>NZ_SGNY01000027.1 GCF_007002745.1 Martinezella rhizogenes | reverse complement strand
TCAAAAGCGCCATCATCTGGGGCCTGTCGGTCGGTGGACTGATTGCACAGGGGCTTTATGCCCGCCGTCCCGATCTGGTGCGCGCACTCGTGCTCAGCAACACCGCCCACAAGATCGGCACGGCCGAAATGTGGAACGCCCGTATCGACAAGATCGCCGCCGATGGCCTCGTCTCGCTGGTCGATCCCGTCATGGAGCGCTGGTTCACGCCAGCGTTTCGCCAGCCTGACAATGCTACCTATGCCGGTGCGCGCAACATGCTTTCGCAACAGCCGGAAGCCGGTTACAGCGGCACCTGTGCCGCCATTCGCGATGCCGATTTTACCGAAGCCGCCGGGCGCATCGCCGTGCTCACACTCTGCGTCGCGGGTGATCAGGACGGCTCGACACCGCCAGAACTGGTGCAGTCGCTGGCAGATCTCATTCCCGCAAGCCGCTTCGTCACCATTGCCGGCTGCGGCCATATCCCCTGCCTTGAACAGCCGCTCACCTATGCGCAGGCGGCGTGCATTTTTCTCAATACCTTGCCGGAGCATTGACCGATGGCGGACCATATCGACAAGAATGAACGTTTCGAA
>NZ_SGNY01000026.1 GCF_007002745.1 Martinezella rhizogenes | reverse complement strand
ATCCAGACGATCTTCCTGCTCGGCGTCTACGCGGAAATCCTCGTCACCACCAATGGCGGACCGGGTTATGCCTCCACCAACCTCGCCTTCCTCATCTATCGCACCGCACTTCTGGGTTACGACGTCGGCGGCGCTTCGGCCGGCGGCATCATCGCCGTCATCCTCGCCAATATCGTCGCCATCTTCCTGATGCGCGCCGTCGGCAAGAACCTCGACCGGTAAAGGGGAAACATCATGGCCCGCAAGACAACCACACGTGCGAAGATCGGCTTTTCCATCGCGGCCTGGGCCGTGGCGCTGTTGCTGTTCTTCCCGATCCTCTATGCCTTCCTCACCTCGCTCAAGACCGAGCCGGAGGCAATCGCCGGCTTCAGCCTCATTCCCTCGGGCACGCTTGAGAATTACGTGACGGTCCAGACCCAGCGCGATTACTTCAAGCCGTTCATGAACTCGGTGGTGCTGTCGCTCGGCTCGACGATCATCGCGCTGATCATCGCCATTCCCGCCGCCTGGGCCATGGCGTTCTCGCCGACCAAACGCACCAAGGACATCTTGATGTGGATGCTCTCCACCAAGATGATGCCGGCCGTCGCCGTGCT
>NZ_SGNY01000025.1 GCF_007002745.1 Martinezella rhizogenes | reverse complement strand
CGAGCCGAAGGAGCTTCATGATATCCGGACCGGCACCTTCGCGGTCGGGACAAACAACCAATACTTCACGAACCTCGACTTCGTGAACGGCATGCTGCGCGACCAGTCGATGTACACGTGGTATCCGTTGCTGCTGACGTTCCAGGATGAGCGATTTACCCTCGAGCAGTGCTGCGCACTCGTGCACCGCTTTGACTACGCATACAGCAACTATCTGCGCTACAGCGGCTTGCAGGAAATGGGCGCTTTTGCCGAAGCGATCACCAAATATCTTCCGACGGCTGGTAGCCGCGACGAGGCGGTTGAGGCCGTCAAGGCGTTCCTGGGTTACCTCAACCGTTTGGCCGCCTGGTCATTCCATTACTTCCCTTGGAGCATCGGAAAACATCTCACTTACGAGACCCCGGAAGGTTCCATCGCGGCCCTGGCCGATCCCTCTCGGCGTGTTCAGATCCGCGACGGTCAAAAGGTACGGCTTACCTGGGAGCCGCTGGGCATCAGCGTCATTGCCTATCTCGCGACGAAGGAAAACCCCGAACTCTGCAACGACCTTATTCAAGCTCTGCCCTTCACGGTTGTTCAGGACCATGCCGTTGTCAGCGGTGAATCCATGTACGCGTGGGCGCCTGTCGTGAGCACCGCAAAGGTTAACGTCAAGGAACGGCAGTGCGATGCTCCGGTCGGCCGTATCCGCTATTCCCAGGGCACCGGCAACAAGGTCATCGTCCAGTATGGTGAAGTCACCGAAGATATTGCGACACCGGTTCTCGGTGAGATCCTGCCGGAGTATGCCGACGATATCTATAAGGTTGGTCGCGCTGTTCTGGAA
>NZ_SGNY01000024.1 GCF_007002745.1 Martinezella rhizogenes | reverse complement strand
GTGACCTTGCCCTGCCACAGCCCGCTTTCCTTCGACAGCAGCAGATGCTCCGGCCGCACGCCGGCGGTGGTGGCGCCCTTGCTGCGGGCAAAGTCGCCGGTGATGAGGTTCATGCGCGGTGAGCCGATAAAGCCGGCGACGAAGAGGTTGGCGGGGGTGCGGTAAAGCTCCATCGGCGAGCCGACCTGCTCGATATTGCCGCGGTTGAGTACCACGATCTTGTCGGCCATGGTCATGGCTTCCACCTGGTCGTGGGTGACGTAGATCATCGTTGTCTTCAGCGTGTTGTGCAGCTCGGAGATTTCCAGCCGCATGGTGCCGCGCAGCGCCGCATCGAGGTTGGAAAGCGGCTCGTCGAACAGGAAGGCTTTCGGTTCACGCACGATGGCGCGGCCGATGGCGACACGCTGGCGCTGGCCGCCCGACAGCTGCGAGGGCCGGCGTTCGAGATAATCGGTGAGGTTCAGCACCCGGGCGGCATCCTCGACCTTCTTGTCGATCACCGCCTTGTCGAGCTTGGCCATCTTCAGCGGGAAGGCGATGTTGTTCCTGACACTCATATGCGGATAAAGCGCATAGGACTGGAACACCATGGCAAGGCCGCGCTCGGCCGGCGCCTTTTCGGTGGCGTCATTGCCGTCGATGACGATCTTGCCGCCGGAGACGTCCTCCAGCCCGGCGATCAGCCGCAGAAGCGTGGACTTGCCGCAGCCCGACGGGCCGACGAAGACGACGAACTCGCCGTCGTTGATATCGAGATCGATCGACGGGATGACTTTCGCCTCACCGAAGAGCTTGGACACGTTCTGAAGGGAAATGCTGCCCATGTTTGTCGTTCCTTATTTCACGGCGCCAAAGGTCAGGCCACGCACGAGTTGTTTCTGCGAGAACCAGCCGATGACGAGAATGGGGGCGATCGCCATCATCGAGGCGGCCGAGAGTTTTGCCCAGAACAGCCCCTGCGGCGAGGAGAAGGAGGCGATGAAGGCCGTCAGCGGGGCTGCATTGGTGGTCGTCAGCCGGATGGTCCAGAAGGCTTCGTTCCAGGCAAGGATGACGTT
>NZ_SGNY01000023.1 GCF_007002745.1 Martinezella rhizogenes | reverse complement strand
CCGCGTATGCTCTCACCCTTGTGCATCAGCTCGAAGCCCTTGTTGATGTCTTCGAGCGGCATCACGTGTGTGATCATCGGATCGATCTGGATCTTGCCTTCCATGTACCAGTCGACGATCTTCGGCACGTCGGTGCGGCCGCGCGCGCCGCCAAAGGCGGTGCCCATCCAGTTGCGGCCGGTGACCAGCTGGAACGGGCGGGTCGAGATTTCCTGGCCGGCGCCGGCAACGCCGATGATGACCGACTTGCCCCAGCCGCGATGCGAGGCTTCCAGCGCCTGGCGCATGACCTTCGTGTTGCCGGTGCAGTCGAAGGTGTAGTCAGCACCGCCGATCAGGTCGCCATTGCGCTTCGTCATATTGACGAGATAGGGCACGATGTCGTCACCGACATCCTTCGGATTGACGAAGTGGGTCATGCCGAACTTCTCGCCCCAGGCCTTGCGGTCATTGTTGATGTCGACGCCGATGATCATGTCGGCGCCGGCAAGGCGCAGGCCCTGCAACACGTTGAGGCCGATGCCGCCGAGGCCGAAGACGATGGCTGTGGAGCCGATCTCGACCTTGGCGGTGTTGATGACCGCGCCTATGCCGGTGGTGACGCCGCAACCGATGTAACAGACCTTGTCGAAGGGAGCGTCGGGATTGATCTTGGCGAGCGCGATTTCCGGCAGGACGGTGTAGTTCGAGAAGGTCGAGCAGCCCATGTAGTGGTGGATCTTGTCCTTGCCGATCGAGAAGCGCGAGGTACCGTCAGGCATCACGCCCTGACCCTGGGTGGCGCGGATGGAGGTGCACAGATTGGTCTTGCGCGAGGTGCAGGAATAACACTCACGGCATTCCGGCGTGTAGAGCGGAATGACATGGTCACCCTTCTTGACCGAGGTGACGCCGGGGCCGACATCAACGACGATACCGGCACCCTCATGGCCGAGGATGGCCGGAAACAGACCTTCCGGATCGGCACCGGAAAGCGTGAAATCATCGGTGTGGCAGATGCCGGTCGCCTTGACCTCAACAAGCACTTCGCCGGCGCGCGGACCTTCCAGCTGAACGGTCATGACCTCAAGCGGTTTTCCTGCCTGAATGGCAACAGCGGCGCGTACGTCCAT
>NZ_SGNY01000022.1 GCF_007002745.1 Martinezella rhizogenes | reverse complement strand
ATCTACATCAACGCGCCGATTGGCATAGAGCATGCGGACCTTTTCGGGATCTGCCTTGATATCCCTTTCGTAAGCATCCGCCATTGCTTTCAGCGCCGACCCGGCGTCCGCTTTCTCGACAAGGGAGCCGGTTGCGGCGAGCGTTTCCACGAGCTTCTTGTGATCGCCAGCCTGCAGGGCTTCCACCACAGATTTTTGACTGTCAGGCGTCCAATGTCCCGCCTCGTAGGGCGTTTGGTTCACCGGCTCCATTTGAACAGTAGGACTTTCCTCGCCACGTCCGGCCCTAAGTTCCTCGCGTTTCGCGATCCGGTCGATCGCGGCTGCGTAGTCCGGCGAGACTGGGAATTTGTCCTGATAGAGCTCGCTGCCAGGCTTGCTGAGTTGGCTGGCCAAGATGTGTCTGTCAGCCGTGTCGCTTTGCACGGTGAAAACCTGGGTTCGTTCGTCGGCCTTGCTCAACAGGGCGCTCGCGGCATTTGAGCCGAAAATGGCACTGTGCAAGACATAAACCTGATCGACGCGCCTGCCATCGTCGTGATTTCTGATTTCGTAGGCGGAGCCGATGATTGTCGTGGGCCCCTCAATCTTATAGCCCTTGACACCCCTGTCACCCGGCTCGCCGGTGCTGGCCTCGAAGGTCTTGCTCTGACTGCTGCCATCGGGTTTGAAGGTAACGGATTTGCCTTCGATCTTTTCGATCCGGCCGGCTTCACCGGCAATGAGATTCCTATAGCTGCTAGTGACGCTGAGCCTGTCACCGACCCTGAAACGGATATCCTTGTTGTTAAACGCCTTGAAGCTGACAGGGTCGCCACTCAGGCGACCGGATGCAAGGCCCTGCTTTTCGATCTCTTCGGCAAGCAAATCTACATGATCACGTTTGTTGGCGTAGAGAGCGCGGACTTTCTCGGGGTCCGCACTAATGTCTCTTTCATAAGTCTGCGCTATCGCTTTCAACGTTGATACGAGATTTGTGTTCTCAACAAGGGAGCCGGTTGCGGCTAGCGTTTCCACAAGCTTCTTGTGGTCGCCTGCCTGCAAGGCCTCGACGATTCTTTTCTGGTTATTGACTGCCGCATCGGCAGCGTCGGGCGGCGTTTGGGGCGCCAGGTCTATCGGGGCGGAAGTTTTCTCCTCGCCACGTGCCGCGACAACTTCCTGGCGTTTTGCAATCCGATCGATGGCGGCTGTGTAGTCCGGCAAGGCTGGGAATTTGTCCTGGTAGAGCTCGCTGCCCGGCTTTC
>NZ_SGNY01000021.1 GCF_007002745.1 Martinezella rhizogenes | reverse complement strand
GTAAGCGCCGTCTCCGCCCCATTGGATTGGCTGTATTTTGAGGCTTGCTGCGTGTGCGAGAAGGTTTCCAGGACTATCTGGAGATTTGCATGGCAGATGATGGATTTGTTGGGCGCTACGAAGTTGTCGAGCCGCGCCGCGGAAACCGGCGTTGGCCGGATGATGTGAAGGCGCGGATTGTCGCGGAAAGCCTTGAGCCTGGTGTTCGTGTTGTTGATGTCGCGCGCCGTCATGACGTTGTTCCGCACCAGCTTTCCTTCTGGCGTCGGCAAGCGCGCGAGGGCATTCTGGCCCTGCCTTTTGAGGCTATGCCGGACCTGGCGGAGAGCGGCGATGCCGAGCCTGCATTTGTGCCTTTGGCGATTGCGGCAGAGCCGAGCGAGGCTGTGAATGTTTTGGCGCCGCCGCTGCCGGAGGCGGTTTCGGCGGTCTTGACGCTGGAGATCGGCCCGGACGTTGTTATGCAGGTTCCCGGTGACGTGCCGGTTGAACGTGTGGCGGCCCTGGTGCGAGCGATGCGAGGGACGGCATGATCGTCGCGGGCCAACGACTGCCGATCCTGATTGCAACGCGGCCGGTTGACTTCCGCTGTGGGCATCAGGCGCTGGCTCTGATGGTGCAGACCGAGTTGAAGCTCGATCCGCATTCCGGGGTTACGGTTATCTTCCGGTCGAAGCGCGGTGATCGCCTGAAAATCCTGGTGTGGGATGGCACAGGAATGGTGCTAATCTACAAAATTCTTGAACATGGAAACTTTGCCTGGCCCAAGGTTCAGGATGGGACGATGCGTCTTTCCAGGGGTCAATATGAGGCTTTGTTCGAAGGTCTCGACTGGCGACGGGTCATGGCGCAACGGGTGACCGCGCCGACTGCGGCAGGGTGAATATCCGGCTGTATTTGCATTGTTTTATTTGGCTTTTTTGTGCTGCCTTGCTATAAGGCCGCATGTCGTCACCCCTTGATCTCAGCCTGTTTCCGAACCTTCCGCCAGAGGTGGTGAAGGCGTTTGCGGCGATGCAGTTCGAGCTGTCGGTCGAGCGTGCTGCACGTCAGCATGAGCAGGCTGTGGTGGCCGAAAAGGACGCGTTCATCGCCGAGTTGAAGGAACTGATCGAGAAGCTTGAGGGGCAGGTTCACGACTATCGGCGCACGAAGTTCGGGCCGAAATCGGAAAAGCTCGATCCGGCGCAGATGGAACTGGCGCTGGAAGACCTTGAAACGGCGATCGCCGAAACACAGGCGCGGATCGCCGCCGTCGAGAAAAAGATCGAAGCCAGCACATCCGATCCGGAAAAGGCCGCTCCTCGCAAGGAGCGGAAGGCCCGTGCACTGCCCGAACACCTGCCGCGGGTCGAGCGCGTGATCGAGCCCGAGAGCATCGCTTGTCCCTGCGGTTGCGGCAACATGGTCCGGATCGGCGAGGACCGGACGGAACGGCTCGACCGGGTCCCGGCGCGCTACGAGGTGATCGTCACGATCCGCCCGAAATACGCATGTCCCAAGGGTCGAACGGGCGTCGTCCAGGCCAGAGCGCCGGCGCACCTCCTGGAAGGAAGCTGGCCGACCGAAGCACTACTGGCGGAGATTGCCGTCTCCAAGCATTCCGAACATATGCCGCTGAACCGACAGGCTGAAGTCATGGCGCGACACGGGGTGCCGATCGACCGCACGGTGCTGGCCGATTGGATGGGGCGCACGGGCAGCGAAATCGCACCGGTGGTCGACCACATGGCCAAACGGCTGCTGTGGGAAAGCACGCGGCTCTATGTCGACGAGACAACAGCTCCGGTTCTTGATCCGGGGCGAGGCAAGACGAAGACCGGTTATCTCTGGGCCGTGTTGCGTGACGACCGCGGCTGGAATGGCTCCGCGCCGCCGGGCGTGGTGTTCCATTACCGGCCCGGGCGTAAAGGCGAATATGCCGCTGAAATCCTCGACGGGTTCAACGGGACAATCCAGGTGGATGCCTACGGTGGCTATTCGCACCTCGCCACGTCGGACCGGATGGGTGGCGTTCCCTTGAAGCTGGCTTTCTGTTGGGCACATGGGCGCAGAAAGCTGATCAAGGCCACGCCGAAGAGCGGATCACCCATCGTCGACGAGGCGCTCATTCGCATCGCCGCGCTATACAAGATCGAAGACAGTATCCGAGGCTCAGACCCCGAACATCGCCGGGCAGTTCGACAGGACCTGTCCCTCCCGCTGGTGGACGAGTTCTTCACCTGGCTGGCAGCGCAAGCCAAGCGCGTCTCACGCAAGTCTGACCTCGGAAAAGCCCTGGCCTATATGCTAACGCGGCAGGACGGCTTCCGGCTGTTCCTGGACGACGGCCACGTCGATATCGACTCCAACCTCGTGGAAAACGCGATCCGCCGACCCGCCATGAACCGCCGCAATGCGCTCTTTGCGGGGCACGATGAAGGGGGCCGCAATTGGGCCCGGTTTGCCAGCCTGATCGGCACTTGTAAAATGAACGCCGTTGAGCCCTACGCCTATCTGTGCGACCTCTTCACCCGCCTCGCAAACGGCCACCTCGCCAAAGACATCGATGCCCTGATGCCATGGGCCTATGCCGCTCGCATCAAGGCCTCACAATGAGCTCGTCAGATACTCTTCGGTGAGCTCCTTTGACGGCCCGTAGATCAACCTCAGATCGCCGCAACTGAATAATCGATGGGGCGTGGACGCCGCATAC
>NZ_SGNY01000020.1 GCF_007002745.1 Martinezella rhizogenes | reverse complement strand
AGGCCTCACAATGAGCTCGTCAGATACTCTTCGGTGAGCTCCTTTGACGGCCCGTAGATCAACCTCAGATCGCCGCAACTGAATAATCGATGGGGCGTGGACGCCGCATACCATAGGATTGATCGATGACGAGCTGGAATCCGAGGTCGGGCGGCCCGGCTTTCCGGTAAATTCGATCATAAGCACGGCGGTGTCGACAAGGTGGAGCGGTAAAGAACAGACAGTCTTCTTTCAGGACGGGCCGTATATGCCTGAGCCGAAAGACCGCAGCGGGTTCAAGAAGATTGCTACGTATCAGAATGGCGATATTGCCGCTGCTCGTTACCGTTTCGGCAAAGGTGTCGTCGTGCTGACGGGGCCTCATCCGGAGGCGGATACATCGTGGTTTCGTGAAGCAGGCATACCAATCAGCAAGATGCCGGATCAAAGCGTGCTCCGCTCCGTTATGGGCGAGCTTCACAAATGATGTGGGCCGTATCGTAGAGGATACCCTGCGAGGCAGGATGGCGATCTGCCGGGTGATGTCGGCCTGATGGCACGCCAGGCTCTCAGCGCCCTGTAAACGCTTGATACCGACCTCTAGTCCAGGCGGCTATTACTCTTCAAAGCCGCTCTGCGCGTGCGAGATCGTCTTGCAGGTCCCGCTGTCCTTCTCGCCCACCATGCGCTTGTCACGAATGACTGAACCCTTGGCGATGTCGATCTCCCATGCCACCGATCCTTCATTCAGGCTCGCCTTACCACCGGCAAAGGTGCCCTTTTCCATTCTCTGACTGCCAGAAGCCGGGACATAAACTCCAAATGTTCCGGCGGCTTCGTCGAGGGCAAAATTGAACACCTGAGGTGTTCCCTTCGAAGTTGCGAATTCACAGCTGAGATATGTCGGTGCGGCAAAGGCGGCAGAGCCTGAAAAAAGCAGGGCAGCAGCGGCAAATCCAGTTCCTGTAATGACGTTCAATTCCTGATCCTCACGCGCGTTCTTCTGCCCGATGAAAAGTATTTCGCGCTTTTTGCTGATGTCGTTACTACGAAGATTATGGATGATAAGACGGCCCGCTCCTACCGTCTAGTTACCCAACTCCCAATGGATATAGGAGAAGCGAGGGCGCTTGTGTGTGGGCTGCCAACAGCCATTAAGGATAAAGCGGAGCGCCAGAATCAGTATACCTCACGGCTTCGCTTCGCGTCTAGTTCCTTCCCGAGATCAAATTTGTCACCCCACGCGGTGAACCAATGGTCATTAGCACCTTGAACAGACGAGAGGCCCGCCGCATCTAAACCGAAAATGTTGCCGATAGCGTTCTTCGTGGAGCAGCTGACGTAAGGACATACGACAATATCAAGCAACATAATCAAGGTCTCCGCATCATTTGGACAGTGAGCCTTCATATACTCAAGCTTGGTAATGGCATGCGCCTCCAAGAATGCTTTCAGTTTAGTATAACGGACCTTATCTTTAATGTAGGATAATAGAACGGTGATCGAAAAATGGTTCATGAAGCCAGATGGGCGAGCATAATTTCCCGCTCCATCTTCCGTAATTAGGAAATGCTTGAGAAGGACCGACACTGGTAGCCAGTATTCTCGGCCGATTTGCGATAGGGAAACGAGTAGGTAGAGACTTTCAACTTCGCGATGAACGCCCATCGTATTCTTTTCGAGCTGTTGCATTACGTTGTCATGTACGTATTTGAACAGCAAATGTTTCAATTCGTATGACAGAGCTTGCTCTCGAAGGAAATCTACGGACGTCGCTATCATCCGGCATAGCCGGATTGTGTGGTTGACCTTGGGGCTCGCAGAATATGCAAAAAAAGCGAATTCCATAATTGCGAGCAAGGAACCAGAAAGGCACTTGCGATCACGGTCTGACTTGTCGCTCTCGACATATGCTTTAAAGAGCTTGTCGATCTTGTTCTCAGTTATTGCGAAGGTGTAGTTTAGCAGATCGGCATAGGTGACGCCTGCCTCCTTGAGAACAGCTTTGTATCTTATGATTAGGCGGTTCGTATTAATCCCGCAGTTGACGTTCTTTTTGGGTTGTGTGGAGGGATAGGCAAGTGGCTCTTCCTGACACACAGGATTTATTTCGTCGTTCAAAAGGATTGAAATGCGTTCTTTAGCGATTGTGATTTCGGTGATGATTGGCTTTTCATAGTGTTTGATCTTCGCCGTATTGATACTCAGCTTTTTGGATTTGAGAACTTCTTGAAGTGTTTCAAATATTTTTAGCTGCGTGGATGCTTCGTTGTAGAAAACGAAAAAATCATCCACGTATCGGAAAATTTCGTAATCGACTTTGTGGATTAGATTTGCCCGCTGATCCAATTTTTTAAGCAGTTCTGCGTCTACAGACTGCAAAATGATTTCTGCAAAAATCCGGGAAAATTCGGGGCCAATAACAATGCCGTTGGTTTCTTTATGGTTCAGGTTTTGCATCAGCGCGTCGAAACGTCCACCGAATGTAACCTTAGATTCGTCGAGACTAAATTTTGTCTGATCTTTGCCTAGAACTGCCCAAGGCAGAGAGTGTGTATAGATGCTATCGAAGCACTTACTGATATCGATCTGGACCATAGCATCATACTTTTTCTCGCTGCGATGATATTTGTAGGATTCAAAGAAGCGATGGATGTTGCGATATTTCCGATAGACGAAATAAGAACCTAGCTGTTCGTACTCCCGGTCCTCCTCTTCCACCCCCGCGACGGAATCTAGCCGTTGTGAGTGGAGCTTGTCCTTGAAAAAAGCATAGCGCGACACTGACACGGGGCGACGGATCGAAAACTCGCTAACGGACGTGTGGTAGATGATCAGCGAGTTGTGAGTTGCATAGAAGCTCGCGACAGCTACCTGATTGCGCGGATGCACCACGCTTAGTGTCCGTCCCTCAAGGTTGTGCGCTACTCGGAAATTGAAAGGGATAGTCGCCATCTGACATTTGCTGATCGGCACGGAGCGGCGGGTTTTCTGTTTGCCCCATTCTGTCACAATCTCCGTCGAGATTTGGGTGTTGGGGGCTATTCCGAACAGAAGCCGCATCGTATGATCAAGGTCATTCGTTTCGCCAATCCAACGCAACTCTCCTTTTTCAATCTCGATGTTATTATCCCGCAAGAAGCGATAAAAGCCCCGATTGGAGAAGGTCGGCGGCACCTCGAAAGGTAGCATATCCGTCAGAACAGACCTTTGCTTTCTGTGAGTAAGCGTGACACGCCGCTTAGCCATGTTTCCAGACCTTTACGATCATCTGAAGTTCCTTTGTACTGAAATTATGATATCGGCGTTGCTGGAAACCTGTGGCGAATTTGAGCTTTTTCAGTCGTTTTTGAAGACTGGTAATTTTGAGTCCTTCGATAAGTATCTTTAATTCTTTGTCCAGATCATTTAAGTCTGATAAATTAGATGCGATTGAATTATTATAATATATTCCGGTTGTTGCGCGTGATTTGCTACTTGAAAGGCGCGTGTTACCTGTTAAGAATTTGATTCTAGCAACTAGTTTTCGGAATGCACCTTTTGGATTTATTGGTTTATCATTCCAATATTCGCTAAATGATGCTTTCATGCGCGTTCTATATTTTTCTATTTTTGCTGCGCTTGGTCTGATTTCGAACTGATTGTCGGACAGTACGAAGCGGTATCCCAAGTACTCGAGTTCTTGAATGGTACCGTTCATTAGTGTGAGTTCTGAGGTTTTTGCGGCGTTATGAGTAAGTGCATTTTTGCCAAAAATCTCAACGATCAGGTCTTTGAAAGAGCCAAGATTGCTGCCGGCTGGAGGCCGCGCGAACACTGCCACGATGTCATCGACAAACCGACAGTACAGCACTAAGCCGGGGAGTTGCCTAATCGCCTTGTCTACTGGCCGGAGATACAACTCCGCTAAATAGGCACTAATGCCAACACCTCTCGGAATACCTGTGGTCGCACCGGATATTGTGCCGTATGAATCAAGCACCTGTTTGATGTATTTCTTAGACGCTGCGCTTAAAAGTTGGTCACGATCCAACTTCTCAATTAGTCTCTTTCGATCAATGCTTTCGTAGAACGACGAGATATCTGTGCGAACTAGCTCGAAAGGAAATTTGCTGCCAAGCATGTCGCGAATCTGGCAGACCAGATCGTGACGGTTCGCCTGTTTGACATCGTAAATTCGATGGATGTTAAACTGAAGCTGCTTGATCACGAAGAAAGTCTCTGGCTTCGCATCAATGCAGAAAACTGGCTTTCCCTTCGGTCCATTTTTTTGGGACAACTCGATTTTGAAACTTGGCTTCAGCACGCTTTGGCTCATCTCATCCATCAAGCAATCTATGGCGGCTGACTTAGCTGCTTTCAATTCAGCTAAGTTAGACTTCAACGCTAGTAACTGTGCCTTGAACTCGTCGACGGACAGTGTGGTTTCGATCTTCCGTAGATTACGAATCTCTTGAACCTTATCGCGGACAGCGAACGTGAATGGTTCGAGTGTCGGAAAATAGCGTCCGGCTAAGTCGCAGCCCTTTCGGTTCTCTGCATCATAGGCGCGACGGAAGTTCTCCGCAGTAAACATCTGATCGAGCATTATTGTGACTTCATTTCATCTGATTCGGATCGGTCGTTATTTATAATATTGCGCAACAATGAGTTGAACGCACTATTGAAATACTCTCAATAAACAAAAAGCTTAGGTGTGGCTTTATTATATAACGCAGCTTTTTTGGAATTTCTGCCATTGCCATGAACTGGCATTATGGTGCAAAGCGGTCGATTTGACGCGTGTGCCGTGTCCGCTAAGGGCCAGAAGTGGACATAATCATGCTAGCTTGTCAATGAAGCCAAAGCGAAAAGTTGTTTTGACTGGCTGCCTGCATATTTCGACTTGAAAGGATGTATGGTTTCAACGAATTGAAGCTGGTTCCGTAGCTTTTTTAGCTTTGAGGAAGGATTTTCATTTCCCCGCGCATCCCCACCCCTTTTCTCTGATTTATACTCCTCCCTGTTCGGCGATGAACCGGGAGACATTCCGGTTTTGAAACTGAACCAGCGCTGATTATGAGAGTAGACGTCACTCTCATATTTTGGGGTTTGACAGGCAAAGTCCTCTGGTAATGACCGGAGGAGAGATGGAATCTGGTTTGTGGTGGGCCTTTCTATTTCTCCGAACGCATTGGTTGAAGGACAGGCTCTGACGGGCATAAATCGCTGATTCGGGGTGCTCATAAGTGTCTTTATTTTCCCAGGCGGCAGTTTTCAGCGCCCCGTTGCAATGCCCATCAAGCTGAAAGGCAGATGGGAGAAAAGATGAGGTTCATAACACGGTCGCCACTGCGTCGCGTGATAGGAAAGGTATGTTCAAATGGGTTTTTATGAGATGTACGTCCTTGCTGCTCGTGCAGACACAGTCCTGATGAGGCGAAGAGTGACGAAGATTATGAATCATCGACTTAAGCGGCGATATTTGCACAACCAGAGAAAGAAGTCGGATTTTGAAACCGAGGCGAAGAGGGGAGCTCACCTTCGACCCGGGAGGATACTATAAATATATATTTACACAAATATACAAGCAAAACATATAAAATGTATGTCGCAATGAATTATATATAAATAGTTGAGGGTGGCTGAAAAACCTATATGTGGAATTTGTTTTGCGGTCTGCAATTTGCGGATTGCGGGACGATAGCACGTAGATATATGATTTTTATATTGAATTGTTGCTTTAACAGGGGGATTATTATGC
>NZ_SGNY01000019.1:2500-6475 GCF_007002745.1 Martinezella rhizogenes | reverse complement strand
TTGGTTGCGGGGGCAGGATTTGAACCTGCGGCCTTCAGGTTATGAGCCTGACGAGCTACCGGGCTGCTCCACCCCGCGTTACCAGCGCAAGTTCGCAGAACTTGTCGCGAGAGCGTAACCGCATGGCGGTTATGCTTGGTGCCGGAGCAAATTGCCGAAGGCGATTTGTCTCCTTTAAGGGACGCACGAGGCGTCTTTTTTTATTCTGGTCTTAAACGACAAAAGGCCGCTTGAGCGGCCCTTTTTTTTATCGGCTGGGCCGAAGAATGTGAATGAGAAGATTAGATGTTGCGTTTTGCAGACCTGGCAGCGACCTACTCTCCCGCGTCTTGAGACGGAGTACCATTGGCGCTGGGGCGTTTCACGGCCGTGTTCGGAATGGGAACGGGTGCAGCCGCCCCGCGATAACCACCAGGTCGGCAAAACGCAACATGCTCCATGTTTTCACATGGAAACTGCTGTTTCGAGAAGCTGGAGAGCTCAAAGCTCTATTTAATTTAACACGTCTTTCCGTGACCGATCCGTATTCCACCTTTGCTCGAAGTCGAGCATGGCAGCCATACAGACCAGAGGTCGTCGCGCCCTGTGGCGCGGCCCGTCCGGAGCCCTTCGGGCGTCAGGACAGAACAGATCATCGAACTGCGTTCGATGAGCATGAACAATGGGAACGAAGAAGTCGATCGAGCTATTAGTAACGGTAAGCTTCACATGTTGCCATGCTTCCACACCCGTCCTATCAACGTGGTCGTCTTCCACGGCTCTGATAGGGAACACTCGTTTTCAGGTTGGTTTCCCGCTTAGATGCCTTCAGCGGTTATCCATTCCGTATATAGCTACTCTGCTATGCCCTTGGCAGGACAACAGATCCACCAGAGATACGTCCATCCCGGTCCTCTCGTACTAGGGACAGATCCTGTCAATATTCCTACACCCACGGCAGATAGGGACCGAACTGTCTCACGACGTTCTGAACCCAACTCACGTACCGCTTTAAATGGCGAACAGCCATACCCTTGGGACCTGCTCCAGCCCCAGGATGCGATGAGTCGACATCGAGGTGCCAAACAACCCCGTCGATATGGACTCTTGGGGGTCATCAGCCTGTTATCCCCGGCGTACCTTTTATCCGTTGAGCGATGGCCCTTCCACACGGGACCACCGGATCACTATGACCGACTTTCGTCTCTGCTCGACTTGTCAGTCTCGCAGTCAGGCGGGCTTATGCCATTGCACTCGACGACCGATTTCCGACCGGTCTGAGCCCACCATCGCGCGCCTCCGTTACTCTTTCGGAGGCGACCGCCCCAGTCAAACTACCCACCATACACTGTCCCGGATCCGGATAACGGACCGCGGTTAGACATCCACGAAGATAAGGGTGGTATTTCAAGGATGGCTCCACAAGAACTGGCGTCCCTGCTTCAAAGCCTACCACCTATCCTACACATGCCTTGGCGAATGCCAGTGTAAAGCTATAGTAAAGGTGCACGGGGTCTTTCCGTCTGACCGCAGGAACCCCGCATCTTCACGGGGAATTCAATTTCACTGAGTCTATGTTGGAGACAGCGGGGAAGTCGTTACGCCATTCGTGCAGGTCGGAACTTACCCGACAAGGAATTTCGCTACCTTAGGACCGTTATAGTTACGGCCGCCGTTTACTGGGGCTTCAGTTCAGAGCTTGCACCCCTCCCTTTAACCTTCCAGCACCGGGCAGGCGTCAGACCCTATACGTCGTATTGCTACTTCGCAGAGCCCTGTGTTTTTGATAAACAGTCGCTACCCCCTGGTCTGTGCCACCCCATCATAGTTGCCTAAAATGGGGTCACGCTTCTTCCGAAGTTACGCGTGCAATTTGCCGAGTTCCTTCAACATAGTTCTCTCAAGCGCCTTGGTATACTCTACCTGACCACCTGTGTCGGTTTCGGGTACGGTCTATACGGTGGAGCTATTTCCTGGAACCTCTTCGCCGCACATTCAATCCAATAAGAATGTACAACACACGAGATCCGTCACTACCACCAGGCCCACGAATATTAACGTGGTTCCCATCGACTACGCGTGTCCGCCTCGTCTTAGGGGCCGGCTAACCCTGCTCAGATTAACTTTAAGCAGGAACCCTTGGTCTTTCGGCGAGGGAGTCTCTCACTCCCTTTATCGTTACTCATGTCAACATTCGCACTTCCGATATCTCCAGCAGCCCTCACGGGTCCGCCTTCACAGACTTACGGAACGCTCCGCTACCACATGCCTTACGGCATATCCTCAGCTTCGGTGCATGGCTTTAGCCCCGTTACATTTTCGGCGCAAAGACCCTTATTTAGACCAGTGAGCTGTTACGCTTTCTTTAAATGATGGCTGCTTCTAAGCCAACATCCTGGTTGTTTTGGGATCCTCACATCCTTTCCCACTTAGCCATGACTTGGGGACCTTAGCTGGAGGTCAGGGTTGTTGCCCTTTTCACGACGGACGTTAGCACCCGCCGTGTGTCTGCCGACTAGTACTCCTCGGTATTCGGAGTTTGGTTAGGATCAGTAAGACGGTGAGTCCCCATAGCCCATCCAGTGCTCTACCCCCGAGGGTATTCGGTCGACGCTCTACCTAAATAGATTTCGCGGAGAACCAGCTATTTCCGAGTTTGATTGGCCTTTCACCCCTAGCCACAAGTCATCCCAATCTATTGCAACAGATACGGGTTCGGCCCTCCAGTTGGTGTTACCCAACCTTCAGCCTGCTCATGGCTAGATCACTCGGTTTCGGGTCTAATGCAACTAACTCAATCGCCCTATTCAGACTCGCTTTCGCTGCGCCTACACCTACCGGCTTAAGCTTGCTAGTTACACTAAGTCGTTGACCCATTATACAAAAGGTACGCCGTCACCCTTGCGGGCTCCGACTGTTTGTAGGCATCCGGTTTCAGGTTCTATTTCACTCCCCTCGTCGGGGTGCTTTTCACCTTTCCCTCACGGTACTTGTTCGCTATCGGTCATGCACGAGTACTTAGGCTTGGAGAGTGGTCTCCCCATGTTCAGACAGGATTTCACGTGTCCCGCCCTACTCAAGGACAATGACTGTTCTACGCGTAAGGGGCTATCACCCTCTATGGCCGACCTTTCCAGATCGTTCCGCTTTATTCATCATTGCCACTGGCCTGGTCCGCGTTCGCTCGCCACTACTTGCGGAGTCTCGGTTGATGTCCTTTCCTGCAGGTACTTAGATGTTTCAGTTCCCTGCGTTCGCTTCTTACCCCTATGTATTCGAAAGTAAGATACCTTATCACAATGCTTGGAAACCCAGGCCGTTCGTTAAAACAGACTGGATTTTCCAAGCATTTAAGGTGGGTTGCCCCATTCGGAGATCCATGGATCAAAGCTTATTCGCAGCTCCCCACGGCTTTTCGCAGCGTATCACGTCCTTCTTCGCCTGTGCATGCCAAGGCATCCACCAAATGCCCTTAATTCACTTCTTCGTTCTCATTGTCTATGCTCATCATCTGTTGGATTTGGCAGAACCTTTCCTTCTCGCTTGCGCTCAAAGGGGTACCAAATCGGGCCATCCGGGCAAAACTCAATCTGCCGCGAAAGCCATTCCATCCCTAACGATAAAGAGAGGAACAACGGTTACGGTTACCTTTTACAACCGCAACACCAACGATGACATCGACGTGTTCGATACAATCCTCATATGAAGGCACGCCGGTGCACTTCGAGGTCGTATCATTAAGACCAGCTTCTCGAGATATCATCCGGTGATGCGCGGTCAGGCAACACCAATCCAGCATGTCCATCAGATGAAGGCCTAAACCTTCAAACAACAAACATGCCTCGGACAAGCTTTCCTTCCTACCTCCAATCCCTCCGCCAATTCCGGCCGACTAAGCCATCACATGGTTTCTCTGGGACTGGGCTCGGACGCTTCAAACCACAAGGGCTCAAAACACCTGGAAGCTTCCAGACATATCTTCTCTTCACAATGTAT
>NZ_SGNY01000018.1 GCF_007002745.1 Martinezella rhizogenes | reverse complement strand
GTGTAACCCGCAATATCAGATGGCAGGACGAGCCTTTTTCCGGGATTAGCTGGGAATATCCTGTATCCTGCGGTTAGAGCCTTGTTTCCATGATAGTTTTCTGGATCGGCTGAGAGCAGAGACAGCGCTCAAGAAAGAGCCTCGCTGCAAGATCAAATGGCAGGACAACCGGTTTTACGGGCGGTTGGATGCCAGAATTATAGCGTTGGATGGTCAAAATGTCATCGCCCAAGGAAAAAAACTTATAAGCGCTTATTAAGATTGAGAAAATCCGCCGACATCAGCATCAAGGTCGGGATGAAACTGGTTTGCAATCACCGGATGATGGGACTGAAAGTCTGACGAGCGGTCAGACTTTCTTTCGCCCACGGACAAAGTTTTCAGCCTACCGGGAATCTATTTCTATTTAACTGATTCTATTGATAAATATCACAGATGACGATCACCAGAAAGCGCAACCGGACTTTCGCCCGAACTCTGACTATAGGCAACCTATAAGTGTTCAAACAGTGTTGCAACGGATTTGATATGAAAATTCCCCTTGGCAGGCGGCGAAAATCAGCGTAATCAAATCGCCAGAGCTTCAAAACTCTTTGCTGGTGGTACGCGCCACCATGGCCGGTGCGAACGATGAAATCCGATTTGGCGTAGCCATGCGGTATTCCCCTTTCAATCTTGCCCGAACGGCGCACAATATCTGGCATCCGCCGGAAGCGGTCGCATTATTTGTGGCCGGGAGAGCGTGGCGTATGTCCAAGGCGAAAGCCCAAAGGTCATGCTGCCGTCCAGCACGGTTTTGAACTCCCGGCTGCTGCGCCGACCGCAGCTTTGATGTGCCTTCAAAAGCACGCTGGAGCCAGATATGAACAACGCACTTTACGCCCTAGAAGGGTCTATTTCTGCTATCCGCGCCTTCAATGATCTTCTTGCCGCAGCAACGTATCAAGGCGATCCGCTGAACGACATCAGCGGAGGGATTCATGTTCTTTTGGGCGCGCAGGTCGATGCACTCGCTGCCGCTGAAACAGCTTTGCGAGGCGAGATCACAGACCTGAAAAAGCAGGTGGAAAAGTTTAGTGCAGAGTCTGCACCTAACTCTACAGAGAGCGACCGCGCTCGCGAACTTCGGCAGAGCTTCATTCAGGAAAAAACTAAAGAGGGTTATGAGTCTTGCGATATCGCGCAGGCTCTGAACCTTAAAAAATCGACTGTTGAGCGGGTCATAGCTCAGTTGCGCGGGAAGAGCGGAGAACCTGCACAAGGCGTAAGGAAAGCTGGAAATGCGTGAACAACCGTTGTCTGAGGGAGCGAACTGGAAAACCGCGCAGCAGTTTGCCGCTTTAAACCTTCGAGGTCTGCCGCGTTCGAAGAGGGGTATGACCCTGTTCCTGAGGCGTGAAGGTGTTAATGCCATCGAGCGGTTGATGCGCAAACGACAAGCCACAGGCGGGGGCTTTGAGTATCACTATATGGCATTGCCGCCCGAAGCCATCGTTGACTACGAAACGCGGTTTTCGTTGGTGCCACCTGCGTTAGATGCCGTCGCACTGCGCGGCGGCAAACTCCGGGGTGGTGTAAGTGTAATCGAGACAGCGGAGGGCGGGAAACTCTTTGCCTTCATCCGGCGCACGCATCTTATCCAGCCAGACGCCAAAGCCGCCGCCATTCGGCGGCTGTGTATCGATGAATTTGGAGAAAAGATTATCGCGCTGGCGGTAGAGAGCAGAGCCGTTGCGCAGGTCGAGATGCCGCCTTTGTCAGCATTCCAGCGGATACTGACGGACGTTCGATCATATTACGCGCTTGGCGCAACCACGCGCCGCGCCGGATTTGACCGCGTTTTTGATCGATTTGCCCGCGCCAAGCTGTGCGTTGCGCTTGGTGAAAGCGAGGTTCTCAAACTGGAAGAGCAAATTCGAGCCCTCACCGATCCCAAGCCTCCGGTTAAACCCAAGCTGGCCAGATAGGTCTGTTTCATAAAATCGCCAATGAGCATCCCGGCACCTTTCAGGTCCGGGCCGCTCTCCTATGCGTCAACGCGCCGTCAGAGCGCACATAAAACAGGTTTGTAGATGAGTGAGTTTTATTTGACGATCCCGGTTCCGGTCGAGGAGTTTTCGTACATGGAACGGCGTCTCAAGTATCTTGAGGCGATGCTTGTTCGCGTCGTGCGGGACAAGCGCAATATTCAGGAATGGTTCGCAGCGCCGGAACTGGCGGCGAAGCGGTTGAACGGTTTGCCGACCACGCCGGAGGCCGTATCGAGGAAGGCCCGCAAAGAGGGCTGGCGGTATCGCAGGGCGAAATTTCGCAACACGTTTTTCAATTCTTACCATGTGACCAGCTTGCCTGCCCGTGCTTTTGACGATTTACTGTCACGCATTCTTGCCATGCCGGGAATTGATGTTGTGGTTCCAGTGCTGCCAGACCTTCCTGATATGCCCGCGCCGGACAAACCGGAAGCGGAGAACACTGCACCGCCGTGGGTGCTGCCGTTGATGCGCATTCTCAAGACGGAAGCGGCGGGCGATATCGCGGAAGCTTGGAGCCTGTTGCCGGAAAGACTGCCTCCCGGCATTCCCATGCCGACCGTCGAGGAAGCCGCAAGTATGCTTGTCGATCTCGGCCTTGCCGGTTGAGCGTACAAGTATAGCCAGCAACAGCGAATCGGCCCATGAATAACGGGCCGATTTTTGTTTGAGTGAGGAGCGCGGCATGTCTGGCAGTGATTTTGAGCAGTTCGTGAAAGAGACCCTTGGCTATCTGCCGGAAGAAACCCGCGTCATGATACGGATCGCGGAGAACATTCATTCAGACCTTCGAAACGTTATCCGCCAGACGCCGATAGCCGATGATACAGACGGCCTGCTTGTACTCTCCCGGTTAAGCCCGGAGAAACAGAAAGAGCTTGCAGCACGCATCAAGGGCGGTTTTGACCCGCAGCAGGCGGTGGAACTGGCGAGTAGGGGCGAGCTCTAGTGAAAGAAGCGCGGCAGGGGGGACCGGTTCCGGGCCTTTACCCGGCTCCCTCCAAGGGCCATCTAGGGCTACGGACTTCTCTGCCGCGCTCACTCTGAATTTAGGTATGCGAGACAACGCCTGCAATCGGCCCGATCTGCGCCGATTGACAAGGGTCACCAGCCTTGGTGAAATCACGCGTGTACGTGAGAGGGGCAGCGATGCACCCGAACGAAACAAACCGGCTTCGAAATTGAAGCCTGATTGAAGGCCGTAGAAGCGTTTTTTGGGGTCCTCCCTCGCCATCGGCCATCATGGAACGAAAACGCGCTGTAGGGCCTTCTATCGTCGCCGCGCACGTTCCACGACTTCTCATCTTTTCAAAATAATCGCGTCCGGGCTGACACCGTTCAGCCCGCCGCCAATTGTCAGCCCTGCTAGCAAGATCGTGCAGGGCTTTTCCGTTTGACCTGCCTGAGGCCACGCTCCTGAGGGCCTTTGTGGCGAAGGAGTTTTGAGCCTCCTTTGTCTGACGGCGGCGGGTGAGACGCCACCCGCCGCCGCTCTACGTTCGAAGCAAAGGCAGGTTGACGATGACTGACGAAATTCTGACGGCGCGTGTCGCTGTCCCGCAATCCAAGACTGACCCGGACGCCGTGCGCTTCGAGGAAATCCCCCTCCCGCCCCGCGACATGTGGGAGGGCATGGGCATTCCCGCGCCGATCGATAAGACGCTTCCTCCTGTCGCCACCGAACCGGCAATTTCAAAGCGCCCCCGCAAGGCTCTGCGCTTCACCGCTGGCGAGTTCTCCAAGATCGTACCTTTGCAGTTCCCTTTCGAGGATGACGAGCTCGGCGCGGTTTCGCAGCTCACAGTTTCCCGCCTGACAGTTGGCGAGGTGGGCGAGCTTCTCGACCAGCGCACCGGCGGCGAAGTGGACAACTTCGATATTTACGCCCGCATGACCGGCATGCCCGCTGAGGTTTTGCGCGGCCTGATGGACGTTGACGGCGAGGAGGTCACGCGAGTCTGCTTCGATTTTTTGCCCCCAATGTTCCGGGGCGCAACGAGCGATCCATCGTTGCCGCCGACGAATGGCGAGACGTGATCGCGCTGATGAGCCTCATTTACCGAACGCCTTTGCCGTCGATGCTTGCCATGCCTTGGGATGAAGCCCTGCGCTGGTGGCCATCGATGTCCGAGGCATGGAAGCATGTGAAAGGAGCACCGTCTTGAGCGACATGGATGTATCGATGCGGCTCCGGCTGGTTAACCAGCTATCCAAGCCTGCCAATGAAGCCGAAAAAGACCTGAAAGAACTGCGCGCTGCCGCCGAACGGTTGGGCCAGACGAAAAGCGGCGCGCTTTCAGGCAACCTCGAAAAAATCGGCAAGTCTGCGACCGGCGCGGAAAGGGATGTCAAGGAACTGCGCGCTGCCGCCGAGCGCTTGGGCCAGACCAAGAACGGCGCGCTTGCTGGCAATCTGGAAAAGGTCGGCAAGTCCGCAATGGAGGCAAAGGTTCGCATCGGCGCTGTCGGGCGCGAGGCGGACGAACTGCGCCAGAAACTCGGCACAGTCGGCAACGGCTCCTTTGACGGCCTGAAGGCCGATGCCCGCGAGGCCGAACAGGCGATAAATCGCGTCGGCGCGGCTGCAAGCGAAATGAGACAGAGGCTTCACAGTGCGCGGGGCGTTGCGTCTGGAAAGGCGACTGGCGGGCCTTTGCGTGTTCCGGGGAGTGGCGGCGGCAGTGCGGGTTCCGTTGCAGGGGGCATTCTCGACCAGTTGAATGTACCTTTGGCGCTTGGCACGGGCGCGGCCTATATGTCCGGTGGCCTTGCCGGTGTGGGTGTTGTCGGTGCTGGCGTTGCGATTGACGCAGCGGCGGCCGATGAGCAGCGAAGCGACTTTCTGCGCATCACTGGCGGCTACGGCGAGGTGGATCAGAAGCGGATCGACGCGATGTTGGCGCGGATCGGCGCGAGGCGCGGCATCGGCAATCAGGCCGCGCAGACCGTCTTCGGCAGTTTGCAGGCTGGCGGTCTGCCAAGTTCCGAGGCGGCGGCGATGACGGATAATGCCGTCAAGTTTGCGACAGCCACTGAGTCCGTGCCGGAAGCAGCGGCTAATCTTACCGTGGCGCTCCGCCAGAACATGGGCATCCAGTCCGACCAGATGCCCGCTGCCTACGATGCTGTCGTTATGGGCGGCAATGCCGGTAAGTTCGAAGTCAAGGACATGTCGCGGAACTTCCCTGCCATCCTTTCGCGCCTCGCTGCGCGTGGATCGAAAGGTATGGAGGGTGTGCGCATGGCGGCGGCTTTCGCACAGTCGGTTGTCGAGCGCAGTGGGTCTCCTGATGAAGCATCGACGTCATTGGAGGCCATGCTTTCCGACATGGTTTCACCGACCGTTCGCGAGCGGGCATCGAAAGTCGGTGTTGACATCTTGGGCGAGAAGCGAGACGCAGAAGCCAAGGGTAAAGACCCTGTTATGGCGATCCTGAAGCGGCTGCGCGCTGCCGTTGGTGACGACGAAGAGAAATTCTCGGACACGCTCGGCGGCAACGATACCGCCGCCGTGGCCTACCGCGCTATCTTCGATGATATGGAAAAAATCGAAAAGCTGATGGCCGAAATGGAGAACTCGAAAGGGGTTCTTGACGAAAAATACGAGGTCGGCACGGGCAACCTCAATTTCCAGAAACAGCGCCTTCTGTCCAATGTTTCCCAGCGGATAAAGAATACCGCTGCACCGGCTCTTTCCCCGCTGACGCGTATTGCCAAGGATGCTTCCGATGCCCTTGAACGGGGAGAAGATGCAGCCGAGCGTCAGCGCACCATTGACGCTATCGTGGGCCATCTTCCCAAACAGCCGAAGGCCACGGAACAGGACAGACCGCCAGCATGGAAGCGGTTGCTATTCGGCTCTGCGGCTGAACCGGGTTTTGACCTCAAGAGGCAGCTTGGCATTGACCTGCGCCCCTCAGCGGAAGCGGCCATGGACGGCTACAACGCCGGTCTGACAGAGGGGGGAGAGCAGGCAAAGAGCGAGGCAAAGTCGATTGCGGACGAACTGCGCGCCATTCTCGGCATTACCGTTACGCCAACGATTTCCCCCGTGATTGCCCCGGCATCGCCAGCGCCTGGCACTACCAGCGCGCCGGAAAAGCACTCCTCTCTGCAACAGTCCAGCAACGTCCGCCTGACGCAAAACATCGTGTCGCCAAACCCCAAGTTGGCAGCCGTCAAGGCACGCCGCGAACAGGCCCGCGCCATCGAACAGGCGCGCTCCCGCTCCTTCTACGATCTTGGTCCGAGGCTCGCATGACGAAAAAGAAACTGATTACGATTGGCGACGACGACGATGATCAGACCCTTTTTGAGATGATCCGGGACGTTGCCGGTGATGATGTCGCGGACCATCTCATACAGGTTGCAGGCGGGACGCGGATTTACCTCCCGAGGGTTGGCAATCTCACTCCCCAATCTGAACTCGCGCGTTTCGTCGGCTTCGACGTGGCAATGGCGATTTCGCGGGCTTGTGCGATTGGTACGAGCCGTCAGTTCATTTTTGTTCCGCTGGCGAAGGCGGGCATCGCTGAGAGCGTGAGAGGCAGGATAGAAGAACTGTTGCGTAAGGACGGATTGACGCGCCGTGACGTGTCGTTGTTGACCGGGGTCCACCTTCGCTCAGTAGACCGCCGCATCGCTGCGATGAAAGCACGCGGGGAAAAACTAGGCCGATGGGATGCGTCACGTCCGAACAATTTCATTTACGCTGAGGTCAAGGGTGCAAGCATCGTGCGCCAACTCCTCTTGGAAGGCCACTCGCCTTCGCTTCTCCGCGACATCATGAAAATACCACCTGACGTCATCCTGACGATCCGGGCCGAACTTCTCAGACAAGGAAAACTGAAATGATCATCAATGACGCTAATATCGGACTGGTCTTTAAGGGCTTTCAAACCGTCTATAACGAAAGCTTCGACGGCACCGTAAGCCATAAGGATACGCTGGCTATGACGGTGACCAGCAACACCGCCGAGGAGCAATATGGCTGGTTCGGTCAGTTCCCGAAACTGCGGGAATGGATCGGTGACCGTCAGGTCAAAAAGCTGAAGTCTCACGGCTTCACGATCCGCAACCGAAAGTTTGAATCCACCGTTTCCGTACCGCGAGATGACATCTCTGATGACCGCGTCGGCATCTATAAGCCGATGTTTCAGGAGATGGGCCGGACAGCGAAACAGCACCCCGACACGCTGATTTTCGACCTTCTGGACAACGGCTTTGAAGTCGAGTGCTACGATGGTCAGAACTTCTTTGATACCGATCATCCGCACCTGCCAGACGAGATCGGAGAGCCGGTCTCCGTATCGAACATGCAGACCGGTGAAAGTGAACCTTGGTATCTTTTGGACCTGTCACGTGGCGTTAAACCCATCGTCTGGCAGGACCGGGAAAAGTACGATTTCCAGACGGTCACCAGCGACAAAGACACCAAGGTCTTTCTTTCGGATGAATACATTTACGGTGTCCGTGCCCGCGTGAATTGCGGCTTTGGTCTGTGGCAGTTGGCGTTCGGTTCCAAGGCCGAACTGAACTCTGCAAACCTGCGCGCCGCCTATACCGCCATGGGCAAGTTTACGGGCGACAAGGGCCTGAAGCTTGGCATCGCGCCGACACATATCGTCGTCGGCAGCGACAACTTCTTCAAGGCCCGGGATATCCTTCTGTCCACGACGATTGACGGCACCAGCAACACCAACGCCAATCTTCTCCAGATCATCAAGTCCAGCGTCTGAGGCCGTCAGCCATGCATGAGAGTATCGTAACCGATATAGCCCTTTTTGCTTCCGACCTTGATGGCGACAAAGCGCCGGATTGGGTCCAGATTGCTCCGCGTGGGTCGTTTACGGCCCGCGATGATCGCAAGTTCAATATCAATCCGGAGGTTCTTGTCGAGCGTTTTAAGGCGGACGGAATCTTCCTGCCGATCGATATCGACCACGCGACCGTCAAGCGCGCTGCCACAGGTGAAAACGCCCCCGCAGTGGGTTGGATCGAAGAATTGCAGGCTCGTGACGGTGGCCTGTGGGGCCGCGTATCGTGGCTGAAGGAGGGCATTCGCACCCTCGCTGAAAAGACCCACCGCTATATCTCTCCGTCGCTAAAAATTGGAGATAATGGCATTGCGGTCTGGCTTCATTCCGCCGCGCTCGTCGCGGCACCCGCACTCTCCATGCCCGCCGTCGCATCGGCGGATGTCTCCCGGAAAGAAAAGGAAAATACGGTGGACCCGAAGATTTTAGAAGCGCTCGGCGTCAAGCCCGACGCCAGCAATGAAGATATCATTGCAAGTATCGCAGCCCTTGCCGCCAAGGCGGAAGGAACCAATGCGATGATTATGGGGCTTGCCAGCGTCACGAAGACGCTTTCCGGAGAGGTCGTCAAAGCCCGCGACAAACGGATTGAAGCGCGTGTGGAACATGCGATAGCGACCGGATCGGCAACACCCGCGCTTCGCGACTTCTGCATCACGCTTGCCAATACCGATGAATCGTTGCTGGAAGAGTTTTGCGCCAAGATCGGGACGCCGTTCGCTTATCTGCGAAAGCCAATAATCACACCCGAGATCGAGGAACGCAGCCGCGAACTGGACGCCCTTGCCTCCACAGGCCGCTCGCTCACTGTAAGCGCAGACGGCCACAAGATCGCGCAGGCGCTCGGCATCGACCCCAAGAAGCTTGAAGTATGAGCCGCAGGCATCGGAACCTCAGTGAGGACGAGCAAGCAGCACCATCCGATGCAGCTTGCTCCGTCTGCCGTTCCTGTGCGCCTGAATTTGTCACAATCCCCCTTGCCGATTACATTCGGCTGAACGATGAGAGCCGCCAGTTGGCGGAATGGCATCTTAACAATCGCCAACTCATCAAACCCTCGCGGTCCCTGATTACCCGTGATCCTGAGGTTGCTGTTTTCTTGGCGAACGGCTTTGGATTAAAGTCCGTTGCAAGGCTCCTTAAAGAGTGCAAAAAGAAGTTCGGCGCGGCCCGAACTCCGTCCCAAAATTCGGCCTACCGATATTGGGAATCGATCCGCATAAATGAGCGCTCCAAGCGCAACAAAATTGTTGCCAAGTGATCTTGCATTTCCTGCCAGCCGATTTTGCGCGCTACA
>NZ_SGNY01000017.1 GCF_007002745.1 Martinezella rhizogenes | reverse complement strand
GTGCTTTCATAAGCAGCCGTCTTTTCCTTCACCGCCTTAACGACGTCACTCAAGCTGTTAAACGACATTTCTCAGAATCCTATGGTTGATCTTGTGCGTGGCAGGTGACCTCCACTCGGATTAGCATAGCCATAAACTCCGTTTTGTATAGACCATTTAATATTTTCGTCCGGCATACCGCTTAGGAAAATATACGTTTAGCCCAAAAACTAACGGCTTGACGGGCCAGAAAACGACCGCGCCTCG
This sequence comes from Martinezella rhizogenes, assembly GCF_007002745.1. Taxonomy (GTDB): domain Bacteria; phylum Pseudomonadota; class Alphaproteobacteria; order Rhizobiales; family Rhizobiaceae; genus Agrobacterium; species Agrobacterium cucumeris. The sequence goes on along the minus strand of NZ_SGNY01000017.1, from coordinate 15,974 downwards.
ATCCGGAAACTGAAATATTCCTCTAACATCATTCCAAAATTGCACAAAAATAGACAAATACGCCTTTTTGTATGGGAATTTTCTTTCGCTCAGCGCCGATTAAGGCGATTTCGTCGTTGCGACCAGCCGAGCAACCTCTATGGTATATACCTATTCGGGGCGCGGTCTCACTGGCTCGAATTTTTCTTCGGAGCGCGCTGAAAATGGGAAGATTGATCGATATCGCGTGGCCGGAACTTCAGATCACGGTCGTGGCTGAATTGGCGGATGATGATAACCCTGAATTGTGCGAGGAATTTTGGCAGGACCTGCCATTCAAGGTGATGCAGGCTCATCCCGTCGTTTCCGGCGAGTCCTTATATGCTTGGACGCCGACGATCAGCACCGCGCCGGTGCGGCTGCGTCGGCGGATCGTCGATTGTGCCGTTGGGGATCTGAGATACTCCCAGGCGACCGGCAATAAGTTTTCCATTCAGTATGGCAAGGGCCTTGAGCCCCTGGCGCAGCCGGTGCTGGGACAGGTACGTCCGGAATACCACCATCTGCTTCCCATCGTCGGCAAAGCCATCTGGAACAATCTGTTCTTCGCGAAGGAGAGGATCTTCGTAGAGGTAAGGCCACACGATCCCGCGGAAGCCTTCAATGGACAGGGCCGCTTCGGAAACCTCAAGGGCGTCGCAGCCGAGTTCTACGCCGAAGCCAAGCGCATCCAGACGGTAGAGCCGGAGGATCTGCGTAAGATCCGAACGGGACAGATCGGCGATACCGGGACCTACGGTCAGTTTTTCACTGCCTGGGACTTCGCCAACGGCATGCTCCGCGACTATATCATGTACACCGCCTACCCGCTCCTCAAACTTATCGATACGCTCTCGCACGACGACTTTGTGGCCGCCGTTGAAGCATTCGATCCCGCGTATTCGGAGTATCTCGGCTATTCCGGTCTTAACACGCTGCTGGATTTCTCGAACAAACTTCGTATGGCGATGAAGCAGACGGACGACAAGGAAGAACTCAAAACACTGCTCCGCACCTTCATTATGTATGGCAATCGCCTATGCGCGTGGTCCTACCATTACTTCCCGTGGTATCTAGGAATGTTCTACGGGCGAGCCGTCAACGGGCAAGAGTTTCACGGTCGTTTCAATCCGGTTCAGTGAACATAATCAATCCGTTGCCACCACGACGGCATTAGAGCGGCACCTCTTTAGAGCCGCTGTTCGTATTTTTGCTGCGCGGCGCTTTACATTTGGTCCATTTTCGTATTGGTATATACAAAATAGAGGACGCATGGCTATTATGTATGCCTCTGGATCTCCTGTCCCCCTAAAAGGTTCTAAACATGGCCCACGCGCTCGTTCCCGGAAAAGTCTCATTGGAAACCCTGGCTGCCGTTTATGATGGCACGCTCGCACCCGTGATCGATGCCGCGGCGCTGAAGAGAGTGCAGATATCCGCCGACAAGGTCGCCGAGATCGCTGGGGGAGATATCGCTCACTACGGCATCAATACCGGTTTCGGCAAACTGGCGAGTGTGCGCATTCCCGCCGACGACGTTGAAACCCTCCAGCGCAATCTGATCCTGTCACATTGCTGTGGGGTTGGAGCGCCACTCCCGGACGGTATCGTTCGCCTCATCATGACGCTGAAGTTGATCTCGCTCGGCAGGGGTGCATCAGGTGTGCGACCACAGGTCATAAACGTTCTCTCCGCGATGCTCGAAAAGAATGTTCTCCCTATTATTCCGGAGAAAGGTTCGGTCGGAGCCTCCGGTGACCTTGCTCCGCTCGCCCATATGACTGCGGCGCTGATCGGCGAAGGTCAGGCGAAGTTCGACGGTGAGGTCATGCCAGCCAAAGAGGCATTGGCAAAGGCGGGCCTCACCCCTATCGTCTTGAAGGCCAAAGAAGGTCTTGCCATGATCAATGGCACCCAAACCTCGACGGCGCTGGCATTGGCCGGCCTCTTTCGCGCCCACCGAGCTCTCATTTCATCCCTCATTTCCGGCGCGCTATCGACGGACGCCGCAATGGGTTCCACTGCGCCGTTCCATCCAGAAATCCACACCCTGCGCGGCCACCAGGGCCAGATCGACGTGGCCAGCGCGCTGAGCAGGCTGTTGGCGGGTTCCGAAATCCGCGCTAGCCATGAAGAGGGGGATGAGCGGGTACAAGATCCGTATTGCCTTCGCTGCCAGCCTCAGGTCGCCGGCGCCTGCCTCGATCTGCTACGTCAAGCCGCCGCCACGTTGATGATCGAAGCCAATGCCGCGACGGACAACCCGCTCGTCCTGTCCGACGGCACGATCGTATCCGGTGGCAACTTCCACGCCGAGCCAGTAGCATTTGCGGCGGACCAGATTGCAATCGCCGTCTGCGAGATCGGCGCGATCGCTCAGCGCCGCATTGCGCTGCTTGTCGATCCGGTCCTGAGCTATGGCCTGCCGGCGTTTCTTACGCCGAAGCCGGGCCTCAACTCGGGTTTCATGATCGCGGAGGTAACCTCGGCCGCGCTGATGTCAGAGAACAAGCAGATGTCGCATCCGGCATCTGTCGACTCGACCCCTACCTCGGCTAACCAGGAAGACCACGTGTCGATGGCCTGCCATGGCGCGCGGCGTCTCCTGCAGATGACCGACAATCTCTTTTCGATTGTGGGCATCGAGGCGCTGAGCGCAGCCCAGGGTATTGACTTGAGAACGCCACTCACCTCCAGTTCGGAGCTCGATGCAGTTCGCAAGGTTATTCGCACCGCCGTGCCGAAACTCGAAGACGACCGATACATGGCCGAAGACCTCAAGCGCGCGACGGAGCTCGTTGCGACCGGCCGCCTGGCAACGCCCGTTTCGAAGGATGTTTTGCCGTTGCTCTAATATTCGACTGAATAAGCCGGGAAGGGGCGGCTCCCTGCGTTCCCTTCCCGACGTTCAGAAAGTTTATTGAGCTGTTGCGATGAGCACGGTTGGTATACGGCCAAAGCACCATATGTTATAGACCAATAAAAGGTTTGTAATACAGGTGAAAGAGGTACGACTGGTGACTGATGCTCGCTTCCTTAACAATGAATCGACCAGCAATGGATGAAGTCGCGACAGACAAACAGGCGTCGTCGCGTTATCTGGAGATTCAGCGTGACATCGAAAACAAGATAGCCACTGGCGAGTGGGGCTCCGGCTTCCGCATCCCGCCTGAGCGCGAGTTGGTTGATATTTACAATTGTTCCCGCATGACGGTGAACAAGGCCCTGTCGAGCCTTGCAGCCTCGGGCATGATTTCGAGAAAGCGCCGCTCCGGCTCCTTCGTCGCGCCGCCGCGTATTGAAGAGCCGCTGATGCATATTCAGGATATCCGCGCAGAAGTGCTGGCAATCGACAGGACCTATACGTTCGAGATTACCGATCGCAGCATCCGAAAGGCCACCGACGCGCTCGATGCGCGGCATGTAGGAGTCCCGGTTGGCACACGGCTCCTAACCCTCGAAGTTATGCACTATGCCGACAATCTTCCGTTCACAATGGAAACGCGGCAGATCAATCTTGACGCCGTTCCACAGGCCGAACGCCAACAGTTCAAAGACGAACCGCCTGGAAGCTGGCTGCTTCAGAACATCCCTTTTACTGAAGGCGAGCATTCAATCCGCGCCGTGTCGGCTGATACGATCCTGGCGAGGAGGCTACAGGTGGTCGAGCGCACGGCCTGCATTTCGATTGCGCGCCGGACTTGGCTGGAGGGCGACTTAATCACATTCGTGCGCCTGATCTACCCTGGCGACCGTCACCGGTTCGTCGTCCGCTTCAAACCGAATACGCTTCCCGTCGGTCCATAAGCGGCGACTTCGAACGATAAGGAACAAGCAGCGCCCTGTGGCGCTGTTTTTTGTGACAAGAAGTGCCGCCAAGAATCCGAGGCGGCATCCACTTCAAAAAAACTATGCACCCAATTTAATAAAACTGCACTACGCAACTCTGATGCTCTGTCTCAAGATAGCTCATCAAACGCTGAATGCAGATGACTTGCCGACGTGGCCCCACGGGCCATGCAGGTATCGTTTTGCCTTCAGACAAGTGAGGAAATGGGAAATATTCGATGGCACTGGTTAGGATTGGCGTGGATATTGGTGGCACCTTCACCGACTTCGTAGGATGGCGAGCGGATTCCGGAAAAGGGATCAAGCGCCTGAAGGTGCCCTCTACTCCACCGAATTTCGCACAGGGTTTCCAAAACGGTTTCGAGCCGCTACTGGAGGCGCTTGAGGTTGAGGATGGCGACGAAGTCATCGTCATGCACGGAACGACGGTCAGCACGAACACTGTGATCGAACGCTCGGCTGAACCGGTAGCGCTATTCGTAACGGAAGGCTTCAGGGACATCCTTGAGCTGCAGCGACTGCGTCTGAAGAACCCGATCGATCTCTTTTCATCGCGCGCCCTGCCGCTGGTGCCCAGAAACCTGGTCTTCGAGGTTCCCGAACGATTGAGCGCGGATGCCGAGGTGTTGACCGTGGTAGACGAAGGCGCAGTCAGGAAGGCCGTAGCCGCGGTTCGCGCCGAAGGTGTGTCCTCCATAGCAGTAGTCCTCCTGCACAGCTTCCGCGATCCTACACATGAGCGAAAGGTCCGCGACATCATCACGGCGGCGGCACCTGAAATCGATGTCTGCATATCGAGCGACATCTGGCCTCGCATGGGCGAATACGAGCGTGCGGTCAACGCAACCCTGAACGTCTACGTCAAGCCGCGTGTAAAGTCCTATCTCCACGACATTGAGCAGTATGTGAACTCGCGCCTGACTTCGGCGCGCCTCTACGTGACACGGTCAAACGGCGGCGCGCTTGGCCTCGCCGACGCCATGAACTTTCCGGTGCATACCCTATTGTCCGGTCCTGCTTCCGGCATCACCGCCGCCCAAACCATCGCCAGCACCAATAAGCATGAATATATGCTGACCTTCGACATGGGCGGCACAAGTACGGACGTCTCTTTGGTCCGCCAGGGCCAACCAACGGTAACGGCACAAGGCGCGGTCGGCGATTTCCCGATCACCCTGCCCGTTACCGAAATTGAAGCGATCGGCGCCGGCGGCGGTTCTCTGGTGCGGTTGAATGGTCCTGCATTGCGAGTCGGTCCGGAGAGTGCCGGCGCTTTTCCTGGACCGGCTGCATTTGCCCGCGGCGGCGACATGCCGACGGTTACGGATGCCTACCTCCTGTGCGGTTATCTGAACGCCGAGAATTTCCTCGGGGGCGCGATGCGCCTCGATGTCGATCGCGCCGCTTCTGCTTACTCCTCCGTGGCGCAGCAGCTCGGCGTCTCGACTGCCGAAGCGGCTGACGCGTGCTTGTCGGTGACTACCTCCAATATGGTAAGCCGCATTCTGCCCTATCTTGCCGCCCATGGCCTCGACCCGCAAAACGTCACCCTCGTGCTATTCGGCGGCAATGGTGCGCTACATGGTCCGCTTCTGGCCGATGAGGTCGGCATCAATTCGATCATCGTGCCGCCCGCTCCCTCGGTCTTCTGCGCTCGGGGCGGGGTCGTGACTTCACTTACACACGATGTCATTGCGGTGATCCAGGGTTCGACCGTCACCGACGAACTCGTGGCGGCGGAATTCGAAAAGCTCAAGGATGAGACCCTGGTCTGGTTATCGAACCAGATCGACGGATCCCGACTGGTTTCGGTGGAACACGAGTTCTGGGCCGAGCTGAGATATAGGGGACAGTCATTCCAAGTCGCGGTCGCAGTGCCTGTCAGTCATGGCAGATTTCCCGATCTTACGTCTATTGCCAATCGTTTCCATGATGAGCATCTGCGGCTTTACAGCCATTGCGACACGGCTGCGCCAGTGGAGTTCGTTGAACTGCGCGTGCGTGTCCGGGGCAGTCTGCCTATGCCTCCAGACGAGCACGCTCCACTTGGGCCTCGTGCTGAAATTGCGCCCGTTGGGCAGCGCGACATCCGCATTGCCGGAAAGCTCCATCCTTCCGCCAGCACCTATCGGCGCAAGGACCTGACTGTCGGCAGCACGGTCAAGGGGCCGTGCGTCATCGAGGAGGACGATTCTACCGTCCTCGTACCAGCAGCATTTCACGCGAGCGCCCTCGCAACCGGCGCACTCGCACTGACGCGGAGGCAGTAAAAATGGATCCCGTACAAACTGCAATCATGGCGAACCGGTTCAACGCGATCGTCGAAGAAGCATCCTCGACCCTTCAGCGTACGGCTCACACAACCTTCGTGAAGCTCGTTCAGGATTTCCAGTGCGCATTGGCAAATGCTGAGGGTGAAGCATTCGCCTACCCCGTAAATACCGGTGTCAGCGCCTTCATCGGACTGTCGGTCAAGGGCGGTCTCGGTGATATCCCAATTTCCTCCCTGAAGCCTGGAGACTGCATCATAACCAATGATCCATTCTCAAGCGACGGCATGGTCACCCATATGATGGATGTGTCGCTGGTGCATCCGATCTTCCGCGACGGCCGGCTCATAGCGCTGGCATGGGCCTTCGTGCATGCCTCAGACATCGGCGGCGCGGTTCCCGGAAGCATAGCGCCGACACTTACGGAAACATTTCAGGAGGGGCTGAGGCTCCGCCCCGTGCTTCTGTATCGCGAGGGAGTTCTCAACGAGGCCGTCAGAAACATTTTGCTCGATAACAGCCGCATCTCATCGGAGCTGTGGGGCGATATCCAAGCAATGTTCTCTGCTATGAAGAGCATGGATGTGCGTCTCGGCCAACTCTGTGATCGGTATTCGACGCAGGAAGTCATCGACGGGATGGATGCAACGCTCGCCCTATCAGAAGCGAGGGCCCGGGAGGTTATCGCCGAAATTCCCGACGGAATTTACGAGTTCGCCGACTACATTGAGGGTATGAAGGCCGGTGAATTCATCAATATCCATGCGAAGATGACGGTCACCGGCAGCGATTTACTGTTTGATTTTACCGGAACGGATCCTCAGGTCCTCGCAGCCTTCAACTATGTCACTGGCTCGACCACACATCCCTATACCCTGCAATCGCTAATCTACTATATCCTGACAAAGGCGCCAGACGCTCCCCGGAACCGTGGCCTTCTGCGGCCGGTCAAGATCATCGCTCCCCGCGGAACGATCATCAATGCGAACTTCCCAGCCGCCGGCGGATCACGCGTCACCGCGTCGACCCGCGTCTACGACGTTGTGCTTGGTTGCTTGAACGCCGCAATCCCCGGAGGACTGGCCGCAGCTGGCCCGGGTATGTCGGGGATCATCGTGGTCACCGGACGCGACCGTCTTCATGGCGGCAAGCGTGTGAGCGTGATCAATCCAATTTGCGGCGGCGGTGGCGGTAAAATAGGACACGACGGTATCGATGGCGTCGACAACCGGTCGGGCTCACTTTTGACCGTGCCGGCGGAGACTATCGAAGTCGAAACTATCATGCGCGTTCAACGATACGGCCTTGTCATCGACAGCCAGGCACCGGGTCGTTGGCGCAGCGGCGCCTCGGTGGTCCTGGATCTGGAGAACACCGACGTTGAGGCCGTCATGACGGTGCGCGGCATGGATCGGCTCAAATTCACTCCATGGGGTATCATGGGCGGCGAAGCCGGATCCCTCGCGCGCGTCATCGTCAACCCCGACACGAAGGATGAACGTGAGATCGGCAAGATTGACGTTCTCCACTTCAAGCGGGGTGACGTCGTCCGCCTGATCACTCCGGCGGGGGGCGGGTTTGGGCCAGCGTCAGAGAGAGATCCCGAGCTTGTGCTCGCGGACGTAAAGCGGGGCGTCGTCTCAGCTGAAAAAGCTCGCGCGGCCTACGGGGTGGTAATTCGCGATGACTTCACGATCGATATGAAGGCCACTGAGGCAGCCAGGTCGGCCATGATCAAGGGCAACAACCGATTCTCGCATTGTGAAACGCGACAGGCGTTCGACGCCATCTGGCCCATCGACGTCCGGGCTGCCCTGGCCGTCCGTTCTTTTGATTATGACGCTTCGGTCAGAGCAACCCTCGTACGCAATACGGTTTCGCGCTTCATCAAGGAAAGCAAAAGAGCGACGCTCGATTTAATCCCGAATGCACTCGCGGAGGAAAACCGGCTTTTGCAGCAATGACAGCTTAGCGGTGCGTCCATGACAACAACAGCGGAGAATAGCCAGCGACCATCGCCCATTGCCGAAACCAAAACACCTGGACGTAATTCTCGATCACAGGAGATGCGTCCCGCGTAGTGAAAACGATCTAACATCGTGAAGAAGAAAGGGGAATACAATGAGAATTCGTTCTTACGCATTGATCGTGAATCTACTTCTTGCCGGAGTCTGTATCGCACCGGCAGCAAAGGCGGCGGAGCCATCCGAAGGCAAAGCATATGAAAACAGCCAGGCGGCTTCGGGAATCACGAAGAGCGTCGAGCCAACCGAAAAACTGGCGAAGGCCGGCAAGATTGTCATGTGCACCGAACTCGGCAATCCCCCCGGCGGCTTCCTGGATGAAGACGGCGTCACGCCGAAAGGCTTCAATGTTGACGTAATGTCGGCGATTGGCCCGGCGATGGGTATCAAAACCGAAGTCGTCCACTATCCGTTCGCCAGTATCTTCGCTGCTTTGGACACGGGTAAATGCGATGCAGTCATGTCGAACAATTCGAAAAGTCTAGCTCGCGTCGCAAAATACAATTTCGTGGAGTACGTGCGCGAGCGGATGGGCCTCCTTGTCCCGAAAGGAAACCCCCTCAATATCAAGACTTACGAGGATCTTTCAGGACACCGCGTCGCGGTTCTGGTCTCGAGCACCAACGAACGCCTACTGAAGGAAGCCAACACCAAGGTCAGCGCCGAAGGCAAGCCACCGATCGAGATCCAGTCCTATCCGCAGAATACGGTCACGTTCCGGCAGCTCGATCTGAAACGTGTGGACGCTTTCGTGAGCGACGCGATGACACTCTCCTACTTCAAGAAGCTCACCGGCGATAAATATGAGATCGGCGGTCTACCGATCGACCCCCTCACCATCGGTATTGTGCTTCGCAAGGACGACCCTGCGCTGCAAGAAGCCGTACGCAAGGCTTATGTCTCTCTCTACGAAAGCGGCTATGTCGAGCAGGCCGCCAAGACCTGGGGCATGGACGGCCATGTCGAGCTTTGCCGCAACGACAAGCAGTGCCCATGATTTTCCGCAGATGCCCAACGCTCGATAGGTTCGAGTAGGTGTACACTCCTGGCCTGCCGCTTCGGCGGCAGCCCTCCGCGCAAGAGGTAAGGTCCTCGGCAACGGAACTCGAACACAATAAGAAACGGGGACATTATCGACATGCAGTTCGATATCGCCTTTTTCCTGGATTTTGTCTTCAATCCCCGGCCCGCCCTTCTGCGCGGTCTGCTCACGACGGTTCTGGTCGCGTTCGCGTCCATGGTCATCGGTGTGGTGTTGGGGCTTGTCTTGTCCCTGTTCGGACTATCACGATGGCGCGTGCTCCGCTGGTTCAACAGCGCCTACATCTTCGTGTTTCGCGGCACACCGCTCCTTGTGCAGGTCATTCTGATCTATTTCGGCCTCCCCTATCTGACGAATGTCGATCTTTTTCCGCAGGACGTGCATCTGTTCGGCTTCATTTCGATCAGCGGGGCGATTGTCGCGGGGGTGACCGCCTTCGCGCTCCATGAGGCGGCATACTTCAGCGAAATTTCTCGCGGCGCTATCGCTTCGGTCGACCATGGCCAGTGGGATGCCGGCAGGGCCGTCGGCATGACGCCGGGGCTTCTCATGCAGCGGATCATTCTGCCACAGGCAATTCGCATCATGTTGCCTCCACTTGGCAATCAGATGAACGGCATGTTCAAGGCGACATCGTTGCTGTACCTGATCGCGGTTCCAGAGATGCTGTTTATCACCGACGCAGTGAATTCAGTGACCTACAAAACCTTCGAGGTCTATCTCGGCGTATCGATCTACTACCTCGCGCTCACAACCGCTTGGAGCTTTCTCCAAGAAGCATTGGAGAAGCGTTATTCAAAGGGCTTCGTTTCGATATGACCTGGTCCGCACCCAATTCGGCGAGCGTAGTCGCTCGAACGCCACTCGGTCTCATGAAGGCGGCGAAGTTGCTCCGGGAGCTCAATCATGAACTTTGACCTGCACTATTTCCTCGAGCTGGTTTTCTCGCCACCACCGCAGCTTATATATGCTGTCTGGCTCACCGTCTCCGTCACTCTCACATCAATGGCGGTCGGGATCATTGCGGGACTGTTCCTGGCACTATTCGGACTGAGCCTGTATGGCGCGCTTAGAGGTTTCAACTGGCTTTACGTCTGGTTCTTCCGAGGAACTCCTATCCTCGTGCAGTTGTTTCTAATCTATTTTGGGCTGCCCTACCTGATCGGTGTTGACATCTTCCCGTCGACAATCACGACGCCGGCGTTTTCCATCAGCGGAGCGATTGTCGCTGGCATATTCGCATTCAGCTTGCACGAAGCAGCATATATGAGCGAGATCACGCGGGCCGGCATCCGATCGGTCGAGAAAGGACAAAGCGAGGCCGCACAGGCATTGGGCATGTTGCCGTCGTTGGCGATGCGCCGGATCATCCTCCCCCAGGCGCTTCGCATCATCCTCCCCTCGCTCGGAAACCAATGCAACATGATGTTCAAGACCACTGCGTTCCTGAGCGTCATCGCCGTTCCAGAACTCGTACACGTCGCCGACAGCCTGCGATCGCAAAACTTCAAGACCTTCGAAGTTTATGCGGCGATCTCCGTCTACTATCTCGTGCTGACCGGGGTGTGGACCGTCCTTCAACAATGGATCGAGAACCGGCTGTCCTGGAGTCCTCGCACTGCTGCGCGCGAGCCCGAGTCGAACGCCCCCAACCTGTTACAGATGGAAACCTGAAATGGCCGATCAATCCAAAGCCAGCGTGGCACCTGCCGTGGAACTCCGCGGCGTAAGCAAGTCGTTCGGTACCCTGAGCGTGTTCAAGAATGTTTCAATGACGGTCCAACCTAAGGAGACCGTTGTCGTCATCGGTCCGTCCGGCTCCGGCAAAACGACGCTTATCCGTTGTATCAATCATCTGGAGCAAATCCAGAGCGGTGAGATCTACCTGAATGGCGCACTTGTGAGCAACAAGCTCGCAGGCGGTAAAAAGGTCCCACTCAGCGAGAAGGAAAAGGCCGCAATCCGCAGGAATGTTGGCATGGTTTTCCAGCGCTTCAATCTATTTCCGCATCTGACCGCTCTGCAGAACATCATCGAGGCTCCCGTTCATGTTCTAAAGCGCCCGAGGCAAGAGGCGATCCAGGAAGGAATTGCCCTGCTGGAGCGCGTCGGATTGGCCGATAAGCGAGATCAGTATCCCGCGCAACTCTCGGGTGGCCAGCAGCAGCGTGTAGCAATTGCTCGCGTTCTCGCGATGAAGCCCGAGATTGTTCTTTTTGACGAGCCGACCAGCGCACTTGATCCGGAAATGGTCGGCGAAGTTCTCTCTGTCATGAAAGAACTCGCCGGCAAGGGCATGACCATGATCGTCGTCACTCACGAAATGGGTTTCGCACGAGAGGTGGCCGACCGAGTCGTTGTGATGGATAAGGGCTCCATCATTGAACAGGGGCCACCAGAGCAGATTTTTGGTCGCCCCCAAAACGCTCGCACGGCCGAATTCCTGGAGCGAATCTCCTAAACAGTTGGCGAATTACGGCCGGCGTCTCCGCTAGGTGCCCAAGACATGGCCTGTTTTCTTCATTTCCAAGGCGCACAAGTCCGAACATTGTCATGTCCATAACAGCCGAGCTTTCCGACTTCATCGCCCATGTGCGGGAAGTGCCTCAGTCTGTGTCCGAGCGCGCAAAGATCCATGTGGCCGACACACTCGCTTGCATATATGCTGGCACGGCGTCTCGGCCTGTAGAAATTCTCGTTGCAGTATGCGCACCAGGGAACGATCGGGAGGGCATTCCCGTCCCTGGTCTAGGTTGCTGGAGCGATCCTGCACTGGCGGCTCTTCTGACCGGCACCTGCGCGCATGCAGACGACTTTGATGATACGAGCGAGTTCTCGATGAATGGCCATCCGAGTGCCCCGATCGTCAGTGCGCTGCTGCCGACGGCCTTCGAAACGCAAGCGAGCGGCCGGGCATTCCTGCGGTCCTATGCAGTCGGGATCGAGATCGCCTGCAAGCTTGGCATCGCAGTGGGCAGCGCACATACGCGCCAAGGGTGGCATACGATGTCGACGCTCGGGACTCTCGCAGCTGCCGGCGCTGCGGCCAACTTGCGTGGCCTCGACGCGCGCCAAACGGAGCACGCACTCGCGATCGCGTGCTCCTTTGCCGGGGGCATCCTTGGCAACACCGGAACGATGACGAAGAGTTTGCATTGCGGCCGGGCCGCTCAAGCTGGCTTCCTTGCTGCAAAGCTGGCAGAAAGCGACTTCACGGCCGGATCTGGCATCCTTGAGGCACCATCCGGTTTCCTGGATGCATTCACAGGCGGATCAGCAGCAACGTTGCCAGCTCTCGGCAACCCTTGGGAACTTGTTACCCCCGGCCTTGCAGTAAAGCTTTATCCTTGCTGCAGCTGCACCCATCTTGCAATTGATGGCGCATTGACGATCCGAGCGCTGTCTGGTTTCGACATCAAAGCGATCGAACGGATCAACTGTTTCGTCCGCGACGAGTGCATCCGCTATCTGCGCTTTCCGAAGCCGAGAACGGGAATCGAGGCGAAGTTCAGCATGAACTATACGGTGGCGACCGCCCTGCTCCAAGGCGAGTTAACGCTGAACGATTTTGAAACGAACGCCATCGCACATGAGGACGTTTCCGAGCTATTGGTCAAGGTGGCGATGTTCGCGCGGAGTGAGGATTCGGACAACCCCGACATCGAAGTGGTCTTCCTGGACGGAAAGCGACTGGCCGAGCGGCGGCGTGTGCCGCGAGGGGCGCCCGACGATCCAGCCGGATGGGAGGAAATCACCAGGAAACTGGCGGGAGGCATTTCCCGCGCAAGGCAGTCGAGGGTGGCCGATTTCGGAAAGCATGTTTGGGCGATCCGTGATCTGGACAAGGCAACCCGGTTGTCCGATATCTTTTCAGCATAGGGTCTCCAGAGCTCGCGCAAGGTTCTGATGCGCACATTCATCCGAGGTTAGTATGCCCAAGATCGACTTTCCGCATCTGGCAGCTTTCGTTGTCAGTTGCGACAGTCCAACGATGGCGCATGCGGCCGCGAAGCTTGGTCTCACACCATCGGCATTGAGTGCCAAGCTCAGCACGCTCGAAGCCCAGATTGGAGTGACGCTTTTTGGTCGCAAAGGGCGTAACTCCTTTCCGCTACGCTCGGCGGTCTGGCTGTACAATCGCAGTGTTCGTCTCCTCCTTGCCGAGGAATATTTGAGTCATGCCAAACTTGGCGGCAGCGCGGCGCCTTCGGCGCCCGTCATCCTCAAATTAGACGTTGACTATACCTGGACAGCAATTTCCTACGCTGTAATCACGGCGATCCGCCGCTTCCATTCCAAACCCGACCACCCTTATGTAGACTTGATCTTCACGGGTACTGGCGCCTTCGGAATGCAGAACGGTCCCAGCCATCTTCTGTCAGACGCGGTGCCACTCGGGCAGCTCAAGATCCAACATACCATCGGTACTGGGGTATCCGGACCTTCTGTTGTCGTTGCTCCAGACCATTGGACGAGGCTGACCCATACGGTTGGGGAGCGACCCGAGCGTGGTGACATTGCTCCAAAAACCGAAATTCCCGATCTGCCGGGTACACTGCAAAGCGACACGAAATTCGACCGCTCCAGCGGTATCGCGACATCACGGATTTCCACCACCGATCGAAGTCTGCAGGATCTCCGAGGGCTCATCGACGACATCCGCAAGTCGGATCTACTTCTGCCCCAACTGACTGTACCCCAGCGTCTTCGCATCCAGGGCATCACTGCGGTTCCGGTAATTCGCAGTCCGTCGTGCTGCGTGACCGCAGAGCTCTCTAACGACCATGAACTTCTGTTAAATCTGCTAAATGATGTCCGCAAAGGCGTCGAGGCCCCTTCGGGCTGGTCCGAAGCCACGAATTTCCATCCCAAGGTTAGCCTGAAGCAGATTTCTACCGTGAATCGTGTGGTGCAGACCGGCAGCATGGCGAGCGCTGCCCGCGTCGCCGGACGGACTGCTCCGATGATACCGGCCCAGCTTGAACAGATCGAATATGCGCTCGGGACAAGGCTTATCGACCGGAAGAAGACCGGTTCTGAACCGACCGATGATGCTGAAAGGCTGCATTCGCTGTTTGTCGGCGTTGAGAGGGCTTTCAACGACACTCTGGGCGAACGAAGCCACATAGCTGCGGCCTTTGAACAATCAATTCGGATTGCGTTACCGGTGAGTTGGAGCGCAGATTCCTTGACGTCCGAATGCATGGCCGTGGCGCTTAGCGCATTTCACAATGAATTTCCGAACTGCCAAATCGAGGTTGTGGAGGGCCCTCGACATGTACTGCATCATGGCGTTCTAACCGGCCGTTTCAATATTGCTGTCGTTGGTAGGATCGATCCGCAAGTAGGCTCTCTACTAATTGGCCGCAGCGAAGACGTCGTCCTGATCGTCAATAGGAAGCTGAATTTTGCGCCTCAGGCCGAGAGAGTTTCGGCAGACGAGCTGAGGAGCATCCCGCTCCTTCTGGCACCTTCACAGCTCACAATGCATCAAACTCTTCTGACGGCACTTGCGAAGTCTACTGTGCAGCTCGAGCCGGTAATGCGGTTGGGTTCGGTACCTCTGATCGTCTCGGTTTTGCGTCGTTCACCTCTTGGCACGATCTTGCCAGCGTCGGTGATGATCAAGGAGATCGAGGCAGGGATCGTGGACACGTTCTCTCTCGACCATTTAGTCCCGCCGCGGCGACTATGGGCAATATTCTCCACCTCCACGCCGCTTAACGAGACTGAACGTGCTTTGATCAGCCACGTAAAGGAAGCGTTTCAGGAGGCTAATTCATCCAACGGCAGAGTTGTACCTTAACTTATAGAGGGTACAGCCTGCGACAGCTTCGCGCGTTACAGCACATGAGCTGGTGGTGAGGACAATGCGCTTAGCGGCTCACAACGGGGCAAGGTCAGCGCGCCCGACGCATGTCTACACGATCGATTATGTTGCTTCGCTGATCGGCGAGAACCTCGAACTCCTCCAGGAAATCGCCAGCAACTCAGACAATATCGATTACGGCGAGATGATCCATGCCCATGACGGCAGCCAAGAGGGCGTCACGACCTTCACCGACCGGGGCATCGAGAGCTTAAAGGAATTCCTCGCCGGTATCCGCACCTGCGAGGGCGGTGTCCGGCAATTCCGCGTCGATGAGCAATGTGATCCCGAAAGGATCGAACGCATCATGGCAGACGAGCCGAGATCATAAACCCCGCGGCCTACGCCGGATGGATACGGCTCATCGGCAAGGTAGGTCCTCGTAGCCATATGTCGCTGCAGACCCGTGCAGAGACAACCTCTCAAATCAGGCAAGCGCGGAGCAATGTTAATGAACTGACGAACTGACGAACTGACGAACTGACGAACTGACGAACTGACGAACTGACGAACTGACGAACTGACGAACTGACGAACTGACGAACTGACGAACTGACGAACTAGACAAGGGGATATATCCTGTCAAATAACAATCTCATGTTAGGTAATAATATCACCCAATCAACGCGGCCACGCAATTAACCTGGTGGGCCCCTGCAATTATAGTTACGTGGGCGGCCCGCCCAATATTTAGAAGGCCCACCCAGATTTCGGCGAAATTGCTCCATACCTTTTTCCACTATAAGTATCGTGCCTGCCCACCCTGCAATCCCACCCTTTCCTAACATCATCTATTTGCTTCCACCTTCTTGTTCATAACACATGGCCTGCAGGCAAGTCGCTCCCGACCTCCGACAGCTCGTTGCAGAGATCACGCTTTCAACAAAGGCAATCCTCCATAT
>NZ_SGNY01000016.1 GCF_007002745.1 Martinezella rhizogenes | reverse complement strand
GAAAGCCGGGCAGCGAGCTCTACCAGGACAAATTCCCAGCCTTGCCGGACTACACAGCCGCCATCGATCGGATTGCAAAACGCCAGGAAGTTGTCGCGGCACGTGGCGAGGTCAAGCCGATTGAGCGCACCGAAGCGCCCGAAATACCCCAGGTTCAAGCTACTATCGTTGGCGAGACCTCGATCATTCGGTTGCCCGATCGGATAAAAACCAATCGCGAGAAGCCCCAAGAACTTGATGTAGTCTCGAAAGAAGGGCACGAAACTACAGGTAGTCTGAGGCAGAGTGTCCAAGAGAGTAATGCAGCACCAAAACAGACTTCGCCGAAGGCGGCAAATGACGTGGATCGGCTGACACGGGATTTTGACGAGCGCATCCGCGTCCGCGGGGATGGACGTGGACTCTAAGTAAAAGAGGGTGCGTAACGCGCACCCTCTTCCACTCGCTGTCCCTGTATCCGTTCTCTGTCGCGAGAACGTCGATCACCTTTTCGGAACTCTTTCCAGATCTGCTTGAGGTTCCGTTGCCGGAGAAAGCATTGGCGAGGATTGCTGGGATCCGGCGGACGGCGATGCGATGTGCCGGTTCGGTGACCAATTCCATCAGAGACCGGCCGACGTATGGCCTGCCGAAGTGGAAACGGCTGATCAGCTTGCGAGGCCGAGCTACTTCCCCGGCAAGCGTCGGGTTCGGGGCATTGTTTTCCTCGACCATGGCGGTATTTTGCTGAGTTGCCCGGCTAAACTAGGCTTTGGCAGCCTGTTCTTTGAGGTCATGCCGTCACTGGCGATGTCATCGCGCGATCCGCACGCTCGGCGACACGAAACGGAAAGCGACCAGGCAGGGATGCTGCTGTCGTCGCCGAAGCACTCGTCAATATCCGAACTCCCTTATGCCGAAGGCGGCAAAGCAGGAGTTCTAAAAGAAAGTGCTATAACGATCCCGTCAACATCGAAAGCAGTAGGCCGTTCGTCGCGCAGACGGCCGATTTGCATCTGTTTGCCTGGCGCCGCCTCAAAGCGGACTATCGCCCGCCAATGTGCTTTTAGCTCTCCCCGTCAATCCTGAACTTGACGCTAAACTGAACTCAGGCCGGTGCTGGTTCCATGCTCATTCGCCAGCTCCTGGCCAATCACAACCGCGCTGCCGTCATTCCGGAAAAAGCACACGTGTACCTATTCATCAAGCGCGGCTCTGCCGCCAGGAGCCGTAGCACGCGAATTGATGTCAAATGAAACCAAACTGTCAAAGGCGGGAATTTGAATTTCGACATAAATATCAGTACTCATAAATTATTAAAGCACAAATTTAATGTTTTCCCTCATATTGCAAATTCTGAATGCGGTTTGATAAAGTTATTCTACGAACCAATACTATCATACGTCGAAAGCGTTAGCACTTTTACTTCGACGTTTGTTCTTTTTGCAATGCGCGCGGCGCAGCCAATGCCGAATGAAGCGTCTTGATCATGAGACCGTGTCGCGTCACCCCCGCTGGTTTTGAAAGAAGCGAGATGCACATGCTTATCTATCTTATCTATGGACCCACCTGTAGCGGAAAAACCGACTTGGCAGTACAAGTGGCCCGAGAAACGGGTTGGCCGGTAATAGCGCTCGATCGGGTACAATGCTGCCCCCAAATCGCTACCGGCAGTGGACGTCCTTTGGAATCGGAACTGCAATCCACCGAGCGAATCTACCTGGATTCGCGCCCACTCGCTGAGGGTGTGATCGATGCAGAGGCGGCTCATCGTCAGCTCATCTCAGAAGTAGAGAATCGCCGGACCTCTCCTGGTCTCATCCTCGAAGGCGGTTCGATTTCCCTTCTGAACTGTATGGCCACGGACACTTATTGGGAAGCCGATTTTAGATGGCATGTAAGGCGACTTCGTCTTGCGGCTCCAGATGTTTTCCTGCCGCGAGCAAGACGCCGGGTGACGGAAATGTTTGCTGTCAAGGACGAGCGCCGATCTCTGCTGCAGGAACTGACGGATCTCTGGAAGCAGGAGGCGCTCCGGCCGATACTGGAGGACATCGACGGGTATCGCTGCGCAATCCGGTTCGCCAAGGAACATGATATCGGGATTCGCGATTTGTTGCGTCTCGATTTGACGCGACAGCAGGCGCTGATCTCGGCCATCGCCGACGAATATTTTGATCATGCGCAGTGGCAGGAGCGCGACTTCCCTGATTGGCAGGAGGGCGGAAACGTTCGCCTCACTCCTCGGGTGGCATCAAACGCTAACTGAGTGTCGGAAGTTAACGTCGCGAAACGAAGAGATTTGTGATGACCCTACCGGCCAATCAATCGCCTGAATGGTCATATTGTGCAACGAACTCGGGGAGGCCACCGGCACTGCTCCAAAATCCGAGATTCATCATTCCGATACCCCACTGCATTTGGCCTTTTCGGTCTACATTTTCAACGGTGACAACAAGCTGCTAGTGACGCGCCGGGCATCTGATAAGATCACCTGGCCCGGTGTTCTTTCCAACAGTTGCTGTGGACACCCGCAACCTGGCGAACCGTTGACCGAGGCTATCGAGCGCCGGGGTCACGAGGAATTGCGGATACGTGCAGACGACATTCGTCTTGTGCTGCCGGAATTTTCCTATCGCGCTTCAATGACGAATGGGATCACCGAAAACGAGTTGTGCCCCGTATTCGCTGCACATTGCAAAACCTCCGGCGTCAACCCCGATTTGAATGAGGTGTCAGCGTGGGAATGGGTGCATTGGCAATGGTTTTTCGAAAGCGTACAGGCTGAGCGCTTGTTGGTGTCACCATGGTGTCGTGCACAAGTCGACCTGCTCGCACCACTTGGTGCGAACCCATCGCAATGGCCCGTAGCGGAGGAGCGGCGGCTACCAAAAGCTGCCAGAACGAAGATTGACGTTCAACTTAAGGTTTCTTAGCTAAGCCGCTCCCGGGCGTGGAGCTCGTAGGGAGTTTCTCAATTCGGGAAATAGCTGGCCTTCAAGAAGTTCGTTTTCTCAATTGGAGGAGCGTTTGAGATATTGCGTCTTTGCGGGTTCAAGCAACGGCCAAAATCCGGCCTATGTGAGCGCAGCAAACCAACTTGGCAAAGCTCTGGCGAGATCGGGCATCGGATTGGTGTACGGCGGCGCTTCGATTGGTTTAATGGGTGCTATTGCGGACGCGGCCCGAAGCGATGGCGGAGAGGTTATCGGCGTCATTCCCCGCGCGCTGGCCGAGAAGGAGATCGCACACACCGATCTTGCTGATCTACGCGTTGTCGAGACCATGCACGAGCGCAAAGCGCTGATGACGACGCTGCCGGATGGTTTTATCGCTTTACCAGGAGGATTGGGAACCCTCGAAGAGCTGTTCGAAGTATGGACATGGGCTCAGTTGGGTTACCACAATAAGCCCTGTGCACTGCTGGACGTAGCGGGCTTTTACAAAAGGCTAGATTCCTTTCTTGATCATATTGTTGGCGAAGCATTCTTGACAGCAAGTCATCGCAACATCCTCCTCGTCGAAGAGGACGCCGAGGTGCTCATTTCTGCCATGGCAAAAGATAGTGCCACTTGAAAGTTACGTTCAGAAGAGAGCGATTTTAGGCTACTCCGACGCTAACTGCGCGCTTTGCAGGTTACCTGAAACGTGTTGTCCAAAAAGCGAGATGGCACTACGAGCGCTGGTCCCCCCTGTGTTGGCTCTGTTTATTTTGTAACGAAATTGCTGTGGCAAACCGTAGCCGATTTCATATTTCTTGTTTCTCGCGGAATGTCGGGCTGAAAAACGTTCATCAAGAGGACTGATGCGATAGGCCACAGGGGGGCGATGCATGAGAAGGACGTCGGATGAGGCTGCAGCTACCCGGAGGCGGATTTTACGCTCTGCCGAGGCTGTGTTTATCGAAAAAGGATACGATGAAGCCTCCTTGCAGGAAATTGCCGCCGAAGCGGCCGTAACAACCGGCGCCATCCAGTGGCATTTCGGACAAAAAATGCACATTCTACTGGCCTTGCGCGATGAGTTATGCTGGCAGGCAAGAAAGCTCGGCAGCCTTCACGACGCAGGGATGGTTGAGGAGCCATTAAAGGCAGTCGCCGAGTTTGCCACATCAGCCATTAACCACTTTGCTGACAATGAAAACTGCAGGCGGATTTTCCAGATCTATGATAAGAAAGTCTCCGATACAGTGGCCTTCCATAATGAAGACCGCAAGTTTCAGCAGGAAGTGCGGGCTACGTTAGGGAGCGTTTTCGGATCCGCAGAGACGAGAAAGGAATTACTAGCTCCTTGGACCTCCGACACTGCGGCATATACCTTTTGGTTTGCAATGCGAGGAACGTTTCAGACCTGGCTGGAGGATGATTCGAGGTTTGACCTGAAGTCCGATGGCATGCGTATCGTTCAAACGATGCTTTCCTCGTACCAGCGCGCCGATTTGGTCACTGGATAAAACAATCGGAGTTCGCTCGCTTTTCCTCATCGCCCAAGCGTTTTCCGATACCGCGGTTCAGCACCGGTGACCTTTAATATTTCCAGCTTTGGACGTCGTGGTTGATATGTCTCACGGATGAAGGCTCGTATACGGCCGGGCCAGGTGTCACTAAACATCCTGGACCAGTTTAACCAGATGCAAAATCACGGATTGTTTTGGAAAAGCTAACCCAAGTGCATCATGCCGGCGTCTAGGGTAGGGGATCACCCCTCTTCCTGCAAATGTGCCATGAACACTTCTGCTGGGGTTTTTTATCCGAGGCATTTTCGCGGTTGATCCTTGAGATGGCGGGCAAGGTGGGTCAGGTCGCGCTGAGAGACGGCTGCAAGATCGGTATCACCTGGCATGAAGCGGCGAATGCGCTTGTTGGCATTTTCCACCGCACCTTTCTGTAGGCGTTCAGGTCCTTGTTGAAGAGAAGGACGCGGCTCGTTTGGTCCGGCTGAACGCGGAAATCCGAACACACCTGCGCCGCACCGCCGCCGATCGACGACGCTGCGGTATCGCGAAACCCGAGACTCGACAGCACAGGCCCGAGTTCCTTTGGGGCAGTACCCAGTATCAGGATGCCGATCCGACAGATAAGCTGCGGCGAGCTTATGTCCACTAAAGCCGCGATTTCGGAAAGGCTGAGACTGGAAGTGGGCCAGGACGCCGCCTCCTCGCTGATTTTCGACACGCGCGTACGGTGACGAATTCCGTATGATGTTCCACCTGCGTGCGCAAATTCTCACTGTGACACGGGTCGGTGGATATGCCGCGCGCACCATCCTGCGTAATCGGACCGGAGCGCATGACCGCAACATGCTCAACGAAGGCCGGACCGGTGAAGTAGATAGACGGCCGGGCATGGAGCTCAGCATTGAAATCCGTCGACATGTAGTTTCGCCCTACGAGGGGAAAACACTCCTGATGCAGGCCAACCGAACGAGCCTCTGTTTCAGATCAGTTGCCGTTCGAAAGGTGAGCTTTTGCGAGTGCTTCCTGTGCCGATTTTGCGTTAAGCGCGGCAAGCGCGCGTTCGACATGATGCGCAATTTCAGAGACGGTTTTGCCTTGAAGCAGAGCGATTTCGGCGAGCGTTTTGCCGCGAGACAGCCACCGAAGGCATGCTAGTTCTAATGGACCGGGCAACACAAACTCCATGACCACATCGCCGACCTTCAAACTCAATCATCCCCGTCACCGAGCCAGCGGGCGCGCACCGCTGGAAACTCGATTGACGACGACTCATCCAGTTCTTTTTGAGGAGGCCTCGCTGCACATGCGGCAGCGACAGAACGAATGCCAATCGGCCCGTAGTTCTCAACCAGGTTGACCGCCTCGGCTTGCCTGTTCTCGATATTTTGCCTGTTCAACTTGGTATCCTCAGGGTGTTCATTTTCCCGTTCAAAGTGGCAGCAACTCGACGACGAACGCCGTCGTCGGGCCGTTTGCCCGAAGAACGACTTTTTCGGCGCGATCCAGGTGAAGGGCATCGAGGCTTTCCAGTCGCTCCCCGGAATTCTTTAGCGCGCAGCCGGACATCACGATGACGAACACCACCGCGACATCCGATCCGACCTCCAATTCGCCATCAAGCCTGCACCTCGCAACGCGATGACCGAAGCGTCCCCTCCGGCTCATGACATTGAGGTCGCTGATAGGGCCATCCACCAGTCGAGCGGTGGTCGGGACGTCCGCTCGAAAGGTAAAAGGCGGACTATTCTGAGAGCAGACGGTGGCGGGCTCCCCGGCAATCGCGAGTTCTATCCCCTCCCCCGTCAGCACGCTCAACGTCCGATCGACTTCATCGAATGTCGAGAAAGGCCCATCGAGAGCGACCGTCGCGGTGCTGATGCGCCAGTCGAAATCGTCGACCGACGCATCCGGAGGGGAGACGGCGATCTCCACCGTCTCTCCCTTGCCGTTCTTCCACATCGTGCGCTTGTACTGCGCGGAACGCAGAACGCGCATTTGCTTCAGTTCCCGAGAATGCCCGGCAGACGCAGGCCTTTGTCCTTGGCGCAGTCGATGGCGATCTCGTAGCCCGCATCGGCGTGGCGCATGACTCCGGTCGCCGGGTCGTTCCAGAGAACGCGCTCCAGCCGCTTGGCGGCATCGTCGGAGCCGTCGGCGCAGATGACAACGCCCGAATGCTGGCTAAAGCCCATGCCAACGCCGCCGCCATGGTGTAGCGACACCCAGGTAGCCCCCGATGCGGTGTTGAGCAGTGCGTTGAGCAGCGGCCAGTCGGAGACGGCGTCAGAGCCGTCCTTCATCGCTTCGGTCTCGCGGTTGGGCGAGGCGACCGATCCGGAGTCGAGATGGTCGCGACCGATGACCACGGGTGCCGAAAGCTCGCCGTTCTTGACCATCTCATTGAAGGCCAGCGCCAGGCGATGACGGTCGGCGAGGCCGACCCAGCAGATGCGAGCCGGCAGGCCCTGGAAGGCGATGCGTTCGCGGGCCATGTCAAGCCAGTTGTGCAGGTGCCTGTTGTCGGGCAGCAGGTCCTTGACCTTGGCGTCGGTCTTGTAGATGTCCTCCGGATCGCCGGAAAGGGCGGCCCAGCGGAACGGACCGATGCCGCGGCAGAAGAGCGGGCGGATATAGGCCGGAACGAAACCCGGGAAGGCGAAGGCGTTCTCAAGACCTTCCTCCTTTGCGACCTGGCGGATGTTGTTGCCGTAGTCGAGCGTCGGCACCCCGGCATCCCAGAAGGCAACCATGGCTTCGACATGGACTTTCATCGAGGCGCGGGCGGCAGCCTCGACGGTCTTCGGGTCGCTTTCGCGCTTGGCCTTGTGCTGGGCAACGGTCCAGCCGATTGGCAGATAACCGTTGAGCGGATCATGGGCCGAGGTCTGATCGGTGACGATGTCGGGGCGTGGACCACCGGCCTCCATACGCCGCACGAGCTCGGGGAAAATTTCCGCGGCATTGCCCAGCAGGCCGACGGATTTTGCCTCGCCGGCTTTGGTCCAGCGCTGGATCATCTCGAGGGCCTCGTCGAGCGTCCTTGCCTTCTCGTCGACATAGCGGGTGCGAAGACGGAAATCGATGCGGGTCTCATCGCTTTCGACGGCCAGGCAGCAGGCACCTGCCATGACGGCGGCGAGCGGCTGGGCGCCGCCCATGCCGCCGAGACCGCCGGTCAGGATCCATTTGCCTTTGAGATTGCCGCCGTAATGCTGGCGGCCGGCCTCGACGAAGGTTTCGTAGGTGCCCTGCACGATGCCCTGCGTGCCGATATAGATCCACGAGCCGGCCGTCATCTGGCCGTACATGGCAAGGCCCTTCTTATCCAGCTCGTTGAAATGGTCCCAGGTTGCCCAGTGCGGCACGAGGTTCGAGTTGGCGATCAGGACGCGCGGCGCATCCTTGTGGGTCCGGAAGACACCGACCGGCTTGCCCGACTGAACGAGCAGGGTCTCATCCGCATTGAGCGTCTTCAGCGTCGCCGCAATCGTTTCGAAGTCGTTCCAGGTGCGTGCCGCCCGGCCGATGCCGCCATAAACCACCAGCTCGTGGGGGTTTTCAGCCACATCAGGATCGAGGTTGTTCATCAGCATGCGCAGCGGCGCTTCGGTCATCCAGCTCTTGGTGTTGAGCTCCGAGCCGCGTGGCGCGCGAACTTCGCGGATATTGTGTCGAGGATTGGTCATGGTCAGTGGCTCCCAATATTCACTTCTTGAGTTCGGATGCGGCGCGCTCGAGGTTGGTCAGAATGTCCCTGAGACGGGCGCGGATGCGCTCGGCTTTTGCGGTGTCATAGGAAAATGGCGGTTCCTCTGCCGAAAGATGAGTCGATTGCGCCAGTTCCATTTGGATCGCGTGGACGCCGCTTTCGAGCGTGCCGTAATGCCTTGTGGTCCACCCTCCCTTGAACCGACCGTTCAACGTGCGTGTGTAGCCATCAGCATTGCGAACGACGTTAACGACGGCCGCCGCGACTGCGGGATGACACGACTGCCCGTCATTGGTCCCGATATTGAAGTCGGGCAACGTTCCCTCGAACAGGAAGGGAATGTGCGAGCGGATTGAGTGACAGTCATAGACAATGGCCAAGCCGTGAATTGCCTTCACCCGCTCGATCTCTGATTGGAGGGCGGTATGGTAGGGTGAGTGGAAAGTAGCGACTCGTTGAGCGATATCGTCGTCTGTCGGTTCCGCACCGGATTTCCAGATGGCTTCACCATCAAAGTCCGTTTTGGGGATAAGGCCAGTGGTGTTCTGCCCAGGGTACAAACTCGCCCCTTCCGGATCCCGGTTGGCATCAATGACGTAGCGATGAAACATCGCTCGAACGACTGTGGCTTTCTCTAAAAGACCATCGTACAGATTATGTATATACCAATCGGTATCGATCAGCTGCCGGCCATTGTCGTTCAACCGCTCCCAGATCTCGCTCGGAACATCGGTACCGGTATGGGGCATTGCTAGAATAACCGGAGAGGTGCCGTGGCGAACTTCAAAAACACTCATGATTTCTTCTCTTCTACGACTAGCGAATGGAGGTGAAAGAACCAGCCAGGTTCGAAACGCCAGGGACATGACTTAAAGTCACGGCCGCAGTCCTCGTCCCTTAAATATTCGCGCATGCAGGGGATTGAAGCCCATCCGCTAGACCAGCTCAGCTGGCCGTCCGATATTCCAGATCGCGAAATCAGCGGACCTTCCGACCTCGAGGGTTCCAGTTTCATGCAAGAGACCAAGGGCACGTGCAGCCTCTCTTGTCGCGCCAGCGACGCACTCGTCGACCGTCAAGCCGAACAACGTGGCTGCCATATTCATAGTCAGCAGCAACGAGGTCCGTGGTGAAGTGCCCGGATTGCAGTCTGTTGCGATAGCGATAGGCGTGCCGGCATTGCGAAGCGCTTGCACTGGCGGCAGCTGCTTTTCTCGGAGTGTATAGAATGCTCCTGGCAGAAGAACAGCCACCGTACCAGCCATAGCGAGCGCTTGGGCACCTTCTTCATCGAGGCACTCAAGATGATCTGCCGAGAGCGCTCGATAGGACGCGGCTAGCTTTGCTCCTCCAAGATCGGATAGCTGCTCCGCGTGCAACTTTACCGGAAGGCCTATCGCAGTCGCCTTGTCGAATACCTTGGATATCTCCGCTGGCGAAAATGCGATATTTTCACAAAAACCATCCACCGCATCGATGAGACCTTCCCTCCTGCCCCGCTCGAGTCCAGGGATGACGACATCCTTGATGTAGTCGCCATTCCTGCCTCTGTAACTTGACGGGATCGCATGGGCGGCGAGATAAGTGGTCACGACGCGCACCGGTCTCAGCGTCTCCAATCCCCTTGCCACACGCAGCATTTTCAATTCAGCTTCGACGTTGAGGCCGTAGCCAGACTTTATCTCGACCGTCGACAGTCTCTCTTCCATGAGGGCGTCAAGTCGAGGCAGATCTTGCAAAACGAGTTCATCCTCGGAAAATTTGTTCGTGGCGTTTACAGAAGAAGCAATTCCCCCACCGGCCAGTGCGATCTCCTCACACGACGCACCGGCGAGTCGCATTTCGAATTCGTGTGCGCGGTCGCCACCGAATACCAAGTGCGTATGGCAGTCGATCAATGCCGGCGTCACCCACCGGCCCTCCAAATCGACTTGAACCGCGCCTCTCGCCAACGCCGGGAGATTTGCGTCGGTTCCGACGTATGCGATGCGGTCACCTCTGACCACTATCGCGCCACCCTCTACGACACCCAGGCCGTCTCGATCTCCCGCGACAGTCGCCAGATGCGCGTTCCTCCAAACGACGATTTCCTCATCGGATGCGGGCGTTGCCACTGACATCTCGATCCCCGTTGCTCTATATTTGTCTTTCATTACTGATATTTTGTATATACCAATACACGGAATTGCAAGCACCAAAGTTGCCTGCGTTTCGCAAAAAATCAGAGGGAAGCTATGAAGGAATTGAACAGTTCAGCACTTTTCGCACGGAAGGCCCTTCTTCCGAGCGGCTGGCACGACAATGTCAGGGTGTTGGTCGAGAGCGGAACCATCGCGTCGGTATCGACCGATGCTGATCCTGCACCATCCGACGAACACCATCAAATCATTCTGCCTGCGATGGGCAATCTCCATAGCCACGCCTTTCAGCGCGCAATGGCAGGTCTGGCCGAGACCCGCGGGCCGTCAGATGACAGCTTCTGGAGCTGGCGAAATGTAATGTACCGGTTCGCCTTGACGATGAGCCCCGACGATGTCGAGGCTGTTGCGTCCCAGCTCTACATGGAAATGCTTGAAGCAGGTTTCAGCCGTGTCGGCGAGTTTCACTACCTGCATCATAGCCCGGATGGAAACCATTACTCCAACATTGCGGAAATGGCGGAACGAGTCGCAGCGGCCGCGAGTGCCACCGGAATAAACTTGACCCTGCTACCTGTCTTTTACGCCCACTCGGATTTCGGCGGACTCGAACCGGTGGAGGGGCAACGACGATTTATCAATTCGCTCGACAGCTTCGAACGACTAATGGTTGCGTGCCGATCTCTAGTCGCGAAAATCGACGGCGCCGAGCTTGGTGTCGCACCACACAGCCTGAGAGCCGTCATACCGCAGGAACTGCTTGCGGTCACCTCAATGTCTGGCGGAGGGCCAATCCATATCCATATCGCCGAGCAGATGAAGGAAGTTTCGGATTGTATTGCCTGGTCCTCTGCTCGTCCTGTTGAATGGTTGTTGGACAATGCACCTGTGGACCAGCGCTGGTGCCTAATTCACGCAACTCATATGACCGAAATCGAAACGGCAAGAATGGCGCGGACTGGCGCTATCGCTGGGCTTTGCCCGATTACCGAGGCCAATCTTGGCGACGGTATTTTTCCAGGCCAAATTTTCTGCGAACAAGGAGGCCGTGTCGGCATTGGTTCCGACTCGAACGTTCTCATTTCCCTGAACGGAGAGCTGCGGCAACTTGAATATTCACAACGACTGCGACTCCAAGCACGTAACGTCCTGGCAGCGCCGGGCGGCTCAACGGGTCGCAATCTTATCGTCTCTGCCGTCCGCGGCGGCGCCATGGCGCTGAACGCGGAGAGTGGCATTGAGGTACACAATTCTGCCGACATGCTTTCACTCAATCTCACAGAAGTTCCCTATCTCGAAGATGACGAGATCCTGGATCATTGGATCTTTGCAGATGGGGTTGCGATCGACAACGTTTGGGTTCAAGGCCGCAGACAAGTGGTAGCCGGTCGCCACGTCGCCCGAGACAAGATCAATCGACGCTTCCTCACCACAATGCAGAAGTTGGTTCGCCGCTGATCGACACGCGGAGGCGAGTTGGCGGTCTTGTCCTTGCAAGGTCGCCTGTTTTGCGTTGGCGTAATTTCGAGGCGTCGGGGAATAAACTGGCATGCAAAAAGGGGCGCCGAGCGCCCCTTCTTAAAATTAAATTTCAGATGTGATCATATCTACTGTACTAGCCGCGACGACCGGTAAAGACGTTCAGCCCCACCAGACGGTCGATTATGAGAACGACGATGGCCGAACCAATCACCGACCAGGTGGCAACTGCGGCTATCAATGGCCTGTATTGGTAGAGGAGATACTCATAGATTTTGATCGGCAGTGGCTGCAGTTCGCGCGGCGTGAGGAAGACCGAGATGGAGAAGTCATTCCACGAGGTTATGAAAGCAAAGAGAAAGCCAGCGATCACACCAGGTTTGATCAACGGCAACGTTACTGACACAAACGTACGCCACGGATTTGCGCCGACACTGCTTGCAGCATCCTCCAGCGCGGGGTCGAGGTTCTCGGTAACGGCTGTGATCGTTCGTACCGGGTATGGCATGGTGATCATCACGTGGCCGATGACGAGCGCAAATAGGTTCGTCACCCCGAAAGCGTAGATCATCACCGAATACAACGACAGAGCAAAGATCACCGAGGGTACGAGCAACGGCCCCATGAACGACAAAGTCAGGACCTTCGCCACCGTGGGCGGTGCTTTCCGCAATTGGAGCGCGACCGGAAGTGCGAAGATCGTTGAGACCGTGGCTGCTACTGCTGCGACGGCAAAGCTGATGAGGGCGCCATTCACGAAGCTTCTGTCCGTGAGAGCCGCAATCATCCAATGCAACGTCAATTGCTTGGGCGGAAAGAACATGGCTTCCGCGTTCAAAGCTGCGCCGGCGACCACAAACAGTGGCGCCACGACGGTGACGAACGCGCAGAAAGCGGCAATACCTAATCCTGTGGGGAGTGGCAACCACACCTTCCTGGCCGAAACGCCCTTCCCCGTCGAGACAGTTGTGGTAGCGCTCATGCTGCTCTCCTCGCCGTGCGGAATGTTTGATTGATGGCAAACAAATAGATTGCAGTAATCAGGATGCTCAGAATCGTCAGGCTTATGCCGATCGCCGCTGCGAAGGGGAAGTTCCCCTGCACGGTGGCTTGTTCGTAGGCCATCATGCCCATCATTTTGACCCGACCGCCGCCCATGAGGGACGGAATCGCAAAAGCTGCGGCGTTCAAAGTGAACGCAATCAGTGTGCCCGCCACGACTCCGGGCAGCGACAGCGGGAAGGTTACGGCCCAAAAGGTCTTGTACTTGTTGGCGCCCACGCTTGCCGCCGCCTCTTTGAGGGCCGGGTCGATCGCGGCTATGACACCGATAAGAGGCAAAACGACATACGGGATGGCGATCTGAACCAACCCTATCAAAACCCCAAGCTCGGTATACATGATGCGGACCTTCGGCATCCCCATGAAGGTCAGGGCGCTATCAATAAGTCCGCCGCTCATTAGAAGAACATTCAATCCAAAGATCCGGATAACGATGTTCACAGAGAGGGACACAACCACCATGCTGGTGAGAAACCCTCTGCGGTCAGCAGGGAGCTCGGCAATGTAGTAGGCCAGCACATACCCGATAATCAGAGCAAGCACCGTGGACAAAACCGACAGCTTAACGGTCGTCCAGAGCGCTGTTTCGAGATAGAAGGGGTCCGTCCAGAACCTCGCGTAGTGCTCTAGCGTGCCTGTAAATACAGGCGCGCTGCCAACCTCATGGGAGGACATGCTCGTCGCAACGAGCCAGCACATGGGAACGAAAAAGAACAAGATGACGAAGGCGAACGGCAGGAACAGCGGCGCTTGGGTAGACCACGCAACCACACGCTCCCAAAGTCCTCTGCGTTCATCACTCTGCGGCAACGACGGCGTTAGTGACATTGATCCTGACCTTGTCTCCGGGTTTCAAAACATCGGCGTTAGACCGTTCCTGCAGGAAAACGGGCGCCTCAGGTTCGTGAGTGAGTTTGATCCCATATCGAATTGCAGAGCCTTCATAGATCACATCGCCGACCGTGCCCTCGAGCTGATTTGCAGGCGGATTGCTGCCCTGCCGTTCAAGTACCAGCCACTCGGGCCGAACAATAACGGTGACCTTCTCTCCGACCGCCCTGGCCGACGGCGCATGCGCAGTCACGACGGCGCCATTGCTGAGCTTGATTTCGGCCCTGCTCTCCTTGGAATTCTGCACCAGTTCTCCGGGCAGGAAATTTGCGCTACCAAGAAAGCCGGCAACAAAACGGTTCGCCGGGCGCTCATAGACTGTCCTCGGGTCGGCGATTTGCTGAATCCTTCCGGATTGCATGACCACCACTTGGTCGGACATGGAGAGCGCCTCCTCCTGATCGTGCGTGACGAATAGCATCGTCACCCCAAGAGACCGCTGCAGTCGCTTCAATTCAATACGGAGTTCTTCCCGCAAGCGCCGATCCAGATTGGACAGCGGCTCATCAAGAATGATCACCTCAGGATCGATCGCAAGCGCTCGTGCCATGGCGACGCGTTGCTGCTGCCCGCCACTGAGTTCACGAGGATATCGATCCTTCAAGCCGGTCAATTGCACCATGCTGAGGGCACGGTCTACACGACGCGCGATCTCTTCCCGGGGCAGCTTGCGTATGCGAAGACCGAACGAGAGGATTTCTGCCACAGTCATGTGGGGCCACAGGGCGTAGTTTTGGAAGACCACGCCGATGTTGCGTTTGTAGGGAGGCAGGTTGGTAACCTCCCTGCCTCTGATCGAAACACGCCCGCTGTCGGGAATGATGAAGCCCCCGATCACACGCAATGTCGTTGTCTTGCCGCAACCACTTGGGCCGAGAACGGTGATGAACTCACCGTTCTTGACCTGAAGGGAGACGTCGTCCAGAACGTTGATGTCGCCGTACGTCTTGCGGCAGTGCGACAGTTCAATGTCGAAACTTTGGGTCATTATCGTTGAATTTCCCGTTCCCAGCGCTGCTGCCATTGATCATAGACCGAAACGATGTACTTCCAGTCGGCGCTTTTCAGATCCTTGACGTTGTCTGGCGTGATCATGATCTTTGCCTGGACTTCCTGCGGCAGCTTAGCTTCGCGGTTCGTCGGGAAATAACCAAGGCGAGTGGCCATATTGAGTCCCGAGGCGGGGCTCAGTAAGTGGTTGACCAGCTTCTCGGCCAACTCGGTGTTCGGACGTCCGGCAACGACGCTAAGCGTCGAGGCGAGCGGGAAAAATCCTTCCTTCGGAATGACGCCCTGGATTTTTACGCCTTCAGTGTCACGCGCCCAGCCGATGCGGCCATCGGTCCACATGCTCATGGAGATCTGGTCGTTGCGATACAGTTCGAGATGGTTGGCGTGCGAGTCCACCCAGACGTCGATGTTCTGAGCGATCTTGGCCATTTCGGCGAAGCCGGCGTCGGGATGACGCTCGTCGCCGCCGGCCTCTTTCGCAAAGAGAGTGATTAGATCGATATTTTCAGGCCGGAATCCGCGCAGCGCGATGCGGCCCTTGTATTCCGGCTTCGCGAGATCATGCCACGATTGCGGCGGCTTCACCTCCGCAGGATTGTAAGCGAGCACATATGCGCCGAAATTCGCTGCGACGACCGCGTCGGAGTAGATCGCATTCGGGTGAATGTCCTTCAGGTTGGTAACCAGCTTCGGATCGAGCGGCGCAAACGCCTTCTCGGCTTCCATGCGAAGCGCGAAAACCGGATCAGAAACGATAACGTCGACTTCCTTGTTGCGGACACGGGCTATGTTGTTCGCGCCGGACCCGGCAACAATGGTGACCTTGACGTCGTTTTCCTGTTCGAAGGATTTCACGCTCGCAGCCATTGCTTCGTCATAGGCACCGCCAAAACCGCTGACGATCAGCTCCTTTTGTTGCGCCTGAGCTCCTGAACTCAGCGCGCAAGCTGCGACCAACATTGCGCCACCGACGATGGCTTTCCCAAATTGCCATTTCATGGTTAGTTCCCCTTGGTTGGGGTTTGGCTCGCAGCAACGCGAGACAAACCGTTCTGCGTCGGACACCGTGCCCTACCGCAAACATTGAGTTGACTTCAGGTTTGAGATTTGCCTCCGTTGCTTGAGGCTCATCATCTCATATACAAATGCCGCTTCTTTTCCGCTGGGATCTGTCCTCGGAGGAGCTAAGGCTCAGCGTCATCGGGGCGATATGTTTGGCAGTTGCATGCCAGATAGCCACGCCAATCCGCCCCTAAAGAAACGCGTCGTCAAGTCGGTTACATGGCTGAAACAGAACGAACTTCCGTCATCCAGGACGCTGTGTCCCGCATTGTTCGGAAGGTCACTGATTTTGTCGAATTCAAACCAGAATGCCATTTCGCCGTTCTCCTGTTACCGCATGTTTCCTGCGGTTTGGTCTATACATATTAACAGAAAGGCTTAGCCAATCAAGTCAATTTTTTGTCGCCAAAGGGAGGCGGCTCGCGTTAGAAACCGCCCCGGCTGAACGCTTGTTATGCGAGTTCGATCGTGAGCATGATCGGCTTCTTGTCGCCAAAGTTGCTTTCCAGAACAGCGCGACCAACCTTATAGATATCGTCGGCATACTCCGGCAGGATCTCACCGAGAACCGGTGTCGCAATATCTTCGGTGACTTCACCATACTGGACGATGAC
>NZ_SGNY01000015.1 GCF_007002745.1 Martinezella rhizogenes | reverse complement strand
AGGCCTCACAATGAGCTCGTCAGATACTCTTCGGTGAGCTCCTTTGACGGCCCGTAGATCAACCTCAGATCGCCGCAACTGAATAATCGATGGGGCGTGGACGCCGCATACGAAGAAGCCGACGATCGCACGAAACTAGCGCTTCTCATCAGGGACGTGCCAGCAGATGCTTTACCCAGCCTGATCGATGTCGTCATGCGTCTGATACCAGTGTCTTCACACAGACGCGAACCGCTGGAGCTTGAGGAAGACGACGCATGAGGATCACACGAGCATTCTCAACGATGTTCGGCAGGGCCGTCCGCAACCCGATCTGGGCGATCAGTGCTTTGCTACTGTCTGTTCTTTCCAGGAATGGGCTCGGATTCGTCGTCCTCTATGTCGGCATCGTTCTGGTCACAGGCATTGTCGCCGGTCCGATGCTGATAGAAGCAGGTTTCCCTACCGGCACCTGGGGCTGGGCGGTCTTTAATATCGCCTTCCTCTTCGCCATGGTGCTTCTCTTTTTTGCAATGCTAGCGCCGTTCGTCGTGCTGCACTTTGGCGAGATCGATGCAGACACCCACGGCTCGGCCCGCTTCGCCACAGCGAAGGAAGTCGCTCCGCTCACCCGCACTGATGATGGCCTGCTGATCGGTCGTGACGGCAAAACGGGCAAGCTGCTGCGCTACGACGGCCCTGCCCATCTGCTCACCATGGCCCCAACCAGGACTGGCAAGGGTGTCGGCACCATCATTCCCAATCTCCTCACCGCCGATCGCTCGGTGATCTGCATCGATCCCAAGGGCGAGAATGCCAAGATCACCGGCCGCGCCCGCGAAACCTTCGGGCCGGTCCATGTTCTCGATCCCTTCGGCGTCACCGGCATGCGCTCGGCCGCATTCAATCCCCTCGATACACTCGATCCCGCCAGCCTTGATGTCGCGGAAGACGCCAGCACGCTTGCCGACGCCCTCGTATTCGATGAACCGGGCATGGCCGGCGAGGCCCATTGGAACGAGGAAGCCAAAGCGCTGATATCGGGCCTGCTGCTCAAGATCGTTGCTGCCGAGTCACCGGGACGCCGCCACCTTGGTACGCTGC
The DNA here is from genome assembly GCF_007002745.1 of Martinezella rhizogenes. GTDB lineage: Bacteria > Pseudomonadota > Alphaproteobacteria > Rhizobiales > Rhizobiaceae > Agrobacterium > Agrobacterium cucumeris. The sequence goes on along the minus strand of NZ_SGNY01000015.1, from coordinate 27,579 downwards.
GCGAATATCTCACAATGGCTCCAGAGAGTTTCGCCGCCCTGCTCAAGCGTATGCAGGAATCCGATGAGGCGGGTGGCCTGATCGCCAGAGCCGCAAACCGCCACCTCGGCAAGTCCGATCGCGAGGCCGCCGGCGTTCTCTCGGCCGCACAGCGCCACACCCATTTCCTCGACAGCCCGCGCATGACGGCGGTTCTCGGCCGGTCAGATTTCCGTTTTGCCGATCTCAAGCGCAACAACGTCACCGTCTTCCTCGTCCTGCCGCCCGATCGTCTTTCCACCTATTCGCGCTGGCTGCGCCTGCTCGCCAGCCAAAGCCTGCTCGATATGGCCCGCGATCAGGCAAAACCACCCGTGCCGGTGCTCTACCTGCTCGATGAATTCGCCGCCCTCGGCCACCTGGCTCCCGTCGAGCGCGCCATGGGCCTCATGGCTGGCTACGGCGTCCAGCTCTGGCCGATCCTGCAGGATGTCCATCAGCTACGGGCTACATACGGACAGCGCGCCGGCACCTTCCTCTCGAACGCCGGCGTCCTTCAGGTCTTCGGCGTCAACGATCACGACAGCGCACGCCTCGTCTCCGATCTGCTCGGACAGGAAACGGTCGTGTTCCAGACCATGGCCCACGCCCTCGATTCCGACAAATCGGGCATCTCCTACAGCCAGCAGCATACCGCCCGGCCGCTGCTCACTCCCGACGAAGTGCGCAACCTCCCGGCACAAGGCCAGTTGCTGTTCCTGGCGGGACAACGGCCGATCGTCGCTGCTAAGCTCGCCTATTATGCTGATCCGGAGTTCAAAGGGGCGTTTGATCCGGCATGACCGGAATACGCGGCTTCAGCTCTCCTGATTACGCTCAGCTTCGCGTCGGGTCAGCTCGTTCTCGACTGCCTCACGAATGAATGCGGATATCTGGTAATTTCCGACGAGTGCAGCAATCCGCTCCTTCGTTTCTGGCGAAAGTCGGATTTTGGTTTCTTTCACATTGAGCGGCGGTCGTCCCATGAAAGGGGAATAAACGGACCCATATATTTTGTCAAAACAGGGGTCTAAATGAAATAATCGTCCCCATTTATTGACGGAATAAACGGGGACGATTACATTTCCCCTGCAAACCGGCTGGATGATGTGCAGCAACACCTCATCCAGCCTAACCACAACCAAGCTGGATTGGAGCTCGGATCATGACTGATTCCGACAATAGCAGAACTTTGCCCTCAATCACCCGCCGTAACCTGCTTTCAACCGCGGCGGCATCTATCACCGCTTCGAATGTACCACTCGGAGGCAGCACGTCTCCGCCTCTGCAGGAAGGCGATCATAGTGATCCGGTCCTTCCGCTGTGGGAGAAATGGTTTGTGACCCACAAACACTGTGGCGAACTATGCCGGCTGCAACAACGGCTGGAAACAAGGCTGTTCGAAATCGTGCGTGATCTGACTGACGAAGATCGGGACCAGGCATGGAATGCCGCAGACGAGGCGCTCGGATACAGCCGCGCATGCCAGGCCGAAGCGGAAATCATGGATGAGGAGCAGTCGCTGGTAAAAGCCCTTTGGAACACCCCTGCCCGATCTCTTATCGGCATAATCGCAAAGCTGCATTCGGTCGTCGAATGTGAAGACCCCGGCGACACCTTGAAAATAACACCGTGGCCCGAGCTACGTTCGATCCTAACCGATCTGGTTCGGCTCAACGAGAGAGGCCGTACAATCTGAATTGCAGTCACAGCGCTTAAGCGCCGGGACATTGTCTCTGATCGCTCCTCCGGCTCTCTACAGCCCAATTAAAAGAGCATTCGCCTCCGGAGCGAGCGGCTATCGCCGCTATCCCCTGCCCCAAGCTATCGTCATCCTTTACCGGTGGCTCTCGATCAGCCCGCTCTATCGAAAAAGGCCGTAGGCCGACCGGGAGCAGATCTGTATGCTTGGCAGTACGTCAGGCGATTGCCTGGAGCCCCTTGTTACGCACGACGGTCAACAAGCGCAGCGCAGGACCGCTGGGCCTTTTAACGCCGCGTTCCCAATCTGACACCAGCCCCTTGCTAACGTTGAGATATCGGGCAAACACCGGCTGAGAAATGCTCTCGCGCTCTCGGATGGTGCGAATTTCCTCCGGGGTCAGCGGCTCCACGGTTGTCAGGCACCCTTCATCAAATTCACGCATCGTCTGTTTGTCGATCGCGCCGGACTCGTAGAATCCCTCCATCATTTCATGGACGGCTGCCAGTGCCTCACTCTTGTAAGTCTTTGTCATCGCATTTCACCTCTAGCATTCGGCCCGCATCGACTTCCGCTTTCATTTGCGCGTCTGTAAATCCCAAGACGAGTTTCGCGGCCTTTTTCATGTAAGCTTCATCCCCAGCATTGAGATTGGCCATATCACTCTTCGCAAACCCGAACGCAAAGACCGCTCTCGTTTGCGCTCGAAAGAAAACCAGTGTCCGGAAGCCGCCAGACTTCCCAGCGCCGGGCCGAGCAACGCGCTGCTTAATAAGACCAGCCCCTAGATCGGCATCAATCTGGCCACGCTCGGCGCGCGCAACAGCCTCACAAAGCATCGCGTCAGAGATTTTCTCTTTTCGGGCAAACTTCTGAAACCAACCGTTTTTAAAAACTCTCACGAGATATCCTACACCCTTAAATATAACACCAAGCGTTACACTTCAAGAGCGTCACTTCGCATCATTCCTAAGAGCAGCGACTGCGCGCTCGATGGTCTCAGCCAACGTGATCTCATGCTGATCCGCATAGTTGTAAATTGCCTCGATCGTCTCTGCCCGAAGGCGTGTAGCGAATTGTTCTGTACGTCCTGTTTTTCGACGAGTTCTACGGGGGGCTCGAATGGGGGCTGCTGTTTCGGAAGCGGCAGCCTTGGGCGTTTCTCGGAACCCTGCAGCTCTAGTGGCAGCCTTCACAGCATCATTGTCGACAGGCGGTGCTGGCGTATCGTTTAGATTTCCAAAATCGAGGGTCGCCCGCTTCTTGTCTTCGCTACTCATGCACCCTCTCCTTTCAAAACGTTGATAACTGCCTGAGCAAATTCGCGACCATTTTCCTTGGCGCTCTCCAATCCCGACACATCGGATCGCTCCAGATCGTGAAGTATTCCGCCAAGAGAAAACAACGCGCGGTACGCGGCACGATCAATCAGAGTTGCAGGTAAAACTGGTATGGCCGCGTCGGAAAATTGCCGGTCGATATCTCGCGCGGTCCTCTCGCGAATAGCTGGCGGGACGCGCGTGAAGAAAACCCTGTAAGGAATCTCCCGATTGGCAACCTTCCGCATCTGGTGAACCAGCTTCACGGACTTAGCCGCCTCTGACGCGTCAAGAACAGAGCTTTGGAGCGGAATTAAAACGAGATCCGAACGGGCAATCGCAAAACCAATTCGGTCAGTGGCGGTTCCTTCCAGGTCAACAATGACAAAGTCGGCGTTTGCCCGGGCTTCCTCGATCGTATCGATGATGGTTTCGGCGGAATCGTCAATCATAAGCTGCAGTTTTTCCGGCGTCCCCTTCAGGCGAGCCCAGGCTTCTAGCGGGCGGTTGGGGTCGGCGTCGATCAGAACCACCTTGCGACCAGCGGCAGCGAATTCGCCGGCAAGTACGACAGCAGATGTTGTTTTCCCGACTCCGCCTTTGCTCGACACGAATGAAATGACTGGCATGAAGCATCTCCAAATCTGCTAACTTTCAGCTGATTAGCAGATTTGTATTTATAAACAATTTACATGCAGCTTGCTATCAGCAAATAAAAAGCTAGCAGCTTGTAAGCTGCTATATTTATTCCACCCACATTTCCCGCCTACTTTTTTTCAAAAGCCTTGGGATATCGACCGCACATGCAATGGTGCGCTTTTTGAATGCTGTGGGTGCCGCGCCGGCCCGCATTTGACGCGGGTCGGAACCGCCGCAGGGCCTCGTGAGAGGCCCGGACAGCGGCGTCCGCTTATTCTTGTCTATTATTTAAATAACCAGATAGGGATTCAGTCTGTCTGGCGGACTCACGTAGATTGATTGCCTTTCCAAGGCGCGCTAGCGCCTGCCCCAAGGGGTTGTCGCCAACATCGAATAGTGTTCTCGACACGATGTCGAGCGATGCCCTATGCGCCTCGATACCCGAGGCACGTTCCGCATCGGCCTGAACGTGATCGTCAGGAAGGGGAGGGGCCACGCCCCAACGTCCAAGAATCTGCCGCGCCCGATCGGGTAGGGACATTCGATAGGCGTTACTGGTTTGCTGGACCTGCGGGCCGCGTCCCTCGTTGCCTGTCGGTTGATAGCGTCGAAGCCAGTCGAGGAAACCATGGGCGCGCAAGTTCTTCAGCGCCCGCACGATCGCGTCACGTGATCGCCTGAGCTTCAGCATGAGCGTGTCGATCGACGGTTCCAACCGGCCGGTGCGGAAATCAACGAGATTGGCAAATAGCTCCAGCAACTCGATCGCCACGCCCCCCAAGGGGCCATTGCGAGCACCAGGTTGCCGGCCTGCCAGTTCATAGCGCCGCGCCGCCAGCACGATAGTACGCACGTCCTGCCGGTTTGTCCGCCGCCAGAATACGCCTTCGCATCGTCCGCGCGCACGACTCTGCCGCCGAACAGGTGTGCGTTCCCGTTCGGCCGGCGCTCCTGCGAGCACCGTCCCAATCTGTTCAAACATGGTCTTTTCCGCCTCCTTTTTCAGGCGGGCATGACTGTGGACAGCGAACAAAGATTCACCGTTCCTACAAAGGGTACCCCTTGCAGGTTCGTGAACGCTCGACTATGTTGGGACTAGAAATTGGAAGGCCCCAAAAGCCGACGTCGTAACTGACCGAAAACCCCTAGCCGTTACCAGCGGCGAGGGGTTTTTTCGTTATGCCCTCATTTCATTTTCAACAAACGCCTTTAAAGCTAATTCAAACACTTGAGCCCGCGAAGCCAGCCCGCGTTCTGCCTTGATCTTATCAAGACAGTCCACCAGGTCCGCAGGGAGATCGGTGTTGACATAGATACGCCCCGCTTCACGCAAACGCTGGCGATGGGCTGCCACTTTTTCTCTGACTGGTTTCGCTGTGCTCATCGTTACAAGAAACTGCGATTCGGACTGATTCTGCAAGGTGCAAATCTGCAGTGGCAGATTTTACGGGTAACTCTCGTCGCAAGCGAAGGGCGGGTGGAGAGATTGAGAGGCAGGGCGCGGGCGCCTCTCAACTGGTTCAGGGCGGGTCGATCCCGACCGGAACCAGCTCGGCGTCAAATGAACCAATTTTAAACAGATTATAAGCTGCTATCTTTTTATAAGCAAAACCCCGGCGCGGTTTCGCGCCGGGTGCGGCCAAGTCCGAACCATGTTATTCGTCGGCGCTCGTCAACGGCGCAGCTTCTTCGACTTCCTGCGCGTCCTCGATGGGCGAGCGCAGCGGGCCGGGAAGCCATGTTTTTCCGACAAGGGCTTTTTCCGCCAGCTCAACGGCTTCGGCCTTCGGAGCCTTGCCCGCCGCCTTGATGGCACTTTTCGCGCAACCTGCGTCTTCCATCACCTCGGCAATCTGCGCCTTGGACAACCGGGAGAGGAACGGCGCCTTCGGCTTCCAATGCTGATGCATGTCAAGTTTCAGGGCTGCGGCCAGTTGATCGGCATGGGCCAGCCGCTCGCGGTCATGATCGTGCTTGGCCTCAACTGCGTTGATATTGGCGGCGGTGACGACCGCCAGCAGTTCGAGAAGATCGTGCAATGGCTGTTCCAGTAGCCATTCCCAAAGATCGCCCGGATTGCCGGGGAGCTTGTATCCCCATGTTTCGTGGATGCGGGTCCATTCGTTAAGCGCATCGCAAGCGTCCGTTTCCTTGATTGAAGGGGCGAGGTCTTTCAACTGCCCGCCGATCTCGATGGCGGAGCCGATCCGCCAATAGCCGTTCCCGGTCAGGAAGGTTTTCAGGACGAGCGGATAGAGCATGACGGCAAGCGCCAGTTCGGGCCGCTGAGTAAGTTCATTGCGCATGGCGGCGGTGCGGATCGCCGTCAGTTCCTCGATCAGCGCGGCGGAATAGGCCATGGGCTGTTCGTCGGCTTCGTCGTCGCCATGCTTTGCACCTGTAAAAGCGGCAGGGATGGTTCCAGCGCATACGCTTTCATCATCCTGACCGGCATCACCGTTTGCGGTGTCCGGATTGCGCAAGGCGCGCAGCGCGGCCAGATCGTCGGGCTGAACAAGCCCCTGCTCGATATGCATGGTGCCATCGTGGGCAATGGTGACGATGCAACCGGCCAGCGCCTTTTCCTCGGCGTCGTAGACCTTTCCCGCGCTCTTGATATCCTCGATGCGCTGTTCGATCCGGGCAAGCTCGGCCTCATCGGCATCAATAGCCGAATCGCCCTCGGCATAGTCCTCAATCCGGCATGCAATCTCATCGAACTGTTCGGCAAGGCTGGTAACCTCGGTCTGCTCAGCTTCGGTCGAAACATGGCTGATAGGGAAGATACGGCCGAAACCGCCATTATGGATGGCCGATGTTCCGAGGCTGGTGTCCACCCATTTCCATCCCCTGATTTTCAGGGATTCTGCTTTCTGTTCGAGCGCCTCTGTTGCCAACTTTGTCAGCAAGGCTCGATCCGTCAGGAAGGTGCTATCGGTCTCGGAAAACAGGTCGCGCGCGATCGTGCCGCCCGCCGCCTCGTAAGCCTCTGTCCCAACGAACAGGGCAAGTTTGTCAGTGCAACGGACATGATCGCGGGTCAGCATAGCGCGAAGCGAATGAGGGTCGCGGTTCCATGATTGTGTGTCGAACCATGCCCGATCTTGCGCAACATGATCGTCGCTGATCGCCAACGCTCTGGCCTGATCGAGATGCATCCCATCCTCGCGCAAAACCCCCAGAATTTTAGGGGAGAGATTGGCGAGCTTGAGCCTCTGGCGCACGGTCACAACCGACTGGCCGAAACGGGCGGCGATGGTGTCCGCGATCATCCCCTCTTCGATCAGCTGACGATAGGCCATGATCTCATCGACGATATGCATAGCCTCGCGCTGCGTGTTCTCCGCAAGGGAAACCTCCGTGTCGTTGGCCTCTCCGCTGCGCAGATTGCAAGGAATGACAGCGCTTTTGTCGATCTTGCCCTGTGCGACGAGGTGGAGCAGGGCAGCAAAGCGCCGCGATCCCGCAACTACCTCGTATTTATTGCCCCTAGCGGTCTTCCTGATCGTCAGGTTCTGGATCAGGCCATGCGCCTCGATGCTGACGGCAAGTTCCGGGATGGTCATGGCGGCATTGCGCTTGCGCACGTTTTTCGAACTGGCGACCAGCTTGGAAAGAGGAATCTGCTGTGTGTCATGCATGAGGGAGGTAACCGGGGCCGCTGCGGCGACCTCGATGGCGATGGTTTCGGCAGTTTCGGGCATGGTGATAACTTTCATGGGATTGGTCCTCATGTTGGTGTGATCGGAAAATATCAGTGGGGGAGGAGGCGGCCGTCAGGCGTAGCCGGTCCAGTTGATCGGGCGACCGTCCCAAAGGAAGGCGGTTCGCACATTGTCGATGCGCACAGATTTGGAGCGCCCGTTAACGCGGCGGCGCAGGGGCTGGCCGGTGAAGGTGTCGAGATGGGGAACGACCTTGCCGGTCATCCATGGTTCATCGCCATTGTCGGCAGAGATTTGTCCGACCTCGCGGACCTCGACCATGTGTGCGCCGATGATGGCGGTCACCTGATAGAAATTGATGTTGGTCTGGTCGTAGCCCCATGAGGCATAAAGGACATGGCCGGTCTCGAAACCGTGCGGTTTCTTGCGTTCGTCGCGACGCTCCTGCTTCCATTCCGACCAGCGCCGCCGCCCCTCGAAATGCTCGCGGATTTTGTGTTCGCGGGCCTCGGTGCTGGCAAAGCTATGATGCCAGTCGGGCTTTGCGGCCTTGCCGTGGAAGGCCATGGCGGCGGGTCGTCCCTTATGGCTGGTGTAGATATAGACAATGCCGTCGCTGGCCTTGTCGGCGATCTTCACGGAACCGCTCGGGATGTAGAATTCGCGTGAGGGGGCAAAGCGCATCATTAGGCGTCCTCCCACTCGTCGGCATAGACGGCGGCCGATCCGATCCCGGCGACGTGACGGGCGCATGTACCGCCGCAAATGCCGTCTTCGTAGGCCGGAAAATACCGGTCATAGGCGGCATCGAAATCCGGCAAGTCGCCCTTGAGTCGCGCCAGCTCCCCCGCGAAGCTGAAAAACCATTCCTCGAAAGTAGGTTCGCACATTCCCTTGTCCTTTCCTTTTTGGACTGCGAAGCAGGACCTCGTCCTGCTTCCCGGGGCCGCGCGAGCGGTGGGTTGGAGGGGGAAAATAGCCTTCGCGGGGAACCAGCTGCACGAAACGCAGCGCAAGCGCAGTGGAGGAAGCTGGGCGGAAGGCTATTTTGGGGGCGAGAAGGGCAAGGCCCTCGGTTCCACCACCAGGCAAACGGACTCGCGCAATCGCGCGTCATCTCCCGGCAAGGATGCCGGATGCACGAAGGATCGTCACCGCTCGTCGGCGGAACCCCGAACCGGGGTTCCGTGGAGCTGCGGCACAGCCGCGGCGGAATAGAGCCTGGTCACGGAGGGGACGTGCCCATGAGTTTTCCGGTGATGATAGGTTGAGGATCATTATACCCACTTGCTCTTTACGCAATTTTTTAATATATAAATCCTGTATTTTGCAATTCGACGCGGAGCGCACTGTGGAGCACTACATCAAAAGACGGTTCCCGCCGGCCTTGTTCAAGAATCTCTTCCTCGATCTGGAAGACCGGTTGAGCGCTTCCGCACTCAAGGCCTTTACGATGGTACGCGACCACGCAGGCCTCGACCCCAAGCCAAGCCGAGAACTGGAGGGGCATGCCCGCTTTCGCATGATGGAGAAGGCGTTTCGGGAAACCTGTGAACTTCACGGTGGCAAGCTGCTCGAAAACGGCATCATCCCACTAACCGATTTGAAGATCTTCCAGCCTTTCATGCGGTTTGAGGTAAACGGGCAGGGGATCATCTTCGGTCTTGCAGCCATGCCGGAGCCGAAAGCGCTGCCCGTCAAAAACGTGTCGCGCAAGGCTGGCGTAACGCTCAACTACTACCTCTCCCCGCGCCTCGACCTTGACGGAACAGGGCCCAAGATCGGCGACATTTTTGTGCTGTTCCTTGTCGCTCGTGACCGTGAGCGGGGCGGAAAGATCAGCGAATTCGCCATCGGTGTGATCGATGCGGCGTACGAGCAATATCTTTTCTACGAGCCGCTCGACAAATACCTTGAAGGTTATGCCGATGAGCCGGTAATCGCTCTGGTGCTGTCGTCTGGTACTGGTGCGAAGAAACCGATCATCAGCTTGAAGAAAACGATCAAACCGTTTGTACCACCAGAGCGGCCTGATGGCGACAATGACAACGACAGAGATACGAAGTGACCCGTGCTGATAAAGCCGGGGAAGGAAATGCATGCGTGTAGGAACCCCGGGGTTCGTCCCTGAAAGATTGGTCGAGGCAAGAGCAGCACGAAGAATTCTAAGCAAGAAGGCATTGGCCACCCTGATCAGCGTCAACCCCAGCACCGTCACCCGCTGGGAGGACGGGACCAGCGCCCCTGATGCCGATGCCTTAGCCGAGTTGGCAGCTCACCTTCACGTTCGCAGAGAGTTTTTTCTTAGACCGGTCGCCAACAGCGACCGGCCTCTCTTTTACCGCACCTTGGCATCGACCTTGGTGAAAGATCTGAACTACCAGGAATCCCAGATGCACTGGCTGCAGGAAATCAGCAGTATCGTGGAGCATTATGTGGATTTCCCGGAGGTCGATATTCCGGACGTATTGCAGGGTGCGTCCTATAAGCAGCTCCGCGACGAGGACATCGAGCAGATCGCCTCTGACCTGCGCACCCATTGGAGCGTTGGTGATGGACCCTGCATTGATATGATGCCGCTGCTCGAGCGCGTCGGATGCATTGTCGGTTCCATTGAGATGGGGACGTCAAAGCTGGATGGCCTCTGCAGCTGGGCTCAAGGAGGCAATCGGCCGCATATTTTGCTGTCCACGGACAAGATGTCGTTCCCGCGCCGGCAGATGGATGCCGCGCACGAACTCGGTCATGCGATTTTGCATCGCCATGTTACCGAGGAAGAGCTGAAGAAGGATCTCAAGGAGATCGAGCGCCAGGCGTTTCGGTTTGCCAGCGCGTTCCTGATGCCCGCAACAACATATTCCTATGAGGTAAAGAACGCGTCGCTTGCGTCTCTGCTGTCCCTGAAGGAGCGCTGGCGGGTTTCGGTAAAGGCGCAGATCCGGCGCCTTTCAGATCTGGATATCATTCCCGCAGACCATGCGACATCACTTTATAAGCTGTATTCCGCCAAGGGATGGAGCCGGGAAGAGCCTCTGGATAAGAACTGGCCGATCTCGGAGCCGACAGTTCTTGCCAACGCCCTGCAGCTGATCGTCGACTCTGCCGTGCGCAGCAAATCCGACCTCCTGAGTGTAGAATTCACCATGAAGGCCGGCGACATAGAAAACCTTACCGCCTTACCGCCAGGATGGTTCTCAAGAAATGCGGAAGTCATAGGGCTGAAGCTGCGTGAAACCGTGACAGATCGCACCACAGGTGAAGCATCAACGATTTTGCCGTTCCCATCGCGGAAGGGATAGGTTTGCGCCACATAAGGCGCAATCATAGAGAATTTCCCGCCAGCGTGGGTGGCTATGAACTGTAGAAAGCATCTAAAATGAAACTGCAAGATTTTCTCAGCGTTGAAGATGGCGGCTATATTTCCCCTGACCAGGCTGCCGCTCTAAATCGCGACTTATCAGCGAAGACATTATCCGACATTGCCCCCGACGATCGTCAAAACGTACTGGATTATCTTTTGAGGGCAATGGAGGTAAATTCAGTCGATCATGATATTCGCGGAAAAATTGACGCTCTCATCAGCGACCTGCAGAGCTGAAATCCTGCCGGAAGGCGCCCCCCTCGATGGCGGCGTCAATCCTTTGAAAGGCAGGCTTTATACCGATTTCCATGATATCAAGCAGACCGTAATCGTTTGTGCGTTGCGCCTCGTCTTGGAACCAGGTTAGCCAGTCTATGACGCCTTTTTTGCCTTCCAATTTTTCACGCATGGCTTCTACCACTAGCTCAACGCATGCATTTGTAAGATTCGACTTGGCGTCTTCTATTTCTGTCTGCAACGAAGCCTTCTTCTTCCGCAGTGATTTCGCAGCATCGGGCGACAAGGTTTTCAGAAGATTTGAAAGCGCCTCAAAATAGAGCCCCGCGGCATCGAACATGGAAAAAATAATTTTCTGCGCAGACTGGCTCACATCCGGCATGCGATTATTATCACTGATCGATTTTGCCGAAACTGCTTCGGAGCCTCTATATTCGTGTACCTGCGACCTCAGCTCACGCCTATAGTTGTCCAGGAGGCGAAGTGTTGGTCTATTGTGATTTAACTTTGCCACAGCCCAACTACTCCACAAATGATTTCTTAAATCAAAATCCGCTCGATTTCATCTAAGCTTACATCATCACTTCGGCGATCATAAAGCTGCGTGGTCCGTGTAGATGAGTGATTAGCAATATTGGCTGCCTTTTCCAGCGTTCCACCGTTTTTCAGGTAGGCGGTGATACCCGTCGCCCGAAAGGTGTGATTGCACACGGCCGTACTGATGCCTGCCGCGACTGCACGACGCTGGATCATTGCATAAGCGTTAGCCTGGGGCAAAGGATTGCCGGAGAAGTGAGCGGTGCCGCGCCGGATGGTCTGAAACAAGGGCGCTCGGGGCATATCCTGCAGGCCAGCCGCCTCGATAAAGTCGTCCAGGTAGGCTTCAAGCGAATGATGACAGGGCAGTTCAACCTGCTTGCCACCTTTTTCGTGCAACCGAACCCATAACCGGCGGTTCTGGCTGTATACGTCGCGCACCTCCATGCTCGTCGCGGCACCAATGCGGGCGAACGTGTAGGTCATGAGTCCGATCAGGGCGCGATCACGCTTGCCGATCAATGTTTCAGTGGAAATGCTGTCTAGGAGCTGGCGGGCTTCCTCGGCCGAGAGGGCAGGGGTCTTACCGCGTTTACGAGAGTGCTTGGGGCCGCGTACAGAATGGGCGGGATTGGACGCCATAGCCTGTCCGGTGACGAGCCAGTCGAACAGGTGTCGCACCGCCGCCAACCTTTGTTTGACGGTCGGCGCCGAATGCGTGTGCGTCATTTCCTCGACCCAGCCGGCAACATGAATAGGGGTGATCGTGTCGAGCGAGCGAGCGCCTCGCGCATCGCACCAGCTTAAAAATTCTGAAGCAGCTTTGAGGTAAGATCGGCGGGTATTCTGATTACGAATCCGGGCGGTGAAGAATTCAAGGAACCGCATGCGCACCCGCTCTGCGCTCTTCGCAATTGCGACCGGCAATATCTCCGCGTCGGAGGCAATGACGAAGCTCATTGCGCCCGGCCCCAAGTCCAGCACTCCTCACGGCAAGCATGATGAAACACCAGCTCATCCGCAAAGGAGCGACCAATCCGCCGCGAGCCTTCGGCAAAACCGGAAAGGGCATTTTTCTCCAGCTCTCCATCCTGCAGGCCGCTTTGGTTGACGCAGATCGCAGTCAGCAACGGTAATTTTCGCGCATGGCAGATTTCCAGAAGCCGATCCAGATGACCATGTTTTCCGTTCATCTGATGCCGCGCCTTGCTCCACTCGACGCCGCTTGCTTTTGCCAGGTCGCCATAGGTGATGCAGATCCCTGAAATCGCCGCCTGCTTTAGGGCGGAGAGTGATTTCTCAAGATCGAGCCCCTGTCGCTTGCCGGAGCGACGGCCGCGCTCCTCAAGGAGTTCGAAATAAAGGGGAGCGTCTGTCCGGCTCTGCTTTTCAAAGTTTACGATCCACTGATCGATCTCACCATCTGATTTTTTTGAAAAATCGGTCATCCTGCCCCCTAAGCAACTCGAGCAAATTCAAAGCCGTGCAGCTTGAAGTAAGATTGCAGCGTGAGGAGTGTGGTTGTCAAAACTTGACCTAAGCATCCCCTGCAAAGACCCGGCTTTGAGATCAATCTGGCCCGAACTGTAATTGTACGTGAATGTGTATCGGCTGCCGCCAATCGTTACCCAGCATGTCCTCGCCAGATTGCCGTTTCGCTCGTAAACCTCGACTTTATCAACTGCCAGATTCAACCGCGCTCTTACGGCACTCGAAAGAGGCATTATGATCGCAGCGACATTCGGCGCGTGGTGATTGGCCTCGGCAATGACTTTCGTAATGAAATTGTCGATCTCGATATTCGTCCGTAAGTGTCGCGCCATAACCCCTCCCCTATATGTGATAAAGGACATTATCACATATAGGGCATCCCGCAAGATTGCAGTTGTGAATTCGACACAACGGACTATGAAAGACCAACACGGGGACGGGCATGGCAAATACAGCAGTACTGGTGAAACGCTTCGAAGACCTTGAGACGCAGCTCGGAGAAGTCGAAGCGACGAAACGCTATGAGCACTCCGAATATTTCGCCGGCGATCGCGTCGATAGTGAGAAATTGCTCAATTGGCAGGTCAAGGCCCGCCACCTTCTCTCGTTAGCCTGCGGTGCGGACTCGGTTCACCTGAAGGCTTTTCTTAAGTGCGAGGAGCCTCGCGCATATCGCACCAACTACGAGATGACGAAGGAACTGAAAGCCATTTATCTGGCCGCGAAGGAAGACTTCGAGGGCGGGTTTATGACGTCGGTGCGCCAGCTCGTACAAGCAGAGGTTTTCGATACCGAGCTGGACCAGGCACGTGAGCTTCTAGCTGGTGGCTATGCTACGGCCGCAGCCGTAATCACCGGCGTGGTTCTGGAAACAGCCATGCGGGACATGTGTTCAAAGGCTGCGATCGCTCCCGGCAGCTTGAACAAGATGAATGCCGACCTGACCAAGGCCGGGGTCTACAACCTCCTCACACAGAAGCGCATCACCGCCATGGCGGATATCCGCAACAATGCCGCCCACGGCAACCCAGGCCAGTTTCAGCCGCAGGATGTCACCGATATGATTGCCTATGTCGAGAGTTTCCTCGCCCAGTATTTGTGATGTAGGCCGACAAAAGGCTGCGGCACGCCCTCCTTGACAATTTGTTTAGTAGACGCCATATATGGCGTGTCTAAAGCAACGGAGGGCTGCATGCTTACCTATGTTCCTGAAACTTTCTCGTCGCTGTTTAACACGGATCTGGGCCAGCGCCTTTGGGCCTTTCTCAATGACTACGAAACCGTTCTGCGTATGAAGACCGCATCCGATCTCGGCAAACCGGCCGTTGAAGGAGTCGAGGAGTCGTTGCTCCAAAATTTCGAAGCTGACGTCGATACGTTGACCGAGGACCGCTGGAAGCAGATGATTGGCCATATGACCCGTCAGGTGATGGCCGCAGCCGGTTACGTCATCGCCCAGCAGAACGTGAAAGTGAATTCTGCGGTATTTACGCGGGCGACACGCTACGACAAATCCGGCTCGTTCATGTTTCATGCGCACCGCGCCGGAGGGCGAACGATCGCCTTGACCGGAGACCGCGCCGGCACCAACCTTCCCAAGGATCAGAAGTGGTCTTACTGGAAGAGCTTCGAAAGCGGCATTCGTGCCCGCATTGGATTTGGCCTCGAAGACGAGAAAGCCGTCATCGCTGAAATTCAGCAAAAAGGCTATTACATCCACTATCTGCCTCGGTTGTTCCGCGCTGCAAAATAAAAAGTGGAAGCGATCTTGCTAAGATGTACGGCGAGGATGGTTTGGCTTCCGATCCATCCTCTTTTCTGAATAAATAGCGCCGAACCTATATTTTGGGCTGAACACTGCTAGGCGAGCGTCGTAGACCCAGTCCTCTTGGCTGGGCAGCTTTTTCGAATAGGCGCATCAGAACGCCTCCAACTGTTAATCTTCGCCCAAAACTTCTTCGTCCTCACCCTCAGCTAATCCTGATCGAGCAAAAATAGCATTATGCTCTCGTATATCGGCAAAGAAGCCTGGCACGATCCCGATACCAGCCCGTTCGATCGCGTCATCAATGGCAATTATCTGGTTAGAGCACCCCGGCAAAAAGTAATTTCCGATCCGCCCTCTATTATCTTTATACACGTAGTGTTTTTTAAGCTCATCGCGCAATTCAGCACCAAGAATTGCTAGCTCGGATCTCGTCTTGGCAGAAAAAACAGCGGGAGAAATCGGAAAGCTGTCAAGGAGCCACTTTTTCAGATTGAACCCATCAGAGGCGACTGACCACCACCAATAGCCAAGCGAGCTACCAAGCAGCGCAAAAACGATGTTTGCTTCGTCATGTGTCCTAAATCTATATCCCGCAGTTCGAGCTGGAAGCGAGGGTTTGCCGTTCATATCAGTGGTCTGTGGGATGTCTCGCCAAACGGGAAACCAATTATAAGCAGTACCACCGATATACACTGCTGGTTGTGGGAATTTTGGAGCCGCAGCTGCGAGTGTAGAGAACGAAATGGAATCTCTCAGTTCCATGCCAAGAGGTAGCTTGCGCGAGTTTAAATGTTCAAGGGTCTTTGCCTGTGCCTCGCTTCCTAGCTTCGGAACACGGGTGAGCATCTCGCTATCGAACTCAGAATATCCCAGCGTGGAGAAAAGCTGATCGCGCGATTCTGCGTTCCAGCGCTTTAGCGCTGTAGTAGCATTCCGGCGAGGTGACGAGGATTTGGCTCGGGAAAAAAGCGTTATTGAGCACCTGGTCCTAACTTCGTTACCGAACAAGGCACTTGGTATCCGATCGAAATGTGACCATGCAGCGAACGTACCCTCCACACTAAGAATTCTACGCAATTCCAAGAATGGTCTTTTGGTTGAAAACGCAACCGAAAGGGGCAGGATCATACCAAACTGGCCCGAAGACGCCTTCAGAAGCTTCAAGCTTCTTTCAACCACAAGCGTATAAAGATCTTCGTCGCGGCTCCACCGTTCTAACGCGGTACTGAACGTTCGACGCAACAATGGACGATCCAAATCGCGAGGTATCTCTGCATATGGCGGATTACCAATAATTACATCGAAACCGCCCTGATCCATAATCTTGTAGAATTCAAGAAACCAGTGAAACGGCGCGTGCGCCTTCAACCATTTTTCATATCCAATCTGGTCGCCGCTCTTCACCCCTGATTCCGAAGCCAGATTCCGATTAAGATCGTTCTCCAATTTAGCCAACCGGCCTTTGAGATCGGTTTTGTTATCTAAAGGGACCGTACCATCGCCCTGTATTTGTTTGGCTCGAAACGCATCAAAAACATGCTGAAGGTCAGCGGCCTCCTTCGTGACAGTATCGAGAGAATTCTCGAAGTCGAATTTGCTATTTAGAGATTTCTTAACTTCAGACAGCGTCGCATAACCGACCAATGTGTTGCCAGCACGAATGTTAAAATCAATATCAGGGAGGGGTTCGATACCAAGATTCCCGGCTTTCTGGTCGGGGTCTACCTGAGCTGCAAGCTTCAGAAATAGCCGGAGCTTACAAATCTCAACGGCTTCCTCCATGATATCGACGCCGAACAGATTGTTCAGAATGATACTCTTCAGAGTGAAGTAGCGGGCATTGGGATGCCCGTTTACCCTCGCGAGTATAGCCTTGAAATCCTCAAACTTCTTTGGCGCAAACCCCTCATCTAACCGCTCAAGATCGGCGACAAATGCTTCCATTCGCCCGAGGCAGGTCTCGTAAAGCGGTTCTAGAATACTAAGCGCGGCGAATAGGAAAGCACCTGATCCACATGTCGGATCAAGCACAGTTACACTTTCAATCGCCGTCCAGATTGCCCGCAACAGATCCGGGCCTTCACACCGCTCAATTATATCGTGGGCAAATTGCCGAATATCGATGTTGAGGGCTATGAGGTCGTTGATCTCACGGACCTCTCCCGCCTCTAGTTTTGCGCGAGTTTCTGCGTAGCGGATCCGCCGAGCTACTACCTCCCGCCAAATTTCGGTCGGTAAACCAAAGTCCGCTGGTGCAGCACGATTCCACTGGGAGCGTTGTCCGACCTCATTGATACCGGCAGCTATATCGGGAGGGAGCTCGCGCTCAATCCCATGTTTAACGGTGGAGAAAATATATCGGTCTGGATCATCTCTCAGATGATCCCAGATCGTCGGGCCACCCGGGTTATCAAAAGCCACCTGACATTTGCTTTTGGCAGCGTCGAGTAAAAAGGGGATTACTGTGCTCTTAGAGATATACTCAGTAATATCTTCCTTCGTATAATATGCACCCATCTGCTTCTGGTTGATGTATTTTTCAAAGATGTAGCCGAGAACATCTGGATTGATCTCGTCATCATTGCGCAATGGGCGCTCATCAAGGTGCCATTGGTAGCGGTCAAAATATGCGAAGATGCGGATGAAGGCTTCGTCTGGAATCTTGATATCTGGGCAACGTTCTTCAATGGAGTGCTTCTCAAAAAGCCCGCCATTCAGATATGGCACTCGGCCAAGGAGCTTGTCGAGCTCGGGGCTTCTGGTTCTACCCCCTAGTCCTTCATGAAACAGACGCAGAAGAAAGTATCGATAAAACGAATAGAATTTGTCTTGACCGTTTTCTCGTTGGCAACGTGTCAACCTATCACGCAGGTAATCGCGCTCACTATTCAAGAAGCCTTTCCGCTGCATAAAATAGATGAACATCAGTCTGTTAAGCATCAGCGAGGCGTACCATTCCTTATCCGCAACCTCAGTGATGCCGCTGATGAAACCCAAGAAGGCCGTGTGCTCTTTGGTGAACTGATCGTAGAAACGTTTTGTAACGCGTTCGACGTCGAAAGCAGCACGGGCACGGGCCGTGACATCGACCAGCGTAAGGCTACTCTCCTCGGAAAGTGTGAAAGTGATAGCTTCCAGCTTTTGCAAAAAGCCTCGATTACCGGATGACGCATACCAGAAGTGCTCTGGAACCGAGGTTGGCTTTCCGGTTTCTCGACGCGCCCAGCACCATATTTGCTCGGCACGCTTCCCATCGATAAAGATAATTAGATGCTCAAGGGTCGTCTTAGAAACCGAGATTTCGATTTTCTTTCGTGTGGCGCGGTCTGGAATTCGATCCTCGCCTGTGACCCGGCAAACCCAGGCGACCATTCCACGCTTCTCAGCCACGGCCTTGAGATCAAACGTTGTGTTCGAGATTGTAACGGACAGGCCGGCTCCGTGCCGATCCCAGCCGAGTTCCTCGACAAAAAGCTCTTCGAACTTAAATTGCTCAAGTAATTTCTTGGCGCCATCTGCGTTAAAGTTCATCCCCATCCCCTTCATCATGCCGTCAGACGCGCAAGCCCAAGTGAGCAAATAATTTGCGGCTCACCAGAATTTTCCTCATCCTGTATCAAACAAAGCCGATCTTCTTCTCGAAGGGCCAAAACCAGCTCGGCTAATTTATCGTCATTAATGCCCAACTTTAGCTGTCGATTTAAGGTGTCGGTTGCAGATTGGCGAAATGGAAAACGGTATATCTCTTCAATGGCTTTGCCGAGTTCCGGCAAGTCAAAAAGAGATCCCTTTACTTTATCAGCATGACGCTTCAGGCGTTCATAAGTGCGGAACCGAGCACCAGATGGCCGTCCGAGCTGCCCACCAACCTGTTTCTCTTCTGTCGCAATGTGCTCCACGCCCTTGGCAACCATCAGATGGTGCTCTTCCTGCCTGGGTAGGGCGGGCGTATTTGGCTCGCAGGCAGCGACTTTTAAAATCTCAAACTGAGACTGAGTTACACTAATCCCCTCCTGATCAACCCAGGCGAGGGCGTCATTACCTTGCCCTGTCCGCATATATACTAGAGCACCTTGCGGACGGCCGTCCTGAGGAGTGTATGCCTTGGTGGAGTACACAACGGCGGGAAGCTCGGGCACCGATTTTTGCAAACTCGGATTCGCGTCGATCGCATTTTTCCAAATTTGATAGGCGTACGAGGCAAGATCTACCTCTGTATCAGCTTCACCGTCCAAAATGCCTGCGTTCTCATTATAAAGATCGGCCAGCTCTTCGCGCTCACTTTCATCTTCGAAGAACGCTTCATCAGTACCCACGACCTCGGCATTTTCTTTCAACCGCTGACGGACACGTGAACGCAGCTGAATCAAGCGTTCGACTCCATCGGCGGGGAGAAAGGAGTAGCAGAGGATTTTCTCTGCCTTTTGCCCTATGCGGTCGACGCGGCCTGCGCGTTGGATAAGACGAATAATCGCCCAGGGCAGATCGTAGTTCACCAGAATTGCACCATCTTGAAGGTTCTGGCCTTCGCTGAGCACATCGGTAGCGATCAGAATACGCAACTCATCATCAGGTTTGATTGTGCTACGCTTATTGTTACTGCCGGGACTAAACCGCCATGCAAATTCTGTTGGATCCGACGTTTCCCCCGATACTGCAGCGAGTGATTTGAGACCTTTTGCCCTTAACTGGCGCTCAAGATAACGAACCGTGTCGGCAAATTGTGAGAAGATCATAACCTTCTCTCCAGGATGCTTCTTCGTCAACAAATCGGACAGAGCCGCTAACTTAGCGTCTTTTGAAGGATCCCATTGGCCGCAATCGTCAATAATTTTCAAAAGCCGGGCACTATCGGCCACTAAGTCCTTCTTTAACTGAGCAACAAACAAGTCCGGCCGCAGCCACTTGAACCGTTTCTTATATTGGTTCGCATAAAGGCCATACGTTTCCGCTGCGCGCGCCTTAAAGGCTGCCTCGCCGTGCAATTCAAGAATAATAGCGTCCTGAACCTTTTCGTCTTCGCCCTCCGCGAAAAGCTCGGCATCTGCACTCTGATCATCGACATCTTCGTCGTAGTTCGCAGTGTCCAAAAGTCCCGCATCCTGCGTGCCAAGCGGTAGAGGAAGGTTATTATCGATGGCATGCAAGAAGATATAGTTTCGAAGGACGTGTCGCTCTAATGATTGTTGGAACGCCTCGCCACTGCTTTCTAACCGTTTGAACAAGTTAGTACGGCAAAAGCCCATGAGACGTTTGCCTGCACGAGAGAGGTCGTCGAGCTGTTTCGCTTCGTTTGGCGTCGGCGGCTTGTGAGGTTTCGGTGCGACATAATTGCCCAAACCATAGCGTGGTAGATGCATGAGATTTATCGCGTCCACTACTGGCGCGGAATAAAGCTTTGCATACTGATCACCGGCATCTTTATCGTTGATTTTAAGCCGGAGCGTCCGCGGCACCCGCTCCGGAAAGTAGGACCGCGAACCATCTTCGAAAGTCAGAAACTTCCGATTATTCGAAGGGTCGATCTGGGCATAGTTGTCTTGAATAAATGTTCGTGTCCGGCGGACCATGTATAGCCGCATTAACTCCCGCCAGTCATCAGCATGATCGCTCTTTTCAAAAGCAGCGAGAGATCTCACGGGGCACTGATGACGACGAATAAACTCCGTTTCCCCTATGTCTTGTAGCAACCTCTCCGGACGAACACCAATATCCTGCTCTTCAGGAATGAAAAGACGAAGTTGACTTGAGAGGTCTCTGTAAGTTTTATTATACGGCGTTGCAGAAAGTAAAATACAACGACTCTCGTTCTCTCTGAGATACTCTTGAATTGCACGGTATCTTCGCCCCTCATGATTTCGAAGGTTATGGCTTTCATCAATTAATACAACGCGATACCTTCGAAGTTCTGGCAATTCCCGCGTAACTTTCGTTACCGAAAGCACTTTTGCGAGAAGGCGGTATTCGGCGACGTAACCTTCCCACATCTTGACCAGATTCTTGGGGCAAATAATAAGTGTCTCGGTGAAGTGATCATCCTGAAAGATTTTCGCGAGCGCAGTGGCCATCAACGTCTTGCCTAAACCAACGACGTCGCCGATTAGGACTCCGCCGCGTTTGTTCAGGTGATGAGCGGCGATCTTAACCGCAGCTTCCTGATAGGCGAAAAGTCGTTTTCCAAATTCAGGTGGAATTCGAAATTCGTTGAGGCCTGCGCGAGCTTCTTGCGCCAGATGGTAGGCCATTTTGACGTAGATCATATAAGGGTCGATAGTTTCTTCGCGTGCCCAGCTCTCCTCAATGACCTCGATCAGTTCCTGAGTGATATCGATGCACCAGCGGTCCGACCAACGGTCATCAAACCATTTCGCAAGCTTCTCCGTGGCATCATGATCAAGAACATCGACGTTCAACTCACCCTGATTTGAAAGGCCGGAGAGGGTAAGATTGCTGCTACCTAGAAAGCCAGTGATCGGGTTATTTGGGTCTGGCCTGAAAAGTAGATAAAGCTTTGCATGCAATGGATGCTTCAAAAAAAGCCGAACTGTAACTTGCTTTGATTTCAACTGGTTGGCAAGTCGGCGCAAGCCGGCCTCATCGGCATTATTCGGCATGCCTAGAGTCAGCTGAACGCGGAACTCTTCCGCTAGCTTCCTCTTCAATCGGAGCGCTGACTGGTTGTCGAGTTGAAGATCTTCCTTGCCGGTCCCCAGACCGATCCGAAGTTCGTCCTGTGGCAGGCGTTGCATACCAACGAGAAGGCGGCATTGATTGCCCTCTCCACCTGGCCACGCAGAAACTAAATCATCTACAGATTTCCAGCCACGCAAGTTAAAGTAACCTACGCAGAAATCTCCGCGGTCAGATATCGATAGGGTCTTTCGCAATGCCGGCAGAAGGCCTGTTTCAATGTTGTCGAAAATGCGCGGCATTAAGTATCTCCAGCGCTTTCGTCGCGCCCGCTAAGGCCTCTCGTAAGCCTTTCAATTTCATCCTTACGGAAGCGCCATGCACCACCGACCTTAAACCCTGGAATCTTGCCTTCTGCCGCGAGGCGGTAAGCCGTTTTCTCATTTAGCTTCAAGTATTCTGCGATTTCCCGGATCGTTAGAATATCCTCACCCATTGAAATGACCCTTTCGGCAAGGTGCGGTGAGAAAATGCAGGAAAATTGCGGAAACTGCAAGCATAGCTAGAAACACTTCGTGGGTTACCCTCCCAAAAAGCTACAGTCGATTGGCCGCTCCATCAGCTCCCCACCTACCGGCTTAACCCTAGACTCTGCGATCGTGTGAGTTGCTGCTTCAGCGTATGGTCATGGGTCAGCTCGGCAACGCGCGTGCGCTCTACCATGCGGGCGGTCGTCTTGATCTGCTCGGCCTGCTTTGCCAGCTCTGGACGCTTCTCGAGCTCCTTGGCGAAGTTGCGAGGATCGGAATCACCAAACCGCTGCGTGAGCGCATTGGCAACCACTTTAGCCTCCTCGAGCGCAGTCTGACCCTCGGGGGACGAACGCAGCTCCGCGATGAAATGGCCCCGCTTCTCGACCGACGTCTTTTCGATCTGGGCGATGATTTCGGCGCTGCGCGGCGTCAGACCGGGAACCTCGATCACATCACGCTTTTCGCGCTGCCACTCTTCGGATCTTCGCTCCTCGCCAAGCCGGCGCTCCCAAGCTTCGGATACATAACCGATATGGGCGGAAACCGCCCTGGCATAATGCAGCGCCTCTTTCCGCTCCTTGTTGTCCCCGAACATGCCAGACTTGCCGCGTAGCTCCCCGAACCGCTCCGGCTGCTCGGCCATGGCCTTCGCCATGATCTTGCCGTTGCCCTCCTTCTCGGTGATGGCGGTGCGCAACCGGCCAGTCACCTCGGCCGGATCACGGAAGACGTGCCGCGATATAGACTCCACCGTATCGAATCTCTGCTCGATGATGGACATCGCCCTTTCGCGGGCCACATCCTCGATGCTGCGATCGTGGCGGGTGATCGCCAGCACCAACGGCGCTGGCTTGGTCCCCTCCGGCTGCAAGGCATTGCGCTTTTCGCTGGCTGCTGCACGGCCATCACCGGCACCAGCCCGCGAGATGACCTCCGACCAGAGGACGCGACGAGAACCCGCCCTCTCCCCTTCCCAGCCGTCCTGCCGATCGCCATCAGTATTCGGGGTGAGATCATTGCGAGGATCCTCGTTGCGAACAGGGCCGGCCAGATCGCCGGCACGTTCCTCGTAAATATGCTTGCGCTCTGATGGCCGGTCCTGCTGCTCCCGTTCCGGATGGGTCGCACGAGACGAAACCTCCCGCGCCAGCTTTGGGGTGGGAGCAAGTTCGATCTCGCTTCTGAGCCCGAACTGTTCCGCAATCCCGCGCCGCTCGGCAAAGTCGCTGATGTAATCCAGCGTGGTTTCCTTCGTGCCGGAACGCGACAAGCGGCTTTCGAGCTGCTGCCAGGCTAGCTCGCCACCCTCCACGACACGCCACGAATTGCGCTCGGTCTGCGTGCCGTCTGGAAGCGTAACAGGAGTGGCCCCCTCATGCTGCAGGCCGATCCTGTCTCCGATCGCGGGCGAGGCTTCCTGCAGGGCGCGCTTGAGATCGACGCCCCACACCGTGCGCTGATCGCCCTTGTCGTTTTCCAGCGTCACGAAATAGCTCTCGCGCGCTTCCGGATTATGCTCATAGGGCGCAGCGCCATGATCAACCAACCGGCCCGCATTGGTGAACTCGTCTTGCGCCGCATAGAGCTGCGCCCCGTCGCGATGCCTGGTCATGGCGACATAAGTCAGGTGCCGGTCCATGGTGGTGGATGCCAGCACAAAGGCGCGATCGACCGTCGCGCCCTGATTTTTATGGATCGTCGTCGCATAGCCGTGGTCGATCGCCTGATAGCTGTCCGTGGGAATGCTGACGCTATCCCCGCCTCGGCCGTCGAGCTGCGCAATGATCCTGCCAGCTTCGACATGCTCGACGGTGCCAAGCATGCCGTTCTTAACGCCGAGATCGCGGCTGTTCTCAAGGAACACGATCCGGTCACCGGGGGCGAAGTCACGCTTGCCCTCATTGGTCTGAAACGTGAGCTCTCCACCCTCCTCGCCACGCCCCAGCCGATCGCTGTCCTGAAGCTCGGCACGAATGCCCTGGTTCAACGCCCGCACATCGGCACGCCGATGCGCCATGGCAACACGCGTACCGTCCGGACGCTCATCACGGTCGGCAAGATAATCCCTCACGATTGCGGCTCGCGCCTCATCCTGGCTGGCCGCAAAATGAATATCACCATGATCCCTATACGCAGCAAGGCCCTCGGCCGTCTTGTGGGTCGCGAAGGAAACCGACGCCTCCCGCTGCCAATCCTGACGCTGACGGCGAATGTCGGAAAGCTCGGCATGGCCGATCTGCTCGGCAATAGCCCGGAATGGTGCGCCGGCTCCGATCGCCTGGAGCTGTTCATGGTCGCCAACCAGAACGATCTTCGCGCCGCGTTGCTCGGCCTCTCCGATGAAGCGGGCGAGCTGTCGGCTTCCCACCATGCCGGCCTCGTCGATGACGAACACGTCGCCGCGGCCGATCGTACCCCGATCATTGTCCCAACCACGGGACCATGACGCCAAGGTGCGGCTCTGGATGCCGGAGCTTTCCTCCAAGCCCTCCGCCGCCTTCCCGGAAAGCGCAGCGCCGTGAACCTGATAGCCCTGCGCCTCCCATGCCTCACGCGCCGCAGCTAACATGGTGGACTTGCCAGCACCGGCGAACCCGACCACGGCGGCGATACGTTCAGGCCCTGCAACATGCTCAATCGCGTGACGCTGTTCGTCGGACAATCCTGCTGAAAGATCGCCAGAGCTTTTTCGGATCGCTGCATCCTGGCGCTCCATTGCGCGGCCAACATGCCGCCGATCGACACCATGGCTCTGCGCTTGATGCAGTCGCTCTGCCGATCGCGCCATGCCGAATTCCAGATCGACCATTTCCCGCGTCGAATAGCGCGCCTTCGACACCTCGCCCGTCTCCTGATCGACGCGCTCGGCTTGAAGCTCCACCAGCGCCGGCGAAGCCAACACCGACGCAAAGGCATTCTGGAATGTCTGCGCATCATCGTTGATATAGCGATGCAGCGCCCGCGCAATGTCGTGCGGGTCAAACACGCTTTTCTCATTGCTGATTAGCGTCAGAACCTGTTCCGGTTTTTCGCGGATCAGCTCGGCATTGCGCTGCGCCGCCTCGTCGTCCAGCCGCGTCCGCTCGACCGTCATCCCCTGCCGCTGCATCTGCGAGGCATGCACGCCCATATGCTCGGTGGGTGAAAGCTCAATGCCACGCTCCACATGTGATCGATGATCGATGCGAATATCTAGGCCCTCACGCTGAAGCTGGCTGTTGGCGATGCTCTCCCATGATTGCCTTATATCGCGAAGCTGCATGTCGGTCGTCGCCATGCCATCCGACAACAGCCGTGCGTTCTTGTGCTCAAGATACGTCTTCTCACCCAGGCCGGCTTCGCCAACCTGCCGCGTCGTCATCATCACATGAGCATGGTAATTCCGGATGTCGCCCTGCTCATGCGGCGCATGGATCGCAAAATCCACCGCTGCACCATAGCGGTTCGCCAAATCCTGAGCGAACGTTCGCGCAACCTCCAATCGCCCATCCGCCGATAGTTCATGCGGAAGCGCAATCTCGAATTCGCGAGCGACACGAGCGTCTTTGCGCTTCTCCGCAAATTCAGCTGCATTCCACAAGGCCGAACGATCCAGAGCCCAATCGGCCGAAACGGCTTCCGGCAACACAATCTCGGTATGCTTCACGCCTTCTTTTCGAGTGAAGTCATGAACAAGGCCATCGCGCTCATTGGTAATGCGAACGGCACAACGATAAGCCGCCGAGGCCACAGCGCTGCGGCCGGATGACCGCGAGATAGGCTTTGCGCTGAGATGGTAGATTGCCAAACGGTATTCTCCAAACTTATCGAACGATACCAAGCACTGACTTGCGCAGCAAGTCGTAAGTGCGCCCTTGTAACCTCGATCGCTTCGCTTACTCGGCCGCGGTACAGCACTTTTGGTCACCTACAGTGGAGGGAATCTGGTCCGTGAATTTTGCCAATGTGAAGCACATAATACAGATCAAGATAACCTGGAATTGCACATTTTCTCTTGAGGCACTCGCGGAATTGGATATTCTTGCGGGCAAATCGGGGGTGAACGGATGCGAAGAATAGTTCATGACGAGGCTGGAGATCGGGCGGGAACGCTAGCACTGATCATCGACGGCGATAACGCAACACCGAAGATCGTCAACGGCCTTCTTGCCGAAATAGCCAATTACGGCACAGCCAGCGTCAAGCGCGTCTACGGTGACTGGACCAAACCCAACCTCAATGGCTGGAAGGAATGCCTGCTCGAACATTCGATCCAACCGGTTCAGCAGTTCGCCTATACAACAGGAAAGAATGCCACCGATGGCGCGATGATCATCGACGCCATGGATCTGCTTTATACCGGACGCTTCGATGGCTTCTGCATTGTCTCCAGCGACAGTGATTTTGCGCGTCTAGCTGCGAGGATCCGCGAACAGGGTGTGACGGTGTATGGGTTTGGGGAACGCAAGACCCCTCGCCCGTTCATCACCGCCTGCGACAAGTTCGTCTATTTCGACGTGCTCAATGCGTCGGTCGAAGACCTGGCAACTGCCGAACCCGCACCAACGCCTGGACGAGCGGCAGTGACGAAAGCGGCCGCGAAGGAAATCCCGGTCCCAGCGACAAGGCCGGCGCCGACAACGCCGGTCGAACCGGCGGCGCCCCAGAAAAGCAAAATCGACAAGGCCCTGATTGGCATGCTGACCAAAGCCGTCATCGCCACCGCCGACGAAGATGGCTGGGTCAATCTCGGTGCTGTCGGTAGTCATGTTGCAAAGCAGTCCCCCGAATTCGATTCCAGAAACTATGGCTTTGCACGCCTCAGCGATCTCGTCGAAGCAACGGGAAAATTCGACATCGACCGCTCCGGCAAGACGCAGAAAGGCGTCCTCATCCATCTCAAGCCAGCATCCAACGCGACGAAAAAGTGAAAGGAACATCCCGATGGTACGCAAGAGCATCGAGGAACGCCTCGCCCAGATCGAGGCCCAGCGCAAAACCCTCAAAGCCCGTCTCGGCAAACAGGAGCGCAAGGACGATACTCGGCGCAAGGTTCTGCTTGGCGCGCTGGTGCTGCATCGCCTCGGCGAGGATCGTGATGGCGAATTCTCGAAACGCCTCGGTGAATGGCTGCGCCGCGAACTGCCTGGTTTCCTCACCCGCGATGCCGACAAGGAGCTGTTTGCCGATCTGCTCAAGGCCTCAACAGAGGATTCCCAGGCATGACGGGATCAAAGGCTGAGAGACTTGGACAAGAGATCAAAGCGCGCGGCCTGGTCGAAACTCTGGAAGCTGGAAACAGCAAACCCGTCTTTCGTAGACCGGGATTTGCCGGCGTTCAGGATTTTGCCGCGCTGGAGGGTGCTCTTGCCTCCGGTATCCGAAGAGAGCGGAAGGCCGCCGGTCTTTCCCGCGAAACGCTGGCCGGCATGGTCGGAATCGCCGAACAGGTTTATGGACGCTATGAGCGTGCTACATCCCACTTGACCGCGACACGGTTGATCCATCTGTGTGAGCTGCTGGCCATTGAGCCAATCAGGCTGCTCCACGATGCCGCGCCTCACCTTTGGGGCGATACAAAAGAAGAAGCGTAAGCGCCGTCTCCGCCCCATTGGATTGGCTGTATTTTGAGGCTTGCTGCGTGTGCGAGAAGGTTTCCAGGACTATCTGGAGATTTGCATGGCAGATGATGGATTTGTT
>NZ_SGNY01000014.1 GCF_007002745.1 Martinezella rhizogenes | reverse complement strand
AGCCGATCCAGAAAACTATCATGGAAACAAGGCTCTAACCGCAGGATACAGGATATTCCCAGCTAATCCCGGAAAAAGGCTCGTCCTGCCATCTGATATTGCGGGTTACACAAGCCCGGCATGACGGTAGAGCGGTCTATGATCTTCTTCATCAACTCTAACCCGGCAATTCTGTCGGGTTTTTTATTGCTGAAAATTGCTGTCCGGCCTTTTTTCGCTGTCGCGTGATAATGGTATTTTCGGGAAAAACATTGCTTTTGGAACAGGCCGGCAGGAACAGCGATGCCGGCATTTGAAATTTCAAAAAAATCAATTTCATCAATAATTTAACGCAAAGCAATTCTTCGTTTCAAAGCAAGAATTGCTTTCTGGACCCACGCTTTGGCTGCCTGCACTGTGAACTGGAAATCTCACCCGCAAATGATGGATGCCATGGCCAAGGACACGCTTTTTCTGATCTCCCCCGGTTTTGAAGACCCCAAGCACCCGGGTGTCCGCTTCGTCTGCCCGCATTGTAACCAGATCGAGGGTCTGCTTGCCGCCTTTCCAGACCTAGCGGGGCAGATCGATATCCGCCGCGTCGGTTTTCAGCGCCCGCGTGAGGCGGTCATCGCCGCCGTGGGTGAAGAAAACCAGTCGCTGCCGCTGTTCGTCTTTGCCGGCGAGGCACCCGCTGACGCCGCGGCAAAGGGCGATACGCACTTCATTCAGGACACCAAACGCATTTTGCAAATCCTCGCCGAGCGCCACGGGTTCCCACAGTTGCATTGAGTTGCCGCTCCCGCACATCGGATTTTTTCGGAGACAGACATGACCATTTCCAGACGCCAGTTTCATAAGATTGCACTTGCCGCCGGCGCATTCGTTGCGCTTCCGGGCGGTTCTTTCGCCGCTGCCGAAGAGCCCGTTTCGGGCGGCACGCTGAAGATCGTATATTTCCCTGAACCGACCCAGCTCGTGGCCATCAATACCAGTGCGGGCGGCCCACAGTTCATCGGTTCGAAAATTTACGACGGGCTTTTGACCTATGATTACGAGCTGTCGCCCCAGCCAAGTCTTGCTAGGGAATGGAGCGTTTCGGCCGACGGGCTGGAATATGTCTTCCATCTGCAGCCGAATGCGAAGTTCCATGACGGCAAACCTGTGACATCGGCGGATGTGGAATTCTCCATCCTGCGGCTGAAAGAGGCGCATCCGCGCGGCCGGGCGACGTTCTCGAACGTTGAAAGCGTCGATATATCAGATCCGCTGGTTGCGAAGGTGAAGCTTTCCAAGCCCGCCCCGGGCCTGATCACCGCGCTTGCCTCGTCGGAATCGCCAATCGTGCCGAAGCATATTTTCGAAACCTTCAAGCCGACAGATAATCCGAAGCCCGCCCAGATCATCGGCAGCGGTCCCTTCGTGCTGAAGGAATGGGTGCCGGGCAGTCATATCCTGCTGGAGAAAAATGCCGATTATTGGGACGCGCCGCGCCCTCATCTCGACCGCGTCATCATCCGCCTCATCAACGATGCGGGTGCCCGTGCTGCCGCACTGGAAACCGGGGAAGGGGACATCGGCCCCAACCCGGTCGCGCTTGCCGATCTGGAACGGCTGAAATCCATTCCGACGCTGAAGGTGGATGACCGCATCTATGCCTATGCCGGCCAGCAGAACCAGCTCGTCATCAACCTTGAGAACGAATATCTCAAGGAGTTGAAGGTCAGGCAGGCCATCGCCCATGCCATCGACGTTCCGGCGCTCATCGATACCGTGCTTTATGGTTATGCCGTGCCGTCGCCGACGCCGATCAGCCCCGGCCTTGCGAAGTTCCACAATGCGGATATCGGTTTTGCCAAGTTCGACGTCGCGCAGGCGGAGAAATTGCTGGATGAGGCAGGCTTTCCGCGCAAGGACGGCGGCAAGCGCTTCAAGCTCAGAGTTACCACCAACCCGTTCAATCCGCAGACCTATTCGGATTTCATCGCGCAGGCGCTGTCGAAAATCGGCATCGAGGCGGATATCCAGAAATTCGATTTCGGCACCTATGTGAAGGTCGTCTATACCGACCGCGCCTGGGACCTTTCGGTGGAATCCCTCTCCAACACTTTCGATCCGACAGCCGGTGTGCAGCGCGTCTACTGGAGCAAGAACTTCAAGATCGGCCTGCCGTTCTCCAATGCCAGCCATTACGCCAATCCGGAGGTGGACCGGCTGCTGGAAGCGGCGGCAGTGGAGCCGGATATCGAAAAGCGCGCGACTTTCTTCAAGGAATTTCAGGCCGTTGTCGCCAGGGATCTTCCCGTCATCAATCTCGTCTCTCCCATCCAGCCGGTCGTCGGCAGCGTGCGCATCAAGGACTACGCGACCGGCGCAGAGGGGTTGAGCGGCAATCTCGCCAAAGCCTGGGTGACGAAGGAGGCCTGAGCCTCCTTCGGTTTCAAGCCGCATCAGAGCGAATAAGAGGTTATTTCCATGAGCAGAAAATCCGAAAAGCTGGTTCTCAATGCCTTCATCTATCCTGGCGGACATCATGAGGCTGCATGGCGGCATCCGGATTCGGAGCCCCATCGCGTCACCGATATAAAGCTCTATCAGGATATCGCCCGCAAGGCCGAAGCGGCGAAACTGGATGCCATCTTCTTTGCCGATGCGCCGGTGCTGGATGCCAATATCCGCTATGCCGCCCGCCACCGGCTGGAGCCGATCACCATGCTTTCGGCGCTCGCTGCCGTCACCGAAAAGATCGGTTTCATCGCCACGGCCTCCACCACCTATTACGAGCCCTACAATCTCGCGCGGCTGTTTGCGTCCGTCGATCATATCAGCGGCGGCCGGATTGGCTGGAACATCGTCACGACCTCGGCGGATGCTGCGGCCGGTAACTTCAATCTCCAGAAACATCCGCCGCATGCCGACCGTTACCGTCAGGCCATCGAGTTCGTCGATGTGGTGACGAAGCTCTGGGACAGCTGGGAAGACGATGCCATCGTCGCCGACAAGGAAAGCGGTCTGTTTGCCGAGACAGACCGCATCCACCCCGCCAATCACGATGGGGAATTTTATCGGGTGCGGGGCGCGCTCAACCTGCCGCGTTCACCCCAGGGCCGGCCGGTCTATGTGCAGGCCGGCTCCTCGGAGGAGGGCCGTGGTTTTGCGGCTCACTATGCTGAGGCAATCTTTACCGCGCATCAAACTCTGGAGAGTGCGCGGTCTTTTTATTCTGACATCAAGAGACGTGTTGCCGCCACAGGTCGCAATCCCGCCCATGTTAAAATCCTGCCTGGCATCAGCCCCTTTATCGCCTCAACCGAGGAGGAGGCGCGCAAACTTGAGGCCTCCTTCAACGATCTCATCCAGCCGGCCTTTTCGCTCGGGCAATTGCAGCGCATCACAGGCATAGACCTGTCATCGGCCGATCTTGACCAGCCGCTGCCAATAGAGGCCGTCGAGGCGACGCGCGCGCAGGCGGATAGCAGCCGCCATCAGCTGGTCCTCGATGTCATAGACCGGGAAAACCCGACGATCCGACAATTGTTGCACCGGCTTGCCGGCGGGCGCGGCCACAAGGTGATTTCCGGAACGCCGGAACAGGTGGCGGACTGGATAGAGACCTGGTTCCGCGAGGGCGCCGCCGATGGCTTCAACATCATGCCGCCATGGCTGAATGGCGGGTTCGATATCTTCGTGGATGAGGTGGTGCCGATCCTGAAACGGCGCGGCCTGTTCCGCGAAGATTACGAAGGCGATACGCTGCGCGACCATTATGGCCTGCCACGGCCGGATAACATCTACGCGGCCAGAGAGTTGCAAAGGGAACGCGCCTGAGGTGGGACGGGCGTGTTCAGGCGGCGGCTTCGAGGGAGCGTATATCCTCGCGCAACAGAGCGAGTAGAGATGCGACCTCCGGCAGCCGCCGCCTGTCAGGACTGGTCAGCAGGTGGTAACGGCTCGCAGTCGGCTGCGGTGAGCCGAAGGGGGCGATAAGACGGCCGCTTTTCAGTTCTTCCGAAATCAGCGAGTGGCGCGCGAGGCCGATGCCATGGCCGGATAAGATTGCTTCTATCAGCGCCGTCTGGCGCGTAAAACGTGGGCCTGTCGCCGAAAGCCGGAGCGGAATGCGGCACGCGCGCAGCCAGTTCGCCCATTCGAAGGCGGCGTCCAGGCCATTGCCGCGCAACATCGCAAAGCCGAGATCCCGCAATTGGGCGGGCTCGCCTGCAAGCCCATGGCGGGTTGCGAACTGCGGAGTGCAGACAGCGCTAACGGTATCGGCGAAAAGCGGCTCGTGAAGAAAGCCCGGAATTTGCGCGTGGGTGGCGACGATGGCGCAATCGGCATCAAAATGGGTGAGATCGACGGTTTCACCCTCGATGGATTCGATCGAAAGCTCGACGTCTCCGAGGGCCGGAACGATGCTGCCCAGCCGCGGCGCCAGCCAGCGGGCGGCAAAGCAACCTTCCGCCAGAACCTTCAACTGCGGTCGTGCGTTCGAAACCATAAGGTCGGAAAGACTGCCAATCATGGTCTCGAAAGCATCGGCAAGGCCGGGATAAAGCGCGCTGCCGGCATCCGTCAGCAGCAATTCACCGCGCTGGCGGCTGAAAAGCGGCTGGCCGAGATGGGTTTCGAGAATACGGACCTGCTGGCCGATGGCGGCGGTGGAGACATGCAGTTCCTCCGCCGCCCGCGAGAAGCTCGCATGGCGGGCGGCCACGACAAAGGCGCGCAAGGCGGTCAGCGGCGGCAGCCTGGAAAGTGTGGGCAGGCGAAAAGCTGCCCGGCTCGCGGCGGGAGCGACAAACTCCGTTCTCATTGCTGTTCCTCCTTTGCCGCCTGCATCTTCCGCATGGTCAGAACACCCGGCCTTCCCTGAGATGCGTCGTGGTGCCATTGAGGTAATAGTCACCAATCACCCGCGCCTTGTGGGCCAGCGGATTGTGATTGTAGACCGTGCGGATGTTGCGCCAGTGGCGGTCGAAATTGCGTTCGCTCGAGGTCGCCGAGCCGCCGCCGAGTTCATAGAGGTTGGTAGCGACGGTCAGCGAAAGCTGCGAGGCGATGATCTGGGTGCGGGCGGTGGCGAGCGAGCCTTCCAGCAGGGCTGCCTCAATGGCCTCTTCGTCACCATTTGCAAAGGCTGCAGCCGTTCGGTCGAGCGTTCGGGCCGCTTCGCGGATGAGTGTCTTGACGGCGAAAGCTCCGGCACTGATTTCACCCAGCATCTTCTGCACGAAGGGATCCTGATTGGCGGTTTCCGCAGCGCTGTGAAGCGTGGTGCGCGCCTGGCGCAGAACATATTCCACACCGTCATTAAGCGCGCCCTGAACGGCGCCGGCGGCAGACGCAGCAAGGTGCAGCTGTCGCATGGCCGAGCTGTGGCGGCCGATCTGGGTGCCGAGCTTGCGGGTTGTCAGCTCATGCGGCAGCACCTCGACATTTTCAAGCAGCACGCCGCCGCTTGCCGTCATGCGCTGGCCCATGCTGTCCCAGTCGTCGAGGATGGTGATGCCGGTGCGATCAAGCGGAATGAGCACGCCGATTGGCTGCTCGTCATCGCCAATGGCGCTGAAGGTGCCGAAATCGGCAAAGGCCGTACCGGTCGCATACCATTTGCGGCCGTTCAGCCGGTAGCGGTCGCCATCGGCACTTAGCCGCGTGGTGATTTCGCCGGGGCGTTTGGTGCCCTGTTCGGTGCTGGCGCCCGCAAAGAGCTTGCCGGCAAGGACATGTTCAAGATGCCGCCGGTCCTCCAGCTCGATGGGTGCAAGGGCGAGATTTTCGGTGAAATTGAAATGGCTGCGAAGCGCGTGCGGAATATTGCTGTCGGCTTCGCCGAGGATCATCAGCACTTCGATGTAGTCGGCAATCGAGCCGCCCGGTCCGCCCTTGGCTTCGGGGACACGCAGCGTGCCGATCTTTGCCTCCTTGATAAGGGCGAAGATATCGAAGGGCAGTTCCCGTTGACGCTCGCGGCGGGCGGCATCCCGGGCTGCGATAGCCGCAATGTCCTTTGCCCGGGCCAGGATTTCGTCACGGCTCGGCACGCCGGAATTATTGGTGGTGGTTGTCTGTGGTTTCGGATTGGACATTGCGGTTTTCCCGTGAGCGGATGTGATAGCCTGCGGCACAATCGCGCCGCAGGCATGTTCGTCTGGACGATCAGGCGACCGCGCGCGGCTTGAGCGCCGGGCGGTGTGCGGCCTCGAGATTGCGCGGCACGCGGCCTTCGACGGGATGGCTCGGATCGTTGAAACCGGGTGTCGAGGGATGGCCTGTTGTCACAAGGCTGTCGACCAGTGCTTCATCTCCGGCATCGATTTTCACATCGAGGGCGCGGATATAGCCATTCCAGTGCTCTTCGGTGCGCGGGCCGGTGATGGCGGCGGTGACGAACTTGTTGTTCAGCACCCAGGCGAGCGCGAAATCCGCCGCCGAAACGCCCTTTGAAGCGGCATGGGCCGCGACCTTCTGGGCGATTTCAACCGATTCCGGACGCCATTCCGTTTCCAGAACGCGCTTGTCGCCCCGGCCAACGCGGGTATCGGCACCCGGCTGTTCGCCCGGCTGATATTTGCCGGTCAGTACGCCGCGTGCGAGCGGTGAATAGGACACGACACCAAGGCCATAATGATTGGCCGCTGGCAGCTGCTCGGCTTCGGCCGTGCGGTTGACGATGTTGTAGAGCGGCTGGCTGGCAACCGGCCGGTCGATGCCTAGCTGGTCGGCCAGATGCGAAATTTCAGCGATGCGCCAGCCGCGGAAGTTCGAAACGCCGAAATAGCGCAGCTTGCCGGCGCGGATGAGATCGGCGATGGCGCGCACCGGCTCTTCCAGCGGCGCATCGAAGACGGCGCGGTGGAAATAGAGGATGTCGATATAATCAGTGTTAAGGCGGCGCAGCGAATTCTCGACGGTCTCGATCACCCATTTGCGAGAATGGCCGCCAAGGTTCGGGCCCTTGGTATGGGAATTGACGAATTTCGTCGCCAGAACCCAGTGATCGCGCGTGGACTTGATGCCGCGGCCAACGACCTCTTCCGACTTGCCGTCGTGATAGACATCGGCGGTGTCGATGAAGTTGATGCCCTGTTCGCGCGCCTTGTCGATGATGCGAAAGGCCACGTCATCCGGTGTCGGGCCTCCGAACATCATCGTGCCGAGGCTCAGCGGTGAAACTTTCAGCGCGCTGCGTCCGAGATAGCGATAGTCGACCATTATGGTTGCTCCTTTAAGTTATTGGGCATGGTGGCAGGCCACGGCGTGGTTCTTGCCGAAAAGGGTATAGTCCGGTGCTTTTTCGCGACAGAGATCGGTGGCGAGCGGGCAGCGTGTATGAAACCGGCAGCCGGATGGCGGATCGTGCGGGCTCGGCAGATCGCCGGAAATGGGCGCGGCCTGCTTGCGGCGGGCGGGATCGGGAACGGCAGCGAGAAGGGCGCGAGTGTAAGGATGCTTCGGAGAAGCCCAGAGTTCCGATGTCGGGGCGCTTTCGACGATCTTGCCGAGATACATGACCAGCACGCGGTCGGAGAAATAACGCACCACGGACAGATCATGTGAGACGAAGAGATAGGACAGCGAAAGCCGCTTCTTCATCTCCACCAGAAGATTGAGGATCTGCGCCTGTATCGACAGATCAAGCGCCGAGACCGGCTCGTCGCAGACCACCAGTTCCGGCTCCAGAACCAGTGCGCGGGCAATGCCGATGCGCTGGCGCTGACCGCCGGAAAATTCATGCGGATAACGGTCGAGCGCGTCAGCCGGCAGGCCGACCTGCGCGACGATGGCTTCAACAATCTCCCGCTGGCGCGCCCGGTCGCCGATGCCGTGCACTTTCAGCGGCCCGGTAAGGATGGTGCGCACCGTCTGTCGCGGATTGAGGGAGGCGAAGGGATCCTGAAAGATCATCTGGATGCGGCGGCGTATGCCGCGCAGCTGCGAAGGCGTCATTGCCGTGACATCAGCGCCCTTGAAGGTTATCCTGCCGGATGACGGCTCGACCAGACGCATCAGCGACTTGCCGAGCGAGGATTTGCCGCAGCCGGATTCGCCCACCAGTGCCACGGTTTCGCCCGCCTCGATATCAAGCGAGACGTCATCGACGGCGCGCACGGTTCCTCGTCCGCCCGAGTAGTGGGTGGAAAGACTATGCACTGACAAGAGCGTCATTGGACACCTCCTGGGATGTGGGGGATACGAAGGGGCAGGCGGCGTAGCGGCCTTCCGAAATCGGCCTCAGCGGCGGCACGAACTGCCCGCAGAAACCACGGGCGCTCGGACAGCGCGGTCGGAAGGCGCAACCGCGTTCCCCCGTGGCGGAAACGATGGAGCCGGGAATCTCGATGAGCGGCCCGTCGCGATAATGCTGGCCGTCTTCCGCGCGCGGCGAGGCGGCAAGCAGGCCGCGCGTATAGGGATGGTAGGGGTTGGAGAAAACCGGTTCCGGCAGCCCTTCCTCCACTTTACGGCCGGCATACATGACCATCACCCGGTCTGCCCATTGTGCAACGATGCCGAGATCGTGGGTGATGAGGATGACCGCCATGTTGAGATCGCGGCGCAGATTGTCGAGCAGCTGCAGGATCTGCGCCTGTATCGTCACGTCAAGAGCCGTCGTCGCCTCGTCGGCGATCAGGAGTTTCGGATTGCAGGCAACGCCGATGGCGATCATCACACGCTGGCGCATGCCGCCGGAAAGCTGGTGCGGATAATCATCCACCCGGCGGCCGGCATCGGGAATGTTGACGAGGTCCAGCAGTTCGATGGCGCGTTTGCGCGCCTGATGCCGGTCGATCTTCTCATGGATGCGCAGCACCTCGATGATCTGTTCGCCGACCGTCAGCACCGGGTTGAGCGAGGTCATCGGCTCCTGAAAGATCATGCCGATATCCCGGCCGCGAATGCCGCGCCATTGCCGCTCGGAAAGCGGCAGCAGATCGCGGCCCTCGAGCAGAACCCGGCCGCCGGTCTTGGCGTGGGAGGGCAGGAGGCCAATCAGGCCAAGCGCCGTCAGGGATTTGCCGGAGCCGCTTTCGCCGACGATCGCCAGCATTTCGCCGGGGCTGACATCGAAACTGACGCCTTTGACCGGTTGGGTTGAGCCGAAGCTGACGGAGAGATCATGGACTTCGATCAGTTTGCTCATCGGCGTTCCTCCGAAAAACGGGGGTTGAGCGCATCGTTGAGGCCATCGCTGATGAGGTTCAGCGAAATGACGGTGAAGACGATGGCAAGGCCGGGAAGGGCGGTCAGATACCAGGCCGTGCGGATGACATCACGGCCGGAACCGATCATCGATCCCCAGGAGACACGGTTGGGATCGCCAAGCCCCATGAAGGATAGCGCTGCTTCCATGAGGATCGCTCCCGCCACCATGACGGATGAGGTGACAATGATCGGTGGCAGCGCATTAGGCAGGATTTCCTGAAACACGATGCGGGCATGGCCATAACCCAGGCTGCGCGCGGCGAGCACATAATCCTTTTCGCGGATGGCGCGGAATTCCGCACGGGTAAGACGCGCAACGAGCGGCCAGGTGATGATGCCGATGGCTGACGTGACCGTGGTGACAGACGGCTGGGCGATGGCGACCAGCACCACCAAGAGCACGAAATTCGGCAAGGTCTGGAAGATTTCGATCAGCTTGACGAGGATATCATCAATGACGCCACCAAAATAACCGGCGAAGGCGCCAACCGCGATGCCGATGGTGAGGCCGATCAGCGTTGCCACGACACCGACGGTGAGCGAAATGCGCGCGCCATGCACGATGCCGGCCAGAACATCCCGGCCCATGGAATCAGTACCGAGCGGATAGGCCGCGTTCTGGCCCGGCCACAGGAACGGGCGGGCCACCATTTCCAGGGGATCGCCGGGATAGATCAACGGGGCGATCAGTGCGGTGACGATGACGGTGGCGAGAAACAGCAACCCGACGATGGCATTGGGATTGGTGAGGAAGATTTTCAGTTCGCGCCGCAGTCCACGCCGCGGCACGGAGACGGAGCGGGCCGAAAGCGCATCCGGGGCATGGATATAGGGCCAGGCCTTTTCTTCCGGCTTTTTCGGTTTGGGATTGGTCTCTTCAGCGCCAAGTTCGGCCGTGTTGAGA
Organism: Martinezella rhizogenes; assembly: GCF_007002745.1. Taxonomy (GTDB): domain Bacteria; phylum Pseudomonadota; class Alphaproteobacteria; order Rhizobiales; family Rhizobiaceae; genus Agrobacterium; species Agrobacterium cucumeris. The sequence continues at coordinate 124,901 of NZ_SGNY01000014.1, read as the reverse complement.
ACCGCTGTCGTGTGGGAGGAATTCATCGGCTTTCTCCGATGCGGGGGTCAAGCCATGCCTGCAACAGGTCCACGGCCGCATTGACGATGATGACGACAAGGGAGGAGAGAAGCAGAATGCCGAGCAGCACGCTGAAATCCCGCGCCATGACGGCTTCGAAGGCCAAGCGGCCAAGGCCCGGCCAGCTGAAGACGGTTTCAACCACGACGGCGCCGCCGAGGAGGCCGCCAATATGCATGCCGGCCATGGTGGTGATGGGGATGAGCGCGTTGCGCAGGATGTGGCGCGTGGTGAGCCTGATCGGCGAAACGCCCTTGGCACGCGCCGTGCGCACATAGTCCTGGGATTTCACTTCCAGCATCGCCGCGCGGGTCAGGCGGGCATAAATGGCCAGAAAATAAAGCGCCAGCGACAGGGCAGGGAGCACAATGTAACGCAGCCTGTCGAGAAAGGCTGGAAACCCGGTAAGGCTGCTGCCGATGGTGCTGTCACCGCCGGACGGAAGCCAGCCGAGCTTGACCGAAAAGGTCAGGATCAGCATCAGGCCGATCCAGAAACCCGGTACGGAATAAAAGATCAGTGAGCCAATCGAAATGATCCGGTCCGGCAGCTTGCCGGAGAAGAGCGCCATGATGGAGCCGAGGAACACACCGACGAAGATCGCGATACCAAGGGCTGCACCCATCAGCGCAAGCGTGCCGGGCAGGCGCTGGCCGATAAGGTCTGCCACAGGCATGCCGTATCGCGGCGAAAAACCAAGGCTGAACTGGGCCAGATTGCCGAGATAGTTCATCAGCTGATGCAGAACCGGCAAATCCAGTCCAAAGCGGGAGCGGATTTCCGCCATGGTCTCGACGGTTGCCGAACCCGCTTCCGCCGCCAGGACATCGGCGGCATCACCCGGCGCCAGCTGCAGCAGGAAGAAGTTCAGGATGACGATACCGAGAACCGTCGGAATGGCCTGAATGGCCACCCGTCTTGCCTGCGATAAAATCCGTTTCGAATTCGACATCGGCTCCAGTCCGTAAGCGTGGGAAACATAAAATCAGCCTCGAAAGGCGTGAGCATTAGTTGACTAATTTTATGGAATTTGTCAAAGAGTAATAGAATTATTTTCTGAAATTTACGGAAATATGCGTCATAAAGAAAAGATAATTCCTAATTATGAGAGTGGTTGGTTCTTCATGCCAAACTCACTCTCCTCTGCGGAACAAACTTCTTCCTAAGCGCGACCGTTCAGTTTGCCGGTTTTTCGCCGGTTCAATCAAGGAGAGGGTATCGCATGACTATTTTCAACCAGACGACGCGGCGAGGATTCCTGCTGGCATCGGTGGCGCTTGGCGTGGTGTCTTTGCCGGGGCTGAAGCTCCTCGCGGCGGAGCCGGCAAGTGGCGGCACGGCCACCCTGCTCATCTCATCGGAACCACCGGTGCTGACGACGATCGCGCATACGGCCTATAATTCCGTCTATATATCGCCAAAGGTGACCGAAGGTCTGCTGACCTATGATTTCGATCTCAATCCCAAGCCGCTGCTGGCCAAATCATGGGATGTCAGCGCCGATGGCCTGCGCTACACCTTCAAGCTGAGGCCCGGCGTAAAGTGGCATGACGGCAAGCCGTTTACATCAGCCGATGTGGCTTTCTCCATCAATACCATCAAGGAAGTGCATCCGCGCGGTCGCAATACATTCCTGAACCTCACAAGCGTCGAGACGCCTGATGAGTTGACGGCGGTTCTGGTTCTTTCCAAACCAGCGCCATATCTGATAACGGCGCTCGCCGCCGCCGAAACGCCCATCGTGCCGAAACATCTCTATGAAGGTACGAAAGTCACCGAAAACCCGGTCAATCTCGCCCCCATCGGCACCGGCCCGTTCAAGTTCAAGGAGTGGGTGCGCGGCAGCCATATCGTTTTTGAGCGCAATGCCGATTATTGGGATGCGCCGCGCCCCTATCTCGACAAGCTGATCGTCCGCTTCATTCCCGACGCATCCGCCCGCGCGATTGCCATTGAAACCGGTGAGATCGATCTCGCCCCCAGCACGCCGGTCGCCTATAGCGATCTCGACCGCTTGAAAGAGCTTCCCAGCCTCGGTTTTGAGACAAACGGCTATCAATATTCGAATTCCGTCAGCCGCGTGGAGTTCAATCTCGAAAAGGATGTGTTCAAAGATGTACGCGTCCGTCGCGCCTTCGCGCATGTGATCGACCGCAACGTCATATTCAACACCGTTAATTACGGTTACGGCGCGACCATCACCGGCCCGATCAATCCGAAGCTGACGAAATGGTTCGTGGATGATCTGAAAACCTATCCGATCGATCTGAAGGCCGCCGAAGCGCTTCTCGATGAGGCCGGATACAAGCGCGGTGCGGATGGCATCCGTTTCAAGCTCAATCTGGATTACGTGCCGAGCACCGAAGCCTATCCGCGCGGCGCGGATTATATTCGCCAGGCGCTGGCGAAAGTCGGCGTCGACGTGACGGTGCGCACGCAGGATTTCGCCACCTATACCAAGCGCATCTACACGGATCGCGATTTCGATTTTGCCTATGAGGGCATGAGCAACCTCTTCGATCCCACCGTCGGCGTGCAGCGGCTTTATTGGTCGAAGAACTTCAAGAAGGGCGTGCCGTTCTCCAATGGCGCGGCCTACAGCAATCCGAAGGTGGATGCGCTTCTCGAAGCCGCCGCCATCGAGATCGACCCGGACAAGCGCGTCGCGCAATGGAAGGAAATCCAGCAGATCCTCGTAGAGGACGTGCCGGCCATCGATATCGTCGCGGCACCCGAAATTACCATCTTCAACAAGCGTATCGCCGATCACACCATCGGTGCCGAAGGTGTGGCGGGAAGCCTCGCCTTCGCGCATATCGCCGCATCCTGATCGTTTCACCAGACCCGGCCCCTTTGCTGCGGGCCGGGACTTTTCCCTTTCATCGAGGACAAAGCCATGAGCACGTCACTTTCTGAAATCTGGTACACACGCTGCCCGGTGCCCACGCCCGTGGGACTGGCGGCCCAGCTCGGTTATCTCGGGCAGACCTTCGAGGAGGTCGGCATATCGCTGAAATCCATCATCGATTCGCCTGACCGTTCCGTTCGTCAGAGCCATTTCAACCACACGCTGGAATGGTCCTTCCGTCACGGCGGCAATGTGCCGCCCATCCGCGCCCGTTCGGAAGGGCGCAATACGCGCCTTGTCGGCATTACCTGGACGGATGAGTTTCAGGCAATCATCACCCTGCCGGAAACCGGTATCCGCTCTGTTGCCGATCTTGTCGGTCGCCGTTTCGGCGTGCCGCGCAGGCCGGAAGGCATTGTCGATTTCATGCGGGCTACGGCGCTGAAGGGGATTGTCTCGGCGCTTTCGCTGGAAGGGCTGACGGTAGAGGATGTCGAACTGAAGGATATCGTCATCACGGATTCGGTGCTGGCCTCGCAGGAAGGACCTTCGCTTTTCGGGCTGAAGCGCCGGCAGTCTTTCGGTGAGGAGATCATCGCGCTACTGCGGGGTGAGGTCGACGCGATCTTCGTCAAGGGAACGGCGGGTATTGCTGCCGCCAATCTGATCGGTGCGGTGCAGGTGGTGGAATTCGGTTTTCACCCCGATCCGAAAATACGCATCAATTCCGGTTCGCCCCGGGTGCTGACGGTTGATGGGCGGCTTGCCGATGAGCGTCCCGATCTGGTGGAGCGGCTGGTTGGTGCCATCGGCAAAGCCTCGCTCTGGGCGGAGCAGCATCCGGAAGAAACGCGTCGTTTTATTGCCCGTGAGGCCGGCGCGACGGAGGAACAGGTTCTGGCCGCCAACGGGCCGGAGGTTCACCACCATCTCGGCCTCGGCCTTGATGCGGACCTTGTCGCCGCTGTCGGTCACTACAAGGATTTCCTGCATCAATGGGGTTTCCTTGAAAACGACTTCGATCTCGGTGAATGGATTGACGATCGTTTCGTGACGGCAAGTGAAAGGGCGGTGGCATGAGTGGTGCGTTATCCGCCGTTCCGCGCGCGCCGGAGCAGCAATCGAGCCCTGTTGCCGTTGCAACTGCGCTGGCCGACGATTTCAGCCTGACGGCGGCGGATCATGACAAAAGTGGCGAATTCGCCGCCGGCAATTTCGAGGCGCTTTTCAAGTCCGGCCTGCTGGGTCTCGTCACGGCTGAAAAGGATGGCGGCTGGGGCGAGGGCATTGAGACGGCCCATGCCGTGATCGCGGCCATTGCCAGGGGCGATCCGTCGACCGCCCTCATTCTCGCCATGCATTACAGCGTTCATGCCGCGATACGGCGCGGCAAGTGGCCGGTGGCACTTGCTTCAAGGGTGCTGGCCGCCAATAGCAGGGAGCCGGCGCTTTTGAACAATGCGCAGGCGGAGCCGGGGGTCGGTTCACCGGCCCATGGCGGCCTGCCGGAAACGACGGCGCGGATCGAGGGCGATGTCTGGGTTGTCAATGGCCGCAAGAGTTTCGTCACCGGCCTGCCGGGTCTGAAATGGGCGATCGTGCTTGCTGTGACGACGGAAGAGGCGCCGCGCCTGATCCAGCTTCTGGTACCACTGGATGCGCCGGGCATCACCCAGGAAAAGGCATGGGAGGCGACCGGCATGTACGCCACTGCAAGCCATGACCTGGTGCTGAAGGAGGTAAGGGTGGCGCTTGCCGATATCGTTGCCGAACAACCGGCGGATGAGCCGTTGCGGCGCGATGAGGCAGACGGCTATAATTTCTTCGCGCTGCTGGCTTCCGTCTATCACGGTGTTGCGCTTTCGGCACGTGACGATCTCCTGCGCCATCTGAATGGCCATGTCCCGGCAAGCCTTGGTGCGCCGCTCTCCTCCATTCCCCGCATTCAGGAAGGTCTCGGTCAGATCGAAGTGCTTCTTGCTGCAAACCGGCGTCTACTTCTCTCCGTCGCCCGCGATATCGACGCTGGCGAAAGGGTAGGAACCGACGCGCTCGCCGTTCGCCATGTGGTGATCGACAATGCGGTGACAGTGACGGATCTGGCGCTGGAGCTTGGCGGTAATCGCGGCCTGCGCCGGGATTATAATCTCGAACGCCATCATCGCGATGCCATCACTGCAAGGGCGCATGCGCCACAAAGCCACATGATCCGCACGATTCTCGGCCGTCAGAGCATCAAGGCGGCGGGCGGTTGATCGATGAAAACGCCGGGCGGCCTTGCCTCTGCAAGATCGTCCGGCATCGTCTTGGCATCAATCCCGCAACAGTGGCAACAGCCTGTCGCCCTGCCGCTCGATCTCCTGCAGATAGGGCGTGTCGGAAAGCACGAAATGGGTGATGCCAAGCGCGCGGTATTTGCGCAGTGACGCCGCGACATCTTCCGCCGAACCCACCAGCCATGTGGTTGCCGCACCGCCGCCGCCAAACTTGCCCGGTGCGGTGTAAAGATTATCGTCCAGAACATCGCCCTGACGGTGCAGATCCAGCAGCCTGCGTTGGCCGATTGCCACGCCTTGCAGATGATCGTTCCAGCGCGCTCCGTTATTTGCTGCCATCTCGGCAACCTTTGCTTCCGCGTCGCGCCATGCTTCTGCCGTCGTTTCCCGCACCAGCGTGGTGATCCGCAGGCCGAATTGCAGCGGCGGCAGGTCGCGGCCAAGCGTTTCACTGAAATGCCTGAGCCTTTCTATCCGTTCGCCCACACCGGCGAGCGGCTCGCCCCAGAACAATTGTACATCGGCCTCGGTTGCGGCGACCTGCTCGGCCGCCTCGGACGCGCCGCCGAAATAAAGCTTCGGGTGCGGCCGGCCGTCGCGTGCGGCGATACGCGGCAGGACAGTCGAATTCCTGACCCGGAAATGATCCCCGTCGAAGGTGACATTTTCTTCCGTCCAGAGCCGCCGCACCAGCCGCATGAATTCTTTCGTGCGCGCATAACGCTGCGCCTGATCACCTTCTTCATCGCCATAGGCGGCAAGCTCGTCGCGACCCGAGACGACATTGATCCGTACCCGGCCACCCGAGAGTTGATCGAGTGTGGCGGCGGCGGATGCGAGATTGGCCGGTTTCCAGTAGCCGGGGCGGATGGCGATCAGCGGTTCGAAGGTGGTGGTGCGCGCCGCAAGGGCGGCCGCCACCGTGAATGTGTCGGGCCGGCCCCAGCCGGTGCCGATCAGCGCACCTTTCCAGCCATGATTTTCCAGCGCCTTTGCGTGGCTGGTCAATGTATCGAGGCTGTTATGGTTATCGCTGACGGCATCGCCCCTGTGGCCGGGTTTGACGTCATTGGGGATGTACCAGAGAAATTCGCTCGTGCTGCTCACATTATCCGCCTGAATTTTCGATTCATGTCGCGGTGCGAGAATGACAAAGCGGCGGCAGATGGGCCAAGCAGCGGTGTCTCATTTGATGTGCGTCGGAGGAAAAGCTTTCCGCAGGAAGGGAATATATTGCACATATTTTCTATGTAAAAAATGTGAGTAAATGATTCCGCCCGAACAGAGATTTATCGGTGGTTGAGAACGCATTTTCTTCTTTATCGAATTTCTTCAGATCGATTTTTTCTTTGATCCAGAAAGGTGAGCAAGCGAGCATTCGACTGGAATCGTAAAAATCATCATGCTTTGCACGGACCACCCGCAACCACGGAGCAGGCATGTGTACCACCTTGATTGTTCCCGGACTGAACGGTTCGGATGAGGGGCATTGGCAGCGACACTGGCTGCTGGATGATCCCGCAGCGCAGCTGGTAGATCAGGATGACTGGCAATGCCCGGTTCTCGAGGACTGGCTTGATCGTCTTGAAGCAGCGCTTGCCTCTGTCGACAGCGCCTATATCGTCGCCCACAGCCTCGGTTGCGTGCTGGTCGCGAATATGGCCTCCCGGCCGGCGGCGGCAAAAATCAGAGGTGCGCTTCTTGTCGCACCGGCCCATCTGGACAGGGTGGAAGCGATGCATCCCTGTATTGTCCGGTTCGGAGCCTTTCCCCTGGTGCCGCTTGCCTTTCCCAGCCTTCTCGTGGGCAGTATGAACGACCCCTATATGAGCCCGGAAGACCTGGCGCACACGGCCGCCAGCTGGGGAAGCGATCTCGTCAATCTTGGCCCGGCAGGGCATATCAATATCGCTGCCGGTTTTGGAAGGTGGCCAGAGGGATATGACCTGCTGGCACGCCTGAAAACGGGTGCGGGTTCTGAAACGCCTGCGACCAGATCGAGAATACGGGGACTGCCGGCGGCTCGTGGTGCGCATCTTCAGGGTGATGTAAGCGCACTCTGATCCATCCGTTGCAAACGGATTTGGTCAAGCCAAACGTCGCATACACAACCTTTGAGCGCTTTATGGCTGTTTTATCCGCCATAAATTTCGAATCTCACCTTTTGATTGTTTTGAGTGACTGTATTTATTTTCTACAGAAAATATGAAAAAGCGTTTCTTCGCTCCGGACGATTTTGTTGCGACCTTTCAATGGCCATCAAATCAGGAAGGGGTAAGGGAATGTCCAGGATCAAGTTTGTAGCGTCGGCTCTCGGCGGATTGTTGTTGTCGACGGTATCGCTGTCCGCTGCCGGAGCATCGGACGCGCTGGTGACGGCCGATTGGCTGAAGGAAAATCTCGACAATCCGAAGGTTCGAGTTTTCGAAGTCAGCGTCGATACGGGTGTCTACGAGCGCGGGCATATTCCCGGCGCGGTGAACCTCAACTGGCATACGGACCTCGTCGACAAGGAACGGCGCGACATTGCCGCACGGGAAAATTTCCAGTCACTGCTGCAAAAGGCCGGCGTCGGCGACGATACGACGATCGTTCTTTATGGCGACAACAATAACTGGTTCGCCGCCTGGGGCGCGTGGATTTTTGAAACCTATGGTCTTGGCGACCGGGTGAAGCTGCTGGATGGTGGCCGCAAGCTCTGGGAAGCGCAGGGCCTGCCTTTCGACACATCAGCACCCGCAACGGCCGAAACGAAACTGAAGCTTGGCGAACCGGACACCTCGGTGCGGGCGCGGTTTGTTGACGTGGTCGCCGTGGCCGAAGGCAAACATAATATCAAGCTGGTCGATATTCGCTCGGCGGATGAATATTCCGGCAAGATTTTCGCACCCGATGGCGTCAAGGAATTGTCAGTGCGGGCTGGTCATATTCCCGGCGCTGTCAACGTGCCGTGGGGCACCATCGTCAACAAGGACGGCACCTTCAAATCTGCAGATGAGATCAAGGCGATCTATGCGGAAAAGGGTATCGACGGCTCCGCCCCGGTCATCACCTATTGCCGTATCGGCGAGCGCTCCAGCCACACCTGGTTCGCCTTGAAGAAGATACTCGGTTACGACGTCCGCAACTATGACGGTTCCTGGACCGAATATGGCAATGCGGTCGGCGTTCCCATCAGCAATCCGACCGGTACGGTCTGGACGGGCAAATAAACCGCAGCCTTCGTTTTTGAAGCCGGTGCGCCAGTGCGGCGCACCGGCATTTTCTCCTGCCATATCCGGTATTTCATGCATCTTACCTTTCGCCGCTTCGCGGCCTTCGCCATTTTATGCACGCTGACTGTTGCGGCTCACCAACTGGGGACGCTTGAGAACGGCAGGCAGCTTGCGTTTTCATTGTTGGCCGGTATCGCTTTCGGCATCGTGATGCAGCGCGGGCGGTTCTGTTTCCTCTGCAATTTCCGGGATTTCATCGACGACAGGCGCTCGGATGGCGTTCTTGCAATTCTCGTCGCACTTCTTGCGGGCGTGGCATTTTATCAGATCATCACCATCGCGTGGATGCCGGTTCCGCAACCCGGTCGTCTGCCGCCCAATGCGCATATCGGCCCGGTCGGCTGGGTCCTGGCGTTGGCGTCGACGGTTTTCGGTGTAGGCGCTGCACTTTCCGGCTCCTGCCTGTCCGGGCATTTTTACCGGTTGGGGGAGGGAGCCTTTGGCTCCGTTCTTGCCATTGCCGGTGCGGCGCTCGGTTTTCTGCTGGCGTTCCTCAGCTGGAATTTTCTTTATACGCTCAGCGTATTCAACGACCCACCGGTCTGGCTGCCGCACCATCTGGGATACGGCTTGGCACTGTTGCTTGCCGGTTTTGTTTTGGCCGGGCTGATCTTCATTGTTCTTTTTTTCGATAAGTCGGCGCCTGTTCCATCGGGCGTACCGGAAAACCGGCTGCAGCAGGCCCTGCGAAGCGTTTTTGTCGAACGCTGGCCGCCTGTCGTCACCGGGGTTCTGGTCGCAGCCATCAGCGCCTTTTCCTATTTCCGCGTTGCGCCGCTTGGGGTAACCGCTGAACTCGGCAGCATCGTCAGAACGGCCGGCGCATCCGCGGCATGGGTGCCGGAAACGCTTGCGGGCCTCGATACGGTGCGCGGCTGCATCAGCGCGGTGAAAACCACGCTTCTGTCGCCTAACGGCGTCTTCGTGCTGGGGCTGATTTTCGCGAGCTTCGCAGCCGCGCTTTCGGCGGGAAAATTCCAGCCATCCTGGCCGTCTGCCGGCGGGTTGGCAACCCGTTTTGCCGGAGGTGTGCTGATGGGCTGGGGTGGCATGACCGCGCTTGGCTGCACCATCGGCGTGCTGCTGTCGGGCATTCATGCGGGCGCGGTGTCGGGTTGGGTATTTTTCCTTTTTTGTGGTCTTGGCGCTTTTGCAGGCCTCATTCTCAAACGTAGGTTGGCCTGGCCGTGAGGCTCATACGCTGAAATCCTGCCGATTCTGGCCTGCGAAATGGAATTTCCCCCATTCGGGCAACCTTAGTCCACCTTTGCAGGCTGCTCACCAATTATAGAATAGTAATTTTATGGAAAATATTGACGATTTTGGATCCGCGCCAGAGGATAGTGGACGTTGAGCAAAGGAGGCGCACATGCCGCAGGGATTTCATGCGTTTACTTTTGATCTGTTCGGTCTGACCCGGCGTCGGCCGCACGCAGATGAGCAGGTTACTCTTCATCCGTTGGATAATACCGGGCGTATCAGGCAGGGAAAAAGCGATCTCGAGCTTGAGCGGGAAGAAATCTGCGAAATGAACTTCGCCATGCTTAGCCTGTACCCGGTTTTCTAGGGTTACAGACCGCCGGTGTGGCAAGGCTCGCGGGAGAGACAAACACTCCCCTCTTCGGAAAAATTGGAACGAAATTTCTTATATAGCCGGGGGAATTGGCTACCCTCTTTTTGTCCGGTTTCTTGCCCGCCGGGTTGAGTAAGAAAGGGTCTGACAGATAGAACATTATTTCCATAGAATATAAATATTATGGAAAACGATGTCTATTTAATCCCCTGCCGCCGCTGCTAGCTATTGGACAATTCAGCTGTTTTCAGGAGCGATCGATGACACTGCAATATGCGGCCAAGGATCAACAATTCATCAATCTTCGCGATCCGGTCTCGGGTAAGGCTGCGGATGCCGACAGCCTCAAGGCGGCGCTGAGAACACTCGGCGGCGGCGTCAGCGTCATCACCGCCGGAGAAGGCGAGGCGCGCACCGGTGCAACCGTCACTTCGGCTACCGCTTTGTCTGTCGATCCGCCGAGAATTCTGGTGGCGCTCAACCGCTCGTCGTCCACATGGCCGGTGGTGCAGCGTTTTGGTCACCTCGCCGTCAACATCATCGGCGCGAACCATCAGTTCATCGCCAACCAGTTTGCCGGCATTGGCGGCCTGAAGGGTGCGGACCGTTATCGCGGCGCGGAGTGGACCAGGCTTGCAAGTGGCGCGCCCATTCTTGAGGACGCCGTTGCCGCTATCGACTGCACCATCGAAGAAGCAATCGAGCGGCACAGCCACGTGATCATCATCGGCAAGGTGGAGGCGATCCGCATCGGCTCCGGACATTCGCTGGTCTACCAGAACGGGCGTTATCATTCGCTGGACTGAGTGAGCGCTTTCAACGGGTTATTTTTTGAGGGAGTTGAGCATGGGATCTGTCACGCCTCTCGGCGAAAGAATTCGTTTCGTTCCTCCACGTCTCGGCGCGGATGGCGATGTGCTGACCGTCGCCCGGGCAATTGCCGGGAAATGTCCCTTCGAAAATAGCGGACAGATCCACGCGCGGATCGCCCGCTCCGGCCTTCTTGCCCTCTCCGTTCCGAACGAACTGGGTGGAGCGGATATAACCAACGATATTCTCGCCCAGGCGCTTTCGATTATTGCTGCCGCGGATGCGGAGGCAGCGCGTGATCTGGTCGAACATTTCACTGCGCTTGAATTCATCCGGAATGCCGGCGGCGAAGAGCAACGCAAGGCCCTCTTTGGCCGTCTCGATCTTGGCGAAACCTTCGCGCTTGCTTCCTCCGATCTCAGCGCGGAGCATGCGGTCTTAACGAATGACGACGATTTCGCCCTGCGGCTTCCCGACGACGTAGTGCGCCCTGTTGCGACCGATGCGGACTGGATTGTGGTTCCGGCTGTGAATGCGGCGGGAAAAAACCTGCTCGTGGTTTTGCGCAATCGGCCGGATACATCATGGGATGGCCTGCTGCGCGCCGATCAGGTTACATTTCTTGCGCAGGGCGCAGGAAATCTCGCCGCCTCCGTCGCCACCCTGCTGAAAGCCGCGGTGGCGCTGGGTGAAAAACAGCGTGAACTCTCGACGCTACTGATTGATCGATTGGCAGACGAGGGCGTGGCGCGTCCCGTCATCGGCGAGGTTTTTCTCGCCATTGAACTGCTGAAAGCGCAAATCTCCAGCCTGGCGGCAAATATCGATGCGGCGCAGGTGGGCGCGGAAAACGTGACCTTTCGCTCGGTCAGAAACAATGCCATCACGCTTGAAATCCTGATGGCGCGTCTCGGCCTTATCGATGGCCTGAGTGAATCCGGGCTGATTGCCTCTCTGGAGGATGATCTGCGCCGGCAATAAGCGAAGCCTATTTTCCGGCAGGAATGGAAAGCGCGTCCTGCCCATCCTTCGCGACGAATTGTGCGAGCGTCATATTGTCCAGAATGGTCGCGATGGCGTCACGCACGTCCGTCATCGAAACCCTGACCTGACAGGTCTCGGGATCGTCACAGTCGTCGCAGGCTTCAAAGGCGGTACGGCTGGCACAGCGGATGGGAGCCAAAGGCCCGTCCAGCGTGCGGATGACCTGGCCGATCATGATTTCGGATGGCATTTTCGATAGGGAATAACCGCCATTCGGTCCCTTCTTGGAGCGCAGAATACCGCTGTTGCGCAGCTCCAGAAGAATGGTGTCCAGAAATTTCTTCGGAATATTGTTGCGCGTGGCAATCTCGGTCACGAAGGCGGTTTCTCCCTGGGGCAACCGCGCCAGATCGACCAGAGCCTTTAATCCGTATTTGCCTTTTTTGGTCAACATCGCCTGATCCGCAAAGAGGGCCGGTACATTCCGCAACGCCGGCCATATTATTCCTAACTTACTAAGTAGTTTTTAGCGAATTCCCGCGCAAGCCGTTTCCTCCGGATATGGCCTTGAAAACCGCCTGCTTTCCGCCTTTTAAACGTCACATCTCCAGCACTGCGGATATTTTTTGCCTAGACCGGTTTCAGAATCGTGGCGGAAAACAATATTTTCTCTGATCGCGCTGCAACGTGGAACGAACGTTCTTTATTAGAATATAAAATCAGTAGACAAAGTATGCATCAAAAGACGTGCGAGGTGATGATGTATACTCTCAGTTTGCTGGATAAGAGCCCCGTTTCGGCGGGCGAGGATGCGGCGGGCGCATTCCGCGACACGATCAACCTTGCCAGACGCGCCGAAGATCTGGGGTACCGGCGGTTCTGGGTGGCCGAGCATCACAATTCGCCGGAACTCGCCGGTTCAGCACCCGAGGCGCTGGTGGCGTGGATTCTGGCGAAGACATCCCGCATCCGCGTCGGTTCAGGTGGCGTGATGCTGCAGCATTACAGCCCCTATAAGGTTGCCGAAGTCTTCAACGTGCTATCGGCGCTTGCACCCGGCCGGGTCGATCTTGGTGTTGGCAAGACACCGGGCGGGTTGCCGCTGGCAACCTCAGCCCTGCAACAGGCTTATGACCCGGCGAGAAAGCCGGATTTCGAAACGGCTTTCGGGGAACTCACCACATTCTTGTCTGGTGCAGCGCCACAGGACCACGCGCAGGCCGGATTGCAGGCAACGCCGGCGCCTCCCGTTGCAGCGGAGAGGTTTCTGCTCGGCGCCAGCCCGGAAAGCGCAAGGCTTGCGGCCTCAAAGGGATGGAACTTCGTTTTTGCCGGTCACCTCAATGGTGATCCGGAGGTTCTTCGCAGCAGTGTTTTGGCTTTCCGAGAACAAAGCGGCGGCAAAGCTCCGGTCCTTGCCCTGTCGGCTTTTGCCGCGAGTGACCCCGATCACGCCGCAAGGCAGGTGGAGGGACAGCGCATCTACCGGGTATTTCTGAGCGATGGCAGGGCATTCAACCTCGGCCGGCGCGAGCAGGCGGAAGAGTTCGCCCGCCAGTCCGGTGACAGCGATTATCGCATCGAGGAGCGCAAGCCCAACGTGCTCCATGGCGCGCCGGAAGATATTCACCGGGCGTTGCGTGCGCTTTCCGAAGAACACGGCATCGAGGAATTCATCATCGAACCGCCGCATGTGGGAGCCGATCAGCGACTTGCCTCGATTGAACTCTTGGCCACGCATCGCCTTTCCCGCGCGGCGTGATCTTGTCCTCAGGAGAAATGACATGACGAGAAAGAAAATCCGTTTCGGCATCATGCTTCAGGGTCCCGGTGGGCATATGAATGCCTGGCGGCACCCAAAAAGCCCGGTCGATGCCAGCGTCAATTTCGACTTCTTCAGGAAGACGGCGCTGAAGGCGGAAGCCGCCGGCATTGCCTTCGCCTTTGTGGCGGACGGGCTTTATATAAACGACAAGTCGATCCCGCATTTCCTCAACCGTTTCGAGCCGCTGACCATCCTTTCGGCGCTTGCCTCCGTCACCTCAAAAATCGGTCTCGCGGGTACTGTTTCGACGTCTTATAGCGACCCTTTCACGATCGCCCGCCAGTTCGCCTCGCTTGACCTGTTGAGCGGCGGCCGTGCCGGATGGAATGCCGTGACGACGCCGCTTGAAGGCACGGCCAAAAACTACAGCCGCAATCATCCCGAACATGCGCTGCGCTACGAGATCGCCGATGAATATCTCGAAGTCATCAAGGGGTTGTGGGATAGCTGGGACGACGATGCCTTCGTGCGCAACCGGGAGAGCGGACAGTTCTTCGAGCGCGACAAACTCCATACGCTCGGTCACAAGGGACGGTTCTTCCAGGTGGAAGGCCCGCTGAACATCCAGCGTTCGCCACAGGGGCAGCCGGTGGTGTTTCAGGCAGGCTCCTCCGATGCGGGTATCGGCCTTGCGGGCAAACATGCCGATGCCGTCTTCACCAATTCTGCTTCGCTGGAAGAAAACCAGACCTTCCTCAAACGTGTAAAGCAGAGCGCCGTTGCGCAGGGCAGATCCGCCAGCGACGTGAAGATTTTCCCCGGTATCGGACCGATCGTCGGCGAAACGCAGGAAGAGGCGGAGGCGAAGTATGACGTCATCCGCAACCTCATCACCATCGAAGATGCGCTTGCCTATCTCGGCCGCTTTTTCGACCACCATGATTTCAGCGCCTATCCGCTGGATGAAGCTTTCCCTGAACTCGGTGATATCGGCAAGAACAGCTTCCGTTCAACGACCGACCGTATCAAGCGCCGGGCAAAGGAAAAGAACCAGACGCTGCGGGAAGCGGCGCTGGAGGCTGCAACCCCGCGCGAAGGTTTCATCGGCACACCGGACAAGGTGGCGGACGAAATCATCCGCTGGGTGGAAAATGATGCGGCCGATGGCTTCATTCTGGGCTTCCCGGTGATCGCCGAAGGGCTGGATGATTTCATCCGCCTCGTCATTCCAGTGCTGCAGCGGCGCGGTTATTTCGATCCGCATCTGGAAGGGGCAACCTTGCGGGATCATCTCGGCCTGCCTTTCCGGGAAAGCGTCTATTCCAGCGGCGAAAGCGGCTCGGACAAGGCCATAGCATAAAGCTGCGGCAGGGCGGCAGGACCGCCGCCCGCGCAGATTACAAGACGCGGCGGGCAAAAAGCCGTGCAGGAGACAGAACCATGAATATCCGCATTGACGGCGCGCGTCCGCAGGACGACGCCGAACGGGGAATCCTTGCCTTCATCGAGGAGAGTATCGCCATCCGGCATGATCTCCACCGGCATCCGGAGCTGTCGCTCAAGGAAAACCGCACGGCGGCGCTCATCGCCCGTTATCTGCTGTCGTTCGGATATGAGGTGACGGAAGGTGTCGGCGGTCACGGTGTCGTTGCCACCCTGAAACGGGGTCATGGTGAAAAACGTCTCGGCATCCGCGCCGATATCGATGCGCTGCCAATTCATGAAGAGACCGGCCTTGCCTATGCCAGCGAAACGCCGGGCGTCATGCATGCCTGCGGTCATGATGGTCACACGACGATCCTGCTCACTGCCGCCCGTTACCTTGCTGAAACTTCGAATTTTTCCGGCACCTTGACGCTGATCTTCCAGCCCGCCGAGGAGATCGGTGCGGGTGCGAGGGCGATGATAAAGGACCGGCTGTTCGAGCGGTTTCCCGTTGATGCGGTCTTCGGCCTACACAATTGGCCGGGTGTGGAAACCGGACAGTTTGGTTTCGTGGAAGGCCCTGCCATGGCTTCCGTCGACAAGGCGCAGGTGCGGATCGTCGGCAAGGGCGGCCACGGTGCGGCGCCGCATGAGACTGTTGATCCGGTTCTGGCCTCGGCAAGCTTCATCACCGCCCTGCAGAGCATTGTTTCCCGCAACGTCGATCCGCGCGAAATGGCGGTGCTGACCGTCGGTTCCATCCATGGCGGAACCGCCTCCAACGTCATTCCCGAGAGCGTGGAATTGCAGATCACCGCCCGGGCTTTTTCACCCGCCGTGCGCGACAGGCTGGAGGAACGGCTTCCGGCACTCGCCAAGGCGCAGGCGGAAAGTTTTGGCGCGAGGGCTGACGTCGCCTATTCCCGTGGTTTTCCGCCTGTCATCAATCACGCGGCGCAGACGGTTTTCGCCCGCGATGTCGCCAGACGGCATTTTCCAGCCGGACAGATCGCCGAAGGGTTTCAGCCGCGCACGGCGAGCGAAGATTTCGCTTTCATGCTGCAGGAGCGACCCGGCTCCTACCTCTTCGTCGGCAATGGCGACAGTGCCCCCCTGCACAGCCCTCACTATGATTTCAACGATGCGATCATCGCGCCTGCGGCACGCTTCTGGGTGCGCCTGGCTGAAGCATACCTCTCCTGACACGAAATTTAGGACAAGGACATGAGCGACAGTTTTTTCTACACATCGGTCAAGGATCCGCTCGCAACTCCGCTTCTGGAAGAGTTGCTGTTCGAATATGACAGCCGTTACGGCACATTCTTCAATGCGGAAGGGGCAAGGGCGGAGCTGAACAAATATCCCCCGGAAGCCTTTAGTCCGCCATCCGGCAATTTCCTGCTGCTTCTGCGGGACGGAAAGCCGATCGCCGGCGGCGCTTTCATGCGTTACGACGAGGAGACTGCCGAATTCAAGCGGGTCTGGACCCATTCGGCCCATCGTCGCCAGGGGCTGGCGAAGCTCGTGCTTCGGGAGCTGGAGCAGCAGGCGATCCGGCAGGGTTATGCCCGTGTCTATCTGACCACGGGGTTCCGCCAGCCGGAAGCCGTCGGCCTCTATCTCACCAATGGTTATCGCGCCTTGTTCGACACGGCGGCCGACCCCGAGACGATCAGGTCGCTGCCCTTCGAAAAATTTCTTGCCGATGCGGCCTCCGGTCCCCTCCCGGACGGCGCGCCGATACCGGCCGTCCATCCGCAACCCTCTTCCGCCCATCCGTGAAAGGCTCTTTAGATGACGATAGCCTCAGATTTTCCGCATGTGGCGGTCAGCGAGCAGAAGGGCGAGCCGGTTAAGGGCGGTTACGGCCATTTCCGCATCGTTCCTGCCCGTTATCCCCTGCGCACCGTGGGCACGGTTTTTTCCGTCCTGATCATTGCGGCCGTGCTGCATTCCGTTTTCGGCAATCCGCGCTGGGGTTGGGACGTCTTTGCCGAATGGTTCTTCGCCGAACCGGTGCTCGTTGGTCTTGGCCGGACATTGCTGTTGACGGCGCTGGGTGCGCTGTTCGGGTTTGTTCTCGGAACGCTGCTGGCACTTGCCCGTGTGTCCCGCTCGCCGTTGCTGGTTGCCGTTTCCTGGACCTATATCTGGATTTTCCGGTCGATCCCGCTGATCGTGCTTCTGCTGATCCTCAACAATCTCGGTTATCTCTATGAAACGGTGACGATCGGCGTGCCTTATACCGGCATCAACTTCTTCAGCTGGAATACGACGCAGCTGATGACGCCGTTTGCGGCCGCCGTGCTGGGCCTCACTCTCAATCAGGCGGCCTTTGCATCGGAAATCGTACGTGGCGGCATTCTCTCGGTCGACCAGGGGCAGCTGGAAGCTGCAGCCGCACTTGGCCTTCCACGCCGGCGGCAGGCCTCCCGCATCGTTCTGCCGCAGGCCATGCGGTCCATCCTGCCGACGGCCTTCAACGACATCATCGGCCTCGCAAAGGGAACGTCGCAGGTCTATATCCTCGCGCTACCGGAATTGTTCTACACCATCCAGATCATCTATCGCCGCAATCTGGAAGTGATTCCGCTGCTGATGGTCGCAACCGTCTGGTATCTGGTGATCCTGACGGCGCTATCGATCGTTCAGCATCATATCGAACGGCATTTTTCCCGGGGTGCGCTTCGCAATCCGCCCCCTTCGCTTTTCGCCACCGTCTACCGCACCTTCCTGCCACGCCGGGCAGCGGCGGAGCCGGCGGCCCTGGCGACGGTGCCTGTAAAGCGGGAAGCTTCGGTATCTGCGCGTGCGGGAGGCTTCCGCATAGGCAATCGTGGCGGTTCGGTGAATATCCACGGTGTTTCCAAGTCTTTTGGCACACTCAAGGTGCTGGATGATGTCTCCCTTTCCATTCCGGCAGGCAGCGTCACCACCATTCTTGGCCAATCCGGCTCGGGTAAGTCCACCCTGCTGCGCTCCATCAACCATCTGGAGCGCGTCGATGACGGCTTTATCGCCATAGACGGCGAGCTGGTTGGTTATCGCCAGCAGGGCGATACGCTTTATGAGCTGAAGGAGCGGGAAATCCTCAAACGCCGCGTCGAAGTGGGCATGGTGTTCCAGAGCTTCAACCTGTTTCCGCATCTTACTGCGCTTGAAAACATCATCGAAGCGCCGGTCGCGGTTCGCGGCATCTCGAAAGAACAGGCTGAAGCGGAGGCGCGCGATCTTCTGGCTCGTGTCGGCCTTGCCGAGAAGGCCAATGCCTACCCGCGCCAGCTTTCCGGCGGCCAGCAGCAACGCGTGGCGATTGCCCGGGCACTCGCCCTGCGGCCCAAGGTGCTGCTGTTCGATGAGCCGACATCCGCGCTCGACCCTGAACTGGTCAATGAAGTGCTCGACGTCATCAAGGAGCTCTCCCGCTCCGGCGTCACCCTTATCATCGTCACCCATGAGATCGGTTTTGCCCGCGAAGTCTCCGACAGGGTCGTCTTCATGGAACAGGGCCGCATCGTTGAAACGGGCACACCGGAGAAGGTGTTCAACAACCCTGAACATCCGCGCACGGCCGAATTCCTCGCAAAAGTTCTCTAATCATAACAAGGAAACACTCACATGGCTTTTTCATCGAAATTATTGTCCCTGCTCGCCGGCGGTCTTTTCACCGCCACCACCGCGCTCATTCCGGCCGCGCATGCGCAGGAGGTTGACCTGTCGCCCGAACAGAAGGGCCGGGTGCGCGCCGAAAAGGTTGAGGAGGCAATCAAGCTTCTGCCCGCCGGCCATAAATTCGTTGCCGATGGCAAGCTGACGGTCGCGACCGTGCCCTTCCGCCTGCCGCTGGTCGACTATGCGAGCGACACGAAAACGCCGATCGGCGTGGAGCCGGATATCGCCCAGCTGATTGCCGACAGCCTTGGACTTGAACTTCAGCTCGTTCCGATTGCCTGGGCCGACTGGCCGCTCGGCCTTGCTTCGGGCAAATATGATGCCGTCGCCTCCAACATCACGGTGACGGAAGCGCGCAAGGAGAAGTTCGATTTCTCCAGCTATCGCAACGATCTGCTCGGCTTTTATGTGGGCAACAACAGCAAGGTCACATCAATCGGCAAGCCTGAGGATGTCGCCGGGCTGAAGGTGATCGTCGGCGCGGCCACCAATCAGGAGCAGATTCTGCTGAAGTGGATCAAGGACAACAAGGCGAAGGGACTGGCCGACACCGAAGTGCAATATTACGACGATCAGGCCGTGCTTGACGTTGCCCTGCAATCCGGTCGTGCGGACGCCTATCTCGGCCCCAATGCCACTTCGGCCTTCCAGGCGGCAAGCCAGAAAAAGACCAAGCTCGTCGGCACCTTCTCCGGCGGCTGGCCGGAAGCGGCGGAAATCGCCTTCGCTTCGAAAAAGGATGCCGGCATCGCCGAGGCCGTCACCGCTGCGCTGAATGCCCAGATCAAGAACGGCAATTACGGCAAGGTTCTCGCTCGCTGGAATCTCGGCTCGGAAGCCATCACCGAATCCCGCACCAATCCGCCCGGTCTGCCCAAGAGCTGAGCGTGAAAAACGGAGTTCCTAAAAGCTGAGTCGAAGGTGGGACATCACTCAGCCGGTGGCGCGGGCATCCTCCCGCCCGCGCTACCTCCGTCCCGCAATCATTCATCGGAAAATCATGATGACCTTCACCTCTCGTTTCGCCAAGGCCACGTTCGGCGTCTTTCTCTTCATCTCCGGTTTCGTCCCGGCCTTCGCAACCGATGTCTTCGATCTGTCACCGGATCAGCCCGGCCGTATCAGGGTTGAAAAAGACCCCGGCGCCATTGCCGCCGTACCGAAGGATTTCAAGTTCGTCACGCCGGGCAAACTCACCGTCGCCGTTTCTCCCGGCGGGCCGCCATTGGCCACCTATGCGACGGATGCGAAGACCGTTGTGGGCGCAGACCCGGACTACGCGCTTGCCGTTGCCGATAGTCTCGGCCTTGAACTGGAACTGGTGGCCGTGGCCTGGGCCGACTGGCCGCTCGGCCTCGCCTCGGGCAAATATGATGCCGTCATCTCCAATGTCGGCGTGACCGAACAGCGCAAGGAAAAGTTCGATTTCTCCACCTACCGCCAGGGCCTGCACGGCTTTTTCGTCAAGTCCGACAGCGGCATAACCTCCATCACCGAGCCGAAGGATGCCGCCGGTCTGAGGATCATCGTTGGTGCGGGAACCAATCAGGAGCGTATTCTGCTGAAATGGAGCGACGAGAATGTCGCCGCCGGTTTGAAGCCGATCGAGCTGCAATATTACGACGACGAAGCCACGCGGCTCGTCGCGCTTTCAGCCGGCCGGGCGGATGTGATCGTACAGCCGCATGCGCAGCTGGTTTTCATCGCCGCGCGCGACAAGACCATCAAGCGGGTGGGAACCCTCTCGGCTGGCTGGCCGGAGCGCTCGGATGTCGCCATCACCACCCGCAAGGGTTCTGGACTGGCCGACGCGCTGACGCTTGCCACCAATGACCTGATCAAGAGCGGTGCTTACGCAAAAGTTCTCGATCGCTGGCAGCTAGCGGAAGAGGCGCTGCCGGAATCGCGCACCAATCCCCCCGGCCTGCCAAAAAGCTGACCGGTCAAAAATGCGGCGGACGGCAATATCCGCAGGTTCGCCTGCGGATATTGTTTTGCTCTATGGCTTCAGAAATCTGCAACCTTGCCCCATGACGAACCAAGGAAACGGCTGGGATGATAAGGAACGGGATCGACGATCGGGTTCGAACCCGTGACGATATCGGCGATCAGATGACCGGCCCCCGGTCCGATGCCGAAACCATGGCCGCTGAAGCCGGCGGCGAGGATGAAACCGGGTAATTCGCTGGTTTCGCCAATGGCCGGAACGCCATCCGGCGTACTGTCGATGAAACCGGCCCAGGCCGCGGAAATCTGGGTGTTGCGAAGCGCGGGCAGAAGGTCCAGCGCCCGTTTATGGGTCTCGCGAATGGCGGCGGCATTGGGTTTCGGATCGAGAATGCGAACCCGTTCCATCGGCGTCGGCGCATCCAGCCGCCAGCGCTTCAACGTCTCGTGGCCGCCGCGAATGCCTTCCAGCCCGCCTGGCCGCAGGCTGCGCCAGCGCTTGAGGAACATCGGCACGAATTCACGCGCGAACCGCATCTGCTGCGCCGTTGGGTCGATACGGCCGAGGCCGCTGATGGCGAGGGTATAACCGCCGTTGTTCCGGCGTGTCAGCGAAACGGCCTTTGTATGCAATGCATCCGGCAGGCCTTCAGCACCCGGTGTGACCGAAAGGATGGAGGAGCGGACGGAAGCCTGCGGGAAACGAATGCCGAGTTGACGGCAGAAGGAAGACGCCCATGCTCCGCCGGACATGATGGCGGTTTTGGTGCGGATCGTGCCTTTTTCGGTAACGACGGCGCTGACCCGGCCACCCTCGGTCTCAAGCCCGCGCGCAGCGCAATTCTGATGCACCGTGCCGCCGAGTTTGATGATGGCGCGCGCCACGGCGGGTGCCGCCATGGACGGATCGGCCGTGCCGTCGGTGGGTGAAAAGACGCCGCCCTTCCAGCGTTTGCCGGTGGCGCGGCCGCGCTCACTTGCCTCATCGGCGCTCAGCATATGCGTCGTCACACCGGCGGTGATGGCAAAGTCGCGCCAGCGCGCCCAGCCGGCAAGTTCCGCTTCTTTGTCGCTGAGGTAAAACAATCCGCAACGGCGAAAGCCGGTGTCTTCGCCGCTTTCACTGGCAAATTGCTCCCACAATACAAGGCTCTGGGTCGAAATCGGCAATTCGCGCGCATCGCGGTTCTGCTGCCGGCACCAGCCCCAGTTGCGGCTGGATTGCTCCGCACCAACAAGGCCTTTTTCCACCAGAGCCACTTTCAGGCCTCGCCGGGCGAGGTAATAGGCCGCGAATACCCCAACGATGCCACCGCCGATAATGACGGCGTCTGCGGCTTTCGGCAGCTCCGGCGATGTCGTGATCTGTTGCAGCGGGGCGGGCATGGGTCGGACTCCTTATATTCGTCCTAATTTACCTTTGGCTGGCGTGTACACGCTGCCAGACTGAGTGGTTTGCCGGAATCTCCTGCTGTTCATGGCCATGTCTGCAACTCTTTATGCTGCATCAAAAAAACATGCTTACATCGACAGGGCACGTGCATGTGATAAGATTTCCACTGCAGCGTCAGAATTTTATGCCGCGCACTCGAAAAAACAAAAAAGGGGTTCCGCACGTGATGAAACTTGACCGGATCGATATCAAGATCCTCTACGAACTGCAGAAAAACGGTCGCATCACCAATGTGGAACTGGCGGAGCTTGTCAATCTTTCGCCCAGCCCCTGCCTGATGCGGGTCAAGAAACTTCAGTCCGAAGGTTACATCGAAGGTTATTCGGCGCAGATCAACATCAACAAGCTCGGCCAGACACTGACTGTCTTTACCGAAATCACGCTCAAGAACCACCGGCAGATCGATTTCGCCCGCTTCCTCGGTGTCGTCGAGAAGATCGACCAGGTGGTGGAATGCCACCTCGTTTCCGGCGGTTACGACTACCTGCTGAAATTCGTCACATCAGGCATCGTAGAATATCAGTCGATCATGGAGCGGCTGACGGATATGGATGTCGGCATCGACAAATATTTCAGCTTCGTGGTGCTGAAATCGCCGATCACCAAATCGCACATGCCGCTGACCAGCCTGTTTCCGCTTTGAGGTGAGAGGGAGTGCATCAGACGTCCGCAGAACCGATGGGTTTGACAGGTGTTGCACTTACACTCCGTCACCCCGGACTTGATCCGGGGTCCAGCGCGATCAAGTCCTTGATCGCAAGAGACTCTTCTCACGGCGCAGACGCGCCGTGACTGGATGCCGGATCAAGTCCGGCATGACGGAGGACAGCTTCTCAATCCTCTTTGGCACTCAACCAGGTTTTTGCAACGCCTTACTATTTTCCAGCGGCTTACCGCTTGGAAAACGCCCGCACCAGCTCCGCATCCTGTTGAAGATTATCAAGCCATGTCGGATCGAGTTTCGGCACTGAGGAGAAGAGCAGCTTCGAATAGGGATGTGTGGGCGATTTGATTGCTTCGGTTTCCAGATGCTCCACTTTCTGGCCGCCATACATCACGACGATTTCGTCGCAGATTGTCTCAACCACCGAAAGATCATGGCTGATGAAGATGTAGGAGAGGTTCAGTTCCCGCTGCAATTCTCCGAGCAGATCAATGATCGCGGCTGCGACGACGGTATCGAGTGCCGAGGTGATTTCATCGCAGATGATGAGCGATGGTTCGGCCGCAAGCGCGCGGGCGAAATTGACACGTTGCTTCTGCCCGCCGGAAAGGCCGGAGGGATGGCGGTGGCGGACCGAGCGCGGCAACTTCACCATATCGAGCAGCTCATCGATCCGCGCATCGCGGGCCTTGCCTTTCATGCCGTGATAAAAGGTCAGTGGCCGGCCGAGAATATCTTCGATGGGTTTTGCCGGATTGAGTGCGGTATCGGCATATTGGAACACGATCTGCATGCGGCGAAGCTGGTCGCTGGTTCGACGCCGGGCATCGGCGTTGAGTTCATGGCCCTCGAAGACGACGTGACCGCTTGCGGCCGGCAGGATGCCGGCAATGGCACGCGCCAGTGTCGATTTTCCGCAGCCGGATTCGCCGATGATGCCGAGATTGCGGCCGGGATAGACCGCAAGGCTGACGGAATCCACCGCACGCACCAGCGGCATGCGGTCATCGCCTTTCGTGCCATAACCGGCGATCAGCTGGTCGATATCGAGGAGCGGTGTCGCCTCACTTTGTTTGGGCGGTGTCACGACGCGCACCTTGTCGTTAAAGGCGGTCAACAATTCGCGGGTATAGGGGTGTTGAGCGTTCTCCAGAATATCCTTGGTCGTGCCGGTTTCCTGAACCTCGCCGCCTTTCAGCACCACAATCCGGTCGGCAATCTGGGCGACGACGGCAAGGTCGTGCGAAACATAGACGCCGCCAATGCCGCCCTTGCGCATCGCCGATTTGAAGGCACGCAGAACCTCGATCTGGGTCGTCACATCAAGTGCGGTCGTCGGTTCGTCGAAAATCACCAGTTGAGGATTGCCGATCAGCGCCATGGCGGCCGAGAGGCGCTGCAGCTGGCCACCGGACACCTGATGCGGGTAACGCTCGCCGATGGTTTCCGGATTGGGCAGTGACAATGCCTTGAAAAGCTCGACCGCTTTTTTACGCGCCTCCTGAGGCGGCATAAGGTGGTGTATGCGGGTGACTTCGATGACCTGATCGATGATTTTCTGCGCCGGGTTGAATGCGGCGGCCGCACTCTGCGGCACATAGGATATTTTCGTGCCGCGCACCCTGGCGCACTCGGCTTCGGAAAGCTGCACCATGTCCTGGCCTGCCACCGTGACACTGCCGCCGGAAATGCGGCATCCCGGCCGTGCATACCCCATCAGGGTCAGCGCGATGGTCGTCTTGCCGGAACCGCTTTCGCCGATCAGCGCCACGATCTCGCCCTCGGCGATATCGATGTCGATACCCTTGATGATATCGATGCGACGGCCGGAATCGGTGGTGGCCTCGACCTTCAGTCCACGGATTTCAACGAGATTGCTCATTATTCGCTCCTGTCGCGGATTTTCTGCGGCAGATTGTCGATCAGCAGATTGACACTGATCGTCAGGCTGGCAATCGCCAGCGACGGGAAGATGACCGCCGGTGCGGCAAAGGGCAGGCCGCCGATGTTTTCACGCACCAGCGCGCCCCAGTCGGCGTTTGGTGGCTGCAGGCCGAGACCGAGGAAGGACAGGCCGGACAGAAGCAGCACGATGAAGACGAAACGCACGCCGAGATCGGCAAGTACGGGCCGGATGATGTTGGGCAGGATTTCGGAACTGATGAGATAGAGCAGGCTTTCGCCGCGCACCCGCGCGACGGTGACGAAATCCATGGTGTTGACATTGACGGCGAGTGCCCGCGCGAAGCGATAGGCGCCCGGCGTGTAAATGACCGACAGCGTGACGATGAGCACCGGAATGGAGGAGCCGACGGCGGCGACGACCACGAGGCCGAACAGCTTGCTCGGAATGGAGTTCACCGCATCGAGGAAACGGCTGAGTGCCGCATCAAACCAGCCGCCGATGACGGCGGCGCACATGCCGAGCACGACGCCGCAGGTGCAGGCGATGGTGACGGCCGCCAGCGAAATGCCGACCGTGAAACGCGCGCCCATGAGGATACGGGAGAACACGTCACGGCCGAGATAATCGGAACCGAGCCAGAGATCTGACGTCATAGGCCCGAAATAATCGAGATCGACGATTTCACCCACCGGATGGGGAATGAGATAGGGCGCGAAGATCGCAACCATGGCCCAGAGGAAAATGACAAGAAAGCCGAAAACGCCGACTGCGTTGATCTTGTAACCCAAGCGCGCGGTCCCCTGATATGTCTTGATATGATCGGCCATCAGCGCAGCCTCGGATTGGACATGATGGCGATGATGTCAGCCGTCGTGATGAGCAGGAGATAACCGACGCAGAAGATCATCGCGCAGGTCTGGATCAGAGGCAGATCGCGGGTGGCCACGCCATCGACCATCAGCTTGGCGATACCGGGATAGTTGAAGATCGTCTCGACGATGATGACGCCACCGACAAGGTACGAAAGCGACAGCGCCACTGCATTGACGATGGGGCCGAGTGCATTGGGAAGCGCGTGACGCAGCACGATGCGCATGCGCGGCGCGCCCTTCAGCAGCGCCATTTCGACATAGGGCGTATCCAGCGTCTCTATCACCGCGGCGCGGCTCATGCGGATCATCTGGGCCGAGACGACGAAGGTCAACGTGATGACCGGCATGGCGTAAACGCGCAGTACATCAAACAGCGTGTGAACCTCGCTGACCAGCGACAGCGCCGGCAGCCATTTCAGATAAACCGCGAAAAGCAGGACGGCGAGCGTGGCGATCATGAATTCCGGCACGGAAATGACGCCGATGGTCAGCACCGTGACGATGCGGTCATAAAGCGTTCCACGCAGCATGGCGGAGCTGATGCCGAGTGTGAGCGCCAGTGGCACGGCGATGAGCGTGGTGATGCCGGCCAGCTTCATGGAGTTGACGAAGCGCGGGCCGATGAGATCGGCAATCGCCATGTTGTTGGCATAGGAGGTGCCGAGTTCGCCATGCAGCAGGCCGAAAAGCCAGCGAACGAAGCGCAGCAGGGCGGGATCATCGAGATGCATGGCGGTGCGCAGGCCGGCCACGGCCTCCGGCGTTGCCGCCTGACCGAGAAGGATCGTCGCCGTATCGCCGGGCAGCAGGCTGGTGGCGGAAAAGACGATAAATGACACGATCAGCAGCGTCGTCAGCATGACGACCAGCCGCCGGGCGACAAGGGACAA
The DNA here is from genome assembly GCF_007002745.1 of Martinezella rhizogenes. Taxonomy (GTDB): domain Bacteria; phylum Pseudomonadota; class Alphaproteobacteria; order Rhizobiales; family Rhizobiaceae; genus Agrobacterium; species Agrobacterium cucumeris. The sequence continues at coordinate 98,481 of NZ_SGNY01000014.1, read as the reverse complement.
TATCCGGCTGTTCATTCACATGCTCCTGCGACCTGCCTGATTGTGGAGGCTTTCCGCATCGGCGGAAAACTTGGCCGGGCGCTGCGTTTGCGCCCGGCTCCATGGTCTATCAGGCTTCGAGCCAGACGTATTCCGCAAAGGCGTAACCCATCATGCCGCCGAGCGGATTGGCTTCCAGGCCCTTCAGCTTGGAACTGATGGCGTCCACGTTGGTAAGATAGGCGGGAATGATGGTGCCGGCTTCGTCGGCGATCATCGTCTGCATCTCGAAGTAGATCTGCTTGCGCTTCTCCATATCGAGCAGGCCGCGCGCCTCGAGCATCAGCTTGTCGAACTTCTCCGACTTGTACTGGCTCTCGTTCCAGGGAGCGTCGGACGCATAAAGCAGCGAGAACAGGATGTCCGGTGTCGGGCGCGGGTTGATATTGCCGAAATGGATCGGCGCTTTCAGCCAGTAATTGCTCCAGTAGCCGTCGGCGGGAACACGCTGCACATCCAGCTTGAGGCCGATTTCGGCAGCGGAGGCCTGGATGATCATTGCCATGTCGATGGCCGAATTTGCCGCATCCGAGGTGATGACCGGGATGGACTGGCCGAGGAGGCCGGCTTTCTCGAAGTGGAACTTGGCCTTCTCGGGATCGAAGGCCTTCGGCTTCAGGTCCGGATTATGATAGGGGCTCATGGGCGGAACCGGCTGGTCGTTGCCGACTTCGCCAAGACCGCGCAAGGCCGCCTTGACGATCTGCTCACGGTTGACGATCGACTTCATGCCGGCAATGAAATCGGCCTTGTTGCCCGGAGCCTGATCGAGGCGCATGTTGAGATTGGTGTAGTTGCCGGAAGTTCCCTTCGACAGGACGACACCTTCCTGCTTGTCGAGCAGGCGAAGCGCGCGCGGATTGATGGCGGCCGCGAGCTGGATGTCGCCGGAGAGAAGCGCATTGACGCGTGCATTGTCGTCCGAGATCGCGAAGAACTCGAAGCTGTCGACGTGCGGGCCGCCGGATTTCCAGTAATTACTGTTCTTGGACATGATCGAGCGCACACCCGGCTCGAATGTTTCAAGCTTGAAGGCGCCGGTGCCGGTGCCCTTGGAGAAGTCGGTCGCGCCGTCGGCGACGATCATGAAGTGGTGCATCGCAAGGATTGTCGGCAGGTCGGCATTGGCGCTGGCAAGCGTGATCTCGACCGTGCTCTTGTCGAGCGCCTTGAAGCCGGTCATCTGGGCGGCGATCTTGGCGACCTTGGAGCCGACAGCCGGATCGAGATGGCGCTTCAGCGAATAGACCACGTCATCGGCCGTCAGCGCCTTGCCGTCGTGGAAGGTGACGCCGGAACGCAGTTTGACCGTCCAGGTCTTGGCGTCCTTGGATTCGATGGATTCGGCCAGCTCCATCTGCGGCGTGCCGGAAGCATCGAGGAAGCTCAGCCGGTTATAAAGCGCGCAGCAACGGACGTAGTCCGTGGAAAGCGAGGCTTTTGCGGGGTCGAGCGTATCGGCTGTGGAAGAGGACCAGCCGGCCGCCTTCAGCGTGCCGCCGGAAACCGGGGTGGCCGCGAGCGCCTGCGAGGCGCGGCCAAGAATGGCCGAGCCGGCGGAAAGGGCGACGCCGCCGGCCAGCATCATGTGAAGCAGCTCACGCCGCGTCGCGCCGCGACGGATCGCCTGTTCAACGGCGGCATCGTCGGAGCGGGTCCAGTTTGTAATCCTGTCACTCATGGTCTTCCCCTTTTGTATGATTTGTTGAAATGCGTCTGCAGAAAATTCCGGCGGTCCGCGTCCCAGTTCGCGCCACGCCCTTGGTGGAGGGCGGTTCAGCCGCCCGCCTGTCTCGCGGCTTCGGCAAGGCCGGCCATCGAGGTGAAGTGATAATCCGGCTCGGTAAAGTTTTCCGGCTCGATCGTACCGCCATATCCCTTCTGGTCGTGGCGGCGCTCAATCCAGCAATTGGTCATGCCCAACTTCCGGGAAATGCCGATATCGTGGTACTGGCTTTGCGCGACATGCAGGATGTCGTCCTTCGAGGCGCCCTCGCTCTCAACAAACGCAAAGACCTTCTCGAAAAAGGCCGGGTCCGGCTTTTCGGTGCCGGTATCATCCGCCGTGAAAGCGGCATAGAAGGGATTGCCGAGTTCTTTCGAGAAATGTTCGAAGGCCCAGCGCTGCGCATTGGTCATGGCGATGAGGCGGTGTGTCTTTGCAAGCTGCGCCATGGCGGTACGGCTGTCTTCGAAACCCTTCCAGTTCTTGGCGGCGTCGCGCAGGCGTTCGCCAAGAGCACGTTCTGCCGGCAAGCCAAGTTGCGGAGCGATGATGAGATACACGCGGACGAGATCGTCCGGAAACAGGTCTGTCGCGTCTGAATAACGTGCCGCGCGGTAAAGGCCGAGCGCCTTTTCACCATCGACTTCGACGCCATTCTCAGCACCGATCTGCGTCAGGGTCGATTTCAGACCCCCTTCGAAATCGATGAGAGTTCCCACCACATCGAAGCTCATATATTTGAAGTCGCTCAATTTTTTTGGCAATGTCGGTCTCCGCTCTGCCGCCTCGTCCTCTTGGGGGAGGTTGCGGCATTTTATTTTGTTCCCGGACGAGATCCTTGTCCCGTTCCTATTTTTGAAAACGCCGGTTTTCATGGCGCTTTGTGCTTTTTCCAAGGATAGTTTGGCACTTCCAGCACGCCGGATTCGCCGAAATGGATCGGCTCTTCGGCAGAATATTGCGAATATGCGGTGTGTTGCGACATTTAGAGAAGGTGTCGCGATACAGCCGGGTTACGCCTCAGGCCATTGCCGCCCGCACGGCCGGGTCCTCGAGCGTCTGGTCGAGGGTTTTCAGTGTCCGCTCGATGATGGCGTCGATTTCGCCATCGGTGCAGCAGAGCGGCGGTGCGTAACCGAGGATGCCATTTGCAAAGGCCCTGACGATGAGGCCGTTTTCCCATGCGCGGTCGAAAACCTTGCGGGCCGGCGTGGCGGCTGCCGGAAGCGGCGTCTTCTTTTCCTTGTCGGTCACAAGCTCGATCGCCGCAAGCATGCCGCGGCCGCGGACATCGCCCACCAGCGGGTGGCTTCTCAAGCCCTCCAGTCCCGCCATCAGTCGGTGACCGGCGCGGCGGCCATTCTCCAGCAGTCCGCCTTCGTAAAGCTTCAGCACTTCCAGACCAACGGCGGCGCTGACGGGGTGGGCGGAATAGGTGTATCCATGCCCCACGGCCGCTTCGCCTGCGAAGTCGGCAATGGTATCATAAACATGATCGGCCATGAAGACGGCGCCCATCGGTACATAGCCTGACGTCAGGCCCTTTGCGGCGGTGATGAAGTCCGGCACGATGTCCTCGTCGGCGCAGGCAAATAGCGGGCCGGTGCGGCCAAAGCCGGTAATCACTTCATCGGCGACGAAAAGAATGCCATAGGAGCGGCAGAGGTCGCGCATCGCCTTGATCCAGCCCGGCGGCGGCACCAGAACGCCGCCCGAGCCCTGGATCGGTTCGGCATAAAACGCCGCGACCCGGTCCGGGCCTATGGCTTCGATCTTGTCCTTCAGGATTTGCAGCGAGGAGGCGATGATGGCGGCCGGGTCGTTTCCAACCGGGTTACGGTAGGCATAATGCGACGGGATTTTATGCTGCCAGTCGTAAGGCACGCCAAAACCGGCATGAAAGGCGGGCAAGGCGGTGAGGCCTGAACCGGCCGTGGTGGAACCGTGATAACCCTGTTCGATGGAAATGAACTGATCGCGCTGCGGCTCACCCTTTGCATGCCAGTAGTAACGGATGAAGCGAATTGTGCTGTCCACCGCATCGGAACCGCCAAGCGTGAAATAAACGTGGTTGAGATCGCCGGGCGCCCGGTCGGCAAGCTCGGAGGCCAGCCGGATGGCCGGTTCGCTGCCAATGTCGAAATAGGCGGTGGCGTAGGGCAGTTCCCGCATCTGCTTTGCTGCCGCCTCAACGATGCTGTCATGACCGTAACCGGCATTGACACACCAGAGACCGGCAAAACCGTCGATCAGCTGGTGGCCGGTCATATCGGTGACGGTGGCGCCTTTCGCCGATGTCAGCACCCGCACGCCAAGCTTTTCATGGCCGCGGAAGGAAGAGACGGGGTGCACCAGATGGGCGCGGTCCAGTTCGATCAGGGAATTGCTTAACATGGGTCTCTCCAGATTAAAGCCCAGCAGGTCAGCCCAGCGCCTGGCTGGTCAGTGCGAAGGTTTTCAGTTTTTTGTCAGCGGGGATTTCGGCCTTTGACCGGCGCATGGCGATGCCGCCGCCCACGTGGGCAAGGCCCTGTTCGGCAAGCCAGGGGCCAAGGCCCGTATCGACCGTGGTGTCTACGCGCAGGAATGCGCCGGCGCGTTCCGACAGCATGAAAGCCAGCAGATCTCGTGCGATATCAGCATTTTCCGCCACAACCGGGCCAATGACTTCACCGCGGCCGAAGGCGCGCAGGCCGGCAAAACCCTTGATGACGCCCTGTTCTTTCACGATCGCGAAACGCGCCCTGTCGGCAAGTTCCGTGAAGAGCGCGGTACGATCAGCACCGAAGGCCTGCGCATCAAGGGCGGCAAGCGCAGCCGGGGCAATCGTTGCCGCCCACTCCACACTGGCGGGCTTGGCCGAGGCTGCCGGAATTCCCTGATGCTGGCGAACTTCACCACAGGCAACGAACCCCAGCTTTTCATAAAGCGGCAGGCCATCGGCGGTAGCGGTCAGGCGGCATTCGCGATTTCCGGCTGCTTCAAGGGCGGCGTTCATCAACTGGCGTCCGAGACCGCGGCCACGCATGGTCTCGTCCACGATCACCATATTGACGGAGGCGCAGGTTTCGCCAAGAAGCGTCGCCATCGCAGTGCCGACAACGCGGCCATTTTCCAGCGCGACGAAACCCTTACTGAGTGAAAGGACCAGCGCCCAGTCTTCCCGGCGGTGCGGCCAGCCGGCCTGGCGGGAAAGTTCGACGGCGGCATCGAGGTGTTCAGGCTCGAAATTCTGGATATCGATCAGGCTGGCTTGCATGGCCCAACTCCGTTTATTCTGCTCATTCATTGATAGACCGGGGGTAAAAGAACATTGTCCCGACGAATGGCAAGGTTCGATATGTTTCACTGTTGCTTTTACCCACCGCCGCATCTTATGCCGCGTGTTAGTCGCTTTCGATGCCGGGGCAGGGGCGCACGGGAGGTCGGGAGATATGCCAACGCAACTCTCTGCCAAACTGGCGGCTGCATACGCAACAATCTGCTTCCGCTGATGGCAATTGCGGTGCGCCGACCGGGCAAAGGCTTTCTATGATCAATTCATTCCGGCACGGCCGATCTCCAAGCAAGGATGACGACGACATGACCATCTTCCGCCCGAAATACATTTCCTTCGATTGCTACGGCACGCTGATCAATTTCCAGATGGCCGAAGCCGCCCGCGATCTCTATGGTGATCGTCTGGATGAAGCGCAGATGCAGCAGTTCATCAAGAATTTTTCGGCTTATCGTCTGGATGAGATCATGGGCGACTGGAAGCCCTATGCCCAGGTGGTTCATAATTCGCTCTCGCGCAGCTGCAAGCGCAATGGTGTTGCTTTCAAGGATGAGGACGCGACCTTCGTTTACGAGCGTGTTCCGACCTGGGGTCCGCATGCCGACGTGCCGGCCGGTCTTGCAAAGGTGGCGAAAGAGATTCCGCTCGTCATTCTGTCCAACGCCATGAATTCGCAGATCATGTCGAATGTCGAAAAGCTTGGCGCGCCTTTCCATGCGGTCTATACGGCCGAGCAGGCGCAGGCCTACAAGCCGCGTTTCAGGCCCTTTGAATATATGTTCGACATGCTCGGTTGCGGCCCCGAAGACATGCTGCATGTCTCCTCATCGTTCCGTTACGACCTGATGTCGGCCCATGATCTCGGTATCAAGAACAAGGTCTGGGTCAACCGCGGCCACGAGCCGGCCAACCCCTATTACGGTTATGTCGAGATATCGGATATTTCCGGCCTGGCAGGCGTGGTTGGATTGTAAGGAAAGGTCGGGACCATGAAGTTCGTTTCCTATTGGCACGACACGGCGCCCCTGTTTGCGGGGGCGGCGCAAGGTCCCGTCGAAGGTCATTATGATGTCGCCGTCATCGGCGGCGGTTTCACCGGTCTCGGCGCTGCCCGCCAGCTTGCCAGGGCGGGCGCGCGTGTGGTGGTTCTGGAGGGCGAACGGGTCGGCTGGGGTGCCTCCGGCCGCAATGGCGGGCATCTCAACAATGGCCTTGCCCATTCCTATCTCTCCGCCAAGGCGGAGCTCGGCAAGGAACGCGCCATCGCCCTTTACAAGGCGCTGGATGATTCAGTCGATACGCTGGAGGCCCTGATTGCCGAAGAGGGGATCGACTGTAATTTTCGCCGTTCGGGCAAGCTGAAACTTGCCTCCAAGCCGCAGCATTTCGAAGGTCTGGCGAAGAATTTCGAGGCATTGCATGCCGAGGTCGATCCCGACACGGCGCTTCTGTCCGTCGCCGATCTCAAGGCGGAAATTGGCTCGCCCTTTCATGGCGGCATGCTGTCGAAGAAAAGCGCCATGATGCATATGGGACGCTATGTGGCGGGTCTTGCCGAGGCCGCCAGCCGTCATGGCGCGGTGATCTTCGAAAATGCGGCGGTGACGAAGCACGCGCAGAACGGCAAAAGCCACACGCTGGAAACCGCACGCGGCAAGGTGACGGCCGATAATGTGCTGGTGGCGACCGGCGCTTACACGCCCGCCAACTTCGGTTATTTCCGCCGCCGCATCATCGCCGTCGGCAGTTTCATCATCGCCACGCGGCCGCTGACCGATGCGGAAGTTCGGGCCTCGGTTCCGGGCAACCGCACCTATGTCAACTCGATGAATATCGGCAATTATTTCCGGCTTGCCCCGGATAATCGGCTGATCTTCGGTGGTCGTGCGCGTTTTTCCGCCACATCCGACCAGCGTTCGGATGCCAAGAGCGGTGCGATCCTGACGGAAGCCCTGCACCGCATCTTCCCGCAGCTTTCGCATGTGCCGATCGATTATTGCTGGGGCGGCCTGGTGGATATGACCAAGGACCGTTATCCGCGCGCCGGTTTCCATGACGGCGTCTGGTACGCCATGGGCTATTCCGGCCACGGCGCTCAGCTTTCCACCCATCTTGGCATGATCATGGCCGACGCCATTCTGGGGCGGCCGGACAACAACCCGCTGAAGGGGCTGGACTGGCCGGCGGTGCCGGGCCATTTCGGCAAACCGTGGTTCCTGCCGCTGGTGGGCTATTATTACAAGATGCTGGACAAGTTTCAGTAAGAGGGCGTCATCGAGCGCTGAGAGGGTATTCCCCTACACTCGACGTCATCCTCGGACTTGATCCGAGGATCCACTGCCACACGAAGAATGGATCCTCGGGTCAAGCCCGAGGATGACGGAGAAGACGGCGGCCTATGGGCCGCTTTTTTGTTGATATCGGCACAAAAAGAAGGGCCGCTTAGCGACCCTTGAGGCGGGGAGAAAGACTGGAGGCTCAGGCGAGCCCGCCGATGTGGAACGTCTTGATTTCCAGATATTCCTCGATACCGACCTGCGCGCCTTCACGGCCGAGGCCGGATTGTTTGACGCCGCCGAAGGGTGCCACTTCGGTGGAGATCGCGCCGGTGTTGAGGCCGACCATGCCGAATTCCAGCGCTTCGCCCACGCGCCAGGCGCGTTTGAGGCTTTCGGTGTAGAAATAGGCGGCAAGGCCAAAGGGCGTGCCATTGGCGATGGCGAGCGCTTCCTCTTCCGTCTCGAAACGGAAGAGCGGGGCGACCGGACCGAAGGTCTCTTCGCTTGCCAGCCGCATGGCGGTGGTCGCGCCGGTCAGCACCACAGGAGCGGTATATTGCGGACCATCCGGCAGATCATGCGGTTTGGTGATGATCGTTGCGCCCTTGGAGATGGCGTCATCGACATGGGCGCGGATCTTGGCGATGGCCGGTTCGTTGATCATCGGGCCGATGGCAACGCCCGGCTCCGTTCCGGGTCCGACGCGCATGGCATCGACACGGTCAGCCAGTTTTTTCGCAAAAGCATCGTAGACGCCCGACTGAACCAGAATGCGATTGGCGCAGACACAGGTCTGGCCGCCATTGCGGAATTTCGAGATGAGTGCGCCTTCGATGGCCAAATCCAGATCTGCATCGTCGAACACGATGAAGGGTGCGTTGCCGCCAAGTTCCAGCGACAGCCGCTTGATGCTATCGGCCGCGCCGCGCATCAAAAGGGAACCGACGCGGGTGGAGCCGGTGAAGGAAATTTTCCGCACCGTATCATTGGCCATGATTTCGTTGCCGATATCAGTCGGCATGCCGGTGACGATGTTGATGACGCCTGCGGGAATGCCGGCCCGTTCGGCAAGAACGCCAAGCGCCAGCGCCGAATAGGGCGTGAATTCCGATGGCTTGATGACCACGGTGCAGCCGGCGGCAAGGGCCGGCGCAACCTTGCGGGTGATCATCGCATTCGGAAAATTCCACGGCGTGATGATGCCGCAGACACCGACCGGTTCCTTCAGCACCACGATGCGCCGATCCGGCGTCGGCGAGGGGATGGTGCCGCCGCTGATGCGCCGGGCTTCTTCCGCAAACCATTTGACGAAGGATGCGCCGTAACGGATTTCTCCCTTCGCCTCTTCAAGAGGCTTGCCCTGTTCGGTGGTGAGGATCAGGCCGAGATCGTCGATATGTTCGATCATCAGTGCGAACCATTTTTCGAGAAGCGCTGCGCGCTCCGCATGGGTTTTCTTCTTCCATGGTCCAAAGGCGGTATTGGCGGCTTCGATCGCCGCGCGGGTTTCCGCGCCGCCCATGTCCGGCACGGTGCCGATCACCGCCTGTGTGGCGGGATCAATCACGTCGACCACCTTGCCCGGCGCCGCAGCCTTCCATGCGTCGCCGATCAAGCCTGTCTGGCGGAAGAGGTCCTTGTCCTTCAATCCCTGCATAATCTGTCTCCGAAATCAGTCGAGTGCCGCGAGAACCGCAGCCGTTATGGCGTCCGTCTTGTCCTTGCCCGGCACGGTGCCGACGCCCAGGCCGGTCGCCGTTTCCAGCGCCGTCATGATCTTCGCCGCCGCATCGCTTTCGCCGAGATGCTCTAGCATCATCGCACCGGACCAGATGGCGGCGATGGGATTGGCAATGCCGAGATGGGCGATATCAGGAGCCGAACCGTGCACCGGCTCGAACATGGACGGCGCGTTACGATCAGGGTTGATATTGGCGGAGGCGGCAAAACCGAGGCCGCCCTGAATGGCAGCACCCAGATCGGTCAGAATATCGCCGAAGAGATTGGAGGCGACCACGACATCGAGACTTTCCGGGGCCATCACCATGCGCGCCGCCATGGCGTCGATGTGATAGCTCGAAACCTCGACGTCAGGATATTCTGCAGCAAGCTTTTGCGTTACCTCGTCCCAGAACACCATCGAATATTTCTGGGCGTTCGACTTGGTGACGGAGGCAAGCTTGCCGCGCCGCTTTTGCGCCTGTTCGAAGCCGAAGCGCAAAATGCGCTCCACGCCCTTGCGGGTAAAGATCGAGGTTTCGACGGCCACCTCGTCATCGGTGCCCTGATGCACGCGGCCGCCGGCACCGGAGTACTCACCCTCGGTATTTTCACGGATGCAGAGAATATCGAAGCCGTCCGCCCTCAAAGGTCCCTGCACGCCGGGCAGAAGCCGGTGCGGGCGGATATTGGCATATTGCACGAAAGCCTTGCGGATCGGCAGCAGCAGGCCGTGCAGCGACACCGCGTCCGGCACCTGCGCCGGCCAGCCGACCGCGCCGAGCAGAATGGCATCGAAACCGCGCAGGGTCTCGATGCCGTCCTTGGGCATCATCGCGCCGGTTTCCTTGTAGAAGGCGCAGGACCAGGGGAACTCCGTGCCTTCAAGCGCAAAACCGGAGGTTTTGGCGGCGGCGTTGAGCACCTGCCATGCGGCGTCCGTCACGCTTTTGCCGATGCCGTCTCCGGGAATAAGTGCGATGCGATGCGTTTTCAAAAGATTTCCCCTGTTACAGTCCAATCAGGACGCTTTTGCTCTTGCGGTTGGCGAGATAGGCCTCCCGCCCGAGGTCCTTGCCGATGCCGGAGCGTTTGTAACCGCCGGTCGGCAATATGTGGTCGCGTGAGCGGCCATAACGGTTGACCCAGATCGTTCCCGCCTGAATGGCGCGCGACAGGCGCATGACACGCGAAATATCCCGGCTGAAAAGGCCTGCCGCCAGACCGTAGGTCGGATGATCGGAAAGCGCCAGAGCCTCATCTTCCGTGCGGAAGGTTTGCAAAGTCAGCACCGGCCCGAAGATTTCCTCGGTTACGGCGGGTGAGGTCTGGTCGACATTGGCGATCAGCGTTGGCTGGTAGAAATAACCGGGGCCGTCCATGATCGCGCCGCCCGTCAGGCACTCGCCACCATGGGCGACAGCTGCCTGCACGATGCCATCGATACGCTTGCGCTGTACCTCGGAAATGATCGGCGAATATTGTGTCGTCTCGTCCCATGTCGGGCCGGGCTTTACCACCTTCATGCGGGCGATGATGGCGGCGGAAAGGGCATCTGCCGCAGTTTCCTCGACGATGATGCGTGAGCCGGCAACACAGGCCTGCCCGGCATTGGAGAGAATATTGCCGGCAATCGCTGCCGCGGCTTTTTCGATGTCGGCATCGGCAAAGACGATTTGTGGGCTCTTGCCGCCGAGTTCCAGCGTCATGGGTTTGATGCCGGTGCGGGCGATATTGGCCATGATGGCGGCGCCCGCAGCGGTGGAGCCGGTGAAACTGACCTTTGAGATATCAGGGTGCCCGGTGATGGCATTACCGGTCACCGGCCCGTCACCCAGCACGATATTGATGAGGCCGGCGGGCAGCCCTGCCTTGATCGCCAGCTGCGCCATGAAAATGCTGGAGAAGGGCGTCATTTCCGAGGGTTTCAGCACCACGGCATTACCGGCCGCCAGCGCCGGGCCGAGCTTCCAGCCGGCCATGGAGACGGGGAAATTCCAGGGCGTGATCGCGCCGACGACGCCATAGGGCTCGGTCATGATCATGCCGAGGCTGGTGTCGTCGGTCGGCACCAGATTGCCGCCTTCCTTGTCGGCGAATTCGGCGAAGAAACGGATCTGCTCGGCGGTAACGGCGATGTCGCCGGCAATCAGCTGGCCCACCGGTCGTGTCGAGGACAGTGCCTCGATTTTCGCCAAGGTCTCGGCTTCCGCTTCGATGAGGTCGGCCCAGCGCTGCAAGACCCTGGTGCGCTCGCGCGGCCGCACGCCGCCCCAGTTGCTGCTCTTCAGCGCCGCCTTGGCGGTTTGCACCGCTTCGTCCACCAGCGTCGCATCCGCCTTCGGGCAGCCGGCATATCCCATGCCGTCCGATGGGCGATGCATGTCGATGCCGTCTTTAGCCGGGATCAGCCGGTCGCCGATGAAATGGCCAATTGGCAAAGACAGGCTGTCTGGATCGAAGCTGAGCGTCATGGGAAATCCTCTGTGGATATGCCCTTAAAGCTAACCCCTGCCGCCAAGCGAAATCGACCGACTGTGGCGCGGGCGATGAATGAAAATCCCGTTTTGTTGTCGACAGACAGCGCAATCTTTTGCGGCGCGCTGCCTGTCGTGTATTTCTGGCCGCTACCGTGAGCGACCGTTAAAAAACGCGGGTTTTACATCATCCATTCACGGTGACGTAGATCTTGCGCACTGTTTCGATGGTCTTCCAGACGCCGACGAAACCCGGCTTCATGACGAAGCTGTCGCCAGCCGTATAACGCTGCGGTTCGCCGCCATCAGGGGTGATTTCGATGACGCCGGCCAGAATATGGCAAAACTCGAAGGTCTCGCCCTTGATGGAACGGCTTTCGCCCGGGGTCGCTTCCCAGATGCCGGTCTTTACGGTTCCATCGCGGGCTTCGTCCAGCGCCCAGGTCTTGAATGAAGGGTCGCCGGCAATCAGGCGCTCCGGCAGGGCCTTGGAGGTTTTCGGCTCGAAATCGGGATTGGTGTCGATGGGCTTGAGAAGCGGCATGGATTTTCCTTTCTGAGATGGGGGATGATCAATATCCGCGGCTGCGGTCAACGAGGCCGAGCGGCTCGAGGCCGGATTCGTATCGTTTGATATTGTCGATGACCGTACGGGCGGCGGAGTGGGGCTGGGTGACGCTGGCAATATGCGGCGTCAGCAGAATTTTCGGATGGGTCCAGAAACGATGGCCCTCAGGCAGTGGCTCGGGATCGGTGACGTCGATCACCGCGCCGGAAAGCCTGCCGCTGTCGAGTGCATCTAGGAGTGCGTCATGATCGAGCTGCCTGCCGCGCCCGGCGTGGACGAGAGCCGCGCCATCCGGCAGCAGGCCGAGGCGCCCGGCATTCAAAAGCCCGGTGGTCTCGTCCGTCAGCGGCAACAGGCAGACGAGGATATCGCTGGTGGAAAGAATGGCGTTCAGCCCTTCATCGCCATGGTGGCAGGTGACGCCATCGATCCGGCGCGGAGAACGGCTCCAGCCGGCAAGCGGAAAACCGAAAGGTTTCAGCCGTTCGAGTGCCGCAACACCCAGCATGCCAAGGCCGAGAATACCGACGCGGCATTCTTCCGCCTGCCGCTGGCCAGGCAGGGCTTTCCATAGGTTTTGGCGTTGCTGTTCCAGATAGGCCGGCAGGTTGCGGTGAAGGGCAAGCACGCCGAGGCAGACATATTCCTGCATCATGCGGATGATGCCTTCATCCACCATGCGCACGACCTTCACCGTTTCCGGGATTGCACTGATGTGAAACTGGTCAACACCTGCGCCGATCGAAAACAGGATTTCGAGATTGCGGTAACGCGCGATATCCTCTGGCACCGTCCATGTAATGAGGTAACGCACCGCATCGGGATCGACAGTGGCGGCATCCATCGAAAATGGCAGGTCCGGCAGTTCGGTGGCCAGAGCCTGCCGGAAGATTTCGCCGCGCTTTGCGTCGGAATTGAAGAGAAACGTCATCTAATACCCGTCATTCGATTAAGCGGCGCAGCGGCGGCCGAGTGTTTCCAGCATCGACTGGCAGGCGGCAAGTTCGCCCGCGGTTATGAATTCGTCCGGCTTGTGGGCGCGGCCGATATCGCCCGGGCCGCAAATGATGGCATCTATGCCCGCTGCCTGGAAAAGCCCGGCCTCCGTTCCGTAGCTTACGGCTGCGAGGTTGGCGGTGCCGGTCAGTTCCTCCAGAAGCAAAGCAAGCGGCGCATCGGCTGGAAGCGACAGGGCCGGATAAGCGCTCATCGGTGTCCATTCGATATCGACGCCCGTTGCGGCAAGCGCTTCGACAGCGCTTTTTACCGGCTCCAGCAGGGCGAGCGGTAAGACGCCCGAAATTGCCCGCGCTTCCAGTTCGATTGCGCAATGATCGGGGATGATATTGATTGCCTGCCCGCCTTTTACCGTGCCGATCTGCAAGGAGGAGTAGGGCGGCTCGAAGGTTGCTTCGAACGGTCCCCGCGTCAGCGTATCGGCGGTTTCGACTGCTTTTGCCATGATACCGGTCATCAGGTGAATGGCGTTTATCCCCTGATCCGGCCGTGAGGAATGGCCGGACCGGCCGTGCAGGGTGATGCGCGCTGCGGCCTTGCCCTTGTGGGCGCGGACGGCGCGCATATTGCTGGGTTCGCCGATGATGGCGCCCGCCGGCGGGGCACACAGTTCCGGCAGCCTGGCGATGAGATGGGGAACGCCACGGCAGCCCGCCTCCTCGTCATAGGAAAAGGCGATGTGTATCGGCCGTTCAAGCGTCATGCGCGAAAATGCCGGCGCCGCGGCGAGCACAGTGGCAAGAAACCCTTTCATGTCGGTGGTTCCGCGCCCGTAGAGCCGGTCGTTTTCGGTTCTCAGCGTGAAGGGATTGGAGGTCCATTCCGGTTCTCCGGCCGGCACCACATCCATGTGGCCGGACAGGATATAACCGGCCCGATCGGCCGGGCCGAACGTGGCGAAGAGATTGGCGCGGTCGCCCTCCGGCCCGGGCAACAGCGAGACTTTCGCGCCATGGCCTTCCAGATAATCGGCAATCCATCCGGCAATATCGCCATTGGCGGTTCCAACAACGGACGGGAAGGCGACGAGACGCTCAAGGATTTCGATTGCGTTCATGGTCGTCCCCGCTGGTCGTTCCCACTGGCCGGCCGCTTATGCTGGCCGGATTATTCACCGCAGAAGCTTAGAATGGCCAGCGGCGTTTATCTGCTGAAATGCCGATGATTTCGGTAGATTGTTGTGTCCTTCCAGTGCTTTCAGAAAATTCCTGCGGGCAGGGCCGGTTATCTTCGGATGTCGTGGGCTGGGCTGCCGGGGCCCTAGGGTTCCGCGCCGGAGGGAATGAGAGCCGTTTGCTATGGAGCTGCTCAAGGTCGATAGTTTCGAGTTGCGAACCGTGGAAATCGCCGATGTGGAGGCGGATCATCTGCATGCCCTCTCCATGGCTGTCGGATGGCGGTATCATGCCAATGAATGGTGTTTCCTGCGCCAGTGCGGTGTGGGTCTTGCGGCGCTGGACGAGATTGACCGGGTTGTCGCAACCGCCATGCTTTTTCCCTATGATCAGGCTTTTGCAACGTTAGGCATGGTCATTGTTTCCCCACGCCTGCAGGGGCAGGGCGTGGCACCCTGGCTGGTCCGGCAGCTTGTCGCGAGATATCCTGCCGCCGCCTTGCGGCTGAATGCAACGGAGGTGTCCCGGCGGCTATTTGCCGGGCTCGGTTTTACCGGGGATACGGAACGGGTGCATCTTCTGCGCGGCAAGGCCCGTTGCACCACAGAGGCGCCGCAGCTTGGCAAGAAACAGAGGATCGAGCCAGTTTCGGAACATCATCTCTCCGCCGTGGAAGATCTGGACCGGGCGGCTTTCGGCGTTTCACGCCGGGGCGTGCTGCAGCGTCTCCTGCGGGAAAACACCGGCTACGGCCTGTTCGAGGCGGATCGTCTGGCCGCCTTCGCGCTGCGGCGGGCGGCAGGGCGGGGCCACATCATCGGCCCGGTGATTGCGGAGGGGGAAGCGGAGGCAGTCGCGCTGGTCAGGCGGCATTTTGCCGATCTCGACGGGCAGCTTGTCCGGCTCGATGCCGTGCGTGATGACGGTGTTCTCACCGATTTTCTGGCGCAATCCGGGCTGGTGGTGATTGAAACACTGACGACCATGTCAAAAAATGCGCCGCAGCCGGAAGGTTCCGGCTCGGCTGGGATTTTTGCTCTGGCAGGCCCATCCCTGTGTTGAAGCCCCTCGTTTCCCATCGACTTCATGTTACGCACTTTGGGTTCCTGCTGTGTGCGTGTCTTTGTCGCAGAACCCTTCCACACGGTTGTGAGACATGCTTTGGCGATTGACGCTCCGGCTCTTGCCCCTTATGTGAGAAAGCGACGGTTCCTGCAGCCGAAAGGCGAAGGGATTAATAGGGAACATGGTGCGGGTGATGGTGATCGCCCAATGCCGTGGCTGCCCCCGCAACTGTAAGCGGATTGCCGTTCATCCCCGTGGCGCTTCAAGGCGTCATGCCACTGCATTCTGCGGAATGCGGGAAGGCAGATGAACGGCGCAAATCCGTGAGCCAGGAGACCTGCCGTCAAAATATGAACCATCGTTACGGGCGGGGAAGCCCGGAGGAGGAAATTGTAATGTTATTTCATAACATTTGGTTTGCGTCCCGTCGTTGTTCTCCGTACAAGACGTCCCGCTGTTGCTGCGCGTTCTAACGCCTGCGGCTCTGGAACAAGCGATTTAATTTCGACTGGAGAACACATGTTTAATCCTGGACGCCTGCCGGCCTATGCCGGCCTTCTGGCCGCTGCGCTTACGGCTTTGCCCGCCGCTTCCGCCCATGCCGCCGAAACGGTCTATCCCCTGACGATCAACAGCTGCGGTCAGGACATCACCTTCAAACAGGCGCCGGCCCGCACGGTATCCGTCGGCCAGAGCACGACCGAGGTTCTTTATCTTCTCGGCGTTGCCGACAGGGTGGTGGGCACGGCGCTGTGGATCGGCCCGGTTCTGAAGGGTTACGAGGAAGCCAACGCCAAGGTGGAGCGTCTGGCCGACAATGATCCGAGTTTCGAGGCCGTTGTCGGCAAGAGGCCGGACCTGGTAACGACGCAGTTTCAGTGGCAGATCGGCCCTGAAGGTGTTGTCGGCACGCCAGCGCAATTCGCCGAACTCGGTATTCCCGTTTACACCTCGCCGGCCGATTGCGTCGGTAAGGATAATTCCGGCGGCGGCGACGGCGTGCGCAAGACCGGTTTCACCATGGAACTGATCTATCAGGAAATCCGCGATCTCGCCAAAATCTTCAACGTGCAGGACCGCGGCGAAGAGGTTGTCGCCGACCTGAAAAAGCGTGAAGAAGCCGCCCGCGCCAAGATCGCTTCGGCGAATGGCAAGATTTCCGCCGTCTTCTGGTTCTCCAGCGCCGAACTGGATATCGACCCTTACGTGGCGGGCCGCCATGGCGCGCCCGGTTACATCATGTCCGCACTCGGGCTGACGAATATCATCGAAAGCGATGAGGAATGGCCGACCGTTGGCTGGGAAACCATCGCCAAGGCCAATCCGACCGTCATCGTCGCCGGCAAGATGGACCGTCGCCGTTTCCCGGCCGATGACGTTGCCGTCAAGCACAAGTTCCTCGCAACCGACCCCGTCGCCAGCATCATGCCCGCCGTCAAGGAAGGTCATGTGTTCGATATGGATGCGCAGGCGATGAACCCGACCATCCGCACGATCGAAGGCATTGAAACGCTGGCCGAGGCGATTTCGGCTGCCGGCCTCGCCAAGTGAACGGTTTTTCCGTCCATCTCGGCAGGGCGGGTCTGGCTTTTGCCGCGCTCGCCCTGCTGCTCGTCGCGCTGATGGCCGGAGCGGCCATCGGCGAGACTGCCATTCCCTTCGATGTGGTGGCGAAAACCATCGCCAACCGTGTCTTCCACGCGGGTTACCCGCTGGAGCCGCTGGATGAGGGTATCGTCTGGAGCTACCGCCTCAGCCGCGCCGTTGTCGCCGCCTGCTGCGGTGCTTCTCTGGCGCTTGCCGGCGCGGTGCTGCAATCGCTTTTGCGCAACCCGCTGGCCGATCCCTATATTCTCGGCATTTCCGCAGGCGCCTCCACCGGGGCGGTCGCGGTCGCTCTTCTGGGTTTCGGGGCAGGGTTCCTGACCATGCCGGCGGGGGCGCTGATCGGCGCTTTCGTTGCATTCTCGCTGGTTAGCCTTCTGGCGGTGCGGGCTGGTCACGGCAATAGCGCCATCATTCTGGCCGGGGTGGCCGGCTCGCAGCTGTTCAATGCCATGACCTCGTTCATCGTCACCAAATCCGCCAATGCCGAACAGGCGCGCGGCATTATGTTCTGGCTTCTCGGCAATCTTTCCGGGGTGCGCTGGCCGGATGTCTGGCTGGCTTTGCCGGTCAGCATCGCCGGTCTTGCGGTGTGCCTCTGGTATTCCCGGGCGCTGGATGCCTTCGCTTTCGGCGGTCAGGCCGCCGCCTCGCTCGGTATTCCGGTGCGCCGGACCTATGCGGTACTGATCTCGGTTTCGGCGATCATGACGGCGGTGATGGTGTCGCTGGTTGGCTCCATCGGCTTTGTCGGTCTCGTCATTCCGCACGCGGCGCGCATCTTCGTCGGCGTTCGCCACGGGTTATTGCTGCCGGTAACGGCGCTGACCGGTGCTGTTTTCATGATCGTTGCCGATATTCTCTCGCGCATCGTCATTCCCGGTCAGGTACTGCCGATCGGCGTGATTACCGCGCTCGTCGGCGCGCCGGCCTTCGCCTTCATTCTCGGGCAGAAGAGGGGGCGCTCATGAAATTATCCGCCCACGACCTGCATTTTCATGCCGGCAATGTCGATATTGTCCGTGGCGTTTCGCTCGATGTCGGGTCCGGAGAGTTTCTGGGCATTATCGGCCCGAATGGTTCCGGCAAAAGCACACTGCTTTCGATGCTGGCCGGCATCCGCAAGCCGCGCCGGGGTCACGTCACGCTTGGTGACGATGCGCTCGCCTCCTTGGGGCGGCGCGATCTTGCCCGCCGGTTGGCATTTGTGGAACAGCAGGCAGAGACCACAGAGCGAATTACGGCGCGACAGGCGGTGGAGCTTGGTCGCACGCCCTATCTCGGTCCGCTCTCCGCCTGGTCGGCCAATGACGACGCCATCGTCGACGCCGCACTCGACAATGTCGATATGGCGGACAAGGCAGAACGAAGCTGGCACCATCTTTCCGGCGGCGAACGCCAGCGCCTGCATATTGCCCGCGCGCTGGCGCAGCAGCCGCATATCCTGCTGCTGGACGAGCCGACCAATCACCTCGATATCGGCCATCAGATCGGCCTGCTCGATCTGGTCCGCCGACAGGGGCTGACCGTCGTTGCGGCGCTGCATGATCTCAATCACGCCGCCGTGTTCTGCGACCGCGTCGCCATCATGCATCAGGGGCGGATGATTGCGGCCGGTCCGCCGCACGAGGTCCTCACATCGGCGACGATCGCCGATGTTTTCGGGGTGCAGTCCGTCGTCACCACGGATGAGGGCGGCTTTTCTCATATTCGTTTTCTGCCGGCCCATGGAATGGCCGCTCAGACAAAGAAAGCACTGGTACGATGATGAAATTGAAGATGCTTCGCCTTGGCGTGCAGCCGCGTAATGCTCTGGCTGGAATTGCATTGGCGCTGGCTACGGGCTTTCCCCTGCATGCCATGGCCGAAACCTTCGAGGTAAAAATGCTGAACCGGGGCGAAAAAGGTCCGATGGTGTTCGAGCCCGATTTTCTGGAAATCGCCCCCGGCGACCGTGTGCGCTTTGTGCCGACCCACAAGAGCCACAATGCCGCGACCATCGACGGCATGATTCCCGAAGGCGCCGAGGGTTTCAAAAGCCGGATCAATGATGAATTCGAGACTGCTTTCGACAGACCGGGCTTTTACGGAATCAAATGCTCGCCGCATTACGGCATGGGCATGGTCATGCTGATCAAGGTGGGCGAGGCGACCCTGCCGCAGAGCTACAGGGAAGTCGACGTGCCCGGCCGAGCGAAGCCCCGGCTGGACGATCTCTTCGAGCAAGCGGAAAAATGAGGATTCTGCGCCGAGTTTCCCTCATCCGTCATGCCGGACTAGATCCGGCATCCAGCCCCGGCGCGTCTAAGCCGGGAAAGAGTCTTTCGCGGTCAAGGACTTGATCGCACTAGATCCCCGGATCAGGTCCGGGGTGACGGCGTGCGGATGATATTCGCGGACATGTCCGGCTTCACGGCGCAGACCGCATAACGGTGCTGCAGGCCACGCAGGATGCCCTTTAGCAGGCTGAAGTTCTTCGACTGGGCGCGATGGATGGCCTGAAGTTCCTGATCAACCGCGACGGGTTCGAATCCCGTCGCACGCAACATCGCCGCGACATCGTCAGCCCGCGCACCGCCGGAAAAATAGACGCGTGAAAGAATGCTGTTGAAGGTATTGGCCGGATCAGCCGGCTTGTGCAGCTGGTCCGGTTTCACGAGGCCGATGCTTTCCAGACCCGCGGCCAGTTTCTTGACGAGTTTTTCGCGCCAGCCGACATTGACGAAATCGCCGTCGACGATCAGCAGCCGCCCGCCCGGTTTCAGCACGCGGAACCATTCGGCAAAGCTTGCCTGCGGGTCCACCAGTGTCCAGACGAGATGACGGGTGATGATGACATCGGCGCTTTCATCCGGCTCCATGGTGTTTTCGGCATCGCCGACAAAAAAGCGGATATTGCGCCCGCGGCTTTTCGCTTTTTCCCTCGCGAGCGCCAGCATGGTTTCCGACCAGTCCATGCCCGTGACCTGAAAACCAAGATCGTCCATCAGATGCGAAATGACGCCGGTTCCGCTGGCGAGATCGAGCGCCTTGCGGCCTTCTCCCTGTCCCAGATGCTTCAAAAGCAGGGCATGCCACGCTTCTCGCTCATCTTCGGAAAAAATCTCATGTCCGGGGGAAAGGTCGAAGGTCGCGGCGCGGCCGGACCAATAGGCTTTGATTTCGTCTCGCAGGCTGTCGTTCTTGCCATATTGGATAGTGTCGATCATTGGTCTTCAACCCATGCGCCGGTCAGTTGAGAATGGCTCTAAAACATAAATGTTGACTAGTACAGTCAGAAAATAATACAGCCCCGCCAGTCAACACTGGAGAGCAATATCCGATGCGCATCTCAGCCAAATCCACGGCACTTGCCCTTGGCCTTCTCGTATCCGCCGCCTGGCCGGCACTGGCCGAAAAGGTCACTGTCAAGGATGTGACCGGCCGGGATGTCGAAGTCAATGTTCCCGTTTCGCACGTCATTCTCGGTGAAGGCCGGCAGATCTATTTCCTCGCGGCGCTCGACAAGGAAAACCCTTTCCAGCACGTCGTCGGCTGGCGCGATGACCTCGCCAAGGCCGATCCGGAAACCTATGACGCCTATCTTGCCAAATATCCTGAGATCGCCAAGCTGCCGACCTTTGGCGGCATGAAGGACGGCACTTTCGACGTCGAGCAGGCCGTTGCGCTTAAGCCGGACGTGATCCTGATGAATATCGACGCCAAGACGGCGACCGAAGAGGCAGGCTACATCGAGAAGCTCGCCAAGGTTGGCATTCCGCTTGTTTATGTCGACTTCCGTGAAAAGCCGATGGAAAATACCGAGCCGAGCATGCGCCTGATGGGCAAGCTGACGGGCAAGGAAAAGATCGCCGAGGACTTCATCAAGTTCCGTGCTGACTCCATCGCCAAGGTCACCGATACACTCGCCAAGGCCAATCCGAAGAAGCCGGTGGTGTTTGTCGAGCGCGCCGGCGGTTACTCCGACGATTGCTGCATGTCCTTCGGCAACGAGAATTTCGGCAAGATGGTCGAGCTTGCCGGCGGCATCAACATGGCCAAGGATATCATTCCCGGCACCTTCGGCACCGTCAATCCGGAACAGATCATCGCCTCCAACCCGGAGCAGATCATCATCACCGGCGGTAACTGGAATGGCTACGTTCCCGGCGGCAACTGGGTCGGTGTCGGTTATGGTGCGGATGTGAAGGAAGCGCATCGGAAGCTCGAAAACCTTACCAAGCGCCCGGCCTTTACCGGTGTGCAGGCGGTGAAGGACGGCAATGTCCACGCCATCTGGCACCAGTTCTACAACAACCCGTACCAGTTCGTGGCCATTCAGGAAATCGCCAAGTGGCTGCATCCTGATCTCTTCAAGGATCTCGATCCCGAGGCGACCTTCAAGGAATTGCATGCCCGCTTCCTGCCGCTTGATTACAAGCCCGGCTACTTCGTGTCGCTGAAGGACGCGAAATAAGACAGGGACGGTGAAGAGGAGCGCCGTCCGTTCGATGGATGAGACCGCAGTGATGCGGTTTCATCATTTTCTTTTGGAACTCAATGAGGACTTCTCATGCGGCTCAATGCTCTGAGGCATCTTGCGGTGCTGGCCTTCTCTCTTCTCGCCGTAACAGCCCATGCAGGCGAGATCACCGATGTCACCGGCCGCAAGGTCGAACTGGACCTGCCGGCCAAGCGTGTCATCGTTGGCGAAGCCCGCCAGATCCACGTCATCGCGGCGCTGAAGGGCGACAAGACCTTCGAAAACATCGTCGGCTGGCGTGACGATCTGCTCAAGAAGGACCCCGACAGCTACACGGCCTATGTCGAGCGTTTTCCGCAGATCGAGAAACTGCCGCGCTTCGGTTATCTGCCGCAGGGTGACTTCAGCCTGGAAACGGCGATCACCCTTTCTCCTGACGTGATCACCCTCAATCTGGAAACGGAAAAAACCGCCAAGGAAAGTGGTTTCGAAGAGAAGGCTGCCGCTGCCGGCATCAAGATCGTTTATCTCGATTTCCGTATCGATCCCGATAAGAACAGCGAAGCCTCGATCGAAATTCTCGGAAAACTGTTCGGTGCGGAAGAGCGCGCCAAGGAATTCATCGCCTATCGCCGTGCTGAAATCGCCCGCGTGACCGACCGGGTCGCCAGCGTCAAGGACCTCAAGCGCCCGAATGTCTTTATCGAGCGTTCGCCCGGCATTTCCGGCGAGAATAATTGCTGCCGCACCTTTGGATCCGCCAATTTCGGCGCGATGGTCGATCTGGCCGGTGGTCACAATATTGCCGACGGCATCATCAAGACGACCTTCGGCGATCTCAATCCCGAGCAGCTGGTCGTCGCTGATCCTGACCATGTCATCGTCACCGGCTCGAACTGGGCGGCGGAATCCGACATCAACCAGTTCGTTCCCCTTGGACTTGGCGCAGACACGGCGCTTTCGCGCGAGCGGCTGGCCAATCTGATGACGCGTACGCCGTTTCCGGAACTGAAGGCGGTCAAGCAGGGCAATGTCCATGCCGTCTGGCACCAGTTTTATGGCGCTCCTTACGAGTTTTTGCCGATCCAGCAATTTGCCAAGTGGTTTCATCCGGACCTCTTCGCTGATCTCGATCCGGAAAAAAACGCTGAGGAATTTTACCGGAAGTTCCTCCCCGTTACCTACAAGCCGGGCTATTTCGCCTCGCTCGAAAAAGGTTTGAACCAATGAGTTCGCTGAATGAAAACGCCGTTGGCGTCAGTGGGCGCGATCAATATCGCGCCCTTGCCGCGCGCAGGATCGTTATTCTTGTCGGGCTTTTCATCGCCCTGTGTTTCAGCATGGCCGCGGATATGGCGCTCGGCCCGGCGCGCTATACAATTTCCGAAGTTCTGGCGACCATTGCCGATCCGGCCGCTGCTGCTAACCAGCTGCGAGTGGTGATCTGGGATATCCGTATGCCGATTGCGCTGATGGCGGTCACCGTTGGTGCATCGCTGTCTGTTGCGGGCGCGCAGATGCAGACCATCCTGTCCAACCCGCTCGCCAGCCCCTTCACGCTCGGCATTTCCGCAGCTGCAAGTTTTGGCGCGGCGCTGGCGCTCGTTGGCGGCGTGGCGATCTTTCCGGGTGCCGTGCATTATATGGTGCCGATCAATGCCTTCATCATGGCCATGGTTGCGGCGCTGTTCATCCATTTTGCCTCGACGCTGCGTGGTGTGACGGTCGAAACCATCGTGCTCCTCGGCATCGCGCTGGTCTTCACCTTCAACGCGGCGCTGTCACTGCTGGAATATCTGGCCTCCGAACAGGCGCTTGCCGCCGTCGTTTTCTGGACCATGGGCAGCCTGACGAAGGCAACCTGGGAAAAGGTCTATGTGACTGCGGCCATTCTCATCATCACCGTGCCGATGTTCATGCGCAACGCCTGGGCGCTGACGGCACTCAGGCTGGGCGATGACAAGGCGGCCAGCATGGGCATCAATGTGCGCCGGCTGCGGTTGCAAACCATGCTGACGGTCAGCCTTCTGGCGGCCATCCCGGTTTCTTTCGTCGGCACCATCGGTTTTGTCGGGCTTGTCGGTCCGCATATCGCCCGTATGCTGGTTGGTGAAGATCAGCGCTTTTTCCTGCCCGGCTCGGTGATCTGCGGCGCGCTGCTTCTGTCAACCACCTCGGTCATCAGCAAGATCCTCATCCCCGGCGCCATTCTGCCGATCGGGGTCATTACGGCGCTGGTCGGCGTACCGTTCTTTTTCGTGCTCATTTTCGGCAACAGGAGACGCGCATGGTAGCGCTCGCACTGAAGGATGTCGGTGCCGCCTATGGCCGCACCACGGTTCTGTCCAAAGTCGGCATCGATACGCTGGAAAGCGGCAGCGTGACGGCGGTGATCGGCCCCAACGCCGCCGGCAAATCCACGCTTTTCAAGCGCATTGCCAGCCTGATCTCCGGTCCGGGTCTGGTGGAACTCTCCGATACGGCGCGCGGCAACCGAGCCATTTGTTACATGCCGCAGGATACCGGCGCCAATGCCGTGCTGACGGTCTATGAATCCGTGCTTCTTTCCGCCAAACAGGGCGGTGGCTGGCGGGTTCAGGATGATGAGCTGTTTGAGATCGATGCCATTCTCAAGGCGCTGAAAATCCACGATCTTGCTTTCCGCGGCCTCGGCGAGCTATCCGGCGGCCAGCGGCAGCTGGTGTCGCTGGCGCAGGCGCTGGCGCGCAAGCCGGAAGTGCTGCTGATGGACGAGCCGACATCGGCGCTCGATCTCCACCGGCAGATCGAGGTTCTGGGCTTCGTCACCGAGCTTGCCCAGAAAACCGGCATGATCGTGTTGATCGCCCTGCACGACCTCAACCATGCGCTGCGCTATTGCGAGAATACGATGGTGATCGCCCGCGGTGAAATGGTGGTGAGCGGCAGTACCGAAGCGGTGATAACCTCGGACATGCTGCGCGATATCTATCGCATCGATGCCCGCATCGAGCCCTGTTCCTAGGGCCGGCCGATGGTTATCGTCGACGGAGCTATCTGACGGCTGCAGAAACAGGCCATCTGCCGGCGGCCGGACTATCCTTCCGGTCAGGGCCGCCGAACCGCCGTCAATCTCCATAGGCAAGCTCGGCAACGGTCTGCCCCAGTATTTCGACCCACCGTTCTCAAACGCAGTGATTGACACGGCGGCGTCGGAGCCTATCGATGAGGCGGGCGGAATTAGCTGAGAATGACTTATCGTGAAGACGCACATCCTACACGAATTTGCACTTTCGACCGGTGTCCACGCCGACGGTTCTGCGTAACTTCCACGTAATTTTCGGTGGCCATATGTCTGCACCTTGGTGCGTCTCCACGGTCGACGGGCGACCGTAGCGGCGATGGATCGAAAGGACAGACATGAAAAAGATCATTTCAGGCATATTCGTTTGTTTGACGCTGACGGCTTGCAGCCAGACGGAAAAGGGCGCCGGTATTGGTGCGGCCAGTGGCGCAATCATTGGCGGGCTGGCAAGCGGCACGTGGCAAGGTGCTGCAGTGGGAGCCGCCGCGGGAGGTGCTGGAGGGGCTGTCATCGGGAACATCAGTGAACGAAACGACAGGAACCGTCGCGATCACTGGGAAAATAGGGACCGGCGCGATTACGGTTGCAGATATCGGGATAACTACGGCCGCTGCCGATAAGGGGCTGGCCTTGGCGACGGGGACTAAAAGCCGGCTGGATACTCAGCAGGTTTCGGTTCCCCGGTGCCGGACATCTGGACCGCCGATTGACTTGGCGGCCAGTCGGTCATGGCAGTCGAGTTTATCTGAAACACACATATAAATTTGCTGTTAGAATTCTCGAGAACAGCTGTCCGGGACTTGCACGATCAGGCCACTATGAAACTTCTGCTTATCGAAGACGATCCGGAAATGACGGATGCCTTGAGGACGGCCCTCTCGCAGCATGGCATCGTGCTGGACGCTGTTGGAGATCTGGCGATGGCGCGGGAAGCAATCGCCATGGCGGATTACGATATTGTCCTTATCGACCGGCAACTGCCGGATGGCGATGGCAGTACCTTCCTCGCCGATTTGCACCGCACCGGTTCAAATACGCGATCGATTATCATCTCCGCTCTGAGGTCAACCGACGAGCGAATTTCCGGCCTCAATGACGGCGCCGATGACTATTTGCCGAAGCCGTTCGAAATTCCCGAGCTTATTGCCAGAATGAGCGCTGTGCTGAGGCGGGTGCCGACAGCCGGCCCATTCGTCCTGTCGGCAGGAAACGTTACCTATGATCGGGTTTCATGCGATGTGCATGTCAACGGCATCAGGCTTGCGCTCACCCGAAGGGAACTGCTCATCATCGAAACTCTTCTGAGAAACCGCGGTCGTACCGTGTTGCGCTCGTCCCTTGAGGGGCAGGTCTATTCCTTTGACGATGAAATCCAGTCGAACTCGCTGGAATCCAATATGTCTCGCCTGCGCCGAAAGCTTGGCGAAGCGGAGGCCGATATTGTTATCAAGAACATTCGTGGCATAGGCTACTACCTTCATGAGCAGAAATAGGATGACCAGCACATCCCTTCGCTGGCGATTCACTTTTGGTTTTATCGTTCTGCAGCTCTGCGCGGTCATCGCCTCGCTCAGCCTGGTTTTCTATCTCCTTTCTGGCCTCAAGCCCGATGTGGCGATCACGTCCATCTGGCTGTCTCAGGAAATCGCAGACTCGGTTCGTCTCGAGCCGAATGGCCGGCCCCATCTGGTTCCAACGGCCGAGCTTAAAGAGATTATGGAGGAAGCGCCTGACCTGTGGTTCGTGGCAGACCTTGGAAAAGATATTGTCCTTGCACACGGCGCGCCTCCCGGGAAAATTGCCGACAACATGCCATTCCTGCGGGCGTTCAGAAGTGTCGAGCTCCATGGCGACCTGAACGATCCGCTGAGTGTCGCCCGCATGGAGCGTTTCGACACAGAGGCCGGTGAGGCAACGATTTTTGCCGGCGGTGTTTCGATGTCCCAATATGGTGTGACCGTGCTGTTGGGGAACCTTGCCATCGGCGTGCCGGCGCTGATCCTCGTCGCCATTTCCCTGATTGGCGTCCCGTTTGTCACACGCTGGGCTTTGCGGTCCTTCAGCGACCTGACCAGGCGTCTGGACAGGATCGATCTCGACACACGTGGCGCCCTGGTGGAAGAGCGGGGCTTGCCCACTGAGGTGCTTCGTCTGGTGCGCGACATCAACAGGGCGCTGCGTCGTCTCGATAGCGGCTTCGAGGCGACGGAGCGCTTCTTCGTCAACGCGGCCCATGAACTTCGAACGCCGATTGCTGTCCTGCAGGTGAGAATCGATACGCTTTCACCAGGTGCGGATAAGACACACCTGCAGACGGCCATCAAGCGACTTACAGCAATCGCGAACCAGCTTCTCGACACCGAGAAGTACCGGCAGAAGCCCCAGCAGAATGCACCTGTCGATCTCAACAGCGTTGTGTCGAAGGTGGTCGCCGACCTCGCTCCCCTGGCGATCGCCGAAGGTTACGAGATTTCGTTCGATAGCGATGCGGAAAGCCTGTTCGTTCCCGGGGATGCCGAAGCTCTGGAGCGTGCATTCGTCAATCTGGTTCGTAATGCAGTCCAGTACGGAGGCGGACGAGGACAGATATCGGTCAGTATTGAGGCTGACGGCAGCGTGACTGTCGCCGATCAGGGCTGCGGAATTGCCGGCGACAAGCAGTCGCGCATATTCGAACCGTTCTACCGGGTCAGCCCTCACGGCTCAGGTGCGGGCCTGGGGCTCAGCATGGTCAACGAGATCGTCACCCGTCACGGCGGCTACGTTGAGCTTTCGTCCGCTCCAGGCAAGGGCAGCACATTTGCCGTACGCTGGCGCGAGAAGCGCGTTTTCCAGCAGCGGTAGGTCCGTCTCCTGCGCCAACAGGTCAAGGCGTTTTTATCCGTCGACGTTTGCTGAGCACGGCCGCGATCGCTTGACGTCTCGCGGGCAGTCTCTGGCACGCCATCCACATCGCAAACGCTCTTTGCCGATCGGTTGATTTTACAGCGCGTGCCAAACGGATAGGCACGACGACGGCTCCCCGTAATTTTCAGGTAACTCTCGTGACAGAGAAAGCCCGCAAATTTCAATAGCATGGGCCACGACTAAATGACACGACACATTACCCGCAAGCGTTTGATCCTGGGGGCGGCAACCCTTGTCGGTCTGCTGGGCGTCTGGCTGCTGTTTCTGCGTCCGCCGGCAAAGCTTGAACTGGTGACAGCGCAGGCGCGAACGGGTGACATTGAAGAGGTGGTGCTGGCGACCGGGGTTCTCGAACCGCTCGAGCTGGTGCGTGTCGGCGCTCAGGCCTCGGGTCGCATTGAGCATCTGGCTGTCAAGATCGGTGACATCGTCGAGGCTGGCCAATTGGTGGCCGAGATCGATTCCCAGACCCGGCGCAACACCTTGCGGGACCGCGAGGCCGCTTTGGCCAACATCCGCGCCGTTCACGCCGCGCGCAGCGCCGGTCTGGTGAAAGCCGAGAAGGACTTCGAGCGCGAGCGTGACCTGCTGGCAGGTGGCTCCACGCCGCGCGCCCAGTATGATGCCGCGGTTGCGATGCGAGACACCGCGCGGGCTGAGGTTCAGTCGCTGGACGCTCAGGTCGCCCAAGCGCAGGTCGCGCTGGAGTCTGCTGGTATAGAACTGGACTATACCCGCATCACTGCCCCAATCGCCGGCACAGTGGTCGCGATCGTCACTGACGAGGGCCAAACCGTGAATGCCCTGCAGACTGCGCCGACCATCGTCATGATCGCGCGATTGGACACAATGACGGTGCGCGCGGATATCTCCGAGGCTGACGTCGTGCGTGTGCGGCGGGGCCTGCCGGTCTGGTTCAGCATTCTTGGCGATCCGAAGCGCCGTTTCGATGGGGAGTTGCGACAGGTGGAACCGGCCCCAGCCTCCATCGCCAACGAGAGCAACGCCGCCGCAAGCCGGATTGGCTCAACCAACGGCGCGGTCTATTACACCGGGCTGATCGACGTGGCGAATGCGGACGGGGTCCTGCGGCCCTCCATGACGGCGCAGGTGTCCATTGTCTTGAGCCGCGTCAGCGGCGCCGTGCTGGTTCCGCTCAGTGCAGTGGAAGGAGCGCCCCGGGCCGGTGATACGGCGCATGTGCGCATACTGGACGCGAAGGGCGAGGTCCAGATCCGGCAGGTCCAGGTCGGTATCGATAACGGCGCGGACATCCAGATCCTTAGCGGTCTTCAGGCAGGCGACACCATCGTCCTTGGAGCATCCACGGACGAACGCACGGATGGCCAGGCTCAACTGGCCGCTGCGAAGCGGTAGGGCGCGTTATGACGGAACCATTGATCCGAGTACGTGGGGTATCCCGCGCTTTCCCCGCAGGCGACGAGATGGTGCGGGTGCTGAAAGACGTCGACCTCGACATCGAGGCCGGCGAGATGATGGCTATCATCGGTGCCTCGGGCTCCGGCAAGTCGACGCTGATGAACATCCTTGGCTGCCTTGATCGTCCGACGGACGGCAGCTACTGGATCGAAGGACGCGAGACCTCGAAGATGTCCGTGGACGAACTGGCGGCGCTACGCCGCGAGCGTTTTGGTTTCATATTTCAGCGTTATCATCTGCTTGGCGATCTCAGTGCGGCCAGCAACGTCGAGGTGCCGGCCATCTATGCCGGACGCAGCCGATCCGACCGGCACAAGCGAGCGATCTCCTTGTTGACCCGACTGGGCCTAGCCGAGCGGACGGGCAATATCCCGGGCAAGCTTTCGGGCGGCCAGCAGCAGCGGGTGTCGATCGCCCGCGCCCTGATGAATGGCGGCGAGATAATTCTGGCCGACGAACCAACCGGAGCGCTGGATACGCACAGTGGCGCCGAAGTCATGAAGATCCTGCGCGAGCTTCATGCCGAAGGGCACACCATCATCCTCGTCACTCACGACAAGAAGATCGCCGAACACGCGGATCGGGTTGTAGAGATCAGCGACGGCGTTATCATTTCCGACGAGCGCAATATATCCAAATCCGCCGCGACGGCGCGTCCCATCCGCGAGCACGCGCCGGGCGCTGGCTGGCGTGGCGCAATTGACCGGATGACCGAAGCCTTTCGCATGGCGGGCGCAGCAATCTGGGCGCACAAGATGCGCTCGCTTCTGACCATGCTCGGCATCATCATCGGTATCGCCTCGGTGGCGGCTATCTCGGCACTGGGAGCCGGCTCGCAGCAACAAATCCTGAGCAGTATCAGTTCGCTTGGCACCAACACGATCGAGGTGCGGGCCGGTAAAGGCTTCGGCGATCTGGAAGCGGGCAAGATACGGACGCTGGTTCCCGCCGATGCAGAAGCGCTGGTGAACCAGCCCTATGTCGACAGCGTGACACCAACCGTCACGACAAGTGTAACTGTCAAGCGCGCCGCCGTGGCCGTCAATGCGTCAGTCACCGGAGTTGGCGCGGACTTCTTTCGTGTACGGGGCCTTGAGGTGGCGCATGGACAACTGTTCGACGCCCAGGACGTTACCGCCTACAGCCAGAATGTGGTGATCGATGCAAACGCCGCGCGAGACCTGTTTCCAGACCGGGTAAACCCGGTGGGGCAGGTCATCCTTCTGGGCACAATGCCGGCGAGGGTCGTGGGTGTGACGAAACGGGAAAATTCCTTCGGCCCGGCGGTTGATACGTTGACCGTTTATGCGCCTTTCACAACCGTCATGGGCCGCATGCTGGGTCGTCCAAACGTCGACGGCATAACGGTCCGTATCAGAGACGATGTCGACCCGGGCAATGTCGAAGCCGCAGTTTCCCGCCTTATCGAGCGTCGGCATGGCGCGAAAGACTTCTTCCTCACCAACTCGGCGACCATTCGCGAGACTATCGAGACCACCACGCAAACCCTGACGCTGCTGATTTCGTCAGTCGCCGTGATCTCGCTGATTGTCGGCGGCATCGGCGTGATGAATATAATGCTGGTGTCCGTGACCGAACGCACCAAGGAGATCGGCGTTCGTGTGGCCGTCGGGGCGCGCCGCAGCGACATCCTTTCCCAGTTCCTGATCGAGGCCGTCATGGTCTGCCTTGTCGGCGGCTTCATGGGAGTGATGCTCGCCCTCGGGATCAGCGCTCTTTTCAATTTGCTGAGCCCCGACTTCAAAATGATCTTTTCTTCAGGCTCCATCATGGTGGCTTTCGCCTGCTCAACCCTGATCGGAATCGTCTTCGGCTTCCTTCCCGCCCGCAATGCGGCAAAGCTGGACCCGATCGAAGCCTTGGCGCGTGACTGATGAACTACAAGCGTCTGCTCGGTGGCCAGATGCAATCTGCGCGGTTGACACCTGCGCTCATCGTTTCATTGCTGCTCTTGTAATTGGCGCTTCTTTTCTACGGAGCACTGGTCGGCTGTTTTCTGGGATATGCTCGGCAGAAAGCCATGTCGGCCACACAGGTTTTGTCACATGGAGGGTCTAATCGCCGCTGCGATCGCGACGCTCATCTGTGCCGTGACGTCTCAACAAACCCGGCAATGAAATCCACAGCGTCGTCGCCCTCTCTTAGTCCGAGGTGGATGCTTTTCCGTATGCCGTCCGGACCAATGTGGATGGGGCGGACGCCGAGCGCTGCCGCTTCCCGACGTACCAGCCAGTCGGGAACAGCGCTGACCCCGCGCCCTGCCGCGACGAGTTGAAGCATCATCTCCGTCGTCTCGACATTGCGATGGTGGCGAGGGCGGCAGTTCGCGGGCACCAGGAACTGTGTGAAGACGTCCAGCCGCTCCGGCGGCACCGGATAGGTGAACAGTGTCTCATCCAGCAGGTCCATGGGTTCTGCGTGGTCTTTCAATGCCAGCGGATGATCGATTGGCACGGCAAGCACCAACTCGTAGTCAAACACCGGCAAATAATGGATGCCAGGTGTCTCGATCGGATCCGGGGTGATCAGGATGTCGATTTCGTATCCCGTGAGAGCTGTCACGCCGCCGAAGGCAAATGAGGTCGTCAGTTCCAAGCCCACATCTGGCCATTCCATAAGATAGGGCTTTGTGACACCCATCAACCATTGATGGCAAGGATGGCATTCCATGCCGATCTTGAGCGAGCCGCGCTGGCCGTGGCGATAATCTGACAGGACATCTTCGGCCCTTTCGATCTGTGGGAGAACGCGCTGGGCCAATGTCACGATGTAGCGGCCGGCCTCGGTGAGACGGAGGTTACGGCCGTCCTTCTCCCACATCGGCACGCCATAGCGTTCTTCCAGCTTGCGGATCGTGTGGCTAAGAGCAGACTGGGAGACGTTCAGCCGCTCCGCTGCTGCTGTCAGGCTGCCCAAGCGGTCGACTTCACGCAGGATCGATAGATGTTGTCTGTCCAGCATGTTATGCTCGCCCTTGGTAAGGAGCCGGGTGTGCAGGAGCGCTATCGCGGACAGGAACCGGCCGGTGGTCCGTGTCGACCGCGACCATCGTGAAATGTCCGGTGGCGGTAATATGTCTCTCGCCGGTCAGCAGGTTTTCGGACCAGAGTTTTGTTTCGATGGACATGGAGCTGCGGCCAACACGCGTGACGTGCGCCACCGCCTCGACAATCTCACCGATCTCGATTGATCTTGCAAAGTCGATGCGCTCGGATGAGGCCAGTACCACAAGCTTGCCGGAGTAGCGCGACGCCGCAACGAATGCCGCCTTGGTCATGTAGGCGATCGCTTCGCCCCCGAACATCCGGCCAACACTGTTGGCCTGATCTGGAAATACGATCTCCACCATGGCCACTGTTTCCGTGGCTTGCCTGGTTTCTTCGGGAGCGAGTACGGGCAAGGCGTAGCTCGATGCATTTTCGCCCTCTGGAACGGCAACCATATGAAAGATGCCCTTCGTACAGGTGTGCCGCTGACGACCGACAATGGTTTCCGCCACCATTTCGACCTCGACCGTCAGAGAGCGACGGCCGGCCCTGACTGGTCTGGCCGTGAATTCGACGATGTGCCCGATGCGCGCCGGCTGCCGGAAATCAATGCGCTCGCAAGAGGCGGTCACGAAAGGTGCCCGCCCGAACCGGGTCGCCGCAATGAAGGCAACACGATCCATGAGTGCGAGACCGGTTCCTCCGAAGAGCGTACCGTGGTGATTTGTATCTCCTGGAAAGACGATGTCGATAAGACTGGTTATTGCGCCGCGCTGAGCAGGCTTTTCTATCGTCGGGATTTCTGTCATCGGCACTACCATCAGCTTTTGGCAGGGCAGGAACATGACGCAAGACGACGGCACGGGAATGCCTGTCGCGAAAGCGGCACTCCGGGACACCCCGCCCGTGGACGTTATCTATCGCGGCAGGTCTCCTGGCTTACGGGTCGTCGCTTTGGTCCGTCTTCCCGAGGCTTGCCTCAGTGACATGGATGGACTTTCGCTCGCCGTTTACAGTTGCGGGGGCAGCTTCGGCTTCAGGCAGCAAAGCCCTGACCGAATTCCCTCTTAGCTCCGGACTTTCGCCCGCAGAACCACGATGACAAACCAATGTCGTATGTCGCTGGAGTGGTCAAGGCGTCCACCATCGGTTTCGTGGAAGTGAAGGTCATCACCTCGGCCGAGATATGCATTCGTCCCGCCCTAAGGGTCTCGGAAGACTGGGACATTCCCAAACTCCGGGCCGACCGTCTCTCGTGCCAAATCATGAGCAGGGCTCATACTTCCGTGAGATAATACCATTTTTATTCGATCGATCTCTCAGGCACAAAACGCACATCGCTCTCGGGTCGGGACAGATTAAAAGCTGTCGACTGAGGCTATTGAAAATAACATCCGGTGCGTCCTGAAACTTACGTCAATGAAATCAGGGTTCATCTGGGGATTTAGGGCGTTCGATCGTGATGACCAAAGATTTTAGCTTCAATATAAAGAAGATATCTTTTGATGAGGGTTATCGCCCGTCAGAAAATACGCGCGTCACGACGAATTTTGCCAATCTTGCCAGAGGCGAGAACCGCGCGGAGAACCTCCGCAACGCCTTGAGGATGATTGACAATCGTTTCAACGCTCTGGCGCACTGGGATAACCCCGAAGGTAATCGTTATTCTGTCGAACTCGAAATCATTTCGGTTGAGATGAATGTCGGTGCGCAGGGCAATAATGATGCCTTTCCCCTGATTGAAATCCTGAAAACGAATATCGTTGATCAAAAGACCGGCGAGCGCATCGAAGGCATCGTTGGAAACAACTTTTCTTCTTACGTCCGGGATTACGACTTCAGCGTCGTGCTGCCTGCTTACAACAAGGATCGCCCCGCCTTCGGTACGCCAGAGGATTTCGGCGATCTGCATGGAAACCTGTTCAAATGTTTCCTGAACTCAGAGGCTTACAAAGAGCATTTTCACAAACCGCCAGTCATTTGCCTGAGTGCCTCCAGCAGCAGGACATATCGTCGAACCGGTAATCAGCACCCTGTATTAGGTATTGAATACCAGCAGGATGAATTGTCTTCGACCGATCGCTACTTCCAGAAAATGGGGTTGCAGGTTCGATTTTTCATGCCGCCGAACAGCGTAGCACCTTTTGCCTTCTATTTTCTCGGTGACCTGCTCGATGACTACACCAATCTTGAGCTTATCAGCACCATCAGCACGATGGAGACTTTCCAGAAAATCTACCGGCCGGAGATTTACAACGCCAATTCTGCGGCAGGGGCCTGCTTTCAGCCCAATCTCCGGCACCAGGATTATTCCCTGACGCGCATCGTCTACGATCGCGAGGAACGCAGCCGGCTGGCTGTCGAGCAGGGAAGGTTTGCTGAAGAGCATTTCATCAAACCGTACAAGACCGTTCTTGAGCAATGGTCTGCCAATCACGTTCACTGACGAGCCAAACACACAAGGTTGCCTATCATGAAAACACTGTTGCCCACGTCAACCGCCGGCAGCTTGCCCAAGCCCTCGTGGCTTGCAGAACCTGAGAAATTGTGGTCGCCCTGGAAACTGCAGGACGAGGAATTGATCAGCGGCAAGCAGGACGCTCTGCGTTTGTCTCTCGATGATCAACGGCAGGCAGGTATCGATATTGTCAGCGATGGCGAGCAAACACGCCAGCATTTCGTCACGACGTTCATCGAGAACCTCGAAGGCGTTGACTTCGAGAAGCGCGAGACGGTCAGAATTCGGGATCGCTATGATGCCAGTGTCCCGACAGTCGTTGGTGCTGTCTCTCGCAAAAAGGCAGTTTTTGTCGAAGACGCCAAGTTCCTGCGTCAGCAGACCAGCCAGCCGATCAAATGGGCTCTGCCCGGTCCGATGACGATGATCGATACACTCTTTGACAGCCACTATAAAAGCCGTGAAAAGCTGGCCTGGGAATTCGCCAAAATCCTCAACGAGGAAGCGAGGGAACTGGAGGCTGCCGGTGTCGATATCATTCAGTTCGACGAGCCCGCCTTTAACGTCTTCTTTGATGACGTGAATGATTGGGGGGTCGCTACCCTGGAAAAAGCAATCGAAGGGCTCAAATGCGAAACTGCTGTCCATATTTGCTATGGCTACGGCATCAAGGCCAATACAGATTGGAAAAAGACCCTGGGGTCGGAGTGGCGTCAATACGAGGAATCCTTCCCCAAACTGCAAAAATCCAGCATCGATCTGATCTCGCTGGAATGCCACAACTCTCATGTGCCGATAGATCTCATTGAGCTCCTTCGAGGTAAAAAGGTGATGGTGGGCGCCATTGACGTGGCAACCAATACCGTTGAGACCCCGGAGGAAGTCGCCGATACTCTGCGAAAAGCACTTCAGTTCGTAGATGCTGACAAGCTCTACCCTTGCACCAACTGCGGCATGGCACCCCTGTCTCGTCGCGTAGCCAGAGGCAAGCTGAATGCCCTCGCCGCCGGTGCGGAAATCGTCCGCAAAGAACTGTTGGTCTAAACGTTGGCGCAGCAGCAGGAGGCCGGCATGAACATGGTGAACCACCGCTTCGAAATTGTGGACAAAGCCGCGTTTCGAAATGGCATGTCGCGCCTCGGCTCTGCGGTCAACGTCGTCACCACCAGATCAGGCGGTAAGCGTTACGGCTTCACGGCCTCGGCGGTTTGCAGTGTCAGCGATACGCCGCCAACACTTCTCGTCTGCGTCAATCGTGCGAGCTCGTGTTTTCATGCCTTCGAGAACACGCGCCATTTCTGCGTTAACACGTTGATGCCAGGTCAGGAGCACCTATCCGAACGCTTTGGTGGAAAGACGCCGACAGAAGATCGATTTGCGCTCGGCGATTGGAGGGAAGGGCTTACGGGCGCGCCGATCCTTGCCAACTCCTCGGTCAGCTTCGAATGCGAGTTATCCAATACTGTCGACGAGGCGACGCACCGCATCTTCTTCGGACGTGTGATCGACATTCGTGAGAATGAAGCACGGGCAACGCTGCTCTATTGCATGCGTCGCTATCTCGCCGGCTAGGCGCAGGTCGCGAGTTCGTATCCGTTCAAGACACGACTGTGTAGCCACAACTGTCTGAGGGCTACTTTCAGTGAAAGCCAATCAGAACCGCCAGGTCATCCCAAGGACAGGTCCACTCAACATCGTGTCGTAGACATGACCGTCGCGATCATAATCGACTTTCAACGCCTTGTAGCCGGCAGACACCGAGAGGTTATCCGTAACCAGATAGTTGGCGGTAGCAAGCACTGACCAGGTGATGTCGGATCCTGCTCCAAAGCCGCCGACATCGGCTTGGGCCTGAACGGAGAGCTTCTCAGTCAGTGGAAGGAATGCTCGCAGGCCCACCACCGGGTCGACCCATCCAAAGCTCTCATCGTGCGTGGCCGTTTGGCTTCCGATGGCGAAATGACTTGCGGTGACCGTGACGTCATTCGAAATATGCCAGAAACGTGCTCCAGCAAGAGCATCCAGTGTGAACTGCGATGTGTCGATAACCCGGTATCCGCCCTGCAGCGTCGCCATGAACTGTCTTGTGTCAACCTTCCCGTCAATTGTAGCCCCAGGCGGTATCGCAACACCCAATCCTGGAATCTGGAAGGCGGAGAGCGCCCCTGTGGCATGACTATCAGTGGTGTCGACATACATGATGTCGCCTGAGAAGATAAACCGGTCGTAACGCCCCCACAGGTTTACAAACCCACCGAAGTTGAGATCGTCCATCACATCGGAAAAGGATTTGTCCACGTCTATCGTTGGACCGCGCCTAAAAGGTGACAGGCTGCCATCAAGGCCTGCCGCCCACAGATAAGGCGTTACCTGAAACGCCCAGCCTGGACGAGAGGTCCCTTCTGGAACGGGTTCGGACGGCAGGTCACGGGTTGTGTCAGCCGCATGTGCAACCGGCATCCCGCAAAGAGACAGCGCAATGAAAAGAGAAAACCGCTTCAATTTTTTCCTCGCTCAGGCTGAATCGTGTTTTTATGGATCCGGCCATCCTTGATGATGAGTTTCATCGTGCGATCGGGATCAGCGATCAGCGAGATGTCCTCAAGCGGATTGCCATCGATCAGCAGAAGGTCCGCATAAGCACCGGCTTCAATGCGCCCGAGCTTTGCCGGATAGGGGTTGCGTGGTCCCGAGAGCCCTGCGAGTTCCGCGTTCCCACTTGTCAGCAGGCGTAGCACATCGACATTGTCATACCATCGAGCGAATTTGGCGAGTTGTCGACCTTGTGTCGCAGTTCCCTTGGGATTGAACAGGATGTCTGTGCCGAGCGCCATTTTTACTCCGTACTTGCGTCCGAGTTCCACAGCGCGGGCCGTGCCCTCGGCAATACTTTGCTGCTGCGCTCGCTGCTCGGGCAAAGGATAGGTATTCGCGTCTTCATCAGCGAGAAAAGGTTGGATGCTCCACCAAACGCCTGCGTCAGCCATGAGCCTGACCGTTTTATCGTCGGCAAGCTGACCGTGCTCAATCGATTTGACGCCGCAGGAAATCGCTCTTTGTATCGCCGCCGACGTGTAAGCGTGGATACATACGTATGTTCCCCAATCTGCCGCAGCAGATACGGCAGCTTTCATTTCTGCCTCTGAATATTGAAGAGCATCGACCGGATCGTAACTCGAGGCAACGCCGCCACCGCCCATGATCTTTATCTGGCTCGCACCAAGCATGAGTTGCTCGCGCACGCGGCGGAGAACTTCCGCTTCTCCATCGGCGATCGCCGAAATCCCGGCCTGCTCCGCAATGCTAAGGGTGCTTTGTGATGTACGCGGCAGATCATTACGCATACGAAAGTCGCCATGCCCTGATGTCTGCGAAATCATCGCACCGGAAGGGTATATTCTCGGCCCTGCGACGCGCCCCTCATCTATGGCCCGTTTGAGCGAAAATGAGGGCCCACCGACATCTCTGACGGTTGTAAAGCCGCGCAATACCGTCCGTTCGGCTTCCTGTGCGGCAACCAGATGAACGTAGGGAATATCAGCAGTCATCGCTGTTATTTGCGAAATGCCCGCAAGGAGCGAATGCCAATGCGCATC
Source organism: Martinezella rhizogenes (assembly GCF_007002745.1). Classification (GTDB taxonomy): domain Bacteria; phylum Pseudomonadota; class Alphaproteobacteria; order Rhizobiales; family Rhizobiaceae; genus Agrobacterium; species Agrobacterium cucumeris. The sequence goes on along the minus strand of NZ_SGNY01000014.1, from coordinate 60,659 downwards.
GATCATGCCTGGCATCAGGGTCCGCCCACCGCACTCAATAACGTCTGCATCGGCAACGTCGTCGGCCGATGCGACCAGGGCTTTAATGAACTTGCCGTCCACGAGAACGCTTCGGCCTGTGATCAGCCTGGAGTTTATCCCGTCGAAAATACTGACGTTCCGAAGCAGAATCGGCTTTTCCGCTTTTTGTGCGAATGCGGGGCTCGCGATTCCAAGCGCAGGGACGGCGAGCGTTGCCGCGATGCCTTTTAGAACCGAGCGGCGCGACATTTCTTTGCCGATCCGTGCGAAAAGCTGCTGTGCGTTTGAACTATGACACGCGCAGCCCCCGGCATGATTAAGATGCTGGTATTGACGACCGAGGCCAAACAATCTGCACACTCCTCGTTTCACGCAAAGATTGTACTAGGCGGCAGCTGGAATTTGCGCAACCCCTAATATTGTGTCGAGATAAAAACACGATTGGAAGGTTGGCTATCCTTCCAACGCCTTTCGAACCGTAGCTATCTTCCGTTTTCGCTGGTGGGTCCCTATGTCCAGGGAGCTAGGAAAAAAACGCAGCGACAAAAGCGAATTCTTCCATTGGCCTATGGGTGGCCTGCGAACCGCAATTCACCAAATTGACCGCTTCTCTACCGACCAGCTACCTGCTGGTTCGTGCCGCTTTCCTTTAGACTGGATAAGGCCAGCTGATTTTCAGGCGGTAAAGACCGCGGCAAAGGCGCTACGCGAAATTTCCTGCCGGGTATGGCTCCGTCATTGACCCTGCAAAAAAAAGGCTCCGCGGCATCGGCGATCAGGCGGCCTTGGGGGTTACAGACCGATGCCCAACAACTGTCGTACCTACAAAGGCATGGACATCGTGGTCGATCCAGACCGATACACGGATGCGTTCCGCGAATTTCATTTTCCTGTCAACATGACAGGGAGAGTAAGCGATGGATATTTGCCGGTCGCCGTCGATCAATGCTCCGCGTAACACCGTTCCATGCGGTTTCACGCCTTTATATTCGCTGCAACTCCTTATCTAACGTCTCGAAGTTGGCGCCTGAAGAATGCGTCAACGTGCCAGACGGCTCCGCCATAAGCTGTCTAAATCTGCCCGCAGCGACGGCTGCGGGCTTTTTTAATGAGATGTACCAGGACAGCAGAAATGATCGTCGCCTTGGCGGAACCGCAGAGAAGCAAACCAGACACCAGCAGAGTGCTTTCGGCGGAACGTGAAAAAGAGGCGATACTTCACACGCTCTCCAACATCTGCACTTCGGACACTTTCCGAAATTCCCCGCGGATGCAGAGTTTTCTCCGTTACATCGTGGTGGAGACGATCGAAGGTCGCGCAAATGGTATCAAGTCCTATGTCGTTGCCACGGACGTGTTTGACAGATCGCCTTCGGCAGCAATTATCAATGATTCTGTTGTGCGGACGGCGGGAACGCGGCTGCGACTGCTACTTGAGCGCTACAACAGCTCCCCCAAACCCGCAAATGCGATCGTGATAACTCTTCCCCGGGGAGCTTACATTCCTGATTTCAAAAGGAATGCCGCCTATGAGCGGAGCGATCCGGCTGGAGTTGAATTTCGGAAGACGCTGCAAATAGGCTGGCCCCTCTGCTGCGCCCTGGTACTGCTCGTTATATTGGTGATGGCATATGGCCTGATTTCTACCGAGCAGCCTTCAGCTGCCCCGACACTGTTCGTTCAGGAAATGGAGTATCGCGAGAATGACAAACGGCTTAACGCGTTCTCCACAGAGTTCCCCGCTCTCATTTCAGGGCAAATGGCCAATTATGGTGGTGCAAATATCATTGATGCGTCATCTTCAAGGGTCCAGCCAAACCAGTTAACGCATACGCACAATCCGAGCTTCTCGCTTGGGAGTTCGTTACTCGAGGTAGATGAAAGCGTTTTTCTACTCTGGAAAATAGTCGACGTTGATACTCATGAAATCTTATGGGCTGATCGCGACGATCTAGGGCCGTTGGAGCGGTTGGACACGAGTCTCATTGCCAAACGTTTGGCTGTTCAAGTTCTGGGACTGAACGGAGCACTGTCGAAGATCAGTGCCGCAGTTGGTAACCCGGTGCAATGCGTTACACGTGCCGAACGAATCTCACTTGTCTATCACTCTGACTTTGGACCTTCGACGCGCTCCTGTCTGGAAAGACTCGTCAGAGACCAACCTACAAACGCCGACGCCTGGGGATTGCTCGTGCAGGTATATTTCAGGTTGGCCAGGCGGGCCGCATCCTTCGGCGATGATCCGAAACCTTATCAAAACCTGCTGCAACAAGCCGCCACGCAGTCGATGTTACTCGCGCCAAATAGTTTTTCATCGCGATTGGCTGAAATGTACGCATCCATTGATGCGAAGAATTTTGGGGTATTCGCCGATGTTGCGTGCGAATTGATCGACGACTTCCATGATCCCCATCTGAAAATCCGGTTCGGTGCAGCACTCGTCGCCATCGGTCGGCTGGAGGAGGGCGTCAATTTACTGCGACAAGGGCTCAACGAGACCGAATTTAAGGAAACGGGACCATTCTTATGGCTCGCATATGCCTCATATTTTGCAGGTGATTATCAAGGCGGGCTTCAGAAATTGTCCTACGTGACGAGCGAGGATCATTATCAGCTTCCTCTACTCAAAACGGTTCTTCTCGCAGAACTGGGGCATGCGGCCGACGCTCGCATCGCGTTGGCGGAACTGCACCGGTTGCGGCCCGGATATGAAGATCACCTGGACTTTGATCTTCGGAACGCAAATTTCTCGGAAGCCTATATCGAGAAGATGAGCAACAGTTTGCAAAAGTTGAAGGCGATGAATCAATGACACGCTCTCCATCTGCACTTACCTTCGGGCCAAGATCACCCGCCCGCCTCCCAAACAACATTTTTGAAATTTGTAATTTAGATAATGCTTTAATTTAGTGTAGATATTGCCACGGTAGGTTTTCATGTACGGCTGCCAATTTTTTGGCTCGGAGTGCGCAGTAGTATTTGCTGGAGTTCCGCTTGACAGGTGATCTCAAAATCAATCCGATCGATCGCGAGGAGGTGATGGCCGCGCTATCGCAGATGTTTGCGTCCGAGATGTTTCGCAATTCCGAACGGATGCAGCAATTCCTGCGATATATCGTGATCGAAACCCTGGAAGGCCGTGCTGACCGCATTAAGTCCTACTCGATCGCTATCGAAGTTTTCGGTCGCAATTCCGGTTTTGACTCTGCGGAAGACCCTATCGTCAGAACGACAGCAACGCGTTTGCGATCACTTCTCGATCGCTATAATCAAACAGCCAACAACGAGAATGGCATCATAATCCAATTGCCCAAGGGCCGTTATGTCCCTGAATTCCAACGAAGGGAGGAACGACAGGAAACGCGGCTGGATGACACGGAAACAGGTCCCGCCAGAACAGAAACGTTGAATAAAAGAAAGCGCTGGCCAAGCGCTCCATTTGCTTATGCGGGAATTTCGCTGTCTGTCGTCGCTGCGGTCGCATTGGTGATAACAGCAGTCCTGCTTGATTTCATACCATGGCCGCCATTTACGAGTGTGCCTGATCACACGGCCTCTGTGGTGGTAATAGTTCGGGATACAACGGCAACTGCCGGAAGTCAGGCCGCGCACTATTTGGCACAGGATTTTTCCGAACTTGTCGTCGGAAAGCTTGTAAACCACGGCGGAATAAAAATAGTCGATGCCGCCGGGGAAGCAGCAGACTTCGTCAGCTCAATTGTTAAGTCTCGCCCCGATGACGATGTTTTTACATTTGACAGCCTGGTGCGGGAAGGGGGCGGAGTTCTCTCCGTCCTCTGGAAATTAAACGATGCCCGCAGCGGTGTCGTCGTCTGGGCAACCGAGGAACCGGTCAAAAACGAGGCACTGCGCGACCCCAATGCTGTCGCGGACGTCGTGATCGGACGCCTGGTCGGGCTCGAAGGGGCAATACCGACTGTGCTTTCGATTATATACGGCGATCACGCTGATCGTAGAGAGTGCCTGACGAAACCACAAAGAATTGCATTTATTTATCACTCAGCATTTCAGCAAAATATGCGGCAATGCCTTGAGAAGGTCGTGGAGAAGGATCCAGCTGATGCGGAGGCCTGGGGCGTGCTTGCGCAGTTGTATCACAGGCTCGGTCGAAACGCTGCGTCTTTTGGAAAGGATACAAGCGAGTTCAGTCAGTTGTTAAGTGACGCAGCCCAGAAAAGCGTAGAGCTCGCCCCTCAATCGTTTCTCGGAATGCAAGCATCGATGTATGCTGCTTACGACAAGAAGGATTTCCAGGGGTTCGAATTTGTAGCCAGACGAATTCTAAGCCGTTTTCATGACCCTCATCTTAAAATCAGGATCGGTAATGCCTTCTCGAACATTGGTCGGGACGATGAGGGAATTCCGCTCACACGAGAAGGGATTGAGGAATCAGGTGAACTGCAGGGCCTGGGCTACCTGTCGCTCGGCTATGAACGATATTACCGGGGAGACATGCTGGGTGCGCTTGAAATGTTAAGCCGCGTTAACGCGGAGGATTATTACCTCGTGCCGTTATTACGCGCAATTACGATGGCGCAGCTCGGTCGATCAGAAGAAATGAACCAGGCAGTAAGCCGGTTGCATGCGTTACGCCCCGATTATGAAGAGAATCTCTATTACGACTTTAATCATAACAACGTTACAAAGCCCATTATCGACAGCATTGCGGTCGGATTAAGAAAAGCCGGGTTGCAGGTCGTTGATCCTCAGGCCCAGCTAAATTGACTGCCGCCAAAAGCGATCGTGACGTCTGTGCAGGAATTTCTGGCGGGAGCCGTGTGTTTGGGGCCTTCCTCCGAAGCGTTAAAACAACAGGCTCTGACGAATTGGGTCTATCGGCGAATGCTCAGGTAAAAAACCTTTCGGCCTTGGTTTGCAAATAAAATAGCCCTGCACATGTGTCGCACCAGCTGCAGCCGAGCGTATAAGATCTCGAGCGTCCTCAACCCCCTCAACGACGACCAGCGGCGCGACGGCTTTCGCAAACCCGATAATATGATGGAGCGAAGAATGGTTTTGCCCGCTCGATCGGATATTTCGTAGCAGCGACTTATCGATCTTCACAATATCGACTTCAAGTCTCAAAAGCATAGCTGGTGACATGTAGCCATCGCCAAAATCATCCACGGCAATGCGGCATCCCAAGCTGCGAGCCTGGGCAAGATTTTCAATGAACGCGTCAATATGCGCGATCGGACGAGTTTCGGTTATTTCGATGATCAATCTGTCTGCGAGATGAGAATTTTCTGCGATGATTTTGTAAATGCTGTTCCAGGCGTTGTTGTCCTGGATGGTATCGACAGAAATATTACACCCAAGTGCGCCCCGTTCGGTCTGATTGAGATGGGAAAGCGCAAGTGTGATCATGTGCTCGTCTAACAGGCTGATGTTGCCGGCAGCCTCCAATTGCGGAATGAAGGCATCGGGGGCCACAAGGCGTCCTTCGCGGTTCACCATACGGACGAGACATTCACCGTATAGTTCCAGCGTGTTGTCCAGTGCGCAGGAAATTGGCTGAACAACATAAGTCATCCGATCCTGAGCCACCGCAGATAGAAAGTCATCTTTTGCGGATGGCTTTTTGATAAAAGGGAAATTCATGCTTATCACGTTCGACCTACAAATTGGTGGATATAGGACGGGTAATGCTCAGTTGTATCGCAAACGTCCGATGCGCAAATCTGGCATTCTTTAACGGAAAAGATCAGTTTGATACCGCTACAGCACGGTACCAAGCGCGATTGGGCGTCGCGCTCCCGCAGTTCTAATCCGGCATTACCTGAGGTTATGGCGCCCCAGAGCGTGAGGCGAGATATCGCTGTGAGTATTCGGACGTGGGTGAAATCGCACAGCTAAGCAGGGTTCAATGAATGCTGGGCGCACTTTTTGTGCTTGAGGAGAGAAACCTGATTTTGCGAATCTCCGGGATCACTGCGTTCGAAGCAGAATTGTAGATATTCATTACCTCAATAGTCCCAAAACGTACGTCGACGAGTGTATCGCTGCGCGTAGAATTGCCATTAAAAAACAATGGCTTCTATTCTTTTTTCTCCGTTTGCAACATGTCTCGCAACGGTATCACACCTCCCGCACGGTCCTGTTTGAGGTTAGCAGGCGCTTCGCATGCAGCTGGGTCTTCGTTTCAAAATCGTAATCCCGTCTGCACTGAAAATTTTGACGGGCCTATGTCCGGCTTGCAACTGGGAAGAAGTCCATAATTATGAAGCATAAAGCGCAAAGTGCCAAAACTGCAAAAGAAAAGGTTTCTCGTTTTGCAGAGAATTGGTTTGGCAAAAATGCAGATTCCCGTTTCGCACGACGCCGATTGTTCGCCATGCTGCGTATGGCTTACCGGGTTCTCGGCATCAAATCGCGGCGTGGCCTAGGACTTTTGGGAATTGCCGCTGGACTCGGTCTCCCGTCCGCCTCGCTTGTAATGGCGAATGGCATATACATTAATGCAAACACAGACGGGCGGTGCGTGAGCATCAACGATCCGCAGGACAGCTTCGCAGTGGGTTCGCCGACTTTTATCCAGGACGCAACGGCCTATATCAACTTGCGCAACAATGCTGCCGAATGTAACTCGAACAACAAGGCAACCCAGACAAATTCCGTTCTGTTCTACCGTCCAGCAGGTGTGAACGGAGTCGGAGCCACTTCGCTGAGCTTAGGAGGCGAAATTTACGTCAACGGGCTCGCGATGCTCAACGGCTACGTTCATATTCCGATGGCAACTCTTCAGATGGGAAGAGATACAGGGGCCGGATTCAAGATCGGAAGCGCAACAACCAGGACCGTACACGCCGGCGATATCGCGATCGGCGGACAGGCCTCGGCAGACGGAAGTGTCGCGGATGGTGCCGCGCAAGGTTTTGCGGTCGCGATCGGTAATAATTCAGAGGCGATCGGGACCTATGCCCTCGGGGTCGGTACGGCAGCGAAAGCAAGAGGCCAGCGATCCACAGCTGTAGGTCCATCGACGCAGGCGGAGGGATATTCCGCTCTGGCCGCAGGTCGATTTGCACAGGCCTATGGACCCAATACAACTGCAGTCGGACGGAATGCAATAGCAGGGATCGCAAACCAGTTGACTGTCGCAGAAGGCGCCGTCGCTGTGGGCTACGGCGCACGGGCAAGAGCGGAAAACGCGATAGCATTGGGAAGAAACGCCCTCGTTGAGCAGAACATACGCGACGCAATGGCGTTGGGATTCGGAGCCACTGCTGAAAATGACTTCAGTGTTGCGCTGGGTTCCAATGCGAGAACCGGGAACATGGTTGCATATCCAACAGCAACCTTGGCTGGAACAGTCTATAACTTCGCAGGCGGTGCACCACACGCCGAACTCTCAGTTGGTAGTTTGGCACAGCAAAGACAGATCACGAATGTTGCATCGGGGCGGATCAGTTCCGAGAGTACGGACGCCATAAATGGTTCGCAGCTCTTTGCCGCTTTCTCAGAGATCGGGAAAACACACAGTCGGGTCAACGATCTCGAAACAAGGATGGCCGCCCTTCCAGCTGCCGGAACGAACCCCGGACAGACACGTGTGGACGAATCCGTGCGCGCTGCGATCGGAGGCGGCGCGGTGATCAATGAGGCAGGCGGTCTCGTCATGCCGCAAATTACATTGAATAGCCTTGGAGCAAGAGTTGACGGCAACGGAAACACGGTCCCAGCCGAACAACCCGACAGCCTTCTGGGTGCAATCGCCGCGCTCGACAATGAAATGATCAAGAATGACCGCGCCATTGGAGCAATCATTGAAAGTGCGCTGTTGTGGCACCCTGACAAAAAAGCCTTCGATGCTGAGCGCATCGTTCCCCAGCTTGATGGTGATGGAAGGCAATTGCTGGACGGTGATGGCAACCCGATGATGGTGCGTGAAAATGGAAAGATAACAAATCTCGCACCCGGAGCTCTTACCCCGGAATCGTCGGATGCGGTAACGGGTGGTCAATTGTCCGAGACCAACGACCGCGTTACCGATCTTGCCACCAAGGCTGACCGCCTTGGTGAGGATTCACTGCTTTGGAACCAGACGTCCGGTGCGTTCGATGCCCGCCACGGAACATCGGCAACCAGCAAGATCTCCAACATTGCCGATGGCGTGCTTGTAAATGATGCCGTCAATGTCGGGCAGTTGCAAACTGTGGCATTGGCCGCCAGCACCGCGCAGACCGCTGCAGACGCCGCCAAGACTGCCGCTGATAACGCCCAAGCATCTGCCAATGCTGCCCAGACTACGGCCGATGGCGCCAAGACCGCTGCTGATGCCGCGCAAGGTACGGCCGATAATGCCCTGACTGCGGCGGGCAACGCCCAGACGACGGCCGACGGCGCGAAGACCGCCGCCGATGGTGCTCGGGCTGCCGCCGATGGCGCGCAAGGCACCGCCGATAATGCCCTGACTGCGGCGGGCACCGCCCAGACCACGGCCGACGGTGCGAAGACCACCGCCGACGGCGCTAAAACTGCTGCCGATGCCGCGCAAGGTACGGCCGATAATGCTCTGGCTGCGGCGGGCAACGCCCAGACGACGGCCGACGGTGCAAAGACCGCCGCCGATGGCGCCCGGACCGCTGCCGATGCCGCGCAAGGTACAGCCGATAATGCCTTGGTTGCAGCGAGCGCCGCCCAGACGACGGCCGACGGTGCCCGGGTTGCCGCCGATGGCGCTAAGACCGCTGCTGATGCCGCGCAAGGTACAGCCGATAATGCCTTGGCTGCGGCGGGCACCGCCCAGACTACAGCCGACGGTGCTAAGACCGCTGCCGATGGTGCCCGGGCTGCCGCCGATGGTGCAAAGACCGCTGCTGATGCCGCGCAAGGTACAGCCAATAATGCCCTGGCTGCGGCGGGCACCGCCCAGACCACGGCCGACGGTGCAAAGACCGCCGCCGATGGCGCCAGGGCCGCTGCCGATGCCGGTAAGTCCGCTGCTGATGCTGCGCAAGGTACCGCCGATAATGCCCTGGCTGCGGCGGGCACCGCCCAGACGACGGCTGACGGTGCGAAGACCGCTGCCGATGGCGCCCGGGCTGCCGCCGACGGCGCTAAAACTGCTGCTGATGCCGCGCAAGGTACAGCTGATAATGCCCTGGCTTCGGCGGGTACTGCCCAGACGACGGCCGACGGTGCGAAGACCGCTGCCGACGCTGCGCAAGGCACCGCCGATGCTGCTTTGGCTGCGGCCGACACCGCCGGTTCTCAGCTCGCAGGGATTGGTGCCAACGAAACCGTTGCTGGCCGTATTGCCGGCGTTGGACAATCGACCGCCGATGCTCTGGGCGGCGGCTCGTCGGTGAACTCGGATGGCACGGTGACAGCGCCGGCCTACGAGATTGCCACGATAGGGGCGGACGGTACGGCGCAGGACCCGACGGTGCATCACAATGTCGGGGATGCAATTTCTGCACTCGACGGCAATATCGACACGGTCAACACACGCGTGGATGATCTTGCCGATGACAGTCTGCTTTGGAGCGAGGAGGAAGGTGCTTTCAGCGCAAGCCACGCCCTTGAGAAAACAAGCCGCATCGCGAATGTGACGGCGGGTGTTGCTGAGACCGATGCCGTGAATCTGGGGCAGCTGGACTCCGTTCGAAACGCTGCAGATGCGGCGCAGATTGCGGCGACTGCCGCACAAGGCACTGCCGACACTGCGTTGAGGGCTGCGGGCACTGCCCAACAGGCGGCGCAGGGCGCAGAAACCGCGGCTGGCGCCGCGCAGACCTCTGCGAATGCGGCGCAGGTCGTGGCTGATAACGCTCTGGCCGCGGCAGGGGCTGCACAGAATACGGCCGATACCGCACGGGATGCGGCGGCGACTGCACAAAACACGGCTAATGCCGCTCTGGCCGCTGCGGGGAACGCCTCATCCCAGCTGGCCGGGGTTGGCGCCGATGAAACCGTTGTTGGCCGTATCGCAGACCTTGGTCAGTCGACTGCCGATGCGCTTGGAGGCGGCGCGGCCGTTAATTCCGACGGTACGGTGACGGCCCCGTCCTACGGGATTGCCACGATAACGCCGGACGGTACGAAGCAGGATCCGACAGCGCATAATAATGTCGGAGACGCACTCTCCGCACTCGACGGCAATATCGATACGGTTAACAGCCGTGTCGACAATCTGGCTGGCGACAGCCTGCTGTGGAGCGATGACGAAGGCGCCTTCAGCGCCACGCATGGCAACGAAAAGACGAGCAGGATTGCCAACGTGGCGGCGGGTGTCGCTGACACCGATGCCGTCAATTTCGGGCAACTGGAAGCGATCAATAAGCGGGTGAGTGATGCATTTGATCTGACAGAGGAAAGCTCTCAACAAGTTGACGGGCTTAAAGAGGCATTGGTGCAAGCACTTGGTGGAGCCGCGGTGCTGAATGCCGATGGAAGTGTTGCGGCACCGGCATACGGAGTTGGGACCATCAGCCCCGACGGTACGGTGCAGTCCCCGACAATCTTCAGCAATGTTGGCGATGCACTTGGAAGCCTCCGTGGCAATGTCGAAGTCGTCAACAGTCGCATTGATAATCTAGCTGATGAAAGCCTTAGGTGGGATGCAGGCGAGGGAGCTTTCAGCGCTAGCCATGGCGATGACAAGACCAACCGTGTCGGCAATGTCGCTGCCGGTACACGCGACACCGATGCCGTAAATGTCGGGCAGCTGAATGCCGTCAGCGATGCCACAAATGCTGCGCAGGGGACGGCTGATGGCGCCATGGCTGCCGCTACCGCCGCCCAGTCCCAGCTGGTTGGGATCGGACCCAACGAAACTGTTGCTGCCCGCATCGCCGAAGTTGGACGCTCTGCCGCGAATGCGCTCGGTGGTGGTGTCACCACGAATTCCGATGGCACATTAACGACGCCGGCCTATGAGATTGCCATGATCGGAGCGGACGGCACGACCCAGGGCCAGAGGCTGTATAACAATACGGGCAGCGCACTTGCCGCCCTCGGCGACAATATCGGTACAGTCAACACCCGCGTCGACGATCTGGCAGAGGCGCAGGCAGCCAGCCTGACCTACGACGCTACACCGAACGGCTCCCGGGCAAACTCGGTAACATTGCTTGGCGGTGACCCTAATGCCCCTGTCTTGATCAGGAATGTGGCGATGGGTGTCGATGAACAGGACGGGGTGAATGTCCGGCAGTTAAAACAGGCCCAGCAGGAGCTGGAAGCGCAAGATCGTCAACGTGCGACGGAGGCCCGTGCCTATGTTGATCAATCCAATGTTGATACCCTGGTGGCCGGCAAGTCTTATGCCGATGAGGTCGGGTCAAACACGCTGACGACCTCCATGCAATACACCGACCAGTATGTCGGCTCGCTTGCGGGCGATATGAATGAAGGCTTCAACAGGCTCAGCTCAAGCATAAACGAGGTGCGTGGGGAGGCAAGGCAGGCTGCGGCAATCGGACTGGCGGCGGCCTCGTTGAGGTTTGACGACAGGCCCGGCAAGCTTAGTCTCGCGGTTGGTGCAGGCGCCTGGCGCGGAGCCGGTGCCGGAGCTTTCGGTCTCGGTTACACCAGCGAAACCGGCAACATGCGGATGAATGTTTCCGGTGTCATGACCGAAGGGAATTTCGGTGTGGGCGCCGGCCTGAGTTTTACTCTCAATTAATTGGCTGAGCTATGCGTCTCTTTTACACAATGCTGTTGATTTCGATCGTGTCTGCCTTTGATGGCGCAATTGCTGCCGCGGAGGACGGTTCGCGGCAACCGTTTCGGTTGAAGCCCTCCGACGTGGTGGTGCCGGCAGGATCCGTACTTGGCAACTATCAGCGGGTCGTTCGCCCATTTGAGAACTGGGAGCTGATCTGTGACGAAAACCTCGTTTCGATGAAAAAAATCTGCAATGTGACCCAGTCTATCGTGGACGGGGAGGGAAAGGTTGCCTTCAGCTGGTCCCTGGCTGCCACAGACGGGGGCCAGCCTGTCATGATACTGCGGACACGTCCCGATCCGGACGGAGACAGGATGATTGTCTTAAACGTGCCCGGGCGCCAAAAGCCGGTCAGCATCAAAATCCAAGCCTGCGATGTATCCGTCTGTACTGCCTTTTTGCCGGTAGGGGCGATGATGCGTGAGCAAATCCGCCAAAAGGCCACGATAGAGGTCAGCTATTCATCCGCCGCCATGGGCAATGTCAGTTTAAAGGCGCCATTGGCGGGGCTTGTTGCCGCTTTGGCCGCTATCGAATAGTCGCGCCCCGATGAAGCGCGTTGCGGACACAATCTTCCATTTGAACCTGTCAGAGATCGTTGTGCTTATATGAAAACAGTCATGAAAATTACCGCGAGCATCGGAGCTTTCCTTGTCTTGGCGGGCGCCACTTTTTCGCACGCCCAAACACCGACGTCACATACGTTACCAGGAGGAGCGACCTCCGTCCGTGAGGTTTTTCGCGACTGGATCGTCGAGTGCCAGGTGATCGGGAACGCCAGTGACTGCATAATTTCACAGGAGCAGACTCAAAGCGACGGGCGACGCCTGCTGCTGATCAACATCCGGCCTCAGAATGAAGGCACGGTAAGTGGTACGATGGTCCTGCCATTTGGGTTGATTTTGACACAGGGCGTCAGAATCCAGATTGATGAGGGAGCGGTAGGCGATGTGCCACTGCCCTTCCACACCTGCCAGCCTATAGGTTGCATTGTCGAGTTCACATTGAGTGCGGCTCTTGTTAAGGCAATGCGCGCCGGGGCGGCTCTCAACATCCTGGGCACGGTGCCGGACTCAAAGGAGCATCCTTTTCGGATCCCGCTGGGCGGCTTTTCCGCCGCATCCGAGAGAGCCCTTTTGTTGATGCGTTCTTGAGCAGAGCAATGCTTCGCGCCGGATAAATTCCGGTGCATTTGTGGACTGAATATTCCACTAGGTGTTGTGAGAAATTGCTGCACCTCATAAGCGGCGGAAACGGTTTGCATGGAGTTTCGTTTCTAGCCGCTTCGGCTGAGCCGATATGAGCAAGATACGAACAAGTTCTCGCCTGAAGTCCTCGAACGTAAGATCCGTATGACGCTGGCTCACGGAGCAGAACACCCTTCGCGCCAGCCCGCACGACATTCTCGCAAGATGGCTTGGAGCCGGCTTGACCGGCAGCTCGAAGCCCCCGCCACTCAGCAGGCTTTACCTGTTCCGTCACCTGTCAGGGCTTCGCCTGTCGCTTTGTCGGCTGGTCGGCCAGCCCGCCGGCACATGCAAGCTTTGTCCTGGATGCCCGGTCATCGATACGTCGACAACACAGGCGAGTGATGATTAGAATGAAACCACCCGGGGGGCCAAGACGTTTAGGGGAATATACGTGTCAAATTGAATTGCGGGCAACTGCCGGATGGGCCTAGTGCCAAATGGAGCAGATGGTCGAAGGGGTGGAGATGGTAGGAGCTTTAAAGGCAAGAACGGGTGTCTCCGGGTTGGATGACATTCTCGGAGGAGGCCTGTCCAAAGGTCACGTGTTTCTTCTTGAAGGCAATCCCGGAACTGGAAAGACAACGATTGCCCTGCAGTTCCTGCGCGATGGCGCAGAGGACGGAGAACGGGGTCTCTATATAACCCTGTCCGAGACCGATACAGAACTGCGAGAAGGGGCGAACTCGCATGGAATGGAAATCCCCGGTTTAATCGACGTCTTTGAACTTGTGCCGCCAGAAAGCCTGCTTGACGCGGAACACCAGCAGAGCCTTCTTTACTCGGCTGATCTTGAGCTTGGCGAGACGACAAAGCTGATATTCGAAGCATTTGAGCGGGTCAAACCCGCGCGTGTCGTGCTCGACAGCCTTTCGGAAATACGGCTGTTGGCGCAGAGTTCGCTGCGCTATCGTCGGCAGATTCTCGCCCTGAAGCATTACTTCGCGCGTCAGGGGGCCACGGTCCTGCTGCTTGACGACCTGACGGCCGATGTTCTCGACAAGACCGTTCACAGCGTTGTTCACGGTGTTATTCATCTTGAGGAACTGGCTCCCGACTATGGGGCAGAGCGCCGTCGGTTGAGGATCGTCAAATACCGCGGCCAGGCCTATAGAGGCGGCTATCACGATTTCACCATCAGGACAGGCGGCGTGGCGGTGTTTCCGCGGTTGCGTGCCAATGAGCATTTCACAACCTACGACCGCCATCAGGCCCGCAGCGGAATTGCGGAACTCGATGCATTGCTGGGTGGTGGGATCGAGCAGGGCTCCAGCACGCTTGTGCTTGGACCTGCCGGAACCGGTAAAACGATCTTTACCATGCAGTTTGTCGCAGCAGCGATCGCCCGTGGAGAAAAGGCAGCGTTTTTCGGCTTCGACGAAGAGCTGGGGCTTCTGTCAAATCGCATGCGCGGGATCGGTATCGATATCGACGCCATGCGTGAAAGCGGCATGCTGCATATTGAGCAACTCGATGCGGCAGAACTGTCGCCGGGGGAATTTGCCCATAGGGTGCGGGAGCGTGTCGATATTGCCCAAGCCAAGACGATCGTAATCGACAGTATTAACGGCTACCAGGCCGCGATGCCGCAAGAAAATGCACTCATTCTGCATATCCATGAATTGCTGCAATATCTCAACAGGCAGGGCGCCAACACGTTTCTCACTGTTTCCCAGCATGGCCTTTTCGGCGATATGAAATCGCCTGTCGACGTCACCTATCTCGCCGACAGCGTCGTCCTGCTGCGTTACTTCGAGGCCATGGGAAAGGTGCGCCGCGCCGTGTCGGTCGTCAAGAAGCGCACTGGAAGACACGAAACGACAATTCGGGAATACAATATCGGCGAGGGCGGTCTGGTACTCGGCGATCCACTCGCGGGCTTCAAGGGTGTCTTGCGCGGCATACCCCATTTTGTCGGCGAACAGAAAAACATGCTCGACATTGGAGGGAATTCCGATTCCTGATCGTGACAGTGTCGCCCTCATTTACGCCCCGAACGGTCGCGACAGCGTTGTCGCAGCATCCATCCTGCAGGAGCGCGGTATTTCATCGCAGCCGGTGGCAAGCCTTGAGGCCCTGGCCGAGTGCCTTGGAGAAAATGCTCTTTTTGTCGTCGTCGTGGAAGAGGTCCTTCGCTCCAGCAATCTCGGGCCTATCAACGCCTGGGTGACGTCCCAGCCAAGCTGGTCGGATCTCCCTTTCATCGTCCTGACGCACAAAGGAGCGGGGCCGGAGAGAAACCCTGCTGCCGCAAGAGTTGCCCAGGCACTTGGAAACGTCTCCTTTCTGGAACGACCGTTCCACCCGACAACTTTCGTCAGCGTCGTGGAGTCGGCACGCAAGAACCGTCGGCGGCAACTTGAAGCTCGCAACCGCATTATCGAATTGCGTGAAAGCGAGCTCAACCTCAAGACTGCATTGCTTGCAGGGCATCTAGGCACATGGAGCCTAGACCTCTCGAGTTGGGAGCTTGGTTCCTCCCCCGAGTTTCGTCAGATTTTCGGCCGATGTGCAGACAAGGAGCTGAGTTACGACGAGCTTACAGCCTCCGTGCATCCCGATGACAGGCAAGGCCGTGAAGATGGTCTTCGACGCAGCGTGGATGCAGGCGAAGACTACGTCTCCGAATATCGTGTTATCTGGCCGGACCAAAGCCTGCATTGGGCGGAGGTTCGCGGCCGTCTTGTCCATGATCAGCGTGGCAAGCCCCAGCGTCTTATTGGTGTCGGTTCCGACATCACATCCCGCAAGCATGCCGAGGCGGCGCTACGCTCGATGAATGAAACGCTGGAACGTCGGGTCGAAGAACGAACCGAGGCGCTGAAGGCGGAAATAGCCCAGCGGCAGGATACCGAGCAGAAGTTGCTTCAATCGCAGAAACTTGAGGCGATTGGCCAGTTGACGGGCGGGGTCGCCCACGACTTTAACAACCTGCTCATGGCCGTGCTTGGCAACCTCGACCTCGCCAGAAAACATGCTGCCGATGATCCGAGACTGACACGTTTGATCGATGGCGCGCTTCAGGGTGCGCGGCGTGGCGCCTCCCTGACACAGAGACTGCTGGCGTTTGCACGCCGGCAGGATCTTGAGGTGGAGCCGACAGATCTCTCCGAACTTGTGGCAAACATGCAGGAACTGCTGGCACGCTCCGTCGGCTCGTCCATTCAGCTTACCACTGCCGTCGCCGGCGGCCTGCCATTGGTTCTGGTCGACGGCAACCAGGTCGAACTTGCTTTGCTCAACCTTGTCGTCAATGCGCGCGACGCCATGCCGGAGGGCGGCCAGTTGTCGATAAGCGTCCGCGCTGAAGAAAGCGTGGTACCTTCCGAGGGGCTTCCTCTGGGTGCATATGTATGTCTTAGCGTAAGGGACACCGGATCCGGGATGGACGAAGAAACCGTTCGGCGTGCCGTAGATCCGTTTTTTTCCACCAAAGAACTGGGCAAGGGGACGGGGCTGGGTTTGTCGATGATCCATGGTCTGGCTGTCCAGCTCAATGGCGCACTGACACTCACCAGCACACTGGGCGAGGGCACATTGGCCGAGCTCTGGCTTCCGGTGACCACAGAAGTGCGCCGTCAGGTATCGATGCCCGACCCGTCAGATGAACTGCCGCGCGGGCCAGCGATAATCCTGCTGGTTGACGATGACGCGTTGATCGCCATGAGTTCCGTCGACATGCTCGAAGATCTCGGACATCGCGTACTCGAAGCAAATTCGGGGCAACAGGCGCTGGATATCATCAAAAATGAGCCTGCCATTGACCTGATGATTACTGACTTTTCGATGCCAGGCATGAATGGAGCTCAACTCGCAAAGGCCGCACGCGAATTGCGCCCAGCCCTGCCGATCCTGGTTGCGACGGGTTATGCGGATTTGCCGGCCGGGACCGAAATGGGTCTTCCACGACTGGGAAAACCCTACACGCAGGAACAGTTAGAGCGAGAGATCGCCAGAATTCTTTCCTGAACTATAGCGCCCCCTTTTCCGGCGCCACAGCCTCAATCTCGCGAATTTCCCCAGGCGTCAGGTCACGACGACATTGCATCTTCTTTACATCGCCGCCGTTCTTCATCGGTTTTCTGTCAGCCGGAGGAAACCAGCGCCGCTTTCGCGGATTATCCACTGGTAGACATTTAAAGGAGGACATCATGACGATAACCCGACGCACCATTCTCGTAACAGGCGCGGCGGCAGCTGCCGCAACAGTCTTTCCGCTCCCTCACATCGCCCGCGCAGCCTTGCCTTTGAAGCAACCGGCCCTTCCATTTGCGGAAGCTGATCTCGCGCCGGTCATTTCGGCAAAAACGGTTGGCCTGCATTACGGCAAACACCACAAGGCCTATTTCGACAAGCTCAACACACTGGCAGCTGGCAGCCGTTATGCGGATATGGACCTGATCGAGATCGTCAAGGCAGCCGCCAAATCGAAAGGCGCGGATGATGTCAAGATTTTCAACAATGCCGCGCAGGCCTGGAACCACGTTGCTTATTGGGATCAGTTCGTTCCCGGTGGCTCAAACCGCCCGACAGGCAATCTTGCAGCTTCTATTGACGAGACCTTCGGCGGCTATGACGGCTTTACCAAACGCGCCGTTGATGTGTCGGATACGGTGTTTGGAACCGGCTGGGTCTGGCTTACACGCGACGATGACAACAAGCTCGCCCTGATCGGATATGAAGACGGCAACAATCCCGTCGCCGTCGGCCGTCCCGCCTATCTCGGCATCGATATCTGGGAACACGCCTATTACCTGGATTATGAAAATCGCAAAGCAGAACATATCCGCGCAGTTCTCGACAGGTTGATCAACTGGAAGGTCGTTGAAGAGCGTATCAACGCCTGAAGATCGCTGGTGCGAAATCCACGGTGAAAACTCGGCGCTGCAATTCCTGCGCCGATTTCATTTAGCATGCAGGCAACATGGGTCTGCGGCGACTGTCCGGGCACCCATTCATCTTTCTGCAGGTGGGGCAGCAGAGATTTCGGGCGATTGTAGCCCTCGATATCATTTTTCTATCAATATGTTCTCTGCACAGCGCTTCGATCAGGACATGCGGTTCTTCCGTTCGCTCTTGAAGCATACCCGTGCTTCCTAGCTGGTCTGCGAAGCAGCTTCGACTTCAAGCCGGTAGCGGGTGGTGAAAGTCCGGTCTGGCTCGAATGCGATTGCAGTCGCTATGCCGGATGATGCCAGCGGGTTGGCAGCGTTTGACACCGCAGGGCCGAGGTCGAAGGCGGAAGCGACCGGCTCTACACCAAGCGCCAGGTGCCGTCCATTCCACGGATAGGCCTTTCGTCCGTGATTGCTGTACCAGAGGAGGAGGCTGGGAAAGTGCTCCTTCTGCCACGTGAGCCGTGCGCGAAAACCCTCGTCGCGATAGTGAAGCGCCAGCCTGCCATCAATGCCGGAAAGCTGTAGAAGGTCCTCGGTGTTTTCGGCAAGGGGTACTTTCGCTGCATCGACCGTCGAACCGCCGCGCGTCTCGACCGTGCCGAGCGAGGGCCATTGCCGGTGGGGTGCAAACAGCGCAGCACCCGGTTCGACATCGCCGGGGAAACTCCAGACCTGATCGCAGGCGCCGGGCTCGATAATGACGGACCCTGGCCGCGGCGACAGCCGGAAGGTCGGGTGCAGGCCAATCGGAAGGCGGCAAGGGTGCCGTACCTCGATCTCCAGGATGATGTCGATGGCAGCCGCGCTTTGATCCGGAATGATCCTCCGGCGAAGCAAGCGGATCGGATGAAGGTCGGGATAGCGGCATTCCATTGCGATCTGTCGCTCTTCGCAATTGTTCCAGGTCCAATGGACATTCGAGCTGTAACCATGCGGCACGCCCGCGCCGTCGAAACTCTCGCCCGTTGCGGACCAGCCTGGTGGGAGCCTTCTGCCCGCGTCGCTGCCGAAGGGAACGCAAGGCCATTCGCCGCGAAGCTCCTGCAGGATTTCCGGCAGTTTCTCGCGCTCAGCCTCATTGCCCCAGGGTGCGACATGCAGTGGGCTGACCTGCCGCCCGTCAGGCAGCAGGAACAATACCGGACCAAGCATACCGCCGAGCGACTGCACCGCGACGCATCCATGCGCCCAGGCAAGCGCACGTCGTGTGGTCATTCCGCTCATGGTGTCGCTGCTCCGTAGCGGTTTTCCGGAAGGCCGGCAATGTCTACCCGGATGGCATAGAGACTGCCCGCGAGGCGCTCGGCGGGTCCCCCGCCTGCCGTTGTGATGTAGAGCGTTTTCAGATCCACGCCACCGAAGGCGCAGGTGGTGATGTTGGTGACCGGCATATCAATCACCTCCGCCAGGCTGCCGTCAGGTGCGATGCGGGCCAGACAACGGCCGCCATAACGGCAGTTCCAGAGGAAGCCTTGGCTGTCGATCGCCGAACCGTCGGGCGAACCGCGCTCGAAGCCGGCGAAGAAGTGCCGCTCTGCCGATATGGCACCCTTCGATACATCGTAGTCGAAAGCGTAAATTTCGTTCGCGAGCGTATCGCCAAAATAGAAGGTGCTTCGGCCCGGACTCCAGCAAAGCGTATTGGAAATTCCAAGGCCAGCCCGCCATTCGCTGACAGCACCGTCCGGCGCGATCCGGTAGAGGATGCCTTCGCCGGGCGCCACATCGCCCAGTTGACCATCGGGAAGGACGTTGTTCTTCATGGAACCGACCCAGAAGTTTCCGGCCGGATCGGCGCGTCCGTCGTTCAAGCGGACGCGTGGGGCACCGGGCAGGACAAAGCCGTGATCCTTGCGCCGGTCGGTCTGTGGCCACCACCAGATCAGCTTCGAGCCGAGGGCGACAAGCAGTCGGCCATCTTCGTCTGTGAGCGAGATAGCGACCACCGGCTCCTCGAAGAGCCACGTCCTGACGGCGAGTGTTTCCTCTTCGTAGCGATGAATGAGAAAACGGTTGATGTCGGTCCAGTAGAGTGCCGCTTCCGGCGCCGACCAGACCGCACCTTCACCGCAGCGGTCGCCCACGGGCGCGACACAGACAGGTTCGCGTGCCATCCGCACCTCCTATTCCGCCGCCATGCTTGCGGTGATCGACCGCGACGGGCCGAGAGCTTCGGCGTTCTGCACGAGCGCCTTCATGTATCCAAGCGCGAAAGCCTTGCCCGCATGCCAGGAAGCACCGCAGGTCATGGCCGGCGTATGGTCGGGGATCAGCACGCCCTGGTAATTCTCGTCACGCAGGATGCGGATGATTTCGGCCATGTCGATATCGCCCTCATCGACGAAGGTTTCAACATAACGCGGCATTTTTCCGCGCACGTTGCGGAAATGGATGTAACCGATGCGGCCGGAGCGGGCGAAGCGACGAACGTGCTCATAGATGTCGCCGCCCGGCATTTCCTGCAGCGACCCGAGGCAGAGTTCCAAACCGTTCGAGGGCGAATCCACGATCGCCATCAGCCGGTCGTACTTTTCCGGGCGGTTGACCAGCCGTGCCGTGCCGCGCAGTTCCTCTGCCGGCGGATCGTCCGGGTGAGCGCCAAGCACGACGCCCGCCTCTTCGGCAACGGGCACGATCTCCTTCAGGAAACGGCCAAGGCGGTCCCAAAGTTCAGCCGAACTGACCGAGACGGAGGCCGCGTCAGCGACCGCGCGGCGATAGCGCATGTTCCAGACCATACCATCCGGGATCGGTGCGTCCGGACTGGGCGCAATACTGTTTTCGACGCCGAAGCCAACGGATTCCGCGCCGCCGCGGGCATAGGGACCGCGCGTCCACCCATAGACACCTGCAAGGGAGAAATTGTAGCCGATGCAGGGAATGCCGGCGCGTCCGGCGTCTCGGATAAGCTGTTTCAGCCCCTCGATCTGTTGAGCCCGCTCCGGTCCGTCGAGCAGCACGTCATGCCAGAAGCGCGGCGAGAAGTTCTCGATCGCTGCAATCTCCAGACCACCGGCGCGCACGTCCTTCACCAGAGCCGAAAGTTCCTCATAAGACCACAGCCGGTCGCCGGAACAATCGCCCCAGCCACCTGTGTCACCGCTGTCGATCTTGGGATCCTTGCCGGCAAAATAGTTGGTCAGGTGCGCAACGACATGGGTTGCACCCGCTTGCTGCGCAAATTGATAATTGTCGGGGGTGAGCTGCTCCCGGTAAAGTCCAAGGCCGATCTTCATGTTGTCGTTTCCCGTCTGATTATTTGACGCCAATGCCGGCGGTAAGACCACCGTCTATGCGGAAGTCCGAGCCGGTGACGAAGGCTGCGCGGTCGGAGGCGAGATAGGCCACGAGTTCCGCCACTTCCTCCGGTTCACCGATGCGGCCGATGGGGTGCGCGGCGCCGAAGCGGGCGAAGGCTTCCGCTTCGCTGACACCCTCACCGCCATAGGTGCGGGCCGCAAGCGCAAGCAGCGGCGTGCGCACCGATCCGGGGCTTACTGAATTCACCCGGACTTTCGCTGCCGCATGGTCAAGCGCCATGGCGCGGGTCAGTGCATGGATGGCGCCCTTGGAGGCGACATAGGCTGCAACGTTCTGCTGGCAGGCATGGCCCTGTACCGAGGAGATGTTGACGATCGCACCGCCGCCGCGCTTCGCCATCTCCGGAATGCCGAAGCGACCGGTGAGGTAGATGGAGCCGACATTGACGGCGAGGCAGCGGGCAAAGGTCTCGGCGCTGGTATCGAGCACCGTGCCAAAAGGGTGGACGGCTGCGGCGTTGACGATGATATCGAGCCCGCCATGACGCAGGACTGTTTCGCGCACGGCCGCCTCGACCTCTGCCTCCACGGCGACATCGGTGAACCGTGCCGACATCGGCAGGTCGCGCTCCTTGGCGATGCGGTCGAAAATCTCGTTGGTGGCGGCGTCGTTACCGCATGCAAGCACGGTCGCGCCTGATGACGCCAGGCGGATCGCCGAGGCAAGACCGATCCCGGAGGTGCCGGTGACGAGCGCGATTTTTCCCTTGAATTCAGTCATGATTGTCTCCGCGACAGATCGTCATGGTTTCAGTCCGGACAGGCCCGAAACCATAAGCACGATCAAGTTTCATAGGGGAACGATATGCAAGGCGTCTGCCTCAACGCACCCGTTCCAGAACTTGGTTGAGAAGCACGGCGCCGAGGATGATACCGCCGCGCACGACGTACTGCCAATATTCACTGACATTCATCAGTGTCATGCCATTAGAGATGCAGCCGAGGAACAGGACGCCAATGAGAGTGCCCCAGATGCGGCCCTTGCCGCCGAAGAGCGAGGTGCCACCGATGATCACGGCTGCGATGACGTCGAGCTCCATGCCGGTGGCCGTGGTCCCGGTTCCAGCGCCGATCTGCGAGGCGATCAACGTGCCTGAGAGGGCCGTCAGTGCGCCGGTAAGGCCCAGTGTCAGCGCCTTCACCTTCCAGATGTCGATACCGGAAAGGCGGGCAGCTTCCATATTGCCACCAACGGCATAAACCTCGCGGCCGAAGCTCGTGTACTTCATCAGGAAGTGCATGACGGCAAATGTGAGCGCGAAAATATAGACCGGAAACGGAATGCCGAAGAGGTATCCGCCGCCGAGGAAATCGAAGCCGAGCGGGAAGGACGACAGTGGAAAACCGCCGGTGATGAGGTTGGCAACGCCGCGCAGCGCCGCAAACAGGGCGAGCGTGGTGATGAAGGTCGGCACGTTAAACCATTGGCGGAAACGGCCGGTGAGATAGCCGAGCGTGAAGCCGAGCAGGAGCGCCACGGCAAAGCCGACCGCGACTGCGCCCCAATCGCCGAGGACGCCGGCAAAGCGGTCCGCGAACCAGGCGACGATGCAGCCGGCGAGGGCGGCGCCGGCACCGACAGACAAGTCGATCTCGCCGCTAATGATCACGGCCGTCATGCCGAAGGCGATGATGCCAAGCATGGAGACGGTACGAAGCACATTGAGCATATTGGCAGTCGAGGCAAAGCCGGGCGCAACCAGGATGAGGAAAATCACCAGTGCCGCGAGGATGATCTCCATCGGGTAGGTCTTGAGAAGCTTGAGCAGCGTATTCTGGCCACGGGCTTCCGTTGTCGGGTTTACAAGCGTCATTGTCTGGCCCCTTCCATGCATAGGCCGTAAAGTTCGGTAAGGTCGGTTTTTGCCGGGTCCACCTCGGCAACGACTTCGCCGTGGTGCATGACGAGGATGCGGTCAGCCACTTCGAGGACTTCCTCGAGTTCCGTCGAGACAAAAATGCTGGCAAGACCGTCAGCTGCCTTCTGCCAGATGATATCGAAGATCTGGCTCTTCGCCTGAACGTCGACACCGCGGCTCGGTTCATCAAAGAACATCACCGAAGGCTGCCGGTTTAGCCACTTGCCGATCACCACTTTCTGCTGGTTGCCGCCTGACAGCGACGACACGGGCAGTTCGGGGTCACCACACTTGATGTGGAGCGCCGTGATCTGGCGGCGGACAAACGGCTGTTCGCGCCGACGGGAAATGAAACCTCCGCTGGAGATCGGACCAAGGCTCGCCATGCAGAGATTGTCGGCCGTCGAGAGCGATTGCACGAGGCCGACTTCCTTGCGGTTTTCCGGGGTGTAGCCGAGACCGGCCTTGCGCATGTCGCGTGGGCTGGCACCGGTCATATCACGGCCGTTGAACATCACTGAACCGCCGTCAACCGGGTCAGCACCGAAGATTGCCCGCATCAGTTCGGTGCGGCCGGCGCCGAGCAGGCCCGCAATGCCGAGGATTTCGCCGGGGTAAAGATCGAAGGAGACATCCTGGAAATGCCCGGATCGACTGAGGTTGCGGACCTCAAGCACCGGCTCGGCGCGATCGAGTGTTCGCCGTGGCGGGCGTGTGGCGCGTGCGGCATCGCCGAACATCATGCCGACGATGGCCGATGGCGTCGTCTCCTTCATCGCAACCGCGCCGATGTAATGGCCATCGCGGATCACCGTGCAGGTATCGGCGATTTCGAAAAGCTCACTCATCCGGTGGGTGATGTAAATCATCGTTACGCCGCGGGCGCGCAGGCGTTCGATGAGTGCGAAGAGCTGTTTGACCTCGCGGGAAGCAAGCGCCGAAGTCGGCTCGTCCAGAAGCAGGATCGACGGATTGAAGGACATCGCCTTGACGATCTCCACCACCTGCTGCTGACCGACGCTGAGCGCGGACACCGGCTGACGGGAATCGATCGTCAGCCCCATGTCGGCGAGCAGTTCGCCGGCGCGGCGATGGAGCCCCACCCAGTCCACGACGCTGAAACCGGCGCGGCGGCGATGAGGCAGGCGTCCGAGAAAGATGTTTTCGCCGACCGAAAGCTCCGGCACCAGCGAAAGCTCCTGGTGCACCGTGACGATGCCGGCTGCGAAAGCGTCATGCGGCGACGTGAAGCGGCGATCCTCGCCATTGACGCTGATCGTACCGGATGTCGGTTCGGTGACACCGGCAAGAAGTTTGACAAGCGTCGACTTACCGGAGCCGTTCTTGCCCATCAGGGCATGCACCTGGCCCGGCGCGAAACTGTGGGTGAACTCGGAAAGGGCGACCGTCGGGCCATAACGCTTGGTCACGGCCTGAAAGTCCAGCCGTCCCTGCGCCCCTTGCAACGCGGCTGACCTCAATTGCGGATTGCTCATACGGATTTCCTGCTGTCGGGTGCGAAGGCGCGGCGGGCAAAACCCGCCACGCGGCTCACGTCCTGGCCCTATTTCAGGGCCTTCAGGCCTTCCTTGTAGGCAGCGATGCCTTCGGCGTTGGCGCGTGTCAGAGGCAGTACCGGCACGTTGACCTTGGTCTCGATCTTCTTGCCGTCGAGCAGGTTCTGCGCCGCCTCGATCGCCTGCTTGCCGACTTCGAGCGGCTGCTGTGCCGTTGTCGCCTGCAGCACGTTGTCGGAATTCAGGAGCATGTTGGCAAGCTGCTCGGAACCGTCTGTGCCGAAGACGAAGACCTTGCCTTCCAGGCCGGCCTTCTTCACGGCCTGGACGGCGCCAATCGTGCCGCCTTCGTTGGCGGCATAGATGACGCGGATACCCGGATTGGCCGTCAGCATGTCACTGGCGACGGCGAGCGCCTTTTCGGCAAGCCAGGCGTCCTGCTGGGCGACGATATCGACCTGATCGCTAACGACGCTCAGGAAACCCTCGACGCGGGCATTGGACTGTTCGGGCAGCAGCGCCTTGAAGGCGAGCATGCCGATCTTGACCTTCTCGCCGTTGCCGAGTGTCTTCAGGAAATCAGTCGCGGCCTTGCCGGTGCCGATGCCGATATCGCGGTCGGAGCTCGTCACTGTCGCCTGGGCGACGTCGCCATTGGCCGAGGTGCCGTAGGTAACGACCGTAATACCGGCGTCACGTGCCTTCTTCAGTGCAGGAACCGAGGCGTCGGCCGAGAGTGGCGCAACGACGATCGAGTTCACGCCACGGGCGATATAGGTGTCGATCAGCTGGGCTTCCTTCTCGAGCTTGCTATCGCTGTTACCCGCCAGGAGCTCGTCACCGGCAGCTTTCGCCGCCTTTTCCATGCCGATTTGGATGCCACGGAAATATTGGTCCTGCTGAAAAACGATGCCGGCGATTGCCTTGCCACCGGCCAATGCGGCATTCGGCGCAAAGCTTACGGTGGCAAGCAGCGCGGCAAGCGCCAGACGTTTCATGTTGCTCATATTGGTTCTCCTCCCAAAGTGCCCTGTTCGTACCGCCGGACCAACGGGCGAGTGGATCCGGAAAACGGCTGCCTGTACCGCCCACAATGGGAGCGGTTCAGCTAAAATCTCATATGCTCATCACAACGGTTGACCCCGAGGCGCCGCATCGACAAAGCGGATGCCGAACTCCAAGTGACGGCTCATCAGGTAAACATAGGCGATGCGATCGCGAGCCCTCAATGCACGGACGATCTCCGCATGCGTTTCGAAGGTTGCCGCATGCACCGGACGTTCCGTCTTGCCGAGCCGCATGACCTCCTCAATCACCGAGCGCAGCATGTGATAGGCGGCAAGGGTCGTGCGGTTGCCGGAGAGTTCGACGATCGCCGAATGGAATTCGTAGTCGCAGCGCGCTGCCGCCTCGACGCTTTCGGCCTCCAGAATTCGCGCATTGATCGTGTCGAGCCTGTCGAAATCCGCTTCGCTTGCGGTGAGGATGATGTGTTCACCGATGCCGGTTTCAATGATGCGGCGGAAGCCCTGCAGATCTCGGAAGGAGTCCGGCGAAATACCGTTGTGAAAGGCGAAAAGGCGGCGGATTGCCTCGCCATGGCCACCGCTGATGACGGCACCGACCTTTGGCCTGGTCTCGACCATGCCAAAGGCACGAAGCACCTGCAGTGCCTCGCGCACGGTGTTACGGCCGGTCTGAAACTGCTCGCCGAGATCGCGCTCGGTTGGCAGCGCGTCGCCTATCCCAAGGCCGCGTTCCGAGATCATCTCGCGGATCTGATCAACCAGCCGATCGACCGCCGAGGTCTTGCCGGGTTCGACAATCTCCATGCTCGACAGCGCATCTTCCCTTGCAGAACTGCTCACCGATCATCCTCCGTGCAATGGCTTATTTGTTGGTCCAGATTTAAACATCAGTCAAGAGAACCTCTCAAAATATTTTCCTATCAGGGCTTAAATCGCAAAATTACATAATGTCAGGCTTGAATTGTTGGGCCAATTGGACATTATCGGTCTTTGTGGTCCAACAATAGCCACCTGAAGCGGTAGGAGTTCTGCATGAGACTGATGGAAGAGTGCTTTCGCTGGTACGGGCCAAACGATCCGGTGCCGCTCAGCCATATCCGGCAGGCAGGCGCTACGGGGATCGTTTCGGCGCTGCACCACATCTATGATGGCTCGCCCTGGTCTGACGAAGCAATCCTGGCGCAAAAGGCGCAGATCGAAGCTGCCGGAATGCGCTGGAGCGTCGTCGAGAGCATCCCGGTTCACAACTCGATCAAGCTAGGAACATCAGACAGCGCGCGCTATATCGGCTGGTACAAGGACACGCTGCGGGCATTGGCGCGCTCTGGCATTGAGATCGTCTGCTACAATTTCATGCCGGTGGTGGACTGGACACGCACCGAGCTGATGCAGCCCCTGGCTAATGGCGGTTATGCGCTGCGCTTTGACGCGGTTGATTTTGCCGCCTACGATCTTTTCGTGCTGAAGCGGCCGCGTGTCGAAGAAAGTTACTCCAAAGAGCAGATATTCACGGCGCGTCAGCGTCTTGATGGCATGGATCAGGCAAAGATCGACCGGATCGAGCGCAATCTCATTGCCGGCCTGCCGGCAACCGAGCGCCAGTTCAACCGAGCGAGCTTTCTCGCCGCGCTCGCCGAATATGACGGTGTGGCTGCTGATGTCCTGCATGCGAATCTCGCGCGCTTCCTGAGAGAGATTGTGCCCGTTGCCGAAGAGGTCGGTATACGGCTTTGCATCCACCCCGATGATCCGGCCTTTTCGCTCTATGGTCTGCCGCGTATCGTCTCGACGGCCGCCGATGTCAGACGCATACTCTCCGCTGTCGATAGTCCCGCCAACGGTATCACTTTCTGCACCGGCTCATATGGCACACGCGCCAACAACGACCTGCCGGCCATGGTTCGCGAGTTCGGCCCGCGCATTCACTTCGCGCACCTCCGCAATGTCCAGCGCGAGGATGATGGCTCGTTCTACGAAGCCGATCATCTCGGCGGATCGAGTGACATGCCGGCGGTGATCCTTGCACTGATGCAGGAGCAGGAACGGCGCGTAGGCGAGGGCCGCGCCGACTGGCAAATCCCGCTTCGTCCGGATCACGGGCACCTGCTAGCCGATGATATCGGCAAGGATCGGATCAATCCCGGCTATTCCCTGATTGGACGCTTGAAGGGCCTCGCCGAAATCCGAGGCGTGATGCAAGGCATCGCAATAGCTCTCGCGCACAGTGAATGACGAATTTCCCCGTGCCACGAAGCCGTGTCTCCACGAAAATCGCGATAGTCGGACTGGTGTGACGGCTGGTATCGATCGGCCCGTGGGCAGGCGTGGCAGAGCCGCGCTATTGCCCCGAGCCTGTGCACGACTTGGCTCTGGATCGAGAAATGGTGGCGGTCTGCGCCTCATTTGGAGATTCCTTCGCTTGCTGTCTTTGGTTGGCGTACGCGCCGCGGCGGGTGCCCGTTGAGGACGATGGCGGCGGCGAGGCCGATTAGCAGGCCCCAGAACGCCCCACCAATGCCGAGCAATTTGATATTGGCGGCAGATGCGAGGAAGGTAATCAGCGCCGCCTCGCGGGAACTCGGCTCGGCCATCGCTGCCGCAAGACTGCTGCCGATGGTACCAAGAAGTGCAAGACCGGCGAGCGTGGTGATGAAGGTTGCTGGAAACGCCATGAAGAGGGCGGCCAGCGTTACGCCGAACACGCCGACCAGAATATAGAAACAGCCAGCGGCAACTCCGGCAATCCAGCGTTTGGAAGGATCGTCATGAGCTTCCTTGCCCGTGGCGATCGCCGCCGTGATCGCTGCGATGTTGAAGGCATGGGAGCCGAAAGGAGCCATGGCGAGCGAACCAAGTCCGGTCACGGTCACAATGGGATTGGCGCTTGTCTTGAAGCCGTCATTCCGCAAGACCAGCATTCCTGGCATATATTGGCCGGATAGAGTAATCAGGAATAGCGGAAGCGCGACCGACAGCAGCGCATTCAACGAGAAATCCGGCATGGTGAAGACCGGCGCTGCAAACTTCAGGGTGAGGCCGGACAGATCGACGCGACCTTGCGCCAGAAGGAAAACAAGCCCCAGAACCAGAATACCGACCACTGCGTAGCGAGCGGAGAGCCTTTTCAATGCCACGTAGGCGAAGATTAGCGAGCCGACCAATAGCGGATCGACACTTGCGCCAGCGAAGGCTCCGATGCCGAATTGCAGCAGAATGCCGGCAAGCAAACCTGAGGCGATACCGGGTGGAATCAGGCGGATGACTTTCTCGAAATAGCCGGATATGCCGAGCACGACGAAGGCCGCCGCCGAGATCATGTAAGCGCCAATCGCCTCCGCATATGGTGTTGTCGCCAGTGCGGTGACAAGAAATGCCGCAGCCGGTGTCGACCATGCCGTGATGATCGGTTCGCGATAGCGCAGGCTGAGGAAAAGCCCAGTCAATCCGACGCCGATCGAGATCGACCACACCCAGGATGCCGTGAGTTGTGGGCTCAGGCCTGCAATCTTCGCTGCCTGAAAGACCAGAATGAACGTGCCGCCATAGTTGACGATGACAGAGATCAATCCCGCAACAACGGGATGGGGAAGGTCGTCAAGGCGGACGGATGAAGGCGAGAAATGCGGTGGCATAGTCTGGGAAATCTCCTGGAGTTTGAGCAGGCCGTGAACAAGGCGCATTGACATTTAGTCCATTAATGGACTGATTAACCCAGCCAATTTTGACACTGCGAGCAGACCATTTGTTCAAGCATTCCCAACTCGAAACCGTAAAGGCTTGGATTGCCGATCCGGCCCATGCCGCTATGCCGCTTCACGTGCGGATTCAAAGGGCGATCCGCCAATTGATTGTCGGTGGTGCATTGGGTCCGGGCAGGCCTTTGCCCGCCTCACGCGCGCTTGCCAAATCGCTGGAGGTATCGCGCGATACAATCGAAGCGGCCTACGCCCAGCTTCACGCCGAAGGTTTCATCGACCGGCGTGTTGGCAGCGGCAGCTTCGTCGCGGAGATGACGGAGTTCACGCCCGGCCCCCGTCTTTCCCGGCAGGCCATGCTCCTGCGCAGTCAGGCTCCCAGTCTCAGCAGGCGGGGAGCAGCCATGTTTCGCAGCGGCGGCGTTCGCGAGATGCTGTCACCGCAGCCGTTCGCTCATGGGATACCGGAGACGCGCACCTTTCCGCTTCAGGTCTGGGAGCGTCTCGAACGGCAGGTTCGCAAGGAGGTTGGCGCGCAAACTCTGCTTCACGGTGACCCGCAGGGAGCAGAACCGCTTCGGCGCGCCATCGCCGATTATGTCAACCTTGAGCGGGGTGCACGCGCGACTGCCGACAGGGTGCTGGTATTGACCAGTTCGCAGCAGGCTATGTCGTTGTGCGCCAACATGCTGCTTGATCCCGGCGATCGGATCTTCATCGAAGATCCCGCCTATTACGGCGCGCGCAAGGCGTTCGATGCGGCGGGACTGGAATGTGTTTCTATACCTGTCGACCGGCAGGGCGTCGTCATCGAGCAGATCATGGCTCACCCGCGCCGGGCCAAGGCGATTTTCCTGACGCCATCCCATCAATTTCCGACTGGTGCGACGCTGGCTCTGGACCGTCGGCTGGCGCTGATTGAATGGGCGGCCCGGCATCAGATGTGGATCATCGAAGACGACTATGACAGTGAATTTCACTACGCCGGCAAGCCAACTGCCTGTGTGCAAGGTCTGGATCCCCACGACCGGACTATCTACATCGGCACCTTCACCAAATCGCTCTTTCCGGGTTTGCGGATCGGCTATGTCGTGTTGCCGTCCCAGCTCGTCAAGCCGATGACCATCGCGCGCACATTGCTGGACGGTCATACGGCGCCGATGGCGCAGCTGACGCTCGCCCGCTTTATGGAAGGCGGGCATTTCGGAGCGCATGTTCGCGCCATGCGCGGCATCTACGCCGAACGGCTCGACGTGCTGGCTCGTCTCGCCAGCAAGCATCTGTCGGATTTCATCGAGCCGCATGTTCCCGTTGGTGGGCTGCAAATGTCCTGTGTATTGACTGGTGAACTTTCGGAACGCGCTGCCGTTGATGCGGCACGGCGCGTGGGCATCGAGCTTCTAGGGTTATCAGGTCTATACGCTGCCGGTGACCCGAAGGCCGGTTTCCTGATGGGTTTTGCTGCATACACACCTCTCGAGATAGAAGAGGCCATCAAGAAACT
The DNA here is from genome assembly GCF_007002745.1 of Martinezella rhizogenes. Taxonomy (GTDB): domain Bacteria; phylum Pseudomonadota; class Alphaproteobacteria; order Rhizobiales; family Rhizobiaceae; genus Agrobacterium; species Agrobacterium cucumeris. The sequence goes on along the minus strand of NZ_SGNY01000014.1, from coordinate 29,878 downwards.
GGCGAAGGCGCTTCGGGCGGTGGCAAAACCATGATTTCACCTGTCCCAATTTCCTGAACGGTCATAAACGCACACGTAAGCGCGGTCCAATTGTCAGTCGCGGATTGGTGATTGCGTGGTTAAGTGCTCCTAATCTGCGTCTCTGCGGAGGTCTGACGTTTTCCAGGCCAGGCCGCAAGTGCAAGGTCGATCAGCCGTTTCAGCAAGGCATTGCAGGCGCCGTCGCAAGCCTGGGCGGACATGCCCTGGATGATCGCGCCATAAAAGCGTGCGAGCGTGTCGGTATCAGTATTTGCAGACAGCGCCCCTTCCTCGACGGCGCGGTCGAAACGGGCTTTGAGTGTCTGCATTGACGTTTCGCGCAAGGATGCCGTCATCCGCGCCACGGATGTATTTTCTTGCGCATGTTGCAGGACGGCCGTCGAGACCATGCAGCCGGGCGGTTTGTCTGGCTGGGTGTCTCCGTCAGCGATATCGTAAAGATAGAGCCTCAGAGCTTCATAAACCGGAAGATCCGATTGCAGGATGTTCGACCGGCGGCTGTTTTCACGGGCAATGCTGAAGTCGAGCGCCTGACGGTACAATTCTTCCTTTGAGCCGAAGGTCGAATAGAGAGTTGGCGGATTGATACCCATCGACCTCGTAAGATCGGCGATCGATGTCCCTTCGTAGCCATGTTCCCAGAACAGCCGGGCCGCGATGTCGAGGCCAATATCGCGGTCGAACATGCGGGGTCTGCCGCGTTTGCGGACTGGCTTCTCCATTAAAATAGCGATCCCTATTAAATAGTTGACAGACGTATTTCAGCTCTTATTGTAGGGATCACTATTTATTTTAGCAACGGAGTGATCCATGTCCAAGCGTCTCGCAGGCAAAATAGCCCTCATTACTGGAAGTTCACGCGGTATCGGCCGGGCAGTTGGCCTCGCTTTTGCCAGGGAGGGCGCCGCCTTGATTGGCGTCCACTACACCGCCAATTTGGATGCGGCCAATGCAACGGTACGCGACATCGAGGCGCTTGGCGTCAAGGCCGTCGCGGTGAAGGCCGACCTCAGACAGGGTAAGGAGGCGGCCGACAGCCTGTGGGCGCAGTTCAGTGAAGCCGCGCGTAACGAAACGGGTTCGTCCGGTTTCGACATACTGGTGAACAATGCCGGCATCGCGCCTGCGTTGCCGTTGAAGCAGACGAGCGAGTCTGTTTTCGACGAGGTGATGACGATTAACTACAAGGCGCCGTTCTTCCTGATCCAGGCGGTCGCCGACCATATTCGCGAGAACGGCCGGATCATCAATGTCTCGACCGGGTTTACACGGATCGCGGCGCCGACGCATCCCGCCTACGCTGCTTCCAAAGGTGCGCTTGAGACATTGACGCTTGCACTGGCGCCTGAATTTGCAGCACGCGGCATTACGGTCAATGCCGTGCTACCGGGCGTGACGGAAACGGATATGAATGCCGAGTGGCTGGCATCGCCTGATGCGCGCGCCGGTGCGGAAGCCCTCTCGGTCTTCTCGCGTGTCGGACGAGCGGAAGATATTGCCGACGTCATTGCCTTCCTCGCATCGAACGATGCGCGTTGGACGACGGGGCAGATGATCGATGCAACGGGTGGCGCCCGGATCTGATCAGTCGGGCTCTCCTTTGCAAGGAGGGCCTACGCCTCCTCAACGGTGCAGCACCCGGGTCCGTGGGATGCTGCTGCACGCGCCTTCTATAACAGCCGCGCGCTGCCGACGGCGATAACGGGGCCGGTTGCCTGACCGGTTGGCGATCCGCCGAAGGGCTCCACGCTGATTGCGAAGGTCGTGCCTTCCGTGATTGTGCTGCGCATATCGGCGGGGATGATGAGATCGCCAGACGTGCCGGGCTGGAACACGCCCAGCGAGCGCGTCTTGCCACCATCCATGACCAGCCACAATTCCAGTGATTTTTCGTCCGTCTTGCCGGTTGCGACGGGGATGATGCGCATCCGTCCGGATTCCGCATCGTAGGAGGCAAGAAGATTGACCTGGCTGTCGGTTGTCGCAAGTTCCGCCACCAGCGGGGTGACGCCCTGCCGTTTTTCGGGGAAGGCGGCGTAGACCACGGCGGCCACGGCGGTCGCGCTGGTGGCAACCGATATCCAGCGCCAGAAGGACGCGGAATTCCACAGGCTGCCGTTGGCGTTGATATCCCTGCTGCCGAACAGGCGCTCTTCGATGCGAGCAAGAACAGCCGCATTCGGTACCTGCTCTTCATAATCGGCATTGAAGTCGGAAAATTCCTGCTCCCAACGCTGCACCAGTTGCGCGAAGACCCTGTCGTCCTCAATACGCCGCTCCAGTTCGCGGCGCTTTTCTAGCGGCAGGACGCCCAGCACATATTCGCCGGCGAGGATTTCGTCGCGCGAGTGCATTCCGCCGCTCTGGTCGCCCGTTGTCATCGCTGCATGCACTCTCTGAGTTTGAGAAGACTGCGCCGCAGCCACGTTCTGACCGTGTTCAGTGGCACGCGCAATTCATCTGCCAGTTCGAGATAGCTTAAACCCTCAACATAGGCTCGGCGTACCGCCTTTGCGTGAACAGTTTCAAGTTCACGCATGCAATCCTCGATCCTGCGGCCTTCGTCCGCCAGAACGACCTGCTGTTCAGGATCGCGAATGCCATCGTCGGCCAGCTCATAGGCCTCATCAATATCATCGCCTATGGGTTTACGGGCCCGGATCGTGTCGATCGCGTGGTTGCGGGCGATGGCGGCAAGCCATGTGGCCGGCTTGCCGGCGCTTGCGGCAAATGTGCGGGCGCGCTGCCACACCTTGATATAGATTTCCTGCAGCGCCTCTTCGGCTTCGGTTCTGTCCCGCAGGATCTTCAGGCAGATCGCGAAAAGCTTCGGACTGGTTGCCTGGTAGAGCGAGACGAATGCTGAACGATCACCCATGCCGACACGGTTGATTAGGCTTGCTATCTCTGTGCCCTGCATTCGAACCTTCCTTGCTGCGCTTCCTTTATAAGGTCGTCTTTCACACGAAGACAAGGGACGAGGAAGAGGAAGTTCACGATGGGACCCCCACAGGAGGGCCGCACTTGCGCCGTAGCCGAGAGGAAGCGTCGTCATGATATGCCCGTCGAATTTTCCAGCGGGCCGAGGAGGCGCACCGTGACGAGGTAACCGATGATCGCCGCTGCGGCGGAAACGAAGGTTCCCCAAAAAAGATCGGCAATGGTGAGGGTGGTTGGCCAGTTCTTCAACGTCGCCTGATTGGTCAGATCATAGGTGGCGTAGGCCATGAAACCGACAATCGCGCCGTAAAGCAGCGCCGTCGTCCATTCACCGGAAAGCAGGGCCGGGCGCACGGCAAGAAAGGTCAGTCCGCCGGCGTAGATGAGGTAGAAGACGACCGCTGGAGCGAGCCGGAAATTTTCCGCCAGGAGATCGCCGATAGCCGGGCGGTAAAGACGCGACGCCATGGTGCTCAGCCAGATGAAATCGATCACCAGAAACGCGACGAGCGTGAAAAAATAGGCTGCGAAATAGGTCTTCATCGGTGTTTTCCTTTGCCGGGCATTGAGAAGGCGGCGAGTTTTTTTCGTTCGGAAGACAATGCAATTAATAGATGGAACGGCGCGTGATCTGCGCTAGTCGATCCGGGTCCAGCTTATGCCCTTGCACAGAAGGCCGGCGACGATACAGCCCTTCGTGGTCATGTTATTGCCGGCAAGGGTCACTGTTATCCTGTAGGATTTGTCCCGCTGAGGATCGAAGGCGGTGCCGGAATAGATGCCCGCTTCGCTCTCTTTGATGTCCATGATCAGGCGGTCGCCGGTCTTTTCCTTCGGCGTGCCGGGTTTGATCCAGGTGTTTGTGGCGCATATTTTTTCACCGCAGGGCGCGATCAGCACTTTTGCCTTGCCGTCGCCGCGCGCCCAGTTGCCGTCGATCTCCGCCGCTGTCGCGCCGAGGCCGACCAGCATCGGGGACAGGGCAGATACAATTGCCAATCTAATGATTTTCATTGTCTTTCTCCACCGGTTGGCCCCGCCTCATCCTTGTTCTATCGTGTACAAGCCGACATTTATCGTCCCCTCGGCAAAACCTGCTTCGCAATAGCAGAGGTAATAATCCCAGAGCCGCCGGAAGCGGTCGTCGAATCCAAGCAGGGAAATCGTCTGCCACCGGGCATGGAAACGCTGACGCCACTCCGAAAGCGTGAGCGCATAGGACTGGCCGAAAAGTTCTGTCTCCGTGAGCTTCAGGCCGGCTTGCCCGACGGCTTTTTCGAGCGCTGAATCGGAGGGCAGGAAACCGCCGGGAAAGATGTATTTCTGAATGAAATCTGCCTTGCGCCGATAGGTATCGAAGCGGTTTTCCTCGATGGAGATGATTTGCAGCACCGCACGGCCGCCGGGTTTCAGGCAGCGTTTCAGCGTTTCGAAATAACTTGGCCAGTAGGCTTCACCGACCGCTTCAAACATTTCCACTGAGACGATATTGTCGAATTGGCCGGTCACGTCGCGGTAGTCCTGCAATCTGAGATCGATCCGGCTGGCCTTGCCGTCTTTTTCCACCGCATTTTTCGCCCAGTTCAACTGGGACGGGGACAGGGTGATGCCGGTCACGCTGGCATTGTGCTGCGTGGCGAGGTGGATGGCGAGCGCACCCCAGCCGCAGCCGATTTCCAATACGCTCTTGTTGCCGGTTAACTGGAGTTTTTCCGCAATGCGCTCGAGTTTCTTACGTTGCGCGGCCTCAAGGCTGGGTGTCGTGCCGTCGAAAATCGCCGACGAATAGAGCATCGAGGGGTCGAGCCATTGCCGGTAAAACTCGTTGCCGAGATCGTAATGCGCCTCGATATTGCGGCGGCTGCCGCGTCGGGTATTGGCATTCAGCCCGTGTGCAAGCCGGTTGATGAGGCGCATGGGCAGGCTGCCGCGCATCGACCTTGCAAATGCCTCGCGATTTTGAGCGGCGAAACGGATGAGCGCCGTCAGGTCAGGCGTAGACCAGTCATTCTCGATGAAGCCTTCCGCGAAGCCGATATCGCCGTTGACGAGCAGCCTGCGGATTGCCCGCCAGTTATGCAGCACGATAACGGCGTCGCTGCCTTCCGATTTTCCTGATTTTTCGACGGTTCCGCCGCCAGGAAGGACGACGCGCAGCCGTCCCCGGTCGATATTGTTCAGCAGCCGGTTGATGAGCCATATGCCCATGCCTGTGCGGCCCTTGAGACGGGTATTCTGCGCCGGTAACTCGGAGAGATTTTCAAACGGGGTCATGACTTCTGGCCTCGATTTGCGACGATGAAGGGGAAACGAAGGAGATTGGCTCGACGGGTGGCAGCGGACGTTTTCTCAGCCGCACGCCCTTCAGCCAGATTTTCAGGGCTTCCCAGTGAATGCCGACAACGACTTTCAGCGTGAGAAAGGGGATGGCGACGAAGGCTTTCAGCAGCGCGCCATCAGTCAGCTCGACCCTTCGGGCGAGATGGCGGGCTGTCAGGACGGCGCCTTCATCGTCGAAAGTTTCAATGATGATCTTCAGCGTGTCACCGGGCGGGACGACGCGGAAAACATAGTGGAGGTTCATGTCCATGAAGGGCGAGACATAAAAGGCCTTGTCGCATCGCTGGACGATCTCTGTCCCCGCGCCGGCCTCTATCGGGATCAGATAGGAGTGCCTTTGGCCGAAGGTGTTGTCGACCTGCCAGAGGATGGCTTTGAGTGACATGTCGCGCCCGTGGCAGAAGAACACGCTGAGCGGGTTGAAGGCCCAGCCAAGCAGGCGCGGCATGGTAAGCAGGCGGATGGGTCCGCCATCGGCGGCCATGCCCGCCGCCGCCATGGCCGTTTCTATCTGCTGGCGCAGCCCGATCGTGTTGTCACCGTTGCCGCGATCCTTGCGATGAAATGAAAACAGGTTGAAACGGTCGACAGAGAAAAACCGCAATTTCCGGTCGAGCGTCTCCAACTCATCGAGATCGAGAAGCAGCGAATAAATCCGGTAGTCCAGTTTGTGGGTTTTTGGCTTGAAACGCGCATGGGTCACGTGGCCCGGGAAAAGCGCCGATGTGAGGGGAGGCGTCATGACGTTGCCTCCATGAGTTGTGTGTCCGTCGCAATCGCCGCCAAATCCAGGCGAATGATCCGGCCGCTGTCGTCCGCAACCTTCCATGGGCGGGATACGCCGCCAAGATCTTCGGCAACCGCAAGGCCCGCCTGAAGGCCGTCTTCATGAAAACCAGAGCCGAAATAGGCGCCGCAGAACCAGGTGTTTCGCAGGCCCTGCAAGGCCCATAATTCCTGGCGCATCTGTTCGGTGCCAGCGTCAAAAACCGGGTGGTGATAGGTTTCCTCGGCGATGATTTTTCCTTGATCCGGTTCTCGCGCCGGGTTCAGCGTTACAAAAGTATCAGGGGTTTTGCCCAGCGGCTGCAGCCTGTTCATCCAGTAGGTGATGCTCGGCTGACGAGCTTCAATGCTCTTGTCGGCCACATAGTTCCAGCTTGACCAGGCAGCGCGCCGGCGCGGCATGAAGCTGCTGTCGGTGTGAAGCACGGCGCGGTTTCGGGTGTAGGTAAAGGCGCCGAGAATGAGCCGTTCGGCGCGCGTTGCATCCACGAGCATATCGAGCGCCTGATCCGCATGGGTTGCGATCACCACGTCATCGAAGCGAGCGGTTTCGCCCTCCGCAGTGATGATTTCGATGCCATCAGGCAGGCGGTGGATGCGCGTCACCGGCGTCGAGAGGCGAATTCGATCCGCAAACGGTGCGGTGATGCGCTTTACATATTCGTGTGCGCCACCGACGACGGTGCGCCAGACCGGCCGATTGCGTAGCAGCAGCAGACCGTGATTGCGGCAGAATTTGATGAAATGCGCCGCTGGATAACGACCGACCTCCATCGCCGGCGTGGACCATATGGCCGCGGCCATGGGGTAAAGATGATCGTCGCGGAAGGCCGCCCCGTAGCGATTGTGTGTGAGATAGTCGTCGAGAGACACGTCACCCATCACATGCAGGTCTCGCGGAGCGTAGCGGTAGAACCGCAGCAGGTCCGCGAGCATCGACCAGAAACGGGGTCGTAGCGCATTTCTCTTTTGTGCCAGCAGGCCAAGACCCGTTCCGCCGGAATATTCAAAGCCGCCATTGTTCAGGGAAACGGCGAAAGACATGTTGGAGGCTGCCGTCGGCACGTCCAGTGTCTGAAAAAGCGCGGTGAGATTGGGATAGGTCGATTCGTTATAAACGATGAAGCCGGTATCGACGTGAACCGGCCCATTATCCGTGTCGAATGTTACCGTGTTGGTGTGGCCGCCGATGCGATCCGCCGCCTCGAAGACCGTGACATCGTGCCGTTGCGACAAAAGCCAGGCCGCCGACAGGCCGGAAATTCCTGTTCCCACTATGGCGATGCGGCGCCGGCTATGTCCTCGTGTTGCTTCGGTGTCGGTCATCTATCCTCGCTATCGCATTACAAAAATTTGCCTTGGGACAGCGCAGATACGAGGCCGGCGCATGATAAGTTTCAGCGGCCGGCAGTTTTTTTGATTTTTTTCCGAATGCTGAAACTCTTTTGCCGGTTCGCTCGTATTTGCCATCACGGACACCCGGCCTCGATCTGTTCAAAACGGTGAGTGAAGTAGTGATGTTTTCTGTGATCCTGATGCTTGCCATTCTCATGTCGCTGCTCATGGCCGGAGCGTGGGTATTACAGAGAGCAACCGGCTCTAGCGGCTGGATCGACACCGTCTGGTCCGCGAGCGTGGGGCTTGGAGGCGTCTTGGCTGTTTCATTGGCGGAAGGAGACGGCGGGCGACGCGCTATCGTATTTTTGCTTATTGCCGTCTGGTCCCTGCGGCTTGCCGGCCATATCGGCCTGCGCACGCGGGGCGGCGGGGAAGATCCCCGTTATGCGAAGCTCATCGAAAAATGGGGCAGTGCTGCCTCCCTGCGGCTTTTCATCTTCCTCCAGATACAGGCCGTTGCCGCCTTCGTGCTTGTTCTGGCAGTCTATCTTGCGGCTGGTAATGGCCAGAGTTTCCCGCGTGTTCTCGACCTTCTTGCCACCATGATTGCCGTTGCGGCGCTGGCAGGGGAAGCTCTCTCGGACGCACAGCTATCGAAATTCAGGAAAACCCCTGAAGCAATAACCGGCGTCTGCGAAGCCGGTTTCTGGCGTTACTCCCGCCATCCCAATTATTTCTTCGAATGGCTCTTCTGGTGCAGCCTGCCGTTGCTGGCAGTTCAGGCCCACGCCTTGTCATGGGCCTCGCTCGCCGCACCGGTCATGATGTACTGGCTGCTCGTCCACGTCTCCGGCATTCCGCCGCTTGAAGAGCACATGCTGAAATCGCGCGGGGAAAAATTCCGCGCCCTGCAACGCCGCGTCAACGCCTTCTTTCCGGGGCCGCGCAAGAACGAGGAAACGCCATGAACATGCTCTCCTTCGCCATCAATGCCGCGGAACGTACGCCGCTCAACGACAGCGTCACTCTCGCCGGAATAGATATGCTCTGCGCAAGAACGAAACGGCGGCTTGCAAAAATCCCGGCCGATGCCGAATTGGTTTTTGCGGCCGATATGGCGAAATTCCCCATTGCCAGCCATACCGACGAGGCGAACAGGCAGCACTATGAGGTCCCCGCGGAATTTTTCGCGCTCGTTCTTGGGGGCCAGCGCAAATATTCCTGCTGTTACTATCCCGATGCCGCGACGACCCTCGATGAGGCGGAAACTGCGGCACTGGCCGAGACCGTGGCCCATGCCGGGTTGCAGGATGGTATGGACATTCTCGAACTCGGCTGCGGCTGGGGCTCGCTTTCCCTTTATATGGCGGGGCGTTTTCCCAACGCGCGGATCACGTCCGTCTCAAATTCCGCATCGCAACGCGAATATATAGTCGGCTGCGCCCGGGAGCGCGGCTTTTCCAATCTGTCGGTAGTGACCGCCGATATGAATGATTTCACCGTTGGCGCGCGTTTCGATCGCGTCGTTTCGGTGGAAATGTTCGAGCACATGTCCAACTGGCGCGCATTGTTTGAGCGTGTTCATGCATGGTTGAAGCCGGAAGGCCGCTTGTTCCTGCACGTCTTTAATCACCGTGACCGATCCTACCGTTTTGACCACAACAATCCGGCGGACTGGATCGCGCAGCATTTCTTCACCGGCGGCATGATGCCTGCCTTCGATCTTCCCCATCGTTTCGACACGCTTTTCACCGTCGAACGGGAATGGCGCTGGTCGGGATCGCATTATCGTCGGACAGCGCTCGACTGGTTGGCGAATTTCGACCGGGAGATCGAGCATATACGACCGATCCTGCAACGGGTTTATGGCGTTGATGCGCGGCTGTGGGAACGGCGCTGGCGACTGTTCTTTCTGGCAACCGCCGGGCTTTTTGGCCATGACGGCGGTGACGTCTGGGGGGTGGGTCATTATCTCATGGCGAGCGTTGGGTCATAGCGACTGGAGTGACGATCTTCGGAAATACCGGTGGTCGTCCTGACACGATTTGCTGAAAACGAGCGTTTACATCGCCGCAATAATCAATAGGTTGGCGGCATCTTTTGAGCAGGTCGATCGTTCTTCTACAAAGAGCGGCTGGAGAAAGTCATGAGTTCAGTTACGCCGAAACTGGATAGTTGCGGCGCCGAGCCCATCCACATCCCCGGCGCTATTCAGGAACATGGTGCGCTTCTGGTCCTGGCTGCCAGCGAATTTTTCGTCGTGCAGGCGAGTGATAATCTCCATGATTATATTGAGGCGTCCCTGCCGATTGGTGCGGCTGCAAATGTTACGGTCCTGCCGTTCATAGTCGCCTTATCCGAATGGTATTCCGGTGACGAAAACAATTTCAGATATGTCTGGACCGAAAAGGCACTCGATGTTTCTGCGTATCGATCCGGCGCCCTGATCATAATCGAATTCGAAAAAACGAGGCACGGCGAATCGGCTGAAAAGTTGATGGGCGAACTCACCGGTTTGGCGCAATATCTGAACAGCGCACCCTCGCTTGAAGACGCGCTTTTGCGGACGACCCAACTGGTATCCTCTATCAGCGGCTATGACCGTACCCTGATCTATGACTTCGGGCTGGACTGGAGCGGCCATGTCGTTGCGGAGGCCGGAAGCGGCAATTTGCCGTCTTATCTTGGGCTTCGCTTTCCGGCGGCCGATATTCCGCCGCAGGCACGGCAGCTCTACACGATCAACCGCCTGCGGATGATCCCCGATGTCGATTATCGACCGGTCCCGGTCACACCGCAGCTGAATGCGGCAACGGGGGCGGTGCTTGATATGAGCTTTTCGCAGCTTCGCAGCGTATCGCCGGTCCATCTCGAATATATGCGCAACATGGGTACGGCTGCTTCCATGTCGGTGTCGATTATCGTCAACGGCACCCTGTGGGGTCTGATTGCCTGTCATCACTCCGCGTCTCATTCGGTGTCCCTTGCCGTGCGTGAAGCCTGTGATTTTGCTGCACAGCTCCTGTCGATGCGGATAGCCATGGAGCAGAGTTCCCAGGATGCGTCCCGCCGTGTGGAGCTTGGCCATATTCAGGCGCGCCTGCTGAAGGGGATGGCAGGGGCCGAAAAATGGGCTGATGGCCTTCTTGAAGGCGATGATCAAAGAGAAGACCTGCTGAAACAGGTGGGAGCGGATGGCGCTGCGCTCGTCCGGGGCAATGCATATGAGCTGGTCGGCAAGACACCGTCACGGCAGCAGGTTGAAGAGTTGGTCCTGTGGCTCGGCGAGCAGGCGGTCACGGATGTCTTTGCGGCCGAGTGCCTTGTGAACTATTATCCTGCAGCTGCGTCTTTTGCCGGCGCAGCAAGCGGAATTATCGCGATGCGCATCTCGGAACTGCACGGCAGCTGGCTTATCTGGTTTCGGCCGGAAGTCGTAAAAACCGTACGCTGGGGGGGAGATCCGCATAAGACCGTGCAGGAAAGCGGGCGCATTCATCCCCGCAAATCCTTCGAAATCTGGAAGGAGCAGGTGCGTAACACGGCTTTGCCGTGGTCTGAACCGGAACTTTCGGCGGCACGGGAGCTTCGAAGTGCGATTATCGGCATTGTTCTGCGCAAGGCCGAGGAAATGGCGGATTTGACGCGAGAATTGCAGCGAACCAATAAGGAACTGGAAGCTTTTTCCTATTCCGTTTCGCACGACCTGCGCGCGCCTTTCCGCCATATTGTCGGCTTTGCACAGTTGCTGCGCGAGCGCAGCGACGCCATGGACGACAAATCCCTGCATTATCTGCAAATGATCTCCGAGGCGGCTCTGGGGGCAGGCAGGCTCGTGGACGATCTTCTGAAGTTCTCGCAGCTTGGCCGCACGCAAATCGCCATGAAATCTGTGGACATGGAAAAGGTGGTGAGCGAGGTTCGCCGCTCTCTTGCCCCATCCATGACTGATCGTCAGATCGAGTGGCGTATTGGCCATCTGCCGGTTACGCGCGGCGATCCGACCCTGTTGCGGCAGGTCTGGTACAATCTCATCGACAACGCGATCAAATATTCCCGCCAGGAACCGGTCTCGATCATCACCATTGCTGCGGTTGAAACCGAAGACGACGTCACTTATTCGGTGGACGATAATGGCGTCGGCTTCGATATGGCCTATTACGGCAAGCTCTTTGGTGTGTTCCAGAGGCTGCAACGTGTCGAGGATTTTGAGGGGACAGGTATCGGGCTTGCTCTCGTCAGGCGCATTGTTGAGCGCCATAACGGTTCGGTCAGCGCACAGGGAACCGTAGGCGAGGGAGCCTCGTTCTCCTTCACATTGCCGGTTATGAAAATTGAAGAGGAAGAAATTGCCTGAACTCAGACCTATTTTGCTGGTGGAAGATAATCCACGCGATCTGGAACTAACGCTGACCGCACTTGAGAAATGTCAACTTGCAAACGAGGTTGTTGTTGCGCGGGACGGAGCCGAGGCACTTGATTATCTCAATGTCACGGGCGCTTATCACAATCGCCCAACGGGTGATCCTACGGTCGTTCTTCTTGACCTCAAATTACCAAAAGTAGACGGGCTTGAGGTTTTGCAGATGGTCAAGGGCAGCGATCACCTGCGGCATATCCCCGTTGTCATGCTGACCTCGTCCCGCGAAGAACAGGATCTTGTGAAGAGCTACGAACTCGGCGTGAACGCCTTTGTCGTCAAGCCCGTCGAGTTCAACGAGTTTTTCAAGGCCATCAAGGATCTCGGGGTTTTCTGGGCGCTCTTGAACGAGCCACCACCGGGTGCGCGTCGCAATGGTGAATGAGGCAATGCTGCAAATGGAAGCAAGCAGGCTTCTTCTCCTTGAGGACAGCTCTGTTGATGCGGAACTGATCGAAGAGCAGCTTTCGCGCATTTCGCCGCCGCCTGCGGTGACAAGGGCGGTAGGCAAGGCATCGTTCATGGAGGCATTGGAAAACCAGCAGTTCGATATCATCCTTGCTGATTTTTCTCTGCCGGATTTCGATGGCATGTCTGCGCTCGATGTCACCATGCAAAGGTTTCCAGACACACCGTTCATTTTTGTGTCGGGCATTTTGGGTGAAGACGCAGCAATCGATGCATTCAGGCGCGGTGCGACCGATTACGTCCTCAAACAACGATTGGCAAGATTGCCGTCTGCTGTCGAACGGGCGCTTGCGGAAGCGCGGGAGAAACAGGAGCGGAAGCGGGCGGAGATCCACAAGGAATTGCTTGTCCGTGAGCTTAGCCACCGCGTCAAGAACACCATGGCGATGGTCATTTCCATCATCCGCAGAACGGCAAAGGGCAGCACTTCCGTCGACGATTATCAGGAGAGGCTTGTGGCCCGCGTGACGGCCCTTGCCGAAAGCCACGCCCTGCTTTTTCAAAGCAACTGGGGCGAGACAGATCTGAAGGATGTCGTGAAGCGGGCGATTGAGCCCCATAACAGTTTCGCAAGCCGGGTCGAACTTGAGGGTCCTGAAGGCGTTCAGGTGTCACCAAAATCCGCACTGGCGCTCGGGATGATCCTGCATGAGCTGCTGACGAATGCTCAGAAATACGGCTCGCTTTCCGGAGCGCACGGGAAGGTGGAGGTTTTCTGGAAGACGCTGCGTGACAGTCAGGGGCGCGATCATGTCGATCTCCGGTGGCAAGAAAGCGGTGGGCCCCCGGTTTCTGCGCCCCAGGAAACCGGTTTTGGAACGACCCTGATAACAAAAGGCGCCAGATACGAACTGCAGGCGGAAAGCGAAATCCACTATGATCAGGCCGGTCTGCAATACCAGGTAGCTTTCCCACTGGATTGATGTGGAAGATAAAGGGACCTGCGTACGGGGTGGCGTATTAAGCCCGGAATTCTCGCCTCAGTGATTGGGTGAGAATTCATTCGCCAGAACATGTGAGAGATCGTCAAAATTGCAGGGTTTTGAAACCACTGTCAGCCCGGCCAGCTGCGCTCGCACTCCGGGTATTTCCGCATATCCGCTGCAAACGACGAAAGGCACCTTTGCGGCCCTCAGTTCTTCGATAACCGGAAAGGACAATTCGCCCCTCAGATTGAGATCGATGACGGCACCATCCAGCTCGGTTGCGTTTATTTTTTCCAGCGCCGCTTCTATGTGGGAGACGGGTCCGACAACGTTGACACCCAGATCCGACAGAAAGTCTTCCATATCCATCGCCAGAAGTGCGTCGTCTTCCAAAACAAGGATCTGTTTTCCCTGAAAGTTATATCTCATGTCACCGCATTCACATCGTTTCAGCCGTGTCGGGGGCTGTTTTCACCAACATTGCTGAACTCCTGAAATCTGACGGGGTTCCACGGTTGCGTAAAAAGAAATCATTCGCATCTGCCGCAACCGTCATCTAGTTTGTCGCACTTATTAGCTGCCTACCGGGAATGTTATTGCTGTGACTGGTTTTTCACCGTTTGCCCAGCGAAGCCTTTTGATGCTTGCTGTGGGTGTCGCAATTTTGATTGGCATGGTCTCCATGTCATTATGGCTTGTTCAGGTGAACAACCGGTACTCTCAGGAAACCGCGGAACTGCGACGTGTGCGTGCAGCGGTTCTTGATGTGCTGACAACAATGCAGGACATTGAAACCGGCCAGAGAGGATATCTGCTTAGCAACAATGTCGATTATCTGGTGCCCTATGAAGAGGCGTTGCGCGGCCTGCCACAGCGTCAGTCCAGAATTCTCGATCTCCTGAAGGACGAGGACCAATATAAACAGGCCTTGTCGCAGTTGACCGAAGCGATCGATGCGAAACTGGCCGAGACCCGCGAAACGATCGATTTGCAAAAGGCCGGCCGCATGACCGAGGCGGTGGATGTCGTCCGCAACAATGACGGCAAACGCTTCATGACCGAAATCAGGGATGTTCTGTCGCGCTTGCAAACAGACACTGACGATCGGTTGCGCATCATCGTTGGCGATCAGCTGGGTGCAGCCAATACGCTTCGATGGGTGACGGTGGGCGGCGCCCTTGCAATTCTCCTTGTCGTCGGCGGTTCGATCTTTCTCGTTTTCACCTATATCCGCGCTCTGACCAGGTCTCGAGAGGATGTTGATGAGCTCAATCGCCATCTGGAAGAACGTGTCGAGGAAAGGACGCGTGATCTTCGCCGCGCCAATCAGGAAATTCAGCGCTTTGCCTACATTGTCACCCATGACCTGCGCGCGCCGCTCGTCAATATCATGGGTTTCCTCTCCGAATTCGATACCTCGCTCAAGCCGGTGACCAGTTATGTCCTGGCCGACGGTAAAACCCCACCGGAAGAGGTGGTCCGGGAAGCACGGCTGGCGGTTCAGGAGGACATTCCCGAGGCCATTGGCTTTATCCGTTCATCAACGCGGAAAATGGATCAACTGATCAACGCCATCCTGAAAATATCCCGCGATGGTCAGCGGAAGCTGCAGCCGGAGAAGGTCGATATCGAAACATTGCTCTCGTCACTATCCGAGACGGTGCGTCATCAGATCACCGCCAATGGCGGCGAGATCGATGTTGATACGCCAAAGCTCACGATTGTTACCGATCGCATATCCCTCGATCAGATTCTTGGAAATCTCTTTGACAATGCGGTGAAATACCAGATGCCGGGTCGTCCGTTGCGGTTGACCGCGCGTGCCTACCCGGCCGGGCGCGGAGCGATTTGTATCGAGGTTGGCGACAATGGGCGTGGTATCGGCGAGCAGGATCTTGAACGGGTCTTCGAGCTTTTTCGTCGGGCAGGCAGTCAGGATCAGCCGGGAGAGGGAATAGGTCTCGCACATGTTCGTTCGCTAATAAGAAATTTAGGCGGGGACATTAGGGTGGAGTCCAAACTCGGTGATGGCAGCACGTTTTTCCTGCTGCTGCCGAGTGACCTCAGAAGAGTGACGAAGGAAGGCGACAAATGAAAGCGACCGGTCAGGAAGTAACGATCGTGATGATCGAAGACGACGAGGGCCATGCGCGCCTGATCGAAAAAAACGTGCGGCGCGCCGGCGTGAACAACGAGATTGTGCCCTTTACGCTCGGTGCGAAGGCGCTGGATTACATCTTGGGCGAAAGTCGGGATGGGCTTGTCAGCAAAGATCGCTATCTTCTCGTGTTACTCGACCTCAATCTCCCCGATATGTCGGGCATCAACATCCTTGAGCAGATCAAGAGCAATGAATACACACGCCGTTTGCCTGTGGTGGTTTTGACGACAACCGATGATGAGACTGAAATTCAGAAATGTTATGATCTAGGCGCGAATGTTTATATAACCAAGCCGGTCGATTATGAGGGCTTTGCGAATGCCATCAAAAACCTCGGCCTGTTCTTTTCCGTAATCCAGATACCCTGAAAGCATGATGGCTCTGCGCATTTTGTATGTTGATGACGATCCGGCTCTGGCACGGCTTTCGAGCCGCGTTCTTGGTCGTCACGGAATGGAGGTGGTTCATGCCGCCTCCGTAGCGTCCGGACTCGAGCTTTTTCAAAACGGGCAGTTCGATGTCGTGGTTCTCGACCACTATTTCCAGACGGCGACAGGCATGGAATTTCTCGCCGCGATCCAGACGATACCGGCGCGCGTTCCGGTTCTCTATGTGACGGGGTCAAACGAGGCCCAGATCGCCATAGATGCCATCAAGGCGGGCGCTGCGGACTACGTCATCAAAAACGTCGGAGACGACTTTTTTCCACTCTTGCTCACCGCCATTAATCAGGCTCTGGAAAATCATCGCCTGCGCCAGACGAAGGAGGAGGCTGACCGTCTGCTGGTAAAAGCCAAGGAGCACGCGGAAATGATGGTGAAAGAGATGAACCACCGTGTCGCAAACAGCCTTTCGCTGGTCTCGGCCATGATCCGCCTGCAAATAAATACCCTGAAGTCGCAGGAAGCAGAAACCGCGTTGCTGGAAACGCAAAGCAGGATTTCCGCTATCGCCGGTGTTCATCGCAGCCTCTATAATACAGCCAATGTGGGACTTGTATCCCTCGGTTCGTACCTGACCTCCATCATCAGCGATCTGTTTCAAGCCGTACCCGGCTCCTCCTCCATCACGGTTGAAACGTCGCTATGCGAGATTGATCTGAACGCAGATCACGCCGTTGCTCTCGGTGTCATCATTACCGAACTGCTGACCAACGCGCTGAAATATGCCTATCCCGATCAAACCGGGACCGTGCGGGTCAATCTGTCAGAGCAGGACGGACAGTTCGTTCTCGTCGTGGAAGATGACGGAATAGGATCGGGGCCTGATGCATCGCCGAAGGGCACGGGGTTAGGCACAAAACTGATCATGGCAATGGCGAAGAACATCAATGCCCGCGTCAATCAGACGTATACTCACCCGGAACGGAACGCGGGAACGCGTTACACGATGACGTGGAACGAAAAGTAGCGGCTGCGTATTGCCTTCCTGACATGTATTTTTGCATTTGAGGCGACGCTCAAGCTCGTCGCACTCTTCTTGGTTCGACAGGAAAAATCGGTGAGTTCCTGACTGGCCCCTCTCCCAAACGGTTACCTTTGCCGAAAGCGAACATCGCGCCTTTTAGATGGCGACCAACGGCTCTCGTGCATAGGCCTCTTTGAGGATTTCTATTAAGGTCGCTGACGAGGGTACAGAAACAGCATCAAAGCCGCTGACAGCAACACCCGGTGTCCACGAATTCATGAGTGCTGCGCCTTTCATATCAGCCAGCCGCGCGAGTGTGATCTGCTCTTCCCGCTGGGTAATTCCAAGGATTGCAAGTTGACGGCGGATGATCCCCATCGTGACGCCTGGCAGAAGCGCTGCCTTGGGCCAGATAACGGCTTCGCCGTCCCAGAACACTACGTTCCAGATAGTGGCTTCGCTTACATGTCCATGACTATCGACGAATACCGCATCGTCAAAACCATTTTCAACAGCGCGTCGGAGATACTGCGTTTTTGATGCCTCGCCGACATGTTTGATCGTTGGAAATGGCCTCTCGTGCTGGACGACGGTCAAGCGCAAAGGTCCCTCAGGGCCATCGAACGAGGGTGCTGTGCGCACTAAAACGGCAGGATCGTTGTCAGCCCCGGTCGGCGTAAACTCGCCGCTCCGAGAGTACATCGTTGCCGTTACCGAAACTGCCGAAGGCGCACCCTGTAAGGCGTTCCGAATACGTTCACGCACCAGATCGTCGGACAGTGCTTGCCCAAAAAACTCAACCGATGCCCGATGCAACCGGGCTAAGTGAAGGTCCAATCCCTTTACTGCGCCATCGCGAACTTGCATGGCCGTAAAGTGCGCGAAGCCTGCGAAAGCCAGGGAAGAGAGAGCTTCGACTGTAGCCTCACTGCCGTCGATCTCCGCCCGAAAATCAAACTGATTAGTCATTCTAATGCTCCTTTTGCAATTTACACTCTGGAGCCTTCTCCCTACAGTCTGACAGCGCTGTCAGAGTCAAGGGCTAACATGAAGATCGGCGAATTGTCTCGAAGGACCGGCATCAGCATAAGAATGCTGCGTTATTACGAAACAGAGGGTCTTCTCTCACCGGTTCGTACTCAATCAGGATATCGTGATTACAGTCATGCCGATGTGGAGACCGTGGGACGTATCGGATTGCTTTCAGATGCGGGCATGACATTGGCAGTCATCCGGCAGTTCCTGCCGTGTTCCCTTGACCGACGGCACGCTTTCGAACCCTGTGACGAATTGAAGTCGCAATTGCATACGCAAATAAGTTCGATTGATGAGAAGAGCCGCAAACTGTCGGAAAGCCGGAACCTTTTGGCCGGGTTACTAAAAGCGTTTGAAGAATCGACGCCCACGTAAACTCCCTCGAAGACACACGGCCGGCAACGCCAAATGGTCGGTGCATCTGAGATCCGCCGTAGTGGGCGTGAGCGTTACTCCGGCGGCACGAACAGGCCGAGTTTGACGTCGCGCAGCACTACATTCGTGTGCATTCGGCGGATCTGCGGATTTTCCGCCATGATCAACGCGGCGATGTCGTCATAATGTTCGACGTCGCGGGCGGTGACGATCGCAATCAGATCGACCGCGCCGGTAACGTAATAGACCTGCTGGATATGATCCTGCTTCTCCACCCAGACGCGAAACTTCGCCAGCGCGTCATAATTGTCCCGCTCGATCTCCATTCCGACGATGAATACCATCGATGTTGCCGTTGCTTTTCGATCGATGATGGCGACTTCCGCTCTGATAATCCCTTCTTCGCGCAGGCGCTTCAACCGTCTTTGTACGGCCGAGGCGGACAGGCCCACCCGTTCCGCGATGGTTTCGGCCCTCAACTGGCAGTCTCGCTGAATGATATCCAGAATGTCACGGTCAAAACGATCCAGTTGTTCCATTGTCTGATCCAGTTCGGTTTCAGTTGCGGCCCTTCAGGTATTTCGCCGCACTTGCCGCATAAAGAAGATTATTTTGCATGAAAAAAGCAAAATAGATAGAAATTGCGCGAAAAAACCGCGTTATTTTGTCATTATTCTCCGCAAATTCAAATTAGCCGGAACCATGCATGCCAGACCAATCCTTTCCTGCTCTTCGCGTCGAAGATCTCCACAAAAGCTTCGGCCCGCATCAGGTTCTCAAAGGGATTTCGGTGCAGGCCCACAAGTCTGATGTGATTTCCATTATTGGTTCGTCGGGTTCTGGAAAAAGCACCTTCCTCAGATGCATCAATTTTCTGGAAACGCCAGATCGCGGCAGCATTGCTGTGAACGGCGAGGAGATAGCGCTGAAGGCCGGTCGCGACGGGCGGTTGCAGCCGCGCAGCTGGCGACAGGTTGAACGGCTGCGCACCGGGCTTGGCATGGTCTTTCAAAGCTTCAATCTCTGGGCGCATCGCACAGTGCTGGAGAACGTCATCGAGGCGCCTGTTCATGTCATGGGCATGCCGCGGCGTGAGGCGATCGAAAAAGCCGAGGCCCTGCTTCACAAGGTCGGACTTTTCGAAAAGCGCGACACCTATCCGGCCTTCCTTTCCGGGGGGCAGCAGCAGCGTGCGGCGATCGCCAGAGCGCTTTGCGTCGACCCTGATGTCATGCTGTTCGATGAGCCGACATCGGCGCTTGATCCGGAACTGGTCGGCGAGGTTCTCAAAGTCATCCGCGATCTCGCGGAAGAGGGCAGAACCATGCTGATCGTCACGCATGAAATGCGCTTTGCCCGCGATGTCTCGAACCGCGTTCTCTTCCTCCATCAGGGACAGGTCGAGGAGGAAGGCCCGCCGGAACAAATATTCGGTGCACCCGTCAGTGCCCGATGCCGGGAATTTACCGGCCTCATCGCCCACTGACGCATAACCCGCCATCATCGACAACACCCATCAGGAGAAACCTTGCGAATGAAACTGCTTCCCATGTTTTTCGCCGGCGCGGCGTTTGCGCTGTCTGCCTTCACGGCACAGGCCGAAGTCCGCTTTGGCATCATGAACGAATCCTATCCGCCCTTCTTCGCCAAGGACGCCTCGGGCACATGGCACGGATGGGAAATCGACCTGATGAACGCGGTCTGCGAAGAGATGAAGGAAAAATGCTCCATCGTCGACATTTCCTGGGACGGTCTCATTCCGGCCCTGCAGAGCAAAAAGTTCGATGTCATCTGGTCGTCGATGTCGAACACGGCGGAGCGCTCAAAGGTGATCGACTTCACCGACAAATATTACAACACGCCAAGCACGCTGATCGGCCCCAAAGACCAGAAGCCCGGCGCCACGGCTGAAGACGTCAAGGGCAAGACGATCGGCATCCAGGTGTCGACCATCCAGTCTGAGTACTACAAAAAGTATTTTGCCGGCGTCGCCGACGAAAAGACCTATCAGACACTCGATGAGGCATTCCAGGATCTGGCTGCTGGCCGCATCGACTATGTCTTCGGTGATTCACTGGCACTCGACGCCTTCCTGAAAAGCGAGGGTGGCAAGGATTGCTGCGTGAAAATGGGCGACGTTGCCGATGACAAGGAAATACTTGGAGCCGGCGTTTCGGGTGGCCTGCGCAAGGAAGATACCGAACTGAAAGCCAAGCTGAACAAGGCGATAGCTGCGGTTCACACCAATGGCCAGTATGAAGCGATCACGAAGAAATACTTCGATTTCGACATCTACGGCGCGAAGTAAACAGTCAGCAGATGGCGAACGCGCAACAGGGTATTCTGGAACTGCTGTCTCCCTATCCTCCGGGATGGGGCGGCGTGCTTTTGGCAGGTGCCGTCGCCACGGTCGCCATCTCGGCCTGCGCATTCGCGATCGGGCTGTTGCTCGGCACGGCCGGTGCGCTTGGAAAGCTTTCGGGTCATCCTTTGCTCCGGCTCCCGCTTGATCTCTATACGACGGTGATCCGCTCCGTTCCGGAATTGATCCTGATCGTCGGGCTCTATTATGCGGGCACCGATGGTCTCAATCGGCTGCTGGCGGCTCTCAACCTGCCGCCTGTCGAGGTCAACGGTTTCATTGCGGCCGTCGCCGTGTTGGGTTTCGTTCAGGGCGCCTACATGACGGAAGTGCTGCGCGGCGCAATCCTCGCCATCCCCGCCGGGCAGATCGACGCCGCCAAGGCCTTTGGCATGGGGCCGGTCCTGAGGTTCCGCCGCGTCCTATTGCCGGCACTTCTGCCCAATGCGCTGCCGGGCCTTGCCAATCTATGGATGTCGGTCACCAAGGATAGCGCGCTGGTCGCGGTGGTCGGTTATCAGGAACTAGCGCTCGCCACCCGCCTCGCCGGGGCAAGCACCAAACATTACTTCCTGTTCTTCCTGGCGTCGGCATTTCTTTACCTCGCCATCACGCTCGTTTCCAACGTCGTCGTCAAAATGATCGAAGGACGGGTGCGGCGCGGACAGCCGCGCCTTGCCTGAGGAAAGCACCCCATGAGTTTTGACTGGATACCGAACTATTGGCCCCTGCTTCTCACGGGTGCGTGGCAAACCGTGGCGCTACTGGTGATCTCGGTGGTGTTCGGCTTCATCCTCGCCATCGGGCTTGCTTTCGCGCAGGTCAGCGGCGGCAGGCTGACGCGGCTTTTGGCTCGCGGCTACTGCACCTTCTTTCGCGGCACGCCGCTGCTGATCCAGCTCTGGCTGCTTTATTACGGGGTCGGTTCGCTGCTGCCCATGGTTCCCGGGCTTCGCCAGAGCCTGTTCTGGCCGATTTTGCGCGAGGGCTTCTTTTTCGCCGCCGTCAGCTTCACGCTGAATTATGCGGCTTATGAGGCCGAGGTCTTGCGCGGAGCGCTGCTTGCCGTTCCCAAAGGCGAACTCGAAGCCGGTCGGGCCTTTGGCCTTTCACCCTGGAAGCTGACCCGCCGCATCTGGCTGCCACGCGCCATTCGCATCGCCCTGCCGACGATTGCGGGAGAAATCATCATGCAGCTAAAGGCGACGCCGCTCGCCTTCACCGTCACCGTGATGGATCTCTATGCGGTGGCCAACAAGGTTCGCCAGGACACCCTGCTGGTCTATGAGCCGCTGCTCGTTGTTACCTGCTTCTATCTTACCCTGACGGCCGTGATCGCCCGTGTCTTTCGAGGTCTGGAAGCACAGGTGCCGGTTCGCCGCTAGCTGGACGGACAATCCACCACATTGTTTTGAAAATTCCGCTGCCGGTGACGGCGCGATAGCCTGAATGGAGATGAACTCATGAGCACAATACGAATTCTCGACGGCGGTATGAGCCGCGAGCTGCTGCGGCTGGGCGCCGAGCTTAAGCAGCCTGAATGGTCGGCACTGGCCTTGATGAATTCACCTGACATCGTGCGCGAGGTTCACAGGGAATTCATCGCTGCGGGTACGCAGATCATCACCACAAACAGCTACGCGCTCGTCCCCTTCCACATCGGCGAGGAAAGGTTCCGGAACGAGGGGCCAGCGCTGATCCGTCTCGCAGGCCGTCTGGCGCGGGAAGCAGCCGATGCGGTCACGGATCGCAAAGTGCTGGTTGCCGGTTCGCTGCCGCCGATCTTCGGCTCCTACGAGCCGCAGAATTTTCAGCCTTCGCGAGTGCAGGACTATCTGAAAGTGCTTGTCGAAAATCTTGCACCCTTCGTCGACGTATGGCTCGGCGAGACGCTGAGCCTGATCGCCGAGGCGGATGCCGTCCGCGAAGCGGTGGCGGCAACCGGCAAACCGCTCTGGATTTCGTTTACACTGGAAGATGGCGAGGCAGCGATAAGGGGCGACGAACCGAAACTCCGGTCAACCGAAACTGTAGAAAATGCCGCATACTGGGTGGCTTCATCGGGTGCCGAGGCGATCCTGTTCAATTGCAGCAAGCCCGAGGTCATGCAGGGGGCCGTAGAGGTGGCAGCGCGTGTCTTCCGGGAGAAGAATGTCCGCCTCGAAATCGGTGTCTACGCCAATGCCTTCGAAGGTGAACAGGGTGAGGCGGCCGCCAATGAGGGCCTGCACGACACGCGCAAGGATTTGAATGATGATGTCTATTCGCGTTATGCCTGCTCCTGGGCAGAGGCCGGCGCGACGATCATCGGCGGCTGCTGCGGCATCGGGGCTGCCCATATTCACCGCTTGAGGATGACACTTCCAAATGGGCAAACAGAAAGGCCGCAATAGCGATCGCGATCTGCGAAGTTTCCCCGATCAGGCGCTGCCCGCTGGAGATGAGATGACGGATTGCTTTTTCGCAATCCCCATCACCCACATATGAAATTCTCTTCCATAGGGTTTCTCAAATGCGGAGCGATCCCAGGCCAGATAATAACTCTCGGGAAGTGGAAGGCGAATATCAAACGGCACGATAAGAGTGCCTGCCTCCAACTCGTCCTCGATCATAGAAAGCTGAGCCAGAACGAAGCCGTGGCCGTTGACGGCGGCGTCGATTGCGTTGCTCGAAAGTGCGAAAAACAGACTTGAGAGTCGTTCATTCACGGTCGCACCAACGAGTTGCGCCCATTCGCTCCATTGTGGCGGCCGGCTGTAATGGGATTCCCACTCGATGTTGAGCAAAGGGAATTTGAGAACGTCCGCTGCGGTCGCCAGGGTGCGGTCTCCCAGCAGACGGGGCGAGCAGGCGGGAACTACCCAGTCCGTGTAGAGAGGAGCGAAATGGGCGTGCACTTCTGCGCGCTTTCCATAGGTTATGCGGAAATCGCTCTGCCCGGCTGTGAGGCTGGGCTCGTCGTCCTTGCCGATGATGCGAACATTGGCTTCGGGGTAGAGAGCCTGCCAATCGAAGATCTTGCGGCCGATCCATTTGTTGACGACCGAACTGAGAGCAGTGAGCACAATGCCGGTCTGGCTCCGCGCCCGCTCAAGCACATCGACGGAATGATGAAGCTGGTTGAAACCCTTGGCGACTTCCTTGTGAAGAAGGACGCCCCATGACGTCAACTCCACACGGCGTCCCACGCGCTCAAGAAGCGTGACGCCGAGATGATCCTCAAGCTTGCGCACCTGTTGGCTGATGGCGCTGGGTGTCACGCCAAGCTCTTTTGCAGCGGTCCTCATCGTACCGCACCTTCCAACGGCTTCAAAAGCTTGCAGGGCATGGAGGGGAGGCATGGCCAAGACGGTATCTCCGATTCTGTCTTTTGTTAAGTTTTTCTAAACAAGAACGCAATGGAAATCCGCTTGTCGGCCAGCGCCACAAAGAAAATACTTCTCTCACTGGAAGCTGGAATAAGGGGAAGAAAAATGTTTCTCAGGAATGCCTGGTACGTCGCGACATGGGATCATGAAATCGGCCGCGACCTGACGCCCGTTACGATGCTCGGCGAAAATATCGTCCTATATCGCCTGCAGAGTGGAAAGCTGGCAGCCCTTGAAGATGCCTGTCCCCATCGCAAGCTGCCCTTATCCATGGGGCGCATCAAGGGCGATGATGTTGAATGTGGTTATCATGGCCTGACCTTCGACTGTTCGGGCGCCTGCACCCGCGTGCCGGGGGCAGAACGTATTCCACATGTGGCCTGCGTGCGGTCCTATCCGGTCGAAGAACGTTACGGCCTTGTCTGGATCTGGATGGGTGATGCTGCGAAAGCCGATCCAGCCGAGATTTTCCATGTCGAGCATTTCGGTGATCCGTCCTGGGGCGTCAATCGCGGCGAGTCCATGACGATCAACTGCAATTACCTCTACATGACGGACAATCTGCTTGATCCGTCCCACGTCGCCTGGGTGCATCAGAGTTCGTTCGCCAGTTCGGCCTGCGAAGAAACGCCGCTGGAAACGACGGTGAAAAGCGATGGCGTGGTGGTCTGGCGGTGGATGCTGGATTCGGAACCCGCGCCTTTCTACGCTCCCTTTCTGCAGTTCGAAGGGACGTGCGACCGCAAACAGCATTACGAGGTTCGCTATCCCAGCAACGCCATCATCAAGGCGATCTTTGCACCATCCGGTTCCGGTGGCGAGGGCCGGGAGTTGCCGGACAATACGTTCCTGATGGACAGCTACAACTTCATGACGCCGGTGGATGAAAACCGCACGAAATATTACTGGTTCCAGATGCGCAATTTCGCACCCGATGACCCGGATGTTTCGGCGCGTTTTGCAACCTCCGTTCGCGGTGCGTTCGAAGAGGACCGTATCGTGCTGGAAGCGGTTCATCACGGTATTGCCAACAAGCAGACCCCCAACCTCGATCTGAAGATCGACGTTGGCCCCCTGCGGTTCCGGCGTAAACTTTCGCAGATGATCGAAAGCGAGACTGTGAGCATGGTCGCTGCCGCAGAATAATCGCCAGCGCCGGAATGCTTTGGCAATACGTTCTTCGCTTGGCCCACGGAGCCAGGCGAAGATCACACAAAATAATCGGGAACATAGCGGGTGAACGGCAAAAGCCGACCTCTGCAATCAATCGGGAGTATCCTTGATGCGCCACATCAGGCAGCCTGAGCTTTATTCTGTGGACTATACTGTGCTGCGACAGCGTTTTCTCTCCGCGGCACGCCGGTCCGGCGCTGCCCTGTTTGAATACAAACATCCATTGCATGGCCCCGGCGGCGAGCCGCTTTTTACCGATGTTGCTTATCTCGGTGAACGCAATGCATCGAAAAAGCTTGTCATCCTGTCCGGCACCCACGGGGTGGAGGGGCAATTCGGATCGGCATGCCAGGCCGAATGGCTCTCTGCAAACAATCCGTTGCCCCTCGCCGCCGATATGGCTGTCGTGATCATTCACCTGATCAATCCCTGGGGGACGGCATGGAGCCGTCGGGTCAACGAAGACAATGTCGATCTCAACCGCAATTTCATTGACTGGGAAGCCGCCGTTCCGCGAAATGAGCGATATGCGACGCTTCACGAGGCCTTTGTCTGCGCCGAGTGGGATGGGCCTGATCGTGACCGTGCCGATCAAAAACTGAAAGACGCCAAAGCCGCAGCCGGTGGTCATGCCGGCATCGCCGCAATCGTTGAAGCAGGCCAATATGACTGTCCGGACGGGCTGTTTTACGGCGGCAGCGGTCCGACGTGGTCGAACCACACTCTCAGGGATGTTTTGAATACCTTCGTCAGCGGTGCATCCGATGTCATCGTCTTCGATCTACACACCGGTGCCGGACCTTACGGATATCCCGCTTTGCTCAGCGTCGCCGAAGAGGACCATGACGGGCTGGAATGGGGCAGGAAAACCTATGGGCATGCGCTGGCGGTCGTGATGACCGGCAAGGGCGCAACGACAGACACCGGCATTGCCGCGACCGCCACGGGTTATGTCTCGGCAGCGGTGCGCAAATCCCTGCCGAACAGCCGTGTGCTGCCGCTTGTGATCGAATGCGGAACCCTTGAGGGCCCGGTTGTGATGGACGCCGTGCAGGCGGATAACTGGCTGCATCTGTTCGGAAATATCGAATCTCCGCTTGGCCGGAAAATCAAGACGACGCTGCGCACAGCCTTCATTCCGGTTGATCCCGAATGGCAGCAGAACTGTCTTGGGACAAGCCTGCGATATTTCGACCGCGCACTGACGGCGCTCGCCTCGGTCGCCGGGCCGAATAGGGAGGAAGAAATCGCGACAGCGGCCGCCCCTGCGTCCGTCGTCAACTGGCCACCGGCGATCCCGGTCAACATCAAGCGTCATGACCGACCAGCCGTTGAAGTTCGCGATCTGCATAAAAGTTTCGGCACGCACGAGGTGCTGTCAGGTGTCGGGCTGAGCGCCGACCCCGGCGAAGTCGTCTCGATGATCGGATCGTCCGGCTCCGGCAAGAGCACGTTTTTGCGCTGCATAAACCTGCTGGAGCAGCCCAGCAGCGGCACGATCGTCATAGATGGTGAGGAAATACGGATGAAGAGCGCAGGGAACGGCCGCTCTCATCCCGCCGACATGCGCCAGGTCGAGCGTATTCGCGCCCGCGTCGGTATGGTGTTTCAGAACTTCAATCTCTGGCCCCATATGTCCGTGCTTGAAAACATCATCGAGGCGCCCGTGCATGTGCTGGGTGAACGTCGTCAGGATGCGATCGAACACGCCCATCAGTTGCTGAAGAAGGTCGGGCTCTCGGAAAAACATGGCCAGTATCCCGGTCAGCTCTCCGGCGGCCAGCAGCAACGCGCCGCCATTGCCAGAACGCTGGCAATGCGGCCGAAAGTCATCCTCTGCGATGAGCCGACATCGGCTCTCGACCCGGAACTCGTGGGCGAAGTCCTGCGGGTGATCCGCCAGCTGGCGGAAGAGGGCAACACCATGATCCTCGTCACGCATGAAATGCAGTTTGCGCGCGAGGTATCGCACAAGATTCTGTTCCTGCACCAGGGAAAGGTGGAGGAAGAGAGTACGCCTGCGGAATTGTTCAGCAATCCGCGATCGGAACGACTGCGTCAGTTCCTGTCGCGGACTTTATGAGCTGCCGCCGACTTTCTGTCGGACGGCGTCCGGCACCTAAAACGCAACAAATAACCAATAGGGGAACTCGCGTTATGAATTTTAAAGTCTTGTCTCTTGCCCTGCTTCTTGCCGGCGTCAGCACGGCCAACGCCGCGGAAGGTGAACTGTCGATCGGCACCGAAGGCGCCTATCCGCCGTGGAGCATGGCCGATTCCGCCGGCAAGGTGACCGGTTTTGATGCGGATGTCGGCAATCTGCTATGCACGAAACTCGCCATGAAATGTCGGTTCGTCGTGCAGGCCTTCGATGGGCTGATACCGGCCCTCAAGGCGAAACGCTTCGACATCATCATTTCCGGGATGTCGATTACCCAGGATCGGAAAAAGGAAATCAATTTTTCGGTCGGCTATGCCGAACTGGCGAACATGTTCCTGGTCCCCAAGACCTCGGATCTCGCCGGCATCAAGGACATCGACGCCTTGCTGAAGGGGCTCGATGGGAAAGCCATCGGTGTGCAGACTGGCACGACACACGCCCACTTTGTCGAAAAGCGGATCCCTGGAGCCAATCTCAAGACCTACGACACGCTCGACAACATGCAGATTGATCTCGCAAGCGGCCGCATCGAGGCGGCATTTGCCGATGCCTCCGCGCTGCAGGATTTTCTGGCCAAGCCTGAAGGCAAGGACTTTCAGTTTGTCGACGTGAAGGTTCAGAGCAAATTCGATTCCACCCTCGGTGAAGGCATCGGTGTCGGCATCGCCAAAGAAAACACAGAGCTGAAAGCAAAGATCGACAAGGCCCTCTGCGACCTCGTTGCCGATGGATCGATTGGAAAGTCGAGCCAGAAGTGGTTCAAAATGGATATCTCCCGACCTTGCAACTAAGTGTCTGCCCCGCTCTCTACCGGAGTGCGGGGCGATCGTTCCATCGCAAGCTCTAGGGGTTTGTACGGTCGAAAATGCTGGCGACGCCCGGTGCCGGCAAGGTGCTGGAAGAGCCAGCAAAACTTGGGGGCAGGTCTCATGGAGTCTAGTCTGATGCTGGTTTGGCAGGGTGGGTGGATAAGGGCCATTCTGCAGGGCGCGGCGATAACCATTGCCGTCGGCACGGTGAGCATCGTTGTCGGTGCGCTGATCGGAACCTTGTGCGGGGTTATCAAGTGGGCGCGGATATTTCCGCTGACACTTGTGGTGGACGCCTATACTTCGCTTGTGCGCGGTGTGCCTGAACTGCTGATCATCTATCTGCTGTTCTTTTCCTCGGTGGAATTCGTCACGCAGGTTGCCACGGCATTCGGATATGCGGCTCTCGCCGACAGCGGATACGCCTTCATCATTGCCGTGGTTGCCGTCGGAACGATCTCGGGCGCCTATTCGACCGAGGTCATCAGGGGCGCACTGGCCTCCATCCCGGCAGGACATATCGAGGCGGCGCGGGCCTTGGGAATTCCCGGACGCCGTATCTTCAGGCGCATCATCCTGCCGCAGATGCTTCGCATCGCCATTCCCGGCATGAACAATGTCTGGCAAACAACCATCAAGGACACGGCGCTGGTCTCGGTCGTCGGGTTGCAGGAATTGATGCGTACCGCCTCCGTTGGTGCCGGCAGCACGCGCAATCCGCTGATTTTTTTCCTTATCGCAGCGTCCGTGTACTTCGCGATCACCCTGATCAGCCAGGCCGGCTTTGACAGGGTGGAGCGTCTGGTGAGACTTAGGGCAAGGACATAACGCGATGGATATCGAATTTTGGGAAACATCGTTGCCGTTCCTTTTAAGAGGTCTTTCGACAACGGCGGCGATAACCGTGATATCCGTCGCGATCGGTTTCAACCTCGGTCTTGGCCTTGCCTTGATGAGACTGTCCGAAAACCGCTTCGTTTCGGGGTTTGCGAAATATTACAGCATGGTTTTTCGTGGGACGCCGC
The DNA here is from genome assembly GCF_007002745.1 of Martinezella rhizogenes. Taxonomy (GTDB): domain Bacteria; phylum Pseudomonadota; class Alphaproteobacteria; order Rhizobiales; family Rhizobiaceae; genus Agrobacterium; species Agrobacterium cucumeris. Next base: position 742 of record NZ_SGNY01000014.1, on the reverse strand, counting down.
TTCTGGTGCAGCTGTTCCTGTTTTATTACGGGCTCGGCCAGCTCGGCTTCATCAAAAACAATGCGATCACCTGGTGGATCGTCAGTGACGGCACGCGCTGTGCGGTCATGGCCATGGCTCTGAACACGGCGGCCTACACATCCGAAATTCTGCGTGGCGGGTTGCTCTCCGTTCCCGCGGGTCTGAAGGAAGCGGCCAAAGCCACCGGAATGTCGCCATTTCTGCGCTTCCGCCGGATCGAATTCCCGCTCGCCATTCGTCAGGCGCTGCCAGCTTACGGCAATGAGCTTATCCTCGTCGTCAAGGGGACAAGCCTTGCCTCGACAATCACGGTTCTCGAGATCACTGGATATGCAAAACGTCTGATGAGCCAGACCTTCGCGATTTTTGAAGTCTTCGCCCTGGCTGGCGCGATCTACCTCGTCATCAATCTCACCCTTGTGATGCTCATTCGCGTGGCCGAGCGACATATGATGCGGCATGCGGCGCGCTGAGAGTATATGATGCCGGAGAGACAACGGCATGCATCGTCTGATTGCCGATAAGCTGACCATGGTGTTTCGCCGGAATTGCCAGGCGAACCCTGTCGCTTGATTGCCGAACCTCGAACAAACATGAAAAGGAAATTGAGATGGACGTACGCGCCGCTGTTGCCATTCAGGCAGGAAAACCGCTTGAGGTCATGACCGTTCAGCTGGAAGGTCCGCGCGCCGGCGAAGTGCTTGTTGAGGTCAAGGCGACC
>NZ_SGNY01000013.1 GCF_007002745.1 Martinezella rhizogenes | reverse complement strand
GCATTGACCGATGGCGGACCATATCGACAAGAATGAACGTTTCGAACAGGGCATGAAGACCCGCCGCTCGGTACTGGGCGACGCCCATGTCGACCGGGCGCAGACCATGACATCCGGCTTCGACCAGCCCTTCCAGCAGCTCATCACCGAAGCCGCCTGGGGCACAGTGTGGTCCGGCAATCACTGGACGAAGCGCGAGCGCTCGATGGTCACCATCGCCCTGCTTGCTGCACTCGGGCAGGATGAGGAACTGGCCATGCATGTGCGCGCCACCGCCAATACCGGCGCCACCGAAGCCGATATCCGCGAGGCGTTGCTGCATGTGGCAATCTATGCCGGCGTGCCCGCCGCCAACCATGCTTTCAAGATCGCCAAGCTTGCCCTCGCCAGCATGAAGGCCGATAGTTCCCCTGATAATTCTGGCACTAATAATTCTGGCGATGGGGAGGAGAGCTGGCTCGGGAAATCTGAACAGCGGGGATAAGTGGAATTTCTGCCTGACTTCGGCTTAGATGCCGGGAACAGGAGAGACCATGACGAGACGACCGCGCCGGAACCACAGCCCGGCTTTCAAAGCAAAAGTGGCGCTTGCCGCCATCCGAGGCGAGCAGACGCTGGTGGAATTATCCCAACAGTTCGACGTGCACGCCAACCAGATCAAACAGTGGAAAGACCAGCTCCTTGAGGGGGCGACAGGCGTTTTCGGCGATGAAACGAAGGCGGAACCAGCGGATCCAACCGTTGATGTCAAAACACTGCACGCCAAAATAGGCGAACTGACACTGGAAAACGATTTTTTAGCCGGAGCGCTCGGCAAGGCGGGATTGCTGGGCGGAAAGAAATGATCGACCGCGAGCACAAACTCTCCCTCGTGCGTCAGGCAAAGCTTCTCGGCTTCAGCCGTGGCAGCGTCTATTATCTTCCTCGTCCGGTGTCTGACGGCGATCTGGCTCTGATGCGCCGGATCGACGAACTGCATCTCGATTACCCGTTTGCCGGAAGTCGGATGTTGCAAGGGCTCTTGAGAGGAGAAGGGCTGGAAACTGGGCGGCTACACGTCGCCACGCTGATGAAGAAGATGGGCATCGAGGCGATCTATCGTCGCCCGAACACATCGAAACCGGCACCTGGGCACAAAATCTATCCCTACCTCCTGCGAAAACTGGCGGTCACCCGGCCTAATCAGGTCTGGGCAATGGACCTGACCTACATCCCAATGGCGCGGGGATTTGTCTATCTCTGCGCCGTCGTGGACTGGTTCAGCCGAAGGGTTCTGTCGTGGCGGCTGTCGATCACTATGGAAGCAGCCTTCTGCATTGAAGCGGTCGAGGAGGCGCTGGCTCGCTATGGAAAGCCAGAAATATTCAACACCGACCAAGGTTCGCAGTTCACTTCCATCGACTTTACCGCCGTGCTGAAGAAGGCGGAAATCGCCATCTCGATGGATGGCAAGGGTGCATGGCGCGACAACGTCTTCGTCGAGCGGCTCTGGCGGTCGATCAAGTATGAGGAGGTCTATCTCCATGCCTACAAGACTGTGTCCGAGGCCCGCGCTGGCATCGGCCGATATCTAAACTTTTACAACACCAGACGCCCACATTCATCCCTTGACCGGCAGACGCCGGATCAGGCCTACTTCAACGCGCTGGCACCAATGATGGTGGCGGCATAATCGAGGCGGAAATCCACTTAGCAAAACGCCCGAAACTGTTCAGACAAACCGAGCCAGCTCTAGGAGACGAAATGAGCAACCAGCCACCCGAAACCGGGCCGTTTTTCGCACGCAACCGCGACATTCATCCGCTCGCCTATGCGCCCGGCTACAAGACCTCGATCCTGCGCTCGCCGCAGCGCGCGCTGATTTCGCTGGAAGGCACGAAGAGCGAGATCACCGGTCCCGTCTTCGGCCATGGCATGCTGAACCCGCTGGATAACGACCTCATCCTCAACTATGCCCGCCCCGGCGAAATGCCGGTTGGCCCGCGCATTCTGGTGCATGGCCGGGTGCTGGACGAACGCGGCCGGGGTGTGGATGGCGCGCTGGTGGAATTCTGGCAGGCCAATGCCGGCGGTCGTTACCGCCACAAGAAGGAAAGTTATCTCGCCGCCATCGATCCGAATTTCGGCGGCGTTGGCCGTACGATCACCGATGAGAATGGTTATTATTGGTTCAAGACCATCCAGCCGGGTGCTTACCCCTGGCCGAACGGGGTCAATGACTGGCGGCCGGCCCATATCCATTTCTCGGTCTTCGGCCACGGCTTTGCCCAGCGGCTGATCACCCAGATGTATTTCGAGGGCGATCCGCTGATCTGGAAATGTCCCATCGTCAAGACCATTCCGGATGAGGATGCCATCAGGCGGCTGATCGCGCCGCTGGACATGAACGCGACTTTGCCGATGGACATGCTGGCCTATAAGTTCGATATCGTCCTGCGCGGCCGCCGCTCGACCCTTTTCGAAAACCGCATGGAGGGCAACTGACCATGGTTCAGCCGCTCAATTATTTCAAGGAAACCGCCTCGCAGACCGCGGGACCCTATGTGCATATCGGCTGCACGCCCAATTTCGTCGGCATCGAAGGCGTGTTCGAAAAGGATCTCGGTTCCGGTCCGCTTTATAACGACAAGGTGCGCGGTGAGCGCATCAGTGTGTGCGGTACGGTTTATGACGGCGCGGGAATGCCGCTGAAGGACGCCCTGATCGAAATCTGGCAGGCCGACACGGACGGTTATTACAACAGCCCGAGCGAAACACGCGGCAAGGCCGATCCGAATTTCATCGGCTGGGGCCGTTCGCCGGGCGACATGGATACCGGCGAATTCATCTTCGAAACCATCAAGCCGGGCACGGTGCCGTTCCGCGACGGTCGGCCGATGGCGCCGCACATAACCTTCTGGATCGTCGCGCGCGGCATCAATATCGGCCTGCAGACCCGCATGTATTTCCCGGAAGAACAGGAGGCCAATGCGGCCGACCCGGTTCTGGCCCGCGTCGAACAGAAAAGCCGCATCGCCACGCTTGTCGCCAAGAAGGAAGAGGGAAATATCTATCGTTTCGATATCCGCCTTCAGGGCGAAGGCGAAACCGTGTTTTTCGATATCTAAGCGGAAGCGAAACCTGAGATGAGCCTTTCCCCCTTCGAGCATCCGTTTCTGTCAGGGCTTTTCGGTGATAGCGAGATCGTCGAACTGTTTTCGGCAAAGGCGGATATCGACGCAATGGTCCGCTTCGAAATGGCGCTGGCTGAGGCGGAAGCGGAGGCCGGCATCATTACGGACGAGGCGGCGGAAGCTATCGTTTCGGGACTTTCGAGCTTTGCCGCCGATATGACGGCGCTTCGCCATGGCGTCACAAAGGATGGCGTGGTGGTGCCGGAACTGGTGCGGCAGATGCGGGCGGCAGTCGCCGGCAAGGCGGCGGACAAGGTGCACTTCGGTGCAACCAGTCAGGATGTCATCGATACCAGCCTGATGATGCGGCTGAAGGTGGCGGTGGAAATCATCACGACCCGCCTCGGCCACCTTATCGATACGCTTGGCGACATCTCCTCCCGCGACGGTCATAACCCATTGACGGGTTATACCCGCATGCAGGCGGCCATCGGCATCACCGTCGCCGACCGGGCGGCAAGCTGGATCGCGCCACTGGAACGCCATCTGCTGCGGCTTGAAACCTTTTCCCAGAACGGCTTTGCCCTGCAATTCGGCGGCGCGGCCGGCACGCTGGAGAAACTTGGCGACCATGCCGCTGCCGTGCGCACCGATCTTGCAAAGCGCCTCGGCCTTGCCGACAGGCCGCAATGGCAGAGCCAGCGCGACGGCATTGCCGAATTCGCCAATCTGCTGTCCCTCATCACCGGCGCGCTCGGCAAATTCGGACAGGATATAGCACTGATGGCCGAACTCGGCTCAGAAATCCGCCTCTCCGGCGGCGGCGCCTCATCGGCCATGCCGCACAAGCAGAATCCGGTGAATGCCGAAACGCTGGTGACACTGGCACGCTTCAATGCCGTGCAGATCTCCGCGCTGCACCAGTCGCTTGTCCATGAACAGGAAAGGTCGGGCGCGGGCTGGATGCTTGAATGGATGGCGCTGCCACAAATGGTAACGGCAACCGGAACCACGTTGCTCGTTGCGGAGCGACTTGTCGGTCAAATTAATGTGCTTGGTATTAAGGATGAATCACGAAAATGCCTGAGCGATTGATTTTAATGCAGCTCCGATAATATGACCTTCTTGCAGCGCCTGTTGTACATTTCGCGCAGCGGCTCGTGCAAAACTTGATGGAAGACAATGATGAGTATCCGAGCTTTAGCATAGCGCCCTCCCGTTAGGGCGGGAAAGCGGGAATTCTCGCTGCGTTTTCGCCGGAAACCGGGCAGCCGCAGGAGCTTTAGCGAAGCGCCGCAACGCGGAAGGCGGGACTGCCCCCGGGCGGAACGCTCCATATATTTTCCTCCCTGCGGAGACCAACAGCTTTGACTTCGTTTCTCAGTGGAGGTTGCTAGGCCAGCTCGATCAACATGTCCAAAAAGGCTCGGACGGACGGGTTGGTCCGTCGGCTCTCGGGCCAGACTACGGTGATATTATTCCGGTCGACGGCAAATTCGGACAGGATCGGGATCAACTCCCCGCGCTTTACCAACGGGGCAGCAGCGAAGCTGGTGCCCATTCCGATGCCAGCGCCCGCCACGATCGCAGCTATAACAGCTTCGCTTGCATCGACAACAACGCCAGAAGTAGGAACGATCTCGACCTCCCGATCGCCAACGCGGAATGGCCAGCGAAATAGCTGGCCCGTGCTTTTATAGCGCATATTGACCGTTTCATGCTCCTCCAGGTCATTCGGGTGCTTTGGAGTTGTGTGCACAGTGAGATAATCAGGCGACGCGTAGCAACAGAGCCGATGCGATGAAAGCCGGCGTGACAAAAGGCGCGAGCCGTCAAGTTCGCCAATGCGGACAGCCAGATCGAACCCTCTTTGATGAGATCCACTATGTGGTCACTCAACCGCAGATCAATCGTCACTTTAGGGTGCAGCTTTCGAAACCCAGCAAGCGCTGGAGCGATCACATGCAGGCCAATGGGCTGGGAAGCGGCAATTCGCAAGCTGCCAGACGGCACAGCGCGTGCCGCTTTTGCCACCTGCTCGATCTCTTCTGCATCGCGCAGCAGGCGAAGCGCGCGCTCATGCAGGTCGCGCCCCTCGGCGGTTAGAGTTAGCGATCGCGTCGTGCGGGTAAAAAGCGACCCGCCAAGATGCTGTTCAAGCCGTTGGACGCTCTTGCTGATCGCCGATGGGGAGATAGCCAATGATCGAGCGGCAGCCGTGTAACTCCCTAGCGATCCGGCTTTTGCAAAGGCAATAAGCCCCGTCAGACCATGAAAACCGATTTGTTCCTTTATGGCACTAAGCGAACTCTGGCGCGATTATCAACATCCTCTCGCGGCACTATGTGTTGATAGGAATAACCAATACCGGAAAGCGAGACTATGATAAGTGAAATGATGAAAGCGGTTCAGCTCCACGAACTCGGAGGCCCGGAGGTTCTGCGCTTTGAGGAAGCGTCTCGCCCCGCTGTGGCAAGCGGCGAAGTGCTCGTTCGCGTTCATGCCGCCAGCCTTAACCCGCCGGACCTTTACCCGCGTGACGGTTATCGGGCGTTGCCTGCCGAATGGCGACCCAATGCAATTTTTCCACTGATCCTTGGCACTGACGTGTCCGGGGTGGTCGCTGCAGTGGGCGATAACGTTTCGCAATTCGCCCTTGGTGATGAAGTCTACGCTATGGTGCGGTTCCCCGAAGACCTGATGACAGGTAGCGGTGCTTACGCAGAATATGTCTGTGTGCCCGCATCGGAACTGGCGATGAAGCCTGCCGGGATAGATCACGTCCAAGCTGCTGGAGCGCCCATGTCGTTGCTGACGGCCTGGCAGTTTTTGGTCGAGCTCGGCCATCACGCACCGAATCCGTTTCAATCGTTTGATCACGCACCAATTCCACTCGATGGCAAAACTGTCTTGATCAACGGAGCGGGAGGCGGCGTCGGGCATCTGGCGTTTCAGGTGGCGAAAATGAAAGGAGCGCGTGTGATCGCTGTTGCCTCCACTAAGCACGAGGCGCTTCTGCGAGGCTTGGGCGCGGAGCAGTTCGTTGATTACACCACGACTTCTGTTGAGACGGTCGTACGGGATGTGGATCTTGTGATCGATGCCGTCGGCGGTCCGCACATCGAGCGATTTCTAAGCGTCATCAAGCCTGGCGGAGCCCTCTTGCTAGTTAATCCCCTCGGTTTCGCAGGTCACGCCGAGACAAGCCAACGCGGGATAACAGTGTCGTCGACATAGGTTCGATCCAGCGGCGCGCAACTGGCTGAGGCCGGTCATCTCCTCAACGACGGCACCATTCGCGTCGTGATCGACAGCGTCTATCCATTGGCGGAAGCGTCCGCTGCCCACCAACGCGCCTCCCGAACGAGCATCCAAGGCAAAGTCGTGTTCTCGGTGGTGTGAGACATCGATCCCTGATTTCCCAAACTTACATCAGTCGGCAGTCGAGGGCTGCCGGCATTGGAAGGGACGTTCCATGCTTTTAATAATCGGATAACGGACGATGGCGGCGTTCTTGTCGATCGCGCCTTTAGCGGAGACGCACCAATGCTGGCGATAAATGAACTCCAGAGCGAAAGCGAAAAAGGCGAGCAACGGGGGTTCTCCAACCTTGTAAAAGGGACATTCAGCATGTTTCGCAACACGACAGCCAATCTCGACCGCGTCCAACATTGTCGAGAGGAGGTGTGGTACGAAGAGCTTGAGCGCAGCGTTGTAGCCACCTTTACAAAGAGCAATCGTTTCCTGAAAACACATTACCAAGAAGTCGGTTAGCGCTCATCTAAGGCGGATTGGCGCGCCTTTGATGTTGCTTGGTCATGGCTGTGCTCTGATTCGCGCCATTATCCCACGAGAACAGAGAAGCAACATCTTCGGCGTCGGTTATTTCTTGAAATCCACAGGCGTGTGGGCTGGCCACGTAGGTTGATGACCATATTGAAGGACCTGTCACTGAAGATGCTCGTCCTCATCGTCTTCATTGCTTGCCGCTTCGACCTCATTCTTTACCGCATGTCGGCTGAGCAGGCCCGCATCCTCGAGCGCCTCGATGTTCGGCAAGTCGCGGAGCGTCTCCATGCCGAAGGCCGAGAGGAAGTGCGGCGTCGTCACGTAGGTATACGGTGCCCCGGGCGTCGGGCTGCGCGGCCCGGAGCCGATAAACGCCGCTCCACGCAAACTGCCGATGGTGTCGCGGCTGACCTCCTTGCCAAAAATCTTCGACAGTTCGCCGCGGGTGACCGGCTGGAAATATCCGACCGCCATCAGCACCATCGCCTCGAACTCCGACAATGCCGCTGCCCCTCCCCTCGTGGGCGCCGAAGAAGCACGGATCGTCTCGGCGAACCGCGGTCGGGTCCGATGCTGCCAGCCGCCGGCGACAGAGACCAGCTCGTAGGGACGATCTCGGAGTTCTTCGATGAGGTCGTCGATCAATAGGTCGATGCTGCAGTCTTTTCCAACCACCCGCGCCAGTGTCTCGCGGCTGACCGGCTCGGCCGAGGCAAAGATCACCGCCTCCACCCGCATCATCCATTCCCGCCAGCGCAACGCTTGCGGTAGGTCCTCGAGCTCGCGGTCGTACAGGACTTCCTGCTGTCGCTCTTTCTTCGGTCGCCGATTGGTTTTGGCTGCGCTCGCTCCCGCCATGGTCATAACCCCCATATCCGGAAGGAGGAGCGGCCAGAGAGTTCGCGCACCGCTTCAAAGGCTTCAAGTCGCTCGAACAGCCGGCTTGCCGCCCAGCGCGACAGTTTTGATCCCGGCGCCGACGCGGACACCGCGTCTTCGGTCAGCAACTTGCGGATCACCGGCTCGGCGCCCTTGGTCCGCACTTTCGGCGCGACCGCCAACAGCCGCGCGGCGCGACGATCAATCTCGACGGCCGACTGCAGCGCGGTGTCAACGCCATCGACCAGCGCCAGGCAGAACGCTTTGGGATAGGCAGGCTCTCCCGGTCGGACGCGACCGCGACCACCGATAGTACGGTAGGCGGACCCGAAGCGCTCTGGCAACAGCAGTGGCACGGGTTTGGACCAGTTCAGCTTGTGCGCCAGCACGACCTCGGCCAGTCCAAGGGCCATCACCTCGGCGTCCGGGCGAACGGCAGAGATCGCCGTTATCAGGTCCGCCACCGCGAAGGGTGCTGCTCGCCCGGACTGGATGGCAAAGTCGACCATGTCGGGGATTGAAGCAAGGCTGTCGTCCCACTTCATCCCCAGCAGCACGGCGAGCTCCTTAACGAACCGTGTGGTGACCGTCCCGGATTGGCGCGCCAGCATTCTTGTGCCCAGAAACAGTTTTCCCGCCGGACCGGGATCGTCGCCGGCAGAAGTCAGCAAAACCGCGTCGCGGATTGCGGCTTCTTCCTCACTGCGGCCAAGCATCCGGACAGCGGTGCTGGCTGATTTGAGGGCAAGTCGATCGCGCCAGCAGCCCAACCAGAGCGGCTCGGCGCGGAGAAAATCATCCAGGTATTTCAATGCGATACCGGCGGAAAAGGCAGCGTCAGGTTCGCTGATCTCGTGAACTCGCGGGCGCGCCCAAGTTGGCAGGCGCGTCGGCCCGATGAACATTGTTGCGGTGGATGTCGGCAGAGAATTCATGCTTTCGAGGATAACGATAATGCGCGGTTTGCGCTAGACAAATCTACCTTAACCGCACAGCATGTCGGTTACTTAAAACGTCCGATAATCTTGCATTATCGGACGTATTTGACAGGTGCGCGGAAAATTGGTAGAAAATTGAATAAAGGTAGATTTTCGGAGGTTGTCGTGTCGCTGAACATCAAAAATCCAGCTACGGTAGCGCTGGTGGACGAACTCGCTCGGCGCCAAGGGATCAGCAAAACGGCGGCAATCCACCAAGCCTTGTCCGAGCGTCTTCACCGTCTAGGCCATGGCGAGGTCCCGAAGGATCGCTTGCTCAATGATTTACGCACGATACGCAAGAGAATAGCACAGCTCCCGGAGCGCGAGAAGCGCAGCGACGAAGACATCGTCGGGTTTGACGACCACGGAATCCCGAACTGATGGTCATCGATACATCGGCGATCGTAGCAATCCTACGCGACGAGCCGCAGGCGGAACGACTTGAGCGAGCCATCGTGGTTGACCCGATCCGATTGATTCCAGCCACGTGCGTATTTGAGGCCCGCATGGTGATGGTCAGCCGGCGCGGCGAGCATGCATTGGCCGAAATCGACCTGTGGCTCTCCAAGATTGCAGCCGAGATCATTCCTGTCGATGCCGAGCTGGTCGACCTCGCCACCCAAGCGTGGCTGACCTATGGCAAGGGCCGACATCCCGCTAACCTGAACTTCGCCGATTGTTTTTCCTATGCTCTAGCAAAGCGCGCCGACGATGCCCTGCTGTTCATCGGGGAAGACTTCAAGCAGACGGATATCGAAGCGGCATGAAGGGAAGATCATGACTGATGAAGACCCCGCGGAGGTTGCCCCCTCCCCTCCCCCGCAGCTGGGGTCGGGCCTACCGAGCCACCTTCAGGATCTCACGGATCGGGCGCGCGGCTACGTCGAGGCCGCCAGTTCCGTTAACACCAGAAAAGCCTACGCATCCGACTGGAAGCATTTCTCTGCCTGGTGCCGGCGCTCCAATCTTTCCCCCCTCTCCCCACACCCACAGACGGTCGGGCTTTATATTACCGCTTGTGCTTCCGGTACGGCCGAACGCGGGATGAAGGCAAATTCTGTTGCGACGATCGAACGTCGCCTCTCGTCTATATCCTGGAACTATGCACAACGCGGTCTGAGCCTCGATCGAAAGGATCGGCATATAGCCACTGTCATGGCCGGCATCCGCAACAGCCATGCCCGCCCGCCGGTGCAGAAGGAAGCGGTCATGGCGACCGACGTCATTGCCATGCTCGAAACACTCGATCGCGGCACCCTGCGCGGCGTGCGCGACCGGGCGATGCTGCTAATCGGCTATGCCGGCGGGCTTCGGCGGTCCGAAATTGTTGGCCTCGATCTCAAAGCGGACCAGACTGAGGACGGTCGCGGCTGGATCGAGATCCTCGACAAAGGCATGCTGGTGACGCTCCGCGGCAAGACCGGATGGCGTGAGGTCGAGATCGGTCGAGGCTCATCCGACGCCACCTGCCCTGTCGCCACTGTCGAATCCTGGATCAAGTTCGCCAAGCTCGCTCACGGGCCGCTTTTCCGTCGGGTTACGGGACGGGGAAAGGCCGTGGGATCGGAACGTTTGAACGACAAGGAAGTGGCAAGGCTCGTTAAACGCTCTGCCATGGCCGCTGGTATCCGCAGCGACCTGGCGGAAATCGAACGGCATCTAAGATTCTCGGGCCACTCACTGCGGGCCGGATTGGCATCGTCGGCCGAGATAGATGAGCGCTATGTGCAGAAGCAACTTGGTCACGCTTCGGTGGAAATGACGCGTCGTTACCAACGTCGACGAGATAGATTCAAGGTCAATCTAACCACAGCAGCAGGGTTATGATTGCGACAATGCAGAGGGCGTTGGGACGTTGATTGGAATGGCGCTTATCTTGCATCTGGATGCTGGATCGCACCTATGTTGAACAGCCAAGCCTCGCTCTCAATGAGCGGACCAACGCTCATCTGCAAGATGGCTTGAGCTTGCGCTTTTACGACATGGGCTTGTTGCGCAGGTGTGACCCGCTAGTTTCAGTCTCTATTCAACAATCTTGCTGCCGCGGTTTAGGGAAATTAGTTTTCTCTTCACCACGATATCGGGGCACCTTGTATGGGCGGTGCGGAGCCCTTCCCTTTTTTATACAGTTACAAGCTCTCTTGGTGGGGTCGAATAACAGCGCCGTTGCCCTCGTTTTCGATACTTGCCTACGCAGCACCGATGTCTCCGGTGTGGCGCCCGAAATCGCTATTGAACTCGACATGCCGGTGGAAGCTTTCCTTGTCGTAGCAACATCGCGGTGCCTCTGAGACGTCACTTGCGTTAAATCGATCAATCGCCGATCTCCTGCTAGCTAAGAGCCGAGGAGGCATCCAATCCCTTTTCGGCAGCGACTCACTTCCTACAGATGAGCGACCACTTACCGCTACGTCCAGCAATTCAGAGGGATAATGCGTTCGATCCCGGTTTATCGACTCTTTTTTCGCAACTCGTGCTAATGAAAGAAAAAACTGAATAAACCATTGTTTCTCGCCGTTTTGATCGGAATTCCGGTCTAGTTGTCGGTGCACAGGAACCGCTGTTAACCATTCGTTAACTATAAAGCGCTTGCGCAATCGGTTAAATCGCGTCTTATCTGTTTGCGGAGTTTAGCCGTGTCATGGCAAATCTCCGTATCTTGGGTAAGAAAGTGCGGCAATGGCAAATTTGGATTTGGCACCTATCGAGGAGTTTTCGGGTTTTCGGGATCTTGTCCGAAGCCATTCAGCTGCGCTGTCGGCACAGCTTCAAGCTTACCAAACTAAGATGTTCCCGCCCCACGCACGCAAGACCATTCGAAACTTCTCGCCGGCAGAGGCTGAGAAGCTTTTCGATTGCGCTGAAGGATATCTGCGCACCATCGTGAGCGAGATGGAAAAGGATGATGCCCTGAACTTCAAGGTCGCGTCAGGTCCCGGCAATCGTCGCGTATATTCCGTCGAAGACATCGCAAAAATACGGCAGTACATGGATGCTGGCAGTCGGCCTGCCGGAAGGTACCTGCCCCATCGCCGTGACAGTGAAGAACTACAGGTCATTGCTGTCATGAACTTCAAGGGTGGCTCGGGAAAAACAACGACATCTGCGCACCTTGCCCAATATCTTGCGCTCCGTGGATATCGCGTCCTTGCCGTTGATCTTGATCCCCAGGCGAGCTTATCAGCTTTGTTTGGAAGTCAGCCAGAGACGGATGTTGGTCCGAACGATACCATTTACGGCGCAATCCGATACGATGACGAACGTCGACCGATTCAAGATATTGTCCGAGCGACCTATATTCCAGACCTTCACTTGATCCCCGGCAATCTCGAACTCATGGAATTCGAGCATGCGACACCCATGGCTCTTGCAAACCGAGTGCCCGGCGATAAGCTGTTTTTCGCGCGCGTGTCCGATGCACTAGATGAGATCGCCGACGCTTATGACGTCGTGGTCATCGACTGCCCTCCACAGCTTGGCTATTTGACACTTTCGGCACTCACTGCAGCAACGTCCGTTCTGATTACGGTTCACCCGCAAATGCTAGACGTCATGTCTATGAACCAGTTTTTGGCGATGACCAGTGACCTGATGGACACGATTGGAGAAGCGGGAGCCGAAGATAAACAAAATTGGATGCGCTATCTCGTAACGCGTTTCGAACCCACCGACGGGCCCCAGCATCAGATGGTTGCGTTCTTACGGTCCCTGTTTGGGGCAAACGTAATGGTCAACTCTATGGTGAAGAGTACCGCGGTTTCAGACGCGGGCCTGACCAACCAGACCCTTTTTGAAGTGGATAGAAGTCAATTTAACCGTGTCACCTATGATCGCGCGCTTGAATCGATGAACAGTGTCAATCACGAGATTGAAAGCCTCATCAAAAAGACGTGGGGTAGAACATGAGCCGAAAAAATCTATTCTCCGACCTGCCGACACCTGTTGTAACGCCGGCACCACCGCCGCATGCGAGGCCGCTACAGGGGTCTACGAAACCCATGTCAGCTATCAAGCGGTCAGTTGGGGATCTGAACGACCGCAGCCGCCGAGCTGATGAGATCGAAAAGAGTTTGATGGAAGGCCAGGCGGTGATCGAGATCGACGCCGGCATTATCGAACCTTCGTTTGTTCGAGACCGCATGGACGGTGACATAGAAGGTTTGAAGACCTCGATCGCTGAACAAGGCCAGCAGGTCCCTATCCTCGTCCGTTTGCATCCGGAGTTTCCAGACAAGTATCAGGTTGCTTTCGGTCATCGACGCCTACGCGCGCTCAAAGAGCTCGGCATTAAGGCGAAAGCTATTGTACGAGAGCTCACCGACGAACAGTTGGTGATTGCACAAGGACAAGAAAACAACGAACGTGCGGATCTTACCTATATTGAGAAAGCGCGGTTCGCGGCCAATCTAAAGGACCGGTTTAGCCGAGAAATTATCGTCGCGTCGATGTCAATCGATCGAGCAGACATCTCCCGCATGATGGCCCTTGTGGATGCTCTCCCACCCGAATTAGTCGACGCCATTGGCCCGGCGCCCGGAATCGGCCGGGGCAGTTGGCAGCAGCTGGCGGAGCTTGTTGAGAAGTTTCCCGAACCGGTAAAAGTTCTCGATCTGGCTCGATCCCTCAGCGGTCTTCCATCAGAGGAGCGGTTCAAAAAGGTTATCAATTATCTGAAACCTGCTCGTCCTGAGCGCGGAGCTCCGGTCGTGCTGTCGACCTCAAGTGGCGGACGCTTGGCGCAACTAAGGAACAGCAGGACCAAACTTGAAATAACAATCGACAAGAAGGCCACGCCAGACTTCGCGACCTTCGTGCTCGAAAGATTGGCCTCGCTCTATGAGGAGCATCAGGCCAGCAAGGAAAAACAGAAGGAAGCTTAACCCGCAAAAGAAAAGAGCCCTCAAAACGTCGCCGTCTCGAAAGCCCTATTCTGTTCGTTAGCAAGCTCAGAATCGCATTTTCGAGAATCATCGTCAAGAGTTTTCGGCGCCATTTTGGCGAACAAATTTCTTTTGCCTGCTGACAGGTACAGAACGATGCACACTGGAAATGTTACAACGCCGTTTGGACGGCGGCCGATTTCGCTCGCCCTCCTCCGGCGACAACAAGCTGTTGACGAAATTAAGGCGGGCAAGAGCGTAGACAAGTGGAAAGTCTTCCGAGACACCTCGCTGGCTTTTGAGTTGTTGGGCATCCAGTCTAACAGCCTCGCGGTATTGGATGCCCTCCTGAGCTTCTACCCCGAAAACGAGCTGCGCCAGGATGGGCAACTTATCGTATTCCCGTCAAATGTTCAGCTATCGCTGCGAGCCCACAGTATGCCTGGTTCCACGCTTCGGCGGCATATTGCCATTCTTGTGGATGCGGGCCTGATTGTCCGGAGGGACAGTGCGAACGGCAAGCGTTACGCGAAGAAATCCAACTTGGGTGAAGTTGACTACGCCTTCGGCTTCGACCTGTCCCCCCTGCTCGCTCGCGCTGAAGAACTCGCGACGATGGCCCAGCAAATTATGGCTGACCGAATGGCCCTTAAAAAGGTCAAGGAGGCGCTGACCATTTGCCGGCGCGACGTCAGGAAGCTTATTTCAGCCGCTATCGATGAAGCTGCTGATGGAGATTGGAATGCCATCGAGGAAATGTTTGTGAGGCTCGTAGCCCGCATTCCACGTAAGCCTGACCTTCGTGACGCAGCCTCCATTCTTGAGGAAATGGAGATGCTGAAGGAAGAAGTCCTCAACTTGCTGGAAATGCACGATAAAGTCACAGATGCTAGCAGCAATGATGCCCATATCGAGCAGCACATACAGAATTCAAAACCAGATTACTTTAATGAACTTGAACCACGCTCAGAAAAAGAGCTGGGGGCGAAACCGAGCATGAATAGCGAACGACGGAGTGAGCCGCTGAAAGTGTTCCCCCTTGGGATGGTGATGAAGGCGTGCCCTCAGATCGCCGATTACGGCAAAAACGGTGAAATCGCGAGTTGGCGAGATTTGATGTCCGCCGCCGTTGTCGTGCGATCGATGCTTGGCATCAGCGCTTCCGCATATCAGGATGCGTGCGAGGTCATGGGGCCCGAGAACGCTGCGGTGGCTGTGGCCTGCATCCTCGAGAAGGCAAATATGATCAATTCTCCGGGCGGCTATCTCAGAGATCTGACGCGGAGGACCGAGCGCGGAGAGTTTTCAATCGGACCCATGGTCATGGCGCTCCTCAATGTTGGCGCGAAGGAGCGGCGCATCGCCGGATAATCAAAACGATGGCTGCTCTTAGTTACTTTTGGCGACGTTTTGACTTGGAGATTGTGCGCAGGACGAACCCTGTCGGTGACTGCGAAGTTGGCAGGTCTAAGCCAGCTGAAACGTATGGCCTGCCCCGTTGCAAGTACTAATTGGAGATAGATTGGACAGTCTGCACAAACGTATCCGGCATGTCGGCGCTTTGGCCGCTGCCAAGATGGAGATCCGCGCGTCCCGATCCTCATAAAGGGGCCGGCCTCGTGGGCCATTTTGCGCCGGAGGCTTTCGGGACACCGATCGACCGTCAGGCCACCTTCCTTTCAGCACTCGCAGCTCATTACACCCGGCGGAGTCTTTGCCTGACGCGCGTTTCTATGTGTCTCAGGCCGCCATTGCTGGCGTGGGCCTATAGCTTCGCCCGTGGAGCAGCAACGCCCAGACGGTTCGTGCCATCTTCGCCGCCAGTGCGACGACCGCGACATTGGAATGGCTGCGGGCAAGAAGCCTCGCAGCCACAACCCGATTGCCGTGTTGCTTTTTGCCAACGAGGGCATGGCGGATCGTGCCTCTTCGATCAGCATCTTGCGCAGATATCTGCTTTCCATCAGTTTCGCCTTACCGCCAGTAGTGGCTTGGCGCGGCACAAGCCCCAGCCATGCGGCGAGGTCGCCCCCCTTCTCGAACGTCGCCGCGTTACCGACCGCAGCGACCAGCGCAGTCGCGTTCAGCGCTCCCATGCCGGGAATGCCTGTCAGGCGCCGAGACCGCTCGTCGGTTTGGGCCATATCCGCAAACTCAGCGTCAAAGGAAGCGATGCGGCGGTCCAGTTCGTCCAGCGTGCGCGCATGTCTCCCAGAAGGAACGCCATGCGCAGGCTCAATTCACTCCCGCCGGAATCCAGAAAGTCACCGAGTAAATGGCGCAGACGGGCACGGCCCAGCGCTACGATGTACCCACGTTACAAAGGCTCCGAATCTAATTGGTCAAAGAGGTGCGTTCGCCAACCAGGCGGCCGCGCACTCGGTGTAGCGTCTGAACGTCGAGTTGCTCCTCGCTTTTGAGTTCGACGAAGCGATGCTGGGCCGCGTCGCAGCTTCGGCGATTGCCTCGGCATCGCCGTCATCATTCTTCTGAGCTTGACTTAAGGTCGCACATGTTCCGGCGACATCAGACGGACCTGATGGGGCTGCGCCGACAGCAATCGGCCCATATGATGAGCGCCGCAGCAAGCTTCCATAGCCATCGTGCAGGGCTCGAGTTTCGAAGCAAACGCGATAACACCATTACGCCGCATCCGCCTTCGCACAACTACCGCTCCAGCCTTGTCGAGGTGAACGACACTGCAGCTGTTCTTGCCCAGATCGATACCGAGGGCCATTATGCTCATGGTCCGTTTCTTCCCTTCTTGAACACCGACATCCTACACAGGTGTTGGCGGGAGGGGCGGGCCATCCCTAAACGGGGGCGCCAACGGTTTCCCTCATATGATCCCCAAAAGATAATTCCGCGACTAAAGGCGTCGGCAACGACGGCTTGATAGGCGCTGAGGGATACTCGTCCGACTGCTAGGTCGGCGGTCAATGCTGCAACATTTTCGGTACAATTCGACTGGACGGCTTTTTATCTCTGGCTCGGAGCAGGGCAGGGCGCCTGGATCGGTGGAACGGAGGATTTTCCCCGAAGTGGAATTTGTGTGCTGCAAACACGCTCTTGTACGAGGAGATAGGAGCGGAGCATCCGAGACAACAACCCTCGTAGAAGGGCAACTTTGCCGCGGAACCGCAGAGTGGTTTATGCGAGAGCGTGCGCTTTGGACGAACCGCTCTACCTAGCCACGGTTTTCGGAGCTTCAATGGACAAGCTTGAGGCTAGTCTTGAGGCGCTTGGGAAACGGCCATCGATCGGTAACATGGGGCGTTCTTGGCCATGGCCCCCCGCGACAGCAACTCCATCGCCGGTATATTTGTCGGTGGAGACGTAAGGAGAGCGAGGGCGCTTTCTCAGCGACCGGCGATAATGCCTCTGAACTCGATGCGTGAGGGTGGACAATCGCGTTGTACAGAAACTCCCATGCGACACACTGCCACTTGCCCTTTAGGGATCGCCGGTGATGCTGCGTACGATTGCGTCGAACCGGGCGAGATTTTAGGTCTCGACGTGGATTCCCGTCTTCGGGATGTGCTGTTCGTAGTGTTTGCTAAGTTCAGCGGACGCTAATGACCTTCAATCGCGCCGGATTGGTCTGCACGCTCTGCAGTCCTCGATCGCTAGACCAGACGCGACATCATCTACGTGGACACTATTCTAGATCCGTGCCGCTCGAGATCCTCGTAAAGGGCGTCGAACAATCGATAGTGGCATCTCGTCTTGGATGGGCGGAGACGAACATTGTTGTGAATTTTCATCGTAGCCGTTGTTGCGGAGCCGTATGTTGCACCAGCTTTTGCAACAAGTTTCCGGCGCTGGGCAGCTTTAGCCTTGTAAACCACACACAAGAAGGTGGGGCATAAAAAGACGGCCAAACGAAACGTGACAAGGCGCATGGCTGGTGCGGTACGAGCAGAGTCGATTGACGCCGTGGACCTCAAACTGATTAAACGGAGAAGGGACTGCTGATCAGAGCGAAGTTTTGATTGTGGCTGAGTGCGCAATCCGCTGTGGGAGCTCCCACATGCACTAATTCTCTGAAAACAAACGATTTTCCAAAACGCTCAGTTTATTGTAGCTTTTATCTTCGAATCGATGTCCTTGCTGACCCTTCCCCGTACGCTTTAGTCCTACTTGCCGGCCCTCATAATTCTGGACACTGCGACGAGCCTCTTGAGCAAGGCGCCTAGCCTCAAGGGAAGTTCGTTCCTACGTCTCGATCAAAGAGCTCAACGTTGCGATTGAGCCTAGCGTATGCCAAATCAAATTTGTGCCCGCAAAACTGTCTTGCCCTGTCCTTCCCCGCTTAACGATTGTGGAGTCTATCGGGTGAGGTGACTAGCGGTCAGAGCTCGCAGAAAAGATCGAATGGCAATAGAGGATGATCAATGTCTGGTGAAGATGTCCAGAACCCTATCGGCGCTTCAGCGATTGAGGTCGACGATCGCGCACCGAAGCCACTTTCCAGGTCAAGAGGTGATCATGGGGAGAAATTGGTAAGATTTAGCAACCGTGGTCTTACGGGGCTGGAAAAACGAGAGCTTGTTCGTGACATCGATGAGCAGGTTGCTGGTGGAAGTACTCTCAGGTCAGCGGTGGAAAACGCAGGGTGACCAGACTTACTATCTATGGAAAAAGGCGTTAGCCGCCGCTCCGCGGTTCGCAACACTCCAAGTCGCCGAGTATGGCGAGTTCATCCAACTGGATGAGGAGAACCGTCGGCTACGAAAGCTCCTCGCCGAAAAGCTTCGCGCAGAAAATGCCGATTTGCGCCGTAGGTTGGGATTGAAATATCGTTCATGCTACCGGCTATCGCGCCGGAGGGCGGCGGTTCGAAAACCGTCAGGCGACCGATGTCCAATTTGCTCTCTTCCGAGAGCCGATGTCTTTTTCTTGCTCGCCGGACTAGAACAAATAACGAACAGACTGTGCGTTGACGCTCCACCACGTCGGTCGTGCCACACCATATGAAAGAAATCGCCTTTGGATGAGCAACCTTTCTTGAGCGTCATAGTGAGGGGTGCTGCGGCTTGAGATATCGGCATCCGGTTTCTACAGCTGCCTGGTGTGGTCGGTATTTTCACCGAGCCTGCGGGGACCATTAACCTCCATCCCACCGAAAACACCAATCTGGATAACTAAACGGCTGCCGCGGTGACTTGAAAAAACAGGGGAGGGGAGGCGGGAACAATCGACTAACGCTGCCCCCGTCTGACCGATATGAAATTGACCGTCAAGGGAACGGTGACAGTCGGGATGCCTGCGGACTGTATTCAGGTTCCGGCTTCACTTATGGGCATGACTTGAGAGAGCGCGGATCCTCTCTTGCGAAGGATCGTTAAACTCCGTGACGGGGACCGGCTCGTGGCAGCCGGCCCAATTCCTCTCAGCTCGGCAAAATCGTACCTTCGTCTACCTGCGACAGAGACTGAGGCGCGTAACACAATACCTGCGGCCAACCATCCTGCTCTCGGTGAACAAATTTGACCACAATCTCGATAGCCATAGCGAGGTTGCATTGATGTAGGAAGTTTGAGCGCTTCGCCCAATGGCGCTTTTGCGCACACGCGTGCGCGTTGATGCGAAGCCATGTTTACATGTCGATGATCAGCGGCTTCGATCGCGCCTGACTAACAAAGAGCCGTGCTTCTGGATTGAGGCAACGAAATTCAGCCTTGATCTTATAGAGTTCTCCAATCCCTTTTTTACACCGTTTGCTGCATTCGGGGACGAACCGCGACGCGTGATCTCGAAGAGCTTACGACACGCGTCAGCCCAGAAGTAAGCCAATTGTATATTCGGACCAACACGATCTGGCGAGACCAACCGATTGTAACCGCTGAATCAGCCACTTGCAGGATGCCACTAAAGCCCAGCAAAATCGGTTCGGCATATTAGCCAGATCGTGCCGGTCCATATGTGAAGGCGAGACGTGCTGTCACTGGACGACTGAATATCTCCGCGCAACTGCGGTCCGAGTCCGATTGTTCCGTCAATCCCTCGCTAATCACCAACCCTGCGAATTCTATTCCGTCTACAGCTACGGGCAAAACCAGTTGATCGCGTTTGGCCAAAGTCCCCCACCTCATCGTGACGGCCCAATGCTCTCAACTACCTCATATTGTTGAACAAATGACCCCAAGCCGTGGTTCAATAGCGTCAGAATACTAGCTGGGCTGATTGGAACTGTTATGACCTTTTCTATGTTCATAACCGGCCACTCCATCTCAGGATCGGCTAATATATCGGCGCGCATCTCTTTCACAGCGCGTTGCGCTTTTTCATGGCTGTCAAAGAAAACATCAGGAATGCCAGTCGGCTTCCAACGCTCATCAGCGTGAACACCGGCATTCGAATAGGTGTAAAAGGTGAATACAATGTCCTGTGCCAACGGTTTCTCCTGAAGCAATCTCGGCGGTGCGCCCCCGCCGTCCAACGCTCATTGACCCCTGGTGATCGGGGGATTCGAAACCGCATACCACGGCCCCATGGCCTTTAGTCCCGGAGAACCTATTGCATACGCCACAGGTCCCCCGACCGCAAAGGTCAAGGAGTCTGGTGCCTTACGGGTGGCACCAACCGGGTATGAGGGGTTTCGACGCCCCAAAGCGGCGCGTACCGCTTCGCTCTGCAGGATATGGGATCCTGTTGAATTTGTCCTGAAATTTCTTCGCTTATCCTCGATCCCGGAGTCACCTCAGCATTGCGAATGCGGGCATACCAGCAAAAAGGCGTGGGAGCCGGCGGCACGAGGCATTTAATGTTGCTGCCCGCCGAAGGGCTGGAGAGGTTCCGTCATAGTAACGTTTTCGGTGGTTCCGATCGAGGCTCCCGCTCGTCCATGATATGGCGCTCGCGAACAGCAGCTTGATCTAATTTATCCCGATGCTGCCGGAAGCCGCCAGCCCTTCGGGTTCCGCTTGCGAGCCGGCGGCGGCAAGGGAAGCTTCGCCGCGGCGGGGCAGGCGGCGCTTGTAGCTCCCGACTTCAGGCACCCCCCGCCGCGCCCTTGCCTCCGCATGCTCTTCGCGGCTGTCGGATGGGGCCCGCGAAATGTGCGGGAAAGCAAACCGAGTAGAAAAGGGGCGGCTAAGAAGGCCGAAAAAACAATGGAAAAGAAGGAAATCGAGCAGCTGCGCAGCCGTGTACCATGCTCGGCGGTGTTGGAAAAAGCGGGCTTCGCAATCGATCTAAAGGAGAGCACGCAGCGGGCGGTCAAATATCGCCGTGACAGTGAAATCATCATTATGATCCATGAGGGTCACGGATGGTTCGACCCGCTTTCTGAAGCCAAGGGTGACGTATTTTCGCTCGTCGCCCATTTGTATGGAGGAGGTTTCGCGGCAGCGTGCGATCGCGTTGCCGGTTTAATCGGCTATGCCCCGCAAGTAACCGCCAGGCAGACGCCTGGTCGTGTCCGAGGGCCAAACATCGCAATTGCCGAACGATGGAACCGCCAACGCCGTCCATGGCCTGGTTCGCAAACCTGGCACTATCTCTCGACGATAAGGCTCCTACCATCCCACACGCTCCATGCTGCCCTGTCCGAGAACCATCTTCGTGAAGGACCTTATGGGAGCATGTGGGCCGCCCACACGAACCATCTTGGCATCGTGACTGGTTGGGAGGAACGAGGTCCGAAATGGAGGGGTTTTTCGACCGGGGGAACAAAGGTCCTCTTTCGCCTTGGCCGGTCTGCGGCTTCCCGGCTCTGTGTCACGGAAGCGGCTATCGATGCCATGAGCCTTGCTGCCTTCGAGGGTCTTCGTGATGGTACCCTCTATCTGAGCACAGGTGGGGGCTGGTCTCCATCTACCGATGCAGCACTTCGCGCACTTGCCAATTCTCCAGGCGTTCACCTGGTCGGCGCGACCGACAACAACGTACAAGGTGACACATTCGCCGACCGCCTTCGTACCCTCGCCGAAGAGGCGGGCTGCGTTTGGCAACGATTGCGCCCCCCGGCGGATGACTGGAATGAGGCTCTACAGGAAAGAGAGAGGGAGAAGAAGGACAGAGGGCAGGGGAGGGGTGGCGTGCCGCATTCGCGCCAGCCGCGTCAAGGTAAGCTTCGCCCGGCCTGAGCCGGCCCTTGACCCGGCCGGACACGATGCCGGCGGCTCGGAAGGGGTGATGAAGGACTGAGGAAGACGAAGAGATCGCGAGGATCACGGAGCGCTTCGGTCCAGAAAACTCCGAAGGAGCCAAAGATGAATGCCTCACCCTCAATTCGCAAGGTCTACCAGGGTATCTCTGACCGCCGCCAGATGTATCGCATGTTCGATCGGCACGCACAGCGTCCGAACCGCTTCGAAGGCGATCCCACCCCGCTCTATGCCGGAGAGTGGTTCGAAATCGGCGAAGCAGAGCACGACTACATGTTCGAAATCCTGCCGCCGCTGTGGATCCGCGGTTCCATGTTCGCCATGCGCGAGTTCCTGACAGGCTCTGTCACGAGCGTGTTTTTCGCATTGCGCATCGACAGCGCGATCCGTCACTTCCACGGCTATTGCGATCTTTCCGATACCGGCTCGGTCGAGCGCATGCGTCTTGCCATCATCGAGCGCGAAACCAGGCCTGTTCGCGCGATGACCCGCGACGAGCGTCTGGACCATATTTGGAGCAGCACGGCCGACGACTATCGCGGCTATGCCGGCGACCGCTGGCCATATGCTTCGCGTGGCAAGCCGGCCGTGATGTTTTACGGCGGGAAAGCAGGCAGCACGCTCAAACTGCTGGAAGACCTGACCGACGAGGAAATCGCCGCAAAGCTGCCGGTGCACCTGCGCCATCTTCCCTCTTCGATCGCGGCTTGAGGGAGGCGACTATGGCAGACTATCGCACCGAAACCGTCGTGACACCGGAACTTCCGGCAAACGGCATGACCCCTCTCGAACGCTTGCTTCTTTCCCACGTCTTCGATGAGGAAGAGTGGAGTGACGGCGTCTTCTTCAGCACCTGGAACAGTCCCAGTGAACTGATCTCGCCGATGGCGGATGAATTGAGAACGGCATTGGAGGCGTCCCGTAACGTTGAAAGCCGCTTCACCGACCATATCACAGGCCTGCTAGAGCAGTTCGATGCTACCGATGAGATTGAGCGCGGGTCGAACATCGAGATCGACCTGACGACACAGGTCGGCGGCTGGCCCAAAGTCCTGCAGGACATCCTACGCCGATCCGATGCGATCGAACAAATCGTCGTCTGGGCAGCCTTTACCTGCAGCAAGATGCGCGCCGACGGTTTTGGCGGCAGCGTCATGCGGATCACCAAGGCCGCAATCCAGTATTCATCGACGACCGACATGCTGGAGCGGATGTGGAACGAACAGCCGGTGCAGCCAACGACCGAGAGTGGCGGTCACGAAACGCGCGGCCGTCTTGAGAGTATTGCCTCCAATGCAGGATGGGACAGCTTCACGCTTCTGCTGCTTATCTCACGGTGGCTCGATCATAACCGCCAGACCGTAGGTCTGGCCGTTTACCTCGACGGCCTCGCGTCTGCGGAAGCCGAGTGATTTCAACGCAATCGCAGAAGGATCGATCGTGATGCCCACGACATCTCTCCTCTCGCCGTTCCGGCGGATCCACCCCGGCCCGGTTTCGATTTCCGAAGTGCCTGCACTGTTGTCCAGACACGACAGCGCTCCAATGTCCTTGCGCCGCTTCACCGGTATCCTTCATGCCGGTGAATGGTTTGAGCTTGATGAGAACGCAGCGCGAGCGATCGCCGGTGGCGTTATCACAACGATCCGGCCGGGCGGCACGGCCTCTCTTACAGTCCGACGACCGGAGCAGATCCGCTCCGTCCTGTTCAGCCTGCTGACGAATGAGCGGGAGCGATGGTTCCATGGTTTCGTCAGTCTCACAGACCCGGCGATAACCGCCGCGACCCTGCGTGCAGCAATCGTCGCACGTGAGAGTTCCGATCAAGGCGCCGATATGCGCCAGGAATGGCTTGAGCTGATATGGAACAAGACGGAAGCCCGCGGCTACGCCGACGAAATCTGGCCGCCTGGCAACGAGGGCTTCAGAACGATCCTCATTCAAAAGGCCGGATACCGGCCGGTGCTGAAACTGCTTGCTCATCTGTCTGGCGACGAAATCGCCCGTCTCATCGGCGACAGTTGAGCGCGGCGGTCACCGCATCTTTCCCAAAACGTCAACCCCGACAACAGGCCCGGTGCTCATCGCCCGGGCCTTGCCATTTCCATAAAGGAGAAACCCATGGATGAGCGTGAAACGACCATTGTCATCAACCCTGCGATCCCGCTGCAGGATATAACCCCGCTGGAGCGTCTGTTCCTGTCGACCGTGTTCGACGCAGGCGAAATCGACGGTGCTCTGTTGCTTCATAGCGACCGACCCGTCAGCAGTGCCATCCACGTTCCGGCTGCGGATCTGTCCTCTGCCTATCAGGCATCGCGCGACGTGCCGAACAGCGATCTCAATCGCATTGTCGCCCGTCGCTGGCGTCACCAGATCGATGAATCCCACAGGATCGAAATCGATCTGGCAGAGACATCATGGGAGTTCGTTCTGCAGGATATCGTTGCCCGGTCCACGACCCTCCAGGAGGTTCGGGTTCTCGAATGGTATCGCCATCCCTCGCAGGCTCCTGACAGCTTCGGTGCCAATGTCATGCTGATAACGGCCACAGAGTGTGTCGGCCGGTCGAGCGACGATCTGTTCGAGGAGCTTCGTGCCGGGTCCGAGACACAACCACCAGCCGAAACCCGCCCCGATCTGACCGGCGCGGACCCGGCGCTTCAACGCATGCGCTCTGCCCTCGATCGTCAGATGACCGGGCGGTTCCCGCGCGAAACGTTCATGCTGGATTGGCGCGGCCGCAACTCGCTCGCCTCCATCCGCAGGTTCATCGAATCCTTCGCGACGCCGATCCCGACTGACCCCGCCGGTTACAGTCAGCATCTGGACGCAGCCCTGTGCTGCTGGGAGGCGATGCAGGACTACCGTGTCCTGTTTGAGCACGACAAACCGCTGGTGCGGAACATTCACGCGTTGATGCAGCTCTGGACACAATTCGGTTCGATCACCTTGCGCCGTTGGGCACGGCCGGCCGCCAATTGCGCCCTCCTGATCCATGATCATCTCGGAAGGGAATTGATCGATCGGTTCGCGCCATTCGACTACGGCTTCATCCCTGCCGTGCTTGAGGTGCTGGAATGGACAGAGAACGGCCCCTATTTCGCAACGACGCTCGAGGATGCGGCGGCGCGCGTGGTGAAAAAGCTTGAAGTAGAACAGGGGGCAAGCCGATGAGCGAGACCACAGAAGCCACCGGTCTGTCGTGTGAGCCACCAGCTGGTGCCGGAACGAGCAAGGACAGCGCACGCGACAATAGCGATGGCGATCCCGTGGCCAGAAAACATTTCGTTCATGTCTACACAGTGGTCAGGGTCAAGGTCGAAGTCGAGGCCGAAGATCACCAGTCTGCCATGGCTTCCGCCGACACCCTTCTGTTCGGCAACGGATTTGCCGTCCGTCTTGTCTCCTCTGGCAACGGTGTGATCGAGGCCGACTTTGCCGAGGAAGTGGTCGGCTATCTTGTCGATGAGGCGGACGACCCAGAATATGAAAGAAGCCGGAACTACGGTTCGGATCACGAACCGCAGGAACCGGATCAGCGATATCGGCATGCCCCTGCCGTTGCATCGGAAGATCGGTCGGTAACACTCACTTTCTGGCCCAAGGCGTGGTGGAACGGCCATGCGATCGAGGTCGACCCGTCCGGACCGACGGATTGGACCATACCGTTGTCATTGCTTCTCCAACGCTTTCCGACGGAGGTGGACTGGCATGCCAAGGCGGAGGACAGGATGATCTGCGTTACGAAGGCGACGCGCCGCAATGGATCCGGGATTGGCCTGGTCCTTTCGAGGTGAGCTTGGACGACGAACCCGATGACGTCTGGAGCAGGTCTGATGGATCATGACCGTCTCCTACGCCGCCTCAGAGCGCATCCGGCGTTGTTCGGCGATGATGTGCCGCAATCAGCTCGCGTCACGCGTCTGATCCTGCGCTGCAAGGCGCAGCTGATACTCGAATGGGATGCCCGGGCCGAACGCTTTCGGCAGGAAGCCGATCGCCGCTTCTGGTTTCTGACCCTCTGAGAGGCAAGAAAAAAGAAAGAAACAGAACCCTGTCCCGCATCTGGCTCCGGCCCGTCAAGGGCGGGCTCTGCCGCTGAAGCGCCCTTGACCGGCCATCGCCAATGCGGCGGAGGAAATCTGGATTGGAAGATCTGAAAAGACGCGATCAGCGCCAGAGACACTCCGATCCATCACCCTGAACACAGCGATTGTCGCCCCGAGGAAGCAATTCCCCGGGCGATGCCATTCGCTCAACTGAATGGAGACAGCCATGCCTGCCAAGTCGTTCACACCGTCATCGATCCGATCGCTCAATCGAGGGCCCGGCTCATCGGAGGCCCGGGTTATTCCGGCAGCCGCCAACGATGACGACCCGGATCCCACGCCACCGTCACCCGCAGCCGCTGCGAAGACCGTGATGTTCCGGGACGAAGCACTGACCCTCCCGATAGCCGTTTGAGGGAGGATCGACCATGCTGACCTTTCCTGTCCAATCCGTCCTTGACGTCATCGCCCGTGGTCGTGCCGACGCCGGGACAAACGGTGGTTTTCGCGATCCCTATTACGGTCTTGAACCCGGCAAGGGTGAGAGGCCCGGACTTTGGCTTGTCGGGGACAACGGCGTGTACCTGATGTCCAATGGCAAATTGCCCGGAAACGGCAGGCCGATGGTGGTCTACGCAGAAGAATGCCACCCCGACAAGAATGACGACTGGTTCGAGGTCAAACGCCGAACCTTCGGCGGCGACGACGGTGTCGATTTCATCGATGCCGAAAGCCTCGAGGCAATGATCGCTGCCAGCCCACGGGGCACGCATCTCAGCTTCACCTTCACTGATGACGCGATGGAGATCGCCATCATCGAGCGCGGCTGACGCACAGCCAGTCGCAGCAACCATCAATCACTTCATCCTTGCGAGCGTCATGCCGGCTTTCCCGTTGGCCAATGGCGCTTGTCTTTTTTTCAGGAGCAATCACCAGATGTCCAACGATCCCTTTACCCTCGATATGTTCGGCAGCAGTGCGCTTTCTTCCGGCCTCGGCTTCGGCGTCACCGCATTCGGCGGGTTCGATCCCGCTGCGGCCAACGACGTCGAGCCCGATCCGACGCAATCGGCTCCCACCCCGACTTCTCTCGTTCCCACGAGTCGCAAGCCGGTGCGCAAGCGGGGCGAGCGCCTCAACTTTTATCTTGGCGAAGACGACCGTGGTCTTACGGTCGGCTGGAAGGAACGCGCGAAGATGAACGTCGCCGCCATCCTGCTCGCCGGGGAGATCGAGCGGGCGGAGCGTCCCGCAACCCGTGACGAACAGGCGCGGCTTATCCGTTTTACCGGCTTTGGCGCGTCCGATCTCGCCAATGGCATGTTCCGGCGGCCGGGCGAGGTCGAATTCCGCGATGGCTGGGACGATCTCGGCAGTGCGCTGGAAACCGCAGTCAACGAACCGGACTACGCCAGCCTTTTGCGTTGCACCCAGTATGCGCACTTCACGCCGGAGTTTATCGTGCGGGCGATCTGGAAGGGGCTCCAGCGTCTCGGATGGAGGGGTGGACGCGTTCTCGAACCGGGTATCGGGACTGGCCTTTTCCCGGCGTTGATGCCCGAGGTGTATCACGGCAACAGCTACGTGACCGGCATCGAGCTCGATCCTGTCACCGCGCGAATCGCAAGGCTGCTCCAGCCGAGGGCGCGGATCGTCAATGGCGACTTCGCGCGTACCGACCTTGGCGTGGTCTATGATCTCGCCATCGGCAACCCACCCTTCTCCGATCGAACTGTCCGTTCGGACCGGAACTACCGGTCACTGGCCTTGCGTCTCCATGATTACTTCATCGCACGCTCGGTCGATCAGCTGAAGCCGGGCGCACTCGCCGCCTTCGTGACCAGTGCCGGCACGATGGACAAGGCCGACACGACGGCACGCGAGCACATCGCCAAGTCTGCCGATCTCGTCGCCGCTATCCGTCTGCCTGAAGGCAGTTTCCGCAAGGATGCCGGCACGGACACCGTTGTCGATATCCTTTTCTTCCGCAAGCGCAAGGCGGGGGAACCCGAAGGCGACCACCTGTGGCTTGACGCCGACGAGGTCCGCCCAGCCACCGATGACGAAGGTGCGATCCGCGTGAACCGCTGGTTCGCCCGCCACCCCGGTTTTGTGCTCGGCGAGCACGCGCTAACGTCTGGCCCGTTCGGCGAGACCTATACGTGCCGCCCCCGTGTCGGCGAAGATCTGGAAACGTTGCTGAATGCCGCGATCGACCGTCTTCCCGAAGATCTCTACGACGGCGAGCCGACGGAAATCGACCTCGATCTTGATGACGACCTGGCCGAAATCGTCGACCTTCGCCCTGATAACGCCAAGGTGCGCGAGGGCAGCTATTTCACCGATAACAGGCATGGCCTGATGCAAATCGTCGACGGCGAACCTGTCGAGATCAAGATCCGTAAGGCCCGCAGCGGTGAAGGTATCTCCGAAAAGCATGTTCGCATCATCAAGAAGCTGATCCCGATCCGCGACGCCGTGCGCGAAGTGCTAAAAGCACAGGAGACCGATAGGCCGTGGCGCGATCTTCAGGTGCGTCTGCGCATCGCTTGGTCGAGCTTTGTAAGGGATTTCGGCCCGATCAACCATACCACGGTTTCCATCATTGAAGATGCCGAAACCGGAGAGGTGAAGGAAAATCACCGCAGACCGAACCTTCAGCCGTTTCTTGACGATCCGGATGTATGGCTCGTCGCCTCCATCGAGGACTACGACCTCGACACCGATACGGCCAAGCCGGGCCCGATCTTTTCGGAACGGGTCATCGCGCCGCCTGCCCCGCCGATCGTCACCAGTGCGGCCGATGCACTTGCCGTCGTTCTTAACGAGCGTGGCCGTGTCGACCTTGAGCACATCGCCGAGCTTCTGCATTGCGACCGCAATAGCGTTATCTCCGAACTCGGGGACACCGTATTCCAGGATCCGGCCGACGGCTCATGGCGGACGGCGGATGCCTATCTCTCCGGCGCGGTCCGCACGAAACTTGCCGTGGCGGAGGCCGCCGCTTCACTCGATCCGTCATTGGAGCGAAACGTTCGGGCGCTCGAGGCCGTCCAACCGGCTGATCTTCGCCCGTCGGACATCACTGCGCGTCTCGGCGCACCGTGGATCCCGGCCAGCGACGTCATCGCCTTCGTCAAGGAGATGATGGGCGTCGATATCAGGATCCACCATATGCCGGAACTCGGCTCCTGGACGGTGGAGGCCCGCCAGCTCGGCGTGATTGCCGCCGGGACGTCGGAATGGGGCACGAGCCGTCGGCATGCAGGCGAACTGCTCTCCGACGGGTTGAACAGCAGGGTGCCGCAGATCTTCGACGTCTACAAGGATGCCGGCGGCGAGCGGCGGGTGCTCAATCCCGTCGACACCGAAGCCGCCCGCGAAAAGCTCCAGAAGATCAAGAGCGAGTTCGAACGGTGGGTCTGGTCTGATGCCGACCGTACCGACCGCCTCGCCAAGGTCTATAATGAGCGTTTCAACAACATTGCCCCGCGCAAGTTCGATGGCAGCCATCTGAAACTCCCCGGCGCCAGCAGCGCGTTCCAGCTCTATGCACATCAGAAGCGCGGCATATGGCGCATCATCGCTGACGGTTCGACCTATCTTGCCCATGCCGTCGGCGCCGGCAAGACCATGACCTACTCCGCGGCGATCATGGAACAGCGGCGGCTCGGTCTGATCGCCAAAGCCATGCTGGTCGTTCCCGGCCATTGCCTTGCCCAGGCGGCCCGCGAATTTCTGGCCCTCTACCCGAACGCGCGGATCCTCGTCGCCGACGAGACCAACTTCTCCAAGGACAAGCGCGCCCGGTTCCTCAGCCGCGCCGCGACGGCGACCTGGGATGCAATCATTATCACCCACAGCGCCTTCAAGTTCATATCGGTACCCTCGGCATTCGAGCAGAGCATGATCCAGGACGAACTACAGCTCTACGAGGAACTGCTGACCTCGGTCGATAGCGAAGACCGTGTTTCCCGCAAGCGGCTCGAACGTTTGAAAGAGGGGCTCGAAGAGCGGCTGCAGGCGCTTTCCACCCGCAAGGACGACCTTTTGACCATCTCGGAAATCGGGGTCGACCAGATCGTCGTCGACGAGGCGCAGGAGTTTCGCAAGCTTTCCTTCGCGACCAATATGAGCAGCCTCAAGGGGATCGACCCGAACGGCTCTCAAAGGGCTTGGGATCTCTATGTCAAATCCCGATTCATCGAGACGAAGAATGCCGGCCGCGCGCTCGTTCTTGCCTCCGGCACGCCGATTACTAACACGCTGGGCGAAATGTTCTCGATCCAGAGGCTGCTGGGCCACGAGGCGCTGGCTGAGCGTGGCCTGCATGAATTCGACGCCTGGGCACTGACCTTTGGTGATACGGTCACAGCGCTGGAAATCCAGCCGTCGGGCAAGTACCAGCCCGTCAGCCGCTTTGCGAGTTTCGTGAACGTTCCGGAGTTGATCGCGATGTTCCGGAGCTTCGCGGACGTCGTCATGCCGGACGATCTGCGCGAATATGTGAAGGTGCCGGCGATCTCGACCGGCAGGCGCCAGATCCTTACCGCGTCGCCGACGCCTGCGTTCAAGTTCTACCAGCAGCTTCTGGCGGACCGCATCAAGGCAATCGAGATGCGCGAGGGGCCGGCGAAACCCGGCGACGACATCCTGCTCTCCGTCATCACCGACGGCCGGCATGCAGCGATCGATCTCCGGCTGGTCATTCCGGCCAACGACAATGAAAAGGAAAACAAGCTCAACCTCCTGATCGACAACGCCTATCGTATCTGGCAGGAGACATCCGAACAGACCTATCTTCGCCCTGACGGAAAGCCATACGAGCTTCCCGGCGCCGCGCAGATGATCTTTTCCGATCTCGGCACGATCAATGTCGAAAAGACCCGCGGCTTCTCGGCCTACCGATGGATCAGGGACGAACTGATCCGGCTCGGTGTGCCGGCGAGCGAGATCGCCTTCATGCAGGACTACAAGAAGACGGAGGCGAAGCAGCGCTTGTTCGGGGATGTGCGCGCCGGTCGCGTGCGCTTCCTGATCGGCAGTTCCGAGACCATGGGCACCGGGGTCAATGCCCAGCTCAGGCTCAAGGCGCTGCATCACCTCGACGTTCCGTGGTTACCATCGCAGATCGAGCAGCGCGAGGGTCGCATCGTTCGTCAGGGTAATCAGCACGATCTCGTCGACATCTTCGCCTATGCAACGCAAGGATCGCTCGATGCCAGCATGTGGCAGAACAACGAGCGGAAGGCCCGGTTCATTGCAGCGGCTTTGTCCGGCGACACCTCGATCCGCCGTCTCGAGGATCTTGGCGAGGGGCAGGCTAACCAGTTTGCAATGGCCAAGGCCATCGCCAGTGGTGACGAGAGGTTGATGCGCAAGGCCGGTCTCGAGGCAGACATCGCTCGCCTTGAGCGACTGCGTGCCGCTCATGACGACGATCTTTTCGCAGTTCGCCGGCAGATCCGGGAGGCGGAACGCGACATCGAGGTTTCCACCCGGCGCATTGGAGAAATCGGTAAGGATATCGAGCGCCTTGTCCCGACCGCCGGCGAGGCTTTCGCGATGACCGTCATTGGTGAAGAATATCTTGAGCGGAAGGAGGCCGGCCGCGCAGTCCTGAAGGAGATCCTCACCCTCGTTCAGCTTCAGCAGGAAGGCGAGGCGCATATCGCATCGATCGGTGGTTTCGATCTTATCTATGACGGTGAGCGCTTCGGCAAGGACAGCTATCACTACCAGACGGTGCTGCAACGGACGGGGGCCGAATATGAGATCGACCTACCCGTGACAGTCACGCCGCTTGGAGCAGTCTCCCGACTGGAGCATGGGCTCGACGACTTCGAGGGGGAACGCCTTCGCTATCGCCAGCGCCTGGAGGAGTTGCAGCGGCGGCTCACCTCCTACCGCTCCCGTGACGCAGGCGTCTTCGCGTTCACCGAGGAACTTGCCGAAAAACGCCGGCAACTTCGTGATGTTGACGATGCATTGGCTGCATCGGCGCGCGAGGAGGCCCAAAGTGTGGCGAATGCGGCCTGATCGGTAGCAGTCCCTGTCATTTCCTGCTGACCGCAGGCGACGATTTGTCTGGCGATGCCTCCGGTATCGGCGTGGTCCAGGAATGCCCCTTGGCGTCATGAGGCCGAAGGACTATTTCTCATCGATCAGTGGCTGCCCCTTGCCGGCCGCAGCGTCAGCTTTTTTCCCTGATGATTTCTGCTTGACCCGGATACGGAGCGGGCGGCCCTCTGCGTGATCGATATCGAAGTTGTTTGTTTTCCTGACGAGATCGCTCAGCTTCCGAAATCCATAGGTTCGCGGATCGAAATCGGATGCCAGGTTTGCAAGTTGATTCCCGACCGCGCCGAGTGGCACCCATCCGTCTTCGCTTTCCATCTGGGCGATAACCTTCCTGATAATTGGCGTGGCGGCGCTCGGAGGCTGGAGCGAGGATGTTTCATGTGCAGGATCTGTGCCGTTCGACGCGACCGCAGGCAAAAGGTTCTCGGTGTAGATGAAACGCCGGCATGCTTGGCGGAAACTCTCAGGCGTCTTCTGTTCACCAAATCCGAAAACGTCGATGCCTTGTTCACGGATACGCGATGCCAGGCGGGTAAAGTCGCTGTCGGAGGACACAAGGCAAAAGCCGTCGAAGCGCCCGCTGTGCAGGAGGTCCATCGCGTCGATGACAAGCGTGATGTCGGAAGCATTTTTGCCGGTGGTGTAGGAAAATTGCTGTTGAGGGATAATCGCGTGCCTTGCGAGAACGTCGATCCACGCCTTTGAGCGGGCACTCGCGAAGTCGCCGTATATGCGTCGAACGCTTGCCTCGCCGATCTTCGCAATTTCCTCGAACAGACCGTCGACAATTTTCGCGGACGCATTGTCAGCGTCGATCAGCACCGCAAGCCGCGGCGAGCGGGGTTCTGCCATGCAACAGTATCCTGCCTACCACGGTTGACGGTGACTCAGCATCAACGAGCTCGTACTGTCTGGCAACCACCTTTTTCCTGCGTCACCGATATATCCCGCCTCCCGTAGAATATGGCACGCGATGAATGAGCCGGTGCGTCTCGCCTTTACTTCGGGCCGTTTGGTTGAAGCCGCAGCGGGTGAGATAGCGCGTCGGATCACGCTCCTGCCAGGTGCACGATGATAATAATGCTGTGACTGAAGCCTGGGTGGATGCCCGCGGCGCAGCATGTGCACGGCTGCATTGCACAATAATTGGTTTCCTTATGGTCAATAAATGAGCATAAAGCCTGTAGCTGATGCATTTGACGGTTTCCTCCCAGTGCCGTCGCAGCAGCTGTTTCCCTCTGGAGGTCAAGGATCTCCACACTTCATGGGCCGCGGTTTCCGCAGGCCCATTTTTTTTGCTTTCAATCCTTCCTGACACTGCCGGTGGCCGCTTGTGCTCAGCAAGCCCTTCGTACTTCGGCAAGTGCCGAACTGCGGATGAAGGAAAATAAGAAAAAGAGAAAATGAGGAAGGGAACCGGTCGCAGGCCAGTCCTCCCGTTGCCGCTATCGCTCAACCGCCCCCTCACCATCCCGGCCGCGCGGCCTTCGCAGGGCTGTAAGCCCCGCTTTGCCTTTGCAGCAGGGATGTTCGCGCGCGGTTGCACCGGTCCGGGCGCCCTGCGGTCCGGGAGATGTCTTCGGAAAAAAAGAAGACGCGAACAGGACCGGCACAGGGCCGGCTCCGTATCCGGTAAAGGAAAAACCGATGCATCTCACTACCCTCGATCCACGCGCTCTGAAAGACAATCCCGACAAGAGCCGCCAGTCGAAATCCTCGCCCCAGGGCGACGCCCTGCTGCTTGCGACGATCAAGGCGGTCGGCATCATCCAGCCGCCGGTCGTCGAACCCGAGAAGAATGGCGGCAATGGCTATATTATCGATGCCGGCCATCGCCGTGTGCGCCAGGCGATTGCAGCTGGTCTCACGGAAATTCAGGTGCTTGTCGACGACGCCGCCAACGACAATGGCGCCATGCGTTCCATGGTCGAAAACACCGCCCGCGAACCGCTCAATCCGGTTGACCAATGGCGCGGTATCGAACGCCTCGTTGCACTGGGCTGGACCGAAGAAGCGATCGCGCTGGCGCTCACCCTGCAGGTCCGCCAGGTCCGCAAGCTCAGGTTACTGGCCAATGTCTTGCCCGCCATGCTCGACCAGATGGCGCTCGGCGACATGCCATCGGAACAGCAGCTCCGCATCATCGCGGCTGCAAGCCTCGACGAGCAGAAGGAGGTCTGGAAGGCCAACAAGCCGAAGAAGGGTGAGACCGCGTCCTGGTGGTCGATCGCCAATGCACTGACGAAGAAGCGCATGTATGCCAAGGACGCAAGCTTCGGCGACGACCTCGCTACGGCCTATGGCATCGAGTGGGTCGAGGATCTGTTCGCCCCTGCTGACCAGGACAGCCGCTACACCACCAATGTCGAGGGGTTCCTCGGCGCCCAGCACGAATGGATGACGGCCAATCTTCCCAAGCGTGGCGCCGTCGTCGAGGTGAATGGATACGGACAGCCCGAATTGCCGAAGAAGGCCGAGCGGGTTTACGGCAAGCCGCAGAAGTCCGATCAGACCGGCCTTTATCTCGACCGGGACGGCAAGGTGCAGACGGTTCATTACCGGCTTCCCGAGGTGAAGAAGCCCGGTGGCAAGGGCGCTACCGGTGAAGGAGTATCTGTGGTGGACGACGCGGCAAAACAGCGCCCTGATGTCACCCAGAAGGGCCTCGACATTATCGGCGACTACCGCACCGATGCCCTGCATGAAGCACTCGGACGCGCTCCGATCGAGGATGATACGCTGATGGCACTGCTCGTCCTTGCCTTCGCAGGCGTCAATGTCCGCGTCGATTCCGGCGTAGGTGACCACATGACCGGCACGAAGCGCTTCGCCCGACACGCAGCTCGCCTGATCGACGAGAAAGGCAAGTTGTCCTTCGACCTCGACACCCTGCGCGTTGCCGCCCGCTCGGTTCTGGTTGACGTGCTCTCATGCCGCCGCGGCATGTCGAACAGCGGTATCGTCTCGCGCATTGCCGGCGATACCGTGGGGGCAGACAGCTATCTGCCGAATATGGGCACGGAAGACTTCCTCGTTTGCCTGTCACGGCAGGCGCTTGAAATGGCAGCCAAGGACGTGAATGTCTCGCCGCGCCAAAGGGTTCGGGAAACGCGCGCAGCGCTCGTCGACCACCTCAAGGACAGCAGTTTCGTGCATCCGTCCGCCCTGTTTGCTCCGGCGCCCAACGCCGTGGCTGACCTGATCAAGCTTGGTGAAGTGGTCGACGTGGAAGAGGAAGAAACGCCTTCCGAGGGTGAGGAGGACGTCGCTGAGAAACACCTCGATCCGGCATCGGATGCGGAGGACGAAGCCGGCTTGCCGGACGACGCCTTTGATGAGGGTGCAGATCCATCAACCGCTGATGAAGATGACACCGCCTATGGCATCGCCGCCGAATAGGCCGCGCACTCTCCACTCCTGAACGCAATACCGCCGCCGGTGATCACCGGCGGCGTTTTTCCTTCCCGTTTTCGCAACTCAAGGAGATATCGCATGTCCGCCTCTCTCGTTTTCAATCTCGTTCCCATCGGCTCCGTCGTCTCATGGTCCGATGGCACGCCTCGTCCCCCGGAACGCCACAAGAAAAAGCTTGGCGCCTGGAAGACACGTAACAGCTCCGGGCGCCTGATCCGTAAGCAGGCTTCGCAGACCCGCGGCACCTACACCGCACCTGCTTGCTTCACCATCCATGAAGGCGATTATGGCAGCAACGGCACCGTGGTCCTGAAAGTCTTTCGTACCTTCGATGTCGGTGCGAGTACCTTAAGTTTTGCGGTCGTCGAGCGACCTGCGATCGGTTCGGTCCGTATCTTCGATCGTCCCGGTGAAGGTGCGGAGCTCGTTCACCTCGCGGCGGATCGGCAAGCCGCCGAGGAGTGGCTCCTGAGGCATCGGCATCCCCAGGCCGTGCTGGAAGAGGTTACCCGCACACAGGAAAGCCCTTCGGCCGACCAAGCGGCCGCGTAATCACCCGCCGCCGGATAACGTCCGGCGGCGCTTTCGTTTCCAGCACTCGCCGCAATAGGAGAACAACCATGTCCGCACTCATGATTTTCGAACGGGCGCCGCTCGGCTCGATCGTTTCCTGGAAGAACGGCAAGCCCCGTCCCCCGAGGGACTGCATCAGGGCCAGCGCCCAGTGGCGGCGCGACAACGCCGAGGGTCGGCTCGTCCGAAAACTCTGCCATTCTGTCATGGGGCAGTCGCTCATCCCCGCCAGTTTCAAGGTGACCACCGACGGAATTGACGATCTCGGCGATGTCATCGGCCCGGATTTCCGCACATTTTCCGTCGACAGTGAGTTCAGCTTCACAGTGATCTCCCGGCCGGAGGCCGGCTCCGTCCGTGTCCTCGATCATTGCGGCGACGATGCCGAACTTCTCCACCTCGCCTGCAACCAGGTTGATGCCGAGAAATGGGTGACGATCTGCGGTTTCCGTCCAACGGTCATTGTCGAGGTGACGGCGGACGAAGTCGCGGCCGACAGGATAGAAGGGAGAACGGTCCGATGAAATCGATCATTCCTGACGAAACCGATACCCCTGAATTTTCAGGGGTTCAGTTCGCGCGCAACGCCGAGGACTTTCCGGTCGCCCGCATCGACGACATCACACTTGCCATGCTCCCGTTTGCCGACGGTGGCGGCTTTCTCGCCAGTGCCTGGCGGGTTTCAAGGCCGCTCACCGCTTTAAAGCGCGGGGATTTTTACGGGCACGAAGGTCGGCTGGCCAATGAGGAGGCGTTCCGTGATCGGGTGTTGGAAACAGCACAGCATCGTCGTGAGCTATCCGCCCTCACGCGTGTCCAGAAGCGGACCGCTTGCAGCACGCCATGGGGCACCTCGCAAATGGCGACAGTCTACGGCGAGGGTGTGACGGCGCACGTGACGGCCGGTCACGGTGGATTTCAGCTGTCGACCGAACGCAATCTGCGGATCCACCCGGCGCTACGCAAGGCATGCCGATGGTACGAAGAAGATGCCGAATGGGCCATCGTCGCGCTGACATTCCCGGATCTGTTCACCACCTACGAACACCGGATCGCCTGTGATACGATCCGCAATACATGGCCGGATGCCTGGGAGACGATCCACGGCTGTGTCCTTGACCCCGCTGAATCCTGGACCAAGGCCCGCCGGCTTTTCGATGAGAGCCATGTCGGCGACTGGGTGGTCATTTCGGCGATCCTTTCCAGCCACCACGACGGTATGACTGAAGTGATCGCCACGCTTGGCGGCAAGCGCACCCTCGATGCCGCAGAGCGCCGCTATCTCGTACCCAGTCCAGACTATGGAACCCGAAGTCCATTCGGTTTTGTCATCGATGAGGCGCTTCACCAGCTCTATGACGGTCCTTCCAGCTTCATCGGCGGGGATGCGCGGAGGGCGACCGCATGAAACCCGCAAACCCTCGCGCTTTGTTGAACCGAATGGAAGCAGCACATCGCGAGACCCGGCATCACCTCGATCGTGTGCATCGACAAATCGCCGGCCGGGCCGAACGCATCGCGATCACGCAGAACACGAAAGCCAGACACCGCGCCCGCAAACGATCCAGGTCGCGATGGAGCCGCAGTGACGAGATGTTGTTTCAGACGCATCTCGATCGCCTGCAATTCGAACGGTGGTTCGAACTCGATGGCCTCGCAGGCAGACTGGCCCGTCAGGAGCAAGCCATCCACACGCTGCGGCAGACACTCGGCGAAGACGTCTGGCGCAAAGCTGCATGAGGGGCCCGAACGGAGGGTATTGCGGCTGAGAACACGGGCTCGCGGCGCGGCGATCGCCAGGAAGGTGAGGGGACGTGATCTCAGGTTGGGTCCGCCCCCGCGCGTTTCCGATGATGGTCTCGTCCCCTTGCCGCTCCGCCCCTCGGTTGTGTTGCGGTCTAATCCGGCGGCCGTTTGCTTCAAGGCCGCTATCGCCCCGCGCGGCGGCCGGAACAGCCTGCCTCTCATCACCAGCCCGCGTCCCGCACAGGGCAGAGCCCCGCTTGGCCGCAAGCCGATGCTGCTCGTCATGGCTGCCCCGGACCCTGAAGCAACCGTCATTCCGCCGGCTTTTCTGGACCGCACCCGAGGGACGGAGCGGCAAGGGGCCGCTTCGGGTCCCCGGAGGAAAACCCGAGAAGGAAACCAACATGGCCAAGTCCGCAACCCCCTCCCGTCAGTCCGCCCGTCCGTCGGCCCGTGTCGTCCAGCTCCGCAAAGGCGCGACCCTCGAAATGGTCCGGCTCACTTGCCCCGATATTGCACA
Source organism: Martinezella rhizogenes (assembly GCF_007002745.1). Lineage (GTDB taxonomy): Bacteria > Pseudomonadota > Alphaproteobacteria > Rhizobiales > Rhizobiaceae > Agrobacterium > Agrobacterium cucumeris. The sequence goes on along the minus strand of NZ_SGNY01000013.1, from coordinate 106,429 downwards.
GGCGCTCAAGATCGCCGAGAGCTTCGGTACCGCGGTGGTTGACAGCGATGGCATTCGCGAACTGCATGAGCGACTGATCATCGAGACCGCCGACAGCCTTTCAGAAGGCCTTGGCGAGAGGGCGATGCAGATCCATCTCCAGCGCGTCGTCGGAGCTTATGTCGGATCCGCCCATGGAGCGGGGCAGTTCTACAGTCGAGCCGTTTCCGAAGCGCGCGACGCCACGGCCAAGGCCGCCAACGACGCCCGCGATGAGGATCTCGATGGCCCGGTCGGATATGACAGTACCGCACAGCGCAAACGCGAGTTCGCCGCCGACATGGGCATCCAGTCCCACGCGCTTCGCATGGCGGCCGAAGGGGCCGTCGCAGCCTACGAGCAGGTTGTCGGTGAGGCCTGGAAGCCATTCGATCGGCCGGTCGAAAACCCCGGCCATTCCCTCGACCGCAAGGCGGCCGACGCGCAGATGGACGCTCTTGGTTGAGCCGCCCGCAGGCGGGGCTTCGGCCCCGCCTTTTCCCATGTCGAGACGCAACCCGCTCAAGCGCTTACGGCGCTTTTTCCGCATGTGTGCTTTTAATCGTTACCCTCATCTATCTATATCGACATTGACGACTTCATTCTTGAGGACGAAATGGACAGCAAACCGATCCCGAACGTAAAGCCCTGGAGCACTTCGCAAGGACCGATCCCGGCCAGTGTCCACGATCTGCGTAAGGCCGCTGCGATCAATGAATTGCTGACGGAACCGGCGCCGGTCCTTCCCGTGAAGGATACCGATCCCGTCTTGCCTTTCGAGATCGGACTATTCGCATCGTTCAGCGCCCGTCTTGAGCCCGGGATCGCAAAAATTCGCCTTCGCCGGGCGATATCCGCTTATGCATCGACGAAAAGCTACCTTCTGGCATTGGCGCAGCCGGATGCCATGCGCCACGATATAGAAGGCCACCGTGTTAATCAGGTCAGTCCGGAGGACAAAATGGCGGCGCAAATCCGTGTCGCCGAGATCCGGCTGCAACGGAAATCGCAGAACGCAAGCGCGGGCGGCCCAGGTGGCGAGCAATCCGAAAGCCGCTCCGGCGAGAACAACTGACCGGATTTGCCGGGGCTGACCCGTTCCCCCTCCGGCCGTTTTTTCCGCGTTATGAAGTTCTGATCGCCAGCGCCCGCTACGGCCCGTCCTGGCTGTCGGTCCTGCAGGAGCCGGCGGCATGCCGCAACGGCTGCGCCGTCCTGCGCTTCGTTGCGGCCGTTCCGGTGCGGCCTGCCCCCTTACATCTCCTGCATTCGTCCCTCCGCGACGGGGCCGCAGCAGGTGCGGCCTCCTGAATGGAGGTTAGAAAAATGAGCAGGAAAGAACAGGGCGCCAAAGCCGATCTATACGCCAGGATCACGGACCGGATCATTGCCGAACTCGAAAAAGGCGTGCGTCCCTGGATACAGCCGTGGAGCGCCAGCAATGCGACCGGCCGGGTGACACGGCCACTTCGTAATAACGGACAATCATACTCTGGTGTAAACGTTCTGCTTTTGTGGTCGGAAGGTATGGCTAGAGGATTTTCCTCGCCGATATGGATGACTTTCAAACAGGCCTTGCAGCTGGATGCAGCCGTCCGCAAAGGTGAAAGCGGCTCGACCGTTGTCTTTGCCAGCCGGTTCACCAAGTCGGAAGATGATGGCGAAGGTGGCGAGGTCGACCGGGAAATACCCTTCCTGAAAGCCTACAGCGTTTTTAACGTCGAACAAATCGACGGTCTGCCGGACCACTATTACCATCGCCCGGTACCCAAGATCGATCCGGTCGCGCGGATCGAGCATGCCGACCGCTTTTTTCGCAACACGGGGGCGATCATCCGGCATGGTGGCACTCAGGCTTACTTCTCGCCGGGCCAGGACTTCATCCAGATGCCGCCCTTTGAGTCCTTCAAGGACGCAGCGAGTTATTATGCAACCCTGAGTCACGAAGCGACCCATTGGACGGCGAGTGCCCACCGCGTTGGACGTGACCTCTCACGCTACGCAAAGGACAAGTCCGAACGAAGCCGGGAAGAGCTAATTGCCGAACTTGGAAGCGTTTTTTTAGCCGCAGACCTCGGAATATCACCCGAGATGGAGCCCCGACCGGATCATGCAAGTTACCTCAATTCATGGTTGAATGTGTTGGGCGGTGATAAACGTGCGATCTTTCAGGCGGCAGCCCACGCACAGCGCGCGATTGCCTATCTGCACAGTCTCCAGCCGGGCACATTTCAAACAAAGGAGGCTGCATAGTTGCGCTTCGTCCGCCAGACTCCGAATCCTTGCTTGCCTGGCGATCAAATGCCATAAAGTGTTTCCGGTAATCTGGACATTCCGGACAATTTGTACTATCTTTCGACGTCGATGATAGGAGCTCGAACATGGTCACATCCGTCAGAAGATCGTCTGCAACCAGCCTGTCCGGGTTGAACCCGGCGGCCATTGCCGATGTCGTCGAGGTCCTTGCCCGTCATAACCCACGTCTTTCCAAGACAGCGCTTGCCGCGACGGGGCGTGTCGTCGCCGCCGTCACCGCGGCAACCGCGCGGCTCGCCGCCGATCAGCAACGCCGGATCGTTGCCGACGAACTTGAGCTGGCGCAAGCCGTCGAGGTCGCTGTCGCTGGCCTTGTGTCAGACACCGGCGCCCGCCTGAAGCCGCTTGCGGTTGGCAAGCCGATCGAGGTCAGTCAGGGTGCCGGTCTTCCCGCACCAATCGATCTCAATGAAGGAAGGCGCCGCCTTGCAGCCTTCGCAGAGCCAATGCGTCTGGAAGACTGGGCTGGTCCCGTTGCGGGACCGGCCGAGATCGAAAAGACGTTCGGCACGAAGCGGTCGACCCTGCACGACTGGCAGAGGCGTGGCGCGGTCATTGGCTTGCTCAAGGGTGAGCGCAAGCACGTCTTTCCATTGGCCCAGTTCGTCGATGGACGCCCGGTTGAGGGCATGGGCCAGGTAACGCGGATCATCGCCAACCCTCGTGTCGCATGGCAGTGGCTGATCCGGAGAAAAGCAGAGATGGGCGCCACGCCGCTCGACCTCATGAAAAGCGACCGTCTGGACGAGGTTCTTGCCGCCGCCGAGCGGGATTTCGGCTGAGACAGTGAAGCTCGATCCTGCAACCGTTGCCGATCTCGCACTGGCGTTTCGGCCCGATGCCTGGCTGCGCGTTTTGCCGCGCAGCCATATGGCGACGCCACTCGGTATGGGTTTTGGTAATAGCCGCTTTTCCAGTCCCCACAAGCGCTTTCGTCTGGTCTATCTCGCACGCGACCTGGCAACCGCCATTGCTGAGACGATCGTGCGCGACCGCTTCGAAGGGAGCACTGACCGCGTACTCGACGAAACGGAGTTTGAGGACTGGGCGGTTGCCGAGGTATCGGCAGTCGATCCCTTGACGGTCCTCGATCTGAGAACCACAGGTCTTCTCAGGCTTGGCGTCAGCACCGATGCGGCCCGCGCGAAAACACACAAGGACGGCCAGGCGCTGAGCGAGGCCGTCTATGGGACCTTTGACGCGGACGGGCTGTTATATGCATCGCGGCTGACAAGCGCCTATTGTGTCGCGGTCTATGACCGCGCGGTAACGCATAAACTTGCAACGACGCCCGCGATCGAACTTCTGCGTCATCCGGGACTGGTGCCTGCGTTGAAGGAAATCGGTGTCTCGGTCCGGAGTGCCTGCTTTCCATGACAGGCATCCTCACGCTCTCACGGTTTTCTGGTCGGTTCGGCAGCCTCAACGGGACACTGACCCTGACGGCCACCCGAGCGGATTTTATCCGGTCTCTAATGACGGTCGGCTATCCGAGCCGGCGTGCAGCTATCCGCACGGTCGGTCGCTGGCGCGAGGAAATGCTCGTTGCCATGGCGACCGGATATCTTGATCATAATCTCCATACGACGACCTATTTCCGCAATCTGGAGCAGACCGAGAAGGCGGCCGTGTCGTTCCTGTTCGGCGAGGCGTTCACACATTGGTGCGCGCAGGACCGGATGAACATCGAGTATCTCGTTCATGTGGCGGGTCTGAGAAGCTGTACATGGGGAGCCGCCACGACACCGGTTACGCCGAAACCCGGCGCGGTGCCGCCGGCGCCGAAGTCACGACCGGACTTTATTGGTATCCGCCGCACGGAGCGGCATGTGTTCGAAAGCAAGGGGCGGATAAGACGGCCAAGCACTGCAGCGGTCAACAAGGCGCTGGGGCAGGTGTCGGCACTCCATTCTATCAACGGCCGACCCCCGACGACCCGTTGCGCGAGCTTCTTCATGATGAAGGCATCGGGACCGGAAGGAAAGGTTGTCGACCCGCCGAAGGGCGGTGAAGGCATCAGTGTCCGTTTCGACGAACATGAGGCGATCGCCAGAGCCTATGCGTTCTTCCTCGATGGGGACGGGGAGGGGCTTGGTGCCGACGTCGGCGCCGGTTACGTCGGACGGGAAATCGACGACGGTGTCTTTCTCGGTGTCGACAAGGAAGTCCTGTCACTTGTCAGCGAAAGACCCCCAAACGCATTTGCGCGCAGGCGGCGGATAAATGAACTGTTTGCGATGCTTGAGGACAAAGCGCAATTCTACGCCGCCCGCAGAGACCGGGAGGCTTCGCCGGGACCAGATGGCCTTCTCCTGATCGACCGTCGCCCTCGCTTCCGATCGCGTAGCTGAATTGAAGTGCCAGTGAAGGGCACAGCGATCACGCCGCTTAAAGCGGAACTTACGGTGATTGACCACGCGTCCATGGTGACCATCCGTTTCCTGGCGCGCACCTCGGTAACCTGGCATGCCCACCAGTCGACCGGGATGTGATGCCGTAGAAAAGGCGCCGCGCTCAAATCGTTACCAGGTTCGCGCGCCTTGACCGGTTCGGGGTCAGCGGCCGACATTTCCTGCCATGCACGATATAGAGCCGGCGTGCCGCGGCTGACATCAGGCGCGCTGCATAAGCAGGCCGTTCGTGGCGACGATGGTCAAGCAACGGCAATATGCGGCCGATCGGAACACAAGCCACCATTGACGAAGAGACTCGGAAGACATTTTCGAGGCCAGCCGTTATCAGACGGCAAATTCCCCCGACGATTGGGTGGGGCCAATGACGTCATCCGTTCGGACCTGGAATATGGGCGCGGCCAACACGGCCTTGATTTGACATGTCTGATCGAAGAACGGCTGCGCCTCGATCGTTCTCCCGCAACGGCATCGCCAACTTTCTTCCCCTGCGAACTTCGTCCGCATTCCTCGCGGGCCAAGAAAGTCGTCTCTGGGCCGCCCTCCATTGCATTGCGGTCCCTTCGGGATGCGGTCCGATCGTCCCCGATCCATTCGACAGTCATCGAGGACGCGATGGTCGCGGCCTGATCAACCCGAAAGGATCACGACAATGGCAGTCATCGGCGAATTCACCTCAAACGGCAACACCATCAGCGGCAACGTTCGCACCCTGACCGTCGCAATGAAGGCCCGCCTCAATCCCATCGAGCGCGTCTCCCGCGATGCCCCGGACTTCCGCGTCACCTCGGGCGCTGCCGAAGTGGGCGCCGGCTGGAATTCAGTCTCGGCCAACGGCGAGCCCTACATCTCCCTCAAGCTCGACGATCCGAGCTTCAACGCTCCGATCAACGCCGCCCTGTGGCCGACTGAGAAGGAAGGCGACTACGTCCTCGTCTGGTCCCGTCCGAACCGCGAGGTCGCATGACCGGGATCTCCGGATGGCCCCGCCGCAAGGCGGGGTCGTTCACCCGAAAACAACAAAGCCGGACCCGGGCAGCGCTCCGGATCCGGCTGTGCTATTGCTATGAGGATGGGTCAGGCGTTGAGCGAGTCTTTCAAGGCTTTGCCCGGCGTGAAGGTCAGCTTCTTCGCAGCCGCGATCTTGATCGTCGCGCCGGTTGCAGGATTGCGGCCTTCGCGCTCCGGGGTTTCCTTGAGCTTGAATTTGCCAAAGCTCGGGATGGATGTTTCAGCACCGGCCAGCGCCGCCTCAGTGATCTGCCGGAATACGCTCTCGACAATCGCCTTGGCCTGCGTCTTGCTCAGGTTTTGCTCGGATGCAATCTTGTCCGCAATTTCATTCGTCGTGGTCATAATATAACTGCTCCTCGTGTTTGACCCATCCGGTATGATGTTGAAGATGTGGCAACGATAGGGGCGATACTTCCGTATGTGCCCAAAAAGTCTCGAAAACCACAGGAATCATGCGTTCAATGGGCGCTTTTCAGCCCCCACGCGCGATCTCCCCGTGCCCGATGGTAGAATGCCGGTGAACACGTCCGGTCCCTCCCAATCCAATGAGACGCAGGCGGGCATCCAACCCGCCTGCATCTTGCCGGTGCCATACGGAGAGGTGGGGTCTGCTCAGATCGTCCCATTGTGCCGTTCGGAAATGCCGGCTTCAAGGACGCATGGTTCCTCCAATTTTCAGCCCCGTCCCGAAGGGCCGGGTCAGAAAATCGGCTCCCCCATACGCCGGCTCCGCCGGTCGCGTGCCGCGATCCTTGACCCCGCCATCCCCTCACGCCGCTGGTCCTCGTCTTTCACAAACGTCAAGGAGACGACGATGACCTATGCCCTCGAAATCCAGGTTGAAGAGTTGCGCGCCGAGATGCGGGCCGTAGTCGATGCCGCCGAGCGCCGCCAGATCAAGGCCGAGCTCGAACTCGCCCAGGCCGAATTGGCCGCCGCGCTTGCCGAACAGGACGGCAGCCATTCCTCGGAGCCTCCGTTCTGACGGAGGCTTCGGCCGCAGTTGCTGGCCCAGCCCGCCGGATCGACCGGCGGCCAGGGCCCGACGCTCCGCATCGCCACCGATCACATCGACACCGCAGCCTGCATCTCACCGGAAGAGATCGGGGAAGTATGCCGCGTCCTTCCTTTCGATCCCCTGTCATCGGCATCGGGGATGTTGCAGCCCGGTCGTCGTACCGCAACCTGCCGTCAACAGAATTTTCCTCAGCCTTTGGCTCCTCGCACCGCAAAATTCCGTCGCCGGCAGGTCCTCCGCATACGCTGCGGCCCTTTCGGGTGCAGCACGCCTTTCCGGGCCGCCGCCTATCCCCGCAATGACACGTTATCGAAAGGAGTAAACTTCATGCGCCAACTCGCCCAATTCCTTACCGCCACCGGTCGCCGGCTCCGCGCACTCGGCAAAGTCGCCGGCCATTTCTTTCGCAAAGGAAAACTCGGCCTCAAGCTCGCAATCAAGATCCCGTTCTTCGTCGAGATCGAGATCGCCTTCGAGACGAACTGGAACCGGCGCCGATAAGGCGCCTGTCGAGGCCCGCCCGCGCGGGCCTCGTTCCATCTGCTGTCCAGCCGGGCCATAGCCGCGTGCCCGCTTCTGGCGAACGAGATCGAGAAACAGCAGCACCGCCTCCTCTTCACGCCGGAAGATATGCGCCTTCGACTGGCCGCGCGCGCCGATGCGTCCCCAGCGGCGCGTCAGCAGGGTCTCTCCAAACAGGGTTTCCGAGATATCCATGGCATAGTAACGCGCCATGTTCATCGAGGCGTCCTTGCGTTCGATATAAAGCTGATAGGGCTGCGCAATCATGACGACAGAATCGTCGATTGCCGATACCGCGTCCAACCAGAGATTTGAATCGGTGTAGCTCGACCGATTCATAACGGTGATGGATCAACCGCACCAGGGATGGCGCGCGCCGTCCCAGCGCCGCGCTAAGCCTTCAGAAACGAGGATCTCGCCAATGGACCGTCCGTCGCGGACAACCCTGCGCTATTTCCGGCCATATCGGTCCTCGTCCCGATCACCCGCCACAAGCGAAAATGCCCCGCCATTGAGGAGGTCGAGCAAACGTATCTTCGCCGCCTCGCCCTTGATCCTTTCCGCCTCGCACCGCGGCGGGCTGAGCTCCGGCGTGTCGATATCCGCAATCCTGATCTTCTGATCACCAAGCCAGAACGTGTCGCCGTCGACCACGCAGTCGCGGTGCAGTCCATCCGGACAGATGCCAAAGCGAACCAAAATCGGATCGCCTGCCTCTGCGGCCATAGGCGGTCCGAGATCAGCGGTGATGTCCTGCGTCGCAACCAGATATCCACCAAGCACCACCAAAGCGATGATGGTCGCCAATACAATGATGCTGGGTCGGATGCGGCTGGGTTTCCACCTCGGCCGTTTCGGCGGTCTTCTTTCAGCCGTGGCGGCTGGTTTCCGCTTGTCAGTTCGTTTGCTTCGCTCTTCATCGAGCTTGACGATCTTGTTCAATGCCTGCCGGTCCTCGCAATCTGTTCTTGTTTCCCGCCTTATCCGAATATCAACAGAATGAAAGGGCATTCAGGGCGAGCCGCTTCGCGGACGGCTCTATTCGCTGCGCGAACGGAGCCCGCAGGCGGTCTCCGCCGATCCCGGTGACGATCCACTCGCGCGGCTGCGCCGCAGATGGCAATCGCCTCCGGCGATTCAGCCTGGTCTGGTCGGGAAAAGAGGGCGCCGCCCTCTCTCCCCAGCAAGGTGCAGGCGCCGGTCTCCCCGTCCTTCCGCGCCCTGCTTGTGCAGGACGGGTGATCCCCCTCCGGCGACTGCGCCTTGCCCCCCTCTCACCCGCCGCTCCGCGCGCACTCGGGAAGCAGGAGCGGGGCCTGCTTCCTGACCAAAGGCCCTTCGCTTCGCGAACCGAAGGAGCTTCAAAATGACCCTCAATGCCTATCTTGTCGAAGTCGAAACCCGCAGCATCCGCATGGTGACGATCGATCCGGCAAACAGCCTTGCCGACATTCGCCGTCATATCGGATGCAACCTCATCGACATGGTGCGGATCGACCGGAACCATTGCATTATCGTTGACGACAACGGTCTGATGGACGAGATCCCATGCTTCACCGAGGTTGCCGACTATGCAAGTCCGCTGGCCGGGAACCTCCTCATCGTCGGCACCGACCAGTTTGGCGAAACCGTATCACCGAAACGGCCCATCGAGGATTTTGCCGCGATCCTGACGATCCGGTTCCCGGTTCTATCACCGACTTTCGAAGCAATCAGCGGGCCGCATGTCTTCGGTAGCCGCGTCAGCGGTTTTACCGCCACGTTGAAGGCCGCCAATCCGGCCGTGATCGCCACGGCGTGACGGCGGCAGAAGGGGGCGGGCAATCCCGTCCCGGTTCACTCTGTCCTAGGCGCTATGGAGCTTCGGATGTTGCGGCCCTGTCGTCGCAGCTTCGCCGGGTGGTCCGGATCGACCGGCCCGCCCGACGGAAAGAGGGCCTGGCCCTCTCACACTCTCCCTCCACACGGACACGGCGCCTTTGGCGCCGTGGGCTCTTCTTCTCTGACTTCCCATTTTGCACCCGCCACTCCGGCGTCAAGGACTGCGCGGTTCCCCCAATTTTCAGCCGTCGCCTATGGCGCCATCAGAAAATCGGCTCCCCCGCTTGCCGCCTCCGGCGGTCGCGTGCCGCGATCCCTGACCCCTCGCGGCTATCGTGCGGCCTCCTTCCGTCAGAAAACGAAAGGAGACTTCTTATGACACAGCGCAAGATCAAATATATCGATGGTGGAAGCCCGGAATACTGGCGGCAGCGTACCGAGGGGTTCCGTCTCATCCACGCGGCTGAACGGGCACTGGTGCGTGTCACAAACGCGCAGCAATACATCGCCGGCGGCTGGGACGAAGACTATGGCGACTATGAGCCGGTCGAAAATCTCGGCCCCTATGACGATATGGATGAGGCAATCCGAGCCATCGAGGCCAATGAGACGGCCGTTGACATCCTCGTTGCCCAACGCCGGACCCATTTCGGCGACTGGCCTGTCGCCGCCGTGATCCGCGAACTGGGGACCGACTGAAATGCAGACGAGAGGCGGCACGGTTGCCTCTCGTCTTTCCGCGTGGTCCTGACCGCTTGCCGGCATCGAGCCTGCGCGCGGTCTTGAGGGGAGAGACTTGCCGCCTCTCCCCTCAAACACCCCTCTCCCTGCGGTGCGGGGCGAGCCCCGCCCGGCCGTTCGGGCCGGTAAACGGACGCTGCCGCGACTTCCCCAAACAATACGGAGAGGATGATCGTCCTGCGCTGCGCCCTCATGCTTCAGGCATCCGCTCCAGACGATCATCCTCTCCTGCGGTGCGCTCGCCGACCCGTCGTTCGCATGTCATCGATGTCCGTTCCCTTCGGTCACGGGCATCCCGACTGCTCCCGAGGGCGGCTCGCTTCAACATCTTCCACCACCATGTCCGGACTACGTGCTATTCCTCCTCCGCGGATCACAGGTGGTACACCTGTGATCGCTGTTCCATCGTCTGACGACTCGCAACAGCTTTGGCGGGTCGGGCACGTAGTCCGGACATGGTGGTGGAAGATGGCAGGATAGGCTAATGGTATACCATTAGCCGTTTCGCCCGAGGGGCGATGGTCGTCAGAGAGACCGGGCAGCCTCCATCAGGCTGAAGATATTCCCTGACTTCGGTAATTGGTGATTGCGCGGTTCAGTGAATAAGTGGTCAAGCGTATCAGCGTATCAGCGTATCAGCGTATCAGCGATGGTGCGAATGGGTGTTTTGCCGAGTGAGTGTATCCGCAAGTAAGCGAATGAGTGTCTGGGTCTTTGGGTGAATAGGTAAATCGGCAACGCCGCGTATCGGCGAAATGACGCAACACCTATTCGCCGAATAGGTGAAGCAGTCACCCGGTGCATACGCAAACAGGCGAATCCGTGATTGGGCAAGTCGGTGAATGAGCGAATCGGTGTTTACGCCAACCGGAGAAGCGGTGGATCAGCGAAGCGGAAAAGCGGTGAAACACCGGTTGGCCGAAGAGGTGAAACCGCCAACAGGTTGTTCTGTCATTGAGCAAACCGGCGAATGCTCTTATCGGCAAATCCGTCAATCGGCGAACCGTCGTTTTGATACGACGGGCCTAAACATCTCAGCCGGAACGATCGACAGCGAGAGATCACAAAATGCGGCTTGCGATTTTGAACGCAGCCGTTGAGCGCGGAAAGCGGGCGTGGCGAAACGGTTACCTGACGCGGCCTCTCCACCTCAGCTCTTCTCGGGGATCTGGTCTAAGACTCTGCCCGGTCGTAAGCGCTCCGGCGCGCCTTGATGGTGTCCAGATTGTCGTGAACCCAGAAGTTAAATCCCTCGAGGGCGCGCAAAGCTCCATGGGCGATCTCTGTCAGTTCGTACTCGACACGCGGCGGCACTTCGGGAAAATAGTGACGCACAACAAAGCCGTCGCGCTCGAGATTGCGCAGCGTGAGTGTCAGCATGCGCTGGGTGATCTCACCGACCTCTTTTCTCAAGGTCGAAAAGCGGAGCCGATGACCTTCCGCGAGAGAAAGACGCCAAAGAACCGGCACAGTCCATTTGTCGCTCAGCAGGCTGCATACCCCGTTTGACGGGATGGGCCTGAACTGTCTGTCGTCTTCTGATCCGCGCGATGGGCCGACATCGATCTGTTCTTCCAAGGGTATCGTCCCTGTGCCTGATGCTGAAAAATGTGCCGTCTTCCGGCAAAATTACATCCGTATATATAGATGGTCCTTGTTTTAACGCGAGGGTTTCAAGTGACCAATAGCAAGCACCCCATTCTGGTTTTCGGCGCTACCGGAAGACAGGGAGGATCTGTCGCCAATGCTTTATTGAAGGCGGGATGGCCCGTTCGCGCGCTCGTTCAGGATTTGAGCAAAGCTGCATCTGTGCAATTGCGGAATGCAGGCGTCGAGCTTGTACAGGGTTCATTTGAAGAAGCCGATGTTATCCGCTCGGCGATGAAAGGCGCCTATGGTGTCTTCAGTGCGTTGCCAGCAAACCTGGCAGCCGAGGACGAAACTCGTTATGGTATATCGATTGCAGATATAGCTGCCGAAGCCGATATCAATCATTTTGTTTATTCATCGGGCGCCAGCGTGGGGAATGATCTGACAGGTGTTCCGCGTTTCGACGCCAAGCCCCGTATCGAAGCCCATGTTCGACAACTCGACATGACGACCACCATCATCCGGCCGATGATTTTCATGGAAATGCTCTTACGACCCGGCTTCGGTCTGGATGAGGGCCGTTTGGTTTCCCTGATCCGACCGGATCATTCCATTCAGCTAATCGCCGTGGAAGACATCGGCCGGTTCGTTGCTGCCGTGCTTGCCGACAAATCCCGCTTTGGCGGCGCGACGCTTAAGATCGCAAGCGACCGATTGACCGGGTGCGAGCTTGAGGTCGCCCTCAGTGAAGCAGCCGGTCGCCCGATAATCTATGAACGGCTTCCTGAAGACATTCTGGCTGCAAACGCTGATCTGGCGCATATGGCAAAGAGCCTGGAAGACGGACCGCTCGCCGAGCGCGTGGATTTGGAAGTGATGCGTGACATCAACCCCGATCTACTCACTCTCAGGGCCTGGCTTGCTGGCAATGGGCGCAAGCATCTTGATGAAGCATTGTCGGCATCGGTCTCCTGAGACTACGCCAGCTTTAACAAGAACATGCGGGCCGCACTGGTCTCTGCGGTCGCTCAAGCAGGGATGCAGCCATGCTTCCAGATCGTCCACATCGGCATCAACGGAACGTTTAAACACCCTCTGGATCTTGCCCGTACTGGCTCGGTGAGACGCCGACAAAGCGGGAGAAGGCAAAGCTGAAAGCGCTTGCCGAGCCGTAGCCAATCCGTCTGGCGATCTCTTTCATTCCTCCGTCCTTGCGACGAAGCATGTCCTTGGCCAGTGCCATCCGCCAGGACAGCAGATATTCCATGGGCGCCATGCCAGTCTGCTTTTGAAACCTGTCGAAGAACACCGACCGTGACAGCATCGCAGTGGATGCCAGTTCTTCAACCGTCCAGGCTTTGGCGGGATCCTGGTGCATCTGACGGATGACCGGGCCGAGGCTCTTGTCGGCAAGGCCCCGCAACAGGCCGGGTGTTTCCACCCCGGCGGCATCCGAGCGCAACGTCTCGATCAAGAGAAGTTGCAGCTGCCTTTCGAGCACGATCCCCTTGGCCGGCCTGCTGTACGAGTGCGGTCAGGCGCGCCTGACCCCGAACGTGCAGCAGGCGGGGCAGGAGTGCGAATATCAGGGTCGTATCAGGAGAGCCGAAGGCCAGCTGCCCGATCAGCACGCGCATATTGGGCCTACCAGTTGGATCACCATGTCGCGTTTCGTCGCCGAGTCGCGTGACCTTGAGTGGGTCTTGCGAGTCATCGGTTGTCTCGGCATTGCTCGACATTGTAAAGCGGCAGGCGGCCGGAATCAGCACAAAATCGTTCTCCGCCAGTTCGATGCTTGGCTGTCCGTAGAGGGCAAGCCTTGCCGATCCTTCGAGGATAAGTGCAAAGAACGGGCTTCCGTCGCCATCTCCGTCCACGCGCCAATTTCCGGATCCGCTCGCCGCCTTTGAGAAGGGTAAGCTCGGCTGCAGCATGCTGACGATTTCGGCAAGAGGGTCGATCAATAGGACGATCTCTAATGGAATCAGTATGCGCTATGATAGCGCGTCCTGTCTTCTGGGTCCGCATAAGTTGCGTTGGAACACCTTGAAAGGAACTCTCATGAAAACCGTGCTCATTACCGGCTGCTCCTCCGGCTTTGGTCTCGATACCGCCAAGCTATTCCTCGATCGCGACTGGAAGGTGATCGCGACCATGCGGTCGCCCCGTAGTGACCTGTTGCCAAAGTCTGACAAGTTGGTCATTTTGCCTCTCGACGTCACCAGTGACGAGAGCGTTCGAGATGCAGTGGAGGCGGCGGGGCCGATCGACGTGTTGGTCAACAATGCGGGCATCGGCTGGCTCAATGCCCTTGAAGGCACTTCAATCGATGTTGCCCGGTCCCTCTTCGAGACCAATACAATAGGGACCATGCGCATGATCAGCGCTGTCCTGCCTCAATTTCGCGAAAGAAAAACGGGCGTTGTCATCAACGTGACCTCAAGCGTCACGATGAAGCCGCTGCCGCTGCTGTCGGCCTATACAGCTAGCAAAGCAGCCGTGAACGCCTTCACGGAATCCCTTGCGCTAGAACTCGCCCCCTTTGGAATTGAAGTAAAGATCGTATTGCCCGGCGCCGCGCCGGAGACAAGTTTCGGCAGCACCGCGATCTCACGATTGGAGGAAAACGGCGGTTTTCCCGCGCCCTATGCCGAGTTTGCCAATGGCGTGATTGCGGCGATGAGAACGTCGGACGCGCCCAAGACCCGTTCTTCGGATGTCGCTGACGCCATCTGGCGTGCGGCTACCGATCCATCCGCCCCGATGCGTATTCCGGCAGGTGCTGACGCGGTTGCGCTAAATCACTAGTCTACCCAGCCTTACAGGCTCATGCCCGATGCACAGACCAGCCGATCTGCATCGGGCCTCATATCATAACAATCAGATGACGATCTACTTCCTATCCGCAGTTGGCTGCCAAGGCATAACACTGCTTCTCTGACTACGCAGGTCGGCGACCGGGGAATGCACAACGGAATCGTTCTGGTTCAGCGTCATCACCAGATCCGACTTTCTTATCTTGAGTCTTTCCCCTTTGCCTGTTAAAAATTGCACTGAAGTACAAGTTAGGCCTCAGCAAGTCGATACTTTCAGGCGTATATCGAGCAAGCCGCAAAGCGAAGGGGTCGTTTTGCACCGATATCGGGGACGCCCAAACAAGGCCGCATAGCAAGACGGGTTTTCTTCTGACAAACCATCGATCTCTACTAACAACTGAATGGTACAAGGTTTCGGTCTGCATTGATTGCCCGGATTGTGGCGCGCAAAGCCGCTCAGCCGGCATCGTCGTCGGGCCATCGAGCCTGGTGAATACTGCCGCATCGTCGGCTGAAAGCGAAGCCCTGATAAAACCGTGGGCTCAATTCGGCGCATTTGCATTCGTCGAAATCCTCGGTGGTCGCACACAGAACTTAGGACGCTTCCTCGCCGACCGCTTTCACAACAGGTTCGTTTTGAGAAACGATCAGTTGGTGTCGATCTGCGAACACTGCGAGGAAAGTCTGGCGCCAAATCTGTTAAGGTCACCCGTTATGAATGCGTTCGTCCACCTTGGACAACGGCGATTGCTGGTCAACGAGCGCTTGCTTCTATTTGCGTCGGCTGCGGTTCTGACCGAGTTTCACGGCGGCACCTCGATCGTTCAATCCGACATGCCATATCCGGACTACGCTTTGATGCTCGCCAGCGACACGGAAGGCCATACCGGCGAGACTGGCACGCTCGAACTCTGGCACAGTGTGGCGCGCAACGACTATGCGATTGTCGTCAAAGGTCATGAAGGTCGCGAGATGTTCCGTGCTGGCCTTAACGACGATCTCGTGGAGGTGGTCGAGGCCATTTCCAGTCTTGGGCTGTTGCTGACGCAGCTTCATGTGGCGCAGGCCTCTTCGCCCTATTGCCGGCTTGCGCGCGATCTGTTTCTCGAAGCCCTCGAACAGGCCGGATATCAGCAGGAAAACAGGAGGTGAAACCGTGCGGATCTCGACACCATTATTGTGGCCATTTGCGATCGCAGTTTCCCTGTCCGCGTGTGGACAGATGAGAGAGGCGCCTCGTCCGTTGCCCCCCGCGCCATACGCCTATCTCAGCCTCACAGCCTGCAGGAACTATCCCAGAAATATCACCGAGTGCCAGCTGGAGTATGGTACGGCGTTCGGGCGTCATCGTCTCGGCCCGGTGCAGCAGTCCTCTCGCGATCTGCCGGCAGGTTCTGGCAGCGATCGCTACCAGGTTTCCACCTGCTGGCCGGCATCCAGACTTCAGAACGAACTGCCCAATTTCACATGCCGAATCTACCACGGGCGGTCAGGAGCGGATGCGGGTTCTGTTCTGGTCAAAGGTGGAACCGCTGTTCGTTTGGCACGCATTTTAGGCGATCGTGACCAGATTGAGTATCGATGGAAGCCGGATCGGTGGTCCCGTCTACGGGACTGATTTCGTTGAATATTCCTCAAGGCGACATTGGCCTTCGGGGCAAAACTTGTACTCCAGATATATTTTTCAGTTGATTTCCGGCGCGGATTGCGGTCCATAACTTGTATTGAAGTGCAAGTTATGGACTGGTTCGGAATGGATGACAGCCCGCTTTCTTCTGCGATGAGACCGCGACCCAGAGTGTTACGAAGGGCAGTCTGGCCTGCGGTGACGTCTGTGTTTCTGGCCACATGTCTCGCCGCAACGTTCGCCGAGAGCGACCCACTCAAAATCGACGAGAACAATGACCATACCGATTGGTCGTTCCGGTTCGCGGGTGAAGCCTCAAGTGAGCCTGGCGCATTGCCAACATTTGCTGTCGACGCTGACCCACAGCCACCGCCGAGCATCGATCTCACCCGTTTCAATGAGCGTTTTTGGGGACAGGCCAATACCAATGGAGTTCCCGCAATTCTGTCATTCGTTGCAGAAGCAGCGATTGAGCCCGATGACAGTAACACAGAGCTACCGGGAGAAGCGGCCGGCAGCATGAGAACACGGCGCGACCGCGCCGTGTTCTCGCCCATCAGCGTCTTCTCGTCTGACCCAGACATCGTCCATCGGTCTGCCAATCCGGCCATCGAACCCCGAACGGCCTCCGATCACACAAGGACGCCAGCCCGTCCCGATCTTCTTTCCGGCGTGCCCGAAGACTACGCGGCACTCGCAGTGGAAATCGCTGCTGAGGAGGAGGTCGATCCGAACTGGGTTCTGTCGATCATGCGTGCAGAAAACGCTCGTTTCGACCCCGGCCTTGTCAGTCCCGCCGGCGCCGTCGGTCTGATGCAGGTCATGCCTGCCATCGGCGAGGCCTTTGGTGTCCATGACCTCACCGACCCGGGGCCGAACATTCGCGCAGGCACACGTTTCCTGCGAGTCCTCATCGCCAAGTATAGCAATCCAGTGCTGATCGCCGCCGCGTACAATGCCGGCGAACCCCGCATCGATGCGCATCAGTCCCTGCCTCTTATCCGCGAGACCGCTGACTATGCGACGCGTGTTGTCGGCTATTACAGCGGCAAGCCGGCAAGTTTCCAGGCAGCGACACCTGCTCCGGCACCTGTCTCTCAATCCAATCAGCACCGCCGCTCAGGCCCGGCCGACCGGGCAAGGTCGCCGATGCTCGTCTTCTCAGTTGCAAGCCCGCTCGCGTCGGACACCCGCCTCCCACAGCCGCTGAACGCAGCGCAACTCGGCGGCCCGGTCAAAATCGTCAAGGAAGAGGTACTTCAATGAACATAGTGGTCATGGCAATTCTTGTTGGCAGCGTCACCTGCCGCTCCCTGGTCAAACGCAAGTGGGCCGGCCATGCGGTGATGGTGCTGCTTGCCGCCTCGGTGCTGTTCGTCAGTCAATACGAGCCGGCGGCAGCGCAGAGCCTCGATGCCCTGGAGAATGCTGCCGACAGATTGGTACAGTTCTTCACTGGCGCATTCGGCCGCTCCGTCGGAGCGATCGCGTTCATCGGCATGTTCCTGGCTGCCGCCTTTGGTTTCTGGTCCTGGGGCGCGCTTCTGCGAGTCGGTGGAAGCCTCGCCGGCATGTTCGCTGCCGCTGAGCTTGTCGACTTCTTAGCTGGCGCCGGATCGTGAACATGGCGAATTCCGGCAACAAGACTTCTGGCGGGGACGACTATATCGAATCTTATCCCGTCATCCTGGCCCTCACGCGGCCGCCGACGGTAATGGGGATCCCGTACACCTACTTCCTGGCGGAATGCTTCGTCTCGCTGATGGTGTTCATGGTGCTGGGTTCCATCCTGTGGTTTCCCGTCTCCTTCGTCATCCTGCACGGCATTCTTTATGTGCTGACGGTCAAACTCGATCTCTGGTTCTTCGACATCCTCGGTCGCCTCAGCATGTGCGGCGTCAATCCCCTCGGCCGCAAACTCGGCGGGGGCATCCGGACCTACGGAGCCTGACCGATGAGCACGATGGCAAGATCGCTGAAGGGAAGTTTATCGAAGGGCTGGGAGATCTTCGCCGATCGCAGTATCTCAACCCACGTTCCCTTCTACGTTCCGATCGAAAACGGCATTATCCGGTTAAAGAACGATTGCCTGGTATCGACCCTGCGTCTCACAGGCTTCTCGTTCGAAACGGCCGACATCGAAACAATCAACATGCTGCATCGGCAGCGCAACTCGGCTTTTCGCGCCATTTCCTCGATTGGCAATTTCGCGGCCTACACCCATGTCGTCAGGCGCAAGGTCGCACCGTCCTTGCCGGCAACATTCACCGACCCCTTCATCCAGCGACTGGACGATGTGTATCAAGCGAGCATCTCTCGCAACGAGATGTTCGTCAACGACACCTATATCTCGCTCGTCGTGCGCCCGTTGTTCAAACAAGGGTCCGCGCTGTCCCGCATCATGGGCATCGGCGGCGATGTCGTTCGCAAGGAGCAGTTTCGCTCGATGCGGGATAAATTGGTCGAGGCGACGAAAGCGCTCGAAAAGTCGCTCGCCGCCTATGGACCCAAAGTCCTGCGCGACGTGCAACGTGTTCAGGCGGACCTGGGCAACGGCCAGACCATCTATCGCGACTTTTCTGAAAGCATGGAGGTTGAGGAGGGAACCTCCAAAATCTGGTTTTCGGAACAATGCGAATTCTTCTACACGCTGCTGAACGGCGGCCGTGTCCGGCCGATCCGGCTCGGCAACCTTCCCATCGATGCGATGCTGCCGGCGCGTCGCACATCGATCGGCAACCGGACCATCCATCTTCAGGGCGATACGCCCGGCGATGACCGCTATGCCGCAATGGTTTCCTTGAAGGAGTATCCGCCCGAGACCGGCGCCGGCATGCTCGACTATATCCTTAAGCTTCCATTCGAGATGGTGCTGACGCAGTCGATGTCCTTTATCGACGACATTGCCGCGAGAAGTCGTATCGAACGCCTGGATCGGCAGCTGTCTAAAGCTGATGAGGGCGGCTCCAGCGTCCAGGCCAGTCTGGATATTGCGCGCGATGAACTGGCGAGGAAACGGGTTGCCTTCTCTGAGCATCATCTCACGGTCATGCCGGTGGCGAGATCCGCAATCCAGCTTGTCGACGGCGTCGCCCTGATTGGCAACGAACTTGGTGCGTTGGGTGCCTCCTATGTCCGCGAGGATCTGAACGCTGAGCCGGCCTATTGGGCGCAGCTTCCTGGCAATCAGGCCTATATAGCCCGTCGTGCCGTTATCTCGACGCTCAATTGTGCGGGCCTGAGCAGCTTCCACGCTTATCCCTATGGCAAGCCGGACGGCAACCATTGGGGCCCGGCGATCACCATATTCGAGACGACGTCGGGGACGCCGTTCTTCTTCAACTTCCACCAGGGCGATGTCGGGCATACGACGGTGTTTGGGCCGACCGGCTCCGGCAAGACCGTCATCATGGCCTTCCTGATCCTCCAGGCCTACCGCGTCAGCCCGCGTCTGAAGACCATCGTCTTCGACAAGGACCGCGGCCTCGACATCATGGTACGGGCGGCGGGCGGAACCTACATGACGCTCGAACCCGGCGAACCGTCGGGATGGAACCCGCTTCTCCTCGACGATACCGAGGAGAACCGAGTCTTCCTCTATCGTCTCCTGAGCTTCATGCTGAAGCCGGCAAAGGAAGGCGAAAGCCTGACACCACAGGAAGAGACCATCATCCGCACCGCGATCAAGTCGGTCCTGAAGACGAAGGACCGGTCCTATCGCCGACTGTCGTCACTTCGCGCCCTGCTGGCGGGCAGCGAGCGGACGGAGGGAAGCCTGATTGCGCGGCTCGACAAGTGGGTCGATCACGGACCCTATGCCTGGCTCTTTGACAATGCCGACGACAATCTCGATGTCTCCCGGCCGATGATCGGCTTCGATATGACGTCTATCCTCGACGATCCCTCGGTGCGCACGGCAGCACTCCTCTACATGTTCCATCGGCTCGACGAGGTTTATGACGGCAAGGCGCCGATCATCAACCTGATGGACGAGGCGTGGAAGCTGCTCGACGACGACGAGTTCAAACGCACCATGAAGGACTATTTCAAGACCATCCGGAAACGGAACGGTCTCGTCATTTTCGGCACGCAGTCGGCCGACGACGTGGTGCAGTCGAGCGTCAGCCGGACGATCATTGAACAGACGTCGACGAACATCTTTTTTGCCAATCCGAAGGCGGACGAAAACTCCTACATGGAGCATTTCGGTCTTTCCAGGGCTGAATTCGATTGGGTCAAGAATGGCGATCCGGCCTCGCGCTTCATGCTGATCAAGCAGGCAAAGAGCAGCGTCATCGCCCGTGTCGACATGTCCCACATGCCGGAGTTCATCAAGGTCCTGTCCGGTCGCGAGGAGACCGTCCGCGAGGTCGAGATGCTGCTCGACGAATATGGCAACGATCCGAAGACCTGGCTTTCGAAATTCTGCGACTGGGAGGGGGATGTGTCCGATGACAAACGCAAGACTTCCTGAGTTGGCGACCGTCGGTGCCGTGGTACTGGCCAGCATGTTTACACCGGTCGCTGCGGTCGCGCAGGTCCCGGTAATCGACAATGCCCGCCGCAATATCCAGGAGGCGACGGAGAACTGGTACAAGACCTATCAGTCGGATACGCAAGGGTTGAAGGGTGCGTCAGGCGGAACGACCGACAGCGTTGCGCCCGGGCAGGGCTCCGGCGCGCCGGCGGATTGCTCGGCCGAGGGCATGGCCGGTGAGACCACGCCTGCCAGCCCGTCGAAACGCACGCATAGCCAGCAGGAAGTCGCCCGTATGGTGGCGGACGAGGCCATCCGCCAGGGGGTCGATCCCAATTTTGCGCTGGCGATTGCCGAGCAGGAATCACGCTTCCGCCAATCGGCGCGCTCGCCGGTTGGCGCGACCGGCGTCATGCAACTGATGCCTGGGACTGCGGCGGGACTTGGCGTCAACCCTTACGACCTGCGCGACAATATCCGCGGCGGCGTCAAATACATCAAGCAACTGCAGGGCATGTTCGGCAATCGCTACGACCTGATCGCCGCTGGATACAATGCCGGGCCTTATCGTCAGTCCCTCCAGAACGGAAGGATACCCAATATTCCCGAGACACAAGACTACGTCAAAAAAGTCTCGGCCTACTACAGCCGGAACAAGGCTGAGAACGGCGACCGGACCCCGTCGGGCGATGATGTCGAGACGGAAACCGTCAGTGATGCGCGCGGATGCGGGGAGCAGCTGAAAAAGGCGGTCGACCGCAATACTCAGGCGCAGGTCGAACGCGGTTCAGTCTGGAACGAGCTTCTGGGAAAATCGCTAGCGGCAAACCAGCAATATTTGCAGCGTCTACAGGCTGGGCTCCAGTCTTCTTCTGCGGCCTTGCGCGGCTCGGGAGGCGGCAACGCCAAGGACCACGATGGTTCCCTCGTCATGGCTGAAGTCCAGTGCCCCTCGACAGTCATTGATACCGGCAGCACCCGATGCTTTGCGGTGCCAACAACCGCCACCACAGATCAGATCAAGCGTTGGCTCGAGGACCTTCAGGAGCAGGCACGCGCCACTGGCGATGTCGCGACCTTCTCGGTTTTGGAGGATCCGGCGCTCGGGCTCGTGACAGTCGTCGACGCCAGGCCAACGGCAAATTGAACAGGAAGAGAGAGAGAGGACAGGCAGATGAAGAAAATCGTTGTTGCCGCAGCGCTCAGCATCACCACTGTGTCGCACGCCTTTGCGCAGGTCCCGGTCAAAGACGCGGCCAATATCGCGATAAGCCAGGAGATCGAAAAGCTCTCGAAGCAGATCCAGGGCGACACGTCGATCGTCAAGGACAATACGATCAAAACGCTTCAGGCGATTACTGGCGACCGGTCACAGGATGCAAGCCAGTTTGCCAAGCTCGCCACCGGCAATGGGTTCAGTATGGGCCAGGCGCCTGATTTCAACAGCATCCTGTCGGGAAACGAAGCGTTGTTCGGCGGCATCAGCGGTGAATTCCAAAACACCGCCGCCAAGCTGATCAATGGGCTCAATCTGGTGAAAATGGTTGTCGATACCGTCAAGGGAGGCGAGCTTTCAGGCGCCAATCAAGCCTATTCGCAAGGCGTCAACGCGCTGACGACGCTGACTGCCCTTACCGACGCGATGAACAGCGCCACCAAGGACCGGCAGAACGCCTTCATGCAGGCGACGGAGCAGATCGGCACGGCACAGGATCTGAAGGGCGCGCTCGAACAGAACACGCAGATGGTGCTGCAGGGCAACCAGACCGCCAACGAGGCCGTCGGCTCGCTCAACAACCAGGTGATGCTGCTGAACCAGCAGTATAAGGCGGCCCTCGCAACCTCATCCCAGAACCTCAAGACGTTCGCAACGCTTCCCGACAGCGTGATGCGCGATGGCAGTGGTGGCGCGGGCGAATCTTCGATTCGCGACCAGCTACAGGCATTCGAGGAGCAGAACCAGTGAGATTTCTCCAGGCTCCGGTCTTCGCCCTTATCATCTTGTCCGGATGCGCGGGCAAGTTCGAACAGCTGGCGAAATGCTCAGCCGATGAGAACCCCATACCGGCTCTCGCCTACGAGACAGGGCGGAAGTCGACCGCACCGGAGCAAGCGCTCGCGGACATCGTCAACAACGATTGCGGTCCGATGCGACCCGTCAACTCCTTTCAGGGGGGATGATGGATCCGGTCAGCTATGCGGTCAATTTTTATGGCGACGCACTCTCATACTTCGACAAGATCAACGAGGCATCCCTTGAGAGGGCCTGGGGATTGTTCGCCGAGAACGGCAATCTGGTCTCGTCTATCCTGGCGCTGTTTCTCATTCTCTACTTTCTTTGGGGCGCGCTCGGCCTGTCGAGCGTATCTCTTCAGGATATGGCGATCACGGCCTCGAAACTCGCGCTTGCCTATGCGCTGGTCATGTCCTGGGCGACCTTCTACGACAATATCGGCCAGTTCGTGCTGACGTCACCGCAGGATCTTGGGGCTGCCATTTCTTCGGCGATGGGAGGGCAATCCGCCGGCTCCGATCTTGCCAGCCAAGTCGCCAGCATGTCGCGCAAGGTCTACGACTTCGCCATGCAGCTGTTCAATTCCTATGAATCCGGATGGCTGCCGAACGTTACCGGTGCAGTGGTGGTCTTCATCGTACTGGTCTTTGGCCTGCTGCCGATGCTGCTCATCCTGACCGGCGTGACGCTGTTCGCCAAGATGATCACCGCAGTCATGCTGGCTATCGGCCCGATCGCCATCCTTTGCTATTTCTTCGGTATCACGCGTTTCGTCTTCGATGCATGGGTGAGGGGTATCGCCTACGGCATGTTCATGCTGCTTTTCACCTATGTCATGGCCGGGCTGTCGTTCGGCTTTCTGATCGGCATGATGGACACGATCAGTGGCGACATGGCGACCAAGGAAAATGCGCTCGCGATCGTGCTGGCGATGGTGCTCTACCTGGCGCTGATCTCCTATTTCATTTTCGAGGTTCCTGATTTCGCGAGAACATTTGCCTACGGCACGATGACGTCAGGTACGCCCGGCGGAGGCGGCGCCAGCACGATATACGGCGCGGCTCGCGCGAGACTCGGTTCCAGCACTTCCAGAAGCGGGCAGGCCGCCGCAGTGGCCCTTGGCATGATGGCAGGGCCAAAAGGCGCGTTGACGGCGGCGGCACTTGCCGGCCGCGGCACGATGGCGGGTGCCGGAGCGCTCGGCCGGATGCTCACCATGCGCCGGCGCAGCGGTGAATGAGGCGAGAAATGCGCGGGTCGAATCCAGCTTATCCATATGGAAGCCGGGTCTGACCGACGACGCAGCTCGCAAACCTAACGACGATCATGATTTTGGGGATAGAACGTGGCATTGTTCAGAAGGCAGTTGCGAGCCGTACCAACCGACCAGGTTGTCGGGCCGCAGGACATCTACGACCAGCACCTTTCCTGGGGTGAGAAGAACCGTTCGCTTCGCACATTGATCGGCATCATCCTGCTGGGGTTTGCCGTGGCCGGCTGGGCTGTTGCAGGCGTGCTGTCTTTTTCGGTGGCGCAACTCTTTCCGCTCGTTCGCACCGAGGTCGTACCGCTGATCGTCGACCGGAATACCGGTTACATGGAGACGGTGACTACGCTCGATAAAGACCGTGCGACGGTCTCGGAAAATCAGGCCGTGCGCGCGGCTTTCGCTGGCAACTACGTGATCCGCCGCGAAACCTACGATCCCCGCTACCTGTCGGATAATTTCGACATGATTGCGCTGTGGTCGGAACCCGGTTCGCAGGCCTTCAAAGACTACGAGGCCTGGATGAACCCCTCCAATCCGAGGGGGCCGGTCAAGATGCTCGGCGCAACCGGAGAAATCCGCCCGGAAATCCTCTCGGTCAATCCGCTTAATCCGTCGACCATGGCTGTTCGCTTTGAAACAAGGGAACGTCGCCGTGGTGGCGATGTCATCACGCGCTGGTCGGCGACGATACGCTACCGGCAGATCAACCTTTCCGCCAGTAACCGGGTCCGTCTCTTTAATCCTCTCGGCTTTGTCGTGACCGAGTATGCGAGAGTGCCCGAGACCATGCCGTCAGGGGTCGCGCCATGATGCGGCGGACGGTTGCAATGTCCTTGTTCATGCTGCTGGGTCCACTGGTTGCGCATGCTGAACTGGTTGCCAGGCCGGGTCGCTTCGACCCGAGAATCCGCTCACTTCCCTATTCGGCCGAGCAAGTCTTCCTCGTGACGGGCACCTACGGGCTGGTGACGACGATCCTCTTCGGCGCGGATGAGGACATAACGCAGGTTGTCGCGGGTGACACCGTCTCCTGGCAGATCCTCACCTCGGCCGACCGGCGCTCGCTCACCCTGAAACCGATGGAGAAGGATGCGGCCACCAACCTGTCGGTGGTCACGACGAAGCGGACCTACTCCTTTGACCTGCGTGTCAACGACAGCAAGGCGATGCAGAACCAGACTTTCAAGCTGCGGTTCACCTATCCCGAGGATGCGGGCCTCAAAGGCACGGCGGAGCTCTGGAAACAGGCTGAGGCAGCCCAGCGCAATCCGAACATCAAGAACATCCGCCGCGACAAGGTCAATTACGACTACGGGTTCAAGGGCAGTGACGGAGCCAAACCGCTCTGGGTCTTCGACGATGGATTGAAGACCTTCATGAAATTCACCGGCGACATCCCGGCAATCTTCATCGTCGATGGCAGACGGCGCGAGAGCCTGGTGAATTATCGCCGCGAGGCCGACTACATCGTTATCGACAAGGTCTCGCGGCAATGGACGCTGCGCTTTGGGACCGAAGCCGAGACCTGCCTTTTCAATCTGAGGACTACGCCTGCCGATATACCGGCGCCGATCGAGGGCGCGGTATCGCCGAAGCGAATTGGCAGCGGGACATCCAACCAACAATCGCAATCAAGATAGGAGGCGCTCATGTCGGATCCCAACTACCATTCCATCGACACTGATACGTCCATCGGCGGACAGGTCAGGCGCGGTGGTATAGGCCTCATGCGCCCGTTCGCAGTCGCCGCCGGTATAGCCGGCGTTGGTGTGGTCCTCTATTTTCTCCTGGCGGGCGGGGAGGCAGAGCCGCCGATCGACACGACGCCTCGTGAAGAATTCCGCCCGGTCCAGACGCCGAGAAATGAAGGGTTCCGGACGCCGTCACCGCCACCGCTCCCCACGGTCGAAGTCCCGGCAGCACCACCTCCGCCTCCGCCACCACCGGCGCCGCGGGTGCCGGCCGCCGCCCCCGTCGTACCGCCCGCGGACATCGATTGCTCCCGGGGCAAAAATCCCGACGACCCGAAATGCATCGAGCTGGAGCGGAAGGCGAAGTTGCTGGAGCGCGTCCGCTCCTCCGCCATGGTCTTCGATCAATCTGACCAGACGAGAAGCGCTTCGGCGACGTCGTCCGACGCTTCTAGCTCAGGTCCGTTTGGGGCAAATAGCACGGCGAGCGCATCAAATACCGTTACTGGAGATGGCGGCGGGGCTGTCGATGGCGATCGCGCCTTCCTGAAGGCGATGGGCGGACAGGGGGTGGAGGTGTCGGTCGCCACAGAAAATCGCCGGACCGATGCCTGGATACCGCAGGGCACGATGATCCGCGGCACGCTCGAAACAGCCATCAACTCCGATCTCGCCGGCATGGTGAAAGGGATTGTGCGTGAGGATGTCTATTCGTTCGATGGCCGTCGTATTCTTATCCCCGCTGGATCCTCGCTGATCGGTGATTATAAGTCCGGCGTCCAGAGGGGGCAGGAGCGGATACTGATTGTCTGGACGCGGATGATCCGCGGCGATGGCGTCTCGGTGCAGCTCGGTTCCTATGGGACTGACCGTCTTGGCCGTTCGGGCATGACCGGCATGGTCGACAGAAAGAATTGGGAACGCTTCGGACCGCCGGCCCTTATGACGCTGATCGGTGGCGCGACACAATACATCGCTCAGCTTGGCCAGAGGCAAGATCGCTACATCACCATCGTCAACGACAATGGCAGTGTCACCCGCATTCCGCAGGACAACGGTGAGACCTCACAGGACCGTGCCCGTGCGATTGCGGCGGAAACCATCGCATCGGGTATCCAGCAAATTGCATCTACAGCGTTCGAGGATTCCCGCAACATCCGTCCGACCATCCACATTCCGCAGGGCTCGGATATCAATGTCTTCGTGACGCGCGACCTCGATTTCGCCGGCCTTTATCCTGACCCGGTCCGCGAAGAGTTCGAGCGGTTGCGCAAGGTGAGATACGGCAAATGAATGCGCGCCCCCAGATTTCCGCCGAACAGCACTTTCTGACTGAGGCGCTCGAACCGATCCGGTCATTCCTCGATGATCCCGCTGTGGTCGAAATCTCTTGCCAGCGCAGCAACGAGGTCTGGCTGGAGAAGATCGGGCAGCTCCGGATGGTACGCCACCAGATTGATGGTCTTGATCAGGATGTCATTCGGCACATGGCTTCCCGCGCTGCCTCCTTCACAAAGCAGACGATCAATGCCGAAAATCCACTTCTTTCGGCGACACTGACGGGAGGCGAACGCGTCCAGTTTGTCTTGAGCCCGACCTCGGCGACCGGTCACGCTTTCTCGATCCGCAAGCAGTTTATCCGCCGGTTCGACCTCAACGACTATGAGGAAGCGGGCGCCTTCCGCTTCACAAAGGTAACCGGCGACGACTATCTCGATGATGTCGATATCGAGCTCTCGCGACTGTTGCGGATCGGAAAGACGCGCGATTTTCTGAAACTGGCGGCCACCAATCATCGAAGCATGCTGATTTCGGGCGGGACTTCCACCGGAAAGACAACCTTCCTCAATACCATGCTGACCGCAATCCCCGACCATGAGCGGTTCATTCTCATGCAGGACACGGCCGAACTGGAGCCACGCCAGGAAAATGTCGTTTCTTTGCTGGTATCGAAGGGCGGACAAGGGGAGGCGAGGGTGACGATGGGCGACCTGCTGGCGACAGCGCTTCGCCTTCGGCCCGACCGTATCTTCATGGGCGAGCTGCGGGGCGACGAGGCGTTTGATTTTCTAAATGCCATCAACACCGGTCACCCCGGCTCGATGTCAACGATCCACGCTAACTCGCCGCATCATGCGTTCAACCGGCTGTCGACGCTGGTGCTCAACAGCAATGTCCGCATGGAACGCGACGATATCATCCGCTACATCCGCTCGATCATCCCGATCGTAGTCCAGTTGAAGAAGAGCGATGCCGCCGGCGGGCGCGGTGTCAGCGAGATCTATTTTGCCGACGAGGTTGATGAACATGGCCAGCGTATTCACGGACGGAGAGATTGATCGCCCGAAATGGACGGGTCTCCAGAAACTGTCTTTTCTCACACTGCCTGTCGCGCTGGTTGGCGTGGTCTGCATATGGCTGGCCTTCTTCACTTTGATCTACGACGCCTATGTTGTTTCCTTCGGTTCACTGTCGTATTTCGACTATGTGGGCCACGTGCGGTTCGCCGATGCCGCTCGCTACACCTGGTCGATCATCCATACGCGCAATACGCTTGGTTTGTCGCTTCTGGCATTCACGCTTGCATCACCCTTCCTGTTCTTCCTGATATGCATCTGGATGCTCAAGGGCGGCAGGGCGCTGTCCCGCAAGATCCTTTATCTCCTGCATGTCCGTTCGATGTTCAGCCTGATTGCGCTGACCGCGCTGATCTTTGCCGCCTCCTGGGCTGGCGCATTTATCTACGGCTTTGCCTTTTATCTCGTCGCCACGAAGGCTGGCGAACATGCCGAAATCGCCAGCTACTACGGCAGCCATCTTGCCGCAATGTATCAGGCGCCGTTCGGAACGACGGATACAGCCGGGGTCTATCAGCGGCCTTCCCGGCAGACGGTCCAGGCTACACTCGTGGGGCTCGCCGCCGCCGGCGCGCTGGTGGGGTTTCCGATTGGTGCAGCAATCCAGAAACGTCAGCGGATGATCATGGGCAGTGCCCGTCTCGCCACCCTCAAGGATGCGGCAGACTTTCGCCTGCGCGACAAACACGGGATCGTGCTTGGTCTCAAGCAAGGACTTCTTCTTCGCAACGATGGTGACCAGCATGTAATGCTGATCGGCTCCCCCGGACAGGGAAAGTCGCGTGGCTTTGTTATCCCCTCAATGATGAGTTTCGAGGGCTCGCAGGTGGTGCTCGACATGAGCGGTGAGCTGTTCGAGGAGACCTCCGGTTTTCTGAAGGACAAGGGATTCGAGACTTTTCTGCTGGCGCCAGGATCGAAATTTACCGACGGTTACAACCCGCTTGACCTGATCAGTACGGATCCACACCAGCGCATCACCGACCTCCAGAAATTGACGCAGATGCTGCTGCCGGAGCGGCTTCGCTCCGATTCTTCCGATTTCTGGGAGGAGAGCGCCCGGATTCTGCTCACCGCCATGCTTGGCTTCGTGCTCGAATGCCCCGACACCCGCAAGTCGCTAAGCGAGCTGTACCGTATCCTTAACTCGATGTCCGACGAGCGTACGGCGATTGTTCAGCTGCTGGAGAACTACGAAACGGTCCTTTCCGACCAGACCCGTATGCAGCTCACCAAATTTGCCGGCCGGCACGAAAAGCTGGGTGAGGGGATCGCGGCCGAAATCGTCGCCAAGCTCAACTTCCTGCAGAACCCGCTCGTGGAGGCGTTGACATCAATCACCACCATTCCGGTCGATACCATACGGAAGCGCAAGCTGGTGATCTATATCCAGGCCGACTGGAATGCCATCCAGATCTATGAGCGGCTGATCTCGATGTTCATCCAGCAAATGGCCGACAAGCTGGTTCAAATGGGTCCTTTGCCCGATGGCGAGCACGAAGTGATGATGATGCTTGACGAGTTTGGCAATGGTGGCCGCATTGACACGGTGCTGACGCTCGCCCCCTTGATCCGCAAGAACGGGGTGCGGTTCGTCTTTATCCTTCAGGACGGTGCCCAGCTGGAGCGATTGTACCAGCGGTCCGGACAGAAGATTCTGATGGGAGCGTCGACGATCAAGGTCTTCATGAACTTCCAGAACCAGGACGATGCAATGGCGGTCTCGCTCGCGGCCGGAAAGACGACGGAATGGGTCGAACAATCGTCCTATTCCCATCGCCATGGCCGTCGTCAGCGATCAATCTCGAAGGTGCCGATGTCAGTCGATCTCCTTCCGTTGAACACGTTGATGATGATGAAACCGGAAGAGGCGATCCTGCAGGTCACCGGCATGCCGCTGATGCGGATCATGAAACTGGACGCCGGGGGCGAGCGTATGTTCGCGAAAGTCCGCAAGTTCAAGATGGTATCGAAACCCTGTCTGAAGCCTGTTGAGTGGACGATAGCCGACAGTGACCGCCTCGGGTCCGTCACGCCAGCCGCACCGGATATAGCCGCGCCCAGCGATCAGGCCGGCTTGAAATTCGGAGCTGACATCGATCTGGCTGCCATCGAGCGGGTCCGGAAGCCGCAAGATCTTCGCTACATCGTGAAGGACGGCGTTCGTCACGTTTATATTTCCTCTCTTGACGAGCTGCGTCGCCGTCTGGACCTCGATGAGACTCGCGCCGCAGGCCTAGGAGAAGAAGAATTTGGCGATGAGCCACAGCCGGGACGTAAACCCTCGCATAGCGCGGCTGGCCGGAGAGAGAAACGTGGTGAGCCGAAGGAAGCCCTCGTCAAAAACGCCGATAACATTGATCTCGATGTCGATGAAGAAAAGCTTGGCCAATCTTTCTACCTGGGATCTCCGACAAGGCGGCAGAATTATCCGGATGGCGCATCCGGTTCTCCTATTCTCCGACGCCAGGAAGTAAGAGAAGCATTCGGAGGCGAACTTCAGGCTTTGAATGACATCATCTTCCTGCAGGCTGCGGAAAATGTGGTTGAGCCACAAACGCTGAACGCGGACGTTGAACTCCTCATAGACACTCTCTCAGGCAAGCTGACGGAGGACAGTTCGAAGGCATGGCTACGCGAGTTCGCAGACACTGCGCGCGATCCTTTGCGCGAAGATGGTGCGGCGCCCGATAGCATGCCGGGGAACGAGTAGCTGGCTGGCCTCAGATCAATCGTAGTTCACAGGGCTAGACCAAGTCAGGTCGCGGTGCCCGAGCATCAGGAGAACACCAACCATGGCCAAAATCGAGCGCCTGTCGGCGCTTCATATCGCCGATGAACGGCATCTCGAACGAATCGTTTCCGCGGCCCGTGCCGACCCGGGCTTCTGGCTGATGGTGAAGGAGCGCGAAATGGAACTGAGAACGATGCGCGCCGAGCTCAGGCGCCTCGGTGCTGACGAGAGCAAAATCGACCATCTGTTTCCAAAGAGGCTTAAGCCAACACTGTCTGATCTCGCGGACGAACTTGTAACGCGCATGTTTGGGAGTTGCCCTCAAGACATGCTGGTGGCGGTTCAGGATGCCCTCCTTGCTGCGGCAAAGCGCGAGCTGGATGAGTATCCATAGAGCCGACCAGTTCGTTGAGGGCTGACCTACAGCCATTGATAGCGGCGGCTTCGACGATGTTCTCCTGCTCGGCTTCGTTGAGGTCCTTCCTGTGCGTGATCCAGCTCTGCAGCAGGGCCTCGCGTTCCTGCGGATCGAGCGGCCTCGCATCCTCCGGCTTTTGAAAGAGATCGGTCATGTCTCGTTCCAGAGATCACGGTCGGAAAGCCGGTCGCGGATATAGGTCTGGATACCTGCTTCAAGATCGGCATCGTCCGTGCCCTGCGCTTCCAGCCGCATCGTATGCGCGACGCGCCGCAGTTCGCGCACCGCGATCTTGCGTGCGCGCGCATTGACCATCGCTTCGAGCGCTGTGTTCGGGACGAGTGCATAGACGAGAGTGCAGTCGAGCGCCTCGGCCGCCCGCTGCAGCGTGTTCAGCTGGATCGTACCTGCCGCCTCGGATTTTTCGATCGTCTCGACGGTTTGCGGCCGGATGCCCATTCGCGCGCCGAGTTGCGCCCCAGTCATGCCGATCGCATCGCGCAACGCGCGCACCCGCCCTTCGGCGGCGCCTTTGAGCGGTCGGTCGGCCTAAGTCCGTCGAGCCTCTCGTCGAGCCGTAGTCGGGCTCCCCTGCGGGCATCGCTTTTCACGTTGCCCTGCCTGCCAGTGCCACCTCAGGCCATAGCCTGATTTCCACAAACCTGGGATCAGCTTATAACGTGAAATGGAAAGTATCAAAACACGGCTATAGCCTGATATTATTAAGCTGAAAATCAGTCCATAGCCTGCCTGACGGTTTGTTGCGCATCCCTGAAATCCTTGCAATTACGCTTCACACGTGCCGGACATTGTCGATGACCCAACCTTGCAGGCGCTTCGCTGTCGCTTGCGCATTTGCCTCCGTTAGATCCTCGGGAAAGATACTGAACATCGGTCCGAGCTGCTTCATGCGCGGAACGGTTTTTTCCTTGGCCTCGCGATACTCATCAGTTTCCATGCCGAAGGCCTCGACGATCAAAGTTGCGGGCGTATGTTCCTTGTAAGTTGCTTCAACTATGAAATCCGGCCGGCAGGGCCCAAGCGGTGTTTCGGTCGCAAAAAGCGGCTTGGTGATCTTGATACGGAGATCATGAACGCCTTCCAACAGGGACCCCTGAAGCCAGAACAGGAGATGGCACACATCTCTTTCAAAACCGGATTCCACCGGATACAACGTGTCGCCATTGTAGACCGGCTGGGCATAGGCTTGGACAGCCCTGGCTGGTCCCTCGTCATCGTCGCCGAAGTCCACGTTCAGCAAAGTAAGGAATGGGCCGCGCCCCGCCGGGTCACCGCGCAACGGCTGCCGCACTTTCCCGATCACGTCGATTGGTCGCGAGGACGATGCCGGCAAGATTGTCTGAACGGATATGGATTTCGCATACAGCAGCATGAAGCCCGTGCGACGAAGCGTTCCGGGCCAGTCTGGACGCGAGGTTTCGAGCAGGCGTTGCCAGCGGCTGTCAGTTGCCCAATAATCGGCCGCCCACGTCGACAGCAGGGCATTAAATGACCATGTTCTCAAGACTCGAAGTTCTTTGGCGGCGGCGCGCAGCTTTGACAACTGATTTCTTAGTGTCAGATCGTACTCATCCTGCAGGGGAGAAACGACGTTCACACCAGCGTCGTCGAGCAACCGCCACAGGATGCCGCCGAGCCTCGACGGTCTGTCGTTTCGCTCCGTCGAGCGATTGACGTCGTGCTCGGCGACGTCAGCAAGACGGTCGGGAATGGCCGGCAATGCGTCGATGTAACTCCGATCGGACTTTCGGAGAGGCCGAATGTGGTAGCTACGATCGATGAGCGCTGGCGTGGCGTCCTTATCCACGTGAAAAGGGCAACTGATTGTGTGGTTTGGCCGCTCCTTATGGCGAACAGGGTCTTCGTCTTTCGACGTCAATCGCCGCAGCGTATAGGTGTGCTGTTGCCGGATCGGAGCGAGGAGGGGCTGGAGCCGACCGGTGAGGCAATCGCACTCGATCCAGCCGTTCATCACCTTGGCTTGCCGGATCACAGCGAGGGCGATTAACTTCTCAGCATTGGAAGCAGCATTACCATACCACGCCCGAAGCGCTGCGGCCTCTTCCTCGGTAAGCTCTGCCAAGCTGTGAGCGGGGCCGTTCCTGACAACTATGCGCATGAATTTTGCGAACCAGGAGGATGCAGACCTTCCTCCGGCCCTGCGGTCCCAGCAGCTCCGCTTGCATGGGCGGATCGTGCCGGTGTACGAAGCGTAACGGGGTTGTGAAATGCCCAATTTGAACTAGGGACAACAATTGGTTTACGCTTGGACGGTGTAGTTTTTGGTCGATATCGGGTGACGGATGAGCACAAGAGTTTCAAGGAGAGTTCCAATGCGCCATCGGAGTGCGCCCTGCCATTACCTTGGCGGCATGTTTGTCTGTCGCCGCGTAAGTCCGATCGGGGCTGGGGGTGGCGACCAATGCCCCGTCTGAAACGCCAGCCCCCGGTGGAGGCCGTGGACATTTCGACGATCGACACGTTGTCGTTCCAGGAGAGGCTTGCTATCGGTCTCGAACGATTGAAGGCCGAGCGCAAATTGACGAATCGGGAGCTTGCTGAGCAGCTCGGCGTACACGAAGCATACATATCGCAGGTGACGCGTGCCATGCGAGACGTCAAACTATCGACACTCGACAAGATGCAGCGCGAGTGGAATGTCGTCATCGAGGATTTGCTCAGGATCACTGACGCCGACCTCCATCGGATAGCGGTTTGGAAAGCCCGCCGAAAGAAACAGAGAGGCGCCGCGACCGACTCGTGATGCGGTGGTCGCCCCAGCTGCGGCAGGAGAAGCCTAGTGGTTCAGGTTAAACCAGAACCTTTCTTTCGCCCCGTTGTCGTTCGGAATATCGAAATAGTAGGGATCCGCGCGGTGAGGGCGCGGAGTGGCAATCTGCTGGATGCAGCTTTCGCCATCCCGGCCGAATCGCCGATTGTTCGTCAACCCTGCTGAGCTGGTATTGCCATCGTGCTGACCCGATGCCCGGCAGACATTGACCGTTTCGATGCATTGATCAGGTTCTCCCCGCCAATTGTTGTCGCCACCTCGCGAGGAGTAGCCCACCGTGGTGCCAGCAGGGCAATCCTCGTAGGTTTCATGACCAGGCTTTCCCGCCTTCGCCTCGTGGCAGATGGGCCAGGAGAAGCCGGGTCTGGACATGGCGGTGATGAGTTTGCGCATTGGCGGCACGCAGTAGGAGATACCGTGCCAGGATGGGTTTTTCGATGCGGCGCACAGCAGAACCTGGCATCCCCATTCAGCGTCTTCGGCCTTTACTGGCACCGCCGAAAGCGCACCTATCAAGCCAGCGGACAATAACACGATCGCCTTCACAGTGCGTCTCCTTTGAGTGGCTTACTGGATTTGAACCCAGGTGTTGTCGATTTTCGCGAACGACAGGGTGCCGGGCTGCGTCGTACCCGCGAAGGAACCGCTTGTTGTTGTGATGATGCCGGTACAGGTGACACCAGGTACGGCCTGACGAGGTTTGCACTCCGAGATACGGATCGTGCGGCCCGATTTGGCGATCGCAGCACTCGCTTGCCTGTCGTCGGGAAAGTCAAACGCCGGCTGCCGTTGAAGCTCACTCTCCAGCCGCGCGACCTCCTGTTCAAGTTCCACTATCGTGTCGGCCCGTACAGACTCGTTGATCGTGTACCCGCCAGCAGATCCCACGAGGAAAGCAATGCCAGCGGCGATAAGCGATCCGTAGTCGAGCTTCTTCATCGGCAACCTCAATATCCTTCGATCCCAAGGCGTTTCAGGATCGCGATCGGATTGGTTTCACACTCCGATTTCCATTCGCGATGCTTGGCGCAGGCGTAGGCGTATTGGCTGAGGTCGGCCGAAGACAGGTCTGCAAGCCTGTTGCCAACCGCCTTCCATTGCTGCACGTCTGCCGGATCGCAACCAGCACCACCCGCGCCGCAAAAGTCCGGATCGCGTTGCTCGATCTGGGTTTGGGTGGCGCCGTCCTGGGCGCCGGCGGCAAAAGGAGAAACAGCCAGTAGAATGGCAATAACGGTCGAAGTTTCGAAAGGGCGTTTCATTTAACCTCCGTGCACCTGCGTGAACGACAGTGCTTTGTCGGGAGTGACGGGTAGGGGAAGGGGAAGCCCCTCTTCTGTGGCTGACGCGGGGCCATCGGACAGATCACCAGGCTCTGGCGATGCATTGTAGAGCCAGGGAGGAGACAGGTCAGGCGACGACCAGATGCCGAAACCGAGCCCTCTCGCCCTTCTTTCAATATCGAAATAGGCAGGGACTTGGGGTTCATTACGATAGTTGAAGGCGTAGCCGATCCCTTCCGCGATTGCCGTCGCTGCCAGATTTGTCTCACCAACAAAACAATGCGCGATCAGGTTCTTGTTGCTGTCTCGACCGATAGGCGCGCAGTTAACGTCCTGGCCAAGCGTCCGAAGGATCATCCAGGCACGCGAGACCTGACCGACAGGCCATGTCACACCTTCGGTCGTTGCGTTCTGCGCCAGTCTGGGGGCTTCATATCCAGCCAAACGGATAAGCTGACGCGTTTTGACGAACTCGAATGTGGTGCCATCAATGACCTGAACCTTGCCGTATATCTGACGGGGAACGTCGGATGGGCGGGCTTGCGCCAGCGTCCCTGTCGGGATGAGAGCGAGGACAATCGTCGAGATGGTGGCAAGCTTCATCGCGACACTCCCGCTTGTTGCATCAGAACAGGGACAGGGTGCGGCATATCTGGATAGCCCCAAAGACCCGCGCGGGCGTTGCGGGCGCTTTCCTCAGCGACCCTATATCCGGGAACAATAACCTGGCCGGTGCTGTCGACTGCCGCAAATCCCCATCCTTGCGCGATAACGTAGGTCGCAAGATCATATCGGTGCTCCCCGGCAGTCGTCTGACATGCAACCACGGCATTGTTCTGGTCGACCATCTGAATGGTTGCGCAGACGGGCTTTGTGTCCCTGACCAACGCCTGCATCATGATCACGTTGAATTCACCGCAGTCGCGCGAGCTTCCCTGGGATACGGTAACGGCGGTCCCGCGAAGGCATGACTGGAGCCCATAGAGCCGATATCGTTGCCCGTTTGAGACCCAGCTATCGCCGGTCTCGAACTGTGCATGCGTCGGGAATGGTGCGAACGCGGAAGATGGCGGAAGCGCCACGTCTTCCGTGGCAGGAGCGTCAGCTTGCGAGGTCTGAACGGGGACGACGGGCAGCCAAGGCGGTTGCGTATGTGGAGCTTCACTGCCGGCCAGCATCGGCATTATGACGAAGCCTGCGTAGAAGCCGGAGACTGCGATCGTGGAAATAAGCATCAAGGTTCCGATCTGCATCAGTGCATTGTCGGATTGGCGCGGTAACGCTCACCGTAGGGATGGAAGAAATGGGCGCTGGCCCAGATACCAGTTTTCGCTCCTCGCGCGACTTGTTCCGCCCGAGCATATTCCGGGAAGATCGGCTGGCCAGTACGATCACGGAAAGCAAACGCTACGCCTTTGCTGATGAGTACCTCAGAGAGCGACCGCACCGTGTCTCCGTCCATGAAAAAGCATTCCGCATATCGTACCGTCGGCTGGCCGGAGTTCCGTCCAAGTTCATGGCAGGGGAATGCAGTGCCAGCGATAGCCTGTACCTCGCCGATGGTCGCCGTCATCGCTGCAAGTGAGATAATGGTACACGTGGCAATGACACCCGCATATTCGAGCGGCTCGGTCGACAGACAGCCTTGAACCCCTGCAAGTTTGATGATCGTTCCATCCGCTGCGAAAAATGCGCTGCCGCTCAACGCCGCTTTTGGGGTGACACTTTCAAGATCAAGTCGCCTTATGATCGAGGACGTGTCGAATGGTGTCGGCGATGCGGGGATCAGGTCTCGCCCCTGTACATAAGCCTGCTGGTAGTGGCTGACGAACTCTTCAGCCATGTCCGCCCTGACCGTCTCGGGCAGCGCGACCAGAGCACCCAAAAGGCTGTAAATGAGGCGGCGAGAAAATCGCCATGCGCCATTCTTCATGTTCGCATCCGTCACCTGTTGACTTTTTTGAACATGCACGAAATTGTACTGTAGTGCAAGTATGGAAAAGTTTTGAAAACTGAGGTAAGGTTGTTCAGACGTTCGATTTGTGTGTGGGGATAAGAGGATGGCAATGTATCGGAAGGCACTCACGGTCTTCACACTTCCGTTCCGTGCTGTTTGGTTGTTGATCCGGATTGCGTGTTTTCTACTGGTGTCAGCGGCATGCATTCTGGTTGCGGCCTTCGTCGGCTACTGGGTAGTCTTGACGTTTTCCTATGCCTTTCTGCCGCTTGAAACGACCGAGAACATTTGGCAGTGGGCTTCGGATCTCAATGAGCGATCGGCATGGTTCAAGGCTGCGACAATCACCGCGTTCTTGCTGCTTATCCTGCCAATTCTCCGTTTCTGGCCAGTGAGAGATCCACTTACCGAGGCATTACGTGAGCGCGACATTATGCGGATCAATGAGGGGGTCATCGCAGCCCGACGTCAGGATGAAGCACTAGCAAAGCTTCGCGGCCGGTAAAGAACG
Source organism: Martinezella rhizogenes (assembly GCF_007002745.1). Lineage (GTDB taxonomy): Bacteria > Pseudomonadota > Alphaproteobacteria > Rhizobiales > Rhizobiaceae > Agrobacterium > Agrobacterium cucumeris. The sequence continues at coordinate 69,011 of NZ_SGNY01000013.1, read as the reverse complement.
CGTTTCCCTCTTGTCATGTGGAGAACGAAGGCAACTTGCCGAATTGAACGGATTTCGATCTTCCGCTTTCGAACGTGTGCGCGTGAGCGGGATCGGTTGATCGTAACATCGGCTTCGGCTCAAAGGGTGCGGATTTCATGACAGTCAAACCTCTTTCGCTCGCCATATCGACTTTCAAGGGCGGCGCCGGAAAATCGACCCTGAACGTCAATCTTGCTGCGGAGTTTGCGCAGCAAGGCCACAGGACGCTTCTGATCGATTGCGACGAGCAGGAATCATCGACGCGCTGGTATAATGTCTCCATGAAGCGGGGGCTTTTGCCGACCGACGGGACGTTGTTACATTTGCGCGTAGGGCCTGGAGACAGGTTTCGTGAGCGGCTCGACAAGGCCCCAGACGCGGACATCCGGATCTACGATGTCGGCGGCTACGTGCATCAGCGCGCGATCGAGGTTTACCACGAGTGCGATGCAATCCTCATTCCCGTCATTCCCGAACCGACAGCCGCGACCTCAGCGATCAAGGTGGCAACGATCCTGACCGAGATCGGCCGGAAGCGGGACAGGGGACCGATCCCCTACGCGGCGATCTGGAACTACATCGACATGATCGCCCTTAAACACAATCGGTCCCTTCCCGAGGTTCATGCCATCCTGACGAGCGGCCGGATACCCATGGTCGAGACGGTCGTGCGCAAGAGCAATCATTTCAGCGATGTCGGGGCCGGTTATGGTTCCCTTTACTCCAAGCTTGCGGGCATCGCAGACAATCCGTCGTTGACGCCGTCGGCCAAGCGCAGGGCATCGGAAAGCGTGCTTGACGCAATCGATCTTGTGAAGAGGATCAACAACGAGTTCATCGGGCTTCTGCAGGCGGAGGCCGCCTAAACGATGTCGAGGGAAAGAACGCCTGCCGGAAACATTCTCGCCCTTGCCCGATCCCGCGAAGAGGAGTCTAAGGATGTTCAGGAGGCCGCGACATCGTATATGCCGACGACCATCGACCTCGACACACTCATGCCCGATGGTGATGCCCAAGGAGAGGAAACCGCGCCTTCTGCGGCCAATGTACCTAAGGCCCACACCCCAGCCAGGCAAGAACGCAAGGAACGACCTGTGGCGACGGCGCCCGCAAAGGCGGCTGGCGTGTCCGGCAAACGAAAACGGATATCGCTCTACATCGACGACGACGTGTTGACCAAGATTTTCCGAGTGTCGTTGGAGAGCCATGAGCAACTGTCATCGGCGACACACAGGCTCATCCTCGAGGCGCTGAAGGCAAGGGGGCTCTAGACCGCATGCGACACCCGCCCATCATGTTTCGTCTGCCGGATCACATCTTAAGCAATGTCGATGCACTAGCCGGACGGCTCGACGTCTCTGTCAACATCGTCGCCAAACTGATCGTCACCAGGGAGATCATGCATGTTCCCGCAATGCTCGAAGAACATGATCGGCAAATGGCAAACATGCACCAGTTTCTTCGCGAACTTGCCTGGCGCAATGAGGAGTTGTTGGCGCAAGACGTCGGATTGGCTGAGGGGACAAGGTTGATTTCACAGAAGCTGGACGAGGTGATGGGGGCCATCGACGCCGTCCGCGATGCCGCCTTTGTTCGGCCGTCATCTTACATTGTCGAGCTGATCAGGAAACACGATGAACGAGGTCTCCAGAAATCCCTCGAAGTCTAGACCCGAAGGTCGGCGACTACCGAGCTATCTTGATTTGATCGAAGACGATCTGCGCCGACGTGGAGGCGGCGGAGGAGGAGGGGGAAAACGACCGGCAGCCGGCCAGAGCAAACGACCGTCGACGACACATGCTGGTGCTGCCTCGGCGATCAGTCGTGCTACAGGCAACAATGCAGTGGTGGTGAAGGTCCTTTCCTATGGTGCCGGCGCGGGTTCGGCCCATAACGTGCTTGCCTACCAGAGCAAGGAAGAAAAGGCGCTCGATCAGGATGGTCGCGAAGTATCGGATCTAAACCAAGCGGTGCGTTCATGGGAGAGGGATTTCGGCAATCGCAAGGGGAGCAGCGACGTGCTGCGTCTGACTTACGAGCTTGAAAACACCCGCCGGGAAGGCGTAGCCCGCGCACTTGCTTCACTCGCTGCCGACGGTTTCCATAAAGCCGGCGACCCTGCAAGAACTTACGCCTTCAGTGTCAGCGATGGCGTAAACGGGCAAACAAGATTGCATTTCGCCCTGGTAATTGCTCACGAGAAGAAGGACAGGTCGGATCGAAGCAGCAGCAATCGCATTCCAGGAGAACTCGACGTGGCGCATGCGATCGACGGACGCGTGGATCAAGCTCTCCGGAAGGAGGGAATTACGCCGATTTCTCGATACCCCGCTGAGTTTTCTTCAGGTCCAAAGGGGTTAACGGCAACTCTGCACGCCATGCAGCGCAGGGGCGCGGAGGTAACGCTTTCTACGACGACGCATGTCGAGGAGCGTCCAGGCAGGAGCGGACGTTACCTCCATGGCGCTGAGCGGCGCGAAATCACCACTGCGGATCACAAACAGCTGACGGCAGAAGGGAAAGTCGTCGGTGCCCTCATGCAAACCCGTCAGCCGCGAGATTTCATGCACCTGTTGCTGTCAGGACCGGCAACTGTCGATCGCGATCGGCTTGTTTCTGCCGGGCGTGATTTTCTAAGAGAACAATTCGCCGGGCACCGTTATGCCTATGCCGTCCATAATCGCAATGCTCTCGACAAGCATCCACACATGCATGTGATCGTTGCGCTACGAAATTCCAGTGGCAAGATGCTCAATCCGAACATCCGCGACTTTACGGAATGGCGGCTGCGTTTCGCCGACAAGGCACGCGAACGGGGCATCCCGATCGACCGTCAGAAGCGGCTTGAGCGGGCAGGCCCTCCGCCCGTCAAGCGCTGGGAATGGGAAATGTTCCGCCGGATGGGAGCCACGGCCCCAAGCAACGTCGTCGACAAAGTTCTGGCGAAGGTCCGCGATACGCCGACAGCCCCCAGATTGCAGGATGCACAAAAGCGGCTTGATCAGAGCCGGCGCGCAGTTGGGCTCATTCTGAAAATGTTGGACGAGATAGGGAAGAATCGGTCTGCGCCCAGCACGGCGCGCGAACTTAGCCAGGACCTGTCGATAGGCCTCCAACATGAATACCGGCGGCTTGAGACAGCGGTCCGCGCCGGTCGTGACCCAACAAACGAGAAAGGAGAAGAGCACATGCTGAGATCGACACCTATCAGCGCTGCCCAGGCGAAGGCTGCGAAGGAGACACTGGCGAACACCGCAGTGAGCCTCGCCACCAAGATCGCCAACCCCGCCGATCGACTGATCTTCGAACAGGCGACGAAGATTATTGCGAAGGTCGTTGGGCTGCAGCTTGACTCACGGGTGGTCAAAAACCGCGATCGTGATGCCGCGGGTCAACAGAAAAGCAGCGTGAACAGTTTGGCGACGAAATCGGCAGCCGGCCGCGATCATGTTGCGGAGCAGGGTGTCGTCAACAAGAGTTCGAACAACCGATCGCTTGATCAATCACGCATCGCGCGCTCCAACGCCGAATATGACAGGCCGGAAGCGGATCGGCCAGATCCAAAGCGTGAAAAGCCTCAGCGACAGTCTCACGAGTCACAGAAGTCGATAAAACTTCGTCCGCCTCAGGAAAAGGATCGCGACCGGAGCCGCTGAGTGGATGATACTCATCCTTGTTCATTGCATTTGGCTGACTGGCGGCTCAGTCCCAAAATCCGTTGAATCTCAGTGTTAAGCTGTTGCGCGTTCACGGTCGGGGACCGATTAAAATATTGTCGTTCCATTTCTCTCCAAACCCGGATCGTTCGATCCTCCGGCAATCCAGAATACTGGATAGACGATATGTTGGCGCTGGTTGCCGCAAGCAGCCTAACAGCAGTGCTGGTGACAAATATGGCGTCCTTCTTGTCTACACCATACCACTCAACGGCGTGTAAGATCATCGCGGGGATCAATCCATCCGTACCTCGTTGCGCCTCGTCCGCTTGGGGTATCTTTCGTATTCCTTGCGGAGAAATACCCCATGTCATCCAGAAATCGGGCATCGCGTTCCGGATCTGCAGCAATTTGTCGAGTCTTCCGGTGAGGGCTCCGAATTCTGCCGGGCCGTGAGTGCCGACGTCCATCCCCCTTGCATCCGAGATGAACCCGAACCTTACGCCGATCCGTCGCAGGTGCTGTAGCATTTGGACGAAGTCGTTGCTGATATCACCCAGCATGAAATCCCGAGGCGGATTGTTCCGTCTCAAAAGGGTGCCATCTCGCTCGAAGATGACAAGGCCGATAGACCCAATTCTCCGGAATGCTCTGCCATTGCTATTCATGTCTGATGACCAAAACGTTCAGTACCTTACATTTACAAGGGCAGCGACGCCCTTCCCGACCCGCGCGATTGCCATAGTTCAAGCGGTCAAAAGCACCGGCGTTTCAGGCTCCCGCGCCGCGAATGAACTGCCTGCATACAAGGGCTGAGTAATCTGCAATCTCAACCGCATTTGGCTGCAGACGCGTTGCGAAACCTCGAATGCTCCGCAGCATACCGCAAACCTTCCATAGCCATCGGCACGACCAAGCTCATCAAACTCTGCACCGGCGCGTTTATAGTACCTGCGCATGTGCGGTTCGTAATTCGAGATCAGTGTATCGATGCCATGGTCGAGGGCGACTTCGCATAGCGCAAGGAGAAGCAGGCAAAAAGCACGATCTGGACGCATGTCGGGAAAGTTGCGAGCAACAGTTTCTTCATCGATACACATGCGGGTTCCTTCCCAAATGCCGGGCGCAACGAGATCGCAAGCATTCGGAAATGTCTCGCGAAAGACATCGTAGAGAAGAGTAGGGCCCGTTGTGGGCATAAGTCTGACCGAACCGTAGAGTACCTGCCGGTCATCGCTACACCATATGAGATAGGCAGGGTGGAGTTCGTCGTAGCGATCCCTTTCATACGGGCCAGACACTGACACATCCCAACCGAGTTGGTCCGCAAAAACCCGCTTTCTCAGCCGGAAGGACTGATCGAGGAGGTCGACATGCCTGTGATATTCTTGAGCCTGTAAGAGAAGATACATGTTTGCCTCCATCATTGATGGGAGGCATCATGAGGTTTCCACGAGAAACAATAAATTCCCCACGATGGTACCCTCAATTGGGGGTATTGCCAAAAGGATTGATCAGTCGAAGCTGTATCGCACGCGCGATCGTAAATGTGATCGAACCGCCACCCAGTTTGTGCCGAGCCGACTTGATGTAGGCTCTCGTCGTGTGCTCCGAGAGCTTCAACATGACAGCAATGTCGATGCTGTCTTTCCCAAGAGCAGTCCAATGCAGGCATTCGATTTCACGACTGGATAGCTGTGGGACCGGGTCGTGCTCGCCGTGAAGTTCGAAGATGGCCTTGTGATGGATAAGAACCGCCAAGTCCCGCCATTCATTCCAGAATTGTCTGATGCTTGCACCCCATTCCTCCCCGGCTTTGTGCGAATTGACAGAAAAGAGAGCTCGACGCGCCTTATCGATGATAGGAATGGAGAACCCATTAGGGCCAATCCCGTGATTGTGCGCGTCCAGAAGAAAGCCATAGGCTGAGCTCGGTACTTCGACTTCGCGCCAGTCGAAGGGCATCTGCCGGACGAGGCCTTCACGAAGTATTGGATCGATTTTGACGTAATCGCGCAGTAAGTAGCGAGATACCCATTTGGCGTTGTAGGTGGTGCGCACGAAAGGGGTATCGACAACATCAGCAACCGTCAGCGCCAGATGGTAGGTTACGAAATCGATATCGTAAGCCCGCTGGAACACTGATAGAGCACTTTCGACTGACGGTGCCGCACCGATTTCTCTAAGTATCTTCTCGGAACGATCGAGTTGTTCCACTTCCACCGTCCCCCTCACTTCTATATTAAATAGAAAAAATACTATCACTCACTTGTGATTTTGCTCAACAACTGTCAGCCCGGTTGAATTGGCCGGTTAACCATCGAAACACAACTACGCCATCTTTGCCGACCGGTATGTCGGAGTTTTCGGCTGCCGAATTTGGCGTATGTGCAAAGGCACATAGCCGCAGACCTGACACGGCCTTGAACAAGCTAATCTGTCCTACGAGTGTTCAGCGGGAGACCCGGCCAAAAATAGCCGTCCTTTGTCGGGCGCTTTCCAAAGATCGCTTGGCCTACACGCACGATATCAGCACCCTCCTCTATGGCGATCTCGAAGTCGCTGGTCATCCCCATAGAGAGCAACTCAATGCCACATCCGGGGTACGACCTCTGTAGCCTATCCCGCACCTCCCGCAAGCGCCGGAAGCATCCGCGGACCTCATCTGGACGTCCCTTAAGGATAGCCAGCGTCATCAGTCCCCTCGGCCGCAGCGCCGGAAAGTGGGGTAGCTCAGCGACTAAGGCGGCAACCTCGTCCGGCAGAATGCCGTACTTGCTCGCTTCACCAGAGGTGTTGACCTGCACGAAGACATCGAGCGTGCGTCCAGCCTCAATAAGACGCTCATTCAGGAGACTGGCGAGCCGGAGACTGTCAAGAGCCTGAAATTCGGAGGCAAACGAAACAAGCTGTTTAACTTTGTTGGTCTGGAGGTGACCGATCACACACCACCGCACGCCGAGACCCATCAGTGATTGCGACTTTCCCACGGCCTCTTGTACCTTGTTCTCGCCGAGCGTTGTCATGCCTATATCAATGGCTAAGCGAACAATCTCGGCAGGGAGGGTCTTTGTTACCGGAAGGAGCCGAACCGATGAGCGGGGCCGCCCAACTCGGTCGCAGGCCGCATGTATGCGACTCTCAACGGTTGCCAGATTGTCCATGATACGGCCGCGAGGGTCCAGACCGAAGCGTTCAACGATACTGATTTTGTCAAATCGGTTACTCATACCGCCCTCATCCCGCCAGTAAAACACATCAGCATTCTCAGGATCTCCGTCAAATCTGGCGCCGAATTCTTGTTCAGTGCCGCCGAACCCGGCCAACCGGTCGGCCTGCCCAAACGCGATGGATCGCCAAAGATGGGCAGCACCGCTTCGTCGAGCGCGGCGTGGTCACAGAGGTTTCGTCTGGCATCGTGACCGCCATTAACTAGAATGGCAGTTATGCGATTTGAGTATAGCATAGTCCGGGCTCGGCTAGATTACAGGCGTATCATCTTGATATTTTGATTAAACACCGCCAGATTGGTTGGCTAAAGAGCCAATTTGGAGAAGAATATGGCAACCACTTCGAAACGACGCATCAAGGTGTTGGATATTCCGCTGGCGTTGGATAATACTTCCGGAAACCAGCCGCTTCAGGTTCATGCCGGATTGCGCGCAGCAATCCTTGAAGGCCGGTTGACCGCCGGATGCCGGCTCCCTTCCAGTCGCATCCTGGCGGAGCAACTTGGGATAGGGCGTAATGCGATAGTCGTTGCATATGAACATCTGCAAAGCGACGGGTTAATTGAAACGCGGATAGGGGCCGGGACTTTTGTCGCGCCTCGACTGCCGACGCGAACTGCGACGTCCCCGGCTGTTTCCAGTGGCTTCGCACCGCCTCCCGCCTTGCCGTTTGCGCTTGGTAATGTCGCCCGGGATGATTTCCTAGTGTCGCGTCTGGGAACGGCATTACGACATCGGGTAGTCAAGGCAACGTCGGCCGAAGCCGGCTATGGTGATCCGCGGGGTTTGGAGGCCCTCCGGCAACAGATCGCGACCTCTCTTGCTGCAGGCCGCGGAATCATCTGCGATCCTGGGTGCGTGATGATCGTCAGCGGCACACAGCATGGGCTCAGAATCTGCCTAGAAGCGCTACTTCAACCGGACGATGCCGTCTGGGTCGAGGATCCTGGATATTCTGTCGCGCATCGCGTCATAACGGCCGCAAGGCTCCGAATGACACCCGTACCGGTTGACGGCGAAGGGATAGACGTTGCGGCCGGGCGACGGCAGGACCCTGGCGCTCGCGCTGCTTACGTGACGCCCTCGCACCAGTTTCCGACAGGCGTCGTAATGAGTATGGCCCGCCGCGTAGCACTTCTCGACTGGGCCAGAGCATCGGACGCCTGGTTGCTTGAGGATGACTATGATAGTGAGTTCCGATATGGCGGAATGCCGCTGACTGCGCTAGCGGGCCTCGGCGGTCACGATCGGGTGATCTATTTCGGCACCTTTTCCAAGTCATTATTTCCCGCCTTGCGGGTTGCTTATGTAGTATTGCCACCCACCGTGCTCGATCGCGTAGTCCGCGCTCGCTCTATATATGACCGGTTTCCCGAAAGTTTCATATCAGGTGCCATTGCCGACCTTATGGCCAACGGCATCCTCGCCGATCACACGCGCCGGATGCGGCGACGTTATCAGGCGGCGCGCGACACCGTGGCGTCGGTTCTCCAGTCCACCGCAGGGCATGCATTAAAAATCATGGTTCCACCACAAGGGCTGCATCTTCTGGCCTATCTACCTGAAGATCTCCCGGAAGATGCAGCCGCAATCATACGAGCGGCCGCCGGTGTTGAAACAGTGCTCCTGTCGGAAACGCGGCTAGTTCCCGCACGACATAACGGCTTTATTCTCGGCTTCTCCGGCTATGAACTCTCCGAACTCACGAAAGCATCCGAGATACTCGGGCGAGTAGCTCGGGCTTATGTAGAGAGTGACGGTAAGGTGTTTAGCTAACCCACGCAGCGGAGCCAAAAAATTCAGGTTCAATAGTCAAGATGCCCATGGCCGCAATTTTGCAGATTGTTCGCCATCCCGCTCGATGGCACTGCATCCCTAAAGTGGGTGCTTTAAATAAGCTAAAATTGGCCCTTTTAACGACCACTATTATCCTCAAATATGTGTTCACAAGGTTCATGGAGCAAAATAAATGTCAGACGATACCCTCACCGGATACCCGATCAATGAAATCAACCGAGTGAAACGACGCCATGATCGCGGGTCCTACGACTTTGAAACTGTGCACGCGCTGCTTGATTCCGCAGCGCTCAGCCATGTCTCCTACGTCATCGACGGGCAGCCTTATTGCACACCGACACTGTTCTGGCGAGAAGGCAAGCGGTTGTACTGGCACGGCAGCAGCGCAAGCCGCATGCTGCGTAACTTGTCGGCAGGCGAACCGGCATGCCTAACGGTCACCCATTTGGACAGTCTTGTCCTGGCGCGCTGCGGCTTCAATCATTCCGCAGACTACCGCTCGGTGATGGCTTTTGGCAATGCACGGCTAGTCGAGGACCAGGCAGAAAAGGAGCGGGCCTTGGTCATGATGGTTGATCGCTTTTTCCCCGCGCGCACCGCAATGCTGCGGCAGAGTACCAGGCAGGAGATTAAGGCAACAGCGGTTATCTATATGGATATCGAAAAGGCCTCGGCTAAGATCCGCGCTAAGGGTGTTGCCGATGACGACGACGACTACTTGCTCCCGATCTATGCTGAGCGGCTGCCGGTCCACACTGTGCTCGGCGCTCCAGAGCCGTGTTCCCGTTTGCTGCCGGAGGTGAAGCGCCCCTCGACGCTGACGCCTTTCACCGAAGGTCGGCGTCTCGATGAAGCCCTTCTGGACGCCTACGCGACATCCTATCCGTTGGGCTAACGCCCCGACGTGCTGCACGCGTTAGAACGTCGCAATTGTCAGTGACCAACTGAGATGTCAGTCGGCCCAAACTTGGGTTGATGGGCCCGCTAGACCCAAGCCACCACATTATTTTAGCATACGCAAAGTTGAACCCTGCCCAGATTTCTTTGGCTGGGTACGATTGCACCGCAATGCCCCTGCGGTCTTTGCAATATTACGCATCATGGAAATTTATACTTCCTATGGAGACGAAGATGACAGCCATGACCATTTTGAAAAGCAATGAAGTGGAGGAGGGGCATCTACCCTCAGCCGGGCAGAGGCCAGGAGCGGACAGCGGTGATCCTCAACTTGGCGTGTTGAGGATCGCTCCGAATGCTATGGGCAATGTCGGAATTTGGGAATGCCAGCCTGGCGGGTGGCCGGTGAGAAACCGCGCTGATACTGAAGTCGGTTACATTTTAGCGGGCGTTGCCACGTTGACGGATGCAAGCACCGGAATCACGACGAAAATAACCGCTGGCGACCTTTTCGTGCTGCCGAAAGGGTGGACGGGCCGATGGGACGTAATCGAAACCATCCGCAAGGTTTATACGATTTACTGAGAGATACAAAAGATCGCCATTCAGCGAAGCAGTTTACGAATGCAGGGCTGCGCAAACCGTTGGACCTCAAACTATCGCAGAGATCGCGTTGCACATTTTCAGTCACACAGGGAACCGTGAAGGCTACGCGCGATGGGGGCCAGTTTTTTCACAGCCCACATGCAATCCTCCAGGCGCGGGTGAACAAAATGATAACTTTTGAAATGCGGACGTTGATCGAACGCAATTCCATCGGACTGGTCGCGACTGTGACACCCGATGGTAAACCTGCCGTATCACCCAAGGGAACATGTGTGGTTATTGACGCCACGACGATAATCTTTGGCGACATTCGTTCGCCCAACACGGTTCGAAATATAAAAAGAAATCCAGATGTCGAAATCGTCTACGTAGACGTTTTTAGCCGGAAAGCATGTCGATTGGCGGGGAAAGCAAGGTACATCGAAAAATATTCAACAGAATTCAATAATCATATATCTCATTTTCTAAAATGGGAATCACTTTATTCAAGAATAAAAGGAATTGTATTCGTTACACTACATGAAGCAAAACTATTGCATTCCCCGATTTATGACGATGGCACAGAAGAGGATCATATTAGAGCAGATTGGATCAGATACTATCAGTGTTAAATTTTGGAGGTAGGACAATAACGCCCTATAAACTGCTGGAGCTGGAACACCTTGCCCCATCAGCGGTAGCCGGACTCCCCGCCTGGATCCGTCGAAGCTTTAATCGTTCACTTCTGAACTCAGAAGCGGAACGTTGAAAATCAATGTCCAATTGCTGCGCTTATTTCAATGACGCACTGGAGCGTCCTCGTGCGCTGACAGTGCTAAAGATCGCCTCGCTGGAAACCGTATTCTAAGTGGTTCTGGGTCTGCGAAGGATGACATCATCTCAAACTGCACCGCACGCCTTTTGCCAACGAGGCAAGCGGCCGGCGCACAACAAAGTTATTTACCAGTCATAGCCATGAGAATGAGACTGAGCTCAAGCTATCCGAATTACGGCTCTCTACGCGGGCGCGCGTCACCGTTCAGCAAGCCTCTCTGCAGGGCCGTGCGCTAAGGTCCGATATCGATTGCTCTCGTCCTAGCCAGCTGCAGTCTCCGAGCCCACTGAGAGCACGCATTTCCCTCAGGGTATGATTTGTGTGCGACTGAAGACCTGCCAATTTATCCAACGGATTGAAAGCTCGGTTCTATAAAGCCATTCCGCCTCGGTAACGCCGCGCAAGAGCAGTTGACGACCAGGCTTCACCGACCGGCAAGCATGCTCAAAAGAAAAAGTAAACAGACGGTAGATTTTAATCGTTGGACGCCCCCGGGTACGATGCTTATTGTTTCCATTATAAATCTGCCAACAGACTAGGGGAACTACGATATGCTTAAAAGCTTTAATAACGCCGCATTTTTCGTCGCGATTGTAGCAACCACCGCACCATCTTCAAGCATCGGAGCCTATGCTGCAGATATCACCGTCATGGGCTACCGCGGGGCATTCGAGGACAACTACAAGAAGGCCGTTATCGAGCCCTTCAACAAAATGCACCCCGATATAACCGTGAGCTATTACGGCGTTCTGAATGCCGCGACTTCGCTCGGCAACATGCGTGCGCAGCGAGACGCACCGCAGGTGAATGCCGTGATTTATGACCTTTCGGTAGCAAAGATTGCCAAAGACGAAGGACTTATTGTCGATCTCGACACATCAAAGCTTTCGAATTATCCCGACATCAGCGACATCGGCAAGGATCTCGGCGGGGCCGCCATTCCGCTAACCTACGATACGCTGACGCTGATCTATAATTCGAAGGCTTTCCCGATTGCACCGACCAGCTGGGGAACCCTTTGGGACAAGGCTCAAGCCGGTAAGGTCGTGCTGCCAGCTCAAGGTGGTGGCGACATTCAGGCGATCCTGCTGACGATCATCGCAAACCGCATGGCTGGCGAACACGATTACAAGAACACGATCGATCCGGGTGTGGAAAAGCTGGTGGAATTGGCACCACGCGTCCAGTCCTGGGAACCGAAGCCAGATGCCTACACGCTTGTTGCTAATGGCACCGCCACGGTTTCGATCGGCTGGAACGCCCGTTCGCAGTTCTATATTGATCAGACCGAAGGCCGCATGAGCTCCGTCGGACCGAGCGAAGGCACCGCCTCACAGATCAACGTCGTGAGCGCTATTGAAAAGGCATCCGAACCGGAAGCAACACAGACCTTCATCAACTATGCGATCGGCCCGGAAGCGCAGGCCGCATTTGCGGAAGCGATGTTCTACGCACCGGTGAACACCAAGACGCAGGTGGACGAAGCCACCGCCAAGCGTATTCCGATGATGGACCCGGTCCAGCGCGAAAAGCTGATCCCAGTCGACTGGATGACGATCGGCGAGATGCGCGACGACATCCTGCAGCCATGGCGCCGAAAGATCATCCCGGCCGGTCGCTAAGCCCAAAAATTCCGGGCCGCTCAAGGCCCGGACTCCGCCCACCCTTAGAAAACCCTGCGGCACGCGTCCTCCCACGCGTGATCGAGCACCCACGCCATCGTGACGGGACCTTGGTGCCGTTGCCCTCGACGACCTCACATCCGCAAACGGTGACGACATGCAAACTCAGGAACTGCGCCAGGAAACACCGGCCGCTGAAACCAACTCCGGCGATCAGGCCTTTCTCAAGCTGAAGGGGATCAACAAGCGCTATGGCGCCGATTACATGGCGGTCGACGATCTCGACGTCGATGTGCCGAAGGGCAAGCTGCTCGGCCTTCTCGGCCCTTCCGGCTGCGGCAAAACGACAACGCTGCGCATGATTGCCGGCCTTCTGGACATCACCAGAGGCAAGATCACCATCGACGGCGACGACATTTCCCACAAGCCGCCGCACAAGCGCGATATCGGCCTGGTTTTCCAGAACTACGCGTTGTTTCCGCACATGACGGTGGCGCAGAACGTCGCTTTCGGATTGGAAATGCGCGGCGTTGGCCGCGTCGAAGCCCGCGACCGTGTCGAGGAAGCCCTCGAGATGGTGCGCCTGCCAGGTTACGGCGACCGCAAGCCGAAGGAAATGTCCGGCGGCCAGCAGCAGCGCGTCGCACTTGCCCGCGCGCTCGTCATCCGTCCACGCCTGCTCCTGCTCGACGAACCGCTTTCCAACCTCGACGCCAAACTGCGCGACGACATGCGCATCGAAATCCGCGAGATCCAGAAGCGACTGCAGATCACCACTGTTTTTGTCACCCACGATCAAGTGGAGGCGCTCACCATGTGCGATCTCGTCGGTGTCATGCACAAGGGTAAGCTTGCCCAGCTGGGCACGCCGGAAGACATTTACGAGCGTCCGGAAGATCTGTTCGTCGCCGATTTCGTCGGCCGCACTAATATCCTCGACGGCGAGATCGAAGCGCTCGACCGGGTGCGCATCGGCGCTTCGGTTTACCCCTGCAACACGCGCGGCCTCACCTCTGGCAAGGCGAAAGCCGCCATCCGCCCGCACCGCATCAGTCTGACACCGAGCCGCGACCGTTCGCTTGTCAGTATGGTCACCAACGCCGCGCACGGCAAGGTGACCCGTGTCACCTATATCGGCGACGTCGTGCAATACGACATCGATATCGGTGGCAACACGCTGACTACCGAAGTACACACGGCCAGCGCCGGGCACTGTTTCCAGAGCGGCGAAAAGCTTCTCTGTGAGTGGACGCCGCAGGACATGCAGGTGTTTGGCCAAGGTTCAGGGAGCTGATCCATGGCAGCGATCACCTCATCCGCACCGATTGGAGATGCGCCCGCTCGCCGCAGGAAATTTCCTTTCCTTCTCATCGGCCTGCTTCTGCCCATGGCGATCATCAATTTTGTCGCCTTCGTCCTGCCGGTCATTCGCCTCGGCATGATTTCCTTCATCGAAAGCGGCAGCGGAGGCGTGTTGACCAACAATTACACGCTGGTAAACTACGGCGATTTCTTCACCGACAGCTTTAGCTTCGAACTGGTCTCCAACTCGCTTATCCTCGGTTTCGGCGTCACGCTGATCACACTCTGCTGCGCTTATCCGATCGCGCTTTTCCTGCACCGGGTCTCGCCAAAATGGCGCAACATGCTGTTTGTCATCACCGTCTCGCCGCTTCTCGTCAGCAGCGTGGTGCGCACCTATGGCTGGATGGTTATTCTCGGTGATCAGGGCGTCTTCAACGGCATCCTGATGTCGTCTGGCATCATTGACAGCCCGATGCGCCTCACCAACAACACGCTCGGTGTCTTTATTGGCATGGTCGAGGTGTTGATCCCTTACATGGCACTGTCGCTGATCGCAGGCTTCGGCCGTCTCGAAAACGTCTATGAAGAGGCCGCTGCCTCGCTCGGCGCCAACAGCTGGACGCGCTTCCGCCGCGTGATTCTGCCGTTGACTGCGCCCGGCATCGCGCTCGGCTGCCTGCTCTGCTTCGTGCTGTCGATCAGCTCGTTCATCACGCCAAAACTGCTCGGCGGCGGACGTGTCTTCCTGCTGGCGACCGAGATTTACGACCAGGCCGTCATCCAGCTGGAATGGCCGACGGCTGCTGCAATCTCCGTCATCGTGCTCATCATCTTCGGCCTTGCGCTCGCGGTCTATTCCCGCGTCGTCAAGCGCTTCGATTAAGGAGGAACCCTGACATGATCGGCCAATTGACCATCCCGTTCAGGCTCCTCGTCGCCTGCATCTATCTCTTCCTGCTTGCGCCCATCCTGATCGTGCTGCCGCTGTCCTTCAGCAATGACAGCTACATCACCTTCCCGCCGGAAAGCTGGGGCCTTCGCTGGTATGCCGCGATGTTCTCGCATGCCGGTTTTGCCCAGGCGCTGTGGATCAGCTTTGTCATCGCCGTTACGGTGACGATCCTCGGCCTTGCCGCCGGTGTGCCCGCCGCCTTCGCGATACGCCGCCGCCAGTTCATCGGCCGCGAGTTTCTGCTCAACCTGTTCACGGCACCCCTTCTCCTGCCGTCGATCGTGCTCGGCCTCGCCATCCTTCTGGTCTTCGTGCAGGCACGCCTGCTCGGCACCTATACGGGTTTGATCATCGCCCACCTGATCATCACCACGCCTTATGTGATCCGCATCATGCTGACGGCATTTTCCACCCTGCCGCCATCGGTTGAGGATGCAGCCACGATGCTCGGCGCCTCGCCCTTCACGGTGGTACGCCGCATCACCCTGCCCCTGATGATGCCGGGTTTCATCGCCAGTGCAGCGCTTTCCTTCCTTCTTTCCTTCGACGAAGTGGTGATCTCGCTCTTCATCACCGGGCCGCGCCTGCGCACCCTGCCGGTGGAGATCTTCGACTATGTCGAAAGCCAGACCGATCCGATGACAGCCGCCGTTTCCGTCGTCCTCGTCGGCGCCACCCTTCTCATGATCTTCCTGATCGAACGCACGCTTGGCCTCTCGAAGACCATCGGCAAGTGACTGAAATTGCAATGGAGACTACCCAAATGGATAATATCGCGCTCTGGATGTCGCAGCCGCATTTCGGCTTTCTGGAAATCGCCAAGACCTGCGGCGTCAGCCAGCTTGTCATCGAACTGGAACACGGCACGTTCGATCTCGCCACGCTCGACCAGTTCCTCGCCTTTTCCAAGTCGCTCGGCATTCCGGCCCTGACCAAGGTGATCGCACCGACCACCCAAGCCATCCAGCAGGCCCTCGACTTCGGCTCCGACGGGGTCATCCTGCCGCATATTCTCGGCGTCGATCACGCTCGCGAAGTGACAAAGGCTGCCAAATACCCGCTGCTCGGCATCCGCTCCTATGCCGGTGGCCGCGTGTTCGGTTATGCCCGCCCGTCTTCCGATGCCTTCGAGAAGGAAAACAAGCGGACGAAATGCTACGCGATGATCGAGACGGCCGAGAGCCTTGCCGATGTCGAGAAGATCGCAGCGCTTGAAACGGTCGATGGCCTGTTCCCCGGCCCATCCGATCTGGCACTCGCCTGCGGCCGTGGAGCCTACGCCTTCAACGATGAAGATCGCCGCGACCTTTCCCGTATCGCCAAGGCCGCCCGCGACGCCGGCAAAAAATGGATCATGCCCGCCTGGTCCCCGGCGGAACGCACCTTCGCGCTGGAAGAAGGCGCCGAAATGCTGGTCGTCGCCACCCAGAACATGGCGCTGCGCGCCGGCATCATGTCCACCATCAACGCACTCAAGCAGGAAAAGATCGTCGCCTGAGCGACATCGTATTTGGAGGAATTTTCATGAAAATCAGCCTGATCCAGACCAATCCACAGCAGGACCGCGCAGCCAACCTGAAGATCACCAAAGATCTGATGACGGAAGCGCTGAAGAACGACCAGCCGGACCTGATCGTCCTGCCGGAATATTTCGAAGTCTACGGCACCACGACCGAAGAAAAGCTGTCACTAGCCGAACCGGCCGGTGGTGCCGCCTACACGATGGCGCAGGATTTTGCCCGCGATAACAAGGTGTTTGTCCATGCCGGCACGATCATGGAAAAGGTCGAGGGCGAAAACCGCATCTACAACACCTCCTTCGTTTTCGACCGCGAAGGCAAGGAAGTGGCCGCCTACCGCAAAATCCACATGTTCGACATCGTCGCGCCCGATGGTACGGCTTACAAGGAATCCGCCACCGTCAAGCCGGGCGACGATATCGTCACCTATGACATCGACGGCATGAAGGTCGGTTGCGCCATCTGCTACGATATCCGCTTCTTCGAACTCTTTCTGCAGCTTGAAAAGGCCGGTTGCGACGTCATCGTGCTGCCCGCCGCCTTCACCCTGCAGACCGGCAAGGACCATTGGGAAGTGCTGGCCCGCGCCCGCGCCATCGAAACCCAAACTTATTTTGCCGCCTGCGGCCAGACCGGCAGCGTCACCGTCAATGGTGAAAAGCGCGCCTGCTACGGCCATTCGCTGGTTTGCGATCCGTGGGGCCACACGATTGCCCGCGCCTCCGATCCGGTCGGTTACGTCACTGCCCGCATCGAGCCGAAGGAAATCAAGCGTGTCCGCAACCTCATCCCGATGACCCAGCATCGTCGCCTCGCCTGCGCGTAAACCAAGGAGAATTTGATCATGTACATCATCAAGGACATGCCCGAGCAGATCCCCCAGGAAGATCTCGATCTTCTCTCCGGCGTCGAAACCGCAACCGTCGGCCATTGGCGGCTGATGGGTTTCATGGACCGGCAGATTCAGCCGTTGCTTCCCGGCCGCCGCGTTGTCGGCACCGCCGTGACGCTGGCCATTGCCGGTCCAGACTCGACCCTGCTGCACCACGCCACCGGCCAACTGCGCCCCGGCGACATCATTGTCGTCGATCGTCTCGGCGATGACAAATATGCCTGCTGGGGCGGTGGTGTCACCATCGCGGCCAAGGCATCCGGCGCGGTTGCCGGCATTGTTGACGGCCCCTGCACGGACCTCACGGAAATCCAGGATTCGGATTTTCCTATTTGGTCGCGCGGTCTTTCACCGATCACGACGCGGCTTTACGATCTCGGCGGCGGCTTCAACGTCCCCGTCAGCTGCGGCGGTGCCGTGGTGATGCCGGGCGATGCCATTCTGGCCGATGAAAGCGGCGTTCTTGTCATTCCGCGTGATGAAGTGCGGGCTGTTTCCGAAGAAGCGCTGAATCGTCAGGACACCGGTAAGAAGCACGAGGCCAGCGTGCGCGACAAGGTGCAGAAACTAGGCGACATGACAGGCGCTACCGCCAAGGTTTTGGCGCAGATCGTGTGACACCTCTTTTCACGGTAGTTCAAGGCTGATTACCGGATCGCGGCGAGTTGCCGACATTCCTTGCGACATTGGAAAGAATACGATTCCGCAAAAAAGGAGCTGAAAGCCACTATTGTGTGGATAATGGGCGAGATTGATCCAAGAGCAGCGAGGCGCGTCACGCGATGAATATTCGTTTTCTGGAAACGGTGGTCTGGCTTGCGGAACTAAAGAACTTTCGAGTCACCGCGGACCGGATGAACATCACGCCAGCTGCGATTTCCAACCGCATTTCGGCCATTGAACAGGAACTCGGTGTTCGTCTTTTTGACCGCGACACTCGCGATGTTCATCTCACGCGCGAGGGTAAAGCGTTTGTGTCCGGCGCTCGCGATATTATCGCCCGCTATAATCAACTCGTCAGCGAGATAGCGCCGCCTCTATCCACTGAAGGTACGGTCCGGATCGGGGTTCTCCCAAGCATGGCGATGACAATATTGCCTCGCATAATGGAAGTGCTGCGGACCAGATTCCCCCGCATCAGGATCTACGTTACAACGGATTCGTCTCAGGTCATTTTAGATAAGTTGGAACAGCGGGAAGTAGATATTATCCTTGGATTCCATGGAACTGACGTGAGTCTATATCGGATTACCGAGCTATGCAATTTCGGCATGTTTTGGATCGCAAAAGGAAAATTCAAAGATGCGGATGTTGCGTGGACCCGAAGCGATCTCCTAATGCATCCCATTATTTCCTATGAAGCAGGCACGCGGAACCATCGTCGGTTGATCGAATATCTGCCTGAGAATTCTTTCGAAGACAATGTTATCCACTATTCCAATTCTCTTGGTACGACCATAAATATGGTCGCAGCCGGGATTGGAATCTCTGTCTTGCCGCCAATCGTCATTCAGAATGAGTTGCGAACAGGGCTCCTGAAGGTGTTGAACGTGCAACAAACGTTTCCTCCAACTGAATATTTCGCAGTCTACCTCGCCAACTCCCCATCGCGCCTAGCATCGCTAGTCGCTTCGATCGCCGACGACGCGGCAAGCGAATTTTGCGCTTTATATGATAACGCACTTGCAGCGAAAGCATAGGGTTATGGACTGATGGCCTTAGTGCTGATCGTGGCGGGCAGGCCTATGGGAATGACACTCGCACCGTCACGCTGTGCAACGTAAAACCATTAGGTTGACAATGCCAATCGTTCGAGTCTGAGATTGAACTGCCCTTTCGAACGAGCCCGCAAAAACGAAGACTTAAGCACAGGCTTGAGTACAGACTTATTTCTAACGAGTATTGATTGGTAGCGGCCGCGCAGGCGCGGAACAACCGAGCAAAACCTCGTGTTCTTTTTGTTGGTCACCGAAAAGCAGGAATCCCGTGCCGCTTTCCAAGACCGGCGCCGAATTGCTTTTCGAGTTTATTTCACAACGCGATGAGCGCGGTGCGACGTTAATTGCCAGCAATCTTCCCTTTGACGAATGGACGGAGACGCTCGGGTCAGAGCGCCTGACGGTGCACTGCTCGGTTGTATCACCCACCACGTCAACATCTTGGAGCTGGATGGCGACAGCTACAGTCTCGCACAAAGCCGCGCGCGCCTGAGACCCCGCCTGGCCGGTTTTTACTCCGCCGTTGACACGGAAGGTTTGAGAAACTTCATAATTAGTTCTACCTGCCAGACAGCGTTGACCACGAAATGCTCGGCTTGTCGAGTGTTGCCACTCGCAGATTGGTGTTCGCCGATGCAAATCGTCTAGTCCGCCCACCAGCCGAGGCACCGTTCGCCACTCGGCTTTCTTCGGGATTGACGTGACTACACTGCCTATCTCATGCTTCCGAGCTTTCCCACTTTCTACTTCTTCACACTGGCCATGACGTTTTTAGCGAGCTCACTTACTACTCCCCTGAGCCACCGATGCGCGGGATCGTGACGATATCGCACATGCCACGCCATCTCGACAGGGAACGTACCTAGGTCGACAGGTGCTGGAATCACCTTCAGGCGTGGGTCATGCTCAAGGTTGCGACAAATTAGTCGCGGGAGCGTCGCGCAGTAGTCGGTGACAGCGATCATCTCCGGGACTGAAAGGAAGTGGGTGACGGACACGGCGACCTCACGCTTGAGATTCTGCTGTCCCAAAGCCTGGAAAACACCCGCTCGAATTCGACCGGGTGGCAGTACGTTGACATGCTTCAAGCTCTCGTAAAGCTCACGGGTCAGGTGATCACGGACATCTGGATGGTCCCTTCGAACGATACAGGCAAGTCCATCGTCCATCAGATGCTGGACAACGAGGTTGTCAGGTGGATCGATGATCCTTCCTAGCACTATGGCAGTCGTCCCCGAAATCACACCCGTATCGGCGAGATCGTTGCCGAAGGGGGTCATGCGAAGCTTGATTCCAGGGGCCTGCTCGCGCAGCCTGGCCACGAGCGCCGGCATCAGAACCAGCTCCACGTAGCTGTTGGGCGCGATCAGGAGCAGGCGCTCGGCGCTTGCAGGATTGAAATCCTGTTGATGGACGACCAGATCATCAAGCTGCGCCAGCGCGGCTTCGATCGTCGGTGTGATTTCCTCAGCCAACTGTGTCGGCTTGATTCCATAGCGCTCGCGGATAAACAGCGGATCTTTGAGCATATCGCGAAGACGGTTAAGCGAGTTCGACAGCGCTGGCTGCGTGATGCCAAGACGGTTGGCGGCTCGCGTGACGCTTCGCTCCTCCATAAGGGCCAAGAACACGGGCAGAAGGTTCAGGTCATATTTCATCGAGATGTAATTGCACGTGAATATCTAAAATCCAATAAGTAAATTTCTCAAATATCTATTCGGATGACATGATCACCTCATCGAAAAGCCAGCGCGGCTGATCGAAAGACAGGCCGATTGGGCCGCGACAACCAAAGGATACGCCGATGAAAATTCTCATGGTACTGACCTCGCACGATACGCTCGGTGACACTGGAAGGAAGACTGGGTTCTGGCTCGAAGAGCTCGCAGCTCCATACTACGTCTTCAAGGACGCCGGCGCGGAAATCACCCTTGCCTCGCCAAAGGGCGGTCAGCCGCCGCTTGATCCCAAGAGCGACGAACCGATGTTCCAGACCGACCTGACAGCGCGCTTTAAGAGTGATGCGCAAGCGAATGCTCAGCTCGCCCAGACAGTCCGCCTCGATAGCGTTGACCAGAAGGACTTCGACACGGTCTTTTATCCCGGCGGACACGGCCCCATGTGGGATCTGGCTGAAGACGCGAACTCCATCCGGCTGATCGAAACCTTCATCGCAGCCGGCAAGACGATCGCACTGGTCTGCCACGCTCCGGGCGTCCTGCGTCATGTCAAGAATGCCGATGGTTCGCCGTTCGTTGAGGGACGTTACGTCACCGGCTTCACCAACACCGAGGAGGAAGCTGTAGGGCTGACCAAGGTAGTTCCGTTCCTGGTCGAGGACGAACTCGTCCGTCAGGGAGCGGTCTTCTCCAAGGTGAAGGACTGGGGCGTCCACACGGTCGTGGATAGCCAGCTGATCACCGGGCAAAACCCGGGGTCGTCAGGCGAGGCCGCCGAAGCGCTCGTTACCGCCGTGAGGCAGGCACGGCTTCGGGCAGCTTGAATTTTGAGCGTAGTGGCTAGCCGCTAACGATCGGCGGCTGCCCATCAAAGAACGGAATCAAAATGACCAGTCCAAACCTGACGCTAGTGCATGTTCAAAAGATGATTCACACAGCATTCGCTACAGCGAATGCAAGGAACGTCCTGTGCTCGATTGCCATTATCGGAGCAGATGGGCACCTTCTGTCCTTCGTCCGCCAAGACGGTGCGATATCGGGATCTGTCGAACTGGCGATCAACAAGGCGTTCACCGCGCAAGTCTTCAATGTGAGAACGGACAAACTGGGCGCATTGGCTCAGCCGGGAGCAGAGCTTTTCGGCATCCAGCATTCCCACGGCGGAAGAGTCGTCGTCTTCGGAGGAGGGATCCCGATCCAGGGCCAGACCCAAAAGATCGGTGCGATCGGTGTTAGTGGCGGCACGATCGCTGATGACATCGCAATTGCTGAGGCCGGCGCAGAAGCTCTTCATGCTGTCCTCTCGCATGCGAGTGTTCTGTGCGACGCTTGAAGCATCGCCAGCGATACATCACCTCTCACCCCAGCTGTATGGTCCGCGACGGGACTAGACATCGTTAAAGACACGCCAGCGACCAGGAAGTAACCATGACCGAGCCAAGAGAGCAGATGACAAGTACTGGCAATCTCAGTTTCACCCGTCGGCAAACATTCGGTCTTGGAACCGGTCTGGCGGCCATTCTTCTCACATCCTCAAGCCTTAGCGCGGCGACAGCCGCAACATACATGGAAGGAAATAACATCATGGGCATGATCACCACAAAGGACGGCGTCGAAATCTTCTACAAAGACTGGGGTTCGAAAGACGCTCAGCCGATTATATTCCATCATGGCTGGCCGTTGTCCTCGGACGATTGGGACGCCCAGATGCTGTTCTTTCTCTCCAAGGGATATCGCGTCGTCGCCCATGACCGTCGAGGCCACGGGCGGTCCGCCCAGGTAGCCGACGGTCATGACATGGACCATTATGCCGCCGACGCCTTTGCCGTTGTCGAAGCGCTCGACCTGAAGAACGCCGTCCATATCGGACATTCCACTGGCGGCGGCGAAGTTGCCCGCTATGTGGCCAAGCACGGCCACCCGGCCGGCCGCGTGGCAAAGGCTGTGCTCGTTTCAGCAGTTCCGCCGCTGATGCTGAAGACCGCTGCAAATCCCGAAGGTCTACCTATGGAAGTCTTTGACGGCTTCCGTTCCGCACTAGCCGCTAACCGTGCGCAGTTTTTCCGGGACGTTCCTGCGGGTCCCTTCTACGGTTTCAACCGTGACGGTGCTAAGGCTCAGGAAGGCGTAATCCAGAATTGGTGGCGTCAGGGCATGATGGGTGGTGCTAAGGCCCATTATGACGGGATCCGAGCCTTCTCCGAAACCGATCAGACCGAGGACCTGAAGGCAATCACTGTCCCGACCCTTGTCCTGCACGGCGAAGACGACCAGATCGTGCCGATCGCCGACTCTGCCCACAAGTCGATCAAGCTTCTGAAGAAGGGCACGCTCAAGACATACCCCGGACTGTCGCATGGCATGCTCACCGTTAATGCCGATGTTCTGAACGCAGACCTTCTCGCGTTCGTTCGCTCTTGATGCAAACGTTATGGCCGCGGCAAAACCCGCCGCGACCTCGTTGACCCGGTCCAGATCCATCAAGACGACATCGGGGTACTATTCTCTCAATCTTCAAGCGCCACTGACGCTGAGCCCAATTTCAACTGGAGTTGGCTCGGGCCGGAGAAGTGCGCGCCCAATCTCAAGCAAGAATGCGAAAATGCCCTCGCGTGACCGGCAGAAAGAAACCCACAGAAAAATGAAGTTCTCAAAAAGGATGCATGAAATGAAACTCCCGAATTCAGTCAAATCAGTTGCTGCGGCCTTCGCCATCGCAGCAACCATGGCTTTGCCAGTCGCGGCGGCAGACTCCACGGCCAAGACCGTAGTCCTCGTTCACGGAGCCTTCGCTGATGGCTCGTCGTGGAACAAGGTCATCCCGCTTCTGAAGAAGGCAGGGCTAAAAGTTGTGGCTGTTCAGAACCCGTTGGACACCTTGGAAAATGATGTCGCTTTCACCAACCGGGCGATTGCTGATGCTGAAGGGCCGGTGGTGCTGGTCGGACATTCCTATGGCGGCGTCGTCATTACCCAGGCGGGCGTCAATCCGAAGGTGCATTCGCTGGTCTACGTTGCCGCCTACGCTCCCGACGTCGGACAGTCGGTCCTCGACACGCAAAAGCCCTATCCGGACGCGCCTGGAAGGTCATTTATCGAAAAAGATGATGCCGGATATCTGAAATTCACCGACGAAGGCATCTTCAATTACTTCGCAGCCGATGTGCCCCGCGACGAACAGGAGTTGATCGCAGCGACGCAGGGAGCGTTTGGGATCAAGGCCGTTTCTACGCCTGTAACCCAGGCGGCCTGGCACACGGTTCCCTCCTTCGAGGTCGTCGCCACCGACGACAAGGTTATCCAACCGCAGCTGCAGCGAGACCAGGTTAAGCGTCTCAAGGCGACAGCGGTAGAAGTAGCGTCGAGCCACGTCGTTATGCTGTCCCACCCCGATGTCGTGGCGAAGCTGATCGTCGAGGCTGCAAAATAATCCGATCGATATCGGACACCATCGCGTCCGCTGAAGATATGCTCTTTAGCCTTCGCCATAAACGACGAAGATTTTGGGTAACCTCCTTTTATCAGGTGTTCGGGCCTATTTGCGAAAACGAGACGGCGGCACGTGCTTGCCGGACCACGCGGTGCAGGAGCCTACCTAGCTAGATATCATCTCGCATGAATTACTACGATACAGGAAATAAATTTCTTGAATGCGAAGTCGGCTGGCATGATCAACGCATCGGAACCGACGCCGATCTAATTCCAACAAACAAAACGGATCTGCAAAATGAAAATTCTCATGGTACTTACCTCACATGACGAACTCGGCAACACTGGCCGCAAGACTGGCTTCTGGCTCGAAGAGTTTGCTGCTCCCTATTATGCTTTCCTCGAAGCCGGCGCTGACGTTACCGTTGCTTCTCCGAAAGGCGGCCGGCCGCCTCTCGACCCGAAGAGCGATGAATCAGGTTTCCAGACCGAGCACACTCGCCGCTACCACGTGGACGCCAAGGCGCAGGCCGTACTCAGCACGACGGCCAAACTCGCCTCTGTTTCCCAGGACGATTATGACGGCGTCTTCTACCCGGGTGGCCATGGCCCATTGTGGGATCTCGCTAAAGACAAAGATTCGATTGCCCTTATCGAAGCAACCTACGGGGCCGGGAAGCCGGTGGCGCTGGTCTGCCATGCACCGGGCGTCTTGCGCCACGTAAAAGCTGCCGACGGTACGCCGCTTGTCCGCGGGAAGAAGGTCACGGGTTTCAAAAATTCTGAAGAGGATGGCGTGGGTCTCACCAACGTAGTGCCGTTTCTTGTTGAAGACATGCTGAAGGACAATGGCGGCTTGTATTCCAGCGGTAGTGACTGGCAGTCGTACGCAGTCCAAGATGGCCTGCTGATCACGGGCCAAAACCCTGGCTCCTCCGTGGAAACGGCCGGTATCCTGCTTGCCAACCTGAAAAACTTGAAAGTTGCTTGATCGCCGCCGCTCAAAATGAGCTCCTGTAGCCTTGGCCCGGGGATTTAACACCGATCGCTCGTCCAGAGCGGGGCGGACCTCGGGCCAGGCCGCATTTCCCAGCTGCGCGACCTAATGTCCGGTTCGATGATTGTTTTGCCGCCGCGGTTCCTTGCCTTGGAGACTTCAATGACGCACATCCTCTCTGCTCGCCCGGTAGCGCATAACTGTTTCCGGGATCTCCAGACAGTCGAGGCGAGGGCCGCCGCTCCGGCGAAGCTGACCCGGCCGGCATCACTCTCGTTCGCCGCTACTGCCGCGGTAATCGTGCTGGTCGCGATCAATCTTCGACCAGGAATCGTATCGATTGGGCCATTGCTGCCACATATCCGCCAGGAATTTGGCATTTCCAACGCTCAGGCTTCCCTGCTGACGGCCATCCCGGCAATGTTGATGGGCCTGCTGGCATTTCCGACGCCTTGGCTTGCCCACAAGTTGGGTCGAGACAAGGTCATTTTGATTGCCCTTGTCGGCTTGATGCTGACGACAACCTTGCGAGCGCTCTCCGGTTCGATCGGTATGCTTCTGGCTTCAACCTTTGGAGTCGGAGCTGGAATTGCGATCGTAGGCGCGCTGATCCCGGGATTTGCAAAAAAGACCTTTCCCCGGCACGCAGCTGTACTGATGGGGATCTATGCAATGTCATTGGGGTTGGGCAGCACTCTTGCGGCAGGTCTGACCGAACCACTCGCCAACCTTAGTGGCGGCTGGCGATTCAGTTCGGGCGTCTTCGCGCTTCCCTGCTTCGTGGCAATTGCAGCGTGGCTGGTGGTTGCACGTACTGAACGTGGATTGAAACTACTTGCGACCGAGTCACCGCAAGTCACTCGCCGCGGTCTCCCGTTCCGTAAACCTACGGCATGGCTGATTGCACTTTACTTCGCCGCTAACAACGTTCTGTTCTTCGGCTTCGTGTCCTGGACAGCGCCGATGTTTCGAGAATACGGCATGAGCCCAGCTGCGGCTGGCTTCCTCCTTGCAAGTTTTACCGCTGCCTTTATGGTATCAAATCCGCTGGCAGGTTTGATCAGCCGCGGCGAGGATCGCCGCGTAGTGATTGCGCTGTTTGCAGCATTGGCCCTTGTCGGGTGTACGGCTGTTGCCATTTCACCCGACCTACTGCCTTTCCTGTTCATCCCGGTGATTGCCTTTGGGGTCGGGGGGTCTTTCACGCTTGGGATGATCTTGCCCCTCGACAACGCGGTCGATGCTCACGACGCAAATGGCTGGACAGCGTTCGTGATTGGGATCGGCTACTTCGCGGGCGCACTCGGCCCGCTACTTTTAGGCATCCTCCGCGACAGCACCGGCGGCTTTAGCATTCCGCTTTGGATTCTTGCCGCGGTGGCAATGTTGATGGTCGCCCTCTCGCCGTTCCTGCAGCCACATCGACATCACCGCCGCCGCGCGGGCAAATAAGTCAATATTCGCGGCACGAGCGCCGAACATCGGCTCTCGGTTCGTCAGGAAATGAGCAAGGGCCTTTGATGGACATTGGACTTGTATAGTGCAAAGGGTCCATCCAGATCTCGGTGATCACCTGACCCGTGAATTTTACTAAAGCTTGGAGCAGGTCAACGTGCTGCCACCCGGCCGAATTCGAGCGGGTGCTTCAATGAAGTGATACTCAACTGTGATAGCGAAGACGCTGATTTGGCCATTCAGCCGAATTTCAAACAACGGATTGCTCACACCAGAACATGGTACGTTCATATTTCCGGCGCTCCGTCGTGGAATTTCTCTCTGAGTTCAGCGAACCGTGCCTTGCCAACGTCATCGAAACCAAGAACGGTGCGCGAACCCTTTTCGGGGCTTACGGTTGATGCGAGTATTTGTCACTATAACCGCAATGTTACATAGCGGCAGCTACACAATGCAGTTCTGGAGTCTCTTATGTCATTGAAGCTCGAAATTGATTTCAGCAAATCAGCCCGTCTATCCGGCGGTCTGGCAATCGTCCTTAAGACACTTGACGGGAAACAGGCCGCGGGGGCGGCGGAAACCGATCCGGATGGAATTATTGAAAAGGCTGCGCGGATCGCCAAATTCAAGGCAAAGTCGTTGCATACTCTGCATATCGTTGCACCGCAGGGTGCCCCCGTTGACCGCATTCTCGTACTCGGCATGGGCGATGTTGCCCAATTGACCCCACATGACTGGCTCAGGGCCGGCGGGGCCGCAGCTTCCAAGATCTGTGGTGCCAAAAACGTCGCGATTTTTCTCGATGCGCCCGACCTTGAGGTATCCGGCACGGCTGCTGCCGATTTCGCTCTCGGCATGGAAATGAATGCGTACAGCTTCGACACGTATAAGACCGCGAAGAAGGACGATGATGACCAGAAGGGGGCAACCAAGCCGGTAAAGGTCACCATCGTGACGGGAGCGAACGCCGGCGCCAAGACGGCGGCGACCCGTTCCCAGGCGATCGCAGAAGGCGTCTTCATTGCCCGTGACCTCGTCAACGAGCCCGCCAATATTCTTGGTCCCGTCGAATTCGCGGCCAGGGCGAAGGCACTGGAAAGGCTCGGCGTCGAAGTCGAAATCCTCACCGAAAGGGAAATGAAGACGCTTGGCATGGGTGCGCTGCTTGGTGTGGCTCAGGGCTCGGTGCGGCCACCACGGCTGGCCATCATGCAGTGGAAGGGTGGCAAGCCGAAGGACCGGCCGGTTGCCTTTGTCGGCAAGGGCGTGGTTTTCGACAGCGGCGGTATCTCGATCAAGCCGGGCGTCGGCATGGAGGAGATGAAGGGTGACATGGGTGGTGCGGCGGCCGTCACCGGCCTGATGCACGTGCTTGCGAGCCGCAAGGCCAAGGTAAACGTCGTCGGCCTCATCGGCCTTGTGGAAAATATGCCGGATGGCAACGCCCAGCGTCCGGGAGACATCGTCACCTCCATGTCCGGCCAGACGATTGAGATCATCGATACCGATGCCGAAGGTCGGCTCGTTCTGTGTGACGCACTTTGGTATTGCAATGATCGGTTCAAGCCGCAATTTATGATCAACCTTGCGACTTTGACCCGTTCCGTCATGGTGGCACTCGGCAGCCACCACGCGGGCTTGTTCACCAATGACGACCGGCTCGCCAGCCAGCTTACGGCCGCCGGACTGACGACGCAGGAACGTCTCTGGCGCCTGCCGCTTGGCAAGGAATACGACAAGATGATCGACAGCACGTCAGCCGACATGAAGAACGTCGGCGGCCATTATGCCGGTTCGATCACCGCGGCCCAGTTTCTCAAGCGCTTTGTCAAGAATACGCCATGGGCACATCTCGACATTTCCGGCACGGCGATGGGCTCGTCGACCGATGAAATCAACCAGTCCTGGGCCTCGGGTTTCGGTGTACGTCTGCTCGATGAACTCGTTCGCTCCAACTACGAGAACTGAGTGACGTCCTGATAGCAATCTCGTTTATCACCTGACCGAATCTTAGCTCGGAGATACGCGGCCACGGCCGACAGTTCATCTCGTAGACCATAGCTGATGAGCGCCGCACCATGCCATGGTCAACAAACATCTGCGGACCTGTGGCCGAAAATGGCCTGCTGCCGGTTTCATGGACATCGAGTTAAGATGTTGCTCCTGAAACCGGAGAGTATGAATGCAAAGACGAATATTCAGCCGCGAGTATAAGCTTGAAGCGGTGAAGTTAGTCAGGGAACGTGTGGTCACTCTTGATCACGCTGACACACTCAGAGGCGGCCAGGGCAGGTTCAATATTTGATCGCGCGACGAAAGGGCATTCACACGCTGCAACTTGATGAAGCTAGGGTAGGGGTAGGTCAGCGCCGCCGTTTCTTTCATCCATGCTGTCAGGATATTTATAATGAACGAAGCGAAAGAGAGATTGCGCCGTGCGTATGTCGCGCAGCAGGCGGCATCGCACGTGACGTGCCGGTTTCACAAATTCCCCACGTCCGAACCTCCACAGAGCTAAGGTAGGCCGATCTTTCAATACGCCCTTGATTTTATGTATCATCTGCCTGAGAAAAATGTCGACTCTTTTTGAGTGAACGACGGCAACTGGTCCACCATGGTGACGCATCTGATGCGACCCAATTTGCAAGATCGGCGTTGGTTAACCGTCTATCTTGCAAAGGTTCGGACAAACATCTGCCGTCATAAACGTTTACCTGTTTGCATTTCGCACATCTTTTAGGGATATAGTTGAATCTTCCCCGGCGTTGCCCGCAGCGTGCGGAAGCGACGCCTTGGCATCGACTGAGCTGCTAAGATAAATTCGGGGCAGGTTTTAAAGCGGAAGCGACGTCATCGCGTTTCGCACTAGGTATAGGATCGAGAATGTTTGCTCCTCAAAGCCTTAATGCCGCGTTTGACGGCATCACGGACCACTGGTCGCCGAAGGTGATCGGCCGCGTCAACGATCAATATTTGAAGGCAGCCAAGTTAAAAGGCCAGTTGGTGTGGCATGCGCACGACGCCGAAGACGAGCTTTTTTACGTCGTTCGGGGACGATTGCGGATCGAATTTGAGGCCGAGGTCGCCGAGCTCGGCGAGGGCGAGTTCCTTACGATCCCGAAAGGCGTGCGCCACAATCCGGTAGCGGAAGAAGAGTGCTGGGTGCTGTTAATTGAGACCGTGTCGACCCAACATACTGGCGCCGAGATCACCGACCGGACGCGAAGCATCGAAGAGCAATTGCGCTAACATTGGAAATGGGGGACGTCATTTTCTTTAAATCAGTCAACAGAGATAGCAGCCCATGGGTCGAGGCCTGTTTACAAGTCGCACGGTAGGTCCGATGGCGGGTTCTCATGGTCCCGTTGGTAGCGCGGCGACGCAATATGGTTCCTCGCTAAGGTCCATTGGCCGCACGCTGCCGTTCACATCATTGCCGCCGCTCCGCCAGAGCGAGCTGACACTCTGTCCGCACCAATTCACCGTGAACACGGTGTCTCTGGCGTTCGACTTCGAGCCGTTACCAGCGCGCGATCACGTGGCAGGTCTCGCAAAACTGCTGGAAAAGCAGCGCGACCCTGACGAATGGTATCTGAAAGGCGGCGGCGTCGGCGCCCTGGAGGCGATGGTGGCCGATATGTTCGGCAAGGAAGATGCCGTCTTCTTGCCGACTGGAACGATGGCGAACAGTATTGCCCTCCGGCTACTATGCGGCGAACGTCGTCGCGCACTTGTTCAGGCCAATAGCCATGTCTATGCGGCGGAGCGCGACTCCTCCCCGAGTGGCGTGAATCTCGTGCCGATGGCGGCCGGTCACCCGACCCCCACGCCCGACGAGATCCTGACGGCGCTAGAAGCCGGCGAGACGAATCCCTTTCTTTCCAATGTCGGCGCCATCTCTCTCGAAAATCCTGTGAACGACATGCATGGAGCCAGTATTCCCTTCGACACGTTGGAGAAAATTTCGGCGCACGCGAAGAAGTGGAATGTCGGAATGCACTGGGATGGTGCACGGGCGCTCATGCTTGCCGATACGCCGGGATTTGACCTGCGCGCGACCGCCGCGTTGTTCGACACCGTCTACATGTCGATTTACAAATACCTCGGTGCATCTTTTGGAGCGGTACTAGCAGGAAGGCGGGACATGACGTCGCGCGTTCGGGAAATGCGGCGCGTGTACGGAGGCCTGATTTTCAGCGGCTGGGAGGCGGTATTGCCGGTGCTGCATTCCTTGCCAACCTTCAATGAACGTTATCTGGCGTCTCGGAATCGCTTCGCAGACATCGTGCAGGGTCTCGAGGCGGCGGGCGGGTTCGCGATCGAGCAGGTCCCCAACGGTACTAATAAGCTGTTTCTCAAAGTGGAGCCTGACCGGGCCGAAGGTCTAGCGGACCGTCTGACCGCGGCCGACATCTTTGCTTGCAAGCCAAAGGACGGACAGATGGAGCTATACACTAACACAAGCCTGCTGCGCCGTGATCCCGGCGAAATCTTGCGGATTTTCACAAACCGCTGACGGCGCTCGTGCTTTGATCGGCACCGGGGGGGGGTGGAAATGACGCCGAGTCGGCATCACTTGAGCAACTTAGAATAATTGGAGCCTTAACATAAAGGCGATTTTACCCGCGGTTCTGGTCTTGTCGTCGTCGCCCTTCAACGCAAGCTACGCGGTCCCGCCATCGCAGAACTATCTCGTTAAGGGTAGTGTCCTTCGTCTCTTTGATCAGGCCGACGATGAAGTCCTCGTGGGCATCAAGGCGCGAGCCGCCGCGTCGCCGCTGTTTCGCAGGCGACAACCGCCCAACCCGCGCACTCGCAATCCAGGCGATGGCTGTTGAAATCCCAATCCAAATCGGGCTGCTGCGGAGCTGGCCGACATCCCATCCCGTGACGCAGCAGAACGCGGCTACGCAGATCGTCGCTGAAAGCTCCGCTGATATTGCCTCCGACCAAATCACCAGTTGGAGCGATGGAAGCAGGATTCGGCAGCAAAGGGAATCCTCAACGCGATTCCGCGTTCAATGGACGTGCTCTAGCTCGCGTTAAATTTGCCTCAAAAGCAAAAGTAAGGGCGTTGGCGTAATACCGCCGACGCCCCTACAAGTTCCTAAAGCTCCATCTCAAAATCTCGTTTGACGTCGGCTCCGTGTCGAAACCCACTCACTTGTCGAAGTATACGAGCTGGTTCAGTTGGAATTTCATCTGATGCCCACGCAACAAATTGATCCGGTCGTACCAAAACATAACGCGCTTTGTATCTGTCGCGGAACGATGTTGAATTGTCACGAATAATTTTCAGTGGAAGATTCAACGCCGATGCGGCGGCTGCAAAAAGGCTGTCGTCCTGCTCCGCCGTATCCAGGAACAACAGCGTGAAGCCCGGACCCAAAGCGTCAAAAACATTACCATGATCGGAGAGCACAGCTGGAGAAAGATGGTGGCCAGGTCTGGCTCGATGCTCATGAGAGCCGAGCGCACTGGTCGCGTCGCCCTCTTGTCCGCAGATAACGGACGAGCCACCGTAATGAGGTTCAAATGCGTCTACCTCACTGCTCGCGCGCACGCTACGCGCCGCCCACTCTGCCTCAAAAGCGGCCCTATTGACGAGAGGGTCATAGTTCTTAAGAAATTTACGGTCCTCTTCGATTGCGCGAGCAATAAAATCCTTTGCTGTCGAAACAAAAACAGGATGCCTTTCGCTGCTGTAGGTCCCAAGCAAATTCTCTCCACCCCAGCCCTGTATCGTCGCAGCCAGCTTCCACCCGAGATTCCTGGCGTCCTCAAATCCTGAGTTGATCCCGTAGCCACCATACGGAGGGTGACTGTGGGCTGCGTCGCCAGCGACGAAGATCCTCCCTGATTGATAGCTATCGGCAATAGCGAACCGGAGGTCCCAAAACCCCTTGTACTCAATTTCGACGTCGAACGGCGCGCCAACGGCGTTGTGCAGGTACGATACGTAATCGAATTTGTCTTTATCCACGCCCTCAGGAAGAGGAGCGTGGAAAAACCACGTCTCACCAAAATCGACACGACCAAAGAATTGCCAGTACCCGTCAAGGCTCGGGTGGAGAGTATTATAGAACGACTTCTTAGGATAACGAGCGAGGTGTTGGTGAAGTCCTTTCGAGCGAAACACGAGCAAGACCATTAACTTATCATGGTCAGCGAGGGTCTGCGTGATGCCAGCCTTTTGTCGAATTACTGATCGGCTCCCATCGCACCCCACTACATATCTGGCACGTAGTATGCGTTGCTCTTGCGTAGAATCGGAGCTTATCGTGACGTTAACGCCCGTAGCGTCCTGGTCAACCTCAGTGCCAGACCAACCGTACATGGCACGCGCAGATGCAAGTTCCTTTAAGCGGTTCCTGAGCACTCTTTCGGTTTTATATTGTGGAAGGCGCTCATTTTTTCTGAAATAATACTGCTGAACGAGATCGCGCTGAAGCCAGTCGTATTGATACTCGCCAAGCAAGGTGCCGTAGGCAGTCAGGCCACCGATGCCCTCCTTTTCGGGCACGGTCCGGCTGTCACGTAGTTGAGGCTCGGCTCCCCAGAAATGGAAGTGTTCCATCGTCCGTTGGGTCAAATTCTGACCTTTTGGGACCTGCTGTGGCTGCGGGAATTTCTCAATAACGATAGTGGAAACATTGCGTTGGGCCAATTCTATTGCAAGCCCTGTGCCGACCGGTCCTCCCCCGACAATTACTACGTCCGCGTCGAAACATGAATCAGACTTGCTCACGCTGACCTCCATTTTTATTTTGGGTTACTTCAATATATACATGCTTAGTTTCTAGAAACTCGTTCAACCCCTCAACTCCATGCAATCTTCCAAAGCCTGAATGCCTGTAACCGCCGGTCTCCCCCTCGGCAAAAAGCCGTCCATGACAATTGTGCCACACCGTCCCGACGCGAAGTGCACGTGAAACCCGCAAAGCACGGTTTATGTCGTTGGTGAACACACTCGCGGCTAGTCCGTACTTCGTAGCGTTCGCGGCTCGAATAGCTTCGTCTTCATCTTCGAAGGTCTCGATCGACACGATCGGGCCAAAGAGTTCCTCCTGAACCAACTCTGAAGCCACATTCTGAATTTTGAAGAGCGTAGGCGTAATGAACGCACCCTTCTCAAGAATGCGACCTTTCAGGATCATTTCACCTTCTTCGCCGGCTTGCTCAACCAGACGTGCCAAGCGGCTCTGGCTCTGAATATCGATCAGGGCACCCATCTGGCTGGAAGGGTCGGAGCCGGGACCGGTTTTCACCGCCGCAAATGCCAATCTTGCGAGTTCGGTAAACTCTTTCTCAATCGACTTGTGTATAAGAAAGCGCGTCGCTGCGACGCATACCTGCCCGGCCATTGCGAGAGCGCCCCTGAGAAGTTCCTTTAACGTGCTCTCGAGATCGGCGTCCGCGAATATTATCGCTGGAGCCTTTCCCCCGAGCTCAAGTGAAAGGCGCTTGAGGCTGGACGCGGCCCCCCTCATAATGTTCTTTCCGGTCGCGCTGGATCCGGTGAAGCTGATGACGTCAACCAAATCTGACGCAACCAAAGCTTTTCCCACTTCGTCATTCGATTCGTTAACTGAATTGACCACACCACGCGGCAAAGCCTCACATCGCTCCAGGCAATTTAAGACGGCGCTGTGGATGAGCGGAGTTTGGAGTGCAGGTTTAATCACCGTGGTGCAGCCAGCTGCGAGTGCCGGCGCGAGAGAGCGCACGAGCAACGTTACCGGCGCATTCCAGGGAACAATGATGCCTGCTACGCCAGCTGCTTCCCGATTCATTAGGGATAGCTTGTTGGGCTCTGTCTCAATCGTGCGCCCGGTTATGGCTCGCGCCAACCCGGCATAGTAACGTGCCTCAGAAATTGAGGCATTCACTTCCCCGAGTGCCTCACGCTTAAGCTTACCGTTTTCGGCTACGATAAGGTCGGTTATTTGGTCTCGTTGCTCACTCAAGTACTCGGAGAACTCAAGCAGCATTTCCGCCCGGAGCCGAGGAGTAGACGCCCAATCTGAAGTATCGAACGCTTGCCTGGCACATGAAATTGCCTGGTTTGCAAGTGTTTCAGACCCGGCGACGTAATGCCCCAACACTTCGCCAGTGGCGGGATTGGTGGTAGTCTGACGTTCACCTTCTGTGATCCACGTCCCATCGATATAATTATGTGCAATTGGAAGTCTCATCGACGATTCCTCGTTCCCTGATCTCGCTTCGCGGCGCTGTGCGGGTGATACTGTCTTTTTTGGGGTCGTTATAGTACCGGCATTGTCTCGCTTTCGAAGATCCAAAAGCGGCCGAAAATCGACGGATTAAAAAGAAGTGGTTGAGTGAGCGTCACTCTACATGAAACGCCTTATCCAACGCTAATCGCAACAGATCCGCAATCTCTACCGTTTGCGCTTCAGTTACGATTAGGGGCGGCGTAATCAAAACCTGAGAACCGTTGATTCTGACGAGCAAACCCACGGCCTCGGCGGCCAATGATATCTTTGTCATTTGTTCCATGGACGCAGCGACGTTCGTATTGGGTTGGTCCACAATATCTAAGCAGAGGTGAAGCCCCTTGCCGCTAGCCTGACCAATTTTAGGAAATCGATCCATCATCTCGATCAATGACTTCAAGAGCATATCTCCACGAGCTTTCGCCATGGCAGTCGTCCCGAGCGATCGGTAGAGATCAAGCGTCGCAATGGCCGCCGCGCAGCCGACCGGGTGCCCGCTGTTGGTGTAGCCATGGCCTATCAGCGATTTCACGCTCTCATTCGTCTCGAAAGCGCTGGCAACCCTTTCATTCAGTAGGGTCGCGCCTAGTGGAAAGTAGCCACTTGTAATGGCTTTAGCGACACACATCATGTCCGGTTTAACGTTCCATACTCTGGAGCCGCTATCCTCACCAGTTCGCCCAAACCCGGTGATAACTTCATCCGCAATCAACAGGATATCATACTTGTCACAGACCCGCCGCAGTTCCGGCCAAAATGATGCGGGCGGCACCACCAAGCCTCCCGCTCCCGAGATTGGCTCAGCAAAGAGTGCGGCGATTGTATCGGCACCCTGAAAATTGATCTCCTCCTCAAGTACCGAAATGCAAAGACGCACTAGCTTTTCCGGGTCTTGCTCATCGAATGTATTCCGAAACGTTGACG
The DNA here is from genome assembly GCF_007002745.1 of Martinezella rhizogenes. Lineage (GTDB taxonomy): Bacteria > Pseudomonadota > Alphaproteobacteria > Rhizobiales > Rhizobiaceae > Agrobacterium > Agrobacterium cucumeris. The sequence continues at coordinate 33,263 of NZ_SGNY01000013.1, read as the reverse complement.
GCACGGGGATATGAAAACATCCCTGCAAGAGTGGCTCGTAAGGCCGCCTAACAGCCGATCGCCCATTGAGCGATGCTCCCCCAAAATGAGTTCCGTGATACCCATTCCGCATTGCCAGGAACTTGTATCGGTCACCCGAGCCTTGAATTTTCCAAAACTGTCGAGCGAGGCGCATCGCGGTATCAACGGAGTCAGAGCCCCCTGACGTCAGAAAGACCCTGCGCATATTTTCGGACTTAAACCATTCTTCGGTGAGCTGATGAGAAAGCTTCTCGGCCGGTTCGTTGGTATGGCCCCGGAACGCAGAATAATAAGGGAGCTTATCAAGCTGCTTCGCCATTGCCTGCTTGATAGAACTAGCACTATAGCCAAGAGTCACATTTGATAGGCCACCCGCAGTTGCATCCAAATATCTTCTGCCGCAATTGTCGACAACGTGTATGCCATCAGCTTCGACAATCATCATTGGGGGGTTGGACTTCAGATCGGAAGGCCTCTGCATTGGATGCCAGAGGCTCGATGAAGAAGCTTCGAGGATATGTTGTTCATTTGTCATATCTAAACCTTCGCTGAATTGGTTCCGGGCACGGGCTTTATGAGCCAAAATGATGCATTTCCGGTTCTGCTTATTTTAAAATGATCATACGTATGCGTATTAGGCTGTCAAGGTAATATTTCTGCTACCGATTGTTGGGGAGGAAAAGCGATGAGTTTTGTTATAACCGGTGCTTCCCTTCCCGCTGCCTGAGCGGAGCTATAACTAATTCTCTTGGCTAGAAATGGTATTGAGCTTCAAATCCTGAGTAAGCCAGTACTGTCTACATAAAAACCCATGCCGTCTTCAACAGATCGATGAGAAGGTGAGGGTCTTCCTCTACAGGGCAATCGAAAGTGAACTGCCCTATCTGTGAATCGAGCGACCGACCTCAAGATTCGTCGCGGCGGGCGCACCGTCTCTGTTGCTGTCATCATTGCGGTGGGCGTCAACATCGATGGCGGCGCGGGGTGCTCGGCATGGAGATCGGCGCCTTCGAGGCCGAGGCGACCTGGACGGGATTCCTACGCAAGCTGATCAGACGGGGTTTGTACAGCGTAAGCTCGTCGACCCCGATGCCCATGAAGGTATCAAGGCAGCGGTCTCGAAGGTGCTCCTCGCCACCTGGCAGGGCTGCCACATGCGCAATGCCTTTGTGAAGTGCTCTCCGTTTCACCGGACAGGTCGGCTAGATTGATTTAGCCCTGATGGACTGCCGAGAGGAAGCCATCTTGAGCGCGGAATAGGATGGATTTTGTTGTAGTCATCGATCCAACCGTCGATGAGCCGGAGCGCCGTTTCGGCGTCCGGTGGTGCGGCGATCCGGGGTTATCTCGCTTCAGGGTTTTGACGCATGCCTCGGACATTCCGTTCGACTGAAGTCTGGCCACCGGCGTGAAGCAGGGCGTCAGATTAAGCGCCTCGGCAAATAGCCTAGTCTCCAGTGCTGTATAAGCCGAACCGTTGTCCGAGTGATGCTCGATAGCGTGAGGGCTTCGGGTTGCTGCGAACCGCTTTTCAATTGCCTCCAGCATCATGTCGCGCACGTCTCAGCCGGAAATGCCTGCATTGGCTACCGCCGTCCAGGCGATGATCTCGCGGTCGAAGGCGTCGATGATGAAGGCGAGACGAAGGACCTCTCCATTCCAGCAGGTGAACTCCAGACCGTCCACCAGCGCAGGCTGGAGGACGGTGATGTCCGCAGGGATCAAAACTTTGGAAACAGTCGTGCCCTAAGGAACTCCCTCGCCAGATTGCCCATCTATCAGCTTTTCCAATATTCTTCGCAGAGCTAACCGTTCCTCTAAACTTAGCCTCATAAGTAGGTCTGTTTGCGCGCTTTCGGCGCAACTGAATAAGTCTGGAAGTGCCAATCTAGCCGTTTCTGTCAGAGACAAAACCATTCGGCGAGCATCGCTTGCATCACGGGTTCTTGCAACCATCTTTTTTTGCTCAAGGATCTTCACAGCTAATGCGGTAGTCGTTCGGTCAAGGAAAAGAAGATCGCCTAGCTCCCTTTGCGATAAACCGTCGTGCTTAGATAAGACGACGATGACCCCATACTGGGTGGTCGTAATTGGCCCACAGTGCTTCAAGAATATGCTGGTTGACAACTGCAGGGCGCGCCTGAGCAAAAAGCCTGGTCGGCCATGGAGTTTAGTGAGCGCTGCGTCATCGCGTGCCGCCTGTTCGCCGTTATTTTGATCGCACAAGTTACTTCCGATCTACTTCGTTTGCAGGCGCCTTCGTTGACTTCTAGAATAATGGGCGCATTCGCTGGTTGATGAGGGTCTTCGAAAATTGATTCAGCATGAGCAGGATTAGCCGAAGTCAGCTTGACACGCGACAAAAAAATCCTCATACATATGAGCATTAATGCATGGGAAGAGCATTTTTGGTCCTCGACGGCGAGGACTGCCGATCAATAATTTGACCGGTTGCCTCTAGAAGAGAAAGAAATCCAAGCAGACGTTACTCAACAAGGCATCAATAAAAAAGGGGAATGCTATGAAAAACATCATGTCCACCGTACTTGCAGTCTGCGTAACAACGTCGATACCCAATATATCTTACTCTCGCGATTTAACCTTAACATCACCAGGCGGCCTCTATACCGAAAAAATGTCGGAACATTTTTTCAAGCCGTTTGCTGAGAAGGAAGGTGTAAAAATTCAAGTGGAGGAATCAAGTACTCAGTGGGGTCAAATCCAAGCAACGATCGATACTGGGCAGCGCCCATGGGATATCGTTGAAACCGAGGTTGCTGAACAAATTAGAGCCTGCGACGAAGGATACCTCCGTCCATTGGATTTGAAAGCGCTCGGGCTTGAGGATGTTTTCAACCCGAACGCCGTGTTCAAATGCGGGGTCGGTGTGGGAATCACAGCGGTCACTGTGGCTTACAAGAAGCAATCGTCGTCGCCGCCCCCTGTCTCTATCAATGATTTCTTCGATTTGACGAAATTTCCTGGCAAGCGCGCCATGAGAAATAGTCCTAAATTCTCTCTTGAATTTGCGCTCCTTGCTGATGGAGTAACTCGCGCTGATCTGTATAAGACTCTTCGCACGGATGAGGGCGTGGACAGAGCGTTCCGCAAACTTGATACGATCAAGCAACAGCTTTTGTTTTGGGACACGAGCGCCCAGTCGATAGACATGCTCACCGGGGGCGACGTGACAATGTCTACCGCGTATAGCCATCGCATAGCATTGCAAAACAGCAAGAATGACGATCTGGGCATGCTGTGGGATCACGCACTTCTCAATTATGACGCTTTCGGTATCGTCGCCGACGCCGACAAGGGAGATGCCGCTGAAAGATTTTTGAGGTTTTATGCAGACCCTCAGCGCGAGGCCGATTTTATCAAGGCGATGCCAATGGGCCCTGCAATGAAGAAGACGATTGATTTGTTGCCGCCTGATTTGGTGAAGCTTTTGCCGGTTGGACGCAATTTGGACACCGCGATTGATCTGGGCACACCAGACGCAGTTTCCTTTTGGCTCGACAATGGTGATCGCTTGACTCAAAGATGGAACTCCTGGAGCAAGAGCTAAAAGTCCAACCGGTTTCGACTTCCTCGATGTATGGTTTGAAGTAGGTGTCCATAGCGGCGCGTCCATCAGACCGAATGGATTCGTGTATCTATTCCATACATTGAGGAAGTCAGAGCAGCATCGCGAAAGCATGAGATTCGTGTACGGTAAAGCTTAAGGTCGGGCAATATCGCACCGGAGCGGGCCGACTTTCCCATCGCGAAAGAGTTCGTATCCTTAGATAAGGGTGTCCGGTCTCAAGCCTCTTTCGTGCGACATAAACGTCCATTCATGACGGCTTTAAACTCTCGTAGCGGCGTCGGTCGCTAACCAGAATGAGTTTGACTTCAGCAACGCAAGTTGTTTCCTCAGATTTCAGATAGTGAGCACTCAATGCCGAACCCCCCCTCAACCGAACCATTGCTCGAGTTTCAATCGTTACGCAAAACGTATGACGGACGCTCCTTTGTTCTCAAGGACGTGAACCTCAAGATTGAGCAAGGAGAATTCTTTACGCTTTTGGGGCCGTCAGGTTCAGGGAAGACAACGCTGTTAATGATCATGGCAGGTTTCGAAGATGCAACTTCGGGAGAGATGGTTTTTAAGGGCCGAGATCTCCAACAGGTTCCATCTTTCAGACGCAACTTCGGTGTCGTCTTCCAGAACTATGCGCTATTCCCTCACATGACCGTCGCACAGAATATCGCGTTTCCTCTTCGGCAACGAGGATTCAATCGAGAAGAGATCAAGGCCCAAGTCACAAGAGCAATGGCGATGGTGAAACTTGATGCAATGGGAGATCGAAGCCCAAAACAGTTGTCGGGGGGGCAGCAACAACGCGTCGCTTTGGCACGGGCGCTGGTATTCTCGCCGGAGGTCGTCCTATTTGACGAACCACTCGGCGCCCTTGACCGCCGTCTGCGCGAGCACATGCAGCTAGAGATACGCCGTCTTCATTCCGAACTCGGTATAAGTATGATTTATGTGACGCACGACCAGGAAGAGGCGCTTGTGATGTCGGATCGTATAGCGGTTTTCGACCAAGGAACGATACAGCAAATTGGTTCACCGGATACAGTTTACGAGCGCCCGAATACATCTTTCGTTGCCAATTTTATTGGAGAGAACAACTCCCTTCAGGGGATGCTAAAAGCCATTGATGGCACCACTTGCCAGGTAGAGCTACGAGACGGAACACTGGTCCTAGCTAGCCTGATAGGCTCCCATCTTCCCGGCGCATCGGTGAACTTAGCTATCCGTCCCGAACAACTTCGTATCATTGAGTCGGACGGTAAAGACGAAAACGTCGTCTGCGGTAGTGTAGTTGAAAAGATTTACATCGGGTCGCGCATCCGGCTTCGTTGTTTGCTCGATAGCACCGACATGATACTGGCTGAGATTCCACCTGCAGATGGTTTACAAATCCAAATCGGAATGCGGTTATCATTAGCTTGGCAGACTTCTGACTGTCGTGCGCTCGATCCCACAAACAAAAAAGCTGAGAGGGACTAATCGGTGATCAAGTCTCTCGTGAGGAAACCAGAAACTGGATTGAAACCCCTACATGGGTCTAAATCCTCCTCGACGCGCCGTCGTATAAGTGCGATTTTCTTGATCGCGCCTCTTTTTGCGCTACTGGCAATCTCTTTCGTTCTGCCTCTGTTCCTACTACTTCTTACTAGTGTGCATGCGCCTGAAATCCCAGATGCGTTCCCGCGCACTTCCGCCAGTCTCAGTAACTGGGACAGCACTCAACCGCCAAGCGACGAAGTTTATACATCTTTAGCCGACGACATACGAAGCAGCAGCCAAAAAACATTTATGAGCGCGGTAGCGGCGCTGAATCAGAAAAAAGCGGGCTTCCGGTCACTCTTGCTTGCCACAAGGACCGATTTGAAAGCAACGTCACATGAAATTAACAGGGAAGAGTTGGTCAGGATCGATAAACGCTGGGATGATGCCGAATATTGGCGGACCCTTAAAGCTTCTACATCGCCTATTACTGGTGCGCATTTGCTTGCGGCGTTTGACCTCTCTTACAACGAAGACGGACAAATCAGCAACGTGCCGTCAGATCAAAGAATCTATATTTCTCTAATTATTAGGACATTTTGGGTCGCCTTAGTGGTTGCATGTTGCTGCGTCGTCCTCGGCTATCCCGTTGCCTGGACAATCGCACATTCGCCGGAGCGCAGGGCGAGAATATTGCTTCTACTAATTCTTGTACCGTTATGGACATCCCTACTGGCCCGGACAGCCGCTTGGATGCTGCTGCTTCAGAAAAACGGACTTATTAATGAATTCCTGATGTACTTTGGACTTATTTCATCTCCATTGGAGCTTCTCTACACAAGAGGCGCAGTTTATATCGCGATGATCCATATGATGCTCCCGTTCGTTGTATTGCCAATCTTAACGACCATGAAAACGATCGGTCATGAGCAAATCAGGGCTGCTAAATCTCTTGGTGCGAAACCGGCCGCTGCATTCTTTCAGGTTTATTTTCCACAAACTATGCAGGGCGTTGTAAGTGGCGGCTCACTAGCATTTATCGTGACCCTTGGGTTTTACATAACGCCCACGCTTGTAGGCGGTGCGCGCGACGCAATGCTTGGTACTGTCATTGCACAACTAGCTTTACAGAGCGCGAATTGGCCGATGGCGAGTGCGCTCGCGGTCGTATTGTTGGGAGCCGTAGCAGTGTTCGCCATTGCGGTAAGAAAGTTGTTAGGTGAAAAGGAAGACAATCATGGCTAAATCTACAAGTGTTAGGTCCAGCGGCGTTGCCGTCTCGTTGGTCACACTTTCTGCCGGCCTAGTTTCGCTTTTCCTACTGGCTCCTATTTTGGCGATCATTCCGCTCTCGTTCAACAGCTCTGCTGATCTTCGGTATCCGATTGAGAGCATTACACTCGATTGGTACCATACAGTATTGAGACCGGACCCTTGGCTTGCAGCTTTGAAGAACAGTATTGCGATTGCGGTACCGGTAAGCTTGCTAGCAACATTATTCGGCACGTCAGCGGCCTACGGCCTATATCAGCTTCGGTCAAAACGCGCTGCACTCTTACTAACCGGTGTGTTTTTGGCTCCCCTTATTGTTCCCACGGTAATCACCGCGTTGGCTCTCTATTTCTTTATGGCGAAGATTGGTCTACTGGGATCATATTGGGCGATGGTACTTGGGCACACAATTTTGAGCGTGCCATTCGTTGTTCTGATGGTATCGGTGTCATTGCGACGATTGGATCCTCAATTAATCCGAGCCGGACTAAGTCTCGGCGGGTCACCTAGCACCGTTGGCCGGACTATCGTTCTGCCGCTTATTCTACCTGGCGTGCTCTCGGGGGCAATACTGGCTTTTGTCCAGTCGTTTGATGAAGTGGTCGTTGCAGTATTTCTTGCAGGTCCACAACAATTCACTCTTCCGAGGCAGTTGCTGTCGTCGCTCCAATATCGGCTTGATCCTAGTATCGTTGCGATATCAACGTTGTTGATCCTCGCCACGACGTTTCTTTTCGGTTTTGCTGATTGGCTCCGTTCACGACAACGTTGATCTAACTCGCAAAGCACGCTGATATCTCTATTAGGGCCCACTCACATGGCCCTCGTGGGCAAAACGGAAACTGATAGGTCGACCGGCGCTTGGGCCTCTCGATCGCAATAACGTTGGGTCAGTCCAACCAAGAAACCGAAATTACCGTAAACTTTCAACACAAGGCACAACAGGGCCGTGACGGACGAATAGCGAGGGATACATATGAATAGCACGCTCCTGTTTTCGCACGAACAGACATTTTGGCACACTTCCGGTACACCCTACGTTCACACGCTCCCGGTAGGGGGATGGGTACAGCCCTCCTCAGGCAGTGGGACGGCAGATTCGCCTGACTCAAAACGACGATTGCTTTCTTTAGTCCAAGTCTCCGGTTTAGCTGGACAGCTCGGAATGCCGTCAGCGCAACCAGCGTCGATAGAGGACTTGCTTAGAATTCATACGCGGCGATATCTTGAGGACTTCAAAGAGCTGAGCGACACCTGCGGTGGTGATCTGGGAGGAACTGCGCCGTTTGCTCCCGGGGGATACGAAGTTGCTGCGATTTCGGCCGGCTTGGCTATTTCAGCAGTTGATTCGGTGGTAACAAAAAGGGCCAAAAATGCGTATGCTCTTTCAAGGCCAGCCGGTCATCATTGTCTTGCTGACAAGCCTATGGGTAATTGTCTTTTAGCAAACATTCCAATAGCGATAGAGGCCGCCCGCTCGCGTCATGGAATTGACAAAGTAGCGATAATTGATTGGGACGTGCACCATGGAAACGGTGCACAATCGATATACTACCAAGACCCGAATACTTTAACGATTTCGATCCACCAAGAAAAAAATTTCTCCTTTGAACCAAACGATACTATTGAATTTCGCGGAGAAGGCCGCGGAGTTGGATCCAATTTGAATATTGCTCTGCCTCCCGGGTGCGGAGATGAAGCTTACGCTTATGTGATTAAACGGATCGTACAGCCCTCACTTGAAGCGTTTCGACCGGATTTGATTGTCGTGGCAAATGGACTTGACGCTTGCGGGCTCGATCCCATGGGTCGAATGTTACTGCACAGCGAAACGTTTCGAGCGATGACCGATGCTATACTGGAGGCGGCGGATTGTCTGTGCGGCGGCAGAGTTGCCGTCATTCATGAGGGCGGTTATTCAGAAGTATACATCCCTTTCTGTGGTCTAGCCGTTTTGGAGGCACTTTCAGGATTTAGCACCGGTGTTCAAGATCCTCTTCTAGCAGGGCTCATTCTACGGCAGCCGAACAAACGAATGGTCGTACATCAAAGAATGCTGATCGATGAAATGGCCAAGTATCTTTTTTAGTAACGGCCGATCCCGCAGGCATGTCGAAACCATGCGCGAATTGTGGCGGCAAGGTTGGAATGTCCGCCGCCGGGCAAAGTAGAAATGTCCTTTGGTCGCCACACGGCACACCTACCAGCCCCGATCTGACCGGCTGGACCGGGTTGCAAGATCAGATCGGGGCGGGTGGTAAACACGCCCCTTCGGCTTTAGCTTTCTCAGTAGCAATTCTTCCATCGCCGGCTGATACTCCGATACGCAGCATGGGGCGGGTAGGAATCAAAGCGGAACGATGCTTCCGGAAATCAAGCTGCAGGGTGACGTCGATGTCGCCGAGCTGTCACCTCTTCTTCGCGGCATACTTCTTGCGGTTGCCTATGCTGACGCTGAGGGTGGCATAGGATTGACCGCGACCGGCGCCATGAACCGCAAGTTCGTGCACTGGGCCGCTGTGAATTTCCTTTGGCCCGACTTCACAGCCGAAGACCTCTACAGCATGAACAAAGTGCTGAACGAAAGTGACATGCCGCCGCTCTGGGTCGTGCGGGACATGACCCGCCATCTGAAGCTTCTTCGCCAGAAAAAGGATGTGCTGCTGCCAACCAAACGAGGTCGCGAGTTTCTGGTGAACCCGTAAGCCTTCTTCGATCTCGTCGCCACGGATTATCTCTACTCCTATGTCCACGCTACCGAGCGCAAAGAAGAGGTCCAAGCTCGGTTACGTTGGTGGCGCATGTTCCTCAATCTTCTCAATATCAAGGCGAGAGAGGGCTGTACGCCATTGGAGGTCGTGAAGATCCTCTATCCAGACATGGCACCTCTGTCCGCCACCGAAATGACCCTGGAAGCCTGGGACCTCAAATCCTATCTCCAATATGGCGTCCTGCGGCGCCTGTGCTGGCTGGGCCTGCTTTATGAGGCACGAGAAGGGCTCACGCTTCTTCAAGACGGAGCCTTCCACAAGACGCCGCTTTGGTCCGCCTGCCTGCAATTGGAGTCAGATTGCGGGTTTCACAAAGTCGCGGACAGGCATTTCAGTAAGTCGCGGACACCGATTTCAATAAGTACGGGACAGTGATTTCACAAAGCCGCGGACAGTTCTCGCGGCGGATTTAGATCGATTTTCGTGAGCGCCGATCTGGCACATTCTCCTCGTGGTTTGAGCGAGGACATGATGCCCAGGCTGAAGCAAGCGAGACATACTGACGTGAAGGATATCCGATCGATCCTGCGGCTTACCTTCGAGCAGGGATTATCGATACGTGCCGTTTCCGATCGGCTGAAGATCAGCAAGACATCGGTTTCGACGTACCTACTGCGGGCAAGGGAATCTGGGCTTGCGGTCTGGCCTCTACCTCCGGGCCTGGACGAGGACGACGTTCTCGAGCATCGACTATTCCGGCGTATGGGACGGCCTCCACGCGATACCTGTCAATGCCGGGTGAATTTTCCCCAGTTGTGCCGAAGTAAAATTCCCCACTTATGCCGACGTGGACGACAGGGCGTATTGCGGATTTTTCGGCGGCCGGCCGCGTGGCTTTTGAGGTGGTGCGAATGCCGGGGGCGCTATAAGGGCTTTGGATCGAACGTGCTCCGGCATGAGTTCGGCATGCTGCCGCAACCGGTAACTCGATCCCTCGATTTGCACGACGACGGCGTGATGAAGCAGGCTGTCGAGCAGCGCGGTTGCGACGACAGGATCGCCAAAACATCGCCCCACTCAGCGAAGCCTTGGTTTGACGTCAGGATCATCGCCCCTCTTCATATCGGGCGTTCACGAGTTGGAAGAACAGATTGCCGCCACCCTGGACGACCGGCAGATATCCGATCTCATCGACGATGAGCAGGCTTGGCCTGCAGAAGAAGCGAATGCGCTCCTGAAGTCGACCCTCTCGTTCTGAACGGGCCAACGAACCTTTGAGGTCGGCAAGGTTCGTGAAGTAGACGCTCTTTCCAGCTTTTACGGCTTCGACGCCGAGCGCCGTGGCAAGATGACTTTTGCCGGTTCCAGGTGGGCCGAGGAAATGCACGGCCTCGTGTCGATCGACGAAGCCAAGCTGCGCCAGGGTGAAGATGCGATCGCGGTCAAGCGAAGGCTGGAAGGTGAAGTCGAAACCAACGAGTGTCTTGATCGTCGCAAGCCTGCCCATTCGTAGCGCCGTCTTGATGCGGCTGTTCTCGCGCAGGGTCAACTCCTCGGAAAGAAGGATATCGATCGCTTCAAGGGCAGACAGCTCGCCGTGTTCGAGGCGTCGCACAACATGGTCGAGCGCCTCCAGTGCGCGCGGCATCTTCAGGCCGACCAGGTCATGGCGAATACGGTCGATCATGGATGGTACGGCATCGAGTGTTGCACTCATGGGCGGTTCTCCTTTGCCAAGACCTTGCCGACGGCGTCATAGAGACCGCTGCAGCACGGTGTCGCCGGCGGGTTTGACGACAAGGGCTTCGCCTCGTGTTTGTGGCCAGTGTTGCGTCGTGATTGCTCGTCGGTGATCAGGATGAATCCGACGTTGTTTACGGCCCTCCAGGACAGGATGAGCCGCGATCAGAGTGCCGTTCTCGAAGATGCGGACCTCGTCGGCAAGCGAATGAACCTCTACCGTTTGACTGCGGGTCGCATCCGGAACGCTGTAGGTGTTGCCGCCGATGCTGACCATGCCTTCCCGCGATACGCGGCGCTCCAGCTTTAGAACGGACTTGAACGGTGCCAGGGGTAGCGGCCGCAGATACGGCCGCTCCTCGGCGAAGGCCTCGTTGACGACACGTTGGGTCGTCGCGTGCTTCCTTGGATTGGCGACGGTGTCGAGCCAGTGCCGGAGCTGGGCGTTCATGTCGTCGAGATTGCGGAACGACCGAGCGAGGAAGAAGTCTTCTCGGATATACCGAAACGGCCGCTCAACCTTGCCTTTTGTCTTGGCTCGGTAGGCCTTGCCCGCCTTAGGATGGAAGCCATAATGGCGGGCCAGATCGATCAGAGCGCGGTTGTAGATGATGCCCTCCGTCTGACCTTCGCCGATAACGGCAGTCTTCATCCGGTCGTAGAGCACTCCCGCGGCGCACCACCAATCGCCTCGAAAGCGGAGATGTGGCAACGTAGGACGGTCGGCAGGTTCTGGTGCATGACGAAGCGAGCCCAGATGAGGCGACTGTGTCCCAACACCATCGAGAACAACCAGACGATCCTTGGTGTCATTGGCTCATCGGTGAAAACGACATGGAACTGGGCAAAGTCGACTTGGGCCTGTTCGTCTGGCGGCGTCTCGAAGCGAACTTCGAAACCTGGATTTGCCGGAGGTGGCACGTCACGAAGAAAGTCTGTGACGGCGGTGTAACCGCCGGCATAACCTCGATCCCGGAGTTCTCGGAGTAACCGACTGCCAGTGAGACCGGGATAGGCCTTCACCCGCTCCCGCAGGTATGAAGCGAACGGATCGATAACCGTCGCGCGAGGCTTTCTCGGTCCATAAGCCGGAGCCTGAAGGCCTCGTTCAATGTATTTGCGCACCGTCTTGCGATCGATGCCTGTTTCTCTGGAAATAGCCGACACCGTCAGCCCCTGCTGATGCAGATCCAGGATCATGATCGTCTCCCTCAGCTTGATCACCAATGTCCCCCTTCCGACCATCGGAAGGAGTATCGGCGATGACGCGCCGCTGGTCTTCCGGGGCGCGCCCCGGAAGACCAGCGGCCGCAGCACCTGGGGAAGATTCAAACGGCACTAATGGGGAGTATTGCTCCGGTACTGACAATACCGTCGAGCCGAACTGGCCGAAGATGGCCAGCGAGCTGAAGCGCAAGGGCGTCACGCTCCATTTGCTGTGGCAAGAATACCGGGAAGCTCATCCGGATGGCTATGGGTACACCTGGTTTTGCGGCCGGTTTGCCGATCATGAAAGCCGAGCCAGGCCCACCTACCGCAGCCGTCACGTTGCTGGTGTCGCATGGAATGCGACTATGCTGGCCATACGATCCCGATCATCGATCCATCTACCGGCGAGATCCGCGCAGCTCAGATCTATGTCGCAGTTCTGAGCGCGTCGCAACTGACGTTCGCCTACTACAGCACGGTAGCTCACGATATCTCCAAAGACCGGCGACGCCGGCTGAGAAAGCTGCGGCGGCACCCGAATTTGTGAACCGAGATCATCAATCAGTTGGAGGCACGCTGGTCTCCCGAGCAGATCGCCGGGCGCCTGTTGTTGGAGGGGCACAGCCCCGTGCGTGTCTGTAAAGAGACAATCTATCGTTTTATCTACAGCAAGGAAGATTATGCCCTTGGTCTCTATCAGTATCTACTGGAAGCACGCCGCAAACGTCGTCCACTGCGCTCCAGGAAGCCACGGGACGGTGCGTTTCCAGCCTCGCACCGCATATCCCAACGGCCTGATTTTATTGGAGATAGATCGCAGTTTGGGCATTGGGAGGGCGGACCTCCTCATCTTCGAACGTCCACTCGGCCATGCCAATGTCACCTCCCTCGTCGAGCGCGAGAGCCGCTAAACCGTTCTCATCAAGAATCCGAGCCGGCATTCTCGCCCGATCATGGACAAGCTCATCAGAGCGTTTTCTCCTTTGCCGGCCTTCGCGCATCAGAGCTTCAGGTTTGATCGCGGTACCGAGTTTGCTGGATTTAGGGCTTTGGAAGAAGGGATCGGCGCGCGTAGCTGGTTCTGTGATCCTAGTGCACCGTGGCAAAAGGGAGCCGTGGAAAACGCCAACAAGCGCATTCGCCGCTTCATGCCAGGCGATAAGGATCTTGCAACCATCTCTCAGCGAGACCTCATTCACCTCACACGCTACCTCAACGACCAACCTCGAAAGTGCCTCGGATACAAAACCCCGGCAGAAGTGTTCATGGCACATTTGCAGGAAGAGGGGTGATCCCCTACCCTAGACGCCGGCATGATGCACTTGGGTTAGCTTTTCCACGGTTTTGCTGGCAATCCCGCGCGCGTGATCGCATGTTCCGTGAGCAGACTGAAAGAGCGCCGATGCCGACGTCGCCGAGTTAGCTGCATGGATCGTGAACCTGCCAATCTCGCCGTCCCAAATGCGAGCTCCGGCCTCGAGGATATTGGCAACTGTGGCAACGGAGTGTGCCTGCTGCGGGCGCTTGTGGGGTTTATGGGGCGTCTAATCCATGCGTACAAGCGGTTCCCAATGCGAGTTGCCAAAAGAGAGCATTTACTCACATATTTGTCTTTCAACGAGGATCGTAAAGGAATATAAAATGATTGAAACACTAGAAGACCAACGTACTCTCCTCGGAATGGTCGACGCAGTCTCGATGGCCGGGTTTGAGCTCAAAGAACGTTTTTCTGCCAATCGTCGCCCGGCCTCACGCGATGAGATCACCAATCTGATCCATGACATTGATGCAGTATCGACCGACATTCTCCGCAAGCGGTTGGCGAGCATTCAACCGGATATCCCGATAGAACAAGACGAGAATGCCCATGGCCTGCTTTCGCTCGGTGAGCGGTGGGTTATTGATCCGGTGGAAGGTGCTATTAATCATGTACACGGCACGACGGAATGGTGCATTACTGCGACGTTGATCCGTGACAATGTCCCCGTTCACGCGGCCGTGCATCTCCCGCTTCTGAGCCAGACCTATACCGCAAGCCGAGGCCGTGGAGCATTTCTCAACGGCGCTCCAATCCGGGTTTCCGTAAAAAACCAGCTTAACGGGGCGCTGGTCGGGACGGGCCAGGCCACGCCTGGCGAGAGCGCCGAAGTGTACCGACAGATTGCCGATTCAACTTATCGATTGCTGCAGCATGCACTAACGGTTAGTGTTTCTGTACCCTCGACCATGCAACTCGTCCGTGTCGCTGACGGCAGGATGGATGCCTTCTGGCAGTTAAGCGCGATTCACTCTGGTCTAGTCTCCGGTGCACTTCTTGTGCAGGAGGCTGGCGGCACTGTCACGGATATCAACGGTCGTCCCTGGTCTTTGGAGAGCCATGACTTCCTGGCCGCCCCTCCTCAACTTTCCGGGTCCCTTGTCGAACTGCTGGGCTCAGTATTCTGATCAATAAAACCCATTAGCAAGAAGGAATAGCAAGTGAAAAAGATCGCCATCCTCGGTGCTGGCCGTGTCGCGACCGCGATTGCCAAACGCCTGGAAAAATCTGGAAAACAATTCACTGTCGGCGTTCGCGATATCGGCAAGGCCGCGTCTAACTGGCAGGGGCCTTCGGGAAGCTTCGTCGCCTCGGAAGAAGCTGTTAGCGACAATGATGTCATTTTTAACGCGACACCGGGCGAGACCAGCGTTGCGTATCTAAAACCATTCTCAGATCATCTGGCAGGTAAGGTTGTCGTAGACGTGTCGAACGCTCTACTGCGGGACGGCAACGGAAACCCGCGGGGCTTGCTGTACCCAGGAAGCAGTGTTGGTGAAAAGCTTCAGGAGGCGGTTCCAGACGCACTCATTGTAAAAACGCTGAACACCATGCTGTTTTCGGTGATAGCCGATCCTGACATTTTGTCGGTTAAGCCTATGGCTTTTCTATCTGGGAACAGCATTGATGCTAAGCATTTGGTCCGTGCCCTTTTGTTGGAATTTGGCTGGACAGACGGCCTGATTGAAGACTTGGGAGGCATCATCTCCGCGCGAGGGCCCGAAGGCTTCATGAATTTCGTCCCACCGATCATTGCTAACCACGGGCTTGCCCCTTTCGCTCTTACAATTGCACGATAGGCACGCGAAGAGGCCGTGACATTCGCGGACAGCGCCACGGGTTCTCCGTGAAGCTTGTTCCACACCGTTCTGGCATATCTAGACTGGAGTTGGGCATAGGACTGCCGAGCCATGCGAAGTCCAGCGTGACGTTGTTAGGATAGGCCCCTTGGTCGAGGTCTCGGGAAATGAGCTTGCTGCCATCGCACATCGGGAAGGTTGCTCTGCCGTGGCCGACGGCGCGCGAAGCCCTGCGTAGCAGCGCGCCGTCCAGGTCATAGCCTGTCCGCAGGGATCTATAAAGTGAAGTTGTCGAGACTCTGGAGCCGATCCGAGCCTCGGCCCGCTCGCTCTTAGCGGCACCGAGCGCCTCGGTCATCTCGCTTTTCAGCATCGCTTGCAGCAGATCCTGCACTATCTTGCGCAACGCGTCGTGGTTCTAACCCATCAAATCTTTGACGGCGGCTATCGATGGTTTATTCTCATTCCTGGTCATGGTGGGGCTCCTATGGAGTTGGTGACGTTGGACATCACCAGCCTGCCATGGCCGTTCAAATCCCCAATGGTTTTTGCACAACCTCCCGCACACTACTTGGCATCGATACTCACAAGGATTCATATGCTGCAGCGGTCATCGGGCATTGTGACCACGTTCCTGAGACACGCAGTTTCCCGACGACCCGCAACTGCTATCGGTTCATACTGACTTGAATGCGGCATTCGAGGGATTCGGCGCATTGGCAGCGAATGTACAGGCAGTTAAGGAGTTAGGCTGCTGTAATACCTGCAAACCTCGCACATGGATATCCGGGGTAATCACTGCCTTCTTCCCGATATTTGGTGGGTATTGGGTCAGACCAGCGAAGGGAGGTTTCCTCGTCCCAATGCTTTTGCTGTCAAAGCGGAAAGGGCCACCTTTTGCTTTCCCTCAGCGTCAAAATTATCGTCATCCAGCCAAATCTGATATGCCGTCTTCAGCAAAGGCCACTCCTTGTCGATAACTGAAAACCATGCTGTGTCGCGGTTTCTGCCCTTAATAATGAAATGCTGTCGAAAAAGGCCCTCATAGGCAAAACCAAATCGATTGGCGGCGATTTTTGACGGTTCGTTGTTATTGTCACATTTCCATTCGAACCGACGATAACCGAGCCTATCAAAAATATACTCCATAGTGAGAAAGAGTGCTTCGGTCGCCTTGATACTCCGTGCCATGGCTGGACCCCAGTAAATGTTACCGATTTCCGCCGCGCCATTGGTCGTATCTATCCGCATCAACGCCTGCCGACCCACTGCCTTTCCAGTATCCTGATCGATTACGGCAAAAAACATAGGATCTTCACTTTTTTCCGCTTTCTCCGCCCAGCTTAGGGCTTCTTCGATCGTGTCAGGCGGTAGATCTGCAAGGTAACGGTATTTCTCTTGCCGATTTGGCACCGTTGCCGCTACCAATAAGTCCTCCGCATGATCGGCGGCGACCAGCGGCACCAGCGAAACGGACCTACCTTGAATCACTTGCTTTTGTGGTTTTTGAAATCCGACCGTTAGCATTCCAATCCTCTCCAGTGCCGGGAAATTCCTCGGAGTCGTTTATTCTAGGTTGCGTTTCAGAAGGGAAAGATCACCATAAAAACATCTAGCGCGGCCTGTCCGTTACAGCCACAGCCACAGCTATGAGCATTACATCTTTTGCGTGCGAATCCGCGCCTAAGGTGGCGAGCGTAACGGATATCTTAGTCAATCCGTGCAAGGTGTTTTCGTTCCTCGCACCCTCTCGTCTTGAGAATTGCATAAGCAGATTGAGACGGGAATGACAATTTCTGTCGTGAAACAGTCAATCTTCGGGTTGCTGGCGCTGAAGGTCTCGTGCCTGACCGGGGGTCAAGTCAAAGGTGCGCCGGAAGGCAACACCGAAGGCGGAAGGGTTTGCAAAGCCCACCTCTGCGGCGATGCGGGTAATATTTCCATCGGTCATCAGGAGCACGAATGCCGCATTCAGGCGTGCCTGTAGCCGCCATTGCCCAAAGCTCAATCCGGTTTCGCGCAGGAATACCCGGTCTATCGTGCGAGCCGATGCGCCAAGATTATCGGCCCAGATGTCGAGGCCGCGGCGATCACCGGGATAATCCAGTATGGCCCGAACAAGATTTTTGACGCGGGGGTCTTTCGGCAGGGGCAGTTTCGTCGGCAGTGTCCGAGCGCAGGCGATTTCTCCGATGATCAGCGCCACGAGATGACTGCCGCGACCATCCAGCTTCCAGTCGGGCGGCTCACCGCAAAGCGCTACGAGAAGCTCGCGCAGAAGAGGCGTAACCGACATGACCCTCGGTGCACTGGCCATGCTGCTCGCCGTTTCTGGGTTCAGAAATAGCTGCCTCATGGCAACGTACCCTTCCATCGTAATGGAGTGCGCAGTGTCGGCTGACAGGAGAAGTGCTTTGCTCGGCGGCAGGACGAACAACGCCTTGTCCGTTTCAACCCGCATCACGCCCGAGATTGCATAGATCAGTTGCGCACGCCGGTGACTGTGCATTCCCGAGACCAGCCCGGCCGGATAGTCCGCCGAAAACCCGACTGCCGGTCTGTTCGCACATTCATAGACAGCAAGGCGAGCATCACGCTCCGGCGACAAGAATGCCTGGTTCGCTAACATGTTTTCAAAATATGCCTTTACTCCTCCTCTCGCAAGCCAAGGACCCGGGCCCTTGACAAACGTTTCAAGTGATACGGACCTCGTTCATCGAACAGAAGTTTTGGAAGTCCCAATTTCGTCCCGGGGCAGCGTCGATCAGGGCGCGAGTATATGCGTGGGCCGGCGCGCCGAGTATGCGGCTTGCTGGTCCCTGTTCCACCACTTCGCCGCGCTGCATGACGATCAGATCGTCGCAGATCTGGGCGGCGACCCGCAAATCATGGGTAATGAAGACAATAGCGATCCCGAACTCCTGCTGAAGCTGATCCAATAGCTCCAAGACCTGCGCCTGAACCGAAACATCGAGCGCAGATACGGCCTCGTCAGCGACCAGTACATTAGGGCGCATCATCACTGCCCGTGCAATCGCGATCCGCTGTCGCTGGCCCCCGGAGAACATATGAGGGTATCGACGCATCGCGTCCTCGGGCAGGCCGACGACGCGCAGCAAGCGCTTCGCCTCCGCAATCGCATCATAAGACGAAGTACCGTAGTTCAACGGTCCCTCGATAAGGCTTTGTGCGATGGCCCAGCGTGGGTTCAGCGAACGCATTGGATCCTGAAAAACAACCTGAAGCTTTTTGCGATGTGGGCGCAAGGCACCACGCGACAGGCTGGCGATATCGCTGCCATCCAGCACCACCCGGCCCGAGGTCGGGTCGATCAGCCTCATGATGCATCGCGCGACCGTCGATTTGCCGGAGCCGGATTCGCCGACAATCCCGAGCGTCCGCCCGCGCGTCAGGGTGAAACTCACATCTTTTACCGCATGGGCCTGCGGAAGCTTTTTGAGAATGCCATCGCCACCGTATACTTTGTTCAGCCGCTCCACCGACAGAACCACCTCGGCTCCTTCGCTGCGTGGCGCGCGCGGCATAAGGCTTGGGACCGATGACAAAAGCTTTCGCGTATAGTCTTCACGTGGATGGCGCAGCAATTGCTCGGCCTGGCCGTGCTCGACGACCTCACCATGCTTCATGACATACACCGTATCGGCTATCTCGGCGACAACCCCCATGTCATGCGTAATGAACAGCACGGCAGTGCCGTGCTTGTGTTGAAGCTCGTCGATCAGCAACAATATCTGCTTTTGCGTGGTTACGTCCAACGCGGTCGTCGGTTCGTCCGCGATCAGCAACACGGGTTCGAGTACGAGGGCCATCGCGATCATGATTCGCTGACGCTGCCCCCCCGACAGCTGATGCGGATAGCTGCGAAAGATGCGATCGACATCTGGCAGGTGGACCTGTTCCATGATTGCCTTGGCGCGTTTGCGGCGCTCGGACTGGCTCAGGTTGGTGTGAAGCTCCATTACCTCCATGATTTGATCGCCGATGCGAAGGACCGGGTTGAGCGCCGTCATGGGCTCCTGAAAAATCATCGCTACGCGGGCCGCGCGAAGCTCCCGCATCTGCGCCTGCGAGAGCGGCAGGAGGTTTTGCCCCTGGAGGTTAATCTTGCCTTTCGACACCTCCAATGCCTGAGGCAGCAAACCCATTATGGCCAGCGAGGTCACCGATTTGCCCGATCCGGATTCACCGACCAGGCAGACCGTCTCGCCTTGCCTGATTGTGACATCGATGCCCTTCAGCACCTGAAGCTTCGAATTGGCCAGAGCAACCGTAAGGTCCTCGACGCAGAGGGCCGACGGAATGGCGTCGAAATTGCGTGACTTGAACTGCATTGGTTACCCCGCGCGTTTCTTGAGCCGGGGATCCAGCATGTCGCGTGCTGCATCGCCCAGGAGGTTGATCGATAGGATGCACAGCGACAGCATCAGCCCCGGATAGAGGATCAGTTCCGGTTTGATGCGGAAAAACATCCGCCCCTCGGCCATGATGTTGCCCCAGGTTGGCGTCTCGGTAGAAACGCCTGCGCCCAGGAAGCTGAGGACCGCTTCGGTGAGTATGCCGGACGCGAGGATGTAAGTGCCCTGGACAATCAGCGGTGCAAGCGTGTTCGGCATCAGATGTCGGAAGAGAATTTTCGGCATGGACGAGCCTAGGGCGATGGCGGCCTCGACATACGGTTCCTCTCGCGCGGCGAGCATGACGGCCCGGACAAGGCGCACCACGCGGGGGATTTCAGGGATGGTGATGGCGGCGATAACAGAGCCGACAGAAGGGCCGTTCAGCGCCACCAGCGCAATGGCCAGCAGGATCGAAGGGATCGCCATCAATGCATCCATCATCCGCATAATCACCGCATCTGCGGTTCGGAAGAAGCCGGCGATCATGCCGATCACCATTCCAAAAGACACGGCCACCACCGCTGTCGTGATGCCGATGGCCAGGGACAGGCGCCCCCCGATCAGCACGCGCGAGAGGACATCACGGCCGAAATTGTCCGTGCCGAGCGGATGGCCATCGATCCGGCCTTTCAAGCGAACGAGCGGGTCCATCCTAAGGGGATCGTGTGGGGCAATCCAAGGTGCCAGAATGGTGACCGCAACGATCAGCAACAGCACTACGATGGCAACCATCGGAGTCAGACCCAGGTTGGGCAGGCGGATCAGCCGAAGGAAAGGCTGCGTGGCGGAAGCGGGCTGTACTTGTAGTTTATCCCTCATCAGTAACGGATCCTCGGGTCAAAGAAGGTGTAGCTGAGATCGATTAGCAGGTTCACCAGCACGTATAGGAAACTGGTCAGCAGGATCATCGCCTGAATGACCGGGTAATCACGGGCCAGGATTGCGTCGACGGTCAGTCGCCCGATGCCAGGGATGTTGAAGACGGTTTCCGTCACCACCACGCCGCCGATCAGCAGTGCAAAGCCTGAACCGATTACGGTGAGGATCGGCACGGCGGCATTCTTGAGCGCGTGGCGGAACAGCACGCGTCGTTCGGGAGCGCCTTTGGCTCTGGCGGTGCGGATATAGTCTTCGCCCATCACTTCCAGCATGTTAGCCCGGGTCATCCGGGCGATCAGCGCCACGTAGATTGCGGTCAGCGTGAGCGCGGGTAGGAAGGCATTGGACAGAAAAGGCCCGAACCCGGAGATGATCGATGTATAGCCCTGGACAGGGAACCAGCCCAGTTTCAGCGAAAAGATCAGGATGAAGACGTAGCCGATCACGAAGACCGGAACCGAGAAGCCCAGCACCGAAAAGCTCATCACTGCATAGTCGGCAGCGCTGCGATGTTTCCATGCGGCGATGACACCCATCGGCACGGCAATGCAGATC
The DNA here is from genome assembly GCF_007002745.1 of Martinezella rhizogenes. GTDB lineage: Bacteria > Pseudomonadota > Alphaproteobacteria > Rhizobiales > Rhizobiaceae > Agrobacterium > Agrobacterium cucumeris. The sequence continues at coordinate 12,282 of NZ_SGNY01000013.1, read as the reverse complement.
GACATTATGATGGTCAATAACGCGATTGCCAGGGTCGGGCCTATCCGGTCTGCGATCATCGACGAAACCGGCGTATTGGAAATTAGAGAAGTACCCATATCGCCGCGTAAAAGCTGGCCTATCCATTTAATGAACTGGATATGCACCGGCTGGTTCAACCCCATGGCCTCGCGGATGCGTTCGAGTTGTGCGGGCGCAGCCAGGTCGCCGGCGATGATCGCGGCCGGATCCCCGGGGGTCAGGCGTAGGAGGGCGAAGACAAACACGGCGACCAGCAACATGACCGGGATCACGGCCAGAATCCGGCGCAAGATATAACCTAGCATGGAGAACCTCCGGTTCAAAGAGAGGCAAGGGCGCTCCTGGCGCCCCCGCATGACGCATCACTGGGCCTTCTGCAGGTTCCAGAATACCGGTACAGGCGAGTTGATCATGCCGGTGATCCTTTTCTGTCTCGCCTGGGGAAGGGTATTCTGCCCCAGCGGCACCAACAGGACGTTGTCGATCGCATGCTTCTGGATCTTTTCGCCAACAGCCTTCCGCGTCTCGGCGTCGGTGGCGGCTATGTATTCCTTTTTCAGGGTCTCGATCTTGTCGTCCGTAGGCCAGCCGAACCAGGCATCGGTACCGCGACCATTTAGCATCAGGTTCGAAATCGGGTTGGAGATTTCGGGTACGATCAAATAGGTCGCAAAGAGGTTCCAGCCGCCGTCGGCCGGAGCTGCCTGCGAGGCACGACGCGTCACCAGCGTCTGCCAATCCATCGGTTGCAGATCGACGGTAAAGCCGGCATTACGCAGCATCTGGGAAATGACGACCGGCTGCGTTGACAACGCCGACAGATCTGTTGGCGCCAGCAATACGACCGGTGTGCCGTCGTAGCCCGCTTCTTTCAACAATGCCCGGGCTTCCTCAACGCCGCCGCCTTGTGTCAGCGTCTGGCTACCTGTCTCGCTTTCCAATGGGGTGCCGCAACCCAGCACTGCGCCGCAGATCGAGTAAAAATCCGGATTGCCGACCATTGCTGCAAGGACAGGCTCCTGCGAGATTGCCTTGAGTGCCGCCTGCCGGACTTTCACGTTGTCGAAGGGCGGGTGCAGGAAGTTCATGCGTGCGATGATTTGCATACCAATCGGTTCGCGGATTTCGACCGTGACATTGGGGTCGTTTTCCAGCAGCGGTACCAGATCGACTTCCATCTGTTCGATATAGTCGATCTCGCCGCTCGACAGCGCATTCACCGCTGTCTGGATGTCCGGCATGTTCACCCACTTCACCTTGTCCACGTGCACCACCTTGCCGCCGGCCATCCAGTCGGCAGGCTCCTTCCGAGGCACATAGTCATTGTTCTTGGCATAGGTGACGCTGATGCCGGGTTGGAATTCATCCTTGACGAAAATGAAAGGACCGGAGCCGGTGTAATCGGAAATCGACTCGGTCACGGGCGTTTTCGCTACACGCGCGGGCATGATGAAGGGTGCCAAGGTCGATTGTTTGGACAGGATTTCCAGCATGGGAGCGAAAGGCTCCTTGAGGGTCCAGGTAATGGTTTTGTCATCGGCAGCGTCGAGCTTTTCCGTGCGGTCCATGATGACCTGCCCGCCCGGATCCTTCTGAACCCAGCGGTTCAAAGAGGCTACTGCATCGGCCGCCGTCACCGGCTGCCCATCGTGGAATTTCAAGCCATCGCGCAAAACAAAGGTGTAGGTTCGTTTGTCGTCGGAGACAGTCCAGTCAGCCATCTGTGGTTGCGGCTGGAATTTTGCGTCCTGCGCGATCAGCACGTCATAGATCATATAACCATGATTACGCGTTATCTGTGCGGTTGAGGTGACAGGGTCCAGTACGCGTAACCCCGAGTGCATGACGGCGTTAACGGTTGTCTCGGCCCACGCGACGTCGGTTATTAAGGCTAAGCTAAAAAGTGTGGCGATGATGTTCTTGAACATTTTATTCCTCTCTGGTTTGTTGTAGCCTTCCACATTCGATCTTACTGTCGGCTTATTTGAATTGTGGACCAAGAGCCTCTGCGTGGCAGACCCGCGTCCGTTGAGTATTCCCAGTCATCATCTTGCGGCCACACGCCGGTATCAGCCTTGGTATCAAACCGGGACCTATCGAAAGTTATTGTCGCCCTCTCCGGCAACCTGGCGGAAGGAAACGCTGCCTTGGCGCAATTCGCAGATGTAGCAACGGCCCTGCCCAACTGCCGGGGGTGGTTCAGACAACAGGTGTCTGGCGAAAGGAATTTCGACGAAACGTCGAACTGCTCGCCGCAGTGATCGAGCACCGAACTGGCGGTCGAAACCTTCCTTGGCGAGATATTTTCTGAGGGACGGCGAAATCTCGATATGCGTCTCGTGGCGGGTGAGACGACGGTTCAGTTTTTCCAGTTCAAGCTCGACAATGGCGTCGATACAGGCATGGTCAATCCAGTTGAAGACATCGATGTGGTCTATCCGGTTGACGAATTCGGGTGGAAAGCGACCGAGCAAAGCCTTTTGCGCGATGGCGCTGGCGGGAGCACGAAGGCTGCCCGGTTGCAGGAACTTTCGCCATAACGGGCCTTCTTCCGCCTCGGCCTTCCGGCGCAACTCCTCGGCACCAAGGTTCGAGGTCATGAAGATGATCGCATTTCTGAAGGAGTAGGTGCGCTCACCCGAGGCAGTCGTCAGGATACCGTTGTCAAAGACGTTCAGCAAAGACAGCACCACGGTCGGGCTGGCCTTCTCGAGTTCATCGAACAATACGATGCCCGGCATGCCGGAGGTGCCTTCGATCTTGTCCTGGTCGAGGATGGTTCGCCCCTCCTTCGATCCGACATAGCCTGGCGGCGCCCCCGAGATTGCTGCAGCGTAATGCTCTTGCGAAAGCGTGTTCATGTCGATCCGGCATAGCGCATCGGCATCGCCATGCATCGCCCGGGCAAGCACCCGCACTAGTTCGGTTTTGCCAACGCCTGTGGGGCCCATCAGAAGTGACGTGTAAAGTGGGCGACGTGGATCTGCGATATCGGCGCGGACTATCCGCAGCATATCGACTACCGCCTCAATCGCGTCAGCCTGTCCGATTATGTCGCGGTGCAGATGGCTTGCGATTATATCGACATCAAACTGGAACCGGCTGTTCAGACCGGTCCCGCTCGCCAACCGATGAGTCGCAATCACGTTTTCGACGGAACGTGTTTCCGCACACAGGGCGTCAGCGTTTTTCTGCCGCCTTGCGGTATCGGCCAGCATGTCGTTGAGGAAAGGCATGTCTTCCGAACTCCGTCTCATGCGCTTGTGTGACACTGCATGCACCAGCTCCCCTCAGCGGAGGCCTCAAGCTTCCTTTTCCCTGGCTTTGGTCGGAAGGCTGCCAACGGGGCAATTGGCAACGCCTACGGATGTGCGGGTGAATTCTTCGACCTGCTGGCGGGCCTTTTTGGCATCCGTCACCCAGGTTTTGTAGAATTCGAACGGGCAATCGGCGATGCCCAGATCCCCCTCTCCGGCGGCATGGACCCCGGTATATCCGCGGTGAAGAAGCTTGAAGAGGTGGTTCTGCGACTGATCATTCGCACGGGCGTCGCGGATCTCGGGGATCGAGAGTTGGGCATATTGGATGCCGTATTCCTCCTCGCCGCACTCGCCCAAGGTGCGACCGTCGAAGCCGATCAGCGCCGAATGGCCGAAATAGCAATAGACGCCATCGAAGCCTGTTGCATTGGCAACTGCGACGTAACAATTGTTTGCCCAGGCCATGGCCTTTGCCATCAGCACCTGCTGCTCTTTGGCCGGATACATATATCCCTGGCAGCGCACGATCAGCTCGGCCCCCTTCATCGCGCAGTCGCGCCAGATCTCCGGGTAATTGCCGTCGTCGCAGATGATCATCGAGACCTTGAGGCCTTTTGGTCCTTCGGCGACCTGGGTCGCGCTGCCGGGATACCAGCCCTCGATGGGGCACCAAGGCAGGATCTTCCGGTAGGTCGAGACAATCTCGCCCTTGTTGTTCATCAGGATAAGTGTGTTGTAGGGCGGCTTTTTCGGATGATCCTCATGCCGCTCGCCGGTGAGCGAAAATATGCCCCAGACATTGGCCTTTCGACACGCACGGGCGAATATTTCGGTCTCGTCACCCGGAATCGTGGCGGCAGTGTCATACATTTCCTGCTCGTCATACATTATCCCCTGAAGCGAATACTCAGGGAATACCACCAGATCCATCCCGGGCAGGCCCTGCTTCATGCCGACGATCATCTCTCCGATCTTTTCGGCATTCGCGCGTACCTCTTCGCGGGTGTGAAGCCTCGGCATCTTGTAGTTCACGACGGCCACGCCCACAGTATTGGGGCTGCTGGAAATATCACCGTGTCTCACTGAAGCTCTCCTCTTTCGATTAAAGGGTTGATCATCCGAGAAAATCCGGCGCGCCGTCGGTTGGGCCGCATGAGCGTCAAAGCCGACGGCGACGGGATTTCCTGTTCCTCAACCGGATAAGATCATGTGAAATGACGCGTCTCAGGGACGCGAACTGTCATTCGTCGGCGAATGCGATCAGGTTTTGTCAAACCCTTCCGGCCCGCCGACATTCTCGACCGTTTCGCCCTTGCCGACGCGGACAAAGACGTAGTGAACATTGTCACCGCCTTCGAGGATTTCACAACGGTGGATCTTTCGACGGGGAAAATAGGCGTATTCGCCTTCGCCAAGCTCGAAGGATTCTTTTCCGCCTACGCCATGGTCAACGCGGATACGACCCGAGAGCATGTACATCACGCTGTCGAAGTCCTGATGATGATGCCACTGACTGGGCGCATCAAGCGCGGTAACGTGGCACTGTCCTACCCAGAGATCACCTACTTCAAGCGCCTTGCGGCGGTTCTGTCCAGGGGTTATCGGACCTGGTTGCATATCTGCCTGACGAATAAAGCCGATTTCCTTGAATAAGCCTGTGGTCATTGTTTCCTCCATTTAAAGTGGTTGATTAGAAGAGTGTACGAAGGGTCTTGGGGAAACAAAATGACAATGTTTGTCGTGAAATGGACACCGATAGCGGTGAAATGCTTCAAGTTGCAGATCGGTTGGGTACTAATCCCTCCGATTGCCCAGCCGTGGAATGTGTTCATAAGGGCCAGAAACACGGGCAGACGGTTCAGGTCTGTTTTATCGCGATGTAATCGCATCTGAATATCTAAAATCCATTAAATAAATTTCTCAAATATCTATTCGGATGACATGATCACTTCATCGAAAAGCTAGCGCGGCTGATCGAAAGACAGGCCGATTGGGCCGCGACAACTATCTGTCTCCGAAAATGTGCTCTTCTTTGGCTTCGGGAGGTGGATTGCGCCAATGTTTCAAGAGTACAGCATGAGCCCCGCCTCGGGGGTGTCCTGCTTGTAAGCTTCACCGCGGCATTCATGATCGCGAATCCGCTAGCGGCCCTGATCAGCCGCAAGGACGACCCTCGCTAGGCAGACGTGCTCTTTGCGTGCCGGGCACTGGCAGAATCTGCCACACTTGCTCTATTATCAGGCCTATTGCCGTTTCTGTGACTCCGGTCGTTGCCTTCGGAGTCGGAAGATCTTTCACACTCGGGATGATCCTGCCTCCGTGAGTCCGCGCCGGGGTAACGCTGCTAATGCTTAGGTTCGCCCCTATCCTACCGCCACAACATTACCACCCCCGTCGGCTGTCATGAGCCCGTGGCAACCACTCAGGGGAGCGCATTGTTTCCGCCCCCAGTCGTTGTTCTGCACTGACACCGGCTCGCGCAAATAACCGAAAACAGCACGCTTGACGCGGATCGAGAGCTGGAGCTGATCGGTTTCGTCCCGCTCGCCAGCCGCATCGACAATGCTCTTGACGATGGCGATGACGTCGAGGCTTTCAACGTTGGGATCGCAGCTGAAGCCCGCGCCTTGAATGCAATTCGTGATGATGGCGATAAGGGCCTCGTTGGTATCTCGGTCCGGGACTATTGGCAACTGCTTCTCCAACTGGTCCAGCAGCCGGGCGAGAGCCGGGCGTCGCAATTGGAGGGCGACGGCTGCCTCGAGGATGCGCTCGAGCCTGTTGCGCGGCGGGCCTTCGCTCGCGATCTTTCGAATCTCGACCAGGAGCTCATTGTTCGACCTGGCAATGAGCTCGCGCGTGATGACCTCCTTTGTGGGGAAGTACTGATAGAGCGAACCGATACTCACACCAGCGACGCGTGCCACGGCATTGGTCGTAAAACCAGCCGGTCCCGTCGTTTCCAGAATGCGAGCTGCCGCCTCCAGAATATTGGCGACCGTTGCGGCGGAACGCGCCTGTCGGGGGCGTTTGCGAGGCTGGTTGGTCTGATCCATGGGCATGCGTCGTCTCGAATGCGAGATGTAAGAAGAGAGTTTATGCTCATATATTGTGCTACGCGACGCGTATTGTAAAGGCGCAGGACATGCTTTGAAAGATAGAAGAAGATCGCACTTTCGTCGAAATTGTCCTTTCTCGATGGCCCGCTGGAGATAACGTTCGCTTTACTAAAGAATGCCTACCCACCCCAAGCGATGAGGTCGCTGATCCTTGTCTATGAGGCGCTAATGCAGGCAGTTGTAAAAGCAGTTGGCGGCCTCTGACGGATTTCATGGTAGAAGAGAACGGAATGTCAAGCACCCTGCGTCCGTCGGCAGACCGTGGATCATGAATCCATTCGAAGGTGCTGCCAAGTGTTGAACACTCGACCGCACGGCCAATTTGATGGGCTGGCTCTTCATTTTAGACGGCCATTATAGGAGACGCTGGAGGACGTGCTTTTGCTGGTCGTAACCAGCCCTCTCTTCCATGGAGAGATAGTAAGCCTCGGAGGCCAGGGTCTTCATAGGAGCGCAGCATTCCCCTAAGTTTTTGGAAACTAGATACTTTGTCTAACAAGATCATCCTTGTTGGTTTGCGTTATCACACTCGCTCAAAGGCGATAGAGATCCCTTGTCCCACACCAGTACACATAGTCGCCAGTGCGTAACGTTTTGCAGCTAAAGGCAATTCGATCGCTGCTGTTCCCGTGATCCTTGCTCCTGACATGCCGAGCGGATGGCCAAGCGCGATCGCCCCGCCATTGGCATTCACCCGCGCATCGTCGTCGGCAATGCCGAGCTGGCGCAGTGTGGCAAGGCCCTGGCTGGCGAAGGCCTCGTTCAGCTCGATCACGTCGAGCTGCTCCTGCTTCAACCCGAGCCGTGCCAGGAGCTTGGCCGAGGCCGGCGCCGGGCCGATGCCCATGACGCGCGGCGGCACGCCGGCGGTGGCCCCGCCGAGAACGCGGGCAATCGGTGTCAGACCATATTTTCTCGCCGCTTCCGCTGAAGCGATGATGAGCGCGGCCGCGCCATCATTGACGCCGGATGCATTGCCCGCCGTTACCGTCGCGCCATCGCGCTTGTTCACCGGCTTCAGCTTCGCCAGCGCTTCGAGACTGGTCGCCCGCGGATGTTCGTCACTGGAGACAACAACCGGATCGCCCTTACGCTGCGGGATCGTCACCGGGACGATTTCCTTGGCGAGACGGCCGTTGGCCTGAGCATCAGCCGCCTTCTGCTGGCTGCGCACCGCAAAAGCATCCTGATCCTCCCGCGAGACCTGATAGTCGACCGCGACATTGTCGCCCGTTTCGGGCATGGAATCGACGCCATATTGTGCCTTCATCAGCGGGTTGACGAAACGCCAGCCGATGGTGGTATCGTAGATTTCGGCATTGCGCGAAAAGGCGCTTTCCGCCTTCGGCAGAACGAAGGGCGCGCGGCTCATGCTTTCCACGCCGCCGGCGATCATCAGTTCCGCCTCGCCCGATTTGATGGCGCGCGCGGCTGCGATGACGGCGTCCATGCCCGAGCCGCACAGCCGGTTGATCGTCGTTCCGGTCACGGAAACCGGCAGGCCGGCAAGCAGCAGCGACATGCGCGCCACATTGCGGTTGTCCTCGCCCGCCTGGTTGGCGCAGCCGAAGATCACATCCTCGACGGCTTCCCAATCGACGGAAGTATTGCGTTCCATCAGCGCCTTCAGCGGCACCGCGCCGAGATCGTCGGCCCGCACGGAGGAGAGCGCGCCGCCGAAGCGGCCGATGGGCGTGCGGATATAATCGCAGATATAGACTTCGGTCATGGATTTATCCTTAAAGTTCCGGGGCAACGAGATCGGCTACCGCACCATCCACAATGATCGGCGCGCCGGTCATGGCCTGCAATTCCTCAAACGTCATCGCCGGCAGTTTTTCGCGCAGCACGAAACGGCCGTCCACCACGTCGATCACCGCATGGCTGGTATAGATGCGGGTGATGCAGCCGACGCCGGTCAGCGGGAAGCTGCATTTTTCAACCAGCTTCGGTTCGCCGTTCTTGGTGACATGTTCGGTAATGACGAAAACCTGTTTGGCGCCATGCACCAGATCCATGGCGCCGCCGACGGCCGGCACGCCCTTGGAACCGACGCGCCAATTGGCGAGATCGCCATTTTGCGCCACCTGATAAGCACCGAGGATCGCCACATCCAGATGCCCGCCGCGCACCATGGCGAAGCTGTCGGCATGGTGGAAGAAGGCGGCACCCGGCTTCAATGTCACGGCCTTCTTGCCGGCATTGATGAGGTTCCAGTCCTCTTCGCCTTCCGGCGGGGCCTCGCCGAAATTCAATATACCGTTTTCGGTGTGGAAGATCGCCTGACGGCCGGGCGGCTGGTAGCGCGCCACCATTTCCGGAAAGCCGATGCCAAGATTGACGTAAGCGCCGTCCTCGATGTCCTGCGCCGCGCGCCAGGCAATCTGGGCGTTGGAAAGCTTGATATCGTCGCGGGTGTCGATGGTCTGGGTCATGCGTAGGCTACTCCGGCGCGAATGAGGACTTCTTCCTGTCGCGGATCGGGGATTTCCACGACGCCGTTCACGAAAATGCCGGGTGTGACGACGTGCTCCGGGTCGATCTCGCCGGCGGCGACGATCTTGGAGACCTGGGCGATGGTAGTCTTTGCAGCCATGCACATCAGTGGGTTAAAATTGCGACCCGCCTTGTTGTAGGTGAGGTTGCCGTAGGTATCGCCAAGCTCGGCCTTGACGATGGCAAAGTCGGCTTTCAGCCAGCGCTCCTGCACATAGGAGCGGCCGTCGAATTCTGCGATGACCTTGCCATTGGCCAGTTCCGTGCCGAAGCCCGTCGGGGTGTAGAAGGCGGGAATGCCGGCACCGCCGGCGCGGATGCGCTCCGCAAGCGTGCCCTGCGGCACCAGTTCCAGCTCGATGTCGCCGGCCAGATACCGGTCTGTGAAGGCGCGCGGATCGGAAGAGCGCGGGAAGGAGCAGATCATCTTTTTGACCATGCCGGCATCGATCATCGCGGCGATGCCTATGCGGCCATTGCCGGCATTGTTGTTGATAACAGTCAGGTTCTTCGGTCCCTTGTCGATCAGCGCGTGGATCAGCTCGATCGGCGCGCCGGAGCCACCAAAACCGCCGATCATGATCGTCGCACCGTCACCGATGCCCGAAAGCGCCTCTTCGGCGCTCTTGATTGTCTTGTCCATTCTCAAAACCTCCATCCAGCCGAGCGGATGGACCTGCAAGGCTGCGTGGCCCTGAGGTAAAGCCGAAACAGTCTCGACGGCAAGAGTTTTGTGCGTTATATGATTTTTGTTCGTATATCGCACAAATGGAGCTTGAGCATGGCCGTCAGTGAAAGAGACATGATGGGCGGTCTCGCCAAGGGTTTGCGGGTCATCGAGGCCTTCAGCGCCGAGCGGCCGCGGCTTTCCATCTCCGATGCCGCCGAGATCGCCGGGCTGGACCGCGCCACGACGCGGCGTTGTCTGCTGACGCTTTCGGAACTTGGTTATGCGGCTTATGACGGCAAGTTCTTCACCGTGACGCCAAAGGTGCTGCGGCTCGGCACCGGCTGTTTGGCCACCATGCCGCTTCCGAAGATCGTCCAGCCGCTCATCGACCGTCTCTCGGAGGAGATCGGCCAGAGCACCTCGGTTTCCATCCTGGACGAGACCGAAATCGTTTATGTCGCCCGCGCCGCCCAGCAACGGGTCATGTCCATTGCGCTGATGCCAGGTTCGCGTCTGCCCGCCTATTGCACCTCCATGGGTCGCGTTCTGCTTTCCGCACAAACACCCGAGCGGCAACGCGACATTCTCGGAGCTTCCCGGCTGGTTGCCCGCACGGAAAACACGATCACAGACATGCAAGCCCTGCTCACCGAAATCGAGGTGACCTGCCATCGCGGTTATGCGCTGATTGATCAGGAAGTGGAGATTGGCCTTCGCTCCATCGCCGTGCCGCTGAAAACCATGCGCGGCCAGACGGTTGCCGCGCTTAATGTCGGGCTTGCCGCTTCAGTCGCCTCGATGGAGGAACTGGTGGAGCGTTATCTCCCAGCGCTTCTTTCCGTTCAGCGGGAACTGGCGCGAATGCTGGTCTGAGGCTCTTACCGCGCGCCGGAATCACCCATTTTCGCTGTTCGGCCAGCGGCCAGGCGGGCGGCATCATGCACCGGTTGGAAGACCGGAGGGACGAGTGTTTCTAGGATGAAATCCGCCGCCGCCTCTATCACTTTGTCGAACGCAACGGGCCAATAATTGAAATAGCCCGCCACTCAGTCTTATCGCTCCACGATCTATCGCGCGATTAGGCGCAATAAGCCCCGCGATCGTGAGCGTCACAAAAGCGGCTTCTTCCCAACGGACGCCGACGACATCCGCACAGAGCGTCGGCATCGTTTGCAAAGGCTTATGCGGCTACTGACCACGGTCATACCCCAACAGGAACTCAATCAGCGGGCACGCGACCTCACCGACCGACCGCGAAAGTGCCTTGGTTACAGAAGCCCGGTCGGAGTTTTTGGTTCACTTCGCAGGGACGAGCGTGATCACCTACCCTTCATGACAGGCCTGATGAACTTGGAAATTATATCGTGACAGGTCCGAAGCCGGCATTGATGCCTATTCGCAGAAGGCGCTTTCCCGCGTCTGGAAGGCTGTGCGTTTCTCATGGTGGATGACGACGATGATGCATCGTTTTCCCGATACGGGAGATTTCGGCCAGCGCATACAGGAAGCGGAGTTGGATTACCTCGTGCAATCGCGCGCCGCTTCCACGGCCCTTGCGGAAAATTATGTCGGGCTTCCTTACTGAGAAGCAGCTTCCGTTTTCCCATCCAGCAACTCACCCGCCGCCTCGCGAATAGCCTGCATCAACAGCGACAACGGCAGCGAGGGCTGCGTATCGGCCCTCACCGTCAGCCCCACCGGCCCGCTGGTATCGCCGGTTTCGACCGGCAGGATCGCCAGAATGCCGTCCGTCACATCCGCCGCCACGACGCCTTCGGAGATGATCCAGATCGCATCGCTGGTGCGCAGGAAGGCGCGGCCGAAGGCGTCGGACACGGTTTCGATGCGGATCGGCAGGGCCGACACGCCGTTGGCGATGAGGAACTGCTCGACGACAGGACCAATCACCGATTGCCGCGTCGGCATCAGCACCGGATATTCATGCAGGTGATCGAACACCGAAAGGCCGGGTGACAGCAATGGGTGGCCGGCGCGCACCACGAAGCGCACTTTCTCCGAATAAAGATGCTCGAAGGAAAAGCCCGCCATTTTCTGCGGCGCGGCGAGACGCCCAACGACGAGATCGAGATCGCCGACACGCAGCTGCTCCAGAAGCACGGCGTTTTCGCCCGTCACGATCTTCACCGGGCTGCCGGTCTTTTCCGCCAGAAAACCGGCCATTGCCTGCGGCATGATCCGCACCGAAACCGTGGGCAGAGCGCCGACCCGCACCGGCGGACCGGCCCGTGCCGCCTCCTGCGAGACCGAATCGACCGCCTGTCGCAGCGCCGTCATCGTCGCACCGGCGTGGCGCAGAAACACCTCGCCATAACGGCTGATGCGGATGCCGCGCCCCTCCCGGTCGAACAATGACACGCCAAGAATCTCTTCCAGTTCGCGGATGGTCTTTGTCACCGCCGGCTGACTGACATGCAGGATTTCGGCGGCGCGGATGACGCTTTTCTGGCGCGCCACCTCCACGAAAGTCTGCAGGTGGCGAAACTTGATACGCTGGTCGACCATCGCTCGTATAATCCATAGGTTATGATTTTCATCGATAATGTCATTTTACTTAACCGGAACCGGCTTGCAATATCCCCGACAGGGAGGAGCACATCATGCATTTTCTGCGCTGCGGCGAGACCGTGATCCATTATCGCGTCAAGGGATTGGACAGCGGCAAGCCGGTCATCGCCTTCATCAATTCGCTTGGCAC
>NZ_SGNY01000012.1 GCF_007002745.1 Martinezella rhizogenes | reverse complement strand
GTCATCGTCCAGTATGGTGAAGTCACCGAAGATATTGCGACACCGGTTCTCGGTGAGATCCTGCCGGAGTATGCCGACGATATCTATAAGGTTGGTCGCGCTGTTCTGGAAGCCACCTTCCTGACTAAGGAGCTGTTTTTTCTCAAGATGGAGCCCACCAGTTAGGGCCCGCCCAAGGCGACTAAGCTATGAGGACGATCTCGCCTTCTGGCAAGTCTATCCTTGGCTCATAAATATCCTACGGTGTCATCTTTCTCCTGCGACGTTTGTATTATGTTTGTATTATGTTTGTATTTTCATAATTGTTTGTAACTGAATAAAGTGTTTTAATTTATTTCCCTCTTGCTTTACTCTAAACTTAATTATGTTAATAACAATTCTTATATAACGATCAATCATTATTAATACCAAATTTAGCTATTACATCATACGATCAGACTCCATAACATGTTACACAGATAAAACACACTAGTTTCAAAAAAATAGACTCTTTCCAGCACATACAATCTCTTCATACTTAAAAAACATATCGCTCTGATCCTCTGGCTGACGCTGCCGGGTAAAGACATCGAAGGGGCCACACTCGCCGTCCACTGTGCGCACCGATATCTCACCGGTCTTCTCAAAACAATTGCTGGGGAGGAACGCCACGAAATAGTCGCAACAAGCAGATTGAAGAGATCCAGATGCAGGACCTCCACAAACAATGGAGTTAAGTTTCTCAAACGCCTCGGCCCTTGTAACCCCAGGCAGGTATGGTGGAAGCGAAGTAATTTTCGCGACTGAATTGCTGTTGCAAACGAGGATGCGATTCTTTACACACAAGTCTGCTATTGGTTCATCCATATACATAAAAAGAAGCTTGTCGACCGTCACAGATTGATCGAGATCCGCCACCGCGTAACCGTTGCTTTTCCAGAAGTCGAGATCATCGCGGTAGTCCCGTAGCGCCGCCTCAAGCTCGGCCCTCACATCCGGACCCAGGACTGTAACGAGAGAAATGCCTTCCAATTGACGCTCCAACTCATCTGCCATGCTCATGCTTTAGCAGGATTAGTGCTTTGTGCCTCCAGCTGTAAATTCTCTTCTGATCACTTTAGAGCAGCTGGAACCTATTTAAACACCTGGCCTCCTCCTTGTTGATTTCTGTGAACTTTTCGAGATGCGAAATAGATAAAAAATGAAATAAAATCTCAACCGGGCGTATCCGAATCTGTCAACTTGACTTTATTGGGGAGAGAACCTCTCACAAAGCATCATAATCAAAGCAGCCACACTTTCGATATTAGTGGAAGTTATTGGTGGTCTCGCAGCTCAGCCAATCAGGTAAGGATATAGTGAAGCGATGGATTCGATATGCTAGAAAAGGAACCACTCCATTAGCAATCGAGTGGCATCCGCGTCAGCCTCTCGTGCCCAACCCAATTTCAATGCTTTTTGGATATTATTGACTGTCCTAGTGGACTGCCATTTTTGAAGGCTCTTCTTCCGCCACGGGATTATATTCCATTTCCACTAAACTCTCTTTTGAATATTAAATTTGGCCTCAATCGAGATCGGTTGGAGATCAATGCTATAAAGATAGGTTTCAAGGAATTGGAAAACATGTTGAGGATGTCCTGTTGATTGGGCGCCGATAGTCAGGACGGCATGCTCACCGCTCACGCGATTCCAGTAACTCCCTTAGCAGCTGTCATGCTCACCGCCGTCTGCCGACGGGCAAATATGTTCTTCTGCCACCCTCGCTTGAAAAAGGTGCGCTACCGTTGTTCAGCAACCTTCCCAATGGTTATGCTCAACGAAAGCTACAACAAGAAGCACAAGGTCCGTTACAAGCCACCCGCCTTGAGCCCCCTGCGACCGCATTGTCCGGCAAGGTCGTCGTGCTCGTCACCTCGACGCCAGTCAATTTGGAACACCTGAGCTTAGCTTCGGTGCTACCGGCAAGTCACTCAACTTGGCTACAATCTGCGTGCTCTCTCAAACTCTGTCTGTATTATTTACGTATAACTGGCCAGCGGATATCCCAATAAACGCTGTATCCACCGTCTTTGTTATCACGTTGTACCCTTTGATATGTTATCAGATATTAAATAAATAATTTTAACACTATATTACTTCAATAAGCACACGGCACTGCAATGCGATTGATTACCCAAAAATATATATCATGATCATTTAACTACCCATCGAGCGCACACAGCGCTTATATTATAGATATTCAAAATATAACATATTTTACAATAGCACTTGATATCATCATCCCGTTATTTTAACACAATAACGTAACCGACACACGGGAGAACAAGCGAAACATGCATGATCTTAAGTCATGTAAGATAATACGAAATATAATCGAAACTCCCGTTGGATCAGCGGTGCACTGCCTATTCCAACAGGACCTTGCCAATTGCCAGTATGGCCTCATAAGCTAAGGGCCCCTCCAGTTGTCTGCTATAAATCTTGCAAAGGCCTTCGCCGCCATTTTTGGTGACAATTTCACAGCTCTGATAGTCGAAATTTTCATCTGGCAAGATCGCCACAAAATAATCCATGTCTGTTGGATTCCGGTACCCTCCTCCCGAAATGGAATTGTGGATCTCCCTTAAAGCAGCGAGTGAGACATTTGTCTGATAGGGAGGAACGACGCACGATATCAGATCTCCCTCCAAATGCTCCTCGCACACGAGATGCTTGTTCTCCTTGCAGGCTTTAGCCACGGCCAGGGAGGTAAAGACGAAGGACAGAGGATACTTGAACCCGGCCGGATGCAGCCCCATTTCTGCATTGTTGACATGGACTGCCTCCATATGAGCCACACGCTCAGTTGCAGATGGTATATAGTACTTTAACGTCTCTGTTTGTGCAGCCTTGTAGGTTTCCACCACATTAACAAGCTGAGCCTTCAGTCGAGTGGGCTCCTTGATCAAACGAAAATCATCGACATGAAGCCGTTGAGAGCTACCACCGAAATAACGAGCCATTCAACTGCCACTTTAGGTTAACTTGGAAAAATGCATGGGAAGCAGAGGTATTTAAAGGTGCTTGGTCACTAGTGTCAGCAACGCAAATTATCTGACTTATGAACTTTTCTTCCGATTATTACTCCAAGGCCACATTGTTTGTAAAACGTTTTCCATTTGCTACAGAAATTATTGAACAATCATGAAGGCGACACTTTGGCGTATTGCGGCTATTTCGTTCAAATAATCAAGGATTAAAAGTCTTTCCTCTGACTTCTGGTTTCTTTATGTTGAATTTGCTATGTGACTTTTTAGAGTGGGCTAATTTTCTTGTCTTTATTATCAGTTTTCAAGGAGAACGAGTTTGCCTAGTTTAAACATGTGGGCACTTCTATCGAGATATTGATAGCTAAGTTTGACAAATTAATCATCTATTGCGGCATTGCGGGCCAGCTTCGGTCATATATTGCGGCTATGTGAACTATTTTCTTTAATACACAAATAATTAAAAACATAAATGGAAAAAGTGATAACCAAATTTCGAACAGGCAGGTTTCATTTCAAGCAAACAACCCATCCATCGGAACCAAAAAAGAACAAGTGCATCCATGGCGCAGGTTACATCAACCAGATCCATGAGTTTATTACATTTATATTTCTAGCGTGAAACAGGTACCACCTCCAGCCTCTGGGCACCGTCAGAACAGCTACTGCCATCACTCCATTCCAAATTTGCATTCGCCATGCCTCACCAACGCACCAGGTTCGAGCCTGAGCTGGTTGCTGGCATAAAGGTCGAAGGTCAGAGACTTTCCCTTTGTTGAAGTTAGTTCCATCTGCCCATCCAGCTTGACGAAGTACCCGGGGACAGAAAGTGCGGCGAAGTAGGCGCTCCGGATAACATCCTCGTATCCAAAGAATCCTGATGCCTGCCTAAGCCCCCTGCACACCTCACCGAGACTTACATCTTTCTGGTATGGTGGAAGATTGGTGATGAGCGCGCCGTGCGTGGAATTGTAGGGCAAAGACCCTCCATAAAAGCATCGCATCATCGTCGGGCAATCGACGTAGAGGTACAGTATCCCAGGGTCTTGGCGACCGCCCTCTTCGTCAACATCCATCGACTGGCCCTCACCCGGCTCCGTCAGGGGGGTCCGCTCCTTTGAGGCGCTCTGGATGTGTTTCTTTAGCTCATCGCTGGACGATACGTCGCCTACCTTAAGACTGGAAAAGAGAGCACATAGGTCAAATTCCGCCATGTTAGCAAAGTAGGAAACAATAGTGGCGTGCACCCAGAACTGGAAGCACCATTCCCTTTATAGATGCTTTTGCTTATATGAGTTGAATATCAGTTAGGTATAGCTGCAAAACCCAATATTCATAAATTATACGACTATCGATGTTCCACGTCTCACATTTGTAAAATAATTATAGACCGGCACGTGTCTGTACTTAAAATGGCCTTTAAGGGTTTTGCATCTTTGCAAAAGCACGAGTGGGAATAGGTTCTGCTGTCCAATAATGGTGTCACATCGTCAATAGCATCTTTCTTTTTCCTTTAATTATGGTCGCACGCGCCTACCTTTATTTATGCTGCGAAAAGGCACTACTTTTTCAACCTGTGCACCACGTTAGGCCTGTCTGCACCACACAGGTGTCGCTTTTCCATGGGATCTCATTCAAAGCACTTAACTAGCCACGATTCCTTCTTTTAGATAAATGCTATTTCGGCCCATTTTGATTTTTGGGCTCTAAAACGATTGATGGGCTTCAAATCTAAAACTTGTATCAGTATGGCACTTATAGCAAGATCCGAATGGACTGGTTGCCTGGCGTGGCAATATTAAGTCGTATAGGTCCAAATTGTATTTAAGATTACACTTGCTATATAATCCACATTTTATTGGCATAAGAGTAATTGCGTAATTGAAATAAATTATTTGTATGAGCAGACATATGCAATTTCAAAATATACCACATACATCAATAGAATTTATGATATTATCGGCAATAACTACACGTAGCGGCAATAATTACATCTTAATTATAAATAGCATCGAGAGTGCAACCATCAACAAGTTGCCCGTGCAGCTTTCACGAAACCCAATATTCGGCAAACTTTAAGCTCTACCCCACCCCTCCCCATTTCAGGTATCTTTTAGATACACTTTCACTAAAGCCAAACAAAAAAGACAAAAATGCTAGCCCACTACTATGACCTCGTGACCAATCAAGCAGGCATTATTTTTCGCTTGATCCAGGTTTTAAGGCCGCCATGTCCGAGCATCGATTTTGATGCGATGGTGATTATTGCCAGATTGCCTCTGGCTTTCCCGACCGGAAACTGTGGCTGATTGATGCCACTTGCCGGCGGCGTACTTTAAATGGCACTGAACTTGCCGTTATTCCACAGTTATCCCCAACCTCACATCACAATGCCTCCTCGATTACTATTCCTTCAACGCTTTCAACCACGAGATCTCACAAAAGCCTGGAACCAGCTTAACTTGTTCAATGAGATCCAATTTGCATTTTTAATCTATAGCCAAGTCTATAGCAAAACTCTCATGGATTTCCAGAAAAGGTGGGCCCAAGGCGTGCTTGATTTGGAGGAAAACCGTCCGCCGGTGGTCATACTTAAACAACTGGCCCATCTTCTAAAAAACAAAGTATGTTATCATCCCCCCATGCTTGTCGATCAACCGGATTTGGCCAGAGAAAACGACCGACATGTATTTGTCTATCTATCTCGCGAGAAGATGCAGAAAGTACTGGAGGAAAAATCCATCACGTTTGGATTAGAGGCCGTGCTGGCGACCACGATGCAACCCTATCGTAGCGACCTCGCCCTCCAGGAGATGGTCCGTGCTCACAACATTGCTTGGCCGCACCGCCGCGTGGAAGAACCTGATCTGGAAGGTTTTATCGCCATTTTTGCAAGTACCTTGTTCATTCACCTGCTGGAGTTAAAAGTGACAAATGTGTACGGCAGGGAGGTAGCCTGCACCTTCTTCGTGCGGCAAGGCACTGGAAACCGCTCCTATGACGTCATTGCTTGCGGCATCACACAGTTCACCAAAAATGCTGGCGTGATGCCACGACCGGCGGTACCGTCACCGGAGCCAGACCTCACCCTGCGGCTCTCGGGACCCAACCAGAAACGTGAAGAGGGTGATATGAAGCCTGCTATAGTAAATCTGAAGAAAGAAACCTCGGCGACTTGAGGTCCCCTGCAGGCCACCTTTAACTATAAGTTTGGTAGGATTTCTATGTTTTCCGGCGTAGCCCCTATGCTCCTGTTAGGAGTTGTGTAGCGTACGCCACGATGTATTTTACTTGTGTTGAAATAAATTATTACAGCATTATTTCTGCCGCCAATTTTCAGAAAATAGGCAAATCATTTCGATATTTATAGAGATCTCACACAATACTGATAATGCTTTTACATTGATATTGTTACAAAGGCGCCTTAACAGACAATAATATTCCAAACATTACAAATCGCCATAGAGAGACGTTAAAGTACTATATAGAAAATTAAAAACAATCGCACGGTGGCTCGCAACTTATTGTACCAACGAGAAAATAGCCGACATCATCTCCGGCGGCGAGATGAATCGAAATTATAGAGCCACGTGCGTATTAATCCCGTAGGTTTGTTTAGAACTGCGTATTAACCCCGTAGGTCTGAATATTCCGGTCCAGCGACAAAGCGTCCCCTCGTGGCAATTCCGTGATCATTGACCATCACGGGAGGCCCAGGAGAAGTTATAGCCAGAGGAGTGACGCTCAGATCATCAAGCTCTGCAATTTGGTCAGGGAGGAAATCGCCCGGCGACACACGTTTGGCCTTCTTCTTCTTGACCTTAGCCCGCCGAAATAGGTCGGAGACAACGAGCGAGGCCTCTCCAAAGGTCTGGGCCATTCCGACAACGTTTATTCCGGCTAGTTCCATCCTGAGAATAAAAGAAGTGCTGTTAGCAAAATAGATTTCTTGCAAAACGAAACAAACATTTAGAACTTACAGCATTGAAGCATTACAGCATGATCTAAATAATTCATTCTTCTGGTGAAGCGATTTATATAGGAAGTTAACAAATGGCTGGCCGAAGACTAAGAAAAAAATAGTAGAAGGCCCACCGCCGAAAGTAATGGTCGTTGTAGACCCTATGCAATGATGAAGCATTCTTTTTTTGTTTGGCTGTTAACCTTTCTCCGTTGATTGCGGATTTTCTTTCAGCCTGCTCAATTGGCAACATTAAAGTCTTGTGAAAAGGAAATTCAAACCGAAGGTGA
The DNA here is from genome assembly GCF_007002745.1 of Martinezella rhizogenes. Classification (GTDB taxonomy): domain Bacteria; phylum Pseudomonadota; class Alphaproteobacteria; order Rhizobiales; family Rhizobiaceae; genus Agrobacterium; species Agrobacterium cucumeris. The sequence goes on along the minus strand of NZ_SGNY01000012.1, from coordinate 158,733 downwards.
TAGTGACCCCTTAGCTCGTCCAAAATATATGCAGTCCTAATTAGCGGCTAGTGGACCCCAAACGGCACAGTGGCGAATGCAAGTGGGGCGGCTGCCAATGACGAATGCAGTGACCTCATTGGGGTTAGTGGGAATATCTCGAATTGCGTGGCCGGCTAGTGTGTCAAGGGGCCCGCTATTAGCTGTCAAGATGCGAAAGCACGTGGAGACAAGCAATCACGAAGGCATTTCTCTGGAGATGTGAAGACTTTAATGTCATCGATCAAGGCGCTAATGGTCACAGATGGAAATTTTTGGAATCTGATTAATGTCATTTTAAGCCCACTCAAAGAATATTTTTTAAGCAGGATTCAATCAAAAATAAAGGAAAAACATTATTATTCATGGAAAGCTAAGTTGAGCGCCGCTACTGCAGCTTACAGGCTTACGGGATTAATACGCACTAATACATTAATATACTTAAGCAGGAAAATATATTTTATTCCAATCCAGGGGATGGAGTGAAGATAGTGTCCCGCCGGTGCTGCGAATGACGGTGCAGGCCGTTATGATGCCCGTCTTAACCTGCTCTTCGAACAAAGCTCCGTTTACGCAGTCCTTACTGTCAATCTGGCAAACTGCCCCATGCTCCATTAACGGAGAATCATACATATGCGGATCTTGGCTGTACTGACATTTTTTAAGAGAATTTTCCCTCCATAAAGAGGCCCTGAAACCATCCTTCAAGTGGCCGTCGAAGACATATTCTTCGTAATCTTCGTTGACTGGAACCAAATGACAAGCCAATTCAGGAAAGACAGCAGCAAGTTCTCTGACTAAATCCAAGCACCTTCTCTTCTTCTCATCGGACTGGAACGGGCGGGATAGATAGTCGTTCATTTCATAATGAAAAATAACAAGCCCCTCTCCCGATGGCGATTCGATGTCAATACAACAGAGCTCACGGACGAGCCCATCCGTCCAGATCAAAGCTGGGATATCGTCATCAAGCCAGAATTTTTGCTTTGTGATCATGAAAAGTGCTGCGTTAACAGTAGCAGACGAGTTTCCAGCGGGGGCTTCGATATCATAGCCGACACAGGTCACATGGCTAACCGGAGTGATATTAGTTGCATCGGGCCCACCTCGCCCGCCAATGATGACCTGGTCAAAAACGCGCGAACGGCCATCTTTCATGCATACCTTCACTTTCCCGCCCTCCTTGGCTAGTCCACGCAGGGGGTCAAAATGGAATCCTACTTTTCTCTTGAATATCTCAATGCGCATCAGAGCCTGCAAAAGATGAACCCCTCCAACAGAGATATACTGGTCCTCCTCGTACCCATTGATTATCCAGTCCAGGACTGTCGAAAACAGTAGGGTGTAACAGGAAGAAACTCGGCCGCCGCCCAATCTCATCATCCCGAAAGCAGCAAAATCAGTTGTTTGCCATGCCGCCCCACCAGGACTCTCGACACCGCAGCTGAAGATCTCGACCAGAGCGGCATGGAAAGTGAAATTATCAAACTCCCTGAGCCAAGCCCGCCTTGCTTCCGAGGCTTCTTCATAACGCCGACCTCTCAGCATGGAAAAGATATCCATCGGAGCGATCAGCCTCCTGCCGTTCCGTTCACACCCGTGGTATAGTAGTTTCTCCCACCCTGCAGATATCCGCTGGAATTCACCTGGTGGAGCTTGTCCAGCCGGCCATTCGTAACGTTTTTTCCGGAAGTAGAGTGCTGTGTGATCGTTGCCGGCACAAGGAAAACGAAGGCTGGACGGAATTCTAAACTTATCCAGATAGTATGACAGACAAACTTGGTTGCCGGAGATGGGCATGACACCGAATGACGTCAAGACCTGGCGAGCGTCGCCGTTTGACATCGGCGATACACCCAAACTCCGAACCTCATCTACTGGGGTAAAAAGGGCTATTTCCCTGACGCCAGCGTCAAGTAGTTCTGCAGCAGCAACAAGGCCAGAGAGCCCACCACCTACGATGGCGACACTAGGTAGTGGTGTGCCTTCCGGATAATGCCCCACACCATCATTGGCATCGCGCTCATGGAGGAAAACCTGATAGTCGTACCGCAGATCGAAGCAAGAAAGATCCTCATTGTAGTTCGCTGGCTGATGCAATGCGTTGTGAAAGAGCACAGACCCTATTGCAACTATGTCGTAACGGCTGAAGCACTCAGCGGGACGACGAAAGAAGCGGCAGGTTGTTTTTAATCCATTTCGCCCATGCACATCACATGTACCCTCCTCAACAAATAGGCTGCTGAGTTGGATGGCAATAAAGCACTGCACGTCTGCAATGCTCGTGTGACTGCCTGGACAAAAACTATTGTGGGCTCGAGACATTTCCTGCAGTGAGAGGTCACTCACGTAGGGCGGGATCATGCAAGCAAGGACGGCGTCGCCAGGTTGAGCAATGCACTGGTTCTCAACAAAGTGGCGCAACCTGCGGTACGACGTATAAATGAAGACCTTCGTGCGACAAGATCTCAGCACTTCCAGTGTGCCTGTTCGGGGACCATGAAGGCAAGGTTCAATCTGGAACACCAGAGCCATGTCTTCTATGGCTTCTGCAAATCCGTGGTCGAACACCCAATCCGTCCACCTTTGCTGATATTGTAGGAGTTCATCGCAAAACTGGTCATAGCAGACAAAGGCCCGAGAAATTGCTCGTTTCAGTTTGGCCGCACTAGGTAGACCGGTGATAGCAAACGGGGGGAAACGGGGGCGGTTATAGGGAAGATCCATCATGTAGATATGGAGTATTGAGAGAATATAGAATTTCCTTTTGTTTATAGAAGGCATGCTTTGTTAATGTAAATCTGGATGTAATATATATAAATTGAAACTATTTGCCGGAATTATCTTTTTATTCTGATGTACACGTAAATGGCGACATGTCATTGAAATTCAATAAAGCTGTCTCCCTAGACAACATCAACAATTAAAGAGATGAACGAAAATTCAAAAAAGTCGGAAAATTACGGCCCAAATTTATGCAATTTCGAACATGCAATAAGATTGACAAAAGGAATTCAACATACAATGGCAACACAAATATCAAACACATTGGAAACTTCCGTTACTGCTTCTGTTTTGTATCGTGCTCATAATGTCCTATCAATTAAGCCAAATACATCTTTAACGCTCGCAATTTCATTATCATCGCTTCCATCGTCTTCCAGGAATTCGGCATAACTTTCGAGCATTTTAGCAGCAGCATCGAGGATCAGAACACCAATTTCATTGAACTCCTTACAGGGATGTGGTTCCCGGAAAGTTATATATTGGCTGCAGAAGCTCGCTCTGCTGATATCGCGGGGCTCAACCATTGTCGGGGCGTCGAAAAGACCGAGAACGTATTTTCTGACAACCTGGGGGTCGACGAGTTCAAACTGACTTTCATTTTCGAGGGAGAAGGCGGTGAGTGGAAGTCCGTCTTCTTTGGCGGCGTAGCAACGGCTGGCATGGTCGCAGAAGAGACAAAAAACATCACTCAGCGGGACGGAACAAAGATCAGTCCGTTTGAAAAAGGTGGCGAGTGCAGCAGCGGAAAGATTAAGACAAGATGAAGGGCCTGTGTGAAGACCGAAACTCGTGCCCCAACCAGCCCTATATACCTGCTCCCCAAGGCGGTGAAGCACCTCCAACGCGCGGTGTGACTCGACATCCACTTCCAGACACAGAACCTTGTCACACTGATAAACTACCGTCCCAGGTTTATTGGCGGCAATTCCGAAGACCGTACTGCCAAGCAATTCTCTATCCCGCTCGACCAAGCCGAGATGGGTGAAATCGGCGGCGGCAAGTTTACTGTTGTCGGGGACCGGAGCGAAAAGAAGTTCAAATTTGGACCTGGGCGGACGTGGACTTGGTCTGCGAATACCGTGCTGCTTCCAATGACTTTTCAATTTCTCTGCAGTCACTGTGCCATCGCCTTTCATAAAATTGTAACTCTCTATCATTCTGGCTTCGACGAGAGCTCCAGAACTCGCAAACTGGAGGGTGAAATGGACAGAAACCGGAGAGTTGCTGGAACTCATCCTCGGCTGAATGAAGATGTATACGATGGCACCTTCTCCAATATCCTGAGCAACTTCTTTCTCGATCTTTTCACGGACAGCATGGCTGATCCCGTCGGAAGTGGCTAACATAGCACTTGCTATGTCGGGGTGGCAGATTGCGCACTGGTACCCTATTCCGAGGTCTCGCACTGGAGTTTCACCGGCGGCGACGGCAATTCGGTGATTTAGAGCAGGCATCCGCCGAATGACGTCGCCGAGGCCTGTCACTTTTTCGGCATCCATTGCAGCAACGACATTACATATGCCGCTAAGACCTCTGGCGACAGCGGCCGTAATCACATCTACAGGATCATGCAAAATCTGCAGCGCAGCGAGTTCTCTCTTCCAGTTACCCTCCGGGAAGGCGACCGCGGCAGCGCACATCGCGTCGCTGGCTGGCATGGTAGCAAGGCAAAAAAGGCAAGACCTTGGAAAGGGAGAGGTGGATGATTGGCGGTGTTTATAGGAAGTCAACGGGTCTGCAGGTCTACATCGACATAATCCGGCCTTGCACGCAAACATTGTCAGCCTGGCCCCACATTGATAATGGCTGGCCAACTAATCCCTGCTAAGAGTTATTTCTCTCACCAAAAAGTCAACTAATGCTTGCCGCGCTGCGTTACATTTAAGGCTTCATTCAGATCGTATTTACACCAGCTTTGAATATGTCTCTTGTTGAGGTCATTCCGGATATCGCGGAACGGGTAGCACGCGGTCTTACGGATCCCTCTCTCCGGGTTCTGCTCGCCTTCGATGGTGATGGCACCGCCTTTAAGCAAGATCGAAACCGTCAGTGCTGGGAAATTAATCCTGCCATCGATATCATCGACAATTTGACCAAGATCGCCCGGAAGGGACATTACCTACTGCTGACGTCCGCTCGCCACTGCGGCGAAATCGCTGCTTCGCCCTTCAAAGACATTCCAGGTATTGATTTTCAAGGGAATGACGGAACGGTCACAATCTTCAAAGGTCAACGTTTTGAATCCGTTCCCCTGCCCAACTGGAGCCGCATTCATGCGGTTATGGAGAGCGAATTTGGCGGCAACCCAGAAATCCGCAACATTCCGATGGAGCATTTCTATGGCTGTCAGATGTGGGACTCTCATCCACGTTACCAATCGGCCGGAGATCTGCTTTCATCGCTTCTTCCGCGTGTAGATCATTCCTGGGGACGCACTTTCCGGGCGACCGCAGTACCCGAGGGTCATTGCGTTATGCCCGAGGAAACGCCAGGCAAGCGCAAAGGCTATTTTGCTTATGTCAATCTACTCCCTCGTGAGATCGGCCTACATATAGCGTGCGGCAACGGCGAAAACGATAAAGATATGCTGACCGCTGTTGGCAACAAGGAGAATGGTATCGCGTTCTGGGTCGGTACCCGTGAGACGAAGCCCACTGGAACCAACGTCTTCGCCATACCGAATGAGGATGCTCTCTCTGCAATTCTTGGCGATCTCGGCGTGTTGTTGCCCGATCTGAGCAAGTGATCGCTCCGATCTGCCGCTGTTCTATTACATCCATAGTCACCGTAGGAAGGGAAAGAAGTCATAATTGCTTCAGTTGTTACTTAGTTTTTTCTATTTTAGTGTCTATGATCCGCCACTCCGGCGACTATTTCAATACACAACGCCAGAAATAATATAATATCTCCATGAGCCACTGCATTATTGAATAAATAACTATGGAATCTTTTTCACCGAAAATTATTTATATTTTATATACTTTATTTAATTAATCAATAATTCAGAATAGAATATTTTTAATATAAATTCTTTCAACATCATTAAGTACTTAAGACTCCCGCCGGATAAGGATTAATTATTACAAGAATCCTTTTTAGAAAAGCTCATATTTATCTGGCAGCCTTCCGAAACCGATGGAAAACGATATCCTTTGCCAGCGCAAACCGTTCCCCGTGAAAGGCACATGTTGGCCCGAGTGGAAGCTCGAATGGGATCTCCCAAATGGTGTCACGGCGGATGAGGTCTCGCCCGGCACTCGGTACCGAACCTCCTTGAACGTCTTGAAGAGACTCTGCCTCTTCAAGTCATCGAACACAGAGGCATGTACAATCTCGGAAAGCGAGTACAGGAATGCACTGAAACGTCGTTGCTCGCTGCTCTCGGAGAGATAGGCAGGCGCAATCTTTCCGAGCTCGATGCCGCACTCAGCTCTGACGATGTGCCCATCGCCTCTCACGACTTCAACTTGTGGCGAGTCTCCGCTTTGCCCGACCAACTCGTACGGCATAGTCGACAGATGTATTTGTTCTTTTTATAAAATGTTAGTAGTGAATATTATTGGCGCCCTTTCTAATTGCTCCAATCTGCTTGTATTTCCTATTTATATAATTTGGAAAATAAGTGCAGGCTCACGTATTGTTGCACGACGACGATTGGCGATAAAATTTTCACCTTTATTATTTAAAGGCGCGGATATTATTATTATTTTAATATCTTAAATAAAAATTGTAATTAGATAGGCTGTATTAATCACTTTTAAACATACCCGGACACCATCTGGTAATATAGCAAAAACGTGCTCAAAAATCGCTTCAAAGCTCTTGTACTTAGCTCGTTTACACCACAATATATCCTGCCACCCCACATAAGGCGACATCGTGCTTTGCCTTGGGTCGCTTATGAGGTGCGCCATGATCAAGAGCGATGATAGCCGCAACCTATTCGCGACCTTTTCATGAGGGAGCACGTTTCGGTAATATCTTGAAGCAAGGCCCGTTGTAAGGCGGTTTTGTTCGTTTGGAGACCTCGGGCGGTTGGCAGGAAAGTTCTGATGACAGTGTGCGCCACTTCGCTTATTGAACTCGGCTGTATAAAATCAGGCATTGGGCCAAGACACTGCGCTGGAGACGGATATCATCGTCGTTTGCGCAACCGCTGACGGCTTGCACGTCGGTCAACTTCTTCCGGTCACGACGCTCCACCGCCCTTAAGAGGCGGTCCATAAAGTTGAGCGCAACAAATCGCCGATTGGCGACGCTATAAATGCTGGAGGCCCCTAAGGGATGTCGAGGCGCCTGCATCCGGAGGAAAACCTCTCGGCACGACGACGGCGGGCGGACTCTGTCCACGTAGCGTGCCAATGCTTCCGCAACGGAGGGCACCAGCGGATAGATCTGGGCTTGTCGGCGCTTTAAGCGGAAAAGCCGAAGCGTTCGCCCCGCCCAGTCGATTTGGTCGAGCCGCAGCGCGGCTACTTCGCCGCGCCGCATACCATATACCGCCAGCAACATTAGGATCGCGCGGTCTCGGATATCGCGGGGCCGGTCGGTATCGACATCAGCCAACATCTTTTGGACGTCCGACCAGTCTGGGGCATATGGCAGAGATTCTTGTCGATAGAGCCGAGGCCGCGATATTGACGACACCAGGCGGTCTGAGCACCAAGCCTCTTTTGCCGCATATCGAAGAAATCCGCGCAAGGCTGAGACGATGTATGCAATCGAGACACGACCCCAGCGTCCGGCCCCTTGGGTCGCTATATAGTTGTCGATGTCTTCTGCCTTCAAATCCTTGAGCCGGTGGCTCGACTGTTCGCACCACAGCAAGAATCTGCCGGCTATGCGCCCCCATTGTTCCACCGTCGACGGTGTCAATCCGCGTTCGTCGCGCATCCAGCCAACATACCGGTCGAGTTGCGCCTGGTACGACAATATGACAGTGGGCTCACGCCACCAGCCAAGGAACTTCAGCCAGGGGCGCCCGATATCGACGACCCGACGTGCAGCGGTAGCCGCACCGTGAACATTCTGCCGAGCCTGCGCGATCGGCAACAACTCCGCCATGCCGACGCCGGCCGCAGCCTCTGGACCGAGATGTCGCGCGATCCACAGGAGTTCGTTGCGTTTGACCCTGAGAACTTCGGGTCTCGCTCCGAGTGTGGCGCAGTGATGCAAATAGCGGTTCCGCTCGTCAGCAAATGGCACTTCGGTAAATAGGGCATCAGCGGCTTGGTCGGAAAAGGAAGGGTGATCCATGTCGAACCTCCAAACGAGAAAAGGTCCGGCTGCCAAACTTGCGATTTATGTTGCGTCAAATCGGGCCCAAATACTCAGTTGACAAAGGGTATAGGTCAGCAGGGCCACATATGGACGGCCGCAACATAGCCCCCGATATGTTCGGCAGAACATATTGGCGGCTACAATCCGCTGTTCAAGGTAGACCGCGATCCGGGGCCGCTGACGCAGGCGCTCTGCTGGTCGCACGCGAGGCGCAAGTTCTTCGTGCTGGCCGACATCGCCACGAATGCCAAACGCGGCAGCCGCGCCGCACCGATCTCGCCTATGGCGTTGGAGGCCGTCAAACGGATCGATGCCCTGTTCGACATCGAGCGGCAGATCAACGGGCTTGCCGCAGCGGAACGCCTGGAGCGCCGTCGCAAGGACAGCCTGCCGCTTGTCGGCGAACTGCACTGCTGGCTTCAAACCGAACGGGCAAAACTGTCGCGCAGTTCTCCAGTCGCCGAGCCGATCGACTACATGCTGAAGCGCTGGAACGGCTTCACGTCTTTCCTCGACGAGGGCAGGATTTGTCTCACGAACAACGCGGCCGAACGAGCGCTGAGAGGCTTTGCTCTCGGGAGGAAGTCATGGCTCTTCGCCGGATCGGATCGAGGTGCCGATCGCGCCGCCTTCATGGCGACACTGATCATGACAGCATTATGCCGCGCGCGGCATAAGGCGGTTTATGCCGACCGGCGAACTATGCCGAGCACCTCTTCCAACTTACCAGTTGAAACGCGCTTCTCTTGCCGTTTTGGTCGAAGACCCGTCGTTGGCACTCGGCATAGTTCTCATGCTCAGAGGGCGTTCAGGAATTCCAGAAGCCGGTCGTTTGGTCGAAATCGCTCGGCCTTGGCGCGTTCGTACGGCTTCAGCTTTGCGAGTGTCGATTCCTTCAGTTCAAGATGTGCATGAAGATAGGTCAGCGTCGTTTCCATCGCCTCATGGCCCAGCCACAGGGCAATGACCGAGCAGTCGACGCCCGCCTGTAGTAGCTCCATGGCAGCGCTGTGCCGCAAGACGTGGGGCGACACCCGCTTCGAGCGGAGGGAGACGCAGTGCTCGCGCGCTTTGGCGACATATTTGTTCAGCAGTGCCTGCACGCCGTCGGCGCTGAGCCTGCCACCGTGCATATTCGGAAAGAGAGCCGTTGCGCCTCGCTTCCCTGGTTCCTTGAGCCAACGCCGGAGGGCTTCCTGTGCAACCTTTGTGAGCGGCGTACTTCGCTCTTTGCGGCCCTTACCGACGCATTGCACATGCGCACCGCGGCCGAGCATTACCGAGTCTCGGTCGAGGTCGATGACTTCCGAAACCCGCAGCCCCGTTTGCGCGGCCAGCAATAGCAGAGTGTAATCGCGGCGTCCCAGCCACGTGCTTCGATCCGTGCAGTCCAGGATCGATTCAATCTCGGGCCTGGTTAGGAACTGAAGCTGCCGCTTGTCGCATCGCTTGCTGGGGATCGCGAGCACGCGCTGGATGTGGGCGCTATGTGCCGGCTCCTCGAACGCCGCATATCGGAAGAAAGATCGAATGGCTGTGAGGCGGAGATTCCGGGTCCTCACCGAGGCGGCTCTCTGCGTCTCGAGGACTTCCAGGAATGCGCCGATGAACGGAGCGTCCAAATCCCGCAGTGTCAATTGAGATGGGGACCTCCCAAGGCGCGCCTGCGCGAACGCAAACAGGAGCCTGAACGTGTCTCGATAGGAGGCAATGGTGTTGGAACTTACACCTCGATGCTTCATGAGCCGATCTGTGAACCACCGCTCGATCAGCACGGCTAAGTCGTTCGTTCGTCTCATGACCGAACCTCCCACCGCTTATCCAATCGCCGAACGGCATGATTCATCAGCTCCGGCGCGGCGGACAGATACCAGTAGGTGTCGCGAACATTGGCATGGCCGAGGAAGGTCGAGAGTACCGGCAGCTCGCGTTCCACATCTTCGCCAGCGCGATGCCAGTTGATCAGGGTTTGGACGGCGAAACGGTGACGAAGATCGTGAACCCGCGGGCCACCGCGATCCCCCTCCTGCCGTAAACCAATTTGCCGGGATAGTCGCCAGAACACCCGGTGCACGTATTGATGCAGCAATCTGCCGCCCTGTTCGGCGACGAAGAAATAGGGACTGCGCGGCGTGCCAAGGTGTGCATCGCGTCGGGCAGCATAGTTTGTAAGGACAGCGATTGTCGTGGCATGCAGCGGCACCAGCCGTGACTTGCCGAACTTTGTCTCTCGGATAGTGAGGACGCCCTGCTCGAGATCGACGTCGGCCCGGAGCAGGCCGAGCGCTTCAGAATGGCGCAGTCCGGCGACCGCTATCAGTCCGAACAGGCAGTGATACGTCCAGCGTCGAAGGGCGTTGGCTGGCGGCAGCGACAGTGCTGCCGCCAGCAGCGCCTGAATCTCAATGTCGCTATAGATGTAGGGCTTTGTCCGCCGTGCCGGCGGCACTGCGTCGCTCGGTGGCACTTCCGTCAGAAGATCGAAATGACTGAGGTGCTGGGCAAAGCAGCGCACATCAGCCAGGCGGATGGACCAACTCGGCTGTCGGCCCATCGACGTCACCCACTGCATTGCCAGGTCCGACGTGATGGTCTCGGCGCCGCGGGCTTCCATGAAGGTGACGAATGCCGACAACCGTCGTGCCGGCCCATCATATTTGTATCCCAGCCCTTGGCGCATGCCGACATAGCGGTTGAGGGCAGTGCGAAGCCGGCTCATTGGACACCTCCCGGCCAGGGCAGGCTCAGTCCACGCAGCTTGTCAACATCGAGCTTGGCATAGATCCTTGTGCTGTCGATGCTTCGATGACGGAGCAGTTGGCCGATCTCGGCAAAGCTGGCACCCGACCGTAAAAGGTCGGTCGCGAGGCTGTGGCGGAAAAGATGGGCGCCGTGATGGGCATAGCCATCAATGCCTGCCCGCTCGAGTGCCTGCTTCGCGATCATCGTGATGGCGCAGCCGGAGGCAAAGCCCACGTGCGGCGCAAGTGTTCGCAAGAAAACTCGCCGACACGCCGAAGCGGGACGCCCATGCCGGATATAAGCCACGATAGCTGTTCCGACGTCGTGACGCAGCGGCATAGTCGCTTGCCGCCGTCCCTTTCCGTGTACGAGAATCGTGCCCGACTGCCAGTCGATATCATCGAGATTGAGGGTAGCAACTTCGCTAGCGCGCAAACCGAGCTTGGCCAAGATCATCAGAACCGCATAGTCCCGATGTCCCATTGCCGTCGTCCGGTCACAGGCATCGAGAACCTTCTGGACCTTCTCTGGCGGCAGGAAGGTTGGAAGGCCGGCAAGTCGCCAGCGGCGGATGGATGGCACGCAATCGGCCAACGCCGTCGAAATGAAGCCCTTCAAATGCAAGTAGCGCAGTAAGGCACGCACGACTCCGCACATTGCCTTGCCGCTGTCGGCGGAGCCATCGAGCGCATGTCGTTCGACATACCCGATGACAATCTCCGGGGTGAGCGCTGCAAACCCATTCGCGCCGGCAGGACAGACCTCCCGCAGAAATCGAAGTGACAGAAGCTTGTAGCTCCCCACCGTCGAGGCGGCGAGCCCTCTCTCATTCGAGAGATATGCCCCGAATACATCGACGATCTGCTCGTGCTCAGTGCGCTCAACCGGAAGCGCACCTGGTATTAAGCCCTCTTCCCGTAACGCTGAAAGCACGCGTCGGAGTGCCGATCGGTCGCCCGTATCGGGACTCCAGTGTTTGAAGCGATGCTCAAGAAAACGATCGACATAAGCTTCGCTCAAATCCTGCGGGGCATATCCATTGCCAACATGCCAGTCCATCAGGTCTCGAAACAGGCTCAGCGAGCGCCACGTGCATTGCCGACCCAAGCCTTCTTTCGACATGCTGGCGGCGTAAACACGCGCAAACTCCCGATACGGACCGTGGAGCAGCTTCCGATATAGGGCGCTGCGATTCAAATAGTCAGTTGTGTTCATGTGTCCTCTCCTTCGCGTCAATTGCGACGGAGAGACCCTAAGCTATGCCGACTGGGCGACCGCTATGCTGCCGGAAACGTTGGAAAAAACTTGATTAATAGGCATAGTTCGCCGGTCGGCATAAAGTGCCAAGCTCAACGACGTCGATCCGCAGGCTTGGCTTGCTGACCTCCTGGCCCGCATCGCCGACACGCCAATCAGTAAGCTCGAGCAATTGCTTCCGTGGAATTGGCAGCCGCACGGATTGAAAGCTAAAGCAGCCTAACCTGCGGCCTTCACCGGATGCTTACCCTACAGTAAACTGACTCGTAGCATTGCACCAGGTTGGGTCCGCCGGGTGGCGTTCAACGCGGCACATACCCCTCCAAATCCGGCAACAGGACGACGCTTTCCTGCTCCTTCGGGTCGGTGCGGGCGATGACCGCTGTCGCCGGCCGGTCGCTGAGATTGGCGGGAAGATGCGGAACGCCAGCCGGAATATAGAACATCTCATCTTCGCGAACGATGACGTGTTCTTCCAGCTGGTCGCCGAACCAGCAATGCGTCTCTCCGGAAATCGCATAGATCGCTGTCTCATGCGAGGCGTGCAAATGCGCCTTGGCGCGGGCGCCCGGCGGTATGGTTAAAAGATGCATGCAGATCCCCGTCGAGCCCACTGTCTCGGCCGCAATCCCTTCGAAATAATTGAGACCCTGTTTTCCGGCATAGGTGCTGCCGGGCCGCACGACACGGCAGGTGGGCTTCGATGAGACACTCGTGGCAGTTATTTTCGGGGATGGCACGGATTTCTCAGTGATCATTTTGACGCGAAACGTTGGTAGTTTGGGAATATGGCAGCAGGGATGAGCTCATTTGCCGGGGGGCGACTTGACAACTCGGTGTGTGCCCCCCTAGTTTAGCTATCATCGCGACAAAGTACCTGAGCCGGTGCGATCCCGATTCATCGAGCGGTCGCAAATTTCGGCTCTCGGCGAACTAAGCTTTTCCCTATCATTCGACGATCGCGATTCGTGCAATTCATTCAACCTGGATCCACCGCCATCATGAACGTGGCGATCGTCGCCGACGAACCCGGATCCGGCTTGATGGACGACGGTCATATCCGATTCGAGCGGCCCATCAAGTTCGTTTCCAAGATGACTGTTGGTATTTTCCCGCTGCGACCGCGAGGGGTTAGCTGAAGGGTGCTGCCAGGCCTGTTTATGGAGGGCACGTTCCGCGGCACGTAATACTTGAGCCTCGAGTTCGCGTCCACTTAATGTCTTCAATTCTTTACCGACCGTAACTCCGAGGATTTTTTTGGAGACCTCTTTGATTTCGGCGTTCAGGTATGTCGCTTCCGCTTTGTATATCTTCCCAAACGTGTGCTTGCTGCTCTTTAGCTCCCCTGTAGCGTCATCGTAGACGGCTGAACGCTTGTTGAGGAGGCTTCGATGTGCGGAGACATCCCGACCTAACTCGTGGCCGTCCTTATCCAGCCGGGATCTATATGATTCACTGAAAGCTCCGCCAAGCTTGCGGATACTTGTTCTAGATGTTTGTCGATCCGGTGCCTTTTGTGAAGACATCGAATAGCCCATCCGTTTGCTTGCAATGAGCTCCAGATTACCCTTGTCATCGCGTTCGAAAGTCTTTTGTTGGGAGCCCTCCCGACGCGTTAAAACGCGATAAAGCCTCTTCTCCAGGCCACTCTCATAAGGACGTCCGATTTCCTCGGAAATGGGATGCAACGCCCGTCCAGTAAGTCTGCGCCGATCGATGTATCGGGTGCGCATCAGTTCACCGTTTTCGTCCCGCTCCCATTTTTCTTCGAAGGCACCGGCTTTGCTTTTGATATGTTTCTCGCTCAACACGCCGTTCTGGTCGTAGTCATAGCGACGGACACTATTCCAGTCAGACCTCTCGTAGTGAATAAGCCGAAGGGAGCCAGTTGTTTGATCTCGAATGAAAACCTTCTTCTTCTTTTTTATGAGACCCCGACTATGGGTCAATTCTCCATTGCTATCGACCCGCAGTTGCTCGCTGCGAAACGGCTTGTGGGCGATCACACCACGGAAATCTGCATCGAGCTTATTGAGGAGTTGCAGTTTCGAGGCATATTTTTTCAACGCCGGCGGCGCTTCAAGTCGCGCGCGCCTTTCCTGCGCCTCGCGTTCCACAAGGTACGCCTGCCCTAACTGATCAACCAGGCGTTCATCAGAATTGCGCGTGGTCGCTGTAGAAGATTTCTGCGGGGCTTTTTTATTTATACTGACCATTAGGTGGGCCTTCCCTGTGCACGCTTTATCGATGCTCGTTTAAAAATTCGCTCGTCAACCAAGTGCTTTCGTCGGAGAAATAATCGAATATTCAGACCAAGTTCTACCGGCTGAGATCAGAATTTGACCTCCCTCGCGGTGCCCGGGTTAAGTTCGCGCGAGCATCGCGGTAAGCCTTCTCAATCGATCCAGCGATTCCTTCCGCTTTTACCATCTGGTCGTGAGCACTGAGAGTTTCGGGAAGGAGCTCAGTGCGGATTTTTTGTTCGATCTGAAGAATGTCCGTGGCCAGTTGTTTATTGCTCCGCTCGTGCGGACCTTCGGATGTCGACGCAAGCCCCAAATGCTCCTGCGCATGGATGCGTTCGTCGGCGTAGAGTCTCGCAAGCTGGGGTCTCTTCGCCATTGCATCGAAGATTTGTGACTTGTGTTCGAGTTCCAACTGGTTGTGCGCCGCTGCAATCGCGTAGGCTGCATAATGGCGACTGTCGTAGTTGATAGGCCCGTCTACCTTGAAGTATTCAATTGCTCTGTCGATAAGGCGTCTCTTGTCGGCCCTCTCGAGGTCACTCAAATGGGACGTCATCGACATAATCGCCTCCGCCTGCTCACCGCCTTCCGACATATTGAGAATGTGATTGACGATCGCTGTTTTCCTGGCGGGCGATTGGAACTTCAAAGTTGGACCAATTGTCCTGATGCGCTGGCTCGCCAGCGCAAACTCGCCAGCAGGGTCCGGTTCCGGATAGTTCGGATACTCGGCAAAGCCGTTCCGGGGTACAGCCAGGTCATACAATGCCTTGCTTGAGGCACCCAGTCGATTTACGCTTCGGTGGAACGTTCCGACATCGCTCTGATCGACCGATGCCCGAACCGACGGGCTCGCAAGTTTAAAGCTTGTGAGGTTGGCTGCCGTTTCGACTGGATCGTCGGTCGGCAGATGTTTGGCAACTTCCACCAAAATGTCATTCGGTAAGGTGGCTGCACTTTCGGTCTTATCACCACCGAGGACCGAAAGCTCGCGTTCCTGCATTTTCTGGCCGTCTTCGAGCATAACTCACACTCCAACGCGGATCAAGGATATGCGAAGTCTAACACCTGCGCTTAAGGCGTTGAATGGACATCGTGTTTCAACTGAAATTCAGGCCCTGGCGATCGATTGCACTACGGCGCGTTTTTTGCGGGGGATTTCAAAGAGTAGCAGTACAGCCTGCGGTTCAAATGCTGAACCATCATTTTTAAGCATCGATACAAAGTCCGCTAACGATGGTCATCTCCAGCTTTGTCACCGTTGTAATGCTTTGTCCCGACCGCGATCGCGCGGATCATAAACCCGTCGTTCATCAAACTCGTGAGTTGCTTTTTCAACTTCTGCGCTCGACGATTGGGCTTTCAAGGGTGAAGTGCCTATTGAGGCGGCAGTCCGGTTCAACGCGGAAACAAGCGCAGCTTTTTTCTTCCGCAACCCAAGTGTCTTGGCCTCCAGGTCCTTCTTGACGTCATAAAGGGCTAAAAACTCTCGATAGACTTGCTGCTCACGCTCGCGTGTTGGCCATCTTCCTGTCAATGCTGTTTCGCGAGCGAGTACAGCTTCTGTCTGGCCACGTGGCCCAAGGTGCAACAATTCCGGAGCTTGCTCTTTACTGGGCGGAGAAAGTACCGGATCGCGGCTTACCGTATAGTTGTAGCTAGTAGTCGCGACCTGAAGCGGCATGATAACCCCATCTGGCGTTTCGCTCTGCAGCCCGTCGTTAGCGAGCTGGTGTGCGTAGCCTAGCTGGTTTAATTGATACCCGTTTGACGCCGTTGCACCTTCCGTGGACGCAACAGGGTCCGATAGAGTTGCCCTTTGATCCGAGCGGTAACTTGCGTCATCTGGCCAGCCGCGCCCCACCAGTCGGGTCCGCCCCCTTCCCGTACCAACATGTTGTCGATGAAGTTCCTTGCATTCGAGATAGGCGGGCATAGGCCTTTCCAGCCGCCGGCCCTCTTTGGTCGAGCGCAGGGTATCGTGGACAACCTTGAACCCGAAAATATGCTCCGACTCGTATTTCCCGGTCTCGGTCGCAAGCCGAGCTCGTTCGTTTTTTCGACTTCCATAAGTGCCGATATTGTCGCTTCTCGAGCAAGCGGCTTTTTCTGGCTGAGTGGACTGAACCGTCAAACAACCCTCGTGAGACGACAGTCTTTCCGCACTTGAAATTACGTCATAGGCCGTTGCTTTAGCGCCTCGACGGCTCTTGGCACCCAGCCGTTTAACTTTGCTTACCTCGTCGAGGCGATTACTGTCGGCGATGCTGGCGGTTTGGTCTGCATCCCTCCCAGAGGGCCCGAAATATAGAGCACGTCTTGCTTCCAATTGTGCGCACGTCAGGTTTTGCACGTGAGTCGGCTGTTGTGCTGGCTCACGTGCGAGACTAGGCGAGCGCGCTTCCGGTTGATCACCTAAACTGAGGCGGGACTTATTGGTCGTGCTTGCTTGCGACAGAAGACCAGTCGCCCCGCCATCCTCAGACGGATCATGTTCATCGGGAATCCAGGCCGCCGGGTCGAGCTCTGCCAGGCGCGCGTTCACCACCAGATTTTGCCACCGCGGCTGGGCTAGCTGCCTCCACCGTCCGTACGCCTGACGCTCCGCATCCCCAAGCAACATTCCCTCGTATAAAAAGACTGAGGAAGATGTCTTCCCGATCATCCCATTCGAAACGGCACCGCCTTCGATAGCAGCTTGGCGCGCGACTATGATAAGATCTTCCCAGGTGGGCCGGTCCGGCCTGCTCCAACGATCATGCGCAGCGCGCTCGGCTGCTCCGAGCGCCACTCCATCGTACACGAAGAACGCACGCGACACCTGCTCGGCGTTAATTGGGACGCCCGAGATGCGCCCGGACTCGTTGGAAGAAACGTCGTTGCCTGGTTGGTGTTCGCACCACGTCGGAGCAGACTGGTGCAATTCCGCAACGCGTGCGTCCACAACCAGGTCTTCCCATCCTGGTTGCGCGGGCTCGAGCCATTTTTCATATGCTAGGCGTTCCCCCTCCCCAAGCGGGACGCCTTCGTACTCGAAGACCGAGGTGTCATTTGATTCGTTGAGCCAGGTGGAGGTGTCGATTGCGTCAAGACGGGCGTCAACTATCAGGTCTTTCCAGGATGGCGGTTGCGGTTTACTCCAATTCTCATATGCTTCGCGCTCAGGCGAGCCGAGTCTCATCCCATCAAATTCGAATGGTTCAGGGAAACCGTTCTTTTGACCAATGGAGCTTGTCCGCTTACGCTTAGGCGCCTCCGATCGGAATTCCTCTTGAAGGGGACTACACTCATTCGGAATTGCAGCAGAGGTGTTTAGCTCTTCAATACGCGCGTTCACAACGAGTTGTTGCCAACTGGGCTGTCCCGGCTCCACCCATTCCTCGTAGGCATGCCGTTCCCCTTCCGCCAGAGGAACACCATCATAAACAAAAGTTGAAGAGGTACTTTCTCCGACATCGACATTCCAAGCGAAACTGTCAATCGCGTTCAGGCGAGCGCTCAGTATCAGGTCTTTCCAACTCGGCCGGTCCGCTCTATCCCATGTCTCGTACGCGGACCGCTCGGCTGCGCCCAGTCTCATTCCATCGTAAGCGAATTGCGCAGATAAATTTTCCCGGTGATCCATTTGGCCGTCAGATGGGGAGCAAGCAAAACGGTTCCAAGGCTCTTTGGGATGAAGGACAGGCGTAACCCCTGCGCGAACCTGGGGCGAGGATCTAGCCGACCCGGCGTATCCAGTTTTTGAGCTTCCCGACGGTTTCATGGCGATGTCTCATCAATTGGCAACCTTCAACGTTGGTAATGCATTCCCGAAACGGGACATCTGACGGCGCTAACAAGACTCGATCCGAAGCGGTATCACATCGAGCTTCAAGTGCCGGAGGCTGTTCTACCTCGTAGCTGGAGCGAAATGATCTGGTCGAGGAGTTCGCGCTGCGCCAAAAGAGCCGGAGCAATTTCCGGAAGCTTCTCAGAGGTTGCGGCGTCCGCGCCTTGGTATTCCCGCTCGTCATCAACTTCGTTTGAACGGGGGCGAACTTCTATTGGCATTACTCCATCAGCCACAGTTCTGTTTTGGGGGGAAACGACTTCCCCATGGTCGTTCTCTTCAATCTGCACCGGTTTTTGCGAAGTTGTATCGGCTGTTCCCTGGTCGAGCTTGCCTTCAACGAGGTTTGTGTCTCCCGGCAACATCAAAGATGCGGGCTCGGGAAGGGAACCGTGTTGGCTTTCGAAAATTCGCTTCAATATGAAATCCGAATAATATCGCACTTTTCTCAGTTTGAGGGGAGGTTGGCCTTTGATAAGGACTATTTCATAATCGTCGTCGAGTAGGCGGACTTGTTCGGCGCGCAAAAGCGGTGCTCCTTGGTCGGAGATTTGGATGTTATGATCAAACATGCGCGCTTGGCTGTACGACGTTGAGCGAGCCTGGAATGTGTAGTCGCCGATAGCTTTGGAAATGTAGTTGGGCGTCTCGTCATCAGCAGTCGCCATGAATACCTGCACACCCGTATTGCTGAGAAAATTTTGCTTACCAGCTTCATCATAAGTTCCTGTCAAAGCCGAAAGACTCTGAATAATAAACATGAAGCGGCCCTTGTAGCCGGCGATCGTCGTAATTGCCGTCTCCACAGCTTCCAGCTTGCCCAAGTGCTTGAACTCATCGAGGAGAAACAGAACTTCGTGCCGTTCATCTCCAAGTGGCAGCGATCGCTGCAGGATTGATACAACCTGCTGGAAGAGAAGACGCATCAAGGGCGCTATGACTTCGAGATCGTTCGGGCTGACACAAAGATAAATACAAGTCCTCTTCCGCCGCAGATCGTAGACGGAAAAATCCGAGGTGCTTGTAGCCGCTTTAACGAGTGGATCGGCCCAAAGATTGAGTCCGCCGTCGCCGAGCACCGATGTGTAGGATGTCAGGATTTTGGTGTCATTCCCCGCCATATTGTCGAAGATACGCTGAGCCTCTTTGTTTTGTGTTTCCTCCGCGAGTTGCGCAAATAGTTTGTACTTTTCACCCGGCTGAGCAAACAGATCGTAAACGGCACCGATCGTTGGTGTGCCGCGCTCAATGCAACTCAATATGCCTGCTACGAAAAGATCCCGTGCCCCGTCGATGAAACCTTCGGCTCCCTTGCCTTTGGCTGTGATGAGATTCGCAGCGAGGCGGCGCGTTTCTGTAAAGCGCCGTTCGGGCGGCAACGCGGCAATATCCAGCACGGGATTGTAACAATGCGTTCGCCGCTCTGGATCTAAGGGCGAGAACTTGAAAACCGCGTCGCCACTTGATTTACGCGCCCTCGATGTGAGTTCAAATAGCTCGCCTTTCACATCCAAGGCAATTACTGAGCCCTTGAAGGTTAGCAACGTCGGGATAACGACGCCGACACCCTTACCAGCGCGAGTTGGCGCGACAACAAGGCTGTGAGGTTGTTCTCCGTTACTTAGGTAGCTGCCAAACCAACGTGGTCCACATGTCTTGCCGAAGATGGGACCCGTGACGTGACTGTAGCGCCGGAGGTACCTGGCGTGCCGCATCTCGCCGGAGCCGGCCCAGCGAGCAGTGCCGTGATGTTCGCGCTCGCGCATCGATAACAGTAGTTGGCATAGCAACACGAGCGTTGACGTCGCAACGATGATGGCTAGTCCGCGATAGAACGTAGGACTTGCGTATCCCAAATAAGGCGGTGTCTCGTACAGGAACGCAAAAACGTTGAAAGTCATCATCGTTTCGCCCGTAAAGCCATGGCGAAATGTGACATAGAGACTGGCCGCACAAAACCCCACGGCCAATGAACATGCTATGCTCGCAGCCAGGCCTATTGGCGTGTACTTGCCTGAATTCATCACGTGACCACGCTCCGTTTATCCTATTGGACGGCTGTTTGCTTTACGGGCAGCTGGATCTACAGCCCATACCTTTCGCGCACGCGCGGTTCCAAGGTTCTCTTACCACCCTGCGCGTCACGGCCGTCCCCGTTCCGGCCCATCGACTGATCTGCTAACCGGTCGGCCTGTTGCGCGCGATCTTCGTTTCGTCCGTCAACAGTTTTTGCGTTTGAAGTTCCAGGTTCCCGCAGGTGGTCGTGGACAGGAGCGGGACGTAGGAACTCGATGAAAAGGTTTTCGGCGCCGTTCGCAACCTTGGAATTATAGGTTTCCGGCGTCATGTAAGCATTGGCTGGCGATTTGAGCCAAACATTTTCCGCGCCATACGTATTCGTTACTGTCGCAAGCTTTTCCAGCCTGAGAAGTTTTGGCCAAAACGCGAAGAAGGTTCCGCTATGATGCTGAACCATCACCTCTGGATTATGCACGCCTGCCTGCCGCGGGAACTCATAATCATGTTCACTTACCCGTGGTCCAGCAGGTGTATCATAAAAATATTTGCTATCGGACTTCAATCCGCTGAAGGTATTATCGGATAGACCGAGCGCTTTCATTCGTTCGTAATACTTTTCGGATCCGAGATGCAAGAGCAGCTGATTTCGGGGCATATAGGATCGTTGCGCGCTATCCGCTTTGACGAGGATCACACTGTTTTCCAACTCCTCCGCAGTCGGCCACTTCTGCAATCTTTCGAAGAGCTGCTTGCCTGTTTCAAAACGAACAACGTGCTCCCAGGGGTAAGGCCACCGCGGAACTGGCTCATTCCCGATGAGCACTTCGTCACCAAGCCGTTCAGCATCGAAAATCGCTTCCGTCGGCATGCGTCGCGGCTGGTAAGCATAGGACGCGCCAGGACCTTGCTGAATCTGATAATCTGACGAGACTTTTCGTTTCCCTTTATCCGAAACATCTCGCCGTATATCGGCACACGACGCCTTCCCGATCCGCAGTGGACCCGCAACGTCCGAGCCAGGAAGTTCCGTATGGGTAGCCTGCGGCAACCTAGGTACTCCGCTTTCGAGCGTGATAGGTGCCGCCCTGGCGGCGCTTGTTCCCGAAACGGTAGTGGGCGAGCCCGCCTCCTCGATAGCCTCGTTCAGTTTGAGCCTATGAGATTTTCCCCCGACAACCTGCTCGGAGCGAGATCTCTTCGAGCGCGGTTCAGAGATTGCGTCAATCCTTACCAGATCCTCGTCGGTCAACTCCGGCAAGCCATCGAACTTCATCTCTGATGGGCTCGGGTCCTGCCGAGAAGCTTCCTCATGGAACGCAGGATTCGTATGCCGGCCGCCGCGGCCCACGGTATAATCTTCGGCTGAGAAAGCATCGTCCAACCTGACTGGCTGAATAGTGTTCGCACCTTCCCGCCCCGTAGTCGGGCGGGGTCCAGAGAGTGCGTCGATCCGGGCTAAGTCCTCTTTGGTCAATTCGGGGAAGTCGTCGGACTTCATTTCTGATGGGCTCGGGTCCTGCCGAGAGGCCTCCAACCTGACCGCATGAATAGTGCGTGCAACATCCAGCCTCGAAGTTGAGCGGGCTTCGGAGAGTGCGTCGATCCGTGCCAGGTCCTCGTCGGTTAATTCCGGGAAGTCGTCGGACTTCGTTTCTGATGGGCTCGATTCCTGCAGAGAAGCCTCCTGACGGAACGCAGGATTCGTAAGCCGGCCGTCGTGGCCCGCGGCAAGATCCTTGCGTGAGAAGGCATCATCCAAGCTGACCGCATGAATAGCGTGCGCAGCATCTCGCCTCGAAGGAGAGCGGGCTCGCGAGAATGCGTCAATCTGCGCCAAGTCCTCGTCGGTCAACTCGGGAAAGGCGTCGAAGCGTTCCTCCGGTGAGCCAAGCGAACGAACTGAACCTTCATGGATCGATCCTGAAGCTGTTTGGCCACCGGTTTCGGTCGCGTCGTCGGAATAGGCACTGTCGGCGAGGATTTGGGTGCTTTCGACGCTGGCGGACCCTGCCTCAGTGCTTAAATTCGTAGCGGCTACGTCAGGAGGAACAACCTGAGTACTGAGCGGTGAACTGCTGTCGGCGAGCAAATCAAGGTCATCTAACCCTGGCCAAGATAAGCCTTGTTGGATCGACGGAAGGCTATTGGTCTCGCTATCCCCGCTTTCTACCATCCAATATGGTGCGCCGTCGAATGTTTCTTCAGGCTGGCCCTCTCCAGGAATGATCACATCATGACCTGAACCAAAAGCGCTTGTGGCAATAGGTTGTGTCGCAATTTCGTGCTGAGATTGCGTACGGCTCTCTCCAGTCCCTTCGATATTATCCAGCTCCATCCCAGACCGGTGCGGCCCTTGCGAAGCCGGCGTCGCGGTCGAGCTATCTTTCATAGCCAAAGACGCGGCAATAGTTCCCACCTGCATTCCCGAGCTGGTACTCCGCTTCGCCATTGATTCACTTTGATCACCGGTTTGCTCGTGTTCGCGCAGCTGCTTTCTTTCCCCCTTGCCAAAACGTGACGACGACGTCGCCTCGTGGTCCGCCCTGGCAGTGGACTGCATTTCAATCTCCCGCAGGTATTGCATGGCCGTACGAAAATACCCCTTGCTCCTCGGAAAGACCGCTGATTGGCCAGCCGGAGCTTCGGCTGATCTCACCGGGAGTATTTCTGCTGTATTCGGGGCATGGGTTGTCGGCCGTTGATTTTCGGGGGAAGTGCCTGGAAGGTCGCCGGCCCCACCAGTAATTAATGGCCGTAAGGAACTGGTCGTTAAGTGTTCTCTGCGGTTTTGTCGGAAGGCAGTCGACACCGATGTATCCGGGATTGGTGCGCCTGTAGCGCCTTCGTTATTCGAGTTCAACGTAGCGGAGCGGCTGAAGTCTCGACGAAATTCTTCATCTGCCATGATCGATCCTTTTCTACCTTCTGTTTCCCTCATCCCCTTGGCTGCGCCCGTCCCTTGACCGCTTACGAATGCTCGGCTCGGCGTCATCATCACGAGGACGCTTAGAATTTGGCTCTCCCTGCTGCCGGCGATCGGCTGTCGGAGGCAATGCGTCCGTAGCGATGTTGGTCTGCCCCGGGTCATCCAACGGATTTGATCCAGGGGGCTGGATCGGCGATGTAATCGGATCGTCCTGGGCAACCGGTACGGCGCTGATTGTCACTCCCGTCCGAATTCCGTCTACCCTGGTCAGTTTTGCGCCGCTCTGCTCTTCCTCATCACCGCGAGGCCGTTTTCGATGAGGCCGTTGCCGAACATCATCTTCGCTTGTTGTGTGCGTGACGGGTTCGGTTGCCAAACGATGCATGCCAGAACGGCCTTCAAGATCCTGGCCGTCTCCGGCGATGGTGAGAGGGCCGTTCCTCAAGTTGCCATCGTCCACAAAGGCTTTATCGCTGCCGGATTGAGAACGGGAATCGTTTCCAGATGATACACGATCGGGCGTGACACCGTTGCCGTTCGATCCGATCAGTGCCCGGGAACGTACTTCAGACACCGATTGCAGACCGCCGTTTCGTCGCAAGTTTTCTGACACGTTTTGAGGCAGCGAACCGTACGAAGAATTAAAAGATTGATCCGGTTCTCCGTCGTTTCCCCCAGGCGAGAATTCTTCGAAATCAATATCCTCGAAACGAATTTGATTGGCCTGCTGCCGCTCCAGGCGTCGATACTGGGCAAAAGTCATCGGCCGCTCCGAGATGCCGCGCTCAGCTCGGCTCGTCGCCTCGAGGACGACGCCATGACGAAGTGAAATCTCGGCCATTGTAATGCGCAAGGCGTCATAATTCAGTTGGGGGTGGCGCCGGGATATTTTCAGCCAGCCGTGCCCCAAAAGTTCGCGACGATTAACGACCACATGCAGATGTGGGTGATCGCGATCGATGTGAAAGGCTGTAAGATAGTTGTATCGGCCTCCCCCTGCGCCTGACCCAAACATCTCGGCTGCCCACTCCCGGCTCGCTGCATAAGCTGCTACCTGACTTGTACCGGCAGGGAAGCTTACAATAATGTGGGTCGTCAACTCCTGTTGCCTTTCCTCGTCTGGCCGACTTTCGTGATAAGTCCCGGTTTCTTGAACCCAGCTTAGGGCGAGTTCGCGGATTTCATCCGGTGGTACGAAAGTATCGAGATGTCGGGCCGAACGCTGCAGCTCCAACTTGCCCTTCCGAGATAGATACTCCAACTGGTTGATAATCTGTTGGAGGGTCTTCGTCCCACCTCCCGGCACAATGCGGATGATGACTTGAGACCGATCGGGCATCCAACAGATTCCCCCAAGTGCTACGTTAATGCTGCAAGGCGTCCGCCAGCATGGAGCAACCGTCGATCCGTCGCCGTGATACGGACAAAATGGAACGGAGCAAACCGTCGAGATCAGCGAACGATTTACCGAAAGCGTTTCGTTCAGCTTGCAGAGCGCCCAAATCCGTTGTCGGATTTTCAGCATAGGCACACAGCAGCGCGGCAATGTTGTTTGAGAGTGCTCCTATTGAATGAAGAATGGCTTCCATCATCTGACGAGTCTCTGCATCGATTTCGAGAAAGCCGGCAATGCGGCGAACCGCAACTCTTATGGCCATGCTGTCGGAGAGCCCCAGCAGACGGGCTTGGCGAGAGAAGCTCTCATATTCCGACGATCGCAAACGAGTGCTAACGACCTTGAAACCTTCAATCTTCGGGCCTTCACGCCGGTCGACAATGTCACTTGAAGTGGATTTTTCGCTTTGCGACATGGCTTGCTCCATAGAAAACGGAATGATCTGGATTTGTTCCGGAGTGAAATTCTCCAGTTGAGACTGAGGGAGCCTAGCCGCCAACAGAATAAATTCAAGAATATACTGTTCATATTCGGATCTATATAGTTACATTTGCAACTATCCTTCAATGCAATTGAAATATACTCCTGATAATTTCGCTATACAGACAGTCACACATACAAACAATGATACAGACGCACTTTCGTTCACAACGTCGCCAGGATAAACTTATGAAACTTCTGACATTTTGCTCATTTAAAGGAGGCGCCGGCAAAACCACGGCGCTCATGGGCCTTTGCGCTGCGTTTGCAAGAGACGGCAAAAGAGTGGCTCTCTTCGATGCGGACGAGAACCGGCCGTTAACGCGATGGAAAGAAAACGCGATGCGTAGCAACACCTGGGATACATCCTGCGAGGTGTACGCTGCAGAAGAAATGTCGCTTCTTGAAGCGGCTTATGAGGACGCCGAGCTTCAGGAATTTGATTATGCGCTGGCCGATACGCATGGTGGTTCGAGCGAGCTCAATAACACAATCATCGCTAGCTCAAACCTGCTTCTGATCCCGACAATGTTAACGCCGCTGGATATCGATGAGGCACTTTCGACATATCGTTATGTTGTCGAGCTGCTGCTGAGCGAGAACTTAGTGATTCCGACCGCCGTGTTACGCCAGCGAGTCCCGGTTGGCCGATTAACCACGTCACAACGCGCGATGTCAGACATGCTGGTGAATCTGCCTGTCGTACAATCTCCAATGCATGAACGAGACGCGTTCGCTGCAATGAAAGAGCGTGGCATGTTGCATCTCACATTGCTGAACACGACAAATGATCCGACGATGCGCCTCCTTGAGCGGAACCTCAGAATTGCGATGGAGGAACTCGTAACAATTTCAGAATTGATTGGCGATACCTTGGGGAATTGAAGATGGGGATCCGCAAACCTGCTTTGTCTGTCGGTGAAGCAAGACGGCTTGCTGCCGCGCGACCGATCGTTCACCCAATCCCAGCTCTTTCCTCGCAAAACTTGGCGCCTTCGCAATTACCTGAAAGAGCCGGAAAGGAAAAACGACCAGCGCCTCCTATCGCCGCCAAACGTCGTGACAACTTCGATCGGCAATCAATGCTAACGGCGGACGCCTTGAGTTCGACTGCGCCGCCGGAAAAAGTCCAGGTCTTTCTTTCGGCACGCCCCCCCGCTCCTGAGGTATCGAAGATATATGACAACTTGATTCTGCAGTACAGCGCTACCAAGGCGCTGCAGATGATCTTGCGCCGTGCGCTCGCCGATTTTGAGAACATGTTGGCGGACGGATCATTTAGCACGGGGCCTCAAAGCTACCCGATCTCAAAAGTAGTCGAAAAACCTATCGTTGTCCTGACTTCTCGCATGTTCCCGGTATCGCTGTTAGAAGTCGCACGCAATCACTTTGATCCATTGAGATTGGAGACCGCCAGGGCTTTTGGCCACAAACTGGCTACGGCCGCACTTGCATCTTTCTTTGCCGAAGAGAAGATAAGAAAAGAACGCTAATATGATGAGGCCGGTCACTTGACGGCGGTATTGTATTCGACAGCAGGCAATGAGGCAGCCCCTACCCAGCTACAACACAGCCAGCTCACTCTAGGCTGTGTCCCCATAACGGGGTTCATGTTGATGACGTTGTGTGATTCAATTTCCTGGAAAGGAGATTGTTATGCGCCGTCACGAACTGACCGACGAGGAATGGGCGGTTATCGCCCCTTTGCTGCCGACCAACAGCCGTGGAGTTGAGCGCGTGGATGACCGCCGGGTGATCAATGGTATCCTATGGCGTTTCCGGACAGGTTCATCCTGGCGTGATGTACCGGAGCGCTATGGTCCGCGCACGACGCTCTACAATCGCTTCTCTCGCTGGCGCAAGGCAGGCGTCTGGGATCGCCTTCCCGGCGCTGTTTCAAGGCATTATGCCGGAGAGATCGTCATGATCGATTCTTCCTGCGTCCGCGTTCACCAGCATGGTGCAAACGAAAAAAAGGGGGATCTGCCGATCCTTGCATGGGACGTTCGCGTGGCGGCCTGACGACAAAGATCCACGCGCTCGTCGATGCTGATGGTTTGCCGGTTCGACTGGCATTGACCGCCGGTCAGGCCGCCGATGCTCCTATGGCCGAAAAGCTGCTGAGTGACATTCGGCCCGGAACGACACTGCTTGCCGACAAGGCCTATGACACCGACGCGATCCGTAACTTCGCCAAGCAACGCAAATGCTGGGCAAACATCCCCGCCAAGGCCAACCGAAAACAGACCTTCAGTTTCAGCCGTTGGGTCTATCGCCAGCGCAATCTGATCGAGCGTTTCTTCAACCATCAAACAGATGCGTGGTCTGGCAACACGATACGACAGACGTGCTGACAACTACCTTGCCGGGCTCAAACTTGCCGCGACGAGAATCTGGATCGCTTCAATTAACGAGTCCGCGTCCTAGGATCAGATCGAAAAAGGCATATGCGTCGCTGCTTCAGGCCGCCATCAGACCTCCATAGGAAACATCCACATCAGCGTCGAAGAAATAGCCGGCACCCCTGGCAGTTTTGATCAAGTTTGGGCTCGCTGCATCCTGCTCAAGCTTTCGGCGGAGCCTCAAAATGAGAACATCAATGCTTCTGTCATATACTTCCTCCTCACGCACTCGGCTCGCGATGAGGAGCTGTTCTCGGGAAAGCACGTCGCGTGGCTTTTCCAGGAAAGCGACGAGCAGATTGAATTCCCCTGCCGTAAGCTTCACCTCGCCATTTTGTGCGGATACCAATCGCCGCTGTCTGAGACTAAGTGTCCAGCCGGCGAAACAAAATGAACGCCGGTCTTTGGTTCGCATGACATTCGGTCGCACGCGTAATGCGACACGGATGCGTGCTAGGAACTCGCGCGTTCCGAAAGGTTTCGCGATAAAATCCGTTGCTCCCAGCTCGAGCGCCACCACTTTATCCGCCTCCTCAAGGCGATCACCGCTGATGATTATAATTGGAACATCGGATTTTGTGGCGAGACTGCGAACGATCTCAAGTCCGTCTTCACGCCCTAAATTGAGATCCACGACGACGACATCGACCGTCTCTGATGCAAGTACCCGGTTGAATTGCTGGCTATCTGATACCGCGGTGACCCTTAAGGCATGAATCGTTAAATACTCGGTAATAAGATGGCGCATCGCGGCATCGTCATCGATGACAAGAACATGTTTCACCAGTTCGCCTCCGTATGGGATTCTGCAGAATCGATAGATTCGTGCAAGCAGAGGATGTACGTCTCAGCCTCAACCTGATCATTTTCTCTCACTATGAGGGTAGTTCGGCAAAATTTCGGCCAAGCCGTGCATGACAAAAATGCTAACGGAAGGTTTCAGATTGATGACAGGAGTTGCTGCAGCGCGCTACACTTGTAACGCTTTAAAATCTGCGCGAGCAGACCTCCGTGCGGCTCTATTGCTGGTTTAGAAGATCCCCTATCGTCTCACCGCGTCGGCGGGCATCGGCGGCGAGCCATACTTCGCCCACTTCGTAAACATCGCCGTAAGCACGGAAGGGAACAATGACATCGATTGCCGTTGCCAACATGTCAATCAGTGTGCGATCTTCCAAGCATGCCCCCTGCACACTGCTCTTCACAAGTGAGAACAGCTTTTTGAAGCCTTGGACGGGATTCGCCCCATGTATGGTTGAAATCGATCCGGGGTGGCCTGAGACCACCTCACTCAGGTACGCCCACGCCGCGTCGTCGCGCATCTCACCGAGCAATATTCGGTCAGGCCGCATCCGAAGGCTTGCCTGGAGCAGCTGTTCCGCAGTCACTGCACCTAGCCCTGCCCCACTCTTGGAGTAGAGCAGTCTGACGTGGTTCTCATGTGGAATGACGAGTTCGAGCGTATCTTCAATGGTTATCAGCCTTTCTTCCCGCGGAATAGCACTGATCAAGGTCTTGCTCATCGTGGTCTTGCCGCTTCCGGTCGGCCCACAAAGCAACATCGTCCGCTTACCGATAACACATGCACGTAAAAATGATTCCAGATCGCCATTGTCGTAGTCGCGCAGAATCGCTTCGTCTAGTTGATCTCGTCGCTGCGTCCGGATTTGCCACTGATTCCATCGACGAACATCGTAGCGAGCCGAGACTTCCCCCAATTCAGAGACACGATTGCTCGGTCGTCGAATTGTCAAGCTCACGGTGCCAGAGGGTACCGTTGGCGGCAAGCAGATTTGCATCCGCTCGCCACCTGGGAGCTCGGTAGCGCAAAGAGGGTTGCGGGGGCCGACATCTTGTTTTCGCAATGCCCCTGCTAGAATGGCGATGTCTTCGAGATCATCATAAGAGAACGGTGCGGCGAACCTCGTGAAGACGCCACTTTGGCGTACAAAGGCTTCTCCCGGTCCGTTTATGGCAACTTCTTCAGTCCTCGGGTCATCGAGCCATTGCAAGACTGGGTTAAGAAGGGCGCGCAATTGCGGATTTACTTCCATTGGATGCATCTCGCAGCTTTGGCTATCTGTGCATTAGCGCAGATGCCGACGTTTCACCGATCCACCAGTCATATGAAGCTGGTAGATTCCTGAGAAATCCAAATCCCGCGCGACGAAGATCGAGACCGTGTCACCCTGATTTTTTTTCAAGGTTGGGGGAATGTTTATGGCCGCCCTTAGGGCCGTATCGGCCGCTTGTTCGCCATTGTTTTGGAAACTATTGAAGCTGGTCCCGCCGGTCGAATTCCCTGCGTAGCTACTTGCCGCCTGGACTGCGCCCTGGACGACACTCAGGAGCATGGCCCCGCTAAAGCGTTTCCAGAAATGATTGTCGACCGTACCCGGCAGTCCGGAACGGCCGAGTTCGTCGGCCCCCGGGGAGGAAAGAGAGACGACGGCGTGTGAGGGCGTCTCCGCGCGATTCCAGAGAACGAAAACGCGGGCGTCTCCCTGCTGCAGTCCACGCTGGATTTCGCCGACAACTGTCGTTCCGCGATCCAGAAGCACAACATTTCCGGTTGCTCCGCGTATGTCTTGAGGAAGTACACATTTCACATACCCTGCCAGATTTGTATCAATGGCGGTTTGCAGTATGCAGGGAATGATCGTTCCTTGCGTAACAGTGAAATCTGGGTGCGGCAAAAGTATAGCGAGGCTAGGCTGCAACACTGTCGGTTTCAAGCGCACAGAGAGATCGTTCTCAGCAGAATCCTCCGACGCGGCTAGGGAGTTGGCGTTTCTATTGTCTTGGCCACCGTTCTGAATATCAGCGTGTGGGGCGGATTTGACACCATTCTGATCACCTCCGCTGTAGGCAAAGATCGGTGTTTCTTCGGGCCTCAGTTCGTTGTGTTCTCGCTGATGTTGATCCGACGGCAAAACCGTTGCTTCCGCAGCTGGCGGTGTCATTGCCGGTTTGGCGGGAATATCAATCGGGGCCGGCCGAAAGGGCTTCGTGTTGGCATCGATCATTGTGTTTGGTGGAGACGGCTCGGTCCTTTTCTTTGAACGCGCCCCGAGCCAAATGAGGCTCAACGACAGTACCAGGACTAAACCCGCAACAAGGAGCTTTTGCGACCCCGAGAGGCGCCGGCCATGAGGATCGGTGACGAGGGATCCGGGCGCGTCGATACCTTCTCTGGATTGGGCATTCACGTCCTCCATCACCTCGTCTCCTTCAGCACGCGCACTACATCGGGTCTGACTGTGCCAGTGCCCGGCTTCCGTCCGACGGCGTCATATGCCTTATTCCAGATGCAAAGTACTGTATGGCCGTCCCGCAGACGCCATTCCCTGGAAACTGATGCTACTTCAACGTAATCTCCCTTAACTGAATAGTTGGCCGTGGCTTCCTTGCCATCTGGGTTAATCACGTAGATTGAAGGTACACGCACGTTTCCGGGAAAGCGAAATGTCGTGGAATACCCGTTGTCGAAAACCTCGAGCGGTAATAGCGAGCGGTCTCCTTGCGCGACATAGCTCCAATTTTTCGCATCTGTGCTGCCACCTGCTGGCGGACGCTCGAGCAAGTCCTCGGCTCGACGCTGATATTGTGCTTGCGCCCGCATCCGATCCGCAAGATCTCTCTGCTCCGCTTCTTTTCGGCGAGCAGCGGCAACGTCGGCAGGATAAGTGAACTGTACGCTGTAGTAGAGGTCAGGCTGCTCTTTATCGAGCCGAGACATCGTTCTGGTCGCGAGGCTGAAAACATAGCGCCGCATTCCTGCGTCGCTTGCGGTAAGGACGATCACAGGCTGCGGCTGCAGCACTTTGCTGGCCTTGAAAAACAGATAATTGCCGCGTGGGAGCGCAGCGAGATCTTTGCTGTTGGAAACGGCGACGGCTGTCACCGCTTCATTGGACCCAAATGTTACGACCAATGTGGCTCCAACAGCGGTTGAAAGGTGCACAACCTCATCGGGATTGTAGGCGAGATAGCGCATACGTGGATCCAGTTTGCCTGCCGCTGGCGTGTCTTCCGCGTTCGCGCCGCTGGTTACAAAGAGGATACAAACCAGGCCCAGAAACAAATTCTTGATCATTGCTGGCTCCGCGTCGTGTTCGAAACGGTATCTTCCGAAGTTTGATAGGAGGTAACGATTAAGCCGCCTGGATTTGTCAGCCTCAATCGGCCGGGCAAGTTAGTTACCGTTTCATAATGTACCGTTGCGGTCCAGGTGGTTACTATTGGAGCTTGCCCTTCCATGATGAGAGTGCGTTTGTAGCGGATCTGCTGGACGCCAGTCATAAGTTCGTTTGAGCCGATGTGCTCGGCTTCCAGCTTTCCGCGCTTACCAATGATGGTTTGGGGGGAGCTAGGACTGGGGTAATTGAAGAACTGCTGATAATCTTGACGCACCGTTGGGGCACTGAAGCTCGAGACCAGATCATAGGCGTATTGGGCTGTATCCGCCGAGTAGCTCTCCCGCAGACGAACATACTCCCATAGAGACGCATTCACGACCGCTTGCTCCTGCGTCGCCGGCAACCGCGAAATAGATACCTCACTGTCAACTGTACCGTCTGGGCGCACCCACAGATATACTGGAACAAGTTTGTTCAGCGGAAGCATGACGGCGATAGCGAAGGCCTGCGCCACGTTTCCTGCGACTGCAATGACAGCCAAAGCAGCCAAGGCTCTAGAGATTCGCCGAGCTGATCTAGCACGTGCAGACTGAAATGCTTCTACTTCCTTATAGTGGTCCGCCAATGCTTCCCGCTCTACTAACAGCGCGTATTCAGAGCCGTTCATTAGCCTCTCCTGCGTTGGTAGGCTGAAGGTCCGACTGAGCAGGCTGCCATCGCCCGACGTTCAGCGGAAAAATAGGCCCCTTACAAGTCGCCAACTGATCGCTTGTCTGACAAGACGCCAAGCCGATGATCAAAAACAATAGAAAGTACTTCAAGGAAATCCTCCATTTGTGAAGCTGGGACTAACGGCGGATTGTCCGGGCGAAATGGCGATTTAAGCTACCGGCCGTTTGCGTCGCACCGCTCCAATAGCTCCCTCCAATATTCCCGGCGATTGCCGGAAGAGCGACGATCAAGGCGTCGCCGGTCAGAAAGAACATGTCGAGTTCATAGAGGCCTATTATCTTGGCCGCCGTTGTGCCAGCAGAAGTGATAACCCCGAGCATTAGCACGAGTGCCGTCGCTTCCGTCAGAACCACGATAGTTGCCACTATGTTTAGA
This sequence comes from Martinezella rhizogenes, assembly GCF_007002745.1. Taxonomy (GTDB): domain Bacteria; phylum Pseudomonadota; class Alphaproteobacteria; order Rhizobiales; family Rhizobiaceae; genus Agrobacterium; species Agrobacterium cucumeris. The sequence goes on along the minus strand of NZ_SGNY01000012.1, from coordinate 126,105 downwards.
AGAAGCAGAAGTATGCCATAAGTGACGAGCTGGCCGATCCATTTCGCGGCCATGTCTCTAGTGCGATCGAAGAGATAGCCAACGAGCATCAATGGACCGATCGCCAATAGCACCTTGGTGAGGATTCCGACGGCATCGTAGATTCCAAACGCAGTCCAAAGCGTTCCATAGAAAATCCATTGTGCGCCTTGAAAGGCGAGGATGTCTTGATCGTTCATCGGCCCAATTTCAGAAGCAATCTTCTGAAAGGCTACTTGCGTGAGTGAAAACATCGTGTCGAGCTGAGCAGGAATCGTCTGCAAAGGAAGCCCACTGATACCGAACTGTTGAATGAAATTCGGAATCGTATCCTCGAAAACCGAGACAACGTAATCATGATATTCCGCCTGCTCAACGATAAGAGCAACAACTACCGATACCATGATTACCCGGGTGATTCCGCCCCGTGCGTCCATTTCCCCACGCATTACGAGGATGCCCTGGACAATGATCCATAGCGTCACGCAGGCCACGAGAGGAGCGCTGACTGCCCGTTGAATGTCCCCAAGCAACGTGTCCAGCCCGACGGTGAAGGCGAGGTCGAATATCGTATGTATCGCCGTAAAAGGCGCAGGAATGCTAAAATTCATTGCCCTTACCTGGATTTAGCTTCGATTTTCTACGGAGAAAGAGGGCCCTGAATGAACAGTAGCGGATCAGTGCAGTTGAGCGGCGCCAAATATAAGCGCAGTTGCCTGATGTTCCTTTCGTTGGGTCGCCGCCTCCTCCGCCTCGTGCAGCCCCGCCTGTGCGGTGGTCATCGTCAACAGGCTGGTCGCCTGAATGTTTTGAATAATTGCGTCATGGATCTGTTTGAGAAGCAAACCGTTGGTGACGGTGGCCTGCATGATATTGCGTGAGCGGGAGAGCTGGCCCGATGTCTCAGAATTTGCCGCAAGGCGCTTGTCCATTGCATCCAGATTGTCAGCCGCGACACCGGCAGCATTTGCGGCGCCTGCAATCTGCTGTCGCAAAAGATTTCCTTCAGCGTCGTCGCCCACGACTGCGCGATCGGCATCTAAGGTAATTGCACGCGCAGTTGTCGAAGCAGGCATCTGCGGCGAAAACATTTCCTTGTCGAGTTGGCCGGCAGAGGGATATTGGTTTTTCTGGTCGATCGCTGATAACATGCCGGTGACGCCAAAGGGCGAGGTCAACATTGTCACCATCGTGATCAATTGCTCGAGGTTCGCCGCAGTATTGATCGCTGTCGTCAGCGTTTCGGCCTCCGTTGCAGGGTCGCTGACAACAAACTGCGCCTTGGCAGTCCCCGACAGAACAAGGCATATGAAAAGTGCGTTTATTACGAGCTTCGTAATATTCATGACTTCGAACTCCAGATCAATCCTGTGCCTCATGGTAGCGCGTCATGAATTTTTCCAGCCAGGCAGAGGGTTCCTCTCCATGCGTCTCGCGCAACTGCTGGGCAAAACGCACCGTATTGGCACGCCCGGATAGTACGGCGACGTATTCCGGCATGTCGCGCAGATCGAATTCGCACACAACACTTCCGCTCTCGCGCTTCAGCAGAAATTTGCGGCTGCCAATCGCCATCTCCTCGCGAATAGCCTGAAATTCTCGCTCGGTGCACTTCAACCCGTCTATGTAAGCAGAGCGGTCTGCAGTGGGTGATGGGTAGAAGATTTTGGTCATACATTGTGCTACGAGGCTTGCGCCCAATGGTGAATCAAGTACGTGCTCGGGTTGCTGCGTCGCAAGAACTAACATTCCGTTGTTCTTCCGGACGGTCAGCAGGAACTTGTCGACGACTGCTGCGAATTTCTGATTAAGCAGGTAGGAACGAAACTCATCGCAGCTCATGACGAAGCGTCGGCCATCTACCATCGCTCCTATTCGATGCAAAAGGTATGCTGCGGCCGGCGCGCATACCTCCTCATATTCGAGGAGATGGGTCATATCGAAGCCCGTAATCGAAGGATCTAACTTCACTTCGTCCGATTCGCCGTCAAACGCCCAGCCAAGAGCGTTGCCTCGGCACCACCGCTGCAATCTAGCTCCCGCACCTTCGGAGGGCCCGTGCAATAAGAACTCCCTTAAGCCCGCAAGGGATCTCATGTTAGGCTCAAACGAAAGTTGCCGTTGGATACCGCGCTCTAAGCGGCGATTTTCCTCCGGCGAAATTCCCCCCCTGCCGTCGCTTTCAATCAGCGCCACGATCCACTCGCGGAGAAAGTCCCGCGCCGCTGCCGTATCCTCTAGGCCGCGCAAAGGTGCAAGGCCGCTTGGGACACCTCGTCGTAACGTGAGGTACGTGCCCCCGGTGGCGCGCACAAGCAGTTCACCGCCACGATCCTTATCGAAAAAAACGATCGTCCCGCTGCGGTCAACCACGCTCTGCTCAAGCATCGCCAGGATGAAGGTCATAAGTGTCGTTTTTCCCCTGCCAATCGGCCCGAAGATCGCGGTCATGCCCACGTCGTTTTCGTGCGGAATATAATCGAAGGGCGTCCCGCCGTTTGTACGGAAACGAGCAACCGCACCTCCCCAATGGCCCGACTTCCTTCCGATAGGGAAGTTCTCGAATGAAACCAAGCCGGCAAAGTTGCGTGAAGTGATCGCTCCGGGACGGGTACGCCATCTGTGGTTTCCTGGAAGCTGAGACCAGTATGCAGCCTCCATTCCAATGCTTTCCTGCACGATAACCGCGCCCGCGTCCGACAAGCTCGTGCGGGCTCGCGCACCATAGTCGGCAAGGGTATCGAGATCATCGCCATAGACACAAAGGCTGAGATGATGCGAACCCATGACGAATTCGCTACTGGCCAATGAATCTTCTGCTTGGGCGAGTTCACCGATCTGGGTGACCGCCTTGTCACCGGAGCTAGTCATCTGGTTCGATTTGAGGCTGAGCTTGGCGTGAGCCTGTGCACGTGTGAGGAAAGAGAAACTCTGGCTCAAAACGAGCGGAAAACTTGATGACAGGAGTGTGTTAAGCATTCCGGGCCGCGTCTTTGCCGGGTACTCGCGGAATGAAAAGATAGATCCAACGTAACGATCTTTCGGCGCTCTAATCTCGAGGGCACGCTTGCCGCAGATGACCCGGTCGGTATAAACTGAGGCGCCGAGGGATCCGCTAACGACCGGCACCGGTAAAAAACGACAAGTCATTATCAGGCGAAGGGCTTCACCAATTTCCGTGAAAAGCACCTGATTTTTTTCTCGGATGCCAAGTCGACGAAGTCCATACCCATCAAGCGCGCCAGCGACAACGTTCCAAAGATCCTCCAGATGTCGGATCTGATGCGCAAGATCGCCTGGGTTCTTCCCATAGCGCCTGGTGAATCTGCTTCCCACTTTACCGAGAGCGGTGCGAGGAGAGACAATGAGCGTGAGGAAGTGGTCGTTTCGAAACAGTTTACCAGACAGAACACGCCGCTCGAACGTTTCGCTTAGGCTTGACGCGAAGGTGCTGCGAAAATGGCGTACCGGCGGTACTGGCACATCGTTGTGACGGACGAGATGGGCATATACTGAGACGTTATCATCGGCAATATTGCGAAAGAGCGTGTTAAAGGCACGGCAGCGCGCATTTCGGACCTCTACTTCCTCCAGTTCGAAGGGAAGGCCACTGATATGCGCCATGGTCAAGATGGAACCGTCCTCTAGAAGAACGACATGGTCGCTGAGGTGCCCTACGTAAGGCAGGTAGATTTCCCCAGATCTCTCGGTCCGTCCGCTTGCTCCGAACATTACGTCATTCCTCTTCCTCGCGACGCCACTCTGATGGGGTTGGGACTGACGCTCGCGCCGCCCCACGCATGGCCGTCAACGCTTCTCCCTGCCGTCTGGAGAAACAGCAAGACCACGCTTGCCGCGTTATAGTCCCGCTCTACGATGAGCCGCGCTCCAAGCCACAGCGGCAAGAGAACAATTTCATAGAGGGGGTTCTGCACAACAACGATGAGAAACCCCGCCAACATCATGAAAACTCCAGCAAGCGTCAGCGGTACCCCAAAGAACAATGCAGGTCTCGTTGCCGCCAAGTAGAGTGTGGCTTCTTCAAGATCGGCATTCATCCCCCGCCCCCTGTCAGTGTTTGGCCGAGAAAGCTGGCTCCAAACATGATAACGATCCCGCCAACAACACCTGCTACCAGACCAAGGGAAGCTCGGCCGAACATCCACGATACCCCGATGGCTACGATACCAAGAACGGCGAGCGATTGACCAAACGGACCGAGAATAAACGTGCAGATATTGTTGACCATGGTGGCGGGGTCAGTGCCCCCAGCGGCCTGCGCGGCAGCTGGCTCGCAGAAAAACAAGCTCCAGCCGATCGCGCCGGTGACGCTCGGCACGTGCGGAGCCAGCAGGCGCACAGCTCTGTGCCAGAGGCCACGGAATTTCGACGGTGCGCGGTATCCTTCAAGCCATGCCATTATGGTGCATCTCCATCATTCGGTTCGAAAACTTGATCTTGTTCGGGGGATTTGCGCTCATTCGGCTGCTGCGCCTCTGGCGGCGCGGACGAACCGACTGCTGAGTGGGAGCGGTCGTATGAACCCCAGACGTTCCAGGGTTCTTCTGGACTCCGCTCATCACGGTCGCCTTTTTTCCCCGACTGAGCCAGCGGGGGGACGAGTAGCTGAGCCGCCACTTCGACCCTCCGCACATAGCCGTTCGCGAAGCCGCGTGTCGGGTTGCCGGTATTGTAAGCCGAAATTGCTCGCCGGATGGCAAGTTGTTCTGACTCTACCGTGTCGCCGCCACTATAATGCCGTACGAGCAGGTCCGCCGCCGCCGACAGGGACACGCAAGGGTTGATTGCATTGCCGGCAGTCAAGCCCAAGTTCGCGAAATTTTTCGAGTTCACTTGCATTAGGCCTACATCGACTGAATGCCCTGCTGCGACGCGATTGTTTACGCTTTGCGTAGCATCCGCCGGATTCTTGCCATGTAAAGTTTCGCCGGTGGTATTGTCATGCAGCACGAGCGGATCAAACTGACTTTCAACCTTCGCAATCGCTCCAAGCGTCGATGGAGCGACTGAAGGTGCGCATTCGCGAGCGAGTTGGTTAAATTCAGCGAACGAGAGCGGCGCAGCTTTGCTTGGCTGGACCATCAGAAAAATGATCCCGAAAGATCCTGCCGTCTTCCGCATTGTTTATTCCCCACTGTATCGCAATGATCTTGGTCAGCATGAAATGACTCGATCGCTAACAGTCGCGACTATGGGAGGTGTCTGTTACTTTCTGATTTTATTATCTTACCTCTCGGTTTCATTTGAAGCATCGAAGCGAAGCCGTTTGATTTCTTGAATCGAGGGAATCGGCGGCCCAAGCGGTGATCCCTAGGCCATGAGAGCGAATTCACCATAGCGGCGGTTTTCGAAAATTTTCGCAGGCTGGCGCGGAGGATGGTGCAGCCGCAGGAGATTTCGCAAAGCGCCCCCGAAGCGGAGATCGGCACCGACTGCACCCTAGACAGGGGGCCGTTCCTCACGTCTCCTAGTGCCGCGCGGCAGATACATCAAGTCCGTTGCATGAAACGCGATCGCAGTATTGACCTGCGAGACCGATGTCCTAGGATCACAACGAGATCTTTTTGAGGTGTTGTCTTGCAAAAGCTCGAACTCGTTTTTTTTGTTTGCGGTCTGTTGGCTTTGGGAACATGGCTTTATTCGAACGAGTATTGGGCGTATGGCGCACTTGCGACGATTTTCCTTCTGATGATCGCTTCGATCCATCTCCTCTTAACATCAAAAGAGCAGGTTTACCGGTTTTTTGCCTGTATATCACTGGCGGTGATTGCAGCCGCAACCGGAGTTGCGTTGTTGCGGATGTCGGGACTGACCGGCTGATTCCGCGACTGGGGATTAAATTAATAAGCAATCGCGTTGTGCGGCCGGCTTCTGTTCAGAGGGCGTATCGGTTTATGACGCAATCACGATTCCGCTGCTATTCGAGCCGACCATTCGTTCAGTTCTGATATTCGCACGAACGACATAGGCGAGAGTCTTTGCTGAAATCGGCTTTTCCAAAAAACGGGCAGATCCCTCGCGATCCGCAGAAAGGGGAACATTTTTCTGGTTTTCGCCAATAATGATGATGGGCGCTTTTGCCAGCTTTGAGATTAAGGACCCTGCACCGTCTCCATCCAGCAAAGACGGTTGATCAATTAGAACAAGATCAGGTTCTTTTCCTTCCAACACCCAGTCGATTAAACCATCCAACGTGTTAAAGCCGACTGGCTCATAGCCCAGCGCCGCGATCTTTTCCTCGTACATTTCCAGCGTGGCTAAGTCGGGTTCGACCACCGCGACAATCTCGCCGTTCCCAAGCGGGATTCTTCCAGGGTCAAAAAAACTCTCTGAATTTACCGGCTGCTTCGACGAAGGTGGCAAGTAGACGTCGAAGCGCGTACCTCTGCCGACAGTTGATACCACGTCGATGTAACCAGCCATCGCGCTAACGTGACCGTGAACCGTGGATAATCCCAGGCCCGTGCCACCGCTGCGGGCGCGGGTAGTAAAAAAAGGCTCGAAAATGTGCGATAATACCGCCTCTGTTATGCCTGCGCCGTTATCCTCAACTGAAAGAAGGATATACTCGCCGGTGGGAATAGTACCGTTTGTAAGAACCTTGTGTTTCCGTACGACAGACCTCCTAACGCTGACCTCCACACGCCCTAACTCTCGGCATGCTTCAGCAGAGTTTTTGCACAAATTCATCAGTATTTGCTCGACCTCAAGTGAGTTTCCTTCGATAACCATTGGAGCGCTCTGATATTTGAAATCGAGCTCGACGCCCGGAGGCAACGCAACACGTAACGACGGCGCGATCACGGTCACTAACTCCGAAAGATCGAATGGTTTTGTTGTTCGATCCCGCTTTCGACTAAGGGCAAGGATCTGGTTGACAATCAACCGCGCTCGATTGCCTTCAGAAATGATGTGATCGATGTAGTCTCGAGCATGAGTACGACGGCGCAGAACGTTGTGTGCCATTTCCGCGTAACCCAGAACTGCACCCAAAATGTTGTTAAATTCATGCGCAATGCCGCCGGCAAGCGTACCAACTGCTTCAAGCCGTTCCGCATGTTTCAAACGACGTTCCAGAATATCTCGCTGGGACTGCTTGCGCCGAATGACCGCATAGTGGCTAACACATGCAGCCGCTAGTTCCATCAGCTGCATTTCACGTGCGGTCGGCGTCTGTAGATGCTCTCGATCAAATCCCAGGCCAAAGACAGCGACTATTCGATCGGATACCTTGAACGCAAGCAGCACCCACAGAAATGGAGAGTCCTCACCGAAGCAGCTCGCTTTTCGTTGAGGATAGGCTCGGAAAATCCGCCCGCCGTCCTCGGCCCCTACCGTGGAAACAATTTCGCGCACCCGTTGTTCGTTCCACTCTGGCGCAGGAGTGCTTCCAAAAAAGGTGACGCCAACGTCATTCTCATTGATGTTGACCAGTCCCAGCGCGCATTGATGAGCTTCAAAGAATAATTGGATAATTCCCAACGCGGCATTCGTTGAGGATTCCAACGACGGTTTTGCTTCTGAAGCATCTTCGAAGCAAAGCCCAATCTTTTTGATCACTTCTTCGAAGTCCAGTCGTCTCGTCAACACCTTGGTTCGCAGATGTAACCTATGGACTAGGGAAATTATGCAAAAGCAAAAGAAAACCGAAACTGCGCCGAGGAAGACCCGTACCCGCTGTTCACCCGCGCTGGCCAAGCTATAAGCTTCAAGGTATGCTCGCTGCAACTTCTTCGTGTTGTCGATGGTTTCAGAAGTTTGGATCACTCCAACGGTGTCTTTCAATCGCGGCAGTAGAGTCAGGATAATCCTCCCACTGCGAACGATCTCCTTGACGCCTGCCTTATCCCCGTTCGCCGAAACCTGAAGCCGGTCGAGACGTTGGTTGATTTCCCGTGCAAACTCGAAATTTGGCTGAGACGAAAACTGGAGCATCAGATAGCCCAACTCAGCGACTTCTAGCGAGTTCAAATCCCTCGTATCCAAAGACCTCGGAAGCGAAGCTATCGACTGGTTAAAGGTCGCCAACGAATCCTGGAACATTACATTTTGCGTACCGAACGCTGCAACGGCTGCGTCGGTCGCATCTACTGAGCTCTTCACCCGCGCCAGCAATTCAGAAAATTCACCGGCCCCGTCGAGGCCCGCCCGCCTAAAAAGCTGCTGTAAATCTGCGACGCTCGTGCGCAGTCGCCCCAGAGGGACGATAAGAGGATGGTAATTCCGAAGAAGGCCGGCGTGAGCACGCAACACATTCCGCTGCAGCATCGCGCAATCCACGTCGATCGATTGCAGCTCTGTCAGGATCGCTTCGTTGCTTTCGTTGTCTTGCCAAGATCCTATGGCCAGAACCGCAAAAGATATCGAGGCAATTACCAGTACCAATACAGACCACGATTTGATATCAAGCAGAACCCTTCGGGAAGGTGATAAATGATCCCAAATCATGCGGTCACCTCTCCTTCTGACAGCCAATCCAACTAAGCAGATTTCGCGGAATCAACGGAGCCCAGTGGTCTGACCCAGTTTCTCATTACTCCGCATCCACGGTGAAAAACACCGACCGAACAAACCAAGCTGGTCCGACAAGAATTTGGCGGCGACTCCTATGCGCTTTCTTCCCATCAGCCAACGAGAGAAAGCAACTCGCTTCAATTTTCTCGATTGAAGCCAACTCTCATCTCCGCAATTCGGCGCACACCTCCATGACCCTGTACCGCCTGCCATTCACCTTCAATCGAGAGATTGGGAGCATGTCTAAGCACCGTAGCAAGTCCTTCTTGCAATTCCAAACGAGCCAACGCTTCCCCAAGGCATCGATGTTCACCGGTGCCAAATACCATATGCCAGCGCATCTGCTTGCGATGAATATCGAAAAGTTGAGGGTGGACATAGTGTTTCTCGTCTCTTAGCGCGGACATGGTGCAAAGTGCGAGAAGACTATTTTTGGGTAGTATGAACCCGTCAAGATCAATATCTGCCAGTGTTGAACGGGGATAGGATCCGACTGGAGGCTCAAAGCGCAGTCCCTCCTCGACGGCGGCGGCCACGAGAGTACCATCGTTCAACAGTGCGTCCCATGCCTGTCGATGTTGCAAAAGCTGTCCGGTCAGTGCAGTGAGGCCGGTTTTGGTCGTGTCAGTTCCAGCCAAGATGATAAGCATCAGCTGGGTTAGGCCTTCGACGGGCGAGAGATCCTCCGCTTCTCGCGTTGCGTTTATGTAGGATGAGAGGAAGTCATCACGCGGATCCGTTCGGCGATCGTCAATTACCGCTTGCACGTAGTTCTTAAACTCGACCGCTGATTTTTCGATGTCCGGAAAGTCGGCATCCCGCCATGAAGGGCTCAGGCAGCGAGCAACGCGATAGACGAGTTGAGTAAAATAGGGAATGTCGCTTGGCGGGAGGCCTAACAGGCTGGCTATCGTAACGGCTGGGAGCTTTGAAGCATATTCCCCCACGAAATTGAAGGAACCAAGCTCCTTCAAATCTCGAAAAAGGATCTCCGTCAATTGCCTTATTTGCGGACGTAGATTTTCAATCATCCGGAATGCGAAAGTCCGAGTAAAAGGAGAGCGACGCCTGCTGTGGGTTTCCTTGTTTGAAAAAAGCATGCTGTAGCGAACGAAGTCGAAGACCGCTCCTTCGTTGACCCCCCGATTGAGCATCAGTTCCGTCTCTATCTGACGGGTCCGAGGGTCACTACTTAAGCCCAATACATCGTCCGCCCTAAGTACGAGGTATACGCCGTCCTGCCTGCGGAGGAAGGGCCGCTTCGGCCGCCATTCTTTAAAAATAGCGTGGCCGAACCGATCTAAGTCCGCGATACTAACGTTGTCTGGGTCGATCGACGCCGATATCATTGGCCCGGACTCTTCCGACACTTTTTGAGAAACTCTACCATTCATAAAATAACCTCTGGAGGATACGCTCTTACGAGCAATTCGAGCAAAACTGCTGAATGCGGCGGCAGGCTTCCTCGATAAGCGCTTCCGACGTCGCATAGGAGATGCGGAAGTTCGCGCCGAGGCCGAAGGCCGAGCCGTGAACGACGTCAACGCCTTCCGATTCCAGAAGCTCGGAAACGAAATCCTCGTCCGTCTCGATGACCTTGCCCGACGGCGCCGTCTTGCCGATCAGGCCGGCGCAGGACGGATAGACGTAGAAGGCGCCTTCCGGCACCGGGCAGACGATGCCCTTGGCCTGGTTCAGCATGGAGACGACGAGGTCGCGGCGGCCTTCGAAGATCTTCTTGTTCGCCGGGATGAAGTCCTGGGTGCCGTTCAGCGCTTCGACAGCCGCCCACTGGGCGATCGACGTCGCACCCGAGGTCTGCTGCCCCTGGATCATGTCCATGGCCTTGATGAGCTGGAGCGGGCCGGCGGCATAGCCGACGCCAGCCGGTCATTGCATAGGCCTTGGAGACGCCGTTCATCGTCAGCGTCCGGTCGTAGAGGCTGGGCTCGACTTCAACGGGCGTGACGAACTTGAAGTCGCTATAGGTCAGGTGCTCGTACATGTCGTCGGTCAGCACCCAGACATGGGGATGCTGCATCAGCACGTTGGTCAGCGCCTTCAGCTCCGCATGCGTATAGGCCGCACCCGTCGGGTTGGACGGCGAGTTGAAGATGAACCACTTGGTCTTCGGCGTGATCGCCTTTTCGAGATCCGCCGGCTGAAGCTTGAAGTCATGCTCCTGGGTGGCCGAAACGAAAACCGGCGTGCCGCCGCAAAGCGCCACCATCTCGGGATAAGACACCCAGTAAGGCGCCGGGATGACGACTTCATCGCCCGGGTTCAGCGTCGCCATGAAGGCGTTGAACAGGATCTGCTTGCCGCCGGTGCCAACGATCGTCTGCTCCCAGGAATATTCCAGACCGTTTTCGCGCTTGAACTTGGAGGCGATCGCCTTGCGCAGCTCGGGGATACCGGACACCGGCGTGTACTTCGTTTCGCCGCGGTTGATCGCGTCGATGGCGGCCGTCTTGATATTGTCGGGCGTATCGAAATCCGGCTCTCCTATATTGAGGCGGACCACGTCCCTGCCCTCAGCTTTAAGCTCGCGAAACTTCTGCGAGACAACGATAGTGGCAGAAGGCTTTATACGGGAGAGAGCATCGGAACGCACGAACATGACAGGCTGACCCAAACGTTTCAAAAGGAAGTCTTCCCGATGTTTTTATGTTGAACGCGCTTCGGATTTCAATCGACGCGTGGTCCCCTGTTACAAATGAAATCAAATTTGACGTCCTCAGCGAAGCGCGCGATTTGAAGTCGTTCAAAGCGGCTTGGTATGCCGCCGCGTCTGCGATCGGCAATTCTGAAAGCCGCCCCTGCGAAACTCGTCGCTTTAAGAGCCCGAGTGGTCCTCGATCAGCGCATCAGTTTGCCGAACGGATTTGCAACTTTGTGAGCGTTACAGATGAAGCTCGATCCGACGTTTCAGCTCTGTTGAGATCATGAGATAAGGCCTCAAAGAAACGCCTGCATCATCAAAGAATTCTTCGACCGGTCAATTTTCCAACGCCGTTGCGAAAGCCTTTGTTGCGTTTTAAACGATGCGGGAAAAGGAGGCTGGGGCTCCGAAGAGCCTGTTGAAATCATGTCCGCAGAAAGCCATCCGACCGAATCCCAGATGACGCCGAAAAAGCTGTTCTATCTGACGCTGGGTTCCATCGGCGTCGTTTACGGCGATATCGGGACCAGCCCGCTCTACGCCTTTCGCGAGGCGTTGAAGCCGGTGGCCCATGACGGGCTCACCCGTTTCGAGGTCATCAGCCTGATCTCGCTGATGATCTGGGCGCTGACGATCATCGTCACCATCAAATATGTGCTCTTCCTGCTGCGCGCCGACAACGAAGGCGAGGGCGGCACGCTGTCGCTGCTTGCTCTTTTGATGAAGACCGCCAACGGCCATACCGCCATCCTGATGCTGCTCGGCCTCTTGGGGGCTGCGCTTTTCCTCGGCGACGCGATGATCACGCCGGCGCTGTCGGTGCTGTCGGCGGTCGAAGGCCTGAAGCTCGTCACGCCCAGGCTCTCGGAATATATCGTGCCGATCTCGGTGGTGATCCTGGCGCTGCTCTTCGTCGTGCAATCGCGCGGCACCGGCGCCGTCGCCAAATTCTTCGGCCCGATCACCGCCGTCTGGTTCCTCGTCATGGCCGCCGCCGGCATTTCGCATATCTCGGACGATTTCGGCATTCTTGCCGCCTTCAATCCTTACTATGCCGTCAGCTTCCTGCTGCATGAGGGCTTCTACGGCGTCGTCGTGCTCGGCGCCGTCTTCCTGACGGTGACGGGTGCGGAGGCGCTTTATGCCGATCTCGGCCATTTCGGCCGTCGCCCGATCCAGTGGGCCTGGTTCCTGCTGGTCTTCCCGTCGCTGACGCTGAACTATCTCGGGCAGGGCGCACTCGTGCTCGGCAAGCCGGAGACGATGTCGGATCCCTTCTACCTGATGTATCCGCAATGGGCGCTGCTGCCGGTTGTCATCCTGGCGACCGCGGCGACGATCATCGCCAGCCAGGCTGTTATAACAGGCGCTTTCTCGATGGTGCGCCAGGGCATCAACCTTGGCTTCCTGCCGCGCAGGGAAATCCTCTTCACCTCGGAAACCAATACCGGGCAGATTTTCGTGCCCTCGGTCAATGCCGTGCTGTTCATCGGCGTCATCTTCCTGGTCCTGAGTTTCAAAACCTCGGACGCGCTGGCGACCGCCTATGGCATCTCCGTCACCGGCGCCATGGTCGTCACCTCGATCATGGCCTTCGAATTCGTTCGCGCCCGTTGGAACTGGTCGCTGCCGGTTGCGGTGATCGCGCTGGCGCCGCTGGTCATACTCGAATTGATCTTCCTCGGCGCCAATCTTTTGAAGATCCACGACGGCGGCTATATCCCGATCCTGATCGCCACGGCCTTTACCGTCATCATGTGGACCTGGCGCCGCGGCACTGCGATCCTGATGGAAAAGACCCGCCACACCGATATTCCGCTCGCCTCCTTCGTCAGCTCGATCGAGCGCAAGAGCGAACATTCGCCGGCCCAGGTTCCCGGCACGGCGATCTTCCTGACCAGCGATCCGGAATCCGCACCCGCCGCCCTGCTGCACAATCTCAAGCACAATCACGTGCTGCACGACCGCAACGTCATCCTGACGATCCGCACGGTCAACAAGCCGCGTGTGCCGAGTCAGGACCGTTACAAGGTCGAGCAGATTTCCGAGCGTTTCTCGCGCGTCGAACTGCTGTTCGGCTTCATGGAATCGCAGAACGTCTCACAGGCGCTCGCGACGCTGCGCAAGGCCGGACTGAAGTTCGACATCATGTCGACCTCATTCTATCTCGGCCGGCGCAAGCTGGTGCCGGACGCCAATTCAGGCATGCCCTACTGGCAGGACCGGTTCTACATCCTCCTTGCGAATGCGGCCTCACTCCCATCAGACTATTTTCACCTTCCTGCCAACCGGGTTGTTGAACTGGGATCGCAGATTATCGTTTAGACGCGGCCCCTGACGGCGACCGGCGAGGACCACTCTCGACAGTGTTTGGCAAACAAGGGATTGTCCCGACTTTGCGAGCAGGTTCGGACCAATATCTGCCTCTAATGCAGAGCGAGCCGCATTCATCCAGCCCCGTTGGATTACAGCTGAAACTGACCTTCTCCCACGGCAAATCATTTTAGCACATTCAGATTGCATAGGGGGTGAAAGCTGTACAAGGAGACTGAACCATGAGCCTGAACGAAAAACCAGGTACTGCAAACAGCCGCTCGGATCTGGAGCCGGCTGGTGTCGACGGCACGCAATCGACAAGATTGCCAACCGCTTCAGAGATCGAGGGACCAACCGTTGCGCTACAAAGATCATTTTTTCAACAGTTGCTCTTGGACTTTGCCTACGGATGTGAATTTTTTTATCCACTACAGCAATATGAAGCTTTCACTTCGAAAGCAAAAGACGATGATGAGAACTGATGGCGGCCACTCGCCGAAGGAGTTCAAGGCGGCGACGCTTGAATCGGTTCTCGTTTACGAATGCGCCGCGCCTGACGCGGATTCAGATCAAATGTTCCAAAGCTACCCGCACCCCATTGCCAATGTCGAGAGATGACGACTTCCAACGACGCCTTGGCGCCTCAAAGCGGTATGGCTTGTCGTGATACAATAACCGACTGCAGAAATTGCCATGTCAATGCGGTGGGAGTGGGCGACTGACCGGGGGAAAGCCGTTTGGTACATACATCTACGTCTTAATCCGAAACAAAGTGCACTCGAATTTCCTGAAGTAATGAGAAGCCAACGTAGTTTTTTCGGTATGACATCCAACGGCAACGCGTCCGAAGGCAATGCTTTACATTTGTAACACGATTGACATTTAACCAACCTCGAAGGAACGCTAGAAGTTCCAGTACACCAAACGAGCTGAACTCAACGGTGGACAATCAGAACGATTGGGCGGCCGGCGGAAGATGCATGAGCAGACACGAAAGCCGGAACAAACTGCCCCGCTGGCCACTCCGCGAACAGCGATGCTTCCAGTCCTCCCCAAGATCAACATTCAACTCGCCCACGCACATCCAGGGAGTAATTCAGTATGTCGAATTTTTGCTTAAAGTCTGTGCAGGTAACAGCAATCGCATCGACTATAGCGCTCGTGCTGGCCGCGAATACCTTGGCACAAGAATCTTCCACCGCCTCTCCATGGCCGGACACACCAACCGCTCGGATCGAGGCGCTCGCAGTTCTCCAGACCTTGAATGCAAATCTCCTGGGAAATCCTAGCGCCACCTTGACGCTCGATCGCTGGTGTGCCGCGCACAAACTCGCCCCGGAAGACTCCAAGATCGTTGCCCAGCGCGTGCGCGTACAAGACACGCCCGCCGATAGCAGTATCCGAGAACTTCTTGCCGTGGGATCAGAGGAGCCTATCGCTTATCGCCGCGTTCGCCTGGTTTGCGGAAATCGCGTACTATCAGAAGCCGACAACTGGTATGTTCCGGCGAGACTGACAATGGAAATGAATAACGCGTTGAGCACCAGTGATATAGCGTTCGGCAGGGCCGTTCAGTCTCTTAACTTCACCCGCACCAACCTATCTTCCAATCTGCTTTGGTCTCCTCTACCAGAAGGCTGGGACATGGGAAATGAATTAACTGCGAACCGGAGAGGACCACTGGTCCTGCCACCGTTTCTTCTCGAACATCGTGCCGTGTTGAAGCTGCAGGACGGCACACCATTCAGTGCTGTGGTAGAAAAGTACACAAACAAAGTGTTGGATTTTCCGGCTCCGATAGCAATCCAAGGCTGGCTATTGGGACGCACGACCCGAGCGTCGGGCAGCACGCCCACGCGCTCCTGTTCTACATCTCCGGTCGAGCCTTGTCCTATGTCAATCTCACGATGAAAGCCCCTACTGCGGATTGCGGCTGGCGTTTTCCCCTTGGAAAAGCCGTTCCGGGTGCCAATCAATCCTCATTCCTCGGACCAGCACAGCTTGCAACGAGGCCGATGCCGATTGACTGCACCAAACACGAATGAAACCTGGAGCACAGCGGGGACAAGTCACCTTGTAATCCCTCCACTCACGCCAACACGGAACGGCTGCCGAGAGTTACCGTGACAATGCCGATCTGTCCCGATCGCGGGAGGATGAATCGAATTCGGCGCGCGTACGGGTGTAGGCATCACCGACGTTCTTGACGAAACTCTCGTGTGCCGTCAGAAGGCCGATAGCATTTGGCCCTCTCGTCACGACCGATCGACTATATCTTTCGATTATGTCAATCACCTCGTCGATAGGTTTCACCTCCGGTTCTTTCGCGTCTTGATACCTGCGGGGATGCGCCGCCATGTTTTTTTCAATCTCAAAGTCTGCGACAGCCCGGCGGAACAGGCGCAGCAGCTCCGGGCGATTGTTCCTCTCGTGTTGTACCCGAGTTTTTTGGTCGTCGTTTAAGTGCTTCTCGCCCTGGACCAATACGTCTGCGGCGGGGCATTTCTGACCCTGGTTCCAAGTAAGAGGGGGATCAAGCTGCAAGATTTCGATCGAACGTTCGATTAAGCGCGTCTTATTGACTTCCCCAAGATCGTCCAGATGCTTTATCACGCTCAGAATTGCGTCGCACTGATCAGGCTGAGGGAGGTTCAGGATGTTGGTTGTGAATCGTGCTTTTCCAGCCTCAGATTGAAACTTCAGAAGTGGTCCTACCGCCCGCGTTCTTGCCGTTTCAGATGGCCGGTTCACCTGCCAATCAGGCAATTGCTCCCCAGGGATGATTGTATCGAAGACTGCTTTTGCCGATGTACCAATCCTTTTCACGCGAGCGTGATAAATTCCGATAGGGCCTCGACGTAAAGCTTCGCGACCTGCGGAGCCAGTTCGCTCTAGATTTCCGAGATCTCGTGCGGTTTCGACCACATCCTGGGTTGGAACGTAGGTAGCAACTTTTGCAAGTACATCGGAAGGTAGGTTTCGGTTTGGTGACGCAGGATCACTCTTCACCCGAGCAGACTCAGATTCTCGGGGAGGTGTTCGTTGGCTGCTGGACGGCATGAGAAGCTCCATTTTTCTTCAATCACGCTAACCTTACTCAGATGAAAAGGGCGTCTCCACTGCTAATCTATTACTTTTGCAACACTTGAAATGCAGGTTGGCTGCATGAACGAGCGCCAACGCTAGCGCCCCTGCCAGCCCAGCGGATCAAATACAGCCACCCTCTTTTTCTCCAACTTTGCGAGGTGACGCTACTTGTCGCGATCTAAATGTCGCTGATGGTCGAGGGAATAGGCCCCTCCCGCCGGCGCAGAGATTGGCAATCTTACTGGACACGGCGCCATATCACGGCAATCGGCTTCTTCAAGTGCATTGCAGAAAAACGAATGCGCTGTTGACGGATCTGCTCATGAACACGGCAGGCGGGATTAAGGATCACAAACGCGCCACCTTCTCAACGATGCTAGTTAAAAGGCTCCGCATGTACGGCCACGATCGCGCGAGCTAGCCTTCATCAACACAGCCGGCGAGTCGGCGCATATATCCCGCTATTTTTCTTCGGCTATAGCCGGTCGATAGGTCTTAGGCTAACGTCGAATCAGCGGCAAGGTCCGCAAAACGTGACATCGCGCCCTCGATATCATCCCACGCAAGGGCATCTTTCCGATGTTTCACCTGCACATAGATACGGATGCCATCGAGTTGGATTTCTACATCTTCGTCGCTTTCGACAGCGATCTCCCGCGCAGCGATGGTTGCGGCTGACAACAAACATTGAACTGCATAGAGGTGCTGGAATAAGTAGCCGCGATGCACGGCTTCGATCCGACGCAGTTGCGCTGGGTCCAGAACACTGTTTCCTGAACGGCCTAACTCACCCAAAGCAGCGCATCCTCTTTTATCACAGCCTTCGTTTGCGGTCCCATTCTCTTTCCAAGTCAATGCAGGAACGGCATCAGGATGTTGCCCATACCGCGCCGTATCTCGATGCAGTCGCTGCACAGGCGCAGGGAGGGTACGCCCGGCATCGTCTGAGCGCCATTCGCAAGACGGTAGGACATGGCTGGCCGGTCGCCGCATGACGAGCAGACTTCCGAACTTCCTTCCGCCGTGACGACCATGCGCGACAACGCGGCCAGCTTCGGTTCGACGCGATCAACGACCGAATACCAATAGGCGCTGTGCGGCTCGATCTGCTCCAACTGTTTCTTCAGGTCGTCAGGATAGTGCTTCAACAGCCACGCACACGCGACCTCCCTGCGGATCTGATCGTTAAGCACAAGAGTTTCGTACAGGTCCACCAACAGCCGGAGGGATTGACCGCCGTGCTGGGTCTCTAGCATCTGCAACTGTATGAGGTTAATGGAAAACCGCACGCCTCCGCTGTAAGCCTCGCTCACTGTACCTATGCAGTATTCACGTATGTCGGCCATCTGCTCGGGCGCGGACATCGTTGCGATTAGGCTCTGGTCGTAGCGCCAAGGGTGAGCCGCTATTTCACCGCGCCACAGATCAAGGTAGCCGCTCTCGCGCAGAACCTCTGCAATCTCCGGATCAGCCTCAGGGCGAACCACGAGTAAAGCATGGAGTTCGTTTAGGCTCTCCAAGTCCGGAACGAACGTACGAGCGACGTCAAGAATGGCTTTGTGGGCCTGATGTGTATCTCGGATCGGGTTACGATTGGTTTCGAGCCAACGCCATTCTTCCTCGGACACGGCTTCGGTCTCTATCGGGATTTCCACCAGCAAGCGACTACGTCGTAAATCCTCCGGCGAGCAATAGTCTGCGTCCGGCACAAGATTGATGCCCGCGTTTCTGTAGACGCGGGCCACTAAACGAGAGCAATATTGCCGCTTCGATCTCGGCTTTCGGACAGCAGCGACCGACCGCATGGCCTCCGGCACAGAATAACGCGCACCGATCTCGGCCCGCGCGAAATCGATTACATTTGAAAGTACCTCGCGGGGGAGAGCTTCCTTCAGGCGGAAATGGAAAACCTGCTCGTCATCCTCGAACAACTCCCGCTGCAGGTTGCGCGCCTGTACCCCGTCCGCGGTGGAATCGATAAACGAACCATGCTGCACGCAGATCATCGCGTGTGAAACGATGCCCCCCGTGCTGAAGCGGATCGATTTGCTTATCTTTCCCGGTCGAGCTGTGAGGAGAATATCTCCAGGCTGAACACTTTTGATACTAATGCGCTTCATTCCCCTCCCCCGAAGCCGGCCGGCATCTATTGCTGCTAGTGCGGCCAGGACAATTGATCGCGCGGCAAACGATTGTCTGGATCGTGAACATGCACGTCATCATCTGGGATGAGATTGGCAGAAAAAATTACAAGATTAGTTCCGCCAGCGTGCCTTAGTGACGGAAAGAGCAGCCCCCGAAGGCCGGATGAAATGACTTTGTCTGCCAACTTCCAGGAGGGAGGGACCTTTTTGTCGATGCGAGCGATTTTTCGCCATGCACAATCCCATTGAGACCAAGCTGCATCCCA
The DNA here is from genome assembly GCF_007002745.1 of Martinezella rhizogenes. Taxonomy (GTDB): domain Bacteria; phylum Pseudomonadota; class Alphaproteobacteria; order Rhizobiales; family Rhizobiaceae; genus Agrobacterium; species Agrobacterium cucumeris. The sequence continues at coordinate 107,077 of NZ_SGNY01000012.1, read as the reverse complement.
AAGAAGCGGATCGAAACCTTGCGACAGATCGGCTACTTCGCTGAGCGTGATCTTGTACGCTGCAAGCGTCGCCGGCGGTGTGATGCTCGCGCCCTGTCGATATTCTTCGAGCGCGGTTTGGGGGGCCTCGGAAAGATAGAGAGCCTCGACGCCGGGTCGATTGAAGCGACCGCCGTCAATAGCGGCCCCGGCGCCGCTGGTTGGAAGAAACGCCCATTTAGGTGTTAGATACCGATGAAAGACTGCGTTCGGGCCGATGCGGGTAATCTTCACCCGCGCGCTCCATTCTCCAGGTCCCGAATATAGGCAAGAACAGCCTCTATCTCACCATCGGCAACAAGCTCCGCGGCCGTGCGATGGCCATAATCGGCAATCGGTTCATTTCGATACCAGTAGATTGCCTTCGCAAGATCACCAGTCAGCTCGGCGGCCGCAGAGATCGCCTTGATCATTTCCCGCATCCTGCCCTGCAAGCGTTCGGAGGAGGGATTGCGCAGGGTATTGCGATGGACACCGGTCAATTCTGCAAGGTTTGCGACTTTGACGCCGAGCGCCTTTGACAAGCGAGACGGCGAAATATAGGGCGTCCGCGGTTCCTGAAGGCTATCAACAAAGCCGGAAACAACTGTGTATGAATGTACTGTCTGAGCCTGCGCCATGCCTAATCTCCGCTCAATCTTATGCACAATATATGCACATTTTGATGCACATCAAGGTTGGCTAGTAAAAAATCACGCCTGCTGCGTTCTTGAACGACATTCCACGTTCACGCCTCTGCCTATCAAGCGCCTGCGTCTACTCTTCATCGATGAGCGTTTTAGTAGTAGCCGGTATAGTCAGCACCAAGATCGAAAGCGCTGGCCAGTTCCTCGAGCACGACGAGAACGATGGAAAGCAGCATTTCGTACGCTCCGGGCTATCGAAGCCGTCGGTACTGCTCTTCCCACCATGAAAGAGGTTGTTACGGACGGTCTGGCAATAGCCGATAACCTGCCCAAGCTCACAAGTACTGGCGGGAAAACCCACAGCTCTAAACGCCAGCATTCCATCGTCGCCAATGATCTGCTTTTTCGGGTTAGCCGCGATCAACGCCACAGCGGCTTCGCTGCTTTTATAATCTCCTTCCCAGCGCTCTCGAAATTGTCTCCACCCAGCCTCCGCGGGCTGACCTGGCTCTGTTTTCTTTAGGTAACCGTTGGCCTTGAGCGCATATTCGAAACGCGCAAAAAAATAGAGAAAGTCAAAGGCGAGAGACACTAGGTCCTCCCCAACCTCGTCTCTTCGCATAATGCCCACCGTTCCTAGGAGATCCGTAATGCATGAAAGCCTGATACATTCAATGCGTCAGCATCGGGAGTAGCGACCTCCAAAACTATCAGGACAACGGCGGTCGCGCACCTGTCACCGAAGGAAAATTCCATCGATATAGATGTTGCGAGAAATCTTCTTCCGACCTGGATACATTCGCACGCCGCCGCGAGGATGAGCTCGAAGGAAGTCCGCAACATCGTCCAAGGTATTAAGGGGTAAGGGATCCACGTTTGATCCGAAATGATGACAGGCGTAGTAGCCGTCGGAGCCGCGTTCGACACGTCCGATGACCAGGCCGCCGACAATTCGCTCAACTCTCGTGACTGGCATCGTTACAGCTCCCCAAGGGCCGATCAACATAATCGCGAAATCGGTCTCCAGTTCCGAAGCAAGATGATAATCGAGATATTCTGTTACATCCGCGTTCGTAGAACATTTTACACCCCAGGCTGCGACTGAAATCAATATCTCACATTATCGCCGTGAAGGCGGCCGTCATTGATACATTTAGGCCATAATGAAACGCCGCAGCTTTCGGCGAAGAAGCGGTAGTGTCATTTGCTCATCAAATCGAATCTCGACAAGTTGGACGGCATTTTGTTCACAGAGACTTCTCTTTAAGGCGTCGCGTTCCATGTTACGTTTTAGCGCCACTTCTCCTCCAAATGCAGTAATGGCTCTGTAGTGCTGCTCACCATGGTGTTCCAGAGCAAGGCCGATGGCGGGCAGATACACGTCAAATCGTTGGCGCCCCAGCCATGGGGGCGACGCCTCCCTCAGGATAACTTGGTCGGGAAATAGCTTTTTCACCAGACTGTACATTTCTGCCTCCCTCATCCATCGGCGAACACCAAGAGTGTACTGGACTTCGGAACGCGCAGTGGACTTGTCCATTCCAGACATCAACATCAGCTGATCGATATACGGCGTGATAAATTCCCCAATATCATCACCGTAGAAGCTGGCAGCAGCCTCCGGTCCCGAGCGACGGGCGATACACAGGTGGCATATTTCGTCGATGTAGGTCGCATCCGACAACAATCGAACAACCTGATGGGTCCATGCGCCTGAATGAGATGCAATCCTTATAGCCTCTGACATCATCTTTTCATGAGCTAGGCGAGCGCATGAACAGAAACAACGCTTCCCGGTAACTAAATGATCGAATGCAACAAACTCAAAGCCCTCGATCCCAAACTCATAGCCTTGCGTACGCGGACCAGGTCGAGGGTTCGCGACCAGCGGCTGCTCAAGGCAAATCGCCTCCATCATTTTCTTGGTTTCAAGAAACGTGCTGGGCGGAATCGTCACGTGGTTCAAACGCAGGATGTGATTGGTTTGCGTTTTTAGCTGCTTCGACCAAAGTCGGTGTGTGATCAGCCCTGCAGGGCCACAATTTATGGGACTTAGGTGCAAACCCTGTGTGTCAATCTCAACGCCGTCAACCATGTTCTCTCTGGTTGTGGAAAAGGCCAGTTCGGCATACCAGGTGTCGTACCCGATGTCCGCAAGCCGCGCTAAGGATGCACAGCGCTCCTTGAAATACATCGAGTGAAGCTTCACCGAGGGGATCTTCCGGAGCGCCAAAGCTGTTTGCTGCCGAAGATTTTCGACGAGAATTTGTGTGAGCAGTTGTTCAACGGCATCCACCGGCCTCGTGCCCACGGTAGCGACCCTGGGTGCCAACGCTTCGGCAAATTCCTTCTCGGAAAAACCGATGGAAATGCGGCTACGCCTCACGCATCTGCCTCGCTTGCAAGGGCCCAATCGCAAATCCGGAGGACACCGACCAGCTAGATCTCATTCGAGACCTCGATGTCTTGGTTCAAGACGGCGCTTTCAACGAAGTTTCCGAGCGCACGAGCTGTTGAATCATAAATCGACTTCTCTCCGTCCGCGCTTGAAAGGGTGAGCACGAACGCAACTTCTTGCGCGCCCGCTTGGCTGTGATGCGTCCACCCAAATTGGTAGAGGTCACGCATGAACACGCGGGCGTAAAGCCGCAGGTATGGTCCGGAAAAGCCAAGTCCGCTCCCTTTTGAAAAGTCTCTGCAGTGCCGTCTGATAGGCTGCCATTTGCGAAGTTCATCGCGAGCGTCGTTTTCCGGAAGCGTCGACTCTTTCATTGAGCCAAGTAGCGACGGCCACCTATCCGCTCCCGACTGATACGCCAGAGATGTCTCCAAGCGGGAAGCGAAGTAGTTAGCGCCGCCAAACGGCGACACGAGAGGCCGCAAAACAGCGGTCAAGCTGGCGCGTCCGAACAATTTTCCGTCACGCACCAGCTCGGGAGGGATGGGAATATCGTTCCAGTAGTATGCGGTTCCTGGCTCGAGTTGTGCCCGCCACGCAAGCGTGACACTGCCGGGCGCGCAGGTCCAAGGGAGGTGCCCTTGATACGGGGTTCCCCAACCGAGGTTGGGATCGTGCTCACTTCGCTCGGCTGAATTGATGAGGAGAGCCTTAACCAGATCCGGCGTTGGTTCCCGTAAGCTATCGAAGGTGTGGGCTGCCAAAGACGATACCAACGGCGTTGCGTAACTGCTTCCCGTATCCACGACCCCACCCAGCATCCTGAGATTCGAAAACCACGACAGGTCCGGTTTCATCATCCCGTCAGGACCGGGACCTGGCAGGCATGCGGGGCAACTGTCACCCGGCGTACCGTCAGCAAGCGCCTGACGGCCCCCCACGACAATCGCCGCCTCGCAATCTGCTGGGGGATTAGGTCTTGAATTGTTATCTGGGGTGACATTTCCGACAGAGATGACGGGGAGGAAGCCCGCCGATCTCGCGAGAAGGCTGATTTCATGGCCGAGAACGCTGACCTCGGTGGGATCCAAACCGGCGCCGTCCTGATTGGCAGAGATGTTCCAGACGCGCGCTTCTGGATAAAGACGCGCAACCTCCGCCAGATAGTCGACCAACTCCCGCTCATCAAAGCGCCGATTGGCGTTCCGATGGGGGACGGCCTGAACAGTTCCGATACGGCAGTTTAGTTGAGGCAGCGAGCGATTTTTGTTCCAGGCGTGCCCATGGATAACGAGGGAGCTAACGCTATTTCCGTGAGGCTTGTCGGCTTGGGCGTTCGTGACGAAAGGTGTCGCCCTGAAAGCTTCAGCTGCGGTGTAGCTTCGCGCATGCAGACCGCCATCGACGACGGCAACGATTGGAGCATTCTCATCGATTACTGGTGCAGGAGGCTCCGCTCCTTCGCCAGGTGCTGCCACTCTGATCGGCCGCACAGGATCAATGCGATAAGAAGCGCCTGACGCAATGAGCTGTCTCAACCCTTCTTTATTCGGAATTCGAACTGCAGCGCGTCCGACGCCGGTGTTTCGATAATCTCGCATTGCCCTTGCAATGCTGGATTGTCGTGGTGTCGTGAGAGAACGCGGTTCTTCCGATTCCTCAGATGTTCCGAGCGTGAGCCGCACGCTGGTAAATGTCGGCATGACCAGCCTCTCATTGGCAAAGCGCTGGATACGCTCGAGGACTTCGGCCTTGGCATCTCGATCGCGGAACGGCGCAAGCCAAACAACGAACAAGCGTCCGTCATCATCTTCCGGTGCGGAATTCCAGAGCTCATTGAACGATCGACCGCGCAGACGACTTTTCGCATCAAATTGTCCGAGAGACGAAACACGGGATATGTCGGCTTGCACCGCATAGCCGATTGGATGTTCGATTGCGCGAAGGAGGCGAGGCAATTCTTTGACTTCAGCCTCGATCAAATAGCCGCCAGGAAGAGGAGCAACTAGCCTGCATCCATGACGCTGCGAGAACAAGTCATCGGGGGTGTGCGTTGGAGCAAGGGAATCCTCACTGAACATCCGAACGACTAGGTGCGTCAAACCCGAGTATGTGGGCAACTCTGTACGGTGTTCATAAATGTCGCGTGTTTCGCTCGCGAGCACGTCCTGCTGCCGGCCGAGCCGCTCCTTGACGATGCTGTCGATGCCTTTGCCACGCCCCGTCGGACTCCGCAGCGCCGGATCCATCTGAAGGCTCAGAACGGGATAGAGAAGAGGTTGGTCTCTAGGCTCCACCATACTACACCTCCCCTTCCTGTTGCTTCAGGTAAGCGTAAATGGCTTGCCGCGACACTCCGAGAATGCGGGCGGTATCCGCGCCCCCAATGGCGTACTTCTCCTTGAGGGCTATTGCAACCTGGCGTTTCTGCTCCGCATCCAATGGCTGCCGCTGTACAGGGACAGTACGGCCTGACCGCGGCTCCAGCAGAGCCACAACGACGGCTCCAAAATCAATATCACGCGACTCATGAACGGCATGACGCCGCGCCGACAGACTCATCGTTTCGATATCGGCCCCCGACAACCCTTCGGACACGACGGCGAATAGCTCGGCGCGCCTCTCCTCATCTTTGTCCTCGAAGAGAAAATGGCGCCAAAGGTCAGCGCGAACGCTTTCATCCGGAAGACCGAGTTCAATTTTATAAGGAAACCGCCTCCATATTGCAGGATCAAGAAGATGCGCATGATTGGTTGCAGCAACCACGATCGAGCTCGGGTCTAGCCCGTCCAACGCTTGAATGACGGTATTGACAACGCGTTTGAGCTCGCCCAACTCGTGACGATCGTCACGCAGCTTTGCGACTGCATCCATCTCATCGAGAAAAAGAACGGCGTTTCGCGCCGGCACGAAATCAAACACCGAGCGGATATTTTTGGCGGTGTCCCCGAGCAAAGAGGAGATGACCGAGTCGAGCCGGACGACATATAGCGGACGAGACAGTTGCGCAGCGATATGGCCGGCAAGGAGAGACTTGCCTGTTCCTGGCGGGCCAGAGAGCAGAAGCCCAAGACGTGAGGCCAATCCTTTGGCGCTCAAGTCATCAATGCGCCGAGCATCCGCGATGAAATCGCTGAACACATGCCACCCGCCTTCGTTGAGAAAAATAGGCGTATCGGGCCAGGTCTGCTCCTCGACAAGCGGCAAGCGGGATTTCGAGTCCACGGGCAGCGATTCCACGTAGCCAGACGCCTTCAAAGGCACCCCCCTCTTGCGCACCAGGGCCTTCAGCTCCTTGGCAATGGAAGTCTCACCATTCTTGTCGAGATCTCGCGCAAGCGCATTCGCAGCTCTGCGTACGCGCGTGTAGTCAGCGGAAAGTGCCGCGTCGGCCAACTCCAGCACATTTTTCATCTCAATGGTCATGATCACTCCATGCGTAAAAATTCGTCATCCATTCGTAAACCACAATAGCCATATTGACAATTAAATTTTCCTTAATGTAAACTCTTACGGCACTCAAGAAAAAAGATTCTGATGCAATGACAAGGAAGAATCAGCATGTGGTTCCCCATAACGGCGAATGGGCCGTGCGGGGCGCTGGAAATCAGCGAGTGACCTCCACCCATGGAACGCAGGCCGACGCGGCTGCCGCTGCTCGCAAAATTGCGATCAACCAGCAGAGCGAAGTCGTCATCCACCGTCCCAACGGACAAATCCGGGACAAGGATTCCTACGGTCGCGACCCGTTCCCGCCGCGTGGCTAAAACCTGAGGCCGCCTGGAGTGAGGCGGCCTCTTCATCAAAGGAGAGAAGAAATGCAGTTTGAAGGCGCATTAGTTCGCGAGCAGGGCGTCACCTTCGCCATAGTCATCGTCAAGCCGCACGTTTTGAACAGCGGCCATCAGGCCGACGACGTTGCATATAGCTTCCAGCCAGCATTCCCGGGCGTGCCGATTGTTCTCATGGCACAAAACAGCAGGGGCGTACCGACATATCGTGGCCGACGTGATCTTGTTAATTTTCTGTCGCGGGTGCCAATGCAGGCGATACCCTGGAAGCGCTACACCCTGAACTGATCGGGAAGACTAGATAGATGCTAAAGACAGATACCCGCCAAGCGAATTGGCGGCGTGCTAATCCTGCAAAATATGAGGCTCACCTCTTGGTGCAGCGTGCCGTGAAGGCGGGCGAGCTGAGAAAGAACACGTGTGAGGTCTGTGGTGATGAAGACGTCGATGCTCATCACGATCAATACGACGAGCCATTGAACGTCCGATGGCTATGCCGTCGCCATCACACCAGGCTTCACCACTACGGCGGGGACCTGTTTCCCATTCGGACTTCGCCTTAGAAGGTCTCTCGGACGGACCATTGGAAGACAGCACGGTTGTCCAAGACGAAATTCTGCAGTTTGCTCCCGTCACAGCGCCTTCGTCCGGGTCGCAAATGCAGAAGTACGCTGCCCTCATTCATTCAATGAACATTGCCTCCCCTTCAGTTGGATCGAAGGCGACATCATCTTGAACGGCACGTCTGCTCAGCAAGCCGGCGTCCTCGAGCGCTTCGATATTGGGAAGGTCACGCAACGTCTCCATACCAAAGACCGAAAGAAAGTGTGAGGTCGTTATGTAAGTATAGGGCGCGCCTGGCGTCGGACTGCGTGGCCCGGAGCCGATAAAACCCGCCCCGCGCAGATTACCAACGACGTCACGGCTGACCTCCTTCCCAAAGATCTTTGACAGCTCGCCGCGGGTAATCGGCTGTAAATATCCCACCGCCATCAGCACCATCGCCTCGAACTCGGAGAGTGCCGCCGCCCCTCCCCTTGTCGGGGCCGAAGACGCGCGAATCGTCTCGGCAAACCGCGGCCGGGTGCGATGCTGCCAGCCGCCGGCGACCGACACCAGCTCGTAAGGCCGATCCCGCAACTCCTCGACGAGATCGTCGATCAACAGATCAATGCTACAATCCTTTCCCACCACACGCGCCAGCGTCTCGCGGCTGACCGGCTCAGCCGAGGCAAAGATCACCGCCTCAATCCGCAGCATCCATTCCCGCCAACGAAGTTCTTGCGGTAAGTCCTCGAGCTCGCGATCATACAGGACATCTTGCTGTCGGTCTTTTGCCCGACGCAGTGTGGTTTTTGTCGCGCTCGCTCCCCTCATCATCATAATCCAAAGATGCGGAAGGAGGAGCGGCCGGACAGCTCGCGCACCGCTTCAAAACTCTCGAGCCGATCGAACAGCCGGTTCGCTGCCCAGCGCGACAGCTCGCTTCCTGGGACCGACGCCAGAATAGCGTCGTCGGACAGCAAACGCCGGATCACCGGCTCGGCGCCCCTGGTACGGAGCTTTGGTGCCACAGCCAGCAACCGCGCTGCCCTTCGATCGATCTCCACGGCAGATCGCAGCGCCGCCGCCACACCATCCATCAAAGCCAGGCAGATCGCCCTCGGATAAGCCGCTTCGCCAGACCGGACGCGACCACGGCCGCCGATGGTGCGGAACGCCTCGCCAAACCGCTCGGGGATTAGCAGCGGTACGGGTTTCGGCCAGTTCAGCATTAGCGCCAGAACGATCTCGGCGAGCCCAAGCGACAGCACCTCGGTGTCCGGGCGAATGGTCGTAATCGCCGATACAAGCTCGGCAACTGCGAGGGGTGCCGCGCGCCCGGACTGGATCGCCGTATCGACAAAATCCGGGACGGAGACAAGAGCATCCTCCCAGCCAATCCCCAGCAGCGCGCAGAGCTCCTTAACGAATGGCGTGGCAATCGTCCCGGATTGGCGCGTCAGCATTCGTATGGCAAGAAACAGCTTTCCGGCCGGCCCGGGATCGTTGCCGGGCGCGGTGAGCAAAATCGCGTCGCGAATGGCGGTTTCCTCTTCATTGCGGCCAAGCATTCTGGCGGCGACGGCAGCTGATTTGAGAGCAAGGCGATCGCGCCAGCAGCCGAGCCACGGCGGATCGGCGCGGATCAGATCATCGAGCGATTTCAGGGCGATACCGGCGGCGAAGGCGGCGTCGGATTCAGTGATGTCGCGACCACGCGGCAGTGCCCATCCCGGCATGCGGGGCGACCAGGCGGGGGCGGTTGGAGCGGAGGGGTCGAACGAATCCATGCGACGGAGTGTAGATTAGGTGAGCGGTTTAGTCCAGCATTATCCGCCTAAACCGCACCGCTTGTCGCGGATATATAACGTCCGATAATCTTGCATTATCGGACGTTTTGCTCTTTATATAAAGAATGGCCCATATCATCGAGCAAAACGACGAAAATCACGCCACAGAGACCTCCTCTCCGTCTGAGAGCACGACCGCTCGCGACGCTATTGCCGCGCCGCAGATGGCGGTCGGCATCTCGACGGCCAGCGCTGGCCTCCCCTCCCCTCTTCCGGAGGCGCGGACCTTGCCGGCGCACCTCGAGCAGCTCGCCGAACGCGCCCGTACCTATGTCGAGGCGGCGAGCGCCGCCAACACCCGCAAGGCCTACGCCTCCGACTGGAAGCACTTTTCCGCTTGGTGCCGCCGCCAGGGTCTCGCGCCCCTACCGCCCGATCCGCACACCGTCGGCCTGTACATTACGGCGCTCGCGTCCGGCACTGCTGCGGCCGATCGCAAGCCCAGCTCCGTCACGACGATCGAGCGCCGCCTTTCGGCGCTGACCTGGAGCTACGCCCAGCGCGGCACGCCGCTCGACCGCAAGGACCGTCATATCGCCACCGTAATGGCTGGCATTTGCAACACGCACGCCGCCCCGCCGCGGCAGAAGGAAGCCCTCCTGCCCGAAGACCTGATCGGCATGCTGGAAACGCTCGACAGGGGAACCCTGCGCGGCCTGCGCGATCGCGCCATGCTGCTGATCGGCTTTGCCGGCGGTCTGCGCCGTTCCGAGATCGTTGGGCTCGATATCGGCCGCGACCAGAGCGAGGACGCGCGCGGCTGGATCGAGATCCTCGAGAAGGGCCTGCTCGTCACCCTGCGCGGCAAGACCGGATGGCGGGAGGTGGAAGTCGGCCGCGGCTCGTCCGATGCGACCTGTCCGGTTCTCGCTATCGAAACCTGGATCAAGTTCGCCCGGATTGCCAAGGGTCCGCTGTTCCGCCGCGTCCGCGGCCAGGGCAAGGATGTCGGACCGGACCGGCTGAACGATCGCGAGGTCGCCCGTCTCGTCAAAAAGGCGGCACTGGCCGCCGGCGTCAGGGGCGACCTCAACGAGGCCGAACGCGCGGCAAAATTCTCCGGTCACTCGCTGCGCGCCGGTCTGGCCTCCTCCGCGGAGGTCGACGAGCGCTATGTCCAGAAGCAGCTCGGCCATGCCAGTGCGGAAATGACGCGGAAATACCAGCGCCGGCGTGACCGCTTTCGCGTCAATCTCACCAAAGCCACAGGGCTTTGAGGCCCCTCCCCTGCTCACTATGAACTCGTTGGGGCAAATTGCGTGTCGGATTTTTAGCTTTCCGCTTCAATTGAAATTGTTAGCTAAAAGCCACACAGCGCATGGGCGACAATACGCTCCGGGCGCTGACCTCCGATCTCGCCTATTTCGAAGCCTGGGGTCTGGCGGCCTCCGGAAAATCTCTACCCTGGCCGGCGCCCGAAGCGCTGCTCCTGAAATTCGTCACCCATCACCTGTGGGATCCGGAGAAACGTACTGCCGATTCAGATCACGGCATCCCGGCAGACGTGGCCGAAAACCTCCGGCACCAGGGATTCCTCAAGTCCGCCGGCCCACATGCGCCGGCGACCGTGCTCCGTCGGCTGGCGAACTGGTCGACACTGACCAGATGGCGCGGGCTTACCGACGCCTTCGGCTCCCCTGCCCTCGAATCCGCCGTTCGTCTGGATGTGCGCGCCGTCCTGCGGCAACGCCGCCGCAAAAGCGCAAAGGCGGTCACCGGCGACGTGCTGGCCAAGCTGTTGGTGACGTGCGCGACCGAAAGCCCGCGTGATCTCCGCGACCGGGCGATCCTGATGGTCGCCTTTGCCTCCGGCGGCCGCCGGCGCAGCGAGATCGCAGGCCTTCGCCTGGAACAACTGACCGTGGAAGCTCCGATCGAGACCGAAGGCGGCACTCCCCTCCCCTCTCTCGCCATTCATCTTGGCCGTACCAAAACGACGTCAGGCGAGGAGGACGAGTCGTCTATCTCACCGGCCGGCCTGTCGAGGCGTTGAATGCCTGGCTGGCGGCGGGGGAAGATCGACAAGGGCAGCGTGTTTCGGGGGGGGGGGCGGGCGCTGGGGGACAATTTCGCGGCGGGCGCTCGATCCGCAGTCGGTCAACGCCGTTATCAAGCAGAGGGTGGAGATGGCCGGGTTGGAGAGCGGGGAGTTTTCGGCCCATGGGTTGCGGTCAGGTATCTGGCCGAGGCGGCGAACCGAGGCATTCCCCTACCCGAGGCGATGGAGCAGTCACGTCATCGCTCGATTCAACAGGCATCCAGCAATGCCACCAGACGGTGTGGACGCGCGGCGCGCTTGTTATGAGTCTGTCAGGACCTTGGTTCGCGCAAATTCAGTTGGGGATGGAAGTCTATCTCAAACGGCACTACTCAGGAGAAGCAGCCTAACTTAGCTCGGGCTTGTGAGCACTTCTGTAATTTAGATGATGACCGTTTTCATTGTTACGCCGGGGCCGTTGTAAGATCGCGGGCTTGGCGCCTTCAGCCGGATCTCGCAAACGTTTCAGGTTACCTCTGACGGCTGGCTTGCCAGAAGAAGACGACGACGGATTGAGGCTAGTATTCCGTCAAAGGTGAAGCACGACATCCGATAACCACCAAAGGCAACATTGTTAGCACGCCAGCGAAGTCGATCAAGATCATCTGGCACGAGATCCGCATCACGCCCTACAATCAGAAGCAGGTGAATTGTCGGGCTATTCGTACCGAAAATCCGTCTGAATGCGGAAGAGTTTTTTTCTTCCGACAGCCGCCACGCCCAATCAACCAACTGCGACGAGCCGTGCTCAAATCGGTTGGACCAGTGTTTCATTGATTTTCCGGCTTCGAGCTTTGTAAAGATGCTGTATTCTCGCGCGTCCTCGACCTCGATCAATGTGAATGCATTCGCCTCAGTATCGCCAGAAGCCGCGTCGCACACGAAATCGCCAAACAAGTCGAGTTCGCTTGCCCAGCAGTTGGGTAGTTCGACAGCATTGTTTCCGTAGCCAATAGCAGCGCAGAGATGCGGGCGCTCTTTAAAAAATGGCGCTATCTGATCCCGTTCCTTGAGATGGCTCTCGGATTTAAGGAGCTCGTCAAGTTCGTCCAGGTTTTGTCGTAAGATCGAAGTATCAAGATTTAAGGAAACAAAGGATTTCATACAGAGTGGGCCTGTGCCAACCTCTCAACTCTCCGCAATCCATCGAGCTGGCTACGCCTAACGACGTCCTCAATTTTTAGATTTTCGCCCTCGAAGCGAACGAGGACTCGCAACTCGGCTCCCACCCTAAGGGAAAAGAGATCTTTCGTCCCGAGCAATAGCTTTGTTTGCTCCAGAGCTGAGGATCGTCCGCCGCGCGACAGACGTTCAACAGCGTTGACCACCTTTGCTTTCTCTTCCGATGCGAGTTGGTCGAGGTATGACCGCGCTGTAAATGTCCACACTATCTGCATCGAAGCTGATCGCCTTTCGTTCCAACTATATAGTAGTACGATCCCCCCCACCTTTCAACGTGTTCCGACCTTGGCTGCAGTGAATGGCCTATCGACAGCAGCAGGACATTCGATAGAATGTTCGGGCCGTCCACCGGGGACCTCATCGAGCGTTACAACGGCTAAGTCGTGTCCAGGGCTCGCCACGTCGTCATTGCTTACGAGCACAGTGGCCAAGACCAAGTCAAGGCGATCGTGTCGACAGAGCGGTCGCAGCGTAGGAAAGATGGCCGGGGAGGCGCCCGAATGGACGACAACATAATGGGAGTCTTGTGTCGTTTTGCATTTAATCGCAAGACTCCGCATGCGATAATTTCAACAAGATAGCGTGGCACTTAAATTGAGATTGAGCAGTTAATTTTGAGATTCAGGCTTCGATTGGCACTTAAGGTGAGATTCGTCGCCATGGAAAAGATGAATGCCGTCGGCCAATCGTCCTCAGAAAATGCTAAACCGTCACAAACGGTTATTGCCAAATCGGAAGGTGCCAGACGCCGAAAATCGCACCGAAAATCTCAAATTAAATGCCACCACCTGCCGGAACGGCCGCGTTCTTACGATTAAATGCCAAACGACACCATCAACCACCGAATTTACGAGATTCCCGCCTTAGACGCCTGCTACTGCGGGTTCAGCGGTCGCCGACCGATGCGCATACTCGTTCGTGCTAGTAATCAAACTTAGCGACTTTGACCAAATCGCCGAAGCATGAACTTCAGCCTTTCGTTCTCCTTCCGGAGCTTCACGACCATGAGGCTTCTCAGATGGCGGTTTTCAGCCTCGAGAGCGGCGAGCTCTTCATCCAAGCCGCACAGCAGCGGGGGATCGCGGCGAAGATTGAGAATTGGTGCACTTGCGGGGCTCGCTGACGGCGTCTTCTTACTCCGTGCTTTCGCTCCAGACTTCGGAGTCCATCCTGAACCCGGGCTACGCTGCTGATGCACCGAGCGCGTGGGGTCGGACGCATCGTCTTCCACAGCTTCAGACTCGATGGAAAACTCTTTCGACGACGACGTTGCGGCAGGACTATCCGGAGGGACTTCGCCGTCAATCGGAACATCCGAGTAGTCTACCACCTCGAACTTCACCGCGACAACGTCCTCCTGAACTGATGCTGCTTGAGGCAGATCAAGCTTTGGCATCACATCGTCAGCCTCTACCGCGCGGGCAACAGCCTGCAAATCCAGATCGCCCCAGATTGAGGTTCGGCGAAGTGTCTGGCGCCTGTTCGTCTTATATTCGACGATGAAATTGGATCGTGGTGTTCGCATGTTCCTAAGAAATGGAATGAGTGAGGGCGCAGAATGATCAGGATGCACGGGAATTTTTGAAACCGGCCAATCCCGAGGATTGCACGTCAAGGTGATCGAGGGATGGACACCGAAAGACCGCTAACTCATACCATGTCTCTTGCGCAGATCAGCGTTTTCGGCGCGCAGCTTCTCTGAGAGCAGCTTTCTGAGGCGCCGATTTTCTTCCTCGAGCTGGATGAATTCGGCGAGTTCGTCATCCACCGAAAGAGATGCTGCGGAAACGGGTGGCGCCGGTTGAGCCAAAGCCTTCTTCCACTGATAATGAGTCTGATCCGAAATACCAGCGCTTTTCACGGCATCTTCAAGGTTGCGCCGCCAGCGACCGTAGCTTCAATCTGACCAATCTTTTCCAGCTTTTCCTCCCCGGTAAGGCCGCGGACCTTCTGCTTCGCCAGTTTCGACGCATTCGCACGAATTTTTTCAGCCTTCGTGTTATTTCCTTTTTGAAGTCTTTTTCGGAGCAGCGGGCTCAGCTTCTGCCGCTACGGCGCCATCCTGGGTCTGGATTTCTTGGTCAGCAATTATTCATCCTCTGTACATCGCTGCTTTGTTTGCCAGCGCGATCCAAGAGTCAATTGTTCTTGCCACCTGTACGGACTAATTCCATGAATCAGATGGCACGACCCGTGATAATACAATCGATCTGAACACATAGTCGTCGGGCTTCTCCAATCTAGAAACCAGTTCTCATGTGTTCGAATCCTGTAGTGCCCGGGTTCGGTGGTTTTGCTAGCCAACACGACGCTGCTGGACATGAGAACGCATCAAAGCCATCAATATTGGTCTAAGCGAGAACTCGCCACTCCGTCAGCCATCTTCCGAGTGATCGAAGGATCGACTTGAAGAGGTTCTATTTCATTCGCTGCGAGGTCCGATCGGGATATCGACGCAGCGGAGCGTCTTTCTCTCTAGGTACTAGCCGCCACAGCACAAGTTGAGCGCGTACCGATCTCCGTGCGAACGAAACCAGGCATCAAAGCTGCGCAAGCAAAAGGCCCACCGCCTGGCAACACCGGTCTCCGGGAAAAACGCCATAAGGTACTGGCTGGGATGGCTGCATGCAGAAGGCTGCTTTCGGCGATCGCATCCAAGCTTCGCCAACATATGACTCCCCACTGTGCAACGCATCCAAATATGTGGTCGCGGAGCGTCCGCATGGATATAAGGTCTCGCATTCGCTCACGCACCTGAACGGGCCGCCATTCTGAATGGATCTGCGAAGTAAAATCGCACCTTAGAATGCTATTATTGCAACCAAGTAGCAAAAACAACAATTTAGCTTGTGGTCAGCTGACAACAAAACAAAGCGGCGGTTCAAAGGGCACTAATGTTTTTCAAGGGATATAATTTGGAACCGCGATTAAGCCCGCCTTTGTTCGCCGCCATTGGCCCGCAGCAACGCCATCAACATTGGTCCGAGAGAAAACTCGCCGCGTTTCGCCCTCGACGTCAAATCGCGAAGATATCCACCGGCCGATGTGATGTGCCCCGCCCGCTCCAGGATTGCAGCCATCATTGCGGCCGCGTTTTCAGCCCCTATTACTTCGCAGGCGTCCTGGTAGGCCGACGGGCTTACCCCCAGCATTGATCGCACGACCACGGCGGCCATCATAAGGTCCCGCCAGCTGCCGATTGCTCCGCCCGGACCATACATGGAAATCTCCGGGCATGCCCGAAGGACCATACCAAGCGGGAATGATTTTATCGATTCGGCTCTTAGTTCAACGTTTTTACTCTGCTTCGCGCCCTGCTCGTTTTCAGAGCAAGGTTCAAGTTCATTGCTGGATTCGGTATTTGAATTCTGTATGTGCTGACGGAATCCGTCATCATTGGCGTCGGATTTTCCAAGATTGACGTGCCGTTCCAATAGATTGACTACTTCTTCCTTCAGCATCTCGACTTCGTCGAGAATTCCGATTAATTCGTCCGCCCCTTTTGCCCGCCGCAGCCGTGCCATGGCTTCAACATAAAGCTCCTCGACCTTGGCCCAATCCCCGGGAACGTGATCTTCCATTGCCGCAGAGATCAATTTCCGGACATCCCGTCGGGCAATTGTGATGCGCTCTTTGACGATTTTGAGCTTGCGATTACCCTCTGCGACCTGCTGGGCCATAACCGCAAGTTCTTCTGATCGGGCCAGAAGCGGCGCAAGACTGAAGCCAAAGGCTGTCTCGATGGACCCATCTGAGCTCTTGCGCGCATAGCGTTTCCCGTTCGGGCTATCATTCCGTTGGATGAGACCTGCATCGACCAAGAGGGCCAAGTTCTCGCGTAGCGTCGTGCCGGCGATACCGTTTGCCCGTGCCGCGAGTTGGGCATTGGACGGAAACACGATAAGATTCGCTTCCTCCTTGAGTTCAGCCTCAGGGTAGAATGATAGAAGCGCGTTGAGCACTGCAAGTGCCCGATCGCGCAAACCCAACAATGATCGCGCGTCACAAGCATCGCGATAGATCTTCCACTTGTCGGCCGATTTACCCTGCCTGATGTCGGCGGATTTGAACTGTGCCGCCACTAAGGCAAGCGTCATCGGCCGCCGCCCAAACGGCGTCGTCACATTTCCACTCTGCATGTCTTTCACCCTTCAATAGGCAAAAGAAATCTGCTCACCAAAAACGGTGCCAAAGACTCTTGACTGCGATTCATGGAAATGCGATTCTCAGGCTGCTTAGACCATTGAGAGAGGCTTCCACGACGGCGACGTTTGGGGGCCTTTCTTTTGCTGTTCCTATCCTTATTTATCCTTCAGATGACGGATTTTCCTTTCTGAAGTTCGCGTAGAGCGCAGGAAGCTGCTCCATAACAAACTTTGCAAAAGTCTCGTCTCTATCTCGGTTCATTTCGATTTTGCACTGCTTGCCGCCGATGGCGAGCGTCGCGATTTGAAGCCCGTCAGCAGATTTTGCGACCAAGCGGGTGGGGGCTACAGACGGCGCCGTCACATCATCTATCTTGGACGCTCTTAGGACGACCAGGAAACGATTGTCAGAATCCCTATGTGAGAAGGATTTGTCCTGGGTGGCTTTGCGGGCCTTCTTCTCTGCGCCCGGGACTTTCAAAAGTTCTGCGAGCTCCTGCCACCTCGGTCGACCGATCTTCGGCGCACGGCCAATGGAATCAATCAACCACTGCGGAACTGCCCGAGCAACTGTTACCAGCTTTTGAGCTTCGTGTCGGTCAACAGACAAAGCCATTTGTATTAGCGACCGTTGAAAACCACCCTCGTCCAGTTTGAGTGCAAACGCCGCCCGTTCGATGAAAGTCAGGTCTTCACGAGCGGAATTCTCAATGCCCTGCGCGACGACAAGACGATCGTCATCCAGTTCGCGGACATAGGCTTTGACTTTCAAGCCGAGTTCGGCAGTCGCACGTAGTCTGCGGTGGCCGTAGGCAACCTGATATCGTCCGATCTCAGCTGGATGCGGTCGAACAAGGATCGGAATTTCTTGTCCATGATCTTTGATCGAAGTCTTAAGGACCTCCAAGACAGCCATGTCTTGGTCCTCAAACCGGTCCGCGAAGGGCGAGGGGTCGACCAATTCTGGGTCTATTTCGACTGGAACAGCTCCGTCAGCAACTTGCTGCTTGAGCTCTTCGTAATGTCTTTCCACCTCTGAGAACGTGTCTTTCAACGACCGGACCGCACCCGAGGCAACTCGCTGCACAGGCTGCTGTGCGTCATTAGAAGCGGTCTGATCGTTGCCCCCGGCAAACATTGAGCGAATGGATTGTGTACGTTTGCTCATCGTTCCGACCCTATCCAAACAACAGTTCTAGTAAGACCGTGTAGTCAGCTGACAACACACTAAGGTTTTGATTTATCAGCGATTGAGCCGCCATCATCGACCCCAGACCTTGTTTATCTGGTCGATAATTTCCAGATTCACGGCATTGATGGATTCCATTGCTCGATCATACGTCGTCCGTCCTACCGCGCCGCGCGAGAGTTCATAGAGCGACTGCTTGGTAAGACCGGCATTGGCGATTGCCGTCGACTTCCATGCGGATGCCGCCATGACGTCGATTCCGAAGACGTCACGAAGCAGCGCCACGATTTCCTGCTCGGGGACGTCGCGCGGATCATGCCTCGTAATAAGAAACCGTAGAAAGTCGTAGTCGAGCCGTCCGCCGGCTTCTTCAATTACCGACACGAGATCGGACGTCATCAAGAGGAACTGGCTCATGGATGCGACATCGACCATTTGGGGATGGACAGTCACAATCATGCCACTCGCTGCGTTAAGGGCGCCCATGGTCAAAAAGCCCAGTTGTGGGGGGCAATCGACGACAACGACGTCGAAGTCCTGTTCGACCTGATTGATTGCGCCTGCGACACGTCTGAAAAATAGATCCTCCGGACGCCCTCGATTCTGCAGCATGAATCGAGGGGTCTGATGTTCAAACTCCATCAGTTCGAGATTACCCGGGACAATGCTTATCCCGGTAAAGTAGGTGCGCCGGATAACGTCCTTCATCGTCACCCTCTGGTCGTCGTAGCGGATCGCACCATAAAGGGTCGTGTTTTCGGCAACGTCGAACTCTGGCTGATAACCGAACATTGCGGAGAGGGAAGCCTGAGGATCAAGATCAACCGCCAAGACACGGTAGCCCTGCAACGCAAGTCCTTGTGCGAGATAAACAGCAGTTGTTGTCTTCGCGGAGCCGCCTTTGAAATTTGCGACCGTGATCACCTGAAGTTTTTCGCCACTGCGCCGACGTGGCCAAAATCTACTTGCTTCCTTAGGTCGAGCTCCGGCAAGATACTCACGGAGTTGATTGATTTGCTCCAAAGTGTAAGAGCGGCGACCGGCGCTTCCCAAATCTGGCGAAGGGCCGAGTCCATCGAGCGAAAGCTGGCGAAGATAGCCGTCTGACACGCCGACAATTTCGGCGACCTCGCCGGAAGTGAAAGATCGAAGCGACTTTTGTGCGGTAGGGGGAAACGCGCGCTCACCAACCGCCCTGAGTCTCGCAGACAACGCTTCCGCGCGCTGGGTGATGTGTGCGGAAGTTGATGCTCGATTAATGTGCCGGTCGATCACGTTCACTTGGGCCTCAGGTTTCAGACGGTTTATTAGCGTCAGACGCGTTATTGCCGTCTCAAGATAACGCATGATTCTGGCAATGCCGCAAGGGAAATAGCGTTAACAGAAGGTTAACGACCGCAGATCCACCTAACACACAAAATCCGGATTTATTATCTAATACAACCTGTTAGCATACCAGACCGTCAGCTATGTTCATGATTTGTCTTACTGTGAATCCTACAATCGTAACCCAAAGGAGACGACACGGAATCCGCATTGTCGTCCAGCTAAAGCAGACTCACCACCGCGACTCAGCTGGATCTTACCTTGTAGAATCCTACAACTACTCACCGTGTCCAAACCGTGCTGAGTTCTCCGCCGAACAACGACGACGGAGAAATTCATGCAGGTTCTCGCGATCTCAACACCGAAAAATATTCAGGAAGCTGAGCTTATCCACCGCCATCACGAGCTACGCGCGCGGGTCTTCGCCGACCGGCTAGGCTGGGATGTCGAAGTTATCGACGGCGTGGAATTGGATGCTTTCGACACTCTGATACCGACTTACATCCTCGCAATTTCCGACAGTCGCCAGGTAGCAGGATGCGCGCGGCTGCTTCCGGCGCCTGGCCCCACAATGGTGGCCGACGTCTTTCACTCACTCCTTCCGAATGGCCGGTTGAACGCCCATTCCGCGATGATCGAGAGCTCCCGTTTTTGCGTCGATACGGCGCTCGGCGAGGGCAGGGGAGACGGATCCGTCCATGAGGCGACGCTGACCATGTTCGCCGGCATCATCGAATGGTGCATGTCGAACGGTTTCACCGAAATCGTCACCGTCACTGACCTGCGTTTCGAGCGGATCCTCGCGCGCGTCGGGTGGCCCCTTCAGCGCTTGGGCGAGCCCAGGAAGTTCGGGGTGACGATGGCGGTCGCGGGAATCCTACTCGCCGACGCCAGTACATTTCAAAAGCTCCGTCCCGCCAACTATCGCTCTGAATTCACCTCCCTCAGCAAGGCAGCGTAGGAGAAATCCGTGAACCAGCTTCGCTCTCACCCTCGGCTTGTGCGTAAACTTCAGGAAGCACTCGGTGACCAGCTCTGCGTGGCGCTGGACGATGCAACAGTCGTCGAGATCATGCTCAATCCGGATGGAAAGCTGTTTATCGAACGCCTCGGACATGGCGTTGCGCCCGCCGGCGAAATGTCCCCGGCCGCGGCCGAAATGGTGATCGGTACTGTCGCGCATGCACTGCAGTCGGAGGTCGATACCGAACAGCCGATCATCTCCGGAGAGCTGCCGATCGGCGGTCACCGCTTCGAGGGACTGTTGCCTCCCGTGGTCGCCAGGCCTGCTTTCACGATCCGGCGCAGGGCATCGCGCCTCATCCCGCTCGAAGATTACGTCCGGACCGGAGTGATGACCGAATACCAGGCCGCGACGATCCGCAGCGCGATTTCCGCGAGGCTCAACATCATCATTTCCGGGGGAACGGGCTCGGGCAAGACGACGCTTGCGAATGCTGTGATCGACGAGATCGTGAAAAGCGCGCCAGAAGATCGGCTCGTCATTCTGGAAGACACCGCCGAAATTCAATGCACTGCCGAGAACGCAGTTCTGCTCCATACCAGCGATACGATCGACATGGCACGGCTTCTAAAGAGCACGATGCGCCTGCGTCCTGATCGGATAGTTGTGGGCGAGGTCCGCGACGGCGCTGCCCTGACCCTGCTCAAGGCTTGGAACACCGGTCATCCGGGCGGCGTGGCGACCATCCACTCGAACACCGCCATGTCGGCGCTGCGCCGTCTTGAACAGCTGACGGCCGAGGCAAGCCAGCAGCCGATGCAAGAGGTGATCGGGGAAGCCGTCGATCTCGTGATCTCCATTGAGCGGACGCCGCGCGGACGGCGCGTTCGCGACGTCATCCAGGTCGAGCGGTTCGTCAACGGTCAATACGAGGTCGAATCCGATCAGCTCACAGAAGAACAGGAAGCGCGCCATGTCGCATAGGAAATCATTCATCGCCGTCGCGCTCTTGGCGGCGCCCATCGTTCTCGCCTCGGTCGCGCCGACCCTTGCCAGCTCCGGCGGCAGTCTCCCGTGGGAAGGGCCGCTGCAGCAGATCCAGGAGTCGATCACCGGCCCGGTCGCGGGTGCGATCGCGCTTGCAGCAGTCGCCATCGCCGGCGGCATGCTCATCTTCGGCGGCGAACTGAATGATTTCGCGCGGCGACTTGTATACGTCGTTCTCGTCGCCGGCATCCTCCTCGGCGCCACCAACATCGTCGGCCTGTTTGGCGCAACCGGCGCCTCGATAGGACTGACGAGCGAACAGCTCACCACGATTGGATCGGCCGGAGGCGGGGAGGGAACTCATGGCTAATTCCCCATCCGGCCTGCAGCGCAACCGCATCCACCGTGCACTGTCGCGTCCAAACCTGCTGATGGGCGCCGACAGGGAGCTTGTGTTGCTGACCGGTCTCGCCGCCGTCATCCTGATCTTCGTGGTGCTGACGGTTTATTCGGCGCTCTTCGGAATCGCCGTCTGGGTCGTGATCGTCGGGCTCCTCAGAATGATGGCGAAGTCCGACCCGTTCATGCGGCAAGTCTATATCAGGCACATTTCCTACAAGCCCACCTACAAGGCGACGACATCGCCTTGGCGCCGGTATTGAGGAGGCGGCCATGGTAGCTCTCAAACGCTTCCGGGCGACCGGCCCTTCCTTTGCTGATCTCGTTCCCTATGCCGGCCTGGTCGACAATGGTGTCCTCCTCTTGAAGGACGGAAGCCTGATGGCCGGCTGGTATTTCGCGGGACCAGATTCCGAAAGTGCGACTGACCTCGAACGCAACGACCTGTCGAGGCAGATCAACGCCGTTCTGTCGCGGCTTGGAAGCGGCTGGATGATCCAGGTCGACGCCATTCGCATTCCGACGGTCGACTATCCCACAGAAGACCGTTGCCATTTCCCCGATCCGGTAACCCGCGCAATCGACGGGGAGCGCCGGGCGCATTTCGCGCGCGAGCAGGGGCATTTCGAGAGCAAGCATGCGCTGATCCTGACTTACCGGCCGCTCGAGTCCAAGAAAACAGCTCTCAGCAAGTACATCTATTCGGACGAGGAGAGCCGGAAGAAATCCTACGCGGACACGGTGCTCTTCGTGTTCAAGAACGCGGTGCGAGAGCTTGAGCAGTATTTTGCCAACACACTTTCGATCCGGCGAATGGAAACCCGAGAAACGGTCGGAAGGGGAGGGGAGCGAATTGCCCGATATGACGAACTGCTTCAGTTCGCCCGCTTCTGCATTACCGGCGAGAACCATCCAATCAGGCTTCCCGATGTTCCGATGTATCTCGACTGGATCGCCACGGCGGAGCTTGAACACGGACTGACGCCGAAGGTCGAAAATCGCTTTCTCGGCGTCGTCGCGATCGACGGTCTGCCGGCTGAAAGCTGGCCGGGCATTCTGAATAGTCTTGACCTGATGCCGCTCACCTATCGGTGGTCATCACGTTTCATCTTCCTTGATGCCGAGGAGGCCCGACAGAAGCTCGAACGCACACGCAGGAAATGGCAGCAGAAGGTCCGGCCGTTCTTCGACCAGATATTTCAGACACAAAGTCGATCCGTCGACCAAGACGCGATGACCATGGTCGCCGAGACCGAGGACGCCATCGCGCAGGCCTCATCGCAGCTGGTTGCCTATGGATATTACACACCGGTCGTCGTGCTATTCGACAACGATCGCGAAGCCCTGCAGGAGAAGGCCGAAGCGATCCGGCGGCTGATCCAGGCGGAAGGGTTTGGGGCGCGGATCGAAACGCTGAACGCCACCGATGCCTATCTCGGCAGCCTGCCGGGCAACTGGTACTGCAACATCCGTGAGCCACTGATCAACACCAGCAATCTCGCCGACTTGATTCCGCTGAATTCGGTCTGGGCCGGAAACCCGATCGCGCCATGCCCCTTTTACCCACCGAATTCCCCTCCCTTGATGCAGGTTGCGACCGGCTCGACAGCGTTCCGTCTGAACCTGCATGTCGATGATGTCGGCCACACGTTGATCTTCGGTCCGACAGGTTCTGGTAAGTCGACGCTGCTTGCTCTGATCGCCGCACAGTTTCGCCGGTACGAAAATGCGCAGATCTTCGCCTTTGACAAAGGCAGTTCACTTCTTCCCCTGACGCTCGCTGCCGGTGGTGATCACTATGAGATCGGCGGCGACAATGCGGAAGAGGGGAGGGCCTTGGCCTTCTGCCCGCTTTCTGATCTCGAAAGTGATGCCAACCGGGCCTGGGCGACCGAGTGGATCGAGATGCTGGTCGGTCTGCAGGGCGTCACAATCACCCCCGATCATCGTAACGCCATTTCTCGGCAGGTCGGACTGATGGCGAGCGCATCCGGTCGCTCACTCTCGGATTTCGTCAGCGGCGTGCAGCTGCGCGAGATCAAGGATGCGCTGCATCACTACACCGTTGACGGGCCGATGGGCCAGCTCCTCGATGCGGAGGAGGACGGCCTGACACTCGGGGCCTTCCAGACCTTCGAAATCGAGCAGCTGATGAACATGGGCGAGCGCAATCTCGTGCCGGTGCTGACCTACTTGTTCCGGCGGATTGAGAAGCGTCTGGATGGATCGCCGAGCCTGATCGTGCTCGATGAGGCGTGGCTGATGCTTGGCCACCCAGTTTTCCGCAGCAAGATCAGGGAATGGCTCAAGGTCTTGCGCAAGGCGAACTGCGCCGTTGTCCTTGCGACCCAATCGATCTCGGATGCCGAACGGTCCGGGATTATCGATGTGCTGAAGGAGTCTTGCCCAACCAAGATTTGCCTTCCGAATGGCGCCGCCAGAGAGCCAGGAACACGTGAATTTTACGAGCGTATCGGTTTCAACGAGCGCCAGATTGAGATCGTCTCGAACGCAGTCCCCAAACGCGAATACTACGTCGCCACGCCGGAAGGCCGGCGGCTCTTCGACATGTCGCTGGGGCCGGTTGCGCTGAGCTTTGTCGGCGCGTCGGGCAAGGACGACCTCAAGCGCATCCGCGCACTGAAATCCGGACATGGCCGCGAGTGGCCAATCCGCTGGCTTGAAACGAGAGGAGTTCACGATGCCGCATCGCTACTCAAGTTCGAATAGATGGTTAGCCTGCCTGGCGGCCGCGGCCCTGACGATCGGAGCCGTACCTTCAGCACGGGCGGGGACCGCCACCGGTGCTGCGACGGAGTGGACGCAGCTCGCCAACAATGCGCAATTGGTGGACCTTCTCAAGAGCTCGGGCCTCCAGGTCGACAATCAGCTGACGCAGATCAGCCAGCTTGCGGAGCAGATCCAGAACCAGCTTAAGATCTACCAAAACATGCTGCAAAACACCGCGCAGCTGCCTGACCATGTCTGGGGGCAGGTCGAAAGCGATCTCAATCAGCTCCGCAGTATTGTCGACCAGGGTCAGAGTATCTCATTCTCCATGGGCAACGCCGACGACGTTCTTCAGCAGCGCTTTCAGAGCTACGCCGACCTCAAAACCAACCTGCCGGATAACGCGACGTTCTCCTCGACTTATCAGTCCTGGTCGACGACCAACCGCGACACGATCGCCAGCTCGCTGAAGGCTGCGAGCCTAACGGCCGACCAGTTCGATAGCGAGGAAGATACGATGTCCTCGCTGCGGTCGATGTCCGAAACGGCGGACGGGCAGATGAAAGCGTTGCAGGTCGGCCACGAGATCGCCGCTCAGCAGGTTGCCCAGATGCAGAAGCTTCGCGGTCTCGTCTCGCAACAGATGACGATGATGGGAACCTGGCTACAGACGGAGCAGACCGACAAGGACCTGGCGCAGGCCCGGCGGGAAAAGTTCTTCAACGCTGAGGTCAAGAGCATTCCGGAAGGTCAGAGAATGGAGCCACGCTGGTGAGCCGATCCGTCCTAATTGCTTTGGTGCTTGCTGTCGCCGCTGCATCCGCCGCGGCCACAGTGCTGATCGTAAAATCCAGCGACGGCGGAAGACCTGCGCTTACCGAGGAGCAGCGCTCAGCCCGGGAGAAGTTCTTCGGCTCGAATAAGGAGCTGCCGCCGATCAAGGATGGTCAGGAGATACGGCCGAGATGGTGAAGCCCGCTGTCACACGTTCACTCCTGATAACTGGTCTGTTCTTCCTCGCCTATGCTGCTCCCGCATTTGCGCAGGAGGGGCAGGTCCTCACGGAACTGGAAAACCAGGTCTCCTCTGCCGCGAAGGGCTGGGAGACCACCATCATGGATGCGGCGAAATCGCTGTTCTGGATCCTCGCAACGATCGAGATCGGCATTGCCGCCGTCTGGCTGGCGATCCAGTCAGCCTCGCTGGATAGCTGGTTTGCGGAGCTGGTGCGCCGGATCATGTTCGTCGGGTTCTTCGCATTCGTTCTGACCCAAGGTCCGACCTTTGCCCGGGCGGTGGTTGACAGTCTTTTCCAAATTGGTGCCGGCGGCGGTTCAGCCTCGCCCGCTGAAGTGTTCGATGCCGGCATTCGCGTCGCCTCGCAAATGTCGCAACAGGCGCAGTTCGGCGTATTCGAGGACAATGCGCTGGCGATTGCCGCGGTGCTGGCAATGGGTGTCGTCGTCATCTGCTTTTCGCTGGTTGCCGCGATTTTTGTTTCGGTGATGGTTGAGATGTATGTCGGCCTGCTCGCCGGCATGATCATGCTTGGCCTGGGCGGTTCCTCCTTCACCAAAGACTTTGCTGTTCGCTATCTTGTCTACGCCTTCGGCGTTGGCATGAAACTGATGGCGCTGGTGATGATCGCAAAGATTGGGTCACAGGTCCTCTTGGGTCTGGCCAATGCCCCGACCGCATCCTCCGACCAGTTTGTCACCACCCTGGCGATCGCCGGTATTTCCGTCGTGGTCTTCATCATCGCCATGTACGTGCCGAACATCATCCAGGGTGTCGTCCAGGGAGCCTCCGTCACCGGCGGTATGGAGACAATCCGCCACGGCGGGCAAGCGGCGTCCTTCGCCGCGGGCGCTGGATTCTTGGCCGCCGGCGCTGCCGGCGCGGGTTTTGCGGCGGCCCAAGCCGCACGAGCTGGCGGTTCATCCGTCGCTGGTGCTGCCCTGCGGGGGATAGGCGCAAGCTTCAGTTCCGGGGCACAAGCCGCAGGCTCGGCCGCGAAGGAAAAGGCAATCGGATCTCCCGGTGCTTATGCGGGGTCCATCCTCGGACTAGCCAACGCCAAGCTCGATGAACAGCGCAGCGGTCACAGCGGCCCGACGCCTCCTCCCGAACGCAACGACAAACCATAATCGAGACAAGGGAAGAATAAATGGCAGCGAACCGCGCCCCTGATAATCCGTATCTTGCCGCCCGCCAGGAATGGAACGAGCGCTACGGCACATATGTGAAGGCTGCTTCCGCATGGCGGATCGTCGGCATTCTCGGCCTGACGATGGCCGTCATCGGCTTCAGCTACGCGATGTATCTCAGTACCCAGGTCAAGCTCGTGCCTTATATCGTTGAGGTCGACAAGCTGGGGACGGCAGTCACGGCAGGCTTCCCGGAGCAGATCGAATATGCCGATGTCCGCGTGGTTCGCGCCACACTCGGCAACTTCGTGACAAGCTTTCGCTCGATCACGCCGGATGCCGTGGTGCAGAAGCAATATATCGACCGCACATACGCTCTTCTTCGCACCTCCGATCCGTCGACGGAGAAGGTCAACGCCTGGTTCCGAGGCAATTCACCTTTCGAGAAAGCGAAGTCCTCGACCGTCGCCATCGAGGTCAACAACATCGTGGCGCTCTCGAACCAGACCTATCAGATCGACTGGACGGAATACGAGCGAGACCGCAAGGGCAAGGAAACCGGCACACGCCGCTTCCGCGGCATCGCAACGGTGGCGCTCACCGCGCCACAGGATGAGGCGACGATCCGCCTCAATCCGATCGGCCTCTATGTCCGGGATTTCGACTGGACGGCACAGCTTTAAGGGCAGGGATTTCTCAATGCAAAAGACAGGATTGATCGCAGCCGCCGGCTGCATGGCCGGACTCGCCTTTGTGGTGGGCGCGCAGGCGCAAAGCATGACGAGCAACGAGGTCAAGGGTACGAATATCTCCCGCAAATGGCGCGGCACACCGGGCCTGGTCACAACGGGACCGGACGGCAAAGTGATTTTTCTGTTCGGCGAGACCCAGCCGTCCGTCGTCTGCTCGCCGCTGCAGGTCTGCGACATCGAGCTTCAGGGCGGTGAGATCGTTCGCGACGTGCTCGTCGGCGATACGGTGCGGTGGAAAGTGGAGCCGGCCACCTCGGGGGCGACAGGCGGGCAGGCCATCCATCTGATTGTCAAACCGTCGGAGCCAGGTCTTCTCACCTCGATGGTCGTCACCACCTCACGGCGAACCTATCATATCCAGCTCAAGTCCCATCCCAGCCAGTACATGGCGCGCGTTGGTTTCGAGTACCCCGAGGACACCTCCACCAAGCTCGCCGACATCAATGCCCGTCTCGAAACCGGCGGCATTCCGGGCACGGCGCCGGATAAGCTGAACTTCTCCTATTCGATCAGCGGCGGGGCTTCGTGGAAACCGAAGCGGGTCTATTCGGACGGGGTCAAGACCTACATCCAATTCCCGAAGTCGATCTCAGGTCAGGATGCGCCGGTGCTCTTCGTCGTCTCCGGCGGTCAGAACCGCATCGTCAACTACCGGATGAAGAACAACATGATGACCGTCGACTATGCGATCGACAAGGCGATCCTCGTATCAGGGGTCGGGTGGCGGCAGCAGAAGATCACCATCCGGCGGGGAGGCTGAACCATGCGCAAGCTCCTCGCACTCTTCATCGCGGCCAAACTACTCTCCGGTTGCCAAACGGCCGACGACGCGATGACCACCAATGCAACCCCGGTTGCCGTCACCGGACCGGCCGCAAGCGCGATCGCCGGTGACATGGCAAGTCGTCTCGCCGAACAAATCGGTCCGGCCAGCGCTGCGACGACCATCAAAATGGAAAAGGACCAGTCGGAATTCGCGACCGCCCTCGAGGCGGCCCTGAAGGGCTGGGGTTATACGGTCGTCACGGACGGCAAGGTCGCCAAAGACATCAAGCCGGTCGAGCTTGCTTTTGCCGTCGAGGGCTTCGACGGGCAGGTTTTTGCGCGCGTTTCGACGCCTTCCATCGCTCTTGGCCGCGCCTATACGCCGACGGCGGCCGGCGCCACGCCGACCAGTCCACTTTCGATCATGCAGCGCAACTGACGGAGAGCAATATGGTCCAGTCGCTCCAACTTGGCGCGCCAGCCCAGTCCGACGATCAGAATGGCATGCGCCGGCTCAACCGCCTGCCGATCATCATCGCCATCATCGTCGTCGCGCTCTTCGTTGGCGTCGTCGTGATCGGCCTGTCGCTGCGGGGGCTGTCCTTCCATCGAGGCGACATCGAGGGGGCTTCCAACACCCCGGCGACCAGCTTCGGCGACCAGCTCAAACGGGGTGTCACCGACGGCATCATCGGCGAGCCGGAGAAGCAGGAAGTGTTTCAACCGACCCCTGTCGTCGAGCAGAAGGTCGAGAAACAGGAGACCGCCGTTGAACGCCGGCCGAATGACCGACAGGAGAGACGCTCGCTCGAATCCGAGGAGGAGTGGAAGGCTCGCCTGAAGCGGGAGCAGGACGAGCAGTATATCCGGGAAGCGCAGCGCCAGCGGATGGCTCGCCTCCAGGCTCGCGCTACGGCGCTCGATTCGCCGCTGAAGGTAGACATCGGAGACTTCGAGAAGGCAACCTCCACCAATGACAGCGGCCGCCAGCCGACAAATGCAGCCGTCAACAGTGCGTCGGACCTTTATGCCGCCGCCATGAAATCCGGCCTGATGGGCCAAAACGTCGATCAGAACGGACAGCCGTCGAAGGAGGATTTTTTCAATCAGGACATCAAGGATCTCGGCTACCTGCCAAACCAGGTCGTGCCGCAGATGTCACCCTACGAACTGAAGCGCGGCTCGGTCATTCCCGCCACCTTGATCACCGGCCTCAATTCCGACCTGCCAGGGCGGATTACCGCGCAGGTCAGCCAGAATGTCTACGACAGCGCGAGCGGCTATCGCCTCCTTATCCCGCAGGGCGCAAAGCTGTTCGGTCGCTATGATTCCAAGGTCTCATTCGGCCAGGAGCGTGTTCTCGTCGTCTGGACTGACCTTATTTTTCCCAATGGATCCACCCTGCAGATCGGCGGCATGGCCGGCACGGACGCCGAGGGGTATGGCGGCTTCCAGGACAAGGTTGACCGCCATCTCTGGAGGACGTTCGGTTCCGCAGCTCTGGTGGCAATCATCGGGACGGGGATCGACATGTCGATGCCGGAGAGTTCAACATTGGCCACCCAGGACACGGCATCGGATGCAGCACGGCGGAATTTTGCCGAAAGCTTCGGTCGCGTCACAGAACAGACAATCTCGAAGAACCTCAACGTTCAGCCGACGATTCGCATCCGTCCTGGCTATAAGTTCAACGTTCTCGCGGACCAGGATATCATCTTTCCATCCATTTATAGCGGGCGCTAACCCATCTCGAACGCTGCTCCGCCCGTCGTTTCGTCGGGTGGAGCGATCCATCCGCGCTCAGAAATCAGCGCTCGCCAAAATCTTCTCTCAAATTGTCATATTTTAGATGAAGAGGCCTTGAATACTCGGTAGAGGTGAGTAGAAAACCAGTTGCAACGGCCGTGGATATGCTTCGGCAGAAGGCAACTGCGTTTTCATCGGAAACGAATGGGGACACGGAATTCGCAGCCACGGTCCGATGTTCCGTATGGCTCCGGCTGGCCGAACGGTGGCACCAGGTAACTCGCGGCGCGTGGTAGGCGCGACGGGTGGGAGGCTCGCAGCTGCGCAAGAGGAGACAAGTCCGTGGACGGAGACCTTCGCTCTTTAATCGATATGACGGAAGCTGCGCACGATGAACGCATGATCAAGGGCGCCCTGAAAAGCTTCGCAAACTCCCATGGCTTCGAACGTTTTGCGTATCTTCAGACCGAGGGCCTGGAAATCCGCACATTCAACTCCTATCCGGAGGAATGGCAGGATATCTATCTTGGCGGCCAATATTCGCGCATCGACCCCGTCATCACGGAAGCCAAGCGTCGCATGGAGATGTTCTACTGGACGGCCGATGATTGGCCGGCTCGTGGCACCTCGGAGCTGAGACGGTTTCGCGACCAGGCGATCGAGCACGGCATTCGCAGTGGGCTGACGATTCCGGTCGAAGGGAGTTTCGGGTCGACGATGATGCTGACCTTTGCCTCGTCGGAGAAGAAAGTCGAGAAAGCCAAACTGCTGGACGCCCAGAAAGCCGTCCGGACGGTCCTTGCAATCCATTACCGCCTGAAGATTATCGCTTCGACGACGATAATCGCTCCGAAGCGGCTACTCTCGCCAAGGGAAGCGATGTGCCTCATGTGGGCAGCAAAGGGCAAAAGTGCCCCGGAAACCGCAATGTTGACGGGGATCAACGCGAGGACGGTGCAGCACTACCTCGATAAAGCGCGCGAGAAACTTGACGCGGCGACCGTTCCACATCTAGTCGCGATCGCTAAAGATCACGGCTTGGTTTGAGGGGTCATTCATCGCCATCGAGCGGAACCTCGGGGATGTAGCCGAGCACATCGATGATCTCCGAAAGCTCTTCCTGCTGGGCTTCGGATTTCCTTTGCCGCGCGGCATACTCTTGCTGCAAGCTTTCGAGCACGGCGCTCGAAACCGAGGGGTCGGCGGACGCGCGGGTCCATTCCTCATAAACAGCTTCGTCGGCGACTATAAGCCGGCGGTGCTCTCGGATTGCAGATATAGCAAGCGCCTCTAGTTCTGATTTTTCCATTGAACGTAAACAGGATCCCATCGGTTTGGTTTCGTGTTTTGTCTCGGATAAGTTCACGTCCTTCATCCGCTTCCCCTTAATTTCTTCATTTGCCGCTCGAAAGCCAAATCCTGGTGAGCATTATACCGCATAGGCCATAACTGCACGGCCTGTCTTTCAGAAGTTCATATACCCTATATCCCAAGGTAACTTGTGACGGCCTGGACGAGCAATATCACGCGCCGTGACGAATCGGAACTATAGTTCCTGGAATAATAGTTCCGATTCAGGTTCCGCTCGCGTCATGGATCTCAAGGAGGTCATGGCGATCAATATGCGTCGAATCCGTCATGGCAAACAATTGACGCAGGAGGAAGTGGCCCACCGTACGGGCCTCAGTGTCCGCCATGTCGGAGCAATCGAGCGTGCCGAGATGTCGGCGACCGTCACCGTCCTTGGCCAAATCGCAGAGGCACTGGGCGTCGAACCTGCCGTGCTTGTGACGAGATGAGTAGACGCGCGCGTGCTGACTGCTAGTTGCTGCCCTTGAGGCCCCGTTATGACGCAGCCGGGCATGAATCTGCTCTAATCGTATTTCCGCGCGGCCGTTCTTTCGTGGATGGCTGTGCTGGTGCTTTGATCAACTCGAACACCACGTTCGTGCGGGGCGTTCCGACAAACACTAATATCATGCATTTGAGTTACACTAATTTTCTGCTTTGAACCTCAATACTCGCCTCGCTGCCCCCGGCGAAACGAAGTCAATCTATTTTTGGCCTCCAATGTGTGAGAGGTCGATCCGCATCCCCGCTCGGCCAACATCCTGCACCGTCTCAGGCTCTTGCTCTCCTGGTTTCGGTTCGGCGCTCTCTTCCTCGTCGGGGATCTTCTCCTCGCTTTGCTGCGGCACTTCAACTGCCGTTCCCGGATCCTCCGCCTGAAACACACTGACGCCCTCGAACTCGCCGGTCTTCCATGCGTAGACCGCATCCTCGAAGATCTGCGGGAAGACATCTTTGCTCGTCGGGTTGCCATACCATTTCGCGACGATCCGGAGCACCTTGGCGAACATCGCCGTGCCTTTGCGGAGGTTCTGGCAGGCATCGACGAGGTCCGGTTTGAGATCACTCGCTTCCTTGACGCCAACGCCGGCGGGAAACTGCGTGAGACCGACGCGGACCACCGCCTGACCAGCATATTGCCGCACGATCACCATCGCCTCGTCAGCCGACGCAGCTTTTGGCACGAGGATCAAACGGCCACCGGATTTGACGGTGACGGCGAGGGGATCAGCCGAGCCTGCTGATACCACGAACCGTTCGACGATCGCGGGTTTTAGGGAAGGGTCGGCGCATTCTTTGATCAGGGCGGCGTCCAGCATAGTGTCTCCTTTCAGGTGTTAAAGGCAATGACGAGCGGCTTTGCGAAGAGTTTTACCCAGGCGGTAGTCGCGGCGCGCTGTATGGCAATGATCGACGTGCCTTCGGTCCACCAGCCGTTTCCGACGGCGAGGATGGCGTCCGGATCGTGCAGCATCGACTGCAGGACCGGCCAAACGATCAGTTGCTCGTAGCAGATCAGTGGTGCGGCCCGGCCGGCACCGATAGTGACGATTGGGTTCGCGAAGAAATCCGCCCGGGCGCCGCCGCTCTCCCCAAACCAGGATCGCCATGGCTGCCACATCGAGCCGGGAACCGGCATGCGTTCGCGATAAAGGATGCGGCGACCCTTGCCGTCGATCGAGACGAGGACATTGTCGTAGCCGTCTGCGTCGACTACCACGGCGCCGGCGATGACGGTGGCATCGCCATCGGCAAGTGCGCCCGTCCATAGACGCTCCACGGTCGGCGTCCAGAAGCCGAGCGCACTTTCTGGCAACACCACAAAGCGGGTGCCATCGCCGGCAGCGTCGCGCACCGTTGCGATCAGGTCATGCTGGCGTCGAAGACCGGTGTCGCGGCCAAGCGAAGCGCCCATTTCCAGATCGACGCCGCGCCAGGCTTCCGGTAGTCTCGGGTCGGTCCAGATTGCGGCGGACCATAGCCAAAAGCCGGTCAAGGCGATGGCGACAGCTGGCCATATGCGGGTTACGAGGCCCGCAAGGCCAGCTGTCATCCAGCCCAGTCCCCACCATCCCCATCCCGGAAACAAAACTCCAGCGGCCGTGACAGGATGCGCCCAGCCCGTGATGCCGAACGGCGGGACGGCCATGATGACGGCCGCAAGGAGATAGCGGAACGGACGAATGCCGGCGATCCCGGTCCACAGGACCGTATGCACGGCGACGAAGCTCGAGGACGCGCACAGCCAGAGGAGCAGCCCCGGCCAGATATCAGACGAATAGAAGGCAGCGACGCCTTGCGGCAGGCCACGAGATGCGGCCAGAAAATAGCTGGCCGAGACAAGGGCCGCGACCGCCCTCGTTTGCGCCATCGACCAAAGAACGGGAAACGCCAGGGCGACGGGCAGAAGCAACGCGTGGCCGCTCCAGCCCACCACGCCGATCGCGATCGAAGCGACTATCAGCTGCGTCGCCCGAAGAAACTCACGGCGCATAGGTGAGGATCTCCTGCGCTAGGCCGAGAATGCCTGAAGCGGGCACCGGACCGAAGTACCGGGAGTCGAAGGAGCCCGGGAACGCCGAATGCAGGAAGAGATGTCCTGGCGGAACGATGCCACTCGGAAACGGCGCCAGCGGCCGCCCCTTTCCGTCTCGTGGCGCGAGGCTGGAAGAGGCAACCACCCGCCCATCGACAATCACGCTGGCGCCGATTTCGACATGCTGGCCTGCGACGGCGATCACCGTCTTGATCAACGGGGCGACGCCACCCGGGCAGGAACCGGAACGGAGATAGTCGCGCGCTCGCGCCTCCCGCATTTCCGCGGTTGCCGGTGGGCAAACGAACACTAGGTCACTGACAGCAACGGGGCGACCGAGCGGAACGATACGCCACAGGCCGAGTGGCTCGCTCGGGGTCAGATTGATGCGATAACCGCCGGCGAGGGCAGTCGCCACCAGCACGATAGCGGCCAACGTCGTGGCCGAGAGGATCACGGCCGCTCGTCGTTGTTGCGCGGTTATCGCCTGGCGCGCTCTAGCTGCCGCCGTCATTTCAGGGAGAGCCCTTGGCTCTTCGTCTGGCGCAGTGTCTCAGCCTGCTTAAGCGCCTCCGTCGTTCGTTCATGAGCGGCAAGCTGCTGGACCGTCCGCATGGAATTCCACGCAGACTGGACCTCAGCCTTCTGGCCAGCCGTCATGCCCGCTGTAACGGTCTCGAAGGCCTTGCCGTTGGTGTCTTTCGCGGCGAGAGGCAGGAAGGTCCGTTCTCCGAAACGCTCGGACACAGCCTTCGCGAAACCTTCGAGTTCAGCTTTCACCATTTTGTCGGCCAACGCATATTCAAGGCCGGCAGGGAGATCGTTGCGATCGATGGCATCGCGGACGCGTTCGAGCATCTGCTTGGCCGCTGGCGAGAGCGCAGGGATGTCGACCGAAACCTTGAGCCGGACCGCGCGCTCCTCCGTCTCATGCTTCAATTCGGCCTCGGCCCGCTCACGAAGATAGCGTTCAAGATTGCGGCCAAGTGCCGGGACATTGGCGATGGCTTTTTCCCGGTCCTGCTTCTCGGCACGGCTGGCAAGAAGACCGGGCTTGCCCTTTAGCGTACCGAAACTTTCGGGGGCGTCGGCGACCTTCGCGAGAGTGGACTTCGCGACCGATTGGTCCTTGACCATCGCGTCGACATTGATTGCCTTGAAGGCAGCCTCCGGCTGCGCGTAGACGAGGTGGAAGCGGGTCGAGACGTCCTCCCATTGTTTCTTGAGGCCGGGGTCGGCGGCGAGCTTGTCCTCGACAGCCTGCTCGAACGATTTAGGGAAGGTGGTGATGCCTGACACCATGGGCTTGGCCTCCTTGATCGGGTTCTGGATTGGGGAGTTTTTGAAGTTGCCGACGAAACCGAGTTTCGTTGCAATTGCGGCAAGACGGGCGCCGAGGCCGACCAGCTTCTGTTTCTGCCGAATGGTCCATTCCAGGCGATCGCGCGCGACCGCCCGGGCGACATTCATGAGGTGCAGGCCCCGGGCTTCCGCGAAGCGCAGCGCCTGGCGATAGAACGACGCCTGCTCGTAATCGAGGGTCGTCTCCTTGGCGTTTCGGCGCGATAGGATCGGGATGAGGCCGCCGGATTTCGCGAAGGAGCGACTGCCGTAGTAGACGGCGAGATCTTCACGATGGCGGGTCATCGCGACGTAGGTCAGATGCCGGTCGAGCGACAGTGACGCAAGCACCTTCACCCGGTCGACGGTCGCCCCCTGGCTCTTGTGGATCGTCGTGGCATAACCGTGATCGAGATTGTTGTAGAAGCGCTGCTCGATAGTAACCTGACGGCGGTGCTCTCCTTCACCAACCTCGGCGACGACCCGGCCAGGAGCGGCTTTGAGCACCTTTGCGAGCATGCCGTTCTTAACGCCGAGGCTGCCCTCGTTCTTGAGGAACACGATCTGATCTCCCGGCGCAAATTTGCGGTGTCCGTCCTCCGTCTTGAATGCAAATCCTTCTGCGACGACACCGCGTTCGACCAACTTGGCGCGCGCCATATCGTTGAGCATTCGCACATCACGGCGAAGGTGCGCGAGGATCAGGCTGGTCTTCGAGGGGTCGTAGTCGCGGTCCCACGCTGCGATCAGGCTCTCGACCGCCTCGTCCTTCAGTCTCAAGCCAATCATTCGACCATGAGCGGTATAGGCGTCGACAGCCTTGCGGATATTGCCACGAGCGAGATCGAGCGAGGCATCGCGCATCCATTGCTGGCGCTGACGGTAGATCGTTTCGAGTTCGGCATAGCCGATGCGAGCGGCAATGGCGCGAAAGGCGGCACCCGCTTCGATCGGCTGGAGTTGTTCGGGATCGCCGACGAGGACAAGTTTGGCGCCGGCCTTGGTCACCGTCTCGACCAACAGCGCCATCTGCCGTGACGACACCATGCCGGCCTCGTCGAGTACGATGACAGTCTTGTTGTCGAGCTGGTTGCGACCCTGGTTCCAGCGAAGCTCCCACGACGACAGCGTGCGCGATGGGATGCCCGCTTCCTTCTCCAATCCCTCGGCTGCTTTGCCGGCCAGTGCTATGCCGACCACACGATAGCCGGCTGCTTCCCACGCCTCACGGGCAGCCTTCATCATCGTCGTCTTGCCGGCGCCGGCACGACCAATCACGGCGGCGATCCTCTCTCCGCCGGCGACATGTTCGATCGCCGTCCGCTGCTCATCCGATAGACGAGAATGGCGTGCAAAGGTCGCCTGCAGCACCGCCTCACGGACACCATGGGAGGCGCGAGCGGAAAGCCAGATAGCGCGGTTGGCCATCTCGGCTTCAAGCCGGATCATCTCCCGGGTCGTGTATTTCGCCAGCTCTCGGACCCCGGTCGCAAGATTCATTCGCTCGCGCTCGAGCCTGAGCGCTTCCGGGCTCTGCAGAATCCTCACCATCAGGCTTTGGAAGAGACGGGCATCGTCGATATAGCGATACAACACCTTCGCAACATCACGTTCGTCGAAGACGCTCTTCTCCCGCGTGATCAGCTCAAGCACGATCTCGGGGCGGCGCTGGATGCGGCGTGCATTCTCGCTACGACGAGCTTCCTGAAGCTCGATGCGTTCGAGTTTGGGAGGCGCGGTCTCCTGCTTCCCGTCGGATTGCTCGGCCTTGCGCTCGATGG
Source organism: Martinezella rhizogenes (assembly GCF_007002745.1). GTDB lineage: Bacteria > Pseudomonadota > Alphaproteobacteria > Rhizobiales > Rhizobiaceae > Agrobacterium > Agrobacterium cucumeris. Next base: position 70,452 of record NZ_SGNY01000012.1, on the reverse strand, counting down.
CTTTGGCGCCGACGCCGAGGTGAATGGTCGGCTCGAGGTCGATACCCTGCTTTTCGAAGGAGCGGCCATCGATGCGAATATCGAGGCCGGCGAGCGCCAGATGTTTGTTCTGGCAGGCAAACCAGCCGTCGCGGAAAGCGTTGAAGTCCTCAGTGCTACCGGCCCACAGGTCATAGACGATCTTGCCTGCATCATTGCGGATCGGTTTGCCGTCCCGACCGAGCACAGCGACCTTCTTCGAACCGAACCCATCTTCGGTGAGCGGCCGCAATGTCGTCATCAGGTGGACATGCGGATTGCCGGGGGCGTCGTGATAGACCCAGTCGGCGACCATCCCCTTCGCCGTGATGTGCCTCTCCACAAAGTCGCGCATGAGAGCGATATTCTGCTCGGATGTCAGCTCGAGCGGCAGGGCAATGGTGACATCCTTGGCGAGCTGCGCATCGGATCGCTTCTCGAATGCCTCCACCTTGTTCCAGAAGGCTTCGGATGCTCCCGCGACTGAGCGATCTGCAATCATGCTGCGCACCCATTCGGGCGAGTCTGCCGGAATCACAAACTCTTCGTGCAACAGCCCCAGCTTGCGGGTGTAATCGATCGTTCGCGCTTCCCGCTCGTATTCCATTTTCGCGCAGTGCCGGTAGGCCGCCGACAGGACAGCGCTGCGGCCGGAGCCGCGGGCGACGACGCTGACGGAGAAATGGGGGACGGCCACGGCGGAGTTCTTTCCCGGTTGCAAACGAAATCAACGGGTTCGTCGGGAGCGGGAGGCCGGACCAAGCAAGGGCGTCGCGTGAGCGACGTATAATTGCGCCCTTGGAAGCCGCTCCTTCGGAACGGCCGGGATCATTCACCAAAGAATCGCCCTTGGCGATTGTAGGATTCACAGTAGTGCGTTCCGCACTCCGTTCGGAAAGACTGGCTTCGAAAGACAAGCTTTCTCAGCCATGGAGACGATCGGACATGAAAAAACCTGCCTCGAAAATCCGCGACGAAATCGCCAAGTTGCAGGAGCAGCTCAAGGTCGCCGAGACAAGAGAAGCCGAGCGGATCGGCCGGATCGCGCTCAAGGCCGGCCTTGGCGAGATCGAGATTGAGGAAGGGGAGCTGCAGGCCGCTTTCGAGGAAGTGGCGACGCGGTTTCGCGGAGGCCAAGGGGGAGGGAAGGGCGCTACGAACGGAGGGAAAAAGGGTGCCGGCGATAGCAGCGGCGCAACGTCGACGCCGGCGGACTCCTCTGGTGCGGGCGCGGGCAGCACTGGCGAGGCTTGAGCGTATGGCGAGGACGATGACATCCGACGCCCGCAAGAAGGAAACGCGGGAAAAGATCGAGCTCGGCGGCCTGATCGTCAAGGCCGGGCTGCGTTACGAGAAGCGCGCGCTGTTGCTGGGCGCGCTGATCGATGTCGCCCGCCGAATCAAGGGTGATGAGGGCGAGCGATCCAGGCTCACGGCAATCGGCGCGGAGGCCTTTGGCAATGACGATCAATAGGATTGCGCTCGTCGTCGGGCCGGCGGCGCTGATGATCCTGGTCGTCATCGGGATGACGGGGATCGAGCAGTGGATTTCCGGCTTCGGGAAGACCGAGGCCGCACGCTTGGCATGGGGGCGTGCGGGCATCGCGCTGCCCTATGTCGCCAGCGCGGCGATCGGTATCGTGTTCTTGTTCGCAAGTGCCGGCGCGATCAGCATCAAGCAGGCAGGCTGGGGCGTCGTTGCGGGATGCAGTGGAACGATCCTGATCGCGGCTACCCGCGAAACCATACGCCTTGCCGCTTTCACGAAGACGCTGCCAACCGGCAAGACGGTCTTCGCCTATCTCGATCCGGCAACGTCGATTGGAGTAGGCGCAGCGTTCATGTGTGCCTGCTTCGCACTCCGCGTTGCGTTCATCGGCAATGCGGCATTCGCAAGGGCCGAGCCAAAGCGCATTCAGGGCAAGAGGGCACTGCATGGCGAAGCCGACTGGATGAAGCCGCCAGAGGCGGCGAAGCTGTTTTCCGATTCCGGCGGCATCGTCATCGGCGAGCGCTATCGGGTCGACAAGGACAGCGTCGCGGCATTGGCATTTCGAGCCGATAGCGCGGAGACCTGGGGCGCCGGCGGCAAGTCGCCGTTGCTGTGCTTCGATGGCTCATTCGGCTCGTCGCACGGGATCGTCTTTGCGGGGTCCGGTGGTTTCAAGACGACGTCGGTGACCATCCCGACGGCACTCAAATGGGGCGGCACGCTGATCGTGCTCGATCCGTCGAACGAGGTCGCCCCGATGGTCTCCGCGCATCGCGGCGGAGCGGGAAGGGACGTGTTCGTCCTCGACCCGAGGAAGTCGGACATGGGCTTCAACGTGCTGGACTGGGTCGGCCGTTTCGGCGGAACGAAGGAAGAGGATATTGCCTCTGTCGCATCGTGGATCATGAGCGACAGCGGCGGCGCGCGCGGTGTCCGTGACGACTTCTTTCGCGCGTCAGCCCTGCAGTTGCTCACCGCGCTCATCGCCGATGTCTGCCTGTCCGGTCACATGGACGAGAAGGACCAGACGCTTCGCCGGGTGCGCATGAACCTGTCGGAGCCGGAACCGACCTTGCGCAAGCGCCTGCAGGACATCTACGACAATTCGGGTTCGGATTTCGTGAAGGAGAACGTCGCTGCCTTCGTCAATATGACGCCGGAAACCTTCTCCGGCGTCTATGCCAATGCGGTCAAGGAAACGCATTGGCTTTCCTATCCGAATTATGCCGCCCTGGTGTCCGGACGGAAATTCTCGACCAGCGACATCGCCGCGGGAAATACCGACGTCTTCATCAACATCGACCTCAAGACGTTGGAGACTCATTCCGGTCTTGCGCGTGTCGTCATCGGCTCGCTTCTCAACGCGATCTATAATCGCGACGGAAAGCTTGAAGGGCGCGCGCTGTTTCTTCTCGATGAGGTCGCCCGCCTCGGTTACATGCGGATCCTCGAGACTGCGCGCGACGCCGGCCGCAAATACGGAATCACGCTGACGATGATCTATCAGTCGATCGGCCAGATGCGCGAAACCTATGGCGGCCGCGACGCGGCAAGCAAGTGGTTCGAGAGTGCCAGCTGGATCTCGTTCGCCGCAATTAACGATCCCGAGACCGCCGACTACATCTCGAAACGTTGCGGCATGACCACGGTCGAGATCGACCAGGTCAGCCGCAGTTCCCAGGCAAGGGGATCATCGCGAACACGCTCGAAGCAGCTTGCCGCCAGACCGCTTATCCAGCCGCATGAGGTTCTGCGCATGCGGGCCGACGAGCAGATCGTGTTCACGGCCGGCAATGCACCGCTCAGATGCGGGCGCGCCATCTGGTTCCGGCGCAACGATATGAGAGCCTGCGTCGGCGAGAACCGGTTTCATTCGATGGGCGGAAGGGAGAAGGAAGGTTCGAATTCGGCGTCTGCGGTAAACGCCTATGAAACCAAACCGGCTGTAACCTCTGCCGCCGAAGAGGAATGAAAAGCTTGGCGCAAAAGAACGTCATCCCGTTCAGGAAAAATCGGAAGGTCGCCAACGACCGTCCCGGCATTAATGACTCGCGATCGACGCCGCGTCGTCATGGTCACGATCGCGGCCGAGGCTTTCCGACCGCGATTGTCTGGGCCGTGGTGATCGGCGCCGCGGGCTGGCTCTATCTTGATCGCAATGGCCATCTCGACATCGCTGCGGCTTTCGTCAAAGCGCCTGCGCAAGACAGCCAATCGGCGTCGTTCGTGATCTGCGGCGACAGCCATCGCACGAACTGCGTCGTCGACGGCGACACCTTCTGGTTCGAGGGCAAGAAAATCCGCATCGCCGACATCGATACGCCCGAACTCAGCCCGCCCCGCTGCGAAGCTGAACGGATCAAAGGTGAAGCGGCAAAGTCGCGACTACTAACGCTGCTCAACGCCGGAAAGTTTTCGCTGTCGGCCGGCTTCCGCGACGAGGACAAGTATGGACGTAAACTTCGAACCGTATCGCGTGCGGGCAATTCTCTGGGCGATGTTTTGATCAAGGAAGGCCTTGCCCGGCCATGGGATGGCGCGCGACATGGCTGGTGCCAGGGGAAATGACAACCATCATCATCGTCCGCTGTCAGGAGAGAGAGATGGGGCTTGGGATCATAGCCGGCTCGGCTGGTCGATCCGGCAGGAACGGCTCAAGCGAAAGGCAAAGACCAGAGGCGGTAAGCCGCCTCTGGTCTGGGCTTCAATCGCCCGGGTCGAAAGGCTCCTTGTCCTCAAGGCCGATGTGCCATCGTTTGTCGGACCACCGGGAGGGGAGGTAGATCTCATCACCACCGAAGTGCGCGATGATGATCTTTCCGGGCTCGTGGAACAAACCGAAATCGACCTTGTTGTCGATGGCCCAAAGCAGCGCCGCAGACAGAAACTCGCGCGAGATATCGGCGGGAAGGTGCACTTCAGCATCGAAACTGCTGCGCAGATGTTCAAGCCCGGTCGGCTGCTGATCCGCAAGTTTCCGCTCTTCGCTAACCGGCTGTGTGATGTGATGCTGTGTCATCAGGGTCTCCTTTTCGTTTTCTGGCGAAAAGTGTCCGCACCGAAGTCCGTGAGGGGTCAGGGACCGCTGAACGCGGCCGCCGTGCGGCGAGCGGAGGAACCGACTTTCTCTGTGCCGCTTGCGGTGCGGGGAAAATTGGAGGGGCCGCGATGTCATTGACGCCGGAACGGCGGGTGCAAGATAGGACGTCAGAGAGAGATAGGACCGCGTCCTGAAAAGGACGCGACCGCTTGCCAGCTCTGATGGCCAAAAGACCTTCAGTCAGTGCACCTTCAGCTCCGCTCAGAACTCTTCCCAGGTCTGCTTGACGGCGGCGTTGCCGGAAAAGGCCTTGGCGACGGCGCCGACGATCCGGCGCGCGGGCGATGCGACCGGCCGGCTGGATGGGCTCGCCTCGGTGAGGGACGCCGGCCGGCGCATGGCTTCGCCAAACTGGAACTGGCTGATCAGGTCGCGAAGCCGTCCTGCTTCACCGGCAAGGGTCGCGCTCGCCGCATTGCTCTCCTCGACCATGGCCGCATTCTGCTGCGTGACCTGATCCATCTGGTTGACGGCGGTATTCACCTCCGCGAGACCGACCGATTGTTCCCGGGCCGATGTCGCGATCGAGTCCATATGCTGGTTGACGGTGACGATGTAGCCCTCGATGGTTTTCAGGGCAGTCCCGGTCTCGCTGACGAGCTTCACGCCATTCTCCACCTCGACGGAGGAGTTGCGGATCAGCTCCTTGATCTCTCTGGCGGCCTTGGCGGAGCGTTGCGCGAGTTCACGCACTTCCTGTGCAACAACCGCGAAGCCTTTGCCGGCCTCGCCGGCACGGGCCGCTTCGACGCCGGCATTGAGCGCAAGTAGATTGGTCTGGAACGCGATTTCGTCGATGACGCCGATGATGTTGGAGACCTGCTTCGACGATTGCTCGATCTTCTCCATGGCGTCGACAGCACTCGCCACCACTTGGCCGGATTGGGAGGCACTGGTATTGGCCTGGGCGGCGATCCTGCGGGCTTCGTCGGCCCGCTTGGAAGAATTGGCGACATTCACGGTGATCTGGTCGAGCGCCGCCGCCGTTTCTTCCAGCGACGCGGCCTGCTGCTCGGTGCGCTTGGAGAGATCATCGGCGCTGATGCTAACCTCGCGGCTGCCGCTATCGATGGCGTTGGCCGCGTCGGCGACGGAGCGCAGCGTCTCGGCAAGCTGGCCGGCCGCGCCATTGAAATCGGCGCGCAGCGTCTCGAATTCATCCGCGAAGGGCTCGGAGAGACGGAACGTCAAATCACCCGCAGAAAGGTGCTTGAGCCCTTTGCCGAGACCTTGGGTGGCTTGGGCCATGGCTTCTGCCCGGAGGCGATCGCTTTCAGCCTTACGGCGACGATCGTCTTCCGTCAGGTTTCGCTGTTCTTCCGCTTCCTGCTCGAGGCGAATATTGGCGACCGCATTGGCGCGGAACACTTCGACAGCGCCGGCCATGTCCGTTATCTCGTCGCGACCGGACATGGGAACCTGAGTGGAATGATCACCGGAGGCGATACGGCCCATGACCGTCGCAAGCCTGATCAGCCGCCGCGTCACGAAACGCCGGACGTAGAACAGGGCGGCAAGCGCGGCTGCAATCACCAGAAAGCTCGTTGCCGCATTGACGGCGACAGTCTGCTGGGTCATCCCCCGAGACAATTCCGCAGCATTTCGGGCGGCCTGCTTTTCCTTCGCCGCGATCAATTTGACGTCGACGCCAAGGATGATGGAGGTCACCGTCAGATCATTCAGCATATCTGCGATCTGACCGTTGACCTTGGCCTGGGCGGATCGAAGCGCAAACAGGCCTTCAGGACCTCCACCCTCATTCTGGAGAGCCGTGACAAGCTGTTGCATCGCAGCACTACCGCCTGAAGCTTTCAGCCGCGCGAGGATGCTGTCAATCTCCTTGCCAGTCGCATCATATTGATCCTTGACTGCGGCCAGTTCGGTGTCTGACGCATCCGGTATCGCCGATATCAGTGTCGATATCTCGGCGGCCGCCATCTGGAGATCGGTCAGGGCACGCGATCGCTCGATACTGCTGTCCACCGCTCCGACCTGCGCGTTGCGGAGCATTGACGCCAGGGACTTGTAACGGGACAGAGCGCGAGCCACGCCCTCCTGCATGCGGAATTTCGCCTTGATCCGGTCGGAAGATATGGCTGTCAGCTGATTGAGCTTTGGTTCGAGGCTTTGGCTCGTCTTCTCGACCGAATCGAGCAGTTCCGGCGCCACGCCAAGGTCGCGCAAAGCCGTCAGTCGACCGCTTTGACCGGCGAGGATGGCTTCCAGGCGCTTCGAACTTGCGTCGAGCGAAGCGAGATCCGGCTCATAGACGAGATTGGGCGCCTCTGCGAGAAGGATGGCGCTTTCTTGCGCGAAGGCGAGGGATTCGGTGACGGTTGGGAGGGTTCGATCGCCGAGTTCCTTGACGATGCCGGAACTTTTCATCGAATACCAGGACGAGGAGGCGCCGGCGATGGCGGCGAGGGCAGCAATGCCGACAAATGCCGCCGTCAAGCGTCCGGCGATCCCGAAATTACGTCGGTCGTTGGATTTCGCTGTTGCTGGTGTCATCGAAGACGGCTCCTTGGATTCGGGGCGACAGTGGGCGCTTTGATCACGCCACGCTCGCTGGGGTGGTTCGAATAGTTTCGTGATGACATCGACTTCTGACGTTCATCGAGCCGCGGTAACGCGGGGCAGGCATTTGTCTTACTTGCCGTACAGGGCCTTAAGATCGGTGTCGGTCAGGCTGCTTGGCATCCAGAACTTCTCCGACAGGTCAGCGCGGTAATTCGCCTTTGCCTTCTGGATGTCCCAGCCGTCGGGCTCATAGACATAGCGTTTGTGAATGGCTTTGCCATCGAGCAGCGCGACGGCAGCGCGAACAGCTGCGGCCCCTTGTTCCGGCCCGTATTCGGTGGCGATGGCATCAACCCCGCTGTCGATCCATTTCTGGAGAAATCCGTTGTTCACCTCACCGGTGATCGGCGGAACCTTCGCGCCATATTGCTGGAAGACATCCATGCAGGCGCGGCTCATGTCGGCGCCCGATGACCAGATGCCGTCGACCTTCGGGTTTTCGAGATAGAAGGTCTCGCAAACCTTGTGGCCGTAATCATACGACCAGAGACCGGCATCTTCGGCCACGATCTTGATATCGGTGCCCTTGATGGCTTCGAGCAGGCCCTTGTAGCGGTTGATGTCTTCGGGATGAGTCGGCAGTCCGCGCAGGACCCAGATATTGCCCTTGCCTCCGAGTTCCTTGACCAGGAACTCTCCCGAGACCTTTCCGAAGTTCTCGCCGCCGCCTTGAATATCGACGGTGAATTTGTCGGTTTTGGTAAGGCCCGTATGGACGATGACGGGAATGCCGGCATTGACCGCTTTTTCGATACCAGCATCTGCGGAGGTCGGAGAGACCGGTGTCACGATGATGGCATCGACCTTCTGGGCGATCAGCTCATCGATATCGGCGATCTGCTTGGCCTGGCTGAGATTGGCGTCGAGCAGCACGAACTGAGAAATGCGCGGATCACTCTTGGCAGCGGCTTGCGATTCAGCGGCCATTTGGGCAGCCCATGTGTTGGCGTTGACGCCAAAGTGGCTCATCCCGATTTTCCAGGGGCTCGCCTTCTTGAATTTTTCTGCGGGTATTGTGTCCTTGTCACCAGGGCGGGCTACCACCCCGTTCATCAAGTCTATGTCTTGCGCTCTTGCGCTGTGGCCAAGGAGGAGTGCTGCTCCCAAGAGGAGAGCATATTGTTTTTGTTTTGCGAACCCAAGCACGGTCTGTCCCCTCACGTATGGCCACGATGGCGACGATCGTCACCCACTCGAAAAACTTCAGTCATCGGATGCATATCGGATAGTGCTGCCGCGATAGTCGCCAGCTGCGGAACCGTCGCCCGCTTCGCGACTGGCTACCTGCGCCGTTCCTCCGCTCCGGCCTTTGATCTCGGCTTGGTAGGCGAGAATTGCCTTCTGCGTACGTTCAGCTTGCCGCAGGACGCCAAGCAGGCTCTCCGTCGCCTTGAGAAAGCGGCCGCCTTCTTCTTCCATCTGGTCGATCAGTGCACGTTGTTCGGTGCTGAGGCTGCGCTCCAAGGGGAAGTCGATAATTTCTGCCATGTCTCTGACTTTCTCTCATTGCGCTGCAGTGCCTGATCCGCAGGTGCTTTGCCTAGTTGAACCTGATTGCAATAATAATTATTCAGAGAGAATGAAAATTAAATTAAAGTTTGAATGAAGTCGTCGGATCCACTCTCGGATGACTTGCACGGCCATGTCCGGAGCGCTCGGGATACTGCAACTGATCGCGCGAGGTTGGCCCTGTGCCATCCGCGAGAGGATCGTCACGCGAATGCGCGGAGACCGACTGGGCTCCGGGAGCCACAGCGACTAGAGCCGTGCGGCTGCGCCGACTCGCCCAGACAATCGCTCAGGTTTTGAGAAACATCACCGCAATGAATCGGTTGGCCTCGAACGATTCAAAACTGTCGTTGGACGCTCGGGCACGGATCGGCGACTCTGCGAACATGGTCACGCAACCTTACCAGCTCTACATCGAGCGAACCGACACGGCGAAGAACATGGCCCGCTTTTACGCCATGCAGATTTCCATATCGCTTTTCGGGGAAACCTGCCTGACGCGACGCTGGGGGCGGATCGGGACCTCTGGACAAATGATGGTGCACCATTTCGGGCGGGAGGAAGAAGCGGTCAGACTGTTCCTCGACCTGACGCGGCAGAAGCGAGCTCGCGGCTATCGACCGAGGACTTTTGCCCAGCGTCCTCTCAGCTGACCAACGATGACGCCCGAGCCGGAACGAAGGAAAAGGGCCGCCGAGGGCGGCCATGGCGCGTCATTCGCGCCTATTCCAGTCGGTCTCGAAGTTGAGCTCGATCTCGACGAAGAACGGAATCTTGATCGCGAGCTTCAGCCCGAGCTTTCCCTTGCGGAAGAAGTGACAGATCACTCTCCCGAGATTACCGAGCCGGCGGCCGGTGGCTGCAAGGAACTTTGCGAGTTGTTGCATGGTAGGTTCTCCTTTCGAATTGCTGATATCGCGGGGATCGAAAGCAGACCTCGGAGGAGGGCCGCACCGGAACGGTCGAAGCGCGAGCGGAGAACCTGGAGCCGCCTGAATTTTGACTGGGCGAGGAGCCGCATGCGGTGGGGAAAATTCTGGTGGCGCAAGGTTGCGGCGTGACGCGAGGACTGCAACATCCCCTGACGTAGATGACAGCTGTGTCGAAAGGAGAGATGCGATGGCGCGGTTGTTCCTCGGGCGGAAAGCGCTGGAATCGGAGACGGTGATCGCCGACGAAGCTCGGCTCTGAAATGAGAAGAGAAGCCGCCTCAGAAGGGCGGCTCGGCCTTGATGGTGCCGACCTGCTCGGCCAGTTGCACGGCGAGCTCGGCCCGTGCAAGTTCAAGCTCGCCCTCGATCTGGCGGCGCTCGGCCGCGTCGCATGCGTTGTTCAGCTCGGCCCGCAGTTCTTCGATGTGCTGTTCGATCGTCATGATCTCATCTCCTTGAGTTCGTGAAAGACGAGCTCGCAGGGCGGGACGGGATGGCGGGGTCAGGGATCGCGATAGCGACCGCCGGAGGCGGCGAGTGGGGGAGCCGAATTTCTGGATCGGGCCGCAGGACCGGGCCTGAAATTTGGGGGTTAACCGCTCGTCCTTGATGCCGTCGGCCCGGCCCGGCACCATCAGGAAATCTGAGCGGCTATCCCCGTTTCCGCATGGCACCAAAAAGCCGGAACCTGGCTCGATGCCTGGTGCCGGCTTCTCACTTTGGCGGGAGAGGCTCCGCCGGATCGGCGGAGCCTCGAGAACCTCAGTCGCGGTTGGGGCGTGACCAGATCAGCTGCAGGCCATCTTCGCCTTCGACTTCGGCCAGCGTTGCGTAGATCGGGGCGGGGAAGCTCGGGTCGTCGAGCTTGACCGAGAGATAGTCGCGGCCCTGCTCGGAGGTCTTCTGCCAGGCGGCGCCGAGCTCGACGTTGCCGGCGTAGATGCGGAAGTGCGGCCCCTTGTCGGAGGGGTTTTCGACGCGGGCGATGCGGGCCTTGACGTTGAGGGCGAGGGTGCGGATCGAGCCGGAGAAGCCGTTTTCGGTGGAGGTGAAGGTGCCGATGGTAGCCATTGTCCAAGTTCCTTTTGCTGTTTCGGGCCGCTCCATTGCGGCCTCGATGGCTGTCGCAAGGACCGGGGACGATCGGACCGCACCCAGAGGGCCGAAATGAAATGGAGGGCGGCCGGGAGCAACTTTGTTGTCGCGCGAGGAATGGCGACGAAGTCGGCAGGGGAAGAAAGTTTCGAATGGCCGTTGCGGGAGGACGATCGAGGCGACGCCGCTCTCCGGTCAGACATGCCTCATCGAGCCCGCAAATGGAGCGCCGCTAACGTCAGGTAAAGGGACGGGACAATGGCTCCCCTGAAGGGCAACGGCAATAGGCGAAAACGGTGTCGTGGCAATCCACATCGGCAAACGTCCAGGGACGCCGTCCGACTGCATCAGGCTATCCGGAAATGGAGGCCGGAAATCCGTAGCTGTTGTCGGGCAGCTCGGAGCTCACGGCCATGTCGAGAGAATTGTCTGCACGGCGAAAGACCTCGTAGGTGATCCTGTCGACGATTTCATTGTTTTCTCCGAAGACCAGCACGCGTGGCTTGAGCTTGATGATGTCATCGATTTCGCAAAAGACGCTGGACGCGATGATAATCTCATCGCCTTGCTGGCACGTGCGAGCGGCCGCACCGTTAAGAATGCAGCACCTGGAGCCCGGATCACCGTAGAGCACGTAAGTGCTGATCCTTGCTCCGGACATCTTGTTCCAGATTTCCACATATTCCAGCGGTTTCAGACCGACCTCCCGGCAGAAGTCCGCATCGATCGTGATCGAGCCGTGGTAGTTCAGCTTTGCGTCGGTCACTCGAATGCCATGCAGCTTCGCGCCCACGTATTTTTCCACAGCCTGCCCCTTCCAGTTGATATCCTCGCATCCTATATTTGTGCGACGCAGCATTCCGCAACAACCCATGTGGCGAAGTGTTTTCCTTACAAACAACCTGGACAGGCGGGGGAGGGTGGGAATCCTTTTGTCGCGAATGGCGACGGCATGCCGTCGAAACCGTCGGTATGAAACTTGGAATGACAGCCTGTTGTGTTCGGTGGCGTGCGCGATATCGTTCAGGCGCGATTCGTCGCCCAGGAGGATTTATGCGTCAGCAGACAAAACCGTTCATCGTCGAGAGGAAGCCGTCTCGCAAACCCAAGTCCGATGCCACGAAGTCATCGATCTGGGGCACGTTGGACCTCACCCTGAACCAGCATCCGCAAACCGAACCAGAGCCAATCAGAGAGACGGCCGTCGGTACTGGCGACCGTCCCTGATTCAAAGCACGCCTATGCCGCCGCCTTGTCGGCACCTTCCGCGGACGGCTGCAGACCGTGAAGATAGCTGACTGCACGCTGCGCATGCGCTGCCGCCTGAAAGATCGCCCACTTGTCATTTGAGAGAACGGTGAGCCACGACTGAAGGTAAGAGGCGTGATCCGGTCGCGGCTCCAGCTCTGGAGCAATCCCGAGGTCCGCGCAGAGAAAGCAGCTGCCGAGTTCGGCAATCAATTCCTCGCGGGCGCGCTCCGTCCGGTCCTTCGCGTAGCGCGACAGATCGCGATCAAGACGATCTTTGGCTCCAACCCAATGAATTTCCTCATGTCCAAGGGTCGCGTAGTAGGACTCCACATCCCGGAAGGTCTCGAACGGCGGCATCTGGATGTGGTCGGTCACCGGCGAATAATATGCCTGCGATCCGCCATGCCGGATGACGGCGCCAGTGTCGCGGAAGAAGCGATCGGCAATCTCGATCCGCTCAATCGGATCGAGGACCGGTGTCGGCCGATGGTAATAGTGGTCCGGCAGACCGTCGATCTGGTCAACGTTGAAGACGAAGTACGCCTTCAGAAAGGGAATTTCCCGATCGACATCGTTGCCGTTGCGGTCGGTCTCCGACTTCGTGAAGCGGCTCGCGAACACGACGGTCGAGCCGGTCTCGCCCTTCCGCACGGCCGATCCCAGTTCAAGCGCCTGCTTGAATGTCATCCACATCGGCGAGGAATATCCACGGGCCAGGCCCTCCGACCAAAGCAGCAGCACATTCATGCCGGAATAGGGCTGACCGTTGTGGCGAAGCGGCCGGGTGATACGACCGTTCGTGTTCGCGGCGTTCCATGGCTTCATCCATGGGCGAACTCCTTTCTCCAGATCCTCGATGATCTTGTCAGTGATCCGCGTGTAGATGTCGGCCCGCTGGCCTTCGTCCTTCCTGCTCATTTCAAACCTCCAATTCAAGGAGGTCGCGCCGATCGCGACCCCGTCACGGCGGTCCAAAGTGCGGAGCGGAAAGGGGTGAGGGCACCGAAAGGCCGGAACGGACGTGGAGGACGGCGAAGCCGTTGCCCGAACGCCTCGCTCCGCCAGGACCAAAAGCCGGACGGGTTCGCGACGGGCCGATCTCGGCGTCACTGCTTCAGGAGATTCAAGGAATTGTTTCGAGGTCGGTCGACCTGAACTCATCCGCAGTGGCGAGGATCGGCACGCCATGGAATTTGGCACAGGCATAATGCAGGCAATCGCCGAGGTTCAGGCCATGGCGGCCGCTGCGATAGCGGTGAGCAGCGACAAGGGCGAGCCTCGTCGTCTCGGATGCGGGCGGAAGATCGCGAATCTCGATTTCCCGCGCTTCGAGGAATTCCATCACGATCGTTTCGACCGCGGGCACTGGAAGATTGAACTTGTCGGGCCGTGCAAGGCCGAGGACTGTTTCGAGAATGGCGACCGGAGATGTGAAGGGATGTCTGGCAGAAGCAACGGCGTCGGAGACGCGCGCCGCTTCCGGCTCATCAGAGAGAAGCGCGATGATGGCGCAGGCATCGACGAACATCAGGCGTCATCCCACATTTCGTCGAAGGCTTCAGGAGGAAGAGGCTTGCGGACGTCGTCGCTCATCGCGACCCCATGCTTTTCCCGCAGCCGCGCAGCAGTCTGCAGTGGCGTCTCCGCGCGATTGCGACGCTCGATCGCCTCCCGCATGGCAATGACGATGGCGTCGGTAATGCCGACGCCGGCCATTTCGGCGAACTTGCGCGTCAGCGCGTCCGCTTCCGGATTGTTGACGTTGATCGGCATGGGTCGTCTCCATGTAGATAAATCTCGAAAATAATGTAGATCATCGGGCGACCTTTTCCAAGGCCGTAGGCACGCTTGCTTCCCGACATGGAAAAAGGCGGGGCCGGAGCCCCGCCCGAAAGCGCTCAGTCGAAGGCCGACATCTGTGCTTCGGCCGCCTTGCGATCAAGAGAGTGACCTGGGTTTTCGACGGGCCGATCGAAGGGTTTCCAGGCCTCACCGACGATTTGCTTGTAGGCTGCAACGGCGCCCTCCGCGGCCACCCGAAGCGCATGAGCCTGCACGCCCATGTCGGCGGCAAACTCGCGTCTGCGCTGGGCAGCACTGTCGTAGCCGACAGGGCCGTCGAGGTCCTCGTCGCGGGCGTCGTTGGCAGCCTTGGCCGTGGCATCGCGTGCCTCGGTGACGGCGCGGCTATAGAATTGGCCTGCGCCGTGCGCCGAGCCGACGAAGGCGCCGACGATCCGCTGCAGATGGATCTGCATGGCCTTTTCGCCGAGACCATCGCTCAGAGCATCGGCCGTCTCGGAGATCAGACGCTCATGGAGATCGCGGATTCCGTCGCTGTCGACGATCGCGGTTCCGAAGCTCTCGGCGATCTTCAGCGCCTGGGCACTGTCGGGGCATGTGAGCCGGACCATTTCGACGGTTGCGCCTTTGCGCAGAGCCACGACGCGAGCGGATTGACGAGGGGAGGTAGCGGGCTTTGCCATGATTTCTTCCTTTCAACCTCGAAGCGGCTCCGGCCCCGTGCCGATTTGCCCTTCGGTGCGGTCGCCCCGAACCGGCGGAAGACGGGCGCTTCAAGGTCCGGAGACGACAGGCTGAGCGGAGCCGGTTTGCGGGCAAGCGGGGCATCCTGCCCTGCGAGGCCCGCAAGCCTGCTCCGTGAGGGACGGCGCCTCCGGCCGCCGGGCGGCGCGGATAGCGGCCTTGAAGCGAACGGCCGCTGGTTCAGACCGCAGCAAAACCGAAGGGCAAATCGGCACGGGGTCTGGTCCAACCAGGTACTGAAAGGAAGATGGCTGCCGGGACGCTATACGTCGTCACTTCCCGAACTCGCCGCACGCTCAATTGGCGCGATGATGGTCTCGGCCGAGGGTTTCGGCTTGGGCAGCCGATAATATTGCAGCCAGCTCGGACCGTGCGTGTTTCGAAGACCGCGGAGTGTCCCGCCATCGTCATAGGGCGCGCCACCCATCCAGACGTTGTTCAGGATGCTCTTCCAGCGACGCCCGTGTCTTGCGGCATAGGCCTGGAGCGCGGCTTCCTGTTCACCGCTCAAAGGAGGAAGTCTTTCGCGCTTCGGAACAGCGCGCTGCTTACTCGAGGCAACGTCAGCCTGTTCCTCCCTCGCGGCGATCATTCGTTTAAGCTCCGCAACGCCCGCGTCGAGGCACGCCTTTCCGTTGAGGTGGTGGAACTGCTGCCAGAACGCGGTGCGTTCCGCGGACGATGGCCCAATGCCGGCGCTCCGTTCGAGGTCTCCGATCGTACCCATGTCGCTAGACCTCCGCTCGTGGCTGAGCCGCGTCGCCAACGGGTTCGAACCGTTTGCGAAAGGCGGCTATCGCTGCATCCTGCCGAGCCAACTTTCGTGTCAGCGCGTCAACTTCCGGCTGACGCTCCGCTGTCAGGGCGGCGAGATTGTTGCGATAACGTTCGAGGAAGAAGCCCGTATCCGGCGCCTTTCCGCGCCGATATCCGGTTTGCCGGCGCGCGAGCTGTGGCAGGATCGATGTTATCCGGCGCAAGACCTGGCGATCGATCAGTTCGAGCTGGCGCTGCGTCTGCCGCCGCGCTTCTTCCATACGCGCCAGTTGCGCATGGTGGATTGGCATTGCAGCCATCACGCATCCCTCCCTTGCCACCCCACAAAACTGGAAGGACCGTCACAGGGATTATGACGGTCAGGATCGATGACGAAACCGAAGCGGTCGCGCGCGGCATACTCGGCGCGGGGCACGAGAAAGCGCATCTCCTCCACCCGCCCATCGCGCCGGCCGCCTCGCGTGGCGATGACCTCCGTCATGTCGGCATGGCGGCTGGAAAAGATCGCGGAGATCACGATCCAGTCGCCGGCATGCTTGCGCTCGAAGGCTTCCCGGTCCTTTGTCCAGGATTGGCCGGGCTGGAGTTCGCGGCCGTGGATCGCCTCCCAGGCGGACGGCCAGCTATTGCGGATCGTCTCATCGGCACATTTGCGCTCGTAGGACGTGAAGAGATCTGGGAAGGTGAGGGCGACAATCGCCCATTCTGCGTCCTCCTCGTACCAGGGCAAGGACTTTCGCAGCATCGGAAGGACGCGGGCATTCCGTTCGGCCGACAGATGAAACCCGCCATGACCGGCGGTCATATGGGAGACGATCCCCTCGGCGTAGATCGTCGCGAGCTGCGACAGACCCCATGGCGTAGTCGCTGCCATGCGGCTCTGGATCCGCCCGAGCGCGGATAGTTCATGGCTGTGCCGCGCGGTCTCGAACACGCGCGCGCGGAACGCTGTCTCATCTTCGAGGCGCCCTTCGTGACCGTGGAAATCCTCCCGCGTCAGCTCTGACAGCGGGCGAGTGAGGCGCCAGGCGCTCGCGAGGAAGCTGGCGCCATCGCGCGCCGGCACCATTGCCAGGAAGGTATCGGCGATCCGGGCGACCGGAAAGCCGTCCGCGCTGACGCCGAATTTCACCGCGGAGTCGTCGGCGGTAGGAACCCTGTCGTGTTGAAGATCGGGCGTGCTCATGCGGCAACCCTCCCTTCGACATGAGCCGCCGCGACCTCGTCGGCGGTCACCTCTTCGAGGATGGCATTCGGGTATCCATGCTCTTTCAGCCAGGCCACCGCCGCCTCGTGATTGCCGGCGAGATGGACAAGCTCCGCGTTCGCACCGGCGCGATCGAAGAGGCGGATAGAACCGAGTGCGGGGCGTTCGAGAACCTTGAAGGCGAGATCGGAATCGAGACCGAAGGTTCGGTGAATGCGCATGACGACGGTATTCTTTCCGCCGAAATCAGCCTCATGCAGCGTGAAATGCCCGGGCGAGGCGTAATTTCCGGATTGGCGCGGACCCTCCTTGCGGATCAGGCGGCCTTTGCTGTTGCGGGTTTGCCAGGCCGCCAGCTTCTTCTTGAAACGCTCGGGCGGCCGAGGGCTGCCGTCGGACCAGGCGACGATGGAGCCGATCGGGGCGAGGTCGTAGATCAGGGACGCAGACATAAGACATCTCCTTGGAATTCTGCGGTTCATGGAAACGAAGCCGCCGCCGGTGATGGCCGGCGGCGGTTGTCGATCGGATGAGAAGGGAAGGGAGGCTATTCGGCCGCAATGCCGTAGGCGGTTTCGTCCTCGTCAGGAGCCCCGTCGTCGGCCTCCGGATCGGGGGCGTCAAGTTCGGCGGCCTCGCCGGCGGCGCTGTCGTCCGCGAGTTCGCCAAGACCATCGCTCGTTTCTTCAGTGGTGACGCTGTCCTCCTCTTCGACGATCTCGCCTTTCTTGATCAGGTCGGCAAGTTCCTTCGGATCGGGCGCGAACAGGGCTGCCGGGTGGACGAAGTGCCCTTCCTTGAAGTGCTCGACGAGTGCTGCGCGGGTCTCGCGGACCTTCGGGCGCGGCAGAACCGGGGTGTCCTTGCACGACGCCTCAAGCGCCGCCCGCGACAGGCAAAGCAGGAAATCTTCGGTGCCCATGTTCGGGAGATATCCATCGGCGCCGATGGCCTCGCCGGCGATACGTGACACGATCCCGCTGTTCGACATGCCGCGGCGGCAAGAGAGCACATCGACCAGCATCGAGCGGGCGGCAACCCGCAACGTGTCGATCTCGAAGGACAGCTTACCGTCAGAGTCGAGCAACCGAACCGCATGGCGAGCGAACCGCTTCGTGCCGAAGACGGTGTCGTTTGCCCCGGAGTCGACCCGTACATTCAAGCCGGCGAAGGCGAGCACGAGGAGCGCCGTCAGCGTGTCGTCCTCGATCGGCGCGCGAGCGAGCGCTTCGTGCAGCGCGTCGGTCCTGAGGTCACCGATCATGTCGTGGCCCTTTTGCGTGACATCCGGACGCTGTTTCGGCGCGTCGATCACATCGTCGCCAGCGGTGGCACCACCTCCAACGACCGCTCTCTTGCCCGCCGTCTTCTTCTCCTCCGGCATCCGGTAATGCACGGTCTGAACCTTGCCGTTCCGATCCAGGTACATTGCGGTGTGGTCGCCCTTGCCTGGCTTGCCATAAACGCGGCTGGCCTTCTGCGGCAGCTTTACGTCACCCCATTGCGTGACCTCGGCGATCACGCCCTTCTTCGGCAGATTGTTGGTCATCCACTCCTGCTGGGCGCCGAGATAGGCTTCGACGTTGGTGGTGTAGCGGCTGTCCTCATCGGCAGGGGCAAACAGATCCTCGATCCATTCGATGCCATAGGCTTCCCTGAGATCGTCGCCGAAGCTCGCATCCTTTGCGTACATGCGGGTCTTGCTCAGCGCGTTGGCGATCTGGAACCACGTGGCAGGCTGGCCCTTCTTCGGCTTCTGCGCCTTCCAGACTTCCTTCTGCTCATCGAGGTGTGCCGCCGCGATCGTTCGAAGCTGCTGCTCGTTCGGCATGTCGCCGAGCGCCATTTGGTCGAGCATCGCCGGAAAGACATTGGCGAGCAGCCGCAACTTGCGAATCTGCCGGACGGGGAGGGCAAGTGCGACCGCAATCGCTTCCTCGGTCCAGTCGAGTGCGATCAGGCGTTCGATGCCGCGCCACTGGTCGACGGGGTTGAGCGGCTCCCTGGCGATGTTCTCGACCATGGACCGCATGGCGCCATTATCGTTAGCGGCTTCGACCACGAGAACCTCGATTTCCTCAAGGCCCGCGGCGATCGCCATGCGGGTCCGCCGATGGCCGGCTTCGATGACGTAGCCGTTTCCGCCATCGCTTTGCGGAAAGATGACGGGCGGCTGGATGATGCCGACGGCTTTGATGGTCGCGAGCAGCAGCGCATCAGCCTGCGGGGTGGATTTCGACTGACGAGTATTGTCCGGGTTGTCCTTCAACGAGCGCGGATCGACCTTCATGATGTGCATGGGATTTTCCTCTTCCGAGATGCGGGACACGGCTCGCTTGCCGGTCCTTCCTGTCTTCGTTTCTTTCGAAGACACCTCCCGGACCGCGGGGCGGGCGGCCCGGCGCAACTGCGGCCGAGCGTCCCTGCTGCGATGTCCGAGCGGGGCTAACAGCCCTGCGCGGGACGAGTGGCCGGGATGCGCAGGCGGCGGTTGAGCGCAAGCGGCGACTGGAAGACCGATCTGCGACCGGTTTCTTTTCCCTCTTCCTTCTTTTTGTCCTCCCTCCTTCCGGAAACTGCCGCTCACACTTTTGATAGTTCACAGCAACCGGAAACGCGCCTTAGGCTGTCGCAGCTCAAGGAGGTTTCGATGCACGATACAAAAGAGATATTTGCCTATCAGGTCGTTCCGGGAACAGACGAGATCCTTGCGTTCACCGAGACTTTGGGGCTCGCCTGGCAGGAGGCCTCCCGACATTTCGAGGGGCTGAAGGCCATGGACGAGAATGTCGAAGCGGGGTTGCGATCTACAAAGTCGGTTTGAAGAATCCGAGCCTCTCCGACTTCGTGACCGTCCTGAACGACCCGGAGGATATGAGCGGGCGGCTGATCGAAAAGATGGAGCGCGTCGAGGTGATTACCTGAGCGGGGGAAAACCGCGACGAGGATGACCGTCGTAGGGGTCGCTTCGATGAACGGAAATCAGGACAAAAAAAGAGGGCCACGAGAAAACTCGGGCCCTATAGGTATGAAGGTAATTTAAACCTCCAGAGGGGAACAGCTGCTGCGGCGGCACTGGGAGGAAAACCGCCATGTGCATCAGCTGTGAGCACTATGCTCAAATTTCGGTCGGAAGGAAAGCAAATATTGTGCAATGCAGCTATGCAAATGCTGCGTCGCATCAAAACCGCGATTCCATTCAAGCAGACTCCGCCGAGGCGGCGTCGTTCTGAACTGACGCGGCGGCAAGAGCGTCCTCGACGTCACGAAGCTGTCGGCGCTTTTCGGCAAGTTCGTCGGCGAAGGCGAAAGTGCCGCCTTCGCGCGAGCGATAGGAGACGAGCCGCCGGTGCGCATCATCGAGGCGATGGCGATAACGCTCGCGTTCCTCCTCGAACCCGTCGAGCGCATGCTCGAGGCGGGAGATGGCGCCGAGCGGTGTCACTGTGACCGCAAGGTCAATCTCGTAGGCGGCGCCTGTGCGCTGGAGCGTGGTGGCGTAGCGATAGCCGTCGCCCTTTCCGAAGCGCTCTCCCTCATAGACAAGATCGAAACCGCCGATAGATGCGAGGTGAACCTCGCCCTCCTGTTGGAGCTGGAGGAGCGTGAGAACCTCCTTCATCAGCGCGCGACCGGCTTCCTTGCGCTCATGGTGAAGCTTGCCCAGCACGGTCATCGCGAAGGCATCGCCGGCGGTCGGAACGAGCCGACCGATATCCTGGCCGATCTCGCCGATGCGGCGGGTCGACGTCTCGATGTCACGCTCGGCATCGCGCATCTGCCGGCGCACCGCATACTGGTCATCGTCATGGGCGGCGCGCAACCGTTCCAGTCGCGCGATATCGGCTTCGAGACCCGCTTTCTGCATCAGCCGCTCGTCGCCGGAGGCGATTGCCTTGGCCATGGCGAACTGGTTCGCCTGCCCTTCACCGAAGTCTTCGAGCCGGCGGATCGAAGTATCTCCGCTGAGCGCGGCGGCGATGAAGCGGGCCTTGCGCTCGTTGTTCTGCCACATGGAAGCGTCGAGGCTGCCCTCGGTCGCATAGGCGAAAATGTCGACGACATCGTGCTGATTACCCTGCCGGACGATGCGGCC
Organism: Martinezella rhizogenes; assembly: GCF_007002745.1. Classification (GTDB taxonomy): domain Bacteria; phylum Pseudomonadota; class Alphaproteobacteria; order Rhizobiales; family Rhizobiaceae; genus Agrobacterium; species Agrobacterium cucumeris. The sequence goes on along the minus strand of NZ_SGNY01000012.1, from coordinate 49,848 downwards.
TTCGCGCTGCTCGATGTGCGACGGCAGCCACGGCACATCGAGGTGATGCAGCGCTTTCAGCCGCGCTTGAGCGTTCACGCCCGTTCCCATCGTCTCCGACGATCCGATCAGGAACCGAATTCGGCCGGCGCGCACGTCGGCGAAGAGCCGTTGCTTGGCCTCGGTCTTCTTGTAGTCCTGCATGAAGGCGATTTCGGACGGGGGAACGCCCAGCCGCACAAACTCGTCGCGAATCCAGCGGTAGGCGGAAAAGCCGCGGGTCTTCTCGACGTTGATCGTGCCGAGATCGCTGAAGATCATCTGCGCGGCGCCGGGCAGGTCAAAGGGTTTGCCGTCCGGCCGGACGTAGGTATCGTCGCTCGTCTCTTGCCAGATGCGGAAGGCATTGCGGACGAGGAGGTTGAGCTTGTTGTCCTCCTCATTGTCGTTGGCCGGTATCACGAGGCGGAGATCGATCGCCGCATGGCGACCGTCGGTAATGACCGAGAGCAGGATATCGTCGCCGGGCTCAGCCGGTCCCTCGCGCATCTCGATCGCCTTGATGCGGGCATCGAGGATCTGCTGATAGGCCTTGAACGCCGGCGTCGGCTTGACGGTCAGGATCTGCCGTCGGCCGGTGGAGATATCAGGCACCTTGACGTATTCGCGGAGATCCGCCGGCATGACGACGTCGGCGAAAGCCCGGAACATGGCGATCAGTTCGGGCACATTGACGAAGCTCGCGAAGCGGCTGACCGGCTTGTATTTGCCGGACGGCTGGATCTCCAGCTCGGTCGTCGTATCGCCGAAGCAGGACGCCCAGGCATCGAATTCGTGTAAGCCGCGCTCGGCGAGAGCCTCGTGGCCGAGCAGGCGCTGGATCGAGAACATCTCACCGAGTGTGTTGGTGATCGGCGTGCCGGAGGCGAGCACCAGCGCGCGGCCCGGGTTCTTCGTTTCGAGGAACCGGGACTTCACATAGAGGTCCCAGGCGCGCTGCGAGCCGTTCGGGTCGATACCCTTCAGCGTCGACATGTTGGTCGCGAAGGAAAGCTTGCGGAACTCTTGCGCCTCGTCGACGATGATCTGGTCGACACCGATCTCGGAGATTGTGAGCAGATCGTCCTTGCGGGTCGCGAGCCCTTCCAGCCGTTCCTGCAAGCTTTCCTTCAGTCGCTCGAGGCGCTTGCGCGACACGCGGTCCTCGCTGTCCACCTTGGTCAGCAGATCCTCGTAGAGCTCCAACTCATCGTGGATCATCTGTTGTTCGAAGGCGGACGGCACGGCGATGAACCTGAAGGCCGAGTGCGTGATAATGATCGCATCCCAGGTCGCGGTCGCTGCCCGGCTCAAAAAGCGAAGCCGTTTGTCCTTGGTGAAGTTGGTCTCGTCGGCGACGAGGATCCGGGCATTGGGATAGAGTGCCAGAAATTCCCGCGCCGCCTGCGCCAGGCAATGACCAGGGACGACCAGCATCGCCTTGGCGATCAGGCCGAGACGTCGTTGTTCCATGATCGCGGCCGCCATCGTCATCGTCTTGCCCGCGCCGACGGCGTGGGCGAGATAGGTCGATCCGGAGGAGATGATCCGCCAGATGCCGCGTTTCTGGTGCCCATAAAGAACAAAGGCGCCAGAGGCGCCGGGAAGTTTCAGATGCGATCCGTCGAATTTTCGAGGCGCGATGTTGTTGAACCGGTCGTTATAGACCCGCGCCAGCCGGTCGGTGCGATCCGGATCGGTCCAAACCCAGTTTTGGAAGGCTTCCTTGATTTTCTGCAGCTTGTCGCGCGCCGCCTCGGTATCGACGACGTTCAGGACCCTCCGCTCGCCACCGGCATCCTTGTAGATATCGAAAATCTGGGGAACACGGCTGTTCAGCGCGTCGCCGAGCAACTCGCCGGCATCACGGCGGCTGGTGCCCCACTCCGATGTGCCGGCGGCGCAGTAGCCAAGCTGCCGTGCTTCCACCGTCCAGCTGCCCAATTCCGGCATATGGTGGATCCTGATCTCGGCACCCATCATCTCCTTCACGAAGGCGACGACGTCGCTGGCCGGAATCCAGGGCGCACCGAGACGTGCGGTGATGTCGGACGGGCGAAGATCGGCGGGTTGGACTGCCTGAAGCGCGCGGACGTTACGCTCGTAGGCTGGATCGAGTGCCGCGGCAGCTTCGGCGACACCAAGCTTGGTGCGGACCGCACCGGAGAGGTAGGCATCCGACGTCTGCCAGGAGCCATCGGCGGGATCCTGGAAAATCGCATCGCCGAGCTCGTCGACGACGGCATCGGCATGTCTGTGCAGCAGTTCGGCGATATGCTCGACATCGACGCGGCCACGTTCGTTGAGCACCACGGCCAACGCATCCGCCGCACTGGTGATTTCGGGCGGCGCAGGCGGCGCGATGACCCGTTCGGAAAAGATCGGGCGCGGTTTTGCGGTATCGGTGTCGAGGTCGTAGTCCTCGATCGAGGCGACCAGCCAGCAATCGGGATCGTCGAGGAAAGGCTGCAGGTTTGGACGGCGGTGCGTTTCGCGCACCTCGCCGGATTCCTCGTCCTCGCTGATCGAGACGGTGGTGTGGTTGATCGGACCGAAATCACGCACGAAGCTCGACCAGGCGATGCGCAAGCGAACCTGCAGATCACGCCACGGCCGATCCTGCTCCTGGGCCCTCAGCACCTCACGCACCGCGTCGCGGATTGGGATCAGCTTCTTGATGATCCCGACGTGCTTTTCCGGGATGCCGTCCCCGGTGCGCCCCTTGCGGACTTTGACCTCCACGGGTGCGCCGTCCACCATCTGCATCAGGCCGTGCCTGTTATCGATGAAGAAGCTACCCTCACGGACCTTGGCGTCACCGGGGCGAAGATCGATGATCTCGCCGAGCTCGTCCTCGAGGTCGACGTCGATTGCGGTCGGCTCACCGTCATAGCGGCCTTCAGGCAGCAGGCGAACGACGTTCTTTAGAGCCGCCTGCAGGTCCTCGCCAGCGCGTGGCTGGCATGTATAGGTCTCGCCGAACGGTCCGGAGGTCAGGGCATGATCGCCGAGGACGAAATTAGGATGCTCTGCAAACCAGCGGTTCACGCGAACTGCGCCCTCGTCTTGGCTTTCGGGCCGCACCTCCTCGAGATCGAGCCATGACAGATCGCTTGTCGGTTCGCCGACCTTGCGCTTGCGGAAGAACAGAAGGTCGACCACGACATCCGTGCCAGCATCGCGGCGGAAACTCCCCTCCGGCAATCGGATCGCGGCAATCAGGTCGGCGGTTTTGGCGATGTACTCACGCGCGGTCGCGTCGGCCTTGTCCATCGTGCCGGAACTGGTGACGAACGCGGCGAGCGCGCCGGGCTTCAGCAGGTCGATCGAACGGGTGATGAAGTAGTCGTGCAGCCTGAGACCGAGTGAGCGATAGGTCCGGTCAGACCGGACGGTGCGATCGGAGAAGGGTGGATTGCCAATGGCGAGATCGTAGATCGGCGCCAGATCGGCGCGCGCAAAATCGCCATTGATGATGCGGGCCTTAGGCTGCAGCAGCTTGACGATCCGGGCCGTGACGGGATCGAGTTCGACGCCGGTGACGAAGGTCCTGTCGCGAAAGGCCGCCGGCATCAGAGCCGGAAACAGGCCCGTACCGATACCCGGCTCGAGCATGCGGCCGCCACACCAGCCCAGGCGCTGCAAGCCCGACCAGATTGCCCGGATGATGAACTCCGGCGTGAAATGGGCATATTGCGTGCAGCGGGCGAGCGACGCGTAGTCGGCATCTGAAACGGCACTTTCGAGCGAGCCACCGAGCTCGCCCCACCCGGCCCGGAAATCGACTTCGCCGGGGCGGCGGAACATACCGTTCGCCAGTTCGCTGGCGCCGAAGCCGGTGAAGCGGATGAGTTGCGCCTGCTCCTTCGCGTTGGCTGGCCGATCCTGCTTCTCGATGTTGTTCGCGATCAGGATCGCCGCAACATTGGCGCGAGCGCGATCCTTCCAGGATCCGGCCAAGCCCCGATCCGCATCGTCGAGGTAGAAGTTGCACCGGTTGCCCTGGCGCCGGGGCGCCGGACGTTCTATCGCCGCGGCCGGCAAGGCCGGGGAGGGAGAGGGCGGCGTCGGTTCCGGGTCATCGTCGTTGGCCGCGACCGTATCGAAGCCGCCGAACGGTGTGACGCCCAGGCCGAGGCCTGATGACAGCGCGCTGCTGCCGAACATGTCGAGAGTGAAGGGATCGTTGCTCATGGAGGTTTCCTCGGAAAATGGCGAGCGTCATCACCCCGCGGGAAGCACTTGCGGGGATTAAAGGGAGCTCAAGGGTTTGGGATAGGTGGCCAAACGGGCCGGACTGGTCGCGAATTGCCTAGGGCTTCGCGACCAGGAAGAGCTGCATCGAGTCCTGAAGGAATGCGATACGCAGGTGCGTCGCCTCCGGCGCGGCCGCCATCATCGCTTCGAGCTGTTCCGCATCGACGAAATCGACTCCGTCATCGCCGCCGAATGTCCGGCGTTTGACTGCGAACCAGTCGTCATTGGTGCGGGGATCGCATTCCTCGGCATAAACGACCAAAGGCTTGGCGCCATCGGGCAGCTTGCCGTTCGACAGGAGGTAGACTCCTTGGTCGCCGACGAGCCAGAGGCCGGGCTTCTCGTCCTTGCCAGGGCGCAGGCCGTAGTAGGGGTTACGAAAGCCGCCATTGGCTTCGGCGTCGGCACGACTGCGGGCGACGACCTCGCGGACGGATGTAAGCGGGAAGGAAAGCATAGTGTGCCTCCCTCATGCGGCAATCGGCGAGGGGAGGTGGCGCAGCTGCACCGGCAGCTTCGCCGCGATCTCGTCGTCGGTCAGCTCGTCGAGCAGTTTCAGAGTGCTGCCCACTGCGCCGCCGTAGAGCATGATCGTGCGCTTGCCGCGCGCAGCTTCGTCCCAGCGATCGCCGGCATAGCCACGATAGTCGTCCGCCGTGATGCTCCAGATATGCTCCAGGCGTTCCTCGCGCGTCATGGCGCGCACCGGCCGGCTCTCACGCTCGATGATTGCCACGCGCATGCGCTCGACGGCGCCTTTGTCCGATAGATCGCAATAGCCGTGGAAATGTCGGATGACACCATCGATGCGCAATGCGAAGAACACTGATGTCACCGAACCCGTCAGATACTCGCGCATGGCGAACATCGACCCGCGGATCCAGAGCGGTGGCAGGATCTCGAACATATAGTCGTGCTCGGTCTCGGCGATCTCGAACCATTCGCCGGAATAGAGGAGCGAGGCGTCACCGTCCCAACGGTTCGGACGTTGAGCGTGCCGATCGAACATCCGGAACATTTGCTGGCGTGAGGCAACGCCGTGGAAGACCTTGCGGATTGCGGGAGAGGGATACATCTGCGGCTCCTTGGAGATGGTTCCGGACCGAAGTGCGGCACTGTCCTTCCGACCTTGCCATCCTCTTCAGTCCTTCATGACACCTCCCGGGCCGCCGGCATCGCGACCGGCCGGGTCAAGGGCCGGCTCGCCCGGGCGAAGCTTCCCTTGACGCGGGCGGCGCGAATGCGGCACGCCGCCTTCCTTCCTTTCCCTCTTTTCTTTCTCCCTGATTTTCAGGGTTTCGTTCCAATCCTCCTCGGGCGGGCGGAGCCGCGACCAGTCGCAGCCGACGGTATCCGCGAGCGCCCGCAAGCGCTCGGCAAACATCTCTCCTTGCGGATTGCCGTCTGTCGCGGCGACGAGGAGACTATCTGCTCGCGAGGCCATCTGCCGAAGCGCCGCCTCCGTCGACGGCGACCATCCGCCCCCGGTACTGAGATACACGGTTCCATCGCGCAGCCCCTCGATGGCGGCAAGGCTCATGGCGTCGATCGCAGCTTCCGTCACGGCCAGGCGCAACGCTGGGTCCGGTCCCAGACGGAAGAGGACCTTCGTTCCACCGGAGGCAAATCCCCGATATTCAGGACCGCGCGCCTCCCAGCCGGTCACAACTCCGGCATTGTCGGTGTGCGCTGCCCACATGCTGCCTTGCGGGCCTTCCCGCAGACGGTCTTGCCCGATCGTGGCTCGGAGCAGAGTGGCAGGAAGGAAGCGCTCACCGTTCAGATAAGCCCATGTCGACGAGCTGGGCCACGGCCGGCGGCGTGCCTGCCAACGCTCGGGTAAAGAAAGATCGAGGTCTCGGTCAGGCCTCGGCGCCTGCCATTCCGGCTCCGTGATCGCAAAACCAACAAGGCCGGCGACCCTTCCGGCGCCTTCGAGAAAGCCAACATGATCGAGATGTTCGACAAGTCCGAACACATCGCCTTTCGCATCGCCGAGCGGATCGAACCATCCGCGACCGTCATGGGTGACGATGATAATTTCGCCCGACCGGCGGAACTTCACCGCCCGCCGGGTACTCTCCTTTAGATCGATGGCGAAGCCCGCCTGCTCAAGAACAGCCGCGCAGCTCACCTGGTCGCGCAGCGCCTCTATTTCCTTTCTGTCCATGCTTTTCCTCATTGCCTTTCTTGCCCGTCGCTTCGCAGGCGCGCTCCACCCGCCGCGAAGAGCAAAGGCCGCAAGGGCGCGGCTGACAATTGTCGGATCATGCAATACCCGGCCGCGGCGCAGCCTCCCTTGCGGCCTGCCGCGCGCAAGCGGCACGCCGAAGGCACTGGCGGCCGGCTCAATGAGCCGGCCAGGGGAAGAACTCATTGACGATCTCAAGGGCGTCACCGGCGTCGATCTCGTCAGAAGGGAGGACGCCATATTCGCCGTCGACTTCGAAGACGGTGACCGGGACCATCAGGTCGCGGGAAAGCTGGAAGGCGTGGGACTGAGCGAGGGAAAGATCGTGCGACATATAAGAGGCTCCTGCGGGAGCGGGCCAATCCCGCTCGATGGCTCCTCAAAAGGCCCGGCGACGGGCGCGATCACCGCGAGGCGAAGCCGAAGCGGCCGCAGCTTGCTAGCGGACCCTTAACGGGTTGATCGTGGAAGATCCGGCGCCGGGCCAGGACGCCATCACAAAAGAGCGGGATTGGGCTGCTTCCGGGGGAGATGAACGGTTCGCGCACGCATTTCATACCATGCCAGTTTCGCGGCTGACTTCCGCAACACGAAGATGGTTTCCGCTTTCGACATTGCCGTTGACTGGCAATCTATCTCGTCCGGATCGTTTCCGACGGCGTTTCGCCAAAAGCCTGATAGTAGACGGCCGCAAACCGCCCCATATGGGTGAACCCTGCACTGCGTGCCGCGTCGGCGATCGACCGCGAGCCGGTATCGTCGACCAGCGCTCGGCGCGCTGCTTCGAGGCGGATCGTTTTGAGATAGCCCAAAGGCGTTGTGCCCTTGAACCGCTGGAAGGCGACCTGCAATGCTCTGACGCTCGTACCGGTCTCGCTGGCTATCGACGCAACAGTGAGAGGTTGCGACAGGTTGGCATGCATATACTCGATCGCCCGTTTCACCTGCCGGGGCACCGCCGGCGAGACCGGCCGCTCGAGCCGCGGCATGTAGCTATTGGGAACAACCTCCAGAAGTGCGATCATCGTCGACTCAAACAGCCGCTCGATGGCAGCCGGCGCCAATCGATCCGCGTCGGAAAGATTAAGACAGCTCCATACGAGATGGCCGAGTGCGGCCAGCCGCAGACCCTTCTCGGTGGTCAGATCGACGATGCGGTCGAAATGAAGGTCTGCCGTGACAGGCCCATCCAAGAGTTCACTGACCTGTTGCACCATCGCCGACTTTGCGAAGGAGAGGCCGATATAGCTGGAATGTTCATGAGGGGTCAGCTCATCGAACTGAGCGAGATCCTCCAGAAAACCAACTGCCTGTGCCGTCGAAAGGCGCAGTGCCCCCGAACGTGTCCCAGGCGTGGTGGATAGGGGCAGGTAAAGCAAATAAGCGTCTGGCGCGCCATCGAACGCCAGCTTCAGGGCTGAATGGCACTTTCCTTTCCAGGCGTGGAACCGGCCGACGATGTAATGGCTGTCCCCGACGCAAGACACGTGATCGCGATCCAGCTGACCAACCGGGCCGGCCTGCGCGATGTTGCCATGTCGGAGTGCAGCATGCTGCAATGGGCATCTCCAGGAGTTGAGTTTCGCCGCATAACCGGAGCGGCACCAAACTAGGCGTTCCCGCGGGAACCCTTTACATCCGTCGCGGCCATGGCCTTGACGAGGGATAGGACCTGACGGCGCAGTGCCGGCCTTGCTATCCTGGCGAAGGCGACGTTGAGGTCTCGCCCCTCGTCGGTATCGAGGAAGGCGCTGAGCTCCATCTCGGCGCCGGTGCCTGTCAGCCCATCGGGTTTTCCATCACGGCTCTGGCTGTCGAAGAAATACGACACCGGCACACCGAGCAGAGTGGCGACATTGAGCAAACGGCTCGCGCCGACGCGGTTCGTGCCCTTCTCGTATTTCTGGACTTGCTGGAACGTCACGCCCAAAGCCTCGGCGAGTGTGCTTTGGCTCATTCCGCGCACGCTTGCTCCCACCTCGACATCGATCGGGCTCGGCGCTTTGGCCTTGCTCTGATTGTTCACATGATTGGTCATTTCATCGCCATCCCTGTCGTTGAAAGGTCGTGGGTTTGCTGCTCGCCGCCCTGCGGCCAACATCAGTCGGGCTCCGAAAGGCTTGCCTTCTCGAGAGCCTCCTGCATCGAACTCGCCTCGAGTGCAGCAAGCGCTTGCTCGAGATAGCTTTCGATTTCAATGACGCTTCTGCCTTGGAGCAGGGCGATTTCATCAACAGTCTTTCCCATCGACACCCATCGAAGGCAGGTCTTTTCGATGGGCGAAAGCATCCAATGTTCCATGACCAACCTGCTTTCGTTGGTGTTTATTTTCATCCTCGAGCAACAGGGCGAACGATCCGCCCGATGGGTTTGCCCCTGACTTCCGCAGCGGAACGACTGGTGACCTACCTCCCGGTTGCCTCGCAGATCCGAAGAAAGCTTTCCGCGCGCAGACTGGCGCCGCCGACCAGAACACCGTCGACATTTTCAAGAGCAAGAATCTCGGCCGAATTCTCAGGTTTGACGGATCCACCATAGAGGATCCTGAGCTGTGCACCGATCGATCCATAGGCATCGATCAGACTGGATCGGATGCAGGCATGGGCGGCGAGAATTTCGCTTTGTTCGGGCAGCCGACCGGTCCCAATCGACCAGACCGGCTCATAAGCTATGACCAAGGCGAGCTCGTTCATTTCGGCGGGCAGGCAACCCTGCAGCTGGTTTTTGAGGACAGTAAGCGTCTCCTGGCGGAGATGCTCCGCTTCTGTCTCACCGACGCAAATTACTGGCATCAAGCCGGCGCTCACCGCAATCTCGGCCTTGCGCCTGACCATCGCGTCCGTCTCGCCCTGATATTGCCGCCTCTCGGAATGACCGAGTATGACGACGCGGGCGCGGGAATCGGCGATCATCCTGGCGGATATGTCGCCGGTATGGGCGCCAGCTTCCTGAGCGCTGCAATCCTGGGCACCGAGAAGAAGCCGGCTTCCGGCGATTATCCTCACGGCGGATTGCAGGAGCGTTGCCGGAGGACATATAGCCACATCCGCATTCAGCTCGCCGATGTTCCAGGCGACCTTTTCGATCTCGGCGAGATCGGCCGTAAGCCCGTTCATTTTCCAGTTGCCGACGATGAGCCGGCGGGGAGTGTTACTCAAGTTCTTGCCCCCGGTTAGTGGCTATATCGCTTCGCCATCTCGGCAAGCGGCAAGGGCTTGATGGCGGAGGCATGTCCGGCGGCGCCGAACTGCTCGTATCGGTCGCCGCAGACCGCTGCCATCGCCTCGATGCCCGGGGCGAGGTATTTGCGTGGATCGAACTCCCCGGGATGAAGGGCAAAGACGCGGCGGATCGCCCCCGTGAACGCCAATCGAAGGTCGGTGTCGACATTCACCTTGCGAACGCCGTGGCGGATGCCTTCCTGGATTTCCTCGACCGGAACACCATAGGTCGGTTTGACCTCGCCGCCATGCGCGTTGATCAGTTCCTGCAATTCCTGGGGCACGGACGACGACCCATGCATGACGAGATGGGTATCGGGCAGGCGGGCGTGGATCTCCTTCAGGCGCTTGATGGAAAGGATGTCGCCGTCCGGCTTCCGGGAGAATTTGTAAGCGCCATGAGACGTGCCGATGGCGATGGCGAGCGCATCCACCTTCGTCAAGCGCACGAACTCGGCAGCCTCTTCCGGATCGGTCAAAAGCATGTCGCGGCTGAGCTCGCCGTCAAAGCCGTGCCCATCTTCTGCTTCGCCGCGGCCGCTTTCCAACGAGCCGAGATGGCCGATTTCTCCTTCGACGGAGACGCCGACCAGATGCGCCATCTCCGAAACCTTGGCCGTGACGGCGACATTATTTTCGAAGCTGAGAGGCGTGCGCCCATCTTCAGAGAGGGAACCGTCCATCATCACCGAGGAGAAGCCGGCAAGAATTGCCGACATGCAGGTCGACGCCGAATTGCCGTGGTCCTGATGCATGCACACCGGGATATGCGGATACATCTCGATCGCCGCACGGATCAGATGCGACAGCGTCGCGTCGCCTGCAAAAGCTCGGGCGCCGCGGCTTGCCTGCATGATGACCGGGCTGTCGGTACGATCAGCAGCCTTCATGATGGCGAGCATCTGCTCCATGTTGTTCACGTTGAAAGCCGGGATGGCGTAGCCGTTCTCGGCGGCGTGGTCGAGCAATTGACGAAGGGTGACGAGAGCCATTTAAGAGCCGATCTCCTCTTGCGAGTGATGGATTTGGTGAAATTGCACCAGGCGTTGGATTTCGTTGCTCGAGCCGAGCAACACCGACACGCGCTGATGATGAGCCTGTGGTTGGATGCGAAGGATGTCTTCGGTTCCGGTGGATGCTGCACCGCCGGCCGCCTCGACGAGGAACGCCATGGGATTGGCTTCATACATCAGGCGCAGCTTGCCGCCGGCGCGGCGATTGGACTCGTCCGCCGGATAGAGAAACACCCCTCCGCGGGTCAGAATGCGATGGACGTCGGCCACCATCGAGGCGGTCCAGCGCATGTTGAAGTCCTGTCCGCGCGGCCCTGCCGATCCCGCAAGGCATTCGTCGACATAGCGTCGGATCGGCTCATCCCAGAAACGCTGGCGCGACGAATTCACGGCAAACTCGGTCGTTTCCGTCGGCACGCGCATGCGCGCGTTGGTCAGTTTGAATTGCCCGTCAGACGGATCCAGCGTGAAGCCGACCACGCCGAGGCCGAATGTGATAACGAAGAGCGTCGAGGGGCCATAGATGGCATAGCCGGCGCAGAGATACTCTCGCCCCTTGCGTAGAACATTGGTGTCGCCGTCCGCCTGGACCTGACTCACCGCAAAGATCGAACCGACGGAAAGGTTGACTTCAAGGTTCGATGAGCCGTCCAGCGGATCGACGTAAAGGATGAGGTCGCCAGCGGCTGGAGGTTTCAACCACGTGACCTCCTCCGCCTCCTCGGAAACATAGGCAGCAAGCGAGACCGCCTCGCCGCATGTTTCGCGAAACACACGATCGGCCAGGACATCGAGGAGCTTCTGATCTTCACCCTGGACATTCGTCGTGCCGGAGCTGCCTATATGGTTCTGAAAGGCTGCTTCCTTCAGGTGATCGGCAACAACGATCGCTGAGGCTGCTATGCTTTCAACCAAGCTTGCCAGGGCAGGATCGACTTTCGTCTCGTGGAGATAAGCGCCAAGTTCTATGTCCGGTGTGATTGTCATGTCGATGTTTCAACCTGTCTCGTAAATCCAGTGAGATCCGATTTCGTTACTCCGCTTCAGACGCAGTTCTGTCCGGCCAATGTAATTCGGTGGCGACCTCACGCCGCGCTCTGGCTGGCCGGTCTTTGGTGCGACAACTCCTCGGCGTTTGAGAACCCAAATTCTCGTGCATTTCCTTCGATCCTGAATTGCTGAACCAGGGCCAGCAGGCTGTCGGCCTGAGAGGCGAGTTCGCGGCTCGCGGCCGTCGTTTCCTCGACCATAGCCGCATTGTGCTGTGTCATCTGGTCCATCTGATTGACGGTCGAGTTGACCCCCTGCAGCGCACTCGACTGATCGTGGCTGCCGCGGGCGATCGTCTCGACATGCTGACTGATCGTGACGATCTGCGAGCTGATCTTCGCAAGGACCGAACCGGTTTCCTGGACCAGATGCGAGCCGGTATTGACCTCGGCCGTCGACTTGTTGATGAGGACCTTGATCTCCTTGGCCGCCTTGGCGGAGCGCTGCGCCAGTTCACGCACCTCCTGGGCAACGACGGCAAAGCCTTTGCCCGCATCGCCGGCGCGTGCCGCCTCGACGCCGGCATTCAACGCCAGCAGATTGGTCTGGAAGGCGATCTCGTCGATGACGCCGGTGATCTGCTCGATCTGGCGGGAGGCTTCTTCGATCCGGCCCATCGCATCGATCGCATTGTTGACGACGATGGCTGAATCGTCGGCGCTCTGCTTGGCCTGGCGGACGATCTGGTCGGCATCCTTGGCACGTTCCGCCGACGAGCGAACCGTGACGGTGATCTCGTCGACGGCGGCTGCCGTTTCTTCGAGCGAAGCAGCCTGCTGCTCAGTCCGTTTGGCAAGATCCTCGGCCGCCTCGGCCATCTGGTTGCCGTTGCCCTGGATCATTTCGACATTGTCGCGGATCTGGCGCATCGTCGCCTGCAGGTGCAGCATCGAGGCATTGAAGTCCTGCCGAAGCTGATCGAGCTCACCATCGAGGGGACGGCCGATGGTCACGGTCAGATCGCCGCTCGCCAGCTTGTGCAGGCCGGATGCAACCGCCTCGACAGCGTTACTGATGGCAGCCGCATCGCGGGTCTTGCGGAGGTCGTCTTCCTGGCGCTGTTGGCGCGCGAGTGACCTCGACTGTTCCGCCTCATTTTCCACGCGGATCTTTTCGAGCGCGTTGTGGCGAAAGACATCAAGCGCCCTTGCCATCTCGCCGATCTCGTCGCGCGTTTCGACGCTGCCGATCTTTTCATCGAGCTTGCCTGATGCAACCGCCTTCATGGAGGCCGTGAGCGCTTCGATCGGAGACTTGATGGTTCTGAGCAGCAGATAGCCGGCGACGCAGCCGAAGAGCAGGGCGATCACGGTCGTCACTAAGGATATGGTTTGCGCCTGGTCTTGGGCCGCGGAGGCATGGCCGCGCTGGATGTCGGCGAATAGAAGGATCTTGTTCCAGGCGTCATTCATGCTGGCGCTCGCAGCCTTGAAGGCGGCGTCACGTTCTCCGACCTTGACGAGGAGCTGGTCGAACCTCTCCGAGGTCCCGCCGATCACGTCGATGGCTTTGCTGGCCAGTTCCTGGATAGGACCGTTGGCGGCATGCTGTTCCTTGACCTTGCCCAGATAGAAGCCCAGGCCCTTGAGACGGCCCTTCACCTTCTTGAGGGTATCGTCGTTCATTCCACCCAGAAAGTCGGAAGCGGCGATCCGAAGTTCGTAGTTCATGGAATTGATCTTGTTCAGCGTTTCGGCGGTCGCCGCTTGTGCTGCCGCCTGATCGGCGGGAATGTTCAGATAGGTCTGCAGTTTGGACTGCACATCCGACAGGGTTGCGAGATCGCTGGAAATCCCTTCCCGCAGTTTCCTCTCGTCGCTGTGCATGTCCCAGAGGCCGTCGATCGTCCTGGAGACCTCTTCGGCAATCGTCCCGGCGGCAACCAGGCTCTGCCGTTCATCCTGCTCTTGAGCGAAGGACAGGCTCGTCGATATCTTAGCGCTCTGGTCTGCGAGCAGCGCCTTCAGCGCATCGCGCTTGGCCTCGGTCGCCTCGAGCAGGAAGGAGTTCATCCCGTCCTGGGCTTGTTTGATCGCAGACAGCGTGACCATCCCGCTCGAACTGCTCGCGAGCTGGGTATTCAGCATGTTGCCTGAGAGATAGTTGACGAGGCTCAAGCCTGCGATGCCGATCAGTATCGGCGTCAGCAGACAAAAGATTTTAGTCCGGATCGGTCCGCGCAACAGCAGGAAGTCAAAATGAATGCTCATGATTCTCCACCCAAGATAACGAGGTCCCATAATAATTATTCTGAGTGAATGAATATCCGGTAAAATTGATCTCGAATTAGTAATGTCTCAGGAATATTCGGCCGCGGCCGACTCCAGGATCTCCAGAATCCGGGCGGTCACTTCCTCGGGAACGGCGAGGCCGTCGACCTGAAAGTAGGGCGACCGACCCTTGTAGAACTCGCTCACCGAAAGGGTCTCGGCCCGATACGCCTTGAGGCGCAGTTCCAATGTCGCCGCATTGTCATCGGCGCGTTGTGCGCCGGCAGACTCTGCCGCCCTTCGGCAGATGCGGTCGTAAAGTTCTTCCTCCGGGACGACGAGCTCGATGACAGCAGTCAGGGAATGCTCCCCGAGCGATTGATCCAACGACGCCGCCTGCGAAATCGTGCGCGGAAACCCGTCGAGTACGAATCCGCGCTGAGCTTCCGGACTGGCAATCCGGTTGGCGACGATCGCCGAGACGGTATCGTCGGAAACGAGCCCGCCGGCTGCCATGGTGGCCGCGACCGCCAAACCGAGGGGCGTTCCCGCCTTGACCTCGGCCCGGAGGATATCGCCGGTCGATAGATGCGGGATGCCGAGCTTTTCGCAGATGCGCTTGGCTTGGGTCCCCTTGCCGGACCCGGGCGGGCCCATCAGGATCAGTCTCATGGGATAGTCCTTTCCTTCGGTCTAGGCCGCCTCGGCCCTGTTCTGGCGGTTGACGATCAGATCGTCGACGACAGCGGGATCGGCAAGCGTCGAGGTGTCGCCGAGCGACCCGAAATCGTCCTCGGCGATCTTGCGCAGAATGCGGCGCATGATCTTTCCCGAGCGGGTCTTCGGCAGGCCCGGCGCGAACTGGATCTTATCAGGCGACGCGATCGGGCCGATTTCCGCGCGGACATGCTTGACCAGCTGCTGGCGCAACTCCTCGGACCCTTCGCTGCCCGCCATCAGCGTGACATAGCAATAGATGCCCTGGCCCTTGATGTTGTGTGGATAGCCGACGACAGCGGCTTCGGACACGAGGTGATGCGAAACCAGGGCGGACTCGACTTCCGCCGTCCCCAGCCGGTGGCCGGAGACATTGAGGACGTCGTCGACGCGACCTGTGATCCAATAATAGCCGTCGGCATCACGGCGACAGCCGTCGCCGGTGAAATACTTGCCCTCGTAGGTGGAGAAGTAGGTCTGGATGAAGCGCTTGTGATCGCCATAGACGGAACGCGCCTGACCTGGCCAGCTGTCGGCGATGCAGAGATTGCCGTCGGCGGCCCCTTCGATGAGCTTGCCTTCGGCATCGACGAGCTCCGGCCTGATGCCGAAGAAGGGCCGAGTGGCCGAGCCTGGCTTCAGGTCGGTCGCACCCGGCAGCGGCGTGATCATGATGCCGCCGGTTTCCGTCTGCCACCAGGTATCGACAACAGGGCAGCGCCCGTCGCCGACCGTGTGATAGTACCATTCCCAGGCTTCGGGGTTGATCGGCTCGCCGACCGAGCCAAGCAACCACAGGCTGGATCGGCTGGATCGTTTGACGAAATCATCGCCGGCGCCCATCAGCGAACGGATTGCGGTCGGGGCGGTATAGAAGATGTTGACCTTGTGCTTATCGATCACATCCCAGAACCGGCCGGCATCGGGGAATGTCGGGATCCCCTCGAACATCAGCGTCGTTGCGCAGTTGGCGAGCGGTCCGTAGACGATATAGGAGTGTCCCGTGACCCAGCCGACGTCGGCAGTGCACCAGTAGATATCGCCGTGCTGGTAATCGAAGACATATTCGTGGGTCATCGAGGCGTAGACGAGATAGCCGCCGGTGGTGTGGAGAACGCCCTTCGGTTTGCCGGTCGAGCCTGAAGTATAGAGGATGAACAGTGGATCCTCGGCGTTCATTGGCTCGGGCGGGCAGTCGGCCGAAACAGTGGCTGCTTCCTCGTGATGCCAGAGGTCGCGGCCCGGCGCCCAACTGAGCGGGCTGCCGGTGCGGCGGATGACGAGCACGTTCTTGACCATGACATGACCGCGCGCGGCGATGTCGATCGCCTTGTCGACATTGGCTTTCAACGGAACCGGCTTGCCGCCGCGCAGGCCCTCATCGCAGGTGATGACGAAGGTCGATTCACAATCGACGATGCGGCCACCCAGCGCCTCGGGACTGAAGCCGCCAAACACCACGGAATGGATTGCGCCGATGCGGGCGCAGGCGAGCATCGCATAGGCCGCTTCCGGCACCATCGGCATGTAGATAGTGACACGATCGCCCTTCTTGACCCCGTGCTTCTTCAAGACGTTCGCCATACGACAGACGTGCTCGTAAAGCTCGCGGTAGGTGACCTTCCTGTCGAGCGATGGATCGTCACCTTCCCATATGATGGCGACCTGATCACCGTTTGTTGCGAGGTGCCGGTCGATGCAGTTGTAGGAGACATTGGTCTCACCGTCCTCGAACCATTTGATCGAGACATCCCCGGTAAAAGAGGTGTCCTTTACGCGGGTGTAAGGCTTGAACCAGTCGATGCGCTTGCCGTGTTTGCCCCAGAACTGCTCGGGGCTAGCGACACTCTCCTCGTACCATTCCTGGTACTCGGCCTTATTGATCAGCGCATGGCTCTCCACCGGTTTGGTGACCGGATAAATCTTGTCCGACATCAAAACTCCTCAAATGTCAGGCGGCCGGCCGGCATGATCGATGCGCTACGGCCCGCCGAAAAATCTCACTGCGCGGCAACCTGCCGCTGGATGATCTCAGAAATGAATTGGTCGAGAAGGGCCACTTCGCTGTGGCTGAGATGCAGTCCCTTCTTCGAGCGTCTCCAGAGAATGTCATTCGTCGTGCGCGCCCATTCGTGCGCCATCAGGTAGAGCACTTCGGCTTCGTAGAGATCGGACCCGAACAACCGGCCGAGATCCTCGATTTTCCCGGCAGTGCCGAGAAGGACGGATGCTCTTGTGCCATAGCGGCGGACAAGCCGGCGCGCATGCGAAGCGGCGAGGAATGGATAGGCCTTGTGAAGCTTGGTGACCTCCGCCTCGTAGCCTTGAACCGGAAAGTCGCCGCCCGGCAGATGGCTCTTGGCCGTCCAGGGAGCCCCCTTGGTGCCGATCGCCTCACCGATCTTCTCCAACGCGTGCTCTGCCAGACGCCGGTAGGTGGTGAGCTTGCCGCCGAAGACGTTGAGGAGCGGAGCCCTGTTGACCTCGCTGCCGACGAAGCCGTCAAGCTTCAGCACATAGTCGCGGGTTGCCTCCTGCGCCTTGGTGGCGCCGTCGTCGAAAAGCGGGCGGATCCCTGCATAGGTCCAGACGATATCGTCCTGCCTGACCGGCTCCTTGAAATATTCGCTCGCCGCCTTGCAGAGGTATTCCGTCTCCTCCTGCGAGATCCTGACGTCCTTCGGATCGCCGCTGAAGTCGCGATCGGTGGTGCCGATCAGCGTGAACTCGTCCTCATAGGGAATGGCAAAGATGATGCGATTGTCGGGGTTCTGGAAGAAATAGGCCCGCGGCCCCTCGAACTTCTTCTTGACCACGATATGGCTGCCTTGGACGAGACGGACGTTGCGCGCCTCATTCTTGCCGAAGGCGCCGCGGATCACATGGTCGACCCAGGGACCGGCCGCATTGACGAGCATGCGTGCGCGGTGAACCGCCGCGATCCCGGAGACCGTATCCACCGTCTCGATCGTCCAGAGCCCGTTCTCGCGCCGCGCCGAGACAACCTTGGTGCGCGGCATGATCAGCGCGCCCTTGTCGCTGGCGTCGCGGGCATTGAGCACCACGAGGCGGGCATCGTCGACCCAGCCGTCGGAATATTCAAACGCCTTGGAGAAGAGCGCCTTCAGCGGTTTGGCCGCCTCGTCGCGGCGCATGTCGAGTACCGCCGTCGGCGGCAGCAGCTTGCGGCCGCCGAGATGGTCGTAAAGGAAGAGCCCGAGCCGGATCAGCCACGCGGGGCGGATGCCGCCTTTCTGGTAGGGCAGCACGAAGCGCATCGGCCAGATGATGTGCGGCGCCATCGCCCAGAGCACTTCGCGCTCCATCAGCGATTCACGCACCAGCCGGAACTCGTAATGTTCGAGATAACGCAGGCCCCCATGGATGAGCTTGGTGGCACCCGATGATGTGCCGGATGCAAAGTCGTTCATCTCCGCCAACGCGACCGAATAGCCGCGACCGACCGCGTCGCGCGCGATCCCGCAACCGTTGATGCCGCCGCCGATTACGAACAGGTCGTGGATCTTATCTGCCATGTCGGTCTCCCGTAACGTCACGCCGTTGCCGCATAGGAAAGCGTGCTTGCAACGGCGGCGCGCCATTTCCGATAGCGTCGCGCCCGCTCGTCAGTGTTGAGGTTGGGGGTGAAGCTGCGCTTTGCCTTCCAGTTCGCGGCAAAGGTCTGAAGATCGGGCCAGACGCCCGCTTGCGCGCCGGCGAGTGCCGCAACTCCGTAAGCTGTCGCTTCCTGGCTTTGCGACCGCTCGATGACGCTTCCGAGGCAATCGGCCAGCGCCTGCATGGCCCAATCGCTGCCCGACAGGCCGCCATCGACGCGCAGGGTCGCACCCCTGACGTCCATCGGGTAATCGGAGGCCATCGCCTCGAGGAGATCGCGCGTCTGGTAGCAGACGGATTCCAGCGTCGCCCGCGAAAGCTCGGCGATCCCCGTGCCTCTCGTTAGGCCGAAAATCGCGCCACGGGCTTGCGAATTCCAGTGCGGCGCGCCGAGCCCGGTGAATGCCGGCACCAGGTAAACGTCTTCCTGTTCGTCGGCCAGATGCGCGAGACGGCCCGTCTCGTCGGCCGCCTTGATGAGCTTCAGGGAGTCGCGCAGCCATTGAACCGCGGCACCCGCCATGAAGATCGAACCCTCAAGTGCATAAGTCGTTTTGCCATTGAGGCGATAGCCAATGGTCGACAGCAGACGATTGGACGATCTGACGATCTGATCGCCGGTGTTCAGGACCACGAAGCAGCCCGTGCCATAGGTCGATTTGAGCATTCCGGGCTTCAGGCAGGCCTGACCAAGCAGAGCCGCCTGCTGGTCGCCCGCGAGCGCCCGGATTGGAATTTGAGCGCCGAAATGGGCGGCAACCGTCTGGCCGAAATCGTCGGCACAATCCTTGACCTCGGGCAAGAGAGCCCGCGGGACTCTGAAGGCGCCCAGCAATTCGTCGTCCCAGCGATTCTGACGAATATCGAACAGCGAGGTGCGCGACGCGTTGGTGGCGTCCGTCGCGTGCACGGCGCCGCCGGTGAGCATCCAGGTGAGATAAGTGTCGATCGTGCCGCACAGCAGCTGGCCATTCTCGGCCGCACGCCGCGCGCCGTCGACATTGTCGAGGATCCAGGCGATCTTGGTGGCGGAGAAATAGGGATCGAGCAGAAGGCCGGTCTTTTCCTGTATCAGCGGGCCAAACCCGTCTGCGCGAAGGACCTCGCATGCGCCGAAGGTGCGGCGATCCTGCCAGACGATCGCCGGATGGATCGGCTTGCCCGTC
Organism: Martinezella rhizogenes; assembly: GCF_007002745.1. Taxonomy (GTDB): domain Bacteria; phylum Pseudomonadota; class Alphaproteobacteria; order Rhizobiales; family Rhizobiaceae; genus Agrobacterium; species Agrobacterium cucumeris. The sequence goes on along the minus strand of NZ_SGNY01000012.1, from coordinate 30,387 downwards.
GACCGCTCCCAGATGAGGCAGGTTTCGCGCTGATTGGTGATGCCGATCGCCGCAACGTCGCGCGCCTCGATGCCGGCTCGCGCGAGAGCGGTACGGGAGGTCTCAACAACAGAATCCCAGATTTCGGTGGCGTCGTGCTCGACCCAACCCGACTTCGGAAACGACTGTGATATCTCTTTTTGATCGATCGCGATCGGCTGGGCATCGGGGCCGTAAACGATGGCTCGGGAGGACGTCGTCCCCTGGTCGATCGCCAGAACATAGCCGGTCATGGGAGCCTCAAATCTTGTTTGCGGAAAAGGACCGCCAGCCGCCTGGGAGGATGGCGCCTGGCGGCCGGCGACGGAACGCTGCTAGGCCACAGCTTTCTTCGCCTCTTGAGAGAAAATCGCCTTGACCTTTTCTGCGATTGCCTGGCCGAGCGTGATATTCGTGTCAGCCGAGAAATGGATGCCATCGCAGCCATCGGTCTTGACGAACTCGCCGGCGTCGAGAAAGTCGACCTTCAGGAAGTTGGCGAGCGCCTTGTACTGCTTTGAAAGTTCGACGGACTTTTCGTAGCCACCGCCGAACATGCCTTCGAACCATGGGTCAGGCATGGGAGCGAGCGGCGGCGGCGAGACGATCAGAAGCTTCGGGGCAGGATAGGGCGTGCCGATGCCGCCGGCCGAAGTCAGAACCTGTCCCGCAAGCTTGCCCATGCCGTTGGCGATCTCGTAAGGCGTGCGGCGGAAATACGACTTGGTGTCGTTGGTGCCGAGCAGGATGATGACGAGATCGAGCGGCAGGTGGCTGGCGAGCGCCATCGGCAGATAGGCGCTGCCGTTCAGCCTGGGATCGTTCGGATCCTCGACGCTCGTGGTGCGGGCGCTTAAGCCTTCCTCGATGATCGTATAGCCGTCACCGAGTGCTGCGGCCATTGCGCCGGTCCAGCGTTGTTCAAAGGGGTATCTGAGTGTCGGCGACGACTCGGGTACCGGAATCCATCCCCATGTCAGTGAGTCCCCAAAACACAATATCGAGCGGCTTTCTGCCATGTCATTACTCCTCCGATGACGACTAGTTGGTACGCGCCTTGAGGCCGTAGAAAATGGCCGCAAGGAGAATGATGAGGCCTTGCGCGATGAGCTTCCCGGAGTCGCTGACGCCGAACGACGTCATCACGACAAAGAGGAGCGCGAACGAAAGGACACCAAAGAACGGTCCCCAGACGCCGCCTTCGCCGCGGCCGAAGACCACGCCGCCGAGAATGGTTGCGGCAACAGAAAGGATCGGCAGATCCAGGCCGACGCGAACGCTTCCGACTGCGATCGAAGCCGTTTGAACGAGAGCCGCGATGCCGGCGATCAGGCCTGCCAGCGTATGCGCCACGACGACGGTGCGTTCGACGGGTACGCCTGAGAAATGCGCTGCTTCCGCGTTTGCGCCGACCGAGGTCACGTAACGGCCGAACACCGTTCTCGACAGAAGCAGGGACAGCAGCGTGGTCAGCACCACCCAGAACAGGACCGGGAGGGGCAGCGGGCCGAGTTTGACGTTATAGATATCGTTGAAGTAGCTCGGCACGTTACCCGGCGGCTTGCCGCTCGACAGGAACTGCACGGCACCAACGAGGATGATGCTGACCGCAAGCGTCACGATAACAGCCGAGACGCGGCGCTTGCCCACCATGAAACCGTTGAACAGCCCGATCGCGGTGCCCGTGAAGAGCGCGAGCAGCACGAAACCGGTCGCCGACATTCCGGGAAACTGGCCGGACGAGATGAAGTAGTTGACGAGCAGGATGACGCCGCCGCCGGCGAGGTCGATACTTTTGACCCGCATGACGAGCAACTGCCCGAGAACGAGGACGCCGAGCGGGGCGACCTGGCGAATGAAGATGCCCATGACATTTGCGTTCAGCATCTGCGGGCGCGAGACCCACAGGACGATCAGCAGCAATGCAAAGACATAATAGGCGGGCGCAATCTTAAGCATTCGCTGAATTGCGGGATTTTTTGCGAAGGCTGACATCTTAGAGCCCCATCTTCTTGCGTGTCTGGAAACCGACGACAAGGAGCAGGATGCCGCCCTTGATCGCCGTCTGAATGAACGGCGAAACGTTGACCAGGTTCATGCCGTTGGAGAGGAGCGCCAGTACCAGGGCTCCGATAATCGTTCCCTGCAGGCTGCCGACGCCGCCGGAGAGTTGCGTGCCGCCAATGGCGACGGCGGTGATCGCGTCGAGTTCGAAGAGAAGCCCGACATTTGGATCGCCGGAAACGATGCGGCCGGCCAGGAACACGCCAGCAAGGGCTGCGAAGCACGAGCAGGCAACATAGGCGAGGATGACGTTGCGCTTGTCGGCAACACCGAAGTTGCGCGTCGCGTCTTCGACGCCGCTGGCAATACCGCCGCCGATCGCGAAGAGATGCAGGCCGAACCGCGAGCCGTAGAGCAGTTTCCAGGCGACCAGGGCGACACAAATGCCCCAGAATATCGGCATGGGGATGCCGAGGAACGACCCCGAGACCGAGCTGATGACGACATCCGGAATGGTCCCGCCGGAGACCGGACGCAAGATGCGCGCAGCGCCGAGGACGATGTACTGCATCGCCAGTGTCGCGATGATCGGATGGACGTTGAGACGAGTGATCACGATGCCGTTGGTCAGGCCGAGCAGGGCCGCCAGCAGGAAGACTGCCGGGATCGTGATGTAGCCCGGAGCGTCCAGCGCGAGGATGGCCGTCGTGAAGCTGATCAGCGAGCCGACGGACAGGTCGAGGCCGCCGACGAGGATGACGAACAGCTGACCGACCGCGGTGATGACGAGCGGCATTGCCTGCGCGACCAGGTTGAACAGATTTTCCCGGTTCAGGAACTGGTCCGTCTGAATGATCAGAGCGATGCTGAGAACGATCGTGATCAGCAGGGGAACGATCCAGAGACCTTGGCGGCTCTGATTTCCCTTGAATAGTCTTGTGAGGGTCTTGGTCATCGGATTGGTTCTCTGTTGGCGTTCACGCGCTCAAGGCGGCGTCGAGGATGTCGTGCTCGGTCGCCTTGGCGGCGGGCATGTCGGCAACGACCGTGTCGCCATGGACGACATAGATGCGATCGCAAAGGCCGATGAGCTCGACAGTTTCTCTCGACAGGACCAGCACGGCCCCACCGTTCTGCGTGAAGTCGCGAAGCAGCTTGTAGATTTCAGACTTGGCGCCGATATCGACACCGCGCGTCGGCTCCTCGATCAGGAGGATGTCGAGATTGGCGGCGATATAGCGGCCAAGCAGGACCTTCTGCTGATTGCCGCCGGAGAGCGCGCCGACGGGCGCGGACGCATTGATCGTGCGAACGTTGAGCCGCTTGATCGTGTCGGCAACGAGCTTGCGATAGTTCTTCGCGGGGGAAAATCCTGCTCGTGCCGAATGGAGCGCGATCTCGATATTGTGCGCGATCGGGAGGTTGAGGAACAAGCCTTCCTCCTTGCGGTCCTCAGGAATGAAGCCCACGCCCATCTGCTGCAGCTTGCGCACACCGTTCTCGTTCGGCACGGGCAAGGCCAGCGATTTTCCGTTCAGTGTGATCGTGCCGGAAAACGGCTGGAATTTGCCGACCAGCGAGCGGAGGAGTTTTTGCTGACCCTGTCCTTCGAGCCCGGCAAGTGCGACGATCTCACCCTTGCAAACATGCAGTGAGAACGGCTTTGACGAAGCGCCGATCTTGAAGTGCTTGATGTCGAGCATCGGTTCGCAGGCTGCCGAGGCGTTCCTTGCCGGGAAAAGGTCCTTCAATTCCCGGCCGACCATCATTGCGATCAGCGATGTCGGCGTCATTTCCGAAAGCGGGCGCGTGCCGATCAGCTTGCCGTCTTTCAGAACCGTGACCGTGTCGCATATCTGGAAAATTTCATCCATGCGGTGCGAGATGTAGACGAGGGCCTTGCCCGCATCGCGCAGTCGGCGGATATGCTTGTTGAGGATCTCGACGTCAGCGGCGTTGAGTGCGGCGGTCGGCTCGTCGAGAATGAAGATCGAGGCATCGGCTTTGATGCCATGGGCGATTTCGACGAATTGCCGTTCGGCAATCGTGAGGTTCGAAACCAGCGTCCGCGGATCAAGATCGAGCGACAGCTCTTTCAGCGCCTTTCCGGTTTCGGCATTCATCCGTTTGTAGTCGACGGTGCCGAAGCGCGTTACGGGCTCGCGCCCGAGAAACATGTTTTCGGCGATCGTCAGGTTCGCCAGAAGCGTCATCTCCTGGAAGACCGTCGATATGCCGAAGTCGAGCGCCTCTTTCGGATTGAGGAAGGCGATCTTGTGTCCGTTCTTGAAGATCTCGCCGCTATCAGGCTGGTGAACGCCCGCGAGGATCTTCATGAGCGTCGATTTGCCAGCGCCATTCTCGCCCATCAGGGCATGGACGGAACCCGGCAAGAGCTCCAGCGACACTCTATCCAGTGCCAGACTTCCGCCAAACGACTTTGAAATGTTCGACATTTCTATAAGGTTGGCCATTCGTTCCTCCCAATCCATGCAGCTCCGCTCGGTCACCATCCGCCGGTTCCGGAATGAAACCGGCGGATGCGCCTTGGGAGGCTATTTTAGTTCTTGGTATAATACTTCTTCAGGTCGTCCTCGGAGAGCTGGGAAGGCCACCAGACGTTCGCCGAGAGATCGTCGCGGTAATACTTCTTGACCTTCTCCAGGTCCCAGCCCGGAGGATTGTAGTCGTAGTGCTTGTAGAGCTGCTTGCCCTCCAGCAGTGCGACAGCGGCATGCACGCCTTCGGCGCCCTGGGCCGGCGAATATTCAGCCGAGATCGACTGGAAGCCGTCATGGATCCACTGGCCGAAGAAGCCGTTGTTGCCTTCTCCGGAGATCGGCGGGATCTTGGCGCCGAACTGCTTGAAGACGTCGACGCAGGCGCGCGTCATGTCGGCACCCGACGACCAGATGCCATCGACATCGGGGCTGTTCAGGTAAAGCGTTTCGCAAACGCTCTTGCCCTTGTCGTACTGCCAGTCACCGTGCTCTTCGGCGACGATCTTCACGTTCGTGCCCTTGAGGGATTCCAGAAGGCCATTATAGCGGTTGGTGTCTTCCGGATGACCGGCGAGACCGCGCAGAACCCAGATCTTGCCGTTATCGCCGACGGTCTTGACGAGCCAGTCGCCCATGACCTTGCCGAAGTGCTCGGCGCCGCCCTGGATCTCGGTCGTGTAGTCTTCTGTTTCGACGCGACCGGTATGAACGATGACCGGGATGCCGGCGGCAATCGCCTTCTTCATGGAGGCGTTTGCGGAGGTGGAGGTGACCGGCTGCACGATGATCGCGTCGACCTTCTGGGCGATCAGGTCTTCGATGTCGGCAACCTGCTTCTTCTGGTCAAAGCCGGCGTCGAGCAGGATGAACTTCTTGATGCACTTGTTGGCTGCGGCCGCCGCTTCCGATTCGTGAGCAACCTGAACGGTCCAAGTGTTGGCGTTGACGCCAAAATCGCTCATGCCGATAACCCAGCCGCAGTCCTTCTTGTACTTCCCGGCTTCCGTCTGCGGATTGTCGCCAGCCTTCGGCGTGATGCCGTCCATAAACTTGACTTCATCCGCCCATAGCGGGCCCGCGGTCGACGCCATCAAAAGCGTAGCCCCGAGGATAGATTTCACATAGCCGTTCACGAGATTTCCTCCCTTGCTCAAACACCGTCGTCCTCTCGACGTCGGATCTCCATTGCCACGGAGACACATTTATCCAGGCCGCTGAAGCGGCTTTAATCGCGGGCCAAAGCCATTGGATGACTGGGCTGGCTATGTTCAGTTCCTGGAAAATCTTGCTCTCCCATTCATAGAAATGCCACACGGATAAACGGCTGTCAATAATTATTCAGACTGAATGAATATCAATAAACTTGCACCATGGATCGACAAAGGCCATAATCGCCGTTGAATGTTCATGCGTCTTTATGATTTGCCATAAAGGTGGGGAGGAAATGCGGTCAGTCTTATGTTACGGCGACTCGAATACGCATGGCCAGATTCCGGGCGGCTCGCCGCTCGATCGATATGGGCCGGACGAGCGCTGGCCAGGCGTTTTGAGACGGGAGCTTGGAAGCAAGTGGTATGTGGTCGAGGAGGGCTTGAGCGGCCGTACGACGGTTCGAGACGATCCGATCGAAGGCCCGATGAAGAATGGCCGAACCTACCTCCGGCCATGCCTCATGAGCCACGCAATCCTCGATCTCGTCATCATCATGCTCGGGACGAACGACCTGAAAGCCCGTTTCCACCAGCCTCCCTCCGAAGTGGCGATGGGGATTGGCTGCCTGGTCTACGATATCCGGGAGCTGGCGCCCGGTCCGGCCGGCAAGCCCCCCGAAATCATGGTGGTTGCTCCACCGCCGATGCTGGACGATATCAAGGAATGGGAACCCATATTTTTCGGCGCCCAGGAGAAATCCCGGCGTCTCGCCCTCGAATTCGAAATCATTGCCGATTCGCTCGAAGTACATTTTTTTGACGCCGCCACCGTCGCGGCTTGCGATCCGCGCGATGGCTTTCACATCAATCGGGAAGCGCATGAAGCCTTGGGAACGGCGCTCGCCAGGGAAGTCGAGGCGATCGGTTGGAGATGATGATATTGCCGCAGCGACGTTACGAATGGATGCCAGTACATCTTTATGCCTTACTCCAAGAGGATTGCATTGATGCCTGATATGCGTTTTGCACCACCCAATCCCTTGCGTATTGCCGATCGGGCAACCGGCCTGAATGCGGTCAGCGTGCGCAGTTACAATGAGCGCCTGCTGCTGTCGCTGTTGCTTCAGAACAGCGAGATCACCCGATTGGAGATCGGCGAACGGACGGGCCTTTCAGCCCAGACTATTTCGGTGCTGGTCAGGTCGCTGGAGCAGGAAGGACTGGTTGCGAAGGGGGAAGCCCAGAAGGGACGGGTCGGGCCTCCGACCGTTCCGGTTGCCCTCAATCCGGAAGGGGCCTTTTCGATCGGCATCAGTGTCGGCCTGAAGCGTACCGACGTCGTTCTGATCGATTTTGCCGGCGCCGTTCGCTATCATATGCAATTGCCTAATCCGCAGCCCGAACGCGACAGCAACCAGACAATGTTCATCGAGACCATTCGTCAGGCGGTGAACATCGTCCCCAAGAATGCTCAAAAGCGTCTAGCCGGCATTGGCCTTGCGCTTCCGTCGAGCGCTTCGGAGGGGCGTGAGGAAAAGGCCTACTTCGACTCGCTCCAGAAGGAAGTCGAGGAGCTTACCGGCTACTCGGTGTTCGTGCAGAACGACATTACGGCTGCGGCCAGCGGCGAAAGCATGTTCGGTGTCGCCAAGCCGTTTTCCGATTATCTCTACTTTTATATCGGCGCGAACCTCCACAGCCGCCTGGTCTTGAACCACCAGATCCACCACGGCAATTCGGTGGTCAGTTTCGATGTCGGCGTGGCATCTTTGGAATCCGTATTGACCGCCGTGGGCGCGCCAACGGATCACCTGTGGCAGCCGCTCGCACCATGGCCGGAGAACAGTCTGGTTCTCGAATGGGAAGGCAAACTGGCGGAAAAGATGCAGGGCATCGTCAAGTCGCTCGCGCAATTTGTCGAGCTCGAAGCGGTGATCGTTTCTTCATTCGTGCCGAATGTCGTCTATCGGAACATCTGCGTCTCGCTGCAAAAGCTGGTTCCCGAAGTGACCGTGATGCCGAGCGGCATATTGAACACGCCGAAGGCCGTCGGTGCTGCAAGCCTGCCATTCATCTCCCGTTTCATGGTGGAAAGTTGAAGACCGTGGTGGCGGCTGGGTTCACCGCCACCATCCCAGCCCGACATGCGCGGGACCGGCCGTAGAAGAGGCCTTGAAAGAACGGGACGCCGCGTCAATCGATGTCAACTGCGGCAAATCACGCCGCCCGACTGTGGGCCAACGCCGCTTCATCTTCGCCTCCGATTTGAAAGTGCTGGACCAGCGCCAACAGGCCGTCAGCCTGGGAGGCGAGTTCGCGGCTCGCGGCCGTCGTCTCCTCGACCATCGCCGCATTGTGCTGTGTCATCTGGTCCATCTGATTGACGGTCGAGTTGACCCCCTGCAGCGCACTCGACTGATCGTGGCTGCCGCGGGCGATCGTCTCGACATGCTGACTGATCGTGACGATCTGCGAGCTGATCTTCGCAAGGACCGAACCGGTTTCCTGGACCAGATGCGAGCCGGTATTGACCTCGGCCGTCGACTTGTTGATGAGGACCTTGATCTCCTTGGCCGCCTTGGCGGAGCGCTGCGCCAGTTCACGCACCTCCTGGGCAACGACGGCAAAGCCTTTGCCCGCATCGCCGGCGCGTGCCGCCTCGACGCCGGCATTCAACGCCAGCAGATTGGTCTGGAAGGCGATCTCGTCGATGACGCCGGTGATCTGCTCGATCTGGCGGGAGGCTTCTTCGATCCGGCCCATCGCATCGATCGCATTGTTGACGACGATGGCTGAATCGTCGGCGCTCTGCTTGGCCTGGCGGACGATCTGGTCGGCATCCTTGGCACGTTCCGCCGACGAGCGAACCGTGACGGTGATCTCGTCGACGGCGGCTGCCGTTTCTTCGAGCGAAGCAGCCTGCTGCTCAGTCCGTTTGGCAAGATCCTCGGCCGCCTCGGCCATCTGGTTGCCATTGCCCTGGATCATTTCGACATTGTCGCGGATCTGGCGCATCGTCGCCTGCAGCCGCATCATCGAGCCGTTGAAATCCTTCCGCAGTTGGTCGAGGGAGGGCGCGAAAGGAGTCGCAATGCGATGATCGAGCCGCCCGTCGGCCAGGTTCTTCAGGCCGGCGGCGAGTGCCGAGACCGCATGTTCCAGCTCGGCCGCGCTTTTTTCCCTGTCCGTCTCGCGGAGTTGCCTTTCCTCTTCGATCTGACGGTTACGCTGGATCGCCTCCTCCTCCATTCGCACCTTGTCGACTGCCCCCTGGCGGAAGGATTCGAGCGCCCGCGCCATGATGCCGATTTCGTCAGAACGCGAGACGGACCGGATCTCGATTGCCTGATCGCCATTGTTCAGGCGGTTCATCAGGCCTGTGATGTCCGCGAGCGGCTTCGTAAGACGGGAGGAGAAGATGTACCCGACGATACCCATTCCGAAAAGGACGGCGAGAGCGGTCAGCGCGGCCCACTTTGCAAGCTCGTTTGCCGAGGAGACGACATTAGCCTTGCTCTGGCCGATGACGAGAAGGTGCGGCTGACCAAAGAGGGTGACAGGGACGTAGGAGTAAAAATTTGAACCATGGGCCCCATCAGCGAAGACGGAGCCATTCTTCTGCTCGTTCGCGGCCTTGAGCAGCTCCGGCGGCACTCCATTTTCCGCTGCGACGTTGCCTGCTCTCAAGGTGCCGTCGGCGGCAATCAGAAACGCCTCGTCGACGCTCCGTCCCAAGCCCTCGGGCGAAATGAGCGCCAAAAGCTTTGCCGGCGCGATACGGATCACGACGGTGCCGCGCTTGACGACAGAGCCCCAGACAACGTTGGCAAGGGGTTTGGCAAGAAAAGCCGAAACATCGCTTTCCTCGCTTTTGAACGAAACGAACCCCGTCCGATACACTTGGTCGGCCGGTCCGGCGATGGATGAGGCAAACAGGGACTTCAGGGCGGCATTCTGCGAATCCTGGACGGCCGCCATGAACTCGGGTCCCTTGGTGACCGTATAGACCACCTGGCCATTGTTATCGATGACGAAGATATCGCTGAGATCGGCATTCTTCCAGGCGCTGAAGAGTGGCCCATGCACCGAGCTATGCTTGACGGCATAGAGCATCTTGACGGTCGATCCGTCGAAAGCCGCTCTTTGTGCGGGGCTCTTCGACATGTCCTGGAACGCCTCCCTTATCTTGGCATCAGACATTGCGATGGCCTTTCCGGCCTGCTCCGTCATCTCTCCGAGCGACTGGCTCTGCGCGATCTCGGTCAGCGTCTGCTCGACCCGTTCATCATAGGCCCGGAGCGCCTTCGATTGATTGGCTGCAATCGCTTCAAGGCGGATCTTGCTCGCCTCGATCAAACCGTTCTTTCCGATCTGGTAGCTCAATGCTCCGACAGACGCGCAAGAGACGATCGCTGTCCCTATGATCACCACGGCAAACTTGGCCTTAATGGATCGCATGCGGTGGGACAATTGCAAAGCATTGTGGAAAATCTGCATTTTGAATCCATTTCGAGTCAAACAGTTGCTAATCATCATCGACGACAGTTCTGAAAAATCCGTTACGGGTCATAACTTTCTTTCTATTTTCAATATGTTGCTTAGGCACGCCCTCAAGAACCTTGAGGTTTTCAGATGTTGCTTTTGTGGATTTTAGCTCAATTCTCCGGTGATATGCCCTCAATATTCCAACATTCCCACATGGAGCAGGGACAGAATCGCATTCACTCCGGACCAGGATTTCGATCGAAGGGTTCATTTTGTATGGAAGGCAAGCGCGTTGCTGATCACATAGGCAGCGATTCTCGCGCGGGCGGGATGGTCATTGCGCGGTGGAAGATCGCGTAATTTGTTTGAAAGATCCGCAAACACCACATAAATACACAAATCCAAGGACAACGTCGTCGACTTCCCGGTTCACCGTCATCCTTACAAGCATCTCGCAACCTTTTCCGAAGGCTTGCGAGATAGATCTGCCGCTTTAAGGGATTGTCAGCATCAGCGTTGCTGTCGACCCCCGCACCGACCCGAGGACGAAGCTGTCAATGTCGAGTGAAGTTCGCAAAGAAGTCATTCTCGAACGACTCGATCGTGATCAACGCGTCAGCGTTCTGGAGCTTTCGACAGAGTTCGGTGTTTCGGGTGAAACCATTCGGCGCGACCTGAAGGATCTGGAGGCCGAGGGAGCCGTTCGGCGCGTTCACGGAGGCGCTATACCGGCCGGCCGAACCGCGGATGTGCCGATTACCGACCGCATCAGATTCAATGCGCTCGAAAAGGACGCGGTCGCGCAGATGGCGCGCAACCTCATAACCGACGACTGCGCCATTTTCCTCGACACAGGCACCACCACCCTGTCCCTTGCGCGCCACCTGACTGGCTTCAAGAAGCTGCGGCTCTACACCAATTCCCTGATGATCGCGCAAGCCGCCTGCCAGCATTTCGGCGTCCGGGTCCAAATGACGCCGGGAAATCTCCGCCCGATTGAGCAGGATCTGGTCGGCTATGATACGCTGTCCTACATCCAGCAATTCCACTTTGACATGGTCTTTATGGGTGCGGCGGCAATCGCGGCGGAGTATGGCTTCATGGACTATGAAGAGGATGAAGCGCGAATTCGCCAGGCTCTGCTGAAGCAGACGGCCAGAAGCATCATGCTGGCCGATCATTCCAAGTGCGGCAAGACGGGCAATGTCATTACCGCCGCATTTTCCAGCGTTAACACATTGGTCACCGATCAACGTCCCCCGGCAAATATATTGGCGGCCGCCAAAAGGGGCGACCTCGAAATCATCCACGGTTGACCATACCGAAAGCGTCAGACCGGTGTCCGCCGTCTGAGGAAGCCCCGTGGTCAATCCCCGTGCAGGAAAGCCATGATTTGCGCATGCAGGGAGGAATTTGCCGCCGCCACGATACCGCCGCCATTTTCTGCCGGTCCCCCGTCCCAGTCCGTCACGACGCCGCCGGCCTGCTCGATGATCGGAATGAGGGCAACGATGTCGTAGGGATAGAGGCCCGCTTCCACGACGCAGTCGATCTGCCCTGCCGCAAGCATGCAATAGGCATAGCAATCGGTCCCGTAACGCGCGAGCCGCACTTGTTTTTCGAGCCGGTCGTAGCTTGCTCTCCGGTCGGCTTCGAAGATCGCCGGCGTCGTTGTGAAGAGCGTCGCGTCGGCAAGGTTCTTCGTCGCGCTGGTTGCGAGCCGCGTTTGTCCGTGCTGGCCCTCGTAGTATGCGCCGTTGCCCGTCGCATAAAACAATTCCCCGATAAAAGGCTGCGCCATCATGCCGGCCACCGCATCACCATCCCTGGTCAGCCCGACAAGCGTGCCCCAGAGCGGGATACCTGATATGAACGACCTGGTTCCGTCGATCGGATCGATGACCCAGACCAGGCCCGCATCCGCGCCTTCATTGCCGAACTCTTCGCCCAGGATGCCGTGATCGGGATATTCCGAACGGATAAGCGCTCGAAGCGCTTTCTCCGTTTCGCGGTCGGCTTCGGTGACCGGATCGAACCCGCCGGCAATCTTGTTGACGACGGCTCCCGGCAACCGGAACCGGGGCAATGTCTCGCGGGCGGCAACTGCCGCGAGGCGGCGAAGAAAATCGGGAGAGATCACCTCTTCAGTGCTTTGCATGTGTCAGACCGCCTTCAGCCATTGCGGCCACAGCGAATTGCTCATTGCGAAACGCGCGCGCATATGTTTCCAGAACCCATATTTGAAGAAGTCGAAGTCAAGACGCGAGACTTCGTTCTGCACCATCGCCCAGGTCGACCATTTGAGGTCGACGAGAGCCTTGAACAAAGCGATCCGCGCCAGAACGCCCGGATCCGCCCGGCCATAATATTCCTCGATCAGTTCCTTTTCGGTCTCCGGCGAGAAGCACATCTCGCAGAACCAAAGCGCGAGTTCCGCCGCCCGATCATTGGTGGAGGCGTATTCGAAATCGACAAGCATGACCCGGCGATCGGAATGAAGGAGGAAATTGCCGGCCAGTGTGTCGTTCATGCAGGGCGCGAGATCGAGACCCGATGCCTCGAGCGCAGCTCGCGCCTCGCGATAGCGCGCATTCATCCAGCCGAAGTCGCTCGGGAAATCGCCGCCAAGCTCCAGGACCTGCTGGAAATGTTCGTCGATCATGTCGAAGGTGGTCTTTCGCTGCGAAAGCGGTGCGGTGTCGTTGAAGGCCTTCAGCGCACGAAGACCGTTGAGGCGGATGACAGGATCAAGAAAATCGGCGTTTGTCGATGTTCTGAGCCCCTCGACGAATTCACTCACCTCGACCCCCGTTTCGGGGAAGAACTCGATGATCCGGGCGCCGACGCCCGCCTCGTGCGCCCTGCGGCCGGCTTCGTTGGCAGTTCTCCGGTCGATGAACATTTCGGTCCCAGCGCCGGGTATCTTCACGAAGAAGCTGTGCGGCGCACCTTCGACGTAAACCCGCCAGTTGGGATTGCTGATGCCCCCGGGTACTGGTTCGTAGGAAACCTCGAGGCCTCGCCAGTCCGCCACGGCTATGATGGCCTGCTCGATCGCCTGCTCGGCCTGCGATGCGCCTTCACCCAATCTCAGTCTCATCGCTCTCTCCATCAGACCTGTTTCAGCCATGTTTCAAAGCGTGGTCCTTCGATGACCGTGCGGGCTCTCAGAAGCCGCCATTCGGCGTATTTGAAGAATTCAACATGCTTGCGCGGCGAGCGTGCGGCATTGATGAAGCCCCAAAGCGCCCACATGAGATCGTCGGCCGCTCCATAAAGGCGTGCCCGCGCGAGCACGCTCGCATCCGGCTTTCCGGTTGCGATTTCAATGGCCAGCAGCGCCTCGCCATCGAATGGGAGGAGTTCGGCCAGCACGGTTCCGATATCGTACGCGGGGTCCGCCTGGCGCGCCCACTCGAAATCGACCAGCCGAACTCCGTCGTCCGGTCCGACCATGACGTTCGACGAGATGCCGTCCGCGTGGCACGGGACCGTATCGACACCTGCGGCGCCGATGGCGCCGGCAATGCGCTCGACGGCAGCAGAGACGGTGAATACCGGTGCTGGCAAGATCACATCCGCTCCTTCGGCAAGCTGCCGGTAGGCGGCAACGAGCTCGAAAACGCTGCGCGTTTCGCCAAGCCTCTCAGCCTGATGGAAGCTGCGTTTTGCCGTCAGAAGATTTTCGAGAACCCGCGGGCGGCGAAGGACATCGGCATGCCCCCACGCCCATTCCTCGCCAAGCGCTTCGAATACCAGGACGCCGCCCTCGGGAGCGGCATGGATGAGCCGCGGGGCAATGCCCAGTTCGCCTGCCTTGCGGCTGGCCTCCGCCACATGGTTCAGGGCAACAAACCGAGACATGTCATCGTGGAGACGTTTGACGAAAACCCGCGGCTGATCCGCCTTGCTTGCGAAAAAGCAGAGATTTTCGACGCCGCGGTGAATGGGCGACACCACTCCGCCAATCGGAGCTGAGAGGGTGGCGCCGGAAAGGCCGACCGCGTCGAGCGCAGCCTGAACTGCAGCATCATCCTGCATGGAACTCTCCCTCAATGATGTTGCGAAGCGTGGCGGTCAGCACCGCCAGCCCCGCCTGCACGTCCTGTGGCTCGGTCAGTTCGTCGGGATGATGGGCGATGCCATCGACGCTCGGAATGAAGATCAGCGCCGACGGGATACCACTGTTTTGCAAGGCGACAGCATCGTGGCCTGCAACCGAACGCATGGTCAATGGCTCGAAACCGCAAGAACGTGCCGTGCGATCGACGAGTGCCATTAACCGCCTGTCCATGCTGGCGGGATCGCGCAAAGTATCGGCGACGATTTCCAGCTGCGTGCCGGTTTCGGCTGCCGCCTTTTCGAGCGCGGCAAGGGCGAGCTCACCTGCCATGTCGAGTTCGGCCACGTCAGGCCCCCTGAGCTCGAACCACACAGTCGCCCGGTCGACGACAACGTTCGGCGAGTTGGGCTCGACCACGAGGCGCGCAGCGGAGCGGTGGAGGAGGGGATGGCTGGCCGCGACGACTGCTTCGAAGGCGGCAATTCCTCTTGCTGCGGCGAGAAGCGCATCTCGGCGATCGGCCATCGGCGTCGGACCCGTATGCGCTGCCCGGCCGATCCAGCGGACGGTCTTCTTGCGCGCCGCCCAGGTTCCTTCGACGACGCCGATCTTTCGGCCCGCTTCGAGAAGTTTCCGTCCCTGCTCGACATGCAGCTCGACATAGGCTTTCGGGGGAGGGGGAACAATTCCCGAACTGCCGCTGACGCCTATGGCCTCGAGCGCGCGCTTGAGGGATACGCCGTCTCCGTCGCGTAGTTCCAATGCATCGCCAAGCGCCAATGCGCCGGAGAAGACCGTGCTGCCGGTCAGGCTCGGCTGGTAGCGGGCGCCTTCCTCATTCGTCCAGTTGACCACCGCGAGGTTGTAGCGCGGTTTGCACAGTCCGCGTTGCACCTCGGCGTGAATAGCGAGCGCGGCCTGTCCGGCAGTCAGGACACCCAAGGTGCCGTCGAAACGACCGCCTCGGGGTTGGGTGTCCAGATGCGAGCCCGCAAAAATCCAGGGCGCATCCTGACCGGCCCAATCGAAGCAGGCAAACTGATTGCCGATCGCATCATTCGCGATCTGGACGGCTGCCTGTTCCATCCACACGGCAAAAACACCTCGCGCCATGCCGTCCTCGGCGCTCGCCGCGAGGCGCGTCACTCCCGCTCCGGGATGAGCACCGATGGCAGAAATTCGGTCGAAGATCGCATCGAAATCCGTCCGCCGTGTCGTCGCCGCGTCAAGCATGGATGATCTCCAGTTCTTCTGCCCGAACGGCGCCGAGGATGTCTTCCGGCGGACGCCGGTCGGTCACAAGCGCACCGATTTGCCCGAAGGGAGCGGTGATCACATTGCCGACCCTTCCAAACTTCGAATGATCGGCCAGCATGACGCTTCGCGAGGACCGCTTTATGAGGATCTGACGGATTCGCGCCTCGTCTTCTTCATAGTCCATGAAGCCATATTCGACATTGACTGCCGCGGCACCCATGAAGACCATGTCGAAGTGGAACTGCTGGATGTAGGATAGCGTGTCATAGCCGACCAGGTCCTGCTCGACCGGTCGCAGATTTCCAGGCGTCACGTGCACGCTGACGCCGAAATGCTGGCAGGCGGCTTGTGCAATCATCAGGGAATTCGTGTAGAGCCGAAGCTTCTTGAAGCCGATCAGCCGGCGCGCGAGCGCAAGCGTCGTCGTGCCGGTATCGAGGAAGATCACACAGTCGTCATTGATCAGGTTGCGCGCCACGCCGGCAACCGCATCCTTCTCAGTCGAGTTGAGCTTGATGCGCTCGGTAATCGGCGTGTCGGCTGTGCGGCCGGCTGGAATTGCGCCGCCATGCACGCGGCGCACAGCACCTTCTGCTTCGAGGTTCTTCAGATCGCGGCGAATGGTTTCGCCCGAAACGCCGAACTCTGCTGAAAGCTCGACAACGCTGACGCGCTGATCACGGCCGAGACGCTCCAGGATGATCTCCTTGCGGATCTCACTGGACATGGACCGCCTCGTCCTCATGCCGATGCAGGCAGGCTGCGTAATTCCCGCCATCAGAACCCACAAGCATCGGATCGGTCTTTTCGCAGTCGCTCTGCGCGCGCGGGCAGCGCGAACGGAACGAGCAGCCGACCGGAAGATGAATGGGGCTCGGGGGCTCGCCATCGAGCAGATATTGCGCGCCCGGGAAACGGTTTTCCTCCAGCGTCGGCATGGCGCTCAGCAGCGCCCGCGTATACGGGTGGTGCGGATGTTCAAAAAGCGTCGTGTTGTCAGCCAGTTCGACGATGCGCCCTAGATACATGACCGCCACGCGGTGACAGATACGACGGACCAGCGCCAGGTCGTGAGATATGAAAATGTAGGAAAACCCGTGTGCCGCCTGGAGCCGTTTGAAGAGATCGAGGAGCTCGGCCTGCTCGACCTGGTCGAGCGCCGACAAGGTCTCGTCAAGGATCAAGAGGCGCGGCTTCAGCACCAGGGCTCGAGCAATGTTGATGCGCTGGCGCTGCCCGGCGCTAAGCCCCACAGGCAATCGTTCGGCGAGGTCCGCATGAAGGCCGACTTCGCGCATGGCCTCCTGCGCGCGCTGCTCGGCATCACGCCGGCCGACGCCGTGGATCAGAAGCGGCTCCTCGATCATGCGTATGATCGACATGCCCGCCGGCAGCGATCCATAGGGGTCCTGCAGCAGAAGCTGGAACGATTTGCGCATCTCCGTCAACGAACGAGCAGAGAGACTCGAGAGGTTCTTCCCGAGGAACGCAATGCGACCGGCATTTGGCTGTTCGAGCCAGGCAAGCAGGCGCGTAAGCGTGGATTTGCCGCAACCGCTTTCCCCGACGATGCCAAAATTTTCACCCGCCTTGACGGTAAAGGACACGTCCCGAACCGCCTTGACTTCGTTGAAGGCATTGAACGCATCGCGCCGGCGCACGCTATAGGTTCGGGTTGCATTTTCGACGGTCAGGACAGCCTCACCGTCTTTTGCTTCCGGCGCCGACACGTTCTTCCAGATCGATGGAATGCGCGAGAGGAGGGCGCGCGTATAGGCTTGCTGCGGGTTGGCAGCAATATCGGCAGTCTTGCCCCGTTCGACGATGCGGCCGCCTTGCATGACGAGCGTTCGCTCGGCAATCTGTGACACCACCGGTAACGACGAAGAGATAAACAGGAACGCCGTGTCGAGGCTTTGCCTGAGGCTGTCGATAAGCCGGATAATCTGGGCTGCGACCGTTACATCGAGCGGCTGCGTAATATTGTCGGCGATAACAAGCGATGGCTCGGAAACGAGCGCATCGACAATCATCACGCGCTGCATCATACCGCCGGAGAATTGGAAGGGCGCCTCGTGGAAGCGAGAGCGCGGTGAGGGAATATGCACCCGGCCAAGGAGATCGAGAACTTTTTCCTTCGCTTCCGCCTTACCGATATCAGGCCGGACAGATCGAAGCTTCTCGACGATCTGATGGCCGATCGGCAGCCTCGGATCAAGCGAACCCATGGGGTTTGCACCGATGAAGCCAATGCGGTTTCCTCTGATCGACCGAAGACCCCGCGCATCGAGGGAGAGGACGTCCTTTCCTTCAAAAATCACCTGACCGGAAGAGATTTCCAGCGGTGCTTGAATGGCGTTCACCATGGCACGCGCCAGCACCGACTTGCCCGATCCGGCTTCGCCGACGAGGCCGAGAACTTCGCCTGGCTGGAGCGCAAAGTCCACATTGTCGACGATGCGCCGTTTGCCGCCATCCCGCAGGAGATCGACCGAGAGATTGGAGACAGCTAGGATTGGATCACTCATTTACGCATCCCCTCTCAGAACCGCATTGCGCGCGCGCTCCAACGCCGAACCCATCAGATTGAGGCAGGTCAGCGATATCAGCAGGAACAGACCGGGCATCGTCGCGATCCACCATGCGTTCAGCAGATACTTTCGTGAATCCGCGATCACGTTGCCGAATGTCGGTGTCGGCGGCTGAACCCCGAGACCGAGAAAGCCGAGGATCGACTCGAAGATCATCATGCGGGCGATATCGAGCACAGCGACGAAGGCGATCGGAGGCAGAACGACAGGCGCCACAAACAACAGCATGATGCGAAGGTCCGAGGCACCGAGAACCCTCTCACCGAGAACATAGCCGCGATTGCGTTCGCCGAGCGCCACGGATCTCGCGACGCGGGCATAGAGCGGCCAGCCGGAGAGGCCAAGCACGAGGATGATCGCAGGCACGGTCGGGCGTGACACGCCGAGAATGGTGATGGCAAGAATGATCATCGGAATTGACAGCTGAGCATCGGTCAGCCGCATGATGACCGTATCGAGCCAACCACCACGAAAACCGGCAAGAAGACCGAGACTGCAGCCGACGATGAACATCAGAACCACGGTCGTCACGCCGATGAACAGCGAATAACACAGTCCGACGAGACAGCGCATCAGAACGTCACGGCCGAGTTGATCGGTACCGAGCACATAAGGCCATTGCCAGCCCTCGGAAGGGAATGGCGGAATAAACTTGTGGCTGTAGGCCATCTTGAGCGGATCAACCGAACTGACAAATGGCAGGAGAATCGCAAGTCCAAGCAGCAATCCGAAGCCGATGAGGCCAATGCGAAAGTCGAGGCGCCCCACGGCAATTTGCAACATGCGTCTGGTCGGTGTGGTGCCGCGCTTGACGACGGTGCGCTCGGTGGCGCTCAATTCTACGATATCGGTCATCTCAGTATTCCAGTCTCGGATCGATGGTCATCGCGATAAGATCGACCAGGATGTTGATCACCACGAACATCACGGAAATGAAGATCGCGACGCCCTGGATGAGCGGAAAGTCGCGCTGTTGAACGGCATTGATCGTCAGGAGCCCAAGGCCCGGATAGTCGAAGATGAACTCGACCACGAGGACGCCGCCCAGAAGCATGCCGAGTTGCACACCCAGCAAGTTGATCAACGGGACCGCGGAATTGCCCAGCACATGCGAGAAGATCGTGCGCCCGCGGCTCAGGCCTCTAACAGCAGCAAGCTGAATGAAGTCTTCGCGCAACACCTGAGCGACAGAAACGGTCAACGTACGCAGGATGAACGGCGCAATCTCCACCGCGAGCACGATCGCGGGCAGAATGGTGTATTCGAAGCCGTTGTAGCCGATCGCGGGCAGAAGCCTGAGCTTCACCGACAGAAAGAGCGTCAGCACGATGCCCAGCCAGAAGTTCGGGGTCGAGACGAAGATCGACCCCAATGCGAGCGCGAGTTTGTCGGGCCAGCGACCCTGATAGAGCCCGCCGGCAAGGCCGAGCGGAACAGCAACGAGCAACGCGATGACCAGTGCGACGGCTGCGAGCTGCAGGGTCATCGGGAGTGTATCGAGAATGAGATCTAGGACCTTCGCCCGCTCTTCGCGTGTCGGGTCGTTATAGGCCGAGCCGGCCAGGCTCGCCCCGCTCTTCGGCCTGACGAACGACGTGCCAAGATCGCCGGTCGCCAAATGGCCAAGATAGGAGACGAATTGCAGCGGGATGGCCCGATCGAGACCAAGTTCCTTTGCCTTCATCGCCACGACCGCATCAGGGGCCATGCCGCCGACGATAAGGCGCGCGGGGTCACCCGGCACCACACGCAACAGCGTGAAGATGATGAATATGACGAGAAGGATGATCAGGCCCCCCTGCAGAAGCCGTCTCATCAGGAATGATAGAAGGAACATGTACTTACCCTAGTCTGTCGGGGCCAAGGCGGCCACTGCCAGGCAGTGGCCGCAGCGCTGGATCAGGCCAATGTCGCCTTGTTGGCGTCCATCATACCATTCGGGTAGATGTAGAGACCACTCAGGCCATCACGCATGCCGTGGATGAAAACGGACGTGAAGAGAGAAAATGATGGCGTCTTCTCCGCCAGCAACGGCATCAGCTCGGTCTGAATGACCTTCTTGCGTTCCTCGGGCTTTGAGGCGTTGCGCTCTTTGTCGAGGGCAGCATCGATTTCCGGATCCTGGATGCCGCAGATGCGGTGCGTCGTCGAGTGGAAATGGGTCCTCAGCACCAGATCGGGTTCCGGCGAACCCGTCGACCAGCCGCAGTCGATCATATGACCGGGCCCGCCGCCGGGACGATCGTAGAGCGCGTCACCCCAGGCCGCGACTTCCATGACGTTGAGCTTGACGGGGAAGCCCTGTTCCTGAAGCATCGCCGTGATGGCCTCGGCATATTCCTTGGTCTTCGGGTAGAAGCCGACCGACGTGATGTATTCGAGTTCGGGCAGACCTTCGCCCTTCGGGAAGCCGGCTTCCGCCAAAAGCTTCTGGCACTGGTCCGGATCGAACTTCGGATAGTTCGGGATATCGACATAGCCGAACTTGACCGGAGACACGTAGCAGTTCGACGCGTGACCGGAAACGCCGAGAATATCGTCGATCACCGACCGGTCGATCGCGTGGCACACGGCGCGACGCAGTCTCCAGTCGTTGAAGGGCGGCTTCGAGCAACGGAACCAAAGATACTTGTTCTCGACCGAGATCGCCTTGTGAAGCTGGAAGCCGCCGGTCTTTTCGATCGTTTCGACCTGTTCGGCTTCAAGGCGTTCGATAAGGTCGGCCTCGCCATTCAGAAGCGCCAGTGTCCGGGTCGTCGCATCGCCGACGAAGCTGAAATGCAGTCCGGGAATCGTCGGCTTGCCGAGGTAGAAATTGTCGAAGGCCTCGAGAACGGTCGTGTTGCCGTCCTGCTTGACGAACTTGAAACCACCGGTGCCGTTCGGCCGGGCAGAGAGCGTCTTCGGGTCGGCGACGTCCTTTGCCGACATGATCGGCAGGAAGGAGGACAGGAACCAGAAAAGGCTTGCGGGGTAGCCGGCCTTGTCGGTCTTGACGCGCGCGACGTAATCGCTGACGACTTCGACTTCACAGGGACCGGGATACCAGGCGGCCGGTCGGTCGGGGCGACTTGCATACTCGAATGTCGCCTTGACGTCTTCGGCCCTGAACGGCTTGCCGTCGTGGAAGGTGACGCCTTCGCGCAGCTTGAATTCGAGCGTGTGCTCGTCGATCAGCTTCATCTCGGTCGCCAGTTCCATGACGAGCTCGTCAGGCTTTTCCGGCGTCATCGGTGCGCGGGTTAGATAACCGAACACAAAGCTCTCAAGGTTGATCTGCGCCAGCGTCGTGTGAGAAGACGGATCCCAGTTGCCGGTCAGAGTTTCGGCCGAGAGAAATTTAAGGACCTTGTTTTCCGCGGCATTGGCCGGGTTGACCAGGAACTTAGTATTGAGGATAGGCATGCCAAGTGCGATGCCCGCAAGCGCCGAACTCTTTAAGAGCGATCTTCTATTGAACTCCATGACGACATCTCCACAGTTGATTTGCTGGGCGTTCCCCACCCCATCTTGTCGCCAGCAACGACAAGTGGAGGATTGTTGTTTTTGAAAAGATGGTCCTCGGCCTGCTGGCAGAATGCCATGACAAGCGCATCGGCGTGGCGACGGCCGACGACCTGCAGGCCAACGGGCAACCCGTTGACGGTCAGGCCGCAAGGCAACGAGGCTGCCGGGTTGCCGGAAAGATTGAAGGGATATGTAAAGGGCGTCCAGCCCGTCCACGCGAGGACTTCCGAGGGCGATTGGAACCCTTCGGGCGCCTCCCGATCCGCCGCAAACGGCTCGACCGGGATGGTTGGCAAGAGGAGCAGGTCGACGTCCTCAAAGAGTGCGTGCACGCGACCAGCAAATTCCGCGCGCGCTTTCGCAGCCGAGAGATAATCCTTAAGATCGTAGCGTGCCGACGCTTCGACGAGCGCACGGAAACCGCTGCCAAAATCGGAAAGATCCGACTGGGACCCATAGGCGACGCCCCGGCCGGCAACCCAGAGTGTCTCGAAGATACGGATCGGATCTTCCCAGTCCGGGGAAACCGAACGAACATCGATAGTGAGCGCCTTGGTGAGCGCATCGACCGCTTCGCGCACGACCCGGTCGATTTCCGGCGCGACTTTGAACCCGAAGAGGCTTGGTGCAAAACCAATCCGGAGGGACTTTGTCGATCGCGTTTCAGTGTAATCTGCTCCGTCGTCCGGCAGCGCCTGATGGTCTCGCGGATCGGGCCCCTTGGCAATATTGAACAAGAAAGCGCTATCCTTTGCCGTGACGCTCATCGGACCGGCGTGGGACAGCATCTCCGTCGCGCTCCAGGGCCAAGCCGGAACGCGCCCCAGCGAGCCCTTCATGGCAAACACACCGCAGAAAGCTGCCGGGATGCGCACGGAACCGCCACCATCGGACCCCAATGTGAAGGGAACCATTCGGGCCGCGAGCGCAGCACCCGAACCCGAGCTCGAACCACCACTTGTGAGCTTGGGGTCCCATGGATTGCGCGTCGGGCCATAGAATTCGGAAAAGCCGGAACCGGACCACCCCATTTCGGTAGTTGTCGTCTTGCCGATGATGATAGATCCGGCGTCAATCATCCTCTGGACGATCGGCGCCGTCATCTTGGGAGCGAAATCCTTATAGGCACGAGATCCGCGCTGGCATAGCTGCCCTTCCACGAAGAAGAGGTCCTTCACGCCCATCGGGATACCATGAAGAGGACCACGGAACCGACCTTCGGCTGCCTCGCGATCGCAGGCCCTCGCTTCTTTGAGGGCCTGTTCTTCAAACACCTGGCTGAAGGCATTGACGATGGGGTTCAGCCGCGCAATGCGCGCCAGGCATTCCTGAACGAGCGCTTCGGATGTGAGCTTGCCGGAAACAATTGCTGAGCTGAGCGAAAGAACTGAAAAATCCACGATTGCGATCTCCTTGGAATGTGGATTTATGTGGATATTTTGCGTTTGTCAACACACCCGATGAGGGTTTTTCAATTTCCGTAGCTAAGAAAATCGCCATGAGAGTGATCGCGGCTGACAGCACAAGCGTCGGCACAGGATGGGAATTGGATAAAATGCTCTGAGGATCTGCCTTACAAAAAGGCATATTTTGCAGGCATTTTGCCCATGTTTTCGGCAACAGTTAGAAATCGGCGTAGCGAACGAGGGGCCGTGACGTGGCGAAACCTCCACCGCGACAGAGGGCTACTTTATGCAATGTTGATATCATGTTGCTTTTATTGTTTTCGTTGTTATTGTGTGGATATCAACGGAGACTGTTATGGGTAAATTGTCGTTGCTCGCCCCTGGCGAGTCTGCAATCGCGATCGAAAACAAGGCCGCGCTCGGCAAGTTTGTAATCGTATGCGAGCATGCTTCACACCTGATCCCGCCTTCACTCGGCGACCTCGGCCTTGATGCGTCTGCGCGTTCAAGTCATATCGCCTGGGATCCGGGCGCCCTGGAACTCGCACGATATCTTTCGTCATCTCTCGATGCGGTCCTCTATTACCAGCGCTTTTCGCGGCTCGTTTACGACTGCAATCGCCCGCCGGAGGCAGTGTCTGCAATTGTTGGCAAAAGCGAGATCTATGACGTTCCGGGAAATCAGAGCATGCCGGAAGCAGATCGCCTGACGCGGATCAACGAGATTTATCTACCCTTTCGTGATGGACTGTCCGAAATTCTCGCCTCTCGCAAGGCCCAGGGGCGCGGGACGATGCTCGTCACAGTCCATAGTTTCACCCCCGTCTATTTCGGCAAGAAGCGCGAGGTCGAGATCGGGATATTGCACGACAGCGACACGACGCTCGCAGATGCAATTCTCGCGGAATTCGAAGGGGCCGATCGCAAGTATGTCGTCATGCGCAACCAGCCATACGGTCCAGCCGATGGGGTCACGCACACGCTCGTCGAGCACGGCATCGCGAACGGTATTCCAAATGTCATGATAGAGGTGAGAAATGACCTCCTGGTGGCCGCGGATGACCAAGCTGCGGTTGGCAGCTATCTCTCCAGGCTCATTGGAAAGGCAGCCTCGACAGTGAAGGCCGGGCAAACGGTCAGTTGAAGCCGCCTCGGGCAATCGAGTTCCGAACGCCTCATGATCCATGGCGGATCCGAAATGCTTCGGTCACGGCTTGCATCGTCCGGAGGCACCTTAGGAGCACAAGCCCTTCGATGAATGGACCGCGCGCGCCCAAGCCAGGAGTGGCATGGATCGTGCATAGCTTTCAGGAGGCATGGCGCCCGCACTGCCCAGTTCGGGCTGGACTTACAATCTTGAAGGTAGCTTCGCCCTTGCGCAAGAAATGGGCTGCCTGATACCCACGAGCGGAGATAAAATGTATTCGATCATACTTGGACGCGAGCGCCATGTCTTCGCCGACCTGAAATCGGTCATGGCCTGTGCCTCGCCACTCAAGTCAGGCGATGTGCTTGCGGGGGTTGCAGCGTCAAGCAACGAGCGGCGGGTCGCTGCCCGCTGCCTGCTTGCCGACATGCCGCTCAAGACATTCCTGGAGGATCTGTTGATCCCCTACGAAGTCGACGAGGTCAGCCGGTTGATCATCGATCGCCACGACCCAATTGCCTTCGCGCCAGTTTCACATATGACGGTCGGCGAGTTTCGCAATTGGCTTCTCTCCTACGACGCGACAACCGAAAGGCTGGCAGCACTTGCGACGGGCCTCACGCCGGAAATGGTCGCGGCGGTCTCCAAGATCATGCGCAATCACGATCTGATCACCGTTGCCGGTAAATGTAACGTGGTCACTGCCTTCCGCTCCACCATCGGCCTGCCGGGCAGGCTGTCGAGCCGGCTCCAGCCCAACCACCCGACCGACGATCCAGAAGGCGTCGCCGGTTCGACACTCGACGGCCTTCTCTACGGAATCGGCGATGCGGTGATCGGCATAAATCCCGCCACCGACAACCTCGATGCCTGCACCAGGTTGATGGTCCTTTTCGACCGGCTGCGCGAGCGGTTCGAGATTCCCACCCAATCCTGCGTGCTGACTCATGTCACCACTTCCATCAAGGCGATCGAGGCCGGGGCGCCGCTCGATCTTGTGTTCCAGTCGATTGCCGGCACTGAGGCTGCCAACAATGGTTTCGGCGTCGATCTCGCCGTTCTCAGGGAAGGCAATGACGCCGCGCTGTCGATGAAGCGCGGCAGCGTCGGAAACAACGTGATGTATCTGGAGACCGGTCAGGGCAGCGCTCTTTCGGCAGATGCACATCACGGCGTGGATGAACAGACGGTCGAGGTGCGGGCTTACGCAGTCGCACGTGAACTCCGCCCGCTGCTCGTCAACACCGTGGTCGGTTTCATCGGACCGGAATATCTGTTCGACGCCAAACAGATCATTCGCGCCGGGCTAGAGGATCATTTCTGCGGAAAACTGCTCGGTGTGCCGATGGGGGTCGATGTCTGCTATACCAACCATGCCGAGGCAGACCAGGACGACATGGACAATCTGATGGTGCTATTGACTGTCGCGGGCGTCAGTTTCATGATTGCCGTGCCCGGCGCTGATGACGTCATGCTTAACTACCAGAGCCTGTCTTATCACGATATTGTCGGCCTCAGGCATCAGTTCAATCGTCCGCCGGCGCCCGAATTTGAGGCTTGGCTCAATCGCATGGGCATGCTTGATCACTCGGGCCGGCTGGCGCCCGCCAGCGCCTCGGGCCAATTCTCTCGCAATCTCTTGAGCTACGGGGTGTCCGCATGAGTTGGGGTCGAGACCCGTTTGAGCGCTTCCGCCATTCGACACGCGCCCGG
The DNA here is from genome assembly GCF_007002745.1 of Martinezella rhizogenes. Lineage (GTDB taxonomy): Bacteria > Pseudomonadota > Alphaproteobacteria > Rhizobiales > Rhizobiaceae > Agrobacterium > Agrobacterium cucumeris. The sequence goes on along the minus strand of NZ_SGNY01000012.1, from coordinate 4,544 downwards.
ATTGGACTCGGTAGAGCGGGCGACGCGTTGCCGACCTCGGCAATTCTGGATTTCCAGCTGGCCCATGCGAAGGCCAGGGACGCCGTGCACGGTCAAGTGGATTTTGTCGCCCTCGCCAAGCAGCTTGCACCGGTATCAACGATCCGGATCAGGTCCTGCGCCACGGATCGTACCATCTACTTGTCGCGCCCGGATCTGGGTCGCCAGCCGCTTGCAGCCGATCTTCCAATGCCAGGGGATAGCCATGACATCGCGTTCGTCATCGCGGACGGGCTTTCCGCCTCGGCGGTCGAGCGTCATGCCGTTCCGCTTTTCAAGGCATGCATGAAGCGTCTTGGCGGCTTCAGTGTCGCCCCGGTGATTTTGGGCGAACAGGCGCGGGTAGCATTCGGCGACGAGGCGGCGGCGGCGTTCGGTGCGGAGGTTGCAATCGTCCTGATCGGCGAGAGACCGGGGTTAAGCGTGCCTGACAGTCTGGGTGCCTACATCACCTTCCGCCCCCAGGCAGGACGGCGCGACAGCGAGCGTAACTGCATTTCGAATATTCACGCCGACGGGCTCGGCTACGAGATTGCCGCGGATAAGATCGCCTGGATCGTCCGGGAGGCGCTGCGCTTGCAGTTGAGCGGTGTGGCGCTTAAGGAGGGTGCCGAGAGTTCGGCAAAAATCTCTTCGAACCCTGGGCAAGAATGAAGCCTGAGGCGCGATCACCGAGGGCTGTCCTGACGCTCCCCTCTCGTTCGGTGGGCGAGCCTCTTGGAATCACCCCGAGTGCGAAAGGTTCACCGTTCGGATCGGGGAGGGCAACTCGGAACTCTTGCCTAGCCACCTGCTTGACGGCAGCTTTGTCGGCAATGGCCTTGGTCACACCCGACGCCATCCGCGGTGCTGGGGAGGCAAACCGGGCGAGAGGTCCGACCGGCCGACGAGATCGCAAAGCCGTGCGGCCTCACCCCGCGCGCGAGGCGCTCGCCGCGTTGCTCGCTTTGCCATCGCTGCATTCTGCTGATGATTTGGTCTATCAGGTTGACTGCCGTATTGACCTCGGCAAGGCGGACCGACTGTTCGCGTGCCGACGTCGCGCTCGAGTCCGCGTCATGATTTACCGTGACGATATAGCCTTCGATGGTCTTCAGCACCTGACCGGTTTCGCTCGCCAGCTTGACGCCACTCTGGACTTCCGCAGGCGTGAACTGCGCCCAGCGCTCTGCGAGAGTGTGGTCGCACGGGGTGCAATCAAGCTCCAGGAGACGATCATGAAGCTTCCCAGAGTCATTACGACAATAAGACCGAAATCCGCACAGAGGTGCAATATTCGTGTTCCTTGAGTTAAGCCGAGCGACATGGTTGGTCACATCATTGTCGGTAGGTGGCGGTGAGAAGATCTCGAAGCATACGGTTCAGCACGCAGACGTCGGCGGACTGTTGTCGCGCTTCGCCTAAAGGCATGAAAGTCGCGTTTCAACGAACAGGCTCGATCGAACCAGCGACCCAACGTTAATGATTACAAACTGCAAACCGTAACCCTTAAAGGTAAACATTTCCAAAGTTTCATTTGTAGCGATTTTGAATTTTTCATGTGTAGAAGCGTTCCTGATATCAAGTTATAGTCCTCGCAATCGATCCACCATAGAAAGATTGCTCATCTGAGCTTAAGGAATTCAATTCTTCCTCAGATATACTTGGAGCCACGCGGGCCATCTAACTGACTTCTAGGTTTTGATGAACACCATGTCCCCTCAATGGCTTTGAGACCGCACCGGATGCTCATTGAGTTTTGAAATCAGCACCGTTACCGAACTTTCCATCCTGGCTGGCTGATCACACACGATTGGAAAGCGAGGGGAATAGGAGTGGCAAGCATGCCAACCGACGACATTGTAATGTCCGATCCCGGAATGGCTGCTGTTGACACGTCTGTCCCTACGCGCTTCCAGACAGATCTTCGCCAGTTCAGTAACCTGCTGGACGAGAGCAATATTGTGGAATGGGTCGTAAACCACGCCGCAAATCGCAATGCGTGCTTCGGACAAGACCAACTTAAGATTTCGGCGGCTCGGGCACTCACGCACTACAAACGGCCGGTACAAGAAATCGACCTGCTATTCCAACAGGTCGTCGCAAGCGACAAACTGACCCGGCTTGATTCTCCAGATGGCCAACCTCTCTACACCTCTACAGAGCTGAGAGCTGCGGAACAGAATACTGTACGTCATGTCACCAATCTTTCCGCAGAAGAAAGCTTCGGCGTTCCGGGAACCATTGTTGATATGGTCGCCGATAGAGGCATTTTCACACCGGAGCTCAGAGGAGCATTACATTATCTGTCTAGGCGAAATCGAGCTTCCACTATGGTGGGCGTAGCGGGTTCCGCAAAAACAAGTGTACTTGGAGCCCTGAACGAAGCGGTGGACAGGTTCAACGAGGAAGCGCTCCCGACCGAGAAAATAAAGTTGATTGCCTTCGTACCCACCAACCGGGCGGCCCAGGAGCTTCGTGAGAAAGGTCTTCGCGACGTCGCGACGACTTTCAAGGCGAAAGACCGCACCATCGGAAAAAATACCATCGTCGTGATCGACGAAATGTCGATGGCCAAGACGCAGGAGATCGCGCAACTAATCGAGACAGTTGCAAATGCCACTTCCTATCACCCAACCGAAAGGCCGAAACTGATATGTGTGGGAGACGATCGGCAACTGCCCCCTGTTGGACCTGGTGATCTGCTTCCGATTATTATGGAGCAAGCCGGCTGCTATGAACTCGTCCAGCCGCTTCGACAGCTCGACGCGCGGTCGCGAATAGAAACAGAAAAGCTCGGACGTGACATACGACGCGATGCCAAGAGCGCCGTCGGGCACTATCTCACAGCGCTCGAACAAATGGGCCTCGTCCATTTCGTATATGCTCCTCCTAGCGGCTCAAACGTCAGGGCGTCAGACCAGATCACTGACCGCATGCTGGAGGAGATGAATAGAGTTTGCGACCGATATCCGGTGTATGATCGTCTTGTGATGGCACACTCCAACAGGAGCGTTAATCGCGCCAATATCGCTCTTCATCAGAGGTTTGTTGACAAATCCGGATTGCAAGACCAGCAAATGAGTGTGTGGTCAAGCGTAATAGATAGTGGAAGTTCGGAATCTGGAATAGATGAGGGTTCGTCGAGACGCGTTCAGCAAAGGATTAATCTCGTCTTGGGAGACAGGATTATATTCAGCGAAAACCGTCTGCAAGCGGACATCCGCAATGGTACTTTTGCAACTGTAGTCGGACTTAATAGCACAGAAGCTTCCCGAGCTGAGAATGGCACATCTGCTGGGGTTCGCATTACTGCAAGGTTAGACGGATCTGGACGAACCGTCACTTGGACCGATAGCGAGTTTAAGGGTTTTACCTACGGCTATGCTGCTACAATTTATAAGAGTCAGGGGGCCACAGTTGATCACGCCATTCTCCTCTGTGATGGTGCTCTTTCAGATAAGCTGACCTATGTCGGCCTGACGAGGCATCGCAGTCGTCTCGACGTCATTGCTTCTCCCCTCGTGGCAAACAATGTTGAGGCTCTCAGTGCAAAGCTCACTCAGCAAAGCGCGCCAAATAATTCCATTCAATTCCCAGCGCTCGAACCTGCTGCCTTCCAAGAGCGCTCGTCGGTTTCGAACGCGCACTTGCTAAGGCCGCTCGACCAGATGGAAATCTCTCCAACGACGCCGCTTTCCTTCCAAGGCAGACAAGAAAGCTCCTTCGGGGAGAACCAGCTGCACGAACCATCCACATCGGATGTGGAAATGCCGGAAAGCGCGGACCTTTACCCGAGCGCCATTGACTTCGAAGTTTTCCAGTCTTCTGTCATCACGACTGAAGAGCAAATGCAACCGGAATTCTGCGGGTCGGAATCGACGGCTAACACCTCAGCCCACGAAAGCCACCAAGTCACGATCGCAACGGTAACAAACCTGGGGATAGCGATCGAGAAACGGAAACGAGCGGCGGCAAAGGAAGAAATCGATTCTCGCAAAAAAATGGCCCGTCACTCAGTTAGTTCTGCCGAGGAAGTTGAAGATATCACTTCCCTGTTCGAACGATTGAAACTGGCAACCTCGGTCACCAACACAGTTCAACCGACGTATGCGGACGTCGATCATATCATCGGTACTGATGGCCGAGTGGGTCCAATACCGCACCGGGAAGATGATCCGGGATCAAATTGGGAATTGTCGTCAACGAACGCCCCCTCAAACGTCTCAGAGAAACGATCGACCAAAGACTCAGGAGAAAAAAATATGGCTTCGAATGACCAGAAAATGCAAGGCGCTGACTCTGCAGGCAGCGAGCGTCATTTTTCGCAGACTTCCATTGTGGAAGCCCTGCAGGCTGGCGATCACAAGAAGCTCGTGGAAACGCTCGCCGCAACCGGCTCCCTTGTCGAGAAGGCGGACGCCGGGTCGGCGCTGAAAGCAATGGCGGATGCTTACGAAAGGGATATCAAGGCAGATCCCGAAAAGGTCCGCATGCTCTATGCCAATCGGCGCGTTGATGTAGAT
>NZ_SGNY01000011.1 GCF_007002745.1 Martinezella rhizogenes | reverse complement strand
CAACAAATCCATCATCTGCCATGCAAATCTCCAGATAGTCCTGGAAACCTTCTCGCACACGCAGCAAGCCTCAAAATACAGCCAATCCAATGGGGCGGAGACGGCGCTTACGACAGGTCCCGAACGAGACTTGAATTTGGCGTGCGTTCGCAGCATGTGTAAGATGCGGTGTAATCTTTCGACAAACCATTTGCTCTCACGGGATGCGTGAGAGCGGCTCACGCCTGGGATGCCATGGCCGACATTCTTCCCCCGCTCCAGACACTGCGCGCGTTCGAGGCTACGGGAAGGCGGCTCAGCATGACGCTCGCGGCCGAGGAACTGCATTTGACGCATGGAGCGGTCAGCCGCCAGATAAAAGCACTCGAGGACCACGTCGGCGTCCCCCTCTTCCGCCGCCTGACCCGCAGGATCGAGCTTACTGAAGCGGGCCAATCTTTCTTCAGCACCGTCACGCGAGTCCTGTCAGAACTATCACGTGAGTCCGAAGACATCAGGCGCAGGAACGATAGGAGCCGACTGGTGGTCAGTTGCGGCGTGTCCTTCGCAAGCAAATGGCTCATGCCGCGGCTTCATCGGCTGATTGGAGACCATCCCGATTTGGACGTTCACGTGGAAGTTACAGACAACCCCGTCGACTTTGCCTCTGGCCATGTCGACGTGGCGCTCCGCTATGGCAACGGGCAATATCCCTTCGCATCGGCCGAGCGCATCATGAATGAGGTTGTCTCGCCCGTCTGCTCTCCGGAATACCGGGAGAAGATGGGAGGGTTGGATCGGGTCGAAGACCTGGCGAAGTGCCAACTGATCCACGAGATCGGCATGACCACGACATGGGAACGATGGTTCGCCGTGATGCAGTTGCCTTATCCGGTCATGCGAAGCCCGGGCTATAGCCATGGTAGCATGTCGATCGAGGCGGCGGTCCGTGGCGTGGGCGTGGTACTTGGGCGGAGTGTTCTTGTTGCTGAAGACCTTGTTGCCGGGCGTCTCCTGCCTCTCTTCCCGCAGGCGACGCTTGAGGTAGAATGGGGCTATGACCTTGTCTATCGGATTGGCAATCAGGACCATCCTAAGGTCAGGGCTTTTCGGGCTTGGGTCGCTGACCAGGTTCGTCAGTTTACGTCGGCCTGGCCTCTACCAATGCTCCAGCGGTGATTGCCGCTTGCAGTTCACCGTGACAACGCATACGCCCTTGCATGCCACGAAGCTTCCGTTGCGCACCTGGCTCAAAGCAATGTGGCTGTTGTTGCAGTCGGATAAAGGCCTATCCTCGGTCCGTCTCGCCGAGACCCTTGGCGTTAGCCAACCGACCGCCTGGCGGATCGGTCATGCACTGCGGCTCATGGTGGCGCGCGAGCACATGCTCGACGGCACGGTGGAAGTCGACCATTTCTATCTCGGCGGCAGACCCAGAAAGCATCCCGATGATCCGCCTCCTGGAAGAGGCCGCAAGGGGGGCAGATAAAGACGGAGAAGACGCCGGTCATTGCGATTGTGCAGCGACCGGCAGACCTCACCCCAGGTTCCATTGCGGGCGATGCCCGTGCCACTGTCGTTACGGGCCTTTCATTGCGTGCTGCTGTACGAGCAGTTGCAACACAAGTTGAACTTCGAGCGCATTTGATGAGCGACGAGGCAAAGGCGTTCGTGGCCATAGGGGAAAGCTTTGCCGTACACGAGACGGTCAACCACTCCAGCCGCGAATATGTACGGGATGCCGTCCACGTCAATTCAGCCGAGGGGTTCAATGCCCGGATCCGGCGAACCATTGCAGGCGTCTTTCATCGCATCAGCCCGGAACTTGCCGACCTGTATTTCCATGAAATCGGGTTCCGCTTGTCCCAGCGCGTTGTTATCGGCCAAGGAGTGCGGAAAAGCCGAAGCGGCAAGGAAAGCACGAAAACCCTCTGATCACGCGTTCCTCCCGCACCGCAATTGCAGCAGGTCTTCCATGCTGCTACCGGCCGCCAAATGCGCCGTAGTCGAAGCGGCGGCATCACCATCAAATCTGCCGTGGCTGTCTTTGGTTGATAAAGGCCTGGTACGATTTCGAACTGCTCTTGTTCCGACCCCTAGCCGGTCAGCGCCAGGTAGCTCAAGATGATCGTCGAAAGACGTGGTTTAAAACGGCATGGAGGCACCCCAATCTGACCTAATCGCGATTCTGTCAGAGTGGGGTGCCGCTAAGACGCTAGGCCAGAATGGTTGCCCGGGTTCATCCAACATCACTAAGTCATGGAGAGCAATTCCGACCGAAAAGACTTGTCGACCTCGAATTTACTCAAAGGTCACGACGCTTCCTCGTGGCGAGTATATGTAGTGCATTTTCAATGGAAGTTGCACCAACAGCCTTAACCGCATTGGCAATACACGTTTCAATCTCGTGTTTTGATCTGCCAACTAGAACGACCATCTCATCAATTGTTCTGCCTCGCAAAAGCCAACGAAGGCACGCTTTCTCCAGTGGAGAGAGCATTCCTGGCCTGCTACTTTCTGCTGAGTCTGGAGACAATTCAGCCAATCTCTGGAAATCACCCTCCAGTTTGAAAACGGTAACAGCTAATAGCTACCTTGAACTCCAAAAACTGCTGTCTGGCACCCTAAATGCTTCCGAAATAGGGACGGCGTGCGGTACAACTCTGTACATAGTTGATCATTGTAATGAAGTCGAAGACCGGCCGTCCGGTTGCAGACTGCACTGCGTGTGCATATGGCGGTAGGTCACTGCATTCGAGTAGAATCGATTTTACGTCCGGGTTATCGGCGACCAGCTTGCGCGCAACGGCTGTCACCTCACGCTCAATTGCGGCAGAATCCAGTGTGCCGCGCTCTTCAAGGATGGCCTCTCGAAATTCCGTCTGATCTTCCATGCCCGAAACCGCCAACGGAATGAAATCAGCAACATTGCAGGCCGCGAAATGGCGCGGCGTCAGCCGCGAGGCATTGGCAGTAATGACGCCGACGCGGCCTCCGCACAGCGCATGCATGAACGGGATCTGCATCAAGCTGGACAGAAAGACCGGAATATCGACCGCTGCCGCGACCTCCTCCTGGAAATAGGCCATGAAGCCGCAGGCGCCGGTGATAGCCTTCACGCCGCGGTTCTGCAATTCGACGGCCGCTTCGATAAAGACCTCTTTCAACGCCGGATCGCGCTGGTTCAGCAGCCGGTCGATGGAGGCGCCGCGCACTTCCTGGAAGCGGACGGGGTAGTCATAAGTGGTTGCGTTGCCAACGTTTCCTGGCACACAAGGATAGGCTGCATCCAGGATCAAGATGCCGATTTGCTCACCGTACCAGGACTGCGTTTTGCGCGTGACCGTATAGACAGTCATCTTTATTGTCTCCGATTTCCATTTAAGCTGAAAAGCGGGGGAGCGAACTCCCCCGCTGATAAAATGCTTACTCGACGAGGCGCGGGGCACCGGTCTCTGCTGCGGTACCGTCCAGTCCATAGGACTTCAGGATGGTGACGATCGTGCCATCCGCATGCATCTCGGCGATCCCGGCATCAAGCGCGACGCCCAGTTCCTTGGCTTTCAGCGAATAAGGGAAGGCCGCCTGCGCTGCTTCCTTGCTCGCCTTCACGCGATCATCGGAGGTCGCGACATTGACCTTGATATCACCGAGCGCACCTTTCTGCGCGGCAACCACGCCGGTCGAATAGCCGTCGACGGCCACATCGATCCGGCCGGACTTGAGGTCCTGCTGCATGTTGACCGAATTCGGGTAGAGTTTCAGGGAGTCGCCAAGCAGGGTCTTCAGGTCTGCGACCCAAAGATAGCCCTGCACCGTGCCGACCTGCTTGCCTTCAAGATCCGAGACCTTCTTGAAGTCTTCCTTTGAGTAGATGCCCATCTGGTCGGTGTAGAGCGGTGCGGAGAGGCTCATGACCTTCGCGCGCTCTGCCGTGCGATACCAGTCGCCAGTTGTGATATCGGCCTGGCCGGAGAGCACATATTGGATGGCAGCGGCGGGATCGACGGCGACGGCCTTGACCTTCAGGCATTCGCGCTTGGCAAACTCCGCGGCGATGTCGCCATCGATGCCCTTCATGGCCCCACTGTCATCGATGAAGGAATGCGGGGCATAGGTGGTAACCGCGACCGTCAGCGTTCCGGCTTCAACTGTCGCGAACTGGTGCTTCGGCGTGCAATCTTGCGCGGACGCAAGAGAGGACGAGATCAGGAACCCGGCAATGCCGGTTAGAAGAATCTGCTTGGTGGTCGATACGATGGTCATGCAGGTATCCTTTCAGTTGAGGTTCAACGGTGGGCGTAAAGTCCCGCACGCTTCTCGACGTGACTGACGAAGAGGGCGGCGGGGATGGAAATGCAGGCATAGAGTGCGCCAGCTGAAAGCAGAGCCGGGAAATAGCGGAAGGTCGTCGAGCCGATCTCGTAGGCACGGCTCACCAGCTCCGGCAGTGCGATGGTGAAGCAGAGCGACGTACCTTGGAAAATAAGGATCGAGAAACCGAGCAATGCAGGAAGTGCCACACGCAGGCCCTGCGGCAGGAGCACGTAGCGCAGTTCGTCGAGCCGGTTGAGACCGAGGGCGACCGCCGCCTCCCGCTGGCCATGGGCGACGGATTGCAAGCTGGCACGAATGATCTCACTGGTATATGCGCCGGTGTTCCAAGCGAGCGCGATCACCGCGGCGGCATAAGAGCCAAGCGTCACCCCGGTCGTTGGCAAGCCGAAATAGATGAACTGAAGGAGCACCAACGCGGGCGCACCGCGGCCGATCTCGACAAGAAAGAGACTGAGGCCCTTCAGCGCGCGGTTCCTGGCCAGCACGCCGAGCGCCAGAACCAGACCAAACGGAATGCCGATAAGAAGACTGAGTGCCGTTACCTGCAGGCTGATCGAGAGCCCGCCAAGGAGATGAGGCAGCCAAGTGGAGATTTCGTCGTAAGTCGGAAACATCAGCGCGCCACCCTTGCCTGGAGATAGCCATCGGCCATGCGCGAGAGCCATGCGATTGGAAGGCTCAGAAGCACGTAAAAGAGCCCGACCACTGCGAACACTTCAAGGCCTCGATAGGTGAGCTGCGAAAGCTGGTTGCCTTGGTAGGCGAGCTCCGACACGCCGATGGCGGAGGCGACTGCCGTCTCCTTCATGAGGCCGATGAGATAGCTCGCCGCCGACGGCAGCGCGACGCGGAATGCCTGGGGTGCGATGATGTCGCGGAAGACCGACCAGTGGCCAAGATCGAGTGCTGAGGCGGCCTCCCACTGTCCGTGATGGACGGACGCGACCGCGCCCCGATATATCTCCGCCATGTTCGCGGCTGCAATCAGCCCAAGCCCCATAAGAGCGGCATGGAAAGGGCTTATCGGCGTCACGCTCATGCCAAGACCGAAGAAGATGATGAAGAGCCAGAGAATAGGCGGTATGGCTCGCACGACCTGGATTAGGACCATCGCGAGCGCCCGCAGCGGCAAGAATTTGCTCTGGCGTGCTACAAGCAGCGGGATGCCGAGCACGGCCCCGATTAGAAAGGCTCCTGCCGTCAGCGCGATCGTCCAGGTTAGACCCCGGAGGAGGGGAAGAAACTCTGCCACGCTCATCGATCGTGTACCGCGCGGAGAAAGCGCTTCGTCCGCTCCTGTTGCGGATTGCGCATGACCTCCTTCGACGGTCCTTTTTCTACGATATGACCGTCGGCCATGATCATGACCGTGTCGGAAACGTTCTCGGCAAAGCTCATCTCGTGGGTAACGACGATCATTGTCATGCCGCTTTCGGCCAGCTCGCGCATTACGGCGAGAACCTCAAGGCCGAGCTCGGGGTCGAGAGCCGATGTCGGCTCGTCGAACAGCATGATTTCCGGATCGAGCGCGAGCGAACGGGCAATAGCGATACGCTGCTGCTGGCCGCCGGAACACCGGACGGGAAACTGTTCCGCCTTATCGGCGAGGCCCACGCGCTTGAGAAGCTGCATTGATCGCTCGTCGGCTTCCCTGCGGCTGCGGCCAAGCACGCGCTCTTGCGCCAAGCTTACATTTCGCAGGACCGACATGTGCGGAAAGAGATTGAACGACTGGAAAACCATGCCGACACGCCGGCGAAGGCCAGAAAGCTCCGCGCGTGCAACGGGCCGCGCAGCGTCAATCGTCATTGCACCGATAGAGATCGTACCGCCATCTGGCGGCTCGAGATAGTTGATACAGCGCAGTAGCGTGCTTTTCCCGGAACCGCTCGGTCCGATGATCGCGAGAACTTCACCCGAACGCACTTCGAGATCTATACCGTCAAGAACCGTGTGGCTTCCGTAATGCTTACTCAAGGAAGACAGCCGGATGAGAACGTTGTCAGTCGCCGCCATCACGTCCGGGCACCCCGTCGGTGGCAATACGGCGCTTTGGTTCCCGCCAAGATAAAGAATTGCACCATCCATGCCATTAGAATTCCCATGCTAAAGCGTCGGCGTGCGATTGCATCCGATTCACAACAGGTTTCGTTTCAAGGTAATATTCTGCGCGATTCGCCCAATCTCGACGTTAAGCCACGTAAACCCTCACGCCGCGCGCCCACGATTCAATTTAGACTTGCTGCCAGGCGAGACAACATCTGGTCTAAAATCTGAACGCTTTCGATTATGACACGACGTTATTGAGATCCACGCAATTGATCACCCTCTTTTAATGCTCGGATGACTGTCGTTTCTTTGAGCGACTTTCCGACCGTACTGGCCGTTCTCCGAGCTTGTCGGGCAGTTTGTCTCACTTTGATGCCTACCGGTCAAGCACTTTTTCTCAAATTTATGACATTTGTTTCCTATAGGAAACTCATTCCCCGCGCTCCTTGACGCCACAGTCGTTCGCGCCGTATGAAATTCGAAACAGAGTATGCCGATGGTACTTGAAGTCGATTTGAAGGTAGGAAAGTAATGCGAGCGACAAAGCAGACGAAGATCACGCTATTGCAAAGCTCAGGGATGTCGGAAAATTTATCTTCCGATGGTCGCCAAGAACTTGGCCAGAAGCTTCGTGATTTGCGGCTTGAGCGCGGGCTGACGCTCCAGGAAGTGAGCAATGAGACAAAAGTCGCACGCTCCACGCTCTCGAAGATAGAGAATGGTGTGATGTCCCCTACCTTCGATATCCTGCAAAAGTTGGCTGCCGGCTTTTCACTTGAGATCGGCGCCTTGTTCAGTTCAACACCGGTGCAGGCGGGCGCAGGACGAAGGAGCTATACAAAAAGCGGCGAAGGGCCTGCTTTGTCCAGTAAGCATTATATACATCACGCACTTGCCTCCGACATATCGAAAAAGCGGGTCCTGCCGTTTCGTACAAAGGTCAAGGCGAGGAAAATCTCGGATTTCAAAACGCTCATCTCGCACGAGGGAGAAGTTTTCATCTTCGTCGTGAGCGGAACCGTCACATTTTATTCCGACTTGTACGCACCTCTCAAAATGGAAGCCGGTGACAGCATATATTTTGATAGCATGATGGCGCACGCTATTGTTTCGACTTCTGAGGAAGATGCCGACATTGTGTGGGTGTGTGACAACATCAAAGGAGTAGAGGAAGGAGATCTAGAACTGCATTGATGCCCGGAGTGCGCTTGAATTTGGTCCATCGGAATGCGCCGTTGAATGAATTCTTCAAATACAAGTAGCGTAAAAACGGAACGCACGAGGTGCAATGGCCATCGACGCGGCTAGCATGCTTCCCCCATCTACATGAGAAGCATGCTGTACGCGGTCTGATCGCGCCTGAACGCTTCAGGGCGGAAAAATTCATCTGGAGCATGCAAGTTTCATCGTCGTGAGAAAACGCGGTTTTCGCGAATGTGAACTCAAAACATCGCAGGATCTGGCATTGCAGAAGAAGTCATTTTTTCACTGCAAGCTTCATCAAAGGAGATCCCGGACGATCAAATTCCGATCGCTTGATACGCGTCACCAATCTTCCGGATGGCGATGACATACGCCGCGGTCCGGAAGGTCATAATCTTCGATGCCCGCTTCAGTTCGGAGATATTATCGTAGGCGCTACGCATGACATCTTCCAATCCGGAGCGAACGAGGTCGATCTCCGCTCCACCCTCCAGAAACTCGTCTTTGATGTCGGCAGGGAAGGCTCGCTCGGTCATCGCCTCCATTGCCTGGGTCATCTGAAGATTGCGACGTTCGCGACGGCGGCGCTCCATCAGACCAAACGGTATGTGAGTTATGTTCTTGACCCACTCAAAGTAACTGACGACAACGCCTCCAGCATTGACGAAGAGATCGGGAAGCACGACGACTCCCCGGTCGGTGAGACGCTCTTCGGCGTCGAAGCTGACTGGTCCATTCGCACCTTCGACGATCAGCCGTGCCTTGATCTGGTCGGCGTTGCGGACCGTAATCGCATTTTCCATCGCTGCCGGTATAAGGATGTCGCACTCAAGCGTAAGACCCGCTTCCGGATCCTGAACGCTCTCGGCGGACGGGAAGCCGAGAACTGTTCCGTGGGTGAGCTGATAGCGTTTGACATCTTCGACAGGCAGGCCTTTGTCATTAAAAATATAGCCGTCGCGCTCAACGATCGCGACGATCTTCGCACCATCATTCTCATGTAGGAATTTTGCGGCATGATAGCCGACGTTTCCGAAGCCCTGCACGATCACAGTCATCTCTGCAAGATTTCGGCGACCATCGACACCATTTTCGTTCAAGTCGCGAAGGTAGCTTTGGATCGCATACTGGACACCTCGGCCGGTCGCCTCGGTGCGCCCTGCGATCCCGCCCCGTGCCAGTGGTTTGCCCGTTACGCATGCATTTGCATTCACGATGTCAGACGCGCCGGTTCTCTTGTATTCGTCGGCCATCCAGGCCATCTCACGCTCACCTGTTCCCATATCGGGTGCAGGAACATTCCGGCCTGGGCAAATCAGATTCCTTTTCGCGAGCTCTTGCGTAAAGCGGCGGGTGATACGCTCCAGTTCGTGTGCATCCCAATCCGCAGGATTTATCTTAAGCGCTCCTTTCGATCCGCCAAAGGGAACATCGACCACGGCGCATTTCAGGCTCATCAACGCCGCGAGCGCTTCAACTTCTTCCTGGTCGGAGTGGATGGAGTACCGGATGCCACCCTTTGCTGGTTCGACATGTTCGCTGTGGACTGATCGCCAGCCGACAAAACTGAACATCCGCCCGCGCAGTCTCACGCCGAAACGGACGGTGTAAGTCGAATTGCAGGCCTTGATACGCTCTGCCAATCCATCGGAGAGGTTCAAATGGCCCATGGCGCTATCGATGTAGGCATCGACGCTTTCGAGGAATGTTGTCGTCTGTGTAGTTTTGTTGGATGCTAATTGATCCATCTTCAAGACCTCCCTAAGCGATAGGCGACAAGTGAGGGGCTCGCTGACCGGCGACCCAACCAACATTTGGCGATTTCTGGGTTGCATCGGCGAACCATCGAGGCCGGTGCATAAAAGTCGACAGGCCAGGTCCCAACGCCCGGCCCGGCGGGCGACCTTACTGCAGGTGCAATGCTGCGACGCTGATGCGCCGGCAGGCTTCCACCAATTCCTCCATTGAAGTGGCGTAGGAAATCCGGAAGTATGGCGCCAAGCCGAACGCGGAGCCAGGGACGACGGCGACGTCTGCTGCCCGGAGCAGATAGGATGCAAAAGCAGAATCGCTATCGATGACGTCTCCCGTCGGCGTTTTGCGCCCAATCAGACCTTCGACGCTCGCATAGGTGTAGAAAGCGCCGTCCGGAACGCGGCAGCTTATGCCGACGATGTTGTTCAGGGCACTGACAACGACGTCGCGGCGCTGCTGGAAGGATGCGCGGCGCGGCGCAAGAATATCCTGGGAGCCCGTGAGCGCTTCGACGGCAGCAGCCTGGCTGACCGACGACGGGCAGGAAGTCGACTGGCTCTGAACGATCGCCATCGATCTGATAAGCTCCGTCGGCCCTCCGGCATATCCGATACGCCAGCCCGTCATGGCGTAGGCCTTCGATACGCCGTTGATCGTCAGTGTTCGTGCGGCAAGCCTAGGTTCGATCGCCGCCGGAGTGACGAACTCAAAGTCGCCATAGACGATATGCTCGTACATATCGTCCACCATCAGCCAGACTTGCGGATGACGCAGCAGGATGTCGAGGAGCGGGCGATATTGTTCAGCCGAATAGGCCGCGCCGGAAGGGTTCGACGGAGAATTCAACATCAGCCAACGCGTTTTCGGCGTTATCGCCGCCTCGAGATCACTCGGCGACAAACGAAAGCCGTTCTCTTCCCTGCAGGGGACGAGAACGGGCTTGCCGCCGGCGATCAGCACGATGTCCGCATAGGTTACCCAGAACGGCGTCGGGATGATCACCTCATCGCCCGGATTGAGCGTCGCCATCATCGCGTTGTAGATCACCTGCTTGGCGCCGGCCGCGACAGTTATCTGGTTCTGCTCGAATTCCAGACCGTTTTCGGTCTTGAACTTGTGCCGGATTGCCGCCTTTAGCTCTGCGGTACCGTCGAGGGCGGTGTACTTCGTCTGGCCAGCCGCGATCGCTCTAACCGCGGCCTCCTTGATGTTGTCGGGCGTGTCGAAGTCCGGTTCGCCCGCACCGAGAATGATGACATCGCGACCTTGTTTCTTCAGTTCGTTGGCATGGCCGGTGATCTTCAGGATCTCGGAGACGCCGATCTCGACCAGCCTTTCGGCTGGCCGGAAATGTGAGCTGTTGACGACAGTGTCCATCGTTCGGTCCTACTCGATGTCGAACTTGACGCCCTGCGCGAGCGGCAGGGTGCGGCCATAGTTGATCGTGTTGGTTGCGCGGCGCATGTAGGCCTTCCACGCGTCCGAGCCGGATTCACGGCCGCCGCCAGTTTCCTTCTCGCCGCCAAAGGCGCCACCGATTTCTGCACCGGACGGACCGATGTTGACATTGGCGATACCGCAATCCGAGCCACGAGCGGAGATGAACAGCTCAGCTTCACGCATATCATTTGTGAAGATTGACGAGGAAAGACCCTGGGGCACTGCGTTATGCAGTCGCAAGACGTCGTTGAACGCGCTGTATTTCATGACGTAGAGGATCGGAGCGAATGTCTCGTCTTTTACGGGGCCAAGCTGGCTTGGCATTTCGACCAGTGCCGGACGCACGTAGTAGGCTTCTTCGCTTTCGGCGCTAAGACGCTCGCCACCACTTACCTTTCCACCTGCTGCCTGAGCGGCCTGCAGTGCGGATTGCATAGCGTCAAAGGCGAGCCTGTCGATCAGCGGACCGACGAGATTGCCTTCGAGCGGATTTCCGACAGAGACGGAGGCGTAGGCCTTCGTCAGCCTGTCGACGAAGCTATCGTAGACGCTTTCATGAACGAACAAGCGGCGCAGCGATGTGCAACGCTGGCCGGCGGTCCCCATTGCTGCGAAGGCAACGCCACGCAGGGTAAGGTCGAGATCCGCTGTCGGCGAAACGATAGCGGCGTTGTTTCCACCGAGCTCCAGAATTGCGCGGGCGAAACGCTGGGCGAGCTTCGGCCCGACCGCACGGCCCATCGCCGTTGAGCCCGTCGCCGATACGAGAGGAACGCGATGGTCTTCGACGAGAACCTCGCCGACGTCACGGCGGCCGATAATCATCTGAGCAAGACCTTCGGGAGCCTGACCACCCTGAGCCTTAAAGCGCTTGAGCGCTTTCTCGAAGATAGCCTGGGTCGCAAGAGCGGTCAGCATTGTCTTCTCGGACGGCTTCCAGACGACGCTGTTTCCGCAAACCAGCGCCAGTGCCGCGTTCCAGGCCCAAACCGCAACCGGGAAATTGAAGGCCGTTATAATGCCGATAACACCGAGTGGGTGCCAAGTTTCCATCATGCGGTGGTCGGCACGCTCGGTCGCGATCGTCAGACCGTAGAGCTGGCGCGATAGACCGACTGCGAAATCGCAGATATCGATCATTTCCTGAATTTCGCCCAGACCTTCGGACGTGATTTTGCCGACCTCGATGGAAACAAGCTGGCCCAGAGCCTCCTTGTTCGCGCGCAGTTCCTCACCCAAAAGCCTGATCAATTCGCCACGTTGTGGGCCCGGCACGTCACGCCATTCGAGAAATGACTGATGAGATTTTTCAACGATTGCGGAAGCCTCATCACGGGTGATGCTGGCAATCTGACCAAGGGTCTCACCTGTAATCGGTGTCCGAGCGCGAATCTCGCCCTTGGCATATGCTTCCGGCGCGATCCCAAGTTCTGTAAGGAGCTTGTCGGTGACTGTTTTCAACGGCAGGCTCGATGCGCCTGCTCCTTTTTGAAGTGCGTTAGTCGACATGACCATTCCTTTCATAATCTGATTGTGTGGATTTGAGTGTGTTTTGTCTCGTCAGCGCATGACCGGACGCGGGCACGCCGCTGACAATCTGCAAGAGGGCCTCAACCGGGTGCCGCGCTTCCATGTTTGTCAGACGCTCTGTCTGACAGCGGCAAGAGAACCCGGTAATGAGAGGAATGCTGCCTTTTAGACCGTCCAGTTTCTCCGCCCAGCTCATAGAGAAGAGCTTTTTGGACATTGCTTGGTGTTCGATTTCGTGTCCGAACATTCCGGCCATGCCGCAGCAACCTGTCGGAACATATGTCGCATCCGCGCCGAAGAACGTGAAGATCTCGATCCAACTTGCAGCGGCAGATGGTCTGGCGGTTTTCTCCGTGCAGTGCAGGAACAGGGAGTAGTTCTGCTTATTCGCTGGGAGGGTAGAGATCGAGATGCGATCGCTCTTTATCTCCCGAAGTAGAAAATCTTCGAACGTGAGGATAACAGCGGACGTTGCGCTGTCTGCACGGTAGGATTTGTATTCATGGTCATGCATCAGGGTCGTTACCGGCTCGATGCCGATAACGGAAATGCCTGTTGCCAGAAGCGTCTCCTGCCGCAATATCGCTGCACGCGCGGTTTTTTCGAAAGCTTCCAGATTTCCGATGACGTAAGCGGCCTTCCCATTGGCCATCGGCGGTTCACGCCAGACCTTGTAACCAAGCCGTTCGAGAAGCGCGTATGACGCGCTCACCACACCGCCGTCAAAGGAACTCGTAAAAGTATCTTCGAGCAGAATAACCGTTCGCTGCTTCTCATCGTCCGGAAGATTCAAGAGGCGTTCAGGGTCGCCAAGGGTCGGACGCGAAGCTTTGGCAGGATAGAAGTCAGGGAGATCGACCAATCTAGTCAGACGATCCCCTCCGCAGAAGCTCATTGCCGCTTTGGCAATATTCGCAATCTTCGGAAGCCGTCGCGCAATGCGGAATGCATTTTCGCTTTGCGATAGTAGATGGTGCCGGAACGGCCTGCGCCGTCGGCGATAGTAGTTATGCAGAAATTGCGCCTTCATCGAAGGTATGTCGACCTTGATCGGACACTGGCTCGAGCACGCCTTGCAGGAGAGACATGTCGAAAGGCTTTGTTTCAATGCCTCCTCGACGCCGGACAGTTCGGCTGCCGTGCGACTCGTGCCATTAAGAGACCGCAAACGAGCCCATTCACGGATGAGGGCCGCGCGCCCCTTTGGAGACTGGTTTCGGTCGCGTGTCGCTTTGTAGGACGGACACATGGGATCGGATTTGTCCCAGTTGAAGCACGCGCCATTGCCGTTGCACGCTAGAGCGCGATCGAAAGCCTTCGCATGGGTCGCGTCGATTTGACGATCGAACTCTCCACGAAACGAGACCGTGTCGATCGCATCGATCCCCTCGCCCGTGGGCGACGCGAGTTTTCCGGGATTGAACAGGTTCGAAGGGTCGAAGACGCGCTTGATTGAACAAAGTTCCCGGTAAAGCCTGTCTCCAAAGAAGAACGGCGAGTATTCGCCTCGATAGCCGCGGCCGTGTTCGCCCCACAGGAGGCCGCCGTATTTCTTCGACAAAGACGCGATTGCGTCACTGATGGGACGAATGAGGGCGGCATCGCGAGGATCACGCATGTTGAGCGCGGGCCGAACGTGAAGGCAACCGACATCGGCGTGGCCATACATGCCGTAGGTCACGCCATGACTGTCCAATACGTCTCGGAACTCGCGGACAAAGTCAGGGAGCCTTTCCGGTGGAACAGCCGTATCTTCGACGAACGCGATGCCTTGCTTTGTCGGCGAAAGCCTGCCGAGCAGGCCGACGGACTTTTCCCGAAGAGACCAAAGCTCGGCAATAAGCTTTGAGTCGGTGACAATCCTCCAGTCGATAAAGAGGTGCGAGCGCTGAGCGAGTTGCCCGGCCAAACTATCGAGCTTGCGCTGCAGTTCGTCTTCGTCGTCAGCTAGGAACTCTACGAAATTCAGACCGCCGACGGCGACCCTTGCATCACTTCCGAGCACCGCTTCGATCGATGACCAGACAGGATCCTGCTGTGCCAGGGTCAGAACCTTGTCGTCGATGATTTCGACCGCCGAGGGATTTGCGTCCAAAAGAAGCAAAACATCCTCAAGCGCCGTCTGGAAGTGCGCGTAGCGTATCGGAACGAGCGCCTTCAGCTTCGGACGGCGCAAAATTCTCAGGGTCACCGACGTCGTGAACGCCAATGTTCCTTCGGAACCTGCCAGCAAGTAAGCGAGCCGTACTTTCCCATCGTCTTTCAGGACGCTTTGAAGGTTGTATCCCGTGAGACCGCGATTCATTTTGGGGAACGCCGATGCAATCTCCTCGACGTTTTCCGAAATGACGCGCAGAACTTCGCGGTAGGCTCGACCGACAAGTGAATCCTGTTGCGCCACGAGGCGCGCAGTCGCAAGGTCGAGGTCCTCGATTTTAGAAGCGCTGCCATCCGAGAGCACGATCTCGAGTGAATGCAGGTAGTCTGACGTCTTGCCGTATATGCGCGAGCCTTTTCCCGAGGCATCGGTTCCGATCATCCCACCGATCGTCGCGCGAGATGCCGTCGAAACCGTGGGCGGGAAGAAATAACCGTGCGGCTCGAGAAACGCATTGAGTTCGTTGAGAACGACGCCTGGCTGGACGGTGACCGTCCCAGCGGCCAGATCGAGACCCTCGATGCCATTCATATGGCGCGAGAGATCAACCACGACACCGCTGGTCAGAGATTGGCCGTTGGTGCCCGTTCCGCCGCCGCGAGCGGAAAGCGGGATTCCCGTTTCGCCGGCACACTTAACCAAGATCACCAGATCGTCGGCAGATCTCGGGAAGGCCACGCCCATCGGGCGGACCTGATAGATGCTGTTGTCAGTTGAATAGACAGTCAGAGATCCGAGGTCGCTGACTGTCTCGCCTTTAAAGCCGGCGCGCACCAGCGTTGTGGAAAAGCGTTTGAACGCCTGTTGATTTCGCTCCGTTTCGCGCGCAGGCATCGAAGTCACCCCTTACGCGATCGAACGCTGCGCGAGTTCGGGATGACCGAGCGTTTCATAGGTCTGATCCAACGACCGATTCTCAGCCTCCGCATATAGGGCAAGCTCGTCTTGCACAGTGCTACCGAGACCGTTTTCAAATGCATCTCGGTTCGACCGTTCAGAGTAGTTCTGCTGCGCGTCGGTACCCAGGTTCGACTGGAAAATGCCTGCCGCGCTGACGGGGAGAAAATCTTCGTAAACGATCGGGTCGAAGCGGATAAAGCCGGCGTCGATCAGAGCATCGAGCGTTGTCGGCAAGCGGTCGTGAGGCGAGCAACGACTCCCCTTTTCTGTTGTCGAGTACCGGAAATACGCCAATTCCTGTTTTCGCAGATCGGCCCATTCGTCGGGAAACTCACCGAAGGTCTCGGTCAGTTGGACATTGTAGTCTTTTGACTTACCTCCGGATGCCCCGACCTGTACATCGCGCCGGACCGCCGCAAGAAGATCGTCGTAAAGCTTGCGGCCCTTCGGAGTCAGCGCGACACCGCGCTGCTCGATCTCGCCGAATCGCGCGGTGTGCATTCCGCTCGACTGCTGGTCCTCGGACGGCTTGAAATTGATGCCCTCTTCCAAGGCCTTGAAACTCGTCTGACGCAGGAGGATCGCGCATTTGCGCCGCGGCGGCCCCTCGATTACGGCCTTAGGGGAAATCCCGCGCTTCGGCATTTCTGCCTGGACGGCATCGATATCGAGCGTGCGCGGTGTCAGGTGGTTGATGTGCGGCCCTTTGAAGCTCACGACGTCGGCGATAAGGCGATGGGCATCATGAAGGCGTTTGTATGCGGCAAGCGTAACGGTGGCATCGTTGTGCCAGCGAAATGTCTCAAGGGCCTCGCGGACGAAATCGTCGGCGTCGGCATCGCTCAGGCCGCCGTCTGCCTCGGCCTTCTCAACCAGAGCCAAAGCCGGCGCCGTGAAGATCTGCCGGCGCCCGAGAATCTCGGCGGCCTCGGCACGAAGGGCTTCGTCCTCGATGAGTTCGAGACGAAGGAGCGACGTGAACACACGGAAAGGATTGCGGCTCAACGCTTTATCGTCAACCGGACGAAACGCCGTTGAGTGGACGGGAATGCCGGCAACCGAAAGGTCGTAGTATCCTACCGGATACATTCCCATGACCGCGAAAACGCGCCGGATATTGAACAGCTCTTCAGCCGTCCCGAGACGGATCGCGCCGTGACGCTCGATATCAAGACGATCCAGCTCGTCATTTCTGACCATCGCCTCCTGAAGCGCAGGATCATTCGCCAATGTCGCATCGTTCACGTCCGAAACGAGTTCCATCAAGGTCCCATATTGCGGCACCTCATTGCGATACATCTCGGACATCGCTTTGGAAAAGCGTGTACGAATGTCGTCGGGATGCGCGAATTGCGTTGTCATAACGGCCTCCTCTGTCGATGCCCTCATTCCCGGGGCTCATGATGCAGAGGAGTATTCATCCGGAAAATGCCAACAGCAATCAATCGATCCGTCAGATGTCATTCCGCTTGGGAATAGGACCAATCAACGTTGATCCGCTGTCTCCGCTAGAATCCATTTCTTGAAAGCCTGCAGCGGAGGATGCGAAGCACGATCGGAGGGCCAAACAAGATAGTATGCCTCTGCGCTTTTCATCTGGAGGTCGAGGGCACATACCAGCTTCCCAGACGCCAGCTCTTCCTCGATAAGAAACCTCGGCAGCAATGCAACCCCAACGCCGGCAACCGCAGCTTGAGTTGCCGTTGCGAACTGATCGAAGAGCATGCCATGGACGGAATCGGGCGATACGCCATTGATCACCATCCAACGCTCCCAGGCATCTGGTCGGCTGGAAAGATGCAGGAGAGGCGCCTTCCGAACATCGGCCGGCTCCGAAAATTCGAACTGATCCCGCAGTTGCGGACTGCAGGCTGGCACCACGATCTCGTGACGAAGCAGCGCCAACTCCCCGCTGCTCCACTCTGGTCGGCCGAAATGAATCGCAGCGTCGACAGGTTCCAAACGGAAATCGAACGCGGTGATTTTTGTGACGAGATTAATCGTTATGCCCGGATTCTGTGCCAGGAACTCCGGAAGACGCGGTGCGAGCCACCGCGTGCCGAATGTCGGGAGGATTGCGAGATTAAGCGTCCCTCCATAGGGATTTGCCCGGAGATTGAGCGAAGCCGCGCTGATCTTGAAGAGAGCGTCGCGAATTTCACGGGCGTACCCCTCTCCTCCGATCGTCAATTTGATCGTCTGCTTTTCCCTGTGAAAGAGCTCCACGCCGAGTTGATCCTCCAGCGCGCGGATCTGTCGACTGACAGCGCTCTGAGTGAGGTTCAATTCTTTGGCCGCCAGGGTAACACTTCCAGTTCGAGCAGCCGCCTCAAAGGCGGCCAGCCAGGAAAGCGGAGGCAAAAAACGGCGGGGAAGTTGCAAATTGGTTCCTCTTAAATGCGGGCTCCAGCCAAGTGAGCGATTTGTGCACCCAACTCGTAAAAGCCTTCCTTTGCTATACGCAACGTCTGCGGCCGCACCTCGGTCACCGGCAATGGAAGGTCATCATCGTTGATTTCACCGCAAACATAGGACGCAAGGACGCGACCGAATGCTGTACCCGGCGCAATGCCACGGCCATTGTAGCCGCTAAAACCAACCATGTTATCCTCATACTTGTGGAAGCGCGGGACGGCATCGCTGGTCATCCCAATCTGCCCAAACCAAGCAAACTCAAATTCGACTTCGGCAAGCTGCGGGAACAATCGTTTCAAGGACCGCCTCGCCCAAGCCTGATGGATAGCATTGCCAGTATTGCGCAGGGCTCCGACACTGCCGAAGATCAGTCGGCCACGCTGGTCCATGCGGAATGAGGAAAGAATTTCCTTGGTGTCCCAGCAGCCTTCGCAATTCGCCAAAATGCTTTTGCGGAGATTGGACGACAGAGGCTTCGTTGCAAGATTGAAATAGGGAAGGTGAACCTGTTCCTCGCGAACAGCCTGCCATGGACCCGTCGAATACGCATCGGTTGCGACGATAACCCATCTCGCAGTCACTGATCCGCGCGGTGTCGTGACCTGCCAGCCATCACCTTGTCGCTCGTACGACACGACCGGGCTGCGCGTGAATACTTGGGCTCCGGCATCCATCGCTGCAGCAGCCAGTCCGCGCACATAACTCAAGGGTTGCAGCGTGCCAGCGCGAGGGTCGAACAACGCCCCGGCATAGGCGGGCGATCCGGTTCGGCGTCGGGCCTCCTCAGCATCCAAAAGCTGCAGCGGCGCCCCACGGGCCGTCCACTGGCGATGACGTTCCTCCAGTTCCTTAAGTCCTTGCGACCCCACCGCAAGGTGCAGGGTTCCATTCTTCTCGATCTCACAGGAAATGCCCTCTTCCTCGATGATCCTGCGAACCAAAGTCGGGGCATCGGAGAGAAGGCCAAGGCAGCGTTCCCCGTACTTCGTCCCAAGGACGCCGGGGATGTCGTCAGGCATCACCCACATGCCGCCGTTGATCAGTCCGACATTACGCCCGGCACCGCCAAAACCGATTTCAACAGCTTCAAGAACGACTGCTGTCATTCCGCGTTGTGCCAGGTGAAGCGCCGCCGACTGTCCGGTAAAGCCCCCACCGACGATCGCGACATCGGCAACAACGGCGGCTTCGAGTGCTTCGGTCTCTCGGGCCGGAGTGGCGGAGTGCTCCCAAAGTCCATGGGATCTAGGGTTATTCAGCATGCGACGGGCTTTCCTAACTCATCCGTTTATAATTGCATAATACCCCGGTCTCCCAGTCAGATATATGCAGGTATGCGCAATAGGTCTTTCCGATTCAGAATAAGCGTCACACTTGCAGACCTGCTATTTCGACGGCTGCCGTGTTGCGGGATCGTCGTTCGATTGCCCGGTTTGGATCGGAGGCGTTATGTCCATGCCGTTTGCCACGGAGCATCCGCTCCGCAGAAACTTACACGAAGAGTTACACGCTCGACCATCTCTCTACTTCGACGGTGATACGGATGTCTGGCATGTCGCGATTGTCGAGTGCGATCGATCATGTTTGACGTCCTTCACCTCCGGCCTTGAAGACGTGTCAACCACCGGGCAAGGCTGCCACGGCATCGGCCGCTTGGAAAACGGCCGACTCAAATGGGAAGCGCATACCGAATTTGTTACTCTCACTTATCTGATACCGGCAGACTCCGATTACGCCAATAAGCTCCCAAGTATATTCGACTACATTGAACGCCTGGGTGGAGAGGTTATTAGCGCGACGCGCGTCATCGTCCGCGACGAGAATGACAGTAAACCACATAGTCAACCAGCTGACGACTTTGTCGCTTCCAAAGTGGGAGGCGGTGACGCGGAGGTTTGTTCGAACTTCCAACTGAGCGAAAGCGGCTTCGTCGAGCTGCACTTTTTTAATCGAAAGCTCAATGCCTACCGCACGGGTCGTATGGTGCGGCGATTGTTGGAAATCGAGACCTATAGAATGATGGCGCTGCTCGCCGTTCCGGTTACACGCGAGACTTTGGAGAAAATCGTACAGTTCGATGCGCGGGTTGATCATTTGATAACCCACATGCAGACCTCCGCCAAGGTCGATAAAGCCCTTCTTTCTGATGTCACAAAGCTATCGTCTGATGTTTTAAACTACTCGTCAAACGCGAGAACACGATTTGGTGCAACAAAAGCTTACGCTGACATCGTAAATAGGAGGTTGGTTGAAATTCGAGAGGAGCGCGTCGAACAGCGCCAACGTATCTCCACCTTTATCGAGCGTCGATTCCTGCCGGCAGTTCAATCGGCGAGCGCTGCGGAACGTCGACTCGCTGAACTCGGCGAACGTGTTGCACTAGCAGGAGACCTGCTACGAACAACGGTCCAAGTTCAACTTGAAGACCAAAATGCGTCGCTTCTTGCTTCGGTCGAAGAGAGGACGCGAGTACAGGTCCACATCCAGCAGGCTGTCGAGGGCTTCTCCGTAATCGCGATAGCATATTACGTAATCGGCCTCATCAAAATATGTCTCGAGGCAGCTGTAGAGCTTGGTCTCAACCCACATTTAGCGAAGTTATCAATCCTTTTCGCATTACCTATGATCGTGCTTTTGCTATCGGGAATAATCAGGCGCGTCAGACGAGCCATCACCGCGAAAACACCAAGTTGAACCATCGCGTTGTGTTTGCCTAGCAAACGTTATCGGAGGCTCACTAAATTTGGTGAATCAGCCAATCTCGGAAAAGTGCCGCGCCGCTTTTCGGCAACCTCTGAGCTGACATGATGAGATGCACAGACTGACCGGATTGATAGATCTCCTTCAGTGGCGCGACCAGCCGGCCGGCCTCTAGGTGCTCCTGCACCAGATGTTTCCAGCCGAGCGCGATGCCCTGCCCGCGCACCGCCGCCTCGATTGAGCCGAGTGCGTCGGTAAAAACGAAATCCTGCCTTAGCCGCGCCACGGACACCGAATGACACTCCAGCCATTCGCGCCAGGCAAGGCGCGTACGGTGCCTCTCCTCGAAATTCAGAAGCGTGTGCTTAAGCAGGTCGGCCGGTTCGACGATCGGGCCGAAGTCCCGAAGATAGTCAGGGCTGCATACCGGCAAGATCTCTTCGTTGAAGAAATGCCAGGATTGGAGTCCCGGCCATTTGCCATCGCCGAGGCGTGCTGAAACATCGATATCCTCTTCCACGAGGTCCTGATCGTCGCGGCTGCTTTCCTCGATGCGCAACGGTACGTCCGGATGCTTAGCCTTGAAATCCTTCAGTCGCGGAAGCAGCCAGAGCTGCACGAAGGCGGCCGAGAAGGACACCCGCACGACGTCATTGGAATGTTTCTTCTGGAGCGAGGAGATGACCATGTGCAGGCGGTCGAATGCGTCCTGTGTCTCCCTGTAAAGCCGCTGGCCGTCCGCCGTCAGCTCCAGCCGCGTATGCTCGCGGCGAAACAGTTTCAGCCCCGTTGCCTCCTCCAGCAGCCTGATGGTCTTACTCACGGCCGGTTGGCTGACATTTAGTTCCTGCGCGGCCGCAGTAAAGCTGCGCCTGCGGGCGGCTGCCTCGAAGCAGAACAGGTAATTGGCGGAGGGGACAAGAGAACGAAGCCGGTGCATAATTTGAAGTTATGCCGTTGAAGAATTTTTTGCAAGATTACAACGGCCACTGGCGTTTGTAGGGTTGGACAAACCAATACGAGGGAACCTCTTCCATGCAAACTCATGCTCGCGCCGTTGTCATCGGCGGTGGTTGTGTCGGCGCCGCCATACTTTACGGTCTTACCAAGCGTGGCTGGACCGATGTCGCGCTTCTTGAGCGCACCCAGCTGACGGCCGGATCGACCTGGCATGCCGCCGGCCTCATTCCTTCCTATGCCCGCAACATCAGTATCGGCCGGATGATCGCCAAGACCATCGAGATCTACGAAGGGCTGGAAGCGGAAACCGGCCAGCATGTCGGCTGGCACAAATGCGGCCAGCTGCGCATCGCCAACACGCGCGACCGTCTCGACGAATACAAGAGCTATATGAGCGTTGCCGCCGTGCAGGGCATTCGCGCCGAACTGGTCACGCCGCAGGAAGCGCGCGAACTCTGGCCGCTGCTCGAAAACAACAAGGACATGCTGGCCGCGCTCTACCATCCCGACGACGGCCATATCGCGCCGGCCGACGTGACCCAGGCCATGGCCAAGGGTGCACGCGACCGCGGCGCCAAGATCTACCTCAACACCGAGGTCAAGGGTTTCGAGCGTCTGCCCGGCGGCGAATGGAAGATCATCACCAACAATGGCGAGATCATCTGCGAGCATATCATCGCGGCGACCGGCAATTATGCCCGCCAGACCGGTGCGATGCTGGGTCTCGAAATCCCTGCCATCCCGATCCTGCACCAATACTGGATCACCGATGCCGTGCCAGAGATCGTGGAGCGCAAGCGCCAGGGCTTGCCGGAAATGCCGATCCTGCGTGACGAAGGTTTTGAGGGTTATCTGCGCGAAGAGGGCGATGGCCTGATGTTCGGTCCCTATGAGAAGACCGAACACCTGAAGCTCTTTGCCGAAAACGGCGTGCCCGAATGGTTCGGCGCCGATCTGGTCGAAGAAGATTTCGATGCGGTGGCCTGGAACTGGGAAGCTGCCATGGAGATGGTCCCGGCGCTCGGCCGTGTCGGCATCAAGGCCAATGTGCGCGGCCCCTTCCAGATGACGGCTGACGAGCTGCCGCTGGTCGGCCCGGCCTGGGGGCTCGAAAATGTCTGGATCGCCGAAGGCGTGCCGGGCGGCATCCTCTGGGGCGGCGCGATCGGTTATTATCTCTCCGAGCGTATCGTCGAAGGCGCCAACAGCCTCGATACCTCCGAGCTCGATCCCCGCCGTTTCGGCGACTATGCCAACAAGGAATGGACACGGCACAAGGTCAAGGAAAGCTGGGGCACCCATGCCGAGCTGCATTATCCCGGTCAGGACATGCCGGCCGCGCGCCCGCAGAAGACCGCCCCATCCTACGATATCCTCTCGCAGCGCGGTGCCGTCTGGGGCGTCCTGAACGGCTGGGAAGTGCCGAACTGGTTTGCTCCGCACGGTGTTGAAGCCAAGGACCAGTATAGCTGGCGCTGGACACAGAAAGGCCATTACGTGGCTGAAGAGGTGCGGGCGGTGCGCGAGGCGGTCGGTCTCGTCGAAATGACGCCGATGACGAAGTTCGAAGTGTCCGGCCCCGGTGCCGAAGCCTGGCTCGATACTATTCTCGCCAATCGCCTGCCGAAAGCCGGCCGCGTCAACCTAAGCCATCATCTGACGAAGAACGGCGGCGTGCAGGCTGAATATGTCGTGGCGCGCCTTGAAGACGGCAGCTTCTACTTGATCTCGACGCCGCGCGCCGAGCGCTGGAATTTCGATGACCTATCGAAGCTTTTGCCGAAGGACGGCAGCGTGCAGCTGCGAAACGTCACCAACGAACGCGGTTGCTTTACTGTCGTCGGTCCGAAGGCGCGCGACGTGTTGCAGGGTCTGACCGAGATGGATCTTTCCAACGAGGCGTTCCCATGGTTCGGCGTCAAGTCCGGTACGGTCGGCCTGGCGACGGACGTGCGGATGCTGCGCGTCAACTATGAAGGTGAACTCGGCTGGGAACTCTATCACCCGCTGCCCTACCAGCGGCAGCTGCTGCAGGCGATCCTTGCGGCGGGTGAGCCGCACGGCCTGCGCCTCATCGGCTACCACGCGCTGGAATCGCTCCGCCTCGAAAAGTCTTACCGTGCCATGTATCGTGACATGAACCCGGAACTGACGGCCTGGGAAAGCAATCTCGATCGCTTCATCCGGCTCGACAAGGGCGATTTCATCGGCAGGGAGGCGCTTGTTCGCCAGAAAAAAGAGGGCATCAGGCGGCGCTCGGTCACGATCTCCATCGATACCGATGGCGCAAGCTCGCTGATCTACGAGGGTGTCTATCACGAGGGCAAGCTGGTCGGCCGCATCACGTCGGGCAGCTATGCCTATACGCTCGGCCATGACGTCGCCTTCGCGCTGCTGCCACCGGAACTCGGTGTCCCGCGCACCGAGGTTGAAGTGCCGATCCTCGGCGAGATGCGCATGGCGCGCGTACTGGAAGAATCTCCCTACGATCCGCAGGCCCTGCGCGGCCGCATGTGATCGTCAACGTTATCTGAGGAAACTAGAATGATGAAAATCTTGGTCACGGTCAAACGTGTTGTCGACTACAACGTCAAGATCCGGGTTAAGCCGGATGGTGCGGGTGTCGAGCTTGCCAATGTGAAGATGTCGATGAACCCGTTCGACGAGATTTCCGTTGAAGAGGCTCTGCGGCTGAAGGAAGCCGGCAAGGCTGAGGAAGTCGTCGTGGTTTCGGTCGGCCCGGCCAAGGCGGAAGAAACGCTGCGCACGGCACTCGCCATGGGTGCCGACCGCGCCATCCTCGTTGAAACGGACGATGCCGTCGAGCCGCTGGCCGTTGCCAAGATCGTCAAGGGCGTGGCGGAAGCCGAACAGCCCGGCCTGATCATCGTCGGAAAGCAGGCGATCGATGACGACAGCAATCAGACCGGCCAGATGCTGTCGGCTCTGCTCGGCTGGACTCAGGGTACATTCGCCTCCAAGGTCGAAATCGGTGCCGACAAGGCGACCGTGACACGCGAAGTCGATGGCGGTTTGCAAACCATCGACATCAAGCTGCCGGCCGTGGTGACTACTGACCTGCGTCTGAACGAGCCGCGGTATGCCTCGCTGCCGAACATCATGAAGGCCAAGAAGAAGCCGCTCGACAAGAAGACGCCGGCTGACTTTGGCGTCGACACGACGGCACGGCTGAAGGTTCTTAAGACCGAGGAACCAGGCGGCCGCAAGGCGGGCGTCAAGGTTAAGTCCGTCGCAGAGCTGGTTGACAAGCTCAAGAACGAAGCCGGCGTGCTCTAACCGGAAGATTTGAGGAGATTACATCATGGCCATTCTTCTTCTGGCTGACCACGACAACACCCACCTGTCCGACCAGACCGCCAAGGCGCTGACGGCGGCTTCCAAGATCGCCAGTGGGACTGGAGTCGACGTTCATGTGCTCGTTGCCGGCTCCAAGGCCGTCGCCGATCAGGCAGCCAAGCTTTCGGGCGTAGCGAAGGTTCTCGTTGCTGACGACGCAGGACTTGCCAACAATCTGGCCGAGCCGCTGGCAGCGCTGATCGTTTCGCTGGCTGGCAACTACGACACGATCATCTCGGCCGCGACCTCGGTCGGCAAGAACGTGCTGCCGCGCGTCGCGGCCCTGCTCGATGTCGCCCAGGTCTCGGAGATCATCGAGGTTGTCTCGGCCGACACCTTCAAGCGTCCGATCTATGCCGGCAATGCCATCCAGACGGTTCAGTCCACCGATGCCAAGATGGTCGTCACCGTTCGCACCGCCTCCTTCGCCTCCGCAGCGGAAGGTGGTTCTGCTTCGGTCGAGGCCATCTCGGCTGCGGCTGATCCGGGCCTTTCCACCTTCTTGAAGAATGCCCTGTCGTCGTCGGATCGTCCGGAACTGACGTCTGCCAAGATCATCATCTCGGGTGGTCGTGCGCTGAGCTCGTCTGAAAAGTTCCAGGAAGTCATCCTTCCGGTTGCCGACAAGCTCGGTGCGGCCGTCGGTGCCTCGCGCGCTGCCGTCGATGCGGGCTATGCCCCGAACGACTGGCAGGTTGGCCAGACCGGCAAGGTGGTCGCACCACAGCTTTACATCGCCTGCGGCATCTCCGGTGCGATCCAGCATCTGGCCGGCATGAAGGACTCGAAGGTCATCGTCGCCATCAACAAGGACGAGGAAGCCCCGATCTTCCAGGTCGCAGACTACGGCCTCGTCGGCGACCTGTTCGAACTGCTGCCGGAACTCGAGAAGAGCTTCTAATCCCTCAGTCTCCACCCGCGAGAAGCGGTCGCAGCATCGCGTTGCGGCCACGAGCCCTGTTGTCTGCGAGAACCCAGCCATGCCCGCCTATGTCCTGACCATCTCCTGCCAGTCCACGCGCGGCATCGTCGCCTCGGTGACCGGTTATCTCGCCGGGATCGGCTGCAACATCGTCGATAGCTCGCAATTCGATGACCTGCAGACCGGCCTGTTCTTCATGCGCCTGACGTTCATGTCGGAGGAGGGGGCTGATCAGGCTGCGATCGAAAAAGGCTTCAAGCCGGTCGCCGACACGTTTGCGATGAACTGGGAACTGCACAACAGCGAACACCGGATGAAGGTGCTCCTGATGGTCTCCCGCTTCGGCCATTGCCTGAACGACCTGCTTTATCGCTGGAACATCGGGGCGCTGCCGATCGACATCGTCGGCGTCGTTTCAAACCACTTCGATTACCAGAAGGTCATCGTCAACAACGACATCCCCTTCCACCACATCAAGGTGACCAAGGAGAACAAGCCGCAGGCCGAAGCCCGGCTGATGGAAGTGGTCGAGCAGTCCGGTGCGGAGCTGATCGTGCTTGCCCGTTACATGCAGGTGCTTTCGGACGCGGTCTGCAAGAAGATGTCGGGCCGGATCATCAACATCCACCATTCCTTCCTGCCAAGTTTCAAGGGTGCCAATCCCTACAAACAGGCCTATGAGCGTGGCGTGAAGCTGATCGGGGCTACGGCTCATTACGTGACCGAGGATCTCGATGAAGGTCCGATCATCGAGCAGGACGTTGCCCGCATCACCCATGCGCAATCACCGGACGATTATGTCTCAATCGGCCGCGATGTTGAAAGCCAGGCTCTGGCGCGTGCCGTCCACGCCCATATCCACCACCGCGTCTTCATGAACGGCAACAAGACCATTGTCTTTCCGGCAAGCCCTGGATCCTACAAGTCGGAGCGAATGGGGTGACAAAATAAGTGGTAAATAGTTGACGACACTAGTAGCTTTTTTGTCTCGCGCCTTGAAAGGATCCTAACTAAGGACCACCGAGAGCTGCAGCCGCAAAATCAAAATCTAAGGCGTTGCAAAATCAGCAAAACGACTTCGCCCAAACCATGAACTGGTTTTGAGCCTGGCAAGCGGGATCCCACGACTGTCTCCAGGCACCGGCGCAGCTAACCGATTTCCCGCTCGGTAAGATGCCTCGACATATCGAAATTCAGGCCGAGACAAAGTCCGCGACAGCCGTCGGCAGGGTCGCCAGCCAAGGGGAAAGAACTCGACTGCTGTGGGTGCGCCCCTAAAACAGCCGGCACGCCAAAAACGTGGCGGCGTGACATCAACCAGCTGGCCTCCTAGGTTCTCCCAAACGCTGTGATGTTGGGCAAATATGATTGGCACGCCGCCGTCAGTATCGCAGCGCCCAGAGCAATCGAATGCCCCCGGCAGTTGCCGGGGGCAAGCGTCGCGCGTGGGACGGGGCTATTTCAGCGCTTCAGCAGCCTCTTTGATTGCGGCGACAGCGCATGCCTCGTCGAGATTCGCCCCTGGAGCTCCACCGACGCCAATCGCGCCAATCACCACGTCGCCAGCCTTGATTGGCACGCCCCCCCCAAGCACCAGAAAGCCGGGAATGTTGACCACTTGGGCCGAAGCTGGATTGTTCGCGGCATTCTCCGCCAGCTTCGAGGTTGGTATCCGCAACGATGCAGAGGTGAAGGCCTTGGCGCGCGAAGAGTCAACGGTGTGCGGACCAGCGTTGTCTGCACGAACGAGGGCGCGAAGGACACCCGCACGATCGACGACGGCCGCACTCACATTATACTTGTCTGCGGCGCAAGCTTCGACTGCATTACTCGCCATTCGGACGGCGAGGTCTGAAGGGATATTCTTTTCGGTAAGGAGATCGGCCTGGGCCGCGCCGATCGTGGAGCTGAAGGCGAATGCTACTACGAGAAAACGTT
This sequence comes from Martinezella rhizogenes, assembly GCF_007002745.1. Taxonomy (GTDB): domain Bacteria; phylum Pseudomonadota; class Alphaproteobacteria; order Rhizobiales; family Rhizobiaceae; genus Agrobacterium; species Agrobacterium cucumeris. Next base: position 173,463 of record NZ_SGNY01000011.1, on the reverse strand, counting down.
TGATCACAGTGTGGTTCCTGGTTTTGGTTGGAGAAGCGTCTGGCTTTCCCGGCACAAGTCGTACTTAATCGACTTCCATCACAGAATCCGCGTTGCCACCATGCGGTGTAGGTAGAACTACCTATTGCGTCGTCTTGTTGGTGAGTGTCAACCGCACGAAATCGGCTACCGAACTGGTCCCGAGTTTCCCGGCAATTTTTGCCCGATGTGCATCGACAGTACGCACTGAGACGCCGAGCGCTGCTGCAATTTCCCTGGTCGCCCATCCGTTGGCAATCATCTCGAGAACTTCGCGTTCGCGGCCCGTCAACTGCGCCAACTGCCGTCGGGCCTCGCACCTCTCCAGCCGCGCATCCAGGTTTTCAAAGGCCTGCTGGAGCGCCGCGAACAAAACTTCGCCATCAACCGGCTTTGTAAGAAAGTCCTGGATGCCGGCTTTGAATGCACTACGGCAGGCGATAACATCACCGTGGCCGGTGATCATAATCGTGGGCCAGTCAATGCCGCGGGCGATCAGTTGCGCGTGCAGTTGCAGCCCGGAAACCAGCGGCATACGCAAATCAACGATTAGGCAACCTGGCTTCTCCTTGTTGATATGCGCAAGCAATGTCTTGGGGTCACCGAAGGTTTCGGCGGTGACTCCGTAGGTATCTAGCAGAAAGGCGATCGCCTCTCTGACGGCTTCGTCGTCATCGACTAGGTAGACCTTATACTTGCTCACGATGCATCGCTCTTTGACGCGCGCGGCAACGTAATGGTGAACGTTGCCCCTCCGCTTGAGGAATTTTCGGCTTCTATTTTGCCGCCGATACGTTCGACCAGCGTCGCGCACAGCGACAGCCCGAGCCCCATCCCCTCAGGCTTTGTGGTGAAAAAGGGGTGGAACAGTTTTGACAGCGCCTCGACGGCGATGCCTGGTCCGCTGTCGCTGACAATGATTTTGGCCTCGCGGCCCACTGCTCGCGTTTCTATGCGGATGAGCGTTGCTTGAGAGTAATCTCCTTCCAATGCGTCAGCCGCATTACGTATGAGATTGTGCAGCACCTGTTCCAGTTCGATGGCGTCGGCGACGGCATCCAGTGGTTCCGGCGTGAGGCTGTACTCGAGGCGGATGCCGCGGTGCTTCAAATCTATGTTGGTTAGCGCGATGATTTCTTTGACGATCTCATTCAGCGAGCACTGAACCGGTTTCGGCGCCTTGTTGGAAGCATAGTCGCGCATCCGCTTTAGCAGTTCTCCCGCTCGCTTTGCTTCCCGGATGTTTACCTCCAGCGCACTGGAAATGCGTTTAATGTCAATTACGTCTGCACCGGCCAACCTGAGCGATGCTTGGCTTCGGCTGAGGATCGCTGTCAGTGGTTGCGTCAACTCATGAGCGATGCCAGACGCCATCTCACCCATTGCATTGACGCGCGAAGCATGTGCAAGCAATGTTTCCCGCTCGTGCAGCGCCGCGCGGGCCTCGGCTTCCTCCATCTCCCGCTGCAACCGCAGCGTTGTCGATCGCTGCCGCAGCGCAAACATAGCCGCAATCAAAGCCAGCGCGGTCATGACGCCAAAGCCGACCGCGTGCCTTGCCGGCAGCAGCGCTGCAAGTGGCACGGACCGATCAAGCAACAACGACAGCCGCTGATTTTCGCCGTCGATGACCGATTCAAAATGTAAGGGAGCAATAAACGAAGCGGCTGTATCGACGCCGTCCTGTGCTGGAAGATCGAGCAGGAGCTTTCCATTGATCATCAGGCGAACCCTGGCCCATGCGGGCCGTTCCTCGGGATCGGACAGAAGCCGGGCATCGATGGAAAGCACCACTGCGGTTTCCGAAGGCAAAGATGCCCTTTTTGCCAGGAGATATCGGCCGTTTCGATTTTCGTAGACGGCAATTTTACCACGCTCCTGTTCCGCGAATGCACCGCGTAGCGCCGCCAGATCCTCGCTTCCGCCTTCTGGCACTCTCAGCAGCACTTTCACCCTGTGGTCCTCGGGCTCGCCGTCGCCGAGCGAGATAAGTTCGATCCAAGCGATACGGGGATAAAAGCGGATGATGGTTTCCATCACGTGCCGAACGGCGCTGAATGGAGCAGGCTGCGCCCCGCTGGTAACCGCAATGAGGCTGGTCATGTGTGCGTCGTGTTGTGCCACGCGCTGGGAGATCAACCGGTGCAAGGTCTGGCCGGCCGCTTCCAACTCACCGGCCAGCCGTTGCTTCGAGGTTTCGAAGGAATAAAGTGCAAACCCTGAAACGGCCACGAACCACAGTCCAATGCATACGAGCCAGTGTTTAGAAGTGGTTGTGGTCACAAGAATCCAATCGCGGCCTGAGAGCACCCGACACCCTCGTCCTTCACATAGTTCAAAGTACCTGTAATATCCTGCTCTGCCCTTATCAAAATCGTCCGCAGTCGACCTTCATCTTGTCGCCGGTGATCGCCGAGCTGAGGTCGGAGGCATAGTAGAGCGCCGCGCGACCTACCTCTTCCGGCGCGACCCAGCGTCTGAGCGCGGCCACATCGGTATAGTTCTCACGCTCGATTTGTTTGATGGGACGGCTCTCGGCCTCGGCGCGTCGTTTCAGGATGCGATCCATGTTCTCCCCCGAGACTGCTCCTGGCATCAGCGCGTTGACGCGCACATTCACCGGCCCCAGTTCGCGCGCCATGGTCTCCGTGATGCCGATCAGCGCGAATTTCGACGCTACATAGGCCGAGCGCATCGGATAACCCTGAATTCCCATGAGAGAGGACATGTTGATGATCGAACCGGATCTCTGCGCGCTCATGATCCGCGCGGCTTCTTGCAGGCAGTACATTGCACCCACGAGATTGATGTTCATGCAGGCAACCCATGCAACCATATCAACCTCGGCCACCGAGGCGATCGGACCTGGGCCGCCGGCATTGTTTAGCAGCACATCGATCCGGCCGTTGATCTTCAACGCGCTTGCGAACATGGCTTTGACCTGCTCTTGGTCAGACACGTCGCAGGCAATGGCGTGGCCACCAATCTCCTTCGCCACGCGCTCCAGCGGCTCCATGCGACGCCCGGCAACCACCACGGTGGCACCGGCATCGGCAAAGATCCTGGCGGTGGCCTCACCTATGCCGCTACCACCACCGGTGACAATGGCTAGTTTGCCGTCCAAGCGGCAGTGGTCGGTCGAAATCTGGCTCATGTCGTTTCCTCCTCAAATCTACGGGCGGGATCGAAGAGAGGCAGTTCAGGCTCCCGGCCCAATATGAAATCTCCCATCAGCTTGCCGATATAGGGGCCGATGGTGTAGCCGCCCCGGACACAGCCTAGGACGAATGCGTTCCCGACGCCGGGAAGCGCACCTGCGAGCGGGTAAAAATCGGGTACGTTGGCCTCGAACCCCGTCCAGCTTCGCAACACCCGTGCCTTGGCCAGCGCTGGCAGTGCGTATTGCGCCAGCGCAAGGTTGGGTTGCACACTTTCTGCCATGACTTGGCCGCGCCCCTCCTGCGGCGCGCCGCGCCCTTGCCAGCCGCCGCCGACGAGGACGGAGCCGTTGGGCTTTTGCTTCATGGTGAGCAGTCCAGTTGCGTGGCCTATCACGCTGGAGACCAGCGGCGGCATTCGCTCGGTCACCGACACGGTGTTGATCCGGGCCTGAACCGGCAACTCCACACCCAGCAGTGCCGCGACGGGCTTCAGCCAGGCCCCCGCCGCTAAAAGCAGGCGCTGGGCATGAACCTGGCCGTCAGCCGTAGTCAAGGTAAAGCCTTTCAACCCACGCTCGATTGCGGTCACCGGGCAACGTTCGCGGTACGCGATCCCGGCGTCGCGCAGTCGCCGACGGAAATACTGACCCGTCAATGATGAATTGGCATAGCCGTCTTCGGGACAATAGCTCGCAGCCAACACCTTACGGGTCAGGCCCGGTTCCGCCTCGCGGATTTGCCGGTCCGAGACAAACGTGATCGGGGCTCCCGCCACGGCCTTGAGCGTCTGGCGCTCGTGCAGTAACGCGGCCTCCCGTTCGGTGAAGGCCAGGGTATAGCCGCCGGTCTTGTGAAAGCCGACAGCCTCCCCCATTGCTTCCCATTCGTGGTGGCCCTTCAGCGCATAAGGCATCAGCCGGACGCGCTTGATCTGCAGGCTCAGCGTGCCGGCATTCACGCCCGACGCCCCCTGCCCAAGATCGCTTTGATCCAGAACGAGGGGCTGCATTCCCCCTTCGCCCATGCGAAGCGCGCTTGCGCAGCCCATGATACCGCCGCCGACAATGGCTATGTCATAGGTTATGGTCATAGCGGTGCGGGCTTTGGGATTGGCAGGTCGGAATAGTTGAAGTCGCCGGCTAGCGCTTCAACGGGCACCGGGCGCAGAGGCGGCCGCGGTGTCGGGGGCGGCACGTCGGCCTCGCCCCCACCCTCGGCCTCAGCGATCATGCGGGACACGGCGGTCTGGCAGAACTTGCCCCCGCAAGGACCCATCCCTGCACGGAGGCCTGACTTCACGGCATTGGTACTACCAGCGCCGCTGGAGATCTCTGCAACGATATCAGCCCGTGAGAGGCTTTCGCAGCGGCAAACGATGGTCTCATCGGTGGTCAGCCGCGCAAGCCCCGCGCGGGGAAGGCTAAGGCCAGTCATCGCGGTGCCGAAGCGGGCCGCCCGTTCGTAGACGGCGCGTAGGCGGTCGCGTTCGCCCTTGGTATCGGCGCCTAGATGCTCGGCGGCGCTTAAACCGGCCAGCCGGCCGTGAACTTCTGCCGCCGTCGAGCCGCGAATGCCGGTGCCATCACCGCACAGGAAAATACTAGCGATGTCGGTTGTTCCGTCCACGCCGTGTAACGGTATCCATCCGCCTAAGCGGGGGCTATGCTCCAGTCCCAACCCTGCCAGTTGCGCGGCCTCGGTGGTCGGGGTTAGTCCGTTGCCGAGGCACAAACTGTCGCCTTCGATGCGTCGTACTGCACCAGTCGGCGACCAGTCGGCGGTAAGCTTGCGGAATTCGACACCGGTGACCTGGGTTTCGCCTTCAACCCGTGTTACCGCATGGCGCCAGTAGATCGGTACGCCGCTCAGGACCAAATCGGCGATCCAACGGCCGCCGCGCAACAGCAGATCAGGGCGTGATGCCATCGCTGGAAGGCAGCGAAGCCAGTCACCCCGGCTGTTGGGGGTAATGACTGCGGCTACCTCACCACCCAGACGGCGGATTTCGGATGCGACGTAGAATACCAGCGGCCCGGTGCCTGAGACGACCGTGCGTTTGCCGGGCAGTACCAGTTCCTGCTTGAACAGCGCCGTCGCGCCCGCCAATCCCAGCACCCCCGGTGTCGTCCAGCCGGGCACCGGCTGCACGAATTCGCGTGCGCCGGTGGCGATGATCAGGGCGCGCGCGTGCAGAACGTCACTGCGGCCCTGCCGCAGCAGGTAGAGATTCGCGCCCCCTTCGCACCGTTCGATCTGCCAGACCCGTGCCTCACTGAGATGGGTGACAGAGCTTTCGTCGACTTCCTGGCGCAGCCGATTTCCCGCCACAGTTTCAGGCGTAGCGGGAGCTTCCAGAATAGCGGCGCTCTTAGCGCGCCAGACCTGACCCCCGACTCTGGGTTGCTCGTCGATCAGGGTGACGGAAAAGCCATGGCGCGCGGCGGCCAGTGCAGCGTTCGCTCCGGCAGGACCTGCTCCGATCACGGCGACATCGCTATTGTGCATCATGATTGCCGCCTTAACGAGGTGACTGCCAATCCTTGCGCGACGGTAGATCGGCAGCTTTCGACCACCATACCGTCGATACGCACGACGCATTCCTGGCACAGCCCCATGCAACAGAACAGCCCGCGCGCTCCACCATCTTCGGGAGCGTCGCGCAGGTGCAGATGGCCGGCCCGCATCAGCGCGACCGCCAGACTTTCGCCGTCGTGGCCAGAAACCCCAGTACCGTCGAAGGTAAAATCCACTAACGGCGTTCGTCGAACATGGCTGGACTGATCGGGCGTGAGGCGCATCAGGAATAGCTGATCCCAAGCTGGTCGAAGGTACGTTTGATCTTGTCGATGTCGTCTACGGTTGCAGGCATGACCGGATCGCGCGGAACGCCCGCGGGCAGGCCGATCAAGTTCAATGCCGCCTTGAAGGACGCGGGCCATGTGGCAGTACCCATCAGCAATTCATAAAGGACGGTAAGCTGGTAATGGGCGTGGCGCCAGATCGCATCAGGGGCACCGGCGCCGACGGTCGCCATTTCGGACGGCTTCAGGTCTGTGAATTCAGGGCCAGTGGCGATGAAGCCTTTGGCCCCGAGCGCAAAATTCGGCAGGATATAGTGGCAAGGACCAGTCATCACTGACATCTTGTCGCCGAGGCGCTGCAAGAGATGGGTGTGGTAGAAGAAGTCACGCTGACTTTCCTTGATGCCTATGACATTATGGTTGTTCATCAGGGTTTCGGTCTGGTCCACGCTCAGTGAAAAACCCATCCGGCGGGGCGAGTTGTACAGCACAAGCGGCTTGGCCGTCGCCGCCGAAACTTTGTCGAACCGTGCCATGAGCTCCGCCTGAGACGCTTTCAACACATAGGTCTGAGGCATCGATAGTAGCGCATCCGCGCCGTTCTCCTCGGCAGCTCTGACATAGGCAAGGGAAGCGGCGATCGTGGGAGCGGAAATGCCCATCATCACATATACGCGGCCTTTTGCGGTATCCTTGGCCAGTCGCACCAGCCGGCCTCGCTCAGCCGCCGACAGCGCCCAGCTTTCGCCGTTGTCGCCCGCGATGCAGATGGTGGTCGCCCCGCGATTGATCAGGAACTCGAACAACTCGACAAAGGCGTCTTCGATGATCTCGCCCGTGTCGCTGAAGGGCGTGACGATGGCGGGCACGTAGCCGTAGAGGTCTTCTTTTTTCATTGAACTAGGATCCCTCAATCAGGAATGTCGACGGTGAAAACGGTGCCTGTTTGGGCATCGACAATGAAAAGGCGGGTCTGGTCGTCCGGGTGGAAGGTCACGGAAGTTGTCCAAAGCCCTTTAGGCAAGCGAACCTCGGCGATCGGGTCGCCGAGCTCGTCGAAAACATACGCTCGCCCGGCCTGCGCCTGCGCCACGGCCAGCCAACCCCGGGCATTGGTGGCCAGTCCGTCTGGCCCTAATCCGCCGGAGAGTTGCAAGAAAGTGCCCGCCATCGGCTGACCCATCTCGGGCAGGCAGGTGGACAACCGCCAGACCTGGTTGGCACGGGTCGCGGCAATATAGAGCCAGGCGCCGTCCGGCGACAGGCAAATCCCGTTGGAATAGGGGACGCGATCGAGCAGCAGGCGCATGTCGCCCGCGGCCGAAATGCAATAGACCCGCCCGCGCGGATCGCTCAATGAGGTGCGGCCACTATCGGTGAACCAAAGCGTGCCGTCCTTTCCATAGCACATATCGGAAAGCCCAAGGAAAGACTGGCCTTCGAAGCCGGTCGTCAGCACGTTGTAACTATCATGACCGGTCAACTCGATTAGTCCTTGGCGGTAGTCCACCGCGATGTGGCGACCGTCCGGTGCTATGCGCATGGCATGGGGTTCGCCGTCGATCCGGTGCATTACTTCCCACGCGCCTTCGGGCGAGACGCGGAACACGCGGCCATAGGGCACGTCCGAAAGCCACAGGCTGCGCGCCTCGTCAAAGAAGGCAGCCTCGAGGAAAGAATGGATCGGCTGCCCCGGGCGGGTCATCTTGGCCCAGGCAGACGGCTCGCCCTTGTGGCGTAACTCCTCCGGCAAATAGAAGGCCGGTTCTGCGGTCAGCCGGAGAGTCATTGCATCACCCCAGAATTCCGAAGTGCCGCGATCTCTTCCGGACTATATCCCAGACCTTCCAAAATCTGGTAGTTATGGTGCCCCAGTTTGGGCGGCGCGCCAGTTAGCATCGGACCGCCGAGGCTCATCCGATAGGCGGCGAGCGGCAGGGGGATCGAGGGATCGTCGGGAGACGGTGCGAAATAGCCCCGTGCTGCAATCTGAGGCGAGGCAACGGCCTCCTCCAGCGGCAGGATCTTTTCGGCAGGAATGTCGGCGGCTTCGAGAACCGCCTGCCATTCCTCTGCGGTGCGCTCGCGGAATACCGGCTCGAGCGAGGCGCGGATCGCGGCTGAATGGCTCTCGACATCGTTCCAGTCGCTGACGCCAGCGAGAAGTGGAATATTATGACCCAGCGACGCGAGGCACGCGCCGAGCTTGCGATATTGTGTCGGCTTGAAAGCCCCCAGCATCAGGCGGCCATCCGCCGTGTCAAAGGCCGAAATACCCGCCTCGGGAACCTTCAGCCTTGCCTCGGGGACCTGTTTCGATGCTGCTTCCGGCGCCATTAGCGACAGCGCCACCTCCAACATAGAGGCGCTGATATGGCATCCCTCCCCTGTACGTTCGCGTTGCAGGAGCGCGGCGGAAATGGCGAAAGCAGCAGAATAACCAGCCGCGTAATCGACAAAGGACACTCCTGGCTTCTGGCCGTCGCATTGCGCGATGGTACCCGAACTGGCCTGAATCGTATTGTCATAAGCGCCCTTGGTTGCCCTCGGCCCCGTTTCGCCATACCCGGTCATCGAACAGTGAACGATCTTCGGATTGCACTTTCGCAAATCCTCATAGCCCAACCCGAAGCCATCCAGCACCCCGGTGGAGTAGTTCTCCAGAAAGACATCTGCTCTTTCGACCAGCTTGAGAAGCGCCGCACGCCCCGGTTCGGCGCGGAAGTCGAGGGCCAGCGACTTCTTATTGCCACCCTGCACCTGGTAGGTCAGTCCTATTCCGTCCGCATTCAATGCAGGCAAAGGACCGCGCCCGCGCGCGCAATCGGGCGAGTGGGGCAGTTCGACCTTGATAACCTCTGCCCCAAGCAATGCAAACTGATAGCCACAGAACGGCCCGGCGAGAACCTGCGATACCTCGATAATCCGAAGGCCGGCCAAAGCGCCCATGACGACAAACTCCATATTTCCACCGCGAGAGGAAATCGCTTGAGTCCTTTAATGTTGTTTAGTATACAAAACGCTGTTCTATATGCAAGACGGAATCGAGCCCATGTCCCACGTGCTGCACCGCTCTCTCGACGCGACGCTTCCAACTGTTGTCGGCGGAGACGGAAACTTTCTGATCGACGAGAGCGGTAAGCGCTACCTGGATGCGTGCGGCGGCGCCGCTGTGTCGTGCCTCGGCCACGATAACGAAAGGGTCAGGTCCGCCATCAAGAGACAGATCGACCGGGTCGCGTTTGCGCATACGAGCTTTTTCACCAACGAACCGGCCGAGGAGCTTGCGAGTTTCCTTGTGGAACGCGCACCCGAAGGCACAGGCGATGGTCGGGTGATGTTTTTGGGCAGCGGATCCGAGGCGATGGAGGCGGCGCTGAAACTTGCGCGGCAGTACCATCTTGAACGCGGGGAAGCCGCACGTACGCGGATCATCGCACGGGCCCCCTCATATCACGGCAACACACTGGGAGCACTGGCGACCGGGGGGCACGCCGGCAGGCGGGCACCCTTCCGGCCGCTGTTGATGGACGTCGGTCACATCGACGCCGCCTATGAATACAGGATGCGCCACGACGGCGAATCCGAGGCTGCATTCGCAGAGCGCATGGCGAACCTGCTGGACCAGCGCATCCGCGAACTTGGTCCCGACACCGTCATGGCCTTCGTGGCGGAGCCGGTGGTCGGGGCTTCGCTCGGCACGCAACCCGCTCCGAGAGGCTATTTTCAGCGCATTCGCGAGATCTGTGACAGGCACGGCGTTCTATTAATCGCCGACGAGGTCATGTGCGGCATGGGGCGCACCGGCAGCCTTTTCGCGCTGGAACAGGAAGGTATAGCCGCTGACATCACAACGCTTGCCAAGGGTCTTGGCGCGGGATTCCAGCCGATCGCCGCCGTCATGGCCGCCGAGAAGGTCGTTGCCGCGATTCAGAACGGTAGCGGCCTTCTTTGGAACGGACACACCTATATGTCCCACGCCGTCGCCACTGCCGGCGCGCTTGCGGTGCAGAAAGTGATCCAGGACCAGAACCTGCTTGAAAACGTCAGGGCGCGCGGGGAACAGCTGCGTGACGCGCTTAACGCACGGTTCGGCCAAAATCCCAATATCGGTGATGTCAGGGGCCGAGGTTTGTTCTGGACCGTAGAGCTGGTAGCGGACAAAGCCTCAAAGGCGTCCTTTCCTGCCGCAGCGAGGCTATCGCAAAAGATCCAGAGAGCCGCGCTTGATCTCGGCTTGATGTGCTACCCGGCGCAGGGCTGCGCCGATGGGACGAATGGAGACCACGTCCTGCTCGCCCCGTCCTATACCTCGACCCCGGACGAGATCGCGCGCATCGTTGACCTGCTCGCGCGAGCGGTCGAAACGGTTCTTAACAAGGTGGAGAAGTGACATGGTCAAGAAAACCATCCTGACAGCCGCCATCACCGGCAATTTGATGTCGCCTGAAAACAGCCCGCATTTGCCGATCACGCCGAAACAGATTGCCGAACAGGCGTTGGACGCTGCCAAGGCGGGAGCCTCCATCGTGCATTTGCATGTGCGCGATCCCGAGACCGCCAAGGGCTCAATGCGGCTCGAGCTCTATCGCGAACTCGTGCAGCGGATCCGAGAACAGGATGAGGAGGTCATCCTCAATTTGACCACCGGTGAGGGCGGCCGTTTCATCCCCTCTGACGACGATCCGCAGATTGCCGCGCCCGGCTCGACGCTTTGTGCACCCGACAAGCGCGTGGCCCATGTCGAAGAGCTGCGTCCTGATATCTGCACGCTCGACTTCAACACCATGTGGTCGGGTCAAGCTAGCGTCATCAACACGCCACGTAACCTGGAGATCATGGCAGGGCGGATTTACGCGGCCGGCGTAAAGCCTGAGATCGAGATCTTCGATTCCGGCGATTTGCACATGCTGAAGGATTTCCTTTCGCGCGGCGTTATCAAGAAACCGCTGATGGTGCAGATGGTGTTGGGCGTTCGCTTCGGCGCGGTGGCCAACCCCGAGACCATGGCCTACTTGGTCAGTCAGTTGCCGGAGGAGACGGAATGGGCAGCCTTCGGGATTGGACGGATGGCCTTCCCGATGCTAGCGCAAGCCTTCCTTCTGGGCGGTCACTGCCGCATCGGGATGGAGGACACGGCCTATATCGAGAAGGGTGAATACTGCCGGTCGAACGCGCAACTGGTGGAAAAGGGCACTTCCATCATCCACAGCCTTGGCGGCACGATCGCCAGCTCCGGGGAGGCCCGCACTATCCTTGGTCTAAGCTGATGTCAGCCAGGCCCGCCATATCCCATCTCGCGCGAGATTTGCAACGCAGTCGCCCGGGTTTCGGGGATGTAGAAGCTATCAAGCCGATCGAAGTCGAAGCCGGTGTCCGGCCCAGAGATATTGATGCATGCGGCAACCTTCCCGCTGTTGTCGCGCACTGGAACCGCAACGCTGGATCCGCCGGGTTCCCGGAACCCACGCGAGACGATAAAACCTTGGGCGCGCACCTGATCGACGCGGGACTTGAGCGCTGCGGCGTTGGTCGGAGTGTGCTCGGTATAGGCGGTCATCTCCTGCCCCTCGCAAAACGCCTCAAGCTCGTCATCGCTCAGCGACACCAGAAGGCACCATCCGATCGCCGATGCATAGGCGGCGGTGCGCGTTCCCGTTACCATATTCGAGACGAACCCCGTGCGCGCTTGATGGCTCCCGAGATAGAGAACGTCGTGACCCTCAAGCACGCTCAGATGGGCGCTGACGCCGGTCTTGTCCCGCAACGCCGAAAGATGCGGGCGTGCGATTGTCGTGATCGGCAATTGATTGAGGTAGGCGAAGCCAAGGTTCAAAACCCGTGCGCCCAATGTGTAACTGTTGGCCTGTTCTGCCTCCTTGAGGAAGCCCATCTGCCGCAGCGTATAGATCAGGCGAAATACCGACGACCGGCTGAGCTTCATCACCTGCGAGATTTCGCTAAGCGACATCGGCTTGCCCGCCTCGCCAAGGATTTCGAGAACGCGCAGCCCCCGGTGGAGGCCAGGGACGAAGTATATGGAATGGTTGGAGGATTCGCTCACGCGTCGGGCCAGTCTTTTGTCAAGATTTGCGCCGACGTTTTATATCTAAAACCGGATAGGTTCAACGGAGGAAATTCAATGACACAGGAGCATCGAAAAGAAAATGCCCTGGCACCGACCAATGAAGACACCTGCGGCCCCTATTTTCCGATCTATTTCGGAGATGAAAGCCTGGAAGATTTGACCCGCATTCATCCGGGCGTGATCGGCGGGGCCAGCGGGCAGCGTATCATCCTTCGCGGCCGCGTTCTGGACCGGCATGGGGATCTGGCCAATGGTGTCGTCATGGAGTTCTGGCAGGCCAATGCCAAGGGGGTGTATCGCACGCCAAGAATGGCGGGGCACGCCGATATCGACCCTTGGTTCTACGGCTACGGTAGGCTTCGCAGTGCCAGCGGGGAATATTCCTTCCGTACCATTCTTCCCGGCGCCGCCGAGGGCCGAGCGCCGAACATCACGGTAACGTTGTTCTCAGACGGGATAAGCCGAATCGTCACGCAGGTCTTCTTTGCCGACCAACCCGGCAATGACGAAGACCCGTTGCTTTCCGAACTGGACGATGCGGATCGCTCACGGCTGATCGCGCGACCGGACGGACGCACGGTGGACGGGGCCGAGGTCTATCGTCTGGATATAGTGATGGCCGGGGAGAATGAGACCCCGTTCTTCGACGATTTCGAAAGCTGATAGGAGGATGCTAACATGACAAAACTTGGACGGCAGCTCGGAATAGGGCCGACCGACAACACCTCTGATCAGCGGACGCCGCGCAAGCGGCTGCGCCTGATCCCTGCTGCGGCCCGCGAAAGCTTCGTGCCCTACCTGCCCGCGCGAGTGCTTTCTCGCCAGAACGAATGGGATATGACCCGGATTTCACCCGATCTTACCCGCGCCGACGGCATTCCTATCGAGGTGACGGGAACCGTGCGGACCGAAAGCGGCAGACCACTGCGCAACACGCTGTTGGAAATCTGGAACGCCAATCACTATGGCCGTTACCGCCATGTCGAGGATCACTCAGGCCTGAAGCTCGACGATCGCTTCCTCGGTATGGGTCGGGTGCTGACTGACGATGACGGCAACTACCGGTTCTGGACCATCAGCCCTGGCGCTTATCTGGCCCGCCCTGACATCGGGCGCTGGCGGCCCAAGCATATTCATCTATCGGTCAGCGGCGGATCAGCTCGGCTGGTCACCCAGATGTACTTCCCGGACGAACCCAACAACGCGACCGACCCGATGGCAATCCTGATGGGAGACGCATTCGAGCGCAACATCGGCAAGCCCTATGACACGCCCGGAATCGACGTTGAGAAAGGCTTCAGGTTCAACATTGTCGTCGGCGGCCGCAACGCGACCTTCTTCGAATGAGTGCGCCGTCAAACCTTTATGGGCTAGGGGATCACTCCCCCAGCCTTCCTGCGGATGGCGACTTCTGGATCGCGCCGGATGCGCGAGTTATCGGTCGGGTGACGCTTGGAGCCGGCGCTTCAGTATGGTGGGGATCAGTGCTGCGCGGCGATAATGAACCCATCGTCATAGGCGAAAACAGCAACATTCAGGAACATTGCGTGCTACATGTCGATCCCGGCTTTCCGCTGACCATTGGCATTGGCTGTACGATTGGCCACAAGGCCATGCTGCATGGCTGCACCATTGGCAATGGCAGCCTGATCGGTATGGGAGCCACTGTTCTCAACGGAGCCCGGATCGGACGGAATTGCCTGATCGGCGCAGGCGCGCTGGTGACCGAGGGGATGGACATCCCTGATGGATCGCTTGTGGTGGGGATGCCGGCCAAGGTAACACGCCCGCTTACGCCCGAGGCAATCGAGGGGATGGAGCGGACGGCGCGGAAGTATGTCTGGAATAAATCGCAGTTCCGGGATCATCTAACGCCACTCCCGCTGGCTTGATCGATGCCCCGGTCAGGCCAATGCGGTAAGGCCAAGTGGCATCGCGAGATCGAAGGCTACAAGCCTCCTATTTGAGCTGCCCGTGAGGAGAGGATCGGCGGACCGTGAGGCTTCAGCGCTCAAAACGCGCGCTGATGTGCATCAGCCCAGCATTGGACATCGACACCCTCGTCTTGGCCGGCTACCGCCTCGCTCCCGGACTATCGGACGACGATGAGAAACCTTAGGATGTTGTCGCACCTTTGCCCTGCGAGCTATCGGTTTCTCGACGCCTTCTGAACTCCTGACCTTCGGCCGTTCCTTTGCGTGTATTCCCTCGCTCTGTCATCCGTGCTGGCTTTAGGCGATTTCCGATAGAAATCGTTTTGCGCGGTCGGTCTTGGGATTGTCGAGGAATGTGGCAGACATGCCCTCCTCAATGATTTCACCGTTCTCCAGAAAGACGATATGATTGCCAACGGCCCGTGCAAAACCCATCTCATGGGTGACGACGACCATGGTCATACCTTCCCTGGCAAGATCCTGCATCACTGACAGGACGCTGCCACGCAATTCCGGATCGAGGGCAGATGTTGGCTCATCAAAGAGCATTGCGAGGGGCTTCGTCGCGATAGCACGTGCGATGGCGACCCGTTGTTTCTGTCCACCTGACAATTGACCGGGAAAGTGCTCTGCCCGGTCAGCAAGCCCGACCTTGGAGAGCTCCTTTTGTGCGGTCTCCCTCGCCTCTGCCTTGGAAAGGCCCTTGGTGTGGATGAGGCCGCACATCACATTTTCCAGCACCGTCATGTGAGGGAAAAGGTTGAAATGTTGGAAAACCATCCCGGTTTCGCGGCGAAGCGTTTGGAAGTCGCGCTTGTAGCGACGTTCCTTTGAGCGCGTGCCGTGATAGATCTGCGCATCCCACTCAATCGACCCCACCCTTAGGTGTCCCTCATCCGGGATGGTCAGCAGGTTAAGACATCTGAGGAGGGTACTCTTTCCCGAGCCACTAGGACCCAGAAGAACAACCACGTCCCCTTCGAGAACGTCCAGCGAGACATTGTTCAGACCCCGAACGTTTGGAAGATCGGGACTTGGAAACCATTTGCTTGCACCTCGCAGCGAGATGACGGTTTTTTTTGTATTGACGTGTTCCAATTTGCGCTCCTTGCCGAAGCGGGGCGGCCTGGTCAAGCCGCCCCAGAAGGCTTAGGCTTCAATGCGAAGCGGGCTGCCGCCAGGACCGACTGCGAGATATGGCAGACCGGCTGCAATTGCGTCCTTGCCAATATATTCGCGGTACAAGGAGTTGATGATCCCGCCGGCGGCGTTGAACAACAGCCAGTTGGTCACGAACATGTACATCTTCATATCGCCGGTCGGCATGAAGAACGTATTGTGATCCACATAGGCCGGCGCGTTGCCGATGATCGCGAGGTCGACGCCTTGCTTTTTGGTATTCACGATCGTGAACAGCGATTGCAGGGTGGCATTGGCTCGACCAGACATCACCTCGCCAATGGCTCCGGTCTGGTCGGGAAAAACCGATACTGAGGCTTTGGGATAGAGCGCGCGGATCTTTGCTTCTTGCGAGCTGCCTTGAAGAGCCGCGAATTTGAAGCTGGAGTTGTTCATCTGATCGAATGTCAATTCCGCAGCTTGTCGTCCGACGATGTAAACCGGCTGGAACGTAACGGCGCAACCTGCAAACCACCCCCGTAGCGATCGGCTCGGCAAGATCGTGCCGGTGGTCATCATGTCGGCACGTCCTGACTCAACGGCGGCAAACATCTGGCCGAAGTCCATGTCGGCGAACTCCACCTGAATGTCGGGGGAAATATCGTTCATCATTCGGCGGATGATGGCGATTTCATAGCCATCCGGTTCGCCCTTATCGTTAAGATAGAGGTTCGGCGGATACTTCAGGCTAGCCGCAACGGTAATTTTCTTGGTGCGGATCGCCTTGTCCAAAACGGACTCCTTGTTGGCATCCTGAGCTTGGGCGGCACCACTAGCTCCCAGCACCACGGCCGCAGCGCCTCCGGCAAACAACCCGGCAGTCAGAAGCGAACGTCGGTCAGCCTGCATTTCATTGTCTTTCTTCGTATGCATGAGCATTCCCCTTTTTTCAATGTGGTTATCGGCATGCAGCCCGAGACAGCGGGGTGCAATTTTTCTAGGCGGTCAGACCGCCGTCTACTGTCAGCTGCGCGCCATTGACGTAGCTGGCATCCTCGCTCGCCAAGAACAAAATAGACTTGGCAATTTCTTCGTAGGTCCCCAAGCGACCAAGCGGAACAGTTGGCGCAAACCGCTGATCACGTGCCAGGACTTGATCTGAAGACATGCGTGTCAGACGATCCGCCATGACACTCTCCAATACGCCAGGGCAGATCGCATTCGCCCGAATGCCCCGCGCTCCATAATCTCGCGCGATTGTCCGCGTCAGCATGATCAGACCGGCTTTAGAGACGCCGTAAACGGACTCGCCTGTTGAGGCGCGTTGCCCGGCAATCGACGCCGTATTGACGATCACCCCTTTGCCAGCCTCGATCATGTGCGGAATGGCTTCCCGACAAAACAAGTACGCCGACTTGAGATTGACGTCTAAAGCATGCTGCCAAGTGGCCGGATCAGTCTGTGAAATGGTGCCTGTGGGATTGATCCCGGCATTGTTGATCAAAATATCAAGCTTGCCGAACTGCCGAAGAGCCAGACCAATTGCTTCCTTGGAAGTCTGCTCCTGCGCGACGTCGCCGACGAAATGAATAACTTCGCAGCCGTTCTTTTGAAGTTCTGAAACGAGTTGGTCGAGCGGTTCTCTTGCACGATCAACAAGGGCCAGCTGTGCCCCCTCGACCGCCAGCGCCTGCGCTACTGCTCTCCCGAGACCGCTCGCAACGCCTGTGACAAGAACAGCTTTTCCTGAAAATCGCATCGTTCATCCAATCTGTCGCGAAGGGCCTCAAGAAGTTCCCTTGCCTATATTTATGAACCGAAACTATCTGACTTGCAATATGAAATCGTATATGATGTTGACGAAGCGCCTCCGTCGGCGTATCGATAATCAGACGCTCAAGATGGAACTGGGCTTGAAAGGGAACGAAATGGACCTCGATTTCTCGATCGTTCTGGCGCAGTGGCCACGCTTTCTCTGGGGGCTGGCCTATGACCTCTATTTTGCGCTTGCTGGCTTCGCGATCGGATGCGTCATCGGGTTCATCTCATATCTCGGATCCGCATCGCGCTCGAAGATTGCCAACGGGATTTCCTACGTGTACGTGCAGATCGTTCGGGGTCTCCCGATGTATCTCCTGCTTCTGTGGATTTACTTCGGTATTGCCACGAAGTTCGGTCTGGCATTGTCCGGTCCGCAGGCGATCATCATCGCGATCGGTATTATGAGTTCAGCCTTCGCGTCCGAGATCTTTCGCACCGGCTACAATTCGATCGACGTCGGACAAATCGAGGCCGGCAAAGCGCTTGGCCTTTCAGACTACCGCATCAATCGTACGGTTCTATTTCCTCAGGTGATCAGAGTCGTGATCCCACCTCTGCTTAATGTCTTCGTGATCTGCTTCAAAGCGTCCACCTATGCTGCCGTCGTCGCGGTACCAGAACTTATTTTTGCCGCGCAAGACATCAGTCTGAACCACTACAGGCCTTTCGAAGCCTACATTTCAGTCGCAGCACTGCTGATCACGACCATGCTGCTTCTTTCAATGCTGGTGAATATTATCGAGAACCGTCTGAACGAAAGCAGGGGGCTGTGAGCGCCATGAATAGTTGGACAACTGTGTTGAATTTCATGCCCGCGATGCTGTACGGGCTGCGCTTTACGTTTCTGATTGCGATAATAACCCTCGCCTGCTCCATGGCGCTCGGCGGGGTGATCGTTTCCCTGTTGCGAAGCAGATCCCCCGTTGGGCGATCTGTCGGGTTTCTCTACATCCAGATCTTTCGCTCGCTGTCGCCATACGTCTACGTGCTTTTGGTATATTTCGCCCTTGCGGGCGTCACCGGCTGGAAAATGGATCCGGTTACTGCGGCCATCATCTCGTTGACACTGCTGAACACAGCATATGTCGCCGAGATCTATCGGTCTGCACTCCTCACCATTGATCGCGGCCAATGGGAAGCAGCCGCTGCCATGGGCATGACGAGATGGAAAACGAATTCGATCATCATCTGGCCTCAAGCGCTGCGGACCGCTATCCCGCTTCTCTTGAATCAGTTCATCGTGATATTAAAGGATTCCGCCATCGTCGGCGTCATCGGCGTCAAGGATATCGTCTATGTCGCCAATGCCCAGGCAGCCATCACCTACAAGCAATTCGAGTATCTGACCGCGGTTGGTCTGATTTTCATCATCATCGTCTTTGCACTCTCCAGGTTGAGCATAAGCCTGGAACGACGCCTGGCTTGGAAGCGGTAAGGCTTGCCGACAGCTGTCGAAGCCGCTAGGTCGAAGGGAAATCAAATCTGATTTTATATTTGACATCGTCGTTGGAGAGTAAACCGCATGGCAAAGGTGATGGCACCTGCCACAGCAGCAAAAAGCAAGCAGCAGCTCGCATACGACTATATCAAGGAGGGGATCGATCGCGGGCTTTATGCGCCAAAGCAGCGCTTAGTGATCGACACACTGGCAAAGGAGTTGTCGATCAGTCCGGTTCCAGTCCGGGAGGCTATTCGTCGCCTTGAGGCAGAAAGCCTCGTGATCTTCAGCAAGAATTCGGGCGCAATCGTCGCGGGCGCGGATCCGGACCTTTGGGCCGAGCAGATGGAGCTTCTGGCGGTGCTGGAGGGCTACGTCACTGGCGCTGCGGCGCCGAGAATTACTGCCGGCGACATCAAACAGCTGAAGGCTATCAACGCCGAGATGGCAAAGGCGCTGGCGTCGTTCGACCTGCCGAGCTGGACCCAGGGAAATCTCGACTTTCATGCTGTCATCAACCGACGGTGCCCAAACACCACGATCGTGGATCAGATCGGCCAATTGCGGTCGAGGATCGCCATGATCAACCGTTTCATTCAACCTCGAACGGAAGCGACGATCCTTCACACTTTGGGCCGGGACAGCGGTAAGTCTACCCTCGCTGGGCATGAGTGGATCATCGAAGCCTATGTCAACAAGAAAGCTGCCAGCGAAATTGAGGCACATGTCCGTGTGAACATTCTCACATTGACGGAAGAAACCCGCCGGAACCTCTTGAACAGTCACGACAGACGGGTAAGCAGATCGGTTATCTAGGAACACGAAACATGCGAAGCTATGACATCATCGTGCTGGGAAGCGGCGGCGCCGGTCTGGTAGCCGCACTCGCCGCAGTTGATCAAGGACTATCGGTCGGCGTCTTCGAAAAGTCTCACCTCATCGGTGGGACAACGGCGATATCTGGTGGCGGCATCTGGATCCCAAACAATCATGTGATGGCTGCTTCCGGTTTCGCCGACGACGAGGGCGACGCCAAGATCTACCTTGACCGTCTAACGCTCGGCGAAACGTCCTCCGAATTGCTTCTGGCGTTTCTGAAGAATGGCCCCGAAATGCTGCGGTTTATCGAAGGGCGCTCGGATCTACGATTTTTCAGTGTTGACCGCCCCGATTATCATCCCGGATGGGCAGGTGCCAAGACCGGGCGCTCGGTGGAGCCCCTGCCGTTCGAGCCCTCCATGGATCCTTTGCTATTCCAGAAACTGCGCTATTCGACCTTGCGGCAACCAGTGACTTCAACGGAAGCTAAGAAGGGCATTTCTGTCGACATTGTCACAGATCGTCAAGGGCGAAATGTCCGCACGCAAGGTGCGGGATTGGTCGCAGGTTTGGCTCAGGCTTGCGCACAGGCGGGCGTCGATTTTCATGTCAGCATGCCCGCGACTGATCTTTCGTTCGAAGGTCGACGCTGTGTCGGCATTGAAACCGCGAAAGGAGCTATTTCCGCAAGCATCGGCGTCATTTTGGCAACCGGCGGCTTCGAATGGAACCAGGATATGGTGGCCGCTTTCCTGCCCGGTTTCACCAGCGCCGCCACGACACCTCCGGGTAATGACGGTGATGGATTGAGATTCGGACTGGAAGCCGGCGCGGCGGTCGCGAATATGACGGAGGCGTGGTGGACAGCGGCATACCACATTCCCGGCGAACAGCTAGATGGAATGCCCCTAACGCGGAACATCGTTCGAGATCTGGCACTTCCCGGTTCTATTTTGGTGAACAGCAAGGGAGAGCGATTTGTCAACGAGGCGACCTCATACAATGATCTTGGAATGGCATTCAATATCTTTGATCCAGGATCTTTTTCGTACCTGAATCGGCCCGCCTGGCTGATCTTCGACCATGCGTTCAAGACCCGCTACACCGTCGCCTCAGTTCCTCCGACCGAGGCTGCTCCGAACTGGATGCACTCCGAACCCTCGCTCGCTGAGCTTGCGGATAAACTCTCGATTTCGGCCCAAGGTCTGCGGAATACGGTCGCCCGTTTCAACGAAGACGCACTTGAAGGCCGTGATCGCGCATTTCAACGTGGGGAAGACGCTCACGGCCTCTATTATGGCGACCCAACTGTCGTACCTAATGCATGCCTTGGACCTATCAACGAAGGTCCCTTCTATGCCGTCGAAATCCTGCCTGGCAATAATGGCACCAAAGGCGGTTTAAGGACCACCGCTCATGGGCAAGTCATGCGTTGCGACGGGACAGTCATCGCTGGGCTGTACGCCTGTGGAAACGTCGCCACTAGCATCTTCGGAAAGGGTTACCCTGGCCACGGCGGAACGCTGGGGCCGATCCTCGCCGCTTCCTATGCCACCGGGGTCAATTTGAGATCGAGTGGAGAAGGTGACCCTGACTCAGGCCGGAGCCGCCCATGCAGGCGGCCCGAAGGCGCGCATGAATGAGGCGAACCCTCGGAAGCACGTCGGAACGAGAAAGGAGCATTGTTGTAAGAAGGTCCTGGATCTACTCGCCCCGAGCAGGATCGCCTGTGCCCGACCTGAGAAATCGGGAACGCCTTGAACAGATCCGAACCTGGCACCCGTAGTCGCGGCATCATTGAAATGATGTATCCATATGATTTTGTTGGAGACAACCGATCTTTCTCCTCTCACGACCGGGCTCGATGAAGTATCGTCATCAACTCCACTATTTTCGCGTCGGGCGCGCCACTCCATCAACGACTTGTTTACCCTCGGCAACTCGTTCGCCCGCATCTGTGATCGCGACGATCACGTACTCCTCGACCTTGTCCGTGCGTACCAAGCCGGATCGCTCAAGGAAACCTATGACCGCCCGAATTTCTTCCGGGGCTCCGTACATGCCACATTTATCCAAGCACACCCCCAAAATACTGTCATTAGACCGACCACACGCTTCACGGAGCATCAGCACCTGCAAAATTTGCAGAGCTTGATATTCAGACTTGGCTTTGCGGAAAACGTCTTCTTCATTACCGGCCATATAATTTTCCTGTCGAAGCGGAAGCGGGATCGTCCATATTTAGCACTCTCAGGGACTGACGCTTCCGATTTCCTGTAGATTCAAAATCTTCGGTTTAGGGACTGCATTGGAACGTGAATGGTATGGCCCACGTGTCCATGAGCAGCGATTGCGTTGCGGCAAGAATTTCCAGCTGCCCCTTGTCTTGCTGCCGGATCGCCTCCGATTTCGAGTATCCGGGCTGGACGGCTGTCATCTCGAAACGATAGTCGAACTCGCTCCAGCGGTTGTGCCACTGGATCAGGTCGATAACGCTGCCCTTCTCCAGCCGCGATAGACCGTATCTCTTCTGTATCGCAGTCTCGCGCTTTCTAAGTCGGGCGAACAACAGGTCGGGCCGCTCCCTCCACCGGATTGCTTTCTGCGTCTGACCGCAGACCTCGTAGAGATCTCCGACCCTCGCTGACGGGGTGGCATCGCTCGCGTACTTGCAGTGGAACATCGCCACCGTAATGACGTCGCCCTCCTTCTTGATGGCCACGACATCCGCGGATTCCCCGGACCCGTCATCGTCGAAGACGACATCGAACCCACCGCTCTGCAGGAGTTCATCGATTACGCGCCGCTGGATGCTGGTCGCGTCCTTGTCCCTCCCCTGCGACTCCTTCCTGATGTCGACGCCCGTCCAGTTGCGTACGACCAGGCGCTCGGGATCGAACGGCGGAGCGTGGTCATCCGGCAGCTTGAGTAGCTCGGACGCCAGAAGCATGTTCCCGTCAGCGAAGTAGATATGAGGCGGATCGTCCTTGAACCATGAAACCAGATCCGTGGTCTTTTTACCGATGCGGACACCGCTCGCGACCGTAGGGGTATAGTGCGCACCGGAACCGTCTATGGTCATCGTGAAATCGACAAACCTGTCATCTCCGCCGACCCTCATAACGATCTCGGTGCCCGGAACTTGAGACAGGATGCGGATCTCGCAATCGTAGAACGGAACCGAGACGTCGCCGAAAACCAAATCTACCCGGTCGTCATCGACATGGAGGACCGCCTCTGGCCAATTGATGGCGACGGCGTGCTTTTGAGGCATCGAAGTAAGCTTGGTGGGCTGAACCAGGCGGCGCAGGATACCGTCGGGCTGGATGGATGAATCTTGCAGCTTGGCACCGATGGTCTTGCACCACTCCATCCAGCCTGCGAACCCATGGACGGACTCGTATGACCAGATCTTACCCTTCGTGGAACACCCGATCGTCGACTTGCCGCTCGCCGTGTAACCCTGCCCGAAAATGTTCGTCTTCATCCGGCCGCGATTGGCAGGATCGTCGGTTAGCTGAGGAGCTATGTCGCTGCCCATGAACTGGGAATACCGGATCGGCTTCCGGACGGCCTCCGAAAGACCGAGATGGCTGAGGATCAAGCGCTTGTAGCCGTCGAGCACCCTGAAAACATCGTCGCCGCGAATTCGCTTCGCGTCGGCCCCGGCAACCTTTTCGGCCAGCCGGGCGTGAAGGTCGCTCAGGTTAGAACTGCTGACATAGAGAAGTTGACGTTCGTCGTCCCAGTGGCACGCGTAAAGATGATACGCGGTATTTACGGGTTGCCTCATCGACGTCCATTTGAGCTTCTCTTCGGACTTCAAAACCCAGATCGCAAGCCGCTCGGCGTAATTTATCGACGGCCCTTCGACTATGGAGCCGGGCCCATAGGCATCAACGATCTTGTTTGGATCCCATCGCTCGCAAGTGGTCTCGTAGACGACCGCACCGAGGCGAGGTGTCACCTGGTCCAGCGGAAAATCCGTCGGTGGTAGATCGAAACCCTCAAATACTTCCTGCCGCCGCTCTTCGCGGGCAGTGTTACGGGTTCCGAGGCCTTCGAGCAGATGGTTCCAGTCGGCGTCTTCATTATAGAGTGCCTGAAGACTGTCCCGCATGCCGCCGGCCACGACGTTGGCGATCACCGTCGCGTCGCCGAGATCTTTCCTCGTCCTCGTAAACCGCCCGACAAACTGAACGGTAACTGCTTCGCTCTGATGCTTGTCGTGCAGCGCCGCGATCTTGAGTTCAGGAAGGTCGAAGCCCTCTCCCAACATGTCGACGCATACGACAATCCTGCTTTCTCCGGACCTCAGCTTCCGGAGAGCCTCCATCTTCGCCTTCGACGAGAGGCTGCTATAGACAATGACTGGATTGTACTCCGGCAGAAGCTTGCAATAGAGGCGATGCAGCTTGACGGCGGTATCGATTATCCGGCAGCGCGCCATCGCAAGATGAACATGGCCCTCTGCCTCGTCCTGGACCAGCGCGGCCTTGACGGCCTCGATGATCCGCAGGTCGGCGTCGTCACGATCAAGCCCGTAGATCGGCTTGAAGTGGATTTTCTTGAAGTACTTTTCAGCAAATGCCTTGGCGAGCGGGTAGTTGTAGATGAACTTGCCGTCGACGCGCCGCCCGTCGGTCCGGTACGGCGTCGCTGTGAACTGCAGGACGATGCGGTTTGCGAACTGGGCTCTGAATTCTCGCCACGTCTTGGCGGCGATGTGGTGCGCTTCGTCAACGAAAAGGTGGGTGACAAGCTCTGCCATCCTCAACTGGACTTCTCCGCTTGCCTTGGCGACCGCGTCCATCGTCGTGACGACGACGTTGACCCGCCTGAAGATGTCGTCGACCTCTTCGACCGACTTGGGGATTTCATCGAGGGTCGCAACGATGGGCAATTTCGCGTCTACAGCGAGACAGCCGCTGTCCTTGAGAACCCCGAGGCTCAGGAACTTCTCCGAGATCTGCGTCCGCAAGGCATCGCTCGGCACGACGACAAGAAGCCGCTCGACCTCGGCCACGACCATCAGCGCTAGCATCGTCTCGGTCTTGCCAGTTCCGGTTGGCATGACGATGGTTGCTGGGGCGGAAGAAGCGGTCCAATGGCCAAGGGCGGCATGTATCGCCCCTATTTGCGGCTTCCTGAGACCGGGCTGGACAACGATGTCTCCAACTATGCGCTCTTCGGCAAAGGTGAATGCCCCTCGCCAAGATGCGCGTATCTCCGCGCATTCGCTTACGAGTTTCTCGAACGGGATGCTACTGGCATCGGCGGCGGCGGGCTTGATCCAGACACCTGGGGTCGGGTCTTTCCGGAATTCCGCGAGGCTCACCGCCGCCGGATGGCGCAGTATCTCGTCGCTGGGCAGATCCACGTCCGTCTTTCGGGGGATCACCGCCACCTCGCGCCGTCCATCGGGGCTGCGGAGAAACAGACCCCGAACTCGCTTTTCGGTGAACTCGTTCGCAGAGGCGATCAGCTTACAGCCGGGATGGGCAAGTTTTCTTACAGAGGCACCATGGATTTTACCAGCTATCGCGAATTGCGGCGGAAGTGAAATTTCGAGATCTTCTTTGAAAAGCGTATCCACATCGCCTCCAGGCAAATGAAATGCGGTCACTTGACTATACCCTCAAAGGTAGTGGGTCTCCCCGACCACCGCAACGCCGGGAAGGTCGGGCGACCTCTTGGAAGCCGCCTGTTCCACAGGAGAGTTCGACGGAACGATATCCACTACACGGCCGAATGCTGCCGGGCTGGCTCGATGCCGAAGAGCGCGCCTACAGGTCGAAGTCGGGAACGACAAGCCTGAGATTGCTGACGTTGCGACGATCGACTCAGACGTGCTCCCGTTTTACCGCACCCGGATCAGCTGATTTCGTGGTGATCGCGAGTATGGCGACTTTCGCATCGGGAAATTGCGGTTGGTCCATCAGGCCACAGCTTATTCAGTCCGGGACCGCCCACCAATGAGATCAAAAACTTAAATGTTGCTACCTACGGCCGCTCGTCTCTCATTGCACGCAACCGTCCTTCATGTAGATTGCCTATATTGAATGCTGGGGGAAGTCTTGCCGTCAACCACTATTATTTGGAATCCCGACGACTGGGAGATATTTGCGCTTGGCCTCCTGAATTGTCGGCATGGCGTATTAAACGTCCACAAGGTGCCCGCCAAAGATCAGGGTGATCTCGGTATCGACTATTACTGCAACAAGGACAGCGTCGCATATCAGTGTTACGCGGTAGAAGAGCCCATCGGCGTCGCTGAACGCGCGAAAAAGCAAAAAGATAAGATTACTAAAGATCTTGGAAAACTACAAAAAAACAACGTTATTGTATCGAAACTCTTCCTCGGGGCGCCGATAAAGAGATGGGTGTTGCTCAGCCCGTTACACGACAGCAAGGACGTGAACATACACTGCGCGAACAAGACGACAGAGCTCCGATCGAAAGCACTGCCTTATCTCGACACTGACTTTGAGGTCCTTATTCATGATCAAGCGTTTTTCGGCGCTGATGCCCTAACGCTCAATGCAGCGCAACTATCGTTGATCAAACTCAGCATTCCGAATCCGACAAATCCGCAGATTAGCTCTTGGGAGAAGGAGGAGGGTTCACAGGATTTGCTATCAACCGCTCGCACGAAGCTCGCGAAGCGTACAACTCCTCAGAAGCTCGAAGATGCAGTTGCGGATGCTACTCGTTATCATCTGCAGGGCGCGGCACTTATGAGTGCTCTTCGATCCCAGGCACCCGAGTTGCATGACAATCTTGCCACAGTGATTGCAAGCCGGAGGCGCCATTTAGAGTTTGCCGGCCCCACTGCAGTTACGGCAAGCGGCATCCTAAACGATGAGATTATGAACCTCAAGGAAGCAATCAAGGGGGCGGCGCCAAATCTATCGCCTGAGAACATCGATCAACTCGTGTTCGGAACCGTCTCTGAATGGATAATGCAATGCCCATTGGATTTCCCAAATGTCCCGTGAAAGCCCTTTCTTAGACATACTTAATACATCCAAGTTCACGTTCACCGTCCGCCCAGAGCCTGTCGCCGGCGACCTGCGGATGGCTTGGGGAATGGCGATACTGCTCCTAAGTGTATTTTACAGTCGCGGGAAAAAGGCGAGCTTTCAGAAACTCCAGTTTCTCGCGCACAATGTGCGGCTCGAAGAAGGACGGGAGGAGGCGCTTGGATTGATCGCGGGACGGTATCGTCCACTCGACGTTTCGGTGAGAGTCGAGCCTTGGCTAAACCGCGCGGTGGCTCTCAGCCATTCGATGGGTCTCGTGAGCGTCAATAAAGGATCGGTGGTTGTTTTGACCGACGAGGGTCGCAAAGCAGCTGAGGCAATCGCCAAAGACAGCGGCGTTCTTGACGCTGAGAGAGCCTTCCTTTCTGAGGTGGCGCCGAAGCTGACTGATGGATTTATGAAAGCGGTCTGGCGTCCGGAGAATCTTGTATGACCTTCAAATTGAGACGCCTCAGGCTTCGTGCGCTTACAAAGCAGGGCTGGTACGGAGTTGAACTCGGTTTCACCGACGGGCTAAATGTTCTTTGGGCCGACAACACCATGGGTAAATCAACCTGCCTTCAAGGGATGATTTACGTTCTTGGTTTGGAACGGATGCTAAGCCCTCGCCGTGAGATTCCTCTTCCACACGCGATGACAAGCCATCTTATAACAGATAGTGGCGAAAGCGTGCGGGTCGTTGAATCTGACGTGATGCTTGAACTGGAAAATTCAGTCGGCACAACAGTGACGGTCCATCGCCCTGTCGTCTCAAAACTCGATGACCGCCTAATAACAGTACAATTCGGCCCTGGCCTGTCTGAGCCTGAAGGCCAGTATCGGACCCAGCAGTTCTTCGTGCGAGATCCGGGTGCTGCTCAACGCGAGGACGGGTTTCATCATTTCTTCGAGAACTTTCTTGGCTGGGAGCTCCCCGTAGTTCGGGGCTACGAGAAGGAAGACATCAAGCTCTATCTCGAAACCGTGTTCCCGCTTTTCTGGGTGGAGCAAAAGTCCGGGTGGTCCTCCATTCCCGCAGCCATCCCGACATATTTCCGCATTCGAGAAGTCCATAAACGAGCGGTCGAGTTCATCGCGGAGCTCGAGGCCTATGAGATTGAACGCAAACGTGAACAGTTAGATCAACGCATCAACCTTCTTACCAGCAGGTGGGAGACAAACTGGCAAGACCTCAGCCAGCTGCTGAATCGATCTGCCTCCCGCATTGAGGCACTCGGTAGAAAGCCAATCGTTGATTTGAACGCGATCACGAAAGCGTTTGTGTCAGTAGCAACACAAGGTGGGTGGACGCCACTTGATGAGCATCTTAGGGAGCTGAAGTCCGAACTCGACACTATTTCCCAAGCCGAAGTACCGGTTGTGTCCGACAATGTGCCAGCTATAGAAGCCAAACTCGCCGAGGTGATCGCGCACGCAGAGAGCCTCAATGTCCAGCGCCTTTCATTAAACGGGGTGAGGCAGGTAAAATTAGCGGACGTTGATGCCCTGACGCGGCGCATCCAGACTCTGCGAGAAGATCTGCAGAAAAACCAGGATGTTCAAAAGCTACAGCGCTTTTCAGGCGTTCAATGGTCCCTCAGCCCTGACCGCTGCCCCACCTGCGAACAAGGATTGCAAGACACCTTACTATCTCAAAATGCACTCGCATCGATCATGCCTATCGAAGACAACATCTCTTACATCAAGTCTGAAATCAGGATGTTTGAAGACATCCTTCGGCGCGAGGAAGAGGAAAATCGAGAGCGTGAAGGATTACTTTCACAGCTAAATCGAGACCTCAGCGAAGCCTACACGGCAATTAGAACACTAAGAGCTGACCTAGTGGCACCGGCGACGAGCGTTTCGGCGTCAGCGATCGAAGAACGCATTCTGATTGAACGGAAGATTCGAGATTTCTCCGAGCTGCAGTCTCTTTTTGATGACGCGGTGAACGGTTTCAGCGCCTTGTCTGAGCAGTACATGACGCTTCTTCAACAGAGAAGCGCGCTTCCTGACGATGAGCTATCCGACAGCGATAAGGCAAAGCTCAACCGTCTGTCTGAATTGCTACGTGCACAGGCGCGGCAGTTTGGATTTAAAACCTTTCAACCCGACGATCTTGCTATCTCCCAGGATACGTATCGCCCTGAAGTTGAGGGTTTTGAGATCGGTTTTGAAACATCCGCAAGCGATGCAATACGATTGAAATGGGCTTATCAGCTTGGGCTGCTCGAACTGGCCGCTTCTTACAGCACGAACCATCCAGGTGTTTTGGTCTTCGACGAACCGCGTCAGCAATCATCTTCGAAGGTCAGCTTCGAGCAGCTGTTGCGACGAGCAGCAACATCAAAGGGTCGCGGACAACAGGTGATTTTCTCCACGAGTGAAGATTTGTCGATCCTAGAACCGATAATAGGCGAGATCGATTGCACCAAAATCATTCTTAAAGGCCACGTCCTCCAACCAATTTCCTCAGCTGATTGAAGCCGAATTGCTATGGCGTCGTCGAGAGCGCAAGATGAAACACTTCTCTGGCGAGCGCGCTCGACCGGCAGCAGACGAGATTGACCTAGGATGACAGCTCTCAGCTTTTACGCGGCTCTCCTCGATCAAATGGATCTCGCCCTCGAACATTTGGACAAGGGCAGCGTTCATGATGCTCGGTTTGCACTGATGCTGACCGACAATGCGGTGGAGCTCGCAGCCCATAAGCTCGCCACAGAAAAGTATGTTCACCTCAAGAGTTGGCACCATTTAGAGGAGGCGTACACCCATAAGTTGGAATTGGCCGAGGCTGTCGGACAGTCCTTCGACGCGAAGCTAAAGTTCGCACGTATCGAGAAGATGGTCACAGAGGAACAGGCACGGACAGTTGCAATAATGCACGAATTCCGAAACGAGCTGTACCATGTCGGCCTCCAGCACGAAGCCATCCTGCCAGCTATCGCTAATTTCTACTTCTCGGTGGCATGCGACATTCTGAAGGCCTTTCCTGGGCGTGGTCTTTACTACGGCAACAAGATGGTAATCCCGGAACGCGCGAAAAAGTATTTCAACAGCAGCAGACGCAATCCGGCCGAACTAGGTGACTTCGAGAAGGCATGTGCAACGCTGAGGGATCGGTGCCAGTTCGATAGAGGCAAGACGATCGGCGCGCTCGCGGACCATATGGATTCTATCGTCACCGAGAACAGCGTTTACCTGGATGTCATCTCAACTGGCGTGTATCCCAAGGGGAAGGGGATCACGCGAGATCAGGCTACGATCGATTGCCAGATATGGCGGCTGGCCTTCTTGCCGGAGGGGCATAAGTTCGCACGCGAGAATGGCTTTTCCGACAGATCCATCCATGAACTTGTTGACTGGCTCGCCGCTAACTACCGCCTGGCGATCAAGAAGGATCCCATACCAGGATGGAAGCGGCGGGTTCAGCGTTTGCGCTCTAAGGCAAACACCCATCTGGCCGTGGCCACCTATGTCGACTTTCTGAGGGACACCTCGCAATTTCGCGACGATCTCGCGGAGAGCTGCGCGGCCGCCGAGGCAGAGATTGACCGTCAAATTGACGAAATCCGCGCTCGCCGTCGAAAGGATTGATCCTCCTATGTTGAAATTCACGGATCCGCAGGAGCCAACGATCGCTGCTCGATGTATCCGCCCACTTTGTTTCGCCGCTCCTGGTGACGAATATTACGGTCTGGATGGGTTCGAGCTCACTCTGCAAGATGGGACGGTCGCTCGCCGTTATCAGTTCGGTCTTCAGGGCACCGCTGTTCTCTTCCAGTACCGAGGACGACATTTTGCCGTCTTCACGCGCCACCAGATAGCAACAATCTCGGGCGAAACAGTAACAGCTTTCAAGGACCGCATGGACTATCTGGTGGTGCTGATGGACGATGGCACCGACAGCACCAGCATTCCGTTCAACACATACCTTTTCTCGCCTGAGGCCAACGAGGACGAAAGTGACTATGTGATCGGTATGGTGGAATACGAAATGCTACCAGCATACTCGCGAGAGCAGTTCTTCCCCGTCGAACGTCGCCTCACTGGTCGCGCTGGTGATTTAGCTTTAGCTTCAGGCTTGCCGAGCCATCTCCAGCGAATGGTCATGGAGAATGGCGGTATGCGGATCCATCCAATCTGCAAGTCGGGAGACCTTGCTTCCCGCAATATCTTCGGCGTGCTGCGATATCCTGAGGACGCGCAGCCTTTGGACGGCATGAGTGGTGGAGCTGTCTTTGTCACACGACTAGCGAGTGATGGTCATTCCTTCGAGATCTTCTTGGACGGCATCATCCAGCGGGGCGGAGGCGGCTACGTCCGCTATCTCGGTCTTGAGACCATTCTAAACCGGATAGATGGCCATCTCGCAGAGCGAAATTCGAGGTTCCGATAGAGGAGGCTTATAGGAAATCACGCCTCTGAAAAACCAGTATGTCCGATTTTTAGAGAAGGCGAAATATGTTGGCCATGAGCGGAATTCCTAGCATTTTTAGGGACAATTCGCCGTCGGGGGGAACATGGGGACAATCATAGCGAAGATCCTCCGGTCATTTGGACTGCACCGCAGCGCCAATGAGGCGGAGGCCGCGGGCCAGGAGCGTAGGCTGCTGGCGGCAGAACGGCGAAAGCCGGAGAACAAACGACCACGCAAAGTTACATACCACGAGATCATGGACGATCTCGCGACCGGGGACCCGGGAAGTTTCCTCGATCGGAAGATCCAGTCTGTCATGGCCTTCGATATGTGGCCGCCGCAGTCGATGACTGAGACCTTCGACAAGGTTCGAGAGAGCGGTCAGGACAATGCTTGGACGACATCCGTGCCGGGTATATCGAAACTCATCATGGTCTCGTATCCGCAAATCTATCGCACCATTAGCATCCAGTTCGGCCCAGCCCGGGCGACATTTGCTCTCGATGGCGTTCGCTACAGGGTGCAGGGAAAGACACCAGCCATGGCGCTCATGGCCGTCCATCTGACCGCGAACCGGATCCGCCACCCGGCCGCCGATGGAACGACCGGACTTGGGCCGCTAGTTGAAGTTCTTGGGGAATACGAAGAGCAATGACGCTGGAAAAACTGTCATCCCCACAATCCGGTACGCTGGGCGAGCTGCTAACCGTGGCAAAGCTCAACACACTCGGACTTGCCGCCTATATGAGGCCGGAAGGCGCACCTGGTCACGATGTCATCGTTGTCGTCGATGGACAGCCGAAATCGATTGAAGTGAAGACTCGACAGTTTCTGCGGCGGCCTACCGAGATCACGCGTTGGCCTGTAGAGATGAACAAGAAGGGCGACGCAGACTTCTTCATCTTCATCGAACTCGATCTGAGGACGATGGCACCGACATTCTACGTCCTGACGAACGAGCAGGCTCGCGCGGTCCATAGGAACTATGAGGGCGGGGGGAATTGCTATCCGCCAGAGGTTCGAAAGCAGATCCGGCCCAACGACTTCTCTGTGTTGTCAATCGGCTCGGAATGTTGACCCCTTATCGGCGTCCAATCTTCACCCCCCTGTAGGCGGTCAGCGCTTGGCCTGCCCGGCGCTGGCCGGGGTTGCAGAGGGTAGGCCAAGTGCGGGTGATGGGTATCTTCGGCTTTAGCTTTGAGAGCGGTTCTTGAAGCGCCAGGACTCGTTTCCGGTTTCCACGATCTCGCAGTGATGGGTCAGGCGATCGAGGAGTGCTGTCGTCATCTTGGCATCGCCGAACACCGACGGCCATTCACCGAATGCAAGGTTCGTGGTGACGATGATCGAGGTGCGCTCGTAGAGCCTGCTGATCAGGTGGAACAGGAGCTGACCCCCGGCCTGCGCGAACGGTAGGTAACCGAGTTCATCGAGAATGATAAAGTCGAGTCGCGTGAGGTAGTCGGCCATCCGACCTTGCTTGCCGTTGCGCGTTTCCGTTTCCAGGCGATTGACCAGATCGACAACATTGAAGAAGCGGCCACGTGTGCTGTTGCGGATGAGAGCACGGGCAATCGCGATGGCCAGATGGCTCTTGCCGGTTCCCGTGCCGCCGACGAGGACGACGTTGCGCTGGTCTGCGACGAAGGTGCCGGTGGCCAGTTCCCGCACCAGAGATTCATTGACGGGCGTGTCGGCGAAGTCGAAGTCGTCGATGTCCTTGGCGAGTGGCAGCTTGGCGATGCTGAGCTGATAGCGAATGGAGCGTGCCTGCTTCTCTGCGATCTCCGACTGCAGCAAATCGCCGACGATGCGCGGCGGTTCATGTTGTCGTTTGATGCCATTCCCCATGACCTCATCGTAGGCGCTGCGCATTCCGTAAAGCTTCAGCGTGCTCATCAGTTCGAGAACCTGCGTGCGTTCCATCAGCTTACCCTCCTGAGCCTGTCGTAACGGTCGCAGTCGGCGACCGGCTCATGGGCAAGCCGAAGCGCATCGGGGATTTGCAGGGTTGCGGCGGGAGCCGGATCGCGGCTTCGCGCCAGAATGTTGATGATCACCGAGGCAGAGCAGACGCCGTGATCGAGTGCTTCCTGGCAGGCAGCCTCAACGGCGGTAAGACCATCAGCAGGAACACATCCGAGTATGGTGACCATCTGCCGATCCCCGTCATCGGCGCTCTTCAACCGCTTGCGGACCTTCTCCATCGCTGTTGGCAAAACCCATTCGCGGAAGGGAGCGCCGTTGCGCAAGGCACCGGGTTTTCGAGCGAGGACAGGAACATAGTGCCAGGGATCATAGACGGTATTGCCGCGGCCGAAGCTGCGCTGATGTTCCGCAACCGTCATACCATCCTGCTTGATGACGATCCGGTCCGCATAGGCATGAACCTCGACGGGGCGGCCGACGGCAGTCGATAGAACCGAGTATTTGTTGTTGTCGAAGCGGACAGTGCAGGTCTTCGACACCGAGGCCGGAACGCTGTGGAAACCATCGAATGGGCCGACGTAATGCACAAGGCACCCACGTTCAGCCTCGAACATCTGCCAGATCGTCTGCGCCGTCTGCTCGGGATGGCTATGGGCCTTGGCATAGGCAACGCATTTGTCGAGCAGCCAAACATTGAGTTCCTCCAGGCTTTTGACCCTGAGGCGTGGCGTGAAGAACCGCTCGCGCACGAGGCCGACCTGGTTCTCGACCTGTCCTTTCTCCCAGCCGGATGCTGGCGTGCACGCTACGGGGTGGACGAGATAATGGCTGCACATCTGCAGGAAACGGCGATTATAGAGCCGTTCCTTGCCGATGAAGACGGCCTCCACCGCCGTCTTCATGTTGTCGTAGATGCCGCGCGTGCAGGTGCCACGGAAGAAGTCGAAGGCCCTGTCGTGCGCGTCGAAGACCATCTCCTGGCTCTCACGCATGTAGGCCCGCGCAAACATCATCCGGCTGTGGCAGAGGCGGACATGAGCAACCTTCACCGTCGTCGTCACGCCCTGGATCAAGACGATCTCATGGCTCCAGTCGAACTGATAGGCCTCACCGGGCGCATAGTAGAGCGGCACGTAGGCTTCGGCCGTCACGGCCCCTCGATCCTTCGACCATCCCTTCGCATAGCGCCGGATCGCATCGTAGCTGCCATCGTAACCCAGCGCCCGAAGCTCTTCGTAAATCCGGATCAGCGTTAGCCGTTCACGAGATGGCTTGCCTTCGTTCGCGGCCAGGAAGCGCTCGATCTCAGCCTTCCAGGCCCCGGTCTTCGGAAGCGGCTGCCGTTCGCGCTCGTAGGAAAAGTCCGTCTGATCAGATCGCAGTATCTTGCGAACTGTGTTGCGGGAAACATGCAGCTCCCGGACGATCCTCTTCACCGACCAGCCCTGAACATGGAAGGCTCGACGAACACGCGCAATCGTATCCACTCGCTTCAACTCCCCCTCCATCCGCCAGCGAAAGACGGATGGTCAGACGAAACAGGTGGGGGGTCAAAATTGGACGCCGGTCACCCCGCCAGAGGGGTCAATATTCCACGCCGAAACACATCTGTGTTGGGGTCAGGTGTCGCGGTTCTCGAAAGCTAGGCCGATGAGCGACACGACACAGAGCCGTAGCCTCCAGATCAGCCCGAAGTACACAGTCGCGTTCTGGCGCGGCCTCGAACTGGATCCCGACAATCCGAAACAGGGGGAATGGCTGAAGGCAGTCGATGTACTGAGGGATCGCATACAGGGCCGCTTCATCAAGCCAGCACAGACCCTGATCGATGTCGATAAAGCTAACAAGCCGCAGACATATGGCTTCGCGATCCTCGCCTTGGATTGCCTCGTTCTCGAGACAATTCAGGGTTTCCGTGAGGGGGTGACCAACCACACACGTCAAAGCGGTCGGCTGTTCAGAGAGTTCCTGAGCAACTGGCAGCCATTTATCGATTGTCTCGGCGCTGGCATGGTGGCGACGAAGAAGGCTGACGAGTTCTATAGCCAAGGGCGATGCGCACTCCATCACAGCGGGGCGACCGAAAAGATGACGGTCGGGGTCAGCGGCCCAATAATGCGCTTCGATAATGGTCAGATCACTGTGAACCGCACACTGTTCCACACAGAGTTGGAAGCGGAGTTTGATCGATATCTGGCAACCTTGGCCGACCCGCACTCTGTAGATCTTCGAAAGAAATTTCTCCTGAAAATGAACACCATATGTGGATGATGATAGCAACGACGGCATCCAGTCGGTTTCACCTGCTAACGCGCTGATTATTTCGTCGCGAGCCTTATGGATCTTCAATTGTTTCAAGATAGGGCGCGCCTATCGAACAGGGTAGCTTGCTCTGATCTCAGCAGGCGCAACCACCGTGAAGAGGGACAGCGCCGTTCGCCTGCAAGTGCCACCTTTTCCGTCCGCTCCGATTGCAGGTTGTACTCGTTACACCTATGTTTTCCCAATATTTATAGGATAGCGTATGGCAACCTTCGGCCCCCAGTTCGGTGATGACGACAAAGGTACTCTTTTCCTGCAGAGAAAGGGGCCCGGCTTCGTCGAGGTGTTCTTCACACCATCCGAGCGGCGAATCGCGATCGCTGACCTCACCGAAATCAATACGACGCAGGTGCTCATACGCTTCGATGCGGGCAAGCACACAACCACGCTCTTCCCGATCAACACCATGCCGGAATCTGAAGATTTCCTGATGCCGAAATATGATCCTATCGTGTCGATTGAGATCATTGAAGACGAAGATTTCTTTCAGGATTTCAACGAATTTCGTACCATCGAGGATGTTCAGGCTTTCCTCGCCGAGGGCATGCCGAAGGGATTTGTCAAAGACCCGAATTTCGGTCTCGGCCTCGAGCGCAAGCTTTCGTTTATCGTGAATGCTATCAGGCAAGTCGAAGGCGTGACGAACCTGCGTGTCACCTACAAGCGCGAGCTGGACGTCGGCGTGACGGATGATGGTACGACATACGAGATCGGCTACACGCTCTTCGACGAGTTACGCCTGAATGCAAACAGGTTCGAGAAGAAGGCACAGGTTTTGACGCGGCGGAAGAAGCTACAGGCTGCGTATACCAATCTTCTGACGCGCCTGGACAGTGAAAAGTTCCCAGTAAGGGTCTTTGACCGCGCCCCCGATGACATCGCCGACGTGATTGGTGACACGATCACGGATACCAAGCTCTCGGATAACGACCGGGCAGCCCTGGTCAATATGGCCTCGGCGTCCGTCCGCACTTCGATGAAGTCGCAGCGCGGCGGCCTGCTGAAGCTGCACGACGAGATTGAACTCGCCTCGCTCGATGAACTGATTGCACGTATCGAGGAGCGGTTCGCTGAACGAACGACCGAACTGCAATGGCAAAAACTCCTCGAGGCCAACCCCTTCATTCTCGATATGGCGTTCAATGTGCCGGTTTTGCTCGTGCAGGGCCAAGCGCATGTGGGAGGCAGGATCCTGAATGGCTCCGGCGAAAAGATTGCCGATTTCCTGCTCACCAACAAGCTGACCGACAGTATAGCGGTGCTCGAGATCAAGACTCCTGGGGAAGAGCTCATCGGCAAAAGGGAATATCGGGGGGGCGTATACACCGCGTCGACAGAGTTAGTTGGCGCCGTGGCGCAGGTGATTGACCAGATCGACAAGCTGCGTAGCGACATCTATCGGCTTCAATCGCAGAACCGCGCGGTCCCGCTCGAAACCTATGGCGTCAGGGGAATGATTCTAGCGGGTATCATCCCCGAAGGTCCACGAAAGCGTGCCTTCGAGCTGTATCGTGCAAGTCTCGCTGGCGTAGCCATCATCACATTCGATGAGCTGCTCTCAAAGCTCAAGTCGCTTCGCGATCTACTTGGCGGAAAGGCCGAGATTGCCCCCAAAACTACACCGAGCCACGCACGCCAATTCGAGGACCTGCTTGGATGACTGCTCGCAAAGCCGCTCGAACGTCAAAGCCTGCTGGTGGACGCGCGACCGAGGGAGGCATGGATTTTCAGGCCGAGGTCGGTACATGGCTCGCCGCGCATATCCTGGCCCGTATTCCGGTCGGCGGACGCTTTGGACTTGCGAACGCGGCACTTCCAGTCAGCCTGCGTTTGGAGACTGGAGAAGGCCTCGATGACATCGAGCTTGGACAGGATGACGATACCCGGATCGACTTTCAGAGCAAGACCAGCGCTGGCCTGACGCAGGGTGCCGAAAGCCCACTTGGCAAAACCATCGCACAACTTGTCAGGACCATGGTCGAAGCGCGAACAACAGGTGTTGCCGTCGATGTCGCGCGTTATCGGGCCATCCTTGCGGTAAGCACCACCGCGCCCCGTACGCTCGATAAGCTCGAGAAAGGCTGCCGGGCTTTCGATACCGGAGGCACCTGGACAACGGTGAAGTCGCAGCGCAGCCGGGCTGAAGCCGACGCACTGGAACTCTTCGAGACCCACGCACGCGCCGCCTGTGTGGATCTTGTCGTCGACCCTCCAAGCGACGACGAGCTTGTCACGATGGCCCGTCTTTTCAAAGTCGTCCGTTTCTCGATGGACGAGGGCGAAGATAACTGGCGCGAGGCCTCCCGCGTGCTCGGATCACGCGTCTACGGCTCGGAGGCTGCAGGCGACGCACCCTTGCGAGATCTCAAAACCATTGTCCGGAACCTCATTGGCAGCGGTGCGCCAGCGGATCGCGAAGGGCTGTTGCGAGCACTCCGCGCGCTGCATCACAACGATACAGGTGCTCCCGGCTATGACGCCGATTTCGCTCGCCTCTCCGCCGTTACCGATGCAGAGCTTACCCGGCTGACTGGCCATACGCGCTTGCCGATCGAGGGCGGGATACCAATTCCCCGTCAAAGTGACAGCCCCATGGCGTCAGCCATCGCGACCGGTTCGCTTATTGTCATCGGCGAGCCCGGCGCGGGAAAAACCGGAGCCCTGGTAGCGCTGGCACAAGCACGCCGCGCCGCCGGCGAGAGGGTCATCTTTCTCTCGGTCGATCGCTTCCCAGGCGTTGCCACTGCTACCGATCTCCAATCCGAGCTTCAGCTCGCTCGACCGCTAGCCGAGGTACTGGCAGCAGCGCCAGGCGCAGGTCGAAAACTGATCATCATCGACGCTCTCGATGCAGCGCGCGGCGGTCCTGCCGAAGCCGTGTTCGCGCAGCTAATTGAAACAATGGCTACAAAGGACAAGTCCTGGACGATCGCGGCGTCTATCCGCACGTTCGATCTCAGAAATGGCCGGCGTTTTCGCGACGCACTCCCCGGGTCCCCGCCCGACCCGGAATACGCCGATCCGACGCTACGCAATGTTCGCCATTTCAACGTGCCGCGCCTCAGCAATCCAGATCTCCGTCAGGCTGGCGCGGACGCGAGAGCACTTGGCAACTTGCTTGATGCGGCACCTGAGCGGCTGCGCGATCTCCTACGAAACATCTTCAACCTCTCGCTCGCTGCACAACTGCTTTCTGATGGCGTTGATCCGGACAGTATTCGAACAGTCTCGACCCAATCGGATCTGATCGACGCTTATGAGGATCGACGGCTGCCGGGCACGCCGCTGCATCGCGCCGCTGGCGCGACGGTTGATGTGATGGTTCGCCGCAGCCGCCTCGCGGTCCGAAAGGTGCTCATTGCAAATGATAATGTCGATGAAGTGATTGCTTCGGGTGTGCTTGCTGAAACGGGGGACCTCGTCAGCTTTTCGCATCACGTTCTCTTCGATCATGTCGCCGGACGGTTCTTTTTGGAATGGGACGATCCCCCGCTCCTGATCGCGCAGCTGAAAGGCGGTAGTGCGATCGCCCTGATGCTCGCGCCAGCTTTGCGTTTTGCCGTCGAGCGGCTATGGCGTAGCGATAGCGAGGGAAAGCGTGCTGTTTGGCGGCTGATTGCTGACATCTACGCTAATGCCAACGTCGATCCTGTATTGGCGAATGTCGCCTTGCGGACGGCGCTAGAGGGTGTGAACTCGCCATCTGACATTGCGGGCCTGATTTCGTTGATCCAAGCCCGTGCCGCCGATGGTGCGATGGCGACGCTGTTGTCACGGCTCGCGCGCTTCGTTGGGCTTCTGGTCGATACCTCGGGAGGTGTTGCGCGCCAGACGGCGACTGCGTGGGCAGAGGTCGCTGACACCGCGATCACGACAGGCGTTCGCGAAATGTCCGATCCGACGCGGCTCCTGCTCCAGATATTGTTCGAAAAAGCTGATCTGTCTGATGTGCCGCTTCTCAACCTATTCGGCCGTACTTCGCGAGCTCTCTTGACCCTCGCCTGGACGGCTGAGCCACCGATGCAGCAAACGGCGATAAATGCGATCCGGTTCGTAGGAAAAAGTTTTGCTGCCGAGCCTGCGGCATCCCGGGCGCTGCTGGATCGTATCCTGCGCGATCCACACTTTTCGGCGTACGCCGACAAGGAAGCGAGCTGGCTGACGGAACAGATCTTGCCGATTGCCCGATCAGATACCCACTTCGCCGTCGAAATTTACCGAGTGCTTTACTCGCGCGAAATCAGCGATGACAGTGTCTCGCATTTTGGCGGCCAGCCCAGCCGGATCATGCCGCTTTCCTCAAACCGCAGACAGGACTATCTCCACTGTCGATATCATCTGGGCAAGGACGCGCGGCAGCTGCTTGACCTATCGGCATATGCAGGCACGCGCGCTGCGATCGAGGTGGCATTGGGTGAAATTGATCGTGATCTTCAGATTGGCGATCGACGGCGCCGTGTATTCGTCGCCGGGCGCGAGCCGTTCGATCTCATTGGCAACGATTTTGCGCAACTCGCGTGGGATCAATCTAACGGACGGGGTAGCGGCACGGAGGATAATGTTCTTGGCCATTTTGTCGGCTTTTTGCGAGGTTGCCCGACGGCTGCATTTGTCGAGTGCATCGAGGCAGCCGCAATTGGATATTCAAGTCCTGCCGTGTGGGCGCGGCTGCTAGGCGTCGGGGCGGAGCGGGTCGCTGAGCTCGCAGGGGAGCTGTGGCCGTATGCGAGCAATCTTACGATCCTCACCCATCAGGTTACAGTCAGGGATGCCGTTCGCTTTGTGGCCGCCGCCTATCCTCACCGTTCGATCGAGGGTCGCGCGGATTTCGAAGCAGAGGTTCTTCGCCCAGATCTGTTCAGCGACGAATATGAACAGCGTTGGTGGCGACGGGTCTTGAGCCGTTTCCTCTCTTCCGTCGATGAGGCGTCGATAGCAACAGATGCGATGCGTGCGTTCCGCGCCGAACTGGCGAACGCGGGCGAGCTTGCCGGAAATCCGCCTCTTCGAACTATGACGGTCACCTCAGGGCCTGCGCGCGGAATGATGCGCCAAATCCTCGCCGAAGAAGGCGTCGATGTCGAAGACGGCATGAACGCGCAAATGATCGACCAGTCGGAAGCGCTTGCGGAGAGGGTGAGGCAAACTCCCTCTCAAAGCAACGCGACTGCTTTGTCGGCTTTGTGGCTGGAGACAGAAGCGACCATTTTTCTGTTCGACGCGAACGCCGCTTCCCTCCATGCAAGCGTCGAACAGCCTGTCTGGGGCAATATTAGCAATGCGATCGAAATGATCGCTGGTAGCGAAGCGTATGTCCCCGAAAACGAGGGTATGCCTTCGCTCGCTTTATTGCTTGGCGTTCTGGGTCGCCTTTGGGCAAGCCGGTTCCCGGAGTCGAAAGACGGTGAAGACAACGTACGCAGCTATGGCAATTGGGCAGTTCGTGTATATGCGGCCGAGGCCTATGTGCACCTTGCAAATAGGTTCGGAGAGGATCGCCCCGAAATAATCGACATGATTGAAGCGGTTCTGGCGGACCCGGTACCAGTGGTGCGGGTGCAAGCGGCCGAAAACCTGCAGGTACTAAGTCGTGTCGCGCCGCAAAAAATGTGGGAGCTGGCCGAGCGCATCGTGCGCAATGAACCAAATGTCGATGTACTTACGTTCCACGTCGCTCACGTCCTGTCACGTTTGATCTGGAGCGACGTCGACCGCGCGGAAGGGCTGATGGAGATCGTCGAACAGCGCCGCCACAGCTTCGTTCGGAGAGAGAATTCCGGCCGCGATGAACTTTCCGAAGTTCTGGGTGGACTCGTAGCTCAGCTCTGGGCTGGACAGAGCCGAGAGAAAGCGCTGCAGTGGCTAATTGAATGGCTGAAGGATCTGGTCACGAACCAGGACCTGCTTATGGCGTTCATCTCGCCGCTTCGCGAGGCGTTCATCGCGCGCTATAAGTCAGACCAAGATAATGACCAGCCGCTTTCGGATCGCGCGCAGCGTGGGTCAATGCTTATCCTTGAAGTCTGCTCAGCTGCCGCGACAGAAAGCTATGCTGTTTTGATCGCTGACGACAGGGAGGGTGCCGCGCGAGACGCGGCGATTGCCCGATACCGGGCGGCAGAGCAGATCATCCACCATCTCATGAACCAACTCTACTTCGGTTCAGGGGCATACCAGGAGAGCAGCAACCCAAGTCAAGGGCTTGACACCTCTGAGGCCATGAGCAGTTTCCTCGCCGACTATCGCCCGATGCTGGCACTGCTGTCGAAGTCTCACGAGCCGGCAACGCATCATCATCTCATCGAGCTCTACGAATATTTGATCCCTGGTGATCCCCCAGGTGTCTTCAAGGCGCTCCACGGGATCCTGTTAGGCGCCGGCATGCGAGAGGGATATCACCACGAAAGCCTCGCGCTCAAATTGATCGTCGGTATCGTCACGCGCTACCTTGCGGATTATCGTTCCCTTTTTGAAGATGGAGTATGCCGCACCGAACTGCTTGAGATCCTCAAGCTGTTTTCCGACGTCGGCTGGCCCGACGCGATGAAGCTGCTCTACGACTTGCCGGAGCTGTTACGCTGAGGTTGTCAGGGACCGAGATCATATAACAGGAGGGGGATGTCAATGGGGGCAGATATCAGTGACAGCGAACTCCGGCGCGTCTGGAACCAGAAGACAATCCCTGTAGTTCTGAGACGCGGCGGCAAAGGCCAGCGGATACGGGCACGCCTCCCTTACTCCCAGCACAATCGGCTTTGGCTGCATCACGGGCAAAAGCTGCAGCCTGCCTGGATCGAGCCTCTGCAATGCTGGGAACTGCCAAAAGCTTGGTTCAACGACTTCGTGACACGGGCGCTGGAGAAATACAGGCAGCTTTATGTGATCCAGCCCTATCGCGAGCAGGAGAAATGTTCCCCTTCCTGCATGAATGCCCAGCACCATGAATGCCAATGTTCGTGCATGGGCGCCAACCACGGCGCCGGCAACGATGGGAGTTGGTTTGAAGTCTCGGAAGCGTTCGCGACCCGCTGGGGAGATCAACATCTGGCTTGTAGACTTATGACCCGCAAACGCGCGGACCCGGTCTAACCACTGTGGAAGGGTCACTTAATGGATGCAGGATTTCTCTGATCGGCGCGCATCCACAAAGCGACGCTATCTGGATCGCGCGGCGGTCCCGATCCAAATAGTGACAGGTGCTACAGGATCCCCCACGCCCGAAACCTCCCCCTCCCCGTCATCTCTCTGAGCCCCAGCTCCAAAACGATCCGCCGCGCCGCCTGCGGCGTCACTTCCAGCGTCTTTGCCACCATCCCCGCCGACACCAGCGGCCTTGCCATGACGAGCTCGACCAGTTCCGGCAGTTTGGATGATGTTCGGCGCCCCTCCAGCTTCCGCTCGAACAGGGTGCGCGCCAGCGTCAGCCGGTCATGCTCCTTCATACCGATCTCGGCGGCCGCCAGCAAACCCTGAGCGATGGCGAGCAACCGGGTTTCCCGATCGCGATGCCGGCGCCGATCGACGGGGATGGTTTTGAGGCCAAGATTGATGGCGGCAAGATGGGCACCGGTGGTAACGCCGGCCTGGCGCAGAACGGAGGCGGCCAACAGCCGGCCCAGCCAGGGCGCGTGCTGGAGGACGGCAAGCTCGTTCCAGGCGTCGAGGGCGATGATCGCCTGCAGCACCGCCGGCAGATTTTCCGCCTGCCGCAACACCCCGCGCCATTCGTCGAGCCGGGCATCCTCATCCCAGTCGAGATCGTAGATCATCGGATCGGCCGGAGCCCGGCCAGGCTTTCTGGCTCGTTCGATCGCGGCGTCAGAGCGAGCAAGGATCGCATCGATGGCGGCGTAATCGACGCCGGGGAGATTTCCGATGTCGTCGTCATCCTCTCCCTCCCCTACTGGTTCGACCACGACGACGCGTTTGGTGGCACCGGCTGGATCAACCGTTTCGGCTCCCGCCGGACTGATGTCCGAAGTCTGTCGCAAAACTCGGATACCCTCTGCCGACAAGGCCCAATCCGGTGACTGCCCAGTGATACGACGGCGCGTTCGTAAAACGTCGCGGGCGATGGTCAGTTCGTGTGTGGGCGTGCGAATATCGCGGGTGTGGTCGTGGAGGACGAGGTCTTCGAGATGAACGAGTTCGCCGTCGATCCACAGCGAGGCGCAGGCATCAGTGAACTGCGACCGTTCGAGGAAGCCCGCGCCGACCGGCGAGCGGGCGATGCGCTCGTCGAGACGGGTGAGTGCGATGCCGGCGTCGAAAGCCGGCCGCATCAGGGTAGAAATGCTGATTTTCGCGAGATCATAAGTCATTGATTTTATGGTAAACGATTTCCTAAACGAACGCCATATCGATGTTAAGGTTCCTCACATCCGATAAATGTGCTCGTGGTCGCTGACCACCGATAAGTAACCCTTATCAAAAGTGATGCGTACAGCCTGCTTGTACGCCTTGCCAATTGAGCTATAATAGCGGTCATCTCAGCTTTCGGAGGCCGTCCATGCCGCAGTCGACCTACAAGATCAGCGAGGCGCGCAAGA
Source organism: Martinezella rhizogenes (assembly GCF_007002745.1). Lineage (GTDB taxonomy): Bacteria > Pseudomonadota > Alphaproteobacteria > Rhizobiales > Rhizobiaceae > Agrobacterium > Agrobacterium cucumeris. The sequence continues at coordinate 130,022 of NZ_SGNY01000011.1, read as the reverse complement.
ATTTCGCCGAGGTGCTCGAACGCGCCAATCAGGGCGAGGAAATCATCATCATGCGCGGCAACGAAATCTATGCCCGGATCGGCCCCGCCGATGGCGGCAAGCGACCGTTTGGCCTGTTGCGTCATCGCCAACTTCCCGACGACCTGTTCGACGACGTCGATGCCGAACAGGCGGCGATCGACGCCGGCGACTTCACCGAAGAAACCGGCATCTGGCAGGGCGAGTCCAGCGATCCTAAGAACCGCTCATGAAAGTGCTGCTCGACAGCCATGCCGTCTACTGGTGGACGATCGGCAGCGATCGGCTCTCGGCGACCGCCCGTTCGCTGATCGAGGACAAGGCCAACACGATCCTCGTCAGCGCCGTCTCCTTCTACGAACTCGACAACAAGATGCGGCTGAAGAAGCTCGACCTGAAACCGCAGGAACTGCGCGCCGCGGTGACCGCCAGCGGCCTGCAGACTCTTGCCATCAGCGATCTGCATGCCGAACTCGCCGCTGCCTTCGATTGGGAGCATCGCGACCCCTGGGACCGGATTCTGGCGGCCCAGGCGCGGCTCGAGCATTGCGCTTTCGTCTCCACCGATCTGGTATTCGATGCAGTGCTGCACGAACGTGTCTGGTAGAGGACGTTGAACATGAAACTCCTGGTTGAGATTGACGAGGCCTCGGCACGGCTCGAGGAATTGATTGACCTGGCGGCAGGTCAGGATGAGATCCTGATCTGCCGCCACAGGCGGCCGATTGCTGCGCTGACATCGATTGCCGCCGGGGAAGGGACGATGGACGAGGTCCTGAGGCTGGCTGCCGAGGGACGCGCCACCGTGCCCGCTGATGCGACCTCCAACCACGATGATCTCCATGACGACCACGGCCTGCCCCGATGAACGTCGTCAATCGCTGCACTCACGGACGAGGAAGAGGGTGCCATGGATGACCGGGTGAGATTTGCGCTCGAAAAGCTCCTGAACGTCGCCCACGAGGACACCGGCCAAGGCCGGCGCGTCGCCAACTTCCTGCTTGCCTGGTGGAACGCCGACGTGCATGGCGGTTTCGATCTCACCGATCTTGCCAATGTCGATCCGCACATTGGTGCGGACATGGCGACGATCTTCACCTTTCTCGCCCGCGAGGAGGACATCGTCTACCCGTATGACTACCGGAGCGAGATCGAGCAGATCATCGCGCGGTGGCGGCCACAGAAGGAGCAGGCCTAATGGTCGCGCGGCCGGGTCAGCCGGCGGTGCCGCCGGCGGTCGAGCGCCGCGCAGAACAGCTCGATACGATCGCCGCGGTGCTGCCGATCGACCGGCGCGACAAGCTCGCCGAGTTATTGACCGACCAGGATGTCGAGACACTGCGGCATCTCGTCAACGAAGGCATGGGCGAAAACACGCTGCGCGCGCTGACCTCCGATCTTGCCTATCTGGAAGCCTGGTCGTTAGCCGCAACCGGATCTCCCCTGCCCTGGCCGGCGCCGGAGGCGCTGCTGCTGAAATTCGTGGTGCATCATCTTTGGAATCCGCGCCAGCGCGAGACCGATCCCGAGCACGGCATGCCGGCCGACGTCGAGCACGCGTTGCGGGATGGCGGCTTCCTCAGGTCCACCGGCCCGCATGCGCCGGACACGGTGCGGCGGCGGCTCGCGAACTGGTCGACGCTAACGAGATGGCGCGGCGCTCAAGGTGCTTTCGCCTCCCCTGCCCTGAAGTCGGCCGTTCGCCTCGCCGTCCGTGCCGTGCCGCGACAACGCCTTCGTAAGAGCGCCAAGGCGGTGACCGGCGACGTGCTGGCGAAGCTGCTGGCAACCTGCGGCGAACACAGTCTCCGCGATCTGCGCGATCGGGCGATCCTCATGGTCGCCTTCGCATCCGGCGGTCGTCGCCGCAGCGAAGTCGCCGGCCTCCGAAGAGAACAATTGACGATCGAAGCCCCGGTTGAGGCTGAGGATGGAAGCCTCCTCCCCTCTTTGTCGATTCACCTCGGTCGGACCAAGACCTCCGGCGCCGATCAGGACGAAGTCGTCTATTTGACCGGCCGACCGGTAGTCGCCCTGAACGCCTGGCTGGCGGCCGGCAAAATCGAAAGTGGCAGCGTGTTTCGGGCGATCGACCGCTGGGGCAATGTCAGCCGCCGGGCGCTCGATCCGAAGGCCGTCAACGACATCGTCAAGCAGCGGGTAAGGATGGCCGGGCTGGAGCCGGCGGAGTTTTCGGCGCACGGGCTGCGATCCGGGTACCTCACGGAGGCTGCGAACCGAGGCATTCCCCTACCCGAAGCGATGGAGCAGTCGCGGCATCGATCGGTCCAGCAGGCGTCGAGCTACTATAACAGTGCGGTACGGCGAAGTGGCAAGGCCGCCCGGATGCTCTGAAGACCGCGCTGGACGAAATTGAAGAGGATGGCGGATAGGGTATTCATCGGAGGGCTTGATTCGGATCCTCTACGTAGCGTAGCCCTTCCTCACACTCGAAACGTGCCGTCCAGGACATCAAATGGCCTCCTCAAACTTGCAACGGCTTGGACTGGCGAACCAAAGGCCCGTCGCTGAGAAGGTTGCCATCCTCGTCGGACCCAACGGCTCCGGCAAAAGCCGCTTTCTTCGCGAACTCGCGATCCAGATCCGTGGTGATCGGGATCTGGCAATCATTTCCAACACCGCCCATGATCGCTTTTCCGGCTTGCGTGGATTGAAGCGCATCACGGCCGGCAGAGGCAGCAGGTCTCCAAAGAGCATCGTCAAGCGCGCGATCGGAAGGACCATCGACCAACCGGACTCACGATTTTACCAGATCGGCGCGATCCTCGAATACTGCGGTTATCGGCCACGGTTCGGGTTCCTCGTCGATTCGGACCCGTACACGGCATATCTAGACCCAGCAGATTTCCTGTTCGATCCAAACGACTACGACGCAGTCGTCGCATTCTTGCGTCGGCATAACCCTGCCGAAATTCTCTGGATTCACCAAGGGGAATCGGCGTTGTCGTTTTCATTGGGTCGAGAATTCGGAGCTATCCTCCGAAGCGAGGATAGCCTTCGACGGCTTGGACGCATTCGCGGAATCCAGGTCTTTCTCGAAAGGCACGATGGCGAAGTCATTGAGCTACTGAATGCCAGTTCGGGTGAACTCGCACTGATTTCCTCCCTCGTGTTCTTGATCAGCTCCATCGGCCAGGAACCGGTTATCCTGATTGACGAGCCAGAGAACAGCCTACATCCCCGCTGGCAGCGGGAGTATCTCGAGAAGATCGTCGCGGCAGTCTTTTACCGCAACGCCACGATCGTCGTCGCGACCCACGCGCCTTTGATCGTCGTTGGTGCTCTTGGAGCCTTGCCCGATATTGTCTCTGTGTTTCAAGTTCAAGATGGCGAACCGTCCGTACTCGATCTGCAGGAGGCCAAGGACTCAGCAGCGAACGTGGAAGGCGTCCTTTGGCGCGCTTTTGATGTGATCACGCCAGCAAGCCATTTCGTGAGCGAGGAGATGGTAGGTGTCGTTGCGCGGGTAGAACGCGGTGAAATTACCCGCGACAGCGCGATTGCGCTCGTCAACGATATGGCGATCAAGAGCTTCGACGAAAAACAGCGGAAGTTTTTCAAAGCGGTTGAAGACTTGATGGAGTAGGTCGATGCACAGCGGCGCGGGGACAACAAGAGCGATGGTTGACCGCTATTTGCCGGCGCTTGACGATTTTCAGCTGAGTGTGGAGGAAGCTGCGGCGGTCGGGAAGGCCTTGGAAATAGAGAAGCCCTGGGACTGGAAGTCCGAGGACCAGAACGAACTGCAGGCGCTCAAAAGCGCGAAGGACAAGATCCTCGCCTATCACCTCGCGCGCCATGGCGGAAATTGCTGTTATTGCCGCCTGAACCTAAATGGTGCGGGCCCGTACATGACCGATCGCGAGCACATCCTTCCCAAGGGAAAGCCGGTCTACAAACCATTCAGCTATGCGATCTGGAATCTCGCGGCCGCGTGCAAGCGGTGCAACATGCAGTTCAAGCGTAGCGGAGACGGCTTTGTCGTAGACGCGGACGATTCAACCAAGTTTCAAGACAGCAATAACTATCGCTTTGTGCACCCAAATTTCGACGCCTACAGCGAGCACCTGATACGGCTCGAAGCGCAGGTTGACACCAAGAACATCGTTGTGTTCGTGAAGACGGCCGGGAGTGAGAAGGCAATCTACACCCATGACTTCTTCGCCTTGCATGAACTGCAGGTCGATAGTTTCGACAAAGCGCAGGGTCTTGAAGGGGAAAGCCCCGAGACGGACCTTGCTGCCAAGGTTCGTAGGCTTGCCAAGCAATTCGATCAGTAGCGGAATTTGGGTTGCATGGACCGCTTCACGTGGCTGGCTTTTCGCGGAAGTACGTGATCCGCGGATCATGAGATAAGAAACTCTCTTTCCAGAATCACGTTCGAAAAACGATTGTTTTTCAGTTGTTTAAGGCTGTGGTCAGCTGACCACTAAAAAAGATGCCCTCGGCGCCCTGTGCCCTGAGGGGCACGGCTGTGAGGCTGACTTCTTCAGGAAGCATCATCACCGCCCCCCATACCGCTGTCATCGCTGAAGGCGAAAGGGGCGCCATCGTCGCCTGGCAAGGGCAGATGGATCTACGAAACCTTTCAACAGCGGCGCCCTATTGGAGCGGCGCAGCCATCCCTGAACTCGGCCCAAGAGGTCGCGGACAGCCGCATGCGTTCCACCGCCGATCTCCGGCCAGATCGCACCGCCGGGTGCGCCGTCGAGCCCTTCCCGGCGCCGTGGTCCTCTCAATCCGCTGCTTCCAATTGGGCGCGCCGCCCCCTGTTCTCAACACAGCACACGCGTCCCACAGCCCCCAACCCAGAGAGCTGGAACGACCCTGCCCCCATAACATACGTTCATTTTCAGCTGCTTAGGACTGTGGTCAGCTGACCACCAAGAAAATTGCCCAGATGCTTTCTTGGCCGCTCCACCCGCATCTAATTTTCGAGTTCGGGCTCATTGAAACCTACCCAGCTTGCAAACTCCCCTGCCCGTTGGCCCTCAACAACGCCATTATCATAGGACCAAGCGAAAACTCTCCTCGTTCCGTGCGCCTTGTCAGATCCCGCAGATAGCCGCCAGCCGAGTTGATGAAGTTTGCGCGCTCCAGGATGCAAGCGACAGCCGCGGCCGCATTTTCCGGCCCCATGGCATCGCAGGCTTCCTGATAGGCCGAGGGGCTCACCTTCAGCATCGATCGAACGACTACCGCCGCTGACATCAAGTCTCGCCAGTTTCCGATTGCGCCACCCGGCCCGTAGTCCGATATCGTCGGGCATGCCTTCAACACCACACCCAACGGGAACGCCTTAAGCGGCTCGCTCTTCGGCCGGCGGATTTCGCTCGGCTTCGCTCCCTGCTCTTTTCGAGAGCTAGGTTCAAGTTCACGGATGGATTCGGGATTTGAATTCTGTATGTGCTGCTCATTGTGAGCATCATTGGTGCTATTATTTTCGGAATTTTCGTGAAATTCCAGCCGATTGACTATCTCCTCGCGCAGCATCTCCATTTCTTCAAGGATCGTCGTTACATCGGTGAGCGTCGGAGCGCGCGGGATTCTGCCCACAAGCGCTACATAGATGTCCTCGATCGCTTTCCAGTCGCCTTCGGCGCCTTCCTCCATCGCGGCCGTAATTAGCTTGCGGACATCGCGTCGGCAGATCGTCAGGCTCTCCTTGGCCTTCCTGAACGCCGCTCTGTTGGCCATCACCTGCTGCGCCTTCATCGCCAACTCTTCGGACCGTGCCAAGAGCGGCGACAGATCGAAACCGAAGGCGCTCTCGATGCGTCCCTCGCCGTCCTTACGGGCGTAGCGCTTTCCATTGGCGCTATCCTTGCGGACGATTAGGCCTGCTTCCACCAGGATGGCGATATGTCTGCGCAAAGTCGCGCCCGCCATCGCATGCGCTCGTAAAGCAAGCTGAGCATTCGAGGGGAAGACAATCAGTTGGGCGTCTTGGCGCAACTCATTCTCAGGATAAAAGCTCAAAAGCGCGTCAAGAACCGCGAGGCTATTGGACTGAATCCCGAGTAGTTCCATGGCGGCGGAGGCGTCTCTGAAGACTTTCCACTTATCCGCTGCCTTGCCTTGTTTGATATCGGCCGAAGCCGACTGGCGCCGCACGAGCGCAAGCGTCATCGGCCGCCGCCCGAATGGCGTCGTCACACTTCCTGTCTGCATCGTCTTTCACCTTTCAGCAGGCAAAAGAAATCAGCTCACCAAAACGGCGCCAAAGACTCTTGACGAAGATTCGAGGAAATGCGATTCTGTTCGTGCTAAAGAGACAGAAGGGCTTCCACGACGGCAACGTTGAGGGGGCTCTTTTCTTTTGCGGGTTAGTCTCCCTGTTTCTGTGGATGCTTTGCACGGTGTGCCTGATAAAGCGCCGGCAAATGTTCGAGTACGAAGGCGGCAAAGTCTGGCGTGGCTTTCCTGTCGATCGTAATCTCCAGCTTGCTCTTGCTCTGTGTCACCTGCGCAAGTCTGTCGCCATCGGGGGTCGACATGACGTCCGGAAGCCCGCGCGCGATGCGACGCGGCTTGAGATGGCCTATCAGCGCCTTGAAGCGGTCTGCCGATGGCAGCGTCTGCACCTCTGCTGAGGCCGCAAATTTGATCGCGTCCGACGGCGAAGCTGCCTTCTCGACCAGTTCTGCCAGTTGTTGCCAGCTGGGTCGTCCAACTCCTGGAGCGGCCCCAATGGCATCGATCAGTTCGGAGGGGAGGGCGTCGACAAGAAGGAGCATCTTCGACAGATTGCTTTTATCGATCGACATTGCGGCAATGACGATCTCTCGCGAGAACTGCTTATTCAGTCGATGCGCGAAGCGCGCCTTTTCGATGAAGGTGAGATCCTCACGCTCATTGTTCTCCTGGCCCTGCGCGACGACGAGTTGCTCGTCCGTCAGGTCACGAACGATTGCCTTTACAGGAAGGCCAAGATCTAGAACCGCGCGCAGTCGGCGGTGGCCAAAGGCCACCTGATATCGGCCTGGCTGGTCGGGATGAGGTCTCACCAGGATCGGGACCTGCTGCCCTTGCTCGCGGATTGAATCAAGGAGTCCGTCGATGTCCCCCTGCATGCGATCCCGCACAAAGGAGGGCTCGATGGACGAAGCGTCCAGTTCCACCACGGCGTGGCCCTCAGCAAGCCGCCGCTCAATCTCCTCCGCGCGGCCAAGTCGATCGTTCTGCTCGCGTAGCGCGTTGCCAATGTTTGCGGTCAGCTTCGTTGACGGGTCGCGCTCCTTTCTCACCACCCCGAGAAGCGGCATGGAGCGGCTCTTTGCCGTCCGGCTCTCTGCTGCGGGCGTTTCGGGTGCGTCTGTCGAGACCCCGAGGATGTGCTTGCGGCTCATGTCGGTCTACCCCATGCTTTTTTAATCAGGCCTTCGATTTCGTCGTTGACCGCGTTCATGGCTTCCAAGGCTCGATCATAGGTCGAGCGCGTGAACTGGCTGCGCTCGACTTCGAAAAGGGTTTGGTTGGTCAGGCCGGCGTCCGAAACCGCTGTCGTCTTAAGCATCGGGAAATTGAGAACATTTTCACCAAAGATCGACCGAAGATAACCTACCATCTGGTTTTGCGGTCCATCGCTTGGTTCGAAACGCGTTATCAGGTAGCGCATCCAATTGAACTTGAACTCGGCCCCGGCGTTCTCAATTTCGCGTAGCAGGTTCGATGTCATGGCCAGGAACTGGTTCATGGACATCACGTCCAGCATCTGCGGATGCACAGTGACCAAGATGGAGGTTGCCGCCGTCAATGCCGACAGCGTGAGGTAGCCTAGCTGGGGAGGACAATCGATAACGACAACGTCATAGTTATCCGCGATGTCTTCGATGACTTGACTGATCCGACCGTAGAAGAGCGTATCGCCTTCCTTTCGCTTCATCAGCGCACGCGGCGTGTCGTGCTCGAATTCCATCAGTTCGAGATTACCGGGGATGAGGTGGAGATCGGGAATATAGGTCCCTCGGACCACTTGCTCGACCGGTACCTGCTCCTCATCGTACCTGATGGCGCCGTAGAGAGTTTCGTTCGGACCCACGTCTGTTTCTGGCTGACTACCGAAGAGGGCGGAAAGGCTTGCCTGAGGATCGAGATCGATTGCCAGAATCCGGTACCCGCGCATGGCCAGATACTGTGCGAGATGCGCGGCGGTGGTCGTCTTACCCGACCCGCCTTTAAAATTCATCACTGAAATAACCTGAAGCTGCTCACCGTCTCGGCGATGCGGCAGGTAGCGTCTGTTCCCGCGGCCGACCTGGTCCATGTGCTTGCGGATTGCATGGATGTCTTCGATCGAGAAAGTCCGCCGACCACCTGGGCTCATGGTCAAGTTCAGCTCTGGCATTTCCGAAGCAGTCTGCCTTAAATAAGACTCACCGACGCCAAGCAGCTTGGACGCCTCGGATGGCGCAAATGTTCGAATTCCCTTCTCGGAGGTCGGAGGGAAGACCTTGAGATGATGTGCTTGAAGTTGGCTGGAGAGGGCGTCTGCATGACGCTCCATCAATGCGGTCAACCCTTCAAATACGGGCGCTGTTTTCGCGGCGGTCTTCGCCATCTCAAAACCCATTTCTTGCCAGTGGCGATATTTTTCGCGAAACTTCAAAAGTTCCGCCACTGGCAATAAGCGTCGATTCTGGATTTTGAGCAAGAGCTTTTTGGTTAACGAAAGCTTAACGCTCAAGAAAGAAGGCGTCCAACGCAATCAATTTTTAGCCGTAGAAACATTGCCTTAGAAAGCACGTCACTCCCACAGGTTCATGGTCTGTTTTACTGTGAATCCTACAACCGCCTAACCGAATTGTTGCGGGAACAAGGCTGCTTTCGCGGAAAAGGGGACGGTTGCGCCGCGACTCACTCCAATCGGGCTTGTAGGATCCTACAACTACCACCCGAATCTGTTCCGTGCTGATTTCCCCGCCGACCAATATCCGACGGAGAAATTCATGCAGATTCTCGCGATTTCCAAACCGCGAAATATTCAAGAAGCTCGGCTTCTCCACCGCCATCATCAGCTACGTGCGCGCGTTTTTGCCGAGCGCCTGGGCTGGGAGGTCAAAGTCGTCGACGGTCAAGAGGCGGACGCCTTTGACGCTCTTATGCCGACCTACGTTCTCGCAATTTCCGACGGTGGCGCCGTGACTGGTTGCGCCAGGCTACTCCCGGCTCTTGGCGCGACGATGGTGACGAACATCTTTCCGACGCTGCTGCCGGATGGTCAGCTGAATGCGCACACCGCCATGATCGAGAGTTCCCGCTTCTGCGTCGATACGACTCTCGGGGAGGGTAGGGGAGACGGCTCCGTCCATGAGGCGACCCTGACCATGTTTGCGGGCATCATCGAGTGGTGCATGGCGAACGGCTACACGGAGATCGTCACGGTGACCGACCTCCGCTTCGAGCGGATCCTCGCTCGTGTTGGCTGGCCCCTGCAGCGGCTGGCGGAGCCGAAGAAGATCGGGGTGACCATGGCTGTCGCCGGGACCCTTCCCGCGAATGCAGACACATTCCAACGGCTCCGACCTGCCAACTACCGTTCCGAACTCAGCGCCGTCAGCCAAGCAGCGTAAGAAAGAAAAGCCGTGAACCAGCTTCGATCTCATCCTCGACTTGTCCGCAAACTCCAGGAGGCACTGGGCGACCAGCTCTGCTTTGCGCTGGAAGACTCAACGGTTGTCGAAATCATGCTCAATCCCGATGGCAAGCTCTTCATCGAACGGCTCGGTCATGGCGTCGCGCCTGCCGGTGAGATGTCGCCTGCCGCCGCCGAGATGGTGATCGGAACGGTCGCGCATGCGCTCCAATCCGAGGTCGATACCGAGCAACCAATCATATCCGGGGAGCTACCGATCGGCGGTCACCGCTTCGAAGGGCTGTTGCCTCCCGTTGTCGCCAAGCCGGCGTTCACCATTCGCCGCCGAGCCTCGCGCCTGATCCGGCTCGATGACTATGTGCGCTCCGGCGTGATGACCGAACACCAGGCTTCGACTATCCGCAGCGCGATTTCGTCCCGGCTCAACATCATCATATCCGGGGGCACCGGGTCGGGCAAGACGACGCTCGCAAATGCCGTCATCGACGAAATCGTCAAGTCTGCCCCGGAAGACCGCCTCGTCATCCTGGAAGACACCGCCGAGATCCAGTGCGCGGCCGAGAACGCTGTTCTTCTCCACACCAGCGATACCGTTGACATGGCACGGCTCTTGAAGAGCACCATGCGTCTGCGCCCAGACCGGATCGTCGTGGGCGAGGTCCGCGACGGCGCTGCGCTCACGTTGCTGAAAGCATGGAACACGGGCCATCCCGGAGGCGTGGCCACCATCCATTCCAACACCGCTATGTCGGCGCTACGCCGCCTCGAGCAGCTAACTGCCGAAGCCAGCCAGCAGCCGATGCATGAAGTGATCGGGGAAGCGGTCGATCTCGTCGTCTCGATCGAGCGAACGCCGCGCGGGCGGCGCGTTCGCGACGTCATCCAGGTCGAGCGCTTCGCGGGCGGCCAATACGAAATCGAATCCGACCAGCTTACGGAAGAACAGGAGGCGCGCCATGTCGCGTAGAAACGCATTCATCGCCGCTGTACTCCTTGCGGCACCCATCGCTCTTGCCTCGGTCTCGCCGGCGCTCGCCAGTTCCGGCGGCAGTCTTCCCTGGGAAGGGCCGCTGCAGCAGATCCAGGAATCGATCACCGGACCAGTTGCCGGCGCCATTGCGCTTGCAGCCGTCGCGATCGCCGGCGGCATGCTAATCTTCGGCGGCGAACTGAACGATTTCGCGCGGCGGCTCATGTACATCGTGCTCGTCGCTGGCATCCTGCTTGGCGCCACCAACATCGTCGGCCTTTTTGGCGCAACCGGTGCCTCGATCGGACTGCCCGACGAGCAGACCATCTCAATCAATCAAAGCGGGGAAGGGGAGGGGGCTCATGGCTGAGTCCCTGTCTGGCCTGCAACGCAACCGCATTCATCGGGCGCTGTCGCGTCCGAACCTGCTGATGGGCGCGGACCGGGAGTTGGTGCTGATCACCGGTCTTGCTGCAGTCATCCTCATCTTCGTCGTTCTGACGATCTATTCCGCGCTCTTCGGCGTTGCCGTCTGGATCGTCGTCGTCGGCCTCCTGAGAATGATGGCAAAGGCGGACCCGCTGATGCGACAGGTCTATATCCGCCATGTCTCGTACAAGCATTACTACAAGGCGACCTCCTCGCCATGGCGCCGGTATTGAGGGCAAGCCATGGTTGCTCTGAAACGCTTCCGGGCCACCGGCCCATCCTTTGCGGATCTCGTCCCCTATGCCGGCCTCGTCGACAATGGCGTCCTTCTGTTGAAAGACGGAAGCCTGATGGCCGGCTGGTATTTTGCGGGACCCGACTCCGAAAGTGCTACCGATCTCGAGCGCAACGACCTGTCACGGCAGATCAATACGATCCTGTCGCGGCTCGGGAGCGGCTGGATGATCCAGGTCGAAGCCGTTCGCATCCCGACATTCGACTATCCGTCTGACGATCGCTGCCACTTTCCAGATGCGGTCACGCGCGCGATCGACGCCGAGCGGCGGGCGCATTTCGGGCGCGAGCAGGGGCATTTCGAGAGCAAGCACGCGCTCGTCCTCACCTATCGGCCCCTGGAGTCCAAAAAGACCGCGCTGAGCAAATACATTTACTCGGACGAGGAGAGCCGCAAGAAGAGCTATGCCGACACGGTGCTCTTCATCTTCAGGAACGCCATCCGCGAGATCGAGCAGTATTTTGCCAACACTCTTTCGATCCGGCGCATGGAGACGCGCGAAGTCGCGGAGAGGGGAGGGGAGCGGCTCGCCCGCTATGACGAGTTGCTACAATTCGTTCGCTTTTGCGTCACCGGCGAAAACCATCCGATCAGATTGCCGGATGCCCCGATGTATCTCGACTGGATTGCGACAGCCGAGCTCGAGCATGGCCTGACGCCGAAGGTCGAGAATCGGTTTCTCGCGGTTGTGGCAATCGATGGCCTGCCGGCCGAGAGCTGGCCGGGGATTCTCAACAGCCTGGACCTGATGCCGCTCACCTATCGCTGGTCATCGCGCTTCATCTTCCTCGATGCGGAAGAGGCACGGCAGAAACTCGAACGCACCCGCAAGAAATGGCAGCAGAAGGTACGGCCGTTCTTCGATCAGCTCTTCCAGACGCAAAGCCGCTCCGTCGACCAGGATGCCATGACCATGGTAGCCGAGACTGAGGATGCCATCGCGCAAGCCTCCTCGCAGCTGGTTGCCTACGGCTACTACACGCCTGTCATCGTCCTGTTTGATCACGACCGTGAGGCTCTCCAGGAAAAAGCGGAAGCCATTCGCCGGCTGATCCAGGCGGAAGGATTCGGCGCAAGGATTGAGACCCTCAACGCCACCGACGCCTATCTCGGCAGCCTGCCCGGCAATTGGTACTGCAACATCCGCGAGCCGCTAATCAACACCAGCAATCTCGCCGATCTGGTCCCGCTGAACTCGGTCTGGTCCGGCAGCCCGGCGGCGCCGTGCCCATTCTACCCGCCGAACTCGCCACCCCTTATGCAGGTGGCGAGCGGCTCGACTCCGTTCCGGTTGAACCTCCATGTCGATGACGTCGGTCACACCCTGATCTTCGGGCCGACCGGCTCGGGCAAGTCGACGCTGCTGGCACTAATCGCAGCGCAGTTCCGACGGTACGAACGCGCCCAGATCTTCGCTTTCGATAAGGGGAACTCGCTCCTGCCGCTGACGCTCGCCGCCGGCGGCGATCACTATGAGATCGGTGGCGACGCCCAAGAAGAGGCAAAGGCGCTGGCCTTCTGCCCACTATCGGACCTCGCGAGCGATGCGGATCGCGCCTGGGCAACGGAATGGATCGAAATGTTGGTCGCCCTTCAGGGTGTTGCCATCACCCCTGATCATCGCAACGCGATCTCTCGCCAGATCGGATTGATGGGCAGCGCGGCCGGACGGTCCCTGTCAGACTTCGTCAGCGGCGTCCAGATGCGCGAGATCAAGGACGCGCTTCATCACTACACGGTCGACGGCCCGATGGGCCAGCTTCTCGACGCGGAACAGGACGGCCTTTCCCTCGGCGCATTCCAGACCTTCGAGATCGAGCACCTTATGAACATGGGCGAGCGCAATCTTGTGCCCGTGCTAACCTACTTGTTCCGGCGGATCGAGAAGCGTCTCGACGGTTCCCCGAGCCTGATCGTGCTCGACGAGGCCTGGCTGATGCTCGGTCATCCGGTATTCCGCAGCAAGATCCGCGAGTGGCTCAAGGTGCTGCGCAAGGCCAATTGCGCCGTTGTACTCGCCACGCAGTCGATCTCCGACGCCGAACGCTCGGGTATTATCGATGTGCTGAAGGAATCCTGCCCAACGAAAATTTGCTTGCCGAACGGCGCCGCAAGGGAATCTGGGACGCGCGAATTCTACGAACGGATCGGCTTTAACGAGCGACAGATCGAGATCGTTTCGAACGCCATTCCCAAACGCGAATACTACGTCGTCACCCCCGAAGGCCGTCGGTTGTTCGATATGGCGCTCGGCCCCGTGGCGCTGAGCTTCGTTGGCGCATCCGGCAAGGAAGACTTGAAGCGCATTCGCACGCTTAGTTCCGAACACGGCCGCGACTGGCCGGTTCACTGGCTTCAAATGAGAGGAGTTCACGATGCCGCGTCGCTGCTCAACTTCGAATAGATTCGTCGTCAGTCTGGTGGCTGTAATCGTTGCACTAAGTGCAGCCGCGCCAGCGCGTGCCGGCACCGCCACAGGTGCAGCGACCGAATGGACGCAGGTCCTCAACAATGGAGAACTCGTATCCCTCGTTGGCCAATCCGGCGAGCAAATCCAGAACCAGCTCACCCAGATCAGCCAGCTCGCGCAACAGATCGAAACGCAGCTCAATATCTACCAGAACCTGCTGCAGAATACGGCGACCCTCCCGTCGCATATCTGGGGACAGGTCGAAAGCGACCTCAATCAGTTGCGCAGCCTCATCGACCAGGGCCAGAGCATTTCGTTTTCGATGGGCAATGCAGACGATGTGCTGCAGCAGCGCTTCCAGAGCTATTCAAGCCTCAGGGCCAACCTGCCGGGCGCGACAAGCTTTTCCTCCAGCTACCAGTCGTGGTCCGATACCAACCGGGACACGATCGCCAGCACCCTGAAAGCGGCAAGCCTGACGGCCGATCAGTTCGACAGCGAGGAAGGCACGATGTCCTCGCTACGATCGATGTCCGAGACCGCCGATGGGCAGATGAAGGCCCTCCAGGTTGGGCACGAGATCGCCGCACAGCAGGTCGCGCAGATGCAGAAACTGCGCGGTCTCGTCTCCCAGCAAATGACGATGATGGGGACTTGGCTGCAGACCGAGCAGACCGACAAGGACCTGGCTCAGGCGCGACGAGAGAAATTCTTCAGCGCGACAGCCCCGTCGACGTCCGGCGGCGAGAAGATGAAGGTGGAATGGTGAGAACGAAACTGATCCTGCTCACACTCGCGGCCATCGTGGCGGCCGGCAGCACCGGCATCTGGCTGCTCATCTCCGAAAAGCAGGCTGCGCAGGAGCGTCGCGAACAGTTCTTTGGCACCTCCAAGAAGTATCCGACCTCTGGCGGCGAGAGAATGAAGGTCGAGTGGTGAGCAGATGACGGGGATACCTTTTCAACGGTTCAGGGCAGCGATGCTGCTTGCGACCTTCTGCGCACTGGCGGCCCAGCCAGCCTTCGCCCAGGAAGGCTCGGTGTTAACCTCATTGCAGAGCCAGATCACCACGGCCGCGAAGGGGTGGGAAACCACGGTCATGGATGCGGCGAAATCGTTATTCTGGATCCTGGCGACGATCGAAATCGGCATCGCCGCCGTCTGGCTGGCACTACAGGCCGCATCGCTTGACAGCTGGTTCGCCGAGCTTGTCCGGCGGATCATGTTCGTCGGCTTCTTCGCCTTCGTGTTGGCGCAGGGTCCCACCTTCGCCAAGGCGGTAGTCGACAGCCTGTTCCAGATTGGTGCTGGTGGCGGGACCGCGTCACCAGCCGACGTCTTCAATGCCGGACTCGCCGTCGCAACGAAGATGTCGGAAAAGATTCAGTTCGGTCTTTTTGAGGACAATGCGCTGGCGATCTCGGCTGCTTTTGCAATGGTCGTCGTGGTCATCTCATTCTCGCTCGTTGCAGCGATTTTTGTGTCGGTCATGGTCGAAATGTATATCGGCCTTCTCGCCGGCATGATCATGCTCGGCCTTGGCGGTTCGTCCTATACGAAGGACTTCGCCGTCCGATACCTAGTCTACGCATTCTCGGTCGGAATGAAGCTCATGGCGCTTGTGATGATCTCGCGCATCGGATCGGAAGTGCTGATCGGATTGGCAAACGAACCTGACATTGGAGACCAATTCCAGACGGCACTTGCGATCGCCGGCATTGCGGTCGTCGTCTTCATTGTCGCCATCTACGTCCCGAACATCATGCAGGGCGTCGTGCAGGGAGCTTCTGTCTCAGGCGGAATGGAAGCAATCCGGCACGGTGGGCAGGCCGCGTCCTTCGCCACAGGCGCTGGCTTCCTCGCAGCGGGTGCCGCGGGGACCGGCTTCGCGGCTGGTCAGGCTGCCCGAGCTGCAGGTTCATCCGTCGCCGGCGCAATGCTTCGCGGGATCGGAGCTGGCATCGGATCGGCCGGACATGCGGCAGGCTCGGCCGCCAAGGAGAAGGCCATCGGTTCTCCCGGCGCCTATGCAGGTTCGATCCTCGGTCTTGCCAACGCCAAGCTCGACCAGGCGCGTAGCGGGCATAGCGGACCAAAGCCACCTCCCGAACGCAAAGACTAACCGCAATTAGAAAGTGATGGATCGATGGCAGCGAACCGCGCCCCCGAAAACCCGTACCTCGCCGCACGCCAGGAATGGAATGAACGATACGGCTCTTACGTAAAGGCCGCCGACGCATGGCGCATTGTCGGCATCCTCGGTCTGACAATGGCGGTCATCGGCTTTAGCTATTCGATGTACTTGAGCACTCAGGTCAAATTGGTGCCTTACATCGTCCAGGTCGACAAGCTTGGAACCTCGGTGACGTCAGGGTTCCCCGAACAGATCGAATATGCCGATGTCCGGGTGGTGCGCGCCACGCTCGGCAACTTCGTGACCAGCTTCCGCAGCATTACGCCGGATGCCGTGGTGCAGAAGCAATATATCGATCGGACCTATGCGCTGCTTCGGACCTCCGATCCGTCGACGCAGAAGATCAATGACTGGTTCCGGAGCAACTCGCCGTTCGAGAAAGCGAAGTCCTCGACCGTTGCCATCGAGGTCAACAACATCGTGGCGCTCTCGAACCAGACTTATCAGATCGACTGGACCGAGTACGAACGCGACCGCAAGGGCAAGGAAATCGGCACGCGCCGGTTCCGCGGGATCGCAACGGTCACGCTCACCGCACCGCAGGATGAGGCGACCATCCGTCTCAATCCGATCGGTCTCTATGTCCGGGATTTCGACTGGACAGCGCAGCTTTAAGGGCAGGGGATTTCTCAATGCACAGAACAGGATTGATCGCAGCCGCCGGCTGCTTGGCCACGCTCGTCCTCGCGAGCGGCATCGAGGCGCAGAGCATGACAAACAACGAGGTGAAGGGCACCAACATTTCCAGGAAGTGGCGCGGGACATCGGGGCTGGTGACGACCGGCCCGGATGGCAAGGTCATTTTCCTGTTCGGAGAAACCCAGCCGTCGGTCGTCTGCTCGCCGCTTCAAGTCTGCGATATCGAATTGCAAGGCGGCGAGATCGTCCGCGATGTGCTTGTCGGTGACACGGTTCGTTGGAAGGTCGAACCGGCGACTTCCGGCGCCACGGGCGGGCAGGCGATCCATTTGATCGTCAAGCCGTCGGAACCGGGACTCGTTACCTCGATGGTGGTCACCACATCGCGGCGCACCTACCACATCCAGCTGAAATCCCATCCGAGCCAGTACATGGCGCGCATCGGCTTCGAATATCCGGAGGACGTATCGACCAAGCTCGCCGACATCAATTCCCGGCTCGAGACCGGCGGCATTCCCGGCACGGCGCCCGACAAACTGAACTTCTCGTACTCCGTGAGTGGCTCGGCGCCCTGGAAGCCGAAACGGGTCTATTCGGATGGCGTCAAAACCTACATCCAGTTTTCGAAATCGATCTCGGGGCAGGATGCGCCAGTGCTCTTCGTCGTCTCGGGCGGCCAGAACCGCATCGTCAATTACCGGATGAAGAATGACATGATGATCGTCGACTACGCGGTCGACAAGGCGATCCTCGTCTCCGGCGTTGGCTGGCGCCAACAGAAGATCACCATCCGGCGGGGAGGCTGAACCATGCGCAAGCTTCTCGTCATCATCATCACCGCCACCCTGCTCTCAGGCTGCCAGACAGCCGAGGATGGATTGACCACCAGTTCAACCCCGGTCGCCGTCACCGGCCCAGCCGCTAGCGCCATCGCCGGCGACATGGCGAGCCGCCTCGCCGAGCAGATCGATCCGGCAGGCACGACGACGCTCAAAATGGAAAAGGACACGTCAGATTTCGCGGCGGCGCTCGAGGCGGCGCTGAAAGGATGGGGCTACACCGTCATCACCGACGGCAAGGTAGGGAAGGATGTGAAGACGGTCGAGCTCGTTTATTCGATCGATGACGTCGACGGCCAGGTGCTCGCACGGCTCTCCACGCCGTCCGTTGCCCTTGGTCGGGCCTACACGGCCACGGCGGCCGGCGCCACGCCGGCAAGCCCGCTTTCCATCATGCAACGCAACTGAGGGGAGGCGAACATGGTCCAGTCTCTCCAGCTTGGCGCCTCCAACCAAGCCGACGATCAGAAGGGTATGCGCCGTCTCAATCGGCTGCCGATCATCATCGCCATCATCATCATCGCGTTGTTCGTCGGGGTGGTCGTGGTCGGGCTGTCGTGGCGCGGGCTGGCATTCAATCGGAACAATGATATCGAGAGCGCCTCGAATGCTCCCGCAACCAATTTTGGAGACCAACTCAAACGCGGCGTTACCGACGGCATCATCGGCGAGCCGGTTGAGCGCGAAGCGTTTCAGCCAACGCCCGCCGTCGAACAGAAGGTCGAGAAGGAAACATCTGTTGTCGACCGCCAGTCCGCGGAAAGGCAAGAACGGCGGCCAAGGCTCGAATCCGAAGAGGAATGGAAAGCCCGCCTGAAACGGGAGCAGGACGAACAATATATCCGCGAGGCGCAGCGCCAGCGTATGGCCCGCCTTCAGGCGCGGGCAACGGCTTTGGACTCGCCATTGAAGGTGGATATTTCCGATGTCGAAAAAGTCGCCAACAATTCCAGAGACACGGGCCGGCAGACGACAACTGCGACAGCCAACAATGCCTCCGACCTCTACGCCTCCGCTGTCAAATCAGGGCTGATGGGACAGAACGTCGATCCGAACACCCAGACTTCGAAGCAGGATTTTTTCAATCAGGACATCAAGGATCTCGGCTATCTGCCGAACCGGGTCGTACCGCAGATCTCGCCCTATGAGCTGAAGCGCGGCTCGGTTATTCCGGCCACGTTGATCACCGGGCTCAACTCCGATCTTCCGGGCAGAATCACCGCTCAGGTCAGCCAGAACGTTTTTGACAGCGCCACCGGCTATCGGCTCCTGATCCCGCAGGGGTCCAAACTATTCGGCCGCTACGATTCCAAGGTGTCGTTTGGCCAGGAGCGCGTACTCGTCGTCTGGACCGACCTCATCTTTCCGAACGGATCGACCCTGCAGATCGGCGGCATGGCGGGCACGGATGCCGAGGGATATGGCGGGTTCAAGGATAAAGTCGATCGACATCTCTGGCGCACCTGGGGTTCGGCAGCACTCGTCGCGCTGATCGGAACCGGGATCGACATGTCCATGCCGGAGAGTTCGACGCTTGCGACGCAGGATACGGCGTCCGATGCCGCCAGACGGAATTTTGCTGAAAGCTTCGGTCGCGTCGCCGAGCAGACAATCTCGAAGAACCTGAATGTACAGCCGACGATCCAGATACGCCCCGGCTATAAGTTCAACGTCCTCGTCGACCAGGACATCATCTTTCCGTCGGCTTACCGCATAAACTAAAGGAAACGCCAAGTCTGCAAGAGGTGCAAATCTGCGAGTTGCGCTGGCTGAAGAAATGGTGCCGGATGGTCCTGCTCAACGCAGGAAAGGATAGGCGATGACAGAAATGGATTTTGGCGATTTGCCGGATGACGACCCGGACCTTCTCGAAAACACCGCTTTGCCGAAGCAGTTTATCTCGCGCCTTCGAAGTGCGTTTTACACCCGGCTTTCGGATTTCGACAACATGGACGATATCCAGATGCCACGCGAGCCGGGAATTAACTGGCGTATCATCAAAGCCGTCAGATCCGAGCGGGCGCGTATCGACGCCAAGTGATCTTGCCGCTTGAAAAGCGCTGGCAGTTTTAGGATTTGGGGCCTTGCGTGGGCAAACGGGCCGGGCCTTATATCGCGTTCTCTTCAGTACATAGCACTCGCGTCAGAACACGGTTTCCATTCGCCCGCAAAAACTTTTCTTGATTTGTCATCTTTTTGAGGCAGGGAGCCTTGAAAGCTCCCCCTTTATGGGTAGTGCTAACGTACACGGCAAGAGGGACTGCTTTGCATCAACCAAGCACCGCCGGTTGCGGAGCTATCGTCAGTTGGCGATTAGCAGGTCCGCCTGTTGCCAAACGACGATGCCCATCATCCAGCGTCTCGGCTGGCAAATAAAGGACCGCGTTACGGGTCAAAAACATAGGAGAAGCGTTCGTGGACGGAGAATTTCGCTCGCTCGTTGATATGCTGGAAGTCGCGCAAGACGAGGCCATGGTCAAGGGCGCCCTCAGGCAGTTCACGCGTTCCTGCGGATACGAACGGTTTGCCTATCTCGAAAAAGAAGGCGCCCAGATCAGGACATTCAACTCCTATCCCAAACCCTGGGAGGGTCTTTACCTCTCGGCTGACTATTCCAGCATCGATCCGGTGGTGACGGAAGCGAAGCGCAAACGGGACGTTTTCTTCTGGACTGCGGAGGATTGGCCGGCCCGCGGTTCTTCACCACTCAGAAAATTTCGCGACGAGGCGATCGACCACGGGATCCGCTGCGGCATGACGATCCCTGTTGAAGGTGGTTACGGCGCGTCGATGATGCTGACCTTTGCATCCTCGGAAAGAGACGTGGACGTCCCGGCCGCATTCGACTCGAAGAGAGCTGTCCAATTGGTGATGATGGTTCATTATCGATTGAAGATGATTGCTGCCAAAACCGCCGTCAATCCGAAGCAGGTGCTGTCACCACGCGAGATGCTGTGCCTGACATGGGCGATGAAAGGAAAAAACACACTCGAAACTGCCGCTGTGACCGGCATCAATTCGAGGACCGTGCAGCACTACCTCGATAAAGCCCGTGCCAAGCTGGGCGCTGAATCAGTGCCGCAGCTTGTTGGAATCGCGAAAGATCGTGGGTTGCTAAGCTCTAATTAGCATCGTCGCGTCAGCCCTCCCACAATTGGAATACGAGCTGCAGACGCGCCCAATTCTGCTGTGTTTGGGCTTGGCGGCAACAGCGAAAGGCCGCCATTATGATGCCTTCGGTCCTTACTTAACTGTCACGGTCTGTCCGTCCGATAGCGTCCGCGCCACCACTTGATTGCGACCGTTCTCTTTCGCCTCATAGAGGGCGTCATCGGCTTCCGAAAGGATGCGTGCTGAGCCGAAGTGCAGACCTTTCCCCGTGACCGTTGAGATTCCTACACTCGCGGTCACTCGCCCGAACTCGCTCCCAGCATGTGGGATGTTCTCTTTGGCCAGGAGATGAGCAAATTCGTCGGCAACGATTGCAGCGCCTTTTTCGTCCGTGTTTGGAAGTAGAACCACGAACTCCTCGCCGCCGTAACGCGCCACGAGGTCCCCTGCGCGCTTCACGGACTTGTCTAGACATCTTCCGACGATGCGCAGGCAGTCGTCACCAGCAAGATGGCCATAGGTGTCGTTGTAGGCTTTGAAGCGGTCGACATCGATCATCAGGACACTGAGCGGCATACCCCTGCTGATACAATGTTCGGTTTGGGCCGCAAAAGCCCGATCGAAAGCGCGGCGATTGGTGAGATTGGTCAGTCCATCCGTGTCTGCAAGGGCTCTGAGCTGGTTAGCCGATTCCTGGAGAGCGATTTCCGCCTGCTTCGTCGCCGTGATGTCAGACACGACCACCATCGCCGTGCCATCATGGGCGAGCCGGGTCTTAAGTGCGCGCCACTCGCCGTTCTGAAGCTGGATTTCTTCGTCCTTGTTGACAGGAAGGCTTGCTGCCGCCAGCTCGATCCATTGCTCTGAAGCCACGTCGGGCATGTCGATACGCTCGCCCGTTTCCGCTACGCTGCGTAAGATGTCGCTGATATGCGCACCGACGACTCGAGCATCGCGTGAAAACGGGAATGCGTCCCGGTATTGCTCATTGCAGAAGACGAGGAACCCCTTCTTGTCGAAAATGGCGAAACCCTCGGACATGCCATGCATCGCAAGCGTCAGCAGGTTTCGCTTTTCGCGAAGCTCGCTTTCGAGTTCCACGCGTTCGGCAATGTCACGGGTGACGCCTGCGAGGCCAACGATGTGCCCCTCACTATCCCGAAGAGGGACCTTCGACGCAAGCAGGTGGCGATCGTTCAACCGCTCCTGAAAGTCTATCTGCGGTTCGCCGGTGCGCATGATCTGCTGTTCGCGGAAATACAGCTCCTCGGCTTCTGGAGGAGTGCGCAGGTTGAAGTCGGAAAGCCCGATCATGTCGGAAGCTGCGGGAAAACGGAATAGCCGGGCCATATTGTCGTTCACGGTCAGGAATTTGCTCTCCCTGTCTTTAACGTACAGATAGTCGGGGGACTGCGAGAATGCCGTTTCCAAAATTCGGCGCTCCAGCTGCACCCGATCTGTCTTGAGCATGATGAGGCCACACAGGATTGCAGCGACACAGTTTGCCGTGATGAGTGGGAACCCGATGGCCGAGAGCGCTTGGACCTCCGACAGGCTTGGAAGAATAGCGAGCACCAGGGTTAGCGCAAGCGCCAGGGCCAGGCTGAGAAATAGAAGGATGCGTCCCGCTGAGAATTTTGTGCGCGGCAGCAAATAGGTCGCCGCTCCCACCGAGCTCACGACCAGGATCGCCACGATCCCGTCAAGGGTAGCCGTTCCGGCAAGATAGAGGCGAAAGATAGCGGCTGGGACTACTGCACCGATGGCAGATATGGGGCCGCCCAATGCAGCGGTCAGCGCAAGCGGAACAAAACGAAGATCAAGATAGATTCCGGGCTGGTATTGGACTGCGAGCAACATGGAGCCGATAGAAGTGCAGCCCGCGAACGCACCAAAAAGAACTTTGTCGTGCCGAACGATTAGCCGACGGTACCAGATCGAAAAATGTGCCCACATGGCGAAGCACAAAACGACAAATGCCAGATTGCCCGCAAGCCGCTCCCAGACGCCCGTTGCCATGCATATACCCTGTGTAATCGCCGAGACCCGGCTGACAATCTGAGAGCGAAGCTGAAATATCAGCCAGAAGTTGCCTGTTGACGATTGATATTGCGTTAAGCATTCAGCGCAAAAATGTGGTTTTCAGGATTCGGCGAGAGATCAGTGATGGGGCATACACACGGGGAGGGGTTTGACCGCTTCAAGAACCTTTCGGAAGTTCCAGTTCAGCGACAACTGCGCGATAACGAGCTGCTTGAACATGTGAGAAAGGCTGTCGGGTTCCGGCACGTCGCCTTCGGTGGACTTGACCTGAACGGATACCACATCGGGCGAGGGCGCTCGATCGAGAGCGACATGCCGCCAGCCTATGTCGAAACATACTTTTCGGAACAGTGGAACCGCTCCGATCCCCTGCTTGTTCGGTCGACTGCACAGGCGACACCGATGACAGAGGAAGAGGCATTTGACCTTTCGCCGCCGGCCCAACGTCTTTCCTATCTGCATCGCTCTTACGAGATCGGCAAGCGCCTGCAAATTCCCGTCGCCAGGGGTGGTGTTGTTTATGGCGGTGTTTGCTTCACGACGGAGCGGGCGTTTACCCCAGGCGAACGAGAGTTCCTGGTATTCATCGCGGAGCCGTTGCACCGGACAATTTCAAAGCCTTTGATGGATCGTTTTGCCGCTGATGCCTTGCGGCTTACAGATGGTGAGCTGCGTTGCCTTCAGCTCGCCAGCACTGGCTTGACCAGCGAGGAAATTTCCGGGGTTTCCGAGTATCGAACCGAAACTGTCAACAGCTACCTGAAGAGCGCGGCGAAGAAGCTGGGCGCGGCTAACCGCGCTCATGCGATCGCCGAAGCAATTCGCCGGCATCTAATATGATGCAGGAGTCTTTGCTCTAACTTCACGTGAAATATAACGGCGCAGCCATCGTGGTTTCGGCAACATCTGCTCGGCAGCCCGTCCTCATTTTAGCAGAAAATTAGCGAATCGACCCAAATCTGGGGTAGGAAGAGACGAGCTCTCGCCTCCACGACACCGCATTTTGAGTATTCTGAGGTACGTACCACAATGTTCATCGAATTTGCAAAGCCGACTTGTGCGGATACTGTTGCCCACGGGCAACTTCCCATTCTTCGGTATCCCTCGGCTGAAATCTGGCGAGAATCTGGGCGGAGCGGTACGGAACTTACCCAAAAGCTCCCTGCCCGATCCGCACGCATCCGGGGGCACTGATGGTGCGGGCTCCTCAAACGTCTCGTTTCAAGTTCGTGCAAATGGACATCGACGAACTTCAGGAACAGCTTCCTCAGAGCCGTGAATGCGTAAAACTCCGCCCTCTCTCCAAGGCCGGAAAGGTCAGCATGGAGAACCTGCAGTTTTCCGCCGGCAGTTTTGACATCTGGCGGACGGATTGTGGCATCGGCGTCGAGGCAAGTTTCGATGCCCCTCCCGACTCGTGTGCTCTGTACCTTCCAATAGCGGGGGCAATGGAAGTTCGTTGTCGCGGCCTCGATCTCGTTTCCAAGTCAGATAGTATTCTGGTCGGCAAACTGCAGCAGACGGAGTTCGTTCGTAAGCATGCGGGACGCTCGCATATCGGCGTCACCTTCAGCCAGAACGCTCTCAAACGGGAACTGAGCTTGTTACTCGATCGGCCTGTGACGGGGGATGTGGATTTCGCGATTGAGATCGAAGCCAACACGACCTTGCACGGATATCTCATGTCCTTGGGAGGCTTGCTGTGGTCGACGTTTGCAAACGACAAAGAAGAAGCCTTGCCACTCCGGTCAACGGAGCTTCTGTTCCGGTCAATGCTCGTATGCATGCTGGAACAGTTGCCACACACCTATTCCAGCGCGCTCAAAGACCCGGCGGCGGCCGCTGTGCCTCGCCACGTGAAGCGAGCGATAGACTTCATGATGGCTCACCTTGATACGTCGCTAGAGATGGCGGACCTCGCAATAGCCGCTGGTGTGAGCATCCGCGCTCTGCAATCAGCATTCCAGCAGTTCAAGGACACGACCCCATCCGACTACTGGCGGCAATTGCGGTTGGAAGCCGTCCGGCGCGATTTTCTCGTTTCGGGAGACTTGACGGTCTCAGCTGTGGCCAGACGCTACGGGTTCGTCCACATGGGCCATTTTTCAGCTCTCTACAAAGCGGCTTTCGGGGAATTGCCTAATGAGACAATTCGCAGGGGTCGGGAAAGCCAAGCCCAGCGCGATTGAAAGAGGCGGGCGGAGACCTTGAAGGGTTTTCCAACCTTGCCCGGCCGGTTCGTTTAGATAGGCGCCGTTTCCATCGACGGTCGCTTTCTTCCCGGATATCCCTGTGGCGTGCCGAATATCCGAAATCCGCAACCTATTTGTTCGCCTTCATCTGGCCAATATTTGATTAATCACAAATTTACAATTGAGCCCAATTCTGGGCTTTATCGGAAAGGCGGATGAACGCCGGGGCTGGCAGGATGTCGGATTTCGATACGACCGGGGTCTGTGCCTGGTCGATATCAACTTTCACCGCCATCGAGACTACTGCGTCAGCTCATCCTTACGATCCGCCGGTTCCCAATTTCTCCTAATACAGCGTCGTTGCGAAATGCCGTGAGGGCTATTCGCTACTGGAAGGCGTGCGGGAAGGAGATGGAATGTCACAATGCTGGTGGCGCTGAAAGACCAACGAATTGCATGATTTAGGGGAATACTCTCAAAATGTCTAATCTCATTTCCTTTCCCAGTACCAGGTTCCAACAGCATTCATCCCCTGAGCTGCGGGCTGTACGTGACCAGATTCTGGAGGTCTATGCACAGCTCGAAGAGATCCGCATGGCGATAACTGCTTCTGCATCGCAAGGCGCTGCCGCACCTCGAATTCAATTGCTGGATCATACGGAGTTTGGTCTCTGGGCCGCGAACGGGCGGGGTGCTGCCTCCGAACTTGCCGGCGAGGGCTGATGAGATGCCGTTTGCTGGACAGCTCATAAGCGAACACAACAAGTCCATGGGTCGGTATATTCGGTCGATCAGCCGGCAATACCTTAACACGGTCATCATTATGATGTTGTTGATCGGGGCTACGTGCGCGACGGTGCTGGTGGCGCTGGACCGCCACTCGCTGCAGCAGAACATCAGCTTTCTGACCAGCAATCAGTTCATACGGTTTCAACAACTCGCCAACCAGACCCGTGCTCTGATGCGCGCTTCGGCTGACCTCAAGCTGCCCGAATATATTGTCGATGCGATGCGTGACGACATCCTCCAGGCAATTACGGACCTCCGCTCCGTGGCGAGCCGGTTGGAAACCATGCATGCAGAAATCAAGGGGAACTACCTTGAACGTCTACTCCCCCAGGACGAGGCGTTTGAGCGCGCAAGAGAGGATTTGGGCAAGTCTGTAGTGGAATTCCTTGGGCGAGCTGAGCAAATCGCAACGGCCGGCACGCAAGAGAGGCGGGATCGATATTCGTTCTGGGGAGCGATAGATTTTGCGGCAGCATCCGACAGCATGTTGATGCGCGGATTTTCAGATCTCAGTCAGCGTACTCACGAACGAAGCACGCTCAGTGTCTACAACGCGAAACTTGCGGGCGTGTGTCTTCTTGCGCTCATCGCAATGACCGTCCTCGTCACAGCCACGCTGGTGTTCCGCCCCCTGCTGCAGAAACTGCGCAATGAGCATTTCCGGACCGTAGACTACCAGTCCAAACTGGAGCATCTTGCGCATACGGATGGTTTGACGGGGCTTGGCAATCGCTCCCAGTTCAACACCGTTCTTACGCATCTTGTCTCTGAACTCGGACGCAAGGATCCGGGTTTTTCAATACTCCTGGTCGATCTCGATCACTTCAAGGGTATCAACGACAGCTTCGGTCATACTGCCGGAGATGCGATCCTCCGGCATGTCGCAGAGGCGCTTCGGCAGGTTGTGCGTGCAGGTGATACGGCAGTGCGTCTTGGGGGAGACGAATTCGCGATGCTTCTTCCTGGCGTGACGGATGCGTCATTATTAATTTCTATTGCGGAGCGCATAAGGCAGGCCATTGCCGAAGATATCGTCTTCGAGGGGCGAATTCTTCGGACGTCGGCATCCGTTGGTGGGGCTATCGCGCCTCTTCATGCAAATGATGGCACCGGTCTGCTGCAAGCGGCCGATGTGGCTTTGTACGCCGCCAAGGGGGAACGTAGTGCCGCCGTCGTCATCGACGAAGCTGCACTTGCCAACCGGATCGAGGACACTCAGCTCTTGGCTGCACTTGCCACCGCAGCCGACCGACAGGAGTTTGTCGTTCACTATCAGCCAAAGGTCGACCTCCTCACAGGCAAGCATGTGGGGTTTGAGGCGCTGGTGCGCTGGCAGCACCCATGTTTCGGATTGCTGCCGCCCGGTCGGTTCCTGCCATTGATGGATGGCACCCAACTCATGAAGGGTATGACCAAGGCAGTCATATCGACTGTTGGCCGTGACCTTCGTTTCTGGAAGCGTTCCGGCTTGGCGCCCGGCACCGTCGCCATCAACCTGCCAGAGATGCTTCTCCTGACGGACGAAAGCTATGATATCTTTGCGAAGGTAATCCGAGAAAACCGCCTTGAATGGAGCGATTTTTCTGTCGAGATCACAGAAGATGTATTCCTCAACCGAGGTTCCCAGCGGATTCTCAACGCTGTGGAGGGATTTCGTCGACAGGGCGTTTCCGTGTCGCTCGACGATTTTGGCACTGGGTTTGCTTCCTTGGTCCATCTGCGGGACTTCCCCTTCGACGAACTGAAAATCGATCGTAGCTTCGTTTCCGGCATCGAAACGGATCCGCGGTCGGCACAAATCATCCGCGCAATCGTGGACCTCTCCAACAATCTCGGAAAACGATGCGTCGCCGAGGGTATCGAGACGGATGCCCAAAGCCGCTTCCTTCTCGAGATCGGCTGCGAGCTGGGTCAAGGCTACCTGTTCGGCAAACCCGCGCCCGCTGAGATTGCGGTCTCTCACATTCCTGCGGTCCAATTCGTACCGTTTGTCGAAACAATCCACCCGGTCGCCGCGGGCGCACATTGACGCATCATTCCGGAGCAAATGCAAAATGACCTTTTCAAACAAAGCAAAGCATCTTGGTCTGGTTCTTGCGCCACTGGTATTTGGCCTGCCCTCCAGTCCTGTTTCGGCAGACGAGCGCGGCGCCATCGATGTCGTCCATTATTGGGTGTCGAAGAGTGAGGCACGAGCGCTCGACGTGTTTCGGGATGCTTGGTCGCGTGCGGGAAACCGTTGGATCGATCTTCCTATGGAAAACAAGGTTGCCGTTCAACGCACAGTGAGTGATCGCGTCGCCAGCGGCTACGCACCCGCGGTCATGCAGTGGAACGCCAATGAAGGTTCCCGGGAATTGCCGGAAATGGGAATCGTCCTGGATCTGGAAGAGGTTGCCGCGGCAGACCGCTGGCGTGAGGTGCTACCTGCGACCGTGGTTGATCGGATAAGCTTCAAGGGGAAGATCTACTTCGCACCAACGAACATTCATGCCGAGAACTGGCTGTGGACCAGCAAGGCCCTCTTTGATCGGCTGGGACTTCCGGCGCCGAGGACGTGGGAGGAAATTATTGGCGCTGCCGACAGGATAAAACAGGAGGGGCATGTTGCTCTCGCACTGGGAGGCGGCCGCTGGGAGATCTCGCTCATATTCAATAACATCATGTACCAGCAGCTGGGTTCGCAAGGATATGCCCGCGTAATCCGGGGTGACGCGTCGATGATACGTGATCCCCGGATGGCTGAAGCGCTCTCGATGTTGCGACGACTGTCCAGCTATGCTGAGCCTGCGCAGCGGCGGGTGGGCAAAACCTGGGCGGATGCTGCTGCGGCGGTGGGAAGCGGGGATGCCGGCATGCAGTTCATGGGTGATTGGGCCAAGGGAGAACTGATGACAAGAGGCTATGTCTTGGACAAGGACTTCCAATGCAGCCTCGTGCCGGGTACGGAAATCGCCTACTTCATGGTCGTCGATGCCTTCGCCTTCCCGATTACAAATCGCGAAGCTTCAATCAAAGCACAGCGGGATTTTGCCCGCGTGGTCATGGACCCGGTCAATCAGGTTGCTTTCAGCGGGCTCAAGGGATCACTTCCCGTACGGACAGACGTGGATCCGAGTAACCTTGATCGCTGTGGTCGTCTTGGATTGGAAATGATCGCAAGGAACAGCGACGTTAGCGCCCAATCCATGGCAATGCCCGCCCAGATGTCCGAAGCATTTATCGCGGTTCTTGCGAACTTTTTCGACGATGATCGCATACCCGTCGAAAGCGCTCAGGAGCAGCTTTATGCTGTCCTAAGCAAGAAATAGGCTCATCAGGGGAAGTGAGCGCTGATCACTCGCAACGGCCGGAGTGCCAGAGCGGGCCGCGGAGGTAGATGAGCCGAGCATAGCACATGCGGTGGCGGTCGTGTGCCTGCCAAGCAATTGATCGCGTCGGAATGACCGCTCATTTTTCATCCCGACAGTATCGGCCGATAATATCCGAAATTCGCACGCGATGTCCCATGGGCGCAGCTAAGGGTGAAGGGTCAAGCACCTATGGGTTTCGGTTAACACCAAATTAACCAGGTCGGCCAAATTTGGGGTCGTCGAGAAAGGCGGATGAGCGCCAAAGCCGGACATGATGACGGGTTTCGACGTGATTGAGGCACTGCCCGATCACCGTTTCAGCCATTTTAATCGAGGTCGGGAATGTCGAGCCAGTCCGCCATGCATACCTGCAGCAACTCCGTCCAGAGTGCTGCAGCTGTAGTCTCAAAGTCAAAAAGTCAGAGTGTCGAGCGTCGTCTCGATTTCATGCAACTCGATCAGGAAGGACGCGCCGGGATCCGATCGCTGAAGGCCCTCGTCGAACGCGAACTGCCACATGGCCTCGACAAATTCTACACGCAACTGCGAATAACCCCCGAAGCCAGCCGCTTCTTCTCCTCCGATGATCACATTTCCCGCGCCAAGGGCGCACAGATGGGTCATTGGGTCAATATCGCGGACGGCAACTTCAACGAGGATTATGTTGCCAAGGTGCGGACGATTGGCACGGTGCATGCCCGCATCGGCCTGGAGCCACAATGGTATATCGGTGGATACGCCATCATTCTCGACCATCTGATCAACAGCGCCGTCGAAGAGATATTCCCGAAGGGCGGGATGTTCTCGAAGAAGACGATGAAGCCGGCAGAGTTCGGCAAAGCACTCGCCGGTCTCGTGAAGGCCGTGATGCTGGACATGGACCTGGCGATATCCGTCTATATCGACGAGGCGGAGATCGCCAAGCAGAAGGCCCAGACAGAAGCCATCGACGCGGAGCGTCAGCTCGTCTGCAACTGTTTCGGCAAGGCGATGGCGGCAATCGCCGCCAAGGATGTGAGCTACCGGATCGATGACGATCTACCGGCGGCCTATCATGTGCTGCGAGACGACTTCAACAATGCACTGGAACAGCTGTCGACGACGATCCAGCATATTGATGGTGCCGCGACCCAGATCAGCGCCGGCGCGCAGGAGATCCGCTCTGCCGCCGATGATCTCGCCAAGCGCACCGAACAACAGGCCGCCTCGATCGAGGAGACGGCGGCGGCGCTGGAGGAGATCACGACAACTGTCAAGGATTCGAGCCGACGCGCGGAAGAGGCTGGGCACCTTGTTGCCAAGGCCCGTGCAGGCGCCGAAAAGTCCGGCCAGATTGTTCAGCAGGCCGTCTCCGCCATGGGTGCGATCGACAGCTCATCGCGGGAAATCTCCAGCATCATCGGGGTGATCGACGAGATCGCCTTCCAGACCAACCTCCTGGCGCTCAATGCGGGTGTCGAAGCCGCAAGGGCCGGCGATGCGGGTAAGGGCTTTGCCGTTGTCGCCCAGGAAGTCCGCGAACTGGCGCAACGCTCGGCCAAGGCCGCCAAGGAGATCAAGGAACTGATCAACAATTCCGGCGAGCAGGTAAAGGAAGGTGTATCGCTGGTCGGGCAGACCGGTGAAGCTCTGACGGAGATCGTCGGCGAAGTGAAAGAGATCGACCGTCACATCGGGGCGATCGTCAGGGCATCCAGCGAGCAGGCGACCGCTCTTCAGGAGATCAATACTGCCGTCAACACGATGGATCAGGGAACGCAACAGAACGCCGCGATGGTGGAAGAATCCACTGCTGCAAGCCATGCTCTGGTCCAGGAGGTCAGCCGTATCACGGGTATGCTCAGCGATTTCAACACCGGCCGAGGTTCGATCGCGCGTCCTCGCCCTGTTGGGAAAGCCACTGTGCACGCGGCGTCCTCTCCGGCGCGCGACCTTCGGTCGAAACTGCGTGAAACATTTGCCAGTCAGGGCAATGCAGCAATCGCTACCGGAGATTGGGAGGCGTTCTGAGAACGCGGACTGAGCGATTGCTCAGTGGTGTCCATTCCGTCGGGCTCTGTCCGCGTTCGCGGTGAAGTGCAGCCAGGAACAGCGCAGAGCACTTCGTTTTTCGGTCCCATCGCTGGAGCGAGAACCCTGTTTTGGGGTCCCTCGTGGAACGGAGCCGGGTCGCCATTTGCCAGACAAAAAATATGAAGAGCAAAGGCGCCCGGCCATCAGGTTTGCACTGGCCCATGGCTCCCAAAGAGAATTTTGACCATGAAGATTATTCACCACCTTATTTTACGTTTGAGCGCCGACCGGCACGGCGGCATCGCGATCATGGCGGCAATACTGCTGCCGGTCATCATTGGTTTTGCTGCTTTGTCCGTCGAGTATGGATACGGGTTGCTGGTCCGGGACGAAAATCAGCGCACTGCTGATCTGGCATCTTACGCGGGCGCGCTCGCCTATAGTGAAACAAGCTCGCAGGATCGGATGAGGTCTGCCGCGCTCAATGTTGCGAAGCTCAACGGCGTCGATCCCGCGAACGTTTCCGTCTCGCTTGCGGCGTCACCGAAAAACGAAAAGCTCCAGGCGGTATACGTTGAGGTGAAGACGACGAACACGCTGTTTCTGGCGCCGGTTCTAGGGGTGAAACCTCAGCTTGACGTCGCAGCAGAGGCCTATTCTTCGTTTGGCGCGGCGGAAAGTGCCTGCATCATCGCGCTTGATAAATCGGGAACAGGCGTGACGCTTTCCGGTGGTGTCCAGGTCGGCGCGCCAAATTGCTACGTGGCCTCTAACAACGATCTGATCGCACCATGTGGTACCAAGATCACAGCCAAGAGTGCCACCTACTTTGAGGGTTCTTCGCAGCCCTGTCCGTGGACAGCGAACATTGTGAAAGGCGACGGCAGCGAAGCTCCCGTCACCAAGCAGTACACCTCCGATCCCTTGGAAAATCACGCGGGCGTGGCGGAACTCAATGCTCGCCTCGACATAATTCGGAAGGCGTCCTGGCCGACTGAGGCTTCGGTCACCAAAGGCAAGGACATCGAGTTCGGTGGCAGCACCTCACCCCCGGACACTGCCGCCGCCCTGCAGGCCATTGGATGCAGCTACGATCCGGCCAACTACAATCAGTACTGGATGGACAAGTGGGATGTGACCTGCAGCGGTTCCAAGATCAACATCGGCTCGTTGCTTGTCCACGGCAACCTCCAGGTGAAGTTCAACGTCTCGGGGGTCAAGTCGACAGTCTATAACTTCTCGGGCAGGATTCAGAACGACTTCGGCACGAAGCTCGAATTCGGTGACGGCACGTTCAACGTCGAGAAGGGGGTCTATGGTGCGGACCTGACATTTGGAACTGGTTCGTTCCACTTCGGCATGGGAGGCGAGAAATGTGGTGATGCCCGCTATAGCCTCTGTGCCTCGGGCAAAGTCACCATAGATGGACCAAGCGCCTTCGTGTTTGACGCAGGTTTCTACACGGGTGCAGGCGCCACACTCAAACTCGGGGCCGGTACGTCCAACAGCTACACCATCGGGAAATCCAGCGGCGACAACGCCATCGGGCTTGATGGCGGCTCCATCACGGTCATGGCGGATGCCAGCACCGGAAAGGGTGTTTTCCGCCTGAACGGAGATCTGAACGGCGGTGGTGGCGGTAGCTGCATCACCATCCCCGCAAGCGCCGAGCATGACATATCCGGAAACGTCAATCTGGCAGGCGGTGCACGACTTGGCGCTGGTACCTATACCGTTGACGGGTACTTCTCGGTGAATACCGGCGGCTCCGCATGCAGCGACAACGTCGCGGTCTCCGGCAAGGACGTCACCATCGTCCTGTCAGGCACCGAAACACCTTCTGATTGGGAATGTAGCGGAAAGTCATTCTGCCTGACCGGCGGCAACGCCATCACGCTCAACGCCCCGAAATCCGGCCCCTATGCGGAATTGGCGGTTATCGGTCCGCAGTCTTCCAAGAATACGACAGGCGCTGAGATCACCTCCGGCGGCAGAGCGAAAATCTCGGGCGCCTTCTATTTTCCAAATGGCGTGATCGATTTTGGCGGTGGTGGTCAGCTCGGGGACGCGGGTAACGGCTGTCTGCAACTGATCGGCACGAGCATCTCGCTATCCGGCGGCTCCCAAGCGATGTCCGAATGTACGCAACTGAGTGGAACCCGAAAGGTGGCCTTGGTCCAATGAAGACGTTTCTGAGAATAATGGCGCTGCGAGCACGCGTTCGCCTTGGCCATCCGCTTTTTGTGTTGAAAGACACAAAGGGCAATGCTGCTATCGAATTTGCCTTGGTCGTTCCCATCTTCGCTCTCGTCTTCGTGGCGAGTGTCGATCTGGGAATGCTGGTGTTCTCGCGATTTCAACTGGAGGCGGCCGTCTCGGCAAGCGCCAGCTATGCAATCGCCCATGCCGACCAGGTCGATGGCAGCAACGGTAGCGAACTGGCCAAGAATCTTGCCCTCATGATCGCCAGCAATTATCGGGGCGATGCCACCGCGGCAATACAGGTCAATAACGGTCCGCAGGCCAGTTATGACGGGGCGACGATCAAGATCGGTGGCGTCTCCAGTCAGGCCAATGCCTGCTATTGCCCGAAGGGGAATGCCGCATCTGTCGAGTGGGGGTCGCAAGTCACCTGCAACTCGTCTTGCCCTGACGGCGGGCGTGCCGGACGCTATGTCGCTGTAACGGCAAAGCAGGCATATACCCCGTTCTTCACGATGTTCGATGTCGTCAAGGACGGTTCCATTGCCGCCAACGCAATGGTGCAGACGAAATGAGGTATTCCATACGCAGGTTCATTCGTGAACGTTCCGGCGCCAGCGCCGTTGAGTTTGCGTTGGTCGCGCCGGTCTTTTTGTTGTTGCTGTTTGGTATGATCGAATTTGCCCGGTTGTTCTGGGCGACCCATGCTCTTCACGAAACAGCAATCGCCACGGCGCGTTGCATGGGCATACCGCAGATCCAATGCGAAGACGGTGGAGCCTACAGCTCGGAGAATGCGATCGCATTTGCGAAGTCCAAAGCGGCGGGGTGGCTCATCCAACTTGATCCGACGGCGATCACTCTCGATCGCAGTGCCAGCTGCAACGGTTTGGAAGGTCTTTCAAAGGCGAGGATCGA
The DNA here is from genome assembly GCF_007002745.1 of Martinezella rhizogenes. Lineage (GTDB taxonomy): Bacteria > Pseudomonadota > Alphaproteobacteria > Rhizobiales > Rhizobiaceae > Agrobacterium > Agrobacterium cucumeris. The sequence goes on along the minus strand of NZ_SGNY01000011.1, from coordinate 95,991 downwards.
ATACGAGTTCACGACCGTTGTGCCAAATCTCCTGACGTCCCTGGCGGGCGGCACTCAGCTGAAAGCCGAAGCATGCTACACCAACTACTGATGTGGCCGCACGGGGCTCCATACCACGTTGCACGTCCCGACGGTTTGCTCTGCCGTGGATGAGCGGCGGGCGTCCCCCAGAATACGCGCCTTCAAGGGCGCGCGTATCATCTATAACAACGGCGTGGCCACGCGGGATTGCACGATCCGCAATCTGTCTGCAGGTGGCGCCCGGTTGGTCATGGAAACGACGATGGAACTTCCCAACGTGTTCGAGCTGGCGCTGGAAGGCGGTTCTCGGCGTCAATGTGAAATACGTTGGCGTAGGTTTAATGAACTGGGCGTCGAATTTATGGGTGGCAATATACCAACATGAACACAACGAGCTAGCTTCCAGTCTTCTCCGCCCGATACGATGATACTGATGGCCGGATTGTATGTTCGAAACACCGTGCTGAATCGTCCAATGGGACGTCGGGGATGTAGCCAAGTGCGTCGATGATCTGCGACAGCTCTTCCTGCTGGGCTTCGGACTTCTTCTGACGGGCAATGTATTCATCCTGCAGGTTTGCCAGGACGTCGCTGGAAACCGAGGGGTCGCCGCTCGCGCGAGTCCATTCCTCGTAGACAGCCTCATCCGCGGCGAGCAGCCGGCGGTGTTCGTGTATTGCCGACACCGCCAATTCCTCCAACGCTTCCTTCGGCATCGAACAGAACCGCGGATCCCGCTCGCTCTTGTCGGTCTCAGAGGACTCCGCATCGTTCATTCGTTTTTCCTCGAAACTCATTCCTTCACCACTCGAAACGATGCTTTGGTCCCGCACTGTGCGGCCGCGCTACAGACTATCATAAGACCAACATTGCAAATCCGTCGAAGATCGATTGCCCCCAATATCACAGGACATGTCGAATCGGAACTATAGTTCCTAGAACAATAATTCCGATTCAGGTTCCGCTCACGTCATGGATCTCAACGAGGTCATGGCGGTCAATTTGCGTCGAATACGTCATGGCAAGAAACTGACGCAGGAGGAACTGGCGCACCGCACAGGCCTGAGCGCACGCCATATCGGTGCCATTGAACGCGCCGAAATGTCGGCAACCCTAACGGTCCTTGGCCAGATTTCAGAAGCACTGGGTGTCGAACCTGCCGAACTCGTGACCAAATCGAACTGATCTGCAAATCGCGCGCATGGTGGACTGGATTTTTACGGTTTAGAGGCGGTTTTCGCTTCGAGGCCAATGTGCATTGACCAGTCGGGACAGCTTGACCACAGAGATCATTGATCAAAGGCTTTACACGAGCGTCGGCCGCATTATATATTCTCCACAAGGAGAATGATTATGACCAGCACCTCACACGCCTACACGCCCGCCGAGGCTGCAGCAGTTAGCGAGATCGCAGTAAAGTCGGTGCACAATGCGATCGACAAGCGGATCATCGCGACACATCTCATCGGCGGCACGGGGCGAGCACTCACCGATGATGATCTGCTTCGGTTGAAGCTCTGGTATGGCGTCGGATCGATCTTGTCCGCCGAGCGACGCAAACGCATGTTCGACACCATCGATCAGAACCCCGATGCCGATACCGTCAGGGCGGACGACTATCTGATCGTCGACGTCGCGCGAGCACGGGAGCAGCTGGCCGCGCGCGCCGAGGCACTTCGAGAAGCAGAACGGATGATCGAGAGCGTGAAAGGCGTCGTTGGCGGAGAACCGGTTTTCAAGCGAACCCGTGTTCCCGTGCGAACGATTGCCGCGATGAAGATCCAGGGCGCAAGCACGGCGGAAATCGTCGAGGGTTATCCTGCCGTCACCGAGCGTATGGTGGACCTTGCCGAGATCTGGGCTGCGGCCCATCCCGCCAGGGGACGGCCGCGGAAGCTTTCGGAGCAGGGCCTGAAGGTGAAATCCGTGAAGCGCCTGAGCCTTCGGAACGAGAACGTCTCTAAACCCTCTGGCTCGACCTCGTGAAGTTTCTTATCGATGAATGCCTTCACACGTCTCTCGTGGCCGTGGCGCAAGCGCACGGCCACGATTGCTTCCATGTGAATTGGCTGGGACTGAGCGGCGAAACCGACTGGGATCTGATGCCTCGGATCATCGAGGAGGATTTTACGTTCGTAACGAACAATGCCCGCGACTTCCGGAAGCTGTACGCGAAAGAGGAATTGCATGCGGGCCTGGTGATCATTGTCCCGCAGGTGCTTCCCGCGCAGCAACGAGAATTGTTTGCCCTCATACTGCAGGATTTGGCAGGGGAGCAGGCTATGGTCAACGAAGTCATCGAAGTGACCCTCGACGGCGAAAACGCTGTTCTCACGCGTTATTCGCTTCCGGAGGCATAGCCGCCTCCACTTGGGATCATTTGCCCCCAATTCTCGACAGGTCGATCCGCATCTCCGCTGATCCGACGCTTTCGCCTTTCTCGATACTTTCAGTGTTTGTATTCGCAGGCGGTATGTCCACGCTGGCCTTGTCCTGGACTGCCGGCAACACGTTGTCGATCGTAATGCTTTTTCCGGGATCGTCCGCCTGGAAGACGCTCACGCCCTCGAACTCGCCGGTCTTCCAGGCATAGACCGCATCGTCGAAGATCTGGGGGAACACGTCGTCGCTCTTGGGATTGCCGTACCACTTGGCAACGATCCGCAAGATCTTGGCGAACATCGCCGTTCCCCTTCGAAGGTTTTGGCAGGCGTCGACCAGATCGGGCTTCAGATCGGCCGCGTCCTTCACGCCGACGCCCGCCGGAAACTGCGTGAGGCCGACACGTACCACGGCCTGGCCGACATACTGCCGGACAATCGCCATCGACTCGTCCTGCGTTGTCGCCTTCGGAACGAGGATCAATCGGCCACCTGATTTGACCGTGACGGCAAGGGGATCATTCGCGCCTGCAGCGGTCACGAACTGCTCGACGATCGCCGGCTTCAGCGACGGATCGGCGCATTGTTGGATCAGGGCAGCATCGAGCATACGGGCTCCTTGGAACTCAGATGTTGAAGGAAAGAATGACTGGTTTGTCGAACAGGCGCGCCCAGGCTTGCGTGCTGGCGCGCTGGATAGCCACGATCGATGTCCCCTTGGTCCACCAGCCGTTGCCAACGGCAATGACGACGTCCGGATCGTGGATCATGGATTGGAGAATGGGCCAGACGATCAGCTGCTCGTAGCAAATCAGGGGTGCGGCGCGACTGTCGGCAACGGTCACGACCGGATTCGCGAAGAAGTGCGCTCGCGCGCCGCCGCTCTCACCGAGCAAGGGACGCCAAGGTTGCCACATCGAGCCTGGCACCGGCATGCGCTCCCGATAAAGAATTTGCGCATCGTCGCCGGAGATGGCGATCAGAATGTTGTCGTATCCGCCCGCATCGACAACTGCCGCGCCGGCGATGACGATGGCGTCAGTTGCCCGCAGAGCTCGCACCCAGAGCCGTTCGACGGTCGGCGTCCAGAAGCCCAGAGAGCTTTCGGGAAGCACAAGCGTGCGGGTGCCGCCCGATGCCCGCTCCGTCACCGTGGCAATCAGATCACGGTAACGCTGCAAGCTGGCGTCCCGCCCCAGCGAAGCGCCCATTTCGAGGTCGACCCCCTGCCAGGTTTTCGGTAGTTTCGGTTCGTCCCAGGTTGCGGCGGACCAGATCCAAAAGCCTGCCAGGACAATCGCGACAGCTGGCCATATGCGGGTTACGAGGCCTATGAGGCCGGCTGTCGCGGCAACCAGCCCCCACCATCCCCATCCCGGAAACAGCACGCCCGCGGCGGTGATCGGATGAGCCCAGCCGGTGATGCCGAATGGCGGAATGGCCATCAGAACCGCTGCCAGAAGATAGCGACACGGACGAGCACCCGTCCGCTTCGTCCAGAGGACGGTGTGCACGATGACGAAGCCGGCGGACGCACAGAGCCAGAGCAATAATCCAGGCCAGAGGTCCGACGAATAGAAGTTGGCAACGCCCTGCGGCAATCCACGAGATGCGGCCAGGAAATGGCCGGCCGAGACAAACGCGGACATCGCTCTCGTTCGCGCAAGCGCCCAGAGGATCGGAAACGTGAACGCGAGCGGAAGAAGCAGGACATGGCCACCCCATCCCACCGTCCCGACGACGATTGAAACGACAATCAATGCGGTTGGCTGGAGCTGCTCACGGCGCATAGGTGAGCACCTGTTGTGCCAGGCCGAGAATCCCGGATGCGGGCAGGGCCCCGAAATAGCGGGAGTCGTAGGAGCTCCTGAAGGGTGAATGGAGAAAGACGCTTTCATCAGGCACAACGCCGCCGGCAAATGGTGTCATCGGCCGGCCGTTGCCGTCCCGCTCTGCCAGATCGGACGAAGGGACCGGTCGCCCATCAATCGTGACGCCAGCGCCGATTTCGATATGCTGGCCGGCAACGGCGACGACAGTCTTGATGAGTGGCGCGACGCCGCCTGGGCAGGTGCCGGAGCGAAGATAACCACGTTCTCTCGCCTCCCGCATTTCTGTCGTTTGCGGGGGACAAATGAAGATGAGGTCACCACGAGACACCGGGCGACCGAGCGCCACGATACGCCACAGTCCGAGGGGTTCGCTCGGTGTCAGGTTGATGCGAAAGCCGCCGACGATTGCGGCAGCAACACCGCCGCCAACGATGGATGCCGCGAAGGCCAAGAGCACGACAGCATGCGCCCTTTGAGCGCGTGGCGTCCTGAACGTAAACACGGCTGTCTTCATTTGAGCGAGAGCCCCTGGCTCTTCGTCTGGCGCAAGGTCTCCGCTTGCTTCAGCGCCTCGGTCGTGCGCTCATGTGCGGCGAGTTGCTGCACCGTCCGCATCGAATTCCAAGCACCTTGGAGCTCTGCCTTCTGTCCGGCTGTCATTCCTGAGGTCAGGGTGTTGAAGGTCTGCCCATTGGGGTCCTTGGCCGCAAGCGACAGGAAGGTCCGCTCGCCGAAACGCTCGGACACCGCCTTGGCAAAACCCTCCAGTTCCGCCTTCACCATTTTGTCGGCGAGCGCATATTCGAGGCCGGCCGGCAAGTCGTTCCGGTCGATCGCATCGCGAACGCGCTCCAGGGTCTGCTTAGCGTTAGCCGAGAGCGCTGGAATATCGATCGACACCTTCAAACGAGCGGCACGTTCTTCGACCCCGAACTTGCGTTCCGCCTCCGCGCGCTGGCGCAGATAGCGCTCCAAATTGCGGGCCAGGGCCGGCGCATTGGTCTCAGCATTCTCGCGCTCCTGCCTGTCGGCGCGGCTGGCGAACATCCCGGTTTTGCCCTTCAGCGCACCGAAGTGTTCAGGGTTCGATCCGATCGTCGCCAGCGTGGATTTCGCGGCAGTCTCATCTTTCAGCATCGCGTCGACATCGACTGCCTTGAACGCGCGTTCCGGCTGGGCGTAGACGAGATGGAAGCGGGTCGAGACCTCCTCCCACTGCTTCTTCAATCCTGGATCGGCGGCGACCTTGTCCTCGATCGCCTGGTCGACGGATTTGGCGAAGGTTGTGATGCCCGAGACCATCGGCTTTGCCTCCTTGGTGCTGGGTTGGGTTGGGGACTGTGCGGCGCCGCGGACAAGCCCGAGCTTGCCGGCAACGGACGCAAGGCGGACACCGAGATTGGCAAGTTTTTGCTTCTGACTGACGAGCCATTCGAGCCGATCGCGAACCAGAGTTCGGGCGACGTTGACGAGATTGAGGCCACGCGCTTCGGCAAAGCGAAGCGCCTCCCGGTAGAAGGCACTCTTCTCGTAATCGAGAGTCGTTTCCTTCGCGTTCCTTCGCGACAGGATCGGGATCAACCCGCCGTTCTTCGCGAAGGATCTGCGCCCGTAATAGACGGCCAGGTCCTCACGATGACGGGTCATGGCGACATAGGTGAGATGGCGGTCAAGCGAAAGGGAAGCGAGCACCTTGACCTTGTCAACCGTCGCGCCCTGGCTCTTATGGATGGTCGTGGCATAGCCGTGAGCGAGGTTGTTGTAGAAGCGCTGTTCGACCAGCACGTGGCGGGCATTCTCCCCATCACCGATCAGCGCGGTGATGCGCCCCGGTCCCACTTCCACGACCTTCGCCAGCATGCCGTTCTTTACGCCGAGCGATCCCTCGTTCTTCAGGAACACGATCTGGTCGCCGACAGCAAAGTTACGATCGCCATCCGCTGTCTTGAACATGGAGCCCTCGCCGAGAACCCCGCGTTCGATGAGTTTGATGCGCGCCATCTGGTTGAGCATGCGCACGTCGCGGCGTAGGTGAGCCAGGATGAGCGACGTCTTTGCCGGGTCGTAATCGCGGTCCCAGGCGGCGATCAGGTTGTCGACCGCGTCGGCTTTCAGATCCGATCCTATTATCTTGCCGTTGGCCCGGTAGGCATCGATCGCATTGCCGACCTTGCCGCGCGCGAGATCGAGCGAAGCATCGCGCATCCATTGCCGGCGCTGGCGATAGATGGTTTCGAGTTCGCCATAGCCGATCCGATCGGCAATCGCGCGGAAGGCGGCACCGGCTTCGATCGGTTGAAGCTGTTCGGGATCGCCGACGAGGACGAGCTTCGCGCCAGCCTTCGTCACCGCTTCGACGAAGAGCGCCATCTGCCGCGACGACACCATGCCGGCCTCGTCGAGAACGAACACCGTCTTGCCATCGAGCTGGTCACGGCCTTGGTTCCAGCGAAGCTCCCACGACGCAAGTGTCCGAGAGATGATGCCCGCTTCCTTCTCCAGGCCCTCGGCCGCCTTGCCGGCGAGCGCGCCTCCGACGACCCGATAACCGGCCGCTTCCCATGCCTCCCGCGCCGCCTTCATCATTGTCGTCTTGCCGGCGCCGGCGCGGCCGATCACGGCGGCGATCCGCTCAGGTCCCGCCACATGTTCGATCGCCGTTTTCTGCTCGTCCGACAGACGCTCATGACGCGCAAATGTCGCCGCCAGCACGGCGTCGCGAACGCCATGGGAGGACCGCTGAGACAGCCAGACCGCTCGATTGGCCATCTGGGCTTCGAGCCGGATCATGTCGCGGGTCGTGTATTTGGCGGGAAGCCTGGACCCGGTGGCAAATTCGACCCGCTCGCGCTCGATGCGGAACGTGTCGGGGTGCAGAATGATCCGGACCATGAGGCTTCGGAACAGATCCGCGTCGTCGACGTAGCGGTGCAGGATCTTCGCCACGTCTCGTTCATCAAAGACGCTCTTCTCGCGCATGATCAAGGCGAGGACGAGTTCGGGATTCCTGTCGATGCGCCTGACGTTTTCGTTCCGCCTCGCGTCCTGCAGTTCGAGACGCTCGAGCTCCACGGGCTTGGAAGCGCCATCGGATTTCCGCTCGATCGCCTTCGTGCCGACGCCGAGATGGATGGTCGGTTCCAGGTCAATTCCCTGCTTCTCGAAGGAGCGGCCGTCGACACGAATGTCGAGGCCGGCGAGCGCCAGATGCCGGTTCTGGCAGGCAAACCAGCCGTCGCGAAACGCGTTGAAATCGTCGATGCTTCCGGCCCAGAGCTCATAGACGATTTTGCCGGCGTCGTTGCGGATCGGATTGCCGTCCGGTCCTGTTACCGGGATCTTCTTGCCGCCAAAACCGTCCGCAGTCAGCGGCCGCAAGGTCGTCATGAGATGAACATGCGGATTGCCGGGCGCATCATGGTAGACCCAGTCGGCCACCATGCCTTTTGCCGTGATGTGCTGGTCGACGAAATCCCGCACCAGCGCGATGTTCTGCTCGGCGGTCAGCTCGATCGGCAGGGCGATCGTGACATCCTTGGCGAGCTGAGCGTCGGAGCGCTTCTCGAAGGCCTCGACCTTGTTCCAGAAGGCTTCGGAGGCACCTGAGACCGAGCGGTCCGCGATCATCGAGCGCAGCCATTCGGGCGCATCGGCGGGGATGACGAACTCCTCGTGCAGCAGTCCCTGCTTGCGGGTGTAGTCGATCGTTCGGGCCTCGCGGGCGAATTCCATCTTGGCACAGTGGCGGTAGGCGGCCGACAAGACGGCGCTGCGGCCGGAGCCGCGGGCAACGACGCTGACGGAGAAATGGGGGACGGCCACGGCGGAATTCTTTCCCGGTTGCGAACGAAATCAAGGGTTTCGTCGAGAGCGGCAGGCCCGCCACGGGCCTCAAGCAAGAGCGTCGCGGCAGCGACGTATAATTGCGCCCTTCGGATCCGCTCCTTCGGAACGGCCGGGATCATTCACCAAAGCTCGCGCTTTGGCGATTGTAGGATTCACAGTAGTGCGTTCCGCACTCACCTCCGGAAAAATGGGTTCGAAAGACAAGCTTTCTCACCCAAGGGAGACAGACGGAATGAAGAAGCCATCCTCGAAAATCCGCGACGAAATCGCCAAGCTCCAGGAGCAGCTTAAGGCCGCCGAGACCCGTGAGGCAGAGCGTATCGGCCGGATCGCCCTCAAGGCCGGTCTTGGCGAGATCGAGGTCGACGAGGCGGAGCTGCAGGCAGCCTTCGAGGATCTGGCCAAACGGTTTCGCGGAGGAAAGGCAGCTACGACCGGAGGGAAGAAGGGTGGCAACGCCGGCGAAAGCAGCGCATCGTCCACGCAGGACGCGGCTGGCGCGGCTGCGGGCGGGACTGCTGAGGCTTGAGCGGATGGCGCGCACCACCACGTCCGACGCCCGCAGACAAGACACGCGGGAAAAGATCGAGCTTGGCGGCCTGATCGTCAAAGCCGGTCTTCGCTACGAGAAACGCGCGCTTCTGCTGGGGGCGCTGATCGATTTGCGTCAGCGCCTCAAAGTCGATGAGATGGAACGAGCGCGGCTGATGGCGATCGGCGCGGAGGCCTTCGGGAAAGCCGATGAATAGGATCATGCTCTTCATCGCGCCCGTCGCATTGATGATCATGGTCGCCGTTGGGTTGAGCGGGATCGAACACTGGCTGTCCGGTTTCGGAAAAACGGAAGCAGCGCGGCAGACGCTTGGCCGAGCAGGGATCGCGCTGCCGTATGTCAGTGCAGGGCTCGTCGGCATCGTCTTCCTGTTTGCCAGCGCCGGCGCGATCAGGATCAAGACGGCTGGATGGGGCGTCGTCGCCGGCGGTGCGGCGACGATCCTGATCGCCGCAATTCGCGAAACGATGAGGTTGTTTGCGCTCACCGATAAGGTTCCGGCGAGCAAGTCCATTCTCGCCTATGTCGATCCGGCGACTCTGATCGGAGCTGGGGCGGCGGCGATGGCCTCATGCTTCGCGCTGCGCGTCGCGTTGGCCGGCAATGCGGCCTTCGCCAGCGCCGAGCCGAAGCGCATCCGCGGCAAGCGGGCGCTGCATGGCGAGGCCGAATGGATGAAGCTGCCGGAAGCGGCAAACTTCTTTTCAGATACCGGCGGCATTGTCATCGGCGAGCGATATCGTGTCGACAAGGACAGCACCGCAGCGCGTTCGTTTCGGGCCGACGACCCGGAGACATGGGGCGCTGGCGGCAAGTCGCCACTGCTCTGCTTCGACGGATCCTTCGGTTCGTCGCATGGTATCGTGTTCGCCGGTTCCGGTGGCTTCAAAACGACGTCGGTGACGATACCGACGGCGCTCAAATGGGGCGGCTCGCTGATAGTTCTCGATCCATCGAACGAAGTGGCGCCGATGGTCTCAACCCACCGGACGAGCGCGAACCGGGACCTGTTCGTCCTCGATCCCAAAAACCCGGAGACCGGCCTCAATGCGCTTGACTGGATCGGGCAATTCGGCGGCACCAAGGAGGAGGATATCGCAGCCGTCGCCTCATGGATCATGAGCGACAGCGGCGGCACGCGCGGTGTGCGCGATGATTTCTTCCGGGCCTCGGCCTTGCAGTTATTGACGGCAATGATCGCCGACGTTTGCCTGTCCGGCCATACGGAGAAGGAAAGCCAGACGCTTCGCCAGGTTCGCGCCAATCTCTCCGAGCCGGAGCCGAAGCTGCGGCAACGCCTGCAGGAGATCTACGACAATTCGGACTCGGATTTCGTGAAGGAAAATGTCGCAGCCTTCGTGAACATGACGCCCGAAACCTTCTCCGGTGTCTACGCCAATGCAATCAAGGAAACCCATTGGCTGTCATACTCGAACTATGCCGCGCTGGTTTCGGGCAAGACGTTTTCCACGGCCGATCTAGCCGATGGGAACACGGACGTGTTCATCAACATCGATCTGAAAACACTGGAGACGCACGCGGGGCTTGCGCGCGTCATTATCGGCTCGTTCCTCAATGCGATCTACAATCGCGATGGTTCGATGAAGGGTCGGGCGCTGTTCCTCCTCGATGAAGTTGCCCGCCTTGGCTACATGCGGATCCTTGAGACGGCGCGCGATGCCGGCCGCAAGTATGGCATCACCCTTGTCATGATCTATCAGTCGATCGGGCAACTACGCGAAACCTATGGTGGACGCGATGCCGCCAGCAAATGGTTCGAGAGCGCGAGCTGGATCAGTTTTGCAGCGATCAACGATCCCGAAACCGCCGACTACATTTCACGCCGTTGCGGCATGACGACGGTCGAGATCGACCAGGTCAGCCGCAGTTCACAGATGAAAGGATCGTCGCGGACGCGATCCAAGCAATTGGCCGCACGGCCATTGATCCAGCCGCACGAGGTGCTGCGCATGCGCGCCGATGAGCAGATCGTGTTTACGGCCGGGAACGCACCGCTCCGATGCGGCCGCGCCATCTGGTTCCGGCGCGACGACATGAAATCCTGCGTCGGAACGAACAGGTTTCACAGGCACGAAAACACGGCTGGAACCCATCCGATCGAGCCGGCGCGCAGTGCAACGAGCAAGGCCGATTAAGGATCATGAAGAGTATCGGAGAAATCAGCATAGCGGCCACCCGGGGGTGGGATTTCGGGAATTCTCGTCGTGCGAGAGCGGGAGAGAGCGCAGCCGCAGGAGCCTCAACATAGTGGCCCGAAGGGGAGGCGGGACCGACTGCGCCCCGCTCCCGCACACCATACTGCCGGCCCGACTGAAGGTCGAGGCCGAGCGTATCCGTAAACGCAGATGAAACCGGGTTCGATATAGGGTGAGGCAAACAGGAGAGGACGGGCGAGTGGCGAAATCGAATGTGGTTCCGTTCAGAAAGCCGCGGAAGTCCGGTAGCAGGAATGATCGACATCGCCTGCGGGGAAAATCACCGCTATCTGGAGGGAGCATCTCGCGCATATCGCTGATGGCAGTCATCTCAGCTATCGGCATCGCTGCGGGAGGATGGCTTGCCTTCGGCGGCGCGGGAGATCTCACCGGTGACCTCGCTCTGGGCAAAATTCCGACGACGGACTCGCTGTCGGAAGCGTTTTCAATCTGTGGCGGGGGCAGACATGTGAATTGCGTCGTCGACGGCGACACGTTCTGGTTCAAAGGCGAGAAAATCCGCATCGCGGATATCGACACGCCTGAGCTCAGCCCGCCGCGTTGCGAGGCGGAACGGATCAAAGGCGAGGCGGCGAAAGCGCGCCTGCTTGCGCTGCTCAATGCCGGCAGGTTCTCGCTTTCAGCCGGGTTGCGCGACGAAGACAAGTATGGCCGCAAGCTCCGTACCGTAACGCGGGCAGGGCGCTCGCTCGGAGACACTCTCGTCGACGAGGGCCTCGCCAGGAACTGGGACGGCGCAAGACATGGATGGTGCGGCTGAGATCCGCGAGAGGATCGTCGCCCAAGGGGCGGAGACCGTGTGCGGGCTCCGTGAGCACCGCGAACAGAGCCGTGCGCCGCCGGCGTCTCGCCCAAGCTTGTCACGACCTTTCGCATGTCATCACCGTTATGAATCGATCTGCGCCGACCGATTCATAAGTGTCGTTGGACGGGATCCCCGCGATCAGAGATTCTGACCTCATGATCGCGCAACCCTACCATCTCTATGTCGAGCGCTCGGACGCCTCGAAGAACATGGCCCGCTACTATGCCATGTCGATCGAACCAAACCTGTTCGGGGACGTCTGTCTCCTGCGCAAATGGGGCCGCATCGGAAGCAAGGGGCAGATGATGGTCCATCATTTCAGTCGGGAAGAGGAAGCCGTACGGCTGTTTCTCGATCTGCTCCGACAAAAGCGAAAACGCGGGTATCGTCCGCGCGCCTGCGTGGCGAGTTGAGAAAGGCCCGCCGAAGCGGGCCGTGAGCGTGCCTCATCGGCGCCGGTTCCAGTCGGTCTCGAAGGACACCTCGATCTCGACGAAAAACGGGATCTTGAGGCCAAGCTTCAGGCCGAGCTTGCCCTTGCGGAAGAAGTGGCTGATCACCTTTCCGAGGGTGTGGAGCCGGCGGCCGGTAGCGGCGAGGAATTGAGCGAGCTGTTGCATGATGGATCTCCTTGTCGATTGCGGTCATCGCGGGATGTGAGCGCAGGCCCGAAAGGAGGGGCGCACCCAAAGGGCCGTAACGGACGTGGAGGACCTGACGGCGGCTGAATTTTGATTCGCGAGGAGCCGCAGCGCGGCGGGGAAAATTCTGGCGGCGGCAGGTTGCGTCGCGACGCACGGGCTGCAACATCCCCGATGAGAGATGACGGCAGGTCGAAAGGAAGAGGCTCAACTGGTCGTTCTCGCCATCATTGCGATGGTCTCGCCGGCATCTCAACGAAGGGCCGCTCTCGCCGCCCTCCGGATGGTCGAGCCCGCCGACGGATTGATTATGATGCTGGACACCTGATGTAGCTGACACGGGAGGCACTTACTGCGATACCGGTTTCCCGCGTGATATCCTTGATGATCGGCGCAAGTGAGCCGAGTTCGTCGTCGGTGAGCGCAATCAGTTCCGGATAGTCGATGTCGACGCCGGTATAGTCCGCCGTCAAAGCGATGGACCAATCGCCGCCGTTGATGCGGTATTCGTGCGTGTCGAAATCGATGTCGAGCTCATCCAGCAGGATAATGGTGAAGCGCCCGAAGATCTCGGTCTCACCTTCCAGCCGGTACGCGGCATATTCGTCGTCGCCGGCCCGCTCCAATGCCGTGATGGTCCGGATACGACCGGCAGCCGCCTCGAGCCCTTCGAGCAGTCGCTCATGGAGCTTTCGCGAAACGTCGGTATCGCAGCCGAAGCGGTTGGCGAGGACGACGAGCCGGAAACCGGAAAGCTTGGTGTAGAGCGCAAGGTTCTGGTCAGGTGTCATTGTGTGATCTCCTTCATTGATGACGGAAATCGGCCTCTCTGTTGCAAAGAGGGGTCAAGGACCGCGGGACGCGGCTCGCGAGCGGGGGAGCCAATTTTTTCGGGAAGCGCAGCGGCGGAAAAATTGGGGGAGACCGCGCCGTCCTTGACGCCGGATTTGCTGGAGTACCATGGGACGTCAGAGAGAGAAGAGACCCACGGCCCTGTAGGGGACGTGACCGTATCCGGCGCGAGCCGGCAAGAGTGTCGAGGGGGAAACCCCTGACAGCCGGGAGGCCGGTCGATCCGGCGGACCGGCTCATGATCCAGCAGAATGAGAGCCGCCTCAGAAAGGCGGCTCGGCTTCGATGATGCCGTCCTGTTCGGCAAGCGCCACGGCCAGATCGGCCAGGGCGAGCTGAAGCTCCGCTTCGACCTGAGCCCGCTCGACGGCGTCGCAGGCGTTCCTCAATTCGGCGCGCAGTTCCTCGATGTGCCGTTCGATGGTCATCGTCTCATCTCCTTGAGTTCGTGAAAGACGAGACGGCGGGGCGGGAAGAGATAACGGGGTCAAGGAGCGCGGAAGCGACCGGCGGAGCCGGCGAGTGGGGGAGCCGATTTTGTTGGAGCGCAGGAAACCGGAGCGGAGGCAAAATTGGGGGAACCGCTCGTCCTCGAGGCCGGCATTTCTTCCCGGCACGATAGCATCCACTGAGCAGACATATTCCGGTTCCGTATCGCACCGAAAAAGCAGGCGGCAGGCTCGATGCCTGCCGCCTGCTTGTCTTTGTGGCCAGTTGGCCCCGCCTTGGTGGCGGGGCCGTCCGGGCCTCAGTCCCGGTTGGGGCGGGACCAGATCAGCTGGTAGCCGTCCTCGCCTTCGACTTCGGTGAGGGTTGCGTAGATCGGAGCGGGGAAGCTCGGGTCGTCCAGCTTGACCGAGAGGTAGTCGCGGTCCTGCTCGGAGCGCTTCTGCCAGGCCGCACCCAGCTCTACGTTGCCGGCGTAGATGCGGAAGTGCGGGCCCTTGTCGGAGGGGTTTTCGACGCGGGCGATGCGGGCCTTGACGTTGAGGGCGAGCGTGCGGATCGAGCCGTTGAAGCCGGTTTCGGAGGTGGTGAAGGTGCCGATGGTTGCCATTGTCGTATTCCTTTTGCTGTTTCGGGCCGCGCCTATCGCGGCCTCGATGGCTGTCGCAAGGATCGGGGACGATCGGACCGCACCCCAGGGGCCGGAATGAAATGGAGGGCGGCCGGGAGAAACTTTGTTGTTCCGCGAGGAATGGGCGCGACCGCGCTCAGGGGAAGAAAGTTTTGGAAGGCCGTTGCGGGAGGACGATCGAGGCGAAGCCGCTCTCCGGTCAGACATGCCTCATCGAGCCCGCGAATGGAGCGCCGCTGACCCTTGGCAAAGGGACGTGGCAATGGCGGCCGCGCGCAGTTGGGCCATGGCTCCGATCCCGGCGCATCGGCGGACCAATCACTCCGGCTTTAGTTCAGGCCGTACCAGGTCCCGCGACCCGCTCCATGAAGAGTCAGATGCCCCTGTTCGGTCAACGCCCGAAGATGATCCTTGACGGTGTTGCGGCTTGCGCCTGTGGCCTTGGCCGCGTCCATCACCGTAACGCGCCCGCGCTCACGCGCCAGTTCGAGGATCGAGACCGACAACTCCGGCAGGTCGCCCAGCAGGATACGTTCACGCTCGATCTTGCGCTCGAGCCGCTGCTTCTGGCGCTGCAGGCTCCGGAGGAAAAACTCGACCCACGGATTCCAGTCCTGTTGATCTGTCCGGATCGTGCCCTGCGTTCGACGAAGCGCGAGGTAATAGGCTTCCTTGTTCTGCTCGACAACACTTTCGAGGGAGCTGTATGGCACGTAGGTATAGCCCGCCCGAAGGAGCAGCAAAGTGGTCAAGGCTCGCGACAGGCGGCCATTGCCGTCCTGGAAAGGATGGATTTCCAGAAAGACCACCACGAAGGCAGCAACGATGAGCAGAGGGTGAAACGTCCCATCCTTCTCCTGGGCCTGTTGCCAGGACACCAGTTCCGACATCCGGCCCGGCGTATCAAAGGGGGATGCTGTCGCGAAAACGACGCCCAGGCTTCGCCCATCTTCGTCGAAGGCTTCGACGTTGTTGACAAGGGTTTTCCAGTTTCCCCTGTGCCGCTCATCTTTGGTCGAGTGAGCGAGCAGATCCCGATGGAGTTGGCGGATGTGATTTTCGTCAAGCGGGATCGTGTCGAAGGCGGAGAAGATCGTTTCCATTACCTCGGCATAGCCTGCGACCTCCTGTTCGTCCCGGCTGGTGAACGAGCCGATTCGAAGGTTCGAGAGCAGCCTTTCGACTTCTCGGTCGCTCAGTTTTGCGCCTTCGATACGGGTCGAAGAGCCGATGCTTTCGATCGTCGCGACCCGGCGCAAGCTGGAGAGCCGGTCTGGCGCGATACGACCGAGCGCTCGCCATGCACCTTTGAATTCGTCGATCTCGGCGATCAACGATAGGATCTCAGGCGTGATACGCAGTTTCGCCAGATCAAGGGCCGTCATCCATTATCCCATCCGTTTCCATCCGAATGGGATATGACATACCGGACTCCATTTTTCCATCCATTTTCATCCAATAAAGAGAACGGCGGAAAAAAGTCAGAGCACGGGAGAGGCCCCGCCTTGGTGGCGGGACCGTCCGGGCCTCAGTCCCGGTTGGGGCGGGACCAGATCAGCTGGTAGCCGTCCTCGCCTTCGACTTCGGTGAGGGTTGCGTAGATCGGAGCGGGGAAGCTCGGGTCGTCCAGCTTGACCGAGAGGTAGTCGCGGTCCTGCTCGGAGCGCTTCTGCCAGGCCGCACCCAGCTCTACGTTGCCGGCGTAGATGCGGAAGTGCGGGCCCTTGTCGGAGGGGTTTTCGACGCGGGCGATGCGGGCCTTGACGTTGAGGGCGAGCGTGCGGATCGAGCCGTTGAAGCCGGTTTCGGAGGTGGTGAAGGTGCCGATGGTTGCCATTGTCGTATTCCTTTTGCTGTTTCGGGCCGCGCCTATCGCGGCCTCGATGGCTGTCGCAAGGATCGGGGACGATCGGACCGCACCCCAGGGGCCGGAATGAAATGGAGGGCGGCCGGGAGAAACTTTGTTGGTCCGCGAGGAATGGGCGCGACCGCGCTCAGGGGAAGAAAGTTTTGCAAGGCCGTTGCGGGAGGACGATCGAGGCGAAGCCGGTTTTCGATCAGACACGCCTCATCGAGCCCGCGAAGGACGTGGCCTGGCTCAGGGGCATAAGGAATACGGCGATGGCAGCTGTGCCCCGACGGCTAGCCGGATCCCGCAACGGTGGGTCCGCTGCCTTGCCACATGTCAAAATCAAACGTCCGGGAACACCCGAACAAGGGCGTTGCGTTGGCCGTTCTTCGGGCTATCGTCGTGCTCGCGAATCGTCGCCTGGAGGATCTATGCGTCAGCAGCCAAAGCCGTTTACCGTCGAAATCAAGCCGTCCCGGAAGCTCAAACAGGCCGATCGGAAAACCTCGATCTGGGGCAAACTGGATCTCACGGCTGATTCTGACACGCTCTCTGCGTCGAAACCCGAACAGGTGCCGGCCGCTGGCGAGGCCAACGACCGACGCTGATGGTCCTCAGGCAGCGAGGCGCTCGTCATCGGCTTCGGGCTGCAGGCCATGCAGGAAGCTTGCGGCCCGCTGCGCATGCGCCGCCGCCTGGAAGATCGCCCGTCTGTCGTCGGTCAGGACCTTGAGTTATCCGGAGCAACCCATAATGCGGAGGAACGCAACCAGACTGGCTGAAGTCCGAGGTTTGGGGCCGCGTTCCTCCGCATTATTTCAGAGGGTATCCAGCCAGGCGAGAACGCTCGTATCGCGTTTCCACGAGGGCTGCTGGCCGGTTGTTTCGGGAACGCCAATCTGCTCCAATGCCTTGCGTTTTGTCTCGAGGTTGGCTCTGGCGTAGTGGTTCGTCGTATCGAGGCTCACATGACCGAGCCAGCTACGGATAACCGTTACGTCAACGCCTGCCGATATGAGGTGCACAGCGGTAGCATGCCGGAAGGCGTGCGGGGTCACATGCTTCTCGCGCAACGTCGGCGTGGTCTCGGCGGCCGCCCTTACATAAGCGGCGAGTTTGAACCGAACTCCTGAAGCGCTCAGCGGTTCACCATACCGGTTGACGAACAGGCGGTGGTCTGGCGCTCGTGGTTGCCGTTCGAGCAGCTTCTTCAGCAAGATAACGGTTTCCGGCCAGAGCGGGCAGATGCGTTCTTTCCGACCTTTACCGATCAGGCGCACGCAGCTTGGACTGTCGAAGCGGATCGCACCTGGGCATAGGTCCAGTGCTTCCTGTATTCGCGCGCCACTGTTGTACAGGAACGAGAGCAAGGCGTGATCGCGCATACCTTCGAGTGTCGAACGGTCAGGCTGAGCCAGGATCGCCGTCACTTCCGCCGGGTCCAGATAGCATGGTTCCGAGACCGGTCCACGCTTTATCGGGATGTTGAGGATTTCGACACACTGGGCAATCGATCCAGGATCCCTGGTCGCAACGAAGTTGAAGAAGCTGCGAATCGCTGCCAGTCGGCAGTTGCGCGTGCCGATCGTGCCGCCGCGTTCGTGTTCGGCGTGGCCAAGGAACGCGATAACCTCTCCAGCGGTAAGATCGGCTAGCGTGATTGTCGCCACCTTCTTACCGGCGCGCTGTGCGACGAACCGGAGGAACAGCCGCCAGGCATCGCGATAAGAACGCACTGTGTTGATGGAGGCATTGCGCTGTTCGACCAGCCATTCGTAGAAGAACGCGCGCATCAGGTGTGGGAACTGATTGTTTTTGCTCATGCACCCACCTCCGGACGGAAGTTGAGGCAAGGCGCGCCCAGCACGCGGAACCGTTCATTGGCGTGATGCAGAAGGTCCTGCGTGACGGTGATGTACACCAGCGTTGAGTTGATGTCCCGATGACCGAGATAGGTAGCAAGGAAAGGCAGACGGTCCTGTGGGTTGATGCCAGCCTCGTACCATTCGATAATTCGATTCACGACCATCGAATGCCGCAGGTCATGCAGGCGAGGTCCTGTTCGCCCTCGTGGTGGTTTCAGCCCGGTGCGGCGGATGACATCAACGAGCAGCCAGGCGACGGCCTCTTTGGAATAACGATCACCACGCTGTTCGTGCCAGAACAGGCCCGAGCTTGGATCTTGAGATCCACCGGCGCGGCGGCGCGCTTCGGTATAGGATCGAAGCTCGACCATCACGCTGTCGGGCAGCGGCAGTATCCTGGTTTTGTAGAACTTCGTTTGCTGGACCGTAATCGTGCCGCCCTGGAAGTCCACGTCACCAAGATCAAGGTAGGCCAGTTCGCTTCGCCTCAGCCCTGCGCAATAGGCAAGCAGTAGCATGGTGTAAGTACTCAACGGGCGAAGCGGCGCTCGCGGTGACGGGTAAGAGCGGGCGATGTCAAGCATACGCCGCACATCGGCGGGTGTGTAAATATACGGTTTTCGCCAATGCCGGGCCACGTCCTTTCCCGGCCTCGGGTCAAGTCGGCGCGGCGGGATTGAGGGGTCCTGATGGCGGAGAATTTTTCCCAGAACCCGCTTCAGTTTTTCGCACTCGTTCGGATGATTTCGTGTCGATTTTGCAGTCGACCAGTGCTCAAGCATCACATCGATTGGCTGATCCTGAAGAGTAGGATTTAGTTGCAGGAAGCGGTCAAACCGCGTTAGCCACACTGCTTGGGTGAGATACTTGTAGCCCCGGTTGCGCATCAACGTGACATGGGCGGCCAGCATTTCGCCCAATATGCTTCCGAATGGCTTTGGCTGGTGTAGTTCGGCAAGCGCGTTATCGGGATCGCGGTCGGCCAGCGCCCGCCACACCGGCATGCACTGCTTGATATTGCATGCTTCACGCAGCGCGGTGATGGGATTGCGTTCGATAGCTCCTGTTTCCTCAAGGTGATCAAGGAACCGGTTGACAATCCGGGTACGGTGCAGCCGCGTCGTTAGCGCCCTGCCTGGAGCTACCCGCAACCAGGCCACCAACATATTTCTGTCGAGTGTGGCGTGGCGCTCGGCGACATCTTGGAATGTGTTGAGCGCTTGCCTGTAATAGATCGGGCTAATCGTAGTGCGCAGGTTGAGGCTTGCAATGTACCGGGCGATCAACTTGCGCTCAGGGTCGGGCCACTTCGTCATGAGCGCACCTCCTTTCCCGGCACATCGAGCGCGATGGCACGGAGATCTTCGGTCGCAAGCTTCAAATAAGGTGCCGTAGACTCGGCAGAACGATGCCCCAGCAGGTCGCCGATCACTTTCTGGGGCACTGCGGCGCGCAGCATTTCGACTGCACGAGCGTGGCGAAAAATATGGGAGCCGTTCTTGCCAGCCGGTTTGACCCCGGCAGCTTTAAGTCGTCGCTGCACTATGTTGGCGAGCATGCTGAGCTTGCGATAGGGCGCTCTTGTACGGATGAAGACTTCTCGGGCATCGGTCACAGGCCGCCCCGTCTGCAGATAGGCAAGCACCGCTTCGCCGACTGGCGCCATCAACGGCAGATATGAAGTGGCGTGGGTCTTGGTGTGCCGGATGCGGATCGATTCCGCCCGCCAGTTGATATCCTTGACATGAAGGTTACAGATTTCGCCAGACCTGAGGCCGTAGGTGGCAAGCAATTGCAGAATTGCATGATCACGCAACCCCGCGGGCGTCTTGTCCATGCCCGAGGTCTGTAGAACCGCGGCGATCTGGTCTGGCGTAAGGATCGAAGGTACCCCCTCATAGGCATAGAGCAAGGGGGCGATGACGTGCGGCGACAAGTCGATTGCAGTACGTCGCGTCCGATGGAGATAGCGCAGTATCGAACGAAGGCGCTCCGCTACATCCTTTACGGATTTGCGCGTTTGGTGAGGGCTGCGCATGTCCATGTAGCAATCGATGTCGCCCACGGTCATTGTCATCAGACCATCAATGCCATGCCGATTGAACTGCCAGGCCAGGAAGTTTCGCCCCTCCCACATCAACGCGTCGATGCTGGCCACCGCTAGACCTCGTTCCTCTCGAAGCCATGTCTCGTATTCCTCACAGATAGCAAAGCGAAGTGCGTCGGCAGGGCACGTCGCTATCGGCGTGGGTGGCCACTGCCCCTGTGCGAGCCGCAGCAACGCGTGGATTCCGGAGCGAGGGATCGAGTGCCAGTATGGCCCTGGAGATCGACCATGGCGTTCCAGGAACAGCGCGATAGCGTGGTGCAGATACTGCGCCACCTGCACTTCGCTCACATCAGCGACGGGGATGTTCTGCAGAAAAAGGTGGTCAAGGAATCCGCGCGCATAGGCACAATAATTGTGGACTACAGTCGGGCTGTACTGCTGGCGGATTAGTTCGGTCCTGAGCGCTGCGATCAGGTGGTCACTGTTACTCGACATCGATGACTCCTCTGCTGGTCAAAATGACCGCAGAAGTTTGCCATCAGAACGCCGAGACGCTTACTCTTCGACCTTACTGTGATCTTTTATGCCCGCCTTCAGCGATGACGTCTTTGGCCCGTATCGGTCATTCCTATCTGATACTCGGAAGCCAGTTATGCGCTTTCATTTTGGACGTTGGGTGAAAGGAGCCCCGCACCTGAGTGCCGCCATAGGCTAAGCGCAGTCACGCTCCACGATCCTTCAGGTCTCGAAACGGGCATACGTCGTCCTCGAAGGGTACGCGCCTTTTGCGGAACGTTGCCCCGTCAACGACAAGGGGGCAACTGATCCGATCCATCCTAAAATGCCGAAAGTCGGCGCGTCCCGGATCCCACGCCACAAGATACCAAAGCGGCGGTAGAATCAGCATGGCTTGCGGTTCAACCTCTCGGTCGGTTTGCGCGCCCTTTGCATCCTGGTAGCTGAAGCGCAGCAGTCTTCGCTGAAGGAAGGCAGCCTCGAAAGCGGGAAGCAAGACAGGATCGACGGGGCCGGCTCCCGAGATGTCTTGGAGTGGGGACAACCGCCCAACATGCAGACTGTCGAGAAGACTGCGTAGCTCACGCACCTTTTCCGGGGGAAGGGTCCGTTCGATCTTGGCAAGGCCGGAATCGGCCAGAGTGGAAAAGGGAAAGCTCTGCCCGTTCTGCATCGTGGAGACGCTGATTACCAGCGCAAACACCTCGGCGACCGAAAGTGGTGACGCAGTCTGCACTGACCGCGGCTCCAGCTGAAGGCCGCCTCCCGGCCCCGGTTCCGAATGGATGACGAAGCCCTGATCCCGCAGCGAGCTGATGTCCCGAAGCACCGTCCGGCGAGAGACCTCTACCTCTGAGGCCAACTCGTCCACTGTCGCGCTTGAGGAGCGACGGAGGGCGCGAACTATTGCATCTTGGCGGGTGCGGCTTTTCATGACCACACCCTAGCATGATTGGTGACAATTTCTGGCACCATTTGCTCGTACTGCTGATCGTGTTGAGACGCAAGGGAACAACACGATGACAAAAGGCTGCAAACATCTGCTCATTGGAGGAGCAATCATTATGGGTCTTACAGGAAATGCAACTGCCAATGATCTGGTTATAGTGAACCCGCCGAGCCTGGGTGACCCAACGTCAAAGGGTTATAGCACTGCAGTCGTTATCCCGCAGGGGAAACGCCTGGCCTTTGTATCGGGACAGGGAGGCTTCGACAGCAGAGGCCAACTTTCCCCCGATTTTGCCACCCAAGTGACGCAGGCCTACGACAATCTCGCGGTGGCCCTCGAAGCGATCGGCGCTCGACCGGATCAGGTTGCCAAGCTTACGGTTTTTGTTGTCGATCACGACATGTCGAAGCTTGGCATCCTCACGGAAAACGTAACCCGTATGTTTGGGCAAACGCTGCCGGCACAGACCATGATCTCGGTGCCAAAGCTGGCGATCGACCCGATGCTCTTCGAGGTAGAGGCAGTTGTTGCCCTGGATTGATGTCAAGGAGCTAGCGCGATCGTGACCGAGGATCTGTTTCAGGGATTGCAACCCGCGGGCCCTGAGTCGAAACAAACGCAGGTGCGTCTACCATTGGCGGTACGCATGCGGCCGCGTTCGGTCGAGGAGGTTGTCGGGCAGGCGCAGATATTGGGTCCCGGCACTCCTCTTCGACGCCTCATCGAAGGTGGCCCAGCAGCATCAATAGTGTTGTTCGGGCCTCCGGGAACCGGAAAGACGACGATCGCCCGTCTGCTCGCCGCAGTCGAGTCGCGCCACTTTGTGGCTCTGTCAGCGCTCTCCACCGGCGTGAGGGAAATACGCGAGGTTATCGACGATGGGCGGCGGCGGCGGGATCGCTTCTCTCAACAGACGGTACTGTTCATAGATGAGGTGCATCGGTTCTCTAAGACCCAGCAGGACGCGCTGCTGGGTGCCGTTGAGGACCAGGTTGTGCACTTGGTGGCCGCCACGACTGAGAATCCGTCATTCTCAGTCGTGGCACCGCTCCTGTCGAGGTCGCTGGTGCTCCAGCTTCAATCACTAACCGATTCCGATATTCGTGAAGTCATTGCTTTGGCCGTGACCGATCCACGCGGACTTGACCGCCGCGTCTCGATCTCGTCCGAAGCGATAGACGCAATAGTCCGTCTTGCTGCGGGGGATGCCCGCCGAGCTCTGACTGTCCTTGAGGTAAGCGCAGATGGCCTGGTTGCCAGCGACAACTCGTTGGTAGATCTGAGTGTGGTGGAAAGGGTGATTACGGAAGTCTCAGTGCGCTACGACCGCGATGGCGACCAACATCACGATGTCATCAGCGCGTTCATCAAGTCGATCAGAGGTTCCGACGCGGACGCCGCACTCCACTATCTGGCGCGGATGATCGTGGCAGGGGAAGATCCCCGTTTCATTGCTAGACGGCTGATCGTACATGCCAGTGAAGATGTCGGGCTAGCCGATTCCAGTGCCTTGGTAACTGCGGTGGCTGCTGCAAAGACTGTTGAACTCGTCGGAATGCCCGAGGCGCGCTTGGCGCTGGCGCAGGCAACAGTTCATCTGGCGACGGCCCCGAAATCGAATTCTGTCATCATAGCGATCGATGAGGCTATTTCGGATGTTCGAGCGGGCGCCATCGGATCCATACCGGCACACCTGAGATATGGTCGCTACTCCGGCGCAAAGGCGCTGGGAAATGCAGTCGGCTACCGCTACCCGCATACGAACGCAGACGGTGTTCTCCAACAGCAGTATCCGCCGGATCTGCTGGTTGGAAAAGACTATTATCGCCCCACGCAGCATGGCAACGAGATCGCTTTACACGATCGCCTTCAAAAGCTTCGCCGCATGGTCCGCGGAGAGTTGGACTAAACGCCGCAACCGCATGATTACCTCAAAGTCGGGGAGTTGCCCGACAAAACGTCCAAGACCCGCGAATCCGCTACCGGCTCCATGTCGGACAATGTGTCGATTGAACCGAATCTTCGGCGTTGGAACAGATTCGCCGATCAAATGAAAACGCTGGTACCGCAGCTTTTCGCTCCAGTCTTGTCGTCCCTTTCATCAACAGTGGCGTGACACGATCCAGCGCATCGCGACCATCAATTCGCGCACAGCTCAATTCCATTTGCCGAGCGAATGGGAGCGGCAACCCGAAGCGTGTGGCTGGATACGCTTTGAAATAATGCGCAGGAACGCGGCCCTAAACCTCGGACTTAAGCCAGTCTGGTTGCGTTCCTCCGCATTATGGGTTGCTCCGGATAACTGAAGTTATGCCGACCTCATCATAACTTAAGCCAGGAGCCAAGGTACGAGGCGTGATCAGGGCGGGGCTCGAGCTCGGGAACAATGCCGAGGTCGGCGCAAAGAAAGCAGCTGCCGAGTTCTGCAATCAGTTCCTCTCGCGCCCGCTCGGATTTGTCCTTGGCATAGCGGCTGAGGTCGCGGCCGAGGCGATGCGCCGGCGCCGTCCAGTGGGTCTTATGCCGATATCGGCATAAAATCCATAATGCCGACCGCCGGATTATGCCGATAAGGGTGGGAATGCGCCGACGTTCGCAACGATTCCGGCGCATCCTGCGCGGCATAATCAGAGCGATCATTAAACCGCGAAGCTGATCTGCAATCAAAAATGCGGAGACGATGAGATCATGTGGGGGCGCCTTCAACAAAGGAGCACCATATGAAGTCCGAACTCAAAAATACTGCCGCTCAGAAATTGCCCTCCTCACTCGTTGAGGAGTTTTTTGATCGTCTTCGCAGCGAAAGATACTCTCAAAATACGATCGGCGGATATCGCCACGCAGTCCAACACCTCAGCACGACAGTCGCAGAAAACGGCCTCGAATGGCAAACGCTGACCCCGGATGACGCCGTTGCCCTGGTGAAGCCAAAGTCGAGAAATGCTTGCTATCGCCTAAAGGCGTTTGTCCGTTTCCTTGGTGAGAAGGGCTTTGCTGCGCCACTTCCAGAACCCAGCGAAGCCGAACTTGCCCGCAACTCGCTCCGTGCCGAGTTCGAGGAATATTTGCGGACTCAACGGGCCATGAGCGAGCGCACGATCCGACATGCCTCCTATATGGCGAGGCGCTTCCTCGCGTTCCGATTTGGCGAGGCCCGAGACCAACCCGGCGAAATCGCCGTTAAAGATATCTCGGACTTTCTTGCCGATGTTCTGGATCGCAAATCGGCCTTCCGCGACAAAACCCTCTCCACGCACCTGCGTTCCTTCTTCGGCTTTCTCTTTCAGACTGGGAAAACGCAGACAAACCTCGCAAAGGTGGTCCCGCGGGTTGCCATCCGGCACGGCACGAGACTGCCTCGACATTTAAAGCAGGATGACGTCGAAGCCGTGCTTCAAGACGTCGGCAAGGTGAAAAACTCGCCAAAGCGCGATTATGCGATGCTTCTGCTGATGGCACGATACGGATTGCGGGCCCCCGAAGTCATTGCAATCCAACTCGACGATATTGATTGGCGGGCTGCGGAGATTATTGTCCGCGGCAAAGGACAGTTGCACGACAGGCTTCCGCTTCTGCCCGACGTCGGGGCGGCGATCGCAGACTACCTCCAGTCAGAGCGTCAAGGTCAGACCCGCGACCTCTTCGTGTCGTCCCGGCCACCTCACAAGCCATTCAAGGACTCGCAGCGACTGAACCAGCTTCTGCGTGGCGCCTATGAAAGATTGGGCATGAAGCCGCCGGTACCATACGTCGGCTCGCATATCCTCCGCCATAGTCTGGCGACGAACCTACTGGAACAGGGTGCGTCGCTGAATGAAATCGCCGACACGCTGCGGCATCGATCTCGAACGACGACGCTCAAATATGCCCGACTGGATGTCGAAGGGCTGCGAACGATTGCAAGGCCGTGGCCGACAGCGGAGGACGCCGCATGAGCATGCTATCGGCACAACTGAACACCTATCTCCAAATCCGCCGCGGCCTTGGCTTCTCTCTTCGGACAGATGAACGCATCCTCCGTAGATTTATTGACTTTGTCTTATCGGAAGGCTCCGAGTTCCTTGAGCGAGATCATTTTGCGCGATGGATGAAGAACTTCGGCGTGGCCGGTCAATATACATGGTCCCGCCGGTTCGGCATTGTCAGGCTGTTCGCAGCCTGGCTGCACGCAAATGACAGCCGGCATAAGATCCCGCCGGCAAATCTGATCCCGCATCGCAAGCGGAGGCCAAAGCCCTTCATCTACACGTCGGGTGAGATCGCTCAGCTCCTTGATCAGGCTGCTATGCTACCTTCGGTAAATGGCATCCGGCGGCTGACGTACCCCACGCTCTTTGGCCTGATTGCGGTCACGGGGCTTCGCATCAGCGAGGCCTTGTCGCTTGATCGCGCCGATATCGACTTCACGCAAGAGATCGTGATCGTCCGCAACGGCAAATCCGGTAAGCAACGGATTGTCCCGTTCAGCCCAAGCACCTCCCATCGGCTTCAAAGCTACGCCCGTGAGCGCGACCGGCTCTGCGAGGGGCGGCCCGTTCCCTTCTTCGTCGACGATCACGGTAGACGGATCAGCGACTGCGCGGCACGCTATAACTTTGCGTCGATCTCCCAAGCCGTTGGCTTGCGCCAGCTTCAACGGTTCCAGCGGCATGGGGTCGGCCCGCGAATCCATGACTTACGCCACACATTCGCCGTCCAGACGATGATCGACTGGTATCGACAGGGCCTGGACCCCGACCAGGAAATGATCAAGCTCACGACAATGCTCGGCCATGAGAGCGTGTCTCATACCTACTGGTATATCGAAGCGATTCCGGAACTCCTGGAACTGGCATCCCGCAGGGCGGAGCTTTCCCTTGAACGGGAGGTACGCCCATGAAGCCTTCGCGCCTTCCCACACTGGTCCAGCGTTTCTTTACCGAGCGGCTGACCGAGCAGGTCAACGCAAGCCCCAATACGATCGCAGGCTACAGGGATACGTTCCGGCTCCTCCTGATGTTTGCAAGTGGGCAACTAGGCAGGCCGCCGACCAAGCTCGCGGTCGAGGATATCGATGCGGCATTGGTCGGAAACTTCCTCAACTACGTAGAGGCTGACCGAGGCAATTCCGCACGCAGTCGGAATACCAGGCTTGCCGCCATACGCTCCTTCTTCCGGTTTGTCGCGATGTTGGAGCCTGACCTGCTCCGGCATTGCCAAAAGGTTTTAGACATGCCGAACAAGCGTTATGTGAAGCGAAGCATCGACTTCCTCGAAAGACACGAAATCGATGCGATTATCGCTGCCCCGGACAGATCGACATGGGCCGGCCGGCGAGACCATACCCTTCTCGTTCTCACCCTTCAAACCGGTCTACGAGCATCCGAGCTCATATCCTTGCGCACATCAGATATTGTTCTCGGAACCGGCGCCCATATCCGGTGCCAGGGCAAGGGGCGAAAGGAGCGCAGCACGCCGCTTCGGCGCGACACGGCGAGGCTTTTACAAGCGTGGCTGCATGAATGCCGTGGCAATGAAACGGACATCGTGTTCCCAACGATCCGCGGGACCCGCATGAGCAGAGACGCGCTGGAGCGCTTAATCAGCCGGCATGCACTGACTGCAGCTCGATTTTGCCCATCATTGGCAGAAAAACGGGTGAGCCCGCATGTTCTGCGTCATAGTACCGCGATGGAGCTGCTTCATCACGGTGTGGATCAGACGGTAATCGCGCTGTGGCTTGGCCATGAATCCGTGGAGACAACCCAGGTCTATGTTCACGCGGACTTGCGGCTGAAGGAAAAAGCGCTGGCTCGAATGGTCGCCCCGGACGCAAAACCTTCGCGTTATAAGCCAAGCGACAAGCTCCTCGCATTCCTCGAAACACTCTGATTATGCCGAACAGGATGCGCCGGAATTCGTTGCAAACGTCGGCGCAACCCCACCCTTATCGGCATAATCCGGCGGTCGGCATTATGCGTAACCTCGTGGCTCAAGGTCGCATAATAGCTTGCCGCATCCTTGAAGCTCTCAAACGGCGGCATCTGGACGATGTCGGCGGCCGGCGCAAAGAAGGCCTGGTTGCCACCGTGGCGGATCACAGCACCCGTGTTGCGAAAGAAACGGTCGGCATGCTCAATGCGCTCGACCGGATCCGGACCAGGCGCCGGCTGGTGATAATATTGGTCGAGAAGTCCGTCGATCTGTTCGACGTTGAAGACACTGTAGGCCTTCAGGAAAGGGATCTCCCGCTCGACCTCGCCGCCATTCCCGTCGGTTTCGGACTTGGTGAAACGGCTGGCGAAGACGACCGTCGCCCCGGTCTCGCCCTTGCGGACGGCAGCACCCAGCTCAAGGGCCTGCTTGAACGTCATCCATGTGGATGACGTATAACCCCGGGCGTTGCCCTCCGACCAGAGAAGGAGCACGTTGACGCCCGAATACGGCTGTCCGTTATGACGCAACGGCCGGGTGATACGGCCGGTCGCGTTCGCGGCGTTCCATGGTTTCATCCACGGCCGCACGCCCTTCGCCAGATCCTCTACGATTCTGTCCGTGATACGGGTATAAAGATCGACCCGCTGTTTCTCCATATTGCTCATGTCAGAGCCTCCATTTTGAGGCCGCGCCCGTCGCGGCCCGTTGCGGAGGGCAGAAGGCAGGAGCCGATCAGCCGGCCGGTGCACCGGAACGGCCGGAACGAAAGTGGAGGACGGCGGAGCCGTTGCATCTGCCGGTGGCTCCTGCAGACCCGACGAACGGAACGGGCCGCGACGGTCGTGCCATCTGTCTCATTTCCGTTTCCCTGTGGGCCGCGTCAGCGACACGAAAACAGCCGGCTCCGCCATGGAACCGGCCGTTTTCGCGTTAGTCGAAGAGCGGGGCCGGAGCCCCGCCGGCAGTACCTAGTCGAAGGCCGAGATCTGCGCTTCGGCCGCCTTGCGGCTAAGCGAATGGCCCGGCTGCTCGACCGGCCGGTCGAAAGGCTTCCAGGTCTCGCCAATCACCTGGGCATAGGCGGCGACGGCGCCTTCGGCCGCCATTCTAAGCGAATGGGCCTGTATGCCCATGTCGGCGGCGAATTCGCGCTTGCGCTGGGCGGCGCTGTCATAACCGACCGGGCCGTCGAGGTCCTCGTCGCGGGCGTCGTTGGCGGCCTTGGCCGTGGCATCGCGCGCCTCGGTGACGGCGCGGCTATAGAACTGGCCGGCGCCGTGGGCGGAGCCGACGAAGGCGCCGACGATGCGCTGCAGGTGGATCTGCATGGCCTTATCGCCCAGGCCGTCCCCCAGCGCATCGGCGGTCTCGATGACGAGCCGTTCGTGAAGGTCGCGGATGCCGTCGCTGTCGATGACAGCGGTGCCGAAACTCTCGGCGATCTTCAGCGCCTGGCTGGCGTCCGGGCATGTCAGCCGGACCATCTCGATGGTGGCGCCCTTGCGCAGTTGCACGACGCGGGCGGATTGGCGAGAGGAGGGTGCGGGCTTGGACATGATCGTTTCCTTTCGAGGTCGTCCGAAACGGTTCCGGCCCTTGCCGGCTTGCCCTTCGGTGCGGTCATCCCGAACCGGCGGAAGACGGGCGTTTCAGGGTCCGGTCCTGCCTGGACGAGCGGAGCCGGTTTGCGGGCGAGGAGGGCAAACTGCACTCGAAAGAGCACGCGAGCCTGCTCCGTGAAGGACGGCGGGGTCCGGCCGCACGGCGGCGCGACAGCGGCCTTGAAGCGTACGGCCGCCGGTTCAGACCGCAGCAAAACCGAAGGGCGATCCGGCAGGGGAGGAATCATGGAGTCCTCGAACGAAACGACAGACGCTGCCGCCTATCTCCGCCCTTCCCGCCCGCTGACGCCACGCGCCCGGCCTATCGCTTGGCCGGCTTGGACAACCGGTAGGATTGCAGCCAGGTCGGACCGTGCGAGTTACGAAGTCCGCGCAGCAGACCGCCGTCATCATGCGGCGGCCCGCCCATCCAGGCATTGTTGAGGATCGATTTCCAGCGCCGTCCATGCCTGACGGCATAGGCCTGAAGCGCTGCTTCCTGTTCCGGCGTCAAAGACGGCAGGGCTTCGCGTGTACGACGAACGGCGCGCGGTTTTGGTCTGGGATCCGGCCGCGCTTCCCTCTGGGCGATCAGCCGCCTGAGTTCCGCGACACCGGCATTGAGGCAGGCTTCGCCTTCGAGGTGATGGAACTGCAGCCAGAAAGCGGTTCGCTCCGCCGGGGATGCGCCGATGCCTGCTCTTCGCTCCAGGTCTCCGATCGTGCTCATGGCTTCCTACCTCCCAGACCGGTATCGGCGACGACTGTGCCGTCGGAACTGGCTCGCCCCCGCAGCGCCGCGATTGCCGCATCCTGTCGGGCGAGTTTTCTCGAAAGCGCATCGATTTCCGGCTGACGCTCGGCGGTGATGGCTGCCAGATTGGACCGGTAGCGTTCGAGGAAGGCGCCTGGCTCCGGCGCCTTGCCGCGACGATATCCGGACTGACGGCGACCAAGCAGAGGAATGATCGTCGTCATGCGTCGCGTGATCTGCCGGTCGATCAGATCGAGCTGGTGCTGCGTCTGCCGCCGTGCCGATTCCATTCTGGTAAACTGCGCGGCGCGGTGCTCGAGCTTGGACATCATGCCGCCCTCCCGCGCCATGCGGCGAAGCTGGAGGAACCCTCATAGATGGCATGCCGGGTCTCATCGATGATGAATCCGAAGCGGCCGACCGCATACTCGTCGCACGGCACCAGAAACCGGCGCTCTTCCACCCGCGCGCCGCGCGTGCCGCCGATGGTGGCGATCACCTCGGTCATACCAGGATGATGGTCCGAACGAATTGCCGCGGTGACGATCCAGTCGCCGGCATGTTCCCGTGCGAACGCCTGGGCGTCCTTCTCGTACGATTCGCCGGGTGCGAGCGACCGACCGAAAATCGTTTCCCAGGCATCCGGCCAGCTGTTGCGGATCGTCTTGTCGGCGCACTTGCGCTCATAGGTCGTGAACAGGTCCGGAAAGGTCAGCGCAACGATTGCCCAGGCGGCGTCCTCTTCATACCAGCCGCCATCTGTCCTAAGCGTCGAGTGGACCTTGGCATTGCAGGCGTCGGAGAGCCTGAAGCCGCCATGACCTGCCGTCGTATGGCAGACAATTCCGTCTGCGTAGACGGTGGCGCCCTGTGACGGACCCCATGGCGTGCTGCAGGTCAACCGGACGGTCTGGCGGGATAGTAGGCTGAGTTCGCGGCTGTGTCCGGCCTGTTCGATCATGCGGTTGCGAAAAGCGGCTTCGCCCTCGACAGAGCCGTGGTGCGAATAGAAATCATCGCGCTTCAGTTCGGCAAGCGGCCGTGACACGCGCCAGGCACTGGCTAGGAAATACTGACCATCCCGGGCGGGAACCATGGCGAAGACGAGATCGGACACACGCGCAACGGCCATGCCGTCGGCGCTTCTGCCGAACTCCACCCCTGACGCGTCAAGGGGGGAGACTTCGAAGGATTGAGAAGGGACCATAGTCATGCTGCAGACCTCCCCTCGATATGATCGGCGGCGACCTCGTCGGCAGTCACCTCCTCGAGAACGGCATGCGGATATACATGCCGGGTGAGCCATTCCGCGGCCGCCTGCCGATTGTCCGCCAGGTGGAGGAGTTCGGCATTGGCGCCGGGGCGATCGAAGACCCGAACTGATCCAAGGGCGGGTCGCTCGACGACTTTGAATGTCAGGCCGCTATCGAGCGAAAAGGTCCGGTGGATACGGACGGTGATGACGCCATTTGCGCCGAGATCGCCTTCATGCACCGTGAAACACGGTGACAGGCTGGTGTTGCCGAGGCCGCGCTTGCCTTCCTTGCGGATCAGCCGGCCCTGGCTATTGCGCGTTTGCCAAGCTGACAATTTCTTCCTGTGGCGCTCGGGCGGTCGTGGGCTACCATCCGACCAGGCGACGATGGAGCCGATCGGGGCGAGGTCATAAATCAGAGACGCGGACATCGCATCTTCCTTCAGGTTTTTGCGGGTGGTGGAAACGAAACCGCCGCCGGGAGGACCGGCGGCGGAAGATCAGGCGGAGAAGGGCGGGGGCTATTCCGCCGCGATCCCGTAGGCGGTTTCCTCCTCGTCGGAGGCGGCATCACGCACGGGGTCGGCGGCAGGATCGTCATGTCCCGTCGCCGTTGGATCAAACCCTTCCACACCGATGCTCTCGTCCTGCGCGCCATCGCTGTCGTCGCCGACGAGATCATCGGCGTGCTTCATGAGATCGGCGATGTCCTTCGGGTCGGGCGCAAACAGCGCCGCCGGAAGGACGAAGGCAGCATCGGCCGCGAAGTGATCGACGAGTGCTGCGCGGGTTTCGCGGACCCGTGCCCGCGGGACGAGATTGACCGACTTGGCGACCGCTTCCAGCGCCTGACGCGACAGGCACAGGAGGAAATCCTCCGTCCCCATGTTCGGAAGGAATGCGTCCGCGCCGATTGCGTCGCCGGCAATGCGCGAGACGACGCCGCTGTTCGAAATGCCGCGCCGGCATGAGAGCACGTCGATGAGAACGGAACGGGCCGCGACGCGCACGTTGTCCATGTCGAAGGACAAGCGTCCGTCCGCGGAATAGAGGCGCGCGACATGACGCTGGAAACGCTTCGGTCCGAACACCGTGTCGTTGGCGCCGGAATCGACCCGCACATTGGTGCCGGCGAAGGCCATGACCAGTAGCGCCATCAGCATGTCGTCCTCGATCGGCGCCCGGGCGAGCGCCTCATGCAGCGCATCGGTGCGGAAATCACCGATCATGTCCTGGCCCTTTTGCGTGACCTCGGGCCTGGTCTTCCCGACGACATCAGTGTCGTCATCGGCCTCCGTCGAAGCATCACCGGCGGGACCGGATCGCCCTTCGGTTTTCCTTGCCTCCGGCATCCGGTAGTGGACGCTCTGCACCTTGCCATCGCGATCGAGATACATCGCGGTGCAATCGCCCTTGGCCGGCTTGCCGTAGACGCGTTCGGCCTTCTTGGGCAGGTCCGGCTGGCCCCAATTGTTGACCTCGACGATGGCGCCCTTCTTCGGAAGGTTACTCGCCATCCACTCCTGCTGGGCGCCGAGAAAGGCTTCGACGTTGGTGGTGTAGCGATTGTCCTGATCGGCAGGGCCGAACAGGTCCTCGGCCCACTCGATACCGTAAGCCATGCGGAGGTCGTCGCCGAAGCTTGCATCGCGAGCAAACATGCGGGTCTTCGAGAGGCCGTTGGCGATCTGCCACCAGGCCGCCGTGTCGCCCTTCTTCGGCTTGTGGGCTTTCCAGACCTCTTTCTGCTCCTCGGACGATGCGGCCGCGATCGTCCTCAGTTGCTGCTCGTTGGGCATGTCCCCCTTCGCCATCTGGTCGAGCATGGAAGGCAGCACGTTGGCAAGCTGACGAAGCTTGCGGATTTGGCGGACGGGGAGGGCCAGCGCCACGGCGATCGCCTCCTCGGTCCAGCCGAGCGCGACCAGTCGCTCGATGCCCCGCCATTGATCGACGGGGTTCAACGGCTCGCGCGCGATGTTCTCGACCATCGAGCGCATGGCGCCGTTGTCGTTGGCCGCCTCGACGACGATCACGTCGATTTCCTCGAGACCGGCGGCGATCGCCATGCGGGTGCGCCGGTGACCGGCTTCGATGACGTAGCCGTTGCCGCCTGCTTCCGGGAAAATGACCGGCGGCTGGATCACGCCGACGGCCTTGATCGTCGCTAAAAGCAGGGCGTCGGCCTGCGGCGTCGACTTCGATTGGCGCGTATTATCAGGGTTGTCCTTCAGCGCACGCGGATCGACCTTCATCAGTTGCATGGGATGCTCCTTCTCGGGGGATTGGACACGGCCCTCTGCCTGCCCTTCTCGTGTCTTCATTCTTTTCGAAGACACTTCCCGGACCGCGGAGCGGGCGGCCGGGTGCAACTGCGGCCGAGCATTGCTGCCGCGAAGGACGAGCGGGGCTGACAGCCCTGCGAAGGACGAGTGGCCGGGATGCGGAGGCGGCGTTTGAGCGTCAGCGGCGACCGGCCGGCTGCTCTGCGAAGGGTTTATCTCCCTCTTTTCTTCTTTTCTCCTTGCCTGCTTCTCATTTCGGCGGCTGACGCGCCGGCCTGCAAATGCACGCGACTGGATGTCGATCGGGATGGAAGACAAAAAAAATGGGCCAGCGGAAACCGCGGCCCATGAAGTGTGAAGGTCAATAAACCTCCAGAGGGGAACAGCTGCTGCGGCGGAACTGGGAGGAAAGCCGCCATGTGCATCAGCTGTGTGCACTATGCTCGAATTTTGACCACTTGGAAAACACTTTTTGTGCACTGCAGCTATGTGAATGCTGCAGTGCTCCCAAAATCCGAGCGGATGGAGGTCCAGCAAATGGCGTCGGACCTCAGGCAGCTTCCGAGCCGGCCAAACAACCCTCCTCACATGCCACGGCTGCCAATGCATGATCGACGTCTCGCAGCTGCCGGCGCTTCTCGGCGAGTTCTTCGGAAAACGCAAACAGCCCGCCCTCGCGCGAGCGGTAGGAGGCAAGACGCCGCTGGGCGTCATGAAGGCGATGGCGATAGCGTTCCTGCTCCTCATCAAAACCGTCGAACGCACGCTCGAGGCGGGAGATGGCGCCAAGCGGCGTCACGGTCACCGGCAGATCGATCTCGTAATCGGCTCCAGTGCGTTGGAGAAGGGTCGTGTAGCGATACCCATCGTCCCTGCCGAACCGCTCGCCGGAATAGACGAGGTCAAAGCCCCCGATCGAGGCGATGGCGCTGTCGTCTTCCTGCTGGAGCTGAACAAGGGTGAGGATTTCCCTCATCAAGGCGCGACCGGCGGCTTTCCGTTCGTCGAAAGCCTCGCCGACGACAGTCATGACAAAGGCATCGGCCGCCGTCGGAACGAGGCGCTCGATATCCTTGCCGATTTCCGCAATCCGCCGCTCCGAGATCTCGATATCGCGTTCGGCGTCGCGGATCTGCCGGCGCACGGCATATTGATCGTCGTCATGGGCAGCGCGCAGCCGTTCGAGGCGAGCGATATCGGCTTCCAGCCCTGCCTTCTGCATCAGGCGTTCGTCGCCACTCGCAATCGCCTTCGCCATGGCGAACTGATTGGCCGCCCCTTCGCCGAGATCTTCCAGCCGCCGGATCGAGGTATCGCCGGAGAGTGCGGCCGCGATGAAACGGGCCTTGCGTTCGTTGTTCTGCCACATCGAGGCGTCGAGCGAGCCTTGGGTGGCGTAGGCGAAGATATCGACCTCGTCATGCTGGTTGCCCTGACGCACGATCCGACCCTCGCGCTGTTCGATCTGCGAAGGCAGCCATGGGACGTCGAGGTGATGCAGCGCCTTGAGGCGCAGTTGCGCATTGACGCCGGTCCCCATGGTTTCGGACGAGCCGATCAGGAAGCGGACCCTGCCGGAACGGACGTCGGCGAACAGGCGCTGCTTCGCCTCGGTTTTCTTGTAGTCCTGCATGAAGGCGATTTCGGATGCCGGAACACCCATGCGCACGAGCTCATCCCTGATCCAGCGGTAGGCCGAAAAGCCACGGCTCTTCTCGACATTGATGGTGCCGAGATCGGAAAAGATCATCTGCGCCGCACCGGGCAGATCGAACGCTTTGCCGTCCGGACGGAGGTAGGTGCATTGCGCGGTCTCCTGCCAGATGCGGTGGGCGTTTCGAACGAGCAAGTTGAGCTTGTTGTCCGGCTCGTTGTCATTGTCAGCGTCGACCAGGCGGAGATCGATTGCCGCATGGCGCCCGTCGGTGATAACGGAAAGTAGGATGTCATCGCCGGGCTGGGCAGGTCCTTCGCGCATCTCGATCGCCTTGATGCGGGCGTCGAGGATCACCTGGTAATTCTTGAAGGCCTGCGTCGGCTTGGCTGTAAGGATCTGCCGGCGGCCGGTCGAGATTTCAGGCACCTTGACGTATCCGCGGAGATCCTCAGGCATCACCACGTCGGCGAAGCTGCGGAACATCGCGATCAGCTCCGGCACGTTGACGAAGGAAGCAAAACGGCTGACCGGCTTGTATTTGCCTGATGGCTGGATCTCCAGCTCCGTCGTGGTATCGCCGAAGGTCGAGGCCCAGGCGTCGAATTCATGCAGACCGCGTTCAGCCAGGGCCGCGTGGCCGAGCAGGCGTTGGACCGAGAACATCTCTCCGAGCGTGTTAGTAATCGGCGTGCCGGACGCCAGTACCAGAGCACGGCCGGGGTTCTTCGTCTCGATGAAACGAGACTTGACGTAGAGGTCCCAGGCGCGCTGCGAGCCGTTCGGATCGATGCCTTTCAGGGTCGACATGTTGGTCGCAAAGGAGAGCTTGCGGAATTCCTGCGCCTCGTCGACGATGATCTGGTCGACGCCGATTTCGGAAATGGTCAACAGGTCGTCCTTGCGGGTGGACAGCGCCTCCAGCCGTTCCTTCAGTCCCTCCTTGAGCCGCTCCAACCGCTTGCGCGAGACTCGGTCCTCGCTGTCGACCTTGGTCAGCAGCTCCTCGTAGAGCTCCAGTTCGTCCTGGATCATTTGGCTCTCGAACGCCAACGGCACGGCGATGAACCGGAATGCCGAGTGGGTGATGATAACAGCATCCCAGGTCGCCGTTGCCGCCCGCGACAGGAAACGAGCGCGTTTGTCCTTGGTGAAGTTGGTCTCGTCGGCGACGAGGATGCGGGCGTTCGGATAGAGCGCGAGGAACTCACGGGCGGCCTGGGCCAGGCAATGTCCCGGGACAACCAGCATCGCCTTGGCAATCAGCCCGAGCCGGCGCTGTTCCATGATGGCGGCCGCCATCGTCATCGTCTTGCCCGCACCGACAGCGTGCGCGAGATAGGCCGAGCCGGACGAAATGATCCGCCAGATGCCGCGTTTCTGGTGACCATAAAGAACAAAGGCGCCAGAGGCGCCGGGAAGTTTCAAATGGGAGCCGTCGAACTTTCTTGGCGCGATGTTGTTGAAGCGATCGTTATAGACCCGCGCTAGCCGGTCGGTGCGATCAGGATCGGTCCACACCCAGTTCTGGAAGGCCTGCTTGATCTTCTGCAGCTTGTCGCGGGCGGCTTCGGTATCGACGACGTTCAGCACCCGCCGCTCGCCGTCGGCATCCTTGAAGACGTCGAAGATCTGCGGCACGCGGCTGTTCAGCGCATCGGCGAGCAATTCGCCGGCGTGGCGTCGGTCGGTGCCCCATTCGGATGTGCCGGCCGCCGTCCATCCGAGCTGCCGCGCCTCGACGGTCCATGAGCCGAGTTCAGGCATGTGATGGATCCTGATCTTGGCCTCCATCGTCTCGTGCACGAAGTCGACGATATCAGCGGCCGGAATCCAGGGTGCACCCAGCCGGGCGGTGATATCCGATGGGCGAAGGTCGGCGGGCTGCACCGCCTGAAGCGCGCGGACATTGCGCTCATACGCGCGATCGAGCTCGGCCGCAGCTGCCGCGGCAGCAAGTTTGGTGCGCACGGCGCCGGAGAGATAGGCGTCCGAGGTTAGCCAGGAACCATCGGCCGGATCGCGAAAGATTGCGTCACCGAGCGCATCGAGAACCGCCTCCGTGTCGCAATGCAGAAGCTCGGCGATATGATCGAGGTCGACGCGCCCGCGCTCGTTGAGGACGACGGCCAAGGCATCGGCGGCGAACGTGATGACAGGCGGGGAAGGGGGCGCGATGACGCGTTCGGAGAAAATCGGCCCGGGCCTGGCGGTGTCGGTTTCGAGGTCATAGTCCTCGATGGAGGCGACCAGCCAGCAGTCCGGATCGTCGCGAAATGGCAGAAGGTTTGGCTGGCGATGGCTCTCACGAACCTCGCCCGTCGTCTCATCCTCCGTGATCGAAACAGTGGTGTGGTTGATCGGGCCGAAATCGCGCACGAAGCTCGACCAGGCGATGCGCAGCCGCACTTGGCAGTCGCGCCACGGCCGGTCGAGTTCCTGGGCTTTCAGGACGTCGCGCACGGCATCGCGGATCGGGATCAGTTTGCGAATGATCCGGACGTGTTTTTCCGAAACTCCCTCGCCACCGCGGGCCTTGCGCACCAGCACCGCGACAGGCGCGCCATCGACGACCTGCATGAGACCCTGTCTGACGTCGACAAAATAGCTGCCTTCGCGCACCTTGGCATTGTCGGGGCGGAGATCGACGATCTCGGCAAGCTCGTCCTCCAGCTCGATGTCGATGGCGGTCGGCTCGCCGTCATAAAGGCCTTCCGGAAGAAACGCGATGGCTGCCGTCAGCGCCGCGTCGAGTTCCTCGCCGGCGCGGGTCCGGCACGTATAGGTCTCCCCGAAGGGACCCGAGGTCAGGGCATGATCGCCGAGCACGAACTCCGGATGCTGCGCGAACCACCGGTTCACGCGGATCGCCCCCTCGTCCTCTGCAGCCGGTCGGACTTCCTCCAGGTCGAGCCACGAAAGGTCACCTTCCGGTTCGCCCGGTTTGCGCTTGCGGAAAAAGAGGATGTCGACCACGACGTCGGTCCCTGCGTCACGCCGAAAACTGCCTTCGGGCAGTCGGATTGCAGCAATCAGGTCGGCGGACTTGGCAATGTGTTCGCGCGCGGCGCTATCCGCCTTATCCATGGTGCCGGCGCTGGTGACGAAGGCAGCCAGGGCGCCCGGTTTCAGGAGATCGATCGATCGGGCGATGAAGTAGTCGTGCAGCCGAAGGCCGAGAGAACGATATTGCCGGTCGGAGCGAACCGTGCGATCGGAGAAGGGCGGATTGCCGATGGCGAGATCGTAGATCGCATTGAGGTCGGTGCGCGCGAAATCCCCGTTGATGATGCGCGCCTTCGGCTGCAGCAGTTTCGCGAGGCGGGCCGTGATGGGATCGAGCTCGATGCCGGTGACGTAGCTCAGTTCGCGATACTGTTTCGGCATAAGCGCGGGAAACAGGCCTGTTCCGATTCCCGGCTCCAGCACGCGACCGCCCCGCCAGCCGAGGCGCTGCAATCCCTTCCAGATTGCCCGGATAATGAATTCAGGAGTGAAGTGGGCATACTGGGTGCAACGGGCCAGCGACGCGTATTCGCCCTCGCTGACCGCTGTCTCCAGAGAGCTGCCGAGATCGTCCCAACCCGTGCGGAAGTCGATTTCCCCCGGCCGCCGGAACATGCCATTCGCCAATTCACCAGCGCCGAAACCAGTGAAGCGGATCAGCCTCGCCTGCGCGGCCGGGGTCGCCGGCAGGTTCATCTTCTCAATTTCGTTGGCGGTGAGGATCGTGGCGACATTGACGCGTGCCCGTTCCTTCCAGGTCGCGGCGAGCTCGCGGTCGCCATCGTCCAGATAGAAGTTGGCGCGCTGCCCTTGCTTTCGCGGGACCGGCCGGCTGCTCGCCGGCAGAGCCCGCGCCGGCGCAGGAGAGGGCGGTGTCGGGTCGGGCTCGTCGTCGTTGGCGGCAAAACCGCCGAACGCTGTGACGCCAAGACCAAGTCCTGATGACAAAGCGCTGCTACCTGATATATCAAGGGTGAAGGGATCGATGCTCATCGAAAGCTCCTTGTGAACGAGCGTCATCGATCCGTGGCCAAGGGACGGTCGATAAACGCGAGGGATGGAAGAGGCCGCCTGCATGGCTGCGCGCGGCTATCGTGGCCGAGCGCGATTGCTTCGGGCACGCAAGCGGAAGCTCTCAAGCCGCGATCGGCGAGGGGAGGTGACGCAGTTGTACCGGCAATTTGGCGGCGATCTCGTCGTCGCTGAGGTCTTCCAGCAGCTTCAGAACGGTGCCGCCTTTACCGCCGTAGATCCGCAGGGAGCGCTTGCCGCGCGAGGCACCCGGCCAGCGCTCGCCCGCATAGCCCCGATAGTCGTCCGCCGTACTGCTCCAGATATGCTCGAGGCGTTCCTCGCGCGTCATGGCCCGGACCGGGCGGCTCTCCCGCTCGACAATCGCGACGCGCATGATCTCGACGGACGCTTTGTCGGAAAGGTCGCAATAGCCGTGGAAATAGCGGATTGCCTCGTCGATCCGGAGCGCGAAGAACACTGATGTCACCGAGCCGGTCAGGGGCTCGCGCATTGCGAACATCGAACCGCGGATCCAGAGCGGCGGCAGGATTTCGAACATATAGTCGTGCTCGGCCTCGCCGATCTCGAACCATTCGCCGGCGTAGAGCGGCGTTGCATCGTCTTCCCAGCGGCTGGGTCGTTGGAGATGACGGTCGAACATGCGGAACATCTGCGGTCGGCTTGCGACGCCCTGGAAGACTTTTCGGATTGCGGGAGAGGGGTTCATCTGCAGCTCCATCGGAGGTTTCGGGCCGAAGCGCGGCACTGTCCTCTCGACCTTGCCTTCCTCTTCAGTCCTTCATGACCCCATGCCCGCCGCCGGCATCGTGTCCGTTCGGGTCAAGGGCCGGCTCCGCCGGGCGAAGCCTCCCTTGACGCGGGCGGCACACATGCGGCACGCCTCCTCCTTCCATCCTTTCCCTCTTTTCCGTTTCCCTGATCTTCAGGGTTTCGTTCCAATCCTCCTCCGGCGGCCGAAGCCGCGTCCAGTCGCAACCTGCGTCGTCGGCAAGCGTCCTCAGCCGTTCGGCAAACATGTCGCCCTGCGGATTGGCGTCGGTCGCCGCAACCATCTGGACGCCAAGCCTCGCGGTCAACGCCCGCAACGCTGCCTCCGTGGTCGGCGACCATCCACCACCCGTGCTGAGATAAAGCGTGCCCTCGCGCAAACCCTCGATCGCCGCGAGGCTCATGGCATCGATCGCGGCTTCCGTGACAGCCAGACGCAGCGCGCTATCCGAACCGAAACGGAAAAGAACCTTGGTTCCTCCGGATGCAAAACCCCGGTATTGCGGACCCCGCGCTTCCCAGCCGGTCAAAACCCCGGCCTGGTCCCGGTGCGCCGCCCACATGCTGCCTTGCGGACCTTCGCGCAGAAGATCGCCTTTGACGGTCGCTCGAAGCACGGTCGCTGGCAGGTAGCGCTCGCCGTTAAGGTATCGCCACGACGAAGAACCAGGCCAGGGTCGCCGGCGGGACTGCCAACGATCGGGAAGGGAGAGGTCGCATCTCTCGCCATCTTTCGCCGGCTGCCACTCCGCCTGCGTGATCTGAAACCCGACCAGACTCGCGACCCGCTCAGCACCTTCGAGAAAACCGACCCGATCGAGATGCTCGACGAGCCGGAACACATCGCCTTTCGCGTCGGACAAAGGATCGAACCATCCGCGCCCTTGATAGGTGACGATAATGATCTCGCCGCCGCGACGAAACTTGACCGCCCGCCGTGTGCTTTCTTTCGCGTCTATTGCAAACCCGGCATGCTCAAGCACCGCCGCACAACTGACCTGCTCGCGCAGCGCCTCTATCTCTCTTCTCTTCATTTTTCCTACCGATCGCCTGCGATCGGCCTCCATAGTCCTTTCCTGCCTGTCGGTTCACCCGACGCCTTTCGGCAGGGCCCGAAGAGCAAAGGCCGCAAGGGCGCGGCGCGCAATTGTCGGATCATGCAAGCTGAAATTGGCCGCGGCGAAGCTTCCCTTGCGGCCTGCCGCTCGCAAGGGGCAGCCGGCACGGTCCAAAGACCGAAGGAGGGCGGCTCAATGAGCCACCCAAGGGAGGAATTCGTGAATGATCGCGAGGTCATCGTTGGCGTCGATCTCGTCAGAGGGAAGGACGCCGTATTCGCCGTCGACTTCGAAGACGGTGACCGGGACCATGAGGTCACGGGAGAGCTGGAAGGCGTGGGACTGAGCGAGCGAAAGATCGTGCGACATATGAGAGGCTCCATTCGGAGCGGGCCAATTCCCGCTCGATGGCTCCTCCAAAGGCCCGGCGACGGGCGCGGTCACCACGAGGCGAAGCCGAAGCGGCCGCAGCTTGCTAGCGGACCCTTTACGGGTTGACCGTGGAAGATCCGGCGTTGGGCCAGGACGCCATCACAGACAAGCGGGATTGGCTTGCTTCGTCTGGTGACGCAGGGTCTGCGTACGGCCACCGCTCTTGTGCCAGTTGCTTCCTCGTGCTCTGGGCAGCAAGCTCGCTCAAGGGCGCGGCAGAAATCTATCAAGTCAATCCGACTGACCGAGGTCGGCCTTCTGAAGTGCCTCCTCTATCGATTTTGCCTTCAGCGCTACCAACGCACTTTGCAGGCAGTTCTCGATAATGGCGACGCTTTTACCCTCAAGCGTAGCGATCTCGGCGACGGTCATGCCTCGGG
Organism: Martinezella rhizogenes; assembly: GCF_007002745.1. Lineage (GTDB taxonomy): Bacteria > Pseudomonadota > Alphaproteobacteria > Rhizobiales > Rhizobiaceae > Agrobacterium > Agrobacterium cucumeris. The sequence goes on along the minus strand of NZ_SGNY01000011.1, from coordinate 54,372 downwards.
AAATCCATCGCAGGCAGGCTTTTTCAACGGGCGAAAGAATCCATTCCTTCATAACAAAATCGTACTCAGTTGCGCCGCGGTCGGCGGCAGGTTTGGTACCGGACGCCAGCATTGAAATCTCGGTAGAAGCCAAGTCTGCGACGCCCCGGAGAAAAGTGGCTGCCGCCGAGACCTGTGCGACGGCAGCCGAGTTGCCCCGGGAGGAGGCTGGGAGTTCGATACCTCGTTCTCTACTTTCACATGTTATGTTATAACATGTTGCATAATGCGATTTATGGAACCAGAAGGCCCGTTCCGCGAGAACTCAAGTACATGAGATCAGACTGAATTAGCCCCCGCGGCTGCCGCTTGCGTCGGCACATGCACATAATTCCGATCGAAATAAATCAGGGCGTGTCCATCGCAACGGCACCTTATATCGACGACCTCGGCGATGAAGATATTGTGCGTCCCAACAAGACGGGCTTGGATCAACCGGCAATCAAAGGAAACGATGGCATCTGAGAGCGCCTGATTACCGGATGGCAAGTTGGTCCAGTCTGCTGCCGCATACCGTGCCTCCATGTCGCTCTGCTGACCCGCGAAGAGACCCGCCAGATCTCGGTGTTCCTGGGTAAGGACATTGACGCAGAACCGGCGGTTTTCGACGAAGAGACCAGTCTGCGACGACTGGGAATTCATGCAGACGAGCAGCGTCGGCGGCTCGTCGGTGACGGAGCACATAGCGGTGGCTGTGAACCCACCGCGACCGGCGGGTCCATTGGTGGTGATCACGTTGACCGGGGCGCAAACCCTAGCCATAGCGTTGCGAAACTCGGTCTTGGAAACGGAGGTCGTCATTGCTGCCCCCTCACTCTGCCGCGTCGCGCAGGGCACGCAGGTCGTCCTGCGGTGACATCCAGGTGTCGCCGGTCCAACCGTTCTCGTCGTAATCGGCCATGCACTGGTCGACGAGCGCCTCCATCTCCTTCAGACGCCCGCCCCGTTCAGCGCCCTTGAGCACCTGCAGACGAACTTCTTCGGGAGCGCCGGCGTAGTTCAACTCGTAGAGCGCATGGCGCCCACCGAATTCGGTGCCCGTCGCATCCCACAAGAGCTTCATGATCTTGATGCGCTCGATATGGCCCATGTCGTTCGAGCCGCGGACATATTGTGCGAGGTAGCGATCGATATCGGGATTCTGGAAATCCCTGGCCGACGACGGCAGGTAGATCAGCCCGGAAGCCACTGTCCGACGCACGATGTCGATCACCTTCGGATAGGCCTCCGACATAAAGGTACGATAGCAGAGTGCCGCTTCGAGGTTCGGCAGAACCGCGCCATTGGCCCACGGGATCGGGTTGTGTGCCATGGCGTTGGAGAAGGTCCAGAACTGGTGGCGGATCGCGATGACCTCGCCCAGCATCGCCTGGTTGCCGCGGAAGGCATCACCGCCGGTGGCCCGGAGCGCCTTGGCAAGGAGCCCCGCCAGGAAGTCCAGCTTGACCGCCAGACGCGTGCAGCCCTGGAAGCAGTAGCCATGCATGAAGCCGGAGGCGGGGTGGAAGGACAGGATCTTGGCCGCATCGCGCAGCACGAGCACGTCTTCCCAGGGCACGAAAACGTTGTCGAGAACCAGGATGGCATCATTTTCGTCGAAGCGCGAAGAAAGCGGATAGTCGAACGGCTGGGCCGCCGAGGTCGCGGTCTGCTCATAGGAAACGCGGCAGAACATCTTGATGCCGGGCGCATTCATCGGGACGATGAACATGACGGAAAGCGACGGATCTTCGGTCACGGTCGCCGAGCTCTGGGCGAGAAAGTTGTAATGGGTCAGCGCCGACGAGGTCGCCACGACCTTGGCGCCCGAGACATAGATGCCGGCATCCGTCTCCTTTGTGATATGGACGAAGACATCCTTCACCGCGTCTGCCGGCTTGTGCCGGTCGATCGGCGGATTGACGATCGCATGGTTCATGAACAGCACGGACTCCTGGGCGCGCTTGTGCCACGAAAGCGCGTTGTCCTTGAACGGACCGTACCAGTCGGCATTGGCGCCGAGCGTATTCATCAAGGCCGCCTTGTAATCTGCAGTGCGCCCCATCCAGCCATAGGACATGCGCGCCCAGTCGGCGATCGCGCCCTGCTGCGCGACCAGATCTTCCGACGATTTGGCAACGCGAAAATATTTATGCGTGTAGCCCCCCGAACCGGTGTCCGTCTGCGAAGTCAGGCGCGCCTTGGTCTTCTCGTCATGCAGGGCGTCATACATGCGCGCGATGGAACGCGCCGAATTGCGCATGGAGGGATGGGTCGTGACGTCAGCGACGCGCTCGCCGTTGATATAGACTTCACGTCCATCCCTCAGGCTCTCGAGATATTCGGCGCCGGTAAAAGGACGCATTTTGTCTTTCCGGTAATCTTCTGCACGCATGTGCGATCCTCCCTGTAAATCCTGACAAACGTTAAATCCGCCGAAGGCTCCGGACTATGGACAAACAAGCCAATTCGCTGGTACTTTTTCCGGCATGACAGAGAGACACGACGTCCCAACCTACTTCGTTTACGGCGAACCGCCCCGAACGCTGGATGTCGGGTTTTTCCACGTGGAAACGGTGATGGAGCGCAGGAGCGTTCATTTTGGCCATGTTTCGCCGCACAAGCATCCACAGATGGGACAGATCACATACTGGTTCAAAGGCGGCGGGACGTACCGCATCGAAGATCGCACTTGGAATTTTTTGGCTCCAACCGTCAGTTTCGTGCCATCAAGCGTCGTCCATGCCTTCGATGTCGAAGAGCATTCGGATGCCGTGGTGATCTCCATCTCCGACGACCAGCTTCGCTCGCTCGCCGCGACCGTCGATCTGCCGCTTGACGCGCCTTGCCTCGTCGGAGGCAGCTCGGGGGATCCGGCCTGGATCCGTCTCGACCGCCTCTCCGAAATGGTCATCGACGAGTATCTCGGCACAACCTCGACCAGCCCGCGGCTACTCGCGGGCCTGACCGGTGTTATGCTTTCTCAGATCGCCCGGGTGGGAGGGGGCAGTGACATCATCGAAGCCGCCCCGTCGAAGCGGTTGGCGGCCAGCCTGCGCCGTGCCATCGACCTGCATTACCGCGAGGACTGGACCGTCGCGCGTTACGTGACGCTGCTCGCCACCACCCGGCACCTGCTCGACAAGGCGGCGGAGGAGATCTTCGGGCAATCCGTCAAGGAGATGCTGATGGAGCGACGACTGCTCGAGGCCAAGCGTCTGCTGATGTTCACCATCAGATCGGTGGAAGACATCGCTCGTGAAATCGGTTTCGATGACCCCGCCTATTTCTCCCGCTTCTTCCGCAAAAGAACGGGTATCTCACCCGCAGCCTGGCGGCAGGGTCGCATCGCCCCCTAAGCAGAGGGCCGGACCGCGCTGTCACACCGCAAGACGCCCACCGAAAATCCAGCCGATGCTACCATTCAGGCCAGATAGGACGTTGGCGCGCGGATCATTAATCGGATTGGCGTAGGCGCATGGAAGGTCAATAGTCGGTTTGTCGCAGCCATGCCTTTCAAACATAATGTGTCCCGCCGTCCTCGCATCGGTAAGATGAGGTTAAAGGTGACGAACTGGCAGGAGTATGAGACTGGACTTCGTCGGCGTGGTAGTTTGACCTTATGGCTTACGCCGGAAGCCCTTTTGTGGCGGTCGCCAAGACGAAAGGCCAGAGGTGGCCCCCCGCTATTCCGATCTGGCGATCGAGACGGCCTTGATGGCCTGGTATTCGGACGGCGGCTACGCCAGACAGAAGGCTTGGTGGAATCGGTACTGTCATTGACGGGGCTGAAGCTCGCTGCTCCCCATCATACCAAGCTGAGCCGAAGGGCGCGGATATGCCTGCTGCTCGGTTCGAGCGACATACCCGTTAAGTTTCGGACGAAGCTGTGCATATCCTCGTCGACAGCACCGGCCTTCAGGTCTACGCGCACGAGGCACCCGGTCTTTTGCCGTATTTTGCATTGTATTCAAGGCTTGCTTCGCCGCGCCCGCCCGCTGGAAAGAACTGCCTGTCCGAGGAGGAGATATGACCGTCACCCCAGACCGCGGCGAAGGGATGGGCTTGCTGCGCATCGACCAGCACGGCGGTCGCCGAGGCGTAGGTTTCTGATCGCAGATGCCGATCCACCATTAGCATCATCTGGTGGATCGTGACGCCGAGCGAGCTTTCCGCCATGCGTTCGGCGCCGGCTCATCGTTCGCAGTCTCGCCCGGTGCGATAATGCGTGAAGCTGTCTAGGAACCTGGTCTAGCTCTGCACCTCGGCAAGCAGGCTGGTGATCCTGATTCGTGGCACCGAAACATAAAGTCGACGGCTGAGCGCGACGATCCTGTCACGCTCCTCCTCGCGGTTCGGGGAGACCGACAAACCCTTGTCGGAAATAGCCGAATCCGGAATGGCGTTGGCAGCCGCCGCCCTTGCCAGCTCTTTGAGTCTCGCGTCGAGTGTGGGAGTGCGTTCGGCTTGCCATTCGGCAAAGCTGTCAGGGATGGCAAGCCCGAGCCGCCCTTCGGCGCGCATCAGGGCGAAGATCGGTCGAGGCAGAAGATAATCCTCGAAACTGCGCCATGCCCGGCTGCGATCGACCCATATGTCGCCGGCCCGCGGCCGCTCTCGCAGGTGAACGAGCACCGCCACTTCCCAGGCCGTAGGAGTGACGCCGTCCGAGCGCGCACGCCGCCACCACTTGCGGGTCATGAACGCGAACGGCAACAGCGAAAGGAAACTACCCGCGCAGGTTAGAGCGCTTCCGTATAGTTGGCAATGTGCAGGATTCTGTCACGCTCCCGTTCCAGCGCTGCCTTCGTCTCGAGATCACTTGAGGCTTGCGAAGCGCCGTTTGTGTTGGCTGGCTCAAGGTGAGGGAGTGCGATGAGTCGATTCATCGGAAGTATCTTTCGGGAGTATTCTTTTTTGATAGGCCCCGGCCGTCTTTGGCCGGGATCGCGAGTCACGCGGCGTGTGCTCCGTCTTCGAACCTCTCGAACATGTGGTCGAGGTTAAGAAAGCAGACCATGCCGCGTTCGAGCGGGATGATGCCGTGCGAAAAGGCCGGATCGAAAGACGTTCCAAGATCCGGCACGGGCTGAATCTGGTCCGCCCGGATAGAGAGAATATCCGACACCTGATCGACCACGAGGCCGACGATGTTTTTGTCAACCTCCGCAACGACGATCGCGGCGCGGCTGGTGTCTATCGTGCTCCGCACGCCTAAGCGCGCGGCGAGATCGATGATCGGTATTACGGATCCTCGCAAGTTCATCACCCCGATGACATCAGGAGGTGAGTGGGGCAGCGGCGTTGCCGCTGCCCACCCCCGGATTTCCCGAATTGACGTTGTCTTGATGCAGAACTGCTGGTCGCAGAGATGAAAGGCAATGATTTCCAGAATCGTCGCTTGGCCTGGGGCGATCGCTGTTACCTGCATCAGAATTCCTCCCAGGTATCCACGGCAACTGCGGTCGCCCCTTTGCCGCCGAAGGCACCGGCGAGTTTAAGGCCGAGTGCGCGGGCGGGGGAAGGGACCGGCTTGCTGTCAGGGGCGACGGTGCGCGGCGCGGATGCCGACCCGTCGAGCCTGAAGCGGGTGATCAGTCGAGCAAGGTTCCCGGCCTCGTCGGCCAATCGGTTGGTGGCTGCTGTTGATTCCTCCACCATCGCGGCATTCTGCTGGGTCGTCTGGTCCATCTGGTTGACGGCCGTGTTTACCTCCGCCAGGCCCGTTGATTGCTCCTTCGCAGCCGTGGCGATCGAATGGACGTGCTCGTTGATCTTGACCACGTGGCCCTGGATCAGCGACAGCGCCTCTCCGGTTGCAGTCACCAGCTTGACACCGGAGTTCACTTCCTCACCCGAGCGCGAGATCAAGGCCTTGATGTCCTTGGCCGCGGCGGCCGAGCGCTGCGCCAGTTCGCGTACTTCCTGGGCGACGACGGCAAAGCCCTTGCCGGCGTCGCCGGCGCGCGCTGCTTCCACCCCAGCATTGAGCGCCAGAAGGTTCGTCTGAAAGGCGATCTCATCGATGACGTTGATGATCTGACCAATCTCGCCCGAGGCCTGCTCAATCTTGCCCATCGCCGAAACAGCATCCTTCACGACCGCGCTCGATTGTTCGGTGCTGCGGCGCGCCTCGTCGACCATATGGCTGGCTTCGGTCGCCCGCTCGGTCGAGCTCCGCACGGCGGCGGTGATTTCTTCCAAGGCCGAGGAGGTTTCCTCGAGCGAGGCGGCCTGCTGCTCTGTGCGCTTGGAGAGATCTCCTGAGGCCATCCGCATTTCACCGGCGCCGCCATTGATCGTGTCGATGGCCGAACGCACCTCGCCGAGAACGGAGCGCAGGTTCGCCATGGTTGCGTTGACGTTGTTCTTGAGTTCGCCGAAGGCACCTTGGAACTCGCCGCGCATGGTTTCCGTCAGATCGCCTTCCGCCAATGCGGAGATAACCCGGCGGGTTTCGGCCACGCCGCGATCGACCGAAGTCACCAGCTCGTTTACCTGGGCGGCGAACCGGTTGAGGTCGGCGTTGTGGTAGTCCTTGTCGATGCGCTGCGTGAAGTCGCCGGCGACCGCCGCCGAGACGACCTCGCCGATGCTCGACTGCAGGTCGGCGCTTTTCGCTTGCAACGCCGCTTCCTGCGCGTTCAACTCGCGCACCTTGATGCCGTTCTGCTTGAACACTTCGACGGCGCGGGCCATCTCGCCGATTTCGTCTTGGCGGGCGCTGAAGGGGACGTCCGTCTCGAGATTGCCGTCGGCAAGAATGCTCATGCTGCCCGTCAGCCGGCCGATCGGGCGGGCGATCGACCGGGCGCCGAACACGGCGGATCCGGTCAGCAGCAGCACCATGGCAAATGCCATGCCGATATTGATGATGCTGGTAAACGCCTGCACTCGTTGGCTCTCATTCACGGCCTCGGTCGCAAGGTCCTTCGCGACCTGGACGCCTTCGTCCAGCGTCTTCGTCATCGCTTCCGCAGTTGCAAGCAGGGATGTGCGAAGCTCCTCCTCCTTGCTATTGACCTCATTGGTCGATGCGCCGCCGTTCGATCTGGCTTCGACCACCTTCGCTAGATCGCCGGCCAAACCCGAATAGGTCTCGGCGAGATTCTTAATCGCCTGAACGCGATCCCCGTTGGCCGGCGTCCACATCTGCGCCTTCGCTTCGTCCAGGTATTTTTGCACGGAGTGGTAGCGCTCCTGCACGTTGGTAATCGCTTTGTTCGCATTCTCGGCTTTGCGGGCCAGACGGAGATCGCGCACGCCTATTTGCATGCCGCGCACGGAAGCCTTTGCATCGACAAGATTGCGGGAAATGGTCATTTGCGTGAATGCGCGTGAGGCTGCCTCATTGGCGTCCTGAGCGCAGATCCAGCCGACCAACGTAGTAAGTACCATAAGAAGAATACCTGCCCCGGACATGAGCGCGAGCTTGGTACTGATGCGTGAGAAAACGCTTGCAGACATTAGTTGAAGTTCCTGCGTAGCTGAAAACGTCATTCTTTCAGGTCGAACGTTGAGCGAAATGCCGCTCGAATCATTGAACGGCGTCGGGCGGGCATGCTCAAGGCAGATTGTATACCTACGTGAGCATACCTTTGGTCAGCACTTGGCTGGCTACTCGCCAGTAGTATTATTTAACGTGTTAATAATTTGTCACCGGTGCTACATCCGCGTACCCAAAGATGCGCGAGTCGGACAATGCTTCTGAACTTGGATCTGGCCGGGCTCGGCTAGGCTTTTGTTGCTCGTCTTTTTCGTGTCCGATGGTTTCTCGCCATAGGACTTCCGATAGTCGGCGGGAAAACGGCCGAAGTGAAAGAAGCCCTATTTCAGGCATATGTCTTTCCCGGATTCTGGATAGGAGGATCGAGAAGATCCTTACGCACTGCGCGAAGGCACTGCGCAAAGGCGGATAGCACACAGATAAGCCGAGTCGTTTCCCTGAGCTCGGAAACGGTTTCGAGTGCGCGGGCACAAATCGCTTCAACCCAAACAACTTCAAATCCCCTTAGCTGCTATTATTGCAGAAATCCCCACGGCGCCCCATGGCGCCAGATCCCGTCGCCGTTGGCGCAAGCTGCACCCTGGCTCTGGAGGCAGGTAGTGGCGAGATCATCGCCCATAAGATGCCCGGTCAGGACATTGGCGACGGCTCGCGGGTGGGGCCATTGCTCGACCAGATCGATCGTCCGATCGGCTTCCACGAGCTACGGCAAGCGCGCACCCGTCGAGAGCACCATCGGGCGATACAAGTCCATCATCGGACGGCGCCTGCGGGCTCGGTACTTCCTCGCTGAGCGGACGGAAGTCGCCCTTCGTTGCGCCGTCCTCAGCCGCATACATGGCTGCGCACACCCGAAATCCGTCCGGCGCCATGAAGCGATCGCATAAACAGCACCATCAGTGACCGGCATCCGCTCACGTCCCGATCCTTCGCATTAGTCTGCGACGCTCGTGACGGCAGCGTCGATCGACAAACTCCACTAGATCGATGTGCTGCGGAAGCCCACTTTGCGAGCCTTTGCGTATGCGAGAGACGTCGTCAGACACACGAATCTATCCAATTCAGGTCTGCTTGGTCCATTTTCGGCAGCGTTTTGCGCGCCGGGCTTGATGATTAATCCTTTGTTTAGGCGATACCGTGCTGGTGGCGAGTGCTGTGATGGTAGCCACTACTAACTCGGGGCCGAATCTCCGCCCAAAGTGGTGATGCAGCAATGCGATTGCTCTAACGCCAATCGCGTCTGCGGGATGAACCCGTTGGTTTTCCTAACTTATACATTCGATGCCTGGCTGGCCGCGTCCGATTACGTCTTAGCTGCCCATAGCATTGAATTCGTGGGCTTCGCTCGCCAATGCCTCGGAACCTCCTCCTATTTTCCGAGGCCACGGGAGCGGAGTGAAATCTCATGAAACGCGACTTCGCGGTCTGCGGCTATAGTTTTAGGGTAGTTACAGTGAAGCGGCCAAAGAGGCAGGAATATCTCACCGGCAAACCAATGTCGCCCGACGGATTTCAATAAAGCTGACGCATGAAGATTATGCAGCAGGACAGCTCGGAAAGCGCGTTCGGATGCCGTGATGGACGCTTGATTAACTCCCATACGGAAATCTCGCTAGCGCACATCCGTGCCCTTTATTTTTCGGGGGGCGATATTGGGGGCAGTTAAGTGCGATTTCGTCAATTTCAGTAACTATGAGCGAAACTTCATTACTTATCAAAAGCGGTGGAAAGGCAAAACATGTTGATCAAGCGACGAATTTTTATGGCAATCGTCTTTGCCTCAATCGTTTCCGGCTTAGCCGTAGGAGTTCCTCTCTATCTGGGTGCGATCAACTTAGTTGGGTCTGCATCGCAGAAGCAACTCAATGATCTGCGCCAGAAGTTTAATCAATCGATCGATGCCGAAATCGAGCGCGCGAGGAGCCTTGGAGGTCTGGTGGCCGAGATGCCGGAAGTTCAGGCTGCAATGGCTGAGGGAGACCGTGACAGGCTCGTGAGCATCTTCACCCCCGGATTCCCCTTGATGAAAGAACAGTTCGGCATCGACCAATTTCAGTTCCATACGCCGGATGCGAAGGCATTTCTTCGTATACATAAGCCAGAAAAATTCGGCGATGATCTGTCCAGCTTCCGCTTCACCGTGGTCGAGGCAAACAAGACGCAAAGACCGATCTTCGGCTTGGAGCGTGGTGTCGCCGGGGCCGGCATCCGCGCAGTCTATCCTGTCTTCCATCTCGGCAAGCACGTGGGTTCACTTGAATTCGGGATCAGATTTGGGGAAAACTATATTAGACAGATTATTGGCGAAAGCGAACATCAGGCGGAACTTTATTTCCTTCCAATGGATACAAATGCGGTTCTCGAGGTAAAGTCTCTCCTCACCGCAAGCAGCAAAGCCGGGGATCCGCTGCTCACAGCAGAACAGCTTTCCATGATTCAGCAGGGAGGTGAGGTCAAAACCAATTTTGACCTTTCCGGCACTCATTTCGCCGGGTTAGCATTCGCGATTCACGACTACGCCGGTCAAGTTGTTGGTGTGGGGCACATTCTTACTTCAATGGCCGATCTGGAGCAACAATCCCGCAATTTTGCCATCCTGGCAGCTCTGGCCGGTATCGCGGCTTTCGCTGCATCGATAGTCATTGCCACCTTCGTTGGTCGACGTCTTGGAGGTTCTATTCTTCGAATGACCGACGCCATGGGGAGGCTGGCCGAAGGTAACAACGATATTGATGTACCCTCGCGCGGTGGTAAGGATGAACTTGGGCAGATGGCTGACGCAGTGGAAGTGTTCCGCCAGAACGCCATTGAACGGTTGCGACTCCAATCCGATACGGAGGCACTTCAGATCGAGGAACTGGAGCGTCAGCAGACACACGAAGCCGAGGAGCGCCGCCGGATGCATCTGCTGATGCAGGCAACGGAAGGTCTTGCCCTGGGGCTCAGCCGTTTGGCGGAAGGAGACCTGGCGCACAAACTCGAGATACCCTTTGCACCGGAATACGAGCGCTTGAGAGCCGACTTCAACGCTGCCACTACACAGCTTTCCTCCACAATGACTTCAATTGTCGACGTGGCTACGGAGATTGACCGTGGTGCAAAAGAGATCAGCACCAGCGTCGATCACCTGTCGAAGCGCACCGAACAGCAGGCCGCAGCTTTGGAGGAAACCGCCGCGGCGCTGGACGAGATCACTGTCAACGTCTCCGGTTCGGCCCAAACCGCCGATGAAGCACAGGGCATTTCCGCGCGGGCTGCGACAAATGCGATGCAGTCCATGGAAATAGTGAAGGACGCCGTCAAAGCAATGGGAGACATTGAGGCGTCCTCGTGCGAAATCTCAAATATCATCGGTGTAATCGATGATATTGCCTTCCAAACCAATCTTCTGGCCCTCAATGCAGGTGTCGAGGCCGCTCGAGCAGGAGATGCGGGCAAGGGATTTGCGGTTGTGGCCCAGGAAGTTCGAGAGCTCGCGCAAAGATCAGCCACCGCTGCGCGCGAAATCAAAGCGCTCATTTCCAAATCATCAGGCGCCGTCGAACGGGGCGTGACATTGGTTAATCGGACCGGCGCTTCACTGCAGCAGATGCAGCAGTCCAATTCGCAGGTGAACGGACAGATGAATGCTATTGCACTGGCTGCTCGGGAACAGTCGAATGGGCTGATTGAAGTCAATCGTGCCGTCAATCAAATGGACCAAGTCACCCAGCAGAATGCGGCAATGGTGGAGGAGGCCAGCGGGGCGAGTTCTGTTCTCGCCGGAGAGGCGCAGAAGCTCCGAATGCTGGTTGCGTCCTTCCGGGTGGCGGAGAATCTTGAGGTTGAAAGGCGAACGGCGGCGTAACCGGCACTTCGAAATGCAGGCAATACATCGGGGCGATCGTCTTACCACGATCACCCTGGTGGTATTGAACGCGCCGCGCTATCAGTCGGGCGGAGTAGATTACGACGGCCAAATCTCCCGACGCGGAGACACCTATGCGCGTTCGCTTCTCGATGAAGCGGCGGTAGTGACCCTGACACGCAGTTGGGCTCCGCTGCGCGAGCCAATTGGGTCACTCGCTCCTGACAATTGGCCTTGTCGAGTTGAAGAAGATGCTTCGTCCGCTGGAGACCCAGCCCAGCGCATTCCTCGGTGATCTCAAAGTGCTTCCGCACGGCGTTCCGAAATCCGGATGCACGAAAGCGTGGACCTCAGCGCAACTTGATGGTTTCCGACGGCGTTTCGCCGAATGCTTGTCGATAAGCCGCAGCAAACCGCCCCATGTGGGTAAAACCTGTACTCCGTGCGACGTCGGAGATTGACGGAGAGGTTGTGTTGCCGAGCAGAGTTTTGCGAGCGGCTTCTAGGCGGATAGTTCGCAGGTATGTCAAGATTGTAGTACCTTTGAACTGCTTGAAACCGCTCTGCAATGCTCTCACGCTAGTCCCGATCTCGCGCGCTATTTCAGACACCTCAAGGGAACGAGACAGGTTGGCATGCATGTATTCGATTGCTCTCTTCACACGCCATGGCACGGCCGGCGAAGTAGACTGTGAAACTCGGCGGAGGTAGTTGTTAGGAACAGCATTCAAAAGCGCGATCATCGTTGCTTGGAACAAGTGCTCAGTTGCCAGCAGCGGGAAGCTGTTTCCGTCGGAACCATTAATGCAATACCAGACAAGATTACCAAGTGCCGCCAACCTCGAACCACTTACTGTTGTCAGGTCGACAACGCAGTCAAATTCAACATCATCTACAACAGGTCCCTCAATCAGCGCACTAACTTGCTGAATCATTGCCGCCTTTTCGAATGCCAGTAGAACATAGCTGCCGTGATCGAGTTGAATGAGCTCTCCGAACCGGCTGGAACTCGTTATAAAACCCCTGGTTCGCGTCAGAGAAACAAGTTTTGCGGCACTTTCAGTTTCCGAAGCGGGCAGACAAAGGATGTAAACGTCAGGCGCAGGATCGAAAGGCAATTTCGCCCAAGGACAGCGCTTTCCCTTCCATGCTCTGAACCGGCCGACAACATAAAGCTTTCCTTCGACGAAGATCTTGTGGTCCCGTGGTTCATCTTCGGAGTAAAGGAATGTCTCCCCATCGGCCTCCGAACTACTGCCAGCGTTGGATGCCTCCATCCCGAAAGCAGGGAGCCCAGCAGAGCGCAATTTATCCTCCAAAATCGGTAGTTTGCCACACTGCACCAATGCTCACCCCGGCCCCTGGATCGCTCTCTCTCTCCAGTCAATCGGACCCGAACAGGTTTGCCGTCGTGGCGCGTTACGTTACGGGCTCGCGACCACCCGGCACCTGCTCGACAAGGCGGCGCAGGAGGCCCCGGGCCATCCGTCAAGGAGACGCTGATGGAGCGACGCCAGCTCGAGGCAAAACGCCTGCTGATGTTCAACATCATTAAGTCGGTGACCCCGCCTATTTCTCCCGCTTCCTCCGCCAAAGAACGGGTATCTCACCCGCAGCCTGGCGGCAGGGTCGCCTCGCCCCCGAAGCAGAGGGCCGGACCGCGCTGCCTCGCCGCAAGACGCCACCGAAAATCCGGCCGATGCCACCATTCAGGCCAGATAGGCCTTGTGCAGAATATCCGGCTCCGAGATCAGCCTCTGAGGCTCGCCGGAATAGGCGAACCGCCCTCGCGACATGACGATGGCGTGGTCAGCCAGCGAGAGAGCGACGGCAGTGAACTGCTCGATCAGCAGGATGCCCGTCCCTTCCTGGGCCAGCCTTTCAATGACGTTCATCAGCCGCTTGACGATCAAGGGCGCCAGTCCCAGCGACATCTCGTCGGCGAGCACGAATTTTGGTCGACAGATAAGCGCCTGCCCGAGTGCCAGCATCTGTTGCTGACCTCCGGACATGGACCCGGCCCGCTGGTTCTTCCGCTCAGCCAACTCGCCGAAAATGGAATAGATTTCATCGAGCGCCCGATCGAGCTCCGGGCGGGAATGGGCATGCCCGGCCGTGCGCAAGTTGTCGTCGACGGAAAGCCCCGGCAGCACCCGGTGCCCCTCGGGAACAGCCGCGACACCGGCGGCCCGAACCGCTTCCGTCCCCAACCCGGAGAGGCGACGGCCAGCCATATGGACGGAGCCTGCCTCGAGCGGGAGTGCGCCGGCAAGGGCCAGCACCAGCGAACTCTTGCCGGCGCCGTTTGGCCCCAGCAGGGCCGTGACCGTGCCCGGTTTCAGGCTCATCGACACACCATCCACGACGCGCTTGACGCCCCGGCGGACGATCAGCCCCTCGATCTCCAGAGTTTGCATCACGTTTCCTCCATACCGAGATAAACCGCCCGCACCCGAGGATCGGCGAGCACCGAGGCCGTCTCGCCATAGGTGACGAGCGATCCGAAATCGAGAACCATGGTTCGCTGGCACGTGGCCTGGATCAGATCGACATCGTGATCGATCAGGAAGGTTCGGGCCCCGATCGTTTCGGAAATCCCGTTGATCACGGACCGCAGCGTTGCGACCTCGCTCTGTGAGAAGCCGGCACCCGGCTCGTCCAGCAGAATGAGTTTGGGCGAACCGGCCACGCAACGCGCCAGTTCCGTCATGCGCCGTTCAAAGGAGTTGAGGCCCGCGACGGAGCGGCGGCGGACGGCATTGATCCCGGTGAATTCCAGAGCCCTCGTAAGGGCATCCTCCGCGTCACCCCGTGACAGACGAAGAGAGTCGAGCACAACCCTAACATTGTCTTCCACCGTCAGTTCATCGACGGCCTGCTCCTTCTGAAAGGATCGGCGAAGGCCCCATTGAGCCCTCTGATGTGGCTGCAATCCAGTTAGTTCCTGGCCGAAGACGCGGATCCGCCCTGAGCCCGGCCTCACGAAGCCGGAAAGCACGTTTAGAAACGTCGTCTTTCCAGCGCCGTTTGGCCCGATGATGCCGACCACCGGCGCATCAAGTTGCACAGTCAGCCTGTTCAGCGCCGTCACACCGCCGAAGGAGACCGTTACTCCATCGATCTCGATCATCTGGCGCTCCCTCCGTTCGACTTGCCGAGCAACAGGACCGCGAGATCCTCGATCTGCCCCGCGATGCCTCTGGGAGCGGTGGCGAGCGCGTGGATCAGGGCCGCACCGAAGATGATGTAGGCAGTGTCGCCGTTGACCCCCAGATCGTTGAGCAGGGCCGGAACGAGGCGATAAAGCGCCGCTGCGATCAGCGCCCCGACCGGGCTCCAAGCGCCCCCGACGATAGTCAGGGCAAAGATCATCACCGACTCTGCAGCCGGAAAGCTGCGCGCGTCGAGCATTTGCAGATTGCCGGCGAGCAGCACGCCGGCAATCCCGGCGAGGAAGCCTGAGAGGGCGAAGGCCCAGACCTTGTAGAAGGGGACGTCGACCCCGGTCGACATCGCCGCAGCCTCGGAACGCCGGATCAGCGCCCAGGCCCGGCCCGCCTTCCCGATTTCGTGCCAGTGAGTGAGTGCCATGCCGAGCGCCGTAACCACGACGCAATAGGCAAAATAGGCCGCATCACTGCTCGCGAAGGTCGGACGCGGCATGTATCCGGCCGATTTCACAGCAAAACCCAACCATCCACTGCCGCCATTGGGAAACTGGATGACATTGACGATGATGGCGAAGGCGCCGGCGATCATCAGGGTGACCAACGCCAGATAGAGTCCACGCATGCGCAGTGCCGGATAGGCGAACACCATGCCCAGCCCGGCAGCAGCGACCCCGCCGGCCAGCATGTTGACCTCGAAGGGCGTGCCAAGCCCGTAAGCGAGTCTGAGACCGACCCAGCCGCCAGCACCCATGAGAGCGACATGCGCGAGAGAGACCAGCCCAAGACGCCGATAGAGCAGCGCGATAGCGGCGGCCGTCAGCGTGTAGATTGCCACGCCGGTCAGGACCTTGATCCAGAGGGAGGCCAGCAACAACGGTGGCAGAAAGGCGAGAGCCGCAACGAGGACGGCGAGACCGATCGCGCGGGACCGCCAAAGGGCCGAGACAGGGGTGGAAACCACCGGGGGGTTCGATGCCATCATCTCAATCCTCTCCCGCAAATGTCAGCCGTCGGCCGCGTTGTAGCCACATCAGCGCCAGTGTCGCGATGACGAAGGGAGCGGCGACGCGGAATGGGGCAAGCGGTTTCACAAGGGTCAGCATGCTTTCGGTCACGCCGATTAGCAGCCCGGCCACGAAGGTAACCGGAATGGATTTCAGTCGTCCGATGATAGTGGTGGCGATCACCGGGATGACGAGAAAGGTGAGAACGGCCGGATCGAGCCGCACCAATCCTCCGAAAAGCAGACCGGTAAAGCCGGCCAGCACACCGGAGATCCCCCAGGCGAAGGCCTCGACGCGGCGGACCGGAACACCGAGGATGGCCGCGACGTCGCGACTGTCGGCCAAGGCCCGCATCAGGAGACCCGTCCGGGTTCTGGACAGATAGATCCCCATGGCCAAGGTAGCGATCACACCGCCGGCCAGCGCGATCAGCCGGGTCCCGTTGATACGGACCCCGATGATGGACAGGCCGAGGCTGTCCGAGAACAAGCCGAGCTTGCGGGACGTCACCATCCAGATTAGGTTCATCAGGCCAAGCAGGCACAGTGCGAAGCCGAGTGTTGCAACCGCCTTGATCACCGGTTCCCGGTGGGCAAGTTGCGGAGCGACCAGCAACCCGAAACCCAGCGAGAGGGCGAGGCTTACCCCCATCGCGGCCGCCCAGGCGAGAGGCTCCGGCAGGTGCCATTCCAGCACCTGCCAGGCAGTCATGGCGCCCACGGCGCCGATGGCGCCATAGGCGAAGTTGAGCACGCCGGTAGCCCGGTTCAGGATCACCAGCCCCACCCCGCCCAGCGCATATAGGGCGCCGACAGCGAGCCCCGAGACGAGAAACATTCCAAAGGCTCCCAGCATGACCGCGGGGCCTCAATTCACGATGCCAAGCGCCTTTTCATCGGCGCGATAGGGATCGAGATAGGCGCTGTCCATGTCCGTGCATTGGCCGACGACCTTGTAGCCACCTTCGATCATCTGCACCATCATGTTGGCGTGGTTTGGCATGTGGCGGTCGCCTGGGCCGACATAATAGGGGCCGCACAGGAGGTCGGACTTATAGTTCTTGATATTGCGGATCGCCTCAGTCACTGTAGCACGGTCGAGTTTCGCCGGGTCCTGCTGCAGCATGGCATCGACGAAGAAGCGGGCAGAGAGGTATCCGGCCTGGCTGAACGTGTCCCGCGGGTCATCGGCATTGCCGTGAGCATCGAGAACCGCACGCCAATTGTTGGCATCGGGACCGGTCCCGTCAATCGGCGTCAGTTCGATATTTACGTGCATGACGCCTGCCCAGTCGGCACCAAGCATGGCCGGAACATCACGATCATAAAGTGGTGTGGAGGAAATCCACTTGTAGCTGTCGCGCTGGCCCGACTCGAGGGCGGCCTTCAGGAAGGCGGCGGCCATACCTGCAGGCAGATTGACGAGCATCGTGTCTGCCCCGGAGGCCACGGCTTCGAGAAAGGCCGAGTTCATGTCTGCGGCCGACGGATCGAGCAGGACGCTCGATCCTGCGAGGTTCTTCGACTGCATGTATTTCTCGGTCCAGCCGCAGGAATACGGACCGACGCTTGGAATGGTCAGACCGATGCACACGACGTTGGTGGAGCCCAGATTGCCGACGGCCCACTGGGCAGCACCCACGGAAGAAGGCAGCGGACCCTCGTTGGTGGAAACGATATTCTTCGATTCGAAGCACTCCGCCACAGCGCAACCGGACGCCATGGCCATCACGCCCTCTTCCTCGTAGAGCTTGGCATTGACGCCCATCTCGACGAAGGAGGCGTTGCCGACGAGGGCGACCACCTCTTCGTCCTTGACCAGCTTGGTCGCGACCTGCGCGGCAACTTCTGGATTCCACTGGTCGTCCTCGACGAGGTACTCGATCGGGCGGCCATTGATCCCACCATTAGCGTTGACGCAGTCGAAATAGGCCTTCGCCGCTAGCGAGGCGGACGAGAAGTCGTCGGGGCCCGTCCGGCCGACGATGGCGCCGACCTTGAGTGGTTTGCCGGACGCAGTCTGACCGTTGTTCAAGCCGCAACTCGGTGCGGCAGCGGCGGAACCCGCCGACAGTAAGAACAGAGATGCAATGGCGGCGGTGCCGCACAGAAGATGCGATTTCATGTTTTCCTCCCAATGTGAGCCGGAACCCGGCTTCGTGGCCAAAAGGCCGGTTTTGATCGCGCGATCTCCTCAGGCCGCCCGATCCTTCCGCAAGATGAAGCGGCTGGCGCGCTCCCCGATCATGATCGTCGGTGCATTGGTGTTGCCCGAAACGAGCGTCGGCATGATCGAGGCGTCCGCCACCCGCAGCCGGTCGACGCCGAAGACCTTGAGTTCCTCGTCGACAACAGCCATCCGATCCTCCCGAATGCCCATCTTGGCCGTGCCCGAGGGATGGAAGACGGTTTTCGAGATCCCGCGGATGTAATCGCGCAAAGCGTCCGGATCTTTCTCGATGCCGGGTGTCGGCAGGACGCGACGCTTGATGATCTTCGCCAGCGACGGCGCTTCCGTGATCTTGATCGCCAGTTCGACGCCGCGGACCAGCGTCTCCAGATCTGCGGGGTTCGCGAAGGAATTGGCGTGGAAGAGCGCTGGATCATTGGGATTGGCCGACCGGAGTTTGACCGTGCCGCGCGATTGTGGCCGCAGGAAGCAAGGGCCAATAGAGATACCGTGTCCAGACGAGGCCGTCCGTTCGCCGAAGCCGACGAAGCTCGGCAGCACATGGAACTGGATGTCGGGCTGGCCGAGACCGGCCGTGTCGACGAAGCCGCCGGACTCGACGACGGTCGACGTCAGCAGACCCGTCCTTGTCAGCATGTATTGCAGCATGTGGCTGACGGCGGCGAAGCCCTTGTCCTGTCCGAACAGGGAGAGGATGTTGACTTCGGCCTGAACTGTCGCCTCGAGATGATCCTGATAGTTCTCCCCAACGCCCGGCAAATCGGCAACGACATCGATGCCGTGCGAACGCAGATGCTCGGCCGCGCCGATGCCGGACAACTGGAGGATCTTGGGCGTGGCGATCGCGCCTGCCGTCATGATGATCTCGCAGCGCGCCTTCACCGTTGCGCCGGAGGATAGCTGCACGCCGACCGCGGTCCGCCCCTCGAATAGGACCCTTTCGACCTTGACGCCGGTCATGATCTCGAGATTAGCGCGCCCCTCAGCGTCTCGCAAAAATGCTTGCGCAGCGCTCCAGCGGCGACCATTGTTCGTCGTCGTCTGGTAAAACCCGACGCCCTCTTGCTCGGCGCCATTGAAGTCTTCGTTGTACTTGATCCCGACCTCTTGGGCCGCCCGGACGAAGGCCCAAGACAGCGGATGACCGTAGCGGCGGTCGGACACCTTCAATTGACCGTCCGCGCCGTGAAACTCTCCGGAGAGCCGCTGGTTGCCTTCGAGGTCACGGAAGACGGGAAGCACCTTATCGTAAGACCAGGACCGGCATCCCATCTGCGCCCAAGTCTCGTAGTCCTGGCGCTGGCCGCGGACGTAGATCATCGCATTGATCGAACTCCCGCCTCCGAGCACGTTGCCCTGCGGCACAACGTTCGGCTTGCCCTTGATGCCGGGATCTGGCTCGGACGTGTAGAAATGCACGTCGCGTCCCTTCTCGATCACCTTGAAGAAGGTGGCAGGGATATGAATGAACTTGTCGGTGTCCTTCTGTCCGCTTTCGATCAGCAGGACTTTCCTGGACGGATCTTCCGAAAGACGCGCGGCCACCACGGAACCCGAGGACCCGCCACCGACGACGATATAATCAAACTCACGCATTTGAGCCTCCCGCGCGGTGTCGAAACATCCGCGCCTTGAATAAAGCCTGACGAACCGTTCAGGAGAACACTGTCTGGATGGTGGTGAATTCCTTCAGTCCGTCGACCCCGAATTCGACCCCGATCCCGGACTGCTTCACGCCTCCAAACGGTGCATTGGGCTGGATTGCACCATGCTTGTTGATCCAGACCGAGCCGCATTCGAGCCGCGCCGCGACCTGCTTTGCCTTAGAGACATCTTTCGACCAGACGGAGCCGCCAAGACCGCTGGGATTGTCGTTGGCCTTGGCGATCGCCTCCTCGATGTCGTGGTAACGGATGATCGGCAGGGCCGGACCGAACTGCTCCAGGTCAACGAGTTGGGCACCGTGATCGACGTCGGCGACCAGGGTCACGGGGTAAAAGTACCCCGGTCCGCCCTGCGGCGCACCCCCCGTCAATACCCGACCGCCCCTGGCGACCGCTTCCTCGACGAGTGCCGAGACGATGCCGAGCTGTGCTGCATTCTGCAGCGGCCCGAGAACCACGTCCTCCACCAAGCCATCACCGACCTTAATGGCGGAAGCATAGGTCGCGAGCGCGTCACACACCGCGTCATAGATGCTGTCATGGACGTAAAGGCGCTTCAGGCAGGCGCAGGTCTGGCCGCCGTTGATGAAGGCACCCCAGAAAAGGCCCTCGGCGATCGCCTTGGGATCGGCATCGGGAAGAACGATGCCGGCATCGTTGCCGCCCAGTTCGAGCGTCAGGCGCTTCAGTGTATCGGCAGCGGACGCCATCACGCGGCGCCCCGTGGGGGTCGATCCGGTGAAAGTGATCTTGGCAACATCTGGATGCGACGTGAGCGCCGCGCCCAGATCGTTGTCGTCGGCGATGACGTTGACGACACCGGCCGGCAGCACCTCGTTCATCAGTTCCACCAGACGGATGGTCGTAAGCGGCGTATTCGGCGACGGCTTGATGACCACCGTATTGCCGGTGCGGATGGCCGGGATGATATGCCAGCAGGCGATCATGACCGGCCAGTTCCAAGGCGTTATGGCGCCAACGACACCGATCGGCTTGCGATGCAATTCCACCCGACCTTCCGGTCCGTCCTGGACCACTTCGACCGGCAGGTCTAGGGAAGCCGTATGACGGGTCCAGGCAACGGCCCCACCGATTTCGAAGCGCGAGCCGAGCCCGTTGAGCGGCTTGCCCTGCTCCAGCGTCAGAAGCCGCGCCATTTCCTCCGCATTCGCCTCGATCGTTTCCGCCACACGGGCGCAGAGCGCGGCGCGCTCGGAGGAGGGCCGAGCAGCCCACGCCGGAAATGCCGACTTTGCGGCAGCTACGGCAGTGTTCAGGTCGTCGTTGGTGGCTAGCGGCGACATGCCGACGACTGTGCCGGAAGAGGGATTTCTGACCTCTCTGTGACGTGCAGTCGAAACCGGCTTGCCGTCGATGACAAGCGTGAATTCCTTCATGATACATCCTCCCATGCAATGCGATGAGAGGATATTAGCCGATGGCCGTCGGTAATTCTTGGATCACGGCGCGGCATGAATTGGACAAAAGCGCGACACCCGCTTCAGGACGTTACCACATCCTTGGGCGAGCAGTCGAACAGCTTGCGGAAGCTGCGATTGAAGTAGGAAATGTCGTTGAAGCCGACCGAGTATGCGACGTCCGCGATGGCACCAGGATGATGCGCGCCCCGCAGTCTTTCGAGTCTCGCCCGGGCGAGATGCAGGCGCTTGAGCTTGATCATGCCCGTCACCGTCATGCCCTGGGAGCTGAGATCCTCCTGAAGGGTTCTCAGCGAGACGCCCACGCGGTTGGCGAGCCATTGCGGCGTCAGGTACTCCTCGGTCAGGTTCTCGTCGATCAGCACCTGGACGACCTCGAGCCTTCCCGTGCCGCTGTCGCCACGCACGAAGAACTCTTCGCCCGGATCGGTCGCGAAGGCCTGTCGCGTTGTGTTGAACAGCAATTCCCTCAGATGCGGCGCCCGGTTGTCGTCGCTTGCCGTGCTTATCATCTTGGCGACGAGCGCGCCGAGCATTATCGACATCGGATCGTCCGCCCTAATCTTCCTTGTCACCGAAATCCGAACGGCCCTGTCCGACAGCAGCATCTGCCTGGGCAGGTGCACGGACAGGTGATTTGAAAACGAGCCGCCAAAATAGAAGATCGACGGCCTTGTTGAATCGACAAGGATGCATTCGCCCGGATGGAGCTGCTCCTGACGGCCGGACTGCTCGACGCCGCAGGACCCTTCCAGTTGCAGCAGTAGGAACAGGTTGTCGCCCTGATCGGCCCGGATGTCGTCAGGATCACGGCGGATGTAGTCGAGGTCGTTCGCCACCTGCGCAAGTTCTATCCCGGCGGCGTGAGACAGCGCGGCACTACCACGCACAACGTTCGACCCGTCGTATCGGCTGGGATTGAAATGGCCGCATATGGATTTCAGGTCCGACGTCCATGCGTCGAACTCGCGCGTCACCCACTGCGTGGGAACGCAACGTCCCAAGCTCGCCAAGTGCATGCCCGTCTCCTCCCAAAGCCGGCGACCTAATTACTGATCATGTTAACAAATCGGGAATTTGTCAAATTCCCGGGTTCAGATCCCCGGCGTAGTCAGTAGACTTTCGCGCCCGCCGTTGGCTGCGTCGGCTTTGCATCCTTGAAATCCTTGAGCAATCGAGCGGAGGCATTGCCAAGCAATCCCACGTCGTTGCCGATCCCCACGAATGTCGCCCCGAACTCGCAGTAGCGTTTCGCGAGTCCGAGATCCCCGATCAGAATCCCGGCGGCTTTGCCAGCAGCGAGGATCCGCCCGATGGATTGCTCCACGACCTCCTGGACTTCTGAAGCTCCCGGCCGCCCCAGGTAACCCATGTCTGCGGCCAGATCGGAGGGTCCGATGAAGACACCATCCACACCCTCGACAGCACAGATCGCATCGAGATTGTCGATCGCGACACAGCTCTCCACCTGCACCAGGAGGCAGATCTCGTCGTTCGCCGTCTGCAGATAGTCGCCGATACGGTTGAAGTCCGAGGCACGCGCCAGCGCCGCGCCGACGCCGCGGATGCCTTGGGGCGGATAACGCACGGCCTTGACCATCTCGGCGGCAAGTCCCGCATCGTGCACCATGGGGACGAGTACGGTCTGCGCGCCAATGTCCAGCATCTGCTTGATGACCCAGGTCTCACCGATGGGCGGTCGAATGATTGCATGCGAGGGCGAACCGCGCATTGCGCGCAACTGCTCGGCCAGACGTGGTACGTCACTCGGCCCGTGCTCGGCGTCCAGCAATAGCCAGTCGTAGCCGGCGCCGGCACAGATCTCGACAGCGTTCGGGCTTCCGAGAGCCTGCCACAAGCCGATCTGGAGGCGGCCCTCTTTCAATCCACGCTTGAAGGTGTTGACGGGTGCAGGCATCACGGCTTCCTCTTCATAGTCGGGTCGGACGAGATTCGTCCGACTTGGTAGGCTCATTCAAAAAACAGGCTGACGGTTCCGTAGGGACCGAAATCGCCGACGATCGTATCTCCGTGCCGAGCCTCGACGGGTCGGATGAACGAGCCGGCAAGTACGATCTGCCCCGCCTCGATGCCGTCACCATACTGGGCCAGCCGGTTGGCGAGCCATGCAACCCCGCGGGCCGGCTGATTGAGCACGCCCGCGCCGAGCCCAGTCTCCTCGACTTCGGCATTGCGGCTGACGATCGCGCCCATCCATCGCATGTCGAGAGCATCCGGTCTGACCGCGCGCCCACCGGTGACGATCCCCGCATTGGCGGCATTGTCGGAAATCGTGTCGAACACCGTCCGCGGCTTCTTCGTTTCCGGATCCGCCCGGAGAATGCGCGTATCGAGGATCTCCAGTGCAGGCGTAACGTAGTCGGTGGCGTTCAGCACATCGAAGACGGTGATCCCCGGTCCCTTCAGCGGCGCCTTCATGACGAAGGCAATCTCTGCTTCGATGCGCGGCTGGATGAAGCGATCCTTCGGAACTGTGGCACCATCCTCGAAGACCATGTGGTCGAAGAGGACGCCTGAATCCGGGATGTCGATATTAAGGGCATACTGCATGGCCTTGGAGGTCAGCCCGATCTTCCAGCCGATGACCTTGCGCCCGGCGGCAACCTTCCGCTTTACCCAGGACGCCTGGATGGCATAGGCGTCATCCATATCGATTCCTGGATGTGCAAGTGACAGCAACCCAGTCTGAACCCGTGTGCGCTCGGCCTCATCGAGCTTGGCGGCAGCGGCTTCGATCTCGTCTTTTGTCAGCATGTCAGACCTCGTCATCGATCGTGTTTCTCAGGACGCCCAGTCCATCCGCCTCGATCTCGACGACGTCGCCAGGCTTGAGCCAGATGGGCGGGTCGAAGCGGGCACCGGCCCCGGTCGGCGTGCCGCAGACGATCACATCGCCGGGCACTAGAGTGGTGAAGGTCGAGATATAATTGATGATTTTGCGGAAGGAGAAGATCATCCGGCTGGTGCGGTCGCTCTGGCGAACCTCGCCATTGACCCGGGTCTCCAGCTTGATGTCGGCGATCTGGCTCTCGTCCACGAACGGAACGAGCCATGGCCCGATCGACCCGCTCCGGTCGAAGTTCTTCCCCTGGGTCACGTTGAACTTGGCGTGCCGCACCCAGTCGCGGATCGTACCCTCATTGCACAAGGTCAACCCCGCGATGTGATTGAGGGCGTCCCGTTCCGCGATCCGTCGGCCACCCTTGCCGATGACGATGACGATCTCGCCCTCGTAGTCGAGTTGTGGGCTTTCCGGCGGACGGATCAGCGGATGGTCGTGACCGGTAAAGGACCGGGAAAAGCGAATGAAGAGCGAGGGATTGGCGGGGGCGGCCTGCCCGTCCTTGTATTCCTCGTTGCGGTCCGGGAAATTGACGCCGACGCAGATCAGTTTCTCCGGTGCAGGAATCGGTATCTCGAACGAAACATCAGCCAGCGCCATGTCCGGTTTGTCTCCTGCATGCCGCTCCGCAAGCGTTGCGAGCGCTCCGTCGGCAACGACCTCGCGCAGTGTCGGATACTGTCCGGCATACCTCATGGAAAGATCGACGATGCCGCCCGCGACGACAAGACCGAAGCCTCGGCCGCCGGTGGAGGTGCTGAAGCTCAGGAAACGGGGATGGGACATGGACGTGCTCCTCACTCGACGCCGCCAAGGCAGACATACTTGATTTCGGTGAATTCCTCGATGCCGTAGCGCGACCCCTCGCGTCCGAGGCCCGAGAGCTTCACACCGCCAAAGGGGGCTTCCGCTGTCGAGATCAGCCCCGTGTTGACGCCGACCATCCCATACTCCAGAGCCTCGGCGACACGGAACACGCGCGCGAGATCCTTGGCGTAGAAATAGGAAGCGAGCCCAAATTCGGTGTCGTTCGCCTGGGCGATAACATCCGCCTCGTCCTTGAACCGGAACAGGGGGGCGAGCGGCCCGAAGGTTTCCTCCCTCGCGACCATCATCATCGGCGTGACGTCGGCGATGACGGTTGCCTCGTAGAAGTGGCCACCGAGTTGGTGGCGCCGGCCGCCGGCCAGGAGCCGGCCGCCCTGCCCGCACGCGTCCGCGACATGTTCCTCGAGCTTGGCGAGTGCATTGCCGTCGATCAATGGGCCGAGTGTAACACCCTCGTCGAAACCGTTGCCGGTCTTCAACCGGTCCACCGCGCTTGCGAGCTTTTCGGCAAAGGTGTTATAGACGCGATCCTGGACATAGATCCGGTTGGCGCAGACGCAGGTCTGGCCGTTGTTGCGGAATTTCGCGATTAGCGCACCCTCGACCGCCGCATCGAGATCGGCGTCGTCGAATACGATGAACGGCGCATTGCCGCCGAGTTCCAGCCCCAGTTTCTTGATGGTTGGCGCCGACTGCCTGTAGAGCTCCGCCCCCACTTCGGTGGAGCCGGTAAAGGTCAACTTACGCACGACAGGGCTCGACGTCAGTTCGGCACCGATCACACGGGCAGAACCGGTGAGCACGCTGAACAGCCCCTTCGGTAAGCCGGCGCGTTCGGCGAGGATCGCGAGCGCAATGGCCGAGAATGGTGTCTGCGAGGCGGGCTTCAGAACCATGGCGCAACCGGCGGCAAAGGCGGGGCCCGCCTTGCGGGTTATCATCGCATTCGGGAAATTCCACGGTGTGATGGCAGCGACCACGCCGATCGGCTGCTTCATGATCAGGATGCGCTTGTCCTTCTGGTGGCCTGGGACGATATCGCCGTAGAGCCGCCGCGCTTCCTCGGCGAACCACTCGATGAAGGAGGCACCATAGGCGATTTCACCCTTGGCTTCGGCGAGGGGTTTGCCCTGTTCGAGGGTCAGGATCCGTCCGAGATCGTCCTGACTGGCCATGACCAGCTCGTACCAGCGGCGCAGGATGACACTTCGTTCCTTGGCAGTGCGGCACGCCCATTCGACCTGCGCCGTTCTGGCCGCCTCGATCGCAGAACGAGTTTCCTCTGCGCCGAGATTGGGCACGCGCCCGATGATCTCACCGGTGGCGGGATTGTCCACCGCGATGGAATTGGCCGGATCGGCCTCGATCCAGTCACCCCCGACGAGGGCGGCCTGGCGGAAGAGTGTCGGGTCCTTGAGCTGCATGAACTGGCCTTGCTGAGAGGATCGGACGGGCAGCACCTGTACCGTGCTGCCCCCTAAGGGATGAGGTCAGGGCGCGATGATCGGCTGCGCCTTGAGGTCGGACTCACGGACTGCCGCTCCTGCAAACAGGCTCCCGTGTTCGAACCAGGAGCGCGGCGCCGGCGCACCCCAAAGCGTCTGTCGCTGCGGATCCTTCAGGTCCCACTTGATCGGCTCCAGATCGGGATCCACGGTCTGGTAATCCGAGCAATAGATCTCGATGCGGTGACCGTCCGGATCGAGGATGTAGAGGAAGAAGGCGTTCGAGATGCCGTGGCGGCCCGGACCACGCTCGATATTGGCGACCCAGCCGGTGGTCGACATCAAGTCGAGCAGGTCGATGATGTTGAGCGGCGTCGGAACCCAGAAAGCCGTGTGATGCAGACGGGGACCCCTGCCATTGGTGAAAGCGATGTCGTGCACGCCGCCCTTGCGGTGTGTCCAGGCGGCCCAGAGACGACCCGTCTCTTCATCGGCGGTGTACTCGGTGACCCGGAAGCCGATCTCGTTGTAGAAGGCCACACTTTCATCGACGTTCGGCGAGAAGCAGTTGAAGTGGTCGATGCGCAGCGGCTTGACGCCGCGATAGAGCGCGTATTTCTGATGGATCGGCGGCAGCCGGTCCATCTTGGCGTAGAATTCCAGCGGCGTGCCCAGCGGGTCGCGGGTGCGGAAGGTGCGCGCCTGGTAAGGTCGCTCGACCCATTCGACGCCGAGCCCCTTGCCGTCGAAGAAGCGCGCCGCCTTCTCCAAGTCGGCTTCGTCATAGACCTTGAAGCCGAGATCCCGCGCCTCTGCCTTGTCGGACTTGCGCAGGACGATGCAATGGTGGCCACGTTCTTCCATCGCACGCAGATAGATCGCATCCGACGTCTCGTCGGTCACCTGCAGGCCGAGCGTGTCGACATAGAAGGCTCGCGAACGGGCGAGATCCGTCACGCCGAATTCCACGTGGCTCAGGCGCACGATGTTGAAGGGCGGGTAGAGATTGGGTTCCGGTAGTGCCATGATGTACCTCCTCCGTCCTAGGGTTGGCGCCGTAGGACGTCGATCGTGTCGTGGGAAATTCAGCCGCCGAGCTTCTGAATTGCGTGTGGCTTGGTGGCGAAAGCGATGTTCTTGGTTTCCATGTAGAAATCGAAGGACCAGTCGCCGCCGTCGCGGCCGATCCCGGAATTCTTCACGCCACCGAATGGCGTCGGCAGGTGCCGGACGTTTTCCGAATTCACCCAGATCATCCCGGCCTCGAGATGTTCGGTGAAGCGGAAGGCCCGCGTGACGTCGGATGTCCAGAGATAGCCGGTCAGGCCGTATTGGACGTCGTTGGCGAGCGACAGGGCCCCGTCCTCATCGCGGAAGGGGATCGCGGTCAGCACCGGGCCGAAGATTTCCTCCTGCGCGATGCGCATCTGGTTGTTGGCGCCGGTAAACAGCGTCGGGGAGACATAGCAGCCGCCGCCGGGACCATCGAACTTCTCCCCGCCGGCCGCGACCTTGGCCCCTTCCGACTTGCCGATCTCGATGTATTCCAGCACCTTCTTCTCGTGCACGGGATGGATCAGCGGCCCTATGACCGTCTGCGGATCGAGCGGATGGCCGACCTTGATCCGTTTGGCCTTCTCCGCGACCATGGCGGTGAATTGGTCGTAGATCTTCTCCTCGACCAGCAGTCGCGATGAGGACGTGCAGCGTTCGCCGTTCAGCGAATAGATCATGAAGACGGCCGCGTCGGCGGCGCGTTCCAGGTCGGCGTCGGCAAAGACCACGACCGGGTTCTTGCCGCCGAGCTCGAAATGCACCCGCTTCAGCGTGTCGGCACCCTGCTTCATAATCATCGAGCCGGTGCGGCTCTCACCGACGAAACCGATCGCCTTGATCAGCGGATGCTCGGTCAACGCCTTGCCGGCATCCTCGCCGAAGCCGTTGACGAGGTTCCAGACGCCCTTGGGCAGCCCCGCCTCTTCCGCGATTTCCACGAGAAGGCGCGCCGTCAACGGCGAAAACTCGGCCGGCTTGTGGACGATGGTGCACCCGGCGGCAAGCGCCGGCGCGATCTTCCAGGTCGACAGCATGAACGGGGTGTTCCAGGGGGTGATGATACCCACCGGGCCGATCGGCACGCGGGTGGTCACGTTCACCTGCCCGGGCGCCCGCAATGACTTGCCGTCGCGCGCTTCCGGGGCGCGATCGGCGAAGAAGCGGAAGTTCTCCGCACCGCGGAGCGCCGCCTTGGCCATGAATTTTAGCGATTGTCCGGTATCCATGCACTCGACGAAGGCGATCTCTTCCGCCCGCGCCTCGACCGCGTCGGCGATCCTGTGCATCAGCTTCTTACGGGCATCCCCCGGCATTGCGGCCCATTCGGCGAATGCGGCCTTCGCCGCCTTTGCTGCGAGATCCACATCCTGGGCCTTGCCGCGCGCGACCTTGGCCAGAACACCGAGATCCACCGGCGAGATGGTCTCGAAGGTCGAGCCGTCGAGAGCGTCGACATCCTCTCCGCCGATGCGGTTCTTCACGCCGCCTTCGAACTTCTTCAGATAGGCCCTGGACTTGGCCAGATTATCTTCAAACGATGCCATGCATCCGTCTCCTTGGACTTACTGCGCGCCGAGCCGGCGCCGTGTGTCTTTTTGTCTGTTGTCAAATGGTCTTCTGTCGAAGCCGCGGATGAATGGCGTTCTTCTTCCAGCTGAAATTGGCGTCGATTTCGCGGATTTCGAGCGACAGCATGAAATGCGGCGTCTCGAACCGCTCGGACAGAAAGACATCGACAGCGGCGAAGATGACATCGCCAGCGCGCTTCCGATCCGCCTCACTGCGCCCTTTACCCATGCGCAACGACATGTCGATGAAGCTGTTCTCCTCGAGCAGATCGGCCACGGCATAGACGTCAGTGCGAAAGCCGCGCACGCGGACCGCCCCGAGCTCGAAGAGGCCCGTCTCCATCATCGTTTGATGAATGAGCTTCGCCAAAGCCTTCAAGTCGACCAGACGCTCGAGATTCGCCGAGTAGTCGAATGTGAAATGCGGCATGGTTCCTCCCGAAATTTATATTTAACATGTTAAATGAATGTTGCCGCCTGTCAAGAAGGGAAATGCTAGTCAACGAACGTTTGCAAATTCAGCCGAACTTCCGCATAGAGGGAGCATGATCACGGCCGAAAGCAAGTCCACCCGACTCACGCAGGACGCGCTCCTGCCGCGCAACACCAAGCGGTCCCTGCCGATTGCTCTGCTGCGTGCGCGCGAGGCCGTGATGACGCACTTTCGCCCGATGCTGGCCGCCCACGACCTGACCGAGCAACAATGGCGGGTCATCCGTATCCTCGCCGAAAACGGCACGGTCGATGCGTCGGAAGTGGTCGAGCGGGCCTTCATCCTCGCCCCTTCCCTCACCAGGATCATCAAGTCGCTCGAAGAGCGTGGACTGATCCTGAAAGAGCGCGACGAGGCCGACGGGCGACGGGTTATGCTGCGGATTACCGCGGTCGGGCTCGGGATCATCGAAGAAGTCACACCGGATAGCCGCATGATCTACACCGAGCTTGAGCGGAAGTTCGGCGAGGAGAAGATCAATCTCCTTCTCGACCTTCTGGGAGAACTAACGGACTCGATGGGCCCCAAATAGACGAGAAACCCAGAGGGACCCCGTGCAAACGGCGCTCAGAGCGCCGCAGCCCCGACTCCAGAGCCGACGCGATCTTTGCGACCGTAAGGCGCAGATGAAGGCCGTGGCGGAGCCGATCGGGGCGGCCAATTTCGTCAGGGATGCGGCAGATGCGGGCCCCTCTGGGTCACCACGGACATGGTCGATGCGGGGACGGATGAATTGCGAGCTAGGATAAACCTTGCCACCCGTGAGGAAGCCTCTAGCGTTGTCGCGCGACGTGCCCCTGGCTCGCCCCGCCCATCCCGACGAGGTCGCGACAGTCATCGCATTTCTCTGCTCGTCGAATGCGTTCGTGGTCACCGGCGCAACCCTGACCGTCGACGGCGGATCGCATTGTCGGCGTTCCCACCCTCGCCTTCGGCTGGTCGGTCCGAATCGGACGGGCTGGGTAAGGCGCTGGAGATCAACATTGCCAGGACGCCGAAGATCGTAGTGCCGGGCATCCGACACGTTCGAGCAGGTGGGCTGAGCCCCTACAGCGTCAGGCCGGCATGACGTCGGCCTGACCTCTCCAAAAAGTTTTCACGCAACGTCGGCTCGGTCCCGAGACCGGCAGCCTCGGCCCGACCTAAGCCGCCCGCGCGCCCGCCCGCGCCGATCCTGCGGCAACCGAGCGCAGGCTGGAAGCCTCGAACTGGAAATGGGACAGGAGTTCGCTTAGTATAGAACTCTCCTGCGCTAGGCCCGCACCCGCCGCACTCATCTCCTCCACCATCGCCGCGTTTTGCTGTGTCACCTGGTCCATGTGGTTGACCGCCCTGTTCACTTCAGCCAACCCGGTGGACTGTTCGTTAGTGCCGGTGGCGATCGCATCCATATGGGCGTTGATCGTCTGCACCAGTTGCTCGATGGTGCTCAATCCTTCACCGGTATCGCTGACGAGCTTGACCCCTTCCGAGACGGCGGCGGACGAATTCGTGATCAAGCCCTTGATCTCCTTGGCCGCATTGGCCGAGCGTTGCGCTAGTTCGCGCACTTCTTGGGCAACGACGGCGAAGCCCTTGCCGGCCTCGCCCGCACGGGCGGCTTCGACACCAGCGTTGAGGGCGAGAAGGTTCGTCTGAAAGGCGATTTCGTCGATCACCGCGATGATCTGATTGATCTGCCGGGAGGATTCTTCAATCCGCTGCATAGCGCTGACGGCGTTGCGCACTACGGCGCCCGACTGGTCCGCACGGCGGCGAGCATCGCGCACCACGTCACGGGCTTCGGCCGTGCGCTTGGAGGTCGCGACGACGTTAACGGTTATCTCTTCCAGTGCCGCTGCCGTTTCCTCCAGTGAAGCTGCCTGTTGTTCTGTTCGCTTGGCCAGATTGTCCGATGCGTCGGAGATCTCCTTAGAGCCACTGGTGACCGTCGAGACCGAATGCCCGACGCTGAGCAAGGCTTCGCGCAACTGACGCACTGAGGTGTTAAAATCCGCCCGCAACGCCTCGAACTGAGCGTTCATCGGCGTATTGATCTCGCAGAGCATGTCACCCCGGGCAAGCCGGCGCAGATTGGAAGCGAAAGTCTGCGTCGCCTTTTCGAGCCGCTCCTCGGCCTCCGCCTCCGCACGCGCCTGCATCTCGGCCCGTTCCGCTTCGGCGCGGGTTCGGTTCGCCGCCGCTTCCGCCTCGAGTTGCGCATTTCGGATGGCGGCCTGGCGGAAGGCCTCCACCGATTGCGCCATGTCCCCGATTTCATCACTTCGGCTTATGAACGGAATGGCACTTGCCGTATCGCCATCCGCCAGTAGTCCCATGCGCTGCTGAATGGAACGGATCATCCGGGAAATGTTGCGCACGACTACGAAGCTGAGGACGAGGACGAGCGTCGTGACGCCCAGAGCAATGGCGGCGCTCTTCATGAAGGCCCGCTCCAGCGCATTCAGCTCCGTAGTCGCTTTCTTGCCCAGACTTTGCTCGGCTTTCGCAATCAGCTCCGCCATCAGACCAGCCTGGGCACTACTGCCCTTTCTCCAGCGGTCCGATCTCGCCTGATCACTTCCCTGCGCCGGCTCGTTGTACATCTGCTCACGGACCGAAGACAGGAAAGCCCCCTCCGGCCCATTGAAGAGATCATTAAACGGTTTGACCAGTTCCGGCGGAAGAAACTCCCGCAGCACCGGTAGGTAGCGGTCTCGCAGGCCTTTCGCGAGGAAAAGGAACTGCACTTCGCCCGGCGACAGGGCCGCACCGGAGAGATACTTTTCGCCAAGGTTGATCTCAATCAGACCGGCATCATTGACCTGCATTAGGGCGTGATAACCATCGATGTATCGCCCCAAATCGATGTCAGTGATAGTACCGCCCGAACGGCGGACCAGTTCCAGCCCGGCAGCGGAGGTCGGCTGGAGGATTTCCCGCTCTTCGGCGTCCGTCGGCTTTCCAGCATCCACTTTGGCGCGGTAATCAGAAAATAGCTTTTGTTTGTCTTGGATAAAGGCGAATGACCGGTCAATCGTTTCGTCAGAGTTGCCCTCGGCCTTCCATGAGGCATAAGCCGTGCTCAGTTCCTTCATGACCTGATCGGAAATCTGACGGCGAGCATCCCTTTCATTGGCAGTGGCGAAGGCCTCCGCTGGCATTGATTGCGCAATTCTCCCGCCCGCAGAGGCGAGTTTTTGCACGACCATCTGCTCGTTCAAGCGCTGATACTTCGCATAACTGTTGATCACGGACTGCACACTCAACCACAGGAATGCGGCGAGCGGCGCAGCGGCGATCAAGCAGAGAAGGCCGCGGATTGACACCTTGCTCATATTTTATCTCCAGCCTCACAAGTCGATACTTAACTTGTATAGTATGTGGGATAATAATTGGTTAAGTGACCTCTAAGAAGCACTGCGCTCGCGTCGCTCGACGGCATCTGTAGGCACTTGCCAACATAAGGGCGTGTGGTCGCAAAGATCGGCGTTTTCTGCTCGGACTATCTGACAATGGATCAATGTGATGCGTGGAACCAGGGCTACGAGCCTATCGGTCGAATATTCGCGCATGGGTCGGAACAGGAACACAGGATGACCATAGCGGAAATGCTGGCGATTATGCGGCATCTCGATGCCCGGCCGGGTGCCTTACTGCTCTGCCGGCGCCGATGACATCAACCTCTTGTCGCCATGTCCGACCTCATGCCCGATTTCGAGGCGCTTCTCGACAGTCCATACAAACAAGAGGTCGAAACGACAGCCGCCCGCTTCACGGCCTTCTATCGTTTCGTGACCGTTCCCTCCAATATCGCTGAGCGCATTGCGACGACTCGTGACTGCACCGTGTCATTGGCAATCAATGTTAGCACACGCTCGAAGTTGGCAAGCGCTTACAGCTACGATTACTAACCGTTCCTGTCTCCAGCATCGTATGCCGCCTGCGCGGTAAGGACGGCCTCCATATTTCTTTCAGCCCAATGGGTGAATGCCGACACTGTTTCAGTCAAGGTCCGCCCGAGCGGGGTCAAGGCGTATTCGACCGTCACCGGTACGGTTGCGAAGATCGTACGGCTGATCAGTCCGTCACGCTCAAGCCTCTTCAGCGTCTGCGACAATACCTTTTGCGAGATGCCCTTAATGTCACGGCGCAGGTGGTTAAAGCGGATCGGGCCACCCTCTAGGCGGTCGAGAATCAACAGCGCCCACTTCTCTGCCAGGCGCTCCAGCACCTGCCGGGTTGGGCAGCCATCCTCATAGACATCGTAGGCTTTATCAACTGTCAAGTTTTTCTCCTGCAGGCCACGGGTTTCCCTTTGGGAACCAAGTGAGCTCGAGGTGCTCTCTTTTGCTGCATCGCAATCGAACGTATCTAACCAATGGAAACATGATTTCCAACAGATACTAGGAGTATGTGCGTGAACAGACGCCCCAAAATGCAAACCACACATCAGTCCATGGGTGTCCTGCCCATGCGTTCAACAATCTTTGCTGTCGTCATCGCGGCCAGTGCGGCGTTGTTGAGCATCTCCGCCGCTACAGCCTCGGCGACAGAAATCAACGACGCCCAGCGCCAGAGCAATCTAAAGACAGTTTTGGAGTTCTACGAAAAAGGGCTGAATCAAAAGGATGTGGAGGCCGCACTCGCTCTTGTTGGTCCACGGTACACTCAGCACAACCCACTTGCCGAGGATGGCCCCGAAGGGTTCCGCAAATTCATTGCTCTTCTACGTGAGAAGTTCCCGAAATCTCGCAGCGAAATAAAGCAGTCCTTCGTGGATGGTGACTACGTTGTCCTCCACGTCCATTCCGTGCGAGAGCCAGGCACTCGCGGAAATGCCATCATAGACATCTTCAAGCTCGAGAACGGGAAAATCGTAGAGCATTGGGACGTCGTCCAACCCATCCCCGAGAAGGCGGCAAATACCAACACAATGTTCTAGCATCGGCCCTTGCAAACCTACTTGGGTTCTCACTCAACAGAGCCGCTGGCGCGCTTCGGTCGCGCCAGATGCCTTCCGAAGGGAGCGGCATCATCTCGGAATAAGGGGGCGGATTGCATCGGACTTTGCAACGAGGTTGATTTAACGGCCCTGGAAACGATCAACGACCGCTTTTGAAAAACGTCATGTGCGGCGTCGTCCATACCAAAGGGAAACCCAAGGAAGAAGCGCGCGAAATCGCTCGCGAGGAAATTGCCAGGGTCGGCCTCGCCGACAGAGAAGGTCACTATCGGCACAGCTGTCGGGCGGGCAGAAGCAACGTGTGGCCATCGCGCGCGCGATTGCAACCAAACCTCCTGCGATGCTGTTCGATGAGCCAACCATCCCCTCTCGACCCCGAGTTGCGGGGAAGTGTGGTCCCGGTCATGCAGGATCTGGCCAAAGGGGCAATGACCATGGTGGTGGTGACCCAGGAGATTGATTTTGCACGCGCGGTGGGTAACCGTATCGTCTTCCTCGAGAACGGCGAGATCATCGAGGAAGGACTGTCGAACGAATGCCTCGACAACCCTAAGACCGAGCGGCCTCGGCGCTTTCTGTCAGAGATCTCGCCTGAGGTGTACCGGGAGGCCGCCCGCGGTTCTCCATCGCCTTCTTTCGATTCACCGGTATCCGACGCGCGAGCGAAATGGATGGCTTGCGCACTTGTCTCTTTTCTTGTAAGTTCAATTATTGAAGTTACTGGTTTGGCCGCTTGATAAAGCGAGATTGGAGCTGAGATGAAATTCCTCAGCATGTTCTGGCAGAGCACAGCAAACCTACTCAGCGCTGCTCCACGGTCTGAGCAGGCCGCGCGTCTCGAGTGGCGGTATCGCTGCGACCTGACACCTTGGAAATGGAGCTGCGGATGAAGACTAGGTCATTCTCGGGCATGCGCTGCTCCATTGCAGGAGCGATGGAACTGATCGGCGACCGATGGGCCTTGCTGGTGATACGCGACCTGTCGCTCGGCCTCAGCCGCTACGACGAGCTGAGGGCCAGCACGGGAATTCCGGCCGCGACGCTTGCGGCGCGGCTGAAGCATCTGACCGCGTCGGGCATCATCGAGCGCGTCCGCTATCAGGAGCGCCCCCCGCGTGATGAATACCGCCTGACGCGCAAGGGGCATGACCTGTGGAAGGTCAGCGTAGCTTTGCGCGAATGGGGCGATCGCTGGGACGCGACCGGATTTGGGTCGCCCTCGATCGAAATGGTCGATCGAGAGACCAACCATCCCGTGACCTTAGCGCTGGTCGATGCTGTGACCGGCGAGCTCTTGCCGCTCGAACGTGTTCGGCTGCGGCCGGGGCCGGGAGCCGATGACGCCACTCACCGCCTTTTAACTGCAACAGGAACCGACTGATGTCCTGCACAATAGAATTTTTCTATGATTTCCGCAGCCCTTACTCCTATCTCGCATTCACCCAGCTTCGCGCGCTGGACGCCTCAATCGACTTCAAGCCTATGAAGGTGCTGACAGTCATGGAAAAGGTCGGCAACACGCCGACCACAATCACCTGCGCCGCCAAAGGCCGGTACGCGCGCACCGATCTCGGTCGCTGGGCACGGCGCTACGGGATTGCGCTCAATCCCTCGGACATGCGAACGAACGACGGCGAGGCGATGGCGCGCGCGGTCATCGTAACTGCAGCGGAGCAGCGGGCGGACGTGACGCTCACGCTGTTCCGCGCCATTTGGAGCGAAGGCCGATCGCTGGCGACATCGGAAGCTGTTGTCGCCGAACTCGCCGCAGCGGGCATCGACACCGCCATCATCGCCGCCCAGATCGACACGGAAGAAACGGCGGCGCAGCTCGACAGCTTCACCGACGAGGCGGCGATGCGCGGGGTTTTCGGGTCGCCGACCATGATCCTCGACGACGCAATGTTTTTCGGCAACGACCGGATCGACTTTCTGCGCGAGGAAATCGCGCGCCTTGAGGTGGCAGCATGAGCAATATCCAAAAGCCGCTCGCGCTCGTGACCGGGGTCGGCCCGGGGACGGGAACTGCGACCGTTCGCCGTTTTGTGGAAGGGGGCTACCGCGTGGCGATGCTCGCCCGCGATGCCGACCGGCTCACCGTGCTCGAGCGCGAAATCGCCGACACGGTTGCGGTGCCGTGCGACGTGTCGGATCCCGAGGCGCTGGCACACGCGATCGAGCGGGTGGGCGCTCCGAAGGTGGTGGTTCACAATGCGGTCGGCGGAGCGTTCGGCACCTTCGACAAGATCGAGGCGGCAACGCTCGTCCGCAACTTCGAGATCAACGCGATGGCGTTGTTCCATCTCGCCCGGCTGACGACACCCGCGATGGTCGAGACCGGCGAAGGGGCGATCATCGTCACTGGCAATGGCGCGTCACAACGGGGCAAGGCGGCCTTCGCGGGATTCGCGCCAACAAAAGCTGCGCAGCGCATCCTTGCCGAATCCCTGGCACGCGATCTCGGGCCTAAGGGCGTCCATGTCGCCTATCTCGTCATCGACGCAGCGATCGACGTACCGTGGCAGCGCGAGCTCCAGCCAACCAAACCGGACGACTTCTTCATCTCGCCGACGTCGATCGCGGCAGAAGTGTTTCACCTCGCCCACCAGCCCAGGGACGCTTGGTCGTTCCTGGCCGAGGTGCGCCCTTTCCACGAGCAGTGGTGAGAAAGCATTACAATGAGTAAGACGAACGACAACAGCCCTGACGGGCTGGCCCAACTCCGAGCGATGCTTGCCGCCGACCATCGTGCACCCATCGGTGAGACCCTGAACTTACACTTGGTCGAGGTCGAGCGAGGAAGAGCCGTGTTCGAGGGTACGCCTGACCGCAGCGTCTATAATCCGCTGGGCGCGGTGCATGGCGGCTATGCCGCCACCCTGCTCGACAGCGCATGCGGTATCGCCACGTATTCGGCCTTGGGGCCGGGGCGCGGCCATACGACACTGGAGCTGAAGATATCCTACCTGCGCGGTCTCGGCACCGATAGCGGAACGGTGCGCGCGACCGGGCGAGTAGTCTCCTGCGGGCGGCGCGTCGCCTTTGCCGAGGCCGAACTGCACGACGGCGACGCGCGCCTATGCGCGACGGCGACCTCGACGCTTCTGGTCTTCGACGTCGAGCCGGGCGCTCGCGGGGCGCTCGAGGCGGTGCTTCCGACGGGAGGTGACCAATGAAGGCCTACGCCCTCGAACGCTACGGCGCGCCGCTGACCGTCCACGACCTGCCCGAGCCGATCGCCGGTCCGGGGCAGGTGGTGGTCGAAATAGATGCAAGCAGCGTCAACCCGCTCGACGAGAAGCTCCGCACGGGCGCCTTCAAAGCGATCCTACACTATGACATGCCGCTGGTCCTTGGGCATGATCTTGCCGGCATCGTCGTAGCTGTCGGCGAGGGCGTGCGGCGTTGGCAGGTCGGCGACCGGGTGTTCGCCTGCGTCGGCGGCGACCGCATCGGCACCTTTGCCGAGCGGATCGCGGTCGCCGAAGCGGATCTCGCCCCCCTCCCAGCGAACCTGGATCCATCGGCAGCGGCAGCGCTGCCGCTAGTGTCGCTCACCGCCTGGCAAGTGCTGGTCGAACGCGCGAAGGTGCGAGCGGGACAGCGAGTGCTCATCCATGCCGGTTCGGGCGGCGTTGGCACGATGGCGATCCAACTCGCTAAGCATCTCGGGGCCTATGTTGCGACTACCGTCGGAACCGCCAACGTGGCGCTCGCCCGCGACCTCGGCGCGGACGAGGTAATTGACTACCGCCAGGAACCGTTCGAAGAGCGGCTGAGTGGTTACGACATGGTATTAGATACGCGCGGCGGCGATGTGACGACCAAGTCCCTCGGCGTGCTCAAACCAGGCGGCATGCTAGTCTCAATCGTCGGACCTCCCGATCCCGCCTTCGCTAGAACGATTGGTGCCAATTGGATGGTCCGCCAGGTGATCAGACTCGGGAGCTTTTCGATCCGCCGGAAGGCGCGAGCGCGCGGCA
This sequence comes from Martinezella rhizogenes, assembly GCF_007002745.1. GTDB lineage: Bacteria > Pseudomonadota > Alphaproteobacteria > Rhizobiales > Rhizobiaceae > Agrobacterium > Agrobacterium cucumeris. The sequence goes on along the minus strand of NZ_SGNY01000011.1, from coordinate 16,352 downwards.
TCGAATACGGCTTCCTGTTCATGCGCCCGGACGGCGGCCATCTGGCGGAAATCGGGAAGCTTGTTGAAGCCGGCGCCCTGCGGCCGATCATTGACCGCGAATTTGTGTTCGAGGACACCCCCGCCGCGCTGGAGCGATCGGCGTCTGGCCGGGCGCGAGGAAAGGTGGTGATCCGGCGAACGGTTGACGCGTGAGGCAAGGCACCGTCCTGGCTGAAAACACGTGAATGAATGTTCGTACCACGTGGGAATTCTTGGCCAAGGAATTGCTGCTCATAAAGAGATCGTTTGATCTGTCCCATCTGACGATCGCAAGGTGGATGGGACGATTGACCCTTGGTCCAGCATCCGTGCCGGTCGTGTCGACGATGCCGGGCTCACCGGCCAAAGGATGAGTTGCTCGTAGCAGATCAGCATCGCGGTCCCGATACCGCCGACCTCGACGGAGGGTTTTCAAACAAGTGGACGCGAGCGTTGTCACAGATCATGAACCTATCCCCGCTCATTGCTCAAGGCGCCTTGATCGATTGCGGGGCGAGGGACTCGTCCAGCATGTTGTGGCGATATTAAACCCCGAAAAGCTGGGTTTCACCGTCGTCGCGCATACAATGCCAACTGCCAGGAAAGCGCGAACCGAAAATCTGAAGCAGGAAATGAGGCGCCGTCTGAAAGGCACGCTACGGACAACTCCGGATAAGTGGCGTTGAAGCAGCAAATTAAGGTGGACGGACCTCCACGCCTAAATCCTCCACAGGACTACTCGGCGGGAAGAATACGGGCAAAATGCGCGGCATCTCCGCGCGTTTCTGGAACAGCCGTTTCAACTGACCTCTTCACCGGTTCGGCGGTATCGGTCGCCTCCCCGCCGCAAAACAGCTCGAACAACAAGTCCATTACAGCCCCGGCGCGGCCGTCCGCAATGGAATAGTAGATCTGGCGCGATGCCCGGCGCGTTTTGACGAGACCGGCCTGCCGAAGCTCCGCCAATTGCTGGGAGAGCGCTGGCTGCTTGATGCCAAGCGCCTCCTGAATGTCGCTGACCGAACTTTCTTCACGCGCGATCTGGCACAGCAACATGAGACGGTTGGCGTTGCTGAACTGGCGCATGAAATCCGCCGCTTCCGGCGCCTTGGCAATCATCGTCTCGAGCGAAACTCCCGCCTTCCCGCTCACACCCGCTTCTCCCGATAGTACCAGGTTTCGCCCGTACGCAGAGCGCCCTCGTCCTCGTTGGCAAGGGATATCTGTTCCAGGAGCGCATTGCCCGGCCGCCAGCCTTCCGGCGTCGAGGCCTCCTCACGCTCGGCCGTTTGAAGGGCCGCGACGAGGCGCAGGAGCTCATCGACCGAGCGTCCGACATTCATCGGATACCAGACGACCGCGCGCACGATGCCTTCCGGGTCAATAACATAGGTCGCCCTGACGGTCGCGCTGGTTTGCGCGGTGCCGTCGATCATGCCGTAGGCCTGCGCGATCACCATCGCGCTGTCCTCCACGAGCGGGAACGTGACCTTCACGCCGAAGCGCCACTCAATGTCGCGCAGCCAGGCGATGTGGGAATAGAGGCTGTCCACGGAAAGCCCGAGCAGCGCGCAGTCAAGCTTCTCGAATTCCGGGATCGCGCGGGCGAGCGCGATGAATTCGCTGGTGCAGACCGGCGTAAAATCCGCGGGGTGCGAGAAGAACACGAGCCAGCGCCCGCGGAAGGTCGACAGCGTGATGGGGCCTGCCGTAGAGCGCGCGGCAAAGTCGGGCGCGACCTCGTCGAGGCGCGGCGGACGGGTGGAGTGGGTGTCCGTTTCAGTCATAATCGCATTCCTGAGCGCAGGCCGGATATCCGTGATAACGGCTGTCGGTTTCGATTTCCACAAAATACACACTTGCATAATTACTGTAAATATATATTTATTGACCGTCCCCATGGAGAACCCAGCCATGCCAAGCACCGTTACAGATCTCCCGCTCGATCACGCCCGTGACATCGTCGCGGCGGGCCTTGCGAATCCGGCGAAACGTCCTGTCGTGAAATCCTTCTTCGACGAGCAGACCTTCACAATCAGCCATGTCGTGCGCGATCCGAAATCGAATGCCTGCGCCGTCATCGACAGCGTGCTCGACTACGATCCGGCCTCGGGCCGCACTGCGAGCGCGTCCGCCCAAGCGCTCATCGATTACATAAAATCTGAAAGTCTCAACGTGCACTGGCTGCTTGAGACCCACGCCCACGCGGATCACCTCTCCGCCGCGCCGCTGCTGCAGGCCGAACTCGGCGGCCAGCTTGCCATCGGGCGAGAAATCGTCCGCGTGCAGCAGGTCTTCGGGAAGATCTTCAACGCCGGCACCGAATTTCAGCGGGACGGCAGCCAGTTCGACCAGCTTTTCAACGACGGGGACCGCTTTTCGATCGGCACTCTCGACGCGACCGTGCTGCACGTGCCAGGCCATACCCCCGCCTGCCTCGCTTACGTCATCGGCAATGCCGTCTTCCCCGGCGATACGCTGTTCATGCCGGACTACGGCACCGCGCGCTGCGACTTCCCCGGCGGCGACGCACGCCAGCTTTACCGCTCGATTCGGCGCCTCATGAAGCTGCCGGACGACGCACGCATGTTCCTCTGCCATGACTACAAGGCGCCCGGCCGCGACAGTTACGCTTGGGAGACCACCATCGGCGCCCAACGAATCGGTAATGTCCATGTCCATGAAGGCGTGAGCGAGGGCGACTTCTACACGATGCGCACGGAGCGCGATGCGACGCTCGCCATGCCAAGGCTGATCCTGCCGTCCGTGCAGGTCAATATGCGCGGCGGCCAGCTTCCGCCCGCTGAAGACAATGGCGTGCAATATCTCAAGATCCCCCTCAACGTGCTGTGACCCAATGAACAACCTGACCATACTCTGGCCGCTTTCCGGCGGCCTTCTGATTGGCCTGTCGGCCGGCCTTTATCTGCTGACCACCGGCCGTATCGCCGGGATTTCGGGCCTTGCCGCATCGGCCGCTGGCCTCACCGGCGCCGGCGTCAGCACGTTGGGCCTCGGCTTCCTCAGTGGCATTCTGGCCGGCGCGGCGTTTGCATCGGCCTTCATCCGGCAACCCGAGATCGTCGTCACCGCGTCGGCTCCGCTGCTCCTTGCCGCCGGCCTTCTCGTCGGCTTCGGCACGCGCCTCGGCTCCGGCTGCACGAGCGGTCACGGCGTCTGTGGCCTTGCACGTCTGTCGAAGCGCTCGCTAGCCGCCACATCGGTGTTCATGGCCGTCGCGGCCCTCACCGTGTTCGCCGTCCGCCTTGTCTTGGGAGGCATCAACTGATGTTCGCCAGAACCCTTGCCGCGATCCTGAGCGGCCTCCTCTTCGGCGCGGGCCTCGTCGTTTCGGACATGATCAACCCGGCCCGCGTCCTCGCCTTCCTCGATGTCGCCGGCAATTGGGACCCCTCGCTTGCCTTCGTCATGGGCGGTGCGCTGATCCCCTCCTCGCTCGCCTACGTGATCCGAAGGCGCCAAAGAGCACCGATCTTCGACGACCAGTTCCACGTTCCCGAACATGGCCGTGTCGATGGAGCGCTAGTCGGCGGCGCGGCGCTGTTCGGCCTTGGGTGGGGGCTAGTCGGCCTTTGCCCCGGTCCCGCCATAGCCGCCCTGACGACGGGCCGCTGGGAGGCCGTCCTGTTCGTCGCCGCGATGCTCACCGGCATGGTCCTCTATCGCCTGACGTTCGGCCGCGCCGCGGCGGCGATCCGATAGTCCGCAACGAATGTCCTCGCCTTGTACGCTTTTCGACAACACTGGACCACGGCCGCTTGAACGTGCGGCAAAAGGTGCGCCATGCCTCTGGAATCCATTCAATACGGCCTCGGCGCGCTGTCCGGCGGGCTCGTCGGCTTCACCCTCGGCCTGTTCGGGGGCGGTGGCTCCATTCTCGCCGTTCCGCTGATGGTTTATGTGGTCGGCGTTCCCAACCCGCATCTCGCCATCGGCACCAGCGCCTTCGCGGTCGCCGCCAACGCCTTTGCCAACCTTCTCGGCCATGCCCGCTTCGGCAATGTCAAATGGCGCTGCGCGGGCGTCTACAGTCTCACCGGCATCGCTGGCGCCTTCATCGGCTCCTCCATCGGCAAGATGATCGACGGGCAGCACCTGCTTATCCTATTCGCCCTGCTAATGCTCGTCGTCGGCGCGCTCATGTTCAAGGGGCGCGGCGCGGAGGGCGATCCCGATGCGCAGTGCTCCAGCGAGAACGCCCCGAAAGTGATCGCTTTCGGCGGGCTAACCGGGGCCTTTTCCGGCTTCTTCGGCATTGGTGGAGGCTTTCTCATCGTGCCCGGCCTCATCGCTGCGACCGGCATGCCCATCCTCTTCGCCATCGGCTCCTCTCTCCTCGCGGTCACTGCCTTCGGCCTGACGACGGCACTCAACTATGCCTATTCCGGCCTGGTCGACTGGGTACTCGCCGCCGTCTTCATCGGTGGCGGCATAGTGGGCGGCTTGATCGGCGCCTTTGCCGCGCGCGGGCTTGCTGCCCGAAAGGGCGTGCTCAATACCTTCTTCGCTCTACTCATCTTCGTCGTTGCAGGATACATGCTCTTCAAAGGCTATGGACAATTAGTCACCTAACCGGCGCCAATTCTTTCTAGCCTGTGACCAAAAGAGCTTTGACCGGCGGTGATAGAGGGATGTATTCCATCACGACACGGATTTGGGATTGAGGCCGCGGGCGTAGTTAAGGGCGACAAGTCGATCAAGGTCTCGTCTTCAGCCGGCGCGCTGACCGTTCCCCGCCAAGGGCGAGTGCTCGTTCGGCCCGGCGGCGCATGCTTCGGTCCTGCTGAACGGCGCTTTCCAGCAGTCGCCGTTGCTCTGCGATGGTGTCGAAAATAAACTCCCGATAGAGCGGATCCCGCGCAATCTGAGCGCTGCACGCGCCAGGCGGACCCCGGTAGCGGACAATCCGTGGGCGAACCGGCATTGCCGCCGAGCAGCCGCTTACGCTGCTTCGTCAGAATTCCTCCCAGTCGCCAGCGGCAAGCGCCGCGTTGCCTTGGCTGGGGAAGGATTCGAGTAGTTCGTCCGCAGGTTGCGCGCCGGAGAGGATGCCGGCCGGATAGCCGCTCTTTCGACAAGGGGCGGCTGAGCGGAGGTACCATGTTCTGATGGGCAGTTTCCCACATCGCGAGCCAATTCGCATAGCCAATTTCCGATCGGTAAGAACTTTGTGCTATCCTTGGTCGAGTATGGCGTATAGCCGCTCCTGCGCCGTTTCGACTGAAATGCAGTTATGGTCAAAGAAGTCGGCTAGCAGAGTGATAAACCCTTCTGACATCTGCCCATGACATCGCCATGGACTGAGCACCGACGTCACTGTTTTGGGCAATCATTTTCATCAAAGCGAGGGCCACGTGCCCTCTCTGTTGGAGCCTATCAGCGGCTACGAATATATTGACCCAGCGATTTCCCGCCCGTGTCCACGCGTGTCGAACACATCGAGCGCTGTCACCTCGCTCTTGGAAATCCAAAAGTGAACGATGTCGACTGCCCTACGTTCCGGACGTGTGCACGATTTGACGGTAGTGCAAGCAGCAGTGACGTTACCGCCCGCAGAAAGATGCTAGGGCATTTCCAGCCGAAGCGAAGTCGCTTCGTCGTCGGATAATGCGGCAAAAACAGCTCACAACTAGAGCATTTCCGGTGAACCGGAGTTCACCGGAAATGCTCTAGATTCCTTACCAAATTTGTTCTCCTTCTATGGCCTCGGAGCGTCTTTAATGTGCGCTCCCGACGATGCTGAGTTCCGCCCAGACCGATTTCATAAGCTGTACCGTGCGAACCGCCGGGATATGGGAGGTTGCCATTGCGGCCGGTGCCGGCTTACCGAACAGGTAGCCCTGTCCCAGTTCGCAGCCGACCGTGAGCAGGAAACGCTGCTGCGCATCCGTTTCGATACCCTCAGCAACACATCGTTTCCCGAGATTGCGCGACAGGTCCACGATTGCACGAATGATCTGTGCTGAGCGCGGATCCGTTTCGATCCCCGAAACGAAGCTCCGGTCGATCTTCAATTCATCGAACGGAAAGTCCCGCAGGTGTACAAGAGAAGCAAATCCGGTACCAAAGTCGTCGAGGGAAACGGAGACCCCACGCCGACGAAAAGCCTCGACGGAACTAAGTATCTGTTGTGAGTTTCGGTTGAGAAATACATCCTCGGTGATCTCGACTGCAAAGTCGCTCCATTCAAGAGAATTCGCTCGAACGACTTCGGCGAAGATGTTGTACCCTTCCTCCGAGAGAAGAAGCAGCTCAGGCATATTGATGGCGATTGTACCTGGGGCCAGCCCGGCCCGTTTCCAGGCATTGAGGTCGCGACCGACCGCCGAAATCACGCCTCGCGTCATGCCTCTCATAAGCTCGGTCCCCTCCATCAACTTCAGAAAGCGCCCGGGGGGCAATAGTCCGAGGCTGGGATGTTGCCATCGCACCAACGCCTCGAATCCAATATGAGCTCCCGTAACAAGATCGACTTTGGGCTGGTAGTGCACGACAAACTCATCGCGATCAGCGGCAACGCCAAGAGCGCTCACAAGTTGCGTGCGCTCAAGGCGCTTGGCAAGCGCAGCCTCGTCAAAAATAACGGCCGCTCCACCCTCACGTTCAGCCGAATACAAGGCAACATCGACCGCTTGAAGGAGGGATTTTTCATCGTTCGCGTGCGTTGGCGCAATAGCACCTCCGACAGATGCCGAAGTCCGCAAAAGGCGCCCGTCGAAAGGTATATCAGCTGCGATAGCCTGCCGGACGCGCTCGGCAATCGTGGCCAGCAACGATGCATCTGTCACGCCGGAGAGGAGTATTGCAAACTCGTCCCCACCCAGACGCGCCGCGATGTCACCAGACCGAATAGTCTGGCGCAGCGCTTCGGCGACATGCCGTAAAACCGCGTCGCCGGCGGCATGACCAAGGCTGTCATTGATACTCTTGAAATGGTCGAGATCTACCAATAGCAGCGAGAAGCCCGATTGCTTGGCTTCAACGCCTGCGAATAGACGCGCCATGGCCGAGTTAAAGTAGGCGCGATTGCCGAGTCCAGTTAGATCGTCCATGCTCGCAATTCGGGACAGCTTGCATTGGTAGTTCACGGTTCGGCGATGTTCTGTGCGCCGCTTTTGCAAAAGGGGACGGAATACCAGAATGGCGGTGAGAAGAACGGTCGCTGCAATGAGTGAAAGAAGGCTCACTACTGCAAGCTTGGCGTTATGGGTGCTGAGCGAGCTTCTTTCACGAACCCGCCGGCTGAGGTCGCCAAGACCGCGCATCAGCATGCTGTCCGAGGAGGCGGCGAAGTCTATCGCTCCCCAGAACGTATAGCGATCCCGGCGCTCTTGAGAATCAGCCTTGGCGATCCTCTCGGCGCGCTCGAGAAATCCGTTTGCCGAAGCATTTAGATCCTGTCGTAGACGCTCGAATTCCTCATCCTGCGGCAGGATTTGTCCAAGATAATTTTCGTTGATCTCATCGTGCAGCGTGTCCAAGCGGGCGCCTACTGAACGTATCTCCCCGATCGCCTGCAAAATATCGTCACGCATTCCGTCGACAATGTATTCAGGCAACTGGACATCCACAGAAGCGCGCATCAGAGCTCGGGTCTGGTTGGCAAGCTGTTGAAATCTTATGAACTGATTGCTGGTTAGAAAGCTTATGTCCTCCTGCAAAGAGTGACGATCAAGCGCCACCAGCACCGTCATGCATGTGGCTCCGACCAGCAACACCGCGACTGCAACAGTATTGACGTACTGACGGCCGATCGACCGGATATACCGCCCCATGGACCGGTTTTGTTCGCTTACTGGCGTTGCCGATCCGACCATCTTATGCTCCGTCATCCGAAAGACAGATCGCCACGATTGCAGGCCGATCTCTCGCCCCATCGAACTTCAGCTCTTCGTGCGAGACCTCCCTATCTCGTGAGAAATCCCCCCCTTGGGACAGAGATGCCATGGCCAAACGGATCTCTTCGAGCTTAGCGAAGATCTCGACCATCTGGTCCCGTGCCTCCTGAAGTTGAGGGAATGAAGTCTGTTGGAACCTGACGCTGGGAAAAGATACGATATTTGGCATTTTTGATATACTTCCTGAATTACGAAGATAGATGGTTTTGTTATTTCTCGCACCAGCGCCGCTTACAGCTTCAGCGTTCGATCTCAATGTTGAGCATACTTCATGGAATCTGGCGCAGCCTCCAGCGGAGTTATTGCGGGCAAGAACTCGTATGGTCGTTGGGAGAGTAAGCTGGCAACGTGTCCTCGATGGCGTAGAAGGGAGACATCGACTGGGCATCTGCCTCAATCGTATCGAAATCCGACATCCTGCCAGCCCTGGCGTCACCCGCCTTTTCGATCAGACCCAAAATTGGGGTCAATCGTAAACTCGTATTTAATCAGCTAGTAGCTGGGTAGCAGATAAGCCGAAATGTTGCAGCTTTAGGATAGAGGGCGCAGCCACTGGATATCCGCACTGGATGCAGCTCGGCCTGCCGGTGCGCTTTCACCTGGACCCGGCCAGCAGTACGATCTGGCTTCTGCCTGCGACGTCGTCAGGGGGCTGTCGGCCAAGCATGTGCTCACCGACCGCGCCTATGGCGCCGATAGCCTGCATGACATTATCCTTGAACAGGGTAGCGAACCGGTCATTCCACCGCGCCGTCATCGAAAATATCAGCACTGCTACGACCGCATCGCCTATAAGGCCCGCTGGGGCGTCGAGAGCTTCTTTGCAAAGCTCAAGCAATGGCGCCGAATCGCAACGCGCTACGACAAAATCGCCGCCCAACTTCATGGGATTCATCAAGATCGCCGCCATCATGCTCTGGCTCAAATGATTAAATTGTCACCACAGCCTAGAATTTTCTAAAGCGGACCGCGATCTTTCCCGTGTGGTTGCCGCAAAAGCCGCCGCACACTTTTCGCGATATGCTTCAGGCGTCCAGCTGCTGCATCTGTGTGTCGGCAACGACGGCTTGATTTCGCCCTGCCTGCTTGGCGCGATAGAGCGCGCGATCGGCTTCGAGCAAAAGCGCTTCCGGAGAGATATTCTCATCCGGCGCCGCCAGCGCAATGCCGACGCTGAGCGTCACGTGCCCGAAAGGCGATCCCTCATGCGGCAGCTTGACGGCCGCCATTGCCGAACACAGAGCCTGTCCGATGGCAGGCGCGTTCCTGGCTGAGGCGATCCGCGCAATGATGGCGAATTCCTCTCCGCCATAGCGGGCAACGAGATCCTGCTGGCTGCGCGTATTGCGTTCCAGCACCCCGGCGATTTCCTTCAGGCAGGCGTCTCCCGCCGGATGGCCGTATCGGTCGTTGTAGCCTTTGAACCAATCGGCATCCACCATGGCAAGCATCAGCAGGTCCTGACCTTGCCCAAACGCTGCGAGTTCGCTTGCGAGAACGGCGTCGAAGCGGCGGCGGTTGGCGACGCCCGTCATCTCGTCCGTCTGGCTGATGGTCACGAGCTTCTGATTGAGCCGCTCCAGCTCTGACGTTCGATCCCGTATCTTTCCCTCAAGCGCTTCATGGGCTGCGTGAACGCGCGCGGCCATCGACGCAAAATCGCGGGCAAGCTCGCCGATCTCGTCGTCGGAGTGCGTGGGCAGGGCGTCGTTGGCAACGGTAACGCCGGAGCGGCCGACCAGCTGCGTGGCGTGGATCAATCGCACCAGCGGTTCGGCGACCTGCTTTTGCAGGATCGAACGGAGGATGAAGAGTTCGACGAACAGGGTAAGCAGCCCGAGCGCGATGACGATCCCGAGATTGGTGAGGACGGCGGGCCGCATGAGAGATTTCGGATAGTGGACGGCAAGCACCCAGGGCGTATCCGGAATCCGGCCGACCGCGGTAATTTCGCTGGCGCTGTCGACGAGCGACACCGAACCCGCTCCGATCGACCGGCTTGCCTTCAGCAATGGCTGGTAGTCGGCAATTTCAAGGGAGGAAATCGAGGCTTCGCCGGCGCTGGCGGTGATCGCATCGGCGTATTTGCCGTCGAAGATCAGGGTTCCCTGATCATCGGCCGCAAAGATCGTCGCGCGTGCGCCCGGCAGCGTCGGATTTGCAGTTCGTTTCATCAGATCGTCGAGCAGCACGTCGACGCAGGCCATGATGCGATGCTTGCCTGAAACGTCTGGCGCACCGGGCGTCGCGATCGTCGTCATCCATGCATTGTTGGAGGGATCCCAATAGATGCGCGTAAAGAACGTATCGTTTTGAGGCCCCCCGAAGCCGCGGGAGAAAAATTCGAAAGTCTCGAGCTTCAGTGCATCCGGGCCTTCATATTTGAAAACCTTGGCGATGTCGGCAGCCTGATAAATCGGGAAGCCTTTTTCCGGAACCACGCCGTAGAAATTGAAGAGGCGGCCCTTGGTGGCAGAACCGAATTGGTAAGAGAGCAGGTAAGACAGCGCAAACCGCGTTTTCACGTCCTCATCCGGCGTCACGTCGGGCGCGTAGGTCGCCGACATGTTGGGAAATCTGCGCCCGTCGGGCAAAGGCTCGCCTTCAAACAATCCGGGACGCTGGGTGTAGGATCCGTCCTCGTGGCGATAGAAAATATCATCGAAATTCCGTGCCAAGGATTGCCGGGCTTCCGGTATCGCGTAGATCCTGCTGAATTCGGCAAGGAAATTCTTTTGGAGGTCCTTCACTTCGCGGAAGGGCAGCGACTCGCGCTGCAGAGCCTGCTCGGTCGAAAAGGAGAGCTGCGAGCGCAACGAGCGCTCAAGCGCGGAATGATTGATGAAATAGGACACGCCGCCGGCACAGGCGCAGACCAGCGCGATACGCAGTGCCGCAAGCCGCAGCGCCCGCGACGCCAGCGTATGGCGTGTTTTCCGCTTCACCTTCGGCCTGAAGACGATCTTCAACAACGTGCTCATGCCGGTGCCGCTCATTTCAGTGCTCCGGCCTGCATGATCGACAACCCGATTGCGTCGACCGCTCGCATGCCAATAACCAGCAGGCTGCTCGAGATCATGCATTTACCTCAGTCGTTGGAAGCAAGCCCGCCCGGCTGCCCCTCGAGAGCAGCATCAAGACGTCGTGCATTTATGGGCATCGGGGAAAGCGCCACAATTCATTCGTGGAGCGACGAGTTCGGCAGCGGCGCCGAAGCTCAGCCAGCGCATCGAGACATTGCTCGAAGAACCGGAGCCATTAAGGCGTGGCGAGAAGTTAACAAAGGATGCTGACACCGAAACGCGGCCGAAGTTGCCTGCGCAATTTGGATAGAATCTTAAAAACTGGCTCAAAACCCAGAACAAACAGCTAGACATAGGTGAACGACGTTGAGAACGGAGGCAACAGGTTGCTTTTGTCAAACGACTGGCGCTCGTGGCTATTGCGGCATTATGGAGCAATTGCCGCAGTGGCACTTGCTTAGTTGCTTGTCGCGTTGAAGCCACCCTGCTGAAGGAAATTGCCGGTCACGACGAGATAGGGGTCTTCGTCCAAGCGAAGCTGCGCCTGCGTATCCTTGAAGGCATGCTTCCGATCCGCAGTGAAGATTTAACTATTAGAGCCAGATTGCGATAGCGGCGAGTTTGACGAAGCCCATGAAGTTGGCGACGAGCTTGTCGTATCTGGTTGCAATGCAAATTCCGAGGCAATCCGCCCCCTGATTCCGAAATGATCTCGCCCCCCGATTCCGAGAATTAGTCGCCCCCTCGTTCCGAGATGATGCCGCCCCCTTCGGACGGGGTGTGGCGTGGGTGTTCTGCCGGTGTGAAGTTCCTTCCGTCGATGGTGACGAGGAAGGAACGGTATGCCTGCGGAGAGACTAGAGATGCGGCGTGTCCGCGAGATACTGAGATATCGAGCCGAGCAAGGACTGGGCCACAAATCGATCGCGGTTCGGGTCGGGGCAGCACCGTCGACGGTGCGCGAGACCCTGCGGCGAGCGACGGCTGCGGGGCTTTCGTGGCCGTTGGATGACGACGTGAGCGATGCCGTCCTGGAGGCGGCGCTCTACAAGGCGGCCGGGACGAAGACGGGTCATCGCCGGGCCCCCGAGCCGAACTGGGCCGAGGTCCATCGCGAGCTCAAGCGCAAGCACGTGACACTACAAATCCTCTGGGACGAATATATCGGCCGCTATCCGGACGGGTATCGCTACAGCCGGTATTGTGACCTTTACCGCGGCTGGGCACTGAAGCTGCCAGTGACGATGCGGCAGGAGCATGCAAGCGGCGACAAGCTGTTCGTCGATTATGCGGGCGACACGGTTACAGTCGTCGTTGATCGGCTGTCGGGCAAGACGCGGCAGGCGCACCTGTTCGTCGCGGTTTTGGGAGCGTCCAGCCTGTCTTATGCGCAGGCGCGCTGGACAGAGACGCTTCCGGACTGGATCGAATGCCATGTTCAGGCGCTGGAGTTCTTCGGCGGTTCGCCGGCCCTTCTGGTCCCTGACAATGCCAAGGTGGCGATCATCAAGGCCTGCCACTTCGATCCTCAGGTCAACAGGACCTATTGTGCCATGGCGGCGCACTACGGGAGCGCGGTCCTTCCGACACGGCCGCGGCGGCCGCGCGACAAGGCGAAAGTGGAGGCCGCGGTTCGTATCGTCGAGCGCTGGCTGCTGGGCCGGCTGCGCCATCGCGTCTTTTACAGTCTCGCCGAGGTCAATGCCGCGATCATGGAATTGCTCCGTGACCTCAACGACATCAGGGTCTTGCGTCGGGTCAATTGCACGCGGCGTCAATTGTTTGAGGAACTCGATCGTCCGGCTCTGCGGCCATTGCCTGTCGAGCGCTATGTCTTCGCCGAATGGCGTATCCGGCGCGCTGGACTGGATTACCACGTCGAGATCGAACGGCATTATTACTCCGTTCCCTATCGCTTCGCCCGCGAGCAGGTCGAGGCGCGCATCACCGCCAATACGATCGAGATATTCCACAAGGGCGAGCGGATTGCCGCGCACCGCCGCTCGAGCGGCAACGGCAAGCACACGACCATCCCCGATCATATGCCCTCGGCGCATCGTCGGTTTGCCGACTGGACGATCGAACGCATTCGGCGCGAAGCCTCTGCCATGGGGCCGGATGTCGAGCTGTTGTGCGAGCGCATCCTTGCCGACCGGCCGCATCCCGAGCAGGGCTTTCGCGCCTGCCTCGGCATTATCCGCCTTAACAAGAGCTTCGGCCGCGACAGGGTCAATGCAGCCTGCGCCCGCGCGCTGGAGATCGGGGCCCGGACCTATGGCTCGGTGCGCTCCATCCTCGACAATCGCCTCGACCGAACAGCGGACACGAAAGGAGCCGCCTCGCACGAACCGATCCACCACGAGAACATCCGCGGACCTCGCTATTACCACTAAGGAGAACGAAGAATGCTTGCTCATCCAACACTTGATAGACTGAACGCCATGGGCCTGGCCGGCATGGCCAAAGCCTTCGGCGAACTCGTCGCCAACGGCGAGGCCGAACATCTCTCTCATGCCGAATGGCTCGGACTGCTGCTCGAGCGGGAATGGAGCTCCCGTTACGACCGCAAGCTTGCGGCGCGTCTTAGGTTCGCCAAGCTTCGTCATCAGGCCACCCCGGAAGATGTCGATTATCGCGCCGAACGCGGTCTCGACCGTGCGCTCTTCATGAAACTGCTCGGGGGCGACTGGATCGGCGCTCACGACAATCTCGCTATCTGCGGTCCCTCGGGTGTCGGAAAGAGCTGGTTGGCATGTGCCCTTGGCCACAAGGCTTGCCGTGACGACCGTTCTGTTCTCTATCAGCGTGTCCCAAGGCTCTTTGCCCAGCTCGCGCTCGCCCGCGGCGACGGTAGATACGCTCGCCTACAACGCACCCTGGGCCACGTTCAGCTCCTGATCCTGGACGATTGGGGCCTCGAGCCACTCAACGAACAGGCCCGTCACGATCTGCTTGAAATCCTCGAGGACCGTTACGGCCGGCGCTCGACGATCATCACCAGCCAACTCCCCGTATCCGCCTGGCACGGTGTCATCGGTGATCCCACCTATGCCGACGCCATCCTGGATCGTCTCGTCCACAATGCCCACCGCATCGAACTCAGCGGAGAAAGCCTACGACGAAATCTGCCGCGCAAAGCTTGACACATCACTCGAACGAACTGACAACAATTATTGCCTGCAGACCCCTGAAACGGGGGGCGAGATCATCCCGGAATCCGGGGGCGCAATCATCTCGGAACAATGGGGCGGCTTCATCGGAATCGGCAGGTTGCAACGCGCCAAAACTGTTTAAGCTTGTTGAAGAAGCGTTCGGTCTTGTTGCGCTCCTTGTCGAGATCGGCGTCGTAAGGGCGCAGGACTTTGCGCTTGGGTGGGATGACGACGTCAATTCCGGCCTTGTCGGCCCTGTCGACGAGATGATCTGCGTCATATCCCTTGTCGGGGATGGTGGCGTCGGCGTCGAAGCCCTCGACGAGATCATGGGCAAAGGCGATGTCGTTGCGCTGCCCCGGGCTGGCGATCAAACGGACTGGAAGCCCGAGCGCCTCGGTGGCGGCGTGGATTTTGGTGCTCAACCCGCCCCGAGACCGACCCAGGCCCTGGGCATCTGCCCCCTTTGACTTTGCGCGCGCCTGCCGCATGCTGATGCGCCCACACGACGGTACTGTCGATCATCAGCCGTTCGAGGTCGGCTTCGCGGGCCAAAACCGAAAGCATCTCGTCAAGGACGCCCATTTCGATCCAGCGGTAATAACGTCGTTTCACCTAGCGGTAATGGCCGAGCCGTTCTGGCAGATCACGCCAGCGACCACCGGAGCGGGCGATCCACAACAGCGCGTCCAGGAATCGACGGTTGTTCGTGCGCGGACTGCGCTTGCCTTTCGTGCCGCCGGGCACAAATCTTTTGATCTGTTCCCACCGATCATCCCGAAGCGCATCGCAATCCATGGCCAATCTTCAAAACTAGCCTTGAACCTGATTTGGTCCGCCCCGGGAATCCCAAATCGTTAAATCGTCACCACGCCCTCGTTAATCGGTTCAAGCGAGGGGCATCTGCACCGCATTTATGATGCACTAAAACTGCTGCCTCGATCTCTCATCCATGGTGGCGAGACCGTCAGGTCCTCTAGGAAAAGGACAAAGCGGGGGCTCTAGGGCCGCTGTTACGACTTGTCTTCGAGTCGCGGTCCGAAGCTGGTTGCGGCCGTTCCGCTTCGCCACGTATAGCGCTTCATCGGCTCTCAAGAGCAGTTCCGCGGGCGTATCATTGTGGTCGAACTCGGCCGCGCCTACGCTTGCGGTCACGGTAAGCTTAGTTCCGTCCGATAAAATTAGTGGCCGATCTGCGATATGGCGCAGCATCCTGTTGCCGAGAGCATCGGCAGCATTGATGTCGTGATCAGGCGCGACCACGACAAACTCCTCACCGCCATAGCGAACGACCGTTCCCATTGTCTGGAGATGGCTGTCGATCAACATACAAACGTGCCGTAGAAGCTCATCACCGGTCGGATGTCCGTAGGTGTCGTTGATATGCTTGAAGTGATCGAGGTCCAGGATCAACGCCGAGAGCGGCCGGCTTAAGCGTCGGGACCTGTTGATTTCTTCGTCGAGCTTGTGGTCGAGATAGCGTCGGTTGAATGCGCCGGTCAACGGATCGCGCATGACGTCGCGTTCAAGAGCGGCGATCCGCACGATATCCTTGGTGGTGAAATCGGACAGACGCGACACAATCAAAACAAAGGCGCCGCCGGCCATCAAAATGGTCGAAACAACCAACTCCGTCATTGCTGCTCGCGAGTTAACCGCGAGAACGCCAAAACAGGCATAGCCTATGAGGAATAGAAAGATAAGCGCCCGCAGGCTGTACCAGCCCCGGCGCATCCGACCCTGGTTCAACGTGCGTAAAATAGAAGACAGGGACGGCACGGCCGCAACAAGCAATCCGATTCCAATCACAATCATCAAGGAGCAGAGCAAAGACATTAGATGATTTTAGCCGCAGCTGGATAACATATTCCTAAGCGAACGTGAGAGTTCCCCCGGCTTTGCCGGGGCGGCAGTAGAAGTTTGATTTTTGCGGGAGCCCACCGCGACTTTTCCCTTGTGAGCCGCCAAGCACACGAAGGGTTCACATCCGCCTGCTTGGCTACAAATGTCTGAAACTCGGTGGGTTCTTTGACGGGAATGATGGAGATCTCGCGTGTCGGTGTCCGCAACCGTGAAGATGTCGATAATGGCGTTTCCCAAGTTCTGCTTGACCAGGCTGCAGACAGGTCGTATGCGGCGTCCACGCCCCATCGATTATTCAGTTGCGGCGATCTGAGGTTGATCTACGGGCCGTCAAAGGAGCTCACCGAAGAGTATCTGACGAGCTCATTGTGAGGC
>NZ_SGNY01000010.1 GCF_007002745.1 Martinezella rhizogenes | reverse complement strand
GAAGGCCGGGTCGGTGTAGAAATACTGGTAATTGAAGAGACCCGCAAAGCTGACATTGGCCGGGTTGAGGAGATTGTAGTTCTGGAACGAGAACCACAGCGTCATCGCCAGAGGCACGATCATCCACACCAGCAATAACAGCACCGATGGCGCAAGCATCACCCGCGCCAGACCGCTCGTGTTTCGAGTTGCCATTAGTCGTCCTCCCTCACGGATACAGTTATGAGTTTGAGCGGGATTCCAAATGAAAACCGCTCGCACTTCCCCCATTTCGCTCCGGCGGCCTCTGCCGCAGGGGCATCCGGATTTATGATTGCCGTCAGTGGCGGCCTTCGCCCGTCGCCGCGTGATAGGTCGCCAGAACCTGATCCACAGCCGCGATCAAAATCTCTTCCGCGTCTTCGCCCGCAACTGTGGCGAGCGGTAATTCGCCGAGATACTGGCGCAGCAGGGTTTCGGGAATTGTCTTCCCATCCAGCGCCTCATGCAAGGCGGAAACGGCCTGCAACGCTTCCGGCCGCGTCCAGTAATAACGGATGCGGTCGCTGTAACTATAGTGGCGCTGCAATCGCAGCGTGATGTCGTCGCCATGGTAATGGCCCTGCCAGTCGCCCGGCGCGCTCAACATCAGTTTTTCCATGGTCCGCGCCAGCGGCCGGTCGCCATAGGTGCCGACCATTTCGGATGCGATCATATCAAGCGCATAAAGCGCTTCCCGGTAAGCGAAGGTGAGGCCCGGACCCACCTTGAGGATCGGATATCCGTCGCGCACCAGTGCGGCAAGGGCAGGTTCGGTCTGGTAATCGGTGGAATGGGCCTCAAACACCAGCTGCGGTTCGCCGTCCAGAACGGCGCTCAGCGCCTCCGCGGCCTGCGGATCATAAGCGACGACATTGTCGCTGCCGAATTCCACGCCGGGCTGCACGACGAAAGCGATGACCCGTTCGAAGGCTTGCGAAAGACCGTGCTGCGCGAATATCTCGCGGTGAAGGTCGATGGTGTTGCGCGCCGCCTGCGGCTGCGTTGGCGCAACCGTGTCGAGCACATGGTCGGCACCGCCAGGCACCGGCACTTCGGTGCCGAGAATATAAAGCGGTTTGGGCAGGCCGGCATCGGTGGCCGCCTTTTCGGCAACGGCCGCAAGTTTGGCGGCGCGGTTGGCGATGGTGACGTCATCCAGCGCTGCCGGCTCACCGGCGCAGCCCATCGATGCATCAAGGTGAATCTTGCGAAAGCCCGATGCCACATAGGCCTCGACCATGGCGGCGGCTTTTATCAGCGCCTCTTCGGCCTTCTCCCTGCGCCAGGGGTTGGGTCCGAGATGATCGCCGCCGAAAATCAGGAGTTCGCCGGGCAGTCCTTCTTCCGCCGCGATGCTGTTGACGAAGGCAACGAAATCACGCGGCGTCATGCCGGTATAACCGCCGAGATGGTTGACCTGATTGCAGGTCGCCTCGATCAGCACGGCTGTCTTGCTGGCGGCGGCGCGGCGGATCGCGGCGCGCAGGACGACGGGGTGGGCCGAACAGACGGACGTGATGCCCGCGGGTTTGCCGGCGCGGCGGGCGGCGGCGAGATTTTCCAGAATGGCGGTCATAGGACTTCCTCCGACAATTGCGCGGCCATGAAGGCATCGAGTTCGGCAAGGCTGGCAGCGCCCTCCATCGGGCCGCGCCTGATGACGTTGTGGGCACCCGATGCATTGGCGTAAGCGAGCGCTTTTGCCGGGTGCATGCCGAGGCGGCGGCAGGTGAGGTAGGTTGCGCCGAAACAGTCGCCGGCACCGGTCGGGTCGATTTCCGCCACCTTCAGGCCGGGGGCGTCGATGCGCCCATGGGCGCGGCTGAAATGGCTTGCGCCCTTCGCGCCGCGTTTCAGCACGATTTCGCCGACACCGGAGGCGAGCAGCTTTTCGATTGCCGCATCCTCATCGTCCAGACCGGAGGCGGCCTGAAGTTCTTCGCCTGACGGCAGCAGGAGATCGGTGACGGCAAGCAGATCGTCGATCAGCCTGCGGCCTTCGTCACCCTGCGCCAGTTCCTTGCGGATGTTCGGATCGAAAGACACCGAACCGCCACGTGCCCTGACATGTCTGATCGCTGCCAGAATGATGTCGCCAATGCCGGCAATCGCGAAGGCCGATCCCATGACGTGCACATGGCCGGCTTTTTCGATGAGCGCCTGCGCCTCATCGGTCATCTGCGTTTCGCTGGCCGCGGAATGGGCGATGTTGAAAACGAAGTCGCGCGCGCCGTTCTCACGGTAGCGCACGAAGGCGCTGCCGGTCGGGCGATCTGGAATAGTGGCGATGGCCGAGACATCGACGCCGTCGCGGCGCAGCCTTTCGACATTGAGGCGGCCGAAATCGTCGTCACCGACTGCGGCAATGATGCCGGCGGTTCCGCCGCACCGCGCCACCTGATCGATGAAGATGGCCGGTGCGCCGCTCGGGAAAGGGCCGATCAGCGTTTGCGGCTCGAGAAAGCCGTTTCCCACCGTCGTCGCCATGATCTCCACGAGGATTTCGCCGGCCGTGATGGTCGGGCCCTGGGTCTGCGGCGCCAGTGTAGATGCCTGCCTCATCGTCTCCTCCATAAGCATGTGCTGCCGTCCTGCCGGGCAGGTGCATTTCCGGTCTGTTATTTTCTCGGATATCAGTTAAAGTTTACGCGCGTCAAGATATTAATGGATGAAATATCTGCTGCAATGCAGCAAGGGAAATGCTCGAAATAATAAATTATGAAGCGAATATACTGGTATAAACAAGGATTTATGCGGGTTTCGGGCGGTTCGGTTGCGCGATGATTTATTTTTGGATGTTGACAATGGACGCAATTTCGCGAGATAAAAAATTTACGCATGTATTGTTATGCGTGGACATCCGTAAAGGAGGAGCGGGTATCATGAACAAATTCATTGGAATTCTGTCGTCGTCTGTAGTTGGAGCCGGGCTTCTGGCCGGGCTGGCGCAGGCGGAAGAGATCAACATCGCCACCGTCAACAATGGCGACATGATCATCATGCAGAAGCTTTCCAGCGCCTGGGAGAAGGAAACAGGCAACAAGATCAACTGGATCGTGCTGGAAGAGAATGTTCTGCGCGAACGCGTCACCACCGACATCGCCACCAATGGCGGGCAGTTCGACATCATGACCATTGGTGGTTACGAAGCGCCGATCTGGGGCAAGCAGGGCTGGCTGGCGCCGGTCGACGATCTCGGCGACGATTACGATTACGCCGATCTGCTCGACCCGATCAAAAAGGGCCTGACGGTGGACGGCAAACTTTACGCCGTGCCGTTCTACACCGAAAGCTCGTTCACGCTTTACCGCAAGGATCTGTTCGACGCCGCAGGCCTGAAAATGCCTGACAATCCGACCTACGACCAGATCAAGGATTTTGCCGCCAAGCTGACCGACAAGTCGAAACAGCAATATGGCATATGCCTGCGCGGCAAGCCGGGCTGGGGCGAAAACATGGCCTTCCTCGGCACCATGATCAATACCTATGGCGGCCGCTGGTTCGACATGGACTGGAAACCGCAGCTGACGAGCGAGCCGTGGAAAAAGGCGATTGCGGATTATGTGGCGCTGATGACCTCCTACGGCCCGCCCGGTGCGGCCGCCAACGGCTTCAATGAAAACCAGACGCTGTTTTCCTCCGGCCGCTGCGCCATGTGGATCGACGCCACCTCGGCGGCGGGCCGCGTTTATGACCCCAAGCAGAGCCAGGTTGCCGACAAGACCGCGTTTACGCGTGCTCCGGTCGAGGTAACGCCGAACGGTTCGAGCTGGTCGTGGTCCTGGAACCTTGCAATTCCAAACAGCACGAAGAAGCTTGAAACCGCCAAGTCCTTCGTCAAATGGGCGACTTCGAAGTCCTATGTGAAGACGGTTGGTGAAAGCGAGGGCTGGGTGGCCGTGCCGCCGGGTACGCGCAAATCCACCTATGAGCTGCCGGAATACAAGAAGGCTGCGCCTTTCGCGGATACGGTGCTGAAGGCGATCATGTCTGCCGATCCGTCCAAGCCGACCAAGGATCCGGTGCCCTATACCGGTGTGCAGTTCGTCGCCATACCGGAATTCCAGTCCATCGGTACGGTTGTCGGCCAGCAGATCGCGGCAGCCCTTTCCGGCCAGCAGACCGTTGATGCGGCGCTCGAAGGCGCGCAGAAACAGGTCGAACGTGACATGACCCGCGCGGGCTACATCAAGTAGCCGCGTCCTCCCGGCGTGCCGCCCGTTCGCCTTCTGGTGGCGGGCGGCATGGGTGGGGATCGAGGGCCAATTCTTCCCTCATTCCTGTGCCTGTCACAGGAATCCAGTCAGCCCAAGTCTTTGGGCTGGAAGGACTTTCTCGCCGCGTGAGAGCCGCGTCGGCTGGATTCCTGTGACAAGCACAGGAATGAGGGGAGTGAGGAAAAGCATCGAACAACAAACGAGCATGGCCAATTGACCCGCCATGCATCACGGAGATCGACATGAGATTGAACAACAAGGTTGCGCTGATCACCGGCGCTGCCCGCGGTATCGGCCTTGGTTTTGCGCAGGCTTTTGCCGATGAAGGCGCGAAGGTGATTATTGCCGATATCGATATCGCCCGCGCGACCGCCTCTGCCGCCGCCATCGGCCCCGCCGCCAAGGCCGTGAAGCTGGATGTGACCGATCTTTCAGAGATCGATGCGGTGGTGAAGGCGGTGGATGAGGAGTTCGGCGGCATCGATATTCTCGTCAACAATGCCGCGATCTTCGATATGGCGCCGATCAACGGCATTACCGAAGAGAGCTATGAGCGGGTGTTCGACATCAATCTCAAGGGACCGCTGTTCATGATGAAGGCTGTCTCCAATGTCATGATCGAGCGCGCGCGCGGCGGCAAGATCATCAATATGGCCAGCCAGGCCGGACGGCGCGGCGAGGCGCTGGTCACGCTTTATTGCGCCTCCAAGGCGGCGATCATTTCCGCCACGCAGTCGGCGGCGCTGGCGCTGGTCAAACATGGCATCAATGTCAACGCCATTGCGCCGGGTGTCGTGGATGGCGAGCATTGGGAAGTGGTCGATGCGCATTTCGCCAAATGGGAAGGCTTGAAGCCCGGCGAGAAGAAGGCGGCGGTGGCCAAATCCGTGCCGATCGGCCGTTTCGCCACGCCTGACGATATCAAGGGGCTGGCGGTGTTCCTCGCCTCCGCCGACAGCGATTATATTCTCGCCCAGACATACAATGTCGACGGCGGCAACTGGATGAGCTGAAAAGCCGGAGATGACCATGCATGCCATTCAATTCGTCGAGAAGGGACGCGCCGTGCTGGCGGAACTCCCTGTCGCCGATCTGCCGCCGGGTCACGCGCTCGTGCGGGTCAAGGCTTCGGGGCTTTGCCACACCGATATAGACGTGCTGCATGCGCGTTATGGTGACGGTGCGTTTCCCGTCATCCCCGGCCATGAATATGCCGGTGAAGTTGCGGCCGTGGCTTCCGATGTGACAGGCTTCAGGGCCGGTGACCGTGTGGCCGTCGATCCCAATTTGCCATGTGGCACCTGCGCCAGCTGCAGGAAGGGGCTGACCAACCTTTGCAGCACGCTGAAGGCCTATGGCGTTTCCCACAATGGCGGCTTTGCCGAATTCAGCGTGGTGCGTGCGGATCACCTGCACGGCATCGGTTCGATGCCCTACCATGTCGCGGCACTTGCCGAACCGCTCGCCTGCGTCGTCAATGGCATGCAAAGCGCTGGCATTGGTGAGACTGGTGTGGTGCCGGAGAGTGCGCTGGTGTTTGGCGCCGGTCCCAT
The DNA here is from genome assembly GCF_007002745.1 of Martinezella rhizogenes. Lineage (GTDB taxonomy): Bacteria > Pseudomonadota > Alphaproteobacteria > Rhizobiales > Rhizobiaceae > Agrobacterium > Agrobacterium cucumeris. Next base: position 224,801 of record NZ_SGNY01000010.1, on the reverse strand, counting down.
CGGCCTGCTGCTTGCCCTGTCGCTGAAAGCCCGCGGCATTCAGACAGTAACGATGGCCGATATCAATGAAAGCCGGCTGGCCTTTGCCGAAAGTCTTGGGCTCAAGGTGGCGGTGTCGGGCTCGGAAGCGCTCGTGCGGCAACAGAAGTCTTTCGATTTTGTGGCCGATGCGACGGGTATTGCCGCCGTTGCCGAAGCGATGATCCCGCTGGTTGCGGATGGCGGCACCGCGCTGTTTTTCGGCGTCTGTGCGCCGGATGCCCGCATTTCGGTGGCGCCTTTCGAAATCTTCCGGCGTCAGCTGAAGCTTGTCGGCTCCCATTCGCTGAACCGCAACATACCGCAGGCGCTTGCCATTCTGGAGACGGATGGCGATGTCATGGCGCGGCTGGTGTCGCACCGGTTGCCGCTTTCGGAAATGCTGCCATTCTTTACAAAAAAACCGTCCGATCCGGCGACGATGAAAGTGCAGTTTACGGCCGAATAATCGTTTGGCCGTTGATAACCATTCGACCGGCTTTTCGTGCGAAGGCCGGTCGATATAGAGTACCACATGTAATATTTCATGGGGGCAAGCACTTTGGCCAAATCTATCAGGACGATGGAAGAATTTTCGGAATTCGTCGGCCTTTCCCGCCCGACTGTTTCGAAATACTTCAATGATCCGGCCTCGGTCCGCAAGAAGACGCGGGACACCATCGAGGATGCGCTGAAGAAATCGGGCTTCCGGCCGAATATATTCGCCGTCAACCTCAACCGCCGCCGTTCCAATATCATCGGCATCATCATTCCGAACTCGACCGACCCGTTCTACATGGCGCTGACGAGCCGCATCGAACTCATCGCCAATGAGGCGGGGTTCCTTGCCTTCGTGCTGTCTTCGGATGGCAAGGCGGAAATCGAGGACCGGGCTATCCGCACCTTCAAGTCGATGAATGTGGCGGGCGCGATCATCGCGCCGCTCGGCGTCAAATCCCATCGCGCCACGCTGGAGCAGCTCGCGGCCAGCATTCCGATCGTTTATGTCGATTCGCCGCTGGATGAGACTTCGGCCTTTGTCGGCACGGACAACCGCCAGAGTGTCGGGCTGATGGTGGATTATCTCTGCCGTTCGGGTGAACCGCCCTGTTTCTTCGATATGCCGCAGGTCAATACCAACGCTGCGACACGCCGCACGGCCTATGAGGAAGCGATGCAGCGTCTGGGCTTCGAGCCGCATGTCATCGATGTTCCCGGCATCGTCACCTGGGATTTCGAACGTTTCGCCTTTGATGAGGCGAGCAGGCTGCTGGATGGGGCAGGGCATTTGCCATCCCGCACCATTTTATGCGCCAATGACCGTATCGCCTTCGGCGTCATCGCCGCCGCCTTCCAGAAGGGCATCAAGGTTGGCCATGGCTCCGACTACGATCTCAGGGTTGCCGGCCATGACGACCATCCGCTGTCGCGTTATGCCTGCCCGCCGATTACCACGGTGGCGCAGAATTATAACGAGATCGGCAGGCTGTCGATCGAGCTTCTGCTGCAGAAGCTGGATGATGAGACGGATGACACGACGCGGATGCGTGAACGTATCCTGCTCAGCGCCGATCTGATGCTGCGCAAATCGGCCTGATGGCTTGTTAGATAAACTAAACGAAAAATCTGATTTTCTAAATAGAACTAATATCCGAACGCTCCTACTCTGGTCTCAAGGTTGCTTTGGGAGGCGACCGCGAGAGCCGGCGCAAGTGTGTGCCGGGATCCGGGAGGAACGCAGAAACGTCATGTGGCCAGCGCCGCGAGGGGTGAACCTTCGCTGCCTCGGTATCGCATGGCCTTCGCCGGGCAGTCTGGACATTCTCGCCAGCAATTTCCCCAGCGAAGGATGTCAAAACATGAATCTCTATTCTCTTCTGTCAGCGCGTGCAGCCGGCGGCAAACCTGTCCGGGTTGGTCTCATCGGTGCCGGCAAGTTCGGCTCCATGGTGCTGGCGCAGGCGCAGCGCATCGCCGGTTTCCACATGGTCGCCGTCGCAGACCTCAATGTCGGCAAGGCAAGGGAATCGTTTGACCGCGTCGGCTGGCCGAAGGAGCGTTACGACGCGACGAATTGCGCCGATGCGCTGAAGAGCGGCAAGACCTATGTGACCGACGATGTGAACGAGCTTTTCGCCTGCGGCGAGATCGAATGCGTGATCGAAGCGACCGGCCATCCGCTGGCCGGTGCACGCCATGCACTGGGCGCCATCGAGCACAACAAGCACGTCGTCATGGTCAATGTCGAAGCCGATGTCATGGTCGGGCCGATCCTTGCTGAGAAGGCGCGGGCGAAGGGCCTGATTTACTCCATGGCTTACGGCGACCAGCCGGCGCTGATCTGCGAACTGGTCGACTGGGCGCGCGCCACCGGCTTTGAGGTCGTTTCCGCCGGCAAGGGCATGAATTTCGAGCCGCGTTACCGTTATTCGACGCCGGACACGGTCTGGGGTTATTTCGGCTGGACGGACGAGGAAGTGGCCAAGGGCGACTTCAATCCGAAAATGTACAATTCCTTCACCGACGGCACCAAGGCGGCCATCGAAATGGCGGCCGTCGCCAACGGCACGGGGCTGGATTGCCCGGATGACGGTCTGGCCTTCCCGCCCGCCGGCCTGCACGATCTCGCCCGCGTCTTCCGCCCCGCTGCCGATGGCGGACGTATGTCGCGCTCCGGTCTGGTCGATATTGCTGCGAGCCAGGAGCCGGACGGACGCGAGGTGTTCAACAACATTCGCTACGGCGTTTTCGTCACCTTCAAGGCGCATAATGAATATGCCCGTGCCTGCTTCAAGCAATATGGCCTGCTGACCGATCCCTCCGGCTGGTACGCCTCCATGTGGCGTCCTTTCCACATCATCGGGCTGGAAACCTCGATCAGCGTGCTCTCCGCCGTGCTGCGCAATGAGGCTACCGGTTGCTCCAGGGAGTTCCGCGGCGATGCGGTGGCGACCGCGAAGAAGGATATGCAACCCGGCGAGATGCTCGACGGCGAGGGCGGTTACGCGGTCTGGGCAAACGCCATTCCGGCCACCCGCAGCCTTGACATCAAGGCGCTGCCGATCGGCCTTGCCCATAATGTCAAGCTGAAGCGCGCCATCAAGAAAGACCAGATCGTCAGCTTCGACGATGTGGAGCTGGTCAATGATCTGGATGTGGTGAAGCTGCGCCAGGACATGGAAAACCAGTTCCGTCCGCAAAAGGACGCCGCGGCGTAATGGACGGGAGAGAGGACATGTCGAAGGGAGCTTTCGTGGTGATCGCAGAATTCCGGGTGAAGCCCGACGCGATGGACGCCTTTCTCGATGCGGCGCGCGATGACGCCAGGCACTCGGTTCAGGATGAACCGGGCTGCCAGCAATTCGATGTGGTGCGGCCGGAAACCGGAAACAACGTGGTGTTCTACGAGGTCTATGACGACAGGCAGGCTTTCGATGACCATCTGAAGACACCCCATCTCGACCGGTTTCGGGAAGCATTTCCCGCCCTCATCGAAGAAGAACTGCCGGTGCGTTTCCTGAACCGGCAATGGCTCTGAAGGATGGAAACGATGGCTGACATTCGCCGGATCGCCGTTATCGGAACGGGTATCATGGGCGCTCCGATGGCGGGGCGTCTGGCGGAGGCCGGGTTTTCCGTCAAGGCCTGGAACCGCAGCGCTGAAAAAGCTGCGGTTCTGGCGGCAAAGGGCGTGCAGCCGGCGGACACGGCTGCCGAAGCTGCGGCCGAAGCCGATGTCGTCATCTGCATGCTGAGTTCCGGGCCGGTCTGCAACGAGGTTCTGTTCGGTGCCTCGGGTGTCGTTTCCACCATGAACCCCGGTGCTATTCTGCTGGTGATGAGTTCCATTCCGGTCGACAGCGCACGGGAACAGGCTGAGGCGGCCAAGGTTTATGGCGTCGCTTATGTCGACGCACCGGTTTCCGGTGGTGAAAAAGGGGCGATCGAGGGAACGCTCGCCATCATGGCCGGCGGTGAACAGCGGGATGTGGATGCATTGCGGCCACTCCTCAATTGCCTTGGCCGCGTCACCCATGTCGGGCCGGTGGGTTGCGGCTCACTGGCCAAGCTTGCCAACCAGCTGATCGTCGCCTCGACAATCTGCGCTGTTGCCGAAGCGTTGACGCTGGTTGAAGCGGGGGGAGCCGATCCGGCGCAGGTGCGCCAGGCTTTGCTGGGCGGTTTTGCCGAGTCCACCGTCTTCCGCCAGCACGGAAAACGCATGGTGGAGGGCGATTTCCGCCCCGGCGGCCCGGCGAAATACCAGGTGAAGGATACGTCCACGGCGCTGGCTTTCGCCGAAAGCCGTGGCCTGAAATTACCGGTCGGCGAGGAGGTTGACCGGCTGTTCCGCTCCATGGTCGAGCATGGCGCGGGTGAGCTTGATCACAGCGGTGTGATCCTTGAGATTAAGCGCATGAATGCGTTTGGAGGAACGCTCGAAACTGTCCAGAGCATTTCCAGTAAAAGTGCGTAGCGGTTTTACGTCCGGATAATGCGCTAAAACAAAGAGATAGAGCACGTCCAAAGATTCCGTTTTAACCGGACGTGCTTCATAGATAACAAGGGAGGAACACATGAAAATTTCGAAACTTTACGGGCTGGCTCTCGCCGCCACCATGCTGGTCGCATCCATCGCGCAGGCCGAAACGCTGACACTTTCGACGCCGGATGCCGACAATTCCGAAATCACGCTCGCCGCCAACAAGTTTGCCGAGATCGTCTCGAAAAAGACCGACGGCAAACTCAAGATCAAGGTATTCCCGAACGGCACGCTGTATGGCGGCGACCCTTCGGCGGGCGTCAAGCAGCTGGCCGGCGGTTCGCTGGACATGCTTTTGAATTCGACCTCGCTTTACGCGACCTTCAATCCCAAGTTCACGGCCATCGCCATTCCCTACCAGTTCCGTGATATCGACCAGCTCCGGGTCTATCTCGACAGCGATCTCGGCAAGGAGCTTTCCACCGATCTGAGCAAGATAGGCATTCTCGGGCTCGATCTCTGGTCGCGGCCGCTGCGCCAGATCACCAATTCCAAGGCGCCGATCAAATCACCGGGCGATCTCAAGGGTATGAAGCTGCGTGTGCCGAACAATCCGCTCTGGGTCGAGTTCTTCGGCGCCATGGGGGCTGCCCCGACACCGATGGCCTTCGCTGAAGTTTACAATGCGCTCCAGCTGAAAGTTGTCGATGGGCAGGAAAATCCGGTTAACGTGCCTGTCAGCGCCAAGCTTTACGAAGTGCAGAAATATCTGACGATCAGCAACCACATTGCTGACGCCTGGGTGCTGGGCATGAACCCGGCCCGCTTCGAAGGTCTCGACGAGGGCTTCAAGACGGCACTGAAGGAAGCGGCGACTGAAACCGAGCTTTGGAAAGCGCAGAACGACGCTGCCGATATCGACAAGTCGCTTGAGACGCTGAAGAAGAACGGCATGGAGGTCAACACGCTGACCGACGACGAGCGCAAGGCCTTCGTAGAGGTCGCGGCCGGGCTTTCGGCGAAGTTCTCGGCGCTGGTGAAAGATCAGGCGTTCTTCGACAAGACGCAGGCTTTCCTGAAGACGAACTGACGTTTCCCGCACTTGGACGCCGGGCCTGCATCTTTTGGCAGGCCCGGCCATCCCCAAACGTCAGCAGGCGTTGCTTTGCCGGAAAGGCAGGGTGGCATTCGGTTCACCGGATATCCGGTTTCAGCAGTGGAAGGGTATTGTCATGCGCGATACGAAACCTTCGGTGCTCGGCACCATCGTAAAACTCATCGCCGATATAGCCGCGGGGGCAGCCTGCGCCGGCATTCTCATCGTCGTGCTTCTTCAGGTCATCGGCCGCCTCATCGGCAGTCCGCTTCCCTGGACCGAGGAGGCGACCCGCTTTCTTTTCATCTGGATGGTCTTCCTTGGCCTTGCCGCCGGTTTCCGCACCGTGGAAAGCGCCCGTGTCGTGGTGTTTCTGGTGCTGTTCCACCGCTTCTTCCGGCGGCTGGCGGTGCCGATCTATGTCGGTTCATCGGTGTTCTTCTTCGGCATGATGGGCTGGACGGGTTTCACCCTGGTGCGCCAGCAGATCATGATGAACGAGACCGCCGCCACCCTGCCGATCCCGATGTGGGCCATCGGCATGGTTTTGCCCGTTTCAGCCATCATCGCCGTGCTCGCCATCATCGAATCGCTGCGCAGCCGCCGGGAGCTCATCGCGCTTCCCGAGCTTGGCCTGCCGGCGGACGAGATCGCCCATGCCGATATCTCCATTTCAGCAGGACATTGAGCTATGTCGGTCTTTCTTCTCATCGCCTTTTTCGGTCTCAGCATGCTTGGCGTGCCGCTTGCCATTGCGCTGGCGCTCGCCAGTGTCGGCACGCTGTGGCTCTTCACCTCCATGCCCATGGACCTGCTGTCGCAGACGATGTTCTCGTCGATGAACTCCTTTCTTCTTGTCGCCGTGCCGCTGTTCATTCTGGTCGGCACGGTCATGGAGCGGGGGCGGGTGGCGGAGCGCATCTTTGATTTCGCCGAGGCCATGGTCGGCTGGCTTCCCGGCGGGCTTGGCCACGTCAACGTCATCTCCTCGGTGATTTTTTCCGGTGTCTCCGGCTCGTCCGTCGCCGATATCGCCTCGGTCGGCGCCATCGAGATCAAGGCCATGGAGCGGCATGGATTTCCAAAGGGTTATGCCGTCGGCATGACGCTCTGCACCTCCACGCTCTCCTCGATCATTCCGCCGTCGATCCTGATCGTGATTGCCGGCTCCATCGCCAACGTGTCGATCGGCACGCTGCTGATCGCCGGTCTGGTGCCCGGCCTCTTCATCGCCTTCGCCTTTCTGGTCTTCAACCACTTCTATTCGGTGCATTATGGTTACAATCCGCCGACACCGTTCAATTTCCGTCTGGTGGTCGTCACCGGTCTGCGCGCAATCCTGCCGATGCTGACACCGCTGATCCTGATCATCGGCATTGCCAGCGGCCTGTTCACGCCAACGGAAGCAGCTGCCATCGCGGTGGTTTATGTCGCGGTGCTTGGCGTCATCGTCTATCGCACGCTGCCGCTGCGGGAGTTGCCGGAAATATTGATCTCGACGGCGCGCATTTCCGGCACCATCCTGTTCATCGCCGCCACCTCGCAGCTTGCCGCCTGGGTCTTCACCTTCGATGGCTTGCCCGAACAGGTGGCCGAGCTTTTGCAGGCCATGAACCTCGGCCCCATGACCGGCATGCTCGTCATCTTCGTCTTCCTGCTGATCATCGGCATTTTCATGGAAGCGATCCCGGCGATGTTCATCCTCATCCCCGTTCTGATGCCGCCGGTGGAGGCACTGGGCATCGATCCGATCCATTTCCTGATCGTGACTGTCATGACGCTGACACTCGGGCTGGTGACGCCGCCGGTGGGGGTCTGCCTGTTTGCGGCGGCACAGGTGGCGAATATGAAGATCGAGGATGTCATTCGCGGTTCGCTGGCGCCGATGACGGTGCTGACGCTTGCCATCTTCGCGCTGGTGCTGTTCCCGGTGCTGACGCTCGGGCCAATCCGGCTGATGGGGCTTTATTGACGCGCAAACGGATTGCCTGAACCATCAGACAACGCGGCGGGCTTGCCACTCGTCGCGTTGTTTTCGCATCCACTCCAGAAACAGCATGACTTTTCTCTGCCGCAGATGGGAATGCGGGCAGACGATCCATTGGGTGACGAGCTTGATGCGCGGCGCGTCCGTCACGGCCGGCACCAGCATCTTGTCCTGCAGCTCCCGCTCCATCATCAAGGTGCTTTCCAGCGCCACGCCGATGCCGAGAACGGCGGCATCGATGGCCATGTGGCTGCGGTCGAACAGGACCCGCCGCCAGCGCTTTTCGGCTGTCACGCCGGCCAGAGGGAACCAGTGGTTCCATTGCGCCTGCGCCTTCACCGAATGGATCAGCCGCTGGTTCTGCAATTCCTCGGGCAGAAATTTACCGGCGCCCTTATAATTTGGCGAACAGACCGGCAGGAATTCCTCCTCCACCAGCCCTTCCACGAAGAGGCCCGGCCAGCGGCCATCGCCATGGCGCAGCTCTATATCGACGAGTTCCTGCGAAAAATCGGTCGGCTCGTTGGTGCCGTCGAGGCGCACTTCCAGTTCCGGGTGTTCCTCCAGAAACGAGCCGAGACGCGGCAGCAGCCATTTGTTGGAGATTGTCGGCGTCGCCCGGATCGTCAGCGTGGTGACAGAGCGGAAGCCGCGAATACTGTCGGTGGCGTCTGATATCTGTTCGATCTGGGCGGTGATCATCGAGAAATAGCGCTCGCCCGCTTCCGTCAATGTCACCTTACGGCCGGTTCGCGCCATCAGGGTCGTGCCGAGCTGGCCTTCCAGCAACTGGATCTGCTGGGAAACAGCAGATGGTGTGACGCTCAGTTCCTCCGCCGCCCGGGAAATGCTGCCCGCCCTTGCCGCGGCGTGGAAAACGAGGATCGATTTTATCGGGATTTGCATGGGTAGGGCTTTGCTCAACGGAATACGGCGGTCACCTGAGTATCACAGGTGACCGCCGTGTTGAAAAGCGTTGAACGCGAGGCTTTTAGCGGTGGCTCGGCAGTTTCGGCAGGAACACCGTGAGCAGGCCGAGCAGCGGCATGTAGGAGCAGATGCGGTAGACGAATTCGATGCCTTCCTTATCCGCATAAACACCCAGAACCGCAGCGCCGATGCCGCCGAAACCGAAGGCGAAACCGAAGAACATGCCGGCGATGAGGCCGACGCGGCCCGGCACCAGTTCCTGCGCGAACACGACGATGGCCGAGAAGGCGGAGGAGAACACGAAGCCGATGACGACGACGAGAATGGCCGTCCAGAACAGGTTCGCATAAGGCAGCAGCAGCGCGAAGGGAATGACGCCGAGGATCGAGAACCAGATGACGACGCGTGAGCCGAAACGGTCGCCGATCGGGCCGCCGAAGAACACGCCCAGTGCCGAAGCGCCGAGGAAGAGGAACAGCAGAACCTGCGCGTCCTGAACACCAAGACCGAACTTGTCGATGGTGTAGAAGGTGAAGTAGCTGGACAGGCTGGCGAGATAGGCATTCTTGGTGGCGGTCAGAACCACCAGCACCAGAAGCGTCATCATGACAGTGCCACGGGCAAGAGGAAGCGTGCGGCTGGCCGGCGCCTTGCCGACCGTTGCACGGCGATGGCGGGTGTACCAGACGCCAACCCAGGAAAGCACGCCAAAACCGACGAGCGCGATCAGCGAGAACCAGCTGAGGCTCGTCTGGCCGAGCGGGATGACGATGAAGGCGGCGAGCAGCGGGCCGATGGCCGTGCCGGTATTGCCGCCCACCTGGAAGAAGGATTGCGCCAGACCATGACGGCCGCCGGATGCGAGACGTGCAACGCGGGAGGCTTCCGGATGGAAGATCGCCGAACCGATGCCGATGAGGCAGGCGCCGATCACCAGAACCTCGAAACTATGGGCAAAAGCAAGCGTGATGAGGCCGGCGCAGGTGGATAGCATGGCGACGGGCAGGGAGAACGGCATGGGCCAGCGGTCTGTCACCATGCCGACAACCGGCTGCAGCAGCGAGGCGGTGACCTGAAAGGCGAAGGTAAGCAGGCCGATCTGCATGAAATCGAGCGCGTAATTCGCCTTCAGCAGCGGATAAAGCGACGTCAGCAGGGATTGCATGATGTCGTTCAGCATGTGGCAGAAGCTGGCGGCTGCGATGATCGAAAACGCCGTGCGTTGCGGATTGAAGCTGTTGCCGGCGCTGGTAACAGTGGCCATGATGAAGTCCTCTCGGGTTCCCGGCGGAAGACGGGAAACATGTCTTTATTTCTTCCCGCTTTTATTCATATTGTTTCTGGCCTGCATTTGTGTTCTGGACGATTTTCTTTGTGAGTGGGCCAAATGGCAAAAATCAAATCGCGGCAGCCTTCAGGACTGACGCATGACGAGCATGAACGCAGTCTGAAATTGATCGACGGTACCAATGAGCCGGTGCTGGCGCTTTGCCGCGTTTACCCCACCGGGCACCGGACGCCGCCCCACAGCCATAGCCGCGTGCAGATCTGGTGCGCCCGTCAGGGCGTCGTGCTTGTCAGCACTGCGGATGGTCGCTGGATGATACCGCCCGGTCATGGATTGCTCATTCCCGCCGGGCTGCAACATGAGGCGGAAACCATCTCGACGGTGGAGATGCATTCGATCTACGTCCATCCGGACCTGTTTCATGCGGGCGCACCGCGCGTGGTGGAAATAACCGATCTCGCCTCCAGCCTGATTTCGGAATTGCTGGGTGAAGAACACCAGCCGACGGCTTTTCACCGGCAGGGCCTTGTGCGGGCGCTGTTATTGGACGAGGTCAACCGCCTGCCGGAAAGGCCGCTCGGACTGCCTTTTCCAGATAATCAGCGTCTGGCGGCGCTGTGCCGCGATTTCCTGAAAAAGCCGGTGGCGCGGGTGGAGATCGATGACTGGGCGGCGGCCATGGGCATCAGCCGGCGTTCTTTTACGCGGCTGTTCCGCAAGGAACTGGGGTTGAGTTTCGTCACCTGGCGCCAGCAGGCCTGTATCTTCGCCTCCCTGCCAAGGCTGGCAGCCGGCGAAGCGGTGACGAATGTGGCGCTGGATGCCGGTTATGAAAACATCCCGGCTTTCACCACCATGTTCCGGCGAATGCTGGGCAGTTCACCAAGGGCCTATCGGCAGGCGGCGCGGCAGCGCAGCGCTGCTTTTTCCGATTTCGAAGAGATCGAAGGTTAAGCCGCAGTCGCCCGCATGTCGCGGCGGAAATCGGAAGGCGACATGCCGGCGATTTGGCGGAACGCCTTGTTGAAGGCGCTGACGGAGCCGAAGCCGCTTTCCATGGCGATCTGCAGGATATTGTCCTTGCCGGTCATCAGCATCGCCTGCGCGCGCGAAAGCCGCAGCAGGGTCAGATATTTGATCAGCGTCATGCCGGTGGATTTGCGGAACAGGTTCATCGCATATTTCGGATGCAGCGAGGCGGCGCGGGCAATCTCCGTCGCGTCGATATCGTCGAGAAAATTGGCGGCGATGAAGTCGCACATGCGCACCACGCCAATGGAGGGCGCCATGCCCTCGTCATCCTCCCTGCGTTTGCCATTTGCGGCGGATGATATGACGGAGTAGGGTTCAAGGAACATCCGCTCGACCCTGAGCAGCAATTCCTCCACCGCGTGCTGGGCTTTCGCCTGTTCGCCCGAAGTGACGTAACGAAACCAGCGGCCGAAGTTTTCCGCATCTGCCCGGTCGGTCTCAGCACTCACCATCGTAGCACCACCCATCAGCAGGCTGGAGACGGTGGCGGGCAGCCGCATGCGGAAGAAGTGCACCAGCGGCAGATGCGCGCCGGCGTAAAAGGAATCGTCGGAGGAGTGGTCCATCTGGTGCGGCTGGCCACCCCAGAAGATGCACATCTGGCCGGCATCGAGCGTCAGGTCGTGATCGCCCATGCGATAATGCACCGATCCCGACATCACGTAATTCACTTCCACCTGCGCGTGCCAGTGAGGCCTAAGCATGATGGGCGGATGATTGTGAAAAAGCTGCAGCGTCGTCGGCATGCCTTCGATGCTGCTTGCACCCGGCTGGTAGAAGGCTCTTTCAGCAATCTTACTTTCCGCCAAATCGATGTTCCCTTTTTACGAGACAGATTTCCTGCCGCCGCTAATGTGCCCATGTTCGCTGAAGAACGGCAATTGAAAAAGGGAGGTTTTCAATGTGCTTGAAATTTCTTGGCGCGTCTACGGCCATGCTGCTTCTCGCAGCTCCGGCTTTCGCGCAAACCGAAACCGTCACTATCTGGAGCTGGAACGTCGCGGCTTCCGCGCTGAAATCCACGGTAGAGGGCTTCAACAAGCAGAATCCGGATATCAAGATCGTCGTTGAAGACCTTGGAAACAATCAGGTTTTTGACAAGACGCTGGCTGCCTGCGCAGCCGGGGGCGATGGTCTTCCTGATATCGTCACCATTGAAAATTTCGAGGCGGAGCTGTTCTGGAGCCGTTTTCCCGATTGTTTCGCCAATCTGACCGAGCTTGGCTATACGCCTGAGAAACAGGCGCTTTTCCCGGATTTCAAACGTACCGAGCTTGAGGTTGACGGCACCGCCTACGCCGTTCCGTGGGACTCGGGTCCAGTGGCGGTGTTCTACCGCCGCGACTTCTATGAGAAGGCGGGTGTCGACCCAGCCACCATCAAAAGCTGGGATGATTTCATCGCCGCCGGTAAGAAGGTCATGGCCGCCAATCCCGGCACCGTCATGGCGCAGGCCGATTTCAACGGCGACAGCGAATGGTTCCGCATGATCGCCAATGAGCAGGGATGCGGTTACTTTTCGACCGATGGCCAGAATATCACCATCAACAAGCCCGCCTGTGTCGCGACCCTTGAAAAGGTCAAGGAAATGAAGGATGCGGGCATCATCACGGCCGCGATCTGGGATGAGAAAATCCAGGCCAATACGGCCGGCAAGGCCGCAAGCCAGATGTATGGCGCCTGGTATGAAGGCACGGTGCGTTCCGGTTCTCCTGACCTCTCCGGCAAATGGGGCGTCTATCTGATGCCGAGCCTGACGGCGGATGGCCCGCACGCGGCCAATCTCGGCGGCTCGTCTCTGGCGATCAGTTCGACATCCAAGAACAGGCAAGCCGCCTGGAAATATATCGACTACGCGCTCACCACCAATGAAGGTCAGGTGACGATGCTGAAATCCTTCGGCCTCGTTCCCTCACTGCTGTCCGCCATCGACGATCCTTTCGTCAAGGAAAAGCAGGCCTATTGGGGCGGGCAGGCGGTGTGGACCGATATTCTGGCCACCCTGCCGAAGATCGTGCCGAGCCGCGGCACGGCGTTCCAGTCGGATGCGGATGCGATCTACAAGGCGACGCAGACGAAATATTTCGCCGGCGGGTATCCCGATGCGAAAGCAGCGCTTGATGATGCGGCCAAGCAGATCGAAACGGCGACGGGGCTGCCCGTCGCGCAGTAAGCCGGTGGCCAGGACCGGGCGGGCGCCACAAGTTTCTTCTCCCCGAGGGGGAGAAGTCCGCGGCAGCGGGATGAGGGGGCGAGGGTAGCGATATCCGGTGAGCCAGCCCCCTCATCCGACCCTTCGGGCCACCTTCTCCCCCTCGGGGAGAAGAAACGCGCCGCACCGCCTTGCAATGGTCTCGCCCTCAAACGGGGGCAGGCCTCCAAGCTTTTCCATTTATCCGGCCCATCGTCCGGCACATGGAGGTCGTCATGCCGTCCAGGAACAGGATCGCTTATGCGTTCCTTGCGCCCTATCTCCTGATTTTCGCCACCTTCTGGGTCTGGCCGATCATCAGCTCGTTCATGCTGTCGTTCCAGAACACGCGGATCAATCCGTGGCGGTTTGCGCCTTCCATGAACTGGGGGCGGCTGGTTTCCGATCCGGCCTTTTATAATGCGCTTTATAATACGCTGATCATTCTGGTCATTCAGGTGCCCGTGATGATCGCGCTCGCCACCGTCATGGCGGTGCTGTTGAATTCGCCGCTCCTGAAGGCGCGGCCGCTTTATCGTTTTGCCTTTTTTGCGCCTGTCGTCGTTGGCGAGGTGGCCTATGCGGCTGTCTTCCGGCTGATGTTCAGCGCCGACTTCGGCATCATCAACAAGCTCATCACCTCCGTCGGCCTTTCGCCCATCTCGTGGTTCGACAATGCCAATGCGGCCATGGCGCTGGTCATCATTGCCGTGACATGGCGCTGGGCGGGGTATAACGCCATCATCATCCTCGCCGGGTTGCAATCGATCCCCGGCGATGTCTATGAAGCGGCGACGCTGGACAAGGTGAGCAAGCGCCAGCAGTTCTTTTATATCACCCTGCCGCTCCTCAAACCCATCATCCTGTTCTGCGTTGTCCTGTCGGTCATCGGCACAATGCAGCTGTTTGCCGAACCCTTCCTCATCACCAACAGGGGCGGGCCGGGCGGCGGCACGGAGACGCTGGGGCTGTTCCTTTATCGCCAGGGCTTCACCTCGCTCAATTTCGGTTATGCCTCGGCCATTGCGTACACCATGGCGGCGCTCGCCATCGCCATTTCGCTGCTTAATCTCTGGGTCGGGAGGGAGCCGAAATGAGATCGAAATCGAGATCGCTTTTCTGGCAGAAGATCGCGCTGCATGCGGCGCTGACACCGCTTGCCATCATCTGGCTGTTTCCGCTCTGGATGATGTTCGTGTTCTCGACCATGCCGGATTACGGCATTTTCAGCCCGGACATTGTTCTGGTGCCATCCACCAATTTCGTCGAGAATTTCAACAATCTGCAGGCGGATACCAATTTCCTCAGGGCCATGTTCATCTCGATCACCGTCGCCGTCATCTACACCGTGCTTTCGGTGTTCCTGACGTCGATGGCCGGCTGGGCGCTGGCGCGTTACCGCTTTGCCGGACGCGGGGTGGTGATCGCCATCATTCTCGGCACCATCACTTTGCCTTTTGCCGTCGTTGTCATTCCGCAATTCATCATGGTGGCGCGGGAATTCAAGCTCGCCAACACCTGGGTGGCGCTGATCGTGCCGCCGCTGTTCAACTCGCTCGGCGTGCTGTTCATGCGGCAATCCTTCTCGATGATGCCGACCGAGCTTTTCGACGCGGCACGGGTGGAAGGCGTCAAAGAGTGGCAGATCTTCCTGCGTATCGCCCTGCCATTGGCGCGACCCACCATGGCGGCGCTGTCGATCATTCTCTTCCTGGCCTCGTGGAACAATTACCTCTGGCCGCTTCTCATCAATTCCCGCCCAGGAATGATGACCGCCCCCGTGGCGCTTGGCACCCTCATCGGGCTCACCAAAGTGTCATGGGGCGGTATCATGGCCGGCGCGGTGCTGCTCACTGCACCCATTCTCGTGGTTTTCGTGGCTTTGCAGCGTCACTTCATCGCCGGCATTTCCGCCGGGGCAGTCAAGTAAGGGGGCCGCATGGCGGAACTTTCGCTCAACAACGTGGTCAAGCGTTACGGCGCGCTGGAAGTGATCCATGGCGCAAATCTGGAGGTAAAGGACGGGGAGTTCGTCGTTTTCGTCGGTCCCTCCGGCTGCGGCAAATCCACGCTTCTCAGAATGATCGCCGGGCTGGAGGATATTTCCGGTGGCGATATCGTGATTGGCGGCAGAACGGTCAGTGATGCCGACCCGGCAGATCGCGGCATTGCCATGGTGTTCCAGTCCTATGCGCTTTATCCGCATATGACGGTGGCCGAAAACCTCTCCTTTGGCCTTAGAATGAACGGTAACCCCAAGGCCGATACGCAAAAGCGGGTCAACCGCGCCGCCGAAATTCTGCAGATCAACGAGTTGATGCAGCGCCGGCCGAAACAGCTTTCCGGCGGCCAGCGCCAGCGCGTCGCCATCGGCCGCGCCATCGTGCGCGAACCGCAGGTCTTCCTGTTCGACGAGCCGCTGTCCAATCTCGATGCGGAATTGCGGGTGCAGATGCGTGTGGAAATCTCGCGCCTGCACAAGCAGCTCGGCACCACGATGATCTATGTGACGCATGACCAGACCGAGGCGATGACGCTCGCCGACAAGATCGTTGTGCTGCGGGCGGGCAATATCGAACAGGTCGGCGCGCCGCTCGATCTCTATGACGATCCCGCCAACCGCTTCGTTGCCGGTTTCGTCGGCTCGCCGAAGATGAATTTTCTCGACGCCACCATCATCGGCAGCGGCGCCGACAGCGTCACGCTCGCTCTCGACAGCGATCCTGCGGTGCGGCTGACTTTGCCGATAAAGGAAGGCGTCAACGAGGGGGCCAAGGTCTCGCTTGGCATCCGGCCGGAGCATTTTGCCGATGCGGGCGGGGGTGATGCCGATCTCACCGTGCATGTCGATGTCGCCGAACATCTCGGCAATACCAGCTATGTCTATGCCCGAACCGAAGGCGGCGAGCAGCTGATCATCGAACGGCCGGAATCGCGCGATGTCGGCAATCGCGACCGGCTGACTGTCGGCCTTTCTGCCCGCCGGGCTTTCCTTTTCGATAGCAAGGGCGAACGCCTGCGCTGAACCCTTTCCCAAGCACCCAAGACTGATATGAAAGACGAGGATTTCATGACGACCGAACAACCGATCCGCTGGGGCATCATCGGCCCGGGCACCATCGCCAGAACCTTTGCTGACGGTATCGCCCATTCCCGCACCGGCAGGTTAGAGGCCATCGCCACCCGCAATCCGGACAAGCCCGGCCTTGCAGAAGCTTTTGCCGGCGCGCGCATCATCCATGGGTACGATGCCCTGCTTGCCGATCCCGCTATCGATGCCGTCTATATCGCCACGCCCCATACCGGCCATGCCGAATGGGCGATCAAGGCGATCCGGGCCGGCAGACACGTGCTGGTGGAAAAACCCATCGCGCTCTCGGCCTATGATACCGACGCCATTTTCCACGAGGCGAAAAAGGCAGGCGTCTTCGCCGGCGAGGCCTATATGTACCGCCTGCATCCGCAGACGGCGAAATTGCTGGAACTGGTGAAGGCCCGGGCGGTGGGCGATATCCGCATCATCCGCTCCAGCTTCGGTTTCAACATGGGTTCGTTCCGGGCCGATCACCGGCTTTTTGCCAATGAAACGGCGGGCGGCGGTATTCTGGATGTCGGCGGTTATCCGGTTTCCATGGTGCGGATGATCGCAGGTGCCGTGGATGGAAAACCTTTTGCCGAACCGGAAAAGGTTGCGGGTGCGGCGCATCTCGGCCAGTCGGGCGTTGATGAATGGGCCTCGGCCGTGCTGAAATTCGCAAACGGCATCGTCGCCGAAGTCTCTTGCTCGATCATGGCGGCGCAGGACAATGTGCTGCGCATCATCGGCTCGGAAGGGCGCATCGAGGTCAAGGATTTCTGGTTCGCCGCCGGCCACAAGGGCGGCACCGGCCGGATCGATATCATCAGGGGCGACAAGGTCGAAACCATCGAATTGCCCGAGGATCGCTGGCTTTATTCCTTCGAGGTGGATGCGGCGGGTGAGGCAATCCGCCAGGGCAGACATGAATTCGCGGCACCCGGCATGGCCTGGGCCGACAGCCTCGGCAATCTGCGTGTCATGGACCAGTGGCGGGCTTCCGTCGGGCTGGAATACAGCATCGAAAAGGCGACATCTCGCATCGGAAATATCGCCGGTGGCAAGGTCGTTGCCGGAAATTCCGTTCCGAAGCGGCAGATACCGGGCCTTGCCAAGCCCGCTTCCGTGGTCGCGCTCGGTTTCGAATTCTTCCCCAATTTCGCCTCCGCATCCCTGACGCTTGATGCCTTTTACGAGGCGGGCGGCAATCTCTTCGATACGGCCTATGTCTACGGCGCAGGCAGGACCGAAGCGATTTTCGGCGACTGGCACACCAGCCGCAATGTGCCGCGTGAGGAGATCGTGCTGATCGGCAAGGGCGCACATTCGCCGCTCTGCTATCCTGACGTCATCGCCAGACAGCTGGACCAGTCGCTTGAACGGCTCAAAACGGATTATGTCGATGCCTATTTCATGCATCGCGATAATCCCGACGTGCCGGTCGGCGAATTTGTCGATGCCATGGATGCCGAAGTCCGGCGCGGCCGCATTCGCGGCATTTTCGGCGGCTCGAACTGGACGCGTGAGCGAATGGATGAGGCCTCGGCCTACGCGCAGAACAACGGCAAACAGGCGCCCGGCGCGCTTTCCAATAATTTCTCGCTTGCCGAAATGCTCGATCCCATCTGGGCAGGCTGCGTTGCGGCATCGGACGACGAGTGGAAGGCATGGCTGCAATCACGCCAGATTCCCAATTTCGCCTGGTCCAGCCAGGGGCGCGGTTTCTTCACCGACCGGGCAGGGCGCGACAAGCATGACGATGAGGAAATCGTCCGCGTCTGGTATTCCGACCGCAATTTCGTCCGCCGCGACCGGGCAATCGAGCTTGCGCAAAAACTCGGCCGCCACCCGATCCATATCGCGCTCGCTTATGTCATCGCCCAGCCTTTCCCGGTCATTCCGCTGATCGGGCCGCGCACGATTGCGGAGCTGGAAGACAGTCTTTCGGCGCTGGATATTGCGCTGACGGATGAGCAGGTGAAGTGGCTGGAGGCTTGAAAGGAAGAGAGGCGGCGGGTTTATTCGCCGCCTCCATGAGATAGGTAAAAAACGGTGCCACACGTTTCTTCTCCCCGCCGGGGAGAAGGTGGCCCGAAGGGTCGGATGAGGGGGCAACGTTGCCGGATTACGGCGAGCTCGCCCCCTCATCCCGCTGCCGCGGACTTCTCCCCGGCGGGGAGAAGAACAAGGGGCATCCGCTCGGTCCCACTGACGATTCTCAGGATGTAGATGTCATCTTCCATCTTCTTTCCTCTTCCGGTGACTGCTAAAGCTTAGGTTCATAAACCTGCCGCGAAACACCGCAGCCAAACAATCACCGGGGTTCCCATGAGCGATATCGATCGAAGCCGTGCGCAGCAGCTGATGCGGGATGCGGAGATTGATGCGCTGGTGCTGTTCCAGCCCGAAGCCTTCCGTTATGCGGTCGGCGCGCACGCCGGCGTGGCGACGATGTGGGGCAGGGCGGGTTCTGCGATTGCGCTGGTGCCTGCCGATGCCGGGGCGGGGCTTGCCGCTGTTGTCAGCGATCATGCCGCGCCGATCATCAGAAGGGCTGCCCCGGATGTCGATCTGCGCTGCCATCGCATCTGGATCGACATGGTCGATCTGTCGGGTGCCGAAAATATCGCGCAGGTGGACGAGGCATATCGCCGCAACGCTTCCGGCGGGCCGAGGCCGGAGACGTTTGATCGCGCCGGCTGCTTTACCCTGCTCTCTGATCTGCTGCGGGAGCGCGGGCTGTCTTCGGCGCGTCTGGGTGCCGACCTTGAATTCATGCCCACAGCTGATTTTTTCGCGTTGCGTCAGGCCCTTCCCGATGTGAACTGGGTGGACGGTTCGACGGTGCTGAAACGCCTGCGCGCGGTGAAATCCGAACGCGAGATCAAACTTCTCAGGCAGGCGGCAGCCGCCGCTGAGGCAGGGTTGGTCGAGATGGCGGCCGCCGTCCGACCGGGAGCAGCCCTTGGTCAACTCTCAGCAGCCTGGAAATCCGGCGCGCAGGCACATGCCGCGAAATCCGGTTTTTCGCTGAGTGGGCAGTGGGACTATATTTCCGTCGGTCCGGCCCTGTCGGATATGACGGCAGCGGTCACACCGGGCGCGCTTATCAAGGCCGATGTCGGCACGCTGGTCGACGGTTACTCGTCCGATGGCGCAAGAACTTTTTCGTGGGGACCAGTCTCGGCTCTTGCTGCCGATATTTTCAAGGCGCTGGAGGCAGCCTTCGCCTGCGGGCTGGAAGCGATCCGCCCCGGCAACAGCTTTGGCGCGGTGCACGCGGCCATGCTGGCCTCGATGCGCAGGCAAGGTTTCGGCGAATATTATCGCGGTCATTTCGGCCATTCCGTCGGCGGCGGCGTGGGTATCGAGGAATGGCCGTTCTTTTCCCATGACAATCCGGAAATCATCCTTCCCGGCATGGTGGTCGCACTCGAAGCGCCTTTTTATGGCGAAGGGCTGGGGGCGCTGATGATCGAGGATCAGTTCCTCGTCACATCGTCAGGTGCGGAGTGCATGAACAGCCTGTCACGCACTCTCAGGGATCTGTCACGGCAGTGACGGCCTGCCGCCGTTCCTGCCTTTAGAGAAAGTCGTCGCGACGTGGGGTGAAGCAGTCGATCAGTTCACCCTCTTCCAGACACAGGCAGCCATGTTCGATATGGCCGGGAACGACGAGGCTGTCGCCTTTCTGCAGGTCATAGGCCTCACCATCGCGGTAAAAGCGGAAGCTGCCGCTGGCGACATAGGTGGACTGCACATGCGGATGGCTGTGCAGCTTGCCTTCTGCGCCGGTCTTGAACCGGAAGGACACGACCATCAGCTCCGGTGCTTCGGAAAGCACGGTGCGTTCCACGCCGTCATCGGGTGAAACGGTGGGGAATTTGGGAAGCTGCTGCATGTCGTTCTCCTCTGTCTTGCAATATTGATTTTCAGCGCGGCGCACGCAGCATGGCGCGATAACGCGTCTGGCTGCTTTTCAGGTGGTTGCGCATGGCGCTGCGCGCCGCATCCTCGTTGCCATCCTGTATGGCGATCAGGATCGCTTCATGCTCGCCGACGAGACGGCTGAGATCGGCGGGTGAAAGCACGGTTTCTGCGCCATTATCAGCCACGGCGCGGCGCGGGATGACGGTTGGGCCAAGCACCTGCAGAAACTCGCTGAAGCGCGGATTGTTGGTCGCTTCGGCCACGGCGAGATGAAAGGCAAAATCGGCCTCGGCCGTCGGAATGCCCCTGGCGGCGCTGGCGCGGAAAGCGTCGAAGGCCTCGATGATCTTTTCTTCCTGCGCCGGTGAGCGGCGAATGGCGGCAAGGCCGGCGGCATCGCCTTCCACGGCGGTGCGCAATTCCAGCATCTCGATCAGCGACGAGACGCGGGCGAGATCGATATTGTGGAAAGGCCGCCGCTCGGTGGGCGCGGGCTCCAGCACGAAGACGCCAGCGCCCTGACGCGGCTCCACTAGACCGTCGGAGCGCAGCGAGGCAATCGCCTCGCGCACCACGGTGCGGCTCACGCCGAATTCCTGCGTCAGCTGCGCTTCCGATGGCAGGCGGTCACCCGTCTTGTAACGGCCCTTGGCGATCTGGCTGCGGAGTTCCTCCGAAACCTTCACCACAAGCGTTCTGCCCTGTGGAGCTGCCGGTTCGGAGGTTGTCGCTTTTGTCATCTGTGTCGCCGTTCTAAAAAGGGTGCGGGGTTGCGTCCGGATGTCCTCGATACGTTATTCGCGGCCCGGCTTGCAATCCCGCTGATCACTCAGCTTTGTTTGAAGATCGGGTTGTCGACAAACGTGCCGCCCTGGAACCGCACCAACGCATCCTTCGGGTCCGGCTTCGGTGTGGTCTCGGTAATATGCTGTCGGAAGGCCTCGGCATTGTCCTTCGGTTTCCAGCCCAGGAAGCCGAGATGCGAGTTGTCCCACCAGCCGGCTTCATTGGCCGACGCCCCCCAGACAACCGGGCAGCCGAGCACTGGTGCCCGAAACACCGCCTCGATCAGCGACACGAAATCATCATATGAAAACCAGGTGGACAACATGCGGTAATTATTGGGCACCGGCGTGCAGGAGCCGATGCGCACCAGCGCCGTCTCCTGTCCGAATTTATCGAAATACATGCGGGCGAGGTTCTCGCCGAAACATTTGGAGACGCCGTAAAGCCCGTCCGGACGCACCGGAACGTCGGGGCCGAGCCGCTCGGTCTGGGGATAATAACCGATCGTATGGTTGGAGCTGGCAAAGACGATCCGCGGCTGGCCATGGGCGCGGGCGGCCTCGTAGAGATTATAAAGCCCGATGATGTTGCCCTGAAGGATCTGCTCGAAGGGCTTCTCCACCGATATGCCACCCAGATGAACGATGCCGTCGCAACCCGCAACCATCGCATTCACGGCATCCGCATCGGCAAGGTCGCATTGCACGCATTCCTCGTTCGGACCGGCCGCATCGAGCGGGGAGAGATCGGCAAGACGCAATATCTCGGCCATCGGTGCGAGACGTTCACGCATGACGCGGCCAAGCTGGCCCGCCGCACCGGTAACAAGAAGCCGTTTCATTGCCATTCTCCCTCAGCTTTGCCGTCTCCGACGCAGTCGAGATATGGCGGCGCCTCTTGACCTTGTCATACAGATCGTACAAAAAGCGGATAACATATATTATGTGCCATACGCAACAATCATGAAGGATGAGTTTGATGTTGACCGTCGAAACAAGGCAGGCCGTGAACCCGGAATATGCAAAAACGCTGGATACCGAAGGGCTCCGCCGGCATTTCCTCGCCAACGACATGTTCCGTTCCGGTGAAATCAGGCTGATATACACCCATTACGATCGGTTCGTCATGGGTGGCGCGGTGCCTGATGGTGCGCCGCTGACGCTGGATAAGGTGGAAGAAACCAAGACGCCGTCCTTCCTCGATCGTCGCGAAATGGGCATCGTCAATATCGGCGAGAGCGGCACCGTCAGCGCCGGCGGGCAGACCTACACGCTCAATCGCGGCGATGTGCTTTATCTCGGTGCGGGCAGCGGTGCTGTCACCTTTGACGGCGCTGGCCGGTTCTACATCACTTCCTGCCCGGCGCATCGCAGCCTGCCGGCCAAGCTCGTCACGCTTGCCAACAGCAAGGAAGTCAAGCTCGGCGCGACGGAAACCTCCAACAAGCGCACCATCAACCAGTTCATCCACCCGCTGGTCATGGAAAGCTGCCAGCTGGTGCTGGGTTATACGATGCTGGAGGACGGCTCGGTCTGGAACACGATTCCCTCGCATATTCACGACCGCCGCATGGAGGCCTATCTCTATTTCGGCATGGATGAGAAGTCGCGTGTGCTACATCTGATGGGTGAGCCGCAGGAGACCCGCCATCTGTTCATTTCCAACGAAGAAGGCGCCATTTCGCCGCCCTGGTCCATCCATTCCGGCGCCGGCATCGGCTCTTACACCTTCATCTGGGCGATGGCTGGCGACAATGTCGATTACACCGACATGGACTTCATCCAGCCGGGGGATCTGAAATGAGAAACCCCTTTTCGCTTGAAGGGCGCAAGGCGCTTGTGACGGGCGCAAATACCGGCCTTGGCCAGGCGATTGCTGTTGGTCTTGCCGCCGCTGGCGCAGAGGTGGTCTGCGCCGCCCGCCGCGCACCGGATGAAACGCTTGATATCATCGCAAAAGAAGGCGGCAAGGCGAGCGCACTGCTCATCGATTTCGCCGATCCGCTGGCGGCGAAGGACAGTTTTGCTGACGCCGGTTTCGATATTCTCGTCAACAATGCCGGCATCATCCGCCGCGCCGATTCCGTCGAGTTTTCCGAACTCGACTGGGATGAGGTGATGGACGTCAATCTGAAAGCGCTGTTTTTCACCACGCAGGCTTTCGCCAAAGAGCTGCTGGCGAAAGGCCGCTCCGGCAAGGTGGTCAATATCGCCTCGCTTCTGTCGTTTCAGGGTGGCATCCGCGTGCCGTCCTACACAGCGGCGAAACATGGCGTTGCCGGTCTCACCAAGCTTCTGGCCAATGAGTGGGCCGCCAGGGGCATCAATGTGAATGCCATTGCCCCCGGTTATATCGAAACCAACAATACCGAGGCGCTGCGTGCGGATGCCGCCCGCAACAAGGCCATTCTCGAGCGCATTCCGGCAGGTCGCTGGGGGCACTCGCAGGATATTGCCGGCGCGGCGGTATTTCTGGCGTCGCCGGCGGCGGATTACGTGCATGGCGCCATTCTCAATGTCGATGGCGGCTGGCTGGCGCGTTAATCTGTGGCAGATTTTCGAAATTCATCATACAAGATGTATGATGAGTTGTTGACAAAGGTGCGGCAAGCGGCTTAGGTGGCTTTCAGTCAGTGAACTTGCAGAGGAATTTCGATGATGAACCCTGAACAAATCAAGACGGCGCTCGGCTCCGGTCTGTTGTCCTTCCCGGTCACCCATTTCGATGCCGAGGGTCGTTTTGCGGCCGATAGCTACAGGGCGCATGTCGAATGGCTCGCCGGCTATAAAGCCCCGGTGCTGTTTGCCGCCGGCGGTACTGGCGAGTTCTTCTCGCTGAAGCCGGATGAAATCCCCACCATCGTTTCCGCCGCCAAGGAAGTGGCCGGCGAAACCGCCATCGTTTCCGGCTGTGGTTACGGCACCGAGATCGCCGTCGACATTGCCCGCTCGGTCGAAAAGGTCGGTGCTGATGGTATCCTGCTTCTGCCGCATTATCTCATTGATGCGCCGCAGGAAGGCCTTTACGCCCATATCAAGAAGGTGTGTCAGTCGGTCGGCATCGGCGTCATGGTTTATAATCGCGACAATTCCGTGCTGCAGGCCGATACGCTGGCGCGCCTTTGTGACGAGTGCCCGAACCTTGTCGGTTTCAAGGATGGCACCGGCGATATCGGCCTCGTGCGCCAGATCACCGCCAAGATGGGCGACCGCCTGATGTATCTCGGCGGCATGCCGACGGCGGAACTGTTTGCCGAAGCCTATCTCGGCGCCGGTTTCACCACTTATTCCTCGGCCGTCTTCAACTTCGTACCTGGCCTTGCCAACGAGTTCTATGCGGCGCTGCGTGCCGGCGAACGCGCCACCTGCGAACGCATCCTAACGGATTTCTTCTATCCGTTCATGGCGATCCGCAACCGCGCCAAGGGTTATGCCGTCTCCGCCGTCAAGGCCGGTGTGCGCCTGCAGGGCTTCAACGCCGGGCCGGTGCGTGCGCCGCTGAAAGACCTGACCAATGAGGAAATCGGCATGCTCGAAGCCCTGATCGGCACGCACAAGCGTAAAGCCTGATCACGGCATAACGGGAGGGGAGCCATGAAAATCACTGCGGTGCGCACGCATCTGCTCGAACACCGGCTGGACACGCCGTTTGAAAGCGCTTCCATGCGCTTTGATCGTCGCGCCCATATTCTGGTGGAGATCGAATGCGATGACGGAACGGTCGGCTGGGGCGAATGCCTCGGCCCGGCCAGACCGAACGCCGCCGTGGTTCAGGCTTACGCCGGCTGGCTTATCGGCCAGGACCCGCGCCAGACCGAAAAGCTCTGGGCCGTGCTTTATAATGCCCTGCGCGATCAGGGCCAGCGCGGCCTCAGTCTTACTGCCTTGTCTGGTATCGATATCGCGCTCTGGGATATCAAGGGCAAGCATTACGGCGCTTCAATCTCCTTGCTGCTTGGCGGGCGCTGGCGCGAAAGCGTGCGCGCCTATGCCACCGGCAGCTTCAAGCGCGATGGTGTCGACCGCGTGTCCGATAATGCATCCGAGATGGCGCAGCGGCGGGCGGAGGGCTTTCACGCCTGCAAGATCAAGATCGGCTTCGGCATTGAAGAAGACCTCAGGGTCATCGCCGCCGTGCGCGATGCCATCGGGCCGGATATGCGGCTGATGATCGACGCCAATCACGGTTATACCATCACTGAAGCCATTATGCTCGGCAACCGCGCTGCCGACTATGGCATCGACTGGTTCGAAGAGCCTGTTGTTCCCGAACAGCTTGATGCCTATGCCCGCGTGCGGGCCGGCCAGCCGATCCCGGTTGCGGGCGGTGAGACCTGGCATGGGCGTTACGGCATGTGGCAGGCGCTTTCCGCCGGAGCCGTGGATATTCTCCAGCCCGATCTCTGCGGTTGCGGTGGTTTTTCCGAAACGCAGAAGATCGCCACGCTTGCCACGTTACATGGCGTGCGCATCGTGCCGCATGTCTGGGGCACGGGCGTGCAGATCGCCGCCGCGCTGCAATTCATGGCGGCGATGACGCCAGATCCCGTTCGCGTCAATCCGATAGAGCCGGTCATGGAATTTGACCGCACCTATAATCCGTTCCGGCAGGCGGTTCTGAGCAAGCCGATCGAGGCGGTCAATGGCGTTGTCGCCATTCCCGATGGTCCGGGTCTCGGCATCGAAATAAACCGGGATGCCCTTGTCGAATTCAGGATGCCGGACGCATGAGTGAGCTTGAACGCCAGCTGACGGGTGAAGCGCCGAGCCCTGCTTTTCCGAGGGGTGCCGTCGATACGCAGATGCATCTTTATCTGCCGGGTTATCCCGCCTTACCGGGCGGGCCGGGCCTGCCGCCGGGCTCGCTTCCCGGTCCCGCCGACTACCGAAAGCTGATGCAATGGCTCGGTATCGACCGGGTCATCATCACCCAGGGCAATGCCCACCAGCGCGACAATGCCAATACGCTTGCCTGCGTTGCTGAAATCGGCGAAGCGGCCCGCGCGGTTGTCATCATTGATGCGAAAACCACCGAAAAGGACATGGAAAGCCTCACCGCTGCCGGTACCGTCGGGGCGCGTATCATGGACCTGCCGGGCGGTGCGGTGAACCTGTCCGAGCTGGAAGCGGTCGATGAGCGGGCGCACGCCGCCGACTGGATGGTGGCGGTGCAGTTTGATGGCAATACGCTGCTCGATCACCTGCCGCGTCTTGAGAAAATCCGCTCGCGCTGGGTGTTCGATCATCACGGCAAGTTCTTCAAGGGCATCAAGACCGACGGCCCGGAGATGGCGGCGCTCCTGAAGCTCATCGACCGTGGCAATCTCTGGTTCAAGTTCGCCGGTGTCTATGAAAGTTCGCGCGACAGCTGGCCCTATGAAGACGTCGCCGCCTTTTCGCGGGTGATTGCGGCCCATGCGCCGGAACGCATCGTCTGGGGCACCAATTGGCCGCATAATTCCATCAGGGAGACCGCAGCCTACCCCGATGATGCAAGGCTTGCGGAACTGGTTCTTGGCTGGTTGCCGGATGACGCTGCGCGTCAACGCGCTTTGGTGGATAATCCTGAGGCGCTGTTCAAGCTGCCACCATCAGCTGCGGCATAATTTCAGTCGAGACGATGGGGCAGGGCAAACCCATCATCGCTGACTGAAGGGTCTTGGCATGTCGGGCTGGCAGGCGTTGCAATCTTGTTGAGGAAACTCATGAAAGCCACTGATTATTTTGATCAATTCTCAAAACGGTACCGGCACTACAAGGGTGGCAGCTGGTGTTATGAGGATGGATGTATCTATCGGGGGCTGCAGCTTCTGTTTCAGGCGAACGGAGACCGGCGCTGGAGCGAACATCTTCATCGTCTGGCTGATGCGCAGATATCGGCCGATGGAGTGCTTACCGGTTACGCGCCGGAGGAATATAATATCGATCATGTTCTCGCCGGGCGCGTCCTCTTTCCGCTGGCGGCGGAAACGGGTGAGGCGCGTTATCTGGCCGCCGCAGAACATCTGGCGGGCCAGCTCCACAGCCATCCGCGCATCAAGGCGGGTAATTATTGGCACAAGAAGCGTTATCCGCATCAGGTCTGGCTGGATGGGCTCTATATGGGGCTGCCTTTCCAGATCGAATATGCGCAGGCGACTGGTCGCGCTGAACTGATCGACGATGCACTTCGGCAATTCACAACCGCGCTTGCGCTGACAGCGGATGCCGGCGGGCTTTATGTCCATGGCTATGATGAAAGCCGCGACCAGCGCTGGGCCGATCCCGCAAGCGGCAAATCGCCAGCCATCTGGGCGCGTGCGGTGGGCTGGCTTGCCATGGCGCTGGTGGATGCGCTGGTCATCCTGCCGGATGATGACAGCACGGCGCAGCTTCGGGAAAAGACGCGTCTGCTTCTGGCGGGACTTGTTGCACGGCAGACGCCAAAAGGTTTGTGGATGCAGGTGCTCGATAATCCGGCCCTTGCCGGCAATTACGAGGAAACCTCCGCCTCGGCCATGTTCGCTTACGCCTTGCTGCGGGCGAGCCGGTTGCGGCTCTTATCAGGTAAAGAGGCGGATGTTGCCCGCGCGGCTGGCCGTCGGGCGCTTGATGCATTGCTGGAAACGCGGCTCAAGGCTGATGAAGAGGGTGTCGTCCGCCTAACCGGCATCGTCCATGTTGCCGGGCTTGGCGGCTTCGAGGGCAATTATCGCGATGGCTCCCCGGATTATTACCTGACCGAGCCGGTTGTCTCCGATGACGCCAAAGGCATCGGGCCGTTGATGATGGCCTATGCCGAAAGTCTTCAACTAAAGTGATGAATGGGGGAAGGGCGGAAATGGTTTCCGCCCCTTTGGTTTTCCGGGTTCAGAATTTGCGGCTGATCGACAGCTTGAAATTTCGGCCCGGCTGGGCGGCGATGCCATCGCTGAGATAGGGGAAGTAATATTTGTCGAACAGGTTTTCGACTGCGGCATGCACTTCCAGCCCGGCCAACATGCCTTCCTTCGGTGTCCAGTCGATAGCGATGCCGTGCACGGCGTAACCCAGGCTTTCGGGCCGTGCGTAGAAATATCCAGTACCCTGGTTGACGGGCGTGCGCTCCTGATGGGCGACGAACTGGCCGTTCCAGCTGAGCGCCAGATCCCAGTCCGGCAGCTTGTAACCCAGTTGAAGGTTGGCGGTCAGCGGCGACAGGTCGTTCATATAGGTATCTGGACCATAGACATCGTTGATCGCGCCGTTGCGGGAACCGTTCATCCAGGAAACCCCGAGATTTCCGAAGATGTAATCGGAATCATAGCTCGCCGAGACATCGAGGCCGTAAATCTTGTAGGACGGTGTGTTCCAGTAGAAGGGCACATTCTTGACGCGGGCAAGGTTGGCGCTGCCGAACCGCCGGGTGATGGGATTGGTGACGTTGTTGTAAAAGCCGCCGATCGAAGCCGTCAGGCTGTCGCCGTTCTGGAACACGTCATCGAAACGCTGGGAAACACCCAGATTGAAGTTGTTGTTGCGCTCGACCTTCAGGTTACGCGAAGTTCCCGACGCCGTGGTTGCCAGGCTCTGGCTTGAATAGAGTTCGTCAATGACCGGCGCGCGCATGGCATAGGCCCAGTCGGCAAAGAAGGTGGTGCCGGGCACCGCTTCCCAGCGCATGCTGAGAGCCGGCGTCGCGCCGCTGTGAGACACGGCAGAATAATCGTGACCGGCGGCCGGTGTGTTATAACGCGGCGCGGCATTGGGCACGCCTTGCGAGCGGATATGGTCGAACCTGATGCCCGGTGTCACCTTGAACGTGTCGGTCAGGCTGATCTCGTCGCGGAAGAAGGCAGCGATGGTTTCCTGCTTGCCTTCCGGCTTGATCCATGAGGCATAACGGCCGTAATTATATTGGGCGCTGGTGCGGTTGGCGATGTCGTACATCCATGAGTCCCGCTCATGGCGCATATATTGCACGCCATAATTGGCGACATGGGACACGCCGCCGAGCTCGAAATTGGAGGTGTTTTCCGCCTCCAGCTTGAAGTCGGTATATTTCGTGTCGTCCTGCATGCCGCCGAGCGAGCCTGTCGGAACGAAACCCGGAATGGCCGGACGGGTCATGTCGAGGCTGGTGGCGGAAAAGCTCGCCATCGCCTTGAAATTCACAAGGTCGCTGTCACCGTCATAGGAATATTTCAGCGTCGAGGAAAAATCCTCCATGTCGCGCCAGGCCAGTGCTCTCAGCCGCGCGAGATCATAACCATAGGTCTTGATGGAATAGGCCGTCAGACCGAGATCACCGCGATTGGCGGCAAGCGGGCCGTAATCGCCAGATTTGCCGTAGATGACCGAAGCGCGCAGCTCGTGGCCGTCATAGGCGGCACCGGCATTGGCGGAGAAAGAGGTGATCTTGTCGTTGGACGCGTCATAGACCTGACCGCCGCCGACGCGCATATTGTCGCTCTTGCGCCAGATGATCGAGGCAAGCCCGTCATAGGTCACGGGGCCGCCGAAATCGGATTTGCCGTAGATCGCCGCCGATCCGAGCTTCTGCTTGTTGGCCGACTGGAAGCTGGTCTTGCCCCATGCGCCGAAGCTCTGGCCCGGTTTCAGCATGTCGGAAGCCGTCTTGCTTTCCATTATGACGGTGCCGCCGAAGCCGCCATTGCCATAACGGACGGATGTCGCGCCTTTCTGGATTTCCACGCGCTTGAGCAGTTCCGGATCGATGAAGACGGTACCCTGGTCGTAACGCTCGAAATTCTTCGGTGCGCCATCCAGCAGCAGCCGCACGTCGGACTGCCGGGCAAAGCCGCGAATGGAGGTGGACTGCCCTTGCGAGCGCACGCCGCCGCTGGCGCTGACACCCGGGGTTTTCTGAAGAAGTTGCGGCAGGGAGTTGGATTGTGCGGCCTCGATGGCGGCCTGATCGATCTCGACCACGCTTGGGGCATCGCCGTTGAAGACACGTCCGCCCTTGAGTGTAATCGGCTGAAGCACGGTGCTTTCACCGCCTTCGGAGGCGGTGGCGGAACGGTTGGCCATTTCCATGCGGACGGTTTTTTCGCCGATGAACTGGTAACGAATGCCGGTTCCCGAAAGCAGCCGCTCCAGCGCCTCGGCCGGCGTCATGGTTCCCGATACGGAAGCGCTTTTCAGACCCCTGGCAACGGAGGCGTCATAGACCATTTGCAGGCCGGACTGGCTGGCGAGACGATTGAGCGCGGTCGCCATGTTGCCGGCGGGCAGGTTGATTGCCACCTTCTGGGTTTGCTGCGCTAAGACCTGTGCGGGAATAGCCGCCATGGCCGCACTGGCAAGTAAAAGGGAAAATAATGATGCGCGGGCGCGTGTCCTGTGGCGGAAAGCGGGTTCTGGTCTGGTCATTTCGGGCACCTCTCCGGGGCGGCAGATATTGTTCTGCTCCACGAACGAATGGACCCGTTTTTTAAGGACACCCCCGGCGAAAAAATTTCACTCAATAAAGAACCGTCAGATAAGGGCCGGCTTTGATGAGGCGGATTTCCAGCGCGGCGGCCAGATCCGCAAGAGCGGCATTCGGGTTGGAAAGGTCGAAATTGCCCGACAGCCGCTTTTGCCGCAGGCCCTCCCGCGTCACGACGATGCGGCCGGGAAGATAACGCTCGAAGGTTTCCGCCACTTCGGCAAGCGGCCTGTCTTCGAAGATGAAGCGGCCGTTGCGCCAGGCGGCGACGGAGGAGGGATCGACCGTTTCAATGCTGCCAAGCTGGCCGTTGGGCGAATAATCGACGCGCTGGTTTTCATGAACCCGGCCATTCTGGCCCTGCTTGCCGGTTTCCACCTGCACGCTGTGTTCCAGCACCGTCACGCTCGTCGCTTCGTTGCGCATATCGACATCGAAGGCTGTCCCGAGCGCTGTTGTCGTGCCGCCTGCCGCCTCGACTGAAAAAGGCCGTGCCGCATCGGGGGCGACTTCAACGAAAATTTCCCCGCGCAGCAGCACAACGCGCCGCGCCTCTTTCGAGAAACGCAGTGCAATCGCGGAATGGGCATTCAGGGTGATGGTCGAGCCATCCGGCGCGGTAACGACCTGTCGCTCCGCCGTGCCGGACATATGGTCGGAACGCAGACGCATGGGCATGTCGGTAAGGTAAAAGGCGGAAAGCAGCGAGACGCCGGCAATGGCTGCCGCCGCCGCTTTGGCTTTGCCGCCGCCGCGCCGGCGCGTTGCCTTTGCCAGAAACGCCTGATCACCCGCCAGAAGGGCGCCGGCGTCGCCCATAAGACATCGGACACGCTCATAAGCCTTTGCATGTCGTTCATCCCCGGCGATCCAGGCATCGAAATGCGCGGCGAGCATAAGATCGTCCGGGCTTTCCCGCCGTTGCAGGAACCAGTCGACGGCCTCCTCGCGCAACGTCGAGGCGCTTTTTGCCGATCCTGTCACAGCGTTTCCTCCAGGCACTCCAGGCAATGCAGATAAGCCTTGCGCAGATGACGATCGACCATGTTTTTGCTGATGCCGCTTCGCGCGGCGATATCGACCGAATTCAGGTTGCCGATGCTGCTGGCAAGGAAGACCTGCCGGCGCTGTAGCGACATGGACATGACGGCGCGGCGCAGCACTTTCAGGCGATGTTCCCGGTCGGCGAGGCTATCGGCATCATTAACCGGCTGTGGCGCGGCAAGCGCTTCCTCCATGCTGCCGGAAAACAGCCTGCGCTCGAATTGTTCGCGGCGGCGGCGGTCGATGCCGAGATTGGCGCAGGCGCGCACCAGAAAGGCGCGGATGAGCGAGGTATTTTCGGGAAGACGGGGTTTGCCGGTCAGCCGCACGTAAAGATCGTGGACGATCTCCTGCGAAATGGCAGTCGTGTGTCCGCGCCGGTTCATGGCCTTGCACAGCTCCTCATAATAGAGCTGTACGGCATCATCGATAAGTGCGCGGGACGTGGGCTTGCTCCACATGAGGCGGGTTCCCGGTCGGAAGGATTGAGCGATCCCGGGCTGCATAGGTGAAAAATCACCCCGTGGCAATAAACATGACTAATTTTATCATATATCTTTTGCGCCCAACGAAAGATACGCCGGGAGGATGACGCCCGGCCGTCTTTCTAGCCGTCGCTCTGGTGAATATTACGGTCTGGCACAGGTCGCGCCGCCTGCGTCGAAACCCGATCCGTTGCGGCGCTGTTAGCGGCGGGTAAACCCGCCGCTGCCGGGCAGGCCCAAAATCAAGCCTTAAATCAAGCCTTGTTTTTTTCGATGAAGCGGATGGCATCACCCACGGTCAGGATCGTGTTTGCGGCGGAATCGGGAATTTCCACGCCGAATTCCTCTTCGATTTCCATGACGACCTGAACGACTTCGAGGGAATCAGCACCGAGATCGTCAGCAAAATTGGCGTCATCGACGACCGTGGCGGGGTCTACGCCCAGCTGGTCCACGATGATTTTTCTGATACGGTCTGCAATGCTGGACATAATGGGACTCCGCGAAAGTTGCCTGTCTCCGATCCGCCCGATCCCAATTTGCGCCCGGGGTATCCCTCACAAAAATCGAAGCCGGTTTTCGCGGGGCGTGATGCGCAAAGTCAAAGGGGCAAAGCATCGATGACATCCGGACGTAGCATGCCTTTCACGTCTGCGGAAGAGTGTCGGCCAAGGGGAAGTGTTTCATAATATTGAGCGGTGTATGCTGCGTTAAACAGTTTGTGACTGGAAGCGATGAGCCGCTGCGCGGTAAACCTCGTTTTTGCGGAATAATATCGTTCAGCCCCACCGAGCCCCAATATCATGGTCCAATCATCCCCGGAACGCTTCATATTGCTCGACGGCATAAGGGGTGTGGCTGCCCTCTTCATCGTTCACCGTCATGCCGAGCAGCTTTTCGGAAAAAGCACGGCGTCGAGCTATCTCGCGGTGGATCTGTTCTTTGCCTTGAGCGGTTTCGTGCTGGCGCATGCCTATAGCAGGAAGTTGCTCGAGGGGGCGATTTCCCCCGGCTTTTTCATGAAGGCGCGCTTTGCCCGTCTTTATCCGCTTTACGGCCTGGCGCTGGCCCTGATGGCTGCGTACTTCATCTGTCTTTATGTGCTGGGCCTGCCAACGCCGATCGATGATCTTCATCGGCATATCGAGCCGGGCGAGCTGGCTTTCGCTCTGGTCACGGGGCTTCTCTTTCTGCCGGCTCCCTTCACGCTCACCCTCAACGGCGCGTTGTTTCTCGTCAGCCCGGCATGGTCGCTGTTCAACGAGCTGGTGGTGAATGTGTTTTATGCCCGCTGGGGCGTGCGGGCGACGGCGAAACAGACGGCTGCGGTGCTGGCCGTCAGCGCCATTGTGCTGATGGTGGCCGCCGCTGAGTTTGGCCGCTTGCATGCGGGTTTTCGCTGGCATGAGATGTATGCCGGCATGGGACGGGTATTTTTCTCGTTTTTCATCGGCGTGCTGATTTATCGTTACCGCAACCGCGTGCCGCAGCTGCGGCCGGTACAGGCTGTTCTTTGTCTTCTGCTGGTCTGCTTCATCCTCGCCGTGCCGATGACGCGGGAGCTTCGACCGTTTTTCGATCTTATGGTCGTGCTGCTCATCTGGCCGCTGTTATTGTTCGTCGCAAGCCAGACGGTTCCGGGCCGCAGGACGGCAGTGGTGTCGGCGTTTCTGGGCACGGCGTCCTATGCGGTGTATGTCCTGCATATTCCGCTTCTGGCCTGGACGGAGCTTCTGATACCCACGGTTGACGGGACGAACATGGCTTTGCCGGTCGGCATCGTTTTCCTGGTCGGGACGACCTGCCTGTCATGGTGGCTGACGGTGCATTATGATCAGCCGGTTCAGAAATGGCTGAAGAACCGCCTGAAGAAAGCCGGACAAAATCAGCCAGACGGTTTGATCGGACGTTAAATTTGCGTGGTTTCAGTAATGCGCAAAGATCGGAGCCGTCAGCACGAAAGCCGCGACGAGGCTGATGATCGTCAGTTTCGCCGCTCGCATACGCCGCATCCTGCGGCCGCTCCAGTCATACGTCATACTCCACCCTCCACGCAGACGCAAAACTTGCCGATATGAAACCTGGCCAGGACATTCCGCAAGCCAGTCGCGGTTCTGCAATGTCCGATGCTGCAAATTCCATACGGGAAGCGTCCCGTGTTGCGCGTGAACGCATGCAGGACGCTCCATTTCAGTCTTGCCTGATATAAGGTATTTGCCAAGCCGTTATTTTCATCGGTGATTTTGAAGGTTGCCCTTCATGCAACGCACGAGGGGCATTTCCATCATCGATAAAGCGGCGGCAGGCCCTGGATCGCGTAACGCGGCAGCGGCTTCCAGGCCTTCACGCGTTCATGTTTGTGAGCGCCGAACAGAAAAAGCATTTCGCCCGAAAGATCGTCCGGGTCGGTCAACCCGTCCTGAAACAGCTGGATCACCTTGCGGGCCGCATTGTTGTAAAGAAGAGCCTCATCATCGACGAGGTGGTGGTCATAACCCAGGCCTTCGAGCACCGATTGAAGCATTTTCAGGTCTTGTGATGAAATGATGCAATTGTCGCAAGTGGAAGACATGACGTCCTCCTTTCTGTGGAGTACACAAAGCCGGAGCGTCACGCGTCCTTCCGGACGCCATGCAAGGACGCTTCAACGTTTTGAACGACGGGCGATACCAAGCAAAACCATTTCCGGTGTCCCGGCCGATGCCGCCGTGCATGTCGTTTAAAAAATTACGAAAAGTCCTGTCGGTCAACGACATGCGCAGGACGGGGGCTTTGGGACGGCATATCAGCCTGACGGCGGTAACGCCCATAAATTACCGATGGGGAATCGTGCGCCCTTTGGGGCTGATAGGCAAGTTAATTCGGCCGCCGATCGCACGTTCGGAGATATTTGTAATCTGCGGCATCTGTCATCCGCAGCATTGCAGGCAACAAAAAAGGCCGGGGCAATATTGCACCGACCTTCCTCATATCGCTTTCAACACCAGTGCCAGTACATCCGTGGTCAAAAGTCTAAAGCGACTAAAACAACTGCGAACGACAATTTCATTCGCGCTCACCAGCAGTTGCCATATGAGCTATATAGATGGGCAATGTGGCCAAAACAAGTCCGGTAATTAAAAGGATGTCTTACCCTCTATAATTTGCCGGCAGCCACGTGAGGCGCCCCGTTATTTCTTCTTGCCGTCCGCCGTCGTGGCGTTTGCGAACTTGACCTGCGAACCGGTCGGCGCTGCGGCTGCAGCCTTGGTCTTGTCCTTCTTCGGTTTGCGGACTTCCTTATTGCTGCGCAATTGACCCTTGGCCATGGTGTTCTCCTCATGTTGAAGCAGTATCTGATGTGACGCTTGAGCATCGTCGCTCAAGGCGGGCAGGGGTGGGAAGCGGTTTCACCGTCAGGACAAGGATGGTCCCGGCAGTGACTGTTTCCCGAAGGACAGGGTCGGTTTGGACAGGCGGATGCGGCCCGCTGGAACGCTTCTCTTCGACACGTCGGTCTGGACGCCGAAATCCGGAAAGGCTGCAAAATAAGCGTCGCGATCCTGGCGGATGGCCGTTTCTTCGGCTGCGTTCAAAAGCAGGCGCAGCGACGCATTTTCCCGATACCCCGCGCCGCCGGTGCGGACGAGGTTGCGTGAAAGACTTGGTGAATAAAACTCGGAAGACATTACGTCCTCCTTTCGCTTGGGGCGAGGACTGTCTGTCCTCAATCACCAGCGCCCTTCAACAGGTTGCTGACAGGCGAAAGGTGCGCCTGTTGCGTATAAGGTTCAAGAGGTTTTTCGAGAAGACGACGGCAAAATGCGCAACGGCGCTATTTTTTACCGGATGGCCTTTTGACAGGTGGGTGCGGAGTGGCGGCGGTTGCCGCCTCCTGCGCTTCGCGAAGCTGGCGAAGCCGTTCCGTCTTGCGCGTACGCTGGTCGGATTCGGCAGTGATAATCTGTCTTGCCGCCTTGTCCGTCATCGAGGCCTTATCCTGAGAGGACAGTTTTTCGGGTTTGAAAACAGCCTCTTTTGGTTCGGTCATGACGTTCTCCTTTGCGGGAAGGCAGGATTAGCAATTAGCGGGTGCGGGCAGCCTTTTTAGGAGCCGGCAGCAGTCCCTCGCGCTGCATCTTTTTTCTCGCCAGCTTGCGGTGGCGGCGAACGGCTTCGGCTTCTTCACGAACGCGCTTTGCCGACGGCTTTTCGTAAGCTTCACGAGCACGCATTTCGCGGAAAATACCCTCGCGCTGCATTCTCTTCTTCAAGACGCGAAGCGCTTGCTCGACATTGTTGTCTCTGACGATGACCTGCAAAATATCTCCTTAAAAGCAGCCGTCGCTGCTATTTTCTGACTTTGATCGTGCTCGAGTTGATCCAGCTGGATCCCGAAGCACGGGGTGCTAAACTTTCCGCATCCATTCCTCTCGATGAGGATGAAGCGGTATCGATTTCATCGGACGCAATGTTCCGTTCGAAGTTCTCGTTCTGAAAACGAACCCTGAAACGAACCAAACCCTGTGTTTCCGGCAGAACCATTGTGATCCGGCCAGGACCGCTGGGCTGATTGCTGCCAAGGACGCCCGCCTTGAGGACAATCGCATCGCCGGAGCGGTAAAGATTTTTGCGCATGAGAGCCTCCCATGGCCAAAAAAAGTAAAAGGCCGGGCTTAACCCGACCTCTCAGAATCATTACGCCCGCTGCCGTATTAACGCCAGCGGCGCGAATGACAAATCAGGCAGCGCGCAGATTGTCGGCGGAGCTTTTGCCCGAGCGACGGTCCTGAACGATGTCGTAGGTGACCTTCTGGCCGTCATTCAGCGAACGCAGACCTGCGCGCTCAACTGCGGAGATGTGAACGAAAACGTCCGTGCCGCCGTTGTCAGGCTGAATGAAGCCGAAGCCCTTGGTGGCGTTGAACCACTTTACAGTACCAGTGTTCATAACGATTTCCTTTCGTAGCAATCGTTGTGGTTCCCGCGATACCTTGCGGGATTGGATCGATTATTTGAGAGGAAATCCAACGAGAGCACGGAGGCTGGAGCGTCGGTCACAAGCAATGGTCGATTGGGCAAATATAGCCGGAATTTTCAATTTTGCAACGAGGGCGCGGTGGAAAATACGTTAAGTTATCTTAGTATTTCTTGTAAGTAATTATTTTAAAACGTTTTCCGCGATGCTCTGTAGCTGCCAGCCGCACGGGATACGTGTTAACCGGCGCCCGGCGAAACATCCTTCGCGTTGTCGCCATCTGGCAGGCTGCCTGCGCCCGGCGTCTTGTCATAATCGGTAAGCGAAGGTTTGGCGTGCGGGCCAGCTGGTGGAATTTCGCTGGCCTTGGAAGGGCTCTTTTCGACTGTCTTCGGCTTTTTCTGCTGCATCATGGCCTGTTCTCCTTTGGAAGGAAAACGCCGGCAGAAGCGCGAGGTTCCGCAGCTGTGCCGGGTTATGGCAACTGTTCATACGTCAGCGGCGGGATCGCGGTTTTTTCTCGTCCCTGTTCATATCGCGTCCCACCCATTTGAAGAAAACAAACAGGCTGGCACCGATGATGATAAGCGGAACGAAGGCTTCAAAACTGGACATAATTCACTCTCTCTTCCCCCGATAATCATATTATCGGGATGGAAGAGGCGCGTAATCTGCGGAATATCGTCCGTTCTTTTTGCCAGTTGCAGCGCGCGGCCCGCTGTCGAAGCGGCCGCGCGCCGAAGATTCTAGAGCGGCAGTGATTTCACCGCTTCGGAGCCGCCCTCGCGGGCGCTCTTCAGCGCCGCCACGCCACAGAGAACCGACATGGCGCCGGCACGTGAACCTGCCCGCTGGCGCAGCCGGTCATTCGAGCCCGGTTTGAAGATCATGTCGCGCATGCGGTTGTCGCCGCCATAATGACCGCCCGGCTCATGCGGCACCCAGATATGCTCGACACCGCCGCCGAAGCTTTTGACCAGCAGGATTTCATCGGCCGGCGGTTCCGTCCAGGGCTGCTTTTCATATTGGCGCATCTCGATGCGGCCCTTATGGCCGTTGAAGGCGATGTGATGACCTTCGATCGGCATATAGGTGTTGAGCGAATAGGATACCTGCACGCCGCTCGCATAACGGATCGAGGCGCTCATCGTATCGGGGATGTCGATCTCTTCGCGGAAGACGCAGGCATCGCGCATATAACCGTCAATGCTCGACGGATCTTCATAGAGCGCATCGAGGAAAGGATCGGCGCCGAGATCCATGAAATAATCGCACTCATCCTTGTGCGGACAGGTGCGACAGCGCGTTCCGCGGAACGGGCCGTTCTTGCCGTAATGCAGCAGCTGTCCGAAACCCTTCACTTCGACGGGATCGGAATCGAGATACCAGTTCAAGAGATCGAAATGGTGGGTGGCCTTGTGCACGAACAGGCTGCCGGAATGTTCGGTGAAGGCGTGCCAGCGGCGGAAATAGTCCGCACCGTGCTGGTTATCGAGATACCAGTGAAAATCGACTGACGTGACCGTGCCGATGGCCCCGTCGTCGATCAGTTCCTTGATCCGCGCGGCGGTGGGAGAGAAACGGTAATTGAAGGACACATCGACCCGGCGGCCGCTTTTGGCCTCCGCTGCGCGAATACGGTCGATCTTTTCCGGGGTGGTGGTCATCGGTTTTTCGCTGATGACATCGGCTCCGCCTTCCAGCGCGCGGATGATGATGTCGTCATGTGTATCGTCAGGCGTGCAGACGATCACCAGTTCCGGGCGCTGCTCCAGCATCATCCGGTCGAAATCGTCATAAAGCGGTGCGTTCGAGCCCATCATGGCGCGGGCGCGTTCGGCGCGCATCAGGTTCAGGTCGCAAATGCCGACCAGCTCGACATAATCGCTCCAACCGGCCAGAAGTTCGCGGCCCCACATGGTGGTGCCGCGATTGCCGGTGCCGACCAGCGCATAGCGTTTGCGTTTCACCCTTTCAGGCATTGTCTCTCTCCCGGATATCTCAACAAACAGTCTTGAAACGCTCGACCACCGTGGACAGAACCTCGTCCATTGGCCGCGCCTGCCAGCGATGCGAAAAGATTTCCACTTCCTGCGGGCCGTGGAAGCCGGCAGCCTCGATCATGGCGCGAAATGCCTTCAGGTCAATCACGCCGTCACCCATCATGCCGCGATCATTGAGCGGGTCGGTGGTCGGCACCAGCCAGTCGCAGATGTGGTGGGCAAGGATTTGCCCGTTCCTGCCGGCCCGCGCCACCTGTTCCTCCAGTTCCGGGTCCCACCAGACGTGATAGACGTCGATGGCAACGCCGGTGCCGGCCCCCAGCCGGTCGCAGAGATCAAGCGACTGTTTCAGTGTGTTGAAGCAGGCGCGCTCGGCGGCGTAAAAGGGATGTAGCGGTTCGATGGCAAGCGGCACGCCGGCGGCTCGGGCATAGGGCAGAAGTTCGGCCATGCCGTCTTCCACCATCTGCCGCGCGCCTTTCAGATCGCGGGAACCGGCGGGCAGGCCACCGACAACAAGCACGAGGCAATCGGCCTTCATGGCGGCCGCTTCATCGACGGCGCGTTTATTGTCCTCGATGGCGAGGCGGCGGCCTTCCGCATTGGGCGCGGGGAAGAAGCCGCCCCGGCAATGGCCGCTGAGGCGCAGCCCGTTCCGTTCGACAATGCGGGCGGCTTCCGCGAGCCCGACGCCGTGCACCTGTTCGCGCCAGGGCGAAATGGCGGTGATGCCATGGGCAAGGCAGGCATCAACGATGGCGCCAAAAGCACCGCCCTGGCGCACGGTGGCGAAATTGATGGAAAGGCCTTCAAGGCTCATATCGATATCTCCCCTAGTTCTGCTGCCTCAGCCAATGCCACGGACCGAAAGAAACGCCTTCATGCGGTGCGTTGCGAGATCCGGTTCGGCCAGCACATTGGCCTTGTCCGCCAGCCGGAAAAGCTCGGCGAAATGCTGCGTGGAGCGGGTGCTTTCCTGCCCGCCAACCATGGTGAAATGCTCCTGCAACCCGTTGAGATAGGCGAGGAACACCACGCCGGTCTTGTAGAAGCGCGTCGGCGCCTTGAAGATATGGCGCGACAACGCCACCGTCGGCTCCAGAATATCGAAGAACTCGTTGTCCGCGCCACGCTTCAGGCTGGCGAGAGCCTTGGAGGCGGCCGGCGCAATGGCGTCGAAAATGCCGAGCAGGGCGTCCGAATGCCCCTGTTCGTCACCGGCGATCAATTCGGCATAGTTGAAGTCGTCGCCGGTATACATGCGCACACCAGCCGGCAGGCGGCGGCGCATGACGATTTCCTTTTCCTTGGAAAGAAGCGAAATCTTGATGCCGTCGATCTTGTCGGCATTTTCCTCGATCATGGCAAGGCAGGTTTCCATGGCCTGCATGTGGTCACCGGAGCCCCAGTAACCCTCAAGCGCCGGGTCAAACATCTCACCCAGCCAGTGGATCACCACTTTCTGCTCGGCGCGGGAAAGCACCCTGGCATAAGCCTTGAGATAATCATCCGGCGAGCGGGCAGCAGCGGCCAGCGCGCGGCTTGCCATAAGGATAACGCGTCCGCCTTCTCCCTGAACAAAATCAAGCTGTTCCAGATAAGAGTCGATAATCTGGTTTAGATCATAACCGCCACTATCGAGATGGTCTGTGCCCACGCCGCAGGCAATCAGCGCATCCTTGCGGCTGGCTGCTTCCTTCAGCGAACGGGAGATCAGTTCCTGCGCCTGCGGCCAAGCGAGCCCCATGCCGCGCTGCGCCGTATCCATGGCCTCGGCGACACCGAGGCCAAGGTCCCACAGGCGGTGACGGAAGCGCAGTGTCGCGTCCCAGTCGATGGCGGGCGTCAGCCACGGGTCATTATCGGCAAACGGATCGGCCACCACATGGGCGGCGGCGAAAGCGACGCGGTTGAAATCCGCAGCACTTCGTTTTTCAACCGCGACGGGCGTGCCGGACAATTTGTAGACCTCGATACTACGGTCGTCCTTCGGTAGCTTGAGTTCGCTCAACATCGCCTCCTCAGGAAATAGCCGGAACGTCGAGCCAGCGGCGTTCCTTCCACGATCTCAGCCCCAGTTCGGCAAGCTGCACGCCCTTCACGCCTTCCATCAGCCCGTAGGGCCATGGGTCATTGTCCACCAGATGGCGCACGAACATTTCCCACTGCGCCTTGAAGCCGTTGTCATAGACGACATTGTCGGGCACTTCCTGCCAGGTCTTGTAGAAATCGATGGTCTGCGGCTGGTCGGGGTTCCACACCGGTTTCGGTGTATTGGTGCGGTGCTGGGTGAAGCATTTGGTCAGGCCTGCCACCGCCGAGCCATGGGTGCCATCCACCTGGAAGGTGACGAGATCGTCGCGGCGCACCCGCACCGCCCATGAGGAATTGATGTGGGCGATGGCGCCGCCTTCCAGCTCAAAAGTGGCATAGGCCGCATCGTCCGCATCCGCCTTATAGGCTTTGCCCTGCTCATCAAAACGTTCCGGAATATGGGTGGCGCCGAGGCAGCTTACCGATTTCACCGGGCCGAACAGATTGTCGAGCACATACCGCCAGTGGCACAGCATATCGAGAATGATGCCGCCGCCATCCTTCAGGCGGTAGTTCCATGACGGGCGCTGCGCCGGCTGCCAGTCTCCCTCGAACACCCAGTACCCGAACTCGCCGCGCACCGAGAGGATTTTGCCGAAAAATCCGCTGTCGCGCAGCATGGCGAGCTTGCGCAGGCCGGGCAGGAACAGCTTGTCCTGAACGACGCCGTGCTTGATGCCGGCGCTTTCGGCGAGCCGGGCAATCGCCAGCGCCTCTTCCATCGTGTCGGAAATCGGCTTTTCGCAATAAACGTTCTTGCCGGCCTTGATGGCTTTCTCCAGCAGGCTGCCGCGCATCTGCGTCGTGCCGGCATCGAAGAACAGCGTATCGTCAGGGTTTGCAAGCGCCGCATCGATATCAGTCGTCCAGCGGGCGACATTATGCTTTTTCGCGATTTCCTCGATCTTTGCGCCGTTGCGGCCGACCAGAATGGGGTCAAGCATGACCCTTTCGCCGTTCTTCAAAAGCACGCCGCCCTGATCGCGAATAGCGAGAACGGAGCGAACGAGATGCTGGTTGTAACCCATGCGGCCGGTGATGCCGTGCATGATGACGCCGATACGTTTCATGAATTTCCTCCCAAGGCGGCCTTTTCCCGAAAGCCGCTTCCGTCAAACATGGCAATTTGTAACCATTTGGTTATTTGTGGTCGTGA
Organism: Martinezella rhizogenes; assembly: GCF_007002745.1. GTDB lineage: Bacteria > Pseudomonadota > Alphaproteobacteria > Rhizobiales > Rhizobiaceae > Agrobacterium > Agrobacterium cucumeris. Next base: position 182,834 of record NZ_SGNY01000010.1, on the reverse strand, counting down.
AGGATGCGATCTGTCAAGGTGTTTTTGGCGGACAAAATTCGAATTTTGAGAGAGGCCGTCGTTCGCCTTCCTCACCGCGCCGCAAAAGAAAACGACGCGCTTCGCGGATGCGAAAGCGCGTCGTCGCTGTTGTTAAACGAGAATTCGGTTCTGCCGGCTCAGACTGGCCGCACTGCAGCAAGCAGCGTGTCGACGATGTGCTGGCCCCATCTTTCCAGTTCGGCAGGGTCGGTCAGGTCGCGCTGGAAGATCGTCGAGAGCGTGAACCGGTTCGAAAGATAGAAAGCGCCGAGTGAAGCGATGGTCAGATAGACGTCGATCGGATCGAGGCCGTCACGGAACTCGCCGGTGTCACGGCCGCGCCGCAGCACCTCTTCCAGCTCCGAAATGAAATTCGAATGCATGGCGGCAATCGTCGGGGATTGCCTGAGATAGCGGGCTTTATTGAGGTTTTCGGTGGCGAGGATGCTCAGGAATTCGGGGTGATCGAGGAAATAGTGCCAGGTGAAAAGCGCAAGCTCCCGCAAGCCCTCCGAAGGGGGCTTGCGGGTGAGGTCGAGCCGCCTTTCGGTGTGGCGAATATGGCGATAGGCATCTTCCAGAACGGCGAGATAAAGCGCATCCTTGTCGCCGAAATAATGGTAGATCATCCGCTTGTTAGTGCCGGCGCGGCGGGCGACGACATCGATTCGAGCCCCCGCCAGCCCCTTGGCGGCCACCTCGCGGCGGGCGGCTTCAAGGATGGCGGCCCGGGTTCTTTCAGGGTTTCGCACCTGTGCGGTGGCGCGTTTGCGCTTGGGGGCAGGTGCTTTTTCCGAAGCCGGATCGAGTGGCTGGTTTTTTGTCGTTTCTTCCATTTCAGCACCCGCTTGACAATGTTTGCGATCAGTGTTCCCATGTAACCAATTAGTTATAAAACGGCAAGTGTCGTTTACGTTCATCATCAATTGGCAGTCAATAGGGAGGAGTTGCCAATGCCCATGATGCTTCACAGGAGAGGTGTGCTTTCAGCAGGGCTTGCGGCCCTGTCGCTTGCAACATTGGGAGGAGGGTCGGCGCAGGCGCAGGCCGCGCGCCTTCGCATGTTGTGGTGGGGGTCGCAGGAACGCGCCGATCGCACCAACAAGGCGATATCGGCCTACAAGCAGGTCAAGCCGGATCTCGATATTGCCGGTGAGTTTGCCGGCTGGAGTGATTACTGGCCGCGCCTTGCCACGCAGGTGGCGGGCCGCAACGCGCCTGACCTGATCCAGATGGATTATCGTTACATCTTCGAATATGGCCGTCGCGGCGCGCTTGCGCCGCTCGATGAATATATCGGCAAGGGCCTGAAGATCGAAGATTTCGGCAAGATGAACATCGATTCCGGCCGGGTCGATGGCAAGCTTTACGGCATTAATCTCGGCGTCAATTCCAGCGCCGTTTTCTTCGACCAGGCGGCCTGGGAAAAATCCGGCGCGACGCCGCCATCCATCGGCCAGACCTGGGAAGAGTTTGCCGAAAACGCCGCCAAGCTCAGCAAGAACAAGCCGAAACCCGGTTATTATGCCACGGCCGATGCTAGCGGCGTGGAGCCGAGCTTTGAGAACTGGCTGCGCCAGAACGGCAAATCGCTCTACACGCAGGATGGCGGCATCGGCTTTGACCCTGCTGATGCGACCAAGTGGTTCACTTTGTGGGCGGATCTGCGCAAGAGCGGCGCCTGTGTGCCGGCCGATGTGCAGGCGCTCGACCAGCTCAATATCGAAACCAACCCGCTGACGACGGGCAAGGCGGCAACCGCATTCGCCCATTCCAACCAGTTCGTCGGTTATCAGAAGCTCAACAAGGCCAAGCTTGCCATAAGCTCCTATCCGAAGAGCACGAAGGATGGCCCTTCCGGCCACTATCTCAAACCTTCCATGCTCATCAGCGTCGCCAATGGCAGCGCCGGCATCCAGCAGGCGGTTGGGTTCATCAACTTCCTGGTCGCCGACCCGCAGGGCATCGATATTCTGGGCGTTGAACGCGGTGTTCCCGCTTCGGAATCCATGCGTAACGCGCTTACCCCCAAGCTCGATGAGGTCAGCAAGAGCATGGTGGAATATATCGCCGAGATTACCCCCGGCGTCGGCGATCTGCCGCCGGCGCCACCCCCGGGTGCAGGCGAATTCGCCTTTGTCCTGAAACGCACGGCGGAGGAAGTTGGCTTCGGCAAGATTTCGCCTGAAGAGGGCGGTGACCGCCTCGTCAAGGAATCTGAAACCGTTATCAAACGGAAGTGATTGCGTATGGCATTTCGATCTGAAACTCTTGTGGGGGAGAGCCGTGGCGCGGCTCTCCCGAAGCGGGGCAGCGTGAAGCGGATGTTCGACCGCAATATTCACGCCTACCTGTTTCTCCTGCCCTGGCTGATAGGCTTCTTCGGCCTCACGCTGGGCCCGGCGCTCGCGTCGCTTTACCTGTCTTTCACCAATTATGACCTGTTGCAGTCGCCGGACTGGGTGGGGGCGGCAAACTATGTGCGCATCGCCACCGATGATCCGAAATTTGCAGCGGCCATGCAGGTGACGTTTACCTATGTGCTGCTGTCGGTGCCGCTGAAGCTCATCTTCGCTCTGCTGGTGGCGCTCGCCTTCAATCGCGGCATCAAGGGTTTGACGCTCTACCGGGCGATCTTCTATCTGCCGTCGCTGCTGGGTTCCAGCGTGGCCATTGCCGTGCTCTGGCGCCAGCTTTTCGCCTCTGACGGCCTCGTCAACATGATCCTGTGGCAGGCTTTCGGTTATGAAGGACCAAGCTGGATTTCCAATCCGGATTATTCGATCTACACGCTGGTCATCCTGTCCGTTTGGCAGTTCGGTTCGCCGATGATCATCTTCCTCGCGGGTCTGAGACAAATCCCGCAGGATATGTATGAAGCCGCCGAAATCGACGGAGCAAGCAAGGTGCGGCAGTTCTTCCGCATTACCCTGCCGCTCCTGACACCGGTGATATTCTTCAACGCCGTGATCCAGACGATCGATGCCTTCAAGGCCTTCACGCCCGCCTTCATCATTTCCGAAGGCACCGGCGGGCCGATCAACTCGACGCTGTTCTACACGCTCTACCTCTATCAGGAAGCCTTTGGTTTCTTCCGCATGGGCTATGCCTCGGCGCTTGCCTGGATTTTGGTGATCATCATCTCGCTGTTCACGGCCTTCTCGTTCCTCAGCGCGAAATACTGGGTGCATTACGATGACTGACGCTGTTACCGCTCCCCGGCCCGGACAAGGCCCGCAACGCACACCGCTGAAATCGGTGATGCTCCACACCGCGCTGATCATTGCTTCCTTTGCGATGCTCTATCCAATTCTGTGGATGATTTCAGGTTCGTTCCGGCCGCAGGATGAGCTGTTCGGTTCTTCCTCGCTCATTCCCTCGTCGGTCGATATCGGCGGTTATATCCGCGGCTGGACCGGGCTGCAGGTGAGTTTCGGGCAGTTTTTCTGGAACTCCTTCTTCATCTCGGTGCTCGCCACCATCGGCAATGTGGTCGGCTGCTCGCTCACCGCCTTCGCTTTTGCAAGGCTGCGGTTCGGTGGGCGCAATTTCTGGTTCGCGCTGATGCTCGGCACCTTGATGTTGCCCTATCATGTCGTGCTCATCCCGCAATATATCCTGTTTCTGGAAATGGGCTGGGTGAACACCTCGCTGCCGCTGATCGTGCCGAAATATCTGGCGACGGATGCCTTCTTCATCTTCCTGATGGTGCAGTTCTTCCGCGGTATCCCGCGTGAACTGGACGAGGCTGCTGTCATGGATGGCTGCTCGCCCTTCCGCATCTACTGGAAGATCATGTTGCCCCTGTCGATGCCGGTGCTGGCGACGGCTGCCATCTTTTCCTTCATCTGGACCTGGGACGATTTCTTCGGTCCGCTGATCTATCTGAACGACATCAACACCTACACCGTGCAGCTCGGCCTCAGATCCTTCGTGGATTCCACCGGCAGCTCGGACTGGACCTCGCTTTTCGCCATGTCCAACCTGTCGCTGGTGCCGGTCTTCCTGTTCTTCCTGTTTTTCCAGCGGCTGCTGATCGAAGGCATCGCCACGACGGGAATGAAACGCTGAACCGAGAAAACATTTTATAAGACCATCAACACTGTCGCGGCCGCCCTTGGCGCGGCGCGACAGTCGGGAGAAACAGCATGGCAAGCAGCATTACTCTGGAAAAAATCGTCAAGCGGTTCGGCGCTTTTCCGGTCGTTCACGGTATCGATCTGAAGATCGAGCCGGGTGAATTCACCGTTTTTGTCGGCCCCTCGGGCTGTGGTAAATCCACGCTTTTGCGCATGATTGCCGGGCTGGAGGAAATCTCCGAGGGTGATCTTCGCATCGATGGCGAAAGGGTCAACGAAACAGCCGCCTCCAAACGCGGCATCGCCATGGTTTTCCAGTCCTATGCGCTTTATCCGCATATGAGCGTCTACAAGAACCTCGCCTTCGGTCTGGAAACCGCGGGTTACAAAAAACCGGAGGTCGAGGCGCGGGTGCAGAAGGCCGCCGATATCCTGCAGATCGGCCCGCTGTTGCAGCGCAAGCCGAAGGCGCTTTCGGGCGGCCAGCGCCAGCGTGTCGCCATCGGCCGGGCCATCGTGCGCGAGCCGAAAATCTTCCTCTTCGATGAGCCTCTGTCCAACCTCGATGCCGAACTGCGCGTGCAGATGCGCGTCGAAATCGCCAAGCTGCACCAGACGCTCGGCAGCACCATGATCTATGTGACGCATGACCAGGTGGAAGCCATGACAATGGCCGACAAGATCGTCGTGCTGCGTGACGGCCGCATCATGCAGGTCGGCCGCCCGCTCGATCTTTACAATAATCCCGCCAACCAGTTCGTGGCCGGCTTCATCGGCTCGCCGAAGATGAACTTCCTCTCCGCCAAGGTGGTTTCAGGCGACAGCTCCAACCGCACCATCGAGGTGGCCGGCCAGCGCATCGTGCTGGAAAAGCCGGTTGCGGCCGGCGAAGGCGAACCGCTGACCTTCGGCGTGCGCCCCGAACACGTCAACCCGCAGGCGCAATCCTCGCTCGGCGAAGCTTCCATCCAGCTCGTGGAACATCTGGGCGGCTCGACGGTGGTTTACACCAACACCCCGGACGGCCAACCGGCCACCGTGCTGCTGGACGGCCAGCGCCCAATCCGCATCGGCGAGACCATTCCCTTTGCATTCGATCTGGCCAAGACCCATCTGTTCGGGGCGGATGGGCGGCGGATATGAGAGTGGGTGGGTGAGAGCTGTCTCACCACAGGGCGGCTAACGAAGTCCGCAAAGCTTGCGTTATCATCCTCGGGCCTGTCCCGAGGATCTGCAACATGTTGATTTTGTTCAACGTGATTAGATTCCCGGCACAGGGCCGAGAATGACGTCGCGTGTGAGGTTGCAATCGTGCACTAATCGGTATGACCGGCGAGGATCTCGCGTAGCGCCACCGCATCTTCCGCAAACTGGCCGACATCGTCACCTTTGACGAATTCCAGCATCGCATAAGCCGGTTTCGTCCATTCGCTCTGCGGCAACGCCTCGACACACGACCGCCAATAATCGGCGCGGTCGGCAAGCGGCAGGCGGCTGGTGTCGGCAAGCCATGCGAAGACGTGCAGATGGCAGATGCGTGAGCCAATTTCCGATATTTCAGCGAGAGCCTTTTCGAGCGGCAGGCCGGGTGCCGGCTGCCAGTAGAAAAAGAGGTTGGGCACGGCCAAATCCTGCGCCAGTTGCAGGGCCGAGGGCAGGGTGTCCGTCAGTGAATTGGGGTGATATTCCAGCCCGATCGTCATGCCGTAATCTTGCGCATGGCGGGTGATCTCTGCCAGCGCCTCGGTGGCCCTGCGGCGCTCGGCGGGAGAGTAGTCGGTGGAGGGCCGTTTGCGTTGGCCCGGCCAGATGCGGATATGGCCGGTGCCGAGCGCTTTGGCGGTTTCGAGAACGGCGGTCAAATCTTCCCGCTTAAAATCCGGCGCGAAGATGTAGGAGCCGTAGGAAGAGACGGTCAGGCCCGCTTTGGCGGTCCGCTCGGCCACATCCCTGGCGTTTTCGAGATCGCCTGACGGCACATGTATATCCGCGCCCCACTCGATTGCCTTGATGCCGTTTGCGACGGCAAGGTCGATGACGGCCTGCGGCGACAGGGAGCGGAAGGTGACGGAGCAGAGGCCCGGCTCGAAGATTCTCATGCGATCAGTTCCAGATGTTCCGGCCGCACCTGCTGTTCAAGTGCCACACCCTGGCAAAAGCGTTCGATTTCCGCGATTGCCATGTCGCCCAGCCTGGCGCGTTCGAGGCCCACGGCGCCGGCGATGTGCGGTGTCAGGAATACGTTGGGCAGGCTGTAGAAGGCAGAGTCCGGCGGCGGCACTTCCGGATCGGTCACATCGATGACGGCTTCGATACGCCCGGTTTTCAGTTCCGCCAGCAGCGCCTCTTCATCAACGAGCGCACCACGCGCCGTGTTGATCAGGGTTGCGCCGTCCTTCATCCGGGCAAGCGCTTCCGCGCCGATCATATGTCGGGTCTGCGGCAGCGACGGCGCATGCAGCGAAATGACGTCGCTGATTGCCATCAGCGCATCAAGCGTTACCAGTCGCACACCAAGGCGCTCCGCCTCTGCCGCGCTTAAAAACGGGTCGAAAAGGATGATGTCGAGATCGAAGGGTTTCAGCAGATTGATGACCCGACGCCCGATGCGCGATGCGCCGACCACCCCGACCGTCAGGCCGAGATTGCCGATGGCCTGCGATTGCAGGCGATCGACGTTTTCGCGTCCGCGATCGTTTCCATAAAGCCGTCGGAAGCTGAATACGCGCTTGCCGGCAAGCAGGATCATCGCCTGCGTAAATTCGGCGACCGGCTGCGCATTGGCTTCCGCCGCGCTGCACACGGTGATGCCGCGCTCGAAGACCGCCTGCGAGAGGAAATATTTCACCGTGCCGGCGGCATGGGAAATCAGCTTGAGCCTTGGCATCAACGCGAGTTCCCGTGCGCCGATATCGGGACAGCCCCAGCCGGTCAGGAGAATATCCGTCCGTTCCAGCTGGTCTTTTACCGATGGATCGTGAAAGTCGCGAATCCGGCTGATATCGACGATATCGACGCTCTGTGACAGCCTGTCGAGCGCCTGTGGTGTCAGCACATGCTGCGTCCGCTCCGGGTCCATGGCAAGGCTGAGACGCGGAAGCGGGCTCGTCATCGTGGCTCTCCCGTCGCCGCCATGCTGCTGACCGGGACGCCGTGCTCTGCAAACAGGCGGTCGAGCGCCTTGATATCCGGGAGCGCTGGAACAGCTGCCAGGGCTTTTTTGCTTTCAGACCCGGTCAATCCCGCAAAAACGGCGCAGGCAAGCAGAGTTTCGCCGGCTGGAATGTCCCCGCGCAATTGCGGCACCGTGGTTTTGGCATTGACGAGGTTGGTATTGGGCAGCGCCTTCAGTGCGATGCCCTGGCGGGATATGACGGAGCCGAGATCGATTATCGCGGAAATGTCGGTGCCGCAATCCGCCGATGCTTGGCCGGCTGTCTCGGTTACGGCATCCCTGTCGCCGTCATTGCGATTGATGGCGAAGCCGCCTTCGGTGACGGAAAGCGCGCGGGCGGTGGTGATCCGGTGCAGCCGGATGTGCCAGTCGCCGGCGGCAACCAGCGTCGTTTCAACCTCGACATCGGGGAAAGGTTTCCATGTCGCCCGCAGATTGTCCCCGGCCAGCAGAACCGTTTCGTTGGTTTCGCGCACGCGGTAATGCAGGCCGTCGTCAGAGAAGGCCAGCATATTGTCAAAACCATTGGTCTTGAAGCCGCGCTCATCCACTTCCACACCAAAACCATAACGGGAGGAATAGGCGAATTTGGCATATTTCTCCGACCCGCCGCGCATGGAGAGGGTTTCCTGCCCGCTGCAAAGTGCCGTGACGTTGCCTTTGGTCCGCATCATCACCATGCCGGGGTGAATGAGCGGCCGTGGTTTGGTGGAGGTTTCGGGCAGCTTTTCTTCCGCCTGCCAAAAGGGGTGGCTTTCCGGCAAGGCGAGCGGCAGGAAGGCCTTGAAGGCCCAATAGGGCGAACCGGCCGAATTATAACTTTCCGACATGGTCAGTTGCGGATAGGCGTAACCGATGGAGAGAACGCCGTCGCGGTCAGCGATCGGTTTTTGCGCCCACCAGCGCAGATGCTGCAGATAAAGCCCCTTGATCTCGCCCCAGGGCAGGGCCTCTTCATCGGCAAAGGCAAGGCCGGCCCAGAAGCCGCCGCAGGCGAAACGATAGGTCATGGACCGGCCAAAGGCGAGCGCCCCGCCATCCTCATCGAACCAGCTGGCAAAATCGCCGGCAAACAGGCGGGCGCGTTCACGGTAACGTTCGGCGTAAGCATCGTCAGGCTTGCTGAGTTTCGCGTAGATCAGGCCGTAAAAATGCATGGCGAAGGCGATATAGTGGTCGATGCGGCGATAATCGCCGTCCCGATACCAGCCGTCGGCAATGTAGAAACTGTCCAGCTCCTTCTTGAAGGTTTCCGTCAGGCTGCGGTCGAAATCTATGCCGAGATGATCGAGCGCCATGTCGACCATCACCCGGAAGAACTTCCAGTTATTATCGGCATAATTGCGCTCGCGCGCCGTCAGCAGATAGCGGCGGACATTGTCTTTCTGCGTGTCGGAGAGGGGTTCCCAAAGATGTTGCGGTGCAAGCCGAAGCGCGAAGCCCAGAGCTGCAAGTTCCACCAGCCGCTGATCCTTCTGGCGCACGTCGCCCCAATAATCGGGATGGGCGGGATCGGTGCCGTTGGCGATGCCTTTTGCCAGAATCGGCCAATGCTCAAAGCTGTCGCCGCTGAGCGCCAGCGGGGCGATGCCCCAGAGCGGCCGGGCAAATCCTTCCAGATCGGCCGCTGCCCGGTCAAAATGCGCGGCAGTGCCGCTGAGTGTCACCCTTGCGCCGCTTTGCGAAAAATAGGGCAGAAGCGGTGTGAAACTGTCATCCAGCGCCTTCCTGACATCGGCGCGGGTTCTGAGCGGATTACCATAGAGCGGATTGAAACGGGTCATCGGATCATTGTTTGCCGCATCATGCATTACGTATCGCCTTTCCCGTCTTTTTCGCCTGTCCGGCGGTCTGTCCTTCCACCAGCTGCACACCCAGCTGCACCTGCCGGGCATTGGCGGAAGGTTCCGTCAGCCGGCGGCGCATCAGTTCCACGGCCTCGCGGGCAATTTCGCGGCGGTCGACGCGGATGGTGCTGAGGCGAGGGGTGGAGAGTTCGGCAAAGGGCAGATCATCGAAGCCGATGATGGAAAGATCATCGGGTACGCCAAGGCCAAGCTCCTGCGCTGCCCCCAGCGCGCCGAGCGCAATCGCATCATTCATGCAGAAAATGCCTGTCAGATCGGGGTTTTTGGCCAATAGCTGGCGAACCGCATCGCCCGCCTGTCCAAAGCCGCTATCCACCGTTGTCAGCAGGAACTCCTCATAAATGGCTCCCTCCTGTTCGAGGATGGTGTGGCGGAAGCCGCGCATGCGCTCGCGTATGGTGTGGCGGTGGTGCGGGCCGATATAGGCGACCTTGCGGTGGCCGAGTTCCAGAAGCCGCCGCGCCGCCATCGCACCGCCGTAAAAATTGGAGGGCGAAACACAATCCAGCGTCATCGAGGGGTCGGCGCTGTTGACCAGAACCGGCTGAAGCACTCCCTGCGTGATGCGGTGGATGATCTCCTCTTCAGGGTCGAGGCCGATGGCAAGAAGGCCGTCCGCCTCGCAGACCCGCTGTGTCAGCGCGTCATCCACCTGTTTCTGGTGCAGCAGCCGGATATCGAGTTCAAACCCGTCCGTCTGGGCGAGGCTGCGCAGCATGTCGAAAATATCGTGATAAAAAGCGCCGATATCGCCGGTTGCCCTTTCGGCGGACATCAAGGCGAGAACCTTTTTGCCTTCCAGCGGCACGCCGCCGGCCTGGCTGGTGACCGGCCGCAGCGGATAGCCAAGTTCCGCCGCAACCCCCAGAACCTTTGTCTGGATCGAAGCGCTGATGCCTTTTTCCCCGGCGAGAACACGAGAGACGGTGCTGATGGAAACACCGGCGCGCTGGGCGATATCCGACTGGCGCGGGCGGCTGATGTCGGGCGTATCGTTCATGTCGTCTCCTGCGCTTGCAAAAAAATCTATTATGATGCAAATATTGCAAATACAGAAAATTTGCAAGAATTAAGTAGTCAGTGAAAAATTTGCAAAACGCGGGAGGAGCAGATGCAAACTATCGACAGACGTGGATTTTTGGTGACGGCGGCGCTGGCCGGTCTTGGGGTTGCGGCGGGCGGTTTCCGCGCGCTGGCGGCCGAGACGCGGCTTCGTTGCGTGTGGTGGGGATCAGCCGATCGCAACAAACGCACCAATGACGTTATCGCCCTTTACCAGAAGGCCGATCCGCAGACGGTGGTCAGCGGCGAAATGATCGCCGGCTCCGACTACTGGACCAAGCTTGCGACCTCGATGGCCGGACGCAATGTCGCCGATATCTTCCAGCTGGAACCATCCACCATCGCCGATTATTCCGGCCGTGGCGCCTGCATGGAACTGGACAAGTTCGTCGGCTCGGCGCTTGATCTTTCCAGCTTCGGCAAGAGCGAGATCGATCTTTGCCGCATCGACGGCAAGCTCTACGGCGTCGGTCTGGGGCTCAATTCCTTCTGCATGATGTATGATGCCGAAGCGATGAAGGAAGCCGGCGTTTCCATGCCGGAAGGGCAGATCACCTGGACGGCGCTGGCGGAACTGGCGCGCGATTTCAAGAAGAACGGCCCGGCGCGGCGCAATTACTGGGCGGTGCCCTATGGTGCGCGTTACCACTATGTCTTCGATGTCTGGCTTCGCCAGCGCGGCAAGCTGCTGTTTCAGGATGGCACCATCGGCTTCAACAAGGAAGACGCCAAGGAATGGTTCGCCTATTGGGAGAAGCTGCGCGAGGACAAGCTCTGCGTTTCCGCCGATATCCAGACGCGTGATGACAACACCATCGAATCCAACGCCTTGACGCTTGGCAATTCCGCCATCGGTTTTGCCTATTCCAACCAGCTTGTGGGTTATCAGGCGCTGAACAAGAAGACGCTGTCCATCGGCATGCTGCCGGGTGAGGGGGCTGGCAAGCCGACCGGGCATTATTACCGGCCGGGGCTCATCTGGTGCATTTCGTCCACCTCCACCAATCCGGAAGCGGCGGCGAAGTTTATCAACTTCTTCGTCAATGATCTCGATGCCGGCAAGGTGCTGGGTGTCGAGCGCGGCGTGCCGCCGGCAAAGAAGGTGCGTGAGGCGGTGTTGCCAAGCCTCAACGAGACCGAGCGCAAGACGGTGGATTATATCGAGAGCCTTTCCGGCAAACTCGATCCCTATCCGGAGCCCGCCCCCATCGGCGCCAATGAGTTCGACCGCGGCGTGATGCGACCGATTGCCGATTCGCTCGCCTTCGGTCGCGCCAGCGTGGATGAAGCGGCGCAGAATCTTGTCGACACCGGCACGCGGACCCTGCGCAAGCGCGGTTGACGACAAAGGGGCATCGCCACGCGGCCAAGGCTGCGCGGCGATGCCTTTTTCATGTCTTTAACCTTCAGATATGCCCGAACGATAAACAACACTGGACAAGTATAGGGTATTTAAGCCAGAAATCCTGATCTGGATCGATAAATCTGAAGATTAGAGAATGGCCCCCAATTTCCTCCTGGTTGATGCTGAAAAAGAATTCGATGTCCTGAAAGCGGCCGCATCTTTGATCCGCGTGCAGATATTGAAGCTGCTGCACGAGACGAGCGGTCTGAATGTCAACGAGATCGCGCAGCGGCTGAACCTGCCTCAGTCCACGGTATCCGCCGGCGTGGCCGTTCTTGAAGAGGCGGGGCTGCTGCGAACCGAGACGCGCAAGGCGCGCAAGGGCAGCCAGAAAATCTGCTTCGCCACCTGCGACGAACTCATCGTTTCCTTCCGAAAACCCGAGACACCGGCGGCCTCCAATTACATAGCGGTGGCCATGCCGCTTGGTCTTTACACCCAGAGTTCGGTAACGGCACCCTGCGGCATCTGTTCGCCTGATGGTATTATCGGGCTTCTGGATGTGCCCGATACCTTCATGGATCCTGACCGCATGAAGACGGCGCTCTTGTGGCTGACGTCGGGCTTCGTGGAATATCAATTCCCCAATAATGCCAAGATTCAGGGCCGAAACGTCGAAGAAATCGAGTTTTCGATGGAGGTCAGTTCCGAGGTGCCGGGAACGCACAGCAACTGGCCGTCGGACATAACCCTTTCCGTCAATGGCAGGGAGATCGGCGTGTGGACCTCGCCGGGCGACTTTGGTGACAAGCGGGGTGTGTTTACGCCCGATTGGTGGAAACTTTCCGGTTCGCAATATGGAATGCTCAAAACCTGGCGCATCACGGCGCAGGGGACCTATGTCGATGGCACCCGCATTTCGGATGTGACGCTGGCGGATATCGATCTGGTGAGCCATCGTTCCATCCGCCTGCGCATCGAGGTCAAGGCTGATGCGAAACATCCGGGCGGGTTGAATATCTTCGGCCGGGGTTTCGGAAATTACGATCAGGACATCGTCCTGCGCCTGCGCACGGCAGACTGAGCCTTCAAATTTTAAAAGTATGATTTTCGCGGTTGACAGGCGCGGATTCCCTCGGCAACTATATTATCAAATATGGTTTATACCATATTTCATGATATAAATGCGCAGGGAGGAGAACCTATGAAAGCGCGGGTTTCAGTCCACCGGGACTTCCGGATTGGGCGTATCGACGATCGCCTATATTCCGCCTTCATCGAACATATGGGGCGTGCGATCTATGGCGGGATTTACGAGCCCGGCCATCCGCAGGCGGATGAGAACGGCTTTCGCAGGGATGTCCTGAAATTCGTGCAGGACCTGAAGATTCCCGCCATCCGTTATCCCGGCGGCAATTTCGTTTCGGCCTATCGCTGGGAAGACGGTATCGGCCCGCGCGACAAGCGGCCTATTCGTCTGGACCTTGCCTGGCGGTCGAAGGAAACCAACCAGATCGGCATCAATGAATTCGCAGACTGGGCCTCTATGGCCGGCATCGAGATGATGCTTGCGGTCAATCTCGGCTCCCGTGGTCTGGATGATGCCCGCAACTTCCTTGAATATGTGAATTTCCCAGGTGGCACCGAGCTTAGCGATCTGCGCCGCAGCCACGGCACCGAGCAACCGCATGGCGTGAAGATGTGGTGCCTCGGCAACGAGATGGACGGCCCCTGGCAGATCGGCCACAAGACGGCCGTGGAATATGGCCGGCTCGCCAATGAAACCGCCAAGGCTTTCAAGGGCTTCGACCCGACAATTGAAGCGATCGTCTGCGGCAGTTCGAATGACGGCATGCCGACCTATCCCGAATGGGAACGCGAGGTGCTGGAGGAATGCTACGAGAATGTCGATCATATCTCGCTGCACAAATATTTCGGCAATAACAGCCGCGACACGCTGAATTATTTCGGCAAGATCGAAGAGACCGGCCGTTATATCCAGACGATTGCCGGCGTCATCGATTATGTGAAAGCCAAGAAGCGCGCCAAGAATGATGTTTCCATCTGCTTTGACGAATGGAACGTCTGGTATCACATCCGCGAAGACGACAGCAAACGCGTCAAGAGCTGGGACTGGCCGGAAGCGCCGGCCCTGCTGGAAGAGACCTATAATTTCGAGGATGCGCTCTTCGTTGCCGGTCTGCTGAATGAGTTCATTCGCCGCTCAGACCGGGTACGCATCGCCTGCATCGCCCAGCTCGTCAACGTCATAGCCCCCATCCGGGCGGAAAAGAACGGGCCGGCCTGGCGCCAGACGATCTATTACCCCTATCAGTTTGCCTCGCTTTATGGCCGTGGTGTTGCGCTGAATGTTGCAGTGGATTGCCCGACCTACGATTGCAACGCTGCTGACGACGTCAAATATCTCGATGTTGCCGGGGTCTTCAGCGAGGAAGAAGGCGTGGTGACGCTGTTTGTCCTCAACCGCCATCTCACCGAGGCGGCGGAGATCAATGTCAGCCTCACCGGATTTTCATCCGCCACCCTCAGCCTGCATCTTGCGATGGCGGGATATGACCTGCGGGTTGGAAATGGCCCCGACCAGCCCGACCGCGTCGTGCCGGTGCCGGGCAGTGGCGTCGCTGTCGAGGATGGGGCACTCAAAGGCTCCGTGCCGGCCCTGTCCTACCATGTGCTGCGCCTGAAGGTTCAGTGAGGCGGTGATGGGTGTCCGTCTCAACAATATCGCCAAGTCCTTCGGATCGTTCGCAGCGATCCGGGACGTCTCGATGGAAATCCCGACCGGCAGCTTCGCGGTGTTCGTGGGGCCTTCCGGTTGCGGAAAATCCACCCTGTTGCGCATGATCGCCGGGCTTGAGGAAACCAGTGGCGGCCGCATCGCCATTGACGACCGTGATGTCACCGCGGTCGAACCGGCGGATCGCGGCGTGGCGATGGTCTTCCAGAATTATGCGCTCTATCCGCATCTGACGGTGTTCGAGAACATGGCTTTCAGCCTGCGGCTTGCCCGCCGGCCGAAGGCGGAGGTGAATGAGAGGGTGGGTGAGGCCTCCCGTATCCTGCAGCTTGACGAGCATCTGCACAAAAGGCCCTCCCAGCTTTCAGGCGGCCAGAGGCAGCGTGTGGCCATCGGCCGCGCCATCGTGCGGCAGCCGAAAGTGTTCCTGTTCGATGAACCCCTGTCCAATCTGGACGCCGAGTTGCGCGTGCAGATGCGGCTGGAACTGACGCGGCTGCACCGCAAGCTCGGCGCGACGATGATCTATGTCACGCATGACCAGGTGGAAGCGATGACGCTTGCCGACAGGATTTTCGTGCTGAAGGGCGGCATCGTGCAGCAGGCGGGCGCGCCGCTGACGCTTTATGACGATCCCGACAATCGTTTCGTGGCGGGTTTTATCGGATCGCCAGCGATGAATTTCCTGCAGGCCGATGTGGTGGAACAGCGCGATGGCCGCGTGACGCTTGTGCTCGAAGGCGGCGAGCGGCCTCTCGAAGCGCGGTTGTCGCAGCCGGTGTCGCCCGGCCAGCGGCTGGAGATCGGTATCAGGCCGGAACATCTGGCGATCACGGATGAGGGCGTCTTGCCCGTAATCGTCGAGGTGGCCGAGGAGCTTGGCGATCTGTCTTACCTCTACACCCGCACCGGGGCGGGAAAGGAGCTTATCGTGCAGCGGCAGGGCTCCCGCGAGCAACTGGATGGCCGGTCCGTCTCGCTCAGCGCCTCGCCGGACAGGATTCTGGTTTTCGACAGCGACGGCAAAAGGTTGCGATAGGCGCGAGGAGGCGCCTTTCGATGCAGCAAACCATCCCCTGACGGGGTGTTTCAAGAAACGGGAGGAATGACGATGCGATTGATCAAGACATTGCTTATCGGCACGGTTCTGGGTTTGACCGCCATGCCGGCGCTTGCCAAGCAGGATATCATCTGGTGGGACTTTCTGGCCGGTGGTGACGGCGTGCGCATGAAAGCGCTGATCGAGGCCTTCAACAAGGAACATCCCGATATCCAGATCAAGGGCACGACGCTGGAATGGGGCGTTCCCTTTTACACCAAGGTCAGAACGGCCTCTGCGGTGGGTTCTGGGCCGGATATCATGACCTATCACCTGTCGCGCGCGCCGCTTGGCCTTGAAGAAAAAGTGCTGAGCGAAATCACCGCGAAGGATCTTGAGGATGCCGGGCTGAAGACGGAAGACTTCTTCAGCGCGCCGGTGGAGGCGGCCACCCAGGATGGCAAGCTTTATGCCGTGCCGTTCGATATTCACGCCCTTGTTCTGTATTACAACGCCGATCTTCTGAAGGGCTCTCCCTATCTCGATGCCGAAGGCAAGCTGACCGGCATAAAGACGATCGAGGATTTCGAAAAGGCGCTCGCCTGGGCGAAGGAAAATGGCGTTGAGACGCCGATCACCTATCAGTCGGGCGGTGAAGGCGGAGTGTGGCGGGTGTTCTACACGCTGCTGTCGCAGCAGGGTGGCGAACTCGTCACCGGCAAGGAGGTTCTGGCCGGCGACAATGCCGAAAAGGCCACCAAAGCCATCGACACCATGTCCAGATGGCGGGAAAACGGCTGGGCGCCGGAACAGGCGGAATATGAGGCCTCGGTGGCGCTGTTTTCCGCCGGCAAATCTGCTTTCCAGCTGAATGGCGTCTGGGAAGTGCCGACTTACAAGGATCTGGAAAAGAACGGCAAGCTCGGTTTCAAATGGAGCGCGGTGGAAGTGCCGCCTTTGATGGGCAAACGCGCCACCTGGGCGGATTCCCATGCTTTTGCCATCCCCAATGAAGGTGACAAGACGGTTTCCGGCGAAAAACGCGCCGCCGTCATGACGGTGATCGGCTGGATGGAAAAACACGCCATCAGCTGGGCCGATGCCGGACATATTCCAGCCTATAAATCGATTACCGAAAGTCCCGAATATAAGGCCATGCAGCCCAACGCCACCTATGCCACGCTGGCGGAGGCGGCGGTGTTTGACCCCAAGACCACGATTACCGGGGTTGCCTCTCCGGCCTATGACGCGGCACTCAACGTCATCGCACCGGCCATTCAGGGTTTTGTCGGCAGCGCGGAAGCCGTCGAGCAGATCCAGTCCGAACTTCAGGGCAAACTCAAATAATCCACGCCTGCCCTCCGGCCCCGATGGCTGGAGGGCATCGCGCAATGCGCAGAGGCCCGGAGGCATTCCATGGCAATGATTGAAAACCGGCGGAAGAAGTCGCTGATCGCGCTGTCGATGGTGACGCCATTCATCGTCGTCTTCGCCACTTTCTTCCTTTATCCGCTGATCGAGATGGTGCGCATCAGCTTTACCGATGCGCCGCTGATCGGCGAGGGAAACTGGGTCGGGTTTGAAAACTACGCGAAACTGCTGGGCGACCGGCTGTTTGTCACCTCGCTGAAGAACAACGGTTATTTCGTTCTCTTGACCGTGGTGCCGACCACCATCATCGCGCTGATGATTTCGCTTGCCGTCAGCCGGCTGTCGGGCATCGGGCAGACAATCGCCATGAGCCTGTTTTTCCTGCCTTACGTGCTGCCGGTTTCTGTGGTGACGGAGATCTGGGCATGGATGCTCGATCTGCAGTTCGGTGTTCTGCAACCGGTCATTTCGCTGCTGGCGGGCAAGCCGGTCGCCGTCTTCAAAAACCCCTATTGGGTGATGCCGATGGTCGCTGTCGTCACCATCTGGTGGACGAACGGTTTTAACGTGCTGCTGTTCATTGCCGGCCTGCGCAATATTCCGGCCGAACTTTATGAAGCGGCGGCACTGGATGGCGCGACGACCTGGCAACGCTTCCGCCGCGTCACCTGGCCGCTTCTGTGGCCCGTGACGGCCCTTGTCCTGACGCTGCAACTGATCCTGCAACTGAAGATATTCGACCAGATTTACTTGTTGAGCGGCGGCGGCCCTTTCAATTCCAGCTTTGTGCTTCTCCTCAAGGTCTACCGGGAGGCCTTCCAGATGAACAATGGCGGTTATGCCTCGGCCGTCGCGACCGTGCTTTTCCTGTTGATCGTCATCGTTTCCGTTCTTCAGTTCCAGCTGCTGCGCATCCGGAGGAACTCATGAGCCCGACCCGAAAACTCGAGAATATTGTTCTCACCCTTTTGACCTTTTCGGCGGCGCTGGTGTGGATTTTTCCGCTCTACTGGAGTTTTGTCACGTCGCTTCGCTCCGATGAAAATGTCGCCGGCAACACATCGCTGCTGCCGGATGAGTTCCAGCTGGGTGCCTATGTGAACGCCATCTTCAACACGCGGCTGCTGACCTGGTATGTCAATTCCATCGGCACCGCTGTCATCGTCACGGTCTCCGTCCTGTTCATTTCCATGCTGTGCGCCTATGCGCTGTCGCAGATCCGCTTTCCGGGACGGCGGCTGCTCTATGGCATCGTGCTGGCAAGTTTCATGGTGCCGGCGCAGACGCTTGTCGTCACGCAATTCATCCTGATGAAGAACCTCAACCTCATCAACACCTGGGCCGGCATCATCCTGCCGCAGCTCATCACCCCCATCGTCATCATCGTCTACAAGCAGTTCTTCGACAGCGTGCCGAAGGAGATGCGCGAAGCCGTGGTGCTGGATGGCGGCGGCGAATACACGATCCTGTTCCGGGTCTATCTGCCGCTCAACTGGGGGATCACGACCGCCATGGCGATCGTGACCTTCATTTCGGTGTGGAACGCCTTCTTCTGGCCGTTCCTCGTCGTCACCTCGGAAAACATGATGACGATCCCCGTCGGCATCACCCAGGTCAACGACGCCTTCGGTGTCGCTTATGCCCGCCTGATGGCCGTTGCGATGCTGGCAGCACTACCGGTCATCATCGCTTACGTCATCTTCCAGCGCCGCGTGACGGAGGCCATCATGATTTCGTCAGGCGTGAAGGGGTAAGCCGAAAGGCCTTGTCTTTTAGACCGCCAGCAATGCCTCCTTGCCGACGTTACTGGCCTCGGCCGCTCCTTCCGTTTCGATCCTCTTGCCGGTAGCCGGGTCGAAGAAATGCAGGTGCGCAGGCGGCATGGTGAGGTGGATGCGCTGGCCGGGTTTGACCGAAAGGTCTTCGCCGATTGCGGCGGAAAAGGTTTCGCCGGCGATCTCGGCATGCACGATGCGGCCGGAGCCGAGTTCTTCGACGAAATCGACGATCGCCGGTACGCCAGCACCCTCTTCCTTGCTGACAAGGCAATGTTCCGGGCGAATGCCGACCGTCACGTCGCGGCCGCGCAGTTCGAGACCGGTCTCAGGGAAGAGCCTGACCGCCGCGCCGCCCAGCATCACGGCAGGTGATTCGACTTCGACCCTTGTCGTGAACAGGTTCATCGCCGGGGAGCCGATGAAGGATGCGACGAAGGTGGTGGCCGGGCGATGATAGATGTCGAGCGGATGGCCGACTTGCTCGACATTGCCCTTGTTCATCACCACCAGCCGGTCGGCCAGCGTCATCGCCTCCACCTGGTCATGGGTGACGAAAACGGAGGTGGCGGACAGGCGCTGGTGCAGCTTGCGGATTTCGGCGCGCATGGTGACGCGCAGCTTGGCATCGAGGTTGGAGAGCGGCTCGTCGAACAGGAACACCTGCGGTTCGCGGATGATCGCGCGGGCCATGGCGACGCGCTGGCGCTGGCCACCGGAAAGGGCGGCCGGCTTGCGTTCCAGAAAATCGGTAAGGCCGACGATCTTTGCGGTTTCTTCGATGCGGCGCAGGCGCTCGGCCTTGGCGACGCCGGCAACCTTCAGCGCATAACCGATATTGCTGGCGACCGACATATGCGGGTAAAGCGCATAATTCTGGAACACCATGGCGCAGCCGCGTTCACGCGGCTCGAGCCTGTTGACGACGCGCCCGCCAATGGCGATTTCACCTGATGTAATGTCTTCCAGCCCGGCGATCATGCGCAGAAGCGTGGATTTGCCGCAGCCCGAGGGGCCGAGGATGACGACGAATTCGCCGGATTCGAAAGAGAGATCCACGCCATGCAGGGTGGGTGTCTTGCCGTAGGATTTGCGGACCTGGCGGATATCGATCTGAGCCATGATGGGAAACCTTGTTGTTGAAAACCGCGCGCCGTCACTTCTCGGACGAAACGAGACCGCGGACGAACCAGCGTTGCAGGAAGGCCACGACGAGAAGCGGCGGTGTGATGATGATGAGCGAGCCGGCGAGCGTGACGTTCCAGTCCGGCGTGCCGTCTTCGGCGGGCAACAGCGCCCGTAGCGACATCATCACCGTCTTGTAGGAAGGGTCGGTGACCATCAGGAGCGGCCAGAGATACTGGTTCCAGGCATAAACGAACATGATGGTGGTGAGCGCCGCCATGTTGGTGCGTGACAATGGCAGGAGCATCTCCACGAAGAAACGTATCGCGCCCGAACCGTCCATGCGCGCGGCCTCCGCCAGCTCGTCCGGGATGGTCATGAAGAACTGCCGGTAGAGGAAGGTGCCGGTGGCGGTGGCGACCAGCGGCAGGGTGAGGCCCGCATAGGAGTTGAGAAGGTTCCACTCCACCGTCACCTCGATGCCGAACAGGCCGAGAATGGAACGGAACGGCTGAAAAAGATCGGCCGCCACCGAATAAGTCGGCACGACGCGCACTTCGAGCGGCAGCATGAGGGTGATGAACACCGTCCAGAAGAACAGATGTTTGAGCGGCGAGCGGAAGAAGACGATGGCGAAGGCGGTAAACGCCGAAAGCGCGACCTTGCCGATCGTGACGAGCGTCGCCATGATCATGCTGTTCCACAGCGCATTGCCGAGATTGGCGCGTTTCCAGGCTGTCTCGGCATTGGCGAGAAACTCGCCCTGCGGCATAAAGTGGAACGGTACGCTGTTGACCTGGGTTATCGTCTGGCTCGCTCCGGCGATGATGACGACGAAGGGGCCGATGAGCAGAAGGAAACCGGCGACCATCAGAATATAGGTCAGGGCGTCGGCATAGGGGGTGCGCTGGATCATCGCCGCCTCACTTGTAATGGACCTGCCGCTCGACGAAGCGGAACTGGATGAAGGTGAAAACCATGATGAGGCCGATGAGGACGAGGCTCTGCGCCGAGGCGCCGGAATAGTTCAGCCCCTCGAAGGCTTCGCTGACGATGCGGTAGACCATCACTTCCGTCGCGCGGTTGGGGCCGCCTTCGGTGGTGGTGGCGACGATGCCGAACGTGTCGGCGCCGACGAAGCCTTCGGTCATCATGATCACGGTCAGGAAGAACAGGGTCGGCGCGAGCAGCGGCACCTGGATATCGATGGCGCGGCGGATGGGGCCGGAACCGTCCATGGCGGCGGCTTCCGTCAGCGAGCGCGGAACGGATTGCAGGCCGGCAAACAGGAAGATGAAGGTGTATCCGGCCCATTTCCAGATGAAGATGACGATGACGAGGATCAGTGCGTGTTCGCCGTATTTGGCCGGGTTCCAGATATCCGGCCACCAGGCGTTGAGGGAGGCGGCGAGACCACGCTCGGGTGACAGGATGAAGCGGAAGGCCATGCCGGCGGCAGGACCCGCGATGGCATAGGGCAGGATATAAAGCACCCGGAAGAAACCGGATCCGGGCAGGGCGCGATCGACGCACAGCGCCAGCACGAGGCCGATGAGGATGGTGAAGAACGGGCCGGCAATGGCGAAAACCATGCTGACCAGCACGGATTGCCAGTAAAGCGGATCGAGGAAGGTTTCCTCGAAATTGGCAAGGCCGACAAATTCCGCAGCGCCGCCGAAGGGCGGTTCGAGCGTGAAGGCCCAGTTGATGACCGCTGCCACGGGCCAATAGAAGAACAGGAAGATCAGCAGAAGCTGCGGCAGGGCGAACAGCACGGGCAACCACGTGCTTTTGAAGACGGCGCGCTTTTCCATGAAAAAACCGGCAATGCTGGAGAAATGGGCGGACTTGCCCGTAAAGCTTGAAGCTTTGCGGGCAAGTCTTTAGAAAATTTGCAGAAACTTAGTTCAGCTTGGCGCCGGCATAGGTCTTTTCGAAGCGGCGCAGGCCGGCGTTGGAGCGCTCGACAGCCTTGTCGAGTTCAGCCTGGATATCGGCATTCTGCATGAAGATCGCTTCGAGCGAGGTGGCGACTTCCTTGCGGATCTGCGTGAAACCGCCAAGGCGGATACCGCGGGTATATTCCGAAGGCGGCGTGAAGGTCAGGCTTTCAATCGCCTTTTCGCGGCCCTTATAGGGAGCCTTGTCATAGAAGCCATTGGCTTTCATGGCGTCGAAGCCGGTCTTGGTGACCGGGATGTAACCGGTGACCGTCGACCACCACTGAACCATCTCCGGCTGGGCGATGAAGTTCAGGAACGCGGCTGCACCCTTGTATTCGGCGTCCGGACGACCGGCCATGACCCACAGCGACGCCCCGCCGACCAGCGAGTTATGACGTTCGGTGCCCTTCCAGACCGGCAGCATGGCAACGTCCCACTTCACGCCTTCCGGCATGGTCTTGGCGACGGTGCCGTGATTGGCGATCGAGGTCATGAACATCTGGCAGGTCTGCGAGGTGAAGGCGGGCAGGATGTCCATGCCGAGCTGCTTGGTCTTGACGACGAACAGCTTCTCGTCCTGCATCTTCTTGAAGAACTTGACGTGATCAACAAACTTCGTCTTGTTGATCGTCAGTTCGGCGTCGAGGCCCTGGTAACCGTTGCCCTTGGTGGCGATCGGCTGGTTGTGGATGGCCGAGAACTGCTCCATCAGCATCCAGGTGTCGAAGTTGAAGGCCAGCGGGCATTCAAAGCCGGCGGCCTTGAGCTTCGTGGCGGCTTCCTGAACCTGTTCCCAGGTGTCCGGCTTGAAGGTGATGCCGGCTTTTTCGAAAGCGTCGATGTTGTAATAGAACATCGCGGTCGAGGAGTTATAAGGGAAAGAGTTCAGCTCGCCCGCAGCGGTGGCATAATAGTTGGCGATGCCGGGGAAATAATTGTCCCAGTCGATCTTGTAGCCGTTGTCGGCCATCAGCTTCTTGGCGGGAACGAAAGCCTTGGACAGCATCATGTCCAGCGTGCCGGCATCATAGATCTGGGTGATGGCGGGCTGCTTCTTGGCGCGATAGGCGGCGATGGTGTTCTGCAGCGTGGCGTCGTAATCATTCTGCGAGGTGCAGACGATTTCGAATTCAGCCTGCGAGTCGTTGAACTTCTTGCAGGTTTCCTGAACGCGATCGCCAAGATCGCCGGAAAGGCCGTACCAGAATTCGAACTTGGTCTTTTCTGCGTGGGCAGCCGTGGCGCCGAAGGCGGCGGCAATGGCGACGCCGGCCACGAAAGAGGTCAGAGCGGAAGATTTCATGAGTTGAGCCCCGTTGATGGAATAATGGCCTGATCGGCAAGAACATCATGTTCCCAGCACGAAGCCACGGGCTCTGCTAACAGCCGTCTTTGACGGATCGCTTACATTTTGTTGAACGTTTTATGATGACTTGCCGCGCAGGGCGATCTGCGCGGCGGGAAAAGTGTGATAAAACCGGAAAATCCGAATTTTCCCTTATATTTTAGCGACTTACGTTTGAAATATCGCTTCGCTACTTGCTGCTGAGTAAGCCGTCCGCGTCAACCGCGGCGTGCGGCTTCGATGGCGGCGACGTCGATTTTCTTCATATCCATCATCGCCTCGAAGGCACGTTTGGCCTCAGCGCCGCCGGCAGCCATGGCGTCCATCAGCACGCGTGGAGTGATCTGCCAGGAGACACCCCATTTGTCCTTGCACCAGCCGCAGGCGCTTTCCTCGCCACCATTGCCGACGATGGCATTCCAGTAGCGATCGGTCTCTTCCTGATCTTCGGTCGATATCTGGAACGAGAAAGCCTCGGTCTGTTTGAAGGCGGAACCGCCATTCAGACCGATGCAGGATACGCCGGCCACGGTGAACTGCACCGTCAGCACATCGCCCTTCTTGCCGGAGGGGTAATCGCTCGGCGCGTGGTGAACGGCGGTTACCGCGCTGTCGGGAAAGGTCTCGGCGTAAAATCTGGCGGCGGCCTCGGCGTCCTTGTCGTACCAGATACAGATCGTGTTCTTTTTCATCTGCTTGCTCCTCCAGGTTGGAACTGATTTTCGTCTTGCCTGAACAGGCAAGGAAATTTGCCGGCCCGTGGCCGGCCCCCCATTCGGCATAAAATGCTTGTCGGAGACGAATGTTCCGAAAAAGCTGAAGGCCGCGCCACGGCTTCGGTTTGGCGGCCGTTACAGCCAGCGCCGCACCCGGCGCCGATAGGCCTCATAAGCCGGACCAAGCTCTTTCGTCAGCACACGTTCTTCAATAGTGACCTGCAGCGACACGGCGATGACAAGAGCGATGGCGACAACAAGCTGTAGAACCGATGGAAACACCAGCACCAGCCCGGCAAACAGCACGATCTGGCCGACAAAGACGGGATTTCTGGAGTGGCCGAAAGGGCCGCTGTCGACGATTGTGCCAAGATGACCCTCGGCCGCGCCGATGCGCCATGACCGGCCCATATGGTTTTGCGCATAAAGCGCGATCAGGCCGCCGGCCAGCACCATCGCCATGCCGCCAATCCGGGTTGCGGTGCCAAGATCGCTGCGGCTCAGAAGCCAGACCGGATTTTGCGGCTCCAGCCACAGGGTGACGAGCGGCAGCAGAGCGCCAAGGAAAAAAGCGAGGCGAAAGAGCATGGCGGGAACGGCCTGTCGTTCGCGATCCTTTGCGAAGAGCCAGATCGGCTCGCCCGTCTGCCTTGCCAGCCGCGCCGTCAAAAACAGAAATCCGGCAATATAGGCCCACACGGCGAGTGCGGTTACGACATCGATCATGGTTTCTCCCGGAAATACCGGCAAGCCGCAACGTATCTGCAAAGGACAGCCTTAGCCGATTCGTCTGATGGCCAGAGTATAAACAGGAATAATACGCGATTGTTACGCCCGCCCAATGGCCCTTTGGCAGAGGGAAACGGCTGCGGAAAGAAACGAAAGCTGGTTTAAATTCAGTTTGAGTTTTTCAATCGAACTCAACTGGCAGCATCTTTATCCTTAAATATTATTTAAGAATGTAACAGTAATATTATTGAATGATTTTCAACGGAAATCATTAATCTGCCATCGGAGGATTGCGCGTGAGTTTTCTTGATCGTGGTGCCAATGCTTTCGCGGTTCTTGCCGCGCTTTCCAAATCCCAGGCCATTATAGAGTTTGACCTTTCCGGGAAAATTCTTACCGCCAACGAGAATTTCTGTCGTGCGCTCGGTTACGAGCTTGCGGAAATCATCGGCAGGCATCACAGCATGTTCGTCGAGCCGGCCGTCGTGGCTTCGCAGGACTACAAGAGCTTCTGGGCAAAACTTTCCGCCGGTCAGTTCGATCAGCAGCAATATAAGCGCATCGGCAAGGGTGGCAGGGAGGTCTGGATCGAGGCCTCCTATAATCCGGTGTTTCGCCGCGGCAAGCCGGTGAAGGTGATCAAGATCGCCACCGACATCACCGGGCGCAAGCTGAAGGCGGCGGAAGATGCGGGCAAGATCGACGCCCTGTCGCGGGCGCAGGCCATCATCGAGTTTTCGCCTGGTGGCGATGTCCTGACCGCCAACGAGAATTTTCTGGCGGCACTGGGTTATTCACTGTCGGAGGTTCAGGGCCGGCATCATTCGATGTTCTGCGAACCGGCCTACACGCAGTCGGCGCATTACAAGCAGTTCTGGGAAAGGCTCGCGGGCGGTGATCTCGTGGCGGATGAATTCATGCGGCTCGGCAAGGGCGGCCGCAAGGTCTTCATTCAGGCCTCTTATAATCCGATCTTCGATTTGAACGGCAAGGTGTTCAAGGTCGTCAAATTTGCGACCGACGTGACCGGTCGTGTCGAAAATGTCGAAAAGCTCGCCCAATGTCTGACGGACCTGGCTGATGGCGACCTGTCGCAGAGCATCGACAAGCCGTTCATCCCCTCGCTTGAGAGATTGCGGACGGATTTCAACGCGGCCTCGGAAAAGCTGAAGAGAGCGATGACGCTGGTATCTGAAAATGCCGGCGCGATTTCCTCGGGCTCCAACGAGATACGCTCCGCTGCCGATGATCTCGCCAAACGCACGGAACAGCAGGCCGCCTCCATCGAGGAGACTGCCGCGGCGCTGGAGGAGATCACCACTGCCGTCAACGATTCCAGCCGCCGGGCCGAAGAGGCCGGCACGATCGTCGCCCGGGCCCGCGACCATGCCGAACATTCGGGCCAGGTGGTGCGCGATGCGATCGGCGCCATGGATCAGATCGAAAAATCATCGCGCGAGATTTCCAACATTATCGGCGTGATCGATGAGATCGCCTTCCAGACCAATCTGCTTGCGCTGAATGCCGGCGTGGAAGCGGCGCGTGCGGGTGAGGCGGGCAAGGGTTTTGCAGTCGTCGCGCAGGAAGTGCGCGAACTGGCGCAGCGCTCGGCAACCGCTGCAAAGGAAATCAAGAGCCTGATCAATGCTTCGGGCTCGCAGGTGGAAAACGGCGTCGGCCTTGTTACCAAGGCGGGATCGGCGCTGCAGGAAATCGCGGAACAGGTGCGTGATATCAACAGCAATGTCGTGGCGATTGTCGAAGCCGCCCGTGAACAGTCCACCGCGCTTGCCGAAATCAATCAGGCGGTCAACACGGTCGATCAGGGCACACAGCAAAACGCTGCAATGGTGGAGGAGCAGACTGCCGCCAGCCACAGCCTTGCCCGCGAAGCCGCCGCCCTGTTCGAACTTCTGGGGCAATTCAGGTTCGATGAGGCGCCGCGTTCGGCATCCTCGCTGCGCAGCAGCCCGGAGATGCGGCCGGCGCCGACCCATCCCCGTCGTCCGGTATCCCGCCCCGTTGCGGCGCGTGGTTCTGCTGCGGTCGCCGTCAATCATGATGAATGGCAGGAGTTCTAGAAGGCTTCTCGCCGGAGCGGGTAAATGAGAGCGTCCAGCCGGCCCGGCAATCGGGTCGGCTGGATGTTTTGCGTCTAGCCTTTTGATAGCGCAGATGCGCATCGGCAGCGCGAAACCGAAACTTCCATTGATCAAGGCCGAAGGTCGGGGCATATTTTCGCGATCACCCGATAATCGGTGCTTTGCGTCTGGAAGTGTGGGGTCGTTTGCTTGGCAGGTATATGGGCAGGGATATGGACAGGCCGTGTCGCTCTGGTCTTCTGCCTGATGGCGACAGCGGGCGGTGCTGCCCGGGCTGAAGAGCCGGCGGAGGGGAAAAGCACCTGCGCATATAGCCATGCCGTTGCGCCGGAACTCTGCATTCGGGTCGGCAGCTACAATAGCGATCTGTGTCATGCCATCGAGGTGCTGGCCGGACGTTACGCCGTGCCGCCGGATTATTTCGCCCGGCTGATCTGGCGCGAAAGCCTGTTCCGCGCCGATGCGGTCAGCCCGAAAGGGGCTGAGGGCATCGCCCAGTTCATGCCCGGAACAGCAAGGCTGCGTGGTCTCGAAGATAGCTTCAACATCATTGCCGCGCTTGAGGCGTCGTCGCGTTATCTCTCCGAGCTGAATGGTCAATTCGGCAATTTCGGTCTTGCCGCTGCGGCCTATAATGCCGGCGAGGCGGGGTTGCGGACATTCATCGCCACCGGCCGCCTGCCAATGGAAACCCGCGATTACGTGTTTGCCATCACCGGATATCCTGTCGAAAACTGGAAAGACAACCCGCCGGAAAAGGCCGCCCCGGCGCTGGATGAAGGCCGGTCCTTCCTCGATGCCTGCCTGCGTCTCGCCGACACCCGCACCATGAACGATCCCGTTCTCATCTCCTCGGCCGACTGGGCGCCCTGGGGGGTGCAGCTTGCGGCGCATTACAATCCGGCGGTGGCGAACCGGCTGTTTACCCGCGCGATTGGCGGATTGTCGGAACCGCTCAATGCGGAACGTGCCCTCATCGTCAGGCAAAGAGGCGGGAATTTCGGTTCGCGCCCGCGTTATGCCGCCCGCATCGGCCGCGAGACCCGTGGCGAAGCCAACAGGCTCTGCGGAGAGATCCGGCAGGCCGGCGTCCCCTGCACCGTGTTCCGCAACAGATAAAGAAGGCTGACGCCCGTCGATCATAACAAGTTGATCGGGATTTCTGTCCGCCCTCCTTTCAGCATGAAATCATTGACCCTAGATTTGCGCCACAGCGGCAGTAGGCGACCTATGCGGCGGGCGATATCTTGCGAGGGGACGATTGAAGATGAGATGGCTTGAGACCGGATGTCTGGCGGCTGCGCTGGTGATTGTCAGCGCCTGCACCTCAACCGGAGAAACCGATATTTCCCGCACGGTCGCAGCCTTTGTGGGGCAGCCGCGGGATGCGGCCATTGCCAGGCTTGGCCGCCCCAACAAGGTGGTTATCGAAAAGGGCGCAACCGAATCCTACTGGCTGAAGGTTGATGTGGAGACCTATGCCGGGCTGAGCAACCGGCGTGAATACAAGTCCGTGGATGGACAGACCCAGATGACGCAGACCGAGGGCATGAAAATCAAGGAACACCGCCGCGATTGCATCATCAAGATCACGGCAGATGCCGGCTCCATCATCAAGACCAGCGAGATCATCGGCAATCCGGCGAGTTGCGAAACCATTCTCAATCGTCCGGTTTCGTGAGCAATCTCATGTTTCGGTGAGCCGCGCGCCAGGTAGGCGCACGGCTCGAAAGTTTGCGGAAAGTTTCCTCAGAAGCGATAGTTCAGCCCGACCTTGATGGCATGCAGGTTCAACGAGTTCGAGGCATTGCGACCGTTTGCAATTCCGGATGTCCCGGCATGGTCTACATATTCGTAGATCGGGGATTCATAGGGCTCGCAGACTTCCGGCATGGAATCGCAGAGCCAGGCCATGTTCGGATCATTCTTCAAGCCGGGATCGACCATCTCCGTGCCCGTCTGCTCGCTGGTGCGATAATCCTTGCCGGTGCCGGCGCGGGCGTTCTTGAACTTGAACGATTTGGCGCGGAAATGGCTGTAGCTGTAATCCGCACGGATCGACCAGTTGTCGTTCAGCGCATATTCCGCGCCGAGGCCGACGGTGAAGCCGGCACGTGTTCCGGAAGCCTTCTCCACGAAGAATGCCGTCGTTTCAGAGCCGAGAGGATTGGTCGCGCTCGCGCCGTCTGAAATATACTGGTCGCGCCACTGGGTTTCTTTCGCCAGCGCCAGGCCGGCGGTGGAGTAAACGAGCAGCCTGTCATTCACGGCATAACCGAGCTTCGCCCGCAGACCGGCCGTCCAGTCGATATCGTAGCTGGTCGTTGCGTCCACGTGGCCGCTCTTTGCCAGCACCGGATCGGTGGAACCGAACTTTTCGAGGCCACGAAGATAGGTCTTGGTGTAATCGGCCTCGACGCCGACGACAAAGCCGTTTTCCAGCTGCCGGTCATAACCGGCCTGCAGTCCAAACGCGCCGCCCCGCAGGTTGAAATCGGCCGATTCCCGTGCGGCCGCATCGTTGAATGTGCCATCCAGCGAGATCGTATTTCCGGCAAAATTCAGGAAATCGCCGCCGGCATGGGCGCCCACATGGAAGCCGGTCCAGTCACGCACGAAGGATGCGTCCGTCGGGCTGCTGAAGGGGGAAAGGCCGGGCAGGGCCTCGCCGCCGCCGATCGTCGCGGTAAGGCTGGCATAGATCGTGCGGCCGGGACCGGGCTGCGTGACGAGGCCGAGCGGATCGACATAAAAACGGTCGAACAGGTTCTCCACCCGCAGGCTCGCCGTCATATTGTCGTTGATCTTGTATTCGGTAAACAGATCGACCAGCGTATAGGGCTCCCAGTCGACAAGTGCGATGAATTGCGACGCACCTTGCGCGGTGACGTCGCCGTGGCCGATGGCGCGCGGGCCGACATAGGAGACGCGGCCGCCGACCGTCAGCCGGTCCTCGAGGAATTTCTGCGAAAGCGTCAGGTCGACCGTATATTCCGGCTGAACATGGTTCGTCGCATAGTCGCCATAGAGAGACTTGCTGTCGCAGGTCTGGGTCGTGCGGCAATATTCGACATTCAGGAAGTAGTTGGCGGAAAGATCGGCCGAAAATCCGCCATTGGTGTAACGGCCGGAAACTTCGAGACCGGAAAATTTGGCGCGCGGAATATTGCCGATATTCAGCGTCAGCTGCGGTTCGGTCACGACGGTGCGCGAGATGTAGTTCTTCACATCCCAGTTGAAATAACCGAACTTGATCATGGTGGTATCATCTTCGGAGAAGATGCCGTCGCGAATGATGTTGGTGCCGATTTCCCAGTTGCTGGAGCGCTCCGGCAGGACGCCGGCATTCGCAATGACGCTGTTGAAAGCCGAGACGGATTCAATGATGGATGGCGAGCGCAGCGTATTCGAATAATTGACGTAAAACTGGGTGTTGTCGAACGGTTCCAGCGTCACTCCGGCAGATGGGCTGAAACCGCCGTCATCCACTTTCAGGTCAACCGGCTTGTCCCGCGCCTGATAACGCTCATAGGGATCAAATCGGTCTTCTACCCAGTAATGGGAGTATCGCAGGCCGCCATTAAGGGTAAGCCAGTCCACCGGCTTGTAAGCTGCCTTGGCAAAGGCTGCACCTTCATGGCGAATGGCGTCGCGCGGGGTCAGCCAGCCCTCCAGTACGGCGGTGTGGTTGCTACCATTGGTGTCTTCGGCGCGGTAGGAAAATCCGTAATTCAGGTCGAAATCGCCGTAATCCAGGCTGAACTGCGAGCGATTGGTAATCTCCGCTCCCCACATATTGGTATCGGTGCCGACCCGGAAGCCTGATGGCAGGCCGATCTTCTCCGGTGTCAGGCCACGCCCGCCGCGCACGGGGTTGCGGACTTCAAGATGGTTGAAATAGAAATTCGACTTGAAGTCGATGAGGTCGTTGTCTTCGGGGTTCCAGTTATATCTGGCGGTAAATGTGTCGAGGCTGGTGCTGACGGTCTGTTCCTGCTGCTGCGCCTGTCCGGTATTCGAGGTCAGCCGCGAGGCAAGCCTGTCTCCGGCCTCGCTTCTGTATCCCATGTAACCGATCTGGAATGTCTGGTCGTCTGACAGACGCGCCGTGACCTTCGCCAGAAGCGATTGCGTTTCCAGCTCGGTATTGAGGATTTCCTCGCCGCCGCGATAGTTGGCCAGACCTTCATTGATCATCGTGTTGGGCAGAGTGCCGCCCCAATATTTCGTGTCGCCGATGTTTTTCGGGGACGCGACAGGACCATGGCTGCCGGCGTGATAATTGCCCTGACGGCGATGCGCATATCCGGCGACGACATCGATATCCTCGCCCTTGTAAGCGCCGATGACGCTGCCGGAACCGGTCGTCGGCTTGAGGAAGGCGGGTCTGTCCATGCCATCGGCAGACGGGGTCGCGGTGCCTGCGCCAGACTGGTAGCTGTAGCCGCTCAATGCGCCTTCCGTCGGGCTTGATGAATTGGTGCCGAAGCCGCCCTTGACCTTCAGCCCCCATTTCTCGCCCGGCTTGACGATGTCGTCGGCGCCGACCGTTCGCATCGCCACCGATCCGGCATTGCCGAAGGAAGCGGCATCGGCTCCCTTGGTAATGTCGACACCGGCGATGAAATCGGGATCGACATAGGTGCGGTTCGAGACGCCCTGGTACCCCTGATAGACCGTCACGGAATTTTCAGCGCCGTCGACCGTCGTGGCGACGCGGCCCATTCCCTGCATGCCGCGAATGTTGACGTCGATGGCACCGGCGCCGTTTCGCGCTTCGCCGGACATGACGCCGGCCGTGCCACGAAACATGTCGGCCGGGCTTGAGCCGCGGAAGCGCTCGATATCCTCGCCCGAAATGAAGGCGGTCGGGGCATCGTTGCTATAAGGTGCGTCCGGGCTGCCATATCGTCCTGACTTGCCGGTGACGGTGATTGTTTCGAGAACGAGCGAGCCATCCGCAGAGGTTGCTTCCGGTGCCTGTGAGGCGTTGGAAACCGTCACGCGATCGGGCGCGGTGAAGCGGAAGCTGAGGCCGGTGCCGTCAAGCAGCTTGCCGAGTGCTTCCCGCGGCGGCAGGGAGCCGGCCGCGCCGGAGGTCTTGAGCCCGCGTGTCAGCGATGCGTCGTAGAAAATCTGGATACCGCTTGCAGCGCCAAAGCGCGTCAGCGCCACATCGAGGGACCCGGCGGGAATGGAAAACTGGCGCAGCTCCTGCGCAACTGCCTGGGTATGGGCAACCAAGGATACGGAGCAGGCCAGTGATGCGCAGAATGCTGCAAGCCTCAAACGCCGTTCGCGACCACCGGATTTATGTCCCGTCGCCAATAAAGTCATCCCCGTATTCCCTTCCATTTCGCCGCCTTGCTGCGGCCTCTGATAGGGAAGACGACCGAGGCGCATGAACCCGAAAAGATTTGTGGAGTTTTTTTGTAATATTTTTGGATCGTCCGGAATCCAGCGCTGTCTCCGGTTCGAGAGGCTTCAGACAAGCAGCAGGATTCCGCCTGCGCCGACCGCATGAAGATGCAGGGTTTCTTCAAGATGGGCGATAATGTCCTGCGGCCGGTTGAGCTGAAAGACGCCCGAGACGTGCAGGGAGCGCAGGCTTTGACGGGTGATGATGATCCTGCCGCGCCGGTGGCGGTTCAGGCTCGCGACGATGTCTTCCAGCGGACGGTTGTTGAAGACCAGCATGCCTTCACGCCAAGCCGATGCCGTCTCGAGGTCGATCGCGGATTTTTCCCCAAGGCCAGCGTCCGAATAGACGATTGCCTCTCCGGGAAGCAGCTGCGCATCGCCGAGACAGTGGACGCTGAGCGGGCCGGACAGGCATTCCACGGTTACGCCGCTGGCATTATGGGTGACGCTGAAGGCGCCGCCGGAGGCCTGCACGCGGCCATTGCCGGCTTTGACCACAAAAGGAATATTCGCCGCCTGCTGAACGGTGAAGACCGCAGCACCTGCCGTGAGATCGAACCGCCGTTCGCCGCGTTCCAGCGACAGAGCGGAGCCGCCATCGAGAAAGGCGGTCGATCCATCCGGCAGGCTGACATTCTGTTGCTCGCCGACACCAGTTGAAAAATCCGCAAGCATTGCGCCGATGGAGGGGAGGTAACCGAGTTCCGGCAGCGCGACGGCAATACCGGCAAGGCCCGCGGCAAGGCTGCCGCCCACCAGAAAGGATCGTCTGGATGTGGCTTTGACGCGGGTCTGCGCCTGCGCTTCCAGAGCCGGGCCAAGATCGCGCCAGAGCGCCGACGCCTCGACGAAGGCGCGTTCGTGATCGGCGCTGAGGCTGCGCCAGTGGTGGAGCGCCTCCGTATCCTCAACCGTGGCCGCGCCGGAGCGCAGCCTGACAATAAAGGTCGTGGCCTTTCTTCTGAGCGCATCGGATCCTTCGTTCAACACGCAACCCCTATCAAAAAACCGTCTGGATGCCGGAATTTCACATGAACCTCATTAGCTCTAACGATCACAAACGGTAAATCCGAAAATTATCTGTGCCGCTCATGTCCCATTTTCTCGATGCAGTAGTTGAGGGCGCGATTGATCTCCATTTCCACCGTGCGGGTGGAGACATGGAACTCTTCCGCGATTTCGGCATAGGGACGAAATTCCAGCCGCGCCGCGACCAGCATCTTTCTCTGTCGGTCAGGAAGTTCACCGATGACCCGCATGAGCTGCCGGATCTGGTCGCGGTCGATTACCTGCTGGTCCGGACCCGGGCGCTCGTCGCGAATGGAAAGGGCATCCTCGATCTGCTCGGTCGTGGCGCGGTGCCTGCGGCCCCGCCCGTGATCGATGGCCAGCGACCTGGCGATGCGCTTGAGATAAGGCACTGGTGCTGCGGATGCATTCGAGCTGTTTCTCGCCAGCTTGATCCATGCCTCATGGGCAAGATCCTCGGCATCCTCGCGCGAGCCCGTCATCCGCGTCAGATATCGCTTGATATCCGACTGGGTTTTCAGGAATGCCGAAAGGAATTTGTCGCGCTGCGTCATGACCGACCTGGAGATTGGACTTCAGGCGATACCCCGTGGCAGATGCGAATTCAATACTTAACTTAAATAATCATGTTAAAGCCGGCGCGGCCGTGATGGTGCAAACTGTGTGGCTCAGTTTCTGTGGATGAAAGCAACCGCTGTTGTTACCATGAGCCTCTGCACATATGCTGGACTACTTAAATCACGATTTCCGGATATGGCGGACAGGCGCATAATGAGCTCCCAGTTGGATTTTTTCGGTTCCGCGGCAGCGCGGCTTCCCCAGGGTGAACGGGGGCGAAAAGCGGCCGGCCGCGAAACGGTGCAGAAGAACGTCGCGGATGACGAGACGCTTGCCGGATATCTTGAATCCACCGGAAATTACCGTGTTTCACGCCGGCTCATGCCGCGTACCGTCGTCGACAAACCGCGGCCGGAGTTCCCCCGTCAGGGCATTATCCTCGATACCGAAACCACGGGCCTCAATCATCGAACCGACGAAATCATCGAGATCGGCGTCATCGCCTTCACATTCGACGATCATGGCGCGATCGGCGATGTTACCGGCGTTTATGGCGGCGTGCGGCAGCCCGGCGTCACTATCCCGGAAGAGATCACGCGCCTGACCGGGATTACCGACGAGATGGTCGCCGGACAGGTGATCGACATGGACCGCCTGAGCGCGCTTGTTGCCCGGGCGGATCTGATCATCGCCCATAATGCCGGCTTTGACCGTCCGTTCTGCGAGGCCTTCTCGCCGATTTTCCGCGAGAAGGCATGGGCCTGTTCGGTTTCCGAGATCGACTGGCGGGCGCGGGGTTTTGAGGGCAGCAAACTTGCCTATCTCATCGGACAATCCGGTTACTTCCACGATGGCCATCGCGCCGTCGATGATTGTTTTGCGCTTCTGGAAGTGCTGGGTCACGCCCGTGCGGGACAGGACGAAGCGCCCTTCGCAGAACTGTACCAGGCAAGCCAGCGCTCCCGGGTTCGCATTTATGCGGAAAACAGCCCCTTCGACATGAAGGATCATCTGAAAAAGCGCGGCTATCGCTGGTCAGACGGTTCGGATGGCCGGCCCAAAGCCTGGTGGGTGGAAGTGGCCGAAGAAAAGCTCGATGAGGAGCTGCATTTCCTGCGGACCGAGATCTATCGCTGGGAGGCCGATCCCCCGGTCAAGCACCTCACCGCCTTCGACCGCTTCAAGGCAAACTAGAGCATTCGTTTTGGCGCAACGGACGTTGTCCGCCATCGATATCCGCCGGCAATCAGGAAAGTGGTGCCAGCGCGTTTCTCAGGCTGACACCCTGCTTCGGCTGCAGATCGAGATCGGCCTCGATATGATCGAGGTGATGGATCATGAGATCTGACGCGCCTTTTGCGTCACCCTTTGCGACAAGCTCGAGAATGGCAAGGTGTTCATTGTGGCCGCAGCTCGAAACACCCGAGCGGCCATAAAGGGCGACGACCAGCGATGAGCGGGCGACAAGTTCATCCATGAACCGCTGGAGGATGACGTTACCGGACAGGGCCGCCAGCAGGAGATGGAAATCGCCCGAGGCCTTTATTTCCGCCCGGCGCGCGGCCGGACCCCGTTCATTCATATAGTGTGCCTCGTCGACGAGGTGATGCTCAAACCGCACAATATCCGCAGGCGTGATGCGCTGCGCGGCCGCCGCGATGATGCCCGGCTCGATCAGGCGGCGTGAGGCGAAAATCTGGCGCGCCTCTTCCGGCGAGGGCGTGGAAACGAAGGCTCCGCGGTTACGCTCGGTCTTTACCAGCCCCTCGAAGGCCAAAATCTGCAACGCGGCGCGCGCCACCGTGCGGCTGACATCAAAGAGTGCACCAACCTCGGCTTCCGACAGTTTGGTTCCGGGCGCGAGCCGCCGGTCGATGATGGCATTGCGCAGGGATTCGCGGATCAGCAGCGAGCGATCCTCGATTGTGGCATCCACGGCGGCAGGGGTTGTTTCAGGCAAGGTCATGTCACGGATCCGATGTTGCCTCTTCTAACCCGGTGGCAACGGTTTTCCTAGGGGTGCCATTGCGGTGAGCAGGCGCTGACGCGGTCAGTCCCTCAAAATCCCCAGCCACACGACAACGAATGCCAGTTGATGGGCGATATCCCCTTGTACATTCTGCAATGTCCTGTCGCTCAGACATATGCGGGATCCGTTCCTCTTCAGAATGCTCAGGCGTTCCGCCTTGGCCAAGAGGGCGGTGACGTGGGCGCGGCTTATCCCATAGGCGCGCGCAGCCGCCTTGCGGGAAAATTCACAATCTGACGCATCTGATCTGCTGGTTTTCGCCGCAGACAGCAGATCCAGCAGCAGAGGAAATCCGGGGGCATGGCCCAGGAACATCAGGGTTTCCATTGATATGGGGGTGAGCGCCTGCTGTTGCTTCAAAAGCCAGCCGACACCATCGACAAGGGTGTTGACGCCGATGTCATCTTTCGCCGGCCTGCCCAGAACCGGCTGCGCCTCCCATGGCGCGGCTGCGGCAAGATAAGCCTCGGCGAGCGTTTCGATGGCCATGGTCAGCCAGCCACACAACGACCATGGACGTTCGCGGTTGTCGCCACGGGGCTGATGCCGCCGGGCGGCGCCTTCGAGTTCCAGCCAGTCGATCAAGGCCCGTGTCCTGCGGCTGGAGGCCCAGCCTCGAGGGACTACGACCGCCTGAACTGCAGCCAGGGTAAATTGCCCGCCATGGATCGATGCCAGGCAAATGGCACACAGGATCGTTGCGAATGCGCCGAAATCACCGATGACGCGAACGAGGCGTGGCTCCTGCTTGAAGACCATCGATATCTGCCCGCAAAGACGGATGACAGTCTCGTCAAAAGCGGCATCGTTCAGGATCCGGTTCGCAAGGGGTGTCAGCCTCTCCTGAAGCATGTCCGGCTGCGGCCGAACGGGGTCTCCTTGCGGGAGCGATTTTGAATCCTGCGCAACTGCTTTTCCAGAGGCCTTTCTCCCACGGAATCTTAAGTTTCGCTACTTTATGGCGAATTTCAAAATATGAGTTTTGCTCGCCGGCTGCGGCCGTTCAGGCCCGCATGACAGCTGAAATGTTCCGGGTTCGGGAGATGCGTGCAATTTGTTGCACTCCCGCGCCGCTCTCCTTGAGGGTATTAAAAAATACTCTCATAAATTGAGTGTTAAAGAGCGCATTGAAATATGTGCCCTTTTGGAACGGTTTGTGAGAGCGGCGATAATAACAATGTTATCGTCTGTTTTTATTGCATAATTTTATTCGGCTTCGGACAGGATATCTTTCGTTGGGCAATCGAAAACACAATCTTTGATGGTTGTTTTTTCGGTCTTGACGGAGTGACGCAAAGTGCATTCCGAAGCCGCCTGGCATCCGCATGTTTCTACCGAGTTTCTGGCGCGTCCGGCAGCAATGCCGGCTGGGCCGCGGCACGTCCATTCACCACAATTCTCAGAAGGAGGATAAAGCGATGCAACTTCGACATGTTATTTTTGCCGGCCTTGCGGCAATCGCGATGCAGTTTGATATACCGTCCCTGGGCCAGCCGGCCATTGCAAATGCGGCCGCCCTCACCACCGAACAGGTGGCGGCTTTCCAGTCAAAACTTGAACAGGCGGAAGCCAGCCGGGAGCTGCTCGGTCGCCGATCCGTGTGCCTGATGGAACATCTGACGGCGCAACAGCAGCTCAGCGCCGAACGGGAGAGGTCGCTGGGAGAGGCCATGTACCTGCAGATCGAGCTGGAACGGCAGGTAGCGCAGTCCGAAACGGCCGTGAAGGGTTATGAAGAACTGGTTCAGTCTGAGAGCGAGAACGTCAGGGCGCGTCAGGCCGTGTTCGAAAAAGCCCGAAGGGAAAGGGACGAGCAGGCCAAGAGAGTAACGATATGCAGCGGCGTCCTCTTCTTCCTGCCGGGAATTTGCCAGGCCGGTGACGCCGCAGTCAAGGCGCTGGGATGGATGAATGACGCGGAGCGGGAATACCGCATCGCACAGCCACGGCTGGACAACGCCCGGACGGCGCTTGAGGGCGTTCGCAACCAGCTCGAAAACAATCGCCGCCAGCTGATAGCGGCGCAGCAGAGCCACGCGGAAAACCAGAGCGCGGTGAAAAATCTGGAAGAGCAGATCACCAGGCTCAAAGCGGCGATTTCCACCATCAACGTCAAGGTTCAGGACTTCAACATTCAGGTCGGCAACTTCACCAATGCTCTGAAGGAAGCGAGCGAGGTCAATCCTGACGACGCGAAAATACGTCAGGTCGACCGGCTGTCCGCCGAGATCGACGGCCTGACCAAGGACGTACCGCAGTTCATTTCCTCCACCGAGGCCGGACTGCCGGATGACGCGAAGAAACAATGCGGATCGTGAACGATCAATCCCATGACTCTCCGTAACCACACATCAACAGGAGCATGAAAATGAATAATGTTGTGACCTTTGAAAGCCGCGAAGCCAAAATCAAAAGCGAGATCGACGCCAGTGTCGATACGATCCTTTCGCTGCCGAAGTTTAATCTTCCCAAGTCAGATACGGCGCTTGTCCGGTCCTATGTCGACAAGATCCAGGGAACTTACGATGTCGAGCGGGCCAAGCGCGATACCGACAACGCGATCGATCTGCTCTACATCGCCTACAACACCACCCCGCAGGAGGAAGGCGACGTTCGTGTGCGCATCAGCGCGATCATGAACAAGCTGATAACGGCGCAGCAGCAAAGCGAGCGCACCATGCGAAGCGCGATGGATGAGGCCGGCAGGATCGGCAAAGCGATCGCCGATCTGTTCCCGGACTGGCTCGACGTCCGGGAGGAAAGCGACCAGGCCGAGGTCAAGGCATTCGTCTCCAATGATCTGATTAAACTCGCCAAAAACGTCCGCGACAGGGCGCTGGGTGTTCGCAACGAGCTTCTGGTTATCGCGTCCACCTATGATGTCATCATCAAGGACACGGTGCAGACCACGGACAAGAGCGAAACCGTTTTGAGCAAACGGCTCATCGACAAGGCCGCGATCGAAAAGGAAATCACCGAAGCGGGCGCACGACGCGAACAGCTTGAATCGCTTGTCAACGACCTCAAGGTGCAGGTCGCTGAATTTGAAAAGAAAGCAAGCGAATACGAGAAACGCGCCAATACGGCAGAGCAGCGCGCTTTTGTCATGTCGATCATCCGGGTCGGTGCGCAGATGATCTCAAGCGCTATTCCCGCCATCGCCATGGTGGCTGGTGGTCCGGCCTCGATGCTGGCGTCTTCGGTCGGCGGCGCGCTTTCGGGGCAGCCCAAGGGTGGGCAGGATGCCGATGGGCAGGGACAGGGCGGAGGCTCGCGCAACCCGGCGACCGGCGGCGGCAAGAGCGATGCAGCCGCCAAGCAGACCGAGCTTTCCGAAAAGCAAGCCGAACTGCGCAAAAGCCAGGAAAAACGCGACGTCCTGAAGGGCGATGTCAAATCGCTGGAGGAATCGAAGTCGAAGCTGGCGGAAGAGGCCGCAGGCGCCGATCCGAAATCGGCCAAGGCGGTTGAGCTTGCCGAACTCGAAAAGCGTCTGAAGACCCGCTCTGACGAACTCAAGACGCAAGAAGAAAAGGTTGCACAACAGGAAACCATTGTTTCCAGCCTGCAGGCTTCGCTCAAAGCCCTGGACCAGGGGCTTGGCAAGCTTTCCGATGAGCAACAGCAACAGGCGGCAAGCCTGCGCGAAATCCAGATGCAGATGATCGACAAGGCGGAAGCCTATGAAAAGGAACGCCGCACCCAATCGGCCGAACTGGTGAAAATCAACGCCCTGCTTAAAGGCAAGCAGACTGAAGACGATAAAATCCAGCTTGCGGTCCAGTCGCTGAACGTCAGCCTATCTGCCCTCAAGCGCATGAAGGAGATCATCGAGGAGGTCGCGTATTTCTTCAAGACCTTCGCCGACTTCATGCAGGCCATCGCCGATGATGCCCAGCACCAGATCAGCGGCATCGAAAGTGTCGCCGAGCTGGAGGTCATTCGAAAGAACCGCTTCGCGCAGCTCGTCCGCTCCGTCGATGAGTTTTTCGTCAGGCAAACCGGTCAATGGCATGCGGTTGTGATCGTCTGCGACAGGTTCAGTCGCAGTTTTGCGGATGGCTGGTCCAAGCTGAACAAGCTGAGCGGTAAATATCTCACCGGCAGCGAGCTAAAGACCTATCTGTCGGTCGCCTCGGAAAAACTCACCGAGATCGTCGCCGAACGCGAAGCCGCAGCGGATGCAAAAATTGCGTCGTTGCAGGCCTATCGTCAGGATCTGAACAAGAGCGCCTGACGCTTGTGCAACTGCCGCTCCTGTCCCGGCCCGGCAGGCAGCGTCTCCATGATCCCAGCCACTGGTCGTCCCCTTTGGCCTCGAGATCATGGGCAATGTCCTGCCGGCGCAATTGCCGGCAGGACGGCCAACAAGACCGAAACGTCAAGACATTACCCGATGCAAGATCAACGACCGGCATCCGGACGGCATCGAAGTCCAACCCGTGCCGCGTCACTTTAAGGAAGGAGAATATCATGCCGACAGTCAACAACCCTCCGGTGCTGGTCGCTCAGGAAACGCCGTCCTGGTGCTTTGCCGCCGTGGAGCAGATGGTGCGGGCCTATCGTGAACTTGCCGCCACCACGCAATATGCCATCGCAAGACGCAACACCGCAGCGCTTGCGACCGTCGACCCGGAGGTTCAGGAGCGCTGGGAGCTGGCGCTTATTCTGGATCAATCCGCTGCCATCGATGAAATGGGCGGCGCCAATCCTGACAGCAATATCGTCAGGCTGGTTTCCAGCCAATGGAACGCCTTCGACCATGCAACGACCGGGGGTGGGTTCGTCGCCGATCTGACGCCGGAAATCGTGAGAGGCGAGATCGACAACAACCGCGTCTTCGTCATCGGGACGCATATCCATTATTACGTCGTCTACGGCTATACCGATGCAGGCAAGGATCTCGAACTTCATATCCTCGATCCATGGCCGACAGGGCATGGCGGCAGCAGAACGCGCATTGGCCTGCAGGAATTCCTCGGCATGGCCGGCCACACCGCCATTACCTTCGGTTAAGCCCGTAAGCGGAATGTCGGCTGCGCGCAAAGGCGCGTAACGGCACCGAACGTCTTGCCGGAGGCATTCCGGCACCCAGCAACCCCTCAAAACCATGCCAACCTGTCCTTACCATCAAAGGCCGGGAACAGCTGGCTCATGTCCAAAGGAGACACAATATGCCAATTCTCAGCGACTTCATGATCAAGCATATTCGCCCTTTCAGCGAGGACGGTTACAACACATTTGGCAACACCCAGACCATCGAGTTTCTCGCGGAGCTGGGACTCGACATGAACGACATCCTCAATATCCTCGCGGCATGGCGCAAGGCAGCTCTGGCTGATCCCGGGAAGGATGGCGATGTCTTCGCCGAGGCGGCAAATGCCGTTGCTCAGGCGCGGTGGGAGTCTCTCTACAAAACCGGAAAAAGCACGGTCATGTTTCTCGACGCCGTTCAGCTCGAATCCCTCAGCCATCTCGAGCCGGGGCCGGACAGTAATTTTACATGGAGACCCAAGACACCGATCGCGGTCGCGGTAACTATCCACAGGAAGAGCAAGCAGTATGAAATCACTCTGGGTGCGGCCGGTTTCTCCGGCGGCACCGATGAGCGGGGATGGATATCCCACTTCGCTGAACTGCTGTAGCGGTTGCTTATGACATCAGGACACGCCGGAAAGTCAGCGACTTTCCGGCGTCGACGTGACGGGCCCCTTCATATCCCTGTCGCAATAGTGTCTGATATCGACATGATTTTTTGAGGCCCATCTGTGTTGACGAATAGCCGTTGCACGCTCAGGGAGCTTTTCGTGAAGCCGTCAACGCAAGCAGTGCCAGCCGAAACCTGCAGCCAAAAAAACGGCACCTCTGGTGAAGTTTTCGCCGCCTTCCTGAAACTTGGCGTCACCTCTTTCGGTGGTCCCATCGCCCATCTCGGTTATTTTCGCGATGAGCTGGTCGTGCGGCGCAAATGGATCGACGAGGCCGGTTATGCCGATCTTGTGGCGCTCTGTCAGTTTCTTCCCGGGCCGGCCTCCAGCCAGGTCGGTTTTGCGCTCGGGCTTCTGAGGGCCGGGCCGCTCGGCGCTCTCATGGCATGGACGGCTTTTACCCTGCCATCCGCCATCCTGCTTTTGCTGTTCGCCACCATTGCCGCTTCCATCGAGGGGCCGGTTGGCACCG
Organism: Martinezella rhizogenes; assembly: GCF_007002745.1. Lineage (GTDB taxonomy): Bacteria > Pseudomonadota > Alphaproteobacteria > Rhizobiales > Rhizobiaceae > Agrobacterium > Agrobacterium cucumeris. The sequence continues at coordinate 141,164 of NZ_SGNY01000010.1, read as the reverse complement.
GCCTGCTGCATGGCCTCAAGATCGTCGCCGTCGCCGTGGTGGCGCAGGCGGTCTGGGGCATGGCAAAAAGCCTTGCGCCGGATCGGCAGCGGGCGAGCATTGCGCTTTCCGGCATCGTTTGCGTGGTGTTTCTGGCCGGAGCCTTCGGGCAGATCCTGGCACTTGCCGTCGGTGCCATTGCCGGGCTTGTCTTCTGTCGTAACGGTGCGGTGCGGGAAGCTGCCCATCTTCAGTTTCGGGTGCCAAAAAGCGTCGGATATATCGCACTCGCGGCCTTCATCCTGCTTCTCGGCCTGCTTCCGCTGCTTGCGGCGGTGGCGGGATCGCAGGGCCTCTCCTTGTTCGATGCGTTTTATCGTGCCGGCGCACTGGTCTTCGGCGGCGGGCATGTGGTTCTGCCGCTGCTGCAATCCGAAGTCGTCGCCACCGGCTGGGTGACGGAGGATGCATTTATCGCCGGATATGGCGCGACACAGGCCGTTCCCGGCCCGCTATTCACTTTCGCCGCCTATCTCGGCGCGGTGGTGGGGCCTCCGCCGAACGGCGTTTTCGGTGCGGCCATCGCCCTTGTCGCGATCTTCCTGCCGGGCATGCTGCTTCTCATCGGCGCGCTGCCCTTCTGGGAAGGATTTCGCCGGCATCTTTTGGCGCAGGCGGCCATGCGGGGTGCAAATGCCGCCGTTGTCGGCATTCTCGGCGCCGCACTTTATGATCCTGTGTGGACCAGCGCGATCTTCACGTCCAAGGATTTCACGCTGGCGCTTGCGGGTTTCATCCTGTTGACGGTCTGGAAGACGCCGCCATGGGTCGTGGTGGTGATCTGTGCTGCCGGCGGCGTTCTGCTGGCATTGCTGTAAGCCTTTTCAGGCAAAGTCGGCATGGGTCGACATCCAGTCCGAGAAGGCCTGCATGGCGGATGTCTGCGGTTTTGATTGCAGCCGGGTCAGCCAGTAGCTTCCAAGCGATATGGTGACGGGGAAGGGCTGGATGATTGCCCCGGACGCCAGATGCCGCGAAAACATCGATGGCGGCGCAAGCGCCACGCCCAGCCCCTGCAGCGCGGCCTCCATCATGCCGAGCGAGGTGTCGAAAACGATCCCGGCATTCACCTGCGCTGTCGGCGTCACGCCGGCGGCCGAAAACCATGTGCTCCATTCGTCGGATCGGTAGCTGCGCAAAAGCGTCGCCTCGACAAGATCGGCGGGCGTTTTTAAAGTCTCCGCCAGCTTGGGCGTGCAGAGGGGTGAAAGCGGCGCATCGAAAAGCCGGAAGGCATCGGTGCCGTGCCATGAGCCTTGACCGAAACGAATGGCAAAATCCAGCCCTTCGGCGGCCATGTCCACCCGGTTATTGTTGGTGGAAACCCTGATATCGATGAAGGGATGCTGCTTTTGAAACTCCTGCAATCGCGGCAGGAGCCAGCCGACGGCAAAGGTGCCGACGACCCCCAGAAACAGCAATTCGCGCACCTGTCCGGCCTCGATCCTGTCGAGCGTAGTCGCCATCTGGTCGAAGGAACTGGTGACGGTGGGCAGAAGCGCTTCACCCTCGGCGGTGATTTTCAGCCCGCGTGGAAGCCGTTGAAACAGCGAGACACCCAGCCGCTTTTCCAGCACCTTCACCTGCTGGCTCACCGCCGCCTGCGTGACGCAGAGTTCGATGGCTGCACGCGTGAAGCTGAGGTGTCTTGCGGATGCCTCGAAGGCCCGAAGACCGTTCAGGGGAAGAAATTGCCGAACCATTTGAGACCTAGATTTTCTTGTATCTCTTCCGAGATATCATGGTTTGTTCGTGCAATGTAGGGCAGCTAAAGCTCTTTCGCTGGGGGCGGCGCAAACGCCGGTCATCTACCTGAGGTTTTGGAGAATGCGAAAGATGAAACTCAATCACGGACATATCGCCCTTGCAGCACTGCTCTCGGCCGGCCTGTTCACACAGGCTTCTGCCGCCGATGAAGCGAAGCTGAAGGCGATAACGGATGCCGCGATAAAGCCGGTCATGCAGAAAAACGGCATTCCGGGTCTGGCCGTCGCCATCAGTATTAATGGCGAAAATCACGTCTTCACCTATGGCGTCATGTCCAAAAGCACCGGCCAGCCCGTCACGCCACAGACCTTGTTCGAGCTCGGCTCGATCAGCAAGACATTCACGGTCGCGCTCAGCACCTATGCCGAGATGAACGGCCAGCTGTCGCTGTCCGGCAAGGTCGCGGATTATCTTCCGTCGATGAAAGGCAAGCCGTTCGGCGATGTCGCGCTGATGCATCTCGGCACCCACACCGCAGGCGGATTTCCGCTGCAGGTGCCGGACAACGTCAAGACAGAACAGCAGCTGCTGACCTATCTCAAGACCTGGAAACCTTCATACAAGGCCGGAACCCACCGCACCTATGCCAATCCCAGCATCGGAATGCTCGGTTACGTCACCGCAAAGGCCATGGGCCAGAGCTTTGATGACGCGATGCAAGACACGCTGCTGCCCGGGCTGGGGCTGAAGAACACCTTCACCGTGGTGCCCAAGGCAAAGATGGCGGATTACGCCCAAGGCTATAAGAGAAATGGCGACCCGGCGCGCGTGACACCGGCCATCCTTTCTTCGGAGGCTTACGGCGTCAAATCATCGGCAAGCGACATGATCCGTTTCGTCAACGCCAATATGGGCCTTGAGACACTGGACGGAAAAATGCAGCAGGCGCTTCTCAACACACACACGGGTTATTTCAGTGTCGGCGCGATGGTGCAGGACATGGTCTGGGAACAATATGCCTATCCCGTTGCCCTGAAGACGCTGGTGGACGCGAATTCCGGCGCCCTTTTGAAGACGGTTCCGGTCTCCGAAATCACCCCGCCGATGAAGCCGCGTCAGGACGTCCTCATCAACAAGACGGGCTCCACCAATGGTTTTGGGGCCTATGTGGCTTTCATACCGAAGCAGAAACATGGCGTCGTCCTTCTGGCCAACAAAAACTATCCCAATGAGGATCGTGTCGCCCTGGCCTATGAGATTTTGACGGCGCTCGACAGGGCGGAGTGAGAAAACTTCGGCGCGGGAGTTCACCGCTCCCGTGTCGTCTGCGCTGACCGATCATCTTTGGGGCCCTGTGCCTTGATTGCCTGTCATCAGAACATCACGCTTCGGCTTTAAGCGTGATTGATGCGCCGCCAATATGTTCTTCTCCTCATTGCCATCACCCAGATTACCGGCTGGGGTTCGGTGGGAATTCTGCCGGTGCTTGCCGGCCCGGTCGCGGCGGAGTTTGCGACCTCCCTTCCATCGGTTTTTGTTGGAACCTCCGTGATGTTCGGGGCGATGGGGCTTGCCGCGCCGTGGGTCGGTCGGGCGTTCCGCCGGTTTGGCGCACGTCAGGTCATGGCGGCCGGCGCCGGCCTCATGGGATTAGGCCTCTCCCTGCTTGGCTTGTCTGTGAACCTCACGATGTTCTGGATGAGCTGGGCCCTGACAGGGCTTGCGGGGGCGATGTTCCTCACAACCTCCGCTTATGCCTATATTGCCGAATATGCCGAGGATCAGGCACGCAGCCTGATTGGGACACTTATGCTGGTGACCGGACTGGCCGGCAGCATCTTCTGGCCAGTCACCACGTTCCTTGACCATGGGTTGGGGTGGCGCGCTGTCGTCTTCGTTTATGCCGGCACCATGACCATGGTTGTCTGCCCGCTGGTATTGTTCGGTTTGCCGGCTACACATCAAGCGCCTCCTGCGGCAGCGGGTCATGGCAACCGGAAAAAGGGACGGGTCTTCATGTTCCTGGTCGCTGCCATCGCCCTGAACAGCTTTGTCACCTTTGGCATTGATGCCATTGGCATACAGCTTTTGCAGGCGATGGGAATGGAACTTGCAAGCGCTGTCGCTGTCGCCTCGCTGCTTGGTGTTTTCAAGGTTGGCGGTCGCGTCATCGATCTCGTGGGCGGGCGAAGATGGGACGGATTGTCCACTGCGGTCGTATCGGGTGCGATGATCCCCGTGGGCCTTGTTGCGATATGGCTCGGAGGAGCGGGGTTTCTCGCCGTGGGTGGTTATCTCATGTTGTTCGGCGTCGGTAGCGGGGCTTTCGCGGTGGCGCGGGCAACCATGCCGCTGGTGTTTTTTGAAAAATCCGACTACGCGGCCGCGATGGCTACCATCGCACTGCCGATGAACCTTATCAACGCCCTGGCTCCCCCGGTTCTGGCGGCGTTGATGGGCGGTATCGGCCCGCAGGCGGTGTTTGCGGTGCTCGGGATCATGAGCACGGCAGCATTCGCGGTTTTGTTGCAGCTGAACAATATGAGGGTGCGGCAAGCTGTGGCTGAGTAATGGCGTGGAAACGTCGATCACGACCGGCTACGCATCGCCGCGGAGGCGACAAGCCTCGTTCCCGCCGAAAGCGCCTGCCAGTGTCGGGAACCAAGTGTTAACCGACCCGCTTGAAATTCCCATTGCGGTAACCGCGGTGAAACGTGCCTTGTCGAAAATGACATCCGACAAATAATCGGACCATAGATGACGATGCGTTTCACCCAACTCAGGCTTGCCGGACCGGCCGCAGTGCTTATCGCCATATTGCTGGCAGGGCTGGCGGCCATTCCCTATTATGGTGTTGCGCGTCTCGATGCGGAGCTTCGTGAGCGGCAGGAAACCCTGGTGGGACGCAACATCTCCATATGGATTTCCGACGTGGAGTTTGCGCTGACCGCATGGACAATCTGGGACGAATCCATCGCCAAGATCGACAATCTCTTCGACCTTGAGTGGACCGATCGCAATATCGGACGGTCGCTCATCGGCACGTCGCGTACACGTTTCGTCAGCATTCTCAACGGCGACGGCGATCTGATCTATTCGAAGACGGATGATGAGGTGCTGCAACGCCCGTTTTTTGCCCGTGGGGCGGACGTGGTGACGCAGGACGCGCATTCGCTTGTGGATGCCGTGCGCGAAAAGGAACGCGGCGAAAGGCCGGAGGGCATTCCGCAGCCGATCGCCTTCAGCAAGATCGAAGTGATCGGTGATGACGCCGTCCTTTTGACAGCCAGCCTCTTCCAGTCGGACTTCAGGACGGCGACACCCCGGGGTGAACGGGCGCCGGTGCTCATTTCCGCAATCCCCATCGGCGGCAGCCTGCAGGAATTTCTCGGAAACCGATTCCTTCTGGACGATGCTTCCGTCGGGCCGGCCGGCAGCGTTCCGGCAGACCGCGCAAGGGTGGAAATCGCCATGGGGCCGAATGGTCAGGCACAGGCGCTGTCCTGGCAGCCGCTGACCCCGGCGCGGGATCTGCTCCGTCAGTCCATGCCGCTTGCCGTCACGGTTCTTGTCGTCCTCATAGCCGGTGGCATCTTCGCGGTGCGGATTTCCCGCCGTGCGGTTCATTCGCTTGTCGAGGCCGAAAGACAGATGCGGCATGCTGCCACCCATGATTTCCTCACCGGGCTGGCCAACAGGTCGCTCGTCGCATCCGAATTTTCCCGGTTATCGCAGCAGGGAGACCTGACTGTCGCCTGTCTTGATCTCGACGGTTTCAAGGCGATCAATGACAGCCACGGACACGCCGCCGGGGATGCCTTGCTCAAGGCGGTCGCCACCCGCCTTCGCGCTGCCTGTCAGGAGCGCGACGTGGTGTTCCGCTTGGGCGGGGACGAGTTTGCCGTGCTGATGCCCGCCATTTTCCTTGCCGAAGCCGAAATGCGCTGCCGGCAGCTGTGCGTGCTTCTCTCCGAGCCCTATGTTGTCGATGACAGCATGATGATCATCGGAGCGTCCTTCGGATTGAGCAGCGTCGTCGGGTCTGAAACGTCCTGCGATGAGGCCTTCCGCTGCGCTGACGAAGCGCTTTACCGCGCCAAGGGTGAAGGGCGCGGCAAGGTGATGACATCGATCTGTGAGATTGAGCCCGTTCGCCGGTTTGGCTGAACTGAGGGGTGGGTAACCCCTTGATGCCCGATGACAGCAGCCGGCAATCGCGCTACCGAAGACAGGATGCGCCGCCACCGATTCGGCCCGGAACGACGGTCGCATATCACATAAAGACAAATCTTTTATGCGGCTGCGATCTGCAACGGGGACGTTCGCCAAATCGCGTCGGCCGCTTTCTGGGGGACAGACGACGATGAGCGATACAGGTGGCTATTTTCCGCGCTGGCGACTGAAAACCGAAGGGCGCATCATGCCGGATGAGCGGTTGCCCGCCGGGCAGACCGCAGTTCTCGGTTTGCAGCATGTTGTCGCCATGTTCGGCTCCACGGTGCTTGCGCCACTGATCATGGGGTTCGATCCGAACGTCTCCATCCTGTTTTCGGGCATCTCGACGCTGATCTTCTTCATCGCCGTCGGTGGCCGCGTGCCGAGCTATCTCGGTTCGTCTTTCGCTTTCATCGGTCCCGTGCTGGTGGCAACCGGTGCCGCCGCCGGTGCGGCGAGCCCGAATATCGCGCTTGCGCTTGGCGGCATCATTGCCGCGGGCGTGCTTTATGCCCTGATCGGCGTCATCGTCATGATTGCCGGCCACAACTGGATTGAACGGCTGATGCCGCCGGTCCTGACCGGTGCAATCGTTGCGGCGATCGGTCTGGTGCTTGCGCCGATTGCCATTGCCAGCGCGTCCGGCAGCGGCCCCGGTAATCCCGATGGCGACCAGCTGTCGCGCTGGATTGCGATTTTGACCGTCACATCCGTCGGTGCAATCGCGGTCTATGCGCCCGGCATGGCGCGACGCCTGCCCATCCTTCTCGGTGGCGCCATTGCCTATATCGCCTATCTGGTGCTGGCCAACGGCTTCGGTCTCGGCAAGCCCGTGGATTTTTCAGGCGTTGCGGCCGCATCCTGGTTTGGACTGCCGACATTTACCACGCCGGTATTTTCCGCCTCGGCAATCGCACTGATCGCGCCTGTCGTCGTCATTCTGGTGGCGGAAAATCTCGGGCATATCAAGGCGATCGGCGCGATGACCGGCCGCAACCTCGATCCTTATCTCGGCCGCGCCTTCATCGGTGATGGCATCGCCACCATCTTTTCCGGTGCCTTTGGCGGAACCGGGATGACGACCTATGCCGAAAACATGGGCGTCATGGCGATTACCCGCATTTTCTCGACGCTGGTTTTCATCGTTGCGGCGCTGGTTGCCATCATTCTCGGCTTCTCGCCAAAATTCGGCGCGCTGATCCAGACGATACCGGGACCCGTCATCGGCGGCCTGTCCGTCGTGGTGTTCGGCCTGATCGCGGCGACCGCCGGGCGCATCTGGGTCGAGAACAAGGTCGATTTTTCCGAGCCGCGCAATCTCATCACCGTGGGTATCGCGCTGGTGCTGGGTGCCGGCAACTTCAAGCTCAATGTCGGCGGTTTCACGCTGGATGGCATCGGCACGGCGACAATCGGCGCCATCGTCTTTTATCATCTCCTCAGCCTCGGCGCTTCGGCCCAGGGAAAATCACGCTAAAGACTGAGGCCCGGAAGAACCGCTCGAATGTGATCACCAAGCGCCCTGGCCGCCGATGATGTCTGGGGATCGGAAAATGCGATGGCTATTCCGATCGTCGGCAGCGGCGGCAGGCCATCGCTGACGATATGAAGGTCGGGCGGAACGGCTGTTCTCGTCAGCACGCTGATGGCGTGGCCGGAGCGGGCGATGGCGATGAGGCCGGCAAGGCTGGTGCTGGCAAAGGCGACCCGGTAGCGGCGATTGGCACTTTCCATGGCATCGCAGGCCGCGCGATGATCGAGCGTCGCCGGTGCCGAGAGCGCCAGCGGCAGCACGTCCTTGGCCAGCAGATCCGGTTCCGGCCTGTCCGCCACCCAGACGAAACTCTCCCGGCGCAGAACCTCGGGATGATCAGGGTCGGCCTGTGAGACCAGCGCCATGTCGATCTGCCGGCGGCGCAGCAGCGGATGCAGCTCTATGGTTGGCGCGCAGACCATCCGCAGGTCGACTTTCGGGTAGGTTGCGCAGAAGCCCCGCAGCAGTTCCGGCAGGAAGGCGATGGAATAGTCCTCCGGGCATCCAAGGCTGACGGTCCCCTGAAGGATAGCCTCGCTCATATCCGCGAGGATTTCATCGTGCCGGGCAAGCAGCGCATTGGCATGCGCAAGCAGTTTTTCTCCCGCCGCAGTCACCCGCACCCCAGAACCCGTTCGTTGCAGCAGGCTGTGGCCCACCTGCTCCTCAAGCCGCTGCATCTGCGTGCTGAGGGCTGATTGTGTGCGCCCGACCTGCATGGCGGCAACGCTGATGGAGCCGGCGCGGGCGACGATGACGAAGTTCTTGAGAAGCGTAAGGTCGAGCATTGGAGATATCAAAATTATCGATATCTGCTTCAGATACTATCAATTGGACTGCCTGCGCAAGGGCCTGTTACCGTTCTTCAGGATCACCTCTTTGGGGAACGTGTCATGGACAACATTTCGAAAAGCGCCATTTCGCTGAACGATGAACCGGCCTTCTGGGCTGCCGCCAACAAACACCTGACCCGTTATGGGCCGGCCTTCGAAGAGATCATCGTCGAACGCGCCGCGGGAAGTTTCGTTTATGATGCGGATGACCGCGCCATTCTCGATTTCACCTCCGGCCAGATGAGCGCCCTGATCGGCCACACCCACCCGGATATTGTCGCCACCGTCAACCGGCAGATGGCCTCGGTTGCGCATCTCTTCTCCGGCATGCTGTCACGCCCCGTCGTCGAACTTGCGGCACGGCTGGCGGCGCTGGCGCCCGGTCTCGACCGCGTGCAATTGCTGACGACAGGGGCGGAATCCAATGAAGCGGCGATCCGCATGGCAAAGCTCGTCACCGGCGGCCATGAGGTCGTGGCGTTTGCCCAGAGCTGGCATGGCATGACCGGCGCTGCGGCATCTGCCACCTATAGTGCCGGTCGCAGGGGATATGGCCCGGCGACAGCCGGTTCGCTGGTCATTCCGGCCCCGAATGCCTATCGCCCACGCTTCCGCAACCCGGATGGATCGAATGACTGGCAGGCCGAGCTTGACGATGCCTTCGAGCTGATCGATCGCCAGTCGACCGGCAATCTCGCCGCCTTCATTGCCGAGCCCATCCTCTCAAGCGGCGGCATTCTCGAACTGCCGCTCGGTTATCTCGCCGCCCTGAAGAAGAAATGCGAGGAGCGTGGCATGCTGCTCATCCTCGACGAAGCCCAGACCGGCGTTGGCCGGACGGGGCACATGTTCGCCTTCCAGCGCGATGGCGTGACGCCTGACATCATGACGCTCTCCAAGACGCTCGGCGCCGGCCTGCCGCTCGCAGCCGTGATGACAAGCGCCGAAGTGGAGCAAAAGGCCTTCGAGAGGGGCTTCCTGTTCTATACGACGCATGTATCCGATCCGCTGCCGGCGGCTGTCGGTGTGACGGTCCTCGATGTGGTGGCGCGTGACGGTCTGGTGGAACAGGCGATTGCCCGCGGAAAGCGCCTGAAGGACGGGCTTTTATCCTTGCAGCAGCGGTTCGAATGCGTCGGCGACGTGCGCGGTCGCGGGCTGCTGCTGGGACTGGAAGTCGTGGCCAACAGGCATACGAAGGCTCCGGGTTTCGAACTCGGTGCGCGCATCATGCAGGAGGCGATGCTGCGCGGCATGAGCATGAATATCGTCAAGCTGCCCGGCATGGGCGGCGTTTTCCGCATCGCTCCGGCGCTGACCGTGTCGGATGCCGAAATCGACCTTGGGCTGGATATTCTGGCGGATTCCATCAAATCCGCGCAGGCCGTGCGATAGGCAGTGATGCGCGCCTGACCGCCAGATTTCAGGCCAGTGGGCGGGGCGTGATCCACTCCTTTCAGGCGTGAACGGCATCCGCGATCCCCACGGAAAAATCGGGGCTGCGGACAGTCCGCAGCCCGGCCAATCGGCTCAGGACGTTACGACGATGATGGGGCCAATCTTGTATATCTGAACCTTGAGGGCGGTGCGCAGGAAGTTCAGCGCCCCCTCCGTATCGGTAACGAAGAGCGTGCCGCTGACGACCCGTCGAGCGGTCGCTTCATCTCCTATGACGATACGCCCGCGGAAATGCCGCTGTATTTCCTCGATAACATAGGAAAGCGGCACGTTGTCCACGGTGAGCTGGCCGCGACGCCAGGCGAGGGCAGTCGCGGCATCGGTTTTCCGGATCGTGCTTTCGCCTGTCTCGTTCAGGTGAAGCATTTCTTCACCTTCCGCGATTTTCACCGGGGTACTGCCCTCAGTCTTGAACTCTACCCTTACGGAATGTTCCGTTACGGCAACACGCGTGTCCGTCGCGCTTTGGCGAACATCGAAAGCCGTGCCGAGGGCTGTTACCAGCGTGTCCTCGGTGCTGACGGAGAAGGGACGTTTTTCATCCGGAGCCACCTGGAAGAAGGCCTGCCCGCGCAGGAGCCGAACCGTCCTTCGGCCGCTGGTGAAATCGAGTGCGATTGCCGAAGATGCGTTCAACTGGACCCGCGAACCATCTTCCAGCGTGACTTCCGGCATTTCGCCGGCACCGGACATGACATCCGCGCTCAGACGCATGGGGCCATCCAGCGCAATGAAGAGTGCGCCAGCCGAAATGATTGCCACGATTGAAGAGATGATCGCGTTGCGTCCGCGTGGTGAGGTCTCAACCGGCATGTCACGAAGCCCGGCATCGGAGCGGATCGCAGTTCTCGCTTCGCCGAGAATGCGCTTCGCAGCCGTGTAGGCCCGACAGTTCTCCGGATCCTGCTCCATCCAGCGACGGAACTCAGATCGCTCCGTTTCGGGCTGTTCGGGGTCGCGGTTGCGAAAGACCCAGTCGGCCGCATCTCTGTTTCGCTTGCGCTGGTCGCGCGTCAGACGTCTACGTTGCACGGAACGCTCCAATTATGCTCTCCAATGTGTAGACGAATGAACTGCGTGGATTGGGATGTTTACTCCATTTCGAAAAGGCGGTCGAGGCAATGGCTGAGCGCGCGCCTGAGGTGCCGGTCGACCATATTGCGTGAAATTTTCAGCTTTGCGGCGATCTGGTCCGGTGAAAAATGATGCAGCCTGTGCAGCACGAATGCCGTCCGCCGTTTTTCGGGCAGGTCGGCAATGGCCTGTTTCAGGATCGCCAGCCGCGCCTCGACCGCCAGTCCCTGATCGGGAGCGCTGTCCATCGCGACGACTGCCCTTGCATCTTCATCGGAGCCGGAGAAAAGCCGGGACTCGAACTGCTCGCGTCTGATCCTGTCAATCCGCATATTGGATGCGGCGCGGCACAGAAATGCTTTTATCGACCGTTTGCCGGAGAGCGCGTCCGGCTGCAATGCCAGTTTTACGTAGAGATCGTGGACGATTTCCCGCGCGGCCCCGTCTGACCGGCTGCGTCCGCCCACTGCCTTGATGATATCGCCGTAATGCTCGACGATCGCCCTGTTCAGCAGGTCGATTCCGTCACTTTCATTGAGGCTGGCCGTCGACGTCCGCATCGCTTTCCTGATCCTCCGCAAGCTGCAATCTGCGACAACTGAAGGGGCGAACAAGGAGCGCAAACCGCAGCTCTCCAAGGCCTTCGTCCGACCCAAGTCATCATCCGGCAGCAGAGTTTTGACCCATCATCGCCGTGGAGGAATTTCTACTGGCGGGAAAAAAGCGATGCAAGTGCAATGATTTACGGTTTGTGTCGAGAAAAAATCCTTCACCGCACAAAAGAGGATATTTTTTATCATGTTTATGTCTGGATTCATTACATCTTTTGGCCTTGCGGAGGAAGGAGTGGGGATGCGCGAGGCAGTATTGTAATTTACGAAAAAGCTAACCAATGTTGCGAGGCCGCCACAGGTCGCAGCTCGCCTCAGCTGCGGGACGGGACGGGGACACACATCGGCGTTCCCGAAAGCGGATCCGGCATGATGACGGCGTTGACGCCGAAGACATCGAGAACATTCCTGTCGGTAATGACGGCGCTTGGCGTTCCGGCGTCAAATATCCTGCCATCCCTGATGAGAACAATCTCATCGGCGTAACGGGCAGCCTGATTGAGATCATGGAGCACGGCGACGATGGTGCGACCCCGATCACGAACAAGCTGCCGGATCAGATCCAGTATCTCGATCTGGTGGGCGAGATCGAGGAACGTCGTCGGTTCATCGAGAAGAAGAATGTCCGTTTCCTGGGCGAGCGCCATGGCGATCCATGCGCGTTGTCGCTGGCCGCCTGACAGGGATTCCACCTGTCGGCCGGAGAGCGACGTCATGTTGGTCAGATCAAGGGCATGGGCGCAGGCATCCTCATCACGGCCGGACCATCGCTCGAAAAGCCTGCGATGCGGATAACGCCCCTGACGGACCAGCTCGGCGACCGTCAGCCCTTCCGGGGCCTGCGGCCCCTGCGTGAGGACGCCGATCTGTTTTGCCCGTTCTCGCGATGGCATTTTGCGTGTCGGCCTGCCATCGAGAAATATCTCTCCCTTCATCGGGGCGAGAAGCCCGGCAAGCGCGCGCAATATCGTGGATTTGCCGCAGCCGTTTTGGCCGACGAGAACGGTGAAGCGCCCGGATGGGATTTCCAGGTTCAGGTCGTCGACGATGACGGAGCCGTTATATCCAAGGGAAAGCGCTCGTGTCGCGAGGCGATGGTGTTCAGACATGCCTGCGACCCTTCAGAAGATAGGCAAAAAATGGAGCACCCAGCAGGGCCGTGACGATACCGGCCGGCAGCTGCGCCGGTGCGATGATGGTGCGGCCGACAATATCGGCAATTAACAGCAGAAGACCGCCTGTCAGCCCGGCAACGGGAATGAGGGTTCGATGGGAATGGCCGGCGATCCGCCTTGCAATATGCGGGGCGATCAGTCCGACAAAACCTACCAGCCCGACCATGGCGACGGTCGCTCCCGATATCAACGTGCAGAGCAATATCAGGAATGCCCGCATGAGATTGACCCTCTGTCCCAAGCCTGTCGCCACATCGTCGCCGAAACGGATGAGATCCAGTTGCCGGCAGGAGAACCAGCTCAGGGCGAGCGGAGCGGCGAGCCAGATCAGGAGACTTTGGACCTTGCTCCAGTCGGCGCCGTAAACGCTGCCCGAAAGCCAGATCATCGCGCGCTGAACATCAACGACATTGCCGAATGCGGTCAGAAAGCTGGTTCCCGCGCCGGCAAGCGCGCTTAAGCCGATGCCGACAAGGATGATCCGCAGAGAGGAGGTTCCGCGTTTCCAGGACAGGGCGTAAACCGCCGCCGCCATGGTGACGGCCCCCGCAAAGCCTGCCCACGGCAGAACGGCTGGTGAAACATCGGCAAAAACGATGATCACGACGCTTGCGAAAAGCGCTGCGCCGGCATTGATGCCGAGAACGCCGGGTTCCGCCAGGGGATTGCGCATGACGGTTTGCGAAATCGTCCCCGCAACGGCAAGGCCTGCCCCCGCAAGCAGGGCCAGGATCGCCCTCGATAACCGGAATTCGATGACGATCATCTGCAGGTCGGGTGAGGCCCCGCCGATGACCGCATTGGCAACGTCACGCCAGGCAATCGATTGGTCACCCCACATCATTGCAGCAACCACGGCCAGCAGGTTGAGAATGATCAGAACAGTTATCGCGCGTGTCACGGCTTATCCGCCCCCGTGCGATAACGCGCCAGCCAGAGGAAAAACGGCGCTCCAATCAGCGCCATCGTGACGCCAACAGGAAAACTCTGGTTGGCGAGGATGATCCGTCCGGCGAGATCGGCGACGACCACCATGGTCGCTCCGATGACGGCGCTGAAGGGAACGACCCAGCGGTAATCGACGCTGATTGCCAGGCGCACGATGTGCGGCACAACGAGACCGACGAAGCCGACCGGTCCGGCAAGTGCGACGGCGCTGCCGGACAGGAGAATGACGACGACGACCGACAGGCTGCGCCATAGGGCCGGGTTCTGGCCAAGCGCGGTGGCGACATCGGTTCCAAGGCTCAAGGTCGTCAGATGTCGGGCAAGGACAAGTGATCCGAACAGGCCGACAAGCGAATAAGGCATGACGGTGAAGACCTGATCCATCGTCCGGCCGCTCAAGGAACCGACGGTCCACAGGCGCACCGCATCGAGTGTCGTCTGGTCGAAGATCAGAATTGCCGTGGTAAGCGAGGTGAGGAATGTTGCGACCACCGCCCCGGCCAGCACCATCGCCAGCGGGGTCGCGCCGACGCGGCCGACGGAACCGATGAAGAAAACGCACAGTGCTGCGAGTGCCGCACCGGCAAAAGCATACCAGACCTGCCCATTCCCACCCGAAGCGCCAAGGATCGTCAGGCTGGCGACGACCGCGAAAGCTGCACCGGCATTGATGCCAAGAAGACCCGGCGACGCCAGAGGGTTTCTTGTTACCGCCTGCATGATTGCGCCTGATACCGCAAGGCCGGCTCCGGCGATCATCGCCGCTGCAACGCGGGGCAGGCGCAGCAATGTTACGACGAGATGATCGCGCGAGCCGTCAAAGCGGAAGATTGCAGACAGCACCGTCGACGGCGACATGGGGTTTGGCCCGGCCGTTATGGCTACGACCGCAGAAACCAGCAGGCATGCGATTGCAAGAACGAGCAGTGCCGCACAGGAAAACTCTGCACGGCGGGAATGGATCGGTGTGTCTGCTCCTGACGGTCTGCGAAACGGTATCACGGTTTGCCCGGCAGATATTGCTCGATGTCATCGAGGACCCTGTTTGCGGAGCCGATGCCGTTGAAGCCCATCCATGTTTCGCGCGTGACCCGGTGGGCGTTTCCAGAGGCGACCGCCGGCAACATTTGCCAGAACGGGTTGCTGGTCGTGCGGGCGGCAAGCGCATCGTCCTGGTTCGCGTCATATCCGGCGGCAACGACGTAAAGGAGGATGTCGCCGTCGAGAAGGGCGAGGTCTTCCCATTCCGGCCGCTTGAAGACGGTATTATCCTGCGTCGTTTCGTAGGCGCTTCGCTTGACGCCGGCATCACGCAGAACCGCATAGGGCGCATAGGCGGCCGGGCCGTCGAGATAGAGATGAAAGCCGCTCGGCGTTACCCGCAGAACCGACATCGTGCGGGAGCCTGTCTTGGTTCTGATGGCGGCGACCCGTTGTTCGTAGCCCGCCAGCATTCGGGTCGCATCGGCGCTTTTTCCGGTAATCATCGCCAGGGTGCTGAAATGTTCCTTCCAGTCCTTTGCGTCGATGAGGGCGGTCGGCGCGATCTTGGCGAAGTTCTGGTAGGATTGGCCATGCAGCGTTGCGTCGCCGATGATGAGATCGGGTTTCAGGGCGACGATGCGTTCCAGGCTCGGCTGACGCGCGTCGCCTATATCGGAGACAGAGGCTGCCTCGGCCTTTTTCTTCAGATCGCGGTCCTGAACGGTCAAAAGCGGCGCGCCGACCAGCGGCAGGCCCAGCTCTAGCGCCATTCCCAGATTGTAGAACGGATCAAGCGCGACGATCCTGCGCGGTGCATCCGGCACGCAGAGGGGGGCGTCATAAACCCCTGATGTGACCGACTTGCCCGGACATTGCGCCGAGGCACCGGAGGCAAAAAGCCCGATCAGCAAGATGACAAACGATCGCAGGATCATTCTTTACTCCAGAAATGGAAACCTGCGCGGCGTGGAAGCCGCGCAGGAAATGGATCAGAATTTGACCTTCAGGTTCAGACCGACGCTGCGGCGCTCGCCGAGCGTGGCGGCGACATCATTGTCGTTGTAGACAAAATATTCCTCGTCCAGAAGGTTTTGTGCGAAGGCGTTGAGTTCCCACCGCTCGGTCTTGTAGCCGGCCTGCAGGTTCACGATCCAGCGGCTGTCGAGATAGTCGTGCGGCAGGGTGCCCAGCCGCGCCAGATAGCTCGACGTATATTTCGCGTCCGCGCCGACATAGACGCCATTATCGAAGGTGTAGCGGGCGCCAAGGCCGAGTGACCACTCAGGCGCTTCCGGGAAGGGCAGGCCGGACAGATTGCCGTAGGCAAGGTCGTTGAAGTCCTTGAACTCGGTATGGACATAACCGAGCGAGGCGAAGGTCTCGAGATTGTCGGTTACCTTGAACGATGGCTCGAACTCGAAGCCCCATGCTTCCGACGATGCGGCATTGATGATGCGGCGGGTCGTTGCGTCCGTGGGATCAAGCTGCATCTGGACCTGCTGGTCCGAATATTTGGTGTAGAAGATGTTGGAGTTTAGGGTCAGCCGGTCGTCCAGGAATGTTCCCTTGTAGAAGAGTTCATAGGTGGAGGCCGTTTCGGGTTCGTAGGTGTAGGAAGTGCGCCGGAAGGAATCGTAGCTGGCGCCGCCTGTCCGGAACCCCTGGGAATAGGTAACCCCGACAGTCTGGGTGTCCGTCAGTTCCTTCGACAGACCGATTTTCGGCACGAAGTTGGTCTCGTGGAAGGATGCTGCATAGTCCGTCAGAACCGTGCGGGTGCCGCCAAGCGGCTGCGTCCGCAGAAGATACTGGGTTATGTCCTGATCCGTATAGTCCAGGCGTCCGCCAAGGGTGATTTTCCAGGTCGGAACGAATTCATATGTCGCCTCGCCGAACAGGGCGGCATTGAACGATTTCTGCGTGTTGCGCTGGAACTGGTTGCGGTTGACGGTGGCGCTTAGCGGAATGGTACGGTCGTAGAAATTCTTCTCGTCTTCATAGGAGAAATAGACGCCGCCGACCCAGTCCCATTTGTCGCCTTCATAGTTGAGGCGCAGCTCCTGCGAGGCGATAAATTCCTTGTAGTATCCATGATAGGTGTTGATTTCGCCCGCGGTCCCATAGTTGGGCGAGAAGCGGTCGGTGTCGGAATAGCTGAAGGTTGAGAGGGAGGTCAGCTTCAACTCGTCTGAAAAATCATGCGTGATTTCCAGTCCGACATTATGCACTTCGGTCGGGCGATATTCTATGTAGGCAGGGATTTGATAATCGCCGCGTTTCTCATCAAAACGGAAGCGCGATGCGCCTGCCGGGCCGCCAATGTCGCGGACATAGGGGTCGTCATGGGAGAATGAGTAACTGAAGAGGGCGCGCGTTTCCGGCATTTCCGCCGGTTCGAACAGCACCTTGCCGCGGATCTGGTAGTAGAGATCGTGCGTGAAATCGTTATATCGATCGTAACCCACAAAGGTCGGATAGTTGATGTCGTTTTCGCTTCTCTGGATTTCGCCGGAGATGCGAACGGCAAGCTGGTCGTCCATCAGCGGCGTATTGACCATGAATGCGGTGCCGTAGAGATTGCCGGTGCCGATCGTGGCCGAAACCTCGGCTTCCTTCTCGAAGGTCGGATCCTTGGTCTTGATGTAGACTGCACCGGCCATGGCGGCGCGTCCCGAAAGGGTCGACTGAGGGCCGCGATAGATCTCGACCTGCTCGACGTCGAACAATCCGCGCGCGCCACGCCGTGCGCCGCGCACCGTCTGCTGAACGCCATCGACGTAAAGCGACGCCAGCGGCGCTCCGCCGGGAACCAGGCCTTCCGAATTGACGCCACGAATGATGAAGCCGCCATCCACCCAGTCGGCATCCATCACGTTCGCCATGCGCCGGAAGCTGTCGCGAAAACTGTGTATCTGCCCATCGGCAATTTCCTGCGCGGTGACGATACCGATGCTCGAAGACGTGCTGGCCAGCGTCGTGGCATTGCGGGCGCCGTAAATCGTGATCGCCTGCAGCACCGTCGTGCCGTCGCTGCCGACAGCATCGGTATTATTTGCGGCAACGCTGAGGACGATCTGATTTTGACCGGCGAAACGCGACTGGACGCCGGTGCCGGCAAGCACTGCGTCAAGCGCCTGGGACGGCGTCAGATTGCCGGAGGCACCGCGGGACCTTTTGCCATTGGCAATCGATCCGTCAAACATGATCTGCAGGCCGGTTTGTGTGGCAAGCTGATTGAGGGCGGAGGTGAGCGGCCCGGCGGCAATCGAAATCTGTCGCGGCGAAGCGCTTGCCTGGCCGGTGCCCTGCGCTGCGGCCGGCACATGCATGGCCAGAGCAGAAACCGAAGTTGCGAGCAGCATTGCCACCCATCCAGCCAGACCGGTTCGAGCCGTTCTGCCGTTAATTCCCTTGCATTCCATTGAAGCCCCCGCTCCCGCGCGCTCGATAAGCTATTCAGACAAAAGGCGGCAATATCCGCCCACTCATGCTGAAGACGAACAGGGAAGGGGCTATGGGACTCTCAAGTCGAAATAAATTTATGAAAAATAATAATTCTACTTCAGGCAGAAATGGGCGCGCATTTCCTGCAGCAGACAGGCGTCCCGTTCATCGCTCGACTTCAATACGCAGGTCGGGCACTTTTCCGCACCCACAACGGTATAGTACCGGCAGCATCCACCCCGCGCGCGAAACGTGTAGGTGAATGGTTCCTTCAATGCGCTGTCATGCAGGGTAAGGTCAAAATACCCCAGCTGACGGTTGTTCAGCGGCGATCCCTGTACCTTGACGATCGCCATTGCCGTCGACAGCGCATCGGCGAGACAGCCGAACCGTCTTCCGACGTCAAGAAATCTGCCGGCGATGGCGTCTCCCACCAGCCGCCACTGCGCATTCTTCGAAAAGCCGGTTCTTTTTGCCAATGCTTCCACCAGTGGATGGAAATGTTGCTCGACGCCCATCCTGAAATGCTCGCAGAGGCCTGCGTGGTCCGTGACCGTCGAATGCGGCCCGTCATCCCGATCCGCAAAAATCTGCGGTGACAACAGCCTCACGCGGGCCCGCCGCACCGTCATCGGCTCTCCGTCGTGCTCGCCATGATGGGTATAGAACTGCAGCGAAAAGGCATCAGGCGACATATCAGGCACGATGCCGCGGCCAACCAGCAACGGAACTGTGGCCATGAAGAAGATGTAGCAATAGTCGCTCATCAGAAATGCGGCGCGGCTCTTGAGGTCGACGCCGGGATCGAACGACCCTTCATAATCCAGGAATTCCTGCAATGCCGAAGGGCTGGAAAACAGCTCGGCAGCGGTTGTCCAGCCGGGAAGCATCGCGCCGGTACTGCACGGCACTTCGGGCCACATGGACTGCTGGAGAACGGTCGCTTCCGTCAGAATATCGCTGGCTTCGGGGACGCCGGCAGTTTCATGATGTCTCATTGTCCGCCGCATCCGTCAGATTCGCATCTCAAATCAGGCTCATGCCTCTCTTGCTGAAACAGCCCCTGCCTGCATCGCATCGTTTTGCCACAGCTGGCTCAGTTTGCCGATGAAGTGCGCAAACGCTTGCGGAGCAAGCATATGCGACCCTTCGATCCGATGCATGGTGACATCCTGACCGATACAGCTTTCCCACGCACGCGCCGCATTCCAGCTGACCAGATGGTCGGCATCGGCCACGAATACATGTACCGGAAGCGTAACAGGGACATGCGGGGGCGTAAATTCATAAGTCTCGCAAATACGAAAATCGTTGCGCAGAACGGGTTCGAACAGAGCCATCGCCTCGGTGTCGCGTAATATCTCGTCCGGCGTACCGCCGATTTCGACCAGCGACTGGTGAAAATCCTCGCGCGTCATGACGTGAATGGGCTCACGCCCTTCGAGAACACGGTCGGGCGCGTTCGAGCCCAGAATGTAGAGTGCTTCCGGGAGCGGCAGGCCCCGGATGGAGAGGTGCCGGAGCAGCTCATAGGCCACCACAGCGCCCATGGAGTAACCGAACAGGGCATAGGGGGCCTGAAGCAGCCCGGAGATTTCGTGTCCCACATGTTCCGCAAGGCTCTGGATATCGCGCGGCAGCGGCTTGGTGAAATGTGCTTCGCGACCCGGCAGGGCGACTGGGGTGACGTCAAAGACGCTCTCAGAATGAACCCATGACCGGAACAGGCTCGGGCCGGCGCCGGCTGGCGGAAGGCAGATCAACCTGGGACGAACTGTCATTGTGTGTCCTTGTATCATATTTCAATCGCATTGTGTTCGCCCACGGGCGCGGCGGTTGCTTTCAGCGCGTCGATGAATGCCGCAAATGCCACAAGGGCCGGACGGTCGAACAGGACTTTTACGGGAAAATTGATCGCAAATTCTCGCCGCACCCGGTTGACGACCCGGGCAGCCAGAAGCGAGTGGCCACCGAGGTCGAAGAAATTATCGCTATTGCGCTCGGCCTCGACTTTGAGAACCTCTGCCCAGATCCGGGCGATCCTTTCTTCCGTTTCCGTCCAGGCGGTAGCGGAAGGGGGTTGATCGTCGCGTGTTTCCGCCGAAGGCAGTGCAGGCCTGTCGACATGCACCGGCCTTGCATCCGTATCGGATACGTGCGGAACCGTTGGAGTGCCGCTGGCCATCTCGCCGATTGTCGCCTCCAGCTCATTCAGGAAAGCCTCTACCTCCTGCACGGCAATACTGCGCCTGTCGTATCGGGCGGAAATCGCGATCTTCGTGGCGTCGGCAGCGGCAAACAGGGTGAGGGGATAGTGGGTCCATTCATCGACGTCGACGCCGGTCACGGCGAATGTCGCTTCCGCCGATATTTCTCGGGGCACGGGATAGTTTTCAAAGACCAGCAGGCAGTCGAAAAGATCGCCCCGCCCGGCCTGTATCTCGCGCAACGGCAGATAGTCATGCTCCGCACAGGCGGACTGGCGTTTCTGCAATGTCTGCAGCCATGGGGCAAGGTTGCCCTTTTCAACGTCGATGCACACCGGCAACGTGTTGATGAACAGGCCGACCATGTGTTCCACACCCTGTAGTTCTGGTGGACGCCCGGCCGTTGTCGCACCGAAGACGACATGTCTGTTGCCGGTTTTTCGGGCCATGACGATGGCAAGTGCGGCCTGCAGCAGGGTATTGGGGGTAATCCCCATGTCCCTGCACAGTTTTGCCGCCTGCGTGGAGACTGCGGGATCGCAGGTGAGGTTATGACTGGAGAAATCCGCCTCGCCACCGGTGGCGTCGCGGGTAATCCTGCACGGACCGTCGATGCTGGCAGTGTAGTCCGTCCAGAACGCACGCGTCGCCTCACGCTTCCTGCTTTTCAGCCAGGCAATATAATCGACATAGGGCCGTGGTGCGGGCAGCGGCGGACGTGATGAGCCGCACCGTCTCTGATAGGTCCTGAAGGCGTCTTCGATGATGCGGCCCGCCGACCATCCGTCGAGAATAATATGATGATACTGAAGTACCAGACGCGAATTTTCCCCGCCATAGTCGATCCATTGCAGGCGGACCAGCGGAGCGGTCTTCAGATCGAAAGCCTGCCGCCGGTTGGTGGACAGAAGCGCGCCGAGGCGGCTTTGCTGCTCCTCTACATCAAGACTGGACCAGTCCAGCTGCGACCAGGCAAGGCTGGCATCGCCGTGGACCACCTGAAAGGGTTCGTCTCTTTCTTCCCAGTGAAATGTAGTGCGCAAAACGGCATGGCGCGACACCATCTCGCTCCAGCAATCATGCATGATTTGCGGATCGACCGCGCCTTTCAGTTGCAGGACGATCTGCGGCACGTAGACGCCTTCGTCAGGCGTGGCGATGGAGTGGAACAGCAATCCTTCCTGCATCGGTGACAGCGGATAGATGTTTTCGATAGCCGGGCGGCGGCGGCTTTCAAGTGGGCGATTGTCCATTGTGTCACAAGCTCTTAAGCAGATTGTCGAGTTCGTCCTGGCCGAGATCCATCAGCGGGAAATCAGAAATGCTGTAACCAGCATCTGAACCATCAAGGCAATGCTGGATCAGCGTTTCGAGATTGTCCCGGAAATGGCCAGCCAGCATCTTGATGGTGTCCCCGGAATGCAGCTGCGCGCCATAGACCCATTGCAATTGCAATTCGCCGCGCACCACCATGGCATTGATCTCGAGGATCGTATCGCGCGGGTTGACGGGGCCGTACATCGGACCGGATGTTATGCCGGAGGGAGCAAACAGGCTGTCGGCGCCGAACATGGCATCCATCTGGCCGAGATAGTTGAAGCGGACCTGCGGTTGGCCGTAGTCCAAATGCTCACCCCTGTTGCGAAGATATTTCAGAACACCGAAACCCACGCCATTATTGGGAATTCGCCGCAGGGTGTCCTTGACGTCGAGAAGCAGGCGGTCTGGCGTAGCGTCATCGGGCGTATCGAACAACACGGGATAAAGCGCGGTCAGCCACCCCACCGTTTCGGAAACGTCGATATCCTCGAACAGGTGCGGTCTGCCGTGGCTTTCCATTTCAAGGCGCAGGCGTGGCTTTCCGCTCCATTGCCGCAGCGCCAGATAAAGGGCTGCGACCAGAACTTCGTTCGAGGCGATGCTGAAGCATTCCGGCACATCCCGAAGCAGTTGCCTTGTTGTTTCGGCATCGATCGTCTGCCGGTACGTCACCGCATCCGATTGAGTATTGCTGCCACTCTGGTTGTCGAGCGGCAGCGCCTGCACGTCTTCTTCGCAGATGCCGCGCCAATATGCTTCCTCTCCATCGAAAAGCACCGACCGCGAAAGCCGGTTGTTCCAGCCGCCCGCCGCGACCGCGCCGGAGCGGATGGTGCCCGTTTCCAGATAATGCCGCTCGATATCCGCGACGATCATTCGCCAGGACACGCCATCGACGATGAGGTGGTGGGCCGCGAGGATGAGGCGCCCGGAACCATCGGGCAATGTCGCGAAAATCGCGCCGAAAAGAGGCCCGGCACCAAGGTCGAAGCTGGCGTGGAGCTTTCTGGCAAAATCCGTGACGTCGTTCTCATCCGTGGCGGCCAGTCGCTGCATGAGGGGCATCGCCGAAAGAGAGGCGAATTTCTGTTGCCATTGCCCGTTTTCACGCAAAAATCTGGCGCGAAGCGACTGATGTTCATCGAGAACTCTGGCGATCGCCTTTTCCAGCCGGTCGAGATCGAGAGATCGGGTGGGTTTCAGGATCAGTCCCTGGTTCCAGTGGGAGAGATCGGGCAGGTCCTGATCCAGCAGCCAGCGCTGAATAGCGCCGAGCGTAGCTTCGCCATCGGCATCACCGTTTTCGGCCGTCGCAGTGCTTTCCGTGCGTGTCGCTTCTGCGAGCGATGCGAGCGTGGGGTGGAGGAATACGTCGCGCGGGGTCATCCTCAACCCCTTCTGGCGGGCCTGTGAAACCAGCTGGATGGCAAGGATGGAATCGCCGCCGAGCGAGAAGAAATTGTCGTTTCGCCGGATGTCTCCGCAACCGAGCAAGCCTTGCCATATCTGCGCCAGCACGTTTTCCTGGTCATTGAGCGGACTTGCAATTTCACCGGAGCGCTCGCCATGGGCTGCCGGATCCGGCAGCGCGGATCTATCCAGCTTGCCGTTCGGCAGGCGTGGAAGTGCGTCGAGCCTCGTCGCAAGCACGGGAATGAAATGCTCGGGCAGGCGTTGCCGGAGAATTGCGACAAGTTTGGCGATTTCGAGGGCAGGATCGCCGGCAATCCACATTGCCAGGCGCGGATGATTGGAAGCGTCGCGCCAGAGCCCGGCAACGGCCTCGTGCACCCCTTCCTGCTGAAGCAATACGGCCTCAATTTCACCCGGTTCGATACGAAAACCGTTGAGCTTTAACTGCCGGTCGCCGCGCCCCATGTAATCGAGGCCACCATCATCACGTCTGCGCACGACATCGCCGGTCTGATACATGACGCGGTGTTCGCTACAATCGGCAAAAGGGTTGGGCAGAAAACGCTCGGCCGTCTGGCCGGGCCGGTTCCAGTAGCCACGCGCCAGCCCGCTGCCGGACAGGAACAATTCACCGGGAATTCCAACCGGCACCTCGTTTAGCTCGCCGTCGAGCACATAGGCGCGGGTATTGGCAATCGGCACGCCGATGCCGAACCATTCTCCTGATTTGGGCACCGGCGCCACCGTCGAATACGTCGTGTCTTCCGAGGGGCCGTACAGGTTATAGAGGCCTTCGACATGGTCGTTGGCGTATATCCGCGCGACAAGTTCACGCGGCAGCGGCTCTCCCGCAAGGCAAACCGTTCTCACGCTCTCCGGCAGGGGCCCGAGTTTGAGCAGCTCGGACATTGGCGTCGGAACGGTGTTCACCAGCGTTACTTCACCTGAAAACGGTGCGCTCGGGAAAGCGAAGAGATCGTCCACCATGAAGATGCGTCCACCCGCCGCAAGCGTCGCAAATATTTCGAAGATCGAAAGATCAAAGCAGATCGAGGTGGAGGCGAGCACGCCGGACAGCTGGTCGCCGGTGAAGCTGTGCAGGCACCATTGCACGAAAGCAACGGCGTTGCGATGCTCGATGGCCACGCCCTTCGGCCTGCCGGTCGAGCCTGATGTGTAGATGATATAGGCAAGATCGGAGCCTGATGTCGCCGGCATTGGCACGATCCCGCCTGCCAGACTTTCCACCATATCCGGTGTCATGCATCGGAAATTCTGTCCGACAGCCGAAACATCATCCTCTGTCGTGACCAGAATGAGCGCCAGATCGGCGTCGGCGGCGATGAATTCTATGCGGTCGGCGGGGTAACGCGGGTCGAGCGGCACATAGGCCGCGCCAGTGCGAAGAACGGCCAATATGGCGACCACCAGCCCCACGCTTCTTTCCAGGCGAATGCCGACGCGTTTCCCACTGCTTATGCCGGCTGCGGCGAGCCCGCTGGCGAGCTGGTCGGCTCTTCGGTCAAGTTCGGCATAGGACAGGCTCCGGTCCTGATCAGTGACTGCTATTGCCTGCGGATTGGCGTCAGCACTCGCTTTCACGAAGTCGTGCAGGCAGCGCCGCTGCGGCTGAAATGCCGCCTCCGTCTCGTTCCATTGCCGCAGCCTTTTCTGCTGGCTGCCCGACAGCAGGGAGAGCCTGTCGAGTGGCACATCCGGATGTTCGACAATCTTTTCAAGCAGGGCGACCAGCGCATCACCAAGAGATTCCATGGTTGAGCGGCGGAAAAGATCGCTGCGATATTCCAGACGGCACGAAAGTTCGTGCGCCGTTTCATGGATGAACAATGTCAGGTCCACACGCGACGACGTATCGGGAAGCACCAGTCTTTCCCAATCCATGCCGGCAAGCGAAATGGCTTCGCGCCGGGTTTCGACGGTCGAGACGAGCATGGCCTGGAACAGCGGGTTGTGGCTCCATGTCCGGGGTAGTGAGAGCGCATCAACCACTTTCTCAAACGGCGCGGCCTGGTTGGCGAAAGCGCTTAATGCCATGTCGCGGGTTGCCTTCAGTGCTTCGTTGAAGCTCTCGCCGCCCTGGGTCTGTAATCGGATCGCCAGCGTATTGGCAAACATCCCGATGATGTTTTCCAGATCGGGGTGGAACCGCTCGGATATCGGTGTCCCGATGACGATATCGCGCATGCCGCTGGCGCGCTGGAGCAGTGTCGAAAATGCTGTCAGCATTCCCATGAAGAGGGTAGCGCCTTCGCGGTCGCAGAGTTTTCGCAATCCTGCGAGCAAAACTGTGTCGAGCGAAAAGCGAATGCTGTCACCCGAGAAGCCCTGTATGGCGGGCCGCACAAAATCCGTCGGCAACTCCAGCAGCGGTGGAGCGCCCGCAAGTGTTTTATGCCAATAATCGACCTCGCCCTTCGTGTCCTGTTCCCGCTGCCAGATTGCAAAATCCGCATATTGTAGCGGCAGCGCCCCGTCTGGCGGTGCGGTTTTCTTTAAGAGGGACCCGTAAAACTCGGCAACGTCGTTGAGCAGAATTTCCGCGGAAAGGGCGTCACCGATGATGTGGTGCAAAATGAAAAGCAGAACATGGTCCTGCGGGCCGGTGCGGAAGGCGTGAATGCGCAGCAGCGGCGCAACGGCAAGATCGAATGGCCGGCGCGCGCAATCGAGCAGGGCAGCCTCGAGTTCCCTATCGCCGATCTCTTCCGGCACGATCCGGAATATCATCTCGGGGTCAGTCTCGACGAATGGCTTGCCATCGACGGAGACGAACCGGCTGCGCAGGATATCCTGTCTCTGCGCCGTCAGTTCCAGCGCATGCGAGAGGATTGCGAAATCGAGCGGTCCCCTGATCTTCAGGGCAAACGGAATATTATAAAGCGGGCTGTCCGGTTCAAGCTGCGCCAGCGCCCATTGCCTGTTCTGTGCATGCGACAGCGGTGTTCGGCCGGTATGGTTCCGCTTTGCCAGTCCGGATGAACCCGGTTCCGATCCGCGTCCGGTGATGGCCACCAGCGCATCGATGGCACCGGCCAATTCCGCAAGTCTGGGTTTCTCAAAAATGGTGCGCAGCGGCAGGTCAATGGTAAAGGACGTCCGCAAACGCGCCAGCATCCGCGTCGCCAGCAGGGAATGGCCGCCAACCGTGAAAAAACTGTCGTCGCGGCCGATCTTTTCGGCGCCGAGCAATTCACGCCATATGGCCGCAACCATCTGCTCGGTGCCATCGCGCGGAGCGGCATAGGCGGCTGACGAGACGATCTGTTTCGGTCGTTCAAGCCGCTTGCGATCGATCTTGCCATTGGCGTTTAATGGAAAACTGTCCATCCAGACATAGGCTGAGGGAAGCATGTAGGAGGGAAGCTGTGACGCGAGCGCTGTGCGGATCGCTTCCTCATCCACCACGCCTGTCCCGCGGCGGCAATAGGCGACAAGATTGCCCGAGCCTTCCTCATCCTGCCAAAGGGTAACGACGGCCTGCTCTATGGATGGCTGCGAGGCGAGGATCGCCTCGATCTCGCTGAGTTCGATGCGGAAACCGCGAAGCTTGACCTGAAAATCGGCGCGGCCGACATAAAGAAGGTGCCCGGCGGCGGAACGCCGCATCAGGTCACCGGTTCGGTATAGCCTTGACGTTTCAGGCCGACCGTTCGCGCCTGCGGCTGGGCCTTGAACGAATGCGCGCGACGTCAGATCGTCCCGGTTGAAATAGCCGGGGCTCAGACCTTCGCCACCGATATACAGTTCTCCGACAACGCCTGCGGGCACCGGCATCAGCGCGTCATCGAGCAAATGCAGCTGCGTGTTGGCGATCGGCCCGCCGATCGGCAAGGCAGGGAGTTCCAGATGTTCGGGGGTTATGCGAGTGCAGGTGGACCAGATGGTCGTTTCGGTCGGGCCGTAGAGGTTCCACAATTCGCCACCGGTCTCCAGCAGGCGGCGGGCAAGGCCCGGCTCGAGCGCTTCGCCGCCGCAAAGCATCCTGAAACCCGCCGGAGCCTTCCAGTCGGCATCGGCCATCAGTCGCCATGTCGCGGGGGTTGCCTGCATCATCGTCGCGCCATGGTTCCGGATAAGCTCCGAAAGGGCCATATCGTCATAGACATCATCGGCTTCGGCGATGATCAGCAGGCCGCCGACCATGAGCGGCATCAAAAGCTCGAGGGTAGCGATGTCAAAGGCCGGCGTGGTGACGGCGAGGAACCGGTCTTCAGCGGTCATGCCCGGCCGTCTCGCCATGCTGGTCAGAAGATTGACCAGGCTTTTCTGTCGGATCGGCACGCCTTTCGGCCTGCCCGTCGAACCCGATGTGTAGATGATATAGGCCAGATCGTCAGGCAACGTCTCGCGGTGCGGATTGCTGAAGGAGCCGGTTGCGCGCAGCAGAGGTTCAATCGCCATGCAATCGGCAGGATATGCCGCTTTCGCAGCGTCATCGTCAGCCTCGCTGACGAGAATGATGTCAGGCTTGCAGTCCTCGAGAATGAGTGAGCGCCGTTCCGCCGGGTGCCCGGGGTCGAGAGGCACATAATGGCCACCGAGTTTCAGCACCGCGAGGATGGCGATGACGAGATTTTCGGAACGTGGCAGGCAGATGGCGATACGGGGATGGGATTTGCCGTTGCCGATGCGATCACGCAAACCGGACGCGACGCGGTTGGCGGCATCATTGATATCACTATGGGAATATTGCCGGTCGCCGCAGCGCACGGCCGCAAACGAGCCGCGTGCCTTCGCCGTCTCTTCCAGCAGTGCTGCGACATCTCTCAATGGAAAGGCAGTGGTCGTCCGGTTGGCAGCCGCTATAGCCACATGCTCTGTCTCGTCCAGCAGGTCGATTTCGGCGATGCGACCGCCGGGATTCGACACGAGCCCGCCGAGCAGTCTCATGAAATAGTCTGAGAAGCGTGCCACCGTCTCAGGCAGGAAAAGTTCGGTATTGAACTCGAAAATGCCGCTGAAACCTTCGCTCCCTCGTCCCTCATGCATGTCGAGGCTGAGATCGAAACGCGAGGCGCCTGAATCGAGCGCGATCGGCGTGACCTTGATATCGCCGAGGTCGAAAGTTCCACCCGAGGCGTTGTGAAGCACGAAAGTCGACTGGAACAGGGCGTTATGGCCGATGTCACGCTCGACATTCAGCGCATCCACCACCTGCTCAAAGGGGACATCCTGGTTCGAAAGGGCTTCAAGCGTCGTCTCCCGAACCCGTTCGAGCAGCGCATCGAAAGTGTCATTCGGTTGCAGACGCGTCCGCATGACGAGATTGTTGACGAACAGCCCGATGAGGTTGCGGGTCTGCGCCCTGTTGCGGTTCGATGCCGTCGTGCCGATGCAGATGTCGTCGGATCTCGAAAGGCGGGCGAGCAGAATTTGATAGGCCGCCAGCAGCACCATGAATGCCGTCAGTTTCCGGCTTTTCGCCAGATCCTTGATGGCGGCGGAGAGTTCCGGCCCAAGGTGGAACTTGTGCCGGGCGCCGCGAAACGCCTGCGTCACCGGCCGGGCGAAATCGAACGGAAGTTGAAGCAGCAGCGGTGCATCACGAAGCTGTTCGCGCCAGTAATCGACCTGGCCGGAAAGCTCCGCAGTGCCGTTGCGCTGCCATTCGGCATAGTCGCGATACTGGATATCGAGTGCCGGAAGCTGGCCGGTGGCAGGAGATCCGGACGCGCTATAGAGCCTGTGGACCTCGTCGATGAGGATCTGCAACGAGGCGTAGTCGGAAATGATGTGATGGATGACCATGACGAGGATATGCTCGTCAGGTGCAACGGAAAACAGGCCAACGCGAAACAGCGGACCTTGCGAGAGCTCGAACGGCTCCCGCGCGAAGCGGCTTATGGCGGCATCGCGTGCGGTCTCGTCATCGCCCGGTTGGTGAAAGCTGAAGTCTGCCGTTGACCGGGAGGAAATGACCTGGAACGGCTCTCCGTCAATAACCTTAAAAACCGTCCGCAGGCTTTCATGGCGCTCTACGACGATATCGAAGCAGGCCTTCAGCCTGTCGCGGTCGAGCGGACCTTTCAGCCTGATGGCCAGAGGTATCGAATATGCGCCTGAGCCGGGCTGCATCTGCTCGACGAACCAGATACGTTCCTGAGCATGGCTCAGGCGGAAATTCTTTTTTTCGGATGCCTGCTGTCCGGCCATCATGCGCTGCAGAAGCTGGCGCTTTTCATCTGCGGTCAGTCGGGAAATATCCATCGTGTTCACGTCTACTGGTCCTTTTGGCCGGAGAGCAGCTGCTCCAGCATTTTATCCACGTCATCATCGGAAAGGTCGCTTACGGATGCCTGCGCGGCGATCGGGGAAATTCCCGCCTCCACGCCGCCCGGCAGGGACGGTGAAAGAGAGTCGAGCAATTCCGACTGGGCTTTGACGGTGGTGGCCCCGAAGAGCTGAGCGAGCGTCAGGTGCACCGAAAACTCCTGCCTTATGCGCGACAGCAGCTGCATGATCGTCAGGGAATCGCCGCCCGCTTCGAAGAAGTTGTCCTCCACGCCGGCGCTGTTACTGGACAGGAGCTCGTGCCAGATCGCCAGCAATGCGGCCTCGTTTTCGGTTGCCGGAGCAACGCTGTGGTGTGCTCTCGCGCCCGGTGCGGGCAGGGCCTTTCGGTCAACCTTGCCGTTGGCGCTGAGAGGCAACCGCTCCATGATCACGAATTCGCGCGGGATCATATAGGCGGGAAGTTTTGCGGCAAGAAAGGCGCGCAGCCGCTCAGAGAGGGTTTCACCCCGGATTTGAGCGGATGCCTGCCACTGTGTGCTCCATGCGGGATCGATGGACCCGCCGGCGAGCACGTAAAGCGGCTCCTCGTCTTCTTCGGTTGCCAGTGCCGATGCGATGGCGGTCAGATCGACGCCGCCGGCCGCGCACAGGCCGATATCGAGACGCGGTGCATGCAGCATCATCACCTGCGCCATATGGCCGGCTTCCAGCAGGCAGAAGTCTCTGGCCTTTTGCCCGTAGCTGCGCGCCATGGCCGCCTTGAGGCCGGCGAAAACCACGAGGAAAGCGCTTTGCCTGACGATATCGTCGCTTTTGCCAGCGATTGCCGCGATCTGTTCCTGCGAAACGGCCGCCAGAAATTCCAGCCGGTGTTCGGCGGGATGATGACGATACCAGCCGGCGGACAGCCCGTCGATCCGGCCGTCCTGGACCAGAATATGGGTCTGAACCGGATAAAGTCCGCCCGCTGACGGGTAAAGCGCCTTTTTCAGCGGTGTGCCGGGGACATTGAAGGCCCTTATGCTGGCGAGCAGATGGCCGACGCTCTGAAGCTCTGCCGGGGCGGTCAAAAACCGGCGATGACTTTGCCGGGCGATCGCTTCGTGGAACAGGCCGTCCGGCGTGGCCAAATCGATGGTCCTTCCGGCATCGCCCAATCTACCATCGCCTGACCGGCCGGCCTTCGCTTCCAGTTTGCCGATGAGGCTGCCTTGGGTATCTGGAACGATATAGGCAACGAGGGCAGGTGGCTGGCCTGTCGTCGTTACCACGGCTTCGGCGACATTTTCATTTTGCAGCAGCGCGGTCTCGATTTCCCCGAGCTCGATCCTGAAGCCGTTGACCTTCACCTGGAAATCTTCACGCCCCAGAAACTCCAGCAGTCCCTCCGGCCGCAGCCGCCCGAGATCGCCGGTTTCGTAAAGCAGCAGCGCGCCATTTCCAGCCTCTTCTTCGTCCGCAAAACTGTCGGGAATGAAGCGATCGGCGGTCAGCTGCGGCCGCCCCCAGTAACCACGCGCGACACCGATGCCGCCGATAAATAGCCGGCCCGTGACCCATGGCGGGCAGGGCCGCCCCTGATCATCGAGGACATACCAGCGCTGGTTTGCCAGCGGCTGGCCATAGGGGATGCTCGTCCAGTCCCGCAGTGCTTCCCCGATCGGGTGGAAAATCGACCAGATGGAAGCCTCGGTTGCCCCGCCGAGGCTGATGAGATCGGCATCTGGCAATTGTGCTTTCAGGGAAGGAGGCAGGCTGACGGGAATCCAGTCTCCGCTCATCATGATCAGGCGCAGAGGTGGCTTTTCATTGAGCGCCGGCAGCTCGGCCAGCAGCAATTGCGCAAGGGCCGGCACCGAGTTCCATACCGTCACGCGATGTTGCAGCAGAAGCTTCATCCAGCGGGCATTGTCCGACACTTCCTCGCGCACGGGAATGACGATGGCGCCGCCAACCGCAAGCGGACCGAATATATCGTAGACCGAAAGATCGAAGCTCAGCGACGAGAGCGCGAAAACCCGGTCCTCAGTGGAAACGCCAAAGCGGCGATTGATGTCGAGGATCGTATTCAGTGCACCGCGATGATCGATCATCACACCTTTCGGTTTGCCGGTCGAACCCGAGGTGAAGATGATATAGGCAAGATCCGATGGTTTGGTCACTGAGGGTGAAGGTCTGGCTCCGCCATCTTCGGGAACCGCGATCACCGTTACCCGCTGCGGCCAGTCACCTCCTTCGGCGATGACGAGATCGGCCGCCGTGTCTTCCACAAGCTCGAAACGCCGCTGTGCAGGCAGGTCTGGGTCAACAGGCACATAGGCCGCGCCGCTTGCCAGAATGCCGAGGCAGGCGATCACCTGGCCTGTGCCCTTCGGCAGAGAAACGGCAACCCGGTCATTCGGACCTGCACCGGCCTTCTGTAGATCAGCCGCCAGCGCCAGCGCCCGTTCCGCCACTTGTCCGTAGGTCAGTTCGATGCTGCCTGCGCAGACGGCGATCTTGTCAGGGCTTTCCGCAGCTCTCTCGAAAAATGCCTCATGCAGGAGCTGCGTGTCGTCGGGAAGCGCGATTTTCGCCCTGTTGTTCAGCGTTTCGAACGCCTGGCAATCAACGATATCAGGCTCGGTCTGCCATGCCGCGTCGTCGCTGGCCAGCGCCCGCAGCAGGGTCTCAT
This sequence comes from Martinezella rhizogenes, assembly GCF_007002745.1. Taxonomy (GTDB): domain Bacteria; phylum Pseudomonadota; class Alphaproteobacteria; order Rhizobiales; family Rhizobiaceae; genus Agrobacterium; species Agrobacterium cucumeris. The sequence continues at coordinate 109,273 of NZ_SGNY01000010.1, read as the reverse complement.
AGGCGGCAAACATCATGTCCAGCATGGCAGGCGGAAAGAGTTCCTCGACCGCATCCCAGTTATAGACGAGCTCGCCCTGATCTTCGGAAACCTGATGGTCGAGATAGACCTGCGGCGTCTGGCTGACGCTGTCCACCAGTCGTGTATCGAGACGTGGAGCGTTGTCGTCTCTCGATGACTGGCCCAGAACGCTGGTGAAAACCACGGGCATCAGGGCACCGCCGGAGCGCCCGTTCTGTTTCGCCAGTTCGCGAAGCACGGAAACACCGCTGAAAAGCCGGTGTTCCAGATCTTCCATCAGGCGCAACTGAACCTGACGGGCACGCGTGGTGAAGTCGGCGCGGGCCGAAAAATCGAGCCCCAGCAGGAGTGACGCCGTGAAATCGCCGACGATCTTTTCCACGTCCTGATGAACCGGCTCACGATTGAAGACGGTGAGATTGAGGGTGAAATCCTGACGCCTGCTCCAGCGCGCCAGAACCTCCGCAAAGATCGTCATGATCGCGGCTGTCGGGGTGAGGCCGGCGCTCTGGGCCAGTTCCTTGAAGCGTGACCAGTCTTTCGCGGCAAGCCGGCCCCGGCGACGCGTGAAGCGCGGATGCTCGATCTGCGATGGGTTGCATGCCAGCGGCAGATCCGGTGAGGCTGGCAGGGTGGCTATCCGGGCAGACCAGTGCTCCCGCGCCCGCTCATAGGCCGCACTGTTATGCGCGGATTTCTCAAACAGAACATAATCCCGGAATGTCAGTCCGATTTCGGGAAGCGCGCGTTTCTGCATGAGCGCCGCGAGTTCGGTGCCCATCAATTTCAGCGACCAGGCGTCACCGATGAGAACATCGAAACTGACGAACAGCCTCGTCGTTTTTTCATCGAGCCGGGCAGCTTCGATGTGAAACAGCGGCCAGCGGTCCGCCTTGAAAATATTGTGAGACAGCCTGTTTCTGATGTCCATCAGGCACGTAGTGCGATCGGCCGCATCACGCAGGTCCGCCACCGGTAGGGCATAATGGGGAACGTCTGCCAGCACGCGCTGCCGCCCGTCGGCATCGACGATCGCGCGCAGCATGTCGTGGCGCGCGACAAGACCGTTTATGGCGTTTTCCAGCGCACCCGTATCGAGATTGTCGATATCGAATTCCCGATAGCCGTGGGAACCGACGCTGCCGAGCTCGAAACCCTGGTTGCGGCCGATCCAGTATGCATGCTGGATATCCGTCAGCGGAAATGGCTCATGGCGGTCTTCAGGATTATGGACCACCGCAAGCCCGTCGACGTTGAGGGCGTCCGCGGCCTCATTGTCAAGCCGGTTTGCCAGCCCAGCGATTGTCGGTGTCTCGAAAATTGCCTTCAGCGGCAGTGAAACCCCGAAATCGGCTTTGATACGGGCAATGATCCTGATGGCGAGCAGCGAATGTCCGCCCATCTCGAAGAAGCTGCGCTCGACATCGATCATGCTGGTTTGAAGGACGTCCTGCCATATGGCTGCAAGCCGTTCCTCAACATGGTTTCGCGGCGCGGTACCGCTTCCCTCTGGCGTCTTTATTTCAAGTGCGCGCAGGGCACTCCGGTCGATCTTACCGTTCGGCAGATGCGGCATGGCTGGCAGGATGGTCCATAAGGCCGGGACGAGGTGGGAGGGCAGCTGCCTTGCCAGTGCAGAGCGGATGTCGTCCACCGTCAGCTGTCGCCCAGCATCAAGTGAAATATAGGCGGCCAGCTGGCGTTCCGGGCTTGCTTCATCACCGATGACTGCAATGACGGCCTCGTTGACGCCATCGATATCCTCAAGCCGGTGCTCGATCTCGCCGGTCTCGATCCGCAGGCCCCTGATCTTGACCTGATTATCGAGACGTCCGTGGAATTCCAGCGCGCCATCCGCGCGGCGTCTGACCCGGTCGCCGGTGCGGTAGAGATAGGCGGACGACCTGCCGGAAAAAGCGTCCGGAACGAAACGCTCGGCCGTCTGGCCCGGGCGTCGCAGATATCCGCGGGTGACGCCGGCTCCGCCGAGATAAAGTTCGCCCGCAAGACCGTCAGGCCGGAGACGTCCGGCCCGGTCGAGGACATAGGCTTCCGTTCCGGGCAGGGGTGCGCCGATGGAAACCGTTTTTTCCCCGGTGACGGCGCAAACCATCGCACCAGTCGAATAGGTCGTATCTTCCGAAGGCCCGTAGAGATTGTGTATGCGCGCCTGCGGTGCCTTCTTCGCCAGTTCTTCAAGCAGGACCGGCGGCAGCGGCTCCCCGGCGAGATTGATGGTGCGAACGGATGTCGGAAGCGTGTCGTGGCGCAGATATTCGCGCAGCAAGCTCGGAACGGTGTTGATCAGGCTGACCTCGGCGACATGCTGCAAACGCGGCAGATCGAAGAGCGTGTTGGCCAGAACCACCTGGCCGCCGCAGGAAAGCGTGCCGAAAATCTCGAATATGGAGAGATCGAAGCACACTGAGGTCGATGCCAGGACACCTGCCAGCTCGTCACCGGTGAAATTGCTGCCGGTCCACTGCATGCGGGCGGCGGCATTGCCATGCGTGATCGCCACGCCCTTCGGTCGTCCCGTCGAGCCTGATGTATAGATGATATAGGCGAGATCGGCCGGATCGCAGGCGTGAGCGGCGGAAAAGACCGCATCGGGAAGTTTGCCGACCTCAAGGAGGGTCAGTTCATCCGTGGCGTCGAATGCCAGCCGGTCGCTATCCGTCAGGACGACCCTGATGGCCGCATCCCGTGCAATGAAGGCAAGCCTCTCGGACGGATAGTCCGGGTCGAGCGGCACATAGGCCGCGCCGGCTTTCAACACACCGAACAGGGCCGCGATGAGATCCGGCGTGCGCTGCATGCAGACGCCGACGATGGAGCCGCGGCCAAACCCGCCGGCGGCGAGCGCAGCGGCAATCGCGTCGCTTCGCTGATCGAGCTCCCGATAGGTGAGGCCGCCATGTTCGCTAGCCACTGCGGATTTTTCCGGTGTGCGCGCCGCCTGCGCCGTCAGCACCTCGTGCAGGCAAAGCCCGTTGGGTGCCAGAGCCTGACCGGCAGACCGGCGGATCTGCTCCTGATGCTCGTCGTCGCAAAGAAGGGAGAATTCCGATATCCGGCGGGCGGGGTCCTCGGCGATCGTGCGCAATACATGTTCGAAACGCCGCCAGATCGTGGCGACCGTCTCCTCATTGAAGAGATCGGTTGCATATTCGATCTTGCCGCCGATGTCGGGGTCATTGTCCTCGAGGTTGAAGCGGATTTCGTTTTTTGCAGCACCATCGGGCAGGCGCAGTGTCTCGATGGCAAGACCGTCGAGTTCAGGCAATCTTGCCAGATTGTGCTGAAGATCGAATTTTGCCTGAAACAGCGGCGTCATCTCGGACAGGGAGCGTTTTGGATTGAGAGCCTCGACGATCCGCTCATAAGGCACGTCCTGGTTCGCCAGGCCGGTGCGGACGGTCTCGCCGACGCGCTGCAGCAGGCCGGAGAAATCCGGATTGCCCGCAAGATCGGTACGCAGCACCAGCGTGTTGACCAGAGGGCCGATCATCGCCTGGGTTTCCGGCCGGTCGCGGTTTGCGACTTCGCTGCCCACGACGATGTCGTCGCTGTCGCAATGGAGATGCAGCACCAGTTTGAAAGCGGAGAGAAGCAGAACGTAGAGGCTGACATTATGTGCCCGTGCAAGCGCCCTCAGCTCTCCTGAAAGTGCAGGGTCGACGGAAACCGCAAATTGCGCGCCGAGGAAAGTGGCGATGGCCGGGCGCGGACGGTCGAATGGCAGGTCCAGCACCGGCAGATCCGTTCCGAGCGCCTTTTTCCAGTATGCGAGCTGGTTTTCAAGCACCGGGCCGCGCAGCATCTTTCCCTGCCAGATCGCCCAGTCGGCATATTGAACGCGAATATCAGGCAGATGGTGTGACTGGCCGGTCGTCTTCTTGTAGAAGCCCGCGAGGTCACGGGCGAGCACGGTCATGGACCACCGGTCGCCGGCGATGTGATGCAGCCCGACCGCTAGCAGATGATCTTCGGCCGAAAGGCGCACCAGCATTGCGCGCAATTGCGGATTGCTCAGGTCATAGGGTTCGGAAAGCCGTTGCAGGATGTGCTGCTTGGCTGTGGCTTCCGCATCGGTGTCCTGCGCGAGGTCGAGGAATTCGATTGCCGCGTCGCCGGCTGCAAGAATATCCTGTTCCGGAAAGCCGTCGGCGCCGGGAATGAAGCGCGTTCGCAGCGGCTCATGCCGTTGTACGACCTTCGCCAGCGCCTCTTCCAGCGCCGTCCTGTCGAGTTTTCCGCGAAACCGCAGGATACTGCGCATGTTGTAAGCCGTGTTGTCAGGTTCAAGCTGCTGCATGAACCACAGGCGTTGCTGCGCAAAGGACAGGGGCCGATCACCATCGCCTTCCTCACGTCCCGGAATGGCGGAGTCGAGAGCCGACTGATATCCCCGCTCGGCAAGACGCTGCTCTATGAGGCGACGGCGCTCGGGCGAAAGGTTCGCAAGTTTGGCGTAGAATTCGTTCATCGTGCTTCTGCTCCTCCAAGCGCGCTCTGGACTTCACTGTCGGAAAGGCTTTCGATTTCCATCAACAGCGCTGCCATCTCGTCCAGGTCGCCTTCATCAGGCATATGGGCGGTAATCATGCTCGCCACGCGGGCGACCGTCGGGTTTTCGAAGAGGAGTTCGCGCATTTCGATCTTGACCGGGAATGTTTCCCTGAGCTTGGCGACAACGCGGATGGCCAGAAGCGAGTGGCCGCCCAGCTCATAAAACCCGTCATCGACGCCGATCCCGCTCACGCCGATCAGTTCTTCGAAAATGCCCGCGACTGTGGTTTCGGTGTGGGTGCGCGGGGCGATGAAGGGTGTGGACATCGCCGGCCTTGCACGGCCCGAAACAGCCGCTTTCGACAGCTGCGCCTTCTTGACTGCCGTCGGTGCAACGGTGATGTCGCTGCGCGAAAGCATCGTTGTGCCGGTAATGCCGTTCTCGATGATCCTTCTCGTCAGGTCCCAGGCATCATCAGAGGCAACCGCATAGGCGTTGGTGTCGAGCGAGGAACGTTTGCCGGCGGCCAGCACATCGATGAGTGGATAACCAATGGCGAACCAGGGCATTCTCGCGCTGCGCGACTGGGCAGCCACAAGCAGCTCCACCGCCTGATATCCCGATGTATAGGCGGCCAAGCCCACACCGCCGATGACGGTTGCGAGCGATGACTGGATGCAGCAGAAACCTGCCCGCCGTTGCTCCATCGCCTTTATGAGCGCCTGCAGCGGCGCGATGCGAACCGCTTCATTGTAACTGAGATGCGTGTCGTCCATCATTGAGAGCGGCGCTGCCGCCTGCCGGTTCGCCTGAGGCATGCTCAGAAAAATTCCGTCGATCCGGCCATGCTTCGACACCACCTCATCGAGTGCCGCGCCGATGGCAGCAGGATCATTGCAGTCGATCCGGCGCGTATCGATAGCTGCATCCAACCGAATGGCGGTCTCCGCATCCTTGATGGATTGGAGCACGGACAGGCGTGTGCAGGATATTTTCGCCAGATGATCCAGCCAGGCAGTGCCGACACCTTCGGCGATATTGCCGATCACGACATAAATGCCGTTTTTCTTCAGGCGGGCGGCTGCCTGCGGTTCAGGCAGGTCGAGCGGCGCAAATCCATGCGACCAGCGATGTGGCCCCCTTATGGCGACCACCGGGCCGCTTCCGTTGAATTCCGCCAGAAGGCGGTCCGCAATCGCCTGATCCGCCATGTCCTGCGCCACCATGATATCGATGTGCCTGCAGGTCAGGTCTTCATATTCCTGGCCCGCAACCTTCAGGATGCCCGGCAACTGAGACTGCAGCTCGTCGAGATTTTCCAGGCCGGTGACATCCGTTGCGCCATTGGTCACCAGCGTCAGATTGCTTTTGTGCCCCTGTGCGGTGAGCGCCCGCACGAGATTGAGCAGGGTCGTAACCTCGTCCCGTCGGCCGGGATTCAGCGGCCAGAGATATAGGATGTCCTGTGGCAGAGCCCCGCGTTCGCCCAGGGTATCGAGCAGCCGGGCAAAATCCGCTGCGGAATGTCCGGCAAGGCTGAAGCAGCGGAAATCGCACTCGTCGAACCTGTCGCCTTCAATGGCGCGATAGGCCTGAGCGCCGGCGCCTTCCAGCCGTGCGGCGAGGGATTTGCCGATGCGTCCTTCATTAAGGATCAGGACACGGCGGTTTCTGCAATCTGCCGGGGTTGCCGGCGGCAGGCGCTGCCATGTCGGACGGTAGATTCTGGCGCTGTCGACGGCGGTGGAGACGGGCGCGTGATTTTCTGCCGTCTGGGCGGAAATCCAGTAACGCTGCCCCTGGAACGGATAGGTAGCGAGTGGCACGCGGCCGCCTTCAGCCGATACGGCCTGCCAGTCGAGATGGCCTCCGGTCCGCCAGTATTGTCCCAGTGCGGCAAGGTACTGGCCCGTCTCGTTTTCCGGTCTGGCACGGCCAAGGCACGGTATGATCCGGTCTTCCGCGATAGCCTGTTCGCTTACGAGACCCGACAGTGCCGAGCCGGGTCCGACCTCGATGAAGACTGTATTGTCGATGCCGAGAAGGGTTCGCATCCCCTCGTCGAAACGCACGGTCTGTTCCAGATGTCTGGCCCAGTAATTCGGGTCCGTCGCCTGCGAGGCGCTCAGCCAGGTTCCCGTCACATTGGAGATCATCGCAATGGATGGCGGGGAAAGCCTGACATTTCGCAGTTCCTCCAGATAGCGCGCTGCGGCCTGCGCCATCATCGGCGAGTGAAACGCATGTCCGGTCTTCAGCCGCCGCGTCACGTAACGCGCCTGTTTGAGTTCCGTTTCAAGCCTTGCGATGGCGTCCGTGCTGCCTGAAACGACGCTGAGGCCCGGCGCGTTGCTGGCCGCCAGGGCGATGTCCGCGTTAAGCCAGCGGTCGATCGGCGCGTCGGGATGAACGACCGCAAGCATTGCACCGGGGGCGGCCTGTTGCATCAACCGGCCGCGCGCCACCACAAGCGAAAGTGCCGTATCCAGATCGAAGACGCCCGCCAGGCAGGTAGCCACATATTCGCCGATGCTGTGGCCATGGAGCGCCTGCGGTATCACACCCCGCGCCATCCATGCCTTTGCAAGGGCATATTCCACGGCAAACAGCGCCGGCTGGGCAAAATCCGTATTATGGATATCCTCATGTCCGGCAAAGAGATCAGCGCGGAAATCGCGTTGCATGATCTTGGAAAGACGATCCGCGCAGGCATCGAAAGGCGCACGGAAAAGCTCCACCCGCTCGTAGAGATCCTTGCCCATTCCGGCATATTGGCTTCCCTGTCCGGGAAACAGGAAAACCGCGGACGGCGTGCCGCCGGCAATGGATGGTTTTTGCGCGGCAAGACGGTGCAGTTCCGTTGCGGCTGACGCCAGATCATCCGCAACCAGCGACTGGCGATGGCTGAAAGCCTTCCGGCCCTGACGCAGCGTGAAGGCAACGTCGTTGATCGCAAGTTCCGGGTTCGCCTCGAACGCTTTCGCCTGTGCCGAAAGCAGTGCCGAGAGCGCTGCATCATTGCGCGCCGAAAAAACCAGAAGCTGCGGCGATGCCGGTTGCGTCTTGGCGCGCGCGCCTGCGTCGGTTGGTGCCTCTTCCAGCACCAGATGCGCATTCGTTCCGCCGATACCGAGAGAACTGATGCCGGCTCTCCGGGGGCTTTCCACCGCATCCCAGTCTCGCAGGGCCGTATTGACCGCAAAGGGGCTCGCCGGGAAGTCGATCTTTGCGTTTGCCTGTTTGAAATGAAGACTTGCGGGAATTCTGCCGTGCTTGAGGCAAAGCACGGTCTTGATGAAGCCTGCAATGCCTGCGGCCGTATCGAGGTGGCCGATATTGGTTTTCACGGAGCCGATGGCGCAATATCCGGTGCGCGTCGTCGTCTTGCGAAAGGCCTGCGTCAGCGCTGCGATCTCGATGGGGTCACCCAGCGATGTTCCCGTGCCATGCGCTTCGATATAACCGATGGAATCGGCCGATATTCCTGCGGCGGCGTGGGCCTCGCTTATGACCATGGCCTGGCTGTCCACCTGCGGCGCGGTAAAGCTCGCCTTCAGCGCGCCGTCATTGTTGATGGCCGAACCGATGATGACGGCATCGATCGTGTCGCCGTCTGCAAGCGCATCTTCAAGGCGCTTGAGCACGACAACGCCGACGCCGCTGCCGGGAACGGTTCCGGCGGCATCCGCATCGAATGCCCGGCAATGCCCGTCAGGAGACAATATTCCGCCTTCGCGCGCTACATATCCGTGCGAACGGGAAACCGTCACGCCGCCCGCAAGCGCAATATCGCATTCGCCTGCAATGAGGCTCTGGGCCGCGACATGGATGGAAACAAGTGATGAAGAGCAGGCCGTCTGCACCGTCATGGCCGGTCCGCGCAGATTGAGCTTGTAAGCCGTGCGCGTCGCCAGAAAATCCTTGTCGTTGGCGACGAACAGTTCAAAGGGGCTGATCGATTGGCGCACCGCAGCATTGGCGTGCAGGTTCAGAAGATAGGTATTGAAGCCGCTCGAGGCATAGACGCCGATGGAACCGTCGAAAGTGTCGCCCTGATATCCGGCGCGCTCCAGCGCCGCCCAGGCGCATTCGAGGAACAGCCGCTGCTGCGGATCGAGAATTTCCGCCTCGCTGGGGCTGTAGCCGAAAAATTCAGCGTCAAACTGGTCGGCGCCCTCCAGCGGCGCTGAAGCCCGCACGAAATCCGGATCGACAAGCTGCTCGGGCGGCACACCCAGTGCGATTAGTTCCTCGTCGGTCCATTCCTTGACCGACTCCCGGCCATGAACCAGATTATCCCAGAAGCTCTCAATGTCGGAGGCTCCCGGAAAGCGGCCTGCCATACCGATGACGGCGACCCTAAAGGCGTTCCGATCCTGGTTTGAAGCGCTGGTATAGTCGGACATATGCAGTTCTCGCTGGATTAGAAATTGAACACGCACGTTACTTGTGGAACGGGCAGCCTTTTTTGGGCGGATCGATCATGCCGAGGCGACCGCGTTCGAAACGCTGGAGCGTATCGATTGCCTTCCGGTCGCCGTATCGCAGGCTTCCGGCGTCGGAGCCGACGAAACGTGAGCAGACGCCGACATGCCCTTCCGCCAGATATTTGTAGGCTGCGACGAATTCCGCATGTGCGTCATGGAGTTCGACCGGCAGGGTGGCGAACACGTCCTTCATTTCACGCCAGACCTGAATGAGGACGGCGTGATCAAACGACATCAGCCCGCTGAAATCATCGGATTCGACAGATGGCGGCGTCATGGAGACGCGGATGGTATTTTCGTAATCCGCCTTGCTGAAGCTGGCGGCGAGGTCCATGGAGCTGGCAGATGTGCGCAGAAGCACCGCGGCGGCCCGCAATTCCCCGTCCGCTTCGGCATGGTTGCCCTCATGCACCTGCATATTGAAACGACGAAGGCACAGAACCAGCCCCTGCACGTTCATGAAAAACGCCCAGTGGAATTCGCGCCAGATCCGGGAAGGCGAGGGGGAAGCAATGGTCATCTTGCACACTCCACGCCAAAGCACCTTGCAAGAAGCCTTGCATGAACCTTAAAACCATCAAACTGGGCTTTAGCGGCCTTTTCCGACAGGTGTGGCGCCCGGCAGAAAAGATCGGTAACCGACAGCGCGACCTGCAGGAAGCTGCGCAGCAGAACATGGGCGGGCTGGGCGGTGGTAATGCGGTTCACGCGGAAATACCGGTCATAGTCATTGGCGTGAAAGGACGTCAGCGGCAGGCCGCTGATATCCACGACGCCGGGGTCGGACATCGGCTTTTCCATGTTGCCCAGAAGCGCGGCGATGCGCGCGCGGCATTCGGAATGATGCAGCGTGAACGCTTCGAGGGCCTCGCAGATGATGTGCTGCAGGCGGGCTCTTTCGTGTTCTTCCGGCACTATTACCGGTACCAGTGCCTCCGGCAGGAGCAGATCAAGAATGGCATCCTGCGCAAGCCAGTCCCTGTCCGGTCCGGCGTCCTCGCGGGGCACCGGGCTTGGCCATGGTTGGTCGTCCATGGGGTCACGTCCTATTCTTGCACGCTGGTTGTGTTTACGGCCTCGCCGTCCATCAGCCGCCGCAAACTCAAGGGGCGCATGTCGGTCCACTCCACCTCGATATGATCGAGGCACGCCTGCTTCGATCCGGAAAAGCCGCTCGGTCGCCAACCTGTCGGGACCGCCTTGTAGACCGGCCATATCGAATATCGCTCCTCGTCGCTGATCACGACGTTGTAGTGCAGGTCTTCAGCCGGGGTCTGGGAATTCATGGTGGTCACTCCGATCAATGTCTGTCGAGAAGACGGTGGTCCGCCAGAGCCGTCAGGCCTTGCAGAACAGCGTCGTGAACAAAGGTAATGTCGTCATCGCTGTGGGCGGTTGAGAGAAAACCGCCGCGGTCTCCGGCACGAAGGTGAACGCCGGAGGTCAGAAGAAGGAAGGAAAGCATGGTGACAGCCTGCGGTGAGATGCGGCTGCGGGCAGCGGATATGGCAAAGAACGAACCGAAGCTCATGAACGCAACGGGCAACCCCGCATCTTTGAGCGTGCCGTTCAGCCGTTCCACGAATGCCTGGGTCCTGGCGTTGAGGCTTTCTTGCAGGGCCGGTCCGTCTTCCAGCAACCGCGTCGCAACCGCCTTTGCGGCTGCGAGCGCCAGCGGATGGCGGCAATAGGTTCCGGCAAAAAATGTCGGGGCCACTTTCGGGAAGGAGCTGTCGCCGTAAGCCCATGCTCCGCCATCGACGAAATCCATGAACCGCCCCTTGCCGGCGATGAGCGACAGCGGCAACCCGCCGCCGGCGATTTTGCCATAGGTGGCAATATCAGCATCTATGCCGAAATGGGACTGCGCGCCGCCGGGTGCGACGCGGAAGCCGGTGATCATCTCGTCGAATATCAGCGCGCTTCCGGTCTTTTCGGTCACGCTTCGCAATTCATGCAGAAACTCGCGCGGCTGCAGTTCCGGGTTCCGGCTTTGAACGGGCTCGACGAGCACGCCGGCAAGGCTTTCGCCGTGACGCCTGATATAATCGATGGAACGGGGATTGCCGTATTCAAGCAGCACGATATCGCGGGCGGAGGAAGGGGCGACGCCCGAAAAGCCGGGAACTGCTTTCGTCAGCACCATGCGTCTCAGGAGCGGCTTCAGCGCCACCAGCCATGCCGGATGAGACCGCAGCAACGCGCCCCTGCGGATATATTCAAGTTTGGTCGCCTTATGCAGGGCAGGGTCGGAGTGGCCGTGATACGAACCTGTGAACAGCACGATCTTGTCGCGCCCCGTTGCGGCACGGGCTATGCGCATGGCCGTCTGCACGGCTTCGGTGCCGGTATTGCTGAATGTGACGCGGTCTTTTCCGGTGATGCGGCAAAACAGTTCCGCGGTCTCGCCGGCCAGATCCGATTGCGGCCCAAGTGCAAAGCCCTTGGCCAGCTGCGCTTCGATTGCCGTGCGGATAAAGGACGGATTATGGCCGAAGAGATTGGTGCCGAGGCCCATGAGAATATCGACATATCTGTTGTTGTCGATGTCCTGCAAATAGGCGCCTTCCGCGTGGGTGGCGACGATGGGATACAGGGCCTCTTTGGTTTGCATCGTGAAGGGAAGGCCGATCGAGCTCTTGTCCGAAAGGAAATCCCGGTTATAGGCGGCGGCGCGCTTCGAACCCGGTGTCTTGAGATTGAAGCTGGCAACGATTGTGGTGACAGGGTCGGTCGCGGGGGCAGCCGCTGGGCCGGGATTGTTGTGAATATTCATTCGACGGCCTCCTGTGTGACTTCCTGCCCCGCGCTGTCGCCGGCAATCTTCGTGCAGAGGAAGTAGACCGCCCTCTCATCGGTCACCGGACCGCCATCGGTGCTTCGCATTTTCACCGAAAAGCCCGATGCCCGGAGAAGTTCGGTCACGGTTTCCAGATTGTGCCCCCAGACAGGGTTGGTCACGGAGTGACGCTGCCAGTTCTTTCCGGGAATGCCGAAGCGGGCGATGAGAGCGAGCCGCCGGCGATTGGAAAGCAGCCGGGCCGCCAGCCTGTATGCCGCCTCCACCGGGGAGAAGCCCGCCTCTTTTGACCTCGTATGGATTTCAACCGTGAAGGACCCCTCGTTCGACCGTGAATTATATCGAGGCGTGATCAGCCAGGCATAATCGTCGGTGAGTTCACCCTCAGCCGGCACATCGCGCCAGTAGCGCACCATCTGGCCGGGATGGTTGATGTCGAAAGCAAAAATTCCGTTATCCTTCAGGCAACGGCGAACGCTTGAAAAAACCTTCTGCAGGTCTTCGGTATTCTGGATGTGGTTCAACGATGCGCTGGTGCACACCACGCCGTCAAAGGGTTGTTCAAAGGTGAAATCCCTCGCGTCCCCCAGAACGAATTCAAGATCGGGCGCATTGCCGCGGGCATGGTTTATCATGTCCTGCGAACCATCCAGCCCGGTCACGGCATATCCGCGCGCAGCCATCAGCTTTGCAAGATGTCCCGTTCCGCAGCAGAGATCGAGAACCGAAGCGCCGTCGGGCAGTTGCGAAAGAACCGCGCGTGCCAGGGGCTCGATCTTCTGCTCGCTATAGCGCGGGCCAAGCGTGTGGTTGTAGAGCCAGGCCCAATGGTCGTAATTGCCGGCTTCGCTTGATATGACTGTGCTCATCGTTCACCCTGCTTTCGCGCGTCATCGGACGTCGCGTTCAGAAAGTTGGCCTTGGCAAATGCGCGCAGATATGTTCGCAAAAGCTCGAATGTCAGGGCCGGTTCGCGGAATGGTGCGTCGGACATTGCCGCCTGCGTGAGGTGGCAATCGAAGTTGCGCGTCTGTTTTTCATCGCTCTTGCCGGCGGCGGAAGGCGAGCGCAGCAGTCCCAGCAATGGATAAAGCGGGTGGTCTGGCGTTCCACGCGCCACATCGCCCAGCATGTCCTGCCATTCCCGCTGCGAAATCCGCTTAAGCTCGATCCCTTCCATTTCGCAGGCCTCGAAGAGCCGGGCGCTTGAAACGGGGGAGGAATGAATGAGATGGAAAACCTGTCCCGCCGAAGCCGGCTTGCCGGAAAGATGGACAATCGCCCGGGCCACATGGTCGACCGGCAGCATATCGAGCAGCCTTTCGCCTTCCGGCGCTGTGCCGGTGTAGAGATAGGCTTGCACCAGACGGCACAATATGTCCGAGCCGTTGAAGGCGCCGGTAACGCTGTCGCCGGATATCGCTCCCGGTCGGTAGATCGTCACCGGCAATCCCCGCTTTCCGGCTTCGTTGACGAGATGCTCCGCCACCCATTTGCTCCGGTTATAACCGCCGGCGGGTGGGTCAAACCCTTCCACGCTCTCCAGTTCGCAGACAGGTCTGGCATCGCTGCCGGAACCGCGGCGCGGCGTCAGCGCACTGAGTGTCGAGATGTAATGAACATGCCGCCCCGCCCCGGCGCAGGCCAGTTTGAGAACTTCGCGGGTTCCAAGCACATTGGTCTCGCGCAACCGCTCATACCGATGCAGATGGTGCACTTCCGCGCCATTGTGGAAAATACAATCGGCATTCCGGACAATATGGTCGTAGTCTGCCGCGGCAAGCCCGAGATTTGGTTTGGAAAGCTCGCCCGACAATGTCGTCACACGCTCCGTCAGCACGGATTGGGGCAGGTCATATTGCCGGAAGGCCTGCCGCAGGCGGTTCATTCCGTCATCGCCACGCACCAGGCAGGTGACTTTTTTCGCCGGGTCGCGAAGCAGCTCGTGGAGCAGATAGGTGCCGAGAAAGCCGGTCGCGCCCGTCAGGAAGACGTGGGCGGTACCGCTTTCCGCTCTTGCCGTCGCACTCGGGCGGATTGCCTCATCTAGCTTTATATCGCGCTTCAGCAGCAGGGTTTCTTCGTCGCTGCCGCTATCGCCGGCGTCTCTGGTCCGCAGACGGTTCGCCAGCGCTTCCACCGTGGAGGCGTTGAAAAGATCGAGAACGCCGATATCGAGCCCGAATTTTTCTTTCGCGACGGCGCAGAAACGCGTGGCCAGCAGCGAGTGGCCGCCAAGCGCGAAGAAGTCATCGGTTGCGGCAACCTGATCAATATTCAGAACATGCCCGAATGCGCTGGCTATCCGGATTTCCGTTGCGCCTTCAGGCGCCCGGCCATCGGGGTTTGTTTCGGTGCGCGGCGCGGGAAGCCTTGAGGGATCGATCTTGCCGTTCACGGTGAGCGGCAACGCGTCAAGCCAGTCGAACGTGTCGGGCACAAGGAATTTCGGCAGGCGGTGTGCCAGCCATGCGCGGATCTCCGACGGCGTGGGTCTGACTGCCACGTCCTCATCGGTTTGAGGAACCGCATAGGCGGCAAGCCTTTTGCCGCCGCGTCCGTCGTCACGCACTGCCACAGTCGCCGAAACGATGGACGGGTGGGCAAGCAGGCCGGCCTCTATTTCCCCGGGCTCAATGCGGTATCCACGGATCTTGACCTGGCTGTCCAGCCGCCCTGACACGTGGACACGACCATCGGCAAGCAGCACGGCGCGATCGCCGGTGCGGTAGAGCACGCCCGCTCTCCCGTTTGTGGCAAATGGATCGGGAACGAAACGTTCGGCCGTCAGGGCCGCCCGGTCGTGATAACCGCGGGCAATGCCGCAACCGCCGATATGAAGTTCTCCCGGCACGCCGAAGGGCAACAGCTCGAGATTATCATCCAGCACATAGAGCTGCTTGTTTGCCGCAGGCCTCAGCACCGGCAGGCCGGCGCGCCCGCCTCCCATGTCGACCATGCTGGCATTGACGGTGGTTTCGGTGGGGCCGTAGGCATTGATGAAACGACGGTTCTTTCCCCATCTTTCGATGAGTTCCGGCATAGGAACTTCTCCCCCGACCAGAACGGTGCGCAGCGATGGCAGGTCGTCGACCGGCAGGGAAAGCAGGGCCGATGGCGTCATCGTCAGGTGCGTTACCTGTCGCGTGTGCAGGATGTCGGCCAGTTCGGCGCCGGGAAGCGTTGCATATCCGGGCAGGAGAAGAAGCCTGGCGCCGGCGCCAAGGCTCATGACGAGTTCGGGAATGGAGGCATCAAAACTGAAGCTGAAGAATTGCAGCACACAATCGCCGGGCCTGACGTCGCAGGCGCGGATCTTGTCCCTCGTCAGATTGATCAGCCCGCTATGATCGACAAGGACGCCCTTTGCCTTGCCTGTCGATCCCGACGTGTAGATCACATAAGCCAGCTGTGACGGATGCGTGACCGTTTCAAGATTGTCGGCGCGTTCGTCGTCGGGGAAATCCTCATCCAGATTGAGCCGGTCGGCTGTCGCTGGGAGATCGATCGAGCTGTGGCTGACGACAAGCCGGGCGCGTGCATCCAACAGCATCGCGCCAATCCGCTCCGCGGGATAATCCGGATCGAGAGGCAGATAGGCACCGCCTGCTTTCCAGACCGCAAGCCAGGCGACGATCATGTCGAAACTGCGCGGCAACGAGATGGCGACAACGGTTTCCGGCGTCACGCCTTTACGCTGCAACAGGCGCGCCAGCCTGTTTGCGCGCGCGTTGAGTTCGCCATATGTCAGGATGTCATCGTCATCCGCGCGCGGCATGATGAGTGCCACGGCGTCCGGCGCGCGCGCCACATGTGCTTCGAACAGCTCATGAAAGTAGTGCGGGCCAGCGTTTTCCTGCGCCGTGCTGTTGAAGTCGCAAACCCGCTGTTGCTGCTCTTCCCGTGTCAAAAGCGCAAGGGTTGCGATCGGCAGGGAGGGGTTGGCGACGATGGATTTCAGCAGTTGCTGGAAATGGCTGGCGAACAGGCCGATCGTCTCGGCGCGGAACAGTGCGGTCTTGTATTCGACCGTGCCGGAAAGCCCGGCCTCCGTCTCGCGCAGATCAAGGCACAGGTCGAGCCTCGAAACCTTGTCCTGGCGCGCCAGCCGGCGCATTTCCAGCCCGGGAAGCCGGATGCGCTCGCGTGGTGCTGCGTCGAGCTGAAATTTTATCTGAAACAGCGGGTGGCTGTCGGGGTCGCGTTGCACGCCGACCATGTCGACGATGCGCTCGAACGGCATGTCCTGATGGCTGATGACCTGCTGCAGGGTCTCATGTGTTTGCCGCAGGGCATTTTCAAAATTGCCGAAGGGATCGACACGCGATCTGACAGGAAGAGGATTGACGAACAGCCCGACCAGATCTTCCGTCTCCACATGCGGGCGGCTGGCGACGGGCGTGCCGATCACCAGATCGGTCTGCCCGGTATAGCGATGGATCAGCAGGTTAAATGCGGTAAAAAGCGCCGTGAACAACGTCGTGCCATGCGCGGCGGCAATCTTGCGCAGCGCATCGGTCGTCGCTTTGTCGATCGAGAAGTCATGCAGTTCACCTGCATGGCCATGGCCTGCGGTGCGCGCCATGTCCGTTACCAGCTGCGTGGTCTGCAAAGGCTGCGAAAGGTGCCGTTTCCAGAATTCCTCGAGTGCTCCTGCCGTTTCCACCGCCAGACGCTGGCGCTGCCATGCGGCGAAGTCGCCATATTGTATCGGCAACGCAGCTTCCGGCGTCGCGCTGCCGGACACCTGCGCGCTGTAAAACGCGCCGAGGTCTTTCAGCAGGATTTCAGTGGACCAGCCGTCGGCGCATATGTGGTGCAGCGTAAAAACGAGGACATGGCGGCCGTCGCCGCATTTGACGACGAGCAGGCGGATAGGCGGTTCGGCGGCAAGATCGAAGGGTCTGCTCGTTTCCGCATGAATGACATCTTCGATTGCCGCATCGGCAGGTGAAATACTGACGACGGAAAAAGGCGTGTCACAATCAGCGGATATGGTTTGTCCGGGCACGCCCTTGTCGCTGTATATGCGGGCGCGAAGCACCGCGTGGCGGTTCATGACAGCGGCAAGCGCCGCCCTCAGCGCATCGAGGTCGAGGGTGCCTTGAACGTCAAGCGCAATGCAGATGTGATGCAATGCAGAGCCCGGATAGATCTGGTCGATCAGCCACAGTCTTTCCTGGGCGAATGAAAGCGGCGGGCGGGTCTCGTGGCGGGCAGGAATATTGGTCTGGCCGGGTGCACCGGCCTCCGCGTGCGCCATGTTGAGGAATGCCAGAATGTCGTTTTTTCTGGTCCGGATTTCGCTCATCACGGCATCGTTCAGGCGACCGTCAGGGTCCGAGCATTTCAGGCTGCCGGCGTCGATCCAGACACGGATATTGTTTTGATGAAGCCGGGTTATGAGGGTTTCGACTGGCTCGATGTAATTCATAAGCCGTCCCTTGGCTGTATCGGCGTCACGCGATCCGGAGAACCAGCAATAAGCCCTTTCAGGCTGGCACCAAGCAGCAGTGTTCTCATCGGCGAAACAACTATCAATTGCATATTCAGCTGCCTGAAACCGGTCGTCAATTTCAATTTCTTATTCTTGACTAGGCGATTCAAGAATTATATGCAAGAGGTAATTGTTGTCATCGAGACGCGGCGAGCAGCGACGACTGCCGCTGGCGGATAAGTATGGGCAATTGGAACGGTGAGCATCCTATGGTTGCTCGTCGCGAATATTGATGTCCCGACGTCAGGAGCTTTTTCAGATGCAGATCATACCGATGTTCGCTCGAAAGCCATCTGGGGAAAGAGATTTTATAACAATAATACATAGGCTTGAGGACATCGCCGCCGACCGTCCAGCAGATGAGGCCTTTCGTTTTTATCCTGACGATCCAGGCGCGGTCGACGAAAGTCGCAGTGATGGCTGGACATGGGGAGAGCTGAACGCTCGCGTTAAAATTGTTTCCGACGAGGTTTCCAGAACGGGTCTTGTCGGGCAGGGCGGCCGGGTCCTCATCGTTTACCCGCCCGGTCTCGCCTTCATCGCAGCCTTTCTCGGATGCCTGCATGCCGGTGCCGTTCCGGTGCCTGTCCCGGCGCCGCGGCGGAATGAGGGAATACACCGTTGGTTGCATATTGCGAAAGACGCCGGCATCTCGGGAATAGTGTGCGCCGCCGAATTGAAGGAGCTGCTGGAACCGCTTCAGAGGGCCGTCGGCCATGGATTTTGCCTTGCGCCTTCAGGCGCCGATCCCAATATTCCGCTGCAGGATCTTACGCCTTCCTCGAGCCTTCCAGCGGTTCTCGACGGCAGCCGGATTGCATTTTTGCAATATACATCCGGTTCGACCAGTGATCCGAAAGGCGTCATGGTCACGCATGCCAATCTGATGGCCAACCTGCGGCAGATCAGCCTCGCGTTTCATTATGGCCCGGAGGATCGGTCCGCGACGTGGTTGCCCCATTATCACGACATGGGGCTGATCGACGGCATCCTGTCACCCATCTTCAACGGATTTCCGGTGTCGATCATGGCGCCTGCGAGCTTTCTGCGACGGCCGCTGCGGTTCCTTGAACTGGCGACGCAAAACCGGGCAACCATTATCGGCGGACCGAATTTCGCTTATGAGCATTGTGCTGACCGCTACAGTGAAGAAGCCGCCGCGCAGCTTGATCTCTCCACGGTCCGGATCGCCTATAATGGTGCGGAGCCGGTGCGCCCGCACACGCTGAGGCGCTTCAGCGCGCTGTTTGCCGACCATGGCTTTCGGCACGAAGCCTTTTATTGCTGCTATGGCCAGGCCGAAGCCACGCTTTTCCTGACCGGAAATGCACCGTCCGATCCGCCGCAATTGCGGAGCTTCGAGCGTGAAACGCTGGCGAAGCAGGGAACGGCGCTGCCGCTCCCCGCTGGTGCGGATGAGCATGATGCAATCGAACTTGCGGCCTGCGGCCGTCCCGGAGCGGATATCGAGATCGTTGTCATGGAGCCCGAGGAAAACCGGCTGCTCGACGATGGGCAGGTCGGCGAATTGTGGATCCGTGGTCCGAATGTTACGCCCGGTTACTGGGCGAGGGCAAAAGCAAGCGCTGAAAGTTTCGACCAGAAAATTGCCGGTGAGGGTGGCTGGCGCCGCACGGGCGATCTTGGCTTTCGCCATGACGGGCAATATTTCATTACCGGTCGTCTGAAGGATCTCATCATCATCAGGGGGCAGAACCATCACCCCGAGGACATAGAGCAGACCGCCTTCTCGTCGCATGCCGCGCTCGCACAGGGGCGGGCGGGTGCTTTTGCGCTTGATGTGGATGGTGAGGAACAGGTCGGTCTCGTCTGCGAGCTTACCCGTGATGGTCTGCGCAATCTGGATGCCGAAGCCGTTCTGCACGCCATTCGCGGGGCCATCTCCCGTGTTCACAAACTCAAGCTTGCCACCATCGTCCTCATCCGCCCCAGCAGCCTGCCGCGCACGCCGAGCGGCAAGGTCCGGCGTTTTGCCTGCCGCCAGGATTTGCTGAACGACAATCTCAAGGTGGTCGAGCGTTGGGAGGCCGCCCCGCAAGCGAGTTTCACGCCGGTTGCTGACCCGGGTGCGGTTGTCGACTGGGCACAACAATTGTCTCGGGTTGACCGATCCCGGCATCAGGCTTTGCTTCGGCAGTGGATCAGGGAGGAAGTTTCATGGCTTTCCCGTCTTCCTGCTGGAACCCTGCCTGCTGCAAATGCCGGTTTTTTTGATCTCGGACTGGATTCCGTGGCGCTTGTCGGCCTTGCCGGAACGCTGGAGCGTGAATTGGGTATCAGAACGCAACCGACGCTGTTTTTCGAGCATGCGACGATCGATGCGCTGGTGGAGCATCTGTGCAGTGATCTCCTCGCCCCCGAGGTAACGACGCAAGTGCAGGAGACGCCGGCGCAGAATTCCCGGTCGGACGAAGCGGGGGAAGAAAGTGACCTGTCGTCCGAACTGGCTGCCCTGTCATCGCTTCTGCAGGCTGGAACAGGCCGAAAATAATCTCACGCTTTTCATGCAATCGATGATCGGAGCCATCGCCGATGAACGTAAAACAACAGGCCGGGGCCGGCAGTCAGCCCGATCAGGCGACATTGCTCGGAATATTGCGAGACGCGCGAGAGCGTCTGGAGATTTTCCAGAAACGCCATGACGAGCGAGTCGCGATCATCGGCCTCGCGGGCCGTTTTCCCGGTGCCGATGATATTGACGGTTTCTGGCAGCTGCTTGCTGACGGCGGCTCCGGATTAACGGCGGTCACGGATGCGGATCTCCAAAGCGCCGGTGTCGATCCGCAATTGTCGGGGCAGCCCGACTATGTCAGGGTCTGGGGCGGGTTCAGCGATCCGACCGCTTTCGATGCCGGGTTTTTCGGTTATGCGCCAAGGGAAGCCCAGCTGCTTGATCCGCAGCAACGGGTGTTTCTGGAATGCGCCTCGAACGCGCTGGAACATGCCGGTTACGGAAGCGGGAAAAGCCGGGGCCGCACGGGTGTTTATGCCGGCGGTTCGCTGAACTATCACTTCACCCATATTCATTCCGACCCGTCCCTGCGCGACAGCGTGGCACCGCTGCAGGCGGGGCTCGGCAATGTTTCCGGCATGATCGCATCGCGCGTGGCTTACCACCTCGATCTTGAGGGTCCGAGTGTGGGCGTTCAGGCAACCTGCGCCACCGGTCTGGTGTCGGTGCATCTCGCCGTTCAGGCATTGCTTTCGGGCGAATGCGAGATGGCGGTGGCGGGTGCTGTCTCCATCGGCCAACCCAAACCTGCCGGTTATCTCTATGAGGCTGGGGGCATCGGTGCTCCCGATGGCCAATGCCGGCCATTCGATGCGGCTGCCAATGGCACCATATTCACCAACGGCGTTGGCGCCGTGATCCTGAAGCGCCTTGGCGATGCGAGGGCGGCCGGCGATACGGTCTATGCCGTTATTGCCGGGTCGGCGATCGGTAACGACGGCAGCTCCAAGGTTGGATTGACGGCTCCGAGCGTCAAAGGCCAGGCCTCTGTCCTCAAGAAAGCGCTGGCCAATGCGGGCATCGCTCCCTCGGCAGTGGATTATGTGGAGGCTCATGCGACCGCGACTGCGATCGGCGATCCGATCGAACTGACCGCGCTGAACCGTATCTACGGGCCGTCGCTTCGCGCCGAAGGCCGGACTTGCCTCATCGGTTCGCTCAAGGGAAATGTCGGGCATATGGATGCCGCGGCCGGCATTGGCGGGCTCATCAAGACTGTCCTTGCCCTGCGGCATGAATGCCTGCCGCCAAGCGGCAACTTCACGACGCCCAGCAGCGCCTGCGATTTCGAAAGCGGCCCCTTCCGGGTGGCGGCAGGCAAATCCGACTGGAAAGCCGATGCCGACAGGCCGCGCCGTGCCGCCATCAGCGCATTTGGCATGGGGGGCAGCAATGCCCATGTGATCATAGAGGAAGCGCCCGCACGACAGGAATCGGCGGAAGGCGAGACGGGCGCGCTGCTGCTGCCGCTCTCGGCGCGTTCGGCGGCCTCGCTCGCCGCAATGCAATCTTCCCTTTCGGATGCGCTTTCGAAAACCGGAAAACATCAGGGGGTGTCCCTTGCCGATGTTGCCCATACGCTGCAGACGGGACGAGAGACCTTCAACCACCGTTCCATCACGCTTGCGACGACATTATCCGACGCCGCCGAGAGACTGAAAGTCGCCTCGGGGCCCGGTTTCGCCACAGGCCAGATCCCGCAGCATGACCCAAGCCTGGTATTCATGTTCCCGGGTCAGGGTAGCCAGCATGTGGGAATGGCCCGGTCACTCTATGAGCGCGAAGAGCACTTCCGGGCAGCACTCGATGAATGCCTGTCATGGATACCGGACGATCTTCAAATCCGGGCGTTGCTTCTTGCAGGGCCGGATGCCTCCGATACCGGGCTGGACCGCACGGACCGTGCCCAGCCTGCGCTATTTGCCGTCGAATATGCGCTGGCCAGAATGTGGATGCACAAGGGTTTGCAGCCGCGGGCCATGATTGGCCACAGCGTTGGCGAATATGTCGCCGCCTGCCTCGCCGGCGTGTTCTCCCTGAAGGATGCCATTTTCCTCGTGCTAGCACGGGGGCGGTTGATGCAGGGTTGCGCCGCCGGCGGAATGCTGTCGGTCATGTTGCCCGAGGCTGATCTGCGCGCCCGGCTGGATGAGGGGCTGGAAATAGCTGCCGTGAATGGCCCGGGTAGCTGCGTTGTTGCTGGCGATACGGAGGTTCTGCATCGTTTTGCCGAACGGCTGGAGAAGGACGGGGCCGGCTGCCGGCTGCTCAGGACATCGCATGCGTTTCACAGTGCGGCGATGGAGCCGATCCTTGAGGAGTTTGCGGGCCTGTTCGACGACATCGCTCTCTCTGTGCCGGCAATCGACGTGATGTCCAATCTTTCCGGAAACTGGCTGCGACCCGAAGAGGCCCGCAGCCCGGCATACTGGACCGAACATCTTCGCAGGGCGGTAAATTTCAGCGGCGGGATGAAACATCTTCTCGAACTTTCCGCTCCCGTTCTGCTGGAGGTCGGGCCCGGCTCGACGCTGTCAAGGCTGGCGCGCCAGCAGGCGAATGATGATTGCCGCATTGTCACGTCCCTGCCGGATGCGGCCGGAACGACCGACGCTGCCGACCATGCATTGCTGGCGTTCGGACAGCTATGGCTGGCGGGCATCGATGTCCGCTGGGAGGCGCTTGAAGACGGATCGCCGCGCCGCCGTGTGGGTTTGCCGGGTTATCATTTCGAGCGGCAATCATACTGGATTGCGCCACCCACGGTTGGGCGGGAAACGGCTGCTGCCGCAACCCACAGACCGATGGCCGAATGGTTCCATCAGCCGGTGTGGAAGACGCGGCCGTTGAAAATCGACGTATCGGCAGCCGCCAAAGGTCGCTGGCTTGTTTTCGGCGCGGCTCTTCCGGAAATTCCGCACGGGATCGATGCGGTTCTTGTGGGTGAGGGAGCGACATTCAGCGCTGCGGAGAAAGCCTATACGATCGATCCGGCGAGCGCCGAGCATCTGCTTGCCCTGTTCGACGATCTCGCCAAAAAGAACTGGACGCCGGATCAGATCATCAGCGGTTTCGGCTTGGCAGATACGGACCTGCCGGACGCCGCGTGGAATTTTGCGCTTGCTCTTGCCAGAACGCTTGCCGGTGGCGCCCTGCGTCCGGATGTGACATTCATCGGCAGGTCCATGCACGGTATTTTTGCCGCCGATGAGGTTCAGCCCGCCAAAGCCCGGATTAACGGGCTGGCGCGGATGCTGAGCCAGGAACTGCCGGGACTATCGTGCCGCAGTATCGATGTTCAGGGCCTGCCTGACGCAAATGCCGCAAAATGCCTTCGGGATGTCGTCTCTTCGCCTCTGGTCGAAGGGGAGCAGATTTATGCCCTTCGCGACGGTGTTTTGTTTGCGCTCTCCCATGAGCGGGTCGAACTCAGCGATGTTGAAGCCGGTTCCCTTGCAAAGCCCGGTGAAACCTATCTTGTCACAGGCGAACTTCTGGGAGGGCTGGGGCTTGTCTATGCCCGCGCGCTCATCAAAGCTGGAGCAAAAGTCATTCTGGCGGGTCGTACGGGAATTCCGCTGGTGCCGGACTGGGAGCGCTGGCTTGCATCTCACAGCCCCCGTCATCCGGTCAGCCTTTTCATCCAGACGCTCAGATCGCTCGGAACCCCCGGTAAGGACTATCTTCTCTTTTCGGGGGATGTGAGTGAGGCGCAATGGCTTCGCTCCTCACTGGAGGAGGGAGAAAAAAGCCTCGGCACCGTGAAGGGTGTTTTCCACACGGCCGCGATGGGGGACCAGTATTTCGGGCTGCTCGGCAATGAAAGTTTCGACGCCAAAAGCCTTCAGGCCGTAAAATCCGGCACCATTGACGCCCTTGATCGCGTTCTTGGACAGCGCAGCGACATTTTCGTGCTTGTCCAGTCGTCGCTCTCATCGATCGTTGGTGGCAAAGGCCTTGGCCGATACGCTGCGGAAAATGCCTATCTGGATGCTTTCGTCTCCGCAAAAAGGCACGCGTCTGGTCCGGTCTGGAAATCCGTCAACTGGGATGCCTGCGCGTCGGTTCACGCGACGGAGGCTGGCCATGCCGCCCATCGGGAAATAACCCCGGAGGAGGTCTGGCAGATCACGGCGCTGGTGCTTTCGCAGGCTTCGCCGGCGTCAATCGTCGTCACGCCCTATGATCTCGAAAACCGTCCGGCAGCGGACGTCCAGGGTTCCGACGACACCACGGTGAACGGCCAGAAATCCGCCCGCAGCGGGGTGTCGGCCGCCTATGCCGCGCCGCAGGGGCCGCTTGAGGAAGAAGTCGTCGCCATCATGGCGGAGCTCCTAGGGATAAATGGTATCGGCGTTGCCGACAATTTCTTCGAACTCGGCGGGCATTCGCTGCTCGCCATCCAGGTCGTCGCCCGGCTTCGAAAGCGCTTCGACGTTGAAATTCCAATGCGGGCCCTGCTTTTCGACGCACCGACGGCCGCCGGCCTCGCCAGGGTCATTCAGGAGGGTCTCGACGCCCGCAACCATGAGGCGGATATGCTTGCCTCGATGCTTGATGACGTCGAGGCCGGGCGTTGAAGACGCCGATAACGCACACACACAATCGGGATCATTCTGATGAAATTCAGCCTTTTTTATTTTGACGGTGACGGGTCGCGTCCGGGTCAGGAAAACTACCGCCTGTTGATGGACAGCGCACAGTTTGCGGATGCGAATGACCTGGAGGCACTGTGGGTGCCGGAACGGCATTTCCACGCATTTGGGGGCCTCTACCCCAATCCCTCGATCGTCAGTGCCGCATTGGCGATGGTCACGCGCAAGGTACAGCTGAGGGCCGGAAGCGTCGTTGCGGCCCTGCATCATCCTGCCCGCGTGGCGGAGGAATGGGCGGTCGTCGATAATCTGTCCGGCGGCAGGGCAGGCATTGCGATTGCGGCCGGCTGGACCAAAGACGAATTCGTCTTCTCGAAGGAACCGCACGGGAACCGCCGCAGCACCATGTGGCGCTCTTATGAGCAGATCAGCCGTCTTCTCGCCGGCGAGGCGGTCGCATTCGAGGATGCGGACGGTAACATCGTTGACGCAAAAACCCTGCCGCGGCCCGTGCAGTCGCGCATCCCCTTCTGGGTTGCATGCCAGTCCACGGAGACTTTCATCGAAGCAGGCCGCCGTGGCCTCAATGTTCTGACGGCCCTGCTTGGTGAGACGACGGAGTCGCTTGCGCCGAAGATCGAGGCCTACCGCAAGTCGCGGGAAAAACATGGGCATGATCCGGCGGCGGGAACCGTCAGCATGATGGTCCACACGTTTCTGGGCGATGATGCCGGTAAGGTAAAATCAAATGTTTCCAAACCTTTCGGAGATTATCTTCGCACGCATTATCATCTTCTCGAAGGCCTTGGGCGGAGCATGGGTGTCGACATTACGCTCGATAACTTCAGCGATGACGACCTCGACAGCCTGATCGAGTTCGGCATCGAGGGTTTCATGAAAGGCAGGTCGCTGATCGGCACGCCGGAAAGCTGCCAGTCGACGGTCGACACATTGGCGGAGATGGGCGTCGATGAAATCGCCTGCCTGATCGATTTCGTTCAGGATTACGACCTCGTCATGGGCAGCCTGCCATTTCTGCTGAAACTCGTGGAAGCAAACCGCCCGCCGGTTCGCATTGCCAGAGCGGTCTGAAGGATTAGCGATGATGTCGAATGCCGAGACGATTGCTCTATTGCGTAACCGCATCGCAAATCTTGACCCGGAGCAGCGGGCACGGCTGCGCTCGCAGCTTGAAGCACGCGGCATGTCCTGGCAGGATGTTGCTCCTGACGACGGCGATGCTGGCGGAGCTGCCGGGCGATTGCCGCTGACGTCATCGCAGATGCATTTCTGGCTGCAGCAGAAGATCTACCCTGATAGTTCGGCCTATGTCATTCCGTTCAGGTGGCATATTGATGGCCCGCTGGACCACGACGCCATCATCCGCACGCTTCAAATTCTCGTCGCGCGGCACGAGCCGTTGCGCACGGCGTTTCCGCTCGAAGAGGGAAGGCCGTGGCAGCAGGTTCACGGCAGTATGGTGCCCGAACTGGTCGTTTCCGATTGCCGGAACATGTCTGATTCCGATTGTGACGAGGCGATAGGCCGGATCGCCCGCACCCCTTTCGATCTGTCCAAGGCGCCGCTGATGCGCACGCATCTGCTGCAGCTTGGAGAAAACGAGCATATTCTTGTGTTCGTCTTTCATCACACGGTTGCCGACGGATGGTCGCGCGGCATTCTCATGCGCGAATTTTCGTTGTGTTACGCTGCTGTGGCGAACGGTCAGGAACCGGTTCTCGATCCCTTGCCGCAATCCTATGGCGACTTTGTCCGCGCGAGGCAAAAATGGACCGGCACGAAGGATTACGAGCGGCAAAAACAATACTGGGTCAACCGGCTGCAAAATCTCGAGCCGCAGGAGTTTCCGGCCGACTATCCCCGCCACGAAACGGCTGACATGGCCAGCGAAACGCTGGTGAAGGAGATTTCGCGGGATCTGATGGCGGAAGTGTCTGCTCTGGCCGCCAGGCTCGGTACGACGACCTTTGTGGTGTTTGCCGCCGTTTTCCAGCTTTTGCACCATCGCTATACCGGTCGCCGTGACCTTGCCGTATGCGTCCCCGTTGCCGGTCGGAGCGATCCCGATTTGGCAGGATTGATTGGCCTGTTCACCAATACGATCGTGTTGCGCAATGATCTCAGCCCGGCCATGTCATTCCGGGACTGGGCGAGACGCATACAGGAAGATTTCGCCAACGCGCTGGAACATCAGGACTATCCCTTTGCGGAGTTGATGGATGTGCTGGGCAGCAACCGCGAAGGGGTGGAAAATTCGCCATTCCAGATTTCCTTTCAGGTCCAGACCCAGGGCTACAGGCAGCAGAATGCGCAGGGCTTCGATCTGGGCAATGCCAGCCTGCGGGTGAGGCAGGAAGCGATACCGGTCGCGGAAGCAAAGCTCGACATGAGCTGGATGATCATGGAGCGCGCATCGGGCGCGCTCGTCACCGTCGAGTACCGGTCCGGTCGGTTCGAGGCGGTGCGAATGGAGCGGCAGCTGGAGCATTTTGAAAACCTGCTGCGGTCGGTCGTTGCTTCCCCCGACGCGCTTTTACCGACCTTCGAATATATCTCCGCCGGCGAGCGTGAGGGTCTTCTGTCGGCGGGCGCGCTCGTGGCGCGGCCTCTCCCGGTCAAGAGGGTGCACGACCTGATAAGCGGTGCGGCACGTCTCCATCCCGAAAAGATTGCCATTGAATGCCTGGACAGGAGCTGGACGTATAGTCAGCTCGAAGAGGCGTCGAATAATCTCGCAAGAGCGCTTCTGAGACTGGACCGGCCGGTGAAACCGGGAATGCGCGTGGCGGTTTCGCTGCCGGGGCAGGCGAGCTGCATCATATCTTTCCTTGCGATCATAAAGGCCGGCGCGGTCTATGTTCCGATCGATCCGCGCCACCCGGCAGACAGGATCGGTTACGTGCTGGAGGATGCCGCAGCGGTTCTGGTGCTGACTGACAATGCGGGGCTTTTCCCTGGCATTGCCTGCATCGATCCTGTTCATCATCTTGAAGATCAGCCGGATGCCCGGCTTCCGGCGATGCCTGATAACAGTGACATCTATATTCTCTACACAAGCGGCAGCACGGGGCGACCCAAGGGAGTGCCGATTACGCA
Source organism: Martinezella rhizogenes (assembly GCF_007002745.1). GTDB lineage: Bacteria > Pseudomonadota > Alphaproteobacteria > Rhizobiales > Rhizobiaceae > Agrobacterium > Agrobacterium cucumeris. The sequence goes on along the minus strand of NZ_SGNY01000010.1, from coordinate 81,710 downwards.
TACGGGCCTGCTCAATCAGTTCCAGTCCATGGCGCGCCACCCCGGTATAGGGGCTGGAGACCGGGTGCTCTCGGTGACGACGCCGGCATTCGACATCTCCGTTCTGGAAATGCTCTGGCCATTGAGCGTCGGCGCCACGGCCGTCATGCGCGAACCGGACCTTTTGCTTCAACCCGAGAAGCTGGGAAGGACAATCGGCGAATATGATATTTCGCATTTTCAGGCGACCCCCGCCACATGGAGAATGCTGCTGGACAGCGGCTGGGAAGGAAAAAAATCCCTCACCGGACTATGCGGTGGTGAAGCTCTCGATGCCCAGCTTGCCGGCCGGCTCATTCAAAAGATCGGTTCTCTCTGGAATGTCTATGGCCCGACCGAGACGACGATCTGGGCTGGTGCATTGCTGGTGGAAGAGGCACATTCCAGAAGCGGCAAGGTGCCGATCGGCGGTCGCCTGGATAACACCTCGTTCCTCGTCCTCGACGCCTATATGGATCCCGTTCCCGAAGGCGTGCCGGGAGAGCTGCACATTGGTGGCATAAGCCTCAGCCGTGGCTACTGGGACCGGCCGGCGCTTGCGGCCGAAAAATTCGTTCCCGATCCCTATGACCGGACATTGACGCCGGGCTCCCGCCTTTACAAAACAGGTGACCTTGTCGTGCGCAGGCCGGACGGCAATCTGGACTTCGTCGGACGAACCGACTTCCAGATCAAATTGCGCGGCTATCGCATCGAGGTTGGAGAAATCGAGAGCCTGCTTCAGGAAGAAGAGGGCGTCGATCAGGTTCTGGTTCTGCTCGATGCGAACAGGGAGCAGCTTCTGGCCTATGTTCTCCTTGAGGATCGCTCCGGCAAGGTCGACAAGGGTGCCATGGGTATCCGGCTCAGCAGGGCGCTTTCGGCTCGGTTGCCGCGTTACATGGTGCCGTCGCATTTCATTCTTCTGGAAGAGTTTCCCATGAATGCGAATGGCAAAGTGGATCGCAAGCGTCTGCCGCTGCCGGATCGCTCTGAAAGGGCGGTTTCCGAAATCAGCTCTCCGGGAAACCGGGTCGAACAGGCATTGCACGCAGTCTGGCAGCAGATGCTGAAGCGCGAGGATATTGGCGTCAGCGACAATTTTTTCGAGCTGGGAGGCGATTCCCTGCTGATCGTCGCCATGCCCGCGAGGGTTCGCGATGCGCTTGGCATCGAGCTGGAAGTCACGGATTTCTTCCGTTTCCCGACACTGCAAACGCTGGCTGGCCACATAATCGATCTGCAGCAGGGCAAAGCCGAGCCATCGGAGAGTGGACGGGGGCGAAGCGACACCAGGGTACAGGGGCGTGAACGGCAATTGCAGCGGCGCATCAGGTCAGGCAATTTCGCCTGACCTGACCATGAAGCCGATCAGGATAACAGCCATGGAACAGGGCGCCGCAACCGCCGGGACAGAAGACATCAACACGCATGGAAAGCCCACCTTATTCCAGCTGAGCTTTCCGCTCCTGCTTCATTCGCTGCTGAGCTTCTTCGTCAATCTGGCTGATACGGCGATCATAAGTGCCTATTCGGCAGAAGCCGCGGCTGCCGTTGCTGTCGCCAAACAGGTTCTGCTGATAGCGTTTGAATTATCCGGACTTATCGGCATCGGCGCCGTCATCGTCATTTCCCGGCACCTTGGCCGGAGTGAGGTGGAGGCGGCGCGGCAGGTGGTTGCGGTCGCGCTTTTGACCAACACGATCGTTGGCCTTGCGCTTGGGCTGTCATTGATCGTTGCGGGTCCCCTTGTGCTTGAGCAACTGGCGGGTTCGACGTCGCTGAGTGCTGAAGCTGGCCTCTATCTGAACATCGTCGCGGTTGCCATGATCTTTAACGGCTTCATTGCTGCCGGTCTGGCCTGCCTGCGCGCATTCGGTCACAGCCGGCTGATCCTGGCATTCGGGGTGGGGGTATCGGCCTTTTATCTCCTTGCTGAATGGGTTCTCATTCTGGGAGCCGGGCCTCTGCCGGGCATGGGCGTGACGGGCGCGGCAATCGGCACCCTGAGCGTTCGCCTGCTGACCGCTGCCGTTCTGACGCCGGTTCTGGTGCGCAAGCTCGGGCTGCGTTTTTCGCTTGCCGATACGATTGCGCGTCTGGCGACGGCCCGGCGGATGATCGCAATCGCCCTGCCGAGCGTGACCGATTACATCGCTTACAGTTTTTACCAGATCATTCTTCTGGGGCTGGTCGCCAGATTCGGCGTCGAGGCCGTGCTGGGGCGCACTTACACGATGCTTGCCATGGCTTTTCTGATCGTTGTCGTCATGGCAATCAGTCAGGGCAACGAAGTTCTGATCGGTTACCGGTTCGGCGAACGCAAGCTTGACGCGGCGACCCGTCAGGCTCTCCGGTCGGCAAGCGTCGCGGCAGCCGCAACAACCGGGCTAGCCACGCTGATCTGGCTCGCCTCGGTTCCCTATACCCGGTTGTTTACCGACAACCCGGCGATCATCGAATTGGTCGGCAGCCTGCTGTTTCTGACGATATTCATTCAGCCCGGATTTGCATTCAACACGATCCTGTTTCAATCGCTGCGGGCTGTCGGAGATGTCCGCTGGCCGGTTTTGGTCAGCCTGACCGTGACATGGGGGCTCGGCCTTCCCATGGCCTGGTTTTTCTGCTCGTTCCTCGATCTCGGAGTGACGGGCGTATGGTGGGCGCTGATTATCGAGGAAACCATAAAGGGCGGCCTGTTCCTGCAGCGCTGGCTCGCGCGCGAGGTAAGGCAATAAGGGCAGGATCATCCATACGGCATGCCGGAGGCCGGCTTATATCCCTGGAACAATTGAACGGAGCGATATAACACGGTAGTGTGAGAACCGGATCGACGATCCCCAACTCGTCATGAGGACGTTCATAAACGATGCATCTGAAACGGCAGACTGAAATCGCCTTTGGCATACTTGCAGTATGCGCGCGACAGGGGAACGAAATCGTATCGGTTCAAAAGGTCTCGCAGGAAATCGGTTCTACGAAAGACCACACCTATCAGGTTGTCGCCCTGCTGGCGCGAAACGGTCTGCTGCTGAGCGAACGAGGCCCCGGTGGCGGCCTTAAACTGGCAAGGGAGCCGGAGGCAGTGAAGCTGACCGAGGTGCTGCGGCTGATACAGCCCGAATTGCTCGGGGAAGGCGCAGATAACCTCCCATCGCCCCAGTCGGACGCCGAAGCATTGCTTGGCCGCATCGTCTCCACGACATCGTCTTTTTTTGCCCGCCTTCTCGATCGCTTCACGGTTGCCGACCTGATTGCGCCTGACAGTAATCTCCGTGTCAGTTGTCTGGATTGCGGCCTGATGGCGTCCCGCCACCAGGCAACGATCTCCATGGCAGATGATGACCAGCCTCAGCCTCTGGTCGCCAGACAGTCCGGCTATCGCAGCTAGTCGCGCCAGCCGGTTAAGGCCGGCGTATTTTTTCAGGCTATGGCTCGATCTGCCATCTCCTCGTCTTCCATATCGGTGTTTTGCCCATTGGGCAGGGTTTCGATAAAGAAGTCGAAGGGACGACGTGCCGTTTCCTTGACGCGATAGCGCAGAACATCCTTCACGTCGTTTTTCGGCGTGAATGTGAGGACCATGGGCGCGGTGTCATAAAGCGCGCTCTCCTGAACGTAAGACGACGAGCATATGATGACCTGATCGCCACGCTGGCAGGTGCGTGCCGCCGCACCATTCAGGATGCAGCATTTTGATCCTGCCTCGCCGAAAATCACATATGTCGAAATTCTGGCGCCGCTTTGCTTGTTCCAGATATCAACGAATTCAAGAGGCCTGATACCTGCGAGGTCGCAATGCTCAGGATCCAGGGTGATCGACCCGTGATAATCAAGATCGGCTCCCGTTACGGTGATGCCGTGTAACTTGGCTCTGACGATGCGTATCAAATGCAACTCTCCTCAACATGATTTCAGATTGTCGCATTCAACCGGCTTACAGCTTCGGTTTCTCCCGCAGATGGCGCTGGCAGCGTCATTCGTCGGCTGCGACACTTTGAACTGCTGAGCTTCGTCGGGGTGACATCGGTTATCTTGCAGGTGTCCGCCAGTTCGATGAAATAGTCGGAGGTTGCCTCCGCCAGCATGTGGAAAATGCCTGCCGTGCCGGAAGGATTGGCATTGCGTGTGCGCGGCCGCCTGACAATCGTCGGCTGTGTTGCCCGCAGGATCATGCCCACGGAAAGACTTTCCGGATCGACATTGAGAACGATGCCGCCGGTCCGTCCGCGCCTGCTTTGCAGCAGCCCGTTTCTGACCAGAATTGCGACCACCCTTGCGGCGTGATCTTTTGTGACCCCGAGCCGATGAGCAAGCTTTCGCGTCGTATGGGCTTCCTCTGTTTCGTGTACGAAGTTCGTCAGAATGCCGATGGCGATTTCAGATTCCCTGGTCAGATACATCACATGGTTCTCCTCACACCGAGAGACGGGACGTTCAAATTCTCTCTCGTTGTTTAGACGAGCAGGATTTGCTCTTTAGGACCCTGTCATAAAAAAATATTGCGTCGGAGGGCGGTATCGGGAAATGGCGGATGGAATTCCGAGCAACCGGATCGTCCGCGTTGCGGGCGGTTTGCGGCGAAAACTTTGGTGGCCCGCATTCCCGCCGTCTTCGTTCTCATCATCGACCTTATTCTCGATGTTGCCGAGAAGAGGCTGATCACCTGGCGGCCGAATGCGGGTGAAGAACGACCTGCCTGAGGTCTGGCTTGTGCTGATACCAAACGAGGCGGCCTGTGGGCCGCCTCGTTTCATGAAAGGAACAGGCTCTGCCTGAACCCTGATCTGTCGGAATTGCACCCGACGATGGTCGGCGCTCAGGAAAGCGTCTGTTTGAGGACGGCGAGCGCCCCTTTTGTCAGGATGTCGTCCGCGCCGATCGATGTCCTGAGCCCGAATACATCTGCGGCAACCAGATAGAGATCGTTCAGCCCGTCATTGCCGACGATAGCTGCCTCGTCTCCCTCCGCATACCATCCGGCATCGCGGGCCTGCCGAAACTCCTGGCCGATGACCAGTCCCCGCACATAGGAGCGCAGCTGATCCGTCGAAAGCCGGCCGGCAAGCCCGCCGGTTCGCGCTGAAAACAGCAGCGACAACATGGCGGCGGATCGTTTTGCCTCTTTCAGACCCCAGCGATAGGCCTCGGGATCATCGACCGGCGGCTGCGTTGAACCGCGCGCGATGAAGGAATGATTGATGAGCAGGTTGAAGATTTCACCGGTCACGAATGTCTGGAAACCGTCGATCCGCCCCGCCTTCACCCGCGCCCATTTGCTGTGGGTTCCGGGGATGATGAGGGTGGCGTCTTCGCCAAGGCCGTGGCCGACGATCTGGGTTTCTTCGCCGCGCATCACATCCGGAAAGGGCTGGCGGGCGGGGTCGTTGAGACCCGGCAGGAAGACGAGGTCGGAGCCGTTCGGCAGCGTCCTGCGCACCGTGCCGGCGGCAAGTTCCGCCGGGCCTGCGGGGCACGGCACGTAAGCGACTTCAACCCAGCCATTGCGGCTGGTGATCATGCCGAGTGCGGCGACGGGCAAGGTCCCGTGGCGCGAGAACCAGGGTGCAAGTGCCGCCATCAGTGCCGCCTCATGCTCACCCTTGCCAAGGCTCGAAATACCGTCGGCGGTTTCCAGATGATCGAGTTCTTCGCCGCCTTCACCAACGAGCGCCGCCCTCAGTGATGTCGTTCCCCAATCAACGATGATCGATGTCGCCGCTGCTGCCATGTCTTGAACCTCCTCGTTCATTTCATCTTGGGGCTTGTCATAGGGTGCGAGTCTATGTAGTGTCAATTAGTGAATTCAAGGTATCAAAATATGATACTTAATTGGGAGGAGAAAGATGGTGGCTGGCCTCAAGGGGATTTTGCCTGTTCTGCCCACGCCGTTTCTGGCTGATGGCGGCATTGACGAAGCGGGTATGAAGCGGCTGGTGGTCTTTGCGCTCGACAAGGGCGTGGATGGTGTCGTGTTTCCCGGTTTCGCCAGCGAGGTGGAGGCTTTGAATGCCGCCGAGCGTGCAACGCTGCTGAAGATCGTCGTGGATGCGGTGGCCGGCCGGGTGCCTGTTGTGGCCGGCGCCAGTGCGGCCGACTGGCGTGAGGTGGTCGAGCATGGGCGGGCGGCATCGGCGCTCGGCATTCGCCACCTGATGGTGCAGCCGCCCAAATCCGTCGGCACGGATGCGCCGGCGCTGATCGAATTCCTCGGCCGGATCGTCGAGGCGCTACCCGAGGTTGAAATCATCCTGCAGAATGCGCCTGCGCCGCGCGGCTCCGACCTTTCGCCGCAGGCGATCGTGGAGATCGTGCGCGCCTTGCCGCAGGTGACCTATGTCAAGGAAGAAACGCTTCCCGCCGGCCCGGCCATCAGCCACATCATCGCCCATGCGCCTTCGACACTGAAGGGTGTCATCGGTGGCGGCGGCGCGCGTTACATTCTCGATGAATATGCCCGGGGTGCTACGGCGGCCATGCCGGCGCTGGAGATCGCCGAGGAACATGTGGCCATCGACCGTGCGCTTGTCGCCGGGCGGCAGGAAGAGGCTCGCCGGATCTATGTCCGCACCCTGCCGCTTCTGGTGTTGCAGGCGGTCTATCGCATGCGGCTGACCAAATATGTGCTCGCCCGTCGCGGCGTGATCGAAGGCGTCGGCGTGCGTGCGCCGACACCCGAGCTTGATGCGGCGGCCATTGCCGATATTGACGCCAATCTGGTCGAACTCGGCCTTGTTGCCGCGGAGGCCGCATGAACAGCCCCATCGCAACAGTCGAAGTCTTCACGCTGACCCAGCCGCGCAAGGTGCCCTATCTTGGCGCGCTCAGGGAAGGCGAGGTGGTCAATCCCAACGGCTACATCGTGCGCAAGGGCAATCGCACGGTCTACCCCACCTTCGACCGCAGCGTGCTGGTGCGCATGACCACCGAGGCCGGCACTGTCGGCTGGGGCGAGACCTATGGCATCGTCGCCCCCGGTGCGGTCGCCGCCCTCATCAATGATCTTCTCGCCGGTTTCGTGATCGGCCGCAATGCGTCCGATCCTTCGGCTGTTTATGACGACCTCTACGACATGATGCGGGTGCGCGGTTATACCGGCGGCTTTTACGTCGATGCGCTCGCCGCGCTCGATATTGCGCTCTGGGATATTGCCGGGCAGGAAGCCGGAAAATCGGTTCGCGACCTTCTCGGCGGCGGGGTAGATACGTTTCCAGCCTATGTTTCCGGCCTGCCTGAAAAAACGCTGAAGGCGCGCGGGGAACTGGCGAAATACTGGCAGGATCGCGGTTTCAACGCCTTCAAATTCGCAACGCCGGTGGCCGATGACGGCCCGGCGGCGGAAATTGCCAATCTCCGGCAGGTGCTTGGGCCCCAGGCGAAGGTCGCCGCCGACATGCACTGGAACCAGACGCCGGAACGGGCGCTGGAACTGATTGCCGAAATGCAGCCTTTCGACCCGTGGTTCGCCGAAGCGCCCGTCTGGACGGAGGACATTGCCGGTCTGGAGAAGGTTTCGAAGAATACCGACGTGCCGATTGCCGTCGGCGAGGAATGGCGCACCCATTGGGATATGCGCGCCCGCATCGAACGCTGCCGCATCGCGATCGTGCAGCCGGAAATGGGCCATAAGGGCATCACCAATTTCATCCGCATCGGCGCTCTTGCCGCCGAACACGGCATTGACGTGATCCCGCACGCCACCGTTGGCGCCGGCATCTTCCTTGCCGCCAGCCTGCAGGCGTCGTCGACATTGTCGATGCTGAAGGGACACGAATTCCAGCACTCGATCTTCGAGCCGAACCGCCGCCTGCTGGACGGCGACATGGATTGCCGCGAAGGCAGGTATCACCTGCCGTCGGGACCGGGACTTGGGGTAAGACCGTCGGAGGCGGCGCTCGGTCTGATTGAACGTATCTGATTTGGTTTTTTGGAGGAGGAAACCATGACCAAAAGAATGAAAAAGCTGGCGCTCAGCACCGCGACCGCCGTTTTGATGACCATGGGCGCTGGTGCGCCCGCCATGGCTGATACCGTGCTGAAGTTCATTTCCTGGCAGACAGATGATGCCGGAACGGGTGAATGGTGGCATTCCGCCATCGCCGCCTTCGAGAAACAGCATCCGGGGGTGAAGATCGAATTCACCAAGGCGGAGCGCAGTTCCTACGCGGATACGATGACCACGCTTTTCGCCGCCAACCAGCCGCCGCAGATCGTGCATCTGGCGTCCTTCGAATTCCAGATGTTTGCCGATAGCGGCTGGCTGGAACCGCTCGACCCGTGGCTGAAGAAGGATGGCATCGACATGACCGGCTGGGCTGGCCAGCAGAAATGCGAATGGAACGGCGAAACCGTCTGCATCATGACCAACTATTTCGGTTTCGTCATGGCCTATAACAAGAAGCTGCTGGAAGAAGCGGGCGTCGCGGTTCCGAAAACCTATGACGAGTTTCTGGCCGCTGCAAAAGCCACGACCAAGGATCTGAACGGCGACGGCATCATCGACCAGTTCGGCACCGGCCACGAAACCAAGGGTGGTCCGGGGCAATATCTGACGGAAATGCTGAACTACATCATCGATGCCGGCGCCTACTGGACTGACAAGGATGGCAACATCACCATCGATACGCCCCAGATGGTCGAGGGCCTTTCACGCTGGAAAACCGTGATGAAGAGCGGCATCAGCCCGGTGGACATGAGCGCCAGCGACGTGCGCAAGCTGTTTGCCGATGGCAAGATGGCCATGCGGCTCGATGGACCGTGGCTTTATGGCACGACTGAAAAGGGTTCGGCCAAGAGTGACATCGTTTATGTCGCGCCGCCGCTTCATCCGCCGCTTGGCGGCTCGTCCAACGTGCTGGCGATGCCTGCCGATATTCCCGACGACCAGAAGGCATTGGTCTGGGATTTCATCAAGCTGACGATGACGCCGGAATTTCAGCGCAGTTACGCCACCCTTGGCGGCAACACCCCGCCAAGCCCGAAGGCGGATGTCTCGGGTGTTGAAAAGACCATCCCGCATTTTCCGGTGCTGATCGAAACGATGAAGGCCGCGTCTGAAGCCGGTATCGACCGCATTCCGACCGGGCTTGAGCTTTTCTACAACGAGTTCAGCAAGATGGTGATGGAAGAAAGCCAGCGGATGATCATTCAGGATCTCGATCCGGCGGAGGTGGCGAAAACCATGCAGGCAAAGGCCGAAGCCATCAAGGGTTGATCCCCCATCGTCCTGATCCCGTTGTCCTGCCATGGCCCGTAAAGGGCCATGGCCATCATTCGCATCCGGCAGGAGGACCATCCATGACCGAACCCGTTCGGGCTGGGCGTCGCAAGTTCTTCGATCTTGCGCGTCCCAGCCGGCAACATCTCCTCGGCTATATTCTGATCGCGCCCGCGGTCCTGATGGTTGCCGCCATCATCGTCTGGCCGCTCGTGCTGGCCATCGACCTGTCGTTCCAGCAGGTCAAGATACCAAGGCTTGGCGGCGCCAGCCGGCCGTTTTCGCTGAGCAATTACACCTGGCTGTTCTCGTCGCCGGAATTCTGGCTGGCCTGCTGGGTAACGCTGAAACTGGTCATCGTCGTTACCGCCGGCAGCGTCGCGGTTGGCCTCAGCACGGCGCTTCTGGCCAATAACCGTTTCAAGGGCCGCACCATCGCGCGGCTGGGAATGGCGCTACCCTGGGCGGTGCCGGAAATCATCGCGGTCGTCATCTTTGCGTGGATGTTCGACACTTCCTTTGGCCTGTTCGGCTGGCTGGCGATCAAGCTCGGTTTCACCGATCAGATGATCCCGTGGGTCAGTAGTTCCACGGCCGCATTCTGGGCCGTGGCGATCACCATGGTGTGGAAGGGTTTTCCTTTCGTCTCGATCATGTGTCTAGCCGGCCTTCAGTCCATCCCCGCCGATTATTATGCGGCGGCGAAGGTCGATGGCGCGAGTGTGTGGCAGCGTTTCCGCTGGATCACCATGCCGCTTTTGATGCCGGTGCTGGGCGTGACGCTGGTGCTGACGCTGCTTTGGGTATTCCGCGACTTTTCCATCATCAAGGTTCTGACCGGCGGCGGGCCGCTGCGTTCAACACAGACGCTGTCGATCATGACCTATGACCAGGCGTTCCAGTATCACAATTTCGGTCGTGCCGCCGCCGTCGGCGTGCTCACGCTGGTGATCTGCATCGTCGCGAGCCTCCTGATGCTCGGCCGGCGTTCGAAATCGATCTATTGAGGAGGCTTTGATGAAACGGACATTTTTACAGAGCCTTGCCCTTTACGCGACTGTGATCTTCACGCTGGTGATGATCCTGTTTCCGGTCTACTGGCTGCTGGTCACGGCACTTTCCACCACCGATGAGCTTTACCGCCTGCCGCCGACCTTCTGGCCGGACGATCCGCAGTGGGACATCTTCGCCCGCGTCTGGGCGGCAAAACCGATCCTGCTGTGGCTTTGGAATTCGATGCTGGCGGCCATCGGCTCGGTGGCGCTGTCGATGCTGGTCTCGGTCAGCGCCGGTTACGCGCTGTCGCGTTATTCCATGCGGGGTGGCGCGACCATGGGCCTCTTCGTCCTGACGGCGAAGATGCTGCCCGCGACGCTGCTGGTCATTCCGCTATTTTCGATCTTTTCCAGCTTCGGCCTGATCGGCAGCCTGTGGACGCTGGTTCTGGCGCATTCGACGATGATCATTCCTTTCGCCACCTGGATGCTGAAAGGCTATTTCGACACCATTCCGAAGGAACTGGAACAGGCTGCCATGGTCGACGGCTGCTCGCCGATCGGCGCGATGGTGCGCGTCGTGCTTCCCATCGCCACACCGGGGCTTGCCGCCACCGCACTTTATGCCTTCGTGCTCAGCTGGGCAGACTATGCCTATGCGCGCACCTTCCTCGTCAACTCGCCGGACAACTGGACGGCCAATCTCGGCATCACCACGATGCAGGGCGAATATGTCACCTACTGGAACGACATTTCCGCCGCATCCGTGTTCATCGCACTGCCGATCATCGCAATCTACCTATTCCTGGAACGTTATTTGGTCGGCGGCCTCACCGCTGGCGCGGAGAAATAAGCATGGCCAATATTTCCATTCGCAACGTCAGCAAGTCCTATGGCGCGCTCAACGTGCTCAGGCCGTTTTCGCTTGAGATCGAGAACGGCGAGTTCGTGGTGCTGGTCGGGCCTTCCGGCTGCGGCAAGTCGACGATGCTGAAAATCCTCGCCGGTCTCGAACCGGCAAGCGAAGGCCAGATCTTCATCGGCGACAACGACGTGACGGATCTGGCGCCGGGTGACCGCGACATCGCCATGGTGTTCCAGAACTATGCGCTTTATCCGCACCTCACCGTTCGCCAGAATATCGGCTTCGGCCTGAAGATGCGCGGCACCGACAAGGCCGAGATCGACCGCCGGGTTGATGATGCGGCGCGCATTCTGGAAGTGACACCCTATCTCGATCGCAAGCCCAAGGATCTCTCGGGCGGCCAGCGCCAGCGCGTGGCACTTGGCCGTGCCATCGTGCGCCAGCCGCAGGCCTTCCTGATGGATGAGCCGCTGTCCAATCTCGATGCCAAGCTGCGCGTCCACATGCGTGCCGAAATCGGCGCGTTGCACAAGCGCATCGGTGTCACCACCGTTTATGTGACGCATGATCAGGTCGAAGCGATGACAATGGCGGACCGCGTCGTCATCATGCAGGGCGGCATCATCCAGCAGATCGCCGCACCCGACGAGCTTTTCAACAATCCGGCCAATCTTTTCGTTGCCGGTTTCATCGGCTCGCCGGGCATGAATTTCCTCAATGCGGAACTGCGTGACGGCACTGTTACCCTGTTTGGGCAACCGGTTTCTCTGCCCGGTGCCGTCGGCCGCCAGGGCGGCGTGATTGTCGGCCTGCGGCCGGAACATCTCGTTCTGGGCGATGCGCCTGTTGCCTTCGATGTCCGTCCGACGCTGGTGGAAAGCCTGGGATCGGAAAAATATGTCTATTTCGATGCGGAAGGCGCAAGGGTCGCGGATGGCGAGGAGGGTAAGTCCAAGGGGCTGATCGCGCGCGTCTCGCATACCGGCAGCCTTCCCGGCAATGAGGCGCTCCGGCTCGGTTTCGATCCGGCCCAGCTTTATCTCTTCGATGCAAAGACGGGAGCACGGCTATGATCCTCGTCACCGGATCGGCAGGCCGTGTCGGCCGTGCCGTTGTCGCCGCCTTGCGCGCGCAGGGCCGCGCCGTTCGCGGTTTTGATTTGAGGCCATCGGCAACCGGCGGCGAGGAAGTCGTCGGGTCGCTGGAGGACGCGCAGGCGCTGTCCGAAGCCATCAAGGGCGTGAGTGCCGTCCTGCATCTGGGCGCCTTCATGTCATGGGCTCCGGCGGATCGCGACCGCATGTTCGCCGTCAATGTCGAGGGCACGCGCCGGCTTCTGGATGCGGCCTCAGCAGCTGGCGTGCGGCGGTTCGTCTTCGCTTCGTCGGGTGAGGTCTATCCGGAAAACCGGCCGGAGTTCCTGCCGGTCACCGAGGACCATCCGCTCTGCCCCAATTCGCCCTATGGTCTGACCAAGCTTCTGGGCGAAGAGCTGGTGCGCTTTCACCAGCGAAGCGGCACCATGGAAACGGTGATCCTGCGGTTTTCTCATACGCAGGATGCGGCGGAGCTGCTGGATGAGGACAGTTTCTTTTCCGGCCCCCGGTTTTTCCTGCGGCCGCGCATTCGCCAGCAGCAGAATTTCGGAAACACTGCCATCGCCGAACTGCTCCAGTCCCGCGATATCGGTGAGCCGTCGCACATTCTGGCGCGCAATGAAAAAGGCCGGCCGTTCCGTATGCATATAACCGATACGCGTGACATGGTGGCGGGTATTCTGCTTGCTCTCGATCACCCCGGGGCGGCGGGCGGCACCTTCAATCTCGGTGCCGATGAACCGGCCGATTTCGCAGCGCTTCTGCCGAAAATTGCGGCGCTGACCGGCCTGCCCATCGTGACAGTCGATTTTCCCGGCGACGGCGTTTATTACCATACGTCCAACGAGCGGATCAGAAACACTTTGGGGTTTGAAGCGGAATGGACGATGGACCGGATGCTGGACGACGCGGCGGCCGCAAGGCGGCAGCGACTCGCGAAGGAGCAGAGGCAATGAAACCGGAGACGCCGGGCGGCACGGCGGCACTGGCCAAGGGCCTGACCCTGCTCGACATGGTTGCCGATGCGCCGGAACCGTTGCGTTTTGCCGAGCTGCTGCGCGCCTCCGGTCTGCCGAAGCCGACATTCGCGCGCATCCTGCGCACCCTTATCGCTTATGGCCTCGTCCGTCAGGATGAGGCCCGTGGCACCTATGTGCTGGGCCAGCGTTTTCTGGAAATGTCCCATAAGGTCTGGGAGAGCTTCGATCTCGTCTCGGCGGCGACGCCTGAACTGGAGCGGCTGGCAGCCGAGCTGGGGGAGACGGTTGCACTGTGCCGGCTTGACGGCACCATGACGCAATATCTCGCCGAACGTTCGCCGAACGGTCTTTCGGTGCGCGTCGAGGTGGGACGCCGCGTGCCCCTGCATTGCACCGCACCGGGCAAGGCGCTGCTCGCCTTTCAGGACCCCGCCGTTGGCCGCGCGCTGCTGGATCGCCTGACGCTCGATCTGCAGACACCCAAAACCATTACCAGCCTCGATGCGCTGCAGGCCGATCTGACGCTGACGCGGGCGCGGGGTTATTCGATTTCCTACGAGGAGCATCTGCCGGGCGTGAATTCGGTCGCCGCCCCTGTCATGGGCCGGGACAATACGCCGATGGGCGTGCTCGTCGCGCTCGGGCCGTCGTCGCGGCTGGATTCCTCCAATATCCATCCCGCCGGGCGTGAATTGATTGCTGCCGCCCGCCGCATTACCGGTGCAGCCGGGGCCGTGGCGATCAGTTCGCGGCCACGCCCGCGTTCGGCAACGGGCCGCCCCAGCGCCGAACTCAGCTGTATTCTGCCGTGGGGTGCGCAGCTGGGGGAAAGCCCGGTCTGGCACGAGGGGGAAAACGCGCTCTACTGGGTGGATATCCTGCATCCGGCGGTGCACCGCTTCGATCCTGCCACCGGCCGCAACGAAACCTGCGAGACAGGCAAGTTGGTCAGCGCCGTCATTCCGGTCACCGGCGGGCGGTTGCTGGTGGCGTCACAGGATGGCGTCGAATGGCTGGATTTCGCCTCCGGCCGGCTGACCCCCTTCGTCAGCCCGGAGGCTGGCATTGCCGATAACCGCCTGAACGATGCCAAATGCGGGCCGGATGGCGCGATCTGGGTCGGCTCGATGCGCATCGATGCTTCCAAGCCCACGGGTGCGCTTTATCGCATCAATGCCAATGGCGCATCCGAGCGCAAGGAAGGCGGCATCATCGTCTCCAACGGTCTCGGCTGGAGCCCCGATGGCCGGACCTTCTATTTCGTCGATACCGTGCCCGGCCTCATCCATGCCTATGATTGTGATCCGGCGACGGGCGCGCTGTCGCAGCGCCGTGAATTCGCCCGCATTCCGGTGGCCGATGGCCGGCCGGATGGTCTGGCCGTGGATGCCGAAGGCGGTGTCTGGTGCGCCATCTGGGATGGCTGGTGCGTGCGCCGTTATCTTCCGAACGGCAAGCTGGACCAGGTGATCGACATGCCGGTGCCGCGCCCTTCCAGCATCGCCTTTGGCGGGCCGGACCTGTCGACGCTGTTCATCACCAGCGCCCGCACGCGCCTGCCTGCCTCGACACTCGCCGATGCGCCGCTCTCCGGCGGCCTGTTTTCCTGCCGCCCGGGAATTGCCGGCGCGCGCATCTCGCTGTTTGAAGGATAAAGGATGCGTCTCGAAAGCGTCTTTGGATTGAAGGGCCGCACGGCGCTCGTCACCGGTTCCAGCCGTGGCATAGGCGCCGCCATTGCCGAGGGGCTGGCGGGCGCGGGCGCCCATGTCATCCTGCATGGCATAAAGCCGGGCGCTGCCGCGCCCGTGCAGCACCGGATCCTTGCAAGCGGCAGCACGGCGCAGGAACTGGCGGGCGATCTTTCCGAACCCGGTGCCGGTCGTGACCTCATCGAACGGGCCGAGGCGATAGCACCGGTCGATATTCTTGTCATCAATGCCAGCGCCCAGATCAACGCCGCGCTTTCGGAACTGACACCGGACGATCTGGCGTTTCAGCTGGCGGTCAATCTGGGCTCAACGGTGGATATGCTGCAGGCGGCTTTGCCGCGCATGGCGGCCCGCAAATGGGGCAGGGTGGTTTCCATCGGCTCGGTCAATCAGCTGCGTCCGAAGGGCATCGTCACCGCCTATGCCGCCACCAAGGCTGCGCAGCACAATCTGATCCAGAGTCAGGCGCGGGATTATGCGCGCGACAATGTGTTGCTCAACACACTCGCGCCCGGCCTCATCGACACCGACCGCAATGCCCACCGTCGTGATGAGGACCCCGAAGGCTGGGCGGAATACGTCCGGACGCTGAACTGGATGGGCCGTGCCGGGCAGCCGGAAGAAATGGTGGGTGCCGCCATCTTCCTGTCGTCGCAGGCCTGCAGTTTCATGACCGGTGAAACCGTGCTGATGACGGGCGGTTACTGATCACGCTATCCTTCGCAGGACCCGCATATTGGCGGATACGTGCCGGCGGATGTACTGACCACGCGCGCTGTGCCGCTCAGGGGTCCTTGGGCGGAACGCCGCGAAGCCGTTCGAGAAGATAGGCGTGGGTTGCGGCATTGGCGACGATCAGCGTGCCGGTCCGCTCATAGATTTCAGGCCCGCGCCCCCACCAGTCCGTCACGATGCCGCCGGCTTCCTCAACGAGCAGGATACCGGCTGCGGTATCGACAAACCCTGTCTCCTCGTAATAACCGGTAAGCCGGCCGCAGGCCACGTAAGCGCAGGAATTGGCGGCGCTGCCGACGACCCGCACCGCGCCGATTGGGCCCCGAATATCGTCCAGACGCTGGTAGGCGCCGGGATAAAGCGAAAGATTGGGTGTTGGCAGGCCGGTGCCGACGCACATGAGCGCGATATCGCTGCTGGCATTGACGCGCAGGCGTTCGCCGTTGAGATATGCGCCTTCGCCCTTGATCGTCGTGAACATCTCGTCGGCGACTGGATTATAGACAAGCCCGCAGATCGTCTCGTTGCCGCGGCGCAGCGCAATGGTGATGGTGTAGTGCTGGCCATAGATGAAATTGGTGGTGCCATCGATGGGATCGACCAGCCAGCGATGTTCGGCATCCGAACCGTCAACCGGAGCGAATTCCTCGCCGGTCAACCCCCAGGGATACCGGCCGAGCAGGCGTTCGCGGATCAGCGTTTCGGACTGCCGGTCCGCATCGGACACGAAGTCGCCCGGTCCCTTGACGCCGATCTCGATGTCGCGGAAGCGCCTGAAATGCTGGAGCGTCAATGCGCCGGCCTCGCGGGTGGTGGCGATCATGTCTTCCAGAATGGCGGTGTAGTTGACGGTCATCGGCTGAATGCCTCGGTTAGCCCTTCCGGGTCATCGGTGGTGATCTGGTCGACCTTGAGCCGCAACAGCCGCTCGACATCGGTGATCGATTGCGGCGTGATGCTGTTGATGGTCCATGCATCGACACGGCGGCCGGCGGCGTGGACGGGGGCGATGATATCAATGCCGGCATCCTCTGCAGCAAGGATGATCCGATAATCGAGATAGATCATTCCGGCAGCCGGTGCCGTGGCGAGCGCCTGTTCGATGAAGTTGGAAAAGTCTTCGCCCGTCTGCAGCCTTGCGAGTGTGTCGTCCTCACACGGGTCATATCCCGTCTTGAGATCGGGGACCGATCCGGCAAGCGCGGCGATGGCGTCGAAATCCCCGCCGGACAGGATCATGGAGCCCGCCAATGGCGCGATGCTTGCGCTGAAACCCGCGATGACCTGCGGGGTGAGGGCGTGCCGGTCCTCCTTGAAATCGAGCTGCAGCAGGGCATCGGGATGGATGATCTCGCGGGCGAGCAGGGTGCAGAGGTCTTCGAGCAGCATCACCCTTGAGGATACGGGCTGACCGTGATTGTCGCGCAGATGCAGCTGGCGCAGGCTGGCGGCGGAGGCGTCTCGCACCCTTCCGGCGCCGGTGGTTTCCCGCTCCAGCGTCAGATCATGCAGCACGGCGCAGCCGTGGTCGGCGTGAATGACGAGATCGACTTCGATGCTCGCGCCAAGGCACATGGCCTCGATGATGCGCTCGCCGGTGAAGGCGGGATCGGCTGCGCGGCGGCGGCCGCGATGCCATTTGAGCCAGGTGCGATGGCCGTCGCGTTCGAGGAGGATGGGCATGTTCATGGTCAGCTCCGGTAGATTTGCCGGTTGTCGCGAAAGGCCGTGACGGCGCGGGGCAGGATATCGACCCCCTGTCCGGCCCGGAAGAGATCGGGATGGGCGACCATCGATTTGATCCTGACGCCATCGGGAAGATCGAGATCGACAAGGCCATGGGTGCCGTAATCGGTCACCCGGTGAACGCTTGCCTGCGGCGTCTCGGATGCCTTCAGATCAACGGCCTCGGGGCGGATGGCGAGAATGGCGGGACCGTCGGAGACGGGCAGTGGCACGGTAAGGCCGGCATGGGTGAAGGTTCCGCCCGAAACCACGCCTTCGATCAGGTTCATGGTGCCGATGAAGCCGGCGACGAAGGGGGTCTGCGGCTCGCGGTAGATGACGTTCGGTCGGTCGATCTGCTCGGTCTTGCCATTGGCCATCACGACGATGCGGTCGGCCATGGAAAGGGCCTCATCCTGTCCATGCGTGACAAACAGCGTGGTGATGCCGAGACGCTGCTGGATATCGCGCACCTCTTCCCGCAGGCGCTCGCGCAGATGCTGGTCGAGGCTGGCGAAGGGTTCATCCAGAAGCAGGATTTTCGGCTCCAGGACCAGTGAGCGGGCGAGCGCCACGCGTTGCTGCTGGCCGCCGGAGAGCTGGCTGGTGGCGCGTTCGCCATAACCGGAAAGCCCGACCAGTTCGAGTACCGCTTCGACCTTCCCCTTGATCTGGGAGGCCGGCATGCGCCGCAGCTTGAGGCCGAATGCGAGGTTCTTGAAGACGTTCATATGGGTCCAGAGCGCGTGGCTCTGGAACACCATGCCGGTGGGCCGGCGCTCGGGTGGCAGATGGGTGACGTCTTCGCCGTCGATGGTGATCCGTCCGCCGGTCGGCTGTTCGAAACCACCGACCATGCGCAGCAGCGTTGATTTGCCGGAACCGGAGGGGCCGAGAAGGCAGACGAGTTCACCATCGGCGACGTCGAGCGAGAAGTTGTCGACTGCCTTGGTGCCACCGGCGAAGGTTTTCGTAACCCCGCGGATATGAAGTACGGACATGAATATTCCTAACCGCCGAAGCCGCGGGCGAAGGCGCCGCCGCCAATGACGCGGCGGGCGAACATGAGGGCAATGAATGACGGCACCCAGAGCACGACGGACAGGACCGCGCCATACTGGATGACCATCTGGTTGTTGATGTAGCTGATCATCAGCACCGGCATCGTGCGGATGCCGGGGGCGCCGATGAGCCATGCCCCTTCGGTTTCATAGAAGGTGCCGACGAAGCTCAGGAGCACGGCGGCGGCAATGGTCGGCCCGGCCTGTGGCAGCGTGATCGACCAGAAGACCCGCAGGGGACTGGCCCCCACATCGCGGGCCGCCTCTTCCATGCGGCGATCGACGGCCTGAAACGCGGCGACGGGTATCCAGATCATGAACATCAGCGTGCCGACGAGTTGGATCAGGACGACGCCCCAGAATGTGCCGATGAGGTTGAGCTGCAGAAAGATCGCCGCAATTGCCACCAGCAGCCCGAATTTCGGGAAGGCATGACCGGCAAGGAAGGAGAAGAACAAGAGATTGCGGCCGGGAAAGCTCATGCGGGCAAAGGCATAGGCGGCGGGAAGGCAGATCAGCGCCGAAAGCAGGGTCACCACCGTCGTCAGCCGAAAGCTCAGCATCAGGGCGTTCCATACATCGGGGCGTCCGAGTGTCTGGCCCCAGAAACGGAAGCCGAACTGTTGCGGCACGACGTTGGGGTAACGCCAGACTTCGGTGAAAGCCCAGGTGCCGACGACGATGAGCGGCCCGACGATCGCAACGGTCAGAAGGGCGGCGAAGAATATGCCGGGCCAGTCGAGGCGCCTGCGCGCCGGTGCAAAAGCGGCCATGTTACTTCCCCTGATTGCGTGCGACTGAGCGCACATAAAAGAGGCCGAAGGCAATGCAGAAGCCGAAGGCGATAACGGCCTGGGTCATGGCGCCGATGGGATCCTGCATATCGCGAAGGGTGCGCTGCATGAAGGGACCAATCATTTCCGGCGATGCGGGGCCAAGCAGATAAGGAAGGGTGAAGGAGGAGAAGATGCCGAGCACCGAAAAGGAAAGCGCCACGAGAATGGAATTGGAAATGCGCGGCAGGATGATGTGCCAGAAGACCTGCAGCGCGTTGGCGCCCACATCCCGCGCCGCTTCCACGGACTGGTTGGCGACGCTGCCGAGGCCCGCCAGCAAAATCAGCACCGTCAGCGGGATATTGTCCCAGACAAGGCCGATGACCGGTCCCCAGGGGGTGAGATAGGGCGTGCGGATTTTCGGCAGGTCGACCGCGTTGAGCAGAATATCCACCATGCCATTGGGCCCAAGCACGCGGATGAAGGCGAAGGCGAGGATGATGGAGGGCACGAACATCGGAAAGATCGCCAGCGCCTGCACATAGGCCGAAAGGCGGCACTGGGAAAAGCGCAGATAAAGCGCGATCGGCAGGCAGATCACCAGAAGCAGCATGGCGCAGACCAGAGTGGTCCAGAGCGTGACGGCAAGATTGTCGAGGCTATAGCGATCCGAAAAGAAGAAGACGTAGCTCGAAAGATCGAACGTCGTTTCTCCATTGGTCCCGGTACGCCAGACGGTGCGCCCTATGGCGTTGATGGCCGGCCAGATGACGAGCCAGATCATCAGGAAAACGGGAATGGCGACGAGCAGGAGGCCGATTGGCCTCCTGCCTGCCATATTGTCGATGAGCGGGCGGACCGCTCTTTCTGCTGCCTCGGTCACGACTTGCGGTCGACGTTCGGAGCAACGTGACGGTACCAGCCGTCATTGATGGCGGTTTCCCATTTACCGGCCGGGAAGGTCGGAATGGTCTGCGGAATGATGTCGGCGAAGCGCTTGCGCAAATCGGCTGGGACATAGTCCCAGGAAACGCCGGGGAAACCGCCGAGTTCGGTGAGGATGGCGCCCTGGATTTCTTCGGAGAGAACGAAATTCGCCAGCTTGAGGGCGGCATCGCGATTGGTGCCGTTCGCCAGCACCACGGCCCGGGAAAAATCGCCGCAAAGCGCGAGATCCTGAAGCTGAACGAGGCCCGTTTCCGCAGGAAGCACACCCTGATCGATCGCCTTCAGAACCTGATCGGACCAGACGGGCGTCATCGTCACGACGCCTTGCGACAGAAGCTGCAGAGACTGGGTGTTGCCGGAGGCATAGGCGCCCTTGTCATAAAGCGACGGGGCGATATCGGTCAGCAGATCCCACGCCTTGCCCAGCGCCTTGTCGCCGAATTCCTGGGTGTAGTTGTCGACCGTGAAAGCCTTGGGGTCGAGACCATTGGCCTGATGGATGGCGCGGCGGACGAAATTGCCGCCGGAACCGCCCTTGTCGGGACGGTTATAGACGAACTGGCCGGGATTGGCCTTGATCCAGGTGACCAGCTGCTCCCAGGTCTTCGGGGCATCTGCGGGCTTCAGCTTGGCTGTGTCATAGGCGAGCAGAACCTGGCTGCCGCGATAGGGCAGGCTGTATTCGCTGCGGATGGCAAGCGGGTTGACGCGCGAATAGTTGGAGAGACCGGCTTTCGCCATGTTCACATAGATGCCGGCATCGATCGCGCCTGCGGGCAGCAGCGGATCGGAATGCTCGAAATAGTCAGCCTGCGGGTCGGTGCCTGTCTGCTTTGCTGCAATGGCGCGTTCGCCGATGGCGATAATGCCGGCATTATCACCGGCGTCCACGAGGTTGAGTTTGATGCCCGGATTTGCCGCCTCGAAAGCGGGCTTGACCGTGTTGGTCCAGAAATCGAGGATGTTGCTGTCGGCGCCAGTATACCAGTCGATCGTGCCCGGGGCGGCGAAGCTCATGCGCGGCGCAATGGCAAGGCCAGCGGCGGCGCCTGCTGCTGATATCATGAAGGTGCGGCGTTTCATCTCTGTCTCCAGTGCTCTCGGCGAGTGGAATTGTTGAGCGCTGACCCTTTTTGGAAAGATCGGAACGGCGCTGGCCCGCTTTTGCACAGCCGTGCATTTTTTAACGGGTCGGCGGCGTTTCTAATGACTTTCCTTAACGCTTTCGTGACACCCGGAGACGCAGATCGGCTGACGAAAATTAGCGTCTAAATAATTTAGCAGTGTCGCAAATTGTCATGACTTGCATGGGCCGGGTAACACTTCATTCAGTGGTTTTGTGAAATCTAAAATACGCAGGTTCCAAGGTTTCATCGGCGGAGCCGGTAGAGCAATCGGACCCCCATCTCACCCACGCCTTTGCGGTTTTGAGTTGATGTCCGCTTGTAGCCCTATGAAGGGCACAGCTACCCGCGATGTTTCTTTATATCTCTCCCCGGCCACCCCATGCGGACGGCTGGCGGAGCGCTTGCCCCGAGGCCATTCATGTCTTTCCTGAAGAATACCAAGATAAAAACGAAGGTCGTTTTTGTCATCTCGCTGATGAGTTTGATGTCGCTTTCCGGCATTAGCTACGTCAGCCTGCAATATAACAATACCGACCGCGTCTATAGCGACTTCATTGCCAACGAGGCTCTTGCGGCGGTGCTGAACGCCCGGACCAGCGGCAATCTCAATGCGCTCGGCATGCAGATGCTTCGCGCCAGCCTCAATGATCCCGCCGGCAGTGATTTCGAATCGGCGGTCAAGACGTTCAGGGCAGACCGCAAACAGCTCGAAGAGCGCCAGAACAAGATCATGGAACTGGTGCCGGCCCGCACGGATGCCGCCCGCGATATCCTGAAGGGTGTCGTTGAAGTCGAGGAGATCGGCAATCAGGTCATCACCCTGATGCAGGCGGGAAAAACCGCCGAAGCGCAGCAGATGGCGCTGAACGTCCTTCGGAAAATCGGCGAAGTGTCGCCGAAGATCAGTGCCGGCAACGAGCAGCTTATCCAAGTCATGAATGACGGCCGGCAGCAGCTCAGCGCCAGCACCGATACGACGATCTGGACGGGCCTGATCGGCATTGCGCTTGTTTCCCTGGCCCTGATCGCACTTGGCCTGTTTGTCTCGTCGCGTGGCATCACCACCCCGATTGCGCGGCTTCGTGAGCGCATGGGATCGCTGGCGGCCGGTGATACGGCAGGCGAAATCGACGGAATGGACCGGAAGGATGAAGTTGGCCAGATGGCCGCTGCGGTTCAGGCCTTCCGTGAAAACGCAATCGAGCGTGTGCGGCTTGAAAATGAAACCGAGGCCAACCGGTCGACTTCTGAAAAGGACCGGATAGCGCGCGAGAAACAGAAGGCGAAAGAGGGTGCCGACGTACAGTTTGCCGTCGACAATCTTGCCACCGCGCTTTCGAAGATCGCTCAGGGCGACGTTACCTATCGGATCGTGCAGCCGTTCGTTGCCGGCCTTGACGGTATTCGCGGTGATTTCAACCGGGCGGCAGAACAGCTGCAGTCGACCCTTACCCAGGTCGCGCAGAATGCCCGTGGCATCGATGCCGGCGCCAACGAAATCCGGTCTGCGGCAGATGATCTGGCGAGACGTACCGAACAGCAGGCGGCAGCCGTTGAAGAGACTGCGGCGGCGCTGGAAGAAATCACCATCACGGTGAAGGACTCCACCAAACGTGCACAGGAAGCCGGTCATCTCGTCGGCCGCGCAAAGGTCGGTGCGGAAAAGTCGGGCGAAGTTGTGCAGAAGGCCGTCGCGGCGATGGAACAGATCGCGACATCCGCCAATCAGATTTCCAACATCATCGGCGTGATCGACGAGATCGCCTTCCAGACCAACCTTCTGGCGCTGAATGCCGGCGTGGAAGCGGCGCGTGCCGGTGATGCGGGCAAGGGCTTTGCCGTTGTCGCGCAGGAAGTTCGTGAACTGGCGCAGCGTTCCGCCGGTGCCGCCAAGGAAATCAAGAACCTGATCACGACATCGAACAGTCAGGTGGAGCAGGGCGTGCAGCTGGTTGGCGAAACCGGCAGGGCGCTGGAACTGATCGTCACCGAAGTGCAGGACATCAACCGGCACGTCGCGGCGATCGCGGAATCGGCACAGGAACAGTCCTCCGGCCTCCAGCAGATCAACACGGCTGTGAACCAGATGGATCAGGACACCCAGAAGAACGCCGCCATGGTGGAAGAAAGCACGGCTGCAAGCCACGGCCTTGCACGCGAGGCGTCTTCGCTCAACGGCCTTATTGCCCAGTTCAAGCTGTCCGAAGGCGGTTACAACGAAGCTTCCGCTCCGGTCCGCACCGTCTCTTCGTCCGACAGGCCCGCGGCATCTCCGGCGCGCGCGCTCGGCGGCAGGATCAGGGCTGCATTTTCCGGCAATGCCGCACTGAACACCTCTGCGGATAGCTGGGAGGAGTTTTGATGATTGCCGCGTTTTTGACGGCGGATTCACGGCTCCTTTTGATCGCCGAAAAGACGATGGTCTGATATAGGAATGGGCGGTTCGCAGAAGGGCCGCCCATTTTTGTCGCGACAGTCGGACAACGGAACGATTGAAACGATTATACTGAAATGCGACATCTTGTCAGCCGGCCCCGGTTGGCGTACTCGAAACCGGTAAAAGACCCAGACCTATTGACGTGACAGTTCGGTGGTGCTGGGTTTTGGCTCCATACATATCAGGACGTTGGGATAGCGATGAACCTTTACTTGGATTACCTGGCTGAGATCAAAAGCAGAGAACAACAAGGGCTCGCACCCAAGCCGATTGATGACGGCGCATTGACCGCCGAAATCATTGCGCTGATCAAGGATGCCGGTAGCGAATACCGGACGGACGCCCTCAAATTCTTCATCTACAACTCCCTGCCGGGCACCACGAGTGCTGCGGGCGTCAAGGCTGCGTTTCTGAAGGAGATCATCCTTGGCGAAGCGGTCGTGCCAGAGATCACGCCCACCTTCGCGCTGGAACTGCTGTCGCACATGAAGGGTGGCCCTTCCGTCGAAGTGCTGCTCGACATCACGCTCGGTGATGACGCGGCACTTGCCGAGCAGGCGGGTGAGGTTCTGAAGACCCAGGTCTTCCTTTATGACGCCGACATGTTCCGGCTGCGCGATGCCTTCAAGGCAGGCAATGCCGTCGCCAAGGGCGTGCTTGAAAGCTATGCCAAGGCTGAATTCTTCACCAAGCTTCCGGATGTGGAAGACGAGATCAAGGTCGTGACCTTCATCGCCGCCGAAGGCGATATTTCGACCGACCTTCTGTCGCCCGGCAACCAGGCGCATTCGCGCTCCGACCGCCAGCTGCACGGCCAGTGTATGATCACGCCGGAAGCGCAGGCGGAAATCGTCGCGCTTCAGAAGCAGCATCCCGACAAGCGGGTGATGATGATCGCCGAAAAGGGCACGATGGGCGTTGGCTCGTCACGCATGTCCGGCGTCAACAACGTGGCGCTGTGGACCGGCAAGCAGGCCAGCCCCTATGTGCCCTTCGTCAATTTCGCACCCGTTGTTGCCGGCACCAACGGCATCTCACCGATCTTCGCCACCACCGTCGACGTGACGGGCGGCATCGGCATCAACCTGAAGAACTGGGTGAAGAAGCTCGGTGAAGATGGCAAGCCGATCCTCAACAATGACGGCAACCCGATCCTCGAGCAGAAATATTCGGTCGAGACCGGCACTGTCCTGAAGATCGACGCCAAGAACCGCAAGCTTCGCGACGAAAGCGGCAATGAGCTGGTCGACGTTGCCGCCGCCTTCACGCCCCAGAAGATGGAATTCATGAAGGCCGGCAGCTCCTACGCCATCGTCTTCGGCAAGAAGCTCCAGACCTTTGCGGCTCAGACGCTCGGCATCGAGGCGACTCCGGTCTTTGCTCCGAACAAGGAAATCGCGATCGAAGGTCAGGGGCTCACCGCCGTTGAGAAGATCTTCAACCGCAATGCCGTCGGCGTGACCCCCGGCAAGGTTCTGCATGCCGGTTCGGACGTTCGCGTCAAGGTCAACATCGTCGGCTCGCAGGATACGACCGGCCTGATGACCGCGCAGGAACTTGAGGCGATGGCGGCAACCGTCATCTCGCCGCTGGTGGATGGCGCCTATCAGTCGGGCTGCCACACGGCCTCCGTCTGGGACAAGAAGGCGCAGGCGAACATTCCGAAGCTCATGTCCTTCATGAACAATTTCGGCGTCATCACCGCGCGCGACCCGAAGGGCGTCTATCATTCGATGACGGACGTGATCCACAAGGTGCTGAACGACATCACCGTGGATGACTGGGCGATCATCATCGGCGGCGACAGCCATACGCGCATGTCCAAGGGCGTCGCCTTCGGCGCCGACTCGGGTA
The DNA here is from genome assembly GCF_007002745.1 of Martinezella rhizogenes. GTDB lineage: Bacteria > Pseudomonadota > Alphaproteobacteria > Rhizobiales > Rhizobiaceae > Agrobacterium > Agrobacterium cucumeris. The sequence goes on along the minus strand of NZ_SGNY01000010.1, from coordinate 56,163 downwards.
CCGTGGCGCTGGCGCTGGCGACGGGTGAGGCGACCATGCCGATCCCGCAATCGGTCAAGGTCACCTTCAAGGGCACGATGCAGCCCCATATGGACTTCCGCGACGTCGTGCATGCGACGCAGGCGCAGATGCTGAAGCAGCATGGCGACAATGTCTTCCAGGGCCGCATCATCGAAGTCCACATCGGCACGCTGCTCGCCGACCAGGCCTTCACATTCACCGACTGGACGGCCGAGATGAAGGCCAAGGCGTCGATCTGCATCTCTGAGGACGAGACGCTGATCGAGTCGCTGGAGATCGCCAAGTCGCGCATCCAGATCATGATCGACAAGGGCATGGACAATGCCGCCCAGACGCTGAAGGGCCTGATCGCCAAGGCGGATCAGCGTATTGCCGAAATCCGCTCGGGCGAAAAGCCTGCCTTGACCCCCGACGACAATGCGAAATATTTCGCCGAAGTCGTTGTGGATCTGGATGTCATCGACGAACCGATGATCGCCGACCCCGACGTCAACAATGCCGATGTCTCCCGGCGCTACACCCATGATACGATCCGTCCGGTGTCCTATTATGGCGGCACCAAGAAGGTCGATCTGGGCTTCGTCGGTTCGTGCATGGTGCATAAGGGCGACATGAAGATCGTCGCCCAGATGTTGAAGAACATCGAAAAGGCCGAAGGCAAGGTCGAGTTCAAGGCGCCGCTCGTCGTCGCTGCGCCGACCTACAACATCATCGACGAGCTGAAGGCGGAAGGGGATTGGGAAATCCTGCAGAAGTATTCCGGCTTCGAATTCGACGACCTGAAGCCGAAGACCACCAACCGCACCGAATACGAGAACATCCTCTATCTGGAACGCCCGGGCTGCAACCTGTGCATGGGCAACCAGGAAAAGGCGGAAAAGGGCGATACCGTTCTGGCAACCTCGACCCGCCTGTTCCAGGGCCGCGTCGTGGAAGACACGGCTGAAAAGAAGGGTGAATCGCTTCTGGCCTCGACCCCGGTCGTCGTCCTGTCGGCAATCCTTGGCCGCACGCCGAGTGCGGAAGAGTATAAGGCAGCCGTCGAAGGGATCGATCTGACCAAGTTCACCCCGTCTAAGGGAACGCCGATCGATTCCCTCTCGGTCCATTATTGAGGTTTCGGCACCGGGAGGTGAAAGCCTCCCGGACATGACACGTTATCTGAAGCGCGTCATAATGATCTGACGGGTGCCTGTCGAAGGGCGGGCATCCGAAACCATGCGCCGGTCCATCGCAGCATGGAGGCGGCAATAGTCGCACCGCCGGCCCGAATGCGCCGGGTGCCGTCCTATTTTTTCCAAGATATCAGTTCGCTCCGGAATTGTTTCCGGACGTCATCACGCCGGTCCAGTCGTCGATGAAACGTTTGCGCTGGGCGGCGTCCTGCGTCGCCAGAAGGGCGGGGCCGATGCGGATGAGGCGTCCGACACCGCTTTCGATGAGCGAGGGAGGGCCATCGACGCCTGCCGGCATGGTTCCGTCCTGCGAGAAGAAGAAGGATTTTTCCCGGGCGATACGCCGGCCGCGTTCCGAAAGAAGATAATCGATGAAGCGTCCGGCAAGCGCCGGTTGCCTTGCCTTTTGCGGAATGAGCGCCGCCCTGCTTAGAACAAGGGTATAATCACGCGGCAAGACGATTTTCAGCTTCGGATCGCGCAGGGTCGCCGCATAGGCGTAGGAGCCTATGACATTGTAGCCTATATATATTTTCTGGTTGGAAATATCGGCCAGCACGGAACTGTTGCAGCAGCGCAGCTGGGTGTCGACGCGGCTCATGCTTTCCAGCAGGCGGCCATAGGCGGTGGAATTCTGCTCCGCATCGAGGAAGGCCAGAAGATAACCGACACCCGACTGGCGAAGATCATAGGTCGCGACGTGGCCGCGATAGAACTCCTGTTTTCGGCGCAGCAGATCGGCAAGTTCGGCGCGCGTATGCGGCACGTCCTGCGGCGGAACATAATCGCTGTTATAAACAATGACACTCGGCTCGAATGTGAAGCCATAGACCTCGTCGCGCCAGCTATTGGCATGGTTCTCCACCGCGCGCGTCTCTGTCGACACATGCGACAGGGCACATCCGTCATTGGCGAGCTTCACCATCTGGTCCACCGAGGATGACATCAGAAGGTCGCCGAAATCCTTCTCCTCCCGGCAGGCGGCGTCCGCCTCGCGATAGAGATCATTGGTGACGAAATCGGTGTAGTCGATGGCGATGTTCGGTTCGATCTGCTGAAAATCGAGCAGAAGCGGTTTCAGGGCGGATGTGTCGGCCGCGCCGTTGATGACGAGACGGCCCGTCTCTTCGGCCGGGGCGGGAAAATATGTCGAGGTGCCCTCCGTCGGCTGCGGGAGAGCCGAGCCCGTGGCCAGCGCTGAAAACAGGATTGCCAGGAAAAGTTTTTTCACGCGCTGTCCTCTCCGGCGCAGGGCAAGTCAAGGATGACGGTGAAACCCGCGTCGCCCTTTTCGCGAAAGCGGATCAGGCCGCCATGCGCGACCGCGACTTCCGCTGCTATGGCAAACCCGAGCCCCGAGGCGGTGCCGACATTGGGAGACGTGGCGTTGAAGCGGCGTGACATCTGATCCCATTTTTCCGGCGGAATACCCGGTCCGTCATCTTCCACCTCGACGCAGATCCGCTCGTCATGCTGCATCACCCGGACATCGAGGCGCGACACCGCGCCATGGCGCAGCGCATTGCTGATGATGTTGGCGATTGCTTCTCGCAGGCTGACCGGGTCGCCTTTGACCGGCATCAACGCTTCGTCGGCCTCGAACGAAATCACCATGTCGGGATCGACGGTCAGCGGAACGGCATGGTGGAAGGCCGTGCGCGCCACCGCAACCAGATTGATGTTTTCGAGCTGGATGGTGCCGGAGCGATGGATGACCATGGCGTGGCTGAGCAACTGGTTGGTCAGCTGCGCCAGTTCGCCCGTGCGTATCTTGATGCGCTGGGTGCGCTCGCGATTTTCCGGGATCATGCTCGCTTCATCAAGCATGTCCACCTGGGCGGAAAGCCCGGTCAGCGGCGTGCGTATCTGGTGTGCGGCATCGGCGATGAACTGCTGCAGCCGCACGACACGTTCGTCCAGCCGCCTCATGAAGTGGTTGATGGCGCCCAGAAACGGCTGCAGCTCCTGCGGTGCGGGCATTTCCATGGTCGTCAGGTCTTCGGGGTTGCGCTGCCGCAGGGCAAGCGCCAGCCGGGTGACGGGCTTCAGCGCATAACGCACGGCGAGAAAGGTGCCGCCAAGTCCAAGCAGGATCATGATGCCGACAATCAATATGGCGCCCTGGGTTATCTCGGCGGCCAGCGCCCGGCGCGCCTCGGTGGTCTGCGCCAGGATGACGTAGATCCATCCGCCCTGCGCCTGATCGGCCAGCGCGCGCGAAACGGTGATGACCCGCACTTCCACGCCGCGATATTGTTCCGTTTCGAGCTGCGGATCGTAACGGGCAGCGACATAATCATAATCGGCATTGAGGTCGGGATAACCGCTGACGATCGCGCCATCCGGTCCGACGATGCGATAGAAGATGCGGTCCCTTTCCGCAAAGCCAAGCAGTTCGAAAGCCGAGAGCGGCAGATTGACGATCAGCTTGCCGTCATTCTGGGTAATGCCGTCGGCAATCTGCATGGCGGCACCGCGCAGAAGCTGGTCATAGGTCTTGTTGGCGGCCGTCTGGGCATAATAACCGGCGGCGGAAATCAGGATACTCGCCACTATGAGCAGAACCATGCCCACGCGAATGACGAGGCGTGAAAACAGCGATGGCTCACGGGTTGTCATCGATCACCAGCTGATAACCCATGCCGCGCTGGGTAATGATCGATACGCCTGAACCCTCGATCTTCTTGCGTATCCGGCTGACATAAAGCTCGACCGCATTGTGGTTGACGCCCTCGTCAAAGCCGAACAGCGCATCCATCAACTCGTCCTTGCTGAACAGACGGCCGGGACGGGTGGCAAAAACCTCGAGAATGGCAATTTCTCGCCGCTTCAGCTGCACTTCCCGTTTGCCGATCCGGACGTTGCGGCTTTGCTGATCGAGCTGCAGATTGCCGCAGGTGATGATATTGGTGGTTTCGCCGCGGTTGCGCCGCAGCAGCACGCGCACACGCGCATCCAGCTCGCGAAAATCGAACGGTTTGACCAGATAATCGTCCGCGCCAAGATCAAGCGCGCTGACGCGGTCCTCGATTTCCGAGCGGGCCGTCAGTACCAGCACGGGAACCGTTTTTTTGGCGGCCCGCACACGGCGCAATATCTCGAACCCGTCAAGCCCGGGCAGCATGACGTCAAGAATGATCAGATCGTAATCGGTGAAGTCGAGAATTTCAGCCGCGACAAGTCCGTCTGCCTCCCAATCAACCGAGTGTCCCACCCGCTCCAGCCGTTGATTGATTGCCTCCCCGACATCCCGTGTGTCTTCGACCAAGAGGATGCGCATGGGCCATGAATTGCATGAAAAATCGAACATGACAACAAAAACATATTTGAACGTGACAGGTTGCTGACAGATTCATGGATAAATTTATGTAGCGTGGCGATCTATTCGGCTTATCGGATGATTTTCACTATATCCGTGGGAGGATATCGATTTTATTGGCGGCTTGATCTACTTCGCAAGAAGTGGAATTACTATTGCTTTGCTTAAAATAATCGAGATATTCAGGCGTGTGTCGGCAAGTAAAATCTGTCGTAACTTGGTCGCTTCTCTTCCCCCGGATTTCTTGAATCATTGTGGGAGGACCAGAAATGAAGCAATTTTTCTCTTATGCGCTGACCGCGAATGCGGCGGCCCTGCTGCTGGCCATGCCGGTATTTGCGGCCAGTGACGATCTTGTCGAGGCTGCACGCAAGGAGGGGTCGGTCACGATCTATGCGGCCACCGACCAGGCGCAGGCACAGGCAGCGCTCGACGCATTCACGAAGAAATATCCCGGCATCCGCGTCGACTACAACGATATCGGCACCAATGGCGTTTATAACCGCATCATTTCGGAGGCCGCAGCCAAGCAGGTGGGTGGCGACGTCTTCTGGACTTCGGCGATGGATCAGGGCGTGAAGCTTGCGACCGACGGCTATCTGGAGGCCTACAAGTCGCCCGAAATGCCGTCGCTGCCCAGCTGGGCGGTCTTCAAGGACATTGTTTACGCCACCTCGGTCGAGCCTGTCGGCATGATCTACAACAAGACCGCGCTGCCGGAAGACAAGGTGCCGCAGACACGCGAAGACCTGATCAAATTCATTTCCAGCGGTGAATATAACGGCCGTATCGGCACCTTCGATCCGGAAAAGTCCGGCGTCGGATTTCTGATCCAGACCAGTGACCTGGAAAAAACCAGCAATTTCTGGGACATGACCAAGGGGCTCGGCAAGGCGAAGGGCAAATCATATTCCTCGACAGGCTCGATGCGCGAAACCGTGGTTTCGGGTGAAAATGTCCTCGCTTACAACCTGATCGGCTCCTACGCGCTGGATTGGGTGAAGAGCGCGCCGAACCTCGGTGTTGCTTTCGGCAAGGATTACACGCTTGCCTTCTCGCGTGTTGCCGGCCTGTTGAAAGACGCGCCGCACCCCAATGCCGGCAAGTTGTTCATGGACTTCCTGCTGTCGCAGGACGGGCAGAACGCGCTTGCTTCAAAGGGTATGCCGGCTCTGCGCAAGGACACCACCGAAGGTTATAATATCGACACGCTCAACGCACTGGTCGGCGGCAATTTGAAGCCGATCGCGCTCGATGAAACGCTCCTCGGTTTCATGGAACCCATGAAACGGTTGAAGTTCCTCAACGAGTGGCGCGCAGCGCTCAAGGGCTGATCGCGCCCCGGGCACGCAAGTCCCCCAGGACGGGGCCAGGCACCGAGCTTTTTAAAAGGCACAGAACGGTGTCTGGCCCAGGGCCGCGGTCGTGCCATTCCTATGAAAATCCATTCAACAAACGTCTGTTTCCCGGAGGTTACAACCCATGCCGGTGGATACCATTACCCAAAACCCACCCCGAGAACTATCCCGCGAGCCGCGACTGAAGACGCCGCGTCCGCCCGGCGAAGCGCTGCTCTTCCGCCGGCTCGTCATCGGTTTCCTGACGCTGTGCGTCCTGACGCCCATTTGCCTGATCATCTACCAGAGCTTTCTCGATGGTCCGTTCTTCAGCCCGAGCGCCAGCCTCGGCCTGAGCGCATATGAATATATTCTCGTCGACCCGATGTTTTACGACGCCTTGTGGAACACGGTCATCATGGCCGTGGGCATGGTGGCGATCGCCGTCCCGCTGGGCGCAGCACTCTCCTTCCTGCTCACCCGCACCGATGTGCATTTCCGCAAGGCGCTGGAAATCATCGTGCTGGTTCCGATGTTCATTTCGGCGCTGGTGCTTGCTTTCGGGTATACGGTTGCCATCGGGCCTTCCGGCTTCGTCTCGATCCTCGTGCGCGACATCATCGGTTTCGTGCCGTGGAACATCTATTCCCTGAGCGGCATCGTGCTTGTCACGGGGCTGGCGCATGTCCCGCATGTCTATCTTTACGTGTCGGCGGCAATGCGCAACCTGCCGTCCGATCTTGAAGAGGCGGCCCGCATCACCGGTGCGCCCATCTGGCGTGTGTGCTGGGATGTCACCGTGCCCATGGTGCTGCCCGCGCTGATCTTCGCCACCGCGCTTAACCTGTTGATCGGCTTTGAAATGTTCGGTGTGCCGCTGGTGCTTGGCGATCCGAGCGGCATCAACGTCCTCACCACCTATATCTACAAGCTCACGACACTTTTCGGTGTGCCTACCTATCAGCTGATGGCTGTCGTCGTTGTCCTGCTCGTGCTCCTGACCCTGCCGCTGGTGTGGTATCAGCGCCGGCTGCTGCGCCACAGCCGCCGTTATGCGGCCCTTGGCGGAAAAGGTTCGCGCACCACCGTCATGCGGCTGGGGCGCGCCGGCCAGATCATCGCGCTTTCCATCATCGGTTTCTGGCTGTTCCTGTCGGTCATCCTGCCGATCGGCGGAATTATCCTGCGCGCCTTTGTCGATGCGTGGGGGCAGGGCGTCAATCCTTTCGCTCATCTCACCACCAAGCATTTCAATGCGCTTTTCGAGGTTCCGAGCCTTTATCGTGGTGTTCTCAACACCATCATACTGGCGGTCGTTGGTGGTGCCGTGGCTGTCGCCTTTTATCTGGTCGTCGGTCTTGCCGGGCACCGCAATCGCGACGTGTCCAACACCGTTCTCGATTACATGGTTCTTCTGCCGCGCTCCATGCCGAGCCTGATCATCGGTCTCGCCTTCTTCTGGCTTTTCCTGTTCATTCCGTTCCTGGTGCCGCTGCGCACGACGCTGATAAGCCTGTTCATCGCTTATCTGATCGTTGGCCTTTCCTATGGCCTGCGGCTGTTGCAGGGCACGCTCATTCAGGTCAGCCCCGAACTGGAGGAGGCCGCACGCACGACGGGTGCGACAATCGGCCAGACCTGGCGTGACGTCGTCATTCCCATCGTGCGCCCCGGTCTCGTCGGCGCATGGGCGCTGATCATGATTGTCTTCCTGCGCGACTATGCCACCGGCATCTATCTCATGAGCGCCGGAACCGAAGTCATCGGCTCGCTCATGGTTTCCATGATCCAGTCCGGCGCAATGGACACGATCGCCGCGCTGGCATTCGTCAGCATCGTTCTTACCGGCGCAGGCCTCGGTCTCGCCCTTCGTCTGGGAGCAAAAATCCATGACTGAACTTACTGTTCGCGACGTTCACAAATATCTCGGCGGCCTGCATATTCTCCAGGGCGCATCCTTCACTGCCGAACGCGGCTCGATCGTTTCCCTGCTCGGCGCTTCGGGCAGCGGCAAAACAACCCTGCTGCGCTGCATTGCCGGGCTGGAACAGCCCGAACAGGGCCTCATCAGCATCGGCGGAAAACCGATGCTCGATGGCAGCAAGGGCCTGACGGTTGCGCCGGAAAACCGCAATATCGGCCTTGTCTTTCAGTCCTACGCGCTGTGGCCGCATCGCACGGTGATGGAAAATGTTGCCTATGGCCTGAAGCTGCGTGGCGTGAACCGGGTGGATGCCGGCAAACGTGTTCAGGCGACGCTGGAAAAGATCGGTCTTGGCCATCTTGCCGAGCGTTATCCCGATCAGCTTTCGGGCGGCCAGCAGCAACGCGTCGCAATCTGCCGCGCGCTGGTCTATGAGCCGCGTGTCCTGTTGATGGACGAACCGCTTTCCAATCTTGACGCGAAGCTGCGCGAAGAGGCGCGTTACTGGATCCGCAAGCTCATCCTCGATCTGGAAATATGCGGTGTTCTCGTCACCCACGATCAGTCGGAAGCGCTCGCCGCATCCGACAATATCCTGCTTCTGCGCAACGGCGCCATCGTTCAGGAAGGCACGCCGCAGGACATCTACACCAAGCCGAAGAGCTTTTATGCGGCAGACTTTCTCGGCGCAAACAATGTCGCCAGCGGCGAGATACGCGGTCTGGGCGAAGATGCCAGCATTCACGGGCCAAACTGGCAGCTTGATGGCATCGTTTTCGGCAGGAACGAAGAAAAAGAGGACAAGGCGGTCATCCGCGTCGAGCAGATCGCCGTGCATGACAATCCCGGCCAGAACCGCAGGGAAATGCATCTGGACGCCTGCCTCTATCTCGGCGACCGCTGGGAATACCGCCTGAAGGCCGGCGACTTCGCCGCCAAGGCCTTTGGCGCGAAGGCTCTGCCGGAAGGCCCTGTCTGGGTGGATATTCCCCGTGAAAGCGTCTGGCTTTTTGCCGGTGCTCGATAAGATCCCGTCCGTCCGGTCCGGCCTGTCTGTGGTGGACCAGTATGGCCGGTAAGAGTGGCTTATGGTCCATCGTTGCGTCCTCCAAGGGGGCTGCGATGGACCGGAATGCGATTTTCAATCGGCCGGTTTTGTGTCGCGCGGCTAATGCGACCGGGATATTCAGGCTTCCATCCGGGATTGCTGTTAATGTCTGACTTTCGATTTTCGGAGTAACTAATTAAATAAGCTTGTAAAAATTCTGTTCGAAATTCCAACTTGCCGCCCCGCAAATGGGGCGGCAGGATGTATGTTCAGGTAATCTCAGGCTCAGGTAACTGAGCTTGAGATAACTGGCGGCTGGTAGGCCGGCTTATTCAGCGGTTGCCTGAATGTCGACCTTGTCGAGGAGAAGCATCGGATTATCGGAGGCTGCAGCAAGATCAAAAAGGCCAAGGCCATTTGGGCCCGTTGATTTGACCGTGACGGTCAAGGTTCCCGGCGTGTTGATGAATTGGACGAGTGCGTTCACCGCATCCTGGAGTTTCGGTTGTTCGGCGGCCACCTGCTGCAGCATCACGTTGGCAACCAACGTCAAAGTGCCACGCACCTGATCCTCGGTCATCTCGTTCTGCAGGGCATAAAGCTTGATCGCCTTGGCCATCATGCCTTCGTCCTTGATCGTGAATTTCACCTCACGACCGGCAAGCCCGAAAAGCGCAGCCTGGGCGCGACCAAGGTCGAAGGAGAAAAACTCTTCCGTAAAGCCGCTTACCAGACCGGAGAAATTGACACTGCCAATATCCTTGCTGCTGAGCGAAACTTCGCGGATCAGCAGGTTTTTGTTTGGTTCGTCCCAGCCAGCGGCGAGGGCGTAAGACAAGGCGAGTGACTCCAGACCCAGTTTGCGCGCTTCAACAAAAACTTCCTCCGTCGAATCCGCCGGGATGGGCAGGGAAAGGTCCTCCTGCCTGATTTCGATATCGGTCGGGATGCCATTGAAGGGTTTGGTCAGTCCCATCTCGAAATTCTTGAGCGTGAACTTGATGCGCTCAGGCGTGCCTGTTGCCTCTTCATCGGTCTTTTCCGGAGCGGCGATATCAACGTTGATGCCACCGACACGCACCTTGCCGAGTTCCGGGATCAGCCGATTGAACGGGAAAGTCTCGATTTTCGTTTCATCGAAACCGACGATCTGGGAGAGACCTTCGATTGTGGAACTCCAGTCAAAGCCCTTGAGGCTTGCCTCGGCGACCTCGATCTTGCCGTCGCCATCGCCAATCGACATGCCGTTCAGGCCGAAATCGAGCTTGCGGCTGTCCATCTGCATGTCGATGCGCTCGATGGTCGCCTTGACCCGCTTGCCCTCCGCCCCTTCGCTTTGATCAGGCGCGTCGACCTTGAAGCCCAGCAGCTGCATGTTGCTCTTGCCCATCATGTCCAGAATGGACACGACCTTGCCGAAAAATGCCTGGCGCTCCTGTGGTGAAAGCTCATCGGCATTCTGGGTTGTCGTCAGCGCCTTCAGGGTTTCCAGCAGCGGCTCGGCCGGCATGCGAGCGGTAAAGCCGTCGCTGCGTATTTCGTCGTAGCTGAACTGACCGTCACCGTCGGAGAAGGAAATCTTGCTGACGGAGAGTGGTCCGTAAAGAGGTTTTGCATCCTTGTCTTCGGGCCCGGCTTTTTCCGTGTAGAGCCTTGCAAGGTAGGCGGCGTCGAAGTCCTGACCGGTTATTGCACCCGTCGAGACGACCATGTGCTTCTTTTCCATCGTGCCAGTGCTGTCCGGCAGAGCCATCTTGATGTCATAGCTGGCATTGTCGATCGTATAGCGGTCGACCCGGCCATCGGCGATATCAAGCAGAGCCGCATTGTTGTAAACGGTCTTCTGCTCGGTGTCGGCGATAGATTGGGTGAATGTCAGTTCAGGCGTGGAAATACGCGTCGCTGCGAAGCGCTCCATGCGCCGGGACAGGGAGTTTGCATTGCCATCGCCAGATGTCGTTTCCACTTTCTTGAAAGCGGCGTTCTCGACACGGGCATGCGCCATGGAGATCTTGCCGGTCGGCACGTCAATATCGATGCCATTCATATCGAGCGCGCCTGCCAGGAAAGGAAGTTTGGGACGCCCGTCGATAGCTGCGATCTGGATTTTTTTGCCGTCTTCAAGCGGCAGGCTCAGCTCGCGAATATGGATTTGTCCGAGAAAATCGACGTCCACGGAACGGGCGGTTGCGCCGCTGCGGGCAATCAGCTCGTCGACCTTTGCTTCGTAGAAGGCTTTACCACCGATGACACCTGCAGCCGCGATGGCAATAACCGCAACCGCTGCCCATAAAGCCTTGCGCCGGCCCTTGCCGACTGGAGTGTTTACCTGTTCCACGAAGTTGGTCCTCTGTAATGCGAATTAACTTTGCGCGTCTTTTAGACACGCGAAAGTTGCCGCGCAAGTGTACCGCCGGAACAGCTCGACATTATTTGCAGTGGTAGATCGTGGCGCGAGCGGCGTCATCTGCGGCGCTTTTGAAGGCTTCGGTCACTTCCAGAACATCAGTGCCATGCCGGCCACGACCAGTGCTGCCCCGGCCCATGCGCCGGGTGCCGGCAATTCCCGGGTTCTCAGCCAGAGCAATGGCAGGATGATGACGGGCGTTGTTGCAGACAGTGTCGAGACGATGCCGATCTTGCCGCCGGAAAGTGCGAAAAGAAGTAGCGTCATGCCAAAGGCAAGGGCGATGATGCCGGTAAGCGCCGTCTGCAGGAAAATGTTCATCGTCAGCGGGCCGTTCGGCCGCACTGCCTTGATGGGCAGCATGGTGAGCGCCGTCAGGCAGACTGCCGCGATCCCAACGCGCAGCATCGAAGCGGTAATCGGATCGATCCCACTCGCCATGACGGGTCTTGCGATCAGCGAGCCGACGGCCTGACTGAGCGCGGCCAGCAAGCCGAGGAGCACGCCGAGCCAGAGTGGTCCCTTCACTCTTTCCCATTCGTGCAGCTGCGCCTTGCGCTTGCCGAAGAGAATTGCGAGCAGAACACCGCACAGCGTCAGGCCTATGCCGGTGACAGTTGTTACGGAAAGCTCCTCACCAAGCACCGCCCATCCCAGCAGCGCGGCAATTGGGGCGTTGAGGGCAAACAGGATTCCCGAGCGGCGTGGCCCCACCCGATTGAGACAGGTGAACAGCAGCGTATCGCCAACGAAGATGCCGATGAAACCGGATAGCAGAAGCGCCGACAGCGCCTCGGGCTGCAGTTCCCGCCAGGTTCCCGAAGCGAGGACATAGACCCCGAGCAGGGAAGCGACAAAAAGCTGCCGTGTCCTGTTGAAGGCGAGCGCTCCCAGATGCCCCGCCGGACGTGCCGCCAGAAGTCCGGTCATCGCCCAGCAGGTTGCGGCGCCCACGGCAGCCAGTTCATAAATCGGCATTTTTTCCCCGTCGCTTCATGGCGTGCTTGCGGCCACGGACACTATCCCTGCCTGCACCCATCGCAGATTCCGGGTTCGCCCGCCATACCATAAGCATCGTCATAAACAGCGTGGAGCAGCGCCTGGCTCACCGCCCGTGCCGGGTCAGCCGGTGGCGTGCCATTTCCGATGTCGGTGCCCATCGTCATAGAGACTGCGAATGAATGGTGAGGCCTGGGCCTGTTTCCTGTTGCCACCCGCAGAAGCGGCCGTCACGCCAAGGCCAATGCAGACGAAGCGGCTGGCCCGCTCCGTCGAATGGACAGTCTTATCTACAGCGCTTCACACGCCGTTGATGATATTGCAAATGCCTTCGCGGATGACGTTCTTGTCCGCAATCTGTCCTGCCTGAATGTTGAAAACAGCGTCGATCCGCACGCCGGCGCCTTTCTGCCGGGCCACAACCCGCAGCGTCTGAATTCTGCCGCTGCCGCTGGTTTCCTGGTGCGCATCGATCGAGGACAGCGCCTTGTTGACCTGGATGCCGGAAAAACCTTCCGCTGCCACAGCCTGAGCGAGCTTTTGAAGCACGGCGGGCGCTTTTGCCTTCGGCAATTCCTGCCATGATTTGTAAGAGACAGCGGTCACCATCGGCACGCCGGAGACAGCGAAGTTCTTCTCGCAGGAGGCCGCAAGGGCAGGGCTTGAGAAGCTGATCAGGCCAAGAGCTGCTATGACATATTTCATTTCGAACAATCCAGTTGTTGATGAAGATTGAGAGCTATCGGCCGCATCAGAATGCCGACCGTTTTCCTCTGTAGGTGGATGGAGGCGGGAGAGCCTCATGGGCCTGTGCAAGCGTTTCAAGCCACGTGGCCAAACCGGCGGGAACTTCCTCATTGCCCGCTTCCAGTGCCTCGATCCACGAAAGCTCACATTGCAGGGCGGACGCAATATTGATCGGCGTCCAGCGGATGACCCGCAGGCATTGATTAAAGCGTTCTGGTGACATGATGATTTGATATTTTCCCCGTCTTTTTCCGGGCAAGGCTCACTCACACAGCCAAGAGAGTCAATCCTTTTCTGCAACTTTTGATGGCTAATTTCCGGCTCGATAGTTGCATCTGCTGCCGGCTGCCGATCGGCAGGCGCTGGAGAGATTAAAGGGCTCGGTTACCTGAACGAAACGCCGAGGCGAGGCATCGGCGCCTCATTCCCTGCACCACTCCACAAACGAAAACTTAGTTGATTTACTAAGTTTCCCTTGCGGCGTCCCAGTGGAGCGTGATAGTTAGCAATATGACTAAGCATCATCCCGAGTTATCACTGATCTTCCAGGCTCTGGCCGATCCGACGCGGCGGGCCATTCTGGCGCGGCTTGGCGGAGGGCCGGCACCGGTCATGGAGCTGTCCGCTCCCACGGGGCTGCGTCTGCCCACGGTTATGCGGCATCTTTCCGTGCTGGAGGAGGCGGGGCTGATCATCACCTCCAAGGATGGGCGGGTGCGCACCTGCGCGATCGTGCCGGAAGCGCTGGAGCCGGTACGCACTTGGCTCGATGAGCAGCGGGCGATGTGGGAGAGCCGGCTTGACCGGTTGGAGGCATTTGCAATGCAGGCCATGAAGGAGGATTCTAAATGACGACGAAGCCGGGTCAGGAAGGCGCACGCGCCGAACCGCATCTCACACAGGACCGTTTTGCGACGCTGAGCTTCGAACGGGAAATTGCCGTTCCGCCATCAGCGCTCTGGCAGGTCTGGCTGTCACCCGCCGCCCGGGCGGTGTGGGCTTCTCCCACGCCCGCGGTCACCGTGGAATTCCTGGAGGCGGACAGCAGGGTGGGTGGTCGCGAAATTTCGCTCTGCAAGGTCGCCGGCCAGCCGGATATCCGCTGTGAATGCGGCTGGCTGGAGTTGCAGCCGGCCCGCCGCAGCGTAAATTACGAGGTGGTGTCCTCCGGCGGCGTAACGCAATCAGCAGCGCTGATCACCGCCGATTTTCGGGCTATGGAAGAGCGTAGCCGCTTGACCGTAACGGTTCAGCTTTCCTCGCTGGCCGAGGATATGCGGGATGGTTATCAACAGGGTTTCAACGCCGGTCTCAACAATCTGGCCAGTGTGGCCGGGCGAACCATGGTTCTGGAGCGAGTGATAAAGGTGCCGCGAAACATCGTCTGGAAGGCCTGGATGAACGAGAAGACGCTGCCGCAATGGTGGGGTCCTGAAGGATTTTCCTGCCGCACGAAGAGAATTGACCTGCGAACCGGCGGCGAGTGGGTCTTTGACATGATCGGCCCTGACGGCACCGTCTTCCCGAACCATCATCGTTATGTCGAGGTCCGGCCCGAAGAGCGGCTCGCCTATACGCTGCTATGGGGCGAAAACGGGCCGAAACATGCCGATGCCTGGGCCTCCTTCGAAGATCAGGATGGCGCGACGAAAGTTGTGCTGGGCATGGTGTTCAGCACGGAAGCCGAGTTCCAGCAGGCAAAGGGTTTCGGTGCCGTGGAGCTGGGTCAGCAAACGCTGGGCAAACTGGAACGCTTCGCCAGGGCGCTGTAAATGTACCTGGCCAGCAACATCATATGCAAGGCCTCTTGATATCGGCGGTTTGTCTGCCAGTGGCACCGTGCGTTTCCATCGCGGCCTGCGGTCGCGAACCGCACTAACGCGGCTTCTCGATCGCCTCAGTGATCAGTCGAATTCGCTCGCGAGCGCCATGGCGGTATATGTCGATCTTCACGCTCGCCGGTATGGAGAGATGCATCATACGCTCCCATCGACCACCGGTCGGGAAAATCGGCGGGATCGTCCATTTTTTCCTCGCCGGGCAGCCCGTCGGTATTGTCGAGATAAACCTGGCCGTGCCTGACAATCAGCGGGTACGGAGGAATTCCGGCGGCGTATATCCAGGTAACAGTGTCCCCTGTCATCAACACACAGACCAATAGGGGGAAACGCTCTGGTGGCCATGGCGTGTCATGCCCAGCCTTTCAGCGCCCGCCCGGAATAATAGCTGGGCGTGATGGCGCGGTAGATCGGTATGCTGGCGGCGCCGAGATGAGGCGAGTCGCTCATGATTGATTTGCGTATTTCCGGCGGCTCGACGAAAAAATCTTCGCCGAGTATGTCCAGCGAACCGATACGCCGCACGATATGTTCGAGAATCCAGTCCGGCAGCGATCCACCGAAAATAATGGCTGCCGGATCCATCGTGCGGGCGACCGTCAATGAAAGAAGGCGAAGCTGATCCGTTGCCCGTTCCAGCCAGGATGCCACGGCAGGATGGTCGGCATAACTTTCGTCAATGTCTTTCAGGCGTCGAATGCCGATGCCCTGAGCAGCCAGAGTGTCGCACAGGTCCTGTCCCGAGGGGCGGGGATGGGATTTTGGAAACAGTCCGCCGAACTCGCCGGCATTGCCATTGGTGCCGCGATAGAGATGACGCTGCACCACCACGGCGCCACCAATGCCATATGTCAGCCAGATCATCGCGAAATTGCGGATATTGCGGCCTGCGCCATAATAGAGCTCGGAAAGAATGACGGTATTGCCGTCATTTTCGTGAAAGACCGGGAAGTCGAAATAGGGCTGGAAGTCCTTGTCGACGTCGATGTCGCGCCAGCTTTCGAACTGCTTGATACGGAAGACATGGCCGCGATCCCGCCTGAAATGGCCGGGAAAGCTGATGCCGCAGCCCAGCACATCTTTCTTTCGTATCTTCGCTTTTTCAAGCACTTGGCGGGCGGACGCCTCGGCCATCTCCATGATATGCTCAAAACTGTGCCCCTCCAGTTCCGACCTGATTTCTTGCCTTATCGTGCCGTTGAGATCGGCCACGCAGACACGCAGATCGTCTGGATTGAAGTAGACCCCCAGCGTGAAAAGCCCGTTCGGATTGATCTCGATGGCGGTGGAGGGTTTGCCCCGTTTACCGTCATTGCGGGCTTCCTCCGCTTCGACGATGAGGCCGGATTCCAGAAGATTGGCGGTCAGGCGAGTAAGGGTCGGTGCGGAAACATCCATCTCGCGCGCCAGTTCGATACGCGACATGCCTCCCTTACCGCGCAAAATCTCGAGCAGACGCCGCTCGTTGTAGCCGAGATCGATCAAAAAAGTCTCCCGCGAGAAATCATGCCGGATGATTAGCGAAAATTACGCGATTGTACACCGCGCTTTGCCGGAAAATCCGCCGTAGAGATCGGAGGCCCGTGAATGAAAATCATAAAGAATTGTGCTTTTTCAATCGGATATTTTATTTTTATATTCGAAATAAATTTCGGCTTGACTAATTAATTTACGTAAAGAAAATAAATAACAGACAGCGGGTGGCGACAGGCAAAACCAAAAAGAAATCATGTCGCAGGGCCGGACTGTCAGGGAACAAAAAAACGGAGACCCCTCATGCGTCAATCATGCACTATTTTCGCGCGCCTTTTTGCGGGCGCCACTTTCCTTGCCAGCGCGGCTTTCGCTCATGCCGAAGGTACCGTCGTGGTCTATTCCGCTGCCCCGCAGCAGCTCATGGACGAGTTATTGCCCATGTTCGAAAAGAAAACCGGCACCAAGGTTGAGCTTGTCAAAGCCGGGTCCGGGGAGCTGATGAACCGCATCAAGGCGGAGAGCGGCAAGGCGGCGGGTGATGTGATCTGGAGCGTCGATGGGACGGTCATCGATTTCTCCGCCGAACTTTTCGAACCATACAAGCCGGTTGAGGCTGCGTCGATCAACCCTGCCTTCTCACCGAGCGCGAACTGGGTGCCTTTCACGGCTGTCGTCACGGCCTTTATCGTCAATAAGGAGGCCCTGAAAGGCGCTCCCGTTCCGACGTCCTGGGCCGATCTCGCAAAGCCGGAATACAAGGGCCTGATTTCGTCGGCCCGCGCCGATCAGTCCGGATCGGCCTATATTCAGATGGCAACGGTATTGCAGGATTTCGACAGCGAGGAAAAAGGCTGGGAAATTTATACCGGCATCCTCGGCAACTCGGTTCTTTCCACCTCTTCAGGCGCGGTGCCGCGTTTCGTCAACGATGGCGAACAGGCCGTTGGCATTACGCTGGAAGATGCCGCGCTGCGCTACAAGCTTGGCAGCGCGCCGGTCGAAATCGTTTATCCGAAAGAGGGTACGGCAATTGCGCCTGACGGCATGGCGCTCGTGAAGGGAGCGCCGAATGCCGGCAATGGCAGGGCCTTCATCGATTTCATCGTCTCCAGGGAAGCGCAGGAAATCGTGGTGAAGGCGGGTCGTCGTTCGGTTCGAACCGATGTTCCCGCCAATCCGGCACTCGTTCCGCTTTCCGATGTTCCAGACGCGAAATACGATTTCAAATGGGCTGCGGACAATCGCGCGCGCCTGATGGAAAAGTGGAACGAGACATTGCTCGACGTTCAGTAAGATAATTGCCGGGGACGGCGCAGAAGCGGCGTCCCCCTTTATCCCATTCACAATTCGCTTTTCGTTTGTCCAGCGTGGTCACCGGCCGTGCAGGATCTGTCATGGAGCAGCACATGGCCGCCGTGGAAATTACCAGCATAAAAAAGAGCTACCGGGATGTCGTTGCCCTTTCCGACATCAATATCTCCATCCCCTCGGGATCGTTCTTTACGCTTCTCGGTCCGAGCGGATGCGGCAAGACGACCCTCCTGCGCACGATTGCCGGTTTTCACCAGCAGGACAGCGGCAGTATCAGTATCGAAAGACAGGCGATTGAGCATGTGCCCGCACATAAGCGCGATGTCGGCATGGTTTTTCAGGATTATGCGGTCTTTCCGCATATTTCCGTCTTCGACAACATCGCCTTCGGTTTGAAGCAGCGCAAGGCGTCTTCCGCCGAGATTCGTGAACGTGTCGGCAAGATTCTCGATATCGTGCAGCTCGCTCCCTACGCCAAGCGCATGCCGCATGAATTATCCGGCGGTCAGCAGCAGCGCGTCGGTCTGGCGCGAGCGCTCGTCATCAATCCGAAAGTGCTGTTGATGGACGAGCCACTATCCAACCTCGATGCCAAACTGCGCGTCGATCTGCGGCGCGAGTTGCGCGAAATTCAGCAGGCCATGAACATTACCACGGTTTATGTGACCCATGATCAGGAGGAGGCGCTTGCCATGTCCGATCTGGTCTGTGTGATGTATGGTGGCGTCATCCAGCAGGCAGCCGCACCCTGGGACGTTTATAATAATCCCGCCAACCGTTTTGTCGCCTCCTTCGTGGGGGCAAACAACTTCCTGACGCTGAATCGTTCGGGTGGCCAGACATCCATTTCCGGGCACAGGGTGGGGCTGCCACAGGTCGATGCCATTGCGCCGCAACGAACGGTCGTTGCCGCCATCCGTCCCGAAGCGATTACCGTTGGCTCGCGGGCAACCGATGGCGGAGACCGCATCGAACTACCTGTCACCATAAGACAGGTGAGCTTCACCGGCCGCGAGATGAATGTTGCCGCAGTGCTGTCGTCGGGAGAGGAAATCGAGGCTATCACCAAGCCGTCGGCTGATATCATCGCCCTTCAGCCCGGCCAGAAAACGGTTTTCTCCTGGCCTGCTGTTGATACCAAGCTCTTTGGCGAGGGCGTTACCGGGGAGCGCCTGTCATGACGGATATGACTGCGACTTCAATGCCTGGAGGTTTTCGCCTGCGAATGCCGGGTTTCTGGACAAGCGTAACGGCACTCGCCGTTATCCTCCTGGGGATATTCCTGATCCTGCCGATCTTCAGCGTATTCTTCATCAGTTTCTTCGATGCCAAGACGGGTGCTTTCGGTTTCGGCAACTATGTTCAGGTGCTGACGCGGCGTTTTTATACCGTGGCATTGTGGAATACGCTCGTCATCGGCGTGCTCGGCATGTTGGGGGCCTGCCTGCTCGGTATTCCGCTTGCCTTCTGCACGTCGCGATACCACATCAAGGGCCGCACCTTCATTGCCACCTTTGCTGTGCTGGTTCTGTGCGCGCCGCCCTTCATCGGCGCCTATGCCTGGATC
This sequence comes from Martinezella rhizogenes, assembly GCF_007002745.1. GTDB lineage: Bacteria > Pseudomonadota > Alphaproteobacteria > Rhizobiales > Rhizobiaceae > Agrobacterium > Agrobacterium cucumeris. Next base: position 36,994 of record NZ_SGNY01000010.1, on the reverse strand, counting down.
ATGCTGTTCGGCGCCAACGGCGCAGTCACTAATCTCCTGTCTTTCGCCGGCATTTCATTGCCGACGATTTACGGGATACCCGGCATCGTGATGGTCTTCAGCCTGAAGTTCTTTCCCTATATCTTCCTGATGACGGAAAATGCGCTGAACACCATCAATAAATCCTATGAGGATGCTGCGGAAAACCTCGGCTGCACGGCGTTCCAACGGTTCCGCAAGATCACCTTGCCGCTGGTCTTTCCGGCAGTCAGCACCGGCGCGATCATCTGCTTCGTATTGTCCATTGCAGACTTCGGAACGCCGGCAATCCTCGGCAAGGGCATCAGGACGCTCTCGACCATCGCCTATGCGCAATATACCTCCGAAATGGCCGGCACACCGACCATGGCAGTCACGATTTCCATGGTGATGATCGCCATTTCCATGGCCGCACTTCTGTTGCAGCGGCACATTCTCGCCAAGCGCCGTTATGCCAGCTCATTGACCAATCGGCCGGTAAAGCTCTCCATGCGCCCGCTGAAATCTTTCATCGTGCACGGTTTCTGCTATCTGGTCATCTTTGTCGCCATGCTGCCGTCCCTTACGGTCATCTACACATCGTTCCTCGCAACAAACGGTCCCGTCTTCACAGGCGGCTTCGGGTTGGACAGCTATGCCCGCATTCTTCGCGATTCACCGCAGGCGATTGCCAACAGCTTCACCTTTGCGCTTGCCGCCGTGGTGTTGATCGCCATCGTTTCCGGCCTGCTCTCTTTCATCGTGGTCAGGCGGGACAATGCAGTATCAGGCTCGCTCGATCTTCTGCTGATGGTTCCCTACCTGATACCCGGCGTCGTCATGGCGATTGGCTATGTCACGACGTTCCGTTATCCGCCTTTTGACATTACCGGCACGGCACTCATCATCATCCTGCTGGTGTTTATCCGCCGCCTGCCTTACGGCGTGCGCTCCACGACCTCGATCCTGCGGCAGATCAAGCCGTCCATCGAGGAGGCCGCGGTCAATCTCGGCGCTTCGCCGGCGAAGACGTTCATATCGGTGACGGTGCCGCTGATGTTGCCCGGGCTCATCATCGGTTCCTTGATGAGCTTCATCACCGCCATCAACGAATTGTCCTCGACGCTGATCCTCTACACGGCGCGGACGATCACGATGCCCGTCCTGATCTATATTCAGGTGATTGACGGCGAGTTCGGCACGGCCGCGGCACTTTCCACCTTACTTCTCGTCAGCACCGGACTTTGCGTCTTCGTCGTCTTCCGGCTTTCGGAAGACAAGGAAGCCTCTTTCGTCTGAAACCATCCAAATATCATTCAAAACTGCAGCAGCGGCGACCATGTGTCGCCGCCAGCCTCCCTCTGCAAGGACACAAGAAAGATGAATATCGCGAGCTTTTCGCAATCGAAATACAAGAACGCCGCAAAGCCGGGGGACGATGTGGCACTTCTCATTCCCGGACGGGTTCTGGCCGTTTTCGACGGCGCGACCGATCCGACCGGAGCAAGTTACAGCGGGCTTAGTTCCGGCCGCATCGCAGCCCTTGCCGCCGCCAATGCCGTTGCTGAGATGAGCCTTGACGGCAGGTTGGAAACGCTCGCCGCGCCCGCGCTTTTTCAGAATATCAGCGATATTCTGAAAAAGGAGGCGCAGCGCATCAATGCCGGCCATCCGCCATCGACCACCCTGGCGATCGTGGCGGATATGGGCGACAGCTTCCGCCTGCTGCTTGCCGGCGATTCCGGCGTCAGGATCAACGGCACCCGTCTGTTTCAGCACACAAAGCTGATCGATACGGTAAGCACTTCGGCGCGTATATTCGTGTTCAAACAGCTTCTTGCCGCCATCGGTGATGGTGATGCGGCCGAGGCGCGCACACGCGCGACGATCTTCTCAGGCCTGCGTTCGGCCGTCGCAAGCGGCATCATGACGGCGCGGGAAGCGGACAATGTCGTCATTGCCGCAGCGGGCATGAGCGGTCTCGAGAATAACATCGAAACGGTCGAGGAATTCCTGATGGGTGGAATCCGTGTCCAACCGCAATTCGCAAACCGGCATGGGCATGTACTGGGTTACGCCTCGGTGAATGGCGGAACGGTCATGCAGGAGGGGACGGTTGACGTCCGTATCGCCAAAGACGGGCTCTCGAGTGTTGAAATATTCTCCGACGGCTATTTGTCCCTGCCGGCGGGGACGGATGTTACGGCCTGGGAAGCGGAATTCGCACGTGTCGAAGCGGCGGATTTTCACAAGCTGCGTGAGTATCCGTCCGTCAAAGGTTCGACAACGGCGGAATTCAGCGATGACAGGACCGTTATTTGCCTCAACATGGTTCAAGGATAGTCCAGTTTACGAACCTCATGTGAGCCGGCCGACATCGCGTATCGATGTCGGCGTCATTCGCGATCAGCCAGCCTGAGATGCTTGCTGAAAGAGATGGTCATGCTGTGCCTGCAAGGAGCAAGAAACTGAAGGTTTGTTCTCCCCCGTGCCCGGTTCATTTAGGACTGGAGATTAAGCTGAAGCCAAAGTTGAAAATGTATCGATGTTCAACCGGCAACAACATACTCCATGCCAATTTGGCATTAACTCAATGAGGAGCCCAACATTCTTGATCGGCTCTCCATCAGGAGCCGCTCGATTGTCCCGTATAACCGTGCATCCACTGATCCCAATATCATAGACCTGATCACCATTCATTTCGCTGAGCACGCGGCGCTGGCGATACCGATCCGATCTTATAAAAAATTAAACGGGCGTTTTGAGCGAGCCATTACATACTTATCCCTGCACATGATCCCGTTATTCCGCAGCGATTGTTACGCTTTCATAACGTGCTTTCACGAGCAAGACAGCTTCTGCGATTGCCTGATTTACCCGCGCGTTTATAGTCGGTGAAAGCGCACCTTCTATAAAATCACGGCCGGAGGTGTAGATTGCGGTCGGTGTCACGAACGCTTCGAAAAACGCAAATAGCGGTCTGAGTTGATGCTCCACCACAAGTGAATGCTGGTCTCCGCCGCCGGTCGCCGTCAGGATGATCGGCTTGCCTCTGAGGTCGGCGGGGTCGAGAAGATCGATGACGTGTTTAAAGAGGCCCGTATAACTTCCCTTGTAGGTTGGTGAGCCGATCACCAGAGCTTCGGCCTCGATAATCGTCTGAACAACCCGCTGTGCGTTCCCATCAAGATCCGTTACGGATCGCGCCGAGCCTAACGATGTCCCCAGATCCTCGACGTCGAAAACCTGATGCTGCAGGCCCAGTTGCCCGGCCAGTGCTTCGCTGACATTTTCAACAAAACGCTTCGTGTTTGATGGGCGTGACGTATTGCCGGAGAAACCGACGATCAGATTGTTGCTCATTGGACGTTCTCTCGGATGATCATGAGGAAGTGGATCGCGCTACTGCGCCTTAAGCTGTCTTCAGGACTGACAGGCTGGCTGGGTGTTTTGATCGGTCATTCTCGCCCGTTTTCCAGCGCTCAAAAGCAGTACGTCCGAGAATGGCGACGGACGTATCCTCCTGGGGGGCATGGACGAGAACCGACTGGATATCCCGGAAATGCCGCTCCAGGCCCAGATCGGCGTTGAGGCCGGGATTGCCGATGCCGCGGACAGCAAGCTGGACAGCGTCGCGGATTTGCCTGCCGGCGAGAAGCCGGGCCCTTATCAGGTGTTCGGCATCGCCGATATGGTTTGCGAGCGCGCCAAAGATGATCTGGCGGGCTCCGGAAACCAGAAGGTCGATCTCACCCGAGAGCTCGACGAAACGTTCCGTCTGCGCAATCGGACGGCCCAGATTGGCGGGCACGCGCTCATGCGCGAAGCGGATGAACGCTTCCTGAGCGGCCTCAGCCGCGCCCAGATAGATTGCAGTCAGCGCAAGGGTCATTGCTGCATGGCCGCGATTATCCTGCTGGGCGACCGAGGGATCAACAAGCTCCAGCACATTTTCCGCCGGAATTTCAACATCGGTATATTCGACGTCGTGCGAACCCGTCGCCCGCATTCCAAGGCTTTTCCAGTTTTCTATGATCTTGATGCCGGGCAGGCCGTTTGGAACGACGAACGTACCGACCCGAGCCTGAGCCTCGTCGGTGTGCGCCCATACGAGGAAGTGCGTGAGGCCGTGCGCGCCCGTCACGAAGCGCTTGCGCCCGGTGATCGACCAGCCATTTGCCGTCCGGTGTGCACGCGTGGCCGGCAATCCGCCGCGCGCCGGAGAACCCAGTTCCGGTTCCACACGGGCGGCGTTGAGCAGCAATGGCTGGTGTTTGGCCCTGGAAAGAAGTTCCCTGTAGAGACCGTCCGGCCAGTGGTCTTTTGCCGCCTGTCCCAGATGCGTGAAGATCGTCATCGCGCTGATGAGCGCTACAGAAGGATCACCGCGTCCAAGCGCCGCCAGAATATGGGCTGCGGTGTTCAAGTTGCCTCCCGAACCGCCGTAACGCGTGGCCACGGTGCTCTCAAGAAGCCCAGCCTGATGAACGGCACGAATACCGGTCCAGGGAAATTGACCGGTCTGATCCGCATCCGGTGCGGCTTCGGAAACGGCGCGCACGGCGGCGTCAAGTGCGGTGGGATCGTAGGACATGCGGTAACGGCTTTCTGAAGGTCGGCGGGCGGGATCATCCGTTGCGGGCGTGGATGATCCCCGTCTTGGAAGAAGAGGTGGATGGGTCCGACGGCGTGGCCGGACCGCCGTGATCACGCGGCGGTCTTCTTCTTTGCCTCTTCACGTTCGCGAATACCCTCGCGGACGAGGGGCAGGATATATCGTCCGTAGTCGACGGCATCATTATAGTTGTCGTATCCACGGATCGAAATCAGATCGGCGCCGAGATCAATATAGTCGAGAATGGAGTCGGCGATTGTGCGGGGTGATCCGACCAGAGCGGTTGTCGCGCCGCTTGCATTGGTCGCGGTGACCGTCGGATACCAGAGCGCGCGGTCATGGACATCGCCGCGTTTGGCGATATCGAGCAGGCGCTGGGAGCCGATATTAGCGGGTGGTGTTGCGTTGACCGGCGCGCGGGAAAGACCCTTCTGGCGGTTCTCGTTCAGACGGTCGAGAACCCTGTGCGCCTTGTCCCAGGCCAGTTCATCCGTTTCAGCCACGATTGGCCGGAAGGTGACCCAGATACGCGGGCGATCGGTTCGACCCGCTTTTGCGGCTTCGGCGTAGATGCGGTCAATCTGCTGCTTGGTTTCAGCCAGCGGTTCGCCCCAGAGGCCGAAAATGTCGCACAACGAGCCGCCGATACGATAGGCGGCATCCGACGAGCCGCCGAGCGAAATCGGGATCAGGCCGTTGGTGGGACGTACGGCGCTGCGAAACTGCTTGAACTGGTAATATTTGCCGTCGAAATCGAAGGGCTCGGTTGACGTCCAGGCAAGACGAAGTATGCGGATATATTCTTCCTGCCGCTCGTAACGCTCTTCCTTGTTGAGGAAATCTCCCTCGCGCGCCTGCTCCTCGTCGCTTCCGCCCGCGATGAAGTGGACGACGACGCGGCCACCGCTCAACTGGTCGAGCGTGGCGAGAGATTTGGCCGCAACCGTCGGATAAACGGTGTTGGGCCGGAGTGCGACGATGATCTTGATATTCTTCGTATGCGCAAGCACCGTCGCGCCCAATGTGAAGGGATCGAACGAGGAAGAGGAATAGGGAATGAGCGTGTAGTTGAACCCGTAGTCGTCCAGTGCACGCGCATAGCGTTCCAGGAAGAGCGGATCGACCGGAGCATCCGGGATGGGGTTCAGATCATTGGACGCGTTGGGAAAGCTGACGCTGATGAATTCCGCAGCCATGGGAGCTCCTTGGTGTTTCTGGATATCGGGTAAAAGCTAATGCCGGCGTGGCATATGAGGAAGACAGGTCTTTCTATTTCTATGGAATATGTAGAAAATATTGCCCGACTATCCTTGCTGCCTGGAACCTTGGATTGTCGTCTGTGACGGCATTTCGTGATCCGGAGCAGGCGTCCATCCCAGAGATGGAGCGACTGTCGTTGCAAGATCGGAGAGCAATCGTATGTTTTCTGGCAATGCGAAAGCGGGTGGCAGAAACAGAACGAGTTCATCTGCGGTCGCCAGTCCCGGGTCGCTCAATATGCTCTCGATAACCTCGTCCGGTGTACCTTGAAAAACGGGAGAAATCTGCGCACCGACCGGTTGGCCGGCAGGAGCCAACGCACCCTTCGGGCGTGACGCGGCAATTCCCACCGTGCGGCGCTCGAGGTCGTAAGCGGCATATTTCTCACGCAGTTCGGCGGTGGTCCCGACCAGAATGGAAGCTGCAACGGCGACGGGCGGCGGCGGCGTCTTCCAGATGCGAAGCCAATGGGTGCGATAGGCGTCGATGATCCGCGCCTGATACTGACCGAATGTCTCGCCTTCGGCGTGATCGTGAAGGACGGTTCCTGAAATCAGGCCGATACCAAGTTCGGCGGCCTGGATGGCGGAATCGATGCTGGCAGAGCCCTGTCGGATGCGGCTCCGCAAGGTCGGGCTGTGCGGTGTAACCCGCAATCCGGCTCCCAGAGGCGCCCCTTGGTCCCGCTCCGTAACAGTGTGCAATACATCTCCGGCAATGGCTGCGAGGAAGCGCGACTGGCGGCGTTTTGCCTCCGTTCGCGCATCGGCATCGACTGTTCCGAAGACGGCGTCAAACGCACCGTTGGCCCCGGTCGAAATCGCCAGTTCAAGTCGGCCGTCGATCAAGAGGTCGGTCGTTCCTGCCGCCTCGGCCAGAAGGATGGGATCCTGATAACGCATCGGAATGACGGCGGAGCCGAGCGTGATGTGTCGCGTATGCTGGCCGACCGCCGCGAAGAAGGGCAACGGGGAAGACAGATAATGATCGAAGTGACGCTGATAGGCCCAGCCTGATTGATATCCCAGCTTTTCCGCCTGCCTGAACAGTTCAATGCCCTGTCGCAACCCCTGTGCCGGACCGTCATCGTCGTTGAACGACACCCGCGTATTGAAGCCAAGCCGCTGCTTAGGTCGAAACAACGCGGGAAGGTCGCGGGAAGGTGCTGCAATATTCATGCGAGTTGCTCCCTCCGCAGAGTGTGCCGGACCGCGGGAACGCGAACCGTCCCGGCAATGCCCGACGGGATGGAGTTCAGCAGCGACGCGGTATATTCGTGTCTCGGATTGCCGAAAATCTCGGTGACGGCTCCATGCTCGACGATGCGTCCCCGCTGCATCACCGAAACGCTATGCGCAAGTTGCCGGACCAGAGCGAGGTCGTGTGAAACAAAGACATAGGTCAGGCCGAGCTTGGCCTGCAGAGACAGCAGAACCTCGACGATGTCGCCCTGAACGCTGACATCAAGAGCGGATGTGGGTTCGTCCAGCACAATCACATCCGGTTTGAGGACCAGCGAGCGGGCGATCGCCACACGTTGACGCTGCCCGCCGGAGAGAGCCGACGGTTTGCGTTCCAGCAAATGCTCACTCAAGCCGACATTCGCGAGAGCTTCCCGTACCCGCTCGGAGCGCTCTTTCGGCGTCCCGATCTCGAACCGATCGAGTGGTTCACGCACAAGCTGTCCCACCTTCCACGTCGGGTCGAGTGACGTAAACGGGTTCTGGTAAACCAGTTGAAGATGCCGCCAGACAGAACGGAGCGAAGCCCGGCTTTTGCTCGTGACGGTCTCGTCGGCAACCGTGATTGTGCCGCTTTCCGGCTCTTCGAGCCCCAGCAGCAGGCGGATCGTCGTCGTCTTGCCGGAGCCGGATTCGCCGACGAGCGCATGGGTCGTGCCTGCCGGAACCGTAAATGAAATATTGTCCACCGCCGTCAGGGTTTTGCCATCCACGGTGAAACGTTTGGTGACACCCTCTACCGCAATCTTCGGCGACTTATCACCCTTCAGGAGACCGAACCCCGGATCGCGAAACTTTGCATAGCGGTCAGGGTTGAGGGCTGGCACGTCCCCATGGAGTTTCTTCGCATAGGAAGAGGAAGGGGAGGAGAAAACGGCAGACGTTTTGCCTGCCTCCTGCACGACGCCGTTCTTCAGCACAACGAGCTTATCTGCCCGCTCTGCCGCTATCGCGAGATCATGGGTAATGAGAAGCAGGCTGATGTTCAGCTCATCCCGAAGGCGGGACAGGAGATCGAGGATGCGTTTCTGGATCGTGACGTCGAGCGCCGAGGTCGGCTCGTCCGCCACCAGCAGGGCAGGACGCGGCAATATTGCCAGAGCGATCAGCACGCGCTGCAACATGCCTCCGGACAGTTGATGTGGATAGGAATCGTAGACCCGTTGCGGATTGTCGAGACCCACCTTGGCAAATGTTTCGAGGATAAGTGCCTTGCGGATCGCCGGATTGACCTCTTCGGTCAGCGCTGCCGCTTCGAGTGCTTGCGCGCCGATTGTTCTCACAGGGTTGAGGGAGTTGCCGGGATCCTGCGGCACGAAGCCGATTTCGCGGCCGCGATACGGCCTGAAGCGCCGTTCCGGCAATGCCAGAATATTCTGCCTGTCGAAAACGACCTGACCCGTAGCGTTCGCCCCGTTGGGAAGAAGCCGCAGCACGGCTTTCGCGATTGTCGATTTTCCCGAACCGGATTCCCCGATGAGGGCAAGGCTTTCGCCGCGCCCGATTTCGAAGCCGACATTATGGACGACCTCCTGCCTCCGGTAGGCAACGACAAGATTTTCGACCGCGATGAGGGGCGTCGCGTGTTGTGGAGACGCCGCCACGAACTCGGGAAGGATTGGCGCTGTTTTCAGTGCGATTTGCGAAGCCATCGGCTGATCCTGTTGACAGAGAGGACGGTCACGATCGTAACGAACGCGGGGGCATAAACGAGCCAGGGCCATTTGAGGTAGTCCTTGCCGATTGAAATCAGCAGGCCCCAGTCGGAGGAGGGGGGCGGATCGCCGTAGCCGAGGAAGGCGAGGCTGGCGATGACAAGAATGGACTCGCCGAATTGCAGGACGGCAAGCGGCAGCATCGAGCGAGATGCGTTTGGCAGGACATGTCTCAGCACGATGTATCCGCGTGAGCCACCTGCGAGGAAAGATGCCTCCACGAAGGTCGCCTGGCGGGTCTTGATGACCTCCGAACGCGCCACACGGGCGAAAAACGCAATGGCTGATATGCCTGTCGCAATGGCGGCGTTTATCGTCTCGAAGCCGATTGCCGTGACGATGATGACCGCGAGCAGGAACTTCGGGATGGACAGCAGTACGTCGACAAAACGCGCAAAGACGATATCCACCCATCCGCCGAAAAATCCAGCGAGCAGACCGATCACGCCGCCGACCAACACGCCAATGACGACGGCGACGAGCGCGCTCGATACCGAGGACGCGGTGCCATAAACGACGCGCGTGTAGAGATCGCGCCCCAGATGATCCGTGCCGAACCAATGTGCGGCACTGGGCGCTAGGAGCTTGTTGGCCGGGACACCGTTGACCGGGCTCAGACTTGTGAAGAGCTGCGGTGCAACCGACCAGGCGACGACGATGGCGATGACAAGCAGGGAGAGGGCGACCGTCGCAGTTATATTGAGACCTTTCAGTCTCTCCAACGGATTGCTGACGGAAACCGGGCTGGAGATAAGGCTCATGGTTTGGCCCCCGTTTCAAGGCCAAGCGACGTGTCGTCGATGGTCGACAGGCGGCGTTTTCGGCCAACGATAATTTTCACCCGTGGATCGAGCAGCGGATAGAGAAGATCGGCGACGAGGTTGACGATGACGAACACCACGGCTCCCAGCGAGACGATCGCCTGCAGGACCGGCAGGTCCTGGGTGCTGACGGAACGCTGTACGAGACTGCCGATACCGGTCCGGCCGAATACCGTTTCCGTGATCAGCGAGTTGCCCAGAAGTTCGCCAACGGTCAAAGCGATAACCGTCACGACGGGCAAGGAGGCGGGCTTGAGGAGATGTGTTGCGAAAAGCCGTCTCGGCCCGATGCCGCGACTGCGGGCAACCGCTGCGTAATCCTGCTCGGCCTCATGATCGAGATTGGCAATCAGAACTTCCGCGATCTGTGCGGAAAACGGTATGCCGATGGTGATCGCCGCAAACAGCGTGGCCCAGAAGCTGTCCGGTTCGATGACGCGGAACAGCCTGAGCTGAAAACCGAAAAGGTGGATCAGAAACAGGCCGATGACGAAATTAGGTGTCGACAGGAACAGCGAGGGGAAAGCGCGCAGCAGTCCTTGGCCGTAACGCTTCGGCACGACCTGGGTGCCGTAGGCAACGGCAAAGGCGAGGATCAAGGCGACCGTTAGCCCGGCGGAGGCCAAAACCAGCGTGGATGGCAGCACCTCGGCAATGAGTGTCGAGACCGGTCGGTTGGAGCGCATGGAAATGCCGAGATCGCCCGTCAGGAATGCCGACAGGGAGTGCCAGAGCTGCACGATGATCGGCCTGTCCAGCCCCTGTGCAGCAATGATTTCGGCGATCTCCTGCTCGGTGAAACCGTTCTGCGGGTTGCGCAGAACGCTGGTGATCGGGTCGCCGGGCAGGACGCTGACGACCACGAAGGTGAAGACATAGGCCAGGAGGATGACGACGATCGCCTGGCCGAGCCGCTTTGCGGCGTAGGTTAGGTAGGCATTGCTCATGCCGTCACCTCCTTGACGTTACTTGGTGGGTGCTGGCGTCATTCGGCAATGAACGCTGTGTAATAGCTGGCGTAAGCGACGCCGTTATAGACTTCGCCCTTCAGCTTCGGCGATTGCACGTAGATGCGCTGGACGATTTGCGTGCGCGGTATGAAGTAACCCTGTTCCAGCACGTATTTTTGCAGGCCGTCCAGAAGAGGCTTTCTGTCCTCGACTGAACCCGCGCCGGCGATTTTGTCGCGCAGATCGTTGAGCTTCGCATCACGCTCATCCAGTGCAAACCAGTTCTCGCCATTATTGGCATTGGTCAGGATGCTGGCGACCGTGCCGGCATCGATGAAGCTGCGGGTGACTTCATATGTGGGAACCGCTGCACCACCGAACTTGACCTTCTCGCCAAAGGTGACAACGTCATAAGCCCTGATGTTAACCTTCCATCCGAGCCTGCCAAGCTGCTGGGCAATAAGCTCATCAACGGATTTCGAGGTTGCCAGATAAGGATTGGAATGGATCGTCAGCTCCAGCGGTTTTCCATCTTTCACGCGAACACCGTCAGCGCCCTTGATCCATCCGGCTTCCTCCAAAAGCTTCTCTGACTTTTCCGGGTTATAGGCGAGGAGATCGCTGTGATCCGTGGCACCCGGGACGTTGCTCTGAATGAACGACGTCGCTAGCTTCCAGTCCTGCGTATAGACGGTGTCGATAATTTCCTGGCGGTTGATGCCGGCCTGGAGCGCCTGGCGAACCTTCACGTCATCATAGGGCTGTAGCTTGGTGTTGACGGCCCAGCCGTTGACGAAGCCGAGATAGCGGGGGGTCGCAACAGTGAAGCCTTCTTCCTTCAGCGATTTCAGTTCCTGGGGCGAGGCGTTGTAGGCGACGTCCGCCTGACCGGACTGAACGGAGGCGACGCGAAGGGATGGCTCTGATACAAGTTTGTAAGTGATGGTATCGAGATAGGCGGGTCCGGTGTGGCCGACGGCGGCCGGACCCCAATTGTAGTCCTTGCGCTTGACCAGAGTGACATGATCGCCCTCTTTCCACGACTCCACTACGTAAGGTCCGCTGCCGGCGGTCTTGCTGAGGTCGGCCTGCTGGCCGGCAGGCTGGGCGATGCTCTTGGGAGAGATCAGGATGGAGCCGTGATAGCCAAGGGTTGGAATGAAACCGAGCGTGGGCTTCTTGAAGAATACCTTGACCGTCGTGGCATCAACCGCTTCGGCGTGATCGTAAGTCTTGGGAAAGAGGCCGATCGGATTGATTCCCTCGCTCTTGCGCCCGGCATACCAGATGTCGAGATTGGCGACGACGGCCTTCGCATCAAGCGGTTCGCCATCCGAGAAAGTCACCCCGCTTTTGAGGTGGAGGGTGAATTCCGTTGCGGTGTCGTTCTGCTCCCAGCGTTCGGCGATCCATGGGCTGACCTTGCCTTCCGCATCGACGTCAAGCAGCTTGTCCGTCACATGACCCCAGATGTGGCCCTGAAAACTGGAGATGGCACTGTTGTTTGGGATCCACGTGTCGCCCAGTGAATCGATCAGAAAGGTGATGTCACCGCCATCGCGCGGCGTATCCGCCGCCAGTGCGCTCAGAGGTGCCGCTGTTGATAAAAACAGCGATGCGGAGACAGCCAGAGAGGCCGTGAAAAGCAGCCGTCGACGCGACAGGGAGAATGAGAAAGAACGTCTTGTCATGATATGATCCTGAAAAATTCAAAGTTTTTTCGTTGCAATTTCGGCATCTCCTGCGGACGCACATGCGGCGGCCGTCATTGGCAGCAGGCATGTCAAACCGTTGCCACGTCGGCCTTTCAGCCGAGCGGGAGAATGCTTGAATTCATTGTATGGTCGGTTAGGGCGTCGCGAGGGCTAGCGAGCGGCTCGTGGGAGTTCGCTTGGCCGAGGAGCGCGCCCGCTTCTACATATTCCAGTCATGACGCGGTGCCTCCTTACGTGTTTATCTTGCCCATAAACTAGCAGCCGGGCGTGAGGGAGAAAGACTGGTTATTCTTTTTCTATCGATTTAGTGAATTATTTTATCGCCATTTTGCCGACTGTTTGGATTGGCGTTTCAGACGCCCTTGAATTGCCGTCTCGCTCCGGCGGTCGATGTTGGTCTGGCGACGAAGACGCTCTGTCACGCGGCGTAAATGTCATGGCTTCGAAAACCCTGACGGGCGGCAAGTCGCCGGTGAAAAGCTCAATCGCCACCTTCGCAATCTGGCCAGTGGAACCCTGCGACAGTTTCGAAGTGCCGATGTCGCGGGTCAGGACATTGGGATTGCCATGGATGCAGAGGGAATTATCCACCGCAGCATCCTGTGGCTCGAACCATGCGCCGGTGGCAAGCTGCATCACGCCCGGCATGACGTCTTCACTGATGACAGCGCCAGCGAGACAGCTGCCGCGCGCATTAAAAAGCCTGACGACATCGCCGTCAGCTATTCCGCGGGTCAAAGCGTCGGCCGGATGGATACGGACGGGCTCCCGATCCCTGATCTTGGTCGAACGGCTGAAATCGCCATAGTCCAGCTGGCTGTGCAGACGTTGATACGGCTGATTGCAGACAAGATGCAGGGGATGGAGGCGGGCATCATCGGGCGTCTCCATTCTTGGCGGATACCAGCGCGGATGACCTATGCAGTCATCATATCCGAAGCTTTCGACAGTCTCGGAAAAGATTTCGATTTTTCCTGACGGTGTCGCCAGCGGCTTCGTCCCGGAGTCGTGAAGGAAAGCGCGCGCCGGGCCACCGTCGTCTGGCTTGACTGGAAGGGGCAGCTCCCCTCGCTTCCAGAAGGTCTCAAAGTCCGGTGCGTCGTGGCCGCCGGCCGCAAGCGCCTGACGGGTCGTCTCGTACAGGAAGGCGAGCCATTCTCCGCTGCTGCGGTTTTCAGTAAAGGCATCGAACCTGCCAAGTTCCCGCGCAATCCCGGCGAATATCTCATAATCGTCGCGTGCTTCGCCAACGGGGGCGATCAGCCGCTTCATGGCGATCATCAGGGGATCGCGATCGGCAGCGCCGATGTCGTCACGTTCAAGCGTGGTCGTGGCGGGTAGCACGATATCGGCGTGCCGGGCGGTCGAAGTCCAGGCCGACTCGTGGACGATGATCGTTTCAGGACGGCGGAAAGCGGTTCGCAGCCTGTTGATATCCTGATGATGGTGAAATGGATTGCCGCCCGCCCAATAGACAAGCCTGATATCGGGATAGTGAAGCGTGTGCCCGTTGTAATGGAACTCAGCACCGGGATTGAGCAGCATATCGGCGATGCGCGCGCAGGGAATATAGTCCGGAACGGGGTTTTTGAATTGCTGCAGCGTTGGCAAGGGAACGGCGAGCAGGTTCTTGCCGATATTACCCAACGCGCCGAGGGAGTAGGAAAATCCGCCGCCGTCCAGTCCGATCTGGCCAAGCATGGCGGCAAGGACAATGCCCATCCACACCGGCTGCTCGCCATAATCGGCCCGCTGAAGCGAGTGGCTGAGCGTAATCAGGGTTCTCGAACTCGCCATCTTTCGCGCCAGCTTGCGGATCGTCTCCGGAGCGATGTTGCAGATCGCGGCCGCCCATTCCGGGCTTTTGTGCTGGCCATCCTCCCTGCCAAGAAGATAGTTCTCGAACCGGTCATATCCAGCCGTATAACGGTCCAGAAACGCTCGGTCGTGCAGCTCTTCGGTGACGAGGACGTGCGCAAGCCCGAGCATCATCGCCACGTCCGTACCGGGAATAATGGGAAGCCACTCGGCATTCATATCACTGGAAAAATCGTTGGCCAGCGGGCTGATGAATGTGAAATGCGCACCGCGAGCCTTCGCGCCGGCCAGTTTCTGCCGAACGGTGTGCGTGCTGATCCCTCCGCCGTGGACATCGGCATTCTTGATTGCCATCCCGCCGAATGCGAGCACCAGCTCACTGCTGCGTTCGATCGCATCCCAGGTCACGCTCTTGCGGTCGAAGCTGTCATACGGTCCAAGCACATGGGGGATTATAACCATGGCCGCGCCGGAACTATACGTGTTGACGGACCGGACATATCCGCCAAGAACATTCAAGAAGCGGTGAATCTGGCTCTGTGCATGATGAAACCGGCCAGCACTCGACCAGCCATAGGAACCGCCAAACACCGCGCTCGGGCCATGATGGTCATAGACCCGCTTCAACTCATCCGCGACCAGCCTCGTCGCTTCGGCCCAGCTGACCTCGACGTAGTCGTCAGCGCCGCGTCGCTGCGCGTGGCCGGTCTCGCGTTCAAGCCAGCCCCGCCGGACGGCAGGCCGCCGGACACGAACCGGGCTATGGGCCACCGCCGGAAGATTGCCCAGCAGTGGTGATGGGTGCGGGTCATCCGGGTGAGGCTCTATCTCCAGTCGCCCATTTGCAAGGCGTCCGGAAAATGCGCCCCAGTGGGAGCTGTGAGTCTTGAAGGAATTCATCGCATGGCCTCACGATCATCGACTGCAAAGTGGCAATTCTAGTTCGGCAGGATTTTCCCGGGATTCATGATGCCGGCAGGGTCGACCGCATGTTTGATGAGCGCCATCAGCTCGACCGCATCGCCATGTTCCTCGCGCAGATAAGCGATCTTGCCGGTGCCGACACCATGTTCGCCGGTCGAGGTGCCGCCGACGGACAGCGCGTATCGCACCATCTTCTTGTTGATCGCCGCCACTTCGCCGAGTTCTTCCGCATTGCCGGGATCAACCGCGAAGACGACATGATAATTGCCGTCGCCGACATGGCCGAGGATAGCCGCCGGTACGCTGCAATCTTTCAGAAGTTCGCGGGTCTTTAATATGCAATTGCTGAGCTGCGACACTGGAACACAGACATCCGAGGACCAGCCTTTGGCATTTGGCCTCTGCGATACGACGGCATAAAACGCACTATGCCTCGCTTTCCAGAGACGGTTGCGATCTTCAGGCGCATTGGCCCACTCGAAATCCTTGCCGCCATTTTCTTCCACGATGGCGGATACCATGTCGACCTGCTCCTGAACGCCGGCGGGCGAGCCGTGAAACTCGAAAGCCAGCGTATCCTCTATCTTCAGGTCCAGCCCGGAATAGGCGTTGACGGCCCTGATCAGGCCACGGTCCATAAGCTCCATGCGGGCGACCGGGATGCCAAGCTGCACGACCTGAATGGCCGCCGCCACCGCCTGTTCGACGCTCTCGAAAGAGCAGAGCGCCGCCGAGATGGTTTCCGGAATTCCGTAGAGACGAAGCGTTATTTCGGTGATGATCCCCAGCGTTCCTTCCGAACCCACAAACAGCCGCGTCAGGTCATATCCGGCGGAAGATTTTCTGGCGCGGCCGCCGGTTTTGATGATCCGACCGGTCGGCAGCACCACGGTCAGCCCGAGCACATTTTCCCGCATCGTTCCGTAGCGGACGGCATTGGTTCCCGAAGCGCGGGTTGCAGCCATACCGCCAATCGAGGCGTTTGCGCCGGGATCGATGGGAAAGAACAATCCCATGTCGCGCAGATATGTGTTCAACTGCTCCCGCGTGACACCGGCC
The DNA here is from genome assembly GCF_007002745.1 of Martinezella rhizogenes. GTDB lineage: Bacteria > Pseudomonadota > Alphaproteobacteria > Rhizobiales > Rhizobiaceae > Agrobacterium > Agrobacterium cucumeris. The sequence goes on along the minus strand of NZ_SGNY01000010.1, from coordinate 20,879 downwards.
TCAACCGTGCAATCCAGATCTTCACCGCTGATACGGGCGATCTTCGACATGCGCGAAAGGTCGATCGAGACCCCGCCATTGACAGCGGTCAAATGCCCCTCAAGCGAAGTGCCGGCGCCGAAAGCGATGACAGGCACTCCTTCCGCCGCACATAGTCGCACGATCTCGGATACTTCGGAGGTGGTTTCAGCGAAAGCGACCGCATCGGGAAACACGGCTGCATGATGGGCTTCGCCGCGCCCATGCTGTTCGCGCAGTGTCAGTGACGTTGAAAGACGCTCCCCGAGGAGGTTCCGCAGCGATTGGATGAGAGGAGGTGAGAGGTCAGGCATAAGAAAATTCCATGGGAATCTGGCAGCGGAATGCTACAGCAGACTTATAAGTATTGAAGGCGAAGCGCCTTGCCCGGCAGATCGCCAGTACTGTCTCCGCCTTCTGGCGGCGATATCAGGCGGCGAGCTTTTCGCCCCTGAGATGACGCTCGAGGAACGGAAGGCTGTCCTGCCCCCAGTAGAGCTCATCCTGATAGCGATAGGTCGGCACTCCGAACACACCGGCTGTCCTGGCCGCTTCGAAGCTGGCCTTTTGCAACGCCGCAACCGCATCGCTTTGTCCGTGCTCATCGAGGGCTGCAGCATCAAAGCCTGTGGCCGTTGCAATCGCCAGGCGGACGTTCGCCTTACCGATGTCTTCCCCGCGAACCCAGAAGGCTTCCTGAAGCGCAGCTGCCAGCTTCAGCCAGTCCTCGCCCGTTTCTATCGCCGCGGCAACCATCAGGCCGGCCGGTGAGGGATCCGAGAGAGCGGCGCGATTGTCGAAATTCAGCACTTTTCCGCGCAATGCCGCCCAGCGCTTCAAATCCCTGATCCAGTAGGCACGTCTGGCCTCTGGCCGGTTTCGGGAATAAATGCCGCCGTTTTCCTCGATCAGCGGAATGACATGGGGGCGGATCGCGGCGCCCTGTTCTTTCGCGAGCGCAGCAAACGGTTCAAGGCCGATGAAGGCCCAGGGAGAGCCGATGCTGAAAAAATAATCGATCGTCCTTGTCATGATCTGCTGCTTTCAGTTGGGTTGATTGGTGGAGGCGGCGGCCGTGTCGAAAACGGAGAGAGCACAGTCTCGCGCAATCAGGACCGCCGTGGGATCGCGTCCGACGGCAACGGTCGCCAAGGCTCCTTCGTAGAGAAGTGACAGATGGGCAGCGGCAATTTCCACCGTGCTGCCGGCTCTTGCCAGAACAGCGGCAAACACGTCCCTGACCTTTGCCTTATGGGCACGCGCTACAAACACGACGCGCTCGGACTCGCCATGTTCCGCAACCGCAAGAGCAAAGGCACAGCCGCGAAAATCCGGGCTATCAGCCTTTTCGTGGAGCTGCTCGAAGATCAACCGGATCTGCTCCTTCGGAGCCATGTCCTCCTCCAGTACCTTCTGAAGCGAGTATATCACTCGCTCGTGCCGCGCCTGCAGATAGGCCGCAACGAGATGATCCTTTGACGGGAAATGCCGATAAAGCGTCGCCTTCGCAACATTTGCTTCTTCGATGATCCGATCTATGCCGACAGCCCGGATGCCTTCTCGGTAGAAGAGCGTGCCAGCGGCGGTGAGGATATGGTCTGATATGGCTTCTCGCATTATCGTTTCACACTGTCGTTTCAAAAGTCGCACTGATACGGATTGCCAGTCATGAAGGGACGGCAGGACTGGTATGTGCCGCCGGGTCCGGGACGGCGATGAGAGATGTGATCGCATCGAGCGGCAGCGGCTTTGAAAATCCGCCCTGATGTGCCAGCTTTCCGGCTAGCGTTTGAACGGCCTCGTTAAAAGGCGTCGGAACGCCATGAACCCGGCCCAGCAGAACGATTTCGCCGTTGAGGAAATCCACTTCGCTCGAGGCGCCGCGCCTGAAACTCTGCCATGTCGATTGCTGGCCCGGATGAATCCCGCTGTTGGGCGCAACCCGCCAGTTCGAGATGTCGACGGTTCGCTCGGAGGGTGAGGCAAAGGTGTAGCCTGCCGCTTCCAGCACATGGCGGGCCTCATCCACCAGAGCCGCGCTGATCCTGTCGTTCAGATCGCCCGGACCCTCGAAAAGTTCCAGTGCATTTCGAACGTTGTGAAGGAGCTTTGTTGCTTTCCATCGGCGGATATCGTCGCTTGCCTCGGCAAGATATCCAGCCCTGTTCAGGTCCGCCGTGACCTGCGCGGTCACGTCATCCTGTCCGAGCGGAAAGCGACCGACTGTCACGATGCCCAATTGCGGCTCGCCGCCCACCACCACCTTGCCGGTTTCGGTAAACCGCGCCGGTGTCAGAATGCTTGCACCATAGACCCGGGCAAATGTTCTCAGGGCATTCGCTTCGGTCGCCAGTCCATTTTGAAAAGTCACGACAGGCAGGTTTGCCGCTGCCGGTGTCGTCGTGTTCGAGACGCTTTGCCAGGACCAGAAGGCGAGCGCGCTTACGGCATCCTGTGCTTTCACCGTAAGCAGAAGGATATCGTCCGGCGTCAATTCCAGAAGATCCGCCAGGTCGAAGACCTCCAGATCGATCTGCCGCGTCTCTGCGGGGCGCTGGAAGGTGAGGCCATGCTGCCTGATATGGCTGATCTGGGCACCCCGTCCGAAAAGCGCATAGTCAATGCCGGAAAGTGCGAACTGCGCTGCAAGGCTCGCGCCCACCGCGCCGGCGCCAATGATAACGTAACGTGGCATCTGTCGTTTTTCGTCCTGTCTTTTACGCTCCGGATTTTCCGGAGGATTTCGGTTATTGATTTATTCGGCGGTCTGTGCGGGCGGCGATTGAGGACGGTGGCAGGATGCGGTTCAGAAGCAGTCTGGAACGGATCGTAAGGCCTTCAAGCGGTATAAAGGAAGACCGGTCATTCTATATCTACTAATTTTGTAGAAAATCAGTTCCCGAAATCGGTGATTTCGGGAGAGAATGCGCTGCCCCTGGCAGGTGGTCGGTTATCGCAGAGCCAGGGACGCGTCTGTGTTCGATGCCGGCAGGGGCAGGCGTTTATTTGATGCCGAAACCGAGACGGCGCAATGTCTGGCTCAGTCCGCGCGGCCCTTGAGCGCCGTGGCGTTCTCCACACGCTGGGAAATGGGTGCCGTCCAGCTGTTTTGCGGAAGACCCTGTTTTTCCTGAAACGTCTTCAAGACCTCGTCATAGGAATCAAGATCATCCCGTGCGGCTTGCCAATAGGTTTCATGAAACAGGATGGATGACTGGGACATCGACCCGGCAATAGCCCTCGCACATAAAATATGTCTGGCACGAATCCTGCTGCAGGATGAAGAGCGGGCCTTCCGGCATCGCCCCCGAAGACATTGGTGGGCAGACCTGAACGCAGAGATTGCAGCCGGAATTTGGGGGTATAGCCAAATCAGATGTCGATCCCTGCGGTAAGTCTTCCTTTCCAATCTCGTCAATACAGCGGCGAGGTGGCTGCTTATTTCAAGGCAGATAGGCGTTGATAGTCCGAACCCATGCAAGAGCCCGTAATGTTAGGTGTGATCAGGACCTTCCTCGGCTCTCATCATTTGGCGTATGCGCTTAATCAACTCATCAAGGACAGCAATTCTTTGCGCACCAGTTGGCCGTATCGCGTAATAGGACACTTCGATCTTTGGTTCGAATGGTATCGCCACCACTTCGGCATCGGCAGAGCGCAAGCTGGTATGATCCACGATGCCGACGCCCATGCCGGCCGACGCAAAGTGGCAGCAGTTCAGCATTGACGTTTCCATCGTGCTTGTCGGTTGGTGCTCTTCGATTGAGAAAGCGCGGTCAAGTGCTAGCCTGAGTGGAGAATTGCGGCCAGGAATGAGCACTCGTTCATCGAGAAGGTCACCAGGTGTGACGACCCGGCGGGATGCCAGACGGTGATCTGCCGTCATTGCGGCGACGGCATAGGAACTGTATAGAGGCGTGGCGTTCTTGTCGGCCATTCTGGGAGAACCGAAAACCAGACCGAGATCGTAGCGGTTCTGATCGACCATATCCCAGATGTGGCGGCTGTTTTCGACGTCGATGACAAGCGGAATGTCCAGCCGGTCACCAATCACCTCGACAATTGCCTTGTGAAGATAAGGCCTTACCAATGACGTGACACTACCGATCCGCAAGACGGTGTTCTTGTGTGCTCGTATGTCATCGGCCGCCTGGGCGATCTGGTCGAGGCCGAGATACAGTCGTTCGACCTCCCGGTAAAACTGCGTGGCTTCTGTGGTTGGAACCAGCCTGGCGCCGATCCGTTCAAACAACCGCATCTGCACGATATCCTCAAGATCGCGGATAAGACGACTAACGGCCGGCTGGGTGACGTTCAGGGCTTCGGCCGCTGCAGTAATGCCACCGGTCATCATCACGGCTCGAAACGCTTCGACCTGCCTTGGTTTCAGTCTCACCTGGTTTCCTTCCATAACATTGCGGCATGGCTTAAGTACAAAATGCAATTTTTCTTTTGCCAGGTAAAACGTTAATTCTTCTTTTGCCCGCAGGGAGCGCGGGCCGGACAACCTGGAGGAGTCCCCGTCATGAAGTTTTCTGTTTTCGCAGCCGCATTGGCAGCGTCTGTTTTCGCCATGCCGTTCGCGAGCGAGGCGCGGGATCTGACCGTTGGTCTTTCTGCCTCAACGACGTCCATGGACCCGCAATTTTATGTCGTCGGCCCGAACAGTGCGATGGCACGCAACATTTTCGATGGCCTCGTCAACCAGGACGACAAGCAGCAGATCCAGCCGGCGCTCGCCGTTTCCTGGAAAATCGTCGATGACAAGACCTGGGAATTCAAGCTGCGCGAAGGCGTGAAATTCCACGACGGCAGCGATTTCACCGCTGAAGACGTGGTCGCCAGCATCAAGCGCATTCCACTTGCCTCGACCAACAGCCCAAGCTCATTTGCCGCTTACGTGAAGGCTATCACCGAGGTCGAAGCCGTCGATCCGCTGACGGTCCGTATCAAGACTGCCGGTCCAACGCCGCTTCTGCTCAACAACCTCAGCCGTATCGCGATGCTTCCGGCCGAAATGGAAAAGGTTACGACGGGCGAAATGAACACCGGCAAGGGTGTTGTCGGCACCGGCCCGTTTAAATTCGTTTCCTGGTCGCCGGACGACAATGTCGTTGTTGCACGCAATGATGCCTATTGGGGCGAAAAAGCTGCCTGGGACAAGGTAACCTTCCGGGTCTTCAAGAACCCGAGCGCGCGCGTTGCCGCCATGCTTTCGGGCGATGTCGACATGATCGAAAGCATCCCGACGGCCGATACCCGCCGGCTTGAGGCATCCGACAAGCTGAAAGTCGTCAATATTGCCGGCAACCGCATCATGTATCTGCACATGGACCAAGCCCGTGAAGAATCGCCTTTCGCCAAGGGTCCGGATGGCAAGAACCCGCTCCTGAAACCGGAAGTGCGCCGCGCTCTATCTCTGTCGATCAACCGCGAAGCGCTGGTCGACCGCATCATGGACGGGCAGGGTGTGCCGGCCGGCCAGGTCGTGCCGGAAGGTTATTTCGGTTATGATCCCGCCATCAAGGTCGATGCCTATGACCCGACCAAGGCCAAGGAACTGTTGGCGAAGGCCGGTTATCCCGACGGTTTCCAGTTGACCTTCCATGCATCGAATGACCGTTATCCGAACGATAGCAAGGTTGCGCAGGCCATCGGCCAGTTCTTCAGCCGCGTCGGCGTGAAGACCGAAGTCGCCACCCTGCCGGGCAGCGTCTATTTTACCCGTGCCTCGAACCTCGAGTTTTCGTTCATCATGGGCGGTGCCGCCGTCGAAACCGGTGAGGCTTCCGGCGTTCTTGGACCGATCCTCGAGACCTACGGCGAAAAGGCCGGTCAGGGCAATCGCGGTCGTTATTCCAACCCGGAATTCGACAAGGCCCTGAACGAAGCCCGCTCGACGCTCGACGACGCCAGGCGCGAGGAACTTCTGAAGAAGGCCACGGAAATCGCGATGACGGATCTCGGTGTCATTCCGGTTTTCTATCTCGCCAACACCTGGGCGGTGAAGAGCGATATCAACTATGCAGGTCGTTCCGACGGTTACACGCTTCCCTACTACGTGAAGCCGAACTGATTGAAGAAAAGGAGCGGTCCACCATGTCTTTCAGCGGTGTATTTCCCTATCTCGTTTCCCCGGTCGATAGCCGCGGTGAGGTGATGCAAGGTGTGCTGACGGATCTGGTGGACCACCTGGTCGACGCGGGCGTGCATGGTCTGACGCCCCTCGGCAGCACGGGTGAATTTGCCTATCTCTCCCAGGAGCAAAGACGCCGCGTTGTCGATACCGTGATCTCGGCCAATCGCGGCCGGGTTCCCGTTGTCGCCGGCGTGGCGTCGACTTCCACTGCCGACGCCGTTGCCCAGACGGAATATATGGTCGCGGCCGGTGCGGATGGCATTCTGGCGATCCTCGAAGCGTACTTTCCGGTCAGCGACGAGGGTGTGGAAGCCTATTTCACTGCGATCGCCGGGGCGGCCAAGGGCCGTCCGGTGGTGCTCTATACCAATCCGCAGTTCCAGCGTTCCGATCTTTCGTTGCCGGTTATCGAGCGACTGAGCCGGGTCGATAATATCCGCTACATCAAGGACGCCTCGACCAATACGGGGCGCCTGCTCTCCATCATCGAGCGGACCCGCGGCCGGATGGAAGTATTTGCAGCCTCCGCGCACATCCCGGTCTGCGTGATGATGATTGGCGGTGTGGGCTGGATGGCCGGTCCGGCCTGCATCGTGCCCAAGCAGAGCATTGCGCTTTATGAGGTGGCCAAGGCCGGCGACTGGACGCGTGCGATGGACCTTCAGCGGCCGATGTGGAAGGTCAACGAGATTTTCGCGAAATATTCGATCGCCGCCTGCATCAAGACGGCGCTCGATCTGCAGGGTTTTGCCGTCGGTGCGCCGATACATCCGCAAATGCCGCTCGGCGAAGCCGCGCGAGCGGAAATCGCCAGTGTGCTGCGCGATGTCGGCGCGCTCTGAGTTTTCTGATCCCACACATTGAAGGCATTGAGAATGAAGCCGATTTCGATCATCGTCGATTGTGATCCGGGTATCGATGACACGATTGCCCTGTTGACCGCATTCGTGTCGCCGGAACTTAAGATTCTGGGTATCACGCCGGTCTGTGGCAACCAGCCGCTGGAGCGCACGGTGCGCAATGCGCTGCAGGTCTGCGAACTCGGCAATCGTGCCGACATCCCGGTCTATGCCGGCTGCTTCCGGCCGATGCTGCGTGAGCCGATCCATGGTCAGTTTCATGGCAAGACCGGACTCGGCAACACCGTATTGCCGGAACCGGTGAAGAAGGCGGAAGAGACTTCCGCCGTCGATTTCCTGATCGACGCGCTGGGCAAGGCCGCCGAACAGGGCGAGCGTATCACGCTCTGCTGCCTGGGTCCGATGACCAATATTGCCGTCGCGCTGCGTATGAAACCGCAGATCGCTGGAGGTATCGAGCGTATCGTGATGATGGGCGGCGCCTATCGCGAACCCGGCAACCGCACGATGACCTCAGAATATAATGTTCTGGCCGATCCTCATGCCGTGCATGTGGTGTTTTCCAGCGGCATCCCGATTGTCGCGCTGGCACTCGATGCTACCCATCAGGTCATGCTGAAGCCGGAACATGTCACTGAGTTTTCCCGCGTCAGCGGTCGCATTTCCCAGACGCTTGCCGAACTGATGGCGTTCTGGGATCGTAACGACGTACCCCGTTATGGCTCGCGTGGCGGTCCGCTGCATGATCCGCTGGTCATGGCCTATATTCTTGCGCCGCATCTGTTTGAAACCCAGAAAGCACGTGTGTTCGTCGAATATGAAAGCGAACTCTGCATGGGCCAGACGATTGCCGACTGGTATGGCAAGAGCGGTCTGGAGCCGAATGCCGACATCGTCACCAGGGTCGATGCGGAAGGCGTGATCGCTTTCTTCCTCGAGCGCCTGTCGCGTTATGCCGAAAAGGTCGTCGCATGAAACCTCACAAGGTCATCATAGATGCGGATCCTGGCGTGGACGATGCCGCCGCCATTCTGATGGCGCTTGCCTCGCCGGAAATCGAGGTTCTGGGACTATCCATTGTCGCCGGCAATGTGCCGCTTCGCGATACGGTCACCAATGCGTGCAAGCTGGTTGGCCTGAGCGGACGGCGTGATGTGCCGGTTTATGCCGGTGCCAGCGGTCCGCTGGTGCGCGAACAGGTCTATGGGAAATACGCTCGCATCGGCGCTTTCGACGATACGCTGGTCAAGGCCGGGGATATCGTTGCGGCGGAAGAAAACGCCGTGCGTTTCATCGTCCGCACGGCGCGGGCGGCGGCAGCGGCAGGTGAGCCGGTCACCATCTGCGCTATCGGGCCGATGACGAATGTGGCGCTGGCGTTGATCCAGCATCCGGACGTTGCCCGCGGCATCCGCCGGATTGTTTCTATGGGCGGAGCTTTCACCGCACTTGGCCATCGCACGCCATGGGCCGAATTCAACGTCTATGCCGATCCGCACGCCGCCGAAATCGTCTTCCAGTCCGGCGTTCCGATTGTGCTGATGCCGCTCGACATGACCTTCCAGGCGCTGTTTACCGCCAAACATTTTGAACGGTTCCGTGCCGGCGGCGAAGCGGGCGATGCCCTTTTCAATCTTTTCTCAACTTTCGACCGCAGCGACGTCAAACGTTTCGGTCGACCGGGTGGACCGATCCATGATGCAACGACGATCGCATGGCTGATCCGACCCGAATTGTTCACCAGCCGCGAGGCTTTTGTCGGCGTTGAGGTCACCGGTCTCACGATGGGGTACACCTACGCTGATTTTTACAAGAAAATGGACCGGGCGGCGAACACCACCGTCGTTACCGATGTCGACGAGGCCGGTTTCATCGAATTACTGATCGAGCGCATCGCCCGCCATGGCGGTGCAGCGCTCGCTAAAAAAAATCTGGGAGGCTCAAGCTCATGAGCGGATATCTTCTAAGCCGGTCGCTACAAACCGTGCTCACGCTTTTTGTCATGTCGGTTCTGGTCTTTGTCGGCCTCTATCTCGTCGGCAATCCGGTTGACGTTCTGCTGAGCCCCACCGCGACGCCGGCGGAACGCCTGCAGGTCATCCAGTCCTTCGGCCTCGACAAGTCGGTTTGGGAACAATACTGGCTGTTCCTCACGCGTGCGCTTTCCGGCGATCTCGGCAATTCCTTTGTGTTCAATCAGCCGGCGCTAACCCTGATTTTGAACCGCATGCCGGCAACGCTGGAACTTGCCTTCGTCGCGCTGTTCATGGCGCTTGTTGTCGGCATTCCGCTCGGCGTTTATGCCGGCCTCAAGCCGAAGGGCTTTATTTCCAAGTCGATCATGACCTTTTCGATCCTCGGTTTCAGTTTGCCGACCTTCTGGATCGGGCTCGTCATGATCATGCTGTTCAGTGTCTATTTGGGCTGGTTGCCGGCATCGGGTCGCGGTGAGACTGTCAACGTCCTTGGCGTACCACTCAGCCTCTTCACGTTCGATGGTTTGGCGCATCTTCTGTTACCGGCATTCAACCTGGCGCTGTTCAAGATTTCGCTGGTCATCCGTCTTACACGCGCCGGTGTGATGGAAACCATGCAACTCGATTTCGTTCGTTTCGCCCGCGCCAAGGGTCTGCCGGAACGCCGTATCGTCACCGTACACGTACTGAAGAACACACTGATCCCGTTGATCACCGTCATCGGTCTGGAGCTTGGCTCGCTGATCGCTTTTGCAGTCGTGACGGAAACGATCTTTGCCTGGCCAGGCATGGGCAAGCTGATCATCGACGCTATCGGCGTTCTCGACCGTCCCGTCATCCTCGCCTACCTGATGATCACCGTGGTGATGTTCAGCATCATCAATCTTCTGGTCGACATTCTGTACTCCATCGTCGACCCCCGCGTTCGCCTTGAGGGGAATTCGTGATGACCGACAACAACAGCTCGACCGTTTCGGTTCATGCCGCCGCAAACAGCGGCGCGAAATCCACCTCGCGTTCCCCCGCACGGGAAGTCGTCCATGCGCTGCTGCACGACAAGCTCGCGCTCGTCGGCATCATACTGGTGACGATCTTTATCGTGGCTGCCATCTTCGCACCGGTCATCGCGCCGCAAAATCCGTATGATCTGGCTCAACTCGACATTCTCGACGGTCGCCTGCCACCGGGTTCGGAAAGCATGTCGGGCATGACCTATCTGATTGGCACCGACACGCAGGGCCGCGACCTGTTCAGCGCCATTCTCTATGGCCTGCGCACCAGTATCCTCGTCGGCCTCTCCAGTGCGGCGATCGCGCTCGTCATCGGCGCATCGATCGGTCTCACCAGCGCTTATGTCGGCGGCCGGCTGGACTCGGTGCTGATGCGTATCGTCGATATCCAGCTGAGCTTCCCCGCAATCCTGATTGCGCTGATTTTCCTCGCCATTCTTGGCCAGGGCGTCGACAAGATCATTCTGGCGCTGGTGGTGACGCAATGGGCTTATTATGCCCGCACGATCCGCGGTTCGGCGCTGGTCGAGCGCAAACGCGCTTATGTCGATGCCGCCCGCTCGATGGCGCTGCCGGACCGCAACATCCTTTTCCGGCACATCCTGCCGAACTGCCTGCCGCCGCTGATCGTCGTCGCCACCATGCGCGTCGCTTATGCCATCATGCTGGAAGCAACGCTTTCCTTCCTCGGCATCGGCCTGCCGGTGACGGAACCGTCCCTTGGTCTGCTGATCTCGAACGGCTTCGAATACCTGCTTTCCGGTGACTACTGGATCAGCCTATTCCCGGGCATCGCCCTTCTGTTGCTCATCGTCGCGATCAACCTGATCGGCGATTCCCTGCGCGACATCCTCAATCCGCGTCGTGAGGGCTAAGATCATGACCAATCCAATTCTTTCGATTTCCAATCTCAACACGGCCTTCCGCGTCGGTGGCGAGTGGCGCAATGTCGTGCATGATGTCAGCTTCGATATCGCGCCGAAGGAAACCGTCGCCGTTGTCGGTGAATCCGGTTCGGGCAAGAGCGTCACGGCGATGTCGATCATGCGGCTTCTGTCGCCGGGCAATTCGCGCGTGGCCGGAAAGATCGAGTTCGAGGGCAAGGACCTTCTGTCGATCCCGCTTGAAGACATGCAGAAAATCCGCGGCAATCGCATTGGCATGATCTTTCAGGAGCCGATGACTTCGCTCAACCCGGTGCTGAGGATCGGTGCGCAGATCACCGAAGTCCTGCGCCAACACCGCGGCATGACGGAAACCGAAGCTCAGGCGGAAGCGGTGCGGCTTCTGGAAAAGGTCCGCATTCCCTCGGCAAAGTCGCGCCTTAACGAATACCCGATGAATTTTTCGGGCGGCATGCGCCAGCGTGTCGTTATCGCGATTGCACTTGCCTGTGACCCCAAGCTGCTGATCGCCGACGAACCGACGACGGCGCTCGATGTGACCATCCAGGCGCAGATCCTCGAACTCATCAAGACACTGCAGGAAGAGGAAGGCATGTCCGTGCTCTTCATCACCCATGACATGGGCGTTGTTGCGGAAATATCCGACCGTACGGTGGTGATGTATCGTGGCGAACAGGTTGAGACCGGCACGACGCATGATCTCTTTGCCGGCGCCAAACATCCCTATACCCGCGCGCTGTTGTCGGCAGTACCACAGCTTGGCTCGATGACCGGCAAGGATCGTCCGTTGCGGTTTCCGCAGGTGGACATGGCAACCGGGGAAATCCAGCCGGTCAAGCCGACCGAGGATACGGTCAAGCGCAATCACCCACCGATCCTCAAGGTCGACAACCTGATTACGCGCTTTCCGATCAGGAAGGGCTTCCTGCGCAAAACCATCGGCCGCATCCACGCGGTCGAAGGCGTATCGCTGGAACTGCGTCAGGGGGAAACCCTGTCGTTGGTCGGCGAATCCGGTTGCGGTAAATCTACCACCGGCCGCTCGATCATTCGGCTTACCGATGCGGTATCCGGTGAAGTGCAGATCGGCGGCAAGAATGTACTTACGGCCGGCAAGAGCGATCTCGCCGATATCCGCCGCGAAGCGCAGATGATCTTCCAGGACCCGTTCGAAAGCCTCAATCCACGCATCCGCGTCGGCCAGGCGATTGCCGAGCCGATCGTCACCCATGGTCTGGCGCCAGCTTCGCAAGCGCGTCAGCGCGTCGGTGACCTTCTGGAACGTGTCGGCCTTTCCGCTTCGATGGCGGACCGCTTCCCGCACGAATTTTCCGGCGGCCAGCGTCAACGCGTCTGTATCGCCCGCGCCCTCGCGCTGGAGCCGAAGCTCCTGATTGCCGACGAGTCGGTGTCCGCGCTCGATGTCTCGGTGAAGGCACAGGTCATCAATCTGATGCTGGACCTGCAGGAAAAATACGGTCTCGGTTACCTCTTCATCAGCCACGACATGGCGGTTGTCGAGCGCATCAGCCACCGCGTCGCCGTGATGTATCTCGGAGAGATCGTCGAAATTGGCCCGCGTCAGGCCGTCTTTGAAAACCCGCAGCACGAATATACCAAACGGCTGATGGCGGCGGTCCCGATTGCCGATCCCTCGCGCCGACAGACGCGCCGTATCTCCAATGACGAGATCAAGAGCCCGTTCCGCGCTGCCGATTATGTGCCGCCGAAGCGGACCTACGAAGAAGCCGGCGAAGGTCACTTCGTTCAGATCGCTTAAGGAAACCGCGTCATGATCATCACCTTCGGCTCAATCAATGTCGACTTCGTTTATGAGGTCGAGGACATGCCGCAGCCGGGCCAGACGCTGCTTGCCAAACGTTTCCGCACGGAGGCCGGTGGCAAAGGCGCCAATCAGGCGCTTGCAGCGGCCCGAGATGGTGCCGAGGTGGTGATGGTGGGTGCGGTCGGGCAGGATGGTCTGGCCGAGATCGGCTTGCAGAACCTGAAGACGGCAACGGATATCAGCCGCGTCGCCTCTCTTGGAGAACCGACCGGCAATGCCTCGATCCATATCGACGCCAAGGGTCGGAATATGATTGTGGTGGCGGCTGGTGCCAACCTCGCGGTTTCTTCGAATTGCGTGGAGGAGGATTTGTTGCAGCGGGCCGGTGTCGTGCTCATGCAAATGGAAAACGATGTGGCCGAAGTGGAAAAACTCATCCGCCGTACGCATGCCTCAAAGGCCATCTCGATCCTCAACCTCGCACCGGCATTTCTTTTGTCGGAAGAAGTTCTGTCCTTGTGCGATCTGATTGTCGTCAATGAAGATGAAGCTGAGGCTTTAGCGGGTTGGCTCGGTTGCGATGCATCGGCAACGGCCTTGTCTGTGCGTCTCGCCACCGGCGTTCTGCGTACACTCGGTGGTGATGGTGCTGAAGCCTGCGCGTTTGGCGAGTATATTCGTATCGCGGCCATGTCGATCGACGTACAGGATACAACAGCAGCTGGCGATTGCTTCGTCGGGGTGCTTGCCTCGGGATTAGACTGCGGCTTGCCGCTCAAGGCGGCCATGCAGCGGGCATCGATCGCCGCAGCGCTGGCATGCTCACGAAAAGGTAGTCAGAGCAGTATTCCCGAGCGGTGGGCTACGGATTCCGTCGAAATAGGTGCAATCAACTCAGTTGCATGACGTTGCCAGTTTTTTCCAAACTGGTTCGGATCGGTCTTTTCGATTTTATTAATCTATTCACGAAAGGGGTTCACGGTCATCGGAGACGTCGTCAACGTTGCGCATCGCCTTGAAGCCATGACGCGTGATACGTCTTGTGAGGTGCCGGCGTCCCCGGACATTCTTGAGGCTGCTGCAGGCAGACCTGATTTAATGAGAGGCTTGATGTTGTTTCCAAGTCTGACAGTGCGCGGCAGGCCGGAGGCATCTATGGTCGGAATTGAATATACATCACGCCACTGACTTGGACTGCTTGCGCAGCTTCGAGCAGGTGTCGATGAAGGCCCGTAACTTGGGCTGGCTTTGGGCGGCCTTGGTGAAGTAGAGAAAGAGGCCATCGCCACCGGGAGAGTAATCGAGCAAAGCGGGTTCGAGCAGACCCTGGGCGAGTTCGCTGGATGTGTGGAACGTCGACGAATAGATGAGGCCCAGACCCTGGCAAGCGAATTGCCGCATAAGTTCCCCATCGTTCACTGTGATCGGTCCACTCGGTTCCAATCGGACGGTCTGACCCTGATCGAGAAACTCCCACCGGTAGATGTCTCCTTTTTCCGGGCGTCGAAATCGAATGCATCGGTGCTGTGTAAGCTCCCCAGGTGTTTTCGGTTTCCCATGCGCTTTGAAATACTCTGGAGAACCGAAAACGGCCCAACTGAACGGTGGTGAAAGCCTGATAGCGATCATTTCCTGGGCGATATAGGATCCGAGCAGGATGCCAGCGTCATAACCCTGGGCAACAAAATCGTGATGCTGATTGCTGACCGTCACGTCCACATTCACCAGCGGCCAAGACCGTCTGAAAATGGGCATGACAGGATCCAAAACATGCGGAATAGCAAGCCTCTCCACGATAAGCCGCAACGTGCCGGACGGCTCGCTTGAGGACTGGAGCGTCTCCTCAAAGCTTGCCTCGATCAGATGAGCCGCCGGGCCTATCTTCCCCAGAAGCCCTTCGCCTGCTTCTGTCAGCGACATTTTTCTGGTCGTACGATGAAACAAGGGTGTCGATAGTCTTCGTTCCAGCCGCTGCAACGCCTGGCTGATCGCGCCTGGCGTCACGCCAAGCTCCAATGCTGCCTTGCGGATGCTTTTATGCCTGGCGATTGCCAGGAATTCCGACAGTCCGTCGAATGCATCGTGACGCGTCATTTGATCTTTCCATTCGGACCATTGTCGAAGGCAACCCTATAAGGCTCCAGACAGATAACGAAGGTTTTCTAAACAATCCATATAGAAGTGTGGCACTTATGTTTTTAATCGAAGCTGGACATATGGAGAGCGTGTCAACAATTTGAGGAATGGATATGTCGCTCTTTAACCACGTCGCAGGCATCTGCGTCGCCATTGCCACCCTTGTCGCGCTGCCCGCCAGCTCGTTCGCGCAGACTGCTGAAACCGCAAAGAAAAAAATCCTGATCGTCGTGTCCAGCCTGGACAAGAAAACCCCCGAACTCGTCGGCGGATATTGGTTTCCCGAGCTAACGCACCCCGTAGAAGTGTTCGATGAAGCCGGTATCGATTTCGACATTGCAAGTCCGAAGGGCGGATTGTCGCCTTTTGACGGGTTCGATCTAAAGGATCCTGCGACACTCGCATTCTGGACCAATCCGGATCATCGCAACAAGATCGCAAATTCGATCAAACTTTCAGAGGTCGACGCCTCACAATATGCGGCTGTCCAACTTGTCGGCGGACATGGACCAATGTGGGATTTCGTCAATGATACCGATCTTCAGGATATCATTCGCAAGATTTACGAGGGCAACGGCATCGTCAGTGCCGTTTGCCACGGTCCGGCAGGCCTTTTGAATGTGAAGCTGAGCAACGGCGAAAGCCTTATCAGGGGACGCCAACTCACGAGCTTCACTGCAGAAGAAGAAGCCTCCCGCCACTATGACAAGATCGTTCCTTTCGAGCTCGAGGGCGCGCTGAAGAACGCTGGTGCGATATTTGAAGAGGCACCGATTTTCGAGAACAAGGTTGTTGTCGACGGCCGTCTCATCACAGGTCAGAACCCAGCCTCGGCCAAGGCATTCGGTGAGGCCATTGTGAAGGCCCTCGAAACAAAGACGCAGTAAACAAACGATCATGATGTCACGTCCGACGCCCTGAGGACGTGCCTCACCTTTCGGCAGTCTCCAGGGGGGGCTCGATTTCAGATCCGGATGGCCGGGAAGTTGTCGAACAGGTTCGAGCGGCCGTAGACCGCTGGCCGCTGTTTGCTGAAGAAGTTCGGCTATCCAGATCCCGCGCTGCTGAACTCGATAAACTCCTGAATGGCACTAGGTCAGCTGGTCGGTAATTTTAGTGCTCCCTTGTCGCTGAATATCCCTTCAGGTGAACATCAAGTCGTTGCAGGTTTGTCGAGATCAGACGGCAAGCGGAAGCCTCACGATGACAAGGGTTCCCACGCCCTGATCGCCTTCGAAGAGGATCGAACCGTGGTTTATCGCGAGAATTTCCGTTGCAATCGCCAAGCCAAGTCCAGACCCGCCAACGCTTTCATCGAAGCGCTGGCCGCGTTTCCCAATGAGCTTTAGGTGGGACTGGCCGATGCCCGGACCGTCATCAAAGACGCGCAGCTCTGCGACGTCCTTCCGCCTTGATGCTGACACCCGCACCGTCGAGGTGGCCCACTTTGCTGCGTTTTCCAAAACGACGCCGACCAGTTCGACGAGATCGTTTTCATCGATATCGACATCGATGTTCTGCGCCATGTCGATCTGCCAGTTCAGTTGCTCGCCTTCTTTGGTTTTCTTGAGAACGGCAACGGCCCGGCTGACGATCGATCCAAGTGGAGCCCGCAATGTGTGCAGCCGTGCTCTCTGTCGGAGTTTCGACAATTTGAGTTGATAGTCCACCCGACTGTTCATTTCGTCGGACAGATCGAACAGGACAGACGCGGCGGACGTTTCGCCACGGCGTCTGAGGTCGTCGGCAACCGTCACAAGGACGGAGAGGGGCGTCTTCAATCCGTGCGCAAGATCGGAAGCGCGCGCCCTTGCAAATTCGATCGATGTTTCCTGCAGTTTCAACAGTTCGTTCACTTCGGCAACAAGCGGATACACCTCTGTCGGATATTCGCTCTCCAGCGAGGTGGCGGCGCCCTTGCGGATGATCTCGACTTCGCTCTTCAACTGCCGGAACGGCAGGAGGCCGAAATGAACCTGCAACAGGGCGGCAAGGACGAGCGACGCACCGAGTACGGCGAGCGCCGCGGTCATTTCCCATGCAAATTTGTGAATGGTTTCGTCGAGGATGGAACGGTCCAGTGCGACGACGATCTGATAGTGACGTTCAATATCCCTGGCCTTGAAGCGCGTCGTCAACGACAGTGCCAGCAGGGATTGGCCTGCCGGGCCGTCAATACTGGCGAAATGCTCGCCGTCGGTGCTCACCTCCGTCTCGAGATTTTTATCCCACAGGGAGCGCGAGCGCAGCGCCTTTTGATTGTCCATGTCGGTGATCTGCCAATAAACGCCGCTAAACGGGGTTTCATATCTCGGGTCGGGCAGCTGTCGTGTCAGACGGGGCCGATCTTGCCGCGCATCAAGGTCGATGATGGCAACGAGCCGCGAGAGTGTCGCGCTGAGATCGGACCGAACTCCCTTTTCGACATTTTCAATGAACAGATAGGATATTGCAGAACCGGCAAGTATGAGCGCGAAAAAAATCCACACCGCACCGGCCACGATCATGCGGGATTTCAGCGATCTTGATTTCATGCGGCATCGCCGCCCAGGAGATATCCCAAACCTCTGCGTGTAATGATGATATCGGCGCCCAGTCGGCGGCGAAGCCGTCCGACCAGCACCTCGACGGCGTTGGACAGGCGGTCGTCATCCTGTGCATAGAGATGTTCCGTGATTTCCAGCTGGGAAACGACCTTCCCCGGCCTGTGCGCCATGAAGGCTAACAGGCGGTATTCCTGGGGAGAGAGTGCGACGGGCAATCCACCGATCGAGACCTGTTTCAGCCGCGTGTCCAGGGTGTAGCGGCCTATCGTGATGTTCGGCGAGGAAAACCCGGCTGCGCGCCTCACCAGCGCCCGGATACGCGCCACGACTTCCTCCATCCTGAAAGGCTTCACGACATAATCATCTGCACCGGATTCGATACCTTCGACCCGTTCGCTCCAGTCTCCACGGGCTGTCAGGATGAGAACCGGCGCAGCCCTGCCGTCGCGGCGCCATCGCTTGAGAATGGTCAGTCCGTCGAGGCCTGGAAGGCCGAGATCTAAGATGACGGCATCAAATGCCTCGGTTTCGCCTCGAAACCAGGCGTCCTCGCCATCGAGCGATATCTCCGTCACGAAACCGGCAGCCGCAAGCGCAATCGAGAGCGACTGAGCGATCCGTTTATCATCTTCGGCGATGAGAACGCGCATGGTTCACTTCACTCCGATGAGACGGCCGTTATGCGCATCGAATGAGTATCGTCGCAACCGGTCGTCATTTTCCAGGACTTTGAGCTCGTATCTGAGGCCGTTGCGGCGCGGCTTGAGCTCAGCGTCCAGAATACGGCCGTCCGTGAGCGCCTGGGTTTTTGCCGTAATGCTGTCGAGCGAAAGGATATTTTGCCCCTGAAGACCATTTGGGCCCCCTTGATCCTGCTGTTCGTAATCTTCGATCTCGTTGGAAAAGCCGCGCATCGAACTGGCAGCATCGCTGCCATTATAGACGCCCTCGGCCACGCCATCGTCGCTTTCGGTCTCGGAGGAGGTCTCGCTTTCAGCGCCTGCACCCGTGTCATCTTCAGCATAGGCGCGCGCGTGGACCACGGTGGAGAGCATCAACGCCAGCACGACGGAGTATCGGATGCATCGCTTTGGCTTGGTGGGTTTCACATGGACCTCCTTGGTCGCAGCACCTTTAGACGATTGAAGATGACAATTCGCTGACAACGGCTTCAAGGGGCTGTCAGGTCCAGTCGAATATATCACTGCCTGACGCGTTTTGGCTCGTCAGGTTCAGTGAGGTTCACCGATGTTCTTGCGCCTACTTCCAGCCGCCGTGTTTGTTGCCATCTTCTGGATGATTGCGCTCACGATCCTGGCCACACGAAATCCGCCCGGTTGGTCCGTGGACGGACCCTTAAGGTGCCGTGACCGGACATATACGGATTGCGCGCTCCTGCGATGACATACAATAGGTATGAGAGATTTGAAAATGCCTGAAAACAAAATGAAACTTGTGTCGCTCCTCCCGGTTTTCGCGGCGCTTACGGTTAGTCCCCTGGTCCAGCAGGCTGTCTTGGCAACCGCCGTCGTTTCGCTCTCGTCAGTGCGAGCGGTTGCCGGCTCACCCGTCCGGATGAACGCGCCAGCCCTTCTTGGAGACATGCGCGCCTCTCTGGGGGAAATCGCTTTTTCGTTCAGCGAAGCGAAGGGCGAGAAACGGCGTCGCAGTGGCGTGGCGGTGCTCGCTGCCCTCACGGAGGCGACGCGGTCTGTGCAGGGCCTTGAAGCGGCAATTGCATCGCGTGAACCCGCCCGCATTTCGCGGGCCACCAAGGCGCTGTCCCATGCGGTCGGTAATCTGCAGACGCGTTACTCCCTGTCATCAGCCAAATGCGACGGGGCGACGAGAGCTCTCCAGCGCTTCAATGCGGCTTGGGCGGAATATTCAAGCCGTTTCGTTCTCGCAAAACATAAGGGATTTGCGGCAAATGCAAATGCATCGGATGTGAAAGCGCTCAAACGAAAAGTTGCCGACTTGTCGTATAGAATGCAGCAGTTGGAGGACGAGGTCGCCGACAACGCAGCTCTTCGCACTGAGGTTATCAGGATGCGGCGTGAAATTGCGATAGCGCAGCGCGCGCCTGCAAGTGGATACGACTACCAGCGTCTTTCATTCACACTGACGGTCCTGTCCGGCTCCTTCGCAGCTCTCTCACTCACCACGAGGGAATATTATCCAGGCTATTATGTAAGGATCGTCGATTTTGAAAACGACCGGTCAATCGACAGTTACTGGGACGGATATTACGACGGGTATTACCAAGGCGTTGCTGACAGTTATTACAGCGAACCCGTGATCATTTCTGCTCCGATCATGACCGAAAGCCGCCCCGAAATCTTCCAGAACGTCACCTACGAAACGATATACAACGTCACGAACGAGACGACGAATATCTACCAGACGATGCCCGAGGAAGATTTGTCGGATGTCGCCGTCGCGCCCGTTCCACAGGATGTGAACTTCAGCGTGGAAGACGTTTCCACAGACCAGACACTGGCTGCTCCGCCGGTTGATGAGTTCAGAAACAACGCTGTTCCTCCATCGGCAGAGGCTTCCGATCAAGGCCCTGAAGTCCCGATCGACACCCGCCTGAAGGATCAGGATCCCGCTACTCCTGGCGACCAGGAAAACCCGCCGCCTGTGGTTCCGTCTCCGCCGGAACAACACCCTGATGCTGCGGAGAGGGGCGCTTTCGATCCTGCCACAGACGGCACTTCGCCACACCATGAGGACAAGCGGGAGGATCGTGAGGACTGGACGCCGCCCGATCATTCAACATCTGATACATGGCCGTCCAATGAGGATGCGGGCGGGGCAAGCGTTGCTCCTGCGCCCGACGATCAAGGCCCGGATGAGGACCCCATGGTGAATACCAGGCCATGAGCCACGCTGAGCCTCGGCGCGTTGCGCGCCTCATAAGCTGTGTTCCAGTTCCTGCCAGCTGTGCCTCTTCCCTCGGCCAACCAGCGCCAGATAAGCGAGATAAGACATGATCATCAAAACCATGACCGCGGTACTCACCGTTATCGCTGCCACCACCGGGGTGGTTTCTTCTTCAAACGCAAAGGAAGGCATCATTCGGGTTGCGGTTTACCGCGGGCCCGCCAGTTGCGAGGATTGTTCTGAAACGATGCGTCAATCGATTATGGCGCTCGGACCTGAGTATCGGGTCGATTACGTCGGTGCGAAGGAGCGGATCGATATTCGCGACGAGACGCTTTCAAAATATGACATCTACGTCCAGCCGGGCGGAGGACAGGATATTCCAGCCGCATTTGAAAGCCTTGGTGATCAACGGGTTGAGGCCATCCACAGGTTTGTTAAGGCAGGAGGCGGCTTTTTCGGCTCGTGCATGGGAGCCTATCTCGCAAGCGGTTCGGGCATAGGATGTAAGCGCCGTCTCCGCCCCATTGGATTGGCTGTATTTTGAGGCTTGCTGCGTGTGCGAGAAGGTTTCCAGGACTATCTGGAGATTTGCATGGCAGATGATGGATTTGTTG
>NZ_SGNY01000009.1 GCF_007002745.1 Martinezella rhizogenes | reverse complement strand
TTGGCCATGATGCGCAAATCATCCAACGCAGAAGAAAGACGCCGTGACCGCCGAACCTTTGCAGATACTCAAGACCATCTACGGCTATGATACATTCCGTGGACGCCAGGGCGAATTGGTTGGGTTCCGTGCTTGAGCCGTGTCTTCGAGGATTGGTCTAATTAGACCCAGACCGCGCGCCGGGTCTTATTTGAACATGCGGCATTTCGTAGGCATGGGATCGCCCTGGAAGGGGTGGCCTAAGCGAGGCTATCGTTCAGGACGCTGGGATGCCGGACACTTGGCAGAATGGCTGCCGGAGCATACGTCGATTGTGTGAGAAGCCGCAGCATGCAGTCTAAAGCCCGCCCTGAACCTGCAGGAACTGCAGCACCCTGTCGACCCCGTCTCCACGTTTCATGTCAGAGAAAACGAAGGGCAATGTTGCGCGCATGCGCAGTGCATCTTTATTCATGACATCAAGATCGACACCGACATGAGGCGCGAGGTCCATCTTGTTGATAACCAGAAGATCGGACCGGGTGATGCCAGGTCCGCCCTTGCGAGGGATTTCCTCACCCTGGCAGACCGAGATAACATAGATCGTCAGGTCTGCGAGATCCGGTGAAAATGTTGCGGCGAGATTGTCCCCGCCAGATTCGATAAACACCACGTCAAGATCCGGAAAGCGGCCATTGAGGTCTGCTATGGCCTGAAGATTGATCGAGGCGTCCTCACGTATTGCCGTATGCGGGCATCCGCCGGTTTCCACGCCGACGATGCGGTCGGATGACAAGGCCTGCATGCGAACCAGTGCCTCGGCGTCTTCCTTCGTGTAGATATCGTTCGTGACGACGGCGACCGAATAATGGTCGCGCATGGCCCTGCATAATTTTTCGGTCAAAGCCGTTTTGCCCGAGCCTACGGGACCACCGATGCCGACACGCAGGGGACCATTCTTCGACGTCATCGCAACCTCCAACGTTAGAGCGCGGGAAAAATCCCATCACCGGTTAACAGTGTTTTTCGCATGGAAAAACCACGCTTATTACGGATTTCGATACAGCAGGCATGAGAGCAGTTAGAGGAACTGCAACGCATATCGGCCCAGAATCTGCCGCAGGGTCTTTCAGACAAGGTACAACCTTTCACGGGAGGACGTGCGACGTCATGACCAGTGCGCAGGTGAGCAGGTCGCTATTCTCATGTCAATCCACACAATTCTGGCTGCCGGGAATTCACGTCGGTCTGCAGAAACCGAAATGAAATCTGAAATGACCACACCGCGCCTTTCTCGCATGTGATGCGTAAATCGTCCCCGAAATTGGCGCTGCGTCCCTAATATATCCATGATTTACACCCCGTTGTTGACATCGTCCCGCAGACCCAAACTATTCCCCGAGCGTCTCACTGGTGGAGGAAACAAGATGCGCCCCGCAACATGGTCTGCGTTTGCTCTCGCTGCTTGCCTTATCTTGCCTGTATCGGTACCGGCTCCAGCCTATGCCGTGTCGATCAACATTCATGTCGGTTCCAATCTCAATTTTGGCCGCGCCATAACGTGCAGGCAGGGTCAACAGCTCATTCAGAACCGTGGCTTCCGAAATGTCCGCCGCGTCGATTGCAGAGGCCGGACATTCGTCTATCACGCCAGGCGAGGCAGCGGCGATTTCGAAATTTCGCTCAGTTCCCGCACTGGACGCGTGATGGAGATACGACGGCTTCGTCGGTAGTAATCCAAGGCGGTATTCGGGGCTGATGGTCCGTTGGGTTGCTGCGAATGTATCTCCCTGGATATTATCGATGCGTTCCTGCCGATACAGTGAAAAAGACCCGACAGTCATGTCTGGCTGCCGCTGTCAGGCACGTCGTCTGTTTTATCTCGCCCAGAAGGTGCGCCAAGAACCACTGCTATCCAGCGGGTTCCGGCGAACTGTGCGCAGAACGTGATGATCGCGATCGTGATCGGCACGCCGATGAATGCGCCGAACACACCCCATATTGATGACCAGAAAAACACCGAGAACAACACCAGGAAAGGCGACATCGCCAGCGCATATCCTGCAACACGCGGCTCTATATAACTTCCGATCGCGAATTGTATCACGTTCAGGCCGGCGAAAATAAAGATCGCTGCTTCCGGCGATCCAAACTGCGCCAGAGCGTAGGCACTTGGCAGAAGCGTCGCAATGAACGGCCCCATGAAGGGAATGTAGTTCAGCGCAAACGCAATGACGCCCCATTCTGTGGCAAAGCGCAATCCGAAGACCGCCGACAACACCCAGACCATAATGCCAGTCGCAAGGCTCATCAGCGTGCGTACAAACATGTAGCGTCGGAGCTTGGCCGCGGTCTGCATAGCACCACCAATGACTGCATCCGCCGTGTCTTTTGCCAATGCCTTTCGGATATTGCGCGCGACGGCGTCGGTATCGAGGAGCCCGAGCAATACATAGACGACGACAACGATCCAGAAGGAAATCGTCGTATTCAGCCGGGCTGTCACGCCCTGCAGCATTCGAAGCAGCCAACCGACGTTAAAATGTTCGGCCCACAGCCCGGCGACAACGATGCCATGTCCTTCCAGCCACGTCACAAGATTGCTGTAAAGCATCTGGAAGCGGGGGGCGTCGCTGACGATGGAGCGACCGATGCGGCCGAAACCCCATGCACTGACGGATGCAAGCGCTGTGAAGACACAGATGATTATCCCGACCACAATCGCCAGTGCCAGCAGTCTCGGAAGGCGGTTCTGGAGAGTCTTCTGAACCGGCCAGACAAGGGCAATCACAAGAAGTGCACCGGCGATCGGTGCAAACACCGCAGCAGCGATCTGCAGCGCAGATATAAACGCGATCGTTGCGATCAGAAAAACAGGGCCGACCAGCGTTGGGTTACTCATAAAATCGATGTCCCTTCCTGGAGAGGGTCGCCAAGGGCTGCGACCTGCGGTGCAGGGCAATCAGGCATAGTTGCAAAAATCCGAGTTGGAACAATCGGTTCACTGTCCCAAAACCATGCGTTCCGTCTCAAATCGATCATGCGACTAGAACGGCCAGATCAGCGGAACCATGAAAACGGCGATCAGGAAGAAAAACACCATGAGCGGCGTCCCAAGCTTCCAGTAATCGCCGAACCGGTAGCCGCCTGGTCCCATCACCATCATGTTGGTTGTCGTGGCAATCGGCGTCATGAAGGACGCGGAACCGGCAACACAGAGGCTCATGAGAACCGGCTGCGGATCAATTTGCATGGCAGATGCAGCCGCCATTGCGATTGGAATGACAAGCATGGTTGTAGCCGTATTGCTCATCACCTGCCCAAGAGAGGCCGTGAGCACAAATAAACCGGCGACGAGCGCCGTCGGACCGGCCGAGCCGATTGCCGAGACAAGCTCATCGGCCACGAAAGCTGCCGTACCCGATTGCATCATGGCGGTCGAAATCGGCATCATCGCCCCCACGAGCATTACCGTCGTCCAGTGAACGGCGCGATAGGATTGCTCGGGCGTAATAACGCCCGACGCGACCAGAACACATGCGCACAGAATGCCCGCAACCGCGGGCGGTACGATATTGGTCGCCAGCATCACGACAAGGCCGATCAGTGCCACCACCGCAACCTTTGCTCCCGGCCCCATTGGAACGGCCTGCCGGCGAACGAGGTCGGGTGAATCAACAACCAGCACATCGGGATCGTTGAGGCGCAGGTCGAGCGCTTCCCAACTACCTTCGAGAAGAATGGTGTCACCTGCCTCCAGCGTCGGGTTGGCGTAATCGATTTCCTCGCCCCTTCGATGCACCGCCAAAACGACCAGATCACCACTTTCCGTCGCAACGCCTGGAAACATCGGGCGCCCTATGAGGCCGGAGCGTGGCGGAACCATCACCTCTGCCAGGCCGGAGCGCCGGTTGAAGGCCGAATTTCCACCCTCTACAGGCGCGTCCTCGCGAATGGCAAGGTGAAGCCGTGCGGCTGCTTCCGCAACAGCCTGTGCGGTGCCTCGAACGAGCAGATAGTCATCCGGTGTGATACTCCTGCTGCGAGCAGGTAAACCAGAGGCAAGTGCCTGAACGGCCATGACCTGTATCTCGCTTCCACCGCCCAGATCGACGTTGTCCGCCATTACTCCGACCAGTGGAGAACTGTCGCGGATCCTCAACCGGAAGAGCCCGTCCCGCAGACCGTAGTGTTCGACAAGCGTCTGGGCATGGCGGCTGAAGTCGGCGGGCAGCCGGACGTTGCTTTTACGTGGGAGCAGGTATCTTCCGACCAGGAGTACGATCAGGATTGTTCCGGCGAGAAGCGGCACGCCGATATAGGCAAATTCAATGAAGCCGAACCCCTCTCGCCCGGAATCTTCCAAAGCCTCGGAGACGAGGAAATTCTTGGGCGAACCAGTCAGAAGCAGATTGGCCCCGGAGTGAGCCGCAAAAGCGAGCGGCATCAGCAATTGTGCTGGCGATTGACCGAGGCGAACAGCCGCCAGCACGGCAACGGGTATCATCGCTGCAACAGCCCCGCTTCCGCTGACGAGCGACGTCAGGCAACCGACGGCGAGCATGAGAATAAGCAGGAGCCTGGTGCGATTGTTTCCGCCAGCCTGAGCGATCAGCATTTGTCCGCACCATGCCGTCACGCCGGTTCGTTCAAGGGCAGCGCTGATGATGAAGAGACTGGCGATAAACAGAACGGCACGATCCCCGAAACCCGCAAAGGCCTGTTCCAAGGTGACAAGCCCTGCGGCCCAGAGCGAAAGTGTCGCCGCGAAAGCAACAGCAATAACCGGCAGCCTGTTCCATGCGAAAAGAGCGATTGTCGCAAAGATTATCAGACCGGTGCTCTGGATTGGCGACAAACAAAATCTCCCTGCTCGCAGCGCCGGCCTCGTTCACGCCCGCCTTCAGTGCCGAGTTGCGGGACATCACGTGACCGGATCTCTCTGCCGGGCAAGGTCACCTCGCTACGCTAGCAACTGCGGCAACATTAATGATGAGCGACAAATCCCAAAATTGGGCTGATCGTCCCATTTTCAGCGCCGCATCGAGGGCTTCGCAAAGCAGAATTGGAAAATCTAGGGGGTCGTGGCCATGTCGAATATCAGGATCGGAGCGGTCACCGCAAAGGTTGCGACAGCACCAAGGGCATCAATTGTCGTTGCCGGACCTGCGACGTCGACATCCGAGATTTTCTGGCCTCGCAGCAGTCGATCGCCGATCAAGCGGACGGCCTCGGGCCGGGTGGCATAGAGCGCGTGGTTGGTACGATCTCCCGAACTCAGCGCGCTGAGATCAAGAACGGTCACGCCGGAAAGATCAGCCAAGGCTCGCCGGTAGTCTTCCTGCGATGGATCGATCCCCCCGAGACGGGCACCACCACGCGCGATAAACTGCGAAAGTCGAAGGGCCCGATCTGTCTGCGCCGCGAAAATGGTGATCTGCGGACGCATCGCCCCCATGTCTTCGACCTGCCGCCGGAAGACGCCGACGTCGAGATCCGGAGATGCAAGGATGAGGTTGGAGATTTTACGCGGGACACCGTGTCGTTGAAGAGCAACCTGTCTGACCGCCTCAACCGCAAGCCAGGCACCCATCGAATGGGCCAGCACGACAACTTCATCGATGGATTTGCTATCTATGGCGGCCTGCAACAGGTTCGCCAGATCCGATCGCGAATAGGACGCGTTGTCGAAGTCGCGCTTGTAGTCCAGAAACTGCCCGCGAGATGGCCAGGAAAAAAGGATCGGCACGGCGTCTGCATCCGTATCGTGCACAAGTTGTGCGAAGCGGAAAACGGAGCGGTCAAACGTTGTTCTGAAACCATGCACATAGACGAAAGCCTTGCGCCGGTGTGGCCCCCGGAACGCAGCCGCAACATCCTCAGTTTTGATCGAGGTCACCGATGTCGCGACAAAATTGCGATCCGGATTTCCGGGCGGCCGCCGTGGGAGTTCAAGTGTACCGGGTTTGCGATTGCGAGGGACTGAAACGACGATCCTGCTATAGGAAACCGAGGCGCCGCGATCACCGCCGAACAATACGCCGGGATCTTTGACCGGCTCCCGCGTTGTTGCGGCAATAAGAGTAATCTGATCGGCGTTCGCGACAGGCGACGTTACGGTCAGCAATCCCGTTCGTGGTGCACAGGCCACCAGACAGGCAGAAAAAACAGCAACCAAGAATATGCTTCGCCTGCGCATTTTTACCTCAGTGAGCCGAAGCGCTGGTGCATTACCTTTCGGCACACTCAAAGCCACTGAGCGACCGGCGGCATACTAACTCAGCTCAAACCGGTCGTCACATGGGATCAACGGCTTACCACGAAAAATCACCCTTGTTCCGCCAGTCCGGGACGGGTTGCGTAGATTCGGGACTGTGATCCCATGACTTATCGCGGCCTCCGGCTCATCGTGATCATCGAGGTTCAGGCGTGCTGGCGTCAGGCAGCCGTATTGAAAACCGTATCAAGTCGGGTTTGTCAAAGGGAAGCAGGATTGAGCCCGGTAGCCCTCGTTGCAATCATCATCGTTGCCGCAATAGTTTTGTTCATCTCGAACAGGGTACCGGCCGTTGTCGTCGCCATGCTGACTTGCCTGTCCCTGTGGGCGACAGGCCTGCTCAGTCTTGACCAGACCCTTGCCGGCTTCGGTGATCCCGCTGTCATTTTTATAGCAACGCTTTTCGTCGTCAGCTCCGCACTTGAGCTCACCGGCGTCACGGTCTGGATGGGCAAGCGGTTATTGTGGAATGCCGGGAAAAAAAGCCGCAGCCGGTTCTTCCTTATCATGATGAGCTCGGTTGCCATGCTGACGGCACTGACCGGTATCTATGGAGCGGTGGCAGCCTTTTTGCCTGTTGTCGTCGTCACCTCGGTTCGGCTTGGACAAAAAACGTCCCAATTCCTTCTCCCGCTCGTCTTCGCCGCCCATGCGGGGTCGATGTTGACGTTGACCGGCACCCCGGTAAACGTTCTTGTCTCCGACGCGAGTATCGACGCCGGCGCTGAAGGTTTCGCATTCTTCGAATTTGCTCTTGTCGGGCTACCCCTTCTCGCTGGCAGCATGCTGATCATCATCCTGTTCGGCGAACGACTGTTACCGCAACGAAACGGTCCTTCGATCCCTTCGGATTTCAGCCGTCATGCACGGACGTTGGTGGAACAATACGGGATTGGAGCAAATCTCCACCGCCTGCGTGTTCGCTCCACCTCGCCCTGCATGGGCAAGGCTGTCTCGACGGTCGACATGGCCCCCTATGTCGGCGCCCGGCTGGTGGCGGTGCATGAGGGTGACACCGCCCAGCCGATAAGACGGCCGCATATCGGGGAAAACGATCATCTCCTTTTGAGCGGAAATCCCGACGTGATCGCAAAATTCGCCGTGGACCTGCATTTGTCGTTTCGGGAACACGAGGAAAACTCGGACGATATCCTTTTCAATCACCAGTCCGGACTGGCGGAAGTTGCTATCCCGCCGCGATCGCAACTGATCGGCCAGACAGTCTTTCCCGGCATGGTCACCGAAAGTGGTGATCTTATCATTCTTGCCGTCCAGAAGGCGGGCAAGTCTGTCGATGGCCTCAGTGCCAACGGCGATGCAGGCGCGACCTCGCTGGAGGCCGGAGATACGATGCTACTGCAGGGAACATGGAAAGCACTTGATGTACGCCTGAACGACCCGGACGTGCTCATCGTCAGTTCGCCCGAACTCGTTCGCAGGCAGGCTGTCCCCATGGGGGCCGCTGCCAGGCAAACAGTCGCAATCCTGGCCGCCATGATCGTTCTGCTTGTAACCGGTATCGTTCCTCCAGCCGTCGCCGGCATTCTCGCGGCAGGCGCGATCGTTCTTTCCGGTATCCTGACACCAGAACAATGCTTCAGGGCTATAGGATGGAGCACTGTCATTCTCATAGCAGCAATGAAGCCGCTTGCTGCAGTCATGATTGAGACGGGCGCTGCACCGCTGATCTCGAGGCAACTTGCCAATCTGGTTGGAGACATCAGCCCGACGGGACTTCTGGCTGGCCTGTTCCTGCTGACCGCAATACTTGGACAGTTGATCAGCAACACGGCAACCGCCCTGATCATGGTTCCGATTGGGATCGCAGCAGCGACGGGCATGGGCATCTCACCGCGTCCTGTTCTGATGAGCATCGCAATTGCAACTGCGGCAGCGTTCCTGACGCCGATAGCATCACCCGCCAACGCAATGGTCATGGGGCCTGGCGGTTATCGCTTTCGTGAATACTGGAGGCTTGGTCTGCCGCTGTTCGTCTGGTTCTTCATCGTTTCAGTCTTCGTCGTCCCACTCTTCTGGTCTTTCTAGGCTGAGGGACTGGTGGCGTCATTACCTTGCACTGGTCGAAATCCGCGATCGAATTTCGCGCTGCTCATGAAGGATGGTCATATACAAACGTACACTCTGAAAATTCCGGAGTAACGGCATGCTGGCGTCAGGACACACGAAAGCCACGACGTATCTTGTCATGCTGATGTGGCTCGTTCTTCATGGAGAAACGGCAACCGCAAAACCGCTTCGCAATGGTTCGGGGTGCGTCGTCCTCGTGCATGGCCTCGCCCGCGGCGCCGGTTCTTTCTGGCTGATCGATAAGGCGCTGAGCCGGCAGGGCTATCAAGTGGTAAGCGCCGAATATCCCTCAACGACAGCAAAGGTTTCAGAACTGGTGGGCTACATAGGCCTCGCGGTAGAACGCTGCAGCGCACAACCCGTGCATTTCGTCACACACTCACTCGGCGGCATTCTCATTCGTTACTGGCTGGCACAAAGGCCAGCCTTCGAATCTCTTGGCAGGGTGGTGATGCTTGCCCCGCCCAACCACGGCTCCGAGATCGTCGATGTGTTCGGCGATTTTCCGCCTTTCGACTGGATCAACGGTCCGGCCGGACAGGAGCTCGGCACCGGAGCGGGTGCAATCTCGCGTATTCTCCCATCACCTGATTATCCGGTCGGGATTATTGCCGGTGACCTTTCCATCAATCCGCTGTTCAACTCGATTTTACCCGGCCCAAACGATGGGAAGGTGACGGTTGAATCCACCCGGCTCAGTGGCGCGGCAGATCATCTCGTCGTGCACGCAACGCACACCTTCATGACCTACAATCCAATCGTCGTCATGGAGACGATCGGTTTCCTGGAAAGAGGATCGTTCCGGCACGGACTGTCATTCATCACCGCGTCGCAGGAACTAGGATCGATCTTTGAATGAAACAGGCGTAGTCCCGCTGCCATATTTGCTGCTTTGCAACACGTTTGCCGCGAAGCGGAAGTTTTTGCATCTTTTCTTTACAGACCTTGAATTGTAATAATAACATTCACTTGCGCTTAACCTTCGGCACACGGTCAACATTGTGCTTCGTTAAAAATCGGCTTCCTATCACGATGCACCAGCGCAGCGTCGATGCTGGTTACTTCATGTTTTTTCACTCTGGGTTCAAGGAGAGATATCATGAATGCACGGGTAGAATGTGGGCAGATGTCATCCGCCGAATTTGTGGATGATCCGCTGAGAAGCACGGTAGAATGTGACACGGCCGGCGTCAGCGCGCTTGAACGCTTCGAGTTTTTCCGGAACTGGCATTCGGATATCATCGATGTCGGCCTTGCGGAGGGAGAAACCGCCACCTTTGAAGCCAGCGAGAAAATCTGGCAGATCGCCGATATTGCGTTTGCCGTAATCGATACCTCCCCCGGCCATCTGCTTCGCTGGGAGCACAAGAAAAAGCCAGCTGTCGACAATTGGGTCGTGACAGTCAGAAACAGTGAGGCATCCGGCCCTAAGGACGGATCACCACGGCGACGGCTTCGCATGGCCAATCTTGCCGCGCCGGGTGACTTCGAGAGCAAAGGACGGCTGATTGCACTGTTCTTTCCCTACGGCGCGGTTGACGCGCCTCTCCATCCCGAGATCGCTGAAAATGCTGTCGAATTTCTTGCCGACTATCTCATCCTGCTCCATCAAAATCTTGTTCACCTCAAACAAAGCAGTGTCTCCAGGGTCGCCGAAGCCACCACCCACATGCTGGCAGCCGTGCTTTTGCCATCGCACGAAAAACTCGTTCAGGCACAGGCGCCAATCGACGCCGTGGTTACGACCCGCGCCATTCGCGCGATAGGCGTCCAGATTGCGGATCCGGATCTGAGCCCCGAGCATCTTTGCAAAAGCGTTGGCGTCTCTCGTTCACGCCTTTACCGGATTTTTGAGCCGGCTGGAGGAATCTCCAACTACATTCGCCGCAAACGCCTGTTGGAAACATATCGCGCGCTCGCAGATACGACCAACGTGAACTCCATTTCACAAATTGCCGAGAATGTCGGGTTTACGGACCCATCCAGCTATAGCCGTATGTTCAAACGCGAGTTCGGACTTTCACCGAAAGAAGTCAGAGCTCTTGGTTGGCAGGGAATCCGCCATCCACTGGCCTTTAGCTGCAACCACATGGATACCGGCGCCGCCACGTTGAACACCTTGCTCATCAGCAATGCGCTTGGCTTGTCGGACGCCAGCGCGTGAAAAAATCGCAGTTTGCATGCTTCGGGCACCGCCGAACGAGAAAGGGACATCCTGCACATAATTGGGATTAACTGCATATATTCAAATTCACTAATGTGAATAAAGTCGGCCATAACGTTTGTCCTCGACCATCCAATTCCAGCCCTTAAGCTTTTGCTTGAGTTCAGTTTTTATATAACGGTTGTCCTCAAGAGTTGTGTCCGGCCTTTTGTTGCTGGTGAGGTGGGCTTCTGGCAGGCTCGTAAAAAACATGCGGCTTTCTGGATATCTCCCGGTTGCGATCTGCCTTACGCGCTCAAACGGTAGAGTGCCCCTAATGCAGCAGCACGCTGATATTGCCGAAGAGAACGATGGCCAGGCCCGCCTGAACAGCATCATTGACATCGATACCCGCGAAGCGCCGCCTGCCGAACAGTTCGATCTCTATCGGTCCTGGAACTCAAATCTCGGTGATGTCACGTTATTACGGGAAAAGTTCGAGGCATTTGCGGTGCGCCAGAGGGTATGGCAACTGGGCAACCTCGCGCTGCTGTCACTGGAATATCCCCGCACCGGCTATCGGCGGAGATGGAGTAACAAGAAAGTGCCGGTCTTCGACCACTGGGTGTTAAGTATTCCGCTGACCCTGTTGCCGGACGGCCTGCTGAACCACAGTGGGCAATTCCACTGGCATTGCCTTTCTTCGCCATACGAGGCGGAAGGCGAAGATGACGGAACGATTGCTCTCATCCTGCCGCGTGATTTTGCGTTCTCGCAGCCCTATGATCTCGCTATCCGGCCAGAAATGTCCGCGCTGATTATCGACTACATCCAGCTGCTGCATCATTCGCTCCCCGGTCGTGTGGAGCGGGATGCCGAACATATGGCCGTCGCGACAACCTCTTTGCTGTCGGCCTGCATCACGCCGACGCGCGACCGTGTGTTCGAAGCGGATGGACCGATCAATGCCGTGATCATGATGCGCGCGAAAAAACTTATCGCCACACAGCTGGCAATGCGCGACCTTTCTCCCGAAAAATTGTGCCGCGACCTCAATGTCTCACGGTCCAGGCTTTATCGGATATTCGAGACCAGTGGCGGTATTTCCAACTACATCCGCCGCCAGCGTCTTTTACGGACCAGGGACATTCTGACCAATGAAAATGACAGGCGGTCCATCTCCGTAATCGCCGAAGAGTGGGGATTTACAGACCCGTCGACTTACAGTCGCACGTTTCGACGTGAGTTTGGTGTCACACCCAAGGAGGCACGCGAAGCAGGACGGCTTCGCCCGAAACGGTCGTCGTTTCTGTCCGCAGAACCCTATGGAGAAGAAGGGCCGCCTCTTTACGCTATGTGGGCAAACTGCCGTGTTCCACAATATCAATGGTCGTCGGTGTGAGAGGTTACAGCAAGCAATCGAAGGTCACGGGTCAAACAGTCTTGTGCAGTTTATCCCGGTCTTGTGCACAGTATCCCTATTTAGCTAAATGGCTGCAAAATCCGTACTTTAACAGGATTTTTCGCTTCCCGACCCGCGCTTTACAGAAATATGCTCTGGCTGCCGACTTCGGGGCAGGGCGATGGCAAGCACGCTCGCATTTGCCGTATCTGCCCTGGCCACTAATGTTTTCCGGAGGGTAACGCATGGGAATTACCGACAGGTTTTCTAAAGTTCTCCTCGCCTCCATGATCGCGGCCTCAGTTGGCATGACGGTTCCGGCACGTGCGCAGGACGCGCCCAAAGTCGCAACGATGAAGGTCGCCGTGGATGATGTTTCTCCGGAATACGAGTTTGTGGGACGCATTGAGGCATTGAATGCCGTCGACATCCGCTCGAGGATAGATGGCTTCATTGATGCAAGGTCATTCGAAGAGGGGGCCGAAGTCGAAGAAGGCCAGGAACTTTTCAGAATTGACAGCCGGGCTCTTGAGATCGCGCTTTCCGATGCGCGAGCCAATCTTACCCGCGCAAATGCGACCCTTCTCGATGCCGAACGGCAGCTTGCGCGCAATCAATCCCTGAACCAGAGCGTCGCGCGCGCAACCGTGGAACAGAGCGAAACGGCACGTGACACTGCGTCAGCAAGTGCGCAGTCGGCAGAAGCGGCCGTGAAGCAAGCCGAGCTCAATCTCAGCTACAGCCATATTATCTCGCCCCTGAAGGGACGGATTGGAACAGCTGCGTTTTCCGTCGGCAGTTACGTGACGCCGTCATCAGCGGCGCTGGCGCGTGTCGTTCAGCTTGACCCCGTCCGGGTGGTTTTTTCCGTCAGCGATCGTGCATTGCTGGATTTGCGCGAAGCGGCAGGCGGGGCGAGCAAGGATGAACTTGCCCTTCGCTATCATACGCGCCTGAGGCTCTCCAATGGCCAGATCTATCCCCAGACTGTACCGGTCACGTTCCTCGGCAGCGAAGTCGATGAGGGAACAGGGACGCTGCCGATCCGCTCCGTTTTCCCCAACAGCGATTTCCTGCTGATCCCCGGTCAGTTCGTAACGGTGGTCGTCTCGGAAAACACACGGTTGGAGCGCCCGACTGTGCCGCTTGGCGCCGTACAGCAGGACCGGGAAGGACGTTACGTCATGTTGGTGACGGCGGATAAAAAGGCCACTCAACGCCGGATCACCGTGTCCGAGCAACGAAACGGAGCCTGGATCGTCGAGAGTGGTCTGGAGGGAGGTGAAGACGTCATCATCGAAGGTCTCCAGAACGTCACTGAAGGGTCCGTTGTCGACATCATCGCAGACAAGACGTCATCTCAGCCAGTGGTGCCAAAATGAACATTTCCGCCCCATTCATTGGCCGCCCACGTTTCGCGATGGTCATCGCAGTCGTGATGCTCATCGCTGGCACCGTAGCGCTTCTTCAGATCCCGGTGGCCCAGTTTCCGCAGATCACACCACCTGAAGTCCAGGTGACCGCCAGCTATCCCGGCGCCAGTGCGACCGTGATGACGGACAGCGTTGGCGCTCCGATCGAAGAGCAGGTCAACGGGGTCGAGGGCATGATGTACATGTCTTCGTCGAGCACCGATAACGGCACCTATTCTCTTACTGTGACCTTCGAGGCCGGCACCGATCCGGCTATTGCCCAGGTCAATGTCCAGAACCGCCTTGCACTGGCAACGCCCCGCCTACCCGCTGCCGTCACACAGGCCGGCGTGACGGTTCGGAGTCGCTCGTCAAGCATGCTGCTCGGTTTGGCGATCTATTCACCGAAGGGAACGCAAAGCGAAGTCTTCATCAGCAACTATGCGACGGTAAACATTCGTGACGCCCTTGCCCGCCTCCCGGGGGTCGGCGAAGCGAGTGTCTTCGGCCCGACCTACAGCATGCGTATATGGATGATGCCTGACCGAATGGAGGCACTCGGTATCACCGCTGCGGATCTCACCGCTGCGATCCGAGCGCAGAATGCCCAGGCATCCGCTGGCCAGATCGGCTCGCCACCGGCAATGTCCGGACAGCAGATGCAGCTTACCGTCATGGCACGGGGACGCCTCGCCAACGAGGCGGAATTCGGCGATATCATCGTTCGCAGCAACCGTGATGGCGGCGTTGTCCGGCTCCGCGACGTCGCTCGCGTGGAACTTGGCGCCCAGTCATATGATACGGCCTCGACCCTCAATGGTCATCCAAGCGCGACCGTCGTCGTCTATCAGTCATCGGATGCCAATGCACTTGCGGTATCGAATGCAGTGCTCGGCGAACTCGAGAGGCTATCCACACAGTTCCCCGATGACGTTGCCTATACGATGGTATTCGACACGACGTCCTTTGTGCGGGAAACCATCCGCGAAATCTTCGTAACGCTCGCGATTACCTTCGTCCTCGTGGTAGCCGTCGTGTTCGCCTTCCTCCAGGATTGGCGTGCAACGCTGATCCCGACGCTGACGATCCCGGTTTCGCTGATCGGCGGGTTCGCCGTCCTTTACGTTCTTGGTTATTCTGCCAACACGATCACGCTTTTCGCAGTCATTCTGGCAATCAGTCTCGTCGTGGACGACGCCATCATCGTCGTTGAAAACGTCCAGCGACTTATGACCGAACGGGCGATAGACATTCGTGCGGCAACGCTTGCGACCATGGAGCAGGTCACTGGTCCGATCGTTGCGACCACGCTCGTTCTCGCTGCGCTTTTCGTTCCGGTCGCATTTCTGGCGGGGATCACGGGGGAACTCTACCGCCAGTTCGCCGTGACGATCCTCGTGACGGTCCTTTTTTCAACAATCAATGCGCTGACATTGAGCCCGGCTCTTTGCGTGCTCATTCTCAGGCCCGGCCGGGAACACAAGACCGGACTGTTCGGCAAGTTGAACAATGGCCTGGACTCCTCGCGTCGGTTTTATCTGAAAATGTTTTCGCTGTTCGCGCGACGTTTTGTGCTCGCAGGCGTGCTGTTTGCCGCAGTCCTGTTCGGCATTTTTGGTTTTTACCGCATGCTTCCGACCGGTTTTGTTCCTGCCGAGGACCAGGGATATCTGTTCATGAACGTGCAGCTTCCCAATGCTGCATCCCTCGAGCGCACCCAGCAGACAATCACGCAGGTAAGTGCGCTGCTGCAGCAAACGCCGGGGATTGCCAACACGATCGGTATTGCCGGTGTCAGCATGGTTGGTGGTGGCGGTTCAAACAGCGGAATGATCATTTCCGCACTGAAGCCATGGAGTGAACGTGGATCCGACCAGAGCGCATTTGCGTTGATCAACCGGCTCCGCCCACAGCTCGCGGCCATTTCCACGGCTTCAATCGTGCCCTTCAATCCCCCGGCAATTCCCGGTCTCGGCACGACAGGCGGCTTTGACTTCCGCCTGCAGGCCCAGGCGGGCCAGAGCCAGCAGGAACTGGCCGAGGTCATGCGAAATCTCATTATGCAGGCGAACGGGACACCGGGACTTGCCGGCGTTTTCAGTACCTTCTCCGCTGAGGTGCCGCAGCTTTATCTCGATATCGACCGGAAGCGGGCCGAGCTCTATGGTGTTTCGCCCGCCGCGATTTTCGCAACGTTGCAGGCTCATCTGGGGTCAACATATGTTGACGATTTCAACATTTTCTCGCGTGTGTATCAGGTCCGGCTGCAGGACGAGGCAGCCTATCGCCAACGTATCGATGACATCCAGCGTCTGAGGGTTCGCAGTCAGTCGGGAGAACTTGTTCCGCTCCAGAGCATGCTTTCCATCTCGACGGTCTACGGGCCGAGCTCGGTCAATCGTTATAATCTGTTCTCATCAGCCTCGATCAACGGCCAGGCAGCAGCAGGCACCAGCACCGGGCAAGCCCTGACGATCATGGGTGGACTGGCAAACGAGGCACTGCCTGCCGGTTTCGGGTTCGAGTGGACGGGTCTGGCGCTTCAGGAGCAGCAATCGGGGAACGAGACGGTCATTATCCTCATCATGGGCATCGTCTTCACCTATCTTTTCCTCGTCGCGCAATATGAAAGCTGGAGTGTCCCGGTTGCCGTGATGTTGTCAGTTGCGGTCGCAGTGGTCGGCGCTCTCGGCGCCCTCGTCGTCGGTGGCATCGATCTCAACATCTACGCCCAGATCGGCCTGCTGCTGCTGATCGGGCTTGCGGCAAAAAATGCGATCCTGATCGTGGAATTCGCCAAGGAACGCCGTGAAGAGGGCATGAGCATTTTTGAGGCGGCGTCCGAGGGCACATCCCAGCGCTTCAGACCTGTCCTGATGACGGCACTCGCCTCCATTCTTGGCGTTGTTCCGCTGGTCATTGCAACCGGTGCCGGTGCGGGCAGTCGCCAGGCAATCGGCTCCACGGTGCTCGGCGGCCTGCTGCTGGGTACCCTGCTCGGGCTTGTCGTCATTCCCGTACTCTACCTGGTTGTCCAGACCGGTCGGGAAAGGCTGAAGGAACGGCTCTTCGGGGTCAAACCGGATCCTGTTACCGAGGTAGCCGGCGAATAGCCGGGAGGTTCCGAGGCTTCAGCCAGACAACAACGGCGCCCTGTGGCGCTGTTTTGTGTCTTGTCCGAGGAGCATGATGGTCGGTGGAAAGCACTGCGGCACAAATCCTGTTCTTCGGCAGGCCGCCGAAAAATCAGAACAGCCACGTCGACAAAAACGACAGGCATCCTGTGGACGTCGTTTTGAAGATCAACCCTGGTGTCCGAGATAGCGCGCGCGATTATCTTCCGGTGTGGTGGATTCGGCGGGTGGGACTGGCACGAGTGCCTTGAATGCACCCTGACCCAGCAGCATAAGCCAGGTTACGAGAACAAAGGTTGACGTCAGGACCGGCATGCCGATCGGCGTCAGGAAGATGGCAACCGAGGCCCAGAGCCAGCTTGCTATGACAGCGCCAAAAATGGCGTAGAGGAGGCTGCGCCAGGTGAATACCAGAAAAACGCCGCCGAGCGCCATGGCAGTCAGGGCCGAGTTGTAGCCAAAAAGGCCGTCACGCACCGCCCCCTCCGGTCCTCCATACAGGGCAGCCACCAGCGTGCCGACAATCGCTCCAAGCAAGCCCATCGCGGCGCAAATGCGGGAGTTCAGGCCAATGGCAATCAGGATGAGATATCCGGAAATCCAGTTGTCCTGGAAAAAGATCTGGCCGATCGATGTGCCGATCCCTTCGTACCAGGTTGAAAGGACATAAGGCACCGTGTCGGAAAACTGCTCGGGCGAGATGGGTTTGGCCATGGGGCCGGCATCAATGGCATCGAATTTCAGAACAGCGAAGAGAAAGAGCCATCCGACAAGGACGAACGGCATCGTCAGCGGCGCCACCTTATGAGGCGCGAGCAATGCACCAATGCTGGCAAGCGTCATTGTGGTGAAGGCGGCAGCACAGATGATGTAGACAACCATCGCGATGGACGGGATGGAGCCGGCCCGAAAATCCTCGCTGGTGAAGGCAACGAGCGCCAGGCCGACCAGCGCGCCATTGAACCCGTAAAGGCCGTCACGCAGCATTCCTCTGTCAGCCCTGAGGATCACCGCCGTCAACGTGCTCGAGATGACCCCGAGAATACAGATGACGGCGTAAATCCATGAATTCCAGACAAGTGCGGCCAGGATGACGAGGCCTGACAGCGGGTTGTTCTGAAAGACGACCTGCCCGATGCCCCGCAACGACCAGTCCACGAAAGAAAACAGGGGGTGATCCGGAAAATGGTTCAGCTTCATGAATACGTGCTCCTGTCGCGCAGGCTGGAGGCTTCTGCCCTGTTGTTTGGAATACCGGACGCATAAACGCCCGGTATTCCCGCTTTCTAGAAGAGGAAATACCGCTGCGACATCGGCAGCACGTCGGCCGGTTCGCATGTGATCAGCTCTCCGTCGACGCGCACCTTGTAGTTTTGCGGATCGACCTCGAGCTTTGGTGTGCGGCTGTTGTGGATCATGTCCTTCTTGCGCACCGTCCTGGTACCGCTGACAGCGACGAGCTGCTTGTTCAGTTTCAGTTTCTCACCGATGCCGTCATCAAGCGCCGCCTGCGAGACGAATGTGACGCCTGTCGAACCGAGGGCGCGGCCGAGTACGCCGTACATCGGGCGGTAATGCACTGGCTGCGGTGTGGAAATCGACGCATTCGGGTCACCCATCGGGGCCATGGCGATCATTCCACCGATCATCACCAGCTGCGGCTTGATGCCGAAAAATGCCGGTTTCCAGAGAGCGAGGTCTGCTCGTTTTCCCACTTGAACGGACCCGATCTCATGAGCAAAGCCGTGCGTCAGAGCCGGATTGATCGTATATTTGGCGATATAGCGTTTGACGCGAAAGTTGTCGTTCCGCTCGTTGTCTTCCGCCAGTGGACCACGCTGGACCTTCATCTTGTGCGCGGTCTGCCAGCAACGAAGCGTTGTCTCGCCGATGCGGCCCATCGCCTGCGAATCCGAAGACATCATCGAAAAGACGCCAAGGTCGTGGAGAATGTCTTCCGCCGCAATTGTCTCGCGCCGGATACGCGACTCGGCAAAGGCAACATCTTCCGGGATCTGCGGGCTGAGGTGGTGGCAGACCATCAGCATATCGAGATGTTCGTCGATGGTGTTAATCGTAAATGGCCTGGTAGGATTTGTAGACGACGGAAGGACGTTTTCTTCACCGGCTGCGGTAATGATGTCAGGCGCATGCCCGCCGCCAGCGCCTTCGGTGTGGAAACTGTGGATGGTACGCCCCTTCATCGCCGCCAGGGTATCCCGAACGAAGCCGCTCTCGTTGAGCGTGTCACTGTGGAGCGCGACCTGAATGTCCATCTCGTCGGCAACCGTCAGGCAATTGTCGATGGCAGCCGGTGTCGTTCCCCAGTCTTCATGCAGCTTGAGACCGACAACGCCGGCGCGAATCTGCTCCCGCAGCGGATCGGGTTTACTTATGTTGCCCTTTCCAAGCAGGCCGACATTGATGGGCAGCGCTTCCGCTGCCTCAAGCATCCGGTGAATTGCCCAGGGGCCGGCGGTAACAGTTGTCGCGAGCGTACCGACCGTCGGTCCCGCACCTCCGCCAACAAGCGTCGTCGTGCCGCTCGCGAGCGCCTCTTCGGCCTGTTGTGGTGCGATGA
This sequence comes from Martinezella rhizogenes, assembly GCF_007002745.1. Classification (GTDB taxonomy): domain Bacteria; phylum Pseudomonadota; class Alphaproteobacteria; order Rhizobiales; family Rhizobiaceae; genus Agrobacterium; species Agrobacterium cucumeris. Next base: position 239,647 of record NZ_SGNY01000009.1, on the reverse strand, counting down.
AGTGGATATGGGTGTCGACGCCGCCTGCGGTGAGGATGCGCCCTTCGCCGGCGATGACGTCGGTGGCGCCACCGACAATAATCGATATTCCCGGCTGGATATCGGGGTTGCCTGATTTGCCGATGCCGGAAATTCGGCCATTCTTGATGCCGACATCCGCTTTGATGATGCCCCAGTGATCAATGATGATGACATTGGTGATGACGACATCGGCAACCTCGGCCGCCGGCCGCTGGCTCTGACCCATGCCGTCGCGGATCACCTTGCCTCCACCAAACGTCACCTCCTCGCCGTATATGGTGTGATCTTCCTCGATCTCGATGACGAGTTCCGTGTCCGCCAGCCGAAGCCTGTCGCCCTTGGTCGGACCGTAGAGATCGGCGTAGTTCTGCCGTGTGATCGTTACCATCCTTGCCTCCTAGAGCTTGCCCATAACCTTGGCGTTGAAACCGTAAACCTCTCTTCCACCATCGAGCGCCACGAGCTCGACCGTGCGCTCCTGCCCCGGCTCGAAGCGGACTGCCGTTCCGGCAGGAATATTGAGCCGGAAGCCACGGCTGGCCTCCCGGTCGAACAGCAGCGCTTCATTCGTTTCATAGAAGTGATAGTGGGACCCCACCTGGATCGGTCTGTCGCCGGAGTTGGCAACGTCGATCTTGCGCGTCTGCCGATCCTTGTTGAGCTCGATGGAGCCATCCTCGATAAAATATTCGCCGGGAATCATGATAGCCTCCTCAGGGAATGGGGTTGTGGACGGTGACGAGTTTCGTACCATCGGGAAAAGTCGCTTCGACCTGTATGTCGTGGATCATCTCGGGCACGCCCTCCATGACCTCTTCACGGGTCAACAATGTCGCGCCATACGACATGAGATCGGCGACTGTTCGCCCTTCGCGGGCGCCCTCCAGCAGAGCCCCTGAGATAAAGGCTACCACCTCTGGGTAGTTGAGTTTCAGGCCCTTTGCCCTGCGCCGTTCTGCGAGCAGTGCAGCGGTAAAGATCAGGAGTTTGTCCTTTTCACGCGGTAGCAGTTCCATGGGTAGCCCTCATCGTTTTGCTGGTTCACGTTGCCCAGATGCGTGGAGCGACGGCCTTTTTCATGAGGCCTCGTTCGCGAAGAATGCTCCACGCCTGGAGAAAAAGCGCCTTGCCTTCGGACATGCGCTGGCCGAGGTAACGGCAGACGATCACATGCTCGAGCTGGCTGACCGAAAAAACACCTGTCGCCTGTGTGCCAAGCGTCTCGCGAATACATTCGACGGTGTTTTCGAGCGCGGGTCCCGCGTAGACCATTGTTCCGACGATCGGGCGCCCGGCAAAAAAGACCGGGGCGTCCAGAATCTCCGGTGAGCGCGAAAACGCCATTCGCTCGAACCAGATAAGCTCGCCATCGCGAAATATCTCGACACGTTGCTGAAGCCCACCGGTCACGAAACGTTCCCCCGCCGCTGGGCGGCCGAGGCTGATAAAGTCCCAGCCGGCATAAACGGCATTGCCCGCAAGCGTGACGCGGGTGTTGATGGAAGCATCCGCACCCTCAAAAAGAATGGTTTCCTGCGGGAGATTTTCGCAGATACCGTTTTCGCCAACGTCGATCTGCGTGCGTTGCACGCTCGCGCCGCCATCGGTGCGGTAGAATTTCGTCGCACCGGGGGTGGTGAGGACGCAGCGCGCCTGCGGAGCAAGGCGACAATTGATGTCGAGGACATCGCCACCTGCAACGCCGCCCGGCGGATGCAGAATGTAGACATGCGCGGAGCCATCGCTTTCGGGATGAAAGGCACGTTGAACCGCAAGCGGCCCGCTATGGCGTCTGTGCATGAGGCGGGTCTTCCCGTGGGATTGCGCAAACCACAATTCGAGCTGCGCATTCCATCCGTTGACCATGGGCGAAAATCCCTCTCGTGATCGCTCCTGGCGGCCTGCGCTACGATTCAAGTCCACCGGCACCTCCAGCTATTCGGAAGGTGGTTGCTCAGCCGGCTTTGCGCCGGCTTGTCGCACCACGTCCTTCGTGTGATCGCTGCGTTTTTCGCTCCGTGTCCCTTCTGCCAGATGGTGCGAACTCGCGGTCAACTTCATTGCTCCTGCCAAAAGGAGCGCGGATATCGGAAGCACCAGCGCTTCCCATTGCAAAGGCATCTGCATTTCACCGACCTGGGCGGCAAAATGCACAACGAGATAAAGGATGATCATCTGGAAGAAGAGGTTCTTGAGCTCCGCTACGGTATCGATGATCATCCATTGCGGCAGCTTCGATCGCTGCTCGGGCGGGATGTCGAGCGCAAAGCCAAGTGCAATACCGCAGCCCACCACCATCAACACGATGCCCAGGAGAATTTTGTCCGTTGCGCGCAGCACCGCGACGATGACGGACATATCGGGGTTCAGCCGGGCCATCCGGAAACTGTCCACAAGCATCAGTATGGCTTCCCAGAACATCAGGAAGGCGCCGAAAAGCACACCCGCGGCGGCAAGGATGAGAACGGACCGGAGGCCACGAAACAATGAAATCAATGCATAGCCCTCCCTGGACTATCGTGTGATACCGGCAAGATGCGTTCCTGCGGACTCCATTGGCACCTAGGAACGAAAGAGCCGGCTGTATTGCGTTTCATGCCAGGCGCTCGCCATGGCCATGACGGGCGCGGCATTGCCTATTTCATCGTCGGTGACCGTCTCGGCCTTTCTCGCCGACCGCTCGATGACGTCATCTGCAGCAATAAGGAGGCGCTGGCCGGCCGTGTGCCCCAGCGGGACCAGCCGAATGGCCGCAGACACCTGGCCTTCGACCGTACTCCATAGAAGCCCCCGCAGCGCATCGGTCTCCGAGATGTTCCAGTGCGTCGCCGCCAGCGTGAAGGCTGCCGGATATGTCAGCTTCGACCCCTTGAAGGATTTGGCGGACGACACGCCGAGATCCTGCAGAACCTTCAACATCGATGCGCCCATCTGCTTGTCTTCCAGTTCGATCTCCCGGCTTTCCCGCGCTGCCGACAGCCAAGTATCAGCCTTCAGGAACGCATCACGATCCCCGACCTTCATCGCCCGCATCATGCGCAGGAACAAAGCCGCATCGCAGACAGAGTAGCTGTGCTCGACAAGACCGAATATCCAGGCTGCGGCACTTGCCTCATCGTAAACAATCCTGTCGTGCACTGCCCATTCCAGACTGCGGGAGTAGGAAAACGAGCCGACGGGCTGGCTTGGGCTCACCAGGCGCAGAAGCTGGATGGGCAGGCCACCGGATGTCTGTTGCGTCACATGGTTCTCCCGGAGCTATCGCTAAAGCCGGCCCTATGCCGACCCCTTTGGCTTCACATGTTTCATCACGTGCATTCGGCCAGTCAGCTTGCGAGTAAAAGGACGCCGCCAAGTGCGGTCGCGCCACCGGCCAGGCGCAGAGCAGCTGTCCCGCGCGTCAGCCGCTCGGCGACGATGCCCGTTCCCATGCCGATCATGTGCAGCAATGCCGTCGCGACGCCAAAACCTGCTCCGAAGACCAGGGCGCTCTGGTTGGCCAGTTCGGTGCCATGGGCGTGTCCGTGGAAAAAAGCGAACCCGCCGACAATCATGGCGACGAGCACCGGCGAGACCGGACGCGCAACCGCGACCGAAAGACCGATGATGATTGTCGAAGCGAGAATGACCGGCTCGACCAGGGGGATGTGCACACCCGCGAGCGCCACGATAAAGCCGACCAGCATCAAAGCGACAAAAGTTGCAGGAATGGCGATCAGGGAACGTCCCCCGAGCATGGCAGCTGAAAGGCCGACCGCGACCATGGCAAGGATGTGATCCCAGCCGGAAAGCGGGTGCATGAACCCGGACATGAATGAGCCATGCTCGCCATGGCCGACATGTGCGAGTGCCGGGGTGCTGGCCATCAGTAACGGTATCAGGATCAGAACGGACATTTTCTTCATGGCACGGTCTCCATAACGTTGAACGGGTAAGCCTATGAATTGTCACCGGATCCCGAACAGGCGGGATCAGCGTGCGGTGCCCGCTCAGAATGAGCCGAACATCGAACCGAGAAAAAAGACTGCGATGAGAGAGAGGATGACGCCGACAATGACCGTCATGATCATGTCGAAATAGCTTCCGGCGTGCGTCTGCTTGCTGATCTGCAGGAGGAGCAGCACCGTACCATTGTGCGGCAGGGCATCCAGCGTGCCGGCGCTGATCGTCGTCAGACGATGCATCAGGGCAGGGTCGATGCCGTATTCGGCCGCAAGGCGCATATATTCCGCGCCGAGCGCATTGAGTGCGATTGCCATCCCGCCAGACGCTGTCCCGGTCAGCCCGGCCAGGGTGTTCATCGCCACGACCAGTGAAACGAGTGGACCGCCCGGTATTTGCAGCACCGCGTCCCGCACGACCATAAAGGCCGGCATGGCCGCGACAACGGCGCCGAAACCGACAAGGCTCGCCACTGTCATGATGGGAAGAACCGCTGAATTGGATCCTGCATCAAGGCTCTCGCGCAGCGACCCCAACCGGCCGAAATTGATCGCAATGACGGTAATGATCGCCGCTGCCAGGGCAAGAAGGACAGCCCATACGCCAATGGTGGAGGCGATATTGATCCCGAGCGCGGTTTCGGCCCGCGAAAAATCGACCCTCGGCAATATCACCAGGGCCATCAGGAAGTTGACCCCAATCACGACGATCAGCGGCAGAACGGCGAAAAGGAACGATGGCGCCTGTTTGCTCCTCTGTCCGTGGGTCAGCTCGTTTGGATCAAAGTCCCCTGAAATGGTCGCTTGCTCGCGGGTCTTTTCACTGATGACAACCGGCTTTTCATCATCGGTATATCCTTCTCCGGCGGCACGGGCTTTCGCCTCAATGCGTGCCAGCCACCACATTCCGAAGGCGAATGTGATAATGGAGGCAATGATACCAAGACCGGGCGCCGCAAACGTCGTCGTGCCGAAATATGGCATCGGTATCGCGTTGTTTGTCGAGGGCGTGCCCGGCATCGCTGACATGGTGAAGGTAAAGGCGCCGAGACCGATGGCCGCCGGCATGAGGCGCGCCGGGATATTGGCAGCGCGGAACATTTCCCTTGCCATGGGCACCAGCACGAAAAATGCAACGAAGACGCTGACGCCACCATAGGTGACGACGGCGGACGCCAGGACAACGGAGAGCATGGTTCGCTTGACACCCAGCCGCTCCGTCAGGAAACGAGCGATCGACGTAATCGATCCGCTGTCATCCATCATTTTTCCAAAGATGCCACCGAGCAAAAACATGGGGAACCATTGCATCACGAAACGTGCGGTGCCGCTCATGAATGTCGACGTCCAGTGTGGCAAAAGCGGCTCGCCGGAGAAGACTGCGACTATAAGAGCTGCCGCAGGCGCCAGGAGCAACACGCTCCATCCGCGGTAGGCAAACCACATCAGAAAGCCTAGTCCGAGCAGAATTCCAAATAGCCCCATCAGCTCTGCCTCTCAATCTGATCACGTCATCGGCTACGCTTTCAGCGTGCGATCCCATCAGAATTATCACTCTAATTTCATGAACTACCGTGGTGCATTAGTCGACGGCGCGCGCGCCAGCAGCACTCATATTGCTGGAGAAATGGACGCCGTGCTTACTCATGGGATTCCGGACCCATCAAAAGCGTTGCCCGCGACACATGGGGCTCCGTTGCAAAAATTCCGGTTGGTTGGAGAACTCCTGCTTCTCCGCCGTCAAGCGGTCTGACCTTCGAGATCCTGCGCGAGCAGGGCTACCGCTTTCGTCAATGCGCTCGGTCCGACGCCGAACGCACGTTCAATGATGTGTGTTTCTCGCCAGGGCCAGGGCTCGTTGATCAGAACTAGACGATAACAGTTGCGGCGAGAGCGATGGCGGAGAAGAGGGCCATTGGGCACCTGTCGTAACGCCATGACGCAGCCAGAAGATCACGACGGCCAGCCCCCGGACATTCTTGAGGCTGCTGCAGGCAGACCTGATTTAATGAGAGGCTGGATGTTGTTTCCAAGCCTGACAGTGCGCGGCAGGGCCGGAGGCATCACCGCTTATGGTCGGAATTAAATATACATCACGTCACTGACCTGGACTGTTTGCGCAGCTTCGAGCAGGTGTCAATGAATGCCCGTAACTTGGGCTGGCTTTGGGCGGCCTTGGTGAAGTAGAGAAAGAGGCCATCGCCGCCGGGAGAGTAATCGAGCAAAGCGGGTTCGAGCAGACCCTGGGCGAGTTCGCTGGAAGTGTGGAACGTCGACGAATAGATGAGGCCCAGACCCTGGCAAGCGAATTGCCGCATATTTATGGGAGCAACGGCATCGTCAGTGCCGTTTGCCACGGTCCGGCAGGTCTTTTGAATGTGAAGCTGAGCAACGGCAAAAGCCTTATCAACGGACGCCAGCTCACGGGGTTCACTGCAGAAGAAGAAGCCTCCCGCCACTATGACAAGATCGTTCCTTTCGAGCTTGAGGGCGCGCTGAAGAACGCTGGGGCAATATTTGAAGAGGCACCGATTTTCGAGAACAAGATTGTTGTCGATGGCCGTCTCATCACAGGCCAGAACCCAGCCTCGGCCAGGGCATTCGGTGAGGCCATTGTGAAGGCCCTCGAAACAAAGACGCAGTAAACAAACGATCATGATGTCACTTCCGACGCCCTTATGACGTGACATCATGATGCAAAACGACGACTTGAACCAGGAATTGGCCATGTATTCATCCAGGCCGAAAACAAGCCGGGCAATGCTCATAACCCTGGGCGAAACTGCATGCTCGATACGACTGTGTATCGGTCTCAGAGACGCTAAACAGCGGTGAAGCGATTTCGCTGAAAACTTCCTTCAACCAGGGTAGAGCGAAAGCATGCTGGTTGTCCGATCGACCGGGGAATACAACCGGAAATCCACTTTCTGTTAACCATAAACCCTTCTTATATGAGGAGATTCGAATGTGATTCATTCAAGGTAGTCTGCTTCGGGGCGCGCGATGCTGAAACAACCACGTCTGATGCCGGACAAGCCAAGTATCCGGAGCTCGGGAAGCCCAAAAGCGAAGCACCTTCGTTCGTCGCGCAGCCTCCTGCTTGGATGCCTTTTTACAGCGGCCTCTTATCCAGCCCTGGCGCAAACTGCGAGCTGGACGGGTTCAGCCGGAAACAATGACTGGTTCGATGCCGGGAATTGGGACACGGGCCTTGTCCCGGACGTCTCAACTGACATCGGGATGGTTTCAGGAACGGCACTGATCTCAGGCCGTAGTGCTGAGGGTAATTACGTTAACATCGATATGGGTGCCGTCGTCACGGTGACCGGTACAGGCTCGAGCCTGAGCACAATGGAAACGAGAACCTCCGGGGGCACTCTCAACATCAACGGCGGTGCGGTTGTGACCAACAACAGTGGAGTTGTGGGCGGCACTGTCATAGTATCTGGAAAAGACGCAGGCGGTAATTCGTCAACCTGGACCAATACGGATTATTTTGTAATCGGCGACGGTGCGGCCGGGGGTTTGGAAGTCAGAGCAGGCGGCAAGGTCAATGTCACCGCAGATGCGAGCCTTGGTGGGACGTATTTTGGAACGGCGCTTGTTTCGGGTGCGGGTTCCATGTGGGAAACCACCGGGCGTCTTTCGATCGACAATGGCAGCTTACGCATTGAGGACGGCGGCAGTGTCAGCAATGGCCTGGGGATCATAGGTGACACGTTCTTAGCGGGCAGCGTCATCGTGACCGGTCAGGGTTCAAAGTGGATCAATTCTGACCAGCTTGCCGTCGGCAGCTTTTCCAACGGTACGATGTTGATCGAAGATGGTGCGACCGTCTCAAGCACCCAGGGATATGTTGGTGCAAATCCTGGTAGCGTCGGAAGCGTCACGGTGACAGGGATCGGCTCAAACTGGCAGATCACCAGCTCCAGCCTCACCGTGGGAAACCATGGTGTTGGAGACATCACCATCGAAGATGGCGGTCTGGTTTACGCGAAATCCGGTGTCTTGCTTGGTTCCTCGGCGACAAATGCGTCCGGAACGGTCACTATAAACGGTACTGCGACGGCGCGCGGCGTGCTTGAGACCAGCTTTTTTCGTGGAGGTTCGGGAAGCGCAAATGTCACGCTTGACGGTGGTATCGTACGGGCCATCGAAGACAAAAATACCTTCTTCTCGAATTTCGACGGCCAACAGCTGCGCCTTGCGTCTGGCGGAGGTTTTTTTAATACGAACGGTTTCAGCATCGGGATCGAGCCAGAAATATCCGGCGTTGGCGAGTTAACCAAGCTTGGTGCCGGAACCTTGACGCTGACCGGCGCGAATACATATGCAGGCGGCACAACAATCACAGCTGGAACCCTGAAGCTGGGTGATGGCGGGACCAGCGGCAGTATCATCGGCGACGTTGCCAATGACGGTATTCTGGCCTTTGACCGTTCGGATGTGGTCACATTCGGCGGCACGATTTCAGGGGCGGGTGGCGTGCAGCAACTCGGTAGCGGACAAACCACGTTGACTGCCAACAATTCGGCGCTCCTTGGCACGTCTGGCGTCTATAACGGCATCCTCTCCGTAAACGGCTCCCTTGGCGGATCGATGCAGGTGGTTGGCGGTCGTCTGCAGGGCACTGGCCAGCTGGGCACGACCACCAATTTTTCAGGTGGCACCATCGCGCCGGGCAACTCCATCGGCACGCTCACTGTCGCAGGCGACTATATCGGCAGTGGCGGCACACTCGAAATCGAAACGGTGCTGGGTGACGACAGCTCTGCCGCCGACCAGCTTGTCGTTACTGGCAACACGTCTGGCACGACCAATGTCCGCGTGATCAATCTGGGTGGCGCTGGGGGCCAGACGATTGAGGGCATCAAGATCATCGAGGTTGGAGGCGTGTCAGCCGGCAATTTTTCCCTGTTGGGCAGCTATCTGTTTAAGGGTGATCCGGCGGTGGTGGCCGGAGCTTACGCCTACCGGCTTTATCAGGGCGGCGCCTCCACACCCACCGATGGCAATTGGTATCTGCGCTCGGCTCTAACCGGTTCAGGAGGGTCGGTAAGTCCGCTCTATCAGCCCGGAGCACCTGTTTACGAAGCCTATGCTTCGGTGCTGCAGCGTTTCAACAGTCTGGACACGCTTCAGCAGCGCGTCGGCAACCGCGTCTGGAACCGCAACACGAACGAGGTTCAGGCTGCATTTGACGAGGCTGACGATAGCGGCATCTGGGCGCGCATGACCGGCAGCCATGATCGTATGGCGCCGAAATCTTCGACCACAGCGGCAGACTACAGGGTCGATACCTGGCAGTTGCAGGCCGGCTCGGATCTGGAGCTTCACTCTGGAAAAAGCGGCAGCCTGGTTGGTAGCCTCTCTGTGCATTACGGCACCATTGACAGCGACGTAACCTCGGTTTTCGGCGATGGTTCGATTGGGGGAAATGGCTATGGTTTCGGTGGCTCCCTGACTTGGTATGGCGAGGGCGGTTTCTATCTAGATGGGCAGACCAACCTTACCTGGTACGACAGCAATCTTTCGTCCTCGACTGCAACGACGAGGCTCGTCTGCGGCAATGATGGTTTCGGTTACGCGCTTGGTCTTGAAGCCGGTCAGCAGATCGCCATTGGTCGGGGCTGGGCAGTGACGCCGCAAGCGCAGCTTGTCTACTCCAATGTCAGCTACAAGGATTTCGACGACGTCTTTGGCACAAAGGTATCCCTCGATAACGATGATGATCTGACCATGCGTCTTGGCCTGTCGTCCGACTTTGAAACCACATGGGTTGGCGATGCGGGAGAGATAAATCGGATCCACGCTTATGGCATTGCCAATCTTTATTATGACGCCCTGCCGGAGACCAGAACCGACGTGGCAGGCGTGGCATTCACCAGCGGGCACCAACGGCTCCGGGGTGGTCTCGGCATAGGTGGAACATACAATTGGGCGAACGGAAAATACGCAATTTATGGAGAGGCGAACGTCAGAACTGCCCTGCGTGATTTCAGCGAAAACTATAGTTACGCCGGCAGGTTCGGTTTGAACATTCGTTTTTAAGCGGAAGACACCTCTGGGAGCGCGAGAGCCGGGTGAAGGCAGGAATTGCAACAGTCATGGCAACGCTCAGATGCGTCGTGCCTTGATTGTGTTCATGACGAAGCTTGTCTCGATGGTATCGACACATTTCAGCTTTGCGATCTTGTCCTTGATGAAACGCTCATAGTCTTCCAGGCCGCCACACATGACCTTGAGCATGTAATCCTTCGAACCGGTGACCAGATGACATTCGAGAACCTCGTCCCAGTTGAGAACGGCCGCCTCGAACATTCGGATTTCGTCGTCGTGCTGGCGGCTGAGGCGGACGGATGCAAGGGCGGTCATCGTCCATCCCTCGATTGCCGGATCAATGATCGCGGAATACCCTTTGATCGCCCCTACCTCCTCCAGCCGCCGGAGCCGCCGCAGACACGCAGATGCCGACAGTCCGACCCGCTCGGCGAGTTCGTTGTTGGTGACACGCGCATCGGCAGACAATTCCCTGAGTATCCGTTTGTCGATCTGATCCGCAATTTTCTGCGACATAAAAGAAGATTCTCCGCAATATATTGCGTTATCAGACATGTCTGCGCCTTAAAATGCAAGTTATTTTGGCCTGATTGCATGTAACCTGCAGTGAGTTCAACGCCAGCCAAGGGATCATCGGAAATGACCGCGCCGCATCCGTCCAAAACCCACATCGGCAATCACGCTCTCCATCCTGAAACCCAGATGCTCAATTATGGATATGATCCTGAGTTGTCGGAGGGCGCCGTAAAGCCGCCTGTGTTTTTGACCTCGACTTTCGTGTTCAAGTCGGCAGAAGACGGGCGCGACTTCTTCGACTACGTCTCCGGGCGCAAGGAACCGCCGGAGGGCAGGGGCGCGGGCCTTGTCTATTCGCGTTTCAACCATCCCAACAGCGAGATCGTTGAAGATCGTCTTGCCGTTTATGAACGTACCGAGAGTTGTGCGCTCTTCTCATCCGGCATGTCCGCAATTTCAACGACGCTTTTCGCCTTCGTTAGACCGGGCGACACCGTGCTGCATTCCCAGCCCCTGTATGGCGGCACGGAGACGCTGCTGGCGAAGACCTTCCATAATTTCGGCGTGTCGGCGGTGGGCTTCGCCGACGGTGTCAGCGAGGCCTCGGTGATGGCTGCGGCAGAGGAGGCGATGGCGAAGGGCAGGGTGTCTGTCATCCTTATCGAAACCCCCGCCAATCCGACAAACAGCATTGTCGACATCGCGATGATGGGCCGCGTCGCTGACGTGATCGGCCAAAAGCAGGGGCACAGGCCGATTATCGCCTGCGACAACACGCTCCTTGGCCCGGTGTTTCAGAGGCCTATCGAGCACGGTGCCGATATTTCGCTCTATTCGCTGACGAAATATGTTGGCGGGCACTCCGACCTCATTGCCGGGGCCGCGCTCGGCCGGAAGGATGTCATGAAGCAGGTGAAGGCCTTGCGTGGCGCAATCGGCACGCAGCTTGATCCGCATTCATGCTGGATGCTTGGCCGCTCCCTCGAGACGCTGCAGATCCGGATGGAGCGGGCGGATAACAACGCCAGGGTCGTGGCTGAATTCCTGAAGGAGCACCCGAAGGTGGAAAAAATCCACTACCTGTCTTTCAGCGAGCCGGCGTCCGCCGTCGGCAAGGTGTTTGCAGCTCAATGCACCGGCGCGGGATCGACATTCTCGTTTGACATCATTGGCGGCCAGGCTGCATCCTTCAAGTTCCTCAATGCCCTGACCATATTCAAGCTGGCGGTAAGCCTTGGCGGTACGGAGTCTCTTGCTTCCCATCCGGCAACCATGACGCATTCGGGAGTTCCCGCCGATGTTCGCCAGCGCATCGGCGTGCTGGATTCCACAATCCGGCTGTCAATCGGTATCGAACATCCCGACGATCTTGTCGCTGACCTGGCCCTCGCCTTGGACAAGTCATGACGCGGAGAGAGATGTAACCTCGAATGGAGGGAAGAACGGCGAATGCTGCGGCAGACTTTCGGGCTGCTCAGCTTCGCCTGCCAGCTTCACGCCGACTATTCAGGTGAGGCGCAGCCGTCAGATGACATGGGCGTTGTGCAGGGCGGTCAGCACCTTGTTCTTGAGGCTGGCAAGTTGCGGCGACCTTCGGTCACGCGGGCGCGGCACGTCCACCTCTATCCGCTGCTGGATACGGCCGTCATGGGCGCCCATCATGTAGATCCGGTCACCGAGATAGAGCGCTTCGTCGATATCGTGGGTGACGAGCAGGAAGGAAATGCCGCGCTGTTCAACAATTTTCAGCACCAGGTCCTGCAGTTTCATCCGCGTGAAAGCGTCCACCGCACTGAAGGGTTCATCCAGCAGCAGGATGCGCGGCCGGGTATAGAGCGCCCTTGCGATGGCCACCCGCTGCGCCATGCCGCCTGAAAGAGCCTTTGGCAGCGCGCCAGCGTGGCCGCTCAGGCCCACATCGTTGATCAGGCCTTCCACCCGCTCGACATCATATTTCTTGCCGGCGGCGTAACCTATATTCTCTGCAACCGTCAGCCAGGGCATCAGGCGGGGTTCCTGAAACACGAAGGCGATGGGCGGCGAGGCCTCATCTTCCTCTGCCTGCTGAACCCTGACCGTACCGGAAAAACGTCGGTCGAGACCGGCGGCAATGCGCAGCAACGTGCTCTTGCCGCAGCCGCTGGGGCCAAGAAGAACAGCCGCCTCACCATCCCCCAGCGTCAGGTGGATATCCTGAAGGACGACAGTATCGCCGAAAGCTTTTTCGCGCACATCGACATTGAGCAGGCTCATCGCAGCCGCCCTCCTTCATTGAGGGAATAGGTGTCACGCCAGCGCAGGCAGCGCTCCTCGACGATCTTGAACAGGCTGTCGGAAATCTTGCCCAGCACCGCAAGGCAGATGATGGCGATCATCACCAGATCGGGCCGCGAAAGCTCTCGCCCATCGGACAGCATGTAGCCGATGCCTTCAGACGCGGCCAGAAGCTCGGCTGCGACAACGCTCAGCCAGGCGAGCGACAGCCCGTAACGCAGGCCGGTGAACAGATGCGGCAAAGAGGCGGGAATGAATATCCGCCACACCAGAATGGGCAGCGGCTGGCGATACATCTCGCCCACTTCCACCAGCTTGCGGTCGACATTTCTGATACCGGAGAAGAGGTTGAGATAAACCGGGAAAAACGCGCTTTTGGCGATCAGCACGATTTTTGAAGTTTCTCCGATGCCGAACCAGATCATCAGCAGCGGCACCCATGCAAGGCTGGGCACGGCGCGCAGCGCCTGAAATGTCGGCTCGAGATAACGCTCGGCAGCAATGACCAAACCGACCAGCGAACCAACGACCACCGCCAGCAGCGAGCCGATGACGAAGCCGACAAAGACGCGCGCGGTACTGGCCGCAACATTCGTCCACAACGGCCCTTCGGCTAGCCGCAGAAACGTCTCGTAAAGTTCGGAAGGCGGCGGCAGCACATAGGGGCTGACCCAGCCCAAACGAACGAAAAGCTCGAGCAGCACCAATGAGCCGACCGGCACGATTGCGCCGCGCAGATCGAAGCGGCCAAAGAAATTGCCCACCCGCTGCAAGAACGGCAGGCGGGAGGGGAATTGTTTGGCAGTCTGCTTCACGCGCTGGAATTCGCGCGGATGGGAATTCATGCGCCGAGTGCCTTTTTCGCTGGTGCCGGATCGATCAGCGATGAAAGGACATTATCAACATTGACGCCCGGGCGCAGAACATCATCGCCGAGCAGTGGCGTGACGATGCGGATCGAGTTCAGCAATTCCTCACCGGGAACAGGATCCTTCCAGTCGCGCTTGTTAATCGTCAGCTCGGTGATCTTGGGATCGTTGCCAGTGACCTTGGTGACGAAATCGATGAATTCGCGGTTATTCTCGCGGATCCACTTCTGCGTCTCCACCCAGACGCCGAGCAGTCGCTCGACCGCTTTCGGGTGCTTTGCCAGAAATTCTTCCGAAACGCTGAAGACGCTGCCATCGCGCCAGCTGCGCTCATCGAAAATCGCCCTGTCGCCGGCAAGCTCCGCCTGGGATGTATGCGGATCGATACCGACCCAGGCATCGACCTGACCCTGCTGCAGCGCGTTGAAGCCTTCCGGATGTTGCAGGTTCACGACCTTCAGGTCGTCGATCGACAGCTTGTTCTGGTCAAGCGCACGCACCAAGGTGAAATAAGGAGCTGTTCCCTTGGTGACTGCGATTGTCTTGCCCTTGAGATCGGCAACGGTCTTGACCGGCGAATCCGGGCGCACCTGAATGATGGAGGAACCACCCCAGCTTGCCACATAGATAACCTTCAGCGGCACGCCGTTGGCACGGGCCAGAAAGGCCGACAGTGCGGCCGAACCGGCAAAATCGGTCGAGCCGACCTTCAGGAATTCCAGTGAATTGTTGCTGCCACGGGACTGCACCCAGGTGATCTTGGTGCCGACATCCTTAAAAGCCTCTTCGAGCCAGCCCTTGTTCTTTATCAGCAATGTGTGGGAGGAGTAAAATCCCCAGTCCAGCTTCAGCTCCGCAGGGAAATCCGAAGAGGCTTGAGCGAGCGCGCGGCCCGTGACCAGCGGTGCTGCGAGTGCGCCGGCAAGGCCGAACTTGAGGATCTGGCGGCGGGAATGTTCAGCCTTCATATTAATTCACCTAATTTATGTATTTTGTGTAATTAAAGGGTAAGGGCGGGTGTTTTTGAGGTCAATCCGACCTTCTGGAACCTCATGCCAAACTTCGCGGCGGGTGTGGAAAATCTCCCTAGCTTTGTCGCAATCGGCGCGATGGCCCTTTATTGCGGGAAAAAACGATTGGCTGGCCGTTGCAGCCCCAGATGATCACGCAATGTCGGCCCCTCATAGTCCTTTCGAAACAGACCACGTCGCTGTAGTTCTGGCACTACGCGCGTGGTGAAGTCGTCAAGGCCATCAGGCAGGAAAGGGAAGGTGATGTTGAAGCCGTCCGAACCCTCTTCATGCAGCCATTTTTCCATCTCGTCGGCTATGGTTTCCGGCGTGCCGACGAAGGCGAGGCCGGCATAACCGCCCAACCGCTGGGCAAGCTGGCGCACCGTCAGACCTTCGTTTCTGGCGAGTTCGATGACCCTTTCGCGGCTGGATTTGCTCGCATTCGTCTCCGGAATATCAGGCAGGGGAGCATCGGGATCGAAGCCGGAAACATCGTGACCGAGCGCGATCGACAGCGAAGCGATCGCGCTGTCATAATGGACGAGGCTGTCGAGCCTGGCGCGTTTGGCCCTGGCCTCTTCCACGGTATCGCCGACCAGAACGAAAGCGCCCGGCAGGATGATAATCCCGTCTCGGGAACGGCCGGCGGCAACGGTCCTGTCCTTGACGTCCTTGTAAAAGGCCTTTCCCGCCGCAAGCGTGGGTGTCGCTGCAAAAACCACCTCGGCCGTTTCGGCCGCAAGCTGGCGTCCTGGCTCGGACGCGCCTGCCTGAACGATGACAGGCCAGCCCTGCACCGGACGCGCGATATTAAGCGGCCCGCGCACGGAAAATTCAGGCCCCTTGTGATTGAGGACGTGCATTTTTTCCGGATCGAAGAACAACCCGCTATCGACATCGCGGATGAAGGCGTCGTCAGAGAAGGAATCCCAGAGGCCAGTGACGACATCGTAAAATTCCCGTGCCCGCCCATAGCGCTCGGTGTGATCAGGCTGTTCGTCGCGGCCGAAATTCCGTGCAGCATCCGGGTTGGACGTGGTGACGATGTTCCACCCGGCACGACCATTGCTGAGGTGATCGAGAGACGCAAAACGCCGTGCCACATGATAGGGCTCGTCGAATGTGGTTGAGGCGGTGGCAACCAGCCCGATGCGGGAGGTGACGGCGGCGAGCGCCGAAAGCAGGGTAAAAGGTTCGAAGGACGTTACGGTGTGGCTGCGGCGCAGGGCTTCCGTCGGCATGTTCAACACCGCCAGATGATCGGCCATGAAGAATGCGTCGAATTTCGCGGCTTCCAGCTGTTGCGCAAAGCGCGCGAGATGGGCGAAGTTGAAATTCGCGTCCGGGAATGCGCCCGGATAACGCCATGCGCCGGTGTGGAGGCTGACGGGCCGCATGAAGGCACCGAGATGCAGTTTGCGATCATTTGCCATTCGGTTTTACTCTCTCGTCGATGTTTCTGATCCGGGCTGCTGGCCTTGTCGTGGGAGGGCGAGGCAGGCCCGATTGCCATCGCGACGATATCCCTGCCGCGAACCGCGCGCGGCAAAGACCATTCCGATTATTGGTGGCAAACCGAAAGATTTTTCTTCGGGGCTGGATAGCCGGGTTCAGGAGCGTGTGAGGTCAACCACGATATTGAAACGACGCCCTTTGGCGCAGCCGAGATTTTGAAAGACGTTAGCAGTCACGATGAAGACAAGGTCCTCACCCCTTTCGGGCGGTGTCCGCTGCGCCTGTTTCTCATTCCCCCACAACCACTCCTTCGCGTCGTGGATCGGCACTGCCGACGAAACCTTGGGCGGTTAGTTCGATAGCATGCAAACCGGAATTCATCTCGCCCGGTTTCACCTCGTAACCCAGTGTCTTCAACGGACCGAGCAGTTCTTCCGCGCTGGTACCGGCCTCTATGTCATAGGTGCCGAACCGGTTGATGAGATGCGGCTGGGCGACGATCGCTTCCACCGGCATGCCCCAGTCGATATAGGCAATCAGCGCCTGCGCCACATAGCCGATGATCTGGCTGCCGCCGGGCGAACCAATGGCGAGCAGCGGCTTGCCATCCTTCATCACGATGGTCGGGGCCATGGACGAGCGCGGCCGTTTGCCGGGCTCGACACGGTTGGCGATCGGCAGGCCGCCATCATGGGTCTTGAAGGAAAAGTCCGTCAACTCGTTATTGAGCAGGAAGCCATTCGTCATCAGCCGCGAGCCAAAGCCGCTTTCGATCGTCGTCGTCATCGAGACCACGTTGCCCTCCTTGTCGGCGATGACAAAATGGCTTGTGGAGGGCAATTCGAGCGCGGCATCCCGACCGAAAAGGAGCGCGTGATCCCATTCCGGTTCGCCGGCCTTGACGGCATCGGTGGCCAACGCCTTGTCGCCGTCGAGCAGCTTTGCCCGTTCGCCCAGATAGGTCTTGTCCAGCAGGCCCTTGATCGGTAGTGGCACGAAATCGGTGTCAGCGACGTAACGCTCGCGGTCGGCGAAGGCGAGACGCTGCGCATCGCCGATAATGCGCCAGCTTTCGACATTTTTCGGCCCCAGGGACTTGAGATCAAAATTCTCCGCCATGCCGAGCATCTGGCCGATGGCGATGCCGCCTGACGATGGCGGCCCCATGCCGCAAACATCAAGAGTACGGTAGGTGAAGCAGATCGGTTCGCGCTCTATAACGCGATAGTTGGAAAGATCGGAAAGCGACAGCACGCCGGGATTGTCGGTCGTCTCGCGCACAGTCTCGACGATCGCCTCGGCAATTCGCCCCTTGTAAAAGGCATCGGCGCCACCTTTGGCGATCGCCGCAAGCGTCTCGGCATAAGCCGGGTTCTTCAACGCGGCGCCGGTCTGGAGGGGCGCTCCGGAGGCGTCAAAAAAATAGGAGCGGGCCTCATATTTTTTCAACCGATCGCCCTCGGACGCGATCAGGGAGGCAAGGCGCGGCGACACTTTGAAACCCTCGGTCGCCAGCTTTTCCGCCGGCTTCAGGAGGCTTGCCCATTCCGCCCTTCCATAGCGTTTATGGGCTTCCTCTAAAAGTCGTACCGTTCCCGGCGTGCCGACGGAACGGCCGCCGATTACGGCGTCCATGAATTTAAGCGGCTGACCTTTGTTATCCAGGAAGAGCTTTGGCGAGGCCTCCATCGGCGCCGTCTCCCGGCCGTCCAACGTCGTCAGCTTGCCGCTTTTCGCATTGTAATAGACGAGGAAGGCGCCGCCGCCGAGACCGGAGCTTTGCGGTTCAACGAGGCCCAGCACGGTCTGCACCGCCACCATGGCATCTATGGCGTTGCCGCCCGCGGCGATCACATCGCGCCCAGCCTCGGCTGCCAGCGGATTGGCTGCCGCGACCATGAAGCTTCCTGACTCGACACGTCTGGCTGTCGCGATATCAGTCGCCTTCTCTGGCGCGACCATGTCGGACGCCTGCTGGGCGGAGGCGATAGCGCTGGAAAGCATGAGGGCGAGAAAAGTCTCAGCGAGAAATCTTACTTCCATTAGATTTATCCTCCAGAGGCGCGTCATCGGTAATGTAAGCAGGGCCAGTAATGTAAGCAGGGCATCCAACTGAGCCAACAGGCAGATCGAACCCGCAATGACTGAGATACGGATGACTTCCGAACTCGTCCTTCGCTCTCGGAAAAGACGCCAGCTTCTGGCACTATGATGGCTCTGGCGGCATGCTAAGTCTATGCGATAAACGATTTGGTGCTCACTGATTTCGCTTTATGTGAGAAGGCACATTGCGCTGTTGTATCCTGATCATGCTAATATTCGGGCATGGGATTCGGAATTTTCATTCATCGCTCAGATTCAATTTACGACGACAGTCCGGCTGAACAGTACCAGTTTCCGAGCCAATATCTCGGTCGTGTACAAGCTTGTCTCGGTGATTGGATCATCTATTACGAGCCGCGCAAGGTTGCAGCGACGCGTGGTTATTTTGCTGTCGCCAAAGTTGCCCAGATTATTCCGGACACCAAGGCGGCCGGCATGTATCTGGCGTTGATTGAGCCGGGAAGTTACCTTGATTTTGTCAATCCTGTTCCGTTCGGTGGGCCAGACGGCGTCATCGAGCGCGGTCTGTTGAATGAAGAGGGCCGGATTTCTGGTAGGGCACAGGCGGCAGTACGCCCGACATCAGCGGCGGATTTCAATCGCATCGTGTCGATTGGCCTGAATGAGCTGGAACCCGAGTTGCCGCGTTTGGACGAGCCGAGAGAGATGCGGCTTTCTGACGGATTTGACGACCGGGTTCAGGCGCCCTTCGTGGTCGAAGAAGAGCGTGAGCGTGTTGCCCAGCTTTCATCACGAATTGTGCGAGATCGCCTGTTTCGCCGGCTCGTTTTGCAGGCTTACGACAAGCGCTGTGCGATCACGGGGCTGAAGCTTATCAATGGCGGTGGACGTGCGGAAGTCGATGCTGCGCATATACGTCCCGTGGAGGCAAATGGCCCTGATATACTTTGCAATGGCATCGCTCTTTCAGGAACGGCGCACTGGATGTTCGATCGTGGGTTAATCGGCCTCTCGGATGAACTCGAGATTCTGATTTCACGTCATGCCAATGATCGAGAAAGCATCCGCGGTTTGATCAACAGGACAGGAAGAGCGATCGTGCCGTTTCGATCGATTGAGCGGCCACATCCACATTTTCTCCAGTGGCATCGGGAGAATTGCTTCAAGGTTTGAATATTTAGTCATGGCGGCGTGTAGGCCGCTCAGTCAGGGGCCGCAGACCCTCTATACCGCCGGTCGGCCATCGAGAGACGACGATCGACAATGCTCTCTATATCGGAACGTGGCCGTACCCTCTCTCATATCCCCGATCCATCGAGTTCGCGATCATCCTCGCCTTTCCAGGGAGATGGCATTGCGAGACCGTCGGCATTGGCGAGGGGGACCGGCATCCAGCACTTCAATTCCGGCTCGGCATATTCGATGATCCGGCCCGGTGACGAGTCTGAAGCGCGCCAGCCTTCCGAGCCGAACCGGTCGCTCTTTGCCCAATATGCAAGATCTACCTGGGCTGGTCCCTGTTCTGACGAGCGTATCGTTACGAGGATCCGGTTGCCGTTTTTCGGCGCACTTGCCATGTGGCGCCATTGCTGTGCCTCGTCCATCATCTTTCTCCCTGTCCGTTGCTACAAGTGTCACCTCACCATTGAAAACGGTCAACTCAAACTTTGCGGCGCCGATTGGTTTACAAACCTGCCGCCCGTTTAGGCGGGGCGTTTTTCTCGCAACATTTTATTGGGCAGTGGTTCGCACGTGACGAACGCACGAGCTTGAAATTGGCCGGGAGATCGTGCTTGTTCAGGGCCAGCAGTGGGCGCGGCTCGTCCTCCACCAGCAACCGGCGACCCGAATCGAGGAATACGGCATGAAGAAGCTCATTAACGACCCATCCACCGTCGTGCGGGACATGCTCGAAGGTTCGGTGGCGCTCAGCCCTGCCACAGTCCTGCTTGCAGATGAGAACGTTGTTATCCGCTCCGGCCTTCCGGAAACGGAAAAGCGCAAGGTAGCGGTTCTGTCGGGCGGCGGTAGTGGACATGAGCCGGCTCATGCAGGTTATGTCGGCGCGGGCATGCTGACTGTTGCCGTGGCAGGCGATGTCTTCACATCGCCAAGCACCGATGCGGTTCTTGCCGGTATCAGGGCTGCGGCTGGACCCGCTGGTGCTCTGGTCATTGTCAAGAATTACACGGGTGACCGGTTGAATTTCGGACTGGCAGCCGAACTGGCAAGGGCTGAGGGAATTCCGGTCGAGATTGTGGTCGTTGCCGATGATGTTGCATTAAAGGACACGGTTCCCGCTGATCGTCGCCGGGGTATTGCGGGCACAATCCTTGTTCACAAGCTCGCTGGCGCGGCCGCGGAGTTGGGACTTCCCCTGCATGAAGTGGCCCGGATTGCACGGGACGCTGCCCACAGAACATCCTCCATGGGTATATCGCTCGGTTCCTGCACTCTGCCGGCCGTGGGCAGGCCGGGCTTTGTGCTTGGCGAAGCGGAAATCGAAGTCGGGCTTGGAATTCATGGTGAACAGGGCGTCCGGCGGATGCCGATAGCATCGACCGACGAGCTTGTGAAACTGGTCCTCGAAACGATTAAAGCCGATGGCAGGCTAAAGAGCGGAGATCGGGTCGCGTTGCTGGTCAACGGGCTGGGATCGACGCCGCCAATGGAACTCGCAATCGTAGCGCGATCTGCGATCACGCAACTGGAAGAAATGGGTGTCGTGGTTGAGCGGGCATGGGCTGGCACCTTCCTTTCCGCTCTGGATATGCCGGGTTTTTCGTTGTCGCTCATGCATGTCGACGAGACAGCGCTCGGCCTCATCGACGCGCCAACCGACGCCGGCGCATGGCCACGCGGCGGTGTGGTGAACCGAGCGCGAATCCTGCCCTCGGCAAGGGCCGAGAAGAGCCTGCCTGTCGGAAACAAGATGACCGCCGCCGGTGATCGCCTGAGGTCTGCCGCAGATCGGATTGCCAAAACCTTGATTGCAGCAGAGCCCAAATTAACGCAGCTGGATAGTGTTGCGGGTGATGGTGACCTTGGCGCAAGCATGGTTCGTGGTGCCGAGGCGATCCTTGCACTGCCAAAGGAAAACTTCGGCGATGTTGCCGATGGGCTGATGGCGATGGCGAATGCGATGCGCAGGGCGATTGGCGGAAGTTCTGGTCCCTTTTACGCTACGGCGCTGATGCGCGCCTCGCGCCATCTTGCCGCGATTGAAAGCCCGACGGCTCAGCAGATGGCGGAAGCATTTGTGGCAGCGGTTATCGCGATCTCGGAACTTGGCGGTGCGAAGCCGGGGGACCGCACGATGATAGATGCGCTTCATCCGGCGGCAGAAACGTTTCGGGATAAACTTGCAGCGGGAGCTTCGACGGAAGAGGCTTGGCGGTCCGCAGTGGCGGCGGGCGTTGCGGGCGCCGAGGCAACGACATCCATGAAGCCACGGCTCGGGCGCGCCAGTTATCTCGGTGAACGGGCTGTCGGGCACCCCGATGCGGGCGCAGTTGCCGTCAGCATCTGGCTTGAAGCAATCGGCAGGGAATAGCCGGTGGACGATACGTCCACTCGTAGCTTGGGGGAAATCATGATCGCCGCTTATATCGACGAATTCATCATGTTTTGTGCCGGTCTGTGGATGACCGCCGTAGGTTTCGGTCATCTGCCCCTATCGAAAAATCCGACGCAGCCGCCGGTGGTTCGTCACTTCAGGTGGATGGGTCCGTTGCTGCTTGCTATTGCGGTCATTTTGGCCGCTGCGTCATAGGGGCACCGTTCAGATGCGCTCGGGATATGTTTTACAATGAATACCATGCTGGCCTGCGGCTCGTGCGGATTGGACGAAACCGAATCTGTCATCCATTTCGGCTCGTATATTCTGCGATGCGCCGCCTGCGGCCAGCACCTTGTCGCGACATCGTTCATGGCGATGCTGAATTCGGATGATGAGTGTTCAGCCTTTATCGATCCAGGTCCTGGAAAAACGCCTTTGCCGGAAACGCTTGTCGCGCGCGGACCGCTCCGGTTGACTGCAGGCGCAATCAGCGCCGCGGCGACTGACGGAACCCTGATACGCGTGATCTTCGAACCAGAGGATTGAAGTCGCGGCTGATAGCTCTGAGCCCAGGCGCGCCCGGTTGTCATCGTCAGCAATGTTAGAACATCGAGCCGACGGCTGCGTGCAGCGACCCGTCTTTCCTTACAGGGGCGCCGTGGTGGAACTGGCGATAGCCAGTGCCGTTAGTGGTCTGCGTAAGGAGCAGGAGGACAATATGAGCGATTTCGGCCTTTATTACTGGCCAGTTCCGTTCAGAGGCCAGTTCATCAGGGGAATTCTGGCCCATGGCGGGTGCTCCTGGGATGAACACGGTACCGATGCGATAGACGATATTATGCATCGTGAGGTGGGAAAACAGCCGATAGCTTTCATGGGGCCGCCGGTCCTGATTGATCGCCAGCGCAATTTCGCAATCTCTCAGATGCCGGCAATAACCATCTATCTGGGTGAGCGGCTGGATATCCTGCCGGCGGCGGCTGAGGGTCGCGCGCTCAGTGCCAAGGTCGTAAACGACGCCAATGACGTCCTTGATGAACTGACACTCAATGGCGGGCGCGAGATGTGGACGCCAGAAAAATGGCAGGAGTTCGTCCCGCGTTTGCAGAAGTGGCTGCGCATTTTTGAAGATACCGGGGCAAGAAACGGTCTGACCGCTCACTCCGGGTTTATGCTTGGAACGGAAAAAGCCGGCGTCGCAGATATCGTTACCGCCCTGCTGTGGACAACGATGGCTGACCGCTTTCCAGTCATTAAAGGCATTATCGAAGATACTTCGCCAGTCATCTGGGCCCTTTCCAGTCGGGTGGGGGCTACAGCTCCGCTGGCCGCCTTGAGCCGCCGGAGCTTCGAAGACTATGGTGATGCTTATTGCGGAGGAGAGATTGAAAAATCACTCCGCAAAGTTACGGGCTAAGCGCAAATATATCTGACGATCTACTGCGCGGTATGATGTCCGCGCGGCAGAGTTTTTTGGAGAGACATGCGGGCCGGCAAAGGCGTGACAGCACTCGAATTATAGTGCTCGAAATGCCCATCACAGGTCAGCCGTCATCACCCAAATTCATGTAGGCGGGTTCGAATACGTGACCATCGGGATCGGCGAAGGTGCGGAGATACATGAAACCCAAATCCTGCGGCTCTCGAACATCCGCTTGCCCGCCGGCCTTTGCCGCGGCCTCGACCATGGCGTCGACCTCGTCTCGGCTGTCGCGCGAAAGGGCGATCAGCATGCCATTTGTTGTGTGGGCATCGGCGATCGATTTGGTGGTGAAGGTTTTATAATAATCATGCTGCAGAAGCTGGAAGGTGATGGTCTCCGACCACACCATCGAGCTTGCGACTTCGTTGGAGAACTGCTCGTTCTTCGTACAGCCGATTGCCTCATAGAAGGCGGTTGAGGCAGCCAGGTCTTTCACCGGCAGGTTCAGGAAAATCATCTTGGCCATTGTCTTTCTCCTCATGGTGGAAAGGGACTACAGAAAAGTCTGCTGGAAGGTCTCACTCGGATGGATGCAGATGATCTCCAGCCGGTCAGCGCCGATATTTTCGAAGCGGTGGGGGATATTGGCAGGTCCGACAATGATGTCGCCGGATGAACCACGCGCCTGGCTGTCGCCGATGGTGAATTCGACCTCGCCTTTTCGAACGACCCATGTTTCCGGATAGGGATGAACATGCAGATCAGGGCCGCGACCCGGATCGGCGCTGACGAGAAAGATGGATACGCCGCTTCCGTATTCGCATCCTTCATAACGTACCGTTCGGCTCTCGCCAGCTTTCGGTTCCTGATGACGGCGGATTGAAAACATCTGATCTCCTCCCTGAGACAAAACTATCTTCGCGAGAAGATATATGCAGGATTTATCTTCCTGTCAAGATATCTATCTTCTCGCAAAGATATATTCACGGAAGAGGTAAAGCCGTATATGGTTTTCAGAGTGGTGATGGGGTGATGAGATGAAGCAGGCGATGCCGGACGCGACGACGGATCGGACGATTGAAACTGACAGGGAAGATCATGTCGACCGTCTGCGTGGCCAATGGGCGCAGGAACTACCCGATATCAATACGGAGCCGATGGCCATCTTCGGACGCGCCAAACGGCTGAGCAACCTTCTGGCGCCGTCTATCGAAGAGACGTTTGCCCGCTTCGGCCTTGATCGTGGCGAGTTCGATGTTATCGCGACATTAAGACGGTCGGGAGCGCCCTACCAGTTGACGCCAACGGAGATGTACACAACGCTGATGCTCTCTTCGGGTGGCCTGACGCACCGGCTTGACCGATTGGAAAAGGCCGGGCTCATAGAGCGCAGAAAATCGAGGCTTGATGGGCGCAGTGTCGTCGTCTGCCTTGCGCCGGCCGGCATTGAACTGGCCGAAAAGGCGTTTCGCGAAGACATGGCAAGCGAGGTGGATTTCCTGCAAGGCCTCAGCCCGCAGGAGCGCGAAAACCTTGCCACACTGCTGAAAAAGCTGGTGCTGGATATCGAGTCTCGATTGTAGCTTTCGGTGCGGATTTTAGCGGGTACCGCTGAAGATATGTATCGGCGAAACCATTTGTCGCGACCCGCCACGCAGCCGTGAAACCTTTCAAACCGCCGTTCGTTTAAGCATCCATGACCGATGCTGACGCAAATCCGAAACCGGTCGATGGCACCGGCCAGAATGGTGCGAAAAACGCGCCAACGACCGATGATCGTGACATGGATGATCCACTCCCGCCCGAGGAAATAGAGCCCGCTTCCGGGTTGACGCCGGAGGAGGCCGAGCAGGCTCGAAAGAGATATCTGCTGAAGCGCTTCTGGATCAGCGCGCGCGGTTACTGGAGCCGCCGTGGTGATGGGCTGGCGTGGCCGTTCTCGCTCGGGCTGCTGGCGATGATCGGCATAAATGTCGGTTTCCAATATGGCATCAATATCTGGAATCGCGGGATTTTTGATGCGATTGAAAAGAGGGACGCATCTACCGTCTATTTTCTTGGATCCATCTTTCCGCCGCTGGTCCTCGGAAGCGTCCTGATCGTGACGTCCCAGGTCTATGTAAGAATGCTGATTCAGCGTCGCTGGCGTTCATGGCTGACGAAGCTGCTGGTCGCGCGATGGATCGCAAATGGCCGTTACTATCAGCTCAATCTGATCGACGGCGATCACCAAAATCCTGAGGCGAGGCTATCGGAAGATACACGGATTGCCACCGAGGCGCCGGTGGATTTTGTCGCAGGTGTCATCGCCGCGTTTGTGTCGGCTTCCACCTTTATCGTTGTCCTGTGGACGATTGGCGGGGCGTTGACGCTGTCGGTCGCTGGAGTGTGGATTACAATACCCGGCTTTCTCGTGGTTGCGGCAGTGATTTACGCCGTCATTACATCCAGTTCCATAGCTTTGATTGGCCGGAACTTCGTTCGAGTGTCCGAGGTCAAGAACCAGCTGGAGGCGGAATTCCGGTACACGCTGACGCGCGTCAGGGAAAATGGCGAGAGTATTGCCCTGCTTGGCGGCGAAGAGGAGGAACGGAGCGACCTCGACAAGAGGTTTGGCAATGTTCGACGGCAATGGCGGCTGATGGCGCAACAATATATGCGCACCACGATCGTGTCGCATGGGTCGATGCTCATTGCTCCCGTCGTGCCGGTTCTGCTTTGCGCACCGAAGTTTCTCGATGGAAGCATGTCTCTTGGGGAAGTCATGCAATCCGCATCGGCATTCACCATCGTTCAATCCGCCTTTGGCTGGCTGGTCGATAACTATCCCCGGCTGGCCGACTGGAATGCATGCGCACGGCGCGTCGCATCCCTGATGATGTCGCTTGATGGTCTCGAGCGGGCTGAACAGAGCGACACCCTCGGACGGATCGTGCGCGGTGAGACGGAGGGCGAAACAATGCTCAGCCTCAAGGATGTTTCCGTTTCGCTGGGTGACGGTACCGCTGTTGTCAAGGAGACGGATGTCGAAATAGGGCCGGGAGAGAGGGTGCTGGTTGCGGGGGAATCCGGATCGGGCAAAAGCACGCTTGTCCGCGCAATCGCCGGCCTGTGGCCATGGGGCGGTGGCGATGTGAGCTTTCGCGCTGGCAGTCGGCTTTTCATGTTGCCGCAGCGCCCATACATTCCGTCGGGCACGCTGCGTCGAGCGGTTTGTTATCCGCAGGCGGCCGAGAGCTGGACCCTCGAAGAGATAGGGGCAGCCCTCGACAAAGTTGGCCTTGGTCACCTCAAGGACAAGGTGGAAGAAGAGGCGCCGTGGGACCAGACGCTGTCGGGCGGTGAAAAGCAAAGGCTGACCTTTGCGCGCCTTTTGCTGAACGATCCTGACATCATCGTCATGGACGAAGCAACCGCGGCCCTGGATGAAAAGAGCCAGGACAGGATGATGCAGACGGTGATCGATGAATTGCCCGATGCCACGATCGTCAGTGTCGCGCATCGTGCCGAACTGGAAGCTTTCCACAGCCGAAAGATAACGCTGGAACGTCGGGAGGGCGGCGCAAAACTGGTCAGCGATATCCACCTCGCTCCTCGCAAGGGCAGGTCCCGCTCCCTGCTTCGGCGCATGGTCAAACGCAGGTGAGCACCTTGTGCCTCCGGATGCCGCCTTCGTCGAGTGCGGCATCCGGCACCACTGACAATGTGCACTTCAGACATTTGCGTGCAAAGCAGGAGCGGGAGTGACTACGCGCTCGGAAGCTTGCGACGCAGAAACTGCTCATAGCCCGTGGTTCCACCCACTGCCACCTTGATGAAATAATGCTATTCGCCGGTGGTCAGATAGGCTTCCAGCATCTCCAGAAGCGCCGCAGGAAATCCACTCCTCTGGGAGAGTTTATGGGCGGCGGTCGCCAGTGCTGACGATTTGTAACAGCGTCGGCGGCTATAAAGGTTGTCCTGGGCAGGTGGAACGATGTATTTGGGGCAGGATAATCACTTGATCCTGCAGGCACATGGAAACTTCGCTTTATCTGCCCGTCAAAGGCTTTCTTGAAAAGGCAGGTTACACTGTCAAAGGTGAGGTAGGCGGTTGCGACCTCGTCGGTTTGAGCGATAATGATCCGCCTGTTGTCGTGATCTGCGAGCTGAAGCTCAGCTTCAACCTGGAGCTCATCCTGCAGGCTGTCGATCGTGCAGCTATTGCAGATGAGATCTGGATTGCGGCCCGAATTTCAGCCAGGGGCAGGGGCCGGGAGGCCGACAAGCGCTACCGCGATCTTTGCCGCAGGCTCGGGATCGGCATGCTCGGGATTTCTGATAGCGGCGATGTCAGTGTTGTCGTCGGTTCCGTATCACCGATGCCGCGAACCAATCCGAAGCGGCGTTCGCGGCTCATGCGTGAACACCAGAGGCGACGCGGAGATCCGGCGGTCGGCGGAAGCACCCGGGCACCGATCATGACGGCTTACCGCCAGCAGGCGCTTGGCTGCGCTTTGGCGCTGGCATCGGGGCCGCTGCGTGTGCGCCAGGTCAGGTCCAGCATACCGGATGCCGGAAAAATTTTGCTTTCGAATGTGTATGGCTGGTTTGAACGGCTCGATCGGGGAGTTTATGATCTAACCGACGCCGGGCGGGAAGCGCTGCAGCGGTGGCCGCAGCAAGACATGCCCGCGATAGCCGCCATTCCAGACTGATTTTGTTCAGTGACAGACCCAAGCTGAGACGCCGATGGCCATCTGCAAGAGATATGGGGCAGCCATCACAATGGAACAGCCGCTTGAGCGGAGGCCTGAAATGGCATCGAGGTCGGCTGCCTGACGGATTTACGGCTCATTCACTGCCGTGATCGCCAGAAGCAAGGTGGTGGCATTGGCAGCTCGCGTGCTGATATTCAGCCTGGGGCGAATTCGCAAGCCAACAGGGTTTTATCGCCAAGAGCGTCACCTTCCCGGGCGACAATGGAGACTTTTCCGGGGCCTGCCAGACCTTCCGGGGGCTGCAGGTCCTGCGAAAGTTCCCGCGCATAGCCTTTGCTGGACGTGCCCATCAGGTCGGAAGTTTCTGGCTTCAAATCATACTTCGCTGCCAGATCGTCGGCACGCTGGCCCTTGATCAAAACGCCGACCGCGCCATTGGCGAAGAACACTTCATCAGTTTCAAATCCATCGCGGCCGATCTGAAACGGAAGCGTGTAGATCGCCGCGCCCAGTGACGATGTGTCTGGTTTTGCAAGCTTTTCCGCCGCATCGTAAATCTCGGTCGCAGATGTCATCGAGTAAGGCGGATTGCACAGCGCTGCGTCATAAAATGTGGGATCGGTTTCGGCCGCCACAGCGCTTCCGACTTGAAACATGGCGAAGGCGACGCACATTACGGCCTTGCCGTGACGAAGGTGTGTGAAAGCGAGCATGGGCGATCCTTGAAATTTGCCTGTCGTCTATTAGCGGAGATGCGTCAGGTATCGCCTTTGCTTGGAGCACCAAAGTCTACGCCTGTCGATATCCGATGGAGCCTTTTCACAAAAACAGCCGGCTGGCGCGCGAATAACGCGACAGCGACAGGCCGCTAAGTCACGACTTTATCGCTGTCGCCTCCTTGCCAAGGGAGAGAGCCTCTTTCACCGCCAACTCCGCCATGGCCAGCGCAGCATCGCGGGTTTTGGCCGCTGCGACAAACCGGCCGTTGTGGCAGAAGCTCGCACCTTCGACGCCAGACACCGCTTCCAGATCCTTGTCCGTCAGACCGGCCCAGGCGGCTGGCAGATCCGCCCGTAGATCAAAGCCCTCATCGGCGCGACGGATACCGGTCAGGCACCAGTCGCTGTTGCGGGGGTGAACGACAAACAGCAGATGGTCGGCGCCCGACTTCACGATGGCGGGCCGAAACGGCATTCCCACCGGCAGTTCCAGAATATGCCCTTCACCTGCATCCACGATGGCCCGGTTCACAAGCGCCTCAGCCCGCAATTTTGCAGCACTGTTGGCAATCTTCGCCTCGATGAAGCTGCGGGCAATGGCGAGCGCCGCATGGAAACTGCGATTGTCCGCGTCCGGATCTGTCTCGTCAAAAACGGGCTTCAGGGTTTCTAGCAAAACAGGCAGCGTTAGCCCAGCAAGTGGCCCGGCGACGGAAGGGCTGAGCGCGCCATTGTCGACCAGATCGACCGGCAGCACAAAGCTGGTATCGAATGCGGCATGGACGGTTTCGATATGATCTTCCGGGACGCCCGAGGCGGCAAGATAGTCCCGGCCGAAGTGCTTCCAGATCAGGCCGAACGAGCTATAGGGTTGGCCGTCGTCCCGCAACGGCGCGCCGCGCTGGTGGTGGTCGAAGATTCTGCCTGCTGGGTCATAAGCGCCACCAACGTCGTAGATGATGCGGTCCGGACCGGGTGTGATCCATTCGGCTGCCCTGCTGCGAACGAGGCGGGCCTGGGGAAAAAGCCGGGTCAACACGACGCTGGACAGAAGTTCATCAGCATGGAAGCCACCGGAATGGGTGACGAGGAAGTCCGGGATCATGTCAGGATACGCCTTGTTGCTTGCGGAAGGCCCGCTTTGGGGCTGGGCATCTGATACCCTGTGCCGGACGTCATCTCAACCCGCCATTCGCCACGGAGACCAAAAGCAATGATATGCCGTACGTTCTCAGGTAGGTGTGGCCTTCCTGTGCGAGTTACAGCATCAATGGCGCGCGAAATAGCCAGAAAACGTCGTGACACCTCCCCCCACGGGCGCTGCCGCGTATTCCTCGATACACGTCTGGCAGCGCCGGTTCAGGCGAGATATCGGGAGAGGTTCCGTGCTCAAGGGCGAGCGCCGGCGAATGCCTCAGGCATACCGGTTCCAATTGAGGACGGAACGCGAACTCGTCCCCTTATTCGCAAGGTTGTCCCGATCATGATCATCCGGACGGCATCCTCTGCCGCGCGGGCCAGAAGCTTCGGTGCCGATGATATCGCATCTTCCAGGGAGCAGGGTCGGGTCAATATCGAGGCGAAGGCATCAATACCGTATTCGAGATTAAGCCTTACGCCCTTGCCGATCGTACCAGCAAGGGCAACCACGGGAACGCCGGCCTCCTTGGCCCTGCGGGCGATTTCGGCTGGAACCTTGCCGAACGGGGTCTGGCCGTCGAGGCTTCCTTCGGCAGTGATCACCAGATCGGCGTTACGCAGATAATCATCAATATCGAGATATTGCATGACGATATCGTAGCGGGGATGAAGCTTGCCGCAGAGCAGGCCCAGCACTGCCGCTCCCAGTCCGCCCGATGCGCCAGCACCTGGTGCTGAGCCGACATCAAGACCGGTGGCGTCTTCGATGCGTGCCGCGTAGATGTCCATCGCCGCAGCGAGCTCTTCCACCTGTTGCGGCGTCGCGCCTTTCTGCGGCCCGAAAACGCGGGCGACACCTCGCTCCCCGAGAAGCTGGTTGTGCCAGTTCACGGCGGCGTCAATCCGCACCCCGGACAGGCGTGGATCCCGGTTGCCGAGATCGATGCGGTTCAGCTTCGCCAAGGCTGCACCGCCACGGTCGAGATCGCAGCCGGCGGCGTCGAGCAGTCGAACGCCCAGCGCCTGCGCCATGCCGGCACCGCCATCATTGATGCCGCTGTCGCCGCAGCCGAGCAATATCCGCTTCGCGCCACCGTCAAGTGCCGCGCGCACGAGTTCGCCGACACCATAGCTGGTGGTGAGGCAGGGATTGCGGCGATCACGCGGGACAAGGCTGAGGCCGGCTGCCGCGGCCATTTCGATGACCGCCGTCGGCTCGGGGCATCCACCGAGAAATCCGATAAATGCGGAGACAGGTTGTCCAAGCGGGCCGGTCACCGTCACCGGGTGGATCGTGCCATTGGTGGCGCCGATCAATGCCCGGGTAAAGCCTTCGCCACCGTCGGCCATGGGTGCCTTGACGACCTCCGAGCCGGGAAATGCACGCAGAACACCTTTTTCAATGCAATCGGCGGCCTGTTCGGCTGAGAGACTTTCCTTGAAGCCCGAGGGGGCAACAACAACGCGGAAGGGCATGGGAGGATCCTTTCATGACAAGTATGTGACATTGGGGAAACGTGCCGGATCAGCGCTTATTCCAGCGATTAAAAAAATTAGTCGGATAAATAAAAAAGGTCGCATGTCGCGACCTTTAATTCATTGCAGTTAGTTGCTTATGTTAGATTTTTTGCGAAAGACCCTGCATCGGCCAAAGAAATATTGCCGACAAGATGAGCAAGAAAATGAAGGGCGGCAGGAGGAAATAGCCAAGCTTGCGCAGGTCGGCCTGAGTGAAGGCTGCGGGCTCCATTCCACCGAACAGGACGACCGGTTTTGCCGATACCATCGTCATCTGGCAAAAGCCGCTTGCCAGTGTCACCACCATCACCAGCACGGCCGAATCCACGCCAAGACCAGACAGTGGCAGTGCAAAGGCGGGAACGAGAACCGTGACCCGTGCCGTGCGCGATGTGATCACCAGATGGGAAAAAGTGGCGACAATCACCGCAAATGAGATGACGATGACAGGTGCGGTGATCAGGCTCTGGCGGAACACAGCCACCAGCCGATCCGCCAGCATCTGTGCCGTGCCGGTCTCGATCAGCGCTTCGCCGATGACCAGCGTGCCGGCCATGAAAAGAAGCAGGTTCCACTCAACGGTTTTCAGGGCTGCCTTCAATGTCATGCCGGAGACGTTCGGCATGCAGAGGACAAGAGCTGCCACCATGCCGATCAGCGCCATTCCGACACCGTGAATGGAATGGGTGGAAAACATCAGGACGGTGCAGAAGACCACACCCGCGACGATGATCTGCTCTCTGGAAAAGGGCGCGCTGCGCGTCAGCCCTACTTTGCTCTCCGGGGCCATGTTGCGTTCCTCTCTGGTGAGAAACACATGCAACAGGATGGCGCAGGCGATCAGGCAGGTGACGAGCGAAAACGGTCCGGCCAGTACCAGCCAGCCGATGAAATCCGGTTGCGTTCCGGTGAGGCGTGACAGGAACCCGGCAGCGACCAGATGCGCCCCGGCGCCGATCAGCGATGCGCCGGCGGAAAGCAGAATGATCGTGGGAAAGAGCAGCCCGAGGGCACGGGAAATGCGGCTATTGTCGATTGCGCCTGACAATCCGAGATATACCGGCATGAGAATGGCGGCCCGGGCCGAGGTGGAAGGAATGATAAAGGCGGTCGCGAAGGTCAGAAATGTCAGCATCCAGAACATGGAGCTTATGCTGCGCATTCTGGGCATCAGTCGTGCCGTTACCTGCTCGATGAGACCTACGTGCCGTAATACACCGGCAACTACGAAGGCCGACAGAAGAAGCCAGATGATGTCATTGCCCAGTGACTGGTAAACCAGATTTTCCGGTATCGCGCCGACGACGGCAAGCGCGATAGCCCCGGTCAGGGCAACCGGCGTTTCAGGCAGCTCAAGGATCGTCCAGGCGATGATGGCCGACAAAAAGATGAAGAGTGTCGCCCGCATCGGCATTGTCAGGTCGTCGATTGCCAGAAAGATCAACACGGCGGCGAAGGCAGTCAGCAGCATCGCCACAATCTGTTTAAGGCGCCGCACGGAAATCGTAGCCTCGGTCATGATGGTTGTCGGCAGGTCTTTCTTCAGATTTGCCGTGGGCAAGGACATGAGATGCGCCACCAGTGGCCTCCTTTGCATCGCGCCGTCATCAGAAGGCAGTTTCGGATCGGGAGAGCCGTCCGCGCGGCACAAATTTCCCCCTGTGTCCTGTTATGAACGTTCGATGACGATGAATATTCCCGACGGAGGCAAGTTTTTGAGGGCAGGCGGTGGCCTCAGGAAATTGTCTTTGCGCGGAATAAAGCCGCGTCCGCCGCGTTCCTCGTCGGGTACCGACATTGCAGGTACCGACATGAAACACGAAAGGAGAAACGTCATGAGGCAGATTTTTGCCGCAAGCGCCGTGGCGCTGTTTGCCACGGTAACCTTCACGGCTGCAGCATCGCCGGCATATGCCACGCCGATACAGCCGCAGCTACCGCTTCTTGCGCACTCTCACATCGTTTTGGTGGATGATGGCGACGACGACGATGACGATGACCGTCGCTTCAACCGCCACTATCGTTATGACAACGATGGATGGCGGGGGTTCCGCGGCAGCTCCCGCGATAACGACGACGATGATGATGACGATTGATATCGTCCATCAAGATCTGACGTTTATGCCCGGCCTCGTGCCGGGCATTTTCATAAGAGCTGCTGCATGGATAACGCAAAATAAAGTGAGGCCGGCAGGCTCAACTCTGGCACAAGGTTCGTGCGTTCAGCAGGCCCCAACCGAAAATCGTGTCCTTGCCCGGTGCGCCCATGTCGCTTGCCGACTGCGCCAGGGCATTTGCAACGTCGTTCGGCCGCATGTCCGGGTTTGCGCCCAGCAGCAGTGAGGCCGCCGCCGTTACAAAGGGCGCAGCGAAAGACGTGCCGCTCTTCTGCCTCCCGCCGGAAATGGAGGCGGCCGTCCACACGCCGACGCCAGGCGCTGCGATGTCGATGTGCTCGCCGCGGACGGCGCGCCGATATGGCTTCATGCTTCTGTCCACGGCCGTCACCGCGATAACATCCGCATAGGCGGCGGGGTAAACCGGCTTGGCGTTCGGACCTTCATTGCCGGCTGCGGCGACCACTATCGTGCCCCTGTCGATCGTCGCGCGCACCGCCTTTTCAAGCAGCGTGTTTGCGGGCCCGCTCAGGCTGAGGTTGATGATCCGGATTGTTCTGGCGGCGAGTACGTCAAGCGCTTTGATGAGATCGTATGTTTCGGCAATATCTGCCGTCTTGCGATAGCGCTGGAAGGCATCTATCGCCACGAGGTGGCCGGCGGGGAGGAGGCCGGGCGCACGGCTGCCCGCGGCTCCGACCAGAAGGGCGGCGACTGCGGTTCCATGCTGTTCACCCGATGGTGCTTCCGCACCATTACCAAGCTGAACGACCTCAATTGCCGCGTCAGCGAGCGATGCGTGTCCGGCATTTATGGCGGTGTCGATAAGGCCGATTGGCAACGGCGCGGCGCAGCTTGCCGGTCGTTCCTGACCACCATCGAGAGGCCAGCCGACCATATGCCTCACCAGCCTGCAGCCATCACCAGAACAGGAAGAAGCATCCTGCTGTTCCGGCTGATAGAAATGGTTGAAATCCACGGATGCCGAGGGAGCTGTCGCGATGACCGCCTGCCGCGCGTTATCCAGTGTCATGCCCCGTGGTATCGTCAGCTTGACCAGTTCACTGCCGGTAAGCGCTATGGTCGTTCGTTCATCAACGACAAATCCTTCCTGCGTCAGGTTTGCAATCGCTGGATCGTCGAGGTCGAGCGCCAGGATTTTGTCGGGTGCGCGTTCCGGAATGGCGACGGTCCTTCGCTGCGGCGGTCTTCGCTCTGTTCGCTGGAATGGCCAGCTAAAAAGCGAACGCAGATCGCCGCGAGGACGCCGGTCGTCGCTGCTGCGGTCTCCCCCTCCGGAAGAGCTGCCATATCCGCTACCGCCACCATCATCGTCATCGCTGCCGCCATCATCATCATCGTCTGCCAGCGCTGCGGAAATACCGGGAGCAATGCCCGCCGATTGCAGCAGCGGCAATGCGGCCAGCGAAAAGGCGGCGATGAGGACAATGATAAAAAAACGGAAACGAAGCGGTGCAGTCTTCGACAAATGTCTATCTCCGGTAGAAATTACACTCGAAACATTCCGAACATATGTGGGAATGTTACCTCAGGTAGACGTTTGGCTCGACAGATTATTCCGTTCCGTGCCAAACAAATCGCATGATGAATGAAACGCCCACAGTGCCGCAGCGGCTGGTCGAGTTCCTGCCGAACCTGCGTCGATTTGCGATTTCGCTCTGCCATTCACGCGAATTGGCCGACGATCTGGTGCAAGCCGCCTGCGAGCGGGCAATCGTTGCTGCCGACAGTTTTGCGCCCGATACCCGGTTCGATGCCTGGATGTTTCGTATCCTGCGCAACCTCTGGATCGATCATCTGCGCCGTGCCCGGACCGCTGGTCCGCAGGAGGAAATCGAGAAAGCGCATGATGTGTCGGTGCCTTCGGGAGAAGCGGCCACGCATGCCCGCATGGAACTGATGGAGGTGGTGGCGGCCCTGCAGAAACTGCCGGAGGAGCAGCGCGAAGTGCTGGTTCTCGTCTGCGTCGAAGAGCTCAGTTACCGCGATACGGCCGATGTTCTCTCCATTCCCATAGGCACGGTCATGAGCCGGCTGGCGCGGGCCCGCAAACATCTGGCGGAACTGACGGGAATAAGTCTGGGCGAGAAACGTTCGTCAGATACGAAAGGCGGCGTTGCATGACCATTGAACATTTTGACGACGAGACATTGATGGCATTTGCCGATGGCGAACTTGACGAGGCGACCAGCCTTCGTCTTGAAACCGCGCTTGAAACGGATGACGCGCTTGCCGAACGCCTTGCCGTTTTCCTCGACACGCGGACGGCGCTAGCCTCGGCGATCAAACCCTTGATCGATGAACCGGTGCCGGATGCGCTTGCTGCATCGGTCCGTCGGATGGTTGAAGATGCCGAAGCGAAAAATGCCGATATAGAGGGTGCCAAGGTCATCGCTTTCCGCGGACGGGAAAAGCCGGAAATATCCCACCTCAGGCAGCGCTGGCTGATGCCGGTTGCGGCCTCCGTCCTCGCCATTATTACCGGTCTCGGCGGTTTTGTCGCCGGGCGTAGCGGCCTTGAATCAGGCGCATCGGTCAAGGATGCATTGTCTGCTGCGCTGGACCATCAACCGTCCGGCGGCGATGTCGCAGTCGGTCAATCCGAAGTGCTGCGCATCGTCTCAAGTTTTGTCGATGGCCGCGGCGTATTCTGCCGCGAATACGAATTGAAACGACAGGAAGAAAACACCCTGGCCGTTGCCTGCCGCTCTGATGGCGCATGGGTGACACGTCTCGCCCTGTCTTCACCCAGGGCTGACGGTTATGTTCCGGCGTCTTCACAGGAGACAATCGACACCTATCTGATGTCTATCGAAGCCGGCGGCCCACTTTCCGCGACGGAGGAGCAACGGATGCTTTCGAAGGCCGAATGAGGTGGAGTGCGCGTCAGCGGAGTTGCCTTGCCTTCTTGGGCAAGGCCCTTGCTTCGTCCCCTGTCAAAGCACAGCGACGTCTCGAATGATCTCTTGGTTCAGCTTGTTCACGATGAGCCGATCTGAGAGATCGAGGGGCGCAGCGAGATTGCCAGGGGCAGCGCCGTCACAACCACCGGCAAGATCAGTACAGCCCATGCTGCCCCATAACCAAAACCGTCGACCAAAAGCCCGAATATGTAGGGGCCAATTGCCATGACAGCCAGACAGATCGTGGACGCGAAGGCGATTGTCGATGCTATCGAACCTTTCGGGGCGCTCTCGGCGATCTGCAGAAGATAAAGCGGAAACCAGCCTATCCCGAATATCCCCAATATGATGAGCACCAGGAGGATCACCAGCGGCGGAGTGCCGACGGGAAGAAGTGCCAGGATTGTGGCCGCGCCAGCGGCAATGACGGATACGAGGCCAAAGGATTGGCCACGAAGACCGGGCCGGAAACGATCGCTGAGCCATGGCAGCAGAATACGGCCGGGAATGCCCGCAAGCTGTGTGGCAGCAAACATCGAAGAAGCGACAAAGAGGCCGAGGCTCAATCCATCCGCCATGAAGCCGATGGCGTGTGCGGTCAGGGTGAATTGAAACGCGGACATGGCGATGCCAAGCCGCAAGACGGGCCAGAAGCTGCGATCCTGTCCGACGATGCGGACGAGTTTCGCCAAAGGCAGTGGACGCTCGGTTTTGGCGGCCAAATCGCCCCCCTCACGATACAGCCCCCAGAAGAGCGCCGCGCCGGCGATGGAAATACCGGCGCAAAGCCATGCCGCGGCATGCCACCCGTAACGGACCGCCATGAACGGCAGGAGAGCGGCTGCAATCATTGTTCCGAAGGGAACGGCGGCCTGTCTGAACCCTGTGGCTATGCCGCGTTTGGCAGGCGGGAACCAGCGCATGATCGCCCGCGTGCCGCCCGGTTGGACGGCCGCATAGGTGCCGCCAAGAAACGCGATGCAAACAAGCAGCGCGGGCAGGCTGTCTGCGAATGCCGCAGCGCAGGCCATGGCGATAGCCATGCCGAGCATGGCAATGCCGACGATGCGACGTTCACCGTGAATATCAATGGCACGGCCGAGCATGAACATTGTCGCGATCTGCACACCGTTCATGACGGTCACGGCAAGCGAGGCAGATGCGAGGGAGACCCCGAATGCTTCCCGCCAGAAGGGCACGAGAATGTAAATTCCCTGCGATACGAATGAACCTGCGGTTTGCGTTCCGACCGCCACGGCAAGGACTGCCCAGATCCGGGGATCGGTCGCGGACGTGGGCGAGGACAAAGAAATCTGTGACGACACGAAAGGCTCCTATCAGGTTCTTCGTGCAGTAACCTTTCTGTTCAACCGACAGAATTACGAGCTTGCAAGTTTCAGCGATAACAGCTTGTTATGCAAGCCATGCGCTCATTGGATCCTGAAGCCGTCGAGGCTTTTCTTCTCGTTGCCGAATTGCAGTCGTTCACGCGGGTTGCAGGCGTGATGAATACGACGCAGGCGGCCATATCCCTGCGCTTGCGCCGGCTGGAAGACCTGCTGGGGCATCGCCTCGTCGAACGGACGCCACGCCGCGTGCGGTTGACGGCTGCAGGCGAACGCTTTCTGGAGCCGGCACGGGCCTATGTCGCTGCCGGTCGTCGTGCGCTTGATGTCTTTGGGCAGGAGCCAACGCGTCTGGCGATCGGCGTCACCCATCATCTGATCGGGGCCGACCTGCCTCGGATACTTCGGGTGGTCAGCGAGCGCGAGACAAGCGTGACGCTTCATCTTCGGACGGCCGGCACACGAACCCTGCTTGACCTCTATGACGCCGGAGAACTCGACGCGATTGTCGTGCTGCGGCACGATGATATCCGCCGGGATGGCGAGCTTCTGTTTCAGGAGAGCTTTGGCTGGTATTGCAGCGCGGATTTTGATCTGCCTTCAAACACCCCGCTGCCGCTGGTACTTCAACCCGAACCCTGCAATTTGCGCGCCATGGCTCTTCGGGCGCTGGAGACGGCGGATATCCCCTGGCGCGAAGTATTTGTCGGCACCGGTGCCACGGCGGTCGGAGCCGCGGCCGAAGCCGGGATTGGCATAGCACTTCTGGCGCAAAGTGCAGCCCCCGCCGGTGTGCGGCAGGTCAGGAGCCGAGTGCTGCCGGAACTTCCGAAACTGGATGTCGTGATGATTTCGACGGTTACCGGCGACAGTGCGAATGCCGTGCTTCGACGCATCACCGGGGCATTTCGATCATCCTGATCTGGCGTGGGGTTGGCCGTAAGCGCGAAGAAATCGCCCACTTGAGTTCCGGCCATGCAGGCTTACCAACGCGGCACACGCCTTTCATAATCGGGGTCGAAGAGCTTCATGTAGGCTGTGTCGTCGCGTTCCTTCATCGCGGTCTGCTCATAGAGAGCCGCAAGTTCGGTGAGCTTCTGCCGATTGAGGCTGACACCAAGTCCGGGCGCTGTCGGCACATCCAGACGACCGTTTCGGAATGTGAAAGGGGTGGCCTCGATCACATCGACGCCTGTCCATGGGTAATGTGTGTCACAATCGAAATTGAGGTTCGGCGTTGCGGCGGCCACATGCACCATTGCAGCAAGGGTAATGCCGAGGTGGGAATTGGAATGCATGGATACACCAAGCCCCAGTGTCTCGCAGGTCTTTGCGAGATGGGTCGAAGCGCGCAATCCGCCCCAATAATGGTGATCGGACAGCACGATCTGCACCGCATTTTTACGGAAGGCGTCGGCGATCTGGTCGAATTCCAGAACGATCATGTTGGTGGCGAGCGGGATTGAGGTTGCGGCCGCCACCTGCGCCATCTGGTCCATGCCGATGACCGGATCCTCGAGATATTCCAGAATATTTTCAAGCTTGCGGGCAATGTAGATGGCCGTTTCCACCGTCCAGCCGCCATTGGGATCGATCCTCAGGGGGTGATGGGGGAAGGCTTGCCGCAGCTTCAGCATCGTCTCGATCTCGAGATCGGGATGCAGCACGCCGCCCTTCAGTTTCAGCGATTGAAAGCCGTAGGCGTCGACCATTTTCCGGGCTTCGCCGACCATCTGGTCAGGGGTCAAAACCTCCCCCCATTCATCCGCTGCTTCGCCGATATGGCCTGCAAATTTGAAAAACAGATAGGCGCTGAAAGATACGCTTGTGCGAACCGCGCCGCCAAGCAGGTCTGAAACCGGCCGGCCGAGCAGCTTGCCCTGTATGTCAAGGCAGGGGACCTCGAAGGCCGAGGCAACCACATCCGTCAGCTTGTGATCGGCGACAGCCGATTTGGCATTGATGCCGCCACCGCCCGGCAAGGCCGAGATGACACGCGATTTCAGTTCGTGAAGATGAAACGGGTCCAAGCCGACGAGGGCTGGCGCGGCGCGGCGCAACCCGTCCAGCGCCTTGATGCTTCCGTAACTTTCCCCAAGCCCGGTCGTGCCGTCGTCGCATATGACTTCGATAATGGTGCGCAGCGCATGGGGTTGATGGACACCCTTGCAATTCAGCAATGGCCGGTCGGGAATGGCGACCGGAGTGAGGTGGATTTCGGCGATGCGCATATCAAGAAACTCCTTGTCGCCACCAGTGGCGCGCAGCCTTCAGCGCGTCTTCCAGTGGTGGCAGTTGGGGGTGCCAGTGGCGTTCCCATTCGAGGCTGAGGGGAATTTTCCGTTCGTCCGGCTGGAGCAACGAAAGCAGTTCCTCGATGGGAAAGTCGCCCTGGCCGGGCAAGACGTAGCGTCGTTTTCCGTCTCTATCGGTCGTGCTGTCCTTGACGTGCAGATGGACGACGTTTTTTGCGATCTGGTGCCAAAGGGTTTTGAGATCGCTGCCCCGGGCCCATGTATGATGGGTATCCCACAATATCCGGGCCGTCGGCACGTATTCCAGAAAGGCGAGCAGCTGATCGAAATCGGCCAGTGCATCGTGGGTTTCGATCATCAGCTCGACATTCAGCCCGCGTGATTGCCGCAGACCCTGCCATTCGTCCAGCAGCGCCGCTGCGCTATCCAGCTCCTCCGCCCCAATTTTTTTGCCACCATCAAATATCCGCAGATAGGCGATGTTGGCAGCTTCTGCCCAATCGATGAAGGGGGCGAGCTCGGAGAGACTGCTGCTGCCGAACAGCCGCATGGATGTGTTGAGTGCGGCAATTCTGATGTTGCGTTCGGTCAGGAAGGCCGCAAATCGGGCAGGTGTGCCGAACTCGGCAACGAGCGCGGCGATCAGATCTATGGTGCCGGATAGTGCGCGTAATTCCACGCTTGTTATGCCATGGCGCTCTGCCAGATAGGCGGCCTCATGCAGGCTGAGTTCGGAGCAGCCGAGGGTCGAGAAACAATAGTTGGAACCGTTCATGCCATACGCTCCATATCCTGCTTGTGGACCGGGTGGAGGGGTGCAAGCCCTGCCACGAAGCGTTCGATCTCGGTAATGGCCAGATCGGAAAGTGCACGCAATTCGTTGCCCAGCGCCCCGGCTATATGAGGGGTGAGCACGACATTGGGCAGATCATAAAACGGGCTTTCCATTGGCAAGGGTTCGGGTTCGGGCGTGTCGATCAAGATGCGCAGCCGTCCGGAAAGCGCCTCGGCCAGCAATGCCTCGTGATCGACGAGCCAACCCCGCGCGGTGTTGATGAAGATGGCATGATCGCCCATCAGCGCCAGTTCGCGCGCGCCGATCATATGGTGCGTTTCCGGCAGGATCGGCGCATGCAGCGAGACCACATCGGACCATGCCAGAAGCTCGTCCAACTCCGTTTTCCTCGCGCCGAGGGAAGCTGCTTCTTCCGCTGAGAGAAAGGGATCGTAAACGGCAATCTCAAATTTGCCGCGCGCCAGCATCTCCATCACCAGCCGCCCGATGCGTGAGGCACCGACAATGCCGACCTTGCGGGCATGATTGCCGAGATGGGCCAGGCTTTTGCCACGCCTGCTGCCAAAAACGCCGGTGCCGCGCTCTGCCCTGTGTTCATCCCGCAGCCGAAAGACATCCTTGCCGCACATGATGATTGCCGCATAGGTGAATTCGGCAACCGGTACGGCCATGGCGGAGGCTGCTGTCGTGACGAGAATATCGGACGTCTCCCAGAACTCTGCGGGTGCAACCATCCGCACCGATGATGCCGCATAGGCCAGCATTTTCAGCCGTGGCGCGCGTGAAAGTCGTTCGCGGGTGAGGGACGGCGTACCCCAGGCGGCAAGCAGAATGTCGGCGTCGGCGAGAGCTTCGGCACCTTCCGCCGCGTCGAAATCCGTATGCGGAAAACCCGGAATGATATCCGTTATGGCATTCAGCCGCGCCCACTCGCGCGAACCGAAGAAACCTTCCGGAAGCTCGCTGCGCATGGCGATCAGCAGGCGTGGTTTGGTCTGAGAATGTTTCATGCGCGCACCGGATTTGAAATAGGGCGGATGTCGATCTTGGAAACATCGATCTCGAGCGGTTGCGAACCGGGCTGCAGGATCACATCGAGAAAAAGTTCAGGCGGTGCTTTGCCCGGCCGCAGTTTCAGGGGAGGGGTCCTTAACGCGGCTCGCCACTGTACCGACGGAAAGGAAAAGAGCCTGCCGTCATCGGCACGAAACGGTGCGAGCGCTGTCACGGCCTGTCCTTCGTCTGCGACATCTTTCAGCCGCAGCGATATTCCCAGAACGCCATCATGAGCCGGCACCTGCACGTCGCAGATCGCTTCCACCCAGACGCCGGTGCCGGGGTGGACAAGCTGCCCGCCGAGACGATGGTTCTGCTCACCCGTTTCGGTAACGATCCGGGCCGAAAGATCCGATGCGAGATTGCCGGCTGGATTGTTTACCGCATCGAAGCGATCATCTTTGGACAGGAGCCGGGCAGGCGCAGGGGGCACGATCGTTTCGAGATAATCCGCCAGCAATTTTCCGACGGCAAAGGCGCCGGCGATGGAAAAATGGGTTCCGTCATCAGAATAGCCCGGGTATGGCTCGCCGAATTCGCTATCAGGATCGACCCATGCGGCGTTCCAGTCGAAGACATGGCAATTGGCGTTGTTTGCAGCAAATTCGATGCTTCGCCGGTTTATCCAGTGCGCCTTGGCTCGCTCCACACCACCGGCGGGCCATTTCCCGATACTTCGCGCCAGAATGGGAAGCAGGATCACGGTCTTGCCGGCGGCGAGCAGGGCCGAAGCAATCCTTGCCCGCGTGTCGGCAATCGTCTGGCGCGTTTCCACCATCATGTCATTGGTGCCGGCATCGACAATGACGAGATCGAAATCCGATTGCAGCAACCGTGGCAATCGCCGCTCGATCTCGACCGCCTTCTGGCCCGAGACCCCGAAATTGAGGCCGGAAAAGAACCGGCTGACACCGGGCCGGTTGCTCGGCTCCCAGCCGGGCGGCACGGATGGATCGTGGTGAACCGGGCAGCAAAGCCTGCCATGCGACAGGACCTCGGCCCAGCTCATCCAGCCGCGTGCCGATGTGGCAAGCGAGCTGGCGTCGCCAATATGGTTCTGCTGGACGAGCGAGGTGCCGAGAATGGCAATCCGGCTCGCCCTTGGTAACGACACGGACATGGTTTTTACCGGGATATCAGGAAAACAGGACGCCGCCATTAATGTCGTAGCAGGCGCCGGTGACATAGGCGGCATCGTCAGACGCGAGGAAGGCAACCAGACCGGCGACGTCTTCGCTCGACCCTTCGCGCTTGAGCGATGTCGCGCCGGCAACCCGTTCGCGTACCTCCGGTTTGGTAAAGGTGTCGTGGAATGTGGTTGAGATCATGCCGGGGCAAACGGCGTTGACGCGGATATCGGGGCCGACTTCCTTGGCAAGCCCGCGGGTGAATGTCATCACGGCACCCTTGGAGGTGGCATAGGCAAGAGCGCCGGGGCCGCCGCCATCACGACCGGCCTGCGACGAGAAGGTGACGATGGCGCCGCCCTTTGCCATTTTGGGCAATGCGGCCTTCGCCGTCAGGAACAACGATGTCAGATTGACGTCGAGGACCTGATGCCAGAAGGCTTCATCCATCTCTGCAATTGTCTTGCGGGCGATCAGGCCGCCGGCAACATGGACGAGGC
Source organism: Martinezella rhizogenes (assembly GCF_007002745.1). Taxonomy (GTDB): domain Bacteria; phylum Pseudomonadota; class Alphaproteobacteria; order Rhizobiales; family Rhizobiaceae; genus Agrobacterium; species Agrobacterium cucumeris. The sequence goes on along the minus strand of NZ_SGNY01000009.1, from coordinate 196,254 downwards.
CATGGATCTCACCGAATTTGTCGGCAGCTGCGGATATGGCCGCCTCCACCTCGGTTGCTTTCGTGAGGTCCGCTCTGATCGCCAGAGCCGAACGGCCGAGTTTTTCGATTTCGGCGACGGCCGCGGCCGCGCCTTCTGCGGCACCATTATAGGTGAGAACGACATTGGCGCCTTCCTGCGCAAAACGGAGGGCACATGCCCGGCCGATATCCCGGCCGGCCCCGGCGACAACAACGGTCCTGTTGGTAAAACGCTGCATTGGAAAACCTCGTATGATTAGAACTGTTTGGGAAGTGAGAGCTTGAAACGCTCGTCATCGACATCGCTGAAGTAGATGTCGGTGGAAAAGCCCTGGTCATCGATGAAACTGAAGATGCGCTTCGGCTCCTTCAGGCTGTAAGGCACGAGAAGGGTGACAAGGCGATGCCGGGTGGCGGCCGGAACCGTGGCGCAGACATGGTGGTGAATGTCGAGCCCTTCGAATTCCTTCGGGTCGATATCGGGAAAACCTTCCACGGCGCTGATTTGCGGTGTGCCTGCCGAAGAATAGACGAACTGTCCGTAGAAACCGGCTTTCTGGCCATTGTAGCGGAAGCTTGACCTGCCGGTCTGCGGGGCTGCGAGTGTATGGCAAAGCCATTGCAGTTCCTGGGGTTCGGAACATTCCACCTCGTCGACGATCACGAAATAGCTGTCATTGACGAAATGGGTTTCGCGCAGCACCTTTTGAACCAGCGGGTTCGCAACCTGGTAGGCGGCGGTCGCATCGCCGACGATGCGAACATGGCCGGGCTTTTCCTGCACCGAGACGATACGGCCGGCGGCGCGGCGCGCCAGCGCCTTGTCCTTTTCCGCATATTGGCCTTTGCCGCCGATCAGCACGGCGTTTTTCGACCGTGTCTGACGCCGCCAGTTCAGGTGCATCTGCGAATTGAACGCCACATAATAACCGGACTGGATCGCCAGATCTTCGCCATGGGCATAAAGCACAAAGGCGTTCTGGTCGCCGTGGCTATGGCTGAGTGAGCCATAGGGGCTGGATTTGAAGACGAATTGCAGATGCCGGTCCGGGTCTTCCATGTCTTTTTGGATGGTCGCCCAACCGATATCATCGAAAACGGCGAGTGCCGGCAAGTCGGCGGGCGACACGGCTTCCACCTGCCGGTAATCGTGGCGATAGACGAGATCGTCGAAGTTCAGGTCCCACCAGCCGTAATTGTAAAAGGCCATTTCCGTGCCGGTCGCATCGGCCTTGATGTGATCGAAATACCATTGGTAGTGGCCATTGCCGGTGACGCCAGCGAATTGCCGGACGTTGTAGCCGAGTTTCAGGCCGGGAAGATCGCCGAGCGTGGAGTCGTCGCCGAAGTTGGCGCGACGGGTGCCGGGCGCCTTGGTGTAAAGCGGGAAGCGGCCGGTATTCTGGAAAAACGGCCGCTGATAAAGGTCGTAACCGATATAGGAGCGGATCAGGTTGGCGGCCTCGATGAGATAGGCCATGCCTGTCATCCAGTAATGTGGACCTTCCGCCCAGCCGCCATCGGTTCCGGCCCATGGCGAATAGAGCGTGGCGAGGAATTCGACGGTATAGTCGAGCCATTCCCCGGCCTCATCGCTTTCGCCCTGAAGCGCGATGCAGGCCGGTGTCAGCACAGCCGAGAGCGAACGCACCGCATGGCTGTCATAGGGAAAGATGTGAATGCGGGCATGTGCGATGACATGATCGGCAACCTCGCGTGTCCGTTCGAGAAGAACGGATCGAACGGTCCTGCGTTCGTCTTCGCTCAGGTGGCCGTACAGCCAGTCATAACCCCAGGCGAGTGCGACGACGACACGGAACCCCGCCTCGTCATTATAGGCGCGCGAGGTCGCACCTTTCGGGTCCCAGCCGGCGACGGCCAGCAGCCATTTGCGGGATGCATCGAGAAGATCGTCACGCCCGAGCACGCGGCCGGCGATGGCCAGGTGCCGGATAGCATAGATCACTTCCTGGCAGTCTATATACATCTGCCGCCAGAGCGTGGCGACACGCATGTTGTTGGGATAGGGCTGCGGTTCCGGCATAACCGGCCGCTGCAGCCATGGTTCAACCGATTTTTCGTAAAACTCGGTCCAACCGCAATGGTTGGGGTCCTTCGCAACGGCATCGGTGAAGGCGCTCAATTGCCCGGAGTTGAGCCACAGCCGGGGATGGCTGGTTTGCGCGGCGGCGTGGCGGGCAGACCTGCCGGGCAGCGGCGTTTTTGGCAGTGCGGCACCGATCTCGAAGCTGCGCACGGTGCTCCAGTTGGAATGCGCTGTTGCGGATTTCTGATCCCAAAGCGCGTAACACCAGTGATAGTGGCCCTCCGGCAGCGCTTCATCCGGTGTGAAGAAATTCCAGGCGAGATCTTCGAAGACGAGCGTTTTTTTGTCCACAAAGCCGGGATCGGTGGAAATGCGCAGCACGTAACGCGCGCCGTCGTCGATATCGGGTAGCCATGAAAAGCGCGGAGGGTTCTCCGTCGGCTGTGCTTCTTCGCTCGGCTCGTAGCCAATGGTCAACGAGCCCGGGCGGGGTTCATCGAGAAGTGTCTGTCTGGAGATGGCCGGGGCAGAGGGACGCATTGCGCTCTAACTCCTATGAAAACAGATGGGAAAGGATGGCGGCAACAAAGCCGCCATCATGGTCGGAGGGTTTATTGCGCCGCCTTGTACTGGCGGTCATAGGCCGATTGCATCATCTTGATGACCTCGTCGTAACCAAGGGCGGTGAGGCGCTTTTTGTAGGCGTCCCAGCCGGTATCGACGTCCTGGGCGCCGAGAATCCAGGTCTGCTGCATTTCGGTCATGTAGGTGAGGATGCTTGGCCAGTAGCGGTCGAAGGTCGCCTTTTCCTCGGCGTTCAGGGAAACGCCCATGAACTCGTCCTTGAGGCAGTTGCACTTCTCGTACATGTCGATGCCTTCAAGCGCGATCTTGTTTGTCCACTGGCGCTCATATTCGTAATCCATCCAGTATCCGCGCGGGATCGCCGCACCGACTGCCCATAGCTGGGCATTGACCGGATCCTTGTTGTCGAGGATTTCCTTCTTGAACTGCGGTTTGCCGTCGACCATTTCGTAAGTGAGGCCCTCGACGCCGAAGTTCGACAGGATGCGGCCCTGCTGCGAGAACCAGAAGTCGAAATATTTGATGGTTTCGACGGGGTGTTCGTTGGTCGCCGAAATAGCCCAGCCAACGGGCTGGACACGCAGGCGGCGGGAATCTTCGAAACGCTCACCCGAAACCGTCTTGGGCGGCAGCATGGGCTTCAGCGCGAAACCCTCGATCTTCGGCGACAGGGCGTCATTATAGGTCGAGGTGCTGGCGAACCAGTCATGTGTCATGCCGCCGAGATTGTTGCCCAAGAGATATTCGCGCGAGCGGGCGCCGCGGGTGAATATCTCCTTGTCGATCAGCCCTTCCTTGTACCACTTGGCGACATTGGAAATGCCGGTCTTGTAGTTTTCTTCCGCCCAGGGGTGACGCAGTTTTCCGTCGTAGACGGCAAAGTCGCCATAACGCTCCGATCCGGAAACGCGGGCGTCCCACAGATTGATGAGGCGGACGGCATCGATTTCCTCACGGGCAAAATAAGGCACCTCATCCTTGAGGCCGTTGCCGTTGGGGTCCTTGTCGCGGAAGGCTTTCAAAACCTCGTAGACCTCCTCCGGTGTCTCCGGCTGCTTCAGGCCAAGCTTGTCGAGCCAGTCCTGGCGGATGAACCAGCCACGCGAGAACTTGCCATCAGGCACATAGGGAATGAAGTAAAGCTTGCCATCCGGTCCGGAGATGGCGTTGCGGATTTCCTTGTGGCTATCGAAGAACGCCTTGAGGTTGGGGGCGTTTTCCTCGATCAGCTCGTCGAGCGGAATGAATGCGCCCTCCAGCCCGTAGCGGATGAAGTCTTCCTTCAAGCCGCCGGTGGCGTCGCCGCCGACGATATCGGGAAGATTGCCCGAGGCGATCAGAAGGTTGAAGGCGTCGCGGCTGCTGGTGGTCGCCAGTGACGCCACGTTGCGGACATGAATATTGGTGATTTCCGCGGCCTTCTGCTCCACCGGCCATTTTTCCGAATAGACGTATTTGTCGCGGAAGTGGAAATGGATCGTCAGTTCCAGCGGGTCTTCGGTGATCTTGCCCGTATCCTGTGCCAATGCCGGCAGGGACAGGGTTGCGGCTGTCATCAACGCCAGTAGGGGCGCGCCTTTTCGTAGTGCTCTCACAGGTTCTCCTCCCTTGTGCTGCTACTCTTTGACCCCACCCAGCAGAATTCCTTTGGTGAAATACTTCTGCGCGTAGGGGTAGATGATGAGGACTGGAATGATCGATGCGATCATGATCGCCGATGTCACCGTCTCGAACGAATAGTGGGCGGTGAGCAGGCTTGAGGCGAATTCGTCATTGGAGTTGAGGTCGACGATGACGCGCTTCAGATAGACCTGAAGCGGGATTTTTTCCTCGCCGCGCAGCAGCACCATGGCCCAGAAATAACCGTTCCAGCGCGATACGATGCAGAACAGCGCGACGGTGACGATTGCGGGTTTCGACAGTGGAATGAATACCTTCCACAGCAGCTGCAATTCGCTGGCGCCATCCATCTTGGCGGCCTCTTCGAAGGATTTCGGCACGGCTTCGAAAAAATTGCGCAGCAGAATGACGTTGAACGCATTGGCCGCGAAGCCAAGAATGATGCCGAAGCGGCTGTCGAGAAGCCCGAGATCGCGCATGTTCAGAAAGAAGGGGATCATGCCGGCGTTGAACCAGAGAGTAAATGCGATGGCGATGTTAAAGAAGGTGCGGCCACGCAGGCGTTTGCGCGAAAGGGCATAGGCTCCGGGGATCATGATCAGCAGGCTCATGAGCGTGCCGCCGAAGGTGTAGATGAAGGTGTTGCCATAGGCGACCCAGAACATCCTGTCGGACAACACCCGGTCATAGGCGGCAAGTGTGACATCGACGGGCCATAGCGTGACGCGGCCGGCGGTGACGGCAGCGCCCGAGGAGAGCGAGACCGACAGCACGTAAATGAAGGGATAGAGCGTCGACAGGACGAACAGGCCGAGAAGAATGGCGTTTGCCCAGCCAAAAATCTTGTCGCCGCGGGAATAGAGATTGAAGTTTGCCATGTTTCAGCTCCTCACCACAGCGATGTCGACGAGACTTTTCGGCTGATGCGATTTGCCGAATAGACGAGGACGAAGGCGATGACGGCGTTGAAGAGGCCGGCGGCCGTCGCCAGATCGTATTGGGTGCCCTGCAGGCCGGTGCGGTAAATGAAGGTGGAAACGACGTCCGCCGTCTCGTAGGTGGATGGGCGGTAAAGCAGGATGATATATTCGAACCCGACTTCGACCAGATTGCCGATGCGGATGATCAGCATGATCACGATTGTCGGCAGGATGCAGGGCAGGGTGATGCGCCACATCATCTGCCAGCGCGACGCGCCATCCACCCGGGCGGATTCGTAAAGCGTCGGGCTCACGCCGGCGATGGCGGCGAGATAGACGATGGATTCGAAGCCTGCCTCTTTCCAGACGGATGAGCCGATGTAGACGGGGCGGAACCATTCCGGCTGGGTCAGGAAATAGATCGGCTCAAAGCCAAGGCCTTTCAGCATGAGATTGACGATGCCGATTGATGGCGAGAGGAAATTGATGACGATGCCGGCGACGATCACCACCGAAATGAAGTGCGGCAGGTAAACGACCGTCTGCGCCCAGCTGCGGGCAATGCCGCTTTGAATTTCGTTGAACATCAGGGCCAGAATGATCGGCACCGGAAAGGCGAAGATCAGGCCAAGGCCGCTGATGGTGATGGTGTTCCAGAAGGAACGAATGAACATGTCATTCTGGAAAAGCTCCACGAAATTCGCAAATCCGACCCAGGGGCTCTTTTCGATGCCGCGAAAGATCGAGAAATCCTGAAATGCGATGACCAACCCATACATGGGTTTGTAAAGGAAAACCGCAAACCAGATGAGCATCGGCGCGAGCAGGAGATAGAGCTGCCAGTCGCGGCGCATGTCTTCCTGAAGGTCGTGAAGGCGCCCCTGAAAATCCTGTTTCATGGCCGCGCTCCATCCCGGGTTTTGAGCGATCTCCCGGTCGCCGCATCAAAGACATGGACGCGTGCGGTATCGATGGAAAGCCGGTTGACGCCGTTGAGGGCATGGTCACCATAAAGCGTTTCGGCTTTGGCGATGAATGGCTGGCCATCGGCCTTCCCATGCAGCAGTGCTTCGGCGCCCAGAGGTTCCACGAGGTCGATGCTGCAATTTAGAACATCGCGGCCCTCGCCAGCCTCCACCGACATGATTTCCGGCCGCACACCGAGCTTGACGGCCTGTCCTTGCGTTGCGTTCTTCGCGAAGGCATCGGGAATGTTGAAGCGCTGCCCGGAGCCGCCGCTCAGGACAACGGTGACGCGGCCGTCATGGCTTTCGATCGTCCCGTCCAGAAGGTTCATCGGTGGGGAGCCTATGAAGCTTGCGACAAATGTGTTTGCCGGTTCGAGGAAAACCTCCATCGGCGAGCCGACCTGTTCGATATGGCCGCCATTCATGATGACGATGCGGTCGGCAAGCGTCATCGCCTCCACCTGATCGTGGGTGACATAGATGCTGGTGGCCTGCATACGCTTGTGCAGCAGCTTGATCTCGGCGCGCATGTGGGTGCGCAGCTTGGCATCAAGATTGGAGAGGGGTTCGTCGAACAGGAAGATTTTCGGCTGGCGCACGATGGCGCGGCCCATGGCGACGCGCTGGCGCTGGCCGCCGGAAAGATCGGCCGGCTTGCGGGCCAGATATTCGGTAAGCCCCAATATCTGTGCGGCTTCCGCAACGGCCTTGTCGACGACGGCCCGCTTCTCACCCCTGACGCGCAGGCCGAACGCGATGTTTTCTGCCACACTCAGATGGGGATAGAGCGCATAGTTCTGGAATACCATGGCGACATCGCGGTCTTTCGGGGCGACCTTGTTGACCACCCGGCCATCCATCGAAACGGTGCCGTCCGAGATGTCCTCCAGCCCGGCGAGCATGCGCAGCGTGGTGGATTTTCCGCATCCCGAAGGACCAACGAGGACAACGAATTCCTGCGGCTGTATGGAAAGATTGATACCGTGGACGACTTCGAGGGCGCCATAGCGCTTGACGACGTCGTTGATTTGAACTGCAGACATGAAAGGCCCCTCCTCAAAAGCCTTGAATGTTCAGTCAGGCGTCTTTGACCCCCGTGAGGCGCGCTTCCTCGTGACGCGCGTGTTGACCTGCTCGATGAAGGTCCAGATCTTCGGGTTCTTGGAGAGTTCTGCGATCTTGGTTTCGAGTGATCCTAGATGGCGCTGGACGGCTTCGCGTGCGGCCTCGATATCGCCTGACTCGATGGCGCTGACGATCGCTTCGTGCTCCTCGATCACCTTTTCAGTGCGACGAACCGCAAAAACGCGCTTCAGATGGCGCATCCGGTCCATTTCGCCTTTCGCCTGATTGACGACGCTCCAGGCGCCGGGAAGGCGGGCTGCGGCGAAGATGGTGCGGTGAAATTCCTCGTCCAGCAGGAAGAAATCCGTGAATTCCTCGTCCTCGGCAGCGGTGCGCTGCTGGGAAATGCAGGTTTTCAGACGGGCGATGTCTTCCAGCGAGTGCCGCTTGGTTGCCTCGATGACGGCGCCTTCTTCCAGCTTGAACCGGATGAAGCATGCTTCCATGTAACGCTGTACGTCGATGGGCGAGATATAGGTACCGCCTTGCGGCACGACGGTCACGAAACCTTCTTCGGAAAGGCGAATGATCGCCTCGCGCACCGGCGTCTTGCTGACATGCAGAAGCGCTGCGATTTCCTTTTCCGACAATGCGCGCCCGGGAAGCAGCTTCACTTCGACAATCAGTTTGCGAAGCAGGGCATGGATCCGGTTCGTCATGTTTCCATCAGCCGGCAAGTCTCGCGGGGTGACGAGTTCGGACAATGGCAGCGATGGAAACTCAAGAGCGTTAGACATATCAATTACCAAACTGAGATATCAGATTATGTAGTGACATATCTATTGTGTTTTTGAGAGTCAAGCGCGAATGATCGGTTGGGAAGCGCCACGCCGAAAAACCGGAGCGATCTTTTGATCGCTCCGGCGCAAGGGTTTTGATTTTGAAGGGAGTTTCAGCGACGGCCAAAAGCGCCTTGTGGGCATGACAATGCCAGCTGTTTTGCCGTCATTACCATGTTCACCGGGTGTTGGACGGTATTATTCCGCGGGCTGTACCGCACGTGCCGGGTCGGAGGGTCTCTGCTCTCCGGAAAGGCTGCGCTGACCGAGGCCAATGATGGCGACTGTCGAAAGGCTGGCAACAACGGACATCCAGAAGCCGTTGGTGGCGCCGAAATTATCGATGACCCAGCCGGAGATGAAGGCGCCGAGCGCCATGCCGATACCGATGCCGGTCATCACCCAGGTCACGCCTTCCGTCAGCATCGATTCTGGCACACGGCGTTCGATAAGGCCGAATGCGGTGATGAAGATGGGCGAGATTGCAACGCCGCTGAGGAAAACCGCAAAGGCGAGCAGGGCAACGGTCGTGGTGGCAAAGAGAAGCGGCAGCGCGGTAAGCGCAAGGACGCTGACGGCGATCAGCAATTGCCGTTGCAACGGCATTTTTGGATTTATCGCGCCAAGCAGCAGGCCAACAACGAAGGAGCCGATGGCATAGACACCGATGACAAGGCTGGCGGCTTCCGGCTGGCCGAGCTGTTTGGTGATGGCCACAGCGCTCACCTCGGCCGTGGCGAAGGTCGAGCCCACGAAGATCAGGGCGAGTGTGATGATCTGGACCGGCCGCAGCCGTATGGCCGATTGCTGCCGCTTGCCGCCTTCCACCGGGCGCACCTTGGGTTCTGTCGATCGCTGCAGCAGGAAGGCAAAGGTGCCGAGTGCCAGTGAGGCCGTGCTGATCATCATGCCCGCTTCCGGAAACAGTGAGACCGCAAGCCCGACGGAAAGCGATGCGCCGGAAATATAAACCAGCTCATCGGCGGCGGATTCAAAGGCAAAGGCCGTGTTCAGCTCTGGCCGGTCGCGGAAGATTTCCGTCCAGCGGGCCCGCATCATGGCGGGGATGCTGGGCATGGCGGCGGCAAGGAAGGCTGAAAGGAACAGGGTCCAGACCGGCCACCTCTGGTTCGTGGCGAGGATCAGAACCACAAAGGCGATGACCGATATGATGGTGGCCGGGATGAGGACCCTGCTCTGGCCCTGGCGATCCACCAGGCGGGAGATCTGCGGTGCCGCAGCCGCATTGGTGAGTGCGAAGGTTGCCGAGACGGCGCCGGCAAGCCAATATTCGCCATGGGTCTGCGAAAGCATGGCGACGATGCCGATCGGCGCCATCGCAATTGGCAGGCGGGCAAAGAAGCCGGCGGCGGAAAAGCCCTTCGCGCCCGGAGCCCTAAAAATTTCTCTGTATGGATTAGACATCGGGATGCACCTTGTTCAGGGAGTATCTACCACACACATACGTGGCGTATGTGAATGAGATAATTGCATACGTCGCGTATGTCAACTAATATACGTGATGTATGTGGACTACGGAGAAAAAATGCGCAAACCCCGCAGTGAAATGATTGCCGAGACACGGGCAAAGCTGCTGTCCGCCGGTCGCAAGGCATTTGGCAGCATCGGTTATGCCGAAGCGTCGATGGACGACTTCACCGCCGAGGCGGGGCTGACCCGTGGCGCTCTCTATCACCATTTCGGTGATAAAAAGGGCTTGCTGCTGGCGGTTGTCGCTGAGATTGACGCGGAGATGACGAAAAGGCTCTGTGAGATCTCGTCGAAAGCCGCGACCCGGTGGGACGGTTTCATCGATGAGAATGTCGGTTATGTCCGCATGGCGCTTGAGCCGGAAATCCAGCGGATCATGTTTCGCGATGGACCGGCCGTGCTCGGCGATCCCTCCCGCTGGCCAAATGCCAATGGCTGTATCTCCGCCGTTGCGCGAAGCCTTGATGTGCTGAAGCAGGAAGGGACGATCACCGATATTGATCCGGAGGCGTGTGCCCGTTTCATCAACGCGGCAAGCAGCAGCGCCGCCCAGTGGATCGCCAATTCCGACGATCCTGAGACGACTTCCAAACGGGCGGTTGAGAGCTTCCGAACCTTGCTTCAAGGGTTGCGCATTCACAAAGGCTGATGCGCGTCCGTTCAGGCGGGCACCTCTCGACTGAAGGGACAGCGGCGGCGTGTTGAGCACCGCCTAACAGCTTCCCCGTCAGCGCCAGCTTTCACGACATGGCAATCAGCAAGTCATCCAACTGTCATATGGCGGGTCTAGGAGAGGTTGTGGTTTTCACATGTCTCGTGAGGGGAATATGCGCAAAATTGTTGCTGCTTTGGTCGCTACGACCTTTCTTGCCGGCGCCGCTCAGGCCGCCGAGGTCTATCCGCTTGATCGTGCTACGATCCTGACCGGTTCACCATTTGATTTCAAAGCGGAATTCGACGCCGTCGTAAAGCCGGAAGACGTCAAGATCACCGTCAATGGTCAGGATTACAAGGCTGTTCTCGGCAAGGACGTTGAGTTCGTTGCCGAAGAGAAGAACAAGGACAAGGTTCTTGGTTCGGCCGTCATCCTGCGCGGCATCACGCTCGCCAATGCCGGTGACTACAAGGTTGAAGTTTCGGCCGGTTCCGAGACCAAGAACGTCACCTGGACGGTTTATGGCACGCCTGCCCAGGCGAAGGCCAAGAATGTGATCTTCCTGATCGCCGACGGTCTGTCGGTTGCCCATCGCACTGCCGCCCGTATCATGTCCAAGGGCATGACCGAGGGCAAGGCCAATGGTCGTCTCAACATGGATGACGTGCCGCCGGTTGCCTTCATCGGCACCTCCGCCACCGACGCCGTCGCCACCGACAGCGCCAATACCATGTCGGCCTACATGACCGGCCACAAGACTGCCGTGAACGCTATCGGCGTTTATGCTGACCGTACTCCGGCTTCGCTTGACGATCCGAAGGTCGAAACGCTGGCTGAAGCCCTGCGCCGCCAGACCAAGAAGTCGATCGGCATCATCTCCACCGCCGAACTGCAGGATGCGACGCCGGCTGCCGTTGTTGCCCATACCCGCAAGCGTGGCGACAAGGCCGACATTAACGGCATGCTGTTCGACGTGAAGCCGGATGTGCTTCTCGGCGGCGGTTCCGCCTACTTCCTGCCGCAGGCGACTGCCGGTTCCAAGCGCAAGGACGACAAGGACTATATCGCCCTGTTCAAGGAAGCCGGTTACACGCTGGCGACCAGCAAGGCTGAACTTGCAACGGCTGCCGGCACCAACACCGGCAAGATCCTTGGCCTGTTCCACACCGGCAACATGGATACCACGCTTGACCGCGAGTTCCTGAAAAAGGGCACCACGGGCAAGTTCCCGGACCAGCCGGGTCTGGTTGAAATGACCAAGGTTGCGCTCGACAGTCTGTCGAAGAACCCGGAAGGCTTCTTCCTGATGGTCGAAGCGGCCAACGTCGACAAGATGTCCCATCCGCTCGACTGGGATCGCGCTGTCGTCGATACGATCGAATTCGACAAGGCCATCGGTGTCGCCCGCGAATTTGCGGCCAAGAACCCTGATACCCTGATCATCGTCACCGGTGACCATACCCACGGCGTTTCCATCATCGGCACCGTTGATGATGACAAGCCCGGTACGGACATGCGTGAAAAGGTCGGCACCTATGCCGAAGCCGGTTTCCCGAACTACGAAGACAAGGACGGCGACGGCTATCCGGACAAGGTCGACGTTTCGCGTCGTCTGTTCCTGAACGCCAATAACGGTCCGGATCATTACGAAACCTTCCGTCCGAAGCTCGATGGCCCGTTTGCGCCGGCCATCCAGAACGAAAAGAAGGAATATATCGCCAACGAGCAATACAAGGATGTTCCCGGTGCCGTGCTGGTCACCGGCATCATTCCGAAGAGCTCCGACAGCGGCGTACACGCGGTTGATGACGTCGTGCTGCAGGCCGAAGGACCGGGTGCCGAAGGCTTCCGCGGTTACATGGAACAGAGCGATGTCTACAAGGGTCTCGCCGAAGCTTTCGCTCTCGGTGCCAAGCAGACCAACTAATATCTGAACGGGGTAAGGGCGCGCCACCATGGCGTGCCCTTGCCGTCATTTACGGTCCTGCATTGCCGGCCAAGACGGCTGACGATGAAAGACCTTTCAGGAAGGAAAATGGTCATGAGCAAGCCTGATCCGGCGCGGTTCAATCGCCGCCAGACCCTTGGTCTCATTGCTGGGCTGCCTCTGCTGGCCGCTGGCACGCGTGCGCAGGCGAAAAGCGACATCACCTTCGATGAGCTCTATGGCAAAGTTAGCGTTCTCGGGCTGGAGTTTTCCGAGAAGGTCAAACAGCTGAACGGCAAGGAGGTCGCCATGCGCGGCTTCATGGCGCCGCCGCTGAAGGCTGAAGCACAGTTTTTCGTGCTCACCGAAATACCCATGTCGATCTGCCCGTTTTGCTCCACCGATTCAGACTGGCCGGACAATATTGTCGTCGTCTATCTCGGCGAAAAACAGACCTTTACCCAGCCCAGCCAGACGATCGAAGTGCGCGGCACACTGGAAACGGGTTCCTGGACCGATCCGGATACCGGTTTCGTCAGTCTCCTGCGCATTCGCCAGGCAGAATACGCGACGGTTTGAGACCATGCTGCCTCTGAAGATAGAAAATCTTGCCGTCTCCTTTCCCGGACTGGCGGCTCCGGTTCTTGTTATCGACCATCTGGAAATCGCTGCCGGAAGCCACGTGGCGCTCACGGGTAGTTCCGGTTCGGGCAAGAGCACCCTCATCAACCTCATCGCCGGCCTTGAGCGCGTTAAGACCGGCCGCGTCGTGTGGGGGAACGAGAACATCGCTGATCTTGCCGAAGGCCGTCGCGATCGTTGGCGAGCTGCCAATATCGGCCTCGTCATGCAGGAGTTTCATCTTTTCCCCGGTCTCTCTGCACTGGATAACATCCTGTTGCCGGCCCGCCTGTCGCGCGTGGCGAATGCAGAGCTTATAAAACGTGCAGAATCCCTGTTTGCGACCGTTGGCCTCAAGCGCCCCGGACAGCATGTCGAGACCATGTCGCGGGGTGAAATGCAGCGTGTTGCCATCGCCCGGGCGCTGCTGCGCAGCCCCGGTGTCATCATTGCCGACGAACCGACGGCCAGCCTCGATCTCGAAAGTGGCGAGGCGGTGGGCGATTTGCTGCTTGCCGTTGCAGCCAGCACCGGCAGCACACTGATTGTCGCGAGCCACGATCAGCATTTGATCAGTCGCCTTGACCGGCGCCTGACCCTCAGTGGCGGCCGTCTCGTTGCCGATACTGAGCGGAAGGAGATCGCAGCATGATCGGTTTCATCCTTGCCGACCTGCGTCGCCTGTGGCTGGGCGGGGCCGTCGTGGTTCTGCTGGTGGCGCTGGCCACCGCACTTGGTGTGGCGGTCACGTTGCAGGAACGGTCTTTGCGTCTCGGCAGCGCCCGTGCTGCCGATAAATTCGACCTCGTCGTTGGCGCTGCCGGCAGCGAAACACAGTTGATCCTTTCATCCATCTTCCTGCAGGCGGCGCCCCTGCCGCTGGTGGATGGCACCGTCCTCACCCGGCTTGCCGCGGATCCGCGTGTTGCATGGGCCGCTCCTGTCGGATTTGGCGATTCTTTTGCCGGCTATCCCATTGTCGGCACGACGACGAGCCTCGTCAGCAACACCACGCCCGGTTTTGCCGAGGGCAGGATGTTTGCTTTGGAAGGCGAAGCGCTTCTGGGCGCTGCCGTCAACCTCTCCGTTGGCGCCGAGATCAAGCCGATGCATGGCACCGCCGAAACCGGCGGCCGCACCCATACCGAGATTGCCTACAAGGCCGTCGGCAAGCTGCAGCCGACCGGCACCCCCTGGGATCGCGCCATTCTCGTTCCCATTCAGGCTGTGTGGCACGTCCATGGTCTTGGCCAGGAACATGGCCATGATCATGACGAGGGCGAGCAGGAGAATCATGGTGAGAGCCATGGGGAAGGCCACGCGGCCGCGCGTGATGAGGGGCATCACGAGGATGGCCATGATCACGCCCATGAAGGCGGGGCACATCATGGGGATGGTAACTCGCATGTCGAAGGTGAGGCCGGCCACGCCGATGCCATTATTCAGATCGGCACGCCGCAGGAGCCAAAAGCTGCTTTGGTGCCCGGTGCCTCTCCGGGACATGCCGAGTCCGATCATCATGGCAGCATCGATCCCGATGCGCCGATCGTGGAGACCTTTGGCGAAAACATGCCCGGCCTGCCGGCCATTCTCGTCAAACCGAAGACGATTGCCGATGCTTATCGGCTGAGACAGGAATATCGCAGCGGCAACACGCTTGGCGTTTTCCCGGGTGAGGTACTGACGGGTCTTTATGCCACGCTTGGTGATGCCAAGATGGTTCTGGGGGCGGTCGCTGCCGGTTCGCAGGGATTGGTGGCGGCAGCGTTGATGCTGGTAACGGTAATCCATGTCGGGCAACGGCGCAGGCAGATCGGCGCATTGCGGGCATTCGGTGCGCCCCGCGGCTCGGTCTTCGCCATCGTCTGGCTGGAGCTTTTCTTTCTGGTGGCGCTTGGTGTCGGCATTGGTTTTCTGCTCGGGCTGGGCGCTGCCCATATCGGCGCGCAGCTGTTTACCGCAAAAAGTGGCGTGATCCTGCCGGTCGGCTTCACCCGCGAAGATTTGCGCCTTGCGCTTTTCCTGCTGGGTTTTGCCGCTGTTCTGGCCGCGATACCGGCGCTGCTTGCCTATCGCCAGTCTCCCGCAGCCGCACTCCGCGCCTGAGAGTACCTATAAGCCACGGTTTTTAGATCTATCGAATGGGGGCCAGTCGGGGTGACTGGCACGGTCGTGCCCCTTGTTTCGATCTTCATGCCGACAGATCGGGTTGTGTCGCCTGCAACCTGGCTTCGAACATGCCCTCCGGCGCGGGAAGCGAAAGGCGTAGATAAAATATAGTTTTTTTACTGCGGTCGCTTTTTGTGGCAGGCTTCCCCCACGCCTGCGAAATCGGCGGGAAACTGCGTGACACTGGAGGGACGAGATGGCTGAAAAGAAACCGGAAAGAGCTGCCGAAACCGCGGAGGTCACAGCTTCCGCTGTCACACCGAAACTTCTTTCAGGCGGCAATCCACAGATTGCCAAGGGGTACGGCGATGCGCCGGTGCAGGCCTATATTGCCGCCATGCCCGGCTGGAAAAGCCCGGTCGGAGCGCGGATCGACGCGCTGATTGAAAACCTGGTGCCGGGCGTGCGCAAGGCCGTAAAGTGGAACTCGCCTCTCTACGGCATGGAGGATGGCGTCTGGTTCCTCGGCCTTCACTGTTTTGCCAGATATATCAAAGTTAGTTTCTTCAACGGTGCGTCCCTGGAGCCGCCACCGCCCGGTGCGTCGAAGCAGCCGAAGGTTCGTTACCTGGATATTCACGAGGGCGCTTTCGATGAGGCGCAGTTCGCTGAGTGGGTGAAACAGGCAAGCCGGTTGCCGGGTGAAAAGCTCTAGGGCGGGGTGTTTCGTTAGGCCCTGCAGGGAAGGCAATGCCCCGGCATGGGCAGACGAATCATGTCCTGTTTTCCGCTCTGGAAAAGCCATGACGCCCGGCCGGTGATGAGAAATCGCGGGCGCCTCGATACAGTTTTTCCCTCGTGAAGAAAAACCGGCCGATCCGGTGGATTTCTGTTTACTTTTGCCGAAGTTGCACGCCATCACGCTGATTGAACTCGCTGCCAGGCGTATCGCAAACCATGGAGAATGAGATGAAAGCACTGGTGCTGGAAGAAAAAGGCAAGCTCTCGCTCAGGGATTTTGACATTTCGGGTGAACTCGGACCGAAGGATGTGCGCATCCGCACCCATACGGTCGGCATCTGCGGCTCGGATGTCCATTATTATACTCACGGCAAGATTGGCCATTTCATCGTCAATGCTCCCATGGTGCTCGGCCATGAGGCGTCGGGAACCGTCATCGAAACCGGTGCAGAGGTGACGCATCTGAAGGCCGGTGACCGTGTCTGCATGGAGCCTGGCATTCCCGACGCGACGTCGCGCGCATCCAAGCTCGGCATCTATAACGTCGATCCCGCCGTTCGCTTCTGGGCGACACCGCCGATCCATGGTTGCCTCACGCCTGAGGTCATCCACCCCGCCGCCTTCACCTACAAGCTGCCGGACAATGTGTCCTTTGCCGAAGGCGCCATGGTGGAACCCTTCGCCATCGGCATGCAGGCGGCACTCAGAGCGCGCATCCAGCCGGGCGATGTCGCCGTCGTCACCGGTGCCGGCCCGATCGGCATGATGGTGGCGCTGGCAGCACTTGCCGGCGGTTGCGCCAAGGTCATCGTTGCCGATCTCGCTCAGCCGAAGCTGGATATCATCGCCGCTTATGACGGTATCGAGACCGTCAACATCCGCGAGCGTAATCTTGCCGAAGCCGTGGCAGCTGCTACGGACGGCTGGGGCTGCGACATCGTCTTTGAATGCTCGGGCGCCGCACCTGCCGTGCTTGGCATGGCGAAACTGGCACGGCCCGGCGGTGCAATCGTGCTTGTCGGTATGCCGGTTGATCCGGTGCCGGTCGATATTGTTGGCCTGCAGGCCAAGGAGCTTCGGGTTGAGACGGTTTTCCGTTACGCCAACGTTTATGACCGGGCAGTTGCCCTCATCGCATCCGGCAAGGTCGATCTGAAGCCGCTTATTTCCGCAACCATTCCCTTCGAAGACAGCATCGCCGGTTTTGATCGTGCGGTGGAGGCACGGGATACGGATGTGAAGCTGCAGATTCTGATGCCGCAATAACGATCAGGCCAATTGCCCGCTGATGACTGAGCGGCAGATGCCCTGCGGAAAAGTATAAGCGCGAACTGCCGGTGATCGGTCGTTCGCGCTCTAAAAATTCATCAAATCTCTCCCCGACATGCATATTATATCGGCGTATCACGCAAAATTGCGCGAAAAAATCAGCGCAACTGCCAGCTTAATTGGCAGCCTCTGCATGCAACTATTCAATTTCCGACAAAAAAGAGTCAAAAAAGTATCGGTAATTTCCCCGGCTTGATGTGGAAGTAAATGCGCGGCAGGCCATATGCTCCCTGTTAACGCCTGGGACGAGCCATAAAGAGGAATGGCCTTGCTCCGCAAATGCGGCGGACGTGACTGATGGGAGGAATATTAATGCAGCCCGATCTGGAACTGGTACACATCCGCAAGGGCGAATCCTTCGCCGCCTGGCGGCATGGCTATCCGTTCCGCACCGTGCGCTGGCATTATCATCCCGAATACGAAATCCATCTTGTCGTCGCCACGTCAGGCACGTTCTACATAGGTGATTTTGTTGGTCGCTTCACTCCCGGTCAACTCATCATGACCGGCCCCAATCTCCCCCAGAACTGGATCAGCGAGATCGAGCCGGACGAGATCGTGCCGACACGCTCTCTCGTGATCCAGTTTCCGGAGAGCTTTATCGAGGATGCCTGCACCTCCATGGCCGAAATGGATGTGGTGCGCGCCCTGCTGGATCGCAGCCGCCGCGGCATTCTGTTTGACGACGAGACGAGCGACCGGGTTCGCCCGCTGGTGCTTCGGCTGATCGAGGCGCAGGGGCTGACGCGGCTCGCGCTTTTCTGGGAAATTCTCGATCTGCTCGTCAACGCGCCGTCTTCAGAAGTGCTGGCAAGCCTGAGCTATGAACTTGATTTGACCGGCATCGGCGACAGCGGCATCAACCGCGCTCTGTCGCATCTGCGCCAGCATTTGACCGAACAGGTCGAGGAGATCGATCTTGCCGACATGGTGGGCCAGAGCCCGAGCGCCTTTTCCCGAGCCTTCAAGCGTCATACGGGAACGACGCTGGTGCGGTATCGCAATCAGTTACGCATTGATCTTGCCTGCCAGATGCTCTTGGCAGATCAGGACGTGAAGGTGGCGGAGGTCTGCTACGAGGTGGGCTTTTCCAACCTTTCGAATTTCAACCGGCATTTCCTGAAATTGAAAGGAATGTCGCCGTCGAGGTTCCGAACCATATTCGCAGCCCAGAAGGCAGCGGTCATGGCGGATTAAACCAGCGACACATCGCCGATTTTTTAGAATTCGGGCAGAGGGCTGTCCGGAAACGGGCACTTGTTGCCCCAACTTTCCAAACGGGAGGAATAGTGAGATGAAAATGAAATCCAAGTTTCTGATGGCAACAGCCGCAATCGCAATGATGGCTGCTCCGGCGCTGGCGCAGGAAAAGCTGAAGATCGGCATGACCTTCCAGGAGCTGAACAACCCCTATTTCGTATCGATGCAGGAAGCGCTGAAAGAAGCCGCAGCAAGCATCGGCGCAGATGTCGTCGTGACCGATGCCGGCCACGATGTGGCAAAGCAGATTTCCGACGTTGAAGACATGCTTCAGCAGAAGATCGACATTCTGCTCCTCAACCCGACGGACAGCGCCGGTATCGAAGCCGCCGTGCATGCTGCAAAGGCTGCCGGCGTGATCGTCGTTGCTGTAGACGCCAACGCAAACGGCCCGGTCGACACCTTCGTCGGCTCGAAGAACCGTGACGCGGGCTACAAGTCGTGCAAGCATCTCGGTGACGCGCTCGGCGGCAAGGGTGAAGTCGCAATCCTCGACGGTATCCCGGTCGTGCCGATCCTGCAGCGCGTTGAAGGCTGCAAGGCGGCTCTTGCAGAATTCGCCGAGATCAAGCTGGTCGATACGCAGAACGGCCGTCAGGACCGCTCCGTTGCTCTCGGCGTCGTTGAAAACATGATCCAGTCGCGTCCGAACCTCGCCGGCATCTTCTCGGTGAATGATGGCGGCGCGATGGGTGCACTCGCTGCTATTCAGGGTTCGGGCAAGGACATCAAGCTGACCTCGGTGGACGGTGCTCCAGAAGCAGTGAAGGCGATTGCCGAGGGTGGTCCTTTCATCGAAACCACCGCGCAGTTCCCGCGTGATCAGGTCCGTGTCGGCCTTGCCATGGCGCTTGCCCAGAAGTGGGGCGCTCGCGTCGTGCCGAAGGAAGTCCCGATCGACGTTATGGTCGTCGACAGCAAAAACGCCGGCGAGTTCAGCTGGTAAGAACTCCTCCCAGGCCCCGTCCCCATCTCGTATGGGGGCGGGGTTAAATCCCGACCATTGAGGAGGGTGAAATGCTGGAACTGAATGGAATAAGAAAAAGCTTTGGCAAGATCGAAGTCCTGCGCGGCGTCGACCTTGAGGCGCGCGCCGGCGAGGTGCATGCGCTTCTGGGCGAAAACGGTGCCGGCAAGTCGACTTTGATGAAGATCCTGTGCGGCATTTTGCAGCCATCGGACGGTACGATCCGCATTGACGGCAAGGATCGCCGCTTCGCCAATTATGACGAGGCGATTGCCGCCGGCGTCGGCATCGTGTTTCAGGAATTCAGCCTGATCCCCTATCTCAATGCCGTTGAAAACATGTTTCTTGCCCGCGAGATCCGTGGGCCGCTTCGCCTTTTGAACAAGGGCGCCATGCGCAAGCGCGCGGCCGAGATCATGAGCCGTCTGGCCGTGGATGTTCCGCTCGACGTGCCGGTGCATCGCCTTTCGGTTGCCCAGCAGCAATTTGTCGAAATCGCCAAGGCACTGTCGCTCGATGCCCGCATTCTCGTGCTTGACGAGCCGACCGCGACGCTCACGCCGTCCGAGACCGAACATCTGTTCAAGGTCATGCGTGAACTGCGACGTCAGGGCGTGGCGATCATCTTCATTTCCCATCACCTCGAAGAAATATTCGAGATCTGCGACCGCATCACCGTTCTGCGCGATGGTGAGCTTATCGGTTCCTGCCTGACTTCGGAGGTCGACAACGATCGTCTCGTCGAGATGATGGTCGGCCGGCGCATCGAATCCAGCTTCCCGCCAAAGCCGCCGCTCGATCCTTCCGCCGCAAAGGTGATCGAAGTGGAAGAGCTGCAATTGAAGAAGGGCGGCCCCGTCTCGCGCTTTGCGCTGCGCAAGGGCGAAATTCTCGGCTTTGCCGGACTTGTCGGCTCGGGCCGCACGGAAACGGTTCTCGCCATGCTGGGCGCGCATTCCGCCTCGCGCCGCAAGATCAAGGTCGATGGCGTGGACACGCGTTTTTCCGGCCCTGATGAAGCGCTGATGCGCGGCATCGGCTTGCTTCCGGAAAGCCGCAAGGAGGAGGGGCTGATCACCAGTTTTTCCATACTGCAGAATATTTCGCTGAATAATTACCGCAAATACCGCAAGGCCCACTGGTTCCTCGATCTCAAAAAGGAACTGGAGCACACGACAAAGGCCATGGCGCAGGTGCAGGTGAAGGCGCAGGGGCCCTATGCCCGCGTCGACACGCTATCGGGCGGCAACCAGCAAAAGATCGTCATCGCCCGCTGGCTGAACCATGACATGCGCGTGCTGATCTTCGACGAGCCGACACGCGGCATCGACGTTGGTGCGAAGGCGGAAATCTACTCGCTGATGCGCGAATTCGCTGCCAAGGGATACTCGATCATCATGATCTCCTCGGAGCTGCCGGAAGTGATCGGCATGTCCGACAGGGTCTGCGTCTTCCGTTCCGGCGGCATCGTTGCCACGGTCGAGGGCGAAGACATCAATTCAGAAACAATAATGACAAACGCCACCACCGGGAGAGTTGAACATGTCGCTTGATGCAAACACCGGCGTTGCCGCGAAAACGGGCGGTTTCAGTCTCGGCGCCATGCTGCGTTCGCCGCTCGCCCTGCCTCTGGCGGGCCTGATTGTCGTATCGATCCTGATGGGGCTTGCGAGCGACAATTTCTTCAGCGTCAACAATATCATGAACGTGCTGCGGCAGGTTTCCGTCGTCGGCATTCTCGCCGTCGGCATGACCTTCGTCATCCTCACCGGCGGCATCGATCTGTCGGTCGGTGCGGTCATGGCGCTTGTCGGCACGCTGTCGGCCGGGCTTATGGTGAATACCGGCCTGTCTCCCGCGGTTGCCTTGCCGGCTGGCCTGTTCATCGGTCTCGGCATCGGTATCTTTAACGGTGCGCTCGTCGCCTGGGGCAAGATGCCGGCCATCATCGTCACGCTCGCCACCATGGGCATGGCACGTGGCCTCGGCCTCATCTATTCCGGCGGTTATCCGGTCAGCGGCATTCCGAGCTGGATTTCCTGGTTCGGCGTCGGTCGCGTCGGTGTCGTTCCCGTACCGGTCATCATCATGGTGGTGATTTATGCCATTGCCTGGGTGCTGTTGCAGCGCACGGCTTTCGGCCGCCACGTTTATGCACTCGGTGGCAACGAACTTGCCGCCCGCCTTTCGGGTGTGAAGACCCAGCGTGTCAAACTTGCCGTCTATGGCATTTCGGGTGTCACCGCAGCACTTGCCGCCCTCATCCTCACCGGCCGCCTGATGAGTGGCCAGCCCAATGCCGGCGTCGGCTTCGAACTGGATGCCATCGCGGCGGTCGTTCTCGGCGGCACGGCGATTGCCGGCGGCAGGGGTCTCATCCTCGGCACGCTGATTGGCGCAGTGCTGCTCGGCATTCTCAATAACGGCCTCAACCTGATGGGCATCAACCCCTATCTGCAGGATGTCATCAAGGGCGGCATCATTCTGCTGGCCATCTATATCGGGCGCGAATGGCGCTGAGCCGGCCCGGAAATATCTTCATAAACGCAGGAGAATTAAATGTCTGAATCGCTGCAAGGCAAGATCGCGGTCATCACCGGTGCCGCATCCGGCATCGGGCTTGCCACAACAGAAGCGCTCTTGGAACAGGGCGCAACCGTGGTCATGGTCGACTGGAACGAGAAAGCCTTGAATGATCTGGCCGCCAAGCTTGGTGACCGCGCCATCCCGCAGGTGACGAACCTGCTCGATACCGATAGCTGCAACGCCATGATCCCGGAAATCCTCGGGAAGGTCGATCATATCGACATTCTATATTGCAACGCCGGTACCTATATCGGCGGTGAGCTGACCGAAACGACGCCTGAAGCCATCGACAAGATGCTGAACCTCAACGTCAACGCCGTGATGAAGAATGTGCAGGCCGTCGTGCCGCACATGTCGGAGCGCAAGACGGGCGATATCATCGTCACCTGCTCGATCGCCGGTCATTTCCCGACCTATTGGGAGCCGGTCTATTCGGGCTCGAAATGGGCGATTACCAGCTTCGTACAGGGCATGCGCCGCCAGATGATCCCGCACGGCGTGCGCGTCGCACAGGTCTCTCCCGGCCCGGTCGTCTCAGCACTTCTGGCGGACTGGCCGGAGGAAAATCTCCGCAAGGCCAAGGAATCGGGTAGCCTTATCGATGCGAGCGAAGTGGCCGATGCGGTCATCTACATGCTGACGCGCAAGCGCACCGTCACCATCCGCGACATGCTGGTTCTTCCGACCAACTTCGACCGCGTTTAAAAACTTCTGGAGCGGCTGGGGAAATCGGAACCGGTCCAGCCGCTCCATATCGTTCAAGCACCGGATGATCCGCTCCGAGGAGTATCGCAAATGGCTTCCTACCTTGTTGGCGTCGATGTCGGGACAGGCTCGGCGCGGGCCGGTGTCTTCGATGTCGCAGGCAAGCTTCTCGCTACCGCCAAGCGCCCGATCAGCATGCACCGCGAGGATGGCGGCATTGCCGAACAGTCGAGCGGTGAGGTGTGGCAGGCGGTTTGCGACAGCGTGCGCGAAAGCGTTTCCCGCGCCGGCATTAATCCGGCCGAAGTTGCCGGCATCGGTTTTGACGCGACCTGCTCGCTGGTTGTTCGCGGGCCTGGTGATGAGACCCTGCCGGTTGGCGCTGCCGATCATCCCGAACGCGATATCATCGTCTGGATGGATCACCGCGCCGTTGAACAGGCGGAGCGCATCAATGCTGGAGAGCATGCCGTCCTGAAATATGTTGGCGGCCGCATCTCTCCCGAAATGCAGACGCCGAAGCTTTTATGGCTTCGTGAAAACAGGCCGGATGTCTATGCCCGTGCCGAGCATTTCTTCGACCTGACGGATTTTCTGACATGGAAGGCTTCCGGCGCGCTTGATCGTTCCGCCTGCACGGTAACCTGTAAGTGGACTTATCTTGCCCATGAAAACCGTTGGGATGCGGAATATTTCAACCACATCGGGCTTGGCGATCTCGCCGAACAGGGCTTCCGCCGCATCGGTGAAAGCGTGGTCCATCCGGGCACGGCGCTGGGTAACGGCCTGACCGAAGAGGCGGCAAAAGCCATGGGGCTGGTTGTGGGCACGGCGGTTGCGGCGGGTCTTATCGATGCCCATGCCGGTGGCGTTGGCACGGTGGCTGCGGGCGGTGATGCATCGCGATGCCTTGGTTATGTCTTCGGCACCTCGTCCTGCACCATGACCACCACCACTGACCCCGCCTTCGTGCCGGGTGTCTGGGGACCCTATTATTCCGCCATGGTTCCCGGCGCATGGTTGAATGAGGGCGGCCAGTCTGCTGCCGGTGCGGCCATCGATTATCTGGTGCAGTTGCACCCGGCCTTTGCCGAGGCGAAGGCACTTGCCGAGAAGGAAGGCAAAGCCTTGCCTGTTTGGCTTGCCGACCGCGCGCTCGGCCTTGCCGCATCCGCTTCCGCCGCAGCTGAAGTCGCCGAGGATTTTCATGTGGTGCCGGAGTTTCTCGGCAACCGTGCACCTTTCGCCGATCCGCATGCCCGCGCCATCATTGCCGGCTACGGTATGGAAACCGGTGTAGATTCGCTCGTCGCGCTGTACGTTGCGGGGCTTCTTGGCCTCGGTTACGGGCTTCGCCAGATCATCGAAACACAGGCCCGCAACGGCGCGCTGGTGGAAACCATCAGTGTCAGCGGTGGGGCCGGCGCTCATCCGCTTGCCCGGCAGTTGCTGGCCGATGCGACTGGCCTCCCGGTCGAACTCACCGAATGCGAAGAGCCGGTGCTTCTCGGATCTGCGATGCTTGGCGCGGTTGCCGCCGGAACCTATCCGGACCTGATGGCGGCGATGCCTGCCATGTCGCGGATCGCCAGCTGTGCTTCGCCTGATCCTGCTTTTCAGAAGGTTCATCAGTCGCGGTACGACGCGTTTCTGGCCCTGCAAAATGCGGCGCGCGCCATTCGATCCGCCAGCCATTCCTGAGCCGCGTCACAAGTTTAGATCATCCGGCCGTATTGGCCGCAAAATAACGAGGATTCCATGCAGTTTTCCGGAAAGTCCGTCATCATCACCGGCGCAGGCAAAGGCATCGGCCGCGCCTGTGCGCAGCTGATGGCCGCACGCGGTGCGGAAGTGGTGGCGATCAGCCGCACGCAGTCCGATCTCGACAGCCTGAAAAGCGAAATCGGTGGCCGTTCGATCCGCGTCGATCTTGCCGATGTCGCCGCCACCCGTGCCGCCATGGCGGAAGCTGGCCCGTGCGACTTCCTGATCAACAGCGCCGGCATCAATGTGCTGGAAAGCGTGCTCGACATGAGCGATGCGGGTTATGAAGCCGTTCTCGGCATCAACCTGCGTGCCGCTCTCGTCACCTGCCAGGAATTCGCCCGCGCTCGTGTCGCCAAGGGTGGCGGTGGCGCCATCGTCAACATCACGTCCATCGCCGGCCATCGCGGTTTTCAGGATCACCTGTGTTACGCAGCGTCGAAGGCAGGTCTTGAAGGCGCAACCCGTGTTCTTGCCAAGGAACTTGGCGCACACGGAATCCGCGTTAACGCCGTTGCCCCGACGATCACGCTCACCGAACTGGCGGCGGAAGCCTGGAACGATCCGGTCAAGAGCCAGCCGATGATGGTTCGCCATCCGCTTAACCGTTTTGCCGAAGCCGAAGAGGTGGCACAGAGCATCGCGCTGCTGCTGTCGGATGACAGCAAGATGATTTCCGGCGCCGTATTGCCTGTGGATGGCGGTTTCCTCGCCGTCTGAGACAGGACACAGCTGGTCTCAAAGATGATCGCTGAAAGCCACTAAAGCGAATGCGCGGGGTGCAGGATGCACCGCCGCGCATTTCGTTTCTTGATATGGCGTTGTCAGGTCAGGTCCGGATGGCGGCCGACGAGTTCGTCACGTTTGGCCTGCAGAATCCTCTTCTGCTCCTCCAGTTTGACGAGTTCCTCGTCAATCTCCTCGACGCTTTTTTCAATATGCAGATATTGCTCGGCCAGAAGCGATTTCGCTTCCTTTCGGCTGGAGGCATTTGGTGTATCGCCATAAAGCGGCCGGTTGGCCGTTTCCTTCAGGAAGAAGGTCGTGACGATGCCGAAGACGGCTGCGACCATGAGGTAATAAGCCGGCATGTAAATGTTTTCAGTCACCTCTACCAGCCAGGCGGTTACCGTTGGTGTCAGCCCGGCGACGATGATCGAGATATTGAACGCGATTGCCAAAGCGCTGTAGCGGATGCGGGCCGGGAAGAGGGCGGGCAAGGTCGAAGCCATGATGCCGATCAGGCAATTGAGCGCAACTGCGAGAATGAGCAGCCCGAAGAATATCTGCACCACCTGGCCACTGGCGATGAAATGAAAGGCCGGCAGCGAGAACAGCAGGATCGCCGTGCTGCCGACGGCAAGAAACGGCTTGCGGCCAATCCGGTCGCTGAGCAACCCGATTGCAGGCTGGACGAACAGCATGCCGACCATGACAGCAATGATGATGAGAACGCCGTGATCCTCGCTGTAATTCAGTGTTTTCGACAGATAGGTCGGCATGTAGGTGAGCAGCATGTAATAGGTCACGTTGGTGACGAGAACCATGCCGATGCAGATCGCCAGCGATCTTGTATGCTCTCTGGCGATTTCCGCGATCGGCACCATCGGCCGCTCCTTGAGCGACTGGCGATCCTCTTCCTCGGCACGCTGCAGGCGTTCGGTAAAGGCCGGGGTTTCTTCCGCGGCGTGGCGGAGATAAAGGCCGATGAGCCCGAGCGGCGCGGCGAGGAAGAACGGGATGCGCCAGCCCCAGTCGAGAAATTTCGCCTCTCCCAGGGCGGTGCTGAGCAGCACGACAAACCCCGCGCCAAGCACGAAGCCGGCAATCGAACCGAAATCGAGCCAGCTTCCGAGGTAACCGCGTTTGCGGTCCGGTGCATATTCCGCCACGAAGATGGCCGCACCGGTATATTCGCCGCCGACGGAAAAGCCCTGAACGAGCTTGCAGAGCAGCAAAAGGATCGGCGCCCATATGCCGATGGTCGCATAACCCGGAATGAGGCCAATGCAGAAGGTGCTGGCCGCCATGATGATGATGGTGAGAGAGAGGACTTTCTGCCGTCCGAACCTGTCACCCATCGCACCGAAGAAAATGCCGCCGAGAGGACGAATGAGAAACGGCACCGAAAATGTTGCCAGTGCCGCCACCGTCTGAACGGCGGGAGCAGCTTCGGGAAAAAAGACCTTGCCGACGGCGTAAGCGACAAAACCGTAAACGCCGAAGTCGAACCACTCCATGGCATTGCCGAGGGCGGCGGCGGTAACGGCTTTTTTGACCTTTTCGTCATCGATGACGGTCACGTCGTCAATGCTCAGCGGGCTGGCCTGAATCTGACTGTTCAATTGTTGTCCCCTTGAATGCCTTGCAATCAATTATTGCGCGCAATGAAAATGCCTGACATGCGCAAGCGTTCCATTTGCCGGCGGAAGCGGGCAGGGAGTGACCCATATAAACGAACGCCCGGCGAATGGCCGGGCGCTTCTGAAGTCTGGTGAGATGGATTTAGTGACGATGCTCGGGCATGTCCTTCAACTGGTCCTTCGTCCATGACGTAACCGCGTGGACATCACCGTCCTCATCCCGCATGAAATCCAGATCGCTGAGCGGCACGGCCACGGGCTTTGCGCCGATGCCGAGGAAGCCGCCGACATCGATGATCGCGGTGCTGCCGGCTCCAACGCCGTGGACATGGTCAACCTTGCCGACCTTGTGGTCGTCCGCACCATAAACGGTCGCTCCTTCGAGCACCGAAGGTGTGAGTTCCGTTTCAACCAGACGTACGTGATTGGTGTGATCCATTGTTCTTCCTCCTGTCTTGGTTTGCACAAAACAAACTCCCGCACTGCAAAACCGTTCCATCCAATTTTGCGGCGGGCAAAGGCAGGTTATTTCTCATCGGTACATTGTTGGGTCCGTGGCGGATGCCCGTCCGAACAACTGGAAGAGCAGGCAGCCCTTCTGCAGGAGGCGCTTGGTCCTCCTCTACCTGCCGGCCGAAAAAGGGCGGCCGTTTGCCTCTACGATCAGGTCAACTCGCAATGGCAGCTTGTGACTTTCCTGCGCTGTTGTGGGTCGCCGCGCGGCGTCCAGAAAGAAATTCATCGACATCCTCTTCTCGCAGCGGCGGCGCATAAACATAGCCCTGCACCAGCGTGGCACCGAGGCCTTCAAGGGCTGCAAGCTCTTCCGGTGTTTCGACCCCTTCCACCACACATTCCAGTCCCATATCCCGGCTGAGGGTGAGAAGCGATTTGACGATCTTGTAGCTCGCCGGCTTTTCGTGCAGGTCGGTCACGAAACTGCGGTCGATCTTGATCTTGGTGAGAGGCAGGGCGTGCAGCCGCGTCAGGCTGGAATAACCCGTGCCAAAATCATCCAGAGAAATCCCGCAGCCGAGACGCCGCAACATTTCGACCGACTGCCTGACCTGCTCGAAATCATGCGCAAAGGCCGTTTCGGTAATTTCGAGATCAAGACGCCGTGCATCGAAGCCGCTGTTTTCGATGATGCCGATCAGGGACAGCACACCTTCGCAGGAATTGAGATCATGGGCCGAGAGATTGAATGACAGCCTGATGGAGGGCTGCCATTGTGATGCGGAAGCGAGCGCCTTCTTGAGAAGCGGTCGCGTCAGCGAACTAACGATGCCGGCGCGCTCGGCAATGGAGAAGAATTGGGTGGGCGGCACGTGCCCGAGGATCGGGCTATGCCAGCGCGCCAGGGCCTCAAAACCGTCGGTTCCTCCATCGTGTATATCGACGATTGGCTGGAACACCACTGAAAGCTCGTTTTCCATATCGCGCTGCTTGAGCAGATGTTCGATGCGGGCTTCGATATTGATCTGCTTTTCGTGTTCCGCGTCGAACAGGACGGCATCGCCGCGCCGGGTCTTCTTGGCATGATAAAGGGCATAATCTGCCCTGTCGAAAAGCTG
This sequence comes from Martinezella rhizogenes, assembly GCF_007002745.1. Taxonomy (GTDB): domain Bacteria; phylum Pseudomonadota; class Alphaproteobacteria; order Rhizobiales; family Rhizobiaceae; genus Agrobacterium; species Agrobacterium cucumeris. The sequence goes on along the minus strand of NZ_SGNY01000009.1, from coordinate 168,098 downwards.
TTCCAGCGTGGAGGCGAGATGTGGAAAGACGGCTATCCCCATCGAGGCGGAAACATGCACCGTTCCCTCCGGCATATGATAGGGCGCTCTCAGTTGTTCTGAAATTGCATTGGCATTGGCAACGAGCTGCGCATCATCGGGTATGATCGGAGCAACGATGGCAAATTCGTCGCCGCCCAGCCGGAACGCCCTGCTGGCTTTCAGATTGGCGGTAAGGCGTTTGCTGACATTGACCAGCAGTCTGTCGCCGACGGAGTGTCCATAGAGGTCGTTGACCGGCTTGAAGCCGTCGAGATCGATGACGCCCAATGCCAGCCGGGTTCCTGCGGCTCTGGCTTTTTCCAGCTCGACTTCCAGATGGGTGAAAAAAGCGCGGCGATTGGGCAGCTCCGTCAGGCTGTCCATATTGGCAAGCAGCAGGTTCTCGTTGCTCAGCGCTTCCGTACGCTGCTGCGAGACGACCATACGTTCGAAATTGCGGTAGTTGGTCAACAGGATGGACATCATGCCGGCGCAGACCAGCAGAACATTGATGGCAATGGCGATGAATGTCGGTTGCCGTGATGCCAGAAAGAAGACGATGAACGCGCCGTTGACGATGAGGGTGACAATGAAGGCGGCAGAGCGCACATACATCAGACAGAAGATGCAGGAAATCACCGTGATCGCCATGTAGAAGGCGACGTGAGACTGCATATAGGCGTCCCCGTAAGGCACCAGCAAAAAAGACCATAGCGTGAATGCCATGGCGATGCCGACCGCCAGGCGGTTTGTGCGCTGGAGTGCCGCATGGGCCATTTTCGGCTTCGGATCTATGCCGCGCGTCTTCCACCAGAATGCGACCCGGAGCGTGCAGCCAAGGGTGAAAAGACTGGGCACTCCAATGGTGAGCCAAAACGGCGCCAGTTGCATATGCGTAATGGCCAGCGCCCATGTACTTGAAAGCAGTATGAAATACATCATCGGCATCTGCCGTGTGAAGGCGCGATACTGTGCTTTCAGCAAGTCCGGATTGTCAGATCGAACAGACATGAAATTTTGAAATTTTTGTTTGGCAGTTAGTATTTTCATTGGCCGCTCATCAAGTAGAGAGCGGCGTTGATAACATAAATACAGTTACATCATTGAAAATACACAGGGTTAATCGAGGGAAAACCATATCAACCTCGAGATGTGCACAATTGTCTGTCGCAACACATCATTTGCATTGATCAAAGTGCGCTGATACGTCTTGAGTGATCCAGAACAAGCGTTTAATTCAGCGCCATCAATTGCGATGGATATCCTGCGCGGGCAGGATTGGCCATGTCCGATCCGACACAATCAATTCCTCCAAAAATCGTGCTTGAAAACATTGAACACGTGTGCAATATGAACACGCGTTCACTCTAAGGGAAATGGTTGTTGCGCATGGACTCGATGCCTTATCCGGATACATTGACGGCTCGCGCCGAACTCTGCCGCAGCGTTATTCTTTCCGCCGGGGAACTGGTGCTGAAAGGCTTTCAGGGCGAAGCGACGCGGAGCTTTTCGATGAAGGGGCCGCAGGACTTTCTGACCGTGACGGATGCTGCCTCCGAAGCGCATATTCGCGGCGCCATTGCAGCGTGTTTTCCTGACGACAGCTTTTTCGGAGAAGAAGGCGGCGGGGAGATTGGCGAGCGCGTCTGGGTGGTGGATCCCATCGACGGGACTGCGAATTTCGCCCGCGGCATTCCACATTTCTGCATCTCCATCGCGTATGTCGAAAACGGGCGAACCGAGCTTGGCGCGATCTATAATCCCGCCCTTGACGAGCTTTATTTCGCCCGTCGCGGGGAGGGCGCGACGCGCAACGGCTTGCCGATCCGGGTGTCGGAGACGGAGCGTTTCGATGCGGCGTCGATCGAAATGGGCTGGTCGACCCGCGTGGCGAATGACATCTATCTCGATGTCGTCAAGAACCTGCTCGATATGGGCACCAATGTCCGCCGCGCCGGCTCAGGGGCCATGGCGCTTGCCTATGTGGCTGATGGCCGCTCCGATGCCTATCTCGAATTGCATATGAATTCATGGGATTGTCTTGCGGGGCTGCTACTCGTCAGCGAAGCTGGCGGCGATGTCTGCCCTTTCCTGGAAATCGGTAGTCTTGAGGATGGCGGGCCGGTGCTGGCGGCAGCCGGTGGTGTTGCCAAAGGTGTGAGTGAGGCATCGAGCATACCTCTGGCCGAGCGGCAGCCATCCGGTGGGCAGCGGGTCGCATCGGCTTGATTTTAGGCGAAGCTTAGCTCTTGAAAAGGCGGCTTGGCGCATGTGGAGGAATGACATGGATGGACCCGTTTATGCCCGGCCTGCAATCAGCCTGATTGCGGAAGGACTCGGCCCGCATAATGCTGCGCTTTACATCGGCGGCAGCGATGGTGCGAGCGATCTCGGGCTCCTGCGCCGGCATGGCATTACCACTGTCGTCAATTGCGCCGTCAACCTCGACATCAATCTCGTGCAGGCGGCGGTGGAAGAGGGCGACAGACGCCCGGTGGGTTATGGCGATATCCGCTATTACAAGCTTGGCCTGATCGACGGGGAGGGCAGCCCCGACACGATGATGCTGGGGGCCTATTACATTCTTGACGGCGCGCTGCGCCAGACCATGCCGAAGCGCGAAACCTATCCGTTTCCAGATGGCGGCAATGTGCTGGTCAACTGCCGCAGTGGCCGCAGCCGTTCGGTCTCGCTGGTGGCGCTTTTCCTCCACAAGCAGCAGCCGCATCTTTACCCCACTCTTGACGATGCGGTTTCCGTAATCCGCACCAGGCGGGAATTGCGGCCCGACGAATGGTTCGAGACGCCGAAACCCATGCTTTATGCCGCCGCCCGCCGTGCTTCCGACTGGATCGACATGGTAGAAGGCAGAAAGACCGCCCAATCATGCTGACACGTGCGCTTCCCTCCGTTGCCGTCATTGCCGACGCGCATTTTCATGATACCGCCGCCGATTTCGGATTTCCGGGCATCGAGATTGATGGTGAGCGCATTACCATGCGCAGCTGGTTGGACACGCGCGAATCCACCCGGGTTTTCAACGAGAGCGCCGATGCATTGCATGCGGCGCTGGAAGAGGTGCGGCAGCGCGGCATTCGCCATGTGGTGCTGCTGGGCGACTATACCGATGACGGCCAGCGGGCGACCAGCGAAACGCTGAAGGGCATTCTGGAGCAGCATCGCGATGCCCATGGCACCGCCTTTTATGCATTGCCCGGAAACCACGATATTTTTGGCCCGCGCGGCCGGCACCATAGCAAGGAATTCCTGACGGAAAATGGCCGATGCCTTTCCGTTTCGAGCGATGCACGGCGGGCTGGAGACAAGGTTGTCATCAGCGACCGGATGTATTGCGAGGGCTATCCAGCGGGCCTCGGCCCCATGGCGGGCTTCGGATATTTCCGCCAGCCGGACTATATTCATTGGGAAACGCCGTTCGGTCTCTCCGACTTGGCGGAGGACCGCCTATACGAGGTGCGCTCGCCCGATGGCCGCAATGTCTACCAGCTGATGGACGCCTCCTATCTCGTCGAGCCGGAGCCGGGTCTCTGGTTACTGATGATCGACGCCAATATTTTCGAACCGCTCGACGGTGTGTTCGAAAATGGTGAGGAAGCAGCTTTTACCGACAGCACCTCCGGCGGCTGGAATGCGCTTTTGCGCTGCAAGCCCTTCATCATCGACTGGATTGCCGATGTGCGTCATAGGGCAGAGGCGCTCGGCAAAACGTTGCTTGGCTTTTCCCACTATCCGGCGCTCGATCCTTTTGATGGCGCAAGCGGTGCCGAGGGCGCGCTGTTCGGCGACACCAATGTCGTGCGCCGCACGCCGCGCAAAGCGGTGGAGGATGCGCTGCGCGACGCCGGGCTTGCCATCCATTTCAGCGGGCACCTGCATGTGGAAGGTGTAACAAGGCGCGAGGAAGGGGAGAATTCGCTCACCAATATCGCCGTGCCGTCGCTGGTGGCCTTTCCGCCCGCCTTCAAGGTTGTCCACCCATCGCGGCAGGAAATCACTGTGGAGACGGTGGAGATGGACGCTCTACCGATCAACAGCCGCATTTGCCGAGGCTATGCGCAGGAAATGGTGTTGGCCGGCGAAGATGAGGGCCGGGCATTTACGGCGGGTAACTACGGTGAGTTTCTGCTTGGCCACAAACGGGCGCTGATCAGGCACCGTTATTTCATCAAGGAATGGCCGGCCGAGGTGGTAGCGGCCGTTGCGGATAAAACCGTGCAGGATGTTATTGGCCTGATTGTAAAAAAGGGCACAGCCACATCGGACGGTCTCGCGCTGGCTTCTGAATTGCCGATGTTCGAGCTGATTGCCGATTGGTATTGCCTGCGTCAGGGTGCGGGTCTTGCCCTGCCGCATATCCAGCCAGAGCGGCTTTCGCTCTATCGGGTACTTGCGGAACGCTTCGGCCGCGAGGCGGATTGCCACGACGGTTCCGTTCAAAGCTTTATCGAAATCTTCTTCGGTGCGCTCGGCCTGTTTCTGGAACGTGCTGAAGGCAGTTCGCGTGATCTCACGCTTCAGCTCCCTCAACGATATGAGCGCGTAGCGGTTTGATCTGAAGGTTTTGCAACGGGCCGCCGCATCGCAGCCCGGAGTGCAGACCGGCGGCATGGACGACAAGCGAGGTGATCCGATGGAATCGGTCGTTGTCAGCATCAATCTGTTCGGCGCGGTGGCGCTGCTGCTTTTCGGCCTTGCGCAGATCAAGGACGGTATGTCGCGCGCATTTGGCGCCAGGCTTCGCACCGGTCTTGCAGCCGGCACACGGGGCGGTTTTCGCTCCTTCGTTGCCGGTCTCGTGGCGACGATCGCCTTGCAGAGTTCGACCGCAACCGCGTTGATGGTCGCTTCTTTCGTTGAAAAAGACCTTATCGCGCCGGCCATGGCGCAGATCGTGCTGCTGGGGGCCAATGTTGGCACCGCGATGACCGCGTGGATTGTCGCGCTCGGGCTCGGCTGGCTGTCGCCGATGCTCATCCTCGCTGGCGTCATCCTGCTACGGGAAAAATCGGCGCAGCGGCAGGGAGCGGGTGCGGCCCTTGCCGGCGTCGGCCTGATGCTGCTTTCCCTGCACCTTCTTTCCGCGGCGACCGATCCGATCAGACAATCTCCGGCGCTTGGTCTCTTCATTTCATTGCTTGGCAATGCCTGGCCGGTGGCGCTGATTTTCTCCGCCGTCCTGGCGGTACTGGCATCTTCCAGTCTGGCGATTGTGGTTCTCATCCTGTCGCTCGCAGCAAGTGGCGGCATCGAAACGAGCCTTGTCATCGTGCTGGTGCTCGGTGCCAATCTCGGCGGTGCGGTGCCGCCGGTGCTGGCAACGCTGAAAGCGCCGATTGCGGCGCGGCGGGTGACTGTCGGCAACCTCATCGTCAGGGCCATCGGCTGTCTTCTGGCCCTGCCTCTTGCCGGATATGGCGCAGTGCTTCTGGATATGTCGCCCTTTTCGCACGCCAATCTCGCTGTTGATGCGCATCTTTTCTTCAATCTGGCTGTTGCCGCCATCGCATGGCCGCTCTCGCCGCTGCTTTTGCGGGTAACGAAGGCAATGCTGCCGGAAAAAGAGGGAGGCGAAAGCAGCCACAGCTATCTCGACAGTCACGATCTCGATCAGCCGGTTGCAGCACTTGCCGGTGCGAGCCGCGAGGTGCTGCTGGTCGGCGACCTGATCGAGCGCATGCTGCGGCAGGCAAATGGGGCGATGCGCGATAGCGACGTCGCGAAACTCAACGACATCAGCACGCTGGAAGGCCGGGTCGACCGTATTCAGCATGACATCAAGGTCTATGTCTCGAAGGTCGGGCATGACGGGCTTTGCCGCAAAGACCAGCGCCGCGCGATGGATATCGTCGAATATGCCATCAATCTCGAACATATCGGCGATATCATCGAGAAAGGCATCCGTCCGGAAATCGCCAAGAAGATCGATCTTGGCCTGCAGTTTTCTGCTGACGGCAAGAATGAGCTGGAGCGTCTTTTCGCCGTCACACTGGATAATATCCGCATGGCCCAATCGGTTTTCGCGACCCGCAATGCTGATCTTGCCCGCCGGCTGGTGGAAGTGAAGGAAGATGTGCGGCGCCTCGAAAAGCAGTCTTCGGAGCGCCATCTGCAGCGCCTGCGCGACGGCCGGGCCGATAGCATCCAGACCAGCTCCGTGCATCTGGACATGCTGCGCGACCTCAAACGCATCAACGCCCATATCGCCGCCGTTGCTCATCCGATCCTCGATGAAAGCGGCCTCCTGATCGAAAGCCGCATCAAGCAGGTTGGTTAGCGCGCGGTGATGCGCTCGACCATGGAAACGGGCACGACCTGAAGCCGGGTTTCCGGCAGGTCGCTGTCGAGTGCGGTCAGGACTTTCTCGGTCAGCGCGTCGAAGGATTGGGCAACGGTGGTCAGTTGATAGCTTTTCCAGCCGGCCTGCGGAATATCATCGAAACCGACGATCGAGAGATCTTCCGGCACCCGGCGACCCATTTCCAGACGTGCGGCGTCCATGAAACCGAGCGCCAGCAGATCGGTCACGCAGAATGCGCCATCGATCGCCTTGTCGGCCAGCAATTCGCAACCGGCCTGATAACCGCTGTCATAGCTCGTTGGTCCGCCGGACCAGGGAACGACCTCGATGCCTTCGATGGTCATGCGCTGGGTGAAGGCGCCGGCGCGGCGCAGCTGCGCCGGGGTCTGGCTGCCGCTGGAAATGACCGCGACCTTGCGGCACTTGGCCGCCACAAGCCGCATGGCGGCAAGGTCGGCCCCGTGGGAATCGTCGCTCAGCACCATATTGGTGTCAGTGCGGTCGAGACGCTGGTTGATGAGGATGAGGCGCACGCCATTGGCGATGCATTCATCAACGATCGAAGCCGGCGGTTCGCCGGAGAGAACGACGATCGCCTGGGCGCGGAACTCGAAAAGAAGCTCGATCAGCGGCGCGATGTCCTTGCGCGCATCCGCCGCATTCAGCAGCAGGCATTGCAGGCCGCGGCGCAGAAGGCCGATGCTGAGCAGATCAAGCTGCTTTGAAATGAAGGGCGAACTCAGATTGGCGCCGACGACACCGATGAGGTTGGAGCGATCATTATTAAGGCCCTGCGCCAGACGATTGACGCGGTAGCCAAGTTCCTGCGCGGCTTTCAGCACCTTGCGCCGCACCACCTTCGAAACGCTCCCGCCGGGAGTGAAGGTGCGCGAGACGGCGGAGCGCGAGACCCCGGCCTTTTTTGCCACCTCTTCGGCTGTCACGAACCCTCTCGCCATTCAACTCCCCCGGTTGCGAAATCCTATGCCTGATATCACAGGCGATGTGGCGTCGGCTATTCCAATCGAAATTTTTCGGCTGCCTGCCGCTGCGCTTGAGTGGGATGACCGCGCACATCCCGGGTAAATGTCTCATTCGTTCCATTGCCCTCGCGTCGGGAAAAACATTCCTCTGAATGTCGCGCTCAAAAAATTACAGTTTTGTGACAAAAAGACGTTTTAAAACAAATAAATAAGATAGTGATCACGTGTGCATTTTTTCGTTGACAAAACGTCTTTTAAGACGGATCATGCATTCCAAGGTGAAGTGAGTTATGGAATTTTTATTCTACCTCCGCTTTGCCGGCGATGTTTTCGGGAGGAGCTGGGATCATCGTTGTGGGCGGGTTGGAAGCCCGCTTCTGAAGCATTGATGCATTGTTGAAGGTCACGCACGCGCCGTCTGTTTTTCAGGCTTCGCGAAGGCAGATGCTTGCCGGCGTGTCAGGGCAATGGCGTGGCCATACGGGGAGAGATAATGGCTCTTTTAAGCGAATCGACGAAGGCGGAGGCATTGGGGCGTCCCCCTGCGACCGCGCCTTCGGCATGGCAGGCCTGGCGATACCGCCTCAAGGTCGCGCTCCGGGAGCCGACGACGCTGATCGGCGTTCTGACGGCCCTGCTTTTTACCTATCTGATCGTCGTTCCGATCATTTCGATTATTCTCGACGCCGTCCGCGTCCAGTTCGGCCATGAACGGCGTCTTGGCAAGGATGTTGGCGACCTCACGCTTTATTATCTCGACAGGGCGTTTTTCTCGCCTGTCGCGACAGACCTTTTCTGGCGGCCGCTCTTTAACACGCTGACCGTGGCTTTCGGGGCGATCGCGCTTTCGCTGGTCATCGGCACCGTGCTTGCCTGGCTTATCAGCCGCACGGACATGTTCGGTCGACGCTGGTTCGCCACCGCGCTGATCGTGCCCTATATGCTGCCGGCCTGGACCTTTGCGCTGGCCTGGACGACCCTGTTCAAGAACCGCACCGTTGGTGGCCAGCCCGGCTGGTTCGAGGCCATCGGCCTCACTCCGCCGGACTGGGTTGCCTATGGGCGTTTCCCGATCACCATCATCCTTGCCCTGCATTATACGCCTTTTGTCATCCTGCTGTTCGGCTCGGCGCTTCGCCGCTTCGACTCGCAGCTTGAAGATTCCGCCCGCATTCTCGGTGCACACCGTTATCAAGTGGCCTTGCAGGTGATCATGCCGCTGATGCGCCCGGCGCTGTTGTCTTCCATGGTGCTGATCTTTGCGAAGTGCCTCGGTGAATTCGGCGTACCCTATGTTCTCGGGTTGCCCGTGAAGTTCGAAGTCCTGTCCACCTCGCTGTTCCGTAGCATTGCGTCGCGCCAGACCGGTGTTGCCGGTGTCGTTGCGGCCTCGATCATGCTCATCGGCATCATCACGCTGATGATCGATGCCCGCCTCGTTCGCGAAGCGCGCCGGTTCGTGACCATCGGTTCGAAAGGCTCGATGAACCGGCAAAACCGCCTCGGCAAGATGCGGCTTCCGGCAACCGGCTTTGCGGCTGCCATCTTCATCCTCAGCGTCGGTCTGCCGCTTCTGACGCTGGCGCTCTCGACCATCATGAAAATGCCGGCCAAATTCACGCTCGACAACTTCACGCTCGATTACTGGATTGGCACCAACCTCAACACCGTGGCTTTGCAGACCGGCGTTCTTTTGAGCCCTGATCTCTGGGCGGCCGCCAAAAACACGATGATGATCGTCGGGCTTGCCTCGCTGACATCAGGCGTTCTCGGCCTCCTGGTCGGTTATGTCGTCATCCGCACGCCGGTGCGCGCCCTGTCGGTCTATCTGCGACAGGTAACTTTCCTGCCCTATCTCGTGCCCGGCATCGCTTTTGCCGCCGCCTATCTGTCGCTGTTTGCCGTTCCGCGCGGGCCGATGCCGGCGCTCTATGGCACGGTGACGATCCTCATACTGGCGCTGATTGCCGACCAGATGCCCTATGCCTCACGCGCCGGCATCTCGGCCATGACGCAGCTTGGAAAGGACCCGGAAGAGGCGGCGCAGATTGCCGGTGCCGGCTGGTTCCGCCGCATGATCTCCATCGTCATCCCGATCCAGAAGGGGTCGCTGGTGACGGGGGTTCTCCTGCCCTTCATCTCGGGCATCAAGGGCTTGAGCCTCTTCGTCATCCTCGCCGTACCGAGCACGGACGTGCTGACCACCTATTCGCTGCGACTGGTCGATTACCACTACACGCAGGCCGCCAACGCCGTGGTGCTGATCATCGCCGGCATCGCCTATTTCGGCACGCTGTTGGCCCAGAAACTGACCCGCACAAATCTTGCAGAAGGACTTGGAAGCTGATGCCTACCATCAACCTGCGCGGTGCGCAGAAAAACTACGGTGTGAATTCCGCAAATGCGGTTTCCGATCTCGATCTTGAAATCCGCGACGGTGAATTCATGTGCCTGCTCGGCCCTTCCGGCTGCGGCAAGACCACGACGCTGCGGATGATCGCCGGCCTCGAAAACCTCTCCGGCGGGGAAATCCGCGTCGGCGACCGGGTGATCGATTCCGTTACCGATGGCATCTTCGTGCCGCCGGAAAAGCGTGAAATGGGCCTGGTCTTCCAGAGCTATGCGCTGTGGCCGCATTTGACGATCGAGCGCAATACGGATTTCGGCCTGCGTCTGCGTAAGCTGCCGAAGGCCGAACGTGAAGCTCGTGTCGAACGCGTCATGCAGGCGCTCGATATCGCCAAATATCGCGATCGTTACCCGTCGCAGCTTTCCGGTGGCCAGCAGCAGCGCGTGGCGCTTGCCCGCATGCTTGCCGTCAATCCCGGCGTTCTGCTTCTGGACGAACCACTCTCCAATCTGGATGCCCGGCTGCGGCTGGAAATGCGCGCCGAACTGAAGCGGCTGCACAAGGAGTTCAAGACCACCATCGTCTTCGTGACGCATGACCAGTGGGAAGCCATGACGCTTGCCACCACCATCGCGGTCATGAACGAGGGCACGCTGCAGCAGATGGGCACGCCGAACGATATCTATGATCGCCCCGCCAACCGCTTCGTCGCCGAATTTGTCGGCAGCCCGCCGATCAATATCCTGACCTTCGGTCAGCCCGGCGTCTCGGATGTTGCCGACAAGGCGGAAGCTTATTTTGCGGCGCGTTATCCGCAACTGCGCGGTATTGCCTCGGTCGGCATGCGGCCGGAGGCGATGGGTTACGTGATGAAGCCGGAAGACGTGCCACAGGGCAGCTTCTCCGGCGAGATGACGGTGACGGGCGTGCTGCCGACCGGCGGCAGCTGGATTCTTGAATTGAGAAGTGAAAACCACACGCTGTTCCTCACCACCCATTCCCTGCCGCGTATCGACAGCGGCGACCGCGTGTTTTTCCACGTGCCGCCGGAAGCCCTGCACGCTTTCGATGCAAAGGGACAGCGGGTCACCGAGGCGGACGCCGTTCTACGCAACAGCACCTACAACTGAAAACGCCGGCAAAAACGGCTGAAGGAGAAACAGTATGAAGCGGACAATGACGGGTTTGAGCCGGCTGTTATGTGCAACGGCAATTGTCGCAACGTTTGGCGGCGCGGCGAAGGCGGAAGAGCCGTTCGACCTCAATGCCCTGATCGAGGCGGCAAAAAAGGAAAAACCGATCACCGTTTATGACAGCACCGGCAAGATCGTCGAAATGGCGAAGAACTTTGCCGCGAAATATGGCGTCGGTGCCGAGGGTGCGAAGGTCAAGGCCTCGGCCCAGCTGGAAATGATCATCCGCGAGGCGCGCGCCAACAATATTCAGGGCGATGTCTCGATCATCAGCGATGCGCCGGCGGCGATGGCGCAGCTTATTCCGATGGGTTTTGTCGAAAGCTGGCTGCCGCCGGATATGGCCGGCAATATTCCGCCGGAATATCAGGATCCGCTCACCGTCGTCACCAGCGCCAACGTCTGGGCCTATAATAGCGAGCTTTTCGACAAATGCCCCGTTTCCAACATCTGGGAACTGACCGACCCGAAGTGGAAGGGCAAGGTGGCGATGCAGGATCCGCTCGGCAAGGCATCCTATGTCGACTGGTTCAACCAGATGGCCAAGCACGGCGATGGCGAGGTGAAAGCCGCCTACAAGGCGCTCTATGGCAAGGATATCGAAACAGCAGAGACGAGCGCCACCGCAGCCTGGGTAAAGGCACTTGCCGCCAACGCCCCGCTGCTGACCGACGCCGATGCGGCGGCCGCCGAAGCCGTGGGTTCGCCCGGCCAGAAGGACGCGTTCATGGGCCTCATCAGCTCGGCCAAGTTCCGTGACAACGCCGAGAAGGGAATGAAACTTGGCCTCTGCAAGGAGCTGAAGCCGTGGGCCGGCTGGCTTTATCCGGGCGTCGGCCTGATTACCAAGGGCACGGATAGCCCGAACGCGGCGAAGCTCTTCATTCATTACATCATGACCGCTGAAGGCATCGCGCCGCAGGCAATCGACGGCAAGATGTCGACGAACAAAGAGGTGAGCCTGCCTGCCGACGAGCCTTCGGGTATCGGCGCGGTTCTTAATGACATCCTGCCCTACAGCATGGCCACCAGCCTTGACGACTGGGATGCGCGCGAAACCTGGCAGGACTTCTGGCGCGTGAACTACAAAAAATAACGGGGGGAGCACTTGGTGACGATCACTACTCAGAACAAGAATGGCAATGAGCGCAGGCGGCGGGGGACCGCCTCCGCAATTTGCCTTGGCTTCTCGCTGGCACTCAGCGGGGCCGTCTATGCGCAGGACGCTTTTAATCTCGATGCGCTCATCGATGCCGCGAAGAAGGAAAAGCCGATCACCGTTTATGCGGTGACCGGCAAGATCGTTGATACCGCGCAGGCCTTCACCGCCAAATACGGCGTGCAGGCGAGCGGCAAGAAGGTGAACGAGGCGACGCAGGTTGAGTTGATGATCCGCGAGCATCGGGCCGGCAATGTCGTCGGCGATGTCAGCGTCGCAACCGATGTCGCCTCCGCCATGGGGGAGCTTTTGCCGGAAGGCATCGCCACCAGTTGGTCACCGCCGGATATGGAAGGCGATATTCCGCAAAAGCTGCGCGATCCGCTGGTCGTCGTCTCGGACCCGCATGTGTTTACCTACAATACCGAGAAATACGACACATGCCCGGTCACCAATATCTGGCAGCTGACGGAGCCGCGATGGAAGGGCAAGCTGGCCATGCTCGATCTCTTCGACAAGCCGCTTTATGCCGACTGGTTCAACCAGATCGAAACCCACCACGATGCCGATGTTGCCAGGGCCTATGAGGATCTCTACGGCAAGAAGCTGGAAACGGGCGAAAAAAGCGCAACGGCGGCCTGGGTGAAGGCCTTTGCCGAAAATGCGCCGCTGCTGACGGATTCAAGTTCGGTTGCGGATGCGGCCGGTGCGCCGGGGCAGGCCGATCCCTTCTTCGTCATCACCTCGGTGGCGAAATATCGTGACAACGAGGCAAAGGGGCTGAAGCTCGGGCTTTGCAGCGGCGTAAAGCCCTTTTCCGGATTTCTCTACCCCGGTTTCGGCTTGATTGCCGGGCAGACGAAAAGCCCGAATGCGGCGAAGCTTTTCCTGCATTACCTGATGACGGAAGAGGGCATCGCGCCCCAGACCGCCGACGGCAAACTCTCCGGCAATACGAAAATCGCTCTGCCGGCGGATGAACCCTCGAAGGTTGCCGATCATCTCGATGAGCTGATGGCGTTCGATGCCGCAACGGCGGCCGACGACCTCGACAAGCGCGAAGGTTGGCAGGATTTCTGGCGGGTGAACTACAAAAAATAAACGGAAGGCGGGCGCCAAGCCCGCCTGTCTTTTCCTTGGGAGGGGAAACGATGAAAAGAACCAATTTGAGAGCGGCGTCAGCCATTGCTGCGGCAATGATCGGATTGTCTGCAATGGCCGCTGCGGCCGAAGAGGCCTTCGATCTCGATACGATCCTGGCGGCGGCAAAGCAGGAAAAGCCGATCAATATCTATGACAGCACCGGCAAGATCGTCGAGATGGCCGATAAGTTCAGCGCCAAATACGGGCTGAAGGCAACGGGTGTGAAGGTCTCGGCCAATAGCCAGCTGGAGATGATCATCCGCGAAAGCCAGTCCGGCAACGTTCAGGGCGATGTGGTGCTGATTACCGATGCGCCATCGGCGCTCGCGCAGCTTCTGCCGGCGGGTTTTGTCGAGAATTACCTGCCGGGCGACATGGCAGCGAAAATCCCGGCGCAGTTTCAGAACCCGCTGGCAATTTCCACCAACGCCAATGTCTGGGCCTATAATACCGAAGCCCATGACAAATGCCCGGTGGGCAACATCTGGGAACTGACCGAGCCGAAATGGAAAGGCAAGGTCGCCATGGTCGATCCCTTGAGCAAGAGCACCTATACGGACTGGTTCAACCAGCTCGAAGCCCATGGAAATCAGAAGGTGGCTGCAGCCTACAAGGCCCATTTCGGCAAGGAGATAGAGGAAAAAGGCGCGTCGGCCGCCTGGATCAAGGCAATGGCTGCAAACGGCCCGCTTGCCACCGAAGGTGATGACCCGGTGGCGGAAGCTGTCGGTGCGCCCGGCCAGAAACAGCCTTTTTTCGGCCTGCTCAGTTCGGCCAAGTTCCGCGACAATGCCGACAAGGGTTACAAGCTCGGCCTCTGCACGGGCCTCGATCCATGGGTCGGCTGGACCTACATCAAGCTTGGGCTGATCGCCTCCAAGACCAAGAGCCCGAATATGGCGAAGCTCTTCATCCATTATGTCCTGACGGAAGAGGGGATCGCCCCGCAGATGAAGGACGGCAAGCTGCCGACCAATATCGACATCAAGATGCCGGCTGACGAACCCTCGGGGCTTATGAAGGTCGCCGACAGGCTGATGGGCTATGATTCCGCCACCGGCCTTGATGACTTCGACCGCCGTGAGGAATGGCAGGACGTCTGGCGCGTCAACTACAGGAAATAATCCCGGCTGGCGCGGCCCAGGCCGCGCCGCCTCCTCCTTCTTTTTTGAACGAACAGACTGGATATGCCAATGCAGACCGCATCTTCAACCGAGCGCAAATCTGGAAATGAGGCGGCGCTTTCCCGTTCGATGCGGTTGATGAAAATCGCCGAGACGGCTGCGCGGGCCGTGCGTGATCCGCTGCTTTCGGCGTTCCGCTCGGAAATGGCAGTGGACTATAAAGTCGATCTCCACGACATCGTCACTATTCATGACAAGCGTGCTGAAGCCGCCATTCGTGCTGTCATTCTCGCAAGCGAACCCAATTCAGCGATCATGGGCGAAGAAGGCGGCCAGATCGGCAGCGGCGATGTGCAGTGGTATGTCGATCCGATTGACGGCACGGCGAATTTCGCCCGTGGCCTCGCCTTCTGGTGCGTGTCCATTGCCTCCGTCATTGACGGCGAGGCCGTTGCCGGCGTGGTCTATGATCCCGTGGCGGACCAGATGTTTTCCGCCAACCTTGAAGCTTCCTATCTGGACGGAGACAAGCTGCGCTCCCGCAGTGTTGCAGACGAGACCCGGGCGACCTTGATCACCGGTTATCCTGTCTCGCGTGATTTCCGGCTGGATGGGCGGGAAGCGGCGCTTGCCAATTTCGGCGCTCTTGTCGAGACCTTCTCGACATTGCGCCGGCCTGGCAGCGCCGCGCTCAGCATCGCCCATGTTGCGGCGGGCTGGACGGATGCGGCCGCCGGTTTCGGCGTTAATGCCTGGGATGTGGCCGCAGCCATTCTTATCCTCAAGAACGCGGGCGGAACCTATGAGCCGCTGACCCTTGGAAAGGTGGCGGAAGGCTCCGCCGATTTCCTCTGCCCCGGCTATATCGCCACGGGCGAAGGGGCGAACTACCCGACATTGCAGCGGGTGGCGCGATCCATATCCGCAGACCGCACCGCAAAGGCAAAAGCGCAGCATAGCCAGCCGGCCACGAAGGCCTGAAGACGTAATATCGGCACCGACGGAGACATGACATGCCACAACCGGAAAAGATCCAATCCCCAGAGCAGGAATCCCGCGAATTGCCGAAGCTCAGCCGCATCTATGAGCGGCATCCGCTTTATGGCGTCGATCTTTTCATTTCCGGCAAGGAGGGCGCGAGCGACCTCAACCTTCTGCGTCAGAACGGCATCACCACCGTCGTCAATTGCGCCGTTAATCTCGACTTCAATTTTGTGGAGCAACCGCAAATCGTTTCCGATCATGAGGGCAGTGTCTATGGGCCGGGCGAAATCCGCTACTACAAGATCGGCCTGATCGATGGCGCCGGAAACCCCGATACCCAGATGGTTGCTGCCCATTACATTCTGCGGGCGGCGCTGGAGCAGATATTGCCCGACAAACCGTCCTATCCCCGGAGGGAGCGTGGTAGCGTGCTCATCAATTGCCGGGGAGGGCGGTCGCGTTCCGTCGCCGTCGTTGCGCTCTTTCTGCACCTGACGCTGCCGGTGGAATTCCCGACGCTTGACGATGCCATCGACTTCGTTCGCGTGAAGCGTGAATTGCCGGAAAACGAATGGTTCAAGGCACCGAAGCCCGTGCTTGCGGATGCTGCCCGCCGGGCTGCCGGCTGGATCGCGATGATCGACGCCGCACATTAAAGAAAGACCGCCTCGGTCCTCCTTGAATTCAGGGTAGTGACAAGCCCTCGGCACGAGGCCGAGGGTGACGCCGTGTGTGCCGAGAGGCTGCCAGTTAGGCATCCTCTCGGCCGTTCGGCTTTAAGCTTCGCTCACCGCGTCATTCCACGCCCGGACCTTCTCGATGTTCCGTTCTGAACGGGATACGATCTCGAAAGCGAAGCCGTCGCCGGAAACACGCTCGCCGACCTCGGGGAGGCGGTTGAGACGCCACAGGATGTAGCCCGCGACGGTGGAATAACGATCGGCCTCATCCACGAGATCGATGTCGAGAAGATAAGACGCCCTTCTGATATCGACGGCGCCGTCGATAAGCCAGGAGCCGTCTTCCGCCTTTTCCGAAATCAGCAGTTCTTCGCCTTCTTCAGGGAATTCGCCGGCGATCGCCTCGAGAATATCCGTCGGCGTGGCTATACCCTGCAGCGTACCGTATTCATCGATGATGACGGCCATCTGCAACGGAGATTTGCGCAGCTGTTCCATGACCTGCAGGGCCGTGGCGCTCTCATGCACCACAAGCGGCTGCCGCAGCGAGCTTTCAAGGTTCAGGCTGCCGTCACGCAGAAGATCGCGCAGCAGGTCCTTTGTGGCCGCGACGCCGAGGAAGGAGTCCAGCTTGCCCTGCGCGAGCATCAACCGGGAATGGTCGAGTTCCAGCAGGCGGTGGCGCAGCGTCTCCGGGTCGGCGTCGATATCCAGCCAGTCGATCTCGGTGCGTGGTGTCATGATCGAGACAACGGGGCGTTCGGCAAGTGTCAGCACGCCGCGGATCATGTCCTTTTCTTCGGATTTGAACAGGTCGCTGAGGGTGGCCTGTTCGGCGATAAGATCGGCCGTCTCGCCAAGCGGCTGTTCACCCACCCGGCCGCCGAGAAGCCGCAGAATGGCATCGGAGGTGCGCTCACGCATATCACCGGCGGTGATGCGCTTTTCGCGGTTGCGCCTGCCAAGCTGGTTTGCCGCCTCAATGAGCACGGAAAAGCCTATGGCCGCATAGAGGTAACCCTTCGGAAGATGGAAACCGAAACCTTCGACGATCAGGCTGAACCCGATCATCAACAGGAAGCCTAGGCAGAGAATGACCACGGTCGGATGTTTCGACACGAATGTCATCAGCGGCCTGGAGGCCGCCATCATCACGGCCATGGCCACGCAGACGGCGGTGATCATTACCCAGAGATTGTTGACCATGCCGACGGCGGTAATGACGCTATCGAGCGAGAACACGGCGTCGAGTACGACGATCTGCACGATGACCTGCCAGAAGACCGCATGGACCACCTTGCCCTGCTTCGGCTTGTGGTCACCCTCAAGCCGTTCGTGCAGCTCCATGGTTCCCTTGGCGAGCAGGAAGGCGCCGCCGATGATGAGGATGAGATCGCGTCCGGAGAAGGAGAAGTCCGCGACTGTAAATAGTGGCCGCGTCAGCGTGACGATCCATGAGATCGAAAACAGCAGCAGGACGCGCATGATGAGCGCCAGCGACAGGCCGATGACCCGAGCCTTGTGGCGCTGGTGTGGTGGTAGCTTGTCGGCAAGGATCGCGATGAAGACGAGATTGTCGATGCCGAGAACGACTTCGAGAACGATAAGGGTGACGAGGCCGATCCAGATGTTCGGATCTGCTAGGAATTCCATGTTCAGGAGCCTTTATGGGAATGGATGCGAACACGTAAAGCCCCGGACTGAACATCCGAGGCTGAAAGCTGTCGCGTTGAGGAAAACAAGAAAATCCGAGGCTGGCTGCGCTTCACGCGAGCCAGCCTCGTTCGGTGTCGACTACTGTCGGTACTGTCGCCTTCGTCAGGCATAGGGCGAATTTATCCCGCTATCCGTGAATTCTTGTGCGGGCTGAATTAGCAGATTTCTCCTGGACGGGAAAGCATTTTCATCCAGCCTGGCCTGATGCCGGCAGCTGGAGCCTGATGTGGGGTGCTTGCAGAACGGCGAAATCTGCCGGCGCTGCGCCATCACCGCGCGCGGCTTGGCCTCTTCCTCGCGGGGGTCATGCGTCGCGTGATCAAGGCGCCGACAAAGGCGATCAGAATTGCGATTGCCGTCGCCAGAACCGCAAGGCCCAGCCAGTGGACTTCGGTGAGTTCGCCAAACTGTTCGGCGCCCTTTGCCGCGAGCCAGCCAGGGGCAAGCAGCACCGGCACCCAGAGAATGGCGGAGGTGATATTGGCGGCCTGGAAGCGGCGCTGATCCATGCCGATCATGCCCGCGACCAGAGGAACCGTGCAGCGCAAAGGTCCGAAAAAACGGCCGAAAAACACGGCAAAGAAGCCATATTTCCGGAAAAAGAGCCGCACCCCAGCGACCCGTTCGCGATAGTGCCGCAATGGCCATCGATGGACCACGCTCGGCCCCAGCCATTTGCCCATCATGTAGGATACGATGTCGCCAAGTACCGCACCGAGGATCGCTCCCGTGACCACGGGAAAGGGGTCGATGACGCCGCTGCCGACCAGCCCGCCGATCAGAAGCATCAGCGCCGTGGCCGGAATTATGAGCCCGAGAATGACGATCGATTCCCCGAAGGCAATGAAGCCGACAATCACACCCGCCCATGTCTGATGTGTGCGAATGAAGGTTTCTGTTGTTTCGAGAAGACTGTCCAAATCGAACTCCGCAGATATTCAAGATGACGAAATTGTTATCGCCGTCCGAACCATAACCAACGCGATGGCCGGCTCACTCAAGGATTGACGAGGTGGCGACGGAACGGTCGCTATCGCGTTTTCTCGCCGATGTCCGATGTCGTTCGCTGGTCGACGCCCTTGCCATCAAGAATGTTTTTCAGGATGGCGAGGCGGTCGTTGATCAGCCATCCATAGTAATTTTCAACCGGCAGGCGGGTTTTTGCGCCCGCATCCACCGCCACCCGCAGCCGTTCGGCGCGCCGCCTTGGCTGGCCGACATTATAGAGCGTCGCGGTAATGCCGGGATTGCCCGAGATGTCGAAGCCCTTTTCCCGGTAGGCATCGATGGAATCTCTGATGATGGCGGCGATGTAGATGATGCTGCGGTCGGGGTCCATGACGTCACGGTAGATTTCCTTCGGCCTGTCCGCCGAGAGTTTCGGCAGGCCGCTCGTTTTGTTGACGAGATCGCTGACCTGCAACGCCGTCAGCGGGCTGATCTGGCCAAGACCGAAGGTCTGCCCGGCATAAAAGGGCTGGAAGAAGGCGCGCTGGAACGAGATGGCCTCGTAGCTGGCGCCATCCACCACCTTGCCGCGGAAATCTTCGTCCCAGACGGTATCGCGGCAACTCCATTGTTCGGAGGTGGTGGCAAGCGGCTCGCAGGACCGGAATTCCGGCCGCTGGAGGAATGACTTCAGGGAAACGCCATTATAACTGAATTTGATATCGAGTTCGGCGTAGGAAATGGCCTTGACGTAATAGGTCTGCAGGCGATCCACGGCCGAGACGTTGAAGGTGTGCTCACCGACGATGGCACCGACAATGTGGATCGGGTCGATGCCATAGGCCGCTGCTGCCTTCCTGATCTTGCTGAGAAGGGCGGGCTCGCTGTTCAGGAGGTTAATCGTCTTGCCGAATTTTTCCTCGTAGGTCGTGTAGAAAGCCTTGGTCCGGATCGCCGAAGCGCGTGGTATTTCCGGCTGCTCGGCGGAGCGATTACCGGGAGGAACGACAGTCATCTGCTGCGCGACGGCGTAAGAAGGAAGGCAGGCCAGTGTCATGATGACGGTGGCTGTGCGGGTGATCTTCGCAAACAGGCTCATGCAACATTCTCTGTAACGGGGATTCATCGTGGTGGTGTGTCTTTCTTAGGCAGGCCATCCCCGCATGGCAAGTTTGCCGCCGCTCACATTCCCGTTCTTGGCGATTACGAAGGGTGTCGCACGACCCGGCGGTAGCAGGTTCGCCAATTTTCGGGATCGTTAAAAGTCGAGCGGTTTGTTTCATTTGAACTCAAACCGGCAGCGATAGGTCATGTCATCAGGAGATGAACATGAGCTATTTCAACAAATTGCTGCAGGCATGTTTTGTTCTGACCGTGGCCGGTCTGCTTTCACCGGCAGAGGCTTCGCCGTCGATGTCGACGGGCGCGATCACTTCCCAGCCGGTTGGACATTATGAATTCTGCCAGCGGCATTCGGCGGAGTGTCAGCCCGTGAAGGCCATGCCGCCGCTTCATCTCACGCCCGACAACTGGAAAACCATGGTTTCGGTCAACAGCGCCGTCAATGTCGAAATCGATCAGCGCTCCGACATGGAAGTGTGGGGCCACGAGGACTACTGGGAATATCCCTACAAGGGTGCGGGGGATTGCGACGACCTCGTGCTGGAAAAGCGCAAGCGGCTGATGGATATCGGTCTGCCGGCCTCCAACCTGCTGATCACCGTTGTCCGTGACGAGCGGGGCGATGGTCATGCGGTCCTCACGGTAAGGACGGATCGCGGCGATTTCATTCTCGACAATATGAAGCCGAAAATCCTCCGCTGGGACGAGACGCCATATAGCTATCTCAAGCGTCAATCCACCGATCATGCCGGTCGCTGGGTGGATATTGATGGCTCCGGTTCGCCGGCCATCGCCGCGCGGGAGGTCGATCGCGGCACCGCCGTGCCCGCAACCACCGCGCGCCGTAACATCATCGATCTGTTCAGGAACCGCTGAACCAGCGGTTTCCGGGAGCCTGCTGCAACACCTAGTCCTGGCGTTTCAGGGCGTCGACTGCGGCTTCTGCGCGTGCTGCCGCCTCCCTTGCTTCGCGCGCAGCATCGGAGGCTGCTTCAGGGTCGGTGGAGGAACCATCATAGCCGCCCATGGCGCGCTCCCCTATGCCGATGTGAAAATCCTTCAGCTGGAAAGCGGCAAATGCCAGGAGGGCGGCCATGCCAATAAAAAGGCAGGTCTTCATGTTCCGTTTCATTCGCGTTTCCCCGATATTCAGTCGGTGATATGCAATTCGATCGCTTGTGACGAGAAGCAGCCGATGAAGCAGGATATCGGGTTGCCGTCCGTCGTCTGGTCTATCGCGGTATAGGCGAGGACCGGCAGGGATTTGGATGATTTGAGGAAATGATGTTCGTGAGGAGCGGGCAGTCTTGCGACGACGATTGTTTTTGCACGGTGATAATCATCCACGCCGAACCGTTTCAGCGTTTCGCTGATCGATCCAAGTTCCTCGAAAATTTCCGGAAAGCCGGAAAACCGTGTCGCGCAACAAAAGCGCGTGCCGATGCCGATGGGGTGGCCGTTGGCGTAAGCGCTGATTTCCAGGGCAATCAGCGGCGCTTTTGCGCCGAGACCAAGAGCTGTCGCAACGTCTTCCGTCGCCGGTTCAAGCCACCAGCGCAGCAGTTTGCGTTCCGGGCGCGCATTCACGGCTTCAAGATTGCGGTCGAAATGCACGCGGCGGCCAACGACGTAAGGGATCGGCGCTTCGCTGACAAAAGTGCCGCTGCCGTGCAGAATGCGCAGCAGGCCTTGTTCTTCCAGTGATGCCAGCGCCCTGCGCGCGGTCATCCGGTTGACGTTGAATTCCCGGGCGATGTCCTGGCTGGAGGGAATTTTTTCGCCCGGCTTCAACTGCCCCTGTTCGATCCGCCCGCGCAATGCGGCGGCGACCTGCCGCCAGAGCGACTGTGTTTCTGATGTTCCGTTGTCCATGCGCGGCGTCCGATTGTCTTGCAGATGTCACATGAATGAGTTTAAAGGTATATACCTCTAAAACGAGGTTTATTCCATCTATAACTCATTCATCCCGGTTGTCCGCATGAATACCAGTATTTCGCGTTATCGCTACATTGTTTGGGATTTTGAGGGCACCCTTGCCGTTCGGAGGGGACGTTATACCGGCGCGCTGGAGGCCGCAGCGGGATTGGCCGATCCCGCCTTCCTCGGCATGGCCGACAATATCCGTCCGTTTTTGTCCGGGGCGTTTCCCTGGCATCGGGCGAAACTCGCACATGCCTTCGTGGAGGATGCGGAAGGGTGGTGGCGCGCCATTTTCACCGCAGCCGAAGCGGCGCTCGTGGCACTGGGCATGGACCGAGGCGTGGCGGCGGAGGTCGCAGAACGCTCGCGTGAGATCTATCTCGATCCCATCGGCTGGGAAGTTGATCCGCAGGCGATGCCGGTGCTGGCGCAATTATTCGCCGCCGGCTGGCGTCATGTGATCCTGTCCAATTTTGCGCCGGAACTACCTTCACTGGTAAAAAGCATCGGGCTCTCCGGTTACATGGATCATGTCTTTTCCTCCGGGCAGATCGGCCTTGAGAAGCCCTCGGCCGCGCTTTTTCGTCATGTGGCCGAGGTTCTGGCACCGCATCGTGCTTGCTGGATGATTGGCGATAATCCCCATGCCGACATTGCCGGCGGCCGAGCCGCCGGTCTTTCGACCATCTTGCTGCGACCTGAAGGCCTGGGGCCCGGACTTTCGGTCACTGAGCTTTTCGCCATTCCCGCCATTATTTTAGAGGAGAACAGACCATGACATGTTCCGAGGCCATCGCCCTGTCGATGAAAGACAGGCTGCGCCAAATCCCGTCGCTGAAAGCGCCGCTTCCGGAGTGTGATCCGCTTGCGCTGCCCGATACGCCGCAGGACGCTTTCGCCCTGTGGCTGCACGATGCCCTCAATGCCGGCATCCGCGAGCCGCACGCCATGACCTTGTCCACGGTGGACGAGAATGGCTGGCCCGATGCCCGCATGCTGATCCTGAAAAACCTCGATAAGCGCGGCTGGCATTTTGCCGTAAAGGCCGAGAGCCCCAAGGGGCGGCAGATCGAAAACAGATCGCATGTCGCTTTGACCTTCTACTGGTCGGCGCTCGGACGGCAGGTCCGCCTGCGTGGCCCCGCAATCATGCTTTCTGACAGTGAATGTGCGGAAGATTTTCTCGACCGGCCCGTCAGTTCGCGGGCCAGCGCCATCGCCTCGCGGCAAAGCGAAATTCTGGAAGCGGGCGAGGGCCTTGAAAGCCGCATGGCCGAGGCGCAGGCCCTCATCGCGGCCAATCCGGATTATGTTTCCCCGGGATGGCGTGTCTATGCCGTTGCGCCTGTTGTCGCGGAGTTCTGGCAGGGGGCATCCGACCGCAATCACAAGCGGCTGCGATATGTTCTCTCCGGAGACAGCGCGACATGGGACAGGTCTCTTCTCTGGCCGTGAAACCGACCCGGACCGTTGGAAACCGTTTTGGTTTGCCGAGGGTCCGGTGTCTTGCTTGTCTTCGGCTTATCGGCTTGCGAGGCCGACGCCCGTTTCTTCATCGAAGAGATGCATATCGGACGGGTTGATATCGAGGCCTATGACCTCGCCGGCCTTGACCTCGCTGCGCCCCTGCACCGCAATGATCAGTTCCGTGGATGTGCCCGTTGTGAGGAATGTGGCTGAGCCGGTGGTTTCCACGGCCGAAACGGGCAGCGTCAATGCCGCGCCATTTGCCGCTACGGGCCTTATGTGTTCCGGCCTGATGCCGACGATCACTTGCTGGCCCGGCGGCAGGGCGGCCGGATTGCTGATCGGCTGCGGCGGCTCGCCTTCGCCGAACCGCAACAGAAGCGAAATGCCATCCGGGCTGACGGTAGCCGGAATGAAATTCATCGCCGGTGAACCGATGAAACCCGCTACGAAACGATTGACCGGGCGGTCGTATAGTTCCAGCGGCGTGCCCTGCTGTTCGATGATACCATCACGCATGACGACGACATGATCGGCCATGGTCATCGCCTCGATCTGGTCATGGGTAACATAGACCGAGGTTGCGTGCAGGCGGTCGTGCAGCGCGCGAATTTCCTTGCGCATGTGGACGCGCAGTGCCGCATCGAGATTGGAAAGTGGCTCATCGAACAGGAAGGCCTGCGGATTGCGGATGATCGCCCGGCTCATGGCCACGCGCTGGCGCTGGCCGCCGGAAAGTTCACGCGGATAACGCTTCATCAGCTTTGAAAGACCCGTGGTGGCGGCGACTTCTTCTGCCGCCTTGCGGGCCTCGGCCTTGGCGACGCCGCGCATGCGCAGGGAATAGGTGAGGTTTTCCTCCACCGTCATATGCGGGTAGAGCGCATAGGACTGGAACACCATCGCCACATCGCGCTTGCGGGGCGGCACGCCATTCATGAGCGTGCCGGCAATGCGCATGTCGCCGGCCGATATGGTTTCCAGCCCGGCGAGCGAACGCAAAAGGGTGGATTTGCCGCAGCCGGAAGGGCCGACAAGTGCGACAAAAGTGCCTTTCTTGATGGAAAGGTCGATATTTTTCAGGGCATGAAAGGCGCCGTAATATTTGTTGACGCCAGAAAGTTCGATCTGAAGGGTCATTTGAGTGCTCCTGAGGTCAGGCCGGAAACGATGCGGCGCTGCAAGAGAATGAAGAGGGCGAGAATGGGCGTCACATACATGGTCGCATAGGCCATGATGTTGTTCCATTCGCTGGTATTAGGGCCCATGAAGGAATTGAGGCCGACGCTGGCGGGCTGCAATTCGGCCGCCTGTATCATCGATTTCGAATAGACGAATTCGCCGAATGCCTGCATGAAGATGAGGATGGCGCTGACGAGAATGCCGTTTCTGGCAAGCGGCAGCACGATGTTGAAAAATGCGCCGACGCGGGAATTGCCGTCCACCAGCGCCGCCTCTTCCAGCTCCTGCGGCACGGCCATGAAGGTGGCGCGCACAAGGACCACGAAGAAGGGCATGCTTTTTGCGGCAATAGCGAGGATGACCGACAGACGCGGATAATCCAGAAGCCCGAATTGCGAGAAGCCGACGAAGATCGGTGTGATCATCAGCGATGCCGGCAGAACCTGCAGCATGAGGATGAGGAACAGACCGGTATCCACCCAGACATTGCGATACCGCGCCAGCACATAGGCGCAACCGACACCGAGAATGGTGATCAACAGCACAGCGCCGGAGGCGATCAGCACCGAATTCCACAGATATCGGCCCATGTTGCGGCTTTGCCAGACATAGGCATAGGTTTGCCATTGCGGGTCTGTCGGCCAGAAGCCGGGCGGGTTGGCGAACATTTCCGAGCCGCTTTTGAGCGAGGTCAGATACATCCAGTAAAGCGGGAAGAGGTAGATGATGGCGAGCACGATGGCGATTGCCAGCATCAGGCGATTGCGGTTGGTGGTGCTCATCCGCGCACCTCATGCCGTGTGGAACGCACATAAACGATGGAAGCCAGCATGACGAAGACGATCATGATGACGGAGATCGTTGCGCCCTTGCCGAAATCATATTGCCGGAACGACAGGTCCCAGGCCCAATATTGCGCCACGTTGGAGCTGTTGTTCGGCCCGCCATCGGTAATGGCGGCAAAAAGATCGAATTGCTGCAGGGTAAAGATCAGCCCGAGCGAGACGATCGCGCCGATGGTGGAGCGCATCATCGGCAGGGTGATGGTGTAGAAGCGTTGCCAGGCGTTCGCCCCGTCCAGCTCCGCCGCCTCGTAAAGATCGCCGGGGATTGAGGCAAGACCGACGGAAAGCAGGATCATGTTGAAGGAGGTGCCGAGCCAGACATTGGCGATGACGACGGCCCAGAGTGAAAAGCTGGCATCCGAACGCCAGAAGATATTGCCTGAAATCAGGCCGCTTTCCCGCAGGAAGAAATTCAGCACACCGAAATCGCCGGACAGTATCCAGTTCCAGATGGCGCCGACGACGAGGCCGGGCATGACCCAGGACACGAGGAACAGGCCGCGCAGCCAGGTGGCGCCGGGAAAATTCACCCAGAAGAACAGCGCCAGACCGAAACCGATGGCGAATTGCCCGGCAATCGAGGCGACCACGAAGGTGACGGTGTTCATCAGGATCGGTAGGGTTTCCGGCTGCCGGAACAGATCTACGTAATTCTTGAAACCGACAAACGGGCGCACGAAGGTGCCCAGGCTGAACATGTCGACTTCTTGAAAGCTCATAACAATGTTGTAGATGAGCGGCAGACCCGCCATGACGAACAGGAAGCCCAAGGGCAGGGCGACAAGGACGATGTCGAAACCGCGACCGTCACTGACGCTGGAAAACAGTTTTTTCATGAAACATCCTCGCAAGCTCCGCTTGGGGCCGCCGCCGCATTTTGCGACAGGCGACCCCACCGGGAGGAACCCTGCGGATGGGCGTCGGACATTCCGCTCGCCCGTCCATCCAATCAGCCTTCGACCAGCTTTATCTTTTCAGCGGCCTGATCGAGCGCGGCTTTCGGCGTCATCTGTCCCGACAGGGCGCCTTGGATAGCGTCCTGAATGGCCTTGGAAATCTTCGGCCATTCGGGCGAGGGGCCGCGTGGCTGCGCATATTTTAGCTGCTCGACAAAGGTCTTCAGCGCCTCATCCTTCAGCGCATTGCCGGTTGGCGGTACGGGAACATCCGAGCGCGCCGGCAATTGACCGAAGTTCTTGAACATGTCCTTGTCTTGAGACGCGAAGAATTCGATGGCCTTGAAAGCCTCTTCCGGATGTTTGGTCTTGGAGAAGATCGCCCAGTTATAATCGCCCATGGCCGAAGACCGGGGGGCGTCGGGTGTAGGCACCGGCAGCAGGGCAACACCCCAGTCGAACTTGGCGTCCTTCAGCATGCGGTCGATTTCCCATGGGCCGGAAATGACCATGGCGGCATTGCCAGCGTTGAAGGTGGCGGTGGAATCCCACTGGCTGCGCGTCAGCGTGTCCGGTGACGCCAGCTTTTCATCCAGCATCAGTTTCCACGTTTCGAGCGCTTTGACGGCACCCTCGGTATTGATGTTCTTGTAGGTTGCGCCTGCCATCTGCGCCCAGGGCAGGAACTGGAAGGTGCCTTCCTCATTGGCCTTGGCGCTGAAGCTGATGCCATAGACGTTCTTTGAAGGGTTGGTCAGCTTGCGGGCCGCTTCCACCAGCTCGTCCCAGGTCTGCGGCGGTTTTGCCGCATCGAGCCCGGCGGCCTTGAACAGGTCTTTGTTGTAATAAAGCGCAATCGTATTCGTCGCCTTCGGCACGCCGAAATATTTGCCGTCCCACATCACCGATTTCAGCGGCCCGGGAAAATAGTTTTCCGTCTTGATGACATCCGACTTGGCGATCATGTCGGTCACGTCAAGAAAGGCGCCGCGGGCGGCGAACATGGCGTGGTTGGGGTTGTCGATGGCGATGATGTCGGGTGCATTGCCGGTCGAATAGGCGCGCATCGCTTCGCTCACCACATCATCGAACTGCAATTGCCGATATTCGATCTTGATGCCGTTATTGAGCTTGTTGAACTCGTTTATGAGGTTCGGTGCCGGCTGGATATCACGATCCAGCGACCACAGGGTTAATGTTACGTCCTCCGCGTGGGCGGAAATCGCGCCGGCGGATACGCCCGCCAGCACAAATGCGCCGGCCATCATGCATTTCGCGATACCCATAATCTCCTCCTTTTGGTTATCGTCGCTGCAGTTTTCGGAAATCTTCTCCCCAAAGGTTTCCGTTATGTCGGGTCGACGACGAAATCGCCGCCGCGGCATTTTTTCAGATAGTTCAGACCATGCACCTGGCCCGTCATTTCCAGCGCGTCGCGATAGACGGGGTCATGCCAGCCTTCGATGTCGATTGAGCCGGACCAGCCGGCAAGGCGCAGTTCGGAAATAATGTCGGTCCAGTTACTGTCGCCAAAGCCCGGCGTGCGCATGAAGACGAACTTCTCCTTGCCGAAAATGCCGTGCTCGCGGATGACGTCCCAGCGAATGGTCGCGTCCTTGCCATGCACGTGGAAGATCTTGTCCGCCCATTTGCGGATCTGCGGCAGCGGATCGATGAGGTAAACCATCTGGTGGCAGGGTTCCCATTCGATGCCGATATTGTCATCCGGCGTTTCGTTGAACATCATTTCCCAGGCGTCCGGGTTATGGGCGATGTTCCAGTCGCCTGTCTGCCAGTTGCCGTCCATGGCGCAGTTTTCGAAGGCGATCTTCACGCCCTTGTCGGCGGCGCGTTTTGCAAGTTCGCTCCAGATTTGCCTGTATCGTGGCAGGCTTTCCGGCAGCGGCCTGCCGCGCAACCGGCCGGTGAAACCCGCAACGCAGGTGGCGCCGAAATGATGGGCATTGTCGATGCAGTCTTTCCAGCCCTGCAATGTCTGCAGGTCGATCTCGGTTTCTTCCAGCGGATTGCCGAACATGCCGAGCGTGCTGATGGTGATGTCGCGTTCGCCGATCGCCTCGCGGCAGCGCTTGCCGAGTTCAGCGATGTCCTGACCGTTGGTCGTCTGCCAGAAGAACGGCTCGAAGCTTTCAAAGCCGAGATCGGCTATCTGGCCGATGCGCTCAGCCGCCTGTCCCTTGGTGGCGCTGACCATGGTGCCGATACGGATGGATTTTGCCGGATTGCTCACGTCTTTCAGTCCTTATGCTGCAATGGAAACACGCTGACCAAGGCGGGCGCTTTCAATCGCGCCGATCACCATGGCAAGGCTGTTGATGTTGTCGAAAGAGGCTGTCTCCGGCATCCGGCCGGTGCGGATGGACTCCAGGAATGACAGAATGACGCTGGCGTGGCCGCGTGTATCCCGTTCAGAAACGGCATCAGAAACGTTTACGGTCGTGAAGCCTCGCAAGAGGCCCTGTTCATCGCCCGCCACAGAAGCCGAGAAACCGTCTTCACCATCCCAGAGGATCATTCCCTTCGAGCCGATCAGCCGCCAGCGGGCTTCCCAGCTGGTTCTTTCACCTTCGGCGCACCAGGAGCCACGATAGGTGAAGACCACATCGTTGGAGAACTCAAAAATGGCATTGGCGCTTGCCCCGTGGGCATACCAGGAACCGGCCGGGTTTTTTTCCACGCAAAAGACGGAGAGGGGCTTTTCATTGGCGACAAAACGGGCTGCGTCAAAGGTATGGATCGCCATGTCGAGAAGCAGGACGTTCTTCATCTCTTCACGGAAGCCGCCGAAATGGGGGCCAAGGAAAAAATCACAATGAATGGCCGTCAGATCACCAATGATGCCGTCTTCCACGGCGCGTCGTAGCCGCCGAATACCCGCCACGAACCGCCGATTTTGCACCACCGCGTGGACTTTTCCGGCGTTTTTGGCCAGTTCCACCAAGCTCCCCGCCTCTTCCATCGATGCTGCAAGCGGCTTTTCGCTGAGCACATGGCACCCGGCCTCGAGGCCTGCCGCGACCACGGCAAAGCGCGCCTGCGGAATGACGACGTCAAATAATATGTCTGCTTTTGTTTGCGCCAGCACCTCACGGAGATCGGTGCCGATGACCGCGTCCACCAGCCCGAATTCTTCGGCAAGTGCGCGGGCCGTGCCCTCGTTCAGATCAACCAGCCCGGCGATCCTGATCGCGCCGGCGATTTCCGGCGTGGATTGAATGGCGCGCAGCCAGCCTTTGGCCATGGCTCCGCACCCGCATAAAACGGCGTTGAATGTCATCTCATCTCCCCGGACTCTTTCGCAAACTCCTCTTTGCGCAAAGCGTCGTAAACGTTTACGAGACTATGACGATGATGTTAGATATGTCAAGACCGTAAAGGGGCGCGTTGATTGCGCATCCGGTTTGGGAGGGGAATGCATGAAAGGAATCCGTCAGCTTGCCGATTATCTGGAGATATCGATAGGCACCGTTTCCCGTGCCCTGAACGGCAAGCCCGATGTGAACGAGGAAACGCGCCGTCGCGTTCTGGAAGCGGCGGAAAAGCTTGGTTATGTCGCCAATCAATCGGGTCGCAGCCTGCGGCAAGGCACCACCAATGTCATCGGCCTGATGACCGGCAGCGACGCGCAGACGGTGGAGAATTCCGACAACTTCTTCATGGGCGTGACGGATGGCCTGCAAAGCGTGTTTTCCGGCCACAATCTCGATCTGATCGTTCTTCCCTGTCCGGGCGAGGAAGATCCGGACGAATATCTGAAGCGCATGGTGGCGCGCCGCATGGTTGACGCGATGATCATTTCCTCGACCCGTCGGATCGACAAGCGTGTTGATTTCCTGAAACAGACCCGTCTGCCTTTTGTGGCGCTCGGCCGCACCTCGTCCAGCACGGACCATGCCTGGATCGATCTCGATTTCGAAGGCGTGGCGAAAAGCGCCGTCAACCGGTTGGTGGCCGCAGGTCATCGTACCATTGCTGTGGCGGCAGCCGATAACGACATCAATCTCGGTTATGTCTTTCTGGAGGCCTATAAACGCGCCCTCGAGGAAAACGGCATAACATACGATCCGTCTCTGGTTATCCGGACAAAATCGAGCGAGCAGGGCGGATATCATGCCGCCAGTGAGTGGCTGCAGATGCGACCGCGGCCGACAGCCATCGTGCTGATCTATGAGTTGATGGCGGTTGGTCTTTATCGGCGGCTTGCCGAAGTCGGCCTCAAACCGGGGCGCGATCTCGCCGTCATCGGTTTTCGCGACGGCCCGCGCGGCCAGTTTCTGGAGCCGCGCTTGACCAGTTTTCGCATGTCGCTGCATGATCTTGGCGTAACAGTCGCCCAGACGCTTTTATCGACCATGCCGGCCTTTGCGCCTTTCTATCCCGATCAGGCCCGCCATTGCATCTGGCCAATGCAGCTTGTGGCGGGAGAGAGTGATCTTGCCCCTTAGGCGCTCGCACCCGGGCATCAGGGCGATAGCATCGGTAGCGGCGGCTCGCCTCCATGTCAGAGTTTGTAGTCTTGAATGCTCACGACGCCGAACGGATTAAATTTGTAACTATCGTCCTCATACCGCATGTCATTGGACAGGGTGGCATTATGAGCCGTTACTGTCGTTTCCACACCATCGCGCGCCATCTGATCGGCAATATCGTCCATCAGCGCGGCGATCTTCAATTGCTCCGGATTGGTTGACGGCAGGTTTTCGTCTTTCCGGATAAAGCCCACCTCGATATCAGGCAGCCCGACCAGATGAAATCCGACGCTTGCCATGCCGTTGGCATCGTCGCCGATCGGTCGGCGTGCAAAAGCGAGACGGCAGGTTCTCGCGAGCGCCAGCAGATCACCGGCGGCGGCGTCGCTGCGCGACTGCTCGAAAAGCTCTTTCCAGCGCCGTGCTCCATGCGCAACGCCTGCGCTTTCGCCTTTGACGGCGATGGCGCCGTGGTCAAGCATATGTTGCACGAACTGCAGGGCCTTGGCCGATGTCGTGACCGCATTTTCCGCGTCCATCGACGGGCCAAGCACATAAAGAACCGAGCCGTGTCCAGCGACCGCCTCTTCGTCGGCCTCCTGATAGGTGTCCGGGTCAACACGATCCCAGCAGACATTGAAGGATCGCTCCATCCGGTCGTCCGGTTCATCCTGCGAATATTCCTCATCGATACTGAAATCGCCAGCAAATGTGTCGACTGCGGTGCGGGCGCTTTGTTGGAGCGCTGCCAGACCTTTTTCTGTTCCGAGGAAACACAGAACATGCCGGGGCTTATATTCGGACCGGGATTCGGCAAAGGCCGATGATTTGCTTGCTGCTTTGCCGAGGGATGGCGCGCCCAGAACAAGGCTGCCCAAAAAAGCGAGAACACCGCGACGCCCTGAATTCATCCGCTTCCCCCTAATGGCTCCGTCAACAGGATGGGGGAGTTTTATATCGGTATATTCATGCAGGCCATATGACAGGCGTCTTTTTATGGTTCCTCAGCCGTCGAAATTGATCATACCCGCCAAAAGAAAGGTGGCGAAAACGCCTGCGCGCTTCGCCACCACAACATCAAAGAAGATCGACCGGGGTTATTTGGTGGTGTAACCGCCATTGACCAGAATGGTCTGCCCCGTCATCCACCAGCCGTCGGTAACGAGGAAGCGGATATAGGGAACGATGTCCTCGATATCGGTAAGGCCGGTCTTCGAGAAGCCGGAGAGTGCCGCTGCGCTCCTGTGATAGGCCTGTGCTTCCGGCGTCTCCTGACCGTAGAAAAACGGCGTGTCCATCGGTCCGGGACCGATCGCCGTCACCGAGATGCCACGTTCGCCGAATTCCTTGGCGGCGGTGCGGGTGAAGTGTTCCACCGGCGCCTTGGTACCGGCATAGCTGGCGTAAAACGGCGTGAATGCTCCAAGCAGGGAGGTAACGAGGGTGCAGATCTTGCCATTGTCATTGACGTGGCGGCCGGCCTGCTGGAGGAAAAAGAAGGCGGACTTGGCGTTGACGGCGGTCATCTCGTCATATTCGGCTTCCGATGTTTCGAGGATCGGTTTCTTCAGCACCTTGCCGACCGTGTTGATGGCGATATCCGGCCGGCCGATGGCGGCGACGGCATCGGCAAACAGTTTTTCGACCGCGCCAGCTGTGGTCAGATCGGCCTGAAGGGCAACGGCCTCCGCGCCGGCTGCCTTCACGGCCGCCACGGTTGCCTCGGCATCAGCCTTTGTGGCGGGGCTGTTATAGTGGATGGCGATTGCGCCTGCGCCCTGGCTGGCAAAATCGCGTGCGATCAGCCCGCCGAGGTTTTTCGCGCCGCCGGCGATGATGACTGTTTTACCTTTGATGGAATGATCGGTCATGGGGTTGGCCTCCTTTGCCGGTGCGCAGCGATGACTGCCGCGCTTTCATGTCACAAGGATATCGTCTAGAATTGCGCGATAAAGGCCGCCATTCTGATATGACTTGTCAGAAAATCCGCACAGTGAAGGATGTCCGTTGGATCGCATCGACCTGTTCCGTATCTTCGCGCGCGTCGTAGACTGCACGAGTTTCACGCGGGCCGCCGATACGCTTGGCATTCCGCGCTCCTCGGTTTCGGCGGCGGTGCAGGAGCTGGAGGCACGCGTCGGCGCCCGCCTGCTCAACCGCACCACGCGCAAGGTCTCTCCAACCGAGGATGGATCGGCTTTTTACGACCGGTGCCAGCGGCTGATCGCCGATGTCGAAGATGCGGAAAACCTGTTCCGGCAGAGCGCGGCGCAACCCTCGGGGCGGCTGCGGATCGATGTGCCGGGCCGGATCGGCCGCCTTGTCATCGCACCCGCCCTGCCGGAGTTTCTCGATCTTTACCCGCAGATCGACATCAGTCTTGGCGTAACGGACCGGGCTGTCGATCTGGTGGAGGACAATATCGATTGTGTGCTGCGCGTTGGTCCGCTCAGCGATTCCGGTCTCATCGCAAGGCCGATCGGCAAGCTGCAGCTGATCAATGTCGCCAGCCCCGCCTATATCGAGCGTCACGGTACGCCGCAGCTTCCCCATGATCTTTCCCGCCACTGGGCCGTCAATTATGCGTCGCCCTCCAGCGGGCGCGTGGAAAACTGGGAATGGCTCGAAGGCGAGGCGCTGCATTCGGTTTCCATGCGTGGCCGCGTCACCGTCAACAATGCCGAGGCCTATATTGCCTGCTGTCTGGCCGGTCTCGGCTTGATCCAGATACCGGCTTATGATGTCAGGCCGCATATCGAGAACGGCGAACTGGTCGAGGTCATGCCCGCCCATCGAGCCGAACCGATGCCGATGACGCTGCTTTATCCGCATCGCCGGCATCTGTCGCGGCGATTGCAGGTCTTTGCGGACTGGCTGGAAGCCCTGCTGAGGCGGCAGCTTCTCTAGGTCTCGACACTGGCCAAATCCGCGTCCACCCAGGATGGGCGCAAGGCCTCGTCTCCAGATTGACGCATGGCGGCGGGGGATCGCCGCCATGTGGTGTCGCTTTGGTCAGATGTAATGCAGCTGACGTTCGGCGACGGTAAGGGTAATGCGCTGGCCGGGCGGCGGGTAAAGCGCATCCTGCGCGCTCGCATGTTCGACCTTAAGCGCCACGCCGGCCGCATCCAGCTGATAACGGACGGTGGGGCCGACGATGCTGATGTCTTTCACCTCGGCGGTGAAGGCCACGCCATTTCCGTCCGCCGCATTGCCGATCGTGAAGGCATGCGGCGGGATGATGCAGGTCCGCTCGAAGCGGTTGCCGGTGATGCGTGACATGTCTTCGGCGGTGATGATGTTGGCGTCACCGATGAAACCGGCGACGAACAGGTCGGCCGGCCGATAATAAAGCTCCTGCGGCGACGCGGTCTGGGCGATGCGGCCGGCATTCATCACTGATATGCGGTCGCCCAGCGACAGGGCCTCGTCCTGATCATGGGTGACGAGGATGCTGGTGAGGCCACTTTCACGCTGAATGCGTTTCAACTCGTCACGCAGGCGCTTGCGAATCTGGGCATCGAGTGCGGAAAGCGGTTCGTCCAGCAGAAGCAGCTTGGGTTCGAGCACCAGCGCACGGGCGAGCGCCACGCGCTGTTTCTGGCCGCCGGAGAGTTGGTGCGGCCGCCGGTCGGCGCGGTCGCTGAGAGAAACGGTTTCGAGCGCGGCGGAGACCTTGTCGTCGATGGTCTTTTTTGCCAGCCGGCGCTGTTCAAGACCGAAAGCGAGGTTCTGCCGCACTGTCATGTTTGGAAAAAGCGCATAATGCTGGAACACCATGCCGATGCCGCGATCCTTCGGCGGCAGGGTATCGATGCGCCGGCCGTCCAGCGTGATCGATCCGGACGAAGGCGAAACGAGGCCGGCGATGGAGCGCAGCAATGTCGTCTTGCCGCAGCCGGACGGCCCCAGCAGCACATGCATTTCACCCGTGTCGATGCCAAGCTCGATGGCGTCGAGAACGGTAGCGTTGCCATAAATGGCGCTGATATTATGGATCGCGAGATGGGTCATGATGCACGCTCCGTTTCCCGGACCATCCGAAAGGCGATCAGGGTAAAGGCAAGGATGAGCAGGAAATAAAGAATGACGATGACGCTGGTGATGCGGCCGCTGAGGCTGCGCTGGGCGAACATGTACATTTGCAGGGTTTCGAAATTGCCGCCGACCAGCATCTTGGCGTAGACGAATTCGCTGAACAGCGTCGCGAAATTCAGCACGATGGCAACCGCGATGGACGGCAGGATGCTGGGCAGGACGACGCGTCGCAGAATGGCGAGATCGCTCGCGCCGATCAGCCGGCCGGCATCCAGAATCTCGTTGATGTCGAGGTTGCGCAGGCCGTTCTTCACGGCGATGTAAAACATCGAAAAGCAGAGCGGCACATAGGTCAACACCAGTACCAGCGGTGAGCCGCCGATCTGCAGCGGCGGGGCGGAAAATATCCTGAGATAACCGACCACCAGAATGATGCCGGGTGCGGCATAGGGCAAGATCACCAGCCGGGCGAACCAGCGGTCAAGTGAAGGCCAGTAGATATGGGCGGAAACGACCGCCGGGACGATGATGAGGGTCGCGATCGTCAGGGCGGCTGCGGCAACCAGCGTGGAGCGCAGCAAAGCCGCATGGAAACGCGGGTCCGACAGGATGGTGACGAAATTATCCGCCGTCAGCCCGGCCGGCAGCAGGGTTCCGGACCAGTCGGTCGCCACCGCATTCAACATCGTCGCCAGCAGCGGCGATATCATGATGAGCGCCATCAGCCACAGAAACAGGCTTGCGCCTTTGAAACCCTGCTGCGTCATCGGCGCTTTTCTCCCGCCAATATCTGGCTTGCGGTGATGGGCACGAGAAGCACGACCAGAAGGCATATGGCGATGGCATTGGCGAGATTGGGATCGGAGAAAATATCGCCGGATACCAGTTCGCTGATGCGGATGGTGACGACATTGATGCTTGTTCCGGTCAGAGCGAAGGTCGTCGCGAAAGTGCCCATGGCATTGGCAAAGAGCAGAATGGCGATTGCCAGCAACTGCCGTGCGACGGTGGGCAGACCGACCCTCAGCCAGAACCGCAGCTTGCCGACGCCGATCAGCGCCGCCGCCTCTTCGATATCCTGACCGACGGCAGCAAGCGCCGGCGTGATCAGCAGCGTGGCCAGCGCCACCTGAAAATAACAATAGGCGATGATGAGCCCGGTAAAGGAATAGACGTTAAAATCGTCGATCAGCCCCAATTCCTTCAGCAAAAGCGTGAACATGCCGTTCAGCCCGAAGATGAAGATGAGCGCCATGGCGAGCGGTACGCCGGCGAAGTTGGCGCCAATATTGGCGAAGGCCATGACGATGCGGCGGGTGCCGCCAGACCTTGTCCGCAGCGCCACTGCGACCAGAAAACCGAAAACGAGACCCGTTCCCGTGCTGATGAGCGAAATGATCGTCGTGGTCGCGAATGACTGAAGATAAAAGGCATCCGTGAGAATGGTGCGGTAATTGGCAAGTGACAGTGCACCGCCGGCGAAAAAGCTGTCAGTGATGACGCTCGCCAGCGGCCAGAGGACGAGAATGGCGATAACGCCGAGAAACGGCGCTGCCAGCAGCCGCATTTTGCGGTTCTGCACGCTCATGCGGATAACAGTCCTTGCGGTACGGGCAGGCCGTGATCGGCAATGGCGAGAAGCGTGCAGAGCAGTCCGGCAATATCCGTCTGTGCAAGCTTCGCATCCGCAGCCGGCGTAAAGGCCTCGCCGAATGTATAGAATGGCACCAGAGCCTCGGTCTCATGCGGCCCGCCGTGATTGCCGTCATCGCTCATGCCGTGATCGCTGGTGACGATGATGCTGTAACCAGCAGCGTGCCAGGCTGGCAGATACCGCGCCAGGAGATCGCCGGCGTTACGGGCGGCGTTGCGATATTCCCGCGAGCTGCCGCCATGCTTGTGGCCTTCATTGTCGATATTCATCGGGTGGATCAGCAGGAAATCCGGGCCATGCCGGCGCAGCAGAACATCCGCGTCGGCAAAGACATGGTCGTCCGGATAATGATCCGCCCAATAAAACGAGCCGTGATGAATGCCGCCATCGAAATTTTCGATATGGCGGAATTCCGGGGAGAAAGGCGCCTGATTATAAAGTTCGAAGTACCAGTGATAGGCGGAGGCGGCGGTGGTGCGGCCGGCCGCACTTGCCAGCGAGAAGACATTGGGAAAGCGGGAGCGGCGAACCACGCCGTTGCTGGTGACACCATGAACCACTGGCGGCAGTCCGGTCATCAGCGTTTCGTAAAGCGGTCGCGAAATCGACGGTAATTCGCTGCGTACGGCGTGGATACCGACCTTTCCGGCCGTTACCAGCCCTTCCATATATCCGAGGCAATCCCTTGCCGTTGCATATCTGAGGCCATCCAGCAGAATGAAGATCGTCTTGTGCATCGCTTTCGTCTCGTCTGTTTGTGGTTCGGTTTGCCCGAGCACTTTTTAGCACGTTCCGCGGGCTCGTTGCCCGCGGAACAGCCGTTCGGTTTTCAGGGCGTTTGCCGGATTACATCTTCGGGGCGACGCTGGCGCGCCAGAGATTGACCAGCTTGCCGGCGGCCTGGGTCCAGACGGCGGCATTGATCGGGCGGGCCTTGGCATATTGTTCCGAAGGCAGCAGGCGTTCCTTCGCCTCGGCCGGCAGGGTGATGCGGTCGACACGGATCGGACGGGCATAACCATTGGCCAGGTTGATCTGGCCGGCATCGCTGAGGATATATTCGCGCGCCAGCTTGGCGGCATTGGGCTGCTTGGAGAATTTGTTGATGATGGTGGCGTAACCGCTGGTCACAGAACCGTCAGAGGGGATGACGACCTTGAACTTCTCGCGGCCAACCACATCGCGGTAGTTGAGGGCGTTGAAGTCCCACATCGGCGCGACCTGGATTTCGCCCTTTTCCATCGTGGCCGGGTTTGCGCCATTGGCCAGCAGGCGGCCTTTTTCCGCAAGCTTGGCGAAGAGGTCGACGCCCGGCTGGAGATTTTCCTCACCGCCGCCCATGGCGATGGCGGCAGCCAGCACGGCGGCATTGTCCTGTGCACCGGAACCGACATTGCCGAGCGAGACCTTGTAGTCGCCCTTCAGCAGATCAGCCCAGGAAGCGGGCGGGTTCTTGACATCGGCGGAGATCAGGAAGGCGATGGTGCCGGTGTAACCGATGACCCAATGGCCGTCCTTGTCCTTGGCCCAGTCGGGGATCTGGTCCCAGGTCGTGGTCTTGTAGGGCTGGGTGACGCCGCGGGCGACAGCGATCGGGCCGAATTCGAGACCGACATCGCCGATATCAGCCGTCGCATTGGCGCCTTCATTGGCGAACTTGGCGATTTCCTCGCCGCTGCTCATGTCCGTATCGGCGTGTTTCAGGCCGTATTTTTCGGTCAGCTGGTTCCAGGTGTCCTTCCAGTTCGCCCAGCCGTCCGGCATGCCGACGCTGTAGATGGCGCCTTCTTTGCGGGCGGCCGCTTCAAGGGCAGGAACGTCCTGCGCCTGGGCGGTGAGGGGAAGGGAAAAAACGGTGAGAAGGGAAAGGGAGAGGATGGAATTTTTCACGGGCTTGCTCCTTGGTCTAGACCAGTTGCATGCTCATTATCGGTTCGCTATGACAGGCCAATGACGCTTTCGGCGCGGACATGGCGCGCCCGTTATTTTTTGACTTCCATTGAATGAGGGCGGCGATGCCAGCCAGAGAAACGACAGGCGGCAACCGCGATATCGAAGCCGGCCGGCGCGGCGGGCTGGAACAGCAATTGCGCCTGGCCATTGCCGCAGGCGAGGTGGTGAAGCATGGCCGGCTTCTCTCCGAGAGACAATTGATCGCGAAATACGCCACCACGCGTATCACCCTGCGCGAGGCGCTTTTCCACCTCGAGATCGACGGCCTGATCTTTCGCGAAAGCCGTCGTGGCTGGTTCGTTTCTGGACCGCGCCTGATTTACAGCCCGCTGCACCGTTCCCACTTCCATCGCATGGCCGCGGAGCAGGGGCGCTCCGCCGAAACCCTGCTGGTGGAGGCCGAGGCCGCAGCGCTGCCCGAAGAGCTTGCGCCCCTCATGCGCTGTGCGCCGGGAACGCCGTTCTGGCGCATCCGCAGAAAGCGCAGCATCGACGGCCGGCTGGTGCTTTTTGTCGAACACTATCTTTCGATGGAGATTTTCCCTGACATCGTGCAGCACGACCTCACCCGGTCACTCACGACGATTTATCAGGATACTTATGCCGTCACCTATGGTCCGGCCTATTTCGAAATCAATCCCGTCGCGTTGCGGGGATATCCGGCTCATCATCTTGGTTGCAGCGAAGGGGCTTACGGCCTGAAAATCACGCGCGTCAATCAGGACCAGCATGGCCGCATCATCGATTGCGATCTCGAATATTGGCGCCATGACGCCATATCGGTGCGGGTCGAAACCGGCCAGCCGGCGCAGCCTGCCGGCTGAAGCTCGAATATCTTCAGGATTGCGGCAGGAGCACGCCGACGGCGAACTCCTCGTCCGTCGCGACGTGGCCAATCTGCGTCTTGCGATATTCGCTGGGGCTGAAACCCCGCTCGGCCCGCAAGGTGCGCGAAAGATGTGGCGCGTCGCAAAAACCGGTGGCAAGCGCGATCTGGGTGATCGTGTCTTCCGTTTTGCGTAACAGGGAAAGCGCGCGGTCCAGCCGCAGTTCGAGATAGACTTTCGATGGCGTCGCCTTCAGGTCACCAAGAAAACGCCGTTCGAGGCTGCGACGGCCAAGACCGAGGTCGCGGGCAAGTTCCAGCACGGTTCTCGGCACTTCGATATTCTGCTGCATGCGCAGGATCGCCTTTTTGACCAGCGGGTCCGTGGCTCTGCGTGCGCTCTGCTGGCCGGGCTGGGGTTTTTCGCCGCTCAGTGCGCTGTCGATCATCATGATGTTGAGGCTCTTGATGGCGGCGGACTGGCCGACATGGCGCTCCACCAGGAAGGCCGCCAGATGTGCGGAGCCGTGGCCGCCCGAACAGGTCAGCCGGTCGCGATCGATAACGAAAATCTGGTCGGAGACCATCTGCACCGTGTCGAAGCGGTCGAGAAAATCCTGATGGTGGAACCAGCTCACGCAGCAGCGATAACCATCAAGCAGGCCCGCTTCGTGTAGAATGAAAACGCCGGTGCAGAGCCCGATAATGGGAGTGCCGGCCGCTGCACGCTGTTTGAGGAACCGCAGCGCTTCCGGCGGCAGGGCGCTGTGATCGCTGATCAAGCCGCCAGCAACAACGATGTAGTCGTAATGCCCGGCGTCGATCAGCCGCGTGTCGGGCTGCACCTTCACACCGCAGCTCGATTGAACGCTGCCCATTGTTGCCGACAGCACCGACCATTCGCAGAGAATTGGGCGCGAGCGGTCGGCCTCGTCGGCGGCAAGGCGCAGCACATCGACGAAATTCGCGAAGGCCGACAATGTGAAACGGTCGGCAAGCAGGAACGCGACGCTGAGGCGTTTCTTGGCGCGGTGAGAGGTCATGGCGCAAATATTCATGCAAAGAGACGCGATTGTCCAGCCGCGGCAACGCAAATCTTCATAGCTTTTGCGACACGAGATTTTTTAACCATCGGGTCCGCTCATGACGCGTTTTAATGCTTTCAATCTTTTGAAGAACGCCCTGACCGGCCACAAGAACTGGGACGAGCAATGGCCCGACAGCCAGCCGAAGGCCGAATATGACGTGGTCATCGTCGGCGCTGGCGGCCATGGTCTGGGCGCTGCGTATTATCTCGCCAGCCAGCACGGCATCACCAATGTCGCCGTCATCGACAAGGGCTGGCTCGGCGGCGGCAATACCGGCCGCAACACGACGATCATCCGCTCCAATTATCTCTATGATGAAAGCGCCCGGCTTTATGATCACGCCGTCGATCTGTGGGAGAATTTGAGCCAGGAACTGAACTACAACGTCATGTATTCAAAGCGCGGCGTGCTGATGCTGGCCCATAACGTTCACGACGTGCAGAGCTTCAAGCGTCACATTCATTCCAACCGCTTGAACGGCGTCGATAATCGCTGGCTCACGACAGAGGAATGCAAGGAATATTGCCCGCCGCTCAGTATTTCCCCCAATGCCCGTTATCCGATCATGGGTGGTGCGTTGCAGGAACGGGCCGGCACGGCGCGCCATGATGCGGTCGCCTGGGGGTATGCGCGTGGTGCCGCCGCCCGCGGTGTCGATATCATCCAGAATTGCCCTGTGACCGCCATTCGCCGCAATGCCGATGGTTCCGTCGCCGGTGTCGAAACGGCGCGGGGCTTCATCAAGGCAAAGAAGGTGGCGGTTTCCGCTGCCGGCCATACATCGGTCGTCATGGATACCGCCGGTGTGCGCCTGCCGCTCGAAAGCTATCCGCTGCAGGCGCTGGTGTCGGAACCGATCAAGCCGATTTTCCCCTGCGTGGTCATGTCCAACGCCGTCCATGCCTATATCAGCCAGTCCGACAAGGGCGAGTTGGTGATTGGTTCGGGTACGGACCAGTATACCTCCTATTCGCAGCGCGGCGGCCTGCCGCTGATCGAGCATACCATCGCGGCCATTGTCGAAATCTTTCCGATCTTCAACCGCATGCGCATGCTGCGCAAATGGGGCGGCATTGTCGATGTGACGCCGGATCGTTCGGCCATTCTCGGCAAGACGCCGGTCGACGGGCTCTACGTCAATTGCGGCTGGGGAACCGGCGGCTTCAAGGCCACACCGGGGGCGGCCCACACCTTCGCCTGGACCATTGCCAAAAACGAACCGCACCCGATCAACGCGCCGTTTACGCTGGAACGTTTCCGTTCCGGCCGTCTGATCGACGAGGCCGCCGCCGCCGCCGTGGCGCATTAATTCACGCATTTTCCGGACGTAAAACCGCTTCGCACTTTTACTGGAAATGCTCCGAGGATACGACGATGCTTTTGATCCGCTGCCCCTATTGCAACGAAACGCTGCCGGAAGCCGAGTTCACCTATGCCGGACAGGCCCATGTCGTCCGCGCCGCTGACCCGTCGTCGCAGAGTGATGAACAATGGGAGGAATTCCTGTTCATCCGCGAAAACGTCAAAGGTCCGCATTTCGAGCGCTGGCGGCATCTGCATGGCTGTGGCCGCTTCTTCAATGCCGTGCGCGATACGGTGAGTGACCGGTTCCTTACGACCTATCGCGCGGGTGAACCACGTCCTGAACTGTCTGCCCTGACACGCACACCAGTAAGCTCCGAGGTGTCGAAATGAATTCCTATCGCGTTTCCGGCCGTGGTCGTGTGGATGCCGCCCGCTCGGTAAGCTTCACCTTCGATGGCAAGACCTATCGTGGCGTGAGGGGCGATACCGTCGCCTCGGCACTTCTGGCCAATGGCGTGCATCTTATGGGCCGCTCGTTCAAATACCACCGCCCGCGCGGCCCGGTTGCGGCGGGTTCCGAAGAGCCGAATGCGCTGATCGGCACCCGCCGCGGCACCGGTCAGTTCGAGCCGAACACCCGCGCCACGGTGCAGGAAATCTGGAACGGGCTGGAAACCACCTCGCAGAACAAATATCCGAGCCTGAAATTCGATATCGGCGCGGTCAACGACATGGCCTATATGCTGTTTTCGGCCGGTTTCTACTACAAGACCTTCATGTGGCCGAAGAGCTTCTGGAACAAGGTCTATGAACCCTTCATCCGCGCGGCGGCTGGTCTCGGCGTTTCGCCGACGGAGGAAGACCCCGACACCTATGCCTCGCGCAACCTGCATTGCGATGTGCTGATCGTCGGCGCTGGTCCTGCCGGTCTCGCTGCGGCGCGTGCGGCGGCGGTCGATGGTCTGAAGGTCGTGCTGGTCGATGAAAATGCCGAGGCCGGTGGCACGCTGCTGTCCGAGCCGCAGGCGAAGATCGATGGCAAACCCGCATGGACCTGGCTTGCGGATGAGTTGAAGGCGCTGAAGGAACACGGCGTTAGGGTCATGACCCGCACCACGGCCATTGCCTATTACCACCACAACATGATCGGCCTCTGCGAAAAGCTGACCGACCATCTGGAAACCGTACCGAAGGACATGCCACGCGAACGTCTGTGGCGGGTCAGGGCACGTCAGGTGGTGCTGGCGCAGGGGGCGCTGGAAAAGCCGCTGGTTTTCCACGGCAACGACCGGCCGGGCGTGATGCTGGCAGGTTCCGCCCAGACCTATCTGAACCGCTATGGCGTCAAGGTCGGCAATAGCCCGGTGGTGGTGACGAGCCATGACAGCGCCTGGTACGCGGCCTTCGATCTTCACGGCGCAGGCGCACGCGTTCAGGCGATTATCGATACCCGCGCGACGGTGCGGGAAGAGCTGGTGAATGAGGCGCTGGCGCTGGGCATTCCGGTCAAGCTGTCGCATACGGTGACGGCGACCTCCGGGCGGCTGCGGGTCAAATCTGTCCGGGTCAATCCGGTCAAGGGGGCAACGGTCGGCGCGGGACAGGAGATTGCCTGTGACGCGGTGCTGATGTCCGGCGGCTGGACGCCATCGCTGCATCTCTTCTCCCACACGCAGGGCAAGCTCGCCTGGGATGACGAACGGACCACCTTCCTGCCTGCTCTCACCAATGAGGATTGCGTGATTGCCGGGGCCGGACGCGGACTGTGGGGCATCGAGACCGCGCTGAAGGACGGTGCGGAGCGCGGTCGTGAAGTCGCCACAGCACTCGGCAAGGCCGCCAATGCCGCCGGCCATGCGGTGGAACATGACCGCACCGGCAGCGGCGTGTCGCACACCGAATTGCCGAGCGACCGCGATGCCGGCAAGGCCAAGGCCTTCGTCGATTACCAGAACGATGTGACCGCCAAGGATCTGCGGCTCGCCGTGCGCGAGGGCATGCGCTCCATCGAGCACGTCAAGCGTTATACGACCAATGGCATGGCCACCGATCAAGGCAAGATGTCGAATATCAACGGTCTCAACATTGCGGCCGAAGCGCTTGGCAAACCCCAGCCGCAGGTCGGCCTCACCACCTTCCGCCCGCCCTATACGCCAACGACCTTCGGAGCCTTCGCCGGTTATCATCGCGGCGCGCATTTTGAAGTAACACGCAAAACACAGATCGATGGCTGGGCTGAGGCGCATGGCGCGGTCTATGAACCGGTCGGGCAATGGCGTCGCGCCTGGTATTTCCCAAAACCCGGTGAAGATATGGACGCGGCGGTCGGCCGCGAATGCCGGGCGGTGCGCCAGAGCGTGGGCATTTTCGATGCTTCGACACTCGGCAAGATCGAGGTCGTCGGTCCTGACGCGGTTGAGTTCATGAACCGCATGTATACCAATCCGTGGTCGAAGCTCGCGCCCGGCCGCTGCCGTTATGGCCTGCTGCTCGGCGATGACGGCTTCATTCGCGATGACGGAGTCATCGGCCGCATGACCGAAGACCGTTTCCACGTCACCACCACGACAGGCGGTGCCGCCCGGGTGCTGAACATGATGGAGGATTACCTCCAGACCGAATGGCCGGATCTCAATGTCTGGCTGACCTCAACCACCGAACAGTGGTCCACCATCGCGCTGAACGGCCCGAATGCGGCCAAGCTGCTCGCACCGCTTGTCGAAGGGATTGAGCTGACGGAAGAGGCTTTCCCGCATATGTCCTGCGTGGAATGCACGGTGGCCGGCATGCCGGCGCGGCTGTTCCGCGTGAGCTTCACCGGTGAGATCGGCTTTGAGGTCAATGTGCCGGCGCCGCTCGGCCGCAAGCTCTGGGAAATCCTGTGGGAGGCCGGCCAGCAATACGACATCACCGCTTATGGCACTGAAACCATGCACGTGCTGCGCGCCGAAAAGGGTTACATCATCGTCGGTCAGGATACAGACGGGACTGTCACGCCCTATGATGCGGCGATGGGCTGGGCCGTGGGCAAGGCGAAGCCCGATTTCGTCGGCAAGCGCGGTCTTGCCCGCCCCGATCTTGTCGCCAAGGGCCGTCGCCATCTCGTCGGCCTTCTGACTGAAGACCGCTCGAAGCTGGAGGAGGGGGCGCAGATCGTCTTTGATCCGAAACAGCCGATCCCGATGAAGATGGTGGGGCATGTGACCTCATCCTACCATTCGGATGCGGTTGGCCAGCCGATTGCGCTGGCGCTGGTCGAGGGTGGTCATGAGCGGATGGGCGAGACCGTCTATATCCCGATGCTGGACCGCACCATTGCTGCGAAAATCACCGGGATGGTATTTGTCGATCCCGAAAACACCCGCCTGAAAATCTGACCCGGAGATGACAATGAACATGCGTGTTTCCTCCCCCATTTCCGGCACCTTGGCTGAGAGCAAGGCGGCGCGGGTCAGCATCCTGCCGGCGCAGGCGCGGCTGTCGCTGCGCG
This sequence comes from Martinezella rhizogenes, assembly GCF_007002745.1. Classification (GTDB taxonomy): domain Bacteria; phylum Pseudomonadota; class Alphaproteobacteria; order Rhizobiales; family Rhizobiaceae; genus Agrobacterium; species Agrobacterium cucumeris. Next base: position 123,202 of record NZ_SGNY01000009.1, on the reverse strand, counting down.
CCCGTGGTGATGTCGCGTCACTAGGCGCGGCACTTGGCCTGACCCTGCCCGAGCGGATAGGCGCTCGCGCCTCCGCTGGCGAAAGACAGGCCGTGCGCCTTGGCCCCGATGAATGGACGATCCTTGCCCCTGCCGGTGAAGTCAGCGAATTGCTCGCGGCCTGCGCCGGCGTTTATGCCGGCCATCCGCACAGCCTCGTCGATATTTCCGGTCGGGAAGTGACGCTGCTGATCGAGGGGCCGCGAGCCGCTGAACTTCTGACGCTTGGCTGCGCCCGCGATATCGACACGATTGCGGTGGGAGAGGCCCGCCGGACGATTTTCGACGGCGTGACCGTGGTGCTCTGGCGCGATGCGGAAGACCGTTTCCGAATGGATATCTGGAACAGTTTCCTGCCGCATCTTGGCCATTTGCTTGAAACCGGCTGCAGGGAACTTGCCGCTGAAATCGCCTGAACTCGCCACGGTTTCAAAACTGTCCGAGTGCTGATCCATCAAGGGGGAGCAGGATTTTGACCATCTATGTCATGAAAGTCTCGTGCCCGGCGCGCAGCGGCATCGTTGCCGCCATATCCGGATATCTCGCGCGGTCCGGCTGCAACATCAACGACAGTTCGCAATTCACCGATCAGGAGACCGGCCGTTTTTTCATGCGGCTGAGCTTCGTTTCGGAACAGGGGCTGGAGCGCGACGCCCTCTTTGAAGGCTTCGCACCCGTCGCCGCGGATTTCGACATGGATTACGATTTCCATGATCTCTCCCGCAAAACCAAGGTGGTGATCATGGTGTCGCGCTTTGGCCATTGCCTCAACGATCTGCTGTATCGCTCCCGCATTGGCGCCCTGCCGGTAAAGATCGTCGCGGTGATCTCCAATCATCTCGATTACCAGAAGCAGGTGGTGAACGAGGATATTCCCTTCCACCACATCCGTGTCACGCCGCAGACGAAACCGGAGGCCGAAGCGGAAATCCTGCAGGTGGTGCAGGATACCGGCGCGGAACTCGTGGTTCTGGCCCGCTACATGCAGGTTCTGTCGGACCGGCTCTGTCAGGAAATGTCGGGGCGCATCATCAACATCCATCATTCTTTCCTGCCATCGTTCAAGGGCGCAAACCCTTACAAGCAGGCCTATGAGCGCGGAGTGCGGCTGATCGGCGCGACTGCCCACTACGTCACTGCCGATCTCGATGAAGGGCCGATCATCGAGCAGGATACGATCCGAGTGACCCATGCCCAGAGCGGTCTCGATTACGTCTCGCTTGGCCGCGATGTTGAAAGCCAGGTGCTTGCCCGCGCCATCCACGCCCATATTCACCACCGGGTCTTCCTCAACGGCAACAGAACCGTGGTGTTTCCGGCTTCGCCGGGGGAATATGTGTCCGAGCGCATGGGGTAAGTGCAGCAGAGCGCGAGAGCGGGAGCTTTACTCTTCGGGCGGCGGCTCCATGTCGCCGCCCTGCTCCTCCTCCGGGCGCTTCGCGGACCGCGCGGCGGGATAGGCGCCCGTCATGCTGGCGAACTGAATGTCGTTTTCAGCAAATGCATCCTTCAACATCGAATAGGCCTTGCGCCGCACCACTGAGGATTGCCCGCCGGCGCGCAGCATCATGCCGAAACCGAGCGTCATGCCATATTCGCCGAAGTGCTCGACACCCTTCAGCTTGACGGTCTCGATGAGGAACGGGCCGAATTCCGGATCCTCTTTCAGTGCCTTGCCGATCTCCTTGGTGATGGCCTTGACCTTGGCGATATCGGTATCGAAGGCGACGGTGACCATGAATTTATCGATCGACCAGTCACGGCTCATGTTTTCGACCGCGCCGAGCGACCCGAACGGCACGGTGAAAATCGGGCCGCGATGGTGGCGCAGCTTGACCGAGCGGATGCTGAAGGATTCCACGGTGCCGCGATAGGAACCGCTCTGAATATATTCGCCGACACGGAAGGCGTCATCGATCATGTAAAACACGCCGCTGATGATATCTTTCACCAGCGTCTGTGAGCCGAAACCGATGGCGATGCCGAAAATGCCGGCGCTGGCCAGCAGCGGCCCGATATTGACGCCGAGTTCCGAAAGCGCCGTCATGACGGCGACAGCGGCGATGATGATGCCGAGCATGTTGCGCAGGATCGGCAGAATGGTCAAAAGCCGGTCGTCCTGCGGCTGGCCGCCGGAGTGGCCGCTCATTGCGTCGCCGACAGGGGCGCTCAATTCCAGCCGGCGGGCGATCATCGACTTGATGGCGATCCATATGAGATCGGCAAGCAGCAGGATGAGTGCGCCGTGCAGGACGCCGACGACGATGGAGGTGAGCAGGGCGCCATCAGGCAGGGAATCCGGATGGGCGCGGACGAGGAAGATCAGCCAGACGATGGCCGTTCCGACGATGGCGAGCCGCACGCCGCGCTCGGCCAGAACGGGGCGAAGGTCGCTCTCACTGTAACCGCCAATATCGGTTGCGAGTTTCCGCGCGGCGATGCCGAGCGTCGAGGCAAGGCCCGGCAGGACAAGCGCATAAAGCCCGATCCAGAACAGCACGCCTGCGCCGGCAAGGCGCAATCCGAAGAGGATGATGAGGCAGAAGATTAGCGCGACATCGATCGCCCGCGTCCGCTCAGAACCCGGATCGCCTCCGGGCCGCCGCCATATCCAGAGGCTGGCGAGCAGAAACAGGAGACCGACCATGCCAGTGGACAACAGACCGAGCGTATCGCGCGGAACGCCGAGATTTTCGAGCGTCCTGAGCAACGCCCAGCAAAACCCCGCAAGCGTTGCAAGCCAAGTCCAGCGGACGATCCAGAAATCACGCCGCGGGCTGGTTTCGCGGCCAACCACCTGTCGCAACAGGCCGGAAACGGCAAAAAGCACCGGCAGGAGAATGCTCATAACGAGCCAGGGCAGTAGAACGGCACTCAAAAGGGGCGGCCACTGGATGCTGAGGAACATGGCGGTTGCGACAAGACCGTATCCGAACAGGGGCAGAAGCCGCCTCGACACGACAGCGGAGGCATATTTGCCGATATCCCCGCCGTTCCTGCGGGATGCGTGCATGACGATGATGCGGTTGGTGACAATGCCGCCTGCAAGGCCGGCGCCGAAGAGGATCAGCACATGCAGCAAAAAGATGAAGGGGCCGTAGACACGGATCGCATCGCCGAGCCTTTCCCAGGCGGAAGTAATCTGCGAGGACATGACGGGCAGTTCGCCCATGATGCGGGCAAGATGTTCCCGCCGCTTGCTCGCCCATTGGTCGAGATCACTCAACTGACTTGGTGATGCCGTTTGCGGAGGCGGCTCCGCGCCAGTTGTCGCAAGTTTCTGCGCGAGCAGGGCACGAACGTCGTCCTGCCCGAGAAGTTGCAGCAACTGGTCAACCTTCTGCTCCGTCGTCTGTGCGGCGGAAGGCGCTTTTGCCGGTGGTGGCTCCTGCGCGGAAAGGCCGGTTATCCCCAGCACGAAAAGTGCGACGCCGGTCGCTGCAATCCATCTGAAAAGGGAGGGAAGGGTTGTCATTCGGTTCTCCCGCACCAGCCGGGAAGATGTCGTGCGTCATGCGAGCGCGCCAGTTCCACGGCCTCGGCCATCGTCTCATCAAAGGAATGCCGCAAGTCTTTGCTGCTCACCCGGCGGCGAAAAAAGTCCGCCCAGAGAAATTCGGTGAAGGGCGCGTCGATCTTGGCGAAACCGCCGGCATCGCGAACCGCGCCGGCCAGCGAGCGGAAAGGATCGTCCTCGAGATCGACGATCCGCTTTGGCAACTCATCGATGGGACAACGCTTGCCGTCCGCGTTGAAAGGATAAACAAGACTGCGATGATCCATCACTGACCAGAATTCCTGCCGGCCGAGATGGGAGAGATCAGCAACGATGCTGGTCAGCACATGTTTTACGCCCTCGTCATGCAAAGCCAGCGCAAGATGATGGTGATCGACCAGATAGAGACGCTGTTTATAGCCGATGACGACGGGCACCATGTGATGGCCGAGAAAATCAGGCCCTTTTTCTTCGCGAATGGCGGCCCATTGTTTGCGTTTGTTTTCCACCTCGCGAAGGCCAACCGTCATCTGCGTTGGCCTGAGCGCAGTGATTTCAACCGGGCTGAGATGGGGTTCAAGAGGCTGTGGCATGATTGTTCTCCCGGCCCATGGCCGTGGTTACGGCATCATCGACGCTGAAACTGCTGCGCGCCACCAGATCACTCCCGCCGCCAGCGAGCAGCAAATCACGTACATGGTCGTGCATGCGGGCATAATAGACCGTGGTGCCGCCACGCTGCATCGCCGTATCGAATTCCAGCAGCGCATCGAGCGCGGTGGAATCCAGTTCGAAACTTTCCTCAAGACTGATGATCGCGACGTGCAGTTCCGGCCTTGCGGCGATGCGTTTGGTGACGGCGGCAAGGATCGGCTCGGCATTGCCGAAAAACAGCGGCTGCGCCGGGCGCAGGATAATCATGCCCGGTATGTCCTTGGCATCCGGATGGCGTTCCATGTCGACGAAATCGTGGCTGTCGCCCAGCCTGCCGAGATGCATCACATGAGGCAGGGAAAGCCGACGGACGAAGACGGCGAAGGAAAGCGCGACGGCAACGAGCATGCCGTTCAGAACGCCGAATGCCAGCACGCCGGCGGCGGCGGCAAGTGCCAGCCAGGCATCATTGCCAAGCCGCCACAAGCGGATGATCGGCGTCGGATCAAGCGCGTGCAGCAGGGCGACGGCGATGATGGCTGCCAGCACCGCCTGCGGAATGAAGGCGAACCAGCCGGCGGCGAGCAGGCTGAAGATCGCAAGGCCGATTGCGGCGATGGCCGAGGCGAGGCGGCTCTGCGGGCCGACCGCTTCGCTTGCCGCACCGGCGGAAAAGCCGGCGCCGACCGGCATGCCCTGCACGGCGGCGCTGGCGATGTTGGCAAGCCCGAAGGCCCGCAATTCGCGATTGGAATCGACATTTTCACCGTGCCGAAGCGAAAAGCTGCGGATCGTGCCCCAGGATTCCGCAAAGAGAATGAGGACCAGCGGCGGCGCAAAGCGGGCGACATGCGCGACATCATCGAGCGATACCGAAAGCGGGCCTGCCCATATTCCGGCAAGATCGATGGGGCCGACAATGGCGACGCCGCGGCTTTGAAGATCAAGCAGCATCGAGACGGCAATGCCCGCCACAATCACGACAAGGCTGCCGGGAAGGATCGGGTGTTTACGCAGGAGGAGCAGTACGGCAAGTGCCGTGAGGCCGACAGCGATGCTTTCGAGGCTCCAGTCTCGCGGATGGGAGAAGATCTGCAACAGGATCGCCAGAGGTTCGCCCGTTTGCTCCTTTATTCCAAAAAGGCTCGGCAATTGCTTGGTCGTGATCAGAATGGCGAGACCGAAAGCAAAACCGCGCAGCACCGGGCGCGAAATCACGCTCGACAGCGCGCCGAGCCGCGTGGCCGCCGCCAAGAGAAACAGAATGCCCACCAGTGCGACCGAAATGGCGACAAGCAGCATCTTCTGTGCCGGTGTGACGGAAAGCGTCGCGAGCATCGCGGCCAATATTGCGGCGGAGGAGGATGTGGGCGAGACGACCGCAAACCGGCTCTGGCCAAAAATGGCATAAACGATGCAGCCCATGATCGCCGCAAGAATGGCATGCTGAGCCGGAACGCCGGCGATTCCCGAATAGGCGATCGCTTCCGGCAGCATCAGGCCGGCAATCGACAATCCTGCAATCACATCACGCCTGTCGAATGTCACGGACATGGGGTTGCGACCGTATCGGCGCTGATGGAGGCGATAAAACTTTCACCCGATAAGATCACGATTCTCCACCTTGTATCCGCGATGAGATGAAGGTTTCACCCATTGCGGATACAAGTCAAAGTTTAAATCGTGCGCCTGAAATATTTCGGTCTTTCCGGATTTGGCCATCAACTGCTCATCATCAGGCGGATGATGCGGACGTGCCCGTTTTAGACGCGTAACGGACACACCCGAATGGCGGTGTCAGCCGCCATATTGGTCGTCCGTCACCTTCTCCATCCAGTCCACCACCTTGCCGTCCTTGACTTCCTGAAGCGCAATATGAGTCATGGCGGCATTGGGAGCTGCGCCATGCCAATGCCTTTCTCCGGGTGCGAACCAGACGATATCGCCGGGCCGGATTTCTTCCACCGGGCCACCCTCACGCTGCACACGACCAAAACCCGAGACGACGATCAGTGTCTGGCCGAGTGGATGGGTGTGCCAGGCGGTACGGGCACCAGGCTCGAAGGTGACCTGCGCACCCTGAACCCGCTCCGCGTCGAAGGGGTTGAACAGCGGATCAATGCGGACGGTGCCGGTGAACCAGTCTTCAGGCCCTCTGGCGGATGCCCGGGTTCCTGCGCGCAATATTTCCATGGTCATTCTCCTGCTTGGAATTGTGTGGTGATTTGAGGCGGGAATTCCACTGTTGTCCACAGCGGCGTTCAAACCTGATGGGGCGAACAGGCTCCAGACGTTTTTAAAAGCCGCAGGCTTCGATCATCTTGAGGGTTTATCGCACTCTTTTGCGCGTATTTTGCGACACTGTCAGCACTGATTTTACCTCCCTTCCAGACACCGCCAGAAAAATCCCGTTCGGGATTGACTTGATAATGAAAACGGTTACATTCGCTCATGTAAACGGTTTCATTAGTTAAAAACCGTGCTTGGAGGAGCAAATTTCATGTTTAGACATTTGATGGCTGCCGCCGCTTTGGTGCTGGCGGCCGGCACGTCCGCGTATGCCCAAGAGCAGAGCTTCAAGATCGGTCTTTCCAACTCGTTCGTCGGAAGCGAATGGCGCACGCAGATGATCGAGGAAGCCCAGGCGGCCGCAAAGGCTTGGGGCGAAAAAGGCGTCAAGGTCGAAGTCGTCGTTCAAAGCGGCAATGTCGATGTGCAGGGGCAGATCGGCCATATCCGCAATTTCATGAACCAGGGCGTTGATGCGATCCTCATCAATCCCGGCAGCCCGACGGCTTTCGATCCGATCTTCGCGCAGGCCAAGGCGCGCAACATTCTCGTTATCGCCACCGACGCCGAAGTGTCCTCGAAGGATGCGATCTATGTCGGCATCGACCAGAAGGCATGGGCGGCACAGTCCGCGCAGTGGCTTGCGGATGCGCTTAAGGGCAAGGGAAGTGTCGTTGCCATCAACGGCATCGCCGGTAACCCGGCAAACGAAGCCCGCGTCGCCGGTTACCGCGAAGTGTTCAAGAAATATCCTGATATCAAGGTGCTGAACGAAGCCAATGCGAGCTGGGATCAGGCGCAGGGCCAGCAGGCCATGCAGAACCTGCTTGCCACCTATCCCGATATCAGCGGCGTCTGGGTGCAGGACGGCATGGCGGACGGCGCATGGCGCGCCATCGAAGCCGCCGGCAAGACCAAGGACATTGCCGCGACCGGTGAAATCCGCAAGGACTTCATGACGCGCTGGGAAAAGGAAAAGTTCAATTCCGGCGCTTCGGTCAATCCTCCCGGTGTCATGGCCAGCGCGCTCAACGTTGCTGTCCTGAAGCTGCAGGGCAAGGAATTCAAGGACGGCGTCTTCGGTGGCACCTATGGCAACGCCATCTATATTCCGATCCCCTTCGTCAGCAACGACAACCTTGCCGACAATATCAAGGCCGCCGATGGCAAGCCTGGTTACTGGTCAGTCACGGCAACCGTGACGCCGGAGCAGGCTGGCGAGTTCTTCAAGTAAGACCGCTCTCGGGCTGGCGGCGAACGCCGGCCCGAACCACAATTTCGAGTGCGGAGAGGGCCTTGGCCATCCGCCTGTGACAAGCATTATTCGGGGACTTGCGATGGCGAACGCTTTGGAAGCGGCCGGCATAACGAAGAATTTTGGCGCCGTGCGCGCGCTTTCCGCCGGCAGGCTGACCGTCGGTCGCGGTGAAATTCACGCGCTGCTGGGCGCCAATGGCTGCGGCAAGAGCACGCTTTGCAAGATCGTTGCGGGCGCGGTTGCGCCAACCAGCGGCACGATCCGGTTCAACGGTGCGGAAGTGCGCTTCAAAAGCCCGCGTGACGCTGAAAATGCCGGCATCGCCCTGTTTTATCAGGAGCTGAGCCTCATTCCGCAGCTTTCCGTCGCCGATAACATCTTTCTCGGCCGCGAGCCGAAACGCGGCATCTTTGTTGACGGCAAAGCCCTGAAAGCCGAAGCGGCGAGACTAATCGCGCTGTTTGACGGCGTGGCGGGCGAGGGGCTGGGTCCAGATGCGATTGTCGGCAATCTGCCGCCGGATCAGCGTCAGCTGGTCGAAATCCTCAAGGTCTTCGCCCAGAATGCCAGCCTGATGATCATGGACGAGGCGACGGCGGCGCTCGATGGCCGCCAGTCTCAGCGCTTTTTCGAGATACTCCGGGCCAAGAAGGCCGACGGTATCTCGACCATCATGATTTCCCACCGTCTCGACGAGGTTTTCGCCGTCTGCGACCGCATTACCGTGATGCGCAACGGCGCGACGATTTCCGAACTCGACACCGCAGCCACCACCCGTGAAGCCGTCGTGCATGACATGGTCGGCGATGTTCGCGCAGCACCCGCCCGCCAGCAGGGACACGCTGCCGCCGCACCCAGCCTGAAGGTGACGGATGTTGCGGGTGATGGCGTTCGTGGCGTTACCCTGGAAGCCTATCCGGGCGAAATCGTCGGTCTGGCTGGTTTGCAGGGGCAGGGCCAATCGGCCCTGCTGAAAGGCCTCTTCGGCGCCAGTCCCTTTGCAACAGGCCAAGTCCGCTTCGAGGGCCGTGAAATCACCATCGGCAAGCCTTCGCAGGCGGTTCACAACGGTTTTGCCTATGTCTCGGGCGATAGAGGTCGTGACGCCTCGCTTCAGGGCCGCTCGATCTTCGAAAATCTCGTTGCCGCGCTCATGGTGCGCGAAAAGATGCGGCTGGTTCGGCCCGCAACTTTGAAGCCGCGGGTGCAAAAGGTCGCTGATGATATGAAGACAAAGTTTGCCGGCATGGACATGGCCATCGGCACGCTTTCAGGCGGCAACCAGCAGAAAATCTTCATCTCCCGCTGGCTCGCCACCGCCCCGAAACTGCTGCTGCTCGACGACCCGACCAAGGGTATCGATCTCGGCGCCAAGGCCGATCTCTTCGCGCTGATGCGGCAACAGGCCGATGCCGGCGCGACCATTCTTCTCTATTCCTCGGAAGATGCGGAAATCCTCGAATATGCCGACCGCATTCTCGTCTTCAACGGCGGACGCATCTCTGCGGAACTGACCGGAGCCGACATGACATCCGTCAACATGACCCGCGCCGCCTATGGAGACGCCGCATGAATTCCCAAGGCGTTCTGCGCAGGCAACCCTGGATCATCACCCTCGTCGTTCTGGCCGTTCTCGTTGCCGTGAACACGTTTTTGCAGCCATCCTTCGTTCAGCCCTCCGTGCTGCAATCGAACCTGACGACGTTTTTGCCGCTGATCCTGGTCGCCATCGGCCAGACCTACGTCATTCTGGCCGGAGATATCGATCTGTCGGTCGGCAGCATCGTGGCGCTCGCCAATGTCGTCACCGTCAGCGTCATCGCCGCACTCGGCGGCACGACGGGTGCTGTCTTCGCCGGCATGGCGGCGGGTGCGGCTGTCGGGCTGCTGTGTGGACTGGTCAATGGTTTCTTCATTTCCGGCCTGCGCTTCCAGCCTATCGTCACGACCTTCGCAACCGGCATCATCTTTGCCGGTCTGGCGATCTGGGTCTTGCCGCAGGCAGGTCTTCCGGTGCCGGAAGCCTATTGGCAGACCTATTCCGGCAGCTTCATCGGCCTGCCCTTCGTGCTGTGGGTACTGCTGGCGGGCATCGCCTTCACGCTGATCGTGTCGCGCATTCCTTTCCACACGCATCTGCTTGCCGTGGGTGGCAATCGCACCGGCGCCTTCCAGACGGGTCTGCGCCTTTCCGGCATCCGCATCGGCGCATATATGATCTCCGGTCTGTTTTCGGCGCTGGCAGCGCTCTGCCTGACGGGTGAAACGGCTTCAGGCGATCCTCTGCTCGGCGCAAGCCTGGCGCTGTCTTCCATCTCGGCGGTGGTTCTGGGCGGCACCGCATTGTCCGGCGGCTTCGGCAGCTCGACGGGGTCGATTGCCGGCGCGCTGGTGCTGGGCATGATCGGCAATGTGATTTTCTTTGCGGGCCTGCCCTTCGAGTACCAGACACTGGTGCAGGGTTTGATCGTGCTGACGGCGCTGGCCGGCGGTGTTCTGGTGACGAGGCGTTGATATGACCAATCCCGGCTTGCAAATCAAATCCCTCCTTACCGATCCCCTGACCATCGCCATTGGCGCATCGGTCTTCCTGCTGCTGGTCGGCGAATTGCTGTCGCCCGGCTTCGCGCAAGGCTCGCAGATCGTGCGGCTGCTGACGATTGCCGCAATTCTCGGCATCGTCGCGGCGGGCCAGAACCTCGTCATCCTCGGCGGCCGTGAAGGCATCGACCTTTCCGTCGGCGCGATGATCTCGCTTGGCGCCGTCCTTGCCGGCAATATGATGAACGGCCAGAATGCAGGCATTCCGCTTGCCATTCTCGTTGCCGGCGGCATTCCTTTCCTGATCGGCCTCATCAACGGCCTCGGCATCACCTTCGTGCGCATTCCGCCGCTGGTCATGACGCTTGGCATGACGGCGGTCATTCAGGGCGGGCTGGTCGTTTATTCGCAGGGCGTTCCATCAGGTGCGGCAGCGCCGCTGCTGGCGGGCTTCATCAACCGTCCGCTCATTTTCGGTATTCCCGGCGTACTCTTCGTCTGGCTGGGCATCGCCGCGATCATGCTCTTCGTGCTGCGCCGCACCGCCTTCGGTTTCGCCATCTACGCCATCGGTTCCAACGAACGGGCGGCGACGCTTACCGGATTGCCCGTCTCTTTGATCCGCACGCTGCTTTATGGCCTCTCCGGCCTGTTTGCCGGGCTGACTGGGGTGTGCGTCATCGGTTACACCGGCACGTCCTTCATCTCCGTCGGCGACCAGTATGTGCTTCCGTCGATCATTGCGGTCGTCATCGGCGGCACCTCGCTTGCCGGCGGTGCGGGCGGATATGTCGGAACCATGGCCGGGGCAGTTGCGCTCACCATTCTGCAAAGCGTACTGATAACGCTCAACCTCGATGTATGGGCACGGCAGATCATATTCGGTGTCACGTTGCTAGCGCTGATGCTGCTTTATGGCCGCCAAAAGCAGTTGCGTGTGTGACAGATGAGCAAAGACCAAGGTTCGAATATCAGGGAAGTTGCAGCTCTCGCGGGCGTTTCCATCGCGACCGTATCGCGGGCGCTGCAGCAACCCGACAAGGTTCGCCCGGAGACCCGCAAGAAGGTTTTCGACGCCGTGCGGCAGGCGAACTTCGTTCCCAATGCGCAGGCGGCCAGCTTCCGCCGCCAATCCAACAACACTGTCATCCTTCTCGTTCGCGATATCGGCAACCCGTTTTATCTCGAAATCTACAAGGGCGTGGAAGAAGCGGCGGGCGAAGCGGGCTTCAAGGTGCTGATGGGCGATGCCCGCAACGACGAGAACCGCGTGGCGACCCATATCGACATGGTGCGTCAGAAACATGCCGACGGGCTTATCCTGATGACCGGCCAGTTTCCCTCCGAGCTTCTCGATCAGGGCGACGCGCTGCCGCCGATCGTCATCGCGTCGGAGACGGTGCCCGGCCTCGCGCTGCCGACCGTCAAGGTGGACAACCGTGCCGCCTCCATGAATGCCATGCGGCACCTCATCGAGGCGGGGCATAAAGAGATCGTGCATCTGGCCGGTCCCGTTCCGGAAAGTCTGGCGCAGGAACGTTTCGACGGGTACCGCACAGCACTTGCCGAGGCTGGCATAACCTACACCGACGAACTGGTGGTGACGGGCGATTACAGCATCGAGGCCGGTCGTCAGGCGATTACAGGCCTTCTCGAAGGGGGCATCGCCTTCACCGCGATCTTCGCATCGAGCGACCAGATGGCGATCGGCGCGATCAGCGAGTTGCGGGCGCGTGGGGTTTCGGTTCCGGCCGACGTCTCCGTCATCGGCTTCGACGACATCATCTTCGCCAATGCGTTTGAGCCGCCGCTGACGACGGTGCGCCAGCCCCGCCAGGAAATGGGCCGCAGGGCCATGGCGCTGATGGTGGACAGATTGAACGGAAAACGCACGGCTGAAACCATCGTGCTGGATACGGAACTGGTGGTGCGCGGCTCGGTCGCGCCCTGCCGCCCGCCGCATCGGTAGCGGCCAGACTGTGAATGCAAGGAGTGTAAGGACATGAAGACGATCAAAGGCCCGGCAATTTTCCTCGCGCAATTTGCCGGAGACGAGGCCCCTTTCGACACGCTCGACAATCTCGGCCAATGGGCGGCTTCGCTCGGTTACAAGGGCATTCAGGTGCCGACCGATCCCAAACTCTTCGATCTGGAAAAGGCCGCCGCCTCCAAGTCCTATTGCGACGATATCAAGGGCCGTCTGGCCGAAATTGGTGTCGAGATCACCGAGCTTTCGACCCATATTCAGGGCCAGCTTGTCGCCGTTCATCCCGTTTATGATGAAATGTTCGATGGTTTCGCCCCAGTTGAATTGCGCGGCAAACCGCAGGCGCGGCAGGAATGGGCCGTCAATCAGCTGAAGTGTGCGGCGAAAGCCTCGCAGCACCTTGGCCTCAAGAGCCATGCGACTTTCTCCGGCGCGCTTGCCTGGCCGTTCGTCTATCCGTGGCCGCAGCGTCCGGCCGGGCTTGTCGAAATGGCCTTTGCCGAACTGGGCAAGCGCTGGACACCCATTCTCGATGCCTTCGAAGAGGATGGCATCGATCTCTGCTATGAGCTGCATCCGGGTGAGGACCTGCATGATGGCGTCACCTTCGAGCGTTTCCTTGACGCCACCGGTAATCACCCGCGCGCCAACCTGCTCTATGATCCCTCGCATTTCGTGCTGCAGGCGATGGATTATCTCGGTTTCATCGACATTTACCACGAGCGTATCCGTGCCTTTCACGTCAAGGATGCCGAGTTCAATCCGACTGGCCGTTCCGGCGTTTATGGCGGTTATCAGAGCTGGTTAGACCGGCCGGGTCGTTTCCGTTCGCTCGGCGACGGGCATGTCGATTTCGGCGCGGTGTTCTCCAAGCTGACCCAATATGACTTCGACGGCTGGGCGGTGCTGGAGTGGGAATGCGCGTTGAAGCACCCGGAAGATGGCGCGCGTGAAGGCGCAAGCTTCATTGAAAACCACATCATCCGCGTGACGGAGCGGGCCTTCGACGATTTCGCCAAAAGCGGCATCGATGATGCCGCCAATCGTCGCCTTCTTGGACTTTGAAAGGGATAGCCATGTCCTCCGCTACAAAGAAATTCGATAGCCGCCGCCGTATCCGTCTCGGCATGGTCGGTGGTGGTCAGGGTGCCTTTATCGGTGCCGTGCACCGCATCGCGGCCCGGCTGGATGACCGTTACGAGCTGGTGGCCGGCGCGCTTTCCTCCGATCCCGCGCGTGCTAGCGCTTCGGCAACCCTGCTGGGCATTGCGCCAGAGCGCTCCTATGCCTCGTTCGAGGAAATGGCGGCATCCGAGGCTGGTCGGGAAGATGGCATCGAGGCGGTCGCCATCGTCACCCCCAACCATCTGCATTTTGCTCCGTCCAAGGCATTTCTCGACGCCGGCATCCACGTCATCTGCGACAAGCCGGTGACCGCGACGCTGGAAGAGGCGAAGGCGCTGGCCGAGATCGTCAGGGCATCCGACAGGCTGTTCATCCTGACGCATAATTACACCGGCTACGCGATGCTGCGGCAGATGCGCGAGATGATCGCTGATGGATCCATCGGCAAGCTGCGCCACGTTCAGGCCGAATATGCGCAGGACTGGTTGACCGAAGCCGTCGAAAAGACGGGGGCGAAGGGTGCGGAATGGCGCACCGACCCCAGCCGCTCCGGCGCCGGCGGTGCAATCGGCGATATCGGCACCCATGCCTTTAACGCCGCTGCCTTCGTCACGGGCGAAATCCCAACAAGCCTTTATGCCGATCTGACGTCGTTCGTTCCGGGCCGGCAGCTGGATGACAGCGCCAATATCCTGCTGCGATATGCAAGCGGCGCCAAGGGGATGCTCTGGGCGAGTCAGATCGCGGTCGGCAATGAAAACGCGCTGTCGCTCCGGGTTTATGGCGATAAAGGCGGGCTTGAATGGCACCACCGGGTGCCGGACGAGCTGTGGTTCACGCCTTATGGCGAACCTAAGCGGCTTATCACCCGCAACGGCGCAGGCGCAGGTGCTGCCGCCAATCGTGTCAGCCGCGTGCCGTCCGGGCACCCGGAGGGATATCTCGAGGGTTTTGCGACGATTTACCGTGAAGCCGCAGATGCAATCATCGCAAAAAGGGAGGGAAAGACAGCCGCCGGGGATGTGATTTACCCCGGCATAGAGGACGGCCTTGCGGGTCTCGCATTCATCGATGCGGCCGTCCGGTCCAGTCGGACCTCGTCCTGGGTAGGGATCGACATCTAGATCATCGCATATCGAGGACGGACGACGCAGGGCACAGGAGGTGGTGCCCGGCATAACCTGGCCGGAAGGCCGGGAAAGGCGCGGGCACACGTGTCGTCACATTGATCAAACGGAAAGGGAGTTACGCGTTTGAAAACGTTCAAGTCAAAATTCGCAAGCATGGCAGCCGTCGTCGCATTGGCGGCCGGCATCACGAACCCGATTCTGGCCGAAGACAGCAAGACGCTGCCGATTGCCGCGCAGATGTACACCTTGCGCAATGCGGGAACACTTGAGGAGCAGCTTGCCATCCTCAATCGCGCCGGTGTTTCGGCAGTTGAAACGGTGGATATGCAGAAGGTCAGTGCCAGCGAGCTGAACGCGCTCCTGGAAAAGCACAAGATCAAGGTCATTTCCTCGCATGTGCCGATCGACAAGCTGCGCGGCAACCTCGATGAGGTCATCACCGAGCAGAAAGCCGTCGGCAATCCTGTTGTCACCGTGCCTTTCCTGAAGCCGGAAGACCGCCCGAAGGACGCCGCAGGCTGGACCGCCTTCGGCAAGGAACTCGGTGGTTATGCGGACAAGCTGTCTGCGGCGGGCCTCTCCATGGCCTACCACAATCATGACTTTGAAATGGTCAAGTTCGATGACAAGACGGCGCTTGAGCTGCTGCTCGATGCGGCTGGCCCGAAACTGCAGAGCGAGCTCGATGTCGCCTGGGTGGCGCGCAGCGGCAATGATCCGGCCGCGTTCCTCGGCACCTTGAAGGGCCGGGTATTTGCCATCCATGCCAAGGATAACGCGCCTGCGGGCACGGCGGAAAACGAGCGCGGCTTTGCCACACTCGGCACCGGCGTTCTCGACTGGAAGGCAATTCTGCCGGCGGCCAAGCGGCCGGCGTCAAGTGGTTCATCCTTGAGCACGACCTTCCGCTCGATGCCGAAGCTGTCGTGACCAAGGGCAATGCGTTCCTCAATGAACGTCTTCCGACCCTTCAGTAATCACTGCCAGTAAAACCAGAACCGCTCCCTGGCGGCCGGTTTCGCCGGGGCGCATGAGGTTCGACAGACGCATGGCCAGTTTCCGCCGCACCGCGACGGGAAGCACTTCGTCCTGTCGTTTTTTCCACGTCACATCGGAGGAGTTATCATGGCAAACAATCATTATGATGCGATTGTTGTCGGCTCGGGCATCAGTGGAGGCTGGGCCGCGAAGGAACTCACGCAAAAGGGCCTGAAGGTTCTGATGCTGGAGCGCGGCCGGAACATCGAGCACATCACCGACTATCAGAATGCGGACAAGGAGGCCTGGGATTACCCCCACCGCAACCGCGCCACGCAGGAGATGAAGGCGAAATACCCCGTTCTCAGCCGTGACTACCTGCTGGAGGAAGCAACGCTTGGCATGTGGGCCGATGAGCAGGAAACGCCCTATGTCGAAGAAAAGCGCTTCGACTGGTTCCGCGGTTATCATGTCGGTGGTCGCTCGCTGCTCTGGGGACGCCAGACCTATCGCTGGTCACAGACCGACTTCGAGGCCAATGCGAAAGACGGTATCGCCGTTGACTGGCCCATTCGCTATGAGGATGTTTCTCCCTGGTATGATTATGTCGAGCGTTTTGCCGGCATCTCCGGCAGCCGTGAGGGGCTGGATATTCTTCCCGATGGCGAATTCCTGCCGCCGATTCCGCTCAATTTCGTCGAGCAGGATGTCGCAAGCCGGTTGAAGAAGGCGTTCAATGGCACGCGCCACCTCATCAATTCGCGTTGCGCCAACATCACCCAGGAGCTTCCCGATCAGGAACGCACGCGCTGTCAGTTCCGCAACAAGTGTCGGCTGGGCTGTCCCTTCGGTGGCTATTTCAGCACGCAGGCCTCGACCCTGCCTGCGGCGGTCGCCACCGGCAATCTGACGCTCAGGCCTTTCTCCATCGTCAAGGAAATTCTCTACGACAAGGACAAGAAGAAGGCGCGTGGCGTCGAGATCATCGATGCCGAGACGAACCTGACCTATGAATATACCGCCGACATCATTTTCCTCAACGCCTCGACGCTGAACTCGACCTGGGTGCTGATGAACTCGGCCACCGATGTCTGGGAAGGCGGGCTTGGAAGCAGCTCGGGCGAACTCGGCCATAACGTGATGGACCACCATTTCCGCATGGGCGCCAACGGCCAGGTGGAAGGTTTCGAGGACTTCTACTTCAAGGGCCGCCGCCCGGCGGGCTTCTACATTCCGCGTTTCCGCAATACCGGCGACGACAAGCGCAAATATCTGCGTGGTTTCGGGTATCAGGGCTCGGCCAGCCGTTCGCGCTGGGAGCGGGAAATCGCGGAACTGAACATCGGCGCCGACTACAAGGAAGCCCTGACCGAGCCGGGCGGCTGGACCATCGGCATGACCGCCTTCGGCGAAATGCTGCCCTATCATGAGAACCGCGTGAAACTGGATCAAGACAAGAAGGACAAGTGGGGCCTGCCGGTCCTGTCAATGAATGTCGAGATGAAGCAGAACGAACTCGACATGCGTGAAGACATGGTCAATGACGCTGTCGAGATGTTCGAGGCGGTTGGCATCAAGAACGTCAAACCCTCCAGGGGCAGTTACGCCCCCGGCATGGGCATTCATGAAATGGGAACGGCCCGCATGGGGCGCGACCCGAAAACCTCCGTCCTCAATGGCAACAATCAGGTCTGGGATGCGCCCAACGTCTTTGTCACCGATGGCGCGTGCATGACTTCGGCCTCCTGCGTCAACCCGTCCCTGACCTACATGGCGCTGACGGCGCGTGCGGCCGATTTTGCTGTTTCCGAACGCAAGAAGGGGAACCTGTGATGAACAGACGCGAACTGCTGAAACTGATAGCCATTGCCACCGGCCTTCCGCTGATCGGCGCAGATGTTCTGACGGCTGCGGAAAACGCTACCAAACCAGCCGGTGGTGCTCATGTCTTCACCGCGGAAGAAATCCGGTTTCTGGACGAGGTGGCGGAAACGATTATTCCCCGCACCTCCACGCCGGGTGCGAAGGATGCTGAAGTGGGAGCATTCATGGCCGTCTATGCGGCCGATTGCTACACTGACGAACAACGGACGCTCTTCCTTTCGGCAATTTCCGATATCGAGAAGCGCAGCCAGACCGACCACAAGAAGGGCTTTCTGGAGTTGACGTCAGAACAGCGGCAGGCGCTGCTTGCCGCGCTGGACAAGCAGGCCAAGGCGGAACAGACGCCGGCAAAACCGCATGTCTTCACGCTGGTCAAGCAGTTGACGCTGCTCGGCTTCTTCACCTCGAAGATCGGCGCCATGGAAGTGCTCGTCTACGACGAGATTCCCGGTGGTTTCGAAGACCGCGTTCCCTATAAAAAGGGCACGCCCGCCTGGGGCACGACCTGAACAGAGCGACCTCCGGCCCGTCCGCTTTTGCGGGCGGGCCGTATTTATGCGGCAAGACAAGGATGACACGATGCGCAAGACAATAATCATCGCGGCAGCAATGCTGACCGCAACTGCCATTCCCGCTCTTTCGGAAGGTGATGTGGCCAAGGGGGAGGCGGTCTTCAAGCGCTGTTCCGCCTGCCACGCCATTGGCGAGGGCGCGAAAAACAGGGTCGGCCCGCAGCTTAACGGCATCATCGGCCGCGCGGCCGGCGGCGCTCCTGACTATAATTATTCGGGTGCGATGAAAAAAGCGGGTGAGGACGGTCTCGTCTGGACACCGGAAGAATTGCGGGATTTCCTGAGCGCGCCGAAAAAGAAAATACCTGGAAACAAGATGGCGCTGGCCGGCATCAGCAAGCCGGAAGATCTGGATAATCTCATCGCCTATATCGAAAGCGCGGCTTCGAAGCCGGCCGAGTGACAGCGAAAAGCGGAGTACATGGAGGTCGGCAATACGCCCTTACACTTGGCTGGTTTCGCCCTCTGCCAACTGAGCAAGCCCCGGCAGATTGCAGACCAGAAGCTTCTGCCGCCCGCCCTGCACCAGACCCTTGGACTCCCAGCTGCTGAGAATGCGCGAGACCGTATGCAGCGTCGTGCCGGTCATCTCGGCGATATCCTGCCGCGAGATCGGGAAATCGATACGGATGCCGTCTTCCTCCTTGCGGCCCGCCTGCTGCGAAAGGCGCAGTACGGCATGGGCCACCCGGCGCTCCACCTCCTGCGTCGACATTTCGCGGATGCGCGTATGGGCTTCCTCGAGACGCTGGCCGATCGTTTGCATGGCGGAGACGGCAAGATGTGGGTTCTGTTCGACGAATTGCGGCCAGAGGTCCGTCTGCCATGACAGGATGACGCTTTCGGCAGCCGTCGTGGCGGTGCCGGGATAATCGGACCGTTGCAGCGCTCTTGCGAAACCGAAGAGATCGCCGGGATGCACCACGCGCACGATGATCTGCTGGCCGTCATGCGTCACTTGCGTCACCTTCAGGCGGCCGTGGATAAGCAGGAAGAAATGCGTTGCCGACTGGCCCTGCTCGAAAATGGCTTCGCCGGGCGGCACCAGCCGGGATGTGGCGTGGGTCAGCAGTCCGTCCAGCTCATCGTCGGCCATCTTGGCAAACAAGGCCAGCGACCGGATGACGCTTCGGTCAATCTTCACTTGCACCCTCTCCGGTGATCGGACGATCCTCAAGGTGATTGCATTGGCAACCGGGGATCGGCCTTTTCTGTATTGTCAGCATACAGCACTATCACCGGCGGCAGAAGATCAAATGATATGAATCAAGCGATTGTTTTAATTGACGATTATCAAGAAAACAGGGTGGTGGCACGAAGCTTTTCGAGAAGCGGCGCGTACCAGCGCGTGTCTCTCACGAGCCTGAACCCGAGATTATCAGGCGGTACGCCAACGGCGCAGCCACCGCTTTTCGGGTTTTTGACGAAGGCGCTCATCGCCGCCCGGTGTTTTCCCGAAGCGACCGGAATACCGCAGGAGGCGACGCTATCGATCGCCTCACCATCCTTGCCAAGTGTCACACGGTGGCTGCAGCTCGACGTCCATTCCCAGACATTGCCTCCGAAATCGGCAAGGCCATATTCGTTTTCGCCAAAGCTGCCATAGGATTGCGGAACGGGGTTGCCCGAGGCCTTGCGGCTGGTCTGCCGCTCGTAATCCGCCAGCCAGCGCAAAGCCGGGTTTTCACTGTCCGCGGCGACACCCAGCGTCTCATCCGGAAAAAGCGAGCCGGCGGCGAAGGCCAGTTCAGCGTCGCTCGGCAGGCGCCAAACCTCGCCTGTCCGCTCGCTCAACCACTTTGCATAGGCGTGGGCGTCGTCCTGGCTGATACCGGTTGCCGGTATCTCGCCGCCGACCGGAGCGGCAAAGCCGGGTTCCGGCTGCTGGCAGCCGCCTTCCGCCACGCAGCGCGCATAATCTGCGCTCGACACCTGATATTTCATGATCGTCAGATTTTGTCGCATCGCCACGTCGACCATCGGCCCATCGACGGCATAACCATTGCGGAAATATTCGCCCTCCGCCCGATAGGTGAAATGTCCGGCAGGCACTGTAACGACCTGTGGAGCCATCATGGCCGCGCGGTCATCAATGCCGCTGTGGATGATCCCGGACTGGAAACCGATGGCCGTTGCCAGCAGCGTTGCAATCGAGAGCGGGAGAAGAAGCGAGACGGCATTTGGGAAGTGGCTGTTGCCGGGAATGCCCATGGGAACCTGCCTGCGTCGAGAGGACGCCAAAGTTCGGGCCTGTTTTCAGGCCGCATAGCAGAAGGGGGAGCGCGCCGCGACCGCTGGCGGCGGCGCGCTCCCGTTTGTGTCAGATGCTCGAGGGGGCAAGCACCGCCTGCATCAGGCTGTTGTTCCACTCACCGGTCACCTTGAAGTGGGCGGCTGCACCCAGCTCGAAGGCTTCAATGAGGTTGTGGTTGACATAAGCGTAGATGCCGGGCTGCTCGAAGGTATAGAAGGCCGCACCCGCCGTGCCGCCGGGAATGAACCAGGTTTCCTGGTCGAGATCAGGCGGGTTGCGGAACTTGCCCGTTGCCCAGACATAATCGCCATGGCCGCCGATGAGATGCGGACGGGTATCACGGTTTGCCTGCGAATGGACGATCAGCACCTTCTCGCCAACGGCGGCCTGGAGGGCATGTTCCCCGGTCAGGGCACCGACTGCGCCATTGAAGACGATGTGGCTCGGTGTCAGCTTGCGCATCACTTCCAGCGTATCGGCCATGGCGTCGCCGGCGCTTTCATATTTCTTGAAATTGCCGTTCTCGTCGCGCGGGATGTAAAAGTCCTGCTCGCCGACATAATAGATCTTGTCATAAACAAGCTCCTTGCCGTGGCCGTCCGTCAGGCCCTCACGCGGCAGTACCATGATCGCGCCATTCATGCCCGAGGTGACGTGCCACGGCACCATGCCGGGAGGTGCGCAGTGATAGACGAAGACGCCGGCCTTGGTGGCCTTGAAGCGCAGGATCGCCTTTTCACCGGGGTTGACGATGGTGAGCCCGCCGCCGCCGAGCGCGCCGGTGGCCGAGTGGAAATCAATATTGTGCTGCAGCTCATTGGTATCGGGGTTGATAAGGGTCAGTTCGACATAGTCGTCCTGGTGCACCACCATCAGAGGCCCGGGAACCGAACCGTTGAAGGTCATGGCGTGGACCTCGGTGCCCTTGTCGTCGAGGATCATCTTCTGCTCTTTGATCGTAAGCGTGAACTCGACGATCTTCGGTCCGCCTTCGGCTTTCTGCGTGTGGACATGCACGAAGGGCGGTTTGACGAGATCAACTTTTACGCGAGGCAGCGCTGCAATCTCAGCGCTCGTCAATGGCTTGGCTGCGGCCTTCTTTTCCTCTGCCGCGCTCGCTGCCGATGGCATGATGACGGGAGCTATAGCCCCTGCAAATGCTGCGCCTGCGAGAATATTACGCCGTGTGATGTGGAAGGTTTCCGTCATCATTCTTCTCCTATCCCTCTTGGGGCAGAGCATGTTTCGCTCTGTCACAGCATTTGTAGCGGAGGTGCGGAAATACAATTTGAGATGGAGCAAACTTCGCTTTCGGCACCCTGCGACATTTTGGCAGGCGGCTGAAGGCCGGTGTGGAAGCGTCGCACCGCCTCTTTGCCTGTTCGCAAAGAAGTCGGACGGGCTTGCGTCTAGACATATGTCAAGACCAAGCAAGGAGCATTATAATGAGTGGCAGCGAAACCGTTCTCACCCAAGGGCGCAGCCGGCCAAAGGGCGGCATTCCAAGAGGGCTGGCGCGCACCGGCCCGGTTATCTTTTCGTACGGCTTCCGGCCGTTTTTCCTCGGTGGCGCCCTGTGGGCCATCGTGGCGATGGTGTTGTGGATCGCGGCCCTTTCCGGCTTGATCGACCTCGGCGGGGATTACGGCGCACCGAACTGGCATGCCCATGAGATGCTGTTCGGTTTTGCCTCGGCGGTGCTGGCCGGCTTTCTTTTGACGGCCGTGCCGAACTGGACGGGGCGGCTGCCGGTGTCGGGCAAACCCTTGGTGTGGCTGTTTGCGCTCTGGTGTGCCGGCCGGCTTTTCCTGCTTGTGCCGGACCATGTGGGCGTGGTCACTGCCGCAGCCGTGGACGGGCTTTTCCTGCCGGCACTTCTGGCGATCTGCGCGCGTGAGGTCATTGCCGGGCGAAAATGGAAGGACCTGAAGGTGCTGGGCGGGCTGCTGGCGCTTTCCGTTGCCAACATCATATTCCATGTTGCAGCGATTGGGGGTGATCATAGCTTGATCGCGACCCGCCTTGCGGTCTCGGCCTACACGGTTCTTGTCATCATCGTAGGCGGCCGCATCGTGCCGAGTTTTACCCGCAACTGGCTGAACCGTTTCGGCCGCACGGATTTCCCGGTGCCCTATAACGGCTTCGATACCGCCGCCATCCTCACCGGCATCGCGGCGCTGGCCGTCTGGACGATAGAGCCTGAGAGCATCGTGGCGGTGCCAACGGCGCTTCTGGCGGCTTTCATGCACGCCGTGCGTCTGATCCGCTGGCGCGGCTGGACGACATGGCCGGAGCAGGTGCTGGTGGTGCTGCATGTCGCCTACGCCTTCATCCCCGTCGGTTTCATTACCATAGCGCTGGCGGCTCTTGACGTCATGGACACACGTTCCGTCCTGCATGTCTTCACCGTCGGCGTTATCGGCTGCATGATGCTTGCTGTCATGACGAGAGCGAGCCTTGGCCATACCGGACGCAAGCTTGCGGCCAGCAGGGTTACCATTGCCGCTTATGTCGCGCTGATCGCCTGCGCACTGCTGAGACCGGCAGCCGAGTTCTTCCCCGGTGCGATGATGCATCTCTACGCTTGCTCGGCGCTCTTCTGGATCGTGGGTTTCGGTCTCTTCTGCATTGAATATGGGCCGATCCTGATGCGCGAGCGCAAACCGCTGAAAGCCTAGATTGCTTGCGACGCCGCTAAAACGAAACGCCCCGGAGCAACTTCCGGGGCGGTTCGGTTTCGGGGAATTTGATTTATGGCTTAATGCGCGCCGGCACCGGCGCGGATGAAGATGCGGAACGCCGTGCGCGCCTCGTCGAAATTGCCGGCCCATTGATGACCCCGGGCCAGAAGTTCCGGGTAAAGGAATGTCGGCTCCTGCGGCATCAGCACGAAGATCACGGCACCCGGCGGAAGACGGTCAAGTGCGGCAAGCGTGCGGCTCGCCTGGCCTTCCGTCGTCTCGTCGCTCAGATCGAGATAGATGACCGGATCGGGCCATATCTGCGGCTCCTCGGCATTGCCCGCAAGCGCCGGTGACACGGAAATCTGTTCGGTCTCAGTGGATTGCGGCGTAAACAGCACTTCCCAGTCGCCGCCGCCGATTTCCCTCACCTGATGGTCGAAACCGCGCTCCGCCATCACCTTGAACAGCGGAACGGGCCGGAAGGTGGCGTATAATCGCAGCGCCTCACCGGGAGCAAGCCCGGCCACGGCTTCCATGATGGCCGGAAAGGGCTCGCCGCCGCTCAGCAAAAGCGGCCGGACATCGAGTTCCCTGATCATTTCCGTCATTGCATCACCTCATCTGTCGGCTGGCGGCGGCAAGGGCCATCCGCCAGAGGTCTTTTCACCACACCGCCGGGGCAGGGGTCAATGTTCGGAGCCGCAGCAGCATTCGCAGCCGGACATATCGTCTTCGGAACCTTCGGCCTGTTCTTCCAGCCGGCCAATATCGAGACGCCAGACTTCCGGACCCTGTTCGAGATATTCCCAGCCGAACTGGCCGGGGAAATTTGTGGCCAGCTGGTAAAGCAGTGGACGGGGATCGTGATCGCTGGTGATCTGCAGCGATTGCCCCTCATTCAATGCGTTGAGCGCACCGAAAATGCGCGGATGGCGTTCGCGGTGCGGAATGATGCACACGTCGATATTGGTTGCGGTTTGAGCTTCGGACATAGGCTGGCTCCACGGCCGCGGATGGAATGATGTCCGGCGGTGCGGCCGACCGACGGACTGGAAAAACCTATCCGCCGGGTGGTCGCGAGACATTGTCGCCGCGCAAACAAACCTGAGATTCGTCAGGTTCGTTGCGCGACATGCTTCAGCCGGCAAGGCTGCGATAGATTGCCGGCAGCGCCGATGGCAGCTTGGCGATCCTGCTGACGATGGCATAACCGTTCTGACCGAACATGGCCGGAATATAGGACTGCGCCTTGCTGTCCACCGTTACGCCGAACACGCTGACGCCAGAGCGTCGCGCCTCGGAAACCGCGCGGCGGCTGTCCTCGATGGCGAAGCGGCCCTCATAGTGGTCGACATCGTTCGGCTTCCCGTCCGTCAGCAGCAGAAGCAGCTTGCGGCGCTCCGGCCTCTCATGCAGCTTGGCGCTGGCGTGGCGGATGGCGGGGCCGATGCGGGTGTAGAAACCGGGTTTCAGCGCCGCGATACGCCGCTCGATAGTGTGCCCCATCGGCTCATCGAAATCCTTCACCGTCTCCACCCGCACCCAGGAACGGCGGCGGGAGGTGAAGGTCAGGATGGAGTGACTGTCGCCGCAGGCGGAAAGTCCGTGGGCAAGCACCAGCAGGGCTTCCTTCTCCACATCGAGCACCCGGCGATTGTCGAACCACGCATCGGTCGATAGCGACACGTCGACGAGGATCGTTACGGCAAGATCATGCGCCTGTGGGCGGCTTGCCATATGAATGCGGTCGCTGCCCTGTCCTCCGGCGGCAATATCGCTTCTGGCGCGAACCACGGCGTCAAGATCGAGATCATTGCCGTCAAGCTGGGCGCGCAGCATCTCGTGGCGTGGCCGCAGCACCTCGAATTGCCGCCTGACCCGGCGAATGAGGCTTTTGGTGTCCGGGTCGGGTTCCGGTGCCGTCTCGGCGTCTTTCGCCGGACCGGCGATGACCCGGCAATGATCGGCGAGATAGGTACCGCTGCGATAATCCCATTCGGGATAGGTCAGTTCCGCCGTCAGCGGGGTATGATTCAGTGCTTCAGGCGGCAGGTCGAGATCGAAGCGGAAGCGGGCGGAAGGCCGCCCCTTTCTTTCACCCAACGTCATATCGTCAAGCTCGTCCGCCGCGCTGCCGTCGGCATCGTCGCTGTCGTCACCCGGACGGTCGACATTGACCATCTCGGCCATGGCGAGGATTTTTTCGAAACGGTTGAGGATGAAGGGGCTGCGTTCGGTCTGGCGGTTCTCGGTCTTTTCGCGCACGGCGATATGGCGGGCGGCCTCCGCCCCCTGCGGCGCGGCGCCCGCTGCCGGCTGGTCCTCGCTTTGCCGGACCTCGGATGTTTCGCGCAGCAACGTGTCCGGCCATAGCGGCACCGGCAGCATCGGCAGGTAGCGCGGCGGCGCTTTTTCCGGAAGACCGGCGGGTGGTGCATGGCCCTCGATCCCTGCCGCATCGGCGAGCATGGAAAGCACCCGTTGTTCCACCTGCTGCTCTGTCTGGGGCAGCGGCCGTTTCTGCCGCACCGCGAGCATGGCGGCGCAAAGCCGGCGATACCGGGTCTTCATTCCGGGGAAGGCATGGATGACGGCATTTGCCAGTTCTGCGGCACGGTCGAGCCGGGCAAGATCGTTGCCCAACGGGTCGGCCGCCGCCACCGGTTCAAGCGGCATCATCGCCATGGCGGCGGCGAGCCAGAGATAGAGATCGCGGTTGAGGCACCGGTCGGGAAACAGATCGAGCACCGGCGGCAGCATCAGCGTGGCATGATCGCGTCCTGGCTGGGCGAGCTTCTCTTCGCCAAGACCCATGCGCTGGCGCAGCCTCAGCCGGTGGCTGGAGGTGCGGGCGCGGGCCGGCGCGATCTGCACCGCATGTTCACCGCCAAAACCGCGGAAACATATGGCCAGCACGGCCTGCATATCCTCCAGCTTCACGGCATGATCCGGGAAGCGCAGCCATGTGCCGGTTTCGCCGATCAGCCTGTGCCAGGCGCGGCCGACGGTTTCTTCCAGTTCCAGAAAGTCCAGCATGGTCTTTTCCCCAACCGCCTATCGAATGATCGCATCCGCGACTTCATGCAGCGCGGCCTTCACATCGGGCTCGTCAGTCAGCGGTTCGATCATGGTCGCGCGCACGGCCTGACGGGCGGGAAGGCCGGTATCGATGAGGCTGGCGCAATAAACGAGCAGACGGGTGGAGACGCCTTCCTCAAGGTCATGGCCCTTCAGGCCGCGCAGCCGGTGGGCAAGATTGACGAGCGGCTCGACGTCGCGCGCATCCAGCCCGCTTTCGTGCGAAACGACGGCGATTTCCTGCTCCTTGGGCAGAAAATCGAATTCAATGGCGACGAAGCGCTGGCGGGTGCTGGGCTTCAGGCTCTTTAAAAGATTCTGGTATCCGGGATTGTAGGACACGACGAGCATGAAGCCGGAGGGTGCTTCCAGTACCTCGCCCGTGCGCTCCAGCGGCAGGATGCGGCGATCATCGGTGAGGGGATGCAGCACGACGGCCACATCCTTGCGCGCCTCGACGATCTCATCGAGGTAACATATGCCGCCCTGGCGCACGGACCTCGTCAGCGGGCCGTCCATCCAGACGGTTTCGCCGCCTTTCAGCAGGTAACGGCCGGTCAGATCAGCGGCAGCAAGATCGTCGTGGCACGAAACGGTGGAAAGCGGCAGGCCGAGTTTCGCTGCCATATGGCTGACGAAACGGGTCTTGCCGCAGCCTGTCGGGCCTTTCAGCAGAAGCGGCAATTGCCGCACCCAGGCGCTTTCGAACAGCGTGCATTCATTGCCGAGCGGGGTGTAGAACGGCGCGTCCGGCAAAGGCTGCGGCGCGGGGCGGAAAATCGTATTCATGGTCATCTCCATGGTTGGTGGTAAGGAACCGGCTCTCCGGGGGAAAAGGAGAGCCGGTCCGTTTCTCATTCGGCGGGCTGCACGAGGCGGGCAACGTCGCCCTGTTTCTGCTTGCCCGGTACCAGGATTGCCCAGATGAACATGACCGCCGAAATGAGAACCGCGAAACCAGAACCGAGACGGATCCAGTAGAAGATCGCCAGCTGGTCCTGCACATCCATGAAGCTTTCGCCCATGACCCGCTGAAGCTGGATCTGCACCACGCCGGCGAATGTCAGCGCGAAGGTCATCACCGACATGGCCGTGCACATGACCCAGAAGCTCGTCATCGAAAGCCACTGGTTGTAGGGCGCACGTTTCTTCATTTCGGGGATGGCATAGGCCATCATCGCAAGGTTCAGCATCACATAGGCGCCGAAGAAGGCGAGGTGCCCGTGGGCGGCGGTAAGCTGCGTGCCGTGGGTGTAATAGTTCACCGAAGACAGCGTGTGCAGGAAGCCCCAGACGCCGGCGCCGAAGAAGGCCATGACCGAGCAGCCGATCGACCAGAGGAGGGCGGCGCGGTTCTCATGCTTGCGGCCGGCCTTCCAGGTCATGACGAAGGTGAAGATGACCATGGTGAAGAAAGGGGCCACTTCCAGCGTCGAGAACAGCGAACCGATCCACTGCCAGTAACCCGGCGCGCCGATCCAGTAATAATGGTGGCCGGTGCCGAGGATGCCCGAGAAGAGGGCGAGACCGACGATGACATAGAGCCATTTTTCCACCACTTCGCGGTCGATGCCGTTGAGCTTGATCATCAGGAAGGCGAGGATCGACGCCATGATCAGTTCCCACACGCCTTCCACCCAAAGATGGATGACGTACCACCAGTACATCTTGTCGAGCGCCAGATTGATGGGGTTGTAAAAGGCGAAGAGGAAGAAGATCGCCAGACCCCAGAGACCGAAGAGCAGGATATTGATGACGGTGGTCTTGCGGCCCTTCAGCGCTGTCATGGTGATGTTGAACAGGAACATCAAAACGACAAGCACGATGCCGACCTTGATGGCGAAGGGCTGTTCGAGGAATTCGCGGCCTTCATGGATGCGGAACATATAACCGACCACGGCAACCGCGGCGGCCACCAGGAAGATCCAGAACTGGGCGATGGCGAGCTTGGGGCTGTAAAGCTCCGTTTCCGTCTCTTCCGGCAGAAGATAGAAAGTCGAGCCCATGAAGCCCATCAACAGCCACACGACCAGTGCATTGGTGTGGATCATGCGCACGATGTTGAAGGGCAGAAGCTCGGAAAGCGTGTTGGGCAGCACGTAGATCGTTGCGGCGATGACGCCGAACAGGATCTGCGCCACGAACAGCCCGATTGCGCCGTAAAAATACAGCATGGCGACTTTTTGCGTCTGGTATTTCATCTCGTCATCTCCTTGCCGTCAACCTCAACCCGCATCGTTCGGCGGCCAGTTCTGCGTCTTGATCCGGCTCGTCCATTCGAGGAAGTCGACGAGATCATCGAGTTCCTGTTCGGTGAGATTGAACTGCGGCATCTGGCGCCGGCCCTCGATGCCGGTGGGCTGGGCGGCCATCCAGGCCTTGATGGAATCGCGCGCCGTCTCCTTGTCTTCCACGCCGCCATAGCGCTTCCAGACATTGCCGAGTTCGGGCGCGAAATAGGCGCCTTCGCCGAGCAGCGTGTGACAGTTGATGCAGGAGTTTTTCTCCCACACGTGTTTGCCGCGCGCGACGCTTTCCGTCAGCGTGCTTTCATCCGTCGAAGTGGTGCGCATGTAATAATGGCTATGGGCGGTCAGCCCGACGAATATGGCGAAGAAGAAGATGGAGCCGCCGTAAAAGACGTTTCGCGCTCCTGTTTTGGTCAGGCGTTCTGCCATGCCAATGGTCCTTTCCATCCGGAAGACCGCTTATGCGGACTGGCTTGATCGAACCCTCTTGCCGGGATTTGCCAGCAGGCTGGCGGAATGCGGTGGGGTCTGAAGCCTTTCTAGCCGCTGGCCGCCGGCGTTCTTTGCCATTTGGCAAACAAGTGGAGAGGTGATGCGGTCCGCCTTTTCAGAGCGACAGAATGCCCTGCAGGAACGCCCGCAAAAGGGCTGCGGCGGCGAAGATTGCGGGCCATGCCAGAAGTGCCGTGCGCAGCAGGCCTCGCTCTTCGCCAAAACCCAGAAAGTCGTCGATGACGCGTCTGGATTTCATGAGCGCGAAAAGCAGCATCAGGCAGGCGACGGCAACCGGCGGCAGAAGCGCCGCCTTCCACGATGTGACGACGGCCGTGCCGGCGAGAACAAGAATGGCGAGCATTGCGAAACTTCTTGCGAGCTGGCGGGAGGTGCGGTGGATCATGACTGTCAAACCAGATAGATGATGGGAAAAATGACGATCCAGACCAGATCGATGACATGCCACAGCGTCGTCACCAGCGTGACGTTCTCGTTTTTCGGGAAGACTGCGACGAGAAACAGCAGCACGGCCACGAAGACGACATGCAGCAGATGGAAGCCGGTGAGCAGGAAATAGAGCTCGAAGAAAGCGCCATAGGCTGGATCTGACGCGAAGGCGATTTCGGTGGAATATTCATGGAGCTTCACTCCGACGAAAACGAAGCCCAGTAGGCCGGCAAGGACAAGCGCCCGCCTTTTGCTCGGCAGCGCGGTGTGGCGGCTGGCCGCGACGGCCGCCTGCCAGCCGCTTGCCAGCAAAATCAGGGTGTTGAGGCCGGCAAGTTGTGGCTGCAGATGCTGGCGCGCGGCGGCGAACGCATCAGGGTTGAGCGCGAAGGCAATGATGAAGGCGCCGGTCAGCGCGCCGAAAGCGGCAAGTTCGCTCCAGACCAGAATCCACAAAAGCAGGTTTCCGCTTTCCTCTTCCGTATTTATCGCCATGGTCTCGCCCGTAATTGTAAAACAGCAAGCCACGCTTAGGCGTCCTCAAACCCCGCTTCTTTGCGGTCGGTCAAAGAAGGGAGCGCGCAAAGCCCTATTGTCATGACAAAGCGCAACTCTGGAAAATGGAGCTTCCCATGAACGACGCGCAGGTCGGGCTGATTGTCGCAACCCCTATTATCATTGGCTTTGCGGTGCTGTTGTACCGTATGGGAGTGTTGCAGCGCATGGGCGCGGTTTCCGCCGTACTTGCCTCCGTTGCTATTGCTTCGGTGCTGTTCCTGAACCAGTGAGAAGGCAGTCGCATGCTTGAACTTGTCGCCGCTCTTTCGCTTTTTGTGGCGCTGCACTCCATCCCCGCCGTGCCCGCCGTGCGCGGCCGGTTGATTGCGGCGATCGGCCGGCCCGCCTATTTCGGGGCTTATTCCGTCGTCTCGCTTCTGGCGCTGGGCTGGGTGTTTTATGCTGCGCTGTCGGTGGATTATATTCCGCTCTGGGATGTCGCGCGCTGGCAGGCGCATGTCACCTTTCTGGCAGCGCCGATTGGCCTGTTTTTCGTGCTGGCCGGCCTTCTCAGCGTCAATCCGCTTTCCATTTCCGTGCGGCAGGGAGATAAACCGGGGGCAATCGTGCGCATCACGCGGCACCCGGTGCTTGTCGGTTTCCTGTTCTGGTCGCTCGGCCATGTCGTGCCGAATGGCGACCTGCGTTCCGTTATTCTCTTCGGTGGCTTTGCGCTGTTTTCGCTTGGCGGGATGGCGATGACTGAAAAACGCGCGCGGAAAAGACTGGGTAATGCGTGGAGCGCGGCGGCTGCTAAAAACGCAACGATCCCTTTCGCAGCAATCCTTTCCGGCAAGACGCGCCTCGCCGTGGACGGGCCGATGCTGCTAGCCGCGGTACTGACAGGGTTAACGGTCTGGTGGCTGCTGGCCGGCGGCCATGCCGCGCTCTTTGGCGCAGACCCCATGGCCTATTTCTGATCGCTCACGATGTCTTCACCACATGCGGCTGCCATATCGGCGCCTGCGGTGCGGGCGCGATACCGAGCTGATCGATAGCGCGGGCGGCGAGCTGATCGACAATATCGAAGACGCTTTCCGGCCTGTTGTAAAAGGCCGGCATCGGCGGCATGACGATCGCACCGGCCTCCGTGACAGTGCACATATTGCGCAGATGGATGAGATGCAGCGGCGTCTCGCGGGTCATCAGCACCAGCTTTCGGCGTTCTTTCAAATGCACATTGGCAGCGCGGGTAAGAAGATTGTCCGAAAACCCGGTTGCAATGGCGGCCAGCGTCCGCATGGAGCAGGGCGCGATAATCATGCCCGCCGTCGGGAAGGAACCGCTGGCGATTGCCGCACCGATATCATCGATGGCATGATTGACGCTGGCGAGCGACAACATCCGCCCCATGGCTTGCGCACCTTCCTCATGCAACACCGTACGCTTGGCCGATTGCGACAGGACAAGATGGATTTCGACGTTTTTCATGACGGCGAGACGCTCGATGATGCGCAGCGCAATGCTGGCGCCCGAGGCACCGGTGACGCCGACCACGACGCGGCACGGGTTCATGGTCGTTCTCCAAGGCCAAGATCACGCCACATCAGATCCACCTTTGCGATGACGTCAGGCGTCATGGAGAGCACGCGACCCCATTCGCGCTCCGTTTCCGGCGGTAGCTTGCGGGTGGCGTCCAGACCCATCTTGCCGCCGAGGCCGGCTTTCGGCGAGGCGAAGTCGAGATAATCGATCGGCGTATCGTTGATGATCGTTGTATCGCGCGAGGCATCGAAACGGGTAGAAAGCGCCCAGATGACATCCGCCCAGCTGTGCACATTGATGTCGGGATCGACCAGAATGATAAGCTTCACATAGCTGAACTGCGGCAGCATCGACCACAGGCCCATCATCACCCGTTTTGCCTGGCCGGGATAACGCTTGTCGATGGACGCGACCATGACGCGGTAGGAACAGGCCTCCGGCGGCATCCAGAGATCGACGATTTCCGCAAACTGCCTTTTGACGAGCGGCAGGAAAATCTCGAGCATGGCTTCGCCGAGAACCGAGGGTTCATCCGGCGGCCGGCCGGTATAGGTGGAAAGATAGATCGGGTCGCGGCGCATGGTGATGGCCGACAGCGTCATGATCGGAAAGGCTTCGACGGAATTGTAATAGCCGGTGTGGTCGCCATAGGGGCCTTCCATTGCCGTTTCCGTTGCTGAGACGGTGCCTTCCAGCACGATCTCGGCATTGGCGGGCACCGGCATCGGCACCGTCAATGCCTTCGCGATGCGGCTCTTCGAACCGCGCAGCAGGCCGGAAAAACCAAGCTCGCTGATATGTTCGGGAAGCGGCATGACGGCGGAAAGAATGGTGGCGGGATCAGTGCCGATAGCGACGGTTACGGGCATATCCAGCCCACGTGCCTGCCACAGCCGGTGGTGCTGCGCGCCGCCGCGATGCGCCAGCCAGCGCATGATCACCCTGTCCGGCCCCAGCACCTGCATGCGATAGATGCCAACATTGATATCGTCGGGATCATCAGGCGAACGGGTGATGACCAGCGGCCAGGTGATGAGCGGGGCCGGCTCGCCCGGCCAGCACCATTGCACCGGCAGGCGGGCAAGATCAACCGCATCGCCCGTCAGTACCTTTTCCTGCACCGGCGCGCGCGAGACGTTGCGTGGCCGCATGGACAGTGCTGCCTTCAGCAAAGGCAGCTTACCCCATGCCTCGGCCATGGATTTCGGCGGCCGTGGCTCGCGCAATTCGGCAAGCTTTTGTCCAAGTGCTGGCAGGCCGCCCGTTTCCAGCCCCAGCCCCCATTCGATGCGCTGCCGCGTGCCGAAGAGATTGGCAAGCAGCGGCATGTCCCGCACCTTGCCCTCATGGTCGACGGGTTGCTCGAACAGCAGCGCTGGCCCGCCATCGGCGAGCACGCGGCGGTGGATTTCGGTGATTTCGTGCACCAGCGAGACCGGCTGGCGGATTCGCCGCAGCTGCCCGCGTTCTTCCAGCAACCGGACGAAACCGCGCAGATCGGCTGCGTGGGCGGGTTTAGTTTCTGTTTTCTCGTCTCTCATGCCGCCTGTTTGCCGGTGGCGGTGCGGCATGTCCTTGCGCTGCCGCAAATGCGGCTTCAGTGCGAACGAAGATAGTCGGCAAGAACGAGGGCGTGGTTGTGTTCGGTATCATGGGCGGCGTAAAGCAGCGTGACGCGGCCTTTCGCCATCAGCTCCTTCATGCGCGCCACGGCATCGGGATTGGCGGCCAGCTCCTCATGATAGTGCCGGGTGAATTCGGCAAAACGCGACGGCATATGCGAGAAATTCTTGCGCAATTCGTTGCTGGGCGCGATTTCCTTCATCCACAGCGAAAGCTGTGCGGTTTCCTTGCGCATGCCGCGCGGCCACAGCCGGTCCACCAGAATGCGTGCGCCGTCATCACCGCTGGCGGCATCGTAAATCCGTTTGATCCTTATATCGGACATGGGCGGCCTCCTTCGCTTCGCAAGTGAATGATTTATAGCGGCTTTTGTGAAGCTGCACCCGAAAATCTCTCTGTCTTTGCGTTCGCTCAAACCGGTGTCGGCGCGCTGCGGATAGGGTCCTGTCCGCAACTGACCTGACAGGACCATTTATGAGACCGTTTCCCGCCGCCATCGCTACCCCCATGAATTTTCTACCCCTTGCCGTGGTGCAGCGAGCGACGGCGGCGATACTGGCGCAGATCATGAAGCGGCACCCGGATATGTTCGGCCGGCTCGGTGAGCATAGCGGCAAACGCTATGCCTTCCTGCCGGTCGATCTGCCCTTCGCCTTCATGGTCGAGCCGGCGCGTCCCGCCATCACCGTCAGCCGCAAGGGCGGCCTGCCGAAGGCGGATGCAGCGGTGAAGGGGCCGCTTTTCATGCTGCTGGCGCTGATGGAGGGGCGGCAGGATGCCGATGCGCTGTTCTTTTCGCGGGATCTCAGCGTGACCGGCGACATGGAGGCGATGCTGGCACTGCGCAATGCGCTCGATGACAGCAGCATTGATCTGCCGCGCGATCTCGGTGCCGTTGCCGGGCCTTTCGCGCCTGCCGTAACGGGCCTTGCAAACCGCCTGCGCGGCCATGTTCTATCCGAAACGCGTGGAGGTGCGGCATGGAGCTGATCTGTCCTGCGGGAACGCCCGCCGCCTTCCGCGAGGCCGTCGATGCCGGCGCGGATGCCGTCTATTGCGGCTTTCGCGATGAAACCAATGCCCGCAATTTTCCCGGTCTAAATTTTTCCCGCGAAGAGCTTGCCGAAGCCATCGCCTATGCGAAGAAGCGCGGCGTCCAGACTTTCGTCGCGCTCAACACCTTCATGCGCGCGGGCAATGAGGATATCTGGTATCGCGGTGCGGCCGATGCCGTGAAGGCGGGGGCGGATGCGCTGATCCTTGCCGATTTCGGTCTGATGGCGCATGTGGCGGAACACCACCCGCAGCAGCGCATCCATGTCTCCGTGCAGGCCTCCGCCTCCAATGCGGACGCTGTGAACTTTCTCGTCGATGCCTTCGGTGCGAAACGTGTGGTGCTGCCGCGCACGCTGACGATTTCCGACATCGCCCGGCTGGCGCGGCAAATCCGCTGCGAGATCGAAATCTTCGTATTTGGCGGCCTCTGCGTCATGGCGGAGGGGCGCTGCTCGCTGTCGTCTTACGCCACTGGAAAATCACCCAACATGAACGGCGTCTGCTCGCCAGCAAGCCATGTGCGTTATCGGCAGGACGGGCAGGAGCTGGTGTCTGAACTCGGCGACTATACCATCAACCGCTTTCCGGAAGGCGAAGCAGCGGGTTATCCGACGCTCTGCAAGGGCCGTTTCGAGATTGCCGATGACAAGTCCTATGCCTTTGAGGACCCGGTGTCGCTTGATGTGATGGACCAGATCGATGCGCTGCGCGAAGCGGGGGTCAGCGCGCTGAAGATCGAGGGCCGCCAGCGCGGCAAGGCCTATGTGGCGGAAGTGGTTTCCACCCTGCACCGGGCGCTGGCCGCCAGTGCCGAAGAGCGGGGAAGGCTGCTCTCACGCCTGCGACTGTTAAGCGAAGGCCAGCGCACAACTGTCGGCGCTTATGAGAAACGCTGGAGATGATGGCGATGGCACACACAGCAAAGGCCACATTGGCGCTTGGCCCGGTCCTCTATCTCTGGCAGGGCGAAAAATGGCGCGATTTTTACTTCCGCATCGCCGATGAAGCGCCCGTCAGTCATGTCTATCTCGGCGAAACCGTCTGTTCCAAACGGTTTCATTTTACCGAACCGCATCTGGCCGAGGTGATCGAGCGGCTGGAGAGTGCCGGAAAGCAGGTGATCCTCTCGACGCTTTCACTGGTGACGCTGGAGCGCGAAAGCCGCCAGCTGCGCGGCTTGATCGCCGATAGCCCCTATCCGGTCGAGGCGAACGATCTTTCCGCGCTCGGCATGTTGCACGGCACGCCGCATGTCGTCGGGCCGATGGTGAATGTCTATAATGCCGCCACCGCGCGGTTGCTCGCCTCGCGTGGGGCAAGCGCCATCTGCCTGCCGCCGGAACTGCCGGTGACCTCGGTGGAGCGCATCGTGGCGGAAACACCGGATGTGGACTTCGAAGTCTTCGCCTTCGGCCGCCTGCCGCTCGCCATTTCCGCACGCTGCGCCCATGCTCGCGCCAAGGGCAATATCAAGGATAATTGCCAGTTCGTCTGCGGTGACGACCCGGATGGATTACCGGTGCGCACGCTTGACCGGCAGTCGTTTCTGGCGCTGAACGGCGTACAGACGGTGTCGCACACCTGCCAGTCGCTGCTTGGCGAATTGCAGGATCTGGCGGCCGCTGGCATCGCCCGATTCCGGCTGTCACCACAGGATTGCGACATGGTGGCGGTGGCGCAGATCCATGACGATGTTCTGGCCGGCAGGCGGGATGCGACAGATGGTCTTGCACATCTCGGGCAAATCTATCCGGACGTGCCTTTTTCCAATGGTTTCCACCACGGGCAGGAAGGGGCGGCCTGGATCGCCCGCGCCCGCAATACGGCGCATGGGGTGAATGCATGACGATGAACAGGCAAGAGCCGCAATCGCTGCCTGTGGCAGCGCCGGGCGGGGCGGATATCGCTGCTGCGATCCATCTGGTGCGCAACGTGGTTTTGCAGAGCGCACTCGATTGCGGCTGCCGTGACAAGGTCCATGAGGCCTTGCGCGAGCTTGAGGATTTCGAGCGCCAGCGCAATATCGTCAAGCTTCTGGCCGCCGCCCGCGAAGAGCGGCGCAAGATCGGGCTTCTGACCGAGATGCTGGCGGATTTTGCCGAGGACGATACGGTCGATGAAGGCATCGTCGAAACGGCGAGCCTGATGTTTCTCGACATCGCCGCCGCCGCTCAGGAAGGATCGCGAATCCTGCGCGACGCCCTGTCTCTTAAAACATGTAAATAAAACTCATGTTTTTGGTGTTGTTTGATCCAGCGCAAAGAGGCCTTTCTTGCAAAATGTCATCCCCGGTACACGCAGGTTATGACTGAAGGGGTGGCATATGCGGGTGCTGAAGGCGGGGTTTTTCACGATAACAACGGGTTTGATGGCAGGTGTTTCCGGTGTTGCGCTTGCGCAATCGGCCACACCGGGCTCGACCACGGTTCTGGAGACGATCACGGTTGAGGGGGCGAGATGGGCGGATGGCATGGAGCAGGCGCGCAAGCGTCTGAAGGCCATTCCGGGTGGTGTCTCCGCACTCCAGCCGCAGGACCAGACCTCGAAGGCCGTGCCGACGCTTGCAGATGCGCTTGCTTCGGCGCCCGGCGTGGTGGTGCAGCGCTTTTTCGGCGGCAATGACCAGCCGCGCATTCAGATCAGGGGCTCCGGGTTGCAGCAGAACCCGGTCGAACGCGGGGTTCTGGTGCTGAAGGACGGGTTGCCGATCAACCGTGCCGATGGTTCCTATATCGTCGGGCTCGCCAACCCCGGTCAGGCCAGCCTTATCGAAATTTACCGCGGTTACACCGCCAACCGGCTGGGGGCCAGCGTTCTGGGCGGGGCGATCAATTTTGCTTCGCCGGTGGAGAAGGGAACCAGCATTTCTGCCGGCGGCGGCAGTTTCGGTCAGGCAGATGCCTCGCTGCGCACTGGTTTTGATGCAGATCGCTTCGCTGCCGGTTTTTATGCCGATGTCAGCCGTCGCGACGGTTATCGCGTCTATAATGATTCCCGCCGGGTAAGTGTCGGCGGGGTGATCGAGGCGGAGGTGTCGGACGCCGTCAAGACGCGGGTTTTTGCCAGCTATACCGATCTGGGTTTTGACGTGGCGGGACCCCTGACGAAAAGCGCCATGGATGCTGATCCCAGACAGGTTTCGCCGGGCCTGCCAACCAGCCTCGGCCCGAATGTGATGCGTGACAAGCCACGCCGGGAGGCCAGCCAGTTCGTCATCGGCTCGCGCAGCTCGATCGAACTCGGCGATCATCTCTTCGATATCGGATTGGGTTACACCTACACCAGGGATATGTTCCGGTTCCCGGTCTCAAGCGGCGTTCGACGCACGGATGGCGGCGATGTGACGGGGCTGCTGCGTTATGCCTACCAGCCCGATGCCGAAGCCCTGCTGCCGCTTTTCGAAGCTTCGGCGCTCTATACCGTTGGTTCGGCGGAACGGACCTATCACATCAACCGGGCAGGGGGTGATGGTCCGGCCTTTTCCAGCAACGATCTGGATGCTTCGACGCTGTCTTTGAATGCGGGGCTGAATATTCCGCTTTCCGAAACGGTGACGCTGTCGCCATCGCTTTCCTACACCCATGCCACCCGTGACAATGATGATCTCTGGCAGGCTGCTACTCGTCCTAGGCTGAGCTTCGGACCGGGTGGCGCGGCCGCCTCTGCCGTGGCTGCGGCGGATACGAGCTATGAGCACAGCTACAGCGGCTGGTCTCCGGCACTCGGTATCAGCTGGCGCCCGGACGATAACAACATGCTGTTTGCCGCCGTTAGCCGCAGTTTCGAACCGCCGACCCATGACGATCTTCTCGGCACCACCGGCGGCACGCCGAATGCATCGCCCACCGGCTTTTCGACGCCCGATCTTGAGGCGCAGACGGCGACCACGGTCGAGGTCGGCTGGCGCGGCGAGCGCGGCTCGTGGAATATCGACGCCACCGCCTATTACTCCTGGGTGGAGAACGAATTGTTGAGCCTGCGCGACACGAGCGGTTCGCTGCTCTCCGCTTTCAACGCGGATGAAACCGTGCATGCCGGTCTGGAGCTTGGCGTTTCCGGCGAGGTGCTGGATGGTCTGACCGCTCGCCTGGCCTATGTGTTGCAGGATTTCCGCTTCCGCGACGATCCGGTGCGCGGTGACAACCGACTGGCCGGCGCGCCGCGCCATGTCGTCAACCTCGCCCTGCAATATGCCATTTTCGAACAATGGGATATCGGCGCGGTGCTGCAATGGGTGCCGTCCAGGACCCCGGTCGACAACATGAATACGATGTATGCCGATCCCTATGCCGTGGTCGATCTCAAGACTGAATATCGCGTCAATGACAGGTTCTCGATCTACGGCGCAGTCACCAACGTCTTCGACAAGACCTACGCCTCATCCACACTCATTCTCGACCAGGCAAGCGCCGGTCAGGCGGTCTATCTGCCGGGCGACGGGCGCGGATTTTATGCCGGTATCAAGGCGCGTTTCTGAACGCGGAAAGGATCTGATCATGACGAGTTACACACGACGCCGGGCGCTGTCGCTGCTTTCCGGGCTGACCGTTGCGGGCCTTGCTGCGCCGTCGATTTTGAAAGCAGAAGCTCCGCTTGTCTTTTACGGTCCGCCCGCAGCACCTTCGGCGGTTCTGGCGCATGCCGTAAAAGGCGGTTTCCTGAAGGATGTCGCGCCTGGGGCCGTCTTCAAGGCATGGAAAACGCCGGATGAAATGCGCGCCGCCGTCGCCTCCGGCTCCATGGGAGCGGTGGTGATGCCGAGTTACGGCGCTGCCAATCTCCATAATCGCGGCCTCGGCCTTGGGCTTTTGAACGTGCTGACAACGGGTCTGCTCTACATTGTGTCGAAGGACGAGACGCTGACGTCACTCGAAAGCCTTTCCGGCAAGACGCTGGCTCTGCCGTTCAAGAACGACATGCCCGATTTCGTTCTGCGCCGGCTGGTCGCTGAAAAAGGCTTGAAGCCCGGCGATATCAAGCTGGAATATGCCGCTTCGCCACCGGAAGCCGTGCAATTGCTGCTGACGGGGCGGGTAGATGCGGCCCTGCTGAGCGAACCGGCCGCGACCGCTGTGCTGATCAAGGCAAAGTCGTTTTTCATGACCGTTCACCGCACCATCGATGTCCAGAAGGAATGGGCAAAGGTGGCGGGCAAGCCGGAAATCCCGCAGGCGGGCCTCGCCCTGACGTCGCAGGTTCAGCAAAAGCTCGGCAAGGCGGGTATAGAGGCTTTGCAGGCAGGCATGGAAGCGGCACTTGCCAGTGCCACAGCTGACCCGCAAACGGCGGCCGCCGCCGCGGCCGATGCTCTCGGTTTCCCGCTGGAAATCATCACCGCCTCCTTCCCGACAAGCCATTTGTCGGCATTGAAGGCGAGTGCGGCACGCGCCGATCTCGAGGCATTTTACGACGAACTCGCCAAGGCCGACCCGGCGATCATCGGTGGCCGGCGGCCGGATGATGGCTTTTATCTGGTGTAGCGGGCATGAACCGCATTCTTGAAAGTCTTGGCTGGACCGGTCGCTATCTTTGGGCGGGCTGGGCGGGGCTTTCCGGCATTTTCTGTTTTCTCGCCGCCTGGCAGGCCGGACATGAGATTTACGGCTCCTTCATATTGCCCTCGCCGGGTGAGACTTTCGCGGCAATCGGGCTTCTGGCGGCGCGGCCGGATTTCTTCGCCATCCTGTCGCAAAGCGCCATCAGGGCATTGACCGGTTTTGCCATTGCCGCCGGCATCGGAACGGTTGCAGGCCTACTGGCAGGCTATTCATTCGCTGCCATGCGGCTGATGAAGCCTGTCGTCACCGTCCTGCTCGGCGTGCCGCCCATCGGCTGGATTGTGCTGGCGCTGATCTGGTTCGGCTCGTCGGGCGGCACGGCCGTCATGACCGTTGTCATTGCCTCGGCGCCCGTTTCCTTCGCGGGCGCGCTGGAAGGAGTGGCCAAGCGCGACCGTCAGCTGGAGGTGATGGCGCAGGCCTTTGGCGCTTCGTGGTTTTATCGGCTGCGCACCGTCACTATGCCGCATGTGCTTTCCTATCTCTTCCCGGCTTGGACGACCACGGCCGGAAGCGCCTGGAAAGTAACTGTCATGGCCGAGCTTCTGTCGAATTCCGGCGGCATCGGCGGTGAACTGGCCACCGCACGGGCGCTGTTCGATATCGCGCAGGTGAGCGCCTGGCTCACTATCACCGTCGCGCTGGCGCTCATCACCGATTACGGCCTGCTGCATCTGCTGCGCGAAGCGCTGGAACGCTGGCGCGCCGCCGGACTGCCATGGGGTGTCAAACGATGAGCGACCATTCCGCCTTGAGTTTCGAGCATGTCGGCCACGCCTTTCTCGGCCGCAGTCTGTTCGAGAATTTCGATCTCCGCATCGCACCGGGGGAAACCGTGGCCCTGCTCGGTCCCTCCGGCAGCGGCAAGACAACGATTTTGCAGATTGCGGCGGGTATCATCGATCCCGTTCGCGGCCGAGTGCGGCGCAATTACCGCAGGCAGGGCCTGGTGTTTCAGGAGCCGCGATTGCTGCCTTG
This sequence comes from Martinezella rhizogenes, assembly GCF_007002745.1. Taxonomy (GTDB): domain Bacteria; phylum Pseudomonadota; class Alphaproteobacteria; order Rhizobiales; family Rhizobiaceae; genus Agrobacterium; species Agrobacterium cucumeris. The sequence goes on along the minus strand of NZ_SGNY01000009.1, from coordinate 82,784 downwards.
GATGACGTTGATCGACAATATCGCCTATGGTCTCGCTGCCGCGGGCATGCCGAAACGGCAGCGGCGGGAAACAGCCGGGCAGTTTGCCCTGGAAGTTGGTCTGGAAGAGACGGATTTTCACAAATATCCGGTCGAGCTTTCCGGCGGCATGCGCCAGCGTGCCGGGGTGGCGCGGGCGCTCGCGGTTGAGCCGGACATGCTGTTTCTGGACGAACCCTTCAGTGCTGTTGATGTCGGCCTGCGCCGGCATTTGCAGGAACTTCTCGTGGATGCCGCTCGTCGGCGTGGTTTCTCCACGCTTCTCGTCACGCATGATCTTCATGAAGCGCTGTTGGTGGCCGACAGGCTGATCGTGCTCTCAGGCGTCGATGGCCGCGTTGTTGCCGCACATACTCCGGCCGGTTCGCCGGGGCGGCGCATGGCGCGCGCAGTGTTCGACGAAGTGGAATTCCTGTCCGAGAGCCCGGCTTTCGCCGAATTGTTTTCGGCAAAGGAGCGGATGCGATGAGACAGCCACCAATCCTTTCGGAAGCCCTGCGGCTGTTTTTCCCTTTGGCCGCCCTGCATGGCGCGATCTGGCCGTTCTTGTGGGTCGTCATCGGCGGCTACGCCTTACCTTTTGCCGATGCCGTTCCGCCCTCGCAATGGCATGCCCATGAGATGATTTTCGGCACCTATGGCATGGCGCTCGCGGGTTTTCTCGGCTCGGCAGTGCCTGAATGGACCGATACGAAAGCGGCGGCGGGTCGCACACTTGTTTATTTTGCCGGTCTCTGGCTGCCGGGCCGCCTGATCGGTTTCGTGGGGGCCGATGGGTGGAGCCTGCTGGCGGGCTTTTTTGATCTGGCGTTTCTACTCGCGCTCTCCGTCCTTATCGGCAAGGCGATGCTCGTGCGGCGAACGACGAAACATCTGGCGTTCCTCGTCTGGCTCATTCTGTTTGCGGCGATGGAGACCGGCGTGCGCTATGCCTGGTGGATCGGTGATCTGGAACTCGCAGCCCGCTGTCTGGAGGCGGCGCTATGCATCTTTACCGTGCTGTTTTCGCTCTCGGCAGCGCGCATCAATGTGGTCGTCATCAATCTGGCGCTCGATCCGAGCGGCGAGACCACGCCTTACCGGCCCCATCCCGGCCGCCAGCACATGGCGGGCGCCATGGTGACGCTTTACATAGTGGCGAAACTCTTCTTTCCGGAAAGCGATGTCTGCGCCTGGTTGGCGCTTGCGGCCGGTGCGGCGTTTTTTGACCGACTGGCAGAGTGGTTCATCGGGTGTGCCGTCTTCAAGACCGAGGTGCTGCTGCTCGGCCTCGGCAATACCTTTGCCGGTGCGGGTTTTCTGGCGCTCGGGGCGGTGCGGCTCGGTTTTTCCGTCACGCCCGCCGCTGGCCTGCACCTGTTGTCGGTGGGCGCACTTGGCTGCGCCATCATGGCCGTGTTCATCATCGCCGGGCTGCGGCACACCGGACGCAACCTGACGCATCTGCCGTGGCAGGCGCATGGTGCCGCCGCCTTGATGGTGGCGGCCGGGCTGATCCGCATCCTGCCGGAATTCAATTTCGCAGCATTCCTGTCACCCTATCATCACGGCCTCAGTGCTATCCTGTGGGCGGCAAGTTTCGGGGTCTGGCTTCAGGGCTTCCTGCCCTTCATGCGTGCGCCCGGAGTTGATGCAGCGGGAGCTTGCGGCTGAGGCGCAACGTGCTCCTCCCGCCTTCGACGCTTTCGTGTGGCCTGATTATTTTTTCGGCAAAAGCGCAATATGAAATCAGTGACTTAGGCCAGCACTATTGATGAATGTTATTTCTAATAAATAATCAATAAAATCAAGTGGTTGAATATTTCTGCCTTTTGGCCGATGATAACTCGAACCGAACAGGGAAACGCGAATATGCCCAAAATAGTCGCGCCTCTACACGCAGATGGAAAGCCGAGCAGGACAAGGGAGCTTATTACCTTCGCCGTTCTGGCCTTTGGGATCTGGCCTGTGCTGGCGGTCGGATTTGTCGGAGCCTATGGCTTCATCGTCTGGATGTTCCAGATCATTTACGGGCCGCCGGGGCCGCCCGGCCATTGAGGGCGAATGACGATGCAAGTCTCTCTCAGCCGGCGTGATTTTCTGCGCGGCGGACAAAAACGGGAAACACGTATCTGTCCCCCCGGGGTCGCGTTGAGCGACCTCGCCGCCTGCAGCGGTTGCGCAAAATGCGTTGAAGCCTGTCCCACTGGCATCATCACCATGTCTGGTGGCTTGCCTTCGGTCGATTTCTCGGCCGGGGAATGCACCTTCTGCGGCAAATGCGCGGAAGCCTGTCCCGAGCCGGTTTTTGCCGTCCCTGCGGCGCAGCGCTTCGATCATGTCATGGCGATTGGCGATGGGTGTCTCGCCTTCGGCAATGTCGATTGTCAGGCCTGCCGCGATGCCTGTCCGACCGAGGCCATCCGGTTTCACCCCCGCCGCGGCGGCCCCTTCGTCCCCGAGCTTATTGAGGATGCCTGCACCGGCTGCGGGGCCTGTGTGTCCGTCTGCCCGACGGGTGTGATCAAGATCAAGGAAACAGCCACGGAGATGCAATATGCCTGAAAATACAGGCCGGTATCATGTCTCAAGCGCTGTAGTGGCGGTGATGCCGCAGATGCGGGACGCCGTGTTCGCAACGCTTTTAACGCTCGACAATGTCGAGGTTCATGGCGAGGGCAACGGCAAAATTGTCATCGTCATAGACGGCACGAGCACCGGCATGTTGGGCGATACGCTCACTTATATTTCGACACTCGACGGTGTGATTGCCGCCAACATGGTTTTCGAACACGTCGACACAGAGGAGACAGGCGGCGATGAGCAGCGAACTGACGCGGCGTGATCTATTGAAGGCCCATGCCGCCGGCATTGCGGCGGCAACGGCGGGCATTGCGCTGCCGGCCGCCGCCCAGCCGGTGCCGGGCGGTGTTTCCGCATTGCAGATCAAATGGTCCAAGGCGCCCTGTCGTTTCTGCGGCACAGGCTGCGGCGTCATGGTCGGTGTCAAGGAAGGTAAGGTTGTCGCCACCCATGGCGACATGCAGGCGGAGGTCAATCGTGGCCTCAACTGCATCAAGGGCTATTTCCTGTCCAAGATCATGTACGGCAAGGACCGGCTGCAAACCCCGCTTCTGCGCAAGAGAAACGGCATCTACGCCAAGGATGGCGAGTTCGAGCCGGTGAGCTGGGACGAGGCCTTCGACGTGATGGCGCAGCAGTGCAAGCGGGTGTTGAAGGAGAAGGGGCCGACAGCCGTCGGCATGTTCGGCTCGGGCCAGTGGACGATCTTCGAAGGTTATGCGGCAACCAAGCTGATGCGCGCCGGTTTCCGTTCCAACAATCTTGATCCCAATGCCCGTCACTGCATGGCTTCGGCCGCTTACGCCTTCATGCGCACCTTCGGCATGGACGAGCCGATGGGCTGTTACGACGATTTCGAACATGCCGATGCTTTCGTGCTCTGGGGCTCGAACATGGCGGAGATGCATCCCATTCTGTGGACCCGTATTGCCGACCGGCGTCTGGGCTTTGACCACGTGAAGGTGGCGGTGCTTTCGACCTTCACCCATCGCAGCATGGATCTGGCCGATGTTCCGATCATCTTCAAACCGGGTACGGACCTCGTTATCCTCAATTACATCGCCAACCACATCATCAAGACCGGCCGCGTCAACGAAGACTTCGTGAAGAACCACACGAAATTCGTGCGTGGTGTCACCGATATCGGTTATGGCCTGCGGCCCGACAATCCGGTGGAGGTGAATGCCGCCAATTCCGCCGATCCGACCAAGACGGAAGCGATCGATTTTGAGACCTTCACGGAATTCGTCTCCGAATACACGCTGGAAAAAACCGTTGCCATGACCGGGGTTGAAGCCGGTTTCCTGGAAGAACTGGCCGAGCTTTATGCCGACCCGAAACGCAAGGTCATGTCGCTCTGGACCATGGGTTTCAACCAGCATGTTCGCGGCGTCTGGGCCAACCAGATGGTCTATAATATCCACCTTCTGACCGGCAAGATTTCCGAGCCGGGCAACAGCCCGTTCTCGCTCACCGGCCAGCCATCGGCCTGCGGCACGGCGCGTGAGGTGGGAACCTTTGCCCACCGCCTGCCGGCCGACATGACGGTGACCAACCCGGAACACCGCAAACATGCCGAAGAAATCTGGCGCATACCGCACGGTGTCATCCCGGAAAAGCCGGGTTACCACGCCGTGCAGCAGGATCGCATGCTGCATGACGGCAAGCTGAATTTCTATTGGGTACAGGTCAACAACAACGTTCAGGCCGGTCCCAACACCAAGAACGAGACCTATCTCGGTTATCGCAATCCCGAAAACTTCATCGTGGTCTCGGATGCTTATCCGACCATCACCGCCATGAGCGCCGACCTCATTCTGCCGGCCGCCATGTGGGTGGAGAAGGAAGGGGCCTATGGCAATGCCGAGCGGCGCACCCATGTCTGGCACCAGCTGGTGGAGGCGTCGGGCGAGGCGCGTTCCGATCTGTGGCAGCTGGTGGAGTTTTCCAAGCGCTTCACCACCGACGAGGTGTGGCCGGCGGAACTGCTGGACGCCAATCCGGACTATCGCGGCAAAACGCTGTTTGAGGTTCTCTACAAAGATTGCGATGTCGGCAAGTTCCCGCTGAGCGAGATCAATGCGGATTATAAGAACCAGGAATCCACGGATTTCGGTTTCTACCTGCAGAAGGGTCTGTTCGAGGAATATGCCGCCTTCGGGCGCGGTCACGGCCACGATCTGGCGCCTTACGATGCCTATCACGAGGTGCGCGGCATGCGCTGGCCTGTGGTGGACGGCAAGGAAACGCTGTGGCGTTACCGCGAGGGTTACGACCCCTACGTCAAACCGGGTGAAGGCGTGAAGTTCTACGGCAACAAGGATGGCAAGGCGGTCATCATCGCCGTGCCTTACGAGCCGCCGGCGGAATCTCCCGATGAGGAATTCGACACCTGGCTGGTGACGGGCCGCGTGCTGGAGCATTGGCATTCCGGCTCCATGACCATGCGCGTGCCGGAACTCTACAAGGCCTTTCCCGGGGCGCGCTGTTTCATGAATGCCGCGGATGCGCGCAAGCGCGGGCTCAATCAGGGTGCGGAAATCCGCATCGTCTCGCGCCGTGGCGAAATCCGCTCCCGCGTGGAAACGCGCGGCCGCAACCGCATGCCGCCCGGCGTCATCTTCGTTCCCTGGTTCGACGCCAGCCAGTTGATCAACAAGGTGACTCTCGACGCAACCGATCCCATCTCCAAGCAGACGGATTTCAAGAAATGCGCAGTCAAGATAGAGCCAGTCGCATGATCAGGAAACACGGATGGATCGCCGCCACGCTTCTGGTCGTGGCGCTGGCGACGGGAGCCGTTGCGCAGATGGTGCCGGAATTGTCCGGCCCGCGCGGCGATGCCATGAGGACCGAGCCGGCCAAACCCCTGCCGAAATGGGTGATCGACGATTTCAGGCGCATGCGTGCCTATCCAGAGCAGCCGCCGGTCATCCCGCATTCGATCGACGGTTACCAGCTTTCTGTCAATACCAACCGCTGTCTGTCCTGTCACAAGCGCGAATTCACGCAGGACTCCGGCGCGCCGATGATCAGCGTCACCCATTACATGACGCGGGAAGGCCAGATGCTGGCGGATGTTTCACCACGTCGCTATTTCTGCACAGCCTGCCATGTGCCGCAGGCCGATACGCGGCCGCTCGTGCCCAACACCTTTCAGGACATGAGCGAAATGGGTGTCAAACCGGCGGGTAGCGAATGATGATCGCCCGTGTGAAAAAGCTCCTCGCCTGGCTGTGGGTGGTTCTGACGACGCCGGCCGCCACGCTCAGCCTTGCTTTTCTAACCCTCGGCGGCTTCGTTGGCGGGGTGATGTTCTGGGGCGCCTTCAACACCGCGCTTGAAATGACCAACAAGGAGGCCTTCTGCATTTCCTGCCACGAGATGCGGGCGAATGTTTATGAAGAGCTGACGCGGACGGTGCATTTCTCCAACCGTTCCGGCGTGCGCGCCTCCTGCCCGGATTGCCATGTGCCGCATGAATGGACGGACAAGATTGCCCGCAAGATGCAGGCTTCCAAGGAGGTCTGGGGCAAGATCTTTGGCACCATCGATACGCGCAAGAAGTTTCTCGACCATCGCCTTGAGCTTGCACAACACGAATGGTCGCGCCTCAAAGCCAATGACAGCCTGGAATGCCGCAATTGCCATTCCTCCGCCGCCATGGACTTTACCAAGCAGACGCAGCGTGCTGCCGACATTCATTCAAAATATCTGCTGACGGGCAAGGCCACCTGCATCGATTGCCACAAGGGCATCGCCCATGAATTGCCGAATATGGAAGGCATCGATCCCGGCTGGAAAATGCCGCCGGCGCTCAACGATGAACCGGGACAGACGGCGTCTGCGGTCGATGACTTGCGCCGCGCCATGAGCGATGTGCACAGGAACGTTTTCTGAGCATCAGATGCGGGGCATGGGAAGCCGGGGTCAGGCCCGTCCGGCTTCCTCGATGAACCGGCGCAATAGCGGCAGATGCCGCCTCTCGGCAAGGCAGACGGCGTATTCGTCGATCAGTTCGCGGGCGTCGCCCAGAGGAACGAAGGAAAGTCGCGCATCGTGGCCGAACTCCAGATCGGCGACCACACCGCACCCCACCCCGTTGGCAATCGCTTCCCGCACGCCTTCTCTGGAGGAGATTTCGATCACGGGCTGGATGGAGATGCCGTGATCGGCGAGGTTCTTTTCGAAGATTTCACGCGTGCGCGATCCACGCTCGCGCATGACGAAGGACAGGCCTTCCAGTTCGGCCATAAGGACGTTCTGCCGCGCAGCCAGCGGATGCGAGACGGGTACGCATAAACCAAGCCGCATGCTGAGAAATTTGACACCGTAAAGGCGCGGATCGTCGGGTGCGCGGGCGGTGATGGCGACATCGGCCCTGTAGTCGATGATCTGCTCCACCACCCGTGCCGAATTGTCGACCGAAAGGGAAAAGGTCAGCTGCGGCCGCTCGGCCTTCAGCCGTGAAAGAATGGGAAGCGGCAGGATGGGGCCATCGGCTGCAACGCGCAGGTGCCCGCCGGCGGCACTTTCCCCACCGCGAAGCAGGGCCTTCGCCTCATTTTCCGCCTGGAACAGGCGCGCGGTGATTTCGAACAGGCGTTCGCCCTGCGGACTGAGGCTCACCCCCCGCGGTTTTCTTTCCAGAAGGTTCACGCCGCTGATCGCCTCCAGTTCCCGAACATGGGCCGAAAGCGTTGACTGGCTTATCGCCATGTCCCGTGCAGCCTGGGAAAAACCGCCCGATTGCGCGACGATATGAAAGGCCTTCAGCTGCGTGGTCGACATGGGGTCCTGTTCTGCCGCCGGTCGACACGACTGGCGCCGATGCGGAGTAATTATCCGTGAAAACGCTGACAACTCCATGACGCCTGCGGGAAGGTTTCGTTTACCCCGCTGCGAAACCGATGGCGGGCATGGGAAAACGCTATGGCGCGTTTACACTTTGTTAGGAATTCGTCATCGGCGCGTTAGTCCCCGTCCTTAATCGTACCGGCATGGCCAAAGGGCCAACCCGTTTCACGCAAAAAGGCCAATGAGATGACGACCTCCCAAAATCCGATCGCCAATCCCATCGAATCCTCTTCCGACTGGCTGCTGGCCATTCCGCGGCTGTCGCAGCAACAGGGCATTCTGGTCTCGCCGAATGGTACCGGCATGGCGACGTCCTACAGCCTCGTTTATGACGTTTATTTCCCGAAGAATGGCTCCTCCGGTTGGATGCCATTTCTCCAGACCGACCTTACCAACGTCAGCGACGGTGATATTTTCGGCAAGGCAAGCGGTGACAGCTATGGTCTCGGCATCAGCAGCGATTATCGCGGCACCGCCAGACTGGACGCGTGGAACCGCATAGGCCTGACAATCGAAACGGACGCCAGCGGCGCGGTTTCGATGAAGAAATATATTAATGGGGAATTCGTCGCCGAGCAGAAGATTGCGGCATCCGGTGCTGGTCGCTTTGCCATCGACATGACCAAGGGCTTCCTGATCTTCTCTGACGAGGATGGTGAGACTTCGCCCGGTTATCTTAGCAATTTTCTGTTCCTCAAACAGGCTCTGACTGCTGACGAGGTATCCTATCTCGGAGGCCCCAAGGCCACTGGCATTTTGCCGGTCGAGATGAAGGTGGAGGCCGAAAAGGTTGGCGTCCTCGAAACCCGTTTCGCCGAAGGCTCGGCCTCACCGGTTATGGGAGGTGGTACAGTCACTGGTAAAGGCACGACCCTGGAATTTAAGACACCGGCTCAGGCCGGTATTCTTGCCATCGGTGAAAAACCCGCAGTCGATACGGCCGCAGTTATTAAAACGTCTGCGATCAAGGACATGATGGTTACGCCGGATACGGCGAATGTGACCATTGATCTGTCGAAGCATTTCTCCGGTGAGAAGCTCACATTTACGGTTCAGAACAGTAAGAACGAGACTGTGGATGCGGTATTGACGGACGGCAACAAGCTGACGCTCGATTTTGCCGCCCTTGGTCATTCCGATATCCGAGTGACGGCAACTGATAGCGCCGGCAAGAGCGTTACGGACGACTTCCGCGTGCGTGTCGCCGGCCCGAATGCCTACACCATCGCAGTGTTCCCTGACACGCAGGACTATACCTCCAATGACGGTATCAAGCACCTGTTCGGCGAGATGACGCAATGGCTGGTCGACAATCGCGATAGCCACAAAATCGTCTTCATGAGCCATGTCGGAGATATAACCCAGAACAACCGCCCGGCCGAATGGGACATCGCCGAACCGGCGCTGCGCAAGCTTGACGGTAAGGTGCCTTACGCGCTGCTTCCGGGCAACCACGATCAGGCTAATGGCGGAAGCGCGGCTGACCACACCTCCGTTGAACTGGACCGCCGCTTCTCTGCCGAAAAGCAAGCCGCGACCAATGCCGGCGTCTTCGGCGGCGCCTACGATCAGGAACAGGCCGCCGCGCGCAACACCTACAGCACCTTCACCGCGCCCGATGGCACCAAATGGCTGTCGATCTCACTCGAATTCGGCCCGCGCGACGACGTGATCCGCTGGGCGGGCGATGTCATCGAGAAATTCCCCGACCATCGCGTCATGCTGGCCACCCACTCGCTGACCAGCTATGCAACGCGCCAGGATAATCTGGCCCTGCCGCTTTACGACGAAGGTGCCGGTTACGACTACGGCATGCGCAACGACCAGCGCGGCGCAAACGATGGCGAATATGTCGCCCGTGCCCTGCTTGCCCGTTATCCGAACATCATCATGACCTTCTCCGGGCACATTTTCGGCGATGGCGCGGAAACCGACATCACGTACAACCAGTATGGCGAGCCAGTCTTCCAGTTTCTGGTCAACTACCAGAACGGTGTATCGCGTGAAATCACCGGAAACGGCGTCGAATCCCGCGGTAATAATGGCGGCAACGGTGCGATGCGCCTGATCACCATCGATCCCGACAATAACCGTATCACCACCGAAACCTATTTCACGGCCTTCGACGACTATCTCGACGGTTATCGCACCAAGCCGGAACTCGATCGCGATGGCCTGACCGGTTATTATCGCGGCCATCAGGAAGTGTTCGAGAACGTCCATGTCGGCCACGGCACGGCGCGCGCCATGGCTGAGGCCGGGGATGACATCGTCGCCAACGCCTCCACCGGCGCATCTTCCGCTGCTGTCTCTCTGTCGGCCGCAAAGTCGCTGTTGGCTGGTGAGATTCAAAGCTTCGTCTGGACAGATAAAAATGGCGACGTCGTTGCAGAAGGCAGGGAGGCTTCAGTTGATCTCGCTCTTGGCAAGCACAAGCTGACGCTCACGGCAACGGACGCCAATGGCGTCAAGACCACTGATAAAGTCGATGTTCTGGTACGCGGCGACCGCACCCTGCTCATTGAAAACTTCAACGACGGCAAAGCCGACGGCTGGGCCACCGATTTCGGGGCTGCCGATGGCAATACCGGCCGGTTCCTGCTGAAGGGCACGGTGTTTTCCCGTCCGACCGCGACCGCTGGTCTTGCCGCCCCAGAAGCCGCGCTTTTCGACCAGAGCGATGCGGCCGGCAACAAGCTCGTTTATATCGGCGCCCAGTCAGCGACCTGGAACGACTACGTCTTCGAGGCGACGCTGACGCAACTCGATAACGATGCGATGGGCGTCTACTTCTATTATAAGGACGCGAACAACTACTACCGCTTCGCCATGGATGGCGAAACGAACCGTCGCCAGCTCGTAAAGGTCGCCGACGGAAAGTCGGTCGTGCTTGCCGAGGTGAAGGAAGGCACGCCCTACAATATGGAAATTCCGCTGACCGTTGCGATGGTCGGCGGCTCCATCAACGTCTTCCTCGGTGACAAGAACGTCTTTGGCGGTCCTGTCGTGGATACGAACGCGCCGCTTTCCGGCGGCACCGTCGGCGTCTACTCCAGCGGCCAGCGGGCTTCGGTTTTTGACGATATCGTAGTGACGAAGGCCGTCACGACCGCGAAAGCAGGTATCGACCAGAGAACCTATGACATCGATGGCGACGGCAAGGCGTCCGTGACACTCGACGCATCAGGTTCTTTCGGGCCAGAGCAACTGACTGACTTCACCTGGACCGACCTCAAGGGCAATGTCGTCGCAACCGGTAAGAAGGCCGATGTCATCCTCGACGCGGGCGTGAATAAACTGCTCCTCAAGGTTACGGCTGCTAACGGTTCCATTTCAACCGATCGTATCGACATCACCGTCGTCGAAAGGACGAAAATCCTTGCTGCCGAGGATTTCTCTTCCGCCGCGGCAATGGCGCGTTTCAAGATCGTTGATGAGGGCGAGTTCGGCGGTATCGGGCCGGATGGCAAGTCGTCTGAATGGCTGATTTCCAACGGCAAGCTGCTTCAGACGACGGGACTTGCCAGCCGCGAACTGACCTGGAGCGGTGCAACCAACTCCGACTACTACAAGCGCGGATGGAGCCCGATGGGCGATGGCGTCAACGTGCTGCGTCTCGGCACCTATGCGCTGTTTCAGGATCCGGCGGCGCTTGCCTGGACGGATTATGCCGTTGAGGCGACGTTCCAGACCCCGGACAAGGACGGCCTCGGCTTCCTCTTCCGTTACCAGGACAGCAAGAATTACTACAAACTGGAACTTGATGCCGACGGCATTCTCGACCGTAGCCCCGGCAACGGCGCCGGCAGCATCTTCAACCTCGTACGCATGAAGAACGGCATCGAGGAAATTCTTGCCCAGGTTCCGGGCAAATACGAGCCCGGTCAGGCGATGAAGCTTCGCGCCGAAGTCGTCGGCGACAAGATCACAGCCTTCCTCAATGACGAGGCGCTGTTCGCTTATCCGATCGGTGACCGCGAACTCGATGCCGGTACCTTCGGTCTTTATTCCTGGGGCAATGCCGGTTTGACTTTCGACAATCTGACCGTCGTCGACCTGAAATCCGGGCTTGATGCAGGAAATATTATCAGCGGTACAGACGGCCACGACTTACTTGAAGCCAAAACCGCTGACGCGACCATCCTCGGCCACGACGGCAACGATACGCTCCTCGGCTCAACGGGCGATGATCGTCTGGACGGCGGCAATGGTGATGATGCGCTGATCGGTGGCGCTGGCCGTGACGGGCTCTCCGGCGGTGCCGGTGATGACAAGCTCTGGGGTGATGCCGGCGACGACATGATTTCAGGTGGTCTTGGCGATGATTTCATCGAGGGCGGCCGTGGCAACGATCTGCTGATCGGTGGCGATGGATCTGACCTTTATCGTTACGGGCGCGGTGATGGTTCCGACATCATCATCGAGGCTGCGCCGGCAGCTCGTGGGACCGATATTCTTTACCTGCACGATATCAACAGAAGCGAGGCTGTTCTGCGCAAATATGGCCAGTCCGTCGAAATCGAACTGGCGGGCGGCGAAAAACTGTCGCTGCGCAACCAGCTGGCGGATGGCGGTATCGAAATGCTGCGTTTCGCTGATGGTACAAACCTCGGCCGTGAGGCCATCACCAAGGGTCTCGTGAACCGGGGTCCGGCCGCGGTGTCCGAAACGCTTGCCGCGATCAATGAGGATGCCGTGTCCTTCCTCATTCCGTTCAGCGCCCTGCTTGCGAATGACAAGGACGCCGATCTGGACGTATTGGCAGTGGCCAGCGTTTTCCGTGTCATTGGCGGAACGGCGGTTCTGGAAGAAACCGGCATCCGCTTTACCGCGGCCGCCAATTTCAACGGCAAGGCGTCCTTCAGCTACAAGATCGCCGACGGTCGCGGCGGTTCTAGCGAAGCGACTGCGGCCTTCACCATCAAGCCGGTCAATGACGCGCCTGTCACCGCCTCCATCGCCGTGACAACCGACGAGGATATCGCCCTTAAAGGCACGGTCGTCGCCTCCGACGTCGATGGCGACACGCTTTCCTATGCCATCAAGACGGGCGCAAATGCCTCGAAGGGCACTGTCGCGATGGATGCCGCAACCGGTGAATGGACCTATACGCCGAACACAAATGTCAACGGAACCGACAGCTTCACGGTTGTCGTTTCTGACGGTAAGGGCGCCAGCGTCGAGAGCGTGGTGACCGTGACGGTCGCTCCCGTCAACGACGCGCCTGTTACTGTTGCAGACAGGATTGCGCTCCCCGAAAAGGATAAAGCCTCCTTCGATCTCGTCGCCAACGACACCGACGTGGAAGGCGACCGTCTTGCGCTCGTCAGCATCGCCGTGACGGCGGTTGCGGGCCTTGCCATAACCAATCAGCAGGCGGCTGCCGCTTTCTCGGTGGTGGACGGCAAGCTGATTGTCGATCCCTCCTCCGTTTTTGCTGCGCTGGAAGATGGGCAGCAGGCGACCGTGACGCTCAGCTACATGGTTCGTGACGCAAATGGCGGCGAAGCCGAGGGCACCACGACGGTCACGGTGGACGGCTATACCGAATACAACATCGTTGAAGGCGGTGGTGGCAATGACATGCTGATCGGGACCAGCCGCAAGGATATGCTCGAAGGCGGCGACGGTGACGACACGATGGTTGCCGGCGAAGGCAACGACATGGTGGATGCCGGAGCCGGTAACGACCGTGTTCTCGCCGGCGAGGGCAATGATGTGATCGACGGCGGCGCAGGCAATGACGTGCTGATGGGCGGATCCGGTAACGACGTTATAAGCGGTGGAGCCGGACACGACACGCTGAATGGCGGCGCAGGCGATGATACGCTGAGCGGTGGCACCGGCAATGATACCCTGACGGGTGGCAGCGGCGCCGACACCTTCGTCTTCGCCGCCGGTAATGGTCGCGATGTCGTCACTGACTTCGAGACCGGTGCCGAGGGCAAGGATGTCGTTCAGCTCTCGAAGGATGTCTTCTCGGACTACCAGGCACTCATCGCGTCCGGCTCCTTTACCAATGGGGAAAACGGCGCTGAGATTGCCTTCAACGACGGCTCTTCCATCACCTTCGCCAATGTGAAGACGGAACAATTCGCCATCGACGACTTCCGCTTCGCCTGAACCATGAAAGGCGCATCCGATCGGATGCGCCTTTTTTCGCTCGCAGGCATCTGTCACCGGCGCGTTATCGCCGGCTGATATCGCCATCGCGATCTCAACGGATAGTAAAAATGCGTTTTCACTCTGCCAATAATAATGTTCGCCAGATCAAGGGTGTGTTCGCCGGCTGTGCCGGCGCTTTCATCGGCATTGGGCTGATGAGCGCTCTGGTCAATATTCTTTATCTCACCGGCTCGCTGTTCATGATGGAGGTCTATGACCGCGTCCTGCCGAGCCGCAGCCTGCCGACGCTGGTCGCCCTGTTCGGCATCGTCGTGGTGCTTTACGCGTTTCAAGGCCTGTTTGATGCGCTGCGTGGCCGTTTGCTGGTGCGGCTTTCCGATCGTCTCGATCAGGCGCTGTCATCGAAGGTCTACGATGCTGTTATCGGCCTTCAGCTGCGCCTGCCCGTCAGTGGCCGTCAGGCGCAGCCGCTTCGCGATCTCGATACGATCCGCTCGTTCCTGTCCGGCAGCGGGCCGCTGGCGTTGTTCGACCTGCCCTGGCTGCCATTTTATATTGCCATCTGTTTCGCTTTCCATTTCTGGCTCGGTGTTACCGCGCTTGCCGGTGCTGCCATTCTAACGATTTTCACGCTGATGACGGAGCTGGTGTCACGGCGTCCGGTGGAAGAGGCGGCGCGCCATTCCGCCAAACGTAACCGACTGGCCGAAACCAGCCGCCGTAATGCCGATATTATTTCCGTCATGGGAATGGCTTCGCCACTACGCGCACGCTGGCAGGCGGATAACCGCGCCTATGTCCGCGAGCAGAGATCGGCAAGCGATATCGCCTCCGGTTTCGGCGTGGCAAGCAAGGTGCTGCGCATGCTGCTGCAATCCGGCATCCTGGCGGTCGGTGCCTGGCTCGTCATCAACGAACAGGCAACGCCAGGCATCATCATTGCCGGTTCCATCCTGTCTGCAAGGGCGCTGGCGCCGGTCGATCTTGCCATCGCCAACTGGAAAGGTTTCATTGCTGCCCGGCAAAGCCGCCGGCGTCTCGAAAAAACGCTGGCGCTGCTGCCGGACGGGACCGCGCGCATGGATCTGCCCGCGCCGCACGCCCTTCTCTCGGTCGAGCGGGTGGGTGCCATGCCGCCTGAAGCAACTGAACCGGTGCTGCAGGACATCGTCTTCACACTCGCAGCCGGCAGCGCCCTTGGTGTGATCGGCGCAAGCGGCTCCGGCAAGAGTTCACTGGCGCGGCTTCTCGTCGGCCTCTGGCGACCGCTCAAAGGTGCCATCCGGCTGGATGGTGCGACGCTCGACCAATGGCCGGCGGAGGCCTTGGCCCGCCATATCGGCTACATGCCGCAATCTGTCGAACTGCTGGACGGCACGATCGCCGAAAATATCGCCTCCTTTGATCCGGAAGCGCGTTCGGAGAAGATCATCGCGGCGGCGCGCGCGGCCCGAATTCACGATCTCGTCGTCAGCCTGCCGGATGGTTATTCCACCGAGGTCGGAGAAACCGGACGGCAATTGTCGGCGGGGCAGAAACAACGGATCGCCCTTGCCAGAGCGCTTTATGGTGAACCGTTTCTGGTGGTGCTCGACGAGCCGAATTCCAACCTCGATTCAGAGGGTGAGGATGCGCTGACCGCAGCCATTCTCGGGGTTCGCGAACGTGGCGGCGTGGCCGTCATCATCGCCCACCGTCCAAGCGCGCTTTTTGCAGTGGACAAGGTGCTGATGCTTGCCGACGGACGACAGCAGGCTTTCGGTCCGAAAGAGGAGGTGCTTGCCAAGGTGCTGCGCCCGGTTGGCGGCACGGCAGGCGCGCTTAAGGTCGTGCAGGCGGCGGAAACAGGAAAGGCTTGAAAATGGATGAATGGCAGACACTCAGGCGCTCGATCCGCAATCACCTTGTTGTCGGAGGTCTCGGATTTCTGACGCTGACAGGCCTGTTCGGCGGCTGGGCGGTTGGCACGGAGATCGTCGGCGCGGTGATTGCGCAGGGATCGCTGGTGGTTGAAACCAGCCTTAAGAAAGTCCAGCATCCGGTGGGTGGCGTCGTCAGCGAGCTGATGGTGCGCGACGGCGATCGGGTGAAGGCCGGTGATGTGGTGATGCGCATCGATGCGACAATGACCAAGGCCAATCTGGCCATCGTTGTCAAAAGCCTCGATCAATTCACCGCCCGCAAGGCGCGGCTTGAAAGTGAGCGCGACCGGGCCGTCAGCGTGGTGTTTCCGCAGGCTTTGCTTGTTCGGGCCGATGACGCAGAGATTGCCGCGATGATGAACGCGGAGCAGCGTCTTTATGACACCCGCAAGGCTGTCCGCGAGAGCAAAAAAAGCCAGCTCGAACAGCGCGTGCGGCAGCTTCGTGATGAGATAACCGGCATGGAAGCCGAGCGGGCAGCGAATTTCCGCGAGCAAGGGATGGTCGATGAGGAATTGAACCGCTTTCGCTCCCTGCATGAAAGGGGCCTGATGGAAAGAAGCCGGCTCAGCACGCTGGAGCGTCAGGCGACGGATGTCGAAGGGGATATCGGCCGGCTGATGGCGGGCATTGGCGGCGTCGAGGCGAAGATCAGTGAAACGGCACTGCAGATTCTCCAGGTTGATGAGCAATGGTCGGAAGAAGTCGGCTCGGACCTGCGTGAAATGGAAGCCCGCATCGGCGAATATGTCGAGCGGCGCGTGGCGGCTGAAGACCAGCTGAAACGTGTCGATATCATCGCGCCGCAGGATGGTGTCGTGCATCAGCTTTCAGTGCACACCGTCGGCGGAGTCGTGGCACCCGGTGAGCCGATCATGATGATTGTTCCTGAGGTCGACAAGCTGGTGGTCGAGGCCAAGGTTGCGCCGCAGGATATCGACCAGATCTATTATGGTCAGCGGACAAACCTGCGTTTCTCTGCCTTCAATCAGAAGACCACGCCGGAAATCACCGGAACGGTGGAGCGCATTTCTGCGGATGTTACGGTGGATCAGCGAACGGGTGCCAGCCATTACGTGGTGCGTGTCGCAACCTCTCCGGAGCAGATAAAGCGGCTTGGGGAATTCAGCCTGATGCCCGGCATGCCGGTGGAGGCCTTTATCACCACCGGCGAGAGAAGCGTTTTGTCGTATTTTCTCAAACCCCTGCTCGACCAGGCCAACCGGACGTTCCGCGAGGTATAAGAGGCCGCGGCACGGAACCAAAATGGAGACGGTCTATAAAGGCTGTGTGTCCTTCGCATATGCGGTGGCGAACGGCTGGCGGCGCCCTGCAAAGCCCGGGCTTCGAGCTGATCCGCAATATCCGCATGCATCTCCGTCATCGCGAAGCGGGTACGGCAGGGTGATCAAGTCGTCGGTTGCAGGAGAAAATAGTCTCGTGGCGCAGGCGCGTCGCAACTGGAGCCGGTTTGAGATCGGCATGACGACAAGGCTGCTCGTACTTATCGTCAGCCTTACACCGTGCGCCCATCAGGCGCACGGTGCTTTTTATTGCGGGACCGGATTGCGATCTATGGCAATCCGGTTCCGTTCGCACGAAAATGTCAGCCGATCTGCGCGTTATCGTCACGCTTGATGGCGATGACGGCCGAGCGTGGCAGCTTGCCTTCGCCATCCGGGAAGGGGGCGTCGGGGTGCTGGATGCCGACGAAGTGGGTGCGCTTGTCGCCGGACCAGGTCTGGCCGGTGACTTCGGAACCCTTAGGCGCCGTCAGGAAACGCTCGATACGGCCGGTGGCCGGGTCGCCCGCCAGCATCTGGTTGTTGCCCTGGCCGGCGAAGTTGCCTTCGTTGCTGTCCTCGCCGTCGGTCTGGATCCAGAGGAGACCGGTACTGTCGAACATCATGCCGTCGGGCGAGTTGAACATGTTGCCTTCGTTGATGTTCGAGGAGCCGGCAAAGGCGTCCTTGTGCACGGAAGGATTGCCGGCCATGCAGAACAGGTCCCACTTGAACTTTGCATCCGCGTGGTCGTCATTTTCCGGATACCAGCGCACGATCTGGCCGTATTCGTTCTTCTCGCGCGGGTTGGCGGCATTGATGGCCATGGCGTCGCCGCCGGCGTTGGAACGCAGCTTGCCTTCTTTGACTTCGCCGCGGCGGCTATTGTTGGTCAGCGCGCAATAGGCTTCGATCGCGACCGGGTTGATGGCGACCCATTCCGGACGGTCCATGGTGGTCGCACCCACCTTGGAGGCGGCCTGGCGGGTGAAGACGCAGATTTCGTCGATCTTCATGCCGGTGCTTTCAGGCGTCAGAGCCACCCATTCGCCTGCGCCGTCATCGGCGAACTTGGCGACATAAAGCGTGCCTTCGTCGAGCAGCCTGGAGGTGTCGCCGCCCGGCACGTAAATGCCGTTGGAGACAAATTTGTAGAGGAATTCGCCACGCTCGTCGTCACCCATGTAAACGACGACGCGGCCGTCACGGGCAATCACCACGGCGGCGTTTTCGTGCTTGATGCGGCCAAGCGCGGTGCGTTTGATAGGGGTGGAGGAGGCGTCCGAAGGATCGATCTCGACCACGTAACCGGCGCGGCGCGGCTCGTTCGGGTTCTTGGCAACGTCGAAACGCGCGTCGAACTTCTCATAGGCGTAGCGAGTTTCGGCCACGATGCCGTAACGCTTGTAGTCATCAGGCAGCTTGAAGGCGGCATCGGTGGTGCCGAAATAGCCGTTGAAGTTTTCTTCGCAGGTGAGGTAGGTGCCCCAGGGCGTGCGGCCTGCGCCGCAATTGTTGAAGGTCCCGAGACAGTCGATACCGTCGGGATCGGCGGCGGTCTTGACGAGCTCGGAGCTTGCGGCCGGGCCGGAAAGCTTCATCGGCGTGTTGTGGTGGATACGGCGGTTGAACGGGCTGTCGAGAACGATTTCCCAGCCCTCGTTGCCTTCCGCCACTTCCATGACGGTAACGCCCTGCATGTTCTGCAGGATCTTCACGTCATCGGCCGTCTTCGGGTTGCCCTTGTCCGCGTGCGGCAGGTTGATTTCAGGGTTCACATATTCATGGTTGACGGCGATCAGCTGATGGGCGCCGACCATGAAGAGTTCCATGCCATCGGTATTTTCACCAAAGACCTTGTCGGAGTTTTCAACGCTGACACCCTTGGCCGGGTCGAGATCGGGAACGTTGGAAAACAGCGGCTGGCCCCATTTGGCAACCGGCTTCCAGCTGTAACCTTCCGGCACGTGAATGGTGTGGTCGGTTGCGGCCGCCACCGGCTTGAAGGGGAGGCGGCCAGCGGCGGCTTCCTGCGCTTCGGCCGAAGTGCTTGCCATCAGGTTGCCGAGCGTGCCCATGGCAGCTGCGGCCGAGCCGAAGGCCAGCACACCGCCGAGGAAACCGCGGCGGGAAATCGCGGTTTCGACCACGCGGTCGAAATCGGTTTCGGCCGGCAGCGGGTTTTGCAGTTCATCCCATTCGTCCCAGGACAGCTTGCTCGTGTCGATGTCGGTCATGTCGTGTCTCCACCGTTGCATGTTTGGAATCATTCCAACAAGCTGCGTACCGTTTGAGTATTTCACACGGATGACGGGAGGAGTGGCTTTAAATATGAGTTTATCGGAACAGAAACGGTTGTTTTGCCCTCATTGCGGGAGAAGGATGCGGGTGAGCAGGAGGTCTTCGAAATGGCCAAAGCGGAAGGCGATCTCCGTTCCCTCAAGCCAATTACCGGTGAGGTCGGCGGTCAGGCGAAGCGACCCCGAGCCATCCGCGTCGTAAGCGGATAATTCGGCTGCTTCGAAAAAGAAAAGCCGTTTCACCGTCGGATAAAGCGCCTTGAACAGGCTCTCCTTGGCCGAAAAAATGAGCCCGGTCATGAAGGGATCGACAATGTTTCCAAGGCTGTGAAGCTCATGCGCCGTCAAGGTCTGCGAAGCAATATCGCGGGCTTCTTCTTCGCTCAGGCGTTTCTCGATATCGATGCCGATGCCGAGAAACCTGCTGCTGGAGCCGGCAAGGGCAATTGCCTGATCACTGCTATGAGAAATCGCGCCGACCACCCCGTCGGGCCAGATCGGCGCGCGGTCCTCTCCCATTCCGGGAAATGATGCGTGGCCGGTAAGGCGGCGTATGGCTTCCGCCGCGCATCTGCGTCCCGCCAGAAACTCTGCCTTGCGTCTCGGCACCGCCCGCAGCAGCTGTGCGGGCAGGGCAGGGGCGATGCTGCCACCGGTTTCGTCGTCGGGGCTGTAACGAAGGGTGAGGCAATGGCAATCGCTGCTGTCATCCGGCCACGGCCAGACGGCTTCCGGCTGGTTTCCGGAAACAGTCTCGTTATGCAATGCCGGCATGATCGCCATATCTGTCCCTCACTACGCCGACAAGATCAGGCCGCGAGCGTTGCGCCGCCATCAACCACGATCTGCTGCATCGTCACGTGGCCAGCCTGATCGGAGGCGAGAAACAGCACCGTATCGGCTATATCATCCGGTCTTGCAATCTTGCCAAGCGGAATGCCGAGCTTGAACTGCTCCGGCAGGCCGGCGACGAGCCGTTCCTTGCCGGTGGGATCGCTCAGCATGCCGGCCAGCATCGGCGTATCGGTAGAGCCGGGCGAGACCACGTTGCAGCGCACGCCATAGGGCGCAAGCTCTAGGGCGGCGCAATGGCTGAGGCTGACCAGCGCCGCCTTGGAAGCGCAATAAGCCATCATGCCGATGCGCGGCACCACGGCTGCATTGGAGCCGACATTGACGATCGCGCCACGCCGCTGCCGTTTGAAGGCGCCACTCCATTGCCGCAGCAGATGGAACGGGCCTGCGGCATTGACATCCATGCAGGCTTTCCAGTCCTCCGGCGTCAGGCTTTCGCTGTCGCCAAGCCGCAAAATGCCTGCGGCGTTGACGAGGATATCAAGACCGCCCCATTCGCTTTCGATTGCCTTGCATACTCCCTCCACCGCCGCGGCGTCGGTGATATCGAGGGCAATCTGGCGGAATGGTGCTTCCTCTGTGCCGGCCAGTAGGTCGAGGCCGATGACTTCGGCCCCTTCCTCGATGAAACGTTCGGCGATGCGGCGACCAATGCCCTGGGCCGTGCCCGTCACCAGCACACGCCGCCCGGTAAATCTCTGTTGCGTCATCTTGTCCGTCCGCTCAGGCTGCAAGCCGCTTTTCTTCGATCAGTGTCCACCAGGCGGAAAGTGTGGGCACACGCGCCAGCTCATCGAAGCCGACGGTAACGCCGCGTTCCTTCAGCTCGCCGGCGAGTTTCATGACCTGCAGTGAATCCAGCCCGTAGAAAATCAGGTTTTCGTCGGGGTCGATATCGCTTTCGTCTTCCACAAGCTGCAGGACACGGGCTTTCAGCCATTCGCGGGTGTCGGCAGTCTCTCCGGCGCCGACAAGGCTTGCTGTGTCGATCACCACGCCGCAGCGTGTCGCCACATATTGCAGCGCCATGCGGTGCTCGGCCTCCGAAAAATCGGCAACCCCGTCGCCGATCATGAAGGGCTGGATATCCTTCATGAAAGCTTCGACCGCCGTCATCATGCAGCCGATATGGGCGTAAACGCCGCCGACAATGATCTGGTCGCGGCCCCAGCCCTTCATGCGTTCGGCAAGATCGGAACGCTGGAAGGCGCTGTAGCGCCATTTGGTCAGCACCACGTCATCAGGTGTCGGGGCGAGCTTATCCACCACCTTCTGCAGTTCCGGGTCCACGACGGTGAGGCCCGGTCCCCACATGTCGTTCAGCAGCGCGCGGTCGCCCGGCGGCTGATCATGCGGCTGGGCGGTATAGATAACGGGTACGCCGTTTTGAACCGCCCATGCCTTCACCTTCGCGAGATTATCGATGAGGGTCGTCATCAGCTTGCCGTCGGCCTCGTAGAACCGCAGGAAATAACGCTGCATGT
Organism: Martinezella rhizogenes; assembly: GCF_007002745.1. GTDB lineage: Bacteria > Pseudomonadota > Alphaproteobacteria > Rhizobiales > Rhizobiaceae > Agrobacterium > Agrobacterium cucumeris. The sequence goes on along the minus strand of NZ_SGNY01000009.1, from coordinate 61,356 downwards.
CGTGGATGAGCAGTACGGCGCGTTTTGCGTCAGGCTGCCATTTTGTCTTGTTGGCCGGAAAGCTGGCGGCAACCGGCATCGGATAATCGGAAATAGTGGGGATCGTCATGAAGACCTCGGTGGTTTGGCGCGCCGGGCGGCGCATAGTGATTTGGGACGCCCTGTCGAGCGTCCCTTTCGAAAAGAGCGCGTGTCAGGCACTGACGGCGACAGGGGGCGCCGCAAGCAGGTCGCGCAGGTGTTTCTTGTCGATCTTGCCGACGGCGGTAAGCGGCATGGCCTCGATGAAACGCACCCGGTCTGGCAGCTTGTAATCCGCGACGCCGAGGGCGGCGAGATGCTGGCGGATGGCCGGCGCTTTCAGCGCGGGATTGCGCGAGACGACGAAGACGCAGCTTTTCTCGCCGAGAAGTTCGTCCTGCATCGCCACAAGTGCGGCATGCGTCACATCAGGATGCCGCAGGATCAGGTTTTCCACCTCTTCCGAGGCAACCTTTTCGCCGCCGCGGTTGATCTGGTCCTTCACCCGGCCGACGACCCGCAGATACCCTTCGGGCGTGCGCTGCACCACATCGCCGGAGTAATAAAAGCCCTGTTTGTCGAAGACCCGGGCGCTGTGTTCTGGCGCGCGGTAATAGCCCCGGAACGTATAGGGGCCGCGGGTTGCCAGCATGCCGGCCTCGCCTTCGGGCACATCATTGCCATCCTCGTCAACGATGCGGATTTCGTCATCCGGGCTGATCGGCCGCCCCTGAGTGGTGAAGACGAGATGGTCTGCATCACCGGCGCGGGTATAGTTCACCAGACCTTCGGCCATGCCGAAGACCTGCTGCAGCGCGCAACCCAGCACCTCCGGCACCTGGCGGGCCAGCGCTTCGGCGAAGCTTGCGCCACCAACCTGCAACAGCCTGAGGGATTTCAGCCTTTGGCGATGTGCGGGTGCTGCCTGCAACCACAATGCCACGGCCGGCGGTACCAGCGGCACCATGTCGATGCCGTGTTTTTCGATGAGATCGAAGCAGGCAAGCGGCTCAGGATTGGCGGCCATGACCACCGTGCCGCCGGCGTGAAATACACCGAGCGCGCCGGGTGAACTCATTGGGTAATTATGAGCCACCGGAATGGCGCAAAGAAAACGGGTTTGCGGCGAGAGTTCGCAAATCTCCGCGCTGGCCCGGGCGCTGTAATCGTAATCGTTATGCGTCCGGGGGATCAGTTTCGGCGTTCCGGTGCTGCCGCCGGAGAGCTGGAACAGCGCCACCTCGTCTGCCGCCGAAGGGGCGTAGGCCGGCGGATTTTCCGCAGGCGCGGCAAGCATCCGTTCAAGGCTGCGTTGCGGCTCCGTCGCGCCCAGCAACAGGGTCAGGGAGAGCTGCGGAGAGGAAGCCTTAAGCCCGTCCAGAAACGCGTCACTGGCGAAAAGCTCATGGCTGCGCGAGGCAATCACCAGTTTGGGCGCGATCTGTTCCGCATAGGAGGTCATTTCCAGCCGGCGGTGGCTGAAGAGCGCGTTGACGGGTGCCGCGCCGATTTTGATCAGTGCAAAAAAGACGAGATAAAACTCGGCGATGTTAGGCAATTGCACCAGCGCCGTGTCGCCCTTGCCGATGCCTGCCGCCGCAAGATGGCCTGCGAGATTGGAGGATTGCCGGTCGAGTTCGGCATAGGTGAAGCGGCGCTCACCGCAGATCAGCGCCGTCGCATCCGGCTGGCGCTGCACCTGTTCGGTGAGGATGCGGCTCAATGGCCTGTCGATCCAATAGCCGCGCTCGCGGTATAGGCGCGCCAGGTCGTCGGGCCAGCGTTCAAATTCGATTGTCATGGTTATCCCCGGGGAAAGTTCGGTCGCGCTCAGGCGGAAAGACCGCAGGCATTCAGCATGGTTTTGAGCTTGGTCTGCACCTCGGCCCATTCGGATTCGGGTTCCGAGGCCTCCACGATGCCGGCGCCGGCGAAAAGCCGCACGGTCTGGTGCTGCACGGTGCCGCAGCGGATCGTCACTACCCATTCGCCGTTACCCTGCGCATCCGTCCAGCCCACCATGCCGGTGAACAGGCCACGCTCGAAAGGTTCGACGAAACGGATGAGGCGATGGGCGCGTTCGGTCGGGAAACCGCAAACGGCCGGTGTCGGGTGCAGCAGGCACGCCAGTTGCAGCGCGTTGGTTTCCGGGTCGGCAAGACGGCCTTCGATACGCGTCGAAAGGTGCCAGAGCGCGGCCGTATTGATGAGGGAGGGTTTTTCCGGAACGTCGAGTTCCGCGCAGCATGGCGAAAGCAGCGAGCGGATATCCTCGATGACCAGACTATGCTCGTAGTGGTCCTTTTCCGACTCCGAAAGCCGGTCCGCATTGGCTTTGTCCGCCACCGGGTCGGTCATGCGTTTCGCAGATCCGGCCAGGGGGTTCGAGATGATCTTCTCACCCTGCTTGCGGATGAGCAGTTCCGGGCTGACGCCGATCAGGTCGCCGCCCTCCGGAAGCGGAATACGGAACTGGTAACCCTCGCGATTCTGCTTGGCGAGGCTGGCCAGCAATCTCTCGACATTGACCTCGGAGGCGAAGGTCAGTTCACGCATGACGGAAAGCACCGCCTTGCGTACTTCGGAATGGCGGAAATTGAGAATGGCATGCTCGACGGCATGTTTGAAACCGGCCTCGTCCGGCAGGCTGTTCTGGCCGACAAGCGCCGGCATGGCCGAATCAGTGGCGACCGGAACCGCGTCGCGCGGACTCCACTCATGGTTGTTGGGGACGTAAAGGCATGATGGTTCGCTGACATCGAAGGGGATTGCGCCAATCGCGATCGGATTGTCCTGTCCAGCCCGGCGTGCCCGTTCGAAAGCGCCCTTAATCGCCTGCTGTAAAGGGCTTGCCGTGTCTTCGCCACCGCGGGCTGGAAGCGTTATCCTTTCGCGAATTCCTTCGGCCCGCAACTGCCCAGTGCCGGAGGTAAACAAAAATTCTCTATTAAAATCAGTAATTTCGTCGGATTCGACGTCATTCGTCCTGAGTGCTCCCGTTTTCATGGGATGCCTCCTGTTCGAGTGGTTGACGATGGCTTATACTTGATTATGATAATCATGTTTTGTCAATCGGTGCAAACTCACATGCTAAATTTAACCCCGATGCAGGTGGCCTATTGGGTCGGTCGAGAGGCGGATGGGATACTCGGAAAAGTTACGCCCCATCTTTACGTCGAGTTCGACGGGCAGGGATTTGTCGCGGAAAAACTGGCCATTGCGGTCGAAAAACTCTGCCGGCGTCACCCCATGCTGAGCCTCAGGATCGATGCGGAAGGGCGCCAATCCGTCGACCCCGTCGGCCGGCCACTCCGCCTTGATGTCGAAGACCTGACCGCCCTCGATTCGGAGGCTCTGGCGCACCGGCTCGAGGCAAAACGGCGGGACTGGAGCCATCGGCAGACCGATCTGCGCACCGCATCCCCGGCGGCGATCTCGCTCAGCCTGCTGCCGCAGGGACGCAGCCGGTTGCATGTGGATACCGATATGCTGGCGATTGATCCCGCCAGCGTGCGGATCGTGATGGAAGACCTCGCCCGCCTTTACGAAGAGGGCGAAGGAAAAGACGAAACCGCGCTCTCGGGAGAGGTGGCGCCCTCCTTTTTCGACTGGGTGGAGCGTCTTGCCTCCGATCCGGAGCAGAGGACCCTGCGTGAAAGAGACCGATTGTGGTGGCGGCAGCATGTTGCGGATATTCCCGATACGCCGCCGCTGCCATTTTTGTCGGAAGACGCCACCTGTGCCGTTCACACGGATCGCTTCGCCACCATGCTTTCGGCGGCCGAACGAGGTAGTCTGGAGCAGGTGGCGCGGCGTTGCTCGGTGACGACATCGGCGCTGCTGCTCGGTGTTTTCGCCGTGGCTCTGTCGCAGGCGACACAGGCGCAAAAGTTCAGGCTGTCCGTGCCGGCTTTCTGGCGCGCGCCGCTGGTGGAAGGGGTCGATGGCATCGTCGGCGAATTTTCCAATGTGCTGGTGCTCGGTGTCGATATCAGGCCGGATGAAAGCCTCGAAGCGCTGCTCCGGCGGCTGTTTGACGAGATGAGCGAGCTTCTTGCTCACCAGTCCTATCCGGGCGTCAGCGTCATGCGCGACCTCTCCCGTCTGCGCGGCGGTTTGCAGAACTCACCCGTGGTCTTTACCGCCGGCGTCGATCTGGCGGGCGGGGAATTGTTTTCGGAAACGGTCGGGCGTGTGTTCGGCTCCATGGTCCACACCGTCTCGCAAGGGCCGGGGGTCGCGCTGGATGCGCAGGTCGCGGCGCTCGATGGGGGTCTGCTGATCAACTGGGATGTGCGGCTCGACGCCCTGCCGGAAAGCTGGTTGCGCGCCCTGTTTGAAGCCTACACAGGCCTTCTTCGCCAGCTGGCGGATAGACCCGATCTCGTTTCCGAAAGCGTGGAACGATTTGGCGCACAGCAGCCGAAACCGGCAGCCGAGGCGAAAGGAAAATCGATGGAACGTCCTCTCTTACCCTTGCAACAGGCCTATCTTCTTGGTCGTGGCACCCATCTGCCCCTCAGCGGCGTGGCGATGCAGGAGTTTCGTGAATATCGCGGCAGCATCGACCCGTCCCTGCTTCAATCACGTCTCGCCGCCATGGTGGAGCGACATGAGAGCCTGCGCACCCGCATCGATGAGCGACGTCTGGTGCAGGTCGTCAGCGACGAGTTGAAGATCAACCTTGATATTGTTGATCTTTCCGCTTTGTCTTCTACCGAGGCGGAAGCGCGGATGAACGCCGTGCGACGGGATTTTTCCCATGCCCATTTTGATCTCGCCGCTTCTCCCTGGCAGGTTACGGTCTTCCGCCTCCCGGCGCGTGAGGCAACGGCTGACCGTGTCGTGGCTTTTCTGCGTTTCGATGCGCTCATCCTCGATGGCCGTGCGATAGCGAGCCTTGCGGCGGAACTTTTCGATGGCGTCCTGCCGGCGGAGGTTGCCGCTGTGGCCAAAACGCCGAAAGAAGATATGGCGGCGGCCCGTGCCGAAGATGCCGCCTATTGGACGGAAAAGCTGAAAACTGCTGAAGTGCCGTCGCAGCTGCCGTGGAAAGCTCCGCTCGAAACCATCGCCGTCTCGCGTTACAGCCGTCAGAGCCTGACCGTTGAAAAACAGCGCTTTGCCGCCTTTTCACGTATCGGTGCGAAAGTACGGCTGTTCAAGAATTCGGCGCTGACGGCGGTGATTCTCGATGTGCTGTCGCGCTGGCTGAATGAGGGCGCCCTCGTTGTCGGCATTCCTGTCGCCCCGCAGGTGGAAGGGGCCTTCGCCAATCGTTCGAGCTTCATTGCAGTCGAATGGAATGCGGCAAAAGGGGACTTTGCCGAGCGGGCCGCGGGGCTGCAGACGGATGTGCTGGAAGGCCTGAATCACCTTGCTTTTTCTGGCATCGACCTCAACCGCGTGCTTCTCAATGCCAATGCGGGCGGGCTCGCTTTGCCGGTGGTCATCACCAACGGCCTGAGCTGGCCGACGCTGTCGCCCGAATCGACCATGCGCTGGAAGGACGGTCTCACGCAGACGCCGCAGGTGGCGCTGGACTTCCGCTTTTCGCAAAATCCGCAGGGTGATCTCGTCCTCGATATCGACTATGCCGAAGAGGCGATCGATGCCGCGATGGTCGGGAATATTCTCGCGGCCATCGAGCGTACGATTGCCGCGATCACGGATAACGGCGCTTACGCTTTCAATACACGGGATATTGTCGACCTGTCCCATTATCGGCTGAACGGCGACGAGCGGAGTTTCGTCTGCCCGCTATTTCTGGAACGGATCGCCGCGCATCTTTTCGAGGGTGACCCGTCGCGCACCGCGCTCGTCAGCGGTAAAAGGCGCATCTCTTACGGTGAACTCGGTGAGATGGTGGCCGGTGCGATGGCAGGCCTCAAGGCCCGTAATATAGGTCGAGGAGATGTGGTGGCGGTGTGCCTGCCGCGCAGCCCTGAACATACGGCCATCACGCTCGCCGCGGCACTGACAGGCGCCATCTGGGTGCCTGTTGATGCCGGCTCGCCGGAAGACAGGCTGCGCTATCTGCTGACCAATTGCCGCCCGGCCATCATCGTTGCCCGCAGCGTTCCGCAGGGCTTCGAGGCCGTCGATCCGGAGGTGCTTCTCGCCACGCCTGCACCGGCGGGAACGCCTGTTGCCCTGGCGGAACTGGGGGCGCTGTCGTGCAGCGAGGAACCGGCTTATTACCTCTACACGTCAGGCACCACCGGCAAGCCGAAATGCGTCGTGCTTTCCAACCGCGCCACCGCCAATGTCGTCGGCAGCACGCTTGCGGAATGGGCGGTGACGGAAAACGACGTGTTCATTTCCGTCACGCCGCTGCACCACGACATGTCGGTCTTCGATGTTCTCGGCGCGCTGGTCGCAGGCGCGACGCTGGTGCTGCCGGAACCGGGCGAGGAAAAGGATGCGGTGCGCTGGAACGAACTGGTGGCCGAACATGGCGTGACGCTCTGGTGCTCCGTGCCGGCCATCCTTGAAATGCTGCTGTCCTGCCGCCGTGGCGACCAGCTTGCGTCACTCCGGCTCGTGGCGCAGGGCGGCGATTACATCAAGCCCGTCATCATCGAGGACCTGCGCCGGCTGAAGCCCGATCTGCGGCTGATATCGCTCGGCGGCCCGACTGAAACGACTATCTGGAGCATCTGGCACGAGATCGTTGCGGAGGACGTCGCGGCCATCCCCTATGGCCATCCCCTGCCGGCCAATCGTTATTTCATCCTCAACGATCAGGGCCAGCATTGCCCGGCCGGTGTGGTTGGCCGCATCCATACGGTCGGTGTGAATGTAGCGATCGGTTATCTGGAGGACGGTGCCGTCACCCAGACGGATTTCGTCACGGTGGATGATCCCGAAGGCAAGCCGGTGCGCGCCTTCCGTACCGGTGACCGGGGTCGCTACCGGCCGGATGGCAAGATCATGTTTGCAAGCCGGGTCAATGGCTACGTCAAGGTGCGCGGTGTGCGCGTCTCGCTGCCGGATGTGGAAAACGAACTCATTCGCCATCCCGCCATCCAGCGGGTGCTGGTGGTGGACTATGGCGTCGAGCAAAAGGGCGAGGCGGCCATTGGCGTGCTTTATGTCACCGCCCCCGGCCTTGAACTCTCCAGCGCTGATCTGCGCAATTTCGCCCGCAGCCATCTGCCGGAATCGCATGTGCCTGGCCGGTTCCTCAAGGTTGATGACCTGCCGCTTTCGGCCAATGGCAAGCCGGATCGCCGCCGGGCGCGGGAGTTGCTGATGGCTGCGGTGGGTGGCGCGGAACCGGTAAAAATCTCCGCACCTGCGGTTACCGCCGTCGATCAGGGCGACCGCCGGGTGCTGGATATCTATCTCGGCGTGCTGGGCAAAAAATCGGCGACGGTGGATGCAGGCAGCGACCTTCTCGCGCTTGGCCTCCTGCCATCGCATCTGAAGGCCGTTTCGGCGGAAATCCGTACCGCCTTTGGCGTTGAACTGACGCCGCAGCAGCTTCTGCGGTGCCGCAACGCCAGGCAGGTGACTTCGCTTCTGGCTGCGAGGGCGGCGTGATCCCAACCATTTCGGGCGGCGCCCGGCAACAGGAATAGTTCAAGGAAAAACAGATGGCGCATATCGATCCTGCCGGCGGCTGGCTTCCACTGACCCAGCCGCAACTCGATTTCTGGGAGGAGTTCTCCTTCCATCCCGACGAGCCGGTTTCCACGGTCGCCCATTACATCGATCTTTCGGGTGCGGTGAACGAAAGCGCGCTCCTTCAGGCAATCACCCGCACGGTGCGCGAGTCCGAGGTTTTGTCGATCCGTTTTCGCATGGGTGCGGATGGCGAGACGCCGCAGCAATGCTGCGATGCCGGCCATGCCCCGGTGGTGGCGCTTGTCGATCTCCGCACGGATAAAGCGCCCTTTGAAGAGGCGCTGCGGCGCATGAACGCCGATGTGGAGGCGAGGCTGGACCTCAGAACCGACAGGCTTTCCGCGCAGCTGCTCTACCGCATCGCCGATGATCGTTATCTCTGGTACATCCGCGCCCATCACATCGTCGTGGATGGCTATGGGTTGACGCTGGTGGAGCAGCGTTGCGGCCAGCTTTACGGACATTATTGCGGTAAGGGCGAAGCGGGACCAGATTTCCACCCCTTCGCCAGTTTCCTTGCCGAAGAGGATGCCTACAGGCAGAGCCGGCGTTTCGAAAAGGACCGCGATTTCTGGGCGACCTATCTTTCAGCATCCGCCGATCTGCCCGTGCTGGACAAGGATTGCGAGGATTACGGCGGCGGCGGCCTGCATGCCGATGCGGCCTTGCCACAGGGTTTCAGCATGCGGTTACAGCAGATAGCCGGCCGTCTGGAAATTGGCTGGCCTGATCTTCTGGTATTGCTGTCCGGTCTTTATCTTCACCGGGTTTTGCCCCGTCCGGACCGTGATGTGCTGACCTTGTGGCTGCCTTTCATGAGCCGCTGGGGCAGTGTCGGTGCGCATATGCCGGCCATGCTCGTCAATATCCTGCCCTTCCACCTCACGATCGAGCCACAGGAAAGCGTCGGCGCATTTCTGGCGCGCAATGCCGCCAATCTGCGCCGCCAACGCCTGCATGGCCGTTACCGCATCGAGCAGATTGCTGCCGACCGGGAAATCTCGAAGGGCCGGCGCTTCTTCTTCTCGCCGCTCATCAATGTCCTGCCCTTCAGCGCGCCGGTCTTTGCCAGGCTCGGCGTCGCGCGGCACATTCTGGCCAATGGTCCCGGTGATGGCTTTAACCTCACCTTCCGTGGCGAAGATGACGGCAGCGACCTGAACCTGCATATCGATGCGGATTCAGCGCTGACGCAAGCGGAGGATTTCGCCCGTTACCGCGCGGAACTGCCATTGTTCCTCGATGCCATGCTGCGCGAAGAGGCGCTGACGCTTGTGGCGGCGGAGGCGTCTACGGCGTTCCGTTTGGCGGTCTGAGGGGAAGGCCGATAACGCTTCCCCTATACTCTACGTCATCCTCGGCCTTGTGCCGAGGATCTAATCACGTCCAATAAGTCGAGGCGTTGCAGATGCTCGGGACAGGCCCGAGCATGACGGAGGAGGGCTTCCAGGATTTTGCCAACAAATTGAACCCGGCTCCGCTAAGCGAAGCCGGGTTTTTCTTGCCCCAATTCCAGCTCAGGCGAGTGTTGTCAACACGCGGCTCGAAGCGCCGGCTTCGGCAAAACGGCTGAAGACACCGCTGGTGGTGTTGCGCAGCCGCTCGACGTCGTTGGGTCCGTAACGGTCGGAACGGTAGCTCATCAGCACACGGATGGAGCGTTCACCGCCGATCATTTCTTCCATCACCTCGAATTGCAGACCAAGCATGGATTCGTGTTTGTCGGGGTCGATCTGGCGAAACTCTACCGGTTTGCCATCTGGTCCGGCAAGCGTGCCATTCAGCTTGTTCCTGGCGTGAATCTGGATGAAGACCTCGAACAGATGGTCGCGGCCCGGCGTCATGCCCAGCGCTTCCTCGACAAGATCGATCGGGATTTCGCTGTGTTCCAGTGAGCCGTTGATGGTGTTCTTCACCGAAGAAATCAGCTCGCCAACGGTCATGTTCTCGCCGAAGCGTACGCGATGGGCGACGACCGTGGTGAAATAGCCGATGGTGTCGAAATATCCGCTATCCGTACGGCCCGAAGCCGAGGTGCCGACCACGAGATCGGTCAAGCCACCCAGATGGCGCAGCGATGCGGCGATTGCCGCATAAACCACGTTGAACAGCGAGGCGCTGTTCTGCTTGGCAATGGCGTAAAGCCCGTCGCTGACGTGCTTCTCGAGCTTGAATTCGACCCAGCCGCCCGCCGGCGCCTCGTCCTGCGATGCCTCGTGCGGGGTGCTATCCTGCCCGTTGAGGGCAAGGCCCTTCGGCGCATCCCGCAACATATCGGTCCAATAGGCAAGGTGGCCGGCATTGACGCCTGAGGCGACCTGTTTTCTGGCAAATTCATGGAAGGGCGCAGGTTTGGTTGCAAAAACCGGGGCCTTGCCGGCCACTCTTGCCCGGTAGGCTTCGGTCAGTTCGTCCATCATCAGGTTCACCGACCATTCGTCCAGCACGATGTGGTGGAAGAGGAAGGACAGCACCTGCCGGCCGGTCTGTGCATCCCGCAGGAAGCGTAGCCGTATCGGCAATTCACGCGCAAGATCGAACCGCCAGCCGGCCTCTGCGTGGCGGTCCACGCCTTGGCTTTCTTCGCTGGTCCAGAACCATTTATAGCCGGGCAGGTCATGCATCGGCACGATCTTCTGCAGCACCGTGTCGTTTTCGACGTAAAAATGGGTCCGCAGGCCGGGGTGGCGCTCGATGATGTCGAGGAAGGTGCATTCGAAAGCGTTTTCATCGACGGGATCGAGGAAATCGAGTGCGAAGGGGATGTTGAATATCTCGCCGAAACCGAAGGCGGCATAGGCCTTCCAGAGCGACATCTGCGCCAGCGAAAGCGGCGCGGTCAGTGAGCCGGTTTCCGTCGCTTCCGCATGTGCGGGCGCAACAGTTTCGAGGCGGGTCGCCTGTGTGGCGAGCGCGGCGGCGCTTGGATAGCTGAACAGATCGTTAAAACGCAACTCTATGCCGTGATTGGCGAGCAGACGCCCGATGATGCGGGTGGCGATCAGCGAATGACCGCCGAAATCGAAGAAATCGTCGTCCGGTCCCATATCGGGTGAGGCAAGCGCCTCTCGGAATTCGGCAAGGATGGTCGTGGCGGTGGCGTCATCGCCAGGGTGGGCGGATAGGCGAGCCGGCTGCTCCGATGCTGCGGAGGCATTTTGAGGTACGATGCCGGAAAAATCTGCGCCGCCTTCGAGATGGCTGACGAAACGCTCCAGCAGGAAGGCCGTCGCATGCGGCGACATTTCCTTCCCGCCCGTCAGTTCGAGACGGATGTCGCCAGCAACTGTCGGGCCAGCGGCGAGGGTGAGGCCAAGACCGGATTGCAGGGAGGGCAGGAGCAGGGGTTCGAACTGGAGGCCATGCTCCGATACGGGCTGAACAGGCGCCGCCAACGCATACAGTGTGAAGGTGGCGGGCTCGTCATCGTTGTCGTTTCGCTGTTCCAGTCCCGCCAGTACGGTTTTCTCAGCCTGTTCGGGCGATTGGTGACGCGAGATCGATATCCGCGATGCAGCCTCCGCTGAAGGTGGCGTAGGGGCATCGTTTTGCAGGCGGAGCGTCACGGTTTCGGGACCGTCGCCTGCCGCGAGGAACAGGGCGAAACGCGCACCGGCACGCGCCAGAAGCGCATTCGTCGCGGTAGAACTGTTGAGGTCGAGCAGCGTGGCGGGAAGATCGACGCCATGGCTGTGGCTTGCCGGCCTCTCCAGCCTGTTTTGCCGCAACGCCACGACGGCTGAGCCGGAGGCCGGGCGCTGCAGCCAGCCGAGTGGAAGCGGGTTGATACCGCCATCTTCGACCTTGCGAGCGGAAAGCGGTTTTGGTGTCTCACCGGCATAGGCGGCGGAAATGCCATCCAGCAGGATTTGCGGCGAGAGGACTTCGCCGAGCAGGCCATGGACCAGGAAGGCCAACAGGATTTCCCCTTCATTCAACAGCACCACCGCCTGGAAGGACGGGTCGGTTTCGGCGTCGAAGGGCCTTGCCTGAAGGTCGTGCAGAAGGGCGAGGGCTTCCGCTGAGGATGGCACCTGCAGCAATTGCACATCGGAGGCGGACAGGGCTTCGATGCTTTTTGAAAGGGCGCCATCCTCTCCGAAGGCAAAGCGTACGCGAAGCTCGGGCCAGGCTTCGCCGATCGTCTTCAGCGCTGCGGTCAGGCGCAACAGGTCGCATTCTTCGCCGATGCGGTAGGCGAGAAGATGCCGGAAGACCTGATCGGGGTCCTGAAACTGCTTGAACCAGATCTGCTCTTCATATTGGCTCGGCGGTGCTGCGTCGCCTCTGTCGAAGCTCTCTTCGACGCGACGTGCGAGCATACGCGTATTGTCTGCTGCCATGGTCCTCTCCTTGGACATGTTCTGGGAAATGTTCAGGGACATCGCGCCAGGCGCGAAAAATCCTGTTGGCGGGGATCAGTCTCCCACGCGCGCCCGTTCGATCAGCGCCTGCCAGGCGGCAAGAGTGGGCTGCCGGGCCAGCTCGTCATAGTCGAGACGCGTTCCGGCAAGCTGCGAAAGCGGCGGGATGAGGCGCATGAGGGCGAGCGAATGAAGCCCGTGGCCGAACAGGTTGTCCCCCGGTTCGATATCGTGCGCCTCATCCTCCAGAACCTCGGCAAGAAGTGCCTTGAGGTCTGTCAGCATCGTTCCCGCCTCCAGCATGACATCCGCCGCCGCCGTGGGCTCATTCATCGAAATGATCGTGAACGCCGCTGGCGCCGCGCCGCCAGTAACCGGAGGCGCGCGTCCATTTGGGGTTTGCGCCGAATTCTTCGATCAGGAGGGCACGAATCTCCTTTGCAGTCTTGGATTCGCAGGCGACCCAACTGCAGAAATCGCCCTTCGGCAGCTCAAGCTTGCGCAACGCGTCAGTCAATGCGTCGTGATCGGTTCCGCTCGCGGTGTTTTGCGTCACCCAGATGATCGAAGCGTCAGCCTTTGTGGCGATGTCCAGACGGTCCGCATCCGTTTCAACCTCGATCAGCGCCACAGCCCGTGTGCCTTCCGGCATTTCTTCGAGCCGCCGCGCCAGCGCCGGAAGGCCGGTATCGTCGGCGATCAGCAGATGCCAGTCATAGGTGAAGGGAACGGTGAAAGAGCCGCGTGGACCGGCGATCCACGCCCGGTCGCCCACCTTTGCGGCTTTCGCCCAGTTACTGGCGGGGCCGTCATGATGGGTGGCGAAATCGATTGCGAGTTCGCCCTTTTCGGCATCGAAGCTGCGCGGCGTATAATCGCGCGCCAGCGGGCGCGGTGCGCCTTCCGGGAATTCAAGGCCGTTCGGGCCGATCACCGGCAGGGTCGGCTCGGTTTCGCCGGGAAGCGGGAAGAACATCTTGACGTGATCGTCAAAACCGAGGCTCGCAAAGCCCTCCAGTTCCGGGCCGGTGAGGATGATGCGCACCATGGACCGGCTGAGCTGTTCCACCCGCGCAACATCGAGGCAGCGCAGCTTGACGGCGTGGCGATGACGTTTCGGAGTACGGTCCGGAACGGCGGTTTCGATGCTGTCGGTTATGCTCATGCTGTTGTCTTTCGTGGGATGTTGCCGACGGGTTCGGCAGTCTCGTTGTCCCGGATCGGCGTGCGGGATGATCGCTAATCGGAAGTGTCATCCGGCGCGATAATCCGGCATCGTTGCTTCAAGATGTGCAAACCATAACAGGCGCTTCCGGCCGTCGCAATATAACTTTACACAAAAACTCAAGTTTATGGCCGGCGCATGAAATACGCGCCGGTACGCGCTGTTTTCAAGAATATCAGGGGCGGCCCGCCCAGCCTTCCACCGCGTCCAGCGTGTGCAGGGCGCTGGGAATGGAAGGCGTCGTGACCCTGGTGGAATCGAGGAACACGATCCTGCCTTCGCGGGCCGGTTTCACGAAACGTTCCCAGCCGGGAATGATCTTTTCCAGTGCCGCGCGCGTTCCATCCTCGCCGCGGGCAGGGCTGTTATAGCTGTTCATCACCACCAGCAGATCAGGATTGAGCTTGCCGAAAGCCTCGGCACTCAGCGGCATGGCAAGGGTGGAGCCAAGCCCGCCGGAAGAGGCGGCGTTATCGATTTTCAGCCGGGCATAACCGAGATCCTCCAGTGCCTGCACCGCGCCGGACATGTCGCCGACAGCATTGATCTGGTCGGTCAGCAGGATCGCAAGATAGGTCTTGCCTTTGACATCTTCGCCCAGCGTCTTTTTGACCGCGGCAAGTTTGGTGTCATAGGCTTTTCGGCGTTCGGCGAAAGCGTCGCTCCGACCCACGAGACCGGCAAGATTTTCTTCCACGCTGAAACCATAGGCATGGCCGGTGCTGACCTTTTGCAGATAGACGGGCGCTATGGTGGAAAGCTGCTCGGCCTTGCCGCCATCCATTTCCGTTGCCACGATCAGATCCGGCTGCAGCGCCCGCAGCTTTTCGAGATCAATCTGGCCGACTGCGCCAAAACCCTTGGGTTTCGTACGGCCTTCGCCAAGAACGGTATCGATAAAATCGACGGCGGTGGCGAATTTGCCGTCGCTGTTGCGGCCATAGGCGCCGACCACATTGACGCCGAGATCCATCAGCGGCACGCCCAGGAGCGGCTCGTGCATGACGACGATGCGTTGCGGCTTTTCCGGAACGGAGACGGTGCGGCCGGCGGCATCGGTCACGCTGCGCTCGGCGGCAAGGCTCGTTCCAGCGGTCAGAAAGGCGGCGAGTAGGATGGCAATTCGCATGGCATTCCCTTTATTCAGTTCATTCAATGGCTGTTGGTTCTGCGCAGCGCCTGCAGGCGCAGCGTGAGGATGAAAAGCGGCACGCCGATCAGCGTCAGCGCAAGGCCGATCGGCATCGGCGTATCAGCCACCAGCCCGCGCGACAGCGTATCGGCGGTTACCACCAATATGCCGCCGGTGAGCCCCGACAGGAAAAGCCTGGCCCGGCCAACGGCGGGCGAAACGAAAGTGGCGAGATGCGGGGCGATGACGCCGAGAAAGGTGAGTGGGCCGACCGCCGTCACGGCTGAGGCACTGAGGATGACCGCGAAAACAATGACGAGCGGGCGCGAATGCCTGATGGTTTCGCCAAGCGCCATGGCCATCTCGTTGCCGAGATCGAAGACCGCAAGCGCCCGACCGATGAGGAAAATACCGGTAATGCTTCCGACAAAGAGCGGCGCGAAAACGAGGATGGTCGACCAGCTTGCCTGAAACAGCGAACCCGCCATCCAGTCGGCCAGTGAAAGCGACGTTTCCGCCGGTGTGTAGAGCAGAAGCACAGATGAGACGGAGGAAAGGGCGGATTCGATCGCTATCCCCATCAGCAGAATGGCAAGTCCGCTGGAGCGTTCACGTCCAACAAGCGCGATCAGGAGGAAGGCCACAGCCAGACCGCCGCCGACGGCCGCCAGCGCTACCATGGTTTTCGGCGCGGCCGGCACCAGCACCAGAAGCAGCATGATGGTGGTCATCGACCCCTGGCTCAGACCAAACAGGCCGGGATCGGCGAGCGGATTGCGGGCGACGGATTGCAGCATGGCGCCTGCCAGTGCCACACTCCAGCCGGCCATGAAGCCGAGCAGAATGCGCGGCAGCCGCACCGTCCATAGCGCATAGGCCTGATCGTCGCTCAGATGCCCGCCGGCAAGGCCGCGCAAAAGGTCGAACAGACCGGTTTGGGTATTGCCGAGGCTGACGGATATGGCGGCGAGCACAAGCGCCAGCCCCATCAGCGCGAGGCCGGCCTTCAGATTGCCGATGCCGATTTGCAGACCGCTCGGCAGCCTGAGCACCGCTTTGCCATCGGTGGCGAAATGTCGTTTCATGACAGCCCCCTTTGCGAAGGCGAAAGATAAAAGCGCTTGACGATGACGATGAAGACGAGGCCGCCGAGCAGGTCCATGAACAGCCCGGTATTGACCACATAGGGCGCAAATAGAGTTTGCGCGCCAAGGTCGGCCAGCACGCAGAGGCCCGCGCCGACAAGGGCGGACGCCGGCAAAGCGAGCGTGAAATTCACGCCGACCAGCGGCCGGATCATATGCGGCACAATGAGGCCGACGAAACCGATCGGGCCGCAGATCGCCACGGCCGAACCTGACGCCAGCATGGTGGCGAAGAGCGCGATCCGGGAAATACGCGTCACGTTCACGCCGGCGGAGGCGGCCTTTTCCGCGCCCAGCAGAACGAGCGTCAGCGGTCGTGCGACCGACAACAAAATCACCAGCGCAATGGCTCCGATCCACCAGAAATCGGTGAGCCGCGCGGCATAGACGTGGTTGATATTGCCGCCCACCCAGCTTAGAAATTCGCTGCGCCGTGTGGGGTTTGATAACAGCAGGGCATTGGTTACGCCGATCAGCAGCATCGAAACCAGAGCACCGGCGAGGATGAGCGACAGGCCGCGCGGATCGTTCGACCGTCCGGCAAGGCGCGCGACGAAGAAGCAGGCGATGAAACCGAAACCGGCGCCCGCGAGTGCGGTAAGCCCCTGTATTTCGGGAGAGACATCAAACACCAGCGCGCCGGTGACCACAAAAAGCGTCGCACCGGCATTCAGCCCAAGGGTGGAGGGTGAGGCGAGGGGATTGCGGACAAGCCCCTGCAGCACGCAGCCGCTGACGGCCGTAGTCGCCCCCACATAGATCGCAATCAGCGAGCGCGGGATTTGCTGATAGAGAAGCACCGACTGTTCATAGGTGTCGGCCTCGCCGCGCCAGAGCGTTGCCGCGATTTCGGCAAGCGGCATGTCGCCGCTCATGACGAGCAGATTGATAGTGAGGATGGCGGCCAGCAGCAGCGCGGCGGCAAAAATCAGTGTTATTTTCGAGGTCATGCCGGAATGGCCTGTTCCTGCCGCTCCAGCCTGGGCACGCAGATGAGCCGCCCCTGACGGGAGAAGATATCGGCTTCGAGATCGAAGACCTCGGCGACATTTTCGGGCGTGACGGTTTTTTGAACCGGCCCGGATGCCAGAACCCGCCCGGCTTTCAGCATGATGACATCATCGGCGAAAGTGGAGGCGAGGTTGAGGTCATGCAGCACGACGATCACGGTCTTGCCGTGCCTGTCGGTCAATTCGCGCACGAGGCCGAGAACGGCATATTGATATTTCATGTCGAGATGGTTGACCGGCTCGTCCATCAGGATCACGTCGGTATCCTGAGCCAGCACCATGGCGATGAAGGCGCGCTGGCGCTGGCCGCCGGACAGCGTGTTGACCTGTGCTTTCGCCTTGTCTTCCAGCCCGACGGTCTTCAGCGCCTCGGCAAAAAGTGTGCGGTCGCGCTCGGTCGGGCCGCCGCCAAGCCCGTAGCGGGCGTAACCGGCAAGCTCAACCAACTCGCCAAGCGTCATATAGTCAGGGCAATGGCATTCCTGCGGCAGATAGGCGATGCGGCGGGCGAGTTCCCGGCGTCCGATTTCGCCGATCAAACGCTCACCCAGCCTTATTGTGCCTGATGACAAAGGCAGGAAACCCATGATGGTTTTCAACAGCGTCGACTTGCCGCAGCCATTCGGGCCGACCAGCGCCGTCACCCGCCCGGCCTGGAAACGGGCGGACAGTCCTCTCAAGACGGGGACGTGTCCGTAGCTGGCGTGAAGGTCCGTCGCATCAAGCACCGGATACAACTCCTATTATTCATTCGGCCATGCGTCGAGACGTCGCACAGCCGTTATAAGTATTTGAATTTAAATATCGATCTTGCGAAAAACGGATCTCGTTCCGGCAAGCGCGACGCTCTGATCTTGAAGCGACACTAAACTATAGTAAAATTCTCCACAAATCGAAATTTGCCGATTCAACCCGCAGATTTTTTCCCGGTTATTTCAGTCGAGGTGCATTATGTCAGTCGCAGCCAAGCTCCATGTCGGCATGTCGCTGGCCCCAACCTGGCTCAGCGGCGAGGCGTGGCGGCGCGCGAACAGCGATATAGATGGGGTGTTTTCCAGCGATTATTTCGTCGATCTGGCGCAGCGCGCCGAGGCGGCGCATGTGGATTTCGTCTTCCGGCCCGATACGCTTTTTCTGCGCACCGAAGGGCTGGAAACCGGCGGCGGATTTGCCAGCATGGACCCGACCATGCTTCTCGCCGCAATCGCCCGGGAGACCAGTCGCGTCGGCCTGTTATCCACGGTTTCGACGACCTTTCTGCCACCCTATGTGGTTGCCCGCCAGATTCAGTCGCTGAACTGGCTGAGCAATGGCCGGGCGGGCTGGAACATCGTCACCGCCCTCGACGGCCACGAAAATTTCGGCCTCAAGCAAATGCCGTCGCCGCAGGAGCGTTATGAACGCGCCGCCGAATTCACGCAGGTGGTGCGGCAGCTCTGGGCAAGTTTTCCGAACGAGGCGTTGAAGCTCGACAGGGAAAGCGGGCGTTTTGCCGATTCCTCGCTGGTGCGGCCGGTTGCGCATGAAGGGCCGCACTTCAGCGTCAAAGGCCCGCTCAACCTGCCGGCCCATGCCAGCCGCATTCCGCTGGTGCAGGCGGGTGCGTCGCCGGAAGGCCGTGATTTTGCCTCGTCGGTGGCGGATGCGGTCTTTGCCTCCACGCCGGATATGCAGGCGGCCATCGAACTCAGGGCGGATCTGCGCCGCCGTGCCGAGGGGCATGGCCGCAAGCCGGATGGGGTGAAGCTGATGCCGGGCCTCAGCCTCTATCTGGCGGAGACCCAAAAGGAGGCGCTGGAACTCTTCGCGGAGACCCATGCTCGCGCCAACCGTGCCCGTGCCTTTGCCTCCATCCGCGACATGACGGGCCTTGATCTCTCGGATTGGCCGCTCACACGGATCGTCACCGTTTCGGATTTGCCATCGCCGCCTGAAACACCCAGAAGTCGCACCCATGCCAACCTCTTGCGCCGGTTGATCGAGCGGGAAACCTTGAGCGTCGGGGACCTGCTGCAAAGGCCGGAAGTGATGGGGTCCGGCCATTGGCAGGTCATCGGCACCGTGGAGGATGCTTTTGAAACCATTCGGGAATGGGCGCAGGCCGGTGCGATAGACGGTTTCGTCGCGGTGCCCGGCGGGTCTGTCGCGTCAATGCGGCTGGTATTGGAGCGGTTGCTTCCCAGGCTTGGCGATGCCGGGCTTTTCCGCACCGGCTATTCCGGCCACACCTTTGCGGAGCATCTGGCCGAATAGGTTTACGATCCGCCGGATTCGCCTGTGGCTTTTCTGGCCGTTTCGAGCAGTCGCGAAAAATGTCCCTCGGCCTCGGCGGTTGCCAGGAAGGATACGGTGGTGACGACACAACAGATTTCGCGCTGGGCGTCGAAAACCGGGGCCGCCTTTCCCGTCAGAGCGGAAAACAGATGTTCGTTGAGTTCCGCACCGCCTGCCTCGCGGATGGCGTTGAGAACCTTCGCCTCTGGTCGTGCGCCGCGAAAGGCGGCCGGCTGCAATTTGCGCACGGCGGCAATTCTGTCAGCCGGGAGGTAAGCCTGAAAAACCAGCCCGCAGGCGCTGTTGTCCAGCGGCAAAACATCCCCGAGCGCCACGGTACTGATGGAGAAGCTGGCGCTCCTGTGCCATCGCACCACAGTCGGGCCGCGATCGGTCCAGATCGCCACGCCGCAGCTGGCGCCGATCTGCGAGGCCAGATTCTTCATCTGGCGACCGGCGGTCTCGACCGGATTGATTCGTCGCAGCGCGCTGATGCCAATCCCCAGTGCCGCCGGTCCGAGATCGTAGCAGCCGCTTGCGGGATCCTGGGTCACCAGTCCTTCCCGCACCAGACTCTGCATATAACGGTGCGTGGTGGAACGGCCGGTGCCGGCGCGTTTGGCCAGTTCGCCAAGCGCGACTGCCGTCTCTGATTTTGCAAGAAGATCGAGAAAACGCGCCGCGATCGACACGGATTGAATGAGCGCCGAACGCTTCTCGCCCTCGTTCTCAGGCAGGTCATCGGCATCGTCATTCATGGCGTTCAAGCCGATTCCCTCATTTTTGAATTGCGTATGCCTAACGCATCGGCCCGAAAACCGGAATTGATTTCTGGCAGGAAAACCGGCCGTTGCGACACTTTGCCAATCGTGGCGCTGAGGCGTGGTCGATAAATTTTGTTGTAAATATGGCACATCCCGTTACGGAACCCCGGTTGTCCGCAATGCAGAACGTATTCTCTATTGCGAAACAGATAACGCTTCCGTTACTTGAATATGACTTTAATACTCATGTTTATTTAGGGGTGTGTTATGGGGTTTCGCTCTAACGGTCGTTTGATGAACGGGGTCAGCGTTCTGACGCTGGCGACGCTGTTTGTAACGCCGGTCCTGGGTCAGGATCAACAGGCTGAGACAGCGGGGACGACCGTTCTCAAACCGATCGTCGTGACCGGTGAAAAAGTGGCGCGTGATATGAAGAACACGGCGTCGTCCGTTTCGGTCATATCCAGCGAGAAAATCAAAAAGGAAAAGACCGGCGACCCGACCGTTTCGGATGCGATCAAGGATATTCCGAACGTCGTTTACACCGACAATGTCAGCGCCCCGATCATTCGCGGACAGGACACGCAGGGACCGAATACGGGTTCCATCGCATTCTTTACCGGCACGGTGCCGCGCGCCACGATCAATGTCGATGGTCACTATCTCGGTTATAACGAGTTCATCTATGGCGCGACCTCCATCTGGGATGTCGACAGCATCGAGGTCTTCCGCGGCCCGCAGACCACCTCACAGGGTGCGAACGCCATTGCCGGCGCCATCCTCGTCAATACCAAAGACCCGACATTTACGCCGGAAGCGAGCTATCAGGCCGAGATCGGTAATTATCACCAGAAGCGTGGTTCCTTCGCCTTTTCCGGTCCGCTGATCGAAGACGAACTGGCGGCACGCATGGCGATCGACTATTCCGGTCGTGACACCTTCATCGACTATATCAATTCCGCTTTTGCCCATGACGGCACGGATCAGAACTTCAAGGAGTTCAACGGTCGTTTCAAGCTTCTATGGGAACCTTCGGAAATCCCCGGCCTTTCGACCAAGCTCACCTATTCCTATAATGCTTCCAATCGTCCGAGCCAGGAAGCGGCATCGCGTCCTTTCGAGGATCTGAACCATATCACCAACACGATGCCGAGCTTCAGCCAGTATACCAATACCGGCATCCTCGACATCAACTATGATTTCGAAAATGGTGTGAAACTGTTCAACCAGACGCAGTTTTCCTCCTCCATCGCCAAGCGCAGGGTCGGCATTGCCAATACCGGCGATGCCGATATCGACCTGAAGAACACCTCCCACGAAACCCGTGTGACCTTCGGTGATCAAGAAGATGTGTTGAGCGGCGTGGCGGGTATTTTCTACGCACATACGAAAGCCGATGAAGTGCTTTATCTGCGCGGAACATCGCGCTTCAACGACACCAAGGATAATCTCGGTCTCTTCAGCGAACTGAGCTATCGCCTGACGGATCAATGGACGCTGACCGGCGGTCTGCGCTACCAGCAGGACCAGATTCAGCGCAACGGTTACAGAACGCTGAGCGCCACAAGCAGAAGTTCGGTCAATTATGACGAGACTTTCTCTGAAATTCTGCCGAAGGCCTCGCTCGCTTATTCCGTGAATGATGACTGGACGGTGGGCGGTTTAATCAGCCGCGGTTACAATCCCGGCGGCGTTGCATTTGACCTGACGACCAGCAAATGGCGCACCTTCGACAAGGAAACCATCTGGAACTATGAGCTCTTCACCCGCGCCAGCTTGCTGGATGATACGCTGACGATCAACGGCAACCTGTTCTACATGGACATGAAGGATGCGCAGTTCAACGTGCCGATCGTCGTGTCCACGGGCATCAGCGAATCCTACACCGTCAATGCCGAAGAAGCCCATGCTTACGGCCTTGAAATCGGTGCCGATTATCAGGTTCTCGACAATCTGACGCTCAAGGCCAGCGCCGGTTTGCTGAAGACGAAAATCGACGAGATTTCCAGCAATTCCGCCTATCTCGGCAAGGAATTCGCCAAGTCACCCGGTTACAGCTTCACCATCGGCGCCAGCTGGGACGTGACGGACAAGTTCACCGTCTCGGGGCAGGTGCGCCATCTCGACGGTTATTACTCCGACACGGATAACAAGGCCGTTTATGCGATCGAGCCCTATACGATCGCGGATGTGCGGGCGAGCTACAAGTTCCAGGAGGAGCTTGAATTCTACGCTTACGTCAAGAACGTCTTCGACGAGCGTGCGCCGACGCTGATGAAGGAGAACCGCGGCATTGGCGGCATCGAGGCCAGCATGACCGAACCGCGCATGTTCGGCATCGGCGTTCGCGGCACCTTCTGAGCCGTCACCCGAACTGAAAAACAAAAAGACCTCCGAAATGATTTTCGGAGGTCTCAAGCTGCGGCAAAACTTGTCTTCCGCTTGTCGTCATCCTCGGGCTTGTCCCGAGGATCCAACCACGTAGCGTAAAATCAATCCGTCGCAGATGCTCGGGTCAGGCCCGAGCATGACGAAGGAGAAGTTTTAGGCCTCTGCAAAACCTAATTCCTCGACACCGAGAAAGCCTCAGAAAAACGCCTGAATGCCCGTCTGCGCCCGGCCGAGGATCAGCGCGTGAACGTCATGCGTGCCCTCATAGGTATTGACCGTTTCAAGGTTCTGGGCGTGGCGCATGACGTGGTATTCGATCTGGATGCCGTTGCCACCATGCATGTCGCGGGCCTGGCGGGCAATATCCAGTGCCTTGCCGCAATTGTTGCGCTTGACGATGGAGATCATTTCCGGCGCCATCTTGTGCTCGTCCATCAGCCGGCCGACGCGCAGCGATGCCTGAAGGCCGAGTGCGATTTCGGTCTGCATGTCGGCGAGCTTCTTCTGGTAAAGCTGCATGCCGGCGAGCGGCTTGCCGAACTGCTTGCGGTCGAGGCCATATTGAAGGGCACGGAACCAGCAATCTTCGGCAGCGCCGAGCACGCCCCAGGAAATGCCGTAGCGGGCGCGGTTGAGGCAGCCGAACGGGCCTTTGAGACCGGAAACATTCGGCAGCAACGCGTCTTCACCGACTTCGACGCCATCCATGACGATCTCGCCGGTGATCGAGGCGCGCAGCGAAAGTTTGCCGCCGATCTTGGGGGCGGAAAGGCCCTTCATGCCTTTTTCCAGTACGAAGCCGCGGATCTGGTTGTCATGGGCTTCCGATTTCGCCCAGACGACGAAGACATCGGCGATCGGCGCGTTGGAAATCCACATTTTCGAACCGCGCAGGCGATAGCCGCCGGCGATCTTTTCGGCGCGGGTCTTCATGCCGCCGGGATCCGAGCCCGCATCCGGCTCGGTGAGGCCGAAACAGCCGATAAGTTCACCGGAAACGAGGCCGGGCAGATATTTCTTCTTCTGCTCGTCCGAGCCATAGGCAAAGATCGGGTGGATGACGAGCGAGGATTGCACGCTCATCATCGAGCGATAACCGCTGTCGATCCGCTCCACCTCGCGGGCGACGAGGCCGTAAGCCACGTAGCTTGCATTGGCCGCGCCATATTCTTCCGGCAGGGTGACGCCGAGCAGGCCGGTGCGGCCCATCAGCCGGAACAGTTCCGGTTCGGTCGTTTCAGAAAGATAGGCTTCCGATACGCGCGGCAGGAGTTCGGATTTGCCGAAGGCGGCGGCGGCATCGCGGATCATCCGCTCGTCGTCGGTCAGTTGGTCTTCGAGCAGGAAAGGGTCCTGCCAATTGAATGCTGCGCGTTCGCTCACTTTATGCCTCCGGATTTGCTGACCGGATTATTGGTAATCGCCCCAGATGGCACAAGCCATGTTTACTCATTTTTGCATTACCTTTAGTAATAGCCGCATGACATCTCTCAGTCGCAAACTCCTGCCCTCCACCAGCGCGCTTGCCGCCTTTGATTCCGTTGCCCGGCTTGGCAGCTTTTCGGCTGCTGCGGACGAACTGGCCCTGACGCAAGGGGCGATCAGCCGGCAAGTTATGTCACTGGAAGAGCAGCTTGGCGTGCGCCTGTTTGAGCGCGGCGCGCGCGGCGTGGCGCTGACGGCGGAGGGTAAAACTTACGCGAAATCGATTGCCTCGGCTCTTGGTGAGATACGCTCCGCCTCCCTGCAGCTCATGACCAAAACGCATGGCAATACGCTGAACCTCGCGATGTTGCCCACCTTTGGCACCCGCTGGCTTCTGCCGCGCATCCCCGATTTCGTCTCCAGCCATCCGGAAATCACCATCAATTTCGCCACCCGCATCGGCCAGTTCGATTTCGAGCGTGAACAGTTGGATATGGCAATCCATATCGGTCAGGCGGATTGGCCGGGGGCGGAAAGCACCTTTCTGATGCATGAAATGGTGGCTCCAGTATGCAGCCCCCAGTTTCTCAATACGCATCCAGTGGAAAAGGCAGGGGATCTCGCCGCCCTGCCGTTGCTGCACATGGCCTCGCGGCCGGGGGCGTGGGGCCACTGGTTTGAAAGCCTTGGCCTGTCGCTTGCCCTGCCGCAGGGCATGCGGTTCGAGCAGTTTTCCAGCGTGGCGCAGGCCTGCATCGCCGGGCTTGGCGTGGCGCTGATGCCGCTTTTCCTGATCGACAACGAGTTGAAATCGCGGCAATTGGTGAAGGCCTTCGATCATCAGGCCAAAAGCCCAAGCTCCTATTATGCGGTGGCGCCGCTTTCTCGCGCCAATCACGTTCCGGTCGTGCTGTTTCGCGACTGGCTGGTGCGACAGGTGGAGGCCTATCGCGCGACAAATGGTTTGCCGCTGCAAAAATAACCGCACTTTTTTCGGGCATTTATGTCTTATGCCCAGCTTTTCGCCCATTTTGCCGCCCGGTGGACTCGACAGGGCGGTTTCACTCGACTATCGTGATTAAACGTTTAATCAGCCCTTTCGGTCCATCATGGCGTCTTCACGGCCTGCCACCAATCTGAGCGCGATAGCAGCGGCACTCGGCGTGTCGGTGGCAACCGTGTCCAATGCGCTTTCGGGCAAGGGCCGGGTTTCGCCTGATCTGGCGGAGCGTATCCGCAAGACGGCAAGCGAACTTGGTTATGTGCCGAGTTCGGCGGGCAGGGCGCTGCGCACCGGCAGATCAGGTGTTCTGGGGCTGGTTCTGCCCGATATTGCCAATCCTCTCTTTCCACAGATTGCGCAGGCCATCGAAAAGGCCGCGGTGAGTGCCGGTTACGGCGTGCTGATTGCCGACGCGCGTGGCGAGATCGCCATGCAGACGGATGCCATCAACCGGCTTATCGAGCGCGGCGTGGATGGAATGGTTATCGTTCCCCGCCGCGGCACGCGCATTACCGATGTCGATTGTCCCGTTGCGGTGATCGACAGCCCCTCGACCCCCGGAAACACAGTCGCAGCCGACCATTGGGATGGCGGCCGGCAGGTTGGCGAATATCTGGCGGCGCTTGGCCACAAAAAGGTGGTGCTGGTCGGCAAAAACCGGGATTCCAACGTGCAGAACGACCGTCTCGGTGGCATTCGCGATGGTCTTGGCAAGACCTGCGTTGCACAGGCACTGTGGATAGACGCCCTCGAAAAAGCCGATGGCGCAGGTTGCCGGCTTGGCCTTGCCGACAGGGTCGCTGAGGGTTTTACCGCTTTTGCCGCCGTTTCCGATCTGCATGCGCTGCGGGTGCTGACCGAATTGCAGCGCGAAGGCATCGAAGTGCCGGAAAAGGCCAGTGTCACCGGCTTCGACGATCTGATTTTCTCGGCCGTGGTCACGCCGCCGCTGACGACGATGCGCATGGATATGGGCCGCATCGCCGATCTTGCGGTTGGAGCGCTGCTGCGCGCCATTGACGATGTCAGCGAAGGCGGCCTCGCCGTCGATGTTACGGCAGAAATCTCGAAAGTACCGATGGCGCTGATCATGCGCGGCTCCACCGGCAAAGCAAAGCATGATGCGATTG
Source organism: Martinezella rhizogenes (assembly GCF_007002745.1). Classification (GTDB taxonomy): domain Bacteria; phylum Pseudomonadota; class Alphaproteobacteria; order Rhizobiales; family Rhizobiaceae; genus Agrobacterium; species Agrobacterium cucumeris. Next base: position 35,843 of record NZ_SGNY01000009.1, on the reverse strand, counting down.
AAGCCAAAAAAATCACAGCAGGAGAACTCACACCATGAAAAAGATCATTCTTGCATCGGGCGCTGCCCTGATGCTGACGATGGGAGCGGCTGAGGCGCAGGACAAGACGCTGACGATTTCGGTCTACGCCTTCGCGCAGGACGAATTCAAGGAACTGGTCTATACGCCGTTTGAGCAGAAATGCGGCTGCAAGCTGGTCGTCGAGACCGGCAACAGCGTCGAGCGTCTGGCCAAGATGGAAGCCAACAAGGCCAATCCGGTGGTCGATCTCGCCATCGTCTCCATGGCGGATGCTCTTTCCGCCACCCGCAAGGACCTGATCCAGAAGATCGATGCGTCCAAGGTGCCGAACATCGAAAACCTCTATGACATCGCCAAGGACCCGAATGGCGACGGCATGAGCGTCGGCGTCAATTTCTACGCCACCTCCATCGTCTACCGCACCGACAAGATGAAGATCGACAGCTGGGCCGATCTCCTGAAGGACGGCATTGTCGACCACGTCGCCTTCCCGAACGTCACCACCAATCAGGGCCCGCCGGCGCTTTATATGCTCGGTAAGGCCATCGGCAAGGACACGCCTGATCTTTCCGGCGCCATCGAGGCCGTGGGTGAAAAGAAGGACGAGATCGTCACTTTCTACGTCAAGTCCTCGCAGCTGGTGCAGCTGATGCAGCAGGAAGAAATCTGGGCAGCGCCGATTGGCCGCTTCTCCTGGGCGCCCTTCACCAAGCTTGACCTGCCGCTTGCCTGGGCCACGCCCAAGGAAGGCCAGACCGGCGGCATGAACGTGCTCGTCGTGCCGAAGGGCACCAAGAACGAGGACCTTGCCCTGCAATTCATGGATTTCTGGCTGTCGACTGACGTTCAGAAGGCGCTGGCCGAAAAGCTGGTGGACAGCCCGACGAACAGGGAAGTCAAGGTATCCGACGAGGTGGCGAACAACATCACCTATGGCGATGAAACCGCTCGCAGCCTGCAGCTCATCCCGTCCGACGTGACGCTCGATAACCGCGACAAGTGGCTGTCGGAGTGGAACTCCAAGGTCGGGCAATAAGCCAAAATAGTCGAATTCAGTCAGGAACGGGGTGATTTTCAGCGTCCGCAAGGGCTCGCCCCGTTTCAGGAAAAGCGGTTTGGTCGTCCCCTGACCGCTTTTCCAACCTTTTAAAGCCGCAAGCCGGTATCCGGCTTCAAGCGTAACCGGCCACAGCGCCGTTCAGGGAATAAACCAATGTTTCAGAACCGGGCCGAAGCGCTGGCGCTTGCCTTGCCCGCCGCGATTTTTGCGGCGGCGGTTTTTCTTGTGCCGGTCTTCATGCTTTTGTCGGAGGGCTTTCGCACCGCTGACGGCTGGACATTCTCCGCTTATGCCGATTTCTTCTCCGATCCGCTGAACCAGACGGTTTTCCTGCGCACCCTGAAGCTCGGCGCGCTCGTCACTGTCGTTTCGGCGGTGGTGGGCTATGCGGCGGCCTTCGCCATCATCAACCTGTCGCCAGGAACGAAGGGCCATGTGGTCAATCTCGTCGTATTGCCGTTGATGATTTCGCCGGTTGCCCGCACCTATGCGTGGATCGTCATTCTCGGCAGAACCGGCATCGTCAACCAGGCGCTGCAGGCGGTGGGGCTGAGTGATGCGCCGATCCGTATCCTGTTTTCTGAAACGGCTGTTTTTATCGGCCTTCTGCAGCTGTTCCTGCCGTTGATGATCATCTCGCTCATCAGCGCGCTGGAGAACATGCCGAAGGATACGATCGCGGCTGCCCGCGTTCTCGGCGCAAACTGGCTGCAGGTGTTCTGGAAAGTCATCCTGCCGCTCACCAAGGAAGGATTGGTGGTTGGCGGCACGCTGGTCTTTACCGGTTCGCTGACGGCCTATATCACGCCAGCCATCCTCGGCGGCTCCAAGGTGTTGATGCTGGAAACCCTGCTTTACCAGCAGGTCACGGTTTCCAACAATTTCGTCGCCGCCAGCGTCATCGCCTTCATCCTGATCGTCATGAGCTTTGCCGCCAATATCCTGCTGAAGCGCATCGCCACCGCAAGGAACAAGAAATGACCCGGCAGCTCTTCATTCCGCTCACGCTTCTTCTCGTTGTCGGTTTCCTCATCGGGCCGTTCCTCATCATCGTTGCTGCCTCGTTTTCGGCCGGCGATACGCTTGCCTTTCCGCCGCAGGGCTTTTCGCTGAAGTGGATCGCCAAGGTCTTCACAGTCGAAAGCTTCCGCGAAAGTTTCGCGATGTCGATGTTCCTTGCCATCGGCGGCACGTTCACGGCGCTGATCCTCGGCATTCCCGCCTCCTACGCCATGTCGCGCTACAAACTGCCCTTCGCAGAAACCGTACGCACCATCGTTTCGGCGCCGATCATCGTGCCCGGCATCATCGTTGGTCTGGCGCTGCTGCGCTATTTCGTCGTGCCTTTCGGCATCGGTATTACCCTTGCCCTGTTTCTCGCCCACACAGCGCTCATCCTGCCCTATGCGGTGCGGGTGGTGTCAGCCAGCCTCAACAATCTGCGCTCGGATATTGAGGAGGCTGCGGTGCTGCTCGGCTCGTCGCGGGTCGGCGCGTTTTTCCGGGTGGTGCTGCCGAATATTCGCGGCGGCATTCTCTCCGCCTTCATTCTCGGTTTCGTGACGAGCTTCAATCAGGTGCCGGTATCGCTGTTCCTGTCGGGTCCCGGCGTGCGCACGTTGCCCATCGACATGCTGGGTTACATGGAAATCGTCTTTGATCCTTCCGTGGCCGCCCTTTCTTCGCTGCTCGCCTTCCTTTCCATCGGCATCGTCTTCATGGCCGAACGTTTTCTGGGGTTCTCCCGTTATGTCTGACGCAAATTATCTTTCGCTCAACAAAGTCTCGCTCGCTTATGGCAACAGCATTGCCGTCAAGGATCTCGATCTTGATATCCGCAAGGGCGAACTTCTGGCCTTGCTGGGGCCTTCCGGCTGCGGCAAGACGACGACGATGCGCGCCATTGCCGGGCTGATGCCGGTGGCTGGCGGGCGCATCGATCTCGACGGGGCCGATATTACCCGTGTCGCCGCCAACAAGCGCGCCGTCGGTCTGGTGTTCCAGTCTTACGCACTCTTCCCGCATCTGACGGTTTATGAAAACGTCGCCTTCGGCCTGAAACTCAAGGGCATGGGCGGCAAGACGCTGGAGGACAAGGTCGCCTCCGGCCTGAAGTCGGTGGGCCTGTCCAACTTCGCCTCCCGCAAACCGGCCGAGCTTTCCGGCGGCCAGCAGCAGCGCGTGGCACTGGCGCGCTCCATGGTCATGGAGCCCAAGGTGCTGTTGCTCGATGAGCCGCTCTCCAATCTCGATGCCCGCCTGCGGCTTGAAATGCGCACCGAATTGCAGCGTGTGCAGAAGGAAACCGGCGTGACGATGATCTTCGTCACCCACGACCAGATCGAGGCGCTTGCCCTCGCCGACCGCATTGTCGTCATGAAGGGCGGCAAGATCGAGCAGATCGGTACGCCGGAAGAAATTTACAACGCGCCGGTTTCATCCTTCGTGGCTGACTTCGTTGGCTTTGAAAACATCTTCGCGCTGGAAGGCGGCGCGCTGAAAACCGCAAACGGTACAACACCGCTTTCCGGACCAGTCCCTTCAGCATCTGGACTGGCCTGGCGGCCGCGCATGGTCACCCTCGGTTCAGGTCCTTTCCAGGGAACCGTGCGCGGCACATCCTTTGCCGGCAACACCCGCGAATATCTGCTGGATACGCCGCTCGGACCCATCAAGGCGGAAACCGATGCGGCGCTTGCCGCGCATGTCATTGGTGATACGCTCGCCTTTGATCTGCCGGTCGAAAAGGCGGCGAGCCTCAAGGTGTTTAACTGACCATGGGTGTATGGATCGATACCGATATGGGCTTTGACGACATTGCCGCCATCATGGTGGTGCAATCGGCAGGCCTTGCCATCGACGGCATTTCGCTGGTGTTCGGTAATACGACGCTGGAAGCGGTGTGCGGCAATGCCGCCGGAGCGGTCTCAACCTTCGGCTGGTCGATGCCGATCCATCAGGGCCGTGCCAAGCCCGTGCTTGGCGCACTCGAAACCGCGCAATGCATTCTGGGCGATAACGGCATTCCGACCGTCGGCCAAAACTTGCCGGATGCGCCAGCCTTGCCGAAAAGCGATGCCTTTGCCGCCCTGTGCAACTGGCTTGAGGGTGATGGCGAAAAGCGCATTCTGGCGCTCGGCCCGCTCACCAATATCGCCGCGGTTTGCCTTGCCCGGCCTGATCTTGCCGCCAAAATTTCCGATCTCACCTGGATGGGTGGCGGCGTGACCAGCGGCAACCATACTGCATCGGCGGAATTCAACGCCTTTGCCGATCCGGAAGCGCTGGCAATCGTTCTGTCCCACGGCCTGCCGTTGCGCATGGTCGATCTGGACGCCTGCCGCAAGGTTATGGCCTCGCCGGCCGATGTGCTGCCGATCCGCGATGCCGGCGGCGAAAACGCTGCGCTGATTGCCGATCTGCTGGAAGGTTTCATCGGCATCGCCACCCGCCGTGGCAGAGCCGCCATGGCGCTTTACGATCCCGTTGCCGCCGTTGCCTTTACCTCCGGTCTCATTGGCTTGCGGCAGGCGCGGATCGATGTCGAACTTCATTCCGCCTTGACCCGGGGCAGAACCGTGGTCGAGATGCGCGCCGACAAGGTGGAAACCTTCAATGCGCACTTTGCCGAAACCGTTGATGCCGAAAGTGCGAAGACGGCGATTCTCGAGGCGTTGCGCCGGGAGGCCGCCCGATGAGCGCGAACTCTCCAACACGCGAGCCTGCCGATCTCACCGATGATGCGCTGCGCAGCCGCGCGGTCGCCGCCGCACGTGGCGATGCGCCTTTCGATGTCCTCATCACCGGCGGAACATTGGTGGATGTGGTGACGGGAGAGCTTCGCGCCGCCGATATCGGCATCGTCGGCGCTCTGATCGCCAGCGTGCACGAGCGGGCAAGCCGCAGCGACGCTGCACGGATCATCGATGCGGCAAGTGCGTTTGTCTCGCCGGGCCTCATCGATACACATATGCATATCGAAAGCTCGATGGTCACGCCGGCCGCCTATGCGGCGGCAGTGGTCGCCCGTGGTGTTACCACCATCGTCTGGGACCCGCATGAATTCGGCAATGTGCATGGCGTGGAAGGGGTGCGCTGGGCGTCGAAGGCAATCGAAAATCTGCCATTGCGCGCCATTCTGCTCGCACCTTCCTGCGTGCCATCAGCTCCGGGGCTGGAGCGTGGCGGTGCGGACTTTGACGCGACCATTCTCGCCGATATCCTGTCATGGCCGCAGGTTGGCGGCGTTGCGGAAATCATGAATATGCGCGGTGTCATCGAGCGCGATCCGCGCATGAGCGGCATCGTGCAGGCCGGGCTTGCCTCGGGCAAACTGGTCTGCGGCCACGCCCGCGGCCTGAAAGATGCCGATCTCAACGCCTTCATGGCGGCGGGTGTCTCCTCCGATCACGAGCTGGTGTCGGGTGAAGACCTGATGGAAAAGCTGCGGGCGGGGCTTACCATCGAGCTGCGCGGTTCGCATGATCACCTGCTGCCGGAATTCGTGGCGGCGCTGAATGCGCTGGGCCATCTGCCACAGACGGTGACACTCTGCACCGACGATGTCTTCCCGGATGACCTGTTGCAGGGCGGCGGGCTTGACGATGTGGTGCGCCGGCTTGTGCGTTACGGTCTGCGCCCCGAATGGGCGCTGCGCGCTGCCACGCTGAATGCCGCGCAGAAGCTCGGCCGTGCCGATCTCGGCCTCATTGCCGCCGGCCGCCGTGCCGATATCGTTGTTTTCGAAGATCTGAGCGACTTTGCTGCCCGCCAGGTGGTCGCAAATGGCAGGGCTGTCGCTGAAGGCGGCCGCATGCTGGTGGAGGTTCCCGCCTGCGACGCAACCGCGCTCGAAGGCTCGATGAAGCTGCCGCTTCGTGAGCCCGATGATTTCCGGGTCACATCCGAAGGCACGAAGATACGCCTTGCTACCATCGACCGCCCGCGCTTCACGCAATGGGGAGAGATGGAGGCCGAGGTGAAGGATGGTTTCGTCGTTCCGCCCCAGTGTGCGACGTTGATTTCCGTCACCCATCGCCACGGCATGGCCGAGCCGATCACCAGAACCGGATTCCTTACGGGCTGGGGAAACTGGAACGGCGCCTTCGCCACCACCGTCTCGCATGACAGCCACAACCTCACCGTTTTTGGTGGCAATGCCGAGGACATGGCGCTGGCCGCCAATGCGGTGATAAAGGCGGGCGGCGGCATGGCCGTTGCCTCGGAGGGCAAGGTCACCGCGCTTCTCCCGTTGCCGCTTTCCGGCCTCGTTTCCGATGCCCCGCTTGAAGACGTGGCAAAGGCTTTCGAAGAATTGCGCGAAGCCGTCGGCAGGGTGGTGGATTGGCAGCCGCCCTATCTCGTCTTCAAGGCCTGCTTCGGCGCCACGCTCGCCTGCAATATCGGCCCGCACCAGACGGATATGGGCATTGCCGATGTGTTGACAGGCAGGGTGATGGAAAGCCCGGTGATTGCCATTCTCTAATAGCGGCGGCCCGCATCTGCGGGCTGCGGTTCATTCGACCCCGGCCACGTCAGGCGTCTGTGTTTCGCGCGCGGCAATGCGCGCCGCCAACACGAAATTCTTCACCACCGGCGATGTCGTTCCGCGCCGATAGGCGAGCGATATGGAAAGCCGCGGCGGCGGGCCGCTGGAGGGCAGCAGGACGATGTTCTGCATTTTGACCTGCGCGACGGATTCCGGCAGGAGGGAAACCCCGAGTTCGGCCGCGACCAGCGACAATATCGAGGCGATTTGTGGTGCCGCCGGCCCGAGGTGCGGCGTGAAACCGGCCTCCTGGCAGGCTTTTATCGATGCATCGTGAAGACTGGTGCCGACGCTGCGTGGTGTCAGAATGAAAGGGTCGTCGCGCAATTCCATCAGGTCTATGGCGGTGCCGCGCCGCGCGAGCGGATGGGATGCAGGCAGGGCGACCAGAAGCGGTTCGTCAGTGAGCACTTCCTCGAGCAATGTATCGGGATCGGATTGAGAAGGGCGCAAAAGCGCCACGTCCAGCCGATCTTCGAGCAGGGCCGGTGTCAGTGCCAGGGCGGCTGCCTCCATTACCTGAAGCTCCACGTCGGGATATTGGCGTCTGTAGGTGCGGATGCAGGCCGGAACCAGAGGGTTGAGCGCCGCCGTGCCGGTGACGCCTATTCTCAGAATGCCGGTTTCACCGGCCGCCGCCCTGCGGGCGAGCCGGACACCTTCACCCACCTGATGCGGAATATGGGTCACCGCAGCCCGAAAGGCATGGCCCGCCGGTGTCAGTTCCGCACCATGCGCAAGACGCCGGAATAGCCGCACGCCGACTTCCTGTTCCAGAACCTTTATCTGCTGGCTGAGCGGCGGCTGCGCGATTCCCAGATGTTCTGCCGCCCGCGTAAAACTGCCCTCATTGGCGATGGCCAGAAAATAACGGATGTGCCTGAGTTCCATGATATTAGATCCAGATATGATGGGAACGCCTTCCATATATTAGAATGAAAGACTGAGTTGCGCTATAGCTGGGAGCGAAAGGGACAAACCCGATGCGCCAGCTCAAAAAACAGGATTTCACCCCGCCGATCGTCATGACGGAGGAGCCGCCGGATGTGCTGTGGATACGGCAGGGAAGCCGTCAGTTTCGCCGGGCGAGTTGGGCGCTTTTCCTCGCGGGCTTCGCCAGCTTTTCGCTGATCTATTGCGTGCAGCCGCTCCTGCCGGAATTTCCGGCGGAATTCGGCATCAACCCTGCAACTGCATCGCTGGCCCTGTCGCTGACGACGGGAACGCTTGCCTTCGCCATTCTGCTCAGCGGGGCCTTCGCCCAGCTCTTCACCCGCCGAAATCTGATGTTCGTTTCGATGATGCTGGCGGCCATCGCCAATATCATTGCGGCAAGCACGCAAGGCTGGGCATGGCTGCTTGCCGCCCGCGCGCTGGAAGGGTTCGTGCTCGGCGGCGTTCCGGCCGTCGCCATGGCTTATCTTGCCGAGGAGATCGAACCTTCCAGTCTCGGCAAGGCCATGGGGCTTTATGTCGGTGGCACGGCCTTCGGTTCCATGGCGGGACGTGTCGGCATGGGGCTGGTGTCCGCCTATACCTCATGGCAGGTGGCAATGTATGCGCTGGGGGCGGTCTGCATCCTCGCGGCCATCGGCTTCCTGCTGCTGCTTCCGCCTTCGCGGAATTTCCGGCCGCAGCACATGCCGCTTAAAAATCATCTGAGAATATGGGCGCAACATCTTGGAAACCCGGAACTTCGGCGGTTCTATTTCCTGGGCGCGATGCTGACGAGCGTGTTCACCACCGTTTTCAACTATTGCGCCTTTCGCCTCGTCGCGCCGCCTTACGAATTGGGCCGCACGGCCGTCAGCATGATTTTCCTGACCTTTGCCCTGGGTATCGTCGCGTCCTCCTATGGCGGGGCGCTGGTCGACCGGTTCAGCCGGCGGATCATGCTGGTGGTTGCCTTTTCCACCATCCTTGTCGGTATCCTGCTCACATTCGCCTCAAGCATCATCCTCATCGTGGCGGGGATTGCGGCGATAACCATCGGATTTTTCATCGGGCATTCGGCTGCCAGCAGTGGAGTGGGCGCAAATGCGGGTGCCGCCAAAAGCCATGCTTCCGCGCTTTATCTGCTGTTTTATTATTGCGGAGCGAGCATTACCGGCTGGGTCGGCGGCTGGTTCTGGATCCATGCCGGCTGGCCCGGCATCATGGCCATAACCGCCGGCTGCGCGCTTGCCGGAATTTTTGCCAGCCTTGCGCGCCCGGGCACGCGGCGCGCCTGAGCGGCCATCGCGTCGGCCGGGGCGTCACTCCACCGCCAGCTCCTGCTCCACCAGCGTCGCCCAGAACGCAACGCCCGGCACGATTGCCGCATCGTTGAAGTCGTAGGAGGTGTTGTGGTGCAGCGCGCCATCCACTGCCGGGCCGTTGCCCAGCCAGACATAACAGCCCGGGGCTTCACCAGCGAAGAAAGCGAAGTCGTCGCCGGCGGTTGAGGGCGGGAAGGCGGTGCGGGCCTTGTTGCCGAACACCGTTTTGGCGGCGCGCAGCGCCCGTTTCGTCGCTTCCGTCTCGTTGATGACGGGGGGAATGCGCCGGATGAATTCGTAATTCGCCTCGATGCCGAACATCGCCGCCGTGCCCTTGGCCAGCCTGCCGATTTCCGCTTCCAGCTGGTCGCGTACTTCAGGTGCATAGGCGCGCGCCGTACCGCCGATTTCAACGAGATCGGGAATGACGTTGAGTGCCTTGGGATCGCCCGCCTGAACCGAGCAGGCGCTGACCACGGCGGGCTGCAGCGGATCGACGACGCGGCCGACGATGGTTTGCAGCGAAGCGAGGAAGGTGCCGGCAGCCGTTATGGGGTCACGGCCAAGATGCGGCTTGGCGCCATGGGTGCCGATGCCTTTGAAGGTCACGCGCCAGCTGTCGGAAGAGGCAAGCTGCGGGCCTTCCACCACGGCCATTTCATCGATGCCGAGCCCCGGCATATTGTGCAGGCCATAGACTGCATCGCAGGGGAACAGCGAGAAAAGCCCGTCCTCCACCATTTTTTTTGCGCCGCCGCGACCTTCTTCGGCCGGCTGGAAGATGAAATGCACGGTGCCGGAAAAATCCCGGGTCTTTGCGAGATAGCGCGCAGCACCCAGCAGCATGGCGGTGTGGCCATCATGGCCGCAGGCATGCATCTTGCCGGGAAATTTCGATTTATAGGGCCTGTCGGGAATTTCCGGCATGGCAAGCGCATCCATGTCGGCACGCAGGCCTATGCTGCGGGTGCCATTGCCCACCTGCAGGGTGCCAACGACGCCGGTGCCGCCGAGACCGCGATGCACTTTCACTCCGGCCCGTTCCAGAAGATCGGCGACGATGGCGCTGGTTCTCTCCTCTTCGAAACCCAGTTCCGGATGCGCGTGCAGATCGTGGCGAAGCTCCGTCAGGAATGGCAGGTCCTCACCGATCCGGTCCAGCAGTCTCATGGGCAGCTTGTCCTTGAATATGGGAAAAACCCGAGTCATAGGTGGGTTCGCCCGAATGCCTGTTGCTTTGTTCCCTTCTAGCTGAAAAAGCCAATGAAATGAACCCGCCGCATGTATGCGGTTGCTGAAATGCCCGATATGCCGAACGGGGTTGGCGTGGCTGGAAAAACCGCGTCCGCTTTGCGCCATCCCGGTCCTGAAAGGAAAACCGATGCCGTCATCCGCATCGCCTGATACCCAGTCACCGGCCGCTCCTCATGAGTTCTGGCAGGCGATAGCTGCTCCCCGCACATTTGAAACGGCCGGGCCACATTCATCCTTCTTCCCGGCCGTACTGGATGATGGAAGGCAGATTTGCCTGCCGATAAGGCCGCTCGCGGATGGTGAACATGCGCTTGCCTCGCTGATCGTCAATCAGGCTTCTTTTGAGGTGCTGGAGGCGCTTGCCGCTGATCTGGCCGCAAAGCTTGCCCCCTTCAGCCCCGATGTCGTGATCGGCCTGCCGACGCTCGGTCTGACGCTTGCCGCCGCCGTTGCCCGCCATCTTGGCCATTCCCGTTACGTACCGCTCGGCACCTCACGCAAATTCTGGTATCTGGAGGAACTGTCGGTGCCCATGTCGTCCATCACCACCAAACAGGAAAAGCGACTTTATATCGATCCGCGTATGTTGCCGCTCATCGAGGGCAGGCGGGTGGCGCTGGTGGATGATGTCATCTCCAGCGGCAGCTCCATCATTTCAGGTCTTTCGCTTCTCGCGTCGTCCGGCATTCAGCCCGTCGTCATCGGCGCGGCCATGCTGCAATCGGATCGCTGGCGGCAGAAAATCGCCGCTTTCGGGCCGGAATGGACAGAGCGGGTGAGGGGTGTTTTCACCACGCCGCTGTTAACGAAAGCGCAAGGCGGCTGGCTGGCTTGACGTTGCGCAAATTCCGGCAAAACGCAAGTGGTGATAATTTCATCATTGCCTAATTTGCGTCTTGCGAAGCTGCGAGAGATCGTCCTAAGATCACTTTCGACAGATTATAGCGCCCGGCGAAAAACGCGCCGGTTTGCTTTCGTTCGGTGTCATTCCGGCGTCTGCCCGCCCCCTTTGGTTTTGCCGCTTACTGGAATTTCTTCCCATGCATGCAGTGTTCGACGGTCATAATGATGTGCTGCTTCGGTTGTGGCGCAACAGCAAGGCCGGTGCCGATCCGGTTGCGGAATTCAGAAACGGCACGCGGGAAGGCCATATCGATGGTCCCCGCGCTAGGGCCGGCGGTCTTGGCGGCGGAATCTGCGCGATCTACATCCCCTCCGGCGACCTCATCTTGCAGGAGCCGGACGAAAGCGGTCACTATGATACGCCGCTTGCCGCGCCGCTGGAGCGCTTGCCTTCGCTCGATATCGCCATGGAGAAGGCGGCAATTGCGCTGAGGCTCGATCGCGCTGGCGCCTGGCGGCTTTGCCGTTCCACGGCCGATATCCGCAAGGCCTTTGCCGAGGACGTTTTTGCCGCGGTGCTGCACATGGAAGGCTGCGAGGCGATCGGCGCCGATCTTGATGCGCTCGAGGTATTTTATGCCGCCGGCCTGCGCTCGCTGGGTCCGGTCTGGAGCCGGCACAATGTTTTCGGCCATGGCGTTCCCTTTTCTTATCCCATGTCGCCCGATACCGCGCCCGGTCTCACCGATGCCGGTTTTTCGCTGGTGAAGGAATGCAACCGGCTGGGCATTCTCGTCGATCTGGCGCATATCACCGAAAAAGGCTTCTGGGATGTGGCCAAGACCACCAACCAGCCGCTGATCGCAAGCCATTCCAACGCGCACGCGCTTACCCCCGTTGCCCGTAATCTCACCGACCGCCAGTTGGACGCCGTCAAGGACAGTCACGGTCTGGTCGGTCTCAACTATGCCGTGACCATGCTCAGGCCAGATGCGCGCGACATTGCCGACACGCCGCTTTCCGACATGGTGCGCCACATCGACTATATGGTGGAGCGCATGGGTATCGACTGCGTGGCGCTCGGATCGGATTTCGACGGCGCGACAGTACCCGTTGGCATTGCGGATGCGAGCGGCAACCACAATCTGGTTGCGGCGCTGAAATCGGCAGGCTACGGTGACGGCGAGTTGGCCAAAATCTGCCGGGAAAACTGGCTGCGCGTTCTGTCCCAGGCCTGGCACGAACCGGCCTGAAGACGCCCTATAGCGAATGAAATCAATCTTATAACAAAAGGGGAGATCCTATGATCAAATCGCTCAACAAATCCATGCGTATTCTCAGCACCAGCGCCGCTCTGTCGCTGATGATGCTGTCGGCTCCGCACGCTTTCGCCGCCACGCCGGCTGATACCCTGGTCGAAGGTTTTGCCATCGACGACATCATCACGCTCGATCCGGGCGAAGCCTTCGAACTGTCCGCCGCCGAAGTTACCGGCAACACCTACAGCAAGCTGGTCTCCATCGATCTCAACGACACGTCCAAGGTCATCGGCGATCTGGCCGAGAGCTGGACGACCTCCGAGGATGGCCTGACCTATACCTTCAAGCTGAAATCCGGCCTGAAATTCGCCTCCGGCAATCCGATCACCGCTGACGATGTGGCATTCTCCTTCGAGCGTGCCGTCAAGCTCGACAAGTCGCCGGCATTCCTGCTGACGCAGTTCGGCCTCAAGGGCGACAACGTCAATGAAAAAGCCAAGGCTGCGGATGCGAACACCTTCGTGCTGACGGTTGACAAGCCCTATGCGCCGAGCTTCGTGCTGAACGTGCTCACCGCAACCGTCGCTTCGGTGGTCGACAAGAAGCTCATCACCGAAAAGGCGAAGTCCGTTACCCCGAGCGCGGACTACAAATACGACACGGATTTCGGCAATGAATTCCTGAAGACCGGTTATGCCGGTTCCGGCCCTTACAAGATCCTCGGCTGGAAGGCCAACGAGGCCGTCATCCTCGAAGCCAACCCGAATTATTATGGTGAGAAGCCGAAGCTGAAGCGCGTCGTCTATCGCCACATGAAGGAAAGCTCCGGCCAGCGCCTGGCGCTTGAGAACGGCGATATCGATGTTGCCCGTAACCTTGAGCCGGGTGACATGGAAGCCGTTTCCAAGAAGGAAGGTCTTGCCGTCACTTCCGCGCCCAAAGGCACCGTTTATTACTTCAGCCTCAACCAGAAGAACGAGAACCTGAAGAAGCCTGAGGTCATCGAGGCTTTCAAATATCTCGTCGATTATGACGCGATCGGCGCGACGATCATCAAGGGTATCGGCGAAGTTCACCAGACCTTCCTGCCGAAGGGTCAGCTCGGTGCGCTTGACGAAAACCCCTATAAGCTCGACGTCGTCAAGGCCAAGGAACTTCTCGCAAAGGCTGGCCTGAAGGACGGTTTCACCGTGACCATGGATGTTCGCAACACGCAGCCGGTGACCGGCATTGCCGAAAGCGTGCAGCAGACGCTGGCGCAGGCCGGCATCAAGCTGGAAATCATTCCGGGCGACGGCAAGCAGACGCTGACGAAATACCGCGCCCGCACCCATGATATCTACATCGGTCAGTGGGGTTCGGACTATTTCGACCCGAATTCGAATGCCGAAACCTTCACCATCAACTACGACAATTCGGATGAGGGCAAGAACAAGACGCTCGCCTGGCGCAATGCCTGGGACGTTCCTGACCTGACCAAGGAAACCCAGTCGGCACTGCTGGAAAAGGACACTGCCAAGCGTGCTGCCATCTACGAAAACCTGCAAAAGGAAGTTCTGGCGAAGGGTCCCTTCGTCATCATCTTCCAGCAGACGGAAGTGGCGGGTTATTCCGCCAAGCTCCAGGGCCTGAAGCTCGGACCGAGCTTTGACACCAACTACGTCTACACGATCTCGAAGTGATGATCCGGAAGGATCGGTCTCTTGAGCATTGTTGAAGCAAACAGCAGGGCGAGGCAGGGCAAACGCCGTGCCAACGCCCGTGTGAAAGCCATTCTCGGCTTCGCCGTTACCGTCATCACCACCTTTCTGGGGCTGATGGCGGTCACATTTTTCATTGGCCGTGTGGTGCCGATCGACCCCGCGCTGGCGATCGTCGGCGACCGCGCGCCTGCGCATGTGGTTGAGCGGGTGCGCGAGCAGCTTGGCCTCAACCTGCCGCTCTGGCAGCAGTTTTTCCTTTATCTGAAGCAGGCGCTTTCGGGGGATTTCGGCATCTCCGTCCTCACCACCAATCCTGTCATGGAGGACATCAAGCGGGTGTTCCCGGCGACGATCGAGCTTGCCACGATCGGCACCATCATCGGCGCTGTCTTCGGTATTCCGCTCGGCGTTCTCGCCGCCGTCAAACGCGGCAGTTTTGCCGATCAGGTGGTGCGCGTCATCGGCCTCATCGGTTATTCCGTGCCGATTTTCTGGCTCGGCCTTCTGGCGCTGCTGGTGTTTTATGCCCGGCTGCAATGGGTCGCCTATCCCGGCCGTATGGATATCGTCTATGAATTCACCTTCACGCCGGTGACGGGCTTTTTCCTGATCGACGCGATCTGGCAGCGGCAATGGGACGTGCTGTGGGATCTGTTCCGCCACATCATCCTGCCCGCCTCTCTGCTCGGTTATTTTTCGCTGGCCTATATCAGCCGCATGACGCGCTCCTTCATGCTGAACGAGCTCGCCCAGGAATATATCGTTGCGGCCCGCGCCAAGGGGCTTTCGGAAACCCGCATCATCTGGTTCCACGCGCTGCGCAATGCCGCCGTGCCGCTGGTAACCGTGATTGCGCTGTCCTATGCCGGTCTGCTCGAAGGTTCGGTGCTTACCGAAACCATCTTCGCCTGGCCGGGCCTTGGCCTCTACATCACCAATTCCCTGCAGAATGCGGATATGAATGCTGTTCTCGGCGGCACGATCGTGATCGGCGCCATCTTCGTCGGCATCAATCTCTTCTCCGATCTGCTTTACCGGACGCTCGATCCAAGGACGCGCAGCCGATGACGATTTCGACCGATACACTCAAGCCCTATAGCCGCGAATGGCTGCTCTCCGACCGGCCGTCCTCGCGCAGACAGGCACGGCTTGGCCGCGCCTATGTCATCTGGCGGCGGTTTTCAGAAAACCGGCTGGCGCTGCTTGGCCTCGGCATCATCATCGCGCTGCTCTTCGTCGCGCTGTTTGCCGATGTGCTGGCGCCGCATAACCCGGTGCAGGGTGATCTGCGCAACGCCCGGCTTTTGCCACCAGGCACCGAGGGTTATCTGCTCGGCACCGACGATCAGGGGCGGGATATTCTCTCGCGGCTCATCCACGGTTCGCGGCTCACTCTGTTCGTGGTGCTGCTGGTGGCGATTATCGCCGCACCCATCGGGCTTATCGTCGGCACTGTCTCGGGTTATGCCGGCGGTTGGGTCGATGCCATTCTGATGCGCATCACTGATATCTTTCTCGCCTTCCCGAAGCTGGTTCTGGCGCTCGCGCTGGTGGCGGCACTCGGGCCGGGCATTGAGAATGCGGTGCTCGCCATCGCGGTCACCTCGTGGCCGCCCTATGCGCGTATCGCGCGCGCCGAAACCATGACGTTCCGCAATTCCGATTTCATCGCCGCGGTGAAGCTCATGGGCGCGTCGCCCTTCCGCATCGTCTTGAAACACGTCATGCCGCTGTGCATGTCGTCGCTCATCGTGCGTGTGACGCTCGATATGGCGGGTATCATCCTCACTGCTGCCGGTCTTGGTTTTCTCGGTCTTGGTGCCCAGCCGCCGCTGCCGGAATGGGGTGCGATGATAGCGTCGGGACGCCGGTTCATTCTTGATCAGTGGTGGGTGGCGGCCATGCCGGGTATCGCGATCCTGATTGTCAGCCTCGGTTTCAACCTTCTGGGCGATGGCCTGCGTGATGCGCTGGATCCGAAGGAGGCAGGCCAATGAGTGCGCCGCTTCTGACCGTTCAGAATCTCCGCGTGTCTTTCCCCACCCGCACCGGGCTGGTGGAGGCGGTGCGCGGCGTTTCGTTCACGCTTGGGCGCGAACGCCTCGGTATCGTTGGTGAATCCGGCTCAGGCAAGTCGCAGACGGGCCGCGCCATCATGGGGCTGACCCCGAAAAGCGCACGCATCGAGGCTGATACACTGCGTTTTGGTGATATCGATCTGCTCAGCGCTTCTGCGAAGGAAAGGCGGATCATGCGCGGCAAGCGCATGGCCATGATCCTGCAGGACCCGAAATATTCCCTGAACCCGGTGATGACCATCGGGCGCCAGATCATGGAAACCTTGCGGACCCATGAAAAGATCGGCAGCGGCGAGGCGCGTCAGCGCACGCTTGCGATGCTTGAGGCCGTGCAGATCCGCGACCCCGAGCGCGTTTTCGATCTTTACCCGCACGAGGTTTCCGGTGGCATGGGTCAGCGCGTCATGATTGCCATGATGCTGGTCTGCGGCCCGGAATTGCTGATCGCCGATGAGCCGACTTCGGCGCTTGACGTGACGGTTCAGTTGGAAGTGCTCGATATCCTAGACAAGCTGGTGCGCGACCGTGGCATGGGGCTGATCTTCGTCAGTCACGATCTGCGGCTCGTATCCTCCTTCTGCGACCGTGTTCTCGTCATGTATGCCGGCAAGGTGGTGGAGGAGCTGTCTTCCGCCAATCTGAAGGAAGCCAAACACCCCTATACGCAGGGGCTTTTGAACTGCCTGCCGGAAATTGGCGGCCACCGCCATCCGCTGCCCGTTCTGGAACGCAAGCCGGAGTGGCGCGCATGAGCACAGTTCTTTCCATCAAAGACATGGTGGTGGATTTCGACGGTTACATCGCGCTCGACAGCGTCAGCGTTGACGTGGCCGAGGGTGAATCCTTCGGTATCGTCGGTGAATCCGGTTCCGGCAAATCCACGCTGCTGCGCGCCATTGCCGGTCTCAACCATTTCGATGAAGGCTCGCTGATGGTGGCCGGTCGCTCCTATCAGGGAAAACACCGGGACAAGAGTTTCTATAGCGATGTGCAGATGGTGTTTCAGGACCCCTATGGGTCGCTGCACCCGCGCCAGACGGTGGATGCGCTGCTGCTCGAACCGCTGGTAATCCACGGTCTCGACAATCGCGAACAGCGCATTGCCCGTGCATTGGACGAGGTGGGCCTCGGCTCCGGCTTCCGCTTCCGTTATTCGCACCAGCTTTCCGGCGGCCAGCGCCAGCGCATCGCCATTGCCCGTGCGCTGATCGTCGAGCCGAAAATCCTGCTGCTGGATGAACCGACTTCGGCGCTCGACGCCTCTATTCAGGCCGAAATCCTCAATCTTCTGGAACAGGCCCGCAAGGACCGTAACCTCACCTTTGTCATGGTCAGCCACGATCTCGGCGTCATCAGCCACATGTGCGATCGCCTGGCGGTTATGAAAAGCGGCAAGGTGGTGGAAATGCTGGAGGCGGAAGCGCTGGAAAGCCGCGAATTCAGCGCGGATTATACAAGGCAGCTGCTGGTGGCGAGTGAGGGTTTCAAACGCGCTTGATGGCGTGGGGGTGCCGCTCGTTTCTTCTCCCCGCTGGGGAGAAGACGCCCCGAAGGGGCAGATGAGGGGGCAAGTTCTCCGCATATCTCTGCCGTCGCCCCCTCATCCGGCGCTGCGCGCCACCTTCTCCCCGGCGGGGAGAAGAAACAAGTGGTGCGCTTTCGTTCCACAGGTGATCTTCTTGGGTGAGGTATTTTCTCATCGTGCTGCGATGATATGCTGGCCCGCCACATCGGCCCACCCGAATAAGGTTTCCACCCCATGCAACTGCGCGCCTTGATGTATTTTGACGAACTCGTCCGCACCAATTCCATGCGCGCCGCGGCGGAAAACCTGAATGTCGCGCCAACGGCGGTCAGCCGACAGATCGAAAATCTCGAATATTATTTCGGCTCGCCGCTGGTGGAGCGATCCAGCCGCGGCGTGAAGTTGACGGCGGCAGGTGAGCTGCTCGCCGCCCGTGCCGGCAAGACGCTGCGCGAGCTCGACCATGTGCACCAGCTGATCGATGACCTGAAGGGGCTGCAGCGCGGCCGCGTCACGGTCTATGCCAATGGCGCGACGGTGGCCAATCTTCTGGCGCCGGTGCTGGCGCAGTTCAGCCTGAAATATCCAAAACTGCGTTTCGAGGTGCATATTACCAGCGCCCGCCAGGCGATGGAGGCGCTGGGCGCGGCTGAGGCCGATCTGGTCGTCAGCCTTTTTGCCCCAAAGGTTTCCGGTGTGAAAGTGCGTTCGCGCACCCGCATCAGCTATGATGTCATCTTCCCGGCCGGCCATGCGCTCGCCGCCCAGCCGGAAGTCTCGCTGAAGGAGCTGGCCGGCCTGCCGCTTGCCCTGCCGGACAAAAGTTTTGCCGCGCGGCAGGCATTCGACACGCTGTTTGCCGATGCCGGTATTGAGCTTGATCCCGTCTTCATTACCAGTTCGCTGGAAATGCTGAAGGAGCTGGTGCTGGGTCACGCCGCCGCCACGCTGCTGCCGGCGCTTTCGGTGGCGCGTGAAATCCGCAGCGGCCAGATGGTTGCCATTCCCTTGACCGGCAAAAAAGGCATCCATACCCAGATCGATCTCTGCGTTGCGCCTGACCGGCAATTATCCTTCGCCGCCTCCAAGCTTGCCGATTTCATCGAGCGCTTCATGCGCGAGGCGACGGCTGGGTAGGCGGGGCAGTCGGTGTTTCTGTCGGAGAGGTTGATTTCCGTTCGCATTTCCGTGTAGCCATTTCAGCTACACGGAGCACACAAAAATCGAGATTGTGTGTGCGCCTGCAACATGACACTCTTTTTGCAACGGGTGGTCTTCGGAAGGGCAAAAATGCCCCGGCCGCCAGACAGGGGACTAAGGATGCCACGCACTTATCTTTCGCAGGCGGCAACGCTTTCGCGCCGCACCGCGCTGACCCTCGCATTGGGCACCGCGCTCTGGCTGCCGCTTTCGCTTGCGGGGGCTGAGGCTGCGCCGAAAACCGCGCTGACGCTGGGCATGGCAGTCGAGCCGACCGGCCTCGATCCGACTATTGCCGCCCCCGTCGCCATCGGTCAGGTGACCTGGCAGAATGTCTTTGAAGGTCTGGTGACGATCGACCGCGACGGCAAGGTGAAGCCGCAGCTTGCCGAAAGCTGGGAAATTGCGCCTGACGGCAAGACCTACACATTCAAGCTGCGCAAGGGCGTCACCTTCCACGATGGTGAGGCTTTCGATTCCGCCGTAGCCAAATTCTCGCTGGATCAGGCGCGTGGCGAAAGCTCGGTCAATCCGCAGAAACGTTTCTTCGCCGCCATCGACAGTATCGAGACACCGGATGCCGCAACGCTGGTGCTGAAGCTGAAGCAGCCGGCCGGCAGCCTTCTTTACTGGCTCGGCTGGCCTGCCTCCGTGATGGTCGCGCCGAAAAGCGCCGACAATAACCGCACCACACCCATCGGCACCGGCCCGTTCAAATTCGTGAACTGGGCGAAGGGCGACAAGGTGGAACTGGAGAAGAACGCCGCCTATTGGGACAAGGCCGTGGCGGTGAAACTCGACAGGGCGACTTTCCGCTTCGTGTCCGACCCGCAGGCGCAGGCGGCGGCCCTGAAATCGGGCGATATCGATGCCTTCCCGGAATTCGGTGCGCCGGAACTGATGACCTCCTTTGATGGCGATAAACGCCTCGGCACCTTTGTCGGCAATACCGAGCTGAAGGTCGTGGCCGGCATGAACAATGCCCGCAAGCCTTTTGACGACAAACGCGTGCGACAGGCGCTGATGATGGCGGTGGATCGGGGCACTGTCATTGAAGGCGCCTGGTCCGGTTACGGCACGGCCATTGGCAGCCACTACACACCTAATGACCGCGGATACATCGATACGACAGGGGTGCACCCTTACGATGTCGACAAAGCGAGGGCGCTGCTTGCCGAAGCGGGGTATGCCGACGGTTTTAGTTTCACCATCAAGGCCCCGCAGATGGCCTATGCCCAGCGCACCTCGCAAATCCTGCAGGCGATGCTGGCCGAAATAGGTGTGACCATGACCATCGAGACCACCGAATTTCCGGCCAAATGGGTGGCGGATGTTCTGAAGGGCGCGGATTACGACATGACCATCGTCGCCCATGCCGAGCCGATGGATATCGATATCTATTCCCGCGATCCCTATTATTTCAACTACAAGAACCCGACCTTCAATGAGGTCATCGCCAGCGTCGAAAAGACGGCGGATGCCGCTGAGCAGGAAAAGCTTTATGGCGACGCCCAGAAAATCCTCGCCGAAGATGTGCCGGCTCTTTTTCTGTTCGTGATGCCGAAGCTTGGTGTCTGGGACAGGAAGGTGAAGGGGCTGTGGGAAAACGAGCCCATTCCCTCGAATGTGCTGACGGATGTGCATTGGGAAGAGTGACGTTTGTCGATACCCGTTTCTTCCGTCATGCCGGACTTGATCCGGCATCCAGCCAGCCCAAGTCCTTGGGCTGAAAGGGCTCTCTCCGCCGCGCAGACGCGCGTCGGCTGGATTCCGGCTCAGGGCCGGAATGACGGGAGAGAGATAACTGGACCTTCGACCGCAGGCGAAACAAAGCAAGGAGAAGATGCCAGATGTTAACCGTCCTCATCCGGCGTCTCGCAAGCCTCGTCATCACGCTGTTTGCCGTCTCCCTCATCATCTATGTCGTCATGGGCCTGCTGCCGGGTGATCCAGCCGCCATCATGCTCGGCACTTCGGCGAGCCCCGATACGCTGGCCGCCCTGCAGAAGCAGATGGGCCTCGATCAGCCGCTGCCGCTGCGTTATCTCCACTGGCTCGCCGGCGTGTTTCATGGCGATCTCGGGCAATCCTATACCTATGGCGTGCCTGTGGCGGGGCTGATTATTGAGCGGCTGGCCGTTACCCTGCCGCTCGCGCTGCTTGCCGTCTGCCTGTCCGTTGCCATTGCCATTCCGCTTGGCGTGGCGGCGGCGCGGAACCGCAACGGGGCGCTGGATTTTGCGGCCGGGCTGTTTTCCCATGTGGGCATTGCCGTGCCGGGTTTCTGGGTCGGGCTGCTGCTCATCATCGTGTTTTCCACCACGCTCGGCTGGATGCCATCGGGTGGTTTTCCTGGCTGGACGCCAAGCTTTTCGGCAGGGCTTGTGGCGCTGGTGCTGCCGGCAATCGCCCTGGCGCTGTCGCAGGCCGGGGTTCTCACCCGCGTCTGCCGTTCCGCCGTGCTTGAAGTGATGAATGAGGATTTCGTGCGCACCGCCCGCGCCAAGGGCTTGAGCGAGCGGGTGGCGCTGTGGCGGCATGCGGTTCCGAATGCGATGATCCCCGTTGTCACCATGATCGGCCTGCAATTCACCTTTTTGATTGCCGGCGCGGTGCTTGTCGAGAATGTCTTCAACCTGCCGGGCCTCGGGCGGCTTGCCTATCAGGCGCTGACCCAACGCGACATCGTCGTCATGCAATCCGTCGTGCTGTTCTTCTCGGCGCTGGTCATCATCATGAATTTCGTTGTCGATATCGCCTATCTCTTCATCGATCCGAGACTGCGGGCAGGTGCGCGATGATGCGATTTATCCGCCGCCGCCCGGCCTTCGTTGTCGGCATCGCCGTCACCACCTTCCTCGTTGCCGTTGCCCTTCTGTCGCTGGTCTGGACGCCGGTGTCCCCCACAAAGATGCAGATCGTCCAGAAGCTGAAATCGCCATTCGTTTATGGCGGCCTCGGCACGGATCATTTTGGCCGCGACGTGTTGTCCATGCTGATGGCCGGTGCGTGGAATTCGCTGTCCACCTCCATCGCCGCCGTCGCCATCGGTGCATTTATCGGCACGACCATCGGCGTGGCGGTTGCGGCGCTGCGCGGTTTCACCGAAACCGTGGTCATGCGCATCTGCGACATCATCTTCGCCGTGCCGCCCATCCTGTCGGCGATGATGCTTGGCGCCTTCATCGGCACGGGCCGTTTTACCGCCATCATCGCCATCGCCACCTTCATGGTGCCGGTGTTTGCGCGGCTGACGCTGGGGGCCGCACTGCAGATATGGGCGCGGGAATACATCACCGCTGCCATCAGCATCGGCCAGAACCGCGCCAAGATCACGCTTTTCCATATCGTGCCGAATATTTCCAACCAGATCATCGTGCAGGTGACGATCCAGCTCGGTCTTGCGATATTGACGGAAGCAGGCCTCTCCTTCCTCGGTCTTGGCATGCCGCCACCCGCCGCCACCTGGGGACGAATGCTCGCCGATGCGCAGACCTATCTTGGCGCGGCACCCTGGCTTGCCATCATGCCCGGCCTTGCGATTGCGCTCGCCGTCTTCGGCCTCAATCTTCTCGGCGATGGCCTGCGCGACCTGCTGGACCCGCGCGATACCGGCTGACCGTTTCAAGCCGATATCGCCCCAATTTCCTGTTTTTCTGACGAGACGATGCCATGACCGATCTCATAGACCTCAACACGCTCGAAATCCTGGCTCTTTACCGGGAGAGGAAACTCTCGCCATCGGAATATTGGCAGGCGGTGGAGGCGCGTATCGATGCTTTCGAACCGGTGGTGAACGCGCTTTATGCTTATGATCCGGAAGATGCACGCAGGCAGGCGCTGGCCTCGACGGAGCGTTGGCAAAAAGGCGAAACGCTCGGGGCTCTCGATGGCATTCCGGTCTCGCTGAAGGAACTCATCGCCACGAAGGGCCACCCGGTGCCCCTCGGCACCAGGGCGGTGGAACTGGTGCCTGCGGCTGAAGACGCGCCGGTGGCTGCCCGCTGCCGCGAGGATGGCGCGATCCTTTACGCGAAGACCACCTGCCCGGATTACGGCATGTTATCGTCAGGCCTTTCCAGCTTCCACAAGCTCAGCCGCAACCCGTGGGACCCCACCCAGAACCCTGGCGGTTCCAGCGCCGGCGCGGCTTCGGCAGGCGCTGCGAGTTATGGTACGCTGCATATCGGCACGGATATTGGCGGCTCGGTGCGGCTCCCGGCCGGGTGGACCGGTCTCTTGGGCTTCAAGCCGAGCCAGGGCCGCATCCCGGTCGATCCCTATTATACCGGTCGCTGCGCCGGGCCGATGACCCGCACCGTCGTTGATGCCGCCTATGCCATGGCGACGCTTTCGCGGCCCGACTGGCGAGATGGTACATCACTGCCGCCGAACAACATCGACTGGATGGATCTCGATATCGACGTGAAAGGCCTGAAAATCGGCCTCATGCTGGATGCCGGCTGCGGCCTGCCGCTGGATGAAGAGGTGCGCTATGCTGTTGTCGCGGCTGCAAAGCTGTTCGAGGCGGCTGGTGCTATCGTCATCCCGGTCGAGCCGGTGCTGACGCGCGAGATGCTGGACGGGCTAGATGATTTCTGGCGGGCGAAATTCTGGGGCGATATGGTGGCGCTGAGCGATGAACGCCGCGCGGCGATCCTCCCCTATATTCTCGAATGGGCGGAGAAGGGGGCGGAGGTTAGCGGTTCCCGTGCGGTCTTCGGTTTCAATCAGACGATGGAAATGCGCAAGACCTGCGGGCGGCTGATGCAGACAGTGGATGCGGTTATCTCGCCCACCAATCCAATCGTCTCCTATCCGGCCGACTGGGCCTCGCCCACCAATGATCCCGCAAGGCCGTTCGAACATATTGCCTTCACGGTGCCGTGGAACATGTCGGAACAGCCGGCTTCCTCGATCAATTGCGGTTACTCGGCATCCGGCATGCCGATCGGCCTGCAGATCGTCGGCCCCCGTTACGAGGATTTGTTCGTGCTCAAACTTTCAAAGGCGTTCGAGAATTGGGGCGGCGGTGTGAGACGCTGGCCGCAGCCGCCGCAGGCCCGCTGATCCCACCTTTATCGGCCATGTAGTATTGCCATAATACCCGCGTCTCGATCCTGCCTGTTAGGGTGCTCAAAGGCATTCGAAAACGGGAGGAGCAGACATGCCGAAGAAGATTTTGATGATCACCGGCGATTTCGCCGAGGATTATGAGACCATGGTGCCGTTTCAGACGCTGCTTGCTGTCGGCCACACGGTGCATGCCGTCTGCCCCGGCAAGAAGGCGGGCCAGACCATTGCCACGGCCATCCACGATTTCGAGGGCGACCAGACCTATTCGGAAAAACGTGGCCATAATTTCGCGCTCAACGCCACCTTCGCCGATATCAAGGTTGCCGATTACGATGCGCTGGTCATTCCCGGCGGCCGCGCGCCGGAATATCTCCGCCTTAATGCGGATGTGCTGGCGGCGGTGAAACATTTCTTCGAGGCTGACAAGCCGGTGGCCGCCGTCTGCCATGGTGCGCAATTGCTGGCGGCGGCCGGTGTGCTCAAGGGCCGCACCTGCTCGGCCTATCCCGCCTGCCGTCCCGAGGTCGAGCTGGCGGGCGGCACCTATGCCGATATCGCCATCGATGCGGCCGTTACCGACGGCAAGCTGGTGACGGCGCCCGCATGGCCGGCCCATCCGGCCTGGCTTTCGCAATTCATGGCCGTGCTTAGCAAATAAGACCGGCGAAACGGGGCTTTTTCCGGCCCCGTTTTCCGCCTATCTTTCAGGCGTGGTGAGGGAGGAAACCATGTGCAAGCTTTTCATCAAGGCAGACCCCACGCTTTGGGAAAGCCATACGCGGTCACTCAGGATCGACGGCATGGTCACAAGTGTGCGGCTTGAGAACTTCTTCTGGACGACGCTGGACGAGATCGCGCGCCGCGATGGCATGAACAGCGTGCAGCTCATCGCCAAGCTTTATAATGAATCGATTGATGCCGGGCACGATCTCGGCAATTTCACATCGTTCCTGCGGGTCTGTTGCGGGCGGTATCTCGCACTGCAGCTTTCCGGCGATATTCCCGCGCGGATGGATATTCCGATTGCGGCGCTGGATGCGGACAGCATTCTCGATGCGGAGAAGGTGAATTACCATTAGGTGGTAACTTTGGGCTCGATAGTGGATCAACTTGCACCCGACGTCATCCTCGGGTTTAACCCGAGGAACCACAGTCACGCGCGGCAATGGATCCTCGGGTCAAGCCCGAGGATGACGGTGGAGAGGTTCTTGTGACGCAGGGAACGGCGTCTCCTCAGCTCTTCAGCGCCCTTGGATCCAGCGCATCACGCACCGCATCGCCGATATAATTGACGCTCAGAACAGTCAGTGAAATCGCCAGCCCCGGCCATAACACACGCGACGGTGTCAGTTGCAGGAAGTTGGCGCCATCAAACAGCAGACGTCCCCAGGTCGGAAAGTCGGAGGGGAAGCCGAGACCGAGGAAGGAGAGCGCCGATTCCGTGATGATGGCGGCGGCAATGCCGAGGGTGGCAGAGACCATGATCGAACTCAGCACATTCGGCAGGATGTGCCTCAGGATGATGCGATATTCGCGCATGCCGCTCGATTTCGCCGCCATGATGAATTCCTGGCTTTTGATCGTCAGCACATCGCCGCGCACGATACGGGCGGTGTGCATCCAGCTGGTTATTCCGATCACGAAGACAATCAGGATGAAGATGCCGGTTTCCGGACCGAATGCCGCGCGCAACGTATCGCGAAACAGCATCAGGATGACGAGCAGCAGCGGCAGAAGTGGCAGGGCGAGGAACAGGTCGGTCAGCCGCATCAGCGGACCGTCGAGCCTGCGGAAATAACCTGACAGCACCCCCACCAGCGTGCCGAGAAACAGCGCCAGCAGCATGGCGGTGATGCCGACGGCAAGTGAGATGCGCCCACCAGCCAGAACCTGCGCCAGCATGTCCTTGCCGAGATTATCGGTGCCGAAGGGATGGGCCAGGGATGGCCACTGGTTGCGTTCCTTCACGTTGATGGCGTTCGGCGCGACGGTGTGGATATAGGGGCCGACATAGACCGCAAGCAGGATGAAGACGAAGACGAAGAGCCCTGCCACGCCGCCCTTGTGAACGCGGAACTGTTTCCAGATATCGGCAAGGGCGGATTGCGTGGGGGTGGCCGCAACCGTCGGCGCTGCAATGGTGGCGTCAGTCATAGCGGATCCTCGGGTCGAGAATGCCGTACAGCACGTCGGCAATCAGGTTGAAGAGCACGATCAGCACCGCGAAAATGAAGGTCAGCGTCTGCACCAGCGGAATATCCGCGCCCTGAACCGCTGTTATCAGCAATTGGCCAAGCCCGTTCACGCGAAAAATCTGCTCGGTGATGATGGCGCCGGAAAAGATGGTCGGCACGCCGAGTGCAATCACGGTCACAACAGGGATCAGGCTGTTGCGCAGCACGTGGACGAGCAGGACGGATTTTTCCTTCACGCCCTTGGCGCGTGCCGTGCGCACATAATCCTGATGCAGATTGTCCAGCATGGAGGCGCGCACGAAGCGGCTGATCTGCGAGACATTGTAGAGCGTCAGCACCAGCACCGGCAGGAACATCTGCTTCACCTGCGCCACGAAGCTTGCCCAGTCCGAGACCCTCAGATTGGTGTCGTAAACGGAAGGGAACCATTGCAGATAGGAGCTGAAGATGACGACCAGCAGCACGCCGGTGAAGAAGGTCGGAACCGAATAACCGACCATGGAAATGAAGGTGCCGATCTGGTCGAAGATCGAATATTGCTTGTAGGCGGAGATGACGCCGATCGGGATCGCCAGCAGCGCGCCGAAGAGATAGGCGAGGCCCACCACCCACAGCGTCTGCGGCATGCGCTGAATGACGAGATCGACCACCGGGCTGCGGGTGGCCCAGGAAAGAACCCGCATACGGCTGCCATCGCCGATCTGCCAGCCGGTCAGCTTTTCGAAGAGGTTCAAAGGTTCGTTGATGAAGAACTGTTGCAGCCACATCAGGTAACGGATGAAGAAGGGTTGGTCGAGGCCAAGCGAGGCGCGGATCTGCTCGCGCACTTCAGGCGGAATGGTCAGCGGCAGGTCGCCGGTCGGGTCGTTGGGCGCAAGATCGAGCAGCGCGAAGATGACGAAGCTGATGACGAGCAACGTCGGTACGGCAAAGGCAAGCCGCCGGAGCGTAAAGGCAAACATCTGAAACTCTCCAGACCCAGAGCGCGACAGCACGAAAATTGGGAGCATCTTCGCCGTGACGCTGCAAATGTGTCTTCAGAACATGGTCCAGGGGGCATGCAAAAGGCCGGCCCCTTGTCGGGGAGCCGGCGCATCTGCGTGTTACTTTTTGCGGGACCAGTCCGCGACGTTCCAGAGTTCCGAATCCCAGGCATTCATGCGAACGCCTTCCAGCGTCAGCGAATGTGAGGAAACGTTGCCGCGGTGGATGAGCGGAATATGCGCGCCTTCTTCCGTCAGCATGTCGTTCAGCTGCTTGGCGATTTCCCCGCGCTTGGCAAAGTCCGTGGTCTTGGAAAGGACGCCCACCAGCTTGTCGAATTCCGGGTTGCAATAACGCGGAACATTCTGTCCCTGCCAGCCGTTGGCCGGGGCAGGGATCTTGTCGCACAGCCATTCCGCCAGATATTTTTCCGGATCGGTGCCGTCGAAATTGTTGGTGTACATTTCAACGTCGGCATAAAATTTCTGGAAGGTATCCGGGCTTGCCGGGTCGCCGCCGAAGAACACCGAGGCGCTGACATTGCGAAGTTCAGCCGCAACGCCGATCTGCGACCACATGTCTTTCACCAGTTCCTGCGCCGCCTGGCGAACGGAGTTGGTGGAGGTCTGGTAGAGGAAGGACAGCTTCACGCCGTTCTTGGCGCGGATGCCGTCTGATCCCTTCACCCAGCCTGCATCATCCAGCAGCTTGTTTGCACCTTCCACATCCTGCTTCAGGCACCAGCTGTCGTTTTTCGTCGAAGCGACGGCCTCAGGTGCTGGCACGATGTTGCAGGTCGGCTTGCCCGCCTCGCCATAACCCGTCTCGTCGATAATGTCGCGATCAATGGCGAGCGAGAGCGCCCGGCGCACGGCCGGATCGGAAAGCGCCGGGTGCGGCCCGCCCTCCTTGGTGGAGCGCTTGTCACCCAGGGCGGGATCGGGATTGTACCAATTGAGATTGATGCGCTCGACCTGCGTGCCGAAGGCGGTTTCCAGCTTGCCCTTGCCGGCCGCCACCATGGTGGCGAGGATTTCCGGCTCCACCTGCATGTTCCATGCGTAGTCGAATTCGCCCGTTTCAAGAACGGCACGCGCAGCGGAAGCCGCATCGCCGCCGCCTTTCAGGGTCACTGTGGCGAAGGCGGGCTTGGCGGGGTCGCGATAATTGGTGTTGGCGACGAAGCTGATCACGTCATTCGGTTTGAAATCCTTGACCACGAAGGGGCCGGTGCCAATGGGGCCGAAATTGGCGGATGTGCAGCCGGGTGCGGCAGCGCCGACGCAGTTTTCGAACTGCTTCTTCTGGATGACCGGCGACTGTGCGCCGACGAATGCGGAATAGGGGTAAGGTTTTGGTTCGGTGAAGCTGATCTTGACGGTGTGGGCGTCGACGGCCTCGACGTTTTTCACGCCTTCATATTGTGCCGCCTGCGCGCAGCCACCGTCCGGTGCGGTGCAATATTTCCAGGTGAAAACCACATCGTCAGCGGTGAGCGGCGTGCCGTCAGACCATTTGACATCGCTTTTCAGCTTCCAGGTCATGCTGAGCAGGTCTTTTGCTACGCCGCCATTATCGACGGTCGGGATCTCGCTCACCAGCATCGGCACCAGCTCGCCCTTTTCGTCGTAGCGCGCCAGCGGCTCAATCACCATGGACGAGCTGTAGACTTCCTTCGTGCCAGCGGAAAGGTAAGGATTAAGTGTCGATACGGCCTGCCAGAACAGGATTTTCAGTTCGCCGTCACTGCCGCGCTCGGCATGGGCGACAGTGCCTGCGAGGGCCATGGCCGCCACCGTGCTGGCAAAGAGAACGCTGCGCTTCTTCATCGTGTTTTTCCCCTTTTTAGATTTTATCTATTTGAATGTTTGACGCTTTTCCCGTCGTCATGTGCAAGGTCTATTGTTTGTAAGTATTTGACTTTGCTAAGGAATACTCCTCCATTCCGGATGATGCTATTGTCAGTTTTTTTGAAAATCAAGCCCCAAACTCTTATTGATGAACAAAATTTGAGCCATTCGCCTTTTGGCCTATTTTTCGCTCATGCAGCAAAATTCAGACTTGCAAAAGTAGAAATTCCAAACGCAATATGGCTCCCGACAACCCGGCGGGGAACAAAAAAGGAAAACTGGGAATGCCGATATTGAACCGTGTGGCCGAGATGCAGGAAGATGTTGCCGGCTGGAGGCGCCACCTGCACGAGACGCCGGAGCTGCTTTACGACGTCTTCGAAACATCGAAGTTCGTGGCCGAGAAACTAACGTCTTTCGGCTGTGACATCGTTGAGACCGGCATTGGCAAGACCGGCGTGGTGGGCATTATCAAGGGTCGGCACGGCGATGGCCCGACCATCGGTTTCCGCTCCGACATGGATGCCCTGCCGATCCTCGAGACCAGCGGCAAGCCCTGGGCTTCCAAGGTTCCCGGCAAGGCCCATTCCTGCGGCCATGACGGGCACACCGCCATGCTTCTTGGCGCGGCGCAATATCTGGCCGAGACCCGCAATTTCAAGGGTTCCGTGGCCGTGATCTTCCAGCCCGCCGAAGAGGGCGGGGCGGGGGCACTTGCCATGCTGAATGATGGCATGATGGAGAAATTCGGCATTTCCCAGGTCTATGGCATGCATAATGAGCCGGGCATTCCCGTCGGCCAGTTCGCCATCCGCAAGGGCTCGACCATGGCGGCGGCGGATAGTTTCGAGATCGTCATCACCGGCAAGGGCAGCCATGCGGCCGCACCGCATCTTTCCATCGATCCGGTGCTGACCTCGGCGCATATCATCATCGCCCTGCAATCCATCGTCTCGCGGGAGACGGACCCGCTGAAATCGCTCGTCGTCACCGTCGCCACCACCCATGGCGGCACAGCCGTCAATGTCATTCCCGGCTCGGTGACGCTAACCGGCACGGTGCGCACACTGCTGCCGGAAACCCGTGATTTCGCCGAAAAACGCCTGAAGGAAGTGGCGACCGCCACGGCCATGGCGCATGGCGCCACCGTTGAGGTGAAATACCACCGCGGCTATCCGGTCACCTTCAACCACAGTGATGAGACGGAATTTGCGACCGGCGTGGCGATGGGCGTGGCTGGCGCCAACGCCGTCAACACCAATCCCAGCCCGCATATGGGTGCGGAAGATTTCTCCTACATGCTGGAAGCCCGCCCCGGCGCCTTCATCTTCATCGGCAATGGCGATACCGCCGGGCTGCACAACGCCGCCTATGATTTCAACGATGATGCGCTGCCCTACGGCATCAGCTACTGGGTTTCGATGGCCGAAAAGGCACTTGCTGCGTAAGACATCCGGCGGCCGTCATGGCCGCCTTCTGCTTTTCAGGAGATCGGCATGCTTTTGGCGGCGACATCAATGGAACAGACCGGCGGTTCAGTCAGCCCGGTTTTATCGGTTCAGAATCTCACCACATCCTTCCGCGTCGACGGCGGCTGGAAATCCGTGGTCCGCAATATGAGTTTCGAGATCGCGCCGCACGAAACGGTGGCGATCGTCGGTGAGAGCGGCTCGGGCAAAAGCGTCACCTCGCTCTCAATCATGCGCCTGCTCGATAAAAAGACGAGCCGCATCGAAGGCAAGGTCATGCTCGGCGGGCGCGACCTGCTGGCGCTGCCGGAAGAGGAGATGCGCAAGGTTCGCGGAAAAGACATTTCGATGATCTTCCAGGAGCCGATGACCAGCCTCAATCCGATCTTCCCGATCGGCAAGCAGATCGCCGAAGCGTTGACCGTGCATCAGGATATTTCTTCGTCTGCCGCCAAGGCTGAGGTCATCCGCCTGCTGGAGAAGGTGCGCATTCCCAATGCGAAGAACCGTTTCGACGATTATCCGCACCAGTTTTCAGGCGGTATGCGCCAGCGCGTGATGATCGCCATGGCGCTCGCCTCCAAACCGAAGCTGCTGATCGCCGACGAGCCGACAACGGCGCTCGACGTGACCATCCAGGGCCAGATTCTCGACCTCATCAAGCAATTGCAGGAAGAGGAGGGCATGTCGGTCCTGTTCATCACCCATGATATGGGCGTGGTGGCGGAAGTGGCTGACCGTACTATCGTCATGTTCCGTGGTGATGTCGTGGAAACCGGCACCACCGACGATATCTTCCACCGCGGCCATCATCCCTATACGCGTGCTTTGCTCTCGGCGGTGCCGAAGCTCGGCTCCATGAAGGAAAGGGCGCTGCCGGCGCGTTTCCCGATCATCGATATCAAGACCGGCGAGAGCCAGCCTGTGGTCGAGGTCAAGGATACTGTTTCCGGCGGCCGCACGCCAATTCTCTCGGTCAAGGACCTGACGACCCGTTTCGATATCCGCTCCGGTCTTTTCGGCCGTAAATCCGGCGCCGTGCATGCGGTGGAAAAGGTCTCCTTCGATCTGGCTGAGGGCGAAACGCTGTCGCTGGTCGGTGAATCCGGTTGCGGCAAATCCACGACGGGGCGGTCGATCACCCGGCTGATCGAACCGACATCCGGCAATGTCATGCTTGACGGTTACGAGGTGCTGAAGCTCGACAAGACGACGCTGCGCACCATGCGCCGCAGCGTGCAGATGATCTTTCAGGACCCCTTCGCCTCGCTCGATCCGCGCATGAGCATCGGCACGGCGATCATGGAACCCTTTATCGAGCATAAACTTGGACCCAAGCCGCAGGCGCGCGAAAAGGCGGCGGACCTGATGGAAAAGGTTGGTCTCAACCCGGATATGATGCGGCGTTTCCCGCATGAGTTCTCCGGCGGCCAGCGCCAACGTATCGCCATTGCCCGTTCGCTGATGCTCGATCCCAAGGTCATCGTTGCCGATGAGGCTGTCTCGGCGCTTGATGTCTCGATCAAGGCGCAGGTCTGCAACCTGCTGCTCGACCTGCAACAAAGCCTCAACCTCGCCTTCCTTTTCATCTCCCATGACATGGCGGTCGTCGAGCGCGTCAGCCATCGTGTCGCGGTGATGTATCTTGGCGAGATCGTCGAAATCGGCCCGCGTGCTGCTGTCTTCGACAATCCGCAGCACCCCTATACGAAAAAATTGATGTCGGCCGTTCCCGTGCCGGACCCGGCGCGACGGCAGATCCGTCGCAACATGGCGACCGACGAGATAAAAAGCCCGATCCGCCCGGTGGATTACGTGCCGCCGCAGCGGCGTTACCGGGAGGTTTCGGCGGGGCATCTGGTGCAGGAAGCGGCTTGATCAAAACGTGCTAGAGTGTGTGATAGGCAATGGAACGATCGAGTGCCGCATGTTTCTTCTCCCCGCCGGGGAGAAGTCCGCGGCAGCGGGATGAGGGGGAAAGGTTAGAGATAAACCGAGAGCTTGCCCCCTCATCCGACCCTTCGGGCCACCTTCTCCCCGGCGGGGAGAAGAAACGCGCCGCACCGCTACGCCAGATGATTTTACGCCCGCCGCACGCTCCCTTGCTCATCCCACCGTTTGACAGCCGCCGCAAAAAAATGCCAGCAAATGCTCAAGCATAATTCTGAGAGGGCAGCGGCATGGCCAGACGAAACGACGCACATGGACGGCTGGACGATGCGGCCCGCGCCGGCTGGCTTTATTATGTCGCGGGGCGCACGCAGGATGAGATCGCCGCTGCCATGAGCATCTCCCGGCAGTCGGCGCAGCGGCTGGTGTCGCTGGCCGTCGCCGAGCGGCTGATCAAGGTCCGGCTTGATCACCCCATTGCCGCCTGTCTGGAAAAAGCCGAACGGCTGAAAGAGAAATTCGACCTCAGATATATCGAGGTGGTGCCGAGCGATCCGGCCGGCGTTTCCTCGACCGTTGGCATTGCCGAGGCCGGCGCGGCGGAGATCGAGCGCTGGCTGAAAAATGCCGATCCCATCGTGCTCGCCATCGGCACCGGCCGTACCTTGAAGGCCGCCGTGGACCAGTTGCCGCCGATGGAGTGCCCGCAGCATCGCATCGTGTCGCTGACAGGCAATATCGGGCCGGATGGCTCGGCGGCCTATTATAACGTCATCTTCAGCATGGCCGATGCCATCAAGGCGCGGCATTTTCCGATGCCGCTGCCGGTTCTGTGCTCGTCGGCTGAGGAGCGGGAACTGCTGCACGACCAGTCCATGGTGCGCTCCACGCTGGCGCTGGGGTCCGCCGCCAATGTCACCTTCGTTGGCGTTGGCGAACTCGGGGAAAACGCGCCGCTCTGCGTTGATGGTTTCCTCGGTGTGGATGAGATGAAGGCCCTTATGGCCAGCGGTGCGGTCGGCGAGATTTGCGGCTGGATGTATGATGCCAATGGCCACATTCTCGAGCACTCCGTCAACGAGCGCGTTGCCTCCGTTCCCATTCCGTCACGAGAGACCTGCACCGTCATCGGCATGGCGCAGGGGGCGCGCAAGAATGCGTCGATTCTGGCGGCTTTGCGGGGCGGTCTGCTGAACGGTCTCATCACCGATGAAGCGACGGGTGAATATTTGCTCACTCATTGAGCAAAAATTAATTCAACAAAATCAGATATTTGATTTTTCCATGTGCGTCGCAGCACAGGATGTCGCTTGACTTTTTCGGCTTGCGAGTGAGTAAATGCCCCAGAGCAAAGCGAATGCTCATCATTTTTCTTCTGGGAGGAAGATATGACACTGAAGACCATTTTGCTGGGCGCATGCTCGGCCCTCGCCTTTACCACCCTTGCTTCCGCCGAAACGCTGACCATCGCCACCGTCAACAACGGCGATATGATCCGTATGCAGGGGCTGACCTCCGACTTCACGGCAAAGAACCCGGACATCAAGGTCGAATGGGTAACGCTTGAGGAAAACGTCCTGCGCGAGCGCGTGACGACCGACATCGCCACCAATGGCGGCCAATACGACATCATGACCATCGGCAACTATGAAGTGCCGATCTGGGCCAAGCAGGGTTGGCTGCTGCCGCTCGAAAAGCTCGGCGACAAATACGATGTCGATGACATCCTGCCGGCCATCCGTGGCGGCCTTTCCGCCGAGGGCAAGCTTTACGCAGCACCCTTCTACGGCGAATCCGCCATGATCATGTATCGCAAGGACCTGTTTGAAAAAGCCGGCCTGAAGATGCCTGAAAACCCGACCTGGGAATTCATCGGTGACGCCGCCCGCAAGATTACCGACCGCAAGGCCGATATCAACGGCATGTGCCTGCGCGGCAAGGCCGGCTGGGGCGAGAACATGGCGTTTATCAGCGCGCTCACCAACTCCTTCGGTGGCCGCTGGTTCGATGAAAACTGGAAACCGCAGTTCGATCAGCCGGAGTGGAAAAGCTCCCTGCAGTTTTATGTTGATCTGATGAAGGACGCCGGTCCGTCGGGCGCCTCTTCCAACGGCTTCAACGAAAACCTGACGCTGTTCCAGCAGGGCAAATGCGGCATGTGGATCGATGCGACGGTCGCTGCCTCCTTCGTGTCAAACCCGAAGGATTCGACCGTTGCCGACAAGGTCGGTTATGCGCTCTTCCCGACG
Organism: Martinezella rhizogenes; assembly: GCF_007002745.1. GTDB lineage: Bacteria > Pseudomonadota > Alphaproteobacteria > Rhizobiales > Rhizobiaceae > Agrobacterium > Agrobacterium cucumeris. The sequence goes on along the minus strand of NZ_SGNY01000009.1, from coordinate 1,381 downwards.
CATGGCGAACTGAAGAACCACGGCAACTGGTTGTGGTCCTGGAACCTTGCCATCCCGAAGAGCTCGCAGAAGGCGGAAGCTGCCGAAAAGTTCATCGCCTGGGCAACAAGCAAGGACTACACCACGCTCGTCGCTTCCAAGGAAGGCTGGGCAAACGTGCCTCCGGGAACCCGCACCTCGCTTTACAAGAACGCCGATTATGAAAAGGCCGCCGCCTTCGCCAAGCCGACGCTTGCCGCCATGGATGCTGCCGATATTACCAAGCCGACTGTAAAGCCCGTGCCTTACACCGGCGGTCAGTTTGTGGCGATCCCTGAATTCCAGGCGCTCGGCACCACTGTTGGTCAGCTGTTCTCGGCGGTCGTTGCCGGTCAGTCCAGCGTTGATGATGCGCTTGCGGGCGCCCAGTCGACTGCGACGCGTGAAATGACCCGCGCCGGTTACATCAAGTAATCCTCCCGAAGATCGCTGTCCGGCTCCCGTGCCGGGCAGCGAACACTCCGGGTCGGAAGCCGCCAGGCGGCTCTAATGCCTTTCAAATCAAAACAAGAATGAGCCGGTTCTTCCGGATATGCCGGGCGCATGTCGTGACGCCTGTACCCAAGGGGAGGTGAGTGCAATGGCAACTCGAAACACGAGCGGTCTGGCGCGGGTGATGCTTGCGCCATCGGTGCTGTTATTGCTGGTATGGATGATCGTGCCCCTGGCGATGACGCTGTGGTTCTCGTTCCAGAACTACAATCTCCTCAACCCGGCCAATGTCAGCTTTGCGGGTCTCTTCAATTACCAGTATTTCTACACCGACCCGGCCTTCTTCCAGTCAATCTGGAACACGCTTTTGATCGTCGGCGGCGTGCTTGCGATCACCGTCATCGGCGGCATCGCCATTGCGCTCCTGCTCGACAATGACATTTTCGGCCAGGGCATCGTGCGCATCATGATCATCTCGCCGTTCTTCGTCATGCCGCCGGTGGCCGCATTGGTGTGGAAGAACATGATCATGCATCCCGGTTACGGCGTGCTTGCCGATCTCTCACGCTTCCTCGGTCTGCAGCCGGTCGACTGGTTTGCGCAGTTTCCGCTGCTCTCCATCATCATCATCGTCGCCTGGCAATGGCTGCCGTTTGCGACGCTGATCCTCTTGACCGCGCTGCAATCGCTCGATGGCGAGCAGAAGGAAGCCGCCGAGATGGATGGCGCCAACTTCGTCAACCGCTTCATCCATCTGACCCTGCCGCATCTGTCGCGCGCCATCACCGTCGTCATCCTGATCCAGACGATCTTCCTGCTCGGCGTCTACGCGGAAATCCTCGTCACCACCAATGGCGGACCGGGTTATGCCTCCACCAACCTCGCCTTCCTCATCTATCGCACCGCACTT
>NZ_SGNY01000008.1 GCF_007002745.1 Martinezella rhizogenes | reverse complement strand
GAACCTCATCACCGGCGACTTTGCCCGCAGCAAGGGCGCCACCACCGCCGGCGTGCGGCCGGAGCATCTGCTGCTGTCGAAGGAAAGCGGGCTGTGGCAGGGCAAGGTCACGGTTGCCGAACATCTCGGATCGGATACCTTCCTGCATCTCGAGGTGTCAGGCATCGGCCCGATCACCGCAAGGACCGATGGTGAGTTCGAATGCAAACATGGCGATACCGTCTTCATCACCCCCGACGAGACCAAGATACACAGGTTTGATGAGAAGGGTGTGGCGATCTAGGTGCTGGCTTTCACAAGGCTTTTCATTCACAGCGGACCCGCAGGCGCGTGGAGCTTACCCCCTCTGCCCTGCCGGGCATCTCCCCCTCAAGGGGGAGATCGGCAAGAGGCTCTTTCATCGCTTCACTCGCAAGCTTAGAGATGTGCGAGACTTTGCCGCAGATCGATCTCCCCCCCTTGAGGGGGAGATGCCCGGCAGGGCAGAGGGGGGTAAGCCTCACGCCTCCCCGATCCTCACACCATTCCGATCAAAGACATGCAGCCTTTCCTGCGGGAAACCGACCCGCAGGGACTTGCCCGGCTGCAACAATGCCCGGTCTGATGAAAACAGCTTGAAGGGCAATCCATGCACGGTGAGGTGCAGGATGACGCCGAGGCCGGTTGGCTCGACCAGATCGACGGTTGCCTCCACACCGCCTTCAGCCGGCGCTACGGTGACATGTTCCGGGCGGATGCCGAGCGTGACCGGCTCGCCATCGGCGAGGTCCACTTCCCGGCCAAGTGCAAGGCGCGTGCCGTCACCCAGCACGACGAAACCGCCGCCATTCTCCTGCACGAGCCGTCCTTCGAGGAAATTCATGCCGGGCGAACCGATGAAACCAGCGACGAAGAGATTGGCGGGACGATCGTAAAGATCGAGCGGCGCGCCGATCTGCTGCACATGGCCGGCATTCATGGCGACGATACGTGAGGCAAGCGTCATCGCCTCGATCTGGTCATGGGTGACGTAAACCGAGGTTGCGCCAAGATCGGCATGCATGCGTTTGATCTCGGCCCGCATCTGCTCGCGCAGCCGGGCATCGAGGTTGGACAGCGGCTCGTCAAACAGGAAGGCCTTTGGCTGGCGCACGATGGCGCGGCCCATGGCGACGCGCTGACGCTGGCCACCGGAGAGCGCCTTCGGGCGGCGGGCGAGATAGGGATCGAGGCCAAGTTTCGCGGAAGCACCGGCCACCGCCGCCGCGATGGTTTCCTTCGGGCTGCGGCGCAGGCGCAGGCTATAGCTCATATTGTCGGCAACGCTCATATGCGGATAGAGCGCATAGGACTGGAACACCATGGCGATATCGCGATCCTTCGGCCGGCGATCATTGACGCGTTCGCCATCGATGGACAGGTCGCCGGATGTTATCTCTTCAAGGCCGGCGATCATGCGCAGCAGCGTCGATTTTCCGCAGCCGGAGGGACCGACGAGGACGATGAACTCGCCATCCCTGATATCAAGATCGACGCCATGCAGCACGGCGAGGTCGCCATAGGTCTTGCCGACATTCTTCAGCTCGATGGAAGCCATGGGATTATCCTTTCACCGCGCCGGCCGTCAGGCCCTGCACGAGATAACGTTGAATGAGCAGGAAGAAGAGGCAGGCCGGAATGAGCGCCAGAACGCCCGCCGCCATCATCTGCCCGAAATCGACAGAGAATTTCGAAACGAAGGTCAGAAGGCCAACCGGAAAAGTGGCGCTCTGGTTGCCGGAAATCAGCATCAGCGCAAACAGAAGCTCGCTCCACGCGGCGGTGAAGACGAAACCGAGCGTCGCGGCAATACCCGGCAGCGTCAGCGGCAGAATGATCTGGCGGAAGGCCGTAAACCGGCTCGCCCCGTCGATCATCGCCGCCTCTTCCAGATCCTTCGGAATGCCATCGAAGAACGACTGCATCAGGAAGGTGGCGAAAGGCACGTTGAAGGCGGTATAGACGATGACCAGACCCGTCAGGCTGTTGGTGAGGCCGAGGGGCGACAGCATCTTGAAGATCGGCGCGACCAGCATGACCAGCGGGAACATCTGGGTGATCAGCATCAGGGCGACGATCCAGTATTTGCCCTTGAAACGGAAGCGTGACAGCGCGTAACCCGAGAGCGAAGAAAGTATCGTTACGGCAATTGCCGTGGAGCCCGCGACGATGACGCTGTTCTTAAAAAACGTCGGGAAGGCACTGTTTTCTATGACGAAACGATAATGATCCCAGGTCGCCCGCGATGGCCACATCCTCACACCTTCGCTATAGAGCAGATCATTCGGCGTCACGGACACCTTGAGCAGCCAGAACAGTGGGAACAGTGCAAAGGCGATATAGGCAAGGATCGCCAGGCGATGGGCAAGGGTGAGAAATATCCTTGAGGTCATCGGTCAGTCCTTCTCGATCAGGCGCTGGCGCAGCAGCACGATCAGCATGGAATAGGCAAGCAGCAGCACCAGCAACACCAGCGCGATGGCCGAGGCATAACCGAAATCGAGACGCCGGAAGGCCTGCGTGAAGATGTAGCTGGCGACGATCTGCGTGCGGTCGGCCGGTCCGCCATTGGTCATGACGATGATGAGATCGGCGAAATTGGCGATCCAGACGGTGCGCAGCAGGATGGTGATGGCGATGGTGGGCGCCAGAAACGGCAGGGTGATGGAGATGAAACGCTGCAGCGGGTTGGCCCCGTCAATTTCCGCCGCCTCATAAAGATCGCGCGGGATGGCCTGAAGTGCGGCAAGCAAGGTGATGGCGAAGAAGGGAATGCCCCACCAGACATTGGCGATGATCGGCCCCCACATGGCAAGCTGCGGATCGGCGAGGATATTGTTGGGTGCGGATAACAGCCCGAGCGAGACCATCCAGTGCGGCAGCGGCCCGATGACCGGGTTGAACAGCCATGCCCAGTTGAGACCGGCAAGGAAGGTCGGCACGGCCCATGGCAGGAACACCAGCGCCTGCGCCAGCCCCCTGCCCGCAAAGGGTTTATCGAGCAGCAGCGCCAGAATGAGGCCGAAGAAGAATTGCAGGAAAACCGAAGCGCCCGTCCACCACAGCGTGTTTTTCAGCGCCCTGTAAAAGGCCGCATCCTGCGACAGCGCCTCCAGATGTTTGAGGCCAACAAAACCGCCGGAAAACGGATTGAGCAGCTGCACATCGCGAAAGGCATAAGACAGGCCAAGCACCAGCGGCACCAGCATGACGGCGACGATGAGCACCAGCACGGGCGCGCTGTAGAGCCAGGGTTCGACCCAATCGGCAAACCGCCGCATCGCGGGCTTGCCAGCTGGTTTGCGCGCGGCCATGGGCCCGGCGCCATGGGCATAGGACATGATTGATCGCTCCTGATCGGACGGCGGGGCAGACAGGTTTTTTTTAAGGCCTCTGGCCAGCCGGTCCGCACGTTTTTCAAATCGGCCTGTCCTTTTCGGCAGCCCGGAAGAACGGCCACGCGGGTTTCGCCCGCGCGGCCAGCCCGTGTCGTTACTTCGAGGCCAGGAACTTCTGCTGCGCCTTGGTCATGTAATCAGCCCATTGCTTGGCAAGGTCTTCCGGCGTGATGTCGCCGAGCAGCGCTTCCTGCGATGTCTTGATCACAAGCGAATCCTTGAAGAAGGCGAATTCCTCAAGATAGGTCGGCATCGTCGTCGGCACGGCGTTCTTGTCGGCCAGTTCGTCGAACCAGCCCTTGAACTGCTCGCTGGCATAGAAGGGGTCCTTCTCCGCCGACTTGTGCACCGGCAGCGCACCGGTCTTCTTGTTCCACTCGATATTGCCTTCCGGCCCTTCAAGCGTCTCGATCAGCTTCCAGGAAAGGTCCTTGTTTTCGGATTTCGACATCATCGACCAGCCGGCGAAACCAATCGTCGGGAAGGTCTTGCCGTCGGGGCCCTTGGGCATGGTCATGACGCCGAAATCTTCCGGCTTCATGCGCTGGGCAATGGCGATCAGCGCATCCGGGTCCTGATCGAGGAAAGCGCAGGTGCCGGAATAAAAGCCGGCGACGATCTCGTTGAAGCCCCAGTTGACGCTGTCCTTCGGCGCATAACCGTTCTTGTAGAGATCGATCACATAGGTCAGGCCCTTCACCCAGCCGGGGCTGTCGAAGGTGGAGGTGCCGTCCTTGGTGAAGAACTCGTTCGAACCGGCCATGGATGCGCCGAACATGACCCAGCCGTTGAGGCCGCCCGGGCCGCCGCGCAGGCAGTAGCCGGATTTGCCGGGAAGGGCTGCGACCTTCTTGGAGGCATCGGCAAATTCCTCGAGGGTCTTCGGCGGCTCCTTCACGCCGGCTTCGGCCAGCAGTTTCTTGTTGTAGAACATGGCGCGCAGGTAGAAACCATAGGGCAGCATATAGGCCGTGTCCTTGACATCGCGGCCGAGTTCGAGCGTGCGCTCGCTCAGGCCCGCGGTGTGCTCCCACTTGGCAAGATAGGGCTCAAGGCTCTCCAGCATGCCGTTATTGGCATAAAGCGACAGCCATGTGTCGGGCATTTCCATCACGTCAGGCACATCGCCGGCCGAGACCATGGTGGCGAATTTCTGGAAGGCTTCGCTCCACGGCAGGGAGATGATTTCCACCTTGGTGCCGGGATTGGCGGCCTCGAATTTCGAGACGATGCCTTTCAGCGTTTCCGTCCGCTCGGGACTTGTGATGACCTCGACCAGTTTCAAGGTCGTGTCCGCCAGCGCCGTTCCGGTCATCAGGGCGGTGAAGATTGCTGCTGTTACCAGTTTTTTCATGTCGTTCTCCCCTTTTTTGTCGTCAGTTTAAAAACGCGTCAGGCGGCGGAGGCCGCTTTGATCGCCGGTTCGAGATCGTTCCAGAGGGCTTCCGTGCCCTCCAGCCCGACATGCAGGCGCACCGAACGCGCGCTGATGCCGAAGGTGTGGGCAGAGTTTGGCTGCGCCTTCTGTTCGAGCACCACTTCGCCGGGGACGATCAGGCTTTCATGCCCGCCCCAGGAAACACCCAGTTTGAAAAGCGTGAGGCGGTCGGCAAAAGCGCGCACATCCACGCCTTCCCTAAAGATGAAGGAAAACAGGCCTGACGTGCCGTGAAGGCCGGGCGGCAGGCGGTTCGCCAGCCCCGGATGGCAGACCTTCTCCACCACATCCAACGCCTGCAGGCGGGTTGCGATATCAAGCGCCGAGGCCTGATGCGCCTTCATGCGCAACGGCAGCGTGCGAAGCCCGCGAATGAGCAGCCAGGCATCGAAGGGCGACATCTTGCCGCCGAGATAGGGATAGGTTTCCGCCCGGATGCGGTCGATCATCGCCTTCGAACCGGCCACCACGCCGGAGACCACATCGCTATGGCCGCCGAGATATTTCGAGGCCGAATGCACGACGAGATCAACGCCGAGCGAGATCGGCTGCTGGAAGACCGGGCTTGCCCAGGAATTGTCGATGACGGTGACGGCGCCATGCCGCTTGCCGATGGCGGCAAGCGCGCCGACATCATGGGCTTCCATCACCCAGCTCGTCGGGCTTTCCATGTAAAACAGCTTTGCACCCGGCATCGCCTTTTCAACCGCCGCCTCATCGCGACCATCCACATAGACGACCTCGATATTCATGCGCTGCATGAAGGTGCCGAACAGGCGGAATGCATCGGGATAGACATGGCGCACGGCGACGATCCGGTCGCCCGGCGAAACGAAGGACAGCACGGTGGAGGAAATGGCCGACATGCCGCTTGCAAAACCGAGCGCATCTTCGGCCCCTTCCAGCTTCGCCAGCATCTCTTCAAACAGCCGCACGGTGGGGTTCAGCCCGCGCGTATAGACCGGCCGCACCTTTTCGCCGCGATAGGTGGAAACCATTTCGTCATAGCTGGAAAAGGTGAAAAGCGAGGTCTGCACGATGGGCGGCACCACGGCTTCGAAGGCGTGGGCCTCGTCATGCGCAACGATAAATGAGGCGGGATCGAAGAGATCGTTGCCATGGTTCATTTCGACATGTCCTTGATATCCTCCTCGACGACGGCGAGGATTTTCAGTGTTTCTTCACGGGCGGTCTCGGCATCACCGGCGGCGATGGCGTTGAACAGCGTGCGGTGAAAGGGAAAGGAGCGACCGGCGAAATCCGGGCGGTCGAACGGCTTCGACCAGAAGCGTTCGAAGCCTTCGCGCATCTGCTCCAGAAGCTGCTTGAACAGCGTATTATGGGTGGCATCGTAGATTGACAGATGGAAGGCAAGGTCGGCCTTGCCGGAGGTTCCCTCGGCCAGATGCACCCGCTCCATCTCGTCAAGCCGCGCTTCCATCGTGGCGATATCGTCTGCCGTGCGGCGGCGCGCAGCGGCCATGGAGGCTTCCACCTCGATGCCGCGCCGCACTTCCAGCGTCATCAGCAGCGCATCGCGCAGGCTTTCGGCATCGATGGAAATCGGCATATGCACGGTGGCGGCGGAAATTGGCTTCAGCAGGTAATTGCCGCTGCCCTTGCGGCTGTCGATGACACCGAGCGCCTGAAATTTACGGATGACTTCGCGGATGGTGGAGCGCCCGACACCCAGCGCCACCATCAGTTCGCGTTCAGCGGGAAGCCGGTCTCCGGCCTTCAGCCCTGCCCTCTCGACATAATCGGAAAGCGCTGCCTCGACCTGGCGCACGCGGTCGCTCGGCGGAATCGGCTGCATGAGTTCCCGGCTGGACCTGTCCAAGACGCACCCTCTAAATTGGTCTGACATCTTACCATTTCAAAGGGCGGATCGATTGTCAACGGGCAAGCGCGGAACACACACAAGACAAGATTCGCGGCGACAGACAAAAAAATAGGGAGGGTGACACAGGCCACCCTCCCCAGGCTCATAGCGAAATGACGGAGCTTACTGGCTGAGCACCGCCGCCTTGATGGTCTGGATATTGTGGTTGATCATGTCGATATAGGTCGCGGCCGGGCCATCGGCGGTGGAAAGCGCGTCGGAATAGAGCGTGCCGCCAACCTTCAGGCCGGTTTCGCTGGCGATCTGGTCGATCAGCCGCTTGTCGGTGATGTTTTCGACGAAGATCGCCGAAGCCTTGTCGTGTTTGACCTGATCCACGAGCTTGGCGACATCAGCGGCCGAAGCTTCGGATTCCGTCGAGATGCCCTCGGGCGCCAGGAAGTTCAGTCCATAAGCGTGCTCGAAATAACCGAAGGCGTCATGCGAGGTGATGATGACGCGCTTTTCCGGCGGGATGGCGGCGATTTCGGTCTTCACCTTCTCGTTCAGAGCGGCAAGCTTGGCGATATAGGCATCGGAATTGGCGGTGTATGTGGCGCAACCGGCCTTGTCGACCTCGCAAAATGCGCCGGCAATGTTCTTCACATAGATTTCCGCGTTCTTGATCGACTGCCAGGCATGCGGGTCGAATTCACCGTGATGGTGGTGTCCCTCATGACCGTGGTCGTGGCCGGCTTCTTCAGCCTTGTGGTCGTGGCCTTCCTCTTCTTCCGCTTCCGGATGGGCATGGCCGGCCGGCTCTTCGGAAAGTTTCAGCGGCTCGACACCCTTGGTCAGTTCAACGACCGGCGCCTTGGTGCCGCTGGTATCAATCAGCCGCTTCAGGAATCCTTCAAATTCCAGGCCATTGACCAGCACGACGCCAGCCTTGCTGACGGCAACCGCATCGGCCGGACGCGGCTCATAGACATGCGCATCGCCATCCGGACCCACGAGCGTGGTGATCTCGACGCGGTCGCCGCCGACATTTTTGGCGAAATCGGCGATGATCGAGAAGCTGGCCACGACTTTGATTTCGGCAGCCGAAGCCTGCGCAATCAGGACCGGGGAAAGGGTAAGAAGGCTTGCGCAGGTGGCAAGACGGAGGGTTCTGAACATGAAGGTTCTCCTTTTTTCGAACGCTGTTTTCAGGCCGTTCTGTGGCGGCCGGAACCGAGAAGATCGCCGAGCAAGCCGCGCGTGCCGACGAGAATGGAGAGCGCGTAGATAACGCCCGCCGAAAGGATGATCGCCGGGCCCGAGGGCAGCGACGCGTGATAGGACAGGATGAGGCCGGCAAAGCAGGAAACCATGCCGATGCCGATCGAGATGAAGCACATGGGTGCCACGCGGTTGGACCAGAACCGGCTGGCGGCGGCGGGCAACATCATCAGGCCGACCGAAAGCAGCGTTCCGAGCGCCTGAAAACCACCAACCAGATTGAGCACGACGATGGCGAGGAAGAGGAAATGCACCGGGCTGCCCCAGTTGCTGACCGAGCGTAGAAACAGGGGATCGAGGCATTCCGCCAAAAGCGCCCGCCAGAAGGTGATCATCACCACCAGCGTCACGATGCAGATGCCGCTGATGAGGCTGAGCGCCTCGTTGTTCAGCGCCAGCACGGTGCCGAACAGCACATGCATGAGATCGACGCTGGAGCCGCGCCACGAAACGAGCAAAACGCCGAGCGCCAGTGAAATCAGATAAAAGGCGGCAAGCGAGGCGTCCTCCTTCTGGACAGTGAAACGCGACACCGCACCGGCCCCCAGCGCCACCACGAGGCCGACCACCAGCCCGCCAATCGTCATCGGCAGGATTTCCAGCCCGTAAAACAGAAAGCCGACGGCCGCCCCCGGCAGGATGGCGTGCGACATGGCATCGCCCGTAAGGCTCATGCGCCGCAGCATCAGGAACACCCCGACCGGCCCGCAGCTGATGGCAAGGATCAAGGCGCCGGCAAGCGCCCGCTGCATGAAGACATATTGAACAAAGGGTTCGATGAAGAAATCAGCCATGGGCATTCGAATTTGCGTGGGAGTGGATGTGGGAATGGGATGATGCCGCTCGCGGCCCGGCATCGAGCGCATCGATCGCCGGTGCATTGGTCACTGGCGCATTGTTCCTTGGCGCATCACCCGGCGCGCACCACGGTGCATTTTCCTCCCATGCCTCGTGGAAATGCCGCGCCTGGCGCATGTTTTCCGGCTTAAGGACATCGGCTGTCGGGCCAAGGCCGACGAGACGCCGCGCGAGAAACAGGGTCTGGGGGAAATGCTGCCGCACCAGCTGATGGTCATGCAGGACGGCGAGCACCGTGCGGCCTTCCGCAACCCATGCCTTGATCAGCACCAGAAGATCGGTGACGGTGCGCTCATCAACGGCATTGAAGGGCTCATCCAGCAGGATCAACTGCGCGTCCTGCAACATGGCGCGGGCAAACAGGGCACGCTGCATCTGGCCACCGGAGAGCGAATCTATATTGCGCTTTTCAAAGCCGGAAAGCCCGACCGCTTCCATCACCCGGCCCATCGCCGCTTTGTCCTCAGAACGGTGGCGGCCAAGCAGGCCGCGCCTGGGCCAGAGACCCAGCGCAACGAGATCGCGCACCTGAGCCGGGAACGACCTGTCGAGTTCCGATTGCTGCGGCAGATAGGCGACGGAAATGCCTGCGCTGATCCGGCACTCACCGCCGAGCGGTTTCAAGATGCCGGCGATACCCTTCATCAGCGTCGATTTGCCCGAGCCATTGGCGCCGACAACCGCGGTGAGCGATCCCTTGGTGATATCGCCATCCAGATGATGCACGGCCGCACGGCCGGCATATCCAAGCGTCAGATTTGTGAAGGTGAGGCACGGATCGCTCATCGATCCCTCCTGGGCGGGGTTTCATTCGGACCCTTGATATGTAATGTTATTACATTCGTCAAACGAATACGTAATGAAATAACATTAACTATTGGAAAGTCAGAGCGGCACGCTGGTGGGCAGAGACCTCACGCTTCCGCAGATGCTTTTTTTCCAAAGCCCGTTGACATGTCGCGTATATGTAATGTTATTACGTTACACAACTGGAACCGGCACTCCAAAAATCCTCCGTTTCCAGATCGCCTGCCGTGGTCGTCATAACGCCCACGCGACTGTTGCCACAGAACGAGGTCCCCATGAAAAAACTCCCCGTCACCGTCCTCTCCGGCTTTTTAGGCGCTGGCAAAACCACCCTCCTCAACCACATCCTCGCCAATCGTGATGGCCTGCGCGTGGCGTTGATCGTCAACGATATGAGTGAAATCAATATCGATGCGGCGCTGGTGCGGGATGGCGGCGCCAATCTCTCGCGCACCGAGGAACAGTTGGTGGAAATGACCAATGGCTGCATCTGTTGCACGCTGCGCGACGACCTCTTGACCGAGGTGCGTGCGCTCGCCGAACAGGGCCGCTTCGATTATCTGCTGATTGAATCCACCGGCATCGCCGAGCCGCTTCCCGTGGCCGCCACCTTCGATTTCCGTGACGAGAACGGCCGCAGCCTGTCTGATGTCGCGCAGCTGGATACGATGGTAACGGTGGTGGATGCCGCCAATCTTCTCAATGATTATGGTTCATCCGATTTTCTGGCCGACCGGGGCGAAACGGCGGGTGATGGCGACAACCGCACCATCGTCGACCTTCTGGTCGAGCAGATTGAATTTGCCGATGTGGTCGTCCTCAACAAGATCGGCACCGCCACGCCCGAGGAGCGGGATGCGGCCCGCAAGATCATCGTCGGGCTGAACCCGGATGCGAAACTCATCGAGGCGGATTTCGGCAGGGTGGAACTGAAGGAGGTACTCGGCACCGGTCGCTTCGATTTCGCCAGGGCCGAAGAACATCCCCTGTGGTTCAAGGAACTGCACGGCTTCAAGGACCACATTCCCGAAACCGAGGAATATGGCATCCGCTCCTTCGTTTACCGCGCCAAAAAACCGTTCGACCCCGTACTGTTCCAGCGCTTTATCGATCGTGCCTGGCCGGGGGTGGTGCGCGCCAAGGGCTTTTTCTGGCTGGCGACACGGCCACGTTATGTCGGCGAGATCAGCCAGGCGGGCGCATTGGTGCGCACCGGCAAGATGGGCCTGTGGTGGTCCGCCGTGCCCAAGGAGCAATGGCCGCGTGAAAAACAGTTTATCGACATGATGAAGCCCTATCTAGATCCGGTCTTCGGCGACCGGCGACAGGAGATCGTCTTCATCGGCTCCGACCCGATGAGCGAGGCCCGCATCCGCGCCCAGCTCGATGCCTGCCTGATCGACACCGAAGCCTTCACGCCCGACGCATGGCGACACCTGCCGGACCCCTTCGCCAACTGGGACAGACAAGCCGCCTGACAGGACCGGGGCGGTGTGCTGTACATCCAGCGTTCCCCTGCCCGTCACCTACAAAAAAGAGCCGCGTTACGCGGCTCCTATCCGGAGGCCCGCTCGAAAGCGGGCCTTTTATTTTAGCCGGGTTCTTATCCCTGCGATGCCTCTACCTGCGGCACCACACCCCGGCGCGACGCCATGAGCGATGCGCCGAGAAGGGCAGAAATTGCCACGAAGACGAAGACCATCGTTGCCCCCTGCAGATCGATCAGCAGGCCGCCGAGAACCGCGCCGCTGGAAATGGCGATCTGGAAGGTGGTGAGCAGCAGCGCGCCGGCACTTTCCGCCTCATCCGAAGCTACGCGGGTGATGAAGCTCTGCACACTGACCGGAAGCGCGCCGAAGGCAAAACCCCAGGAAGCGATGGCGACACCCGCAACGACGGGAGATGCGCCGGCAATCACCAGAATGGAGGCCGAAGCGGCAATCAGCGTCGCGGCGAAGGTCACGGCCCATGCCGTGTTCTTCTCGGCAAGGAAACCGCCGAAGAGATTGCCGAAGAAACCACCGATGCCATAAACCAGAAGAACGAGGGAAATCGCTTCGACGCCGAGCTGCGGCACGTCCTCCAGGAACGGGCGAACATAGGTGAAGCCGGCGAAGTGACCCGCAACGATGAACAGCGTTGTCAGAAGGCCGATCCGGACCTGCGGCCGCTGCAGCAGCCGGAACATGGTGGAAAGACCGGGTGCGCCGGCCGGCGGCAGAGACGGAATGGTGAGCAGCTGCACGGCAAGTGCGATAACACCGAGCACACCCGCAACCACGAAGGCCGCGCGCCAGCCGAGCGTCGCGCCGATCCATGCGCCCACCGGTGCGGCACAGACGGTGGCGACTGAAACCCCTGTCAGGATGATGGCCATGGCACGCGGCATCTTGTCGAGCGGCACGAGCCGCAGCGCCAGCGCCGCCGACATGGCCCAGAAACCACCAAGGCCGATGCCGAGCAGGACGCGCGATGCAAACAGCATGAAAAGCCCGTTGGCAAAGGCGGCAAGCGTGCTGGAAATGATCAGCAGCGTGGTGAGCCCGAGAAGTGTCCAGCGGCGGTCAATGCCGCGTGTGCCGATGACGACGCCGGGGCCGGCAACCGCCGCAACCAGTGCGGTGACGGTGATGGATTGCCCGGCAATGCCGGAGCTGATGGCAAGATCTTCCGATAGCGGCGTCAGAAGGCTGACCGGCAGAAATTCCGCCGTCACCAGCCCGAAGACACCGAGCGAAAGCGAAACCACGGCGGCCCACTTCGCATCCGGCTCTTTTCTCCGCGGCACATATTCGAGTTCGTTTATGGTCCGGTTATTCATGAAAATCTCCTGATGCGCATTGCCAGAATGCGCCCTGAAATGGAAGGGCAAGACGATGAAACCGCTGGGAGGCCGGTTCAGCGCCCGCAAATCGATGGTCATAAGCTATGCGTGACACCCCGGCGTTTCCATGCTAGAAAATCCGTATTCCTTAACCAATCGTCCGAATTTGCGAGATGTCATGAATGATGCCCTGACGGAAATGCTGCGAGGTCTGAGGCTTGACGGCGTGGAATATGGCCGCTGCCGCATGGCCACCCCCTGGGCCACCGCCTTTCCCGAACAGGAAGCGGCGCGGTTTCATTTTATCGGCGTCGGCCAGGCGAAGCTGCGAAAGCCTTCCGGCGAATGGCTGATGCTTAAATGCGGCGATGCCGTGCTTCTGCCGCGCGGGCACGCCCATGTGCTTGCCAGCGGCGAGAATGTGACGCCCTCGCCCTTTGACCGTTTCGGCAAAAAGGAAGTCTGCCAGGGCATTTTCGACATGCAATGCGCCAGCGCCGGCGGCGATACCGTGGCCTTTACCGCTTCCATGCGTTTCAACATGGATAATCTGCACCCGCTGCTGCAGCTGATGCCGGATGTGATGCTGACCAGCGACCTGGCCAAAAGCGACCCGGCCATTCCCCACCTGCTGGAAGCCATGGCGCGCGAAGTGGAGCTGAACCGCGTCGGCGCCGGTGGCATTCTGGCAAGGCTTGCCGATGTGCTGACCGCGACCCTGATCCGCACCTGGGTGGAACATGGCTGCGGCGATTCCAGCGGCTGGCTGGCCGCCGTGCGCAATCCCGAACTCGGGCGGGTGCTGGCCGCCATCCACCTCACCCCGGAAAAGGACTGGAGTGTGGAAGAGCTTGCCTCGCTGATGGGCGCATCCCGCTCCAGTTTCGCGGAACGTTTCACCCGCGTGGTGGGTGAAAGCCCGGCGCGGTATGTGGTGCGCGTGCGCATGCATCAGGCACGGTTATGGCTGCGCGAAGGCATGCGCGTGACGCTCGCTGCGGAAAAGCTCGGTTACGATTCCGAAGCCTCCTTCAGCCGCGCCTTCAAACGGGTGCTCGGCGCGCCACCCAGCCAGTTCCGCCGCAAGGATACGGCCGGGCTGGAGGATGCGGCTTAAAAGCTTCGGACAAACCGGGTAAGGATAGTGTGTGAGAACAGATCCGCCTGAAGCGGAAGGGCACCATCCGGGGAGCATCCACCATGAGCATGGCCGACGACGCCCGTTTCTGGAACCGGTCAGCACGGAAATATGCGAAAGGCAGAATTTCAGACGAGGCCGGATATGCGCGCACGCTGGAGCGGACCCGCGCCCTGCTGAAACCCGACGACAACATACTGGAACTGGGCTGCGGCACCGGGACGACGGCGATCCGGCTGGCGGCTAGTGTCAAAGACTACCTCGCGACGGATATTTCCGCCGACATGATCGCAATTGCCAAAGAGAGACAACAAGCCGCCGGTTCTCTCCACAACCTCACCTTCAGCACAACGACTGCGGAAGCGCTTGTGCCGGGCGACAGGCAGTTCAACGCGGTACTGGGTTTCAACTATCTTCATCTGGTCCGCGACCTGCCCGGCACGCTGCGGCACATTCATGCCCTGCTTGCCCCGCACGGCCTGCTCATTACCAAGACCCCCTGTGTCGGCGATATGAACCCGCTTATCCGCCTTGTCCTGCCCGCGATGCGGGCAATCGGCAAGGCGCCCTATGCCGGCGTGTTCAACGCGGCCGAACTTGGCCGGCATATAAACGCCGGTGGTTTCGACATTCTGGCGACGGAAATTCATGCAACGAAGGGCAATGACAACCGCCCTTACATCGTGGCGCGCAAGAGGTGAGCTGAGCCGCCTTCTCAGTGAAAATTGCGGGAAATGACCTTTATCCGCTCGACCGCATCGTCATCATGGTCGGCGGGCGGCGGGCGTTTCCTGATAACGCGGTGATCATCCGGCGGCATGCCGTGATGAAACTCGTCACCACGCCCATGCGGCAGGGGAAAGGCGTGGTTGCGCTCGCCCACGCTTGCCAGGGCCTGCGACAGATCGGTCAGCCGGTGGGCGACCAGATGCACCACCTCACCTTCCCGCTGGATCTTGCCGTAAATGCCGACCATGCCGGCGGACAACACCACGCGGCGGTATTTTTCGAAGGTTTTGACCCACAGCACCGCATTGGCAATGCCCGTCTCGTCCTCCAGCGTCATGAAGATCACGCCCTTTGCCGAACCGGGGCGCTGGCGCACCAGCACCAGACCGGCCGTTTCCAGCCATGTGCCATCCCGAACGCGCACCGCCTCCGCACAGGTGACAATGCGGCGGCGGGAAAGATCATGCCGCAGGAAGGTCATGGGGTGTTCGCGCAGCGTCAGCCCCACATGGCCATAATCCTGCACCACCTCGCCACCATCAGTCATGGGCCGGAGCGCAACGGAGGGTTCCTGAAGCTCTTCGATAACGGCATTTTCCCTGATGGCAGCGGCGGCGAAAAGCGGCAGCGGCTCATCCCGCAGGGCCTTGATGGCCCAGAGCGCCTCGCGCCTGGCAAGCGAAAGCGCCGGCAAAAAGGCATCGGCCTCCGCCAGACAGACAAGGGCGGCGGCCGGAACACCCGCCCTTCGCCACAGATCATCGACGGAGGCAAAGGGCCGATCCTGCCGGGCGGCGACGATTTTTGCAGCATGGTCATTGGAAAGCCCCTTCACCATGCGCAGGCCAAGCCGCACGGCAAAGCGCTCCTCACCCTTGCCATTCTTCTTGCCCGTAGGCTCAAGCGTACAATCAAAGCGGCTGTTATTAACGCAGACCGGACGCACCTCGACACCATGATCACGCGCATCGCGCACGATCTGCGCCGGGGCGTAAAAACCCATGGGCTGCGAGTTGAGAAGCGCCGTACAGAAAATATCGGGATGATGGCATTTCAGCCATGAGGAGGCGTAAGCAATCAGCGCGAAGGAAGCCGCGTGGCTTTCGGGGAAACCATAGCTGCCGAAACCTTCCAGCTGCTTGAAGATGCGTTCGGCGAATTCCTGCTCATAACCGCGCTCTACCATGCCCGTGACCAGTTTCTCCCTGAATTTGGAAATGGTGCCGACATTCTTGAAAGTCGCCATGGCCCGGCGCAGCTGGTCCGCTTCATCCGCGGTGAAACCGGCGCAATCCATGGCGATCCGCATCGCCTGCTCCTGAAACAGCGGAACACCCATCGTCTTTCCCAGGACGCTTTCAAGTTCTTTTTTCGGAAAAAGGACCGGCTCCTTTCCCTGCCGGCGGCGTAGATAGGGATGCACCATATCCCCCTGAATGGGGCCGGGGCGAACGATGGCAACCTGAATGACGAGGTCGTAAAACTCCTTCGGCCTCAGGCGCGGCAGCATCGACATCTGCGCCCGGCTTTCAATCTGGAACGTGCCGAGCGTATCGGCCTTCTGGATCATGGCATAGGTAGGCCCGTCATCCGGCGGCATGGCGGCGAGATCATATTTCTCGCCCGTGCGTGCCTCCAGCATGTCGAAGCCGCGCTTCATGCAGGAGAGCATGCCAAGCGCCAGGCAATCCATCTTCATGAACTTCACGACATCGATATCGTCCTTGTCCCATTCGATGATCTGGCGATCATCCATGGCGGCGGGTTCGATCGGCACCAGTTCGTCCAGCCGGTCATGGGTCAGAACAAAGCCGCCCGGATGCTGGCTGTGATGGCGCGGTGTGCCCACAAGCTGGTTGGCCAGTTCGAAGGCAAGCTTCAGGCGGCGATCCTCCATATTGAGGTTCAGTTCCTTTACCTGCTTTTCACCCACCCCTTCGCTCCAGCGCCAGACCTGCGAAGACAGAAGCTTGGTCAGGTCTTCCGGCAGGCCCAGAACCTTGCCGACATCGCGCAGCGCCCCACGCCCGCGATAACGGGTAACGACGGAGCAGAGTGCGGCCTTGTCACGGCCATAGGTGTCATAGACCCACTGAATGACCTCTTCACGCCGCTGGTGTTCAAAATCTACGTCGATATCCGGCGGTTCTCCCCGGT
Organism: Martinezella rhizogenes; assembly: GCF_007002745.1. Taxonomy (GTDB): domain Bacteria; phylum Pseudomonadota; class Alphaproteobacteria; order Rhizobiales; family Rhizobiaceae; genus Agrobacterium; species Agrobacterium cucumeris. The sequence goes on along the minus strand of NZ_SGNY01000008.1, from coordinate 271,305 downwards.
TCTCGGAAACGAACCGTTCAAAGACGAGATTGCTGAAAAGAGCGGGATCGATGGCGGTGATGCCAAGCACAAAACAGATAACCGAATTGGCCGCCGAACCACGCCCCTGACATAGAATATCTTTTGAACGCGCATAACGGACAATGGCATTCACCGTCAGGAAATAGGAGGCATATTGCAGCCTGCCGACAACCGCCAGCTCATGATGCAACGCCTTTTCCACCTTCTCAGGCAAACCCTTCGGATACCGCCCCGGCACCGCTTCCCATACCATCTTCTCCAGCGCCTGCTGCGCCGTCAGCCCCGGCAGGCTGCGCTCCTCGGGATATTGATAGACCAGTTCCTTCAGCGAAAATTTGCAGCGTTTCGCAATTTCAAGGCTGCGAGAGAGCGCTTCAGGGTAACGGGCAAACAGCCGGTGCATCTCTTCCGGCGGCTTCATATAGCGGTCGGCGTGGCGTTCGCGGCGGAAACCGGCCTCATCGATGGTGCAATTATGACGGATGCAGGTGACGACATCCTGCAGCATGCGCCGTTCCGGCACATGAAAGAGCACGTCATTAGTCACCACGGTCGGCACACCTGCGACCTGCGCCATCTCCGATAGCTCGAAAAGCCGCATCTGGTCGTTGGGGCGTCTTCTGAGGCTGAGTGCCATATAGGCCCGGTCGGCAAAGGCGGCTTTGAGCCGCCGCAGGCGAAGCGCGCAGAGATCATCCGCGAGGTCAGCGAGCAACACGACGATCAGGCCTTCGCCATAGGCAACAAGATCGTCCCAAGCCAGCCGGCATTTGCCCTTGCCGCCTCTTTTCTTGCCGGTGGAAAGCAGCCGGCAAAGCCGCCCGTAAGCCGCACGATCCATGGGATAGGCGAGCACGGAAAGATCATCGTCCAGATCGAGCCGGCAGCCGATGATGAGGCGGATGCCATGATTATTGGCGGCTTCATAAGCGCGGGGAATGCCGGCAAGACTGTTGCGGTCGACAATACCCAGCGCCTCGATGCCGAGGCTTTTGGCCTGTTCGAAAAGCTCTTCGCAGGAGCTTGCCCCGCGCAGGAAGGAAAAATGCGTGGTCACCTGCAGTTCGGCATAACGGGGCGCATTCATGCGAAGACCCCATGGATGAACCAGCCCTGCGAACCCGTTTCGGCATGTTCGCCATCACCGGAGCGGAAAATCCAGAAGCGCTCGCCACCTTCGTTTTCCACCATGAAATAATCGCGTACGGCGGCCTTTTCCCGGTCGCGTTTCCACCATTCGCCGAACACCCGTTCCGGCCCGTCGGCGCGCCTGACATTATGGCGCACGCCTTTCCAGAGGAAATAACGCGGCGGATGGTCGGGCAGCAGCGCCAGCGTCTCGATGGGTTCAGGCCTTGCAAAAAGCCTGACCGGACGCGGCCAGTGGCCGGGCCAACCGAGCGTATCCTCCGCCGCCAGCGCCGCAACTGAAGTAAGGGAACGTTCCGGCACATCGCTTGCCACCGCCGCATAACGATAGACCCGGTGGCCGCGATTGAGGATGACATCGACCGTATCGGCGATTTCCGCACGGACTTCCTCCAGAAGCGAAGAACGGGCCTGCGCGGCGATAAGCGGCTCGGCATGGGTGGCGGTCAGCACCATCATCTCGATGCCGAAGCCGGGATCGATAGTGTCGATGCGGTCAGTCAAAAGCCGGACAAGCTGTTTGACATCGCGCACCGGTCTGGACGTGCCGGCCCGTATGGCCTGCAGGCCGCTATCCACCCGGTGCAGCACCAGATCGACCCGGCGCGCGCCGAGGCCGCGTTTTTCCAGCGCGACGCAAAGTTCGGCAACCAGCTTTTGGCTATAACGGGCAATCGTTTCCGCCGCTGCGATGGGTTCGGGAAAGGCGCGCCGCACCTCCACCAGTTCGGCCACGCGCACCGGTTCGATGGGTTCGCCGATCTCGCCGAGCGCCTGGGAAAGACGGCGAACGATCTCGGGGCCGAAACGCAGGGTCAGCGGCGCGCGCGGGGCTTCGGCAAGCTCGCCGATGCTGCGGAAACCGAGCACCTTCAGCCCGGAAACGATACGCTCCTCCAGCCTGAGCGCAGCAAGCGGCAAGCCGCTGATCGCCGCCCGCTGCCCGCCCGACGGCACGATGCTGATCGCGTCACGGCTAAAACGCGCCAGCGCATGGGCCGCACCCCAGCTATCGGCAATGGCGGCACGGGCAGAGAAACCGGCGGCATGCAGGCGGTTGACCATGCCGCTCAGCATCAGCGTCTCATTGCCGTGCAGATGATCCGCACCCGCCGTGTCCAGCACCAGCCCGTCGGGTGGGTCGGCGGCGACGATCGGGGCATAGATGCGCAGGAAATGAAAGGCCAGCTGCTGCAGGGCGCGGGCATCACCAGCCGCATCCAGATCTTCAACGAGAAGACCCGGCACCAGCGCCTGCGCCTTGCTGACCGGTGTGCCGGGGCGGATGCCCGCCGCCTTTGCCGCCTTGTCGAGCGCCAGCACCAGCCGGCGGCTGCCCTGACGACCAATCATGACCAGCGGCTTTTCAGCCGGCGGCGCGTTCTTGCCCGAAAGACGCCGGAAACGATCCGTCGGCCATGTCGGCAGGTAGAGCGAGACGACCCTTTGCATCACAGGCTTCCACTTCAAATTCGGCACTTTCGCCGCCGCGACATCGCAAAAGTTCGAGAAACCAGCGCGGCCTGCCCACCCCCGGCACCGGCAGGGGGGATGAAGGCCGCACGGAAATGCGCCAGCGGGTCACCGCCGACGTCGGCTCCCCGAACAGCGCCGCATCGGCTTGACGCCGGAAGCGGCGGATGGCGATGCCGGTAACCCCAGAGGTTTCCGCCGCCAGCTGCAGCCGCCGAGAGGCGGTCATCGGCAGTTTCGCCACTTCACCCATCACCGCGCCGAAACCATTGCAGCGCAAGCCCTCCTCGAAACAGTCGAGCACGCCTTTCTCATCGCGGCATTCAACGATGATGAGCCGGTTCTGCGACAGGCCGGCCTGCGTCAGGCCCGGCATGAACAGATCCCGCCGGGTGACACACCATAAAACCTTGCCGGAAAGCCGTGCCGCCACACCGGCAGCAAACAGCGCTGCCGCTGCCCCATCGGCAGCGCCATTGCCGCCGCCACTCAGCTCATGCAGGCAACCGAGCTTCAGCCCGCCTCCCGGCAGGTGATGGTCGATGGCATCCACGCCGAAAGGCAGGGTCTCGTGCAGCCGTTCAGGGCCGTTACCGATCCTTTCCAGCCTTTCACGCAGCTCTTCGACAACGAGCAACTGGTCCGCGCGCTTTTGCATGGCATGACGGTTTTCAATTCCGGATTTTCAATCTTGCTGTTCTTGTTTTGTTCCTATTTCAGCAAAGAGTCAAGCAACAGGCTGTCGCTCATCAACAGTTTGCACGGGAAGAGAGGATTAAGCCCTTGCAGCGCTTCGTCCCGCCGTTAAAACGGAATTGTCCGTTCGCTGCCGTTCTTCTCAAGAGAACCGATGCACCACGGACATCAGGGTTTTGGAGGAAACCGCCGATGATCGCCAGCATTCTGATTGCCGTGGTTGCGGCCATCCACATTTACATCGTCATTCTGGAAATGCTGCTGTGGGAAAAGCCGGCCGGCCGCAAGGCCTTTGGTCTCTCGGCGGATTTCGCCCGGCAGACGAAGGTGCTGGCCGCCAATCAGGGGCTTTATAACGGGTTTCTGGCAGCCGGGCTGATCTATGGGCTCATGCAGGGCGATACCGGGCTGAGCTTCAAGGTCTTCTTCCTTACCTGCGTTCTGGTGGCCGGTATTTTCGGTGCCGTTACCGCCAATACCATGAAGATCCTGTTCATTCAGGCGCTGCCCGCCCTTTTGGCGCTTGGCGCGCTCTGGATTGGAGTGTGAACCGATGACCGCATGGAATGACAGCCGCGCCAAAGACGCCCTCAACCGGATTTTCATGGCGGCAGTCGCAAGCGCCGATCCGGCGAAGGTGCTGCAACACCACCTTCCCTCCCCGCCCAAAGGCCGCTGCGTGGTGGTGGGGGCGGGCAAGGCCTCGGCCGCCATGGCCGCAGCACTCGACAAGGCCTGGGCGGATGTCGATCTCTCCGGTGTGGTGGTGACCCGTTATGGCCATGCCGTCCCAACCTCCCGTATCGAGATTATCGAGGCTTCCCATCCCGTACCTGATGACAAAAGTGCTGAGGCGGCCAAACGCATTCTCGCCGCCGTTGAAGGCCTGACCGCCGAGGACATGGTGATCGCGCTGATTTCCGGCGGCGGTTCGGCGCTGATGGTCGCCCCCGCCGAAGGCATGACGCTTGCCGACAAGATGGCCGTCAATCGTGCCCTCTTGGCCAGCGGCGCGACGATTTCGGAAATGAACGCCGTGCGCAAGCACCTCTCCCGCATCAAGGGCGGACGGCTGGCGCTGGCCGCCAAGCCGGCCAAGGTTGTTTCACTGCTGATTTCCGACGTGCCCGGAGACGACCCCTCCGAAATCGCCTCCGGCCCGACGGTTGCCGATCCAAGCGATATTGAAACCGTGCGGGAAATCGTCTCGCGTTATGAGCTCGATCTTCCCGAAACCGTGCGCAGGGTGCTGGAAAAGGGCGAAGAAACACCGAAGGCCGGCGATATCGACGAGGATGTCAGGATGATCGCGGCCCCCTCGCTTGCCCTGCAGGCGGCGGCGGATGAGGCGGTGAAGCTTGGCCTTACGCCGCTTATCCTCGGCGATTCCCTCGAAGGTGAATCCAGGGATGTCGGCGCGGTCATGGCCGGCATTGCTCTCTCCGCCAGCCGCAAGGGCCTGCCGGTCAAAGGCCCGGCCGTTTTGCTTTCGGGCGGCGAAACCACGGTCACGCTGAACAGGGGAGTTGGCGGCAAGGGACCGGCCGGCAAAGGCGGCCGCAACACGGAGTTTCTGCTGAGCCTTGCACTGACGCTGAAGGGTGCTGACGGCATCTGGGCGATTGCCGGCGACAGCGACGGCATAGACGGCGTGGAGGATGCGGCAGGGGCGGTGGTGACACCGGATACGCTTGCCCGCATGCGCGCTGCCGGTGTCGATCCGCGCCAGTCGCTCGTAAACCACGACAGCTATACCGCTTTCAAAGGGGTCGGTGATCTCGTGGTGACGGGGCCGACGCTGACCAATGTGAATGATATCAGGGCGATCTTGATCGGCTGAAATCGGGAGGGGTGGAGCGGGCCACGGCCATCAGCTGCGCCCACCCGCAGGCACGGCCATTTTGACTATATTCTCGGAGAGGTATAATCTGGGGCATGTCCTTTGGAGCCTCAGCCATGCGTTCTGGAGTGCTCATAGCCGGGCTGATCATGGCCCTCATACCCACCTTGGCGGATGCTCACAATTGCAAATGCCGAAATCGCGGCACCATGTTCGAACTCGGCCAGACATCCTGCCTGAAGGTGGATGGCGGCTCCTATCTGGCGCGTTGCGAGATGAAGCTCAACGTCTCGTCCTGGACCAAGGTTCAGGACGGTTGCCCCGTGACACAACGGCTGCCGCAACAGTCAACACGCATCAATTGATGTCGTTTACGCCCCTGCCCGAAGTGCAAAGAGCGGCGCGTTCTGCGCTTCCACCATGATGGTGATGTCTTCGGCGGCCACCGGTTTCGAAAACAGGTAACCCTGCAACTCGTCGCAGCCGCACAGATGCAGGATGGCGGCCTGTTCTTCGGTCTCGATGCCTTCCGCCGTCACCGGAATATCGAGCGATTTCGCCAGCGCCACGGTGGCCTGCAGCATTTCCAGAGAGCGCCCGCCATGTTCCAGCGCCACGACCAGTGACCGGTCGATCTTCATCCGGTCGAAACCGAAGCGGCGCAGATATCCGACGCTTGCAAATCCGGCACCGAAATCATCAAGCGCAATATGCAGGCCAAGCTGTTTCAGCTTGTCGATCGCAGCACCAGCCCGCTCCGGATGCTGGATGAAATAGCCTTCCGTCATTTCCAGCCGCAACCGTTCGGATGGCGTCTGCGTCGCCGCGAGAATATCCGCCACATGACCGGAAAAGGCGGGATTTCGGAACTGCACGGGTGAAATGTTGACGGATAGCTTGATGGACGGCCATTGCCGCGCCGTCTCGCAGGCCTTGTGCAGAACCATAAGGCCAAGCCGGTCGATGAGGCCACTGGTTTCGGCAGCCGCGATGAAGATATCCGGTGGCACGAAGCCATGCCCCGGCCTTTGCCAGCGCGCCAGCGCTTCCACCCCGGTAATGCAGCGCGTCGCAGCGTTGACGACCGGCTGATAGACCACGGTAATCTCGTCGTTGAGGATGGCGCAGCGAAGATCAGCCTCGAGCTGCAGCTTTTCCTCACGCAGCGCATCCATCTTCAGCTCATAGGAAACGTAACGCCCGCGCCCGTTCTCCTTGGCCTGATACATGGCCATATCGGCCCGGCGCAGCAGTTCCTCGCCATTGATATCACCGGCACGGGAAACCGAGGTGCCTATACTGCAGCCGATGCTCGCCACCCTTTCACCGATGCTGAAGGGTTCGGTGAAAAGTTCGAGCAGCGCCAGACACAGCTTGCGGCCTTCCGACCAGACATCGTTGCCCTGAATGGCGATGGCGAATTCATCGCCGCCGAGCCGCGCCAGCACCGCGCCTTCCGGCACCAGCACCCGAAGTGCTGCCGCCACGCCCTTGATCAGCCGGTCACCGGCGGCATGGCCGTAGGAATCGTTGATTTCCTTGAAACCGTCGAGATCGAGGTAGAGCAGCTTGATATCGGTTCTGTCGTGACGGGCCTTGCCCACCATGCGGTTCAGCTTGGCAAACAGACCGGCGCGGTTGCTGAGCCCGCTCAGGCGGTCGCGCAGCGCCTCTTCCCTTGCTGCCGCCTCATCCGCCTTCAGCCGGTCAAGCGTGGCCGAGCCGATGATGAGCAGTACCAGAAAGAACGTGCCGGCAATACCGAGCGCGGTGAAGACCACCGGCCGCGCCTCGTGGAAACTGACATCGCCCGGCAAATGCGAACGCCAGACGAGCCGCGCCAGCACATCGCCGAGCGGATTGACGATATCCACATGGTTGGCCGAAGGCGCGTCGCCATATTGCAGTTCCAAACCATCGATGACGTAGTTGCGGGCAAGCTTGTCCACCATCGCCTGTTTGAGATGGCGGGCGAAAATCAGATAACGCCGCTCCGCACCAACGGGCGGCAGAGCACCAGACTTCAGCCGCACCAGCGCAACGCCCGTGGCAGCAACGCCATCGTCGGTTTTGACAAAACCGGTGACCTGGGAAGTGATGCCCGGACGCATGGCCTGCACGCGTTCGATCATCTCCTCCAGACCTGCAGCGAAATAGGCGTCAGGCGCCCATGTGACGGGCTTGCCGTTCTGGTAGGCCATGCGAACCCCACCAGCCTCGTCGAGAACGACAGCGGTATCGAAGAGATCGTTGTTGACCGTCATGTCGCCGTAATTGCTGGCTATCCAGTCGAACCTGTCTGGCGCATAGACATATTCGGCGGCATCGTCCCAGGCGGCGTAGTCGTTAAGCGTGGCGCCAAGCTGCTCGCGGAAGGTGACCAGAGCACCCGCCGTGGTCTCGCGGGAGCGGGCATTGTCAAGCAGGTTCGCCTTTTCCCGGACCTGGCTGAGGGCGGACAGCACCAGCGCGGTGACGATGAGAAGCACCAGCGCAAAAGTGGACAATACGATGCCGACGGCGGTTCTGCGCCCGACCGGCAAATATTCCCCAATGTTTCGCGGCGCAATCCGCATAAATTCCCCTTCGAAAGCATCATCTTGCGAAGGAAACATTCAAAAGCCGTTAAACGGCATTGTGACGACGCCCCAAAAAGATACGGGTATAAAACGACAGTCTGGCTGCGAACCTGAAAAATCCTTCCATGAAATGCCGGGGGTTTTTCATAAAAAATGGATTTAAACGCGCGCCACAAAGAAAAAACCTCCCCCGCGAACGGGAGAGGCCGAAACGTCCGCCAGGGCGAACAGGGATTACCAGGACGGGATGACCGTGCCGTTATACTTTTCCAGAATGAAGGCCTTCACTTCCGGGCTGTGGTAGGATTCCACCAGCGTCTTCACCCAGGGCTTGTCCTTGTCCTGCGCACGGACGGCGATGATGTTGGCGTAAGGGGACTTTTCGCTTTCGATCGCGATGGCGTCCTTCTTCGGGTTCAGGCCCGCTGCCGTGGCATAGTTGGTGTTGATGACCGAAGCGTCGGTGTCGTCAAGCGAACGGGGCAGCTGGGCAGCATCAAGTTCGACGATCTGGATGTTCTTCGGGTTTTCGGTGATGTCGGCAGGCGTTACCTTCAGGCCGGCTTCTTCCTTGACCTTGAGAACGCCCTTGGAAGCGAGAACCAGAAGCGCACGGCCGCCATTGGTCGGGTCGTTCGGAATGCCGATGGTCGCGCCGTCCTTCAGCTCGTCAAGGTTCTTCACCTTCTTGGAATAAACGCCCATCGGGGTGGTGATGGTGGTGCCGACGCTGACGAGATCGAACTTGCGGTCAGCGATCTGGTTGTCGAGGTAAGGCTGGTGCTGGAAGGAATTGGCCTGCAGCTCGCCATCGTTCAGCGCCTGGTTCGGCACGACATAATCGGAGAATTCGATGATATCGATATCGAGGCCCTTGGCGGCCGCAATCTTCTTCACCTGCTCCATGATCTGCGCGTGCTCGGCGGGGGTAACGCCGATCTTGATGGTCTCGGCCAGCGCCTGACCGGCGGTGAAGAGAGCGGCGAGCGAAGCCGCGAGGATGAGTTTTTTCATGGGTGTCTCCTTGGGTTGTTATTATAAACGCAGTTAATTCTTGCGGGTCCGCTTGTCGAAGCTGCGCGCCAGCCGGTCGCCGGCGCTCTGCACCAGTTGCACCAGCACGATGAGCACCAGAACCACGGCCAGCATCACGTCAGGCATGAAGCGCTGGTAGCCATAGCGGATGCCGAGATCGCCCAGCCCGCCGCCGCCAACAGCACCGACCATGGCCGAATAACCGATGAGGCTGACCAGCGTAAGCGTGAGCGCCAGCGTGATGCCGGGCTTTGCTTCGGCAAGCAGCACCTTGGTGACGATCTGCAGCGGTGTCGCACCCATGGCGCGGGCGGCTTCGATCAGACCCTTGTCCACCTCGCGGATTGCCGCCTCCACCAGCCTTGCAATGAAGGGAACGGTCGCGACCGTCAGCGGCACGATGGCCGCACTGGTGCCGATCGATGTGCCCGCCACCAGCCGGGTGAAGGGAATGATGGCCACGACAAGAATGATGAAGGGTGTTGAGCGCGCCGCGTTGACGATGAGGCCGAGAATACGGTTGGTCATCGGTGCTGGAAACAGTTCGCCCTTGCCGCTGGTGGCGAGGAAAACGCCCATCGGCACGCCGATGATGGAGCCGACGATGCCGGCGACCGCGACCATATGCAGGGTTTGCAGCAGGCCCTTCAAGAGAAGGTTGAAGATCATATCAGGCGACATAACCGAGCACCTCCGTGTGAAGACCGGTTTCCGCATAAAAGCGGCCGGCGCGGGCCGTGACTTCCGCCGAGGCCGGATAGGAGACCACCAGCGAGCCGAAGGGTTCGCCGGAAATTTCCTCGATGGTGCCGGCAAGAATGTTCACGTCAGGGCCGATTTCAGCGACCAGGCGGGCCGTCAGCGGCTGAAACGCCGTTTCGCCGAAGAAGACCAGACGTACCAGAACGCGGTCGCCTTCCGCCGCCTGAGGCTTCAGACCCGAAGTGACCCAGTGCGGCAGCTTCACGCCGACCGAGGACGACAGCAGGCTGCGGGTCGTCTCGTGTTTCGGCGCGGTGAAAATGTCGAAGGTCGTACCTTCCTCGACGATCAGGCCCCTGTCGATGACAGCCACCTGCGAGGCGATGGTCTTCACCACCTCCATCTCGTGGGTGATGAGCAGCACGGTGAGACCAAGCTCGGCATTGATGCGCTTCAGAAGCTCGAGAATGGATTGCGTCGTTTCCGGATCGAGCGCCGAGGTCGCTTCGTCGGACAGGAGCAGCTTCGGCTGGGTGGCAAGCGCGCGGGCAATGCCGACACGCTGCTTCTGGCCACCGGAGAGTTCCGCCGGATAACGCTTCGCCTTGTCGGAGAGCCCGACGAGATCAAGCAGCGGTCCAACGCGGGTCTCGATTTCCCTTTTGCCCATGCCCGATATTTCGAGCGGCAAAGCCACATTGTCGAAAGCGGTGCGCGAGGAGAGAAGATTGAAGTGCTGGAAGATCATGCCGACGGAACGGCGTAGCGTGCGCAGGTTCTTTTCATCCAGCGCCGCGACATCGACACCATCGACGACCACACGGCCGGACGAGGGTTTTTCAAGGCCGTTGGCGAGGCGGATAAGCGTCGACTTGCCAGCGCCGGAGCGGCCGATGATGCCGGTGATGGAGCCTTTCGGCACGACGTAATCGATACCGGCCAGAGCAGCAAAGCCGGGCTTGCCGCTCGTACCGCCGAATGTCTTGGTCACGCCTTCAAACGTGACCATCGGGTCGTTGACCGCCCGCTCCGGGGCCGCCTGTGGCCGGGTCGCGGGCGGTGCCGCGGATGATGGAAAATTCATTGTAAACTCTGGGAAAACGCGTGACGGATCGGGTCTCAAAAAATCCTGCTGCGGCACGAAACCGCTCTCTTCATGCAGCCTAGGGGCACATTCGATGACAGCTGATTTTCCGGGTCATTTCGTCAGGCTTTCACTCAGAAATGCCGGGGATCGGCAATTCGATGGCGCATACTTGCCCGCAGGCGCCACCTTTTAACAGGGATGTTTTTTCAATTATCTGAAAAGAGAGAAAAAATCTACCGCAAAGCCGCCTTGGCGACCCTGCGGTAGTCAAGATTTCGCGACGATATGAAAATCACACGCGGCTGGTGAATTCCTCGAGCGGGCGGCGCACCTTTTTCAGGTTCACCAGCCAGTCGCCATCGGGCTGGCGATAACCCAGCGGCAGGATGGTAACGGAGCGCAGACCCTTTTCACGAAGGCCCAAAATTTCATCGAGCTTGGCCGGATCAAAACCTTCCATCGGGGTGGAATCAACGCCCTCGAAAGCGGCCTGCGCCACCGCCATGCCGAAACCGATATAGGCCTGACGGGCGGCATGTTCGAAATTCACCTGCTGGTCGCGCTGCGGATAGGAGGTGAGCAGCATCTGACGATAGGCTTCCCAGCCTTCATTCTTGATGCCGCGTTCTTCATTGACCAGATCGAACATATGGTTGATCCGCTCTTCGGTGTAGTTGTCCCACGCCGCAAATACCAGCAGATGCGAGCCATCGGTGACCTGCGCCTGGTTCCAGGCGATCTCGCGGATCTTGGCGCGCACGTCAGGATCGGTGACAACGATCACCTCGAAAGGCTGAAGACCGCTGGAGGTGGGCGCGAGCCGCGCCGCCTCGACGATGCGCTCGACCTTGTCTTCGGACACCGGCTTGGAAGGGTCCATTTTCTTGGTGGCATAACGCCAGTTGAGTTTTTCGATAAGCATGTTCGTTTTCCCTTGGGAGGACCAGCCCGCCCTACCCCTTGGGTGACAGAACGGGCGCTACGCTTCGTAGCCTGTCTGACATAGGCGACGGGCTGGCGGGCACAAGCAGGCACCGCCAGGTAACCGATAAAAAAGTTTGGGAAACTGATAATAAGGGGACGGAACTTTCGAAGTTGCTCTCCGTCATCCTCGGGCTTGACCCCGGGGATCCATCAAGACGACCCGAGCGTGGATCCTCGGGTCAAGCCCGAGGATGACGAACGAGAGGTCGGTGCTTTGACGCAATCACGCCATGGGTGGGCTTACCCCTTCACCACACCATGGTTGCCCTTCGGAAACCCCGAAGCCAGCGCGCTGTACCATTTGCCGCTGTTCTTCAGCGTGCGTACCTGCGTGTCATAATCCACATGCACGAGGCCGAAGCGCATGCGATAGCCTTCGGCCCATTCGAAATTATCCATCAGGCTCCAGGCGAAATAACCGCGCATCGGGTAACCATCGCGGATGAGATCGGCGACGATGCCGAGGTGTTCGGCATAATAATCGAGCCGCGGCTGGTCATCCACCTCACCGTTTTCGATGCCCATATTATAGCAGGCGCCGTTTTCGGTGATGTAGCATTCCGGCAGGTCGTAACGCTTGTAGAGCGTCTCGACCAGCGACTGCAGCGCCGGCGCATAAACCTCCCAGCCGATATCGGTCTTCACATCGCTGACGGCGGGAGCCGGTTTGGTGGCGGGGAACTCCGCACCCGGCGTCGCATCGTCGGCAACCCGCATCGGTGTGTAATAATTCAGGCCCCACCAGTCGAGCTTCTGGCTGATGATGGCGAGGTCTTCCGCCTCCACGACGGGCATGCGGCTGCCCAGCGCTTCCATCATCTGCGCCGGATATTCACCCTTGAAGACCGGATCGAAAAACGCGCCATTGTGGAACTGGAAGGCCCGTTCGGCCGCTTGCAGATCAGCTTCGCTGTCGGAAGCGGGAATGACGGAATGGGCGTTCAGCACCAGTCCCACTGGCACCTTCGGCGCGACATGGCGCGATGCCTCGACGCCAAAACCATGGGCAAGATTAATGTGGTGCATGGCGGCAAGGGCCGCCTCCATATTGCGCTCGCCCGGCGCGTGAATACCGTAGAGATGGCTGAGCCACACCGCGCACCACGGCTCGTTGAAGGTCGCCACCGCATCCAGTCGGTCGCCGAGGCGGGCCATGACGGTCTTGGCGTAACGCTGGAAGGCATGGGCGGTGGAGCGCGAGGCCCAGCCGCCGTCGCCCATCAGCGTCAGCGGCAGGTCCCAATGGTAAAGCGTCGCATAGGTCTTGATGCCGCGCGCCTTGCAGCCATCAACGAGCCGGTCGTAAAAATCGAGCCCCTTCTCGTTGATCGGCCCGAAACCGTCAGGAATGATGCGCGGCCAGGCGATGGAGAAACGATAGGCCTCGACGCCCATCTCCTTGATGAGATCGAGGTCTTCTTCCCAGCGATTATAATGGTCGCAGGCGATATCGCCATTGTGCCGCCCGAAAACATGGCCCGGCATGTTGCAGAAGGCATCCCAGATGGAGGGTTTGCGGCCATCGGCCTTGGTGGCACCTTCGATCTGGAACGAGGCGGTTGCGACGCCGAACAGGAAATCGCCGGGAAAACGGGCTGCAAGCGCTTTGGGATCGGTCATCGGAGAGGCCTTCTCATATCCATCGAGCGTGAAAAGATGAACAGCGGTTTAGACCATGTCGGCCAGCAGGTACAGCCGGAGCCGTTGAAATCTACAACGTTTCAGAATGGGAGGTTAACAAGTCCAAAGCGCTTTGTGCACGGAAATTCACCGCGGCGGCAAGGCAGCGGGGCGGGCCATCGGTCCGGCAAATGCGGATGGAATGGAAGTGTGGTGGTGAAAGTCGTGCATTTGCCGGACCGTATCTTTTAAACCGTGATACCGGCCCGCTTTGGTCAGGGTATTGTCACGGCACCTATCGGATCGGTCCCTCCCCGCTTCTGGCATTGCGGGGCGCCTTTCCGAAACATGGTCTGCCAGAACCATGCTTGTCGATGCCGGCCTCCGGTTCGCGAAGGGCGCCGCGCGTATCACCCTTCCTTACCGGTTGCGGGAACAATGATGCGGCCGAACGGGGCAACGGGGAAAAGCGGGGAGCAATTTTGCGGCAAGTGATTGGGCGAAAAGAGGCGGCGGCGGAAAATCATCCGCCGCCGCCCGCATTGTCCGACCCATGGGCAGCGGTCACGCTGCCTGCGGCGCAAGGGTGGCGGAGCCCGGCTTTCTGAGCAGCAGCACCGAGACGGCGGCAATCATGCACATCAGACCGGCAATCTGCAGCGCGGGCATATAGGTATCAAAGTCGCTCTTGAAGAAACCTGCGCCGAAGGCGGCGGTGGCGGCACCCAGCTGATGGCCGGCAAAGACCCAGCCGAACACCAGCCCCGCCTTCTCGCGGCCGAAATTCTCGGCGGCGAGCTTCACGGTCGGCGGCACGGTCGCCACCCAGTCCAGCCCGTAAAAGACGGCAAAGACCGAAAGCTCCACGAAGCTGAACCCGGAAAAGGAGAGATAAAGCAGCGACAGGCCACGCAGACCGTAAAACCAGAACAGCAGGAAACGATTGTCGAAACGGTCGGAAAGCCAGCCGGCGAAGATGGTGCCGAAGAAATCGAAAATACCGATAACCGCCAGCGTACCCGCCGCCGTGACGGCGGCCATGCCGAAATCACCGCAGATCGAAATCCAGTGGGTCTGGATGAGGCCGTTGGTGGAAAGGCCGCAGACGAAGAAAGTACCGAACAGCACCCAGAAGACCGGGTTGCCGGAGACGCTTTTCAGCGTCAGTATCGGCGAGATCAGCGTTGCGAGGAACCTGTGATCCTGCCTGGGCGGGTGCGCCACGACAGTCTCGCCATAGGCCGGCAGGCCGAGATCGGCAGGGTGGTCGCGCATCAGAAGCAGCACGAGGATCATGGCGACCGCAATCACCACGACGGAAAGTGTCAGGGCTGTCCGCCAGCCATAGGCTTCCGTCAGCGCCGCCAGAAGCGGCAGAAAAACCAGCTGGCCGGTGGCGTTGCTGGCCGTCATCAGGCCGATCACCAGCCCGCGGCGTTTGGAAAACCAGCGCGTGGCAACCGTGGCGCCCAGCACCAGCGCCGTCATGCCGGTGCCGACACCAATCACCACGCCCCACAGCAGCAGCAATTGCCAGACCTCTGTCATGAAAAACGAGGCGACGATGCCGCCCATGATCAGCGCAAGCGCCGTCGACACCACCTGGCGGATGCCGAAATGGTTCATGAAGGCGGCGGCAAAAGGCCCGAGCAGGCCGAAAAGCACCAGCCGGACAGCCATGGCGGAAGAAATATCGGCGATATCCCAGCCGAATTCCTGATGCAGCGGCTGGATCATCACCCCCGCAGAGCCCATGGCCCCGGCGGTGGCCAGCATGGTCAGAAAGGTGGTGGCGGCGACCAGCCAGCCATAATGCAGGTTTCTGCCGGCCATCCAGCTGGCAAGGCGTGTGGAGAGCATGTTCAAGGTCCCTTTCCCGTGGCCTTTGGCCGAGTCTTGCGGGTATATACCCGATTTTACGGGCAGATACCCGCTTCATGATCAAAAAATTACAGGCCGGCGAGCAGTTCCTGCAATTGCGCGGTCTTTTCCGGCCCCAGCCGGGCCTCGATCTCGTCCTGAACGCTGTCCCAGAGCGGTGCGCCCGTCTTCAGGATCGCCTGCCCCTCCTCCGTCACGGTCAGCATCGCCTCCCGCTGGTCCTCGCCGTGGCCGATCGCCACCAGCCCCATGCGCGCCAGCACCCTGGCATTGCGGCCGACGGTGGAGCGATCCAGCTCTACCCGCGCGGCAAGATCGGTGAGCGAGACCGGCGCAGTGCGATTGATGTTCCGCAACAGGCTGAACTGGCCAATATTGACGCCAAGCGGTGCCAGCGCCTCGTCATAATAGGACGAGACCTTGCGGGATGCTTTGCGCAACAGAATGCAGTGGCAGCTATCGTTTGGCATTTGTCTCGGGTATATACCCGCAAAATCGCAAGGGCAAGAGGCGTGCGGGAAAATTATCGGCGGGGAAGGTTTGGCCGCATGGACCATGGGGTGGAAACGACAAAGACTGGTTTCTTGACGGAGCGACCGTTGGCAAAGCCGTGGCAGTCCTCCTGCGACATGCCGAACTTGTCACATTGCTGTCCGGTTCAAATTTCTGGACGAGGCACAAGACTGTTATTCGAATAGGCTTTCAGGATTTTCGCCTTAACCGGACACGAAAGAAGAGCGGCGTCGTCCGATGAGAAGGAAGTCATGCCAATTGCGCCGACGTCATCCTCGGGCCTGCCCCGAGGATCTTCCGACGTATTGATTTTATTCGACGGGGTTAGATCCTCGCCACAAGGCCGCGGATGACGTCAAAGTTGGCTGCCAGCCTGGTCAGCAGACCAAACCCCGGCCTTTCAGCCGGGGAATGGTATCAACGGATATCGCTCAGGCCGAAAGCCGGCGGCCATTTGCCACCAGAAGACCGGCAGCGCCTTCCAGCCAGCCGGCTTTCAGTTCCAGCGCCAGGAAACGGCTGCGCTCGAACGGGCCGGGCATGATCAGGTGCTGCGCCTTGTTGGCGAAAAAGCCGAAGCGCTCGTAATAGGGCGCATCGCCGACCAGAAGGATGGCGCCATGGCCGCGTCTGGTAGCCTCGGCGATCGCTGCGCGCATCAGTGCAGAGCCGATGCCCTTGCCCTCATGGGCGGCATCGACGGCCAGCGGGCCGAGCAGCAGCGCTTCAACCGCGCGGCCTTCGCGCGAAATGCCGGCTTCGACATTCCACAGGCGCACCGTGGCGATGACATGGCCGTCCTCATCACGGGCGACCAGCGCCAGGCCTTCGGCCGGAACGCGGCCGGCACGCAGCTTCTCGGAAGACTTGCGGCGGCGGCCGGCGCCCATGGCGCGGTCCAGCAGGTTCTCACGGGCAACGACATCGCCCGGATTTTCCTGATCGACATGAAATGTCTGCGGTGTGAAAAATGCCCGTACCGAATTCAAAAGAGCGGCCATCCTTGGCCTCCCGTCACACAACCGCCCACACGCGGCCCTTGATGAAAAATGGTGGAGCCGTTCCGGCCCGCCGACACGCTTTCCTCGGCTGGAAGAGGAGCAGCAAGCAGGGATTTGCGCAACAGCACAATCGGCAAAGCCGGAACGGAAGCTTGGTCGAGACGCCGCCCTTTTCAGCGGACGGCGTTCGGACTTTCAATCAGCATCGGATTTCCCGAAAGCGCGTACACTTTTCGGTCGGATGCCTTAGATGACGTAGGCCTTCAGCGGCTCGAAGCCATTAAAGGCAACTGCCGAATAGGTCGTCGTATAAGCGCCGGTACCTTCGATCAGAACTTCGTCGCCGATAGTCAGCGAGACCGGCAGCGGGTACATGTTCTTTTCATACAGCACGTCGGCGCTGTCGCAGGTCGGGCCGGCCAGAATGCAGGGCTGCATCTCGTCCTGGTCACGCTCGGTGCGGATCGGGTAACGGATAGCCTCATCCATCGTCTCGGCGAGACCGCCAAACTTGCCGATGTCGAGGAACACCCAGCGGTGGTTGTCATTGTCGGACTTCTTCGAGACGAGAACAACTTCCGCCTTGATGACGCCCGCATTGCCAACCATGCCGCGGCCCGGCTCGATGATCGTCTTCGGGATCTGGTTGCCGAAGTGCTTGCGCAGTGCCGTGTCGATTGCCTGGCCGTATTCTTCGGCGGCAGGAACGTCGCGCAGGTACTTGGTCGGGAAACCACCGCCCATATTGACCATCTGCAGGTGGATGCCCTGCTTGGACAGTGAAGCGAAGACCCGCTTTGCATCGGCAAGTGCGGCATCCCATGCGTCGAGATTCATCATCTGCGAACCGACATGGAAAGACACGCCGTAGGATTCCAGACCCATCTGATGCGCATAGACCAGAACATCGACGGCCATCTGCGGCACGCAGCCGAACTTGCGCGACAGCGGCCATTCAGCGCCTTCGCCATCCGTCAGCACGCGGCAGAATACGCGCGCGCCAGGGGCGGCACGGGCAACCTTTTCGACTTCCTCATGGCTATCAACGGCGAAGAGATCGATGCCGAGCGCGTAAGCGCGGGCGACATCGCGTTCCTTCTTGATGGTGTTGCCGAAGGAGATACGGTCGGCCGTCGCACCGGCATCGAGCGCCATCTGGATTTCAGCCACGGAGGCGCAATCGAAGCTGGAGCCGAGCGAAGCGAGCAGCTTCAGGATTTCCGGAGCCGGGTTTGCCTTGACGGCATAATAGATCGCGCTGTTCGGCAGGGAATGCCGGAACGCGTTGAAATTGTCGCGCACGACGTCGAGATCAACCACAAGGCAAGGGCCTTCGGGACGTCGGGTCTTGATGAAGTCGAGAATGCGTGCAGTCGTCATCGATATATTCCCTATAAAAACCGACTCCGGAAAAATCCGGAGGACAAAGGACGCTCGAGATATGCATTCGAATCAGCCGGTGGAGGCGCAGAATCGATAGCATACGCTCAAGGCGTGAATATGAACGATGCCCTGCCAGAGCATCATTCGGCTTTGTCTGCCATCGATTGGAGGGATTGACCCGACCGCACTTCAGGCAATGATGGTGTGCCTCTTCAGTACCCCGGCTGATGGAAAGCCGGCAGAGAACCAGAAAGGCCCGCACCGTCGTTGCTTCATATGTCCTCGCATTTCCCGGTTGGCCGGAATAGCGACTGGAGGGGTTAGTTCCAGGTACCTTACCGAAATCCTCACCACATCGAGGAATCGGCGGACACACATGGGCACGTGCGACTTTGGGCAGCACGGGAGATAAGAATATTCGCAGTCATAATCAAGAGGTTTTTTTCACCATTTAGCGGATTTTTTCAGCAATGAATTTAGGGTTGAACAGTCGCCCTTCAGCGTTCAATTATATGGAACGAACCGGAGGATTTCCATGGACACGCTGACCCGCATCCGCGCCTTTATCGATGTTGTCGAGGCGGAGGGCTTTTCCGCCGCCGCGCGCAAGACGGGACGCTCCAAGGCGCTTTTGTCCAAGTACGTCCGGGAACTGGAAGACGATCTCGGCGCGCTGCTCCTTAACCGCACAACAAGGCAGTTTTCGCTGACCGAGGCCGGGCACACCTATTACCGTACCGCCTCCGACATACTGAAGGAGATCGACAACCTCGCCGATCTCGTGCGCGAGAAGAATGCTGACCTCAAAGGCAAGCTCCGGATTTCGGTGCCGCGGACCTTCATCGATGCCGATGTCGGCCAGAGCCTGATCGATTTCGCCAAGGAAAATCCGGAACTGTCGCTGGAAATCGTCGCCGAGGACCGGTTTGTCGATCTGATCGAGGAAGGTTTCGACCTCGCGGTCCGGATAACCCGGCTGGAAGATTCGGGCCTCATCGCCCGCAAGCTTTCCGATTTCCGCGTCTATGCGGTGGCGACGGCGGATTTCGTGGCGCAGCACGGGCCGCTCGACGGGCCGCAGGATTTCGCCCGTATTCCCTTCATCATCGACACCAATACCCGCTTTCATAATACCGTGCGGTACCTGGAGCCGGATGGCGGCTCGAATTCGGTGACCATCAGCGGGCCGATCGAGGTCAACAGCCCCCAGGCGACCCTGCGCGCCGCCCGTGCCGGGCTCGGCATCGCCATGGTGCCTGACTTCATCGCCCGGCCCTATATCCAGTCCGGCGAACTGGTGACGCTGTTTGACGATTATATTTCCAAGGACCGCGGCATTTATGCGGTCTATCCGCATCGCCGCTACCTGCCGGCCAAGGTGCGCAGCTTCGTGGATTATCTTTCGGCGTGGTTCAGGAAGAACGGGTGAAGAGACGGACGGTTAAGTTGTCACACCGCCCTCGCCTCCGTCATCCTCGGGCTTGACCCGAGGATCCATGTTTCAGCGGTTGATGGATCCTCGGGTCAAGCCCGAGGATGACGCCGCGTGTGACGAAATGTTTGCCGCGCCCCTCTTCCCGCGCTGCGACAGACATTTATCCCTAATGCTGACGCCCGCCTTGCGGCGGGCGTCAGCATTAGCTGGAAATCAGATCAGAACGGCGAATCCGGGAAGTAGAACTGCTCGGCATTCTCCTTGGTGATCAATGTCGCGTCGAGAATATAATTCCCGGCCACCGGCACCTGATCATAGAAATGTCCGGCCGTCAGCTGCATGGCGGTCGCCACCATTGCCGGCGGATAGAGCACGTCGACCGGCACCAGCTTGTCGCCGTCCATGACCTTCTTGATCATGTCCTTGGAGCCGGCACCCGCAACGATATATTGGATATCGGTGCGTTTCGCCTGCTGGATTGCTTCCAGCACGCCGATCGCCATGTCGTCATCCTGGCACCAGACCACGTCGATCTTCTTGTATTTGGTCAGATAGTCCTGCATCACGCGGAAGGCGTCGTCGCGGTTCCAGTTGCCATACTGACGGTCGAGAACCTTGACGTTCGAGCCGGCGATGCCCTTGTCGAACCCATCCTGACGCTGCTGGTCGATCGGGATCGGCAGGCCGCGAATGACCACCACTTCCGCATCCGGCGTGGTTTTCTTGATGTATTCACCCGCCACCTGGCCAAGCGCCGGGTTGTTGCCGGCAACATAGAGATCGCGGATGGAATTGTCGTTGACGCTCGGCGCGCGGTCCACCAGCGCAACGAAGGTGCCCTTGTCCTTGATCTCCTTGATGGCGTTGACGAGCGGATCGGGATCGGACGGCAGGACCACAAGCGCGTCCAGCCCCTGCACGGCAAGATCCTGCAGCGCGTTGGCCTGATTGGCGGCATCCGGCGATGTCTTGACGATCACGTTAAGCCCCGGATGCTCCTGCATGAGCAGCTTCGCCACGCGCTCGGCATGATAAACGACGCCCGCCGTCCAGCCGTGATCGGCCGCCGGAATGGACACGCCGATGGTGACCTTCTTGTCCTGCGCATGCGCTGAGCCCGCCAGCACCGCAGCCAGCGCGGCAAAGGCCACGCCGATGAATTTTCTACGCATAGTCTCTTTCCTCCCAAGACCGGGGCGTTCCTCCTTCAACCGCACCTGCCCCAGATGGCGCGGCGTGATACGTCACCTGCGGCTGAGCGAGCGCTGCACCAGCATGGCGATGATGATGATGGCCCCCTGAATGGCGCCGATCAGATATTCGCTGACGAAGTTCGACAGGATCATGATGTTGCCGACGATCTCCAGAATGAAGGCGCCGCAGATCGTCCCCCAGATGCGCCCTACCCCGCCTCTCAGAGCCGTGCCGCCGACGACGACGGCGGTGATGGCCTGCAACTCCCACAACATGCCTGTGGTGGCCGAAGTGGAAGCGAGGCGCGGCACGTAAAGCAGCACCGCAACGGCGACACACAGCCCCTGCACCACATAAGCGATGGTGCGCACCCGCGCGACCGAAATGCCGGAATAACGCGCCACATCCTCGCTCGACCCTACCGCGGTCAGATGCCGCCCGTAACGGGTGCGGTAAAGCACGAAGGCGGCTATCGCAGCGGTGACGAAGATGACGATGACCGGCACCGGCACGCCAAAGACATTGCCGAAATAGACCGGACGATAAAGCGTCTGGATTTCCGGGTTGCGCAGCGTGATCGCCCCGCCCTGCGACAGCCATGTGGTCAAGCCGCGATAGATGCCCATGGTGCCGAGCGTGGCGATGAAGGGTTCGATGCGGCCGATTGTGGTGATGAGGCCGTTCGTCAGCCCGCAGGCAGCCCCGATGGCGAGCGCCAGCGCCATGGCGGTGAGCAGCATCAAAAGCGGACTGGCGATGACGCCGCTATTCATGAACAGGATCATCAGGCTGGCGACGAAAGCCACCATCGCGCCAACCGAAAGATCGAGCCCGCCCGAGGTGATGACGTAGGTCGCGCCAAGAGCGATGATGGCGATGAATGCGCTGCGGGTGACGACATTCAGGAGATTGTCGATGCCGATGAAATTGGGATTGGCGATGGTGCCGAGAACCAGCAGCAGGGCCAGCGCCACAAACGGCGCCACGGCGCGCAGATCCCAGTCCTTCGAGGTCTTCGGCGTCTTGCCGGTGTCAGTTGCGGCCTCGGTCATGTTTCCCCTCAATTGTCTTTTCTTCAGGCCATATCTTTCGAAACCCGCAGCCTCAGGCGGGTTCCTGCGTGTGAACACCGGTCGCCAGCGCCACGATGTCGTTTTCTGTCATGCGATCCCCCGTCACTTCACCGACGATCCGGCCGGAACGCATCACCAGAATGCGGTCGCAGATGCCGATCAGCTCAGGCATTTCCGAGGAAACGACGATGATCGAGCGCCCCTCCTCCGCAAGTCCGGCGATGAAGCGGTAAATCTGCTCCTTGGTGCCGATGTCGATGCCGCGCGTCGGCTCGTCGATGATGACGATGGAGGGATCGAGTAACATCATTTTGGCGAGCAGCAGCTTCTGCTGGTTGCCGCCGGAGAGCTGACCCGCCAGCAGATCCTTGCGGCCGGTGCGGATGTCGAAATCGCGCACCGCATCATCAAGCGCCGCCGTCTCGCGGCGGGTATCGATCTGGAACAGCCGGCTGAACTTCTTCAGCGAAGCAAGCGTCAGATTGATGCGCAGATCCTTGGTAAGCAGCAGTCCCTTGCCCTTGCGATCCTCGCTCAAGTAAACGATGCCCGCCTTCAGGCTGTCTTCGGGCTTGGCGAAAGTGACCGCGCGCCCAAGATGGCGAACCGTTCCCCGCCCGGCCCGCAGGCCCAGCACGCCCTCCATCAGCTCCGTCCGCCCCGCTCCGACGAGACCGGCGAAGCCGAGGATTTCGCCTTTGCGCAGGCGGAAACCGGCATCCTGCGCATAACCGGGAACGTTAAAATGCTCCACCTCAAGAACCGGCTCACGCTCACCGCCGGCATTGCGGTCAGGATAAAGCTTGGCGACATCCCGCCCCACCATCAGCCGCGCCATATCGGCCGGCTCCAGCTCTGAGGCCGGATGCGAGGCGACCAGCCTGCCGTCGCGCAGGACTGTCACCCGGTCGGCAATCTCCTTCACTTCCGGCAGGCGGTGCGAAATATAAAGCACGGCCACGCCTTTCGCCCTGATATCGCGGATGACATTCAGGAGTGCGTCGGTCTCGATCGGCGTCAGGCTCGCGGTCGGCTCGTCGAAAATCACCACGCGATGCGGCACCAGCAGAACGCGGGCAATCTGCACCAGCTGCCGCTGGGCAATCGACAGGCTGCCGACGATGGCGTCGGGATCGATCGTGCCGCCGAGATCGCCAACGGCCCTGCGCGCACCATCGCGCATGGCGCGATCGTCCACAACAGGACCTTTATGCAATTCGCGGCCGAGATAGATGTTCTGCGCCACCGTCAGATCGGGTGCCAGCAATATTTCCTGATGGACGAGAACGATGCCGCGATGTTCGGCATCCACCGGCCCGCCAAGCGTAACGGCTGTACCATCAATGCGGATTTCACCGCCCGACGGCTTCTCATTGCCGGCCAGCAGCTTCATCAGCGTCGATTTACCGGCGCCGTTTTCGCCGATGATGGCGTGCACTTCGCCGGCGTGCACCGCGATCTCGATATCTTTCAGAACCTGAACCGGCCCGAAGGATTTCGACAGCCCAACCGTCCGGACAAGGGCCGGGGCTGAAGTTTCGTCAGCAGAAGCCATGCGCCGTCACCGACAGCCGGTGAGAACGAACGGTTTTTGCCCCTCGATTTTTGCTGATTTGACCATAGGCGAACTCCTCCCAAAGCTCAGGGAAGAAGCTAACGTCCGTTTTGAGGTACGTAAAGCAAATTTCGCTCGTCTTTTAGAATACACTGAAATTTGACCGGCCGGGCAGGACGATACGGCGCTTGATCATGGCGCCGGGGGACGCTGGAAGCCCTTCATGAGACGATGCATGGCTTCTGCGCCTTCCTTCACCAGATCGAAACGTTTGCCGAACAGCAGCCAGTCGTAAACTATGCCTTTGATCAGCCAGTAGAGCGCACCGAGTGCTGATTCCGCCGTCCAGTTGTCGTTGAAGACGCCCTCGGCCTGCGCACGCTGAAAAGCCGCCTCCAGCCGCTCCTTGTGGTAACGGTCCAGCTCTTCCTGCGCATGCAGCACCGGGGCGAATTCGTCCGAATAGCTGGTGCGCAGGCTGATGGTCATGATGCGCTGGCGTTGTTCGTCCTGCGCCAGAAGCGCCAGCCACTTGCAGGCCCCTTCCTCGATCTTGGAAAGCAGGGTCAACCCCTTGAGATCAGGATCACCGAAATCAAGCAGATCGGATTCCGGCAGCGCCACCGATTTATAGAGGCCGATGAAAAGGTCGGTCTTGCTGGAAAAATGCCAGTATATCGCCCCGCGCGTGACCCCGGCTGCGGCCGCCACCTCGTCCAGCGAGGCGTTGGCCACGCCCTTTTTGAAGAACACACGCTCGGCAGCGGCAAGGATCGCCTGACGCGTCTCTTCTGCCTCGGCCTTGGTACGGCGCATGCTGATGTCTCCTTCCAGTCGTGACACGGCGCTTTCGCACCGTGCCTTTTCTTGTCGTGCCGGGCTGTCATTCACATGAATGTGGCCCGGCCTTCACATCCGTTTTATTCCGCCGGCGACACGGCGTCAGCAGCAATCTTGTCGTCCTTCTTCCGATCCCCGAAAAACTTCATGACAAATACGAAGAAGACGGGAACGAAGAAGATCGCAAGGATCGTCGCCGAGATCATGCCGCCCAGAACGCCGGTGCCGATGGCGTTCTGGCTCGCCGCACTGGCACCCGATGCAATTGCCATCGGCAACACGCCGAGCGAGAAGGCAAGCGAGGTCATCAGGATTGGCCGGAAACGCAGGTGGGCCGCCTCCACCGTCGCATCATAGGTGGATTTGCCCTCCGCCCGCAGATCCTTGGCAAATTCGATGATCAGGATCGCATTCTTGGCCGAAAGCCCGATGATGGCGACAAGGCCAACCAGGAAGTAGACGTCGTTCGGCATGCCGCGCAGCATCACCGCCGCCACCGAACCGATGACGCCAAGCGGCACCACCAGCATGACGGAGAGCGGGATGGACCAGCTTTCATAAAGCGCCGCCAGAAGCAGGAAGACGAACAGCACGCTGAGGCCGATAAGCGCCGGCGCCTGCGAACCCGACTGGATTTCCTGCAGCGACTGGCCGGTCCATTCGAAACCGAAGCCGCTTGGCAATTCGCCCGCCAGACGCTCCATTTCGGCAATCGCATCACCCGAGGAGTAACCGGGTGCCGACTGGCCGCCGATACGGATCGCCGGATAGCCGTTGTAACCCACCACCTGCGACGGGCCGCGCACCCATTCCACCGTGGCGAAGGAGCTTACCGGCACCATGCCGCCATTGGCGTTGCGGACATTGAGGTTCAAAAGATCCTCGGTCTTCATGCGCTGGCCCTGCTCTGCCTGCACCGTCACGCGCTGCATGCGGCCGGCATTGGGGAAGTCGTTGACGTAGGACGAGCCCATATTGGCCGAGATGGTGGCGTTGATGTCGCTGAAGGTCACACCGAAGGTGTTGGCCTTTTCACGGTCGATGATGAGGTTGACCTGCGGAGAGTCCGGCATGCCTTCCACGCGCAGGCCGGCCAAAATGGGGCTTTTCTGCGCGGCCGCCATCAGCTGTGCACCGGCGGCGCTCAGCGCCGTCTGTCCGGCACCCCCGCGATCCTGCAGGCGGAAGGTGAAGCCGCTGGAATTGCCGAGACCCTGAATGGGCGGTGGCGATAGCGTGAAGGACATCGAACCCGGCAGGCCCCAAAGCTTGCCGTTGATGCGTTGAGCTATGGCGGATGCGGAATCCTCCGGCCCACGCTCGCTCCAGTCCTTCAGCGTCGCGAAGGCGAGACCGGCATTCTGGCCGGAACCGGAGAAGGAGAAGCCCGAAACCGCAATCACGCGATCGACCGCCGGCTCCGCCAGGAAGATCTTTTCGATTTCCTGGATGGATTGCAGGGTGCGTTCGCTGCTGGCTTCCGCCGGCGCCTGAATGTCGACGATCAGGTAACCCTGGTCCTCGTTGGGCAGGAAGGAGCTGGGCAATTGCATATAGGCCCAGCCGAGACCGACGAGCAGCGCCGCATAGATGACCATGAAGCGGCCGGAACGCTTGATGATGCTGCCGACCGACGAGGAGTATTTGTGCGAGGCCTTGTCGAAGCCACGGTTGAACCAGCCGAAGAAGCCCTTCTTTTCATGGTGCCCGGCCTTGATCGGCTTCAGGAACGACGCGCAAAGCGCCGGCGTCAGCGACAGCGCAAGGAAGCCCGAAAACAGGATGGAAACCACCATGGTCAGGCTGAACTGCTGGTAGATGATGCCGACGGCGCCGGGGAAGAAGGCCATGGGCACGAACACCGCCGTCAGAACCAGCGTGATGCCGATGATGGCGCCGGAAATCTGGCCCATCGCCTTGCGGGTCGCCTCCTTCGGCGACAGATGCTCTTCCGCCATGATGCGTTCGACATTTTCCACCACGACGATCGCGTCATCGACGAGAATGCCGATGGCGAGAACCATGGCGAACATGGTGAGCACGTTGATGGAGAAACCCGAGACATACATGATGGCGCAGGTGCCGAGCAGCGCCACGGGCACCACCAGTGTTGGAATGATGGTGTAGCGGATGTTCTGCAGGAAGACGAACATCACCACGAAGACGAGGATGATCGCCTCCACCAGTGTGTTGATCACCTTCTGGATCGAGATCTTCACGAAGGGGCTGGTGTCGTAGGGAATTTCATATTCGATACCCGCCGGGAAATAACGCGACAGCTCCTCCATCGTGGCGCGCACGCCATCGGAAGTCTGCAACGCATTTCCCGTCGGCGAAAGCTGTACACCGATGGCCGCACTGGGCTTGCCGTTCAGGCGGCTGGAGAAGGTGTAGCTTTCCCCGCCCACCTCGACGCGCGCGACATCGCGCAGCCGGACGGAGGAACCATCCGGATTGGCGCGCAGCACGATGGAGCCGAATTCTTCCGGCGAGGTCAGCTGGCCCTGCACGTTGACGGTGGCGGAAATCTGCTGGCCAACCGGGTTTGGCGATGCGCCGATGCGGCCAGCCGCGACCTGCGAGTTCTGCGCCTGGATTGCGTTGATGACATCACTCGAAGTCAGGCTGAGACCCAGCATCTTGTCCGGGTCCATCCAGATGCGCATGGAGCGCTGGGTGGCGAAGAGCTGCGCGCTGCCGACGCCGGGAACGCGACGCAACTCACCGACCACGTTGCGGCTGAGATAGTCGCCAAGGCCGATGGCGTCCGTATTGCCGTCGACGGAGGTCAGCGCCACCATCATCAGAAACGAGGTACCCGCCTGCTCAACGCGCAGGCCCTGCTGCGTCACCGCCCGCGGCAGTCGGGGCTCAACACGGGCGATACGGTTCTGAACCTCGACCTGCGCCTCGCCGATATTGGTGCCGGGTTCAAAGGTGACGTTGATCGAGATACGGCCGGAGGATTCCGACGTCGATTCGAAATAGATCAGACCCGGGACGCCATTCAGCTCTTCCTCGATGGGCCGCGTGACGCTCTGATAGATATCTTCCGGCGATGCGCCCGGATAGGTCGTGCCGACGGAAATCTGTGGCGGCGCCACATTTGGATATTGCGCAATCGGCAGCATGGGAATGGCGAGCAGGCCCGCCAGCATGATGAAGATGGCGACGACCCAGGCAAAAATGGGCCGATCGATGAAAAAACGTGCCATGGAAATCGGTCCTTATTGCTTCGCGGCCGGGGGCTCAGACGAGGTCTCGGACGAAGCCGCGTTCTCACTGCCGGCAGAGGCAGTGGCGGCGGGCTCCGCAGACCATGGTTCAGGCTTCACCTTGGCGCCCGGCGCGGTTTTCTGGAAACCTTCGGCAACGACGCGGTCGCCATCCTTCAGGCCCTCCGAAATCACCCAGCGGTCGCCAATGGAGCGGCCGACGCTGACGCGCCGCTGCTCGACCGTGTCTTCCGCGTTCACGACCAGCACGCTCGCCTGGCCGCCCGCATCACGCTGCACCGCCTGCTGCGGCACGGCAAAGGCCGCCTTCTGGATGCCCTGCTGGATCTGGACGCGGACATACATGCCCGGCAAAAGGTCACCGTTCGGGTTGGGGAATTCGCCGCGCAGCGTCACCTGCCCGGTGGTTTCATCCACCGCCGCTTCGGAAAACAGCAGGCGGCCCGAAATCGGATAACGGGTGCCGTCATCAAACAGCAGATTGACTTCCGCCTCGTTCGTGCCGGTCATCAGCTGGCCATCCTGCAGGGCCTTGCGCAGGCGAATGAGGTCGGCGGCGGGCTGGGTAAAGTCGGCATAGATCGGATCGAGCTGCTGGATCGTTGCCAGGTTCTCGGAACCCGTGGCGCTGACGAGTGCGCCTTCGGTGATGCGCGCCCGGCCGATCATGCCGCTGATGGGTGCGGTGACATTGGCATATTGCAGATTGAGCCTGGCTTCCGCGACGCCGGCCTCGGCAACGGCCACTTCGGCATCCGCCTGCGCCAGCTGGGCGATGGCATTGTCGAATTCCTGCTGCGAGCCGACATTCGAACGGCGCAACTGCTGCTGCCGGTCAGCCGTCTGCCGTGCCTGCAACTGCGCGGCCTGCGCCCGGCGCAACGTGCCTTCGGCGCTATCGACGCGCACCTGGAACGGCGCGGGGTCGATCCGGTAGAGCACATCGCCTTCCTTCACCAGGGAGCCCTGCTCGAACACCCGCTCGACGATAATGCCGGAGACGCGCGGGCGCACCTCGGCAAGCCGCGTCGGTGCGATGCGTCCCGGCAATTCATTGGTGATGGGCAGCTCTTCCGGGCTCACGGTCACGACCTTGACCGCACCGGGCGGCGGCGCACCGGGCACAGATGCCTGCTCATCGCTACATCCGACCAGAACGATGCCCGTCAACAACACCGCTACGATCTGCCCCAATTTCTTCGCCATACTGCGCTCCGAATCCACAAAAAAGGTCATATTTACATACATACTAAGACGTATGTAAAATTCGGACAACGGAATTGTTGCAGCGCAACAGCTGTCTCACGCGCTTGTGAAGTTGCGTACGGCGCTGGCAAAACACCAAGGACGAGTGGAACGTGAAATGGGAGGGAGAGTCGGGCCAGTTGCGCCGACTTCATCCTCGGGCCTGTCCCGAGGAAATGCCACCGTCTTGATTCTTATTCGACGTGGTTAGATCCTCGGCACAAGGCCGAGGCGGAAGACAAGAACGCCCGCGCCTTTTCTCAGAACAGGCGCTTCAGCGGGGTGGCTTCCGGCTGCGGGCTGCTCTTCGGCGTCTCG
Source organism: Martinezella rhizogenes (assembly GCF_007002745.1). Taxonomy (GTDB): domain Bacteria; phylum Pseudomonadota; class Alphaproteobacteria; order Rhizobiales; family Rhizobiaceae; genus Agrobacterium; species Agrobacterium cucumeris. The sequence goes on along the minus strand of NZ_SGNY01000008.1, from coordinate 242,445 downwards.
CTATTATCGGCAGATCTGCTGCGCAGGGCCGCATAATAGGCGTTCTTATGTTCGTACATATTCATATCCGCGCGGCGCACCAGCGATTCCATCGTCTCGCCGGCTTCGCTGGTCGCCACCCCCAGCGACAGGCTGAGCGGCGCGCTTGAATAAAACTGGTTGTTGATCTTCAGCAGCTCATAGACTGTTTCGACCATGGCGGCTGCAATCTGCCTGTCGGCGCCGGGAAGAAGGATGGCGAATTCGTCACCGCCGATGCGCGCTGCATGGTTGGGCGCGGTCACCACGCCATTCAGCACCTCGCCCACCCGCCGCAGCAGGGCGTCGCCGGCATCATGGCCGAGCTTGTCATTGGCCTCCTTCAGGCCGTTGAGATCGATGACGATGGCGGAAACGGGCCTGAGCGCGTTGCGCTCCAGCCGGTTCAACTCGTCCGAATAAAAGGCGCGGTTGTGCAGCTTGGTCAGCACATCGTGCTTGCCGAGATATTCGAGATAGGCTTCCGCCTTCTTGCGCGCGGTAATGTCCGTCAGCGCCACCTGCACCAGCGACCAGTCATGCTCATGGCCGGGGAAAACCGAAAAATGCAGGAGAACATGCCGCTCCGAACCATCAAGCGCATAATTCACCACCTCGCGATGGTGGTTGAGATTGCCGTTCCAAAGCTCCATCAGCTGCTCGCGGAACGGCTTTTCCATCTCACCACGGAAAATATCGCCTAGCCGCTGCAGCAGAACCTGCCGGTCCGGCGCACAGAACAGGTCGAGTGTGGCTCGGTTGACGTCGATGACACGGATTTCGCTCATGCATTGCCGCACGAATTCCGGATGCACATCCGTGAACACCCGGAAATCGACGATGCCGCGATCCCTGACCTCTTCGATCAGCCGGCGGACGCGGCTGAAATCTTCCACCCAGAGCGAAACCGGCGAATGTTTGAACATGCCCTCGGCATAACGGCGATTGAGAAGCTCCTTGCGGCGGGCTTCTTCCCGTTCAGTCACATCCTCGGTGGTCAAAAGCAGCCGGCTGAGCGTGTTTTCGTGGCCGGGTATGACCGCGCCGCGCAGCTGAATATCAAGCCGCCTGCCGCCGATCGAATAATTCACCGCATTGCTGGTAAATTCCGTCCGCCCCGCCCAGAGTTCGGAAAGCTCGTTCACATGGCTTTCCAGCATGTCGTCGCGAAAAATCCGATGCAGATTGTCGACGAGATGCGTCTGATCGCGCGCTTCAAACAGTTCCAGCGTCTTGGCATTGACCTGGATGACGCGGATTTTCTGCGAACACGCCGCCACACGCGATAAATCTTCCAGAAGAAACGCCCTGATATCCTCAACGCCCTCAGCCCGCCAGATATCGAACTGGCTTTTCACGGCGCTGAAATCCTCGATCCACATCGCGACCGGCGCGAGATTGAAGATATTGGTATCGATCGTTTCACTCATACGGGCAGTCTTCTCAAGGGGAGATGCAGGCGGATGCCAAATGGTGCGGCACGGCGACGACCGTCCGCATATGTGGATTTATTAGGGATATTCGATTTAACGCAAGCATTTATCGCGCAACCCGCCGGATTGCGCGATAATTCACGGATTTCGCCGCCGGGATGCCCTTTACCAGAGCTTCACGTGACGGTTCACATCCTTGTAGAGCAGGTAACGGAACCGGCCCGGGCCGCCCGCATAACAGGCCTGTGGGCAATAGGCGCGCAGCCACATGAAGTCACCCGCCTCAACTTCCACCCAGTCTTCGTTCAGCCGATAGACCGCCTTGCCCTCCAGCACGTAAAGACCATGTTCCATCACATGGGTTTCCATGAAGGGAATGGTCGCACCCGGCTGGAAGGTGACGATGTTGAGGTGCATGTCGTAACGTACGTCTTCGGGATCGATGAAGCGCGTCGTCGCCCATTTGCCCTCGGTATCGGGCATGGCCGACATGGCGATCTCGTCTTCATGCGAAAAGATCGCCGGCGGGGCCTCCAGCCCGTCAACCGCCTGAAACACCTTGCGGACCCAATGGAACTTGACGGGCGCCTTGCCCGAGTTTGTGATCTGCCAGCGCGCACCGGCCGGCAGGTAGGCGAACGAGCCCTCCCGCAACGCATGCTGCGCGCCCTCGAAGGTCACGGTCATTTCGCCATCGACGACGAAGATCGCCGCCTGCGCCCGCTCGTCCGGCTCCGGCCGCTCACTGCCGCCACCGGGCTGCACTTCGACGATATATTGCGCGAAAGTCTCGGAAAAACCCGTCATCGGCCGGGCGATGATCCAGGCCCGCGTGCCGGTCCAGTGCGGCAGCACGCTTGTCACGATATCAGACATCACGGTCTTGGGGATGACCGCATAGGCGGTCTTGAAAACAGCCTTGCTCGACAGCAGTTCCGTCTGCCCCGACAGACCGCCCATATCCGAATAATATCTCTTCATTTCAGCCATTCCATTCTGCAACGCATCAGGCGCGGATTCTTAAGGCCGCGATATGGTTTAATCAAATGGTTATTGGTGAGGGGCGAGTGACGAAATGGGGCACGACGTCGCCGCGCATTTCTTCTCCCCGCCGGGGAGAAGGTGGCCCGAAGGGTCGGATGAGGGGGCAACGTCAGCGATAGATCGCACCCTTGCCCCCCTCATCCCGCTGCCGTGGACTTCTCCCCGGCGGGGAGAAGAAACAGGCGGCACGCGCTCGCTTCCCATGAGGGAATAACGAGCGGCTTTCTATCTCACGCCTTCTTACGCATCGTCGCATAGACGATATTGTGGTTCTCGCCGAAGAACACCTCCGCCTCGATATTTGCAGGATCGGCGCTGGCATTGATGATCCGCCACATATCCGCCTTCGAGCGCAGCAGCAGTGCCCAGTTCATGAAGGTCTCCATATAGCCGTCGACGACGATATCTTCGGAGAAGTTGGCGAAGAGGAACATGCCGCCGGGCTTCAGCATCTCCATGCAGCGCCGTGTCAGCTTGATCGCCACGCGGTCGTTCAGATAATCATAAAGGCCGGCCGCATAGATCAGATCGAAGCTGCCGAGCTCCTGCGTGCGCAGCACGATATCGCGCACCGAACCGTCAATTGCCTCCACACCGCGGCCGCCGAAATCACGGGCGACGGAGCCAACGCTCAAGGGATCCTGATCCAGCGCCACCCAGCGCTTGATCCTGCCCTCTTTCAGCGCCACAGAAGCATCGGCCTCGCGCAGGTGGCCGGAGGCAATGGTGAGGATTTCCGTCTCCTCGCCATGGCGGGCGGCGGCCTCATCCACGAACCGCGTCAGCAGGTCCCGCCGCTCGCGCACGGCAACCGAGGAGCTGGCATCCTTCGTATAATCGTAAAGGGCGGCCCCCAGCGGGGAGGCGTTTTTCACCTGTTCGGCAACGCTGTCGTGACCGTAGATGAAATCGAGCAACTGGGCGTCGCCCGAATAGCCCCTCGGCTTTTCAAACGACCACCGGGTGAAGGGATCTTCGAGAAAATGCTCCGACACGGCGTGATTCTGTACCAGCGGGATCAGTTCCGCCCACACGCTGGAGTGGAGTTTATCGCGCAATCCATGCAGCGCGCCTGCCGTCCGATGTATTATCTCACGTGCTAAAACACCATTGTCGAATTGCTGCTGTGCCAATTCGAGAATGATGGCAATCTCTGCTTTCGCAACTGCGAACTGCTCATCGAATGTTTCGGTTCTGCGTGCAAAAATCTCTTTTGCGACAGTATCAGGGGTGATCAGACTTGCCCCGTCCAGATTTTTCTTCTTTACCCGCACCACTTCAGCCTCCAGTATTAACACATTGTTAACTATACGTTTCTGGAAGACGGAACGCCACTCGCTTTCAAATTTTGAGCGGTGTAGGGATAGATTTCTACATTAGCGTATTTTTTTGGTCACACTCGTGGGCGGAGGAGAAAACGGATACGCAATTTAGTGAAACTTAATGTTGCGGCCGTATGATGCGTTCTTCCTTTCCCGGTTCTGCACACATATCGAAAGAGATGGAAAGGAACCCGCACCGTGTGCATGAGCACACGGAAAAGTGGAATAAGCAGTTACTTAAAAAGTATACGCAACACTATGGGAAAGTGCATGAGGCACAGGTTGGGAGAGGTGAGTGGACAGCAAGACTATCGGCGGCCGGACTCCCGGTTTTCTGATGAACTTCTTGCCCTTTACCAGCAGGAAGGTGAGCGTAGCCGCCGTGGTTCGATCAGACAGGGCCTGTGGACGGCCGTTTTCATCTATCTGCTATTTGCCGTCACCGACATTATTCTAATCCCCGACGTCGCGTTTTACGCCATCATCGCCCGCCTGCTGGTGGTCATCTCATCACTGCTGACGCTGGAGATCCAGCTGCGCCGGGGCGCCAGCACCGCAGCGCTCGACCTCACCTGCGCCACTGCGCTCGTCATGGGCTATATTGGCTGGCTGCTGCCTTCGCTTTTGACCGACAACCTCGAAAACATGTCCTATTACATGGTTTTCGGGGCGATCTTCATGATGGGCGCCAACCTGTTCTTCACCTTCCGCTTCCATCTGTCGCTCGTGTCGTCAGGCATCATCCTCGTCACCTATTTTCTGGCGGTGACGCAGTTTCCCGAAGATGTGTTCTACAAGGTGGCTTTCGGTACGTTCTACATTTCCTGCTTCGTCTTCACCTCCTATGTGAACTGGAACCTGAACCGGGAGCGCTATCACGTCTTTCTCAACGCGCTGGAGGCCAAGGCCCAGCAGAAGGCGGCAGATGAACGCGGCCAGGCGCTGCTGCGGCTTTCCAATACGGATTCGCTCACGGGCCTGCAGAACCGTCGCGCCATCGACCATCAGTTGCGCCTGCTGTGGGACAATTGGAGCAAGAAGGAGGAGGGCTTTGCCGTTCTCCTCATCGATGTCGACTTCTTCAAGAAATACAATGACCGCTATGGCCACCAGGAAGGCGACAAGTGCCTGGTGACAGTCGGCAATGCGCTGCAGGATGCGATCGCCGGACATGGCGCTTCCATCGGCCGTTATGGCGGTGAGGAATTCATCGTTCTCGTGCCGTTCAAATCCAAGCAGCAGGTGGGCGAGCTGGCCGAAACGATCCGCCACACCGTCGAGGACCTGGCGCTTGCCCACGACCAGCGCCGGGATGGCACCTTCGTCGTCACCGTTAGCATCGGCGCGTCCTTCACCCGCCCCAATCCGGATGGCAAGCTGGAGAAAATCATCAACGAGGCCGACCGGGCGCTCTACATCGCCAAGGGCAATGGCCGCAACTGCATGAAGCTGTTCGATCCGGACGATCCGCAAACCAGCGACGAGACGGAAAACATCGCCGCTCTCCTGAAGATCGCCATTGCGGAAAACCTCATTTCCCTCGTCTACCAGCCGATCCTCAACGTCTCGACCAATGAAACGCCAGGCGTCGAAGCGCTGATGCGGCTTCGCCTGCTCGATGGCAGTGCCGTTTCACCGGGCATCTTCATTCCGATTGCCGAGCGCACCGGTACGATCATGGAACTCGGCCTCTGGACGATCAAGACCGCCTGCAAGCAGATTCTTGCTGAGGACCCGGTGGCCGTGGTCAGCGTCAACGTATCCCCCATGCAGCTGAAAAACCCGGGCTTTGCCACTTCGGTTGCGGCAATCCTCGTCGAGGCCGGCATCGCCGGTAACAGGCTCGCCTTCGAGATCACCGAAGGTGTGGATATGGAGATGCATTCGGATGTGCTGCGCTGCCTGAACGATCTTAAAACGCTCGGCATCAACATCTGGCTCGATGATTTCGGAACCGGGTTTGCCGGCCTTTCCTGGCTGCGCATGACCGATTTCGACACCGTCAAGATCGACCGCTCCTTCCTGCATGACAGCAACACGCCGCGCGGCCGGGCGATGCTGCAGGACATGATCCGCCTCATCCGCAACCGCGGCCACAAGATCCTCATCGAAGGCGTGGAGACGGAAGAGCAGCTGCGGCTGGTGCGCCAGCTGGAGATCGATTATGCGCAGGGCTATTATCTCGGACGCCCGGTCGTCGCCGAAAGGCTGGGGGCGGCAAAAGCCCCCTACCCGCGTCCCAACATGCTGCTGCGCCCCGCCTGACGGGCTGCGGGCCCTGCCTTAATGATAGGCGGGCGGCACGATCGAGAATTTCGACGCCAGTTCGGAAAAAGCCGCGCGGGTAACGGGATCGACAGGCGCGCCTTCCCGTTCCCGTCTTGCCGCCACCGCCCATTCCCGGTCGCCCGGGGCCATGACCTTGCAGTCCTCGCGCACGGGCGAGCCGCGCAGCACTTCGAGATAACGTTTCATGCCCTCGTCGAACACTTCGCGTTCAAGGAAGGCTTCCGGCTTCAGCGCCAGAACAAAGGCTCCAAGGCCACGCGGCGTGGAAAAATCGGGCCCGCCCATGGGATCTATATCGAAACTGAGCTTCATGCCGCTGAGAACGGCGCTGAAAATCTCCACCATGCCCGCCAAGGCCGCGCCCTTGAAGCCGAATGCGCTGCCGAGCGGTGCCAGCATTTCAACGGCATGGGGGTTCTGCGTGTCGACGCCATCACCGTCAGACGCGACACCGTCAGGCAATTGCTGTTCGAGGCTGCGGTAAAGCAGAACGCGATTATAGGGCACGGCACTGGTGGCCATGTCCAGCAGCCAGGGCATGTCATCCGCCGCCGGCACACCGACGGCAATCGGATTGGTGCCGTGGAAACGCATCGCGCCATCATGCAGGCGCACGAAACTGTCGGAATTGCAGAAGGCAAGGCCGATGTAACCCTGCCGCGCCGCTTCCAGCGCATAGGCGCCGGCGGGGCCGAAATGCGAGGAGTTGCGGATTGCCACCGCGCCGATGCCGAATTTTTCAGCCAGCGCCATGGCATTGTCCATCGCCGCATAGGTGGCGCGGGCGCCATGGGCATGGTCGGCATCGATGGTCTCCACCGCACCGAAGCCGGAGACGCGGCGGATCTGCGGCCGCCGATTGAGACGTCCGCCTTCAAGGGCGGTGATGTAATGGGCAAGCAGGCGCACGCCGTGGCTGTCGACGCCGAGCCTTGTGCCATGCATCATGGCGCGGGTTGCGGCATCGGCCGTCTCGTCATCCGTGCCGGCTGCGAGGAAGGTGCTGCGGCAGAACCGCTCCAGCTCATCCAGCCTTGCGAGAACGGCGACGTTTTCATTGCTGTGCGACATGCGGGGAACCCTCCCGATTCCAGAATCCATGCCGCACAGGCTATTCACGGAGCGCGTTTTTGCAATCGAATATCGCGTCCCGAATAATCAATCAGTCGTCCGCGCCCATGGCATCATAGGGATCGCGCTCACCGGCGATAATCGCGCGCTTGCCGACATGGTTTGCAGGGCCGACAATGCCTTCCTGCTCCATGCGCTCCACCAGCGAGGCAGCGCGGTTATAACCCACAGACAGGCGGCGCTGGATATAGGAAGTCGAGCACTTCTTGTCGCGCATCACCACCTTGACGGCCTTTTCATAGAGATCGTCGCTGTCGTCGTCGCCCATCGACGTCTTGTCGAAGACTGCCACGTCCTCTTCCGCCTCTTCATCGGCCTCCTCGGCGTCTTCGGTGACGGTGCCGAGATATTCCGGACGGCCCTGGGTCTTCAGATGCGCCACGACCTTTTCCACTTCCTCGTCCGAAACGAACGGGCCGTGGACACGGGCGATGCGGCCGCCGCCCATCATGTGCAGCATGTCGCCCTGGCCGAGCAGATGCTCTGCGCCCTGTTCGCCAAGGATGGTGCGGCTGTCGATTTTCGAGGTTACCTGGAAGGAGATGCGGGTCGGGAAGTTCGCCTTGATCGTGCCGGTGATGACATCGACCGACGGGCGCTGCGTGGCCATGATGAGGTGGATGCCGGCGGCACGCGCCATCTGCGCCAGGCGCTGGATCGCCCCTTCGATCTCCTTGCCCGCAACCATCATCAGGTCGGCCATCTCGTCAACGATGACGACGATGTAAGGCATGGCCGTAAGGTCCATTTCCTCCTGCTCGTAAACCGCCTCGCCGGTGGCGCGGTCGAAGCCGGTCTGCACGTTGCAGAACACCGTTTCGCCCTTGGCGCGGGCAGCCGCCGCCCTTGCATTGTAACCGTCGATATTGCGCACGCCGAGACGCGACATCTTGCGATAACGGTCTTCCATTTCGCGCACGGCCCATTTCAGCGCCATGACCGCCTTTTTCGGATCGGTAACAACCGGCGTCAACAGATGCGGAATGCCGTCATAAACCGACAGTTCAAGCATTTTCGGATCGACCATGATCAGGCGGCATTCTTCCGGCTTCAGACGGTAGAGCAGCGACAGGATCATGGTGTTGATGGCGACCGACTTGCCCGAACCGGTGGTGCCGGCGACGAGCAGATGCGGCATCTTCGCCAGCTCGGCAATGACAGGCTCGCCGCCGATGGTCTTGCCAAGGCAGAGCGCGAGCTTCTGGCGGGTTTCGGCATAGTCGTTCGCTTCGATCAATTCACGCAGATAGACCGTTTCGCGGACCGGGTTCGGCAGCTCGATGCCGATGACATTGCGGCCGGGCACAACGGCGACACGGGCCGAGAGCGCCGACATGGAGCGTGCGATATCATCGGACAGGCCGATGACGCGCGAGGATTTGACGCCGGGGGCGGGTTCAAACTCGTAAAGCGTCACGACCGGGCCGGGGCGGACATCGATGATCTCGCCCTTGATGCCGAAATCCTCAAGCACGCTTTCCAGAAGCCCGGCGCTCTGTTCCAGCGCTTCGGGCGTCATGGTCGTGGTCTGCTGGACGCGGGCTTCCTGCAGGAGATCGATGGAGGGATATTGATATTCTCCCTCGGCAAAGACCGGCGCTTCGCGGAACATCGGCTGCGAAGCCTGTATGGGTGCGCGTGGCGTGAAGCGCGGCTCTGCCGCTACTCTTGCTACCGGCTGGCTTTCAATCGGCTGGGCCTGCTCGATCGGCCGCTGCGGCTCGATGAAGACGGGTTCCTCCGCCACTGGCTGCGGTGCGATTTCCTGTTCTGCGGCCGGCGTGGCGACCGGAACGACAGCCTGACGCACGCCGATTTCCCGGTAAAGCCGGATCGCGGAGCCGCCCGGCACGGTGACGACCGGCGGCTCGGCTGAAAGCACGACGGCAGCGGCCGACGACACGGCAACGGCAGGGATGGACGCCGTCGGCGCCGGGCTCGTCAAAGCAGGATTTGCCAGCGTCGGATTTGCAAGAGCCGGATTTGCAAAATTGGCGCGCAGATAGGCGGGAACGGTCTCGACCGCTGCACCCGGCAGATCAAGCGTCATGACTTCCCAAAACAGCTCATCCGGCAGGTGGGCGGCAAAGGCCGGAACGGACGCAGCCGGCATGGCGGCCTGCGCCACAGCAACTGGCTGGACGGCAGGCTGCGGCTGAACGGCGGCAAATACCGTCTGTACCGGCGTTTCCACCATCGGCACAGATTGCGCGGCCTCCGTTGGCGCCTGTGCGGCGGCCGCGGCTTCTTCCGCCTGCTTGCGCGCAAGCTCGAGACGCAATTTGTAGGTCAGCGCCCTGGCACCGCGCGCATCGGGCGGCTGCGGCAGGAACGGCATGCGCTGCGGCGGCACGCGCTGCTCCGCCGGCTTTACGACCTGATGCGACAGGGCAGTAGCATCCTCATATGCAACAGCCTGCTGCACCGTCACTTCCGGCTCCACCGTGTCCGGCGCAGCGACAGCCACGGCTTCCTCTTCGAGACTATGGAGTTCTTCCGGAATATTCGGGGTTTCGACCGGCATGCGCCGGCTAAAGACGCTTTCCGGCGTGCGGGTAAAGCGCACATTGGGGCCAAGCACAAAAGCATTCTGCCAGCCGGGCATTTCGGCACGGCCTTCAATGGCGTCTGCTGCGCTGACATCGGCATTGGGCCGGGGCGCGGCACTCGCCTTCATCGCCGTCTGCTGCCCGGCAACCGCCTTGCCGCCGGCATGACGGGCGTTTTCGCTCCCCTCCCCTGCGTTATTGGACGAATTCTGGAATCTGGATCGGGAGAAGCTCATGGCAGCGTGCACACTCATCATAAACGTACATATTTCGGTCTCCCTGAAATAGAAAATAAAGGTTAATTACCCCTTTCCAAACGGCGCCCCGGCGGCAGATTTCACCTCACCCTCAAGCCCGCCGTGGTAGGCGCTGACAGCAAAAACAACGATCAACACTCTGTTTTTATTTTATTAAATCGGTTTTTCCGCAAGCTGGGGATATTCCGCAGCAACGGGGGAAAACCAGATTGGCGTGGGTGAGGCATATTGTTTCTTCAAACTCATCAGCAACGTAAAATCATTGCTGTAAAGGCCGCGAATTAACGTGGACACTGCCGAGGTTGCAGTCTTAAGATCGGCGTGCCGCGGGCCAAGCGGAAAAGCCCGTCTCGCCCTCATTTCCGGAGTGAAATTCATGTCGCCTGTCCAGCTTTCCCGCCGCTCGCTTCTCAAGACCTCACTTGCTCTTGCCGCAACCACGGGACTGGCGGGAATTGCCGCAGCGCAGGAAAAATCCGGCGGGCGGCTGATCGTCGCGGCCGATTCGGAGCCGAAAAACCTCAACCCGGCCATCGTCGCCTCCAATGGCGTGTTTTATATCGCCAGCAAGATCGTCGAGCCGCTGGCGGAAGCCTCCTTTAATGGCAAGGACGGGCTGGAGCCGCGGCTTGCGACCGAATGGCAGGGATCGGATGATGGCTTGAGCGCCACCTTCAAGCTGCGCGAAGGCGTGACCTGGCATGACGGCAAGCCGTTCACCTCGGCGGATGTGGCCTTTTCGGCGCTTTCGGTGTGGAAACCATTGCAAAACCTCGGCCGGCTGGTTTTCGCCAATCTGGACAAGGTGGAAACGCCTGACGACCACACGGCCGTCTTCCGTTTTTCCAAGCCCACACCGTTCCAGCTCATCCGCAATGCTTTGCCTGTCGTCACCAGCGTCGTGCCGAAACATCTCTATGAAGGCACCGATATCGCCACCAATCCGGCCAATACCAAACCGGTCGGCACCGGTCCCTTCGTTTTTGCCGAATACAAACCCGGCGAATATTACCGCCTGACCCGCAACCCGAATTACTGGGGCAAAGACCAGCCGCAGCTCGAAGAAATCATCTATCGCGTCTTGCCCGACCGTGCGGGGGCAGCCTCGGCGCTGGAAGCCGAAGAAATCCAGCTGGCCGCCTTCTCCGCCGTGCCGCTCGCCGATCTTGCCCGCATCGCCAAAGAGCCGGGCATCAAGGTAATCGCTGACGGTTATGAGGCGCTGACCTATCAGCTGGTGGTGGAAATCAACCACCGCCGCAAGGAACTGGCTGACCTCAAGGTCAGAAAGGCCATTGCCCACGCCATCGACAAAAAATTCGTCATCGACAAGGTGTTCCTCGGTTATGCCACGGCATCGACAGGCCCCGTGCCGAAAAACGCCCCTGAATTTTATACCGGCGATGTGGAGACCTATGATTTCGACGTCGCCAAGGCCAATGCCCTCTTGGATGAGGCCGGTTATGCGCGCGGACCCGACGGAAAACGTTTCGCGCTGAAGCTTCTGCCCGCGCCCTATTTCAACGAAACCAGACAATTCGGCTCTTATCTTCGACAGGCGCTTCAGGAAATCGGCATTGATGCCGAGCTGGTCAATAATGATGCCGCAGCACACCAGAAGGCGGTCTATACCGACCATGCCTTCGATCTGGCCGTTGCTCCCCCGGTGTTCCGTGGCGATCCGGCAATCTCCACCACGATTCTCGTGCGCTCCGGCATTCCCGCCGGCGTCGGTTTCTCCAATCAGGGCGGATATGAGAACAAGGCGCTCGATACGCTGATCGACAAGGCGGCGGAAACCGTGGATACGGCCGCGCGGACAGCACTTTACAAGGATTTCCAGCAACAGGTTACAGCTGATCTGCCGCTCATCAACGTCGCTGAATGGGGTTTCATCACGGTGGCGCGCGATACGGTCAAACATGTCGCCAGCAATCCGCGCTGGGCGGTTTCCAACTGGGCGGACACCGCGGTCGATAGTTGAGGCCGCGCCGTGAAACGTGCGACGTCTTTGCTGCGGCGAAGGGCGATCAGCGCCATTCCGGTGCTGCTGATCGTTCTCATCTTCACCTTCGCCCTGCTCGAAAATGCCTCCGGCGATGCGGTGGATGCCTATCTCGTTTCCATCGGCGGCGGCGATGCCGGGCTGCGGGACACGCTGCGCGAGCAATATGGCCTCAACGGCTCGATGCTTGCCCGCTTCTGGCTTTATGCCAGTTCGGTGCTGCGGCTCGATCTCGGCTGGTCGCTTACTTTTGACCGGCCTGTGCTGGGGTTGATCCTCGAGCGGCTGCCGAACACGCTACTCCTTATGGGCAGCGCCACCGCTCTTGCCTTCATCGTCGGCACCGCGCTCGGTATCGTCGCCGGCGCGCGCCCCGGCGGGGTGACCGACCGGGTGCTCTCCGCCTTGTCGCTCGCGCTTTACGCCACGCCCGGTTTCTGGCTCGGCCTCGTTCTCGCCATCGTCTTTGCCGTGCAGCTTCGCTGGCTGCCCACGTCAGGCATAGAAACCATCGCATCGGGCAAACAGGGCTTTGCACGGGCGCTGGATATTGCCCGCCATCTCGTGCTGCCGGTCGCCAGCCTTGGCCTCATCTATCTGGCGCTGTTCCTGCGCGTCATGCGCACCGCCATGGCGGCGGTCTGGCCGCTGGATTTCGTGCTGTTTGCGCAGTCCAAGGGGCTTTCCAGACGGCGCATCGTGCTGCGCCATGTTGCCCGCAACGCGGCGCTGCCGCTCATCACTGTGCTTGGCCTGCAGGCCGCAACCATGCTGGGCGGCAGCGTGGTGATTGAAAGCGTCTTTGCCATTCCGGGTTTCGGCCGGCTGGCGCAGGAGGCCGTCAGCGGTCGCGATACGCCGCTTCTGATGGGCATCATCCTCACCAGCGCCGTCTTCGTCATCCTCGTCAATCTCGCCGTCGACATTTTCTATTCCATTCTCGATCCGCGCATCGGCAGCGGGGAGAGTGCGGCATGAGTTTCGTTCTCCGGCTCCTGCGCAATTTCGAAGGGGTGACGGGCACCGTCATCCTGACATTGCTGGCGGTAATTGCGCTCTCCGCTCCCCTCCTGTTCCCCGGCGATCCGCTGGCGATCGTCGGCGAGCCGCTGATTGCGCCCTTTACAGATGCGGCCCTGCCGCTTGGCACCGACCGGCTGGGCCGCAATGTGCTGGCCGAACTTGCCCATGGCGCGCAGGCCTCCCTGCTCGTCGGCATGGGTGCGGCCGCCGCAGCGCTTGTTTTCGGCACCGTCATCGGCACGATTGCCGGTTTTGCCGGCGGCCTTGTGGATGAGGCGCTGATGCGCGTCACCGATGCCTTCCAGATCGTGCCGAATTTCCTGCTGGCGCTTGCCTTCGTCAGCACCATCGGCCCCTCGATGCCAACAGTCATTCTGGCCATTGCGCTCGGCGCGTGGGCGGATCCGGCACGGTTGATTCGGGCGCAGGTGCTGAGCATCCGCGAGCGTGACTATGTGCAATCCGCCCGCGCCATCGGCATGCATCCACTGGAAATCGCCTTCCGGCAGATATTGCCCAATGCCCTGCCGCCGGTTCTGGCGCTCGCCGCCATCATCGTTGCCGCCGCCATCCTCACCGAGGCGGCGCTCTCCTTCCTCGGGCTTGGCGATCCCAATATCGTCACCTGGGGCTCGATGATCGCGGAAGGGCGCAACGTGCTCCGCTCGGCGGCGTTCCTGTCCGTTATCCCCGGCATCGGCCTGCTGGTGACCGTGCTCGGTGTCTATCTTTTCGGAGAAGGCATCAACCGGGCAATGGCGACGAGGAGGCAGGCGCCATGAGCGGCAACGCCCTTTGCCGGATCGACGATCTCAGCGTCCGCTACGCCGCGGCCGATGCACCGGCGCTGCGCAAGGTTTCCCTGACGATACGGCAGGGGCAGCGACTGGCGATCATCGGCGAAAGCGGCTCGGGCAAATCCACGCTCGGCAAGGCAATCGCCGGGCTTCTGCCGCAGGCCGCACGGGTCTCGGGCGATATTTCCTGGAGCCGTGACAGCGGCCTTTTCACCGGCAGGCCGATGCCGGGGCGCGATATCGGCACGATCTTTCAGGATACCGGCGCGACGCTGAACCCGGTTCTGACCATTGGCGAACAGGTGGCGGAAGGCGCTGTGCGGCATCTCGGCCTCTCATGGAAAGCGGCGCGCGATCTTGCCCGCGATCTTCTGGAAAAAGTGCGGCTGCCGCATCCCTCCCATCTGCTCTCCGCCTATCCGCACCAGCTTTCCGGCGGGCAGAGGCAACGTGTGGCGATTGCCGCCGCCATTGCGGCGCGCCCTTCGATCCTGATTGCCGACGAGGCAACGAGCGCGCTCGACACGGTGACCCAGGCAGCCATCGCCACCCTTCTCGATGATCTCGTGCGCGAGGAAGAAAGAACGCTTGTCTTCATCACCCATGATATCGGCCTTGCCTCCAGCCTTGCCGACGACATCGCTGTTTTAAGCGCCGGCGAGCTGGTGGAACACGGCCCAGCCCGCCGGGTGCTTTCCGCGCCCGCGCATGCCTATACCCGGGCGCTGCTTGCCGATTACCTCGATCTTTCGACCCCGCCGCTCGTCAGCGAGGCCGTGCCATGAATGAAACCCTTCTGAGCGTGGACGGCCTTTCCAAGACCTACCGCACCGGCGCAAGAACGGTGACGGCGCTCTCCGATATCTCGTTTTCGCTCAAGCGCGGCGAGACGCTGGGCCTTGCCGGCTCCTCCGGCTGCGGGAAATCGACACTGGCGCGCATCCTGATGCGGCTGATCCCCGCCGACGAAGGCACGGTCCGTTTCGAAAACCGCAACTGGCTCGCGCTTGGCGGCAGTGCATTGCGCACCGCCCGGCAGCAGATGCAGATGGTGTTTCAGGATACGCATGGCGCCTTCAACCCACGCGCCACCGTCGAGGACGCCATAGGCGAGCCGCTGCGCATTCACCGCATCGTTCAGAGGCGCGACCGCCCGGCGGAGATACGCCGCCTTCTCGAGCGTGTCGGCCTGCCCGCCGCCTATGCCGGTCGCTCCGTCTTCGAACTTTCGGGCGGGCAGAGACAGCGTGTGGCGATCGCCCGCGCCATTGCCCTCAAGCCGTCGCTTCTCATTATGGACGAAGCGGTCTCGGCGCTCGATGTTTCGGTTCGCCGGCAGATTCTTGAACTGCTGGTGGAAATCCAGCGGGAAACGGCAATTTCCTGTATTTTCGTTTCCCACGATCTCGCCGTCATCCGCGCCGTCTGCCACCGTGTCGCGATCATGGAGGCGGGTCGGATCGTTGAAATCGGCGGGACCGGAGCGATCATTTCCGCGCCGCAATCCTCGACCGCCAGAAGCCTGATTGACGCCGCGCCGCGACTCATCACCACCATGCAAGGATAAGACATGCCCGCCCCGGATTATGCATTGCTTCTCGACCCGCCCGCTTTCCCCGCCGAGCGTTACGCCGTGCTGGCCGACCGGCTTGCGGCCCTGATGGGCACAAAAAACGACGTGCTGCTGATACAGGCGGAAGCCGTGCTGGCGCTGGAGGCGGCGGCGACAAGCCTTGCGCGGCCGGGGCTGAGAGCGCTCAACATCGTCACCAGCCCCTATGGCGCATGGTTCGGCGGCTGGCTGGAACGCGGCGGCGCAACGGTGCGCAACCTGACGGCCAGCCCGGCAAAGCCGGTGACGCTGGCCGAGGTTGAGAGCGCGCTGGATGACGGGCCGGGTTTCGATCTTCTCGCCATCGTGCATGCGGAATCGGCAAGCGGCATTCTCAACCCCCTGCCCGCCATTGCCGCGCTGGCGCAAGAAAGAGGCGTTATCACCCTGGTAGATGCCGTCGCCTCGATTGGCGGCCATGCCTTCGAGGTCGACAGACTGGGCGTCGATATCGCCGTCATCGGCCCGCAAAAGGCGCTGGCCGGCCCGGCAGGCATATCGGCCATTTCGGTCAGCCCAAAAGCATGGGAACTTCTTTCGCACGACAAAGCACCCAGCAACTCCATGCTCTCGCTTCTCGACCAGAAACAGCTCTGGCTGGATGCCGGCCGTGGCGCGTTGCCCGGAACACCGGCGCCGCTGGAATTTTACGCGTTGGAAGCCGCACTCGACAGGATCGAGGCGGAGGGTCTGCCAGCCGCCAATGTGCGGCACGATCGGGCGGCGGCGGCCACCCGTCATGGCATCAGGGCACTCGGCATCGCCAACTGGGTGGAAGACGCGCATTCCTCAGCCCTCGTTTCCACGGCGATCCTGCCGGATACTATCGAAGCCGGAGCGTTTCTCGCCGCTGTATCCAGAGAGCATGGCGCGGATATTTCCGCCGGCGTTGGCCCCGGCGCGGAACGGCTGATAAGGCTCAGCCACACCGGCCGGCGCGCGCATCCGCAGGCGGTGAAAGCCAATATCGCAGCCGTCTCAGGTGCCCTGAAAAACCTCGGCCATGCCACCGATACCGATTCCGCGCTGGAAGCGGCCGAAAAGAGCTATTCCGAGGCCGCTGCGAAAGAGGTTTGAGGGCACCCACAAACATTCATTGCGTGAAATCCGGCACCGGTGAAACGCCAATCACGACATTGTTGTTAAAAATAGTAGACAAATTCCGTGGCCAATCTTGACGAAATCATGGCAACGCGCGAAACTTAACACACCGTTAACTCGCGTGAAGAAGGGAACTGGCCATGGTAGCAGGGTTCAACATGCTCTCCTTTGACCTCTTTGGCATCGGCCGAAGAATGCCCGTCGTCAATGAGCGGGTGGAGACCGAGTTTCAGGACAAGACGCCGCGCAGACCGGACGACGAACAGCATGATGACGACCGTGACCAGGAATATGAACTGTTCTTCTGGTCGCTTTATCCGGTGATCTAGATCATCCGCAACGGCTCGCCGGCATGAACCTTGCCAAGGACGGCAGGTTCATTCAATGATTGCCACATGCCGTCTGGAAATGAAAAGAACTCTGCAAACAGAGACTTGTTGCTCCTGCGCCGCCTGTTGCGCGCCAGGGATCATATGGACGCGGCACCGCATGAGGCATGGCCCGTCTCACGCCTTGCAAAAGTCAGCGGCGCCTCGCAGGCGCATTTTGCAAGATCGTTTCGCGATGCCTTCGGCATACCCCCTCACCGCTATCTGCTGACCCGCCGGGTGGAGCGCGCCGTGGCGCTTTTGCGCGACACCGACCTTCCAGTCATCGACATCGCCTTGCAGACCGGCTGGAACAGCATCGGCACATTTGGCCGCGTCTTCCGCGATGTAACCGGGGAGAACCCGAGCGAAGTGCGGCGACAGATGCGGCTTTCCCCTGCCGATCTCGAGCAGGTTCCCCATTGCTTCGTCAGCGCCGCCCACCGCCCCCATCTCACAATCGCAGTTTCGGAGAAGCGCCGACAGGCGAAAGGCGGTAGGCACGGTGAGTGAAAGGGAGATAGCTCATGAAAAATGGTGTTCAAGTCGTCGGGCTTTACGTTCATGACCAGGACGAGGCGCTGCAATTTTATGTCGAAAAACTTGGATTTCGTGTGCATACGGACGCACGCAACGGCGATTATCGCTGGTTGACCGTGCAGCATCCGGACCAGCCGGATTTCCAGCTCGGCCTGTTTCGGCCACAGGCCCCGACCGTTAACGAGGCGACAGCGCAGGATCTGAACGAAGCCGTGGCCAAGGGCGCCATGCCGCCTTTGGTTCTGGTGGTCGAAGATTGTCAGAAGGCCTTTGACGCCATGCACAAACGCGGCGTCGAATTTACCCAGGAACCGATTTCCCGCTATGGATCAGTGGATGCGAGTTTCCGCGACCCTTCCGGCAATGGCTGGAAGCTCGTTCAGGCCCGTTGAGGCAACCGTGTGTCACATTCCATCATGGATGCTTTTTCTCGGGGGCGACTTTGATCTTGCGAAAATGGATAAGGCAGAGCCATCGGTGGCTGGGCATTCTGCTGACCGTCACCATTCTGGCGAACTTCGCTTCGATGGCTTTCGGCCCGACACCACCGGTGATCGTTTATGCCCCGCTTCTTCCGCTGACCTTGCTTGTCTTCAGCGGGCTGTACATGTTCTTCCTGCCTTATCTGGGAAAACCGCTCTCCCATTCGAAGGAATAGGCAGGCAGGCGACGAGGCGCTGTACACGCCACATGCCCGGAAGATAGCGGCGGTTTTGAAGAGCGACACTTATCGAATGTCCGAAAATATTTCAGCCCCGGGGCGGCACCCCGGGGCTGATTTTTAGCTGATTTTTAAAAGCGGCCGGCCGAAATGGCCTTGCCTTTAGTGGTTGTCGCGCGGCAGGCCCTTGGTCTGGGCGATGCGCTGATACTTGACCGCCGGTTCCAGAACCGCGCCGGTTTCCATCTGGCTGACGATGCCGCGCTGGATTTCCTGCCATGGCGTCTGGTGGTCCGGGAACTTGTAACCGCCTTCGGCTGACAGCGCCTCGTAACGCTTGGCCAGTTCTTCACCTGAAATCAGGATATCCGCCTTGCCGCGACCCACATCGATGCGGACGCGGTCGCCGGTCTGCAGAATGGCAAGACCGCCGCCGGCCGCCGCTTCCGGGGAAGCGTTGAGGATGGACGGGCTGCCCGACGTGCCGGACTGACGGCCGTCGCCGATGCAGGGCAGCGAACTGACGCCTTGCTTCAGAAGATAATCCGGTGCGCGCATGTTCACCACTTCCGCTGCACCCGGATAACCGATCGGGCCTGCACCGCGCATGAAGAGCACGGTGCTGGCGTCGATGCCGAGCGACGGATCGTCGATGCGGTGATGGTAATCTTCCGGACCATCGAACACCACGGCGCGGCCTTCGAAGGCTTCCGGATCATCAGGGTTGGACAGATAACGATTGCGGAATTCTTCCGAGATCACGCTGGTCTTCATGATGGCGGAGGAGAACAGGTTACCGCGCAGAACGCGGAAGCCGGCGCGCTCCTTGAGCGGCTGCTCATAGGGGCGGATGACTTTCTCGTCTTCAATGATCGCGCCACGGCAATTGTCGCCGATGGTCTTGCCGTTGACGGTCATGGCGTCTTCCATGATCAGTCCCTGGGTCATCAGCTGGTTGACGACTGCTGGCACGCCGCCGGCATGATAATAATCCTCGCCGAGATATTCACCGGCCGGCTGCAGGTTGACGAGCAGCGGCACGTCTTCACCATAGGTCTGCCAGTCATCCACCGTCAGCTCGACGCCGACATGGCGGGCAAGGCCGTTGAGGTGGATCGGCGCGTTGGTGGAGCCGCCGATGGCGGAATTGACGCGGATGGCGTTGATGAAGGCATCCTTGGTCATGATGTCTGATGGCTTCAGGTCTTCCTTGACCATTTCAACGATGCGCAGGCCGGTGAGGTAGGAAACTTCCTGACGGTCACGGTAAGGGGCCGGGATGGCGGCGGAGCCGGGAAGCTGCATGCCGAGCGCTTCGGCAAGCGAGTTCATGGTCGTTGCCGTGCCCATGGTGTTGCAATAACCGGTGGACGGCGCCGACGAGGCGACGAGCTTGACGAAGCCCTGATAGTCGATCTCACCCTTGGCCAGCAATTCGCGTGCCTTCCAGACGATGGTGCCGGAGCCGGTGCGTTCACCACGGAACCAGCCGTTCAGCATGGGGCCGACGGAAAGGGCGATGGCCGGAATGTTGACGGTGGCCGCCGCCATAAGACAGGCAGGCGTGGTCTTGTCACAGCCGATGGTTAGCACAACGCCATCAAGCGGATAGCCATAAAGCACTTCCACGAGGCCGAGGTAAGCCAGGTTGCGGTCGAGGCCGGCCGTCGGGCGTTTGCCGGTTTCCTGGATCGGATGAACCGGAAATTCGATCGCGATGCCGCCGGCTTCGCGGATGCCTTCACGCAGGCGGTTTGCCAGTTCCAGATGGTGACGGTTGCAGGGCGAAAGATCCGAGCCAGTCTGGGCAATGCCGATGATCGGGCGATCGGACTGAAGCTCGGCCTGGCTCAGACCGAAGTTCATGTAACGCTCGAGATAAAGTGCCGTCATATCCGCATTGGCGGGGTTGTCGAACCACGCGCGCGAACGAAGCTTGCCTTGGGTTGCAGGCAGATTGTCGGATTTGGTCATGATGCAGGTCTCCAGCCGGAAGTGGCCAACGGTAAAATATTACGAAATGCGACAAGCTTATGTTGTGCGCAAGGAAAATGGAATCAGCTTTCGGAGTTCACGCATAACCGACAGAGCCGGTCCAGACGAGTGGATCGGCACCGTTCTTCGGCTTTAGCCGAACATTTTTCGGTGCTTACGATGATACCGGCTATCTGCAACGGTCTCTCCCTCCCTGCCCTGTCGGATGGCGGCTAGTCTCTCGCGCCGCACTCCGCATCAAGCCAATCTACTTATTTGTATTACTATTAGATGTCATCTTAGCCTGTCAAGCCGCATCGAAGCCCGTTTCCGGTATGTTTTCACAGAGAAAAAAGACACGAGAAATATCTACAAGTCATTGATTCATTGGATTTTAAGGTAAAATTCCGATCGAACTGACATCGCGCAATTTGCAGAAGGTCTAAAAAACCGCTTTTCAAGAGTATTACTATATGCTCATAGTGTGCCCGTCACGCTGTCATCATCTCTGGGAGGATAAGATGAGAAAAGCTTTTGCGGCATTCACTGTCGCCGTTTCCGCATGCCTTGCATCCAGTGTTTCCGCACAATCGCTTACCGTCGGCTTCTCGCAGATCGGCTCGGAATCCGGGTGGCGCGCGGCTGAAACCACCGTCACCAAACAGCAGGCCGAAAAGCGCGGCGTCACGCTGAAATTCGCCGACGCACAGCAGAAGCAGGAAAACCAGATCAAGGCCGTCCGTGGCTTCATCGCGCAGGGTGTCGACGCGATCCTGATCGCGCCTGTGGTCGCCACCGGCTGGGACGCGGTGCTGAAGGAAGCCAAGGAAGAAAAAATCCCCGTCATCCTGCTCGACCGCCAGATCGAGGCGCCGGATGATCTTTACCTGACCGCCGTAACCTCCGATCAGGTGCACGAGGGCAAGGTGGCTGGCGACTGGCTGGTCAAGGATGTCGGCTCCAAGGATTGCAAGGTGGTGGAACTGCAGGGCACGACCGGCTCTTCGCCCGCCATCAACCGCAAGAAGGGTTTCGAGCAGGCCATCGAATCCCATAAGAACATCAAGATCGTGCGCTCGCAGACGGGTGACTTCACCCGCACCAAGGGCAAGGAAGTGATGGAAAGCTTCATCAAGGCCGAAGGCGGCGGCAAGGATATCTGTGCCGTCTACGCCCACAATGACGACATGGCCGTCGGCGCGATCCAGGCGATCAAGGAAGCCGGCCTGAAGCCCGGAACCGACATCAAGATCGTCTCCATCGACGCCGTGCCCGACATCTTCAAGGCCATGGCGGATGGCGAGGCCAATGCGACGGTGGAACTGACACCCGACATGGCAGGCCCCGCTTTTGACGCGCTCGAAGCCTATCTGAAGGACAAGAAGGAACCGCCGAAGTGGATCCAGACGGAATCCAAGCTTTATACGGCATCCGATGATCCTATGAAGGTCTACGAGGCGAAGAAGGGCCTGGGGTACTGAGCCCTGTCTTGTGAGGGACGGCAGCAGGAGCTGCGCCGTTTCTTTCGGCCGTTAAAGCCCGATACTGAATGATTTTATGGAGCGAGCGGGTGCGGCCTGCTTCTTCTCCCCGCCGGGGAGAAGGTCGCGGCAGCGGGATGAGGGGGCAACGGTAGCGATAGACCGAGAGCTAGCCCCCTCATCCGACCCTTCGGGCCACCTTCTCCCCGGCGGGGAGAAGAAACAAGCGGCACCCGCTCGCTTCATGCGATCACTCTGTGCCCTTATGGCGAGACCCATTTTCGATACGGAACTGCTCAATGTCCGAAACGGCACCACTTCTGGAAGCACACGCCATCGGCAAATCCTTTCTCGGGATCACGGCGCTTGATGGCGTCGATTTTTCGCTCGGGCGCGGTGAAATCCACGCATTGCTCGGCGAAAACGGCGCGGGCAAATCGACGCTGATCAAGATCTTGACCGGCGTTTATCACCGCGACAGCGGTTCGATCTTTCTGGAAGGTAGCGAAATCTCGCCCACCGATGTCGGCGAGGCGCAGGCGCTGGGCATCGGCACTGTCTATCAGGAAGTGAACCTTCTCGAAAACCTGACGGTTGCCGAAAACCTGTTTCTCGGCCGCCAGCCGCGCCGCTTCGGGCTGATCGACCGCAGCACGATGCAGAAGAATTCGCAGGCGCTGCTTGCCCAGTACGGGCTGTCCATCGACGTCAACGCGCTGCTTTCCAGCTATTCCGTCGCCATCCGCCAGATCATCGCCATTGCCCGCGCCGTCGATCTTTCCGGCAAGGTGCTGGTGCTGGACGAACCAACCGCCAGCCTTGATGCCCATGAAGTCGAGATGCTGTTCGGCGTCTTGAGAAACCTGCGCGCACGCGGCATCGGCATCGTCATCATCACCCACTTCCTCAATCAGGTCTATGACATAGCCGACCGGGTGACGGTGCTGCGCAACGGCCGCCTCGTCGGCACCCGCGATATCGGCAGCCTGCCCCGTTCCGAACTGATCTCGATGATGCTCGGCCGCGAGCTTCAGCACATCACCCATGAACATCAGGTGACCGAAGATACGGTTGCCGAGGGCGAGCCGCCGATCCGTTTCGAAGGTTACGGCAAACGCGGCAGCATCGCCCCCTTCGATCTCGGCATCCGCCCCGGCGAAATCGTCGGTGTCGCCGGGCTGCTCGGTTCTGGCCGGACGGAAACAGCCTTCCTGCTGTTCGGCATCGACCGGCCGGATACCGGAAAGGCTGTCATCGACGGCCAGACGGTGGCGATTTCTTCGCCGGAAGCCGCCATCACCGCCGGTTTCGGCTTCTGTCCGGAAGAGCGCAAGACCGATGGCATCATCGGCGACTTTTCCGTCACCGACAATATCGCGCTGGCGCTTCAGGCACGACAGGGTTGGGCCCGGCCACTGTCGCGCCGGCAGAAAGCGGAACTGGCCGAAAGCTTCATCAAGTCGCTCGATATCCGCCCGGCCGATCCCAACCGGCCGATCAAATTCCTGTCCGGCGGCAACCAGCAGAAGGCCATTCTGGCGCGCTGGCTCGCCACCCACCCCCGTCTGCTGATCCTCGACGAACCGACACGCGGCATCGATATCGGCGCGCATGCGGAAATCCTGAAAATGATCGAAAAACTCTGCAGCGAAGGCATGTCGCTCGTCGTCATCTCTTCGGAACTGGAAGAACTCACCGCCGTCGCACACCGTGTCGTCGTGCTTTCAGACCGCCGTCATGTCAGCGAGTTGAAGGGCGGTGACGTGACCGCCGACAACATCATGCGGGCGATTGCCGATGCGGCAAAAACGGAGGCGGCATGATGGCAGCAGTGACACGACGCCTGAAAAGGCTTGCGCCGCAGCTTGCCGCGCTCTTCATCATTCTGGCAGCGATAACAATCCTTTCGCCGGGTTTCCTGCATGTCTCGTTCCAGAACGGCAGGCTCTATGGCAGTCTGGTGGATATTCTCGTGCGTGCCGCACCGGTCGCGCTTTTGACCATTGGCATGACGCTGGTCATCGCCACCAAGGGCATCGACCTTTCAATTGGCGCCGTCATCGCCATCTGCGGCGCGGTCGCGGCCACGCTCATCAGCAATGGCCATTCCATTCCCTCGGTCATCGTCATCTCGCTTGCCGTGGGCATTGCCTGCGGGTTGTGGAACGGCGTGCTGGTCGCCCTTCTCGACATACAGCCGATCATCGCCACGCTGATCCTGATGGTGGCGGGTCGCGGCATCGCCCAGCTTATTACCGAAGGCGTCATTCTCACCTTCAACAATGACAGCTTTTCCGCCATCGGTTCCGGCTCGTTCGCAGGCATTCCGCTGCCCGTCATCATCTGGGTCGCGGCGGCGCTCACGATCGGCCTTCTGGTGCGCAAGAGCGCGCTCGGTTTCCTGATCGAGGCGACCGGCATCAATCGCCGCGCCGCAGCGCTGGCCGGGGTGCGGGCCCGCTTCCTGCTGTTCTTCGTTTATGCGGTTTCCGGCCTCTGCGCGGCCATCGCCGGCATGATCGTCACCGCCGATATTCGCGGCGCGGATGCTAACAACGCCGGGCTGTGGCTGGAGCTCGACGCGATCCTTGCGGTGGTCATCGGCGGCACCTCGCTGAATGGCGGGCGCTTTTCCATCACCGCCTCGCTGATCGGCGCGCTGATCATCCAGACCATCAATACCGGCATTCTCGTCTCGGGCTTCCCGCCGGAATTCAACCTCATCATCAAGGCTGGCATCATCATGGTGGTGCTGACGCTGCAATCGCCGGCGATCATGGCCGTCCTCGGTTTCGTGAAAGCGCCGAAGCCCCACGTCAAACCGGCGGCCACCAATGGCATGACCAAGGAAGGAACCGCGCGATGATCCACAGCCGCAACCTGCCCTTCCTCACCACGCTGACGATCTTCGTGATCGCCTATCTTCTCTGCGTGCTGCAATATCCGGCGATCCTGTCGACACGGGTGATCGGCAACCTTCTGACCGACAATGCCTTCCTCGGCATCGCGGCCGTCGGCATGACCTTCGTCATCCTGTCGGGCGGCATCGATCTTTCCATCGGTTCGGTCATCGCCTTCACCAGCGTCTTCGTCGCCGTCATGGTCGGCACCTATAATATCCATCCGCTGCTGGCCTTCGCCATCGTGCTGGTGGTCTCGACGCTGTTCGGCTGCCTGATGGGGGCGATGATCCGTTTCCTGTCCATCCCGCCCTTCGTGGTGACGCTGGCCGGCATGTTTTTGGCGCGCGGGGCTGCCTATTTGATCTCGACGCAGTCAGTGCCGATCTCGCATCCGTTCATCGATGCGATACAGGGCTTTTATTACCGCTTCCCCGGCGGCGGCAGGCTGACGGCGCTCGCCATGCTGATGCTTCTTGTCTTTGCCGCCGGCATGCTGATCGCCAGCCGCACCCGCTTCGGCGCGAATATCTATGCGCTCGGCGGCAATCCGCAATCGGCGGAGCTGATGGGCGTGCCTATCGGCGCGACGACCATCGGCATCTATGCGCTGTCCGGCTTTCTCTCCGGCCTCGCCGGCATCGTCTATACGCTCTACACCTCGTCGGGCTATTCGCTGGCGACGGTGGGCGTTGAACTCGACGCCATCGCCGCGGTCGTCATCGGCGGCACGCTTCTGACCGGCGGCACGGGGCTGGTGGCGGGCACCTTCATCGGCCTGCTGATCCAGGGTCTGATCCAGACCTACATCGTTTTTGACGGGACGCTGTCCTCCTGGTGGACGAAAATCGTCATCGGTGTGCTGCTTTTCGTCTTCATCGTGTTGCAGCGCGCAATCATCTGGTATTCAAACAGGAGACTGGCCGGGCCACATCCGGCATAACCACCAAGGGAGGCTTGCTTGGGGCTGCTCGAAACGACGATAAGCGGGCGAAAACGCCGGAACAGCCACGCCCATGTGGTCTCCGAACTCGGCAGCGCCATCGTCTCGGGCAGAATTGCCGAAGGCTCCCTGCTGCCCAATGACGCCGAACTTTCCATGCGCTTCGGCGTCTCGCGCACCGTGCTGCGCGAAACCATGAAGACGCTGGCGGCGAAGCGGCTGGTGGAACCGAAAGCAAAGGTCGGCACCCGCGTTCTCGACCGCTCAAGCTGGAATTTCTTCGATCCCGACGTGCTCGGCTGGCGCTGCGAAGCAGGCATAGACGAGGAGTTCGTTACGCATCTGGCAGAAATCCGTCTGGCGCTGGAGCCGGCAGCGGCAGCAGCAGCGGCCCTGCAGGCCTCCAATGACGATATTGTTTCGCTTTACGTCATCGCTGCAAAGTTCGACAATCCAAAACATACGCCGGAAAGTATCGCCAAGGTCGATCTCGAATTCCACCTTGCCGTGGCGCATATGTCCGGCAACCCCTTCATGCGCTCGGCAAGCGGGCTGATTGAAGCGGCACTCGCCATTTCCTTCCAGCTTTCGTCACCTGCCGCCTCACCCGGCACCATCGCCGAAATTGCGTCGAACCATCTGCGCATCGTCCACGCCATTGCCGCACGTGATGCGGATGCCGCCGTCAAAGCCATGCGCCACGTGATCGAGGTGGGCAAGGACCGGACGCAGAAGGCGATCAAGGCGCCCTGAAGAGGCTGCCCTCCCCTGTCTTCTGAAACGAAGAACGGGCCGCAACATCCTGAAGACAATCAGAGAAAATTCAGCGTCACCAGCGCCAGCAAGAGGTAGCGCCCGACCTTGGCGATCGTGACCAGCAGCAAAAAGACCGGCAGTGGCTCTTTCATGATGCCGGCCGCAACCGTCAGCGGATCGCCGATCAGCGGCGCCCAGCTTAACAGCAGCGACCACCGGCCATAACGCCGATACCAGTTCTGGGAACGTTGCAGCGCGGCCTCGCCAACGGGAAACCAGCGCTTATGCCGGAAGCCTTCAATGCCACGGCCAAGCAGCCAGTTGACGAAGGAGCCGGCGACATTGCCGGCACTGGCGACGACCACCAGCAGCCAGACAGGCTGCGACTTCATGAGGATGAGACCGGCCAGCGCCGCCTCCGACTGCATGGGCAGAATGGTCGCCGCCACAAAGGCCGTCAGAAACAAACCCGCATATATCGCCAGATCGGCCATTTTCCGCCCTTCATCACCAGCGAATCCCGCCGTGGCCCCTGAAGTGCCGGATGATGGCGCGCACCGTCAAGCTCGCCCTGACATCACCGATCCAATATCAGGCCGAATTCTCCGCAATTGCGCGCACAATATCGTCATGATCCACCTCCAGCAGCGCCTTGTGGATGGACAATTGCCTGATATCACCGGATGCGGACAGGATGACGATCACCGTTTCGCGTGGCGGGCAATCCGGCAGGGCGCAGGACAGCTCGCTGACGGTGACGATGTCATCGGCATGCAGATTTAACAGGTTGCGCGCCCATTGTTTCAGAATCCGGGCCTGCGAGACGATCGCGGAACCGCTGCGCGCAAGCGGATTGTTCATGAAGCACCCTTTCGCCTCGCCTGCGAGGCCAATGTATCGAAAAGATCGCGGATTGGCTGTTGCGGCATATCCATGCCGATCAGCACGAGCCGGGTTGCACGGTTGCCATCCGGCCAGCTTTCGAGCCTTGCCAGCGGGTAAAGCCGGTGCTGCACGGCGTGGGCAACCACTGGCCGATCCGGGTCGTCCGTCGCCTGGAAAATACCTTTCAGTCGCAGCAGGCCGGAATGCACGTTGCTGGTGACGAGTTCGAGAAAGGTAACGATCATCTGTGGCTCAAGAGCCCCGTCGAAAGTGAGGTCAAAGGCCTCGACGCCGGCACCATGGCGGTTGATATCATGGGCATGGTCGGCATGCAGGCTCAGCCTGTCGGCCGCCAGCCATCCCGGCACATCCTCCGGCTTGCCGCGCAGCGAGTAGTTCTTCGTTGCAAAAAGCGACATGAGATCGAAGCCGGCAGCATTGCGGTCATGCAACAGGGCGGCGGGGTTGAGGTCTGCAAGGCCTTCACGGTCCATCGCTGTCGTATTGGCAAGGTCGGTTTTCGTCAGGACGATGTGGTCGGCAAAGGCAAGCTGTTTCCAGCCTTCGATGAAGCTGTCGAGCATCGCTCGGCCGGACGTGACATCAAAGACAGTCACCACGCCCGAAAGATGAAAGTGCCGGGCGACGATGTGGTCGCGCAACCCAAGCGCCGGTGTGCCGCCGGCAATCAGGCTGTTAATGATCGGCGCGGGATCGGCAAGTCCCGTCGTTTCGATAACGACACGCGATATTTCCGGCATCACCCCTTCCAGAAAGGCCTGATGCAATTCGTAAAGCGAGGTGCGGATATCGCTGGTGGCGTTGCAACAGATGCAACCCGTCGTGGTTCTGAAATACCGTTCCGAACCGCTGCGCACCAGATCGTGATCGATGGGCACGGATCCGAATTCATTGACGATGACGGCGGCGTCATGCATGGCCGGTTCGTTCAGAAGCTCGTTCAGCAGGGTAGTCTTTCCCGCACCCAGAAAGCCGGTAAGCAGGGTGACCGGCACCGTCCTGACGGGCTGGGAGACAGCCGTGTCATCTCCTCGCGCAACCGCTTTCTTCCGCGTCATTCCAAACACATCCGCACCTTTGAACCGCATAAAATCAGCGGCAGCTTAATATGTAATGTAATAACATATCAATATTATTCTGAAAGCGTCCGGCCATCATTGTTACCCGGCTGCGAAAAATCATGCCGCCTGGGGCGCCAGCATAAAGACGCATGAAAAAACCATGCGCAGCGAAAATGGAATAATAAAATCGTTTCTTTCACTTTCGTTTTATTCGTTCCACGCTCTATTGCATTTTCGTTCAAGTTCGTTTTTAATTCCAAATGCAAATACAGAAAAGATCGCCCACAGCTGGATCGAGGAGGAAGGCTGTAATAAGGGACTGTATCTTTTACTGTTTTCACAATGGGAGGAATCGCCTTGAAAAAACTCAGCTACCGCCTTGCTGCGGCATCCGCGCTTTCGTTTTTTGTCACATCGAATGCTTTCGCTGCGACGGAGATCCAGTGGTGGCACGCCATGACCGGCGCCAATAACGAAGTCGTGGACGCGCTTGCGAAAGAGTTCAACGAAAGCCAGAAAGACTACAAGATCACGCCCGTGTTCAAGGGCACCTATCCGGAAACGCTGAATGCCGGCATCGCCGCATTCCGCGCCAAGCAGCCGCCGGCTATCATTCAGGTCTTCGACGCCGGCTCCGGCGTGATGATGGGTGCCGCCGGTGCCATCAAGCCAGTGGCGGATGTGCTGAAGGAAGGTGGCTACACCTTCAACAAGGATGAATATCTGGCCGGCATCGTCGCTTATTATTCCAAGCCCGACGGCACCATGCTGTCCTTCCCTTACAATTCATCCTCGCCGATCCTCTATTACAACAAGGACACCTTCCAGAAGGCAGGCCTTGACCCGGCCAACCCGCCGAAGACCTGGCCGGAAGTTTTCGAAGCCGCCAAGAAGATCAAGACCAGCGGTGCCGCGCAGTGCGGTTTCACCTCCACCTGGCTTACCTGGATCCAGACCGAAAACTTCGCCGCCTGGAACAACGTGTCCTATGGCAGCAATGAAAACGGGCTTGGTGGTACGGATGTGAAGCTTGCGGTCAATGCGCCGCTGTTCGTCGAGCATTTCCAGGCGATCGCCGATCTCGCCAAGGACGGCACCTTCCGTTATGGCGGACGCACCTCCGAAGCCAAGCAGCTGTTCATGTCCGGCGAATGCGGCATCCTGACCGAATCCTCCGGCGG
This sequence comes from Martinezella rhizogenes, assembly GCF_007002745.1. Lineage (GTDB taxonomy): Bacteria > Pseudomonadota > Alphaproteobacteria > Rhizobiales > Rhizobiaceae > Agrobacterium > Agrobacterium cucumeris. The sequence continues at coordinate 213,093 of NZ_SGNY01000008.1, read as the reverse complement.
CCTTGGCGATATCGTCAAGACCGGCATGAATTACGGAATTGGCCAGCTGCCCTATTACGAAGGCCATGGTCCGCAGAACACCATTCCCGGCGGCGCCAGCCTCTGGGTCTTCGGTGGCAAGAGCGACGCTGAATATAAGGGCGTTGCCGAATTCTTCCATTTCCTCTCGCAGACCAAGATCCAGTCTCGCCTGCATCAGGTCTCCGGCTACATGCCGGTAACGATCGCGGCCTATGAGGAAACCAAGAAATCCGGCTTCTACGACAAGAACCCTGCCCGCGAAACGCCGCTGCTGCAGATGATGGGCAAGCCGCCGACAGAAAACTCCAAGGGCGTGCGCCTCGTGAACCTGCCGCAGGTGCGCGACATCATGAACGAAGAGTTCGAGGCGATGCTGGCCGGCAAGCAGGACGCGAAAGCCGCCCTCGACAAGATCGTCGAGCGTGGTGACGCAGCCATCAAGCAGGCCGCCGGCAACTAAACGATCCCTGCCACCGCCCGCATTCTCAAAAGGGTGCGGGCGGCGTTTCCATCTCATCAGGAGATCGCCGTGCAAAGCGTCGTATTCCCCAACAAGATCCTGCCTTATCTGCTGGTCGCACCGCAGATCATCCTGACGGTGGTCTTTTTCTTCTGGCCCGCAAGCCAGGCGCTCTACCAGTCGACCATGCGCGAGGACGCCTTCGGGCTGAACAGCAATTTCGTCGGGCTGGCCAATTTTTCCGCCGTGCTGTCAGATGAGAGCTATCTCAACTCCCTGCACGTCACCGTCATCTTCAGCGTGCTGACCGCGCTCGTCTCCATGGGACTTGCGCTGCTTCTGGCAACAGCGGCTGACCGGGTGGTGCGCGGCAAGGGCTTTTACCGCACCATGATGATCATGCCCTATGCCGTGGCGCCTGCCGTCGCCGGCATGTTGTGGCTGTTCATGTTCAACCCCGCCATGGGCACCTTCTCTTATATCCTGCGCCGCAACGGCATCATGTGGGACCCGCTGCTTGACGGTAATCAGGCCATGCTGCTGGTGGTGGCCGCCGCTGCGTGGAAGCAGATCAGCTATAATTTCCTGTTCTTTGTCGCAGGCTTGCAGGCAATTCCGAAATCATTGCTGGAAGCCGCCTCCATTGACGGCGCGCGCGGTTCCCGGCGCTTCTGGACCATCGTTTTCCCGCTGCTGGCGCCGACAACCTTCTTCCTTCTGGTCGTCAACACGGTTTACGCCTTCTTCGATACCTTCGGCATCATCCATGCCGTCACCGGCGGCGGCCCCGCCAAGGCGACGGAAACGCTGGTCTACAAGGTCTATAATGATGGCTTCGTGAACCTGAACCTCGGCTCTTCCGCCGCGCAATCGGTCATCCTGATGGTGATCGTCATTGCGCTCACCGCCTTCCAGTTCCGCTTCGTCGAGAAGCGCGTGCATTACGGCTGAGGATTTCACAATGATTGAAAATCGCCCGGTCGCGCGCATGGTCGCCCATCTGATGCTCATTCTCGGCATCATCGTTGTGGCCTTCCCGATCTATTACACCTTCGTCGCTTCTTCCATGACGTCGACGGATATCATCCGCCCGCCCATGTCGCTTTTGCCCGGCGATCATCTGGGCGCCAATTACACCGACGCCATGGCCGGCGGCGTCGAAAGAGTGGTTGGCGTCAGCCTCGAGCGGCTGCTGTTCAACAGCTTCGTCGTGGCGCTCGCCATCGCCATCGGCAAGATCGTCATCTCGTTCCTGTCGGCCTTCGCCATCGTCTTCTTCCGCTTCCCCTTCCGCATGGGCTTTTTCTGGATGATCTTCATCACGCTCATGCTGCCGGTGGAAGTGCGTATCCTGCCCACCTACAAGGTCATCGTCGATCTTGGGTTGATCGATACCTATGCGGGACTGACGCTGCCGCTGATGGCATCTGCGACGGCGACGTTCCTGTTCCGGCAGTTCTTCCTGACCATTCCCGGTGAACTGGTCGAGGCGGCGCGTATCGACAATGCCGGTCCGTTCCGCTTCATGCGCGATATTCTGCTGCCGCTGTCGAGAACCAATATCGCCGCCCTATTCGTGATCCTGTTCATCTATGGCTGGACCCAGTATCTCTGGCCGCTGCTCGTGACCAACGACGCCAAGATGAACACGATCATCATCGGCCTCAAGCGCATGGTGGATTTCACCGACGCTTCGACGCCCTGGAATTATGTGATGGTGACGGCGATCCTCGCCATCATCCCCCCGATTATGGTTGTGGTGCTGATGCAGCGCTGGTTCGTCAAAGGTTTGGTGGAGACCGAAAAATAATGGCAAAAATTGCGCTGAAAGACGTCCGCAAGGTTTATGGCGGCAATGTCGATGCTATCAAGGGCGTATCGATGGACATCGCCGATGGCGAAATGATCGTGCTGGTCGGCCCCTCCGGCTGCGGAAAATCCACGCTGCTGCGCATGATCGCCGGGCTGGAAAGCATATCGGGCGGCGAGATCGTCATCGGCGACCGCGTCGTCAACGATCTCGAACCCTCCGACCGCGACATCGCCATGGTGTTCCAGAACTATGCGCTTTATCCGCATATGACGGTGCGCCAGAACCTTGCCTATGGACTGAAGAACCGCAACACGCCGAAGGAGGAGATCGAGCGGCGCATCACCGAGGCGGCCAAGGCGCTGGAGATCGAGCAGTTCCTGGAGCGCAAGCCGCGCCAGCTTTCCGGCGGCCAGCGCCAGCGCGTGGCCATGGGCCGCGCCATCGTGCGCAAGCCGGCCGCCTTCCTGTTCGACGAGCCGCTCTCCAACCTCGATGCCAAGCTGCGCGTGCAGATGCGGGTGGAGATACGCCGCCTGCAACGCTCGCTCGCCACGACAAGCGTTTATGTCACCCATGACCAGATGGAGGCCATGACGCTCGCCGATCGGCTGGTGGTGCTGAATGCCGGCCGCATCGAGCAGATGGGCACGCCGATCGAGCTTTATGAGAAGCCGGCGACCACCTTCGTCGCCACCTTCATCGGTTCGCCCTCCATGAACCTTCTGGCGCACGGCACGGCTTCGTCCAATAGCTCTACCGGCTGGTCGGTGAACGGTGTTACAGCACTACCGCAGACCGTCGCCACACTCGGCATTCGCCCGGAAGACATCACGCTTGCCACCGAAGCCCCGGCCGACGCCGCCTTCACCGGCACCGTGCAGGTGGATGCCGTGGAACTGGTGGGGGCGGAAAGCTATGTACACGGCTCCTTCGCCGATGGCACCACCATCGTCTTCCGAGTTCCCGGTCGCTCCCAGCTGGGCATTGGCGAGACACTGAAGATCGCCGCACAGGCAAAGAATTTCCATCTGTTCGATACGACGGGCAAGCGGATCTAAACTTATCGACGAAAATCGAACACCCGCCCTTCGGCGGGTGTTCTTGTATCGCTAGATACCTCCGGCAGCTCCCTACCACACCAGCTCCACCTGCGGCCGGCCGTTGGAGGTTTTCTCCACGGTGCGGCCGGATGTGTCGATATTGCAGTGGACGCGTTGCCGGAAGGCGGAGAAGCTTTCGAAGGTCACGACGTCGACGGGATCATCCAGATGCAGGGTGAGCCGATAGCGTTCCGGGTCACCGCCGAGCGCCTGGACACCCAGCACGGAGGCGACGAAAGGCTGGCCTAGATAAAGGCCTTCCACTCTCGAACCCAGAAGATATGGATTGAAGGCGGGGCGGTTGCCGGCTGCTGCGTGCAGAGTGTTCCAGTCGCGGAAGCCATATTGCGCGGCGATGAGTTCCAGCGCCTTTGAGTGGGTGATTGCCTGCCCCTGTTCCTCAAGGGCGGCACGCAGGCGTTTTGCCTGCTCTTTCAGCCCCTCAAGGGCGGGAAGCGGTTTGGACACGTTCATAACGGTTCTCCAACATTGACATGCCGAATTTTCCGAAGGGGGTCCGCGTTGCCATCGACGACATGCAAAACATGGGGATGACCGTTTTCAAGGATGAGAGCTTCACCAGGGGCATAAATGCCTGCGGACGGCCGGGGCTCTCTGCCCGTGGCCGTCCGTATAACTCAGAACGGGCCGCCCGTCAAAGGCGGCGCTGAAGCGCGTCCCGGAATCAGAAGCGATAGGTGATACCGGCACCGATCAGCCAGGGGTCGAGCCTGGCCTTGCCGCTGATCGGCGTGCCGCCCAGTTCGGCGGTCCAGTCGGTCTTCAGGAAGATTTTTTTCACGTCGAAGTTCACGCCCCAATGTTCGTCCAGCATATAGTCGAAACCGACCTGCACGGCAGCACCGAGCTTGTTCTTGACATCAAGATTGCTGAAACCGGGCTGTTCGGACTGGTTGTAGAACAGCGAATAGTTCACGCCCGCACCGACATAGGGCTTGAAGGCGCCGAAATCGGTGAAGTGATATTGCAGTGTCAGCGTCGGCGGCAGCAGCCATGTCTTGCCAACCGGCGTGCCGGCCAGCACACCCTCGCCGTTAATCTTGGCATAGGTGGTGCCGAGAATGAGTTCGGCGGCAAAATTCGGCGTGAAGAAATAGGTGATGTCGAGTTCCGGGATCACCGTATCGGAATAGGAAAGGCCGGCACCGGGCACGCCGTCGACGCTGCCGCTGTCATTGGTGATGACGCCGAGACCGCGCACGCGCAGCATCCACGGGCTTGCCGCCGCAATCGCCTCTTCGGCGGTGGGCGCCGGGGCGGCCGGGGCCAGATCGGCGGCCATGGCATTGGCCGATACCAGCATCGCCGCAGCGCTAACCGCGACGCTGGCAAGCAAGGCGGTTCTTTTGTTCCTGTTCGTCATTCCATCTCTCCTTTAGCGCAGCCTGCATCCGTTCGGACATTCCCCAGGGCGCGTCTCACCTTCTCGAAGCGGCGCATCGGAACTTGCCGATGCCGCAGCCGTCACCGGGCAACCCAGAAACCGGCTGATGACGGCTGGCTGCGAATCCTCGGTGCCACGACCGTCGCGGCCACTATGGCGAAGGGCGGGAGACACCAATTGAGATGGATCAAACCGTTGCGGCATTGACCAATGCCGAGGACGTACGGCTGGAGATTGTGACAATTGCGCAACAACAGGAGGCGAGAGACCGGCGCAAGATCGCCATGGACAGCGCATGAAAAAGGCGGGAGATGATCCCCCGCCCCGCTTTTTCAACAATGGACTTGCGCGTCAGACGTAACGATTGACGACGTTCTCCAGATATTCCTGACGACCGGATTTCGGCTCGGGATTGATATCCTCCCGCTCCACCAGCGCGGTAATCTCGTCGAGCTTCAGTTCGCCGCGCAGCATCTTCTGGGCCTCCGGCGAATCCCACTTGGCATAACGCTCCGCAAGTGGCTTCGACAGCGCGCCGTCCTCGACCATCTTCGCCGCCGCCTTCAGGCCACGGGCGCAGCAATCCATACCGCCGATATGACCGATCAGCAGGTCCTGCGGATCGAGCGACTGGCGACGCAGTTTGGAATCGAAATTGGTGCCGCCATTCTTGAAGCCGCCACCGGCAAGCACGTGGTAATAGGCGAGCGCCATTTCCGGCACGTTGTTGGGGAACTGGTCGGTATCCCAGCCGGACTGGTAATCGTTGCGGTTCATGTCGATGGAGCCGAAAATGCCGAAGGCATTGGCCATGGCCAGCTCATGTTCGAAGGAATGGCCGGCAAGGATGGCATGGCCCTGCTCGATATTGACCTTCACTTCCTTTTCCAGGCCGTTCTTCTGCAGGAAGGCGTAAACGGTGGCGACGTCATAGTCGTACTGGTGCTTGGTCGGCTCCTGCGGTTTTGGCTCGATCAGGATCGTGCCCTCAAAGCCGATCTTGTATTTATATTCCACCACCAGATTGAGGAAACGGCCCAGCTGGTCGAGTTCACGCGACAGATCGGTGTTGAGCAGGGTCTCGTAACCTTCGCGGCCACCCCACAGAACGTAGTTCGCGCCGCCGAGCTTCTTGGTGGCGTCCATGCAGGTCTTCACCGTGGCGGCGGAGAATGCAAAGACATCCGGGTCTGGATTGGTTGCCGCACCGGACATGAAACGCCGGTTGGAGAAAAGGTTCGCCGTGCCCCACAGCAGTTTCACGCCGGTCTGCGCCTGCTTTTCGGCAAAATAATCAACGATTTCGTTGAGGTTCTTCGTGTTCTCAGCAAAGTTTTTGCCTTCCGGACGCACATCGGCGTCATGGAAGCAATAAAACGGAGAACCAAGCAGAGAGAAGAATTCGAAAGCGACATCGGCCTTCAGCTTCGCAGCCTGCATGGTGTCCTCGAACCACGGGCGCTCAAACGTCTGGCCGCCGAAGGGGTCACCGCCCGGCCAGGTGAAGGTGTGCCAGTAGGCCACCGCGAAACGCAGGTGGTCTTCCATACGCTTGCCGGCAACGATTTCATCGGGGTTATAGTGGCGGAAGGCCAGCGGGTTGGTGCTGTCGGGGCCTTCATATTTGATCTTGGCGATGTCGCCGAAAAAACCTGTGCTCATGGTGGGTCCTCCTATGGTGGGTCTAGATGAAATGCCGGAGGGTTCGGTTACCCCCCTCTGTCCTGCCGGACATCTCCCCCACAAGGGGGGAGATCAGATGCCGTACTCGCTCGTTCCATGGGCGAGGTGTCCGCCGCTTGTCGATCTCCCCCCTTGTGGGGGAGATGTCCGGCAGGACAGAGGGGGGTAGCCACACCCCCAATACCTCAATGCGAAAGCGCCCGAATAGCCGGATAAAGCGCGTGATACCGCCGATAAGCCTCCTCATAGGCCCCAGCCAGATCAGACACCGGCTCAATCGTCCGCGCCGTCTCCGGCTGCGAGCAAACCGCCACCGGATCAGCCCCTGTCGCGGCAATCAGACCAAGACGGGCCGCACCGAAGGCCGCGCCGAAATCGCCCTCTGCCGGAATATCCACCGGCACGCCGAGCGAGGTGGCGATCGAGGCCAGCCAATAGGCCGAACGCGAACCACCGCCGATGGCGGTGACGCGCGAAATTGAGGTGCCGGCAGATTTCAGCGCTTCGAGATTGTCGCGGATGGCAAAGGTGACACCTTCCAGCACCGCCTGTGTCAGCGCCTTGCGGTCGCTTTCATGCGAAAGACCGATGAAGGAGCCGCGAATGGCCGCGTCATTATGCGGTGTGCGCTCGCCGGAAAGATAGGGCGCGAAGGTAACGCCGGTTGGCGCAAGCAGCGTCTCTCCCAGCTCGCCGGTCAGATCGGCGGCGGATTGGCCGGTGAGGCGCGAATACCAGTTCAGCGCATCGGTGGCGGAGAGGATGACGCCCATCTGGTGCCAGGTGTTGGGCAGCGCATGGCAGAAGGCGTGCACGGCGCTTTCCGGCTTCGGCAGATAAGACGCGTTGGCGGCAAACAGCACGCCTGATGTGCCAAGCGACACGAAGGCGTGGCCTTCCTTCACCGTGCCCATGCCGCAGGCGGAAGCGGCATTGTCACCCGCGCCGCCGGCCACCACGGTGCGGCCGGAAATGCCCCATTCGGACGCGAGTTCGGCGCGGAGCACGCCCGCCTCATCCGTGCCTTCCACCAGCGACGGCATGTGTTTTTCATCGAGGCCGGTGGCGGCGAGAAGTTCGGACGACCATTTGCGCGCCCCGGTATCGAGCCATGAGGTGCCGGCGGAGTCGGACATTTCCGAGATATATTCGCCCGTCAGCCACAGACGAAGATAATCCTTCGGCAGCAGTACCTTCGCCACTTTCGCAAAGATTTCAGGTTCGTTCTTCGCCACCCAGGCAAGCTTCGGCGCGGTGAAACCGGGGAAGACGATATTGCCGGTGATCTTGCGGAAACGCGGATCGGCATCGAGCGCAGCCGCCTCGGCATGGGAACGCGTGTCGTTCCACAGGATGCAGGGGCGCAACACCTTACCATCAGCATCAACAAGCGTCGCGCCGTGCATCTGGCCGGAGAGGCCAATGCCCTTTACGGCGGAAAGCTCTTTCGGGAACTTCTGCTTCAGGCCAGCAACGGCGGTTTTCGTGGCGACGATCCAGTCCGCCGGGTTCTGTTCCGACCAGCCATGATGCGGACGCGAAACCTCAAGCGAGCCATTGGCCGAGCCGACGATCTTCTGATCGCCATCCATCAGCAGGGCTTTGATGCCTGAAGTGCCAAGGTCGAGACCGAGATACATGTATTTCTCCATTCCGGCGCTCCATGCGCCACTTTCAGCGTTTTTTAAAAGTCACCGCATTTCCGGATGGAAAACCGGCGGCCACTTTTCCTGGAAAAGCTTGTCAGGGCAGATTGTCCCTGAGGAATATGTCGATACGGATACGTTCCTGCGCCGCGATGACAGACTGGCCGTCCGCACGTGCCTTCAACACGCGGATGGCGCTGCGCACCTCGTGGCCGGCATCCTGATTGAGCACGGCGTCAAGCACGCCTTCCCGCAGCGCATTGGCGGTGTTTTCCGTCAGTTCGTGGGCAATGACAGACAACGGCCTTTCACCGCCGGCGGCTCTCAGCGCCCGGATGAGGCCGCGATTACCGGCGCCGAGGCTGTAGATGCCTGACAGCGCGACATTGCCGAGCGCTCCGGCAACCAGCGCCTCGACGGTTGCCGGGTCATCCTTGCCCTCCAGTACCGGCAGAAGCCGCAATTGCGGAAATTCAGCCTCGATGACGGCGCGAAAACCTTCCAGACGTTCGCGATGGTCACGCACCAGCATGGAACCGGCGACAACGGCGATATCGCCGCCACGGCTGGAGAGGAAACGTCCCATCAGGCTCGCCGCCGTGCGCCCCGCCGCGGCATTGTCCACACCGGCATAATGGTCACGGCGTGAGCCGGAAAGATCGGAAACCAGCGTCACCGTGGCGATGCCGTCTTCCGCCAGCCGGTCTGCCGCTTCCGCCACATCTTGCGAATCGGTGGCGACGAAAGCCACGCCGGAGGGTTTTTCCCGCCGCGCCACTTCCAGTGCCTCGGTCAGCGCCGCGGCATTAAAGGGCGGCACCTCGATGATGCGGATCGCCGTGCGCTCCAGATGGGAGCGGGAGGCGGCAGCCCGCACCTCGGCCCTGAGTGTGGCCATGAAGGAATTGTCGTTGCCCGGCAGGATGAAGACCAGCGAATAATTGCGGCCCTTGGCCAGATTGGCGGCGGCGATATCGCGGACATAACCAAGCTCGGCAATCGCCGCCTCCACCCGGGCGCGGGTGGCGGCGTGGACGCCCGGACGCATGTTCAGCACTCGGTCGATGGTGGCGAGGCTGACGCCTGCGCGCTCGGCAATATCATGAACTGTCGGCTTCATGGCTCCTCCCCTCGCCCTTGAATATCCAGCTTTGGGGCCGAGGTAAACCGAAAAATGATGTACGTACCTCATATTTCTTGGAAAGGCAGTGTGGAGGTCAGCGGCTCTTCGCAAAACGGTGCCGCTTGTTTCTTCTCCCCGCCGGGGAGAAGGTGGCCCGAAGGGTCGGATGAGGGGGCGACGTTAGCGATTGACCGAGAGCTTGCCCCCTCATCCCGCCGCCGCGACCTTCTCCCCCACGGGGAGAAGAAATATGCCGCACCCGCTCGCCCCGTATCCACTGCGGCAACAGGCAGACAAAAAAAGGGGCCGTCATTTTCGACGGCCCCAGCTCTGCGGTGGATGGGAGGGGATTTTTTTAGTGCGCCGCGTCTGGCGGCGGCGCTGCCTTGGGTTTCTGGATCAGGATCGTCATGAAGATCAGGCTGCCGAACAAAAGCGTCAGCGCGAAGAACACATCCGCGAAGGCCAAGATCCATGCCTGCTGCGAGACCATGCCGACCAGTTTCTTGATCGCGACGGACGCGCCGTCCAGCCCGTAGGAATCATAGTTCGCGCCGACATTGTTCAGCCATTCCAGCGCCTGCGGATTGGAGTAGCTGATATGTTCTGCCAGCCGCACATAGTGATCGTCGGTGCGCTGCGACAGCATGGTGTTGATGACCGCAAGGCCGACCGCGCCGCCAAGGTTACGGGTGAGGTTGAACAGGCCCGACGCATTGCGGATGCGGGCGGGCGGCAGCGTGCCGAGCGCGATGTTGTTGATCGGCACCATGCACATCATCAGGCCAAAACCGCGCAGGATCTGCGGGATCAGCAGTTCATAGAAGTCCCAGTCGGTCGTCACATAGGTCATGATCCACGTGCCGCAACCGAAGCTGATGAAGCCGATGGCCATCATCGCCCGCGGGTCGAGCTTGGTGGAGACCTTGCCGGCGATCGGCGCGGTGAAGAACATGGCAAGGCCGGAAACGAACATGGTCTCGCCGATCATCAGGGCATCGTAACCCCTGACGCGGCCGAGATAGAGCGGGTAGAGATAGGTCAGGCCATAAAGCCCGATGCCCATGACGAAGGAAAACAGCGAGCCGATGGAGAAGTTTCTATCGGCGAAGGCGCGGATATCCACGACCGGGAATTCCACCTTGAAGGCGCGCCAGAAGAACACCACCGCACCGATGACCATGGCGATGGACCCGATCACGATACGTTCGTCGTTGAACCAGTCCTTGTTGTTGCCTTCTTCCAGCACATATTCCAGCGATCCGAGGAAGACCCCCATGGAGATGAGGCCCCACCAGTCGAATTTCTTCCAGAGCGACCGTTCCGGCTTGTCGAAATCGATCAGGCTCCAGGTCAGGATGGTGACGATGATGCCCGGAATGATGTTGACGAGGAACAGCCAGTGCCAGGAAAAGGCATTGGAGAGATAACCGCCGACCGTCGGGCCGATGGTGGGCGCAAGCGTGGCGACCAGACCGATGATCGGCGAGACGACGGAGCGCTTCGACGGCGGGAAGATGGTAAAGGCCGCCGCGAAGACGGAGGGGATCATGCCGCCGCCGATAAAGCCCTGGATCGCCCGGTAGACGATCATCTGGTCGATATTGGTGGCGGTGGCGCAGAGCGCGCTCGAAAGCGTGAAGCCGGCAGCACAGGTGGCAAACAGCACGCGCGTGGACAGGATGCGCGCCAGCGTACCTGACAGCGGAATCATGATCACTTCGGCGATCAGATAGGAGGTCTGCACCCAGGCGATCTCATCCGACCCCGCACCGAGGCCGGCCTGGATTTCCGCCAGCGAGGCGGAAACGATCTGAATATCGAGAATGGACATGAACATGCCGAAGACCATCGCAAAGAACGCGATGAGCCTGCGCCTGTCCATCGGAGGATCGGCGGGGATCGAGGCCCCGCCCGTACCGACAACCGTAGCCGCCATGATCTTGCCCTCAACGAAGCCTTACTTGGCCTGCGGGTTAACTTGCGCCGTTTTCGTGGTTTCCGGCGCCGTGCGGGTATCGACATCAACCACCACGCTCAAGCCCGCGCGCAGATTGTGCTTTGCAAGGTCTTCCTTGGAGAAGACGATACGAACAGGCACGCGCTGGATGACCTTGGTAAAGTTGCCCGTGGCGTTTTCCGGCGGCAGCATCGAGAAGACCGAGCCGGAGCCGGGCGAGATCGACTGCACCGTGCCTTCAATGGTCGCATCATTGAATGCATCCACATGCACGCGCACCTTCGAGCCGGGCACCACGCTGGCCAGCTGCGTTTCCTTGAAATTGGCGTCGATATAAAGCTCATTCATCGGCACCAGCGAAGCCAGACGCTTGCCAACCGAGACGAGATCACCCGTCTGCACCGCCAGATTGCCGATGACGCCGTCATATGGCGCTTTCAGCACGGTGAAGGACAGGTCACGAGCGGCCTTGTCGCGGGAAAGCTGCAGCGAGCGGATGGTGCTCTCGGCTTCCTCGCGCTGGGCGCGCAGCAGCTCGACATTGGCTTTTGCCGAGGAGATCGCCGCATCGCCGGCCACGACATTCGCCCTGGCCTGATCGAGCGCGACCTGGGCGCTGTCGGAAGCGGCAACGGTGCCAACATCCTTCGCCTGCAATTCGCTGGCGCGCTTCTGGGTGATTTCGGCACCACGAAGGGCGGCATCCAGCGCGCCTTTCTGGGCGACGGCCTGTTCCTGCGACGCCTCGCCGCCGACGATCTGCGCATCGATACGCTTCAGCGACAGTTCCTCGGTGCGGATCTGGGCCTCAGCCTGATCGAGCGCGATGCGATAGTCGCCATCGTCGAGCGTCACGAGCGGATCACCCGCCTTGACTTCCTGGTTTTCAACCACATTCACCTTGGCAACGTAACCCGACACCTTGGGTGCGATGACGGCGATGTCACCTTCTATATAGGCATCATCGGTCGAGACCATGAAGCGGCCATCGATCCACCAGTTGTAACCGTACCAGCCGGCACCGGCCAGAAGGGCGACGGCGATGACCGGCAGAAGCTTCGAACGCTTCTTCTGCTTCGGAGCAGCGGTTGTCTGGGGCGGCTGTTGCGGCGGGGCATCTGCCGGCTTTGCCGGAGAGGTCTCGGCCTTGGCGGAGATATCCGCCTCTTCCGCATCGTTGACGGCGCGAACCGCGCTATTCTTCTGGGCCGACATGAGAGTATACCGTGATAGATTGAAGAAAGTTTTTCGAACTGAACCGTTCGGTTCGATTGACATAATCTCTTTCCTGACACATATCAAGTGTTATCGAACCGATTGGTTCGACGTCTGGTTAATTTTTTTTACGCCATTGTGGTGCTAGGAGGCGATAACGATGGCAGGGGAAAACATGGATATGGAAGCGGACATGGAAACGGGCTGTCCCGGAAACCCCGCCGGGCGTTTTGCGGCGGGTGAGGACCCGGCTAAGCGCGAGCAGATTCTCGCCGGTGCCTGGCGCGTTTTCAAGCGCAAGGGCTTCGACGCCGCCAGCATGAACGACATCACCCGGGAAGCAGGCGTTTCCAAGGGCACGATCTATGTCTATTTCTCCAATAAGGAAGATCTGTTCGCCGCCCTCGTCGATCAGCACCGGCAGGAGTTCGCCACCTCCATGCGCAACATTCTGGCCGGCACCGAAGAGGTGCGCGAAGGCCTGAAGCAGTTCGGCAAGGCCTTCGCCAACAAGATGATCTGTTCAGACATGGTCCCCGCCATGCGCTCGGTCATCGGCGTCATCGACCGCATGCCGAAGCTGGCGCAGCGTTTTTTCATCGCAGCACCCAACAATGTGCGCACCGTGCTTCAGGATTTCATCGAGCATCACGTCGCGCTCGGACACCTGAAAGTCGACGACGTCGAGCTTGCCGCCCGGCAATATATAGAGCTTTCCACCGGCACCTTCTTCAAGCTGCGCCTGTTCGGCGAAATCGATGGCCCGGTTCCCGAAGAGGAACTCGACCGGGTGATCAACAGCGCCATCACGGTATTCATGGCGGCTTACGGAACCAACAGGGCCTGACTTCATTCAGCAACGGCACCAGCGCCGACACCCGGCCTGCGCGAAATTTCGATGAAATCTTGCGTGGTGGGGGCCTCATGCGCTTGTTTCTCGCGTATTGCGCTATAAATTCCACCCACCGAATGTTTCGGCTGGCCTTGTTGCTGAAAGGAAATTTCCCCTGATGGAGTCCATTCTCCCTCTTCTGTCCGATCCCGCCGCCTGGGTGGCGCTCGTCACGCTGATCGTCATGGAGGTCGTGCTCGGCATCGACAACCTGATCTTCATCTCGATCCTGACCAACAAGCTGCCGCCTGAACAGCGCGAAAAAGCCCGCAAGATCGGCATCGGCCTTGCCCTCGTCATGCGTCTCGGTCTGCTCGGCACCGTTGCCTGGATCGTGCAGCTCACCACACCGGTGTTTGAAGTCTTCGGCCACGCCTTCTCGTGGAAGGACATGATCCTGATCGCCGGCGGTCTCTTCCTCGTCTGGAAGGCCACCAAGGAAATTCACCACAATGTCGATCCTGAAGATCACAAGGAAGACATGGTGGGCGGCCCGGTGGCGATGAACTTCGGCGCGGCCATCGGCCAGATCCTGCTGCTCGACCTCGTCTTTTCGGTCGACAGCATCATCACCGCCGTCGGCATGACACCGCACCTGCCGATCATGATCGTCGCCGTCGTCGTTGCCGTTGCCGTGATGCTGCTTGCCGCAACACCGCTCGCCAACTTCATCGAGCGCAACCCGACCATCGTCATGCTAGCGCTCGCCTTCCTGATGATGATCGGCACCACGCTGATCGCCGAAGGCATGGGCTTCCATGTGCCGAAGGGTTACGTCTATGCCGCCATGGCGTTTTCGGCGCTAGTGGAGGTGCTCAACATGTTTGCGCGCAATGCGCGGCAGCGCAAGAAGGCGCAGGCTTCGGGCGACACCCGGCATTAACACCCCGGTGTTAACGCCCCGGTATCAACGCGATTGTCTCCGTCATGCCGGATCAAATCCGGCATGACGGAGAGATATGAAGCTCCGGCCCGGAACCGCATGACCCCGCCTTGCGTTCTTCGGCACCATCACCGATAGAGCCCTCTACCGGCGCCTCTCCTTCGAAAGCACAGGCAAGCATGACGACCGACCAGATCCTCGCCTTCACCGTGATCGCCGGCATGATGGCAGCATTCATCTGGGACAGGTTCCGTTACGACGTCATCGCCTGCAGTGCATTGCTGGTGGCGGTGGCGCTTGGTGTCGTGCCGTTCAACAAGGCTTTCTCCGGTTTTTCCGATGATATCGTCATCATCGTCGCAAGCGCGCTGATCGTCAGTTCGGCCGTGGCCCGTTCTGGTGTCGTCGATATGACGATCAAGAAATATTTCCCGGAAATGCACTCCAAGGGCCTGCAACTGGCCTTTCTGATGATCGTTGTCGCCATCATGTCGGCCTTCATCAAGAATATCGGCGCACTTGCCATCATGATGCCGGTCGCTTTCCAGTTTGCCCGCAAATCCGGCAGCCCCGTTTCCTATTATCTGATGCCGATGGCCTTTGCCGCGCTGCTTGGCGGGCTGATGACGCAGATCGGCACCTCGCCCAACATCGTTGTTTCCCGGTTGCGCGAAGAAATGACCGGCCAGAGCTTTTCGATGTTCGACTTCACCCCCGTCGGTGCGGGGTTGACCGTGATCGGCATCATCTTCCTGACCTTCGGTTACCGGCTTTTGCCGGTGCGCAACCGCCAGCAGGCATCGGTGGAGGATGCCCTCGATCAGGCGGCATACACGGCGGAGGCAACGCTGCCGGCCGACAGCACCTTTGCCGACAGGCCGCTGCGCGAACTCTTGAAACAGGCCGATGGCGACGTGATCGCCAGCACCATCCTGCGCGGACCGCGGCGCATCTCCCCCTTCCCCGACGTCAAGCTGAAGGCCGGAGACACGGTTCTGCTGGAGGGCAGCCCCGAAGGGCTGGACCGCATCGTTTCGCAGGCGAAATTGCTGCTCTCCGGCAAACCGCTGACCGAAAACGGCCAGAAAACCGGCGATCTCATCTCCATGGAAGCGGTGATCAGCAATGAATCGGTGCTGAGTGGCATTTCCGCCCGCGAGCTTTCGCTGTCCTATACGCGCGGCGTCAATCTGATCGCCGTCAGCCGCCGCGGCCAGCGCGTCAGCCAGCGGCTCTCTGAGCTGACCCTGCAGGCGGGCGATGTCATTCTGTTGCAGGGCAGCCGCAAGAACCTGCCGCAGGTGCTGCAGGAATTTTCCCTTCTGCCGCTGGCCCAGCGTGAAATCCTGCTCGGCGTGCAGCGCCGCGCGCTTTTGCCCGTCATCGTGCTGGCCGCCGCCATGCTTGCCGCCGGCAGCGGGCTGGTGCCGGTCTCGGTCGCCTTTTTCGCCGCCGCCTTCCTGATGATTGTCGTCGGCGCAATCCCGCTTGCCGAAGTCTATAAATCCATCGACGGGCCGATCCTCGTCATGCTCGCCGCCCTTATTCCCGTCAGCGACAGTCTGCGCACCAGCGGGGCCAGTGAATTGATCGCCGCCTGGCTCGGGCAGGCAGCGCAGGGGCTGCCGCCTTTCGCGGCGCTCGGCATGATCCTGCTTACCGCCATGGCGGTGACACCCTTCCTCAACAATGCGGCCACCGTGCTGGTCATGGCCCCCATCGCCGCCGGTTTTGCCACCACGCTCGGTTTCCGGCCGGAAGCTTTCCTGATGGCGGTGGCGATCGGTGCCGGCTGCGATTTCCTCACCCCCATCGGCCACCAGTGCAATACGCTGGTCATGGGTCCGGGCGGTTACCGTTTCAGCGATTATCCGCGACTTGGCCTGCCGCTGTCGATCATGATCGTCATTGCCAGCATTCCGATGCTGCTTTACGTCTGGCCAGTCAACTAGGCGCGGCTCGCCCCGGGGAAGACGGCGCAAGCTCCTTATTTCCTTGACGCCTGCGGCATAATATGGCCTAAGCCGATGCCGAACGGGAATGTGCAAAAGGTGCTTTATTTGTGCCTTTCGACATGATTTCCTGCCGCATCCAAACGAAAACTTCGTGATATACGGGTGAAACCACCCATATTTCAGCCACGTCCACGACGAGTGAATTTCATGACCACTTCCGGCGTTCGCGTCCGCATTGCACCTTCCCCCACCGGCGAGCCGCATGTCGGCACCGCCTATATCGCGCTGTTCAACTATCTCTTCGCCCAGAAACACGGCGGCGAGTTCATCCTGCGCATCGAGGATACCGACGCCACCCGCTCGACCCTTGAATATGAGCAGAAGGTGCTGGAAGCCCTGCGCTGGACCGGCCTCACCTGGTCGGAAGGCCCCGATGTCGGCGGCCCTTACGGCCCTTACCGCCAGTCGGAACGCAAGGCCATGTACTGGCCCTATGCCGAAGAGCTGCTGGAAAAAGGCCATGCCTTCCGCTGTTTCTGCACGCCCGAGCGGCTGGAAGAAATGCGCGAAGCCCAGCGCGCCGCCGGCAAGCCGCCGAAATATGATGGCCACTGCCTCAACCTCAAGGCCGAGGAAGTTACCGCCCGCGTCGCCGCCGGCGAAGCCAATGTCGTGCGCATGAAAATCCCGACCGAAGGTTCGTGTGATTTCCATGACGGCGTTTATGGCGATGTCTCGATCCCGTGGGATTCGGTCGACATGCAGGTGCTGATCAAGGCCGACGGCATGCCCACCTATCATATGGCCAACGTCATCGACGACCATCTGATGAAGATCACCCATGTGGCGCGCGGCGAAGAATGGCTGGCCTCCGTGCCCAAGCACATCCTGCTTTACCGTTATTTCGGCTGGGAGCAGCCGGTGTTCATGCATCTTTCGCTGATGCGCAACGCCGACAAGTCGAAGCTTTCCAAGCGCAAGAACCCTACCTCGATCTCCTATTATTCCGCGCTGGGTTACCTGCCGGAAGCGCTGATGAACTTCCTTGGCCTGTTCTTCATCCAGATCGCCGAAGGCGAAGAGCTCCTGACCATGGAAGAGCTGGCGGCGAAGTTCGATCCGGAAGCGCTTTCCAAGGCCGGCGCCATCTTCGATATCCAGAAGCTGGACTGGCTGAACGGCCGCTGGCTGCGCGAGAAGCTGTCCCCGGAAGAGTTCATTGCCCGCACGCTGGAATGGGCGATGGAAAATGCCCGCCTGACCGAAGGTCTGAAGCTTGCCCAGAGCCGCATTTCGAGACTCGGCGAGTTGCCGAACCTTGCAGGCTTCCTGCTGGCGAGCGATGTCGGCCTGACGCCGGCTTCCTTTGCCGGGCTGAAGAGCAAACCGGAGGAAATCCACGAGATCCTCACCACGGTTGCCGCCGACCTGGAAAAGATGCCGGACTGGAACGTGGAAGCGATCGAGGCCGAGCTGCGCGATGTGGCCGAACGCACCGGCAAGAAGCTGCGCGTCGTGACGCCGCCGCTTTTCGTCGCCGTCTCCGGTTCCTCCCGCTCGCTGCCGCTGTTTGACTCGATGGCGCTGCTCGGCCGCTCCGTTGTGCGCCAGCGGTTGAAGATGGCGATTGCCGTTGTGGCCACGATGGTTGGCAGCGGAAGCTGATAGTTATGTGCTGGCGGTGACGGCAGCATTTTAGAATACGCCTTCTGCCTGGGGCTTACCCCCCTCTGCCCTGCCGGGCATCTCCCCCTCAAGGGGGGAGATCGACAAGCGGCTGACACCTTGCCCATGGAACGGGTGGGCGCGGCATCTGATCTCCCCCCTTGAGGGGGAGATGCCCGGCAGGGCAGAGGGGGGTAAGCCCAACGCACAAAGGCCACCCGCAACGAACAAGCCCGTTAAAGGCCAACACCATGAACGACAAGACGACCGAAACCACCGCCCTCTCCTCCGACGCGACAGAAGTGCGCCGCCAGAAACTTGCGCTGCTGCGCGAGCAGATCGGCGACGTCTATCCGGCGCATTTCCACCGCACCATGAGCAATGCGGAGCTTTCGGAAAAATACGCCGATATCGAAGCCGACGTCGAAACCGGCGATACGGTGACGGTGGCCGGTCGCGTTTATTCCTCGCGCAATTCCGGCATGTTCATGGATATCCATGATGCATCCGGCAAGGTGCAGATATTCTCCCACAAGGATACGACGCCGGAAGCGGCGCGGAACCTTTTGCCGATGATCGATATCGGCGACATCATTGGCGTCACCGGCAAGGTGCGCCGCACCAAGCGCGGCGAGCTGACGATCAATGCCGAAGAAATCACCATGCTGACGAAGTCACTGCTGCCGATGCCCGAGAAGTGGCACGGCGTCTCCGACATCGAGCTGCGTTACCGCAAGCGTCATCTGGACATTCTCTCCAACGAGGAATCCAAGTTGCGCTTCCTGCAGCGCTCGAAGATCCTCTCCGGCATCCGCCGCTTCATGGAGGCCGAAGGCTTCCTCGAGGTGGAAACGCCGATGCTGCAGACCATCTATGGCGGCGCGACGGCTGATCCGTTCAAGACCTTCCACAACACGCTGAAGATGGACATGTATCTGCGCATCGCGCCGGAACTGTTCCTGAAGCGCACGCTGGTTTCGGGCCTGACCGACAAGGTCTTCGAAATCAACCGCAACTTCCGCAACGAAGGCGTTTCCACAAGGCACAATCCTGAATTCACCATGATGGAGTGCTACTGGGCCTATGCCGATTACGAGGACATCATGGGTCTCGTGGAGCGTCTGTTCGAGACGCTGGCGATTACCCTGCACGGCACGACCGAAGTTGAATTCCAGGGCCAGACGATTTCCTTCAAGGGCCCGTTCAAGCGCGTGCCGATGCCTGACGCGGTGAAGGAAGCAACCGGTATCGACTTCCTTGCCATCAAGACCGACGAAGAAGCCCGCGCTGCGGCCAAGGCCGCCGGTTTTCCCGTCGAAAAGGACTGGACCTGGGGCGAATGCCTTGCCTTTATCTTTGAAGAAAAGGTCGAAGGCACGCTGATCCAGCCGAGCCATGTGACGCATTTCCCGAAGGACATTTCGCCCTTCGCCAAGGAAGTGCCGGGCGAACCGCGCCTCGTCGAGCGTTTCGAAAGCTATTGCAACGCCTGGGAAGTGGGCAACGCCTTCTCCGAACTCAACGATCCGGAAGAGCAGCGCCGCCGCATGGTGGAACAGCTGGAACAGGCCCATGCCCGCGGCGAAAAGGACAAGCAGCTGGACGAGGAATTCCTCGACGCCATTGACCAGGGCATGCCGCCCGCCGGTGGTCTCGGCATCGGCGTCGATCGCCTGATCATGCTGCTCACCAACGCCCCGTCGATCCGCGACGTCATCCTCTTCCCGGCCCGCCGCAACAAGGCGGATTGATCGAACGAAAACGAAGGCGGCCGCATGGCCGCCTTCGCTCTTCAAGCTCGGGACCGGCCCACTTCCGCACAACCGTTAATGCCCGGCCTTACCCGCAGCCGGCTGCTCAGCCGGCGCAGTCTCAGTCGCCGGTTTTTCCTCCGCCGCCTGCGCGGTCGTTGAGCCTTTTCCGAAAATCAGCGATTTCAGATAGGTCAGGCTGAAGATGCTGCCGTCATCGGCTTCCGGTGTCGAAGTCAGCAATTCATCGGAACCGGGTTCACCCCGTGCTTCGGGAGACGGCTGCTCTCCATGCGCTTCCGCACCGGCCCCGCCTTCATCCGCCTCCGCGGGTGCTGCGCCATGGCCGCCGCCCTCATCCTTGGCTTCGCCATGTCCGGCCGCGCCTTTCGCAGCCTTGCCTTCATGGCCTTCCGAACCGGCATCCGAAGCTGGCGTCGCGCAATCGGCGGTATCGCTCAGGCTCGCGGCCATGGTTTCGGCGTCCTCAAGCGGCAGATCAATACGCAGCCCATAAAACTGGCCGCTGCCATTGGCCGCGCCATCATAATAAAAAGCGGAATAACGCTGGGCATCGGCGCCCTGCGGAATCTTGGTAGGATCAGGAATGAAGACGACCTGTGCGGCAATGGCCCGGCCGCGCATTTCCGAGCGCAATTGCGGGCCATTCCTGTCGAGCACCGAAACCTGCACCAGATCGGGCTTCTGTTTGTCGTAAACCGCTTTGGCGACGCGGAGCGCGGTCTTCAACCGCTCCGTGCCATCGCCGCCTGCGGTGCGGATGAATTTGCGCACCCATAAGGAACCGTTCTTGCGGATATTGACCGTCTGGACTGCGTCGCAGGAAAGCCCGTTGGTGGAAGCGTAGGATGGGCCAAGCAGCCGATCGCTGCCGATGAACACGGCAGCAGAACCGGTCGCACCCGCCAAAAGCAGGATCCCGCCTACGATCACAACGAGTTTGCGCGAAAACCGCATTCGTCCGAATACAGCTTTCACCCACAACATCCTGACATCAAGTACCCCGCCTTATCGCCCTCACCCCGAAACGTGGCTCTGATGATGAGGAACACACGCGGGATAAGCTCGCAACCTCGCTGTCCGAGCCTTACGATACTGCCGCTTTCTCATTGAAAAAAGTTTAACCACCCCGGCGCAACTCCGGCAAAAACGCACCATTTTCAGACATTTTCAAATGCCGCTAAATTGCGAATGATTTGCAATAGCGTTGACAAGCGTGATTTTATAACAGATGGTATTGCGAATTAATCGCAACAAACATTCGGTGACAGACGTGAACTTCCAGAAAATCCGGCATGCTCTTTTTGCTTTTTCACTTTTTCTCCCCGCAGCCGCGGTGGCGCAGGAAAAACCGAAGGTCGTGACGACCTTCACCATCATCGCCGACATGGCCCGCAACGTGGCGGGGGATGCCGCCGAAGTGGAAAGCATTACCAAGCCGGGCGCTGAAATTCACAACTACCAGCCAACCCCGCGCGACATCCTCAAAGCCCGCAAGGCCGATCTGGTGCTGCGCAATGGCCTCAATCTGGAATTGTGGTTTGAAAAATTCCTGGCCAACCTCTCCGGCGTGCCGAGCGTGACGGTGAGCGAGGGTGTGGAACCCATGGCGATCAGCGGCGGCGCGTATCAGGGAAAACCCAATCCACACGCCTGGATGTCCCCCGATAACGCATTGATCTATGTGGAAAATATCCGCAAGGGCCTTGCCGAGATCGACCCTGCCCATGCCGATGTCTATGCCGCCAATGCCAAGGCCTATTCGGACAAGATCAAGGCCACCGTCCAGCCCATTCGTGATACGCTTTCCGTTCTGCCGGAAAACAAGCGCTGGTTGGTAACGAGTGAAGGTGCCTTCTCCTATCTCGCCCGCGATTTCGGGCTGAAGGAACTGTTCCTGTGGCCGGTCAATGCCGACAGCCAGGGCACACCGCAGCAGGTCCGCGGCGTAATCGACGCCATGCGCGAGCACAATATCCAGGTCATCTTCAGCGAAAGCACGGTTTCCGCCGATCCAGCCGAACAGGTGGCCAAGGAAACCGGCGCAACCTATGGCGGCATACTCTACGTGGATTCGCTGAGCGAAGCGGACGGCCCGGTTCCGACCTATCTCGATCTGCTGCGGGTGACGAGCGAGACCATCGCAAAAGGCCTGTCATCATGAGGATGGGCGGTAAAAAAATAGCCGGCGGCCTTACGGTTCAAAATGCGACAGTGACCTATCGCAATGGCCACACCGCATTAAGAAATGCCAGCTTTTCCATCCCCCGCGGAACGATAACTGCACTTGTCGGCGTCAATGGCGCCGGCAAGTCCACGATTTTCAAGGCGATCATGGGTTTCGTGCCGCTGGCCGCCGGTTCCGTCTCGATCTTCGACCTGCCGGTGAAGGAAGCGCTCCGGAAAAACCTCGTTGCCTATGTGCCGCAGGCCGAGGAGGTGGACTGGAGCTTTCCGGTGCTGGTGGAGGATGTGGTGATGATGGGCCGTTATGGCCACATGAACTTCCTGCGCATCCCGTCCAAACGCGATCACCAGATGGTGGAAGAAGCGCTGAAACGCGTCAACATGCTCGATTATCGCAAAAGGCAGATCGGCGAGCTCTCCGGCGGGCAGAAGAAGCGGGTGTTTCTGGCCCGCGCACTGGCGCAGGAAGGCCAGGTCATCCTGCTCGACGAACCTTTTACCGGCGTCGACGTGACGACGGAAGAACAGATCGTCGCACTTCTGAAAGCGCTGCGCGACGAAGGCCGCGTCATGCTGGTCTCCACCCACAATCTCGGCAGCGTGCCGGAATTCTGTGATCGCGCCGTCTTCGTCAAGGGCACGGTTCTGGCGTCAGGCAGGACAGAGGATACCTTTACCGAGGAGAACCTGCAAAAAGCCTTCGGCGGCAGCCTGCGCCACTTCATCCTTGGCGGGGCCGACCTGCATGACGATGCCGATCCACGCCGGGTAAAGGTCATCACCGATGACGAACGGCCCTTCGTGATTTACGGCAAGAATGGCCAGAACGGACACGATCCCGTGGCTCCGAAAGAAAAAGTCGATGATAAACAGCCTTCTTGAGCCCTTCACCTATGGCTACATGCTGAACGCCATCTGGGTCAGCGCGCTGGTCGGCGGCGTCTGCGGTTTTCTCTCTGCCTATCTGATGCTGAAGGGCTGGTCGCTGATCGGCGATGCTCTCTCCCATGCCATCGTTCCGGGCGTTGCCGGCGCCTATATGCTTGGCCTGCCCTTTTCCCTCGGGGCCTTTCTCTCCGGTGGGCTTGCCGCCGGCTCCATGCTGTTCCTGAACCAGAAGACCAGGCTCAAGGAAGACGCGATCATCGGGCTGATCTTCACCTCGTTTTTCGGGCTGGGGCTGTTCATGGTCTCGCTGTCGCCGACCTCGATCAATATCCAGACCATCGTGCTTGGCAATATCCTGGCAATCACCACCGAAGACACCATCCAGCTGGCGCTGATCGGCGGCATCAGCCTTTTGGTTCTGGCATTAAAATGGCGCGACTTCATGGTGGTGTTTTTCGATGAGAACCATGCCCGCACCGTGGGGCTGAAACCGGAAGTGCTGAAGGTGATCTTCTTCACCCTGCTCGCCGCCTCCACGGTGGCCGCACTGCAGACGGTTGGGGCTTTTCTTGTTGTCGCCATGGTGGTGACGCCCGGCGCCACCGCCTATCTCCTGACCGACCGTTTCGAGCGGCTGATCCTGATGAGCCTCATCATCGGCGCTGCCACCAGCTTCGTCGGCGCCTATCTCAGCTATTTCCTCGATGGCGCCACCGGCGGCGTCATCGTTGTGCTGCAAACCGCGATCTTCCTGACCGCCTTTATATTTGCGCCCAAACATGGCCTGCTCGCCTCCAGAGCCAAGGCCCGCAAGGCACTGGGGGAAACGCCATGAGCGAATATCTCGAACTCGCCATCCTGCCGTTTCAACTGCCCTTCATGCAATATGCCTTCGTGATCACCCTGATGATCGCGGTGCCGATGGCGATGCTCTCCTGTCTTTTGGTGCTGAAGGGCTGGTCGCTGATGGGGGATGCGGTTTCCCACGCCGTGCTGCCGGGCGTGGTGATCGCCTATATCGTCAGCATTCCGCTTTCGATCGGCGCCTTCATCGCCGGCATGATCTGCGCGCTCGGCACCGGTTTCATCAAGGAAAACAGCCGCATCAAGGAAGATACGGTGCTCGGCATCGTCTTTTCCGGCATGTTCGGGCTGGGGCTGGTGCTTTACGTGAAGGTGCAGAGCGATATGCACCTCGATCACATCCTCTTCGGCGACATGCTGGGCATTGCCCCGTCAGACATGCTGGAGACCGGTCTGATCGCGCTTTTCGCCACGTTGTTCCTCGGGCTGCTGCGCAAGGATCTGCTGGTGAATGCTTTCGATCCGCAACATGCCAAGGCAATCGGTCTGCCGGTGCGTATTCTGCACTACGGTCTGCTGATGGTTCTGTCGCTCACCGTGGTCGGCGCGCTGAAAGCCGTGGGCATCATCCTCTCGGTCGCCATGCTGGTCACGCCGGGCGCAATCGCCTTCCTGCTGACACGGCGCTTTTCCGCCATGCTTGTCGTCGCCATCATGGTGGCGGTCATCTCGTCACTGTCAGGCATATGGCTGAGCTTCCTGATCGACAGTGCGCCGGCCCCTACCATAGTGCTGTTCATGAGCATCGCCTTCGTCGCAACCTTCATCCGCACCACCTGGAAAGCCCGCCGAATTGACGCAGCGGCTGAAAAAGGGATTTAAAACAACGATTTTTGCGGGCGCATGGAACATTTTCGCCTTTTGCGCGTCATTTTCGAGAGTCCGCCGCGAGGCGGCAGACTCTTGAAAATTAAGCGAAAGGGGAAGCTCCATGCTGAAATGGGCTCTTATTTTCTTTGTTATCTCTTTGATCGCGGGCGTATTCGGCTTTACCGGCATTTCGGCAGCGGCGGCGGGCGTGGCCCGAATTCTGTTCTTCATCGCCGTGGTGATCTTCCTGGTCTTCCTCGTGCTTGCACTGATGGCCGGAAGCGCCGTCGTCTGAATGAAAAAAGGCGACCGGCTTTTACGCCGGTCGCCTCTTCTCTTTTCTTTTAAAAAGCTCAGCCCGTCCAGCCGCCGTCGATCACATGGATCTGGCCGGTGGTGAAGCCTGCCTCATCCGAAGCAAGGTAAGTGACGAGCGCGGCGATTTCTTCCGGCGTCGCGATGCGACCCATTGGCTGGCGGGCAATGAAATCCGCGAGTGCCTGTTCGTAATTGCCAGTGGCGCGCAGGCGGTCATGCAAGGACGGGCTGTCGACCGTGCCGGGGCAGATGGCGTTGCAGCGGATACCCTTGGTGACAAAATCGGCGGCGATGGCCTTCGTCAGACCCACGACGGCCGCTTTGGATGCGGTATAAGCGAAGCGGTTCGGCACGCCCTTCACGCTTGATGCAACCGAGGACATGTTGACGATCGCGCCCTTGCCCTTTTCCAGCATGCCGGGCAGGAAGGCGCGGCAGGTGCGATACATGGCCTTGGCATTGAGATCAAAGGAGAAATCCCAGTCCTTTTCCTCGCAATCGAGAATGGTGCCGGAATGCACGAAACCGGCGCAGTTGAACAGCACGTCGGCATGGCCGATCTCGGCGGCGAAATCCTTGACGCCTTCGCCATCCAGCACGTTCAGAACCCGCGTTTCCGCACCCTTCAGGGTGGAAAGCGCCTGTTCGTTGATATCGGTGGCGATGACGCGCGCGCCAAGCGAGATGAACCGCTCCGCCGTCGCCCGGCCGATACCCTGGCCGGCGGCGGTGATCACCACTGTCCGGCCGTTAAAATCCTGCACCATGAATAGCCTCCCGCTATAGCGCGCCCGCCCACCGGGTTCAGGCCGCTGAATTTCAGTGATCTCAAATATGGATCGACAATTCATATGTAAACGCGGTATTCATATGGCGTCAAGCAAACTTGCGCCGCAACCGCGCAAAACGCATCGAGGCCAGATGACAGAAGACGACAGCGAAAGATACCGCGCCCCCGCCCTCGACAAGGGCCTGGACATTCTCGAGCTTCTGGCCCGCACCGATGGCGGGCTGACGCAGATCGAGATCGCCAAGGCTGTCGGCAAGAGCCCGAACGAGCTTTACCGCATGCTGGACCGGCTGGTGCGCCGGGGTTACGTGCAGCGGCTTGAGGGCGACCGTTTTTCGCTGACGCTGAAAATGTTCGGGCTGGCGCATTTCCACGCGCCAATCCGCCGGCTCGTCTCGTTCGCTGCGCCGGTGATGCGTGATTTTTCCGCCAGCGCCGAACAGGCCTGCCATCTGGCCGTTTATGACCGCGGCAGCGTGGTCGTCATCGCCCAGCAGGAATCCTCCACCTATTGGGCCATGTCCATGCGGGTGGGCGCGCAGATGAGCCTGTTCCACACCGGCTCCGGCCATGTGCTGCTCGCCTTCCAGACCGAAGCGCAGCGCGAGATCATGATCACCGAACAGGTGCGCGGCAGTGGCGAGACCGTGCCCCCCGATCTCACGGAGCGGTTACGGCAGGTGCGCAGCAACGGTTTCGAATCCATGGACAGCCTGCAGACCGCCGGCGTGCGCAATATTTCCGCCCCCGTGCTGACGTTGGACGGCACGGCGCTTGCCGTCATCACCTGCCCCTATATCACGCCGCTTGGTGGCAAGGCGCCCACGCGTGAGGCTTGCGAAGGGCTGATCCGCGATGCGGCAAAGCGCATTTCCGAGGTGGCGACTGGAAAAGGAACCGACTAAGGCGAACAAAAAAACGCGACCGGCAGGGGCCCGATCGCGTTTTGAGTGACTGGAGATTTATGCTGTGTAAACGCAAGGGGAACGTGGATTGTTCCCCTTTTTTTTATCAGGCCGCAGCCAGCGTCAGTTCCTTGCGGACCATTTCGCGCAGCGTCACCAGATCCTTGGCGAACAGGCGGATGCCTTCCGAGAGCTTCTCGGTTGCCATTGCGTCTTCGTTCATTGCCCAGCGGAATGCCTTTTCATCGAGCGACTTCAGCGGCTCTGGCTTGGCATTGTCCGGCGAGAGCTTGCGCTCCAGCTTGCCGCTGTCCTTGTCCAGCTCTTCCAGGAGCGCCGGGCTGATCGTCAGGCGATCGCAACCGGCAAGCGCTTCGATTTCGCCGACGTTGCGGAACGACGCGCCCATGACGACGGTGCTGATGCCATTGGCCTTGTAGTAGTTGTAGATGCTGCGCACCGAAACAACGCCCGGATCGGTCTCGGCGGTGTAGTTCTCACCGGTCGACTTCTTGTACCAGTCGAGGATACGGCCGACGAAGGGCGAAATGAGGAAGACCTCGGCTTCGGCGCAGGCAATTGCCTGAGCCTGCGAGAACAGCAGCGTCAGGTTGCAATCGATGCCTTCGGACTGGAGAACCTCGGCTGCCTTGATGCCTTCCCAGGTGGAGGCAAGCTTGATGAGGATGCGCTCACGCTCGATGCCGCGCTCCTTATAGGCCGCGATGATCTGGTGCGCCTTGGCAATGGAAGCCTGCGTATCGAAAGAGAGGTCGGCATCCACTTCGGTGGACACGCGGCCGGGAACGAGACCCGCAAGCGCGGCGCCAACGGAAATGGCAAGACGGTCTGCAACGGCGGCAACAACGGCGTCGGACTGGCCGCCCTGCGTCTTGCCCCATGCGACGGCTTCCTTCACCGCATCCGCAAAGGCCGGCGTGCCGAGTGCCTTCAGAACGATGGTGGGGTTGGTGGTGCAATCCACCGGCTTCAGGCGCGCAACCGCCTCGATATCGCCGGTGTCGGCAACAACCGTGGTGATGGCGCGAAGTTGTTCGAGTTTGGACGTCATATCGAATGATCCTTCATGATCTCTTGAAAACTTGCTCACCCGTCTTTTCGTTCCCGCACCATGGGTGCGCCCAAGGCCGAAATCGCGGTTTGTCCGGCTCCGACTATCGCAAGCGGCATGGTCGAAAGTCAAGACATTTGCGCATCGCAATTGACATAAGTTTCACGCCTGCGATACTCCGTACCATAAAGAGAATGGCGGAAACCGTGGCGAAACTGAGAAGAGAAACCCATACGGCCTATTCGGAAGCGGCTTCGCTGAGGCTGCGCGCCGCATGGCTCTATTATAACCAGGGCATGACGCAGAAAGACGTCGCCGAAAAACTGGGGATCAGCCGCTCCACCGTCATCCGCCTGCTCGACGAGGCGATGAAACGCTCGGAAGTGCAGATCTGGATCAATGAGGGCATCGAGGATTTCGTGGCGCTGGCCGGCCAGCTGGAAGCGGCCTACGGGCTGGATGAGGCCGTCATCATCCCCTGTCCCGAGAAGGCAAGCGCCGAGAGCACCGCCAAGGCGGTCGGTCTGGCGCTTGGGCAATTCCTCTCCGAGGTGGTGCCGAACGGCGCCACCATCGGTGTCGGCTGGGGCCGCACCATGACCGCCTCGCTTTCCAGCTTCCGCCCGCCGCGACGGGAAAACTGCAAGGTCGTCTCGCTGCTCGGCGGTATCGTCGCCGTGCACCAGACCAACCCGCTCGACTACACCTGGCGACTGGCAAGCGCGCTTGGGGCGGAATGTTACATGTTTCTGGCACCGCTGCTGGTGGATTCCGTCGAGACCAAACGGGCGTTGATCGAAAAATGCGGGCTCGCCACACTTTACGATCTGGCCGAGACGCTGGACCTTGCCATTGTCTCCTGCGGCGATATCGGCCCGCATTCCACATCGCTGTCGGAAGGTTTCATTTCGAAGGAGACGCTGCGCGAGCTCATCGATGCCGGCTGCGTCTGCGATACGATGTTTAACTTCATCGATGCGGAAGGTCGCTCCGTCGACCACCCGATCAACGAGCGCGCCATGGCGATCGATCTCGATACGCTGCGCAAGGCCAAACACATCGTTCTCGCCTCCGGCGGCGCCCACCGCGCCATAGCCATCCGCGCCACCATCAAACGCACTGGCTGCAATACGCTGATCACGGATGAGGCGGCGGCGCGGGCGTTGATGGAACTGGTTTAGGCTACATCAGGTCATTTACGGGCGGCAGGCCATTCGCGGGACACTCTCGCCACCCCCAACGCCAGCCTCGTCCCTCCACCGTCATCCTCGCCCTTGAGGCGAGGATCTACAAGCGGTGGGCATGGGTCCTCGGGTCAAGCCCGAGGATGACGTCGCGCATGAAAAACCCTATCAATATAAACCAGGACCAAAGGGATCAGGCCGGGCGTAATAAAGACAATCCAGGTCTCTCTCACACCTTACCCGTCTCCCAACCAAGCATCGCCCGCTTGCGGGTCAGCCCCCAGTGATAACCCGTCAGCGCCCCGCTTTTGCCGACGGCACGGTGGCAGGGGACAACGAAGGAGACCGGGTTGGCGCCGACCGCGGCACCCACGGCGCGTGATGCTGTGGGTTGGCCGATATCACAGGCGATGTGGGAATAGGTGACGGCGCGGCCCATCGGGATTTTCAGCAGGCTTTCCCACACCCGCACCTGAAAATCCGTGCCGAGCAGAACGACACGCAGCGGCCTGTCCGACTGCCATAAAGACGGCTCGAAAATGCGGGCGGCGTAAGATGCGGTCGCCTCACGATCTTCGACATAATCGGCATTCGGCCAGCGGCCGGCCATATCCTCGAAGCAGGCCCTTTCTTCGCCCGGATCGGCAAATGCGCAGCCGGCAAGGCCGCGATCCGTCACCATGACCAATGCAAGACCGAAGGGCGAGGCGTGGAAACCGTAGCGGATCGTCAGCCCGCCGCCCTTGGCCTTCCATTCGCCGGGCGACATGGCCTCATGGGTGACGAACAGATCGTGCAGGCGGCCTGGCCCCGACATGCCAACCTCGATCGAGGTTTCGAGCAGCGGCAGATCTTCCTCGCGCAGCAACCTCTTGGCATGATCGAGCGTCACGGCCTGCAGGAATGCCTTGGGCGACAGACCGGCCCAGCGGGTAAAGGTCTTCTGCAATTGCGTCGGCGACTGGCCGAGCCTTGCAGCAATGGCTTCGAGGGAGGGCTGCTCGCGATAATCCAGCGTCAAAAGCTCGATAACCCCGCGTACCGTCTCGTAATCGGTGCCGATGGGGGTGATGTCTTCATTCAGCATGATGTTGGCGTTCATTGCATTTCTCCTAACGCCTCACAGAAAACCACTAAAGCGCGTTCGTCTCCACCCGTTTCTTGCGTCCAACATTCTTCGATCTGGAGCAACGTAATTTTTCCACTCACGGTCCGATTGACAGCACCGCATAAATGTTCCCTAATAAAATTGGTAAGACAATCTTACCGCTTGCGCGAAGGGGGGAGACTTTCGCGCTGGGAGGATATCATGTTTGTGGCTCTGGAGCCGCGCCGCCTTTACCGGCTGGTCGCGGAACAAATACGCTTGCTCATCGAGAGCGGGGAACTGACGGATGGTCAGCGCCTGCCGGCGGAACGCGACCTTGCCGAACGCTTCGGCGTATCCCGCCCGACAGTGCGGGAGGCGCTGATCGTTCTGGAAGTGGAAGGTCATATCCACATCCGCATGGGTTCGGGCGTTTATGTAAACGCATCGCGCAAACCGGACGCGCAAAAGCCGCCAATGCCGGATGCGCATGGGCCATTCGAAATCCTGCAGGCGCGCTGCATCATCGAAAGTGCGATTGCGGAAGAGGCCGCACGGCTTGCCACACCGGAGTGCATCGCCAAGCTCGATGATATCATCGAACGCATGGCCGGCGCGCTCGACAGCTCACCACAGGCGCTCAATTTCGACCGGGCCTTCCACACCGCGATTGCCGATATCATCGGCAATTCGGCGCTCAATCGCTTTACCGGCCTGATCTATGACGAGCGCAGCCTGTCACCCTTTTTCGAAAAGCTCGCCAGCTATTTCGAGGGACCGCACACATGGAACCTCGCCGTGCAGGAGCACCGCGCAATCCGCGACGCCATTGCCGCGAACGATCCGGAAGGTGCCCGCGAGGCGATGCGGCAGCATCTGACGCTGTCGCAGAAGAGATTTTCCGAGAGTTTCGGGGAGGAAACGATCGGGGAAGAGTGACCGTCGCCGCAACCGGCAACGGAAAAAACAGCACATCTGGCTTTAATTCGGGAGGAGTTAAGAATGAAAATCAGATTGTCGACTTTGATGGGCGCAACAGCCGCCATCCTGCTTTCCGCCCTGGCGGCGCAGGCGCAGACCACACTGAAATGGGCGCATGTCTACGAGACCTCCGAACCGTTCCACACCGATTCGGTCTGGGCGGCGGAAGAGATCGCCAAGCGTACCGATGGCCGTTACAAGGTGGATGTTTTCCCCGCCTCGCAGCTTGGCAAGGAAGCCGATATCAACCAGGGCCTGAAGATCGGCACCGTTGACATCATCATTTCAGGTTCGAGCTTTGCCGCACGTGATTTCAAGCCGATCGGCGTCACCTATTTCCCTTACATCTTCCGCGATCCGAGCCATTTGATCGCCTATACCAAGAGCGATATCTTCAAGCGCCTCGCCAAGGGTTATGAAGACAAGACCGGCAACCACATCGCCGCCGTCAGCTATTACGGCACGCGCCACACCACATCCAACAAGCCGATTGCCGCGTGCGCCGACATGGCGGGCCTGAAGATGCGCGTTCCCGACGTTCCGGCCTATCTGGCCATGCCGCGCGCCTGCGGCGCCAACACCACGCCGATTGCCTTTGCGGAAGTGTATCTGGCGCTGCAGAACGGCACCGTCGATGCGCAGGAAAATCCGCTGACCACCATTGAGGCGAAGAAGTTCTTCGAAGTGCAGAAGAACATCGTCCTGACCGGCCACATCGTTGACCACCTCAACACGGTGATCTCGAAGAACCTGTGGTCGCAGCTCTCGGATGACGACAAGAAAATCTTCACCGAAGTCATGCAGGAAGCCGCCGAGCGGACCACCAAGACCATCGATGAACGCGAGAAAAGCCTCGTCGAAGACTTCAAGAAGCGCGGCCTGACCGTTGCCGAAGTCGACAAGGCCGACTTCGAAAAGAACGTCATCGAAAAAGTGAAGTTCGAGGACTTCGGTTACGACAAGGCCGACTGGGAAGCCATTCGCGCCGTCAAGTGAGCCAAGATCCGGTGCGGCTTCTTTGCCGCACCGCCCTTTCTCTCCAGACGGGATATCTCAATGTCGCAGGAAATCCATACTCAGGTCACGCCTGAGGAACTCGCCCATACGTTCGATGAGGCGCCGCCCGAGGTCGATCTCAAGGTCTATTCATTCGAGGACTGGGTCACGCTCGGCCTTTTCTGGCTGATGACGGGCTGCGTGTTCCTTCAGTTCTTCACCCGCTACGTGCTCAACAACAGTTACGCCTGGACGGAAGAAATCGCCGTCAACTGCCTGATCGGCGTCGTGTTTTTGGGGTCGGTCATGTGCGTGCGCATGTCGCGCCACATTCAGGTGGATGTGCTTTATCACTACGTGCCACCGCAGGTGGCCCGCGCCATGTCGATCCTCGTCGATGTGCTGCGCATCCTGTTCTTCGCCTACACATCCTGGCTGATGTGGCGTTATCTGGAAATTGTCGCGGATGAGGAGATGGTCACCGTGGCGCTGCCGCGCAACATCGTTTTCTACACGGTTCTGGCGGCATTTGTCTTGATGTTCTTCCGGTCCGTGCAGGTGTTCATCGCCAATATGCAGCGCGGCTATTCCGTTCTGGAACGGCCCGAAGAATTCCAGAGCGCGGGGGATTGATCAGATGCTGCTTCTTATCGGCTCATTTCTTCTGCTGATGGTAATCGGCCTGCCGGTCGCCATTTCCATGGCCTCGGCGTCGCTGCTCTATATCGTGTTCTACAACGTCGCGCCTGATATCATCGCGGCGCAGCGCCTGATCGCCGGTGTGGAAAGCTTCCCGCTTCTGGCCGTTCCCTTCTTCATCCTTGCCGGCAATCTCATGAACACGGCAGGGGTGACCGGACGCATCTATTCCTTCGCCGTCGCACTGGTCGGCTGGATGAAGGGTGGTCTCGCACAGGTCAACATCATCGGCTCGGTGATCTTTTCCGGCATGTCCGGCACCGCACTTGCCGATGCCGCCGGCATCGGCACCATCGAAATCAAGGCCATGAAGGACCATGGTTATCCGGTCGAAGCGGCCGTCGGCGTTACCGCCGCCTCCGCGACGCTCGGACCGATCTTCCCGCCATCGCTGCCCTTCGTCATCTACGGCATGATGGCGAATGTCTCGATCGGCGCGTTGTTCATGGCCGGTATCGTTCCGGGCGTCGTCATGACGCTGTTGATGATGATCACGGTTGCGGTCTTCGCCTATATCAAGGGCTGGGGCTCCGACACGCCGTTCAGCCTCAGAACCATCTTTGGCGCGTCGATAGAAGTCTTCGTGGTGATGATGGTGCCGCTCGGCATCTATATCCTCACGGCATTCGGCCTGTCGCTCAACCTGTCGATCCTGATCGTGCTGGTCATCCTGCTCGCCTGCGACTGGTATTTCGACTTCTCCGCCGTGATGGCGCTGATGACGCCTGTCATCCTGATCGGCGGCATGACCATGGGCTGGTTCACGCCGACGGAAGCCGCCGTTGCCGCTGTTCTGTGGTCGCTGTTCCTCGGGCTCGTCCGTTACCGGACGATGACCTTCAAGACGCTGGCAAAATCGACCTTCGACACCATCGAAACGACCGCTTCGGTGCTGTTCATCGTCGCGGCGGCCTCCGTCTTCGCATGGCTGCTGACCGTCAGTCAGGCCGCACAGCTTCTGTCGGCGGCGATCCTGACGATCACCGACAGCAAGTGGATTTTCCTCGTGCTGGTCAATCTCCTGATGCTGTTCGTCGGCTGTTTCCTCGATACGATCGCGGCGATCACCATCCTCGTGCCGATCCTGTTGCCGCTGGTGCTGCAATTCAATATCGACCCGGTGCATTTCGGCCTGATCATCACGCTCAACCTGATGATAGGGCTGCTGCATCCGCCGCTCGGCATGGTGCTGTTCGTGCTC
The DNA here is from genome assembly GCF_007002745.1 of Martinezella rhizogenes. GTDB lineage: Bacteria > Pseudomonadota > Alphaproteobacteria > Rhizobiales > Rhizobiaceae > Agrobacterium > Agrobacterium cucumeris. Next base: position 179,518 of record NZ_SGNY01000008.1, on the reverse strand, counting down.
TCGCGCGTGGCGAAACTCTCCGTCGAGCGCACCACCATCGCCATCCTGCCGTGGCTGGTGCCGCTGTTCGTGGCGCTGCTGCTGATCACCTTCATTCCGGCAATCACCTTGTGGCTGCCGACCGAAATGGGCCTGATCCGCTGACGCAAACATCATTGCCCGCGCGGTTCGCCGCGCGGGTTCATCCATAAAACACCCATAAATGAGGGCATCGTCATGCAGACACGCGTGGCACGTCTACACGGCGTTAAGGACATCCGCGTCGAAACCCAGGAGCTTGTGGCTCCCGGCCCCGGCGAAGTGCTGCTCACCATGGCGGCAGGCGGCATCTGCGGCTCCGATCTGCATTATTATCAGGATGGCGGTTTCGGCCCGGTGCGGGTGCGCGAGCCGATCATCTGCGGTCACGAGGCATCCGGCCATATCGCAGCTTTGGGCGCTGGCGCCAGCGGGCTCGCCATCGGCCAGCTCGTCGCTGTCAATCCGTCGCAGCCCTGCGGCCATTGCCAGTTCTGCCTGAAGGGCCAGCCGATCCATTGCCTCGAGATGCGCTTCATGGGCAGTGCCATGCGCCTGCCACATGAGCAGGGCATGTTCCGCGACCGGCTGGTGGTTCCGGCAAAACAATGCGCAACATTTTCAGACGCGACCTCGCCCGCCGAGGCCGCCTGCACCGAACCGCTCGCCGTCTGCCTGCATGCAGTTGCCCAGGCCGGCGATCTGACAGGTGCGAAGGTGCTGGTCACCGGCGCCGGTCCCATCGGCCTTCTGACCATTGCCGCCGCCCGCCATGCCGGCGCCGGCACCATCGTCGCCACCGATCTCACCGATGCCGCGCTGGAACGCGCACCCGCGATGGGTGCCGACCGCACCATCAATGTCGCGAAGGACGCGGAGGCGCTTTTGCCCTATCAGGACAACAAAGGTTATTTCGACGTCATTTTCGATTGCTCCGCCGCCGGCCCCGCCCTTCGAACCGCCTTTGCCTGCGTGCGCCCGCGCGGCACCATCGTACAGGTGGGCGTCACCGGCGACATCACCATTCCGCTCAATGCATTGGTGGGCAAGGAAATCCTCTGGCGCGGCTCGCAGCGTTTCCATGATGAATTCGCCATCGCCGCCGGGCTTATCTCCACGCACGGGATCGATGTGCGGCCGATCATTTCCCACAGCTTCCCGCTTGGCGAGGCGAAAGCGGCCTTTGAACAGGCCGGAGACCGCTCCGCCGCCTGCAAGGTGCAACTGACATTTTCAGCAGACTGATATTTGAGGATTTAAGATGAGACATACATGGCGCTGGTTCGGCCCGGTCGACAAGGTCACGGTTCAGGATGCGGCTCAGGCGGGTGCGGAAGGCATCGTCAGCGCGTTGCACCACATCGCCACCGGCGATGTCTGGCCGGTGGACGAAATCACCAAACGGCATGAGGCGATCAAGGCCGGCGGGCTTTATTGGGACGTGGTGGAAAGCGTGCCCGTCTCCGAAGACATCAAGACCCAGACCGGGGATTGGAAAAATCACATCGCCAACTGGCAGGAAACCCTGCGCCGCCTCTCCGCCTCCGGCATCCGCACCGTCTGCTATAATTTCATGCCGGTGCTGGACTGGACCCGCACCGACCTGCGCTGGGAAACCAGACACGGCGCAAAGGCGATGCGCTTCGATCTTCCCGATTTCGCCGCCTTCGACATTCATATTCTGAAACGCCCGGACGCCGGGGCCGACTATCCGGACTGGCTGCTGGAGGAAGCGGCAAAACGCTTCGCCGACATGCCGGATACAAAAATCACCGCGCTCGGGCGCAATATCGGCGCTGGCCTGCCCGGCTCGGCGGATGGTTATACGCTCGCCCAGCTGCTCGAAAAACTGCGCTCCTATCACGGCGTCAACCGTGAAAGGCTGCAGCAGAACCTGATCGATTTTCTCGCCGAGGTGACACCGGTTGCCGAGGAAGTGGGCATCAACATCTGCGCCCATGGTGATGATCCGCCATGGCCGCTGCTCGGTCTGCCGCGTATTCTCTCAACGGAGGCGGACTATGCCCACATGCTCTCAAAGGTCGACAGCCGCGCCAATGGCGTGACGCTCTGCACCGGCTCGCTCGGCGCACGGGCGGATAACGACCTGCCCTTCATCGCCAGCCGTTTTGCCGATCGCATCCATTTCGTGCATCTGCGCAATGTGACGCGTGACACCGATACCGTGCCCTGCTCCTTCTTCGAGGACGAACATCTGGAAGGCGGCACCGACATGGTCGCCGTCATCGCCGCACTTCTGTCGGAGGAAACCCGCCGTCGCGCCGAAGGCCGTGAAGACCACACCATTCCGATGCGGCCCGATCACGGGCAGGAAATCCTCGACGATCTGACGCGCGGGGCGCAGCCCGGTTATCCCGCCATCGGCCGGCTGAAAGGGCTGGCGGAGCTGCGCGGTATCGAGCGCACCTTGTCACATGCTCGTTTCGGGCTGGGAACGAGCGCCGAATGAGTTCTTTAGTCCGCCATCACCTTGAGTCGGAATGACTGATGAGAGAAGCTGCGGTCAATCGTGCCCTGAACTGGAGATAGGAAAGAGCAGCCAGCCCGCCGGCTATGGCGCCGGCGGCTTTCACCGCGGCGTCCATCAAATGCGGATGCCGTGTGGGCGACAGAAACTGCAGCGCCTCGATACCAAAAGCCGCAGTGACGCCCGCAACGATGACGGCGAGCCAGTGGCGCGGATAGGCAAACACGAAAGCCGCCGAGCAGAAAGCGAAGGCGGCGGCACGGTCTATCCCCACCGTCGTCAGCGTGTGAGGCCGAAAGCCGATCGGGCAGATTGTAACGATCACGATCAGCAGAAAAACCGACCAGGCGATGTATTTCGGAAGTCTATTTGTCATCATGACGTCATATAAAACGCCGTGCGCGTAAACGGAAGCGGGTGTTTTTCACGTCTCGCCCAATTAATCACACTTTTTGGTCAAATAGTTGAGAAACCGCCTTTCGCTCAGGCCCCGCACGGGCTAAGGCAGAAGGCAACCGGGCGAGGACCGCGGCTGATGGCGTTTGTGCTGTCGCCTTTCGGTCGATGCCACGGTGTCGGGTGGATTTTCCACGCAGGATCAGATTTTCAGGGAAGAGCACAATGAGTTTCAAGCCGCACGGCAAACATCTGGTTGCAGGAGAATGGGTCGCAACGGAAGCAAAATTCCGCAGCGAGCCTGCACATGGCGAGGCTTTCGATTTTTCGGTCGGCACGGTCGATCTGGTGAACAAGGCTGCGGAAGCTGCTGAAGAAGCCTTCTGGAGCTACGGCTACACCACCCGCGAAGAGCGCGCCGCATTCCTCGACACCATCGCCGATGAGATCGAAGCCCGCGCCGACGCCATAACCGAAATCGGCTCGTCCGAGACCGGCCTGCCCGCAGGACGCCTGCAGGGCGAACGTGGCCGCACCGTTGGCCAGCTCCGCCTTTTCGCCTCGCATATCCGCAAAGGTGACTATCTCGACCGCCGCCACGACGAAGCGCTGCCGGATCGCCAGCCGCTGCCGCGCCCGGATATCCGCCTGATGCAGCGCCCGATCGGCCCCGTCGCCGTCTTCGGCGCGTCGAACTTCCCGCTCGCCTTCTCCACGGCCGGTGGTGACACCGCTGCTGCTCTGGCCGCCGGCTGCCCCGTCGTCGTCAAGGGCCATTCCGCCCATCCCGGCACCGGTGAAATCGTTGCCGAAGCGGTTCTTGCCGCCGTCAAGAAGCACAATCTGCATCCCGGCGTCTTCTCGTTGATCCAGGGCGGCCGCCGCGATGTCGGTTCCGCGCTCGTGCAGCATCCGCGCATCAAGGCGGTCGGTTTCACCGGTTCGCTTGCCGGCGGTCGCGCGCTGTTCGATCTCTGCGCCCAGCGCCCCGAGCCGATCCCCTTCTTCGGCGAACTCGGCTCCGTGAACCCGATGTTCCTGCTGCCGGAGGCCGTTTCCGCTCGTGGCGAGGCCATCGCCAAGGGCTGGGCCGGTTCGCTGACCATGGGTGCGGGCCAGTTCTGCACCAATCCCGGCATCGCCGTCATTCTCTCCGAGCAGGCGGATGCGGTTGCTGAAACCGCACGTGCCGCGCTTTCCGAAGTCGGCCCGCAGGTCATGCTGACGGATGGTATCGCTTCTGCCTATCGTGACGGCCGCGACCGTATCGCCGCCGGCAACGGCGTGCGCGACGTGCTGACCACCACCTGCAACCTGCGCAATGCAACGCCTTATCTGTACCGGGTGTCCGGCAAGGACTGGGTTGCCAACCACGCACTTGCCGAAGAAGTCTTCGGACCGCTCGGCCTCATCGTGACGGTCGATAGCCCGGAAGAAATGCTGGAAGTCGCAAAGAGCTTCGAAGGCCAGCTGACGGCCACCCTGCATCTGGATGGCGGCGACGCCGAACTCGGCCGCAAGCTGCTGCCGATCCTGGAGCGCAAGGCCGGCCGCGTTCTCGCCAACGGTTTCCCGACCGGCGTGGAAGTCTCCGAAGCCATGGTTCATGGCGGTCCTTACCCGGCATCGACGAACTTCGGCGCAACCTCTGTTGGCACCATGTCGATCCGCCGCTTCATGCGTCCGGTTTCCTACCAGAACATCCCTTCGGATGTTCTGCCTGACGATATCCGCTAAAACTGACGGAGGCAGGCGCAGCGATGCGCCTGCCCTTTTTATTCGGCTTTACCGCCCTTCGGTAAATACGGCCTGACGCTGAAGCGTCGCCCGCCTCCCCTTCTCCCGCCTCACGGTCCCCATCCAGATTTTTCCGTACCAAGACGTCGGCATCGGTTGACATCGCCCCCGCACGTAATGCTAATAAGCAATCTCGTAACGTAATAACATTACAATCATCCATCAGAACCGATACCGGTTCGTATCCGCACGGGGATGATAACGTCTGGAAGGAACACCATGAGATTTTCCCTTCAACAGCACCTTGGCATGAGCGCGCTTGCCACGTGCCTTGCCCTCACCCTGCCGCTCGCCTCTGGCGTGGCGCAGGCGGAAGAAAGCGGCGACACCGTCAAGGAATGGCGTCTCTTCATCGCCGATCACACCCAGCCGGTGGTGCGCGCGATCAATTTCGAAACCGGCAAGGAACTCGGACGCTACGACCTCAAGGGCTATGCGGCGCTGACCGCCAGCGCCTCCGGCAAGACTGTTTTCGCCACACAGTCAGATTCGGATATCGTGCATGTGATCAAGACCGGCATCGTCTTTTCCGACCACGGTGAACACCGCGATCTGGATGTGGAAGATGCAGCACTGCTGCCCGTTACCTTCGAAGGCAAACGCCCGTTCCACGTCGTGCCGCATGATGACCATGCCATCCTGTTCTACGACCGTGGCGGCAAGGCTGAGATCATCGATGAGGCTGCCCTGCTGGACGGCAAGGCAAAGGTCCGCACTGTCGATACGACCGCCCCGCATCACGGCGTGGCGGTGACGATGGGCCGTTACGTTCTGGTGTCCGTACCCAATACGCAGATCGAAACCAAACCCGACACGCTGCCACCCCGCATCGGGTTGCGGGTTCTTGACAGGGAAGGCAAGCAGGTTGGTGAACAGGCAACATGCACCGATCTGCACGGCGAGGCGACATCCGCACGGCTTGCGGCTTTTGGCTGCAAGGAAGGCATTCTCGTTGCCCGGCCGGGCGGCACGGATGGCCCGAAGCTCGAAATGCTGGCCTATCCGGAAGATTTCCCGAAAGCCTATACCGGCACGCTGCTCGGCGGCAAATCCATGCAGTTTTTCCTTGGAAACTACGGTGAAGACAAGGTCGTCCTGATCGATCCTGACAGCAAGGACGCCTTCCGTCTGGTGGAGTTGCCGACCCGACGCGTCGATTTCATCCTCGACCCCGCCAATCCGCGCAATGCCTATATCCTGACGGAAGATGGCGACCTGCACGTGCTTGACGTGCTGGAAGGCGCCATCACCCGCAAGGCGAAGGTGACCGAACCCTACAGCAAGGATGGCCATTGGCGCGATCCGCGTCCGCGTCTCGCCGTTGCCGACGGGCAGGTCGCAATTTCCGATCCGCGCCATTCGCTGGTGCGCGTGGTGGATGCGGAAAGCCTGAAGGAAACCCGTACGCTTGCGGTGGAAGGCCAGCCTTACTCCATCGTTGCCGTTGGCGGCTCCGGCGCTTCGCACTGATACCGAACAAAAGAAACCCCGTGCGCCCGAAGGACGCACGGGGTTTCCTGATTTTGATGGGCCGTATTATCAGGCCGACTGCACAGCCTGTATCTTCTCGATGCCGCCAACAATGCCGGAGAAATCCTGCCAGACGCCCTGCGCGCCCTTGCGCCATTCGTCCAGCGCTTCCGGCTGCAGCACCTTGCCGCCCTTGGAGAGCGCAAGCTCGACGGACTTTACCTCGTCCTCGACGATCAGCTGGTTGAAATACTGCGCGCCTTCGCTCGATGCTTCCAGGAGAACCTTCTTCTCTTCGTCATCCAGCTGGTTCCAGAAGGTCGCACCGTAATAGACGACGCCTGAAGCCCAGATGTGGCCGGTTTCCGTCAGATAGGGCACGACCTCGTAAAGCTTGAAGCCGGCATAAGCGGACTTGGTGAGATCCATGGCATCAGCCACGCCGGTTGCCAGCGCATTATAGGTCTCGGTAATCGGAATCCCTACCGGGGTGGTGCCGAAGGCGCTCCACAGCTTGGTGTGCAGCGGGCTCTGGATGACACGGATCTTCTTGCCTTCCAGCTGCTCCGGCCGGGTTACCGGCTCCTTGGTCAGAAGATGGCGTGCGCCGTAATTGATGAAATCGGCGGCGATGAATTGCTGGGCGGCGAGCTTCGTCTTCAGATCAGTGCCAGTCTCGCCCGTCACCACCTTGCGCACATGGTCGGCATCGCGGAACAGGAAAGGTAGATCGAGGATCTGCAGTTCCGGCACCCAGCCCGAAAGCGAGGAGACTGTCGAAAGGCTCGCCTGAACCGAGCCCAGGCGGATATTTTCCGCCACTTCCTTTTCACCGCCCAGCGCACCGCTCTTGACGATGTTGAAACGGAAACGGCCGGGCAGCTTTGCCTCCACCAGCTCGCTGATCTTCACCCAGATTTTCGTCTCCGGCTTGTCATCGGCAAACAGCGAGGCAACGGTGAGGCTGCGGGTTCTGGCATTCGCCGTACGCACAAAGGCGGGCGCGGCGAGCGTTGCGGCGCCGATGGCGGAGAGTTTGAGGAGATTGCGGCGATCGATAATAGTCATGATTGAACCCCAAATTTAGAAGAAAATGGCCCAGGCGCACAGAATGGCGAGGGAAACGAGAAGCGAGACGAGATAGGGAACGACGGCCCGGAAAAGTGCTGTCGCCGGAATGCGGGTGACGCCGCTGACCACGAAGATCAGCATGCCGAGCGGCGGCGTCAGGCCATGGATCATCAGATTGACCACGAGAATGACGCCGAAATGGATGGGATCAATGCCGGCTGCCACGGCTGCGGGCAGCAGGATCGGCCCGAACAGCAGGATGGCAGCACCAATATCCAGCACCAGACCAACCACGAGCAGGATGAGGTTGGAGAGCAGGAGCACCGCAATCTTGCTGCCGCCCAGAAGCGTCACAAAATCGGTGACAAGGCCGGAGACATTGTCCACCGCCAGCAGGAAGGCGAAAGGCCCCGCCGTGCCGATCAGAAGACCGATGGCCGCCGCCTCACCCGCCGACTGGCGGAAGGTCGCGAAAATGCGGCCCGCGCCCAGCCGGTAACCGAAACCGAGAAACAACGTATAAAGGGCGGCAAGGGCCGCAGCTTCCGTGGTGGTGACGACGCCGATGCGGATGCCGACCACCACGATGACGCCAAGCCCGAAGGCAGGTATCGCAGCCACGGCCGAACGCCAGCGTTCGCTGCCTGTCGCCCGCGGCAGGGTATCGACGCTGCGCACGCTGAGATGGATTGCCACCGCAAGGCAGATTGCCATAAGCCCACCCGCGAAGAAGCCGCCAACCAGCAACGAGCCGACCGACAGGTTGGTGGCCGTTGCGAGGATGAGAAAGGCGATGGAAGGCGGAATGACATTGTCCAGCACCGAGGTAGCGGCAATGATCGCGCCCGCCTGCGCCGGCGGATAGCCGTGCTTCACCAGTTCCGGCTGGAAGGTGGAAGCGCCGAAGGCGGCATTGGCGACCGAGGAGCCGGATGCGCCGGAAAACAGCACGCTGGTCAACAGCGTCGTCTGCGCCAGCCCTGCCCGCCGGTGGCCGACCATGGAGGCGGCAAAACGAACCAGCTGGTTGGCGACGCCTGATTCCGTCAGCAGGCTGCCGGCCAGCAGGAAGAAGGGAATGGCCAGCAGCAGGAATTTCGACATGCCCGTCACCGTCGAGGACACGATGGCCGGCTCCGGCAAGGTGCTGCCGAAGGCGATCGCCACATAGGCGGCGGCGAGGAAGGCATGGGCAAGCGGTGCGGCCAGAACCAGCCCCACGGCCGCCGTCAGCGCCAGAAACAGGCTCGGCGGCAGGCTCGTATCGATAAACAGTTCCGGCAGGCCGACATAAGAAACGACCGCGATGGCGACGGAGAGCAGAACGGCAAGCGCCTTGCCTTCACCGATCCGTTGAAGCGCCAGATAGACAAAGATCAGCGCACCGCCTGCACCGAGAAAACCGAAGCGCACCCATTCCGGCAGACCAAGCGTTGGCGATGTGCCGCCCAGCATGGCCGCAATCTCCACCCCGCCGAAGGCGAGGATGAGGGCTGCGACGAAGGAAAAGGCATCGGCCAGAACTTCGGTTGCGGCATGAAAGCGTTCCGGCAGGAAGCGCACGAATACATCCAGCCGCATGGCCAGAGCGCTCTTGAGGCTGAGCGGCGCGCCGACCGCGATCATCGCCACATTGAGCCAGATGCCCAGATCTTCCGCGCCGATGAAACCGGTATGGAACAGATATCGCAGGGCGACATTGACCAGCACCACCACAAGAAGCGTTGCAAGGATGGCTGCGGCAACCGCGCCCAGCGCCTTGTCCAGAACGGCAAGCGCCCGTTCGGCCACGCGTTGTGGACCGAAGCGCCGTTGCGCGATTGTTGTTGCCGGACTTGCCGTCATGTTGTTCTTCTCCACTCCCGCACCATGCTCAGGAGGCCTTGGCCGAGAGGTCGCGGTCGAACAGGGTCGACCAGGTGAATTGTTTTGCCGCTGACACTTCCCGCGATACATCGAGACGTGGCAGGACCTTTTCGCCGAAGCGGAAGGCTTCCTCCAGCAATGGCATGCCGGACAGGATAAAGGTGTTCACGCCCGCCTTCTTATAGGCCTCCAGCGTGCGGATGACAGTATCCGGCGAACCGACAATCGCGGTTCCGGGGCCCGGACGGACAAGCCCGATGCCGGCCCAGAGATTGGGGGCGATTTCCAGATCGCGCAGGTTTTCCGGCTTCTGCCCGCCATGCATCGCCGTCATGCGCTGCTGGCCGACGGAATCGGTCTTGCCGACAAAACGCTGGTTGGCGGCAATCGCGCGCTCATCCATGCGCCCGTAAAGGTCGGCGGCGGCGGCCCAGGCCTCTTCATCGGTGTCACGCACGATGACATAGAGCCGAATGCCATATTCCAGTTCGCGGCCAAGCTGTTCTGCCCGCGCCTTGACGAGATCGACCTTCGCGCCGATCTGATCGGGTGTTTCACCCCACGAGAGATAGGTCTCGACATGTTTGGCGGCAACATCGATGGCCTTGTCCGAAGAACCGCCGAACCACAAGGGCGGCGGTTCTATGCCCTGCCCCACCGGCAGTGCGAGTTTCGCGCCCTCGGTCTGGAAATGCCGCCCCTTGAAATCCACCGTCTCGCCGGCGAAAAGCCGGTGCCAGATCTGCAGATATTCATCCGCCATGTCGTAACGCTCATCATGCGGCATGGTCATGCCGTAAGCGCCGAGCATTTTCGCATCGCCAGAGACGACATTGATCAGCAGGCGGCCGCGCGAAAACTCCTGAAGCGTCGCCGCCATCTTGGCAAGCAGCGTCGGCGCGATCAGGCCCGGATGGATGGCGACCAGCAGTTTCAGCCGCTCGGTATGGGAGAGCAGTGCGCCCGCCAGAACCCAGACATCATGCGCGCCGGTGGCAAACAGCGCGCCGGTATAACCCAGCTGATCGTAAGCCAGCGCCAGCTGCCTGTAATAACCGAGATCAACCTTGCGGGAGCCTTCCGGCTGCCAGGGATAGGCGCCGTCGGGCGCGCACATGTACCAGAAAACATTCATCTGTCGCCTCCGACGCTGGCTGATTGCGGGGCCGGGCTTTGCCCGGTCTGAACCGGTAAAGAGAAATGGCCGTGCCTGTAAAGCGTATCGGCCTCCTCCTGCTGTTCGGCAAGGATATTTTCAGCGGCGGGCACCACGGAAAGATCGCGTGAGCGCAGCACCTTCGCCCAGGATGCCGCATCACCCTCACTGCCCGGTTCGGCGGCAAGCAGCGCCGCAGCCCTGTCGATATCCGCCATGACGGCGCGGCCGACGCGGTCCAGTTCGGCCGCAATCGCCTGTCTTGTCTCCTGCGCTATATTGTGACGCGCTAGCGTCCAGAACAGCGATCGGTTGGGAATGGTTGAACCGCAGCGGACCAGAAGGCTGATCTCCTCATGGGTCAGGGCCTTTTCCAGCCGTGGCGACATCGTTACCCAGGCATCGACACGGCCTTCCACGAGGTCGAGCAGGCTGTCGCTGTCACCGCTTTCAATCCGCGTCACATCCGAAAGACCAAGCCCCGCCCCTTCCAGGCTGCGGGCCAGAAGATAGGTGTGAAACGATCCATCGATCAGCGATATGCGCTTTCCCGAGAGATCAGCGGCAGAACGGATCGGGCTGTCGCGCCGCACGAGGATTGCGCCATTGGCGGACCTCGGCGCGGAAGCGGCGATATAGACTGCCGAAAGCCCGCGCGCATCCGCTTCAATGGGCGGTGTCGAGCCGGTGCCACCGAAATGGATGTCGCCCTTTTCCAGCAGAGCCGCCGTGTCGCGTCCTTCGCGATAGGTCACGAATTCCGGATTAAATTGCTCGAAAGCGCCGGGCCAGAGCCGGGCGAGCCGTAAATGCAGATTGTTGGGATGGACCCCGATTTTCATGTCGACACCTCATTTCACAATCAATCTACTTTTTTATAGAGTGTTTTCGAGGAACGTTTTGGCGATCCTCGGCCGGAAAGCGAAAGAGAAATCTACTAATCCTGTAGATTTTAAAAATTCTGCAGCCGACTAAAAACGACCTACATCAAGCCATTGAAATTTATCGACATACAATTTACTTTTTTATAGTCTGAAACAGGGACCAGTAGTTGTGACGAAACCGGTTTCCAATCTCATCTGCCGCAGCGTGGTGGAAGCGAGCGAGCTTCTGAAGCTTGTCGCCAACGCCAACCGTCTGGCCATCGTCTGTTACCTCATGGAAACGGAAGCGTCCGTTTCCGCACTGGAATATGAACTTGGTATCCAGCAGCCAACGCTTTCGCAGCAGCTCGCCGAATTGCGCGACGCCGGTATCATTGAAGGCACACGGGAAGGCAAGGCGGTGATCTATCGTGTCACCGACCCACGCATTATCCAGCTGGTTCTGACCCTGCGTGGTCTTTACAAGGACCTTTCCGATGTGACGGGCAAGAAAGGCCGTCGCGCCTTGCCGCTGGATGAGGCGATGTTCGACTGACATGATCGACCTGTACACCTGGATCACGCCGAACGGCCTCAAAATCTCGGTTGCGCTGGAAGAACTCGGCCTGCCCTATCGCAGCCACGCCATCGACATCGAAAAAGGCGAGCAGTTCGCGGCCGATTATATCCGCATCAATCCCGGCTCGAAAATTCCGGCAATCATCGACAATGACAACGGCACCGTCCTGACGGAATCAAACGCGATCCTCCTCTATCTCGCCGAAAAGGCCGGCCGGCTTCTGCCCGCCTCTGGCGCCGAGCGACTGACAGTCACCGAATGGCTGATGTGGCAGGCCGCCAATTTCGGCCCGACACTCGGTTATGCCCATTATTTCCTGACTTATAATGCCGGAGAGGCCCCCTTTGCCGAGGCACGTTTTGCCGCGGATGTGGAGCGCCTCTATCGGACATTGAACGACCGTTTAACGGGGCGGGAATATGTGGCGGGAGATTTTTCCATCGCCGATATCGCCATCTGGCCATGGGTGTCGCGTTTCGCGCGCCACAAAATCAATCTCGATGATTTTCCGGCGGTACAGCGGTGGTATCGCCAGCTTGGACAGCGGGAGAGTTTTAAGCGCGGTTATCGCGTCCCCTTCGCAACGTCGGACGTACCGGGGTTTTAACAGGCGACGAGGTGACCGGGCGAAACCTCGCGATATTCACGCGGCTTGACGACATAATCGACAGCGCGGATCGGACTTTTCAGCTCGTCATTGGCCGCACCGCGCCTTGTGTTGCGGCGGTCCGGGTCCGGCACCGGCACGGCGGCCATAAGCTTGCGGGTATAGTCGTGCTGCGGATTGTCGAAGACATCAGCACGTGGGCCGATTTCGACGATCTCGCCGAGATACATCACCGCCACCCGGTGGCTGACGCGTTCCACCACCGCCATGTCATGGGATATGAAGAGGAAGGCAAGATCGAGGCTTTGCTGCAGATCCAGCATCAGGTTGATGACCTGCGCCTTGATCGAGACATCCAGCGCCGAGACGCTTTCATCGGCGACGATGACCTTCGGCTGCAGCGCCAGCGCGCGGGCAATACAGATGCGCTGCCGCTGGCCGCCGGAAAATTCGTGCGGGTAACGCGCCGCCATATCCGGCGAGAGACCGACCTTTTCCAGCATGTCGGCCACCACATCCTTCGCTTCGCGGGCGCTGCCCATGCGGTGTTCCAGAAATGGTTCGGCAATCGCCGCACCCACCGTCATGCGCGGGTTGAGCGAGGCAAAAGGGTCCTGAAAGATCATCTGCACCGTCTTGCGCATTTCGCGCATGCCCATCTTGTCGAGGGCGAGAATATTCTCGCCATTCACCACCACCGAACCGGCATCCGGCTCGATCAGCCGCATGATGGCACGACCGGTGGTCGACTTGCCGCAGCCGCTTTCGCCCACCAGCGATAGTGTCTCCCCGGCCCTCAGATCGAAGGACACGTTTTCCACCGCGTGGACGCGGCCGCTGAGCCGTCCCAGCAGGCCGGAGTGGATGTCGAAACGCTTGGTCAGCCCCTCAACCTTCAGCACCGGCTGGGCGCTGGCGTCAACGGTATCGGCCGGACGCGCCGGCTCCTGCGTTTCCCCCGTGGTGGTGTTGACGATGGGAAACCGGAGCGGTCTTTCCTCACCCGTCATCGACCCGAGAACCGGAACGGCGGACAAAAGCGCGCGCGTATAGGGATGTTTGCCGCGGTGGAAGATATCCGCCGTCGCGCCGACTTCCACCTGTTCGCCGCGATACATGACGACGGTACGGTCGGCAATCTCAGCCACCACGCCCATGTCATGGGTGATGAACAGGACGGAGGTGCCCTCCTCTTCCTGAAGCGTCTTGATGAGGTCGAGAATCTGGCCCTGAATGGTCACATCGAGTGCCGTCGTCGGCTCGTCAGCGATCAGGAGCTTCGGCCGGGACGCAAGCGCCATGGCGATCATCACGCGCTGGCGCATGCCGCCGGAAAAGCGGTGCGGATATTCATCGAAACGCGAGGCGGCGGAGGGTATGCGGACCTTTTCCAGCAGGCGGATCGTCTCGGCCCGCGCATCGGCTTTCGACATCGGCTGATGGCACAGCAGAGCCTCGGAAATCTGGTCGCCGATGGTGAAGAGCGGATTGAGGCTGGTCATCGGCTCCTGAAAGATCATCGCCACCTCATTGCCCCGCACCCGCCGCATGGCGTCCTCGGAAAGCGAGAGCAGGTTGCGACCGCCAAGCAGGATTTCACCCTGCACCCTGCTGCTTTCCCGATCCAGCAGCCGCATGATGGAAAGCGATGTCACGCTTTTGCCCGAACCACTTTCACCGACGATCGCAACCGTCTCGCCCGGCCCGACATCAAAGGAAATATCACGCACCACCGGTTTCCAGCCGCCATCCACGTGAAAGGACGTGGTGAGATTGCGGACGGAAAGCACGGCATCTTCGGCACTAAGCGGTGCTGCCTGCGGCATGGTCATGATCGTTCCCTTTTCTTTATTCTGGTTGCAATGCTTGGGCGGGCAGTTACCGCGGGTTTCTTCTCCCCGAGGGGGAGAAGGTGGCCCGAAGGGTCGGATGAGGAGGCAACACCAGCGATAGACCGCACCCCTGCCCCCTCATCCCGCTGCCGCGGACTTCTCCCCCTCGGGGAGAAGAAGCTCGCGGCACCCGCTCGTTCCATATGCAGTCGTTATTAGTCCGGCCAGCGCAGCATGCCGTCGAAACGGTGGCGGCTGCGGTCTTCGAACGGTGTCGCGATCACCTCGTTGGAGGCGCGCGCCTTATCCAGCTCTTCCGCCAGGCGGGAAGCCACGATGGTTTCCTGGCCGGGATGCAGGTTGCAGGGGTCGAGATAGAAATAACGGTGTTCCACCTCGTGATCGCGGGTAATGATCGGCGGATTGCCTCTGGCCAGCGCCGTCGTAAGGTCCCATGCGGTGATATGGGCTTCTTCGGCATCGATGATGACGCGCAGCCGGTCGAGCGGGTTATTGGTCGGGTCGGGCTCGATCAGCGCCGTCACGCCGGGGCGTCCATCCAGCGTCTTTTTCCAGAGGTTGAGATAGCCGGTTTCACGCTCGCGGATGCCGTCATGGTCACGCTTTTCCCAGGCTTCCAGCGCCGCCATGACGCCATAAATGCTTTCCTTGCCGACCTTCATGCCGCGGCCGATGCCCATATTCTGGAGGAAAGCGTTGCGCACCAGTTCCTTTTTGCCGGCGACGATGCCGGAAGTGGGACCGCCAAGGAACTTGTGGCCGGAATAGAGGACAACATCCGCGCCCGTCGCCAGAAACAGCTCCAGGTCATATTCGGACGCCGCATCGACGATAACAGGCACGCCCTTGGCGTGGGCAATCTCGACGAATTCGGAAAGGTGCAGCAGACCGTAATTCACCACATGGTGCGAGACGACATAGACCGCCGCCGCCGTCTTTTCGGTGATGGCGTTTTCCATGTGGAAACGATGGGTCGATGTCGCCTGCCCGATCAGCACCACCTTGCCGCCGCCGAGGCGGATTGCCTGATCCACCGGCGCGCCATAGCTCACCACATGCCCCATCTGCACCAGAACTTCGTTCTTCTCAGGCGCGACATCGGGCAGCTTTTCGATGGCCAGCAGATTATTGCCGGTAATGGCGCCTGCTACAGCAAGGCTGATGCCGGAGGAGCAGGACGCCGTGACGAAACCGGCCTCGCCGCCCGTCAGCCGTGCAATGATCGCGCTCGCCTTGCGTTGCAGATCATTGATCTCGACGAATTGCGGCAGGATGGCCGCCATGGCCTGAACGGCCTCGGGAACGACAATCGACGCGCCGAGCGAGGTCATGGTGCCCGAGACGTTGATGACCGGGCGAAGGCCGATCCTGCTTCTGATATCCTCGGTCATGTCTTTCTCCTGTCTTTGCGATGCGATAGGCATCGACATATATGCCATAATAATGTAATAGCTTCTCAAAACCATGAGGAGCCAAAATTGGACGCCCATAGACTGGACGAAATGCCTTCAACCGCCGTGTCTCCCACGGAGGAAAATCCGGACGCGAAGACGGCCAAGCGCTCGCGCGTCAGCGGCATCGACCGTGCGCTTCAGGTTATTGATTACCTTTACGAAACCGGATCGCCAGCCGGCGCTTACGCGATTGCCAAGGCCATCAAGGCACCACTTTCCACCGTCTATGTGATCATTGACGATCTCGTCGAAAAGAACATGCTGGCGCGCAATGCCGATGGCAATATCTGGCTCGGCGCGCGGCTTTACCATTATGGCCTTGCCTATGCCCGCTCGCTGGATTTCATGGGTGTCGCCACCCACGAAATGCACGATCTGTGCCGCCATGCGGGCGAGACCGTGCAGCTTTGCGGCCGCGATGGCGACCATATGCTTGTTCTGGCCATGGCCGATGGTCCAAGCCATTTTCAGGTCGCGTCGCGCGTCGGCACCCGTGTTCCCCTGAACTGGACGGCCTCCGGCCGCCTGCTCGTCGGTCATTTGCCGGAGGCGGAGCGTGTCGAACTGTTCAAGCGCTGCGCCCGCACCTCGCCCACTGGCCGCGCGGAAATCAACCCGGAGACCCTGTCGCAATCGGCAGGTGCCGCTTTCCATGACCGCCTGTCGATACAGGTCGCCGAATCCGATTACGCCGTCGCCTGCATTGCCTCGCCGATCTGCGACAACAGGGGCGAATGCGTTGCGACGATTTCCATCGTGCTGCCGGAACAGAAGGTGCTGGCGGACGAAAACCATTACACCGAACAGGTCAGGGTCTCGGCAGAACGGATCGAAAAGCTGATGGGCTGGCGCAACCATTAAACGGCCTCACCCCTTGAGCGCGACGATGGCTTCGATCTCAACGGTGATGTTGCCCGGCAATGAGCCGAAACCCACGGCGGAGCGGGCATGTTGTCCCGCATCGCCGAACACATCGATGAAGAGATCGGAGCAGCCATTGATAACGCTCGGGTGATCGCGGAAATCGCTGACGGCATTGACCATGCCGAGCAGCTTGACCACCTTTTTCACCCGCGACAGATCACCCAGCGCCTCATGCATGACGGCAAGCAGATTGATGCCGGTGAGACGCGCATGATTATAGGCCTCTTCCAGCCCGATTTCCGCGCCCACCTTGCCGGCATAGAGATGGCCATTTTCTTCCCGCGGCCCCTGGCCCGAGAGATAAAGCATGTTGCCTTCCACCACATGGGTGACGAAATTGGCAATTGGCGGCGGCGGCGGCGGCAGGGAGATGCCGAGCGCAGCGAGCCGGTCATAGGGCGAAAGGTGCCCTTCTGCATCAAGCGAAGACTGTTTCACGCGAATTCCTCATAATGCCGGGACGGGTATCCCGTAATGTCTGCGGAAGGCGGAGCGTGCCCCGCCATTCCATTCGGGTTCAGCGCCAGGAATAACCATGGCTGTGGCGCACCAGCTTGCGCGCCCTTGGAATGTAACGGCTGGCGGCAATCGCTTCCGTGCCGATGACCGCGTAACGCGGCTCGAACAGACGCGTCAGGCGCGCCACATCGCCATTTGAATCGGTCGCTTCCAGATCGGCATCCACGAGATCGAAAATGGTGAAGTCGGCGCGCTGACCAACATCGAGACGGTTTTCCATATCGAGGCGGATGACGGAGGCCGGATTGCGGGTAACGGCCTCGACGACATTTTCGAAGGGCATATCGACCGACAGCAGCTTCGACATGGTCGTCGCCAGATCCCAGACCGGGAAATTCATCGAATGGCCATGCAAATCCGTCGAGATCGAGAACGGCAACAGGCCGCGTGCAATTGCCGCTTCCGCCACCTTGAAGGAGAAGGAGGCGCCGCCATGGCCGATATCCAGCCGGATGCCTTCACCGGCGCAGCGTTCGGCAAGGTTGAACAGGTCCTCGTCTTCCATGATGCTGGAGCCCGACTTGCCGTTGAAGCAATGGGTCACGACATCACCGGGGCCGAGAATTTCCAGCACCTCGTCATAAAGTGCGGGCGGTTCGCCCACATGCACCATCATCGGCACCTTCAGGATCTTGGCGATCTTCTTGCCGAGCTTGACCGGCGTCACACCCCAGGAACCGGTGATGACATGGCTCGCCCGCACCTTCAGGCCGACAATATGCTCGCTGTTTTCGGCGTAACATTCGAGGATACGATCTAGGTCGATATCCTTGATGTCGCGCAGTTCCGGCACCCGGTTGCAGGCAACAAGGCCGATGGAACCGAGATTGAGAAAGGCCTTGATGCGCTCTCTCGAGGGCTCGATGATATATTCGCGGAAACCGTGGAAATTCGCCTCGCCTGCCGAACCGGCATCCACCAGCGTCGTGACGCCGCGTTCCGCCCCGCATTCGGAGGGGCGGATGGAGATATCGGTGCCGCCGTGCCAGATGTGCACGTGCAGATCCACCCAGCCGGGCGAGATGAAGGCGCCCTTGGCATCGATACGCTGTGCATCCGCAGGCGCCTGCAGGGCAGAGCCTACCGCGGCAATCTTGCCATCGCCGCCGATCAGAATATCGGTCGAGGCCTGGGACGCCCCCTTTCCGAAACCGACGGGTTTGACATTGGTGAGAAGAATAGGAGCTTGAAGAGGCGCTTTCGCCTGTTCGCCGGACGACATATTACAAATCCCTTCGCAGTCTTGGGTCGAGCATGTCCCGCAGCCCGTCGCCGACCATTTGCAGCGACAGCACGGAAAGAATGATGGCAAAGCCGGGGAAATAGGTCATCCAGTCAGCCTGGCCGATATATTGGCGGCCAGCGGAGATCATGGTTCCCCAGGTGGGAATTTCGGGGCTGACACCGAGCCCCAGAAAGGAAAGGCCCGCCTCGGCCAGCATGGCGCTGGCGAAAAGGAAGGTGCATTGCACGAGGATGGGCGAGACCAGATTGCGCAGCACATGCCGCGTCATGATGTGGAAGGTGGAAATGCCAAGCGCCTTCGCCGCCTCCACATAGGGCAACTCACGGATCACCAGCGTCGAGGCGCGCACGATGCGGGCAAGGCGCGGCGAATAAACGACGGCAAGCGCGATGATGACGGTGGTCAGCGACGGGCCGAGTGCCGCCACCAGCGCAATCGCCAGCAGAATATCCGGAAAGGCCATCATCGCATCGATCAGGCGCGCAATCGGCGTATCCAGCTTCTGGAAGAAACCGGCGAGCAGGCCGAGCGTGATGCCGATCAGCGCCGAAAGCGCCACCACGGCGGCCCCGACCAGAAGTGACAGTCTTCCGGCATAGATGGTGCGGGAAAACACGTCGCGGCCGAACTCGTCGGTGCCGAACCAGTAAATTTCACTCGGCGGCTTCAGGCGGTTCACGATCGACAGTTTCGACGGCGAATAAGGCGCAATCATCGGCGCGAAAACGGCAAGCAGCACGAAGACGACGAGAACGATAAGACCGGCAGCGACCGTCTTGCGCTTCAACAGACGCCGAATGAACAGGATGGTCGGGTTGCGCGCCGGCGGGGTGGTGGAAACAATATCGGCCATCAGTAACGAACCCTCGGATCGACCAGCAAATAAAGCATGTCGATTGCAAAATTGATGAGCACGTAAAGCCCGGCGATGATGAGAAGCGCGCCCTGA
Organism: Martinezella rhizogenes; assembly: GCF_007002745.1. Classification (GTDB taxonomy): domain Bacteria; phylum Pseudomonadota; class Alphaproteobacteria; order Rhizobiales; family Rhizobiaceae; genus Agrobacterium; species Agrobacterium cucumeris. The sequence goes on along the minus strand of NZ_SGNY01000008.1, from coordinate 160,261 downwards.
ATGACCGGATAATCCCGCCGGAGCACGGCTGAGACGACGAGATTGCCGACGCCCGGCAGGCCGAAGACGGTTTCCGTTACCACTGCACCGGAAATCAGCACGGCGGCGGTGAGGCCAAGCACGGTGAGGATGGGAATGAGCGCATTCTTCAGCGCATGTTTCATCACCACCCGGCGCTCCTTGACGCCCTTGGCTCTGGCGGTGCGGACATAATCGTCACCGAGAACATCCAGCATCGAGGCGCGGGTGAAGCGCAGAATGAGCGCGGAGGAAACGAGGCCGAGCGCTATTGCCGGCAAGGTCAGGTGATACATGCGCTCAAGGAAGCTCGCGCCCGGCCCGCCATAACCCGAAACCGGAAACAGATCGAGCCGCACGGCAAAGACCTGCATGAGGATGAGGCCGAGCCAGAAGCTCGGAATGCTCGCCGCCAGCATTGCAATGGTGGTGGCTGCCTGATCCACGAAGGAACCGCGCCGGTAAGCGGCGTAGATGCCGATGGGCAGCGCGATGACGCTGGCAATCAGCAGCGAAAAGATCGTCAGGAAGAAAGTCGGCTCCGCCCGGTCCAGCAGTGCCGATCCAACCGGCATGTTGAGGAAGATCGACTGGCCGAGATCGCCCTTCAGCAACTGGCCGATATAATAGACATATTGCACGCCAAGCGACTGATCGAGACCGAGCCGGGTGCGCAGCTCGGCAATATCCTGCGCCGAGGCATCCGGCCCCAGCATCACGGCTGCCGGGTCTCCGGGGGTGACGCGCAGGATGACGAAAACGATGGTGACGACGAGGAACATCACCACGATCATTCCAGCAAGTCTTTGGAAAATATACCGTATCACGTATCAAGGCTCCGAAGCGGGTGATAGGCCGCGACCAGGCGACGGTTGAACTGAGTTAAAGATGAATGCCGACACCTCCGGCACTCAGGGTCGGGAAAAACGCTTACTTCCGTCATGCCGGACTTGATCCGGCATCCAGCTATCACGCGTCGGCGTGGTAAAAGAATCCCTTGCGATCAAAGACTTGATCGCGCTGGATCCCGGCTCAAGGCCGGGATGACGGGGTGCGGCCGTAGCACCCAGCACCCCGAGACCAAGCTGATCCTATTTCGTGACCGAAGCGTTCCAGAAATACGGCCACGGAGCCGGGTCGACACCATCAAGCTTGTTGGACTTGGCCGCGGCGGCGTTGAAGTCGCCGATCTTGATGAGCGGCAGCTCGGCATAGATCGTCTTCTGTACGTTGGCCCAAAGCGCGAGGCGCTTTTCCGGATCGGCTTCCGACGTGAAGGCGTCAACTGCCGCCTTGCGTGCCGGCGTATCCCACCAGCCCGGTGAGCTGGTGGACAGAGCTCCCATCAGCGCCGGTTCCGGCAGGAAGGGGCTGTGGCTGATATAGATGTCCCAAAGCTTCGGATCGGCGCGGCGCTGCGTCAGCGTCGCCCAGTCCACCACCTGCATATCCACCTTGAAACCGGCAAGTTTCAGATATTCCGCCGCCACCTGCGCCATCTTGTAATGGAACTCATATTGGCGGCTGGTGAGGATGCGCAGTGGCTCGCCATTATAACCGGCTGCCTTCAGCTTTTCGGCGGCGGCTTCCGGGTTGCCGACATTATAATTGCCCTCGACACCCTCTTCCGTGTGCCAGGAGAAATTGTCGGGGTAATAGGCACCGTCCAGCGCGTAGAAATCCGTGCTGCCGAAAGCGGCTGCGAGCATGTCGTCCATGTTCAAGGCTTCGGTCACGGCCTTGCGGACCTCGAGCTTGGAAGCAAGCCCCTCCTTGGTGTTGAACACGAAGACCGGGAAACCGAATGGTTTCAGCATCATCGGCTGCGAGGCCGACGAGGACTTCACCTTGTCGAAGGATTCCACCGGAATGGAATCGACATAGTCGTATTGTCCGGAAACAGCGGCTTCGACGCGGGTATTCGGATCAGGCACCGGAACGAAGCGGATTTCATCGAGATACTGATGGCGTGCACCACCATAACCGTCGCTTTCGCCATCACGGGATTTGTAACCATCGAACCGCACGAGCTGGATATATTGGTCCGCCTTGCGTTCCTTCAGCATATAAGGACCGGTGCCGACAAATTCGGCCATCGGCTCCGCCTGTTTTTCAGCCGGCAGAATGATGGCGGCGGAGTTGTTGAAAGCCAGAAGCGAGGTCAGCGGCGCATAGGCCTGCTTGAGGGTGATCGTCACCGTTCCGGCATCGGGCGCGGAAATATTGTCGATGAAACCGGCGGCCTGCTTGCCGCGCGAGGCGATCTTCATCCAGCGGCCGAGCGAGGCGACGACATCTTCCGAGGTCATGTCGCTTCCATCATGGAACTTGATGCCCTGCCTGAGCTTGATCGTGTAAGTTTTGCCATCCGCACTGATTTCCGGCAGACTTTCGGCCAGAAGCGGCGTCACCTTCCAGCCCTTGTCGAAGGTGTAAAGCGTTTCGAAAATATGCTGCGTGACGATGCCGACCAGATCGGCGGTCGAGGCCATGGGATCGAGTGTCGGCGGCTCGCCGATCGTCGCGACGTTGATGACGCCACCCTTCTCCGCGGCCATCATCACACCCGGCGCCAGCAACAGCGCGGCGGTGGCGAGAAATGCAATCTTACGTCTCATGTTAAAGCTCCCAGCTTTTTTTATCAACTCGATGTTCCATTATTATGTTATATGCATCTTTATAACAGAATATCTTGATAAGACGCCTTGTCAATGACCTCGTGGCGAGATCTCGGAATTCATGGGTTGAGGAACCAGCAGGAAATCTTTGCCAGCGTTAAAAGCAAGCTTTTGGGAATGACGGCCACGTCTTCCGGGCGAGACAGAAGAGAATTAACAGGTCGGGATATTTCGCATTTGCGAACAAACTGCTATTGAAGATCGAACCAAGACCAGTTTTCGACCGACATCGCTTAGCATTCCTATTATTTTCATATCATTCCGTCTCCGGCAGCCGCTTTTTCAGGACTGGAGACAAGCAGGCCATTCTATACCGCCGAGTTTTTCCAGGGCGGATTATAAATTTTTATTACGTTGAAATTATTGAGGAAATTATGAAGACGGCAATCGTCCATGACTGGCTCACCGACCGAGGTGGGGCTGAAAAGGTGCTTCACAACCTTCTCGAAATCTATCCTCACGCGGATCTTTATTGCCTTGTCGATTTCATGAGCGAGCGCGACCGGGGTTTCCTCGGCGGGCGGCCCGTCAACACCTCTTTCATCCAGAAACTGCCCTTCGCCCGGAAGAAATACCGTTCCTATTTACCGTTAATGCCGCTTGCCATCGAACAATTTGATCTCAGCGGCTACGATCTGGTGATCTCCTCAAGCTATGCCGTCGCCAAGGGTGTCATCACCGGTCCGGGCCAGTTTCACGTCTCCTATATCCACAGCCCCATCCGTTATGCCTGGGATCTCCAGCACCAATATCTGAAAGAAACAAAACTCAATCGCGGCTTCGCCTCATGGATTGCGCGCGCCATCCTGCACTATATTCGCATGTGGGATATACGAACCGCCAACGGCGTTGACCTGATGACGGTCAATTCCAAATTCATTCGCAACCGGGTGCGCAAATGTTACGGGCGCGATTCAACGGTGATCTATCCGCCGGTGGATACCTCGCATCTGTCTCCCTCCGAATGGAAAGGCGACTATTTCGTTACCGCGTCGCGGCTAGTGCCCTACAAGAAGGTACACCTGATCGTCGAAGCCTTTGCGAAGATGCCCGAGAAACGCCTCGTCGTCATCGGCGACGGACCCGACATGAAACGTATTCGCGACATCGCCGCGCCCAACGTTGAAATCCTTGGCTTCGTCGGCAATGAGGAGCTTCATAAATACATGGCGGAAGCCAGGGCCTTCGTTTTTGCGGCAGAAGATGACTTCGGCATCGTGCCGGTGGAATCGCAGGCGCTCGGAACACCGGTCATCGCCTATGGCAGAGGCGGCGTGCTTGAAACGGTCATCCCGCTCGGCGCTTCAAACCAGCCGACGGGCCTCTATTTCGGCGAACAGACACCGGAAGCGATCTGTGCCGCCGTGCAGGAATTCGTCGACAATTCCGAGCGCTTCGACAAGAACGCCTGCATCGACAATGCCGCCCGCTTCTCACGGGAACGTTTCCTGCGGGAATTTGCCGATACCGTGAATTTTGCACTGGCGGAACGGGCCTGAACGTCAACGACCCGTTGCGCGGCTGAAGACCGAGCCGTGTCGATCGATAATGCTAAACCGCTGGCGGCACGCCTGTTAATGACCGCACCGAAGTAGATCCGGATCAGCGATCTCGCCTCAGCGCGAAGCATTTAAATATCGAGGATGCATACACAAAGGCCAGCCCTAATTATTAGCCGGATTTATTTTTGCAGGTTGCCCCCGCGGCACTAATCCTAAGATGCTTTAATCGGTTTATCCAGTTCATTATCAAACAGCATTGCCTAATTTTATTTATTGTGCAATTTTCGCGCAGTTTTAGGTGTTGATATGTTTTTATTTAATTCTTTTTTAACAAAAAATAGGCGCGCTTTTTTTGCTGTTGGCCTTGCCAGTGCGCTGATGAATATTCTTAATCTTTCCGGCTCGCTCTTCATGCTGGAGGTTTACGATCGCATTTTGCCCAGCAAGAGCATCCCTTCGCTTGTCGCGCTGGTCGTTCTCCTCATCATCCTTTACGCCTTTCTGATGGGCTTTGACGTTTTGCGCAGCCGGATATTGGCGCGTATCGCCGATACCATCGACGACGCGCTCAATCAGAAGCTTTTCAGGGCATCGATCGGCGCTCCTCTTCTTGCCTCCGCCAAGATCGATGGCTTGCAGATCGTCGGCGATCTCGATCAGATACGTCAGTTTTTGTCCGGTCCGGGCCCCGGAGCATTTTTCGACATTCCCTGGCTCCCCATCTATCTGCTGATCTGTTTTGCCCTGCACCCGTGGATCGGCTTTGCCGTGCTTGGCGGCGCCGTCATTCTCGTCATCTTGACGCTTTTGACCAATTGGCTCACCGAAAAGGCGACCAAACAGGCTTATGCCGCGCGTGGGCAGAGAAACACGCTCGTGGGCAACAGTCAGCGCAATATTGAATCCATCAGGACCATGGGGATGATGGGTGCGGTGACCTCGATGTGGAGCGATCTGCATTCCCAATATCGTGCCGTCACCCTCTCGACCTCCGATACGGCAGGCATGCTTGGCGCGATATCGCGCACATTCCGCCTGCTGCTGCAATCCGGCGTCATGGCAATCGGCGCCGTGCTGGTCATCGATGGCAATGCATCAGCGGGCAGCATCATCGCAGGCTCGATCCTTTCGGCAAAGGCGCTTGGCCCCGTCGAACATGCAATAGCCAACTGGCGCAGTTTCATGACGGCGCGACAGGGCTGGAAGCGCATCAACGAATTTCTTGAACTGGTGCCTGAGCCGCCGCCGCCACTTTCTCTGCCGCGGCCGCAATATACCGTTGCCGTCGATCGTGTGACGGGTGGGCCGCCGAGTGCTGCGCGCGATACGGTTGCCGATATTTCCTTTACGCTGAATGCTGGCGACGGGCTTGGTATCATTGGCCCAAGCGCGTCCGGAAAATCAACGCTGGCGCGCCTGATGACGGGGATCTGGCCCTATGAGCGCGGTTCCGTGCGCTTCGATGGCGCAGCGTTGAACCAATGGGATTTCGAGGTTCTCGGCAAATCCATCGGTTACATGCCCCAGCAGGTGGAGTTGATGGCGGGAACCGTCGCGCAGAATATCGCACGATTTGACCGTGATGCGACAGCGGAAGCAATCGTTGCGGCGGCCAAGGCGGCTCAGGTTCATGACCTGATCCTGAGCCTGCCCAGCGGTTACGACACCTATATCGGCGATCGTGGCGAGGCCTTATCGGGCGGGCAGAAGCAGCGCATCGGCCTTGCCCGCGCGCTTTTCGGCGAACCGTTTTTTGTGATTCTGGATGAGCCTAACTCCAATCTGGACAGCGAAGGCGAGATGGCGCTGCGCAATGCAATCGGCGACATCAGGGCGCGGGGCGGCATCGTTGTTGTCATCGCCCATCGTCCCAGCGCCATTGAAAGCGTCAATCTCGTGATGGTCATGAGCGGCGGCCGGATGCTGCGCTTCGGCACCAAGGAAGAAGTGCTGGCGCAAATCCTACGGCAAAACCTGCATCAGGTGCCGGCCGCGGAGGAAGAAACGCGCAGGATCGAAAACCGGGTGGGCGAAAATGGTTGAGCAGGAAACAGCCGGCGTCACGAATGCGTCTCTCGTAAAGCATTCCGCCGCAGTGATGGTTCTCGCCATCGGCCTGCTCGTCGGATTGGGCGGCTGGGCAGCCATGGCAAAGCTTGCCGGCGCAGTCGTCGCCACGGGACGGGTCGTCGTCGAAGGCAACTCCAAGAAAATCCAGCACCTTTCCGGCGGCATTGTCAGCGAGATCAGGGTCGCCGAAGGCGACAGGGTCGATGCAGGGCAGATTTTACTGCGGCTGAGCGACACGATCGTTCAGGCCAATTTATCCATCGTGGAGAACACGCTCGCGCAGCTTTACTCGCGCCGTGCCCGTCTGCGCGCCGAAATTACCGAGGCCGCGTCTTTCACCGTGCCGGAAGATCTGGTGGAATTGACCAATCCGAAATCCGCCAGGACATTCATCGACAGCGAACAGGGGCTTTTTAACAGCCGCCTCAGCGCGCTGACCGGCATGAAAAAACAGCTGGCAACGCGCAAGGAGCAACTTCTTGACGAGGCGCGAGGCATGGGCGTTCAGGTTGAGGCAACCGAAAACGAGCTTGCCATCGTCAAGGAGGATGTTTCCAAGACGCAGGAACTTTACAGCAAGGGGCTCGTCACGCTTCAGCGGCTCAATCTCTTGAAGCGGCAGCTGTCCAACCTCGAAGGCCAGCAGGGCCAATATATGGCGGCCCGCGCCCAGACGGTGGGCAAGATGAGTGAAATGGACCTGCAGCTGCTGCAGCTCGACGAAGACCGAAAGTCCGAAGTTACCAAAGACCTGACATCGGTCGAGGCAACGGTCGCCGAATACGAAGAACGGCTTGCCGCAACCCGCGATCAGCTGGATCGCCTTGATATTCGTTCACCGATCGCCGGGCGTGTCTATCAGCTTTCCGTGCACAATATAAATGGTGTCATTCAGCCGGGCGAAGTGCTGATGCTGGTGGTGCCGGAGAAAGACGACCTTGCAATCGAAGCGGACATACTTCCGCGAGACATTGACCAGATTTACGTCGGCCAGCCGGTCACCATCCGGTTCACGGCCTTCAACCAGAGCACGACACCTGATGTCGTTGCCGAAGTCGCCGTCGTCGCTCCTGATCTACAGATGGATTCCCGAACCGGGGCCTCCTTTTACACCCTGCGGATCAAACCGGATAAGATCGGGATGCAGCATCTTCCGGGCGGAAAACTATACCCGGGAATGCCGGCGGAAGTCTTCATACAGACGAGTGAGAGAAGCGTGCTGTCCTATTTCGTGAAACCGTTTCAGGACCGGCTTAATAAAACGTTCATACAGGAATAAGCTTCTTTACGCTGCATATTATCCAAATGAAAACATTCACAAAATATGCGGGTAGACACTCAGTATAGTTAAAAATAAGCGTAAATTAGTCTCTTGTTTTATTATTTTTTATGGATTAAATATCGTAGGCATTGCTAAGTTTAGAGTAAATTTCAATTCATTTCAGTCTCAAAAATTTATAGGAGAGTAACATGGCATTAACTGTCACTTTCGGTAATGGCGGCGCTTCGACGGTTTCGTCGCTCACCAATCTCATCGATCAGGAAGCTTACAAGCTCCTCACGGAATCGACGACGCAGACCAAGAACGGCTCCTCGCTCAATTCCGGCGTCGTTGATGTCGGCGCCGTTTCGGTTCCCGGCAGCAGCGTGGGCGGCAAGGTCGATGTTGGATACGACACCAGCACCAACAGCTTCAATTTCGACGTGACGTCGGCATGGAACTCGGTGAAAAACGTTCTCGCCAAGTCCGACTCCGCAGAAAACCTTTCGTTCAAGGATTTCGTGCAGGTTGACGTTCACCTTGGCGGCACCACCGCTTCCAACGTTGAAGTTCTCAATGCCAAGCGTGGTAATATCTCCACCGGCTCGGGCAATGACACGGTCACCCTCTCACTTCTGTCGAACGACAAAGCCTGGGTAAACGCCTTCAACATCGACACCGGTGCCGGCAACGACACCATCATCGTCAAGGCCGGCTCTGCCCTTAATGATCTGTCTTCGGCGGGCGCAGGCGGCGTTGCTGCCGGCACCAATGTCGTAAACGGTGGCAAGGGCATCACCGACGGTAGCGCAACCTCTGTCACGATCAACGCTGGTGACGGCAACGACACGATCGATCTTAGCGGCGTCAAGCTCGCTTCGTCGCTGGTAACCGGTGGCAAGGGCATCGATCACATCATCGCCAGCGGCGGTGCCGATACTTTCGTGTTCAATCTCGGCGACATGGCCAAGAGCCTTGCCACCGACTCCATCAGTGGCTTCAACGCCAGCGTGGACAAGCTCAAGCTGGTTGGCACGACAATCTCGGACTGGACGCTGTCGACCTTCGGCGACGACACCGTCCTCGACTACCATGTGGACGGCGCGCACAAGGGTGAAAAGATCATCGTTTCAGGTGTTCACCTTACCGGCAGCGGCTGGTTCACCGCATAATTCTCTCAAAGAGAATTTGCATTAGCAGCGCCATTGCCTAAAATGATCGTGGTCCGGACCGTATATCCGGACCACGATTTTTTTGTCCTGAAATTTCTCATTCTCTTTTGAACTTTTAGATTTTATCAAAAACTTTTCAGAGCACCGACATGGAACAGAAAAAGTCGCGCGACAATAGTTATGATGTCGCCAAAGGCCTGTGCATGATCCTTGTGGTTTTCGGTCACGCGGAAAGGGGACTAAGCGTTTCCGGCGCACCACCGCAATTCAGCCTTCTGGGATTTGTCGACTACACGATCTATACTTTTCATATGCCGTTTTTTTTCTTCGTTTCGGGGCTGTTTTTCTCATCCGGCAAAACGACGGACCCCAGAGATTTCCTGGGCAAGCTGGGAAAAAATATCGCTTATCCCTATCTGTTCTGGTCGCTCCTGCACGGCAGCCTCATGGTTGCCATGGGGCGTCTCGGCCTCACAAATACGGTCATTGATTTTACCAGAATTCTCGAAATCCTGTGGAATCCGATCAGTCCCTTCTGGTTTCTCTACGCGCTGTTTTTCTGCCAGCTCGCATCCTTTGTTTTAACACAGCTATCCGCGATTGTCCGCCTGGCACTCGCACTCGTTGTTTTCACATTGCTTTATTCACTCGGCCATTCCGTCCTTTGGGATATCGCCTACGGCTTCGTGTATTTCACACTCGGCATCGTCGCGAAACAATATGGTTTTCAGCAGCGACTATACGATACGCGCTCATTTCTCGGACTGCTCGTAGCCTTTGCAATTTCAGCCTATTTGTCATGGCAAGCCGAGATTCCCGAAAGGCTCCCTTTTATCTCCGCTGTTCTCGGCATCTTTCTGGTGATCGCACTATCGCAAATTCTCGCGAGGAGCGAAAACGCGATATCGTCCGTATTTGAAACGCTTGGGAGACTGTCCGTCGGCATTTATGTCATGCACATCATCGCCATCGGCTTTGGCCGGGCTGTTGCAGTAAAACTGTTTCAGGTGACAGATATGGCAAGCCTTCTGGCAATCACGACAATCATTGGTGTTGCGCTGCCGGCCATCGTTCAAATGGCCGCCATCCGCCTTGGCATCCATGAGTGGCTGGCATTGCCCGCCTCGGCCCATAGAAGATCAAACGACATCACACCGTCTTTCGGACGCATCCGTAAAAAGCTGAAAAAACATTCGTAAAACAAATAATTACCAATTCGTGATATCAAGACATAAAGAAACTTCTCAAGCGTGACAAAACTGCACTAGCGCAATGCAGCAATCGAAGAGATTATGGCTCTGACTGAATATTAAAAGCAAAGACATCAACGCTCCTCTGAACCACGAATGTGCGCGATTGCAGCTTTCTGGCACAGATGATCGGTGAATGAACTTGAAGCATCGCCTGGAATTGGGCATATGCCTGATGCGGGCAGAAGCAGTTTCTAAATACGATTCTGCTTAAGGAATGTAATACCGGTGGAGTTTCCTTTACCGGCTCTGTTTATGACGTGTCTATTTTTTAAAAATTATACGATGTCCGGACTGTTTTACTTTTCGGACGAAATTCATTTTGAGGACCAAATGCGTTTATTGAATGTTTCGATTCTGCTCGCCTCCGCAGCACTGGCAGGCTGCACGGTCACAGCGGCGTCCGGGCCTGATGCGGCGTCAATCGAATCCAACGCTTCGGTCAAATTCGGTTCCAAGGACAAGCAGAAAACCGCAGGCGTGGACTACGCGCTGATCGACATAAACAGTTCCGTCCTGAATTATGTCGGCGATACCACGACGACGACCCTGCTCGGCAGCTTTGGCGGTGGCAAGGGCGGTGTGCCTGCGCTGCCAATGGGTGTCGGTGACGTGGTGCAGGTGGCGATCTTCGAAAGCCAGGCGGGTGGTCTGTTCATCCCGAGTGATGCGGGCAGCCGCCCCGGCAACTTTATCAGCCTGCCCAACCAGACGGTGGATCGGGAAGGCAATATCAGCGTGCCCTATGCCGGCAAGATCCGCGCGACCGGCCGCAATGTCGAGGATGTGCAGAGCGAAATCGAGGAGCGACTTGCCAACCGCGCCATCGAACCGCAGGTTCTCATCACCAAGATTTCCAGCCGTTCGGCGCAGGCTTCCGTGCTTGGCGATGTCAAGGAGCCGACAAAGGTCCAGCTGTCGGAAGCGGGCGATCGCGTTCTTGACGTGATCTCCTATGCCAAGGGCCTCAGCGCGCCCAATATCGAATCCTATGTAACGCTGATCCGCCGCGGCAAGACTGCGCGCGTCAACTATAATCACCTCGTCAGCACGCCGAGCGAGAACATCTATGTGGTTCCGGGCGACACGATCATGGTGGAGCGTGAGCGCCGCACCTATCTCGCCTTCGGCGCTTCCGGCCTCAACGGCCGTTTCGAATTCGAGGACGCCGATCTCAAGCTTTCGGATGCGCTCGGCAAGGCGGGCGGATTGCTCGATTCCCGCGCGGATCCGGCCCAGGTCTATGTCTATCGTACCGTCAAGCGCGAGCTTCTGGTTAAACTCGGCATCAATACGTCCAAATTCCCCGGCCAGGACGTTCCGGTCATCTTCCGCGCCAATCTGCGCGATCCGTCCACCTTCTTCGCCAGCACGAAATTCCCGATGCAGGATCGCGACATCATCTACGTCACGAATTCGCAGGCAACCGAACTTTACAAGTTCCTCGATCTCGTCGGCTCCGTTCCCGCAACGACGGGCAATGTGGCCGAGGATGTACTTGCGACGCGCAACGCCATCCGGGCCTTCTGACCCATGGCATCGCGCCGCTGACACCAAAGCCGCCCCGGAAACGAGGCGGCTTTTTTGGCTGAAACCATTAGCGGGAATTGTCTGCCGGTCAGGGTGCATATCGACGACATTCCGCTCCAGCAACTGACGGCACCGGTGAACACAGATGCTGATCTTGGAGGCAGAGTCCGAAGCCCAGGCAGCGGCTGTCGCGTGGCAAGCCGGCGACCGGCATCGGCCAAGAACCGCCACACCCCCTGCTCCGCAAGGCGTAGCGCCGTGGCCATTGTTGCCGCCATTACAAAAGTTTAAGGTGATTTCGCAGCGCAATGGGTATCTTCTGGGTGGCAAGCTGCTCCCAAGGCTTGCCGCACATGTTCGGGAAACATGTATCGCTCTCATTATGCGGAATCGTCAGATGAAACGTTTCTGGACCGCCCTCAGCGTTCTTGCCATCGCAGCCATCGGCGCGTGGTATTTCAAAGACCGCCTGCCGCTCGATCAAATTCCCTATCTCAAGCAATTCGCCAGCGTCTCGCAACAGACGACCCCTGCCACGGCTGATACCAGGGCGCAGCACGCACAAAACGGCCAGCCCGCCCAACAACAGAGCCAAAGACAGGGTGGCGGGCGGCGCAATGGCGGACCGCCCACCGTCAGCACCATCGCCGTCGACAAGGCGACGCTGCCGATGGATGCCATGGCGACAGGCTGGGCGGTTGCGGCCGATATTACCAATATCGCCCCGCTTCAGGCCGGTCTCGTCACGGAAATCGCGGCAAAGGACGGCCAGCATATCAAGGCCGGCGATCTGATCCTGAAAATGGATGACCGCATTGCCCGCGCCGCCGTCGATAAGGACAAGGCCAATATTGCCGCCGATCAGGCGACGCTCGATCAGGCCGAGGCGGCTTTCCAGCGGGCCGCCAATCTGGTCAAGCAGAATGCCGAAGCCCAGCAAGTGCTGGATCTGGCCAAGGCGGCGCGGGATTCGGCCAGCGCCAAGATCGGTGCTGACCGCGCGGCACTGGCCGCCGACCAGGTGACGCTCGAGAATATGGAAATCCGTGCGCCCTTTGACGGTCGGCTGGGCGATATCAGCGTCAGCCCCGGGGCTTATCTCAGCGCCGGCGTCAATATCGTGACGATCACGAAATATGACCCTATCGACGTCAGTTTCCGTCTGTCCCAACGTTACCTGCCGCAATTGCGCGAAGGCCTCGAGAAGGGCGCAACTGTGGATGTGGATCCAGCGGCAACCGGCGGTGAAGCCATGCAGGGCGTGCTGCGCTTTTACGACAATACGGTGGACCAGACCTCCGGCACCGTGCTGGTGAAAGCCGAATTCAAGAACGACCGCGGCCTTTTATGGCCCGGCCAGTCGGTCAACGTCACAGCCCACTTCGTCTCGGATGAAGAGATGATCGTCGTGCCGACGGTTGCGGTTCGGCCGGGACCGAAGGGAAGTTTCGTCTATACCGTCGATGAAAACCACCGTGTCCATATGACAACGGTCGAAGTCGCCCGTTCGAACGGCGATCTCACCGCCATCGCCAGCGGCCTGTCCGGTGGAGAACATGTCATCATCGAAGGCCAGTCGGAACTCGCCGATGGCCAGCAGGTTGTCGAGCAGTTTTCCGACAAGGGTGGCGCAGATGGCAATCTGGCCGCCAATGTTCCGCAGGAAAAGGCTGGCACCCCATGATCTCGAATTTCTGCATCAACCGGCCCGTCGCAACCACCCTTCTCGCCATCGGCCTCGTGCTGGCCGGGCTTGCCGGTTTCCGCCTGCTACCCGTCGCCGCACTGCCGAAGGTCGATTTTCCGACGATCAGCGTCTCGTCGTCGCTGTCAGGCGCTTCGCCGCAGACGATGGCCACATCGGTCACCACCCCGCTGGTCAAGCAGTTCGAGACCATTCCGGGCGTCAGCGAGATCAGCGCCACCAATACGTTGGGCAACAGCTCGATCGTGCTGCAATTCGATCTCAACCGCGATATCGATGCGGCGGCTGCCGATGTTCAGGCCGCGATTTCGCGGGCGCAGCGGCAATTGCCAAGCAACATGACGACGACGCCGAGCTACCGCAAGACCAACCCGGCCGATGCACCGGTGCTGTTGCTGGCCATCAACAGCAAGGAACTGCCAACCAGCAAGGTGGATGAGATCGCCGAAGATATCATCTCGCCGCTGCTTTCCACCATTTCCGGCGTCGCCCAGGTCAGTGTCTATGGGGCGCAGACCTATGCCGTGCGCATCGGCCTCGATCCGGCGCAGCTTCAGGCACGCGGGCTCGGCGTCGATACCGTTACCAATGCGATAGCGCAGGCGAATAATCAGGTACCCGTTGGCGCATTGCAGAACGACAACCAGCGCCTGACAATCGAGGCCGATACCCAGCGCACGGATGCCGCGGCCTTCCGTACCCTGGTCGTGGCGACGAATAACGGCGCAGCCATTCATCTCGGTGACATCGCCAATGTTACCGACAGCATCGACAACACCAATGCCGGCAGCTGGTTTGACGGCGAACAGGCGATCATCCTTGCCGTACAGCGACAGCCGGACGCCAATACCGTCGACGTTGTCGATGCCATCAAGGCCAAGCTGCCGGCACTTCGCCAGCAATTACCGCCCTCGGTGAACATCAACGTCATGAATGATGCCTCGACCGCCATCACGGATGCGATCTCCGATGTGCAGTTCACGCTTTTCCTCACCATCGGGCTGGTCGTCGCGGTCATCTATCTTTTCACCGGCCACCTGACGGCGACCATCATTCCAGGCCTTGCCGTACCCCTGTCGCTGATCACAGCCTTCGGCGCCATGTATGTGCTGGGTTACAGCATCGACAATATCTCACTGCTTGGCCTGACATTGTCCGTGGGGCTGGTGGTGGACGATGCCATCGTCATGCTGGAAAACATATTACGCCTGCATGAAAAAGGGCTGACCATGCGGGAAGCGGCCCTTCAGGGGGCAGCGGAAGTTAGCAATACCATCCTGTCCATGTCCATCTCGCTGGTCGCCGTGTTCATTCCCATCCTGTTGATGGGTGGGGTGATCGGCAGGCTCTTCAACGAATTCGGCATGGTCGTCACGCTCGCGATCATGGCCTCGGCGCTGGTGTCGCTGACGGTAACGCCGATGCTCGCCTCGCGCCTTTCCGGCAATTCGTCCAGACCGCCAGCCATCGTCCGGTGGTTCGATGCCGGTTTCGAGCGCACGCTGCGTGGTTATGGCCGTGCAGTCGGCTGGTGCCTTTCCCACCGCCGTGTGGTTCTGGCTTCGTTTCTGGCCTCGATTGCCGCCTCGCTCTATCTGTTCGAGACCCTGCCCTCCAGTTTCTTCCCGCAGGAGGATATTGGCCGTCTTTCCGTGTCGACGCAGGCGCGCGAGGATATTTCCTATACTGCGATGCGGGACCTTCAGGCACAGGTCGCCGACCAGATCCGCAAGAACCCGGCCGTTGTGCATGTCACCTCCATTGTCGGCGGCAACTCCCGCAATCCGCTGAACAATGGTTCGATGTTCGTTGAACTTAAGCCCAAGGAACAACGCGCGCCGCTCAGCCAGGTGCTGGCGGAACTGGGGCAGGCCACATCGAAAGTGGCCGGCATCCGCACCTATATCAATCCGCAGCAGAGCCTGCGTTTCGGCGGGCGCAGTTCCGCCAGCCAGTATCAGCTTGTCGTTCAGGGCCTGAATGCCGATACGACCAATGACTGGTCGAACAAGTTGATGGAAGCGATGCGCCGCGACCACACATTCACCGCCGTGACTTCCGACGCCCAGAACGGCGCCATCGCCGCGACGATTACCGTCGATCCGGAAAAAGCGGCCGCCTTCGGCATCACCAATGACCAGTTGCGCAAGACGCTGGAAATGTCCTTTGGCGGTTATACGGCGGCGCAAATCCAGTCGACCGGTGACAGCTATGATGTGATTGTGGAATTCGACAGTTCGAAACAGTGGAATGATGATTTCCTCAGCGATATCAATATTCTCTCGGCCAAATCTGGCGTTCTGGTTCCGCTTTCCAATTTTGCTGCCCTCACCCGCACCCAGGCACCGGTCACCATCAACCAGACAGGCCAGCTCGTTTCCACGACGATTTCCTTCAACCTGCCGGATGGGGTGGCGTTGTCCGATGCCACCAGCCGGATCGATCAGCTCAAGAGTACGATCGGCCTGCCGCAGGACGTTTTCACCAGCTATGGCGGCACGGCGGCAATCTTCCAGCAGAGCCAGGGCAATACCGGCATCCTCATTCTTGCGGCGGTGCTGACCATCTATGTGGTTCTCGGCGTTCTCTATGAGAGCTTCATTCACCCGCTGACCATTCTGTCCGGCCTGCCGGCAGCGGCCTTCGGCGCGCTGGTGGCGTTGAAGGTGATGGGCATGGATTTCTCGATCATCGCACTTATCGGCCTGTTGATGCTGATCGGTATCGTCAAGAAAAACGCGATCATGATGATCGACGTGGCGGTGGAACTGATGCGCGAAAAGGCCGAGCCGGCCGTCACCGCCATTCACGAAGCCTGCGTTCGCCGGTTTCGGCCGATCATGATGACGACCTTCTGCGCCTTGCTGGGCGCGCTGCCAATCGCGCTTGGCTCGGGTGCCAGTTCGGAACTGCGCCAGCCGCTTGGCGTCGCCGTGGTTGGCGGCCTTATCGTCTCGCAATTGCTGACGCTGTTCATCACCCCCGTTATCTTCGTGGAAATGGACCGGTTCGGCAACTTCCTCACCGGTCTGTTTTCCCGCAAGAAATCAACCGGCAAGCACGCCGAGCCACAAAAGCCGGAGGGTGAAGGCGAGCCTGATTCCGTCGCTGCCTAGATCGTTTTGATTTTACGCGTTGTCCGGACGTAAAAGCGTTTCCGCTTTTACTGGAAACGCTCTAACGCAGATTTGCGAGGCGCTTCAGAGCCTCGGAAAAACCCGCCGCCTGCAACTGGAACGACACCGTGCGGCCCTGCAGATCAGGGGCTTCAATCGTCAATGTCTTTCCCGCCTCAAGCGCCGAGACAAGCTCGACAAAGGGCGTGAAGGACACGATGCAGCCGACGGGCAGGCAGGTGCTGACCTGCACTTCCTGCAGCCGCACAGTTCCGGATTTCACCGAAAACAACTTTGTGACGGCAAGGCCGAAAGGCATGACGATGGTGCCGGACAATTTGTCCGGTATTTTCGGATCATCAATCCGGAATTCGACCGAGACGACAAGCTTGCGGGTTTTCTCCTCAAGCTGCACCTGGGCTATGGCGCAGGCCGGCTTTTCCGCCGCCACTGAAGCGTTCGGGTTGGCCTCGTCGTTTTCCGCTGGTGCCGCGCAGGCGAGCTGCCAGCTTCCATAAACCTCGTGCATGGGCCCAGCAACCTTCGCTGCCTCCTGCGCAAGCGCACTCGCTGCAACACTGGCGAAGAGGAAGGCAGCGAGGGCTGTCTTCCCAACCAAGTTTTGACCACGCCTCATCAAAAACGGACTCCCAGTTCGGCAGAGGCGGATTGATCCAGCATGCCTGCTCCGAAAACAGCGCCATAACGGAATGTCAAAGTGGCGGCAGGATTGAGGTCGTAGCGCAGTCCCAGATTGATCAACGCCAAATCCTGCGCCATCGCCGCACTTGTAACGGAAAAGCCTTGGCCGCCCGCGTAGAACAAGGTGCTCTCAACCGCCGGATCGCCATAGGCATGACGCCAGCCAATATCGAACATCGCCTGCCCAATCATACCCTCAAATGCGATATCACGGCTGAAACGCGCACCAAGCGTCGAATAAAGCTGGTCATGACTGGCGGAGCCGGAAGAAACGGCGGCCATGCCGCCCTTCTCGCCGAAGGCATCCGACCGTGTGTTCACATAGCTGATATTGGCATAGGGCTCAAACTGGACGTGATCAAAATCGAAACGCCAGGCGGCCTCGGCAAAGACCTGCGTGGTGGAGGCGTCATAGCCGGCGGTCAGATTTTCCTGCAATGTCGAAAACGACACCGCCCGGCGGGTTTCGACGTCCTGAAAAGCGTGGATCGCTCCGAGGCGCAGCGAGGCCGGGCCAATTGCCCCGCCCGCATAGGCAGCCGCATAATAGCTGTCCACATCCGCCGACGCCAAAAAAGACTTCTGGCTGATGACATCACGGCCATAACCGGCAGCAACACCGGCGCGCCAACCGTCGCCCCAATCACCATCGAGACCAAAAAAGACGCCGCCACCCTTCATACTGACCGACGAGCCGTTGCCATCGCCATCGATATGTCCGCGCGACCCGAAACCATTGGACCAGAAAGTGAGGGAGCCTTCATCGATATTCATCGGATCCGATGCACCCACCCTTTCGACAGCGGGCAGGATCGGACGCGCATCAATACCCCTGAAGGCGCTGCGCAACCGGTTGAGAATAACGTCGCGGGTCAACTGACTGCGGTTTATCAATGCCATGGCAAGTGAAGGATGCAGTTCACCGGCAAGCTGTGAGAAGGCGGATTGCGTTTCGCCGTCCTGCAGAAACAACGCCGCCTGATAAAGCGAGGAAGCCTCCCCAAGCGCCTCGACGGCCTTGGCGGCGCTGCGCGCGTTATCCGACGATGTTGCAGCAGCAAAAAGCCCGTTCTCCGATGATGCCCGATTGAAGGAAAGATAGGCGTTGCCGTTATCTGCGCTCTTTGTGACACTCGCAATTACGTAAGCGAAATTATCATCCACACCGGAAAATGTGCCAACAATACCGCCCGTCGCCGTCAGGATTCGATATTGGGTGTCGAGACTGTAGGCCGTATAGTTTGAAAGCGGTGTGACGACGAGACGGACATTGTTATCGATGGTGATGGCGCCATTGACATCAAGCCTGTCGGAACTGCCTGATGCGTCGATTTCGACCGCATAGGCCGAGCCGCTGGCGAATGTCACATCGCCCGTGGAGGTGAGCGTGCCGATGGAATTGCCGGGCGAAAGCGTGCCGCCCGAGGCGACGGTCACGCCGCCGATGGTGCCGGACCCGCCGAGCACCGCACCGCCGCCGACCGAAACCACGCTTGTGAGTGATCCATTGACGCTGAGCTTGCCCGACGAGACCTCGGTGGGGCCTGAATAGGTGCTGTTTCCGGAAAGGACCAGATTGCCCTCACCGGTCTTTTCGAAAGCACCGGTGCCGCTGACGACGTTCGAAAACGTGCCGGCACCATCTACGGCGAGTTTCGCATTATTGACGATGTTCCCCGAGCCGAAGCTTTTTGCGGTTCCCGTCAGCGTGCCGGCCGAAACAGTGGTGCCGCCGGAATAGCTGTTGTCGCCGGCGAGAAGGAGATTGCCGGTGCCCGTCTTTTCAAACGAGCCGGAACCGCTGATGACATTGGAAAGCCTACCGGCCCCATCCACGATAAGCTGCGCATTATTGGCGATCTCGCCCGAACCGAAACTGGTGGCGGCTCCCTTCAGCGTGCCGCCCGAAATCACCGTGCCGCCGGAATAGCTGTTGTTGCCGCTGAGCGTCGTGACGCCGTTTTCGGCATTGATCCGGCCAGCGCCGAAAATATCCGCGGAAAGTTCGTAGTCGCTTTCCGAGTGGTTGAGGACGATGCTGCCGTTGCCGGAACCGAAGGCAATCACATTCGCCTCAACCTCCCCGGCAGAACGCGCCGTCTGCCCGGCGGCAGCGCCGATATTCAAAACGCCGGTGGAACCCGCCGCCGATGCGATCACGATGGTCGCCGCGGCAAGGGAACTGCCGCCCGTCACCTCCACCATGCCACTGCCGCTTTTCCCGATAACGAGGGTGTTGCCGATTTCTGCGTGTGACCCCACCCCGACGACCTGCAATGCACCGTCCGAACCGGCCTCCGCGCCGAGAAAAAGCTGATTGGCATTCAGGGAAGCGCCATTGAACACCGTTACGGAGCCGCTGCCGGAGCGGCCGATATTCATGGAGCCGGAACCGGCAAGGTTGTTATCGACCGCAACCGTGACATTCGAACCGGTGCCTTCGATGGTCATTGTGCCGGACGAACCGGCAAGTTCGCCCAGGGTTATCTGCCGTGCCTCAATGCCGCCGCCGGTACTGACCACCACCTCTCCCTCGGCATCATTCTGATATCCGACGAAAAGGGTCTTCGCCACCGTCCAGCTCGATCCGCCGCCGTCGACGATCACGGAAGATCTCGAACCGCTAAGTGTTGCGACATAACCGGTATCGCTGTCGACGGAGCCGCCCGCATCGATCTGCAGCGAGCCCTCGCCGGCATTGCCGACATGGAGATTTCCGGAGTTTTGCAGGGCGCTCCCCGAACCGGAGATACTGGCGGAGCCGACGCCGCCGGCATTTACCCCGAGAACCGTATCAACCGCTTCGACAAGCCCGCCGCCGGTTATTGTCAGCCGGCCTGTGCCGTTGACGCCAACGCCGAGACTGCCGCTGCCGACCGTCCATGCGGAACCGCTGCCATCCACGCCAACATTACCCGTCGCACCCGCGGCATTGCCGAGACGCGCGGATGTACTGTCCACCGCGCCTCCCGTCTTCACATTCAGCGTGCCATAACCAGCCGTTCCCACCGGGTCTGACGCATCGCCGCCAATCTGCAAATCACCCATCGTCCATTGCGTGCCGCCGCCGGTTACATCCACCACGGCAATCGAATGGCGGCCGATGGTGACGGCGCCGCTGGTGACGGTCGCGGCGGTGCCGACAGCCATAGTGGCCGCGCCCTCATCGCCGACAACCAATGTGCCCTGAGTTTCCAATACGGAACCAGCGCCATCTATCCTGAGCCCACTTCCATCCGATGACCCCAGATTGCCAATGACCGTTTTGCCCTGGCTGATCACCACGCCCCCGCCAGCGATGGAGAAAGAGGCTAGCCCGCCACCGCCGATGATCATATCGCCGGAGCCTGTCACTGTGCTGCCGGCACCCTCCACGGATACGGTCCCCATGGAGCCAACTCCGTTGGCGACAACCAGTCCGCCGGTGGTAAACTCGCTTGCGCCCAGCACCTCCAGCAAACCGAAGCCGCCATAACCCACGAAAACGGTGCCGGAATTGTCAAAGCTGGACGAATTGTCCAATTTGACGGTGCCATATCCCAACCCGTCCTTACCGACGTAGATATTTCCCGCAGACGTGGCCGAACTTCCACTAAGTGAAAGCTCACCGACGCCGCTTCCGCCCACGGTTATATCGCCGGTATTAGACCAGGTTCCTCCCGAAAAGTTCAATTTTCCGGTAACGCCGGCGTTGTAGCCAATGTCGCTCCCGACTGTCGTCAGGCCACCATTGACTGAAAGCGAGCCATCGGTGTCGATCCCGATCAACAGATCTGAGATATCGGCATGCTTCCCCGCTGCAATCGTCGGCCCCGCGGAATTGAAGCCGGCAGTATCGTTTGGTCCGGGAACGCGCGTATAGCCGTACCAGTTGGAGGGCAAGAACCAGTCGTCCGTCGATGATCCAACCCAGACGATCGTCTCCGCCAGCGCGGGTGACGCGAATGCGGCGGAAAACATCAGGGCAAAAAGGCTCGTCGAGCCACGCAGAGAGCACCAGGATACGGGCGCTGGCTTCAAGGGCGCCTTCTGCGGATCTTTCTCTTCAGAAACACCACAGAACCAACCGGACATCCAAGCTCCCTCACCGGCGCATTACGCCGCCCTGCCCTGACCGGCGAATCACTGTTTCAAACAAATCAATTAGCCCACTCTGAAAGATAATTGATAGTATAAACAGCATAAAAATTGCTCTGAACGTCTGCGTAAATATAAAATGGAGCGTGACAGGCACGCTCCATGAAATAGTTGGAAAGATTGCTTGAGCAGCGGAATTTTTGCCGAAAACCGAAGCGGAAACGGCAGTTTCTACTACTGCCGGGAAAACCGCCCAAAGGCTCCGCCTGAAAAGCACAGGGGATCGCCATCACGGTGTGCGGCGCGCAAAACCTCGCCGACGATGATGGTGTGGTCGCCCGCATCATGGGCGGCGGCCTGCCGGCATTCAAACCGGGCGAGCGTTCCGGGAATGACCGGCACACCCTCATCGTTCAATTCCCAGTCCAGATCGTCAAAGGCACGGCCATTGCGGGTGAAGCGGGCGCTCAGCACGTCCTGATCGGCGCTCAGCACATGAATGGCGAAATGGGTGGCACCGCTGAAGGCCTGATAACGCGACGAGTTTTTGGCAGGCGACCACAGCACCAGCGGCGGATCAAGCGATACCGACGCGAAGCTGTTGACCGTCATGCCGATCGGTCCGTCCGGCGTCGTTGCCGTCACAACCGTAACCCCCGTCGTGAAGGCGCCGAGCGCGTTGCGAAAGCTGCGGCTGTTCTCGCCGCCAGGAACGAATACATGCTCATTGGGCATTTTGATCGCCTCTGCCATTGCCACTGTCATCACGGCACCTCGTTTCCGATTGCGAGTGTATAAAGCTCAAACCATGTCTGGCGGTCGATCGTGACGCGCAGGGCGTCAGCCGCCGTTTTAATGCGCTCGATATTGTTGGTGCCGAGCACCGGCACGATCTTGGCCGGATGGCGCAAAAGCCAGGCGATGGCGACAGCGGTAGCATCCACGCCCTGCTCTTTGCCGATGCGCTGCAGCGCCGCCATCGTTCCACCATGGGCGCCGGAAAATAGCGAGCCGCCGCCAAGCGGTGACCAGGCCATCGGCGAAACGCGCTTTTCCTGCAGGAAGGCGAGATCGCCATTGGTGAAACTATCCGTGGCAAGCAGGCTCATTTCGATCTGGTTCGTCACCAGCCGGTTTTTCATGGCCGATTGCAGCAGCGAGAAATCCCATGGCCGGAAGTTGGAGACACCAACGGCCTTCACCTTGCCCGACGCGACCAGTGCGTCGAGCGCCTTGCCGGTTTCCTCCGCATCAACAAGCGGATCAGGGCGATGAATGAGCAGGAGATCGACATAATCGGTTCCCATGTCGCGCAGCGACGCCTCGACCGAGGCATTGATATGGCCTGCCGTCGTATCATAGTGCTTGACGCGGGCGGCGGAATGCCGGCCGGCCGGTGCGACGATGCCGCATTTGGTGACGATCTCTATTTTGTCGCGCAGTCCCGGAGCAGCCTTGAGGCCGTTACCCAGAATGGCTTCCGCCGTGTATCCGCCGTAAATATCGGCCTGATCCATGGTGGTGATGCCCTGCGCCAGGCAGGCTTCGATCTTGGCCTGCACATGGGCGGGCGAAGTGTCCTTATCGTCGCCGATGCGCCACATGCCATAAACGATGCGGCTGAGTTCGAGTTTGTCGGAAAGAGCGATGCGTTCCATCAGTGGCGTTCCCCGTTGCCGAGCGGCGTGGCAGGCGTTTCAGAAGGTACCCGGCCGTAAGCATGCGGCAGGGAGCAGGTTTTCATCTGCGGCAGAACCTTGGTGCCGAAGTGTTCCGCCTCATCAATATGCGGATAGCCGGAAAGAATGAAGGCGCGAATGCCCATCTTCTGGTATTCCTCCAGCGTCGACAGAACCTGATCCGTCGAACCGACGAGAGCCGCACCACAGCCGGAGCGCGCCCGACCGATGCCGGTCCACAGATTGGGTTCGACATAACCGAACTTGTCAGCCAGTTCGCGGGCACGCGCCTGATGCGACACGCCGAGCGAGCCACTGTCATGGGCGCGGTTGCGGATCAGCTGGCCATATTCGTCATCAAGCTTCGAGACGAGATGCTCCGCATATTCGCGGGCTTCCTGTTCGGTATCGCGCACCACCATGTGGACGCGCAGGCCGTAATCCAGCGTGCGGCCATGGGCGGCTGCACGTTCATTGGCGGCGCGCATGCGGTCCGTCAGCTGGTCCTTCGTTTCCGGCCACATCAGATAGACGTCACACTGCGCGCCACAGAGTTCCAGCGCATCCGGCGAATAACCGCCGAAATAAAGCAGCGGTCCGCCATTCTGCTGGTAAGGCCGTGCCGGCTCGGTGGAGACGCCCTTGAACTGGTAGATTTCACCGTCATGGTCGATGGTGTCCCGCGTCCAGGCCTGACGCAGGATCTCAACGACCTCGTGACTGCGCTTGTAACGAAACGCACTATCGGCCACTTCTCCGGGAAAATCGGAGCTGATGACGTTGAGCGTCAGGCGGCCCTTCAGCATGTGGTCGAGCGTCGCCACAGTGCGCGCCAGCATGATCGGCTGCATCTCGCCGCAGCGGATGGCCGCGAGGAAATTGATGCGGTCACTGATCGGCGCACAGCCTGCAACGAAGCTCAGCGTATCCTGCCCGACCTGATAGGATGACGGGCAGAGGATGTTGCGGAAACCGAGTTCCTCGGCCTTTTTGACGATATCGGAGCAATGGTCGAAGCTGGAGCGCAGGCTGCCGTCTGGCACGCCCAGATAGGCGTAATCATCGGAGCACAAAGCGGAAAACCAGGAGACCTCGGCAGCATCGAGATCAGCGGATGTAACGGGTACGACGGTCATGCAATTCCTCCTCAGGGCCGCTCTTGTTTTTCTTGCATAACATCAAGAAATATGTAAATCAATGATGTATCAATTTTTGTTTCGGGGAGGAAATGGCATCATGAAAAACACTGGCGGCAGCCTGCCCATGTATCTGCAGATCGCCGAAATGCTGGTGCGCGAGGTGGCGGCGGGCCGGCTGATCGATGGCGAAAAGCTGGCGCCTGAGCGTGATATGGCGGCCGATCTCGGCATTGCCGTCGGCACGCTTCGCAAGTCACTCGCCGAATTGCAGGAGCGCGGCCTGCTGGAGCGCGTGCAGGGTTCGGGCAACTACATCCGTGCCGTCAGCGATCCGCAAAGCGTTTACGCCTTCTTCCGCCTCGAGATGATCGAGGGCGGCGGCCTGCCGACGGCGGAGGTTCTGGATGTGGCGCGGCTTGCCAAACCCGCCGCCCTGCCCGCTTTCGGCACGTCCGCCGAAGGGCATCGCATTCGCCGCCTCCGGCGCATTGCCGGAAAACCGGCGGCCATCGAGGAAATCTGGCTTGATGGTTCTTATGTCGACACGATCGCCATCGAGAACATGTCGGAATCCCTCTATCTTTATTATCGCACCCGTCTCAATCTCTGGATCTCGAAGGCGGAAGACCGCATCGATCTGGGCGACGTACCCGACTGGGCACCCGAGGCCTTCGGCCAGAAGCCGGGCGCGCCGGTGCCGCGCGTGCTGCGTCTCAGCCAGGCGCAGGATGGCGCGGTGGCCGAAGTTTCATGGACATGGTTCGACCATACGGTTGCCCGCTACGTTTCTCGCATACGTTGAGATCGCCGCATATTCGCGTGATCTACATGGAGGCAAGAATTTGACGGGAGGCAAGGAAGCGACGACCTGCCTTGCGGCGAGT
Organism: Martinezella rhizogenes; assembly: GCF_007002745.1. Lineage (GTDB taxonomy): Bacteria > Pseudomonadota > Alphaproteobacteria > Rhizobiales > Rhizobiaceae > Agrobacterium > Agrobacterium cucumeris. The sequence goes on along the minus strand of NZ_SGNY01000008.1, from coordinate 135,478 downwards.
TTCGCCACTATATTTCTTTAAATCAACGACTTAATAGTTTTTGATTTCTGTCAGAAATAAAATTGATACACTATTGATTTCCTTTTTGTGAAAGGTAATATCACGGAATTAGGGAGACAGGCGTTTCGCCATCCCACGCTATCGCCGGATAATCGGAACAGATTTTCGACAGAGCGATACGTGGAACTTGAAGGTTGATACCGGCTTTTGCGTCCATCGGGATTTTGGACGCGTCGGTTGTGAGGAGGAAAATATGGCTTCAGTCAGCCTGCGCAAGCTGGATAAGAGTTACGGTGCCCTGCGCATCGTCAAGGGCATCGACCTTGAAATCAACGACGGTGAATTCGTGGTGTTCGTCGGCCCTTCCGGCTGCGGCAAATCCACGACGCTGCGTATGGTCGCGGGTCTGGAAAGCATCAGCGGCGGGGAGGTCATGATCGGTGACCGTGTCGTCAACAGGCTGCCGCCGCGCGAACGCGACATCGCCATGGTGTTTCAGGATTATGCGCTTTATCCGCACAAGACCGTGCGCGAAAACATGGGTTTCAGCCTGAAGGTGCGCGGCGTGAGCGCTTCGCAGGCCAATGCCAGCATCGATGAGGCGGCAAAGATGCTCGGCATCGAGCATCTGCTCGACCGCCGGCCCGGCCAGCTTTCCGGCGGCCAGCGCCAGCGTGTGGCCATGGGCCGCGCCATCGTGCGCCGCCCGCAGGTGTTTCTGTTCGACGAGCCGCTTTCCAACCTTGACGCCAAACTCCGCGGACAGGTGCGCACGGAAATCAAGCGGCTGCACCAGCAGCTCGGCACGACGATCATCTATGTCACCCATGACCAGGTGGAGGCCATGACGCTCGCCGACCGCATCGTCATTCTGCGTGGCGGCGATATCGAGCAGGTCGGCACGCCGGACGAGGTCTATAACCGTCCGGAAAGCGTCTTTGTCGGCGGTTTCGTCGGTGCACCCGCCATGAATTTCGCCCGCGCCAGGGTAAACGGCGACCGGCTGACATTTTCCGACGGCAATTCTCTGCCGATGGCGGCCATCCGGCCAGCCCGCGAAACTGGCCTCGAAGGGCGCGAAGTCATTGTCGGCATTCGCCCGGAACATTTCGGCCCCGCCGAGGGCTTCGATACGCAGCTTGCGGTCAAGGTACAGGTGGTGGAGCCGCTGGGTTCCGATACGCTCGTCCATTTCAGCCTCGGCGATGCGGCGCTGACCGCCAGAATGCCGCCGCAGCTTCGCCCGGCGCCGAACGAGGAGCTTAAGATCGGGCTCGATCCGTCCAAGGTTCATCTTTTCGACGCCGCGACGGAGCGCTCTATCCACTGATTGCCGGGCGTGGAAACGCTGCGGCCAACGGGTTTAATAACGGGAGGAACACATGAAATTCAAAGCTATAACCAGGGCAGCGCTCTGCGCAACCATGCTCACTTTCTCGGGACAGGCCTTTGCCGATGCCGAACTGAAAGTTTTCGTTTCCAGCCAGCATCAGCCGGATGTCTGGCGCAAGGCGCTCGATCAATATGAGGCGAAGACGCCGGGCGTGAAGGTTGTCATCGAGACAGGCGGCAACACCTCGGAAATGCAGGCGCAATATCTCAACACCGTGATGTCGGCGAAGGATTCTAGCCTCGACGTGCTGATGCTCGACGTCATCCGTCCGGCGCAATTCGCCACCGCCGGCTGGACCAGCGATTTCTCCGGCAAGGACATGTCCGCTTATCTGCCGACCTATGCCGAAGCCAACACCGTGGACGGCAAGATCGTGGCATTGCCCGCCTTCGCCGACTCCATGTTCCTTTATTACCGCAAGGACCTGCTGGACAAATACGGCATTCAGCCGCCAACCACCTGGGACGAGCTGAAGGAAGCATCCAAGAAGGTGATGGAGGGTGAAAAGAACCCCGAGCTTCAAGGCCTGTCCTTCCAGGGCAAGGCGATCGAAGGCGCGGTCTGCACCTTCCTCCTGCCCTATTGGAGCGAGGGCAAGTCGCTGGTCGAAAACGGCAAGCTGAACTTCGATAACCAGGCAGCCGTGGATTCGCTGAAGCTCTGGAAGAGCTTTGTCGATGAAGGCATTTCCAAGAAGAACATTTCCGAAGTCGCGACCGACGACACCCGCAAGGAATTCCAGGCCGGCAAGGTTCTCTTCGCCGTCAACTGGTCCTACGCCTGGACGCATTTCCAGGGCAAGGAATCGCAGGTGAATGACAAGGTTGGCGTCGCGCGCCTGCCGGCCGTCAAGGGCGGCGAGCAGACAACCTGCCTCGGTGGCTGGGAATTCGGCGTTTCCGCCTATTCCAAGCAGCAGGATGAAGCCAAGAAGCTGGTGGAATATCTCTCCGGTCAGGATGTGTCGAAGTTCATGGCCATCAACGCCACGCTGCTGCCGACATATGCCGCGCTTTACAAGGATGCCGACGTGACCAAGGCAATCCCGTGGTTCGCCGACGCCCTGCCCGTGGTTGAAACCGCCAAGGCCCGTCCCGTGACGCCGCGTTACAACGAGGTCAGCGAGACGATCCGCACCACCGTCAACGGCGTACTTGCCGGCGTCATGACGCCGGAGGACGGCGCAAAGCAGATGGAAAGCCGTCTGCGGCGCGTGTTGCGCTAAACTTCAAGGCCGGAAAGCGGCGTGGTTTCATGCCCTTTCCGGCTGCTTCGACGGACAGGAATAAACGCGCCCGGGCGGTGCGATAAACGGACCGGGTATGAACCGGTCCGATCGGGAGACGATGACGTGAATCCAGTTGCGGGAGTGGCAGGTGTGACAATGCCGGAAAGAACCATGGTCCGGGTGGACGAAAAGCAGCTGCCGCGCTGGACGCGGTGGCTCGATCTCGGCGACCGGTCGCTTGCCGTGCTTCTGCTGGCGCCTGCCGCCATTCTTCTGTCGCTCATCATCGTCTATCCGGTGGCGCGGCTTGTTTATACCTCGTTTTTCAGCCTGTCGCTGACATCCGGCCTGCCGGCGGAATTCATCGGCTTTGAAAACTACACGGCGATGTTCGACGATCCGATCTTCTGGGAAACGACCTGGAACACGGTTCTGATAACGCTGATCACCGTGCCCGGCGCCCTGTTCATGGGCCTTGGCCTCGCGCTGCTCGCCAACCTGCCCTTTTCCATGCAATGGCCGATGCGCCTGTCGCTGCTCATCCCCTGGGCGCTGCCGCTCTCTTTTGCCGGCCTGATCTTTGCGTGGTTCTTCCATTACGAGTATGGCGTGGTCAATGATGTGCTGAACCGGCTGGGCTTTGAAGGCGTCATCTGGTTCAACTCCCCCAACTGGGCGTTCGCGGCCATCTGCCTGACGATCATCTGGAAGACATCCTCCTTCATGGCGCTGATGATCCTTGCCGGCCTGCAGACCATTCCCCGCTCGCTCTACGAGGCGGCGGATGTGGATGGCGCCGGCAAAATCCGGCAGTTCTTCGAAATCACCCTGCCGCTTCTCAAGCCCTCGATCGTCGTCGCCCTCATCTTTCGCACGATCACGGCGCTGCAGACCTTTGATATTCCTTACATGATGACCGGCGGTGGCCCCGGCACATCCACCACGACGCTTGCCATGTACATTCACCAGAACACCGTTTCCTTCCTCGATCTCGGTTACGGCTCGGCGCTCGCTGTCATGATGTTTGCGCTCTCCATGTGCGTCACCGCCGTTTATCTCCGCATCATCAGGACGAAGGACTGATCCCATGAGCACCGTTGCAAATTCCGGTCTGTCCTCGTTCTTTTCCGGCAAGCCTCTGCGCTTCATCGCGGCCTCCATCCTTCTGGTCAACGGCCTGTTTCCGGCAATCTGGATCCTCTTCACCTCGCTGAAGACGGAAGCGGAACTGACGGCGAAGCCGATCACCTGGTTTCCGCACGCGCCGACGCTGGCCAACTATATGCAGGCCTTTTCCGATCAGCCGCTGCACCTCTTCCTGTTCAACAGCTTCATGGTGGCGCTGCTTTCGACCGCACTCACCATCCTGATCTCGGTGCTGGCGGCTTACGCGCTGGCGCGGCTCAACCTCAAATACCGGGCGCTGATCCTCTCGCTCATCATCGCCGTTTCCACCTTTCCGCTGGTGACCCTGCTGGTGCCGCTGTTCGAAATCATGCGGGCGCTGAACCTGCTCAACAGCTGGACGGCGCTTATCCTGCCCTACACCGTGCTTTCGCTGCCGGTCTGCACGTTGATGCTGGTCTCCTTCTTCGAAAGCATTCCGCGCGATCTCGAAAACGCCGCCATGATCGATGGCTGCACTCGCATCGGCGCGCTGTTCAAGGTGGTCGTGCCGCTCTGCGCACCGGGCGTTTTCACCGCCGGCATTCTCGCTTTCGTCAATGCCTGGGATGAATTCCTGCTGGCGCTTTCCTTCAATTCCAATCCGGCCCTTCGCACCCTGCCCGTCGGCATCCAGCTTTATCAGGGTGAATTCGCCTTCCCCTGGCCGGTCATTTCGGCGGCGCTCGTGGTTGGCATCGTGCCGGTCGCGATCCTGATCGTCATCTTTCAGGAACGGGTTGTCTCCGGCCTCACCGCCGGCGGTCTCAAGGGCTAAACAGGTACAGTCATGCATTTCGAAAAGACCAAAGACGGCTTCACGCTCGCAATCGGCGGCCGCACCATCCTGTCCCATTCGCCAGACAACCCCGCCTTCTTCGCCGGTTCTGGCCGCGAGCGGATGGATATGTATCGCGGCAATTTCGACATAGAGGATTATGTCATCGAGCGGATCGCCCTGCGCCACGCCGAGTTGAATGGCGACAGCGTTACGCTTTCCTCCGCACCAGGACAGGCACCTCACCTCCGCCTGACGCTCGACGGCAACGCCATCAGGCTGACGGCGCTGGATGAAACCATCAACCGCCTGTGGCTGCGCATCGTTGCGGAAACGGACGAGCACGTCTGGGGCGGCGGCGAGCAGATGTCCTATTTCGACATGCGCGGCCGGTGTTTTCCGCTCTGGACTTCTGAACCCGGCGTCGGCCGCGACAAGACCTCGGAGATCACCTTCAAGGCCGATGTGAGCGGCAAGGCGGGCGGTGATTATTACAACACCAACTACCCGCAGCCGACGTATCTCTCGTCGCGCAAATACGCCCTGCATGTGGAAACGAGCGCCTATTCGGTGTTCGATTTTCGCAACGGCGATTTCCACGAAATCGAAATATGGGCGATCCCGGAAAAGATCGAGTTCTTCGCGGGCGATGCCTTCACCGATATCGTCTCCGCCCTGTCGCTGCGGTTCGGACGCCAGCCGGAACTGCCGGAATGGGTCTATAACGGCGCGATCATCGGGTTAAAGGACGGCGTCAACTCCTTTGCCCGGCTGGAGAAAATCCGTGCGGCCGGAACGAAGGTTTCCGGCCTCTGGTGCGAGGATTGGGTGGGCCTGCGCCAGACATCGTTCGGCGCGCGCCTCTTCTGGGACTGGCAGGCCAATGACACCCGCTACCCGCATCTGCGCCAGAAAATCGCCGAGCTGGCCGATCACGACATTCGTTTCCTGGGCTATGTGAACCCCTATCTCTGCGTTGACGGCCCGCTGTTCCCGGTCGCCGAAGAAGCCGGTTATTTCGCAACTGGCGCGGACGGCAAGACGGCGCTGGTGGATTTCGGCGAATTCGACTGCGGCGTCGTCGATTTCACCAATCCGGCCGCCGCCGACTGGTTTGCCGAAGAGATCATCGGCAAAAACATGCTTGATTTCGGCCTTTCCGGCTGGATGGCCGATTTTGGCGAATATCTGCCGATCGACATCAACCTTTCCAACGGTGTCGATGCCAAGCTGATGCATAATGCCTGGCCCACCCTCTGGGCCGAGGTTAACGCGAAGGCCGTCGAAAGCCGGGGCAAGACGGGTGAAGCGCTGTTCTTCATGCGCGCCGGCTTCACCGGTGTGCAGGCCCATTGCCCGCTAATCTGGGGCGGCGACCAGTCCGTCGATTTCTCCCGCCACGACGGGCTTGTCACCGTCATCTGCGGCGCGCTCTCTTCCGGCCTGATGGGCAACGCCTATCACCATTCCGACATCGGTGGATACACCAGCCTGTTCGGCAATGTCCGGACAACGGAGCTCATCATGCGCTGGACGGAAATGGCCGCCTTCACGCCTGTCATGCGCACCCATGAGGGCAACCGCCCGCGCGACAATCTCCAGATCGATCAGGACGAGACGGTTCTCGCCCATTTCGCCCGCATGACGGAAATTTACGTCGCGCTCGCCCCCTATCTGAAATCGCTTTCCGCAGAGGCGGCTGAGACAGGCTTGCCGGTGCAACGCCCGCTTTTCCTGCATTTCGAGGATGACCGACAGACCTACGCAGTTCAGGACAGCTATCTCTATGGAGCCGACATGCTGGTTGCGCCGGTCTGGAAAGCGGGCGAAACGCAGCGCACGCTTTATCTTCCAGGCAATGGCGAATGGGTGCACCTGTGGAGCGGCGCGCGCCATCCCGGCGGACGCGAAGTCACCATCGAAGCGCCGCTCGGCCAGCCGGCGGTTTTCTATCGTGCCGATAGCCGACATATCGCCCTGTTTGAACAGCTTCGCAGCATCTGAGCCGTTGACAGCCAGCTAAAAAAGCGACAGTTTCCGACGCATTCCGAGGGGAGCACCGCACGGTGCTGAGATGGCGATGAGCCGGACCCTTGAACCTGATCCGGGTCATGCCGGCGTAGGAACGGAAACTGTCGCACCCTTCAGGCGCTGCCCTTTCTCTTCTCCGCTTGGCCATGATCTCCGTGATTGTCACATCTGGAGACTGAATGATGATGCTGAAACCTTCTGTCCTTCGCACATGGTGCGTTTGCGTCTGAGGTCCGGCTCATGCGTGCCACCCATGCATTGAACGGTATCGGTCTCCTGCTGCTTCTGTGGCAGGCAGGCACATGGCTGTTTGCGCCGCCACGCTATATCCTGCCGTCGCCCGCCGATGTCGCCGCCGCCTTCTGGCGTCAGCCCGGCTTCCTGTTCGGGCAGGCCATGGTAACGCTTGGCGAAATGGCGCTTGGGCTAGCGGCCGGTGTTACGGCTGGCATCCTCGTCGCCTTCACCATCGCCGCTATCCCGCGTCTTGGCCGCCTCGTCTGGCCCATGGTTCTGGTGCTCCAGGCCTTCCCGGTCTTCGTGCTCGCGCCCATTCTCGTGCTCTGGTTCGGTTTCGGCATGGCCTCGAAAGTGGTGATGACGGCGATCATCATCTTCTTCCCCGTCGCCTCCTCCTTCACCGATGGCCTTAACCGCACGGATCGCGCCATTCTCGACGCCGCCTCGCTGACGGAGGCAAGCCACTGGCAGATCCTCACCCGGCTGCGCGTGCCGCTGGCGCTGCCATCGCTTATTTCCGGGCTGAGGGTCGCCGCCCCGCTCGCCCCGCTGGGCGCCGTCATCGGCGAATGGGTGGGAGCTTCGGCGGGGCTCGGTTTCGTCATGATCCAGTCCAATGCCCGCATGCAGACTGACACCATGTTTGCCGCCATGGCCATTCTTGCCGTCATGGCGGTGCTGCTGCGGCTCATCGTCGACCGGGCGACCGCCAATCTGGCCCCCTGGGCCAAAGAAACAGAATATACCATTCCTCTCAGATATTTACGGAGACTTTCGGCACCATGAAACGAACGCTTCTTTCCCTCATCGTCGCGGCAGCAGGCGCATTTGCTCCCATGCAATCACAGGCAGCCGACAAGCTTACCGTATTGCTCGAATGGTTCGTGAACCCCGATCATGCGCCGATGGTGATCGCCAGGGAACGTGGCCTGTTTGCCGACGCCGGGCTGGAGGTGGAACTGGTGCCGCCGGCCGACCCTTCCGCCGTGCCGCGTCTCGTCTCGGCAAAACAGGCCGATATCGGCGTGCATTACCAGCCGAACCTCTATCTCGATCACGATGCCGGCCTGCCGCTCGTGCGTTTCGGCACACTGGTGGAAACTCCGCTGAACACCGTCACGGTTCTCGCGGATGGGCCGATCAAGAGCCTGAAGGACCTGAAGGGCAAGAAGGTCGGTTTTTCCGTTTCCGGTTTTGAAGATGCGATGCTTAAGCGCATGCTGGAAAAGGACGGCCTGACGAAGGATGACGTCGAACTCATCAACGTCAATTTCTCGCTCTCGCCATCGCTGATCGCCGGCAAGGTGGATGCAACGCTCGGCGGTTTCCGCAATTTCGAACTGACGCAGATGAAGCTCGAAGGCCATGAGGGCCGCTCCTTCTTCCCGGAAGAACATGGTGTGCCGGCCTATGACGAGCTGATCTTCGTCACCCATCGCGATCTCGCAAAAGACAACCGCCTGCCGCGTTTCCTCTCTGCCGTGGAGCAGGCCGCGATCTTCATCACCAATCACCCGCAGGACTCCTGGCAGCTTTTCATCAAAGCCTATCCGAACCTTGACGATGCGCTGAACAAGCAGGCCTTCTTCGACACGCTACCGCGTTTCGCCAAACGTCCCGCCGCTCTCGACCGCGCGCGCTACGACCGCTTCGGCGCCTTCATGCAGGAGATGCAGCTGATCAAGCAGGCACCGAAGGCAGACGATATCGCCGTGGAGCTGCAGCAGCCATGACGACGAATTTCCCGACAGCGGCAAAAGCCGCCGAGATTCTGGAGCGGGTGCGCAAGACGCGCCCGCGCGTACACTGCCTGATGAACACCGTGGTGCAGAAATTCACCGCCGACGGCATCACCGTCGTCGGCGGCATTCCCTCGATGACCACCTCGCTCGAGGAAATCGAGAGCTTCGTCACCAAGGCGGATGCATTGACCGTCAATCTCGGCACGCTGGATGCCGAGCGGCGCAAGGTCATCCGGCTGGCGATCGAGATCGCCAATGCATCCGGCAAGCCGTGGATCGTCGACCCCGTCCATTGCGATTATTCGCCATCCCGTCTGGAGTTTGCCCGCGAACTCATCGCACTTTCCCCGACGATCGTGCGCGGTAACCGCGCCGAAATGAGCCTGATCGGCGATGTGCCCGACGCGGTGCGGATCGAAACAGGGCCGGTCGATCATCTCCGCGACACGACCCGTGGCGTCAGGATCGTCAACGGTCATCCATGGATGGCAAAGGTCACCGGCACCGGTTGCCTCTCGGGCGGCATCATCGCCGCTTTCATGGCCGTGGAGAAAGATGCGCTGGCGGCGGCGTCCTCCGCCCTTGCCGTGACAGGGGTTTCCGCCGAGTTAGCTGCGAAACAGGCCAGAGGCCCCGGCACCTTCGAACCGGCATTTCTGGATGCGCTTTCCGAAATTTCAGGGGAAGACATCATCAACCACGCGAGGATAGAGCATGAACAAGGTTGATTACCGCCTCAACGCATTGGTCGATGCCAGTCTTGCCGATGTCGCGCCCTTACCCGAGCTTGCTTTGGCGGCCGCACTCAACGGTGCGACCATTCTGCAATATCGTGACAAGCACGGCTCGACGCGGGAGATGATCGACAACGCCCGCGCCATTCATGAGGCCATCGCCGGCACCGGTGTCCCGCTTGTTATCAACGACCGCGTCGATGTGGCGCTCGCCTCCGGCGCTGATGGCGTGCATCTCGGTGCCGATGACATGGATGCGAAGACCGCACGGCGCATTCTCGGCGAAAAGGCGATCATCGGCCTCACCGTCAAGAACCGCGCCGATGCCGAGCGAGCGGCCTCCATGCCTGCCGATTACGCCTGCATTGGCGGCGTGTTCGAAACGGTTTCCAAGGTGAACCCGGACAAGCCGGTCGGTATCGATGGTTTTGCGACGCTTCGCGCCCTGCTGCGCGAATGGCGGCCGGATATGCCTGTCGGCGCCATCGCCGGTATCGACCTTGCCCGTGTACCGTCAATCATCGCCGCCGGCGCGGATGGTGTCGCGGTTATTTCCGCCATCTTCCGGGCAGGCGATATTGCCAGCGCAACCAAGGGCTTCCGCTCTGCAATTGACGCGGCGCTGAAAGCGAGACAGCCATGACATCCATTGCATTGACCATTGCCGGCTCCGACAGCAGCGGCGGTGCCGGCATTCAGGCCGACACCAAGACCTTCTCAGCGCTCGGCGTCTATGCCGCCAGCGTCATCACCGCCATCACCGCCCAGAACACCAGGGGCGTGACGGCGGTGGAGGATATTTCAGTTGCCACCATAATTGCCCAGATGGATGCCGTTTTTTCCGATCTCGCCGTCAACGCGGTGAAGATCGGCATGGTCTCACGCATCGAAACCATCGCCGCCATCGCGGAACGGCTGCGGCAGCAATCGCAACCAGTAGTGCTCGACCCCGTCATGGTGGCGACATCAGGCGACCGGCTGCTACACGAGGACGCCATCGAGACATTACGGCGCGAGCTTTTGCCGCTCGCGGCCATCATCACGCCAAACCTGCCCGAAGCGGCGCTGCTGACCGGCACGCCGATGGCACAGACGCAGACGGACATCAACCGACAGGCCGAGACGATCCTCAAGGCCGGTGCAAAAGCCGTGCTCATCAAGGGCGGACATGGCGATGGGCCTGAGAGCACGGATTATCTGTTTGCTGATGGCACCATGCTGGCGCTTGCCGCGCCGCGGGTGGACACGAAGAACGACCACGGCACCGGCTGCACGCTGGCGGCGGCGATCACGGCCCACCTTGCCAAGGGTTGTGAGCTGCGGGAGGCGGTCGGGCTTTCGAAGGAGTATCTGAACGGGGCGCTTGAGGCTGGGCGCGGGCTTGCCGTCGGGAATGGGCGGGGGCCGGTGCATCATTTTTATCGGTGGTGGGGGTAGCGGAGAGCGCTGGGGGCGCGGCTTACCCCCCTCTGTCCTGCCGGACATCTCCCCCTCAAGGGGGGAGATCGGCAAGACGCTTTATCGCCACTTTAGTCTCAAACGTTGAGATGGGCGAAACCTCGCCTCGAGTCGATCTCCCCCCTTGAGGGGGAGATGTCCGGCAGGACAGAGGGGGGTAAGCCCCAACCTCGACACTACCTCGCCTTCGGTGTCGCCAACACATTCCGGATCGCAAAACTCGAATGAATCCGCGAAACCCCCGGCAGTTTCGACAGAATCTCCTTGTGAATCCGCTCGAAATCCCCCGCACTTTCCGCCTCACAGCGGAGGAAATAATCCGAGCCGCCGGTCATCAGGTAACATTCGCGGATTTCCGGATACCGCCGCACCGCATTCTCAAACCGGTTGAGAAAATCCTCCGTCTGGCGGTCGAGCGTGATCTGCACGATGACCGAGATGACCTCTCCGCCCGCGAGACCGCTGGTCAGCGCCGTATATCCGCGGATAATGCCCTCCCGTTCGAGAATATCGACCCGGCGCAGACAGGCCGAGGCCGAAAGCCCGACTTCCGCGGCCAGCTTCGCATTGCTGATACGGGCGTTGAGCCGAAGCAGGCGGATGATGTGGCGGTCGGTCGCATCAAGTGACGACATAGAAAATTCCAATCAGACAAAGAAAATTGCGCCATTTTGAATTCTATCGCATTTCCTTCGAACAATCGCCAAGAAATTCGACAATCGTTGCAATACTCTCATGGGATAAAAATGAGGGTGAACGACCATGGACATGCAGATCAGCCGCCAGCAGGCAGCCGGTGGTGCAAGCGGCCATCTGAGCATCGATCTCGGCGCATTACGCGACAATTACCTGACCCTTGCGGCCATGGCCCCGGCATCGCAGACGGCAGCGGTCGTTAAGGCGGATGCTTATGGCCTCGGCGCTGATATCGTCTCGCAAACCTTGTTCGACGCAGGCTGTCGCAATTTCTTTGTCGCCCATATCGATGAGGCGCTGGCGCTCCGGCTTCGTCTGTCGGCACAGGCGCGGATTTTCGTGCTCAACGGTCTTCAGCCCGGCAATGAGACCTCCTGCGCCGCCATGGCCGTCACCCCGGTTCTGAACTCGCTGGAGCAGATTGCGCAATGGTCGGCCCACGCGCGCCATCTCGGCAAGACGCTACCGGCGGCGGTGCAGATCGATACCGGCATGTGCCGTCTTGGCCTCTCTCCCGCAGAGCTGGAAATCCTCACGTCCCAGCCGCAATTGCTCGATGGTATCGACATCGCCTTCGTGATGAGCCACCTCGCCTGCGCCGACGAGCCGGATCATGCCGCCAACGCCCTGCAGCTTGCGGTGATGCGTAAAGCTGCCATTGCTTTTCCCGATGCGCCCGTCTGCTTTTCCAACTCCGGCGGCATATTTCTCGGCAATGACTACCACAATTACCTGCTGCGCCCCGGCATCGCGCTTTATGGCGGCGCGCCCTCCGTTGCCCGCCCGAACCCGATGAAGCCGGTCGTGCGTCTCGATCTCGCTGTCATCCAGACACGCACCGTGTCCGCCGGCTCGCTGGTCGGCTATGGCGGCTCCTTCGAAGCCGCAGGTCCCACACGTCTTGCAACAATCGCCGCCGGTTATGCCGATGGTCTGCCACGCTCACTCAGCAATCGCGGGGCGGCGTGGTACAATGGTATTCGTCTGCCAATTGCCGGGCGTGTTTCGATGGACAGCATCATTCTCGACATATCGGCCCTGCCCGAGGGAACATTAACCCAGGGCAGCCTCGTTCAGATGATCGGGCCTGAACAGACACTGGAAGACATCGCCGAGGATGCCGGCACGATTGCCTATGAAATCCTGACTGGCCTCGGACGCCGTTACCGCCGCAGCTATATTCAGCCGGGAGAAACCCCGGCAGCCGCTTCAACATCAGTCAATCACAAGTGAGACGATCATGAACGTCACTATCCTCGGAGCCGGCGTTGTCGGCGTGACATCTGCCTGGTACCTGGCCAAAGCCGGACACAAGGTGACGGTGATCGACCGCCAGCCGGCCGCAGCGCTCGAAACCAGCTTCGCCAATGCCGGTGAGGTCTCCCCCGGCTACTCCTCGCCATGGGCAGCGCCCGGCATTCCGATGAAGGCGATGAAATGGCTGTTCATGAAACATGCCCCCCTCATCATCCGCCCGACGGCCGATCCGGCGGCGTGGCGCTGGATGAGCCAGATGCTGCGCAACTGCACCTCGGCGCGTTATGCCATCAACAAAAGCCGCATGGTGCGCGTCGCCGAATATAGCCGCGATTGCCTGATGGCACTGCGCGACGAGACCGGCATTCAATATGACCAGCGCATGCAGGGCACGCTTGAGGTCTTCCGCACCCAGAAGCAGTTCGATGCCATCGGCAAGGATGTCGACGTGCTGACCGCCGGCGGTGTACCCTTCGAAATTCTCGACCGCGACGGGTGCGCTGCCATTGAGCCCGGTCTTGCACCCGCCAAGGAGAAGATCGTCGGTGGCCTGCGTCTGCCCGGCGATGAGACCGGCGACTGCTTCATGTTCACCACCGAGCTCGCCCGCATGGCGGAAGAGGCCGGTGTTACCTTCATCTATGATACCGGCATCATGCGTCCTATCGTTGAAGCCGGCCGCATCAAGGCCGTGGAAACCACCAAGGGTCTGGTGGAAGCCGATGTTTTCGTCGCTGCACTTGGCAGCTATTCTCCGCAATTCGTGCGCCAGCTCGGCCTCAACCTGCCGGTTTATCCGGTCAAGGGTTACTCCATCACCGTTCCGGTCGTGAAGGAGGAGCGCGCGCCCGTCTCCACCGTGATGGACGAGGCCTACAAGGTGGCGATCACGCGGCTGGGTTCGCGCATCCGCGTCGGCGGCATGGCAGAGATCGCCGGTTTCAGCAAGGATCTGCCGGCCGCGCGGCAGGGAACGCTGACCCATTCGGTGGAGGACCTGTTCGGTGGCGCGGGGGATCAGAGCCAGGCGAAATTCTGGTCTGGCCTGCGCCCGATGACACCGGATGGTACGCCAGTCATCGGCGCTACCCGCTACAGCAATCTTTACCTCAACACTGGCCACGGCACGCTTGGCTGGACCATGTCCTGCGGTTCCGCCCGCGTACTTGCCGATCTCATCAGCGGGACCAAGCCGGAGATCGACACGCACGATCTGGCGATCAGCCGTTACGCCGCATGATCAACGCTTGCCGCGCCGCCACCTGGCGGCGCGGCTTGCGAAAGTCGGGCCGGCCCGCGCGAATTTCGGCCGTCAACACGCCACAATTCATTCAGCGCCCGTTCAGCAGCAGCGCTATATTTCTTTAACCATCGAATTTGCAACTGGCAGCGCTCCTGCCATCTGGATGGAAGAAGACCATGTCGTCCTTTGCAGCTAAAACCGTTCTGGCCGTCGCCGTAGCCGCCGCCACCATCGTTCCTTTCAACACCGCGTCTGCCGACGACTGGGGTCGCCGTGACCGCCGCGACGCCGCCATTCTGGGTGGCGTACTTGGCCTTGCTGCCGGCGTTGCCGTCGGCTCCGCCCTTTCCCGTCCGGCGCCTGTTGACGATGAGCGCGTCTACATCGACCCGCCGCGCCGTTACGAGCCGAGCTATGTCTATGACGAGCCGGATTACCAGGAATACCGCCCGGCCCCCGTCTACCGCCCCGCTCCCGTCTATCGTCCGGCACCGGTCTATCGCCCGCAGCCGGTTTATGACAGCCGCCCGGTCTATGGCCAGCGCGCCACCTATCGCACCATCGAGCCGTGGACCAACGCCTGGTACGACTATTGCTCGCAGCGTTACCGCAGCTTCAACACCCGCACCGGCACCTATACGGATTATGACGGCCAGCGTCATTTCTGCGTCGCGGGCTAATAGCGCCAGCGGCTTCCAGCAGGAGCGGCAGCAGAAAAGCTGAGCGTCATACTGGCGATGCGTGCCAACGTGCCCTCCGTCATCCTCGCCCTTGAGGCGAGGATCCACACTTTCGATCGCCGATGGATCCTCGCCTCAAGGGCGAGGATGACACCGAGTATGGGAAAGCCGTCCAAAGCGTTGCGGCTTTTTCACGCCCCTCTCAGTTCTTCACATAATCCGCCCGGTTGATGCCGTGGCGTTGCAACTTGTCATAAAACGTCTTGCGGGCGATGCCGAGCGTTGCAATTGTTTCCGCCACGTCCCCATTCGACTGTTCCAGCGTTTCGCGAATGATCCGCGCCTCGATTGCATCCATGCGTTCGGGCAAGGTGCCGGATGCGGGCATGGCAGCCTGTGCGACAGGTGCGGCGGCCGCTTCCGTTTCCAGTCCCAGAACCACTCTTTCGGCGAAATGCCCGAGTTCGCGCACATTGCCCGGCCAGTCATGATCCTGAAGCCGACGGGAAATTCCGGCGCTGATCTGCGGCACGGCCATGTTGAAACGGTTGGCGGCCTTGGTGACGAAGTGGGAAAACAGCAGCGGAATATCCGCCTTGCGTTCCCGCAGCGGCGGTATCGACAGCGTCACCACATTCAGCCGGTAATAAAGATCCTCGCGAAAGGTGCCGCGCTCGGCGGGATCGCCGAGATCGACCTTGGCCGCCGCCACCACGCGGATATCGACCGGCCGTTCCTCGTTTGAACCCAGCGGCGAGACCTCGCGCATTTCCAGCACGCGCAGCATCTTCACCTGCACGGCAAGCGGCATGCTTTCAATCTCATCCAGAAACAGCGTGCCGCCGCTGGAATGTTCGATGCGGCCGACGCGCTTCTTCTGGGCGCCGGTGAATGCCCCCGGCTCATGGCCGAAAAGCTCGCTTTCGATCACCGTTTCCGGCAGTGCACCGCAATTCAGCGCCACGAAATTTCCCCGCGAGCGCTTCTTGCTCCAGCGATGCAGCGCCGTCGCCACCACCTCCTTGCCGCTGCCCGTCTCCCCCGCCACCAGCACATCCACATCCGTATCGGCAATGTGCCTGAGTGTGGTGCGCAGACGCTCCATGGCCGGCGTCTGGCCGATCAGCGGCAAATCGTCTTCCGCCTGCCCGGCCGCGCGGCGAAGCGCACGGTTTTCCAGCACGAGGTGGCGCTTTTCCAGCGCCCGGCGGGCACTCTCCACCATGCGTTCGGCCGGAAAGGGCTTGGCGATGAAATCATAGGCGCCGTTGTGAAGTGCATCGACCGCCATCGGTACATCGCCATGGCCGGTGATGAGGATGACAGGCAGATCAGCATCGATCTTGCGAACATGGTCGAAAAATTCGAGGCCGGTCATGCCCGGCATGCGCACATCCGTGATGACGATGCCGTCGAAATCCTCGTTCAGCGCCGCAAGCGCCTGTTCGGCGCGGGAAAAGGAGGTGACCGGCAATCCGTCGAGTTCCAGCGTCTGCACCATCGCCTTGCGCAGCTGCGAGTCGTCATCCACCAGGAATATGGTTCCATCCACCGTCATGTCATGCTCGCTTCAGATATACGGAAAAAGACGTGCCCGCCCCGCTGCTCGTCACCTCGATACGTCCGCCATAATCCGAGGCAATATCGTTGGAGATGACGAGGCCGAGACCGAGGCCGCTTTCCTTTGAGGTGTTGAAGGGCGAAAACAGCTGAGCGCGGATGGCCTCGGGAATACCCCCGCCATTGTCGCTGACCGAAAGCACGACCATGTCGCCTTCCTCGCGCACGCGCACTTCCACGCGGGCAGAGCCAATCTCTTCCGTGGCTTCAAGCGCGTTTTGCAGAAGGTTGATGAGGATCTGCTCCAGCCGGATACGGCTGCCGAGCACCTTCAAATCCTGATCCGGAAGCGCGATATCCAGCGCATCCATCTGCCCGGAAAAACGGCTGCGCAGCAGCATGACCGCGCCTTCGATGACCAGTTTGAGGCTGACCGGCTCGGCGGCGGTGCGGCCCTTGCGTGCCAATATCTTCAGGTCACCGGTAATCGTGCCGATGCGCTCTGTCAGCGCGGCGATGTTTTCGAGGTTTTCGGTCGCCTCGGACAAACGGTCGCGTTTCAGCAGGGTGCGGGCATTGTCGGCAAAGGCGCGGATGGTCGCCACCGGCTGGTTGATCTCATGCGCCACACCCGCCGCCACCTGGCCCAGAATGGAAAGGCGGTTGGCCTGCACCAGCTCATGCTGCACATTGCGCAACTCGCCCGTTGTCTTTTCATGCAAAGCGATTTCCGCCTGCAGATGGTCACGGGTCTTCGTCAGGTCGCGGGTCCGCTCCTGCACCTTCATTTCCAGTTCAGTGCGGGCGCGCTGCTCCTCTTCCTTTTCCTTGAGCGTCTTGTGCCGGCGCCACAGCCACAGTGCCGAAAGAGCCATCAGCGGCATCAACGTCGCCAGCGCCACCACCCGGCCCTCGCGGATTGCGGAGTTCAGCGCCGGCGCTACGGGTTGCAGGTAATGCAGGGTCCATGTGGTCGTCGGCACCGGCGTTTCCAGCCGCAGATAATCGCCGCGCTCCCGCCCCGGCTCATCGACATGGATCAGCGGAACATCATCGCCCGATGAGCGGGCCGGCCGGAAAGGCAGGATCGCCAGCGTCTCATTGCCGAATTGCAGGCTTTCGGAAATCACCTTTCGCCGCGCCTCGTCAATCGGTGCAACGGTCTTGAAGCGCCATTCCGGCACGCTCGTCATCAGCACGACGCCGTTTCTGTCGACCACATAAACCGGCTTGCCGCCAATGTTCCAGTCCGATTCCAGACGGTTGAACTCCACCTTGGCGATGACAACACCAAGCGGCCGCCCGTCCGCGGCATCGATGCGGCGGGAAATATAAAGACCCGGCCGGCGGCTGACATTGCCGAGCGCGTAATGTTCGGACATGCCGGTCTTCATTGCCGCCTGAAAATATTCGCGGAACGCGTAGTTGGAGCCGACGAAGCTGTCCTCCTCCCGCCAGTTGCTGGAAGCGATGGTGAGACCGGTTGGCCCGGTCACATAGATGACCGACGACTGCGTGCCTTCAATCAGCCCTTCCAGCTTGCGGTTCAGCCGGTCGACCGCGACGGCGTCGCCGCCATCCAGCGCGATGGAAAGATCGGGATCACCTGACAGAACCAGCGGAATGGCGCGCGGCCGCTCCAGCGCGACATTCAGCAACGCAATCTTCAGTTCGGCATCGGTTGACGCCTCGAAACCCGCCGTTCGCATTGCCTGATGACGGGCGAATTCATCGGCCACCAGCAGGGCACCAAGACTGACGAGCAGCCACAGGCCGGCCAGCGCCAGCCACTGCGCGCGACGTTTCGCCTGAGAATGAGGTGCCTGATCCTGATAGGTCATGCGCTAATTGTGCGGATTTACACACAGACCGCAAGAGAATTTGTCCGGAATTCCGCACAAATGCCCGTGAGCCGGCAAAGCACCAATAAAAAGTACTTTTTAAATCAGGCAGTTACGACAAATAAGCACGTCTGGCATGCGTATTGCACATGACTCCGCAATCGGCGCGAAGCCGTCAACGTCACGGCGATCCCGGGAGGCCAATAAAGGCAGGGTGAGGCCGAGGAGGAAAAAACATGATCGACAGCACAGCCGTGGCCGCAGGCCACGCCAAGCAGCCATTTTACAAGCACCTGTATTTCCAGGTTCTGGTCGCCATCATCGCCGGTATCGCGCTTGGCCATTTCTATCCGACCTTCGGTGAACAGCTGAAGCCGCTCGGCGACGGCTTCATCCGCCTCGTCAAGATGATCATCGCTCCCGTCATCTTCCTCACCGTCGCAACCGGCATTGCCGGCATGAACGACATGAAGAAGGTTGGACGCGTGGCCGGCAAAGCCATGATCTACTTCCTGGTGTTCTCCACCCTCGCGCTCGTTGTCGGCCTCATCGTCGCCAATACCGTGCAGCCGGGTGCCGGCATGAACATCGATCCTTCGACGCTGGATGCCAAGGCCGTCGCGACCTATGCCGACAAGGCCCATGAGCAGACCATCACCGGCTTCCTGATGAACATCATCCCGACCACCATCGTCGGCGCATTTGCCAGCGGTGACATTCTGCAGGTGCTGTTCTTCTCGGTTCTGTTCGGCATCGCGCTCGGCATCGTCGGCGAAAAGGGCAAGCCCGTCACCGATTTCATGCATGCCATGATGTATCCGATCTTCAAGCTGGTCGCGATCCTGATGAAGGCCGCCCCCATCGGTGCTTTCGGTGCCATGGCGTTCACCATCGGCAAATACGGCATCTCGTCCGTCACCAACCTCGCAATGCTGATCGGCACCTTCTACGTCACGTCAGCCCTGTTCGTGTTCGTGGTTCTCGGCGCCGTCTGCCGCTACAACGGCTTCTCCATCGTCGCGCTCATCCGCTACATCAAGGAAGAACTGCTGCTGGTTCTCGGCACCTCGTCTTCCGAAGCCGCCCTGCCGGGCCTGATGAGCAAGATGGAAAAGGCCGGCTGCAAACGCTCCGTCGTCGGCCTCGTCATTCCCACCGGTTACTCCTTCAACCTCGACGGTACCAACATCTACATGACGCTGGCGGCCCTCTTCATCGCCCAGGCAACCGGTATCCACCTGTCCTTCGGTGAACAGATCCTGCTGCTGCTCGTTGCCATGCTCTCCTCCAAGGGCGCGGCCGGCATCACCGGCGCAGGCTTCATCACGCTCGCTGCAACGCTCTCCGTCGTGCCTTCCGTTCCGGTTGCCGGCATGGCGCTGATCCTCGGTATCGACCGCTTCATGTCGGAATGCCGCGCGCTCACCAACTTCGTCGGCAACGCCGTCGCAACCATCGTCGTCGCCCGCTGGGAAGGTGAACTGGATCAGGACCAGCTTGCCCGCGTGCTCAGCGGCCAGGAAGAAATCTCCGGCATCGCCGATGTGGATACGGCACTGCCGGCATCGGTTCAGCCCGCCGAATAATACGACCTCCCAAGGTCCGGCCTGTCCCGGCTTCGTCCGGACAGGCTCTTACATGAAGGCCGGCGCATCATGATCGATGCGCCGGCCTTCCACGTTCAGATATAGTCGTGAAAACAGTTCTTATCGCCGGGCAGATGTTATAGAGCCAGACGGGAGCGAATGGATGAACGGAGTCGGCATCACATGAAGAACCTGTTTCTCGCCTGGCAATTCTGGGCACTGCTGTCAGCGGCTTTTGCGGCGCTCACCGCCATTTTTGCGAAGATCGGCATCGAAAACGTCAATTCCGATTTCGCCACCTTCATCCGCACCATCGTCATCCTCGCCGCCGCCGGCCTGATGGTTTACATCACCGGCAACTGGCAGCAGCCCTCCACCATTTCCGGGCGCACCTGGTTGTTCCTCGTACTTTCAGGCCTGGCGACCGGCGCATCGTGGATATGTTATTTCCGGGCACTGAAAATCGGCGATGCCGCCCGCGTCGCCCCCATCGACAAGCTGAGCGTCGTCTTCGTCGCCGTCTTTGCGGTGCTGTTTCTCGGGGAAAGGCTGTCATTGCCCAATTGGCTCGGCGTGGTCCTGATCGCCTGCGGCGCAGTGCTCGTGGCCTACAGGGGATAGAACGATGCCGGCCGGATGAACCGACCGGCAATATCTGCGGGAATCTTCAGCCGCGTGCGGCCGCGACCTTGTCGAGACCACGCTTCACACCGGCAAACAGCTCATCCAGCTGCTCCGCCGTGATGATCAGCGGCGGGCAGAAGCAGATGGATTCGCCGATCGGCCGGGTGATGACACCCTCCTCCTCGATGGCGGCGGCAATGGCGAGCGTCGTATCGCCGGCCTTCAGGCCTTCCCATGGCTTCACTTCCAGCGCGCCAAGAAGACCGACGCCGCGCGAGGAATGAATGAGCGGATGATCGGCAAGCGCCTTCAGATGATCGAGAAATTTGCCCTCCAGCCGGGCGACATTGCCGACCAGATCACGCTCCTGGATGATCTTCAGGTTTTCCAGCCCCACCGCCGTCGCGACCGGATGACCGGAAGCGGTGTAACCATGGCCGAAGGAGCCGATCCGGTCGGACTCATCGGCAATCGGCTGGTAAAAACTGTCATTCATGATGATCGCCGAAAGCGGCATGTAGGACGACGAAATCTGCTTGGAAACGACAAGCACGTCCGGCTTGATGCCATAGGTCTCGCAGGCAAACATCTTGCCGGTGCGACCAAAACCGCAGATCACCTCATCCACGACAAGCAGAATGTCGTATTTCTTCAGGATCGCCTGCACGCCTTCCCAATATCCTTCCGGCGGCAGGAGAACCCCGCCGGCGCCCATCACCGGCTCGCCCCAGAACGCGGCGACGGTTTCGGGGCCTTCGCGAAGGATCAGGTCCTCCAGCTCCTTCAGGATACGCGCGGTGAAATCCGCTTCGCTTTCCCCATCCTTGCCGAAATGCACATAGGAGGGGCAAGCCGTATGCAGCATACGGTCCAGCGGCAGGTCGAAGCTCTCATGGTTGCGCGGCAGGCCGGTGATCGAGGCTGATGCGATGGTCACGCCATGGTAACCCTTGATGCGGCCGATGATCTTCTTCTTGTCTCGTCTGCCGAGCGCATTGGAGCGATACCACACCATCTTGGCGGCAAGATCATTCGCCTCGGAACCGGACGAGGTGAAGTGCACCTTCGACATCGGCACCGGCGAAAGCTCGATCAGCAATTCGGCGAGATCAACGGATGGGCCATGCGTCTTGTAGGAGAAGGTGTGGTAATAGGGCAGCTTCTGCATCTGCTTCGTTGCAGCATCCACCAGCCGCTGTTCGCCAAAACCGAGCGCCACCGACCACAGCCCCGCCATCGCCTCGATATAACGCTTGCCGCTGCTGTCGGTGACATAGATGCCCTCGCCGCTTTCGATCACCAGACCGCCGGTCTTTTCGAATTTGCGCAGGTTGACGTTCGGGTGCATCTGATAGGCGATGTCGCGTGCCTCGACGGAATTCGGCAGGATGGTCATGGGTAGGGGCTCCGTTTCGGTTGGATTGGGCTTGAGGCGTCAGACGTGCTGGCCGCCATTGATGTGAATTTCCGCGCCGTTGATGTAGCGCGACTGCTCCGAGCAGAGGAAATAGATGGTCTGCGCCACCTCCGCCGTGGTGCCCAGCCGGCCGAGCGGCACCTGGGCTTCTACCAGCTCCGCCGTTCCGGGAGAGAGGATGGCGGTGTTGATCTCGCCCGGCGCAATGGCGTTGGCGCGTACGCCGCGCGGGCCGAATTCATGCGCCAGTTCCCGCGTCAGCGCCGCAAGCGCTGCCTTCGAGGTGGCATAGGCCACGCCGGCAAAAGGATGCACGCGCGAGCCGACAATCGAGGTGACATTGACGATGGAGCCTTTCGCGGCCTCCAGTTCCGGTAAAAGCGCGCGGGCGAGCAATGCCGTTGAAACGAGGTTGACGTTGAGCACCCGCGTCCAGATGTCAGCCGTGGTATCCGCCACACCAAGTCGGCTGCCGCCTTCGCCCTTCGGTGAAATACCGGCATTGTTGACGAGAGCCGCGAGTTTTCCTTCCGACAGGCGCGAACGCACCTCGGCCGCCAGATCTTCAATGCCGGATAAATCCTCGAGATCTGCCTGGATATGGCTCTCCCGCGCCGATGGCCAGCGGCACTCCTCCGAGAATGGTTGCCGCGATACGGTGAGGATCCTCCAGCCCTTCTCCTGAAACAGCTTGACGGTGGCATGTCCTATTCCACGGCTGGCGCCGGTCAGAAGCATAAAAGGAACCGCCATTGAAAACTCCCGTGCCATGCGGATCGTTGAGCCGATCGAACATTCAGCCCGCATGTTAGAGAGTTACAACCGGTGAACAAGGGCTTTTTTGTCGCGGCGCGCCGGCGGAAAAAACGCCTGGGCTAATCCCATTTGATAGGCGCCTTTCACCCGAAGGGAATATTTGAAGCCGGCCGTTTGCCCATAAAATGAAGTTTCCCGAATTTGTGATCTGTATTGGGAGGGGGCAAGAATGCGTATCGACATCATCGACACCGACGCCGGTTTCGAGGCGATCCGGCAAAACTGGGACGCGGTGTTCATGGCCGATCCCCATGCACGGCATTTCCTCTCCTGGGGCTGGCTCAGGGATTATATGCCACGCCGCAAGCGCTGGTTCATTCTGGCCCTGCGTGAACGCCCGGAAGGTTCGCCCTATGTGGCGTTTTTCCCGCTGCGCCTCGTCACCGAGCCGGACAAGAAAACCGGCCGCTTCCACGACAGCATCGTCATGGCCGGCAATGCGGCGGCGGATTACACCGGCTTCATCACCCTGCCGGAATACGAAAATCACGCCGTCGCCGGTTTCTGTTCCTACATTCGCCAGCAGAACTGGACCGAACTGAAGCTCGACTACCTCTCCGGCCCGCCGGAACGGCATAGTGCGATGGTCCGTGCGCTGCAGGGGCCGCTCGTCATGTTCCGCGACAACATGCCGACCAACCCCTATAACATCAACAATTGCATCTGCCCGGTGGTCGCCCTGCCCGACACGTTCGACGGCTATCTCGACAGCCATATGAGCAGCCAGACCCGCCAGAAGCTCAGGCGCTTCCTGCGGAAAGTGGAGGGTGGCGATGAATATCGCATCACCTTCGCAACGAAAGAAACGATCAAACGGGACATGGATATCCTGTTCGACTTCTGGCGCATCCGCTGGGCGCCGCACAAGGGCAAGGAACGCACGGAACTGTTGATCGGCGCAACACGGCAGATGCTGATGGATGTCTATATCCGAGGCGATCTGGAAGTGCCTGTCCTGTGGTTCGGCGACCAGCCGCTCGGTGCACTCGCCAACATCATCGACCGGCAGAAAAAGTCTGTGCTGTTCTACATCACCGGCCGCGACGAAAACTGGAAGACCCCCTCGCCCGGCCTCGTGCTGCACGGGCACTGCATCCGCAGGGCCATCGAGCAGGGTTTCAAAACCTATGACTTCCTGCGCGGCAATGAGCCCTATAAATATTTCTTCGGACCGGAAGAGCAGAAGCTCAGTTGCACGCTGTTCCGCACCCGCTCGGGCGAAAATCTCGGCGGCACGCTGCATCCACGCAGTATCCGTTTCGTCTATGAACAGGGTCTCAAATTTTACAAGACCGGCAAGAAACCCGCCGCCAACATCGCCTTTGCCCAGGTGCTGGCGGCAGCACCCGACCATTCCGGCGCGCAATTCGGTCTCGCCAACCTATCTTTCGACCGGGGTGAGTTCCGGGAGGCGGAAATCGCCTTTCTGGCACTTCTCGCCAGCGGTCAGGACCCGGTTCTGCTGTGGATGCGCATCGGTGAGGCGCGGCTGGCGCAACAACATTATCACGAGGCATCAGAAGCTTTCCGGCAGGTGACCAATCGCGCGCCTTTCCACCGCGAGGCGCTTTATAAATGCGCTGTCGCCCTCATCGCCGCCGAAAGGGCGGTGGAAGGTGCCGAAATCCTCGACAGGCTGCAGCACTACCATTCGGACGACGCCGCGCATCTGGAATATGCCGAGAAGGCACGCGCGGCCCTTGCACGGCTGGAATTGGCCAAACCAAAGGCCGCTATGCCTGCCGATGTCATCACCCTCGCCGCCAAGCCCAAAACAACCGGCAAACGCTGGCACCCGCCAAAGGTTTTGCATTGAAGGCAATGATCTGTAAGTTGCGGCAGGAAAAACCGGCCGCAACCCGCAGGGATTTTTATGTTTCTGACCAATAAGGACATGCTCGATCTCATCGAGCTTCGCCATGATCTCCATCGCCATCCGGAAATCTCCGGCGAAGAAAAGGAAACAGCCCGACGCATCCGCGCTTTCCTCGAACAGGCAGAACCCGACCGGCTTTATGCCGATCTGGGTGGCCATGGCGTCGCGGCGGTCTATGACAGCGGCAAAAGCGGCCCGGCGATCCTGATCCGCTCGGAACTTGATGCCCTGCCCATCCACGAAAAAAGCGGGGCCGAATACCGTTCCGGCACCGACGGCAAGGGTCACCTTTGCGGCCATGACGGCCATTCGACCATCTTGACGGCGCTGGCGCTTGGCCTTTCCCGCAACCGACCGCAAACCGGCAGCGTCATTCTCCTTTACCAACCGGCGGAAGAAACCGGCGCTGGAGCGGCCGCCGTCATCGCCGATCCGCGCTTTGGCGAGATAAAGCCGGATTATGCCTTTTCCCTCCACAATCTTCCAGGCCTGCCATTCGGCCATGTCAGCGTGGTGGAAGGGCCGGTCAACTGCGCTTCGCGTGGTATCAAAATCCGTTTTTCCGGCAAGACGGCGCATGCCTCCTCGCCGGAACATGGCGTTTCGCCGATGGGGGCGATATCGCAGTTGATGCCGGCCTTGACCGATCTCGGCTCCGGCTTTCCGCCAGAACCCGATTTTTCGATGGTGACCATCACCCACGCCTTGATGGGCGAAGCGGCCTTCGGCATCTCGCCGGCCGACGCGGAAATCTGGGCGACGCTGCGCACACTCACCGACGACCGGATGGAAAAGCTCTGCGCGGCTGCGGAAGCGCTCGCAAAAAAGCTGGCGGACGAACAGAAACTGACGCTCGACATCACCTACGACGATATTTTCCTGCATTGCGAAAATGCGCCTGACGCGGTCGATCACATCCTGCGGGCGCTGGATGAGGAGAAAATCTCCCATAGTTCGGAAGGGCTTCCCATGCGCGCTTCCGAGGATTTCGGCCGCTTCCGTGCCGTCTCGTCATCGGCCATGTTCTTCTTGGGCGCAGGCAAGGATTATCCCAACCTGCACAATCCCGACTATGATTTTCCGGACGCGCTGATCGGCATCGGCGCAGGCATTTTCATGCGCATCATCCGCAACCTGACGGATGCGGGATAACAGCGGCCATTTTCTGGCCGCCGCCTCCTGGCCCAACGTCAGCCGCCTTGCGGACCGTTGCTCGGCCGGGCCGCGCGCACCGCCGCCAGTCCGCGGATACCGTCCTTATTGCCGATGGACGTCAGGCTTTCGAAAATCTGGGTCGCTTCGCCGTAACGGCGCATGGCGAGATAGGAATAACCGCGCAGCACCATCAGATCCGCAC
The DNA here is from genome assembly GCF_007002745.1 of Martinezella rhizogenes. GTDB lineage: Bacteria > Pseudomonadota > Alphaproteobacteria > Rhizobiales > Rhizobiaceae > Agrobacterium > Agrobacterium cucumeris. The sequence goes on along the minus strand of NZ_SGNY01000008.1, from coordinate 109,757 downwards.
GCTCATCGGCAAGCCGAGAACGCTGATCGAGCAGCAGCAGCGTCTCCGCATAGCGTTTCGACTGGAAGGCGGAAACCGCCCTGTCCGCCAGGATCGAGACCTGCAATTCGGTCGCGCGAGACCGGTCCATGCCCGATTTCGTCGCCGAAACGGCCGCATGGTCCGTCAGCCCCATGCGCAGATAAGCAAGGCTCTGGCCATAGGCCGCATCGCTTTTGACCGTCGACTGGCCACCTTCAATGGCGGATTCGAAGGCTTTCAGGGCCTCCGCCGGCCGGTTTGTCTCCATCAGGCACCAGCCAAGATCGAGCGCATGCTGCGGCGGCAGTCGCTGCGGATCGGGATAGGCTGTGCAGGAACGGGGGCGCGATGCGGCGCGGGCTTCCCGTTGCGCTTGCGCCGGGCGGCGTGCCTGCTTGCGCGAAGGCTCCGGAGCCGATTGCTGAACGGCTGGCTGGCTGTACACCACCGCTGTCTCCGCCTGCGGCACATAGGGCGCGGGTGCTGTCGTCGGAGAGGCCGCGGCAACAGGCGGTGAGGTTACCGGCGCCAGCGGCTGGCCGGACTGGTCCACCATGCGTGCGGTTCCCACATCGGCGATGCGCTGCGAGCGGCTTGCCCATTGCTGCTGGATGCCGCGCAGACCGGCAAGATTGCGCAGGTCATGATAGCTGAGTGCCACGCCATAGGCCGAAGGTTCGTCATCCGGTTTCCAGCCAAGCGCCGTACTGAACCATTGCAAGGCAAGCGGCGTCTGCCGGAAAGCGAGCGAATACCAGCCGAATTGCTGCGCCGTCGCCGCGTCCTTGCGCGCCACCGTTTCGGCGGCGATGCGTTGCAGCACATCCGGCACCAGCACGACAGGCGGTTCAAGCGCCAGAAGATTGGCCGTTGCGGCAAGATAGGTGGCGAGCGCGTCATCGGAAGAGGTGCGCCATTTATACATGACGTCCTCGGCCTCACGCGGCTCGTTGCGGTCGATCAAGGCGAGCGCCAACCCCTGCGAGGCAGACGCGCTGTCTTCCTCTTCCCGCGCCTTGCGGAACCATTTTTCCGCCTCTGTCATGTTCTTCTGGCGAATATTGTACCAGCCGAGCAGCAGGGCGTCGCTGGCCAGCTTGTCAGTCTCGGCAAGTCTTTCAAGCCGCATCAGGTAAGCGGAAGGAACGGCAATGCCTTCCTTCTCCCCCGCCTTTGCCACGAACTGGCGGGCGAGATCATTCTTGACCGGTTCGAATTCCAGCTGGCCATCGGCGCCGGGCTTTTCCTTGGCCAGCAGCTCGCTCATCATCTCCGCCGGCAAAAGCGCGGATGCCTTCTGCACCGTGGCCAGCCTGTCGCTTGGCATCGTGCAATTGTTGAGAATGTAGAGATAGGCGTCCCGCGCCCGCCCCATGCGGTCGGTATTGGCAAATGCATCGGCGACCCGCCATAAAACATCGACTTCGCTGCAGGTCAGCAGGCCGGGATTGTTTGCCGCCGCATCAACCACCGTCGCATATTGCTTGAGATCAGACGCATTGACGAGGCGCTGGCGCGCTTCGGCGAGAGACAGCATGCCGGTCAGATTGTCGGGCGGCTGCCAGCCGGGTTCCGTCTGCTGGCGGTCGGCAATCGCCTTTCGCACTTCGGCATAACGGCCGTCGGTATAAAGCTGCCACATGGCATCGAGTTTGGGATCGCCATTTTCGGGAATGGCGAGCGGATCGGCCGGCGGCGTCCAGTTCGGATAAAGCGTGCGCAGCCGGGCAATCTCGGCCTGAAGGCGCTGGGTATCGCCTCTGGCCGCAAAATAACGCAGCGCGCTGAGATCGACCTCGGGCATATTGGCCGCAGCCGGCTCAGCCGCCCGGGGGGTGGGCGCCTGCGCCATTTGCGGCTGTGGTGACTGCCAACCGGTCTGTGACGGCCGGTCCATCGCCGGCACCGTTACCGGCGGCGTTGCGGCCGGCACCGTGACGGGCGGCGTGACCTGCGCCATCTCGCGATTTTTCAGGAAGGCATTGATCTGCGCGGGATTGGCCGCAGCCGGGGATGGGCGCGGCACCGCACGGTTGTCGCCAACCGCCGACGTATGCACGTCAGACACCCGCCCGAGAATGCTGTCGCGCCAGTGGAAGGCGGCAAGCGCAATCAGGAGCAGGATGAGAGCCGAGGTCGACAGTGGCTTGTTCATCGGCATTCCCCGTTATTCCTTGCCAGAAACGACAATGCCAGAAGATGCAATGTGGAAGGATAATAAAGTGTTGGCTGGAAGCTTTTAAGTTCGGCGGGAATGGCGGGACCGCCGGCAACGCAGGCCGCCAGCGCCGGGATGATGCGGTAGCCGGGGTCCGACAGGACGTCCTTGACCGCTCCGCTCTTCAGGTCGAAAGTCCCTGCGGCACCGCTTTCCAGCATCATGCCATCCTTCAGCCGCGCAAGCAGTTCCGGCGCTCCCATTTTTGCCCTTGAGAGATAAAGCGGGATGCGCACCGCATTATAACCGAATTCGGGAGGAAAACCCGAAGCCGGCTCCGGCTTCGTCTTCACCGACACCCAGTCGGCCGGCAACTTTCTGTCGCTGAAGGCAAAAGCGCCGACCTGCGCCACGCCGTCATCGGCAAGCGCTTTCCACAGCGGTGATGGCGCAACCAGATCAAGGACCGGAAACGCCTCGAAAATGAGATAGGAGGGGTTGACCACCGGGCCATCGCCTCGGTCATCCTCACCAAAACCGCTGGCGGCCGGCAAAAGCAGCGTTCGCCCGCCGCGCTGCACCACGGTCTTCCTGAGGATGGCGGATGCGATGGCTGCGGATGCCTCGGCATAATCCTGCCGGTTCCACTGGCCGGCGGCGAGCGCCAGCGCATAGGCGATCAGGATATCGCCATCGGTCGCGTTATTGATATCAGTGACGTGCGGCCTTGTGCGCGGATCCCATTTCCAGGCGGAAAGTCCGTCGTCGCGCACCAGCAGTTCGGTGCGGGTAAAGCTCCAGATCAGTTCGAAATCGGCAAGGTTGTCGGAGAGCACGGCGAGCCACATGCCGTAGCCCTGCCCTTCGCTGTGGCTGATATTGCCGTTGCCGGTATCGATGATGCGCCCGCCGGGATCAAGGAAGGCACTTTTATACGCGGACCAGGCCTCCGGCGACACCGACGCGGCGCGGGCGACGGAGATGCCGGCAACCAATGCCATCATGGACAGGCAGATGATGCGGGCAAGTTTCGAAACCCCGCCCGTCATCGATGTCGTCCCATCAGGCGCAGCATCACGAAGGTGGCAAAGCCCAGAAGCGACACGAAGCCAATGAATGCCAGCGAATAGGAAAGCACATTGGAGGACAGCCAGTTGGCAGCGATCAGTCTCCAGTTGGAGAGCGAAAACGCCCCGGTAATATAGAAATACGGCCGTTCCACCTCAACTGTTTCGACCTTTCCAGCAGCCGCATCGTAAGCGGCAACCCGTCCGGTGACGTCGCCCCAGCGGTTCTCGCGCGTCATGGCCGACATGCCGTCGAGAAGCTCTGCCGACGTTGGCGCGGTGGCAAGCGTCCAGACGCCTTCTCCGGAGGGGCTGAGCCCCTGCGCCAGCATGAAGGAGGCGTTGGCAGGCGGGGCATAGGGCTGCTCGGCGGCCGGCAGGAAACGCAGCGTATCCGAACTCAGATCGAAATTCCGCTTCATCCAGTCCTCGAAGGACGAGACCTGCCCCTCCCAGACGCCGCCATCCACCCTCTCCCGCCAGTCGTTGAACAGGGTCTCGCTGTTTTGCGCGGGTGGCTGGACGCCGGTTCCGACTTTCCAGGATATCTGGCTGGAGGGGACGAGATTGAACTGGCTGATCAATGCCTGCGGAAATTGCGAAATCGTTCCGACAAACAGCGCATCTCGATCGCCGATGACCAAAGGCGAAGCGACGGTCTCAACATTGATCGGATGTCCCGCAACACTCGCAAGCCGGCTGACGAGGGTTGCCGCCGCCGACATGGTGTCGGTATCGAACCGATCCAGCGAAAGCGCAACCGGGCTTCCGGCAGCCCTGTAAGGCTGGCCGGCACCCGCCATCGCTGCGAGATCCGGTTTGCGACCGATCCGGGCGTAATCCGGAATATGGATTTCGGTGGTGTCGAACAGGGCAAACCGCGGGGTCGTGCTGGCCGGCGCACCCGGCGCGCAGGCCTGATCCTGCGCCGTCATCAACACCGCCTCGATCGTTATCTTGTTCGGTCCCGGTTTCAGATGGCGCATCGTGACATTGATGGGCAGATGCCGGAAAATACCGCCGCCATTGTTGGAGATCGGCACCGTCGAAGCAATCTCGTTATTAACGTAGATGTCGATATGGCTGCCGGGCAAGACCTGCGAGGAATAGGCAGCGTCGAGCAGCAGCGATGCCTCACCATAGGCGGACGCATAAAAATCGGCGGGCATGCCGATGTAGAACTCGTTGCGGAAACGGCGTCCGCTAAATTCGCTGCTTTCGAGACCAAGTTCGGAAAGCGCGATGCGGCGATCCGAGGTGATGAGCGGAACGTCCGGCGCATGCCAGCTGCGGGTCGAAAAAGCCGTTCTCTGGGAGCCAGGGGCGCGCGAGATCGAGGAAAACAGTGTCTCAATGGCCGCCTGCACCGCCTGCGGAGTGGGGCCGCTGACGAAAAGCGGCGAAAAACCGCCGGGCGCGGCACTGCCAAAACCGGCAAAAGCGCCCGCCGATGCTTCCGGCGGCAACGCCCCGGCGATACCCGCAATCTCACGGGCGGTGCCTACCAGAACCGTCAGCGTTCCGGGCTTGCGCTCGGAGGAAGGTGCCGTCACGAAGCGGATAGACTGGTTCGGCATCAGGGTTCGAAGCGCCAGCGCCTGCGAAAGGCGCAGGAGTGAATCCGCAAATGCCGGATTACCGAGCGACGGCGCGACTATCTCGATCGAGGTCGTGGCTTTACCATCAGGTCCAGTTGCCTGAATGTCGTCTATGTTAGTGAAAGCGCCGGCAACATCGGCATTGAAGCCGATATAGGTGTTCGCCGGACTGACGTCGGTCCACAGATCGTAGGTGGACTGGATCGTGCAATCGGTCCTGTGTCGCTGCTGCACGCCGAGCGTCACGACATTCGAGCCGACCTGCAGCACGCCGGGCGGGATTTTCAGGGAGACATTGCCCTCACCGTCAGGCGCTTCAATGCGCGCCACATCCAATGGAACATTGTTCAGGCTGACCTGAAAATTCGAGCTTTCAGGCGCAACCACAATGGCGTTCTGATACCCGATATTAAGCGAAACGGCGGCATTGGCCTGCTCTGGCGTCAGATAGATGCCCCATTGCCGCCGGTCAGTCTCGCCGGAAAGGCTGAGCTTCTCATAGGGCAAAATGTAACGGCGGCGGCTATCCGCAGGGGACAAGGGGGTCTGCACCGTAGCTGGTCTTGCTCCCTCCTGACGCGGAGGAACGGTAACCGGCGGAACGACGGGGCGCTGCGGCGGTTGCGCCCCGGGCGCCGGCTGAATCACAAAGGGCGGCTGCGCCGGTGGTATGGCCGGGGGCTGGATGGGCGCGGCCGGAGGAGTGGCAACGGGCGGCGACACCGGTGCAGGCGCAGTCTGCGTCGGCCTTTCCGGCGACATATCAAAGGGTGAGGACTGCGCCATCGCACCGGTTGCGGCGGCACCCCACATCAATGCTGTCAGCGAACCCCTGATCTTTTTACCGCCGGTCATTTTACAGCTCCGGCAGGTTTGACGTTTTTGGCCGCGGGCCGGAGCGCCTTGACCAGATAAAAGAGACCGCGCTGCGTCTGAAACAGCGATATGGCGAGGAAGATCGCCGTACCGCGAATGAGGCCGGGGTTCCTGCGGCGCACGCGCTGAAACTCGCTCCACTGTTCGGAATTGGCGAAGATCAGGTCGGCGATCAGGCGGTGATCGACGGCGCGCTGCGGTGAGAAAGTGCAGCCGATGGAAACCATTCCTTCGCCGCGCACCGTCCGGACCACCTTGACGGGCATGGTTTCCGGCACGCCCTCGCTGTGGGGCTTCACCTTCACGATCGCCGTCGTGTTCTTTTCGACGGTCGTGGCACTGTCGAACAGATTGATCAGCAGCCCATGCACCGATACGTTGTCGATGGAGGCCGGCACCCATGCGTCACTGCCCTCGAGCTTGACCTCGCAGCGCCGCTTGACGGTGATGCGGCGCGACGCCGACTTGTCACCGCGTTCCGAGACGACACCGAGCGCGCAGCCGGCAAAGATGAGGTTGAGCAGGTTCCAGCCGCCGACGACCAGCGTCACATCGGCCTTGTAGGGCTCGCTATAGATGCGCCAGATGGCAAAGGCCATCGCAACCACCAGAAGCGCGAAAATCACGAAGAAGGGACGGCTGATTTCCGATAGCCGCGCCTCCGCAATGGATTCGTCCTTGGCCGTCACCTTGAAGGTGGGTTTGCCGGGATTGAAGATCACGGAGACGACCGCAGGCAGAAGGTGGACCGTCTGCACATATTCGTAAAGTTCAGAAATCCACGGCCAGCGGAAGCTGCCATAGAGATAGTTCTGCATCATCAGGTTCACGAGCATGTAGGCGGCCGTATAGGCGAGGAATTCGCCACCCGAAGCCACGAAAATCTGAAGGTCGAAGAACAGGTAAAACAGCGGCGCGAACAGGAAGATCGTGCGCGGGAACGGAAACAGCCAGAACAGCGTCGACGACATGTAACAGAGGCGCTGCGTGAAGGAGAGGCCACGCTTGAACAAAGGCTGACGGAAGATCAGGATCTGCATCATGCCCTGCGCCCAGCGGCTGCGCTGGCCGATGAAGCTTGCAAACGTGGCCGGCTGCAGGCCGGCGATCAGCGGTTTGTCGACATAGATGCTGTTCCAGCCGCGCGAATGCAGCGCCAGTGCCGTTTCGCAATCCTCGGTGATGCTGACACCGCTGAAGCCTTCGGTATCCTGCAGCGCCTCGCGCCGCAGCACGGCGGCGGAACCGCAGAAAAACGCGCCGTTCCACTTGTCGAGACCACGCTGGATGATGCCGTAAAACATCTCGTTTTCGCTGGGCATCGTCTCGAAGGTGCGCAGATTGCGCTCGATCGGATCGGGATTGACGAAGAAATGCGGCGTCTGCACCAGGAAGAGCCGGGGGTCTTCCTCGAAATAACCAACCGTCTCCAGAAGAAAATCGCGGGCGGGCGCATGGTCGGCATCAAACACCGTCACCAGTTCGCCGGTGGAATGGGCAAGACCATTATTGAGATTGCCGGCCTTGGCGTGGACGTTGCGCTCGCGCGTCAGATAACGCACGTCGAGATCCTCGCAGAGCTTCTTCAGTTCCTCGTGACGACGCTGCGCCGCCTGCGCCTCAACGATGTTGCTGGAATTGCGCTTCTGCACCGAGCCGCCATCATCCAGCAGCCACACCGTGAACCGGTCGGCCGGATAATCCATGTTCTTGGCCGCCGCCAGCGTGTTGGCCAGAAGCTCGGCATCCTCATTATAACTCGGCACGAAGACATCGACCGTCGGCCGATAGTCCGGTGAGCCGGGCCGCGTCTTGCGCGACGGCAGCGGCATGGAAACAATGACAAGGCTGAGGCCCAGCATCACCACGCTGTACATTTCCGCCAGATAAAGCAGAAAGCCGGGAATGAAGTTCTCGAGCTGGTTGACGGGCGGCAGCGTGCTGGTGGTGCGCCAGTAGACGTAACGCAGAACGATGGCCGTGCCGAAACCCAGCGCCACCAGACGCCAGGCCCCCTGCCCGTTGAACCCTTTGATGGTCGCAAGAAGAACCAGCGAGATCGCGGTCGCGACCAGATGCGTCTGCAGGCTGACCGGCATCGTGACGATGGCCAGAACGCAAAGCGACACAAGCAACCAGACAATGACTGTGATGGCCTTGTTCATCCAGAAACTTTCCGTTCTCTTCCCCATCCGGAATTTCGGCCCGGAATTTCCGCTTTATTCCCGGTGATCATCTGCATCCCTGGGCCGCTCCCGAACCGGCCAGACATGCTGGCGAGGGAATGGACACCTGCGGAACCTGTGATGGTTGCTGGCCGCTCCTTGCCGTTCCGCTCTCGGCGCGCTGGCCCATTGCTGCTGGTCGTGCAGGCTGAACGGGGGCGCCAGCCGATGTGGGCGACGGAATATTGACAGCAGCAACGGGCGGCAGCGGCTGTGGTTCCGGCTGCACCGGCGGGGCGGCAACCGCGCGACGGACTGGCGGCGTTGTCGGCACGCTGGCAGTCACTTCACCGCCGGGCCGCATCGGCACCTCGTTTGTCTTCAGGGGATAGACCGGATTGCCCGGCCGTCCGAGGTTTTTGTCCACCGCCTGCGGCGTGCCGTAAGGGTTCCAGCTTTCAGAAGCATAGGTGCCGGTGATCGTGTAATTATACATGACCGCCAGAAGTCGCTCGACACTCGCGCCGGACTGGCAGAGGCGCAGCCGCACCTTGATGCGGCCGAGATTGCGGAAATCCTGCCGCATGCTTTCCGGCGAGCGTATATCCTGCCAGCCATAAAGGCAGGTATCATCACCCCGGCCGCTGCCGGCGGCATAAGAAAAGGCGCCATAGCCATTCTGCAGGTAGTTCGCCGACATGGCGATGTTTTGTCCCGGAAATTCGGTGCGGATTTCACGCGCGACTGACGCAGCCCGGAAACCGCTGAAACCAAGAGCGTCGCGATCGGTATCACCGGCCTGCTGCGGGCCGAAAAACTCCGCCTTGATGTAGTTCTGTCCGGGCGTGGCAGCCTCGGATCGCAATATGACCTGTTGCGCCACCGCATTGGAATAGGTGCGGTTGACCACGGTGACGATTTCCGGACCACCAGGCGGCGGGAAAACCAGCGCTTCGGACGGAGACAACATCTGTGCGCCCCCGAACGAGCGAACGCCCGCGGGAGTATTGCAGCCCGTAAGAACCACAATGGAGAACAGCAATGAAGTATAGGCAGAAAATCTCACTGCCTTGTGCCCCTCTATTTCCCCAACGCCGCCCATATTAAAAAGAGGCCGAATCACTAATGACGAGACCATTGCTACGAAATACGTGAGGACTACGAATAAGCAATCTCAAATTTTCGTTGTAATTTCTGACACTTTGTGGATTCCGAATCACCCTGGACGCGCTATTTGCCACTGAGGACCATGGAACCAAACGCACGAATGCGGGTTGGCTCAGGGTGAGGTCGATGATTTTACGGTTGCAGCGCAATATGTCCCATGGTCTACTTGCTTCTATAATCACGTATTTTTATTGATCTATTTTTTCATTCGACTGTAAAAACAGAGAGTTAACTGATGACAGTGCAATTTCCGAGTGCCGCCCAGGCGCTTGCCGAAGAGATCGGGACATTACGGAAATGGCTGGATGAGGATGCCCTGCCGCTGTGGTGGGAGGCGGGTTCGGCCCGCCCCGATGGCGGCTTTTACGAGCGCCTCGGCCAGGATGCCAAACCGGTTTTTTCCGATGATCGTCGCGCCCGCGTGCAGCCGCGTCAGGCCTATTGTTTCGCCGCCGCCGGCCAGCACGGCTGGCAGGGGCCCTGGAAAGAGGCGCTCCTGCATGGCCTCAGCTGGTTCGAAAAGGTCTATCGTCTCGATAACGGTCTTTACGGCAACCTCGCCGACCAGACCGGCAAACTGATCGATCCGTCCTTCGATCTCTACAATCAGGCCTTTGCGCTTTTCGCCGCCGCCCAGACTGCTGCAAGCCTGCCCGAGCGCAAGGACGAGATGCGCGGCCGGGCGCTGGATATTCTTGCCATCCTCAAGCGCGACTACAAACACCCCGTCGCCGGTTTCGAGGAGGCGAACCCGCCGCGCACGCCGCTCTGTTCCAACCCGCACATGCATCTGTTCGAGGCGATGCTGGCCTGGGAGGTGCAGGACCCGGAAGGCCCATGGTCGGCGCTGGCCGACGAGATCGCCGATCTGGCGCTCACCCGCTTCATCGATGGCGGCAATGGCGGCTTGCGGGAGTTCTTCGAGCATGACTGGACGCCGCATAAGAGCGACAAGGGCCGGATCATGGAGCCGGGCCACCAGTTCGAATGGGCATGGCTTCTGGTGCGCTGGGGCAGCCTGCGCAACAACGGTGAGGCGATCGACAAGGCAAAACGCCTGTTCGAGATCGGCGAAGAGCATGGCATCTGCCCGCGCCGCAAGGTGGCGGTGATGAGCCTCTACGATGATTTTTCGGTGCATGACGGGTTGGCGCGGCTGTGGCCGCAGACGGAATGGCTGAAGGCGGCCGTACGCCTTGCCAGCGTCACCTCCGGCGAGGAACGGCAGCGTTACCTCGCCTCGGGCCTCAGGGCCATCGGCGCGCTGCAGCCTTTCCTCGACACGCCGGTGAAGGGTCTCTGGTTCGACAAATGGCCAGCCGACAGGCCGATGCTCGACGAGCCGGCACCGGCCAGCACGTTCTATCACATCGTCTGCGCCATCTATGAGGCTGAGGCCGTGCTGGCGGTCAGCGGATAATGTCCGGGCGGGCGAGCGGGCCGGGCGTCCGCTCGGCCCGCTCCGGCCTCAATCAAGCCTTGGCCGGGCGCACCACGCGCCAGTCGGGCTTGCCGAGATTGTGCGGCCAGGGGTGCACGTCCTTGTCGTTGAAATAGACGACTTCTTCCAGCTTCGGAAAATCCGCCTGTTTCAGCGTTACGTCGTTCATCCATGGACGGACATAGGAATCGCCGCCTTCATAACCGAGTTCCGCGACCCAGACCGGCCGGTTGAAGGTTTCGACAAGTCCGTATCCCTTGCGCAGCAGATCGGAGAACGTCTTCGGCCCGCCATATTCGATCTTGTCGTAATCTTCGAGACCGAAGACCGAAAGGCCGACGAGATCGGCGTAGTTATCGCCGGGATAATAAGCCCGAAGGCCATCAAGACCCTTGGGCGACCACATAACCTTGACACCGGGAACCGCCCTGCGGGTCATGTCCACCATGCGTTTATAGGCCGTGATGTAGTCCCGAGGGTTCCAGCCGGACCATGAGAAGCGGCCGGACGTGTCTTCCATTTCCTGACCCCAGCGCAGGATCAGCGGGCTCTTCATCGCCGACATGCGTGCGGCTATCGCCTGCATGTTCTTGTCGTAGTCGCCTCCCAGCACCTTGCGGCGCAACTCGTCGGAGGAAAGCCGCCAGTTGACGTCCCATGACCACGGTTCGACGGTGATCAGCACATTGCGCTTGCGCTCCAGGGCATAGGCATCCGCGAGCGCAAGACTGTCGAGATCCACGTCTTCCCAGGGCAGGAACAGATGTTCCGTCGCCACCCCGGCCTGTCCGGTGAAATCACCATGCGGATCGTAAGCACCGAAACGGATACCATCCGCATGCAATGTCGGACGTTTGTCGGCAAGCGTCTTCATGCCCGTGGCGCCCATGGGTGCAACACCCTGCGCATCCAGTTTGAACATGGGGTACATGCTGGCCGAAAAAGCCACTGCAGCCCCGCTTGCGAAGAGAAGTTTTCTTCTTGTTATCTGCATGACACTTTCCTCCCTACCGCGTCGCCGTCATCGCCTTGCCATAGGCGGCGATCTGCGGGGTGACGTCGTCCTTGCGGACAAGTTTCAGGAATTCATCGCCGGGCCTTGGCGGGTTGTGCCGGAACACGTACCACTGGCCGCCCTGCTTGCGTTGATAGAGCACCTTGCCGATGCGGCCGTGGTCGAAGCAGGTATCGGCCTTGCCGCTTCCATTCTCGGCTTTCCAGGTGGCGCGCATGCACAGCGTGCCTTTGGCATCGACGGTCCAGATGCCCTCACCGACGGATTTTTTGCCTTTTTCTTCCGTCAGGGCGATGAATTTGCGGCCATCGGCAATGAAGCGTCCGCCGCCCGCATCCCATTTCCAGGTCTTGTCGAAGTACATCTCCACGACTTCGCTGGTTCTGAGCGGTTTCGGCGTCTTCGTGCCGCCTGCGGCGTGGACGGCACTGGGCGCGATCACCGCAAGGCAGAGTACGAAAGCGGAGAATCCGCAGTTGCTTATTGTTGTTTTCATCACAGCCTCCTCCTTCTATTGTCCGACCCTATTGTCGGCCAGCATGATTTCTCCGGTTGCCACTGTCGGCGACGGTGCGACGGCCGGTTCCGCCTGCATTTCCCGATGACCGGGCAAGCCCGGCAGGGTGATGCGCAGCTTCACGCGCACCGATCTCGCGCCCTCCACACCCGCACCGGCAACCGTAAAACGCGTTTCGGTGAAGGTGACGTAGGGCTGCCCGTGCGACAGGGCTTCAAGCCCACCGATCGCATGCGAGCTGAGTTCCGCGGCGCTGCCGGCGACGAGCAACAGTGAACAGGCCGCAGCGGTTGCGCCGCCGCGCATCGCCGGCAATCGCGGCAAGCCGTTTTCCATCACGTGGCGGATGAGCAGGAACACGGAAAGTCCCGCATAAATCGCCACATTGATCGCCCCGAAAATGAAGAAGCCTTCCGCTCCGCTATCGCGTGGCGCCAGCACCATGGCGAGAAAGCTCACCGCCGCCAGAACCATGTAGGGCACGATGACCCGCAGCGGCAGCGGCGGTTTGGCCTGCGTGCCCTTGGGCGTGATGCGGAAATCGACGAAGTCACCACGGATGGTGTCGCGGATCGCCGCCAGCACACCCATCAGCGACCAGGGCCAGCGCAGGAACAGAAACACCATGGCTTCCCAGCTGAAAAGCTTCGCATCATGAGGGCGGAAAGCCCCCGTTGCCCGCCAGAAGAAGGCGAACAGGATCATGATCAGCGAAATGGGCAGGAAATGCGCCAGGAACGCCGGATAGGACGCATTGACCAGCACTTGCCCACGCAACAGGGCAACGACGGGAAGCACGAACATCAGCGCCATGAAGCCGGAAAACAGCGGATACCAGAGCTGCGAAAACAGGAACTGGAATTTCAGCCGCAAAGGCAGCTTCGGCACATAATGCCGTGAATATTGCAACAGGATGGTCATCAGGCTGCGCGACCACTGGAATTCCTGCACGATGAGATCGGCAAAGGTCGCCGGCCCGTCGCCATGGGCTATGGCGTTGACGGCATGGACACCGCGCCAGCCACCGGCATTCATCAAAAGCGTGGTGGAATGATCCTCGGCAAGCTCGGGGCCGAGACCGCCTACCTCACGCAGCGCTTTCGTGCGCACGGCGTAGTGAGAGCCGATGCAGAGCGGCGCCCAGCCATTATTATAACCGAGCTGCAGCGCGCCGTGCAGGCTTGCCTCCGCATAAAGCCTGCCGCGCGCGGCCCAGCTCTCGCCGGCATTGGCATCACAGATGCTTGGGGCGGAGACATATCCAACCGACGGATCGGTAAAGGGACGGATGATCTCGCTCAGATAATCCGGTTCAGGCACATGATCCGCGTCGAACTGTGCGACAAAATCATAACGCTCATAGCCATAATGATCGTAGAAATAAGCGAGATTACCTTCCTTGCAGCGGGTGCGGCGCGGCCAGGTCTTGCGGTGATAATCAACGACGCCCTTCCGGGTCGAAACGAAAACACCATGTGCCCCACACCAGGCAAGCGTCTGCGCATCCGGATATTCATCAGCAAGCCAGACGTCGAATTCCAGGCCCTTCTGCTCCATGCCCCTTTGGTCCAGCATGGCCAGCAGCGTCTTGCGCACCACGGCGAAAGGCTCCGACGGGGCTTTGGTAACGACCATCGCCACCCGGCCCTTGGGCAAAGGGGAGCGCCGGTCGACCACGCGGGCGTTGAGGAATATGAAAATGAAATAGGACGGCAGCAGCGTGATCCACGCCAGCGTCAGGGTAACGACGGTATAATAGGGCCAGTCGATCACCCGGTCGCGGTCGAGCCACCAGACCCAGAAATAGCCAAGCGTCACCAGCCAGCCGCCGATGCCCAGACGATAGGCCATGCGGTTCCAGCCGGTGAAGACCGGTCGCATCCGCAATGCGCCTGTGGCAGCACGTACAGGTTGGACGAAAGGAGTGGAGCGCGCCGTCATGACCGCACCTCCAGTCCGAAACCGGGACCGGCCGTGCGGATGATCGTGTCGATATCGGAATGTTTCGGCGCAAAGCCGAGCGTCTGCCTTGCCCTTTCAATATCGGCGAACAGCGCCGGCGGATCGCCCTCGCGCCTCGCGCCGAAATGCACTGGCACTTCCTGACCCGTAACGCGATGGATAGCCCGGATGATATCGCCAACCGAGGTGCCGTGGCCCGAACCAAGATTGACACGCAGCGTCTCCCCGCCATCCGCCAGATAATTGACGGCGGCCACATGGGCATCGGCGAGATCGCTGACATGGATGTAGTCGCGAATGCAGGTGCCGTCCGTGGTGTCGTAATCCGCGCCGAAGATATCGAGTTGCGGCAACCGCGCCGCAGCCGCCATCAGTGCCCGGGGGATCAGGTGGGTCTCCGGCTCATGGCGTTCGCAAAGCTCGCCATCCGGATCGGCGCCGGCCGCGTTGAAATACCGCAGCGCCACGAAACGCAGGCCATAGGCCGCGGCGTAATCATCCAGCGCCATTTCGAAAATCAGCTTGGTGCGCCCGTAAGGATTGACCGGCATCTGCGCGGTTTCCTCGCGGATTGGTAATTGTGGCGGCACGCCATAGGTGGCGCAGCTGGAGGAGAATACCAGCCCGCCAATATTCTGGTCGAGACAGGCATCCAGCAGCGAAAGGCTGCCGCCGACATTGTTGCGGTAATATTTGCGCGGATCTTCGACGGATTCGCCGACATAGGCGTTGGCGGCGCAATGGATGACGAAGGCCGGCTGGAACTCCCTGAGCGTGGCCTTCAGCAGGCCACGATCAAGAATGTCACCCTCGATGAAAGGCCCCCAGCGAACCGCATCCGCATGGCCGGTCGAGAGATTGTCATATGCGATGGGCTTGAAGCCGGATTTTGCCAGCGCCTTGCAGATGTGGCTGCCTATGAATCCGGCCCCGCCCGTGACGAGGATTGTGCGGGCCATCTCATACGGCCTCCGCCACTTTCCTGCCGGACAGCAAAGCATCGAAATAGACGATGGTTTTTTCCAGTCCGATTTCGAGCGGCACGCGCGGTTGCCATCTCAGCTGTTCGTTGGCCCGCGAAATATCTGGGCGGCGCTGCTGCGGATCGTCGATTGCAGCCGGCAGATGCACGATGCGCGAGCGGGAACCCGTCATGCGAATGACGATATCGGCCAGTTGTCGGACCGGAATTTCGCTCGGATTGCCGAGATTGATCGGTCCGGTGCAATCCTTCGGCTTGGCCGAAAAACGCAGGAAACCGTCGATCAGATCATCGACATAACAGAAGGAGCGCGTCTGGCTGCCATCGCCATAAATGGTGATGTCGGCTCCCTTCAGTGCCTGGACGATAAAGTTGGAAACCACACGTCCATCATCGGGCCGCATGCGCGGCCCATAGGTGTTGAAGATTCGTCCCACCTTGATATCAACGCCATAAAAGCGGTGATAATCGAAAAACAGCGTTTCGGCGCTGCGTTTGCCCTCATCGTAACAAGCTCGCGGCCCGATTGTATTTACATTGCCGAAATAGCTTTCCGGCTGGGGATTGACGAGTGGATCGCCGTAGACTTCCGATGTCGAGGACTGCACTACGGTTGCACCGCATCTGCGCGCGACCTCCAGCACATTGACGGCGCCAAGCACATTGGTGAGCAAAGTGCCGACGGGATCGCGCTGGTAATCCGGCGGCGAAGCCGGCGAAGCGAAGTTGAAGATCAGCGAGACGTCGATATCATAGGGTTTGCGCACGTCGTGCTCGACCAGCAAAAACCGCTTATTGTCCCGTAAATGCTCCACATTCGCCGTCCGCCCGGTCGAAAGATCGTCGAGACAGATCACTTCGTGGCCGCAGGCCAGCAGACGCTCGCAAAGATGGGAACCAAGGAAACCAGCGCCGCCATTGACGAGAACGCGCTGGCCAGGACGCCATTCCGAGTAGATCGTGACGCCATTATCATGCTCGTTGGGAACGAAATTACGCATTACACACTCCTCCCCATGAGGAATCAGCCCGGCTGATTCATCTTGAACTGGATCAAACTCCCGATTGTGCGGTATCTTGAATATCATCCTCCGGTTTTTATTTCTTCTGGAGGTTTTAATATTTCGATTCGATAGTTTTCAACTTTTATGATAGGCGCGGTGAAAAACAGGTCAACTTCATTTTGTCGAAATATTACAATTGATTACCCTGAATTACTAAAAATAGCCCTTGGTTTAATACTTTTTAACTACGCCTCCTTTATGCCTTTCTTATTGAGCATTAGCGCAAGCTTCGCTCAACCAGTCGGGACTATCCTGGTTTTGTAAGGCTCGGTCCACCGGGACAAAACCGCCCGGCGAGATGCGACAGACAGTCGATTTCAGGGGACATACACGATGAATGAAATGCCTTATTCCAAGAGTGGCAAAGCGGCCAGACTCAATCATTTTGCGCTCGTTGCCGCAGCCCTTTCAGCACTCACTTTCGCAACGGCCTCGTGCGCCGTGGTCGAAGACGCTGTTTTCATCAAGACCGCATCAGCGGATACGACAACAATGAAGACGCGGGTTACTCCTACCAGGGCTTCCTACGGCTACGACAAGACAGGCAATGCAGCTGTAACGCTTGTTGCCGACGCGTCGTCCGAGGCACCGTCGATAGCGCGACATTCCTATTCCGGTTCTTCTCCCTATATTTGCTCGCCGAGCGGATTTGGCCAGAAGTCCCGCTGCTTCCTGAGACCGTAAGTCTCGGGCCGGAACATCGGCGGAAACCGGCGCCCGGGCGGCCTCGGCCTGCCTGATGCTTAGTTCTTCCAGCCGGATAACGTAGCGTCGTCGTCCTTGTTGAAGAAGCGCGATGCCGCCTCGGTTCGGTTGCGCACGTTCATCTTCTTATAGATGTTGCGAACGTGAACCTTCACGGTGTTTTCGGACAGATGCAGCTTGTCAGCAATGATCTTGTTTTGCGTACCCTTGCAAAGCAGGTCGAGGATTTGCACCTCCCGTGTCGTCAGCGCCGCCATTTCACCCCTGTTTGCCGCAAGGGCGTCGGCGCGGTTGGCAATAACGGCGTTTGTCTGAACGCTCTTGCCGCTGACGGCCTGGGAATAGGGTGTGAGCTTGCCGAGGAGAGCCGCGGGAAAATGTTCTCCGCCCTTCATCAAAAGATCAACAGCCGCCATGAACACGTCAAGCCGCAGATTGAGCGGCAACACGCCGTCGATGACGCGCATTCCCACCAACTGCTTCAGCGGTTCCTCAAACTTGTCGATGGTTTCGACCACCAGTGCGATCGGCGCATCCGGATGCTTTTCGTGGATTGCCGCGAGAAGATTATGGAGCCGCTCGCCGGACATGCGATAAGGCAGCACCAGCCGGACATTCGCCCCGTAGTCATCGTTAATAGTCGACGACGAGGTAACGCTCACCACCGCGAATGTGG
This sequence comes from Martinezella rhizogenes, assembly GCF_007002745.1. Lineage (GTDB taxonomy): Bacteria > Pseudomonadota > Alphaproteobacteria > Rhizobiales > Rhizobiaceae > Agrobacterium > Agrobacterium cucumeris. Next base: position 92,343 of record NZ_SGNY01000008.1, on the reverse strand, counting down.
GGAACTTTTTGCCCAACGCCTCCACGAGGCACTCGGAAAACAGGTCCGGATCCGCTATGATCAATAAAGTTCCATTTATAGGTGAAACGGCGTTTTTTTGTTTTGCCGCATAATCTGAAGTTCCCATGAACATTGACGCCTCCCTAAAGCGCTTACGCATTACATTCTTTTTGGTGTGCCGTCTGTCGTCCGCCAGGACGCCCCCAAGACCATGGGGGGCAATTCCTGCCTCAAGCCATGTCAACTATCATTAATTACCTGTTAATTTAGGAGGCTAATACGAAAAGCTGTGTAAATAAATGGCCCATACGGGTTATTTTTTACATTAGGCATACAAAATTGATTACGGTGAGAGAAAATCATTCACTTGGAAATCATCAAGGAAACAAAGGCGTTAGAAATGCCTCCGCTCCGGTTTTGTATTCCAAGAAAATATAACTTTTAGTTGAAAGACCTTTTCATATCTCGCATGCAAACGATCCCGGACGATGTGCCGTTTCGGGATGACGCCCTTTTCCCTTGCAAAAGCACGATGGTTTTAAGAAGCCGGTTTTTTGCCGCCAAATCTGCGGATATTTGCTGCAGCGGCCGCGAAAACGAGCCTTGGCCTACCCCTCCGGCATATATATTCCGGTTATGGGTGCCGATATGTTTAGCCCGAATTGATAGCTAGAAAGCGCAATTTTTCTGCGGCACAGTCTGACCGTCGCTGAACGGCGGCCGATGAAAAGACTATCCCGGCCTTAACGTGTGTTTGCCAACGCCGGTTCCTTTTCAAGAAAACACGCAAGCAAAAAGACGAAGCCACCGCGCTCCCTATTGGAGCGAGGAACGGATTTGTGCGCCTTTTTACCGAGTAGCGCACAAGGGGCTGAACGAAAAGAGCCCGGTCGCGGGCCGATGCCGAACCGCAGATGAAACGTACCGAGTGCATCTGCAAACATCAATCTTTGTGCAACACGGAGCAAGCGCGAAAAAATCCCGTTTGAGATGAGAGGGATTTCGAAAGCTGCTCCGAGCTTTTTCGGAGGAAATCGAAATGGGTTACAATTCACAGCCAGCCGGCGACGACATCACCAAGATCGGCGCTCTTTCCGAGGGTTTTGCCAACACCTCGACCAATGACGCCAAGGTGGAAGACAGCAATGTCGGCACCGCAAACGGTGAAAACCGCAACAACGACAACAGCGACAACAGCACCAATGTGGATGTTGACGCCAAGATCGATGTAGCAGTCGGCAATGGTGACAATCGCGACAACGACTATGACTGGAGCTATGACAGCAAGTCGTACAGCGACAACGACACGACCACCAAGACAAGCACCGAAACCAACACTGATATCAAGACGGATTACGACTGGAGCTACGAAAGCAAGTCGTACAGCGACAATGATACCAATGTGAAAACGATCACGGACACGGACAACAAGACGTTCTCCTACTCCGACAACGACACCTCCACCAAGACCACGACGACCTCCGACAGCTTCAACTCCGCCGACAGCTACTACAAGTCTGATGACGACTTCGGTAACATCGCCGGCGTCAAGGATGTCGGCAATCTCGGCATCGCCGGCGGGGACCTCACCTTCAACCTGGGTGACGACTTCTCCTTCACGCTCGATGTCGACAACATCCTCAACAGCTCGCTCAACGGCGACGGCAATGACACCGGCTTCAGCATGGTGCAGGCCAACCACCTGGCAGACCAGGATCAGGCCTACGACATCAAGATGCAGAATGGCGGTGCGGAAAACCACCTGAGCGCCAATGCCGGCGACGCCTATGGCGCGGAAGGCATGGACGGCAAGGGATGGGACCTCAAGGCCGGCGACGACGCAGCAGGCACCAGCACTGCGGATGCATCGGCAATCCTTGCAAATTCCGGCTTCCATCTGGAACTGGTGCAGGGCGCCAACATGCTCTCCAATGCCGTTGACGTCACGATCACAGGCGGTAACTCGCATGTATCCGACGTCGGTGAGGATCACTCCTGATACCCACCTCTTGACGAAAAGAGCTGCACCGGCACCCGCCGGTGCAGTTCGCGGTTGAAGGACCGGTCTGCGTAAGACGAAGCACCGCCTTTGAGACGGGTGCCCTGCGCAGCCTCAGGCTCTGCCGCGATGATCAGGGAGGGACCTTCAATGCATATCGACAAGATTTCCGACATGATCGCGCATTTCATCGGCATGTTCGACACGGTGGTCGAGGAAGCGCGTCTGAGAAGCAACTATAGCGAAGGCCCGGCGCATTCCGATCCGGACCGACTGCCGGACGATGAGGCAGCAAGGCTGCTCGACAAGAACTATGACGTCCCGCTCGAGGATTACGATCCCGGTGTCAAATATCGCTCCGGCTATTACGATTTCGATTACATGCGACCGCATTTCGCCCGCGCTGTCGAATACGACATGCAGCAGCTTGCAAATGCCATCCCGGTCGATATTTCCGGCGCGCATTTCCGTTTTCCCGGCCGCCTTTCCTTTGATGAGCGCGAACTGGTGGTTCATACGGGTCCAGGCTCGGTAGCCGGCCATCTTACCCAGGTCAATATTCTCCAGGACGATGACTATCTGAACATGACGGACGGCCCGAATGTGGCGCGCGACACGACCTTCGTGACCGAGCGCACCGTCGAATTCTACAACGAAGCCGCCGTCTTCACGCCCTTTTCCACCTTCCAGCGCACCGATAATTACGACGCGCTGCAGGCGCTTGCCAAATCCGCGCACGACTATATCGAACACGCCCGCGACAATGACGTGACCTCGCTTGGCACCGGCGCGGACCAGGATTTCGTTCTGGCCGGCAACGATATCAACGGTCTTTATATCAATGGCGCGGTGGCCTACGACAAGCCGACGCTCGACGACTTCATGCCGGACCGCGGCATTGCCAAACCCGCCGAGGCACCGGAAAAAAGCGACGTTTCCCTGCATGAAGACAGCCCGGCCGGCAACAGCCTCGATATCGCCGCTGGCGCCAATGTCGTCGCCAACATCGCCACGCTGGTCAATACCGGCGTCATGACCTCGGTCACCGCCGTCATGGGCGATTATCACCAGATCGACGCCATCACCCAAGCCTATATCTACAGTGACCGGGACGAGATTTCTTCCGTCTTCACGCACTCGGAGGATCAGGCGGCAACGGCCGCCTACAACATCGCCAGCTTTCAGCGCAGTGTCTATCCGGGCGCGGAAAATGCCGCGGCGGACAGCCATGAGAGCGGCGAGCCGCCGATATTCCCCACCGCCTGGCGCGTCAGCGTGCTGGAAGGGGATGTGTCCTTCGTCCACTGGATCGAACAATACCAGTTCATCAGCGACAATGACACGATGACCATCACCACCTCGGGTGCAAGTGTCAGCCTTTTGACCGGCGGTAACGCCGCGCTCAACATCGCCAATTTCCTCGGCATCGGCATGCAGTACGATCTGATCATCGTCGGCGGCAATGTGCTGGACATGAACCTCATCAGCCAGATTGCCGTGCTTTACGACAATGACTGGGCCCGCGCCAATCCCGATGCACCTGGTGGCGCCACCATCCAATCCGGCAATAACCTGCTGTGGAACGATGCCAGCATTCATAATGTAGGCAGCAACGACCGCTTCGAGACCATGCCGGACTATATGCACCAGACGGTAAATGCGATCAACGAACGCGATCCCAACATGCCGGATGCGCTTGCCCACGACGCCAACTTCGCCGGCTATCAGGGACTGAACGTCCTTTACATCACCGGCAACCTTTATGATGTCAGTATCATCAAGCAGGTGAGCGTGCTCGGCGATTCCGACGACGTGACCCAGGCCGCCGCCAAAGTCCTCGAAAACAACGACAATGCCACGGTCCATATCGATACCGGTAGCAACGCCGTCGTCAATATCGCACAGATCGTCGATTACGACAGCTTCGGCTCCACCACCTATGTCGCCGGCGGCGTTTATTCCGATGCCATTCTGATCCAGGGCGGCATCATCGAAAACGACACGTCGCAGCCGACACAGCACGGCCAGCTGGCAAACGAGGTCATCGCCTTTCTTCACGACGATCCCGCCACCATCCAGAACGAATCCGACGGCGTCATCAATGGCGGCCACGACCTCTCATGGTCCAATGCCCATCCATCCGACGTCATGCAGACGGTCGTTGCGTAACGTCCGGCAGGCGGGGCGGCAAACACGCCCCGCAATAGCCGAACCCGCAAACGCCGCAAGATCACCGGGGACCGATATAAAATGGATCATATCTCAAGGAAAACGATTGCCGACGGACGCTCGCTGGATTTGCCGCTGGATCAGGAAGCGGAAGACAGCAAACTGACGGACGCCTGTATTTCAGCCATCAACGAAGCCGTCGAAAATCTGCGCCAGTTATCCGGCGCGGAACAGGCGGCAAAAACCTTTACATCCCCCACCCAGCCAACACCCCCGCAAACTCCGTCCGAACCGCTTGCAAAAACGGCGCACCCCGAACAATTGCGGGACGTTCCCCCGGTAAGGCCGGCGCCACAGCCGGAGCGGCAACCCGCCTCCCCGGCGCAACCGCAAGCCAAGATCGACAATACAGAGCTGCCTTTCGTCAAAACCATCGACAATAATGACGGGCCGATCCGCGAAAACGAACGCCGGCCAGTGACGGGTGGTGGCGGCAAGGAGCCGACGGACAATGGTGGCGGCGGTGGCGGAGGTGGTGGTGGCGGAAGCCAGAGCGGCTTCCACAAGCGCAGCGAGCCGATCAATTTCGCCGCAAGTCTTGCAAAAGGCATCGCCGCCGTTCGCCGCAACATGGTGGTGGTGATGCTGTTCACCATCGCCATCAACATCCTGCTGCTCGCCATCCCGCTTTATCTGTTTCAGATATCAGACCGGGTGCTGACCAGCCGCTCGATGGATACGCTTGTCATGCTGACGGTGGCCGTGCTTGGCGCGGTTCTGCTGCAGGCCTTCATGGACGCCATCCGCCGCTTCATCCTGATGCGCACCGCCGTTGAGCTTGAAGTGCAGCTTGGCGCGCCAATCCTGTCCGCCGCCGCCCGCGCCTCCCTGCACGGCAACGGCAAGGACTACCAGATCCTGCAGGATCTGCAGCAGCTGCGCTCCTTCCTGACGTCAGGAACGCTCATTGCATTTCTCGATGCGCCGCTGATGCCGCTCTTCATCGTGGTGGTCTATCTCGTCCATCCGCATCTCGGCATCATCATCATGGTTTGCTGCGCTGTGCTGTTCATCATCGCCTGGCTGAACCAGCGTTTCACCGCAAGGCAGTTTTCCGAAGCCTCGGGTTACCTCAGCCGCGCCAATTTCCACCTCGATTCCATGTCGCGCAATTCGCAGATCATCAATGCACTCGCCATGATACCCGAGGCGGTAAAGATGTGGGGCCGTGAAACGGCCGGGTCGCTGAAGTCGCATGTGGCGGCGCAGGATCGCAACATCATGTTCTCCGGCGTCTCCAAGGCGGCCCGCATGATCACCCAGGTGGCGCTTCTGGGCTGGGGTGCGCATCTGTCGCTTTCCGGCGAACTGACCGGCGGCATGGTGATCGCGGCCTCCATCATTTCCGGCCGTGCGCTGGCGCCCATCGAAGGCGCGATCGAAGGCTGGCACCAGTTCAACAAATCCGCCGCCTCCTATGGCCGTATCAAGCAGCTTCTCATCAGCTCGCCGCTGAATTTCCCGCGCCTGCGCCTGCCCAATCCGGAAGGGCGTCTGGATGTGGAGCGTATTCTCTTCGTACCGCCGCCGCAGAAGAAGGTGATTTTGAACGGCATTTCCTTTTCGCTGAAAAAGGGGGAATCGCTCGCCATCATCGGCAATTCCGGTTCCGGCAAAACGACGCTCGGCAAGATGCTGGTCGGCTCCATCCTGCCCACCTCAGGCAATGTGCGCCTCGATCTCATGGATCTGCGCAACTGGGACCAGCGGCAGTTCGGTGAAAGCATCGGTTATCTGCCACAGGACGTGCAGCTTTTCCCCGGCACCATCAAGGCCAATATCTGCCGCATGCGCGACGATATCGACGATCGGCAGATTTACGAAGCGGCAGTGCTGGCCGATGTGCATGAGCTGATCGCCGGTTTTCCGCAGGGTTATGAAACCGTGGTTGCCGCCGATGGCGCGCCGCTGTCCGGCGGCCAGAAACAGCGCATCGCACTTGCCCGCGCCTTCTTTGGCGATCCCAAATTCGTGGTGCTGGATGAGCCCAACTCCAACCTTGATACGCAGGGCGAACAAGCGCTGGCCAAAGCGCTGCTGCACGCCAAGAAACAGGGCATCACCACTGTCACCATCACCCAGCGCCCGGCACTATTGCAATGCGTCGACAAGATCATGGTGCTGAAAGACGGATCGCTCGCCATGTTTGGTGAAAGGATCGAGGTGCTGAAAGCACTTTCCGGCAATGGCCGTCCGGCCAACCAGTCCCCGCAGATCGAGGGTTGAGGTTCGTCATGTTCAAGAAGAAAAACGCCATTGCCGAAATCAAACCGCAGGGCCAGCTGGAATGGTATAGCGAAGTGCCACGCTCCATCCGCCTGCATAGCTCCATCGGACTTGCCGTGCTGCTCGCCTCATTCGGCGGCTTCGGATATTGGGCCGGCACCGCACCGCTCTCTTCCGCCATCATTGCCCAGGGCAGCTTCGTCGCCACCGGCAACAACAAGATCGTCCAGCATCTGGAAGGCGGCATCATCAAGGAAATGATGGTCAGTGAAGGCGACACGGTCAAGGAAGGCGACGTGCTGCTGACGCTCGACAAGACGACGGCGCTGGCCAATGAACGCATGTTGCAGCTGCGGCGTCTTCGCCTTGAAACCATCGTGACGCGCCTGCGCGCCGAAGCACAGGGCGAAAAGACTTTCAAGGTGCCCGAAATCGTCATGAAGGAAGCCGGCGATCCTGACATCAATTCCATCATCCAGAGCCAGAACATCGTGTTCCACAGCAAGATCGTCAAGCTCGACGAGCAGCTGAACCTGATCGAAAAGAATATCCGTTCGCTGGAGTTCCGCTATGCGGGTTATGACGGGCAGAAACAGTCCTTCGACCGGCAACTCGCCCTTCTGACGCAGGAGCGCGATTCCAAGGAAAGGCTCGCCAAGGACGGCGTCATCCGCAAGACCGATATGCTGGCACTGGAACGCGCCATTGCCGACGCCATGGGTGATATCGCCCGTCTGACCGGCGAGATGAACCAGAGCGAGGCGGAAATCGCCAAGTTCAAACAGGAAGCGATCATTGCCGTCAACGCCAACAAACAGGCAGCGCTCGATGCGCTGGAAACGGCTGAATCCGATCTCGACAGTGTCCGGGAACAGGTGCGTGGTGCTGCCGAAGTGCTGGAACGCACCGTCATCCGCTCCCCCGTCAACGGCACGGTGGTGCGGGCCTATTATCACACCCCCGGCGGCGTCATCACCACAGGCAAGCCGATCATGGAAATCCTGCCCGCCCACGTTCCCCTGATCCTTGAAGCACAGGTGCTCAGAACCTCCATCGATCAGCTACATGAAGGCCAGATCGCCGCGATCCGTCTGTCAGCGCTCAACCGCCGCACCACACCGGTTCTGAACGGCAAGGTGTTTTACGTTTCCGCCGACAGCATCGAGGAAAATGCCGGCCTGCAGGTCAAGGACGTCTATATCGTGCGCGTGCAGGTTTCCGACGACGAGATCGCCAAGGTCCATAATTTCCATCCCGTGCCCGGCATGCCGGCCGACGTTCTGATTCAGACCTCGGAGCGCACCTTCTTTGAATATCTGACCAAGCCGATCTCCGACAGCATGTCCCGCGCCTTCAAGGAAAGATGAAGAAATATCAGTAGCCTATACTGTCTTTTCCGCAGCGCTCAGCTTATAATATCCAAATATATTTCGCCGGGGCGGGAGAAGCAGCATGGCGGTGATGTCGGATGTGTTGCTACTGGTCGGCAGGCTGAATTATGTGTGGACGAACACTGAAAGCCTGATGATCTATCTGATCGTCCATCTCCTGAAAGTGGAGAAGGAAGCGGCCATCGTCGTGTTTCTGACGCTCAATACCACACGGGCGCGCATGGACCTCATCGAGCGTCTGGCGAAACTCCCCTCAACGCCGACGCCGGACCGCAAGACCATTCTCTCCATCATGGCGCGGCTGAAGAAAGAAGCGCGGACGCGCAACAAATACAATCATTGCATTTATTCCTTCGACGAAAAGGGCGAAATCGCCAGCACCCAGCTGATGCGGCTGGTGGAGGACGACAGCAAGGTTCGTTACGGCAAGGTTGAACGCATGGATGAGAAGGAAATCGAGCACCTGGAAAAGTCGATTGCCGATATCGTCGATGTCAGCAAGGATATGTGGAAATTCATCCACGCCAGCCCGCATGTCTCGGCGGATTATCTCTAGGCTCTCGTCTGCAACCGCATACCGATCGCCGGGTGAGTTTCACCATTCTGCGCTGCCTTCACTGGCAGGCACAGTTTGCCGGCAGCGAAATAAAGCAGGAACGAGCCGATCTGGTACGGGAAGATGATATCGATCTCCACGAAGGAGCGCACCACGAACAGCGCACAGATCGCAAAGAGAATAACGCCCTGCGGATCGCTCCTGCGCATCAGCACCGAGCGCAGATGCCCGAGCAGCGTGCCGTAAAGCACCATGCCAAGCAGCACCATGCCGACGATGCCATTCTCTACCACCGTCTCGATATAGGTATTATGGAAATGGAATCCGGTGCGGCCGGTAATGAAGAAGTCGTTCCACAGGCGTTCGGCATCGGCAAAACCCGCCACCCAGAAACCCTGATAACCGACACCGAGGATCGGCGTCTGTTTTGTCGCCTCTATGCCCTGCTGCCAGAGATAGGTGCGGCCGGTAAGCGTCGAATCCTTTCCGAAAACACCCAGAATGGCATCGAGCAGGCCGAATTGCAGGGAGGCGACCACAAGCAGCCCGCCCAGGCCGCCGAGCACGAAAAACGTCATCTTGCGGTTGGCGGGAGACAGCATGCCGATAGGGATGAAGCCGATTATCAGTGCAACCACCGCCGCGGTGGTGATGGTGGATGTCGCCGATTGCGATGCAAGGAGGCTATAGGCCGATAAAAGCCCGGTAACGCCGGCGATTGGCAGCCAGATGCCTCTCTGTTTGAGAACCAGCACCGAGGCGGCTGCAAAAATGACTCCGAGAGAGGCATAAAAACCGAGCTGGTTCTTCGACGAGAAGGCGCCGACGAAACTATACGTGCCATCCAGCGCATCGAAGAGATAGATGCCGAACAGCAGCGAATATAAAAGAACCACGGCGATGCCGATCAGCGCGCCGCGCGTCAGCGTCCGAATGGATATCACCCGCATGGCGATCAAGGCGCAGACGATATGCGTCATGTACTGGATGGAGGCGCGCATGGTCACCGATGCTGCCTCCGACCAGAAGCTGGACAGCACGGTGAGGATACCGAAGGCGAAGATCCACAGATAACGCGGATAATTGCCAAGCACCTGCCGGTAGTTGACCACCACCAGCGGCAGCCACATGCCATAATAGGCCAGAACCGAGATCTGCCCGAAACGCGACGAGTAGGCGAACACGAAGAATGACAGCGCAATCGCCGCCATTCCGAAGATTTCATTGCGTTCGGGATCGATCAGCGCCGATTTGGCAATCCGCATGCGAACCTCACTGCATCAGGATTTCGGACGAAACCTTGATGACGTCGCCGGGCTGAAGTAGGGTGTTTTCATCCACCTTCACTTCCTTCGGTTTGCCGTTTTCCTCACGCACCACGAGATAGGTGATGGTCGCGGATTTACCCGACGGATCGAAACGGATCGCTTCGGCCGATTGCGCCAGCGCCTCTGACATCAATTCGCGGCTGGTGGTCAGCTGCAGATTGAGCTTGTCGAGTTCCGCTTCGGTATCCTGCAATTCCTTGGAACGCTGTGCCACCCAGTCGTTGCGCAGGTTGATTTCGTCCTGGGTCGCCTTGTTGATATCCTGCTTGGCGCGCAGCGACTGCGTGTCGATATCAAGCAGGGTGGATTCCACCTCCGCCGCGCGTTCTTCCGCCGAGATGCGCCGCTGTGACAGTGCAAGCCCCTGCTCGTTCAGCCGGTTGACGCGGTCGCGGTCCTCGTTGGCGAGCTGGAGCTGACGGTTTTGTGTTTCCGATTTTTTATTCAGCGATTCGACTTCGCTCTGCAAAAGGGCATGCAGATCCGTCAGCGCCTTCAGCTGAAGCGTATAACGCTCGGTACGGGATTTCATCAGCGCGCTTTCGCTGGCCAGAAGCGTATCGATTTCGCTGATCTTTTCCATTTCTGGCGTCTTGGCGATGGCCTGATCGCCCTTGACCTCGGCAACCAACCGCGCCTGACGGGCGAGCAGCCTTGCCCGCTGGTTGTCGTAGACGGCGGCATCGCCGCGTGCATTGATGAAGTCGCGGGCAAAACGCTGGCCGGCATCGGAGCGACGCAGGCCGCCGGCGAGACTGACGGCCTTCAGCACCGTGAGATTGGCGGCATAGGGATATTCTCCCGGTGTCTGCACGTCGCCGCTCAGAAAGATCGGCCGAAACTGGGCGATTTCGACGGAAGCCGAAGGCAGGTTGCGAAGCGCGAACTTGCTCTGAAGCTGGGCGCCGATCGCCTCACCGACTTCCGATGGCGTTTTCCCCGAAACCTCCAGCTGGCCGATAAATGGCAAGGACAGCGCGCCGGATGGGCCGACGGAATAATCGCCGTTGATGACGTCCCAGTTGCGGATGCTGCCATCGGCCGGCTGCCATTCGGCAACACGGATGCGCAGCTTGTCGGCAGTGCCGAGCTTATATTGCCCACCCTCAGCCGCCAATGCGCAGAGCGGTGCGGCCAGGGCGACGGAAGCGGCAAGCACGAGGGCGGCAAGCGGACGGCGGGGGGTGGCAAAAAGGCCGTTCATCGGGAGACTCCCTGTTTGCTGAGCGCCATGCAGGCGATCAGACGATAGGCAACCGGGCAAGGCCGGCTGCGCAGCGCCGCAGAAGCGGCCGCTATTGTTAGCACCAATGACGCACCCGAAGACCGGACTTGGGATCCCGGTCGGGTGCGTGTCGAAACGAAAATCGATAAAGCCGAACTCAATATTGATTTCAGTAGCTGCCGCGCGACAGGCACACGGCGGGAATGGTCTTGACGATGATGAAGACATCCTGCCGCATCGACCAGTTCTGCACATATTGCGTGTCGAAAGCCACGCGGGTCTTGTAGGAGACGTCGTTACGGCCGCTGATCTGCCACAGGCCGGTCAGGCCAGGGCGGGTGCTGAGATAATAAGCGGCAGCGCTTTCATAATAGCTCAGTTCCTCGTCAACGACGGGGCGCGGGCCAACCACGCTCATTTCACCACGGATGATGTTGAGGAGCTGCGGCAGTTCATCAAGGCTAAGCTTGCGCAGCACGGCACCGACGGCGGTGACACGCGGATCGTTCTTGAGCTTGCGGGTCGCGCGCCATTCTTCGGCGGCTTCCGGATTGGCGGCAAGATATTGCCGCAACATCTCGTCACCGTTCATCGCCATCGTCCTGAATTTCAGGCAATGGAAATAGCGGCCATTATGTCCCACACGCCGGTGACCATAAAAGATCGGGCCGGGATCGGAAAATTTCACCAGAGCGGCGATCAACAGGAAAATCGGGCTGAAGATGAGCAGCGCAAGTGCAGCCGATGCCATATCGAAGCTGCGTTTTGCGATGCCCCCGATAGGGAAACTGACATCGAAATCTTCGGAACTGCTGAGTGTCTGTTCAGCCGATTGGGTCGCGGACTTCATAGAGTGAACTCCATTTATGTTTTGCGATTGGTCGGTGCCCGAAGGCGCGTATTTCCGTCTAAAGGAGATAACAAGTCTGTGTTCGGAATTTGATGCTAATGGATTTTTTGTAAGGCACATTGCCCATGACCGTCTATGCGATTTCTTGCGGTGGCGGTCGATCAACCCCAGGGCAATATTAAGGGTTGCATAAAAAAGAAACAAATGCGCCTGCGGCCATGTGCGCAGAGCATGGGTGGCCTCCCGGCATGTATTGTATTTTCGACCACATGCAGTCTTTTCTTATATGTTTCTTATGACTTAATCGGATGAGACAGGAACGCCAAGAACAGCCATGCGTGTAACAGACTATTAAATTTTTTTGCGGCGCAGCAAGATTGCGGCAATGCATATAAAATTTGACATATTAGCCGGGATTTTTTTACCCGACACTCGGGCTTCGCCAAGAAAAAGCGATGGAAAAATTGCAAGAGCGGCGCAAAAGCGGCAAAACAATGGCAAAAATCCGCGCTTGAGCCGCGGAATATCTTCAAAATATTCGAGCCCTAACCCGGATTCGGCCCTGCCTGCGACAGGCAGAGCGCTTTCAGAACCTCACATCAAGCAAAACGCAGTGGAATCAGAAGGTGGGCGGCGTACAGGCGCTGATGACTTCGCACGGGACCGGCCCGATGCAACGGAAGCGATGCGGCCTGCGGCTTTCGAAATAATAGGCATCACCCGGCCCCAGCACCCGCCGCTCCTCATCAACCGTCACTTCCAGACGCCCGGAGAGGATGATGCCCCCCTCCTCGCCATCATGCACCAGCGGGACCTTGCCGGTATCGGCGCCCGGCTGGTAACATTCCTTCAGGATTTGCAGGCTGCGACCGAAGACATTGTCGCCCACCTGCCGGAAGGAGATCGGCCCCTTGCCGATCTCGACCAACTCATCCGCCCGATAGAAGGCCTTGCGATTCGTCTCCGGCTCGAAGGCGAAAAACTCGGCGAGACCAATGGGTATGCCATCGAGAATACGCTTCAGCGCGCCGACGGACGGGTTGGAGGTATTGCTCTCGATCAGCGAAATCGTTGAATTGGTCACGCCGGCGCGCCTTGCCAGTTCACGCTGGGAAATGTTGTGACGCAGCCGCAAATGGCGCAAACGCCCGCCAATATCCACCGACATGCTGCTGCCCCCGTTATCGTTGTTCGAAATATCGAAAATACTGCATTTCGCCTACAGCATTTTCAATGACTTGGCCACAGAGAGAAAAGGGCTTGTTCAGTCTGGAAAATAGCTTTCAATCATCGGCAACGAACAGGAGAACCATTATGGACAACCCCAGCCGATCCAATTCCACCTCGCTCGACAGCTACTGGATGCCGTTTACCGCCAACCGGCAGTTCAAGGCCAATCCCCGCCTGCTGACGAGCGCCGAGGGCATGTATTACACCAGCAATGACGGCCGTCAGGTTCTCGATGGTACGGCTGGCCTGTGGTGCGTCAATCTCGGTCATGGCCGCCAGCAGATCGCCTCCGCCGTCAAACACCAGCTTTCGACCATGGATTACGCACCCTCCTTCCAGATGGGCCACCCCGTCGCCTTCGAATTCGCCGAGCGGCTGGCGGAAGTCGCCCCCGGCCCTGAAGGGGCAAAGCTTGATCGCATTTTCTACACCGGCTCAGGCTCTGAATCGGTCGATACGGCGCTGAAGATCGCCATCGCCTATCAGCGCGCCATCGGCCAGGGCACCCGCAGCCGCCTGATCGGCCGTGAGCGCGGTTACCACGGCGTCGGTTTCGGCGGCATCTCCGTTGGCGGCCTCGTCAACAATCGCCGGGTTTTCCCGCAGATACCGGCCGACCATCTGCGTCACACCCATGATCCCGCAAAGAACAGCTTCGTGAAGGGTCAGCCCGAGCACGGCGCCGAGCTTGCCGACGATCTGGAACGGCTGGTCGCCCTGCATGGCGCTGAAACCATCGCTGCCTGCATCGTTGAGCCGGTGGCCGGCTCCACCGGCGTGCTGGTGCCGCCGAAGGGTTATCTGGAGCGCCTGCGTGCCATCTGCGACAAGCACGGCATTCTCCTCATTTTCGATGAAGTAATCACCGGTTTCGGCCGCATGGGCTCATCCTTCGCCAGCAACTATTTCGGTGTTACGCCTGATATCGTCACCACCGCCAAGGGGCTGACCAATGGCGCGATCCCCATGGGTGCCGTCTTCACCAGCCGTAAGGTGCATGATGCGCTGATGCATGGCCCGGAAAGCCAGATCGAGCTGTTCCATGGCTACACCTATTCCGGCCATCCCGTCGCCTGCGCCGCCGGCATCGCCGCGCTCGATATCTATCGCGACGAAGGCCTTTTCACCCGCGCATCGCAATTGCAGGATGACTGGCACGATGCCATCCATTCGCTGAAGGGTCTGCCAAACGTTATCGACATACGCACCATCGGCCTCATTGCCGGCATCGAACTGCAATCGCGCGACGGCGCCATCGGCGCACGCGCCTATGACATCTTTGTGGATTGCTTTGAGCGCGGCCTGCTTGTCCGGGTCACCGGCGATATCATTGCGCTTTCGCCGCCGCTGATCGCCGAAAAATCCCATTTCGATGACATCGTCTCGATTCTCGGTGATGCGTTGAAACGCGCAAATTAAAAGTATAAACTTCTAATATAAGAAAGGCTGCAATAGAAATTGCAGCCTTTTCTCATTTTTATCAAAAACATAGCGTACATAGATCATTTATTAAGCATGTTCTATTATTTTCCCGCAGTATAACCAACAGCGCGGGAACGTCCCCATGGCGTCGATTCAGAAAAAGATAATATTGGCAAGCATTGCGATCTTTTCCATCACCGGCGCCGCCACGGGCGTTGGCATGTGGGCAACGGAAACGCTGAACCGCAACAGTGAATATGTTGCACTTTCGGCCGAAGTGCTGCGCAACCACATGCAGGCGGACATGATGCATGATGCATTACGTTCCGACGTACTTGCCGCCATTCTCTCCACCAATGCCAGCATGGGCCTAGACCTCAAGACGGTTGAGGCTGACCTTGGCGAACATGAAGCCAGCTTCCGCGAAATGATCGAGGCCAACAGGTCCCTGTCAGCAGGCACAAACGTCAAGGCCGTGATCGACGGCGTCGAAAAACCGCTGCTTGCTTATATGGAAGCCGCCAATGCGGTTGTCGGCCTTGCGGGCTCCCGCCCGGAAGAGGCGATCAAGCTGATGCCCGAATTCATGCGGCAATTTTCGGCGCTTGAAAAAGCGATGGAAACGGCCGGCGACCAGATCGAGGCCCTGTCCGATGCCGCCTCTGCCGAAAGCGAAAAGACCAAGGCGACCATCAACCTTGCCTTGAAGGCCCTGCTGGTTCTGGCGTCAATTTTCTCCGTCGGGCTTTTCCTTCTCACCCGCAGATCGGTTATCCAACCCATCCTGCAATTGTCAAAGAATATGGAAACATTGGCGGGCGGCGATACGTCTCAGCCACCCTCCGGCATCGATCGCAGGGATGAGATCGGCTCCATGTCCGTTGCCGTCGAAGTCTTCCGGCAGGCGGCAATCGCCAACCGGGCGCTTGAAGAACAGGCGGCAGCGGCCCGCCAACAGGCGCAGGCCGATCAGGAGGCAACCCGCCAGCAGGCCGAGGAAGACGCCTCCGAACGGCTGCGCATCGCCACATCCGGCCTCGCAGCCGGTTTGAAGCGGCTGGCTTCGGGTGATCTGGCCTTCCAGCTCGATCAGGCCTTCGCCCCGCAATTTGAAGCCCTGCGGCACGATTTCAACAGTTCTGTCCGGCAGCTGGCCGAAACATTATTTGCGATTTCCGATGGCATCGGCACGATTGACGGCAGCAGCCGTGAGATTGCCGCCGGCGCCGGCGACCTTTCCCGCCGTACGGAAAATCAGGCAGCCTCGCTCGAACAGACCGCCGCAGCGCTCGAGGAAATCACGGCCAATGTTTCAAACGCCAACAAACGCACATCCGAGGCGCGGCTTGCCGCCACCGACGCCAACCACAGCGCCCTGAAATCGGTTGAGGTGGTCAGCCACGCCGAAGAGGCGATGCGCCGCATCGAGACATCGTCGCGGCAGATTACCGGCATCATCGGCGTCATCGACGAAATCGCCTTCCAGACCAATCTTCTGGCGCTGAATGCCGGGGTGGAGGCCGCCCGTGCCGGTGAGGCCGGCAAAGGCTTTGCCGTGGTGGCGCAGGAAGTGCGCGACCTCGCCCAGCGCTCCGCAAAGGCCGCAAGCGAAATCCGCGACCATATCCGCCAATCATCAGCGGAAGTGGAAAGTGGCGTGAAGCTGGTTCTCGATACCGGTACGGCGCTGAAGGATATTGGCGAACGCATCGCCGGCATCGACCAGCACATGACCGCGATTGCGACATCCGCCGCCGAACAATCGACGGGACTTGCCGAAATCAATGCTGCCGTGAACTCCATGGATCACGCCACCCAGCAGAATGCGGCCATGGTGGAACAATCCACCGCCGCTTCGGCAACGCTTGCCGCGGAAACGGCAAAGCTGCGCGCGCTGGTTTCACGTTTCCGTCTGGATATGGAAGATATTGGTGGGCATGACGTTATCCGTCACGTGGCCTGAGGCGAGCGCATTGCGCTGCAATTCGTCCATCGTTTCCAGCCGCTGACTTCAGCGGCTGGAAATTTTTTGTCTGTCAGTAGGTCTGAACCGGCTGCGACAGGCCGTCGCCAACCACGCCATTGCCATATTGGGCAACGGGCACGCCTTCCTGGCCGATCGGCACGCCCTGCTGCGCCGGGCCAAGCGCCGTCACCACGATCGGCGTACCATCCGGCACGCGATTATAGAGATCGACGATGTCCTGGTTGATGAGGCGCACGCAGCCTGATGATACCGACTTGCCGATGGTCCACCATTCCGGCGAACCGTGCAGGCGGTAGATCGTGTCCTTGCCGTCCTTGAAAATATAGAGCGCACGCGCGCCGAGCGGGTTCTTGAGGCCCGGCTCCATGCCGCCATTTCGGCTGCTATAGGGCTCCAGCTCCGGCTGGCGGGCGATCATTTCATCAGGCGGCGTCCAGCGCGGCCACTGGCGCTTGTACTGAATGACGCCGCGGCCGGCCCATTCAAAACCCGCACGTCCGAGGCCGACGCCATAACGCATGGCCTGACCGTTCTCATAGGTGAGGTAAAGGAAATGGTTAGCCGTATCGACGACGATGACGCCGGGGCGCTCGCCCGTCGGATTGGCCACCATCTGCCGCAGGAACTGGCGCGGAATCCGCTTATAGGGAATTTCCGGCAGCGGAAACTGCTCGTCCGGCTTAGGGCCGTACATCAGCGCATACATCGGATCTTCCGCGGGGGCGGCCGGCCGTGCGGCTTCACGCGCCGTGGTGTTGCAGCCTGCAAGGCCGGCAAGCGCCAACCCACCTGCTCCAAGCAGGAAACCCCGCCGGGTCGTTGTCGTCTCGTTCAATTGAAAAACCTCATTTACGTCATCTCACACTGGCAAAGGGGTCTGCCAGCGCCGCATCGGGGCGGCTGATAGGGTACTTCGTGCCGGAAACCTGCGATGCCATGGACTTGGCGCCGCTGGATTTCAGAATGGCACGGAAGCTCGGATGCATGCCGCCGTCTACATACGCGCTGAGTGGGGCGGAAGTTCCCTCGTTCATCGCAGCGGCAATTTTTTGTTGTTCCTCGGCCAGTTTCGATGCCACCGCCGGGTCCGGCTGATTGATGGCTGGCGGGCAGGCGGCCAGAGGATCGGCAGGTTCACCTTCGGCGAATTCGCTGTTGAAGACATAGCGCCGGCCGCAAACGGAGACCTTCGGCTGGCGGCGCGTCACCTCGAAATAGTCGTAGCCTTCCTTGAGCGTGCGCCAGAAGGGCATGTTGGGATCGTCGCGATGCGCCACCATGTTTCGTGCACTCATACGGAAGGGATAGGCCTGCACCTGGAAACGATCCTGCCCGCCCTGCAGCGCGCGCGCCACGACGGCGTAAATCTCGCCCACCTGTTGGTCGGTCATGGCGTAGCAGCCAGACGACGAACAGGCGCCATGCACCATCAGCGCTTCGCCGGTGTAACCGAGCGCCGATTCCAGCCGGTTGGGATAACCGAGATTGAAGGAGACGTAATATTGCGAATTCGGATTCAGCATGCCGGCCGAGACGTGATAAAAACCTTCCGGCGCCTGCCGGTCACCGGTCTTCATCTTCGGTCCAAGCTTTCCGGACCAGCGGCACATGGGATAGGTCTTCAGCAGCGCATAGCTTCCGGTCTTGTCGATCTTCCAGACCTCAAGTTCGCTTTCCTGCTTGAAAATACGAACGAGGACCGGGCTTTCCGGCCGCATGCTCTTGGCGGACATCTGCGCCATCATCTTGGACGACAGCTTCGGCGGGTCCTTCTTGACGCTATCGAGACCCATGGAGGTGCACGCAGCAAGACCGCCGCCGATCGCGACGACCGCAGCTACTCTTACCCCCGCCATCACCTTCAGCCGTAACCCCGCAACTGCGAAATCCAGCAATGCCTTCATGTCCATGGATCGTTCTGCCCGCCTGATTTGCCCGCCTTTCCGGCAGACGCTTAACTAGCGAAGGTGGCCATAACGCGGCAACCTCGCACATGGACAAAGTCTCGTGAACAGACGTTACCCTTTCGTTAATCATAGGGACACAAGCCCGTGAGGCACGCGTCAGCAGGGCAAATGGATCAACTTATCGAAGCAGCCCCTGCCCGCCATCGATCCATACCGGCGTGCCGGTAATGTGGCGCGATGCGTCCGATGCCAGAAAACCGATCAGCGCGGCGACATCGTCGCTTGACCCCGCCACACCACCGGTCACGGGAATATCGCCGGCCGGAAACCGAACCGGCACCTCGGTCTTTTCGCGTCCGCGTATATCGGTGTTTTCGTCGATTGCCGTTTCGATCTCGCCCGGACACACGGCATTAACGCGGATGCGGTGACGCCCAAGCTCCAGCGCCAGTTGCTGGGCCATGGCAAGCTGCCCCGCCTTCGTAACGGAATAAGCGGTAGCACCGGGGGAGGTAAAGGTTCGTGTGCCGTTGATCGAGGAGACGATCACGATGGAGCCGCCACCGGCCGCCTTCAGATACGGAACGCTGGCATGCACGGTGAGATAGGTGCCGCGCAGGTTGATGCGGATCGTGTCGTCCCATTCGGAAGGCTTCAACTCATCAATGGGCGCCCAGACACCGTTGACGCCGGCATTGGCCACCACGACATCAAGGCGACCGAAATCCTCCACGAGCGCTGCGACCGCGTGTCGCATGGCCTCCTCGTCCGAAACATCGGCGAGAAGAACTTTGGAAGAGCCGGATGCGGTCTTTATCTCCTCGGCCGCGGCCTGCAATTCGGATCCGGTGCGACCGAGCAAGCCAACCGAAAAACCAGCGGCAGCCAGATGCAGGGCGGCGGCACGTCCGATGCCGGAACCTGCGCCGGTGATGAGGGCAACTTTGCGATGAGCCAATGTCACACCCCGCCCTTTCTCGAAGCTATCGAGGTGACGGTGGCCGAAACCGGATCGCTGGCTGGAAAGCTGTCTTCCAGTCCATCGTCCAATTCCTCTTCCAGAATATCGCGATCCTTCGCGGTGCGGGCGCTGGCCTGGCCATGCGGACCATCATCCTGCGCCGTTCCAAGCGCTGAAAACTGCGACGACGCATCAGCGCCGTGGCGGGTGCCGAAAGCCGTCAGCTGAACCATGACTGCGCTGGCGCGCTTGATGGCCTCCGCATCATCGATGCCCTCCAGCCCATCGGCGAGGCGGACGGAGACCTGGTCACCATCGCTGCCGACGAACTCGACGGATATGACACCGTTATTGCGTTTTACATAGGTCGTGGAAAGTTGCATGACATGCCCTCCGATTTGACAAACATCGGCCTATCAATCCGATGCGGTAACACTGAAACCTGAATTCACAACGATGGCAGAGCGGAAGGGGTTCCAGATGAATCAGGCCTTTAGCCCGGAAATGCAGGCGAGTTTCTTCAAGCGAGACGCGCTGGATGTCGCCCGTGCGCTCATCGGCGTGGAATTTCGCGTCGGCAATGCCGGCGGCATCATCGTGGAAACCGAAGCCTATCATCCCGACGACCCGGCGTCCCACGCCTTCAACGGGCAAACCCCGCGCAACAGGGCAATGTTCGGCCCGGCCGGCCATCTCTATGTCTATCGGTCCTATGGCATTCACTGGTGCGCGAATTTCGTCTGTGCGCCCGGCTCTGCGGTGCTTCTGCGCGCCATCGAACCTCTGACCGGTCTGGACATGATGAAACTGCGGCGGGGAACCGACAAGCCAAAACTTCTGTGTTCCGGCCCCGGCAGGCTTTGTCAGGCCATGGCGATTACCGGCGACATGGACGGCATGCCGCTCGACGCCCCTCCGTTTTTTCTGCGTTTACGACAGGAAGCCGCCGCGATTACCAGCGGCAGGCGTATCGGCATCAGCCGCGCGGTGGATTATCCGTGGCGCTTCGGGCTTGCAGGCTCGGCCTTCATCAGCAAGAAGTTCGAAAATCCGGGAACGCAGGGCGTTTAAAGCACTTTCGGCGGCTGATCGTTTTCGTCGGGATTGGGGGTCGGAATTTCATCCGGCAGCCTGTCGGGTTCGGGCTCTTCCACCGGCGGAATATCCGGCTGCGGCGGCACCGGCATTGGCGGTTCGGGATGGGGTTCGACGGGAACGGTCGACATCGCGGCCTCCTGATATAAATGCGCGATCCAGACCGGATTGCGCTCTCATCTATCGGGACAACGCGCCTGCGCCGTCGCCATTCAGGCGGCGCAACACACAAATTCGCCCATCGGTCATATGCCGATCAGGTCCCTCCGGTCCGGTTGCGCCGCCCCGTGGTTGTACAGGGAAAACGCCGGGACCGGCGGTCCGTTCCGTTTTTTGAAGAAGCTTTTTTACGGCTCAGGCAAAACCGAGCGCGCTACGGGAGATATCGCGGTTTTCGCAATAGTCGCGGGAGTGGGCCTCATGGCCATGCTCACGGGCGGTCGAACGGGTCAGTTCCGGGCTTGGAACATTGAGCAGCGCGTCGGCATAGGTGCCGGTCGCTTCCACGTCATCGATCACTGGCTGCTGTTGCGGTTTTAAAAATTCAAACATCCATCGTCCTCCTTCGACACGTCCCCTCAACGCGCCGGCCCAAGTCCTGTTCCATAACGAACACGACTGCTTCGATTATACATGAGATGTCGCCGCCGTATAGATGACGAAAGACGAACGCTATCAACTGACGTTCACAAAATGGAGTGGAATCAGTGAGCTATGCCGACAAGTTCAGGCAGGCCCGACCGACTCCCGTAGGATCAGCTCCACCGGCCACAATTCCTGCACTTCGCGCACCGGCCTGCCGCCGATGATCTGCAAAAGCAGGTCAGTCACCCGCATGCCGGCCATACGCATGGGGGAACGGGTGGTGGAAAGCGGCGGCAGCATGCTCCCCGGGGTGAGATAGGGAAACACGTCATCATGGGCGATGACGGAGACGTCCCTGCCGATTGTCAGCCCCATCTGGGTTGCCGCACGATACACACCCTGCGCCGTCATCATCGCACCCGCAACGAAGGCCGTCGGGCGCGGTGTCTGCTCCAGAAGCGAGCGGGCGAAGCGAAACGCCGTCTCCTCGCTGAAATGCTCGCTGATCATGAAACGCGGATCCGGCGTGATGCCGTGGGTCGCCAGCGCATCGCGAAACCCCTGTTCCCGATCCTGCACGAAAGTACGGCCGACCGGACCGTTGATAAGGGCAATCCGCCTGTGCCCACGCTCCAGAAAATGGATCGTCGGACGATAGGTCACATCATGATTGTCGATATCGAGCCAGGCATGTTCGAACGGTGTCTTCGAGCGGCCATGCACGATGAACGGCACACCCAGCCTGTTGAGCAGCGCAATGCGCTCATCCTCCGGGCGCGGTGAATGCACGATGATGCCATCCACTCTTCCGCTCGACGCAAGTCGGCTGAAAATCGCCAGTTCCTCGTCAAGATCATTGTCGACAGTCACGCTGACGAGGATGTCGGTCTCTTCCCCTTCCAGCCGGGTCGCCATTCCACCCATGAACTCCGAGAAGAAATGCCCGCCGCCTGAACGGCCCATGACGACACCGATGGCACCCGCCCTGCCGGTTGCCAGCCTGACAGCGTTTGCATTCGGCCGGTAGCCGTATTTCAGCGCAGCCTCCATCACCCGCCGGCGCGTTTCCTCGCGCACCTCGGGGTAGCCGCCCAGCGCCCGGCTGACGGTGGTGGGCGAGAGCCCGACTTTCTCTGCGAATTCCTTGAGCTTCATAATTTTTTGCCAATTTGCCCCTGCATGCGTCGCCGCCGCGGATTTTTCAAGCCGACAAAAATTGAAAACGATTTCAATTTTCCTCCACCTGAAACCTTACAGTTGATTATTCTCAAAGGCAAACGCCGAAAAATTGCAGGCGAAAACGGCCGATTTCCGGTGAATTAGAAAGAGTATTGACAGATTGCTCGGCTTTTGAGAGCCTCGCGTCAGTCAAAAGCGCTTTCAATTTTGAGGACAATCGGAAGCGTCAACGGAGGAGTTTGACAATGAATATTTCCATGAAGACTTTGTTCCTGTGCGGAACCGTGTTTTCCGCCGCCGTTTCGGCTCAGGCGGCCGAGCTTTCCATCGCCGCCAATTCGACCGGCAAGAACGTCGCGTTCTTCCGCGAACGGATCGCGGCCTTCGAGAAAGAAACCGGTCACAAGGTCAATCTCGTCACCATGCCGTCATCATCAAGCGAGCAGTTCAGCCAGTACCGGCTGTGGCTTGCCGCCGGCAACAAGGATGTCGACGTCTACCAGACGGATGTGATCTGGGCGCCGCAGCTGGCCGACCAATTCGTGGATCTGACCGCAGCGACCAAGGATGTCATCGGCGATCACTTCCCCTCCATCGTCGCGTCGCAGACGGTTGACGGCAAGCTCGTCGCCATGCCGATGTTCACCGACGCGCCGGCGCTGTTCTACCGCAAGGACCTTCTGGAAAAATACGGCAAGCAGCCGCCGAAAACCTGGAAGGAACTGAGCGAGACCGCCAAGGAAATTCAGGACAAGGAACGCGCGGGCGGACAGAAGGATCTCTGGGGCTTCGTTTTCCAGGGCAGCGCCTATGAAGGCCTGACCTGCAACGCACTGGAATGGATCGCATCCGCCGGCGGTGGACACATCGTCGAAACCAACGGCGATATCTCCATCAATAACGAGAAGGCTGCAGCCGCCATCGAAACAGCCAAGGGCTGGGTCGGCACCATCGCGCCGCAGGGCGTGCTTGCCTACAAGGAAGAGGAAGCGCGCGGCGTCTGGCAGACCGGCAATTCCGTCTTCATGCGCAACTGGCCCTATGCCTATGCGCTTGGAAACGGCGCCGACAGCGCCATCAAGGACAAATTTGGCGTCACGCCGCTGCCGGCAGGCGAAGAAGGTTCGGCGCCTGCCTCCACACTTGGCGGCTGGAACCTTGCCGTTTCGAAATATTCCGACGACCAGGAAGCCGCCATTCAGCTCGTGAAGTTCCTGGCATCGAAAGACACCCAGAAGCTGCGCGCAATCCAGCTTTCCAACATGCCGACGATCGCTTCGCTCTACGATGACAAGGATGTGGCCGAAGCACAGCCCTTCATGCCGACATGGAAGCCGATCTTCGAGACCGCTGTTCCGCGTCCTTCCGCCTCGGCCAAGGTGAAATATAACGAGGTTTCGGCCAAGTTCTGGGGCGCCGTGCACAACACGCTCTCCGGCAATGGCACGGCGGCGGAAAATCTCGAACTTCTCGAGGTTGAACTGACCGATCTCAAAGGCAACGGCTGGTAATCCGGCCCGCGCGGGAGATGGTCTGGCCTGATCGTTTCCCGCGCCCCAACCGCGAGATATCCCCATGAACGACATCGCCCTTCAAAGACCGGTCGCGGCAGCCGGCACCGGCTCCGATCTGCAGTCGGAACGTCTGAAATCCGCCTGGCTGTTTCTTGCCCCCACATTTCTGGTGCTGGCGCTGGTGGCGGGCTGGCCGCTGGTGCGCACCGTCTGGTTCAGCCTCACCGACGCTTCGCTCACCAATCTCGAGGGTGCGCAGTTCGTCGGCCTCAAGAACTATCTCACCTGGATCACGCTCAGCAGCGGCCGCACCATCTATCGCGGCCTGCTTGCCGATCCCGCATGGTGGGGCGCGGTTCTCAATACGCTGAAATTCACCGTCGTCTCCGTCAGCCTCGAAACGGTACTCGGCCTCATCGTCGCGCTGGTGCTGAATGCCGAATTCAAGGGACGCGGCCTCGTGCGCGCCGCCATTCTCGTGCCCTGGGCCATTCCGACCATCGTCTCGGCGCAGATGTGGGCGTGGATGCTGAACGACCAGTTCGGCATCTTGAACGACCTGTTCCTCAATCTCGGGCTGATCTCCAACAAGATCGCCTGGACCGCCAATCCTGAAACCGCGATGGTGGCCGTGCTGATCGTCGACATCTGGAAGACGACGCCCTTCATGGCGCTGCTCATCCTTGCCGGACTGCAGATGGTGCCGAAGGACATGTATGAGGCAGCCAAGGTGGATGGCATTCATCCGGTCAAGGTGTTCTTCCGTGTCACCCTGCCGATGATCCGACCCGCACTCATGGTCGCCGTCATCTTCCGCATGCTGGATGCGATGCGCGTATTCGACCTCATCTACATCCTGACGCCGAATAATGCCCAGACCCGCACCATGTCGGTGCTGGCACGCGAGAACCTGTTCGATTTCGACAAGTTCTCCTATGGCGCCGCCGCCTCCACCATGCTGTTCCTCATCATCGCCTCGATCACGGTCATCTACATGTGGCTCGGGCGCGTCAACACCGATGGAGCCGCGCGATGACCCTGCCAAGCATCCTGAAAACCACCGCCTTCTACGCGCTGGTCGCCATCATCATGGTGATTTCGGTATTCCCGTTTTATTACGCGATCCTGACGAGCCTGAAATCCGGCTCGGCGCTGTTCCAGGTCAATTATTGGCCGCGTGACTTCTCGCTGACCAACTACAGCTTCGTCATCGGCAACGGCACTTTCCTGCGCAATCTCGGCAATTCGCTGTTTGTCGCATCTTCCGTCGTCATACTCTCGCTGTTCCTCGCGGTAACGGCATCCTATGCTCTCGCCCGCGTCCGCTTCCGTGGCCGCGCGCTGCTGCTGCTCACCATCCTGTCGGTTTCGATGTTTCCGCAGATCGCCGTTCTCGCCGGCCTGTTCGAACTGATCCGCTGGGCGGGCATCTTCAACACGCCGCTGGCGCTGATCTTTTCCTACATGATCTTCACCCTGCCCTTCACGGTCTGGGTGCTGACAACCTTCATGCGCGACCTGCCGATCGAAATCGAGGAAGCGGCGATCGTCGATGGTGCGACGCCCTGGGTCATCATCACCCAGGTGTTCATGCCGCTGATGTGGCCGGCGCTCGTCACCACAGGGCTTCTCGCCTTCATCGCGGCGTGGAACGAATTCCTCTTCGCGCTCACCTTCACCTCATCGAACGAGCAGCGCACGGTGCCTGTCGCCATCGCGCTCCTGTCGGGCGGCTCGCAGTTCGAAATACCCTGGGGAACGATCATGGCGGCCTCCGTCATCGTCACCGCCCCGCTCGTCGTCCTCGTTCTGATCTTCCAGCGACGCATCATCTCCGGCCTCACCGCCGGCGGCGTCAAAGGCTAGGAGAAAACAAATGACCACCATTCAACTGCGCGATCTTCGCAAATCCTTCGGCGCCTTCGATGTCATCAAAGGCATCGACATGGACATCCGCTCCGGCGAGTTCATGGTTTTCGTCGGCCCTTCCGGCTGCGGCAAGTCCACGCTGCTGCGCCTCATCTGCGGGCTGGAGGAAATTTCCGGCGGCACGCTTTCCTTCGATGGCGAGACGGTGAACCGCCTGCCGCCCGCCAAGCGCGGCGTCGCCATGGTCTTCCAGTCCTATGCGCTTTATCCGCATATGACCGTGTTCGAAAACATGGCCTTCGGCATGAAGCTATCAGGCGCGGACAAGGAACAGCGCAAAAAGCGCGTCGAAGCGGCAGCCGAGATGCTGCAGCTCACGCCCTATCTGGAACGTCTGCCAAAGCAGCTTTCCGGCGGCCAGCGCCAGCGTGTCGCCATCGGCCGTGCCATCGTGCGCGATCCCAAGGTGTTTCTGTTCGACGAGCCGCTTTCCAACCTTGATGCGGCATTGCGCGTTGCCACGCGTCTGGAAATCGCCAAGCTGCACCGCTCGATGCATGACACGACGATGATCTACGTTACCCACGATCAGGTCGAGGCCATGACGCTCGCCGACCGCATCTGCGTGCTGCGTGACGGCCGTGTCGAGCAGATCGGCACGCCGCTGGAGCTTTACGAAAGTCCGGTCAACACCTTCGTCGCTGGCTTCATCGGTTCGCCGAAGATGAACTTCCTGTCAGGCAAGTATGCCGAGACGGAAGGCGCAAAAACCATCGGCATCCGCCCGGAGCATATCACCATCACCACCGACGGCAGCGGCTGGAGCGGTGAGATCGTGCATTCGGAAATGCTCGGGTCGGACAGCTATATCTATGTCGAGATCGGCGCCGGTGAACCCGTCGTCGTTCGCGAAGAAGGCGTGACCGACCGTAAGGCGGGCGAGCGTATCGCCCTCGTGGCGGATGCGACGCAGATCCATCGTTTTGACGCCGAAGGCCGGGCGCTTGCCCGTAACCCCGCCCGGGGCGCTGCCTGAATTTTTCACTTTCGCCGGGATCACCCAAGGTCCCGGCTTTCACCGAGGAGCATGAAAATGACCATCAACACCGTTGTATGGGGCGAAAATATCCACGAACACATCAATGAGACGGTGCGTTCAATCTATCCAAACGGCATGCACAACACCATCGCCGATGCGCTGAACCAGAACCCCGAGATCAATGCCACCACCGCCACGCTGCAGGAACCGGAACACGGCCTGTCGCAGGAGCGCCTCGACAAGACCGATGTGCTGGTCTGGTGGGGCCACAAGGACCATGGCGCGGTGCAGGACGAGATCGTCGAGCGTGTTGCCAAACGCGTCTGGGAAGGCATGGGCCTCATCGTCCTGCATTCCGGCCACTTCTCCAAGCCGTTCAAGCGGCTGATGGGCACGCCCTGCGCGCTGAAATGGCGTGAGGCGGGTGAACGCGAGCGTCTGTGGACCATCAATCCGCGCCACCCGATTGCCGCCGGCCTGCCTGAGCATTTCGAGCTGGAAAACGAGGAAATGTACGGCGAGCAGTTCTCCGTGCCGGAGCCGCTGGAAACCGTGTTCATCTCCTGGTTCCAGGGCGGCGAAGTCTTCCGTTCCGGCCTCACCTGGCGTCGCGGCGCCGGCAATATCTTCTATTTCCGCCCCGGCCACGAGACCTATCCGACCTATCACGATGCCAATGTCCAGAAGGTCATCAGCAACTCGGTGAAATGGGCCTATAATCCGGTTGGCGCACTGAAGAGCATTCACGATGCGCCCAATGTTCCCGTCGACAAGGCGCTGGAGCCAATCGAAGAACGCGGCCCCAAGCTGCACAAGGCAGGCGAAGCAGGTTACAGGTAAAAAGCCATGAGACTTCTCATTCTCGGAACCGGCGGCATGGCCAACAACCATGCCACCTATTTCTCGCAAATCCCCGGCGTCGAACTGGTCGCAGCGGTGGATGTGGACGATGTGGTGGTGCGCGGCTTTGCGCTTCGCCACAATATCCCGCTCTCCTTCACCTCACTGGATGACGCCATTGCCTGGGGTGAATTCGATGCGGCGGCGAATGTCACGCCGGATGCCATCCACCACCCCACCAGCCTGAAACTGCTGGCGGCCGGCAAGCATGTCTTCTGCGAAAAGCCGCTGGCGGAAAACTACGCCAAGGCCGCCGAAATGGCCGATGCCGCCGAAAAAGCCGGCCTCGTCGCCATGGTCAACCTAACCTATCGCAACGTCGCCCCCTTGCAGGCGGCACGTGAGATGGTGCTGGCAGGCAAGATCGGCAAGGTGCGGCATCTGGAAGCCTCCTATCTCCAGAGCTGGCTCGTTTCCAAGGCCTGGGGCGACTGGATGACGGAGAGCAAGTGGCTGTGGCGGCTTTCCACCAAGCATGGCTCCAACGGCGTGCTGGGCGATGTCGGCATCCACATTCTCGACTTCGCCTCCTATGGCGCGGGCAGCGATGTGGAACGCATCTTCACGCGGTTGAAGACCTTCGACAAATATGAAGGCAATAAAATTGGCGTCTACGACCTCGACGCCAATGACAGCTTCACCATGACCGCCGAGCTGGAAAACGGCGCCATGGGCGTCATCCATGCCAGCCGCTGGGCGACGGGGCACTTGAACGAGCTCCGCCTGCGCATCCATGGCGACAAGGGTGCGCTGGAAGTCATCCACACGCCCGACTATTCCAGCCTGCGTGCCTGCATCGGTGAAGATGTGGAGAAGGCGATCTGGAAGACGATCGATGTCGACCCCGTGGCAACGAACTATGAAAAATTCGCCAAGGCCGTCATGGAAGGCGGCCCCGCCGATCCGGACTTCCGCCATGCCGCCAATCTGCAGAAGGTGCTCGATCTATCGATCATCGCGGATCGGGAACGGCGTGAGGTGGCTGTTTCGGCTTGATATGAAAGAACAACATGCGGCAAAACGTTGCCGCATGTTTCTTCTCCCCGAGGGGGAGAAGGTGGCCCGAAGGGTCGGATGAGGGGGCAACGTCCCCGGATTTCGGCGAGCAAGCCCCCTTATCCCGCTGCCGCGACCTTCTCCCCCTCGGGGAGAAGAAACAAGCGGCAACCGATCGCGTCTCATGGGCGCGAGATTTTACCTTTCCGCGCCGCCTCAAACCCCGCGCTTGTTCCCCCACAACAGCACATGCAGCTGTGGCAGCACCCGGGCCGAAAACCAGCGGTCTTCACTGACCTTGTCCACCAGCCACAACATCCGGTCCATCACCCCGTCGATATCCACACGCGCATCGTCATCATCCGGCGGCGGTGGAGTGTGGTTGCCGGGCTGCAGATAGACGGGCAAATGCGGGAAACGCGCGGATGCCGCCTTGGCATAGGCATAATCCGCATCGTCGAACACCACGATCTTCAGCGCCACCTGCGGCCCCTCGCCGGCGGCGGCAAGACAGTCCTCGAAAGCCTGCCAGTCCGTTTCCATGCCGCTTGATGGCGGCTTGGGACTCAGAACCAGATGGTCGAGATCGGCAAACCAGTCTTTCGCGATGCTGCCCTGCGTTTCCAGCGCGAAGCGATACCCCTCGTCCTGTCCCCTGGCGATCAGAGCCGCGAGCGGCTGGATGGCGGGGTTGCCGCCGGAGAGCGATACCGTGAGCGGCACGCCGCCCGAAAGCCGCCGTACCTCCTGCCAGATCGCCTCGACCGACAGCGGTTTCCACGTGTCGCGGTAGTCGCTATCGACCGCATGCAACGTATCGCACCAGGAACAGCGGTAATCGCAGCCGCCGGTACGCACGAAAACCGTTGGCAGACCAATCAACAAACCCTCACCCTGAATGGTCGGGCCGAAGATTTCGCTGATGCGGATCGTGGTTTCCTTTGCTGCAATCTTGTGTGCAGCCACCGTCATGGCCGGTATTCCGCCCAGGTCTTGGCGGTTTCGCTGACCCGCACGGCGCTGGTTTCCGGCAGGCGATCCTTGCACCAGTCATAAAAATGCTTCGCCAGGCATTCCGCCGTCACCCGGTCATGGCCGAGAACGTCGTTCAGGTGGCGATGGTCAAAATGATCGTCGATATAACGCTTCAGCGGCGCAAGCTCGTGATAGTCGCGCACGAAACCATGCTCGTTCAGTGCTTCGCCCTTCAATTCCACCTCAACGATGTAATTATGGCCGTGCAGACGGTTGCACTGGTGATCGGACGGCAGACTTTTCAGCTGATGCGAGGCGGAGAAGTGAAATTCCTTGGTAATGCGGAACATCAGCGCACCTCCTGTGCCGCAAAGGCATGGGTGGCCGCTACCCAGAAGTCCGGATCCTCATAATCGGTCGGATCGGTAACACCGGCCAGATGAAAGGCCTCGCGCCGCTCCACGCAGGTGCCGCAACGACCGCAATGACGCAAGCCGCCCTTGTAACAGGACCATGTTTCGCCAAACGGCGTGCCGTATTTCACCGCATCGGTAACGATTGCCGCCTTGGAAACCGTGACATAAGGCGCAAACAGGGTGACATCGGCATAACCTTCCAGCGCATGCGCCTGCATGGCATTGAAGCTGCCGATGAAGCCCGGCCGGCAGTCGGGATATATGAAGTGATCGCCGCCATGCACGGCAATCGCCACAGCATCCGCCTGCTGTGCAGCAGCCAGTCCAAAAGCGATGGTGAGCATGATGGCATTGCGGTTCGGCACCACGGTGGAGCGCATGGTCTCCTCCGCATAATGGCCATCAGGCACGTCGATATCGTCGGTAAGCGCCGAACCGGTGAGATGCGCCCCGATGGTTCTGATATCGATGATATGATGCGGCACGCCGAGCCGTCTGGCACAATCGGCGGCAAAATCCAGTTCCTTCCTGTGGCGCTGGCCATAATCGAAGGAGACGAGAGCGAGAAGTTCATGTTCCGCCGCGATTTTATGCGCAAGCGAAACGGAGTCCAATCCGCCGGAGCAGATGACGATGGTTTTCATAATTTTGGATCCCTTGTTTTGACCGGGTGGGCTGCGACCGGATACGGCGCGGCTTTAAAGCAAAGCGCGGGATTTGTGAAGGGCTGTGGCGAAAACACGAAAAGCGGCGAAGTCACCTTCGCCGCTTTTCAGACAATGTAAATGTCAGCGCAGCAGCGCCTGTGCCTCTTCAATGCCGAGTGCGGCCGGCTGGGTGCAGGTCGTCGTCATCTCGATGAAGCGGCCTTCTTCGCCTGATTTCAGGATCGAGGTCATCACATCGATGCCGTGCAATGAGCGGTCGAGCGAGCAGCGGGCGTCACGACCTTCAAGGATGGCAATCGCCATATCCGCAAGGCCGGCCGTGCGGTAATTCGCGCGCGGGCCGTTCGGGCTTTCCTGATTGGCAACACCGAAGGGATGCGCCCATTCTTCCAGCGGCTGGATGTTCTTGTCGCGGCCGCTGGCCTCCACCACACCGCCGAAGAAGTTCGGGTCCGGTACGTAGATCGAGCCTTCCGTGCCGTAAAGCTCCATATTGGCGTGGCGGTGCGACCAGACGTCCCAGCTGGCCGAAAGCGTTATCGTCGCACCGTTCACGAATTCCAAGAGCGCGTGGATATTGGTCGGCGTTTCCACCGGAATGATCTCGCCATTCATCGGCTGGCTGGTCACCGTGCGGGTGGGGTTCGCCATCGTCGTCAGCGCACCCACACGCTTTACCGGGCCAATGAGGTTGATGAGATTGGCAACGTAGTAGGGGCCGAGATCGAGGATCGGCCCGCCGCCCTTCAGGAAGAAGAAGCCCGGATTGGGATGCCACATCTCCATGCCAGGGCTCATCACATGGCACGTTCCTGAGGTGATGCGGCCAACCTTGCCGTCATCGATATATTGTCGGGCAAGCTGATGCGCACCACCGAGGAAGGTATCTGGTGCGCAGCCAACGGAAAGCTTCTTTTCGCGGGCGATGCGCCGTAGTTCTTCGCCCTCCTCCAGCGAGAGCACCAGCGGCTTCTCCGAATAGACGTGTTTGCCTGCCTCGAGCGCCGCTTTCGATACCGGAAAATGCGCGGCGGGAATGGTGAGGTTCACCACCACATCGATTTCGGGGTTGGCGAGCAGTTCCTCGATGGACTGCGCGACAACGCCGAATTCTTCCGCCCTCAGTTCCGCTGCATTGCGGTTGAGGTCGGCGCAGGCGAGCACCTTGATGCCCTTGAAGAGCGGCGCCAGCGAAAAGTAAGCAGACGAGATATTGCCGCATCCAATGATGCCGACGCCAAGATCTCTGGCCATGATAAAACTCCGAAATGTGAGACTTAGTAGGTTTTGAACGAGGCGATCGAGCGGGTGATCAGCCGGTCGATGTCTTTTGGATTATCGTGTTCGACCACGAAATGTTTCGTGGCGGATTTGGCCTTCAGCGCCGCGACAAGGCCCTTCCAGTCCACCGTGCCATGGCCGACATCCGCCCAGCCGTCCTCATCCGTGTTTTCGCCAGATGATGCGATATCTTTTACGTGCACGGCGGTGATGCGCTTGCCATAGCTTTCGATCCAGGCGAGCGGATCGGCATTGCCCCTGATAATCCAGGCGATATCCGCTTCCCATTTCAGGTCCGGTCCGCCGGCAAAGATCTGTTCCTGCGGGGTGGAGCCATCGGCAAGCGCCTTGAACTCGAAGTCGTGGTTGTGCCAGCCGAAGGTCAGCCCGGCATCCACGAAGGGTTTGCCGGCTTCCTGCAGCCGCTTGCCGAAGGCGAACCAGCCTGCGGCATCCGCCGGGCGCTGGTCGGGCATCAGGTACGGGCAATAGATCGCCTCCACACCCAGAACCTTGGCAATATTGAGCGCCTTTTTCGGATCGCCTTCCAGAAGATCGAGGCCGAAATGGCCTGTTGGCATGGAAAGACCGTTGGCATCAAGTTCGGCGCGCAGGCCCTTCAAACCGGCATCATCCAGAGAGGCATACATGGCGCCATAACCTTCGACCTGTTTGTAACCCGCCGCCGAAAGCTTCTTCAGAATGTTGGAAAAAGGCTGGAAATTGCGGGCGCTGTAAAGCTGGAAACCGAGTTCTGTCATTGTCTCCTCCATAGAGATGTTGGTCTTGGGATTGTGTGTGGGGGGAATAACCGCGCGCTTAAAGCCGATCCTCGCTCCCGGCGTCGAACAACGAGGCCATGGTCAGGTCGAGGCCGAGGCGAACCTTGGTGCCGGGCGAAAACCGCCGGTGACCGCCGACGCGCACCGACATGGTGTGGCCGGCATGTTTCAGCCAGATCAGATTGTCGGCACCCATCGGCTCCTCGATATCGACGATCGCCTCATGCACCTCGCCACCGACGATATCGGCATCGACACGCACATGTTCGGGGCGAACGCCGAGAACCACGGCGCGGCCCGCGGTGAGCGGTGCTTCCGGCTGATAACCGTCCAGCGAAAAGGTGACGCCGTTGGTGGCGAAGGCCACCTTGCCGTCCTTTTCGATCAGCTCGCCGCGCAGGAAATTCATTGAGGGCGAACCGATGAAGCCGGCAACGAAGAGGTTCTTCGGCTTGTTATAGATGGTGACGGGATCGGCAAGTTGCTGGATGACGCCGCTTTTCATGATGGCGATGCGGTCGGCCAGCGTCAGCGCCTCGATCTGGTCATGCGTCACATAGATCATGGTGTTCTTCAGCGACTGGTGCAGCCGCTTGATTTCCACACGCAGTTCCGAGCGCAGCTTGGCATCGAGATTGGAGAGCGGTTCATCGAACAGGAACACGTCGACATCGCGCACCAGTGCCCGGCCGATCGCGACGCGCTGGCGCTGGCCACCGGAAAGCTCGGCCGGCTTGCGCTTCAGCAGCGGCTCGATCTGCAGGATACCGGCCGCCCTTTTTACGCGCCGCTCGATTTCCTCTTTCGGCACCTTGGCGACCTGCAGACCGAAGGACAGGTTCTTCTCCACCGTCATCTGCGGATAAAGCGCATAGGACTGGAACACCATGCCGATGCCGCGATCCTTCGGCTCCTCCCAGGTGACGTTGCGGTCCTTGATGAAGATCTGCCCGTCGGTTGGCTCCAGAAGGCCGGCGATGCAATTAAGAAGGGTCGACTTGCCGCAGCCGGAAGAGCCGAGCAGGACGAGGAATTCGCCGTCGTAAATATCGAGATTGAGGTCTTTCAGCACGGTAACGGCACCGAAGGACAGGGATAGATCGCGGATGGAAACGCTTTTGTTCATATAGCTCAACCTTTTACTGCGCCTGCGGCAATGCCGCGGACGAAAAGCCTGCCGGAGACGAAATAAACGATCAGCGGCACGGCACCCGTCAGAAGGGTTGCGGCCATGTTGACGTTGTATTCCTTCACGCCCTGCACGGAGTTGACGATATTATTGAGCTGCACCGTCATCGGGTAATATTCCGGCCGCGTGAACACCACGCCGAACAGGAAGTCGTTCCAGATGCCGGTCACCTGCAGGATCATCGCGACAACGAAGATCGGCAGCGACATGGGCAGCATGATGCGGAAATAGATCTGCCAGAAATTGGCGCCATCAATGCGCGCCGCCTTGAACAATTCTTCCGGCAAAGAGGCGAAATAATTGCGGAACAGCAGCGTCAGGATCGGCATGCCGAAGATGGTGTGCACGATGACGAGACCGGTCAGCGTGCCATAAACACCCATTTCCCGCAGTACGATGACAATCGGATAGATCATCACCTGATAGGGGATGAAAGCGCCGATGATGAGGATCGAGAAGAACAGCTCCGACCCCTTGAACTTCCAGTTGGCCATGGCGTAGCCGCTGACGGAAGCGACAACGATCGAAATGACGACGGAAGGAACAAGAATGCGCACCGAGTTCCAGAAGCCGCGCGAAAGCCCGTCGCAATTCAGGCCGGTGCAGGCATTCGCCCAGGCTTTGACCCAAGGTTCGAAGGTGATTTCCACCGGCGGTGCGAAAATATTGCCAAGCCGGATTTCCGGCATGCCCTTCAACGAGGTGACGACCATCACGTAAAGCGGCAGCAGGTAATAGGCGGCGGCCACAAACAGCGTGCCGTAAAGAATGATGTTGCGGCGGGAAAAGGTTTTCCTCGGCTTCCTGCCGCGCGGGCCGGAAAGGTCTTTGGCAACCGCATCGGTGGCGGCCGCGACCGTATTTAATGTGCTGATATTAGCCACGCTTCTTGCCTCCGAATTCGAGGTAGGCCCATGGAATGACGATGATCGCGACAGTCAGAAGCATCATGGTCGAGGCGGCAAAGCCCTGCCCCAGGTTCTGCGCCTGAAACATGTAGTCATAGACATATTTCGCCGGCACTTCAGATGCGATGCCCGGTCCGCCGCTCGTCTGCGCCACGACAAGATCGTAAACCTTGACGATGCCGCTGGCGATGATGACGAGGGTGGTGATGAAGACAGGCCGCATCATCGGAATGATGATGAGAATATACGTCTTCCACATCGGGATGCCGTCAACACGCGTCGCCTTCCAGATATCCTCGTCTATGCCGCGAAGACCCGCCAGCATCAGGCACATGACGAGCCCAGTGCCCTGCCAGAGCGCCGCAATCAGGATGCCGTAGATGACGATCTGCGAATTATAGAGCGGATCGAAGGTGAAGCTTTCCCAGCCCATCGAGCGGACCACGGACTGGATGCCGAATTCCGGGTTCAACAGCCATTGCCAGACAAGGCCGGTAACGATGAAGGACAGTGCAAAGGGATAAAGGAAAATGGTGCGGAAGGTGTTTTCGAACCGGATTTTCTGGTCCATCAGCGCCGCCAGCACGAAGCCGATGACGAGACTGAAGATCAAAGACAAAATACCATAGATCGCCAGATTCTGGATGGAAACGATCCAGCGTGGTGCTGCCCAGAGCCGCTCATACTGATCAAAACCGATGAAGCTCGCCCGCGGCAGAAGCTTGGAATTGGTGAAGGAATAAATCACCGTCCAGACCGTGCCGCCGAGGAAGATCACCATGGCGGTCAAGATCATGGGAATGGAGGCAATCTTGGAATTGAGATTGCGAAAAAGCTGATTTGGACGCCTGGAGCGCGTTTGACCTGCCATGTTACCTCCTCCTGTAACGTTACAGTAAACGGTCAGGCAAAAGCCTTACCGCATGAAACCTCTGCCCGCACTGGTGATTATCGCACGGACCGGACGTTGGAGCGGGGAGCGGCGAACCGCTCCCCAACCCGGAGAGATCACAATCAGTCAGCGGAACCGATGAGGTCCGCGAAGCGCTTCTGGCCATCTGCCGCCGACATCGAGCCAGCGAAGAATTCGGCCATCAGGTCTTCCTTCTGTTTCTGCGTATCGGCAGAAATCAGCTGGTCGGTGCTGGTGAGCGCATTGCCCTTGGCCAGAATTGCCAGCCCCTTCTTCATGCAGTCATTGGCGGCGTTGAGATCGACGTCGCCACGGATCGGCAGCGAGCCTTTCTTCAGGTTGAAGGCGACCTGCGTTTTCGGATCGACGATGGTTTCAGCCAGCACGTCCTGCGCCTTGGTTTTCGCCTCGTCCTTCAGGACCGGGAAATAGAAAGCGTCACCACCAGTGGTGATATAGTCATTGAGGCCAAGACCCGGCAGGCAGGAATAATCCGTACCGGCCTTCTGATTGGCCAGCTGGAATTCACCCTGCGCCCAGTCACCCATGATCTGGCCGCCGGCCTTGCCGGTTATGACCAGGTTGGTCGCCTGGTTCCAGTCCTGAACATTGGTGCCCTTGGCCATGTCGCGCGCCTCGACGGCCGCCGCAAAAATCTTTGCCATATCGGGCCCGGCTGCCGCTTCGGCATCCTTGTCGCCATAGACTTTCTGGTAGAGATCCTTGCCGCCAATCGAAAGCGTCAGCGTGTCGAACAGGCCGTTGGCCTGCCATGCCTGCCCACCGAGCGCGAGCGGCTGGATGCCGGCCTTTTTCAGCGCCGGTGCGGCCGCAACAAATTCCGTCCAGTTCTTTGGAACCTCAACGCCCGCCTTCTTGAAGGCTTCGTTGGAAAGCCACAGCCATTGCCAGGAATGAATGTTGACCGGTGCGCAATAGATTTTGCCATCAATGGTGCAGCTATCGAGCAGGCTTGCGGGCTTGATGACCTCTTTCCAATTGCCCTTTTCGGCAACATCTGAAAGGTCGCGCATCAGGCCGGCCTGCACCAGCTCTTCCGCCTGCCGGCCGTGGTTGAACTGGGTGGCGCCCATCGGGTCACCGCCGGTGATGCGGCTGATCATGATCGGACGGGCCGTACCGCCCGAACCGGCAATTGCGCCATCCACCCATTTATTGCCGGTCGCATCGAAAGCCTTGGCAAGCTCGGCCACCGCCGCGGCTTCGCCGCCCGATGTCCACCAATGGGTCACCTCAAGATCGGTAGCCCCGGCCATGCCTGCCGGAATCATGACACTGGCCAAAAAGGCCGCAGAAATAACACGCATTCGCATGAGTCTCCTCCCTCACTGAAACGTTGCAGTTGGAACGTATGCGAAGATTTTTGATTAGGCAACCGCCTAAAATACGAATCTATTCAGGGTCATTTCGGGGCTTTTACAGGCCGGGAAACCGTGCGGGCCGGCGCCGGGGACTGGAGGCGGCGATGTTTTCCCATGCCTTTGCCCATTGCGTAACCGCACTGGCATCGTGAACGGGAAAAGGCGAGCCGGACAGCAGTCCGACTCGCCTTCGATCATACGGATTTCATACGGCCGGCGATATTATTGCCGCTTGTAATCATCCTCGATGCGGATGACATCATCCTCGCCGATATAGGCTCCAGTCTGGATTTCAACCAGTTCAAGCGGGATCTGCCCCTCATTGGCAAGCCGGTGCGGCTGGCCGATCGGGATATAAACCGACTGGTTTTCCGTCAGCAGCTTCGTTTCTTCGCCAATCGTCACCGTCGCCGTTCCCTTGACGACGATCCAGTGTTCCGAACGGTGATAATGTTTCTGGAACGAGATGCGGTGGCCGGGATCGACCGTGATATGGCCCACCCGGTAGCGCTCGTCCACATACATGTGTTCGATATAACCCCAGGGACGATAAACGCGTTTGTGCGTCTGCGTCTGCGGCGCATGGTCGCCGTCCTTCAGCGTCTCCACCAGCCCTTTCACATCCTGCACCCGGTTTTTCGGCACCACCAGAACCGCATCCTTGGTGGCCACCACCACCAGATCCTTGGCGCCCACCACTGTCGTCAGCAATTGCGTGGAGTGAATGAGGCAGCCCTCGGAATCGATGAACACGCCATCGCCCTCGAGCGCATTGTCATTGCCGTGCTTGTCGGCAATCTCCCAGATCGCGTCCCAGCTGCCGATATCCGACCAGCGGAAATGGCCATGCACCACCGCCATGCGTTTGGTTTTTTCAATCACCGCATAATCGATGGAGTTTTTCGGCGAAGCCTCGAAGCTTTCCTGATGCAAGCGAACAAAGCCAAGGTCGCTTTCATATTGCTCGACCGCCTGCGTCACTGCCGAAAGAATCTCCGGCGCGAAGGCCGTGAGTTCGGCGATCATCACGTCGGAGCGGAACAGGAAGTTGCCGGAGTTCCAGAGATACCCTTTTTCCAGATAGGAAATCGCCGTCTTCATGTCAGGTTTTTCCACGAAGGCATCGACGGCGCTGAGATCGGCCTCACCGTCGATCGCCTCACCCGGCTTGATATAACCATAGGAAGTGCGCGGCTCGGTCGGCACCAGACCGAAGACGACGATATTGCCCTGATCGGCGGCTTTTGCGCCGAGTTTCACGGCGTCGGAAAACTTGTCGGCATCAAGCACCACATGGTCGGCGGCAAGCGCCAGTACCAGGCATCCTGGCTCACGGCGCTCGGCCAGAACGGCGGCTGCGGCCATGGCGGCGGCGCTGTCGCGGCGGGCAGGCTCCAGCACCACCGTTGCCGGCAGGTCGATCTCTTCGGCCTGACGGCGGGCGAAGAAACGGAAATCCTCATTGGTGATCACCAGCGGCTCGGCATAAAGCCCCTTGTCGCCCACCCGCATCAACGTCTGTTGATAGGTCGAAAGATTGCCGACCAACGGCTGGAACTGCTTGGGCAGCTGGTCACGCGAAACAGGCCAGAGCCGCGAACCAGCACCGCCAGCAAGAAGAACCGGCGTGATCTTTCGAGAGTGTTCCTTCACAATAAAACCTTTCCAACTCTAAAAAATTTCCCGGCGCGCCGGACAATATACATATTTGCCAATGCTGCCATCATCGGTTCACGGGCACACAAGCGCAAGCTCATAAATTCGCCCTGTGAAAGCTTGGTGAATAGATGGCAAGGGCAGCTGGAGGGCATGTATATTGCCTGCGGGTTCCTCCGCTAACGCAAGGTCGCTTGTGAGGTTCCATCCGATGCGGCACGAAAATATCGCGGAAAATGGGAACCCCCTTTCGGCAGCGGGAGCACTGATCCACCGAACCTGCCGACCCCGCGCCAGGCGAAGAATATTGACTTAATCGATTGAATCGGCCGCAAATTTCATCACGCTTAAATTTGCTGCACTGAACAACATTCAAGGCTTGGCAGGCGTGCAAAAAATACCATAACAACAACGAATATTTTTATACTGATAACGACAGGAAAGCGCACACAGCCCATGTCCGATACGCCAAAAACCGCCAGCACCAGAACATCGGTTACGGATCAGGAAGCCCTGGATTTCCACTCTGAGGGCAGACCGGGGAAACTGGAAATCACCCCGACCAAGCCGATGGCGACGCAGCGGGATCTGTCGCTCGCCTATTCGCCGGGCGTGGCTGTTCCGGTGAAAGCCATCGCCGAAAATCCGGCAACGGCTTACGATTATACGACACGTGGCAACATGGTGGCGGTCATCTCCAACGGCACCGCGATCCTCGGTCTCGGCAATCTCGGCGCGCTCGCCTCCAAGCCGGTCATGGAAGGCAAATCGGTCCTCTTCAAGCGCTTCGCCGATGTCGATTCCATCGACCTCGAGGTCGATACCGAAGATGCGGATGAATTCATCAATTGCGTGCGTTACCTCGGCCCATCCTTCGGCGGCATCAATCTGGAAGACATCAAGGCGCCGGAATGTTTCATCATCGAAAGCCGCCTGCGCGAGCTGATGGATATTCCCGTTTTCCATGACGACCAGCACGGCACCGCCATCATCGCCGCCGCCGGTCTCATCAACGCCATTGAGCTGACCGGCCGCGATTTCAAGACGACGAAACTGGTCTGCAATGGCGCGGGCGCTGCTGCCATCGCCTGCATGGACCTTATCAAGGCCATGGGCTTCAACCCGGAAAACATCACGCTTTGTGATACCAAGGGCGTGATCTATCAGGGCCGCACCGAAGGCATGAACCAGTGGAAATCCGCCCATGCGGTAAAAACCAATGATCGCACGCTGGCGGAAGCCATGAAGGGTGCGGATGTGGTCTTCGGCCTGTCGCAGAAGGGCGCTTTCAGCGAAGACATGATCCGCTCCATGGCGCCGAAGCCGATCATCTTCGCCATGGCCAATCCGGACCCGGAAATCACACCGGAAGAAGTTTCACGCATCCGCGACGACGCCATCATGGCGACCGGCCGTTCGGATTATCCGAACCAGGTCAACAATGTCCTCGGCTTCCCCTACATCTTCCGCGGCGCGCTCGATGTGCGCGCCCGCCAGATCAACGACGCGATGAAGATCGCCGCCGCGCAGGCGCTGGCCGATCTCGCCCGTGAAGACGTGCCTGACGATGTGGCCGCCGCCTATCAGGGCAACCGCCCGCGTTTCGGGCCGCAATATATCATTCCCGTTCCCTTCGATCCGCGTCTGATCTC
Organism: Martinezella rhizogenes; assembly: GCF_007002745.1. GTDB lineage: Bacteria > Pseudomonadota > Alphaproteobacteria > Rhizobiales > Rhizobiaceae > Agrobacterium > Agrobacterium cucumeris. The sequence goes on along the minus strand of NZ_SGNY01000008.1, from coordinate 52,033 downwards.
GGCCATTCCGGTGGCCGTGGCGAAAGCCGCCATCGAGACCGGCGTCGCCCAGCGCGAACTGCCTGATCTCGACGCCTATGCCCGCGAGCTTTCCGCCCGCCGCGACCCGATGGCCTCGACGACGCAGCGTCTTTACGAGCGCGTGCGCCGCTCGCCAAAGCGCGTGGTCTTTGCCGAAGCGGAAGAAGAACAGGTCATGCGCGCGGCGATTTCGTTCACCGCTCAAGGTCTTGGCACCGCCATCCTGCTCGGCCGCGACGATATCATCAAGGCCAATGCCGAACGTGCCGGCATCGATCTCGACCGCGCCAATATCGAGATCACCAATGCCCGCCTCTCCAGCCGCGTCGATGCCTATGTCGATTATCTCTATGCGCGGCTGCAACGCGGCGGCTTCCTGCTGCGCGACGTGCAGCGCCTGATCCACAATGACCGTAACCACTTCGCCGCCTGCATGGTGGCGATGGGCGATGCGGACGCCGTGGTCACCGGCGTTACCCGTAACTATTCGACGGCGCTCGAGGATATCCGCCGCTGCATCAACACCAAGCCCGGCCATCGCGTCATCGGCGTTTCGCTGGTTGTCTCGCGCAACCGCACCGTATTCGTCGCCGATACCGCCGTACACGACATGCCGTCGGCCGAAGACCTGGCTGATATCGCCGAAGAGGCAGCCGGCCTCGCCCGCCGTTTCGGTTACGAACCGCGTGTCGCCATGCTTGCCTATTCCACCTTCGGCCAGCCGACCGGCGAGCGTTCCGACAAGGTGCGCGAGGCGGTGAAAATCCTCGACCGGCGCAACGTCAATTTCGAGGTCGACGGCGAGATGTCGGCCGATGTGGCGCTGAACCATCATCGCATGCAGAGCCAATATCCCTTCGCCCGCCTTTCCGGCCCGGCCAACGTTCTGGTCATGCCGGCCATCCATTCCGCCTCCATCTCCACCAAGATGCTGCAGGAACTGGGCGGCGCAACCGTCATCGGCCCGCTTCTCGTCGGCCTCGACAAGTCGGTGCAGATCACCTCGATGGGTGCGAAGGACAGCGATATCGTCAACATGGCCGCGATCGCGGCTTATAACGCCGGGAGATAAGCACAGGGCGTGCCACTTGTTTCTTCTCCCCGCCGGGGAGAAGGTGGCCCGAAGGGTCGGATGAGGGGGGCAACGTTGCCGTATCTCACGACCCTTGCCCCCTCATCCCGCTGCCGCGACCTTCTCCCCCTCGGGGAGAAGAAATAGGCGGCATTCGTTCGTTTTCCCATTGGCCATTCGGTCGACAAACGGTGTCCGGATTGTCCTGCGCGCCCTTACGGCAGACGCAGACAAAGAACAGGATTCTACGATTTTAAATTATTAGGATATTTTTTCGCCCTCAAAGCTTTATTGGAACACGATTTTATTCATAGTATTTTTTGCGCAATGCCAATTCTCGCTCTTGGCGGGTGCCTCATGTAGTTTCCACCTACAATCAAAAGGAAATACCCATGGCCCTCTCTTTTTCCAGATTTGCCGCAAAACTCATTGCCGGAACCGTCGTCATCGCTTCGATGGCCACTGCCGCCCATGCGGATGCAACGCTTGACCGTATCAAGGGTCGCGGCAAGCTCACCGTCGGTGTCATCCTCTCTGGTGCGCCTTTCGGTTTCATCGATCCGAAGACGCAGGAGCAGAAGGGCCTCAACATCGATGTCGCCAAGGCGCTGGCTGCCGGCCTCGGCGTCGAGTTGGTCACCGAAACCGTTACCCCGCCCAACCGCGTACAGTTCCTGCAGCAGGGCAAGGTCGACATTCTCATCGCCAACATGCAGTACACCGAAGAACGCGCCAAAACCCTCGATTACGTGCAGACCCCGTATGACCGCCAGGGTGGCGCCGCCATCGGCCGCAAGGACAGTGGCATCAAGGACTGGTCGGATCTGAAGGGCAAGATTGCCTGCGTATCGCAGGGCTCCAACTACACCCAGCCGCTGATCGAGCAGTATGGCGCGCAGGTTAAGGCGCTGCCGAGCCAGCCGGAATCGCTGCTGGCGCTGAAGGGCGGCAATTGCGATGTTTCCGTTCACGTCAACGGCACGCTGAGCCTGATGCTGCAGGACCGCGCCGACGAGTGGAAGGATTACGGCATTCTTATTCCCACCGACCTCATCCCTTCCGATTCCGTGATCTGGCTGCGCAAGGGTGAGGCTGACACGCAGGCCGCTCTGGACAAGATCGTCAAGGAGCTGCACGCTTCCGGCAAGATGATCGAATTCGCCAAGGCGAACCGCCTGCCAAGCATCGGCTACATGGAAGAGCAGCAGAAGAAGCTTTCCGCCGCGCAATAAGACCGACGCAGGGTCTCTCCGTTTCATGCCTCTCGTCACCGCAGGGTGAGGATGATGCCGAACACGCGGAGTGATTTCCCATGACCATCAGGAACGGCCGGTTTCGCCTGCCGTTCTTTTCTGCTTTATAACAAGGCAGGCCATTCTGGCGCCGCCCGCCGGGCGGTTCCGCGATAACAGCATGGATTTCCGATGCAGGATTCATTTACAGCGCGCTTCATTGAACTCGCCGCGCATCTCGGCCTCAACTATGATTTTCTGAACAGCGGTTACGAGGTTCAGATCTGGCTTGACGGCATGAAGATGACGCTCATCCTCGTCGCCGTCACTTTGCCGCTCAGCCTCATCTTCGGCTTCATTTTCGCGGCCATGCTGACATCAGGCAAAGTCTGGCTCGCCGGCCCGGTGCGCGCCTATGTGGAACTGACGCGCAACACGCCGACGCTGGTGCAGCTGATGTGCGGTTTCCTCGTGCTTAACATGCTGATTTCCAACGTGCTGGGCGGCGCGCAGAACAACCCGCTGACGCCATTCTTCTGGGTCGTCGCCATCACCGGCCTGCATATCGCCGCCTTCCATGCGGAGGCCTTGCGCGGCGGCATCGAAGCGGTTCCAGCCACCACCATCGAAGCGGCGCGCGCGATCGGTTTCAGCTCCTTCGAGATTTTACGCTATGTGGAGTTTCCGCTGGCGATCCGCACGGCGCTGCCCTCGATCATCAATAATCTCGTCAATCTGGTGAAGCTCACCACGGTCGGTTCGGCAATTGCGGTCGGTGAAATCACCTATGCCTCGATCCTGATCTGGACGCAGCGCGACAATGTGGTCGAGCTGATGCTCGTTATCCTCCTTTTCTTCAGCGTCATCAATTTCATCGTCGCAAGGGCCGGTCTCTGGCTTGAGCGGCGCCTTGCGGTTCCGGGGTTCGGTCAATGAGCGCGGTGGTTTCTCAAACGCGGGCGGCAAAAAAGCTGCCCTTCGGCACCATTCTGCTGCTCGGCGTGCTGATATCAGTCATTCTGTGGCTGATCCTCGATCCGTCGCTCGGTCAGGTGCTGCTGCAATGGCTGCCCTATCTGGCCAAGGGTTTCGCCATGAACGTGCTGATCAGCATCCTTGCGATCGCCATCGGCACGTTCATCGGCGTCCTGCTCGGCATCATGGAGCTTGCGCCCTATCGCCTCGTGCGCGCACCGGCGCTCACCTATGTGCAGATCTTCCGCAACGCCCCGCATCTGGTGCTGATCTTTGCCGCGACCTACATCTTCCCCTTCGAGATCGTCGCCTTCGGCAATTACATTCCGTTTCCGGACTGGATCAAGGCCGTGGTCGGGCTTGCCATTCCGGCCAGCGCTCATATTGCCGAAATCACCCGCGGCGCCATCCAGTCCATCCCCACCGCGCAATGGGAAGCCGCCCAGGGTCTTGGTTTTTCACGCAATCAGACCCTGCGCTGGATCATCCTGCCGCAATGCGTGAAACGTTCGCTGCCGCCATGGATGAACCTTTATGCCTCGATCACCATGGGCACGGCGCTTGCCTCACTGGTCGGCGTGCATGAGTTGCTGCATGCCGCAACAGACGCCAGCACCGCCGTGCAGCGCAACGATTTCACCGTCGTGGTCTATCTCACCGTTCTGATGGCGTTCTTCCTGTTCTGCTATCCCGTCTCCCGTTTCACGCAGCGCCTCGAGCGGCGCTTCGCTTCCCGCTGATTGGAACAAGCCATGTCCGCACCCGCACCACAAACCGCCCAAGCGCTTGTCGAACTCGAAGGAATTCATCTCTCCTTCGGCGACAACCAGGTCCTGAAAGGCATCGACCTCACGGTCAACAAGGGCGACGCCGTTTCCATCATCGGCCCTTCCGGCTCCGGCAAGTCCACTATCCTGCGCTGCATCAACGGCCTGCTCATCCCGCAATCCGGCAAGATCACCGTTGGTGGCACCCGGGTAGACCAGCTGAAGACCGAGGCCGAGCGCATCGCACTGCGCAAGCGTATCGGCATCGTCTTCCAGCAGTTCAACCTCTTCCCGCATCTGACCGTCATGGAAAACATCACCATCGCGCCGATCAAAATCCTCGGCACACCGAAGGCTGAAGCCGAGCGTCATGCTCGCGAACTGCTGGAAAAGGTCCGCCTTTCCCAGAAGGTCGATGCCTATCCCGGCCAGCTTTCCGGCGGCCAGCAGCAACGCGTGGCGATTGCCCGCGCTCTTGCCATGCGACCGGAACTGGTGCTGTTTGATGAGGTCACCTCGGCGCTGGACCCGGAAACCGTGGGCGAGGTGCTCGCCGTCATCCGCGATCTCGTCAATGACGGCATGACCAGCATTCTCGTGACCCATGAAATGCGCTTTGCCGAGGAAATCAGCGACAAGATCGTGTTCACCGAAAACGGCCTGATCGTTGACCAGGGCACGCCTGATCATATCTTCTACAAGTCGACCAATCCGCGCATCAACGCCTTCGTCAAGGGTCTGGGAGGACAGGCGGCACGGCTCAATGATGGCGAGGGGATCTGACACCATGGCCACCGAAGAAAAACTCACCCTTCAACTGGCCGAAGCCATCGCCGCGTCTGATCCGCTGCGCGACGATGAGGCGGTGACGATTGCCCGCACGGCGTTGATCGATTTTTTCGCCTGCGTACTGGGCGGTGCTGCCGACAGAAGCACGAAAATTCTGATCGATACCTTCACGACAGGCACGCAAGGCACGGCCGGCATCATCGGCCATGACCTGCGCACAGACGTCTTTACCGCCGCCCTCATCAACGGCCATGCCGGCCATGTGCTTGATTATGATGATGTGCATGGCAGCGTGCGCGGCCACCCCACCGTCGCCATCATTCCCGCACTTCTGGCCGTTGCGGTCGAGGAAAATTCGACGGCGGACGCCTTTATCGCCGCCTATATTGTCGGGCTGGAGACGATGGCGCGGATTGGCTTGTCGCTTGGCACCAAACATTACGAAAACGGCTTCCACGCCACCGCCACGCTCGGCCCTATCGGCGCTGCCGCTGCCATCGCCCATCTTCTGAAATTCGATCCGCAGACCACAGCGGTCGCACTTGGCCTTGCCGCCACGCAATCGGCCGGGCTGCGTCTGCAATTCGGGTTCGATGCCAAGCCGCTGCATGCCGGGCTTGCCACCCGCGCCGGCCTCACCGCCGCGCGGCTGGCACGCTCAGGGTTTCAGGGCGCACCGGATTTTCTGGAAAACCCCATCGGCTTTTATTCCGCCTTCGCCTTTGGTGCAGAGCAACCCAAACGGGTCCTGTCTGGCTGGGGCGCGCCCTGGCAGATCGTCTCGCCTGGCTTGACGCTCAAAGCCTTTCCCTGCTGCACCGCCGCCCACCCCGTCGCCGTCGGCGCGCTGGCACTGCGTAACGCGCATGATCTGACGCCGGACGAGATCGAAACTGTTATCATCACCTTCCCGCCGGGCGGAGATGCCGCCCTTGTCGGCACCGCCACGCCCGCTACCGGCATCGATGCGCGCTTCAGCCCCGAATATGTTTTTGCCGCAGCGCTTGCCGATGGAGCACTCGGGATTGGCCATTTCGACGAGCGCCCTGTTCGTGCCGACCTGCTTACACTTTCGGCAAAAGTCTCGCGCCGGCATGATGAAACAGCCCGCCGCCTGTCCCCCGATCCGACCACCCGTTTCGTGGTCATCGATGTGACAAAGAAAGACGGAACATTGCTGTCACGCCGCATCGACGGCCTGCCCGGTATCGACGATCCGACGGAGAAATTCGCCGATGCCACCGGCGGCAATGAGAAATTCGCCGAAATTCCGGCACTGGTGCGTTCCATGAAAACCGCAGCCGATCTCAGGAAGCTCGAAACGCTTCTGGCAACTGAAATATAACACGACCGACATGAAGGCATGACCCCATGACCAATACGACCCGCAAAAGACAGATGCATCTCGGCCTTTTCCTGCAGGGCGCCGGGCACCACGTTTCCGGCTGGCGTCACCCCGATGCGGAGGCTGGCAGCGAGAATTTTGACCTGCTCACCCGCGTCACGAAAATGGCGGAAGCAGCGAAGTTCGACATGGTTTTTCTGGCCGACGGACTGACCAGCGGCGTTGACGCGCATCCTTCCATGATTGCCCGCTTCGAGCCGCTGACCCTGCTTGCCGCCCTTGCCATGGTGACAGACAAGATCGGGCTGGCCGCCACCGCCTCCACCACCTATGGCGAGCCCTATCACACCGCCCGCGCCTTCGCTTCCATCGATCATCTCAGCCACGGCCGCGCGGCGTGGAACATCGTCACCACATCCTATGCCCGCACGGCGGCCAATTTTTCCAAGGACCACCCCGAGCATGACGAACGTTATGCGGTGGCGGAAGAATATGTGAATGTCGTTCGCGGGCTGTGGGACAGCTGGGATGACGACGCCTTCGTCAAGGACAAGCAGGCGGGCCGTTACGTCGATCCGGAAAAGGTCCATATCCTCAATCATGAGGGCAAATATTTCACGGTCAAGGGGCCGCTCAATATTCCACGCTCGCCGCAGGGCCACCCGGTTCTCATACAGGCCGGCTCTTCCGGGCCGGGGCAGGATCTCGCCGCCCGCACCGCCGATATCGTCTTCACCGCCCAGCAGGCGATTTCCGAAGCGCAGGCCTTTTATACGAGCCTTAAAGCCCGCGTGGAGAAATTCGGCCGCAATCCGGCAAGTGTGGCCGTGATGCCGGGCTTCATGCCGATCATCGGCAGCAGCTTCGAAGAGGCCGGTGAAAAGCTGAAGGAACTGAACCGCTGGACGGACATCAAGAGCGCCATGCCGCTGCTTGAAGAACGCATCGGCCACAGCCTTGCAGATTACGATCTCGATGGTCCGCTGCCGGACCTACCGATCTCCGACCAGCTGCGCAGCCGCGCCGAACTTCTGACAGAGCTGGCGCGCCGTGAAAAGCTGACGATCCGCGAACTGGCTTTGCGTGTCGCCGCCGGTCGCGGCCACCACATTGTCATGGGTACGGCAAAAGATGTGGCCGACCGCATGCAGCAATGGTTTGAAAATGGTGCGGCCGATGGCTTCAACGTCATGCCGCCCTTCTTCCCCGGCGGGCTGGAAGAGTTCAACCGCGAGGTCGTGCCGCTTTTGCAGGAGCGCGGCCTGTTCCGCAGGGATTACGAGGGCACGACGCTGCGTGACCATCTCGGCATTGATCGTCCGGTATTGCGGACATAACGGCGTGCGGATGCCTTTGACCAAAGGCACCCGCATCACCAGATTTCATCGATAAGTCAGGGCGGGCAGAAGCCCCGCCCTGTCACGCGGCAGCGCGTCCTGATTGTTGATCGCGCCGGCCGGCATTTGAAAATTCCGACCGGACGGACGATCCGTCTTCACGCTGAATGTTACGACGGTTCAGTTTGAACAGGCTGACAAGCTGCGCAAGCACATCGGCACCCTGAGCCAGCGTGGCACTAATTGCGGTGGTGCGCGCGCTCATCGCGGCATTTTCCTGCGTCATCCGGTCGAGCCGGTTGACCGCCTTGTTGATTTCGCTGATGCCAACGGCCTGTTCGTCGGCCGCCTTTGAAATCATCTCGACATTGCCGTCGATGTGCCTGACCAGCGCGTCGATCTGCTTCAGCGCCTCACCGGTTTCGCCGACCAGCCTGACGCCTTCCAGAACCTCGCTGCCGGAATTGTTGATGAGCGCCTTGATTTCCTTGGCGGCATTGGCGGAACGTTGTGCAAGTTCGCGCACTTCCTGTGCCACCACGGCAAAACCCTTGCCTGCCTCACCTGCACGTGCTGCTTCAACACCGGCATTCAGTGCCAGAAGGTTGGTCTGGAAAGCGATTTCATCGATAACACCGATGATCTGGCTGATTTCCCGCGATGCCGTCTCGATGCGCTGCATGGCATCCACCGTCCGTTCGACCACTTCCGTGGAGGCCACCGTGGATGTCCGCGCGCTCTGCACGAGTTTGCGCGTTTCCTTCATGTTCTCGGTGGAGGAGCGAACCGTCGCGGTTATCTCTTCAAGCGCCGCTGAGGTCTCTTCCAGCGCCACCGCCTGCTCGCGGGAGCGTTCTGCGAGATTGACGGAGGCTTCGCTGACTTCCTGGCTGCTGCGGGTCAGGTCGCCGGTCTGGCCGAGAACATTCTCCAGCGTTTTCTGGAATTCCGCGATGGACTTGTTGAAGTCCCGCCGCAGCCCTTCGAACTCGCCGACGAACGGCTTGTCCAGCGTGACGCGGATGTTGCATTGGGAAAGCCGCTCCAGCGCCGCGCCGAGCTCTTCCACGGCATGCACCCGGTCCGACACGTCGAAGGCGAATTTGGCAACCTTGAAGACCTGTCCCCGATCATCGAGGATCGGGTTGTACGAAGCCTGGATGAAGATGCGTTTGCCATCCTTGCCAAGCCGCATGAACTGGCCGGTGGAGAAACGGCCGGTTCGCAGGTCTTCCCAGAAGGTGCGGTATTCCATCGACCCGGCATATGAGGGTTCGCAGAACATCGAGTGGTTCTTGCCGATGATCTCCTGCGCCTGATATCCCATCGCTTCGAGGAAATTTTCGTTGGCGCTGAGGATCGTTCCATCGGGCGAAAATTCGATCATGGCCTGGGCACGGGAGAGCGCCGCGAGCTTGCCGTTATCATCGGCGCTCTGGCGCTTGATGGCCGTAATGTCGGTTGCGATCTTGACGACCTTGTAGGGTTTGCCGAAACGGAAGACCGGATTGTAGGAGGCTTCGATCCAGATATCCGCACCGCTTTTCGCACGCCGACGATATTGACCCTTGTCATGCTCGCCGCGGGCCAGTTTTTCCCAGAAGGTCTTGTATGACGCAGACGCTGCATCTTCGGCGGAAAGGAATGTGCGGTGATGGAGCCCGACGATCTCGTTTTGGCTATAGCCGATGGCCTTGCAAAAATTATCGTTCGCTTTGAGCACCTTGCCGGTCAGATCAAACTCGATGATGGCCTGTGAGCGGTTCAGGGCTTCCAGCACCGCAGATGCATCCAAACCAAATTTAGAAAAATGAGACATGCTTTCGAACCCCCAACAATGATCAGTTTGCGGACCTCCTCAACCCTGAATTAGACAAGAGATGAAACTGATCGGTCTGCCCGCACGCAAACTAGCTCGACACCGTTAAATAGCGATTAATGATGAGCTATAACCATCGTCTCACAGGTCTAATCTGCCGCTAAAAAACCGAAAGGCCCGAACCCCTCCGGCATGCGGCATCCCCCCAGATGTGGACCGCTTATTTGCCACAGTGCTGATATTTCTGCGGCTGCGGCGCAATGCGGCCTTTCATTGAAACCGCATTCATTGTTATGGCGGGCCTGAAAGATTTGTGTTGCAGGAGCGCTAATGACCAAAACCCTGAAATGCGACGTGCTGGTGATCGGCACCGGCATTATCGGTTCCATGGCGGCGCTTTACCTGCAAAATGCCGGACGAGAGGTTGTGCTTCTCGAACGTGGCGAAGTTGCCGGCGGTGCAAGTTCCGGCAATGCCGGCATTCTGGCCTTTCCGGAAATCATCCCCATTCCCTCCCCCGGCATCATGAAAAAAGCGCCGCGCTGGCTTTTCGATCCGCTCGGCCCGCTCAGCGTGCCACCAGCCTATGCTGCAAAGATCGCCCCCTGGCTCTGGCGTTTCTGGCGTGCCAGCGCCGAGCGCAACTTTCGTCATGGGCTGAGGGTACTCAGCGAGATCAACCGGCTGGCAGCCAGTGAAATGGCGCATGTCGCCGCCATGCCGGAGCTTTCGTCCCTCGTTTCGAAAACCGGCACACTCGATCTTTATGACACAGAAGCAAGCTTGAATGCTGCGGCGAGGGGCTGGGAAGAAAAACAACGCGCCGGGTTCTCCTTTGAGCGTGTCGGCCGCAGTGAGATAGACGAGCTGCAGCCGGGCCTTGCCCCGCAGTTCCGCCACGCCATGTTCTCCCCAGATGGCCTGCAGGTCTCCGACCCCCTTGATTTCACCCGCGCCATTTTCGATCTGGTGATTGCCCGGGGCGCAAGCCTGCGCAAGGGTGAGGCGGAACGCATCGACGCCGTTGGCGAAAGCACGATCGTCACCCTCGAAAATGGCGACAAGATCGATGCCGACAGGGTGGTAATCGCCTGCGGCGCCTGGTCGAAGAAACTTGCCGCGACGCTTGGCAATATCGTGCCGCTGGAAACCGAGCGCGGTTACAACACCACCCTGCCCGCCGGTGCCTTCAACCTGACGCGCCAGCTCTATTTCAACGATCACGGCTTTGTCGTGACACCGCTGTCTTCAGGCATCCGCGTCGGCGGTGCGGTCGAGCTTGGCGGACTGGAGCTGGAGCCGAATTTCAAGCGGTCGGAAGCGATGCTGAAAAAGGCGGGGCGTTTCCTGCCCGGTCTCAAGGTGGAAGGCGGAACGCAATGGATGGGTTTCCGTCCGTCAATGCCGGACTGTCTTCCCGTCATCAGCACAGCGCGTACCACGCCCTCAGTCATCTACGCCTTTGGCCATGGCCATCTGGGACTGACGCAATCAGCAGCCACGGCCCGCCTCGTGACCCAGCTGGCAAACGGCGAGGAGACCGCGATTTCGGTCGATCCTTTCCGACCGGGGCGTTTTTCGTAAGGGAAGAACGCGAAGCCCGCCTTGAAGCGGCCTGACAGCAATATGCGGGTTATTTTACCGGCTGCATGGAATCATCAGGGAATTCCACCGTAGCGAAGGACGGATAGACTTTTCGCAGGATCGTAACCTGCTGCTGATCGCTCACGCGTAGCAGATACCAGTCCGTGCCATCCATCAAGGCGAGTGTATGGGATTTCGCCTCAATCGTCTGGCCGCCGGTTTCCATCACCGTCTTTGTCGGAATGAGCGCATAGGGCCTTCCATCAGGCGTCTGCTCAACGCTGATCGCCCCTTTATCCATGGTAAATTCGGTTATCTTGACCGCCGCGAGCGCCATCTGCATCTGCGTCGTCAGGGCGCTGCGCAATTGTTCGACGGTCACGCCCCCATCGCTTGCGATAAACTCGAAGATTTTGGGCGGCACCGTCTTGCCGACGGTGTCGAAATCCTGCCCGTTCAAGGCGGCGCTGAACCGTTCAATCTGCGTATGCAGCCTGTCTTGCTCAGACGGCAAAAGATCCCGCGACAGAACGGGCTGCGAAAGCGCCGCAAACAGGATGAGGCAGGATAACAGGCGCTTCATGACTAGCCTTTCCGATGTCCGGCGTCGCCTGGTTTCCACACCGGGAAACCACTCGCGAAGGAGATCGTTCAGCGCAACAGAATGAAGCCTGCGGCCGAGAGCACCAGAAATACGATAAGACCACCAAGAAAACCCGCAGAGGTGAAGAAGCCAGCGACCATGGCCAGCATCAGCACGCACAGGAGCATGGTGCCGTATTTCGTCAAAGCCAGAAAGCCGTTATAGGTCTTTTCGTGCTCGACGTAATTCATCTCGGCGCCAACTTCGACCGGACCCGTGTGGTGTTCGCTCATTCCGCTTCCCCTTTGCTCCATCCGTCATGCCGTCATAAAAGACGATTTCTCCCGCGTATGATTACGGGCTCATGCCGGACTCTCCGTAGCCAGAGGTAACATGAAGTCGTCGAAAAGCGCAATGCGTTCTCTGTGAAAGAACATCGCGTCGCCAGGGCGATACGGAACAAACAGAACAGCACCGGCAATTGAACAATGGTCCTACGCCAATAGTCGAATAGAGGCGTTATTTGGACCGTTTTGTGGCGGTTTTGGTTGCTTTTCAAGCAGCCTGCCCATACACGGATTCCGTGGGGAGGAATCTGGAATTTGCAGGAGCGGACAGGCGTGGAAGCGCGGCCGCCCCGAGGAAGTTCCCGGCTTTCTTCTTCGCCATAACCCGCAAAGGGCCCGGCAAGGGAAGAGGGGAAAGTCATGAAATCGCTTTTAAAAATAAGTGCTTTGATAGACCTTGCGAGCGAAGCTCTGGGCAAGGTCGCCGGTTACCTGGTGCTCATCTGCTGCCTTGTCAGCGCCGGCAACGCCATGGTTCGTTATGCCTTCAATTACAGTTCGAACGGCTGGCTGGAAATCCAGTGGTACATGTTCGCCTTCATCGTGCTGATCGGCGCATCCTATACGCTGCGCATGAACGAGCATGTACGTGTCGACATCATCTATGGGGCGATTTCGCCGCGCAACCGCATCTGGGTGGATATTATCGGCATCGTGCTGTTCCTGCTGCCCGGCTGCTTTTATCTGGCCTGGCTGTCCTGGCCCATGTTCACGCTCTCCTGGCATCAGGGCGAAATGTCCTCCAATGCCGGCGGCCTCATCCGCTGGCCCGTGAAACTCGTCATCTTCGCCGGTTTCGCCCTGCTGGTTCTTCAGGGGTTTTCAGAACTCATCAAGCGCATAGGCGCCCTCAACGGGCTTTATGCGCTCGATACGAAGTATGAAAAGCCCCTGCAATGATCGCGCCGATCTGAACCTTCAGGATATTTCCCATGTTTGAATATGGTATTCTTCCACCTCTGATGTTCCTCGGCATGATCATCTTCATGCTTTACGGATTTCCGGTTGCCTTCTCACTTGCCACTGTCGGCCTCGTCTTCGGTGTCATCGGCATCTTCACCGAGCATTTTTCGCCGGCCTTTCTGCAGGCCTTGCCGTTGCGCATCTTCGGCATCGTCTCCAACGACCTTCTGCTCGCCATCCCCTTCTTCACCTTCATGGGCGCAATCCTCGAGCGATGCGGACTGGCGGAGGATCTGCTTGAGGGAACCGGCAAGCTGTTCGGCGCCATTCCCGGTGGTCTCGCATATGCCGTCATCATCGTCGGCGCGATCCTCGGCGCAATCACCGGCACGGTTGCCGCCTCCGTCATCACCATGGGCGTCATCTCGCTGCCGATCATGCTGAAATACGGTTATAATCCGCGGCTTGCCACCGGCGTCATCGCCGCATCGGGCACGATCACGCAGGTCATCCCGCCGTCCCTCGTCCTCATCGTTCTCGCCGACCAGCTCGGCAAATCCGTCGGCGACATGTATCTCGGCGCAATCGGCCCATCGATTCTGCAGGTGGCGATCTTCATGCTCTTCATCTTCGTGATGTCGATGTTGCGACCGAAGGATTTGCCGGCGCTGCCGCCGGAAGCGCGTGGCGAACTCAACCGGGCGCTGGTGTTCCGCGTGCTGGCGGGCATGATCCCCTCCATCGTGCTGATCTTCCTTGTGCTCGGCACCATCTTCCTCGGCCTTGCCACCCCGACGGAGGCCGGCGCGCTCGGCGTCGTCGGCGCCATGGCGCTCGCCGCCGCCCACCGCCGCCTCACCTGGGATCTCGTCAAACAGGGCATGCATTCGACCATGCACATCACCTCGATGGTGGTGTTCATTCTCGTCGGCGCCACCTGCTTTTCCCTTGTCTTTCAGGGCATGGACGGCTCGCTGTGGATCGAGCATATGCTGTCAGGCATTCCGGGCGGCCCAATCGGCTTCCTGATCTTCGTCAATATCTTCATCTTCTTCCTTGCCTTCTTCCTCGATTTCTTCGAGATCGCCTTCATCGTCATTCCGATGCTGGCGCCGATCGCCCAGTCGCTCGGTATCGACCTGATCTGGTTCGGCGTGCTGATCTGCATCAACATGCAGACGAGCTTCATGCATCCGCCCTTCGGTTTTGCCCTGTTTTATCTGCGCTCCATCGCGCCGCGCTCGGTCAAGACATCGGATATCTACATGGGCGCCATCCCGTGGCTCGGCATGCAACTTATCCTCGTCGCCATCGTGATCTTCTGGCCGGAATCCGTCACCTACTGGCTCGACAAGGCGCCCGATGTGGATCTGAACTCCATCAAGATCGAAATCCCCGCTTTCGGCAATCAGGGCGGCAACACAATGCCCAATTTCGGCCTGCCTGGAGGCCAGCCGGGTGGATTGCCGGGCATGCCAAACCTCGGTGAACCGCCGAAGATCGGGCCGTAAGAGTCGTCTTGTAAGGGCTGGGCGAAACGCCTATGATTGTGGAGTGGAAGACAGGGTTCCAGCCCCGCCTTCCCTTTGCTTATCTGCTTAGAAAATTGAACCGGACGGAGACAGACCAGCCCGTCCGGTTCTTCCTAAACCAAAGCGTAATGCTCAGTGGTTTCCACATCACATCACCTCCACAGTTGAGAGCAAGGCCTTTGCCGAGGTCGGCGTGGCCTATCCTCGCCGACACTCCGGCTGGCCCCGGAGCCTGCTGCTTTTGCGCCCAATAGCTTGATCGTAAATCACCCTTTCTTGTCGGGCGCATGAAGGCTGACACGCAAACAAAAACCCCGGAAACCGAAGTTTCCGGGGCCTTTGCCAGGTCCGCCGCCGTCACTGAATAATCAGAGCTTACCGTTACGTTGCTGGATCATCATGAACGTATCGAAAGTGTATTCCGCAAGCTGCATCCAAAGGTAACCTTCGCGCTTGAACGCGACCTGGTCCTCGTAGATCTTCTTGAAGTCTGGATTGGTGGCAGAAATATTGGCGTACACTTCCAGTGCCGATTTGTAGCAGGCCTCGAGGATTTCCTGGCTGAACGGCCGCAATACGGCACCTTCCGAAACCAGCTGCTTGATGGCGATGGGGTTCTTGGCGTCGTATTTCGCCATCATGCTGGTGTTGGCGAAGGCGCAAGCATCCTGCAGCGCCATCTGGTAGTTCTTCGGCAGGCTGTTCCACTTGTCCAGATTGACGAAGGAGTGGATGACAGGGCCGCCTTCCCAGAAAGCCGGGTAATAGTAATATTTCGCCACCTTCTGGAAGCCGAGCTTGTGGTCGTCGTAAGGGCCGACCCATTCGGCGGCATCGATGGTGCCTTTTTCCAGCGCCGGGTAGATGTCACCGCCGGCGATCTGCTGCGGCACGACGCCGAGCTTTTCCACCACCTTGCCGGCGAGACCGGCAATACGCATCTTCACGCCCTTGAAATCCTCAACGGTATTGATTTCCTTGCGGAACCAGCCGCCCATCTGGGCACCGGTATTGCCTGAGATCATGCCGTAAAGATTGTGCTTGGCGTAAAATTCGTTGAGCAGCTTGTTGCCGTTGCCTTCGTAGAACCAGGAATTGGTCAGGCGGGCATTAAGGCCGAAGGGTATCGCCGTGCCGATGGCGAAGGTCGGGTCCTTGCCGACGTAATAATAGGAGCAGGTGTGGCACATTTCCACCGTGCCTGACGACACGGCATCGGCCGCCTGCAGGCCGGGCACGATTTCACCGGCAGCAAAGGGCTGGATGGTGAAATTGCCATCCGTTGCCGCGGCAACATGTTTGGCTATGTCCTCGGCGCCGCCATAGATCGTGTCGAGCGATTTCGGAAACGACGACGTCAGACGCCAGTTAATCTTGGTATTTTGCTGTGCAATGGCGGGCGCGGCCAGAGCCGTAGCGGCTCCCGCAAGCGCACCTTTTTTCATAAAGGAACGGCGATCCATCTATATCCTCCCAGATATGAACGCTGCCCGCAGCTTGAATTCCCCTCTTTGCTGTTCAGGCATCGCAGCAAAGTAAGCACGGTTACCGCCCGGCTGACAAGCACCCGCCCCAAGAATTAATCGCGGAAAACCGGCCTTTTCGGAAAGTCTCCTTCGTATTTTATTTGCAACTGAAATATCCTCGCGCCGCCTTATACTTTAGGCGCATCCACTACCGGCAAAACGCAAAACACCTGCTTGACTTGGTTCACCGGCAGTCGCACAAATTTCGAAGATTCGCCCCGGAGCAACCATGCCAAAACCCATCATTGCCGTTCCCGCCGACATCAGGCATTTCACCGGAGCCGACTGGCACGCCGCGCAGAACCAGTATCTTTCCGCAGCTCTGAAGGTCGCCGGTGTCATGTCCTTCATCATTCCGGCCTTCGAGGACGGCAACGAGGTCGACGCCATTCTGGACCGGGTGGACGGCCTGCTCGTCTCCGGCTCGGCAACCAATGTTCACCCTGCCCTTTACGGAAAGGAAGCACGGGAAAGCGATGGTCCCTTCGATCCCGCGCGTGACGCGACCAGCCTGCCGCTCATCCGCCGCGCCATCGAACGCGGCATTCCGATGCTGGCGATCTGTCGCGGTATTCAGGAATTGAATGTCGCGCTTGGCGGCACGCTTGCTTCGGAAATTCAGGAACAGCCCGGCGTGTGGGATCACCGCAAGCCGGAACATGACGACCGCGACGTGGCCTTCGCCATTCGCCAGCCGGTGCAGGTGCGCGAAGGTTCGTGCATTGCGCAGCATCTTGGCATGTCGGGTGAAATCCAGATCAACTCACTGCACCGCCAGGCAATTGCCGAGACCGCGCCGCGCCTGCAGGTCGAAGCCACGGCGGCGGATGGCACCATCGAAGCCGTTTCCGTCATCGACGCCAAGGGCTTTGCGGTCGGCGTGCAATGGCATCCGGAATATTGGGCCGAGACGGATGCGCCGTCGCGCGCCCTGTTCGAGGCCTTCGGCAAGGCTGTTCACGAATACCGAAACAGCAAGGCGTAAAAAACGCCCCTTCCCTTCAAGGATCGCCCCTGCCCTTCAAGGCAAGCCGCATCTCCGACGCCAGCGCAAAAAAAGGGGCAAGCCTGAAAGCCTGCCCCAAGTCCGGGAGGAGGAGTGCTTAGCGCTTGGCGCGTTTCTTCTGTCGGTAGACGTCGGCGACGACGGCAGCGACGATGATCAGGCCTTTGACGATCTCCTGGTAATAGGCATCGACCCTGAGGAACGTGAAGCCGGATGTCATGACGCCGAGAATGATGGTGCCGATGACCGTTCCGGTGATGCGACCAGCGCCGCCCGCAAGCGATGTGCCGCCGATAACGGCTGCGGCGATGGCGTCGAGTTCATACATCACGCCCATGCCGGCCTGCGCCGTCTGTGCACGGGCTGCGGTGACGACACCGGCAAGACCGGCCAGCATGCCGGCAATGGCATAGACCTTGATCAGATGCGCCTCGATATTGATACCGGAAACGCGTGCCGCCTGCTGGTTAGCGCCGATCGCATAGGTGAACTTGCCATAACGCGTGTAACGCAGCGCGATATGGAAGATGATGGCGACGACGAGGAAAACGACGACCGGCCAGATGCCCGTACCGATGAAGTTGAAGCCATCGGTCAGGCCGGAGATCGGCTGGCCTTTGGTGTACCACTTGGAAAGACCGCGTGCCGTCACCATCATGCCGAGTGTTGCGATGAAGGGGGGGATTTTCGTTCGCGCGATAAGCTGCCCGTTGATGAACCCGGCCAAAGCCCCGGCCAAGATGCCGACAGCAAGCGGTATGAAGAATGGCAGGTCGGTGAGGCCCGGATAAAGCGCCCGCGGCCAGGTCGAGGATTGCGCCACACTGGCAGACAACATCGCTGTCAGACCGACAACCGAACCGGAAGACAGGTCGATGCCGCCGGTAATGATGACCTGCGTCACGCCAACGGCGATGATGCCGATCACCGACACCTGCAGGATCATGATCGTCAGGCGCTGCTGGTTCATCAGGAAGCTCTGGCCGATGAAAATCCAGCCGAGAATTTCATAGACCAGCGCGATGCCGATCAGCACAAAAAAGATATTGGCTTCCGGCGGTATGCGCCTGTGCGGCTTGCGTCCGGATTTTGCATCCAACTCTGCGTTGGCGGTGGCGTTCGTATTCATAGTTGTTCCTCCTCGAGAAATCCCGGCGCGCCTCACCGCGATGCGAGATCCATCACCTTCACCTGCGTGGCTTCACTTCTGTCAAGGAAACCCGTCACCCGACCCTCATGCATGACCATGACACGGTCGCTCATACCCAGAACCTCCGGCATTTCGGAGGAAATCATGATGACGGCGACGCCTTGACGCGCCATCTCGCAAACCAGCTTGTGAATCTCCGCCTTGGCCCCGACATCGATGCCGCGCGTCGGTTCATCCAGAATGAGGATGCGCGGCTTGGTCAGCATCCAGCGACCGATCAGCACCTTCTGCTGGTTACCGCCGGACAGGTTTTCGATACGCTCGTATAGATGCGGCGTCTTGACCCGCAGCTTGCGGCACATCTCTTCGCAGGCGTCCGAAAGGGCGTTTTCCTGCACGAAGCCATTGGCGACATATTTGTCCTGCAGGACGGCGATCTGCATGTTCTCCAGAATATTGAGGATCAGCAGACATCCCGTATCCTTGCGGTCCTCGGTCAGGAACGCCATGCGGTGGCGGATTGCCTCTGTCGGGCTGTCGATCGCAACCTGTTTACCGTCGATTGCAACGGTACCCGAGGAGGCCGGCGTAACGCCGAACACCGTCTCGGCAACATTGGAGCGTCCCGACCCGACAAGACCCGCAACACCTAAAATTTCGCCGGCGCGAACATCGAACGACACGTCATGGAACACACCATCAAGCGTCAAATTCTTGACCGACAGCACCACATCGCCGATCGGAACCTCCTCCTTCGGGAACATCTGCGTGATTTCGCGGCCCACCATCATGCGGATGATGTCATCGCGCGTCACATCGGTGGAAGCATGGGTGCCGATATATTTGCCGTCGCGAAAGACGGAAAACTCGTCAGCGATCTCGAACAGCTCGTTCATCTTGTGGGTGATGTAGACGATGCCGATGCCACGCTCCCTGAGGTCGCGGATAATGCGGAAGAGATGCTCGACCTCGCGTTCCGTCAGCGCCGATGTCGGCTCATCCATGATCAGAACGTCGGAATCGTAAGAAACCGCCTTGGCGATCTCGACCATCTGACGGCTCGCAACCGACAGCTCGCCGACGCGCGTTTCCGGATCGAGGTCGATACCAAGCCTTTCCAGAAGCGTCTCCGTGCGGCGGTACATTTCGCCATGGTCGATGAAACCAAACCGGTTTTTCGGCTCACGGCGGATCCAGATGTTTTCGGCCACCGTCATATAGGCCATCAGGTTGAGTTCCTGATGGATCATGGCAATGCCGTTTTCGAGCGCGTCGAGTGGGGAATCGAGGCGTATCGGAGCACCTTTAAGACGGATTTCACCAATGTCCGGCTGATAGATACCAGCGAGAATCTTCATCAGCGTCGATTTGCCGGCGCCGTTCTCGCCCATCAGCGCGTGCACGGTGCCGCGCTTGAGGTGGAACGACACATCATCAAGCGCCACGACGCCGGGAAATTCCTTGCGTATACCGTCCGCTGCCAGAAGAAATTCTGCATTCGGCACGGCGCCGCTGGCGCGCACGGCGGCCATTGTCGATGGACTGACGACCATCTCACCCTCCACAATAGACAAAAATGACCGGAAAATTGACCTGCAAAATCGCGGCCGTCCTCCGGGGAGGCTTACAGCGCCGTGTCACCGAAGACAGGCATGGGCGCTGTAACACTTTGAATTCAATGAAATTATATTCTCTGCATCAGCCCGCAGGCTGCGCCTTCAGTTGCCGTCCGGGTCCGGCATCTGCTCCCGATATTATTTCAATCGAGCGCAAATGCCGGAACGGGATCGTCAGTTCTTGGCCACGTAATCCTTGACGTTCTCAGGCGTGACGAGCTGGAAGGGAATGTAGACCTTCTTGTCGACCTTGTCGCCCTTGACGAGCTTCAGTGCCGCATCGAGAGCGCCCTTGCCCTGACCAGCGGCGTCCTGGAACACCGTCACATCAAGATCGCCGGCGCGCATGGCGGCAAGCGCGTCCTGCGTGGCGTCCACACCGGCAACGACGTAGTCCTTCATGTCCTTGCCGGCGGATTTCAGCGCCTGAATGGCACCAATGGCCATTTCATCATTGTTGGCGATGACCGCGTTGAATTCGACACCACTGGAGAGCCAGTTGGTGACGAGGTCGGCGCCCTGCGTGCGCTGCCAGTTGGCCGTCTGCTCTTCAACCACCGAAATACCCTTGCATTCATCGGTTTTCAGAACATCGTGTACGGCCTGTGTGCGCATGCGCGCGCCCTGGTTGGAAAGCTCGCCCATCATGACAACGGCTTTGCCTTTACCACCGAGAAGGCGGCAAACTTCCTTGGTTTCCAGCGTACCGGCCACGGTTTCTTCAGATGCCACGAAGGCCTGACCTTCCGGCAGGCTGTCCACGTTCACCGGCTGGCGGTTGACGTAAACCAGCGGGATCTTGGCTTCTGCCGCAAGTTTCGACATGGCCGCCGTCGCGTCGGTATCGACCGGGTTGACGATGATCGCATCAACCTTGGACGCGATGAAATTCTGGATCTGGCTCTGCTGCTTGGCAACGTCGTTCTGCGCGTCTTCAACCTGCAGGGTAACGCCCTTCAGTTCCTTGGAGTAATCCTGCATGCCGTTTCGCAGCACGGTCAGGAAGTTGTCGTCGAACTGAGCCATCGAAACACCGACGGTTTCTGCATGTGCCGCCGTGCCCAGAAGCACAGACATGGCTGCACCAATAATAAGCTTCTTCATTGTTTTCTCCTCCACAGTGTCCGGCGCCACCTCTCCCAGCCGGAAGCGGACCCGAAAGCCCGCCGCTATCTCCACATTCAGAAAACGGAATAATGAAACCGATTTTCTGCTGTTCGATATATTTATTCCATTTTTGGTTCGAACGTCAATGTTTTCTTCGCAGCCAGGCGACGAAGCGGCACACAAGGCGGTGATGATGGGAGATTAAGGAAAACGGAGCTTCCTCCCCGCCCTTGCGGCGAGGAGAGATAAGCCGTTGAAATCATGGATCCCCGGGGCAAGCCCGAGGATGACGCCAAGTTTGATGGCAGGTCGAATTCAATCGCAAGCTCGCATATCATCCAGCGAAAAGGATGCTGGAACGGTACGTTCTATCTGTGCGAACTGGGCATGACATCTGCAGGAATCGGGCAGACGTAATCGCTGCCTTCGGTTTTTTCCTGCCATTCCTTCTTTGCACTGGCGAGCAGTTCCGGCGAGGTCATCAGCGCAAGCCCGGTCGATGCAAGCGTCTTGGCGGCATGCGCCATGGCCTTGTGAGCGGCGGGGCTTTTGCCCTGCGCTACCACCTGCCAGGTATGCGGATTGGTCCCGATCGCCCAGGCCGGCGTCCAGCACTGCGCCGTCGGCGTGATCCAGCTGACGTCGCCGACATCGGTGGAACCCGCCCGGAAATGCGACTGGCCCTCGAAAGCGCGCAGGCCGAGATGCAGGGGCGTCGAACCATCAATCATCCGGTTGGAAAAAACATCGCCCTTTATCTGGTAGAGCCGGATGCTGCTTTTGATCGCCTCGTCGGTGAAAGTATCCTGAATGCTCTTTGCGAAAGCAATATCCGCTTCGTCGAAGGCGATGGGGCCGAGCGTCACCATGTTTTCATGCATCGCCGTTTCCAGCGTGATGTTAGGCAGAAGGTTGGTGGACGCGGTATCGAAGACGATCTCAACCTCGGTCTCGGTCATCATCGCCGCGCCGCGCGCCACCTTGTCCACCCGTGCAGCAAGATCGAGCGCCTGGCGCATTTCCGGGGCGCGGATCAGGTAAAGCACTTCGGCCTTGGCCTGCACAACATTCGCCGCCTTGCCGCCGGTATCGGTGATCGCATAATGCACCCGGCAATCCTGCGGCATGTGTTCGCGCAGGAAATTGACGCCGACATTCATGAGTTCGGCGGCATCAAGCGCCGAGCGGCCGAGATGGGCGGCGTTGGAAGCATGGGCCGCAACACCCTTGAAACGGTAGAAATATTCCAGCACGGCAAGATTGTTGGTGGAACGCACGCCGTTGAACGGTGCCGGATGCCAGGTCAGCGCCGCGTCGACATCATCAAACAGGCCAGCGCGCACCATGAAGGTCTTGCCGGAACCGCCCTCCTCACCGGGGCAACCGTAATAACGCACGGTGCCGGGCAGATTATTGGCTTTCAGATGCCGGGCGAGCGCAATGGCCCCCATCAACGAGCCGACACCGAGGAGGTTATGGCCGCAGCCATGGCCGGTGGCGTCCGCCTCGCGCGGCTGCACCTGCGCCACATCAGCCACCTGGCTCATGCCGGCCAGCGCATCGAATTCGCCGAGGAAGGCAATGACCGGCTTGCCGCTGCCGAATTCGCCGATGAACGCCGTTTCCATGCCTGCCACGCCGCGGCGAACCGCAAAGCCGTTTTCCTCAAGCGCGGCGGCGAGAACGCCAGCGGATTGCCGTTCTTCAAATTTAAGCTCGGCAAAATCCCAGATGCTGTCGCTTAGGGTGGTGAAGTCGGGCTTCATGGCCTCGACCTCGGCGGCAATCGACATCACGGCATCACGGTTCATGGCTTGTCCTCGCATTTCCGCCCTTTACGGGCACGCGCAAGCGCTTCGGCGGATGCACCGCCAAATCCTTGCACCCTATGATGGAAAGCCCGCGCCGGGGTCCGCCTCCGGCGCGGGCAACAGTGGATCAGTTGTCGACCGAGACTTCCCAGAGACGGGCGTTCGACTGCCAGACCGGCTGACCCTTGAGCTTCTTCGTGGCACCCCAGACATCGACCATGTCGTAGAGGAAGATGCCCGGCATTTCCTTCAGCATCAGCTCATGGAACTCGTCGAAAATCTTCTGGCGCTTTGTCTGGTCGGCCTCGACATAGGCCGCCTTCATCAGCTCGATCGCCTTCGGATCGTCCCACATCAGCGAGGCGTTCTTGTCCTTGTTGCCGACATAGAAGGCATACATCAGCGCCGGATCGAGACGCGGGGCGACCGACTGCGAGATCACCTGATAATTGCCGGAGCGACGGCGATCGACCTGAGTGGCATAATCCAGCACCTCGATCTGCACGTTGAGACCCGCCTGCTGCATCATGGCCTGCGCCATGACGGCGGCCGGGAAGCTCGGCACGTTGCCACGCTTGTTGGCGATGATGGAGATCGGCTCGCCCTTGTAACCGGCGGCCTCCAGTTCCTTCTTCGCAGCCTCGATGTCATAGGCCGGACGCTTTTTCTGGGTCTCGTCGAAATAGACCGAGTCCTGCGAGACCATCGAGCCGTTGGCTTCACCCGTGCCGTTCGATGCGGCAGCAACCAGTTCATCGAGATCGAGCGCCATCGCCATGGCGCGGCGCACGCCTGGATTGCTCAGAACCTTGTCGCGGGTCTGGATGTAGAACAGGTTCTTGCCGTTGTTGCGGGCAACGATGAGCTGCATCTTGTCATTGGTCTTGAATTCCGGAATGAGATCGGGAGAAATCTCGGCCGTGTCGAGCACGCCGGATTCAAGGCCGGCCTTCACGGTCGAAGCATCAGGAATGACCATGAACTTGATGCCGTCGGCCAGCGGCCGCTTGGAGCCGACCATGCCATCAGGCTTGCCGTCATTTGCCGGCGAAACATAATCGGCGAATTTGGCGAGGCGGATATATTCGCCTTTTTTCCACTCGTCCCACTGGAACGGCCCGGTGCCGATCGGCTTGACGAAGCTGCCATCGGCAGCAACCGATTCCGGCGAGATCATACCGGTATAACCGCATTCCGGCCGCGACATCAGGCCGAGGAAAACGGCCGAGGGTTTTTCAAGCGTGATCTCGACCGTGGATGCATCCGTGGCCTTGACGCCGGTGACGTGCGCTGCCCCGCCTTCCGCGAAATCGTTGAGGCAGGTCCATTTTGTTTCCGGCTTCAGATAACGTGTCCAGTTCCAGGCAACATCCTCTGCGGTGAGCGGCTTGCCATTGTGGAATTTCACGTCCTTGCGCAGCTTAAACGTATAGGTCAGGCCGTCAGGCGCAACCTCGACGCTTTCGGCGAGAAGCGGCTTCACCTCTCCGGCATTGTTATAACCGACGAGGCCTTCGACGATGTGCAGGATAACCCCGTCCGTATTGCCGTCGCGATTCACGCCGGGATTGTTGCTGCGCAGATCCGAGCTTTGCGCAATGGTGATATCGCGGGCCGCCGCGATGTTGGCCGTTACCAGCAGGGCAACGCCTGCGAGAAGAAGTTTTTTCACTGTTCTACCCTCTTTGTTGTCGTTGATTGTAATTGATTAAAAACCGTCCCAGCAGGCCTGTGCCAGCCGGCCGATCGTCTCAAGCGCGATGGTGTATCCCGGCGTGCCGTCAGGCATGGTTTGCGGAACCTCATCGGTATAGGTGGTGATGATGAAGGACGGTGCGCCGTTTCTGTAGACGATGCCGGCATCCATGCGCCCTCGTTTGCCGCGGCCACTCTTGCTGGCCACCACGGCCTCGAAAGGCAGGCGGGAGCGAATTCCATACCGCAAAATCTGGTTTTTCAGCGTCTGCATCGCCCACTCGCACAATTGCGGGCTGCAACCGAGCTTTGCCTGCGCTTCCGGCGAAGATTGCGCATCGAGAATGGTCTGCAACAGCAGCACCTGATCCGCCGCCGAAGTGGTGGTGACGGTCTTCAACGGATGGTCGGCCGCCAGCGCCAGCGGCGGGATGAGGAAACGGTGGTGGGTATTGGCCATGCCGAGCGATTTGCAATAGCCGTCCACCTCTTCCAGCGTCAGCCGTTCCAGCACCATCTTGGTGCAGACATTGTCGCTCAGCACCATCATGCCGGCGACGGCATCGCGTAGCGAAATGACGATACCCGGCGTCATATAACGGAACATGCCGCTCGCGACCTCTTCCGCCAGCCGTTTTTCATAGGTAATGGGCTGGTCGAGATCGATCCGCCCTTCGCTGGCGGCCTTGAGAACGGCCATCATGATCGACGTCTTGCGGGTGCTGCCCGATGGCGTCTCCTCGTTTTCTCCCCGGCCGATCTCTTCACCGGTCAGGAGATTGCGCACCATGAAGCACGTCACGAAAGGCTGTGCATCACAGATCGCATTTAATTGGGCAGCCACAGTCATTGTCATCTTCCTGTTAAACTTCATCTTCCAGACGCCATTTCAGTGTCACGCCGCCCTTTTCATTCTGGTCGAGGGCGGGAATGGCCGAGAGCAGCCGGCGCGTATAGGCCTCCCTCGGACTGTCGAAAATCGTGTCGCGGTCACCCTCTTCGATGATGCGGCCGTCCTGCATGACGACGACACGGTCGGCCACCTGCTCCACCACGCCGAGATCGTGGCTGATGAACAGGCAGGAAAAACCGTAACGTTTCTGCAGATCGGAAAAGAGATCGAGCACCTGCGCCCGCACCGTCACGTCGAGCGCCGAGACCGGTTCGTCGGCGATCAGGAACCGCGGACGGCGGGCAATAGCGCGGGCAATCGCCACGCGCTGGCGCTGGCCGCCGGAAAGCTCATGCGGATAACGGGCGGCAAAATCGGCGCCGAGCCCCACTTCCTCCAGCGTTTCCAGCGCCCGCTTGCGCTTGGCGGCCTGGTCGAGGTCAGGCACGAGGCGCAATGCCTCCTCCACCAGCGCCTGAATGGTCATGCGCGGATCGAGCGAGGAATAGGGATCCTGAAACACCATCTGGCAGTTGAGGCGATAATCCTTCCAGTCCTCGTTGCGCTCGCGGCCCTGAAAGCGGATATGCCCTTCGCTTTCCTTGACGAGCCCGGCAATGGTGCGGCCAAGCGTCGTTTTGCCGGAACCGGAACCACCGACGAGCGCCACGACCTCGCCCTCATGAATATCGATGCTGACGCCATTCAGCGCCCGCTTCGGTTTGGCTTTTTTCAGCAGGGATTTGCGGCCGGCATAATCCACAACGATATCGCGGGCCGAAACCATTGGCGCCTTGGAGGTGTCGATACTGCGCGGCTCACCACGAAACGGCAGGGAGGAAAGAAGTTTCTTCGTATAGGGGTGCTGCGGCGCGTCCAGCAGGTCCTCGGTACGGCCCTGTTCGACGATCGTGCCTTTTTCCATCACCACGATGCGGCTGGTATAACGTGCCACCATCGGCAGATCGTGACTGATGAGGAGAACGGCAGTGCCTTCCGCCCGCGTCAGCTCCACCATCAGTTCCATGACATCGCGCTGGATGACCGCGTCAAGCGCCGTCGTCGGCTCATCGGCGATCAGCAAAGCCGGTTTCAGCAACATGACCGAGGCCAGCATGATGCGCTGGCGCATGCCGCCGGAGAACTCGTGCGTATAGGCCGTCAGCGCACCTTCGGGATCGCGGATGCCGACCCGGCGCAGCATGTCGAGAATTTTCTCGCGGCGCTCTTCCGGCGACAACTTCGTGTGAAGGATCAGCCCCTCTTCCAGCTGCCGGCCAATCGTCATCGATGGGTTGAGGGAGGTCATCGGCTCCTGAAACACCACGCCGATCTCCGCGCCGCGCAAACGCCGAAGCTCCCTCACCGGCAGGGACATGACGTCCTGCCCCTTGTAGATGATCGACCCGCCGGTGACGGCGATGGCCGGCGGCAGAAGCGATATGAGCGCGCGGGTGGCAAGCGTCTTGCCCGAGCCGCTTTCGCCGACGATGCCGAAGATTTCACCCGCAGCAATATCGAAGGAGACATCCTTGACCACCCGGTGGCCGGTTCTGGCGACTTCGAGCGAAAGGCCGCGAACAGTGAGAAGTGTATTGTCTGTCATTTGAGACCTCTCATGCGCGGGTCAAGCCTGTCGCGAAGGGCATCGCCCAGAAGATTGATGCCAAGCAGCGTCAGCGCGATGCAGAGACCGGGGAAAAGCCCGAGCCACACGGCCTGCTGGATGAAGGGCCGGCCGGCGGCCAGCATGTTGCCCCAGGTGGGGGCCGGCGGCGGCACGCCGAGGCCGAGGAAGGAGAGCGCGCTTTCCGACAGGATGGCCCAACCGAACATGGAGGTGGCAAGAACCGTGATCGGCGCGATGCAATTGGGCAGGATGTGGCGGACCATGGTGTAGATCTCGCCATTGCCCATCACCAGAGATGCCTCGATGAATTCCCGCTCGCGCAGAGAAAGCACGGCACCACGCACCACGCGGGCCATGGATGGCGTATAGGCGATGCCGAGCGCGAAGATGATGCCATACTGGTTTGCGCCGAAAACCGCGAGCAGGCCGAGCGCCAGCAGAATGCCTGGGAAGGCCAAGAGCGCATTGTTGATGGCCATGATGACGCCATCCACCCAGCCCCGCGCATAACCGCTGACAAGGCCGATCAGCGTGCCGAAGATTGTCGCGAAGCTGACCGTCAGGAAGCCGATCCAGACACTGGCCCGTGCGCCAACCATCAGTCGGCTCAAAACATCGCGCCCGAATTCGTCGGTGCCGAGAAGATGGCTGGCGCTTGGGCCGGCCAGACGCGAGGCAAAGCCGAGCTTCATCGGGTCATAGGGGGTCCAGAACAGACCGGTTGCGGCAGTGATGAGCAGGAGGGCGATGAGAAAGCCGCCGATAAGCCCGTTAAGTGTGAACTTTTTCATTCGGCAACCACACGCGGATCGAAGAGGGGATAAAGAAGGTCGACGAACAGGTTGACCAGCACATAGGACAGCGAAACGAACAGCAGGCAGCCCTGTATGACCGGATAGTCACGGGCAAAAATACTGTCGACCATCAGCCGTCCGAGGCCGGGAATAGTGAACACCGTCTCGATGACGGCGATGCCGCCGAGGAGATTGCCAAGGATGAGGCCTATCATCGTCCAGGTCGGGCCGAATGCGTTCTTGAAGGCGTGCCGCCAGAGCACGGCGCTTTCCGAAAGGCCCTTGGCACGGGCATGGGTAATGTAATCCAGCCGCAGCACTTCCAGCGTCGAGGCGCGCGCCATGCGGATCAGGACACCCATTTCGTGGATCACCAGCGTCATGACGGGCAGGACGAGATAAAGCATGCCACCAACAAGATTATCGCTGATCGACACATATCCCAGCACCGGCAGCCAGCCGAGCTTGAGGCCGAAAAACAGAAGAAGCAGCAGGCCCAGCCAGAATGTCGGGATGGACAGAAGCAGGGTTGCCGTTCCCACCAGCGCAAGATCGGTCAGGCTGTTCTGTTTCCAGGCGGCGATAACACCCGCCGGAACCGCAATCAGGCTGGCGAGCAGCACGGCGACCACGACGATCTCGGCGCTGACGAGAAAACGCGACACGACCAGCGGCAACACCGCTTCGTCATTAACGATGGAGCGGCCGAAATCGCCCTGCACCACATTGCCGGCCCAGATGACGAATTGTTGCGGCATGGACTTGTCTAGGCCGAGTTCGGTCCTCATGGCTTCGATCTGTTCCGGTTGCGCCATGTCGCCCAGCATCAGGGCAGCCGGATCGCCCGGAATGAAGCGGATGAGCGCAAAGACCGTGATCGACACGAATGCGATCGTCGGCAGCGCCATCAAAAGACGGCTCAGTATGAATCTTATCATCGGTTCCCCACGATTGATGGCCGGGAATGACATCCCGCCTCTATCGGTTTCGTTGCTGGTGACTATGACGGATTGAGAAATATCACGCAATATTATGCGTAAATGTCATATGTCTATGCAGAATGGCGGCGCGTTTCTTCCTGATGAGGACAATGAGATTTTCCGCCCAAAATCCCGTTTTCAGTCGATTTTTTGCGAAAGCTGGATTTCCCGCTTCAGGGCATCGCTCAGTGCCTGCGCCGCGATGGACAAGGGCGCACCGGAAGCGCGGGCAAGACCGAATTCCTGTGTGGCCTGCGGGACGAATGGCCGGGCGACAACGGGAAGGTGCCGATAGAGGTTAGCATAAAAACTGCTGATGATCGTTACCCCCAACCCGTGCGCCACATAGGCGCAGGCGGAACTATTGGTATGGGTCTCGATCTTCACCATCGGCTTGACGCCAGCCTTCTTGAACACCTGATCGAGCGCCATACGGTTCGGCCGCTGCCGGCCGATCAGGATGAGCGGAACATTGCGCAGATCCTTGACGGTGATTTCGGTGAGTTCAGCCAGCGGATGATCCTCCCGGACCACGCAGACGCTTTTGCCGGTCGCAACACGTTCGACATCGATGCCCGGCCCAATCTCGCCTTCCATCCGCAGGAAACCGAGATCGATCACCCGCTCACCCACCAGCTTGTTGATGGCGGTAGTCGTCTCGAAGAAGGTTTCGATACGCACGCCGGGAAAATCCCGGACATAATCGATCAGCATGGCGGGCGCGAAATTTTCCCACATGCTGCTCGGCAGGCCGATGCGAACGATTTCCGGGCCGGCGGCACCATTGCGCAGATCTTCGGCGTGGCCGGACATGCGATCGACGGCGAGCAGCACGTTTTCGGCATCACGGGCAAGAAGTGCGGCTTCCGGCGTCGGAATGAGCCGCCCTTTGTCACGGGCAAACAGTGTCAGCGACAGATCCGATTCGAGCTGCGCCAGAAGCCGGCTGACACCGGACTGGCTGAGACCCATGGCCTTGGCCGTGGCAATGGTCGAGCCGGTGGAAAGAAGCGTGCGCAGGACTTCGAGCTGCTTGATGTTCATGAGGCCAGCACCATGGATGAAAAACGAGCCGGTATCGGTTCAAACCTTTTGCCGCCGATAGCGCTTCCTGTCACCGGTTTTTTATCCTACCCGCGACAGCGACCTACAATTTCACCTCATAGACCGTGTCATGGGTGGCCACGCGTGCCTCGCCCGATGGCGTCACCCAGCCGCGGAACATGCCGGATGTATTATAGGGCGCGGATATGCCGCCTTCGGCATCGATCGCCACTAGCCCGGCACCGATATCGTAGGGAGCCAGATCCTTGTGCACGAGATTGCCGGCGGCGGTCTCCAGATCTTGCCCAAGATAAGCAAGGCGGGACGCGATCTCGTGGCCGACAACATAACGGATGAAAAACTCGCCCTTGCCGGTCCCGGAGACTGCACAGGCGCCATCCCGCGCATAGGTGCCAGCGCCGATCACCGGGCTGTCTCCCACCCGGCCGTCCGGCTTGTTGGTGTAACCGCCGGTCGAGGTGGCCGCAGCAAGATGCCCCGCCGCATCGCGCGCCACTGCGCCGACAGTCCCGTGCTTTTCGTTTTCAGTCGCTTCCGTGCCTGTGGCGGCGTGGCGCTTCATCGCCGCCAGTGCCTCCACGCGCTTTTGCGTGGTGAAGTAGGATTGAGGCTCGGTGGCTAGCCCCTTTTCCCTGGCGAAGCGGTCGGCCGCCTCACCCGTCAGATAGACGGCACGTTCATCGACCATCAGCGCACGCGCCGCCTTCACCGGGTTGCGGATGGCACGGGACGCGCTGATCGCGCCCGCCGCCAATGTGGCACCGTCCATGATGGATGCATCGAGTTCGTGAATGCCGTTTTCGTTGAGTGCGGCACCATGCCCGGCATTAAAATGCGGGCTGTCCTCCATGACAACGACCGCCGCCTCGACCGCCTCAAGCGCGGTTCCGCCAGCCTTCAGCACGCCGTAGCCGGCACGCAGCGCCGCTGCCAGATCATCGCGCGCAGCAGCCCACTCCTCAGACGTCATGCTGTCTTCCGGCATCACGCCGCAACCACCATGAATGGCCAGTGCGATCTTCGTCATGTGCTCACTCCTTCGTCACCCCACTCCGGCAGGGCCTCTTACCATCAATGAGAGGCGATATCGCCGATGACCCGTACGCGCACCCTGCGAGCACCGCCCGGCAGATAGGCGATCGGGATGTCCTGCACCTCAAGCGTCTTGAGGCCTGCCCGCTCCGCGCCAGACGCAACGGCTGCGTTCTGCGCCTTGGTCTCGGCTTTTGCAAGCAACTGTTCCGCAAGCTGGATTGCAAACGCCGCGCGGAGGCGATCCGCGCGGCGAAAGTACTGGGCTGACTGTAAGGCTCAGCGGTTGTTTTTCTTGCGCCATTCGGCAAAAGCCGTCTGGTGTTCTTCCTTGGTGCAGGGGTAAAGCCCGATGATCGTCTGGCCGGCCTTGACCTGCTCCACCACGAAATCCTCATAAGCCGTCATTTCCACCGCCTCGGTGGCGATCTCATCGGCAATGCCGGCGGGAATGACGATGACACAGTCTGCGTCGCCGACGATGATGTCGCCGGGAAAGACAGGCGCATCGCCGCAGCCGATCGGGCCGTTGATCTCAATCGCCTCATGTTTGGTGAGGTTGGTCGGGCTGGAAGGCCGGGTGTGATAGGCCGGAATATCCAGTTCGGCGATGGTGGCGGCGTCGCGGAAACCGCCATCGCTGACGATGCCGGCACCGCCACGCACCATAAGGCGCGTTACCAGAATATCGCCGGCCGAGGCGGCGCTCGCATCCTTGCGGCTGTCGATCACCATCACATGCCCCGGAGGGCAGGTTTCGATTGCCACCCGCTGCGGATGGGCGGGATTGCGAAATTCGACCAGCTGGTTGCGGTCCTCGCGTGCGGGCATATAACGCAGCGTAAATGCCGGCCCGACCATGTTCGTGCCCTTGTAGCCGAGCGGATGTACGCCCTGTATGACCTGGTTTCGCAGGCCACGCTTGTAAAGCGCTGTCGCCAGGGTGGCGACGGAAATGGTTTTCAGCTTGTCGCGGGTCTCTTGGTTCATCCCGGTCTCTCCTGTCATTTTATATCATTGGCGAGGGCTCTGCCCCGCTCATGGCTTCAATAAATATCCGGCTCACCAGCGGCGCGGCCGAAATCGGTCTGCAGGAAGTCAAAATCGCACCCCTGATCAGCCTGGCTCACATGTTTGGAAAAAATATAACCGTAGCCGCGCTCATAGCGCGGCGGCGGCGCCTGCCAGGCGGCCCGGCGGCTGGCGAGCTCCTCATCGCTGACCAACATGTCGAGGCGGCGCTGCGGCAGGTCGAGCCGCACGATATCGCCTGACTTCAGCAAGGCGAGCGGTCCGCCGATGAAACTCTCCGGCGCGACATGCAGCACGCAGGCACCATAGGAGGTGCCAGACATACGGGCATCGGAGATGCGCAACATGTCGCGATGGCCTTTCTTGATCAGCGCCTTGGGGATCGGCAGCATGCCCCACTCTGGAAAACCGGGGCCGCCGAGCGGACCGGCATTGCGCAGCACCAGCACATGATCCGGCGTCACATCGAGATTTTCATCGTCGATTGCCGCCTTCATCTCGGGATAGCTGTCAAAAACCAGCGCCGGGCCTTCATGGATGTGAAATTTCGGATCGCAGGCGGCGGGTTTGATGACCGCACCATCAGGACAGAGGTTGCCGCGCAAGACGGCGAGTGAGCCTTCCGCATAGACCGGATTGTCGAGCGAACGGATCACATCGTCATTATAAACCTTCGCGCCCTCGAGATTTTCACCCATGCTGCGGCCGGTCACCGTGAGAGAAGAGCAGTCAAGCCGGCTTTCAAGCTGCTTCATCAGGGCGCGCAAACCGCCCGCATAATAAAAATCCTCCATCAGATAGTCTTTGCCCGAGGGGCGAACATTGGCGATGAGCGGCGTGACACGGCCAAGCTCGTCCAGCTCATCGAGCGTCATCGGCACACCGGCGCGGCGCGCCATGGCGATGAGGTGGACAACCGCATTGGTGGAGCAGCCGGTTGCCATGGCAACGATGGCGGCATTGCGGAATGCAGCCGCCGTCAGAATACGATCCGGGGTCAGATCCTCACCCACCATTTCCACGATGCGGCGGCCGCAGCCTGCCGACATGCGCTGGTGTTCGGCATCAACAGCCGGAATGGAGGATGCGCCCGGCAGCGTCAGGCCCAGCGCATCGGTAATCGCCGTCATCGTCGATGCCGTGCCCATGGTCATGCAGACACCGGCGGAACGGGCGATGCCGCCCTGCAACCCACGCCATTCCTCGTCACTGACATTGCCAGCCCGGCGTTCGTCCCAATATTTCCAGGCGTCAGAGCCGGAACCCAGCACCTTGCCGGCATAATTGCCGCGCAGCATCGGCCCGGCCGGCAGATAGATCATCGGTACGCCGGCTGAGATCGCGCCCATAACAAGGCCGGGCGTCGTCTTGTCGCAACCGCCCATCAGCACCACACCGTCAAGCGGATGCGAGCGGATCATCTCTTCCGTCTCCATCGCCAGCATGTTGCGATAGAGCATCGAGGTCGGCTTGGTGAAACTCTCATCGACCGAAAGCGATGGCATTTCCACCGGGAAGCCGCCCGCCTGCAAGACACCGCGCTTCACATCCTTCACGCGTTCGGGAAAATGCGAATGGCAGGTGTTCAATTCGGACCAGGTGTTGAGGATGCCGATGACGGGTTTGCCGACAAAATCCTCCTCCGCATAACCGAGCTGCATCATGCGTGAGCGGTGGCCGAAACTGCGCAGGTCATCGGGTGCGAACCAGCGGTCGGATCTCAATTTTCTGTCGGTCATGTCAGACTTTCCGCGAAACGGGCGTCTCAGGCGCCCAACCTTTATAGAGATCGTCACCCTCGCTCAGCGGCAACCGCACGGGCTGCCCCTGCCGTACCGACTTATAGATGGCGGTGACGAGTTCGATGGAACGCAACCCGTCGGCAACGGTCACTTCATTGCCGCCCCTGCCCTCGATCGCATCGGCTATGGCTTCGAGGAAACCGGCAAAACCATCCAGCCCCGTGCCGACCCGCGCCAGAACCGCATCGATCTCCTGCTGTGTCGTCGGCGCGCGGGCGGTGAAGTGCCACGTGTCCTCGGCCGGCGCATAGGGTTTGGTGCCGCTTTCAGCGGTCAGCCCCTCGAAACAGAAACGCAGCCGCGACGTGTCATTGCCAGCGCCAAGCGTCACGGAGCTCGTTACCAGAGCGCCGCTTTTCATGCGCAGGCTGATGGCTGCACAATCTTCCGTTTCGATGGTGTTCACCCGCGTATCGGCGAAGGCAAATACCTCCTCGACCGGGCCGAGCACATGGCAGATAAGATCATGGGCATGGATGGCATGCCCGAGCGTCGCGCCGCCACATTCGCCCTTCCAGGTGCCGCGCCATGGAATTGAATAATAGTCGGCACCCCGGTTCCAGTGCACTTCGGAACTGGCCACAAAGGCCTTGCCGGCAAGGCCGGCATCGATCAGCGCGCGCAGCTGCCGCATGGCGTGGCCGAACCGGTACTGGAACACCGGAAACACCTGCCGGCCGGTGTTTTTCACCGAAACAAGCAGCGCATGCGCCTCCTCCAGCGAGCGAACAAGCGGCTTTTCGCAGATCACATCCTTGCCGGCGGCATGGGCCTGCAGGGCAACCGGAAAATGCAGGTGCGGCGGCAGGCAGATATCGATCAGCGAAATGCTGTCATCCGCCAGCACCTCCTCAAGACTTGCCGTCACCTTTATCGAGGGATCATCCTCGGCGAGCTTGCGCGCCCGCTCCAGGTCGAGATCGCAGATGGCCTTTACCGTAAAGCGGCCTGGAAGCGCGCGATAGCCTTTGAGATGCAACGCGCCGATTCCCGCGCCGATGATTGCAACTCCGATCATGCCGCTCTCCCTTCGGCTTTTGCCTGCGCCTTCAGCGCCAGTTCACACACCCTGAAAGCGTGAGCCTGAGGCATGGCGGTTTCGGTGCGGTTGCGGATATCGGCGGACAGGCGGTCGAAATAGGGCAGGCCGGCATCCGAGGCATCTATGTATTCGCAGCGATCGCCATTGACGAGAATAAGCCTGTCGGTGCCCGGCTTGTTGCCGAGATCGACATATTTCCGCAGCTCGATATAGCCTTCCGTTCCCAGAATGGTCAGGCGGCCATCGCCCCAGGTGGGCAGCGCATCCGGCGTATACCAGTCGACACGAATATAGCCATGGCCGCGATCACCGCGCAGCAGCACCTCGCCGAAATCCTGCAAGCCCGGATCGCCGGGATTGGCATAATTCGCAACTGTCGCAGAAACGACTTCCACATCCGTCGAGCCGGTGAAAAACATGAACTGGTCGATCTGGTGGCTGGCAATATCGGTGAGGATACCGCCATAGGATTCCAGATCGACAAACCAGTCGGCGCGCAGCGCCCGGTTGAGACGGTGCGGCCCCGTGCCAATGGTCTGCACCACCCGGCCGATGGCGCCCGCCGCCACCAGTTCCGTGGCCTTCGTCACGCTCGGCACTTCGAAACGCTCCGAAAAATTCACCGACCAGATGCGTTTCGTGCGGGCCACGGTGGCGCGCAGCTGCTCCAGCTGGGCAAGCGTGGTGCATCCCGGCTTGTCCGACATCACATCCTTGCCCGCTTCCATGGCACGAACGGCAAGGTCGGCGCGCTTCTTCGGAACATCGGCAATCAGGACGAGATCGATGGTCGGATCGGCAAGAATTTCTTCAACGCTCCCCACACGCGGAACATCGGGGAAGCGCTTCAGGAAACCCTCGACAATTTCGGGTTCGCCCTCCGTCCACCAGCCGGCAAATTCCGCGCCGGCATTCAGCATGTTCTGTGACATGCCGAAAATATGCCGGTGCTCGATACCGAGAGCCGCAAACTTGATCGGTTTAGTCATTGCGCAGTTCCACTTCCTTGCCGCCTTCGGCAGATTTGACGATTGCATCGATCAGTCGGTGAGAAAGGAGCGCGGCCTCACCGGTCACCACCGGCTCCCGCTCCAAAACAAGGGCATCGACAAAATCCTCGATAATGCCCTGATGCCATTCATGGGTGAACGCCATGGGATCGGCGCCGCCACCCGTGCCGGATGCCGCCCCGCCGAAGACCTCGCTGCGCCCATCCCGCCAGTCGACATGCAACACGCCGGAGGCAAGCCGCAGACTGGCCTTGTCGAAATGCAGGGTAATGGTTTCGGCACTTCCGGGAAAACTGGCTGTGCTTGCCATGAGCGAACCGACCGCGCCATTTTCGAAACGCAGCCCGGCCGAGACGAAATCCTCCGTCTCCATCCGATGAAACCGCGTCGTCGCCGCCATGGCCTGCACACGTGCCACCGGTCCGGCAAAGCTGAGCGCCAAGTCGATCGTATGGATCGCCTGCGATATCAATACACCGCCGCCATCCCGCTCCCGCGTGCCGCGCCCGGGCTCGTCGTAATAGGCCTGCGCGCGCCACCACGGCACGGAAATTTCGCACACGCCCAATGCACCGAGGGCGCCGCCCGCGACAAGCTCCTTCGCCTTGAGCGAAGCCGCGCGCATGCGGTGCTGGAAAACAATGCCGAGCGAGATACCAGCGCTTCGGCAGAAGGCAACCAGTGCGGATGCTTCCGCCGTGTTACGGGCAACCGGCTTTTCAAGCAGGACATGTTTTCCGGCGCGGGCGAGCGGCTCCACCACGCTTGCGCGGGCATTTGGCGGCGTCACCACGATGGCGAAATCCACTCCGGGATCAGCCGCCATATCGTCAACGGAGCGATAGACTATGACCTCATGACCCGTCAGCGCGGAAGCTTCCTGCGCCAGACGGGCGGCCCGGCCGGAGCCGCCATCCACGATGCCCTTGAGATTGATTTTGTCAGGAGAAGCGGCTGCGGCAAGTACATGCGTTCTGGCGACCATTCCGGCACCCACAATGACACAAGTTTTGCCTGTTCGCATGATCGCGAGCCTCCCAACCCACGTTTGGTCGTTAAAGTGCATACCGGTATGCCGGTTGTCAATAAATTTGCATTCCGGTAAACAGGTTCATGAAAAATTGCCGGACGCAGGGGGGAAAATGCGAAAAGGCCTGACAACGGAATATCCAACTCCGGAAATGGAGCCGCTGGATCTGAACCGTCCGGCGGTGGACCAGATTTATGCCGCGCTGAAAGCGGCAATCCTTGACCGGCAGCTTGCGCCGGGTCAGGCCGTCTCGGAAAACGACATCGGCCAGCTTTTCAATTCCAGCCGCACGCCGGTTCGTGAAGCATTGAGCCGCCTGCGTGACGACGGCCTGATCGTCACCCTGCCGAGCCGGGGCACCTATGTCTCCAAGCTCTCTGAACTGCAGATCAGAAGTGCGCAGTTCATTCGCGAGGCGCTGGAAGTGGCGGCCATACGCAGGCTTTGCCAGATGGACCTGTCGGGGCGGGCCATGCGCGACATCGAACAGGCTCTGGCTGCGCAGCGCCAGGCGATGACCGACGGTGACCGAAAGGCGTTCCGCCTGCATGACGACCAGTTTCACAGCGCGCTGGCGGCCGCCACCGGCCTCGATCGTCTGGAAACCTTGCTGATGCGGGAAAAAGCCGCTCTCGACCGGTTGCGGGTGCTCGCCATCACCGACGAGGCGCATATGGCCCGCCTGCTTTCCGAACACGAGGCCGTTTATGACGCGGTCAAGGCGAAGGATGAGGACCGTGCGGTGGAATGGCTGCGCCAGCATCTGCGCCGCGTCCTTGGCATCCTGTCGCAAATCTACGAGGCTCATCGCGAATACTTCGAATAGGCCAGCAAGATACGTCGAATATCAGACCCAGTGAAATGAGAGTGCCATGGCAAAAATGATGCTGAATATGGAACGAGCGCAACTCGTCTGCGATGTGATCGGCACTCTTGCGGAATCACCCGTATGGGACGAACGGCGGCAGGCGCTTTTCTGGTGCGACATCATGGAAAAGAAGCTTCATTCCATCGTGCCCTCCAGCGGCAAACACTGGACATGTGCACTTCCGGATACGGTCTCCTGTCTCGGCCTTTGTGAAAGCGGCAAGCTGATCGTTGCCTGCGGCATGCAGATTCTGCTGGTGGATCCCGAAAACGACACGATAGAGACACTTGCCACCATTCCCGCACCCGACGACCTGCCCTGCCGGCTGAATGACGGGCGGGTTGGTCCCGATGGTGCCTTCTGGGTTGGCACGATGGACGCCGGTGCCTTCAGCGATATTCGGCCGATGGGGCAATTATGGCGGGTCACGGCGACAGACATTCGCTGTACCGAAACGGGGCTGACCTGTCCCAACGGCCTTGCGTTTTCCGCCGATGGCACGGTGATGTGGCACAGCGATTCCGTGCAGCGCTGGATCCGCCGACGGCATTTCGACCGGCGGACCGGTCTCTTCGACGAAGGCCGGATCATCGCCAGGCCGACAAAGGAAGACGGGCGCCCGGACGGCGGTTGCGTGGATGGCGACGGCCGCTATTGGAGCGCCGGCGTTTCCGCTGGCGTGCTGAACATTCACGGCAATGACGGCACGCTGCTGGAAAAAATCCCGATGCCGGTGCCGCACCCCACAATGTCCTGTTTCGGCGGCCCGGATTTCCGGACACTTTTCGTCACCTCACACCGCAACAACATGGACGAAGAGACCCGCACGCGCTTTCCGCGCTCGGGCGGCGTATGGGCCATTCCGGCCAATGTTGAGGGTTTTCCGGCCTTCCGCTTTGCGGATGGAGCTTGAGCCGGCCGCTGCCTTTCCGAAAACCTAATCCTCCCGGAAGGCGCGGCTGATCTGGTCCGTCAGCGGTTTGGCGATATAGGAGAGCGCCGTGCGCTCGCTGGTCTGGATGAAAGCCTCTGCCGGCATGCCCGGCACCAGCGGCGCGTTGTTCAGCTTTTCCCGCTCTGTGACCGGCACGGAAATCCGCGCCAGATAATAGGAGAGACCGGTGCGCTGATCGGTGGTGATATCCGCCGCAATGCGGCTGATATGGCCTTCCAGTTCCGGCGTGACGCGCTGGTTGAAGGCGGTCATGCGCAGCATGGCCTTTTGCCCCACCTGCAACTGGTCGATATCTTTCGGCACGATCTGCACCTCGAGCGCCAGCTCGTCTCCGTCGGGTACAATAAGCATGATCGGGTCAGCCGGCGTTACCACCCCGCCGACGGTGTGCACGGCCATTTCATGCACCATGCCGGATTGCGGCGCGATGATATCGATGCGTTTCAATTCATCTTCGGCGGCGACCTTGCGCTCGACAAATTCGCCCATCTGGGCCTGTATCTCACGCAGCTCCCGCCCGACTTCGGTGCGCAATTCCTGATCGATCTGCAGAATTTGCAGCTTCGTTTCGGTAATCCGGCCGGCCGTCTGCGCCTGATAGGCAATTTTTTCGCCGCGCTCGCCGCCAAATGTCGCGGCCTGCGTCTGCAGGCTGTTCAGCCGCTGCACGGACACGACGCCCTGTTCCCGCAGGGATTTCTGCGAGGTGATTTCAGCCTGTAAAACCGCAAGGCCGTTATCATAGGCAACTTCCTGCGCCTTCAAGCCTTCGATTTCATGCTCGAATTGGGTAATTCGTTCGGAAAGCTGTGCTTTTCGACCCTCACGATAGGACTTGCGGAACTCGAACAGCTTGGTTTCGCTACGCATGGACGAAGCGACATCGGGATCGTCCCTGCGTACCACCAGAGCCTGCGGGAAGACCAGTTCAGGCATATCGTCCCGCTCGGCTTCCAGCCTCGCCATGCGCGCATTCAGCTCATCCAGCCGTTTGGTGACGATGGCGAGATTGGCGCGGGTCTGCGTCGCATCGAGACGCATGACGACATCTCCGGCCTTCACCCTGTCGCCTTCATTCACCAGAATTTCGCCGACGACGCCACCGCTCGGGTGCTGCACTTTCTTGCTGTAGGAATCCACCACCAGATGACCGGAGGCGACGACGGCACCGGCAAGATTGGTCGTCGCAGCCCAGCCGCCAACACCGGCCAGCAACGCAACACCTGCGGCAAGACCGGCGAGCAGATGTGTGCGGATGGAACGCGACACATGGGTGCGCTGATCAGTGTTTGACATCCACATCTCCTTCCTGGCTGTTCTCTTCCCGGGCATCGTCCAGCGCCACTGGCTGGGCCTGGGTATTGGCCACGACACGCAACGGCGAGATCGTCTGGGCGGATGCGGCATATCCCTTGGGAGCCTGCCCTTTTTGAGCCTGCCCCTGGGGAACACGCAGTACCTTCGAGAGCACCTCGTCGCGCGGGCCGAAAGCCTTCATCCGCCCCTCTTCCATCATCAGAATAAAATCAACGACACCGATGGCGCTCGGTCGGTGGGCGACGACGACGGCGATACCGTTGCGCGCCTTGACCGACGAAATCGCCTTGACCACGGCGGCTTCGCCTTCCGCATCGAGATTGGCGTTCGGCTCGTCCAGCACCACGATGAAGGGATCGCCGTAAAGCGCGCGGGCAAGCCCGATACGCTGGCGCTGCCCGGCAGAAAGCGCAGAGCCTGCCTCGCCGATATCGCTGTCATAGCCCTTTTCGAAACGCAGGATCAGTTCATGCGCTCCGGCAGCTTTTGCCGCAGCGATAATCGCCTCGGGATCGGGATTGTCCTCGAAACGGGAGATATTTTCGCCGATCGTGCCGTCGAACAGCTCCACGCCCTGCGGCAGATAGCCGATGTGGCGACCAAGGGCCTCGCGATCCCATTGATCGAAGCTCGCGCCATCTAGCCGCACCTTGCCGGCTGCCGGCATCCAGGCGCCGGTGAGAATACGCGACAGGGTGGATTTGCCGGAGCCGGAGGGGCCGATTACCCCAAGCGCATTTCCGGCAGTGATGACAAAACCAAGGCCGGTCACAGTCGGCTTTCTCTCGCCCGGCGGGACAATGGTGGCGTTCTCTACCCGCAGTTCCTTTTCAGGTTTCGGCAGTGCCATGGCAGTGGCATTGGCCGGCATCTGCGCGAAGAGCTCCCTCAGCCGCGCCCAGCTCTGCCGAGCGGCCACAAAGGACTTCCAGTTGGAAATGGCAAGATCGACGGGCGCCAATGCCCGGCCCATCATGATCGAGCTGGCAATCATCACGCCGCCCGATGCCTCCTGATTGATGACCAACCATGCGCCGACGGCGAGAATAGCCGATTGCAGCACGACCCGCAGGGATTTCGCGATATTGCCAAGACCGCCGGCCACATCGCCCGCCTTGCGGTTGGCGGCGAGATAGGCCTCGTTGGAGTTTTGCCAGCGTTTGCCGAGCCGGCCGGAAAGCCCCATGGCCTGAACAACCTCGGCATTGCGGCGCGAGGCCTCCAGCTGCCGATTGCGGGCCATGTTTTCGACCATCGTGTCGCGGATCGGTTTCTGGGAAAAGATGTTGGTCAGGATCGTCAGCGATATGAGCAGAATGGCGCCGGCAAGGGCCGTCACGCCGATCCAGAAATGAAACAGAAAACATATGCCGAGATAAAGCGGCATCCACGGCAGATCGAAAAAGGCGGTCGGCCCGGTGCCGGAAAGGAAGCCGCGCACATTGTCGAGATCGCGCAGCGGCTGTAACCCGTCGCCCGGCATGCGGTTGACGAGCGGCAGGCGCACGACGGCATCATGCACCCTGCCTGAATGGCGCATGTCGAAATCTTCGCCGATACGGATCAGAACACGGGCGCGGATGATATCAAGCAGGCACTGAAAACCGTAAAGGCCAAGCGCCAGAAGGGCGAGCCCGACCAGTGTCGGCAGGCTGCCGCTGGCCAGCACCCGGTCATAGACCTGCAGCATGAAGAGCGGCGAGGTGAGCGCCAGTATGTTGACCACGCCGCTGACGAGCGCGACACCGAGAAACGTACTTTTAAGGGGCGAAACAACCGCCGCAGTGAGGGACTGCGGCGGTGTCTGCTGGTGGTTTTGAAAGCCCACAGCCTGTTTTTCCTTTACGCGGCAAGCGCCGATGCGCTGGCGAAAATGAAGTCCGATGCGTCGAGTACGCTTGCATCGACACCGACGAGTGTGATCGAAACGGAGGCGTTGGAGTCGGATTCAACCACCGCATTGCCGTTGAGGTTGTACCAGAACAGGTCTGCGACCGAGGTCGAACCCCAACCGGATACGTCAAGCTTATCAGTACCATCCTGATAACCATAGGTGCCGGTTGGTCCAGCGGTTACGATATCGTTACCCCCGGAGAAGACGAATGTATCAGCGCCGGCAAAACCGGTCAGCGTGTTCGAAGATGCAGTATCTTCGACTACAGTGCCGGTAGCTGCGAAGTAGTCATAAAAACCGGCAAGCGAGCCAAAACGGGCAAGCTGGTAAACGGCGAGATCGAGCAGATCGCGCGCGCCGGCAAGCGAGTAAGCGCTGTCGGGATCGATCAGCAGTTCCTGCTGGCTGACGGCAATGCCGCTGGTGGACTGGCTGTAGCCGGTGCCGAGAACAATGCTGTCGACCGAACCCGTCAGGTTGCCCTGGGAGTACTGCAGAGCGCCGCTCATGACGATGCCCTTGCCGCCGTCGCTGCCATCACCCCACGCCTCATAGGTCGTGTTCGGGTTGATGGTGGTCGTGGCGAGAGAGCTGGTCTGAGCGTCGTAGAACGCACCATAGGTCGAACCGAAACCGCTCGTCCAACCGTTGAGGTAGCCGATCAGATCGGAGGAAGACTGCGTCAGTTGAATTGTGGTAGCCATAGGTGTACTCCTTTACTGGCCAATATAGATACCTTCGTCCTGTGACGAAGGCGTTTCATCTCCGGGACGGGCTGCAACCCAACCCGGAGAATTTCTTCCGCGCCTCAGAACTTCACGTTCATCGTCGCGATAAAGGTACGGCCAGGCGCGGTGTAGGCGCTTGTTGCCGGAATATATTTGCG
The DNA here is from genome assembly GCF_007002745.1 of Martinezella rhizogenes. GTDB lineage: Bacteria > Pseudomonadota > Alphaproteobacteria > Rhizobiales > Rhizobiaceae > Agrobacterium > Agrobacterium cucumeris. The sequence goes on along the minus strand of NZ_SGNY01000008.1, from coordinate 9,587 downwards.
GTCCATCAGGTTGTTGACGGCGAAACGAAGTGTCGCCTTGTCATTGAAAGCGTAGGACCCATAGAGGTCGACCGTCGTGTAGGGATCGGTCACCTCACGCAGATTGCCCTCCGTATCGAGCGAGCGCGATTGTGTCGGTGTGACGTGGTTCAACCGTGCGCCGAGAGCGAATTTCTCTTCAAAGAAACGCATACCGCCATCGAGCGTGAGCTTAACCTTTGGAGCCACATCGCCGGGCCAGGCGACGATCTCGCCGCTCGTTGTTGTGGTGCCGTTGGAAAAAACCTGCGTTTTGTCCGGCCAGTCGGTCTTCAGCAACGTTGCCGAACCACCAAGCCAGAAGCTTCGCGCATCATAATTGCCCTCAAATTCAAGCCCGCGCATATAGGTCGTGCCGTCAAGATTGACGAAGCTGGTATAGGTGCGGTCGGGAACCTGATCGGTGACGAGATAACCGAGCGCGATGTAATCTTTCACCTCGCGGCGAAAGGCAGCCATTTTGATGCGCACGGAATCGTGGTCCAGCAACACGCCGTCGAAGCTCATATTCGCGCCGATTTCATAGGTCGTGGCTTTTTCGGCCCGGAGGGACTGGTTCGGGGCATACTCGTAACCAACGGAATCTCCGGGGCGAGCACCGGCGAAAAAAGCCTCGAGAATTGTTGGCGGGCGCAGGCTCTGGGAATAACTTACATAGGGCCGGAACCAGTCGAACGGCTTGAACTCTATCGTGGCGGAGGGCAGCCACGCACTGTATGTGCGGTCGATATCCATCTCATAAGCAGGATTTTCGACGACATTTTCGTAAGTGGTCGCCAGCGGACCTGTACCAGGCATGCAGTTCGCCGCAATGCCCGACCATAAGCGGCTAGTAAATCGAGCTTCGGTAATCGTCGTTCCCGGATTTTGCCCCAAGAACACGTTATTATAATATTGAGACGCCGTGTAATTGTTGCCTATCGGATCACAGGCTACCGTTATCGTCCGCCTATAGGAGTTTTCGCTGTAGTAAGTGGCGGATCCCTTCAGACGCGACCAATCATAACGCACCCCGCCACTTATCGTTATCCAGTCTGCCGGCTCAAGCTCTCCATTTAAGAACAGGCTGGCGACATCACGGCGACCGGGGGGGCTAAAGGCGGTGAAGCTGCTGGCATAGGCGGGATTTTTCGCGATCGCAGAACTCATGGCAGCCGACGAGGCTATATCCCGGAAGGCTTCAGCCCCATAATTAAGGCTGAGCGTGCCGACTTTGGTATCGAAACGGCTGGTGTTTTCCACGCTACCACCGAAGCTGCGCAAGCCCATGTCGAGTTCGGTTTCGGAGGCATAGGAACGCGCCGACCGCAGCTCATGCGTCATGTTATCGTTCAGCCATAGCGACGACTTGAAGTCGATGAGTTCGCTTTCCGGATCCCAGTCCAGCTTGGCCACGATGCTGTCGTTGCGTACGCTTTCCCGGTCAACCTGCTCGGCCGCGCCCTGCACGAAATCATTCTGCTGATGCATCCATGACAATGAAGTCTGCACGTCCCCAAAATCGCCTTCTCCCTTGAAGAAGGTCGACCAGCCGTCCCGGCCGAGCAGGTCTTTCATTGTCAGTGCGGTGCTTCGGGCCTCACCTTTCGTTCCGATCTTGTATTCGTCCATGATCGTGCGGCTGTAACCTGCGACGAAAGAAAGAGGACCATCCGGCTCTCGAACGGCAGCCAGAACCGAGCCCTGAAAGTCGTAACCGTTGGTGCCGCGGGAAATATTGACCTCACCACCCTTGTTCGCGCCTTCGGGGATCAGATCGGCGGCGCGGATGGTGCGGAACTCAACCTTGCCACCCAGAGAACCGGCATTACCGGAGGTGGCGTTGGTCATTTTTTCGACTTCGACCGCACGGATAAAGGCTGTGTCCACATAGGCCTGGCCATTATTGGCGGAATAAATCGAGGCGCCGCCGGTGCTGAAACCACGCTGCGCATTCTGCCGCGCTCCATCGATGGAGACGACCACACGGCCGCTCTCCTGCAAACCGCGCACATTGGGCGAAACTGTCGGGAAGCTGCCGTTGCCTTCCCCGGCATAAACGCCGGAAACCCGGTTGAAAACATCGCGCGTATTGCGCACGCCGGCGGATTGGATCGCCTCGCGGCTGACGATGCTGATGCTGGCAGGGGTTTCATAAACCCAGTCCGGCGTTCCCTGATAACCGGTGCCGGCAATGGAATTGCGCCCGGTTTTACCGGTGACGGTGATCGCTTCCAGAACGGTCGTGCCTTCGGCCCCGGAAAGATCGGCCGCCGCCTGCCCCGTGCCGATGACAACAGCTCTGCCATTTCCGGCGATGCGGAAATTGACGCCGGTGCCGGCCAGCAGCCGTGACAGTGCCTCCCGCACCGTGAAACTGCCGGTGACGGCATTGGTGCGCACATTGCCCGCAGATGGCGTGGCAAGCGTGACCTGAAGGCCGGATTGCCGCCCGAAAGCGCCGACGACCGACGATAGTGACTGGGCGGGAATATTGAATGGCCGCGTTGCGCCCTGCTCACCACCGGCGCGCTGACCATTTGCGGTATTCGTTGCGGTCTGCGCAAAAGCCGGCATCGAAATTGACACGGCGACCACTGTCGTGGCCAGCAGGGCGGCCCTGCGCGCCCGCTGCCCCGCTTTTTTCTGTGAACCGGTCGTACGTATCTGGAGGCGCATGCTGGCTTTGTCTTCCTGTCTTTCACTCCGGACATATGTTGACCGGATTACTCAACAAAAAGACGATTGCCTCGGCAATTTTTTTCAGGTTTTCGGAAGAAATTTTATAAATTACTGAAAATAAATACGTTTTTGTTTCAGAAGGTTTCAGAAGGTTTCAGAAGCGGGTAATGATGCGGGCGCTATCGCCAATCGCGTGAACTTTACCCTTATAGGGCTCCACCAAAGCTTCCAGCGCGCGGTCAGGGTCGCGTAGATCGTAAAAACCCGTCACCCGCTGCCCGGCAAGCGTCTTGTCGGCCATTGTCAGCCACGCCGGATGGTAACGCTGGATCTGTTCCACCACAGAACCGATCGTCGCGTCCACAACGTAGAGCTCGCCGTTGCGCCAGCCGCCAATATCCTCGACGGAAATATTTTCTTTCCGGATCGCACCTGAAGCGTCGACAATCAGCATCTCGCCCGGCACAAGCCGGGTTGGCGGTGCGTTGCGGAAGGAGGCCTCCACGGAACCATGGGCAAGCGCGACTTGCGTTACACCATCCGTGAGGTCAACGTCGAAAGCCGTGCCCAGCACCTGAACCGTGACGTTTTGCGCCTCCACGGTGAAGGGGCGTGTGGTATCCGGTACGACATCGAAGAAAGCTTCGCCCTTCAGCACTTTCACAGTGCGGCGGCCATTGGTGAAATCCGTGGAAAGCGCGCTCGCCGCCGCAAGCTGTACCCTGCTGCCATCATCGAGGGTTATCGTGCGGCTTTCAGCGGTGGTGGTCTGATAATCGGCCTTGATACGGACGAGAGATGCCGGGACGAACAGCACGGCAAGACAGAGAGCAGCCGCCGCCATCGCCGCACCGGCATAATGCCGCCCGGACCAACGTCGCCGCGACATCGGTTTCACAGCCTTTTCCGGCAAATGCGGCGCGTCTTCCCAGAGGTTCTTGAATTCCGGCTCTACCAGACCAAGGTTGCGCCACGTCCTGCAGGTCCGCTCCCAGGCAAGACGGTTTGCCGCAGACGCTGCCAGCCATCGGTCGAATTCTACCTTCAGCCGCGGTTCCACTGCGCCTGCCTGGAGGCGGAGCAGCCACTCGGCCGCTTCTTCCGCCTTCCCGTCCGGTAATTCTATTTTGTTATCTGGATCAATGGTCATTGAACCCGGCCAGTTCCTTTGGGCAGGCGGAGGTGCCGCCTCGTCTTCCGCGTTGTTATAAAGACGTTTGAGAGAGCGATTTTTTTCACGGGATGCGACAAGCAGGGCAATTTTACTTCATTTCTTTGGTAATCGCGGCAATGCTGCCCTTGATCAGACGGTGAGCGCTGGCCACGGACACCCCGAGGTGACGCGCGATCTCTTCCATATTGTAACCACCGAACCTGTGCATTTCCAATGCCACACGTGCCTGAACCGGCAGGGAGGCCAAAATCGTCTGCATCTGCCGAACTTCATCGCAGAACAGCGCATGCTCCTCCGGCGTACCATGATCCTGCGGCACACCCCAGAACGGCGTGTCATCCGGCCGCTCCCGCAGGTCCTGCCGGCTGCGCCGGCGATTATCAAGGGCAAGGTTGCGAACGATGCGGAAGAGATAGGATTTGAGGTTGGAGGGATTGCCGGAGGCTTCCGGAACGAATTTCAGGAATGCCTCCTGAACAACGTCTTCCGCATCCGCCCGGGACCCCAGAATGAGGGTGGCGTATTTGATCAGGTCGACCCTATGCGCGACGTAAGCGTTATAACGCTTGTCATCTTCCCGTATGCCCATGTCTCAACCGAGAGAAATTTCAAGGATCAACGAAACTGCAAGCCGCCGATTGGCAGCGCAGATTTCCGGTAAAGACCTCTAGCACCCAAACCGTCAGCCGAACAGATATTTCATGACAATTATCATCAAGAATCACAGTTTTTGTCGCAATGTTGATCGGAGTGCTTTGAATTCCAACCCGATTGCATCCACGCCTGGCCCGGTCAGAATGAGATCGAGGCGGTCAGCCAGAAGTTTCGGGATAAGGCCCGCCGCTGCACTGTCTATGGCACGAAGGCGCAGAACGTGAGCGGGCAGTGCGTTGCCAGATCGGACGACGCACCGCTCTTTCGTTTAGTTATTCTAAACAAAAACACATGACCGGCGGGATTGTTTCTGCCTATGCCCGCGCAAATAATCAGTTTTGTCAGAGGGATAAATCGAGGTCCGGCGTGGGACGATAGATTGGTCGTGGCCAATCAGCAAACACAGTCTTAAGGGGCTCGCGCCTCCCGCCAAAACCTTGGGCCTTCTGAAGATTGAATCCAGCCGTTGTCGATCGGTCTCGTGGGCAGTCCCCAGGGTGACGCCTACGGATCGCCGACACGGCAATCATGAGGACAAGCACATTATGGCGAATACCCTAGATACGCGCTTTCGGCCGTTCAAGGTAAAGATGAAAAAGCAAGAAAGCGCCACGATCTCGTCTTTTTACCTCGCACCCGTCAACCCAGAGGATTGGCGTCCTTTCGAAGCGGGCCAGTTTCTCACGATCCAGATACCCAATCCCGAAGGTGGGGAACCGCTTATCCGGAACTACACCGTGTCGTCCGGACCGGGTGACGTCGGGATTTATCGCATCACCGTCAAACGGGAGGCGGCCCTGACGCCGGATATGGCCGATGGTATCGCGTCGTGCTGGCTGCATGACACGGTCGAAGAAGGCATGGTGGTACATATCGACAGGCCACGCGGCGCCTTCAAGCTCGACAGGGCCAGTCAGCGGCCGGTCATTCTGCTATCCGGTGGCGTCGGGCTGACGCCGACCGTTTCGATGTTAAAGGTACTGGTTGCGGAAAGCGACCGACCCGTCTGGTTCGTGCATGCCTGCGACGGGGCCGCCACCCACGCGCTACGCGATGAAATACGGGCGCTCGCCGAACAGCGCGACAATGTTCATGTGCACACCTGTTATCGCTTTCCGACCGATGAAGACGCGAAAGCGGGGCTGTTCCATTCCACCGGCTTCATCACACGCCAGACCTTGCAGTCTTTTCTGCCGCTGGACGACTATGAAGTCTATATGTGCGGCCCGCCGCCTTTCATGCAGGCGATGTATGATCTGCTTCTTTCCCTCGGGTTGGAAAAGAGCAAGATCGCCTATGAGTTCTTCGGACCCGCATCGCTGCTTTCACCATCGCCGCCGAAGACGGATGCAAATCCCAGCCCAAATAGCGCTGCCGCTCCGCAAGAGGCCAAAAGCACCGGCATCGAGATCATCCTTGGAAAATCAAATGCCAGGTTCGAGTGGGATGCAGCCTCGGAATCGATCCTGAGTTTTCTGGAAAATCAGGGTGTCGAACCTGCATTTTCATGCAGGGCTGGCGTTTGTGGAAGCTGCGTTCAGGGCCTCGTTTCCGGCGACGTGGAATATGTGGAAGAGCCGCTGGATGACGTGCCGGCCGGCCAGGTTCTCCTCTGTTGTACCAAACCCGTCAATTCGGTCGTGCTCGACCTCTGAAAGCCAGTTTCCAGCATCCATCCAAAATCAGCGAGACAATTCATGGTCGAACCACTCAGACTCAATCCGTACGTTGCAGAACTCCCACCCTATAATGCCGGGATGAACATTGCGGTGGCGCGCAGCAAGACGGGTTTGACCGATATTGCAGCGCTTGCCAGCAACGAGAACCCCTATGGCTGTTCGCCAAAGGTCGCCGCGGCGCTGGCCGGCCTTGATCCATCCCGTTATGCGGACCCCGCCTGTGTGATCCTGCGGGACGCGCTGAGTAAAAAGCTTGGCGTTGACGGCGACCGAATTGTCATCGGAAACGGCTCCGAAGAGATGATCGCTGCGGTTTGCCGCGCGGTTCTGCGTCCGTTTGCCACCGTGGTGGCAATGACGCCGGGCTTCGGTCTCCATGAAATCGAGCCCAGAGCAAACGGCGCGCAAATCGTCAGGATACCTATGACGAAAGATCTGCGGTTCGATCTTGAGGCGATGACGATTGCCCTGCGAGACAAACCGTCAATATTCTTCATCTCTTCGCCTTCAAACCCGGTCGGGCCAGCGCTGGAGCGGGATCAGCTCTCACGCCTCATCGCGGCTGTTCCGAAGAAGACATTGCTTGTTTTTGATGAGGCGTATTTCGAATTCTGTGACGAAAATACGCCCGACGGGCTCGAGCTCCTGGCGAAGAGCGCGATTTCCTATGTCGTGCTGCGAACATTCTCCAAGGCCTACGGGCTGGCTGGATTGCGCGTGGGTTATGCCGTTGCCTCCGATGCGCGGCTGGCGCAGGCCATGTCATCGGCAAAGACACCGTTCAACGTCAATGCCGCCGCACAGTTGGCAGCGGTTGCCGCCCTTGAAGACGAGGGCTGGATGCGCAGTTCGGTGGCGAAGGTCATTGGGGAACGCAGACGCATGGCTGAGGCAATGACATCGCTTGGCCTGTTCGTTCCGCAATCCCGGACCAATTTTCTGTTCATCGACATCGGCTGCGACAGCACGATCGCTTTCGATCATTTTCTGTCGCATGGCGTTATCGTCAAGCCCTGGAAAGAACCGGGATTTACAAGCTTTATCCGTGTGACCGTTGGACTGCCCGCGCAAAACGATCGTTTTCTCGACGCATTGCGCCTGCTGAAAGAAAAGCTGCTTGAGGCGGACGTCCCGTCATGATCAAGCAAAATGCCCATGCGACAGGGGATTTGCCCGTGGCCTTCCTCAGGGATATCGAAACGACCATCGGCCTTTCCCACCTGAAACAGGGGGATGCCATCGCCAATCTCGATTATGGCATAACCCCCGCAAATTTCGGCGCGGACGCCGTGGCTTTCCCGTCATCGACACAGGAGGTCGCCTCCATCATCAGAAGCGCCGCTGCGCATGGCGTTCCCGTTGTGCCGCAGGGCGGTCGAACCGGGCTTGTCGGCGGCGGTGTTTCCAGTCCCGGTCAGATCGTCGTCTCCACCACCCGGCTCAATCGGATCGTTGAGATTTATCCCGATGAGCGGGTTGCTGTCGTTGAAGCGGGCGTGACGCTACAGGCATTGCAGGCGGCCGCGTCGGAATATCAACTTGAGCCGGGCATCGACCTGCCGTCGCGTGGTTCCGCCACGATCGGCGGCATGGTTTCGACGAATGCCGGCGGGATTTCGGCTTTTCGTTATGGGGTGATGCGCCATCGCGTCCTCGGTCTGGAGGCCGTCCTGCCGGATGGCTCGATTTATTCCGACCTGACACGGGTGGTGAAAAACGCTGCCGGCTACGATCTCAAGCATCTCTTCATCGGGGCTGAGGGAACGCTTGGCATCGTCACCAGGGCGGCGATCAAGCTGGAGCCCGTTCCCGCAGCGACGGCCACGGCGCTTTTCGGGCTCCCCTCGGTGGAAGCGGCTCTCCAGGCCACCAAACTCGGATTAAGCGCCGAGTACGGCCACATGCGTGCGGCAGAAGCCATCTGGAACTCGTTTTTTTCCCTGACATCGGGCGAGCATCTGTGGTCAGCGACCGACTATCGCCCCGACTATCCCGTCAATCTCATCATGTCACTTGGCGGAGGGGACGAGGAACAGCTGCAGACGCAGCTTGGCCGGATATATGAGGAATTGTATGAGACCTATCCCGAGATGTCTGCCGTCGTTGCAACATCGCAGGCGCAGGAAGCGGAGTTGTGGCGTCTCAGGGAAGATACGGACCTCATCTATCGCAGATATCCGGCCGCGCCGTCTTTTGACGTCTCCGTCCCACTGTCGCGCATCGAAGCTTATGTGACCCGTTGCATACCGGAACTTCAGTCAATCGATCCAACCTTCGATCCCTACCTTTTCGGGCATATTGCCGACGGCAATCTTCATATCGTCCTGAACGCAGCGGGTGCGGATCTGACGCCTGAAAAGGCCGACGCCGTCGAAGCTGTTCTCTACCGTGACCTGACGCAATCGGGAGGCTCGTTCTCGGCAGAGCACGGCATCGGCTCCAAACGCGTTCGCGCGCTGCGTGCGACAACCGACCCCGTAAAATTTGCCCTGATGACCCGGATCAAGGCCGCCATGGACGCAGGACACACCCTGAACCCCGGCAAGGTCACCGGCTGACATGGCAACGCCGCGCTTTCTGGAAGCGCGGCGCCGAGAAATGTGAACCGATTGCGTGTCAGTTCGCCAGAACGCCGTTCTTTTTGGCCGTCCAGGTCGCGATGTAGTCCATCAGGGCGGGAGACAGGCAGTCGTAGGGTTCAAGGCCGCTATCCTTCAGCTTGGCCCGTACTCCGGGCATCTTGTCTGGTGAAAAACCCGCCTCAATGATGGATGACACGAAGGCGGCGAAGCCCGGTGCTGCCCAACCCTTTTCCTCAAACCGCTCAGGGTGAATGAATGCCAATCCCTTGAAGGGATGATCACGCTCCACAGGGCCGTACATGTGGACGCCGCATTGAGTGCAGGCATGCCGCTGGATCAGCGCGGATGGATCGACAACAGCCAGTTTGTCGCCATTTTCCAACACCTCCACACTCTCGGTCGGCGCAACCGCGACTACCGAGAACAGCGAGCCCTCCGGTTTCCAGCATTTGGTGCAACCACAGGCGTGGTTGTGGGCAATGTCACCTTTAACGCGCAGTTTGACCGGCCGGGATGCACATGCACACACCAGTGTTCCGCCTGAAAAGGCTGCATCGGTGCGCCGATAGCCCGAGTCGACGGTCGGATGAATGGCAATCATCGTCATGATAAGGTTCCTCCCTTTTTCGCCGGCGCGGAGTGCGCCGGCTATCTTGCATGGGGCATCACGCCTAGTAGACCACGACACCGCGTATGCTCTCACCCTTGTGCATCAGCTCGAAGCCCTTGTTGATGTCTTCGAGCGGCATCACGTGTGTGATCATCGGATCGATCTGGATCTTGCCTTCCATGTACCAG
>NZ_SGNY01000007.1 GCF_007002745.1 Martinezella rhizogenes | reverse complement strand
CCTGAAGGCCGCAGGTTCAAATCCTGCCCCCGCAACCAAATCCCCTAAAAGACTACCATACAATAAAATCCCCTCCCGCCGCGGTGGGCTTTTGCGTTCCAAGCACTCAAACCTATGCATCTTCTGAAAGGCGCCGCCATGACATGTGGTCGAGGCATATACAACGTGGCAGTATGCCAACGCCGCTTCTCGATAGGCCGGAAGCGTCAAGGCCAAATGCTGCCCTATATATGCGCAATTGGTCGCGTGCCACCGTAGATGCCCTTACGAGAGGAAATAGCTAGGATAGAGTATTGCTCAGTGGAAGCTTAGGGATAGTGAATAATTATATCCAATAAAAACTCGTCACGACTAATACGGCGATATAAAGTAATTTAATTTGTGTAATTATGGATTGTCTATAAATCTGAATAGATTGCCTCTACCATTGATAAGTACCTCTTATCGAACGTGACATGATTATATTGAGGGCATTGGGAATAAATAACTCTGTTTTCACAAATCCGATTGTATGGGTATCCACGTGAAGCCCGGCGGGGATGTTGCCAAAAGAGGTATTCAGATTTCTCAACCGCGTGCCGTTGGGAATGCCAGGTTATCCTACCCACCCAATTCAAGGCAGATCTAGATGTTCAACTCAATCGTTACCGTCGAACAAGCGGCAGATCTGCTGCGCCCTCACCGCGCGAAAGCTATCCGACTTGAGCGCGTCTGGCCCCCGCATCAAAAGACAAGTCTCCTGTCGCAGATTGGGGGAAGCCCCAATTTCCCACCGGACTGGAGCTGGCCGAAGATCGACTTTCCAGACTCGACGTCAGCCTCGCTCGACTTCTTGGCTCAGATAAACCTCGAAGAACTTCCAGACATGGAAGACCGGGACCTCTTACCCAGGGAAGGCATGCTTTACTTCTTTACGCTGTCCCTATCGCACGAGCCTCTGCAGACATTTGGCAGCGATGCGTGGCGCGTTCTCTACTATCCTCACGCTCCCGATGGTCTTCCGGTCAGGGATGCGCCTGATGATGCCGGATGGGCAAAGGATTACATGTATTATAGCCGCATGCCCGGTTGGGAATATCGTGAGCCTGGAGCAAGCCCGGCATCGCTCTTCCCGAAATGCCCGATCCGTTTTGCGATCGCTGAGCTCTGGGCAGAACCGGAATTTACAGGTCCTGACGATCCAGCGTTGGGGCCGTTCGCCGCGACTTTGCTCAGCCAACAGATGGTCTGGGAACCTGAACCTCTCGGACTTACTGATCGACTTATGAATCTCGCCAGGCGGTTTGGGAGGCCGGGGAATTTAAAGGTGCCTGCCGCTTCTACGCGCAGGAATAGCGTCGATTTGCGTGAGATGAAAATGAAAATGCTCGTTCGGGACTGTCTAACGCTGGTCATGCGTGATGAGGATCGTGGAGGTTACGATCAGGATAAAGTCTTGGAGGACATCAGCCTCCCTTATCGTGCCGATGACGCCATCCTGCTTTTGAATGCGGTCCGCAACGATTGGCTCGAGAACGTCATGCCCATCAAGACCGTGTTGAATAGCGAAGGTAAATATTCTGACGATCTGTTGCTGCGCTAGGAGGCTTGGAGAGCTCAAGCAGTTGATCTCACGCAGACACTTGTCGCAATCGGCAGGCAAACGAAATTGTCCGACGAGCAACGCGAGAGGGTCAACGATATGCTGAAGCAACATGGGCAACTCCGGAAGGAGGCGACCTCTTGCGGTCTCATCCCATATAACCATTTGGCTCTGCGAGCATCTCTTCAGCCGCTGATGACCGCCTTCCCTGATATCGCCAATGAGGAAACGGAGCTCCTTGCGAGCTACGATCCCGCGCGCGATCCGCTCCTGAATGGCCCGGCCGCTCATCTGATGCTAAGCAAAGTCGGCGGCATCCAGTCCGATTTGGACCCTGATGAGGTCTTGCTCCTTCAGCTGGCAAGCGACTGCGATGGACCGCGCTGGAAATGGTGGGACCTCGGCGTTCTGAGATTCTCAATTAAGAAGGATGCACTTGCGGCAATGCGCTTCGATCTGGCGCAAGCGGAAATAGAGGGTCACTGAATGGCAACGTAAACTTAACGGGATGTGGAATCCGCTGTGCGATGAGGGGGCATGACAGATCGAGATCCTCTCTACCGTCGGTATCGCTATCCCGCTGAGGTCATTGCTCACGCTGTGTGGCTGTATTTCCGTTTCCCTCTCAGTCTGCGAATGGTGGAGGACCTGCTGGCAGCGCGTGGGATCATCGTCTCACATCAAACGATCCGGCTTTGGGCGGAGAAATTCGGGCGAACCTTCGCCAACGAGATCCGTCGAGGCTCGTCCGGTCGGCTTGGTGACAAATGGCATCTCGATGAGGCCGTCGTTTCGATCCGGGGCAAGAAGCACTGGCTGTGGCGCGCCGTTGATCAGGACGGTTTTGTCCTGGAGGTGCTCGTGCAAAATCGCCGCAACGCCAAGGCGGCCAAGCGCCTGATGCGTAAGCTGTTGAAGAGCCAGGGCCGAGCACCGAGAGTGATGATCACCGACAAGCTTCGCTCTTACGACGCAGCAAAGCGTGACATCATGCCGGCTGTCGAGCACCGCTCGCATAAGGGCCTGAACAATCGGGCGGAGAACTCTCATCAGCCGATCCGACGGCGTGAGCGGATCATGAAACGCTTCAAGTCACAGCGACATCTACAACGTTTCGTATCGATCCACGACCCGATTGCCAACCTGTTCCACATCCCACAACACGACATCCCCTCCAGCCATCATCGCGAACTGCGTTTGGAGGCGTGGAACCTGTGGGCGAAAATTGCAAGAGCATGACCGACGAACTCCACCGGCGCCATGAATTGCCCTATTTGCCTTTGAGTTTACGATGCCCATTCCCGGTTAGCTATTCGATTTACTGCCGAGAGGCAGACACAGTGGCGTGCCATCGGCGGGATGCGGAATGACCATCGCCTCGACGCCGAAAATGGCGTTGATGAGGTGTGGGGTCAGCAGGGCGGAAGGGCTGCCTGTGGCGAGTATGCCGCCATCTGCAAGGGCAACCAGGTGGTCGGCATATTGCGCAGCGTGGTTGAGGTCATGCACAACCATGACGATCGTTCGGCCTTCGTCTGTGTTCAGCTTTCTCAGGAGGTCGAGAATTTCCAGCTGATGGGCGATGTCGAGATAGGTCGTCGGCTCATCGAGCAGGAGGAGCGGAGTCTCCTGCGCCAGCGCCATGGCAATCCAGGCGCGCTGCCTTTGACCACCCGACAGCCGATCGAGCTCGCGCTCGGCAAGCTCAAGAAGGCCGGTGGAGGCCAGTGCCTGTTCGACAATCTCTTCGTCGTGCCGGCTTGGGCGCGACAGGATGCCTTTATGCGGATGGCGACCGAAACGGCAGAGTTGTCTGACGGTCAGCCCATCCGGAGATACCGGGCTCTGCGGCAACAGGGCAAGCGATTGTGCAACCGTTCTTGCGGCCATCGTTCTGATTGGTTTGCCATCAAGATAGACCGTGCCGGAGGAGGGGTGAATGACACGCGCCAGCGTGCGCAGCAGTGTCGACTTGCCGCTGCCGTTTGCGCCGATCAGGGCTGTGATTTTCCCGTCCGGTATGGCGAGATCGACATCGTTCAATACAGGGGCGGCGGCATAGCCGACGGTGATTTTTTCGCAGTGAAGGCGTGTCGGGTGGGCATCAGCCATGGCGACCTGTCTCCTTGATCAATAGAAAGACAAGATAGGGACCGCCGATCACAGCGGCGACGATGCCGGCGGGAATTTCATTCGGCAGGGCGATCACCCGGCCGATCAGATCTGCCGAAGAAAGGGCAAGGGCGCCGACAAGGGCGCTTGCCGGCACAAGATGGCGTGCGCGGCTGCCGACGAGAATACGTGCGGCATGCGGTGCGATGAGCCCCAGAAACCCCATGCTTCCCACAGCTGCGACGCCACCGGCGCAGAGGAGAACGGATATGAGGATCAGGCCGCCACGCAGGGCAGGTGGTGAAATTCCGATGCTGATCAGCGTATCGTCACCGAAGCCGCCGGCATCCAGCCGCAGCGCAGAATAGATAACGGCCGGCAGGCAGGCGAGGAGCCAGAGCGAAAGGAAGAGCCCATCGCGTGCCGTGCTGCCATAGACGCTCCCAGCAAGCCAGACCATGGACTGGTCGGCGCGGGAAGGGTGGAGCACCATGATGTATTGCATCAGCGCCTGGGCAAGCATTCCGAGAGCGACGCCCGTCAGCGCGAGCGAGGCAACGCCACCAAAGCGCCGACCGATGAAAAGGAGCGCGGCCGCGCCGAACAGGGCGCCGGCGATCACGCCGAGCGGTACCGACCAGCTCACCCAGGCCGGTGGTGTAGCGAGCCCGGCGAGAAAAGCCCCTAGCCCCGCCCATTTGGTGATGCCGACGACATCCGGGGAGGCGAGTGGATTGCGCAGCGCACCCTGCAGGAAAACGCCGGCAAGGCCGAAGGAGAGACCTGCCAGAAGGGAGACGGCGATCCGCGGCAGACGGTATTGCATCACGATGAAGGTGTTTTTACCGCCGCCGAGCGCATCGAGAACCTCGCGAAAACCGAGCGTGACGGCGCCAGCCATAATGCCCAGAAGAGCGATGGCCGCAAGCAGCAGAAAAAGGATGCCGCAGACGCCGATGGCACGCGCGTCTGCCTGTCGCTCCAGCGCGCGGCTCATACACTCCTCCGGCGGTTAAGCAGCAGAAGAAAGGCGGGAGCGCCGATCAGGGCTGTCACGATGCCAACGGGTAGTTCAGACGGAAAGGTGGCGATACGGCCGAGAAGATCGGCGGTGTTGAGCAGGAGCGGGCCACAGAGCAGGGAGAGGGCAAGGACGGTTGCCTGGTCGCTGCCGACGAGACGCCGGACGATATGCGGCACCAGAAGGCCGATGAAACCTATGGGGCCGCTGACGGCGACGGCCGAGCCAGCCAGGACGACGATGAGAACCGCAGCCAGTCCGCCGACGCGCCGCGCATTCTGCCCGAGTGACACGCCGGTGCTTTCATCGAGCGACAGAACGCCGAAATGCCGCCCGGCAACAAGCGCCAATCCGCCACCCACCAGCGAGAACGGGAGGATCGTCCAGACCTTGGACCACTGCGCGCCGTTGACCGAGCCGGCGAGCCAGTAGACGATGTCCTGCGCCGCATTGTTGGCGATCAGGATCGCCTGGACGAGGGCGGACAGCACGAGCTGGATCGAGATGCCGGCAAGGGCGAGTTTTATATCGTTCATCGCCCCGGATACCGAGAGCGCCCACATCGCAAAGCCCACGATGGCAGCGCCCACGAAGGCCGGCCAGACTGTGCCTGCTCCCCGAAGCGCCGGAAAGGCGATCAGGCAGACGACGATGGCAAGCGACGCGCCGGCATTGATGCCGAAGGTCTGCGGCGATGCCAGCGGGTTGCGTGTCAGGGTCTGGATCAGGACACCGGCTACTGCCAGATTGGCGCCGACCAGAACGGCAAGAAGGACGCGCGGCAGGCGGATGTCCCAGACAAGTGCGTTTTCTGGCGACCCGTCGGGAGCCACCAGAAGTCGCAGAGCCGTCATTGGCGACAATTGCGATACGCCGAAGGCAATCCCGGCGATCACGCTTGCGGCCAGAAGCACGATGAGAAAGGCTGCGACGAGAAGTGGCCGCCGTGTTTTGTTGTCCGGGCCTTTGGAGGCCATCGCCGTCACGATCCCTATCCCGCCCTGTAGACCTTGGCCAGCAGCTCCCGGGCGATCATTTCGGCAGTTCGCAATCCGCGGAACCGGGCGAACTGGTTGCGATCGACCTCGAAGACCATGTTGCTTCGGATTGCCGCGATGTTGGCCCAGGCGGCATTGCCCTTCCATTGGTCAAGCGCGGTGCCGCCCGGGTCGGTAGCGACAAGCAGGATGTCGGGATTGACCGCGATCAGCCGCTCAAGGCTGGCCCCGCTCTCCACCGGATCGGAGGACCGGAGGGCGGGCACGAGGCCGAGAGCCTCAAAAACCGAGCCGGTGAAGGATGACGAGGTATGAAGGCTCATCGAATCCGGCGTCGCCACCGCAAGCAGAATGCGTCGCTGTTCACCGGGCGGGATGCGCGCGACCAGTGCGGCGATGGTCTCATCGTGCGCTGCAAGCACCTGCTGGCCCCTGTCGTGTTCGCCGAGGGCGTCGGCAATGGTGGCCACGCTCTCCTTGATGGTCCTGTAGTCACCTTCCCAGCTATTCAGAACGATGGTTGGCGCAATGGCACTCAGCTGGCCATATATGGCGGCGTGCCGTACCTCATCCGCGATGATCAGGTCCGGTGCAAGGGTGCTGACGAGTTCGAGATTGGGTTCAAGCCGAGTGCCGACCGAGGCGTAATCGATGCTCTTGCCCAGCAGCAGCTCGATGCGCTGGCGCTGGTTGTCGTCAGCTATGCCTGCGGGAACGACGCCAAGTGCATCGAGAGCCTGCACGAAGGAGAATTCCAGTGCCACGACGCGGCGTGGTCTGCCGACGATTTCCGTCGAGCCAAGCTGATGGGCGATGCTTCTTGGTGCCTCTTCGGCTATGCCGGTTCGTGAAAACATGGCCGACGCGATCGTCGAAAGAAGCAGGATGCCTGTTGTTCTGCGAGTAAAGGTAATCATCGATGGTTCCGGAGAGTGCGGCAGGCCGGTACTATACCGGCCCGCAAATTTTACGCGATCAGAAAGCAACCGAGGCACTGACAAAGAAAGTGCGTGGCTGGCCGACGAACTTGCCGCCATTGTTGTCAGTTGAGCGTGTGAAATACTCGTTGTCGAAGAGGTTTTTCACGCCGAGTGCGAATTTGGGGGCGTTCTTGTTGTTTTCCGGCTGGTACGCCAAGCGCAGGTTGACGGTGCCATAGCCCGGTATGTCGCCAAGGCGTCCGGTAGAGTCTTCTTCCGTGACATAGGTTGTGCCGCTTCCGGGGGAGCGCTGCTTCGACTGCGCCGTGACATCCGCATTGATGACCCAGTCTTCATATCGGTAGCTTGCGCCGACGGTGCCGAAGTGGCGAGAATAAAAGGGAAGATCTTTCCCCTTGAAATCTCCTGCCTCGTAAACGGCTTCCGTATAGGTGTAGTTCGCATAGACAGAGAGCCCGTCCAGCGACGGGGTGAGGCTGCCGAGATCGTAACGCCCTGCCGCTTCTATGCCCTGGTGGGTGGTTGCGCCGAGATTTGTCCACACGCCTTCACCGACGATGTTGCGGCTGAGCAGCAGTTCCTTGTCGAAATCGATGTAGAAGGCCGTCAATTCCGCGCTCAAGGCATCGCCCTGATAATGCGTGCCGATTTCATATGTCTTGGCCTTTTCAGGATTAAGGCCATCCGTGGTCGAGGCAAGATGGCTATATTGCTGAGGCCCGAAGGAAACGCCGGCATTTCCAAAGACGCGCCAGGCATCATTGATCTGGTAGGCGACGGAGAGCGTGGGCAGCAGTTCGTTCGCGTCGAATTGCGGCGAGCGCGATGCGGTGACGACACCACCGGCGAGGTCATTTACGGTGTTATTGGTGCTGATCATCTCGTAGCGGACGCCGGGCGTGACGGTCCAGTTGCCGAACTGGATCTTGTCGTCGATATAGATGGCGTGTGCCTTGGTGCCGCCCTCGCTGGTCTGGTAGGTGACCATCGGACGCGTATGGGGATTGTAGCCGGGAAGGCGGTCGTAATATGCGGTGCGCGCTGCCACCTCGGAGCTTTCCTCCCATAGATAACGATAGCCGACAGTGACCTCATGCGTGGTGTCGCCGATGTCGAACAGGCGCGAGTAGCGTGGTTCGATGCCGAAATATTCATAGTCGCGCGGTGCCGAAGTCAGACGATAGCGGTTTGCGCTTGCCCCTGTTCCCTGCTGCTCGACGAAGCTGCCGCGGAACGAATTTACATAATAGCCGAGGATCTCGAAGTTGTTTTCGCCATCATTGTGCTGATAGCGCAGCGAGATATCATTACGGCGTCCATTGAACTCGTCGTATTGCCGTGTCGACTGGAATGGGTCTGCCGCATATTCACCCGTTGTCAGGCCCCCTGGCATTTGCCCTTCGCCGCTGTAGTGGTGATATTGCAGGCTCAGCGTGTCCGTATCCGAAAGTTCATATTTGCCCTTGAAGATCAGGTCGTCGATATCCGTGCGGTCGTTGCTGTCACGATAGCCGGTGCCATGAATGCCCGAATAGAGAAGTGCGGCCCCAAGCCCGTCATCATTGGTCCCGCCGATCAGGAAACTCGGCGTTGCCTTGGTGCCGCCGCCGAATTCAGCGGAGGAAGACATGCGAACGGTGACGTCATCCGGGATCGGGTGTGTCACGAAATTTATGATTCCACCGACATTCTGCGGTCCATAGCGTACGGAGCCTGCCCCGCGCACCACATCCACGGTATCGACATTGCCCAGCACGAGAGGGAATAGCGACAATTGCGGCTGGCCATAGGGAGCGTAGGACAGCGGTATGCCGTCCATCAACACGGTGGAGCGTGGTGAAAGGCGCGAGGTGAGGCCTCGAACACCGAGGTTGAGAGAGACATCGCTGCCGCCGGTGCCGGCACTTTCCTGCACCTGGATGCCGGGAATCTGGTTGAGGGCGTCACGAATGTCGACGGCGCCGCGCTCTTCCAGCTCCATTTTGTCCATGATGGTGCGAGCGCCGGGGTGCTTCAGCACCTTTTCCTTGTTGGGCTGCTCCAGCCAGTTGCCGGTAATGGTGATGGCTTCTAGGACGGTTTCGCCGCCATTGGCGCTATCCTGCGCGAAAACACTGGCGGGTGCGAAGGCGACCGAAGCGAGGAGAACGGAATTTGCTAATCTACGGTAGGAAATCATCAGGGCCCCAGACTGAAAGCAGGACAACAAAATTCCTTCCGTGCCGGTACGGCGCGGTAAAGGGATCATCGGTTTGAAATGGTGTGTGGGAGCGGTTGCTTGCGCGCTTCCGCTAGAAAATGATTTTTCGACTATATTTCATGAGTGCCCCTCGACGGAAAATACGGGATCGGCCGCTGTCGCCCGCGGTTATGTCGTCACCACTACATTATTGAAGTGTGGATATCAATAAAACATTACTGATATTCTCATCTTTTTGAATGGCGCTTTCGAGATCCGCTATTGCGGTATCTGTTCGCGCAGCCGCGCGAGGCGCTTTCGGCTCTTGAGTGCTCGGTCCTGATTACGCGTAGCAATGCCGTAGGCAAGAATATCGGAGGTGACGACGGCACCGAGCGTCCAGCTTGCAAGTCCTGCCGCGGATCCGACGCATGTCAGCACTGCGGAAGCTCTGTCGCGATAACAGTCCGTCAGCTGGACGCCGCATACCAGGATGACACGACAGCCAATGTCGCTGACCTGATTGACAATGAGCCGCAATTCGGCTGTGTCGCGGGCGACGTGGAACAGAATGACGACGTCCTCCTGCCGTAAATCAACCAACTCGTTGGCGAGCGAAAAGCCGGACGATCCGGAATGACGGGTTCTCAGCCCGACGCGGCTGAGTGCTGTCGCGCAATGCCTTGCTTCCACCTCGGATCGTCCCATACCCAGGCACCACACGGTATCGGCAGCATCGAGCAACTGGATCGCATTCGCAAGCGAATCGATCTCCAGTTTTTCTTCACATGAGGTCATGATCTCATGGGCTGTGGAGAAGATGCGTTTTTTGATCCTGCCAAGATCGTCGCCGGTGGCGCGGAACCGCTGCGACAGCCGTTCCGTTGTTGGAACGCTTTTCGCCATGTTGCGGCTGGAGAGCCGCTTGAGTTCCGGCAGGCCGGTGAAGCCGAGCCGTCGCGCCGCACGAATGACCGTTGCGTCGCTCGTACCGCTCTTGGCGGCTATATCTTCCGCGCTTTCGAAGATCAGGACATCGATCGGCGTTGCCAGTAAATATTCGGCAACAGCCAGTTCCGAACGGCTGAGTTTCGATTTGTGCTGCTGAAAGCGGTCCCGCAACACCATATGATTGTCGTCGCTCATGCCATTCCCGTTTTGAAAATGAAGTACTCACGACAAACTAGATAGCTGACAAGCCTTTCCATCGAAACAGGAAATCCGTTCACCGATGAGAATGAGCGGCGAAGGGATGAGCGGGCGCCAGCTTGGATCGCGGCACCCGGCGATTTTCATATCAGTAATCCGAGGCGAAGTTCAGGCGGAAACGCGCAGTCTGAACCGGGCGAGGATATTGCCTTCACACCACATCGGAAAATTGGTGCCCCACTTATTATTGTGCAAATTGAAGCGGATGCCGTCGGCGAAGCTCGGGCGTTCCCGGCAGAACGTCATGAAATCCCAGCTTGCGGGTGCAACGAGTGGCGTATCCAGGGGCTCCATGGTATATTGCGGCCCGTCCGGCAATATTGCGCGAGCAGCGGTGACCGCCTGGAGCTGAGCGCCGCCGCTCTCGGCGGTGTTCTCCGCCTTGTGCCAAAGGCCCATCTTCTTGAGGTTCCAGGCGATATCACCCTTCGGAGTAAACGACAGGAAACTTGCCTCGGGCATGCGGTTGGCAGGTTTTTCATGCAGGACGAATGTCAGCAGCAATGCATCCTGATCCTGTGCCAGCCGCATTGAGACGGTCGGCGGCGCGCCATATTCGGCCGTAGCGAGCGTCGGCAGGGAGAGGAGCAGGCTATCGCCTTCTGCGGCCAACAGCTTTGGCAGGAAGGTCTTTGACAGACCGGCGCCGGAGGCGGCAAGGCCGGGCTTGTCATGGTCGAGAACCGCCCATTCCTGCCGGTGCGTAAGATAGGTATCCATATGACGGGCCACGTCTTCGGCGTCGTAGCTTTCATAACGATAGCTGATAAGCGACCCGTCGCCGCCTTCGATGCGATGGCCTGATGGTGCAATTATGGTGACGATATCCCCGGTCGCAGGATCGATCTCGGCCGACCATGCGCCGGCCTTCAGATTGCCTTCGACGGCGCGTGGCGAGGGCACTGCAGGCGGTGTCACGGCAGCAATGGCTGCCTCCGCCTCGGCATGGTCTTTTTCATCCAGTGCCGACATTGCCTGATCGAGATAGTTTCGCTGCTCCTGCCATGAGGCTTCGGAATAGGTAAAGCGGTGGTCGCTGAGGCGCGCAGCATCGAAATCCTTGCGCGACCAGGCCTTGTCGTCACGCAGATAGGACTTGATGTCGACGCCGCAGGTATGCTCGGCGACCATGGCAAGACCGCGGCCGAAGGCGAGGCGCGAAGTGGTGAGGCCATCGGCGGCGAAACGATCATAGACGCCTTGCAGGGCGAGGAAGCGGGATATCTTCTGCGGATCGGCGGCACTGCCATGAATCCAGCTGTCCGCCAGTTCGAGATCGATGACAGGGAAGCGTTCGCGCTCCTGCCACATCAGCGTGCCGTAATCCTCAAGGGTGGCTGCCTGGACAACCGCCTCGGGTTCGCGATGGCGCATTTCACGATAAGTTTCAGCCGTCTGCGGCACGCTCTGCGGGCCGATATTGTCGCTGGTATGGGCAAAGCCGAGACCATCCGCCATACCCTCGGGGAAACAGGTTTCGCCATAGGAGCGCTGATACATGACGACGATTTCCTCGCCGCCCGGTGCGCGCCAGCGGAAGATGTCGGGAACTTCCGGCGGGGGTGAGGCTGTGTTGACGCCAAGATGCAGGAAACGAATGCCGGCTTCGGCAAGCAGCGGCACCATGCCGAGCGTGTGGCCGGGAACGTCGGTCATCTTCGCTGCGATTGTTTTGGTTGCGAAGCGGCGATCCAGTTCCTGCGAATACGAAAGCCCGGCGCGGAAGAGATGGGGCGACATCAGTTCCGTATGGGTGGTGAAGGGCACGCCGTGCCAGCGGATCAGGCCGCGCTCGATCGCTGCTTCAAGCTTTGCGACATCCGAGGCGGGGCGGGTATTGAGATAATCCCAGATCAGCCACGCGCCCGTCGTCCAGATGAACTTTGGCTCCTCGGGATTTTCTGCATAAAAATGCGCCCCGGTCTCGATGGCTTGCGGGATGAAACGTTCATGATATTGCTTGCGGACCTTTTCCGCGTGGTCGGTGAAGCCAATGTCGAGATGGGTCTTGAAGACCAGGTGCACGCGCTTTTTTGTCATATCTTTTCCGTTTAGCCCACGGTGCCGCGCACGACGAGACGCGTGCCGAGCGTTTCGACCATGGGGTCTGCGTCGGGAGTTTTGAGCCGCCTCAGGATGAGGCGGACGAGGGCCCGGACGCGATCTTCGAGATCGATCCGGACTGTGGTGAGGTTGTAGCTCTTCCAGTGGGCCTGCGGGATGTCGTCGAAGCCGACGACCTTCACGTCGCCTGGAACAGAAAGGCCGAGATCATGGCGCAGTGCGTCGATCGCGCCGAAGGCGCCGACGTCATTGGCGGCAAAGATGGCATCCGCGCCATCACCGACGCGGAAGAGGTCGAGTGTCGCGCGGTAGGCGGTATCATATGTATAGTCACCGGCAACGACGATCGGTGGCTCCATGCCCCGTTCGGCGAGAATTTCGGTAATCATGCGCTCACGCTCGTTGTTTGCGAGCGATTGTTGCTTGCCACCCAGATAGGCAACACGGCGCGCACCATACCCCTGCAACAATGCAACCGCCTGCTCGATACCTTCTCTCTGGCGCACCAGAAGACGGTCGTAGATGCTGGAGGCAGGTTTTCCGGAAAACTCCGTGGCGTCGTCATAGATAACGTAGATCGGCACCGCGCGGTCGAGAAAGCCGGTCAGTACGTCAGGTGCGATATTTTCCGTGAACGCGATTACCGAATCCGGGTTGAAGCCACGCATGTAGGTCAAGAGGGTCTGGTCCATGCTGAAATCGGCCTTGGCCTTGAAAAGCAATGTGGCAAAGCCCTCTGCCTGCAATGCCGTCGTCAGCGCGTCAATTTCCTGGCTTTCCCATGGGCTGCACACATCAGGCACGATCATGCCAACAAGGTGCGAGCGACGCGTGACCAGCGACCGCGCGGCCATGTCGGGCGTGTAATTCAATTCGCGCGCCACCTGCAGGATGCGGTCGCGCTTTTCCGGCTTCAGGGAGGCATTCGGGTTGAATGCACGCGATACAGCGACCCGGGAAACATTGGCTTCGCGCGCCACGAGGTCGGCGGTCGCGCGGGCTGATTTTTTGCTGTTCAGTTCATCCATCGATCGCACTCGGCGGTAAAAATGAAAACGTGTTCATTAATGAATTGCCCTTTTGGCGATGTCCGTCAAGCTTGATGTGGTAAAATTACGATAAATCTGGTCAAATTCTTCGTTTTTATGGTTCGTATTCAGGGCTGTAATTTTTTCTGACGGACGCCCTGTTGACAAAAATGAAAGCGTGTTCATTCTTGATGATGGGATTAGGCGGGGACCGGAGGAGTTCTAGCTTGCCGGATCCTCGAAAAGCGCGCGCCGTCGCGCCGAACTATTTTTTGGGAGGACTTTCAATGCGCAGGAGCATCAAAACTCTGTTGTTGGGTGCCACAGCAGCAATCGCACTGTCGGGCCCGGTCTTGGCTGCGACGGAGCTCAACATTACCTGCCGCTGCGTGATCGGCGGCGTTAATTCCGGCATGGCGGAATGGATCCAGAAGGCCGTTATTCCCGCCTTCGCGGAAAAAATGAAGGCCGATGGTAAGGATGTCACGGTCAAGCTGACCCAGTTCGGTGGCGAGGACGAGCAGCTGACGCAGCAGCTCGCGCTTGATTTCTCCACTGGTGCAGGCCCGGATATTTCCAATTTCGACGGTTTTATGATCCCGAGCTTCGTGCAGGGCGGTCTTTTGAAGTCGCTCGAGGAGATTGCCGGCCCCGCGGCGGCCTCCTGGGAGGGCTGGAATCACATCTCGGAAGGTTCTCAGGCCCTGATGAGCTATCAGGGCAAACCCTATGGCATTGCGCTTGGTACCGACGCACGCATGATTTTCGTGCGCAAGGACGTATTCAAGACGGCTGGCATAGACGCCGACGGCTGGCAACCGAAATCCTGGGACGAACTCCTCGAAGCCGCCCGCAAGATCAAGGCTGCCGATCCTGAAAGCTTCCCGCTGCAGCTGAATGCCGGTGTTTCCATGGGCGAAGCCACAACGATGCAGGGCTACTGGATGGCGCTGCTTGGCACGGGGGAGCAAGTTACCGATGAAAACGGCAAATACATCGTTTCCAGCCAGGGTATCCTCGATACGCTGAAGCTCTACAAGACAATCTATCTGGACGAGAAGCTCGGAGACCAGCGGGCTCAGCTGCTGGCCGATGGCCGTAACCGCAGCTTTGCCAATTTCCGCAATGGAAAAACCGCCATGCTGGTCGAAGGTGACTGGTTCTATCGCTCCGTTACGAAGCCCGGCGCCGAATTCGAAGTCGCTGACCGTGACAATGTCATGACCTGGAAGAAGATGCCTTCCGAAAAGCCGGGCCGTGGCCTGCGTGGTCAGGATTTCGTCACCATGTCTGGTGGTACCGGTTTTGTCATCAATCCCCATACGGATACGCCGCAGGAGGCCTGGGAACTACTTTCTTTCATGAACAGCAAGGAACAGCTTGATGCCTTTCAGGCGATCCAGCCCGCGATCCGCATCCGAAATGACGTACCGATTCCGAATTCACCCTTCCTGACGGAAACCGCCAAGACGTTGCTGCCGATCACCACTGCGCGCCCGAATGACGCGAACTACAACAAGGTTTCCGCTGAAATTCAGCGCATGACCGAACGCGTGGTTTCCGGCGAGCTCTCGCCAGAGGATGCAATGGCTCAGTTCAAGACCGCCGTAATCGCTATCGTCGGTGCAGAAAATACGGTTAGCCGCCTCTGAGGCATAACGGACTGCGTCTGACCGATTGCCGGTCAGACGCAATTTGCGACGGATCGATACGATCCGCCATGAGGTAAAAAAGCATGAAAAACTTCTCGCTGCTTTCCACGCGGGCAGGCGCTGTCTTTTTGGCTCCGGCCGCCGCGCTGGTCGGCATTTTTGTTATGGTCCCGTTTTTCTGGGTGATCTTCGTTTCCTTCACGAACCGAACGCTCATTGGGCGCACGGCAGTCGATCCGGATTTCGTCGGCCTGCAAAATTATTTCACGTTGTTTAATCCGGATACGTTCTTCACACGCGGTCAGTTCGGCTTTTCCTTCATCCTTACGCTGCAATTCGTGCTGCTTTCTGCGCTTGCCGGCCAGGCGCTGATTGGCCTGGTGCTCGCTTGGCTCAGCCAGGCCGTATCGCCGGCATTGAAGTCCTTCCTGCAGACGGCGGTCATTGCCGCATGGATATTGCCGGAAGTGGTTATCGGCTTCGCGTGGTTCGCCTTTCTCGATTATGATAACGGCACGCTAAACATGATCATGCGCGGCCTTGGCCTGCCACCCGGCGACTGGCTTCTGCAGCAGCCTTTCTGGGTGATCGTGTTCTTCAACACCTGGCGCGGCGCAGCCTTTTCGATGATGCTGTTCAATTCCGCCTTTCAGTCCATCCCGCCGAGCTATTTCCAGGCAGCGGACGTGGCGGGTGCAACCTCCTGGCAGAAACTTCGCGACATCGCGCTGCCGCTCATCCGCGGCCATGTCGTCACCGACCTCATCCTCATCACCATGTGGACTTTCAACGTGTTTACGCCATTCCTGCTCACCAATGGCGGGCCGTCCTACCGAACGGAACTGCTGTCAATCTACACCTATCGTATCGCATTCAAGGATTTCGAGTTCGGCAAGGGTGCTGCGGTCGGCGTCATCATCATGCTCGTCAACCTTGCCTTTGCACTTGTCTATCTCCGTATCGCGCGCAAGAAAACGGCGGAGGCTGAGTGATGCAGATCTCCGGAAGCGCCTTTAAACGCCGTATTCTCTTTTCCGTGGCAGCATCCCTGCTCGGAGTGGCCTTCGCCCTGCCGCTGGTCTGGTTCATCTTCGCACCGTTCAACGCCCGCGCCGAACTCGGACTTGCAATTCCCGAACCGTTCACGCTCTCGAACTTCATGACGGTATTCGAGAACACCTTTGCAATGCGGGCCCTTTTGAACAGCCTGATCCAGTCTTTCGGCGGGGTCATTCTGATCGGCGCGGCAGCGACGCTTGCTGCTTATGCCCTTTCTCGCTCGTCAATTCCCGGTAAAGGGGCGGTCACCTACACGCTTCTGCTGTTTTCTTCCGTTGTGTCGGGTTCGGCGGCGATGGTGCCGATCTTCCTGATCATTTCTGCGGCCGGTCTCATCAATACCCATATTGCCGTCATTCTCGTTTTTGCAGGCGGGCTGCTGCCGACGGCAATGTTCATTCTCCGCGATTTCATCGATGCCATCCCGCGTTCCTACGAGGAAAGCGCCATGGTGGCCGGTGCCTCACCGTTGCAGGCTTTCTTCGACGTGGCATTGCCGGTCATCCGGCCGGGCATCGTGGTCGTCGTGGTCTGGGCATTCGTCAATATCTGGGGTTCATTCCTCATCCCCTTCATCCTGCTGCGCAGCGATAGCCTGATGCCGGCCTCGGTCGCGATCTATTCCTTCTATTCGGAGGCGGGCACACCGATCGTCACGCTGCTTGCTGCCTATTCGCTCATCTATTCGCTCCCCGTCATCGTGCTTTACCTCTTCGTGAACTGGAAGTTTGGTTTCCGGTTCTTTGGTGGCATCAAGTCGTAATCGGAAATCAGTTTCATGGCCTCTGTCGAATTCCAGAATGTCTCCAAGAGCTTCGGTCACTTTCATGCGGTGCCCGACATCAGCTTTCAAATATCGGACGGCGAGTTCGTCTGCCTGCTCGGCCCGTCCGGCTGCGGCAAGACGACGAGCCTGCGCATGATCGCCGGCCTCGAAACGCCGACCTCGGGCAAGGTGCTGATCGGCGGCAAGGACGTCACCTATCTGCACCCCAAGGACCGCCAGATATCGATGGTCTTTCAGGACTATGCGCTTTATCCGCACATGAACCTTGCCGACAACATCGCCTATCCGCTCAAAGTGCGCGGTGAGAGCGAGGAAAAGCGCCATGCCCGCGCCAAGCAGGTGGCCGACGTGCTCAAGATCGGTGATCTGATGAAGCGCCTGCCGAGCCAGATTTCCGGCGGACAGCAGCAGCGTACATCGCTGGCACGTGCGCTTGTTTATCCCAGCCAAGTCTATCTGTTCGACGAGCCGCTTTCCAACCTCGATGCCAAGCTTCGTCTTGAAGCGCGCGGCTTCCTCAACCACCTGCAGCGCGACATGGGCATGACGGCGGTCTATGTCACCCACGACCAGGCCGAGGCCATGGCGCTTGCGACCCGCATCGCAGTCATGGACAAGGGCCGCATCGTTCAGTTCGCACCGCCCATCGAGATCTACCGGCGTCCGGCCACGACCTTCGTTGCCAACTTCGTGGGCAACCCGCCGATGAACCTCGTGTCGGCGGACGCCATGGTTGCCGATGGCAAACTGCAATTGCGCGCCGATGGCCTGGCACTGTCGGGCCTGCCTGTCTCCGACGCCATTGCGGCGGCCGCAGGCAGCGGCCGGATGACGCTTGGCGTCCGGCCCGAGCATTTGCGGATCGCCCAGGCCGGTGATGAAAACACCATCACGGGCAAGCTTTTCGCCAATGAGAACATGGGCCCGGAAAGCCTTGTCACGATGGAACGTGAGGATGCCGGCCGGGTGACCGCCCGCATTTTCACGGACGATGAGATTCGGGTGAACGACGTCGTGACGCTCGCCTTCGATATCCGCCACGTCACATTGTTCGATGGCGCCGGCATACGCATTCCGGACGTCGGTGAGTAAGACGGGAAGTGTGATGACCAAAATCAGGGTTCACGTCAGTCGCGCCGACCAGTCGGCCGATCCCTACTTCTATGTTCCCTTCGATGTCTTGCAGGGTGTAACACGTATCGATGTGACGATGGCCTATCCTAAGGCCGAGGATTGCGTCATCGATCTCGGCGTGCTCGATGCCACGGCGACGGACTACCCGTCAGTTGCCGGTTTCCGTGGCTGGAGCGGTGGTGCACGCGATTGCTTCTTTGTTGCGACCGATGATGCAACGCCCGGCTATATCCACGGCGAGATGCCGGCCGGCACATGGAAAATCATGCTCGGCCTGCATAAATTGCCGGAAAACGGCGCCGATGTCGTCGTAACTATCCATTGCGACAGCGCGCCGCGCAGACTGGAGCCGCAGCCGGAGCGCCGCTTTCCGCGGCGGGAAGGGGCGGGGTGGTATCGGGGCGACCTGCATTGCCACACCTTCCATTCCGATGCGCTGGGCTCGCCGGAGTTGCTGCATCAGGCTGCATTGCAGGCCGGTCTCGATTTTCTCGCTATTGCCGACCACAACACCATCACGCAGCGTCGCTACTTCCATCCGCAATCCTCGGCGGACCTTGTCTTCATCCGGGCGATGGAGATAACGGCCGCAAACGGCCACGCCAATGTCTATGGTGTCGATGAATGGATCGATTTCCGCATGACCAAGCCGGAACATGCCCATACGCTCACCCGGCTGGTGCATGAGCGCGGTGGGCTTTTGTCCATCAATCACGACAAACCCACCATTCAATGGGATTACGACCTGCCCGAGATCGACTGCATGGAGGTCTGGCAGTCACACTGGATGGCATGGAACTGGGTGTCGCTCGGCCGCTATCAGCAGCGACTGGCTTCGGGTCTGAAGATCTCCGCGATCGGAGGCAGCGATTTTCACCAGCCTGCGCAACTCATGCCCGAGGGCCCGCTCGTGCTTGCCCGCCCGACGACGGTGTTCTGGCTGGAGGAACTGTCGGAAGATGCTATCCTCGCTGCGATGAAGGCGGGTCGCGGTTATGTGACGGAAAGCCCGACGGGGCCGCATCTTGCGCTGACGGTGAACGGCCAGCCGATGGGCTCGACGGTTTCAGGGCCGGTCATTGCAGAAGCCGATGTGAGGGAGGCCGCTGGCGATCTGCTCGTCTGGATTGACGCAAGCGGCATTCTCACCACCCAGACCATTGAAACAGATATGTGGAAAGGCACTTTCTCCGGCGAAGCAAAGACCTTCCTTCGTACCGAAATCGTCGCTGTGCGTAGCCGCGAAAGACTGATTACCGATTTCATCGCAGCTCAAGTAGGACACTCACTTCCTTGGCAGCTTCAGGGCGCCCACATACAGGATCAACAGGTCTGCCGGGCAATTAGTAATCCGGTTTACCTTGAAGAATAGGTTGCTTCGTGAGGTGAAGGTAGCTGGCTCGTCCCCGGAGCGCGGGCACAAGAGCAGCGCAAAATGCTGCGATAAGTTCGAACGGGGCGTGTATTGGTGGTGGCCTACCGGTTCCACCTGAGCTGGAACCTCAATCTGTTCTCATCGGGGCTGTGTTCTTCACTGTGAAAATCGGTGACGGGTCTCTTCGTGCTGCGCGCTCCGGCATGGCGGAAAGGATCGGACTGCTCAACACAAGGATATATAGACCCATGCTCCATCCAGTATCATGCTGATGATGGTGCCTCTGGTGCCCAATGTTGAAATGGCCGTTGCCCTGCTTGTCGGGTGCATGCTGGTTTCGCAGATCCACGCGCAGGGCGGGCCAATCGTATATGGCCGTCACGTCAATTGTTTTGAACGCGTTGCAGCAGCTGGCATTACCAATGTCGCCCGGGCAGCAGCTTCGGCGATCTCGCCAGTGATCAGCACTGCCTCCGTCGCCTCTATGAGCAGGAACTGGCTGGGAAATGGGCGAAAGGCTTTTGAGGCTGGAGCTAGGAGTGGAAGCGCTGGCTTCTGTGGATGTCAGCAGGGCAACTGAGGTAAATAGGCTCGCAGTTGTCTTTCTGCACCCGACACGTTTGCTTTGGTGACCGCGCAAGCTCGAGGCTGGGGGCTGCTTACCGAAGCGCAGTATTATGCGAACTCGTTGGCGACAAACCGTCAAGGTGACGCGCGACCCAGGCGCAATTGAAGCGGTCTTTGCCAAACTCAAGGCATATATGCAAGCATGCGCCATCGGAAGTATTGACGCCCCAGACAAGCCGCCAACGGCAACCAGATTTTAACGATTTCTGACGAACATGATAGAGTTCGCGACATTTCTATGATCGGGTTGACGAGTGAGAACAGGAACCACAGTGCGTTTGACCGACGAAATCTGCAAGTGTCATGCAATTCCTGGCCGGTAATGGCATTCAACGCTGACGTCGCTTTTCTCAGGTTTTTGGGCAAGCAGCCTGTGTAACTGAATTCGCCGGGTGTCCAATCTTTCCCCATTGTCTCGCCCAAATGACCATAGCAGCGTTAGCAGTTACGGCGATATCTCTGGAGTAAACTACGACCGCAAAGGGGTGGGTAGTGATTTTAGGGCCTAAGATCGAGCAGCAACTTCCTGGCCCGGACACGGTGAGACGAGCACTTGATCAGTTGTTTGCCTCAGATGTTTTTAGCAAATCCGAAAGGATGCGGAGCTTTCTTGAATATATCGTTACCGAGACGATAGAGGGGCGTGGTGATCGCATAAAGGCCTACAGTATCGCTCTGGAAGTCTTTGGTCGTCAGGCGGACTTTGATGGGACGGAAGACCCAATAGTACGCACAGCTGCAAACCGCCTTCGCAATGCTCTCGAGCGCTATAACGCTTCGCCTCAGAGCAAGTTGTCTCCTCTTCTCATCAGCTTGCCACGCGGCAGATATGTGCCCGTTTTCGAGTCCAACTCCGATGATGGGCCTATTGCTGATATAAAAGAGAAAAACGAGGTCAGTACTCTTGCGCTCCCACGCCGATACCTCTCCTGGCGCGTTATCGTCATAGTCTTGAGCTTCATCGGCGTAACGATACTCGGCTCAATTCAGTTGCTACCTAACCTGTTTAACAAGGCGACCGCATCGCGAGGGGCTACCGTTCCGCTGCTTCTTGTTCAGAATACTCAATTCACACCGGGCAGCGACCCTGCCAAGCGGTTGGCGCATGACCTCTCGGAGCTAATCGCAATCAAGCTCGCTGCCCATGGCAGCGCTGGGGTTGTGGACTTGGCGAGGGAGCCAGGCAATGTTGCCTACGAGACTGCAGGACGAAATCTGACGCGAGTCGTCTACACGCTGGATTCGGCCATTGTCGATCAAGGCGGGGAGCTAGCTTTAGTCTGGAAACTCAATGATGCTCATACGCGAGAGGTGTCGTGGACTGACCATGTTTCGCTGGGAACCCCGAATGAAGATACTGTGAACAACGCAGTGGATGCTTTAGTTCGCGGAGTAGTTGGCATGGAGGGTGCGATAGCGAGCCTTGAATCGACGCATCAAGGCGAGATCAGTTGTCTTACACCAAGGGAACGTGTCGCGCTGGTATATGTGGATCAGTCCCTTCCTGATATACGCGCCTGCCTCGAAAGTGTAGTATCAAAGTATCCATTGAATTCCCAGGCTTGGGCAATATTGGCTCGTGTCTACTTCCGTCTCGGCAGAGACGCCGCATCCCGCGGCGAAGATTCCAGCGAATATGGAGGGCTTTTGCGCACTGCAGCGCAAAAAGCAATGGATTTGTCACCTCGTTCGTTCGCTCCTCAACTAGCTGCCCTCTATGTCGCTTACAGTGCAGGTGATTTGGATACATATGAGCGCCTGAGTCGAAAGATGCTCACAGTGTTTCAGGACCCTCATCTCAAGTTAATTGTTGGAAACGCGCTTTGGAGTATCGGACAAAGAGACGAAGGCGTCGAACTGGTTGCGAAAGGCATCGAGGAGACTGGTGATGTGGGGAGCCTGGGCTACCTTGTACTGGCATCAGACCGCTATGAGCGTCAGGATTTTACTGGGGCCCTGGAGATGCTTGAGCGGATTTATAGACGAGAATTTTATCGAATTGATCTTCTTCAGGCGGCGGCGCTGGCGAAACTGGGGCGGCAAGACGATGCCCGTGCCGCGATCCAACGCCTTCATGATAAACGTCCCGGCTACGAAAACCACCTCTACTTCGATTTCCGTCACAACAATTTTCCCGAACCAATGATCGAGCACCTTGCTGAGGGGCTTCGTGAGGCGGGCCTGATCGTGCCGATTCCGGCAGAAAATCCGAAATGACCACCGTCGCTCGAACCTGTCAGGTGACACCGCTCGCGGTGGAAGGAGCACCATCGCGGGGCCGTCGAGCCAGGCGCTGATCTGCGGTCGTGTTACCGCCCAAATTGGACCTGTCGGATCGCGGAATGCTGTAATGACAAAGGACGTTAAATTGTCAAACCAGGTGGTGGTTTGCTAGCGTCCGGTTCAACCGAGGTAATGAAGATTGGCGATACCTTACTGAGCAGGCCGACAAGTTGGGACTGCTGTGTGGTGCCTGTTTTTTGGAAGACGCGCAACAAATAAGAGCGCGCGGTACCAAAGCTGATATCGAGCTTTTCCGCTGTCTGCCTGAGCGGGTACCCTGCGGTCAATTCACTGGATAATTGCGCCTCCTTGTTTGTCAGACCGAACAGGCTTTTAAGAAGTTCGGGGTCGGGGCCGATACCGTTGCCATTCACCGAGGTAACGAATACAAAGCAGGATGCCGTTGCAAAAATATCGTGGGCTGCCCTGCGGATCGGAACAAGATGCAGGACCATGAGATCACCGGCTTGGTTCCGGATCCCCATGGAGCGGGGCGCGTAGTCCTGATCCGTTTCAACATTGCGTAGCAATGCATCCAGATGTTCATTATAGGCACTCAGATCGAGGCGGTTCCAGGCGCCGCACATTTTAGCAAATCTGGTCTCGAACTGTTTGTTCATTGCATGTATGTGCCGGCCGGCGCTGATGCTTATGCAAGGCGTCCCGAGCCCCTCCATGACTTGCACGACGCTGTTTTGCTGCTGCAAATGCGAGCGCGCGGCAATGAATGCTGACTGCACAAGATCGGGGTAAATGGTATTAAGCAGCTCAGCCTGTTGTTGAGCAAAAGCACCATTGCGGACATGGCGGTCAAAACCGCAGACAATCATATTGCCGGTGGGGGGAGCGACGATGGTTGCGATATCATCACCGATGGAATGCCCTCTACACAAATCCACATATCCCTTGAGATAGGGGGGAATGGCGTCCTCATAGTTCGCACCAGACGCGAAGCGTCCGAAGACTGCTTCAGGTGCGCTTTTTCTGACCCAGCTGTGAAAATCATTGCCCCAATGAATGCGGTCCTGGTTCACCGGCAACAGACGCTGTTCCGTGTGAACGCCACATTTCTGTCCCACCGAATAGAGATATCCGGCATCAGCATTGATAGCGACGCGCAACTCGTTAAGGACTTCTACCCAGCGCTCAGGTATGAACGCTGCTTCGTATAGCTGTGTCCGCAATGCAGGGTCTAAAAGGCTCATTTCGCATACCGGACACAGTGGGTTAGATGGTCAGTGAGATATGTGGTGTAATGTCATTATGCGGACTGCATCCCCGGAAAATGAGTTCATATGACGCTTCATATTGTTCGATTGGAACATCGAACATAAGGGCTCGCCGCGGTAGGTAGCGAACGGTTTCATCCGGATACAATAACGGCTGTAACAGTACGATTGTAACGCAAGGACCAAGCCCATAATGCACCAAGGTGCGCGCATTCACCGTCGGTGTGGGGTTGAATTTATCGAAGGTGGGGCGGTTCCGGCAGAGATCGTCACAAACGGCTTTCCCAACCTCGGTTTCGTAGAGCACAGCCTGCTGGCGATGATCCTGTCCAAGAAGTTCGGCTAGCACCAGCCCTCAACCGCCAAAGCGAACGCTATGCCCTTAAAGGCGTCGGCCTCAGCTGACAGACGCTGGGCGACCGGATTGAAACATGTGCCGCAGCATTGAAGTCACTTGCTAATCTGATCGCAGCACATGTCCTTGCCGCCGAACGTGAACCTTTTTTAGTCGCAGCGCTCGCAGCTGTCCTCATTTATGATCAACAGGCTAGGCACCGCAGCGGCCCGGTATCCCAACGTTTTTGCTGTTCACAAAATAAGACGCCAAAGAGCCGACGGTCCTGCCAAATGGCAGCTTTAGAGCCATTGGATCCTATTTATAGAGCTCACAGCTGCGTTCGGGGTTTCAAGCTAGCTGTTCAGGAATTCCGTCGTAGCCGCCTTGGCTTTAGTTTTGCGTGCGGGGCTCACCACTCAAGTTTGTACGCAATTCAAAAAGGACCTCCCCTTGAGAAACCTTTCCATTCGGCTGGCGGCTACCCTCGCGGTCGCCGCAAACCTCTCATCGTGCGCGACTTCCGAAACGAAGGTGCTGGAACCCTACAAGCTGGCAAATGGTGCGCAATACCAGGATGTCGTCACGATTGCGGCCAACGGCAAGGGGACGGCGCCGACGGTTACGCAAGTGAAGACCTTTGCGCTGGAGAAATCCGGTCGTAGCGTGCTGGTGACGGATGCGGCCGGGTATGACCCGAGTGCGGTCAGCACCGTTGGTGCGGCTGTGGCGGGCGGGCTTGCTTCCAGCGTTCCGATTGCCATCGGACTTCATAACCAGCGCATCAAACGTACCGGTGATGGTGGCAAGAGTGGTAACGCAGGCCCTGCGGGTCCTGCAGGGCCAGATGGTCCAGCTGGCCCGGCCGGAACTGCAGGTGCAGTTGGGGCGCAGGGTCCGATTGGACCTGTCGGGCCTGCCGGGCCTAAAGGCGAGCCGGGGCCCGCAATGGCAGTTCCTTGATATTGGTCGTGTAGCGCGGCGAACGGCGTTGAGCTTCGGTTTCACGGTATCTTGCGCGCTCACCAGCCGGTCCGACTGGTCTCGGTTGGGCGGGCACCTTCTCATTCACTATGATTCCCACCCTTGAATAGCGATGTCCATCGGAAGAAATCCGCCGGGGGCCTGCCAGGGTAGACTGGCGGGCCATCGGCATATACGAAGGTCTCGATGCGGCCCGGTGTGACTGCGATCTCCAGCGTCCCGCCTGAGATATCCTGCTACGGTAGATCGGCATCGGTCGTGATGAAACCGGCCGCCCGATAAAATGCATTGATACGGTTGAGTGCGACCGCGATGTCGGTGGCAGCCACACTGGCGCCCCGTAGTGTTTCAAAGCCGTAGAGTTTTTTGCCGAACGGCTCGTAGCCTGTGATTTTGATCATCTTGATGTCAAAACAGGGCCCCCCGGGGCCGGCGGGACGATGCTCGGCTCCGGGGGGAGGGTCAAGGGTGCGTTGGCGCGCTGGCGGGCGCGCTCGCGTCTTGACCGCTCAGCTTCAGCCTGACTGGAACTTTGATTGTGAAGCGTGTCCTGAAGGGCACGGGTTGCACGATCAAGATCCTGGGCTGAAGCGGACGACAGGGCTGCCCAAGACAGGCTGGCCCACGGAAAGGCAAGGGGTGCAAGCCGCATCACATTCATCGGGCGTGCTCCTTGTTGAGGTTTGTAAGTGCGCCCGAGAATCCGATCAGCGAGACCCGAAAATCGAGGGCTTCGCGGTTATCGGACCAAATCCTGAGCCGTTCCCCCAGCGCGCCCCATGTCCTGATTGGTGCCAATGCCAATCTCGAACAGGCGTCCTCGATAAAAGGCACCATTTGCCTCTCCGGCTTCAAAGCCTGCCTCAAACTGCTTCACAGAACCTGGAATGTCGCCACCATCAAGCAGCTTGACGCCTTCGGCAGCATTCGCCTGCGCTGACGAGAGAAGAGCCAGAAGCCAAAACGCAGCACCATATGCCCTGAAAAACATAAACGCCTCATGGAATAATCAACGCGATCACTCAATGAGATCCCAAATTGCAAATTAAGAACCATACCGTTACATTTTGCAACGAAACGGTTTCTGGTCGTCGACCATAGTTCCGCCCCATGAACACTGCCGCAGTTGCGCATCATCGCGCACAGGCATGCCGGCCACAATCAACAGACTGGATCTAGCGTCTTTTATAAAGCGGCCGTGGCCGTCGAAACAAACAACTCGTCAGGCGATTGGTACTTGCTATTGCGGTCCGCGATCAGGCATGCAGAGTTTGGCTGTGTCGACAGCAATTCCGCCGCATCCTCTATCGTGATGATGCATTCGTATCGCGGAATGAACTGTATGATGTTGTACAGCGCCAACGTCTGGCGACCGGGTCGTTGTATGTCCCAAACCTCCGGTGCAACAGGTGAGTCAATTATGCCCAGACGGGATTTCGGCCGCTCATTTCGCTCCCGGCAGCCATCGGAGATCAGATATCGC
Source organism: Martinezella rhizogenes (assembly GCF_007002745.1). Classification (GTDB taxonomy): domain Bacteria; phylum Pseudomonadota; class Alphaproteobacteria; order Rhizobiales; family Rhizobiaceae; genus Agrobacterium; species Agrobacterium cucumeris. Next base: position 274,102 of record NZ_SGNY01000007.1, on the reverse strand, counting down.
AACTCCGTGTCCATGGGCGCTGGCATACGAACAGTGGTTATTCGATTCAAAGATTACAGCGGAGTGCTTTATTCCGAGTTTGTGCGGCTCTAACGAAAGTCTGGATTCGTTAATGGGTGCAACGCAGTTGATGTAACCGTTTGATACTGCCTATCGCCTAGCCATCGACAGCAAATTTGTTATTGCTGGGATGTACCAGTGAAAATCACCGACCTTCAAAGGCGAGACTAGGAAGTAAAGGCTTTCTGTTTCGCCTTTTTTTGGCATTTCGCCAAGCTCAAGGGCCTGCAGGCAGCAGACGCATTGTTTCGAGGGTACGCGAAACGGGGAGAACGGCACTAGGTCGTCAAATCCTAACTTTCCGATCGTTCAGTTAACCGTAGGTAGGTGTCAGCCGTGGCGTGACACAATGCATTATGGGCAGATTCATGGCGCCTCTGTTCTGCTACGCGCTGACCCAAGGAAGACACGAGGCGGTGCACTGCCGATGCGGGAATCGTGAAAGGATAAAACATGAAGCGCGATACCTATCAGTTCATTACCGACAAGATCGTGGCTGTGCTCGAAACTGGTGTATGCCCTTGGTTGCAGCCGTGGGGCAAAGGTATTAGGCCACACCGGCCGTTACGTCACAACGGCATCCCCTATCATGGGGTCAACACCATCGTGCTTTGGTTAGCCGCGGCGGAACAGGGCTACAATTCGGCCTACTGGCTGACATTCAAGCAAGCGCTGGGACTTGGAGCATCGGTCAGAAAAGGTGAAAAATCAACGCTAGTCGTCTATTCACGCGCAATCGAGAAGGGCACGACAGTCGACCGAAAAATTTCCTTCTCGAGAGGCTACGCTGTTTTCAACGCCCAACAGATCGATGGATTGCCCGTATATTACTATTATAAGCCTGCGCCGACGGACGAGCCAAAACAGGCGATCAAGAACGCGGACATCTTTTTCGCGAACTTGGGAGCGGACATCCGCAACGGCGGAAACTCAGCCTATTACAGCCTGGAAACTGATCATGTTCAAATGCCGCGGTTTGATGCTTTTTCTTCAGCAGAGGCATATGCAGGGACACTTGCGCACGAGCTCATCCGTTGGACATCAAGCCGAGGCCGCCTTAACCGCGATTTGTTACGCTGCGGTCAGGATAAAGACGCTTACGCGCGCGAGGCATTGATTGCCGAGCTTGGAGCGTGTTTTCTGTGCTGCGATCTGGGCATCAAGGCCAGGCCCCGCGAGGATCATGCCTCCCATATCGGCCTGTGGATGAAAATCTTAAAGGGTGACAAACGGGCCATCTTTCAGGCCGCAAGTGCCGCCGAAAAGGCCGTTGGGTTCATGCAAGACCTACAACCACTTACCGATGTCGCGCCGTCTTACCGTCTATAATTACTTCTACTTTGTGATCGCAACAAAATGGCGGACCCTAAAGGCTTGATCCCCAGTCCCCTTATCAACGGATAGGCTCGTTGTTGATCACGAAAGAGCCCGCAGCTGGCGGGCTGCGGGCTCGGTACTGGCTGGTTAACAGCTGCTACCAGCCTATTAAGACTAGCCAGCGTTTCGAATAATGCAGGACGCCATTTCAACGAGAACGTTGCATACCGTTTGATACGGTCACGTCACTCCACGTCGATGCAAGTTTTGTCATAAGCCTCGAACCAACAAAAAATGTCGGTGAGAGTACGGGATGAACGAACGCGGAAAAGTATTGCAGAAGCGCCTGTCGCTGGTGAAATCAGGCGTATGCATGAAGGCCTTGCTTTCAGCTTTTCTGTCCACGCAGTCGGCTTTTGCCCAAGAGCGCGGTCCAGCCGATTTCGGTGCGTTTGGCCAAAATGTCAAAGTCGACGTGCTCGATGATGGGACATGGACAGGCCATCGGGAGTTTAGGACGCGCGACAATCTCATGCGGTTTGCAGATCCCTTTGCAGATACGAAGGTTGCCGGCGCGGGCGCCAAAGCCAACCCCGAACTCGTGACGATTGCAAAAGTGGCTGACGCGCTCAGTTACAAAATTCGCGTATTGCCAAAGCCTCAAGCTGATCGCGCTTCGTATCGTGATTGAGATGGATCCGGTTTAACCAAGAGTATCGCAGCCCGGCGGCTTATCGATCGCCGGGCCTTGTATCTGGCGGAAAGATTTTTCCTTTCCCCACACTTCCATCCCTTTAGCGCTTTGCCGTCATAGGTCGCGCAACGGCGCCTATGACCCGTCAGTGCCGGCAACCTCAGACGAAAGCTATTGGATCAAACGCATGAAGAAGGAGTTGACCGTGGTTTTAAGTCCGAAGATTGAGCAACATCATCCCGATCCTGACATGGTGAGAGAAGCGCTCGAGCATGTGTTCGCTTCGGAGGTTTTTATTAATTCTGGAAGAATGCGCACCTTTCTCGAGTACATCGTTACCGAAACAATGGAGGGACGTGGCGATCGTATAAAGGCTTACAGCATCGCTCTCGAAGTCTTCGGCCGTAAAGATGACTTCGCCATATCGGACGACTCAATCGTGCGCACAACTGCGAACCGTCTCCGCAATTCCCTTGAACGTTACAACGCTTCACCCGACAGCAGAAGGTCACCTCTTCTAATTAGCCTGCCACGTGGGAGGTATGTCCCGGTCTTTGAGAACAATCCCGCCTGCGTTCCAGTAGGAACTAACAACGGGCGGAAGCAGCTGTCTGAAGGGTTTGTCAACTTCCGCCAAAAATATCGATTGTCACTTATTCTCTCAGGCCTTTTACTGATCTGCTTATTTGCGGCGCTTGTGGGACTTCGCGAGTGGTTTCCGCAGGTTGGGCGATCAACGGTGACAGAGGCGACCGGTGCCCCGATGTTATTGGTACAGGATACCCGGTTCTCACCTGGTAGTGCTGTTGCAAAGAAGTTGGCACATGATCTTTCGGCGCTAGCGGCGAACAAACTTGCCGCTCATGGCATGGCCCGGGTCGTTGACGTGGCGAATGACGCCCAAAGTCTCGCGCGGGACCTCGCCGAGAGAAATCCCTCGCGTGTCATCTATACGCTCGACACGGCTATCGTCGGACATGGCGAGGAGTTTGCGTTAGTCTGGAAACTCAACGATGCACATACGCGGGAGGTGTCATGGGCCGACCAGGTATCGCTGGGGAGCGTGAATCTGAATGGGAGTACTGCAGACTCGGCAGCAGATGCATTGGTAAGTGGCGTATTCGGATTGGACGGCGCTATCCCCAGCCTTGAGTCGATGTATCAGGGAGAACTTAGCTGCCTAAGTCCACAGCAACGCGTCGCGATTATCTATGATGCCGGATTGATTCCAAATGCTCGCGAATGTCTTGAAAATCTGGTTGCGAGCCACCCGCGTCATGCGGAAGCCTGGGCAAGCTTGGCTCGTGTATATTTCAGATTAGCGAGACATGCTGCTTCCGTTGGCGAGGACCCTAGCGACTACGGCGAGCTTTTGCACGTTGCGGCGGAGAAAACGTACGAGCTGCTCCCTCAATCCTTTGGTGCTCAATTGGCTGTCGCCTTTGACGTATATAATCACGGAAAGGTGGAATTATTTCAGGAAATAGCGCGGGACATGCTCAAGAAATTTAGAGATCCCCATTTTAAAATAATCATTGGCAACGCTTTTTGGAATATCGGTCGTACCGCCGAGGGTACGACGCTCGTCAAGGAAGGAAGGGAGGAGATGGATCGCCGGGGAACTCTAGCAGACCTGATATTGGCATTTGACCGCTACGAGAACGAGGATTTCGGTGAGGCTTTGAACATACTTGACGGGATCATCAATCCGGAGTTTTACCGCTTCTATCTTCTTCGAGCCGCGACACTTGCAAAATTAGGGCGAACCGAAGCCGCTCGAGCGGCTATCGATAAACTCCATGAGAAACGCCCCGGCTACGAAAATAACCTATACGCAGATTTCCGACACAACAATGTTGCCGATTCAAGGATCGAGCAGCTCGCCGAGGGGCTACGCGAAGCTGGCCTCGCCGTGCCAGTTCCGGCAGGGAATACGAGATAAATATTTGATTTATCAGCGTGCCAATTCGGACCGCAGGTTCGTGAACTGTCTCTGAACGACAATTATTGCAGTCGGAGTTGTCTTATGAGAGGACGCACATGTCTGCTGGCACCATCTGAGAATTGCCATCGAAGTCGGTTCGGTTCCGTTATCCGAGATAATTGTTCGAGGTCGCCCGCGTTGGACCTGGCGATATCGAGTTCTCGCGTCACAGACGCCCTCAGCTTTCGCCGTGTCGTTACCTCCGGTTCGAGGACGCGGAACGATGCGTCCTTTTCGTCACGCTCATCAACGAGGTTGAGCCCGTCGCGGGTAGAGCGGCCAAGACTCACGGCATTTCCGGTGAAAAGTCAGAATTTTCGCGATTGCAAGCCGCCCCGATGAGGCGGCTTGCGTTAGTCGGTGACCCTCAAGCGGCCAGGGGCTTGGAAGCGCGAAGGGCCAGGTTGATCAGGCAGGTGATCGCGATGTTCGCCGCCAAGGCCAACAGTCCCGTATAGACGGTGAAGGGTTCGCCGCCCAGGCTGACCGCGTGCAGGGGTTTCCAGCCGGCATCCCAGACAAGGTATGTTCCGCCGACAAAGCCAACGACCCATCCGGCCAGCAGTGCCGGCGCGCGAAACCAGTTGGAATAAAGACCAAAGATCAGCGCCGGTAGAGTCTGCAAGATCCAGATGCCACCCAGCAATTGCAGATCAAGGGCAAACTGCGTGGGCAGGAGAAGGATGACCAGCAGCGCGCCGACCTTGACGACGAGCGACGATAGCTTGGCCACCTTGGCTTCTCCTTCCGTGGTCACGTTCGGATTGACATAAGCCTTCCAGAAGTTCCGGGTAAACAGATTGGCGGCACCAATGCTCATGACGGCTGCCGGGACCAGTGCGCCGATCGCGATGGCAGCGAAAGCGAAGCCGGCGAACCAGCTCGGAAACAGCATCTGGAATAGGGCTGGCACGACGTCGTTCGGGCTATCCAGCTTCAGGCCGGCAGCGTGCCCCATATAGCCGAGCAGTGCCAGGAGGCCGAGCAGCAACGTATATGCAGGTAGAAGCACAGCGTTTTTGCGGATCGTGTTGGCGCTGTTGGACGCGAATATCCCTGTTAGGGTGTGGGGATACATGAAGGCCGCCAGAGCCGAACCCAAGGCAAGGGTAGCATAGGCGACATACTGGTTTCCGCCGAGCAACAAACTCCCGGTGCCCTTGGCATCGAATGCAGCCTTGGCGGATGCGAAGACGTTGTCATATCCACCAAGCTTTGAAGGAATAAGCAGGACGGCGACGATCACCACGATATAGATCATGATGTCCTTGACGAAGGCGATCAGAGCCGGTGCGCGCAGCCCTGCCGAATAGGTGTAAAGCGCCAGGATGATGAAGGCGATCGACAGCGGGATTTCGCCGTGAAGTCCGAGCGCCTTGAGCGCGGCCGTCATGCCGATCAGCTGCAGGGCGATGTAGGGCATGGTGGCAATAACGCCGGTTGCCGCGACGGCCAATTCGAGGGCCCGTGAGCCGAACTGGCCGTGGACGATGTCGCCAGCGGTCACGTAACCTGCATCACGGGCGCGCTTCCAGAGCAATGGCATGACCGCGAAAACAAAGGGGTAGACGATAATCGTGTAAGGCAGGGCGAAAAAACCGTATGCGCCGACGACATAGACAAGCGCCGGTACTGCGATGATCGTATAGGCGGTGTAGAAGTCGCCGCCAACCAGGAACCAGGTGATCCAGGTGCCGAAAGAGCGCCCTCCCAGGCCCCATTCGTCGATATTGTCGAGGTCTTTGGGCTTGCGCCAGCGGGAGGCGACAAAGCCGAGCACGGTGACCAGAACGAAGAAGAAGGTGAAAACGGACAGTGCCGTGACGTCGATCTCAGTCGTCATTGCGCACACTCCGATAGGCGACATAGGTGAGGAAGGCCGTCAACGGTACCCAGGCCAGCTGATACCAATAAAAGAACGGGAAACCGAAAAGGGCCGGCTCCTCGATATTGTAGAAGGGAACCCAGAGAAGACCGATATACGGAAGAGCAAGAAGCGACAAAGCCGCCTTCTTGCGCAGAGACTTTTGCGCCATGGTATTTCCTCCCAACTTGGCGTGTACGCCTGAAGGTCGTAGGGTCATTGATTTATGGTTACAATCGCGCCGCCGGCAAACTTGGACGCGAATACCCAGAAGTGGGTATGGGTCACGGAGCCAAAACGCCAATGCCCCGATCGAGTGCGTAGCGTACCAATTCCGCTGTTGATTTCAGCGCCAGCTTCTTTTTCAGGTGCTTTCGATGGGTTTCGGCTGTCGCGATGGTGATTCCGAGAGCATCGGCAATTTCGCGATTATTCTTCCCCGCAACCAGCTCGCGCAGCACGTCACGCTCCCGGGTGGTCAAAAGCTCGGATTCATCTATACGTGCCGCCTCCAATATGGCGTCTGCTACACCGGACGAGAAATAGGTGCCGCCTTTCGCGACCGCTTCGATGGCGGCTGCGATCTCGTCGGTCGAGACATCCTTAAGGATGTAGCCGGAAGCGCCACGCAGCACGGACGACGAGATGTATTCTTTGTCATGGTGCATCGAGAGCATGATGATGCCGCATGCGGGCAGAGCGTTCTTGAACAGGCCTATCGCGTCTATGCCGCTGATCCTTGGCATGTTGATATCCAGCAGGATGACGTCCGGATGAAGCCCGGCTGCCAGGTCCAACCCCGCCTGCGCATCGGCGGCGATCCCCACGACGTTCAAATGCGCATAGGTCTGAAGGATGGCCCGGAGCCCATCCAGAACCACTGGATGATTATCGACAAGCAAGACCCGGATGGTATGGGGTTTATTCATGCCACTGACTCCGTCAGAACACGATGCGCCGAGCGCGGCATCAAGATGGTCAGTACGGTTCCCTTATCGTCGCTTTTGATCAGCAGAATACCGTGGAAATGTGCCACCCGTTCCTGCATGTTGCGCAAACCGAGGCCCGGCGACGTGTTGCTCTCGCTATTAAATCCCGTGCCATTGTCGCCGATCGTCATTCGGCTGCGGCCACGCTCGCTGCGCAGGCGGATGAAAACCGTGGTCGCACCGGCATGCCGCTCGACATTGGTGAGTGCTTCCTGCGCGATGCGGTAGAGGGCCGTACTGGCCTCCGCTTTCAGGCCGTCCGCAAAAAAGCTGGCGTCCAGCGTTGCCTGCAGGCCTGTCCTGACGCGAAAACCCTCACACAAGGCCCGCAGCGCCGCGATAAGCCCAAGATCATCGAGCAGAGGCGGCCTCAGTGCATGTGACAGTTGGCGTACGTCACGGATCGCATCGTTGAGTGTCTTGATGCCACCTTCGATCGCTCCCAAGACGTCATTGTCGCCTGCCTTGACCATGCGTTCGGCCAAATTCATCGCATAACGAACACCGACCAGACTTTGCGAGATACCGTCGTGTAGGTCGCGGGCAAGCCTTGTACGTTCCTGCTCCTGTGTATCGATTACTCGCTGCGTCAACTGTCGCAGCTTGCGATCGGCAAGTCGTCGCTCGCTGACCGTGAGGACCATGCCCGTCGCAAATACCAGCAGGACCGCCGGTACTGTCACCAATGCGACGACTTTGAATGTCCAGCCGATGGTGTTGCGAAAGTCCAATTGTGCTGTCTTGGTCTGTACATGGATTTCATCAAGGTAGATGCCCGTTCCCAGAATCCAGCGCCAGTCGTCAAGTTTGGCCACGTAGGAAAGTTTGTCGCCGACCTGGTCCGTCGCCGGCCGCTCCCATTTGTATTGGACGAAACCGCCGCCCGCCTTCGCGGTGTCGATTAGGCTTGCGATGACCTTCTTGCCATCTGCGTCGATGAGATCCAGCCAGTTACGGCCGGGGAACTCGTTTTGTCGGGGATGGACGATGCTGTTGCCGGCATAATCGTAAACGAAGAAATATCCGTCCTCTCCATAGTCCAGGCTCTTGATAAGTTCGATCGCCCTTTTCTGCTTCTCATCGTCCGAGAGGCCGCTCTGCGCCATGATCCCGCGGACGGCTGACATGGCCACATAGGTGAGATGAACGATTTCGCTCTCTTTGGCTTTCAGCATATTCCGCTCGAACGTGGATATGCTGCTCTCGGCCAACGTCCTGGACTGCCATGTGATGAAGGCCGAGATGGCGAGCACCGCCAAGACCAGCGGTAAGATGGAAAGGGCGATGATCTGCTGCCGAAAATTCATGGAAATGAAGGCCCTTTTCACCGGCACGTTGTTTTTAACAGTAAGATCAGCGCATATTTTTACGGCATTCAGGAAATGCTGCCAGTTTCTGCAATGTCGCTTTAATCCCGACAAAGGTTAGAATTTTGCGCCTAAGTTTTGCAAGGCGCATTTTGGCAGCGCTGTTCATGCGGCGATTTTGCCGAAATCTATATGGCTGTCCAGATCGAGGTCGAACCGGCCGTAGTGATTTTCGTGATGTGAGGCCGCGATAATCTTCCGGTGAAATACGGCCGTGTCAGGCTGGTTTAGAGAGCAACGTTTGCAGCATGCAGGTGTTCACATAGATGAGCGAGATTTCAAGAAGATCGCCCCCGAAACATTCCGGTTGTGCATCGCTCGTATAGACGACCACCCTCTTGTCTGGCGATAGATATACTTGAACCCGAGTCGCAGAAGCGAAACTCGTCCCGCCGCCATTAGTTCGTCATATCAAGCAGCTGAAGAACGCGCCGAGCCATATCTGTGCCTCTGTCGTCGTTGCGCCATGCCAACAGCAATGGAACCGAAAATGTCAGCGGCAATGGAATTTTTGTCACCTTGGGAGAGGTTATCCCCACGGCTGAAGGTAATATCGAACAGTAGCCGTGGCCGACAATCAGCTGCACTGCCACCGGTATGCTGTCGATCTCGATTAACTGCACCTTTGACAGCCAGGTTGGTCCAAGCAGATGCTCGAGGAAGCTTTCGGCGGTCTGGCGCAGTCCGGAGGCGCGGGAAGGCAGTACCAGGCGGTGCTTGAGGATCGCCTCGCGCATCTGTGCCGGCGAATCCTGGTCCGCCGGATCAGCCGCGTCATGCTGCAGGAAACAGGAAAGGTGGCTGCGCAGAACCTCGCGGCTGCGGAGCCTGGAATTGTTTAGCGGCATGTCGACAAGCACTGCATCGTACCGCTGCTGTTCAAGCCCTTCCAGCAGGCTGTCTGCAAGCCCCGGCTGCATCAGCAGCGGTGTGTCGAAACGGCGTGCCCAGTTGGCGGCAATTCGCGCAAGAATGATTGCCGACGGGCTGTCCGTTGTTGCTGGAGGAATGCCGCCGAATGACCAATGCCGTAGATGCCGCTTGAAACGCAGCGCCGATGTGGAATCCAGCGTAGCCCAGATATCGCGTAATTTGCTGACGTGAGGTGATATGCGAAGCCCCTCGGGCGATGCGCGCGAACCGTCGCGGGTCCGTTCAAAAAGTCGGACGCCGAGATTTTCCTCCAGCATGGCGATCATCCGTGTAAGCTGTGGTTGTCCGATTTGCAGTCTCAACGCGGATTTGCGGATCGAGCCCGATTCGAGAATGTCCACGAAGCGGAAAAGCGCAATTAGCGATACGCTTTTCTGATAAATACCCTTCGCATGGTCATCACCGCACTTGCCGTGGATCGCGAAGATTTCATCGGCGGCCCGCGCGAGATATGGGCTGAGCCTGCCCCCTTCCGCCGTCAGTATCAGACCTTTTGCGCCGTGAACGAAAAACTTGACCGAGAGGGCGTTCTCCAGACGACTGACGGCATCCGATACGGTCGAAACTGGAATGCCCGTCGCGCTGGACGCAAGATGGATGCCGCCGAGGCGAACCACCTGATCACATAAAAGAATTGTCGAAACCTTCACTTACCGCGTCTCGTTTTGACCTTCCCATTCCGGCATCAGCCGTCCGGATTTTGGGATATACCACTAATTCCATTGTGCCTCATAGTCGAAATATGACAGGAGGACGATATGGCGGATTTCGATACGGTTTTGGCGGGGCGTGTCATTCTGACGGACCGCGAGATTTCGCGAGGTTTCGTGGCCATTCGCGATGGGAAAACGGCACTCATCGGAGAAGGCCCGGCACCGGCTGGAAGAGAAAATCATGATTTTGGCACCGGCCTTTTATTGCCTGGTGCCATCGACGCTCAGGTACATTCGCTGTCGCAAAAGGGGGCTGAAGGATTTGCCGCCTCGACCCGTGCGGCGGCGGCAGGCGGCGTTACGACAATCGTGGACATGCCCTACGACGAGGGCAATCTTGTATGTTCCGCCGAGGCCGTGGCGCGTAAGGTCGCGATGATCGACGATGAGGCGCGCATCGACGTGGCACTTTACGGTACCGTCGATCCGCAAGAGGGTCCTGCCCGCATTGCTGAACAGGCGGCGGCGGGAGTTTGCGCCTATAAATTCTCGACCTTCGGCACGGATCCCCACCGCTTTCCGCGCATCCCGCCAGCGCTGCTGCGGGCCTGCTTCGCCGAGGTTGCAAAGACCGGGCTTGCGGCAGGCGTGCACAATGAGGACGATGCCTATGTCCGCGCCGCGATTGCCGAGGTGGAGGCATCCGGCATCACCGACTGGCGAGCGCACGGCCTGTCACGTCCTGAACTGGCCGAGACGCTGGCGACGCTGCAGATTTATGAAACCGGCGCCGAGACAGATTGCCCGGCGCATGTCGTCCATTGCTCCGTCAGCCGCGGCTACGAGATCGCCGAGATGTATCGCAGGAATGGCCGGTATTCTTCCATCGAATGCTGCATTCACTACCTTGTTCTGGATGAGGAGAATGATGTTGCACGGCTTGGCGGCAAGGCCAAGATCAACCCGCCGATACGCGCCCGACGAGAAGTGGAGGCGATCTGGCGACATCTGGCCGAAGGGCGGGTGTCGATGGTGTCTACCGATCATGTGAGCTGGAGCGAAGATCGCAAGACCAACCCCGATATGCTGAAAAATGCCTCTGGCGTGCCCGGGCTGGAGGTGATGGTGCCGCTTTTCGTCAAGGGCGCGATCGCGCGCGGCGTGCCGCTGGTGTGGGCGGCCCGGCTGATGGCCGAAAATCCGGCCCGGCATTTTCGTCTGGACCACCAGAAAGGCGGGTTGCAGGTTGGGCGTGATGCCGACGTCATGGTGCTTGTCGATCGGCCCGTGGTGTATGACGCAGCCACCAGCCCTCACTCGATTGCGGGGTGGTCACCTTATCACGGCATGGAGCTGCCCTGGACGGTTGCAGCCACCTGGCGGCGAGGCGAGATGGTCTTCGACGGGGAAAACGTGCTTGCTGCGCCGGGAACAGGTATTTTTGTGCGGCCGCCCGAAACACTTGGTCTGCGCGAGGTGCTGTTGTGATGCGCCGCAATCTCGACGCGTCAATAAAGGACATAGAAGCGGATCTCGACGCACTGGCGCAGATTACCGATCCGGAACGCCCCTGGACCCGCCGCGCCTTCTCACCCCGTTTTGATGAAGGGCGCGACTATCTTCGGCGACGTTTCCTGAGTGAAGGATTAAACGTCTCGATCGATACGGGCGGGAACCTGATTGGTCGACGCGAAGGCACCGAGCCGCAGGCCGGAACGATCATGCTGGGTTCACATTCCGACACCGTGCCGGATGGCGGCCGTTTTGATGGTGTTGCCGGTGTTGTCGTTGCATTGGAGGTCGCACGCATTCTTTCACGGCGCGGAGTTGCCTTGCGGCACAACCTGGCCGTCGTCGATTTTCTTGCTGAAGAAGTCTCCATTTTCGGCGTTTCCTGCATCGGTTCGCGGGCGATGGCGGGTGTTCTGCCGCAGGACTGGCTGAGGCGCATCAGCGACGGGCGCGATCTGGCGACGGCCATGCGTGATGTGGGCGGCAAGCCGGAAAGTCTTGGAGCTCCCTTGGCTGATGACCTGAAGGCCTTTCTGGAACTGCACATCGAGCAGGGGCCGGTTCTCGAACGGGAAAAAATTGCGCTTGGGGTGGTGACAACCATTGTCGGCATCAATCGCGTCGAGATCGAGGTTAAGGGTCGTCCCGATCATGCCGGTACGACTCCGATGGGGTTGCGCGCCGATGCCCTCGTCGCTGCGGCGCGGATCGTAAGTGAGATCGAGCGGTACGCGACGGAGCTTTCCGGTGGTCCCGGGCATTTTACCGCAACCGTGGGTGAGTTCGAAATCTCCCCCAACGCCGCCAATGTGGTGCCGGGGCGGGTCCGCATGCTGGTCGATATCCGCGCCGAACGGGCCGAGGACAAGGAGGCGTTCGTGTCCTGGCTGACCGGACTTGACGCGGACGGTGAAAATACGATCGAAGCGCGGCTGATTTCCGGCAATCCCGGCGTGCAGATGGATGATGGATTGCAGGAGATGCTGGCAAAGGCCGCAGACCGGCTGGACACGCCCTATCGCAAGATGGTGTCGGGTGCGGGCCATGATGCGGCGTTCATGGCACGGCTGTGCCCTTCGGCGATGCTCTTCGTTCCATGCCGCGACGGCCGTTCCCATTGCCCGGAAGAGTGGGCCGATGCGGCCGACCTCGCTCTGGCGGCTGAAGTTCTGGCAAACACGATTATGGAATTGGACAGAAAAAGGGAGGGCTGAAGGTGGCCAGAATTCTGACGGAAAAAGATGTGGAACCCGCAGTGCGGGGAGGCGCGGTCTATGCGGCCGGCGGCGGCGGCTGGGTCCACCATGGACGGATGCTGGGCTACGCCGCGGTGAACGCCGGTGCGCCGGAACTCGTCTCGATTAACGAATTGAACGAAGACGAATGGGTGGCGACGGCTGCCGCCATCGGCGCGCCTGCCTCCACCACGCCCTGGGAAATGCGGGGCGTTGATTATGTCAAGGCCGTGCAGCTTTTGCAGGATGAGCTTGGTGCGAAGGTCGCGGCCCTGATGATCGGGCAGAACGGCAAGTCCTCGACCCTCAATGCATGGCTGCCTTCCGCTATCCTCGGCTGCAAGGTACTGGACGCGGTGGGTGACATGCGCGCCCATCCGACCGGCGATATGGGCGCGATCGGTATGGCTGGAAAACCGGACCAGTCGATCCAGACGGCCGTTGGCGGAAATCGCGATCAGAACCGCTATATCGAGCTTGTAACGCGCGGCGCAACCGGCCGGATCTCTCCTATCCTGCGCACCGCCTCCGACATGTCGGGCGGTTTCATTGCCTCGGCTCGCAACCCGGTTCGTGCCGGTTACGTCGCGAAGAATGCGGCACTCGGCGGAATTTCCAAGGCGCTGGAACTTGGCCATGCAATCCTCGCTGCCGAGCCTCGAGGGCATGCGGCAGTCCTCGATGCGATCCTTGCGACCACGGGCGGCAGGATCATGATCGAGGGAGAGATCACCGCTAAGGATGTCCATTATACGAATGAGGCTTTCGACGTCGGTACCGTCACCATCGGCAGGGGCGAGAGGGCGCTGACCCTGCATGTGATGAACGAATACATGGCTGTTGATGCGGTCGATGGTCGTCGCCTTGCGACCTTTCCGGATGTCATCACCACATTGTCGCAGGAGATCGAGCCACTGTCGGTCGGCGAGCTGAAGGTCGGCATGAAGATCCATCTGCTACATGTCCCAAAGACCCTCATTCCGATCGGCGCGGGCCTGATGGACCCGGCGATTTATGTCCACCCCGAAAAGGTCATGGGCATCAACCTGACCGACTACGCATTGGAGGCCTGAAGATGCCGAGAGAAAATCCCCGTAATCCGGGCTTCCCGATCCCTTCAGGCCCGGACCTTCGAGCCAAGGGCTGGCGGCAGGAAGCCCTGCTGCGCCTCATGGAAAACGTGCTGGCTGTTGGTGAAGACCCCGAGAACCTCGTCGTCTACGCAGCACTCGGGAAGGCGGCGCGCAGCAAGGCCGCATATGATGCCATCGTGCGTGCATTGACCACCATGGATGAGGATCAGACACTCGTCATCCAGTCGGGAAAGCCGGTCGGCTTGATGAAGACTTCGACCGAGGCCCCGATGGTCATCATGGCCAATTGCAACATGGTCGGCCAATGGGCCAAGGCCGAGAATTTTTATGCTCTCGAACGCAAGGGCCTCATATGCTGGGGCGGCCTGACTGCGGGGGCATGGCAATATATCGGCTCGCAGGGCGTCATTCAGGGTACCTACGAAATCTTCATGCGCATTGCCGAACGCCGCTTCGGTGGCACGCTCAATGGGCGTTTCGTACTGACCGCGGGCCTTGGTGGTATGGGAGGAGCGCAGCCGCTTGCCGGTCGCATGGCAGGCGCGGCCATCCTGTGCATAGAGATCAATCCGGAACGGGCCCGCACTCGCAAGGATATCGGCTATCTCGACGAGATTGCCGATGACCTCGATAGCGCACTGGCGCGAATTGAAGAGGCCCGCGCCAAGGGTGAGGCGCTGTCCGTCGGGCTTGTCGGCAATGCAGCGGAAATCTATCCCGAAATAGCCGCGCGCGGGATCATCCCGGATATCGTGACCGATCAGACCTCCGCCCATGATCTTGTTTATGGCTATATTCCAATCGGTTACGATCTGGAACGGGTACGCCGCCTGCGCAGCCAGAACCCGGATGAGCTAATCGAGGCCGGCAGGGCGTCGATTGCCAAACAGGTAACAGCCATGCTGGAATTCCAGCGGGCCGGCTCGGAGGTTTTCGACAATGGCAATTTGATCCGAACGCAGGCGCAGGCCGGTGGGGTTGCCGACGCCTTCGATATTCCGGTCTTCACCGAAGCCTATCTGCGCCCGCTGTTCTGCCGGGCGATTGGTCCCTTCCGCTGGATGGCCCTCTCCGGCGACGCCTCTGATATTGCGCGGATAGACGAGCTGGTGCTGGAGATGTTTCCGGACAACAAGATCGTCACCAACTGGATTTCGCTGGCGCGCAAGCATGTTCCGTTCGAGGGGCTGCCGGCACGTATCGCATGGCTTGGCCATGGCGAAAGAAGCGCGCTCGCACGGCGGGTCAACGGTCTGGTCGCTTCGGGCGAATTGAAGGGGCCGGTTGCCTTCTCTCGCGATCACCTCGATTCAGCGGGCATGGCGCATCCAAACATCATGACGGAGAACATGCTCGACGGTTCGGACGCCATCGCCGACTGGCCGCTTCTCGACGCGATGTTGCTCTGCGCTTCGCGCGCCGACCTTGTCGCACTTCATTCCGGCGGCGGGGGTTATGCGGGCTTCATGACCTCGGCAGGGGTCACGATCGTCGCTGATGGAACCAACGCGGCCGACGACCGGCTTTCGCAATCGCTCGACAATGATACCGGGCTTGGCGTCATCCGTTACGCGGATGCGGGCTATGCCGAAGCACAGGATGAAATTGCCAGCAAGGGCATACATCACGTGAAGATCTGACGAGATCAAAGCAGCGAGGAGAGGCCGTCAATCGCCACGAGCGGCGGAAAATTACGATCACCAATCAACACTGCCTGCCGTTGTCGGCAGGCCAAGAGGGGACAATAATGGAAAAAACATATCAAAATTTGTCAGTGACACCGGCCAGACGGTCATCACCGGAGCGCGCCGTTGCTGCAGCATCGATAGGCAACGCCCTCGAATGGTATGACTTCACCGTCTATGCGCTGTTTGCCATCTATATCGCCCATAATTTCTTTCCCGGCGGCGATCACACGGTCGAACTCGTGAAAGCCTTTCTTGCCTTCGGGCTGGGCTTTGTCATCCGCCCCCTGGGAGCCATCGTGATCGGGGTCTATGGCGACAAGGCCGGTCGAAAGGCCGCACTGTTCCTGACCATCATGATCATGGCGGTGGGCACCCTGCTGATTGCGGTGGCCCCGACCTATGCCGCGATTGGTGTGGGAGCGCCACTCATGATCCTTGCCGGACGAGTCCTTCAGGGCTTCTCCGCGGGCGGAGAAATCGGCGGAGCAGCCGCCTTTCTTGTTGAACATGCGCCAGCCGACAAAAAAGGCAAATATGCTTCCTGGCTCCAGGCAAGCATGGCGATTTCCAATATCATGGGTGCACTCGTCGCCTTTGCTGTTACCTCGCTCCTGACGGAGCAGGAGATTGGAGACTGGGGCTGGCGGATTCCGTTCTTCATCGGGGTCTTGATCGCGCCGGTGGGCCTTTGGCTGCGCAAGACGCTGGACGAAACACCGGCTTTTCAGGCGGAACAGGCAAGTCTCGAGAACCAGTCCGCCAAAACACCCCTGAAGCTCGTCTTCTCTGACTATTTCGGCCATCTGATCAAAGGTTTTGCTTTCTCGATCCTGTGGGCCGTTTGCGTTTACGTGCTGATCATCTACATGCCGATCTTCGTTCAGCGGGCTTTCGGTTTCAGTGCTTCGGAGGCGTTTACGGCATCGCTGATTGGAAACGTCTTCCTTGCGGTGGGTTGCGTCAGCGCTGGAAGTATTTCGGACAGGATCGGTCGGCGCTTGATGCTTGCTATTGCGGCCGGCGCAATGCTGGTTGCCGTCTACCCCCTGATCTGGTGGCTGCAATCTTCGCCGACGCTGACGACGCTCATCATCGTGCAAAGCCTGTTCTGCATCATGGTCTCGGGATATGTCGGGGTTGCGCCCGCTACCCTGTCCGAGCTTTTCCCGACGAATATCCGCACCACCGGCATGTCATTGGCCTATAACGCCGCTGTCACGATCTTCGGAGGATTTGCCCCGGCGACGCTGACCTGGCTCGGCAGCACGGAAATCGGTTATCACGCACCGGGATTTTACGTCATGGCCGCCGCATTCATATCGCTGATAGCGGTTCTGATCCTGCCAAAACCATATTCCACGAACTAAGAGATGGGCCGCCAAAGGCCCAGCTCCCACATAGCTCAACCCACCATGTCTGGAAAATTACAGTCGAAGCGAAGCCGCTTCGATGGCCGGACACTGCTGCAAAGACAACTGCATAATAACAACCAACTCAAGGGAACATCATGTCTGCTCAAACCGGGACTATATCTTGCCTCTCCATTGCCGCAGCTTTGGCGATTGTCGGGCTTACTGCTTCAAATGCGCGGGCGGAACACTGGTCCATCGACGGTCAAAACCTGACCGTGGAACAGGTTGTCGGCCTGGCGCGGGACAATAACGCCAAAATCACTCTCACCGAGAGTGCGGACAAACGGATCGCCGAAGGCTTTGATCTGGTGATGGAGGCTGCCCTGCAAGGCAAGGCGGTCTACGGTCTCACGGTCGGCGTTGGCTGGAACAAGGATCGCCCTGTTTTTGCGATGAAGGACGGCAAGCGCGTTCTGGACGACGATCTGCTGAAACTGTCACGCGCTTTCAATTCGACGTCTCTTCGCGCTCATGGCGCAGGCGTGGGTGAACCGATGGCGATCGAAACGGTGAGGGCGGGCATGGCGATCCGTCTAAATCAGATTGCCACCGGTCGAACCGGCGTTCAGAGCGCCGTCGCGGAAATGTATCGACAGTTCCTGGAGCAGGGGATCACCCCGGTGGTTCCTTCGCGTGGTTCTGTTGGAGAGGCGGACATCACCCTTGCCTCCCATATCGGTCTGGCGATGGTTGGTGAGGGTGAGGTCTTCATGAACGGCAACCGCATTCCCGCAGCGCGCGCGCTGACTGACGCCGGCATCACTCCGCTTGAGCCGGTCGGCAAGGATTTTCTTTCGATCCTCAGCACGAATGCACTGACCGCCGGGCAAGCTGCGCTGCTTGCGCGTGATACGGCGGGATATCTCGAAAAGGAAGCTGTCGTCTTCGGTTTGGCACTGGAAGGCTTTAACGGCAATGTCGCCCCTTTCCTCGAAGCGACGAACGATCTGCGCCCCTTCGCTGAAAATACATCCGGGGCACAGATGGTTCGCTCTGCCCTTGGCGGCAGCTATCTCTGGTCACCCTCGAAAGATCGGGCGCTGCAGGACCCTCTGTCTTATCGCACCATGGCCTATGTGCTTGGCGGAGCCGAAATTGCGATGCGGGATCTGACCAAGGCGTTGGAAATCCAGATCAATCACAGTGATGATAATCCTGTCGTGGTTGCGGGTGCCTCGGACGACAAGGCTTCCATGCAGGTCTCCCAGTATTTTATCGAAGGAGAGGTATCTGGAGCGATCTATCCGAGTGCAGGTTTTGAGATGCTGCCGGTGGCTTCAAGGGTTGAAGCACTGAACACGGCACTGGTGCGCCTGTCACAGGCCATTACGATGCAGACGATCCGCTTCGAGAACCCGGATTTGACGCATCTTTCGCGGTTCCTCGCTGCTGAAACCAATCAAGGACACGCGTTTGGTGCGATCCAGAAGCCACTTGTTGCGCTTCTGGCCGAAAATCAGCAGATCGGCGCGCAAGCCCCCGTCGGTTCGATCGCAATGGCAGGAAATATCGAGGATCTGGACAGCCACGCCCCGCTTTCGGTCGCCAATCTCGGCCGGATTCTGGATAACCTTTACTGGATGTCGTCAATCCAGCTGCTACATGCGGCGCAAGCTGTTGATCTGCGCAAGCCCGGGCAATTGGGAGCGGAAACAAAAGCACTGTTTGAAGACTATCGCCGGGATGTGCCCTTTGTGGCGACGGACCGAATATACAGCAATGATTTCAATACGGGTTATCGTTTTCTGAAGGCCCGTTGAGCGGTTGTTGTGTTGGCGTTGAACCAAATGAGAGGACCGACGTCTTTGGGCCGTTTCGCAAAGCAAATACGCGACGCGCGGCACGACTCGAAGACCTCGGCCATTCGATCCATGAGGAGCCTTGGATAGGATGGGGCGTCGCCATTTTTTAGATCAGCCTGGATGTGGCCTCTGTCACCTGGCGAGCGGCTTTTTCATTTTCCCGTATCGGACAGATCAGGATCGAATGGCTCGACATCCACCACTGATCGCGCTGGCTTAAGCTATGAGGTTACGAGCCAAAGCATCCGCGAAATCATTTCCCGCTATACCGGAATGTCCCTTGCACCACTCTATGTCCACGTTCGGATTGCGAAGGAGCAAGCTATCCACACTCCGCCAAAGAGCTTCATCCGGTATTTGTCGTTTCCGAGCTCGCGAATTGGGGTTGATGCGTTTCCAACCGTTGGTCCGCCAGATTTTGCGATGGCGATGGCAACCCTCGACGACATGAGCGGAGTCGGTCCAAAGGACGGTTGTCCGGCCTGGAGCGTGAGCATCCAGCCATAAAAGTGCGTTCATGACTGCCATTATTTCAAAAGAATTATTTGTAAGTCCGATTTCCGTCCCACGCGCAGCATGGAGCTGCTGCCCCGTCTCCAGCACGACGAATGCCCAGCTTCCCGACACTTCAACGGGGTCGTAAGAGCCGTCCGTGTAGATTGTGAGTGGCGCAGTCATCGAACTCGTTTTCCCGTGTCAAAACCGCCTGAAAAAATGGCAATGCCTTTGAGTCACTTCTCCAGATGGCGTTTACCATGTCCTCTTCGAATCAGAACCTGCTGTTCTTTGTATCGGGGCAGAAAACGTCTCGCTTTCACAGAGTAGATTGCACCAGATAGAGAGGTCTCCAGCGCGGTAACCTTCACTCCACAGCTTCAATGAGAGACATAGCCTCCGCGCTTCACGTCGCGAAGCGCGACGAATACGGCCGCTGCCAGCACGGCAATCATCGTGCCCGTAATAATCAGAACCGATCCATGCGCCTGAGTGAAGGCGCTGCGCGCCGCTGTCCGTATTGCCTCAGCTTCATCTCCACCCAACCGCGCCGCCGCCGTCATCGCTTCACCGATGGATCCGCCTGCGTCGGCTGCTGGGGAAAACGAGCGTGAAACTGCGGAGAAATAGATTGAGTTCACAAGTACTCCGAAGAAGGTGATCCCGATGCCGCCGCCGAGTTCGTAGCCAGTACCTTCCAATGCACCTGCAGCACCTGCCTTATCGGCTGGCGCGCTTCCCATGATGGCGATGGACGATGCCAAAAGACCGATGCCGAGGCAAAGACCAAGCATCGCCAGAAGCGCTGCGGTTATCGGCTGCGAAGCGATCAGATCGATGGATGCAAGACCGAACAGCGCCGCGGCGGCTCCCGTCATCGACAGCGTTGCGATCGGCCGAAGGCCGAAGCGGTTCGCCAGATTGCCACCGAGTGGGCCACCCACGGCGGCCGCGATGACCAGTGGCAGCATGAACAGGCCGGCATCGAGCGGGGACATGCCGAGCACGTACTGGAGTTCCTGCGCAAGCACCAGCTCAAATCCTGCCAATGCGCCGGAGGTGACGAACGCCATCAGCATGCCGGCAGCAATCGCTGGTTTGAGGAAGAGCGACAGGTCGAGCATCGGATTGCGCGACGAGACCTGCAGCCTGCCAAACCAGCCGAGCAGAATTATACCCGAAGACAGTGATGCCGCGACCGTACCGTTGATGCCGCCTTTCATCCCGGTCTTGATGCCGTAAACGGTCAGAACCAGACCCGCGACCAGCAATGCCGCCTGCCCGATGTTCCAGGCCCCGAGACCGGTACCAACCTTCTTCGGAACAAGGAACCAGACAAGGGCGATGACGACAGCCAACACCGGAAGATTGACGAGGAAGACCGATCCCCACCAGAAGTGCTCGAGCAGGATGCCCCCGACAAGCGGACCGATGGCGGCGCCCGCCATGCCGACCACACTCCACAAACCGAGTGCCCGTGCCCGCTCGCCATCATCCTCGAATGTCGTGCGAATGATGGCAAGGACACAGGGCATGATCATCGAAGCGCCAACGCCAAGGATGGCACGGGAACCGATCAGCATCGCGGGCGAGGTCGAGAAAGCGGCCGCAGCCGATGCTATGCCGAACACGACAAGTCCGGTCAAAAGCATCCGCCGGTAGCCCATGCGGTCTGCAAGCGTTCCCATCGGCACCAGCAGGCCGGCCATGACAAGCGCATAGATATCGATGATCCAGAGCACCTCGGTACCGGAAGCACCAAGTGCGATTGTCAGTGAAGGCACCGCAATATGGAGAATGGTGAGGTCGAGCACGACGGGCAGAAAGGCCATCATGACGGCAGAGAGAATAAGCCAACGATTGGCGGAGGACATGCGAGACACCTGCAATGCGAATTTTTTATCAGAACGATCGTTTCACTATTGCATTAATACACGATCGTTCGTAAAGCAATCAAGTGACAAATTGGAGAATGATGTGGGTCGTATTCGCAGGATTCAGAAAGATGACATCTTGGATGCCGCCGAGCGCGTGGTATTGAAGCTCGGCGCCGCCGGGCTTTCAATCGATGCCGTCGCCCAGGAGGCGGGTGTCAGCAAGTCCACAGTCGTTTACGATCACAAGTCGAAGAGCGCATTGCTTGAGGCTCTGATCGACCGCCGTATATCGCAGGAACTGGAGCGGCAGGCAAAATCGGTCGAAGATGCTGCCGATACCCCTCATCCCGAGCTTTTCGGGCGGATCAAGCTTGCCGAACGTGTCGTGGATGATACCGAACGCGCGGTTGCCATGGCGATCAGCGCCTCCCTTTCGTCCGAGGAGAAGCTCCAGCAGCAGATGCGTGACTGGACGTTGGCAGACCTCAAGGCCATGGGCGAGGGTGCCCGTCCCGAAGCGGCGCTGATGGCTTATCTTACCCTCTCGGGCTTCTATTTTACCGAACTTTTCGGCTTCCACCAGTGGAGCCAGGATGATCAAGCCAGAATTCTCGAAGGTGTACGAACGATCTACACATCCTATCCCGAGAAGTAATCATCGCCCGTAGGGGCCAATAACAGCCGATTCAAGGAAGAAACATGTACCGCTGCAGCCAACTGCCGCGCCTAAGGGCGTGCCTTATTGCAACCTCTATTCTCGCTCTGACGGCGACGACTGCCCTTGCGCAGGAGGGCGGGGAGATGCCGCCCGCCGCCGTCGGTGTCATCGATCTCAAGGGCCATGCGATCCCGGTTATCAGTGAGCTTCCGGGCCGCGTGGCCGCCACTCGGGTCTCCGAAGTGCGCGCCCGCGTTTCCGGTATCTTGCAGGAGCGCGTTTTCGAACAGGGCGCGCTCGTGAAGGAAGGTGACGTCCTTTATCGGATCGATCCCCGTCTCTTCAAAGTCCGGGTTGCCAGCGCACAGGCAACCCTTCGCCGGGCGGAAGCCACGCGCGACAATGCCAAGGTTCAGCTGGAACGGCAGAGGATGCTGCGTGAACGCAATGTTGCGAGCGGCATCGACTATGACACCGCGGCCGTTAATCTTGCTCAGGCAGAGGCCGATGTAGCGCTCCAGCAGGCTTCTCTCGAGGAAGCAAAGATCAATCTCGAATATACCGAGGTTCGTGCTCCGATCACCGGCATCATCGGCGGCGCGCTCGTCACCGAAGGCGCGCTTGTTACCGCGGATGGTACATCGAGCCTTGCGCTCATTCAGCAGATCAACCCTGTCTATGCCGACTTCACCCAGTCCGCGCAGGATCTTCTGGCGCTACGCCGCGCCGTTACCGACGGCAAGCTGGCAAGCCCCGCTCCCGGGCAGGCAAGTGTAGAGCTGGTTTTTGATGGCGGTGATGTCTACGGCGGGAAAGGCAAGCTGCTGTTTTCCAGCGCCAACGTGGATTCAACGACCGGTCAGGTGACATTGCGTGCCGAGTTTCCCAACCCGAATGGCGATCTCTTGCCCGGCATGTATGTGCGCGTGCGCATCGAGCAGGCCGTCCGTCAGGACGCAATCACCATTCCTCAGCGTTCCGTGCTGAGAACCCAGGACGGCAAGGCACAGGTCTACGTTGTCGAGGCTGACGACATTGCAAAGCTGCGGGATGTCCAGCTTGGACAGGCGCTTGGCCAGGAATGGGTGGTCGAGAGCGGCCTAAAGGAGGGCGAGAAAGTCGTGGTCGACGGTGTGCAGAAGGTTCAGCCGGACACCAGGGTCGCCGCCGAATCCTGGTCGGCGGAAGAACACAAGCAATCTGGCGGCGTAATTCCCGCCAACTCGGGAAATTCAAGGTAATATAATGGCACAGTTCTTTATCAGCAGGCCGATCCTTGCCTGGGTCTTCGCCCTGTTCATTTCCATAGCGGGCATCATCGCCTTGCCCTTTCTGCCGATTGCGCAATACCCCAAGGTTGCGCCGCCGCAGCTCACCATTTCCACCTCCTATCCCGGCGCTTCCCCGCAGGAAATCTATCAGGGTGTGACGCGCCTGATCGAGGAGGAGCTGAACGGCGTCGCCAACATGATGTATTTCGAATCGACGTCGGACACATCAGGCGCCGTCAGCATCAACGCCACCTTCGAGGCTGGCACCAACATCGATCAGGCATCGGTCAACGTACAGAACGCCATCCGGCGCGTGGAGTCCCGTCTTCCGTCTGCGGTCACTTCGCAGGGCGTAAACGTCGAAGAAGCCGCATCGGGCTTCCTGATGATGATCACGCTGACCTCCACCGATGGTCGCATGGACGAAGTCGCACTTGGCGATTATCTAAACCGAAACGTTCTTGGTGAAATTCGCCGTATTGACGGCGTCGGTCGCGCCCAGATGTTCGCGGCCCAGCGCGCCATGCGCGTCTGGATCGACCCGGACAAGATGGTCGGCCTGAACCTGACGGCGGCAGACATCAATGCCGCCATCACCGCCCAGAACGCCCAGGTGGCTGCCGGCCAGATCGGCGCTGCCCCAAACCCTGTCTCGCAGGATCTGACTGCCACGGTTCTTGTACAGGGCCAGTTGTCCGATCCCAGGGCGTTCGGCGAGATCATTCTCCGCGCAAACCCCGATGGCAGCGCGGTCCTTCTGAAGGATGTCGCGAGGATCGAACTTGGCGCGGAGAACTACAACTTTACCAGCCGCCTGAACGGGCAACCGAGTGCTGCGGTCGGTATTCAGCTTTCCTCGACGGGCAACGCGGTGGCGACTTCGAACGCTGTCAAGGCGAAGATGGACGAGCTGTCGCAGTTCTTCCCCAAAGGGGTTGAATACGCCACGCCATACGACACCAGCCCATTCGTCTCGGCCTCCATCGAGAAGGTTCTGAGCACGTTGATCGAAGCCGTCGTGCTCGTCTTCGTCGTGATGTTCGTGTTTCTGCAGAATTTCCGTTACACCGTCATCCCGACCCTGGTCGTGCCCGTTGCGCTGTTGGGCACATGCGCCATCATGTTCGCGACCGGCTTCTCCATCAATGTGCTGACAATGTTCGCGATGGTTCTCGCCATCGGCATTCTCGTCGACGACGCCATCGTCGTGGTTGAAAACGTTGAACGTATCATGGCTGAGGAAGGCCTCTCACCCAAGGCCGCAACCCGCAAGGCGATGGGGCAGATTACCGGCGCGATCCTCGGGATCACCCTTGTACTCGCATGCGTATTCATCCCGATGGCTTTCTTTCCGGGTTCGACCGGCATCATCTATCGGCAATTTTCGCTGACGATGGTCGTGTCGATCGGCTTCTCCGCTTTTCTGGCGCTGTCGCTTACCCCGGCGCTCTGTGCCACTTTCCTGAAGCCGATTGCCAAGGGGCATCACGAAAAAAAGGGGTTGGCTGGCTGGTTCAACCGCAATTTCGACGGCCTGACAAACCGCTACGTCAAGGTGACCAACGGCATGGCAAAGCGCGCCGGCCGGATGATGGTGATCTACCTCGCCCTCGTCGTTGGTCTTGGCTACCTGTTCATCAATCTCCCCTCGGCATTCGTGCCCGCGGAAGACCAGGGAACATTGCTGGTCGACATTCAGGGACCACCGGAAGCCAGCGCCAATCGCACGCAGGCGTCGGTCAGGCAGATCGAAGAAATCCTGAAAGCAGAGTCCGGCGTCAAGGATGTCATTGCGATCCAGGGCTTTAGCTTTTCCGGTAGCGGCGCCAACGCCGCGCTGATGTTCGTCACTCTCAAGGACTGGAGTGAACGCGATGCGGAAAACTCGGCGCAAGCCATTGCAGACCGCGTGAACATGTCGCTGTTCGGCCTTAAGGATGCGACCAGCTTTGCGCTTTCCCCTCCGGCTATCGAAGGTTTCGGTGCGACGGGCGGTTTCGCATTCCGCCTTCAGGACCGCAACGGTGTCGGCCAGGCCGCCCTGTCTGCTGCGGGAGCCGAATTGATGCAAAAGGCCGGGCAAAGTCCGGTGCTGACCGGCATGCGTGTGGAAGGTCTTCCGGATGCGGCGCAGGTTCTGCTGGTGATCGACCGCGAAAAAGCGAACACATTTGGTGTGACCTTCTCCGACATCAACAACACGATCACCGCTAACCTCGGATCGTCCTATATCAACGACTTTCCGAATGCCGGCCGCATGCAGCGCGTCATCGTGCAGGCCAAGGACCAGAGCCGTCTTCAGGTCGAGGATTTACTCAAGCTGAACGTCCGCAATGCCAGCGGCGGCATGGTTCCGCTGTCGTCCTTTGCAATTGCACAGTGGCAGAAAGGTTCACCGCAGATCGTTGGTTACAATGGCTATCCGACGATACGCATCTCGGGTGAACCTGCTCCCGGCAACTCGTCCGGCGCGGCCATCGCCGAGATGGAACGTCTGGCGGGCGAAATGCCTGAAGGCATCGGATTTGAGTGGACAGGTCAGTCGTTGGAAGAAATCAAGTCCGGTTCGCAGGCGCCCTTCCTGTTCGGCATCAGCCTTCTCTTCGTGTTCCTGCTTCTTGCAGGTCTTTACGAAAGCTGGTCGATCCCGTTCTCGGTCATGCTCGTGGTGCCGCTCGGTGTCATCGGTTGTGTACTTGCGGTCATGCTTGCCGGAATGCCGAATGATATCTATTTCAAGGTGGGCCTGATCGCGATCATCGGCCTGTCGGCAAAGAACGCGATCCTGATCATCGAATTTGCCAAGGATAATTACGCTGAGGGCAAGCCGTTGCTGGAATCAGCGATCGAGGCCGCAAAACTTCGCTTCCGCCCGATCATCATGACCTCGCTTGCATTCACGCTCGGTGTCGTACCATTGGCAATCGCCTCCGGTGCCAGTGCCGCCAGCCAGAACGCCATCGGCACCGCCGTTCTTGGTGGCATGATTTCGGCGACAATCCTAGGTGTGTTCTTCGTCCCGGCCTTCTTCGTCTTCGTGCTGAAACTGTTCAGGACGAAACGGCCGGAGGCGGACGATGCAGCCGCGAGTTCCGAGATTATGCCAGGCACGCATGGTTCGCGCACATAACCTCAATCGCAGTTCGAGATGTATCCTCCTCTGCACCGCAAGGCTCCACCCCTTTCCCCAAGGGGGGGAGCCATTGTTCCAATCCAGTCCTAGGTGATCGGATGCGCATTCGACACAAAACAGCAGGCACGTTTTTTCAGTGAACCAATCACCAAGCGCGTTGATGAGCGGTCACATATACGGCAGGCAGCTTTTCCTGAAAGAGCCAGAGATCGCTCGGCCGGCCGGGCGATAATCTAGGGTGCCAGTTCCGCCGAAAACGCCGATTTGATGAGTGTTTCGGTATATTCAGCGGCTGGCCTGTTGAATATGTCGTCGGTTTCTCCCTCTTCCACGATCGTCCCGTTTTTCATGACAATGACGTAGTCCGAAATGGCCTTGATGACAGAGAGATCGTGGCTGATGAAGATGTAGGAAAGGCTGTGCGTCTTCTGCAAATCACGTAGCAGGTCGATAACCTGTCCTTGAACGGACCGGTCCAGCGCAGAGGTAGGTTCATCGAGAATGACGACATCCGGCTTGAGGATGATCGCACGGGCAATTGCGATACGCTGGCGTTGCCCGCCTGAAAACTCGTGCGGGTAGCGGTTGCGGGTGGCTGGATCGAGACCGACTTCTTTCAGTGCTTCGATAGCCCTTTTGTCCCGCTCCGCACGGCTCAAGCGTTGCTCATGCACGAACAGACCTTCAGTGATTATCTCTCCGACCGTCTGTCTTGGCGAAAGCGAACCATAGGGATCCTGAAACACAAGCTGCAAATGCCGCCGCAATGGCCGCATGGCCTTTCGGTCAAGGTCACTGATTTCCGTCTCGCCAAAGAAAATGCGGCCCTTGGAATGGGCAAGGCGTAGAAGCGCGCGACCGAGGGTGGATTTGCCTGATCCGGACTCACCGACGATGCCGATGGTTTGTCCCTGGCGAAGGCTGAGATTGACGTCGTCGACAGCCCGAAACTTGCTCGACTTCGACAGGAAACCACCCGGAATTTTATAATCGACCGTCACGTTCCGCCCGGAGAGAACGACAGGCGCCTCTTTGCCGACTGGCGACTTGTGCCCGCTGGGTTCTGCATCGAGAAGCATCCTGGTGTAGTCAGCCTGCGGGCGATCGAAGATATCTTCCGTCGTGCCGGATTCGACGATTTCCCCGCGGCGCATAACCGCGACGCGATCGGCAAAATGGCGGACAACGCCGAGATCATGCGTGATCAGGACGACGGCCATGCCGAAGCGTTTCTGCAATGACTTCAGAAGGTCGAGGATCTGTGCCTGGATCGTCACGTCGAGCGCCGTGGTCGGTTCATCCGCAATCAAGATGTCCGGCTCGTTTGCGAGAGCCATGGCAATCATGGCGCGCTGGCGCTGACCGCCGGAAAGTTCATGCGGGTAGCTGTCTATGCGCCGCTCCGGCTCAGGAATTCCCACGAGCTTCAGGAGTTCGAGAACGCGGGCACGCGCCTCCTTTTTGCTGCCACCCCTGTGGTGAACGATCGGTTCGGCGATTTGCGCGCCGATCCTGTAGAGAGGATCGAGCGAGGTCATCGGCTCCTGGAAAATCATGGTGATTTTCGCACCCCGGATATTGTTGAGCTCGTTGACCGGCAGGCCGATCAACTCGCGTCCACGATATTTTGCCGAACCCTCGATAATGCCGTTGGATGCAAGCAGCCCCATGATGCCCATCATGGTCTGGCTTTTGCCGGAACCGGATTCTCCGACGACGGCAAGCGTTTCCCCCTGTTTAACGTCGAGATCGATGCCCTTGACGGCACTCACCGTGCCGTCAGGCGTCGTGAAGTCAACTTTGAGATTGCGGACGGTGAGGATGGTTTCAGATGTCGTATTCATGTCAACGATCCTTGGGATCGAGTGCATCACGCAACCCGTCACCCACGAAATTCAGCGAAAACAGGGTCAGCACGAAGAAGATCGCCGGGAATATCAGGAGCCACGGGGCTGACTGGATATTGTTGGCGCCTTCGGAAATCAGCGCGCCCCAGCTCGTAAGCGGCGCCTGCACACCAAGGCCGAGGAAAGAGAGGAAGCTTTCCAGAAGAATGACCTTGGGCACGACCACCGTAACGAACACGACGACGGGCCCGATCGTATTGGGAATGATGTGGCGGCGGATGATCTGCCAATCGCTCAAACCCAAGGCCTGTGCGGCACCCACAAATTCCCGCCGCTTCAGGGCAAGCGTCTGGCCACGAACGATACGCGCCATATCCAGCCATTCCACGGCACCGATGACCAGGAAGATCAGGATGAAGCTGCGGCCGAAAAACACCACCAGGACGACCACCAGAAAGACGAAGGGCAGCGAATAGAGGATTTCGACGAAACGCATCATCACATTGTCGACACGCCCACCGATATACCCCGCGGTTGCGCCGTAAAGCACGCCGATCCCGAGTGAAACGAGGCTGGCCAGAACGCCGACGGCGATCGAGATTTGCCCACCCAGCATCACGCGCGCCAGCATGTCACGACCGTTGGAATCGGTGCCGAAGAAGAAGTACTCGCGGTTGACGTCGCCTTCCAGCTTCAGCGTTCGGCCCTCATCTTCGGTGGCGACGACCTTTGTGTTTTCGAATTCGTTGGCGCGGTCGAAATAGCGTGTCGTGCGCGGGTCAATCGGGCTGCTGGAGGTGACGGTTGCCGTGAAGGTCTGCCCTTCGACTGAAAATTCCTTCAGCTCGACGCGCGCCCGGTTGGCAACGCCCTCCATCACGTCCTGCAGGTTGTTCACATCCGGGCGTGGCTCAAGGCTCGGCGGGACGGAGACATAGGACGAAAACACCTGATCATAGGTGTGTGTGAGGAAATGCGGACCGATGAACGAGAAAAGCGTGATCAGCAGCAGCATGACGGAACCTGCCATGGCGGCCTTGTTTCGTTTGAAACGCAGGGCTGCCAGCTGGAACAGGCTTCGGCTTTTTACCAATGGTTGAGGGGCAATATTGCCGGGGATATCAGTCATGTCTGACCCTCGGATCGAGCAGGCCGTAGAGAATATCGACCACGAGATTGAACAGGATGACAAAAATGGCGACGAGAACGACGGTTCCCATCACCAAGGTATAGTCACGATTGATCGCGCCGAGAACGAAGTAGCGGCCGACACCCGGAATGGTGAAGATCGTCTCGATGACCGCCGAACCCGTCAACAGCGCCGCGGCGCACGGAGCCAGATAGGAAACGACCGGAAGCATCGCCGCACGCATGGCGTGGAAGACCACCACGTTGCGCGTCGGAAGGCCATAAGCCTTGGCGGTGCGGATGTGGTCCATCCGCAAAGCCTCGATCATTGCGCCGCGTGTCAGGCGCGCGATGACCGCGAGCTGCGGCAAAGCGAGCGCGATCATCGGAAGGATGAGATATCGCAGCGATCCGTCGCCCCAGCTGCCGGCGGGCAGAAGCCCGAGTATGACGGCAAAGACAAGAGTGAGAACGGGTGCCACGACGAAGTTCGGCACGGTAACGCCAACCGTCGAAATCGACATGATCGAAAAATCGAAGGCACTATTCTGTCTGAGTGCGGCCAGAGTGCCGGCAAGAACGCCGCCCACCAGCGCCAGCAGAAGAGCATAGCTGCCGAGTTCCAGCGAATAAGGCAGACCCTTGCCGATCAATTGAGCGACGGTATTGTCCTTGTAGACGTAGCTCGGGCCAAAATCGCCGGTGACGGCATTGCCGAGATAGATGAGATACTGGCGCCACAATGGTTCATCCAGATGATAGGTTCTCATCAGGTTTTCCATCGTCTGCGGCGGCAGGGGACGTTCAAGATTGAACGGACCACCCGGTGCGAAACGCATCAGGAAAAACGAAATCGTGACGACGATAAACAACGTCGGCACCGCACTCGCCAAACGGCGCAGGATAAACGAGATCATGCTTTTTCGGGCTCCGGCATGGCACGGTGGTGTGAGCCACCGTGCCGACGCTGCTTATTCGGAAACGCTCAGGAAGCGGCTGAGGTGTTCGTTGGCAGCGTTGTCGGCCCAACCCTTGACACGGTTGGAAACCAGCCAGAGATCGGCCTGTGTCAGTAGCGGAGCGACCGGCTGTTCCTTCATGAGGATGGTTTCTGCCTCATGCAGCAGCTTGGAACGGGCAGCAGGATCCTTCTCGTCATAGGATTTCTGCATCAGCGCGTCATATTCGGCGTTGTTGAACTTGGAATAGTTGAAGGTCTTGTTGGAAGAGACTGAAAGCGCCAGGAAGTTTTCGGCATCGGCATAGTCGGCAACCCAACCGGCGCGCGCCACGTTGAATTTGCCGCCTTCCTGAAGGTAGCCATAGTGCGAGGCGACGTCGAGGTTCACCAGCGACACCTTCGCGCCGAAGGTGTTCTTCCACATATCAGCGATAGCCGTCGCGACGCGTTCATGGTTCGGGTTGGTGTTGTAACGGATTTCGATGGAAAGCGGCTTGCCGCCCTCACCGTAACCAGCCTCCTTCATGAGCTTGAGGGCTTCATCTTCCCGGTCGAGCTGCGACAGCGTGGCAAAATCGGCCTTTGCCGGCTCGCCGTAGGAATCCATGCCCGGCGGAACCATGGAGTAGGCCGGAACCTGAGAGCCGCTGTAGATCTCCTTGGCGAGGAAATCGCGGTCCACTGCCATGGAAAGCGCCTGGCGGACACGCACGTCATTATACGGCGCTTCGCGGGTATCGAAGGTATAATAATAGGTCGCAAGCGTCGGCGAAACGTGAACCTGTTCGCCATAGGCCTTGCGCAGACGGTCGATCTGATCCGCGGAAAAGTTGTATGCGAGGTCCATTTCCTTTGCTTCGAAACGACGAACGGATGCGGCCTGGTCATCGATCGGGTAGAAGATGACCTTGTCGATCTTGGTGTTGGATGCATCCCAGAAACTGGTGTTCTTGACGACCGTCAGGCTGTCATTGGGAACATGCGCTTCGAGCTTGTAAGCACCGTTCGAAACCATGACGCCCGGCTTTACGAAGTTCGTGCCGTTCTTTTCGTAGCTCGCCTTGGAAATCGGCAGCGCCGTCTGGTGAGCAAGAAGCTCAAGGAAGAAAGGTGTTGAGCGCTCGAGTGTGATCTCAAGGGTCTTGTCGTCCACCGCCTTGACGCCAAGCTGGTCAACCGGAACATCGCCCTTGTTGATCTTTTCGGCGTTCTTGATCGGGTAAAGAATATTTGCATATTTTGCGGCGGTCTTCGGATCTTCGACGCGCTGGTAGGAGAAAACAAAATCTCCGGCCGTTACCGGCGTGCCATCCGACCATTTTGCATCCGCACGCAGTTTGAACGTGTAGACGGTGCCATCCTCAGACAGTGTCCAGCTTTCCGCCGTACCGGGAATGATCTTGCCGGCGGCATCGTAAATGGTGAGACCTTCATAAAGGTCTTTCAGGATAAAGGCTTCGATGTTGATGGAGGTCTGTGCCTGATCGAGCGTCTGCGGTTCGCCGGAGTTGCCGCGATGCAGAACTGTTTCCGCAAGTGCGGAACTGGCGCCAATGAGAAGCGATCCTACCAGCAGAGTGGTGAGAGCTGTTGTTTTTATCGACATTGTTTTCTTTCCCCGTGAGTATTTTGAGTGCACAAACAAGGCCAAATCTCTCCGAAGTGCAACCACAATAAATTGTGAGTTGATGCGAAAGCCACAAGTTTCACTTAACTTGACATGTTCGCGGTAGACCCAGCAGTTTCTGATAGAACACTTTGGCTGAAGTCATCCTGCGCCAGGTTGTCCCATAGGGAACTGCCCTCCGACGACCGAGCGGTTCATGCCGAAGTCTCGTCGACGCACTATCCCTTTATACCGCTCGCCGCGATACTGGAGATGAACAGTCTCTGCAGGCAGAGATAAAAGATTAGCACTGGCAGGGTGATGATGGTGAGATAGGCCATGACTTCACCCCAGGGCGTGTTGAGCTGGAAGAAATATTGCAGCCCCACCATTACGGGTCTGTATGTCTCGGATTGGGTAACGAGAAGCGGCCATAGGTATTGCTGGCTGTACATGACGAGAAACTTCAGGATCGCCGCCGTTGCGATGACCGGGCCGCTGAGCGGCATCACCACCTGCGCATAAATCCGCAGCCAGCTGGCGCCGTCGATGCGCGCCGCCTCCAGCAGTTCCTTCGGCAGATCCTTGAAATATTGCACGAAGAGGAAAATCGTCAGCCCGTCTGCGATCCACGGAATGATCTGCACATGCCAGGAGTTGAGCCACCCCCAGGTAAATCCACCGCTGCTTATCCATGGCAGATTGTTGACTTCCAGCAGGAGTGGCACGGCAATTGTTTCAAAGGGAATGATGAGCGTGGCGAGGATGATCGAGAATAAAACATCCTTTCCGCGCCAGTTCAAAAAGGTGAAGGCGAAGGCGGCAAGCGAGCCAAAAAGCAGGGCGAGAAACACGGTAACGACCGTGACCAGAACCGAATTGAATATGAAGGTCGCAATCGGCGCCCGGGCGAAAGCTGCCGTGTAGTTTTCAAGCGAGAGATGTCCCACCGGCAGGAAGGCTCGTATCGACGTCGCGTCACTCAGCAATTGGTCATTTGGTTTCAGTGACGAGAACCCCATGAACAACAGCGGCAAAATGAAGATCGCCGCGAAGGTGAGCATGAGCACATAGTTGCCGATGAGAAAAGCGAGGCTTTTACGTTGTCCGGCCTGCATCATTGCTTCTCCCTTGTCAGGTATCGCTGGGTCAAGGAAATGCACAGAACGAGCAGGAACAGGACGACGGAGATTGCGGAGCCTGCTGCGATGTCCTGCTGTCGATATCCTCGTTCAACGGCCTGGTAGACGATGCTCTGCGTGGAATCGCGCGGTCCGCCCTTGGTCATCACGTCGATCTGCGCAAAAAGCGCAAAAGCCTGCATGGTGATGACGATGACAATCAGCACGGCTGTGTTGCGCAGCAGCGGCCAGGTTATCATGCTGAACCTCTGCCAGCGGCTCGCGCCTTCAATGTCGGCTGCCTCGTAAAGATCCGGAGAGATGGTTTGCAGGCCGGAGAGCCATATGACCATGTGGAACCCAACGCCCTGCCAGACCGACATCACCAGAATGGCCCATAAGGCGGTATCAGTTCTGCCCAGCCAGTCGATGGGCTGGAAGAGCCCGAAGCTCATGTAACTCAAGAGGCTGTTCAGGAGCCCGTTATCGGCTGCATAGATAAACCGCCAGAGCAGCGCCACCACCACCACCGACAGCACGACAGGCATGAAGTAAATCGCCCGGAAAATCGTGACGCCGGGGATATTCTGGTTCACCAACAGGGCAAGAAACAGCGCCAGTGCTGCCTGAACCGGCGCGACGACGACCACGAAGGAAAGCGTGTTGACAAGGGCTGTCAGGAATACGACGTCGCTGGCCAGAATGACGATCTGGTCCTCGCCCCAGCTGAAACTCTTATATTCCCGCATCCCTTCCAGATGGGGATAGTCGGGATTGTTGCGGGTGAAACTGCGAATTCTCGGATAGGAGACGGAGCCATCCGCATCCCGGCTGATGCTGCCGTCCGCCTCTTTTTCCGGTTCTAGCGTCAGCACGCCGATACCCAGCAGCCGGGTGTAATTTTCAACGCCGACAAACTCGGTCGGATTGGGAGACGTCAGCCGCTGGTTGGTGAAGGAAAAACCGAGCCCCAGCAGAAAGGGCGTGATCAGGAACAGCCCGATCAGCACCATCGCCGGTGCAGCCATGAGCCACCCCGTGACGCCGTCCCGGGTGAGTTTTCCCTTTGAAGAAAAGAACGCCATCGATCACGACCCCTATTTGGGTTGGTAACCGGAATTGCGCTCAATGTTGTTGTTTATCTCATCCGTTGCATTGTCCAGCGTATCGCCAACATCCGCACCGTTGGCAATGTCGGAAAGAGCCTTCGAAAAGACCGGCGAGATGAAGGCGTAAGCCGGAGTGACCGGACGCAACGTTCCCTGGCGCTTGGACAGTTCGAAGAAAACTTCGAGCGGGCCGCCCTGCTTGTAATTCTTCGTCATCTGGGCAGCCGAGGAGGTGGCCGGGATGAGGCCGACCGCATCGGAGAACTGCGCGAGATATTTGTCCTGGATGGCGAATTCGATGAAGGCGGACGCGCCTTGCGGATGCTTGCTGGTGGCCGACACACCAAACTGCCAGGATCCGGCACCGATCTTCGGTCCCTGCCCGAAATCAGGCGCTGGCAGGAACAGCAGGTCGTCGCCATATTTCTCCAGCGCCTTCACCGCAACCCAGTTGCCCATCCATTGCAAGGCGTGGCGACCTTCCAGAAAACCGGTTTCATGATCGGCAGGCGATTGTGACGTTCCGGGTGCCAGCTTCTTCTCAAACAGAGATTGCCACCATTCTCCGAACTTGACGGCACTGTCGCCGTTGAGGAAGTTCTCGGCTGTTTGGTAATCTTTCTTGTCGATCAGGCTGCCGCCGAAGCTCTCCAGAAACGGGATGAAGGCATAGCTGTACCATTCGGTTTTGTCGGCCATGCCAAGGTCGATCGCATATTCGAACTTGCCGCCGGCCGTGATTTTCTCGAGCGCCGCATTGAACTCCTCGCCGGTCCACGGTTGTTCCAGTGTGGGAATGCGAATGCCGTTTTCATCGAGAACCGATTTGCGGGCGAAGACCGCAACGGCCGCATCCCACAGCCCGACGGAATAGAGCTTGTCTCCCCACTTGCCCACGGCGCCGGGCAGGAAATTTTCAAGCTTTGCCTCATCGATCTGCAGTGGCTGCAAATAACCCGACCACGCCCAGTTCGGCATGTTCGGCCCATCCACATCCAGAATGTCGGGCAGCTTGTTGGAAAGTGCTGCGGCGGTGACGGATTCGTTATAGACACTCTGCGGAAACTCCTGAAGCGAGACCCGCCAGTCTGACTGAGACGAATTGAAGTCCTCGATGATGCCGGCCAAAATCTTGCGTTCTTCAACATTGCCCGCGCCGTGATACCACATCGTCAGGTCGGTCTGCGCCAGTGCCGCAGTGGAAAAAAACATCGACAGGGCGGTGAATGCGCCCGCAAAAATGGCTTTGGTGGTCATGGATGGTCCTCCTCCTGAAGAAGGGTAACTTCACCATCCAGAGATTGTTCCGAAGAAAATCAGCTGCAAAGACAAGCGCGGGATGGGACCCTTGGTCGCATCGGATGATCTTATAGAAACGGACGTTGAGGACAGGTCATGGCTTTCCAACCTCGATGTCAGGTTCGAAATAAAGCCGACGCTGCGCTTCAATCACTATACCGAAACCATCTTTGCCGCACGTGAAGGGCAGGGGCTGGCGCTTGGCTGGGGGCTTCTGGTCAAGACCTTCCTGGACGACGGGACGCTGGTGCCCTTTGATGACACCCGCATGCCTTCCGGCGCCCGTTACAACATTGTCCTGCCGATCAAATCGCGAAGGACAATGGCGATCGACCGCGCGGCGGCCTGGCTTACTGCGGCGCTGCATGGGTAAACGGCGGGATACATCGCTCAGTAACTGACCGTCACAACGACAGTATCGCTGTAAACTCCCGGTGCCGGTGTATTCTGCGCCGGGACGCGTCCATAGACGGTCAGTGTCTGCAGGGTACCGGTTCCGGTGCCGGTGGTGATTTGGCCGGCCGCACTTCCCCAGACATTCGTGCGGTTGACGTCGCGATAGAGCCCGTAGGTTATCGATCCGCCAGCCAGCACCATCCGGCGCGACGCCGGCGGGCTGTTGCTCAGGCCGCCGTTGAGCGCGACGCTGTAATTCAGGTTGCTGGTGCAGGTGAGCCCGATGGCCCCCGTCGCATCGACCGCGGTATTGAGAACGCCATGACTACCGAAATTGATGTTCTGCGCCGACACAATGCAGGTCGGCGAGACCGCAGCTGTAACATTGAAGGGCACCTGTGTCGGGTTCTGGGTTATGTCGGAGCAGTTCGGTGCCAATAAAAGAAATGACGTATAGGTGAAGCTGGTCTCGGCACCGGCAAAGCTGGAGAGATAGGGTCCACGGGCGGCAGCGGCCTGACCGGCGGTAATCCTGCCGTAAACGGTACGGGTTGTGCTGTTGAGAAGGAGGGGCAGCGCCATATCGATGGGCGGAGGTGATCCAAGCGCGGGCTGGGTGACCGATCCCCAGGGCGTTGTGCGACCTGAGTTCTGGTACAGCTGATAATTGAGGACGTTGCTACCTTGCAGCATCCGTCGGATGCCGCCCGATTGCCCGCCGCTACCGGCGTTGATGTTGGGGCAGATGCGGATTGAAAGCGCCAGCGACAAAGGGTTGGAGCAGGTCACCGACAATGTGGCGGTGGTATCCACGGCGCTGCCGCTTGTAAGGTTGACGAAGCCGAAACTCATGTCCGACATGCTGAAGCTGCAGCTTTGCGCCAGAACCGGTGTCCCGGACAGGAAAGCGGCGATGGCAAGCGCAGCGCGGGTCAGAACCTTCATTGAACGCTCCTGCATGTGGTTTCAAGGGTGGCGCGTGTCTTGGCGGCAGGGGAGACGGTAATCTGCGCTTCGCACTCTCCCTTTGTGGGTTGCGTGATGGAAAGCCGATGTGTTTCGCCGATATTATCGAGATAGGCCTGTCCGTCATAACCGACGATGAAGTCACGCTCACCGTCGATCTTGCCGGTCGATCCGGTTTCGATAAACTGGCCGCTTTCATCCTTCAGCGTCACCAGCGCCACCTGCCCCTCGGTTTCCACCTTGAAGTTGACGACTGCTCCGGCGCGTTCTGTCGGTTTGACGGTTTGTTTTGTCGTGTCGATGCGGGCATCGACGGGAAGATTGCTGGGGTCCAGCGTGATGTTGTTGACGTCATAGGACCGCAGGTTCGGAAGCAGTATCTTTCCGCGTCGGTTCGTCTGGCCGATGGGTCGGTTTTCCAGCAGAATATCGACGCCAGGCGCGCCGGCATCCACGACGGCGAAGGCGTCATCGATCCGGTTTCCAATAAAGACATCGCCGCCGGCCAGCGCTATTGATCCGTCGATCTGGGCATAGGCCTGTGTCGTGCGGTTGAATTGATCGACGCCGGCCGACACGCGCGCGACGCTGCCGCGATAACTGCCGGAGGCGGAGGCGATATCGTTGCCGCCCATCGAACCGCGCAGGCGCCAGCCATAACTTCCTTCCGCTTGTTCCTCGGATTTCCCGACTTCCGCCGTCATGGAATATCCGTCCGCATCGGAGGACATGCCGGCCGAACCGGAGACGCCGCCGCCGAACGACCAGGAGAGGCCGGCATAGATGCCATAGGAATTGCTGTCCTCGAGGTCCTTATAAGCGGTGATGAAGATATTGCCGTTTTCGCCGAAGGGCCGCGTGGCGGAAAGGCCAAGCAGCCGGGATTTTCTTTCATCGAAGGTTTCCAGCTGTGTGTAGGAGAAGTTAAGGCTCGTCTCATCGAAGCCGAGTTGCGTGGACACGGAAATCTGGTCGAGCGCGCGCGGTGGCCGCGCACTGAGCAGGCCGGCTATCGTGCGGACTTTTGATGTATCGGCGGAAACGGATGCCATATCGTTATAGTCGCCGAACGTCCGTTGCGAGCGGGCGTTTAACCGTACTCCAAGCAATTCGGCTTCGACATTTGCGGAAAGCTGATAACCGCTTTCCGCGCCAAATCGGCTCGATGCGCCCGAAATCGCCGCCAGTCCATGGGCTCCAAGCGTGAAGACGCCGCCGAAGCCGATATTGTAGAAATCCTCACCGCCTTCGGCGTGGCCCTCCAGCGTCAACCCGTCCGACAATCCATAACGCACCGTCGCCGAGCCGAGTGGCCTGTCATCATAATCGAAAGACGAGGTGCCGTAATTGCGCCGGGCAAAGCCAAGCTCGGCCGAAAAATCGATCAGACCCTTCGCGAGCAGATCCGGCGAGGTGTAAAAAGGCGTTTCGGACACGGTTTCACGCCCCAGCGCATCCCGCACTACCAGTCTTGCATTGCCCGCGCCGCTGATGACCGGAAGATTGGTGATGGAGAATGGTCCCTCGGGAACATCCTGCGACAGGCGGCGGATATTGTTGACATAGACATCGACGGTGGAGGGCACCGCGGCGGAGCCTGCGAATTCAGGCATTGGCATGGTGACGATATCCGGCCGTAGATCGAAGTTTCGGCGGATCTGCACGCCGCCCAACCGCGTTGGACGTGTCCAGCTCAGCCCCCCGGTAATCAGGTCTCCGGCCCGGTATGTCGTCAGGCTGTCCTCATCGGAGTAGCTCCAGGTGGTGTCGAGGCGCTGAGTGTCGAATTGCGACAGGCGGGATGTGCTCAGGACCTGAGACGAAGACAGCACGCCCAGCGGGCCAAACACCCGGCTTTCCAAAAGGGCGGAGACACCGTTGAAGTCGGTCAGATCCGACCATTTGTTGCCGCCGGACGAGCCGTAGATCGTGTAGTTCACCAGACCTCCAAAATCGCCAGTGGCCTTGTCCTGCACATCCTCGTCTTCCTCCTCGACGCTCCTGCCGGATGCGTCAATGACCTTGCTCGCCCGAGCCGCCGTGGGCAGGGTGAAATGGACCGACTGCGTGCTTTCATCATAACGCGTCACCACATCCGGCAGCCTGGAGACATCGATCCAGCCATCATCGCCTGCCGCGCTCTCAACCGGAGAAATCCCGATGTTTTTCAGCTGTTCCGGTTCGATAAGAAGCGACCCGGCGTCGTTTTGACGAAATGTGGCGATCAGTTCCGTTGAAACATCATTGATGTAGACTTCGAGCTGCAATTGCCCGGCTTCTTTTGCAGCAAAAGAAGTGGGCGGCGTCGCAGGGGGCAAATCCTGCGCCACGGATAAACTGCTCGATGAAAAGATCGTCAAACCTGCAATCGTCAAAACGGCAAGGTCAGCCGCCGTTGACGCGCGCCGTCGCATTGACGGGGCCGCCTTCGCTCTCAGCCGAAATCTTCAGTGTGCCACCAGCTTTTTTGCTGCCGGTTGCCGGAACAAGAAAGCTTGCGCCGGATTTGCCAAGCACATAGCCCACCAGGCCCTGTTGCTGGGCAATTGCTTGCCCGTTGCCACCCAGAACTTTCAGATTGGCGATGCGTATCCGTTTCTGACCATTGTTGGAAACGGATACCCTGTAACCTTTGCCCTGTGGCGTTATCGACCAGACCGGCTCGGCATCGCCTGTGGAAGCGGGCGAAAAGAAAACCGGGATGGAGTGGCGAACGACCAGACTGACCGTGCCGGACTGGGGTCTTCCCGCAGCGGGCAATTCATCCACGATGACGCGGTAGCTCTCTTCCGCCCTGATGGGTGTTTTGGAAAGCCGGACGATCCGGATAAGGTTCTCGGCGCCCGGCTTCAGCTGCGTCATCGGCGGGCTGGCGACGACGTCCTCCGCCGCGGTGTAGACGTCCGAGCCGTTTTGCTGGGTCCAGCGGAATATCCTGACCTGAACGTTGATCGGTGTTTTCGCATCATTCCATATGCGCAGGCTGGACGCCGCCGCCGGCGCCCTTAAATCCAGAATGACTGGTGAAACCCGCAAAGATGCGGCGTGTGAAGGTGAGACACTCAAACCGGCAATAAACGCAGCCGCTAAGGTAAAAAGACGCATGCGCGATCCTCCCTATGGCGATCAGTAATTGAGCGTGGCCGTCACCGTATCGGTATAGACGCCGACCGCAGGTGTCGTCTGGGCAGGTACGCGCCCATAGACCGTGAATGTTTGCGGCGCTCCGGTTCCCGTTCCTGTCTGGCGATCCGTCCCCACGGTGTTGCCCCACACAGTGGTATGTGCCGCAGTCGTATAGAGTGAATATGCAATGGTGGCGCCCGCCGGGGACGTCATCAGGCGGCTGGCGACAGTGGCGCCCGAACCGGCGCCGGCGCTCAGGCCAAGGCTGAAGGGTGTGCTGGAGGTGCATTGAACGACGACCTGACTGGTCGCGTCGATATTGTTGCTGATGACACCATTGGTGCCGAAATTCAGATTACCGGCCGAGTTGATCTGGCATGCTGCCTGAATGGTGATCTGTACCGTGAAGTTTGAAGTGGCGACCTGCGCCATGCCTGATGACGGCGCAAGGGCGAACGCCACAAGTGATAATAGGTAGCCTGATGTTGCGAACTTCATGCTCTCTCCCCAAGCGGCTGCGCTGCAGATTTCCTCGGTCACAACGCAGGATCACCCCAATAGCGGGTAATTAGAATAATCTAATACTCGCTTCGATTTGGTTAACAAATCCTTAACGGCGGGGCCTAGAAAACTACAGGATGAAATACAGTATAAAGTACAACCATAAATTCTGTGGTATTCGCGGATGAGAGAATAGATAAATCCTCGAAAAAATTCAGATAATCAGTGGCTTGTCCATTTCCTCGCAGTGAGGTTGGATGTGATGGTGCACACTTGGATGAAGACGCCAGATTGTGACCTTTGGCCGATGGCCATATAGGGAGCCCTTATTCCTGACTTTCGAGTCGATAGCGGCTTCCGGGATATAATAACCGTACCGATGTTACCGCACGGCTTGAAGACCATGTCCGTCGCCGAACCTGCAGGCAGGGTTCGTGACGGCCGATCGCCAGCAACTTGCATTCCCATGGCTGGGGCGCTGCTGCCTCGATGAACTGTTCGGTCCGGGAAATTGGCGCCAATGCCGTCAGATAGGCATTTGGCGTCGTCAAGCTGAAGTCCTGTCGCAGATAGTCCGGGGCGACCGCGGCATTCACGAAACGATCTTCCAGCTGGATCGGCACGTCGTCTTCGTGATGAACGATGATCGAATGGAAAATCGTAGCGCCAACGTCGATCTCCAGCGCCGAGGCAAGATCGGGACCGCATACTTCGGTCTGCGCCAGGATCAGGCTGGCCTGGTGGGAGGAGCCCCGTTCCTTGATCTCGTCGGCGATGTTGCGCACACCCATCATCGCGGCGCTTCTCTTTTTTGATGCGACGAATGAGCCGCGTCCCTGAACACGCACGATGACACCTTCGGTCGCAAGCTCCCGCAGGGCACGGTTTGCCGTCATCCGGCTGACGCCCAGCATCTCCACCATCTCGTTCTCGGAAGGAACCCGGTGGTGAAGGGGCCACTCGCCGCTTGCGATCTTTGCCTTGATTTGCGTTTTCACACGCTCATAGAGCGGCAGAGAAGGATACTCGCTGGAAGTTGCGAGGTCGCTTTCGATCACGGACGGCATTTAAACTCCCTGAAAATCGGCATGCTGCCTAAAATATAACCAGCATTTCGGACGCATGCAAAATATCATCTTTGCGCTTGCTTGTCTCCTAAAACCATGCAAAGTTACATATACAACTTGTGAAACATCGATGGGACTTGAGAAGTCGATCTTTTGCAGGCGCATTTTTCTCGTAAGTGGCTGAAGTGAGGATGTTTGCGTGCCGACCCGCTCCGAAAGGGGAATGCAGTCTGGCTCGCCGATATCGGGAGAAAGGGCTGTGAATGCGTGGTTATGAACCGTTTACGGCTTTATTGGTTTGCAGGCGGCCGCATATGTTTCGGCGCGAGACAGCTGGATTGGCCGCGTTCAGGGTTCGAGCGGTGCCGGTTCTCCAGGCGCTCTTTCATCGCCCTTCCTGCTTGCCGCCATTCTCCGCCATCAAAGCCGATTTCGTAAAGTTGTATAGTGAACTTAAGGAGAGCTATTTTCGTTGCCGGCAGGGGGTAGGTGTCTTGATCGGACCTGCGCCAAACAGCCCCGCTGACCGGGCGAAAGGTCGACATTCCTTCATTATATTTTCAGGGAGATCCTGCGCCGGCACCGCATGAATTTGTGCCGACAGCATGCCAACCATCAATCAAAAAGGGGAATAAGATGTTGAATACAAAATTTAAATTCGCGCTCGCCGCCACGGCCCTGTTTGCGGCGCTGCCCTTGGGCTCGGCCCATGCAGCCAGCTATTGCGGCGAGGGAAAGACTGTCACTTTCGCTGGCATCGACTGGGAAAGCGGCGCCTTCATCACCGAAGTCATGAAGGCCATCCTGTCGAAGGGATATGATTGCAAGGTCGATTCCATT
The DNA here is from genome assembly GCF_007002745.1 of Martinezella rhizogenes. Classification (GTDB taxonomy): domain Bacteria; phylum Pseudomonadota; class Alphaproteobacteria; order Rhizobiales; family Rhizobiaceae; genus Agrobacterium; species Agrobacterium cucumeris. Next base: position 232,097 of record NZ_SGNY01000007.1, on the reverse strand, counting down.
CCCGGCAATTCGGTGACCCTGGAACAGGCCACGGCCAATAACGACGTCCAGATTTTTGCCGAGGAATGGATCGGCCGGTCTGACGTCTGGAACAAGGCCGCTGCCGCAGGACAGGTTACCTCGGTCGGCAAGACCTTCGTCGGCGCTTCCGAAGGCTGGTTCGTTCCTGAATATCTGATCAAGGGTGACGCGACAAAGGGCATAGAGGCAAAGGCCCCCGACCTGAAAAGTGTCGAGCAGCTTTCCGATCCGAAGATCGCCGCCCTTTTTCAGGATCCTGAAGAGCCGTCCAAGGGACGTTTTCTCAATTGCCCTTCGGGCTGGACCTGTGAGGGTGTCAATACCGCCAAGCTTCAGGCCTACAAGCTCGACACGACCTACGTGAACTTCCGCCCGGGCACTGGTACAGCGCTGGATGCGGGGATCAGCGCCGCCTATCTTCAGGGTGAGCCGCTGCTGTTCTATTACTGGAGCCCGACCGCAATCATGGGCAAATACAAGCTCGTGCAGCTTTCCGAGCCGGCCTACACCGAAGCCTGCTGGAAGGACCTGACAAGCGCCGATGGCAAGCGGGAGGCCGGATGCGCTTTCCCGGCGGTTGAGGTCGCCTATGGCGTCAACAGCGACTTCGCGAAGGCCGCGCCGGATATCATCGAAATCCTCGGCAAGGCGACCTTCCCGCTCGAAGAGGTCAATTCCAGCCTCGCTTATATGGTTGACGAAAAGGCCGATGCAGTGGCCGCAGCGACGCGCTTCCTGAAGACCAAGGGCGACATCTGGGGCGCATGGGTGTCGCCAGAGGCCAAGACCCGTATCGAAGCCGCGATCAAGTAGTAATCACGGGGCCGCATGCCGGATTGGCATGCGGCTTTTCTCTTTTCCCGTCAGAGCCGTGACCGTCGGGGACGGAAGACGGCAAAGTGCGAGGACGCCACCCGATGTTTCCTGAAACTCTTCATATTTCCATTCGTGGCCCGATCAACGACTTCGTCCAGTCGCTGGTGGTCAATTACGGCTTCGTCTTCAAGGCTATTTCGCAGACCATTCTGCAGGTTATCCTGTTCATGGAATGGATATTGCGCGGCCTGCCATGGTGGCTGGTCCTGCTTGCCTTCCTGGTGCTCGCATGGTTTGCCGCGCGCAAGATCTCGCTTGTCGTCATGGTCGGGGTCATGCTGCTCGTCGTCGGCGCCCTCGGGCTTTGGGACCTGACGATGCAGACGCTGGCGCTGATGCTCATCGCCAGCCTGATTTCCATCATCATCGGTGTTCCGGTCGGCATCTGGCTCGCCAAGAGCCAGATCATGCGGCGTATCACGCTGCCTGTCCTCGACGTCATGCAGACAATGCCGAGTTTCGTTTATCTGATCCCGGCAATCATGCTTTTCGGCCTCGGCAAGGTGCCGGCGGTGCTCGCGACCATCATTTACGCCGTGCCACCGCTGATCCGCCTGACCGATCTCGGCATACGCCAGGTGGATCGCGAAGTGGTGGAGGCGGCAACCGCTTTCGGCAGCAGCCCGTCGCAGATCCTGTTCGGCGTCGAACTACCGCTGGCCACACCCACGATCATGGCCGGCCTGAACCAGACGATCATGATGGCTCTTTCCATGGTGGTGGTCGCTTCGATGATCGGCGCGCGTGGTCTGGGCGAACAGGTCCTGAACGGGATTCAGACACTGGATGTCGGAAAGGGTCTCGAGGCAGGTCTGGGCATCGTCATTCTCGCCATCGTCCTCGACCGTATTACGCAGGGCTTCGGCCAATCCAGCCGGAAGGAGCGCGGCGATGACTGATATCGCAATCCGTAACGTTTCCAAGATTTTCGGCGGCAACTGGAAAGCCGCGCTCGCCATGACGAAAGACGGCGCCGACAAGGCTGAAATATTGGCCAAGACCGGTTGCAGCGTCGGCCTCGACGATGTCAGCCTCGATATTGCCGGCAGCCGCATCTTCGTTATCATGGGGCTGTCGGGTTCCGGAAAATCGACGCTTGTGCGCCATATCAACCGCCTGATCGAACCGACGAGCGGTGAAATCCTGGTTGGCGGCAGCAATGTGCTTGATCTCAACGCCAGGGACCTGCGGGATTTCCGCAATCGCCGTGTCAGCATGGTGTTCCAGAATTTCGGCCTCATGCCACACCGCACGGTTATGCAGAATGTCGTTTATGGCCAGCGTGTACGCGGCCTCTCAAAGACGGAAGCAAACCCGATCGGCATGCAATGGATCGAGACCGTCGGGCTTGCCGGCTATGAAAACAAGATGCCCCATCAGCTTTCCGGCGGCATGAAGCAGCGTGTCGGCCTTGCGCGGGCTCTCGCTGCCGATACCGACGTTATTCTGATGGATGAGGCATTTTCCGCTCTCGATCCGCTGATCCGCGCCGATATGCAGGATCAGCTTCTGCAGTTGGAGAAGAATCTCTCGAAAACCATCGTCTTCATCACGCATGATCTTGATGAGGCGCTGCGTATCGGTGCGCAGATCGCGATTCTGAAGGACGGGAAACTGGTGCAGGTCGGAACGCCGGACGATATTCTCAATCGCCCCGCCAATGATTATGTCGCCCGCTTCGTGCAGCGCCGCACGGGTGCGGCGGTCGCCCATCATGATTGAGAGCGTTATCATCGATCGGGGCATCTCGTGGCGGGATGTTGCCATGGTGGCAAAAGGCGCGCGACTGCAGCTTGCCGATGCCGCGTGGAAGCGTATCGCCGCCGCGCGTGACATTGTCGAGGCGCTGGTGTCGAAAGGCGTGCGCGGCTATGGCATCAATACCGGTGTCGGTGCCCTGTGCGATGTGATCGTGGACAGGGATCGGCAACAGGCACTGTCGCGAAACATCCTGCTCAGTCATTCCTGCGGGGTCGGAGAACCGTTGGGTCGAGAGCAGACACGTGCGATCATGGCCGCGCAGATCGTCAATTTCGCCCATGGTTTTTCCGGCGTGCGCGTGGAAACCGTCGAGGCGCTGCTGGCGCTTTTGAATGCGGATGTTTTGCCCGTCATTCCCTCACGCGGTTCGGTCGGATATCTCACCCATGCTGCGGCAATCGGGCTGGTATTGATCGGCGAAGGCGAAGCGGTGCGTGATGGCGAAAGGCTTTCCGGCCGGCAGGCGCTGGGGGCTGTCGGTCTCTCTCCGCTTGTGCCTCTGGCAAAGGAAGGGCTGAGCCTCGTCAACGGAACGCCCTGTGCCACCGGACTTGCCTGCCTGGCGCTGTCGCAAATGGAAAATCTGCTGGACTGGGCAGATGCGGCGGCGGCAATGAGCTATGAAAATCTGGGCGCGCAATCCGATCCTTTTTCGGCAGCGCCGCTTGCTCTGCGCACATCTCCTGGGCTTCAGGCCGTTGGGAACAATCTCCGCCGTCTGCTGGCGGATAGTCCCCTCTTGGCGCGCTCGGCGGGATCGCGCACGCAGGATCCGCTCAGTCTTCGCGCCGTGCCGCAAATCCATGGTGCGATCCGTGACAGCGTCGCTCAGATCGGCGAAGTGGTGAATCGCGAACTGGCAAGTGTTACGGACAATCCGGTGGTTGCCGGTTCGCCTGATATGCCGCAGGTGCATTCGCAGGCCCATGCGGTTGGCGCGGCATTGGGGCTTGCCATGGATGGTCTGGCCGTAGCCGCTGCAGAACTGGCAAGCATTGCGGAGCGCCGGATCGACCGTCTCGTCAATCCGCTGGTCAGCGGCCTGCCGGCCTTTCTGGCGGAAGGCAGCGGTGTCTGCTCCGGTTTCATGATCATTCAATATACGGCAGCGGCGCTGGTGGCGGAAAACCGGCGGCTGGCTGCGCCCGCCAGTCTGGATGGCGGCATTACCTCTGCCTTGCAGGAGGATATTCTCACTCATGCCACGCCGGCGGCCGACAAGGCGCTTTCCATCATCGCCAATCTGGAAACGATTCTTTCAATCGAGATCATGTGTGCGGCGCAGGCTTATGACATGCAGCCTGGAGACGCCGGCATGGCGCCTGGCACCCAGGCCCTCTACCGGCGTCTTCGCGCAGACGTTCCCTTTTACCGCGATGACCGGCCGCTCAATTCCCTGCTTGCCATGGTGGAAAAGCTGCTGCGTACAACGGGTGCCGGGATTGAGCATCTGTCATAAGCATCGGGTGATGCGCCGCCGGTGACGAATCTTGTCCACCGGCGTCGTCTTCAATCCAGCATCACCATATGCGCGGGCAGTTGCTCCTCGAAAAACCTCGAGAAGGTCGCGATGCGGGGCGGCAGCTTCTGGTAGGGCGGATAATAGAGCGTCAGCCAGAGTTCCGGCGGCGACCAGCCGCGCAGAACATGTGTCAACCGGCCGCTACGGATATGTTCGGCGATATGAAATCCCGGCAACATGGCCACCCCGGCACCATCCGCCGCCAAATCTGCCAGAACCTCGCCATTATTGGCGCTGAATCTGCGGCCGGCGGAAATCGTGATGCTTGATCCGCCATCCGAAAGGACCCAGTTCTCCCGCCGGCTTTCACCGCTATAGGCAAGGCAATCGTCGGGCGTCAGCTCGCCTGGATGTTCCATTTGTGTGAACCGGCTGCCCGGCGCCGCCACCAATATTCTCGGCACGGCCCTGATCTTGCGCCAGATGGTGAATTTGTCTGATGGGGCAGACGAAATGCGGATCGCGAGGTCGTAGTCGTCATCGACGATGTTGACCAAACCATCGGATAGCGAAATCTCGAAGCACATTTTCGGGTAAAGTTCCCGGAAACCCGAGAGTATCGGTGGCAAAACGGTTTTCCCGAGCCATGTCGGCGCGCTGATCCTCAGTCTTCCCTGATCGGCCTTGTGAGCATTCCTGACGTCGCGCCGGGCATTTTCGAGCGCTTCTATTGCCGGCTGAATCTGCGCGGCGAAAACGGCTCCGTCGGTCGTCAGCGACACCTGACGGGTGGTGCGGACGAATAATTGCACGCCGAGATCACATTCAAGCGCGGCAATGGCGCGGGTGACGGCTGCTGCCGTCATGCCCAGTTCGCGGGCCACCTGCGCGAAGTTGCGCTTTTCGGCCGCCATCAGAAAGGTTTTGAGAGCTTTGTGGTCGTTCATCTCTATTATTTCAAAAACCGCAATTCAGTCGCAAGAAATATTGCAATTCTTCGATGCAATCAAGCGGCGTATATCTTTGTCATCGAAACGGACACACCAACGAAGAAAGGCGCCGACGATGATCAAGGATATCAAGGGCCTGCACCACGTTACCTCCATGGCGTCGGATGCACGGCAGAATAACAGTTTTTTCACCGAAACGCTCGGCCTGCGCCGGGTAAAGAAGACCGTCAACTTTGATGAGCCCAGCGTCTATCATCTTTATTACGGTGATGAAACGGGAACGCCCGGCACGGTCATGACCTATTTTCCCTTCGCCCAGATGATGGCCGGTCGTCCCGGTGTCGGTGAGGTGGGCGAGACCCAGTTCTCCATTCCGAAGGGTTCGCTCGGCTTCTGGAAAGATCGTCTCATTGCCAAAGGTGCCGCCGGCATTCAGGCCGACACGGTTTTCGGCGACAATCGCCTGCGCTTCACCGGTCCCGATGGCGACGGTCTCGCGCTGATCGAAACCGGCAATGATGCACGTGCTGGCTGGTTGGCCGAAGGCATATCAGAAGAAAACGCCATACGCGGTTTCACCGGCGCGCGCTTCAATCTTCACGACACGGCTGCGACCGAGGAGCTTCTGCGTTTCATGGGTTATGAGCGGGCCGAAGTTGAAGGGAACGTGACGCGTTTCGTCATTCCCGGTGGCAATGGCGCGGATACGATCGATCTGGCGGCGCTGCCGAAGACACCCTTTGCCCGCCCCGGAGCCGGTTCGGTGCACCACATCGCTTTTGCGGTCGAGAACCGCGAAAAGCAGCTCGAAGTGCGTAAGGCGCTGATGGATACCGGTTATCAGGTAACCCCGGTCATCGACCGCGATTACTTCTGGGCGATCTATTTCCGCACCCCGGGCGGTATCCTGTTCGAGATCGCCACCAATGAACCGGGTTTCGACCGGGACGAGGATACCGCGCATCTTGGCGAAGCACTCAAGCTGCCGAACCGGTATGAGCCGTTCCGCAACAAGATCGAGGCGAGCCTGGTTCCGCTTGCCGCCTGAGACGGATCGCTGATCCGCACCGACTGACCGATACACATTCACGCCTTTTAAAGATGGCTGCCCGCGCCGGGCAGTCCACTGGCGAAGCCTCGTCAATTTCCACCGCCGCAGATCGGCAATCACCACCTGAACGGAGAACGAAAATGTCCAAGCTCGAAGTCCTGACCCCCGCCAACAGCCAGTTGATCTTCATCGACCAGCAGCCGCAGATGGCTTTCGGTGTGCAATCGATCGATCGTCAGACCCTGAAGAACAATGTCGTCGGCCTCGCCAAAGCTGCCCGGATATTCAACATCCCGACGACCATCACGACGGTCGAAACGGAAAGCTTCTCCGGCAACACCTTCCCGGAATTGCTCGCGGTTTTCCCGGAGAATGATATCCTCGAGCGCACCTCGATGAATTCCTGGGATGACCAGAATGTCCGCGACGCCCTGGCGAAGAACGCTGCCGGTGGCCGCAGGAAGATCGTCGTTTCCGGCCTCTGGACGGAAGTCTGCAACACCACCTTCGCGCTCTCGGCGCTCCACGATGTCGCGGATTACGAGATCTACATGGTGGCGGATGCTTCCGGTGGCACCTCTGTCGATGCGCATAAATATGCGATGGACCGCATGGTGCAGGCCGGCATCATCCCGGTCACCTGGCAGCAGGTGCTGCTTGAATGGCAGCGCGACTGGGCACGCAAGGAAACCTATGACGCCGTCACCTCGCTGGTGAAGGAACATTCCGGCGCCTATGGCATGGGCATCGACTATGCCGTCACCCACGTCCATGGCGGTGAAGAACGCGTCAAACACGGCAAGCGCATCGGCCCCAACCCAGCCCAAAAATAAGCTTTCGCCGCACCGGAAGGATCGATGTCCCCTCCGGTGCGGCTTTCATCCATCTAGGAGGTTCCCATGAAAGTCTATCTTCTGTCGCTTGGCGCCGGCCTGCTGGTCGGCATTGTTTACAGCCTGCTCAATGTGCGTTCACCTGCGCCGCCCATCATCGCTCTTGTCGGCCTGCTTGGCATATTGCTTGGGGAACAGGTCATTCCTTTTGCAAGGTCGATCATCGGCAAGGAACCGGCCGCCGTTTCGTGGATCAATCAGATCAAGCCGCATATGTTCGGCCATATGCCGAAGGGCAGCGGAGAGACCGTGGATCTCGCCAGAGCGAAACAGCCTGTGGATGGGGAGAGAAGCTGATGCCGACGCGACGCACCTTTCTTGGCGCGGCATCGAGCCTAGCCTTTCCGCATCTCTTTTCACCGGCCAAGGCCGCTGATCCCATTCAGACCGGAGTTTATTCCATGTATCCCGACACCATTCTTCACAACGGCCGCCTGACGACGCTTGACCGCGGCAATCCGAATGCAACGGCAGTTGCCATCAAGGATGGTCTGTTCGTTGAAGTGGGAACCGACGCCGATGTCATGGCGCTCGCCGGGCCGGAGACGAAAGTCATCAATCTGAACGGTAAACGCGTGCTGCCCGGCCTGATCGACAATCACACTCACGTCGTTCGCGGCGGCTTGAACTTCAACATGGAACTGCGTTGGGATGGCGTGCGCTCGCTGGCGGACGCCATGGACATGCTGAAACGTCAGGTGGCGATCACGCCTGCCCCGCAATGGGTGCGCGTCGTTGGCGGCTTCACCGAGCATCAATTCGTCGAAAAACGCCTGCCGACCATTGAGGAAATCAATGCGGTGGCTCCAGATACGCCGGTCTTCCTGCTGCATCTCTATGATCGGGCGCTGCTGAATGGTGCTGCGCTGCGCGCCGTTGGTTATACGCGGGATACGCCAAACCCGCCCGGCGGCGAGATTACTCGCGATGCGAACGGCAATCCCACGGGCATGCTGCTCGCCAAACCGAATGCCGGCATCCTCTATTCGACGCTCGCCAAGGGACCGAAGCTGCCGCTCGATTATCAGGTCAACTCCACCCGTCATTTCATGCGTGAACTGAACCGGCTGGGTGTGACCGGCGTGATCGATGCGGGTGGCGGTTTCCAGAATTATCCCGATGACTATGAGGTCATCCAGAAGCTTTCCGACGAAGGCCAGATGACCGTGCGTCTTGCCTACAACCTCTTCACGCAGAAACCCAAGCAGGAAAAGGAGGATTTCCTCAACTGGACCTCTTCGGTCAAATACAAGCAGGGCAATGACTATTTCCGGCACAATGGTGCAGGTGAGATGCTGGTCTTTTCCGCTGCCGATTTCGAGGATTTCCGCCAGCCACGACCGGACATGCCGCCGGAAATGGAAGGCGAACTGGAAGACGTCGTCCGAATTCTTGCGGAGAACCGCTGGCCCTGGCGTCTGCACGCCACCTATGACGAGACGATCTCGCGGGCTCTGGATGTCTTCGAAAAGGTCAACCGGGACATTCCGCTTGAGGGCCTGAACTGGTTCTTCGACCATGCCGAAACCATCTCGGACCGCTCCATCGATCGCATCGCAGCGCTTGGTGGTGGCATCGCCACCCAGCACCGCATGGCGTATCAGGGCGAATATTTCGTCGAACGGTATGGACAGGGAGTTGCCGAGGCGACGCCACCGATCCGGAAAATGCTCGACAAGGGCGTCAATGTTTCTGCCGGTACCGATGCCACCCGTGTCGCCTCCTACAATCCGTGGGTTTCCCTTTCGTGGATGGTAACCGGCAAGACCGTCGGCGGCATGCAGCTCTATCCACGCGCCAATTGCCTCGATCGTGAAACGGCACTGCGCATGTGGACCGAAAAAGTCACATGGTTCTCGAACGAGGAGGGCAAAAAGGGCCGCATCGAAAAAGGCCAGTTCGCCGATCTGGTGGTGCCGGACAAGGATTATTTCGCCTGTGCCGAGGATGAAATTTCCTTCCTCACCTCCGAGCTGACCATGGTTGGCGGCAAGATCGTCTATGGTGCCGGTGATTTCAGGGCACTCGATGAGAACGACGTACCTCCCGCCATGCCGGACTGGTCGCCCGTTCGCGCTTTCGGCGGTTATGCCGCCTGGGGTGAGCCGCAAGGGGCTGGAAAGAACTCGTTGCGACGGGCGGCAATCACGTCCTGCGGCTGCGCCAGTGATTGCGGTGTGCATGGCCACGACCATGCCGGAGCCTGGACATCGAAACTGCCCATCGCCGATCTGAAGGGCTTTTTCGGAGCACTTGGCTGCTCGTGCTGGGCGGTTTAAGCCCGACCCGCTGAATGCCAGATCGACCATGCGGGCAGCGGATTGTCGCTGCCCGCATCCGACGCGAAGGACGCCCTCTCAGGCGGGCCAATGTTGCGAAATCTGCAATTATATCGAAACTATTGATGCAATTGTTGGCGATAATTGTTTCAGCCAATATCGCTCCATCAGATGAACGCAGTGCCGGTCGAACCAACGGCCAAGATCGCAGGAGCAGACAATGACCGAACCATCTTCAACACTTCGCCTTAACGGGCTTCTTACGGGCGTTGTTGCCTCGCCTGTCACACGGACCCTCGCGCTTCTGGCGCTTTGCTCGGCCTATATTCAGGGGCCGCTGACCAAGATCTTCGACTTTCCCGGTGCGATTGCCGAGATGAACCATTTTGGGCTTCATCCGGCGGCGGTCTTTGCCGTTGTCGTCATTGTGTTCGAGCTTACCGCCTCGGCCATGGTGGTTTCCGGCTTTCTGCGCTGGGCAGGCGCTCTGGCGCTTGCGGGCTTCACGCTTCTGGCCACCTTCATTGCTCTTCGGTTCTGGGAAATGGCACCCGGCATGGATCGCATGATGGCAACCAACGCCTTCTTTGAACATCTGGGTCTGGCTGGCGCCTTTGTTATCGTCGCCGCAATCGATCTCACGAAAGGAACAGGCAAATGAATGCCGCAAAATCCTCAACGAGCAGCTTTGCTCCGCTTGCGCAGCCGGTTTTTGCCGTCCTCTGGGCCGCAACCGTGCTCGGCAATACCGGCAGTTTCATGCGCGATGTCGCCAGTTCGTGGCTTATGACCGATCTTTCGGCCTCGCCGGCGGCCGTCGCCATGGTCCAGGCGGCGGGAACCCTGCCGATCTTTCTGCTGGCCATCCCGGCCGGTGTGCTGACGGATATTCTCGACCGTCGCAAATTTTTGATTGCGGTCCAGCTGCTCCTGGCATCTGTCAGCCTCACCCTCATGGTTCTCGCCCATACCGGATTGTTGTCCGTCAGTGCCCTGATCGGCCTTACCTTCCTTGGCGGCATCGGTGCGGCGCTGATGGGACCGACCTGGCAGGCCATCGTGCCGGAACTGGTAAAACGCGAGGATATCAAAAGCGCTGTCGCGCTCAATTCGCTGGGCATCAATATTGCCCGTTCCATCGGTCCTGCGGTCGGCGGCATATTGCTTGCTGCCTTCGGTGCGGCCGTTACTTACGGTGCAGATGTCGCCAGCTACTTTGTCGTCATCGCGGCGCTCCTGTGGTGGCCACGGGCGAAGAACGCCAATGATGTGCTGGCGGAAGGTTTCTTCGGTGCATTCCGGGCCGGCCTTCGTTACACACGCGCCAGCCGGCCGCTGCATGTCGTCCTGCTGCGGGCTGCAATCTTCTTTGCATTCGCCAGTGCCGTCTGGGCGCTTCTGCCGCTGGTCGCACGGCAATTGCTCGGCGGAGATGCCAGCTTTTATGGCATTCTGCTCGGCGCGGTCGGTGCCGGTGCCATTGGCGGCGCGCTGATCATGCCGAAACTGCGCGCCCGCTTTGATGCCGACGCCCTGCTTCTGGGGGCTGCTGTCATTACCGCGCTTGTCATGGCCGGTCTGTCGTTTGCTCCGCCCAAGTGGCTGGCCATCGTCATCCTACTCTTTCTCGGTGGTGCCTGGATCACGGCACTGACGACGTTGAATGGCGCGGCCCAGGCCATTCTGCCGAACTGGGTGCGTGGCCGTGGGCTGGCGGTCTATCTTACCGTCTTCAACGGCGCGATGACGGCAGGCAGCATCGGCTGGGGCGCTGTTGGCGAAGCGGCAGGCGTGCCCGGAACGTTGCTGATCGGCTCTGCCGGTCTGTTTATCGCCGGTCTTGTCATGCATCGCCTGAAATTGCCTGCCGGCGATGCCGATATGGTACCGTCCAATCATTGGCCGGAACCGCTGGTTGCCGAGCCGGTGGCCCATGACCGCGGCCCGGTGCTGATCCTGATCGAATACAACGTCGAAAAGCATCATCGCAGCGCGTTCCTGCATGCGCTTGACGAGCTTTCCCAGGAACGCCGGCGTGATGGTGCCTATGGCTGGGGTGTCACCGAGGACTCCGCCGATCCGCAGAAGATCGTTGAATGGTTCATGGTGGAATCCTGGGCGGAACATCTGCGCCAGCACAAACGGGTCTCCAACGCCGACGCGGATCTACAGGGCAAGGTGCTTGCCTATCACTCGGGGCTGGAAAGACCAGTCGTGCGGCACTTCCTGACGATCAATCGTCCGGGAAGAGCATGAAGCAAGGAAAAGGGGCCAATTGGCCCCTTTTTATTGCTGAGCAAAGACAATCCGGCCGGTTATTTGGTGATCCGCTCCAGCACACGGCTCAATGCCTTCTTCAATGCGCGCGAACCGCCATTGCCGTCAAAATCCAGCAATACCTGTTCGTTGAGGCCGCCCTTGGTGGCGAATTCACGGCTGATATCAGTGAAATCAGTATCCTTGCCGGCCAGCACCGCCACCTCGGAAAGGCCGGCGAAGAGGGGAGCAAGATAGGCGCGGCCCTTTTCTTCCGGCAGGCCGTTTTCCGCCAGCCATTCCGTCGTATGTTGAAGGATACCGAAGTAAGTGGCCATCAGGGCGCTTGCGGCGGCCAGCAGGTCGTATTCCGCCTTGGTCTCGCATTCAACCGCATTACCGAGCACGTTGAAAATCGCTGCCGTATCCGTATCGGCAGGATAAACGGCAGTGACACCCTTGCGCCGCGCCACGAAGGGCAGGGGGATTGCCTGGGTGAGCCGCACATCCGCGCCGATCCAGTCGAGAAGGGCTTGCCGGCTGGTGGCGGCAACCACGCTGATGACCTTCTGCCCCTCCCGGAACTGCAGGGGTCTGGTGACTTCTTCGGCGATCTGCGGGCGGATCGCCAGCACGACGGTATCGCAGCCGTCAACGATTGCCTGATTATCGCCGGCAACAATCACCTGCGGGAAATCGGCGGCGAGCTTTGCGGAAATATCCGCGCTGCGCTGCGACACCATGACATGCGGCACGGCGACAGGCTTGCCAAGCAGGCCTCGCACCATCGCGTCGGTGATCGCTCCGGTTCCGATGAAACCGATTTTCTGGGGAAGGGACATGATGACTCCGCGGCTGCAAGGGGGCCGGATCGGCCGTGTTTTACGCAGGACGGTAACGCGTGTCCTGAACTGAAGATGAGACATTGGGCCAGAAAACCGGTCTGCCGGCAATGTTAATTTTTCTTCCGGATCCGCCTGCCGGAAGTAAATGTGCTCCGCATGGGAATCTCATCAGCAGTCTGATTTTCCTTTTATTTTAGCATCTTATCGCGATCAATTTTGCACTTTGAAGCAGGACCGACATGAAGAGCCGGTGCCGGCCGGATAAAATATTTCACTTGATATTTACATTCGGAATGTATGTATATGACACCGAAAGATCGGATGCTGGTGATGCGTCCGGCAGCTCGTTTGCATCAAAAGGTGAAAAATGGTCGAGAAAAGTCAGTGGCGGCGCGGGCAAACGGTGGCCCTTGCGTTGATCCTATCCTGCGTCCTCTATCCCGGAAGAGTGCTCGCGCAGCAACAACCCACCCCGTCAGTCACGGTTGAAACCGCCAAGGCGGCGGATTTCACGCTGACTGCGCGTTTGCCCGGACGTATCAAACCATCGACGATTTCAGAGGTGCGGCCGCAGGTCTCCGGCATCATCCGGGAACGACTGTTTGAAGAAGGCGCCCGTGTCGAGGCCGGTCAGGTTCTCTACAAGATCGAGGATGAAACCTATGTTGCGGCGGTGGAGTCGGCCAAAGCCAACGTCGCCCAGGCACAAGCCAGCTACGACTTCGCCCTCGTCGATGCGCGCCGTGCTGAGGAGACATTTGCCAATAATGTAAGCTCGGCGTCGAACCGCGATAACAAGATTGCGGAGAGAAACAAGACGCAGGCCGCACTTCAGGTGGCGCGGGCACAGCTGACGACAGCGGAGATCGACCTCGAGAGAACGACGATCCGCGCGCCAATCTCCGGCATCATCGGGTTTTCGGAAACGACCGCCGGTGCGCTTGTGGCTGCGCAGCAGACGACGGCTTTGACCACGATCCGCGCGCTCGACACGATCTATGTCGACGTAACCCAGTCCGTAAACGATCTTTTGCGGTGGAATGCCGACAAAAGGGTAGGGGGCAGCCAGTCCCAGTCCGTTGCAACGATGATCCTTCCAAACGGCCAGACTTACCCGGTAAAGGGTGATCTAAAGGCGGCCGAACCGAGGGTCGAACCGACGACAGGCATGGTCACGCTTCGAATCTCGTTCTCCAACCCGGATAACAGGCTTTTGCCGGGCCTTTATGTCGAGGTTGAACTGCCGCAGGCCGTTACCAAGGACGCGATCCTCGTTCCGCAAAGCGCCGTGATGCGCAATGCCAAAGGCGAGGCCTCCGTCTGGATCGTGGAGGGCGGCAAGATTGTTCTCCGTCCGGTAACCATCGTCACTGGTGCCGGCAATCGCTGGGTCACCAGCAGCGGCCTGAAACCGGGGGACCAGATCGTCATGTCCGGTTTCCAGAAGGTGGCACCCGGTGCTTCGGTGGAAATAGAGCAACAGCCGGTGGCCCAGCAGGCTGCCCGGGTCGGGAGTAACTGATCCATGGCGCGGTTTTTCATAGACAGACCCATTTTCGCCTGGGTCATCGCCATCATCATCATGGGCCTCGGCGTCCTGTCGATCATGAGACTGCCGATCTCGCAATATCCCTCGATCGCCGGTCCGTCCGTGGTCATCGGCGCGACCTATCCCGGCGCATCCGCCGAAACGGTCGCGGATACGGTGGTGCAGATCATCGAGAAGGAAATGACGGGCCTTGACGGGCTGCGTTACATCGACTCATCGACGACCTCTACCGGTCGCGCCACCGTGACACTCACATTCAATCTCGGCACGGATCCCGACATCGCCCAGGTTCAGGTCCAGAACAAGCTGAGCCAGGCCGAAGCGAGCCTGCCTTCGGAAGTGACGCGTCAGGGTGTAACGGTTGAGAAATCGACAACCGGCTTTCTGATGGTGATCGCGCTGATCTCGGACGACGGAGCCCGAAGCGCCATCGATCTGGCCGATTATCTGAACTCCTACATGGTCGAACCGGTGTCGAGACTGAAGGGTGTCGGCAAGGTTGAAGTGTTCGGGTCGGAATATGCGATGCGAATCTGGCTCGATCCGCAGAAGCTGAAATATTACGGCCTCTCTCCCACCACCGTCATTAATGCGATCAGCGCCCAGAATGCGCAGATATCGGCCGGTTCCTTCGGCGCCATGCCGGCACCGGAAGGTCAGCAGCTCAATGCCACCGTCACCGCCCAGTCGCTCCTGAAGACGCCACAGGATTTCGAGCGCATCGTGCTGCGTGCCGATACCGATGGCGGGCTGGTGTTGCTGCGTGATGTGGCGCGGGCGGAACTCGGAACTGAAAACTACGAAATTTCCAGTTTCTACAACGGCAAGCCGTCGTCAGGCATGGCGATCCAGCTGGCATCCGGCGCCAATGCGCTTGAAACGGCGGAGTTGGTGAAGGCCAAGATGGCCGATCTCGGCGCATTCCTTCCCGCCGGCGTGAGCTATGTCATTCCCTATGATACGACGCCGTTTGTCTCGCTTTCCATCGAGGCGGTCATTCACACGCTCATCGAAGCGATCGTGCTGGTCGTGTTCGTGATGCTGATCTTCCTGCATAATTTCCGCGCGACGCTGATCCCGACGCTGGCCGTGCCGGTGGTTCTGCTTGGAACCTTCGGCATCATGGCGGCGCTCGGATTTTCGATCAACACGCTCACCATGCTGGCCATGGTTCTGGCGATCGGTCTGCTTGTCGATGATGCGATCGTGGTGGTGGAAAACGTCGAGCGCATCATGCGTGACGAGCACCTCGATCCCGTCGCGGCCACAAAAAAGTCGATGGGAGAAATCCAGGGGGCACTCGTGGGCATCGCCATGGTGGTTTCCGCCGTCTTCGTGCCCATGGCGTTTTTTGGCGGCGCAACGGGGGAAATGTACAAGCAGTTCTCGGTGACCATCGTCGCGGCCATGGCGCTCTCGGTGCTGGTTGCTCTCATCTTCACACCGGCGCTCTGCGCGACGATGCTGAAGGCCCATGATCACAATGCCAAGCCGGGTCTTGCCAGCCGTTTCAGCAACTGGTTCGAGCGCAATTTCTCATGGCTGACGACACGATACGGCAATATCGTCAGGGCTTCGGCGAAAAGGCCGGTCAGGATGTTCCTTGTCTACCTGCTTCTGGTGGGCGCCATGGTCTTCCTTTACCAGAAGACGCCAACCTCGTTCCTTCCCGATGAAGATCAGGGAACCCTGCTCACCATCATCCAGACACCGCCCGGTTCCACCGCCCAAAATACCGAGGAGGTTCTGGGTAAGGTGGAAAACTACTACATGAATGCCGAAGCCAAGAACGTCGAGTCGGTCTTCTCGGTTCGTGGTTTTTCCTTCGCCGGTCAGGGGCAGAACATGGGCATGATGTTCGTCAAGCTGAAGGACTGGGAAGAGCGCAAGGGTAAGGACAACTCCGCCCAGGCCATTGCCGCGCGCGCTTTCGGGCCCTTGATGGGCGGCATCAAGGAAGCGATCGTCGTTCCGCTGGTGCCGCCGGCGGTCACGGAACTCGGCAATTCCAACGGCTTTACCGCCTTCCTTCAGGCGCGTTCCGGCCAGAGCCATGAGCAGCTTCTGGAAGCGCGCAACATGCTGCTGGGTCTTGCGGCCCAAAGCCCGAAACTCATGGCTGTCCGGCCGAACGGCGTGGAGGATGCTTCTCAGTTCGAACTCAACATCGACTGGGGCAAGGCCGGCGCTGTTGGCCTCAGCGCTGCGGATGTCGGGTCGTTCCTGACCACCGTCTGGTCGAGTTCCTATGTGAACGACTTCCTTTACGAGGGACGCATGAAACGCGTTTACGTGCAGGGCGAGCCCTTGGCACGCACCGGGCCGGAGGATCTTGCTCTCTGGCGGGTGCCGAATGCGAATGGCGATTTCGTCGATCTTTCGACCATCGCCAGCCAGAACTGGGTCTTCGGGCCTCAGCAGGTGAGCCGTTATGACGCCCTGCCCGCGATGTCGATCGAAGGGTCGGCGGCTCCGGGGTTCTCCTCCGGTGAGGCGCTGGCTGAAATGGAGGCGCTTGCCGCGAAACTGCCGCCGGGCTTCAGCCTGCAATGGACGGGAATGTCGCTCGAAGAAAAGGATGCCGGTGCCGGCGCCTTACCTCTCTACGGGCTGGCATTGGCAACCATGTTCCTTTGCCTTGCAGCTCTTTATGAAAGCTGGACCATTCCCGTGGCGGTTCTGCTCGCCATGCCGGTCGGTATTCTCGGTGCGCTTCTGGGCGCATGGATCGGCGGGCAGTCGAATGGCGTCTATTTCCAGGTGGGTCTTCTGACTGTGGTCGGCCTGACGGGCAAGAATGGCATCATGATCGTCGAATTTGCGCGAGAGCGAATGGCGCAGCTGGGCGAAAGCGCATTCGAGGCGGTTTGCGAGGCGGCGAAACTTCGCTTCCGGCCGATCCTGATGACCTCGCTTGCCTTTGGCCTCGGTGTCATTCCGCTGGTCATATCGACGGGTGCCGGCGCCGGCGCGCGCCAGGCTATCGGCTTTGCCACCTTCTTTGGAACGGTGACGGGGACTTTGCTGGCGATTGTTTTCGTGCCGGTCTTCTTCGTGCTGATATCGGGGATATTTAGCCGCAGAAGCGTAAAGGTGGCGGAGCCGAAACCCGCCTGAGGTCGATGCATTCCCGTCCCGCCGTGATGAGTTGCGGCGGGACGGCGGTTTGCTTTTGCCGGGCTGCTCCATGTAGAAAGCAACGGCGAAATTCAGTCATGGGAGTTTAGAGACGTGAGGAGAACCAAGGAGCAGGCGGCGGAAACCGGTCGCCAGATCTTGCAGGCGGCGGAGACCCTGTTTCTGGACAAGGGCTATGACAATGTCAGCCTGGAAGAAATCGCTGCTCTTTCCGGTGTGACCCGGGGTGCAATCCACTGGCATTTCAAGAACAAGCACGGGCTTCTGCTCGCTCTCCGAAACGAAGCGCAGGAACCGTTTCGGCGATTTGCCGACGAACTTTCCGAAGGCCGCAGCTCCGCTTCCATCGAAAAACTAGGTGACATCATAGCCGACACCTTCAGGCTGCTGGAGCAGGATCCGCGTCAACGCGGTCTGCTGCGGGTGATGATGCGGCTCGATATCGTTATGGCGGAAAAGGATGAGGCCGCACAAAACACGTTTCCCGAGGAAATGCATGAATTATTCGTGCGCATATTCAGGACAGTCGAGCGAAACCCCGGAATGGTGAAACCGTGGACGCCGGAAAAGGCTGCCTCCATGCTTTATGCGGCCATGGGCGGTCTCATTACGGAATGGGCGCTAAGCAAGAGCGTCTTTACGCTTTCCGAAGACGGGAGCCTTCTGGTCGCGACTTTGCTCGCCGGAGTTCAGCAAAAACACCAAGGCCTCAACTGAACCAATCCTGACAAAATTACCGCGGGCAAACCACGTCCGACATGCGCTGGTGACGGAAGATGACTAGGTTCGAATTTACAAACGTGTTGTATGTATATATAAAGACATGGCTACTGTTGCCCCGACAAGCAGGGCTGGTTGACCGGTATGATCCCGAAAGCGAACCGGTTGCCCAATGGAGGAGGCGGTTCCGAAAATGATGAAGGATCGGGGAAATATTTCGCGCCAGTCTCTTGCCCTTCGCGGCAGTCTGGCCGTTTCCACGGGTTACGGAGGTTCCGTGCCTGCTCCGTCTTCGACAAACATGGCCCTGACGTATCGTCCCCTGCCGTCAGGGCCAATGATGTCCGCAACGCTCATTGCCGGACATCGGACGGGGCACGTTTTCCCCCACCAGCGTGCCCCGTCGTTTCTCCCGCGGCTTCGCCGCCTCATCCGCAGTGGCCGGGAGGTCGGCCAAAACCGCTTCAGGAAACCGTCCGACTGGCTGAGGGTCGTCGCGCTTGGCGTCATTCTGGTCGATTTCGCCGTGTTGTCCCTCGCCAACAGGTTTCTCGACCGGAACTTTGAAGGTTATCTGCCGGGCCTCGGGCCAATGCTGGGCGGATTGCTGTTTGCAATCATCATCATGCGGCTTGCGCGCCCCGCATTTTATCCGGACTGGATTGCCATCGG
The DNA here is from genome assembly GCF_007002745.1 of Martinezella rhizogenes. Lineage (GTDB taxonomy): Bacteria > Pseudomonadota > Alphaproteobacteria > Rhizobiales > Rhizobiaceae > Agrobacterium > Agrobacterium cucumeris. The sequence goes on along the minus strand of NZ_SGNY01000007.1, from coordinate 213,624 downwards.
CGCCCTTCAGGCAGCGATGGGGTGTATCGTCTGTGTTGATGAGACCCTTCGGTCGTCTGCGGCCTTTCTGCTTTTCTGCTGTCTGTTTCTTGGTCTTTCGTTATTGCGGCTCTGGGTTGGAGAAACGATCCGTCCCCACCGGGGTGCTCCATCCCTGCTCGCAGGCGGCTTGACCACCCTCTTCTTTGTCGCATGGCTGGTCGCGGATCGCTCCTTTGGACTTGGAGGGGGCCCGGACATCATTCTGGCGGCAGATCTTCTGGTGGCGGGTTTCACGATGGTGTCGTTCGGGCTTTCGCTGCGATCTGGCAAGGGCCAGCATTAAGGAGCGCGAAATCTGTTGGAGGAACAGAGGCAAGAAATTACCGGATCTGGCGCTATCGGTTTTTCCATGCGGAAATTCGATTATCCCGTCGCGCCTTTGCGGTGATTGCGCTTGTTGCACCCTTGCTTTTCAAAGGGCTTTCCCGTTTCCGGCAGGACGAGGATCGAACAGCGAGGCGGCGGCCCGTTCGGGCGGCGGCCTGTTGCTTTGAAGCCGGCGATCATACAAAACTGGGCAAAACTACAGAGCGAGCCCCATGGTACGGAAAAGTCTTACGCCGCAGATCGTCGGAAACGTCATTGAATTCATCCAGACGAACGGCATCGGCAAGGGTGAGCATCTTCCTCTTCAAATGCTGGCTGACGCGTTCCGTGTCTCGCGTGCTCCCATCATGAGCGCGCTCAAGCAACTCGAGACCCAGGGCGTCGTGCGGGCGGAGCCCAATCGCGGTTATTTCCTCGCGGTCGAACCTGGCAGTCTTCAGGATATGAAATCCGCAGGTGTTGAAGACGGTGAGGGCGACGAGGCGATCTATTTCCGTATCGCCGAGGATCGCCTCGCCGGTAAGCTCGACGAGCGCATAAGCGAAAATGAACTCATGCGGTTTTACGATCTTCCGCGCACCAAGCTTCTGAGGGTCCTTCGGCGTATTGCGGAAGAGGGCTGGATCGAGCGTCTGCCCGGCAATGGCTGGGCGTTCACGCAGGCGCTGACGTCCAAGAAGAGTTATGAGGACGGTTATGCCTTTCGCGCCGTGATCGAGCAGCAGGCCATGCTGCTGCCGAGTTTCGAGCCCAACGCCGAGGGTCTGAAGCGGGCGCGGGAGGTTCAGATGCGGCTGCGTGACGGCGGATATGAAACATGGTCGCGCGCCGAAATCTTCAAGGCCAATAACGAATTTCACGAGATGCTCGTCGCCTGCTCGCAGAATGAATTTTTCCTGGATGCGATCAGACGCATCAACCGTCTGCGCCGGCTTATCGAATACCACATCACCATCGACCGCAGCCGCCTGCCCCGGCAGACGGAAGAACATCTGCAAATTCTCGACCTGATCGAACATGGTCGCCGGAACGAAGCTGCTGCTTTTCTCTACACCCACATCATGGGTGCCAGCCGGATCAAGTCGCCCAAGGTCTAGATCCCTAACCTCCCTCACTGTGAGTTGGATTGCTTGCCTGGTTCGTGTCCTTCACCGGGTGAAAAGGCAATCGATTTATTGTCGAGATAATTGCATTTTGTGATTACATTATGTATGTAAATTGTCACTTGCAAAGCAAGCAATGATAACGCCTGCGGGGGATGGACGTGACGCTCGACCAAAACAATATGCGAACGACATTCGAGATAAACGGCGTCAGCTACGACATCATCGATCTCCCCGCAGAGGCGGGGGACTGTCTGGCCCGCATGCCCTATGTGCATCGCATATTGCTGGAGAATGTGCTTCGCACCGGAGACGACGACGCTGTACTGGCGAAAGCGGCGATGATCGACTGGCTTGAAACCGGTTTTAGCGAAGTCGAAATTCCGTTCCTGCCGAACCGGGTCCTGATGCACGACACGACCTGTGGTCCGGCTTTGGTCGACATTGCCGGAATGCGTTCTGCGCTTGCAGAAGCCGGGGGCGATCCCGCCCGGCTCAATCCAGTTGTTCCAGTGGATGTCTCGACCGACCATTCCGTTGCCGTGGATGTGTTTGCGACCTCATCGGCGCTCACGCGCAATATGGAGCGCGAATATGAGCGAAATTCGGAACGATACAGCTTCATGAAATGGGCGACAAATACGCTTGCCGATTTTCGGACCCATCCCCCCGGCACGGGCATCATGCACACGCTTAATCTCGAGCGCCTGGCAACCGTTGTGACCTCGCAGCGGCGCGACGGGATGTTATGGGCAATGCCGGACACGCTGATCGGTACGGACAGCCATACGCCGATGATCAATGGCATCGGAGTGCTTGGCTGGGGTGTCGGCGGGCTGGAGGCAGAAAGCGTGTTTTTCGGCATGCCCGTCGCCCTTCGCGTACCTGACGTCGTTGGTGTCCGGCTGACAGGAGCGTTGAAAGAGGGCGTGCTTGCCACGGATCTCGCGCTGGTCATCACGCATCTGTTGCGTCAGATCGACCTTCAGGATAAATATGTCGAGTTCTATGGTCCGGGCGTTTCCGGTCTGACGGCGGGCGACCGGGCGGTCATCGCCAATATGACGCCGGAATTCGGAGCGAATAGCGGTTATTTCCCGATAGATCGTCAGTCCGTCGACTATCTGCTCAGGACCGGGCGCACACCGGATCACGCGGCCTTCGTCGAGGTTTATGCCAGACGTGTCGGAATCTGGTTCGACCCCGATGCCAATCCCCGCTACACCGCAACCCTTGATCTCGATCTTTCAAGCGTCGAACCAAGCCTTGCCGGACCATGCCGCCCTCAGGACAGGATTTCGGTCAGCGCAACGCGCCATGCGATTTCTGCCATGAAGAAGGCCGGCACGATTTCCCTGGAAGGTGAGCCGAACGATGGCGCCGTCGCAATCGCGGCGATTACCAGCTGCACCAACACGTCCGATCCCCGGCTCATGATCGCAGCCGGGCTTCTGGCCCGCAAAGCCAATGCTCACGGTCTGCGTCCACCGCATTGGGTCAAAACCTCGACCGCTCCGGGTTCACCGACGGCGGAGCGCTATCTCCAGCGTGCGGGGCTGATGACCGATCTGGAGGCCGTCGGTTTTGGCATTGTCGGTTATGGCTGCACCACCTGCATCGGTAATTCCGGTTCACTCACCAGTCCGGTTGCAATGGCAATGGCGGAACGGAACATTCTTCCCGTGGCGGTTCTTTCCGGCAACCGCAATTTTCCCGGCCGGGTTCATCCGCAGCTGGAAGCCGGGTTTCTGGCCTCGCCGCCCATGGTCGTGGCTTTTGCGCTGGCCGGTACGGTCGAGCTCGATATCATGAATGATCCTCTTGGCATCGCAGAAGACGGTACTCCCGTAACGCTTCCGATGATCTGGCCGACCGCTGCCGAGATCGATGCGGCCATGGAGATGGCGTCAAGGGTTGAGGATTTCGCGCCGGCCTATGACGCGGCCGAGGCAAGCAAGGCGTGGAAGGAGCTTCCCGCGCCCACAACGACACTTTTCCCCTGGGATGAAAAATCGACCTATATCCGCCGGCCGCCTTTTTCCGGCTTCGGCAAGGGAACGAGGCTTGGCGCCTATCAAGCCCATCCTATTCTCGTGCTCGGCGACGACATCACCACCGATCATATCTCGCCCGCGGGTGCCATTCCCGCGACGGGCGACGCAGGACGGCATCTCATTGATCGTGGCGAGAATCCGCTTGATCTCAATGTCTTTTCTTCCCGGCGCGGCAATTGGGAAGTCATGATCCGTGGCCTCTTCACCAACAGGACCGTGCGCAATCTTCTGGCGGCGGATATTCCTGCGGGCTCTACCATTCATGCGGGAACGGGAGAAGTTCTCCCGCTCTGGGATGCTGCCCAGCGATACGAAGCCGAAGGCAAATCCGTTGTCGTTGTGGCGGGTGAACGTTACGGAATGGGATCTTCCCGCGACTGGGCCGCAAAGGGCGTCGCCCTCCTGGGGGTTCGGGCGGTGCTGGCGGCAAGTTTCGAGCGCATTCACCGCTGGAACCTGATCGGCATGGGTGTCCTGCCACTGCGGCTTCCGCAAGGGCTGAAGCCCGAACAGCTTGAATTGACAGCCCGCGATACAATCATGGTCAACGCCGATGCCCTGTCGATCGCACCCCGTTGCGCGATACCCGTGACGATCACGCGGCCCAGCGGCGATTCCATCTCTTTCGAGGCATCTGCGGCGATCGAAACCCGGGCGGAAATCGCCATTTTGCGTGCTGGTGGGGTTCTGCCCCTGATCCTTGAACGCCTGCACCGGCCTGCCGGGAAACGTCAGCGCGCCTGACGTCCCTTTTGCGTGCTTTCGCGGACAAGGGACGCTCGGCGCCGCCGTGAATGCTTTAGTGTCCCGGATGCAGTGCATCGTTGAGATACATGCAGGTGAGCATGGTGAAGACATAGGCCTGAATGCCGGCCATCAGGAATTCCAGAGCCGTGATGGCGACCGTCATGAAGAGTGGCGCGATCGCGCCGATTACCCCCAGCGCATTAATGCTGGCGAGGGAGGCGACAAAACCCGCAAAGACCTTCAGGGTGATATGGCCCGCAAGCATGACCGCAAACAGGCGGACGGAATGGCTGACGGGGCGCGAAATATAGGAGATGATTTCGATCGGCACGATGATCGGCGCCAGGATTGCCGGGATTCCAGCGGGTTTGAACAGGCCGAAAAAACCAATACCGTGTTTGAACATGCCATAAAGCGTGACGGTGCCGAACACCATCATGGCGAGGCCGAAGGTGACGATGATCTGGCTCGTTACGGTAAAGGCATAAGGGAACATGCCGATCATGTTCGCGAAGAGGATGAACATGAAAAGCGAGAACACGAAGGGGAAGAACCGCATCCCCTGTTCGCCGGCATTGTCACGCAGGGTCTTGGCAACGAACAGGTAAAGCATCTCCGCGCTCGATTGCCAGCGGCCGGGCACGAGGCGGGCCTTGCCGGTTGCCAGAAGCAGGAATGAACTGGCCAGTGTGACGGTGAGAAACATGTATGCCGAAGCATTAGTGAAGCTGAGGTCGATATCCCCGACTGTAATTTCAACGAGAGGTTTGACTTCGAATTGGTCGATGGGGCCGGCCATGACAGGTCCTTCAGTAAATTGCGACAATGACGGGGATGCGCCGGTGTTCGAAGTCGCGGCTGTGCCGGACGCAGGAAGACCGTGCGTGTGGTGGAAAGTCAGAAATAGGGAGGGTGTTCGGTATATCGGCCATTCTGATCCCAAGATTGAGAGTCAGGGCCGTCCCCGGAACGTTTCAAGGCACGGGTCGTCCCGCGCGAGGGCTTTCTAGCCAAATCGGTGGCAGGTGGCAATCGTTTTCGGGCAAACGCATCAGCGCGGGAAAACCGGACCAGATGGTTGGCGACGAGAACGAAGATCAAGACCGCCGAAATCCGCGTCACCCAGCCTGGCGAGCGTTGATTTGCACTTTTTGCGACCGTTTCTGAAATGTCCTGATAAAGCATTTCGGGAGCGTTCCACATCATGAATCTCGCGATCATGGGGTCGTCCCCGTTCGGTTTGAAGCGCGCGCGGGCCGTCCCGCGATGCCGTGGCCTCAGGCCGTAAACAACAGGAGGCCAAAGATGACGAACAGCATCAGATGCAACAGTCCCTGCGCCGCCGAGGTTCGCCTGCCCAGATAGGTCAGGGTTGTCAGCGCAACCGTCAGGGCAAACAGGATGGTTTCGGTGGGCGAAATTCCGAAGATCACTGTTTTGCCGGTGACGAGGCCAACCGTCAGGACCGCCGGGACCGTGAGCCCGACAGTTGAAACGAATGCGCCGAGGCACAGATTGATTGACCGTTGTGTCTCGTTGTTCAACGCGGCCTTTACGGCCGTGATCGATTCGGGTGTAAAGACGATGATCGCAATAAGAACGCCGCCAACGGCCACCGGGGCACCGGCCTGCGCAACGCCGTAATCAATGACGATGGCAAGGTCATGTGCGAGCAGCACGATCGGCAGCATCAATCCGATCAGAAACATCGAATGAACGATGTTCTTTTTGCGGGCATGACCGTCCGTCGGATGGTCTGGAGCCTGACGCTTGACGGGTTCTGTCAGCCTGATCGACATCCGGCCCGGTGCCGGTTGCATGAAGTGGCTGCGGTAGCGGCCCATCTGCAGGGCGAGGAAACTGCCGTAGACAATCACGGTCACGAGAGAGATGACGATGGCCTGGAGAGCGGTAAATGTGCCATTGCCTGCGGGGAGCGTGTTTGGCACCAGAAGCGCGACGCCGGCCAGAACCACCGTCATCGCAATGAAGGAAACGGCGCCGGGCGCATTATATTCCTGCTCGCCATAACGCATCGCGCCCGCCAGAAGGCAGATACCTGTCACGAGGTTGAGGATGATCATCATCACCGCGAATATGGAATCTCTTCCGATTGTCGGCGCTTCATTCGGCCCCAGCATCACCGCCGCAATCAGGATCACTTCGATTGCAACGATCGACAGCGTGAGAATGAGTGTTCCGTAGGGTTCACCCAGTTGATGTGCCAGCTCATCGGCCTCTTTCACTACCCCGAAAGCCGCCATCAGGATCGTGGCGAAGAGAACGAGAAAGCACGAGATGGCAATGGTTGGCGTCATATCAGGCGAGAGCCATGACTGGCCGGACAGCTGGAAAACGGCGACGACCAGCCAGGCCACGACGAGTTTCGGCCAGGGAGTGCGGAGAAAGGATGGAGATTTGTCAGACATTGCAGGCGACCTCTATCTGGGGTCGTCCCCGGCAATCTGTCGCATTCGGGTCGTCCCGAACGAAGCTCTGTCAAGCTGTTGATGTCAGCGATAGCATGGCAGGGTTCCTGAAAGCAATGGCGCAGTCGGGCCACCGCCTTGATGACAGGCGCCATTGGTGATAGCACGCAGTTGTGCAGGACGACCTGCGCCATCCGGATCAATTGGGGACGGCCCCGTGTCTAAAGAACACGTGGAGCAAGGCCATGATCTCTCATAACTGCCCCGAACAGACCGGTATTTTTTCTTCAGCACGACCCTGTTGAGCGGTGCCGATGATGTTGAGCGCCGACATTATTTACTGGTCCGCCACCCTTGCCCAGGGCATGCTTCTGCTTGCCATGGTATTCGCCGCATATCGGCTGATCAAGGGTCCAAGGGCCCAGGATCGTGTCATGGCAATTGATACGATTTACAATATTGGAATATTGCAGGCGCTGGTGCTGGCGATCAAAACCGGAAACGCCCTGTACCTTCCCTTCATTCTGATACTCGCAATTCTCGGCTTCGTTTCGACGGTCGCACTTGCGAAGTTTCTGATGCGAGGTGAGGTGATCGAGTGATGCGGCATCATTTCCGGGGCGTATAACGGGTCTCGTGGAGTGTCTAAAGAACAGAAAAGCGCGGCCATCTTAGATTGGCCGCGCTTGATATTCTTGCCGAGACGAGTGCCGGACAGAAGGACTGCCGAGACCCTGTTAAGTCTCCTTGCGTGGCTGTTTTTCCGAGGTTGGCCGATCCGTGCCATTCGTGATCGAGGCTGCGAGGAGGGCCTGTGTCGGGTCCGCTCCCTTGAAACCGGCCTGTGCGAGGATTTCATCGAGAACCGGCTTCTGCGCGGTGAAGCTCAGCAGCTGGCTTGAAAGATCGCCCAGGCCATTGCCACCTTGTCCATCGCTGCCGCCACCAAGTGCGCCGGCCAGATTTCCGGCGCTGAAGATGCGGATGTCGGAAATCTTCTCGATCGGCTTCATCGCTTCGGCCAGCGCCTCGGGGATGATGGCGATCCGCGCGCGGGCAAGTTCGAATTCGATGATGTCGCCGGATAGCGCATTGCGTGCATCGTTTTTCGCACGCTCCGCCTGCGCCTCGGCATCACCGAGCGCGATGACGCCTTCGGCGCGGATTTTGGCTGCCTGCGCCTCGGCTTCGGCGCCGATCTTGGCGGCGGCGGCGAGGTTTTCCGCAGCTTCACGTTCGGCTTCCGCCTTCACGGTGATCGCCGTCGCTTCCTGTTCGGCCGCCTTGCGGGCGTCGATCACGGCAATGCGTTTGGCACGTTCGGCGATTTCCACTTCGCGGGCGGTTGCCACCTGTTCTTCGGCGGTGATGGCGGCTGCCTTGGCTTCATCCGCCTTGGCACGCGCAGCCTGTTCCTGTTCCACCTTCTGGGCAACGGCGATCGCCGCTTCGATCCGGGCGGTTTCGGTGATCTTGCGGGCTTCCGCCTCGCGCTCGGCGATGCCGCGCTCGGCCTCGATGCGGGCGGTCTCGCGGGCCTGGCGGGCTTCCGCATCCCGCTCGGCAATGCCGCGTTCGGTATCGAGCTTTGCGGTCTCCTCGTTCAGACGGGCGGCCTGTTCGGCACGTGCGGCTTCTGCCCGGGTTTCCGCGGTCTTGTTGGCGATATCACGTTCCTGCGTCAGTTCCGCATCGCGCTGTTCGCGCTCGATGGTCAGGCGGCGCAGCACGGCTTCGCGGTCCTTGGTGGCGATTTCGACTTCGTTGTCGCGGACGATCTGGTTGCGCTCGCGTTTGCGCTCCTCGGTGATCCGCGTCAGCGCCGTCAGGCCTTCCGCATCGAAGGTGTTGTTGGGGTTGAAATGCTTGATGTCGGTCTGGTCGAGCCGCGTCAGCGACACCGATTCCAGCTCCAGACCGTTGGACTGCAGGTCATGGGCGACGGCCGCCTGCACGGATTTGACGAATTCGGCACGCTGTTCCTGCAGGTCGCGCAGCGACATGGTCGCGGCGACCGAGCGCAGGCCGTCGACGAACTTCGCCTCGACCAGGGATTTCAGTGCATCGGCGTCGTTTGTCCGGTCGCCAAGCGTCTGAGCAGCGAGCGCGATATTTTCGGCGTCCGGCTTCACGCGCACGTAAAATTCGGCGGTGATATCGGCGCGCATGCGATCCTTGGTGATCAGCGATTCATGTTCGGATCTCTTCACTTCCAGCCGCAACGTGCTGAGCGAGACCCAGGAATAGGAGTGGAAGATCGGCAGAATGATTGCGCCGCCGTCGAGTACGACTTTTTTGCCGCCAAGGCCGGTTCTGACATAGGCCTTGTCGCGCGTCGAGCGCGTATAAAGCGATGTCATGATGATGCCGATGACGACGATCGCCGTGACGATGGCACCGGCAATCAGGCTCAAAGAAAAGAAGTCCATGGTGAATTAACCCCTGTTGTGCCCGCTATTATGAATTTTTCAGATCCGGCGGTGCGGGGATGGCCTGGAAAAGCCCATCCGCCCCATCGACGATCAATACCTGCGCACCCGTATCGATCGTGTGACCGGATGCGGCCTGCGCGCGCAGGAAGTGAATATTGTCATGCCGGTCCTTGACCCGCACGGTGCCGGGCTTGCCCTGGTCAAGCGGCCCGATGGTGACGACGCCTGTGAGCCCCAGAAAGTCGGCCTGCTCGAGCGCGTTGGTCTCATCGCGTGGAATGACCTTTGCAACAGCAAGGCTGAGCGACCGCGTGGCCGGAATGGCCACGGCAACCGCGCCGCTCATGGCCAGAGGGAGCGGCAAGGGCCCGAGAAGCACTGTGGAAGCGACCCCCTGAATGAAGAAACCGGTAACGGCAAAAACCGAAAGCAGAATGACCGCGAGAACAAGCAGCGGCACGCCGCCGGCGTTGAGCCAGGACATCCAGCTTCCCAGCAGCCCCGCTTCGGTATCGCCCGGCGCATGGTAGCTGAAACTGTCGTCCAGCAGCCCGGAGGCCGATACGCCGAGCAGGACCGAGACGAGTTCGACAATGCCGAGACCGGCGACCGTCAAGAGGGCGATCCAGAAGGGGGCTGTGCCTGGCTGGACAATGCCTTCCATCAGCGTTCACCCTCCCGGAAAGCCTTGAGCCGCGCTTCGATGGCGCTCTGTCGCTGCATGCGGCCCAGCTCCTCCACCTCGGCTGCGCCGGTATTGGGCTTGGCCGGTGTGCCGGTCACCCTTTCGATCGCTTCCAGCGCCTCGGCCAGACGGCGGTCATTGCGCTGGGACGGGGTGGCGTCCACGCTGGCAGGTGCGGCGCGTTCGGCACGCTTGGCATCTTCGAGCCGCTTTTGCGCATCCGCCTTTGCAGAGGCGATGCTGCGCAAGGTGGTTTCCGCCTCGGCAATTTCGGCGGCATTCTCGAGGATCGCCTTGTTCAGCGCTTCGCGCTGCGCCTCCAGATCGATCTGCAGCCCGGTTGCGGCCCGTGCCAGATCTTCACGGCCGTTTTCCAGCCCGATCCTGATCTTGTCGTCGAGGTCGCTGATTTCTTCATCGAGATCGGCGGCCTTCGATTTGAGGCGATGGCCGGCGGCAACCGCCACGCCCAGGGCCGTTCGCGCTTCCTCGGCGATCTTGGCAATTTCCCGCACGGCCTGTTGTGCAACGGCGACCGGATTGGACGCCTCGGCCGCGTCGACGGCATTGTTCATGACACCGGCGATGACACGCCCGAGCCGCCCGAGAATACCTTCATTGTTCATCGAAGCCTCCCTGTTCGGTTGGAAGCCGGTTTTTATGCCGGCATGGATGCTGATGGTTTCGCCCTCGAAAACGAGGCGCGCTTCTGAAAAGTCATTCCAGCCGTCGTGATAACCACGAACGGTGTAGGGCACGACGACGCGGCCCGAGAGGGTGGCGATGCTGAGGCTGTCAGGCCCCTTGACCGAAAACAGCTTGCTGTCGAGCGGGATGTCGCGCACCGGCTCCTGCGGATCACGCTGGCTATGGTCGCGTAAAGCCAGCGTCACCATGCGGGATGGGAGGCCTGTCTTGACCCTGATTTCCTCATAAGCTGCGGCATGCAGCGCCACGAGGTTGGCGCCTTCGGTCTGATCGAGGATTGCCATCGCACGTCGATAGGCAAGAAGCGTTTCTTCAAGGGAAGATCGATCTTCCCGTGAAAGATTGAGTACCAGAACGACGTTGGACAGAAGTTTCGTGCTCATGTGAAATACATAAAGCACTCCATTGGTGCTTTCAAGGGGCTGCGCCAGTTTTTTCAACTCTGCATAAGCTGATTTCCCGCTTCAGATGTAATTTATAATGTACCGAACCACCGGCCAGCGGCTTCTGTAAGTTCCTCCTTGTCAGGAGTTGACCCGGTGGCCCAGGCGACGATGCCATCGGGACGCACGAGCACGGCGCTTAAGTCGAGGTGGTTGACGGCATTGCCCGCCTCATAAGCAATTCGCCCGTTCCAACGGCCTGCAAGCGCTTGAAGCGATTCATCCGCGTCAAAGTCCAAAAGCAGAGCTTTGCCTTCTCTCAGAAGTTCGCCGGTCTTCCTTCCATCGGTCAGTACGAAATCCGGAACGCTGCGGCCGACAAGCGGATGTTGGCCGCCAAGCTCATAGTGCAGGGAAACACCCCAGACACGCTCGGCGAAATATGTCGCGCCATCGCGGGTCTCGATGAGATCGCGGATGATGGCTTCCAGCGCCCTTGTGCTCGGGCTCGGGCGCATGAGAGCGACCTGCGCGCGCGACCAGTCGAGGACCTGTGCTCCCACCGGGTGCCGCTCGCCGGTATAGGTGTCCAGCAATCCGTCCGGGGCATCGCCGCGGATCGTCGCTGCAAGTTTCCAGCCAAGATTGAACGCATCGCCCAGCCCGAGATTAAGCCCCTGCCCGCCAAGCGGAGAGTGTATGTGCGCGGCATCGCCCGCAAGCAATATTCGGCCGTTGCGGTAAGTCGTGGTCTGATAGGCGCGATCCGTCCATGTCGTTGCAAGGCTGAGGCCCGTTATCGTGATGTCGCTGCCGGAAACATGCCGCAGCACTGTCTGCACATGCTCCGGCGTTATCGGCTGGGTTCGGTGAAACCGACCGCCGTCGAAATCGACCATCGCGATGGTTCCGGGCTCTTGATAAGTGTACATGCCGGTCGACGTGTAGTGGCGGCCCGGAGCGAGCTTTTCAGGGTCAGCCATTTCGACCTTAACGGAATAGCCGGTGAATTCCGGATCGGTACCGACGAAATCGAAGCCGCCCGCCTTGCGCACCGTGCTGCGGCCGCCATCGCAGCCAACAAGCCACCGTGCGTGAAATATCTGGCCGCCGGCGCGAATGGTCACGGCCTCATCCGACTGCTCGATGCCCTCGACGCCAAGGCCGCGTCTGATCTCGGCGCCCATTGCGGTTGCACGTCTTTCCAGAACGGTTTCGATCTCTTCCATGCTGGAAGCGATGGTAACCGGCGTCGAATCCGGCAAGCGATAGGTCCATTTTGACGTATCGATATTATCGTGGAAGAACTGGATGCCAGCGAAATGGCCGCCCGGTCGGCGCTGCTGCTGCATCCAATGCGCGGTCAAGCCATGGTTGCCGTTTGGCTGCTCTTTCGTTGGCTGCTTTTCGGTTATGTCCTCCAGCAGGCCGCGGCGATGGAAACTTTCGATGGTGGGCACGGAAAGACCCCGCATGCCGAAGGGGAGTTTCTTAAGCGGAGAGGAAGGGTCGGGGGCCTGCTCCAGCACCAGAACAGAAACTCTGGCCAGGCGTAGCTCGCAGGCGAGAAACAGACCGACAGGACCAGCGCCGGCAATCACGACATCGTAAATCTGAGGGGTATTTGACATGAAATGCTCCTTTGGTCGTTCGACCGGAGCAGCTCATCGTTTTGAGAACCACACGGACGAACAATTTGACGCCCTGACAGCGTCGTTGTTCGTCGTGGGACTCATGCGCGGGGCATGGACAGAGCTTTCGTTTCCGAAAGGACTTGGGCTAGACCACACCAAGTCGTGCCTTTTTCGACATTTCTTCTATAGTCCCGAACCGGCCGGTCGGCAAGACGGGATACTTGCTTTCCGGCCGTGGCTGCGCAGACAGGCCTTTTCAGCCTGCTTTTGCCGGATTGGCTTTGCGTGGTCCGAGATAGGGCTTGCGCTCGTTCTCCAGCGTATTGGCCGTATGGCGAAGCCGCAGCAGATCCTTGCGGGCCACGAGACCAACAAGGCGACCAGTTTCCGCATCAACGACAGGGATGCGGCCCGTGTCCGTCGCAAGCATCAAATCCGCGACATAACCGATGGTATCTTCTGGATGCGCCACGGGAGCCGAGGTGTCGGAAACGCGCTCGTCGAGGCTCTGATCGGCAAGCGCCGGGTTCTGCTGCCATTGCAGCGCATCGCCGCGTGAAACGATGCCTTTCAGCACGCCTTGTTGATCGACAACAGGATAAATCCGATGCGTGTTTTCGGTGGTTGCGAAGAAAGCGGAGGCATCGCCGACGCGCATATCCGCCGGCAACGTATCGACCGTATCGATCATGATGTCGCGGGCGCGGGTATATTCGAAGGGGTCGATGCCGTATTCGCGGGTGATATGCTGGCCGCGCCGCGCGATCTTTTCCGTCAGGATCGAGCGGCGTAGCAGAAGGACCGTTACCGCATAGGCGGAAATGGTGGCGGCGAGCAGCGGCAGCAGGGTTGAGACGTCACCTGTGAGTTCGACCGCAAAGAAGGTGCCGGTGAGCGGCGCACGCATTGTCCCGCCCATCATCGCTGCCATGCCCAGAAGCGCCCAGAAACCGGGATCGCCGGGCAGCGCCAGACCGACCAGCCATCCAAGCGCGCCGCCAAGGATGAGGAGGGGTGCGAGCACGCCGCCTGATGTGCCTGACGAAAGCGATATGAGCCAGATGGCGGATTTGACCAGCAATATTGTCAGGACCGCCTGCGGCAGCAGTCGGCCGTTCAGAAGGCCGTCGATAATGTCGTAACCGACCCCAAGCGCGCGCGGCTCGATTAGGCCACCGAGGCCAACGGCAAGGCCGCCAATTGCCGGGCACCACATCCAGTGGATCGGCAGGGCCTCGAAGGCATCCTCTATCCGATAGAGCAGGGTTGTCAGAAGGCCCGATTGCAGGCCGGCTATGATGCCCACCATGGCGCACAGGCCGATGCCCCACCATGGCAGGTCCATGTGGAATTGCCGGGGAAAGAGCGCGCCGGCTTCAAAAAGGAAAGGACGCCAGCACGCCGAAATGCAGGTGGCAAGGGCGACGGGAATGAAGCTTCTCGGTTTCCATTCGAACAGCAGCAGTTCGACGGCGAGTGTCAGGGCGGCGATCGGCGAGCCGAAGATGGCGGTCATGCCGGCTGCCGCACCTGCGACCAGAAGGGTCTTGCGCTCGGCGGCGCTCAGGTGAAAACACTGGGCGAACAGCGATCCGATCGCGCCGCCGGTCATGATGATCGGCCCTTCCGCACCGAACGGCCCGCCGGTGCCGATGGAGATTGCCGAGGAGAGTGGCTTCAGGACGGCGACCTTCGGCGACATGCGACTGCCGCCGATGAGTATGGCTTCGATCGCTTCGGGAATGCCGTGGCCGCGGATTTTCTCCGATCCGTACCGGGCCATCAGGCCGATGACGAGGCCGCCAAGCACGGGGATTGCCACCATCCACAACGAACGTGGCGCTTCGGCGGGAGAACTGGCTGCCATGCTCAGCTGCCCGAACCAGGCGAGATTGGTGACAAGCGCGATCAGGCTCACCAGCAGCTTTGCGGCGAAAGCGCCGCCGGTGCCGACGATCAGCGCCATGCCGATAAGGGCCAGAACGCGGCGGTCGGTCGTAAAGTCGCCCGCTTCACGCCGGGCAAGGCCGCCCGTGAAATCGTGTAGCCGGCGGTGAGGCGTGGTTTTCGGCATGGCATTTTCCGTTGCTGTGATGTGGATGGCGGCGTCAATACATCGTAATACGATATAAATCAATATAGGTATGGGGAAGTGACGCGCTGATCAGCGGCTCCGCACTGGCGGAGCAGGCCGTCCTGCGCTAAGCCGGACGAATGGCGACGGGAAGATATTTCCGCCTTGGGCGCCTTGAGCAGGATGAATCGCAGAGAGCGGGAGTGTGGAAAATGCCAAAGGACAGGTTGAGCGATGCCGATTACGAGGCCCTTTCCAACCTGCGCTACACGCTACGACGCTTCATGGATTTCAGCACCTCTGCAGCGCAAGAGGAGGGGCTTCCGGCCCAGCAACATCAGGCGTTGCTTGCCATCCGCGGGCATCGCGATGAAGAGGCGATGACCGTCGGCAGGCTTGCCGAGCGGTTGCTGATCGCACCCCATTCGGCAACGGAACTTGTGGGCCGGCTGGTCACCGCCAACTATCTCACCCGGCACACTGACCCCGCCGACCGCCGCCGCCAGACACTGGCGCTGACGGACAAGGCGCAGGCCGTTCTGGAACGGCTGACCGCCATTCATCTCACCGAAATCCGCGAGATGGCGCCACGGTTGATCGATATTCTCAAGACATTGGAAGAGGCGCGCGAGCCGCTGAAATAGGCGGCGCTATCCGCTGCTACCCGGAGGCCGTATCAGGGCCGATGTTCCCGGAATGCAGCGGCAAGCGTGCGCAACGCCTCGCGGGATCTGCTGTCGGTAAGGGTGGAGAACATCACGACTTCAGTGGAGGGCAGCAACGGCAGGCCGAAGCGCTTGCTGACCTCGACCGTGCCGGGCGGTGCAAGACGGCAGGAAAAGGCGGAAATGGCAAGGCCGGCGGAGACCGCGGCCGTAACCATCGACGAGGTGCCGCCAAGAAACACTTCCGTCCAGGCAATGGCGGCCGAATCCAGCGCGCGGGCGGCAATGTCGCGCACACCGCAGGCGGGTGAAAGTGCTGCCAGCCGCAGGGGCTCGCCCTGCCGGTGTTCGAACTGCGGAGCGGCGTACCAGCCGAAATGCTCCGCACCCAGCACCTCGCCGTCGCGCCGGTCGTCTTCACGCCGGATGATCGCGGCGTCGATTTCTCCACGGTCAAAGGCGTCCAGCAGCACGCGGGAATTGTCCATGCGCACTTCGATCGTCAGCCCCGGATCATGAGCATTAAGCCGCGCCAGAAGGGTTGGCACCTCCGGCCCCGCAACATGGGCGGCAATGCCAAGGCCAAAACGGCGGCGCGGAGATGAAAGGCCGGCAAGGGCACGATCATGCGCGGCGAGGAATTCGCGGGCGGGCGCCAGAAACACCGCACCTTGCGCTGAAAGCCGCACCGACCGGGGCGTGCGCTCAAGCAGCCGCTGGCCCAGCCGGTCTTCCAGCCGCTTGAGCTTGACGCTGATGGCGCCCTGGGTGGTTCCCAGCGCTTCGGCCGCGCGGGTGAAGCTCTGCATATCGGCGATGGTTACAAAAGCCTCGACGGCATCCACATCCAGCGTGCGCATATCGGTAATTCCAATTTGTTGTCTCTGAAATAGCCAATCATCCAATTCAGTTATGGTCAAGCTTTGGCTAGTTTGCGTTCGGTTCCGCAGACCGGATTTCGCTTTTGCGATCCGACCCATGAAAGGCTGAAGAATGACCCTTGCCGTTACCGCACCCGCAGGCAGCAGAAGCGCCATGGCGCTCGCTGCCGTTTGTCTTTCCGCCCTGATGTTCGGACTGGAGATTTCCAGCGTTCCGGCAATCCTGCCGACACTCGAACAGGTGCTGCATGCGGATTTCCGGCAGCTTCAGTGGATCATGAATGCCTATACGATCGGCGTGACGGTGGTGTTGATGGCGACAGGCGCGCTGGCCGACCGCTTTGGCCGCAAGCGCGTCTTCATTGCCAGTATTGCAGCTTTTGCGCTTTCGTCCCTTGCCTGCGGAATGACGGAAAATGTGGTGGTGCTGATTGCGGCACGTTTCCTTCAGGGACTGAGCGGCGGTGCGATGCTGGTGTGCCAGATCGCCATCCTGTCACACCAGTTCCGCACGGCTGGTGAGCGTGGCATGGCATTCGGCTGGTGGGGCATCGTCTCCGGTGTAGGGCTGGGCTTTGGCCCGATTATCGGCGGGGCCATCGTCGCGTTGTGGAGCTGGGAATGGGTGTTCCTCGTTCACGTGGCGCTCAGCACCGGCACTTTGCTGCTCGCAGTGGGCGGCGTGCGGGAATCGCTTGATCCGGAAGCGACCCGTCTTGATCTTGCCGGCATCGCCACGCTGTCGCTGGCCGTGTTTCTCCTTGCGTTTTTCATCACGCAAGGCCCTGAACTCGGCTTTGCCAGTCAGGCCGCGCTTTTGATCCTCGCTGGGTCCGTCGCAAGCTTCATTGCCTTTCTCATCGTGGAAAAGCTCACGCCAAGGCCTATGTTCGATTTTTCCGTGTTCCGCATCCGGCCGTTTTCCGGGGCCATCATCGGCTCGGCGGCAATGAACATCAGCTTCTGGCCCTTCATGATCTATCTGCCGATCTGGTTTCAGGCGGGTCTCGGTTATGACAGCGTCACCGCCGGTCTTGGTCTGCTTGCCTACACGCTGCCGGCGCTGGTGATGCCGCCGCTGGCGGAGCGCCTGTCCCTGCGTTATCAGCCTCGTCTTGTCATACCTGCCGGGCTGTTCATCATCGGTCTCGGTTTCATGCTGATGAAATTGGGCAGCGGCATCGAAAATGCCAACTGGCTCACCATGCTGCCCGGCTGCATTCTTTCTGGCATCGGGCTCGGATTGACCAATACGCCGGTCACCAATACGACCACGGGTGCGGTGCCGCCGGCGCGTTCCGGCATGGCGTCCGGCATCGACATGAGTGCGCGCATGATCTCGCTTGCCATCAATATTCCGGTCATGGGCTTCATTCTGGTGGAGGGCGTCCGCTCTTCGCTTCAGGCAAACCTACCCGGCACGGATATGAACGCATTGCAGTTGCTCGCTGAAAAGGTTGCGGCGGGAACCGCGGAAGCGTCGGGGCAGGGCCTGTCGGAGGTGCTCGTCCATCAGGCGCTGGCGGATGGCTTCGGCCTGGTCATGCTTTATGCCGGTATCAGTGTCTGGCTGCTTTCCGCCATCAGCTTCGTGGTCTTCGGCCCGGTGCGAAAACCCGCCTGCGATTGATGTACCGCAGGCGAATGAGGCGCACCCCCACCGGTTTTGCCGATAGGGGTGCGCGCTGGTCTTTGCGGGTTCCGCCGCAGTTATTTCAGCTGCGTCACGGTCAGCTTGCCGTTCACCCGCTCGGCGACGAATTGCACTTTCGCGCCTTCCTGCAATTTGGCCAGCATGGCTTCGTCCTTTACGTCGAAGACCATGGTCATTGCCGGCATGTCCAGGTTTTTCAGTTCCTCATGGATAAGCGTGACCTTTTTGGCCTTGGCATCGAGTTTCTTCACCGTGCCGGCGGTGAATTCCTGCGCGAAGGCGCCGGCGGCGGAGGCAATAAAGAGGGCTGCGGCGAGGGTGGTGTTGATGATTGTTTTCATGGATCGGTTTCCTTGTTTGCTTACTTTTTGGCAACGGTGACATCGCCGTGCATGCCGGCGTCGTAATGTCCGGGCACAAGGCAGGCGACCTTGAAGACGCCGTCATTGGTGAACCTCCAGACGATTTCCCCCGTCTTGCCAGGCGCCAGGCGGATGGCGTTCGGATCGGCATGTTCCATCTCGGGGAATTTTTCCATCAGCCCCTTGTGTTCCATGACCTTCGCTTCTTCATCGAGAACGAATTCATGATCGAGTTCGCCTTCGTTCTTGACGGTGAAGCGGATGGTCTGGTCCTTGCGGACCTTGAAGCTGTTGGGCGTGAAGATCATCTTGCCATCCGGTGTTTCTTTCATACTGACGCGGATGGTCTGGGTGACTTTCGTGGCGTCGCCGGGCTCACCCACGGCCATCGCCTCGCTATGTCCGCCGGCGTGGCTGCCGGCCGCGAGCGCGGGGGTTGCAAGTGCTGCCAGCACAAGGCCAAGAATTGCAGTGTTCATGTCGTTTTCCTTTTTCGTTTGGGAATGTTGATGATCAGCCACGGTTCGAATGGGGCGATGGGGGCTGCGTGCTTGCATCTTTGGCTTTGGGTGCGTCGGGCAGGTTGCCCGTCCACTCAAAGGCCTGTGTGCCGGGTGGGTTTTCATACCAGCCCGGATCGGCGTAATCGCCTGCGGAGATACCTTCGCGGACCTTCACCACCGAGAACATGCCGCCCATTTCGATGGGGCCGTGCGGACCCCAACCGGTCATCATGGGCACGGTGTTTTCGGGTATCTCCATCGACATTTCGGCCATGTCAGCCATGCCGGCGGTGCCCATCGGCATGTATTCGGGGCGGATCTGCCGGATTTTCTTGGCGACTTCCTTTTTGTCGACACCGATGAATGTCGGGATTTCGTGACCCATGGCGTTCATGGTGTGGTGCGACTTGTGGCAATGGATCGCCCAGTCGCCCTCATATTTGGCGTCGAACTCGTAAGCGCGCATCGCGCCGACGGGAATGTCGATGCTGACTTCCGGCCATCGCGCCTCGGGTCGCACCCAGCCGCCATCGGTGCAGGTGACCTCGAAGTCGTAACCATGCATGTGGATCGGATGATTGGTCATGGTCAGGTTGCCGACCCGCACCCGCACCCTGTCATTTTTCGACACGACCAGCGGATCGATGCCGGGAAAGACCCGGCTGTTCCAGGTCCAGAGATTGAAATCGGTCATCTCCATGACACGGGGCACGTAAGTTCCCGGGTCGATGTCGAAGGCGCTGAGGAGAAACACGAAGTCCCGGTCCACCGGCATGAATGCCGGGTCCTTGGGATGCACGACGAAAAAGCCCATCATCCCCATGGCCATCTGCACCATTTCGTCGGAATGCGGGTGGTACATGAAGGTGCCGGATTTCACGAGATCGAACTCGTAAACGAAGGTTTTGCCAACCGGAATATGCGGTTGCGACAGGCCGCCGACACCGTCCATGCCCGAAGACAGGATCATGCCGTGCCAGTGAACCGTCGTATGTTCGGGCAATTTGTTGGTGACGAAGATACGCACCCGGTCAC
The DNA here is from genome assembly GCF_007002745.1 of Martinezella rhizogenes. Classification (GTDB taxonomy): domain Bacteria; phylum Pseudomonadota; class Alphaproteobacteria; order Rhizobiales; family Rhizobiaceae; genus Agrobacterium; species Agrobacterium cucumeris. The sequence continues at coordinate 193,906 of NZ_SGNY01000007.1, read as the reverse complement.
CCTCCACAGCTTCGATGGTCGGGCCGGGGGACTGGCCGTTGTAACCCCATAGATAGGCGGTCATGCCCTCGGCCATCTCGCGTTCCACCGGTTCGGCGACGAGGTGGAATTCCTTGACTCCGTTGTTCATCCGGAAGGGCAGGGTCCATCCGTTGAGGGTGACGACCGGGTTGTAATCCGGGCCGGTTGAGGGGCGGGTGGGTGTCTGGGTCGCAGCGCCTTCCATGCTGGCTGCTTCCGGCAGGCCCATATTGGAAGTCTGCGCCCAGGTTTTGGAGGAGACGAGCGCTGCGCCGGCGGCGCCTGCTCCAAGCAATTGTCTTCTGCTGAACATTCCCGTTTCCTTTCTCAATGACCGCCGCCTGCCGGCGCTTCCGCCGATGCGACTTCGGTTTCGGCCGCGGCACTGCCCGTGCTTCCGCCATAGATGACGGGGGCAAGGTTGGCTTCGGCCAACCAGAAGTCGCGCTTGGCGTTGACTGCGAGGATGGTGGATTCGATTTTTTCGCGGGTATCGGCGATCAGCTCGAAGGTGCTGGTAATCATGCCGTTATAGGACAGCAGTGATTGTTCCTCGATCGCGCTGCGCAGGGGCAGGACATTGTTGCGGTAGTGGCGCGCAATGTCGTAATTCGACCTGTAGGCCAGATGGGCGGAACGGGCCTGCGAACGGATGTCGACGGCCAGCCCGGCCAGCTGGTTGGCCGCCCGCATATAGGCGAGTTCGCCCTTGCGCAGACGCGCCTGCCCGGAATCGAAGATCGGGATCGTGAAGGACAGCGAGCCGGTTCTTGCAATGTCCGAACGGGTGGCACCGTCCTCGCGCTCGCGTTCCTTCTCCCAGTTTCCGGCCAGCTCGATATCGGTGACGATGCGGGTGGCGTCTTCCAGACGATAGGATTGTGCAGTTGCCTGCAATTCGAGGCGGGCGACCTGCAAATCCATGCGTTTGTGAATTGCTTCCGCTTCGATATCGTTGCGCGCTATCAGGGTCTTGGGCAGGGAAGGAAGCCGGTTCGGTATCTGGAACTCGGCGTCCGTGCCGGAAAGGCCCATCAGCCGGATCAGCTCTTCCTTGGCGAGTTTCGCTGCCAGTCGCGCCTTTGCCGTTTCTCCCGTCAGTTCCGCATAGAACACATGCTCGCGGGCCTGATTGGCCTTGGGCATCGAGCCCGCTTCACCGATCTTTTTCGCAAGTTCCGAAGAGGCGTCGGCTGCGACCTTCGCCTGGTTGAGATAGGCGACGTTTTCCCAGGCGGCCACGGCGTTGATCCATGCCCGGCGGGTTTCCGCGGCAAGCGATACGGTGGCGATCGCCGCATTGACCTGCGCCTGGCGGAAGCGCGTATCCGCCAGCCTGATATTCTTGTCATAGGTCGCCAGGGCGAGAATATTGGCGGTGACGGCTCCTTCAAGCACGCGATACATGGCGAGCCCGGGCGTTCCGATGCCGTTCAGGCTGACGGAAAAGGTCGGAAAGACGGAGAGTTGCGTCTGCCAGGCGTCGGCAGCGCTGCCTCCAAGATCCGCATAGGATGCCTGCAGCCCCTTGTTGTTCAGCAATGCAACCTGAACGGCGGTTTCGACGTCGATGGTCTTTTTGGCCATCAGCGCCTTGACGCGGTCGCGCACCATCTGTGCCTGCTGCTGGTTCTGCACCCAGACAGTCTGCTTGCCGGTTGCCTCGGCGCTTTTCAGCGTTGCATCGGCAAAGCCGGCATCCTTGGCGGCATAATCGGTCGTAACACAGCCTGCCGCGATGAGAGGAAACAGAAGGGAGGATACCAGTCTGATAGGACGTATGATCATCACGCGCCTCCCTTTACCGGCGCCTGTGCGTCGTTCAGACCACGCCAGGGTTTCGGATCGACGGGAACGCGGTGCGTGTAAGCTCCGATCGGGTTTTGATAGGGTATGGGCCTGAGGCTGGAGACGGTGTCGGGGCTGTCGGTCGATATGACAACTTCAGGTAAGGTGGCTGCGCATCCGCCCGCAAAAAGCGGCAGGGCAACCACCAGGAACAAACGTTTCATGGTGAAAATCCGGGAATAAGATCATGATTGCTCCAGCACGCTCACGCATGCAGGTGCAGGAAAGCCCGCAAAGCGGTTCCGGATATTCAGATATTAGGGGGGCGTTGAAGCTTCGGTGCCAGACCGGCGGCATGCGTATCGTCGATAAACGCACGCAAGGAAATGACGGTCGGATGGCTCAGGGATGAAGAGGGGCACGGAATGGCCGCGACACCACAATAATCCTGGCAGCAGGAATTCTTCGATTTTTCCTTGCTGGCGTGGTCGTGTTGATCGGCGTGGTCGCCGTGATCCTGAACGGCGGCGTCGTGGTGACCCCGGCCAGCCGAATGGTCGTTTTCGATCTGTGAGATCGGCACGTCGTTTTCGGCATGCATTGCGGCATTGACGGTGGAAACGCTGTAGCCCGCCAGTGACAGTACCATCACCAGTCTGAACAACAGGGCCATCAATTTCGATGCTCGCAACATCCCATTCATGCGCTGTAGAAGAGCCGCAGTCCTGAAATTTGTCAATGGGTATCGCCCATAACCATCAACAAATAGGTTGGGCTCTACCGATCCAGCGCAACGATGCCCATCTCCAGTGTCTTTCCTGCCCAGAGCCCGCTCATGACGGCCTTCGTGAAATGGCGGTCCGCAGCTGTGAAGTTCTCCCCGAGAAAAAGCAGTCGTCTCTGCTGGGAAATTTCACTGACAAGAAACTTCGACAGCGGTTTCTGCAGCAATTCATCATGGGGCGGCAATTTCCGCTTTGCCGAAAAAGCGGCCAGAAACCCCCTCACCGAAAGGTGACGACAGGATTGGCGGCAACGCGCATCCGGAAGAGGACGGTGCGCTTCAGTGCGCGCGCCAGACGAAGGTCATGATGGTCCAGAGCAGGGTGAATTCGGTTCGCGATCACGGCCGTAACCTTATCCGTTATTAGAAAATCTCCATGAACGCGTCGTCGAGAATCAGCAGCTTGCGCGCCTGTGTGCGGGCATATTCCTCGTAAAACCCCTGTGAGATCCAGAGGGCGGAACGGCCCCGCTGCCCGGTCCAGCCGATGCCACCGATCATTTCGGCCGCCGCAAGTTTGCGGCTGACATGGGTCCGCGACAGTGAAAGCGATTGCGCCAGTTGTGAGGCCGTCTTCACATCCGTCAGGTGCCTGCCATGTTCAAGAGGGCTTTCCCAGTCGATACCGGCAATCAGGCGGTCCATCAGCAAGCCGCCGGCATCAAACCAGTTGAAGATGATGGAAAGCGGGCCGGGGCAGCGCACCTCCGGATTGGATAACAGCGCCTGTGCCACGCGAGGATGGATATGTGCGAGCATGGTTTGGGACTCTTCGATGAAGCGTGAGGCCCTCAACCCCTCGTCGATAAGGTCCAGTGCCTGAAAATGGACGTCATACCAATGGGCGAGCATCGCCAGCGTCAATGGTGAAGGTGCTACGCCATCGACCCTGTCGCTGTCGGATTGGGTCACCGGTCTCGTCAGCCCGCGTTTCAGCGCCTGCTTGAAGAAAGTGTAGGCACCCTCGTGGCTGGCGAGGCCGTTCTTCAACGCCAGCTGTGCGAAATCCTCGCGGGTCAGGAAGGGTTCTCCCGTTTCCGTCTCGCAGATGCGGCGCTTATGGAAATAAAGCGCCACCAGCGCGTGGCAGAGAAGCCGGCTCTGACGTGTGGCGAAAAGCGCGGTCATCTCGGGTGAACCTTCATAAAGGCTTATGAAGCTACCGGCCAACAGGCGCAACGCGGCCGTGAAAGATGCGGTTTGAACCAGCGCGTCGATTTCGCTCAGGGGTGGCCTGCTGCCTCTCGTGGCATTATCCGGCAGCCGGGAAATCGCAAAATCGAAAAAATTGGTCATGGCGCGCGCTCCTCGAATTGCCGGCATCACCTCTCTATGGAGGTGCATGGATTGAACGATCCATGGGCCTTACAGGGGCGGGGATGAGGCGTCTTCTCATTGCGCGCAGAGGCGAAATTTTAAGCTGCGGGTGGGCCCATGAGGCGGGCATCGCCCGGCGCCATGCCATAGGCGGCGGCAAACACCCGGTAGAAGGTGGCGAGGCTGTCGAAACCGCAGCCATGCGCAATCTGTGTGATCGGCAAGGCGGGAAATTCCAGCAGCAGCCGTTTTGCCTCCTCGATCCGCATGGCGGACAGGGTGCGGGAAAATGACAGCTCCGCGCCTTCGAACACGACGTGTAATTGCCGCAGTGAAATTCCCAGTTCTTTCGCCACTGCGGCGGGCGTCAGGTTTTGGCGGGATTTTTTCCGCATCATGATGTCCTGGGCCGCGTAACAAAGCCCGGTACGAAGGGCGGCGCGTACCTCCGGCATGGCGGGAGAAAGCCGCCCGCGCGCCGTCATCGCAAGCCGGGTTATGTGGGTCACATCGCGGGCGGGATCGATGAGCCGGCCATGATCGGCATTCAGGGCGTTGAAGAGCGCCCGGAACGGCCGGGAGAAGGCGGCATTGTCCGCATAACGGGCCGCAAACAGGTCATAGGTCGTCTGGCCGAGCATGACCTCGTAATCGACGGGGATTTTGAGCATCCGGAAATGAAAATGGTCTTCGCCGCCCGGTATGCCGGCATAAGGCAAATCCGAATGGTTGATGGTGATATCGCCGCCGCCGACGGCATGAACCCGGTCCCTGCCCGTATAGAGCAGCCCGGAACCCCTGATCTGCAGGCCGATGCAGAGGCTGTCGCCGGCAATGCGGGCAATGTCGGCTTCCGTGCGATCAACCCGGTAGGAGGAGGCGCGCATCTCGCTCACGACGGCGTTGGCGATGGCGCGCGCCTGAAATGATCCCTGAAAACGATGTCGGCGATCCCGCGCAAGCTCGATCGTTACGCCAAACAGGCTTTTGCCGCGCACCTCGCGCCATTGGTCGAAACGGTGCTCGGGCAGGAAATCGTCGGTTGCGAAGCGGATGATGGTATTCGTGGCCTGGTCCTCCCCGACGATCCCGGCGGCCTATTTTTCTGTTGCGCGAAATCGAAGATGAACGAGCGGATAGGGTCGCCCCTGTCCGTCAAGATCGGAGCGGCCTGTCGGCTCGAAACCCAGCTTGCGGTAAAAGCCCATGGCCTCGATGTTCTGTTCGTTGACATCGGTGGTCAGCTGCGGATGCGCGGCGATGGCCGCCTGCACCAGCGCCTTGCCGATGCCTTTGCCGTGATGATCCGGATCGATGAAAAGCGCCTCCATGTGCCCTTCATGCAGAAACATGAAGCCGAGCGGGTCATCCGAAGCATCGACCGCAAGCGTCAGGGGCATTTGCGGGAGGAAGGCTTTGACTTCCTCTCCGATCGCGGCGCGATCCGCCGGAAGAAGGAAGCCGTGGGTGGCATCGACGGCCCGGCTCCATATGTCGAGGATGCGGGGTGCGTCGCGGGTGGTGGAGGGGCGAAGTGTGATCATGTCCCACCCTTAGCAATTGCGATCTTTTCACGCCATGGGGCCCCCTTCATCTTTTTCGCGAGCACCTTTGCGGTCGATGAATTTCCGGGGCTGAAGCGGTCGATTTTTAGCTCCGCTGTCCAGCCGGATTAACGGAGCAGAGAATTTTCGCGAAAAAAGCGCTTGCAAAAACAGCGATAAAAAAAATAGATAAAAAGGAGTTCTATCTATTTATTTTAAAAGAAAGGCTGTCAAATGGATCAGATGGTTGCGCCAATCGCCCGAAATCAGACCAAAATTCCTACGGCCGAGGCGAGCTCGGCACTCGAAGAAGCAAAAATTATCTATAATTTACCGTTTAACGATCTGCTTTTCCAAGCCCAACAGGTGCATCGCCGTCATTTCGATGCCAATGCCATCCAGATGAGCAGGCTGCTGTCCATCAAAACGGGTGGATGCCCTGAAGATTGCAGTTACTGCAGCCAATCCGCCCGCAACCCAACGGGTCTGAAGGCCTCCAAGCTCATGGAAGTGGAGCGGGTGCTGGCCGAGGCGCGCAAGGCAAAGGAAGGTGGGGCGACGCGTTATTGCATGGGTGCAGCCTGGCGCAACCCGAAGGAACGCGACATGGAGGCCGTGGTGGCCATGGTCGAGGGCGTCAAGGCTCTCGGTATGGAGACCTGCATGACACTCGGCATGCTGACGCCGGAGCAATCCGAACGGCTCGCCGATGCCGGGCTCGATTATTACAATCATAATGTCGATACGTCCGAGCGCTTTTATTCGCAGATCATCACCACCCGCACTTTTGAAGATCGGCTGGAAACGCTCGCCAATGTCCGCGATGCGGGTATCAAGGTCTGTGCCGGCGGCATTCTCGGCATGGGGGAAACGGTCGAGGACCGTATTTCGATGCTGGTGACGCTTGCCAATCTGCCGGTTCCACCGGAAAGCGTGCCGATCAACATGCTGATCCCGATCCCCGGTTCCAAGCTCGCTGACGCCGATCCGGTCGACCCGATCGATTTTGTCCGCACCATCGCACTGGCACGAATCCTGATGCCGCGTTCGCATGTGCGGCTTTCCGCCGGGCGCACCGAGATGAGCGACGAGACGCAGGCGCTCTGTTTTCTGGCCGGGGCCAATTCCATTTTCGTCGGTGAAACGCTGCTGACGGCCGATAATCCGGGTGAGGATCACGATACGGCACTGTTCCGGCGTCTGGGTCTTAAGCCGATGGAGTTGCAGCCTGCACAATCGGGAGAGGGCCGGTGAACGCATCGGCACTCTCCGCTTACGAGGTGAAACTTGCCGGCCTGCACCGCAAATCGCGTCTACGGGCGCTCTCTCCCCATGAGGGGATCGATTTCACCTCCAACGACTATCTCGCGCTTGCCGATGCACCCCGGCTGAAGGCGGCGATGACCGAAGCAATCGAAAGGGGCGTGCCGGTTGGCGCTGGTGGCTCACGCTTGCTTCGCGGCAACCACCCGGAACATGAGGCGTTGGAGGCGGAGGCAGCAGCATTTTTCGGCACGGAAAAAACGATCTATTTCGGTAGCGGTTTCGCCGCCAATGTCGCACTTTTTTCCACCTTGCCGCTGCGGGACGATCTTGTGCTCCATGATGCGCTGATCCATGCGAGCGTGCATGATGGTATCGCGGCCGGCAAGGCGCAGGCGCTCGCTGTGCCGCATAACGAGGTCGAGGCATTCGAACGGGAAATAAGCCGTTGGCGTCAGGCTGGCGGTCGTGGACGGCCGTGGATCGCGGTTGAGAGCCTTTATTCCATGGATGGCGACCGGGCGCCGCTTGCGGCGCTTGCCGATCTTGCTGAACGGCATGGCGGTTTTCTTGTGGTCGATGAGGCGCATGCCACCGGCGTTTTCGGACCCGGTGGTCGTGGCCTTGCGGCAGAACTGGAAGGGCGGGGCAATGTGGTGGCATTGCACACCTGCGGCAAGGCGCTTGGCCTTTCCGGCGCACTTCTGAGCGTGCCTGCGGTTCTTGCCGACTACCTCATCAACCGCGCCCGGGGTTTCATCTATTCCACCGCGCCTTCGCCGCTAATGGCGGCGGCGATGCGGGAAGCCTTGTTGATCATCGCCGAGGAAGGTTGGCGTCAGTCGCGGTTGGCGGAACTGATAAATTTTGCCGGTGAAGAACTAAACTCCCGGCTCGGGGTCACACCCAGCGGTTCGCAGATCATGCCGGTGATGATCGGCGACAACGCACGTTCGCTCGGCATAGCTGCGCACCTGCGTGAAAGCGGTTTTGACGTACGGGCGATCCGCCCGCCGACGGTGCCCGAGGGAACGGCGCGCCTGCGTCTTTCCATCACGTTGAATGTGGATGAAAGCCAGATTGCCGATATGGTCGGGCATCTTGCCTTCGCATTGAAGGAGGAACGGGCATGAGCCTTCGTTTCGTCATTTCCGGCACCGATACGGGCATCGGCAAGACGGTTTTTGCCGCAGCGCTTACCCACGCCCTGCAGGCTTCCTACTGGAAGCCGGTCCAATCCGGGCTGGAAGAGGAGACCGACAGCCAGACGGTGGAGCGGCTGGGTGGTGCGCCGCGCACCCGCATCCTGCCGGAAGCCTATCGCCTCAAAACGCCGGCCTCGCCGCATCTTTCGGCGCGGCTCGAGAATATGACGATCGATCCCGCACTCCTGCAACCGCCGGAAATAAGAGGGCCGCTGGTAATTGAAGGGGCGGGCGGGCTTCTGGTGCCGTTGACCGACAGATTGCTGTTTGCCGATATTTTCGCCGGCTGGCAAATCCCGCTGATCCTGTGCGCCAGAACTGCGCTCGGCACCATCAACCACACGCTGCTGTCGCTTGAAGCGCTGCGGTTGCGGGCCATTCCGGTGCATGGCCTGGTTTTCATCGGCGACGAGCACACGGAAAATGAGCGCATCATCACCGATATCGGCGGGGTTCGTGCACTCGGCCGTCTGCCGCGTCTGTCTCAGATGACCGCCGGGGCGCTGCATCAGGCGTTCGCCCAGCAATTTAATCCTGCTGATTTTCTGGAGGTTGCGGCATGAGCCCTTCACCCATCTGGCATCCCTTCACCCAGCACGGGCTGGAGCCGCCGATGAAACGCATCGTGTCGACGCAGAGTGCCTATCTCGTCGATGAGGATGGCACTCGGCTGTTCGATGCGATTTCATCCTGGTGGGTCATTACCCATGGTCACCGGCACCCGGCGATCATGGCCGCCATCCGTGCCGCGACGGAGGCCTTCGATCAGGTGATTTTTGCGGAATTTTCCCACGAGCCTGCCGAGACGCTGGCAAGAGGGCTGATCGACATTGCCCCCGCCGGGCTGGAACATGTGTTTTATTCCGATAGCGGCTCGACCGCAGTGGAAGTGGCACTGAAAATGGCGCTCGGTTATTTCCATAATCGCGGAGAAAAGCGCGATCGCATCGTGGTGATGGAACATGGCTATCATGGCGATACGATCGGCACCATGTCCACCGGCGAACGTGGCGTGTTCAATGCCGCTTATGAGCCGCTGCTCTTCGGTGTCGACCGTCTGGCTTTTCCGGAACAGGGCAGCGCGCAGGCCACCCTCGATATTTTTGAACATTTCTGCCGTTCAGGCCGTGTCGCGGCCCTGTTGATTGAGCCGCTGGTGCTCGGGGCCGGTGGCATGAAGATGTATGGTGCTGATGTTCTGGTCGGGTTGAAACAGATTGCCGAACGCCATGGCTGCCTGTTCATTGCCGATGAGGTGATGACCGGCTGGGGCCGGACCGGAAGTCTTTTCGCATGCGAGCAAGCCGGAATTTCTCCGGATATCCTGTGCACGTCGAAGGGCCTGACCGGCGGTTCCCTGCCGCTGGCGGCCACGCTGTGCAGCGGCGATATCTTCGATGCGCATTTTTCGACCGACCGCCGCAAGACCTTTTTCCATTCGAGTTCCTACACCGCCAATCCGATTGCCTGCGCCGCTGCCGTCGCCAATCTCCAGGTCTGGCGGGATGAACCGGTGGCGCAGCGTATCGGGCAACTGGAACAGACGCTGGGGGACCATCTACGGCGCTTTGCGGAAGACAGACGTTTCACCAATATCCGGCAGGCGGGCACCATAGCTGCACTCGATCTCGTGGCACCTTCCGGTGGTTATCTCGCCGAAGCGGGACCGCGTATGCGGGGCCTGTTTCGCGAGCGCGGGCTTGTCATCCGCCCGCTCGGCAACGTGGTTTATCTTATGCCCCCCTATTGTTCGACACCAGACGATCTGGGCCGTGCCTTCGACGCCATCGATGAGGTGGCCTCGATCGTCACCGAAGCCATTGACATACCTGCGACCGGAATCGTGTGACACCGGACATCCGCATCCTCCTGATGATTCTTGAAAGACCAGACAATGCAGACACTTTCTTCGCGTATGGCCGGCTTTGGACATGCTGTCCCGGGGCGGTGCGTCGGCAATGACGAGATAGAGCTGCGCCTTGGGCTGGAGACCAGCTGGATCGAGCGGCGAACCGGCATCCGCAGGCGCTATTGGGCGCAGGAAGGCGACACGTTGAGCGGCCTTGCCGCCGAAGCCGGCCGCATGGCGCTGGAAGATGCGGAAATCGCCCGTGACGATATCGCACTCACATTGCTGGCAACTTCCACGCCGGACCATCTCTTGCCACCCTCCGCACCGCTGCTTGCCCATCGGCTGGGCCTGGCGCAATCGGGCGGCATCGATCTCGCCGGCGCCTGTTCCGGCTTTCTTTATGCGCTCACCCTTGCCGATGGTTTTGTCCGCACCCATGGTGGCGCCGTGCTTGTCGTGGCGGCCAATATTCTGAGCCGCCGCATCAATCTTCAGGAAAGGGCGAGTGCTGTCCTTTTTGCCGATGCTGCCGGGGCGGTCGTGCTTGAACCGTGCCGGGAAGCGCAGCGTGGCCTGCTTTCGGCCGATCTGCGGTCTGATGGCAGCGGTTACGATCTGATCCGGATAGCCGCAGGCGGCAGCAGCCAGCCGTTCTCCGCTGACACGCCTACCGGGGAAACGCTGATGACGATGCGCGACGGCCGCGAGGTCTTCTCCCGCGCCGTGGCGTTGATGACCCGAACCTCACAGCGTGTGCTGCAACAGGCGGAGCTGTCGGCGACGAATATCGACCGTTTCGTGCCCCATCAGGCCAATGCCCGCATGTTCGATGCCGTTTGCGGCAATCTCGGCATCGACCGGCAGAAAACCGTCCGCACGGTGGAGAATTTCGGCAATTCCTCCGCCGCGACCATTCCGCTGTCGCTCTCCGTTGCCAATGCTGAAAGGCGCATCGCAAAGGGCGAGACGTTATTGCTCACCGCCGCAGGAGCCGGTTTGACCGGCGGGGCAATTGTTTATCGGCACTAGCGCGGTAACAGTGCGCAGAACGAAACGCCAAATATGTCGGCGGGTAGATGTTTGATTTTATTTGAAGAAATTGGCTGGGGAACCTGGATTCGAACCAAGATCGACGGAGTCAGAGTCCGCTGTTCTACCATTGAACTATTCCCCAAAAGCGTGAAGCGCGTGGCGCGTTCGCTTTGGTGGGTCGTCATATAGATGATTTATGCCGGGGCGCAAGTCGAAAAAATCGAAAAATGCGTTTTCACCCCTCTTTTGCGTTTCATCCCCGGATCAGAGCCTTGCGCGGGTGGAACGCGGGGTGGAAAGCAGCAGGCTGGTCTCGCTGCCGGTGATGCCGGGCACCAGGCGGATGCGGCGCAGCACGGCGTCGAAATCGCTGAGTGTGGCGGCATTGAGTTCCACGATCAGGTCCCAGCGGCCATTGGTGGTGTGGATCTCGGATATTTCCGGGAAGCCGCCAAGGGTGCGGATGACGCGGTCCGTCACATGGCCTTCAATCTCGATCATCATGATACCGCGGATCGCCGCCTCCACCGCATCGGCGCGCAGGATGACGGTGTAGCCGATGATGGTGCCGTCGTTTTCCATTCTTTCGATGCGGGAGCGAACCGTGGCGCGCGAGGTTTCCGTCTCCACCGCCAGATCGGAAATGCTGCGTCTGCCGTTGTGCCGCAAAAGGGTGACGAGCCGTTCGTCGAGATTGTCCATGATTACCAGTTTGATAAAGTGATTTTGCCAGATTGATAGTTCATTTCGATAAGCTTGCCAATATTTGATGTTCAATCCGCCACATCTCTATGGTTTAGTGATGGTGTTGGTTGGGAAAGCGAGGACGGGAATGGATATCAGGCTTATTGGTGCACCTTTGCAGATCGGAGCAGGGCAATTGGGATGCGAAATGGGACCGAGCGCCTATCGCATCGCCGGCCTCATGCGTGCGCTGGAGGATCTGGGGCACCGGGTGGTCGATACCGGCAATGTGACGCCGGCGCCGCTGAAGGAATTTCACCACCCCAACCCGGCTGTGCATCATCTGGAAGAAACCGTGGCCTGGACCGAGGCGCTGACGGAGGCGGCCTATCGCGAGAGCGCGGATGCCGTGCCGATCTTTCTTGGCGGCGACCATGCGATTTCGGCAGGAACCGTGGCTGGCATGGCGCGGCGGGTTGCCGAGACGGGCCGGCCGTTTTTCGTACTCTGGCTTGATGCCCATACCGATTATCACACGCTGGAGACGACACGCAGCGGCAATCTGCATGGCACACCCGTTGCCTATTTCAGCGGCCGTGACGGTTTTGCCGGTTATTTCCCGCCGCTCTCCCATGCCGTGCCGGAAGAAAATATCGGCATGATCGGTATCCGCAGCGTCGATCCTGCCGAAAGGGCGGCGCTGGAAAGGAGCGGCATCACCGTGCACGACATGCGCTCGATAGACGAGCACGGCGTTGCGGTTCTGCTGCGCGAATTTCTCGCCCGTGTTCAGGCGGCAAATGGTTTGCTGCATGTCAGTCTTGATGTCGATTTTCTCGAGCCGTCGATTGCGCCTGCGGTCGGCACCACCGTTCCCGGCGGCGCGACGTTCCGTGAAGCGCATCTGGTGATGGAAATGCTGCATGATAGCGGGCTGGTCTGCAGTCTCGATCTGGTGGAACTCAACCCGTTCCTTGATGAGCGCGGCAGGACGGCGACGCTGATGGTCGATCTCGCTGCAAGCCTGATGGGCAAGCGGGTCATGGACCGCCCGACGCGGGCAGGCTGAAAGGGGTGATGTGATGACCGTGATACCGAACCTCAATATCGTTCCTTTCGTCAGCGTCGACCATATGATGAAGCTCGTGCTGCGGGTGGGAATCGACACCTTCCTGCGTGAGCTTGCCGATGTGGTGGAGGAGGATTTCCGTCGCTGGGAGAGCTTCGACAAGACGCCACGCATCGCCTCACATTCGAAGGAGGGCGTCATCGAGCTGATGCCGACCAGCGATGGCACGCTATACGGCTTCAAATATGTAAACGGCCATCCAAAGAACATGAAGGAAGGCCGCCAGACGGTGACGGCCTTCGGCGTGCTTTCCGATGTGGGTAACGGCTATCCGCTGCTTCTGACTGAAATGACGATCCTGACGGCGCTGCGCACTGCCGCTACTTCGGCCGTTGCCGCCAGGCACCTTGCCCGCCCCAATTCCCGCTCCATGGCCATCATCGGCAATGGTGCCCAGAGCGAGTTCCAGGCGCGCGCTTTCAAGGCAATCCTTGGCATCGACACGTTGCGGCTTTTTGACATCGATCGGTCGGCCAGCGAAAAATGCGCCCGCAATCTTGGCGGACAGGGTTTCGCCATCGAAATCTGCGACAGCGCTGAGGAGGCGGTGGAAGGCGCGGATATCATCACGACAGTCACCGCTGACAAGCAATATGCGACGATCCTGACCGACAACATGGTTGGACCCGGCATTCATATCAACGCCGTCGGCGGTGATTGTCCGGGCAAGACGGAACTGCACCGGGATATCCTGCTGCGATCCGATATTTTCGTTGAATATCCGCCGCAGACGCGCATCGAAGGTGAAATCCAGCAATTGCCTGCGGATTATGCCGTGACCGAGTTATGGCAGGTCATTGCCGGCGAAAAACTGGGCCGGACCGGCGAGAGGCAGATCACCCTGTTCGACAGCGTCGGCTTTGCAACGGAAGATTTCTCCGCGCTGCGTTACGTGCGCTCGAAACTGCCGGGCACCGGTCTTTATGCGGAGCTGGATCTCCTGGCCGATCCGGATGAGCCACGCGATCTGTTCGGCATGTTGCTGCGGTGTGAGGCGGCTCTCGCCTGAGAGGACAGATTCAAGGTGGGGCTGGCGCTCAGCGGGCTCCCCAGCTTTTCTTCCGGCCAACCACATGTTCCCGCCAGATGGTGAAGAGGCCGGCGGCAATGACGATTGCCGCGCCCAGAACCATGTTTGACGTCACGACCTCGCCATAGATGGTGACGCCGATGATGGAAACGAGCACGAGCTGATAATAGGAGAAAGGCTGCACGGAAGCTGCATCCGCCAGTTCGAATGCTTTTATCAGGCAATAGTGACCGCTCATGCCGGTAATGCAAAGCGCCAGCATCCATCCCCAGTCATAGGGGGCGAGGCTGACCCAATAAAACGGCCCGACCAGCGTCAGCGCTGCTGCACCGGCCACACCGGTGTAGAAAAAGCTCGTCATTGCCGTATCGCTCCGGCTGCCGAGGCGGGTGAGCACGCCGTAAAGCGCCAGCATGAAGGCGGCGATAAAGGTTATAATCAGGCTGTTGTCGAAACCTTCGCCATCCGGCTTCAGGATGACGAGAACCCCGATGAAGCCGACAAAAATGGCGCACCAGCGTCGCCAGCCGACCTTTTCGCCAAGCAGCGGCACGGAAAGTGCAGCGACGATAAGAGGCGCGGAAGCGATGATCGAGTGGCTGTGCGCCAGCCCGACAATGGCGAAAGAGAAGATCGAAAAAACGATCTGTACCGCCAGCAGAACGCCGCGGCCGATCTGCAGCCACGGACGGTTGGCCATGACGGCACCCCGGATACCGCCCGCCGACCTTGCGGCCATCAACAGAACGAAAACGGCAAAGGCCCAGTATCGCAGCATGGCGATGAAGACGGGCGGATAGGCGCTGCCCAGATGTTTAGAGATGCCATCCTGCGCCGCAAATATCGTGAAGGCGACAAGCGCATAAAGAAAACCGGTCTTGGGTGATGGCATGAAAAAACCGCTGTCCGGCTGCGTGCCGGCAAAAGAGGATTCGGCGTGAATGAGGTGGGTAACAGCCATATGTTACGGCCGCACCTTGTCAGACAACCTTATTTTCCGAATAGCTGCCATGCAAGTCCGGCGGCTGCCTTTTTGAAAGGCAGCCTGTTTCCGTAGGCGCGGGGAATAATCGGCTTTTCTCAAAAAAAAGCCGGAAAACTCACCCTCGGGCCAAACCCGAGGGTGACGATGAGACCGGCTTCAGCCGATTGTCACGGCCGTCTTGGAAGTCGCGGATTTCAGCGCGGCGTCGGCCAGTTTCAGCGCGATCAGACCGTCCTTGATGGAGGGCGACGGCGCGACGTTATTCTCGATGCTGTCGATGAAAGCGGTGATTTCTGCCGCATAGGCCGCCGTGTAACGCGTCATGAAGAAATCATGCAGCGGCGGGCGGGTATAACCGTCGGCATTGGCGATCTCGATGGAGACCGGACGCTGGTTTTCGGCCGCTGCCGAACCGAGAGAACCATGCACTTCGATACGCTGGTCGTAACCATAGGTCGCGCGGCGGGAATTCGAAATCACCGCCTGCCTGCCGCTTTTCGTCGTCAGAATGATGCTGGCGCTGTCGAAGTCACCAAGCGCGCCGATTTCCGGATTGACGAGAACCGAACCGGTGGCGAACACGCTGTCCACTTCTTCGCCCAGCAGGAAGCGGGCCATGTCGAAATCATGAATGGTCATGTCGCGGAAGATGCCGCCGGAAACCTTGATATATTCAGCCGGCGGCGGGCCGGGGTCGCGGCTGGTGATGGTAACCATTTCCACCTTGCCAATGCGGCCATCTTCGATTGCCTTATGCACGGCCTGAAAATGCGGGTCAAAACGGCGGTTGAAACCGAGCATCACCTTCGCGCCGGTTTCTTCAACCACCTTGGCGCAGGCTTCCGCGCGGGCAACATCGAGATCAACGGGCTTTTCGCAGAAGATGGCCTTGCCGGCGCGGGCGAAACGCTCGATCAGGTCGGCATGGGTGTTGGTCGGCGTGCAGATGATGACGGCGTCGATCGTTTTGTCGGCCAGAACCTCGTCGATCGTGCTGACCTTGCACTGCGCTTCGCGGGCAATTGCTTCCGCGGCACCGGCCATGGCGTCGACAACAGCCACCAGCTGCGCACGGCTATCGGTGGTGATCGCCTTGGCGTGGACCTTGCCGATCCGTCCAGCGCCGAGCAGTGCCAATTTCGTAACCATCTTTCCTCCGGTTCCTCACACCCGTCCTCACTCCCGGAGAGACAGAATATGAATGCAAACAATGTTTCGATATGGAATATATGTTCCATTTTGCTAGATCGACATCGGAGGCGTGTCAAGCGTTTTGACAGCGGCAGGCAAGGCCGAAATCATTCGCCCCTGGAGGTCACGCGATGTGGCTGCTGATCATACCGAAAGGCAGGTTGAGCCGAAGCCCAAACGCTGCCTGGCGTCAATTGGTGGAAGGTATCTGCACGGCATTCTGGGGAAGCGCATAGACCTCGACTGGCGTTTCAAGGCCGCGCAGCAGCCATGGACCCA
Source organism: Martinezella rhizogenes (assembly GCF_007002745.1). Classification (GTDB taxonomy): domain Bacteria; phylum Pseudomonadota; class Alphaproteobacteria; order Rhizobiales; family Rhizobiaceae; genus Agrobacterium; species Agrobacterium cucumeris. The sequence goes on along the minus strand of NZ_SGNY01000007.1, from coordinate 177,802 downwards.
GATTTTCCAGCCTGTCCCCATTTCCGGCCATACGAACGAATTCCTCGGAAAACAGCACGTTGCGGCCGGTTTCCTTGGTCAGCGTTTCCAGCCGCGAGGCGATGTTGACGGCGGGGCCGATGACAGTGAAATCGAGGCGGGTTTTTGAGCCGATATTGCCATACATGACATCGCCGACATGCACGCCGATGCCGTAACCAAGGGGATCATGACCCTTCTGGCAATTGATTTCATTAAGGGCAACAAGACCCTTTTGCGCGCTGGCGATGGCTTTCAGCAGGTTTTCACAGGCCTGCGGATCGCTGAGCGGAAAAATCGCCAGCAGCCCGTCGCCCATGAATTTCAGGATTTCACCGCCGAATTCTTCAATGGGGTCGCACATGGCGTCGAAATAGCCGTTTAGAAGCTCGATCACGTCATCGCGCGGCCAAAGGTCGGAAATATGGGTGAAATTGCGCAGGTCGCAGATCAGGATCGCCGCGCCTACCGTTATGCCGCTACCGCGTGTCGTGGCACCGTTGAGGATTTTCTCGCCCGCATGTGGACCCACATAAGTTTCCAAAAGGGTACGTGTCATGCGGTTTTTGAGGCGTATTTCGCTGACCAGCGCCAAAGCCGGCAGCAGGTTTTTCAGGGCGGCGATTTCGCTGTCGGAAAAACCGCCCGGCTGGTCACTGGAGAATGTCGCGACATGGCGCTTTCCGAAAGTGTGCTCGATCGGCCAGGCGCAATAATCCGTCAGCCCTTCGGCCCGCAGCTCGTCATAGATCGTATAACCGGGTTCATCGATGTCATCGCCATTCAACCGGTGGCGGACTTCCGTTGCACCCTGATGGATGTCGTTGATGGGGCTGTTGAGATATTCGGGCGTACTTTCCGAGCCGTAACCATAGGTGGCGATTTCGGCGGTGGGCATGCCGGCTTTCCACAATATCCGCGCGCCAAGCCATTGCGGGTGACGGATGCGGAAAGCGAGAACGCCCCTGGCTATGGAGATTCCGCTTGCCCGCAGCCTGTCGCAAAGCTCCACGAATATCTCGTCGATAAAACGCTCGTCCTTGGTGCCGGTGACGAGCCAGTCGAGAATTTCGGTCTTCTCCGCCGGCCACAATTCATCCAATGCTGAAGAAACCCGTTCTTCGGTGTTAAGGCTGAGTGTCATGGCAGGATTCCGGAGGTTGTTGCTGCTCTCGCACGGGCAAACCAAATGTCGAACTTCATCGAACATGGTCGCCCGTGGACCCCATGTGGTGCCGGATAACAAAAATGTTAAGAGAGGACTTCGGAAAATCTTCCGGAAGATATTGGCGGCCTCAGGCCACGCGCGCCGCCCGGATGTTCTCTTGAACATCGTCCCCGGCGGCGCTGAGATTTTTGGTGATCGCGACTGGCGATCAGATAACTGTTTCGACAGGAATATGCAGGGCGGCGGCAACGCGTCTGATACGCGATGGATCGCTGTCGGTGCCGTCTTCCAGTGCGTGGATTTCGGTGGTGGTGAGACCGCAGGTGACAGCAAGCTGTTCGACCGTATAGCCGGCGAGCGTGCGCGCGGTCAGGACCTTTTTGGCAAAAGGAGCATCTGTTTCATGATCGGAATTAAGTTCTGAGACTGAAATTGTCATTATTGCATCTCCCTGATGATGGACACTTAAATGCGGGCGGCAAAGAAAAGTTGCCGGGGGCCGAATGCGACCGCGTTGCCGGAGAAGAAATCGTGCTGCAACGCAGCGAGGAACATAGACGCTTCGCCCACCTACGCAATAGTTAAATTTTGTTAAGATTCGTGATCGCCGCATTCCTGCGGCATTTTTCGTGGTGAAAACGGCTGGACGACAGGCAATTTTCCAGTTTCGGGCAGGCTGTATTTCAAAATGCCAGGCTTACAGCATGCCCCAGGCGCGGAAACGGCCGCGACCCGTAACTTCCCGCAATTCCAGCTGATTGGCGAGCCCGATTGCGCCCTGCGGCGTGGTGCCGAGTTCCTTGACGATCATTGCCGCAGAGACCACCGGCCGGGAAACCACCAGCTCCACCAGTTCCGGCAAACGTGAGGATGAGCGCCTGCCGGTGAGCTTGCGCATCATGCGATCCCGCGCGTGGGTCAGCCGGTCATGTTCTTTCAAACTGGTCTGAGCCGCCTCGTAAAAACTGTCCAGAAGGGCGAGCAGCCTCTGTGTCTGGTTTCTGGCGTGTCGGCGCTCGCGCGGAATGGCGCGGAGACCGGCGCTGAGCGCCGGCAGGTGATCGAGCGTCACGGCCCCCTCACGCAGAAAGGCGGCGGCCAGAAGCCGGCCGAGCCAGGGGCTGCGTTGCAACACCTCGATCATGTTCCACGCATCGAGCAGAATGGCGGTGCGAAGGATAGTTGGCAGTTCTGCCGTCCTTGCATGCAGTTCCAGCCATTCTTTCAGCCGTTCATCCTCGTCCCAGTCAGGCTCATTGATGATCGGATGGCCTTCCTGCCGCTGGTTCACGGGCGCGGGCATGTTACCGGCGGTAATCGCCTCAAGTGTCGCGGAGCTTCGCGCCAGCAGCGCATCCAGTTCGGAGAAAGCCCCGTCCAGCAACACTTCTCCATCCGTCCCGCTCTCGTCGCTGCGGGTGTGATCTCCGGTTTCCCGGGGACGTGACACCTCGTCGGCTGCAAGTGTGGCTCTGCCCCGTAATCTGGAAAGGCCGGGCGCGGTGAAAGCCCAGCCGGCAGCATTGGAAAAGATCAGCCGCCTCGACCGCAAGATCCGGTGCGCCGCCGTCATCTCGTGGGTAGGTGCGCGCACGTCCATATGGGCGTCATGCAGGACCAGATCTTCCATATGGACAAGTTCGCCATCGACCCACATGGAGGAAATCGCATCGGTAAAATCCTGCCTTTCGATGAAGCCGTGTTTCATCGGCGAGCGGCTGATCCGCTCGTCCAGCCGCGCCAGCGCTTCGCCTGCGCGGGCGGCGGCGATGAGAAGCTTTTCGATCTGGATGTCCGATATATCATAAATCATTGATATTTTTTAGTTTGAGCGCGCACGGCTTACAAGACGGATTGCAATGGCCCGGTTCTGCTTTTCCCGGTATCATCGTCGCCGATCCTGCGGCGCGGACCGGTATGGAGAGCCGGGCTTCACGAGGACGCGGGTCACTTCTGACGTTTTCACCGCCTTGCTGCAATGCAGCATAAACTTGCGCATTGCAGCATGACGGGTATATACCCCCGCCAAGAGCGACAAATTATCACACCTTCCGTTCGCCCTTCCATCTCCAGACGAAGATGAATTGGAGTTTACCCGTGAACATTATGGCAAATGGTCCCGCCACCGCGCCGGATCAGAAAACCCGTTTGAAATCCATTATCGGCGGATCGGCGGGCAATCTCGTCGAATGGTACGACTGGTACGTCTATTCGGCCTTCACCCTTTATTTCGCGCCGGTGTTCTTCCCTTCCGGAAACCAGACCGCCGAACTGTTGAGCGCTGCCGCCGTTTTCGCCGTCGGATTTCTGATGCGGCCCATCGGAGCCTGGTTCATGGGCACCTATGCCGACCGCAAGGGCCGCAAGGCCGGCCTGACCTTGTCCGTTACGCTGATGTGTCTCGGCTCCCTGCTGATCGCCATTACACCCGGCCATGAGACGATCGGCATTGCCGCGCCTGCCATTCTGGTTTTCGCCCGCCTTCTGCAGGGCATCAGCGTCGGCGGCGAATATGGCGCCAGCGCTACCTATCTCAGTGAAATGGCCGGCAAGAGCCGTCGCGGCTTCTTCTCCAGCTTCCAGTATGTAACGCTGATCTCCGGCCAGCTTCTGGCGCTGGCGGTGCTTCTGGTGCTGCAGCGGATGCTGACGCCGACACAGCTTGGCGAGTGGGGCTGGCGCATTCCCTTCTTCATCGGCGGCATTCTGGCGATTGCGGTATTTTATATCCGTCGTGGCCTTGCCGAAACGCAGTCTTTCGAAAATGCCAAGGCCGGCCACGCCGACAAGCCGAAATCCAGCGGATGGGCGCTTTTCAAGCACTATCCGCGGGAAGCATTGATGGTCATGGCGCTGACATCAGGCGGCACGCTCGCCTTCTACGCCTACACCACCTATCTGCAGAAATTCCTCGTCAACACCTCCGGTTTCAGCAAGGAAAGTGCGACTGAAATTACCACGGCGGCGCTTTTCGTCTTCATGTTGTGCCAGCCGCTTGCCGGTGCGCTGTCCGACAAGGTCGGCCGCAAACCGCTGATGGTGGGTTTCGGCATTCTCGGCACGCTGTTTACCTACCTTATCTTCACCACGCTGGCGACGACGACCGATCCGATCATGGCTTTCGCCCTCGTTCTGGTCGGCCTGCTGATCGTTACCGGCTACACCTCCATCAATGCGGTGGTGAAGGCGGAAATGTTCCCCGCCCATATCCGCGCGCTTGGCGTGGCGCTGCCCTATGCGCTGGCGAACACCATTTTTGGTGGAACGGCGGAGTTCGTGGCTTTGAAGTTCAAGCAGATCGGCCATGAAAACTGGTTCTTCTGGTATGTAACGGTCATGATTGCGCTGTCGCTGGTGGTCTATGTGAAGATGCGCGATACGCGAGATCACAGCCACATCCACGAGGATTGAGCGGTACATCCAGACATAAGAGCCCCGTCCTTTTGGCGGGGCTTTTTGTTTTAGGTGCCTTCAGGCGCTTTCGACAGGCAGAACTACGCGCGCCTCGAAACCGTCTTGCCGGCCGGGTGCGGGTGAAGAAAGCAGCAATTCGCCGCCGGTCTGTTCCACCAGGCTTTTGACGATCGCAAGGCCAAGCCCGGTGCCATCCGCCTTGGTCGGGCCTCGGGCAAAACGGGTCGTCAGTTTGGGCAGGAGCGCCCCGTCGATTGCCGGTCCGGAATTGATGATGCGGATCGTGCCGTCCTGTTCCGCCAAAATCTGCACCGGGCTTCCCGCCGGGCTGTGGATCAGGGCATTCTCGAGAAGGTTGCGCACGATGATGCCGAAGGCGTCCGCGCCTATCCTGCAGGGCAGTCCGTCCTCGCAGTGATTGGTGAAGCGGATGCGGGATTTGCCTATCGCCGTTCTCACCATGTCGTCGATGACGAGTTCGAGAACGGGGATGACATCATTTGCCGTATCGGTCACGCCGATCCTTGCTTCGGCCCGTGACATCTGCAGCAGCTTTTCGGCGAGATGGCCAAGATGTTGCAGGGATTTCTCGATATTCTCGACGCGCGGCGCAAGTTCCGGCGGAATATCGGCATGCAGTCGCTGCGCCTGCGCCAGTGCGCCGGCAATTGGCGTGCGCAATTCGTGGGCGCTGTTGGCGGTGAATTCCCGCTCCGCCTCGATTGCTGATCGCAGCCGTCCAAGCAGCAGATTGACCGAGCGGGCGATGGGATGCAGTTCGCCGGGAAAAGGCTGCGTTTCGAGCGGCGCAAGATTGCCGCCATCCTTTTTGCCGATCTCGTCGCGCAGGGTCTGTATCGGTTGCAGGGTCCTGCGCACCACCACGATCACTGCAAAGATGCTGGCGGGAATGAGGATGAGTACGGGCAAAAGCAGCGCACTCCCCGCTTCCTCGATCGCCTCGCGCCGGTTGGCGAAGGCATCGGCGACCTGCAGGAAATAATTGCCGTCCGGCGTTGCAACCGTGTAGATGCGCTGTGTCGCGGTTTCGGAAAAACCGGGATCGAGTGAGACTTCGAAAGGCTCCGTCGAACTATCATGCGAATGCAGCACGACCTGTCCTTCGCGGTCGCGCACCTGATAGGTCAGATATTCCGCACCTTCCGCCGAAGGGTTGAGCTTGCGCGAGGCGGGGGCCGTGTTGTTTTCCCTGAGATCGTCGGCCAGAAGCGGCAGCAGCCTTTCGGCCGTCTCCTGCACGCCGGCATCGAAAATCTCGGCAAATTCGTCCTGCATCACCATGACGCCGAGCCCGCAGGCGAGGAGCCAGGATATGGCGACGACGCTGGTCAGCGCCGTCACGAGCTTGCGGGTCATGCTGGTCGGTCTGGCCATCTCTGCCTACTTGTTATTTACTTGCTAGCCGTCTGGCTCACTTGATCGTGTAGCCGACGCCGCGCACGGTCTCCACGCGGTCATGGCCGATTTTCTTGCGCAGCCGGCTGATATAGACCTCGACCGTGTTGCTTTCTATTTCCGCGCCGAATTCGTAAAGCGTGTCGTGCAACTGGGCTTTGGAGACGACGGCGCCGGGATGTTCAACCAGTTTTTCAAGCACGGCCCATTCGCGGGCGCTGAGCGTCTGTGCCGTTCCATCGACCGTGATATTGCGCGCCACCTGGTTGATCTCGATGCCGGGCAGGCGAATGACGGGCGCCGAGCGGCCCTCGTAACGGCGCGAGACCGCCAGCATGCGCGCAGAAAGCTCATCGAGGTCGAAAGGCTTGACCAGATAGTCATCCGCGCCGGCGTTCAGCCCGGCAATCCGGTCGGAAACCTGATCATGTGCCGTTAGGATGATCACCGGTGTGGCGTCGTCGCGCTTGCGCAGCGCTTGCAGAAGGGTGATGCCTTCGCCATCCGGCAGGCGCATGTCGAGCAGGATCAGGCCATAGGCCATGGTCAGCGTTGCCGCCATGGCGTCGTCCAGCGTCTTGAACCAGTCAACAGCATGGCCGGCCGCTGCGACATGGTCTCGCAACGCTTCACCTAAAACATGATCGTCTTCAACAAGCAGAACCCGCAAGACAGCTCCCTTTATCGCGTCGTCCTGCGTATCGCTTTCACGGGATAAGCGTCAAGCACTGTTCGTTCAGCTGCTCTGGCGCTGGGTGCAGCCGCCGAAGACGTCCAGCGAGGGATCGTAGACGGAAGTGGAGACGTTCATCATGCCAAGGATGCTGTGGAAATAATTGTCGTGGGAGCGTCCACCCTCTGCGGCACTTTTCGCAAGGCAGGCCCGGTTAAGCCCCATGGACTTGGCGAAATCATCGTCGAACCAGACCAGAAACGGCACATGGGTCTGCTGGTCAGGGGCAAGCAGGTAGGGTGCGCCATGCAGGTAGACACCGTTCTCGCCAAGCGATTCGCCGTGGTCGGAGGCATAGATCATGCCGGTCGCCAGCCTGTCGGAGCGTGCTTTCAGCTTGTCGATCACGGTCGAGAGGAAGTGGTCGGTGTAGAGAAGCGTGTTGTCATAGGAATTGACGATCTCGGCATCGCTGCAATTGCCAAGCTCGGCTGTGCGGCAATCCGGTGTGAATTTGCGGAATTCGTCGGTGTAGCGCAGATAATAGGTCGGCCCGTGGCTACCCATCTGGTGCAGCACGATGACGCTATCCTTCGTGACGTTGTTGAGCCAGGCGTCGAGCTTGTCGAAAAAGATGTCGTCGCGGCATTCTCCGCCGGTGCAGAAGCGGCTGTCATTGGTGGATGGCAGGTCGAAATAGGGGATACGGTCGGCGACGTTCTTGCTGCCGGTATTGTTGTCCAGCCATGTTGCGCTGACACCGGCGTGGACGAGGACGTCCATGACGTTTTCATTCGCGAGCGCCTTGCTATGGCTATATTGCGAACGCGGGAATTTCGAGAACATGCAGGGAATGGACATCGCCGTCGCGGTGCCGCAGCTGGTCGTGTTGGGGAAATAGATCACGTCGCGCTTGGCCAGTTCCGGATTGGTGTCGCGCCCATAGCCGTTCAGGGAAAAATTCGCGGCGCGGGCGGTCTCGCCCGCAACGATGACGGTGATGCGCGGCTTATGGACACCTCCAGCGGCGGGAAGAACCTTCGCATCCCTGCCGATTGGGCTGACCTGTATTTCGGCTTCCTGACCGGCCTGCGTGAAATAATGGACGGCGGACATCATCGGCGACAACGGGTTGACGCTTTTGACGATATCCTTGTGCTGCCGGATGGCGGTCGTGAATGTCTTTGAATTCGCAAAGCTGATGATGCCGACGATGCCGAGGCACACCAGGATGCTGATGGTGTTCCACAAAAGCTTGTCGAGGATTGGCCGATGCCGGATGCGGATGGCGGCGATGACGATGGACGGCACCAGTCCGTAAATCGCCATGTGCCATACAAAGCCGGGGGTAATCAGATTGCCCGCTTCCGCCTGCGTGGTTTCCATGGCGTTGCGGATCATGTCGCTGTCGATGACGACGCCGTAACGGTCCATGAACCAGGAGGCGGCAGCCGCTGCGAATATGACGAAGACCAGAAACGGCTTGATGAGATATTTGGCGGAAAAAATGGTGATCAGGGCGCCGAAAAGCGCCGCCATGGCGACATACAGCGCAACGATGGCAACCGGATAAGCGGAAAGATAGGTGTGAACCTTCGACCAGAATGTCTGGTTCATGAAAAACAGCAGATAAGCCGCCGTCAGCAGGCTGAGCGGCACGCTGCCGATTTCCGGACGATACGATTCAACGCCTGTCGCTTTCGCGGTAAAAAGAGCCAATGCCAGGTCCACCAGATTTCAAATGTGCCGGCGGTGGCGGAAAACGAGCGAAACACCCCGTTCACGCCGCCGCATGGGCCGATGGATGGCGGATGCGTTATTTAGCTGACATCAACCTGAAAGCTCTGTCATGAAAGTGTCATATCAAGGCGTGGGTGCTTTCAGATCGATGGCTGGGCCTTGGCGTTGCGTCACCTAGCTCAGTCCGATTATCCCCGTTGCGGTGGTGCGGGTTGCAAATACGCGTGTTGCCCGGACCGGCAAAAGGCTGCCCGCGGAAAGGTTCTGGAAAGTGACGGTCGTTCCGGAAAGCAGGGTGAGGCAAAGCTGCCCGCCATTGCCGACATAAATGGCACGCGTGGGCGAAGGAAGCGGATTAGTATCGTCGGGCACGATGTCGAAACCGTGGGATGCCGGTGATTCCAGGCCGGCGGTGTAGTGTTCGTAAGTCTCAGCCATTGCTGTCTCCCGTAAATCGAAATCTGCCGTGATTATGCGGCGGATCTGGGCAACGGGGATAAGCGGGCACGATATATCTGCGGCGTGTTTTTGGTCCCGCACGCGGTTTTCCCGAAAGACGGGTATTTCCGTGCAATCTCCGGCGTTTGGCTTCACAGGCCTTGTCGCCATTCCCGTCGGGCAATCCGACGTGGCGGATTTTGCGTTCACATCAGGGAGTACGCCGCTGCCACGCTTTCTGCCTTAGCTGCGTGTGTGGAGAATGAAGGCTCGCACGGCCGGAGAAGCTTCCGTTTTTCGATGGGCGATGGCGAGATCAGAGGTGGTGGAGCTCGCGGCAAGCGGCACATAACGCACGCCGGGCAACCTCAGGCAATCGAGTGAGCGTGGCACCAAGGCCACGCCGAGACCGATGGCCACCATGCTGGCAATGGTGGTGTAGTCCCGGCCTTCCGGGCTGATCGTCGGCTGGAACCCGGCCTCGTTGCAGGCTTCTATTGTATTGTAATGAAAGCCGACATCCGGCGGCTGCCGCGGGGTGATGAAGGTTTCCCCTGCAAGATTCTTCAGGTCGACCTGCAGCGCAAAGGCCAGGGGATGATTTTCCGGCAGCGCCGCCATCAGCGGTTCGCGCAGAACCACCTGTGTGGCGACCCCTTCCGGAATGGGCGCCGGTGGGCGGATGAAAGCGAAATCCAGATTGCCGTCGGCGATCTTGGCCAGTTGCAGCCGCATCTCCATTTCGATCAGTTGCAGTTCCACATCGGGATGGGAAGCGCGGAAACTGGCGATGGACTTTATCAGCAGGCCGGAATAGGCGGCGGAGGCCACATAACCGATGGAGATGCGGCCGGTCTCACCGCGATCCACACGTTTGAGGGCCGCAAGCGTTGCCTCGGCATTGGCGAGGATTTTCCGGGCATCCTCGTAGAGCAGCTGGCCGGGCGTGGTGAGCTTTACCGAGCGGCGTGTCCGGTCGAGCAGCGGCATGCCGACAATATCCTCAAGCGCCATGATCTGCTGGCTCAAACCCGGCTGGGCAATGCCGAGGCGGGCGGCGGCGCGCTCGAAATTGCGCTCATCCACCAGCGTGGTGAAATAGCGCAGGTGGCGCAGCTCGAATGTGTCCGCCCGGCTTGCCGGCTTCCTGCCCATCATTGCGGCCTTTCGCAGTAGATTTGAATAATTCCAAGCTATTATCGATCGTGTTTTTCATAATCAATAGTTCTGAAAAAAACCGGCCTGGCTTATTGGATCACAATCTACACCTTGCGTAATAAGATGACTTAAATTCTCCAGAAAAATATCCGTTAATGACGGTGCGGGTGATAAAGGGTCTTGGCGTGCAGGGAAAAACCAAACACATTTCCATTCTGGCCGGCGGCTGCGCCGCCATTGCCTATGTGGCGTTTTTATCCTCAGGCGCTGCCCTTGCTCAAGAAGCCGGGACGACGGTGCTCCAGACCATCACCGTGGAAGGCGCCAAAAAACAGGACCCCAAGGCTCCCGTGAAGGGTTATGTGGCGAAAACCAGCGCCAGTGCCACCAAGACCGGCCGATCCCTGATCGAGACGCCGCAATCGGTCTCCGTCATCACCCGGGATCAGATGGATGCGCAGAATGTCCGCAATCTCAGCGAGGCGCTGAATTATGTGCCTGGTGTCGTCGCGCAGCCGTCAGGCTCCGATCCGCGCTTTGATGCGCCGCGTATTCGCGGCTTCGCCGGAAACCAGCTGCAGTTCCTCAATGGTCTCCGGCTGATGCGCACGGCCGGTGCACCCTCCTACGAAGTCTATGGCCTGGAGCGGGTGGAGGTCATTCGCGGGCCGGCCTCGGTGCTTTATGGTCAGGGTAATCCCGGTGGACTCATCAATCTCGTCAGCAAGCGGCCGACCTTCGAGCGTTTCGGTGAAGTAGGCGCGCAGATCGGCAGCTTCGATTATTACCAGTCGATGTTCGATATTGGTGGTCCTGTGGCGGATAGCGACAGCTTCGCCTATCGGCTGACCGGTCTTGCCCGCAATGCCCATGCCCAGACCGACAATCTGCAGAACGATCGTTATTTCATTGCGCCGGCTCTCACATGGCAGCCGGACGAGGATACGAAGCTGACGGTTCTTGCGTCCTATCAGCACGATAATCCAAGTTCACCTTCCGGCCTGCCGCCGGCGCTGACGTATTCGCGGCCTGGCAACATGCTGGACCGCAGTTTTTATGTCGGCGATCCGTCCTTTGATACGTCGAACCGTAAATTCACCAATATCGGCTATGAATTCGAGCATCGTTTCGACGATACTTTCACCTTCCGGCAAAATGCACGTTATTCCAATTTCGACTGGTCCTACCGGGCGCTCGGCATGTCTTCGACCAGCGGTGGCATGATCGGCAATCTCATCCGCCGGAATGCGACATTGCAGGACGAGCTGCTGAATACCTTCAATATCGACAACAGCCTGCAGGCGGATTTTTCAACCGGGCCGGTGGATCACACCCTGCTTGTCGGGCTGGATTATCGTTATTTCGATAACAACGTCAAAACCGAATTCTGGGCCGCGACGCCGCTCAATCCCGTCAACCCGGTCTATGGCGGGCCGATCAGCCTGACCTCGCGCACGCTTTATGCCGATGTGAAGACGGATATCTCCCAGATCGGCCTTTATGCGCAGGACGAGATGGCGATTGAGAACTGGCGCATCACTGCTGGCCTTCGGCAGGATTGGGCGAGTACCGGCGGCACGACCTTCAACGGCACGACCTATCGTGCACTCGACAAGGACGACCACAAGCTCACCGGTCGCGTCGGCGTCAGCTATCTCTTCGATGGTGGCATCGCACCCTATGTCAGCTATGCCACGTCCTTCGAACCGGTGCCGCAGCCGGCTGTCGGCGATGCGCCGAAGCCGACCACCGGCGAGCAATGGGAAGCCGGCATCAAATACCAGCCCGAAGGTTTCGACGGTTTCTTCTCCGCGGCGATCTATGATCTGAAGCAGAAGAATGTGACGACGACGGTGGGCGGCGTGACGCAGCAGATGGACGAGGCGCACGTGAAAGGCCTCGAACTTGAAGGCGTTGCAAGCATTGCCGACGGGCTCGATCTGCGTGCGGCCTATACCTACATGGACAGCGAAGTGGCGGGCCGCGTCAACAACGGCAGGGAACTGGACAATGCACCACAGCATGCCGCGAGCCTGTGGCTCGACTATACATTCGCGGAGGATACGGCGCTTGAAGGCTTCGGGATCGGCGGCGGCGTCCGTTATGTCGGAAAGCGTTATGGCGATGCGGCCAATACCTTCGAGATGAAGGGTCTCGCTTTGCTCGATCTCGGTGTGCATTACGAGAAGAACGGCTATCGCGCTTCGCTCCTCGTGCAAAACTTGACTGATAAAGAATATATTTCTAGTTGCTCCACTTTCGGATGCTATTACGGTGACGGAAGAACGGTTATGGGCAAGCTGACCTATCGTTGGTGAAGCCATATCAAGTGAAGCAGCAGGGGCATGACGCGCAAGGATCTATGGATGTCCCCCCTTTGGGGGCGGCGGGAATTTTTAGGCCTGCTCGCCGCTTCGGCTCTTGCAGGCAAGGCGCGGGCGGCGGTGACGCCCCGCATCGCCGCAATCGACTGGGCCATGCTCGAAACCTCCGTGGCGCTCGGCGTCATGCCGGTGGCTGCAACCGAGCTCATCCAGTTCAGGGTTGGTGCGGTCGAGCCGGAAATCCCTGAGAACGTCGTTGATCTTGGTCTGCGCGGCGCACCGAATTTCGAGCTACTGCAATTGACGCGGCCGGATCTCATTCTGATCTCGCCTTTTTACACGCGCTACACCGGCAGGCTGGAAGCGATTGCGCCGGTCTTCTCGCTGCCCTTTTACGTGAAGGGCGAGCCGCCTTTCGGAAAGGCGCTTGCGGCAGTGTCGGCTCTTGGCGAGAAGCTCGGCCGGGCTGATGAGGCGCGCAGGGTTTTGAGCGAAACGGACGCGGCGCTGCAAGCCATGCGCACCCGCCTTGCCGGTTTTTCCGCGCGGCCGACCTATGTGATCAATATTGGTGACGCCCGGCATTTTCGTGCGTTTGGTGCGGACAGCATGTTCGGGGATGTGCTTGGTCGGCTGGGGCTCGCCAATGCCTGGGTGGATCGTTCGCAATTCACTTTCGCAGCGCCGGTGCCGCTGGAAAATCTCGCCGCGTCGCCGGAGGCGCGTATCGTCATCGTCTCCGATATTCCGGTGGAAGCCCGTGAGAGCCTGCGCAACAGCGCCATCTGGCGGGCCCTTCCGGCCGTGCGGGAAAACCGCGTGGTGACGCTCGGCAATATCGGTCCCTATGGCGGCATCACCGCCGGCATGCGTTTCGCGCAGCTTCTGACCGAGGCTTTGACGGCGCAGGGAGAAGCCCTGTGACGGCGCGGCCTCTCCAGCTTTTCTGCGGGCTTCTGTTCGTGCTGGCCTGCGGGCTTTCGCTGCATGCCGGCCTGCAGCGGCTACCTTTCAGTGCATGGCCCGGCCTGCCATTCGATGCCGCCAAGCTGTCGATGGATCAGGTGATTTTCGCCTTCAGCCTGATGCCGCGTGCAGCTGTCGCCATTCTGGCGGGTGCGATGCTCGGCCTGTCCGGTGCGCTTCTCCAGCAATTGCTGCGCAATCCGATTGCCGACCCCTCGACGCTCGGCATTTCCGCCGGTGCGCAGCTGGCCATCGTCATCGCCACCCTGTTCTTTCCCTCGGCGCTGGATGGCAATCGTGCATTGGTGGCACTCACGGGCGCTGCCGCCGCCGCCGGCATTGTCTTCCTTCTCGGCTGGCGGCGGTCCTTCGAGCCGGTGACCATGGTGGTATCTGGGCTGCTGGTTGGCATTACTGCCGCCTCCGTTTCGGCGGCGCTGACGCTGGCGCAGGGCGAATATCTGATGTCGCTTGTCGTCTGGAACGGCGGCTCGCTCAGCCAGCAGGACTGGTCGAATGCCTTTTCCCTTGCCTTCCAGCTTCTCGCCGGCCTTGTGCTGACCGGTTTGCTGATAAGGCCATTGACGGTTGTCGGTCTTGGCGATGCCGGCGCGCGATCGCTCGGCGTATCGCTGTTTTCGATCAGGCTGGCGGTCGCGGCCGTTGCGGTCGCGCTTGCCGCCTTCGTTGCCGCTGCGGTCGGCCTCGTCAGTTTCATCGGCCTTGCCGCACCGGCGCTCACCCGGGCACTCGGCGTGCGGCGGTCATCCGCAGTGCTCATGGTTTCACCACTGCTGGGCGGGCTGCTGCTCTGGTTCTGTGATGGTCTCGTTCAGCTTCTGGCAAGCACGACGGCCGAAGTTTTCCCCACGGGCGCGGTGACGGCGCTGATCGGCGGACCGCTGCTTCTGTGGCTGTTGCCGAAAATCCGGCCGACCGACGTCCATCGCAGCGAAGGCGGCGATGTTGCGGCAAGGCGCCGGCTCGCCGCGCTGCTGCCAGTGCTTGTGATCATGGCGGTGCTGATCTTTGCAGCGCTGGCCATTGGCAAAGGCCCGGATGGCTGGACAGTGCTGGGTGCCGGTGACCTGCAAAGCCTTCTGCCGTTCCGCTGGCCGCGGCTGGTGGCGGCCATCGCCGCCGGCGGTCTGCTGGCCATGGCGGGTGCGCTTCTCCAAAGGCTGACCGGCAATCCCATGGCAAGCCCGGAGGTAATCGGCGTCAGCGGCGGCGCAGGCCTCGGTTTTGCCGCCGCCATCACGATTTTTCCGGCGGCAGGCCTCTTTGAATTGTTCCTGGGTGCCGGCATCGGCTCGGCGGCGGTCATGACCCTCGTGCTGTTCTTTGCGGTGCGCCGATATCTGGCGCCGGAAAAAATACTGCTTGCCGGTATTGCTGTCAGTTCGCTCTGCTCGGCGGTGCTTTCGGCCCTGCTTGCCATTGGTGACCAGCGCGCCTGGCAGATTCTTGCCTGGCTCAGCGGTTCGGGTTCGACGGCGACGCCCGCTTCGGCGATATTTCTTGCCGTGCTTTCCGTCGTTCTGCTTTCGGGTGCCCTGTCGGTAACGCGCTGGCTGACAATTCTGCCGCTCGGCCGGGATGTGCCGCTTTCCCTCGGGCTGCCGCTCAGTCTCGCACGCATTGCCGTCATCGCGGTGGCCGGCATCGCCACCGGTGCGGCCTCGCTGCTTGTCGGTCCCTTGAGTTTCGTCGGGCTGATGGCGCCGCATATTGCGCTTCGCGCCGGCTTCACCACGCCGCGCGACCATCTGTTGGCTTCATTCCTTTTCGGAGCGGTGTTGATGGCGCTTTCCGATCTCGGGGCGCGAACGGTCACCTTTCCCTATGAGCTGCCGCTTGGGCTTTTTGCGGCACTGGCCGGTGCGCCTTACCTGATCTGGCTTTCAGGCAGGCGCCAATGATGTGTCTGGGCATTTACGGAGATAAGAACCATGGGTGAGGCAGCGCTTGCCGCCGGCTACGACGATACCCCGCTTTTTTCGCTGGAAGGCGTGACGATGGAGGTGCCCGGCCGAACATTGCTGCAGCCGCTGACGGCAAGTTTTGCAACCGGCAAGACAATCGGCCTGATCGGCCATAATGGTTCGGGAAAATCGACGTTGCTCAAGATTCTGGCGCGGATCCAGGAGCCAACGGCTGGTAAAGTGTCGTTTGAGGGAAAGACGCTGGGTGACTGGGGCAATCGGGAGTTTGCGCGAAAACTCGCCTATCTGCCGCAATATACGCCGGCCGCCTCAGGCATGCTCGCCAAGGAGCTGGTGGCGCTCGGTCGCTATCCCTGGCATGGCGCGCTCGGCCAGTTCACCAGGGCGGATCAGGAGAAGGTGGATGAGGCCATCGAGCTGACCGACACCGTGGCCTTCCGCGACCGGCTTGTGGACACGCTTTCCGGTGGCGAGCGCCAGCGCGTATGGCTTGCCATGCTGGTGGCCCAGAATGCCGAAAGCCTGCTGCTGGACGAACCGATATCGGCGCTTGATCTCGCACATCAGATCGAAGTGTTGTCGCTGGTGCAGAGACTGTCGCGCGAAAAGGGTCTCGGCGTCATCGTGGTGCTGCACGATGTCAACATGGCGGCACGCTTTTGCGACGAGATCGTCGCCCTGCATTCCGGCAATCTGATTGAAAGAGGAACCCCGCAGGAGATCATGACGCCAGAGGCGCTGGAGCGGATTTATGGAGTGCGCATGGATGTCATGATGCATGCCGCCACCGGCTTGCCGGTCGCGCTGCCGCTTTGAGCTTGTTGCAGCAAAACAACGCCTGAAAGCGCTTGTTGTTGACAGTCATTTTCAACGCATTTTCCGCCCTAACAATGTCTTAATGGCATCCTACCGCCATTAGACATTGTTAACCGCTTTCCTTTCCTTGCATCCAATTAAGTTGTTTTGGATCGATTTCAGGGAACAAACGTTAACAGTGCGGAATTCAATATCCGGAGAGGGCAAGAAGGGCTGCTGCGGGTAGGACTAAAACAGGAGAAAATAAGATGAAAAAGGCTGTTGCCGTAACTTTTGCCGCATTGACGATGGGCCTCGGTGGGGCTGCATCCGCACTGGCTGCCGACCTTGCGAGATATGAGCCCGCTCCGCAGGAGCAGGACGACCGCAACGGCGTCAAGATCGGTTATCTGAGCTGCGATATCGGTGGTGGTGTTGGTTATGTTCTCGGTTCCGCCAAGGAACTGGACTGCACCTTCCAGTCCACGATGGGCGCACGCCGCACCGACCATTACACCGGCGCCATCCGCAAGATGGGCGTTGACCTCGGCTTCACCACACAGGGCCGTCTGGTCTGGGCCGTTTTCGCCCCGACCGCCGGTTACCACCGTGGTTCGCTCGGCGGCCTTTATCAGGGCGCAACGGCTGAAGTGACCGTTGGTCTTGGCGTTGGCACGAACATCCTCGTTGGCGGCACCTCCGGCTCGATCCAGCTGCAGACGGTCAGCGTGACGGGTCAGGTTGGTCTCAACCTTGCTGCCACCGGCACCTCGGTTACGCTGACGGCCATGAACTGACTGGCAAATCGCCCGGTGCTTTGACCGGGCATTCTGTCGCATGTCAAAACGCGCCCTCTTCGTTGTCAGACGGGGAGGGCGTTGTATTATCCGGGCCATGATTTCCGTATCCAGATATATTGCGGCAGCGACCGTGTTTTCCCTCCTCGCGGCGAGCGCCTTCGCCGAAGGGGATGCGGCGCATGGGGAAAAGGTTTTCAGCCGCTGTTCCACCTGCCACAGTGCCGATACGCCGCGCACCCGCATGGGTCCGCATCTGATGGGTGTGGTCGGCAGGCCGATGGCTTCGGTGGCCGATTACGGCCATTATTCGCAGGCGCTGAAGGATGCCGGCGCGGCTGGCCGGGTCTGGACGGAAGACGAACTGCAGAAATTCATCGCCAGCCCGAAGAAGGCGATCCCGGGCAATTCGATGCGCTTTTTCGGACTGTGGAGCGAAACCGATATTGCGGATTTGATCGCCTATCTGAAAACGCATCCCCTGCCGCAATAATCGTCAGAGCGGTGCTTCCGCGATTATCTCTTCCGCCTCTTCGAAGGTCATCGCCATGACCTTCGCGCCGATCTCGAAGCCGAAGCCATTGCGGGCGAAGGCGGAAAACTCCTTGCCCTTTCGTTTCTCGTCAAGTTCGACACGGCGAAACGGCCCGAAGGCGCGCTTGCGCGCGAAGATGACGGCGGCGACCAGATCATTGGTCTCCTGCAACGCGGCTGTTGCCGTTTCCCGGGCGATGCCCTTGATCTGAAGTTTCTGCGCCAGCCCACGTTTCGATTTGCCGCTGCGCTGGCCGCTTCGCACGGCAATTTCCGCATAGGCCGTATCATCAAGCGCCTTGATGCCATAGGCAAAGGTCACGGCAAAGTCGCCGAGCGCCTTTACCTGCGCCGGGCTGATCTTCTCGAATTTTTCCCGTGCCTTGCGCGTGATGGCATCGCGCAGCTGCTTTTCCGTCATCATCCGCTGTTCCAGCCGGTAGAGGGCGGAATTGCGCGCCCAGGACAGCATTCGGCTGGTAGGCTCAACGGCCTGCGCTTCGCCGTCGAACTCCATGTCATCAGTCAGGAAGGGGCTGGAATCGTCACTCATGCCGCATTTATAACGCGACACAGCCGTCTTGCCAGTTCCTTCGCGGTCTGAATTCTACGCTTTCAGCGTATCAGGGCTTCTGCGCACCGGTTGCGGCCACATACACCGAATAGAGCGATTTCGTTGCGGTGATGAACAGCCGGTTCTTTTTCGGGCCGCCAAAGGTGAGGTTTGCAACCGTCTGCGGCACCTTGATCTTGCCGATGAGCGCGCCATCGGGCGCAAAGCAGTGAACGCCATCACCGGCGCTGGTCCACAGATTGCCGGCCGTATCCAGACGGAATCCGTCCGGCAGGCCATTGTCGAGATTGCAGAATTCCCGGCCATTGGTGAGCTTTACGCCGTCCACCACGTCGAAGACGCGGATATGGCGCGGGCGGGAGACATCGTGGCTGTAGGAGCTGTCGGCGATATAGAGTTTCGTTTCATCCGGCGAGAAGGCAAGGCCGTTCGGCTGCATGAAGTCATCGATGGCGATGTCGATCTTTCCGGTTGCGGGATCGAGCCGGTAGACATTGCGAGTCTTCTGTTCCGGCTCGGCCTTGTAGCCCTCGTAGTCGGAGAGAATGCCGTAGGTGGGGTCGGTGAACCAGATGCTGCCGTCTGATTTCACCACCACATCGTTGGGCGAATTGAGCCGTTTGCCGCCATAGCTGTCGGCGAGAACCGTGATCGACCCGTCGACTTCGGTGCGGGTAACGCGGCGGCCGCCATGTTCGCAGGAAACCAGTCGTCCCTGCCGGTCACGTGTGTTGCCGTTGGTGAAGTTGGAGGGGTGGCGGAACACCGAGATGCCGCCATCCGGCACCCAGCGCAGCATGCGCTGATTGGGAATGTCGCTGAATAGCAGGCAGTTCAGATCGGCGAACCACACAGGGCCTTCGGCCCAGCGGCAGCCGGAATAAAGCTCTTCCAGCTCGGCATTGCCGACGATCAGATGGCGGAAGCGGTCGTCGTGGATTTCGTAAGGGGAGGTGTTGTCTGTGGTCATGAGCGTGGTCCGCTTGTGGGCTTGTTGTTTGGGGTCAGCGCGTGGCCTTGGGGCCGCTTGCCAGAAGAATGACTGAAATGATGATGAGGCCGGTGAGGATGAGGCGGATGCCGGCGCCGAAACCATAGGTATTCAGCATCGAAACCACCAGGAACATGAAGAGCGAGGCGCCCCAGATGCCGGGCACGTTGGAATCCCCACCCGCCACCGCCGTTCCGCCGATGACGACCACGGCGATCGACATCAGCAGATATTCCGAACCCATGTTGAGCGCAGCACCGCCGGAGAAGCTGGCGAGAAGATAACCGGCAATCGCCGCCAGCACCGCGCAAAGCACATAGGTGACGAAACGGGTGCCATCCACCGGAATGCCGGTCATGCGGGCGGCAAAGGTGCTCTGGCCGATCGCGGAAATCCAGCGCCCATAGAAAGTGCGATCTAGCAGCAGCCAGGCGACGACCGAGAGCAGCAACGCGACAAGTGCGACGTTCGGAATGCCGAAAGAGCTTGATATCGCGAATGTCGCCAGTGTCTCAGGCGGCTTGATACGCAGACCGCGGTTCGACCAGATGGCGATGGATTGCACGATGAAGCTCATCGATAGCGTCGCGATGATCGGCGGGATGCGCAAGAGCTTGATCAGCGCATAATTGCCGATGCCGATGGCGATGCCGATCAGGATGGCGATCAGCAGTCCGGGCAGAATGAGACCATCGGACACATCCATGAATTTCAGCGCCAGCGTGCCTGACAGCGTCATTGTCGCGGGTACGCAGAGGTCGATATTGCCCGGCCCGAGCGTGATGACGAACATCTGGCCGATGCCGACGATGACGGAAAAGGCCGCGAAGGTGAGTGCTGCATGCGACAGGCCGAAGGAACTTGCGCCGCCGGTGAAGAGCACGGTGATGATCCACACCGCAGCCGTTGCGGCGAAAGACCAGATCCATGGTTTTTTCGTGAGGGATGACAGCCCGTTCATTGATTTTTCTCCCGCTTTTCAAGACGGTTGAGCAGGATGCGCAAGGCAAGCACGATGATGAGGATCGCGCCCTGCGCGCCGATCTGCCAGTCCGGCGAAATGCGCATGAAGGACAGGAAAGAGCCGGCAAGCGTCAGCGTCAGCGCGCCGATGACAGCGCCGATGGGCGACACCCTTCCGCCGACAAATTCACCGCCGCCGAGGATCACGCCGGCAATCGACAGCAGCGTGTAACGCAGGGCGATATTGGCGTCAGCCGCGGTCGTCAGTCCGACAAGGGCGATGCCCGACAGCACCGCGAAGAAACCGGCCAGCGCAAAGGTGGCGGCGCGGATGCCGACCACCGACCAGCCAGAACGCTCGACGGAGCGGAAATTGCCGCCGACGCCACGCATCAAAACGCCGAAGGAGGAGCGCATGACGATGTAATGCGCGACGACCGCGATCAGGATGCTGGCGACGATGGCGATCGGCACCAGCGGTGGTTTGGCTGTCATCAGTGCCCGAATGAAGGCGGGGGCCTGACCACCAGGAGAGGGCAGAATGAGCACGGCCAGACCGCCCCAGACGAAGCTCATGCCGAGTGTGACGACGATGGAGGGCAGGGCACGGATATGGATGATGGCCCCGAGTGCGGCATAAACCGCAATCGCGCCGGCAAAGATCGCGATCCCCAGCAGTGGCGTCGTCTGCAGGAAGGTGGCGGTGACGCAGGCGCAGAAACTGACGAAGGTGCCCATCGACAGGTCAAGATCGTTGACCGACATGATCAGCATCTGCGCAATGGTGGCAAGTGCGATCGGCACCGCCAGATTGAACAGCAGGTTCATGCCGGTATAGCTCATGGCGCGCGGCTGCATGTAAAAGACGGCAGCAAGCAGGAAGGCGAGCGAGGCGGCGGGAATGATGAGGCGGAGTGCGTTTGCCGAGAGTTTCATGCGTGGTCCTCGCCGGCAAAGGAGGCGGCCAGCACATTCTGCTCGGTAATGTCATCGCCAACGAGTTCCGCCTGAATGGCGCCGTCGCGGAACACATAGACCCGGTCGCAAAGGCGGATTTCATCCATTTCGGTGGAATACCAGATGAAGGTGCGGCCGTGGGAAGCTTCGGTTCTCAAGATGTCATAGACCTCCTGTTTGGTGCCGATATCGACGCCGCGCATCGGGTCGTCCATCAAAACCGTGCTGGCGGTGGTGGCGAGCGCACGGGCGAAAAGCACCTTTTGCTGGTTGCCGCCGGAGAGCGAGAGGATCTTGTTGCCCATATCGGGCGTGCGGATTTCGATACGCTGTTTCCACTGCGCGCCAACCGCCTTTTCCTTGTCCCTGTCCACCATGCCTGCCGATGAAATATCCCTGAGCGAGGCGATGGAAAGGTTCTTCAGGATGCTCCAGAGCGGGAAGGTGCCGTTCAGACTGCGGTCGCCCGCCACGAAGGCGATATCGGTCTTTCGCGACGGCAGCCAGCTGTTGTTCTGCGCGAGATAAAGATCGAGCAATGCTTCAGTCTGGCCGTGGCCGCCGAGGCCGGCAAGGCCGATGATCTCGCCGCGAAAGGCCTCAAAGGCGAGGCCTTCGCCGCGCCGCGCCGGCATGGAGAGCACTTTTTCGCCTGCCTTGCGGCTTTCTCCCCGCCGCCTGTCCTGTTCCTTTACGACGCTGCCCATGGCTTCGACCAGCGAGCGCGTAGTGAATTCCTCAGCCTTCCGATCGGCCACAACCCGGCCATCCTTCATGACGACGATGCGGGTGGCGGTCGAGAGAATTTCCCCGAGAATATGCGAGATCAGCAGGACGGAGCCGCCCTCACGCACGAAACGGCGGACATAATCCATTAACTGCTCGGCAAGGCCGGCATCGAGCGAAGACGTCGGCTCATCGAGGATCACCAGTCTTGGCGCCTCCGGGGTCCGGCAGAAATTGATGGCGATTTCCACCATCTGCCGTTCGGCGATGGACAATTCGGAAATCGTCAGCTCGCAATCGATGCCATGGCCGGGGAAAATTTCGTCCAATGTCTGCCGAATCGTCGTCAGCGCACGGCCGCGCCAGTTCCGGCCGCCGATTGCGGCATGCATGATGCGGACATTTTCGCTGATCGTGAGGTTTGGGCAGAGCGACAGTTCCTGAAACACGCAGCGCACGCCGCTGGCGCGGGCGGCGGCGATGCCATGCCGGCCTTGCTCGCCGCGATAGGAAACGGAACCTTCATGTGGCGTCAGCCCGCCATTGATGACGTTGACGATGGTGGATTTTCCCGCGCCATTATGGCCGACGAGCCCGAGGCATTCCCCGGCACGGATGATGAGATCGGCTCCATCCAGCGCGCGCACGGCGCCGAACACGACCTTGACGCCGCGTGCGGCGACGACCTCTTCCGCCTCGATGATGTCATTCATGAGCAATTACGCCAGTGATGTGAAAATCGGATAATATCGGTAGTTGCCGCGACACCCGTTTCGGAGCGCCGCAGCTATCTGTTGTGAACCGGCTCGCCTATTTGGCGGCGATGGCCTTCTGTGCGTCCGCCTGCGAATATTCGACATTCGCCACGCCGCCCTTCTGGGTAGTCTTGAGGTTTTCCTCAAGATTGGCCTGGTCGATGCGCAGGAATGGAACGGTCAGATCCTTCTTCACATCCTTGCCGTCGAGGATTTGCTGCGCCACCCAGAAAGCCAGCGTCGAAACGCCGGGGGCGATGGAGACGGACATGGTCTCGTAACCGCTGGCATCCTTCTGCTGTTTCCACCATTGCAGCTCGTCTTCGCGGTTGCCCATCACGATGGTCGGCGTCGGGCGCTTGGCGGCGGCGAAAGCCTGTGCGGCACCGTAGCCGTCACCACCCTGCGTCACCACCGCGGCAACTTCGGGAAGGCTTGGCAGGATACCGGCAACGGCGCGCTGCGCGACATCCTGTGCCCAGTCGCCATTCACCGAACCGACGATCTTGAACTGCGGGTTCTTGGCGACACCGGCGGCGATGCCGGCATGGATTTCGTCATCCACCGAAACGCCGGCAAGGCCGCGAATTTCGAGCAGATTGCCACCCTTCGGCATGGCCTTGGCCAGATAGTCGATCTGGCTTTCACCCATCGCCTTGAAATCCACCGCGATACGCCATGCGCAGGGTTCGGTGACGATGCCGTCGAAGGAAACGACGGTAATGCCGGCATCACAGGCTTCCTTCACCGCGCCATTGAGGGCAGTCGGCGAAGCGGCGTTGATGACGATGGCGTCATAACCCTGCAAAATGAGGTTCTGGATTTGCGCCGCCTGTTCGGTCGCCTGGTTTTCGGCGGTCGTGAAGGCGTCGGCCGCCGCGACCTGCTTGTCGGCAACAGCCTGTTTGGTGATCTTGTCCCAGCTGGTCAGCATCGCCTGACGCCAGGAATTGCCTGCGTAATTGTTCGAAAGTGCGATTTTTTTGGCCGACGTATCGGCATGAGCGGTGATCGGCAAGGCTGCGCACGCGACAGCGGCCGACGCCAGAAGCATCTTTCTGAAAGCCATTGATTTTCCTCCCTGGTGGCTTGCCCTTTCGGGGCCGGAACCCTCACCCGCCGCAAATCTCCTCGGCAGCAGACGAAATCCCGTTGCACTGGAGCTCCGTTCCCCAGTACAAGCGAGAATGACCAAGAAGATTTGGCTTGTATAGGCGGATCACGGCAATCTTCCTGCGGGTTTCCGCAGAAAGCATGCGGGAACCCGCAGGACGAAACGGCCTTGCCCGGCGCAGAATGGATGATGCGGCGTTCTGACGGGTCATGTCAGCCGCAATGGTCGAAGGCAGGCGCTTGGGAGGGCGTCCGCACATGCTGGATACGCCGAAAAGCGCGCTCTTTCACCACTATATGGGCATTTCTCGGCTGCTTGCCGGGCAGCTGGAATTCAATGCCATCATTCAGGCGGTTGCGACAGAGATCAGCCATATCATCCCGCATGACCATATGGATGTCTGCATCAAGCAGCTGGATGACAAATACCATATTGCCTATGAGAGCGGTCTGGTCAGCGCCTGGAGCCGGCAGCCGCCCGCCCTTCTGACCGGCAGCCCGATCCGGTCCCTGCTGTCAGGTGCGGTCGAATATCTTTTGAGCGGCGATGCCTGCGCCGATCCGCGCTTTCATTTCGAAGGATCGTTTTCAAGCCCGATCATCGAACTTGGCCTGCATAGCCGCCTGCATGTGCCGATGAAGGTGCATGGCGATATCATCGGCGCGCTCAGCTGTTCCTCACATCAGTCGGATGCCTATACGGTGGAGGATGTCGCCAATGCCCGCGCGGTTGCGGATTTGCTGGCGCCCTATTTCTACGCCATCCGCGCCGCCGAGCAGGCGAAAAGGTCTGCCATCGAGGAGGCGCGCGCCAATGCCCGCGAAGAGGGCCTGCGGCTGGGCGCCCTGCAATTGACCGAGGCGCTGGAGGCCGAGCGGCAGCGCATCGGCATGGATCTGCACGACCAGACGCTGGCGGATCTCACACGACTGGCGCGGCGTATCGAACGCATGAGCCATGCCGCCGACGTTTCGGGCGAGATGCTGGAGCCGGTGGTACGCAGCCTGCAGCACTGCATGCAGGATCTGCGCGAGATCATCGAGGAGGCGAAACCCTCCATCCTGCAATTGTTCGGTGTCGTGCAGGCCATCGAGACCTATGTCGACCGCTCCGTTCGTGACAGCGGATATGTGATTGAATGGTCGGTAACCGATAAGACCGACGGGCTGGTGGAAACGCTCGACAAGACGGTGGCCATCTCGCTGTTCCGCATCGTGCAGGAGGCGGTGAACAATGCCATTCGCCATGCGCAGCCGGAAACCATTGCCGTGACGCTCTCCTCCGTCGATGGCGGGTTGCGGGTGACTGTCAGTGATGACGGCAGTGGCGGCGGTGGCGGCGGGGCGTGCGGCGGTCTCGGCATCGGCAACATGAAAACGCGGGCGCGGCTGATTTCGGCGCGGTTCGATATTGGCGGCAACGGCGCGGGAGCCGGAACCCGCATTACCGTGACGCTGCCGGAAAGCGCTTTCGACCGGCGGGAGGATGTGTGACATGGACGTGCTGATCGTTGAAGACGATGCGCTGCACCGCGCCTATCTCAATGAGGCCGTGCGTGCCGCCCTGCCGGAGTGCGACAAGGTGCTGGAAGCGTCCAACGGCAGAACCGGCGAAAAGCTGGCGCGGGAGAACCGGGCCGCCCATATCGTCATGGATTTGCAGATGAACGAGCGCAACGGCATCGAGGCGGCGCGCACCATCTGGAAGGAAAGGCCGGATACCCGCATCCTGTTCTGGTCCAACTATTCCGACGAGGCCTATGTGCGCGGTGTTTCCCGCATCGTGCCCGAAGGGGCGGCCTATGGCTACGTGCTGAAGTCGGCCTCCGATGATCGTCTGCGGCTGGCGCTGCGCAGCATCTTCATCGAGGCGCAATGCGTGATCGACCGGGAAGTGCGCGGCCTGCAGGAAAAGAGCCTCGGCAAGGCGCATGGCTTTACCGATTCCGAATATGAAATCCTTGTCGATGTCGCGCTCGGCCTCACCGACAAGGCGATTGCGCGCCGTCGCAACCTGTCGCTGCGCAGCGTGCAGAACCGGCTGCAAAGCCTCTATGAAAAGCTGAACGTGCATCAGGCGCCGGGTGATGATGATGCGGAAGGCCGGTATAATCTTCGAACCCGCGCCGTCACGGTGGCCTTCCTGCGCAAGCTTTTGAATTACAGCGCGCTGGAAAGGGCCGAGCGGGAACTGGCGGAGTGGGCGGGTAGCCGCTGAGCCTCACGGCAGGAAGGCAAGCAGCCGTCTTTCATCCGCCCTGAGGCCGGAGACGGGCTTTGCCCCGACTTTCAAAATGCGGCCAAGCTTTTTCTGTGCCTTTTCCTCCGTCGCAATTTCGAGCACGGCAGGGTGCACGTAACTCTTGCGGCAGATGGCGGGGGTATTGGAAAGCTCAGTCGCCGCTGCCTGACACATGCCCTTTATGCTTGGTTTTTCCCCTGCCGCCACATGCTCCATCGCATCGCAGAAGGCTGCAAGCGTACCGCCCCAGGTGCGGAAGGTCTTGGCGGAAATACCGGCTCCGCCGGTGCGGGAAAGGTAAGCGTTGAGATCGCTGGAATCGACCGAATGCACCCGGTTTTCGCTATCCTGCCAGACGAAGAGCTCCTTGCCGGGCAGATCGGCGATTTCCTCGAGGATTTTCTGAAGGCGAGGGTGGCGCAATTGCCGCTTCACTTTTTGCCCGCCCTTGGCGGCGAAGCGCAATTCGATGGTTTCGCCGAAGGACACATGACGTTTGAGCAGGGTCGTCGCGCCATAGGTGCCGTTGGTTTCGAGATAGGAGCGGTTGCCGACGCGCAGATAGGCGGCGTCAAGAAGGAGGGTGAGCGCTGCCAGCGTCATGTCCTCCCCATGGTCCTGCTTGCCAATATCGGCCATTGCGCGGCGACGAATGGCGGGCAACGCCTTGCCGAAACTCTTGAGCTGGAAGAATTTCGTCTCACCACGCAGCGCATGCCAGTCGGGATGATACCGATATTGTTTTCGCCCACGCGCATCAAAGCCGGTGGCCTGTAAATGCCCTGATGGATCAATGCATATCCACACGTCCCGGTAGGCTGGCGGCACGCCAAGCGATTTGATGCGCTTCAGTTCGATGCCGTCGGAGAGGAGTTCGCCGCCCGGCAGCCGGTAGCAGAAGCCGCGCCCGCGCCTTTCGCGGGCTATCCCCGGTTCCTGATCATTGACATAGGCAAGTCCGATTTTGGCAAGAAGGCGGGTGGGCGTTTGTGGCATGGTTTTTTCCGGCAGGTTTCACGCTGCGGCAAACGAAAAACAGGCCGCCTTCGTTCCGGCGGCCTGTTGCTTTGATCATCAGTTTTTGCAGCCGATCGTTTTTCAGCTGGCTTTGGCAATCCGGAGAATCTGCGAGTTGCCGCCCCGCTGTTCGGTTACGGCATAAACTGCGCCATCCGGCCCGATCTTGACGTCGCGGATGCGCGCTTCAAGCGGTAGCCGGCTTTCGGTCGCGACCTTGTCGCCATCGATATGCAGGATGACGAGACCCTGGCTCACCAGACCACCGACAATGAAGGCGCCCTTCCATTCGGGAATCTGGTCGCCGCCATAATAGGCCATGCCGGAAGGGCCGATGACCGGGTCCCAATAATAGACCGGCTGTTCCATGCCTTCCTTGGCGGTGGCGCCTTCGCCAACCGACCGGCCGCTATATTCGACGCCATAGGTGATGACCGGCCAGC
Organism: Martinezella rhizogenes; assembly: GCF_007002745.1. GTDB lineage: Bacteria > Pseudomonadota > Alphaproteobacteria > Rhizobiales > Rhizobiaceae > Agrobacterium > Agrobacterium cucumeris. The sequence continues at coordinate 150,634 of NZ_SGNY01000007.1, read as the reverse complement.
CGTAATTGAGGCCCGCTTTCGGCATGTTCAGCTCATCGCCGCCCTTCGGGCCATGTTCCACGGTCCAGAGCCTGCCCTCTCCATCAAGTGCTGCGGCCTGCAGGTTGCGGTGGCCATAGCTCCAGATTTCCGGCAGCGCATTCTGCTGGCCGGCGAAGGGGTTGCCCTCAAAAGCCTTGCCTTCGGCATCAATGCGGAAGACCTTGCCAAGACCACTCGACAGATCCTGCGCCTGAACGCGCGGTGTCGCATCCGAACGTTCGCCGACGGTGACGTAAAGTTCGTTGTCAGGGCCGAAGACGAGGCGGGAGCCGAAATGCTTGTCGCCGTCATAGGTGGGCATCTGGCGGAAAATCACCGAGACATCTTCGAGTTTTGCCGCACCGCCATCTTCGGTCAGCTTGGCTGAGGCGACGGAGGTGCCGTTGCCGCCATCCCGTGGTTCGGAGAAGGAAAAGAAGATTTTACGCGATGTCTCGAAATCGGGAGCCAGCGCGATGTCGAGGAGACCACCCTGTCCAGCGGATGCCACCTCAGGCACACCCTCTATCGCGGGGCCTGCCTTGCCATCAGCGACGATATGCATGGCGCCTTCCTTGGCGGCGACGATCATGCGGCCATCGGGCAGGAATTCCATCGACCAGAGATGCGGCAGGCCCTCGGCGACAACGGTTTTTTCAACGTTTGGCTGGGCGTCAGCCTGCGGCGCGCGCGTCTGGCCCTCGAAAGCCGGCTTCTGATCCGGCGCATTGGCCCGTTTCGTCTCGGCAGCCGGGGCGGTCTGTGCATGGGCAGCGCCGGCAAGTGGCACGGCAAGCAGCGCACATAAGATCGTCGAACTCAGAAATCGGTTGTTGTGGAACATGGGTCTCCCTTCCTTCGTTTACGTCAGGCAGAGAACCATTTGGGGAGGATTTCGTTTCCTGCGAGAGTTTCAAGAAAACTTGATGAGGTCGTGTACCGTCGCACGCCCTTTTCTCATCCATGCGAATTCATAGGGAACCGGAAGCCCGCCGTCACGTTTGGCCTCTGTCAGACGGAGGACGCCATGCAAATCATCGACAACAAGACAATAAACGGGAACAGAACCAAGCCAATCCTGAACGTCGCGGAATTCTGCCGCCGTTACCGGCTGGACAAGGCAGAGGAGACGAGGCTCAGAAAGCTGTTCGGTGAGTTCGCCTCGCGGCACGAGCTTTTGATGAATGCGCAGCGCAAGCCGAGCTTCCGCTGATCATTCCTCGGGATCGAGAGATTTTCCGAAGATCATGAAGACATCATAACGGGTATTCTTGCCCATTATCTGATGCGACGGCTTGCGAATGCCCGGCATCGGATCGGCGCGCAGCGGCCATTTCAGAACCACCCGCTTCGTTGCATGTTCAAGCGCCGCCTCCATCAGTTCCACCTGATCGGGATCGGAACCCACCAGTTCTCTCAGCACCCGCATCTCTTTTTTCACCAGCGCCGTGTTGTGGCGCGGCGGATGCATGGGATCGACGATCACCACCTCGGGTGACAGTTCTTGCAACAGCTGGCGTGAATCGCCCTGCAGTAGCGTCATGCGTGCTGCTGCCTCGGCATAGGCGCCGCCTGCCTCCAATACGCGGCGAATGCCGTCCGCCAGATGGGCGTGCATGCCCGGTGAGCGTTCAATGAGGGTAACCTCCGCCCCGAGCGAGGCAAGCAGGAAGGCATCTCGCCCTAGCCCCGCCGTGGCATCGACGATTTTTGGCGTGCGGCCCTTGGTAAAACCGGCGGCTTTGGGCAGGGCCTGCCCGCGCCCCTCGCCGGAGCGGAAACGGTGCCCGACCGCGCCGCCGACAAAATCCACCACGAAGCTTTCGTCTTGTTCTTTCATCGCAGGCCTCAGAACGGGCAGGGCACGGTATAGGTGACGTCGCGGCCATTGGGGTGACGGAAGCCGATCTCCTGCGCATGCAACATCAGGCGTGGCGCGGCCGCGAGCGCCTCGCCATCGGCATAAAATTCATCGCCGAGGATCGGATGGCCGAGCGCCTTCATATGCACACGCAACTGGTGGGTGCGGCCGGTAAGAGGCGTGAGTGCCAGCCGGGTTGCCGGAAGCGGCAATCGTTCCAGCACCCGCCACAGGCTTTGCGCCGGCTTGCCATTTTCATGGTCCACGCGGTGGCGCGGTTTGTTATCGGGATCGATTGCCAGCGGCAGATCTACCTCGCCTGCTTCATCCGCGACCGTACCCCAGACGACGGCCACATAGGATTTACGCGTCTCACGGTTCTCGAACTGGGCGGCGACTGCCGCGTGTGCCCGCCGGTTCAGCGACATCAGCACGATGCCTGATGTGTCCTTGTCCAGCCGGTTGATCATCAGCGCTTTCGGAAACTGTTTCTGCGCCCGCGTCATCAGGCTATCGAAGAGCGCCGGATCACGCCCGGGCACGGATAGAAGCCCGCTCGGCTTGTCCAGCACCAGCAGATCATCATCCCGGTGGACAATGGTGAGCCAGGGCTCGAGCGGCGGATTGTAAATGGGGTTGGAAAGCTCAGATGACATGGCGCTTCCTTAGCACGAATCTCGCATTCGGACAGGCGTGCTTAGTCGGGAATGTGGAGATTGACGCGCCCGCTGGTCAGGTCGCTTAAAAGCCGGGTGAGCCGTTCGGCTTCCCCGGCCGGAACCGATAGCAGCATATCCGCACCGGTGCCGGTGAAATCCTCCCTCTCCAGCCGCAGGTTCTGCGTGGCGGCAAGGCGGGATTTCACGAGCGCCAGATCGGAAAACGGGCAGCTCAGCGTGGCGCTGACATAGGCGATGACCGGCGAGGTCTCGCCAAGCCGAAGACAGGCCGCCGCCGTGCCGCCATAGGCGCGCATCAGGCCACCGCTGCCGAGCAGTATGCCGCCGAACCAGCGGATGACGAGAACGGCGACATTATCCAGCTGTTGGCCGTCAATGGCCTGAAGGATCGGCTTTCCGGCTGTTCCCGAGGGTTCGCCGTCATCGCTGAAACGATAGGTCTGACCGGTGCGCCATGCCCAGCAATTATGGTTGGCATCAAGGTCCGAATGCGCCACGAGGAAGCTTTTTGCATCTTCCTCGCCGATTATCGGCGCGGCAAAGGCGATGAAGCGGCTTTTCTTGATATCCTGTGAAAAGGTAACGGGGTGGTCGAGCGTGAACATGGCGGTTCAATATCGCATATATTCACATACGGAAATCGGTATAAGGCTCTCAATGGCGAAGATGGTGATGGAGAGGGTTTTGGCAAAGGCGAGGCAGGTCGCGATTGTTGGCGGTGGGCCGGCGGGGCTGATGGCGGCCGAAATGCTCTCGGCCGCAGGCCACACCGTGACAGTGTTCGAGGCGATGCCAACCGTGGCGCGTAAATTGCTGATGGCTGGAAAATCCGGCCTCAACATCACCCATGCCGAAGATTACGACAGTTTCCGCCATCGTTTTGGCGATGCCGAACCGGCGCTGCGCGCCGCTCTCGATGATTTCACGCCTGGCATGCTGCGTGACTGGGCGCATGGGTTGGGGCAGGAGACTTTTGTCGGCACATCGGGCCGGGTGTTCCCAAAGGCCATGAAAGCCTCGCCGTTGCTGCGCGCCTGGCTCGCCCGGCTGGAAGCGCAAGGAGTTACCATCAGGACACGGCATCGCTGGACAGGCTTTTCCGGCGATCAACTGGTTTTTGAGACGTCGGCAGGCGCGGTTGAAGTTAAGGCCGATGCCGTGCTTCTGGCGCTGGGCGGCGCAAGCTGGCCGCGTCTTGGGTCCGATGCCGCATGGGTTCCGGCGCTGGTGGCCAAAGGCGTGGCGTTTTCTCCGTTCCGTCCCGCCAATTGCGGATTCGACGTTGAATGGAGCGATGTCTTCCGCCAGCGTTTTGCCGGTGAGGCGGTGAAATCCACCATAACCATTTCACCGGCCGGAGCATTTCAGGGCGAGTTCGTGATCACGAAACACGGCATTGAGGGTAGCGTGGTTTATGCCCATTCCGCCGCCCTGCGGGACCGGCTGGAACAGGCGGGCAAGGCCTCGCTCACCGTTGATCTTGCCCCCGGACGCACGGTGGAACGCCTTAGCCGGGATCTGGCGAAGCTCGGACGGAAGGAGAGTTTTGCAAACCGCATGCGCAAGGCGGCTGGTCTCTCCGCCGTCAAGGTCGGGCTGCTGCGGGACATCTTTCCCGATATAGCGGCCATGCCGGATGATTTCGTCGCAGCGAGAATGAAACATGCGGAAATACCGCTTCTGAGACCTAGGCCGATCGCCGAGGCGATTTCATCGGCAGGCGGTATCGCCTGGGGTGGCCTCGATGCAAACTACATGCTGCAAAAGCTCCCCGGCATATTTGCTGCCGGGGAAATGCTGGATTGGGAAGCGCCGACCGGCGGTTATCTGCTGACCGCCTGTTTCGCCACCGGCAAGGCGGCGGCGAACGGAATGGCCAGGTGGCTTGAAAGCTCAGCCTGACAGCCGTTCCGCCATCCCCGCTTCCTCGCCAGAGGCAGTCCTGACAAGGCAGCGCATGATGGCATCCGTGGTAACGGAGCCAAGCACCTTGCCGTTTTCCCCCACGACCACAGCGCTGCCGACATTTTCCCGCACGAGGGCGCGTAGGCCTTCTTCAACCGTCATGTCCGCATCGAGCTGAAGCCGCGACTGGCCGGAAAATTCCGGCTGGACAATGGCGCCGAGGCGGATGACCCGGCCGCGATTGACCTCTTCCACGAAGGCCTCGATATAGCTGTCGGCCGGCGACATGACGATTTCGGCCGCCGTGCCCTGCTGGATGATTTCGCCGTCACGCAGAATGGCGATCTTGTCTCCCAGCCGCAGCGCCTCATCGAGATCGTGGGTGATGAAGACCACGGTTTTCTTCAATTCCTTCTGCAACTCCAGCAGTACCGTCTGCATGTCGACGCGAATGAGCGGATCGAGCGCCGAATAGGCTTCGTCCATCAGCAGAATTTCGGCATTGTTGGTCAGCGCCCGGGCGAGACCCACACGCTGCTGCATGCCGCCGGAAAGCTGGTTCGGATAATGGCTGGAAAATCCCTCCAGCCCCACGCGCCGGATCCAGACTTCGGCCCGCTCTTCCCGCTCGCGCTTGTCGATGCCCTGCACTTCAAGACCGTAGACGACATTCTGCAGCACGTTGCGATGTGGCAGGAGGCCGAATTTCTGGAACACCATCGCCGTCTTGTGGCGGCGGAATTCCAGGAGTTCCGCTTCGTTCAGGCGACAGACATCGGTTCCGCCGTAGAGGATTTCGCCGGCTGTCGGGTCGATCAGCCGGTTGACGTGGCGGATCAGCGTCGATTTGCCGGAGCCGGAAAGGCCCATGATGACGGTGATCTGTCCGCCCGGCATGGTGATGTTGATATCACGCAGGCCGAGCACATGGCCATGTTTGGCGTTGAGTTCCGCCTTGGACATGCCGGCTTTGACGGGTTCGACAAAATCTGCCGCCTTGGAGCCGAAAATCTTGTAGAGGCTGCGAATTTCGATCGATTGACTAGCCATGCGCCACTTCCCGGTGTTTTTGCAGGCGAAGGCCATAGGCCTGGCTGATGCGGTCGAAGATGATGGCGATGCCGACAATGGCAAGCCCGTTGAATACGCCGAGCGTGAAATACTGGTTGGCGATGGCCTTCAGCACCGGCTGGCCGAGGCCCTGCACGCCGATCATGGAGGCGATGACGACCATGGCAAGCGCCATCATGATGGTCTGGTTGATACCGGCCATGATGGTGGGCAGCGCCAGCGGCAGCTGCACCTTGAAAAGCTTCTGGCGCTTCGAAGAACCGAAAGCGTCCGCCGCCTCCAGCACGTCACGATCGACCATGCGGATGCCGAGATTGGTGAGCCGGATCATCGGCGGAATGGCGTAGATCACGACGGCGATGACACCGGGCACGCGGCCGATGCCGAGCAGCATGACGACGGGAATGAGATAGACGAAACTCGGCATCGTCTGCATCACGTCAAGAACGGGATTGACCACGTTCTGCAGGCGGTTGGAGCGCGCCATGGCGATGCCGATCGGCAGGCCGATGACGATGGACAGCACGGCGCAGACGAAGATCATCGAAATCGTCTTCATCGTATCTTCCCACATGCCGAACCAGCCGATGGCGAAGAGAATGCCGCAACAGAGGGCAACAATGGTGGCGCTGCGGCTGGCGAACCAAGCGAGCACGCCGACAATAAGAATAACGACCGGCCAGGGTGCGCCGATCAAAAGCCTTTCCGCCCAGATGAGGAAGCTCTGAAGGGGCGTAAATAGCCCCTCTATTGCGCTGCCATAGGTTCGGGTAAATGCCCGGAACCCCTCGTCGATGACTTTTTTCAGCGCACGCAGGGCATCGTCATTCATGGCCGGAAATTTGAAAAGCCATTCCATATCCTGTTCTCCATGACGAACCGGAGGCGGGGATCAATATCCTCTGCGCTCCGGGAGTAAAATCGCCAGAGCGCTGCCCGCATCGTCGGTGACGCCAGGCGGGACGCTCTATTCCTGTGGAACCGGCGCATCGTGCTTTTTTGAGAACCGGCTGGTTTTCAGTCATCGATGTGGTTCGGCGCCGCCTCTGGCGGACGCCGGTTGCCGGGCAGATATGCCGGGCCGACCTTAAAGGGCGGCCTTGACCTTTTGTGCGACTTCAGGAGACACCCAGCCCGTCCAGAGCGCTTCGTTTTCCTTCAGGAATTGCTTGGCACCATCTTCGCCGGTCGCCTGATTGTCGGTCATCCAGGCAATCAGCTTGTTGACGGTAGCGTTGGTCCAGGCGCGCTTGTTCAGATAGTCCATGGCCGGGCCGGCACGGTCGGCAAAAGTCTTGCTGACCAGCGTCTGGACATCGTCCACCTGCCAGGCGTTCGGCTTGGGGTCTGCACAATCGGCAATCGAAGTGCAGCGTTTCCATTCGGCCGCGTCATATTCCGTGCCGAAACCCAGCTTCACCATCTCATATTTGCCGAGCAGCGAGGTTGGCGCCCAATAATAACCGACCCATGGCTGCTTGGCTTCGTAAGCCTTGGCGATGGAGCCGTCGAGACCGGCGGCAGAACCCGTATCGATGAGGGTGAAGCCGGCCTTTTCACCACCGAACGCCTTGAACAATTGCGCGGTGACAACCGTGCCGCCCCAACCCTGCGGGCCGTTATAGACGGCGCCCTTTGCCTTGTCCTCGGGGGAGGGGAAGAGTTCGGGATGCTTGAAGAGGTCTGGAATGGTCTTGAGATCGGGATTGGCGTCGGCCAGATATTTCGGAATCCACCAGCCCTGAACGGCGCCATCCGACAGGATCTTGGCGGCTGCGACAACCTTGCCGCCTTCCAGCCCCTGCTTGACGATTTCCGGCTGCAGGCTGACCCAGGCTTCGGGGGCGATGTCCGGCTGGCCCTTTTCGGCCATGGAGGTCAGGGTTGGTACGGTGTCGCCGGTGACGATTTCGGCGGAACATCCATAGCCATTTTCAAGAATGAATTTATCGAGATTGGCGGCGACTTCGGCGGATTGCCAGTTCATGCTGGCAATGGTCACGTTTCCACAGTCGGCGGCAAAGGCTACGCCGCCTGAAAAGGCGAAGCCGGCGGAAAGTATTGTGGCACCCAAAAGTATTTTCATTGTTGTTCCCTCTGGTCGCGGTGTGGCGAAGACCCGCGTGCAAACGGCACCGCGACCGTCAGCACGCGTATTGAGCGTTAATAATTGCTCTGTTGCCATCCCGTTTGCGGCAATTTCTGGCGTATTGAGGATGGCAATTGTCAATCAATTGCGCGGCAATTGCCTGCTGCGGCGGGTGCAGGTGCAAAATTTGCGACATCGGGCGGCGATGTTCCGCAGCCTTGCCGGATGCACCGGCTGACGTCCTGTAAAAAAATGGAACTTTTCCGAAATTTCGAAAAGCCGGGAACAATAAATGGAAGTTTTTGTTTTCTTGGACTTTTATCCGGTTCTGTATTACGGGAGATTTCCTCTCGGTTTTTGTGGTGATGTGAATGACCAATCTTCGTGCTGCCCCGGTATGGCCGATCGGTGGCGGTGAAACGGGCGAACTTGTGCGCCGCTTCGACTGGTCGAAGACATCGCTCGGGCCTATCTGCGACTGGCCGCAAAATCTGAGGCAAAAAGCCAATTCCGTCGTCAATTCTCCCATTCCGCAGGTGCTGATGTGGGGTGCGGATCATGTGATGATCTATAATGATGGTTATGCGGAGATCGCAGGCAACTATCACCCTCGGGCGCTGGGACAAACCGTGCCTGGCATCTGGCCGGAAATATGGGACTGGAACAGCCGCATTCTGGAAGCCGGCTTTCGCGGCGAGGTCATGGCCTATCGTGACCAGCCAATGACGCTGATGCGCAATGGTCTGCCGGAAGAGGTCATCTTCGACCTGTTTTACACGCCGATCTATAATGAGGGCGGGTCGGTGGACGGTGTTTTATGCACCGTGCTTGAAAACACCGACAAGGTGAAGGCGGTGGAGGCGCTGGAGCAGAGCCGCAAGGAACTGAGCCGGCTTACCAACGCCCTGCCGATCCTGGTGGGATATGTCGATCGCGATTATGTCTATAAATTCGCCAATGACGGTTATCTGGAATGGTTCGGCCGCAGCGCCGACGAGGTGATTGGCCGCAGCGTTCCCGAAATCGTCGGCGAGGCGTTTTTCGAGGCGCGACGGGCCTATCTCGACCGGGCGCTTGCCGGTGAAAAGATCGTTTCCGATACCTCGATCCGCAGGCCGGACGGCACCACCCGCGCCGCTGAAATCCGTTATATTCCGCGCTACATCGCCGATGGCTCGATCGACGGCATCTATGTACTGATCATTGATATCGAGGACCGCAAGCGGTCCGAGCAGGAAATCCTGCTCAGCAACAACCGCTTCCGTGCGGCGGTGGATGCCGTGCATGGCGTGTTGTGGACCAATAGCGCCGATGGCAGGATGCTGGGGGAGCAGCCCGCCTGGGGCGCGCTGACCGGCCAGAGCTTCGAGGAATATCAGGGTGCCGGCTGGGTTGAGGCGGTTCATCCTGACGACCGCGAACATTCGCTCGAAAGCTGGAAAAAGGCGGTTTCCGCCAGGGACACCTATGTGTGGGAACATCGCGTGCGCCGTCATGACGGCGTCTACCGCACCTTTGCGATCCGCGGCGTGCCGATTTTCGACAAGGCCGGCGCCATTGCCGAATGGGTGGGTGTCCACACCGATATTACCGAACAGCGGCGGGCGGAAAATACGCTCAAGGAACATGCCAGCAATCTCGAGCGCGAGATACGCCATCGCATCCGGGCGGAAGAGCAGCTTCGCCAGTTGAACGAAGGCCTCGAAGCCCGCGTCGAAACGGAAATGGCCGAACGTCGCCAGACCGAAAGAGCCTTGCAGCAGGCGCAGAAAATGGAGTCCATCGGCCAGCTGACCGGCGGCGTGGCGCATGATTTCAACAATCTGCTTCAGGTGATTGCGGGCAATCTGCAATTGCTGTCGAAAGATGTGATTGGCAATGAGCGGGCCGAGCGGCGGCTGGAAAACGCGCTTGCCGGCGTCCATCGTGGCGCAAAGCTCGCCAGCCAGCTTCTGGCCTTCGGGCGGCGTCAGGCGCTGGAACCGCGTGTCATCAACATCGCCCGTTTTGTCACTGGCATGGATGATCTGCTGCGTCGTTCACTCGGCGAGGCGATCGAGGTGGAGGTCATCACCTCCGGTGGTCTGTGGAACACCTATGCCGACCCCAACCAGGTGGAAAATGCGCTGCTCAACCTGGCGATCAATGCGCGCGATGCCATGGAAGGGCACGGCAAGCTGACGATCGAGGTCGGCAATGCGGTTCTCGATCGTGATTATGCCCGCAAACATTCGGAGGTTTCGGCGGGTCAATATGTCATGCTCGCCGTCACCGACACCGGCTCCGGCATGTCGCCGGAAATTCTGGAAAAGGTCTTCGAGCCGTTCTTTTCCACCAAACCGGAGGGCAAGGGCACTGGCCTTGGCCTCTCGATGGTCTATGGTTTTGCGAAACAGTCCAGTGGCCACGTCAATATCTACAGTGAGCTGGGGCAGGGCACGACGGTCAAGATGTATCTGCCGCGCTCGGCTGCCGACGAAGACCGTGAAGTGGTGGTGCATACCGGTCCCGTCGAGGGCGGAACGGAAACCATCCTTGTCGTTGAGGATGACGAAGAGGTGCGCAGCACGGTTGTCGAGACGCTGAGCGATCTCGGTTACCGCGTACTCACCGCCCGCGATGCGCAGGCGGGTCTGACGGTGGTGGAAAGTGGCATCCCGATCGATGTCATCTTCACCGATGTGGTGATGCCGGGGCCTTTGAAAAGCCGGGAAATGGCGCGCCGCGCACAGGAACGACTGCCCAATCTCGCCGTTCTCTTTACCTCGGGTTATACGGAAAATTCCATCGTGCATGGTGGCAAGCTGGATGCCGGGGTGGAACTTCTCTCCAAGCCCTATACGCGCGAAGCGCTGGCGCGGCGCATTCGCCACGTCATCGCCAATCGCAAACAGGTTTCGTCGTCAAAGGCACGGGCGGCATCTGCATCGGGTCATTCAAAGCCAGCCGAAGCTGCGCGACCCTCGAAAAATAAAAACAGCGCGATACGCGTCCTTCTGGTCGAGGACGACGAATTGATCCGCATGAATTCGTTGGAGATGCTGTCCGATAGTGGCTTTATCGTCATTGAGGCCGGAAATGCGGCACAGGCGCTGAAGGTGGTCGAGGCGGAACATATTGACGTTCTCGTCACAGATATCGGCCTGCCAGACATGAAGGGTGGCGAACTGGCGGTGGAGGCCCTGCACCGCAAACCAGGCCTGGCCGTGGTTTTTGCGACGGGTGATAGCCATCTGCCCGAAGGTGCGCCGGAAAATGCGGTACTGCTGACCAAGCCCTATGATGAACAGCAGATCATCTCGGCTGTCGAATTGGCCCATGCGGGCGGAACGGTGGCGGCCGAATAGGCCGCCTGTCGTTTTTTGCGGGGTCAGTAACCACGCGCCATATCCACCGTTTCCGGCAGCGAACCTGTTTCGCGCCATGTGCGAACATTGCCGGCAACGATCCGGGCTGAACTTTCGCGGCTTGTCGGCGCGGAAATGTGCGGCAGGACGGTGACTTTCGGGTGCTGCCAGAAGGCGGAAGAGGCGGGCAATGGTTCCTGCTCGAAAACATCGAGCACGGCATGTGAAAGCCTGCCGGAATCGAGCGCCGCAATCAGGTCTCCGGCAATGATGACCGCACCCCGTGCGAAGTTGATGAGCGCCGCGCCGTTTTTCATCGCGGCAAGACGGCCGGCATCGAGAAGGCCGCGTGTGGCATCGGTGAGCGGCACGAGGCAGACCAGGATGTCGCTTTTTTCCAGCAGTGCCTGCAGCCCGTCATCGCCGGTCAGCGTTTCCACGCCGTCGATCGCCTTGGCCGAGCGACTCCAGCCCGAAACGTTGAAGCCCGCGTGGCTTAGGCGTTCCGCCGCAGCGGTGCCAAGCGCGCCGAGGCCGAGAAGGCCGATGGTCATCTCGCGCGGATGGCGATAGTCGAATTCCTGCCAGAGCGCCTTTTGCTGGTTGTCGCGATAGGCCGGCATGTCGCGTTGCAGATAATAGGTCCAAGCCAGCACGGCTTCGGCCATGACGCGCGAAAGCTCCGGATCCTTCAGCCGGACGATGGGCGGCGCCTTGTTGCCCAGTTCCAGCACCAGCCGCTCAACGCCCGCCCAGAGACTGTGAATCCATGTCAGACCCGGCAATGCGGCAATGTCGGCCGGATCGGGATTGGCGACGATGGCGAAATCCACGGCCCCTCTCTGTTCGCTGGTCAATTCGGAAAAGGAGAGGATTTCCTCCTGCGGCATGGCGGCACGAAGCGCATGCTTCCAGACGGCCTCCGCTTCCGCATTCATCCGCGAAACAAAGGCGATGGGTGATGACATGAAACTGGTCCTGCTTGCGATTTTAGCTTCACGCCATCAATGCGCAATTTCGGCGGGCAATACCATGGGTGGAATGGGGGAATTTGTGATTCTTCCGTCATGCCGGACTAGATCCGGCATCCAGCCGCCGCGCGTCTGCGCGGCGAGAAGAGTTTTTCAGCCCAAGGACTTGGGCTGGCTGGACCCCGGCTCGGGGGCCGGGGTGACGGAGTGGGGATGCAACCGGCCTGTTAAATCTCCACCATTACGCATTTTCCTTTACCGGCGGCTTTGCGTCGCCGTAATAGGCCGAGAAGCTCTCGTGATAATGTTCCGAGCCACCCGGGCCGGCATAACGCTGCAACTCCGTCATGTCGGTCTTGTTGAGCACGATGCCCAGCGTCTTGTTGGCGATCTGCGGTTCGTTGGCCATCAGGTTCTGCACCATCTGGATCGGCGTCTTGCCCCATTCGGTGACGAAGACGAAACCGTCCACCTGCGGTGCAAAGGCCTTGGCGTCGATGACGGGGACCACGGGTGCAAGGTCGACGATGATGTAGTCGCAGGCTTCACGCGCCTGATCGATGAATTTGCGCATGCCGGAAGAAGCCAGCAATTCGCTGGAATGGGCGAACTGGTTGCTGGTAGAAACCGGCAGGATGCCCATTTTCGTGCGCGTATCCACCTTCACGGCCTGTGTCCACGGCACCTCGTCGAGGACGACTTCCACCAGACCGGCGGATTGCCGTGTGGTCAGCATGCGGCTGAGGCCGGGATTGCGGATATCGGCATCCACCACCAGCGTGCGTTTGCCGGTCGAGGCGATCAGCCCGGCCAGATTGAGCGCCACGACCGACTTGCCTTCGTTCGGCAGGCAGGAGATGACACCGATGACCCGGCACTGGCGTTCCTGAATGACGACATCCGCCGTCAGTTTCACGTTGCGCAGGGTCTCCGCAAAGCTGGAGCGCGGGCTGTCGACCGCAAGGCGCAGCATCTTCTGGAACGAGACCTGGCCGCTTTCATCAAGCGTGGCATTCTCGCCGCCGGGGGTGGCGGCGCTGGTGCCTGGTTTTGCCGTTTCCACGCCCCTTTCGCCGATAAACGGCAGGTAGCCCAGAAAACGCATGCGCAGATTGTCGCGCACATCGTTGCCGGTGTGGAAAAACCGGTCACGGAATTCGAGAAGTGCTGCGATACCGCCGCCCAGCATCAGGCCGAGAATGACCGAAAGCGCCATGGTCATGGTCTTTTTCGGACTGGACGGCGCGGTCGGCAGACCTGCTTCGGAGATGATCCGGGCCTTTGCGATCGGCAGCGACTGCTTCTGCGAGGCCTCCTCGAAACGGCCGAGATAGGACTGGTAAAGTGTGCGCAATGCGGTTGCGCGCTGCTCGAGCTCGCGCAATTGCACCATGGTGATATTGGCCTGCGAGTTGCGGCCCGCAACGCCTTCGATATTGTCGCGCAGCGACTGCACGCGGGAATTGGCAACGTCGTACTCGTTCTTCAGGCTGCCGGTCAGCTGCTGTAGTTCCTGATAGATCTGCCGCGAAACCTCTTTCTTCTCGGCGTCCAGCGCAACGGCCTGCGGATGGTCCGCGCCGAATTGCTGGACGATGCCCTGCTGCCGGTCAGAAATGGTGATGTAGCGCTTGCGAAGATCCTGAATAACCGAATTGTCAGTGTCGCGTGCCGAAACAACGGCGTTATCGACAGCCACGTCAGGTCCTCGGTCGATAATCGACTTATACTGGTTATAGCGGGCCGAGGCCGTTGCGGCATCCGCCTGAGCGGCAATCAACTGGCCGTTTAGATCAGCAAGCTGGCCTTCCGACATCAGCTCGCCGCGCGAGGAGACGATGTTGTTGTCCGACTTGAATTTCTGCACCGCCAGCTCAGCCGCCTGGGCGCGCTGGTTAAGGTCGGTCATGCGCTCCTGCAACCATACCGAAGCGCGCTCGCTGGCGTCGAAATTGGCGTTCAGCTGTTCGGTAAGGTAGGCCTGCGCGTAGGTCTTGGCGATCTGCGCGGCCAGCTGGCGGTCGGTCGAGCGGGTGGAAATGGCGATGACCGAGCTGCGGCCGACGCGTTCCACTGTCAGCGACTGCTGCAGCACGGCAGCCGCCTTTTCGCGGCGTCCGGCGCGGATCGCGGCTTCGGAGGCGGGTGGGTCGCCGGGCAGGACGAGATCAAGCACGCCGCGCACGGAGGATTTGACGAGCTCGACCGGCGACATCGGCGGATTGACGATGATGTCGTTCTCATCGAGCTTGGCCTTGTCGACCACGGTCAGCGCCATTTCCTTGGATTTCAAAATTTCCACGGCGCTGGCGATGCGGTTGTCGACGATCTGCGCGGCGGGCACCGGTGATTCCTCTTCCGCATAACGGGAAAGGCTTTCATCCAGCAGCACCTGCGTCATCGCGGTGTAAACGGGGGTCGCAAGCACCAGATAAAGGCCGGCCAGAACCACGGCGGCGATGACCGAAGCGGCAATGACATTGGCACGGCGCACCACGGCGGCCCACAGGCGGTCGAGGTCGATAAACGTGTCGGAATCCTTGCCGGATTCCGGAAAACCGATGTTGGATTTAAAGGTCTTGTGGTGCATGGACCTACCTTGTGAATTAAAAATGGTACGCGGGAAGCCGAGCCCTGGCTCGCCTTCCCGCCCCCCGTTATTGGTGCGCCAGCCGCCTCCCCGGCGGCGCGATTAAAGTCAGGCCGCCCGAACGCGGCTTTCGTGGTGTGCCACCAGTTCCTTCACGGAAGCGAGAACCTGCGCCTCCATGTCGGCGCGCATCAGCGAGAAAGCGACGTTGGCGGCGATGAAACCCTGCTTGCTGCCGCAGTCAAAGGTGCGACCACCATATTTCTGCGCATGGAAAGCCTGCTTTTCGGCAAGCCGCTTCATGCCGTCGGTCAGCTGGATTTCATTGCCCGCACCGCGTTCCTGCTTCGCAAGAATATCGAAGATTTCCGGCTGCAGAATGTAACGGCCATTCAGGTAATAATTCGAAGGCGCCTTGGATGGTTCCGGCTTTTCGACCATTTCGGTGACGGCGAAGCCATGATTGACCTTCTGGCCGACGCCAACGACACCATAGGACGAGACTTCTTCCGGCAGGCATTCCTCGACGCCGAGAATATTGCCGCCGACTTCGTCATAAAGTTCCATCAGGCCAGCGATGCAGCCGCGTGCGCCGTAGGACACCATGTCAGGCAGAAGCAGGGCGAAAGGCTCCTTGCCCACCAGTTCACGCGCGCACCAGACGGCGTGGCCGAGACCGAGCGGCACCTGCTGGCGTGTGTAGCTCACCGTGCCGGCAACCGGCAGCATCTTTTCCAGCTGCAATACCTGCACCGTCTTGCCGGAGCGGGTGAGCGTATTGATGAGCTCCGGCGCGCTGTCGAAATAGTCTTCGATGGCGGTCTTGTTGCGGCTCGTCACGAAAATAATATGCTCGATGCCGGCCTGCATGGCTTCATCGACGGCATATTGCACGACCGGGCGGTCGACGATCGTCAGCATTTCCTTCGGCATCGCCTTGGTGGCGGGCAAAAACCGTGTGCCGTTGCCAGCTACGGGAATGACGGCTTTTCTGACAGTTTTGTTCAGGTCCATCGCGTTCTCCTTCATCAAGGTTTGATCTGTCCCCAGTCCCCGCGCAGATTTCGTCCACGCGCAAATTTCACGAAATCTGTCTTTTCACCCCTGTATTTGCTGCGGGCGCAAACATGGCGTCCCGCAGCCTCCTCAGCCGCACTGCAATCGGCATTCGCAAATGCCCCAGCACGGCAGGATCCCTTATCGTGGTCTTCAAGGCGCCGAGTACCGAACGGCTCTTGATGTTTTCCACCAATGTCAAAAAATTATGCGCCAACTGCAGGCTGCGGGCTCTCGCCTGCTGCGCATCCATGGCGGCGGGCAGCAAAGTGTAATGGCTCAGGAATTCCTGATCCGCCCGCATCATCGCTTCGACGTGATGAAGCTCGAGCACACGCGAAATCGAACCTTCGCGGATATTGTAGATGTAACCCGGTTTGGGTTCGATGACGCAGAGACCACCGGCGGCGAGCGCCGAGGCGAGCAGGATATAATCCTCGCCAATGCGGATATCCTCGCGGAAACGCAGTCCCTCGGCATTGAGGAAATCGCGCCGGAACATCGGCTTCATATAGCCGAAATTGAAGGTGGCGCGGAACAGGATGTTGGAGGAAATGAAGTCCTCAAGGGTGAGAACCGCCCGTTCCTCCAGAAACTCTTCCGGAAACATCGTCTCCATCGGCCTGCCGTCGGTATAGACGACATCGAGATTATCGACCGCAATCGCCGCACCTGCGGCTTCCGCCCGGCACATCATGCAGGCGGAACGCTCGGGGCGTATGACATCGTCGGAATCGAGCACGGCGATCCAGCGTCCGGTCGCGGCTTCGATGCCGGCATTGCGGGCACCGCCCGGTCCGAGATTTTCGGCAAGAGCAAGCAGACGGACACGCGGGTCGATGACGGCGATACCTTCCACGAGCGCAATGGTGCCATCGGTGGAACGGTCGTCGACGACGATCACTTCCAGCGTCACACCCTGCTGGCCGAGCGCGCTTTGAATGGCGGCTTCAATCGTATCGGCGGTATTATAGGCGGCGATGACGAAGCTGATATCGGGCGACGGGGCAAGGTTCTCCATCAGGTCGCCTCCACCGCGCCATATTGGCGGATTTCGCGCACGCCGAAGGCGCCGCTCACTGAGCCCATATGCAGCGCGCCACGCAGTGCATAACGGTTGCGGCGAACGGCGTTAAAGCTGTTCAATGCGGCGAAGACGGCGCAATAGACCACTTTCGAACCTGCCTTCAGCACCTGAACCACACGGCGTGCACCGGGTTTCTTTTCAGCCAGCACCCGGCCATGGGTCTGGCCGGAGCGGAAGCGGCGTTTGGCAAGCCACATGAAACTTGCGCGATTTTCCGGCACCGGTTCGGACAGCATGGCATCTTCCGCAAAAACGATACGGCCGCCTGCGGCGTGAAGATGCGAGAAGAAATGGGTGTCTTCGCCACCGCTCTGGCCGAGCGCCAGCGCGAAGCGCCGGCCTTTCACCGAGGGCGCATCCATCTTAAGCAGCGTGTTGCAGGTATAACCGGTGATGATCTCGCCGTTCACCCAGACGGGAATTGTGGAGTGGAAATCACCGCGTTTCATCCAGCCCGGCGCGTTTTCGCGGTAGACGGCCGTCACCGGGCCGAGAACGGTTTCCGCACCGGTTTCATCGGCCTTTTCGAGAAGGGCGGCCAGCCAATGCGGCGGGGCGGTTTCGTCATCGTCGATAAAGGCCAGATAATCCGCCTTGCATTCCGACAGGCAGGCATTGCGGGCAATCGAGATATTCGACTTCGGGCAATGCACATAGGTGATCTCGAAGGGGGCGGTTTCGCGCAGCCGATCGACGCTTGCCCTGGCACTCGGCTCCTCATCATTATCCGCGACAATCAGCCGAACTGTCACGCCTTCCGGCACGTCGAGCTCGAAGAGTGACAGAAGTGTGGCGACGAGTGCCGGGCGTCTGTAGGTGCAGATGCCGATATCGACGGTTTTCGAATCATCTGGGCGGGTGACGGTGTTGTCGGTCATGAGACAGCCTTTCTTCCCCGGAATTTCAAGAGTTCCAGCCAGAAGCCGGTGGACCAGGCCAGATGCATCACCATCGCCGAAAAGGCGGCGAGCGGGCCGTATGGGTTCTTCTGATCTATTGCCATCCACAAGCCATAACCGACACATGCGGCGATCCAGAGGCCAAGCGGAATAAGTGCGGCCCAGTGCACAAGCGACAGCAAGGCAAAGATGAAGACCGGCAGCACGGCCAGCGGAATCATCTGGCGGATTTTCGGGATGGAGCGATGTTTCAAAAGGTTCTTCGCCCGGCCGCGGCCATAGGCGAGATATTGCCGGAACAGCGGCATGACGCTGGCGCGCGGATAATAGGTCATGCGGGTCTTGTCGGTCATCCAGATGCGGAAACCGGATTTGCGCAGCCGGAAGTCCAGCTCGGCATCCTCATTGTGGCTGAAGCTCTCGTCATAACCGCCGACTGCATCGAAAGCGGCAATCCGCATCAATGCGTGGTGGCCATGGTCTATCCAGTGGCCTTTCGCGCCTTCGCGGTGCTTGGAGCCGCCATTGCCGAGCTTGGAATTCTGGGCGATGGCCGTCGCCTTCTGGAACAGGCCGTGGCCGACCGTATCCATGGCGACGACAACGGAATCCGCGCCGGTGCGCTCCGCATCCTCGATCAGCCGCTGGCAATAATCATCGGGATAATCGCCATGGGCATCGATGCGGATGAGATAATCGAAATCCTCGCCGAAGGTGGCGACGGCAAGGTTGATACCGGCGCTCTGGATGCGCTTCGGATTGGCAAGCAGCGTGACGCGCTCGTCCTTTGCCGCAAAGGCGGTGACGATATCGCGTGTTCCATCCGTACTGCCGCCATCGGCAACCACGATGCGGAAAAGACGCCCCTGCATTGCGACGGTGAACTTGTTGAGCAGCCCTTCGATCGTAGTTGCCTCGTTGAGGCAGGGAATGACGATCAATGTTCTGATGCCGGAATTGCCACGACCTTCCATGATTTGCCCCCTACGCATTACACGGGTGAAAACTGCGCTTCACGGGCATGGCCGGAGGCGGATTTTGCAAGTGAGGACAAGTGCTGGACCAGCTGACGGCAATCGTCGCGGTCGGTGAGCCATTGTTTGCTGTCTATTGCCGAGAGGGTGTCGAAGGCGTCCGCGTAAGTTTGCGGCGTCATCTGGCCGAACAGGGCGGCGAGGTCCTCCGGGCGGGCATTCTGCAGGACAAAGCCGATATCGCGCCTGTTGATGAAGCGGGCGGTTTCCGTGCCGGCAAGCGCAATCGGCAGGGTGCCATAAAGGCAGCCCTCATACAGCCGGTTGGGCAGCAGCCAGCTGGAATTCTGGCCTTCCTCGAAAAAGTCGATCGCCCAGGTGAACTGCACCTCGTTATAGATGGCGGCAAGGTCTTCGGGGTTCTTGTAAGGCCCATGGAAATGCACATGCGGAGCGGCAGCCACGAAGCCGTCGAAATCTGAAAATTCCGAATAGGCCGGCCGACCGCGCAGGATGATTTCGACCCTGCCATCCATGCGCTTCGCGAATTCGGCAAGGATTTCGAGCGATTTGCGGCAGCGAAGCGCGCCGAACCAGCCGATTTTCCATGGCTCACCCGGGGCGGGCGGGCGCGGTTGCGGCGTGGCGGCAACGGTGGTGTCAAGCGCCAGCACCTTGTTTTCCTGCAGCAGCACGGGAAGATTAAGACCGGAAACCGGCTTGAAATAATGCTCCACGAAAGCCGGGGAACTCGTCACCAGCAGTTTGGCGTCGCGGGCGAAATAACGCTGCGCGGCATTCAGCATCTGTCCGGGCTTGCCCTTGTTGAGAAGCAGGCGGTGAATGTCGAGACATTCATAAACCAGCGCCGGCTGCCGGGCATAGATCGACATGGCGCGTTTTGCCAGCGCCAGCATTTCCAGGTTTCTGGCAAGAATGACATCGGGCGTGGGGATATCGTGCAGGGTTTTGCCCAGCGAAAGGCTGGCTTTCGCTACCGCCGCCATGCGCTGCAGAAACTGCCCGTCGGCGGTTTCCCCAAGCACAACGGGTATGACGCCTTCAATCTCTGCCAGCCGGTTCTGTCCGCGCCGGAAGCCGGCCAGCGTGACGCGCGCCCCACCCGCAAGCAGGGTCAGCACCCGCCGGCGAATGGCGGGGTCCGACAGATCATGCGCGAGATATAGAACATGGGTCATGCGGGGTTCCGGTTGGTTCATGCGTCAAAGACGCAGCAGATTCCGTTTGGTTCAAAAAAGCGGATCGATAAAAAATGCCGTCAGTTAAGGGCGCAGGCGATGGATTCCGGGAACTGACATTTGTCGCCGAGCGCGGTGAAGGCAAAACGATCAACGACCATCTGCGTCGCGCCGGAATAGGAAAACTTGCCCATCCAGTCCTTCAGCGTGTCAGTGCCCCACAGGCTGAAGAAAATCTTCTGGGCGTTTTGCGGGATTTTCGTCTCGTCGGTCACTTCATGGACGAGCTTGCCGTTGACGTAATAACGCAGGCGCTGCGGCTCCCAGACGAAGGCGTAATCGTTGAAACCGGCATCGGCTCCGCCTTCCACCGGCACCAGCTTCTCATTGCCGCCCTTGGCGGAAATATACTGGTTCAGCTGTACCTGGCCCGTATTCCTGCCCAGCACCTCGAAGTCGATTTCATCATGCGGCTTTTTATCGGTCGGGCCGATATAGGTGAAGAAGGCGGAGTTCAGCCCGGAGCCGGTGGCAGCCTTCATGCGTGCCTCATAGGTGCCATAGCGATAACGGCCCTTGGTCTGGATCTCACCGCAGGCGAAATTGCGCTCACCGGCCTTGGCTTCCTCGAAACCAAGCGTGAGCTGGCCGTTTTCCACCGTCGCCAGCTTCTTCGACCAGGTGCAGTTCTGATGCGCGCCATTGTTCCAGCCATCGGAGACGTACCAGAAGCTTCTGTCCATCTGGTCGAAGTTCTCGATGAAGGACGTGCCGTTGCCTTCCTGTGCATGAAGCGGCGCTGCCAAAGCCGTGGCCGAGAGGGCTGCGGCGAGAAGAATGCGTGTCTGAACGCGGGTGACAAATGTTGTCATTGGTTCACCTCTGTCGTTGCGAATAAAGTGTTTCGGATGTGGGCGGGCCGATGATGGCGCCCCGTTTTGCCGTAAAATCGGCTTTCGGCTTGGATTTGCCGTTGCGGCTTCCCGTCAATACGCCATAGACGGCCGGCAGGTATTTGCGGGTCTGGGCGTTGCTGACCACCAGAATGGCAAAGGCCGACAGCGTCGCGCTGATATAGAAGGCGGGATAGAAATCCGGCCCGCCCCTGTTCCACACCATCCACATGATGACGAGCAACGGATAATGGGCGCAGAATATCCAGAAGCTCAGGCTGCCGGTCTCGGCAAGCCGCTGGCCAAGCCGGCTGCGGATCAGTATCGAGGAAGAGACCCAGAAGCCGAGCGCGCCGAAGACGGCCAAAAGATTGCGCGACATGTTGAGCCAGAAGGTGAATTCCGGGCCGGTGAAATAAAGGCCGGTGGCCAGCATGGCCGAAGCGGCAAAGGTCAGCGCCATGATCGGCACGGCGTAAGGATCGAGTGCCTTGACATCGACCCGATGCAGGGCAAGTGCAATGCCGAGCGAAAAACTGAAAAGGATGGATTTCTTCTGAACGATGAAGATCGTCAAATCAGGCATGGCGGTGATGATGAGCAGGATTGCCAGCGTTGGCAGCGCGAAACGGCGCATCAGAAAGGCAAGCACCGGCGACAGCAGAATGCAGACAAAGAGATCACGCAGGAAATACAGCGGCACGTTGACCGGCAGCTCTTCAAGCGCCGTTCCGTGACTAATGATTTCCCGCGGGCTGGCGTTCCACAGATCAGGGAAATAGCCGACGCCAAGGTCGAACAGCTGGATAAGCAGCACGGCGGCAAACAGTGCGCCATTCCACAGAAGGAAGGGCAGCAGCACGGTTTTCGACTTGGAGCGGATCGTCGCCGGATAATCGAAACCGCTCATGCCGCGGCGAAACAGCAGGTAACCGGAAATGGCGCTGAGACAGGGCACGCCAATGCGAAACAGCGCATCTCCCAGAAAAACCCGCAGCCAGTCAAAGAAGCCATAAAGGCCAAGAAATGGGCTGGTTTCGGCATCGTGCGGCACATGGACGAACACGATTCCTGAAATCAACAATATGCGCATCAAATTGATACGGGAGGATAGGTTCTGATCGACAGTCACATCAGTCACCCCTATTGGGCGGCGTCTCCCCACGCCGCGTTGCAACCAGAGCGAACTTAAGCCCGCACTGGAAAGTCTGGTTTCGACTTTGGGATAAAATGTGGCGGCGCGGGAAAAACACAAGATTAGATTTTGCGGGTGATTGTCTGGCCTTAGCGCTATTTCTGCGGCCGAGAAAAATCAAAGTACTGAAATAAATAGAGTTTTTTAAAAATCACGCATCGTTAAAAATCGCTGAAGCGTGTGAATTTGTCATTTGTCGTGATGTTGCGCTGCAAAAAGAGAGGCGGCGCCACCTTGTCGAGTTCAATGAAATCACCGCGACAAGGTGGCTTAACGGCGGAAATGAGGCGCGTTTTTTAGCGAGATTTCTAACCTTGGGTTGCGGCGCCCCGCATGCGCCGCGATTTCACCATTCCGAGAATTTTCCCCAGCAGCGAGCGTTCCGTCAACAGGATCAGCACCGCATAGATGACGCCGCCGACGGCCGCGCCGACGAGAACCTGAAGGGTGGCGCTTGGAATGCGGTCTGCAAGCACATGAAGCAGATAACGCACCGAAACCGCCATGATCAACGCTGCGATCATTGGCCTGCTGCTGACATAGAGGCCGCGGAGAAACGGCGTGTCGCTCGCCTTGAACACCGCCCAGGAATAGGCGACCAGCGTCACCGCATTGACGATGCAGAGCCACACCATGGCATCGATCAGCGTGCCATAAATCGCGGCGAGCCAGACGGCTAGTGTGGTCACGATGGCGCGGAGCGTCGCAGACCAGAACAGTACACGGCCGTAACCCGCGCCCTTCAAATAGGGGATGAACGTGCTGCACGGCGTCAGAATGGCCTTTGACAGGGCGAGCAGACCGAGGACCGGCCAGGCATAGGCCCAGTTTTGCCCGAAGATGACCAGCATGGCCGGTTCGGCCACTGCCCAGAGGCCGAACATCATCGGCGCAAGCAGCACGGTCAGCACCTGCGTGCTGAACATCAGGGCGTCGCGGCGGCGCTGCGGATCGTCCATCATTCGGCTGAAGGCGGGAAACAAAACCCCCATGACGGCGGATAGCACCACCTGATTGGGAATGCTGGCAAAGCGGTTGGAGGCGGAATAGGCGCCGGCATCGGCAAGGCCAAGATGCCGGGCGATCACCACCATCGGCGACTGGAAAGTGACGAAATTGGCGATTTCCGACCCCATCAGGCCAGAGCTGAAGCCGAGCAGCGGCACGAGACGGCGCGGTTTCATGACGAAGCGCGGGCAATAACGGGAAACGGCATAAAGCCCGACAAGCCGGATGAGGGCAGCTGCGAAAAGCTGGATGATGAGCGCCCAGACCCCGAAGCCAAGAAGCGCCAGAGCCACCGCGACCACCGCCGCGATGCTTTCCGACGCCATGCTCCACAGCGCGTCCTTGCTGAAGTTCATGCGCCGGGCAAGCAACGAATAGGCGACATCACCGGCCAGCTGCAGTGGAATGAGAAAGGCCATGATGCGCAGGAGATAGGCGCTCTCCACTGCGCCCAGCAGGCCGCCGAAAAATTCCGCGAAGATGTAAAGCACAGCAGCCATGGTGCAGGAAATCGCCAGATTGGCCCAGAAGACGGTATGGATCGTATCCATATCCTCT
Source organism: Martinezella rhizogenes (assembly GCF_007002745.1). GTDB lineage: Bacteria > Pseudomonadota > Alphaproteobacteria > Rhizobiales > Rhizobiaceae > Agrobacterium > Agrobacterium cucumeris. The sequence continues at coordinate 127,230 of NZ_SGNY01000007.1, read as the reverse complement.
TCTTTTTCGACGATCAGCGCCGATGTCAGTCCCGCGCCGGCAATCATGGTCAGGAACTGTACAACCGTAAGTCCTACCGCGACGACGCCGAATTCTTCCGGGGAAAGCAGTCTTGCGAGAATGGGGACCGTGACAAACTTAAGCCCGAATGTCCCTGTTTTTGACAGGACGCTCCACCCCACATTGGTGGTGATGGTCTTTACATTTGGAGCTGGGGGCATACAAGCATCCTGTTTCTGGAGGCCGGCGGGGAGGATCGCCGGTTGGGAGTTGCCGATACCATCGGGGCCGCTTTTAGGATCGGGCCCGACACTTCTTGATCAACGCAAGGGGCGAAACAATGGCAAGATTTACTGTCGTCATTCCCTATTACCAAAAGCAGCACGGAATTCTTGGACGTGCACTCGCATCGGTTTTTGCGCAGACTTACCAGGATTTCGATCTTGTCATCGTCGATGACGAATCGCCATATCCGATCGAAAGCGAACTTGCGGAACTTTCGCAGGGTGAGAAAGACCGGATTCTTGTCATTAAGCAGGCCAATGGCGGGCCTGGCGGCGCGCGCAATACCGGTCTCGTCAATGTGCCTGCTGGTAGCGACTACGTCGCTTTTCTCGATTCCGACGATATCTGGACGCCCGATCATCTGCAGAATGCTGCCTTCGCGCTTGAGACCTATCGCGGCGAGTGCTACTGGGCATCGATGCAGGCAAGTGACGAATTTTATTACCATTTTGCCATTTCGGAACTGGAAAAGAACGAAGGTGCGGCAAGGCTTTCCGAGAAGCCGCTGGTGATCGAACTACCGGATCTCGCAAGCGTCATGCTGCGCAACTGGAGTTTCCTGCACCTCTCCTGCATGGTGATCGGCCGTCCGCTGTTTGAAAAGATACGCTTCGATCCGGCGCTGAGACTGGCTGCGGAAGATGTGCTGTTTTTCTGCGATTGCATCCTTGCATCGAAGCGGACGCTTCTATGTGACGATGCCGGTGCGATGCGCGGCATGGGCGTCAATATTTTCCACAGCATCGACAATACCTCGCCGGAATTCCTGCGTCAGCAATTCAATACCTGGGTGGCGCTCGACACTCTGGAGGGACGTTTTTCCCGTCGGCCGGCCGATGTGGCATCGATCGCTTCCTATAAAAACACGGCCCGTAAACAGGCGCTGTGGAGCCAGGCGGGTAATCTGAAACGGCGTAAAATTCCCGAATTCGGGTTGCTCCTGAAGTGGGCAATGCGCGATCCCGCACTTCTTCGGGCCGCTTTTGAGCTCGGTGCAGGAAAAATCGTTCGCACAAGATGAGCGAATTCTCGCCTGCAAGAATTTATATGTTTTTCACCCAGGAGTGACCTCATGAAACCTTACCACTGGGAATCGCATCATGGCAATTTCGGTGACGATCTCAATCTGTGGCTGTGGGATTTTCTGCTTCCAGGCCTGCGCGATGTGCATGACGATGTGATGCTCGTCGGCGTCGGCACCGTTCTCAACGACATCCTGTTGCCGGTAAAGCAGCGCAAGCTGGTGATCGGCAGCGGTTATGGTTATGGCGCGGTGCCGGATACGACGGGCACAGGGTTCTGGGATATTCGCTGCGTGCGCGGCGAAAAAACCGCCGCCAAGCTCGGGCTTTCGCCGGAAATGGGCATCGTTGATCCCGCCGTCATGGTCACCGAGATGCCGGACTTCAAAGGCCTGCCGAAAATCCACAAGAAGACCTTCGTTCCCCATTGGGAATCGGCGGAATTTGGCATGTGGGAAACGGTGTGCGAACCGGCGGGGCTGACCTATCTCGACCCGCGCGGCGAGGCGAAGGCGGTCATCCGTGCCATTGCCCAGTCGGAATTCATCGTCGCCGAATCCATGCATGGCGCAATCCTTGCCGATGCCTTCCGCGTGCCATGGGTGGCGGTCAGCACATCCCCCTCGATCAACAGCTTCAAATGGAGCGATTGGGCAGGCACCGTCGGCGTGGAATATCAGCCGCGTTACGTACCGGTTTCCACCCGTGCCGAGGCGGCAAAAAAGGGCTCGCGCTTCTGGGGCATGAATTTTCCGCCGCCGCCAGCCCCTGTTATTGCTGAGACCGGCCCAGTTTCGGCGCATGAGGGTGATGTGCTGGTACGGCCGCAGGAAACGCAATCGCTGTCGCTGCGCAAACTGGCAAAGCAGGTGCTGGCCGCACCTTCCACCCTGGCGCTCTGGCAGGCAAGCCGGGCCGAGCCGCGCCTCAGCCCGGATGGCAGGCTGGAAGAACGCAAGGAGCGTTTTTCCGCCGTGCTGGAAACGATCAAGCGGGATTATCTCTAGGGGCGAAAGCACCGGATGGGTAAAATTTGCTTGGAAGAGAGGTCGCCGACCTCTCCGTCGTCATCCTCGGGCTTGTCCCGAGGATCCGCAGCCGACCGATTTTATGCGACGTGATTAAATCCTCGGGACAGGCCCGAGGATGACATCAGAGTATTGAGCGCGGTGTTGCCCAATCCAGTCCATTCTTCCCTCACGAAACCGGCGTGCCATCCAGAAGATATCGCACATCCCGCACCGGCTGCGACGGCTTGCGGAAACGCGCGGTCTTGTCGGTCAGGATACCGCGCGTGATGGCCGGCAGGGCAGGCAGACGCGCAAGAGCGTGGGTCAGCGCGCCACCTACGCCTTTCTGCTTTTTCGCATCGAGAAAATGGCGAAGCTCGAATTTGGCGCGGATATGTTTTTCATGTTCTCGAAGGATCGCGGCCTCATCGGCGGACAGCCTGCAGCCGGCAAGGATGGCCCTGTCCGCCTCGTATAAGCGGCGAAGGTCCTCGGTGCTGTGACGTCCGCTCAGCGAATTGCCGCGCACGATTGCGCCGTAACCGCAATGGCGGATGACCTTGTAGCGAGCGCCGGCGGCAAGCGCGCGAACGTAAAGCTCGTAATCTTCGCCCAGCCGCAGGGCCTCGTCGTAGCGCAGCGCATGTTTGTCGAGAAAGTCGCGGCGTATCACCGGTTTCAGGAAGCCAGTCTCTCCGCGCTCCACGCCGGGCCTGGAAATATTGCCTTCCACGAATTCCGCAAGCGACAGAAACCGGGCCTCAGGTTCAAAGCGCGCCGGCTGCATGGAGGATGCACCGGGAACCGATTGCTGGATGAAGGCGATATTGTCGGCGACCAGATCCCAGTCGTCATCAGCCAGCATGGCGGTGAAACGGCCTCTGAAAAAGAAGTCGTCCGCATCGAGAATGCTGATGAGCGGCGCAGAGGAAATGGAGATTGCATGGTTGCGGGCAGCGGAAGGTCCGCGATTAACGTCGAAGCGCACGACCCGCAAGCGACCGGTACCGTCATCTGCCGCATGCGCGACATCGCTTGTCGTATCGGTGGAACCATCGTCGATCACCACCACCTCGCCGACCTCCGGTTCCACAAGCGCGGAGCGGATGGCGATATCGATCGTTTCAGAGGCATTTTTCGCAGCGATGATGACGCAAACGGGCTGTGAACCACTCACCATGGGATGTCCTTATGCTTTGACGACCGTCAGGATTTGGCCAGCAGAAAGTGTCAGGGATATGGATGCAAGCGATATTTTTGCGACGCAACAAAAGCCGATGTTTGAAAGCTCACATATCGCTCAGTTTCGCGCCATGGGGCGGGGCACTTTTGGCTGTCTCGGCCGTCATGGTTTCAGCGCTGCGATCATGCGCGAATGTCTCACGCAACCGGCGCTTTTCACGGGCGACCAGAACCAGAATTACAATAAAATAACCGACTTGCAGAAGGACGGCGCAGATGAGGGTCTGGATGAACGCCGTATAGAACGACCCGTGAATGAAATATGTAGCAACCGCAAAGGTAAGCAATGCACCGATCATGCTGAAAAAAACACGAGGTGCATACATGGTGCTCTCCTCCCGAGAACGATTTCTCCGTTTTTGGCTGCGCTGCGGCATTTTTTTTCTTTGCAAGAAATATACGATGAGACTGGTGTTGTTTCAACACACATATACTTCTTCTATCTGGCGCAGCATGAAATTTCGGTAATCTTGATTGGTAAATTCCTTGGTAATCGATGATTTCCCTCTGGCGGGTCTGTTTTGAAACCCGGTTTCTGGCTTCGGACAGGCATAGAATCGCTCTTTGACCGGCTATTGCGGGCTGTCGTCGCCGCCCTGCAGACTTCGTTAACCATCTCGCCTTTAAAAAGTCGGTATTGATTCCTCGAAGAGCAGGGTGCCCGCGTGACGACGAGTTCAGAAGTAATCGCCTTTCCGGCAAAGAACCGCATTGCCGACGTAAAACGGTGTGCAACCATGCTTGACCGCCTGCATGGTGTGGAGGCGAATGATTTCTGGCGCAGGGAGTGCCGTGAGCTGGCCGCCTATCTGACGGGATTAGGCTATGAGGACGCCGCCATGCGGCGCGAGGTCATGGAATTTCAAAACGCGGTGCAGGCCGAATTGTGGTCGGGCGATGCTGCCCCCGAGGCGCGTCGCGACAGCCATTGAGGCTTTGGTTTTCTCATGAAAAAGCCGGCGGGTGCTGTGCACCGCCGGCTTTTTTGTTGGCGTCCGTCTGGCTTCAGGAGGCGCTGGCGCCGCGTGTGCGGGCAACACCATCGAGCGCCGGCTTGTATTTCGGATCGAGCCGCGCCGCGTGGGAATAGGACTTGGCGGCCTTGGCCATCTCGCCGCGCCGCTCATAGACCAACGCCTGGTTGGCCCAGGATTCGGCGACATTGCCATCAAGCGAAATGGCGTGATTGAAATCCGCGAAGGCATTTTCATCGTCGTTCAAGGCGACATAGGAGAGGCCACGGCCGTTATAGGGTTCCGGCGAGGTGGATGACAGGGAAATCGCCTTGGAGAAGTCCTCGATGGCCTGGGCGTGCTGGTTGCGCAGCTGGTAGATCAGGCCGCGATTGTGCCATGCGCGTCCATCGGTGGTTTCAAGCTCGATGGCGCGGGAGAAGTCGTTGAAGGCTTCGTTGACCCGTCCCGACTGGCGGTAAAGATTGCCACGGCCGATCAGCGCCACATCGTAGCTCGCATTGATCTGCAGGGCGGCGTTATAGTCCTGCAGGGCCTGCTGCTGCTGACCGGAGTTGCGATAAACGAGCGCGCGGTTGGCATAAGCCTGGTAGAAGCGCGGGTTCAGCTGCAGTGCCTTGTTGAAGTCTTCGATGGCGCGGCGGGAATCACCGGCGCGGCCGTAAGCCGAGCCACGAACATTGTAGCCTTCCGGATCCTGCGGATTGGCGTTGATGACCGAGGTGAGCGAGGCGATGTTTTCCTGCGAACCCTGGGCGCGGTCGATCCTGAACACGTCTTCCGTCTGGTTGGATGTGGCGCAACCGGAAAGACCGGCAAGCACGGTGCAGACGACCAGAGAAGCGCGAAACCCCCTGTTGTTTTTCAATGGCACCCGGCGCGTGGAGGCATCGGAGTTTTTCACAACACAGGCATCGACAGCGATCATTCGGTGTGGGTTCCCTCGCAGGCCGGTCTCATAATCGTTGTCCCACGATTTGTCTCCGACCACAAACACAAAGAGCGGCGGCGAATTGATCGCCCCCGCCCAACAAGCATTCAAAAACGTCCAAAAGACGGCCTATTAACGGCTCGCGCGCGGGGCCGCAATCAGACCTTCGCGCTGTGCGCGCTTGCGTGCCAGCTTGCGAACGCGGCGAACGGCTTCAGCCTTTTCGCGGGCGCGCTTCTGGGAGGGCTTTTCGTAGTAATCGCGCATTTTCATTTCACGGAAAATGCCTTCGCGCTGCATCTTTTTCTTGAGGGCGCGAAGCGCCTGATCAACGTTATTGTCGCGGACTAGTACCTGCACGTTAAACCCGTTCCTTTAGTTTGGTTATCTTGCTGTGCGAATAAAGGCATTCGCACGCAAACACAAAATCGTTCGCTTGGCCTTTTAGCCGTGCGATTGGTGTCGTGCATTATCAGATCATTTACGCCAAGTCCAGCCGATAACCCGCAAACAACAGCTAAAATGCGACCCCTCCGCCATTCTCGCCGTCATGTCGAAACAAAAGCATTGCGACGTCGCAAAATGGATATTGCCTCCCATCCCGATTTGCCATGTGTATGATACGGGCCGGAACTATGCTTCCGGTTTCTGGCCGGTTCTTGAGGAGCAGATTGCGAATGCGCAAATATTCCGTTTTTGCCGTGGCGCGTGAGGCGCTCAGGGGTCATAAAGGGTGGGATGCGCAATGGGCATCACCCGAGCCGCGCAAGGATTATGACGTCATCATCATCGGCGGCGGCGGCCACGGTCTGGGGGCTGCCTATTATCTTGCCAAGGAACACGGCATCACCAATGTCGCGGTGCTGGAAAAGGGCTGGCTTGGCGGCGGCAATACCGGCCGCAACACCACCATCATCCGCTCCAACTATCTCTATGAAGAGAGCATGGATATTTACGAGCATTCCCTCAAACTGTGGGAAGGCCTGAGCCAGGACCTCAATTACAACGTCATGTATTCGGCGCGTGGCGTTATGATGCTGTCGCACAATATTCACGACCGGCAGTCGTTCAGCCGGCACATCAATGCCAACCGTCTTTATGGCATCGACAATGAATGGCTGACGCCCGAACAGGCCAAGGCCTATTGTCCGCCGCTCGATATTTCCGGAAATGCGCGTTATCCGATCAATGGTGCAGCACTTCAGCGTCGTGGCGGCACGGCGCGCCATGATGCGGTGGCCTGGGGTTACGCCCGCGCCGCCTCCGATCGCGGTGTGCACATAATCCAGAATTGCGAGGTCACGGCTATCAGGCGCGGACCGGACGGGGCAGTGACGGGCGTCGAAACCAATCGCGGTTTCATCGGTGCCAAGAAGATCGGCGTTTCCGCCGCCGGCCACTCTTCGGTTCTCATGAAGATGGCGGATGTGCGGGTGCCCCTGCATTCCAACCCGCTGCAGGCGCTGGTGTCGGAGCCGCTGAAGCCGATCTTCCCTTGCGTCGTGATGTCCAACACGGTGCACGCCTATATTTCGCAGTCTGACAAGGGGGAGCTGGTCATCGGTGCGGGGACCGACCAGTATAATTCCTATTCCCAGACCGGCGGCCTGCAGATCATCACCCATACGCTCGATGCCATCTGCGAGCTGTTCCCGATCTTCCGTCGCGTCAAGATGATGCGGCAATGGGGCGGCATTACCGACAACACACCGGATCGTTCGGCCATCCAGAGCGTGACGCCGGTGCCGAACCTCTTCGTTAATTGCGGCTGGGGTACGGGTGGTTTCAAGGCGACACCGGGTTCCGCCAATCTCTTTGCCCATCTCATTGCCCGCGGCGAGCCGCATCGCCTTGCCGCCGGGCTGACACTCGACCGGTTCCGCACTGGCCGGCTCATCGATGAGGCCGCCGCTGCCGCGGTGGCGCATTGATGCTGGCGGCGGCTGTGCTCGCGATCAATATGTCTGGCGCGGCCGCGGCCGCGCCCGTCGGCAGCATCATTCCCGAGGCCAAGGATTTTCGCAGCCAGAAAATTGCGAAGATGCAGGGTGAGAAAGACTGGCCCTTCGTGGCGGAAAAAGGCCTGCTGCTGTGTGCTCCAAGTCTCGCGGACAAGATGGTCTATTTCGTCGGCGAGAAGGAGGATGGCGAGCAGGACTATCCCTTCGCGATCGACACTGACATGATGGCGGTTGCCATCGTCAATATGGGCCGGGCCTCGGCGCTACGTCCCTTCGATAATTTCGCGCAGCTTCTGACGCGGCTTTCCCCCTTCGTTGCGATGGGAAAGCGGCTCTGTGACCAACCCGCCGGAAGCGTCCTTCCGGAAAATTCTCTGTAGGTGGAACGACGATGCTTCTGATCCATTGCCCCTATTGTGGGGAAGACCGTTCCGAACTGGAATTCCGCTGGGCGGGCGAAGCCCATATCGCCCGGCCTGAAAATATCGCTGATATCTCGGACGAGGCTTTCGCCGAATATTTCTTCATCCGCGACAATGACAAGGGTCTCGTTTTTGAGCGCTGGCGGCATATCCATGGCTGCGGCCGGTTCTTCAACGCCGCCCGCGATTCCGTCAGCGACAAATTTCTGATGACCTACAAGGCTGGTGAGCCAAAACCGGATGCCGAGACGGTTCTTTCCGCAGAAAAGGGAGCGGCTCGATGAGCGGCGATTATCGTATCAAGGGTGCAGGTCGCCTGACGCCCGCCAGAACCGCGCGCTTTACCTTTGATGGCAAGATTTACTCTGCGCTGGAAGGTGACACGGTTGCCTCAGCGCTTCTCGCAAACGGCGTGCATCTGATCGGCCGCTCGTTCAAATATCACCGGCCGCGCGGCTTTCTGTCCGCAGGGCCGGAAGAGCCGAATGCGCTGATCGACGTCTCACGCGACAGCATGCGCAAGCAGCCCAATGTGCGCGCAACGGTGCAGGATGTGTTCGATGGCGCGATCATCGCCTCGCAGAACCGCTTTCCGTCGCTGTCCTTCGATATCAGCGCGATCAACGACTTCCTTTCGCCGATGTTTGCGGCTGGCTTCTACTACAAGACTTTCATGTGGCCGAAGGCCGCCTGGCACAAGATTTACGAGCCGATCATCCGCCGTGCTGCCGGTCTTGGCAAAGCGCCGAGCGAACCGGATGCGGATCATTACTCCGGCCGTTATGCCCATTGTGACCTGTTGGTGGCCGGTGGTGGCGTTGCCGGTCTGACAGCGGCGCTGGCTGCGGCGAAAACCGGCATCAGCGTCATTCTAGTGGATGAGAATGCAGAAATCGGCGGCGCGCTGCGCTTCGACACGGGGGCGGTTATCGATGGCCTGCCCGGCTATGAATGGGCGCAGAAGGTTCTCGCCGAACTGAAATCCCTGCATAACGTCCGTGTTCTGACCCGCACCACGGCCTTCGGTTATTACAACCACAATTTCGTGGCGCTGGCCGAACGCGTGACCGATCATCTCGCCACGCCCGCCAGACACCAGCCGCGCGAGCGGCTGTGGCAGGTGCGTGCCAAAAAGGTCGTTCTGGCCGCAGGCGCGATCGAGCGCCACATGGTCTTCGCCAATAACGACCGTCCCGGCATCATGCTGGCCTCGGCCGCACGCACCTATCTCAATCACTATGGGGTGGCTGTCGGCCATAATGTGGGTGTCTACACCGCCCATGATTCGGCTTATGAAACGGCTTTCGACCTTAAGAAAGCCGGTGTGAAGATCGCCGCCATCGTCGATTGCCGCGAGAACCCGGATCGGCTGCTGCTGGATGAGGCACGGGCACTTGGCATCGAGGTGCTGGCGGGCCACAGCGTTTATGATACCGCCGGGCGCCTGCGCGTGTCGTCCATGACCGTTGGCCGTAATGGCGGCTCAAACAAACGCAAGATCGCCATTGATGCGCTCGTGGTTTCCGCCGGCTGGACCCCGTCTGTACATCTCTTTTCGCAATCGCGCGGCAAGCTGAAGTTTGACGCGGCTAACCAGCGCTTCCTGCCTGACATCCATGTGCAGGACTGTGTTTCCATCGGCGCCTGCAACGGCACGGATGATCTCTCGGTACTGATTGCCGAAGCGGCGGCCGCAGGCGGTTCCGCTGTGGAGTTTTCCGGCGAGAACGCCCGTGGCTGGACCGGCGGCATGATCGGTGCTGCCGAGGGCGCGGGTGAAGGAACCGGGGTTAAGGCCTTCATCGATTTCCAGCATGATGTCTGCGCCAAGGATATTCGCCTTGCCGTTCGCGAGGGCATGCATTCCGTCGAGCATATCAAACGCTTCACCACCAATGGCATGGCGTCGGATCAGGGCAAGATGTCCAACATGCACGGGCTCGCCATCGCATCCGAAGCGCTGGGTCGGGATTTGCCGAAGGTCGGCCTCACCACTTTCCGCCAGCCCTATACGCCGGTCACCTTTGGCACACTCATCAATCATTCGCGCGGCGCGCTGTTCGATCCGGCCCGCAAGACGCCGATGCACGACGAAGAGGCAGCAGCAGGTGCGGTGTTCGAGGATGTCGGAAACTGGAAACGCGCATGGTTCTTCCCACGCGCGGGTGAGGACATGCATGAAGCGCTGAACCGGGAGTGCAAGACGGTGCGAGACAGCGTTGGCGTCTTCGATGCCTCGACTCTCGGCAAGATTGAGGTGGTCGGCCCTGACGCGGCGAAGTTCCTCAACCTCATCTACACAAACGCCTGGGATACGCTGAAACCGGGCCGCTGCCGTTATGGCATCATGACCCGTGAAGACGGCTTTGTTTACGACGACGGTGTCGTTGGCCGTCTTGCCGAGGACCGTTTCCATGTGACGACGACGACCGGCGGCGCGCCGCGTGTGCTGCAGCACATGGAGGATTATCTCCAGACCGAGTTCCCCGATCTCAACGTCTGGCTAACCTCGGCCACCGAACAATGGGCTGTCATTGCCGTGCAGGGGCCAAAGGCACGCGAGGTGATCGCGCCTTTCGTCGAGGGCATCGATCTGTCGCCGGAAGCCTTCCCGCATATGGCGGTGGCCGAGGGCAAGTTCTGCGGCGTGCCGACACGGCTTTTCCGGGTTTCTTTCACCGGCGAGCTTGGTTTCGAAATCAACGTTCCGGCCGATTACGGCGCAGCCGTCTGGTCTGCCATCCGGGAAAGGGCCGAAGCCGTTGGCGGTTGCCTTTATGGCACCGAGACCATGCATATCCTGCGTGCCGAAAAGGGCTATATCATCGTCGGGCAGGATACTGACGGCACGGTGACGCCTGATGATGCCGGGCTCAGCTGGGCGGTTTCCAAGAAGAAGACGGATTTCGTCGGTATTCGCGGTCTCAAGCGTCCCGATCTTACGCGCTCCGGCCGCAAGCAGCTGGTGGGTTTGAAGACGAAGGACAGGCTGACCGTTCCGGAAGAGGGCGGCCAGATCGTTGTTGATCCGAACCAGCCGAAACCCATGGCCATGCTCGGCCATGTCACCTCCGCCTACTGGTCGGAAAATCTCGGCCATTCCATCGCCTTTGCGCTGGTGGCGGATGGCAGGGCGCGCATGGGCGAAACGCTCTATATCCCGCTCGCCGATAAAACCATTGCCGTCGAAGTGACCGACATGGTCTTCCTCGACAAGGAAGGAGCCCGTCTCAATGGCTGATATGCTTCACGCAAAACGCAAATCCGTGCTTGAGGATTTCCATGGCGGTTCGCCCTTCGTCTCGCTGAAGCCTGCCGCTTCCGCATCACGGCTGTCGTTGCGCGCACGGGAAAGCGCCGTGCCGGCATTGTCGGAAGCGCTTGGTCTTTCCTTGCCCACGAGCCCGAAAAGCGCCGTCACATCCGGTCTGCGCTCTGCTCTCTGGCTCGGTCCGGATGAATGGCTGGTGATCGATCAGGGTGAGAGCGACCTGATGGCCATGCTCTCCGGCGTCTCCGGCCTGTTTTCGGCAACCGATGTTTCTCACCGCAATACGGCCGTCATCGTCTCCGGTCCCGGCGCGGAAGCCGCACTTAATGCCGGTTGCCCGCAGAATCTTTCGCCTGCAAAATTCCCGGTGGGTGCCTGCTCACGCACGGTTTTTGGCAAGGCGGAAGTGGTGCTGTTGCGCACGGCGGATGATACGTTCCGGGTGGAATGCTGGCGCTCCTTCGCCGATTATGTCGGCGGGCTGCTGCAGGAGGCGGCTGAGGACGTGGCGGTTTAAATCCGCTGGTCTTTCCAGCCACGCCATTCCACCCATCGCCCATGAAAATCGGCGCGGCCGATTTCCTGTTTCTCGCCGGTTGGCCAGATTTGCAGGGTAATCGCGGCGCTGCCCGGCGTCTGGTCCGCCTCCATCTGCAGGCGGGCAAGCGGAGCCTCGGGTGTGGCGCGGGCGCCTGCCTCGGCAATCAAGGCTTCGCCGGCCTGCTTCAAGGCATCCGGCAGATATTGCCAGGCGACGGAATGGTAGACGACATGGGTGGCGCCCGAATGCGGTGTGGCAAGGCGGCGTTTCAGCCAGTCGATCGCGTCGGCCTTCTCGACGTGCAAGCCGTTCTCCACCGCAATCTGTAGAGCCGCTGCCGTTCGCTCCAGCCTGTCGGTCTGATCGGCCCAGACATAGGACATCAACCGCAGGCGATCTTCGGCGGACGACGGATCGAGTGGGTTGAGATCGCAGCCGGCGCGCTCGATGACCTCAATCCGACGATCGAGCGGCGGAGCGTTTCCGCGCCATTCCGGCGAAAGAAAGACATCCGACGTCTCACCCCATGCAAGGTCGCCCAGTCGATACTGGTAACGGTCGAATTGCAGGTTCAGCCCGGCGCTGGCGCCAATTTCCGAAAGCGCCAGTGGTTTGCCGGCAAGCGCTGCAATCGTCAGAAAACCCGGCAGCAGCACTGCGGAACGGCGCACTTCGTTGGTCTGCGGTGGTGATTTCAACCTATCGAGAATAAAGGCCGCGTGAAAGCGCAACGCATCCTCGCAGGCCTGCCACAACGTATCCTCGTTTTCAGGTGCGATATCGACAAGCGGCGCGATCTTGTCCTCAATGGCAAGTGCATGCAGGGCGCCCGCCAGCCGCAGCGGCACGGAATCACCGGAGGGGCCGACATCACCGGGCCAGGAAAGGATTTTCCGGCCCACTTCCGTCTGGCGATCCAGCCGCGCCGAGACCGCGCGGCAGAGCCGTGCAGTAAAGGGCGAGCCAAGGCTGTCGCAAGCCCTTGCCTGAACGAGAAACGCATTTCTTACGGCTTCATCATGCATGCGGTCTCTCCCTTGGTTCGTGGGTCAGATATCCTCCGGCCTGTCCTCCGGATTGAACTGGGTGATCGTCGTCCAGCGGGCGGTGAGCGCCGGCTTTCTTTCGTTTTCAATCTCCACCGTCACATCATAGGTCGTCATCAGCATGGCGGCGCCGCGAAAGCGGGCTTCCGCCAGGATGAACCGGCCGCGCACCCGCGCACCAGATTTAACCGGCGCGACGAAACGGACGGCGTCGAAGCCGTAATTGAGGCCCATCGTCTGCTCGCGAATAGGGGGCACGGCGTCATAATATAGCGCCGAAAGCAGAGACAGCGTCAGGAACCCATGCGCGATGGTGCCACCAAACGGGCTTTCCGCTTTGGCCCGCGCCGGGTCGGTGTGGATGAACTGTTCGTCCAAAGTTGCCTTTGCGAAAGCGTCGATCATCGTCTGGTCGACAACGATCCAGTCGGAAACGCCCATTTCCGTGCCGACGAGACTTTTAATCTCCGCCAGCCCTATGTCCTTTGCCATCTTGTCTCTTTCCGGTTGCGTCGCACGCCATATAAGGGTGCGACGGCCAGGCGATCAACCGCGCAGATAAAACACCACCGAACGGGCAGGCAGGAAAGCGGGATTGCCAAAATCCGTGCCGATAGCTTTCCAGCCATTGCCGGGCAAGGTGAAGGGCACGATCTCGCGGCTGCGGTTGATGAGCACGGCGAGTTCGACATCGTTTCCACTCTCACGATCGGAGGTGGAAAGCACCATGGCGAAGGCCGGTCCGTCCGGCCTTTCCCAGTCCGACACCGTCATGGGTTCGCCGCCGGGAGCAAGCCACGCCACATCGTCCTTGCCGGAGAAAAATGCGGTTTGCGAAAAGACGCCGAAGCGTTTGCGCAATGCGGAAAGAAACGCGGTGTGTTCGATTAGTTCCGGGGAAAGCGACGACCAGTCGACCCAGTTGATTTCATTATCCTGACAATAGGCATTGTTGTTGCCCTGCTGGCTGCGGCCGCCCTCATCACCGGCGGTCAGCATCAATGCGCCGCGGCTGACGAAAAGCGTGGACAGCAGCGCCTTCACATCCGCGAGGCGCGCAGCGACAATGGCGGGATCATCGCTTGGGCCTTCGACGCCATTGTTCCAGGAATGGTTTTCATTGTGGCCGTCGCGATTGTTCTCGCCGTTTTTTTCATTGTGCTTGTGTTCGTGGCTGACGAGATCGAACAGCGTGAAGCCGTCATGGGCGGCAAGGAAATTGATGCTGCGGCTTATTGAGCGGCCATGGCGTGAAAAGATCGGCGACGAACCGGACAATGCATCGGCAAGTGCCCCGGTGGTTCCGGCATCACCGCGCCAGAACCGGCGCATATCGTCACGGGCACGATCGTTCCATTCCAGAAAGCTCTCTGGAAAATTGCCGAGCTGGTAACCGCCGGGGCCGATATCCCATGGTTCGGCGATCAGCACACGGTCGTGAAGCACTGCGTCCGAATGCATGGCCGCAAGCGTTTCGCTGGCCATCTCGAAGCCATTGGCGGTTCGACCGAGCACGGGTGCCAGATCGAAACGGAAGCCGTCCACACCGGTATTCACGACAAAATGCCTGAGCGCATCGATGATGAGCTGGCGCACATAGGGGTGGTCACAGGCAACCGTATTGCCGGTTCCTGTGTCGTTGACCAGCACGCCCGGTTGTCCGGGCGGGTGTCGGAAGGCGGTAAGATTATCGAGACCCCGCAATGACAAAACCGAGCCTTCGATATCGCTTTCACCCGTATGGTTGAAGACGAGATCGAGAATGGTGCCGATACCTTCCGCATGCAGCGCGGCCACCGTGTCGCGTAATTCCCGCACGCCGCCGGGGCAGAGGCGCGGATCGAGCGCCATGAAGCCGACCGGGTTGTAGCCCCAGGCATTGGAAAGGCCGAGCGGCGGCAGGTGCCGCTCGTCGATCCAGGCAGTGATCGGCATCAGCTCCACGGCATCGACGCCGATTTTTTTCAGATGCGTGATAATGGCGGGATGCGCCAGCGCCGCAACGGTGCCTCTGATGTTTTCCGGCACCTCGGGATGCAATTTGCTGAAAGATTTGACCGCGAGTTCGTAAATCAGCCTGCCTTCGGCAAAAAGCGGTGGTTGGCGTTTGAGCGGTTCGTATTGCGAAAGGATCGCCCTGGGCATGATGCCGCCCGTGTCTTCGCCAAAAGCGTATAGCGCCGGACCATGGCGGAAGGGGCGGTCGATCTCCGTGGCATAGGGGTCGAGCAGCAGTTTTGATGGGTCGAACCACAGGCCGTGTTCGGGGGCGTAAATTCCGTGGGCGCGGTAGCCATATCGCGTGCCAGAACCGGCATCTGCCACCGTCAAACGGTGAATATCATCCTCTCCGCGCTTCATGGGCAGGCGGGTGGTCTCCTTTTCACCGGCTGCATCGAAAAGGCAAAGATCGATCTGGGAAGCGTGCCGGGAATAGACCGTGAACTCCGTTCCGTTTTCCGTCTGGGTTGCGCCTTTGGGGAAAACGGGTGGGTTCTGCATGGTCTCTCTCCGATAGAATATCGTCTCTTCTCAAACGCGTCCGCAGGGTTAGAGGGCTGGAGCCTCTCCTGCGTCATCCTCGGGCTTGACCCGAGGGACCCACAACCCGGCTGCACCATGGATCCTCGGGCCAAGCCCGAGGATGATGCCGAATGTGGCGAAGGGTGTGTCACCCCTATAGTCTGCCTTGCCAGATGCCATCCTATTGCGCGGCGCCCTCTCTCCCGGAAGAGACAAGCGCCGCGGCAACTTCAGGTAATAACGCTCGGTTCGTTGCGGCCGGTATGGGCCTTGATACCGGCGATCGTATCGGCAGCGGCAATAAGGTCGGCGAGTGCCTCCTGCGTTTCGATGCCATGACGGGCCGCATCCGCCTCGTAACGCTCCACGTAAAGCCTGAGCGTCGCGCCTGCCGTGCCGGTACCGGAAAGGCGCAGCACGATGCGCGAACCGCCCTCGAACAGGATGCGGATACCCTGATTTTTGCTCACCGACTGATCGACCGGATCGTGATAGGCGAAATCATCCGCAGCCGCGACCTTCAGATTGCCATAGCTGGTGCCGGGGAGCGTGGCGAGTTTTTCGCGCAGGGTGGCGACCAGCGTGTTGGCGGCGTCCGAATCCACTTCTTCATAGTCATGGCGGGAATAATAGTTGCGGCCATATTCGGCCCAGTGCTTCGTGACGATGTCTTTTACGCTTTCCTTGCGGGCAGCGACGATGTTCAGCCAGAAAAGCACGGCCCAGAGGCCATCCTTTTCACGCACATGGTTGGAGCCGGTGCCAAAGCTTTCCTCGCCGCAGATCGTCACCTTGCCGGCGTCCATGAGGTTGCCGAAGAATTTCCAGCCGGTCGGCGTTTCATACATGCCAAGCCCGAGCTTTTCGGCGACACGGTCCGCTGCCGCACTTGTTGGCATGGAGCGGGCAATGCCGGAAATGCCTGCGGCATAACCGGGTGCCAGTCTGGCATTGGCGGCGATGATGGCGAGACTGTCGGATGGCGTGACGAACATGCCCTTGCCGACCACCATGTTGCGGTCGCCGTCACCATCGGAAGCCGCGCCGAAATCCGGACCCTGCGGGCTCATGACATCGTCATAAAGCTCCTTGGCATGGACAAGGTTCGGGTCGGGGTGATGGCCTCCGAAATCCGGCAGCGGCGTTGCGTTGTGGACGGAGCCCTTCGGCGCGCCGAGGCGCTTTTCGATGATTTCCACGGCATAAGGGCCGGTAACCGCGCTCATGGAATCGACCACGACCTTGAAACCACCGGCAATCAGCGCACGGATTGCACCGAAATCGAACAACTCTTCCATCAGCGCCGCGTAATCGGTGACCGGATCGATTACCTCGACCGTCAGCTCATCGACTTTGAAGCTGCCCACCTTGTCGAGATCGATATCGGCGGCATCGGAAATCTTGTAGCTGTCGATGACCCTGGAGCGGGCATAGATTGCGTCGGTGATCTTTTCCGGTGCCGGGCCACCATTGCCAATATTGTATTTGATGCCGAAATCTTCGTTCGGGCCGCCGGGATTGTGGCTGGCGGAAAGAACGATGCCGCCGAAGGCCTTGTATTTACGGATGATGTTGGAGGCGGCGGGCGTGGAAAGAATGCCGCCCTGACCAACCAGAACCTTGCCGAAACCGGCAGCCGCGGCCATCTTGATCGCCTTCTGGATGACTTCGCGGTTGTAATAACGGCCGTCGCCGCCAATCACCAGCGTCTGGCCCTGAAAGCCCTCAAGCGCGTCAAAGATCGACTGGATGAAGTTCTCGGCGTAATTTTCCTGGGCGAAAACCGGCACCTTTTTGCGCAGGCCGGAAGTGCCCGGCTTCTGGTCCTGATAGGGCTTGGTCTGAACGGTCTTGATCATTGTTTCAATGGCCTTTCGAAATAAGCTGGCTGTAAAGCGCGGCGTAAAGACCGGCGCTTTTTTCCCAGGAAACGTCGGATTTCATGCCGAGTTTCTGCATTTGTGTCCAAAGTTTCGGGTCGTGATAATAACGCACGGTCCGGCGGATCGCCTGTTTGAGACCGTCAAGCGTGACGGGCGAGAATTGCACGCCGGTCGCCGATTTATTGGCGATGGCGGCGTGGTTGGCGTCGATCACGGTGTCGGCAAGGCCGCCGGTGCGGGCGACAACCGGAATGCAGCCGTAACGCAACGCGTAAAGCTGGGTAAGCCCGCAGGGCTCGAAACGCGAGGGAATGATGATCGCGTCACAGCCCGCCTGCATCAGATGCGACAGCGGCTCGTTATAACCAACGGCAACACCGACGCGGCCATGGTGACGGGATGCGGCCGCCAGAAGCGCGCCTTCCAGCGCCACTTCGCCCGCGCCAAGCACCACAAGACGACCGCCGAGGGCAACGATCTCGTCCACGGCTTCCGCCATGAGGTCGATGCCCTTCTGCCAGGTGAGGCGGGAAATGATGCAGAAAAGCGGGCTGTCGTCGTCATCGATGCGGAAATGCTCAGCGACCGCCTTCTTGTTCAGCGCGCGGTTCTTGAGATTGGCGGCCGAATAATTGTCGTGGATCAGATGGTCTGTCGCCGGGTTCCAGACATCGGCATCGATGCCGTTGACGATGCCGTGCAGCACATGGGCGCGGCTGCCGATGACGCCGTGCAGGCCCATGCCGAATTGCGGGGTGAGGATCTCCTCGGCATAGGACGGGCTGACGGTGCTAAGTGCGGTTGCCGTCTGCAGGCCGCCCTTCAGGAAGCTCACATCGTTATAATATTCGATGCCTTCCATGCCGAAGGAATGTGGGGGCAGTGCCAGCTTGCTGAAGATATTGGCACCGAACTGACCCTGAAAGGCGATGTTGTGGATGGTGAGAAGGCTCGGAATCTCCGGCGTTTGCGCATAACGCATATAGACCGGTGTCATGGCAGCCTGCCAGTCATGGGCATGCACCATATCCGGCCGCCAGTCGGGAAGCGCGCCGGCGGCAATGCGGGCTGCCGCGAGCGACAGTGCCGCGAAGCGCTTCCAATTGTCTGGATAATCCTTGCCGGTCTGGTCGAGATAAGGTCCACCGGACCGCTCGTAATAAGCGGGCGCATCGAGAATGAGGAGATCCAGCCCCTCATGCCGTACCTCGAGCACCTCGGCTTTTTCACCGAGAAGATCGGTAAATTCGAAACATTTGACGGGGTCCGTCACGGCGGCTTTCACCGCCGGATAGCCGGGTATCAATGTCCGCGTTCTGACGCCGTGGGCTTCGAGCGCGATGGGGAGCGCGCCGACAACGTCGGCGAGCCCTCCGGTCTTGATCAGGGGATAGATTTCGGATGAAACCGAAAGGACATTCATGGGCTCTACAGGTCCAGCTTGTCGATCATCGATTGGGTGATAAGGCAGATGCCATTTTCCGTGCGGCGGAAACGTTTGGCATCCAGTTCTGGGTCTTCTCCTACAATCAGTCCTTCCGGAATGACCACGCCATGGTCGATGACGACATTGCTGAGCTGGGCATGACGCCCGATCTTCACACTCGGCAGTACTACGGCATTCTCAAGGCGGGAGTATGAATTGGCGCGCACGCCGGTAAACAACAGGCTGCGCGTGAGGGCCGCACCGGAAATGATGCAGTCGCCCGAGACGACCGACGACACGGCCGAACCGCGACGGTCCTCGTCATCATGCACGAATTTGGCCGGCGGGGTGATTTCCGCATAGGTCCAGATCGGCCAGGATTTGTCGTAGATGTCGAGGTCGGGCACCACGTCCGTGAGGTCGATATTGGCCTGCCAATAGGCATCTATGGTGCCGACGTCGCGCCAGTACGGCCCGTGTTCGAAATCCGAGCGCACACAGGAATCCGCGAAGCGGTGGGCGACGGCTTTGCCGTGCTTGACGATATAGGGAATGATATCCTTGCCGAAATCGCGGCTGGAGGTCGGGTCGGCGGCGTCGCGGCGCAGCGCTTCCATCAGGAATTTCGTGTGGAAGACATAGATGCCCATGGAGGCGAGCGCAAAACCTTCATTGCCAGGAATGCCGGGCGGATCGGCCGGTTTTTCAATGAAGTCGATGATCTCGTCTTTTTCGTTCACATGCATCACGCCGAAGCCGGTCGCTTCCATGCGCGGCACTTCAAGGCAGCCGATCGTCACATCAGCACCGGAATCGACATGCTGCTGCAGCATGTATTCGTAATCCATCTTGTAGATGTGATCGCCGGCGAGAATGACCATATATTCCGGCGCATAGGGTTCGATGATATCGATGTTCTGATAGACAGCGTCTGCGGTGCCTTCATACCATTGCGTTTCGGACACGCGCTGCGAGGCCGGCAGAATATCGAAGCTTTCATTACGTTCGGGGCGGAAAAAGTCCCAGCCGCGCTGCAGGTGGCGGATGAGCGAATGCGCCTTGTATTGCGTGGCGACGCCGATGCGGCGAATGCCGGAATTGAGCGCGTTGGAGAGCGCGAAATCGATGATGCGCGCCTTGCCGCCGAAATAAACGGCGGGTTTTGCCCGGCGGTCCGTCAGCTCCTTCAGGCGGCTTCCTCTGCCGCCTGCGAGGACATAGGCCATTGCATCACGCGCCAGTGGCTGAACTCTTTTTTCCGACATGGTGTCCTCCCTCTCTGTCTGTCAGTTTTCCGGCTCAAGCATGATCGTCGCCAGGGGCGGCAGGACGAGCATCGCCCCGATTTCTCCGCCGGCATCGACAGCCTGAACGCGTCCGCCATTTCCCTTGCCGCTGCCGCCATAGATTTCGGCATCGGTGTTGAGAATCTCCCGCCACCGCCCGGCCTGGGGCAGCGGCACATAATAACTTTCCCGGTAGACCGGGGTGAGATTGCAGATGACTGCCACCGGTTTTTCACCGGGCGCCATGCGCAACCAGGCGAAGACGGAATTGTCGTGGTCGTCGACCACCAGCCAGCGGAAACCTTCCGGCTCGCAGTCGCGGGCGTGCAAAGCGGGTTTTGAACGATAGGTGAGGTTAAGGTCACGCACGAGGCGGCGCATGCCCTCATGCATGGGATATTGGCGCAGATTCCAGTCGAGCGATTTTTTTTCGCTCCACTCGCTCCATTGCGCGAATTCCTGGCCCATGAACAGCAGCTTCTTACCGGGATAACCCCACATGAAACCGTAATAGGACCGCAGGTTGGCGAATTTCTGCCAGTCGTCGCCCGCCATTTTGGCAATCAGCGATCCCTTGCCGTGCACCACCTCGTCATGGGAAAGCGGCAACACGAAATTTTCGGTGAAGGCGTAAAGCAGACCGAAGGTCAGTTCCTGATGGTGGAACTTGCGATGCACCGGCTCACGCGAGAAGTAGCTCAGCGTGTCGTGCATGAAGCCCATGTTCCATTTGAAGCCGAAACCGAGGCCGCCTTCATGAACGGGCTGGGAGACTTTTGGCCAGGAGGTGGATTCTTCCGCAATGGTCATGACGCCGGGATGAGTGCCATAAACGAGCGAATTCATCTTCTGCAGGAAGCGGACGGATTCGAGGTTTTCACGCCCGCCATATTCGTTGGGAATCCACTCGCCTTCCTTGCGGGAATAATCGAGATAAAGCATCGAGGCGACCGCATCGACACGCAGGCCGTCAAGATGGAATTTTTCGGCCCAATAAAGCGCATTGTTGATGAGGTAGGACATCACCTCAACACGGCCGAAATTATAGATGGCCGTGTTCCAGTCGGGATG
Source organism: Martinezella rhizogenes (assembly GCF_007002745.1). Taxonomy (GTDB): domain Bacteria; phylum Pseudomonadota; class Alphaproteobacteria; order Rhizobiales; family Rhizobiaceae; genus Agrobacterium; species Agrobacterium cucumeris. The sequence goes on along the minus strand of NZ_SGNY01000007.1, from coordinate 106,336 downwards.
AAAACCCTGACGTGGATCGGCGTGCTCATAAAGCGCCGTGCCGTCAAACCAGCGAAGCCCGTGCTCGTCAGTCGGGAAATGCGCCGGCACCCAGTCGAGGATGACGCCGATGCCGACCTTGTGAGCGCCGTTGACGAACCGCGCGAAACCTTCCGGATCACCGAAACGGGCGGTCGGGGCATAAAGGCCGGTCGTCTGGTAACCCCAGGAAGGGTCATAGGGGTGTTCGGTAATCGGCAGGAACTCGATATGAGTGAAGCCCATATCGGTGCAATAGGGAATGAGCTGCGCGGCCAGTTCATCCCAGCTGAGGAAGGTGCCGTCCTCGCGGCGCTGCCAGGAACCGGCGTGAACCTCATAAATGCTGATCGGCTGGCGGCGCTGATCCACCTGCGCCCAATGTTCGCGGTGAGCCTGATCTTCCCATTTCTGAGCCAGTTCCGGTGCCGTGACAGAGGCGTTTTTCGGCCGCAACTCGCCGCGTCGGGCATAAGGGTCGGCCTTTAGCGGCAGGAGCTCGCCATTGGCACCGAGAATTTCGAATTTGTAAGCGCAACCGGCATAGACGTCAGGCGCGAAGATTTCCCAGATGCCGGTATCCTTGCGGAAACGCATGACATGCCGGCGTCCATCCCAATTGTTGAAATCTCCGACTACAGAAACGCGCCGCGCATTGGGTGCCCAGACGGCGAAGTGGAAACCCTCGACGCCCTCGAGCTTCAGAGGATGCGCGCCCATCTTGTCAAAGAGCCGCAGATGCGAGCCTTCACGGACGAAATAATCGTCCATGGGTCCAAGAACCGGGCCGAAGCTGTAGGGGTCGGTCACCGCCCATTCGGCATCGTCGCGGCCGGCGCGGTAACGCACCGGCTGGCGCGATGCAAGCTCGACCGGACCTTCGAAAAAACCTTCCGGATCGAGCCGCTTTAGTTCGCCGATGAAATTTCCGTCCAATGTCAGCACGGACACTTCCTCGGCGCCCGGGATGAAACAGCGGGCGGAAAACCCTTCCGGCGTTTCGTGAACGCCGAGAAGGGCAAAGGGATTGGAGTGCAAACCGCTCTTGATCGCCTCGATTTCAGCCTTCGTGATTTCGCCAGTCTTTTTCTCTTCGGCCGAATTGAGCGGTTTTTTCATCAGGCTCTCCAGATCTCGGTGGCATATTGCCGGATCGTCCTGTCGGACGAGAACCAGCCCATACGCGCCGTGTTGCGCACTGTTTTGGTGTTCCAGCTATCCTGATCGCTCCAGATCGCATCCACCTTGCGCTGCGCGTCGGCATAGGCGTCGAAGTCGGCGGCGACCATGAACCAGTCGCTATTGTATATACCGTCGATAAGGCCGGCAAAACGCGAGCGGTCATCGGGCGAGAACACGCCTGACGCAATGGACGACAGTGCCTGCGACAATTCCGCTGACTGTTCGATGATCGCACGGGGATTGTGACCTTCGGCCCGCGCCTTTGCGACTTCTTCCGCCGTCATGCCGAAGATGACGATGTTGTCAGCGCCGACATGTTCGAGCATTTCGACATTTGCGCCATCGAGCGTGCCGATGGTGAGCGCGCCGTTCAATGCGAATTTCATGTTGCCGGTGCCGGATGCTTCCATGCCGGCGGTCGAAATCTGTTCCGATAGATCGGCGGCGGGAACCATGATTTCCGCAAGCGACACATTATAGTTCGGAATAAACACCACTTTCAGAAGCCCGCGCACGGCCGGATCGTTGTTGATGACCCGGGCAATATCATTGGCAAGCTTTATGATCAGCTTCGCGTTGTGATAACTCGGCGCCGCCTTGCCTGCGAAGAACTTAACGCGTGGTACCCATTCCAGTTCCGGGTGGGAACGGATCTGGTCGTAAAGCGCCACGGTTTCCACGAGGTTCAAAAGCTGGCGCTTATATTCGTGGATGCGCTTGATCTGGATGTCGAACATGGCTGAAGGATCGACACGGATACCCATGCGCTGCGCCACAGTATTGGCAAGCCGTACCTTGTTCAGACGCTTCACTTCGGCGAATTTTTCGCGGAAACCGGCATCGTCGGCAAAGCGGTCAAGCGCGGTGAGCTTTTCCGCATCGTCAAGGAAGTCGTCGCCGATCGCTTCGCGCACCAGCCCTGTCAGGCCGGGATTGCATTGCATCAGCCAGCGGCGTGGCGTGATGCCGTTGGTCTTGTTGTTGATACGATCGGGGTAGAGGCCATGCAGGTCGGCAAACACCGTTTCCTTCATCAATTCGGTATGAAGGGCAGAAACGCCGTTGATCGAATGCGAGCCGATGAAGGCGAGGTTGCCCATGCGCACGCGACGTTCGCCGCCTTCGTCAATGAGAGAGATCGAACGGATCTGCTGATCCGCCATCTTCTTTTCCTTGCGGGCATAGACCAGCGTATTGGCGTTGATCGCATAAACGATCTGCATATGTCTTGGAAGAAGACGCTCAAGCAGTGGCACCGGCCAGCTTTCCAGCGCTTCAGGCAGAAGCGTGTGATTGGTGTAGGAGAAAGTCCCCTGCGTGATCTTCCAGGCGTCATCGAATTCGAGGCCATGCACGTCGCACAGCAGGCGCATCATTTCGCAGATGGAGATGGCCGGATGTGTGTCGTTGAGCTGGATCGAAACCTTGTCCGGCAGCGAAGTGAAATCAGGATATTGCTGCAGATGGCGGCGCAGAATGTCCTGCAGCGAGGCGGAGGAGAAGAAGAACTCCTGCCGCAGGCGCAGTTCCTGGCCGGCCGGCGTCGCGTCCGCAGGGTAGAGAACCCGCGTCAGGCTTTCCGCCTTGTTGCTCTCGCGCAATGCGCCGATGTGATCGCCGGCATTGAAGGCGGCGAGCAGAATGGGGTCGATCGGCTGTGCCGACCACAGGCGCAGCGTGTTGACGCGGGTGCCGCGCCAGCCGACGACCGGTGTGTCGTAAGCCATGGCGATGACGCGTTCGGCCGGTTTCCAGACGAAACGCTGCGGGTCTTCATAGCCGCCGATGGTCTCCACCGATCCGCCGAAGCCGATCTCATAGGAGCTTTCGCGGCGCTCGAATTCCCAAGGGTTGCCGTGTGCCAGCCAGGTCTCCGGCAGTTCCACCTGCCAGCCATCCGCCATCTGCTGGCGGAAGAGGCCGTGCACGTAACGAATGCCGTAACCATAGGCGGGAATGTCGACGGTCGCCATGGATTCCATGAAGCAGGCGGCGAGACGACCAAGGCCGCCATTGCCGAGTGCGGCATCCGGCTCCAGCCCGGCGATAACGTCGAGATCGACACCGAGCGAGGACAGCGCGTCGCGGATTTCGTGCATCAGGCCGATATTGGAAATGGCGTCGCGCATCAGGCGGCCGATCAGGAATTCCAGCGACAGATAATAAACGCGCTTGGAATTGTTGGCATAGGCCTTGCGGGTGGATTCCATCCACTTGTCGATGATGCGGTCGCGAACGACGAGAATGGTTGCGGTCAGCCAGTCATGCGGCTTGGCTACCTTGACGTCCTTGCCGATACGGTAAGTCAGTCGCTCGATGATTTCCGCTGCCATGATTTCCGGGTTGGAACTGCGCGGGGCGGGGCGGGGAAGATCGGCGGCGTTGAGATTATTGATCATTGGTCGGTCAGCACCTTGGTGGGAGGAGAGGGTCTGAGAGGTTGATCCGTGTTGCCTTTGCTGATGCCAGTTTATGCATCGATATGGAGGCGTGGCAACAGCAATTTTCGCGGAAAGTTGGAGGGCTTAATATTATGAAAAATAAGACTTTTCCTTCAGCATCCCGAGGACCGCCAAAGGCATTGCGCGCTCTTTATGCGCCGTTCTTGAACGGGTTTGCGTGGTCGTTGCGATGCGGGGCATCGTTCAAAAAAGGGAGAGAGGCTGCAATACTTTCTGAAGTGGTTCACCGGTCCTGAAATCTGTTTCGGTCTATCGGATCACACACTAGCCTTCGCGGCCTGGAAAATTCAATGAAAATAAACGAGGCGGCGTCGTGACCGCTCCCGCTCTGGGTGGCAAGCGCGGAAAAAAGGCCCGGATCGTTGCAAAAACCGATATTTACGTCGGGAAAAAAGGTTCCGTCGTCATCTCGCCGGCGCGGATCGTCACGCGCGTATTCGGCGGAACAGCGCACCACGGGGTGCAATCGAAGGAAAAGGGTTCCGAACTCAGTGCAATTCCCTCATCCAGCCCACGCCAGTAAAGCGTCGGTGGCTTGTCATCGCTGGACCAGCGGAAAGCATGCAGGCAATCACCATCCATCAGCACGGCACTGAACCGCAGCGCTGAGGAAACGCCGGCTGCGAGCATCTTTTCCTGACAGAGGCGCAGGGCGGTAGAAATGGCGCGGATGGGGTCTGTGACAAGGCCGTGGCCGGCGGCGATCAGGAAGATCGCTTCGCTGTCGCCGGTGCCGCGTCGCGACGCATAGATATCGTCGGGTATGAGAGAATCGATATCGCGCCTGATCTGCTCGTAACCGCCGATCTGGCCGTTATGCATGAACAGATATTGCCCATGGGCAAAGGGGTGGCAATTGGCGCGGGAAACCTCGCCTGACGTGGCGGAGCGGACATGGGCCATGAACATGCCCGAGCGGAGCTGATGGCAAAGTGCCGCCAGATTGGCGTCGGACCAGGCGGGTCTGGTGTCGCGAAACACGCCGGGCGTGCCGCGCTCGCCATACCACCCAAGGCCGCAACCATCGCCATTAACGACGGTCTTTGCTTCCCGTGCGGCCATGGACTGGCTGACCAGTGATGCTTCCGGCTCGATCAGCAGACTGTCGAGCCAGACCGGTTTACCGGAATAGGCAAAGAGGCGACACATTCATGCGGCTCTATTGAAGGCCTTGTTTCCGAGCGCGAAACCGACGGCGGCCTTCGCGTGAATGGCGGTCGAATCATAACCCGGCAGCGGCAAAGCGTCGGGGTTAATCAGCAGCGAAATTTCAGTGCAGCCGAGAATGACGGAATCGACACCCAGTGCACGGGCCTTCTCGATGACCGTGAGATAACGCTCGCGCGAGCAGGACTTGATCTCGCCCTGGCAGAGTTCACCGAAGATGATGTCGTGGATCGCGGCCCGGTCTTCCGCATCGGGCACAACCACATCAACACCGTGGCGGCGCATGCGGTCGGTGTAGAAGCCATGTTCCATCGTGTAGCGGGTGGCGAGCAGCAGCGGCTTGCGGCGGCCATCGGCTTTCAGGGCTGCAGCGGTCTCGTCGATAATGTTGATGAGGGCGACGCCCGACATCTTCTCAACGGTTTCTGCGACGAGGTGCATGGTGTTGGTGCAGATCAGCACACAATCGGCGCCGGCATTGGCAAGGCGCGCACCGGCGGCGCCCAAAAGCGCACCGGCTTCATCCCAGCGATCGGCCTTCTGCAGGGCGACGACTTCGGAAAAATCGAGCGAATGCATGACGATATCGGCCGAGACCAGCCCGCCGCGGCTGTCGCGCACGGCCTCGTTGATCATGCGGTAATAGGTTGCGGTGGATTCCCAGCTCATGCCGCCGATCAGACCGATGCGTTTCATAAGAGTTCCCTTATCAAGTTTGATTGAAGACAAGAATGCCATTGCAAGGACGAAAACGGCATGCGTTTTTTTAGAGATTTAAATGCGCGCATGCAAACAGAGGGCGTCTGATAGGTTTGGCGTGCAAATTTCTTGCGCCATTGCGTTAACCAGTGCATTCTTTGGCGATGATTGATGATCGTGATCGCCGAATCCTTGCGATTCTCCAGGAGAATGCCGAAACGCCGCTTGCCGATATAGCGGAGGAGGTTTCGCTGTCGTTATCCGCCTGCTCGCGGCGCGTCACGCGCCTGCGTGCGGAAGGTTATGTGACGGGCACGATGGCGCTGCTCGACCGGCGAAAGATCAACCTGCCGACCACGGTTTTCCTGCTGGTGAGAACCGGCCTGCATGCGGAAGACTGGCTGGACCAGTTCCATGCCGCCGTCAGCACCATACCTGAAATCGTCGAGGTTCACCGGCTGACCGGCAATTTCGATTATATTCTGAAGCTGGTGCTGCCGAATGTCGAATATTACGACACGGTCTATAAACAGATCCTGCGCCGCGTTCAGCTCTACGATATGTCCGCATATATCTCCATGGAGACGGTGAAGCTGTCGTCGTCACTGCCGACGACGCATATCTGAGGATCATTGGTGCCTTATCAGCGCGCCGCCTCGAAGCGGACGCCGAAACGGAAACTGCGGGTCTCGCCCGGTTGAAGTGTCACTGCTGCCGCCAGCTCCGGCTGGTTGAAGGCATTGGTGGGCATCTCCACCGGTTCGAGCGCGATGGATTTTCGCCTGTCGCGGGCCAGCGTGTCGCCGGTGAAGACATGCATGTGGCCACGCTCCTGCCATACCGTCAGGCTCGAACCATCGAGCCTGTTTTCGATCCGGGTCTCGTAAAGTCCGTTTTCGGATGCGATCAGGTCGGTGAAGCAGACATCCACCACATGGCCTGCCACAGGCGCATAGAGAAAACGAGTATCGTCCCGTTTGACTATTCCTGTCCGTGAATCGCGCAGGGGAATCAAATCATCGTCCGTTTCGATCGCCGTTCGCGAAGGAAGGGTGAGAAGGAGATCGTCGATGGACGCGATGCCAGGCAGGCGGAAATAGGGATGCCAGCCGGCTGCGAAGGGCAAAGGCCTATCGCCGTGATTGATGCCACGTATATCGATACTAACCGCATGGCCGGCAAAGCGATATTCCACCTCGATGGCAAGCCGATAGGGATAGCCGCTGAAATCGGTCGGTGATATTTCGCTGCGGAAAATAAGCACGTGCGCGCCATTTTCCTCGAAAGATTGTTCGAGAGCAAAGGGCAGGGCTCTGGCAAATCCGTGGAAGACGAGGGCCTCGTGGGCAAGAACCGGCTTGATGTGGTGCATCTCCCCGCCGAAGTCATAGCGGCCGTTGGGAATGCGGTTGGTGAAGGGCGCAAGAATGCCGTTTCTCACGCCGTTCTGTGATTGCATCTCCGCCGGCGTCAAATAGCCGTCGACAAGGTTTTCGCCATCGCCATCGCTGTTGCCACCGTCGGTAAGCCGCGGCCGCCAGCTCAGAAGCGTAGCGCCCTCATAAGCGATCTCGGCGCTGAAGCCCTTGCCGGAAACGGTAACAGCGGTAATCCCCGTGCCTGTCGCGGAGGTGGTCATCGGGAAATTGTCCTCTGTATGCATATGTTTGCGATCATCGGGAAGACTGTCCCGATTCGCAGATCATCTTCGCTGTGCCGATATTTCGCAATGGCTGGAAAAGGTCGCAGCAAGAACGATCTCCGTTACGTCGAGGTTTGTTTCCCCTATGACGGAACTCAGTCCGGGAAGGTTCGTTTCGCGCCGCTGAAAAATTCCATCAGGGCGGCCTGATCCTCACCGCCCAGTCCCGCCGCCGTCAGCATGCGGTGCACCTCGGTGCAAAGTGCCGTCAAGGGCATGGCCGTGTTGGTGCGTCGGGCCAGATCCTGCGCGCCGTTCAGGTCTTTCACCATATTGTCGATGCGACCGGTGCGGCGATAGTCCTTGGCCACATAACGCGGCATATATTCCTGCAGGATGGCGCTATCGGCCCGGCCGCCCTTCAGCGCCTGCGGTATCTTGGCGGCATCGACGCCGGCATCGAGCGCAAGCTGCGTTGCTTCCGCCACGGCCAGGAAGTTCAGGCCGCAGAGAACCTGGTTGATGAGCTTGGTCGTCTGGCCTGCGCCGCAGGGTCCCATATGGGTAAAATTGCTGGCCACATCCTGCAGCACGCGATGGGCGTCGGCGACGTCCCTGTCACTGCCACCTGCCATCAGCGTCAACTGCCCGATGAGCGCCTTGGGCGCGCCGCCGGAGAGGGGACTATCCACCCAGCGCAGCCCCTTTTCTGCGGCTTCGGCCGCCAGTTCCTTTGTCGCCTCCGGATCGATGGAGGACATGTCGATGATCAGCGTGCCGGGCTTTGCGCCCGCCGCCACGCCATCCTTGCCGAAAACGGCGATACGGACGATTTTCGGTGAGTTGAGGCTGAGGATCACGACATCGGAGACGGATGCAGCTTCCGCAGCAGTGCTGGCGCTTTGCGCACCGAGGCTCGTCAGGGCCGCCACCTTCTCCGCATCCAGATCAAAAACCGTCAGTTGATTGCCGGTTTCGATCAGCCGTGTGCCGATCGCTCCGCCCATGGCGCCTGCGCCGATCAGGGCGACTTTGTTCTTCTCGGTCATGGTGTTCACGGCCTCCTCCCAAAGTGTCGTGGTGTCGTCGGTCCCATGCCGGATGGCGGCTGCTGCCCGCCATCCGGAATGATGTTTTTAAAGCGAGGCGGTGATGCCGCCATCGACGTAAAGAATATGGCCGTTCACGAAGGACGAGGCGTCGGATGACAGGAAAATGCAGGCGCCGACAAGCTCTTCGACCTTGCCCCAGCGACCGGCGGGCGTGCGCTTTTCAAGCCATGCGGAAAAGGTCTCGTCTGCGACCAGTGCCGCATTGAGCGGCGTGTCGAAGTAGCCCGGCGCGATGGCATTGCATTGCAGGCCGTATTTCGCCCAGTCCGTCGCCATGCCTTTCGTCAGATTGCCGACGGCACCCTTGGTTGCGGTGTAGGGCGCGATGCCGGGGCGGGCAAGAGCGGTCTGAACGCTGGCGATATTGATGATCTTGCCGCGTCCACGGGAAATCATGTGGCGTGCTGCCGCCTGTCCCGCGTGGAACACCGAGGCAATGTTGGTCTGCAAAAGACGCTCGAAGGCATCCGCCGGAAAATCCTCGAGCGGCGTGCGGTGCTGCATGCCGGCATTGTTGACCAGAATATCGATGGGGCCGACTTCGGCTTCGAAACGGTCGATGGCCTCGCGCACTGCGCCGTGGTCGGTGGCGTCGAAGGCAAGCGTTCTGGCGCCCTTGATGCCGGCTGCGGCAGCTTTCAGCTTGGCTTCGTCACGCCCGTTCAGCACCACTTCCGCGCCGGCTTCCGCAAGCCCTTGCGCCAGCGCGAAGCCGATGCCCTGGGACGAACCCGTGATCAGGGCGCGGCGGCCGGAAAGATCGAACAAATTAAGGCCCACTGTTTCCTCCAGTCTCTCGACATTGCATTTGTACAGGTTTATGTTATCGATAACATTCATCCCTTTCAGGTGTGGATGTCAAGGCTTAAACGCCCGGTTTCGGTACGAATCCGGCGCGGGAGGAGGCCGCAAGGCGGCTAAATGTGGTCTTGTGGCCGCGATCTGGATGCGGAAATTTTTACGCGCCGCAGTGGCGCGCGGTTGAACGGGAGTTGTTGATGAGAGCGATTGTCGCCCACGGGGTAAAGGATGTGCGCATTGAGGAGCGGCCGGAGGAAGCGCCGGGGCCGGGAGAAGTGCGGCTTCGTCTGGCCCGGGGCGGAATTTGCGGCAGCGATCTGCACTATTACAACCATGGTGGTTTTGGCGCGATACGGCTTCGCGAACCCATGGTGCTCGGCCATGAAGTCTCCGCCGTTATCGAGGAGCTCGGTGAAGGTGTTGAAGGCCTGAAGCTTGGCGGCCTGGTGGCGGTTTCGCCGTCCCGTCCGTGCCGAACCTGCCGTTTTTGTCAGGAAGGCCTGCACAACCAATGCCTCAATATGCACTTTTATGGCAGCGCCATGCCTTTCCCGCATATTCAGGGCGCTTTCCGCGAGGTTCTGGTGGCGGATGCCCTGCAATGCGTGCCGGCCGACGGCCTGAGCACCGGTGAGGCGGCCATGGCGGAACCGCTGGCGGTGACGCTGCATGCCACCCGCCGCGCCGGTGATTTGCTGGGAAAACGCGTTTTGGTGACGGGTTGCGGCCCCATCGGCATTCTCTCCATCCTCGCTGCGCGCCGGGCGGGTGCTGCCGAAATCGTCGCGACCGACCTTTCCGATTTCACGCTCGCCAAGGCGCGCGAAGCGGGTGCGGATCGTGTCATCAACAGCAAGGATGAGCCCGATGCGCTTGCCGCTTATGGCGCGAACAAGGGTACTTTCGACGTTCTCTATGAATGCTCTGGCGCCGCCGTGGCGCTTGCCGGCGGCATCGCGGCACTGCGGCCGCGCGGTATCATCGTCCAGCTCGGGCTGGGTGGCGATATGAGCCTGCCGATGATGGCGATTACCGCCAAGGAACTCGATCTGCGCGGCTCCTTCCGCTTCCACGAGGAATTCGCCACCGGCGTCGAGCTGATGCGCAAGGGCCTGATCGACGTCAAGCCATTCATCACCCAGACCGTCGATCTAGATGACGCCATCTCGGCCTTCGAATTCGCCTCCGACCGCAGTCGGGCGATGAAAGTCCAGATCGCTTTTTCCTAAGTGCTTCCGCATATTTGTACGACCCTAACCGGCGGTGGCTAGTTCCACCGCCGGTTTTTTATCGAGAGATTTCAGCCTCAGCAGACTCTCATTGATGTTATCGGTATCATAAATTATCTGCGAAAGGTTTCCTGGTCCTCCCGGCCTATCCGGCCCAGCATCTGCTGACGTATCGCCAGTCGAGCTGCACATTTTGACGCAGGTCAAAAAGGTGATTTGCCGCCCGTCATTTTTTGCGTTATCGAAATTTCAGAAATTACTGAAAATTCAGGAAACAAAGAAATGCCGACCAGCCTGCCACCACTCGTTCAGTCCTTCGTGCTGCATTTTGGCGAGATGGGCAGCCGCTGGGGCATCAACCGCACCGTCGGCCAAGTCTATGCTTTGCTTTACATATCGCCGCAGCCGCTTTGCGCCGATGACATTGTTGAGGCGCTTGGCATTTCCCGTTCCAATGTCTCGATGAGCCTGAAGGAGCTTCAGGCGTGGAACCTTGCAATTCTCAAGCATTTTCCCGGCGACAGGCGCGATTTTTTCACGACGCCGGAGGATGTCTGGCAAATTCTCCGTACCCTTGCCGAAGAGCGCAAGAAGCGCGAAATTGATCCCACGCTGAGCGTATTGCGCGAAATTCTGATGGAGACGCCGGAGAACGAAGATGAGCGGCATGCGCAAAAGCGCATCGATGAGATGAAGACACTGATCGAGCAGCTCACCGGCTGGTATGACGATGTGAAGCGGCTGGAGACGGAAAGGCTGGCCTCCCTTCTGGCGCTCGGCTCAAAGGTCACGAAGCTGCTGGAGGCGAAGGACAAGATCGTCTCTCTTGCAAGACCCCGCGGCGCGAAAAAGGACAGGTGAGGAGATCGGTCATGAACATGTCCGCACAAATCCGCCAGTCGGCCGATAGCAATGGCGCAGACTGTCCTGTGCCGGTTTCGGTCTCATCTGAAACGCCGAGGCGGCGCTTCTTCAGCACCGCCAGCCGCAAGACCTCCCGTGACAAGACTGCCGTGAAGGCGACGCGCGCACCGGCGGTGGGAAGATCTGTTGCCCTGGTGCATGTTCTGGCGGCCCTGCTCTGGTTGCCGCAGGCGGGCCTGCTGGCCTTTTCCGTCGGAAAAATCGCTGATGGCGAGCCGATGATGGCAATCGTGCCGGCGGCTGTTGCGGTTCTCATTCTGGGTTTCCTGAAGGCGTGGCTGGAGAAAATCGCTGCGAGACTATCGTTTCGTACTGCGCGTGCGGCGTTGTCGCAGCGGCGGCTGGAAGCGCTTCAGGCTGTGGCGAAGGTTTCGCCGCTCGATTTGTCGCGCACGGCTTCCGGCGAGGCGGCAAGTGTCGTGGCCGAGGCGGCGGAATCGCTGGTGCCCTATCTTTCCCGTTTCCAGCCGGCGCGGATGAAGGCGACCATCGTTCCCCTGGTTTTTGTGCTGGTGATCCTGCCGTTCACCTGGATTGCGGCGCTGGTGCTGCTCCTCTCCATGCCGACCATTCCGCTTTTCATGGCGCTGATCGGCTGGCAGGCCAAGGCGGCGAGCGAAAAGCAGCTGGCCGAGACCGGCAATATGAATGCTTTCCTGCTGGATCGCCTGCGCGGGCTGGAAACAATCCGCGCACTGGAAGCTGTCGATCTGACTGCCGGGCGCCTCAGCGCCGATGCGCAGAACCTCAAGACGCGGACGATGGCGGTTCTGAGGATCGCTTTTCTGTCTTCGGCGGTCCTGGAGCTTTTCGCCGCCCTAGGCGTTGCCATGACCGCCGTTTACATCGGTTTCCATCTCCTCGGTTTTCTTGATTTCGGCGCGTGGGGGCAGAAGCTGACACTTGCCGAGGGTCTGTTCATCCTGCTTCTGGCCCCGGCCTTCTTTGAGCCGCTACGGGAATTATCCGCAGTCTGGCACGACCGGGCGGCGGGGGAAGCAGCACTTGATGCGCTCGACAAGTTGACGCAGGGCGGTGCGGCCATTGCGGGTGAGGGCAGGGATGTGGCGTCGGCAACATTGCCCACCCCCGGTACGGTGGAGATGGACGACCTGTCCTTTGCCTATCCAGCCTCGCCGCCCGTGCTCCGCAATTTCAATCTCAACATTCGGGCGGGCGAAACGGTAGCGCTCCTGGGGCCATCGGGTTGCGGCAAATCCACTGTCCTGTCGCTGGTCGCCGGGCTGGCTTCGGCCGGAAGCGGCACGATAAAAATCGGCGGTATCGCCCTTGATGACGAGGCGGCTGATACAATTCGAACATCCATCGGCTGGATCGGCCAGAAACCGTTCTTTTTTGCCGGTTCGCTTGCGGCAAATATCCATTTCGGCCGCCCCGGCATTACGCGGGATATGGTCGAGACAGCGCTTGAGCAGACAGGTCTCGAAAGACTGTCATCCGCCCGGCAACATCTGCTTGTCGGCGATGCCGGCCATGGCATTTCCGGTGGTGAAGCGGTGCGGCTGGCCATTGCGCGCGCCGTCGCCGATCCCGCGACACGCCTTATTCTGGCTGACGAGCCGACGGCGCATCTGGACCGGGAAACCGCCACTCTCATTACGGAAAACCTGCTGCAGCTCGCAAAAGGCAGGACGTTGATCGTCGCAACCCATGATCCGGTGCTGGCGGCGCGCATGGACAGGGTCGTGGATATGGCGGCGATCCATTCGGGGGATCGGTCATGATTGCGCGTTTTGCCATATTGAAACCTGTCATTGCCCTATTCTGGTCGGCGCGTCGCGGCATGCTGCTTGCCGGCACGGTTCTGGCCGCAACCACGGTGCTGGCGGGCATCGGCCTTCTCGGTGTTTCCGGCTGGTTTATTACTGCCACTGCCATTGCCGGTCTGCTTCCGGCAACGGCCTATGCGTTTGATGTCTTTATGCCGTCGGCAGCCATTCGTCTTCTGGCGCTGTCGCGCACCGCCGCCCGGTACGGCGAGCGCATGACCACCCATGAAGCCACGCTCTCCGTGCTCGCGGCGCTGCGCGAAAGGCTGTTTCGCGGCTTTGCAGCGCCGCAGGCGGCGCAAAATCTGGAAGCGAGGCCCGCCCGCCTGCTGAACCGGTTGACCGCGGATATCGATGCGCTGGATTCGCTGTATCTGCGTGTGCTGGTTCCTGCCGCCGTTGCGGTCCTTGCGGCTGTTGCAACCGGCATCGGGCTGGCTTTTCTCAATCCGCTTGCGGGCATTCTGGCGGCGGTCTTTCTCATTGCGGCAGGGCTCGGCATTTCGGTGCGCTCCGCCCTGCGGGCAGAGAAATTCTCGCGCCGGCGGGCAATCGGACTTGAAGCCTTGCGTGCCCGTACGGCAGACCTCGTCAACGGTCAGACGGAATTGCTCACGGCAGGTCGCCTTTCCGCGCAGGTCGCGGCAGTGAGGCGCGCCGATGACTACCTGCTGTCCTGCGACGAGGCCTTGAACCGCATCGAAACGAATGCCGGTTTTTCCTTTGGGCTTGCAACGGCGGTCCTTCTGAGCGCGGCTCTGCTCGGCATGGCCTGGCTGGCGGAGCAGGGAACGGTCAGCGCGCCGGCCGCCGCGCTCGGGTTGCTCGTCTGTTTTGCCGCGCTGGAGCCTTTCACCGCGCTGCGCCGCGGAGCGATGGAACTCGGCCGCACATTGTTTTCCGCAAGGCGCATCGCGCCGCGCCTTTCAGCGCCGGCCGAGGTCCGTTGTCCGGCTTTGCCCGCCAGCGGCGTGGCTGCCGAGCTTGAAGGCGTGCGTCTGGAACGGCACGGCAACGACCAGCCGGTCCTGACCAAGATCAATCTTGCCATTGCCGCTGGCGAAAAGGTCGCGATCATCGGCCCGAGCGGTGCGGGCAAGACGAGCCTCCTCCAGCTTCTGGCCGGTGAATTGCAGCCATCGGCAGGTACTGTCCGCGCCTTGCCCTCTTCGCTTATGACACAACGGAGCCAGCTTTTCCGCGATAGCATTGCCGATAATCTGAGACTGGCGAAACCCGCTGAGACCGAGCGCGAATTGTGGGACGTCCTTGACGCCGCAGGCCTTGCCGAACACGTCAAAACCCTGCCCGCCGGGCTGGAGACGAGGCTTGGCGAGGCGGGGCAGGGTCTCTCCGGTGGCCAGTCGCGCCGGCTGGCGCTTGCCCGTTTTCTGCTCATCGACAAACCGCTCTGGCTTCTTGACGAGGTGACCGAGGGACTGGACGGCGAGACGGCCCGCGACGTGCTCAGCCGGCTGTTTGCGAGGGCCGAAGACAAGACTGTCGTGATGATCACCCATAATCGCCGCGAGGCCGAATTCACTGACCGCATCATCGTGCTGAAAGACGGGCGCCAATTTGACGAATGTCAAAGCGGGACGCCGGAATACGACGTAGTGCTGCAAACATTACGTCGGGACTGAGTATTTTTCGGGGCCGGCGTGATTTCGTAACAGAAGGCCGGCTTCCCATAAAGGTGGGGTAAAACCATGGAACTCGACATCGTGGCGCTGTCGCGCCTGCAATTCGCGGTTACCGCTTTATATCACTTTCTGTTCGTTCCGCTGACGATCGGGCTGTCGGTGGTCATCGCCATCATGGAAACGGTCTATGTCATGACCGGCCGGGTGATCTGGCGGCAGATGACGAAATTCTGGGGCACGCTGTTCGGCATCAACTTCGTGCTGGGTGTTTCGACAGGCATTGTCATGGAGTTCCAGTTCGGCATGAACTGGAGTTATTACAGCCACTATGTCGGCGATATTTTCGGTGCGCCGCTGGCGATCGAGGGCATGATGGCCTTCTTTCTGGAAGCTACCTTCGTTGGCCTGTTCTTTTTCGGCTGGGACAAGCTGTCGAAACTTGGCCATCTCGTTGCGACATGGTGCGTGGCGATCGGTTCGAACTTCTCGGCGCTGTGGATATTAATCGCCAATGGCTGGATGCAGAACCCGACGGGCTCGGCTTTCAACCCGCAGACCATGCGCATGGAAGTGACGGATTTCGCCGCGGTCCTGTTCAACCCGGTCGCACAGGCGAAATTCGTTCACACGGTTTCCGCAGGTTATGTCACGGCCTCCATCTTCGTGCTCGGCGTTTCCGCCTGGTATGTGCTGAAGGGGCGTCACGTCGATCTCGCCAAGCGGTCGATGACGGTCGCGGCTTCCTTTGGTCTCGCGTCAGCCCTGTCGGTCGTCGTGCTGGGGGACGAAAGCGGTTATCTCTCCACCGAACACCAGAAGATGAAGCTCGCCTCCATCGAGGCCATGTGGGAAACGGAACCGGCACCGGCACCCTTCACGGCCATAGGTTTCCCCAATCAGGAAGCGCGCGAGACGCATTTCGCGGTGAAGATCCCCTGGGTGATGGGCCTTATCGGTACCCGTTCGCTCGATACGGAAATCCCTGGCATCAACGATCTGGTGGAACAGGCAAAGACCCGTATCCGCGACGGCATCAAGGCCTATGACGCGCTGATGCAGATACGCGCCAGCGGCAAGGGCGCGCAACTGCCGGAAGAGGTGAACGGCACGTTCGCCGAACTCGGCCACGAGCTTGGTTATGCCCTGCTGCTCAAACGTTATGTCGACGATCCGCGTCAGGCGACAGAAGAGCAGATCGCCAAGGCGGCGGCCGATACCATTCCGCATGTGCCGACCCTGTTCTGGGCCTTCCGCATCATGGTCGGTCTCGGCATGTTCTTCATCGTTTTGACGGCGACCTTCTTTTATCTTTCAGCCCGCCGGCGGCTGGACCGTTATCCGCTGTTGCTGAAGGTGGCCGTCTTCGCCATTCCGCTGCCGTGGATTGCCGCCGAAATGGGCTGGGTTGTGGCCGAGTTCGGGCGTCAGCCGTGGATCATCGAGGGCGTGCTGCCAACGGCGGCGGCTGTTTCGAGCCTTAGCGCCTCGACGGTTCTGATTACGCTTCTGTGTTTCATCGCCATCTACACGGTGCTGTTCATCGTTGAGATGGGGCTGATGCTGAAGGCGATCCGCAAGGGGCCTGATCCGGACCATGAGCCGGAAGCGCCGCTCGTTCCTGAAAAACTCGTCGCTGCGGAGTAAACGATCATGATCCTGCACCAACTCATCGACTATGAAATCCTTCGCATCATCTGGTGGCTGCTGCTCGGCATATTGCTTATCGGCTTTGCCGTAACCGGTGGTTTCGATCTCGGCACGGGCGCGTTGCTGCCCTTCGTCGCGAAGACGGATATTGAGCGGCGTGTCGTCATCAACTCCATCGGCCCGGTCTGGGAAGGCAATCAGGTCTGGCTCATCCTCGGCGCCGGAGCGATCTTCGCGGCGTGGCCGCCACTCTATGCGGTGTCATTTTCAGGGTTTTACCTGGCGATGGCCGCCATCATGTTCGCGCTGATCCTGCGACCGGTCGGTTTCAAATACCGTTCCAAGCGTGAAAGTGCGGCATGGCGCAGCGGCTGGGACTGGGCTTTGTTCGTCGGTGGCTTCGTACCGGCGCTGATCTTCGGCGTGGCGATCGGCAATGTGCTGCAGGGCGTCCCGTTCTATTTTAATGATGACCTCAGGATCTTCTACGACGGCACGACGCTGTTCGAGCTTCTGAACCCCTACGCTCTACTTTGCGGCCTCGTTTCCGTCGCCATGCTGGTGATGCACGGCGCGGCCTGGCTGGTGCTGAAAACCGACGGTCCGGTTGCCACCCGTGCCCGCGGTTTCGGCAGCATCGCGGCACTTGCCACCACCGTTCTTTTTGCAATCGGTGGCATCCTGCTGTGGTTTGGTGTCGATGGTTACCGTTTCACCTCGGAAGTCGTGACCGATGGGCCGTCCAATCCTCTGGCAAAGACGGTTGAGGTCGCAACCGGCGTCTGGTTCTCCAATTATGCGGCGCATCCCTGGATGATGCTGGCGCCGGCACTCGGTCTGGCCTTCCCGCTGGTCGCCTTCATCTTGCTGAGGCTCCGCAGGGAAGTGATGGCGCTGCTTGCCAGCTCGCTTGCCATTTTCGGCATCATCGCCACCGTCGGGCTTTCAATGTTTCCCTTCATCCTGCCGTCCTCGGTCGATCCGAAGTCGAGCCTGACGGTCTGGGATGCGTCGTCCAGCCATATGACGCTGTTCAACATGCTGGTCGTCACCCTTATCTTCGTTCCGATCATCGTCGCCTACACCTCATGGGTCTATCGCGTGTTGTGGGGCAAGGTGGATGAAAAGGCGATCCGCGACGATAGCGGCCATGCATATTGATATCGACAGAAGGAGATCGAACATGTGGTATTTCGCCTGGCTGCTCGGCCTGCCCCTCGCCGCCATCTTCGCCGTCATGAACGCCATGTGGTATGAGCTGATGGAAGAAAACGCCAAAAAGGCTGAGGCTAAGCTGGAAAAATAACGCTTCGGCATGAGACTAAAAGGGCGGCATCCGGTCCGGATGCCGCCCTCTCGTAAAACAGCCGCGCCTATCGCGCGGCCTTAGTGGATGGCGATGCCGCGCTTGTCCGCTTCTTCCTTGATGATGTCTTCGACGATTGCTCTCTTGAGGTTTGGATTTCCGAGGAGATAGTCGTCGGCGATTTCAAAAATCGACTTCGGGTTATCGGTCCCGTGCAGGGTATCGAGATCCTGGCCGATCTGCTCGCGCAGGCTGGAATAGTCGTCCATTGCGGCTCTCCCGTTTACCGGTTCAATCCAAAAGGTCGGCCGGAACCTTGCCGCCGTTTTCGGAGAGTTTCTTGATGACGGCCTTGTGCAGCCAGATATTCATCGTGGCCGAATCCGAGGTATCACCGGTGTAACCCAGTTCACCCGCCAGCTCTTTTCTGGCGCTGAGGCTGCTATCCAGATCAAGGGCTTTCAGAAGATCGACGATCGAGTGTTTCCAGTCGAGCTTCTGTCCGTTCTTTTTGACTGCCGCATCCAGAATGGAGGCGACGTCGACGCTGCCGGTGGATGCCGGAGCGCTGGCTGTCGGTGCCGGCGAAGCAGGCTGGGCGGGTGCTGCCGGGCTTGCGGCGGTCGTTGGCGTGCCGGCCGGTGCCGAAGTCTGCGGGGCGGCCTCGGCCTTGCCGAAAATCGCGTTCTTGATCTTGTCGAAAAAGCTCATTCTTGTGCTCCCTTATCGGCGAATTGCGCGCCCGACGGCGATGAGAATGCAGGCGCCGATGAAACCGGCGATGAGATAACCAATCCAGCCTCCGAGCGAGACGCCAATCAGCCCCAGAAGGAAATTGGCGACGATGGCGCCGACAATGCCGAGAATAATGTTCATGAAAACACCCATATTGCTTTTCATGAACTGTTCGGCGAGCCAACCGGCTACGCCGCCGATGATGATTGCTGCAATCCAGCCAACTTGTGCGTCTTCCATAATAAGCCTTTCCTTTGTAAGAGAGGTCCGCAGGCATATGGACAGGCTTTTGCGCGCACTAATCCCCCCGCCTTGAATGACCCCAGGCGGGGTAACAACGCAGATGCGGAGATTTGGTTCCCAGCGGCGCGCCTGGGCTGCCTTATTCTTTAGCCCCGGCTTTGAAAATCCAGCCCGATATCGAGAACCGGTGCGCTGTGCGTCAGCCAGCCGACGGAGATGAGATCGATGCCGCTTGCGGCGATGGCTGCCGCCGTCTGCGGGTTGATGCGGCCGGAGGCTTCGGTGATGGCGCGCCCGGCGACGATCGCCACGGCCTCGCGCAATTGTTCCGGCGTCATGTTGTCGAGAAGAACCGCATCGACACCTTCGTCCATTACCTCGCGCAATTGAGAGAGCGTATCGACCTCTACTTCGATTTTGACGAGATGGCCCACGCCCTGTTTGGCGCTTCGGATGGCGGCACGCACCCCGCCCGCCACGGCAATGTGGTTATCCTTGATGAGGACGGCATCATAAAGCGCGAAACGGTGGTTCATGCCACCGCCGGCGCGCACGGCGTATTTTTCGAGCGCCCTGAGGCCGGGCGTCGTCTTGCGGGTGCAGGCGATTGAGGCCTTGGTGCCGGAGATGGATGCGGCGATTTTGGCGGTAACGGAGGCGATGCCCGAGAGATGCCCGAGAAAATTCAGCGCCGTGCGCTCCGCCGTCAGAAGCCCGCGGGAAGGGCCTTCGATCGTCGCGATGATATCGCCGGGCGCAACGGTCGCTCCATCCTCAACGTGTCGTTTCAGTATGATGGCGGGATCGACAAGCTGGAAAGCAAGCTCCGCCGCATCGAGACCGGCAATGACGCCCGGTTCACGTGCGGCCATGACGACGACCGAGCGATGATCGGCGGGAATGACGGCGGCGGAGGTTATGTCGCCCGCAAGCCCCAGATCTTCCAGAAGGGCGTTGCGCACGAGCGGCTCGATGATGAGACGTGGCAGGGGGGCAAGGGTCATGTCAGGCGCTCCGCGCAATGCTGGAAGAAGAAAAGCTGGATGAGGAAAGGTCATGGCCGATGGCGATGACGTCGGTCAGGCTCAGCCTGCGTCGTGTGGCTACAGCGTCCTTTCCGGGAAAATCGTCGCGAAAATGCGCGCCGCGCGATTCCGTGCGCAGGGCCGCAAAGACGGCGATGGTGAGACCGATAAGGGCGGGATCGGATGCCGGGCCTTCCTGTTCGGCAAGCGGCAGCAGGTCCCGGATCGCTTCGCGCAAACCTGCTGCATGTCTCACAATGCCGAGATGGCGGGAAACGATGGGCCGGACGGCAGCGAGATCGGCGGCCACACAGTCGGGGGCTGCGCGTTGCGCAACAGTTGCCGGCCCTGCCGTGGCCCGTCGACCGGCAATGTCCAGCGCTGCGCGTATGCCCATGGCGGCGGCTTCCAGCAGGGAGTTGCTGGCGAGCCGGTTGGCGCCGTGCAGACCCGTGCAGGCGGTTTCACCCGCAACCCAAAGGCCCGGCACCGAGCTCTGGCCTCTGCCATCCGTAGCGACGCCGCCCATATGGTAATGCACGGCGGGACGCACGGGCACAAGCTCACGGGCGGGGTCTATGCCGGCCTCGCGGCAGAGCAGGTCAATAGAGGGGAAGCGCACCGAAAAGCCGGAACCCAGCGCCTTGCGGGCATCGAGAAAGACCGCGCCGCCGCGCAGGATTTCCCGATCGATGGCGCGGGCGACGATATCACGCGATGCAAGCTCGGCACCCGGCACCGCCGCCATGAAACGCTCGCCGTTTTCATTGAGCAGAAGCGCGCCTTCGCCCCGAACCGCCTCGCTGACCAGCGCCAGCGGCCGTCTGGGCGAGGAAAGCGCCGTCGGGTGGAACTGGACGAATTCCATATCGGTAAGGATGGCGCCGGCCCGCGCCGCGAGCATGATGCCCTGGCCGAAATTGCCGGAGGGATTGGTCGTCGCCTCGTAAAGCCCACCAAGGCCGCCAGTCGCAAGAATGACCTGCGTGGCCGGCAGAATGAAACTGCCCTTCGGGCCGACGCAGGCGAGACCTGTGATAGCACCGTTTTCCGTCAATAGACGGCGCACTTCCGTGCCTTCCATGACAGTGATGGACGGCATGCGAAGGACTGCGGTTGCGAGCGCCCTGACAATGGCCGCGCCCGAACCGTCGCCTTCCGCATGCAGGATGCGCCGCCGGCCATGGGCAGCCTCCAGCCCGAAGACGAGTTTCCCCTCGGCATCGCGGTCGAAGCGCACGCCGGCCCGCTCCAGCGCCTCGATGACGGCGGGGGCGGCGGAAACGATTTGCTCGGCCATATCGGCGTCGCAGAGCCCGTCGCCTGCGGCGAGCGTGTCGGCAAGATGCAGTGCGGCGCTATCGCCCGGGCCGAGACTTGCGGCAATACCCCCCTGCGCCCAGGCGCTTGAGGTTTCGCCGCCGAGCGCGCCACGTGTCAGAAGTAGCACGGGCTGCGGCGCAAGCGTCAGCGCCGCCATCAGGCCGGCAATGCCGCTGCCGACGATGACTGTCCAGTCCTGCTGCAACGGAAGGCGTTCGCTCATACCTCCAGCATCCTTTCCACGGCGCGGCGGGCGGCGACCGCGATTGCCGGGTCGACCGTCACCTCATGGCGGTTTTCCTCCAGTGCCGTGCGGATATTGCCAAGCGTGATGCGCTTCATATGTGGGCAAAGATTGCAGGGGCGGATGAATTCGACATCGGGGTGATGCACGGCGACATTGTCGCTCATCGAGCATTCGGTCAGAAGCACCACGCGAGCGGGTCGCTCCCGGCCGACATAATCCGACATGACCGCGGTGGAACCGGAAAAATCGGCGGCTTCCACGACATCCGGCGGACATTCCGGATGTGCGAGAACGGTGACGCCCGGATGGCTCTCTCTCAATTCCCTGATGTCATCGGCGGTGAAAAGCTCGTGCACTTCGCAATGGCCACGCCAGGCGATCAGCTCGACATTGGTTTCCCGCGCCACGTTCTGCGCCAGATATTCATCCGGCAACATCAGCACACGCGGCACTCCGAGCGACTCCACCACCTGGCGGGCATTGCCGGAGGTGCAGCAAATATCGGACGCCGCCTTCACCGCCGCAGAGGTGTTCACGTAGGTTACGACTGGAACGCCGGGATAGGCCTTGCGCAACAGCGCAATATCCTCGGGCGTGATGGAGTCTGCCAGCGAGCAGCCGGCGGCCATATCCGGAATGAGCACGGTTTTTCCCGGATTGAGCAGCTTTGCCGTCTCGGCCATGAAATGCACGCCGGCCAGAACGATAACATCCGCTTCCACCTCCATCGCCTTGCGCGCAAGGGCGAGGCTGTCGCCGACGATATCGGCAACGCCGTGGAAGATTTCCGGTGTCTGATAATTATGGGCGAGGATGACGGCGTTGCGTTTGCGCTTCAGCTCAAGGATCGCATCCACATCATCCTGAAAGCCCATCCATTCAGCCTTGGGAATGACACGGCTGACCCGATCATAAAGGCTTGCAGCAGAAATCTGTTCGTTCACGAGCACTCTCCCATTTATACTCTTTTTGAGTATATCTAGAACAAAGGGATATTCTCATTATGAGCATATGTCAATTGCGGGAGAGTGGCAGTTTCGTTCCGGAAAGGGCACGTTCATCGAGCACGGTCTGGCGGAAGCGGAAAAGCTTTGCCGGGCGGCCGCCGGTTTCGCTCGTCATGTCGCCGGTCTCTTCCACTAGCTGCTGCTGCTCGATCAGCCGGCGGAAATTCTGCTTGTGCAGGGTCAGTCCCGCCAGCGCCTCTATCGCGCGCTGCAATTGCAGCAGGGTGAAGGTATCGGCCATCAGTTCGAAGACCACCGGGCGATATTTGATCTTGGCCCTCAGGCGAGCGATGCCGGTGGCGAGAATGCGGCGGTGATCGGCAAACATCGGTCTGCCGAAGTTGGTCCGCGGCTCGCTCTGGGCTTCCTCGACAAGGCCTGCCTCATACAGCAACTCGTAGCGCTGCAGGGTGAGCTCCTCGTTCCAGCCGCCGCCATCGAGGCCGAAGGTAAAATCGGCCCGCAGGTGACGCTGGCTCTTGCAGGCAAGATCGGAATCCGCCCAGGCGCGCAGCCTGTCGATGATGGTATCCAGAACCGCCGGGCGTCCCTGCCGATGATCCTCCCAGGGCAGGTATTCATACCAGCCATGCCAGAGCGCATGCCCGTTGCCCGATGATTCGTGCTCGCGAACCAGCCCCAGATAACCGATGGAGATGGTTCGTCCGCCGGGGATATCGTTGTTACGGTCGCGATCCGCGAAGGTGTAAAGCTGCTCGAGATAACCGACTGGATGATGGGTCTGTTCGTGGATCCACTCCCGCAGCCCGCTTTGCAGCGTTCTGTGCCCGAACTCGAATGGGCCTGAGGGAAGTGCTGCGCCCGCCCGGACGGTCATCACCCGCGGTTCGTCTCCCGTAATGGCGGTGACGACGGCAATGAGTTCAGCATGGGCAAGCCCGATGGTCACGGCGACTCCTGTCTTGGGTTGCGGTATCAACCTTCTTTGGCACAGGAAGGCTGGTTCGCCAACAAGGGGCAGGCGGCAAAGTGCTTTCTATATCCGCATAAAGTCTAAAGTAGCATATAATCAAACAAATGGATAAAATCTTGTGATTAGCAATGCATTTTTTGTTATGTTATAAAAAAGTTATAAGCATTCATGTAGTGTAGAAAGCCGATGTTAGAAGATATATCTCTGGAAGAGACGCTGATTGGTTATTATACGTGGAGCATCGGCCAGAATCTGGTCTATCTGGATGCCGTAGCTTCGCGTCTGCGCGATTTCTCCTTTGAAGAGGCTTCTCGCGGCATTCCGGTGGAGAAGTTCATCGCCCAGGTTGAGGTTGGTTCACAGGCCCGGGTGGCGCGAGCGGTCCATAATTCGCTGACAAACGGTGAGTTTTACGATCAGGAGTGCCGGATTGATCTCAAGGCTGGCGGTTTCCGTTGGCTCAGGACGACGGGCAGGGTGATCCACGACTGCGACGGCGTTCCGATCATGGCAATGGGGACAATTCGCGATGTTACCGCGCGCAAGGTGCTGTTGATGTAATGCGGCGTCTCCCCTACTCTGCAGCGAGATAGGGTCATATTTTATCGCTTTTGATGTTTCGGTGACATGGTTCGGCAGATCGCAATTTTGCTGTTTCAGATCATGCTGGTGATAGGGTTCGGCATTGCCGGCATGCGCATCGCCTCGTTCCTCAATGGCGAAGATGAATACGAGACTGCGGGTCTTGCGGCAAACACGGAAATGCTGTGGACGACCTTCCCGGTGAAGGTCGATACCCGTCAGCAAAATTATGAACGAATCCCCACCCCGCCCGATCCCTATCCGTTAAAAATACATGCGGACCAGCGCCTTCGCGTGGTCGCTAGCAATCGCTTCACCTTCAAGGGCCAGGAATTCCGCCTTGCCGGCGTCGAAGGCATCGACCGCAACCGCGTCTGCGCCGGTGCTGATGGCCGCCGCTATGCCTGCGGCCTGAACGCCTTCAAGGCACTGGAGAACCGGCTGCGCGGCAAATATCTCGAATGCCGGGTGGTGGAAGAGGGAGTGGCAGTCCAAACTGTTGAATGCGGGATCAAAGGGCAGGACGTGCGGGCGTTATTGCAGGAGAGGACCATGCCGGTCGCTGGCCGGTAGGACGTCGGGCTATGTCTGTCTTCTGGATGATTTATCGTGCCTGGGAAGATTTGGTGGAGCTAAGCGGGATCGAACCGCTGACCTCTTGCATGCCATGCAAGCGCTCTCCCAGCTGAGCTATAGCCCCATAAGGGTTCCGGCATTTCGTCCGGTTCCGGGAACCGAAGCGGCTGTTGTTCCGTTCGGTGGCGGCTTACTACTTCGGCTAATCGAAGAGTGCAAGCACAAAAAACAGCCCGGCTTCATTTTTTTGTCGCCGGGCTGGTTTATCCAATAAGATCAAGCTTCTTCGTCGTCGCCCGTAACGCCGATGATGCCGGACATGTCGTCATCATCGTCGTCTTCGTCAGCTTCAAGGAAGGTATCGTCGTCGTCGCCGATTTCCACGTCGTCTTCGTCGTCGCCCATATCCGGAATCTCGTCGCCGCTGTTGTCGCCATCGGCATCTTCCAGCGATAC
Source organism: Martinezella rhizogenes (assembly GCF_007002745.1). Classification (GTDB taxonomy): domain Bacteria; phylum Pseudomonadota; class Alphaproteobacteria; order Rhizobiales; family Rhizobiaceae; genus Agrobacterium; species Agrobacterium cucumeris. The sequence continues at coordinate 81,586 of NZ_SGNY01000007.1, read as the reverse complement.
GAGTTCGACTTCCGTGTTTTCGGTATCGACTTCCGCTACTTCCTCTTCCTCAGCCTGTTCGAGCTTTGCCTGTGCCGTGCTTTCCTCGAAGAAGGAGAGCGGCCATGACTTGCCGGTATAGGGAGAAACGACCGGATTGCGGTTCAGATCGTAGAACTTCTTGCCGGTATCGGGGTCTGTGCGCTTGGTACCAAGGTCCGCTTTTGCCACTGTCTAAGCCTCAAATTGTCGAATGAGTTTCGGTGTGTACGCCGTAAAACCGGCATAGACTGTAAAATTTCTAGCCGGTCCCCTTAATCGTTGCGGTCTTTCGTGTCAAAGACAAACTTCGGGCATTACCCTTGCAACGCACCTTATATGCCGGGCTGCTGATGAAGATTGGAAGCAGCCGAACGCCATATTATATGAATGACGCACACACAGGCAGAGAGCTTCATGACATTCACGATCGCCATAGATGGACCGGCTGCGGCCGGCAAAGGAACTTTGTCGCGCAGGATAGCGGAAATCTATGGGTTCCATCATCTCGATACCGGCTTGACCTATAGAGCCACCGCCAAGGCCCTTCTCGATGCCGGCCTGCCGCTTGATGATGAGGGTGTGGCTGAAAAGGTGGCGCTGGAACTCGATCTTGCAGGCCTCGACCGCTCGGTGCTTTCCCGGCACGATATCGGCGAAGCAGCGTCGAAGATTGCGGTGATGACGCCGGTGAGGCGCGCACTCGTCAAGGCGCAGCAGCGTTTTGCGGCAAGGGAGCCGGGCACGGTGCTGGATGGCCGCGACATCGGCACGGTGGTCTGCCCGGATGCGCCGGTGAAGCTTTATGTCACGGCTTCGCCTGATGTCAGGGCAAGACGTCGTTACGACGAAATTCTGACCAATGGTGGAGAGGCCGATTACGACGCCATCTTCGCCGAGGTGAGGCAACGCGACGAGCGCGACATGGGCCGCGCCGACAGCCCGTTGAAACCGGCTGAAGACGCGCACTTGCTAGATACGTCGGAAATGAGTATAGAGGCGGCGTTTCAGGCCGCGCGGGCGATCATCGACGCCGCCCTGAGGAAATAGGTTTTTCGCGGAACCGCTTCATTTCGGTCCGCGTTTAGTCCGGAATTGCCTGAAGACATGTCCTTGCGCCGGAAAGCCTTTTAAAAAGGCGGGCATGGGTTCGGGTATCAACAACACTAGCCCACCGGCGCTTTTGTATTCGCCTTAGTGCGGATGCAACCAGGAGATTTCATGTCAGTATCTACCCCCACGCGCGAAGATTTCGCAGCGCTTCTCGAAGAATCCTTTGCCTCCAACGATCTTGCCGAAGGCTATGTTGCCAAGGGTATCGTAACGGCAATCGAGAAGGACGTTGCCATCGTCGACGTTGGCCTCAAGGTTGAAGGCCGCGTACCGTTGAAGGAATTCGGCGCGAAGTCCAAGGACGGCACGCTGAAGGTCGGCGACGAAGTCGAAGTTTACGTCGAGCGCATCGAAAACGCTCTCGGCGAAGCCGTTCTGTCGCGCGAGAAGGCTCGCCGCGAAGAAAGCTGGGTCAAGCTCGAAGCCAAGTTCGAAGCTGGCGAGCGCGTCGAAGGCGTTATCTTCAACCAGGTCAAGGGTGGTTTCACCGTCGATCTGGACGGCGCCGTTGCCTTCCTTCCGCGTTCGCAGGTCGACATCCGTCCGATCCGCGACGTTACCCCGCTGATGCACAACCCGCAGCCCTTCGAAATCCTCAAGATGGACAAGCGTCGCGGCAACATCGTTGTTTCGCGCCGTACGGTTCTCGAAGAGTCGCGTGCCGAGCAGCGTTCTGAAATCGTTCAGAACCTCGAAGAAGGCCAGGTTGTTGACGGCGTCGTCAAGAACATCACCGATTACGGTGCGTTCGTTGACCTCGGCGGCATCGACGGCCTGCTGCACGTTACCGACATGGCATGGCGCCGCGTCAACCATCCTTCGGAAATCCTCAACATTGGCCAGCAGGTCAAGGTTCAGATCATCCGCATCAACCAGGAAACCCACCGTATCTCGCTCGGCATGAAGCAGCTCGAGTCCGATCCGTGGGATGGCATCTCCGCCAAGTACCCGGTTGGCAAGAAGATCTCCGGTACGGTCACGAACATCACCGACTACGGTGCATTCGTTGAGCTGGAGCCGGGCATCGAAGGCCTGATCCACATTTCCGAAATGTCCTGGACCAAGAAGAACGTACATCCCGGCAAGATCCTGTCCACGAGCCAGGAAGTCGACGTTGTCGTTCTCGAAGTCGATCCGTCCAAGCGCCGTATCTCGCTCGGCCTCAAGCAGACGCTGGAAAACCCGTGGCAGGCATTTGCCTACAGCCATCCGGCCGGCACTGAAGTTGAGGGCGAAGTCAAGAACAAGACCGAATTCGGTCTGTTCATCGGCCTCGAAGGCGATGTCGACGGCATGGTTCACCTGTCGGATCTCGACTGGAACCGTCCGGGCGAGCAGGTCATCGAAGAGTTCAACAAGGGTGACGTCGTCAAGGCTGTCGTTCTTGACGTTGACGTCGAGAAGGAACGCATCTCGCTCGGCATCAAGCAGCTTGGCAAGGATGCTGTCGGCGAAGCCGCTTCGTCCGGCGACCTGCGCAAGAACGCTGTTGTTTCGTGCGAAGTCATCGCCGTTAACGACGGTGGCGTTGAAGTGAAGCTCGTAAACCACGAAGACCTCACCTCCTTCATCCGCCGCAACGACCTCGCACGCGATCGCGACGATCAGCGTCCGGAGCGTTTCTCGGTTGGCCAGGTTTTCGACGCTCGCGTCGTCAACTTCTCCAAGAAGGATCGCAAGGTCATGCTTTCGATCAAGGCTCTGGAAATCGCTGAAGAGAAGGAAGCCGTCGCACAGTTCGGTTCTTCCGACTCGGGCGCTTCGCTCGGCGACATCCTCGGCGCGGCTCTGAAGAACCGCGGCGAATAATCGCTCTGATCTTTTGAAATGAAGAACCCGCCGGAATTTTCCGGCGGGTTTTTTATTGGCGCAGTTTTCGCGTCATCGGAGACGGGTGGTCACCTGAAACTCAGAGCATGCCGCTCATTCTGAGATAATAATTTTCCGCGCTATCGTCGTAAGCCGCTTCCGGTGGGCTTTCCTGTTCTCCGGTCTCGTCATTGGCGGCCAGCCGCTCTTCCGCCTCTTCCGGAGCTTCGGCGTTTTCGCCGTCAGCTTCGCCTTCCGCTTCATCTTCAGAGAACGGGCCGCCACCGCGGGGTGGTGTTTCCGATTCATAATCCTCTTCCGCTGGCGGATAGGCGACCAGCGGCAGCGGTGTGCCGTCTTTTGCGAGAGCGGCGGCGATCAGCGATTGTGAGGCCGATTGTTCGAGCATCGCCATTCTCGTTTCCGGATCGAGTGCTGCGCGGGGGAGGGGCTGGGCCTCCGGACGGTTGGCAATCGTCTCCGCCTCCTCGCCGGAGGGATGGATGAGCGGCGTCGGCACCGCGGTCTTTTCGGCCGGCTGATTCTCGAGCTGCTGCGGCGCGGTGCCCGGCGGCGGGAAAGGTGATTGCGCGCCGGGCGCGGCTCTGGAGGGAAGTTTTCCGGCAAGGGCGGCGAGCAGCAGGTTTTCCATGGTCTTGGCATCGCCCGCAGGTTGGCCAGAAGACTGGCCAGAAGACTGGGGCAGGGGCGTGCGCATTTCCTTCTGCTCCGCCTTCATCATATCCCGAAGGGGGAGCGCCGGGCGCATCTCGCCATTTTCAGCCCGCGGCGAGTTTGCCAGGCGTGCCTCTGCCGTTATTTCCCTGGTCACGTTGCCTGCGGGTGATTGAGGCGGGCGTCCCACACCTCCCGCTTTTCCCTCCGGTTTTGAGGCTGCCGGCGCAGGTTCGGGCATGTCTGTTGCCGGTGCGGAAAGGCTCGCCCGTAGATCCGGTGGCCCTATCTGCGCCGCGATGACGTTTTTTATCGCTGCGCCACCGAGGGCGAGCGGACTGATGAGCAAAGGCAGAAGTCGGGCGGTCGCTGCCGCGCTTGCCGGTTGCGCAGCCGCAGCGGCATTCTGGTGGTTTCCGGAATTCTGGCTTTGGCGGCTCTGGGGTCTCGGCTGCGTGGGTGCCGAACTGGCGGGATTGTTTTGCTGATAGGAAGAAACCACCGCTTTCGCTGCCAGATCCATTCCCTTATAGCGGGAAAGCTCGATCAGCAGGGCGAGACGGGCCGCTTCCGGACCAGTGGGCTGTTTCAGAATTTCGGCCAGCATCGAAAGGCTCAAGCCCTGCAGGGCCTTGCTGACCTGCTGTTCCAGCGCCAGGCGTTGCGCGGGGGGCATGGTGCGCAGCGCGTCCGTCAGGCGCACCACATAAGTCTCGATGGCTTCGCCGTCGCGCCGTGGCAGGTTCATCAATTTACCGAGCGTTTCCGCCAGTACGGCGGTGCTGCGGGAAAGTTGAAATTCGCTGGTCAGCGAGGCGACCGCGGCTTTGGCAAAAATACTGCTGCCATTGTCGGGAGCAGGATTGGTCACCTGCGGGATCACGGCGTCTTTCGGCTGCCCGCGGGTCGCCGGCGGAACTGTCGTTCCATAGGCGGCATCGGCTGCCGAAATTTTCGTTACAGGCGGTAACATGGGTGCGCTCCGTTCCTATCGATTACCGCCGCTGGCTTGCGAAAGGGCCAATCCACACTGGCTCTCTGGTTCGCGTCTGGCCCGTCTGTTGAAAGATTGCCGCGCCGGTGATGTACAGGTGTCATCTCGCCCGCTCATGCGGGAGCGCCCGTATATGCCGCTGGCGCGAATGCCAGCTCTCTTCGGCACACACAGAATCATCAAGTCGAAGCTTGCCGCGCAGAGATTAATATTTGGCTAACCATAAATTGTGCCGGATGGCTCCGCTCACGGCGAAACGCCGATGAACATGCGGTAAAGCCCGTTATCGTCGGAATTGACCGAGGAAATGTGGTCGGGTTCGCTGACGGGCACTTCCATGGCCTCCGGCGGCATGGCATCGAGCCAGCTCGCCTTGGGAAAGCTTCTCTCGGGTCGAATTTCCACGGGATCGATGGTGTCGTCATCCTCGCCGGGCGCGAGGAAGTTCGCGTTATCCGGGGCGAGTGGCGGGGCCGCTATCGAGAGCAATGCCTGCGCGGTATTCGGTTCGGCATCGAGGCCGGCGCTGCCGGATAGGCCGGAAATATCGGACATGTCTGAACTCACATCATGTTTCGCTCAAATACGGTCGCAAGCGGCAATCATGCCGCCTTTTTCTTCAGCAGTTCATAAAGACCGTTATCGTCGATCGAGATCGGCAAAATGGCGCTGCGGGCGTCATCGACAACCGCCATCGCGTCCAGCAATGCTTCCGCATCGGCCGGTGTGGTGGTCGCGTCTGTTTTGGCCTTACCCGCCTCTGCAGGCGCATTATCGTTTTCAGCCGGGGTAGCTTCTTCGTCCGGCGCGGCCGCAAGCACAGAAATCAGGGCGATTTCCGATGAAATATCGACCGGACCTTGCCCCTCCGCGCCATCCGTTTTTTCACCGGCGGAAGCGTCGTTGTGTTCCTTCACGACCTCCTGAAGTTCCTGCACATCCTCGAGTTTTCCCTGCGCGTCGCGGCTCTGGATATCCTGTTCCCGCTCGGCCTTCACCTCGGCATCGTTGACTTCGCCGATGCGATTTTCGCCGCGCTCGGCCTGCAATTCTTCCTTGGTTTTCGGGTCGGCGACATCTTCCAGGCGCTGGATGACCTTCATCGTTTCGCGTGTCATGAACAGGGTGCCCTGCGCCTGCTCGTTCAGGGCATCCTTCACGGCGCGTGCCGCGTCGCCGAAGGGATTGGCGATGGCGGCGATCATCTGCTGGGCTGAAACGCCGAGTTCCTTCAGGCCGGTGGATTCTTCAAGATCGTTGATGCTTTTCGGCAAGGTCGCACGCGCTGCCATGATGGCATCCGACATCTGCACACCGAAATCCTCTTCCTTGCCCGTCAGGCCAGCGCTTTCTGCAATGCGGGCGGCAAGGGCGGCCATGGGGTCGGTCTTGGCGGTGGCGCCATTGTTCAGCACGTCTACGACCTGTGCTTCCGAAACGCCGAAGGATTTCAGGGAAATTGTCGTGGCTTTCCCCTGCGCATCGGCCTTTTCAAAGCCGCCTGTCAGGGTCAGCGCGTCCTGAAGTCTTCGCGCAAACGAGAAGCTCGATTCGTCCTTTTCCTGGGTGACACCAAGGGCGGAGGAGAAGCGGGAGACGAGCGAGGCGAAGGCATCCGGGTCCGGTTTCATGATGCCGAACAGATAGGCGCTTATCTTTTCATTGGCGACACGCTGGCTTTGGTCTGGTTGCGGCTGGGTCTTGACCGCCTCATCCTTTTTGGTGCCGTTCGCCTTTTCCTGCTCTTCGCGCTGACGTTCCTCGATAGTCTCGACCATCGACCGCATGAGGTCGCTGACGGCTATCCTGGCTGTCTGCTGCAGCGGAGTAATCATCTGAAAAATCCCGGCCACCCAAAGTTGCGGCCGAGAATAGGCAAATTCGGTAAATCAGTGCTTAACCAGGCGTAAAAACGCTCAGCTATGGGCGAAAATATCCGTTTCTTCCCAGCCGAGAAGATCGAGCTTGGCGCGGGTCGGCAGAAACGCGAAACAGGCGTCGGCATGATCAAGGCGGCCATCGCGCACAAGGCGGTGGGTCAGCTTGTCGCGCAGCGCGTGCAGGTGCAGCACATCGGAGGCGGCATATTCGAGCTGGGCGGGCGATAGCGTCTCCGCGGCCCAGTCGGAGGATTGCTGCGCCTTGGAAATATCGACTTCCAGCATCTCCTTCAGATTGTCCTTCAGGCCGTGCCGGTCGGTATAGGTGCGGGTGAGGCGGGAGGCGATCTTGGTGCAGAAAACCGGCGTGGTTGTCACGCCAAAGGTGTGGAACAGGACGGCAATATCGAAACGGCCATAATGAAAGATCTTCTGGTGGGCGGGATCTTCGAGCATGCGCACGAGGTTGGGGGCCTGTTTCTGTCCGGCGGCGATACGGATGACATCCGCAGTGCCATCGCCCGGCGAAAGCTGGACGACACAGAGACGGTCGCGGCGCGGCACCAGCCCGAGTGTTTCCGTGTCGATTGCGATGGCCCCGGTATAACGCGCGGTATCTTCGGCGGAAATATCGCCTTCGTGATAGCGAATGGTTGCGGCCATGTCTTGCTCCAGAAATTGCAGTCGGTTGCTCCGGCTATAACGGAAAGAATGGCCTGATGATACCGTTTTATGGGTCGGTTCGGCGTGGCTTCGCGCTTGCCTTTGCGAAAGTCCCCGGGTTAGGTTCGGGAAATCCTTTTCTTACAAAACGCATGAATTCCCGATGACAAAGAAAATCTATCTCGCCGGACCGGAAGTCTTCCTCCCGAACGCGCGTGAAATGCTCGATCTCAAGGCCTCGCTGGCCCGGGATGCCGGTTTTACGCCGCTTTCACCGGGTGATCTGCAGATTCCGCCGGCGGATACCCGGATCGGCCATGGCTGCAACATCAATGCCGTTGACGAGCGGATGATGCTGGAAGCGGATGCGGTGATTGCCAATCTCACACCGTTTCGCGGTATCGCCGCCGATACGGGAACAAGCTTTGAGCTGGGTTTCATGTGCGCGCTGGGCAAGCCGGTTTTCGCCTATACCAATGTCGCGGCCAATCACTTCACCCGCATCAAGGCGCATTATGGCGGTGTTGCCACCATCGATGAAACGGGCCGTTATCGCGGGCCGGACGGGCTGTCGATCGAGAATTTCGACATGGTCGACAATCTCATGCTGCATGGTGGAATTGTGCGGCGCGGTGGGGTCATCATTGTCGGCAATGCGCCTGAAGAGGCGCTCTATACGGACCTCGACGCCTATAAACGCTGCCTTGCGGCGGCGGCGGAGAAATTACTGGGACAGACTGATCCTGACAGAACGAAATTAGCGGAGACATCATCATGAGCGGTACCATTCTTATCACCGGCGCCACATCCGGTTTCGGCCAGGCTACGGCGCGGCGCTTCATCAGGGAAGGCTGGAAGGTCATCGGCACAGGCCGGCGGGCGGAACGGCTGGAGGCGCTAGCGGCGGAACTCGGCTCGGCCTTCCATGGTGCCGCTTTCGACATTACCGATGAGGATGCGACGGCAAAGGCGCTGGCTGCGTTGCCGGAGGGCTTCCGGGATATCGACATTCTCGTCAACAATGCCGGCCTTGCGCTTGGCACGGCGCCCGCGCCGCAGGTGCCGCTGAAAGACTGGCAGACCATGGTGAACACCAATATCACCGGCCTGTTGAACGTCACTCACCTTCTATTGCCCACGCTGATCGAGCGTAAGGGTATTGTCGTCAACCTCTCTTCGGTCGCCGCGCACTGGCCCTATGCCGGCGGCAACGTTTATGCCGGCACGAAAGCTTTCCTGCGGCAGTTCTCGCTGGGCCTTCGTTCGGACCTGCATGGCAAGGGCGTGCGCGTCACTTCCATCGAACCCGGCATGTGCGAAACCGAATTCACACTGGTGCGCACCGGCGGCAACCAGGATGCGTCGGACAATCTTTATAAGGGTGTCAATCCGATCACGGCAGACGATATCGCCAATACGATCTATTGGGTCGCCTCGCAGCCTAAACACATCAATATCAACAGCCTCGAACTCATGCCGGTCAACCAGTCCTTTGCCGGTTTTCAGGTCTATCGCGAAAGCTGATTTCGACGGGTTTTGGGGAGTGCTGAAAAACCGGGCAGGTATTTTGAAGCTATGCAAAAATGCAATGCTGCATTGCGAGACTTGCTCTGTTAAAAATCGCAGATGTCGCTATATTCCAATCATCGAAGCGACGCACTCCTCCTCCCAGCGTCGCTCGATGTGGATCGGTGGCACTCCTCCTCCCAGTCGCCGATCAAGTTTGAAGCCTGCCGCACCTCCTCCCGCGGCAGGCTTTTTCCTTTTCCGGACCTTCTTTTTTTGATGTTCTTTCTGTGGGTGCGTTTCAGCGCGCTGGCCAGGCGCGCGGAATATTCCACTGGCCCCCGAATTTCCGGGGGATTTTCATTTTTCCCGTCAAGGCAATCGGAACGGGAATCGGACGCGCATCGATCACGATTTCGTTATGTCTAGATGAATATGCACAGTTTTGTGGCGGTGCGTGGTGCTGGCCCATTGCTTAGGCCCCGGCCTGTGTTTAAGCATGGGCAAAAGAACGCTTGGGAGGTGGCCGACACGCTTGTGTCTGTGCGCCCGAAAGCGGCGGGGAGAGAATGGCAGACTTTCAAGAGGCGCTGAAGCGGTTTCAGCCGATCGCGGTTTCATCGATCGCTGAAGACGAGCTCAGGTTGCGGCTACGCGGCCTTCAGGCGCGGATGATCCAGGACAATGTCAAGGCGGTCTGGCTCGATGCATCATCGTCGCTGACCTATTATACCGGCCTGTCGCTTGGCCTTTCCGAGCGAATTCATGGCGCTCTGGTGCCGGCCGAGGGCGCGCCGATCTATATCAGCCCGACATTCGAAGAGCCGAAACTCCAGACCCTCATTCGCATCAAGGGCGAAGTCGCCGTCTGGGAAGAGGATGAAAATCCCTTTGACGTGATGGCAGGACGCGTTGCGGCGCTTTCCTGTGCCGGTCATCTTGTCGCCATCGATCCCGCTACACCATTTGTTTTCGCATCTGCCCTGATGCAGCGTCTGGAAGGGCGGATCATGTCCGCCCAGCCGATGATCGTCGCCCAGCGACAGGTCAAGTCCGCGGCTGAAATCGCCCTTATCCAGACGGCGATGGATGCAAGTTACGGCGTGCAGAAGGCCGTATTCGAAGGGCTTCGTCCCGGCATTTCCACCACCGAAGTGGCTGATTTCGTGAATGCCGCTCATATCGCCCTTGGCATGAAACCGCTTTTTGTGGCGGTGCAGTTCGGCGAGGCCACGGCCTATCCGCATGGCGTGCCCTATGCGCAGACGTTGAACGAAGGCGATATGGTGCTGGTCGATCTCGGCGCCATTCTTCATGGCTACCGTTCCGACATCACCCGCACCTATGTCTTTGGCCAGCCGACCGAACGGCAGCGCTTCCTCTGGAACGCTGAACGCGATGCGCAGGCTGCGGCCTTTGCCGCGGCCCACATCGGTGCTGCGTGTTCCGATGTCGACAAGGCCGCACGCGACAGCCTGAAAGCGGCCGGGTTCGGCCCGGATTATCAGGTTCCGGGTCTGCCGCATCGCACCGGCCACGGGCTTGGGCTGGATATTCACGAAGAACCCTATATCGTTGCAGGAAATGCGACGGCGCTTGAACCGGGAATGTGCTTTTCCATCGAGCCCATGCTGTGCGTTTATGGGGAATGCGGCGTCCGTCTTGAGGACATTGTTTATATGACGGAGGCGGGACCGCGCTGGTTCTGCCCGCCGGAAAAGAACCTCGACCGGCTGTTTCAGCCGGTCGCCGGGTAATTGGTCGGGAGGCAAAGGACCGAATAGCGGCACGGGTTGCGTGCCGCTGCTGACCAGAAGAGGTAGGCCCCTCAAACGGGGCCGCAGGAACTCAGAAAAAGAGGGAAAGGACCACCAGATGAAAACGCTGACCCGCAGTTTGCTTATCGCCTCTGCGATTGCGATCACTTCCGCCATGCCTGCCATGGCGAAGACCTTCGTTTATTGCTCCGAGGCATCGCCGGAAGGCTTCGATCCGTCGCCCTACACCGCCGGCGGCACCTTCGATGCTTCCGCGCATCCGGTCTATAACCGCCTGACCGAGTTCAAGAAGGGCACGACCGAAGTCGAGCCGGGCCTTGCGGAAAAATGGGATGTTTCGAGCGATGGCCTCGAATATACGTTCCACCTGCGCAAGGGCGTAAAGTGGCACTCCAACGAGAAGTTCACGCCGAGCCGCGATTTCAACGCCGATGACGTGATCTTCAGCTACAACCGCCAGGGTGACGCGAAGAACCCGTGGAACCAGTATGTCGCAGGTATCACCTACGAATATTACAACTCCATGGAAATGCCGTCGCTGATCAAGGAAATCGTCAAGGTTGACGATTACACCGTCAAGTTCGTGCTGACGCGCCCTGAAGCACCGTTCCTCGCCAACATCGCCATGCCTTTCGCTTCGATCGTCTCGAAGGAGTATGCCGATACGCTTGACAAGGCCGGCACCAAGGAAGACTTCAACAACCTGCCGATCGGCACCGGTCCGTTCAAGTTCGTCGCCTATCAGAAGGACGCGGTCATCCGCTACCAGAAGAATGCCGACTACTGGGGTGACGCGCCGAAGATCGACGATCTGATCTTCGCGATCACGCCTGACGCCGCCGTGCGCCTGCAGAAGCTGAAGGCCGGCGAATGCCACCTGATGCCCTATCCGGCTCCGGCCGATCTGGACACCATCCGCGCCGACAAGAACCTCAAGCTCGATGAGCAGCCGGGTCTGAACGTCGCTTACTTCGCCTACAACACGACCGTTGCGCCTTTCGACAAGCCGGAAGTCCGCAAGGCGCTGAATATGGCGATGAACAAGCAGGCAATCATCGATGCCGTGTTCCAGGGCGCCGGCCAGGTTGCCAAGAACCCGATCCCGCCGACAATGTGGTCTTACAACGACAGCATCAAGGACGACCCGTACGATCCGGAAGCCGCCAAGAAGGCTCTTGAAGCGGCTGGCGTCAAGGATCTGACGATGAAGATCTGGGCGATGCCGGTTCAGCGTCCTTACATGCCGAACGCACGCCGCACGGCCGAGCTGATCCAGTCGGATTTTGCGAAGGTTGGCGTCAAGGCCGAGATCGTCTCCTTCGAATGGGGTGAATATCTCAAGAAGTCGACCGAAGTGAACCGCGACGGTGCCGTCATCCTCGGCTGGACCGGCGATAACGGTGACCCTGACAACTTCATGGGCGTTCTGCTCTCCTGCGCCGCAACCGGCGAAGGTGGTGCAAACCGCGCGCAGTGGTGCAACAAGGAGTTCTCCGATCTGCTTTCCAAGGCAAAGCAGACCACTGACGTTGCCGAGCGCACCAAGCTTTATGAGCAGGCGCAGGTGATCTTCAAGGAACAGGCTCCGTGGGCGACGCTTGCGCACTCCACGCAGTTCGTTCCGATGTCCGCCAAGGTTTCCGGCTTCACCATGAGCCCGCTTGGCGACTTCACCTTCGAATCCGTCGATATCGCGGAGTAATCCCAAACAACAGGACGCGCGGAAGAACCCTGTTCTTCCGCGCGTCTTTTCAGGAAAAAACCATGATCCGGTTCATTCTCGGCAAACTTCTCTATCTCGTTCCGACCTTCCTCGGGATCACCATCGTCGCCTTCGCCTTCGTGCGCGTTCTGCCGGGCGATCCCGTGCTGCTAATGGCTGGCGAACGGGGCATATCGCCTGAGCGGCATGCACAGCTTGCCGAACAGCTCGGCTTTTCCCAGCCCATCTGGCAGCAATATCTGCATTTCCTCGGACGGCTGCTTCAGGGCGATCTCGGCAATTCGCTGGTCACCAAGAAGCCTGTTCTGACCGAGTTCCTGTCGCTCTTCCCCGCGACGGTTGAGCTTGGCCTCGTTGCCATCATCATCGCCACCCTGATCGGCGTGCCGGTCGGCGTCATCGCCGCCATTCGCCGTGGCTCGTGGTTCGATCAGATTTCCATGACGACCGCGCTGGTGGGCTTCTCCATGCCGATCTTCTGGTGGGGCCTGCTGCTGATCATCATGTTCTCCGGCATCCTGCAATGGACGCCGGTGTCGGGCCGCATCTCGCTGATGTATTTCTTCCCCTCCGTCACTGGTTTCATGCTGATCGACAGCCTGATTTCGGGGCAGAAGGGCGCTTTCGTCTCGGCCCTTTCGCATCTCATCCTGCCCTCGGTGGTGCTTGCCACCATTCCGCTGGCGGTGATTGCGCGCCAGACGCGCTCGGCCATGCTGGAAGTTTTGGGTGAGGATTATGTCCGCACCGCCCGTGCAAAAGGCATGTCGGCCTCCCGCGTGGTCGGCGTGCATGCGCTGCGCAACGCCATGATCCCGGTCATCACCACCATCGGCCTGCAGATTGGCGTGCTGATGGCGGGTGCCATCCTGACCGAAACCATCTTTTCCTGGCCGGGCATCGGCAAGTGGATGATCGATTCCATCTCGCGCCGCGACTATCCGGTCGTGCAGAGCGGCCTGCTGCTGATTGCGGGCCTGGTAATGGTCGTCAACCTGCTTGTCGATTTGACCTATGGCCTCATCAATCCGAGGATCCGTCACAAATGAGCGATGTGACCACCACCCCCGGCGTCCGTCTTTCGGACGCCGCCATCCGCCGCCGGATGATCGCCGATTTCTGGTTCTACTTCCGTCAGAACCGTGGCGCCGTCATCGGCCTTGCCGTCTTTACTCTTCTGGTGCTGGTGGCGGTTTTCGCACCGCTGATCGCGCCGCATGACCCGACGCAGCAATATCGCGATGCGCTGCTTGTCCCGCCGGTCTGGCAGGAAGGCGGCCGTGCCGGCTTCTTCTTCGGCACCGATGCGGTCGGTCGCGACATGCTGTCCCGGCTGATCTATGGCGCGCAATATTCGCTGTTCATCGGCGTCGTCGTCGTTTCCATCGCCCTTGTCGGCGGCATCGTCATCGGTCTCGTCGCCGGCTTTTTCGGCGGCTGGGTGGATACCGTCATCATGCGCGTGATGGACGTCATCCTGGCATTTCCGTCGCTGCTTCTGGCACTGGTGCTGGTTGCGATCCTCGGCCCGGGTCTTACCAATGCCATGATCGCCATCGCCATCGTCTATCAGCCGCATTTTGCCCGCCTGACGCGTGCCGCTGTCATGAGTGAGCTCAGGCGCGAATATGTCACGGCCGCCCGCGTGGCGGGTGCCGGCAATTTCCGGCTGATGTTCAAGACCATTCTGCCGAACTGCCTTGCCCCGCTGATCGTGCAGGCGACGCTCTCCTTCTCGTCCGCGGTTCTCGATGCAGCGGCCCTCGGCTTCCTCGGCATGGGCGCCCAGCCGCCCGCTTCCGAATGGGGCACGATGCTGGCCGAAGCGCGTGAATTCATTCTGCGCGCCTGGTGGGTTGTCACCCTTCCCGGTCTGACGATCCTGATTTCGGTACTCGCCATCAACCTGATGGGCGACGGTCTGCGCGATGCGCTCGATCCCAAACTGAAGCGGAGCTGAGCGATGAGCCTGCTGAAAATCAAGAACCTCACCGTCAAATTCGCCACCGCCACCGGCGCCTTCATTGCCGTCAACGGCATCGACGTATCCGTCGACAAGCATGAAGTGCTGGCCATCGTCGGCGAATCCGGTTCCGGCAAGTCGGTATCGATGCTCGCGGTCATGGGGCTTCTGCCCGATACGGCAACGATTACCGCCGATGAGATGACCTTCGACGGCAAGAACCTGCTGACCATGTCGCCGCAGGAGCGCCGCAGGGTGATCGGCCGCGAGATCACCATGATCTTCCAGGAGCCGGTCGCCTCGCTCAACCCGTCCTTTACGGTCGGGTTCCAGATCGAGGAAGTGCTGCGCCTCAATCTCGGCATGGGCCGCTCCGCCGCCCGCGCCCGGGCGCTGGAACTGTTCCGCGCTGTCGGCATTCCCGAGCCGGAGACCAAGCTTAACGCCTATCCGCACCAGATGTCCGGCGGCCAGTGCCAGCGCGTGATGATCGCCATCGCGATCGCCTCCAAACCGCGCCTCTTGATCGCCGACGAGCCGACCACCGCGCTTGACGTGACGATCCAGAAGCAGATTCTCGATCTCTTGATGAACCTGCAGGCGGAATACGGCATGGCGCTGATCCTCATCACCCATGATATGGGCGTGGTGGCGGAAACCGCAGACCGCGTTGTGGTGCAATATAAGGGCCGCAAGATGGAGGAGGCGGATGTCTTGAGCCTCTTCGAGGCCCCGCAGCATCCCTATACCAAGGCATTGCTTTCGGCCCTGCCCGAAAACGCCACCGGCGACCGCCTGCCCACGGTTTCCGATTTCTTCGGCAAGGAGGGCGTTCAATGAGCATTGTTGTCGAAGGCAAGGGCATTACCCGCGATTATCATGTTCCGGGCGGCCTGTTCGGTGGCGCCAAGACGGTTCAGGCGCTGAAAGGTATCGATTTTACCGTCGAGCGTGGCAAGACGCTCGCCATCGTCGGCGAATCCGGTTCGGGCAAGTCGACGCTTGCCCGCATCATCGCCCTGATCGACCCGGCATCCGGCGGTGAGCTGAAGATTGAAGGCCAGCCGGTCGATATCGCCAGACGACGTCCGGACACGCAGATGCGTTCCAAGGTGCAGATGGTGTTCCAGAACCCCTATGGCAGCCTCAATCCGCGCCAGAAGGTGGGTGACGTGCTGATGGAACCGCTCATCATCAACACGAAAATTCCGGCTTCCGAGCGTCGCGAGCGGGCTGAAGCCATGCTGGTGAAGGTCGGTCTTGGTCCTGAACATTTCAACCGTTATCCGCACATGTTCTCCGGCGGCCAGCGCCAGCGCATCGCCATTGCGCGCGCGCTGATGCTCAATCCGGCGCTGCTGGTGCTGGACGAGCCGGTTTCCGCGCTCGATCTTTCGGTGCAGGCGCAAGTGTTGAACCTGCTCCGGGATCTGCAGGAGGAATTCGAACTGACCTACGTTTTCGTCAGCCACGATCTCTCGGTGGTTCGTTATATCGCCGACGATGTGATGGTCATTTCCAAGGGCGTGGCGGTGGAGCAGGGGACGCGCGAGCAACTCTTCGCCGATCCGAAGCACCCCTATACGCGCCAGCTCTTCGCTGCGACGCCAATCACGGATGTCGATGCCATCCGCGCCCGCGTGGAACGCCGCAAGGCGGCGCGGCAGGCCGCAACGGTCTGAGCATAGAAACATCAAGTTAGAAAACAGGCCGGGTTTCCGGCCTGTTTGTTTTTCAGGACTTTAAAAACATACCCATAGCGGCAAGTGCGCCTTGCTCGCGGATGTCGCGATAAGCGGCTTTCAGTGTCGACACGAAGTTTTCGTTGGCTGGCAGGTCATCGCCGAATGTGCGCCTGAAGGTGAGGAACCGGTCCACGACAGCATCCGGCGCCATTGCCAGCTGGTCCGGCGCATCCCATTCCTTGAAAGCAGGGTCGAGAATGGTGATCGGCTGATCCTTCTCATCCCGGTCTGCGCAGGATCTGATCCATAAAGCGACGGCAAAAATAACGGCGCGACTGGCGGTCTTTTCTTCCAGCAATTCGCGCAAGGGGCCAAGAATACGCAGCGGTACCTTCTGCGAGGCATCGGAGGCGATCTGCATCGTTTTGTGTTGCAGGGAGGGGTTGGCGAAACGCTCCCTGAGGCCGGCTGCAAATTCTGCGCCATCGACCGCCGGGTCCAACGTCCGGGCAACTTCGCGCCAATAGGCGTCGATGAAATCGCGCACGGTTTTTTCACCCCATGCATCGGCAACCGTTTTAATGCCGGTGATCTGGCCTATGGCGGCGATGGCGCTGTGCGAGCCGTTCAGCATTCGGAGCTTCATATGTTCATATGGCTCGACGTTGCTGACGAACTCCACGCCTGATCTTTCGAGCGCCGGTCTCCCATGCGGAAAACGATCTTCGATGACGAAGCGGAAATAGGGCTCGGCCACCACCGGCCAGGCGTCGCGCACCCCAAGTGCTGTCGATATTGCGTCCCGATCCGCGTCGGTTGTGGCGGGAACGATGCGGTCCACCATGGAGCAGGGGCAGGCGATATTGGCTTCGATGAAGGAGGCCAGTTCCGCATCGGCCAGTTCCGTAAATTCCAGCAAGAGCTTTTGTAACACATGCCCGTTGGCGGGCAGGTTGTCGCAGGAAAGCAGCGTCAGCGGCAGCGAGCCTACTTTGCGTCTGCGTCGTGTAGCGGCGAGAATGAAACCGAAGATGGAGCGTGGCCGGTCCGGGTTTTCAAGGTCGTGGAGAATATCGGGATGGTCACGCAGCAGGCTGCGGGAAGCGAGATTGGTGAGATAACCCTTCTCCGTCACGGTCAGGGTGACGATGAGCACGCGCGGATCGGATAGCCGCTCCACCAGCCTTTCAGGATCTTCCGGCGCAACGATGGTTTCCATGATGGAGCCGATGATGCGCAGGTGCTCGCTCTTTCCGTCGCGCAGGCAGAATGTGTAGAGATTGTCCTGCGGTTCGATGGCATCGCGTGTGTCCGGGCTGCGCAGCGATGCGGCGACGATGCCCCATTGCGTCTCACCGCGATTGAGGCAGTCATCAATGAAAACCGCCTGGTGCGCCCGGTGAAACGCACCGACCCCCAGATGCACGATGCCGGGTGTGACCGTCTGGCGATCATAGGCGGGTGTTGCCACGGATTGCGGCAGGCGGGTAAGGGCGGCAGTGGAAAGCCTATTCGTCATCAATGCGGAACCCCCATGCGGAGCAAGATGGTAATGGCGGCATCCGGGTTTTCGCGCATCATGTCAGTTCCTCCACTTGTGCCTGAACAGGTCGTATTTTGAATGGATCAGGCCCGAGCCTCTTTGAGCAGCCGGACCTGACGCAGCGTGTTCTGGCGGCTGCGCTCGAGATGCCGCCACAGGGCATCGACGATCTGGGCCTTGCTGCCGGCGGCGATGGCGTCGGCGATATTCTGGTGCTCTTCCACCGAACGGGCGTAATCCCCGAGGATAGAGACGAAAACCGTGTGGGTCTGGTCGAGAATGCGCTCATGCGAGCCGGAGATGACCGGAATGCGGGCGGCTGAAACCAGTGTCGTGTGAAAGCTGCGGTCGTAAAAAAGCGCTTTTGACAATTCGTCGAGCGTCGGGCCCTTGGCGAATTCGCGATGTTTGGCAAGGCTTTCGAGAAGCTGCGCATGCAGCTCCCCGTCCAGTTGTCCGGCATCGAAAGCCACTTCGACGGCGCCTTTTTCAAGCAGCATTCTGGCGGCGTAGAGCTCTTCCACATCCTCTACGGTGAAATCGCGCACCACCATGCCGCGCCTTGAAGAATTGACCACCAGCCCGTCGGCCTCGAGTTTCACGCAGGCTTCCTTGACCGGTGTGGGGCTGATGCCGAGATCGGCGGCAAGCTCGTTGGGCAGCAGCCGTTCGCCGCCGCGCAGTTTGCCACTGACGATGCGGGCGCGCAGCTCCCGGTGCGCCTGTTCGGCGAGCGTGACTTTGACGAGTGTGTTCATGGCCGCATCATTGCCCAGCTTGGAAAGACAGGCAACAATCAAATATTAAAAATAAAAAATTTTTTATTTTACAAAATCCGTTTTTCCGTTAGCTCTATCAGCCATCGGAAGCCGGCTGCGGGAGGAGGGTGGTCCGGCAATCCCCTGACGGCTCAATTCCCGCAGCCATTGGGTGCGGGACAATGACGTGACTTCACCAGTCAATCGGTGAAGCGCTCAGAAAAGGGACTTCCGCCTTTCCTCCTCAGAAGCGTTCAAGCATCGAGGAATGACCGATCATGAAAATTACCGCTGTCGAACCTTTCATCCTGCATCTGCCGCTGACATCGGAGTCGATTTCCGATTCCACCCACAGCATCACCCATTGGGGCGTCGTCGGCGCAAAAATCACGACGAGTGACGGCATTGAGGGTTATGGTTTCACCGGCACCCACGCGCATCTGCCATCCGACAGGCTGATCACCTCCTGCATCAGCGACTGTTATGCGCCCTTGCTTTTGGGTGAGGACGCGTCGGAGCATTCACGGCTGTGGATGAAACTTGCCCGTTACCCCTCGCTGCAATGGGTCGGCCGGGCCGGAATCACCCATCTGGCACTTGCCGCCATCGACGTGGCGTTGTGGGATATCAAGGCGAAAAAGGCGGGCGTGCCGCTCTGGCAATATCTCGGCGGTGCGCGCACGGCCGGCGTGGAAGCCTATAATACCGATATTGGCTGGCTTTCCTTTACGCTGGAAAACCTGCTGGCCGGCAGTGCAAAGGCCGTGGAGGAGGATGGCTTCACCCGCTTGAAGCTCAAGGTCGGTCATGATGATCCGAATATCGACATTGCCCGGCTTGCCGCCGTCCGCCAGCGCGTCGGCTCCTCCATCCGCATCGCCATTGACGGCAATGGCAAGTGGGACCTGCCGACATGCCAGCGCTTCTGCGCCGCGGCGAAGGATCTGGATATCTACTGGTTCGAGGAGCCGCTGTGGTATGACGATGTCACCAGCCACGCCCGGCTGGCGCGCAATACGTGCATTCCCATCGCGCTCGGCGAGCAGCTTTATACGGTGGATGCGTTCCGCTCATTCATCGATGCCGGCGCGGTCGCTTATGTCCAGCCGGATGTGACCCGACTTGGCGGCATCACCGAATATATTCAGGTGGCTGATCTGGCACTCGCCCATCGCCTGCCCGTGGTGCCGCATGCGGGTGAGATGAGCCAGGTGCATGTGCATCTGAGCTACTGGCATCCGGCTTCGACCATTCTCGAATATATTCCGTGGATCAAGGATCATTTCGAAGAGCCGATCCAGGTGCGGGATGGCGTTTACAAACGTCCGGAGCAGCCCGGCGCCAGCACGACGCCGCTGGCGGAAAGCTTTTCCCGTTATGGCAAGGCGGTGAAATAAAAAAGGCGGCGCAGAAACTGCGCCGCCTTGCTCATTTTCAGGACCAGCCGTTAGCGCCAGCCGAGAGCCGGCGCCACCTGCTTCAGGATCGTCTCGATCACATGGGCGTTGTAATCGACGCCCAGCTGGTTCGGTACGGTCAGGAGCAGCGTGTCGGCCTCGGCAATGGCTTCATCGGCCTTCAGCTGTTCGATCAGCGCTTCAGGCTCGGCGGCGTAGCTGCGCCCGAAGATCGCACGCGTCTTGTCGTCGATATAACCGATCTTGTCGTCGCCTTCATTGCCGTAACCGAAATAGGCCCGGTCACGGTCGCTGACGAGGGCGAAGATACTGCGGCTGACTGAGACACGGGGCTCGCGGGCATGTCCGGCTTCCTTCCAGGCTTCCCGGAAGATACGGATCTGCTGCGCCTGCTGGACGTGGAAAGGTTCGCCCGTTTCATCCGTCTTCAGGGTGGAGCTTTGCAGGTTCATGCCAAGCTTTGCCGCCCACACCGCCGTCGCGTTGGAACTCGAACCCCACCAGATGCGCTCACGCAGCCCTTCGGAATGGGGTTCCAGGCGCAAAAGGCCGGGCGGGTTCGGGAACATCGGTCTCGGGTTTGGCTGCGCGAAACCTTCGCCCTTCAAAAGCTCCAGGAAGACTTCGGTATGTTGCCGCGCCATATCTTCCTCGGTCTCGCCCTCGGCCGGGCGGAAGCCGAAATAACGCCAGCCATCGATCACCTGTTCCGGCGAACCACGGCTGATGCCGAGTTGCAGGCGTCCACCGGCGATGAGGTCGGCCGAACCGGCATCCTCCGCCATGTAGAACGGGTTTTCATAACGCATGTCGATGACGCCGGTGCCGATCTCGATATTTTTCGTTCTGGCGCCGACGGCGGCCAGAAGCGGAAAAGGTGAGGCAAGCTGGCGGGCGAAATGGTGCACGCGAAAATAAGCGCCATCGGCGCCGAGTTCTTCAGCGGCCACGGCAAGGTCTATCGATTGCAGCAGCGTGTCGGCCGCCGAGCGGGTCTGCGACTGGGGTGAGGGTGTCCAGTGGCCGAAGGATAAAAATCCGATCTTTTTCATGATGACCTTCCAGATGTCGGAGGATGCCGGTTTTCACAAACCGGCTTCGTTGTTGTCAGTCATATAAGCAACTGCGCACATCCTCCAATCCGTCACCCGTAAACACGGTGTCGCCGAAATGTGAACGATGGTCGTTTCAGGCAATCGTCCTGCGGTCGAGGATGAAGAGATTTTCGTGGGCGCGTGCGGTGGTCAGGATGAAATCCATCAGCGAGCGTACACGCGGCACGTTGGCAAGATCCTGATGGCTGGTCAGCCAGTAGCCGCGCCGCAGTTGCACTTCGTCGGCAAGAACCATCTGCAAGTCCGGAAAGCGGGCGGCGATGAAGTTCGGTAATATGCACAGGCCGCGGCCGCTCAGCGTGGCGGTCAGCTGGGCGAAAATGCTCGATGACTGAAAATTGGGGCGCAGGCCGGGCATCACGTCGCGCATGTAATCGAGGCCCGGCGAAAAAATCAGGTCCTGCACGTAACCGATGAAGAAATGGTCGGGCAAATCCTCACGCCGCGTGATTTTCGGATGTCCGGCGAGATAGGAACGCGAGGCATAGATATGCAGCGTGTAATCGATGATCTGTTCATTGATATAGGGACCGGCTTTCGGCGGATCGAGCGTGACGGCCACATCCGCTTCCTTTCTGGACAGCGCCATGATCTGCTGGATCGTCACCATCTCCACCATGATGTGGGGATGGGTGGCGGCGAAGTCTTTCAGCCTCTCCACGAAGAAAAAATTGGAAAAACCTTCAGGGGCGCTTAGGCGCACCACGCCGCGCAGCAGGCTGCCGCTTTCGGAGATATCCGATTGCAGCCTTTCGGCCTCCGCTTCTATGCGCTCGACCGTATCGACCAGTCGCCGTCCCACCGTCGTCAGCTCGTAACCGCGCGGGTTTCGCTCGAACAGCTTGGTTTTAAGCGAGAATTCCAGCCGGTCGATGTGGCGGGAGACGGTTGCGTGGCTGGTGCGCAGGCTGCGGGCGGCCGATGAGAGCTGTCCGGTACGGGCCACGGCCAGAAAATATTGCAGGTCGTCCCAGGTAAAAGGCGTGGCCAATCTCGTCTCCCATTCCGAGTTCTGTTCAAAAATGAACAGTTGCTGTTCGAAATTTGATGATGCCGTGCTCTTGTGTCAACCGAGGAATTCGAGAAATCTAAAATCAGGATGCGTCGCTTTGAGGAGAGTGGCGTGACCGTTCGGATGCAGCACCCGGGACGATCGCCATGCGGCTTCGTTCACTGTTGCACAGACAATCTGAGGCTCGCAATCATCTCTGGGAGGAGAAGTCATGCGCAAGAGTATCGTTTTATCCACGGCCATGGCACTGGCCGCCGGCACCGCCGCTTATGCCGCCGAGATTTCGGACGGCAAGGTCAAGATCGGTATCCTGAACGACCAGTCCGGCGTTTACGCCAACTTTGGCGGTAAGTACTCTTACGAGGCCGCGAAGATGGCGGTTGAGGATTTCGGCGGCAAGGTGCTCAATGCGCCGGTTGAGGTCGTGACCGCCGACCACCAGAACAAGGCGGACGTGGCCTCCAACATTGCCCGGCAATGGTACGACACCGAACAGGTGGATTCGATCATGGAGCTGACATCGTCGTCAGTGGGCCTGGCCGTGCAGGCGCTCTCCAAGGACAAGAAGAAGATCACCGTCAACACCGGTGCGGCAACCACCGAACTGACCGGCAAGCAGTGCAGCCCCTATGGTTTCCACTGGGCTTATGACACCTATTCGCTCGCGGTCGGCACCGGCGGCGCGCTGGTGAAGCAGGGCGGCGACAGCTGGTTCTTTCTGACTGCGGACTATGCTTTCGGTTACTCGCTGGAAGAAAACACCGCCAATTTCGTCAAGGCCAATGGCGGCAAGGTTCTGGGCTCCGTGCGCCATCCGCTGGCGACGACGGATTATTCCTCCTTCCTGCTGCAGGCGCAGTCTTCGGGCGCAAAGGTCATTGGCCTTGCCAATGCGGGCCTCGACACCTCCAATGCCATCAAGCAGGCGGCTGAATTCGGCATCGTTGCCGGCGGCCAGCGGCTTGCCGCTCTTCTCTTCACGCTAGCCGAAGTCCATGGTCTCGGCCTTGAGGCGGCGCAAGGGCTGACGCTGACGGAAGGTTTTTACTGGGACCGCGACGATGAATCGCGCAAGTTCGGCGAGCGTTTCAAGGAACGCACCGGCGCCATGCCGAACATGGTGCATGCCGGCACCTATTCCGCCGTGCTGCACTACCTGAAGGCCATCGAAAAGGCCGGTACTGATGATGCCGATGCTGTCGCCAAGGCCATGAAGGAAATGCCCGTCAACGACGTCTTCTCCAAGGACGGCCATGTGGCCGCCAATGGCCGCATGATCCACGACATGTATCTCATGGAAGTGAAGAAGCCGGATGAGAGCAAGCAGCCGTGGGATTATTACAAGGTGCTCGCCACCATCCCCGGCAAGGAAGCCTTCATGGACCCTGCAAAAAGCGGTTGCCCGCTGGTGACGCAATAAAAGACTGACGCAATAAAGGGGAAAGTTTCATGATGATCGCTCCCGCCCCCGCCGGGCAGGCCGAACCTCGCGTCGTTCTTTCGGCGCGTGGTCTCAGCAAAACCTTCGGCGCATTCGCAGCCGTGAAAAACGTCGATCTCGACGTCCACCATGCCCGCGTTCATGCGCTGATCGGCCCAAACGGCGCCGGCAAGACTACGGTCTTTAATCTGTTGACCAAGTTTCTCCAGCCGACGGGCGGGGCGATCACTTTCATGGGAACGGATATAACAAGGACGCCACCGGACAAGGTGGCGCGTCTCGGCCTCGTCAGGTCTTTCCAGATATCGGCGGTGTTTCCGCATCTGACGGTTCTGGAAAATGTGCGGGTTGCGTTGCAGCGTCCGAATGGCCTTGCAACGCAGTTCTGGCTGCCGCTCTCCTCGCTCGACAGGCTGAATGCCCGCGCCGAGGAGCTGATCGCAACGGTTGGCCTGACACGGGAAAAACATGCGCTTGCGGCCGATCTTTCTTACGGCCGCAAGCGGGTTCTCGAAATAGCCACCACGCTGGCGCTCGATCCCAAGGTTCTGCTGCTGGACGAGCCGATGGCCGGCATGGGTGGGGAAGATGTCTCCCACGTCGCCGAGCTTATCCGCGAGGTGGCAAAGACACGCGCGGTGCTGATGGTCGAACATAATCTGAAAGTCGTTGCCGATATCTGCCATCACGTCACGGTGCTGCAGCGCGGTGAAATTCTGGCGGAGGGCGATTATGCCGCCGTTTCGGCCGATCCGCGTGTGCGCACGGCCTATATGGGCACGGAGGAGGCTTGATATGGCGGCAATGCTCGAAGTCTCCAACCTGAAATCCTGGTATGGCGAAAGCCAGGCCCTGCACGGCGTCGATCTGACGGTCGGCGAGGGTGAAACCATCACCATTCTCGGCCGCAACGGTGTGGGCAAAACCACGACGCTGCGCACCATCATGGGCATCATCCGCAACCGCAAGGGTGTCATCAAGCTCGGCGGCAAGGATATGATGCCGGTGCCGCTGCATCGCACGGCAAAATACGGCATCGGTTTCGTGCCGGAAGAACGCGGCATCTTCGCAACGCTGAGTGTCGAGGAAAACCTGAAGCTGCCGCCCGTTGTCGCATCCGGCGGCATGACGCTCGATGAAATCTATGAATTGTTCCCCAATCTCCATGAGCGCCGCATGAGCCCCGGCACCAAGCTTTCCGGCGGCGAGCAGCAGATGCTGGCCATGGCGCGCATCCTGCGCACCGGCGTGAAGGTGTTGCTGCTTGATGAACCGACGGAGGGGCTTGCACCCGTCATCGTGCAGCGCATCGGTGAAGTGCTGCAAAAGCTGAAGAGCCGGGGCATGACCGTGGTTCTGGTGGAGCAGAATTTCCGTTTCGCAAGCCGCATTGCCGACCGCTTCTACCTGATGGATCATGGCCAGATGGTCAGCAATTTTCCGGTGGGCGAGCTTTCCGGCCGCATGGGCGAACTCAATAAAGTGCTGGGGGTTTAACGATGACGATGATCTTCGGCATTCCAATTCAGGCCCTGCTCGGGCAATTGCTGATCGGCCTTATCAACGGCTCGTTTTATGCGCTGCTGTCGCTCGGCCTTGCCGTCATTTTCGGCCTGCTGCGCGTCATCAATTTTGCGCATGGGGCGCAATATATGCTCGGCGCTTTCGTCGCCTTTCTCGGCCTGCAATATTTCGGCATCAATTTCTGGGCAGCGCTGGTGGTGACACCGCTCGTCGTTGCGCTTTTCGGTGCGATCGTCGAACGCCTCCTGCTGTCGCGGCTTTATGATCTCGATCCGCTTTACGGGCTGCTCTTCACCTTCGGCTTGGCGCTTGTGGTGGAAGGCACGTTCCGCTGGCTTTACGGCGCTGCCGGCCAGCCCTATTCGGTGCCGCGTGAGCTTGCCGGCGGCACCAATCTCGGCTTCATGTTCCTGCCGAATTATCGCGCCTTCGTTGTCGTCATTTCGCTGTTTGCCTGCCTTGCCACCTGGGCGCTGATCGAAAAGACGCGGCTTGGTTCCTATCTGCGGGCGGCGACGGAAAATCCGACGCTGGTGCAGGCTTTCGGCATCAACGTGCCGGTGCTGCTGACGCTGACCTACGCATTGGGCGCCGGCCTTGCAGGCTTCACCGGCGTGCTGGCGGCGCCCATCTATCAGGTCTCGCCGCTGATGGGCACAAACCTCATCATCGTGGTCTTCGCCGTAGTCGTCGTCGGCGGCATGGGGTCGATCATGGGAGCCATCGTCACCGGTTACATGCTCGGCATCGCCGAAGGGCTGACCAAGGTGTTTTACCCTGAGGCCTCCAACATCGTCATCTTCGTCATCATGGCCTTTGTGCTGCTCATCCGCCCCGCCGGACTTTTCGGAAAGGACGCCTGATATGTCCAAAGCCACCCATACCACCGCCGGTGCGATGCCGCAGACGGAAGTTTCGACGACTGCCGGAACCATCAAGACCGTGCTCATTCTGGCGGGGCTTGCCGTGCTCATCGCCGCGCCGATGTTCGTCTACCCGATCTTTCTGATGAAGCTCCTGTGCTTTGCACTGTTTGCCTGCGCCTTCAATCTGCTGATCGGTTACACGGGACTGCTGTCCTTCGGCCATGCGGCGTTTTTCGGCGGTGCGGCCTATTTCACGGCCTATTCGGTGAAGGAATGGGGCGTGACGCCGGAGATCGGTCTTGTGATCGGTATGGCGGGTGCTGCCCTTCTCGGCCTCGTCATCGGCTTTTTCGCCATCCGTCGTCAGGGCATCTATTTCGCCATGATTACGCTCGCGCTGTCGCAGATGTTTTATTTCTTCTGCCTTCAGGCGCCGTTTACCCATGGCGAGGACGGGTTGCAGGGCGTGCCGCGCGGCCATCTCTTCGGCCTTCTCGATCTCAACGCACCACTCAACATCTATTACACGGTGCTGGCCGCCTTTGTTCTGGCACTGTTGGTCATCTGGCGTTTCGTCAACTCGCCCTTCGGCATGATCCTGAAATCCATCCGTGAAAACGAGCAGCGTGCCATTTCGCTGGGCTACAGCGTACAACGTTACAAGCTCGGCGCCTTCGTCATGTCGGCGGCGCTTGCCGGGCTTGCGGGCGGTCTGAAGGCGCTGGTCTTCCAGTTCGCCACGCTGACCGATGTGACCTGGCAGATGTCCGGCGAAGTGATCCTGATGACGCTGCTCGGCGGCATCGGCACCATGATCGGCCCGATTTTTGGCGCGGGGCTGGTGGTCACCCTGCAGAACTATCTCGCGACATCGGATTTCCCGGTCACCATCATTACCGGCCTTGTGTTCATGGCCTGCGTTCTGGTGTTCCGGCGCGGTTTGATCGGTGAATTTTACGCGTCGCGGCTCGGGAGAAAACTCGGCTTCCAGCACCGCGGCTAGACATTTTTGAAAAACACTTGAGAGGCCTCCCCCGCGTCCGGGACGACGCGGCAAGGGCGGCGTATGGAGAAGAGCATGGGCGAATATGACTATATCGTCATCGGAGCGGGGAGTGCCGGATGCGTTCTCGCCAACCGCCTTTCGAAGGACCCGAACAACCGCGTGCTGCTTCTGGAAGCGGGAGGCAACGACAATTACCACTGGATCCATATTCCGGTCGGTTATCTCTATTGCATCAACAACCCGCGCACCGACTGGTGTTTCAAGACGGCGGAAGAGCCGGGCCTTAACGGCCGCGCGCTGATCTATCCGCGCGGCAAGGTTCTGGGCGGCTGTTCCTCCATCAACGGCATGATCTACATGCGCGGCCAGGCGCGGGACTATGACGTCTGGCGGCAGCTTGGCTGCGAGGGCTGGGGCTGGAGCGATATCCTGCCCTATTTCCTGAAGTCGGAGGATTTTTATCGCGGCAAGAGCGATCTGCATTCCGCCGGCGGCGAATGGCGGGTGGAAAAAGCCCGGGTGCGCTGGGATGTGCTGGATGCCTTCCAGAAGGCGGCGGGCGAAGCCGGTATTCCCGCGACTGACGATTTCAACCGGGGCGACAATGAGGGTGCCGGTTATTTCGATGTGAACCAGCGCTCTGGCTGGCGCTGGAACACGGCGAAGGCGTTTCTGAAGCCGGCGCTTGGCCGCAAGAACCTGACGGTTTTGACCAAGGCCCACGTCAAGCGGCTTATCATCGAAGAAGGCCGGGTTACGGGTGTCGAGTTCCACCACGACGGCGTTCTGAAAAAAATGCGGGCGCGGCGCGAGACGGTGCTTTCCGCCGGGGCAATCGGCTCGCCGCATGTTCTGGAGCTTTCCGGTATCGGCCGTGGCGATGTGCTTCAGGCCGCCGGTATCGACACCGTGGCCGAGGTTCAGGGCGTGGGAGAAAACCTGCAGGATCACCTGCAACTGCGCATGGTCTATAAGGTCTCCGGTGTTCTGACGCTGAATGAAAGGGCTTCCACCCTGTTCGGCAAGGCGAGGATCGGCCTCGAATATGCGCTGACCCGCTCCGGGCCGATGTCGATGGCACCGAGCCAGCTCGGCGTCTTCACCCGTTCTTCGCCGGAAAAGGAAACCGCCGATCTGGAATATCATGTCCAGCCGGTTTCGCTCGACAAGTTCGGTGATCCGGTTCACACTTTTCCTGCCATTACCGCAAGTGTCTGCAATCTGCGGCCGGAAAGCCGCGGCTCAGTGCATGTGAAAGGACCGGATTTCGCCATGCAGCCGGAAATCCGCCCGAACTATCTTTCCACGGAAGGCGACCGCCAGGTGGCCATCGATTCCATGCGGCTGACGCGCCGCATCGTCGCCCAGCCGGCCTTTGCCCGGTTCAAGCCACAGGAATACCGGCCCGGCCCGTCCTTTGAAAACGATAATGATCTCGCCAGGGCGGCGGGCGATATCGGCACCACCATTTTTCATCCCGTTGGCACGTTACGCATGGGGTCGGATGTCGAAAGCGTTGTCGATAACAGGCTGAAGTTCCGCAGGCTTGCGGGGCTGCGCGTCGCGGATGCCTCCATCATGCCGCGGATCACATCCGGAAATACCAATTCGCCGACGATCATGATTGCCGAAAAGGCTGCCGACATGATCCTTGCGGATAATCGTTGAGAGGAACGCTCCCATGAAGACCGTCGCTTTTATCGGACTTGGACATATGGGCCTGCCGATGGCCGCCAATCTCGTCAAGGCGGGTTATACCGTGAAGGGTTTCGACCTTTCCGAAACCTGCCGTGCGGCGGCGAGGCAAGCCGGCATTCCCATTGCTGCGGATTCCGACGAGGCGACGGCAACGGCTGATGTGATCATCACCATGCTGCCGAAGGGCGAGCACGTGGTTTCGGTCTATGGTGATCTGGTACAAAAAGTCTCCGCCGGGACGCTCCTTATCGATTGCTCGACGGTGGATATGGAAAGCGCGCTGAAGGCGCATGAATTGGCCGCTTCTGCCGGTTGCCCCTCCGTCGATGCGCCTGTCTCCGGCGGCACGGGTGGGGCTTCCGCCGGCACGTTGACCTTCATGTGCGGCGGCGAGGCTGATGCCTTTTCGGCGGCAAAGCCGGTGCTGGAGGCAATGGGCAAAAAGATCGTCCATTGCGGCAAGGGTGGCAATGGCCAGGCGGCGAAGATCTGCAACAACATGATCCTCGGCATTTCCATGATCGCGGTCTCGGAAGCCTTCGTGCTTGGCGAAAAACTCGGTCTTTCGCATCAGGCGCTGTTCGATGTCGCCTCCACCTCTTCGGGGCAGTGCTGGTCGCTCACCACCTACTGCCCGGTGCCGGGGCCGGTGCCGACATCGCCTGCCAACAAGGATTACCAGCCCGGATTCGCGGCGGCCCTGATGCTCAAGGATCTGAAGCTTTCGCAGGAGGCCGCCAATGGAGCCGGGGCCTCCACCCCGCTTGGTGCAGCGGCATCGGCGCTTTACGAGAACTTCGTCGGCGAGGGCGGCGGCGCGCGCGATTTTTCCGCCATCGTCGAGATGCTGCGCGGGAGCGAAGCATGACGGACGTCGCGCCTTCCGATATTTTGTGGGTGCCGGCGAGGGAAAGGCTGGCGCGCTCGGCGCTTTTTTCCTTCGCAGAGAAAACGGCAAAACTGCACGGGGTGACCGCCGATGATTATGCCGGCCTGCTGCGCTGGTCCATCGATGCGCCGGACGCCTTTTACGATGCGCTGTGGGATGAACTCGGGATTATCGGTACGCGCGGCGAAACAGCATTCAAGGCTGGTGCGACGATGCGTGAGGCCGAATTTTATCCGGGTGCGCGGCTCAACTATGCCGAAAACCTGCTGCGCGATGCCGACGAGCGGCTGGCGATCATCGCCCATCGGGATGACGGAACGCGGCGCGAAATAAGCCGAAGAGACCTTTACGACGATGTTTCCCGTCTGGTGCAGGCGCTCGCCCATGCGGGCGTCAAGGAAGGCGATCGCGTCGGAGCGATCATTACCCATGATATCGAGGCGATCGTCAGCTATCTCGCAGTCAGCGCCATCGGTGCGATCTGGTCGTCCTGCTCGCCGGATTTCGGCCCGGCGGGCGCTTCAGACCGTTTGTCGCAGATCGAGCCGAAAATCCTGATCGCCGTGCCGGAATATGGCTATGCCGGCAAACGCATCGATGTTGGCCCGACCATCCGTGCCGTGGCGGAAAGTGCGAGGCCCGAAAAGATCGTGCTCATCGGTGATGCGGTTCCTTCCGGCCTTGCCGATCTCGGCTGCGTGACGCTCTCGGATTTCGTCGCGCCATATAAGGCGGGGGAGATTGCCTTCAACCGTCTGCCGATCAAGGCGCCGCTGGCGATCCTTTATTCCTCAGGCACGACAGGCAAGCCGAAATGCATCACCCATTCCGGCGGCGGGCTGCTTCTTCAGCACATGAAGGAGCAGAAGCTGCAATGCGATATCCAAGAAGGGGAGCGCTTCTTCTATTTCACCACCTGCGGCTGGATGATGTGGAACTGGCAGATCTCCGGTCTGGCGCTTGGCGCAACGCTCGTCACCTATGACGGCAATCCCGGTTATCCCAACCCTGCGCGGCTGATCGACCTCATCGACGCGGAACGGATCGCCACCTTCGGCACCTCGGCAAAATTCATCGATGCCTGCCTGAAGGCCGGGCTGAAACCGCGTGAAAGTCATGACCTGTCCTCGCTGAGGACGATCCTTTCCACCGGCTCGCCGCTCATCCCGCAATCCTTCGATTATATCTATCGCGACTGGAAGGCGGATGTGCATCTCGCCTCCATTTCCGGCGGCACGGACATCTGCGCCTGTTTCCTTGGCGGCAATCCGCTGCAGCCGGTTCATCGCGGTGAATTGCAGGGCGCGATGCTCGGCATGGATATCGATACGCTTGACGATGAAGGCCGTTCCGTTCGCGGCGTTGCCGGTGAGCTGGTCTGCCGCAATGCGCATCTCTCCATGCCGGTCAAATTCTGGGGCGATGAGGATGGTTCGCGGTATCAGGCCGCCTATTTCGACCGTTTCCCCGGCATCTGGGCGCATGGCGATTTCGCTGAACTGCGCCCATCCGGCGGATATGTCATCCATGGCCGTTCGGACACGACGCTTAATCCCGGCGGGGTCCGCATCGGTACGGCCGAAATCTACCGACAGGTGGAAACCGTGCCTGAAGTCGAGGAGGCGATTGCCGTCGGGCAGGATATCGACGGCGACCAGCGGGTCATCCTCTTCCTGCGCATGAAGGGTAGTGCGGCCTTGACGGAAGAGCTGGAAAAGACCATCCGCAGTCGCATTCGCTCGGGCGCGACGCCGCGGCATGTGCCGGCAAGGATCATTGCCGTCAGCGCCATTCCCCGCACCCGTTCCGGCAAGATTTCCGAAATCGCGGTGCGCGACACCATCCATGGCCGGCCGGTGAAGAATGCCGATGCGCTTGCCAACCCGGAATCGCTCGAGCTTTTCCGCAACCTGCCGCAGCTGAAGGACTAGGTCGATGGAGGACCAACCGAAAACCGTGCTCGTCACCGGTTCCACCAGCGGCATCGGGCTCGCCATCGCCAAACGTTTCGCCGAGGCGGGCTATCTGGTCGCGGTGCATGGCATAGAGACGCCGGAAGAGGCGACGCAGGCCCTGGAGATGGTTGCGAAGGTGGCACGGCACAGGCCGGTGTATTTTTCGGCCAACCTCGCAAACTACGACGAAAGCGCCCATCTGCCGGAAACCGTCATCGCCGAATTCGGCCATATCGATGTGCTCGTCAACAATGCAGGCATCCAGAAGGTCGCGCCGATCGATGAGTTCGATTTCGCCGATTTTTCCCGCATCGTCGCCATTTCGCTCGACAGTGCCTTTCACACCATCCACGCCGCCTTGCCGGGCATGAAGGAGAGGGGCTGGGGCCGCATCGTCAACATCGCCTCCGCCCACGGCCTGCGCGCCTCGCCCTTCAAGGCGCCCTATGTGGCGACCAAACATGCGGTGGTGGGGCTGACGAAAAGCGTGGCGCTGGAAGTCGCCGAACGCGGCATCACCTGTAATGCCATCTGCCCTGGTTATGTCTGGACCCCGCTCGTTGCCGCGCAGGTCGCGGATCAGGCCCGGGTGCATGGCATGAGCGAGGAGGATGTGGTGAAAAAGGTGATGCTTGCGCCGCAGCCGACCCGGCAATTTGTGCAACCGGAAGAAGTGGCGGAAATGGCGCTTTATCTTGCCGGCGACATGGCGCGGTCGATCACCGGAACGACTATTTCCATCGACGGCGGCTGGACCGCGAAGTAGTTTCTGCCGGCATGTCCCGCAAAGCCGCTTCGCTTCCTCCCGGCTTTATTCTGCGATTTTCCACTTTATAGCTGTGTGGGGCGCTGAAACGCGACGATACAGGCTGCTGAACTGACACCTTGTGGCGTATTATTAGCACAATCTGACTATTCTCTGCGGTTGTAGCGCAATAGGGGGTGCACATTAACGGCGAACATGCCACAGTGAGGGCATTGTTTTTAATTGATCTATTTTTCTGATAGTTATGATGTTGAGAATTTTTACTTTTCTGGAGATTCTGCCGGTATGGCGCAGCCGTCGCCTTGAGGCAAAAAAATATCGGGCTGCCGGCGGTCATTCCGAATTTGGTGGGGTGCGACCGCCTGCGCGGTTGAACCAGACCCCCGACACTGCGAGCGCTGGAACCGTCCCGGACAAGCCGGGCGAAACGGTGGATGCCCGGCGGACAACCTCCTGGCTGGGGCTCAGGCAAAGCTTCAGTGAAATCGAGCGGCGGCCGCTCCGGATCTCGATATGCCTTGTCCAGCCGAGTGTAACTGAAGGCTCTCTCTTCTCTCTGGAACCAAACCGTGACCCTGCGGATTAAATTCACAGGTTACAGGGAGTAAAAGATATGGCCAGAGAAAATGCCAGCTATCTCCACGGTCGGGACGCTCCGAAAACGGAGACGGCAACCCAGGCGCGGCAGGGGTCCAGAGGACGGCCGGTTCTTGTCATACTGATTGTCAGTGTTCTTCTCGCGTTGGTCGTCTGGGCGGTTGTGGAATATTCGGTTTTTGAGCCGGATGAAAACCGTCCGCAAAGCACGCAGACCGAGACGGCACCCGTGCCGCAGCAGCCTTCCGGCTCCGGCAGCTTCGACAACAACCCTGCAAATGGCGGTGCTGCACCTCCCGCTTCGACGGATACGAATCCGACGCGTCAGGACTCGACGGGAGCGCCACAAAACCCCTGACGACCATGACGTGAAATTTTTCACGACAAATGAATAGTTTGTGTGGAACCAGATTGGCCCCGATTTCATTTCACCCAAAGTGACAGGAATCGGGGGTTTCATTCATGGCAGTCACCGTCACTGCAGTTATTCTCACGCTGATCGGCCTTGCGCTGTTTGGTTTCGGCTCCCAGCTGGTGATGCTGGGCGGCAGTTTTTATTATGTCCTTTCCGGGCTGGCTTTTCTGTTGACGGCTATTTTGCTGTTTCAGCGCAATCGCGCAGCACTCCACGTCTATGCCGTCTTCATTGTCGCGACACTTGCCTGGGCGGTCTGGGAAGTCGGTTTCGACTGGTGGCAGCTCGGCCCACGTGGCGGTATCATCATTCTCATCGGCGTTTGGATGCTGGTGCCCTGGGTCAGAAAGCCGCTTGGTTTTTCAAGCCCGACCGGGCTCAGCTACGGCCCCAATGCCTGGCCGCTTGTGTTATCGGTTCTCGCTTCCATGGCCGTGGCCGGATACTCGATGGCGCAGGATCCGCACGACCAGGCAGGTTCCCTGCCTCAGGAAATTGCGTTGGCGACGCCCGATTTGGGCGGCAACGTGCCGGATGCGGACTGGCATCAATATGGCCGCACGCCCTATGGCCAGCGTTATTCACCGCTGACCCAGGTGAATGTCGACAATGTCTCGCAGCTGAAGGAAGCCTGGCGTTACCAGACGGGCGACGTGAAGCTACCCGACGATGTCGGCGAAACCACCTATCAGGTGACGCCGCTCAAGGTCGGCAACACGCTTTATATCTGCACGCCGCATAACTGGGCGATTGCCATCGATGCGGCAACCGGCAAGGAAAAGTGGAAATACGACCCGAATGTCGGTCTCAATCCCGACCGCCAGCACCAGACGTGCCGCGGCGTTTCCTATTATGCCGAGCCGAATGCGGCTCAAGGCACGGCATGCGCAGAGCGCGTCTACCTGCCGACGTCGGATGCGCGGCTGATCGCGCTTGATGCTGCGACCGGTCAGGTCTGCACCTCCTTTGCCGATCAGGGTGTTCTGCATCTCGAACAGGGCATGAAGTACAATCCTGCCGGTTATTATTATTCGACCTCGCCGCCCGTCATCGCGGCGGGCAAGATCATCATCGGCGGCGCGGTAAACGACAATTATTCCACGCAGGAACAGTCCGGCGTCATCCGTGCTTTCGATGTGAACAGCGGTGCCCTGATCTGGAACTGGGATTCCGGCAATCCGGAAAAGACCGAGCCGATTGCGGCGGGCGAGACCTATACCACCAACTCGCCGAACAGCTGGTCAGTGCTGAGCTATGACGAAGGCCTCGGCCTGGTTTATGTCCCGCTGGGCAATCAGGTGCCGGACCAGCTTGGCATGGGCCGCAGCGAGAATGTGGAGAAATATTCCTCCTCCATTGTCGCGCTCGATATCAACACCGGCAAGGACCGCTGGGTTCGCCAGACGGTCCATCACGATTTATGGGACATGGACGTTCCGGCGCAACCGGTGCTGCTCGACATCACCAAGGACGGCCAGAACGTGCCGGCCCTTGTCGGACCCACCAAGCAGGGCGACATCTACGTTCTCGATCGGCGCACTGGCGAGCCGCTTCTGCCGATTACGGAAGAGCCGGCGCCGGGCGGTGCGATCCCTGAAGACTTCACCTCCCCGACGCAGCCGACGACGGCCCTGTCTTTCAAGCCGGAGCCGCTGAAGGAAAAGGACATGTGGGGCGTCTCCATGTTCGACCAGCTCGCCTGCCGCATCCGCTTCCATCAGCTGGACTATAAGGGCCGTTATACGCCGCCGTCGCTTAATGGCTCGATCATCTATCCGGGCAATTTCGGCACCTTTAACTGGGGCAGCGTGGCGGTCGATCCGGAACGTCAGGTCATGTTCGGCATGCCGACATATCTCGCGTTTACCTCGCAGCTCGTGCCGCGTGCTGACATCCCCCCGAAGGGGCAGGATGAAAAAGGCAGCGAACAGGGCCTGAACCGCAATGATGGCGCACCCTATGGCGTGTTCATGGGGCCGTTCCTCGGCCCGTTGCAGATCCCCTGCCAGGCGCCGCCATGGGGTTATGTCGCGGGTGCCGATCTGCGCACCGGCGATATCGCCTACAAGCACAAGAACGGCACGGTCTATGACATGACGCCGCTGCCGCTGCCCTTCAAGGTGGGCGTGCCCGGCATTGGCGGGCCGATGATCACCAAGGGCGGTGTGGCCTTCCTCGGTGCCGCTGTCGATAACTTTCTGCGCGCTTACGACCTCACCACGGGCAAACAGCTGTGGGAAGCGCGTCTGCCAGCCGGTGGCCAGGCAACGCCAATGACCTATGCGCTGGAAGGCGGCAAGCAATATGTGGTGATGGTTGCGGGTGGCCATGGTTCCGTCGGCACCAAGCCGGGCGACTATGTGATCGCTTATACGCTGCCGTAAAACGCGACAGCTTCAGGTAAATAAAAAACCGGAATGGGAGACCATTCCGGTTTTTGCTTGTG
Organism: Martinezella rhizogenes; assembly: GCF_007002745.1. Lineage (GTDB taxonomy): Bacteria > Pseudomonadota > Alphaproteobacteria > Rhizobiales > Rhizobiaceae > Agrobacterium > Agrobacterium cucumeris. The sequence goes on along the minus strand of NZ_SGNY01000007.1, from coordinate 46,330 downwards.
CGGTCGAAGCGGTGATCATGCCGCCTTTTTCTGAGCCGCAGCATTGATCGAGGTCTTGGCGAGCGAGGTCAGTGCATCGTCGGTTTTGGTTTCTTCCTTGAGCGTGGCATCCAGCAGTGAAACCGCCTTGGTGTGGCCAAGCTTTTCCGCCCAGGCTTTCAGCGTGCCGTAACGGGCGATTTCATAATGCTCGACGGCCTGGGCCGACGAAATGAGACCGGCATCGAGCGCGGCAGTGCCCTTGAACTCATCAATGATCTCTTCGCCCTCGGCGATAATGCCCTGAATGGCTTCGCAGGTCTTGCCCTGTGCCCGCTTGCCGATGACTTCGAACACTTCCTGCAGGCGCTCCACGTGACCCTGCGTTTCTTCCTTGTGCTTTTCAAACGCCTGTTTCAGCTTCGGGTCGGTCGCCGCCCGGGCCATTTTCGGCAGGGCTTTGAGGATCTGCCTTTCGGCGTAATAGATATCCTTCAGCGTGTCGTAAAACAGGTCGTCGAGTTTCTTCTCGGCCATTGTTCCTTCTCCCATGGTGTGAAAAATTCATGATGTGCGCCCATGCGCACGGGAGGCAAACCTTTCGCCGCCCCTATGGTTCCGGCTCCGTTGCGCGCAACGTTTATATTGCCGCGCGGAACCAACCGGCCTTCCCGAACTTACTGGTGATGAAATTTCGGGAGGAGACGCGACAGTGCCCCAGAGCCTTGCAGAAGAATTTTCCATGAATGTTTCCATGCCTTTCGAGGTGCTGCTGGTGCGCGTGTTCGGCGCGGTCATTCTGTGCGGCCTGATCGGGCTGGAGCGGGAATTTCACAAGAACACCGCCGGTCTGCGCACCAACATGCTGATCGGCCTTGCCGCCGTCACCTTCTGTGTCATCACCATCCACATGATGGAGACGATGGCGGAAGGCCATGAGGCCGCACGGCTCGATCCCATCCGGCTGGTGGAGGCCGTGACGGCCGGCATCGCCTTTCTCGCGGCGGGTGTGGTCGTTTATACCAAGGGTGATGTCAAAGGCCTGACGACGGGGGCGAGCATGTGGCTTTCGGCCGCGATCGGCCTCTCTGCCGGGCTCGGCATGTGGCCGCTCGCGCTGTTAGCCGCTGGCGTCGGCATTATCGTTCTCTGGACGCTTCGCCGCATGCAGGTGGCCACCGGTATCAAGGAAGACTGACCGGGCATCAACCGAAGCGGAAAAGATCGGCGTCTGGGTCCTTGCCGCCATTAACGGCGGCGGCGACGATTTCGGCGGCGATCTGGCTGAAGGTGATGCCGTTGCCGCCAAAACCCATGACGGCATAGACATTCTTCATGCCGGGAACCGCGCCGATCAGCGGCAGGCCGGTGGTGGTGGTGCCAAACGCCGCTGCCCAGCGATATTCCGGTTCGCCGATATCGACCCCGAGCAGTTTTTCGATCTTGCTGCGGATAATCTTCGTTTTAGTGGCCAGCTTGCGCTCCGACTGGAAGGAGGTAGGATTTTCCTCATCTTCGCCGCCAGCAATCATGCGTCCGTTTCGATCGGTGCGCAGATAAAGATAGGGGTCGGAAGCTTCCCAGACGATGTGGCTCTTCAGCCAGTCCGGCAGCTCAAGTCCTTCCCTGCTCGCCAGGGCCCAGGTGGAAATGATCTGGTGTTTCGGACTTTCGAGCATTTTCAGGAATTGATATCCGGTGCAGAAGACGACATTGCGGGCGGACAGGATTTTGCCCTCAGCGGTCGCAAGGACCACCTCGTCACCGAGATTTCTAAGATCGGTGATTTCAAGCTGTGAGACAATTTCAGCGCCTGCACCCGCCGTGTGGCGCAACAGGCCCGCCGTCAGCTGCGCGGGGTTGGCGGAGGCCGAGATGTCGCTGAGAATGGCGGCGGTCCGCTCCAGGCCATATTGTTCTTTCAGTTCCGCAGCGCTGAGGAACCTGGCCTCGATGCCGGCCTCCCCGCGCGCAGCCGCTTCCGCCTTCAGCGCACGCGACCCCATTTCATCTCCGGCAAGATAAAGTGCCTGCTTGCGCGCCATGCTGCAGGAGATGCCGAGCGACGTGACGATTTCTTCGAGACGCAAGACGGCGCGGGCAGAACGCTGCCATGCCCTGTCGGCGGCATCCTTGCCCATCATCTTTCTGAGTTCCGTCAGCGGCGTGTCGATCTCGTGCTGGATCATCGCGGTGCTGGCCACGCTGCTGCCCATCACCGGTTCTCTCTTGTCGATGATCAGCATGGATTGCCCCGGGCGATGCAGCGCGTGCGACACCAGCGCGCCGCTTATGCCGGCACCGACGACGATCGTGTCATAACGGTCGGCTTTTGGCGTCGTTCCGCTGCGGATGCCGATGCGTGGGCTATCGGCCCAGAGCGGCTTTGAATCCCTGAGATCGCGTTCTTTCGTCAGTTTGGATGTCGGCATGAAATAGTCCTGAAAGGTCTTACGGCTCGGTATAGCCGGAGACGTTGAGATTGAGTGTGCCGCGGCGGGGATCGTTGCGGAAGAAAAGCGTGCCGGCGTCCTTTGATTCCGAAGCGACATAATCGAATGTCACATCAGCGCTTTCCTGCATCGTGCCGTCTTGCTGCAGCTCGCCGCGCACCTGCACCTGCGCTGCCGTCGTCATCGAGAGATTGCGGATATCGAACTTCACGCGGTATGGAACGGACTGCCCCTCCACGCTGGTGACGGCTATTTCGAAACGGGCATCCTCCGGCTGGTAACGATAGATATCGTAGGCGATCCAGCCGAGCATGGCCGCGACGAGAAGCGTGCAGATCGCGCCTGTTACCCATTCTATCCAGTGGGGATCGGAACTTTCGGTGTGTTTGTTACCCTTCGATGTCGTCATCTTGTCCTCACAGGATCAATCGGGCGGAGGCCGCGCCGATCGAAGCCGGGACGCCCAGAATGACGGCGGCGCTCATGATCTGCGACAGCGACGTATGGTCGAGACGCTCGAAGGTCCAGAGCGTGTAGATGCTGATGGCGATGGCGATGACATAGCCCGGCAGGGTAAAACGGATGAAGGATTGCCACCAATGCTGGCCCTCATGCAGCTGGTGAGAGCCCTTGAAATGAAGCGCATAGACAAAGCCGTGCATGATGGCGATCGACAGCAGGCAAAGCGCCAGAATGTGATAGGGCGTCACCTTGTAGGCGATCAGGATCATCTCTTCCGTCGGCGCGACATTGAGGTTGAGAAAGAGCGCTCCGACCATCATCATGAACAGTTCGTGCAGATAACCGGTCTTGCCGGAATATTCGCCGTCCTCTTCGTCCTGCGCATCCGAATGCTGGCCGAGCTGACTGCGGCCGAGCAGCGCGCCGATGCTCGCCGGAACGGATTGCAGCGCAATCTTGGTGATGATGGTGGAGACGGTCATCTGGTCGTTCAGGATACCGAACAGCAGCAGCACAGCGGCGCTTACGGCTATGCCGAGCCCATAGGCCGTGATCGCGTCACGCAGCGCCTGGCCCCAGGAATGAATATTCTCAAAGCCGATGCGGCGGGCGAGAAGCAGCAGCAGCGGCAGGTTGAGGATGCAGAGCAGCAGCAGCCGCCACGGATTGATGTAAAGACCGAGAAACCACATTTCCATGGTCATCAGCATTGGCAGTGCAAACAGCAGAGCACCCGCCGTGCCACGTGCCAGACCGGTGAGAAACTGTCTGACCTCATCGTCACCGGTGTCTTTTCGATTGATTGCTGCCGCCATGCCGCCCCTCACATGGGGGAATAACGCAATGGTGTTTTTCCGGTTCCGCCGTTTATTTGGCGGGATCGATAAGGGCGATACCGAATTCCGGGCGATAGCTGCGCCGCAATTCCGCGGGTGTTTCGCGGATGACCACTTCAAGCGTTGGTCGCACCACGCCCTTCAAAAAATGGCCGCCCCTGGTGGATCCATCGGCAAAGCCCAGAACCACATGCAGATGGGGATTGGGGTCATCGTTTTCATCAAGGGTAATGTCGCCGAGCAGGCTCAGAACCTCGCTCTGCTGGGTGACCGGTATTTCCTTGTACTCCCGCGTCGAAAGATCGAAAAAGGCGAGGGTTGCCGTTGCAAAGGCACCGATGGCCGTCACCGAAGCGGCGTTGATGTTCTCGGCCGCGGCAAAACGCCGGATGGCCTCGAAGGCTTCTTCCTCCGGCTCGATGACGAGAATGAAAGTGCGCTCCGCGCCGCTCGCCAGCAATCTGCTTTTCATCGCTCTCTCCCAATAAAAGTGCCGCCGGAAACCGGCGGCACGGGGTGGTAAGGGCCTTCAGGCGGCGCGGCGCTCGTGGCGGCCTTCCTCAACCTCTTCGACGATTTTCGCAACGAAGGCGTCAAGGTCCTCGGGACTGCGGGAGGTGATGATGCCCTTGTCCGTCACCACCTTTTCGTCCTTCCAGTTGGCGCCGGCATTTTTCAGGTCTGTCTTGATCGACCAGTAAGAGGTGGCGTCACGACCGCGCAGGGCGTCCGCTTCCACCAGCAGCCAAGGCGCATGGCAGATGGCAGCCACCACCTTGCCGGATTTGACGAAATCGCGCACCACGCGCATCGCATCCTCATCATGGCGCAGAATATCCGGGTTGATCTGGCCACCCGGAAGAACCAGCGCGTCGAAATCATCCGATTTGACGGTCTTGGCGGAAAGATCCACCGCGATGCTGTCGCCCCAGTTCTTTTCATCCCAGCTCTTGATTTCGCCCGTTTTGATCGAAGCGATCTTTACATCGGCACCTCTGGCCTTCAGCTGATCGTAGGGCACCCTGAGTTCCGAGCGCTCATAGCCGTCGGTTGCAAGAATGACGATTTTTGCAGCGTTGATTGAAGTCATGTCTGTCTCCTTCTGTGTTCAGTCGTCCTTGTCCGAATTCACGGAGGGCAGGAAAAATTCCACGTCCTTGCGGCGTTCGGCCTCGAGATTTTCGATGTGCGTTTGCCAGAATGTCTCGGCGTCTGCCGGTTCCTGATCCCATTGGCGCACGAAGGTCTTGTTATCGTCGATCATCACCTGACGTGTGCCGCCAAGTCGCAGATATTCTTCCGCAAGTTTGCGCGTTTCGGTCTTTTCCATGTCGCAGCTCCTTGTGCGCGGAAAGTGGGGACGGAGGGACGCCGGATGGGTAAGAAGCTCGACTGCCGCTTCGTTGGCCACCGGGAGAAAACGGAAAAATCCCGATGTTCTTCGGCACCATCGCGTCCGTTTGACACGGCGGCCCTCCTGCCAGAACAACGTGAGCTTTCCGCTATGGTTCCGCAGTTTTTCAGGCGGTGTGCGTGCAGGGGGCAAATGTATCGTGCGCAATTTTTCCCGGAACAAACGGGCAAGTCGCGTTGTTTTACACCCGATGCAGGGGAGGCAGCATGGCAGCCAGACACAGCGACGGCGAACATTACGGTCATAACCAAAACAAGGGTTTCTGGTCGATCGAATTCGGCAACTCGCCCGTTGTCGGCACGGCCATTCATGACGGCCATTTCATTCGCCCGGAAGTGGCGGGGCTCATGGCTCTTTCAGCCGAACAGAGGCTGCGCGAGGAAGACCCCTTCACCGGCGAGATGATTTCGGGGCTGACAAATCGTCTCGTCGCTCATCATTCTCGCTTCGAAATCGATCTCAACCGCGCTGCCGATCAGGCGATCTACCTGAAGCCCGAACAATCCTGGGGGCTTGAGGTCTGGAACGAGGAGCCGGCGGAACAAGCGCTCCGGCAATCGCTCGATTTCCACGACGATTATTATGCGATGCTGGAGGCGGTTCTGTCGACGGTGGAGCGCCGGCACGGTGCGTTCGTGGTGCTGGACGTGCACAGCTATAATCATCGCCGGCAGGGCGCTGCCGCGCCTGCGACGGCGCAGGCGGAAGCGCCCGATATCAATATCGGTACATTTTCCATGGATCGCAGCCGCTGGAGCGATGTGGTCAGTGCTGTCGGTTATCATTTCGCCTCAGCGACCATCGGCGGTCGACGCCTTGATGTTCGCGAAAACGTGGCGTTTCAGGGTAAAGGGGAACAGACCCGCTTCATCCACGAACGCTTTGCCGAAAACGGCTGCGCGATTGCGATCGAGTTCAAGAAATTCTTCATGGATGAGTGGACGGGAAGACCGGACACACGGGTGATATCGGATATCCGTGATACGATCGCTGCCCTTCAGCCGGTTCTCGAAAAATGCCTGGGGTCGCGGCGATGAGTGTTTCCTCCGCCCGCAGCGAGCCTTCTCCGATCGTCGACCTGGTGGATGATGTCGTCGCCTGCCTGGAGGGCGGCAAGGCTATCCGCCGGGATGTCGGAAAAAACGGCAGGCTGCACATCGACCGGCCGCTGCCGTTCCTCTGCCTGCATCTGACGGGAGGTACGAAAGACCTTGCTGCGCGCGATATCGCCGCCGCCCATGCATCCTATCTCATCGCTTCGACCATTCAGGAGGCCGCACCGCTGATAGAGGCTGTGGGCGCCGCCATGCTGCAGCGTTTCGGCGCCTTCATCGTCCTCGATATCGGTGAACTGGAACACGATATTCTGTTGGCCGACGACTCCCCCTTTCTGCCGCATTATGAGGTTTCCGTTTCAGCGACTTCAGAACCGGAAACGCAGAAAGCCCGCCGGGTCTTCATCAAGGCGGTCTGTGATGCCGAAGTGCGGTTTCGCACGCCGCGTATCACCCGGCCGGAACCGGAATCCGATCCGATCCTCAGGTTTCAGAATACCGGTCTGGATTTTCCCTGCATCAGCGTGCGCTTCGCGCCGATCTATCGGCAGCCGGAATCCGGTGCCGATTATCCCGGTCTGCGCGAAACGATGATTGCCGATCTTTTCGATGCGGGTTTGCAGGCCTTCTCGTCATTTTCCGCCGGTATGGATGCGCTGAAGGTCACCAGCCACCGGGCGCTTGGCCGCAAGGCCTTTGTCGATGCCGTCCGGCGTGCCGACCGCTCGGTGGATGAGATCGTTTCATCCTTCGATTTTCTTCTGTCGGTTACGCCAATCAATGCCCGCCGGGCCTTCGAGGAGTTTCGCGATGGCAGCTTTCAGTTTGCGCCACGCCTGCTTTACCGGCCGCTTGGCGTTGATGTCGAGGAGCAGAAACGCAAGCTCTATTCCGTCGTTTTCGATCATCTGGAAGACCCGGTGCTCTATCACCTCTACCGGGAGAAACAGCAGGAGATCGACCTGCAACTGACGATGCTTGCGAACCTGCATCATCGCACCTTCACCGATTTTTCACGCGCCCTCTATGGCGCCGTCGAACCCGCGCTCCTGACGCTGGCGCTTCGTGTGCTTGAGGATTGCCCACGCGCCCAGGAAAGCGGCGAAATCGCCACGGTGGACTGTTACGCGGTCGCCAGAAAATCGCGCGAGATGGTCGAGACCTATCTGGCGGAAGAACCGGAATTCAAGGCTCGCGTCGAAATCCGCGACGACCTGCCGCCCGGCCTGATGGTGACGGGCGAGAAGCTCTTGATTTCCCGCCACACGGTCATGGAACAGCGCCGTGTCGAAGCACTGCTGTCGCATGAGATCGGCGTGCATCTTCTCACCTATTTCAACGGTTCGTTTCAGGGCCTGCGGCTCTTCCGCACCGGCCTTTCCGGTTATGAGGGCGTGCAGGAAGGGCTGGCGGTGCTGGCGGAACATCTGGCCGGTGGCATGACGCGTGAGCGCCTGCGGCTGATTGCCGGCCGTGTCGTCGGTTGTGCCACCATGCTCGATGGCGCGACATTCGTTGAGACCTTCCGCATCATGACCCGTGATCACGGTTTCGACGAGGCAGGCGCCTTCAACATGGTGCTGCGCATCTATCGCGGCGGCGGTCTTTCGAAGGATGCGATTTATCTGCGCGGGCTGGCCGAGGTTCTGGAACATCTGCGCAGGGGCGGGGCGCTTGATCCATTCTGGATGGGCAAGATCGCCGCGCAACATTTCCCGGTCATGGAGGAACTGGCCCTGCGCGGCCTTTTGCGTCCGCCGGGTATCAGACCCGCATTTCTGCTGCCGGCCAAGGCCAATGAGCGGCTGGAGAAAATACGGGCGGGATTATCCATTGCCGAACTGGCAACATTATAGGAGGGGCTTCATGCGCATCGCGTTTTTCGTCAATTCCATCGAAACCGAGGGGCCGAATTACGCCACAGGCCTGCTGGCCATGGCCGCACTCAATCGTGGCCACGAGGTGGTTTATCTGACACCCGGGGATTTTACCCTGCGTTCAGATGACAGCCTGACCATTCATGCAACCGTGCTGCCGAAAGGTAAAATCAAGAAAGGCGAGACGTTCCATTCCACGCTTCAGGACAAGGCGCTGGAGCGGCGGACCATGGATGTCGAGGAAATCGATGCGCTGATGTTGCGCAACGACCCCTCGCTTGACCAGACGACGCGGCCATGGGCGGTGCATGCCGGCATTCTGTTCGGGCGGCTTGCCGAACAGCGCGGCGTCGTGGTGCTGAACGATCCGGAAGGTCTGGCTCTGGCGCAGAACAAGCTCTATTTCCAGAGCTTTCCCGAAATCGTCCGGCCGACCACGATCATTTCCCGCAATGTCGAGGAAATCCGTGCCTTTGCTGACGCACATCCCAAGGGCGTCATCGTCAAGCCGCTGCAGGGCTCCGGCGGCAAGAACGTCTTCAAGATCGGTTCCAGTAAGGAGACCAATCTCAACCAGATTTTCGAGGCGGTCAGCCTTGAGGGTTATCTGATCGCGCAGGCCTATCTGCCGGCCGCGAAGGACGGGGACATCCGCTTCTTCATGATGAATGGCCGGCCGCTGATGCGGGACGGCAAATATGCCGCACTCCGCCGTGTGCCGGCGAAAGGCGATCTGCGCTCGAACATCCACGCCCAGGGCACGGCGGAAGCCGTGAAGGTGACGGACGACATCGTGGCACTTGCCGAAATGATGCGGCCGAAGCTCGTGGAGGACGGCATGTTTCTGGTCGGGCTCGATATCGTCGGTGACAAGATACTGGAAGTGAATGTGTTTTCGCCCGGTGGCTTGTCGAATATCCTCGAACTCACCAATGTCGATTTCAGCGATACGATCATCGACGCGGTGGAAACCAAAGTCTCCATGCAGGCCGCATCGGGTGGGGCCCTCTCCAACCGGTTGCTCGCAACGCTCTGAACTACTCCCGCAGTTCGGCTGATTGCATTTTCCGATACCAGGCGACGAGGGCCTTGATGCCCTCTTCGACCGGGGTCTGCGGCACATAACCGGTCAGCGCCCTCAGAAGATCGGGTGAGGCAAAGGTGCGCGGAACGTCGCCCTGCTGCATCGGCAGCATGTTGCGGATTGCCGGCTTGCCGACTGCCTTTTCGATCGTTTCGACGAAATGCATCAGCTCCACCGGCTGGCCGCCGCCAATATTGACGACGCGGAAGGGCGCGTGGTGCGAGAGCGTGTCGGTGACACCATTCTGCGTAACCCGGTTTTCTTCCGACGGGATGATCTGGCTCAGCCGGACGATGCCTTCGACCAGATCGTCGATGTAGGTGAAGTCGCGGCTCATATTGCCCTGGCCATAAATGTCGATTGGCCGGCCGTTGGAGACGGCATCGACGAATTTGATCGGCGCCATGTCCGGCCGTCCCCACGGCCCGTAAACCGTGAAGAAGCGGAAGGCGGTGGTGGGCAATTTGTGCAGATGGGCATAGCTATGCGCCATCAGCTCCATCGATTTTTTGGTGGCGGCATAAAGCGTCATCGGCTCGTCGGCCTTGTCGCTTTCCGCAAAGGGGATTTTTTCGTTGGCGCCGTAGATGGAGGAGGTCGATGCCAGCATCAGGTGCTTGACATCAAGGCTTCTCGCGAGCTCCAGCATGTTGAACGAGCCGATGAGATTGGAATCGATATAGGCGCGCGGATTTTCAAGGCTGTAACGAACACCGGCCTGGGCGGCGAGATGGATGATGATCTCAGGTTCTGCGGCCTCCGCCGCCCGCTTCAGCGCATCGGTATCTTCCAGCATGCCGATTTCGGCCCGAAAGCCGTTGGAGCGGGAAAGAATGGCATGGCGTTTTTCTTTCAGGCTGACATCGTAATATTTCGTCATGCCGTCGAAGCCGGTCACGAAGTGTCCCGCATCCAGCAGCCGCTTTGCGACGTAAAAGCCGATGAAGCCTGCCGTACCGGTAACCAGATAACGCATGATGACTATATCCCGAATCTGTTGGTGCGTTTGCGGTTAAACCGAAGCGCGAAAATTGTTTCAGTGAAATTCCAGACGACGAAGCGCTAGAGTTCCTTGCCGGCGGTATCCTCATGCGGGCGGCCGACGGCGGCATAGATAAATCCATGCGCGGCAACTTCATCCGTGCGGTAAATATTGCGCAGGTCCACCAGAACGGGGCTTTTCATGATCGCCTTCAGGCGCGGCAGATCAAGCGCGCGGAACTGGTTCCATTCCGTCACGATCACCACGGCATCGGCATCTTGCGCTGCCTCGTAGGGGCCCGTTGCGTATTCGATATCCTCCATCAGATGGCGGGCATTCGCCATGCCTTCGGGATCGTAACCGACCACTTTCGCCCCACCGTCCTGCAGGGTCTGGATGATGGCGATCGCCGGGCTGTCGCGCATGTCGTCGGTATTGGGCTTGAAGGTGAGGCCAAGCACGGCGATCTTCTTGCCACGCACGTCGCCGCCCACGGCATTGATAACCTTGCGGCCCATGGCGCGCTTGCGGTTGTCGTTGATGGCGATGGTGGTTTCGATCAGCCGCACCGGCGCGTCATAATCCTGCGCGGTCTTGGCAAGCGCCAGCGTATCCTTTGGGAAACAGGAGCCACCATAACCGGGGCCGGCATGCAGGAATTTCGAACCGATGCGGCCATCCAGCCCGATGCCGCGCGACACGTCCTGCACATTGGCACCGACCTTTTCGCAGAGGTCCGCCATTTCGTTGATGAAGGTGATCTTCATCGCCAGAAAGGCGTTGGCGGCGTATTTGATCAGTTCCGAGGCGCGTCGCGTTGTGAAGAGCAGCGGCGACTGATTGAGGTAGAGCGGACGGTAAACCTCCGTCATGACAGGGCGGGCCCGCTCGTCCGAAAGGCCGACGACGATACGGTCCGGCCGCTTGAAATCTTCGATGGCTGCACCTTCACGCAGGAATTCCGGGTTGGATACCACGGCGAAATCGGCGGAAGGGTTTTCCTCGCGAATGATGCGCTCCACCTCGTCGCCGGTGCCGACCGGAACGGTCGATTTGGTGACGATGACGGTGAAACCATCCAGCGCATGGGCGATCTCTTTTGCCGCCGCATAGACATAACCAAGATCCGCATGGCCATCGCCGCGCCGCGAGGGCGTGCCGACCGCGATGAAGACGACCTCGGCATTGGCAACGGCAGCGGAAAGATCGGTGGTGAAACTCAACCGGCCGGCCCTGGCGTTATTGGCGACGATCGTCTCCAGACCCGGTTCGAAGATCGGAATATGGCCGTTTTTCAGGGCCTCGATCTTCTCCGGCATCTTGTCGACGCAGACCACATCGTGGCCGAAATCTGCAAAACACGCGCCGGACACGAGGCCGACATAACCCGAACCGATCATCACTATCCGCATTCTTTTTCCTTTCGGTTAGCGAGGCCATGTTAACGCGGCAATACCAGCCGGGGAAATCGGCGGGCGAAAATTACACGATAATATTTAGCCGCCTTCACGCCCGTCGCCAAGCGCCACGATCAACACCGGCTAACCTCTTTCCATGACGGTGATGTGATGGCGGCGGCGGGACAAATTTGCCGCACCTTGCAGCCATTTGCACCGGCCGGGTCCAATCGGGCAATTTTGCGTCTTTTGCGGCTTGCACTCATAGGTAGCCGGGTCTAGCCATAGGTCTGAGGATCAAATCTGCCAGACTGTCTGTCCCACAAAGGGGCGTCCGGGTCGCGTTTAACGCGACCGGGAGAAGCTTTGCGTTGCGGTCGGTGTTCGGGGAAGTCAAATGCAAAAGGGTTTTCTGCTCGGTCTGTTCGCTTATGCGACCTTTTCCATGGGCGATGCCACCATCAAGTCGCTTGGATCGCAGATCAGCGTTTTCGAAATTGGCTTCTTCAGCATTCTCTTCTCCGGTATCTTCATCTTCTTCAGCAAGCCGCGTGAGGAAAGGTGGCGTGAATTCTGGCGCATGAGCCGGCCATTCGCCGTGCATGGCCGCGCGATTTCCGGCCTCTTCGCCGGCATTTTCGGCATCTATGCCTTCACCACCATTCCGCTGGCTGAAGCCTATGCGCTGATCTTCCTGTCGCCGCTTTTCGTCACCGTCCTTTCCGCCGTGGTGCTGAAAGAGAATATCGGCCCGTGGCGCTGGGCGGCGGTTCTGGCCGGCATCGTCGGCGTCATCCTCGTGGTGCGGCCGGGCTTCAAGTCGCTCGAACTCGGGCATTTTGCCGCCATCGGCGTGGCGTTCCTGGCGGCGATGACCATCGTGCTGCTGCGCTCGCTGGCGGGTAAGGAGAAGCGCACCTCGATCATGGGTGTGCTGTTGATTTACGGTCTGACTTTTAACGGCATCGCGTCCATTCCCGATTTCGTCATGCCCAACCTGCACCAGCTTCTGGCCTTCGCCTTCATCGGCCTTTGCACGGCGACGGGGCAGATAACCCTTCTGGTCGCGACCCGCATCGCGCCGGCAAGCCAGATCGCGCCCTCGCATTACTCGCAAATCCTCTGGGCGGTGGCGATCGGCATGACCTTCTTTCACGAATATCCGGACGCCGTTGCGGTGCTGGGTCTAGCGGTCATCGCTGGATCGGGACTTCTGACGATGATCCGTGAAAAGGTAAGGCTTGGCACCGTGCGCTGGAACCCGTTTTTCCGCAATCGCCTGTGAACTCTTCTGCCGATCAGAAACAGTGCGTCAACCGAAGCGTGGCTTGTGATGAGGTGGCGACCCGGCCCATAAGGCTTTCATCTTTAGATGAACAGGGAGCCGCAAATGCTCGTGGATGGAAAATGGACCGCCGAATGGCATCCCGTGCAGGCAACCGACAAGAAGGGTGGCTTCGTTCGCCAGACCTCCGGTTTCCGCAACTGGGTAACGCCTGATGGCTCGGCGGGACCAACGGGCGAGGGCGGTTTTGCGGCTGAGGTCGGTCGCTACCACCTCTATGTCGCGCTGATTTGCCCATGGGCATCGCGAACGTTGATCGGCCGCAAGCTGAAGAAGCTTGAAGAGGTGATTTCCGTTTCCGTGGTCGAGCCGGCGCTTTCGGACGAAGGCTGGAAATTCGGCGACTATCCGGGTTCGGATCGGGACACGCTGAATGGTTTCACCCACGTGCATGAGGCCTATACCAGCGCCGACCCGCATTATACCGGCCGTGCCACCGTGCCCGTGCTTTGGGACAAAAAGACGAAAACCATCGTCAACAATGAATCTGCCGATATTCTGCGCATGCTGAATTCCGGGTTCGGTGATCTCACCGATAATGCGATTGACCTTTATCCGGAGGCGCTGCGCGACGGGATCGACGCTCTCAACGAGCATATCTATCCCCGTCTCAACAACGGCGTTTACAGAACCGGTTTTGCCACCACGCAGGTGGCTTATGAGGAAGCCTTTGCCGAGGTTTTCGAAACGCTTGATGAGCTTGAGACGCGGTTGGCGACGGGCGGGCCTTTCCTCTTCGGTGGTCTTCTTACCGAAACGGATGTCCGGCTTTTTGTGACGCTGGTTCGTTTTGACGCCGCCTATTACGGCCTGTTCAAATGCAATCTTCGCCGCATCGCCGATTATCCCGCGCTGCAGGCCTATATGATGCGGGTGCTGAACGTTCCCGGCGTGCGCGACACGGTCAATATCGACCATATCAAGCGCGGTTATTATTCCATCAAGGCGCTCAACCCGACCCGGATCGTGCCGGTCGGCCCCGATCTTCCTGGGCTTGATGAGGTCTCCCTCCGGTCCTCGAAGTGACCGGATAACGGACTAGACCGGCTTGCCGACCTGCTCGAGCAGCCAGGCCTGAAAGGCGCGGGCGAGTGCATTGTCCTGCCGCCCTTCCGGCAGGGCGACATAATAGCTCTTGTCGGTCTGCAGGGGGATGTCGAAGACGATTTCGAGGCGGCCGGAGGCAAGTTCCGCCTCGATGAGATATTTCGGCAGAAGGGCAAAACCGATACCGCTTGCGGCAGCTTCGATGATCATCGAGAACTGGTCGAAACGGCTGCCGTGATAGGCGTTTCCCGCCGTCACCCCGTTCATCTCCAGCCATTCCGTCCATAGTTTGGGCCGCGTCGTCACATGCAATAATGGGTGTTCGGCCAAATCCTGCGCCCGGTTCACTTTGGCGCGGCCAAGCAGGGCGGGACTGGCGACGGGCACGATCACCTCGTTGCATAAAAACGTGCAGGTGCCATGCGCCCAGACCGGTTGGCCATAATGAATGGCGAGATCGAAACCTTCCTCGTCGAAATCGAACGGATGCGAGCGCGAGCCGATCGTGATCGCCATATCCGGATTGGCATCGATGAAGCGGGAGAGGCGCGGCATAAGCCAGCGGCTGCCAAAGGTCGGTAACGTTGCGACGGAAAGCGATGCGTGCGATGTTCCGGCCGAAACCGCACGCACCATCAGCTGTTCGGATTGCTGCAACAGGCGCCGCACATCGGGCAGGAATTTACGGCCCGCTTCCGAAAGCACGACCCGCCTGCGGATGCGCTCGAAAAGCTGCATTCCCGTCTGCGCTTCCAGTTCGCCGATCTGCCGGCTCACCGCGCTCTGCGTGAGGTTGAGTTCTTCCGCCGCGCGGGTAAAATTGCCGTGCCTTGCCGCGCATTCAAACGCCTGCAGGGTGACGATATCTGGGACCAGTCTTCTGCGCGGATCCATTCCATTCTCGCATCAACTTACCCGCTTTCCTCATTGGAAAAGGGTTGTTATGCCCATATATGATTACGGGAAAGAATGGAATGGTGTTTTGCCGGCTTGGCGGCACCGTTGACAAATTCGGGGAAAGAAGAGCGACGGGAGTTGAAAGCGCCGTATTAAAAACGGCCTTTCCTCCCCTTTCAGCCAAAAAGGATAATTGGACATGGATGCGACCACGAAGCTTGACGTGAAACAGGAAGCCGCCGCCCTTCTCGACAGAATGGGTGTTGCGCGCGATCTTTATACCGGCGGCAACATGGCGTCCTTCAGCCCGGTGACGGGTGAACAGGTCGCAAACCTGAAGACCGTTTCGGTCGAGGGCGTGGCAGCCGTGGTCGACAAGGCTGATGCCGCCTTCAAGCAATGGCGCAATGTGCCGGCGCCCCGTCGTGGCGAGCTGATCCGGTTGCTCGGCGAAGAGCTGCGCGCCTTCAAGGCTGATCTCGGCCGTCTCGTGTCGCTGGAAGCGGGCAAGATCCCGTCCGAAGGTCTCGGCGAAGTGCAGGAAATGATCGATATCTGCGATTTCGCCGTCGGTCTTTCCCGCCAGCTTTATGGCCTCACCATCGCCACTGAACGTCCCGGCCACCGCATGATGGAGACCTGGCATCCGCTCGGTGTCGTCGGCGTCATCTCGGCCTTCAATTTCCCCGTCGCCGTCTGGTCGTGGAATGCCGCACTCGCCATCGTCTGCGGCAATTCGGTGGTCTGGAAGCCTTCGGAAAAGACGCCGCTGACGGCGCTGGCCGTTCAGGGCATCTTCGAACGGGCCGCCGCCCGCTTCGGCGATGCGCCTGAAGGTCTTTCGCAGCTGCTGATCGGAGATCGTGCCGTGGGTGAAGCATTGGTGGATAACCCCAAGGTGCCGCTGGTTTCGGCCACCGGCTCCACCCGCATGGGCCGTGATGTCGGCCCGCGCCTGGCAAAGCGTTTTGCCCGCGCCATTCTGGAACTCGGCGGCAACAATGCCGGTATCGTCTGCCCGTCCGCCGATCTCGACATGGCGCTGCGCGCCATCGCCTTCGGTGCCATGGGTACGGCCGGCCAGCGCTGCACCACGCTTCGCCGTCTCTTTGTGCATGACAGCGTTTACGACCAGCTCGTGCCGCGCCTGAAAAAGGCCTATGCCTCCGTCTCCGTTGGCAACCCGCTGGAAACTTCGGCACTCGTCGGCCCGCTGGTCGACAAGGCAGCGTTTGACGGCATGCAGAAGGCGCTCGAGGCGGCGAAAGCCCATGACGGCGTGGTGAATGGCGGTGGACGCGTGGATACCGGGGCGGCTGATGCCTATTATGTGAAGCCCGCGCTCGTCGAAATGCCTGAACAGGTTGGCCCGGTGCTGGAAGAGACCTTCGCGCCGATCCTCTATGTCATGAAATACAGCGATCTCGATCAGGCAATCGACGCGCATAATGCCGTTGCCGCCGGTCTTTCATCGTCGATCTTCACCCGCGACATTCAGGAATCGGAACGTTTCCTGTCGTCGGAAGGCTCGGATTGCGGCATCGCCAACGTTAATATCGGCACCTCGGGCGCAGAAATCGGTGGCGCTTTCGGGGGCGAGAAGGAAACCGGCGGCGGCCGTGAATCCGGTTCGGATGCGTGGAAAGCCTATATGCGCCGCGCCACCAACACGGTCAATTATTCCAAGTCGCTGCCGCTGGCGCAGGGTGTGTCCTTCGACATCGAATGACATCTGTGACCTGTCGCTCGTCCGGAGCGACAATGATCTATGTATTGCTTTTATCGGCGCGGATTTTTTCCGCGCCGATTTTGTTTTGGGCAATCGTGCCGTTCAGCCGATGCTCATCAGGCTGGCATTGCCGCCGGCCGCCGTGGTGTTGACGCTGACGGAGACTTCTTCGACCAGCCAGTCGAGATTATAGGGCTGACTTTCACCGGAAAGCGCCTCCGTGGTTGCGGCCTGCACGAGAACCAGCGGGCCGGGCAGGGTGGCGATCTTTTTGTTGGTCGTCACGATACGCTCCGCATCACCCTCGACCAAGGCGCCAGCAAAGGGGCCGGATTTTGCCCAGTCATCCGCCCAGACGATGCGCGAGGTGACGGTTGCCGGCAGCCCGTAGATCGATTTTTCGAGGCCAGAGGCATTGTCGATGACGGCCGTGTTTCCGGTGGCAAGTGCTGCCGCTAGCTGGCGGTAGAGCCCCTGTTCGGTTGCCGGGACCAGCAGGATGCTGCCGCGCGGATGAAGCGCATAGACGTTTCGTTCGCCGACGGGGCCTGCCAGCTCGGTTTCGAAGCCGAGGCCGGAAAGCGCTGCCGCCTGCCGTGCGGCTTCGGCCGCAACGGTTTCGCCGATTTCATCCAGCCAGCGGGCCAGATCAACGGCGGCCTGATCCTGCTGGCTTGCAACCCGGTCGATCTTCGGCGCAGCCTGCGTCATGCGGCCGAGATAGAGCGGGCCGCCGGCCTTGGGGCCGGTGCCGGAAAGACCGCGCCCGCCAAAGGGCTGCACGCCGACCACTGCGCCGATGATGTTGCGGTTCACATAAAGATTGCCGGCCGCGACGCGCGACAGCACATGCTGGATCGTATCGTCGAGACGTGTATGCAGGCCGAAGGTCAGGCCATAACCGGTGGCGTTGATCTCATCGATCAGCCGGTCGAGATTATCCCGCTTGAAGCGGATCACATGCAGCACCGGGCCGAATACTTCCCGTTTCAGATCGGCGAGCGATTTCATCTCGATGATGGTCGGCGGCACGAAAGTGCCCTTGCCGGTTTCACCCGCAAGCGTGATCTGTTCGATGCGGTGGCCGAGCGCGCGCATGCTGTCAACATGCTTCTCAATAATGCCCTTGGCCTCAGCGGTGATGACGGGCCCGACATCGACGGAAAGCCGGTCGGTGCGGCCGATGCGCAATTCATGCAGCGCACCTTTGAGCATGGTGAGCGTGCGATCCGCCACATCTTCCTGCAGGCAGAGAATGCGCAGCGCCGAGCAGCGCTGGCCGGCGCTGTCGAAGGCCGATGCGATGACATCAGCGACAACCTGTTCGGCGAGTGCGGAGGAATCGACGATCATGGCATTCTGGCCGCCGGTTTCGGCAATCAGCGGAACCGGCTGGCCGTTCGTCAGAACCCGGCCGGCGAGCTGGCCCTGAATGAGCCGCGCCACTTCCGTCGAACCGGTGAACATCACACCCGCCGTCAGCGGTGAGTCGACAAGTGCCGCGCCCGTCTTGCCGTCGCCCGGCATAAGCTGCACGGCATCCTGCGGAACACCGGCATCATGCAGCAGGCGTACGCCCTGTGCCGCGATCAGCGGCGTTTCCTCTGCGGGCTTTGCCAGAACCGGATTGCCGGCAACAAGTGCAGCCGCCACCTGACCGATGAAGATGGCGAGCGGGAAGTTCCACGGGCTGATGCAGACGACCGGGCCAAGCGGTGTTTCGCCAGCCTTGAAATTCTTGCGGGCTTCCGCTGCGTAATAACGCAAGAAGTCGATCGCCTCGCGCACTTCGGCAATGGCGTTGGGCATGGATTTTCCCGCCTCGCGCATGATGAGGCCGAGCAGATCTGGCATCTCGGCCTGCATTGCGTCGGCGGCGCGCTCCAGGCAGGCGGCACGCTCTTCAACCGGGGTGGAGGGCCAGGTGGAGGCCGCCGCCCGCTGCATCGCTGCTTCGGCATCGGCTTCGGTCGGTTCGGTCACATGGCCGACAATATCCGTGTGGTCACCGGGGTTGAGCACCGGCCGTGTCTGGCCGCTTGCCTGCGGCGCTGCGGCTTTCCACTCGGTTGCCGCAGCTGCCTTCAAGGTGCTGTCGAGTGCGGAGAGCGTTATTTCACTGGACAGATCAAGGCCGGCGGAATTCTTCCGGTCCGGGCCGAAAAGACCTTCGGGCGCGGCGATACGGTCGTGCCGTGCGCCGGGAATGGCATAAGCCTTGACCACCGTGACCGGGTCTTCCAGCAGGGAATCGACCGGAACGGCGGGATCGGCGATGCGGTTGACGAAGGAGGAGTTCGCGCCGTTTTCCAGGAGACGGCGAACCAGATAGGCAAGCAGCGTCTCATGGGTGCCGACCGGGGCGTAGAAGCGGCAGGGGCGGTCGAGCTTTTTCTTGCCGACGACCTCGCTGTAAAGCGGTTCGCCCATGCCGTGCAGGCACTGGAACTCATAATCGCCAAGTTTGAATTCGGGGCCGGCCAGATGATAGATCGTCGCCATGGACTGCGCATTGTGGGTGGCAAACTGCGGGAAAATCACGTCGCGCGCGCCGAGCAGCTTGCGGGCGCAGGCGATGTAGGAGACGTCGGTGTGCACCTTGCGGGTGAAGACCGGAAAGTCCTCCAGCCCATCCACCTGCGCGCGTTTGATTTCCGCATCCCAATAAGCGCCCTTGACGAGGCGCACCATGATACGGCGGCCCGAACGGCGGGCGAGATCGATGATGTAATCCAGAACGAAGGGGCAACGGCGGCCATAGGCCTGCACCACGAAACCGAGGCCGTTCCAGCCGGCAAGGTCCCTGTCGAGCGCCAGTTCTTCGAGAAGGTCAAGCGACAGTTCCAGCCGGTCGGCTTCCTCGGCGTCGATATTGAGGCCGATATCGTATTTCTTGCTGAGCAGCATCAGCGATTTGACGCGCGGCAGAAGCTCGGCCATCACCCGCTCGGCCTGCGCGCGGGCGTAACGCGGATGCAGCGCCGAAAGCTTGATGGAGATGCCTGGACCGCCATAGATGCCGCGGCCGGCAGAGGCCTTGCCGATGGCGTGGATGGCGTTTTCATAATCCTTGTAATAACGCTCCGCATCCCTGGCGGTGGTCGCGGCTTCGCCCAGCATGTCGTAGGAATACTGGAAGCCCTGCTCCTCCAGCGGCTTGGAGCGTTTGATGGCTTCGCCGATCGTTTCGCCGGTCACGAATTGTTCGCCCATCATGCGCATCGCCATATCGACGCCGCGGCGGATGACGGGTTCGCCGGCCCTCGCGATCAGCTTGGTCAACGCCGCCGAAAGGCCACTGTCATTGACAGTCGAGGTTAGTTTGCCGGTGATGACGAGACCCCAGGTGGCGGCGTTGACGAAAAGCGAGCGCCCGCCGCCAATATGGGACTTCCAGTCGCCGCGCGCGATCTTGTCGCGGATCAGCGCATCGCGGGTGGCGGTGTCGGGAATGCGCAGCAGCGCTTCGGCAAGGCACATCAGCGCCACGCCTTCATGGCTGGAGAGCGAATATTCCTGCACCAGCCCTTCGACGCCGGTGCCCCTGGTCTTGGCGCGCAGCGCCTCGATCAGCTTGCCGGCGGTGGTGCGGATGGCTTTGGTCTGCTCCTCTGTCACTGTTGCCGCCTCAATCAATGGGGCCAGGCATTCTTCCTCGGGGCGGCGATAGGCTGCGGTGATTGCCTTGCGCAGCGGGCTTTGTTCACGCACCGGCGGCGCGAAATTCTGGAAAATACCGTTCATTGCTACACCGGCGTTGCTTGCACCATCGGCCATTCTGAAAATCCTGAAAAAGCTGTTGAAGAAAGGCCGTCGGCGGCAGCGTGTCCTCCGCCCGCCGCTTTTCATCCTGCCGCTGACAATACCATCACCGGGAAAATTGCTATGGCCTTATTTTTGGAATAAAACAGGCCATATGAACTTTTGTTTTCTTCGATTGGCGTGAAAGAATATGGCAAATAGTCACAAAACAGACGATCTGGACCACTTCGATCTCAAGATCCTCGAGGCCTTGAGCGAAGACGGCCGCATGTCGGTGCTACAGCTGTCGAAAAGGGTGGGCCTTTCCAAGACGCCGTGCCAGACGCGGCTGAAGCGGTTGGTAGATGAGGGTTACATTCTGGGCTTCCGGGCGGTGCTCAATCCGCACAAACTCGGCGTCGATCACATCGCTTTTGCCGAAGTCAAACTTTCCGATACGCGGGAGAAGGCGCTGGAGGAATTCAACACGGCGGTTCGCAAGATCAAGGAAGTCGAGGAATGCCACATGATTGCCGGCGCCTTCGATTATCTTTTAAAGGTGCGCACCAGCGACATCCGCAAATACCGGCGGGTGCTGGGGGAGAAAATCTCGAGCCTGCCATCGGTCGCCAATACTTCGACCTTCGTGGTCATGCAGTCGGTCAAGGAAACCGGCATCTAGGGGCATCGGGGAAAAAATAGGTTTCATCGTCCGTCCGGAAATGAACGTCATGGATAGACAATGAGAAACGGGCAGACGTAAGCCTGCCCGTTCGCTGTTTTTAAAAATTCCGTTCTTTTAGCGCGCCGTGGCAGCGGCGGTAACCGCGCTCATCTGCGCATCCGGACCGAACTCATTTTCGTTTTCGATACCCAGAAGCTCCTGCAGACGCAATCTTGCGCGGCTGACACGGCTCTTGATCGTGCCGACAGGGCAACCGCAAATCTCGGCGGCTTCCTCATAGGCAAAACCCGAGGCGCCGATCAGCAGGATCGCTTCACGCTGGTCATCAGGCAGTTTTGCGAGTGCTGAGCGGAAATCCTGAAGGTCGACCGAACCGTGCTGCTCGGGCGGCACCGAAAGGCGCGAGGTATAGACCCCGTCCGTATCCTGCACCTCACGGCCGGATTTGCGGATCTGGCTGTAAAACTCGTTGCGCAGGATCGTCACCAGCCATGCCCGCATGTTGGTGCCGGGTTGGTAGCTGTCCTGTTTCGCCCAGGCCTTCATGATCGTGTCCTGCACGAGGTCGTCGGCACGGTCTCTCGAGCGGATGAGCGAAATGGCGAAGGCGCGCAGGTTCGGCAGCGCCGCCAGCATTTCCCGCTTGAAGTTGTATTCTGTCTGCTCCGGCTCTTTCGCCATCATTCCTCCGAAGCCTTTATTTTGGCTTTGCTTTCGGCTTCATCGAGTTTTTCGAGAAGATCGAGGAATTTGTCAGGGATGCCTTCATCCTGAACGGCATCGTAAAGCTCCCTGAGCTTGCGGGAAATCACCGCCCGCCCGGAATGTGGAACCTGAGGGGCGGCCGAATTGTCCGGCGAATCTTGGTCCGATTGAAACATGCTCATAACGTCCGGTATTCCTTTTGTGTCGTGGCAAATAATGCGTGGTGAAAAAAATAGTTCCGGCCCTCGGGAACTTTTTTTGCGATACGCACGTTGCTATCTTGGGTTTGCGTTGCAAACCGCATAAACGGGGAGAATTCCATGTCAGTTTCTACACGCATCGCACCGCACCTGCCATATCTGCGCAGGTTTGCGCGTGCCGTTTGCGGCTCACAATCCACGGGCGATGCCTATGTTGCGGCAACACTCGAAGCTCTGATCGCCGATATCAGCATCTTCCCGCAGACAAGCAGCGATCGCGTTTCGCTCTATCAATTGTTCGTATCGATCTTTAGTTCCGTCACGATCAATATTAAGGCGGATGAAAACCTGTCGGGATGGGAAAAGCGCGCTTCTGCGAACCTTTCCGCCGTCCCGCCGCTTGCCCGTCAGGCCTTCCTGCTGACGACGGTCGAAGAGTTCACGCCTTCGGAAGCCGCAGAGGTTCTGAAAGTGTCGGAAGACCAGGTCGGCAGGCTGATCGACGAGGCGGCTTCCGAAATCGCCCGTCAGGTCGCAACCGATATCATGATCATCGAGGACGAACCTCTGATCGCCATGGATATAGAACAGATGGTCACGGATCTCGGTCACCGCGTCACGGGTATTGCCCGCACGCATACCGAAGCGCTCGACCTTTTCCATCGCACGCAGCCGAAAATGATCCTTGCCGATATTCAGCTTGCAGACGGCAGTTCCGGTCTGGATGCGATGAAGGACATCCTGCAGATGACCACCCTCCCGGTGATCTTCATCACGGCTTTCCCCGAGCGTCTTTTGACGGGCGAGCGGCCTGAGCCAACCTTCCTTGTGACGAAACCTTTCAACCCGGACATGGTGAAAGCGCTTATCAGCCAGGCCCTGTTTTTCAACGAAAGCTCTCGCGTCGCGGCGTGAAATTTGCCGAAACCGCAGACGAGCCGGGAACCAGTGTGGTGCCCGGGCGTTGGCGGTTACGGTCGTGGGGTTGATCCGCGGCTTTCTGCAAGGAGACGAATTTGCATCGGCTGGCATGGCATAACGCGGAGAGGGACGAGAGCGAGCTTCACGATTCGCTCGTTCTCGCCTTGCTCGATTCGGGTGAGACGGTCATGCTGCAGGACTGGAAGCGCGAATACATATTCGTGGCCAATCTGCCGGATGTCTGGAAATTGCCGGCGGATTCTCACCCGACGGATGAAAATCTGTTTGGAAATGACCTGTCCACCCGGCTGGCCGAGCTGAAAAAGGACATGGTGACGGCTGGCAGCCGGGGTATGCTGGAGGTTAATGCCGGCCAGAACCGGGTCTTCCAGTTTCAGGTCCATTCCACCTTCAACCAGTCGAACCAGATGGTGATGAAGACCACCATCCGCGAGGTGACGGCGGAACGGCGGCGCGAGCAGCTGTTGCGCTCCTTGCTGCGCGAGGTCAGCCACCGTTCCAAGAACCTGCTGGCGATCATCCAGAGCCTTGCGGGCCAGACAGCCCGTTTCAGCCTCACCAAGGATGATTTTCTGCGCAAGTTCCGTGGGCGGCTGCACGCGCTTGCCCAGAGCCAGGATCTAATCACGGATTCGGACTGGCGGGGGGCGCGTATATTCGAGCTTCTCCGCCAGCAATTTGATCTCTATGTGCCGGAATATCCGAACCTCATCCACATGGAGGGGGAAAACCTGCTGCTTAACCCGAACGGGGCGCTTTACATCGGGCTGGCCTTCCACGAACTGGTCGTCAACACGGTGAGCCATAGCGGCAATCTTGCCTATCACCCGCCTATATCCCTGCAATGTCGCCAGGACGGTGATTTTTATATCGTCGAATGGAACGAGCCGATGATGCCTTCGAAGGAGCCGGCAGAGGCAAGGCGCGGCAGTTTCGGCAGCGTCGTGCTGGAAAAGGTGGTTCCTTCCGCTCTTGGAGGAAGTGCCGAATACCAGCTGACGCCGGAGCGCATCGTTTACCGGTTGAAATTCCCTTCGGGCGACAGCACCGATTCCTGAGAGTTATCGAACCGCAGGTCAGGCCGAAAGGCTGTTTCATTTTGTGGAGGCGCAATAAAAAAGCACGGCCCATAGGAGAGCCGTGCTATTTTTATGACGGGTTTTCAGGGGCGAAACCCGTTTATAGTCAGCCAAGCTTCAGGCGGGGACGGGGGAATTGCTTGGCTGCAGTACTAATGCATGCAACCGCATTCGGTTCCCGGAAAATGCATTTTTTTAGCAAACGGCAGATTTGCGGCCATTCTCACCGTCGATGCGGTTCAGTGTGCCGGGTCCGGCCGCTTCGGCGTGAAATACCGTATCGGCGCTTCCAGAGACCATTCGAAGCCGGTTTGCCGGTACTCCGTCGTCACATGTCCGCCGAATGCGCCTTCCGCATGTCGTTTGATGACGGTGGTGCCGAAACCCTTGCGGCTCGGCTCCACGGCCGGTGGCCCGCCCGTCTCGGTCCAGAGCAGATGAAGCATTTGCCGACCGTCTTTTTCGAGCGGCTTCCAGCTGACGGTGATTTTCCCGAGCGGCGCCGAAAGCGCGCCGTATTTAATGGAATTGGTGGTCAGCTCATGCACCACAAGCCCGAAATTCTGCGCCGCCTCCGGCGACAGCATGAAATCGTCGCCCGCCAGCACGACACGTTCCGATACGGTTCCGAAAACTTCAAGGTGGGTTTCGATCAGCTTGCGGATCGGCAGCCCCTGCCACTGAACTTCTGCGAGCGCCCGGATCGACATGCCGAGACCGCGCAGGCGATGGTCGACCTCTTTCTGGAACTCCGGAATGCTTTTATTTTCCCGCCCCAATTGCCGTATCATCGCCTGAACCAGCGTCAGAATATTCTTGGAGCGGTGAACCAGTTCGTGCAGCAGCAATTGCAGCCGCTCTTCCGACTGGCTTCTGTCGAAGGAAGCGTTGGAGAGTGCGATGGCGACCTGATTGGCTTCCTTTATCTTGGTATCCACCGGCGCGACGATCTCGCCTTCGCCAATGCGCTCCGCCATATGGGTCAGATCGCGAATGGAGCTGCGCAATTGCCGGCCGACCAGATAGGCGCCGCCGATGGCGATCAGCACCAGCACAAGGCTGCCGATCATCATCTGGCGCCAGGTGTCGATCAGTGCCGCCTGGCTGGCGGCCAGCGGTCCCCACATCACCGTCTTCCATTGCCAGCCCGGCAATTGGGCATAGGCGTAGAGATTGCCCTTGCCGTCGAAGAAATTCCCACTGAAGGCCTGCATTTCCGACAATATTTCGGGAGTGACAAAGGGTTTCCCAACTTCGGCCTCATCCTGGGCGCTGGAAACGACAACCCGGTTTGTGCCGTCGATGATGGCGACCGCCCAGTTGCGCGGCAGGTTTTCCGTGGGAATAAGCCGGCCAAGATCGCTGGCATTCTGCGTCAGGATCAGGGCGTCCCCGGCAAGGCCCAGCTCCGGGTCAAGCGGCATGGTGACGTTGAACACCCACTCATGGCTGGTGGCGCCGAAAAACAGATCCGAGACGGTGATGCGGCGGGATTCTATCGCCTTGGCCAGATTTGCCTCGGCCGGTACCTTGCCGAGAGGCTGGCCATAGGGGACCCGGGTATTGAGACGCTGCTGACCATCCTTGGCGGCGAGCAGGGCGTAGAGGCCCTCCTTCTTCAGGCTTTCGGAGACGCGACCCTGAAACGCTGCGAGATTGCCGCTCTCAAGCTCGGGAAACTGCGACAGCAGATTGAGCGAGGTGGCGATTTCCTGCAGGCGGCGGTCGATGTTGCGGCTGACGACCCGGACATCCTCGATGGTTTCCCTTTGCAGGTCATCGCGTTTTTCGGCTTCGAGGCGCAACATCAGGTAGCCGACAAAAAGGATGAGCGGCAGGGTGATGACGGTTGCCATCACCACCAGATAGGTGCCGATTGAGGCGGTCGGGAAAAAATTCGCGCTGCGCCGACGTAAAGCCGAGATCATGTCTTTCAGTCTGTCGCCGGGTTGAGGCATACAAAAAACTCCGGCAGTTATGGCATTGTTACGGCAGGAATAATACCGCGCTGTCCCCCTTTAGCAATGCCTGATTTTTACCCTCGGTTGTCGCGACATCAGGCGAATGCATCGTTTTGCCCGAAAAAAACGGAACTATTTCAACAACCAGCCCGTTTGCAAGACGAACCGGCCAGCGAGCGGAAGCGAAATTCATCACCGCCCGGCCAGTTGAGAACGATGAAAGGAAGGTACGAAAATGGCAAAGAAACTTACGATACTCGTCACCGCCGCCCTGATGGGCACGACGGCTTTCGCGCCGCTTGCCATCGCTCAGGGCACCACCCAGCCCGCACCGGCAAATCCGGGTGCGCAGACTGAGCCGGCAACACCGCCTGCCACTCCGATGACGCCTGCGGCTCCTGTAGCCAATGACAGCGCGGCCACAACCACGGGCGGTGCTTACATCACCGAGCAGGGCGAAACGCAGATCAGCGCCAATGACTATATTGGCAAGTCGGTCTACACCGCAGCCGATGAGAGCATCGGTAACGTCACCAATCTCATCATGGAAGAAGATGGTGGTCTGGTCGCAGCCGTGATCGGCGTTGGCGGTTTCCTCGGCATCGGCGCGAAGGACGTAGCCGTGCCCATGGACAAGGTGACGATGACGCGCAATGCGCAGGACGGCACCATTCGTCTGACGACGACCGAAACGGCGGAAACGCTGAAGGCGGCGCCCGAGTTCAAGACGCTGGAACAGAAGACCAGCGAAAAGAATGCGGCCACCCCGGCGGCACCTGACAGTACAACCACATCTGCCACCAAGCCTTAATCCCATACCTGGGAGGCAGGAGCGGGCACTGGCGTAAATCCGCCGTCCCGCGAGAGACACCGGCCATTGGCCGGTGTCTTTTTTGTTTTGGCCTATGGGCCGCTCAATCCCCGGCGTTGCGGGAAGAATGCCACGACCAGGCGGATTTGATGATGTCCGAGAGGGAATAACGCGGTTCCCAACCGAGAACTTCTTTGGCCTTGTCGTTATTGGCCACCAATGTGGTGGAATCGCCGTCGCGCCGGCCGGTATATTCGACCGGGAAGGGGCGGCCCGAGACCTCGGAAATTGCCGCCAGCAATTCCTTCACCGTGGTGCCGGTGCCGGTGCCGAGGTTGAGTTCGACGGTTTCGCCACCCGCCAGCAGATAATCCACCGCCCGCACATGGGCATCGGCGAGATCGAGGATGTGAATGTAATCGCGCACGCAGGTGCCGTCGCGGGTGTCGTAATCCGTGCCGAACACCTTGAAGCCTTGACGCCGTCCAAGTGCGGCCTCGATGGCGAGCGGGATGGCGTGGGTTTCCGGCTTGTGCCACTCGCCGATACGGCCCTCGAAATCCGCGCCAGCAGCATTGAAATAACGCAGCATGACCGAGCGCAGGCCCTTATAGGTGCTGTAATCCTTCAGCGCCTGTTCCACCACCCATTTGGTGCGGCCATAGGGGTTGATGGGTGCCTGCCGGTGCGTCTCGTCGATCGGCACCTGTTCCGGCAGTCCATAGGTGGCGCAGGTGGAGGAGAAAACAAAGGCGGTGACACCGGCATCGATTGCGGCGGAGAGCAGGTTAAGCGAGCCGATGACGTTATTATCGTAAAAGGCGACGGGCTGCTTCACGGATTCGCCGACTTCGATCAACGCCGCGAAATGCAGAACGGCTTCCGGCTGGTGCTTGGCGAAGACTTCATCCAGTCGCGCCCGGTCGCGAATATCGCCCTGTTCGAAGGGTCCCCAGCGGACGAATTCCTCATGTCCATTGGACAGGTTGTCGAAAACAACCGGTTCATATCCTCGCTCAGACAGGAGAAGGCAGGTATGCGAACCGATATAACCGGCACCGCCAACGACAAGGACTTTCTTCTTCATCAAACGCCTTTCAATAAATACGGACGCGCCGAGACTGTATGTCACTTTGTTCAAATAAGGGCGGCATGGCGCGGGACGCCATTTGCCAGTCTATCCATTGCGCGTAACATAAAAAAAACTGCGCATCCATCATCTGGATGCACAGCTTTTATGAGGGTCCGGGGAAGTGCATAAAACGCGCCCGAAGGCGTGTTTATTTCTTTTTCCTCGTATTGGCCCTTGTCGCCAGGAAACCGGCGGCCATGGCAACAGCGAGCGTCGCATAGGGCCGCGCCTGGATCGCCAGCGTCAACAGTGACTGCAAGGCGAGGGGGGCTGCCGTCAGCGGAGCAGCCGTCAAGGGAGCAACCGGCCGTGCGGCATAGGCTCTGGGCCTTTTTACGATTGCCAGCGCCACCAGCATGATGACGCCGAGCAGAAACGCGGTGCCCGCGACGACAAGCGCGGCGGGACCCGCGCCGACATGCCGGGCAAGATAGATCGACCCTGCAACCACGGCGGCGACGAAGGCGATCAGGAAAAAGACACCGGTCAGCACCCACAGGATGATGGTTGCACGCAGACGCCGCGTCACCACGCGTCCTTCGCGCTGGGTGTCTCCCAGATAGACCAGCAATGCCTCAAGCATGATGCGGCCTTATCGACGTGTAAGGAGAGCGAGCACGAAGCCGACGCCAACGGCGATGCCGAGGGACTGGAGCGGGTTTCTCTGGACCTGATCGGTCAGATTGTCGTTCAGCGACGAAATTTCGCTTCGGACGCTGTCGGCCATTTCGCCCGAGGCGGTGAGCGCATCATCAGCCACGCGGGCGGCCTGCGCCTTCAGCTCATGCGAGGCACCGACGCCCAGCGCCTTAACGCTCTTGGCAAGATTTGCCAGATCTTCGCGAAGCTGGGCGAGCTGCGCCGCAACGTCGGCGGCATCACCGTTTTCGAGGGATTGCTGGATCTTGTCATTAACGCTGCTACGCACGCTTGCCATAGGTGAAGTCCTTCCTGGAACATCGTTGATGGAAATCGCGGCGGGCCAACCCGACTGCCGCTACAGGCTATTTCTGTCGCTCGAAAACTTCCGTTCCGGTGACCGAAACACCTGCCTGTCCGCCATTCAAACGCGCCGATGCAGGCTTGGTTCCGCAACGTGACGTGTTTTCTTCGCAGGCATTTCCGGTTGGGGGCAATTTTCTGGGAATTCGGTGCCGGACATTTGTTTTCCTGTCACAAGCATCATATAAGGCCCATCATCGAGACGTACCTTGACTTCAATCAATATGTGAAACGACATGCTTCAAACGCCTTATTACCTCATCGACAAGACAAAACTTCTTCGCAACATGGAGAAGATTGCTTATGTGCGGGAAAAATCCGGCGCCAAGGCGCTTCTGGCGTTGAAGTGCTTCGCCACATGGTCGGTGTTCGATTTCATGTCGCAATATATGGACGGCACCACCTCGTCCTCACTTTATGAGGTGCGTCTCGGCCGCGAGAAATTCGGTGGCGAAACCCACGCCTATTCTGTCGCCTATGCCGATTACGAAATCGATGAGGTGATTGCGAATGCCGACAAGATCATCTTCAATTCGATCGGTCAGCTGGAGCGTTTCGCCGACAAGGCCGCCGGCATAACGCGTGGCCTGCGTCTCAATCCGCAGGTCAGCTCTTCCAGTTTCGATCTTGCCGACCCCGCGCGCCCGTTCAGCCGTCTTGGTGAATGGGACGTTGCCAAGGTCGACAAGGTCATGGACCGTATTTCCGGTTTCATGATCCACAACAATTGCGAAAATGGCGATTTCTCGCTGTTTGACCGGATGTTGACGCAGATCGAAGAGAAATTCGGATCGCTGCTGTCACGTGCCGAATGGGTCAGCCTCGGCGGCGGCATTCATTTCACCGGTGACAACTACCCGCTCGACCAGTTCTGCGAGCGTCTGCGGGCGTTCTCGGAAAAATATGGCGTGCAGGTCTATCTGGAGCCCGGCGAAGCTTCGATCACCAAAAGCACCACACTTGAGGTGACGGTGCTCGACACACTATTCAACGGCAAGAACCTCGCCATCGTCGACAGTTCCATCGAAGCCCACATGCTCGATCTGCTGATCTACCGCGAAACCGCGAAGGTTTCGCCGAACGAGGGCGAGCACCCCTACATGGTCTGCGGCAAGTCCTGCCTGGCGGGCGATATTTTCGGCGATTTCCGCTTCGACAAGGAGCTGAAGGTCGGTGACCGCATCTCCTTCCAGGACGCGGCCGGTTACACCATGGTCAAGAAGAACTGGTTCAACGGCGTGAAGATGCCGGCGATCGCCATCAAGGAACTGGACGGCACGGTCCGCGCCGTTCGTGAATTCGACTTTGCCGATTTCGAGCAAAGCCTGTCTTAAACCCTGTTTCAACATCCAACGAAGCTCATCCCTGCGGGGAAAAGGAGGCATCACCTGAAATGAAGAAGAACGTTCTGATCATCGGCGCCGGTGGCGTAGCACAGGTCGTGGCGCATAAATGCGCCCAGAACAGCGATGTATTGGGAGACATTCATATTGCGTCACGGACTTTGGAAAAGTGCCGCAAGATTGTCGAGTCCGTACGCGAAAAGAAGAGCCTCAAGACAGATGTGAAACTTGAGGCCCATGCGCTTGACGCTATGGATATCGAGGCGACGAAAGCCTTGATCAAACAGACCGGCGTGGAAATCGTCATCAATGTCGGTTCGTCTTTCGTTAACATGTCCGTTCTTCGTGCCTGCATGGACGCAGGTGTTGCCTATATGGACACGGCGATCCATGAGGATCCCACCAAGATTTGCGAAGCGCCGCCGTGGTATGGAAACTACGAGTGGAAGCGCGCCGCTGAGTGCAAGGAAAAGGGCGTCACCGCCATTCTCGGCGTCGGTTTCGACCCCGGCGTGGTCAATGCCTATGCCCGCCTTGCCAAGGACGAATATTTCGACAAGGTCACCTCGGTCGATATCGTCGATATCAATGCCGGCAGCCATGGCCGCTGGTTCTCGACCAATTTCGATCCGGAAATCAACTTCCGCGAATTCACCGGCGTTGTCTATTCCTGGCAGAAGGGTGAGTGGCAGACGAACCAGATGTTTGAAGTCGGTCAGGAATTCGATCTGCCTGTCGTCGGCAAGCAGAAGGCTTACATGACCGGCCATGACGAAGTGCATTCGCTGTCCAAAAACATGGACGGTGCCGATGTGCGCTTCTGGATGGGCTTCGGCGATCACTACATCAACGTCTTCACCGTGCTGAAGAACCTTGGCCTGCTTTCGGAAAAGCCGGTCAAGACGGCCGAGGGTCTGGAAGTCGTGCCGCTGAAGGTCGTCAAGGCTGTGCTGCCCGATCCGTCTTCGCTGGCGCCTGACTATGTCGGCAAGACCTGCATCGGCGATATCGTCAAGGGCATCAAGGACGGCAAGGAACGCGAAGTCTTCATCTACAACGTGGCCGACCATAAGGACGCCTATGAAGAAGTTGGTTCGCAGGGCATTTCCTACACCGCCGGCGTTCCCCCGGTCGCCGCTGCCATGCTCATCGCCACCGGCGAATGGGACGTGAAGCAGATGGCCAATGTGGAAGAACTGCCGCCGAAGCCGTTCCTGAACATTCTGAACAAGATTGGTTTGCCGAACCGCATCAAGGATGAAAACGGCGATCGCGCGCTGGAGTTCTGATTGCAGACGTTTTGAGAAATTGAGACAAAATAAAAGCCCCGCGAAAGCGGGGCTTTTTGTTGCTGGCCAGTTTTTCGACCGAACAGTTTGGCGAAGTCGTAGCATTCTCACTGTCACCGCGGATTTAATCCGGGGTCCAGGGCGATCAAGTCCTTGATCGCGAGACAATCTTTTCGCGATGCAGACGCACCGTGGCTGGATGCCGGCTCAAGGCCGGCATGACGGCAGAAATTTTGCCGGCGATCCAGAGTCTCGCCTGAACGGGACCGGAGTAACCCTCAGCCCTTCGTTGGCTTCGGTCCACGCTTCTCGAACGGCTTGTCCTTTTTGCCTTCGTATTTCGGCTTGTCGCCGAAGGGCTTTTTCTTTTTCCAGGGCTTGTCTTCGCCCTTGCGGTCATCGCGCGGGGCGCTTGCATTGTCCGATTTGGTGAACTTCCGCTGGGCCTTTGCCGGCCTTGTATCTTCACGGGCACTGCCGGTCATTTCCGGCTTGCCTTCCAGCGCCTTCAGGCGAATGCCCTTCTCCAGCATCATGTCCTTGCCGATGGCGGAGGTGAAACGGTCGACGGCATCGGCGGCCAGTTCCACGAAGGTCTCGGTTTGCTGCATGCGGATCGCGCCGATATCCTGACGGGTGATCTTGCCGAAACGGCACAGCATCGGGATGAGCCAGCGCGGCTCGGCGCTCTGCTTGCGGCCAACGGAAAGCGAGAACCACGCGCTGTCGGAGAAGTCGGAGCGCTCGCGGCGCGGTGCATTGTTTTCGACCGTTTCGAAACTGTCGCGGCGCGGCTTGCGGGTGTTATCCAGCGCGACTTCGAAAATATCTTCCGGTGCCGAGCGTCCGGCGTGATAGAGGCGCACGAAGGCGGCGGCGACTTTTTCCGCGCCATGCTGTTCCAGCAGCTTCGTCACGAAATCGCGTTCGTCCTCAGCCACGGCTTCGCTGAGCGTCGGATCTGCCAGAAGCCTTGCGCCGTCGCGCTCGACGATCTCTTCGACGGAGGGCGGGCGAACCCATGCGGGGCTGACCTTGGCGCCTTCAAGAAGGCGTTCGGCCTTGCGGCGCTGGCTCACGGGCACGATGATGGCGCTGACGCCCTTCTGCCCGGCGCGGCCGGTACGGCCGGAACGGTGCAGAAGCGTTTCGGAATTGGTCGGCAGGTCGGCATGGATAACGAGTTCCAGGCCGGGCAGGTCGATGCCTCGGGCAGCAACGTCGGTCGCCACGCAAACACGGGCGCGGCCGTCACGCATGGCCTGCAGCGCGTGCGTGCGCTCGTTCTGCGTCAGTTCGCCGGAGAGGGCGACGACGGAGAAGCCGCGATTGTTCAACCGGGCCGTCAGATGGTTGACCGCGGCGCGGGTCGAGCAGAAGACGATGGCGTTGCGGGCTTCGTAAAAGCGCAGCGCGTTGATGATGGCGTTCTCGCGATCAGACGGCGACACCAGAAGCGCGCGATATTCGATATCCACATGCTGCTTCTGTTCGGAAGCGGTGGCGATGCGCACTGCGTTCTTCTGGTAGCTTTCGGCCAGCTTGGCAATGCTGCGCGGCACGGTGGCCGAGAACATCAGCGTGCGGCGATCTTCGGGCGATTCTTCCAGAATGAATTCCAGATCCTCACGGAAGCCGAGGTCGAGCATCTCGTCGGCCTCATCCAGCACCACGGCGCGGATGGACGACAGATCGAGTGCGCCACGCTTGATATGGTCACAGAGACGGCCGGGTGTGCCAACGACGATATGGGCGCCG
Organism: Martinezella rhizogenes; assembly: GCF_007002745.1. Lineage (GTDB taxonomy): Bacteria > Pseudomonadota > Alphaproteobacteria > Rhizobiales > Rhizobiaceae > Agrobacterium > Agrobacterium cucumeris. The sequence continues at coordinate 13,125 of NZ_SGNY01000007.1, read as the reverse complement.
CGTTCCAGCGCCCGGCGCTCATTGCGGATATCCATGCCGCCGACACAGGATGCGATCGACACGCCGGCAAATTCATAAAGCCATTCCAGCTCGCGCTTGACCTGCATGGCCAGTTCGCGGGTTGGGGCAATGGCAAGAGCGAGCGGCGCGGAAGCCTGACCGAAGCGGGTATTTTCCGACAGCAGCGTGGTTGCGAGCGCGATGCCGAAGGCAACCGTCTTGCCGGAACCGGTCTGCGCGGAAACCAGCGCATCCTTATCGGCGAGTTCCGGCGCAAGCATGGCCTTCTGCACGGGGGTCAAGTCGTTGTAGCCGCGTTTTTCCAACGCCTGCGCGATCGCCGGGGCGATACCCTGGGTGTCTGTCATCTACCGTCTTTCGGATATGAAGCTGCCCGCATCCGCCCGAAACCAATAGGTCCTAAAGTCTCCGGGGCAGCCGATACAGGCCATTTCGGCCATCTGGCCGGTTGCATTGCCCGCGCTCATACTGCGAATAGGCCGGTTTGTACAGTGCACTGCGGTACGCTCTTTTACGGGTATTTTCTCCTGCCCTGTGTTCCAGCCCGCCATCGTCCTTCGCAAACGCCATTCAAAAGGCGTACCGCATGGTTCATAAACGGCATTGCGTGCCCCCCGCCTTTTCGCTAAGAGACCCGCAACTTGAGGCTCTTTGTCAGGAAGGGCCGACTGGGTTTGTTCTTGTCCACACCGGGTGAAAACCGGCTGGCGGAAAAAAGGGATGTACTGGTCAAGGCTATGGCTCGCATTGTCATGAAATTCGGCGGCACGTCCGTCGCGAACCTCGAACGCATTCACAATGTCGCACGGCATGTGAAACGCGAAGTGGATGCCGGCCATGAAGTGGCCGTGGTCGTTTCCGCCATGTCCGGCAAAACCAACGAATTGGTGGACTGGGTGCAGAACGCCGCGAAGGTGACCGGCACCAACGCCGCCTCCTTCTATGATGCGCGCGAATATGACGCGGTTGTCGCATCCGGCGAGCAGGTGACGTCAGGTCTGCTGGCGATCACCCTGCAGTCCATGGGCATCAATGCACGCTCCTGGCAGGGCTGGCAGATCCAGATCCGTACCGACAATGCGCATGGCGCCGCCCGTATTCTGGAGATTGACGGGTCCGACATCGTCAAGCGCATGGGGGAAGGACAGGTTGCCGTCGTTGCCGGTTTCCAGGGCATCGGCCCGGATAATCGCATCGCGACGCTTGGTCGCGGCGGCTCTGACACGTCGGCTGTGGCCATTGCCGCCGCCGTCAAGGCGGATCGTTGTGACATCTATACCGATGTCGACGGCGTTTACACGACCGATCCGCGCATCGAGCCCAAGGCTCGCCGCATGAAGAAAATCGCTTTCGAGGAAATGCTCGAAATGGCGTCTCTTGGCGCGAAGGTTCTGCAGGTTCGCTCCGTCGAGCTTGCCATGGTACACAAGGTGCGCACCTTCGTTCGCTCCAGTTTCGAGGATCCCGATGCGCCGGGCATGGGCGACCTCATCAACCCGCCCGGTACTTTGATTTGTGACGAGGATGAAATCGTGGAACAGGAAGTCGTAACCGGCATCGCCTATGCCAAGGATGAAGCACAGATTTCGCTGCGCCGCGTGGCCGACCGTCCGGGCGTTTCCGCCGCGATCTTCGGTCCGCTGGCCGAAGCGCATATCAATGTCGACATGATCGTGCAGAACATCTCCGAAGATGGCTCGCGCACCGACATGACCTTCACCGTTCCCTCGGGCGACGTTGCCAAGGCGCTCAAGGTTCTCGACGACAACAAGGCCCAGATCGGCTTCGACGTTGCCCAGAACGAGACGGGTCTCGCCAAGGTGTCCGTCATCGGTATTGGCATGCGCAGCCACGCCGGCGTTGCCGCCAGCGCGTTCAAGGCACTTGCCGAGAAAAACATCAACATCAAGGCCATCACCACGTCAGAGATCAAGATTTCGATCCTGATCGACGGCGCCTATGCCGAACTTGCCGTTCGCACTTTGCATTCGGCCTACGGTCTCGATAAGAGCTAAATCCGAGACATCGGTTCCCGATGCTCCGATTCTTCGGAGTTGCGTTCTTCCGATGTGGCGTTTCTTGAAAGCGTGTCCCTTGCGGGACGCGCTTCTGGCGCTATAAATTTTTTAAATGACGTTTTGATTCTCGAATATTATGACATTCGGATCGGAAGCGTCGGGGAGCAAACGCGATGAGAGACCTTTCCGCAGGTCCGCGCGTCCTGCTCAAGCGGCTGCGCGAAATGATGGCGGAGCACCTTGAACCGCAGGATCGTCTGGACCAGATCGTCCGTCAGATTGCCAGCAACATGGTGGCGGAGGTTTGCTCGGTCTACGTGCTGCGTTCCGACAGCGTGCTGGAGCTTTACGCCACCGAAGGTCTTAACAAGGATGCTGTGCATCTTGCCCAGCTGAAAATGGGGCAAGGTCTTGTCGGCACCATTGCCGCTTCCGCTCAACCGCTCAATCTTTCCGATGCGCAGGCGCATCCCGCATTCCGCTATCTTCCTGAAACCGGTGAGGAAATTTATCATTCCTTCCTCGGCGTGCCGATTTTGCGCTCCGGTCGCACTCTTGGCGTTCTTGTGGTCCAGAACAAGGCCAGCCGAACATACCGGGAGGATGAAGTTGAAGCGCTTGAGACAACCGCGATGCTTATCGCTGAAATAGTGGCGAGCGGCGAGTTGAAAAAGATCACCCGCCCCGGTGTGGAGCTGGACCTGACGCGCGCCGTCACCATCGATGGCGATGGTTATGGCGAAGGCATCGGTCTCGGTCACGTCGTGCTGCACGATCCCCGCATTGTCGTCACCAACCTGCTGAACGAGGACGCGGATACGGAAATCCGCCGTCTTGCCGATGCTATCGGCTCGCTGCGCCTGTCGATCGATGACATGTTGCAGCGCCGCGACGTGCCGACCGAAGGTGAGCACCGCGAGGTTCTGGAGACCTATCGCATGTTCGCCCACGATCAGGGCTGGGTGCGGCGCATGGAAGAGGCGATCCGCAACGGCCTGACGGCGGAAGCGGCGGTCGAGAAAGTGCAGAGCGACACCAAGGCGCGCATGATGCGCCTGACCGATCCTTATCTGCGCGAGCGCATGCATGACTTCGATGATCTTGCCAACCGGCTGCTGCGTCAGCTGATCGGTTTTGGCGGGCGCGGACCGGAGCAGGATTTCCCGCTCGACGCCATCGTTCTGGCACGCGCCATGGGCGCTGCCGAATTGCTGGATTACCCGCGTGAAAAACTGCGCGGTCTGGTGCTCGAAGACGGCGCGGTGACGAGCCACGTCGTTATCGTGGCGCGCGCCATGGGTATTCCGATCATCGGCCAAGCGGCCGGCATCGTCGCGCTGGCGGAAAACAACGATCCGATCATCATCGATGGTGATGACGGTCAGGTGCATCTGCGCCCGATGTCGGATCTGCAGCGTGCCTATGAAGAAAAAGTTCGCCTGCGTGCCAAGCGGCAGGAGCAGTTCCGTGCGCTGCGCAATGTCGAGCCGATCACCAAGGATGGCCAGAAGGTCAATCTGAAGATGAATGCGGGCCTGCTGGTGGATTTGCCGCAGCTGGAGGAATCCGGCGCCGACGGCATCGGCCTGTTCCGCACCGAGCTGCAATTCATGATCGCTTCCAACATGCCGAAGGGCGAGGAGCAGGAGGCTTTCTATCGCTCCGTTCTGCGGCAGGCCAAGGGCAAGAGCGTCACCTTCCGCACGCTGGATATCGGCGGCGACAAGGTCGTTTCCTATATGCGCGGCCAGGAAGAGGAAAATCCGGCACTCGGCTGGCGCGCGATTCGCCTGTCGCTTGACCGTCCGGGCCTGATGCGCACGCAGATGCGCGCACTGCTGCGCGCCGCGTCCGGTGCGGAGCTGCGCATGATGTTGCCGATGGTGACGGAAGTGTCCGAAATACGGGCGGCACGCGATCTTCTGCAGAAGGAAGTGCAGCATCTTTCGAAGTTCAGCCATGCGCTGCCGAAAAAGCTGCAATTCGGCGCGATGCTGGAAGTGCCGTCGCTGATGTGGCAGCTCGATGAGCTGATGCAGGAGGTGGATTTCGTTTCCGTCGGTTCAAACGACCTGTTCCAGTTCTCCATGGCGGTCGATCGTGGCAATGCCCGGGTTTCGGATCGTTTCGACAATCTCGGCAAGCCATTCCTGCGCATTCTGCGTGATATCGTTCGCGCCGGCGAAAAGCACCACACATCGGTCACGCTGTGCGGCGAGATGGCGGGCAAGCCACTGACTGCCATGGCGCTGATCGGTCTCGGTTTCCGGTCGATTTCCATGTCGCCAACGGCAATCGGTCCGGTCAAGGCCATGCTGCTCGGGCTGGACGCGGCACGTCTTGCCGACGAGTTGAATGCCGCGCTTGACGATCATAATTCGCTGGAAAGCGGGCGCGAGGTGTTGTTACGCTTTGCTGCAGCGCATTCCATTCCCATTTAAAAGACTTATTTCATTATCGGAGTGACTGGTGGCGAAGCTTCCCGTCGAAAAAATGCGCGAGTTGGAAAGGCGTTTCGGAGAGATCGAAGCGCGGATGTCGGCTGGCCCGGCGGCAGATGTTTATGTGAAGCTGGCTTCGGAATATTCCGAACTGCAGCCGGTCGTGAACAAGATCCGCGATTACGAAAAGGCGATTGCCGAGGCTGCCGATCTCCAGGCGCTGCTCGCCGACAGGACGACCGACAGGGACATGCGCGATCTGGCGGAAATGGAGCTGCCGGAGGTCGAAGCCTGCATCGGTGAGCTAGAGAAGGACATGCAGGTCCTGCTGCTTCCCAAGGATGCGGCGGATGAAAAAAGCGCGATCCTTGAAATCCGTGCCGGCACAGGCGGCTCCGAAGCGGCGCTGTTTGCCGGCGATCTGTTCCGCATGTATGAGCGCTTCGCATCGACCAAGGGCTGGAAAGTCGAAGTCCTTTCCGCCAGCGAAGGTGAAGCGGGCGGTTATAAGGAAATCATCGCCACGATCCGCGGGCGAGGGGTGTTCTCCAAGCTGAAGTTCGAATCCGGTGTGCATCGCGTGCAGCGGGTACCGGAAACGGAAGCGAGCGGCCGTATTCACACCTCCGCTGCCACCGTCGCGGTGCTGCCGGAAGCGGAGGACATCGACGTCGAAATCCGCCCGGAAGATATTCGCATCGATACGATGCGCGCCTCGGGCGCCGGCGGTCAGCACGTCAATACCACCGACTCTGCCGTTCGTATCACCCATCTTCCGACGGGATTGATCGTCACCAGTTCGGAGAAATCCCAGCACCAGAACCGCGCCAAGGCCATGCAGGTTCTGCGTTCGCGTCTTTACGATATCGAGCGGCAGAAGGTGGATAGTGAACGCTCGGCGGACCGCAAAAGCCAGGTCGGTTCGGGTGACCGGTCAGAGCGCATCCGCACCTATAACTTCCCGCAGGGGCGGGTCACCGATCACCGCATCAACCTCACCCTCTATAAACTCGACAGAATGATCGAAGGTGAGATTGATGAGCTCGTGGATGCGTTGATCGCCGATTATCAGGCCGGCCAGCTGGCACTGCTTGGCGAACAGCAGCTTTGAGCGGCGCTGAGGGGACCGTTTCGACCGAACTTGCCGCTGCCCGCAAACGGCTGCAGGCGGCCGGTGTTGCCGATCCGCTTCTCGATGCGCGCCTGCTGATCGGTGAGGTTATTGCCTTTTCACTGACCGATTTCGTAATGAAGCCGGATCGGCCCCTTACGCAGGAAGAACAGGCCCGCATCGCTTCCATGATCGAAAGGCGGGCCGGGGGAGAACCCGTCCACCGCATCCTCGGTCACCGGGAATTTCACGGCCTCGATCTTCTGCTGTCGAAGGATACGCTCGAACCCCGTCCGGACACGGAGGTTCTGGTTGATACGCTGTTGCCGGCGTTAAAGGAGGCGGTTTCCCACAAGGGCAGCGCCCGCATTCTGGATCTGGGCACGGGCACGGGGGCGATCTGTCTGGCGCTTTTGAAGGAATGCCCTGACGCGACGGGTATCGGCAGCGATATTTCCACTGGTGCCTTGGAGACGGCTGCGAAAAACGCATCCAGAAACGGGCTCGAAACGCGTTTTGAGATCATGCAGAGCGACTGGTTCGAAAAAATCTCCGGCCGCTTTGACATAATTGTGTCGAATCCGCCTTATATAAGAAGCGATATCGTTACAACGCTCGACCGAGAGGTTCGTCATCATGATCCGATGGCGGCGCTGGACGGAGGTCAGGACGGCCTTGCACCGTACCGCCTTATTGCTGCCGACGCAGGCCGCTTTCTTGTGGAAAACGGGATCGTTGGTGTGGAGATCGGTTTCGATCAAAGGCTTGATGTTTCCACGATATTTGCTTCTAACGGTTTCTCTCTTGTGGAGGCCGTGAAGGATTATGGCGGCAACGACAGAGTTTTGATCTTCCGGAGATAGTTCTTCGCGATATGGCGGCGGATTTTTGCAGAGATATTTTGCACAGCAAAAGAAAAGGCTTGGATTTCCGCAGGAAGCGGGATAGTTTGCGGCCACATGCAGGGTGGCTGAGGACGAACGCAGATTCGTCAGGGTATGGGTCAGTCCCGAAGCGGGTTCTTTTGAGAGCCCTGAAAGGCTGGGCGTTTCCGGCATGTGAATCAGTAAACTTTGTTCGCAGGCGGCTCGGTGCAGCATTTGCGCGACCGGTCGTCACACGCGAGGTCTTGTCCGGGGTTATCTTCGGCAGGACGCGTGACGGAACAATTTCAGGAAAAATTTCCAGCGGTTTTCCGTCCGGAATTGCATGAAAATAACCAGATTGTCAGCAAAACAGAATTCAGGTGAGCAATTGATGAGGCCAGGACAGCAAAACAAGCGCGGCCGGGGGCGTGGAAGCAACAATAATAACAACAATAACAATGGTGGCGGTAATAACAACTTCAACCGCAAGGGCGGCAATCCGCTCACCAGGACTTATGACAGTTCCGGCCCCGATGTTAAGATTCGTGGTACAGCCCAGCACATAGCGGAAAAATACGCTGCCCTTGCCCGGGACGCGCAGAGTTCCGGCGACCGTGTGATTGCGGAAAACTATCTGCAACACGCTGAGCACTACAACCGCATCATTGCCACGGCTCAGGCCCAGATGCAGGAACGTTTCCAGCGCGACGATCGCGGTGAATATAATTCCGCCGAGACGGATGCCGACGATATGGATGGAAACGATGGCGACGACGGCGTCGTTGCATCGCAGCAGCATTCCGAACAGGTAGAGCGCGTCCAGCAGCCGGAGCGCCAGGAGCGCACTGAGCGGAGCGAGCCACGCCAGGAACGTCGCGAACGTCCCGACCGTCGTGAACGGCAGGAACGTCAGCCGCGCCAGCCGCAGGTCTCGGCCGAGCAGCAGCCACCGGTTTATGACGCCAGCCAGGCACCGCAGCCCGTCATCGAAGGTACGCCCATGGAAGTGGCCGTCGAGGAAGAGCAGCAGCAGGCGGAAGCACCCGCAACCGAACGTGCGCCAAAGACCCGCCGTGCCACGACCCCGCGCCCGCGTCGTCCGCGCCGTGCCGCGGCGGCGGAAGGTGCTGAAGGTGAAGACGCGCCCGCCGGTGAAGACGCAACACCGGCCACTCTTGAAAACGCTGCTGAATAAGCAGGGATTTCAGGCAGGCCGCGTCAAACACGCGGCCAACCACGCAATTGAAAAACTCCGGCTTGCCGGAGTTTTTTGTTTTTAGGGTTCAGATGGCAGGAGCCGTTGGCAGGCAAAGAGGGTGGTTGCGCGCCGGCAAACTGACGTCTGTCAAAACAGGCGAAAATTTCCCGAATGGCGGTTTTGCGCCCCTTTAAACCGATGAAAATGCCTCCCATATTCGTGCAGGAAGGACGCAAGCCGCATTCGCCGGCAACCGTCATTCGAGAGGCGGCGATCGTGAAATCCTTTAAACACGGCTGTCGTAGCGGGGCTTGCCTTTTGAGGGAGCCTCAACCCTAACACCCGGAGCCGTGCCGAAAGCGGGCGGGCCGGTCAATGGAGGTTCGACTATGAATATTGAAAAATACTCCGAACGCGTTCGCGGTTTTCTGCAATCGGCACAGACCTTTGCGCTTGCCGAAAATCATCAGCAGTTTTCTGCGGAACATGTTCTCAAGGTTTTGCTCGATGACGAGCAGGGCATGGCGGCATCGCTGATCGAGCGGGCTGGTGGCGACGCGAAAGAAGCGCGTCTTGCCAATGATGCCGCGTTGGCGAAATTGCCCAAGGTTTCCGGCGGCAATGGCGGCCTTTCGCTGACGGCGCCGCTTGCCAAGGTGTTTTCGACTGCTGAAGATCTTGCAAAGAAGGCAGGCGACAGCTTCGTTACCGTCGAGCGCCTTTTGCAGGCGTTGGCGATTGAAAGCTCTGCTTCCACTTCGGCTTCGCTGAAAAAGGCAGGCGCAACGGCGCAGGCTCTCAACCAGGTCATCAACGACATCCGCAAGGGCCGCACGGCCGATAGCGCCAATGCCGAACAGGGTTTTGACGCGTTGAAGAAATACGCGCGCGATCTGACGGAGGAAGCCCGCGAGGGTAAACTCGACCCTGTCATCGGCCGCGACGACGAAATTCGCCGTACCATTCAGGTCCTTTCGCGCCGCACCAAGAACAACCCCGTGCTGATCGGTGAACCGGGCGTCGGTAAAACGGCAATTGCCGAAGGGCTTGCGCTGCGCATCGTCAATGGTGACGTGCCGGAAAGCCTCAAGGACAAGAAGCTGATGGCGCTCGATATGGGCGCGCTGATCGCCGGTGCGAAATATCGCGGTGAATTCGAGGAGCGCCTGAAGGCCGTACTCAATGAGGTGCAGGCCGAAAATGGTGGCATCATCCTGTTCATCGATGAGATGCACACGCTGGTCGGTGCCGGCAAGGCCGATGGCGCGATGGATGCGTCCAACCTGCTGAAGCCCGCGCTTGCCCGTGGTGAACTGCACTGCGTTGGCGCCACCACGCTTGATGAATATCGCAAGCACGTGGAAAAGGACCCGGCCCTTGCCCGCCGTTTCCAGCCCGTGCTGGTGGATGAACCGACCGTGGAAGACACGATCTCGATCCTGCGTGGTCTGAAGGAAAAATACGAACAGCATCACAAGGTCCGCATCTCGGATTCGGCCCTGGTTGCGGCTGCAACGCTTTCCAACCGCTATATTACCGACCGGTTCCTGCCCGACAAGGCAATCGATCTGATGGACGAGGCCGCTTCGCGTCTTCGCATGCAGGTGGATTCCAAGCCGGAAGAACTGGACGAACTGGATCGTCGTATCATCCAGCTCAAGATCGAGCGCGAAGCCTTGAAGCAGGAGACGGACCAGTCCTCCGTCGATCGCCTTAAAAAGCTTGAAGACGAGTTGGCCGATACGGAAGAAAAGGCAGATGCGCTGACGGCACGCTGGCAGGCGGAAAAGCAGAAGCTCGGCCATGCCGCCGATTTGAAAAAGCGGCTGGACGAAGCCCGCAACGAACTGGCAATTGCCCAGCGCAACGGCCAGTTCCAGCGCGCCGGCGAGTTGACCTATGGCATTATTCCGGGCCTTGAAAAGGAACTGGCTGCGGCGGAAGCGCGTGACAGCAGCGGTGCCGGCTCGATGGTTCAGGAGGTGGTGACACCGGACAATATTGCCCATGTCGTTTCCCGCTGGACCGGCATTCCCGTCGACAAGATGCTGGAAGGTCAGCGCGAAAAGCTGCTGCGCATGGAAGACGAGCTTGCCAAGTCCGTTGTCGGGCAGGGCGAGGCCGTTCAGGCAGTTTCCAAGGCGGTTCGCCGTTCGCGTGCCGGCCTTCAGGATCCGAACCGCCCGATCGGCTCGTTCATCTTCCTTGGCCCGACCGGTGTGGGCAAGACCGAGCTGACGAAGTCGCTCGCCCGCTTCCTGTTCGACGACGAAACCGCGATGGTTCGCCTCGATATGTCGGAATATATGGAGAAACACTCCGTTGCCCGGCTCATCGGTGCGCCTCCCGGTTATGTCGGTTACGAAGAGGGTGGTGCCCTGACCGAAGCCGTTCGCCGCCGGCCCTATCAGGTCGTGCTGTTCGACGAGATCGAGAAAGCGCATCCGGACGTCTTCAATGTCCTGTTGCAGGTGCTGGATGATGGCCGCCTGACGGATGGCCAGGGCCGCACCGTCGATTTCAAGAACACCATCATCATCATGACCTCGAATCTCGGTTCGGAATTCATGACGCAGATGGGCGACAATGACGATGTGGATTCGGTTCGTGAACTGGTGATGGAGCGGGTCCGGTCGCATTTCCGGCCGGAGTTCCTCAACCGTATCGACGATATCATCCTGTTCCACCGCCTGCGGCGTGATGAAATGGGTGCGATCGTGGAAATTCAGTTGAAGCGGCTCGTCTCGCTGCTGGGTGATCGCAAGATCTCGCTCGAACTGGATGAGGATGCCCGCAGCTGGCTCGCCAACAAGGGCTATGATCCCGCTTACGGCGCACGTCCGCTGAAGCGGGTGATCCAGAAGTCGGTTCAGGACAGGCTTGCCGAAATGATCCTCGGCGGGGAAATCCCCGATGGTTCGCGGGTCAAGGTGACGTCCGGCACGGACCGGCTGCTGTTCAAGGTCAAGCCTCCGAAGGGCGAGGCCGAAACCGAAACGGCCGATGCGGCATAAAACTAAAGGGCTCCGGAAACGGAGCCCTTTTCATTTGATCTGCTTTTCGGACCGCAAAATGCCGGCGGATTACCGGCTCGCCACCTGATTTGGTTTGTCCTCGATGTTGAGCAGGTTGTCGATGCGCTTTCTCTCATCGGAGAAACGTGCGAGCGCATCACCGGAAAGCGATTTGCCGCCCGGCAGGCGCACTTTCATCGCATCGACTTTCGTGCCGTTGACGATCAGTTCGTAATGCAGGTGGGCGCCGGTCGAAAGGCCGGTCGATCCGACATAACCGATGACCTGACCCTGTCGGACCTTGGCGCCTTCGGTGACACCTTTGGCGATGGCGCTCTGGTGATTATAGGAAGAGACATAGCCATTGGCATGGCGCAGCAGGGTCTGGTTGCCGTAACCAGAGGCCCAGCCGGCCTTTTCGACAGTGCCGTTACCGGTTGCGATGATCGGCGTGCCGCGGGCGGCGGCCCAGTCGGTGCCGGTATGCATGCGGCTGAATTTCAGAACCGGGTGACGGCGCATGCCGAAACCGGATGTCATGCGGCCGTTCGGAACGGGGTTACGCAACAGGAACTGCCGTATGCTTTTGCCGTTCTCGTCGAAATAATCGATACTGTTGTCTTCAGGGTTCTGGAACCGGTAAAACCGCGTCTCGTTGTCGCCGAACTTGGCGTTGACGTAGAGCAGCTCCGACTTGTCGGTGGCCTTGCCATCGGCGTCTTCCACGGAGAAGAATGCTTCCAGCGTATCCGCCGGCTTGAGCTGCGCCTGAAAATCGACGCTGCTGGCCAGAAGCTTGATAAGCTGGGAAACCATGCTCTGGTTCATGCCGTAAGCGAGAGCCGCGCGGTAGACACCGTCATAGACGCTGGGCAGGTCGCGGCCAGCCGCAGGCGCCGGCGTACTGTCGAAGGCGGTCGCCACAGCGTCGAGTTTCGGCGGTTCGCTGGCCTTGATGAAGTTTTTGCGGTCATCGACGGCCATGGTGACCATGTGACGGCCCTTGCGATAAAGGCTGACGCGCACGATGTCGCTTTTTTCGTCTTCCTGAATAATGCCGACGCGCAGCACATCACCGCTTTCGACATTGTTCGACTGGAGTTGCGGTGACAGCAGCCCGGCGATTTCCGATGATTGTACCTTGGAGTAACCCGCGCCGAACAAAGCAGCCTCGATGGTCTCGGTCTGGCGGGCAGGGATCACGTCGTCGGCATATTCCTTGACCGGCACCGATGCCGATTGCGGGGTTGAAACCGACATATTCTGTTCAACGACACGGGCGGCGAGGCCGGCCGTGATATCGACATCACCTTCATCATTATCAAAGCGGCGCGGGTCGATGTAATAAAGCGCGGCAACTTGCTCATTGCCATCCGTCAGGATCGAGCCATTCGATCGTACCGCTTCCTCCACCTCGTCAAAGCTCAAGGAGCCGGCAAAGGCATATTTGGAGTGCAGGACCGGAAAGGCTACAGTCTTCAGGCTGACTTCGGATTCAACCTCGGAGCCGTAGATCGTTCCCGTGCGGCTCGGTGCAGGCGCGGCTGCGTCCTTGTCGTCGTTGCTCGCGAAAATGTTTAAGGGATCGAAGGCGGGATAATCATCCTGCTTGGCATAATTCGCTGCCAGCGGAATTTTGACGTGAGAGAAGGGAACCTTGCGGACCACTTCCTTGTCGCCTTCATTGATGACAGTCGAGACTTCCATGATCGACCGGTCGGATGGCCGGGCCGCGATATTCGGGGCGATAAGGCGCGTGCCGCGGCGCGCGGCTTCCGTCGCATTGTTACCCATGTCCGCCTTCGCGAAGGCTTCGGCGGGAATGGCGAGCTGCTGACGACCGTCCAGAGCTGCAAACAGAGCCACACCCATCAATATGGAAGAAGTGATGCCGGTCAGAAATGTACCGGAGAGCCATCGCAGCGAAATTTCGCGACGATCGGGTGCACGGCGCCCTTCCGCCAGAATTGGCGGTTCCGTGCCTAGCGACCGGATCACATTGCGATCCGCAGTCATACCAGCTGTGCCCCGTCGGTCATGCGCTCTCCAGAAACTTCAGGCGAAGGTGTGCAACTTTCAAAGCCATGAGTCAAATTGATCGACGCATCGAAAGATATGTCGCAACAGCCTACATAAGGACACGCGCACGCATGCCCGCATTAACGCTTCGTTGGCAAAGCAATTAGCGAGGAACCGGGCCAAAAGAAGGCGCGGGGCTCGACTTGATGTCGCGGGCTCCGTTCTCCTGTGCAAAACCGGCAGCGATGTGGCGTCTTTTGCAGCGGAACGTCACTGAAAATTGAAATTATTTAGGAAAATCAATTAATTGGAATATTTCTCTGAAATTTCCGATTTGTGCTGTTGACTTGTTTGAGGTGATGGATTTATAAGTCCGCTCACTGAACGAGGGCGGCGGCGCTGCTGGCGACGACGACTTTCGTTCTAAAGAAATCAAG
>NZ_SGNY01000006.1 GCF_007002745.1 Martinezella rhizogenes | reverse complement strand
ATGCCGGAAAGGGCCGCCTTTCTGTAGCGACTGGTCCTGTTCCGGGAAACATGCCATAGGAACGGACAAGAGTTTCAGAAAGACTGGGCGCCCAAAGCCCCCCATAAAGCCAAGAATTGGAGAACCCGTGCGCATTCTCGATGAAGCCGTCATTCCCGAGCTGCCGAATTATTACCGTGGCAAGGTGCGGGAAAACTATGATCTGCCTGACGGCAACCGCATCATCATATCCACCGATCGCCTGAGCGCCTTCGACCGGATACTCACATGCGTTCCTTATAAGGGACAGGTATTGACCCAGACGGCGCGCTACTGGTTCGAGCTGACGAAGGATATTTGCCCTAATCACGTGGTGAGTTATCCCGATCCGAATGTCGTCATCGGCAAGAGACTGGACATATTGCCGGTCGAGGTCGTGGTTCGCGGTTATCTGGCCGGCACCACCGGCACATCGATCCTGACCCTTTATAAGAAGGGTGAGCGGCAGATGTATGGCATGAGCCTGCCGGACGGAATGAAGGACAATCAGATTTTACCCGAACCGGTGATCACGCCGACAAGCAAGGCCTTCGATGGCGGCCATGACGAGCCGCTGACACCGGCAGAGATCGTCGAGAAGAAACTTCTGACACAGGAGCAATGGGACACGCTGTCCCATTATGCGCTGGCGCTGTTCAAGCGCGGGCAGGAGATTGCCGCGAGGCAGGGCCTCATTCTCGTCGACACAAAATATGAATTCGGGACGGATGAAAACGGCAAGATCATTCTGGCCGACGAAATCCACACGCCGGATAGCAGCCGCTACTGGATGGCCGACAGCTATGAGGACAGCTTCCGCAACGGCACCCGGCCGGCGAGCTTCGACAAGGATTTCGTCAGGGCCTGGGTTGCCGAACGTTGCGACCCCTATAAGGACGAGGTTCCCGAGATTCCGCAGGACCTCGTCTTGCAGACCTCGAAGGTCTATATTGATGCTTACGAACGCATCACCGGACAGAGTTTCGTTCCCGACGATAGCGGTGAGACGCCGCTTGCAAGAGTACGCCGGAATCTGGAGCCCTTCTTCCCCGGAGTCTGACCGTGAGCAAAACGATAGAACAGGCGAGAAAGGTGGACAGGAAGAGCGATCGTCCTGTCAAACGCCGGCCCCGCCGTTCCGCTGAGGAAACCCGGCGGGACATTCTTGCCAAAGCCGAAGAACTTTTCCGCGAGCGCGGTTTTAATGCCGTGGCGATTGCCGATATCGCTGCAGCGCTTGGCATGTCACCTGCCAATGTCTTCAAGAATTTCAGCTCGAAGAATGCCCTGGTCGATGCCCTCGGCTTCGAACAGATAGGCGCTTTCGAACGGCAGATCTGTCCACTCGACAAAAGCCATCCACCGCTTGAGAGGCTGCGTCACCTCGCGCGCAACCTCATGGAACAGCACCACCAGGATCTCAATAAAAATCCCTATGTCTTCGAAATGATCCTGATGACCGCCAAGCAGGACATGAAGTGCGGAGATTACTACAAATCCGTCATCGTGAAATTGCTGGCTGAGATCATTGAGGACGGCGTCGAGACGGGAACCTACACCGCCACCAACATTCCCAGTCTGGCGGAAACCGTGCTCCACGCGCTGACCAGCGTCATACATCCCGTCCTCCTTGCCCGGGAAGATATCGGCAATTTAGCAACACGTTGTGACCAACTCGTCGATTTAGTCGACGCCGGATTGCGCAATCCGCTTGCTAAGTGACGATTCCCTATTTACGTCACCTTCTCGCAATTGCTTGCGAAGCGCCTAAGCCTGCGCTTCTATGCGCGTGGCGGTCCGGAATGAATGTGATGACGAAGGCCCCCAAAAAGGCCTTTCCCGTCTTAACCGTTCCTCCCGGGCGCGCATCCGCCGAGCGACATTGCGCTTATAGTTGAATGCGACCGATACGCAGGGAAGAACAATGAGCCGACGTATTTTACCCCTATTTGCTTCTTTGTGTGTAACCGCGGTCCTCGCAGGATGCAGCGATGGCGGCGAGAGCAGCCAGACCGCCGGTCAGGGTGCCGAGCGTCCGCCGTCTCCGGTCAGCATCATCCTGATGAAGAGCAGCGAATATCCTCTGACAACAGTGCTTCCCGGTCGCGCCAGCGCGTTCCAGACAGCCGAGATCCGTCCGCGCGTTACAGGCATCATCCGCGAAATTCCCTTCAAGGAAGGCAGCGAAGTCAAGCAGGGCGACGTTCTCTACCAGATCGAAGACAACACCTATCTGGCCGAAGTGGCGCAGGCCAAGGCAAGCGTGGCGAAGGCCGAAGCCAGTGTTCCAAGCGCCGAGGCGAACCTTGCCCGCTACGAACGGCTGGTCAACAGCGGCGCAACGCAGATCGAATATGAAAACGCCAAGGTTACGCTGCTGCAGGCACAGGCCGACGTGGCCCAGACCAAGGCGGCGCTGGAAACGGCTGAAATCAATCTCGATCTCACCAAGGTTCGCGCGCCTTTCGATGGCATCACCAGCGCCACCGCTTTCAGCATCGGCAACGTGGTGACGGCAAACCAGACGACGGCTTTGACGACGCTGCGCCGCATCGATCCGATCTATATCGATCTGATGGAATCCAGCATCAATCTTCTGCGTCTGAAAAATGCGATTTCGTCGGGCCAACTCGGCGGCGACACCAAGGAAACCGGCATTCATCTGACGCTGGAAGACGGCACCGAATACAAACATGACGGCAAGATCGACATGTCGGACATGGCGGTGAGCGAAACAACCGGCACTTTCTCCATTCGCGCCCTCTTCGACAATCCGGATGATCTTCTGCTTCCCGGCACCTATGTTCGCGCCACGCTGACCATCGGCAAGGAGAAGGGCTTCCGCATTCCTCAGCGCGCGGCAAGCCGCAACGCCAATGGCGAACTGACCGCAAAGTTCGTCTCGGCGGAAAACAAGGTGGAGACCCGCACCTTCCCGTCCAGCCAGCAATCCAACAACGCCTGGCTGGTGATGGAAAACGTCAAGGATGGCGACAAGCTCATCGTGGACGGCTTCCAGTGGATTGCCGACGGCGCAACTGTCGCGCCGGTGGAAGTAACCATCGACGATCGCGGTATCGTTGTTCTGCCGCAGCAAGCTCCGCCTGCCGCCGCCCCCTCGAAATAAGCATGAGCACGAAACCCTCGGTCGAAGCTCGTAAAAGGTAAGGCAGGACTGCCATGGCCCATTTCTTCATCCGGCGCCCCGTTTTTGCATGGGTTATCGCCATCGTCATCATGCTGGGCGGCGCGTTGGCAATCGCGACGCTCTCCATCTCGCAATATCCCGATATTGCACCGACGACGGTGCGCGTCAGCGCGACCTATAACGGCGCCAGCGCCGAAACAGTCGAAAAATCAGTGACGACGATCATCGAGGACGGCATGACCGGCCTCGACGACCTCACCTATATGACGTCGTCTTCCTCCACCGGCAGCGCCGAAGTGACACTGACCTTCGGTAACAGCATCATGCCTGACATCGCGCAGGTTCAGGTGCAGAACAAGCTGCAGCTCGTCCAGTCGCAGTTGCCTGATACCGTGCAGCAGCAGGGTATCCAGGTCAGCCGCTCCACATCGAGCATCCTGATGGTGGGGGCGCTGATCTCGACCGACGGCAAGCGCAATTCAGCCGATCTCGGCGACGTGTTCTCCTCACGCGTCGAAGACCAGATCAAGCGTCTGGAAGGTGTGGGCAGCATCAACGTCTTCGGCTCCGAATATGCGATGCGCATCTGGCTGGATCCGTTCAAGCTCAACAAATATCAGCTGACCACGGCCGACGTCACCGGCGCCATCCAAAGCCAGAACACGCAGGTTTCGGTCGGCTCGCTCGGCGCGGTGCCTGCCGTCAAGGGTCAGCAGCTCAACGTGACGGTAACGGCGCAGAGCCAGCTCACCACGGTCGCCGATTTCGAATCGGTGATCCTGAAAGTCGAAAAGGATGGCTCGACCGTCCGCCTCAGCGACGTGGCTCGCATCGAGATCGGCCAGGAAACCTATGGCGGCGATTCCCGCTCCAACGGCCGGCCTTCTGCCGGTTTCGCGGTCAATCTTGCCACGGGTGCGAACGCGCTCGATACGGCGGCGCGCGTAAAGTCGGCGCTCTCGGCCGTCGAGGGTTCGCTGCCCGAAGGCGTTTCGATCGAATATCCCTACGACACGACACCCTTCGTGAAGCTTTCGATCGAGAAAGTGGTGCATACGCTGATCGAAGCGATCATCCTCGTCTTCGTCGTGCTTCTGGTGTTCCTGCAAAACCTCAGAGCCACCTTCATTCCGATGATTGCCGTGCCCGTCGTGCTTCTCGGCACCTTCGGCATCCTTGCGCTGACGGGATATTCCATCAACACCCTCACCATGTTCGCCATGGTTCTGGCCATCGGCCTTCTCGTCGATGACGCCATCGTCGTTGTTGAAAACGTCGAGCGCATCATGTCGGAAGAAGGCCTGTCGCCGGTCGAGGCAACCGAAAAATCGATGGGTGAAATCACCGGCGCGATCATCGGCATCGCGCTTGTATTGACGGCCGTGTTCATTCCGATGGCCTTCTTCGGCGGATCGACTGGCATCATCTATCGTCAGTTCTCGATCACCATCGTTTCAGCCATGCTGCTTTCAGCGGTGGTCGCCATCGTTCTGACGCCGGCGCTCTGCGCCACGATGCTAAAGCCCATCGACCACCATAAAAAGCAGCGCGGACCGGGCGCGTGGTTCAACCGCGGCTTCGGCAAGACGACGGACGGCTATGTTTCCTCCATCGGCTACCTGCTGAAACGCCCCCTGCGCGTGATGATCCTCTTTGCAATCGTCATTGGCGGCTGCGCCTGGTTCTTCAGCAAGCTGCCAAGCTCGTTCCTGCCACAGGAAGACCAGGGCGTGCTTCTGACGATCATTCAGACGCCGACCGGTTCGAACATTGAACGCACCAACGAGGTGGTGAAGCAGGTCGAGAGCTACTTCCGCGAAAAAGAAGCCGCCAATGTCGAATCGGTTTTCGGCGTGCTTGGCTTCAGCTTCAGCGGCTCGGGTCAGAACAACGCAATCGTCTTCACCAAGCTCAAGGATTTCGGCGAACGAACCGCGCCCGATCAGCACGCTGCCGCCATCGTGCAGCGCGCCATGGGCACCTTCTTCGGTTTCCGCGATGCGCAGGTCTTCCCGCTTCTGCCGCCAGCAATTCAGGGCATGGGTACATCGAGCGGTTTCTCGATGTATCTCGTGGATAGCGGCCGCAACGGCACTGACGCCCTGACTGCCTCATCCAAGGAACTGATCGCGCTTGCCACCGGCAATCCGAAGATCAGTTCGCTTCGAAGCGACAGCCAGGACAATGAAACGCAGATGAAGATCATTCTCGATCAGGAAAAGATGGGAGCCATGGGCGTCGATCTTGCCTCCGTGAATCTCATGCTGACGACGATCTTTGCCGGCCGGGATGTCAATGACTTCACGCTCAACGGCGAACTCAAGCCCGTCTATGTCCAGAGCGACGCGCCCTATCGCATGCAGCCGGACGACCTCAAGTTCTGGTATGCCCGCAACACCAACGGCGAAATGGTGCCCTTCTCCTCCTTCAGCGAGGTGAAGTGGATCAACGCGCCGCCGTCTCTGGCACGCTACAATGGTACGGGCGCAATCTCGCTTGAAGGTACCGCCGGGACGGGTGTCGCCTCCGGTGACGCCATGGACGAGATGGAGCGGCTGACGGCAAGCCTGCCGGGCGGCTACACCGTGGCGTGGCAGGGCATTTCCTACCAGGAACGTCTGTCCGGTTCGCAGGCGCCCATGCTTTACGCGCTGTCGGTGCTCATCGTATTCCTTTGCCTTGCCGCGCTTTATGAAAGCTGGTCCATCCCCTTCTCGGTCATCATGGCCGTGCCGGTGGGTGTGCTTGGCGCATTGACCGCAGCACATTTCTTCGGCCAGTCGAACGACGTCTACTTCAAGGTGGGCCTGCTGACGACCATCGGCCTTGCGGCGAAAAACGCGATCCTGATCGTCGAATTCGCCAAGGAAAGGCAGGAGCACGGCTTAACTTTGCTGGAGGCGACACTGGAGGCTGCGAAGCTGCGCCTGCGTCCGATCATCATGACGTCGCTCGCCTTTATCCTCGGTGTCGTACCTCTCGCCATTGCAACCGGGGCAGGTTCCGCGGCGCAAAATGCAATCGGTATCGGGGTGCTGGGTGGTATGCTTTCTGCAACACTGCTCGGAATTTTCTTCGTTCCGTCCTTTTTCGTCATCATTCGTCGCCTTTCAAGGCGTTAACAAAACAAAAATGGGCTGTGCCAACCGTTAATACGCTGCTAGAAATGTTGCCGATTTGGCAAATGCACGTTTCTACGGCATATCGACCGCGCAGCCCATTTGTCAGCAAGCCGCGCTCGGTAAGCCAACCTAGAGAATTGGGAAAATTATATGCTGTCTATTCGCGCTACTCTTCCCCTGACAATGCTGCTGCTCTCAGGCTGCGTTGTTGGACCCGACCACAAGACGCCGGAAGTTCAATTGCCGGGAAAGTTTGCGGAAGCCGGAAAAACCAGTAATGGCGACATCAGCAGCGTTGCATGGTGGACTGCCTTCAACGACGGCCGCCTGAACGGTTACGTTTCCACCGGCCTGGCGCAGAACCTGACCGTGATGCAGGCGATCGAACGTATCAATCAGGCGCAGGCCCAGGTGATCGTGGAAGGCGCCGGCGGCCTGCCAAGCCTGACGGGCAGTGGCAGCCACACGACCAGCGGAACCAAGGGCAGCTACCGTGACGTTCCCGTCACCAACGTGTCCAACGGCGGCCTCAGCGTTTCCTGGTTCCTCGATCTCTTCGGCCGCTACCGCCGTGCAACGGAAAGCGCCAATGCGTCGCTCGATGCCGCTTATTCTACCGTTGATGTTCAGCGCCTGACACTGATTTCGTCAGTGGCCGCAGCCTATATCGACGTGCGCTATTATCAGGAGCGTCTGGCGATTGCCCGTCAGAACCTGTCTTCCCGCCGCGAAACGCTTGATCTGACCAAGTTGCAGCTCGAGGCCGGTGCGGCCTCGCGTCTTGACGTCGTCCAGTCCGAAGGTCTGGTCAATTCCACGCTGTCACAGATCCCCGGCCTTGAAACCAGCTTCCGCAAGGCCGCGCATCGCATCGCGACCCTGCTCGGCATGCCGGCCTCATCGCTTATTACCGAACTGCAGAAGGGCGCACGCCAGCCTGTTGCGCGCGCGATTCCCCGCACCGGTATCCCGGCCGACCTGATCCGCAACCGTCCGGACATTCGCGTCGCCGAACGCAACCTTGCCGCTGCTGTCGCCACGATCGGTGTAACCGAGGCTCAACTTTATCCGAGCATCGAGCTTGGTGGCGCGATCACCCCGAGCTACAATTTCCTGAGCGGCGGCGGTAGAGGAACGGCCAATAGCTGGTCCTTCGGTCCGAGCCTCACTCTTCCGATCCTTGATGGTGGCCGACTGCGCGCCAACGTCGACATCGCCAACTCGCAGGCGCGCGAACAATATCTCGTCTGGAAATCGACCGTTCTTAACGCGGTGGAAGAAGTCGAGAACGCCCTGGCCGCCGTCAATCGCGACCAGCGTACCGTCGATGCGCTGAGAAAGACCGTCGCCTCCTACCAGGAAGCGCTGCAGCTCTCCACCGCCAGCTATCGTGATGGCGCATCGTCCCTGCTCGATGTTCTGGATGCTCAGCGCTCTGTCTCGGATGCGCAGGCAAACCTTGCCACGGCGATCCAGACGACTGCACAGGACTACGTGTCGCTGAACGTGGCGCTCGGCGGCGGTTATGCCGTTGGCCAGCCAGCCCCGAAGAAAGCAGCCGGCCCGACCCGGACCGCGGCGAAGGCCATGTAAGACACGCCACGAGGCAAACGAAAAAGCCCGCGTTTCGACGCGGCTTTTTTATTGTTCCAGACATAAAAAAAGCACCGGTCACCCGGTGCTTTTTGTTAACCCGTCACCAGGCTCAGTTCTTGGCACGCTCAACGTAGGAATTGTCTTCCGTGGCGATGACGACGCGGATGCCGGCATCGATATGCGGCGGAACCATCGTACGGATGCCGTTGGAAAGGATTGCCGGCTTGTAGGACGAAGAAGCCGTCTGGCCCTTCACAACCGGTTCCGTCTCCATGATTTCCAGCGTCACGTGGCGCGGCAGTTCAACAGCCAGCGGGTTGCCTTCGTGGATGGAAAGAACGCAGGTCATGCCTTCCTGCAGGTATGCCTTCTGGTCACCCATCGTCTCGACATCAACCACGACCTGGTCATAGTTTTCCGGGTTCATGAAGTGGAAGCCTTCGCCGTCTTCATAAAGGAACTGGAAGTTCAGGTCTTCGACGAAAGCGCGCTCGACCTGTTCGGTGGTGCGCCAACGCTCGGAGACCTTCGTGCCATCAACGATGCGGCGCATGTCCACCTGCGTAACCGGCGTGCCCTTGCCGGGGTGAAAGTTCTGCGCGGTAAGAACGACGTAAAGCTTGCCGTCCACGTCGAGAACATTGCCCTTGCGGACGGATGAGGCGATAACCTTGACCATATGACTTCCTTGTAACTCGATGAAATGCGTCGTAAAGGACTGCGCGGCAGCACCGGCCCCGGCAGACATTTTGTCTTTTTTCTGGGGCGCAACTACCTTAAATCCGCGCGAATTGCCAGCCTTCTACAGCAATTCGCGGAAGAGTGCCTAGCGGTTTTCCGCCCGGAATTGCTTTAAATGACGCGATCAGGCGTTTTGCGGGCCGTTTATCCGCAACAGGCGCCGCAGAGAAGACGGAAAAGAAGAGAAGATGCGTGCAAGCAACGAGACAATGTCGCCCTGGTGGACGCCCGACGTCCATGCCGACCGCCGCGCTTTTCTCATTGGCCGCAACGCGATCCAGTCGGCATTTCGCAGCCACTTTGCCCGCGCCGATTTTCTCGAGGTCGATACCGCCACCCTGCAGATTTCCCCCGGTAACGAGGCCCACCTGCACGCCTTTGCCACTGAGGGCCTGACGCCGGGCGGCGATGCCGTACCGCTCTATCTCCATACCTCGCCGGAATTCGCCTGCAAGAAGCTGCTCGCGGCCGGTGAAAAACGTATTTCCTGTTTCGCCCATGTTTACAGGAACCGGGAAAGAGGCCCCCTGCACCACCCGGAATTCACCATGCTGGAATGGTATCGGGTCGGTGAAACCTATGAGAGCCTGATGAAGGACAGCGCCGATCTTCTGGCACTGGCCGCTGAAACCACCGGCACAAAAAACTTCACCTATCGTGGCCGCAGTGTCGATCCGTTTCTGGAGCCCGAACGCCTGAGCGTCGCCGAGGCCTTCGAGCGTTATGCGGGGATAGACCTTCTGGCCACCATCAGCCGAAACGGTGAGACAGACGAGCGGCACCTCGCCGCCAGCCTTACCAATGCCGGTATCCGCGTCGCCGAAGATGACACCTGGGCGGATATGTTCAGCCGCGTCATCGTCGAGCGGGTGGAGCCGGAACTGGGTTTCGGTCGCGCCACCATTCTCGATGAATACCCAACCAGTGAAGCAGCCCTTGCCCGCAAGTCCGCGAAAGATGCGCGGGTGGCGGAACGTTTCGAGCTTTATGCCTGCGGCGTGGAACTTGCCAATGCCTTCGGTGAATTGACCGACGCTGCAGAGCAAAGACGGCGCTTCGAAATGGAAATGGCCGAGAAGCAGCGGGTCTATGGCGAGACCTATCCGCTGGACGAGGATTTTCTGGCGGCTCTCGCCATCATGCCGCAGGCCAGCGGCATCGCGCTCGGTTTTGACCGGCTGGTAATGCTGGCAACCGGCGCTCCCCGCATCGATCTCGTCATGTGGGCACCCGTTGCGGAATATGGACGATGACAAGGCTTGAAACCATCAAGACACCGGAAGCGCTTGTCGAAGCAGGGCTGATCGAGGCGAGCGCGCTGGAAAGCCTGCGCGCGGTGACGCAGCGTTACGCGCTGGCGATCACGCCACCGATTGCCGACCTCATCGACAGCCGCGACCCACAGGATCCCATTGCCCGGCAATTCGTGCCGGATACGGCCGAACTTAACCACCTTCCCGAAGAACGGGACGATCCGATCGGTGACGATGCCCATAGCCCCGTGCATGGCATCGTTCACCGTTATCCCGACCGGGTTCTTTTAAAGGCAGTGCATGTCTGCCCCGTCTATTGCCGTTTCTGTTTCCGTCGCGAAATGGTCGGCCCGCAGGGCAACGGCATGATGAGCCCGGAGGAGCTGGACACCGCATTCGACTACATAAAAGCCAACCCGGCCATCTGGGAGGTGATCCTCACCGGCGGCGATCCGCTGGTGCTCTCGGCGCGACGCCTGTCCGATCTGATGAAGCGGTTAAAAGACATACCGCATGTGAAGATCGTTCGTTTTCATACCCGCGTGCCGGTCGTCGATCCTGAGCGCATCGACGGGCCGCTGATCGAAGCCCTGAAAGCCAGCGGCAAGACCACCTATGTGGCTCTGCACGCCAATCACGCACGCGAACTTGGCGACGAAGCCAGAAGCGCCTGCGCGCGGCTGATTGATGCCGGCGTAGCCATGGTCAGCCAGACGGTTCTTCTGAAGGGTGTCAATGACGACCCGGCAACTCTGGCCGAGCTTATGCGCGCCTTCGTTGAGACCCGCATCAAGCCCTATTACCTGCACCATCCAGATCTTGCGCCCGGCACCAGCCATTTCCGGCTGACGATCGAAGACGGCCAGCGAATCGTTTCCGCTCTGCGGGGAAATCTCTCCGGTCTCTGCCAGCCGACCTATGTTCTCGACATACCCGGAGGCCACGGCAAGGCGGCAATTGGCTCAAATGCGGCCGAAAAAACCCGCGATGGCTGTTATTCCATATCCGATTTCAACGGAAACGATCATATTTACCCGCCGCGGACGGCTGGCAGCAATTAAAAAAAACATAAAAAGCCCTCTGTGCCGGGCTTTTGCGGGCGGCCCCCAACGAAAACAAAAATTTCACAATTCCGCCCCTCTCCTGTCATCATAAAGAAAAATATTCTACCTATAACAATCAGCATTGATTTTCGTACAGGTCTGGATTATCAGTGTCTAACTGGAGAACGAGTCTCCTGATTCCGGACCAACACCAATTACAGGGAGTGTGTCATGTCAAAATATATCAACATTAACGCAATCCTTGGTCTTGTGTCCTGGAATGCTGGATTTAAATCCACGTGTTCCCGCTGCTGTCGAATGTGACTTAACGGTCTCAATTTCCTGAAATTCAGTTCGACAACATGCTGTGAATTAGCCACAGCGGGAGTATATCTATGCAAAAGCAAGTTATTGAATTCGCTGGCGAACCCGTCGGCATCGTCATACCGGACAACGACCGGTTGAAGTTCATCGCGGTGAAGTTCCACGTTCACGATCTGGACGAACAGAAGTTCGACAGTGCCGATGACGTGCGGATCGCAATCCGTGATCTCGTGCGCAACCGGAATCTGGCCGCGGCCTGATGCCGGAAAACCATCGCCTGCTCACAGAACCGTCAAAACCAAAGCGCGCCAAATATCGGACCCCAAATTGCGGGCCGATGGCGCGTTTTTATTTTGCATGACAGTTTGCTGCAGGGTGTATCAAAACACACCCGCCCGCTGATCTGAAAAGCCCCGATAAGGCCTTCCCGTAAAAAACACACATCTAGCTTCGATGAAGCGGCGGGCACCCCCGGGAAGCCCGACCACCGCCTTCACAGCGATGATATCAATGCATGAATGCTTATCCGCGTCAGAACGCGGTGAAGGTCAGCGTCGTCAGCGAGCGGACGATTCCTGGAATATTGACGATGTTCTGGTTGATGAACTTGCCAATATCCTCTTCCTGCGGAAGATAGATTTTCAGCAGCAGATCATATTCGCCACTGGTGGAATAAAGCTCGGAAACCAGTTCGGTTTTATAGATGGCGTCGGCGACATCATAGGTCTTGCCGGGCTCACATTGAAGCTGAACAAAAATGGGCTTCACGGACATCTCCCGTATTGGAACTTTCGGTGTGTGGCATCTGGCGCCACGCGTCATGGCGCACTATTGGCTGAGCCGCAGCAGACTTGCAAGACCGCCCGCCGGTTTACGCCGAAAACGCTCCCGGCCCAATTGCCGCCTCGGCAACGATCCAGCGCCGGAAGCTCTCAAGCGGCGCATAACCGGCGCGATCAGGCATGCAGGCAAGGTAATAGGCCTCTTCGCTTTCCACTTCCCCCGCAACAGCCGCAACCAGACGCCCACTTCGCAACTCCTCCTCGATCATGAAGGAGGGAATGAGCGATACGCCGAGCCCCGCACCTGCAGCTTCGGCAATGGTGGTGAACTGATCGAAGAGCATGCCGTGCACATTGTCAAAACGCACATCATGGCCGCGAAACCATTGTTCCCAGGCATCCGGCCGTGACGTCATATGCAGCAGCGGTACCTGCAACAGATCGCCCGGCCTTGAAAGTTCATGGCGCTCCCTGAAGGCCGGGCTGCATACCGGAACGACCTTTTCATGCATCAGGAAAACCAGCTCGGTGCCCGGCCAGTGTGGCAGACCGAAATGAATCGCCGCGTCGACGGTATCGGTCCGAAAATCGAACAGCGACGACCGCGTCAGAAGATTGACCGAAACACCCGGATGCCGGGCGATGAAATCGGGAAGGCGCGGCACGAGCCAGCGTGTGCCGAAGCTGGGCAGAACACCGAGATTGAGCGTGCCGCCATCCGGGTTGGCGCGCAGATTAAGCGAAGCGGTCGATATGCGCCGCAGGGCTTCGCGAATTTCCCGCGCATAACCCTCCCCCGCCCTTGTCAGCCGGATCGTCTGCCGCTCGCGAACAAACAGCGCCACGCCAAGTTGTTCTTCCAGCGCCAGGATTTGCCGGCTGACCGCGCCCTGCGTCAGGCCGAGTTCCCTCGCCGCAGCGGTAACGCTCCCCGCCCGCGAAGCGGCTTCGAAGGCCGCCAGCAGCGAAAGCGATGGCAGAAAACGGCGCGGCGGCAGAACCATATTCCCTCCCGGAATGAACTCTTGACGATATGTCGATATTCAACAGGCGCGACCGCTTGTAAAGTCTCATAAACAAGGGCTTGTCACTCATACGAAAAACAAATGAACTGGCCCGGAATATGGTGGAACGATGTACAACGACCCCCGCTCGCACGGCCTCTGGGAAAAGACCGCGCCGCATCCGCCCGTAACGCCCGCCTTGCAGGGCTCGACGGTTGCCGATGTCGTCATTGTCGGTGGCGGTTTCACCGGGCAATCCGCCGCCCTGCATCTTGCTGAAAGAGGCGTGGACGTCGTCCTTCTCGAGGCTAAGGAAATCGGCTTCGGCGGCGCAGGCCGTAATGTCGGCCTCATCAATGGCGGCATGTGGGTCATGCCCAGGGAATTGCCGGGTGTACTGGGCGAGGTTTATGGGGAACGTCTTCTCGGCCTTTTAGGCGATGCGCCGCTGCTCGTCCGCACACTGGTGGAAAAACACGAGATTCCCTGCGAGATCGAAAAAAACGGCACCTTACATTGCGCCGTCGGCGAGAAAGGCCTCACCGAAATTCGCGAGCGTTGTGAACAATGGGCTGCGAGGGGCGCGCCCGTGCGTGTTCTCGATGCCGATGAAACGGCAAGGCGCATCGGCAGCACGGCTTATTCCGGTTCTCTTCTGGACACCCGCGCCGGCACGATCCAGCCGCTTGCCTATGTTCGTGGTCTCGCCATCGCCGCACAAAATGCAGGTGCAAGGCTGCACACCGCAAGCCCCGTGGTGGCGACCGAACGCAGCGGTGGACAATGGGTGGTGAAGACGCAGCAGGGATCGGTAACCGCCAACTGGATCGTCGTGGCCACCGAAGCCTATAGCACCGGCCCGTGGCAGATTGTCCGTGACGAACAGACCTACCTGCCCTATTTCAACTTCGCCACGAAACCGCTCGGCGACAACCTTAAAAAAAGCATTTTGCCGGGCCGTGAGGGCTGTTGGGATACGAAGGAAATCCTCTCATCCTTCCGCATGGACAAGGCCGGCCGACTGGTGTTCGGCAGTGTCGGCGCCCTGCGTGGCACCGGCGGCGCCATTCACCGGGCCTGGGCGAAACGCTCGCTGAAGCGGCTCTTCCCGCAGCTCGGGGATACGGAATTCGAATGTGAATGGTATGGCCAGATCGGCATGACCGACAATGCCGTGCCGCGCCTTCACAAATTCGCAGACAACGTCGTCGGCTTTTCAGGCTATAATGGCCGCGGTATCGCGCCCGGCACCGCCTTCGGTAAGGTAATTGCACAGCATATTCTGGGTGACATAACCGAAAGCGACCTGCCCCTGCCGATAACGGAACCCAAGGCACAGGCTTTCCGTGCGGTGAAGGAAGCTTACTACGAAGCGGGCGCACAGATCGCCCATTTCGCCGGCGAACGTTTCTGATCGGATATGCGGGCAGTTATGCCTGCGATGTCGGGCACAGGTGAGAACATGACGAATGACAAGTTTTCGAACTTTTTTCACTGACCGCGCCAGCCAAAGCTGCGGCCTTTTTCCCAACCCATCGATATATTCTTGAAAATATAATGATTGCCCTATAGGCCTATCGATATATTCACCAGAATATCTCGAAACGGGGGTAACAGACCATGAGACTTTTGCGTCGCAGCTTCTTCAAAACCATTGCCGCCGCCACCTCCTTCTGGGTGGCAGCTTCCTTTGTGGGTGTTCCGGCCCATGCCGCCGAAAAAGTTACGGTCTTTGCTGCCGCGAGCATGAAAAACGCGCTCGACGCCATCAATTCCGAATGGGCAAAGGAAAGCGGCAACGAAGCGACCGTTTCTTATGCCGCAAGCTCCGCGCTCGCCAAGCAGATCGAGCAGGGCGCGCCGGCGGATATCTTCATTTCCGCTGACCTTGCATGGATGGACTATGTCGCCGAAAAGAAGCTGATCAATGCTGACAGCCGCTCCAATCTTCTCGGCAATCGCATCGTTCTCGTCGCTCCCGCAGACAAGGCAAAGCCGGTCGATATCAAGCAGGGCTTCGATCTTGCTGCTCTCGTGGGTGAAGGCCGTCTGGCCATGGGCGCGGTCGATTCCGTTCCCGCCGGCAAATACGGCAAGGCCGCTCTGGAAAAGCTCGGCGCCTGGTCTTCGGTTGAAAAGAAAGTCGCCGGCGCTGAAAGCGTGCGTGCAGCCCTGCTGCTCGTCTCGCGCGGTGAAGCACCCTACGGTATCGTTTACCAGACCGACGCCGCCGCCGATCCGGGCGTAACGATTGTCGGCACCTTCCCGGAAGACAGCCACCCGCCGATCATCTACCCGGTCGCCATTCTCTCAGAAGCAAAGTCCCCGGCAGCAAAGGCCTATCTGGACTTCCTGAAGTCGGCCAAGGCAACGCCCTTCTTCGAAAAGCAAGGCTTTACCGTTTTGAAATAAGCTTGTCTCAGGCCCACCTCCCGGTGGGCCATGAAACTTGACGATTGCAGGATATGGCATTGCATTGGTGGACACTCAGCCCTGAAGAATGGACGGCTATCAGGCTCAGCCTGTGGGTGTCCTCCATCGCCATGCTTGCCAGCCTGCCCTTTGGCATTGCGGTGGCCGTGGCGCTGGCCCGCGGCCGCTTCTGGGGCAAGTCGCTGCTGAACGGCATCGTCCACCTGCCACTCATTCTGCCACCCGTCGTCACCGGCTTTCTGCTGCTCGTTCTCTTCGGCCGCAGGGGCGCGATCGGGCAATTTCTCGATACTTATTTCGGCATCGTCTTTTCCTTCCGCTGGACCGGTGCAGCGCTCGCCTGCGCCGTCATGGCCTTTCCGCTGATGGTGCGCTCCATCCGCCTTTCCATTGAGGCGGTGGACCGCAAGCTGGAAGAGGCAGCGGGTACCCTGGGGGCAAGCCCGTTCTGGGTGTTCCTCACCGTCACGCTCCCCCTGACGCTCCCCGGCATCATCGCCGGCATGATCCTCGCTTTTGCCAAGGCCATGGGCGAATTCGGCGCGACCATTACCTTCGTTTCAAACATTCCGGGCGAGACCCAGACGCTTTCCGCCGCCATCTACACCTTCACGCAGGTGCCCGGCGGCGACGCAGGTGCATTGCGGCTGACCATCGTTTCCGTCGTGATTTCCATGCTCGCCTTGCTCGTCTCGGAGTTTCTGGCCCGCATCATTGGCAAACGGGTGAGCATGGAATGACGCTTTCAGTCTCAACTCACCACCGCCTCGGCTCCTTCGAACTTGACGCGTCATTTGCCTCCGAAGGTGGCGTGACCGCACTCTTCGGGCGCTCCGGCTCCGGCAAGACATCGATGATCCGCATCATTGCCGGCCTGCTGCGGCCGGATGAAGGAAAAGTCTCGCTCGACGGCGAAGTACTGGCCGATAGCGGAAACCGGCTGTTCCTGCCGGCCCACAGACGCCGTTTTGGTTATGTCTTTCAGGAGGCGCGGCTCTTCCCGCATCTCAGCGTGGCGCAAAACCTGAATTATGGCAGATGGTTCACCTCGGACAAAACGAAGGTCGTACAGGATGACCGTATCGTCGACATGCTCGGCATCGGCCATCTCTTGCAGCGCCGTCCGAACAAACTCTCAGGCGGCGAAAAACAGCGCGTTGCCATCGGCCGCGCCTTGCTTTCTTCCCCTAGACTGTTGCTGATGGACGAACCGCTCGCCTCGCTGGATGAACAGCGCAAGGCCGAGATCATTCCCTACCTCGAACGGCTGCGCGACGAGACGAGAATTCCGATCGTCTATGTCAGCCATTCCATCCAGGAAGTCGCCCGCCTTGCCGACCGCATCGTGGTGATGAAAGACGGCAAGGTGGAGGCGCAGGGAAATGCGGCCGATGTGCTGGGGAGACCCGATTTCAGCAGCCATCTGGAGCGACGGGAAGCGGGCAGCATTCTGTCGGGACACATCGAAAGCTTCGATGCACGGCACGGGCTTGCCGCCGTAAGGCTCAGCACAGCACTGCTTCAGGTTCCGGCAAGAATAGGAGCACCCGGCGACCCTGCACGGGTGCTGATACCGGCTCGCGATGTCATGCTGGCTTTGGTGAAGCCCGAAGGCCTCAGCGCGCTCAACATTCTCGAAGGCCATATCGCAGATATCTCGGTCAGCGAGGACGGCATGGTGACGGTTCAGGTGGATTGCGGTGGCGATATCATCCAGTCGCGCATCACCGATCTCTCGCGAGAACGCCTGCAACTGGAGCCCGGCAAACCGATACATGCGATCATAAAATCGGCGGCTCTCGATCCCTATTGACGACATCCTCGGGATTGCGGTTGGCCTCCAGCCACTCAATATCCTGACGCAAGACCTCGGTCATCCGCCTTTCCATGCCGCGATAGCGCTCAAGCAGTTCCGTGCCGAAGGCAGTCAGCGCCGCCCCGCCACCCTGCTTGCCGCCGCGCTGCGATTCGATCACCGGCTGCCTGAACATATGGTTCAGCGCATCGACCAGCAGCCATGCGCGGCGATAGGACATATCCATTGCCCGCCCGGCGGCCGAGATCGAGCCTGTCTCAACAATCAGCTCCATCAACTCGATCTTTCCGTGGCCCAGGCGCTCCCCAGGGGGGAAGTCAATGCGAAGGACGGGTTTCAGCGGTACTCTTGTTTCGTTCATCGCTCAACGGTCCTGCCCATGAAGATCGCGATAGGCCTTTTGTGCGCCCGCTACCGGCAGCGCCGTCGCCGCATGGACACCGCGCGCCACCGCCCGCGCCATCACGATTGTGGCGAGATAGCAGAGTTCGGCAAAATGAACGCCGCCTTCAAGCGGTTTGTCGCCGGTCGCAGCCGCGAACATGGTGTCGCCGTCGCTCGGCAAATGGGCGGGCAGAACCGCACGCGCCAGCCCGTCATGCGCCATGATGGAGAGGCGATGCGCCTGCGCCTTTGTAAGTGTCGCATCGGTCACGACAGCGCCGATGGTCGTCGCGGTGAGATTGACCCCCTTGAGCCGCAGCGCGATATGGTCCGGTTCGAAATGCTCCGGAAAACCGCAATCGCCGAATTCGCCCTGCATTTCAAACGGCGCGGACCAGAAATGACGGCTTGTGCCAACAGTCGCGGAACCCAGCGCATTGACCGCGACGATGGCCGCCACCTTATAGCCGCCGGAACTGATGGCGCTGGCCGAACCGAGGCCACCCTTGAAGGTGGCGGTCGTCGCGCCCGTTCCTGCGCCAACCGTTCCGAGTTCAAACGCCGCGCGGCCTGCCGCCTTGAAGGCCGCATATCCCATCTCGCGATAAGGCGAATGCAATCCCCACTCCTTGTCGCCGCCGTTTAGCAGATCCATCAGGATCGCCTGCGGCACGATGGGCACGCGGGTGGAACCTACCTGCAACCCGCGGCCGATCTTCCGCAACCCGGCCTGAACCCCGCCCGCCGCATCCAGCCCGAAGGCCGAACCGCCGGAAAGTACCAAGGCATCCACCGTTTCAACCGTCATCGCTGGATCGAGCAGGCCAGTATCGCGCCCACCGGGCGCACCGCCGAGAACCGAGCCGGAGGCGATGGCAGGCTTTTCGAAAACAATCGCCGTGACGCCGGAGCCGAGGGAGAGATCGGTGACATTGCCGACCGAAACGCCGTCGATATCCGTGAGAAGATTGTTGCGTGTCGCCATGCCGTTCCCCTTTGCTCCCGGTATCCCGCCGCGGCCGGGCACTGTCAACGCAAAAAGGTGACGTGCCCCGCCTCTGGCAAAAGCCGCGATCAGGAGAAAACCGCTGTCCCGATAAGAGGTGTCGAGGGAACGGCCATATCCCGTGGTTCCAGCGGCCCGGACAGAAATGCCAAGTGGCCAGCCTCTATCGCACGGGCAAAAGCCTCCGCCATACCGACCGGTTCACGTGCCCCGGCAACCGCCGTATTGAGCAAAACAGCGTCATAGCCAAGCTCCATCACCGTCACCGCATGTGACGGCCGGCCGATACCGGCATCGACGATCAGCGGCACATCGGGAAACCGCGCCCGCATCGATTTCAGTGCCGTCAGGTTAAGCGGTCCCATGGCGCTGCCGATCGGCGCGCACCAGGGCATCAGCACCCTGCAGCCGGCCTCCAGCAGCTTTTCGCCCACGACAAGATCATCAGTCGTATAGGGAAAGACCTCAAAACCCTCGTCGCAGAGGATTTTTGCCGCCTCCACCAGCGCAAAGACATCGGGCTGCAAGGTATCGTGATGACCGATGACTTCCAGCTTGATCCAGTTCGTACGAAACACCTCACGGGCCATCTTCGCCGTCAGCACCGCTTCCTTCACGGTGTGGCAACCGGCGGTATTGGGCAGGATATGGCGGTCCAGTTCGCGGATCAGCTCGAAGAACTGACCGCCTTGCTTGCCGCCCGCCATTTCCCGACGCAGCGAAATCGTCAGAATATCGGTATTGCTGGCCCGCACCGCATGGGCAAGCACGGCGGGCGACGGATAACGCGCCGTACCGAGCAAAAGACGGGACGAGACCTCGCGGCCATAAAGCGTCAGCATGGCCTCAACCTCCCTGCATCGGCGAAAGGATTTCGACACGGTCGAACGCTTTCAGCAAATAATCGGCGCGCTCTTCCGAATGCACCAGATCGCCATTGACCGCCGTCGCCAGCCACTCGCCCTCATATTCGAGGCTGGCAAGCAGGCCGGCCAGCGTCTCGGCGGCAAAATCAAGCTCGTCGCCATTCACCAGAAGTTTCATGATCCTGTTCCTTTTGAATAAGAGTTTGGCAGACGATCCCGGCCGCATGCTGCGCCATCGCCGGCGAGAGCAGAAAGCCATGCCGGTAAGCGCCGTTGATGAAGATGGTCCGGCCCTCTTGCGTGACATCAGGCAGATTGTCGGGATAGGCGGGCCGCACGCCCGTGCCGGTCTCGATGATTTCCGCCTCCGCAAAGGCCGGATGCACGGCATAGGCGGCATTGAGGAATTCCATCATCGAACGGGCGGAAATCGCTCCGGCATCCTCCGTCTCGATCATCGTCGCACCCACCATGAAACGGCCGGGCTCACGCGGCACGATGTAAAGCGGAATGCGCGGATGCAGCAGCCGGACGGGACGGGAGAGGGAAATCTCTGGCGTGCCGAGATAAAGCATCTCTCCCCGCACACCGCGGAGGCTGGACATCGTTCCTACCGCCGCAGACCCGGTGCAATCCACCACCCGGTCGAACCGCTGTTCATCCACCGAAACGCCCATATGAAACGGCACACCCATGGCGCAAAGCCGCTCATGCAGCGATTTCAAAGCAAGACGCGGATCGAGATGTCCCTCGCCCGGGAAGTAAAGTCCGGATCGGAACCGGCCGGCAAGGTCAGGCTCCAGAGCAGCGATTTCACCCTCAGCCACCCAGCGATAACCACTGGTCCGCGATGCGAAACGAGACAGCTCCGCCTTGTCGCGGGCAGGCGCGACCACCAGCGTGCCGTTACGGACTACAAGGCCGGGAGCCGCTTCGTCCCACCAATCAAGCGCCACCTTACCGAGCGTCAGAACCGCCTCTTGAGCACTTTCACGCTCGCACCAGGGCGCCAGCATGCCGCCCGCATAGAACGACGCCCCGCGCGAAGGCTCGGAATTGCGCTCCGAGACCTCGACAATAACGCCGCTCCGCGCCAGCTCGAAGGCCGCCGTCAATCCGGCGACCCCCGTTCCCTTGACAAGGACGCGCATTTTATTCGGCATTCGCAGGCGTCGGCAGCGGCATATAAAGCTCGCCGCCTTCCTTGAAGCGCGCGGCCATAGCCTCCAGCCCCTCCTTTTGCGCCTCGGCGCGGATATCATGGGAAATCCGCATCGAGCAGAATTTCGGCCCGCACATGGAGCAGAAATGCGCGACCTTGTGCGCCTCCTTCGGCAGGGTCTCATCATGGAAAGACCGCGCCGTATCCGGGTCGAGCGACAGGTTGAACTGATCTTCCCAGCGGAATTCGAACCTTGCGCGCGAAAGCGCATCATCCCGCACCTGTGCCGCCGGATGGCCCTTGGCAAGGTCGGCGGCATGGGCAGCGATCTTGTAGGTGATGACACCGACCTTCACGTCGTTACGGTCAGGCAGGCCGAGATGTTCCTTGGGCGTGACGTAGCAGAGCATCGCGGTGCCGAACCAGCCGATCATCGCCGCACCGATGCCTGACGTAATGTGGTCGTAACCGGGCGCGATATCGGTCGTCAGCGGCCCAAGCGTATAGAAGGGCGCCTCGCCGCAGGTCTTCAACTGCTTGTCCATGTTTTCCTTGATCTTGTGCATCGGCACATGGCCGGGGCCTTCGATCATCACCTGGCAGTCCTTCGCCCAGGCGATCTGCGTCAGCTCGCCCAGCGTCTCCAGCTCGGCGAACTGAGCCGCGTCGTTGGCATCGGCAATCGAGCCGGGACGCAGACCATCGCCCAGCGAGAAGGAAACGTCATAGGCGCGGCAGATGTCGCAAATCTCGTCGAAATGCTCATAAAGAAAGCTTTCGCGATGATGATGCAGACACCACTTGGCCATGATCGACCCACCGCGCGAGACGATGCCGGTAACACGGTTGACGGTGAGCGGAATGTAATGCAGCCGCACGCCGGCATGGATGGTGAAATAATCCACGCCCTGCTCCGCCTGCTCGATCAGGGTGTCGCGAAATACCTCCCAATTCAGATCCTCGGCAATGCCGTTGACCTTCTCCAGCGCCTGATAAAGCGGCACCGTGCCGATCGGCACCGGCGAATTACGGATGATCCATTCGCGGATATTGTGGATGTTGCGCCCGGTCGAAAGGTCCATGACGGTATCCGCACCCCAGCGGATCGCCCAGACCATCTTCTCCACCTCCTCTGCCATGGAGGAAGTGACGGCGGAATTGCCGATATTGGCGTTGATCTTCACCAGAAAATTGCGGCCGATGATCATCGGCTCAAGTTCCGAATGATTGATATTGGCAGGAATGATGGCCCGACCCGACGCCACTTCCTGCCGAACGAATTCGGCCGTCACGTAGTCAGGGATATGCGCGCCAAAGCTTTCTCCATCGCGCACCAGCTTCTCCTTGGCCGCCTCGCGCCCGAGATTTTCGCGGATGGCGATGAATTCCATTTCCGGCGTGATGATGCCGGCCCGCGCATAGGCAAGCTGTGTCACCGCTTTGCCAGCAGTCGCCCTGAGTGGCTGGTGGCGCACGGAAAATTCCGGCGTCAGGCGCTCGCCGGTGGCAAAGCCGTTATCCTCCGGCTTGACGTGCCGACCCTCGTAAGCCTCGACATCACCACGTGCCACGACCCAGTCATGACGCAGTCGCGGCAGACCTTTTTCAATCAGAACGGGATGCGTGGGATCGGTATAGGGACCGGAGGAATCATAAACCGTTACCGGCGGTTCGCCTGCCGTCGGGTGGACGGCGATCTCGCGCATCGGCACGCGGATATGCGGATGTAAAATTCCTGGCTTGTGGATTTTCGTGGAGGCCGCATGCGGCCCGGTGGTGACCGACAGCGGGATATTCTTGGCAGCGATATTCATCTTGAGGCTCCAAAGTTTGACAGTGGAGACCCAGTTCGAGCCGGAATGATGGAAAATACCGCCGCCGACAGCGCAATGCACACGCCAGCCGACATCAGGTTTTTGCACCGTCCCTACGCCAGTATGAACTGGATCAGGTTCAACGGGTCACTGCGCATGAAAGCAGAATCTCAGCCCCTTGACGGGACACCCCTGGTGAATGGCCACAGGAAAAAACACCGGCCGCCTTTTGTCAAGGCCGCCGATCAACGCTTGGCAAAGGTGCGGGAATGGCGCATGCTGCCGTTAGTTGTAATTAACCTAACGGTTTAGGTGAATATTATCGTTTGCGACATAACGATAAGCACAAACCTTCCTAATGTTAATTTCATTGGAGATACGTCGGAATGAATGCGACTATTCGTGAAATACTGGCAAAATTCGGCCAGCTTCCCACCCCCGTCGATACGATTGCAGATGAAGCAGATCTTTATGCGGCAGGCCTTTCTTCCTTTGCATCGGTGCAACTGATGCTGGGTATCGAAGAAGCATTCGATATCGAGTTTCCCGACAATCTGCTGAACCGCAAGTCTTTCGCCAGCATCAAGGCCATTGAAGACACCGTTAAGCTCATCCTGGATGGTAAAGAGGCTGCCTGATGAACGTGACCGTAGCGCCGCAGGATGAAACGCTGTCCGCGCGCGCGGGCCGTGTCGCGACCATTGCCGCCAAACATGCGGATGAGGTGGATGTCACCGGCCGCTTCCCGCAGGAAGCTGTCGATGCGCTGCGGCAGGAACGCCTGCTGGGCATCCAGGTCCCCTCCGCCCTCGGCGGTGAAGGCGCATCCCTGCAGCAAATCGCCGATATCTGCGCGCGGATCGGCCAGGCCTGTTCGGCAGCTGCGATGATTTTCGCCATGCATCACATCAAGCTGTCCAGCCTGGTGGAACACGGCGAGGCAAGCGCATGGCATGCGGGCTTCATGCGCCGCATCGCCGGCGAACAGCTTCTGCTCGGCTCCGCCACCACCGAAGGCGGCATTGGCGGCAATCTGCGCAATTCCATCTGCGCGATCGAGGTGGATGGCGATAGCTGCCGGCTGGAAAAGGATGCCACCGTCATTTCCTATGGCAGTAATGCCGATGCGATCCTCATCACCTCGCGCGCCCATAAGGACGCCGCGCCTGCCGATCAGGTGATGACGGTTTTCCTGAAAAACCAGTACACGCTCGAAAAGACCCATATCTGGGATACGCTCGGCATGCGCGGCACCTGTTCGGACGGCTTCCTGTTCCGCGGCGAAGCGCCGGCGGCGCAGATTTTCCCGAAGCCCTTCGCGGAAATCGCTGCACAATCCATGCTTGCAAGCTCGCATCTCCTGTGGAGCGCCGTATGGTATGGCATCGCCTCCGACGCGGTGCTGCGCGCGCAATCCTTCGTCAGAGCCGCGGCCCGCAAATCGCCCGGCACCGCCCCTCCCGGCGCGATACGGCTTGCCGAGGTCTCCACCAAGCTGCAGGTGGTGAAATCCAATATCATTGCCGGCATCAAGGCTTATGAGGACACCAAGAGCGATGCCGAAAAGCTGATGTCCATGGCTTTTGCTGTCGCCATGAACAATGTAAAGATCTGCTCTTCGGAAACCATTCTCGAGATCATCAACCACGCCATGCTGGTCTGCGGCATCATGGGCTACAAGAACGGCACGCCCTACAGCCTCGGCCGGCATCTGCGCGACGCGCATTCCGCCCGCCTGATGATTTCCAACGACCGTATTCTCGGCAATTCCGCCAATCTCCTGCTGGTTCACAAGCAGGACACCAGCCTCTTGGGATAAGACCATGGACATGCAAACATCGTTCCTCGATCGACTGTTCGAAGAAGGCCTGCTGATTGAAACGGGTGTGGACGGTCTTTATGGACGCAGCGGCCAGTTCGAGGACGTGATTGCCGCATTCGAGCGGCTGATCGACCGCACGGGCGCCGCCGATGGCGCCGAAGCGATCCGTTTTCCGCCCGGCATCAACCGCGCCTACTTCGAAAAAAGCGGCTACATGAAAAGCTTTCCGCAGCTGGCCGGCACGGTCCATTCCTTCTGCGGCTGCGAGCTTGACCATGTCAGCCTTCTGAAATGCATGGATGAGGGTGAAGACTGGACCAAGGACCAGAAAGCCACAGACATCGTGCTGACGCCGGCAGCCTGCTATCCGCTTTATCCGACGATCGCCAAGCGCGGCGCGCTGCCCGCCGGCGGCGGTCTCTATGACATCCAGTCCTATTGCTTCCGCCACGAACCCTCCAAGGATCCGGCGCGCCAGCAGCTTTTCCGCATGCGCGAATATGTTTGCATGGGCACAGAGTCCGACGTCACCGAATTCCGCCAGACCTGGATGGATCGCGGCGTCGAGATGATGAAGGCGGTCGGCCTCGACGTCACCATCGATGTCGCCAACGATCCTTTCTTCGGCCGCGCCGGCAAGATGCTCGCCAACAACCAGCGCGATCAGAACCTGAAATTCGAACTGCTGATCCCGGTCACATCGACGACCAACCCGACAGCCTGCATGAGCTTCAACTACCATCAGGATGCCTTCGGCCAGAAATGGGGTCTGAACCTCGCCAACGGCGATGTCGCCCATACCGCCTGCGTCGGTTTCGGCCTTGAGCGTATCGCTCTGGCGCTGTTTGCGCATCATGGTCTGGATGTGAAGAAATGGCCTGCAAAGGTCGTGGAAACCCTCTGGGGCTGATTATCCATGCGGCAGATTTTTCCGGGCCTTGATCCCAAGAACTATGTGCAACATCCGCTCCATTCTTCCGAAAGAATGTGGCCGGAGACCAATTGCTACATCGATTTGTGGATAGAGGTTCTGGCCTCGAAAGGCCTGCCGCCGGAAGCCATGTTCGGTTTCACCCTGACGCAGGACTTTGAGGGTGACCAGTTCACCTTCTTCAAGGTGCCGCTGGAAGATCTCGAAGCGCTTTATGGCGTTCGCGCCACCGAACTGGCGATCTTCGACCGGGTGGAAAACCACATCGAGGCGCAGTTGGAACGCGGTCGCATCTGCCTGGTCGAGATGGACAGCTTCTATATGCCCGACACCCATGGGGTGGGCTATCAGAAGGAGCACGGCAAAACCACCGTCGCCATCAACCGGCTCGATCTGGCGAACCGGGAACTAGACTACTTCCACAATGCCGGCTTTTTCCATCTGTCGGGCGAGGATTTCGACGGGTTGTTCCAGCACCATCTGGCCGAGACCGACCCACCCTTCCTGCCCTACACCGAATTTGCGAAATTCGCAGAAAGCAATCCGTCGTCGGCCCATGTTCGCAAGACGGCCGAGCGATTGCTGAGATTTCATTTTTCACGGCGGCCATCCGCCAATCCGGTCAGAGCCTTTTCAGCCGTGTTTCCGGCGCAGGTGGAAAAGGTTGCCGACAGGCCCTTCGGCTTTTTCCACAAATATGCCTTCAACACGCTGCGCCAGCTCGGCGCCAATTTCGAACTGGCGGCAAGCCATCTCGAATGGCTCGACAAGGACGGTTTTTCCGAAGCAAGGGACCACGCGCTGCGTATCTCCGAGGTCGCCAAGACCGTGCAGTTCCAGCTAGCCCGCGCTGTCACCCGCCGCAAATTCGACGCGCTGGCATCCGTGCTCGATCCGGCAGCGGACGCATGGGATGGCTTGATGGAAAGCCTTGCGGCGAAACTATCTGACGCCAGCGAGGCCGCGTGAGGACTTATTTTCCGGGCGAAAGCGAGGAGTTTCTGAGTGAAGGCTGGACGCTGACACTGACGCCCGCCGATGCCTGCGAAACCCCGTCCGACATCCCGGCAACACTTGAAAGCCTGCACGTCTCCGTGCCCGGCACGGTGGCGCAGGCACTGGAGGATGCCGGGAAATTCGATCGTCTTGCTCCTGTCACGCTCAACGACAGGGATGCCTGGTATCGGCTGACGATGATTTCCGATGTGCGGGAACGGGCCACACTGCGCTTCGACGGCCTCGCAACCGTTGCGGAAATCTTCTTCAACGGTGAGCTGATCGCCGCCAGCCAAAGCATGTTCGAAAGGCTGGAAGTGCCAGTCACGCTCACAGGCGCGGACGAACTTTCGATCTGTTTCCGGGCGCTTGCACCACGGCTCGAAAAAAACGGTCCGCGCGCCCGCTGGCGTCCGCAGATGATGAACACACAGGGGTTGCGGCTGATCCGTACCACCGCACTTGGCCATATGCCCGGCTGGTGCCCGGAAATCCATGCCGCTGGCCCATGGCGACCCATCAGCCTCATCAAGCAGGAAAGCGTGCTTTGCACCCTGCAATCTTCGCTTGACGATACCGGCACGGGAAAGGTCAGCATCGCTCTTGAAGCGAACCGTGACATCCAGTCCGCACGGGTGATTTGCGCGGGTTACTGTATCAATCTTTCAAAGGGCGAGGACGGCAAACTCCTCGGCGAACTACTCATACCCGGCGTCGAAATCTGGTGGCCGCACACCCATGGCAGACCCGCGCTGCACGACATCATTCTGGAGTTGGACGGCAAGCAACACAGGCTCGGGCGCACGGGTTTCCGCCAGGTGGAGATCGATAACGGCGAGGATGGCAACGGTTTCGGGCTCAAGGTGAACGGCCAACCCGTCTTCTGCCGCGGCGCAGTCTGGGCGACGGCCGACATCGTGCGCCTGCCGGGAACACGGCCGGACTACGAGCCATGGCTCAAAAAAGCAGCCGAAGCCGGCATGAACATGATCCGTATCGGCGGCACCATGGCCTATGAGACGCCGGAATTCTTCGCGCTTTGCGATGAACTGGGCATCATGGTCTGGCAGGACGCCATGCTTGCCAATTTCGATTACCCGGCAAAGGATGACGGCCTGCGCCAGCATATTGTTACGGAAATCTCGCAGTTCCTCGAGACGACAGCGCTTTCTCCCTCCCTCGCCGTTTTCTGCGGCGGCAGCGAGATGTACCAGCAGGGCGCCATGCTCGGCCTGCCGGAACAGATATGGAAGGCGACGCTCACCGAGGAGATTATTCCGGATGTGCTGGCTGAGAAACGGCCGGATGCGGCCTATGTCACCAACTCCCCCTCCGGCGGCGCGCTGCCATTTTTCCCCAATGCCGGGGTCGGTCACTATTATGGTGTGGGCGCCTATTGCCGTCCGCTGGAAGATGCCCGCCGCGCCGATGTGCGCTTTGCCGCCGAGTGCCTGGCTTTTTCCAATATTCCCGAACAGGAAACGCTGGACAAATATCTTCCCGGCGTGGCCGTGCACGATCCACGCTGGAAAGCCCGCACGCCGCGCGATCGCGGCGCGTCCTGGGATTTCGAAGATGTTCGCGACCATTATCTGAAGCTGCTTTACGACGTTGAACCGGACGTTCTGCGACGCGAGGATGGCGGGCTTTATCTCGACATGTCCCGTGCAGCAACAGCCGAGGTTATGGAAGCGACCTTCGCCGAATGGCGGCGCAGCAGTTCCTCTTGTCGGGGCGCGCTGGTCTGGACCCTGCAGGATCTCGTTCCCGGCGCTGGCTGGGGTATCATCGACGCCACCGGCCGGCCCAAATCCGTCTGGCACGCATTAAAGCGCGCGTTCCGCCCCGTCCAGCTCAGCCTTTCCGATGAAGGCACCAACGGGCTGGACATCCATCTCATCAACGAAACCAGCGAGAGCTTGGACGCCATGCTGGAACTGACATGCCTGCGCGACGGCATGCAGCCAGTCGTGCACGCCAAACGCCCGCTGACGCTCTCGCCGCGGCAGAGCCAGATAATTGCCGCAACCGATTTGTTCGGCGCCTTTTTCGACACGACCTATGCCTATCGTTTCGGCCCGCCATCCCATGATGTCACGGTCGCCCGGCTTCGTGATGTCGCAACCGGGCTTGTTATCGCCGACGCCTTCCATTTTCCGCTCGGCCGGAAAAAAGCGCTGCATGCCGCCAATCTGTCTTCGGGTATCAGCGAAACCAACGGCAACTGGTCGCTCGAAATCGGTACCGACCGGCTGGCGCAATCCGTCCATGTGTCGGCGGAAGGCTATCGTGCCTCGGAAAACTGGTTCCATCTCGCCCCCGGCGAGAGCAAGACAATCAATCTTGTGCCGGAGGCCGGGACAATCGAAACGCCACCGTCCGGAGACGTGGTATCACTGGGCTCCGGCCGGCGTTTCTCCTTTTAGAGCCAATCGCGTCACCGCATCGATGAAGATCGTTTTCGCTTCCGGTGTCGAAAGATTGTGGTCGGCATCGGCAATAATTGTCAGCGACACATTCTGATAGGCCGAAAGCCCGCGACCATCGGCATCGAAGTAATAGCGAAAATGCTCAAGCCCGTCGTCATTGTCGCTATAGAGCAGACTGACAGCGGTGCCCTTTGCCTTGAGTGAATCAAAAGCACCGTAAACGGCGCGCCCTTCTTCGCTGCCCCGGCGGAACAGCCTTGCCGTTTTTGTCGAAAGCTTCTTCATCGTTGCCTTGAAGATGTTAAGTCCGGCACTGATGACATCCACATCGCCGCTGAAGAGACGCTTGAACGTTGCCCCCTGGCGAAAACGCTGGCTGTACTCCCCAAACGAGCGCGGACGCTTGTGCAAGGCTTCATCGACGGAGCGGCCTTTCTGCCAGTGGAAGACGACCGGGTTGACCGCAGCGACTGCGCTGATCCGACCATCCGCAAGCGCGCCGTTGAAAGCGAGATAGGCACCGCTGCACCGGCCGGCCGCGATGAAGGGACCTTTGCCGCGCCGCTCGAGAAAATCGAGAGCGGCAGAGACATCGTCATTCTGCGAGGCATCATAAAGAACCTGATCCGGCACGTTTTTGACCGGCGGGCTGTCGGCAATATTGGCGGCATCGAAGCGCAGCGACGCGACACCGGCACGCGCAAGGGCACGGGCGGTCTGCACGGAAAGCCTGCCCCAGCCCGCATGCCGGTCATAGGCCGCGCCAAGCAGAAGGACCGAAGAAACCGGTTGTCGATGGTCCGGCTCGCAAAAGATGCCGAAAAGCCGTCCGCCCTCACCAAATTGCACCGGCTGTTCGAAAAAGCCATTGCCGCGCTGTGGCGCGTTGATGGTGAAATCTTCAGGGAGTGTGACCGGGTTCCCGGCATGGGTCTGTGACAAGACCCAATCCACCAGTCGGTTCACGACATCGCCGGATATTTTCGAAAGCGTCGGGCTGGAAACGAGATCGTCATAACCCGAAAAAGCCGCCTCTTTCACCTCACCGCCAAGCGCCGCGAGATGTCTGGCGAGATCACTGTCAGTCACACGACCGGCTCTCGCAAGCACAAGGACATTGCGGGCCGGAACAGTTTCAAGACCGGAGAGATTGATCTTCTTGATCGTATCCGCAACACCAACAGGCATGGTCATTCCGGCGATCGCCCCGGGCTGTACTGAGCGTTGCGCGGGTAAAAGACCAAGACCATCGTCAATCATGGAGGACCACATCGCCAGTTCACGCAGATAGGCGCGACCGGAGACGACCGGCGCCAGAAGAGCCATGGAACCGGCGGGTGCAGTACCGGCAAGTGCCTGAGCTGCAATCGCGCAACCGAGGCCCTGCGCGACAACGACAACCCCGGAACAGCCGGAAAGACGCTTCAGATACTCAAACGCCGCGCGCGTGTCGGAAAGCCAGTCCGCCGCCCGACCCACATCGTCCGGATCGAGCGCGTCGCCTGAGCCAAGATAGTCAAATCGCAGGCTGGCAACGCCGGAAGCGGCCAGCCGCTCGGCCAGAACGCGCTGAAACTTGCGGCTGCACAGCTCTTCCATGCCCCACGGGCTGACGAAAAGAACCGCATGATCCCGCTGCACATCTTTGCGCGCCGGATGAAAAATACCGGCAAGCCCTTCAAAAGAAACGGGATGCGCGATCATTCCATCCGCTGCAATGTCGAAAAGCTGCCGTGACTCAAGGGGAGGTTCGCCGCCTGCACGCTCTGAAATATCTATCGCCATCGACCTTGCCACTATTGCGCCAGCGTCTGGCTCAACCACTACGGGATCACTATACCCAAGTGTCTTAACGCCTGTTCTACACTAAAAACAATAACATTAGAGAATTCTAAAAATACTGTCGCATTTATATGGATTGCGACACACGGGTTGCAAAAACAATCTTTCAGTGTGGCGGGTAAGCCTCGATGCGGATGCTATTTTGCTCGAAACCGCTTGAATATACTGATAAATAGCGAGTCACGTACCTATTTGCAGGAGGAGCTTGCGCCACCCGCCCACCGGATCGTCTAGACACCGCGCAAACCAACACCCCGGGCTTGCCCCGACAGGTCATAGAAGTTTTATATGGAACAAAGCCTTACGCGTTATATCTGGTCGCACACGAGGCGGCAGCAGCTTTTCATTCTGCTGATCGTGGCCCTGTCCATGATCCCCTACTTCCTCGCCTTCGATCTGCCCAAGCAGATCGTCAACGGCCCCATTCAGGGGGATGGTTTCGAAGGGGCGAACGCAACACAGCTTTTCATGCATCTCACGGTCGATATCCCTTATTGGGGCACCGTGACCTTGTTCCCCGGGCTCGAACTCAACCGCATGTCGATGCTGATGGCGCTCAGCCTGACATTCCTTGCGCTTGTCGTCATCAACGGGCTTTTCAAATATTACATCAATACCTTCAAGGGCCGCCTTGGCGAACGGCTTCTCCGGCGTGTCCGCTTTGAACTGATCGACAGGATCCTGCGCTTCCCACCCAGCCATTTCAAGCGGGTCAAGGGCGCTGAGATCTCCAGCATGGTGAAGGACGAGGTCGAGCCGCTAGGCGGCTTTACCGGCGACGCCTTCGTGCAGCCAGCGCTTCTCGGCGGTCAGGCGCTCTCTGCTCTCTTCTTCATCCTCGTGCAGAATTTCTGGCTGGGTCTGATCGCTGCCTTCATGGCCGCCATTCAGGTCGGCATCATCCCCAAGATGCGCCGTCGCCTGATTGAACTCGGTCGCCAGCGGCAGTTGAGCGCCCGCCAGCTTGCCGGGCGCATCGGCGAGATGGTCGACGGCATCGGCACCATCCACGCCTATGATACGTCAAATTTCG
This sequence comes from Martinezella rhizogenes, assembly GCF_007002745.1. Classification (GTDB taxonomy): domain Bacteria; phylum Pseudomonadota; class Alphaproteobacteria; order Rhizobiales; family Rhizobiaceae; genus Agrobacterium; species Agrobacterium cucumeris. The sequence continues at coordinate 347,128 of NZ_SGNY01000006.1, read as the reverse complement.
AGCGCGCCGATGCTTCCCACCGGCTCGGCGACATCTTCAAGATCCGTTACGATCTCTACCAGTGGAAGTTTCTGGTCAAATTCATCAATAACTTCCTCGCGCAGCTTACGCCCTTCTTCTTTTATGCGCTTGGCGGTTATCTCACCCTCAAGGGCAGCCTCGATGTTGGCCAGCTGGTCGCCGTCATCAACGCCTACAAGGAATTGCCCGGACCGCTGAAGGAACTGATCGACTGGGATCAGGCACGTCAGGATGTGCAGGTGAAATACGAGCAGGTCTTCGAACAGTTCAATGCCCCGAACATGATCGAAGAGAACGTGCAGAAACTGTCGCCGGGAACCGTCGCAGCCATCACCGCACCGATCGTCATCACCAATCTGACACTGGAAGACGACAGCGGCAGCCGGCTTCTGGAGCAGGCATCGCTGAAGATCGAGCCGGGTGAAGTCATCGCCATCGTCGGCGGCGCGGGAGGCGAAGCGCTTGCGGATGCGATCGGCCGTACACTCTGGCCGGCCTCCGGCAAGATCAGCATCAATGATGTCGACATACTGGAACTGCCGGAATCGCTGACGGGACGGCGCATCTCCTATGTCTCCTCGGACAGTTATTTTTTCCATGCCAGCCTGATGGACAATCTGCTCTACGGCCTGAAACACGCCCCGCTGGCAAACAAGAACTATGAGGGTGCGGCTCTGGAACACCGCAAGTGGGAAATCCGCGAAGCCAAGATGGCTGGCAATCCGCTGATCGACATAAACAGCGAATGGATCGACTACGCTTCCAGCCCGTCCGGTGACGGCAAACCGGAAAATCTCATTCGGGCAATCCTGGCCGTGCTCGACAGCGTGGAACTGTCGCAGGATATCCTCGAGTTTGCACTGCGCTCGTCGATCGACCCCCTGACCGACCTGCATCTTGCCGCCCGCATCGTGGAACTGCGGCATGTGCTGCGCGCCGAACTGGAAAAGGAGAACTTGAGCGGCCTCATCGCGCCTTTCGAGCTTGAGAGCTACAACAGCGAAGCGACGGTCGGCGAAAACCTGCTGTTCGGCACCATGCGGGACTCCTCCCAGACGATCCGGACCATCATCGAAAGCGATTATTTCCGCTCGCTGATGCGCGAAACCGGTCTTGTCAAAACCCTGTTCGAGATGGGTTACACGATCGCCGAAAACATCGTCGAAATCTTCGCCGATCTGCCGGGAGACCATCCCTTCTTCCAGCAGCTGACATTCATGACGCCCGATGACATTCCAGTCTATCAGCAGATGTTGCAGCGCCTGCAGGGCCGTGGTTTCGATGATGCCAATGAGAGCGAAAAACGCGCGATGCTGCGGCTGAGCTTCTTTTACATCGAGCCCCGGCAGCGTTTCGGCCTCTTGTCGCCGGAAATCATGAACAGGATCATCGAAGTCCGGCACATGTTCCATGAAAACCTGCCCGACAGTCTGAAAAACATCATCGAAATCTACGATCCGACGAAATATATGAGCGCCACCAGTCTGCTGGACAATATTCTCTTCGGCAAGGTCAGCCATCGTTATACCGATGCCTCGCGGCGTATCACCCACATCGTCGCCGATGTCATGCGCAAGCAGGGCGTCTACGAGCGTGTTCTGGCGGTCGGCCTCGATTTCAACCTCGGTGCCGGCGGCAAGCGGCTTGGTCCGCTGCAGCGCCAGAAGCTCAATCTTGCCCGCGCGCTGATCCGCAAATCCGACTATTACGTCTTTAATCGCCCCCTTCCCGGCCTCGATCCCCGACAACAGGAGGAAATTGTCGAGCGGGTCATCACACTCCTGAAACAGAACAACAATAACCCGTCAATCATATGGGTTCTGTCGAATGCAACGCTCTCACGCATGTTCGGCCGGGTCATATTCGTCCACCAGGGACTAATCACCGCCGACGGAAGTTACGAGACTCTGGCGCAGGAAAACGGTACATTCAAGGACATGGTCGCAACATAAGTCCAAGAACGTGGCCGAGGTGGAACAAGAATAGGGTAAGGCAATGCTCTTCAAAGACGAAATTCAAATGCTGAAACGCGTCCCGTTTTTTTCGGAAATGGAACCGTCGAAGCTCAAACTACTCGCTTTTGCATCGGATCGGGTGTCCTATCATACGGGTGACGTGCTGTTCCGGCAGGGGGATGTCGGCGATGCGGCCTATGTGGTTCTGACCGGCAAGGTGGATGTTCTGGTCGATTCCCCATCAGGCACATTGAAAGTGGCGGAAATGACCGGCAACGCCATTGTCGGCGAAATCGCCATCCTCTGTGACAGCGTTAGAACCGCAACTGTGCGCGCCTCCACCAATGTCGAAGCCCTGCGGATCGGCAAGGAGCAGTTCTTCAAGCTCATGTCCGATTTCCCGGATATCACCATAAAAGTCATGCGCGTTCTTGCCGAACGCCTCACCCAGACGACGACGGAACTCAGCAAGGCGCGCGCAAGCGCCAGAACATGAGCGGCAATTCCTTGCTACCCCGACGGGCGATATTAGAAAAATAAATGTCGCACCATTGCAATATAAATGAAATGCTGACTGAATAAGAGGTAAAGGCATCCGCCAGAAAAGGCGGATATAAAAATCTGTAGAGACAACGGGCTTCATGGGGGAAGCGTGTAAGATTCCGTTGTTATTGGGGTGTGTCATGGCGTTCGATTCCGACACAGCAAGTCGGGAAAGTAATAGAAATTTTCGGGTAAAGATCTGGGGCGCGCGGGGAACGCTTCCTGTTTCAGGTGAAAACTTCCGAAAATATGGCGGCAATACCATCTGCATCGAAGTACGATGCGGAGATCATGTTCTTTTGTTCGATGCGGGGTCTGGGCTTCATCCCGCCGGTCTGGCGTTGCGGGCGGAAGGCATTACCAACGTCGATCTGTTCTTCTCGCACTGTCATTACGATCACATCGTCGGCTTCCCCTACTTCAAGCCGTTTTACAACAGCTGCAACGACGTCGCTATTTGGTCCGGTCACCTGGCAGGCATCATGACAACGCGGGAAATGCTCAAGGATTTCATGAGCCCACCCTGGTTCCCCGTGCCGCTGGAGGTTTGCTGCGCAAAAATGGTGACGCGGGACTTCATGCCCGGCGACACGCTCAACCCGCGCCCCGGCCTTTCAATCAGAACCGGAATGCTCAATCATCCCGGTAATGCCATCGGCTACAGGCTGGACTGGGAAGGAAAATCCCTCGCCATCATCACCGATACGGAGCATGAGCCGGGCAGCATCGACGAAACCGTGCTCGATCTGATCAGGGATGTCGATCTTTTCCTTTACGACGCCATGTTCACCGACGACGAAATGGGCCTTTATCGCGGTTATGGCCATTCGTCCTGGCAACAGGCGATCCGCCTTGCCAAACTGGCCGATGCAAAAAATGTCGGTTTCATACACCATGCCCCAAGTCGCAGCGACGAGGAGCTGGACAGTATCGAAAAACAGGCGAAAGCCCAGTTCGGTGGCGCATTCGCTGCCATGGACGGCCAGATAATCGAACTCTGATCGCGGTCACCGCAACCTCCTGGTCTCGGCGAAAGTTTGGGTGCCTGGCAGCGTCCCCAAGTCGCGATTGCAATCGTGCGTCCAGAAAATTTCCAATAAAATGCGCAGCGGTTTTATGTCCGGACGATGCGTAAAACAAAAGGCGAGAGCATACCGAACGGCTCCTTTTTAAACAGGACATGCGCCGGCGACATTCGAACACGCACAATTGACCGTTGCCAGCCTTTTGCTCCACGATATTGCCACGAGATTCCCTGCACTAAGGACGTCACGGCTTATTAAATGATGATTCTGCGCTGAGCGACCACATGATGGGATTTGCATGATCCGTTTCTTTTCGGAGACCAATTTGAGACGGGCCCGGATTTTATCCGGTCTCATCATATTTGCTTTTGTATTTTCCCATCTTTTCAATCACTCCCTTGCACTCATCTCCATAGACACCGCCGAACGGGCCCGAAAATGGTTCAGCCTCATCTGGCTCAACCCCATCAGTAGCCTGCTTTTTTATGGCTCGGTTCTGGTGCATGTCTGCCTTGTTCTGCGCTCGCTTTATCTGCGCAGAACATTGCGCATGCCGTTGCGCGAAGCGCTTCAGGTCATTTTCGGCCTGTCGATCCCGTTTCTGATCATCGGCCACGCCGTCAATATCCGCGTGTCGCATATGATTTATGGCATCGATGTCGGCTACTACTCGGTCATCCGCAGGCTGTGGATCAACAACCCGATACAGGGCGCGTGGCAAAGCCTCGCCTTGATCGTCATCTGGGTCCACGGATGCATCGGCCTGTATTTCTGGCTACGTTACCGCGACTGGTACCCGCGCATAGCCGGGCTGTTCATGACGGTGGCGGTGATGCTGCCGCTTCTGGCGCTGCTGGGCTTCAGCGATGCCGGCCGATGGCTGGCGGAGATCGACGAAAAATATGCGCTTCCTCCGGGGCTCGTCGACAATACCATTCAAAAAGACGAGTTACCGCTGCAACGGGAAATGGAGACGCAGATTCGGTTCATCACCGGGACGGCGGAAACGTCGTTTATCGGCGCGGTAATGCTGGTTTTCGTCCTGCGCGGCGTGCGCAGCTGGCGGCAACGGTTGACGGCCATCGAAATCCGCTACGAACATGGCGCACAGGCGCGTGTGCCGGCCGGGCTGAGCATTCTGGAGGCCAGCCGGCTTGCGGGCATACCGCATTATTCGGTCTGCGGTGGCAAAGGGCGCTGCTCAACCTGTCGGGTCAAGATTCTGAACAGCAAAGGCCCGCTTCCGCCACCCGGAGACATAGAGCAAACCACATTGCGACGCATCCATGCCGATTCGGATGTGAGGCTCGGCTGTCAGCTACGCCCCACGAGCGATCTTGGTATCGCGCTTCTCGTTTCGCCGCCCCAGCAGAGCGACCTGCCGGTCGATGCGCAGCTGGCCCGCCCCGGCCGGGAAGAGGAAATCGCCATCCTCTTTTGCGATCTGCGTAACTTCACCACGCTGTCCGAGGCGAAGCTGCCCTATGATGTCGTCTTCCTCCTGAACCGTTATTTCACCATCGTCGGCCAGGCCGTCGAGCACGCGGGCGGCCATCTCGACAAGTTCATCGGCGATGGAGCCATGGCTCTTTTTGGACTTGGAGAGGACGAGGAACATGCCTGCCGCAATGCGATGAAGGCGGCCGCCACCATATTGCGCGATATCGCAATCTTGAACGAGGGGCTGGAGAAACAATTCGCCGTCCGTCTCGAAGTTGTGGTCGGCATTCACGCCGGCCCAAGCATCGTCGGTGTCATGGGATATGGCGCCGCAAAAACCCTGACGGCTATCGGCGATACCGTCAATGTCGCAAGCCGGCTCGAATCCAAGGCCAAGGAATTCGGCGCAGCCATCGTTGTTTCCGAACCGGCGCTAACGCAGGCAGGGCAGGATATCGCCGACCTTCGCAGCGAACAGATCACCATCCGCGGACGGAACTCACAGATGAAAGTTTTCCTGCTCTCGAAGGAAGAGAGCGAACGTTATCTCTAGGACAAGGCCCGGGCGGTTGCTGTTTACCTGCGCAGGTTCAAATCTTGCGATAGAGAAAATAGCGGTCCCTTGGCACGCTTTCCGGCACCGGCAGCGGGTTCAGCAGGGGATGCTCCAGCGGCAGACCGCTGACGGCGATGCCGCCTTTCGCCAGAACGCCCGCGGCAAGATCCGGCAACCACGTCAGTGTAACCGCGTCCTTTTCCGGATAGCCCGTGCCGATATCGGCATGAACCATCGCCGCATCTGCACCGATGAAGGCAGGCGCGGTCTCCGAGATTTCACCAATAACAAGATCCTCAGGGGCCGGAACCGACGAGGCATGCGCACCCATGGCCCTGTCGAAAGCGATGATACGACGGCTGGGAAACAGTTCGTGCAGGTGATTGAAAGTGCGTCCGTTTCCGAGACCGATTTCCATCAGTGCACCCTCTTCTGGCAGATCGAGATCAGCCGCGAGGTGGTTGAGAATATCCCGCTGCGCGGTCAACCGGCGAATAAAACTGTCCAGTCTGCTCATGGTCCGTCCGTATCAGGCCTTGATGATGTGTTTTGCAGCAATATCTCGCCGCGCAAAGACATTTCGCGTGTCGATGATCAGCGGCGCCCATTCACTGAGCGCGGCATAATCAACATTGTCATGGTCGGTCGCCACGAGAACGGCATCGAAAGCGCCGATCGTCCGACTGTCCCATGGCACCGATTTCATGCCCATTAGGTGGCTGTATTCCCGGGTTTTCGGGATTTCCGCCACATGCGGATCATAATAGGCGGCCTCGCCACCGCGCTCCTGGATAAGTTCGATGAGCTTCAGCGAGGGGCTTTCGCGAATGTCGGGCACGTTCTTCTTGTAGGCGAGACCGACAACCAGAACCTTCGAACGGCTGAGCGCCTTGCCGGAATGAATATCGAGCGCTTCCGCAACCCGCCCGACGACGTGACGGGGCATGCCGGTGTTGATTTCCCCGGCAAGCTCGATGAACCGCGTCGGCAATTCATATTCGCGTGATTTCCAGGTGAGGTAGAACGGATCGATCGGTATGCAGTGGCCGCCAAGGCCCGGACCGGGATAAAACGGCATGAAACCAAAAGGCTTGGTTTTTGCCGCGTCGATCACTTCCCATATGTCGATGCCCATGGCCTCGTAGACGACCTTGAGTTCATTGACGAGCGCGATATTGACGGCACGGAAGACGTTTTCGGTGATTTTCACCGCCTCGGCCGTGGCGTTTGTCGAAACGGGCACGATCTTTTTGACAACCGATCCATAAAACGCGGCCATCAGTTTTCCAGCCGCTTCGCCATCACCGGCAACGACCTTCGGAATGGTCGAAGTCTCGAAATCACGATTGCCGGGATCTTCCCGCTCGGGCGAAAAGCCGATGAAGAAATCAACGCCGGAAACCAGCCCGCGGCTCTCCAGAATGGTCTTCACCACCCCATCGGTCGTGCCGGGATAGGTGGTCGATTCCAGAACCACGAGCTGCCCCTTGCGCAGATGCGCGGCAATATCCCGGCAGGTCTTTTCGACATAGGAAAGGTCCGGCTCGCGATATTTCGTCAGCGGCGTCGGCACACAGATGGCGATCACATCACATTCGGCCAGTCGGGCAAAATCGGCCGTCGCGACGAAGCCGTCGTCCTGCCTGACACTTGTCAGCACCTCATCGGATACCGCCTCGATATAGCTGCGGCCCGCATCGATCGCGGTAATTTTACCGGGGTCGATATCGAAACCGACGACCTTGAACCCGGCCTTGGCGACCGTCATGGCGAGCGGCAGGCCGACATAGCCAAGGCCGATCACACCCGCCTTGGCGGTTTTATTTTCGATGCTGGAAAGCAGGTTCTGGGAAATGTCAGAAAAAGTCAAAGCGTGTCACGCTCCGCGCATGTGCAAAAGATGCCTTTCAGTTGGGCAAGAATGGCCGGGCTGTCAAGGCTCGGCCCTTTCAAATTCCGGTTGACGCAGGAACCGCCGCCAACGCACAACCATCGGCATGAAGATCGCTTTTTATTCGCCGCTCAAATCGCCCAACCATCCCGTTCCCTCCGGAGACCGGTTGATGGCGCGCCTGCTGATGCAGGCGATGACGATGGGCGGCCATGCGGTGCTCGTTGCTTCAGAACTGCGCAGCTTTCTAAAGCAGGCGGATGACCCGGCACGAACCTCGCTTGCCGATGCAGCCGAGCGTGAAATCGAGGCGATTACCAAGCGCTGGAAACTGGAAGGCGCGCCAGACCTCTGGTTCTGTTACCACCCTTACTACAAGGCCCCGGATTTGCTCGGGCCGGAACTCGCCAGACGGTTCGATATTGCCTACGTCACCGCCGAGGCCTCCTATTCGCCAAAACGCAATGCCATGGGCTGGCATGCGGTGCAGGACGGGTTGCTAGCCGCATTGAACGCAGCCGCGGTCAATATCTGCTTCACCGCACGGGATCGCGAAGGGCTTTTGCGCGCGTCCCCAACCCTGCACTCTGCAATGCTGCAACCCTTTATCGATACCGAAAAGTTTGTTGCGAATGCCCCAAACCCGACGCCGGGGAGGCTCATCACCGTCGCCATGATGCGGGCGGGCGACAAGCTGAACAGTTATCGCGCGCTTTCAGAGGCCCTCGCTTTGTTGCCAAAGGATCTCGACTGGACGCTGGATATTATCGGTGACGGACCGGAACGCGGCACTGTGGAGGCCATATTCAGCACATTTCCCGACAATCGTCTTGTCTGGCACGGCGAAAAAACCGCAACCGAGATCGCCGCACTTCTTTCAAAAGCATGCCTCTATGTCTGGCCCGGCCATGGCGAAGCCTATGGTCTTGCCTATCTTGAGGCACAGGCCGCCGGCCTGCCGGTGGTAGCCGAAAAAGTGGCCGGCGTTCCCGAAGTGGTAAAATCCGGCACCACAGGATTACTGACACCGGAAAATGATACAGCCGCCTATGCCGACGCGATCAAGACCCTGCTCGACAATGACAGGCAGCGCGAAGAACTGGCAAAAGCGGCCCGCCAGTTCGTCGTCAATGAACGATCCCTGGAAAACGCCGCGACAGAGCTGAACCATATCCTGCTGCAAGCAAAGGCGCGAAGATCATGAGTGTGGAAAAACTGATTGCAGCGCTGGATGAATGCAGCCGGCGCGGCATGACCGCCGATCTCTGGCTTCGGGACGACGATGCCGTGGAGCCGACATCCGCGCTCGATACGCTGCTTGATCTTTGCCGCGGCTTTTCCGTGCCGGTAACCCTCGCGGTCATTCCCGAAATGACGACGGACAGGCTCGCGCAATATCTGGATGCGTCAGATATTGCCCATGTGGCCGTGCATGGCTGGTCGCACACAAATTATGCCGGGAACGGTGAGAAGAAACAGGAACTTGGCGCTCACCGGGAGCTTTCCCTCGTTCTCGACGAATTGCAATCCGGACTGGATAAACTCCACGACCTGCATGGCACACGTTTCGTGCCGATGCTCGTGCCGCCATGGAACCGCGTGGATGGCATTATCGTCGAGGGACTGGCGGTTCTCGGATATCGCGCCCTGTCCGTTTTCGGCCCGGAGAAAAACACCCTGCCGCCCCGTCTGAACACCCATGTCGATGTTATCGACTGGCACGGCAGCCGAGGCGGCCGCAACGACGATATCCTTTTCGCCGAAACCGCTGCCCGCATCCTGAGGACCGCCGAAGAGGGCGGCACCACCGGCATCCTCACCCATCATCTCGTGCATGACGAGAATGTCTGGCGATTTCTGCGGCGGCTTTTCGAAGCAACCAACAATCATCCCGCAGCTCGATGGCGCTCTTCCGGAGACCTCGTAGACGAAATCTCACCATGATTTCCAGGCGATCAGCAACCCATTCGCCTCGTTGAGCTTCTGCCGGAGCGCTTCGACCACCGCAACCGGCGTATGATCGGCAAGAGACGCGGCAACGAACGACGCCGGTGCGAGGCTGATGCTTCCCTCCCGGGCGATGACGGTAAAAATCAGCGGTCCGGTCGACCACCAGGCCGGTGCGCGCGGCATTTCCTGGAGGACACCGGAAAACGCCTCCAGCATCCTGCGAAAAACCGGATGGCCTGCCGGGGAAGCAATGAAGGAATTGGCAAGCAGCATGCTGCCCTGCCCCGTATCACGCGGCGTTTTTTCATCGAATGCCGTCAGCCCCACCAGAGGCAGGAAAGCCTCGAAGCTCACATCGTCCCGTGCCGGATACCAGTCGCAGTCTAGATAGATGCCGCCAAATCGTTCCAGTACAATATAACGCGCCACGTCCACCGCGCCCGGATAATCACCCTGATCGAGCATGGTCTTGAAGACGGCGTCTGCAAACACGCCTTCCCGCTCAAGGTCGGCCTCGCGCCAGAGACGGTAGCCATATCCGTGCCTCGCGGCATGAGCTGCCCAGGCTTCCACCGATACCGGCGGGGCTTTTTGACCGATCCATATCTGGTGGATGAACCGCGGCACATCCTCCCTGCTTTTGAGATTGACCGTGCGGCGCTCTTCCGGTGAAAACTGTGCATATTTCGCCAGCACATGAGGCGGCGGCACCAGCGTATACTGGTAACCGATCCTGGCAACCATATCGCCTTCCGCCTTGGCAAGACGCAGCCGCGCCGCATGCAGCCGGCGCGGCAGACCGAGCACCGTCCGCTCACCCATCAGGTGCCCGTCTTTTGCCGCAACCAGAGATAGGAGAAGCGCATGCGCTTCCGCATATTGGCCGTCATTTTGCAACTGTCGGGCTTTCTCCAGCTGCGCGTCATAATATTTCTTGTCGGACATGGATCCCCATCCAGAAACGCTCGTTAACATATCGCCAAACAAGAGCCGTCAGGCAAGCCATCGCGTTTCAGAAGCCGGCTTTGAATTTGCTGCACAATTCGATGTTTCAGAAGCATAGACAGACAACAAACCCTGCGATAACGTGCCTTTAAGCCCTCCTGAGCAAATTGTCACAAGGCAACGATAAAGAGACGGCAAGGAACCCTTTGGCATGAGCGCAGGCGCAGATTTGCTCCGTATTGAAAACCTGCGGGTCTCGTTTTCTCTTATGGGCGGCACCATTGATGCCGTGAGGGGCACCAGCCTTCGTATCCTTCCCGGAAAAGTCACCGCACTTGTGGGAGAATCCGGCTCGGGCAAATCCGTCATCGGCCAGACCATCATGGGCATCCATCCCAAGACGGCGCGTGTGAACGGCCGCGTGCTCTTCACAGATCCGGAGAATGCCGCAGCCGGCCCCGTCGATCTGTTGCAGTTGCCGAAAGACGGCCGGGAAATCCGCTCGATACGCGGAAATCGCATCGGGCTGATTTTTCAGGAGCCAATGACCTCCTTTTCGCCGCTGCACACCGTCGGTAATCAGATCGATGAGGCGCTGCGCATCCACAGCATCCTGTCACCGGCGGAACGCGCGGAAAAAATGTATGAAACGCTCGACCTCGTGGGGTTTTCCAAACCCAAGAAGGTCGTGAACATGTACCCCTTCGAACTATCCGGCGGCATGCGCCAGCGCGCCATGATCGCCATGGCGCTGATCTGTCGTCCGGCGCTGCTGATCGCCGACGAGCCGACGACAGCTCTTGATGTGACCATCCAGGCGCAGATCCTCAAGCTGCTGCGGGATCTGCAAAGCCGGCTGAATATGAGCATGCTGCTCATCACCCACGATCTCGGCGTGGTGGCAAACATCGCCGATGAAGTTGCCGTGATCTATCAGGGCGAGATCATGGAAGCCGGGACCGTCGACGAGATTTTCAAGTCGCCAAGCCATCCCTATCTCAAGGGCCTGATGGCAGCCGTGCCACATTTCGACATGAAGCCCGGCGAGAGGCTGAAGGCGCTACGCGAGATCAATGTTGATCACGAAAGCCTTGTCGGCAAAAAAACCGCTGCGGTGAACAAAACCCCCGGCCCGCTTCTGACCGTCGATAATATCAGCAAGACCTTCACGACCCGCAAGTCCAGCTGGTTCCGCAAAGGCGATGCCAACGCCACCAAGGCCGTCAACAGCGTCAGTTTTGAAATCCGCCGTGGCGAATGCCTCGGGCTGGTGGGCGAAAGCGGCAGCGGCAAGACCACCGTCAGCAAGATCCTCATGCGCGCCGTCCGCCCGGATGAAGGCTCCGTCACCTTCCACCGTCCGCAGGGCGACATCGACGTTCTCAACGCCAAAGACGGCGACCTCAAGGAACTGCGCTCGAAAATACAGATGGTCTTTCAGGACCCCATCTCATCGCTCTCGCCACGCATGACGGTCGGCAATATCCTGAGCGAGCCGCTAGAAATCCACGGGCGGGGTGATGCGAAATACCGCGCCGAAAAAGTTCGCAATCTCGTCAAGGCGATCGGCCTTGGAGAAAGCGCGCTGAACCGTTATCCGCACAGCTTCTCCGGCGGCCAAAGGCAGCGCATCGGCATTGCCAGAGCTTTGGCGCTTGGGCCAGAACTGCTGATCTGCGACGAACCCGTTTCTGCGCTCGATGTCTCGGTTCAGGCGCAAATTCTCAACCTGCTCAAGGATTTGCAGAAAGACCTCGGTCTCACCTACCTCTTCATCTCGCACAATCTGGCGGTGGTGGATTATATGGCCGACCGCGTGGCCGTGATGTGTGAAGGCCGCATCGTTGAGCTGGCGCCGCGGGAAATCATGATGCGCTCCCCCGTGCATCCCTACACGAAATCGCTGCTGGCGGCCGTGCCCTTTCCCGACCTCGACCGTCCGCTTGATTTCCGCACCATCGGCAAGATCAGCGCGACGGGCAAATTCGACTGGGGCAAACAGTTTCGTGACGAGGGTGATGGCGACATGATTTCCGCCGATCTGGGCGACGGCCATTTTGTTCTCGCAAACGGCAACGTCGATATCCGGGAGCTTCGCCCTTGATCACGCGCCGCACCACTCTCGCCCTCATGGCCTCCGTCTTCCTGCCGGCCTATGCGCGCGCCGCCTATACCGACCCTGATTATTTCAAGGAAAAGCGGGAAAAGGGCGAGTTGCCCGACGTTGCGGAACGTCTGCCGAAAAACCCCCGCGTCATGAATATGAAATCGCTCGGCCGCGAGCCGGGAAAACATGGCGGCTCCGTGCGCATGCTCATCGGCGGCCAACGCGATATCAGGCTTATGCCGATAAGCAACTATGCCCGGCTGGTCGGTTATGACGAAAAATTCGAGCTGCACCCGGACATTCTGGAAAGCTACGACGTTCAGGAAGAACGCATCTTCACCTTCAAGCTGCGCGAGGGTCACAAATGGTCCGATGGCAGCGACTTTACCTCGGAGGATTTCCGCTATTTCTGGGAGGATGTCGCCCTCAACAAGGAAATCCATAAGGGCGGTCCACCGATCGAACTTCTGGTCAACAGCAATCCGCCCCTGATCGAAGTCATCGACCGGCTGACCGTGCGTTACACCTGGGAAGGCCCGAACCCGGATTTTCTGGCGAAACTTGCGGCTGCCTCGCCGGCGAGACTGTTCCTGCCCGCCGCTTATATGAAGCAGTTCCACATCAAATATCAGACTGCCGAAAATCTCGCCAAACTCATCAAGAAGAACAAGGCGGATGACTGGAGCGGGCTGCATATCAAGATGTCGCGGCAGGTGCGTCCGGAAAACCCGGCTTTGCCGACGCTGGACGCATGGCGCAACACGACCTCGCCGCCGGCCGAACAGTTCGTATTCGAGCGCAACCCCTATTATCACCGTGTCGATGAAAACGGCCTGCAGTTGCCCTATCTCGATCGCTTCCTGCTGAACGTCACCTCCTCCGATATCATCTCGGCCAAGACGGCATCCGGCGACAGTGACTTGCAATATTTCGGCCTCGATTTCGCCGACTACACCTTCCTGAAGGATGCCGAAAAGCGTTTCCCCCTGAAGGTCAACCTGTACAAGCGCTCGCAGGGATCGCGTGTTGCGCTTCTGCCGAACCTCAATTGCGCCGACCCGGTATGGCGGGGTTATTTCCAGGACGTGCGGGTGCGCCGTGCAATGTCCCTTGCGATCAACCGGCATGAAATCAACATGGTCTGTTTTTACGGGCTGGCGAAGGAAAGTGCCGACACGGTTCTGCCGGAAAGCCCGCTCTACCGGCCGGAATTTGCCGAAGCCTGGAGCGCCTTCGATCGCGCAACAGCCAACAGGCTGCTCGATGAAGTGGGCCTCGACAAGCGCGACAATGCCGGCATAAGGCTCCTTCCAGACGGTCGTCCGGCCTACATCATCGTCGAGACGACAGGCGAGAGCACGCTTGAAACCGATGTGATGGAACTGGTGACGGATCACTGGCGGCATATCGGCATTGCGGTTTCTGTCCGCCCCACCCAGCGCGACGTCTTCCGCAAGCGCGCCATGGGCGGCGAGGTGATGATGTCGGTATGGATGGGCATGGACAATGGTGTGCCCACCCCGGACATGTTGCCATCCGGCCTTGCGCCCACCGGTGACGACCAGTTGCAATGGCCGGTCTGGGGCATCCATTATCTGTCCGGCGGCCGCGAGGGCAAGGAGCCCGATTTGCCGGAGGCGGCACATCTGCTCGACCTCCTGAAAAAATGGCGTCGAAGCGTCACAGAGGAAGAGCGCGAGGCCATCTGGCTGGAAATGCTTGGCATCTACACACAGCAGGTGTTTTCCATCGGCATCGTCAACGGCGCGCTTCAGCCTGTCGTCCATGTCAAACGCATGCGAAACGTGCCCGAAAAGGCGCTTTTTGGTTATGAACCCACATCGTATCTTGGCGTCTACCTGCCGGATGCCTTCTGGTACGACGGGGACGCCTGATATGCTGCGATATGTTCTCAAGCGCATCCTCGTGATGATCCCCACGCTGATCTTGATCTCGATGCTGGTCTTCACCATCATCGAACTGCCGCCGGGCGATTATTTCGAAAGCTATGTCGCCGAATTGCGCGCCATGGGCGAGACGGCCAACCTTGCCGAAATCGAGGAGCTGCGCGTCCGCTACGGTTTCGACCAGCCTGCTCCGATCCGCTACTTCCGCTGGGCGACTGGCATGCTGGTCGGTGATTTCGGTTATTCCTTCGAATATCAGCTACCTGTGAGCGATGTCGTCGGAGACCGCCTCTGGCTCACGGTTCTGGTGTCGTTCCTCACCATCATCGTCACCTGGCTGATCGCCTTTCCAATCGGCATCTACTCTGCCACGCATAAATACAGCTGGGGCGATTATGGCCTGACCTTTCTTGGCCTGCTCGGCATCGCCATCCCCAACTTCATGCTGGCGCTGATCCTGATGTATTTCGCCAATATCTGGTTCGGCATCTCCATCGGCCATCTGATGGACCGCGAATATCTGAACCAGGCGATGAGCTGGGCGAAGTTCAGATCGATCCTCGAGCATATCTGGATACCCGTCCTTATCATCGGAACGGCCGGCACAGCCGGCATGATCCGCCGCCTGCGCGCCAACCTTCTGGACGAATTGCAGAAACAATATGTCGTCACCGCCCGCGCCAAGGGCCTGCACCCCTTCAAGGTGCTGACCAAATATCCGCTGCGCATGGCGCTGAATTTCTTCATCTCGGATATCGGCTCGATCCTGCCCGCCATCATATCAGGCGCGGAAATCACCGCCGTTGTCCTGTCGCTCGAAACCACTGGTCCCATGCTCATCAGGGCACTGCAGAGCCAGGACATGTATCTGGCCGGTTCGTTCCTGATGTTCCTGGCTTTCCTGACGGTGATCGGCGTTCTGGTATCGGATATCGCCCTTGCCATACTCGACCCGAGAATCCGCTTCGGAGGTGGTAACGTCAAATGACTTCATCCATCCCGAAAGCAGGCGAAGCACTGCCCCATTACGTTTCGACCGCGCCTTTCGATCCATCCCTGATCGAACCGAACACGTCTGGCATGGCGGCCTTCAGCAAGGCATCGCAGCTGAAACTCATGTGGTGGCAGTTCCGCCAGCACAAGATCGCCGTCTGGTCCGGCGCGTTTCTGGTGGTGCTTTATCTTTCGATCCTAATCAGCGAGTTCCTCGCGCCTTACAATCTCCATACCCGCAATATCGAGCATATCTACGCTCCGCCGCAGGCCATTCATTTGTTCGACAACGGAAAGTTTGTCGGGCCTTTCGTATACGGCCGGGAAATGACGCTCGACATGGACAATCTGCGGCGTGTCTATCGCGACGTGCCGACGGATGTTCAGCCGCTGCGTTTCTTCTGCAAGGGCGATACCTACCGTTTCTGGGGCATGTTCGAGGGCAGGACCCACTTCGTCTGCCCGGCTGAAGGCGGCGAAATGTTCCTGCTCGGCACCGACCGCCTCGGACGCGATGTTCTGTCGCGCATCATCTATGGTGCGCGCATCTCGCTCACCATCGGCCTTCTCGGCGTCGCCATGAGCTTCGTTCTCGGCATTGTGATCGGCGGTCTCGCCGGTTATCGCGGCGGCACCTTCGATTTGATTGTCCAGCGCATCATTGAGGTCCTGCAATCCATTCCGAGCATTCCGCTGTGGCTGGCGCTTGCGGCGATCATGCCGGTGACCTGGAGCCCGATCCTCGTCTACCTTGGCATCACCATCATTCTCGGCATGCTGGACTGGACAGGGCTGGCGCGTGCCGTGCGCTCGAAATTGCTGGCGCTTCGCGAGGAAGACTATGTTTTGGCTGCACAATTGATGGGTGCGGGCACACCGCGCATCATCGGCAGACATCTTATTCCCGGCTTCATGTCGCATCTCATCGCCTCGGCCACATTGACGATACCGGGCATGATCCTCGGCGAAACCGCGCTGAGCTTCCTCGGCCTTGGTCTGCGCCCGCCGATCACAAGTTGGGGAATTCTGCTCACGGAAGCGCGCAGCGTCAGCGTCATTGCGCTATATCCGTGGCTTCTCATACCGACGATCCCAGTCGTTCTCGTCATTCTGGCCTTTAATTTCTTCGGTGACGGACTACGTGATGCTGCGGATCCCTTCAGATAAAATGGAACACGCCTTGATGAACTGCCTTTCCGCCATCGCCTTTATCGTGAAAGGCAACAAGAGGTGTGGCCCATGACCTCCCGTTTGAACGACGCGCGTATTCTCATGTACAGCCACGATTCTTTCGGCCTCGGACATCTGCGGCGGTGTCGCACGATCGCACATGCGCTGGTGGAGGATTATCGCGGCCTCAACGTCCTCATCATTTCGGGCGCCACCATTGCCGGTGCTTTCGATTATCGCGCCCGTGTCGATTTCGTGAAGATCCCGAGTGTCATCAAGCTGCGCAATGGCGAATACACTTCGATGGACAGGCATATCGATCTTCAGGAAACCCTGAAGATGCGCCGCTCCATCATTTATCATACCGCCGAAAGCTTTAAGCCTGACATCTTCATCGTCGACAAGGAACCCATGGGTCTGCGCGGTGAAGTGGAGGAAACGCTTGCGTATCTAAAGGGACAGGGAACCAAGCTCGTCATCGGCCTGCGCGATGTCATGGATGCGCCACAACTGCTCGAAGCCGAGTGGAAGCGCAACAATGTCATGACCAAGATCGGCCAGTTTTATGACCATGTCTGGGTTTATGGCCCGCCGGATTTCCACGACCCGCTGACAGGACTGGATGTTCCCGAAAACGTTCGTGACAAGATGGATTTCGTCGGCTTCCTGCAGCGATCCAAAACGCAGGCGGAAACCGTGGCGCACCGGCCGGAAGGCGATTACCTTCTCATCACCACCGGCGGCGGCGGAGATGGTAGCGAATTGATCGACGATGTCATCAATGCGTACCGCCATGATCCGGAACTGACCCACAAGGCACTGGTGGTTCTCGGCCCCTATATGCCGGCGGATCAGCGTCAGCGCTTCATGAGCAGCGTCGCCGATATTCAGCATATCGAGATCATCGAATTCGACAACCGCATGGAAGATCTCGTTGCCGGCGCCCAGGCCGTCGTGTCGATGGGCGGCTATAACACCGTCTGCGAGATTTTGTCCTTCGACAAGCCCGCCCTCGTCGTGCCGCGCACCGTGCCGCGGGAAGAGCAGCTGATCCGCGCCAGCCGCGCCTCGGAACTCGGCCTTTTCGACATGCTTTTGCCGGAGGATGCCGAAAACCCCGCAAAAATGGCGGAAGCTCTCAAAGCCCTGCCCGGCCGTGCACCGCCCTCCGTCAATTCGCGGGAGCTGAAGCTCGACGGTCTGGAAAATATATCGAAACGGATCGCCGAATGGCTGCCGCCCGAGGGCGAACGGACGCCGATCACACTCTCCGCGTGACCGGCTCCCCGACAACCACCGCTTCAAAAAGAGACACGCGCAACGTGACCGATACAAAAAAAATCGTGGTGCTCCTCAAGGGCTATCCGCGCCTGTCCGAGACTTTCATCGCCCAGGAACTTCTGGGACTTGAAAAGGCCGGACTGAAACTTGAACTCATGTCCATGCGCCGGCCGACAGACAAGAAACGTCACCCCGTTCATGACGAGATCCGCGCGCCCGTCACCTACCTGCCGGAATATCTGCACGAGGAGCCGCTGCGCGTTCTGAAAGCGCTGTGGGCCTGCCGCAAGAAGCCGGGCTTCACCAGCGCGCTCCGCCGCTTCTTCAGTGATCTGCCACATGATCTCAGCCGCAACCGCTTCCGCCGTTTCGGTCAGGCCGCAGTACTCGCGCATGAATGGCCTGTGGATGCCGAGTGGCTGCATGTCCATTTCATTCACACCCCCGCCTCGGTCGCTGCCTATACCCATCTCATCACCGGCACACCCTGGACAATTTCCGCCCATGCCAAGGATATCTGGACCTCGAATGATCGCGACCTCGCCGCCAAGCTGCAAAGCGCCCGCTGGGCTGTGACCTGCACTGCCGGCGGTTTTCAGCATTTGCAGACCCTTTCGGGGGCGAAGCAGAACGTGCATCTCAGCTATCACGGGCTCGATCTAACCCGTTTTCCGCATTTCGAAACATCGCGACCGGCAAGAAACGGATCGGACGCAGATGATCCAGTTCGGATTTTAAGCGTCGGTCGGGCAGTCAAGAAAAAAGGCATCGATATTCTGCTGCAGGCGCTGGCCTCACTGCCGCAGGATATCCATTGGCGTTTCACCCATATCGGTGGCGGCGACGAACTAACGGCACTGAGGAAACTCGCCGACGAGCTTGGCATCGCCGACAGGATCGTCTGGACCGGCGCCATGGACCAGAAACAGGTGCTGGAAAACTACCGGGAAGCTGATCTCTTCGCACTTGCCTGCCGCATTACCAGCGATGGCGACCGCGACGGCCTTCCCAATGTGCTGGTCGAAGCCGCCAGCCAGGCGCTGACCTGCATTTCCACCAATATTTCAGGCATTCCGGAATTTTTCGTCTCTGGCGAAAACGGTCTGCTGACGGAACCGGAAAATCCGGCCGCCTGCGCGCAGGCTCTGCGCAGCGCGATCACCGATCCGCAATTGCGCCAGCGTCTGGGCAGCGCCGCCGAGAACCGTGTACGAACCGCTTTCGACCACCGCACCAGCATTAGCGAGCTGAAGGCCCTGTTCGAGACCGAGTGGGAAAAAGCACCATGAGTGAACCGGAAATGCGTCCTTCCGTCTTTTTTTATGTCCAGCATCTTCTGGGCATCGGCCATATCGCCCGCGCCAGCCGCATTGCCAACGCGCTTCAGGCAGATGGTTTCGATGTCGTTCTGGTCACAGGCGGCACCCCGGTTCCGGGCTTTCCGGGCGAGGGAATCCGCCATGTCGAGCTACCACCGATCGCCGTCAGCGATGGCAGCTTTTCCGGTCTTGTCGACAGTTCCGGCAAGCCGGTGGACGACGCCTTCAGGAAGCTCAGAACCGATATGCTGATTGGCGCCTATCACGGTGCAAAACCCGATATCGTCATTATCGAAGCTTTCCCCTTCGGCCGCAGGCAGGTGCGGTTCGAATTGCTGCCGCTGCTCGACGAGATCGAGGACAGCGAACCGCGCCCGCTGGTCATGACATCGCTGCGCGACATCCTGCAGGAAAAAACCAAGCCGGGCCGGGACGAAGAAACCGTGTCACTGGTGAAAAAACATTTCGATGCCGTGCTGGTGCATGGCGATCCGAATTTCGCCCGGCTGGGAGACACCTTCCCACTTGCTGGCGAGATCAGCCAGCGCATCGTCTATACCGGCCTTGTTGCCCCGCTTCCACCGCCGCAACCGGCGGAGAAATTCGATATAGTGGTGTCCGCCGGTGGTGGCGCAGTCGGTGCAGCACTTCTACGGGCCGCCCTTGAGGCCGCACCGCTGCTGGACGGCATCGGGAACTGGTGCCTCGTCACTGGCCCCAACATGCCCCAGGTGGATTTCGACGCGATTTCGGCTGAGGCACCGGACAATGTCTCTGTCTTCCGTTTCCGCAAGGATTTCGCGAGTCTGCTCGCCGGCGCCCGGCTTTCGGTTTCACAGGCGGGTTACAACACCGTCTGCGATATTCTTCAGGCCAAATGCCGCTCACTCCTCATACCCTTCGCAGTCGGTGGCGAAACCGAACAGAGCGCCCGTGCCGAGCGGCTCGCGCGGTTGGGGCTGGCGCAGGTTCTGGAGGAAAAGGATATCTCCACGCAATCCATGGCCGATGCCATCACGGCGGCATTAGCCCTGCCGGGACCGGACACAATCCACCTTGATCTCGATGGGGCGGCTGGTACGGCTATAGCTTTGCGCCGCCTTTATGATGAGCGGTAAGCATCGCCTTTAATTCGCGAACCGCCGCCTCATCCGTGCCCTTGCGCCCATCGCCGGTGAAACCAAGCTTTGCCACCCGGCTTTCCGGATCGTAAAATGGGACGGCAGAACAGGATGCGTGGATTTCCGTAATCGGAAAGCGATCCAGCAATGCCTGCACGCTCTGCGGACGCACGCCGGCACCCGGCATGATGACAATCCGACCGGCTGCTCTCTCGGAGAGGTGCGCCAGCGCCTCTATCCCTTCAAGCGCCGAGCGCGCGCCGCCGGAGGTCAGAATTCTCGGGAAGCCGAGCGCAATGGCCGCCTCCAGCGCTTCATCCATATTGGGAACGACATCGAAGGCGCGATGCAGTGTCATATCCAGCCCATCGGCGTGACGGCGCAGTTCCTCGAGCAGAGCGAGATCGAGCGAACCATCGACAAGCGATGCGCCAAGCACCAGGCCGGAAAGGCCTGCCGCACGTGCCGCGTCGATATCGCGTTTCATCACATCGGCTTCGTCGCGCGTGAACACGAAATCACCCGCGCGCGGCCTGATCATCACGCTGACGGGCAATCCACAGGACGCCGCCCGTTGCATGAAGCCAGCAGACGGCGTTACACCGCCGCCGGAGAGCGCAGCGCATAACTCGATCCGATCGGCTCCGCCCCGAACCGCCGCTTCCAGACCGGCCACATCGTCCACGCAAATCTCGAGAATCATCCTAACCTCTTTCATTTGAACGTGCCCTGTTTACGCACTGGACCATTCGAAAACCGCCACACTTTTTGGGTTCGACGCTCTACCTGCGGCGACCCGTCCCATCAAGCGTGTAGAGCATATAAACCCCGCCAAGACCCACGATAGCCCCCAATATCGAGGTGCCCGAATAGCTGGAGACCATTGTTCCCAGAGCAAAAATCAAAGCGCCAAGACCTGCGCCGAGGAAGATATTGACCGCGATTAGCGAGCTTCCAAGCCCCGGCCGGTCCGCGATCAACTCCTGCAGGTAAGTGATGGGGATGCTGATGATGGCAGCAGCCCCCAGCGCGCTGATGAACGTCTGCGCGTAGATATGCCAGGGTTCGGTCGCAAGCCCCTGCAGAATGAGGTAGGCCGCATAAAGCACCGCTCCCGCCGCCAAGGTCAGGGTTTGCGGCACCTTCTTTTCGATCCACCCCCATAAGAGAATGAAGACGATTTCCAGCGCAGCAACGATGCCCGCCACGATGCCGATATCGGCAACCGTGCCCTTCGCCTGGCCCGTGATGATGAGCGAACGTATCGAATCATTGAGATGCAGCATCGAGCAGATGAGCGCGATGGCGATGATCCGCAGCAATACCCGCCGTGATCCGATTTCCGCAAGCGAGGCACGCAGACCGAAACGCGCTTCCGTATTCACCACCGCCGGCGTGGCGGCCCGGGGCAGGCAGAAGGCGACGAGCAGAAAACAGACAAGTGCGCAGAGGCCGGAAAACAGGAAGGCCGTCAGCATATTGCCGGAACTGATGAGAAAAATGCCGACGATGCCCGGCACCAGCACCCATGAGAGCGAGATTGTCGCCCGCATGATCGAGTTCACGGCAATCATGTCGCCCGTCGAAAGATTGCGGGCATCGGCGCGCACATGCGCGAAGATCAGCGAGTTCATCGCCCCGAAAATCGGCAGGAGAATGAGCTTCGCGCTCACAAAGGCCGTGGCATTCCCCGCCAGATAAACCAGCATATAACCGCTGACACCGAACAGCGCGATGAACAGCATGGGTTTGCGATATTCGCCCAGCCTGTCGGCGACAATACCCATCAGCACGCTGGCGCTGACATTGATGATGGCGGCAAACAGCATCAGAAGGGAATAAACGGTGTTGCTGAGCCCGATTTCGCGAATGCCGATGACCGCCTGATAAGGTGCGGTCGCCGCATTCGAAAATCCGAAAAACAGGATGGCGAGCGCCCCGATGCGGATCGACGGATTGTTGATGACGATGGAAAGAGCCGACGGCATGGATATTCGCCTGAGATGATCCGGCCCCGCCGGATCGCTGGATAAAAGCTACCGGACCGCTGTCATCGCCAGCGGGCCGAAAGAATGGGTTCGGGCATATAATCGAAATGCGGCTTCCATGGGTAAAAATCCCCCTCCCGGCGACGGTTGGGAAGGTTTTCGATATCCTGATTGATAACGCCTTCCGTCAGCGCCATCAGGTTGGGATTGGCGATCGGCGCAAGCTCCGGTGAAAGATAACCCGATTTGACGACCAGCAGCTTCACCACCTTCGGATCAAAACCGAGACGCGCGAAATCCGAAATCATGTGATAGGGCCTGCGTCGCGCCGCCAGAATGACGGTGATGCCGCCGATACCTACCACCGCCTGCCGCTGATCCGCAGCGCTGGAATCATCCAATTTCAGGACCTTGGCTTCAACAGTGACCGAAGGGCTTTGCGGATCGAGACTGCCGCCGATCTTCAGGGAAAGGCTCGCCCCCTCGCCTGCCGCAAAGCAGGCTTCGACCGCCGGTCGGTCGGTTATGCCGCCCAGGAGAGCACCCTGCCAGTTGCGCGCAATCAGCGCCGCCAGAACATCGGCACGATCGCCCACCCCGCCACCGGTTGGATTGTCGCCTGAGTCAGCGAGAATGATCGGGCCGGTAGCCGTCTTTTCCGCAATATCCAGAATGGCCTCAAGCGGCTCGGTCACAGGACCGAAACGAAAATTCTGCCGGGCGTCCCAGTAAGATTGCGCGATTTCGGCCGCGACGGCCTGTGCGGCCTCTCGGTCCGATCCCGTCACCACCGCACAAGCCGTCGCCCGTGGCTCATCGGCCCAGACGTAACCAATCATGAAATTCGCGTCCCAAATGCCGGGCCGGGTGTCATAGCCCGGCAGAACCTCATAAAGGCTTTTGGCCGGTTCATCTTCGGTGGACGTCTTTTCACCGGGCAGGAGAACGGGAATTTTCGCCCAAGCCACACCGGGCTTTTCACCCGTTTTCAGGGCCTTGAGCAACATCGTCCAAGCCCGCACCATCGTCTCGCGTACGTCGATATGTGGCGCGGTTCGGTAGCCGGCGAATATATCCAGCTGATCGACGATCGTCTGGCTGACATTGCCATGCAGGTCGTAGCTCGCGGAAATGATCACATCCGGCCCGACGACGGCGCGAGCGCTGGAAATCCAGTCCCCTTCTGCGTCATCCATGCCTTCGACATTCATCGCACCATGCATGGCGAGATAAAGCCCGTCGAGCGGCGGGCAAGCCTTGAGACGGTCAAGAAACTCCGCCTTGAATGCATCATAAGCCACCCGTGACACCGGACCGCCCGGCACCGCACGAGCGTGCAGAAGCGGCAGCACGTCCGCCCCACCTTCACCGAGAAAATTGAAGTATTCGGCCTCCAGAAGCTCCGCACCGCGAAAGACGCGAAAATCCTGCTCGCCCATCAGCACCGGCGAATAGGTGCTGCATTCGGTATGGATTCCACCAACGGCAATACGCATGGCACCTTCCCCCTTAATAAACCGGGCTCAAGGGAACGATGGCGGAGAACCGCAGCCAGTCCTTCTGCGCCTTCGGCGTCCATGCCGCCTCGGCAATGGCGGGTAACCTCGGGAAAACCAGATGGTTGAAATAGGCGCGATTGAGGAAATGTTCCGACCAGATGCAGGCCTGAACACCTTTCATCCGCTCCTTCAATTCCTCAGGAAATTCGCCGACGGCCTCATAGGCATAGGTATGCGAGGGCGGAACGGTGCCGGCCCAGCTTGCACCCGGCTCCTGCCAGGCTTCATCCTGCACCATGTCGAGATAATAGGCCTGACCCGGTGTCATCACCACGTCATAACCCTGTTTTGCAAGCTCAAGACCGACTTCCGGCTTCTGCCAAGCCATCAGCAATGTTCCAGCCGGATCAACACCGCCACCATGGGAAACCTCGTCCCAGCCGGCAAGCTGGCGGCCACGCTCATGCAGCATCCCCTGAATGCGCTTCATGAAATAGGACTGGATGCCGAAGGTGCCATCCAGCCCCTCCTTTTCCATCAATGCCTTGGCAAGCGGCGAGGCCAGCCATGAACCATCCGCAACCTCATCGCCGCCAATATGGATCAACCGCGACGGGAACAGCTCCACCATCTCGTCAAATATCTTGCCGAGGAACTCATAGGTCGGCTCGATGGCTGGGTTGAGCGCGTTGTTCGGATATCCCTGCACCGAGCGATAACTGTCGGGCGCTTCCTGCCCATCCGTCAGCTCCGGATAGGCGACAAGAGCCGCCGTGCTGTGGCCGGGAATATCAACCTCCGGCACGATTTCGACATTCAACGCGACCGCGTGGGCAACGACCCTGCGGACGTCGTCCTGCGTGTAATAGCCCGAAACCGGCTCAGCCCCGTTGCCAAGCTGCGGCAGAAGTGGTGCATCCGGACCACGGGTCGCGCCCACGGTGGTCAGCAGCGGATAGGCCTTGATTTCGAGACGCCATGCCTCGTCATCCGTCAGGTGCCAATGGAAACGGTTCATGCGCAGCCATGCGAGAATATCGATGAGCCGCACGACATCGCCGGTCGGATAAAATTGCCGCGAGACATCCAGATGGCAGCCGCGCCAGCTGTAACGCGGCGCATCGCTGATGCTGCCGGACGCCGGGAACCGGAATTTGGGATCGACGCGCGCGCCATGCAGCAATTGCGCCAGAACCGTCAGGCCATATTGCAGACCAGCAGCGGCCGAGTATTCCACGACGACCGCATCTTCGGAGAAGCTGATGCGATAACCCTCCGCTTCCAGCCCGCTATGCTGCTTGAAATGAAGCGGCTTTCCCTCATGAACCGGCGCAAGACTGAAGGGCACATGACCGACGGTAAAAAGCCTGCGGAACAGGGAAAGCACGGTTTCCACCGCAAGAACCTCTTCCGTGCTTGCGTCTTCCGTCGGGAAAAGCGCGACAGGAAAGCCCTCGCCCGGTTCGGCATTGATTTCAGCGGGCCATGGCTGGATGGCGAAAGGCAGATCGAGTTCGCCTTCCGGAAGCAGCACTGGTGCCGGCTCGCTATGACGCCCATCCAGCATCAAATCGCCGACATCAACGGCGCGATGTGTACCATCGGCAAGGCTGACATAGGCGGATTTCGCCCCGTCGGTGCGATGCCGCGCGGGCCTCAGGAGGCCATCGACGGTAAAGCGCCAGGATTTCCCCGCTTCGAGCACGAAGCCGGCTGGTGGCGCAAACTCATGGAAATTGGCATTACGGCGCAGATAAACCGCATTGCCGCAAACCGGCTTGTCCACCGTCCGCGTCAGCGAGGTGTAGACGATGCGAAAATCCTTCAGCGGCTCGCGGGAAAGATTGACCAGCGTGAACGTAAAGCCGCCGGATGCGGACTCTGCGAGCGGATGCCATGAATTTTCGAGACGATAATTTGCGAGCGCCATGATGCTCCCCTTCATTGCGTATTGAGCCCGTGAAAGGGCTTCGATCAGTAGTGTTCGGATTGCGAAAAAGTCCGGGCCAGCGGCGCCTGCCCCGCCGTCAGCCCGCAATCAACCGGCAGGCATACGCCGCTGATGGCCTGTGCCTGTGGACCGGCCAGAAACGCGACGGCGCTGGCCACATCTTCGGGCCGCACGATCCGCTGCAGCGGATACCAGTGCTTCGCCTCCTCAAAGACCTGCGGATTGCTGGCCGCCCGTGCTTCCCATGCCTGGGTGCGCACGGTTCCGGGCGCCACGGCGTTGGAGCGGATGCCAAATTTTCCGTATTCGACGGCGATCAGCTTCGTCAGATGGATCAGCCCGGCCTTGGCCGCGCTATAGGCCGGATGGCCGAACACCGCCATGCCGTTGACGGAGGTGATATTGACCACCGACCCTTGTGTCCGCTTCAGCGCTTCCTCGAAAGCCCTGAAGCACAGAAACGGCGCTTCCAGATTGAGGGCATTGTCCCTGCGCCATATGTCGGCAGTCGTGTCATGCAGGCTGACGGCCCTTGCAGCACCCGCATTGTTGACGAGGGTCGCGACATCGCCCAGTTCCGCAAGCTCGGCGGCCAGCCGCGCAAGGTCCTGTGGATCGGTGACATCACAGGTCTTCGCAACGAAGCCGGGGCCGGGAAGCTGGGAAAGCGCATTGGACAAGGCGTCGGCATCGATATCGACCAGCACCACCTTCGCATGACTTTCAGAAAGTGCTGCCGCAATCGCCCGACCAATGTCACCTGCCGCGCCGGTAACGACGGCAAGCTGGTCTTTCCTGTCCTTCATCTCCTACCACTCCCTTGAAGCTTTCCAACCCGCCACGGTGCGGGATATCAGGCAATGCAGCCCTGTTTTTTCATTGTCCTTGCTCAGTCACCGAGCAATTGCTTGTCATCCGAATCGCGATGTTCCACGAGCTGCTGCTTGATGTGACGCAGCGTCACCATCGACCTTTGCCGGTGGTGATAAGCGGCAAGTGTCGCCAGAATATCGACGGCCGCCAGATAGGCGTAACGCGATGAGGTCGGACGGAAGATGTTGTTTCCCTCGGGCACATTGACGGCCACAACGATATCCGCAGCCACGGCAAGCGGCGTGTCACTCTGGGTCAGCGCGATGGTGGTCACTCCCATTTCCCGCGCCAGCCTGAAACACTTCACCAGTTCCATATTGCGACCGGAAAAGGACGAACCGATAATAACGTCTTCCTTGCGTGCGGCGGCCGTCATCATCAGTTGCATGCTGTGATCGGCACTGGTGGAGACACGCAGACCAAGGCGGAACAGCCGGTTCTGGATTTCCGAGGCGATCATCGATGAATTGCCGCCGGCACCGAAGGCATAGATCATGCCGCCATTGGCGATCTTGATCGCCGCTTTTTCGGCAAGGGCGGGGTCAAGCGTCTTGTGCAGCAGGAAAAGCGCTTCCTGCGCCTTGGCAAGCACCTCTTCTGCAACATCCGACGGGCCGGTGCTCGATGGTTCCGAGGTGAGATAACGAATGCCCACATAAGCCGTCTTGGCGAGGCTGACCTTGAAATCCGAAAAGCTCAGACAACCCACACGACGGCAGAAACGTGTCACCGTCGGCGGAGAAACCTCGGCGCGGGCCGCAAGCTCGATGATCGAGGCATTGACGGCGAATTCGAAGTCCGAAACCAGAATATCAGCGATCCGCCGTTCCGATTGCGAGAACTGCCCCCTGTCTTCCTGTATTCTTGCGAAAATATCCATGTTCACCGGTCTCCGTTCCGCCAAAACTTAAGGCTTGGCCCCGTTACCGATGCATCCTAATCCAAGACGCCCGTCAACCGTGCATACCCATGAATCGACCATCTTCCGTCCCGATGACGACACGCCGAACATCCTTGATTTGAAAATGATTTTCTTTGTTGATTGCGAGATGAGCATATGCCAACAATCTGCGCTAGAGAAACCTCCAAATCCTGAAAATAATTTCAACAACGGACCACAACCATGCGCGATCCATTCAAAAACCCCTTTGCCGAAACAGACACCGCCCGCCATTCGATCTGGGAAATGCTGGTGACGCGGGACATCGATGCCTTCCTCGCCGCCGACTGGTCGCAGGTTGCGGCTGATTTCGTCGAGGACGGCTTTCTCGGCATCAACGCCAATCGTGAGACTAACCCGGACAATTGGCGCCTGTCCTTCCCGTCGCTCGCCGCCTATCGCGACGAGTGGCTGAAACAGGCCAAGGATTTTCAAACCCAGCAATTTGCCGAAGACCCAAGAGGCGCCATCTTCACCACCACCACGCTGGAAGAGATCGAAGTGGAAGGCGAAACGGCGCTGGTTCGCAAGAAGTTCAACGGCGGGCTTCGTAAGGCCGATGGCAGCTTCGACGTCATGAAATGGCAGACGCTCTATTATTGCCGGCTGCACGAAGGACGCTGGAAGATCAGCGGTTTCACCGGTTACATGCCCAATCCCATGCCCTGATAGAGCAGACATGCGGGAACGTTGCGAACGCCGGGCCGAAAGCCCGGCGTTGTTTTTTCGTCTGGCGGCGACAACAGAAAACCGCCGCAGATGCATCGCGTCAGAAACAGCCGGGCACGGGAAAACAGATTTCATGGCCCGGTTCCTGCCCTTTATTGGATCAGCTTGAGGACGGAAAGGTCGACACGCCGTTCGAGCGCAATGCCGCTTTCATCGAACAGGTGGCAATCCGATGCCTTGATGCCGGTAATGATCGGTTCATCAACGACGACAGGCGCGGAACCGGAAAGCAGCGCGCAATAGTTCTCACCCGTCGGGGCAATCCCATAAGCGATCGTGTTCACTCCCAGCCGCTCGATGACGCTGGGCGCGACCTTCACATTAAGGTCAGCCGTTTCAAGGCCTGTATGTTCCGGGCGAATGCCAAGCGTCAGTTGCCTGCCTTCGAGGCCGGCGCGAGGTTCCACCGGCACGGTGATCGTCTGGCCCTCATATTCCACAGTCATGCCCTCGGCGCTGGCAGCTTTGCAGGTGACCTTCAGGAAATTCATTTTCGGGTTGCCGATGAAGCCGGCCACGAACAGGTTCGCCGGCTTGTGGTAAAGCTCCAGCGGCGCACCGACCTGGGCGATTTCGCCGGCATTCAGCACCACGATGCGGTCGGCCATGGTCATGGCTTCCACCTGATCGTGGGTGACATAGATCATCGTCGCCTGCAGCGTCCGGTGAAGATTGGTAAGCTCGATGCGCATATCGGCGCGAAGCGCCGCATCGAGGTTGGACAGCGGCTCGTCGAACAGGAATATCTTCGGCTCACGAACGATGGCGCGGCCGATCGCGACACGCTGGCGCTGACCGCCGGACAACATGCCGGGGCGCTGCTGCAGGCGCTGGTCGAGTTGCAGGATCTTGGCAACCCCCTCGACCTTTTCCTTGATCTTGCTCTCTTCCATCTTTTCGACGCGCAGCGGAAAAGCGATGTTTTCGAAAACCGTCATATGCGGATAGAGCGCATAGGACTGGAAGACCATGGCGATGCCGCGTTTGACCGGCGGCAATTCATTGACCTTCACGCCGTTAATGACGACGTCGCCGGCGGTAATATCCTCAAGGCCGGCGATCATGCGCAGCAATGTGGATTTGCCGCATCCCGAAGGGCCGACAAAAACGACGAACTCGCCATCCCTGATGTCGAGCTGAACGCCCTTGATGACTTCGAAATGTCCATAGTTCTTGCGGACGTTATTGAGATAAAGCTGACCCAAAACTTGCCTCTCCCGTCACCAGCCGACATCAGGCTGCGTTCAGAGACGTTCCGAGACATGGGGAAAACCGCGTCTTACCGGAACCGTTGAAAAACATGAGAAGCCCCTTCCATCACAGCGGCAGGCATTCTCGCGGCGAATTCATGAGGTTGCGGGCGACCTGCGCCCGCAACCGTCGAATTGTGGATTATTTATACTGCTCGAGGGCGGCGGAGGCCTTCTTCGCGGCATCCTCCGGGGTCGCCTTGCCGGTAACGACAGACTGCACCATCTCGATCATCGTATCCTGGAAGCCCTTGTAATCGGTGAAGAGCGGCTCGGGACCACCATAGGCGATACCGTCGATCAGCGGCTTCCAGAAGGGGTCCTTGGCGACGAATTCATCAACCTTGGCCGACGGACGCAGCGGGGTGAGGCCAGCGCCGCCCTGCAACTCGTATTCGCCCTGCGGGCCGGGCGAAGTGATGAACTTGGCGAATTCGGTCGCCTTTTCTTCCACGCCGGTTCCCTTGAAGATCGCAAGGCTGTCGGTGATGAGCAGCGTGCCGGGACCCTTGGCTTCGGGGCCGAGCGGCAGCGTGGCAATGCCCCAGTTGATCTTGGTTTCCTGCAGGCGGGTTGCAGCACCCGAACCGGCCTGGATCATGCCAACCTTGCCATCAAGGAAGATGGCGCGGATTTCGTTCTGCTCGTAGGCCGTGGGACCTTCGACGGAATAAGGCGTGATGTCCTTGTAAGCCGTGAGGGCTGCAACGACCTGCGGGCTGTCGACGGTGATCTTGTCGCCGTCGATGACCTTGCCGTTATTGGTATAAACCCAGTGCATGAACTGGTGCATGGTGTTGTCGAAGGTCTTGGCGGGCAGACCATAACCGGCAATGCCGGTCTTTTCCTTGATCTGCTTGGCGAAGGCGATTTCTTCAGCCCAGGTCTTCGGCGGCACTTCGGGGTCGAGACCGGCCTGCTTGAACAGATCCTTGTTCCAGTAGAGCGCCTTGGTCGAGAATGCGACCGGCACGCCCCACTGCGTGTCCTCGAAGGTGACCGTGTCGACGATGTTGGGGTAATAGGTCTTCTTTTCGTCTTCCGTCATCGGCACCGGAACGATGAGATCGTTCTGCGCGAACTGCTTCAGCGTGCGCGAACCGACATAGGCCATGGCGACCGGGGTGCCGGCGGCAGCGAGCGTCGTTGCCTTGTCCTGGCACTGCGCCCAGCCCACGACCTCCGGAACAACCTTGAAGCCGGCATTCTTGCCTTCCCATTCCTTGATGTATTTTTCATGGATGGGGTCCATCTTGTCGCCGCAATAGATCCAGCTGATCTCCTTGTCGGCGGCATGTGCCGTCACCGTGGTAAGGGCAGTGGAACCGGCAAATGCGAATGCGCAAAGCGCCAATCCGTAATGTTTCAGTGCCATAATTAGTCTCCCGTTTTGGTGGTCGTTCCGGTTGTTGTTTATTTCACCGCGCCGGCGGTGAGCCCGCTGACGAGATATCGTTGCATGAAGAAGATCACGACCATGGCCGGCGCGATGCCGACGAAGCTGGCCGCCATCAACTCATTCCAGATGACTTCCTGACGACCGAAATAGGCAAACAGGCCGATGGGCAGCGGCATATATTCGGTCTTGGAATTGAAGGTGAGCGCGAAGATGAACTGCTGGGCGTAAGCACCGATGAAGGTGGTGATGGAGACGACGGCGATGCCCGGCATCGCCAGCGGCAGGATGATCCGGCGGAAAGTGTAGAAATAGCTCGCGCCGTCCACATAGGCCGCCTCTTCCAGCTCCCGCGGAATGCGCAGCATATAGGTGCGCAGCAGCCAGATCGCGGTGGGGATCAGGAAGGCAGCGCCGGGAATGATCATCGCCAGATAGGTGTTCAGCACACCCATGTTGCGCATCAGCCGGTAAAGCGGGATCAGCAGAACGGCGCCCGAAAACATGTTGATTGCGAGAAACGCACCCAGCAGCTGTCCACGCCCGCGAAACTGGAACCGGGCAAAGGCATAGGATGCCGGCACCACCAGCAGGAGCACGATGATGGTTGAGATCGTCGAGATGAAGAAGGAGTTGAAGACATACCGGGCAAAACCGGGAACGCTGACCCACATGGTCCGGTAGGCCTCGAAGGACCCGTTTTGCGGCCAGAACTTGTAGGGCGAGGAGAAAAGCAGGCTGAGCGGTTTCAGCGAAACCAGAAAACCTTCCACAAAGGGCGCCAGCACGAAGGTCAGGAATACGGCAATGCCGCAATAAATCCCGACCATTTCATACCACCTGTAGCGGTTGATCATCGCATTTTTGTCGGTCATCGGCTGGCCTCCTGCGAGATACGGCTGGTGATGCGGAAGTAGAAGTAGGTGAAGATCGACAGGAAGATGCAGATCAGTACGGCGCGGGCCGCACCTTCACCGTATTTGTAAGAGCCGATCGCCGTTTTATAGGTATCGATGATCATGGTCGTCGTCTGGCCGGTCGGGCCGCCCTGCGTCAGGATCCAGATGATATCGAACGAATTGAAGGTCGAAATCAGCGAGATCATCGACATGGTGATCATGGCGGGCAGCATCAGCGGCAACGTGATGCGGCGGAAGCGGTAAGCACGGCTGGCGCCGTCCGTCCACGCCGCCTCATAGAGGTCCTGCGGGATGGCCTGAATTGCCGCCAGCAGATAAAGCGTCACCATCGGCACGCCGATCCACACGTCGGTGATGATCGTCGCCCAGAAGGCCGTGTTGCCATAGGCGAGGAACGCGACCGGGCCGTTTACCAGACCGAGATTCTGCAGCACGCCGGAAATCATGCCAAATTGGCCGTTATACATCCAGCCCCACATGAAGATGCCGATAGCCATCGGCACGATCCATGGTGGCATCGTCAGGATACGGAACAGCGCCCGGCCGGGAACGGCCGAATTCAGGAGCACAGCACCAAATGTGCCAATGATCATCTTTATCGAGACGGAAAAGAACGTCCAGACAAAGGTCCGCGTGATGACATCGGCAAAGGTCGCGTTGAAGATTTTCTCGTAATTGATGAAACCCACCCAATTCGTCGTTTTTCTGAGCGACGCATCGGTAAACGACAGGATGAAGGTATCAACGAGCGGATAAGCAACGATAACCGTGATGTATAAAAGCGCCGGCAGAAGAAGAAGCCAGGCGAAGATGACCGCGCTGCGTTTCGCATCCATCGCAGCGCCCCCTTAAGCCGATTTCACGGCGGAGGATTTTGGCTGCCCGTGGAGCGCCAAGTCATATTCATCCCAGACCGGCTTGAGGTCCACCACCTTGC
Source organism: Martinezella rhizogenes (assembly GCF_007002745.1). GTDB lineage: Bacteria > Pseudomonadota > Alphaproteobacteria > Rhizobiales > Rhizobiaceae > Agrobacterium > Agrobacterium cucumeris. The sequence goes on along the minus strand of NZ_SGNY01000006.1, from coordinate 314,421 downwards.
GGCCGTGACGTGCCTCGTCCATGGCAAGCGCCAGAATGCCGGCCTCGATCGCATCGAGCGCGGAGACCGGCAAGGGCTCGCCCTTGACGATATGGGCGATCACATCCTCTGCCATCTGCTCGTCGGCGCCATAATGCTGCGAGAGCGTGGTGGCTGCCGAATAGGTCTTGGCCACGGTCTTTTCGTTGGTCCGGGCATTGTGCACGTTGAGGAAGCCGCGCACGAAGTCGCCCTCCGCCATGCCCTTGGCGCCGATCACGCAGAAGCGGCGGAAATCGTCGGGAACGTTGAGATTGGTATGGAACGCAAGCGACGCGCCATTTTCATATTCAACGATCGCCGTCTGGTAATCGATGATGTCGCCGTCGCTGTCGAAGACCTTTTCGGAACCCATCCAGCCGCTCGGCTTGCGGTGGTAGACTTCCATGTCGTTGATACCGTCATTTTGCGGAGCATTGGCAAGCGTGAAGCTTTTGCGGCCACCGAAGCTCGATACGAACCGCGGCCGCGCACCGACGACACCATTATAAAGATCGAGATCGTGGCAGCATTTTTCCAGCATGAAGGAGCCGGAATAATGCTCATAGCGCCGCCAGTCACGCATGAAGAACGCGCCGTGATAGGGCGGAATATGTTCCGAGGCCTCGATGGAGACGACATCGCCCAGCTTGCCTTCGGCCTGCGCGGCCCGCAGATCGCGATAGAGCGGCGAATAACGCAGCACAAGGCCGACCAGCAGCCGCTCGTGGCCATGCTTGTTGAGCAATCGGGCAAGCTCAAGGCTTTCCTCGATGCTGACCACGATCGGCTTTTCACTGAAGATGGTGCAACCGGCTTCGAGCCCGAGGCGGATATGCTCCAGATGCATATGGTTCGGCGAACCGATCATCAGAAGATCGAATTTTTCGTTGGCGATCAGCTCCTCGGGGCTGTCATACGCCTTGCCGACCGAAATGCCCTTTTCCTGCAGACCCGGCAGACCAGCCGGTGCGGGATCGACATAACCGACGATCTCGAAATCCTTGTCGATTTCATGAAAAACGTAGCCCAGATAACCGAGACGGAATCCGAGTCCGATAATTCCCACTTTCATGAACTTGTTCCCTGTTCATTCGTAATTCATTTTCGCAGAAGCGACCATTTCTACGTTGGCCATTCAGTTATCTGCGATAATTGCCTGCCACGATGAAATTAATTTTCACGACGGTCAAGTTAAATTCGATTTCGCACGCCCAACCCAGGACCGGAAGCCGATTTTTCCCAGCAATACGGATGCGCAACAGGGCGCCACCGATCACCGTTGCGAAAACAATACCAAAAAAATGCCAATCGTCTAGAGCAATATCTGCAACCGGAAAATTTTTTTGGTTAATGGGTGAATTTCACGCATAAGGCCTCATTATTCGGCAAACTATCGAATAAAACCCTTATTAATCGTACAAATTCGTTAATGGTTCTATTTTGGTATTGCCGATTATGGCGCGTATGGTATAGCCAGAATTGGCACATTAGGTGCGACAGAGGTTATGGATGAACGGGGCAGTGCTTAATCTGGATGACCTGCAATCGGGAGGCGGCGGCCCGCTCTACCTGAAACTGCGTCAGACGATTGAAGACGCCATCAATGGCGGCCGCCTGAAACATGGTGACGCCCTGCCGCCCGAGCGGGACATTGCCGAAAGCGCCGGTGTCAGCCGAGTAACGGTACGCAAGGCGGTCGATGATCTGGTGCGCGACGGCCTGCTGGTCCGCAGGCACGGCTCCGGCACCTTCGTCGTCAAGCCCATCACCCGCATGCAACAGCCACTCACCAAGCTTACCTCGTTTACGGAAGACATGCGCCGGCGGGGAATGGCCGCAAGCACGCGCTGGCTGGACAGGGGTCTGTTCTATCCGACCGGCGACGAGATGATGGCGCTCGGCCTTTCCCAATCCGCCATGGTGGCGCGGCTTACCCGTCTGCGCCTTGCCAATGACCAGCCGATTGCGCTCGAAGTGACGAGCCTGCCCGGTGATCTCTTGCCCGACCCGCAGCTGGTCGAGAACTCGCTTTATCTGGAGCTTGAGAAAAACGGCATTCGCCCCGTCCGTGCCATTCAGCGCATTTCCGCCCGTAATCTCACGGATGAGGAAACGCTGCTGCTGGGCGTTCCGCCGGGCTCCGCCGCGCTGTCCGTTCAGCGCATGGCCTATCTGGAAAGCGGGCGGCTCATGGAAATATCCCGCGCCCTTTACCGCAGCGACGCCTATGACCTCGTCGCCGAATTGACGATGACCTCAGAGTGAAACACACCGATCAAGGACACGAAACGATGACAACCCTGATGCGCCAGGAAATCAACGAGATTCCCGATGCCGTCGCCCGTCTGCTGGACAATGCGAAAAATGATTTTCAGGAAGCCGGCAGCCAGCTGAAGGCCCGCGATCCAGCCGTTATCGTCACAATTGCGCGGGGTTCCTCCGACCACGCCGCGCACTTCCTGAAATATGCGATCGAATTGCAGACCGGGCTGCCGGTGGCGTCGCTTGGGCCCTCACTCGCCTCCATCTACCAGACGAAACTGCGGCTGGAACGGGCGGCGGCCTTCGCCGTGTCTCAGTCCGGCAAAAGCCCTGATATTGTTGCCCTGGCGGAAAGTGCCCGCAAGGGCGGTGCACTCACCGTCTCTCTCGTCAACACCTTGCCCTCTCCGCTTGGCAATGCAGCCAATCAGGCCATCGACATCCAGGCAGGACCGGAAAAGGCTGTTGCCGCCACCAAATCCTTCGTCAACTCCATCGTTGCTGGCCTCGCAATCCTTGCCGAATGGACGGAAGACAACCTGCTCGCCAAGGCCGTCAGCGCCCTGCCGCAAAATTTCGCAAGAGCCGTTGCGCTCGACTGGAGCCAGATCGCCGAGGCGGTGAAGGGCGAAGAATCGCTTTATATGCTGGGCCGTGGCCCCGCCCTTGCCATTGCCGCAGAAGCCGCGCTGAAATGCAAGGAAACCTGCGAACTGCATGCCGAAGCCTATTCGTCGGCGGAGGTCATGCATGGCCCGGTCTCGCTGGTCGCACCGAAATTCCCGGTCATCGCCTTTGCCGCACGCGACCGCGCCGAGACTTCGGTGACGGATATCGCCGCAAATCTTGCCCATAAGGGCGCAAATGTTTTCGTCACATCCGCAAAAGGCAGCCCGGCCAAGCCCCTGCCCTTCGTCGAGACCAACCACCCGCTGACCGATGCCCTGTTGCTGATCGCACCGTTTTACGGCTTCATCGAGCAATTGTCGCGCGCGCGCGGCTTCAACCCGGATGCACCGGTGGCATTGAAGAAGGTAACGGAAACCCAATGAGTGGCATAAAGGCATTTGTCGGCGCCCGCATTTTCGATGGCGCCGCCTGGCATGATGGCAAGGTACTGCTGACCAGTGACGGACATGTCACCGACATCTCAGACAAGGTGCCCGCCGAAGCCGAAGTGATTGATGCGAACGGGTTGCTGATCGCGCCGGGCTTCATAGACCTTCAGGTCAATGGCGGCGGCGGGGTCATGTTCAACAACCAGCCGGATGTGGATGGCATCGCCCGGATCTGCTCAGCCCACGCAAAATTCGGCACCACGGCGCTGATGGTCACGCTCATCACCGACCGGCCGGATGTGACCTCCAAAGCAGCACAGGCGGGTATCGCCGCCGACAAGGCGCATGTGCCGGGTTTCCTCGGCCTGCATTTCGAGGGTCCGCATCTTTCCGTCGCACGCAAGGGCACCCATGATCCGGCGCTGATCCGCAAGATGGAGGAAGACGATCTTGAGGTTCTGACCCGTTGCAAGGCCGAACTTTCCTTCGTGCTGACCACCATTGCCCCGGAAAACGTGACCTGGGAGCAGGTTGCAGCGCTCCGAAAAGCCGGCATCGTCGTCAGCCTCGGCCACACCGACACAGGCCTCGATGTGGCGACGGCCTATGCTGATGCCGGCGCTTCCATGGTGACCCATCTCTTCAACGCCATGAGTCCGCTTGGCCATCGTGAACCGGGGCTGGTGGGAGCCGCACTCTCGAACGGAAAACTGGATTGCGGGCTGATCGCCGATGGTTTCCATGTCGATCCAGCCGCGATCGGCATTGCGCTGCGCGCCAAGAACGGCCCGGCCCGCATCTTCCTTGTCACCGATGCCATGTCCACAATCGGCACGGATGATGACGGCTTCGAACTGAACGGCCGGCGCGTCTATCGCAATGGCGGACGCCTGACGCTTGCCGATGGCACGCTGGCGGGGGCGGATATCGACATGCTGTCCTGCATCCGCTTCATGCATGAGAAAATGAACACGCCGCTGGAGGAGGCCTTGAGAATGGCCTCCGCTTATCCGGCAGAAGCCATCGGTGCGACGGCCAAGGGGAAACTCCTGCCCGGTTCCGATGCGGATTTCGTTGTGCTGACACCTGACCTTCAAATGCATTCCACATGGATCGGCGGAGAAAAAATCCACGATGCCGCCCGTTCCGGAGCCTGAACAATGATCGTTTGTTTCGATATTGGCGGAACAACCATTAAGGGGGCCATTGCTTATGCCCCGGATGATATTCGCCCCGTGCCGCGCATACCGACACCAAAAACCAGTTTCGAGGACTTCGCGGCCGGCCTTAAATCCGTCATCGACAATAGCGGCGGCACACCCGCCTGCGTGTCGCTGTCGATTGCCGGCGTCATCGATCCCGAAACCGGTAAAGCCACCGTTGCCAATATTCAGAGCATCCATGGCAAGGTGCTGAAGGACGAGTTGGAAAAGGCGCTCAACCTTCCCGTCATCGTATCAAATGATGCCGATTGTTTCGTGATCGCCGAATCGGAAATTGGCTCCGGACAGGGCCATCGCGTCGTCTTCGGCGTCATCCTCGGGACGGGTGTCGGCGGCGGTCTGGTCATCGATGGCAGGCTCATCAACAGCGATGGCGGCTTCGCCGGCGAATGGGGACACGGGCCGGTGGCCGCGACCCTGGCCGGCAATCCGCCGGTAGCGCTGCCGCGTTTTGAGTGCGGCTGCGGCCTCACCGGTTGCATTGATGCCATCGGCAGCGCCCGTGGCATGGAAAAGCTGCATCTGCATCTTCACCAGCAGGAGATGACCAGCGAGGACATCATCTCCGCCTGGCAGGCAGGCGATGCGCAGGCCGCAAGAACCATCGATATTCTCGTTGATATTCTCGCCTCGCCACTCGCGATGGTGATCAACGTCACCGGGGCAACCATCGTGCCTGTCGGCGGCGGGCTTTCGAATTCGAGAGAGCTTCTGGCCGCGCTGGATGAAGCGGTCAGGGGCCGCGTTCTCCGGCGTTTCAACCGCCCGCTGGTCGTGCCTGCCATTTGCCGGATCGAACCGGGGCTGATCGGTTCAGCCGTCATCGGACTGAAATACGAGAAGGAAATCGCCGTCCCTGCCTGAGCGGCCTTACGTCTCGATCTTTTCCCGGCGAAAGCCCAGCCCGACCAGCCGCCCGGTCAAATGGGCAAGAAGCGGAAATCGCATGAGCGCCAGCACAAGCGAGGGCGGACCTTTCGGCTTTTCCGCCACCTCCGCCTGCCCCTTCTTGCGGCCGATGCGCATCATCCGCTGCAGAAATTGCGTGGCCTTGGTCGGGAAGGATCGTCGTTTCTCGATTGCGGCAAGATCATCGTCACCAACGGGCCGGCCGGATAAAAATACCGGCACGAGTACATTGGCCGCAGCAACGGCATCCTGAACGGCTAGGTTGACGCCGACACCGCCAACTGGGGACATGGCATGGGCAGCGTCCCCAATGCAGATCAGGCCGGGTTTCCACCAGCGCTTCAGCCGGTCGATGCGAACGGTCAGGAGATGCACGTCGTCCCAGCTGATAAGTTCGTCCAGCCTCTCGCGCGGGAACGGGCAGATTTCCGCCACCCTCTCCCTGAACGCCTCAAGTCCCTGCAGCTTTATGTCCGCGAAAAAGCCCTTGCGCACCACATAACCGCATTGCCAGTAATCGCCGCGGTTGATCATCACGAAACCCTGTCGCGAGCCGACATGACCCATGGTTTCGGTCGAATCGCCCGGCTGTTTTGAAAAGCGCATCCACAGCACCTCGGTCGGAATACCGAAGCGCTGGATTTCCAGCCCCGCCGCCTCCCGGACGATGGAAGTGCGGCCATCCGCCCCCACCACCAGATCCGCAGCGATCTCGATCACACCATCCGCTGTATTGACGATCAGACCCCCGACACGCCCGTCGCGCTCGATCAGACCGGTGACCGGCGCATTCATCAGCAGCCGAAAATTCTCATATTGCCCAGCCTTGCCGACGATGAAATTGAGAAAATCCCATTGCGGCATGAAGGCGATGAAACGATGACGGACCGGCAGCCGGGAAAAATCCGCGATCGTGATACGCTCGCCGCCGATAACCGCGTTCAGCCGCGGCGCGCGCGTATGCGGCAGGCTGAGAAACTCGTCGATGAAACCCAGCTGCTCCATCAGTTCGAGCGTGGACGGGTGGATGGTGTCGCCGCGAAAATCGCGCAGGAAATCCCCATGTTTCTCGACCACCGTCACATCGATACCGCTGCGGGCAAGCAGCAGGCCAAGCATCACACCCGCCGGGCCTCCACCGGCAATGGCAACGGAGGTGCGGATGTGTTGAACCGCCTTACCGTCATTTTCCGGCGCGACTTTCGCTTCTTCCATCACATCTCTCCGTTTCCGCCCCGTTCAACGTCCCTATCGCGGATCCGCTACCGGAAGATTTGCATTTTTCGGCTGCGGCCAGCCATAGGCATCGAACCGAAACAGCATTTCGGACCGGGCGAAAATAAAAGCGAAGGCCATGGCCGTCCACATGCCGAGCAGCAGCCCGGCGGCAACGTCGCTTGGATAATGCGCGCCAACGATGACACGCGAAACGCCAATGACAAGGGCGAACAAAAGAAAGGCCCAGCGGAAGCGCGGCATCAGCATCGCAAAAACACCGAAAAACGCGCCGGCAGCGGTCGAATGGCCGGAAGGAAAGCTCTCATAGAGATTATCCCCGGTAAACGGGGTGAGGCTATAGGCGCCCATTTCCAGGAAAAGCTCCGGCCGCGCCCGTCCGATCAGGAATTTCAGCGTATGGACGAGAATGCTTGCCGTTCCGATCGTCAGGAAAAAATAGGCGAGAAGCCGCCACGCGGTTCTCAAGCGCCCGGCATAGGTCTGCGCCTGCAAAACCCGTGCGCCGACATAGGCAAGAATGGCTAGGGCGCCCGTGGAATAGAGCATCCAGCTGAAGGTTCCGAAATCGGTGATGGCGCGATTGAAGGAGACGATCGTTCCGGGCAGGGCCTGTGCGCTTTCGGAAAGACGTGGATCGAGAGGAATAAAGACCAGCACCAGCACAAGGCTTGCCACAAAAATCCATCCGCTGGAAACCAGGAAACGTCGCATCTAAGTCCTCTCATCGTTTTTCTTGCATATGGCTTTGCCATCCGCAAAAACAATAGCCGGGCTTTATCCTTGTTATGGCTGATTTTCACGAGTAGAGGCTAATGCATGTCACCGAAACTGCGCAGCGGTTTCGCAAGAATGACATGCTCTGAAAGGTGCGAACCGCACGATACTGACGGACCGAAGATGACGAATGCCAGTGAAATGCCACGCAAACTGACGATATTGGGTTCCACCGGTTCGATCGGCACCAGCACGCTGGATGTCGTGCATCAGCTGGGCGGCCGCGAGCAATTCCAGATCATGGCGCTGACCGGCGCGGGAAACATCGCACTTCTGGCAGAGCAGGCGCGTCAATTCGGCGCACAGATGGTGGTGACGGCCGAAGATGACAAATATGAAGAATTGAAAGCCGCCCTTGCCGGCACCGGCATAAAAGTTGCGGCTGGCAAATCCGGCCTTGAAGAAGCGGCGTCGATGGATGCCGGCTGGGTGATGGCGGCGATTGCCGGGACGCCCGGCCTTGCCCCGACGCTGACAGCCGCCCGGCGTGGCGCCGATATCGCCCTTGCCAACAAGGAATGCCTCGTTTCAGCCGGTGATGTTTTTCTACGCACGGTCAAACAGGGCGGCGGCAGGCTGATCCCGGTCGATAGCGAACACAGCGCGATCTTCCAGTGCCTGACGGGCGATCACAAACAAGCGGTGGAGCGCATCGTGCTGACGGCCTCCGGCGGACCATTCCGCACCTGGTCACGCGATGAGATGGCCAATGTCACGGCCGATATTGCCCGCGCCCATCCCAACTGGTCGATGGGGCTAAAGGTCTCCATCGGCAGCGCCTCCATGTTCAACAAGGGGCTGGAAATGATCGAGGCGAAATACCTCTTCGATCTCCGGCCCGATCAGGTGGAGGTGATCGTCCATCCGCAATCGATCGTGCACTCGATGGTCGGTTACAGCGACGGTTCCTATATCGCTCAGCTCGGCTCACCCGACATGCGCACCGCCATTTCCTATGCCCTTACCTATCCTCAGCGCGGTCATCTGAACGTTGAGCGGCTGGATTTCGCAAAACTGGCGCGGCTCGATTTCGAGGCGCCGGATGAAACCCGCTTCCCCGCGCTGCGGCTCGCCCGTATGGCGCTGGAGCGTGGCGGTCTGCAGGGTGCCGCCCTGAACGCAGCGGAGGAAACCGCCTTTCACGCCTTCGTCGCTGGCGGCATCGGCTTCCTCGACATGGCCGAAATCGTCGAAACGGTCATGGACCGCATGCATGACGGCCGCTCAGCCGCCACGATGGAAGATGTCTTCGCAGCGGATGAGGAAGCCCGACGCCACGCCCGTGAATTGATCTCCACCAAAGAAAAGGCCGCGTAAACGCGGCCCGATCTGCTTTTATTTGAATTAAGGCCTCATGCCACCGCCCGCGCCAGTGCACAATGCGACCAAAGCTGATGCAGCGCACCGACCAACTGCTCGATATCGGCATCGGTATGCAGCGGCGTCGGGGTAATGCGCAGACGTTCTGTCTTGCGCGGCACGGTCGGGTAATTGATCGGCTGCACATAGACACCGTGACTGTCGAGCAGAATATCCGAAATCCATTTGCACTTCGCGGCATCGCCCACCATGACAGGTACGATGTGGCTCGGATTATCCATATGCGGAATACCGCGAGCATCGAGAAGGCCGCGCAGCTTGCGAACCCGGTCCTGATGGCGGGCGCGCTCAAAGGGGCTGGCCTTTAAATGCTGGATCGAAGCAATGGCACCGGCGGCAAGCGACGGCGGCAGGGCCGTGGTGAAGATGAAGCCGGAGGCGAAGGAGCGGATGAAATCGCAGACCGCCGTAGAACCGGTAATATAACCGCCCATGACGCCGAAGGCCTTGCCAAGCGTTCCCTCAATGATCGTCAGGCGATCCATCAGGCCTTCGCGCTCGGCAATGCCGCCACCGCGCGGACCATACATGCCAACGGCGTGAACTTCATCGAGATAGGTCATGGCGCCATAACGGTCGGCCAGATCACAGATTTCCTTGATCGGCGCGATATCGCCATCCATCGAATAGACGGATTCAAAGGCGATGAGCTTCGGCGCGTTCGGATCGGCAGCCTTGAGCTTTGCCTCGAGATCTTCGAGATCGTTGTGCTTCCAGATCACCCGCTCGCAACGGCCATAACGAATGCCCTCGATCATCGAAGCATGGTTCAGCGCATCGGAGAAAATGATGAGGCCCGGAATCTTCTGGCCGAGTGTACCAAGTGTTGCCCAGTTGGACACATAACCCGAGGTGAAGATCAGCGCCGATTCCTTGCCGTGCAGATCGGCAAGTTCCTGTTCAAGAAGGACGTGATAATGGTTGGTACCAGAAATATTCCGGGTGCCTCCCGCACCCGCGCCACAGTGATCGATCGCCGCTTTCATGGCTTCGATGACTTTCGGGTTCTGGCCCATGCCGAGATAGTCATTGGAGCACCAGACCGTTACGTCCTTGCGCTCGCCATTGGCGTTATACCGTGTCGCGCGGGGAAAATTGCCCTGCTGGCGTTCGATATCCGCAAAAACGCGATAACGTCCCTCAGAATGCAGGCTTTGCAGTTCCGTCGTGAAAAATGCCTCGAAGTCCATGCCATGCTCCAGAATTGACCAGACCGTTTTCCGCTCCGACACCGGGACCGTCAACCCTTTTGGGTCACTTTAACCGCGTCTGCGTCAATTCGCCGTTGTTTTGAACCATTCCAATAAACCGTTTATAGCCGCCGATGAAAAGTACAAAATTGATTCACATCAAAAAACCACGAATTTTGGAACCTTTTTCGCGTAGCGCCGTTGTCTGGCACGCAATCGATTTACGCGCGGAGGAATCCCCGAAACATGAGGCTTCCCTTAACGGCATCGAATTGTTAGTTATCTGTGGCGGTCGGAGGTAGCAGTCGCCGCAGATAAATATGGGACGCCTACCGAGCCGAAGAGCTCATTGTAACGTTGGAGAGAGTTTCATGAAAAAGGCAATCATATTTGCGCTGGTCGGCCTGTCGCTTGCAAGCTGCACGCAGACCGAAAAGGGTGCTTCGATCGGTGCCGTTTCCGGTGCGGTCCTTGGCGGCGCTATCACGGGCAATGTTCGTGGCGCGGCAGTGGGTGCAGCCATCGGCGGCGTAGGCGGTGCCTTGATCGGCAATGCTTCCGAGCCGGGCTATTGCTATTATCGCGACCAGTACGGTCAGCGTTACACGGCGCGTTGCCGTTAATCGCATCGCGAAATACCGTTGCACAGAAGCCCCGGTCACCCGGGGCTTTTTGCGTTAAGGCCGGCAAAACGCAAGCCAAAGGGTCCTCAACGCCGTTTATTTATGATTAAATTGCAATGTTAACGGACAGGAAACGGGTTGGAGCCAAAATAAATGCTCAACCATAAAGCAGCTTATGCAAAGAACACGAACTAAGCCGAAGACAGGTATTGCGTATCGGAAAGCTGGCACCGCACTTGCGGTTGCTTTCACGTTCGCCCTGTATCCGGTGTTTACCCGTGACGCCTTTGCCTTCAAACTGTTCGGAATGCGCCTCTGGGGTTCGGAAGAACCCGAGGTCGAGGTTATCAATCCCGTGAAATACGCCGTGACACTTGATGCAGGTGATGCAGACAAGTCGTTGAAAGGCAGCCTTGAAAACAGCTCGCTTCTTCTCGCCGACAAGGATAAGCCCGCCTCCGGCGATCTCGGCCTTCTGATAAAGGCAAGAGACGACAGGGACAGGCTGATCGCGGCGCTTTACGAAAATGCGCGTTACGGCGGCATCGTCAAGGTCACCGTCGCCGGCAGGGATGTGGATGCCCTGCCGCCCAATCCCGTCTTTGATCACAGCGCACCTGTACCGGTGGTCATAACGGTGACGCCAGGTCCGAAATTCACGCTCGGCAGCGTCCTGCTCGAAGGTGATGTGACGGGCCGCAACCTCGAGGAATACGGCCTCGTCACCGGCGGAGATGCCGGGTCTCTGGCGATCATCCGCGCCGGCAACAAGCTGATCGACGATCTGAAGGCGGAAGGCCGGCCACTCGCAAAGCTGACGAAGCGCGAGGCGGTCGCCAATCACGCGACGAACACGGTCGACATCACGATGGCGGCTGAAGGTGGGCCTGTTGCGCCTCTGGGCAAAGTCACCGTCACCGGCGAAAAAACCGTCGACGGTGATTTCATCCGCCGTTATTCGCGCCTCAATGGCGGCGAACCCTATTCGCCGGAAAAGCTGCGCAAGGCCGCGGACCGGCTGCGCCAGCTGGGCGTCTTCTCCAGCCTGACGATCAAGGAAGCGGGCACGCTGGCGCGCGACGGCACCATTCCGCTCACCATCGAAGTGTCTGAAGGCAAGCACCGTTATTTCGGTGTCGGCGCGCAATATTCCACCACGGAAGGTATCGGTCTCCAGGGTTATTGGGGTCACCGGAACCTGTTCGGACAGGCGGAATCGCTGCGTATCGAAGGCTCCGTCTCGCGCATCGCCGAGGCATCCAGCGTCGAAGGCATGGATTATTCGGCTGGCATTACCTTCACCAAGCCCGGCATGTTCAACCCGCGCACCACCTTCAAGACAAGCCTGATCGCCAAGACAGAACATCCCGACACATACGATGCCAAAACGGTGACGGGCACGGCCGGCTTTGCCTATGAGCTCAACGATACCGACACCGCCGCCGCGGGCCTCGAAGTACAGTGGGCCGATACCGAAGACGCCTTCGGCAAGAACGAATATCTGACGACCTCCATCCCGCTGGAATTCGTTCGCGATACGCGCGACGACAAGCTCAATCCCACCGAAGGTTTTCGTGCTTCGATAGCCGCCAAGCCCAGCTATGAGGCGCTGAACGGCACGTTCTTCTCGTCGTTCGAAGGCTCGATCAGCGGTTACAAGGGGCTCGGCGCGGAAGATCGGCTGATCATGGCCGGAAAGCTTTCCGGCGGCGTGCTCGTCGGCGGCAGCGACCTGCAGGACATCCCCACCACCCGGCGCTTTTATGCCGGCGGCGGCGGATCGGTGCGCGGTTACAGCTATCAGGAAATATCACCCTATAATGCAGCAGGCGACGCAACCGGCGGCCGCTCTTATGTGGTAGGGTCCGTGGAAGCCCGCATCAAGGTCACCGATACCATCGGCATCGTGCCTTTCATCGATGCGGGTGTAGTCTCGGAAGATGTGGCGCCAGATTTTTCCGATATCCGGGCCGGCGCCGGCATTGGCCTGCGTTACGCAACGCCCTTCGGGCCTTTGCGCCTCGACGTCGCCATGCCGCTTGATAAATATGATGGCGGTAACAGTTTCGGCATTTATGCTGGCATCGGCCAGTCTTTTTAAACACCGCCATCGAACACCCTTAAAGCAGAGTGTAGATTACCTTTGATGAAAACGTTGATTCGATTGCTGAAATGGCTGGGCTACGTTGCCTTGTGCGGCGTGGTGCTGGTGCTGCTTGCGGTTCTGTTCGTCGGGTTTACACCGATGGGCGCCAGAATTGCAGCAAAGCAGATTTCAGCACTTGTATCGACGCCCGATCAGAAAATCGAGATTTCCCCCCCGAGCGGCCTTTTGACCGGCCGCCTGCGGCTCGACAACGTCACCCTTTCGGACCGGCAGGGACCCTATGCCCGCGTGAACCAGATCGCCGTCGACTGGTCGCCGCTCTCGCTTCTTACCGGAACCTTTCACGCCGACCGGGTCTCGGCCGGATCGATCGACGTCGAGCGTAAACCGCTTGCCTCCGAGCAGACGACGACCAAAAGCTCCGGCAGTTCTTCGCTGCCGATTGAAGTCGGCATCGATAATTTCAGCTTTCCAGATATCAGCCTTGGGCAATCACTTCTCGGCAGCCCTTTCGAGTTGACGGCCGAAGGCAATCTCAAGGCCGCCCGTGACGATATCAGGCTGTCGCTTACAGCCCATCGGATGAATGCGGTGGATGCCGCCGTGAATGCCGACATCGCCTTCCTGCCGAATGAAAATGTGCTGAAGCTGAAAGCGGAGATGAAAGAGCCCGAAGGCGGGCTTCTCGCCACGCTGCTTTCGCTGCCCGGTACGCCCGCAGTGGCGATCGATGTGAACGGCGAAGGGCCGCTTTCCAACTGGACCGGCACGCTGCGCGGCAATGTCGCCGGTAACCCCGTCGTCAATGTTAACGGCCGCCATATTCTTGGCGATGACGGCACGCGCCGTATCGAGATCGCGGGCGGTGGTCAGCCGGATCTGCTCCTCCCCCCCGCCTTCCGCCAGCTTTTTGCCGGTGAGACGAAGCTCGATGCAAACGCCACGCTGTCACCGCAGGGCCGCATCGAGATCGGCAGCAGTACGCTGGAGACCGGCGCATTGTTGCTGACCGCTTCCGGCACCATCGATCCGAACGGTCAAAACGATCTCGCCGCCAACCTCATCGGCACCGCCGGTCCCGTTGATTTCCGCTGGCCTCTCAGCAATGGCGAAGTTCAGGCCCTCATCAACGGCCTCGACCTTTCCTTGAAAGGCAACGCGGATGCCGCGCATCTGAAGACCACAGCATCATTGCGCAGCCTTGCCCTGCCCCAGGGCCGGCTTGACGACGTCAAACTGACGGCCGAAAGCACCGACCTCAACATCGCCAGCCGCAGCGGCACCATCGCCACTGTCCTGTCAGTTACGCAATCATCCTTCGTCAGCCCTGATATCGACCGGCTGGTGCGTGCGCCACTCACCATCAAGGCACCACTCAGCCTCACCTCTTCCGCCATCGGCTTTGACGGTGCAACGCTCGAAAGCGCCAGTGTCGGCGGAACCCTGAACGGCAGTTTTGATCTCGCCAATAACCGCCTGACCTCCAGCGTGCAGCTCTTCGCCCTGCCGGCCACCCTGCCGCCGGCGCTGGCAGAAAAATTCGACACTACAATCGCCCTGCAGGGCGATATCGACCTGACCATTGGCGGGCGCATCAGCGTTGAGAACCTCACCGTCAAATCCGGAACGATCGAGGCGGCGGGCAATGTCAGCCTGGAAAACGATGCGTTAAACGCCAGCCTGACCGGCAAATTCCCCGCTCTCGAAAAGCTGACACCGCAGGCAAAGGGTGTCGCCGAGTTTGCAATTGATGCCACCGGTGCAATTTCCGCACCGGATTTCAACGTCACCCTGAGTTCTGAAAGCGCAGTTCTCGCCGGACGAACCCTCGAAGCGTTGAAAATCAATGCTGCAGGCAAGGCGGATCCCGCAGCACCGCAGGCGAAACTCACCGCCAGCGGCAGCCTCGACCGGCAAAAGATCGACGCCAACGCCAATGTGGTGCAAACGGAAAACGGTACGGCGATACCTGAGCTGCATGTGGCCGTCGGCCGTAACCTGCTGAACGGTCAACTGCAATTCTCGCAGCAATTCCTGCCGACAGGCAATCTTTCCTTCAATTTCCCCGATCTTGCCCTGCTGGCCGCACTTGCCGCGCAGCAGGCGGATGGCGATATTGCCGGCGATATCGCGCTGAGCAACGCCAATGGCCGGATCGCCGCAACGATAAAGGCCAATGGCGGCAGCATCCGTCAGGGCACGACGACAATCTCCAAACTCGCCGCCGATATCTCCATCGACGACCTGCAGGCGCTCGCCATCAATGGCAAGGTCAGTGCCGACAGCGTCAATGCCGGCGCCGCCTCGATTTCCGGCCTGAACGCCACCATCGGCCATTCCGGCACGACAACGCAATTCGACGTCAACGGCCGTTACGACAATGCACCGCTGGTGGTGAAGGGCAGCGCCGATACCGGCGGAACGCCGATGACGGTAAGGCTCGACGCCTTTTCCGCCGCTCCGAAGGGCATTGCCGTGCGGCTTGAAAAACCAAGCACCATTGCAATCCAGAATGGCACGGCGCGCATCTCCGATCTGACCATCATCACCAGCGACGGGCGCATTGAGGTCAACGGCACCGCCGGATCGGCACTCGACATCAATGCCGACATCCGTTCGCTTCCCGCCAGTCTTGCAAACGCCTTCGCTGCCGGGCTGGATGCGGCAGGCAGCATATCCGGCACCGTCAGCGCCAAGGGCGCGGCATCCGACCCATCGGTCGATTATAATCTCAATTGGGCGAATGCCGAGGTCTCACAGACCCGCGCCGCCGGGCTTGCAGCGCTTGGCATCAAGGCGAACGGCCGTTTCGCCGGCGGCACGCTGCAGATCGACACCAATGTGACCGGCCAGGGCGGTATGGCGCTTTCGGGCGGCGGTTCTCTCGGCATCGCCGGCAATCGCCCGCTCTCCATGGCCTTTACCGGAAGGCTGCCTTTTTCCGCTGTCGCGGCGCAGACCGCCGCCCAGGGTCTTGATGTGGACGGCACGGCCGCCATCGACGTAAAAATTTCCGGCAGCGCCACAGCACCTGTTATTACCGGCAGCATCACCACCGATGGCACACGCCTGACCGACGTGCGCCGCAACCTGACCGTCAACGGACTGGGCGCAACCATCACCTTCGATCGCGACCGCGCTGTCATCTCCCGTTTGACGGGTAAGCTGGCGGGCGGCGGAACGATTTCAGGAACAGGCAGCGTCGGTATTGCCGGCGGGTCGGGCTTCCCGGCCGATATTTCGATCACGCTGGATCGTGCCGGCTATAATGATGGAACATTGGTAACCACGGTGGTGAGCGGCACGCTGACGCTAAAAGGTCCGCTGCTGAACTCGCCAGTTCTGGGTGGCAACCTGACGCTGGATAGAAGCGCCATCACCATTCCGGAAAAACTCCCGGCCTCGCTGACGGAAATCGACGTCAAGCATAAGAACGCCCCGCCAAAGGTACGTGCGCAGGCGAAAGCGCTAGGGGGCGATCAGGGCGGCAGCGGCAGTTCCTCCACCATCAATCTCGATCTGCAGGTGAATGCACCGAGTGGCATCTTCGTGCGCGGTCGCGGCATCGACGCGGAACTGACCGGCAATCTGACGATCCGCGGCACGGCGGCCGTTCCGGTCATTTCCGGCGGCTTTGAAATGCGCCGCGGCCGGCTGGAAATCCTCACCCGTCGTCTTGATTTCACCACCGGCAACATCAGCTTCGGTGGTGGCCTCATCCCGGTTCTCGATATGAAGGCGGACTCGACGGTTGGTTCAACCACCGTCACGGTTGCGGTTTCCGGCAATGCCAACGACCCGACATTCGGCTTCTCCTCGTCCCCTGCCCTGCCGCAGGATGAAGTCATGGCGCAGCTGATCTTTGGCCAGTCCATGTCGAAACTCTCCGCCCTGCAGATTGCCCGATTGGCAGATGCCGCGGCCCAACTGGCCGGCGGTCGCTCAACCTCGCTGTTCGACAAGCTCAGAAGCAATCTCGGCGTCGATGATCTGGATATTTCCACCGATTCAGAGGGTCAGGCCCGTGTTTCCGCCGGCAAATATCTGAATGAGAGAACCTATCTCGAACTGCAGCAGAGCGGTGAATCCGGTGCCAAAGCCATCATCAACCTTGATGTCGGGCGCGGCGTGAAACTGCGCGGTGAGGCGGGCGGCGATGGCGAAGGCGCAGCCGGTATATTTTACGAGAAAGAATACTGAGCACGCGAGTAAAAATGCTTAGCGGGTTTATGTCCGGACAATGCGTAAATCAAAAAGAGAGTGTTTTCGCGATTCGAAGAAAACGAAAACACTTCAGAGCCGTTCGCATTTAGGTTTGCGAAACCATCTCATGTTACGAATCTTCCATTGAAGACGGAAATAGTATTTCCGGCTGTTCAGGCACCAGGCAGAACGCCAAATCCGCATATGCAAGTGTCGGTGCACTTGCGCCGGCCTCCACAGCGAGCATTGGGAAGAATTCTGATGGCAATGATAAACTCTACCAATTTTGGCGGTGAGACGCTGGAAATCATCGCGTTCCGCCTGCACGATCAGGAATTCTGCGTGAAGACGACGACTATCCGCGAAATTCGCGGCTGGGCGCCTTCCACGCCTATTCCCCACGCGCCGAAAGACGTTATCGGCGTCATGAACCTGCGTGGCTCGGTCATTCCGATCATCGATCTGGCCCACAAGCTCGGCATGAAAAGCACCGTCGCCAATGAAAGAAGCGCCATCGTGGTGGCTGAAGTGCACAACATGGTCATCGGCATGCTGGTTGACCGCGTGTCCGACATCCTGACGATCCCGGCAAACCAGGTTCAGCCGGTTCCGGAAATCTCCGCCTCTTTCGACAAGTCCTATTCCGAAGGCATCATCGCCAACGAACATGGTATGATCTGCTTCCTGAACCTTGCAAAGATGTTCAAGGGAACGGAAGCGGAAGATCTCGCGGCTTAAGGCCTATTGGCGGCTTCCCCTCAAAGGTTTGCATTCTGACGCAAACAAAAGAGACGAGCCCGTTTCGTTCCAGACATCGACAATCAGGCCAAACCGCCGGAGCATCGCCCGGCGGTTTTGTTTTTTCTATTCCTGCGTTTTGTAAATAAGAACATTTTAATATTATAGATATCTAATATTAAAAGCTGAAAATCAGTACCGCACCGACACGCATCTCGCGGGTCCGATACCTGACCTAGGCCGACAAGACGCAAGTGCCTGCATTGCCGCTTTTGGCGGCAAACCTGTTCGTTGTTCAACATGATACGGCGCGGAACGCATCCTCTTATGCGGCTGGCCGCGCTGTGGCCGATATTCGGGGGACGTCCAATGCTGGGGTTAGGGAAAAGCGCAGATAACCGAAACATGCTCGATGCGATCTCCAGATCGCAGGCGGTCATAGAATTCGATCTTAAAGGTAATATTCTCACGGCAAACCGCAATTTCTGCGCAGCGTTGGGATATGATCTTGCCGAAATCACCGGCAAGCACCATCGCATCTTCTGCGACGGCGAATTCGCCGCATCGCGTGCCTATCAGGAGTTCTGGGAATCTCTCGCCCGTGGCGAGTTTCAGGCCAAGGAATATCGGCGTATTCGCAAGGATGGCGCGGTTATCTGGATCGAGGCTTCCTACAATCCGGTTTTTCGTTCGGGCAAGCCCTACAAGGTGATCAAGATCGCCACCGATATCACCGCCAAGAAGATCAAGGCCGCGGAAGACGCCGGCAAACTGGAGGCGCTTTCCCGCTCGCAGGCCACCATCGAGTTTTTTCCCGACGGCACGATCATCACCGCCAATCCAAATTTCTGCGCCACCGTAAATTACGACCTCAAGGAAATCGAGGGCAGGCACCATCGCATGTTCTGCGATCCGGCCTATGCCACCTCGCCCGCCTATGCCAGTTTCTGGCAGCGGCTGGCAGCCGGAGAATTCATCTCGGATGAATTTGTTCGCTATGGCAAGAACGGCAAGGAAATATGGATTCAGGCCGCCTATAATCCAGTTCTGGATGACGCCGGCAAAGTGGTGAAAGTGGTGAAATTTGCCACCGACGTGACGCCGCGCATGAGCGCCATCACCGTTCTTGCCGATGCCCTGCGGGCCCTGGCCGATGGTGATCTTGTGCAGCGCCTCGACAACAGTTTCGTGCCCAGCATGGAGAAGTTGCGCCAGGACTTCAACGAAGTTGTCGGTAAACTTCAGGCCACCATGCAGACGATCGCCCACAATGCCTCCACCATCGCATCAGGCTCGGGCGAAATCCGCATTGCTGCCGATCAACTCTCGCAGCGCACCGAACAGCAGGCCGCCTCGCTGGAAGAGACGGCAGCGGCACTGGAAGAAATTACCACGACGGTAAGCGATGCCAGCCAGCGCGCCGGCGAAGCAGGCAAGCTGGTGCTGCGAACGAAAGATCATGCCGAACATTCGGGCGAAATCGTTCAGCAGGCGATTTCCGCGATGGACGCCATTTCGCGTTCGTCCGGCGAGATCACCAACATTATCGGTGTAATCGATGACATTGCCTTCCAGACCAATCTTCTCGCACTGAATGCGGGCGTTGAAGCCGCCCGCGCCGGTGAGGCAGGCAAAGGTTTCGCCGTCGTGGCACAAGAGGTCCGCGAGCTTGCACAACGTTCCGCCGTGGCCGCCAAGGAAATCAAATCCCTCATCAACACCTCGCGCGAACAGGTCGCCAATGGTGTGGACCTCGTGGGCCGAACTGGCAGCGCCCTCAAGGATATTCAATCGCAGATGGGTGAAATCGACGTCAATGTTTCGGCCATCGTCGAGGCATCGCGCGAGCAGGCCAACGGGCTGAGGGAGATCAATCAGGCCGTTAACGTCATGGATCAGGCAACCCAGAAAAACGCCGCCATGGTGGAAGAAACCACCGCCGCCAGCCACGGCCTCGCCAATGAGGCGGAAAACCTGCACGAATTGCTGCGGCAATTCACAATATCGCATGAGACCGCGGCAGCACCCGCTCGTCCAGCCGACAGGAAACCGGCCGTGGTTACCAGATTGCCGGCACCACAGGCGCGATATTCCGCACCAAGGTCTCACGGAAACGCGGCAGCAGAATGGGCGGAGTTTTAGCCCCCTGAAGCGGAAGGCCGCTAAGGGAGGCGGCCTTAAATGTCAGAAAACAATCCGATCCGCGCGGGTGAAGATTTCAAAGTCTTCACCCCGCACCAGCGCAATGAGGGTGACACCCGCCCTATCGGCCGTTTCAATGGCAAGCGCTGTGGGTGCAGAAATCGCCGCCAGAACGGCACTGCCGAGGATCGCAGTCTTCTGGACCATCTCCACCGACAGGCGACTGGTGACGGCCACCATGCCAGCACGGGAAGATATGTCCGCATTCATGACGGCACCTGCGAGTTTGTCGAGAGCGTTGTGGCGACCGACATCTTCACGCACCGCCAGCAATCCCTCGTGAACGCTATAAAACCCTGCACCGTGAACGGCCCTTGTCTCCCGGTTGAGGCTTTGTGCGTCAGTCAACGCCTTCATCGCGGCGACGATGTGATGGGCGTCAACGGAGAGTTCTACCTGGCTCACATCCGGCACCACGCGAACCGCCTGCTCTATGGATTCTATACCGCAAAGACCGCAACCGACCGGACCTGCCATATTCCGTCTTCTGGCCCGCAGGGCATCGGCATTGGCATCCTGCAGATCCACCTGAACATCATAGCCTTGCCCGGCCTCGATCACCTCGATGGAACGGATGTCAGCACGCGACGATATGATGCCCTCTGTCAGGCTGAAACCGACGGCAAAATCGCTGAGATCGGCCGGACTGGCCATCATCACGGCATGCGTACTACCGCCGTATGAAAAGGCGACCGGCACTTCCTCCGGCACAGAGCGCTCGCCCTCGATTATGAGCCCTTCCCGCCGCGCGGTTCGCGTGAACCTTCGGTAACTTGCCTCTGCTGACACGGCGATCATTCCTCCATGGCCAAAACTGCCTCGCCTCACTCCCGATCGAAAAGCAGCATTTTTCTCCGACATCACATCTAGCCCATAGCGGTGAAAACCGGAATCAATTTCCCAAGCATCACCTGCTGGAACAGACCCGCGGCCACGCACCGCATCTTTGCTTTCGTCGATTTTCCGGCAGAGCAGTGATCTGCTTTCTGCTCGAGTGCTCCAGAGAGGCCAAACGGCTCGCAACACGCGCCTGAAAAAGAAGAGACGGCCTTTTCTCATCAGAGAGTGGCGATAGCCGAAAACAAAAAAGCGACCCAAAGGCCGCTTTTTTGTTTTGAATATTGTGTGGGCAGTCATTCTTTCGAACCCGCCCGGTGCTTTCAAGCGGCGACGAGAACCTCATGCAGGTTCGTCAGTTCGTAAAGGTGCTTTTCAAGCTTGGTCAGATGCTCGTGGTGGTGATTGCCCTCTTCGATTTCGGCCTTGGCCGCATCGATACGCTTCTGCAGCGTGTCGGGGGACATATCATCGGCCGAAACAGCGGATTCCGCGAGAAGCGTGCAACCGGTCGGGAGAATATCGGCAAAACCGCCGAAAACAACGTATTTATGCGTCTCACCGGAGGCGAACTTCACCGTCACCAGGCCCGGCTTGATCGTCGTCATCGTCGGAGCGTGATTAGCCAGAACCGTCATCTCACCCAGCGTTGCCGGGATGACGACTTCCGTAACCGTTTCGGAAACGAGCAGACGTTCCGGGGAAACGAGATCGAATTTGAAACTGTCAGCCATGGCTATTCACTTCTTTTCAATTACGCGGGCGTCACGGACTTCATTGCTACAACGCCGGCATCACCATTCCGGTTTCGCCACCGTTGCCGGCAAGGCGCGCAGTTGAACCACGCGCCCGCCAATTCATTATCAGGCGGCTTCGCCAGCCAGCTTCTTTGCCTTTTCGATGGCTTCTTCCATCGAACCGACCATGTAGAAAGCCGCTTCCGGCAGGCTGTCATATTCGCCGTTGACCAGGCCCTTGAAGCCCTTGATCGTGTCTTCGAGCGCAACGAGCTTGCCCGGCGAGCCGGTGAAGACTTCAGCGACGAAGAACGGCTGCGACAGGAAGCGCTCGATCTTACGGGCGCGGGCAACCGTCAGCTTGTCTTCTTCCGACAGTTCGTCCATGCCGAGGATGGCGATGATGTCCTGAAGCGACTTGTAGCGCTGCAGGGTCGACTGAACCTTACGGGCAACTTCGTAGTGCTCTTCGCCAACGATCATCGGGTCGAGCATACGCGAGGTGGAGTCGAGCGGGTCAACAGCCGGGTAAATACCCTTTTCAGCGATCGAACGCGACAGAACCGTCGTTGCGTCAAGATGCGCGAACGAGGTTGCCGGCGCCGGGTCGGTCAAGTCGTCGGCGGGAACGTAAATCGCCTGAACCGAGGTGATCGAACCCTTGTTCGTGGTGGTGATGCGTTCCTGCATCTGGCCCATGTCGGTTGCCAGCGTCGGCTGATAACCCACGGCCGAAGGAATACGACCGAGCAGAGCCGACACTTCCGAACCAGCCTGCGTGAAGCGGAAGATGTTGTCCACGAAGAACAGAACGTCCTGGCCTTCGTCACGGAAGTTTTCAGCGATCGTCAGACCGGTCAGAGCAACGCGAGCGCGGGCGCCCGGCGGTTCGTTCATCTGGCCGTAAACGAGCGCAGCCTTGGAGCCTTCGCCGCCGCCAAGCTTGTTGACGTTCGATTCGATCATTTCGTGGTAGAGGTCGTTACCTTCGCGGGTACGTTCACCCACGCCGGCGAATACCGAATAACCACCATGCGCCTTGGCGACGTTGTTGATCAGTTCCATGATGAGAACCGTCTTGCCAACGCCGGCGCCGCCGAACAGGCCGATCTTGCCGCCCTTGGCGTAAGGAGCCAGAAGGTCGACGACCTTGATGCCGGTGACAAGGATCTGCGCTTCGGTCGACTGCTCGACGTAAGACGGTGCATCCTGGTGGATGGCGCGCTTCTTGGCCGTGGTGATCGGACCAGCTTCGTCAACCGGCTCGCCGATGACGTTCATGATGCGGCCGAGCGTTTCCGGACCGACCGGAACTTCGATCGGTGCGCCGGTGTTGGCGACGGCCTGACCGCGGACGAGACCTTCGGTCGAGTCCATGGCGATCGTGCGGACGACGTTTTCGCCGAGATGCTGCGCGACTTCCAGAACGAGGCGGTTGCCGTTGTTCTCGGTTTCGAGCGCGTTCAGGATCGGAGGCAGTTCGCCTTCGAACGCCACGTCGACAACAGCGCCGATAACCTGGGTAACCTTGCCCGCGCCGTTCACCGCTGCGGTTTTCTTGGGGGTAGCTGCCTTAGCCATTATCCTTACCCTCTTTCCTTACCTCAGAGCGCTTCCGCGCCCGAAATGATTTCAATGAGTTCCTTGGTGATCTGAGCCTGACGCTGACGGTTGTAGGAAAGCGTCAGCTTGTTGATCATCTCACCGGCATTGCGCGTTGCATTGTCCATCGCGCTCATCTTGGCGCCCATTTCACCGGCAACGTTTTCGAGCAGAGCCCGGAAAACCTGAACCGAAATGTTGCGCGGAATAAGGTCTTCCAGAATAGAAGCCGCATCCGGCTCATATTCGTAGACGGCGTTCTGCGTCGTTTCATCCGCTTCCACAACAGGCGTAGCGGCCGGAATGAGCTGCAGGCCGGTCGGGATCTGACTGATGACGGACTTGAATTCCGAATAGATCAGCGTGCAGACGTCGAATTCACCCGCGTTGAAGAGCGAGATCACCTTCTTGGCGATCTGGTCGGCGTTTTCAAAACCGACCTTCTTCACTTCGCGCAGTTCGACGCGCTCGATGATGTTGGCTGCAAATTCGCGGCGAAGGCTGTCGTAACCCTTCTTGCCAACCGTGATGATCTTGACCGTCTTGCCTTCCGAAATCAGCTTGCGGGCATGATCGCGGGCAAAACGGGAAATCTGCGAGTTGAAACCGCCGCAAAGACCACGTTCAGCCGTGCAGACGACGAGCAGATGCACGTCGTCCTTGCCGGTGCCGGTCATCAGCGCCGGAGCAACGTCTGCCTCGACCGCCGAGGCGATGTTGGCAAGAACGGCGCTCATGCGCTGAGAATAAGGCCGGGCGGCCTCCGCAGCTTCCTGGGCGCGCCGAAGCTTCGCCGCGGCGACCATTTTCATCGCCTTGGTAATCTTCTGCGTCGCCTTCACGGAGGCAATGCGGTTTTTCAGATCCTTTAGTGAAGGCATCCGTTATCCGTCCGAGTAAAAGAGCCCTGATTTAAGAGAAAGACTTGGCGAAGGTATCAAGAGCGCCCTTGAGCTTGCCCTTGGTATCGTCGCTGATAGCCTTTTCCGTGCGGATGGTGTCGAGGATCGCCTTGCCTTCCGAGCGGAGGTAGGAGAGGAAACCCTGCTCGAACTTGCCGACCTGTGCGACCGGGATCTTGTCGAGGTAGCCGTTGACACCAGCGAAGATCACCGCAACCTGCTCTTCCGTCTTGAGCGGAGAGAACTGCGGCTGCTTCAGAAGCTCGGTCAGGCGGGCACCGCGGTTAAGCAGGCGCTGCGTGGACGCATCAAGGTCCGAGCCGAACTGGGCAAAAGCGGCCATTTCGCGATACTGGGCGAGTTCACCCTTGATCGAACCGGCAACCTGCTTCATCGCCTTGATCTGAGCGGCAGAACCAACGCGCGAAACCGACAGACCGACGTTAACGGCCGGACGGATGCCCTGGTAGAACAGGTCGGTTTCAAGGAAGATCTGGCCGTCGGTGATCGAGATCACGTTGGTCGGAATAAAGGCCGAAACGTCGTTACCCTGGGTTTCGATGACCGGCAGAGCCGTCAGCGAACCTGCGCCCATTTCGTCGGAGAGCTTTGCAGCGCGCTCGAGAAGACGGGAGTGAAGGTAGAAAACGTCGCCCGGATAAGCTTCGCGGCCCGGAGGACGACGCAGCAGAAGCGACATCTGACGATAGGCAACGGCCTGCTTGGAAAGGTCGTCGTAACCGATGAGAGCGTGCTTGCCGTTGTCACGGAAATATTCGCCCATGGCGCAGCCGGCAAACGGAGCGAGGTACTGCATCGGAGCCGGATCGGAAGCCGTTGCGGCAACGATGATCGAGTACTGCAGCGCGCCGCGCTCTTCCAGAACCTTGACGAACTGGGCAACGGTCGAACGCTTCTGACCGATAGCGACGTAGACGCAATAAAGCTTGTCGCCGTCAGGGCCATTGTCGTGAATGGCCTTCTGGTTCAGGATCGTGTCGAGAATGATCGCGGTCTTGCCGGTCTGGCGGTCGCCGATGACGAGCTCGCGCTGGCCACGGCCAACCGGGATGAGCGCGTCGATAGCCTTGAGGCCGGTCGACATCGGCTCATGAACCGACTTGCGCGGAATGATGCCGGGAGCCTTGACGTCAACGCGCGAACGCTTGGCGGCATTGATCGGGCCCTTGCCGTCGATCGGGTTGCCAAGCGCGTCAACGACGCGGCCGAGCAGTTCCGGACCAACCGGAACGTCAACGATAGCGCCAGTCCGCTTTACGGTGTCGCCTTCCTTGATGTCACGGTCCGAACCGAAGATAACCACACCGACGTTGTCGGCTTCAAGGTTGAGTGCCATGCCGCGGATGCCGCCGGGGAACTCGACCATTTCACCGGCCTGAACATTGTCGAGGCCGTAAACGCGGGCAATACCGTCACCGACGGAAAGCACCTGACCGACTTCCGAGACTTCCGCCTCGTTGCCGAAATTTTTGATTTGATCTTTCAGAATTGCGGAAATTTCCGCGGCGCGGATATCCATCAGCCAACCTCTTTCAGTGCAAGCTTAAGGGTGGAAAGTTTGGTGCGAAGAGACGTATCGATCTGGCGGGAACCGACCTTGACGATCAGGCCGCCGAGGATCGACGGATCGACGGTAACGGAAATCGTCACATCCTTGCCGGTAACGCTCTTCAGCGCCGCTTTCAGTTCAGTTTCCTGCGCCTCGTCGAGCGCATGTGCCGAGGTGACCTCGGCGGTGATTTCGCCGCGGTGGGCGGCGGCAATGGTGCGGTAGGCGCGGATCATGCCGGGAACGGCAAAGAGACGGCGGTTACTGGCAACGACCTTGAGGAAATTAACAGCAAGACCGGCAATGCCGGCCTTCTCGCAGATCGCGGTGATTGCCTTGAACTGATCCTCGGCGGAAAATACCGGGCTCGCAACCAGACGCTTCAAATCGTCGCTTTCGTCGAGAAGTGCACCGAACTTGTCCAGATCGGCTCCAACCGCTTCAACCGCACCCGCTTCCAAAGCAAGCTCGAAAAGCGACGACGCATACCTTTCCGCTACACCGGATGTTCCCTGGGAGGTGTCTGCCACGGGCACTTTTTCCCTGCTAATCATCCAAGATCATCAGCGAGGGGGCTCCACCGCATCAAATTCTTGAAATCGTTTCAATTTCCCCGAAAAAGACCGGAATTCCCCCCTGCCTTTTCCCAATTTCGCGGTCCGTCTAGCATAGGACGCCGGGACTCGCAACACGCGTAATAGCGGAAAGCGCCGTTTGGGCAAGGGGGAATGCGTTTAAATTTTCCGTTTTCGCTCAGGATGCGGGTTTGGTGCGGCACAAAAGCCCAAAAGCCCGCCTCAGACCAGCCCGAAGACGTAGCTCAGCGAGAGCGCGGACAGCAGAAAGTGTACAACCAGGAGTATGAAATTCCGCATGGTTGCGCCTCCATCCGAGAGAATGGAGAGAATGCCGCCGAATACGCTGAGACCGAAAGCCGCACCGAAAGCGAGATAGACCATGGGCTGCGCCAGAAGCAGGGCGGCAGCGCCGAGACCAAGATAAAAGCCGGCAAGCGACGAACGCACAAGCGCATAGCCGTCCCTGCGCTCACCAGCCGGCAGAAGACCGAAAGCGCGCAGCGTCATCCCGGGTGCGAACATGAAAAAAAGGCCGATCACGGCCGACACCGCTGCCGCACCGAAGGCCAGCTGCTCGCCGAATTCGGCAGGAAAATAAAACTCCATCTCGTTCCCCAAATCATTCTTTTCGCCTGCTGCGTTATGACACGGTCATGACAGCGGGAAAACGCCTTGATTGGCAAAGTTCAAAGGAAACTTTGCGGATCGATATCAAGCTGCACATGCACGCTGCCCCGTTCCTTGGGGCCATTGGCCAGCAGTGTTCGAAGAAAGGACTGCATGTCGGAATTGCGTCGCCCGTGCACCAGCAGACGGAAACGATGGCGGCCACGGATCAGCGCCAGCGGCGCTTCCGCCGGGCCAAGCAGCATGATGCCAGTAACCTGCGGGGCAGCCGCCCTCAAACCCCGCGCATGGGTTTCGGCCTCTCCGCGCGTATCGGCGGAAACGATGATCGAGGCAAGACGTCCAAAGGGCGGCAGAACGGCCTTTTCCCGCTCAACGATCTCTCTTTCATAAAAGGCGGAGGCATCACCCGAAACGATTGCCTGCATGACGGGATGCTGTGGCTGGTAGGTCTGCAGCAGGCCATGGCTCTTCAACCCTGTGCGCCCGGCGCGCCCCGTCACCTGCGAGAGCAGCTGGAACGTTCGCTCCGCCGCGCGTGGGTCACCATTGGCAAGGCCGAGATCGGCATCAACGATGCCGACTAGCGTCATCAGCGGAAAATTATGCCCCTTGGCGACGAGCTGCGTGCCGATGACGATGTCCGCCTCACCCTTGACGATCGCCTCCAGCTCCAGCCGCAGGCGCTTGACGCCCATGAGATCGGAGGAGAGCACGATGGTGCGGGCCTCGGGGAAATGTTTCTCCACCTCTTCGGCAATGCGCTCTACGCCCGGCCCGCAAGCAACGAGATGATCGAAGGTACCGCACTCCGGGCAATGGTCCGGCGTCGGCTCATTGTGGCCGCACTGGTGGCACTGCAATTGATTGCGGAAACGGTGCTCCACCAGCCAGCTGGAACATTGCGGGCACTGGAAACGGTGGCCGCAGACCCGGCAAAGCGTCAGCGGCGCATAACCGCGGCGATTGAGGAACAGCAGCGCCTGCTCGCCCTTCTCTATGGTCTTGCCGATGCCACGCAGCAGGACGGGTGAGAGAAACCCTCCCCGCTCCGGCGGATGGCGGCGCATATCAACGAGATGCAGGTCTGGCATCGCCGCATCGCCGAAGCGCGTGTGCAGGTGGATGGTATTGTAACGCCCCGAACTGCCATTGACCTGGCTTTCCACCGACGGCGTTGCCGACACCAGCACGACAGGAAATTCTGCGATCCGCGCCCTGACGACGGCCATGTCACGGGCATTATAAAAGACGCGGTCTTCCTGCTTGTAGGCGGGGTCGTGCTCTTCATCGACAATGATGAGACCGAGATTGTCGAAGGGCAGGAAAAGCGCCGAGCGCGCGCCGGCCACCACCTTCACCTCGCCCGTCACCGCCTGCCGCCAGACCTTCTCGCGCATGCGCGGCGACAGGTCCGAATGCCATTCCGCCGGTTTCGCGCCGAAACGATCCTGAAAACGCTCAAGAAAGGCCGCCGTCAGGGCGATTTCAGGCAGCAGGATGAGAACCTGCTTGCCCTGACGGAGCGTCTCGGCCACCGCCTCGAAATACACCTCGGTTTTGCCCGAACCGGTCACGCCATCGATCAGCGAAACATGAAAGCCGCCCTTGCGCACATCTTCAAGGATTTCCGAAGCGGCCTGTTTCTGCGGGCCTTCCAGCCGCGGCTCGACATAATCGGGATCAGGCTCGGCCACGACAGGCGGCGCCGGCAGAAAAACCGTCTCGAACACTCCCTGCTTGACGAGACCGTCGATGACGCTGGTGGAAACGCCGGCGGCATGGGCGAGCCCGCTCTTCGTCCAGCCATGCCCTTCCGCCGCCAGTTCCATGACCCGTTCGCGGGCGGGGGTCAGGCGTTCTGGCCGGCCTTCGGTCAGCCGAAGCCCCTCGATCATCGGTTCTGGATCGAAAGCGGCAGGCGCTCTGAGCGCCATACGCGCCACGAGACCGGGCGGAGAAAGCGTATAGGCGGCAACCCAGTCAACGAAACGGCGCATCTCCGCCTTCAGTGGCGGGCATTCGAAACTCTTGGTAATGGGCCGCAGCTTCTTGGGGTCAACGCCCTTGTCGCCGGCATCGTCCCACACCACGCCGAAGACCTGCCGGGGCCCGAGCGGCACCTGAACGACGGAACCGGTCTCAACCACCATATCTTCAGGCACGGCATAACTATAAGGCCCGGGCGCCGGCATGGGCACAAGAACGGGCACCGTGCGCACAGGCGCCGGCGGGTCAAACAGAGCTCCAAACAGATTGGACGAATCTTTTGCCATGATGTGGCGACCATGCCCCGGCGAAATGAAAAAGGAAACCGCCCGCATGTAGTGGGCGGGCTTTGCAAAGTCCACCTCTTAACCAAATGCTGACCATAAGAGCATAGCGTTGGGACACGGAATGGAGCGCTGCGTGACTGAAATCCTGACATTTGCCGAACCCGATCTGTTGAATGAACGCCAGTCCTGGCTTGCCGCACTTGCCGGTGAACGCCGTCTTTCCGACAATACCGTGGAGGCCTATGAGCGCGACACCCGCCAGTTCCTGACGTTCCTTACCGGTTACATCGGCAAACCCGCCGCCATTGGCGATATAGCCGATCTGCGCCCGGTCGATCTTCGCGCCTTTCTGGCCAACCGGCGAAAGGAAGGTGCCGGCGCGCGTTCACTCGGTCGGCATCTGGCGGGGCTGCGCTCCCTTCTTCACCACCTGCAAAAAAAAGGCCTCGTCAATGCGGCCGGCGCCACCGCCATGCGCGCACCAAAACAGCCGAAATCGCTGCCGAAGCCGCTGACCGATCGACAGGCCCTGAAGATCACCACGGCCGAGGCACAGTTGAACGAGGAACCGTGGATCGCCGCCCGCAATGCGGCAGTCCTGTCGCTGCTTTATGGCTGCGGCCTCCGTATTTCCGAGGCGCTCGGCCTGACGCCGGCCGATTTTCCGCCGGGCGCCCGCAGCTTGCGCATCACCGGCAAGGGCAACAAGACGCGCATCGTGCCGCTGCTGGCAGTGGTGACGGAAGCGGTCGATGCCTACAGGAAGCTCTGCCCCTATGCTCTGGCGGCGAATGAACCGATGTTCCTTGGCGCACGCGGGGGGAAACTCCAGCCCGCCATCATCCAGCGGGAAATGCAGAAGCTGCGCGGCGCTTTCGGCCTGCCGGAAAACGCCACGCCACATGCGCTGCGCCATTCTTTCGCCACGCATCTTCTGGCCGGCGGCGGCGATCTGCGTACAATTCAGGAACTGCTCGGCCATGCCAGCCTTTCCACCACCCAGGTCTATACCGGTGTCGACACCGCAAGACTGCTGGAAATCTACGACAATGCCCACCCGCGCGCATGAGGCAGGAAATGGTTAACCATAAAGATTAACCAGACATCCAAACCGCCGTTCTATAAGCAAGCAAGAACCGGATTGGACCCATGCACAGCCTGATAAAGCCACAAAACTTCACCGCCACCCTGATGGGTAAAACCGGCGACGCCCTGCTCTGGCTGCTGGCGGCCCTGCATGTAACTGCCATCGCCATCCTGCTCATGACGTTGCTTTCGCTGGGTGAGGCGGAAGCCGCAGAGCAACAGATCACCTGCACCGGCAGTGATATTCTCGTGGACATGCGCAAGACCGATCCGCAGGCCTTCGCAAAGATCGAACAGGAAGCGGCCGCCATCCCCAATGGCAAAGGCAATTTCTGGCGCATTGAAAAGGCCGGAACTGAGCCGTCCTATCTCCTCGGTACGATGCATGTCACCGACCCACGCGTTCTGGAAATGCCTGTCGCCGCCAGCCCCGCCTTCGAAAAAGCCGCAACTGTCATCGTGGAATCGGACGAAATCGTCGACGACAAGAAGGTCGCGACCTCGCTTCTGAGCAAACCCGAACTCACCATGTTTCTGGATGGCAAATCGATCACCGATATTTTGTCACCCGAAAATGTTGCACGTTTGGAAAAGGGTCTGAAGGAGCGTGGCATTCCGCTGAATGCCGTATCGCGCATGAAGCCATGGATGCTCTCAAGCTTCGTCGCCCTTCCGGCCTGCGAGTTCGCCCGCAAGGCAACCGGCCTTTCCTTTCTCGACAAGAAACTGGCCGAAGATGCGCTCGCAGACGGAAAACGTCTCGTCGGGCTGGAAACGATGGTCGAACAGTTGACGGCCATGTCAGAACTGCCGATGGAATTTCATCTTCAGGCTTTGATCGAAACGCTGGAACTCGGCGATCGCATGGATGACGTGATGAAGACCATGACCGATCTCTACGTCGCCGGTGATATCGGCATGACCATGCCCATGCTGAAAAGCCTGGATCCCAAGAAGGCAGTGGCAGAAAGCGAACAGGGTTACGCTGCCTTCGAGCAACGCATCATCACCGATCGCAATCACGTCATGGCGGATCGGGCGACCCCCGAGCTTGCCAAGGGCAATGTCTTCATGGCCGTCGGCGCGCTACACCTGCCGGGTGAGGAAGGCGTGATCGAATTGCTGCGCGCAAAGGGCTTTACGCTCACGCGGGTCGACTGACGGTCTCATCCCCAATCTTGACGGGCCGAACATTGGTGCAAAACGGGCGCATCGTCGCTGGCACGATGCGCCGATGAAACGGCCCCACCACGAGAATGTAAAGCCGCCCAAAGACATTCTTGCGCCTGACGATGGTGGTGACATTCACCAACTTGCGGTTAGGGCCCCCTTCGAGATCGACAACGATCCGGAAATCGAGATGGTGATCATCGAAGCCGAGAACTGTCCGCTGCGGCGTGGATGACAGGACCGGAAAACCGCCCGCCGAGGTGCCTGCCGCCAGCTCGACCGTTTTCAAGCCGAAAAGCAAGACGATGCGGTTTCGAAGCGCCATCAGGCTGCTGATCCATGCCGGGGGATGATCGAGAAGAAGCCTGCTCACATCCAGTGACGACGCTTCCGGCATCACCATCTCGCCTTCAAAACAATCCCGCCAGTCAGCGCCCGGCAATATGTCTTCGCTATATTGCATTCCTGAACCCCCAGCCGCACGATGCGCCGGAGTTCACCATCTGCTTTTTCAGCCGGACAGAAAACGCGACAAACCGCCGCTTGGTGTTTTCGGCAAAACTACGAAGCCTGTCCTAGCCGTGCGTCATTCGTTTCAGAACATTGGTGCGCCAGTAGAACTGGTGAACCAGAACAGCTGCAACGTGACCGACGATCAACACCCACATCAGCGCCTTGAAGGGGCCGGAATGTAACTGCCCCGCCGGCTGAGCACCGAAGTAATAGGCGGCTATACCGGAAAGCGGCAGCACAAAGAAAAGGGCGTAAAAGGTGAAATGCGCCACTTTGGCAGCGATCTGGAATGGCCGGGGCTCCTCGGCGGGATGCGGTGGCACACCCTGAAAGAAGCGCAGACAGAGACGCAGAACCGCAAGCAGCAGGACTGCAAAACCGACATAGGCGTGAATATTGGCCGAAGAGATTTGATCCGGCGTCAATGTCTCACCCTGCCGCATCAGCCGATAGGCATGAGCCATGGCGTCGGGAAACAGCAGGTTGAAGAAGATCAGAAGCGCCATCACCCAGTGAAGGACGCGCTGCGGAACGGAGAAAGAAACTTGACCGGAATACGCCATTTTATTGCCTTTTATCAAAAGGTTAGACAGGCTATGGCGCAAGTATGAAAAACCCCGGCCTGCATGGCAAGCCGGGGTTCAGCAGATGACTGAAATTTAATATTTGAGCGTCAGGCTCAAACACCAATCACATGTGGATCGGCTTGAAGAACGTCGCAAGCGCTGCTTCCTTCACGGCTTCCGACATTGTCGGATGCGCATGGCAGGTGCGGCCAAGATCTTCCGAAGAACCGCCGAATTCCATCAGCACGGTGATCTCGTGGATCATTTCGCCAGCACCGAAGCCGACGATGTGGCCGCCGAGAACCCGGTCGGTTTCCTTGTCGGCAAGAATCTTCACGAAACCATCCGTCACCTGCATGGCGCGGGCGCGGCCATTGGCGGTGAAGGGGAACTTGCCGACCTTGTAAGCGACGCCAGCGGCCTTCAGTTCTTCCTCGGTCTTGCCGACGGACGCGATTTCCGGCTGGGTATAGACGACTGCCGGAATGACGTCGTAGTTCACATGGCCGCGCTGGCCGGCGAGGATTTCCGCAAGCGCAACGCCCTCGTCTTCCGCCTTGTGCGCCAGCATCGGGCCCTTCACCACGTCGCCGATCGCGTAGATGCCATCGACATTGGTCTTGTAGTGGCCGTCGATTTCGACGCGACCGCGGCTATCGAGCACAACACCGGCTTCCGCAAGGCCGAGGCCTTCGGTGTAGGGCTTGCGACCGGTCGAGATCAGCACAACATTCGCTTCGAGCGTTTCGGCAGCACCACCCTTGACCGGCTCGAACACCACCTTTGCGCCGGTGGCGGTCTTTTCAACGGCCGTTACCTTGGCACCGAGCTTGAAATCAAGGCCCTGCTTGGCCAGCAGACGCTGCGACTGCTTGGAAACTTCGCCATCCATGCCACCGAGAATATTGTCGAGATATTCGACGACGGTCACCTTCGCGCCAAGACGCGACCAGACCGAACCAAGCTCGAGGCCGATGACGCCGCCGCCGACAACAATCAGCTTTTCCGGAACCTTGGAAAGAGCGATCGCACCGGTTGAGGAGACGATGACGCTTTCATCGATATCAACCTGAACACCCGGAATGCCGGCAACATCAGAACCGGTGGCGATGACGATGTTCTTGGCTTCGATTTCCTGGCTCTCGCCCTTGTCGTTGGTTACGGAAACCTTGCCGGCGGAAACCACCTTGCCAGTACCCTGGAAGGCATCGATCTTGTTCTTCTTGAACAGGAAGGCGACGCCATCGACATTGGCCTTCACCACGCCATCCTTGTGGCCCATCATCTTTTCAAGGTTCAGCTTCGGTGCGGCGACTTCGATACCGAGCGAATCGACGCCATGGGCAACATGGGCAAAGGTTTCGGACGCGTGCAGCAGCGCCTTCGACGGAATGCAGCCGACATTGAGGCAGGTGCCGCCATAGGTCGCACGCTTCTCGATGACAGCGACCTTCAGGCCCAGTTGTGCCGCCTTGACCGCGCAAACATAACCGCCGGGGCCCGTGCCGATTACAACTACATCATATGCCATGTTCGTTTTCCTGATTGATGTCGGGCAAGATACCGGATCATTGCCCTGCTTGCGTTTGACCTGAAATTCAGGCCGCTTTTTCCGTTGCGAGTTTTATACCGAGTGCAATGAAGACCACGCCGCTGGTGCGGTCGATCCATTGGCTGGCGCGCTGAAATGCGGCGCGCATGCGTGGCGTCGTCATGAACAGGCTGACGCCGACGAACCACAGGATAAGGCAGCTCGCCATGACGAGACCATATCCGAATTTGATGGCGACCGGCGTATGGGCATGAACCACCGTCGAAAAGATCGACAGGAAGAAAAACACCGGCTTGGGATTGAGCGCATTGGCGGCAAAACCAAGCGTGAATGCCTTCAGTGCCGTCTGGCTGTTTTTGACCTGAACATCACCCTCGCCTTCAGCCGACGGTAATTCCGTCTTGCCGGCGCGCAGCGCCTTGACGCCGATATAGATCAGATAGGCGACGCCAAGCCATTTGACGATGTTGAAGAGATAAATCGACTGGGAGATGATGAGGCCAAGTCCGAGGATCGTATAGGTGACGTGGAACATCAGCGACGTTCCCACACCGAAGCTGGTGACGATGGCTTGCCTGCGCCCATGCACCATGGCCTGGCGCATGACCATCGCAAGATCAGCGCCTGGGGACACGATCGCGAAAGCGAAGATCGCCATCAGGGATGCAAGTTCGATCAAATACTGATGCATCTGAAACAAGCCTCTAGAACATCAAAACGAAAAGCATCAGGGCGAGGCCGAGCATGGAGCCGAGCCAGACCAATGAGCGGATATAAGGCACGCCGGCCAGATAAAGCGGTATGTAAATCACCCGGCAGATCAGCCATATCCAGGCGCCGGTCAGTGCCAGTCCGGACGGATCGCCGGCCATGATGACGCCGAAGGCAAGTGCTATGAAAGCGGGATAAGTTTCCCGGAAATTTTCAGACGCGCGGGCTGCACGGCCGGTAAGCCTGCCTTCCGGTTTCTTCTCCGCATCCCGCGGGCCGGCATTCCAGTCCAGCCCAAGTTCCCGCGTCGCCGTCATGGCTTGCAGCATGATGTGCACAGCAAGCAACAGGACGCTGAGACCGATCAGCGGTAAAAAGGGGGAAGCGGCAAGAAATGTCGGCTGCACTTTCGCTCTCCTGATGCGATTTCAGCGGGACCTCAGTTGAAATCCCGCTGAAAGGAAAAGCAAGACCGATTAGAGATCGAGAACCAGACGTTCCGGATCTTCCAGGCTTTCCTTGACGCGAACGAGGAAGGTCACGGCTTCCTTGCCGTCAACGATACGGTGATCGTAGGAGAGTGCCAGATACATCATCGGGCGGATGACGACCTGACCGCCGATGGCGACCGGACGCTCCTGGATCTTGTGCATGCCGAGAATACCCGACTGCGGCGCATTGAGGATCGGCGAAGACATCAGCGAACCGTAGACACCACCATTGGTGATGGTGAAGGTGCCGCCCTGCATGTCGGCCATGCCGAGCGAACCGTCACGCGCTGCCTTGGCGAGGCGGCCGAGTTCCTTTTCGACGCCGGCGATGGAGAGCTGGTCGGCATCACGGATGACAGGAACAACGAGACCCTTGTCGGTGCCGACAGCCATGCCGACGTGACAATAGTTCTTGTAGATGATGTCCGTGCCGTCGATTTCAGCGTTGACAGCAGGCAGTTCCTTCAGCGCGTGGGTCACGGCCTTGGTGAAGAAGCCCATGAAGCCGAGCTTGACGCCGTGCTTCTTCTCGAACACGTCCTTGTAACGGTTGCGCAGGTCCATAACCGCGCTCATGTCCACCTCGTTATAGGTGGTGAGCATGGCGGCGGTGTTCTGTGCGTCCTTCAGGCGACGGGCGATCGTCTGGCGCAGGCGGGTCATCTTCACGCGCTCTTCGCGAACCTGATCCTGCTCGGCGGAAACCGGACGGGGAGCTGCAGCAACCGGAGCCGGAGCGGCGGCAGGTGCCGAAACGCCCTTGGCGACAGCGGCTAGAACATCACCCTTCAGAACCTGACCGCGCTTGCCCGAACCGTCGACCTGATCGGCAGACAGGTTGTTTTCAGCAAGCAGCTTGCCGGCGGCAGGTGCCGGCGGCATGCCGCTGGCGGCGGGCACAGCAGCGGTTGCTGCGGGTGCCGGTGCGGCAGCGGCGGCAGGCTTTGCAGCCGGTGCGGCGGTCGCAGCGCCGGCAGCACCTTCGGCGATCTGGCCGAGAAGCGCGTCAAGACCAACGGTCTCGCCGTTCTGTGCAACGATTTCGGTCAGCACGCCGGAAGCGGGCGCCGGGACTTCGACGGTAACCTTGTCGGTTTCCAGTTCAACGAGAGGTTCGTCGGCCTTGACGGTATCGCCGACCTTCTTGAACCAGGTGCCGACGGTCGCTTCGCTGACGGATTCGCCGAGGGTTGGTACGCGGATTTCAGTGGCCATGATCTAGTTCCGTTATTCAGGTGTCTTTTTTGCGGGGCGATGCGGGAGAGTTCTCACTCTCCCAGCGCGTCTTCCAGGAACGCAGCAAGCTGCGCCAGGTGCTTGGACATCAGGCCGGTCGCCGGAGAGGCGGCAGCCGGACGGCCCGTGTAACGGACCTTCTGGTACTTGGCGTCGATATGCGCCAGAACCCATTCCAGGTAAGGATCGATGAACGACCACGAACCCATGTTCTTCGGCTCTTCCTGGCACCAGACCATTTCCGCGTGGCGGAAACGGGAAAGCTCGTTGATGAGCGCCTTTGCCGGGAACGGATAAAGCTGTTCGACGCGCAGCAGGTAGATGTCGTCGATACCGCGCTTTTCACGCTCTTCGAGAAGATCGTAATAGACCTTGCCCGTGCACATGACGACACGGCGGATCTTCGAATCCTTCTGCAGCTTGATCGGACCATCCTTGATGACTTCAGCATCATCCCACAGGAGACGGTGGAAGGAGGACTCGCCGGCCAGCTCCGCCAGCGAAGAAGTGGCGCGCTTGTGACGCAGCAGCGACTTCGGCGTCATCAGGATCAGCGGCTTGCGGAAGTCACGCTTCATCTGGCGGCGCAGGATGTGGAAGTAGTTGGCAGGCGTCGTCACATTGGCGACCTGCATGTTGTCTTCCGCACACATCTGCAGCCAGCGCTCCAGACGGGCAGACGAATGTTCCGGACCCTGACCTTCATAACCATGCGGCAGAAGGCAGACGAGACCGGACATGCGCAGCCACTTGCGTTCACCCGACGAGATGAACTGGTCGAACACCACCTGCGCGCCGTTGGCGAAGTCACCAAACTGGGCTTCCCACAGTGTCAGCGCATTCGGGCGGGCAAGCGAGTAGCCATATTCGAAGCCGAGAACGGCTTCTTCCGACAGCATCGAGTTGATGACTTCGTAACGGGCCTGCGTCGGGGCGAGATTGGCGAGCGGGATGTAACGCTCTTCGGTCTCCTGATCGTAAAGAACCGAGTGGCGCTGCGAGAAGGTGCCACGTTCGCAATCCTGGCCGGAAAGACGGATTTTGTGGCCGTCAACGACAAGCGAACCGAAAGCCAGAGCTTCCGCCATCGCCCAGTCGATGCCTTCGCCCGTCTCGATCATCTGCGAGCGGTTTTCCATGAAACGCTGGATCGTGCGATGCGCGGTGAAACCTTCAGGAATGGTCGACAGCTTCTTGCCGATTTCCTTCAGCTGCTTCATCGGCACGCCGGTCTTGCCACGACGCTGCTCATCGGCATTGTCGGCAGCGCGCAGGCCCGACCACTGACCATCCAGCCAGTCGGCCTTGTTCGGCTTGTAGGACTGACCTGCCTCGAACTCCTGCTCGAGATGGGCGCGCCAGTCAGCCTTGACCTTCTCGAAATCACCTTCGGTGATCAGGCCTTCCGCGATCAGGCGGTCGGCATAGATGCGGGCGACGGTCTTGTGGCCACGGATGACCTTGTACATCTTCGGCTGCGTGAACGCCGGCTCATCGCCTTCGTTATGACCGAAGCGGCGGTAACAGAACATGTCGATGACGACAGGCTTGTGGAACTTCATGCGGTATTCGGTCGCAACCTTCGCCGCATAGACAACCGCTTCCGGATCGTCACCGTTGACGTGGAAGATCGGTGCTTCAATCATCTTGGCGACGTCGGACGGGTAAGGCGACGAGCGCGAGAAGGCCGGGTTCGTCGTGAAACCGATCTGGTTGTTGATGATGAAATGCATGGTGCCGGCAACGCGGTGACCGCGCAGGCCGGACAGGCCGAGAATTTCAGCAACAACGCCCTGACCCGCAAAAGCGGCATCACCGTGCAGCAGCAGCGGCAGCACCTTGGCGCGTTCGGAAAGCGGAATGATGTCGCCGTCCCACTGCTTGGCCAGCTGGTCCTGCTTGGCGCGCGCCTTGCCCATGACGACAGGGTTGACGATTTCAAGGTGCGACGGGTTGGCCGTCAGCGACAGGTGAACCTTGTTGCCGTCGAATTCGCGGTCGGAGGAGGCACCCAGATGGTACTTCACGTCGCCCGAACCCTCGACATCGTCAGGCTTGAACGAACCGCCCTTGAATTCGTGGAACACGGCGCGGTGCGGCTTGCCCATGACGTTGGTCAGGACGTTCAGGCGGCCACGGTGGGCCATGCCGAGAACGACTTCTTCCAGGCCTTCCTGGCCGCCGCGCTTGATGATCTGTTCGAGCGCCGGGATCAGCGATTCACCGCCATCAAGGCCAAAACGCTTGGTGCCCTTGAAACGCACGTCGAGGAACTGCTCGTAACCTTCGGCCTCGACCAGCTTGGACAGAATGGCCTTCTTGCCCTCAGGCGTGAAGTCCACACCCTTGTCCGGGCCTTCGATGCGTTCCTGAATCCAGCCCTTTTCTTCCGGGTTGGACATGTGCATGAATTCGACGCCGAGCGTCGAGCAATAGGTGCGCTCGAGAATCTCGACCATCTCGCGCACGCTCGCATATTCGAGGCCGAGCACGTTATCGATGAAAATCTTGCGGTCGTAATCGCTTTCCTCGAAGCCGTAGGACTTCGGCGAAAGCTCATTGTAATCTTCGACGGCGCTGGCGATGCCGAGCGGATCGAGCTTGGCATGCAGGTGGCCGCGCATGCGGTAGGCGCGGATCATCATGATGGCGCGAACGCTGTCACGGGTCGCCTGCAGCACTTCCGCTTCGCTGACGGGCTTGCCGGTCGCGGCGCTCTTCGTCTCGGCCTTCGCCTGAACCTTTTTCTCGATGGCCTTCTCGACCGTGGCCCAGTTTCCGTCGAGTGCGGATACCAGTTCGCCATTTGCCGGGATCGGCCAGTTGGCGCGCTTCCAGGAGGCGCCTTGTGCGGCCTTCTTCACGTCTTCCGGATTATCGGACAACGCCTTGAAGAAGCTCTGCCACTCCGGCGACACGGAAGAGGGATCCTCTTCGTACCGGGCATAGAGCTGCTCGATATAGGCTGCATTCGCGCCGTCCAGAAACGACGTGATCTGAAACTGCTCGTTCGCTTCTTGCCTTGCCATTGTGTTCCTGCGGACTTGTCCGTCCGCCTCCTCGATGCCGTTAGGGCCGTTTCACCGGCCTGCCGCTTTGATTATTGCTGTCTGCCGCCGGGGCGGTATGCCGTCTGTCTATCGTCTTTGCGGCATCGGGCAGCGCAGCGATAAAGCCGCGCCGCCCGTTACCGGTCTCATGTGGTCTCAGCCCTTGAGGACTTCAACCAGCGTCTTGCCGAGGCGCGCCGGGGAAGGCGATACCTTGATGCCGGCTGCTTCCATGGCAGCGATCTTGGACTCTGCATCGCCCTTGCCGCCGGAAACGACAGCGCCGGCGTGGCCCATGGTGCGGCCCTTCGGAGCCGTACGGCCCGCGATGAAGCCGGCCATCGGCTTCTTGCGGCCCTTCTTGGCTTCGTCGATCAGGAACTGCGCCGCATCTTCTTCAGCCGAGCCGCCGATTTCGCCGATCATGATGATCGACTGCGTGGCTTCGTCGGCGAGGAACATTTCCAGGATGTCGATGAACTCGGTGCCCTTGACCGGGTCGCCGCCGATGCCGACAGCCGTCGTCTGGCCGAGGCCTTCATTGGATGTCTGGAAAACGGCTTCATAGGTGAGCGTGCCGGAGCGCGAAACGATACCGACCGAACCCTTGCGGAAGATGGAGCCCGGCATGATGCCGATCTTGCATTCTTCCGGCGTCATGATGCCGGGGCAGTTCGGGCCGAGCAGGCGCGACTTCGAACGGTCGAGTCGGGCCTTGACGCGCACCATGTCCATCACCGGAATACCTTCGGTGATGCAGGTGATGAACGGGATTTCCGCTTCGATGGCTTCGATGATGGCGTCAGCGGCACCTGCCGGCGGAACGTAGATCACGGATGCGTCTGCACCGGTCTTTTCCTTGGCTTCAGCAACCGTTGCGAAGATCGGCAGGCTTTCGCCCTTGGAGCCGGTCCAGGTTTCGCCACCCTTCTTCGGGTGAATACCGCCGACCATCTGCGTGCCGTAATAGGCAAGCGCCTGTTCGGTGTGGAAGGTACCGGTCTTGCCGGTCAGACCCTGAACAAGGATCTTCGTGTCTTTATTAACGAGAATAGACATTATTTCCGGTCCCTCAATTAGCCGTTGATCGCCGCGACGATCTTCTTGGCTGCGTCGTCCAGATCGTCAGCAGCCGTAATCGCAAGGCCAGATTCGTTCAGGAGCTTCTTGCCAAGTTCGACGTTGGTGCCTTCGAGGCGAACAACGAGCGGAACTTGCAAACCGACTTCCTTCACCGCGGCAATCACGCCTTCGGCGATGACGTCGCACTTCATGATGCCGCCGAAGATGTTGACGAGGATACCCTCGACCTTCGGGTCAGCCGTAATGATCTTGAAGGCTGCCGCAACCTTCTCCTTGCCGGCGCCACCGCCGACGTCGCAGAAGTTAGCCGGCTCTTTGCCGTAAAGCTTGATGATGTCCATCGTCGCCATGGCAAGACCTGCACCATTGACCATGCAGCCGATGTTGCCGTCGAGCGCCACGTATGCGAGGTCCCACTTGGAGGCTTCGATTTCCTTGGCGTCTTCTTCGGTCTCGTCGCGCAGCGCCTTGACATCGTCATGGCGGAACAGCGCGTTGCCGTCGAAGGACATCTTGGCGTCGAGAACGCGCAGATGGCCATTTTCCATGACGATCAGCGGGTTAACCTCGAGGAGAGCCATGTCCTTCTCGTTGAAGGCCTTGTAGAGGATCGGGAACAGCGACTTTGCGTCTTCGGCTGCAGCACCCTCAAGCTCGAGAGCCTTGGAGATCGCCGCAACGTCAGCGTCGCTCACACCCTTTTCCGGGTTGATGGCGATGGTATGGATCTTTTCCGGCGTGTCGTGGGCGACAGCTTCGATGTCCATGCCGCCTTCGGTGGAAACCACGAAGGCAACCTGACCGACGGAGCGGTCAACCAGCAGCGAGCAGTAGAGTTCGCGTGCAATGTCGGCGCCGTCTTCGATGTAGAGGCGGTTGACCTGCTTGCCGGCGTCACCCGTCTGGGCCGTCACCAGCGTGTTGCCGAGCATGTCCTTGGAATGGGAGACGACTTCCTCGATCGACTTCGCCAGACGAACGCCGCCCTTGGCGTCGGGGCCGAGTTCCTTGAACTTGCCCTTGCCGCGGCCGCCAGCATGGATCTGGCTCTTGACGACGTAAAGCGGGCCAGGAAGCTGCTTTGCGGCAGCTTCGGCTTCTTCGACCTTGAGAATGGCGACGCCTTCAGCAACCGGCGCACCGTAGCCCTTCAGAAGAGCCTTGGCCTGATATTCGTGAATATTCATGGAATAATCCCTGTTTGGAGCCGCTTGGAATATTACTTCAGCGACGGAGCGATGTTGACGCAGGCTTCGCAAAGACCAGCGACAGCGCCGACGGACTTCTGGAAGGCGGCTTCTTCTTCCTTGTTCAGTTCGATCTCGATGATGCGCTCGATACCGCCGGCACCGATGATGGTGGGCACGCCGACATACATGTCGTCAACGCCATACTGGCCCGAGAGGTGGGCAGCGGCGGGCAGAACGCGCTTCTTGTCCTTGAGGTAGGATTCAGCCATTTCGATCGCCGAAGCGGCCGGCGCATAATAGGCCGAACCGGTCTTCAGCAGGCCGACGATTTCAGCACCACCGTCGCGGGTGCGCTGGATGATCTGCTCAAGGCGCTCGGCGGTCAGCCAACCCATCTTGACGAGATCGGTCAGGGGAATGCCGCCAACGGTGGAATAACGTGCGAGCGGCACCATGGTGTCGCCGTGACCGCCAAGAACGAAGGCAGTGACGTCCTGAACCGAAACGTTGAATTCTTCAGCCAGGAACAGGCGGAAACGCGCGCTGTCGAGAACGCCGGCCATGCCGACGACCTTGTTCTTCGGCAGGCCGGAGAACTTCTGCAGCGCCCACACCATGGCGTCGAGCGGGTTGGTGATGCAGATCACAAAAGCGTTCGGGGCATATTTCTTGATGCCGGCGCCGACCTGTTCCATGACCTTGAGGTTGATGCCGAGAAGATCGTCGCGGCTCATGCCGGGCTTGCGGGCAACGCCAGCGGTGACGATGCAAACGTCTGCGCCTTCGATGGCGGCATAATCGGAAGCGCCGGTGAGCTTCGCATTGAAACCTTCAACCGGGCCGGACTGGGCAATATCCAGACCCTTGCCCTGCGGAATGCCGTCGG
This sequence comes from Martinezella rhizogenes, assembly GCF_007002745.1. GTDB lineage: Bacteria > Pseudomonadota > Alphaproteobacteria > Rhizobiales > Rhizobiaceae > Agrobacterium > Agrobacterium cucumeris. The sequence goes on along the minus strand of NZ_SGNY01000006.1, from coordinate 271,829 downwards.
CGATGTCGAAGAGGACGATATCGCCCAGTTCCTTCAGGCTGGCGAGGTGTGCCAGCGTGCCGCCGATCATGCCAGAACCAATAAGTGCAATTTTTTTGCGAGCCATCGAATGCTTCCTCTTGAGCTTCAATTCAATTTCACCGCGCCAAACCGGCAGCCAAATTGTCGCACTTCGATTAGCCCCATTGGCCAAAATTGGCAACAGATTCTTTTGTGATGAATATTTTCAATCGTTTAGATCATTATTTTCTTACGTAAACGTAAGAAAATGCGTCACGAAAGTGTCAAACTTTCTGCCGTTTTTCGTGGTGCAGCGCGAGATAATCGGCACTGCGCATCTCAAACAACCGCGAGGCCGTGCGATCGAACTCAAAACCTTCCGTCCCCTTGCGCTTGCCGAGCAGGTCCTCCGGCATAGCCGCGGCGGAGGCAAAAAGCCTGACACTGTGGTCATAAAGCGCATCGATAAGGATGATGAAACGTTTGGTCTCGTTCCGCTTATCCACGTTGAGCAGCGGGATATGATCGATGAAGACCGTATCGAACCGGTTGGCGATGGCGAGAAAATCGGACGCCCCGAGCGGCTTTTCGCAAAGGTCGGAAAACGAAAAACGGGCGACCCGGCCGCTGGCTCGCGGCACCAGAATGGAACGGCCCTTCATTGGTATTTCCGTCGGCGCAACGAGATGGCCGGCAGTCATGTGCCGCCAGGCCATATCCATTGCCTGATCCGCCGTACCATCAAGCGGCGTGACATAGACCGGCAGGCTTTCCAGCTTTTCCATCCGGTAATCGGTCGGGCTGTCCAGCGTCACCACATCCACATATGTCTTCAGCAGATCAACGAAAGGCAGGAACAGGCCGCGATTAAGGCCGTCCTTATAAAGATTGTCGGGCACGACGTTGGAGGTCGTCACCAATGTGCAGCCATTGGCAAACAGCTCGCTGAACAGCCGGGCAAGGATCATCGCATCGGCAATATCCGTGACGGTAAACTCGTCAAAGCACAGGAGTTCGGCTTCCGCCAGCAGCTGGGCGGCAACGGGCGGAATGGGATCAGCCTGTTTGGTTTCGCCATTTTTCAGCTTCTGCCGGTGCGCGTGCACACGATTATGCACGTCGGCCATAAATTCATGAAAGTGGCAGCGGCGCTTGGAGGAAACCGGCGCCATTTCATAAAACATGTCCATCAGCATCGTCTTGCCGCGGCCGACGCTGCCATAGACATATAATCCCTTGACGGGGGCGGCAGGCCCGGCCTTGCGCGCGAACATCCAGCCGAGCGCACTTTTTTTCTTGGCCGGCTTGCGCGCCTTCAGATCAGCAAGAATACGATCGAGATGCGTCGCCACGCCAAGCTGGGCGGCATCGGCCTGCAAAGTGCCAGCTGCCGTCAATGCGTTGAGCTGCTCAACGACACTATGATTGTAATCAGGCAATGGCTTCATGGAAAAGCGCCCCGGTCGCGGAAGCAGCACAGCACCCGCGACGAATGGAATGGCTCAAAACGAGGAAAGCAATCCGGATGCACCGGAAATGCTCATCGGCTGAGGCTGAGCGGCTGGCCGCTATTGGTCGTTCCGTCAAAGCGCGCATCGGCGCTCTTGTAGACGCGGCCGATCGTATCACCTGCACGGTTCTTGAAGAGAACCATCTTGCCGGACACTTCCCAGGACCCCATCGCCGTCAGCTCGCCGGAGCAGCCACGGGTGCCGCCGCGCGAACCGCTGCCGAGATTGGTGAGCGTCAGGAACATGTCGCAATTGGCGCCGCCATTGGAAACGCGCCAGTTGCCGACCATGGATTCCTTGGTGACGTCGAGCGCCGTCGTCGGCGGAGCCGCAGAAGCCACATCGGTGCCGCCAGGCGTTGCCGAAGCGGGTGCCGACGGGAACTGGCTGCCCGAAGCGCCACCGGGCGGCGGCAGGGCGCCGGACTGAACGGAGGGAACCGGCTGCGCCTGCAGCGGCGGCGTATAACCGGGATTATTGCTGCCGTTGTTGTTGTAATCGTAGGAGGTACGTTGGCAACCGGCAAGGCTCATCACAACCGCAAGGCCCGTCACCACATATCTGAATTGCATATCAAGCTCCCGATTCTCTCGCTTCCGGAAAGACCATGATCGAACAAGAAGGCTGAATTATTACTAAAGCCTTACCTTGCGCAAGCGATGGCCGGGATAATTACCATTTCGGTCAATTTTTACCGAAATTTCCCAAGCCCGGTTGTAAAAAGAGCCGCGGTGGATACCGCGGCCCGGATAAATTGCCGTCGCCAGCGAATCGCCTTTAGACGCGGCGTTCGACCATCATCTTCTTGATTTCCGCGATCGCCTTGGCCGGGTTCAAGCCCTTCGGGCAGGCCTGCGCGCAGTTCATGATGGTGTGGCAGCGATAAAGGCGGAAAGGATCCTCGAGATTGTCGAGACGCTCACCGGTTGCCTCATCGCGGCTGTCGATCAGCCAGCGATAGGCCTGCAGCAGAACGGCGGGACCGAGATAACGATCGCCATTCCACCAGTAGCTGGGACAGGAGGTCGAGCAGCAGGCGCACAGAATGCACTCATAAAGACCATCCAGCTTCAGGCGGTCTTCATGGCTCTGCTTCCATTCCTTGGCTGGCGTCGGCGAAACCGTCTTCAGCCAGGGCTCGATGGAACGATGCTGGGCGTAGAAGTTCGACAGGTCAGGAACGAGGTCCTTCACGACGGGCATATGCGGCAGCGGATAAACCTTCACCGTGCCATTGATCTCTTCCATGCCCTTGGTGCAGGCAAGCGTATTGGTGCCGTCGATATTCATGGCGCAGGAGCCGCAAATGCCTTCGCGGCAGGAGCGGCGCAGCGTCAGCGTCGGGTCGATGTTGTTCTTGATGTAGAGAAGCGCATCGAGAACCATCGGTCCGCAATCGTCGACATCGATATAATAGGTATCGATGCGCGGGTTCTGGCCGTCATCCGGGTTCCAGCGATAGATGCGGTATTCGCGCACATTCTTGGCACCATCAGGCTTCGGCCAGACCTTACCTTCGTTGATCTGGGAATTCTTGGGGAGAGCGAGTTCAACCATGATAAAATCCTAGTATGCCGACAGGAATTCGGACTTCACATAACCCTTGCAACCACCGAACAGCGCGTCGCTGGCTCGCACATAAGCGACCGAGCCTTCGCGCTTTATGACCTCGGCTTTAGTGCCAGGTCTGGCGACGCATTCCAAATTCTGCGCCGTAACCGGATTACCAACCGAGATACGGGCATTCATCGCTGCTTTGGCGGTTTTCCATACGCCGACGTCGTTGAAAACCGCAGCAGTATTCCCACCGGGAGCACGCAACTTGTAGCGCTCAGCAGCTACCGCAGGTGCGGCAGTCGCTAGAACACCAATCAAAAAAACAAGACCGATGCGCTTTCCCATGATCAATATACTCGCGCCTTCGGCTCGATCTTTTTGGGATCGATGCCGTCGGCGATCAGGTCGGTGTGAACCGGGCGATAGTCGAGTTTGACGTCGCCTTCGGGACTGACCCAGGCAAGCGTGTGCTTGCGCCAGTTCACATCGTCGCGACCGGCGAACGGACCATCGACGAAATCCTCACGGGCGTGCGAGCCGCGGCTTTCCTTGCGCGCTTCCGCGCCATAGACCGTGGTGATCGCGTTGGCCATCAGATTGTGCAGCTCAAGCGTTTCGACCAGATCGGAGTTCCAGACCATCGAACGGTCGGTAACCTTGACGTCAGGCAGTTCCTTCCAGATGGCGGAAAGACGCTGGCAACCGCTTTCCAACGATTCCTGCGTGCGGAACACCGCCGCATCGTCCTGCATGGCGCGCTGCATCTTGTCACGCAGCACCGCCGTCGGCGTCGAGCCATTGGCGAAACGCAGGCTGTCGAAGCGTTCCATGATCTTGTCGCAGGCCGCGATGTCGAGCGCCGGAACCGGCGCATCACGGTCGATGACCTGGGCAGCGCGGATGGCGGCGGCACGGCCGAAGACCACAAGGTCGATCAGCGAGTTGGAGCCGAGGCGGTTGGCACCGTGAACCGAGGCGCAACCGGCTTCGCCGACAGCCATCAGGCCGGGCGCGATACGTTCCGGATTGTTGGCATCGGCATTCAGCACCTCACCCCAATAGTTGGTCGGAATGCCGCCCATATTGTAGTGAACCGTCGGCAGGACCGGGATCGGCTCGCGCGTCACGTCGACGCCGGCGAAAATCTTGGCGCTTTCGGAAATGCCCGGAAGACGCTCATGCAGGATCGCCGGATCGAGGTGATCGAGATGCAGGAAGATGTGGTCCTTGTTCTTGCCGACGCCGCGGCCTTCACGGATTTCCATCGTCATGCAGCGCGACACCACGTCACGCGAGGCGAGGTCCTTTGCCGAAGGCGCATAACGCTCCATGAAGCGCTCGCCTTCGGAGTTGACGAGATAACCGCCTTCGCCGCGTGCGCCTTCGGTAATCAGGCAGCCTGCGCCATAAATGCCAGTCGGGTGGAACTGTACGAATTCCATGTCCTGAAGCGGCAGGCCGGCACGGGCAATCATGCCGCCGCCGTCGCCGGTGCAGGTGTGGGCCGAGGTTGCGGAGAAATAGGCGCGGCCGTAACCGCCGGTCGCCAGCACCACCATCTTGGCGGAGAAGCGATGGATCGTGCCGTCATCAAGGTTCCACGCCACGACGCCGGTGCAACGACCGTCTTCCGACATGATGAGATCGAGCGCGAAATATTCGATGAAGAATTCCGCATTGTTGCGCAGTGACTGGCCATAAAGCGTATGCAGAATGGCGTGGCCGGTACGGTCGGCAGCGGCACAGGTGCGCTGCACCGGCGGGCCTTCACCGTAATTCTGCATGTGGCCGCCGAACGGGCGCTGGTAGATCTTGCCCTCGGCATTGCGCGAGAACGGCACGCCGTAATGCTCCAGCTCATAGACCGCCTTCGGCGCTTCCATGGCGAGATATTGCATCGCATCAACGTCGCCCAGCCAGTCGGAGCCCTTTACGGTATCGTAAAGGTGCCACTGCCAACAGTCAGGCGTCATGTTGGTGAGTGATGCCGCGATGCCGCCCTGCGCCGCAACCGTGTGGGAGCGCGTCGGGAAGACCTTGGTGATGCAGGCCGTGCGGAAACCCTGTTCCGCCATGCCGAGCGTTGCGCGCAGACCCGCGCCGCCGGCGCCTACCACGATCACGTCATAGGAGTGATCGACATAGGTGTAAGCCTTGCCATTCTGGGAAGGTGAACTGATCGATGCCATGGCGGATTATCCTGCGAATGCGATTTTCAGAATGGCGAAGATTGAGAGGCCGCCAATGAGAACCGCGAAAAACGTATTGAGCATCAGAAGAACGAGCTTCGAAACCTCGGCGTGGACGTAGTCTTCAATGATGACCTGCATGCCAAGCTTCATGTGAATGAGGCCGGAAACCAGCACCAGACCCATGATAACAGCAACAAGCGGGTTGGACAGCGCCGCGACGACTTCCGGATAGGGCGCGCCGGCATATTTGATGAGGAAGACCACGAAGAAGATCAGCAGCGGAACGTTGGCGACTGCCGTCAGGCGCTGGCGCCAGAAATGGTCGGTGCCTTCCTTGGCGGAGCCGAGGCCGCGAACCTTTCCGAGAGGTGTACGCATATCCATGACAGGCTTCTCCTTAGCGCACGATCAGGGCAATGACCCAGATGAGCGCGGTCAGACAGATCGACGCTACAAAGGTTGCCTTGGCGAGTTTCGTGTTGAAGTTCTTCTCAAAGCCGTGGCCGAGATCCCACATGAAGTGGCGAAGGCCACCCAGCAGGTGATGAACCAGAGCCCAGGTGTAGCCGATCAGGATGAGTTTGCCGATGATCGTACCCATCGCCCAGCTGACCCAGTCGTAATAGGCCGGACCGGAAGCAAGCGCGATAAGCCACCAGGCGACCAGCAGGGTTCCGAAATAAAGGGCGGAACCCGTGATGCGGTGCACGATGGACGCGACCATCGTCGGAATCGGCTTGTAAATTTGAAGATGCGGCGACAAAGGCCGGTTATTTGTCAAATTCGCCATCAGAACCTCGCGGCGTTTTCCCGTGCGCCCATCAAACCGGACGCCCCCAAGCAATTGCACATGACGAAAGAATGTGCATTGCACCAACCGCGACGTTTAATCACATGGGGGCGTCACGACAAGCATATTTCAAGAGCGATTCGAATTTAATCGATTGGTTCACGAATTTTTTTTGGATTTTTTTGCCTCAAAATAAAAAATCGAGCATTTCCAAGATTTACACCCTCGAAATATTTACCTTTACGTAATTCATAAATCGTGTAATTTACCTTTTATTAACCAGGAAAATCCGGAGAATGAGGCTCATGTTACAGCGCCGAATCGCCGCTCTGACCATGATGGTCGCAGGCGTCATTTTCACCGTAATGCCACCCGCAGCGGCAGAGGATTTCCGTGGCCGCCAAGATTATCGGCATCAACAATCACAGGCAAGTTTCTCTACGGACGGGCTGCCCTCCACCCTTCCCGGTGGTACCTATGTAGGGGCGATATCGGGGCTTCGCATACGCGGCAACGGCAATTATTTCGCGGTCGGCGGCCGGCTTGCGCGAAACGGTGCAGGTGTAACAACAGCCGCGCCGTTTGCGCCCAAGGCGAAGATAATAAATGTCCGCGCCGAAACCGCCAGCGATGCCTGCGCCTACGAGCATGGCGTCTGCATCATCCGGCCCTGAAGCAAACAATCAGACGAAACGCCAAACGGTGGTCTTCTTGACTTCGCTGTCTTCCAGAGCCCGCGTCACCGGAACCTGATAGGTCGCCTCGGCGAAAAGCCGCTGTTTGGGCAGATAGGCCCGCCCCGGATCGCCCACAAGCACGCTGATGCCCTTCGACGTCAATTCCAGAAACCATGGCAAGAGAAGGTCGGCGAAGGCGCGGTCGTAAAACACGTCTCCCGCCAGCAGAACATCCGCCTCTACCGGTTTGCCAACCAGATCAACGCCACTAAATCCTATATCCACGCCATTGAGCGCCGCGTTCAACCGAATGGCGGTTTCCGTCCACGGGTCGATATCGGCTGCGAGGACCTTGGCTGCGCCGGCCTTTGCCGCAGCGATGGCGACTAGCCCGGAGCCGCTGGCGAAATCCAGCACGCGCTTGCCAGAAACGCTTTCAGGATGATCGAGAACATAACGGGCAAGCCCCTGCCCGCCGGCCCAGGCAAAGGCCCAGAAGGGTGGCGGCAGACCGATCTCCTCCAGCTCCTCCTCCGTCTTCAGCCACAGCTCATGGGCTTCAGTGGCAAGATAAAGACGCAGTTCCGGCACATGCGGTGGATGCATGATGGCAGCATTGTCGAGAATGAAGCGTTCGGGATCGGTCTTCACCGAAGGATCAGTCCGGTGATTTCGGCGGATTGGCGAGGTTGCCCATGCGGCAGACCTCGAGATATTCCTCTTCCGTCACCGGCTGCACGGAAAGCCGCATGGAGGTGACGAGCGACATCTTCTCCAATTTGGGGTTGGCCTTCACATCCTTCAGCGAAACCGGCTGCGGCATATCGCAGACAGCGCGAATATCAACGCAGTCCCACTTCAGATCGCCTTCGGCGGTCGAGTCCGGATGCGACAGCGCGCAGACTTCGACGATACCGACGACATCCAGCCCCTCATTGGAATGATAGAAGAAACCCTTGTCGCCGATCTTCATGGCGCGCATGTTGTTGCGCGCCTGATAATTGCGCACGCCGGTCCATTCTTCGCCCGCCTCGCCCTTGGCCTTCTGCATCTCCCAGGACCATTTGAACGGCTCGGACTTGTAAAGCCAGTAATTCGCCATGCCCGCTCAAGCTCCCGGATTGTTGAAGACCCAGTTATAGGGCTTCACGTCAACGCTTTCGAACAGGCCGGCCTTGGCATAGGGATCGGCATCGGCGAGCGCCCTGGCCGCATCGATATCGGCCGCTTCCACGATGACGAGGCTGCCGTTCGGCTTGCCTTCGGCATCCAGAAACGGGCCGGCGATCTTCAGCGTGCCCTCGGCATTCAGCTTGTTCAGATGCTCCAGATGGGCCGGGCGTGTTTCCATGCGCACGTTCAGGTGTCCGGGCTTGTCCTTGCAGATAAAGGCAAACAGCATTTTCGTCTCCTCAGGGTCGGCCACACTCATTCAGTGGTGATTGGCCGTGTCATCAATTGTTGCATGGCGCTCGCCACATCCAGATTGCCATCGATGATGGCAGCCACCGCTTCGGTAACCGGCATGTCGACGGCATGACTTTCTCCGAGCCGGGCGGCAACGGCAGCCGCAAAAGCACCCTCCACCAACCCGCCGGACATATCCTTGCCCTCACCCCGGCCAAGCGCGATGCCGAAACGCAGGTTGCGCGACTGGTGGCTGGTGGCGGTCAGCACCAGATCCCCAAGTCCGGAAAGGCCGCGTACCGTATCGGCCTTGCCGCCCATGGCGACGATGAGACGCGACATCTCGGCAAGGCCGCGCGAAATCAACGCCGCCCGGGCGGAGTCGCCAAGACCCGCGCCTTCGACGATACCGGCGGCAATGGCGAGAACATTCTTCAACGCCCCGCCGAGCTGCACGCCAATACGGTCGGTGGAGGCATAAAGCCGGAAGGTCCTGCCGGAAATCGTGGTCGCCAGCCGTTCGGCAACCGCTGCGTCTTCCGCCGCAATCGCCATGGCGGTGGGCAGACCGCGCGCGATATCTGCCGCAAATCCCGGACCGGAAAGGACCGCAATGGGATGATGCGGCAGTTCCGCTTCCAGAAGTTCCGTTAGCAGGCGACCGGAGCTGCGGTCGATACCCTTGGCGCAGGTGACGATGATAGAGTCGTTAGCCAGATAAGGACCATAATGACGCGCCGCATCCGCATGAGCCTGCGAGGGCATGGCGAAGAGCACGATATTGGCGCCAGCCAGCACATCCGGCTCGACCGAAAATTCAAGCGCGTCCGGCAGCTCGACACCCGGCAGAGCCGCCTCGTGAACACGATCAGCCTTCAGATCGGCCATCAGCGATGCATCACGGCCGAGCAAGGTGACGTCATGCCGGTTTTCCAGCGCAATGACGACGGCAAGCGCGGTTCCGAAGGCGCCAGCGCCGATGACGACGATTTTTTCCCGCTGCATCAGGCCTTGGCTCCCCTTTTGCCGAAACCGATCAACGTCTCCGCATTGCCATCAAGTGGCCAGCGCGAGCGCGGCGGTATCTCCAGCGGATCGGCTTGCCTGCCATCCGCCATGCGCTCCAGTCCCGCCCAGGCGATCATTGCCGCATTGTCGGTGCAAAGCCGGTGTGGCGGCGCAACGAAACGGAAGCCATGCGTATCGCAAAGCGCCTGCAGTGTCTGGCGGATTTCCTGATTGGCCGCAACGCCGCCGGCCACGACCAGCGCCGGTTTGGTTTCCAGCTGCGGAAACTCCTGGCTGAAACGGGCAAGGCCGCGGCCGATGCGATCCTTGAGGGTGCGCGATACCGCCTTCTGGAACGAGGCGCAGATATCGGCAATATCCTGCTCCGAAAGCGGCGCGATGGCGGTCGCCGCCTGCCGCACCGCCGTCTTCAGGCCGGAGAAGGAAAAATCCAAACGGGTTTCGCCGACCATCGGGCGCGGCAGCGGAAACCGGTTCGGGTCACCCTTCGCCGCCGCCTTCTCGACCGCCGGGCCACCGGGATAGGGCAGGCCTAAAAGTTTCGCCGTCTTGTCGAACGCTTCACCTAAAGCGTCATCGATGGTGGTGCCCCAGCGCTCATAATCGCCGACTCCACGCACCAGCACCAGCTGGGTATGCCCACCTGAAACCAGCAGCATCAGATAGGGGAAAGACAGGCCATCGGTCAGCCGCGCCGTCAGCGCATGGCCCTCCAGATGGTTGATGGCGTAGAGCGGCTTATCCGCAGCCATCGCAATCGCCTTGCCCGTCATCAGCCCTACCAGCAGGCCGCCGATAAGGCCGGGGCCGGATGTGGCGGCAATGGCGTCGATATCGGCAAGCGTCACACCCGCCTGCTCCAGCGCTTCTTCCACCAGCGTGTCCAGCGCCTCGACATGGGCGCGCGCGGCAATTTCCGGCACCACGCCGCCATAGGCGCTGTGTTCCTCAAGCTGCGACAAAACGACGTCGGAGACGATCTCGCCACGCCCGTCCGCATGCCGAACCACAATGGATGCAGCGGTTTCGTCACAGCTTGTCTCTATGCCGAGGATACGAAGAAAGGGGGTCATCAAATCTGTTCGTTCATTGCGATCATGCGCTGAGTTGGTCTAAGACAACTCCGGTAACAATGGATAGACGCGGATGCAAACAAAACCTTTCCGAATCGGCACGCGCGGCAGCCCTCTGGCGCTCGCACAGGCTTATGAGACCCGCAGCCGGCTGATGTCGGCGCATGGCCTGCCGGAAGACATGTTCGAAATCGTCGTGCTATCCACCAAGGGTGATCGGATAACCGATCGCGCTCTGTCGGAGATCGGTGGCAAGGGCCTGTTCACGGAGGAACTGGAAAATCAGCTTCTGTCCGGCGAACTCGATATTGCCGTGCATTCCTCCAAGGATATGCCGACTATTTTGCCTGAGGGCCTCTATCTTTCCGCCTTCCTGCCGCGTGAAGACATGCGCGACGCCTTTATTGGCCGCACCGCGCCGAAGCTGCTGGAGTTGCCGCAGGGCGCCGTTGTCGGCTCCGCCTCTCTGCGCCGTCAGGCGCTGATCCGCCGCCTGCGGCCGGATCTGAGCGTCATCGTTTTTCGCGGCCTGGTCGATACCCGCCTGCGCAAGCTCGAAGAAGGCCAGGCGGATGCAACGCTCCTCGCCTTTGCCGGCCTGAAGCGGCTCGGCAAGGAGAATGTCCCGACGGAAATTCTCGACCCGAAGGAATTCCCCCCTGCTCCGGCGCAAGGCGCGATCTGTGTGGAAAGCCGCATCGGCGATACCCGCATGGACGAGCTGCTTGCCCCCATAAATGACAGGCCGACCTTTGACGCCGTGACCTGTGAGCGCGCCTTTCTGGCCGCACTTGACGGCTCCTGTCGCACGCCGATCGCCGGTTATGCGACCTGCGACGGCGAAGATTTGCATTTTTCCGGCCTGATCCTTACCCCCGATGGCCAGACGAGCCACGGCATTGAAATCTCCGGTAACCGCAGCGATTCGGCAAAACTCGGCCGACAGGCCGGCGAAGAGGTGCGCGCCAAGGCGGGCAGCAATTTCTTCGAAGGCTGGAGCTGAGCCGATGCGGATCGTCGTCACCCGGCCGCAGCGTTCGGGCGAAAGGACGGCCGCAAAGCTTGAAGCGCTCGGCCACGAGCCGGTGCTTGTTCCGCTGTTTCATCCCGTTCATCATGGTGAACGCGCCATCTCGGCGCTCTCCGGCTCGCTGGCGGCCATCGCGGTAACCAGCGCAGAGGCGGTGCGGGCGCTGGACACATTCGGAGAGCAACTGGCCCCGCATCTGTCGAAACCGCTTTTTGCCGTTGGCGGAGCAACCGCTCAGGTGGCGGAAAAAGCTGGCTTCGGGCAGATATTCACCGCGGCAGGAGATGCCCTCGGTCTGACCGCGCTGGTGACGGAGCACCGCGCTCTTTTTTCCGAAGGGCAACCCCTGCTCTATCTCGCCGGCAGGCCACGTGGCTCCGTCTTCGAGGAAGGTCTTGCCGCAGCGGGCATTCCCTTCAGAACGGTCGATTGTTACGAGATGCTGCCCTCGGACATCTCCGAAAACATGCTTGAAACGGCCCTTCTCCACACCACTGCCGATATGGTCCTGCTCTATTCGTCCGAAGCGGCACGGGCTTTTTTCAGCCATGCGTCGGCGGAAAAATATGTGGGTGCGCTGGCGGCGGTCCAGTTCATCTGCATCAGCCGCAATGTGCTTTCTCTGGTTCCGGAAATTTTCCGCTCAAAGGCCATTGCCGCCGAAGAGCCGAGCGAGGCGGCGATGTTCGAACTTCTGTGCCATTACTCTGGAACCTAATTGGCGTTCGCCCCTTTCCTTTGCCGCCGTCACTGACTAGGTTTAGAATACTGCAGGCAGAAATGAGGTTGTCATGGTATCGGGAAAGCCGCCACGCCACTCCAAGTCCAAAGCCGAACCGGTCACAATCGACCTGGACGCAAAAGACGTGAAAGCAATTTCCGCCGAAGGGGACGCTGCCAGGATGGACGAAAAGCCCGATGACAAAACGCCGGCATCGCCAGTAGAACCGGGTGCTCCGGAAACGAAGCCTGAATCAGCCGCAACAGGCAATCCCGCACCCATCTGGGACCAGCCGAAGAAAACCGCCATCGAGCCCGAGCCCAATGTTGGCAAAGCGGGCTCCGCAGCTGCCGAACCGAAGGCTGAGAGCTCCGAGGACAAGCAGAAAGAGCCGGTCTCGCAGGCTGCTGTTCCGCCCAAAGCCGACTTAAAACCGACGGCGGATGCAGCCGGAACGAGCGCCGCCGCAACCGCGGCTGCGGCTTCGAAACCGGCCAAGCCCTCCACCCCACAGCAGGCGGAGCGCAAACAGGCAGCAACCTCCGGCCTTATTGCGGCGGGTATCGTCGGCGGCCTCATAGCACTCGCCGCCGCCGGCAGCATGCAATATGCCGGCATCCTGCCCTCCTCCAATTCCGGAAGAGCCGGAAGCGATGAGATCACTGCACTGAAAACCGATATCACCGGCCTGCGGCAGCAACTTGCCAATGCCCCGGCAGCGGACACTTCAGCACTGGAGCAGCGCATCGCAGCGCTCGAAGGCGCAAAAAGTGAGGCCCCGCAGGTGGATGGTCTTGCGGAAAAAGTGACCGCGCTGGAAGCCGCGTTGCAGTCGGAACGATCCGCACAGGCCTCGGCGACAGCCGAACTGACGCGCCGCCTTACTGACGCGGAAACCAAGATCAATGAACCGCGCGACGATATCGAAGTCGCCCGCGCCATCGCCTCGGCCGCCCTGAAGGCCGCGATCGATCGCGGCGGTCCGTTCCTCACGGAGCTCGACACGCTCTCCAAGGTCACGCCTGATGATCCGGCCATTGCATCGCTGCAATCCTTTGCCGCAACCGGCGTGCCGTCACGCTCGGAACTGATGCAGAAATTCCCTGACGTCGCCAATGCGATGCTGTCAGCCATCAACCAGCCCGACCCCAATCAGGGCATCATGGAACGCCTGACGGAAAGCGCCTTTTCGCTGGTAAAGGTGCGCCCGGTCGGAAATATCGAGGGTGAAACACCCGACGCCATGATCGCGCGCATGGAAAACAAGCTGCGCAACGGTGATCTGCAGGGCGCAGCACTTGAATGGAACGGGCTTCCCGAGGCAGCCAGAACGGCATCTGCCGATTATAAAAAATCTCTGGATGCTCGCATCGAGGTCGAAAATCTGGTGGGCGGCACGTTGAACCGCGCCATCACCAGCACCGGCAGGCAGGGGTAAGGGCATGACCAGAATTCTGACTTTCGCCCTTATCGTCCTGGCGCTCGGTTTCGGCTTTTCCTGGCTGGCAGACCGGCCGGGCGTGCTTTCCATCGTCTGGCAGGGCCAGCTGATCGAAATGAGCCTGATGGTCGCCGCCTCGATCATCGCTGCGCTCGTTGCGGCCGTCATGCTGGTCTGGTGGGTCGTCAACGCCGTCTGGACCTCGCCCAATGCTGCCCGCCGTTATTTCCGTGCCCGCAAGCGTGACCGCGGTTATCAGGCGCTCTCCACCGGCCTCATCGCCGCTGGTGCAGGAAACGCCATTCTCGCCCGCAAGATGACGGCCCGCACACAAGGATTGCTCAACGCCGATCAGGAGCCGTTGATCCACCTGCTCGATGCGCAGGCCGATCTCATCGAAGGCAAATATGACGAAGCGCGCCGCAAGTTCGAAGCCATGGCCCGCGATCCCGAAACCCGCGAGCTTGGCCTTCGCGGCCTTTATATAGAGGCCCGCCGTCAGGGTGCGTATGAGGCCGCCCAGCAATATGCCGAGGATGCGGCGGAAAAAGCCCCCTACCTGCCCTGGGCAGCACAGGCGACGCTGGAAAATCGTTGTCGCAATGGACAATGGGATGACGCGATCCGTCTGCTCGATCAGCAGAAGGCAGCCAGCGTCATCGAACGGGGTGAGGCGGAGCGGCTGAAAGCCGTGCTTCTCACCGCCAAGGCCGGCGAAAAGCTGGAAAGCGATCCGATAGGTGCCCGCGAGGATGCCAAACATGCCCTCAAGCTCGCAAAGAGCCTCGTTCCGGCAGCGCTGATCGCAGCAAGATCCTATCTGCGCGAAGACAATCTGCGCAAGGCCGCCACGGTTCTGGAGCCAGTGTGGAAAACCGATCCGCACCCGCAGATCGCCGAACTTTATGTCCGCGCCCGGAGCGGTGATACCGCCATTGACCGGCTGAAACGTGCCGAGCGGCTCGAAAGCCTGAAGCCCAACAATATCGAATCCCTGTTCGCCGTGGCGCAGGCAGCACTCGACGCCAAGGAATTTGCGAAGGCCCGGGCCAAGGCAGAGGCCGCAGCCCGGATCGAGCCGCGCGAAAGCATCTTCCTGCTGATGGCCGATATTGAAGAGGCCGAAACCGGCGATCAGGGCCGGGTGCGCTACTGGATGGCGCAGGCGCTGCGCGCGCCGCGTGACCCTGCCTGGGTGGCGGATGGTGTCGTTTCGGAAAAATGGCTGCCGATTTCGCCAGTGACGGGCCGTCTCGATGCCTTCGAATGGAAAGCACCGTTTGGCCAGCTCGAAGGCCCTGTCGAAGACCTGACAATCGAAAATGCGATTGCCGCAGCGCCAGCAAGGGCGGAACCGGAACCGGTTGCGAAAACAATCGTCGTCGAAGCTGCTCCCGAGCCTCGTGCCGAGCCGAAACCCGTTCCCGCCGCACCGATAGAGGTGGCGCCCGCCGTATCGGTTCCGAAGGAGAAAAAGCCCGCCACCATCGAAGCGCCGGCTGAAACCAATGCAGCGGATGAGAAGGCGGAAGCCGTACCCTTCTTCGGCGGCGCGCCGGATGACCCCGGCGTCAAGAAACCCGGTGTGGAAGCCGAACCCAAGACCCGGCTCAAACTCTTCTGACCAACAGGATATCGATGCTCAACCGGATTCAGTCGTTTATTCAGAACCTCGTCGGTCCGCATGCGGATGATTTCAGCCCCGATGATTTGAGGGTGGCAGTCGCCGCGCTCTGTTTTCAGGTCATGGAAGCGGATGGCACCGTCTCGAAAAGCGAGCGTGACCGCCTGCGTGAAATCCTGCAGGATTATTACCATCTCGATGCCGGCAAGTTGGACGCTCTTCTCGCCGCCGGTCAGGAGGCCGGCAAGGAGGCAGTCGATTATTACCGCTTCACCACCGACATCCGCCGCCATCTCGACGAAGATCAGCGCGTGGAGCTTATTGGCATATTATGGGATATTGTTTACGCTGACGGCGAACGAAGCGAAATGGAAGACCATGTGATCTGGCGAGTCGCCGATCTGCTCGGTGTGTCCGTTCGCGACAGGGTTCTGCAACGTCAGCAGGCCGCCACGCGGTCCGGGCCGGCTGAAGAAAGCGAAAACCAAGACGATGCTGTTTGACCCTTCCAGGCAACAGGGAAAACAACCTTCGCTGCTCATTGTCCTGCATCAGGAACGTTCCACCCCCGGCCGCGTTGGCCAGATGCTGGTGGAAAAAGGCTATCGGCTGGATATAAGGCGACCCGCTCTCGGCGACGACCTGCCGCAAACGCTGGAAAAACATGCCGGGGCCATCATCTTTGGCGGCCCGATGAGCGCCAATGACCCCCATGATTACGTCAAAGCCGAAATTGACTGGCTGAAGGTGCCGCTGAAGGAAAACAAGCCGTTTCTCGGCATCTGTCTTGGTGCACAGATGTTGTCCAAACATCTGGGCGGCAAGGTTGAGGCCGACAGGGAAGGCAAGGTGGAAATCGGCTGGTATCCGCTTCACGCCACCGAACACGGACGGCTTTTGATGCCGCATTGGCCGAAGATGGTTTATCATTTCCACAAGGAAGGGTTCGAGCTGCCGCGCGGAGCCGAACTTCTGGCATCGGGCGAAACCTATCCCAATCAGGCTTATCGATATGGTAAAAATGCCTGGGGGCTACAGTTTCATGCCGAACTCACCCGCGCCATGATGCACAGCTGGGTGGTGCGCGGCGCGCAACGTTTCGGCATGCCGAATGCGCAGGTCGGCAGCCAGCACCTCGAAGGCCGCATGTTGTTCGACACACCACTCCGCTCGTGGCTCAGCAATTTCCTCGATCTGGTTTTTGAGGGCAAGGCGCAGCGCTGAAGCCCGTCGCCGTCAGCGCGGCGCGTCCAGATTGTCGATCTTGCGCAGCTTGGAGAAACCGAGCGCCCAGATGACCGCCACAGCAAGCGTACCGGCTCCGCCGATGACGACGGCAGGCACCGCTCCAACAACATGCGCCATGGTGCCGGCCCGGAATTCACCCAGCTCGTTCGATGCACCCACAAACACCATGTTCACCGCATTCACGCGCCCGCGCACCTCATCCGGCGTCCAGAGCGCGATCAGAGTTTCCCGCACATAGACCGACACCATGTCCGATGCGCCCATGACCACCAGTGCGGCAATCGACACCCACGCGGTTTCGGAAAGACCGAATACGACAGTGGAAATGCCGAAGAGGCCAACACCGATAAACATCAGCAGGCCGGCATGATGGCGGATGGGCCTGAAGGCCAGAATGACGGCAACGGTAATTGCACCAATGCCCGGGGCGGCGCGTAAAAGCCCGAGACCCCATGGCCCGAGCGTCAGAACTTCCTTGGCGAAAATCGGCATCAGCGCGACGGCGCCGCCCAGCAAGACCGCGAAGAGGTCGAGCGAAATGGCACCGAGGACGATCTTTTCCTGCGAAATGAATTTGAACCCGGCCAGCATCGTTTCGAGGCTGATGGCTTTCGCGGGACCGCGCTGTTCCGGCTTACGGATTGTCACCGCCAACATTGCCGACACGATGAAGAGCACGAATGCCACGATATAGGCAACGGAAGCGCCGAGACCATAAAGCAGGCCACCCGCAACCGGGCCAAGAATGGATGCCATCTGCCAGGAAGAAGAATTCCACGCAATGGCGTTCGGTAAATCCTCGACAGGGACAAGATTGGGCGCCAGTGATTGAACTGCTGGCCCCATGAATGCCCGCTCTATGCCAAACACCACGAGAATGGCGAAGACCGGCCAGGGAGAAAAACTGTGCGTCAGCGTCAGGCCAAGCAGCGCCGCAGCGCAGCCAGCCGCAATCACCAGGCAAATGGCCATGATGCGCCGGCGATTGTGCCTATCGGCGACTGTTCCGGTAACGAGGATCAGAAGCAGCGATGGCAGAAACTGAAAAAGCCCGATCAGACCAAGATAAAAGGCATTGCCGGTCACCTCATACATCTGCCAGCCGACTGAGACACTGACAATCTGGATGGCGAAGGCTGAAAAAAAGCGGGCGCTGAAGAAGCGACGATAGGAACTATGCCGGAATGCACCGAAACGGTTTTCGGCAGAAGGCAGGGACATCGGCTGGGTGCTCTCGAGAGAATATGAGACGTTTGCAATAGAGCGATATCACAAGAATCGCCAGCCCTATTGGCGCAACACTTGCCGGTTCACCGGCGAATGTCTAAATGTCTTGCAACCAAGATACGGAGATATTGATGCTTGCCCTGTTTCAGACCATCGATCTGGCTTTGAACCTCTACACGTGGGTGCTGATTGCCAGTGCCATTTTTTCCTGGCTGTATGCCTTCAACGTCATCAATTCCCGCAACCAGTTTGTGAATGCCATCGGCAGCTTCCTGGTCAATGTCACGGAACCGGCCCTGCGCCCCATCCGCCGCATTCTGCCCAATCTCGGCGGCATCGACATTTCGCCGATCATCCTGCTGCTGATCATCTTCTTCATCCGCTCCTTCATGTGGAACACGCTTTATCCGATGACCGTTTGAGCGGCTTCTGGCAGAAACACGGTGATCATGTCCGCCTGTCCGTTCGCCTGACGCCGAGCGGCGGGAGGGATGCAATTGACGGCGTGGAGCAGGATACGGACGGACGTGCCTATCTGAAAGCCCGCGTCAGCGCCGTGCCGGAAGGCGGCAAAGCGAACAAGGCACTGATTGTTTTGCTGGCGAAAAAACTCAGACTGCCCAAGTCTTCCATCACCTTCATTTCAGGCGAAACAGCGCGCAAAAAAATCCTCCGGATCGACACCGACCCGGAGGATTTCGAAGAACGCTTTAACAAGCTGGCCGACTAAAGCCTATCAGCCCTGCGCCTTGTAGCGCTCGATGGCTTCGACGATCAGCTTCTTGGCGACGTCGACATCCTGCCAACCGCCCATCTTCACCCACTTGCCGGGCTCCAGATCCTTGTAGTGTTCGAAGAAGTGCTCGATCTGCTTCAGCGTGATTTCCGGCAGGTCGGTGTAGTTATGAACCTTGTCGTAACGGCGCGTCAGCTTCGGAGCCGGAACAGCGAGGATTTTCTCGTCCTTGCCACCGTCATCTTCCATGATCATCACGCCGATGGGGCGGACGTTGATAACACAGCCGGGAACCAGCGGACGGGTGTTGCAGATGAGAACGTCGATCGGGTCGCCATCGTCGGACAGCGTGTGCGGCACGAAGCCATAGTTACCCGGATAGGTCATCGGCGTGTAAAGGAAGCGATCGACGATCAGCGCACCGGCGTCCTTGTCCATCTCGTACTTGATCGGATGGCCACCGACCGGCACCTCAACGATAACATTCACGTCATCCGGCGGGTTCTTGCCTATGGAAATTGCATCGATACGCATTCGCTTCCCTCAATTCATCGGGTTGGATTTGGTTTTCGATACTGGGAAAGTCGCCGCATTGCAACATGGCTTTGAGCGGATAAGGCAGAATGCCGTATTTGAGGTTATCGCGATTACGCATGGCGACGCGAAAAGACCGCGCCGGCAGGTAATCCATCCGCAGCTTTTGTCAGTTCCAGACGAAACCAACCTTGCGTAACGACTTGCCGCCGAAATCTTCCATGCCTTCGGCAATGTCCCGGCCGCCATGCGAGCGGAAGAACCGATTGGCGACGTCGCTGTCTTCGAGGCACCAGACGACGATGCCATTGCAGCCGAGCGATGTCAGCAGCCTGCGGGCCTCCGTAAACAGCAGCGAGCCGAGCCCGATGCCCTGATATTCCGGCCGCAGATAAAGTTCGTAAATCTCGCCGTCATGCGGCAAGCCGCGCGCGCGGCTGAGGCCCAGCGTCGCATATCCGGCGACCACACCGGCCACTTCCACCACCAGCATTGTGGCAGAGCCTCTGGTCGCCTTCTTCCACCAGATTTCACCGCGGCGCTCCAGCATCTGCGTCAACGGTCGATGCGGGATAAGCCCCGCATAGGCCTGTTGCCACGACAGACGGTGCGCTTCGGAGATAGCGCGCGCATCATGCGGCTCGGCACGGCGAACATCGATGGATAACGTTTTCATAACGCGATTCTGGCCCCGGCCACGGAAACTTGCCAGCCATAAAGGTTAACACCGGCAAGCTTACCCACAGCCTATTCATGTGGACGACCAGCAAAAATTAACGCATCCTTAACCTTTGACACAAGCACCTTTCGACTCATGCACACATAAAAACGAACGCATAAAAAAAACCCGGCTTGAAGCCGGGTTTTTTCAAATTCGTAATAACAAGCCGCAATCAGACAGCGAGCTTGGCCTTTTCGAAACGCTTGCGATCGTTGGCGTCGAGGAACATCTTGCGCAGACGGATGGACTTCGGCGTCACTTCCATCAGCTCGTCTTCCTGGATCCAGGAAAGAGCGCGATCAAGCGTCATGCGGATCGGCGGCGTCAGCTTGACGGCTTCATCCTTGCCGGCAGCGCGGATGTTGGTCAGCTGCTTGCCCTTCAGCACGTTCACTTCGAGATCGTTATCGCGGGTGTGAATGCCGATGATCATGCCCGCATAGACCTTTTCACCCGGCTCGATGATCATCGGGCCGCGATCTTCAAGGTTGAACATTGCGTAAGCGACGGCTTCGCCCGAACCATTCGACAGCAGAACGCCGTTGACGCGACCGGCGATCTGGCCCTTGAAGGGCTGATAATCGTGGAACAGGCGGTTCATGATTGCCGTGCCGCGCGTGTCGGTCAGCAGTTCCGACTGGTAGCCGATCAAGCCACGGGTCGGGGCGTAGAACTTCAGACGAACGCGATTGCCGCCGGAAGGACGCAGCTCGGCCATTTCAGCCTTGCGCTCGGACATCTTCTGAACGACGACGCCGGAATGCTCTTCGTCAACGTCGATCACGACTTCTTCGATCGGCTCCAGCAGGGTACCGTTCTCATCCTTGTGCATCACGACGCGCGGACGCGAAACGGCAAGTTCGAAGCCTTCACGACGCATGGTTTCGATCAGCACGGCCAGCTGCAATTCGCCACGGCCGGACACGAAGAACGAATCCTTGCCTTCGGCTTCTTCGATCTTCAGCGCAACGTTGCCTTCGGCTTCCTTGAACAGACGGTCGCGGATGACGCGGCTGGTAACCTTGTCACCTTCGGTACCGGCAAGCGGGCTGTCGTTAACGATGAAGGACATGGTAACGGTCGGCGGGTCGATCGGCTGCGCGGTCATCGCCTCGGTGACGGAGGGATCACAGAAGGTGTCGGCGACAGTGCCCTTGGAAAGGCCGGCGATCGCAACGATGTCGCCCGCATGAGCCTCATCGATCGCGGTGCGCTCGATACCACGGAATGCGAGAATCTTGGAAATACGGCCGGTTTCGATCGTCTTGCCATCCTGGCCCAGAACCTTCACGGCCTGGTTCGGCTTGATCGAACCGGAGGCGATGCGGCCGGTGATGATACGGCCAAGGAAGGGGTTGGCTTCAAGGATCGTGCCGATAAGACGGAACGGACCTTCTTCGACCTTGGGCTCCGGAACGTGCTCGAGAACCAGATCGAGCAGCGGTGCGAGACCCTGATCCTTCGGGCCTTCCGGGTTGACGTTCATCCAGCCATCACGACCGGAACCGTAAAGGATCGGGAAATCGAGCTGCTCGTCGGTGGCGTCGAGGTTCGCGAAAAGGTCGAACACTTCGTTGATGACTTCTTCGTGGCGGCCATCCGGACGGTCGATCTTGTTGATCGCGACAATCGGGCGAAGACCAACCTTCAGCGCCTTGCTAACCACGAACTTGGTCTGCGGCATCGGGCCTTCGGAGCTGTCGACCAGAACGATCGCGCCATCCACCATCGACAGGATACGCTCGACTTCGCCGCCGAAGTCGGCGTGGCCGGGGGTGTCGACGATGTTGATGCGAACACCCTTCCACTCCACCGAGGTCGCCTTGGCGAGAATGGTGATGCCACGTTCCTTTTCGAGATCGTTGCTGTCCATCACACGCTCGGCGACGCGCTGGTTGTCGCGGAACGAGCCGGACTGCTTCAGAAGCTCGTCCACGAGCGTCGTTTTTCCATGGTCAACGTGCGCGATGATCGCGATGTTGCGAAGTGCCATTGTTCAAAATCTCTGAGGTTGGGCGCTATATTGATGAGAAACGCCAATTTAGTTTGGCGCGCTCATAACCTTTTTTTTGCAAATGCGAAAGGGGGGCCTGTGTCATAAGCCCCCTGCGCTCAGGTTCTAGCTGAGAATTATGACAGTCTCTTATACAAGGCCGCGCTTCAAAAGCATCGCATCCGGGCTCGGCATCTTGCCGCGAAAGGCAAGATAGGCCTCCTCCGGATCCACCGAACCGCCGACGGAATAGATATTCTCCTTCAGCCGGCGCGCCATCTGACCATCAAAGGGATTGCCGGTTTCCTCAAAAGCGGAAAACGCATCGGCATCCAGCACTTCCGACCACATGTAGGAATAATAACCGGCGGAATAACCATCGCCCGAGAACACATGCTGGAAATGCGGCGTCGCATGCCGCATGACGATGGATTTCGGCATGTTGAGCGAGGAAAGCACCTCACCCTGCACGGCCATTGGATCACCGACGTTGTCGCGGGTGTGGAAAGCCATGTCTACGATGGCCGAAGACGTGAATTCCACCGTGCTGAAACCGGCATTGAAGGTCTGCGCGGCCAGAACCTTGTCCAGCAGCGCCTTTGGCATCGGCGCACCGGTTTCATAATGCAGCGCGTATTTTTCCAGAATTTCCGGCACCGTCAGCCAATGTTCGTAAAGCTGCGACGGCAATTCCACGAAATCGCGTGAGACACCCGTTCCAGACACGGAAGGGTAAGTGACATCAGACAACATGCCATGCAGCGCGTGGCCAAATTCGTGAAACAGCGTGCGCGCATCATCAAGCGACAGCAGTGCCGGTTTTCCTTCGGCCGGTTTCGCGAAATTGCAGACATTATAGATGATCGGTATTTCGCCGACGGTGCCGCTCTTCAAGGGCAGCTTGTGCTGTGACTGGAACGAACTCATCCACGCGCCGGAACGCTTGGAAGGACGGGCGAAATAATCGCCGAGGAACATGGCCTTCAGATCACCCTGCTCGTCGCGGATTTCGAAAATCCGCACATCCGGATGATAGGCGGCGATGCCTTTCACTTCCGTGACCCGAATGGAAAAGAGACGATTGGCCACATCGAAGCAGGCCTCGATGATCTTTTCCAGTTGCAGATAGGGTTTCAACTCAGTCTCGGAGAAGCTGAATTTCCGCGTCCGCAGCTTTTCGGCATAATGCCGCCAGTCCCAGGGTAAAACTTCGTGGTTCCTGCCTTCCTCGGCAATGATGGCGGCAAGCTCGGCTTCTTCCTCACCGGCGCGAAGAACCGCCTTTTCCCAGACCTGACCGAGAAGGCCGTTCACGGCATCGGGCGTTTTTGCCATTGTATCATCGAGCTTATAAGCGGCGAAATTCGCGTAACCGAGAAGCTTTGCCTTTTCCTCACGCAGTTCGAGTGTGCGGCGGACAATGTCGCGATTGTCGGTCTCGCCGTCGTTTTCACCCCGCGCCACCCAGGCCTTGAAGGCCTGTTCGCGCAAATCTCGGCGCTCGGAAAAAGTCAGAAAGGGCTCAATGATCGAGCGGGAAAGAGTAACGGCGAATTTCCCGTCTTCGCCATGCTCGCGGGCAGCGCCCGCCATCGCATCGCGCAGAAAACCGGGAATGCCGGCAAGTTCCTCTTCCGTGGAAAGCAGCAGCTTCCAGCTCTTTTCATCCGCCAGCACATTCTGCCCGAAGCTGGCGCCAAGACCGGCAAGCTCCTCGTTGATTGCCGCCAGCCGTTCCTGCCGGTCCTTGTGCAACTTGGCACCGGAGCGCACGAAACCTTTCCAGTGGCGCTCGAGAACGCGTTTTTCCTCACCCGTCAGCCCGAGTGACTCGCGCTTTTCCCACAATGTGTCGATACGCGTGAACAGGGCCTCATTCATGCCGATCTTCGAATAGTGCCGCGACATTTTCGGTGCGATTTCCCGCTCCAGTGCCTGAATGGCGCTATTGGTATGTGCCCCCGCCTTGTTCCAGAACAGGGCTGAAATGCGCGAAAGCTCGTCGCCTGCGATTTCGAGCGCGGTCACGGTGTTTTCAAAGCTTGGCGCCTGCGCATTGCCGGCAATCGCATCGATTTCCTGTTCGTGCGACAGAAGGGCAGCTTCGAAGGCCGGAGCGAAATCCTCATCCTTGACCGCATCGAATTTCGGCAGACCGTTGTGACCGTTCCAGGTAACGAGTGCGGGATAAAGCGCGGTCTTGGATGGCATTTCATCTTCCTTGTACAATTCCGGTTTAAACCCATATGGGCACGCCTCCACCGCCAATTCAATATCAGGAATTTGGTGTGGAATACGCCAATGTCTCCACGGCGAAGTATTGACCGGAGCCGCGGCGACATGATCTGGTTTATTGAAATAATATCCCATGATGGAGATATGTATTATGGAGATTTATTCTTTAAGGTCCTCTAATAATTTCCTTTTCAGGGACAATTCCAGAAATGCCAGATCCGTGGGCAATACCGATTTCAGCAAGGCGGCCAAATCCGATGCAGGTGCCGGCTTCGAGGAGACGGTGAAGCGCATTGATTTCACCCGCCTCAGCCCGCGCGAATTGCGCGAAATCGCTCAGGAATATTATGATGCGGGGAAAATCGGCCACGATGCCTGGCTTGAGCTTTCCTCTGAACTGCCGGTGCAGACACTGAACGCCAATGGCGAGGTAATCGACCTATCCAACGTGACCGATGATACGGATTTCGACTTCCTGTCGTATTTTTCCGACCGGGCCGAAATCGCCAGCTCCATCGGCACGACGGATGAGGCGCAAAAAATGCAGGACATCCTGTCTTTCTTTGCTTTGGTGTAACGATCTTCGACTATCTTGCCGAGCATATAGCAACCGAACAGACACATACTTTACTCGATTTTCGACAATATGATTTGTGTACCATTGATTATCGCCCGGAATTTAGTAAGGCTGACTTACCAAAAGGCGAAACATGGGCACGAAACGCGAAAAAGATTCATTGGCATTTTTGCTGAACAGCGGCGCACGTCTGCTGAACAGTGCATTTGAGCGCCGCATTTCCGAGGCTGGGCTTGGCCTGACCCCCGGCGAGGCGAGAGCATTGCTGACGGTTGCCGTGGTTGATGGCAGCAAACAATCTGACATCGCCGCCCGCCTGGGCATTGAGCCCATGACGATCTGCGCCTATCTCGACAAGCTGCAATCCCTTGACCTTATCGAGCGCCAGCAGGACCCGCAGGACAGACGTTCCAAGCGCATCGTGTTGACGAAAACCTCCGCCGACATGCTTGAAGCCGTGCGGCAGGAAATCGACCAGCTGGTCCGTCACGCCACCCAGGGCCTGAACGAGGAGGAAGTGGCACTTTTCCGCAGCTTCCTGCAGACACTTCGCAACAATCTGCAGCCGGAACAGCCGAGCCAGAACGGCTGATCGCAATGTCGCCAGAAACGATCATGTCCAGAAAGCGCACGGCAATACTCGGTGCGTTACTGACGGCGCTGGCGCCCATTTCCATGGCGATTTACACACCCGCCATGCCAGAGCTGACATGGGTTTTTGCCACCACCGAACCCGCCGTCAAACTCAGCCTGTCGCTTTATTTTGCCGGTTTCGCCGTCGCCCAGTTGATCGCCGGACCGGCATCTGACGCTTTTGGACGGCGAAAGGCCAGTCTGGTCTTTCTTTCAATCTTTCTCGGCGGCGGGCTGCTTGCGGTTTTTGCCCCGACAATTGAAGTCCTGCTCTTCGCACGACTGGTACAGGGCATCGGCGCCTCCGTCGGGATGACAGTGGCGCGCGCCGTGGTGCGCGACCAATTCACTGGCGCTGATGCCTCCAGCATCATGAATCTCATCGGCATCATGCTGGCTGTCGGCCCGGCCATGGGACCGACGATTGGCGGGTTATCGCTAGCAGCCTTCGGCTGGCAGTCGGTGTTTTTCCTCATGGCCGGTCTCGGGGCCATCGCCATCTTTTCGGTCGTGGTGTTTCTACGCGAAACGACAGTCCCGGACAAAAACCTGATCCGCCCCCGCCGTCTCCTGTCTGCCTATGGCACATTGCTGACCCAGCCACGTTTTCTATTTGCCGCACTCGTGCTCGGCGGTTCCATAGGCGCTCTTTATGCGCAGGCCACGATGCTGACCTTCATTCTCATCAATGAAGTCGGCATGACCCCTACCGCCTTCGGCGTCGGCATGCTGATGCAGACCGGCGCTTATTTCTTTGGCTCCATCGCCCTGCGTTATATCGCGCCGCGACTGGGTGACCGCCGCTCCGTCATCCTCGGCCTCTGTTTTTCGGGAACGGGCGGCCTTCTCATTTTACTGTCGGTCTTCCTGATACCGCCATCCTTCCTCTCGATCATGGGGCCCGTGGCAGTCGCGACAATCGGCATTGCGTTGCTGACCCCCTCGATGGTGACGGCGGCCCTTGCCCCCTTCCCGCATATTGCCGGTTCAGCCTCGGCGATGATGGGCTTCATTCAGATGGGGTCGGGATTTGTGGGCGGTGCTGCGGCCTCACTCATAGGCTCCCCGCTGACCGGCTTTGGCATTATCATCCCGATAATGGAATTCACGGCAATCGCCAGCTACATCGGCTTTCGTATCGTCTCCAAAAGGCAGTCATGAAAAAACCCGCCGGCGTCACCGCCAGCGGGTTCCTTTATTGTCACGTCAGCAAGATTACTTGCTGAGATTACGCTTGGCGAGTGTGCGAAGACGCAGCGCATTAAGCTTGATGAAGCCAGCGGCATCCTTCTGGTCGTAAGCACCGTGGTCGTCCTCGAAGGTCACCAGCGCGTCGGAATAGAGCGACTTTTCGCTCTCACGGCCGGTTACCATGACATTGCCCTTGTAGAGCTTCAGCGTCACTTCGCCTTCCACATGTTCCTGGCTCTTGTCGATGAGGGCCTGAAGCATTTCGCGCTCCGGCGAGAACCAGAAGCCGTAATAGATGAGTTCAGCGTAACGCGGCATCAGATCGTCCTTGAGATGCGCTGCACCCCGGTCGAGCGTGATGGATTCGATGGCGCGATGTGCGGCAAGCAGGATCGTGCCGCCGGGCGTTTCATAAACGCCGCGCGACTTCATGCCGACGAAACGGTTCTCGACTAGATCAAGACGGCCGATGCCGTTTTCCCGACCATAATTATTGAGCGTGGCGAGAAGCGTCGCGGGCGACATTTCAACACCATTGATGGAGCAGGCGTCACCCTTGCGGAAGCCGACCTTGATGACGGTTGCCTTGTCGGGGGCCGCTTCCGGGGAAATGGTGCGCATGTGCACATATTCCGGCGCTTCCCGTGCCGGGTCTTCCAGAACCTTGCCCTCGGAAGAGGAGTGCAGCAGGTTGGCGTCAACCGAGAAAGGTGCTTCGCCCTTCTTGTCCTTGGCGACCGGAATCTGGTTCTGTTCGGCGAATTCCAGAAGGTCGGTACGGCTCTTGAACGCCCAGTCACGCCAGGGCGCGATGATCTTGATGTCAGGGTTCAGCGCATAGGCCGAAAGCTCGAAGCGGACCTGGTCGTTGCCCTTGCCGGTGGCGCCATGGGCAATGGCGTCGGCGCCGGTCTTCCTGGCGATCTCGATCAGGTGCTTGGAAATCAGCGGACGGGCAATCGAGGTGCCGAGCAGGTAGACGCCTTCATAAACGGCGTTGGCGCGGAACATCGGGAACACGAAGTCACGCACGAATTCTTCGCGGACGTCCTCAATGAAGATTTCCTTGATGCCCAGCATCTCGGCCTTCTTGCGCGCCGGCTCAAGCTCTTCGCCCTGGCCGAGATCGGCAGTGAAGGTCACGACTTCAGCGCCGAGTTCCGTCTGAAGCCATTTCAGGATGATCGAGGTGTCGAGACCGCCGGAATAGGCGAGAACGACTTTCTTAACGTCTTTCGGAAGTGCCATAATGATGTCCATCTGCATGATGACGGCATCCGCGTACCGCCATTTCCTTGGGATTTCGGCACTTTTACAGTGCAACCCGAAATGTGTGAAGCGCTTTTCCGTGAGATAAGCGACAAAACAATTGATGGAGACGTCTGGCGACGGGTGATGACCGGCCGCGCCGATGGGAACGAAGCGATTGTCACATGCATTTAGAAAATTCGCGCTTTATCATGAAGCGGCGCGATCGACTTGAAGACCGTGAATGAAGCCTCAGGTTCAGGCAACGTTGCAAACCGCTGGAAACAGCAGAAACGACGCGAAGGAGAAACCTATGACGACCATCCACCCTGCATTCAAGGAAGATAATGTCGCTGTCATAACAGGTGCGGCATCCGGCATCGGACTTGCCGCCGCCCGTAAATTTGCGAGTTTCGGCATGAGTGTCGTGCTCGCCGATCTCGACGGTGAAAAGCTCGCCGCAGCGCATGCGGATATTCTGACCGTCGCCAGGGACGGCGAAGCGCAGATCGTCGCCATCCCGACCGACGTATCGAAACTCGATGAACTGGAGGCGCTGGAACGCGCGGTAATCCAGCGTTTCGGACGCGTCCATGTTCTCATGAACAATGCCGGCATCCAGCCCGGCAGCGCCATTTTCGGACCACAGGCCAATTGGGAAAAAGTCATCAATGTCAATCTGATGGGCGTTGTGAACGGCAGCCGCGTCTTCGGCCAGGGCATGGTTGCCCATGGCGAGGCGGCGCTCATCATCAATACCGGCTCTAAACAGGGCATCACCACGCCGCCCGGCGATCCCGCCTACAACGTCTCCAAGTCAGGCGTCAAAACCTTCACGGAGGCACTTCAGCACGAATTGCGCAATATTCCTGACGGCGCGGTTTCTGCCCATCTGCTAATTCCCGGTTTCGTCTTCACCGGCCTGACCGCCAATGGCAGGACGGAAAAGCCGCAGGGCGCATGGACTGGCGAGCAGACCGTCGATTTCATGATCGAGAGCATCAGCCGGGGCGATTTCTACATTCTCTGCCCGGACGGCGAAGTAGACCGCCCGACGGATGAAAAGCGCATTCTCTGGGCGGCCCAGGACATCGTCCAGAACCGCCCACCGCTGTCGCGCTGGCACACGGAATATTCCGCAGCCTTCACCAGCTTCCTCAAGAACTGAATAATCAGCCGCCGCACTTTGAACGGTGTGGCGGCTCCCCACAGTCACATTGGGCGCCGCGGCTCAAAAATATTGGCAGAAACCCGAAATCGCGTTAAGCAACGGCATCATTTGCCGCTTTCATGGGTGCCGCGATGGATTTCGTTCCAAGCCTGCCAACACTTATCGCATTCACCATTGCCATTCTGCTTCTGGCGGTGACGCCCGGGCCAGACATGACGCTCTGGATCAGCCGCTCGCTGCGCGAGGGCCGGGCAGCGGGTTTCATGACGCTGGTCGGAACCAATATCGGCATCACCGTGCACACGATGCTGGTCGCCTTCGGTGTCGCCGCCCTCATCGTCGCCTCGCCGACAGCCTTCCTGATCCTGAAAACCGGCGGGGCCGCCTATCTGGTCTGGCTCGCCATTCAGGCGATCCGTAAAGGCTCGGATTTCGTGATGGTGAAGACCAATGGAGAAAAGCCGCAGTCCTCGCTCAGATCGGCCTTGCTGAACGGCATATGGGTCAATCTGCTGAACCCCAAGGTCATCATCTTCTTCATGACCTTCCTGCCGCAATTCGTAAGCGCCTCCGACCCACACGTCACCGGCAAGCTGATATTCCTCGGCATCTGGTCCATCATCGTGGCACTGCCGATCGGTATCGGCATCGTTGTCGCCGCCGATGTCCTGTCCGCCTGGCTGCAACGCAACCGGAAGGTTCTGCGCGGACTGGATTACACGATCGCCGGCGTCTTTTCGCTTTTCGCCGTCAAGATTTTCTTCACCCAGACGCGCTGAGCGCAAATAAAAAGGCGCCGGAAGGCGCCTTTAAGAATGATCAGCCGATCAAAAGCTCGTCGTCATCCAGCTTCTGGCCGCGTATCTTGCGGAACATGTCGATCAGATCTTCGACTTCAAGATCCTTGCGGCTGTCACCGGACACGTCGAGTACGATTTCACCGGCATGCAGCATGATCGTGCGGGTGCCGTAATCCAGCGCCTGGCGCATGGAATGCGTGACCATCAGCGTCGTCAGCTTGCGCTCCGATACCACCTTGCGGGTCAATTCCATCACGAATTCCGCCATGCCGGGATCGAGCGCTGCCGTATGTTCGTCAAGCAGCAGCACATCCGAGCCGGAAAGCGTCGCCATGACAAGCGACACTGCCTGTCGTTGTCCGCCGGACAACAGGTCCATGCGATCCTTCAGTCGGTTTTCGAGACCGAGATTGAGCGAGGCGATACGTTCTCTAAAGAAATCCCGCCTGCCCCGTCCAAGCGCCGACAACAAACCGCGACGCTCTCCGCGCGACGCCGCCAGCGCCAGATTTTCTTCAATGGTGAGCGCGCCGCAGCTGCCTGCGAGTGGATCCTGAAATACGCGTGCCACCCGACCGGCCCGGCTGGCAGTCGGCTTGCGGGTAACGTCGGCACCACCAATCACCACTTTGCCCGCCGTCGGCAGAACGTCGCCGGCCAAGACACCGAGAAGCGTGGATTTGCCGGCGCCATTGGAACCAATGACGGTAACGAAGGAACCGTCTTCGATGGTGAGATCGATCTTCGCCAGCGCCTGCTTTTGCAGCGGCGTGCCACGTCCAAAGACGACCTGGATGTCGGAAAGGGAAATCACGATGTTGCTCCCCCACGGCGCAGTCGGGGCAGGATCAATGCAATGGCCACCAATACCGCCGTTACGAAATTGAGATCGGATGCCTTGAGGCCCAGCACATCGCTCGACAAGGCAAGCTGGATGGCGAGACGATAGGCAATCGAGCCAAAAACACAGCCGATGAGCGCTATCAGAATGCCGCGCGCACCGAATAGCGTCTCGCCGATGATGACGGCGGCAAGTCCGACGACGATGGTGCCAACACCCGAGGTCACATCGGCAAAGCCATTGGTCTGCGCGAACAATGCGCCACCGAGCGCGACCAGCGCATTCGAAAGCGCCATGCCGAGATAGATCTGGTTGCCGGTCTTCACGCCCTGCGCCCGCGCCATCCGCGCATTGGCCCCCGTCGCCCGCATGGCAAGGCCCGCATCGCTTTCAAGAAAACGCCAGACGAGAATGACCGCGATCAGCACCAGTGCGCCAACGAAAAGCGGCCGCACCAGATATTCGGAAAGGCCCAAGCCGTAAAACGGCGATATCATCGTATCCTGATTGAGCAGCGCCACATTCGGCTTTCCCATCACCCGCAGATTGACGGAAAACAGCGCGATCATCGTCAGGATCGAAGCAAGCAGGTTGAGGATTTTGAAACGCACGTTGAGCGTTGCGGTGACCATGCCCGCAGCGGCACCGGCAACCATCGCAACCGCCGTCGCGACCCAGGCATTCAGACCGGCGATGATCAGCACGGCAGCAACAGCAGCGCCGAGCGGAAACGAACCGTCCACGGTCAGGTCAGGAAAATCAAGCACCCGGAAAGCGAGATAGACGCCGATCGCCACGAAAGCGAAGACCAGTCCCAGCTCCACGGCACCCCAGAAGGCGATTTGGCTCACGGTAATGTCCTTGTTATTGCCGCCATCAGGCGGATACGGGCACCGTCTCGTGCCACGTAAAACGGGCGGCGAAATACCGCCGCCCGCAATTCAGTCTGGTTTCGGTTCAGTCGATGACCTTGGTGGCGCGCTTCGTCACGCTTTCGGGGAAGGTGACGCCAACTTTTTCGGCAACCTTCTTGTTGATGACGAGATCGGTGCCGACAGCCACGGTTGCCGGAATTTCACCGGGCTTTTCACCCTTGAGGATGCGGACAACAACGGCGCCTGTCTGTTTGCCAACGTCGAAATAGTTGAAGCCGAGGGCCGCAACCGCACCGCGCGCGACGGAATCCGTATCAGCGGCGTAAAGCGGGATCTTGGCTTCGCTCGCAACACCGGCTGCCGCCTCGAAAGCGGAAACGATCGTGTTGTCGGTCGGAACATAGATCACGTCGGCCTTGCCGACCAGAGCGCGGGTTGCGCCCTGAACTTCAGCCGACTTGGTGGCGACGGATTCGACAACCTTCAGGCCGGCCTTTTCGGCCTCGGCCTTCAGCAGGGCGAGCGTCGAGGCGGAATTGGCTTCGGCGGAGTTGTAGATGAAGCCGATAGACTTGGCGTTCGGCGAGATTTCCTTGATGAGCGCCAGATGCTCGCCAACCGGCAGCATGTCGGAAAGGCCGGTCACATTGCCGCCGGGCTTTTCCATGCTCTTGATGAGCTGTGCGCCAACCGGATCGGAGACGGCCGTGAAGACAACCGGAATGTCACGCGTGGCCGCAACAACGGCCTGCGCCGACGGCGTGGAAATCGGCACGATGACGTTGGGCGCGTCGCCGACGAACTGGCGGGCGATCTGCGCTGCGGTGCCGGGATTGCCCTGCGCGGACTCGTAAAGGAACTTGAGGTTCTCGCCTTCCTTGTAACCTGCTTCGGCAAGGGCCGCCTTGACGCCATCACGGGCAGCGTCAAGTGCCGGATGTTCGACGATGGCGGTGACGGCAACGGTGACGTTTTCAGCCTTGGCCGGCAGAACGATGGCGCTCGCAGCAGCGAGAGCCAGAATGAATGCGCGCATGGATATCCTCCTGTTGGTTCCCTGTTTTCGTCTTTCTAGGAACAAGACAGACCGAAATCAATCGGAGAACCGCCGGAAAACCAGCTTTATGGCGCAAATGCGGCTGATTCAGTCATCCGCGCCGTGATTGGCGATCATCATCGCCTCGAAAGCCAGCCTTTCGGTCTTGCGCATGCGTTCCGATTCCGACTTCAACTGGCCGCAGGCGGCGAGAATATCACGGCCGCGCGGGGTGCGGATCGGCGAGGCATAACCTGCCTGATTGATGAAATCGGCGAATTTTTCGATCTGCGCCCATTCGGAGCACTGGTAGTTCGTGCCCGGCCACGGATTGAACGGAATGAGGTTGATCTTGGCCGGAACGCCCTTCAGCAGCTGCACCAGCATCTTGGCATCTTCCAGGCTGTCGTTCACATCCTTCAGCATCACATATTCGAAGGTGATGCGGCGGGCATTGGAAAGACCCGGATAGTTGCGGCAGGCCTCGATCAGTTCCTTCAGCGGATATTTCTTGTTGATCGGCACCAGCATGTCACGCAGATCGTCGCGCACCGCATGCAGCGAAATCGCCAGCATCACGCCAATCTCGTCACCGGTACGGAAGATTTCCGGCACGACGCCTGAGGTGGAGAGCGTTACGCGGCGCTTGGAGAGCGACAGGCCGTCACCATCGGTGGCGATCAGAAGCGCAGTCTTCACGTGCTCGAAATTATAGAGCGGCTCGCCCATGCCCATCATCACGATGTTGGACACCTTGCGGCCTTCGCTCGGCACATAAGCGCCAACCGGTGTCGAACCATCCGGAAAATCGCCGAGCCGGTCACGCGCCAGCAGCAGCTGGGCAAGAATTTCCTCGGCCGTCAGGTTGCGCACCAGACGCTGCGTGCCGGTGTGACAGAAGGAACAGGTCAGCGAGCAGCCAACCTGGCTAGAAATGCACAACGTGCCGCGCCCTTCTTCCGGAATATAGACCGTTTCAATCTCAACGGGACGGCCGGCACCGCGCGGCGGAAAGCGCATCAGCCATTTGCGGGTGCCGTCATTGGAGATCTGCTCCTCGACGATTTCCGGACGGGCGATGGTGAAGGCCGCCTTCAGCTTCTCGCGAAGCTCCTTGGCGACATTGGTCATGTTGTCGAAATCCGAGACGCCGCGCACATAAAGCCAGTTCCACAACTGGCTGACGCGCATCTTCACCTGCTTCTGCGGCACGCCGATCTCGGCCAGCGCCTCGCCCATTTCCTCACGCGTCAGGCCGATCAGCGACGGCTTGCCGGACATGAGATCGCTATTGGCGATCAGCGGGGTTTTGACTGCCAGGCCGGCAGGGGCTTGCATTACGGACATCACGCTATCCCATCATTCCATGCATCGCACGACCGGCCTGTCGGATAGGCGGAAAATCGTCTGCATGTCGAGAAAATCAAAGGCGGAGCACTTTTCGCGCATCCGCCTGTCAATGTTGCCGCGCCTTTAGCATCAAACAAGCAAAAACGCAAATGGCCGGTCGATGACCGGCCATTATCAAACGCGATAAAGCTTCAGGATTACTTGCAGCTCTCGATCTGCTTGAGAGCAGCCGAAATACCCGAGAGCGAATAGGAATAGGACGTCGCGGTGCCACGGCCGGACACCGCCTTGACCGTCATCGACTTGCCGCCCTTCATGGCAGCCACGAGAGCGGGCTCTTCGGCAGCGTTTTCAACCCAGGCAGCCTTGTCCTTGGTGAACATGACGAAGTTCTTGTTGTCGATCGTCACATTGACCTTGGAACCCTGCTTCAGCGGATAACCCACCATGGCCTGCGGCTCATAGGAAATGTTCTGGCCGGGACGCTGCGACACGATGAAGAAGATATCGCCGTGATCGACGCTTGCCGGTTCCTTGGCGGTCGGAATGGAAAGAACGTAGCAGACGGTGCTGTTGCCCGATTTGTACGAATAGGCACCCCAAGCATTGAACTGCTGGATGCGCGTGGGCGACTGTGCAGATGCTACGCCGACGCTGGTCAGCAAAATGGCCGCTGCGGTTGCTACACTTCTTACAAACATAGAATTTCCTGCCGGGTTATTGTCTTCCATTAGCCCGAAGCAGCGGCGGGCTCCATTTTCTGGATCGGCCACGTTCAGGTGCGGATCGTCTTTTCTCATTGTGGTCGGGAAGCGGTTACCAAACCGTCAACAACACGCATAAAATGCCTAAAACGTCTTGCGGTGTTACAGATTGGCGACTCCCCGCACCCTGGAGGAAGGGCGCGGAACGACCTTCCTTCATGTGTATGACACACAAATTCAGGCAAGAATTTGTCGCCCGCCAGGCTGCACCGAGCGGGCACATCACAGAGGCGTTACCCGGCTTCCTGCTGTCTCTTCAGCATGGCATCCGCCGCATCGTAATGCTCCATCTTGATATGGGCGCGGATCATGGCGAGCGCGGCGGTGATGACCGCGATATCATCGGTAAAACCGACAACCGCCAGCATATCCGGCACGGCATCGATGGGCATGATGAAATAGGCGAGCGCAGCGAGAATAATGCCCTTGGCGCGCAACGGCGTGTCGCGATCAATCGCGCAATAATAGGCCGCCGCCGCGTCACG
The DNA here is from genome assembly GCF_007002745.1 of Martinezella rhizogenes. Lineage (GTDB taxonomy): Bacteria > Pseudomonadota > Alphaproteobacteria > Rhizobiales > Rhizobiaceae > Agrobacterium > Agrobacterium cucumeris. The sequence continues at coordinate 237,112 of NZ_SGNY01000006.1, read as the reverse complement.
CGCGAACGGCACCTTGGTCATCACCCGCTTCAGCTTGGGCCAGAATTTGGCGCGCACGACATTTTCGCGCTCCTGCTGCCTGTCGGTTTCACCCGGCAGAAGAATTTCACCGATTTTCACATCATCCATGATCGACGGTCCTCCGGTCACGGCTATTATATGGGAGTTAACGTCCGCCGTTCAATTCCCCCGGCCTGCCGCTGCCTTCTGCATGGCCTCGGCCAGAAGAAAATCCCGCTCGGTTACACCCTGTGAATCATGGGTTGTGAGGCAGACTTTCACGCGTGAGTAGACATTGGACCATTCCGGGTGATGATTGAGCCTTTCCGCCGCAAGAGCCGATTCAGCCATGAAACCGAAGGCCTCCGCAAAACTGGAAAACTTGAAGGACCGGACGATCGCCGCCCCGTCCTCTCGCAGGGCCCAGCCTTCGAGCTTGGACAATGCCTGCCGGATGGCTTCCGGTTCAACTCTGGGATATTTCATCAATCTTGCCTCCGCTTGATACCCATTAACGCCTCAACGACCGGATCGACGCATATTCCATGAAACATATAGCTGTTCTTTTTGTCTGCATGGGCAATATCTGCCGCTCACCACTTGCCGAAGGCGTTTTGGCAAACCTAGCCGATAGAGACGGTGTATCCCGCCAACTCACGATCGAATCCGCCGGCACCGGCGGCTGGCATGCCGGCAATGCCCCGGATCGCAGATCCATAGCGATAGCCCGCAAGCATGGCATCGATATTTCAGGGCAGCGCGCGCGACAGGTCAGTCAGGCCGATTTCGAAAAATTCGATCTCATTCTTGCCATGGATACGAGCAATCTGGCGAAACTGCTTCAAAAGGCGCCGGAAAACCGCAGGCACAAAATCCACCTGTTTCTGGACTATGCTTCGGGACGCCACGAGAGCGTCCCGGATCCCTATTTCGGTGGTGAAGACGGATTTCTGACCGTCTACAACATGCTTTTGGCGGGATGCAGCTCGTTGCTCGAAAAGATGGAGCTGGACCGCGCTTCGTGAAGCGGAAACGCCTCTTCCACGACATAGGGTCCGCCGCCCACCGATTCCTTCGACGACATCAGCACGAAACGGCCGACCGTGAAGGGCGAGGTGCGGAAGTTGCCGCGTCCGGAAAGATACTGCACCACATCGTCCACGCGACAGGAGCGCAACCGCGCCAGTGTGACATGCGGCATGAACTTGCGCGGATCGGGTGGGAGACCGATCCTTTGGCAGATCCGCTCGATTTCCGCCTGAAGCGCATGCATTTCCGGCGAGGGAGAAACCCCGGCCCAGATGGAATGCGGTTTCTTGGAACCGAAGGAACCCATGCCGGTGAGGTTGAGCTGGAACTCCGGTCTTTCGATCCGATCCAGCCTGTCGACAACCTCATCGGCGGTTCGCCCGTCGATATCACCGATAAAACGCAGGGTTATGTGATAATTCTCCACATCGATCCACCGGGCTCCCGGCAGACCACCGCGCAACAATGAGAGGCTCATAGCCGCATTGCGCGGAATTTCGAGGGCGGTAAACAGTCTCGGCATGGCGAGCTCCCCGAATCTCTTGGCAGAACAAGCATAGCGAATCACGCAATGCAGACGGGCGCAAGTGCTTATTTTTTTTGCGCACCGATTGTCTTGATGAAGCTTTCAACAGCCGGCAAAGATTTCTCCACCATCATTGCCACACCTTTCGTATTGGGGTGCATCTTGTCATCCAGCTTCAGCGCATCATCCGTCACCACACCTTCCAGAAAGAAGGGATAAAGCGGCAGGTTGTATTTTTCCGCAAGCTTTGGAAAGATCGGATTGAAACGCGTGGCGTAGTCGTCACCCATGTTCGGCGGCGCCATAATACCGACCAGCAGCACCGCTATATTGCGTTTCTGAAAACCGGAAATGATGGCATCGAGGTTCTTTTCTGTCTGTTCCGGGGCAATACCACGCAGTGCATCATTGGCGCCAAGTTCCAGAATGACCCCGTCCGTACCATCTGGCACGGACCATTCCGCCCGCGACAAACCGCCAGAGGAGGTATCACCGGACACGCCGGCATTGGCGACGACGGCATTGATGCCCTTCGCCTTTAATGCAGCTTCAAGCTGTGCGGTATAGCTGTCGGCGGGCGGCAGCTGATACCCGGCCATGAGGCTGTCACCGAGGCCGACCAGTTGCAATGTCCGTTCCTGGGCCGAGGCCGCAGAGGCAGAAAAGGCGGCTGCGAAAATGACAATGAAGTGAAACAGGGCAGCTTTAAATCTCATCACGGCTTTCCTAACTTGGCCTAACTTGGTTCCCTTTGTCTGAAATACCGACCGCATCGACACCGCCAGACCATTTTCATCACCCTATATAGGAACGAGAATTGTGACGAAAAGCATCATAGAGCTGAAGAACGCCGACCTCACGCTCGGCAACGCCGCCGCCTCCGTCCACGTTCTCAAGGCCATCGATCTTTCGATCGGTGAAGGTGAAGCGGTCGGCATCGTCGGCCCTTCCGGCTCGGGGAAATCAACGCTGCTGATGGTGCTTGCCGGTCTTGAGCGGCTGGACAGCGGTGAAATCGTCATTGCGGATACACAACTGCACAGACTCGGCGAAGATGCGCTGGCGGATTTTCGCGGCAAGAATATCGGCATCGTTTTCCAGTCCTTCCACCTCATCGCCAATATGACGGCGTTGGAAAACGTCGCCGTTCCGCTGGAACTGGCCAATACCCCCAATCCCTTCGAAATCGCCAAACGCGAACTCGTCGCCGTCGGTCTCGGTGAACGCCTCAACCACTATCCCGGCCAGCTCTCAGGCGGCGAGCAACAGCGTGTGGCCATCGCCCGCGCGCTTGCCCCCTCACCGGCCGTGCTGATCGCCGATGAACCAACTGGCAATCTCGATACAGATACCGGCAAGCAGATCGCCGATCTTCTTTTTGCCAAACAGGCCGAACGCGGCATGACCATGGTCCTCGTTACCCATGATCCGTCGCTCGCCGCCCGCTGCTCGCGACAGATCAAGGTGCGCTCCGGTGAGATTGAGGGCGACAGCGCCCGCCCCCAGATGGCGCGGGCGGTATCGGCATGATCGGATCCCTTCTTCCGTCTTTCGCCAATATCAGAAATGCCGCAAGACTCGCACGGCGCGAAATTCGCGGCGGGTTGAGCGGCTTTTACATTTTCCTCGCCTGTATCGCGCTGGGAACCGGCGCCATCGCCGCCGTTAATTCCGTGTCACGTGCGGTCACCAGCGCCATTGCCACCGAAGGCCAGTCGATTCTCGCCGGCGACGTGCGTTTCGAACTGCGCAACAGGGAGGCAACACAGGAGGAACGGGCCTATCTGGATGGCCTTGGCACGGTTGCTGTTTCCACCGGGCTTCGCTCCATGGCCCGCCTTGCCGATGGTTCCGAACAGACGCTGACGGAAGTGAAGGCCATCGACGGCACCTATCCGCTCTATGGAACCTTCGTGGCTGATCCCAACCGGCCGCTGGATGAACTTCTGGCCGGCAATGGCGATACCTATGGCGCGATTGCCGCACCGCTGCTGCTGGAACGGCTCGGCATCAAGATCGGTGACGAAGTCCTGCTTGGTAACGTAAAGCTGAAACTGACCAGCACGGTGGTCGATGAGCCGGATGCGCTCTCCGACGGTTTCGGTTTCGCGCCGAGGCTGATGATCAGCCGCGACGCCCTCTTCGCCTCCGGTCTCGTTCAGACCGGCAGCCTCGTCGAGCATGCCTACAAGATCAAGCTGAACGATCCTGCAGCGCGGGCAACGATGACCGATGCGGCTAACAAGGCCTTTCCCAATGCCGGCTGGTCCATTCGCACCAGTGATCGCGCAGCGCCGTCACTCACCGAAAACGTCAACCGCTTCTCGCAGTTCCTGACATTGGTGGGTCTCACCGCCCTCATCGTCGGTGGCGTTGGTGTCGCCAACGCTGTTCGCGCCTTCCTCGATTCCAAACGCACCACGATCGCCTCGCTGAAATGCCTGGGCGCGCCGGCCTCCGTGGTCACCATGACCTATCTCTTCCAGATCGCCTTCATTGCCGCCGTCGGTATCGTCATCGGTCTTGTTGTTGGCGCCATCGCACCTTTGATTGCCATGCGGTTTCTGGAAGGTGTGCTGCCCGTGCCGGAAGAACTTGCCTTCTATCCCGGTGCGCTTGGTCTGGCCGCTTTGTTTGGCCTCCTGACGACGTTTGCTTTCGCTATCGTGCCGCTCGGCCAGGCGCGTGAAGTTCCGGCAACGGCACTTTTCCGCGAACAGGGTTTCGAGGAAGGCAGCTGGCCGTCCTGGCCCTATCTGGCCGCCACGGGCCTGTTGCTCGCAGCGCTGGCCGCCCTTGCCGTCTTCTCGGCGGAAGACCGTTTCATTGCCTCGGTTTTCCTCGCCGCCATCGCCTTTGCCTTCGTGGTGCTGCGGCTGGTGGCATCCGGCGTCAAGGCCATCGCCAAACGCAGCCCGCGCGTTCATTCCGCCGCCCTTCGTCTGGCGATCGGTAATATTCACCGGCCGGGAGCGCTCACGCCTTCGGTCGTTCTTTCACTTGGCCTTGGCCTGACCCTGCTCGTGACCCTGACGCTGATCGACGGCAATCTGCGCCGCGAACTGACCGACAGCCTGCCGGAACGCGCACCGAATTTCTTTTTCGTGGATATTCAGGGCAGCGAGGTGCAAGGCTTCCGTGATCTGCTGAAACGGGAAGCACCACAAGGCACGCTGACCGAGGTGCCGATGCTGCGCGGCCGCATTCTGGCGCTCAACGGCGAAGATGTGACGAAGATGGAAGTGCCGCCATCCGGTCGCTGGTTGCTGCGTGGTGATCGCGGCATAACCTATTCCGAAAACATGCCGGAAAACGCGAAGCTCACGGAAGGTGCATGGTGGGGGCCGGACTATAGCGGTGAACCGCTGGTGTCCTTCGCGGCAAAAGAGGCTCAGGAACTCGGCCTCAAGATCGGCGACACGGTAACCGTCAACGTCCTCGGCCGCAGTATCACGGCAAAGATCGCCAATCTGCGTAATGTCGAATGGGAATCCCTGTCGATCAATTTCGTCATGGTCTTTTCACCGAATACATTCCGCGGCGCACCGCACGCCTGGCTGGCGACACTTGCCGATCCTTCCGCTTCCGCAAACGACGAAGGCCGGATATTGCGTTCCGTTACCAATACCTACCCGACGATCACAAGCGTGCGCGTGAAGGACGCTCTCGATGTCGTCAACCGGCTGGTCGGCCAGCTCGCCACCGCCATCCGCGCTGCAGCAGCCGTCGCACTCATCGCCTCTGTTCTGGTTCTCGCCGGCGCACTTGCCGCCGGAAACCGTGCCCGTACCCACGATGCGGTGATCCTGAAAACGCTGGGCGGCACGCGAAACCTGCTGATCCGCGCGTTCTCCTACGAATATATGATGCTCGGTCTCGCCACCGCCGTCTTCGCGCTTTTCGCCGGTGGAGTCTCCGCATGGTTCGTGATCGCCCGCATCATGAAGTTGCCCTCCAGTTTCCTGCCGGATGTGGCGATAGGGACCCTCATTGTCGCCCTCGTCATGACGGTTGGCATCGGCCTCATTGGCACCTGGCGCATTCTCGGCCAGAAGGCGGCGCCGGTTCTGCGGCAGGCAGGAGAATGATCATCGGTTGTGCCCCGCTTAACTTTAGCGATTAATTCTTTGTAATGATCGCCAAAACGTGAGCGCTTTTCGCGCATATGGTGTCTTTTCGACTGCAAAAGGCCTTGTATCGGACACGTTCTGCCATCATATTCTTGGACAGGCTTGCTGAAGCTCCGCAGCGGCGCCCGGGAGGTATCCCGACACCGTAGCAATTACGGAGCTCAAAAGAGGAAACAATGGCTGACTTCAATAACTACCAGAACCGCATGGCGCAGACCCGTGCACAGACTGGTGCGATGATCGATGAAGGTCTCCGCGCCTATATGCTGAAGGTTTACAACCTGATGGCGCTGGCTCTGGTCATCACCGGCGTTGCGGCTTTCGCAACCTACTCATTCGCTGCGTCCAACCCTGCCTTCCAGCAGCTGCTTTATGCATCTCCGCTGCGCTGGGTCATCATGCTCGCACCGCTGGCACTGGTTTTCTTCCTTAGCTTCCGTATTCAGAACATGAGCGTTTCCGCCGCGCAGACGACCTTCTGGGTCTATGCCGCGCTGATGGGCGTGTCGCTGTCGTCGATCTTCATCGTCTTCACCGGCCAGAGCATCGTTCAGACGTTCTTCGTGACCGCTGCTTCGTTCGGCGCGCTCTCGCTTTACGGTTACACGACGAAAAAGAACCTTTCGGGCCTCGGTTCGTTCCTGATCATGGGTCTGTTCGGCCTGATCATCGCGTCCATCGTCAACATCTTCCTTGCATCCTCCGCGCTGCAGTTCGCGATCTCCGCGATCGGCGTGCTGATCTTCGCAGGCCTGACCGCCTACGACACGCAGAAGATCAAGGAAATGTACTTTGATGGTGATGACGTTGCCGTTGCTGGCCGCAAGGCTATCATGGGCGCGCTGACGCTCTACCTCGACTTCATCAACCTCTTCACCTTCCTGCTGCAGTTCATGGGTAACCGCGACGACTAAGGTTGAGAGTTCAACAGACGACAGACGAAAGGCGGCCCTTCGGCCGCCTTTTTATTTTTCAGCTTTCGTAACTGATAATCGCTCTTCCACCGGTCGCATCCACCAAGCGGGCTATCTCTTCCAGAAGCTCATTCGATCAGTTTCAGAACCTTGTCGAAAACCCTCAGAACCTGCGGCAGCTCATGGCCACGCTTGAGAATGCGGCCATCGGTATTGACCACACAATAAGCGCCCTGCTTCGCCGCCAGCTTGGGGTTCTTCTCAATCCGGTAGAGCGGCATTTCGCCTGAGCGTTTAAAGACGGAAAACACCGCCTTCTCCTTCAGGTGGTCAATGGCATAATCGCGCCATTCCCCCTCTCCCACCATGCGGCCATAGATGCGCAGAATCGCATCCAGCTCACGCCGATGAAAGGTGACCGGCAAAGGGTCCTTGTCTTTTCTGTATTCGCGGAGATCGACAACGGTGGAATTATCGCGTGAAGCGGTCTGCACCTGCTGCACATCCGGTTGATCGGTCATCCAATACCTCCGATTCCACCCAAGTCGTCTCATCAATGTGAGCCTGTGAAAGCGAAATTGCAAGCCTTGCGAGACGCTTGTGCACCGGCGCAGAAGTCGCTGGATGGGCCTCAACATCTTTCAGCCGGCTATAGAACCGGAAGAAGGTAACCCTGAAAAATTGCCGCCCAACGACGCCAAAGACACTGCCTGCAACAAAAGCAGGGGTAAAAAATGGTAACCATTTAGGCAGCCATTTTCGCATGGCCTGCCGTATTTCGGTCAAACCATGGCCCGAATTGGGTGGAATAGTCCTATTGTCAATTGATGCCTAGGCACCAAGATGACCCGGTCCGGTGCATTGACCCTTTACCCCCAGCCCCCAATGCCCGGACCGGATCTTCAATCGCCCAACAGGCGATCAGGGGGTTTCATTTCCAAGCAGGATACTTGCGCCGACGATTGCCGCGGGATCACCGCTGGCATTGGCCGTCTGCAGGAGCACGGCGCAGCCGCCCTTTTTCACCTTTGCCACGACGCTCGCCGGAAGCTTCACCGTCATCGGCGAACCATCCCACATGCCGACCGTCTGTACGTCATAGACACTGTGCCAGTAGGACATTTTTTTCCCCTGGTTCTCACCTTTCTGCACATCCACCGTCTGTTCACGGGTGAAATAGGCAACCACGACATCGGCCTTGCCATTACCGGCACCAATATCAATCTCCACCTCATCGCCGGCAAATTTTGACGAGACCGGCACGTTCAGCCCCTGGCCTTCGCGCTTGAAAGCATCGAGCCTGTCATAGATACCGCGCACATCCGCGCCCTTGACATGGTCACGGCCGTTAAGAATGGCCTGTGGCGTATAAACACCGTTACGGCCGAGCGCCCGCATGTAACCATATTGGCGTTCGGTATTTTCCTTGGATGCCAGAGAATCGGTCCAGCCAAGGTAATTCCAGTAGTCGACATGGTAGGAAAGACCGACGACGTCGCCCTTCTGGATCATCTTGCGCAGCGCTTCATCCGCCGGCGGGCAGGAGGCGCAGCCCTGCGATGTGAACAATTCGACAACGCCCTTCACGGCCTCCTGCGCCTGCGCGGAGGTGACGAGGAACGTGCCGAGAAGACATATCGACAGGGGGAATTTCAATGGCATTACGAAAACCTTTGTCCGGCAGGATATCCAGACGAATTGATGCGATCAATCCTGCCCGGATGCAAACCGGAAAATAACGTCTATTGCCCTTCAATAGAAAGTCACGAAGGGGTGAGCGGCAATCACAAAAAAACAGATCAAGAAATGGAAGAGACGCCGGAGTTTTTTCCGGCGTCTCTTGTTCGTCTAAGCTTTATCAGCCAGCCAGATCGCGAAGAACGGTCTGCAGAATGCCACCATTGTTCATGTAAATCACTTCGTCCAGCGTATCGATGCGGCACAGAAGCGGAACTTCCTTCACCGAACCGTCGCTGTAGGTGATCTTGGCGATCTTCTTTTCACGCGGCTTGATCTCGCCTTCGAGACCGTCGATCTCGATGACTTCGTCACCCTTGAGATCGAGGCTTGCCCAGGTCGTGCCTTCCTCGAAGACAAAGGGAACAACGCCCATGCCGACGAGGTTCGAGCGGTGAATGCGCTCGAAGGACTGCGCGATCACGGCCTTGACGCCGAGCAGATTGGTGCCCTTTGCCGCCCAGTCGCGGGAAGAGCCGTTACCATATTCGACACCGGCGAAGATGACGAGCGGAATGCCCTCCGCCTTGTATTTCATGGCAGCGTCATAGATCGACAGCTCTTCCTTGGACGGATAGTGGATGGTGTATCCACCTTCCTTGCCGTTCGGGCCAAGCATGTGGTTGCGGATACGGATATTGGCAAAAGTGCCGCGCATCATCACTTCATGGTTGCCACGACGCGTGCCGTACTGGTTGAAATCGGCAACGGCGACGCCGTTTTCCGTCAGATAAGCACCGGCCGGCGAAGCGGCCTTGATCGAACCGGCCGGGGAAATATGGTCGGTGGTGATCTTGTCGCCGAAGAGGCCGAGGACGCGCGCGCCCTTGATGTTCTTCAAACCCGTGCCCTTCTTGCCCATGCCGACGAAATAAGGCGGGTTCTGGACATAGGTCGACTTGTCGTCCCAGGCATAGGTCTGGCCCGGCGGCACCTGAACGGCCTGCCAGTTCGCATCACCCTTGAACACGTCGGCGTATTTCGTTTCATAGAGTTCGCGGGTGACGTATTTCAGGATGAATTCCTGGATTTCCTTGGACGTCGGCCAGATATCCTTGAGATAGACAGGGTTACCGTCCTGATCGTCACCAATCGGCTCCTTGGTCAGGTCCTTCTGGACCGTGCCGGCAAGGGCATAGGCCACGACGAGCGGCGGCGAAGCGAGGTAGTTCGCCTGAACGTCAGGGGAAATACGACCTTCGAAGTTACGGTTGCCCGACAGAACACCCGCGGTGATCAGGCCCTTGTCGTTGATCGTCTTGGAGATCGCAGGTGGCAGCGGGCCCGAATTGCCGATGCAGGTGGTGCAGCCAAAACCGACGAGGTTGAAGCCGATCGCGTCGAGGTCCTTCTGCAGGCCAGCCTTTTCAAGATATTCGGCAACGACCTGAGATCCTGGTGCAAGCGAGGTCTTGACCCATGGCTTGGACTTCAGCCCCTTGGCCACCGCATTGCGGGCGAGAAGCCCGGCAGCGATAAGAACCGAGGGGTTGGAGGTGTTGGTGCAGGAGGTGATGGCGGCAATCGCCACATCGCCATGGCCGAGATCGAAGTCCTCGCCTTCAACCACATAACGGTTCGAAAGCTGGCCGGGCTTTTTATAGTCGTTTTCGAGAGCCGTTGCGAAATTCGGCGCAATGGTTTCGAGCGGCAGGCGGCCTTCCGGACGCTTCGGGCCGGCCATGGAGGGCACGACATCGCCGAGATCGAGTTCAAGCGTGTCGGTGAAGACGAGGTCGGAACCATCGCCGGTGCGCCACATGTCCTGCGCCTTGGAATAGGCTTCGACAAGCGCGATGCGGTCCTTGGCACGGCCGGACATGGTCAGGTAATTGATGGTTTCGCCATCGACCGGGAAGAAGCCACAGGTCGCACCATATTCCGGACCCATATTGCCGATTGTCGCGCGGTCGGCGAGCGTCATCGAATCGAGGCCGGGGCCGAAGAATTCAACGAACTTGGAGACGACGCCCTTCTTGCGCAGCATCTGCACGACGGTCAGCACGAGGTCGGTCGCGGTCACGCCTTCCTTCACCTTGCCGGTCAGCTTGAAGCCGATGACCTCGGGCAGCAGCATGGAAACCGGCTGTCCGAGCATGGCGGCTTCAGCCTCGATACCGCCGACGCCCCAGCCGAGAACGCCGAGACCATTGATCATGGTTGTGTGGCTGTCGGTGCCGACGCAGGTATCCGGATAAGCAATCGTCTCGCCGTCCTCTTCCTTGGTCCAGACGGTCTGGCCGAGATATTCAAGATTGACCTGGTGACAGATGCCGGTGCCGGGCGGAACCACGCGGAAATTCTTGAAGGCCTGCTGGCCCCATTTCAGGAAGCGGTAACGCTCGCCATTGCGCTCATATTCAAGTTCAACGTTGCGGGCGAAGGCATTCGGCGTGCCGAATTCATCGACGATGACCGAGTGGTCGATGACGAGATCGACGGGAACCAGCGGATTGATTTTCTCCGGATCGCCACCGAGCGACACCATGGCATCGCGCATGGCGGCAAGATCGACCACGGCGGGAACGCCTGTAAAGTCCTGCATGAGAACGCGGGCGGGACGATAGGCGATTTCCGTTTCGGTCAGGCCCTTATTATTAAGCCATTCGGCAACGGCCAGAATATGCTCCCTGGTGACGGACTGGCCGTCCTCGAAACGAAGCAGGTTCTCCAGGAGAACCTTCATGGAATAAGGCAGCTTGGAAACGCCCTTGAGACCGTTTGCCTCAGCCTTGGGAAGGCTGAAATAAACATAGTCCTTACCGTCAACGGTAAGGACGGAACGACATTGGAAACTGTCGAGAGATTTGGCCACGGTTTAAAACCCCGCATAATCTGATTAGCCAACACGCGCGTGCGGACCCCTGTGCTCGCAAGCACATCAGGATGCGGGTACGACCATTTCCGCTGTCCGCACGTGAAAGTTACTCCTCGTAACATTCAGGTCCGGCGCAAGATGATGTTCACGCCGGCCGCTGGCGTGGTTGACACTCATATAGATAATTTCGGAGAAACGTGCCAGACCATTCAACGAAGCTAATCGATTTTTTTATCGAGACGACGAAATCTGAAACGGAACCGCAGCATGGATTTGACGGCGGAAAATCTTGGCGTGCGACGCGGCGAAGATTTCATATTCATGAATATTTCCTTCAAGTTAAGTGACGGTGAGGCACTGGTGCTGACCGGCCGGAACGGCTCGGGAAAATCCACTCTCCTGCGCACCGTGGCCGGCCTGCTACGCCCCGAACAGGGGTGGATAAAGATAGCCGGCAAAGGAATAGGAGAGGACATGCGCCCCTCGGAAGCCTGCCATTATCTCGGCCATCGCAACGCCATGAAAATGGAGCTGACCGTTTCGGAAAATCTGATTTTCTGGAAAGACTTTCTTGGTGATTTTTCAGGCGGTGCGGGCATCGCAATCGATGAGGCGGCTGAGATCGTCGGTCTTGCCGGCATCACTCATCTGCCCTTCGGTTATCTCTCCGCCGGCCAACAACGGCGTTTCGCCATGGCGAAACTTCTGATCGCATGGCGACCGGTGTGGATTCTCGATGAGCCAACGGCGGCGCTTGATAAGGCTGCGGACGGGATGTTTACCGGTCTCGTGAAAAACCACCTTGAGAAAGGCGGCATTGTTCTGGCGGCGACCCATCAGCCGTTGGGACTGGAGAATGCGCGGGAGTTGCAAATGACTGGGTTTGCGGGTGTGGAGGCTTGGGCATGATGGGTTTGTGCGTGGGGGGGACCCCCCTCTGCCCTGCCGGGCATCTCCCCCTCAAGGGGGGAGATCGGCCTGTGGCTAGGCCTCGACAATCTCGACGCTCGAGAATGGAGTGGTGGAAGGGCATCTTGCCGATCTCCCCCCTTGAGGGGGAGATGCCCGGCAGGGCAGAGGGGGGTAAACCACACCCGCAGAGGCCTACCCGATGACCGCCCTCCTCCTCCGCGACATCAAACTCTCCATCCGTGCCGGCGGCGGCGCCTTGATCGGCGTGCTGTTCTTCATGACTGTGGTTGCCGTCATCCCCTTCGGTGTCGGCCCCGATCTCAATCTTCTCGCCCGCATCGGTCCCGCCATCGTCTGGATCGGCGCTCTTCTGTCCGCCCTTCTCGGCCTGGACCGGCTGTTTCAGGCGGAGCGGGATGACGGGTCGCTGGACCTCATTCTCATGCAGGAAAACCCGCTGGTGCTGACGGTCCTGATCAAATGCCTGGCGCATTGGGTTGGAACCGGCCTGCCGCTGGTGTTGGCCTCGCCGCTGCTCGGTCTGTTCATGAACATGGACGAGGTTGCGATCGGCGCTGTGATGCTCACACTTCTTGTCGGCTCACCGGCCATCACCTTCATCGGCGCGGTAGGGGCCGCCGTCGCGGTCGCCCTGCCCCGCGGCGGGCTTCTGGTCTCCATCCTCGTTCTGCCGCTTGCCATTCCGGTGCTGATTTTCGGAGTCAGCGCTTCTTATGCGGCGGTGCAGGATCCGGCGCCATTCATGCCGCCGTTCCTCATTCTCTGCGCGATCACGTTATTTTCAGCCGTGACCGGCCCTTTCTTTGCCGCTTTGGCCCTGCGCAATGTTATGGATTGATGATGCCTTGATTGCCGATCCCTGATTGACAGGGATCAATTGCGGGACGGCCATTCTCGGGTTACACAAACGACATGAACGAGCAGACCTTCATCATCACCAAATTCAGTGACCTCGCCAACCCCACGCGGTTTCTGGCGCTGGCGGCACGTATTCTGCCCTGGCTCGCGGCACTTACGGCGCTGGTGCTGGCCGCTGGTCTTTATCTCTCCTTCACCACCGAAGGCGATTACCAGCAGGGTTACACCGTGCGCATCATGTATGTGCACGTGCCATCCGCCTGGCTTGCGATGATGTGTTATTCGGTCATGGCGGTTTCAGCCATCGGCACGCTCGTCTGGCGTCACCCACTGGCGGATGTCAGCCACAAGGCCGCCGCCCCCATCGGCGCCGCATTCACGCTGATTGCCCTCATTACCGGCTCGCTCTGGGGCAAACCCATGTGGGGAACCTGGTGGGTGTGGGATGCGCGACTGACCTCCGTATTCGTGCTTTTCCTGATGTATCTCGGCCTCATCGCACTCAACCGCGCAATGGACGATCCCTCCAGAGCCGCACGCGTCAGCGCCGTGCTGATCCTCGTCGGTTTCGTGAATATTCCGATCATCAAGTTTTCGGTCGAATGGTGGAACACGCTGCACCAGCCGGCAAGCGTCATCCGCATGGGTGGTTCCGCCATCGACGCTGAATTTCTCTGGCCGCTTCTGACCATGGCGATCGGCTTCACACTGCTGTTCTTCACGCTGCACATCGCCGCCATGCGCAACGAAATCTGGCGTCGGCGCGTGGCCGCACAGCGGCGGCTTGCCGCCCGCATGGCGAACCGAGAGGGCTGAGGCGATGACACACGCTTTTTATATCGGCATGTCTTACGCAGCGACGGGGCTTGTCGTTCTCTGTCTCATCGCCTGGGTCGTTTTGGACGGTCAGGCGCGCAAACGGGAACTGAAGCAGCTGGGGGCATCCGGCGTGCGCCGCAGGGCAAGAGCCGGTTCCGCAGGTGACGCGCAATGACGCAGGCCAGCCAGGATCAGGATACCAAAAAGACGACCGGCCGCGCACGTTATGGGCTGGCGCTGCTGCCTCTGTTGCTCTTCGGTGGTTTTGCCCTCGTCGCAGGCAAGATGCTTTATGATCAGGACGTGAACGGGCTGGATATCAGCGCCATTCCTTCCGCGCTCATCGGCACCAAGGCGCCTTCCCTGTCGCTGCCGCCGCTGGAAGGCTCGAACCTGCCGGCGCTCACCGATGCCGCCATCAAGGGCAAGCTGACACTGGTCAACGTCTTTGCCTCCTGGTGCATTCCCTGCCGGCAGGAGCATCCGCTATTACAGGAACTGGCGAAGGACAGCCGCATCACCGTCGTCGGCATCAATTACAAGGATAAGCAGGACAATGCGCTCCGCTTCCTTGGCGAACTTGGCAATCCCTTTGCCGCGATAGGCGTCGATCCGAACGGCAAGGCCGCGATCGACTGGGGTGTCTACGGTATCCCTGAAAGTTACCTTGTCGGCGCCGACGGCACGATCCTTTATAAAAAGGTTGGTCCCTTCGATGCCCGCAGCGTCGAGCGCGACCTGTTGCCGGCCATCTCGGCCGCAGCCGGCAAATAGCCCCCGAACAGGAAAGCTCAATTCTTCGAAATAACCCTGAGCGACGGGCCTTCAGCCGGCAAACGTATGTCTTCCAGCACGACCTGATCGCGACCGCCGCGCTTTGCCGCATAAAGGCTGTCATCGGCCCGCTTGATGGCATCATGGATAGAATGATCTCCCCTTGCGACGGCCGAGACGCCGAAGCTTGCGGTGATCTGGGTGGCCACACCCCGGTTACGCCAATCGAGGGATGAGAGGCTCGAGCGTATGACATTGGCAAGCTGACCGGCAGCGGCGGCAGTGTGGTCGGGCAGGAAAACCACGAATTCCTCGCCGCCGAAACGCGCCACCAGCGCGCTTTCAGGTGCGTTCCGCCTGAGAAGATCGGAAAGACCGATAAGCACGATATCTCCGGCAGCATGGCCGTAAACATCGTTGATGCGCTTGAAATGGTCTATATCGCAGGCAATGACCGCACCTTCAGGCGTGTCGTTGCGAAAATCGGGAACACGCCGGTCAAATCCGCGCCGGTTCAGCACATCCGTCAACGGGTCGTGTTCAGCGGCATCCAGGTGCCGGTCGACGGTGACGGAAATCTGGCTTGCGAGCACGGAAAGCGCGAGCAGGAAGCCGAATATGCTCGCAGCAAGCTGCATGTAGAAGGCATAATCCGACTCGAAAAATTCGCTGAGCTCGATCATCGAGCCGTTCGGCGTCATCACCAGCAGCATGCCGATACGCACCAGCGTTTCCAACACAACCAGTAACGCAATCGCCACCATCAGCCGATCCGCAAGGGTCACCGGCCGCTTCCGCACAAGCCAGACCGGAAAAGCAAGCAGCAGGGCGCAAACGAGATCGCCGATGACGAGCTCGCGCTTCAGATCGGGCGTGATGAAAACGTGAAATGAAACCAATACAACGGCAGCAAGCACGAGCGACAGCCGTGCCATCGTATGAAGCGGCCGCCCGAAATGGGTAAGCAGCGCATGGCCGTAGAGAAAAAACGCGGAGAAGAACAGCAGGTTCGAGATAATCGCCTGCAATTCGAAGGGCAGGCCACCGAGCATCAGAGGAGCGGCAAAACCAAAAGCCGCTGCAAGATAACCGATACCCCAATAGCGCGCCGAAGCATGCCCGATCCTTTGCAGGAACAGGAACACGACGCCGAATGTCAGCATGATGAAGGGGAGAAGATAGGCGAAATTATCTTGCAATGTGTTATGCCGGACCGAGAGACAAGCCTTTAAGCAGTGCACACTAGCGCACTGCCCTTAAGAAAACTTGCATATATCGCCGGCAGGCTCGTTCACATTTGCGGGAGCGCGTTCTGCCATTCCTTGATCGCATCGAGCGGCCAGACCAGCATGACCACATTCAGCGTCAGATTATCGCGGATCAGCCAGCCCGTGAAGATTTCGAAGAAAATGGCGATTATTACCGTCAGCCACACCGGCACGCGGGCGGCAAAAATGAAACCCAGCGCCATGAAAACCGTGTCCATGGCCGAGTTCAGAATGCTGTCGCCGGTATAACCCAGCGCCATGGTCGCCGTGCGATAACGATCGATGATGATGGGCGAGTTTTCGAGAAGCTCCCACGCCGCCTCGATCAGGACCGCGAAAGAAAGCCGCATGGAAAACGGTTTGTTGCGGAACAGCAGCCAGGCGAACCAATAAAACAGAAAGCCATGGATGATATGCGAGGGCGTATACCAGTCGGCCAGATGCTGGGAATTGCCCGGCGTGTTCACACCCGGCTCGAACAGCTTGACATAACCGCATTCGCAGATGGGAATACGGCCCATGGCGTAGAGAATGACGATCTGCAACAGAAGCAGCCCGGCGGCCACGCCGAACCATCTAAGCGAACGCGAACGGGACGCCGACATCTCCGCAATTGTCATTTTTCGTCCTTGCCGAGAGGTTCGACAGAATGGCGCATGACGAGCGGCATTTGCGCCATGGTGAAGATGATGGTGATCGGCATCGTGCCCCACACCTTGAAGGCAACCCAGGTGTCGGTGGTGAACATGCGCCAGACGACCTCGTTCAACACCGCCAGAAACAGGAAAAACACGCCCCAGCGTAGCGTCAGCTTACGCCAGCCCTCATCCGTCAGCTTGAAAGCCGAATTGAAGACATAACCCAGCAGCGATTGCCCGAAGAACAGACCGCCCAGCAGGATGACACCGAACAGCGTGTTGACGATGGTCGGCTTCATCTTGATGAAGGTATCGTTCTGCAGCCACAGCGTCAGCGCGCCGAACACGAAAACCACGATGCCTGATATCAGCGGCATGATCGGCAGTTTACGCGTCAAAATCCACGACACGGTCAAAGCGGCGGCGGTAGCGATCATGAACAGGCCGGTGGCGATGAAGATCGGTCCGCCGAACTCCGTCAAAACCGGAAAAGTCGAGGCCAGCCATTCGCCGCGGGAATTGGCGAAGAAGAACACCATGAGCGGCCCAAGTTCGAGCACGAATTTCAGCAGCGGGCTGATTTCCGCTACCATCTTTTCGCTTTCCTTGGAATTGCTTTCAATATCCATACTCAAACTCCCGCAATGGCCTTGGCGAAATCTTCCGCCTCGAAGGGCTCCAGATCATCAACACCTTCACCCACGCCGATGAAATAAACCGGCAGCTTGTGTTTGGCAGCGATGGCGACGAGGATACCGCCCCGCGCCGTGCCATCCAATTTTGTCATAATCAGGCCCGAAACACCCGCAACATTGCGGAATATCTCCACCTGGTTCAGGGCGTTCTGCCCGGTCGTCGCATCCAGCGTCTGAAGCACGGTGTGCGGCGCATCCGGATCGAGCTTGCCGAGCACCCGCACGATCTTTTCCAGTTCCGCCATCAGTTCCGTCTTGTTCTGCAGACGGCCGGCCGTATCGATGATGAGCACATCGCTCTTTTCCGCCCGCGCCTGCTCATAGGCATCGTAAGCGAGACCCGAGGCATCTGCCCCGAGCTTCGTGCCGATAAATTGCGAGCCGGTGCGATCCGCCCAGATCTTCAGCTGCTCTATCGCCGCTGCGCGGAATGTGTCGCCAGCTGCGAGCATCACCTTAAGGCCGGAGCCCGATAGTTTGGCGGCAAGCTTGCCGATGGTCGTCGTCTTGCCGGTGCCGTTCACGCCGACGACGAGAATGACATGCGGCTTGTGCGAAAGATCGAGTTCCAGAGGTTTGGCGACCGGCTTCAGGACCTTGGTGATCTCACCGGCCATGATGCGCGCCACGTCCTCACCGCTCACATCCTTGCCATAACGTTCGGAAGACAAAGCGCCGGTGATGCGCATGGCGGTCTCGACACCCAGATCCGACTGGATGAGAAGGTCTTCCAGCTCGTCGAGCGTATCTTCGTCCAGCTTGCGCTTGGTAAAAAGCGCCGAAATCTGTGTGGTCAGCTGTGACGAGGTGCGGGCAAGCCCGGCCCGCAGGCGCTGAAACCAGCTGAGCTTCGGCTCAGGCGCGGCGACAACCGGCTCCTGGCGCTCGCTTGCCGATGAAAAGCCCTTCGGCAACGCCTGCGGCACGACAGGGGGTTCAACGGCATCGACCGACTCCGCCTCATCCAGCAGCGCATCCATCGCGTCAGCATCAAGCACGGCGTCGACAGCTTCCGGCAAAGGCTCTGCCTGCTCTTCGGCGGCGGCTTCCGCCTGCAACAACGACAACGGCACCAGCCCCATATCGCCTGAAAGCTCGGCCCCGGGCAGAAGCGGCGCGTCCTCTTCATCTTCTTCTTCCGAAGGCGCGGCATCCGCCTCGTCTGGAACAGGCCCGCCAGCCGTTTCCATCTCCAGTTCGGAAACCGGGTCCTCGTCGACAGGTGTGTGCGCTTCGGCCTCGCTCAGCGCCGCTTCGAAAGAGGCATTTTCATTGCCGTGTTCAAGCGCAGCATCCTCTTGCGGCCGCTCATTCGTTTCGGCCTTGTCCTTGCCGAACGAAAAGACTTTTTTGATGAAGCCGAGGGCCATGGTCGTTCCCGTGTCTTTCTCTTGAGCCGCCTCAGGCAGCGTTCGCCGCCAGAAGCTTCATGTTCAGATGTTTGCCGTTGTGGCCGGTAATCGCAACCTGCGCAAGAGTGCGCGGGGCAAGATCAGGCGCCGCCACCAGCGTGAAATTATCGGTATGGGCAAAACCGGTGTTTTCCACCAGGATCGTTTGCACCGAACCGACCATATCCTGCAACTGCGCCACCTTAAGCGCTTCACCGCGTTCGCGAAGCCTTGCCGCCCGGTCTTTCACCAGCGCCCTGTCGAGCTGCGGCATACGGGCCGCCGGCGTGCCGGCACGCGGGCTGTAGGGAAAGACATGCAGGCTGGAAATGCCGCATTCTTCCGCAAGCGTGGCAGCATTTTCGAACATCTCTTCCGTCTCGGTCGGGAAACCGGCAATCATATCCGCGCCGAAGGCGATATCCGGCCGGAGCGACCGCACGTCACGACAGAAGCGGATGGCATCGGTCCGTGAATGACGGCGTTTCATGCGTTTCAGGATCATGTCATCGCCATGCTGGAGGGACAGGTGCAGATGCGGCATGAAACGCGGCTCATCGGCAATCAGATCCATCAGATGATGGTCGGCCTCGATACTGTCGATGGAGGAAAGGCGCAGGCGCAGAATATCCGGCACCTGCTTCAGCAAAGTCTTGGCGAGGTAACCGAGGGAGGGTTCGCCCGGCAGATCAGCCCCATAGCTGGTCGCATCCACTCCGGTCAGCACGATCTCGCAATAACCGCTTTCCGTCAGTCTGCGCGCCTGATCCACCACTGCACCCATAGGCACGGAGCGGGAATTACCGCGCCCATAGGGAATGATGCAGAAGGTGCAGCGATGATCGCAGCCATTCTGCACCTGAATGAAGGCGCGCACATGCCCGTCAATGTGCTTGACCATCTGCGGCGCGGTCGCCTTGATGCTCATGATGTCGTTGACGCGCAGCTTTTCTTCCGCCGAGACGCCAAAATCGGGCAGCGCACGATAGGAAGTGCTTTTCAGCTTTTCCTCATTGCCCAGCACCGCATCCACCTCGGGCATTTCGGCAAAGGTCTGTTTTTCCGTCTGCGCAGCGCAACCGGTAACGATGATGCGCGCATGCGGATTGTCGCGCCGCGCCCGGCGGATGGCCTGGCGCGCCTGACGCACCGCCTCGCCCGTCACCGCGCAGGTATTGACCAGTACGGCATTGTTCAGCCCGGCCTTTTCGGCCTCCGCCCGCATCACTTCCGATTCATAGGTGTTGAGACGGCAGCCGAAGGTTATGACCTCGACGCCGCTCATACGGCCCCCTGCTCGGCCGCCGCATCCCGTGACCAGACACCCGTGACAGGATCGACGGAACCCGACCATTCCCATTCGGCCGGGCCGGTCATGATGACATGGTTGTCCTCACGCCAGTCGATTGTCAGCGGCACGCGGATGGGACTTGAAGCCACATCAATGGTGACCCTCTTGGCCGTGCGGCCCGTGCGTGCGGCGGAAACGGCGACA
This sequence comes from Martinezella rhizogenes, assembly GCF_007002745.1. Lineage (GTDB taxonomy): Bacteria > Pseudomonadota > Alphaproteobacteria > Rhizobiales > Rhizobiaceae > Agrobacterium > Agrobacterium cucumeris. Next base: position 217,087 of record NZ_SGNY01000006.1, on the reverse strand, counting down.
GCGCAGGCGGCGGAACCGCAGGCGAGCGTCAGCCCGGCGCCACGCTCCCAGGTGCGGGTGCGCAGTGCACTATCGGACATCACCTGTGCGAGCGTGATATTGGCCTTTTCCGGAAACATCGGATGGTTTTCGAGCAGCGGCCCGAACCGCTCAAGATCGAAATCCATCGGATCGCGGTCCACCCAGAAAATTGCATGCGGGTTGCCCATCGACATGACGGCAGGCGAGTGCAGGATCGGGGCATCGATCGGCCCGATCTGCAATTCGATACGGCTGGTATCGTGGAATTCTTCCGCCAGCGGAATATCGCTCCAGCGGAAACGCGGCAGGCCCATATCGACTGATATCATGCCGTCTTCATGCTCGACGGCATTCAAAATGCCGGCCACCGTCTGGAAGGTGAAGCTGGTCTTGCCGGTTTCGGAAGACAGTGCCTGCACCACGCAGCGCGTACCGTTGCCGCAGGCCTGCGCCTTCGTGCCATCGCAATTGAGAATGTCGATAAAGGCATCCGTGCCACTGACACGCGGATCGTGAATGGCCATGATCTGGTCAAACTGGGTCGCGGGATCGGCATTGAGCGCGATGGCTGCTGCAGGCGTGACCATATCCTTGCGGCCGCGCATGTCGACAACGAGGATCTTGTTGCCAAGCCCGTTCATCTTCGCAAATTCGACCGTATCCGCCATCGCCTTGAACCTGAAAACCATCTGAAATTGGATTGCATACGGGATTTGTCCCGCGCTTTCGCCCTATATGGCGGAAAGACCGGCAAATTACCAGACTGTTGCGGCGCAAACCGGGCAGCGCTCAGGCGGAGGGTACGTCGAAAACCTCACCGGGGCGCATGGGCCGAAAACGGCTTTCTTCCACACCCTGTTCCACAAGCGCCGTTTTCAGCGCCGCAAGTGGCGCATCGACAGCCTCATCGGTGAGCTGCACCGTACCCCAATGATGGCCGCAGACATGCGCGGCACCACAAAGCTTCATGCCCTCAACGGCTTCCGCCGGGTTCTGGTGCTGGCCTTTCATGAACCAGCGCGGCTCATAAGCACCGAAAGGCAGGTTGGCGAGGCGAAATTCGCCATGTTTCTTGCGCGCAGCGTGATAGTTGAGGCCTTCGTGAAAGCCGGTATCACCGATGTGGTAGATTTTCCCACCCGGCCCTTCGATGACGAAGGCGGCCCACAATGCCATGCTGCGGTCGTTGAGGCCGCGGGCAGACCAATGATGGCACGGTTCGAAATGAATTTTAACCGACGAGCCGACCTCCAGCACATCGCCCCAGTCGCCCACCTTGATACGCGCCGCCTCCACGCCGGTGCGGATGATGGCATCATTGCCGAGCGGCGTGATGAAGAGCGGCTTGTGCGCCACATGCAGCCGCTTCAGCGTTTCCATATCCAGATGGTCGTAATGATTATGCGTCAGCAGCACCAGATCGATGGGCGGCAGATCCTCGAAACGGATGCCGGGCGGATTGACCCGTTTGGGACCGGCGAAGCTGAGCGGGCTGGTACGTTGCGACCACACAGGATCGACGAGAATATTCAGACCTGCCGTCTGGATCAGAAAGGAGGCATGGCCGACGAAGGTGACACGAATGTCCTTGCCCTCGACCCGGCTTTCGGGCTTCGCGAAAGGAAAAGGGCTCGGATAGTTTTCCGGCCATGTGGCGCGCTCGCCGTTGAAACGCCATTTCAACAGGCCCATGAAATTGCCAGGCGGCGAACCACCGGGATTAAAGAAGCGTACCCCGTCGAAATGATCGGAGATCGGGCCACTATAATAGGCGCTGGCATTCGAACGGCGGGCAAACAGCGCACCACCCGCCACAGCGAGCAATCCAAGGGTTGAAAAACGAAAGAAGTTTCGACGGTTCATGCTAAAGGTATAGGGAGCGGAATGGTGCCGTTCAAGCCGCACCAATCGCGGTTTGCAGCCGATCACACAAAGATGAAATGCAAGGCCCGATCGCTGAAAACCGGCACCGCCTTGACTTTTCCAGCACTTTCCTGTTTATCCCCGCCAATCAGCTGGCAGTTGCACGACTCCAAGCCGCCGACCGGGACCCGCAGAGGTATAAAGAGATCCCGGAGGTCAACACCCGACAGCGCGATGCGCCCTCGGGTGCTTTTTGGCTTTGCGTCTTGTTTTTGCCAGCGAAAGCACCAACGTTTCGGAAACCCCGGAACGAAGAAGGAAGAAACGATGTTTGAAAACCTCCAGGACCGCCTTGGTTCCATTCTGAATGGACTGACCGGCCGTGGCGCGCTGACGGAAGCCGATGTTGCCGCCGCCCTGCGCGAGGTTCGCCGTGCGCTGCTGGAAGCGGACGTGGCGCTGGAAGTCGTGCGCTCCTTCACCGACAAGGTGCGTGAAAAGGCGGTTGGTGCCGCCGTCCTGAAATCCATCAAGCCCGGCCAGATGGTCGTCAAGATCGTACATGACGAACTTGTCGAAATGCTCGGCACAGAAGGCGTCTCGATCGACCTGCATGCGGCCGCCCCCGTCGTCATCATGATGGTCGGTCTGCAGGGTTCCGGTAAAACCACCACGACGGGCAAGATCGCCAAGCGCCTGACCGACCGCGAGAAGAAGAAGGTGCTGATGGCATCTCTCGACACGCGTCGTCCGGCCGCACAGGAACAGCTTCGCCAGCTCGGCGTCCAGACCGGCGTCGACACGCTGCCGATCATCGCCGGCCAGTCGCCAACCGATATCGCCGCGCGCGCCGTGCAGGCTGCCAAGCTCGGCGGCCATGACGTCGTCATTCTCGATACCGCCGGCCGTACCCATATCGACGAACCCTTGATGCTGGAAATGGCCGACATCAAGAAGAAGTCCAACCCGCATGAAATCCTGCTGGTGGCGGATTCGCTGACCGGTCAGGACGCCGTCAATCTGGCGCGCAATTTCGATGAGCGCGTCGGCATCACCGGCCTCGTACTCACCCGTATGGATGGCGACGGTCGCGGCGGTGCGGCTCTCTCCATGCGCGCCGTCACCGGCAAGCCAATCAAGCTGATCGGTATCGGCGAGCGCATGAACGAACTCGACGAGTTCCATCCGCGCCGTATCGCCGACCGTATTCTCGGCATGGGCGACATCGTTTCGCTGGTCGAAAAGGCCGCCGAAAACATCGATGCGGAAAAAGCCCGCGCCATGGCCGAGAAGATGGCCAAGGGCAAGTTCGACCTCAACGATCTCGCCGACCAGCTTGGCCAGATGAAGAAGATGGGCGGCATGGGCGGCATCATGGGGCTGATGCCCGGCATGGCCGGCATGAAGGACAAGATGGCTTCGGCCGGCATGAACGACAAGATGTTCGACCGCCAGATCGCCATCATCTCCTCCATGACCAGGGCCGAGCGGGCCAATCCCGATATTCTGAAACACAGCCGCAAGAAGCGCATCGCCGCCGGTTCCGGCACGGATGCCGCTGAAATCAACAAGCTCCTGAAAATGCATCGCGGCATGGCCGACATGATGAAGGCCATGGGCGGCAAGGGCAAAGGCGGCATCATGAAGCAGATGATGGGCGGCCTTGCCGGCAAGATGGGGCTCGGTGGCATGATGGGCGGCGGTATGCCCGATCTGTCGAATATCGATCCGAAGCAGCTCGAAGCGCTTCAGAAGCAGGCTGAAGCCGCCGGTCTCGGCAAGCCGGGTGCAATGCCGGGTCTTGGTGGCATGCCAGGTGGATTGCCGGGTCTTGGTGGCGCAAAGCTGCCGGGTCTTGGCGGCATGCCGGGCCTGCCCGGCTTCCCGAAAAAGAAGTGAGGGGGACGCCAGTGAACACTACAGACGTGAAAGCCCAGCTTTCCGAATATCGCCAGTCGATCGACAATATCGACGCCGCACTGGTTCACATTCTTGCCGAACGTTTCCGCTGTACCAAGGCGGTGGGCGTGCTGAAGGCAAAGTACAATTTGCCGCCGGCAGACCCGGCGCGCGAGGAATACCAGATCGAACGCCTTCGCCATCTGGCCAAGGACGCCAATCTGGACCCGGATTTCGCCGAGAAGTTCTTGAACTTCATCATCAAGGAAGTCATCCGGCATCATGAAGCAATCGCCGCCGAACATGGCGGTAACGAAAAGACCGCCTGAACGGCGGACAAGCCATCCTAAGGAGTATATCACATGGCACTTAAAATTCGTCTCGCACGCGGTGGTTCCAAGAAGCGCCCGTATTACCAGATCGTCGTTGCAGACGCCCGTTCGCCCCGCGACGGCCGTTTCCTCGAGAAGGTCGGCTCCTGGAACCCGATGCTCGGCAAGGACAACCCGCAGCGCGTTGAGCTGAAGGCTGACCTCATCAAGGAATGGATCGCCAAGGGCGCACAGCCGACCGACCGCGTTCTGCGCTTCCTCGCCGAAGCCGGTCTTGCCGAGCGCGCCGCTCGCAGCAACCCGGAAAAAGCAAAGCCGGGCAAGCGCGCCCTGGAGCGCGTTGCTGAAAAGAAGCAGAAGGCTGAAGATGCAGCCGCTGCTGCTGCAGAAGCCTCTGCTGCAGAATAATCTGCACGGTAACTTTTGAAAAACGGGTGGCGTGGTTTTCCATGCCGCCCGTTTTTTGTTTATTTTGGCGTCAACAAACCTTAAAGCTGACGCAACCAACACCAGAAGACGGACGGCCCGATGGCAAAGCTGGAAAACCCGGTACTCATGGCAAAGATCGGCGGCGCGCAGGGCCTGCGCGGCGAAGTCCGTGTCAGCACCTATACGGCCGACCCGATGGCGCTCGGCGATTACGGTAATCTTGTCACCGCCGATGGCCGCCTCTTTGAAATTCTGGAAGTGCGCGAGGGCAAGAATGTCGTCGTCGTCCGCTTCAGGGGCATCAACGACCGCAATGCGGCAGAAAGCCTGAACGGGCTGGAACTATTCATCGACCGCGACAATCTGCCGGACGACGAGCTTGATGATGACGAGTTTTATTATGCCGATCTCGAAGGGCTGGAAGCCGTTGACGCGGAAGGCAAAAGTTATGGCGCCGTCAGCGCCGTTTACGATTTCGGCGCGGGCGATCTGCTCGAACTGAAAGGCGCCGGCCGCCGGCCTGCCCTCATTCCCTTTTCCGAGTCGGCCGTACTTGAGATCGATCTCGAAGCCGGACGCATTCTCATAGATCCGATGGCCGCCGGCCTGATCGACAATCCCGACGACAAGGACGAAACCGGCGTACCGCCTTTCGGCAAGAAATAAAGCCATGACCTTTAAGGCTACCGTGCTGACGCTCTACCCGGAAATGTTTCCGGGGCATCTGGGTTATTCGCTGGCCGGCAAGGCGCTGGAGCGCGAACAATGGTCGCTCGAGGCCGTGCAAATCCGCGAATTTGCCACCGACAGGCACAGAAGCGTCGACGACACGCCGGCAGGCGGCGGTGCCGGCATGGTGCTGAAACCCGATATTCTGGCCGCAGCCATCGACCATGTTTCGGATGGCGACACGCGGCCACGCCTGCTGATGAGCCCGCGTGGCAAGCCGCTGTCGCAGAACCGCGTGCGCGAACTGGCGGCGGGTGAGGGTGCGATCATCGTCTGCGGCCGTTTCGAAGGCGTCGACCAGCGGGTAATCGACGCGCGTGGGCTGGAGGAGGTGTCGATCGGCGATTACATTCTCTCCGGCGGCGAACCGGCGGCGCTGACGCTGCTGGACGCCATCGTCCGCATACTTCCTGGTGTCATGGGCAACGATCTCTCCGGCGTGCATGAAAGCTTCGAGGGCGGGCTACTGGAACATCCGCATTATACCCGCCCGCAAGTCTGGGAAGGCCGCGACATTCCCGCCGTCCTCACATCAGGCAATCACGCCGTCATCGACAAGTGGCGGCACGAACAGGCGCTGGCGCTGACCAGGGAAAGACGGCCAGACCTTCTCGAAAAAGCTCAGGCCGAGACGAAATAATAGGCCGTCAAAATCAGCCCGACTGCAATTACCAGCCAGCGGATGATCCATTGCGGCACCCGCCTTGCGGTGTGCACGCCCACATAGCCGCCAAGTGCCGCCGCCGGAAACATGATGAGTGCCGCCCACCAGGACACGACGCCGCCGCTGACGAAAATCGTGATTGCAATGACGGCGATCACCACCGACAGCAGGTTCTTCAGCGCGTTCAGGTGATGATAGCTGCCGCCAGAGGTTATTCCGAGGATGGCGAGCATCATGATGCCCATGCCGGCACCGAAGAAACCACCATAAATCGATGCAAGCCCCTGAAAGGCGAGGCTAGGCAGATTTCCGGGCGAGCGTTCCGCACTCGTCTTGGGTCGCAGCCACGGGCCGGCAGCGAAAACGGCGGTGGCCGCCAGAAGCAGCCATGGCACCAGCTGGCGGAAGGAGGGGTTGTCGAGCGATAACAGCAGCAGCGACCCGGCCAGCCCGCCAACGACGGACACGGCCGACAGCAGGATCGCCTCACGCCAGTGCGCACGAATTTCCGGCGCATAGGCGATCACGGAGGTAATGTAGCCCGGAAATTGCACGATTGCCGACGTTGCATTGGCAACGATGGGCGGCAGGCCGGCAAGTGTCATCGCCCCGAAGGTCAGGAAAGTGCCGCCACCGGCGATCGCATTTACGACACCAGACAGAAAGCCGGTCGCAAACAGCATGAGAACGATGAAAACTGACATGGCCCCTCCCAAGGTTCTCATGCCATATCCGGCAAGACGCCCCTTCGCAACTGCTGCAACGCGACGCATAATTGATAAAATATTGTCATGAAAGGGATGACAAACGGCGCATGCTAGTATATGTGCGCGCTTGGAATTGGGGTTTGCCCCTTTAACCGCAAGCAAAGAATGGCGAACCCGCTCCTGCCGCAAGGCATGGTCTGAAGGCATTGACCGACAGACGACCGTTGAGCGCTCTGGCTGTTTCAGAAGAAATCAGAGGTTAATATGACCAATATCATTCAGCAGCTGGAAGCCGAACAGGCTGCCAAGATCGAAGCAAAGCGCACCCTGCCGGACTTTTCGCCGGGCGATACGCTGCGCGTCAACGTTCGCGTAACGGAAGGTAACCGTACCCGCGTTCAGGCTTACGAAGGCGTTTGCATCGCCCGTTCTGGCGGTGGCCTTTCCGAAAGCTTCACCGTTCGCAAGATCTCCTACGGCGAAGGCGTCGAGCGCGTATTCCCGATCTACTCCCCGCTGGTCGAAGGCGTTGAAATCGTTCGCCGCGGTAAGGTTCGCCGCGCGAAGCTCTACTACCTGCGCGATCGTCGCGGCAAGGCTGCCCGTATCGTTGAAAACACCGGTACGCGCGCTCGCAAGCTGAACGAATCCGAGCGTCAGGCAGCTGCCGAAGAAAAGGCACGTCTGGAAGCCGAAAAGGTAGCAGCAGCACAGGCTCTCGCCGCCGAAAAGGCAGCAGCCGAAGCCGCAGAAGCCAAGGCAGCGGAAGAAGCAGCAAAGGCTGCAGAAGCCACAGCGGAATAAGATTTCCATTTCAATGGATTTACGGGAAAGGCGGTCTTCGGGCCGCCTTTTTTGTTGCTTGTATTTAAGTAAACTGGATCACAACCGAGCGCTTACAGGCGTTATCGGCGGCAGCGTCCCATCCGTCAGGAGCAATCAAGCACAAGCAACGATGACATTGATCTGCACGGCGCAAATTTCGCTTCTTCGATGGTGATCCCCTGAAAGAGCATGGATTGATTATCGTAGAAGGAGGAGCCGATACCTTCGTCCTTCAATGAGTATGGCATGGGAACTAGCTTGGGCTACCAACTTTAGCTTTGCCTTTGAGAATGACGCAGGTAGCACTGAAGTTGGTTAGCAAGACAATCGACGACGTATCATGATCATCAATAAATAATTTTTTGTTATATATAGAATATTTATTATTAATTTTATTAATAAATTACTAAAATTTGTTGATATCAAAATATATTTGCAATTTACAAAAACAAATGAATACTTACTCAAATTTACATCGTATAAAATGAGTTACACCAATAGAACTAGTAAAAAAAATACAATATAAATGTAAATTTATAAAAAATAAATTCCAAATTTTATAAAACTCAAAAAGGATACTGAAATGGTATTAACAGTAAATTTCGGTAACGGTGGCGCGGCTTCGGTATCGTCGCTTACCAAGTTGATCGATCAGGAAGTCTACCAACTGCTTACGGTATCAACCACTCAGGAAAAGAACGGCGTCTCGCTTGAAACTGGCCCCTTAGGTACAATCTCCGTTGCTGGAACCGGCAGCAAGGTCGATGTTGGATACGATGCAAACGCAAATGGCTTCACCTTCGACGTGACCTCCGAATGGAATTCCGTAAAGAATGCTCTCATAAAGTCCGAGAGGCCTGAGAACCTTAAACTCAAGGATTTTGTACATGTGGACGTTCAGCTCGGCGGTACTGGCTCTTCCAACCTCGAAGTTCTTAACACCAAGCGCGGCAACATCTTGACAGGTGCTGGTAACGACACTGTCGCCGTCTCTCTCCTTTCGAATGAAAACACTTGGGTGAATGCCTTTAATATCGATACGGGCGCAGGCAACGACACGATCAATGTGAAAAGGGGCGCTGCGTTCAACGATGCTTCCGCCGCAAGCCCGGGTGGTATTGTTGCTGGTACCTACGTTGCGAATGGTGGAGTCGGTGTTACGAATGGTCGCTTCACCTCCGTCAAGATCGATGCAGGCGCCGGTAACGACGAAATAGATCTAAGTAGTGTGAATCTCGCTTCGTCGATGATAATTGGAGGTAAAGGCATGGATCGTATGACGGCAAGCAGTGGCGCAGATACCTTTGTTTTTAATAAGGGCGACATAGGGACTTGGCTCGCTACCGATACCATCTTTGGCTTCGACGCATCCGTGGACAAGCTGAAACTCGTCGGCACAACTATCGATGACTGGGCGGTGACAAGTTACGGTGTCAACACTCTTATCGTCAACATTACGCTTGAGCGCGGAGACGAGTCGATTATTCTTTCCGGCGTTCGGCTTGAAAACAATGACTGGTTCTCAGCATAGTTATCCGAAGCGCTGGCAATATTTTGAATGATGATGGTGGCTCGGCACACGTCCGAGCCACGATTTCTTGTTATTCAAAACACTTCAAATAAGTGCATCCAACAGTTACAGCTGTAACGCGCAAAGGCGGTGATATAAATTCCATGCGGCAATTTAGGTGCAAACGGGCTGTACTCTGAGTAAAACCACCTGATCCAAAAACTCCCTACGTAAACCCACGCCGGTAGAGCCGGCTGTCGTATTGATCAAAGGAAATCAGGCCGCCCTGGCCTGATCACCCATTTTACGCGCGGCGATGATGACCAGCACACCCGCAAGCGCCAGGCAGAAGGCAAGGAAGAACATCGGCGCAATCGTGCTGCCGGTCTGATCCTTGATCCACGGCACCACATTCTGAGCCACGAACCCACCGAGATTGCCCACCGAGTTGATGGCGGCAATGCCTGCGGCGGCACCAGCTCCCTTGAGGAAGCGGCCGGGCAGGCTCCAGAACACCGGCTGGCCGGCGAAGATGCCCGCAGCGGCGATGCAGAGGAAGCTGAACTGCAGGACCGGATCGCTGAGCAGCGCCGACATCAGCAGGCAGAACGCGCCGACAAAAGCCGGGCCGACAATGTAGGGCGTCTTGTTCTTCGCCTTGTCGGCAGCGTTAGGCACAACGAAGAGGGCAATAGCCACGATCACCCACGGGATGATGTTGATGAAACCATTGGCGGTGTTGGAAACGCCGAAGCTCTTCACGATCGTCGGCAGCCAGTAGCTGAGACCATAGGCGGCCAGCGGAAAACCAACATAGCAAAGCGCCATGAACAGCACGCGCGGATTGATGAGCGCCTTGAAGCCATCCTCCGCATGTTCTTCCATGCCCTTGTTTTCTTCAGCCAGCCGGTTCTTCAGCCAGTCCTTTTCATCCTGCGTCAGGAACTTCGCCTTTTCCGGCGTATCATCCAGATAAAAGAAGGTGGCGATACCGGCGATGACGGCAGGAATACCGGTTGCCAGGAACACCCATTCCCAACCGGCATAACCGAGGAAACCATCCAGATCGAGCAGCATGCCGCCAAGCGGCGCGCCGATCGCATTGGCAAGCGCGCTGAAAATCATGAACAGGCCGATCATTCGACCGCGATAATCACGCGGGAACCACAGCGTCATCAGGAACAGCACGCCGGGGAAGAAACCAGCTTCGCAGAGCCCCAGCAGGAAGCGCAGAATGTAGAACATCGTGGCGTTCTGCGTATAGGCAAGCGCGATGGTGACCGCACCCCAGGAAACCAGAATGCGGGCGAACCATTTACTGGCGCCGAAACGGTTGAGGAACAGATTGCTCGGCACTTCGAAGATGAAATAACCGATGAAGAACAGCGAGGCACCAAGGCCATAGGCATATTCGCTGAGGCTCAGCGCATCGACCATCTGCAGCTTGGCATAGCTGACATTCTGGCGGTCGATATAGGCGATGAGGTAGAGAAGGCCAAGAAACGGCATCAGCCGCCAGGTGATCTTCGAGATGAGGGCTTTTTCGGATACCATATGCTTTCCTCCCTTCGATTTCTCGTCGAATGCAAATGATAAGGGAACCCATCTATATGTGCAGCGCAAAATACGCAAGTTGCACCGCATCATAACCACTGGAACACGTTATGAGACCGGCATTTACTGTAGACGCAGCGCATATGAAGGATACCGAACGGCCCCCTGACGGCCAGTGAGCATTCATATTGCCGTAAAACTGCCGATCTGCTATTAAAGTTGCCATGGGATCTAAATTCGGATGTCTCGCTCAGAATGTTTATGTGCTGCAGGACCACAAGCGTCTGCCGGCACGGTTCTTTGCGCGCGTTTCCGGGGCGCTCACCAGCCGACTTAGGCTCGCCTGACAGCAGCACCTGCTGTCCATCGCCTTACTGAACCCTGATTATCCTTTTCCATGACAAGGCATAGAGCCATGAGCGCACCCCGCACTTTGTATGATAAAATCTGGGACGACCACGTCGTCAATCGTGATCCGGACGGAACCTGTCTTCTCTATATCGACCGTCACCTGGTTCATGAGGTGACGAGCCCGCAGGCCTTCGAAGGTCTGCGCATCGCTGGCCGCCCGGTGCATTCGCCGGCGCGCACGCTTGCGGTGGTCGACCATAACGTTCCCACCACCGCCGACCGGCTGGAAGGCATCAAGAACGAGGAAAGCCGCATTCAGGTGGAAGCGCTTGCGCAGAACGCCAAGGATTTCGGTGTTGAATATTATTCCGAGCGCGACAAGCGGCAGGGCATCGTCCATATCGTCGGCCCCGAACAGGGTTTCACCCTGCCGGGCATGACGATCGTCTGCGGCGATAGCCACACCTCCACTCATGGCGCTTTTGGCGCGCTGGCGCATGGTATCGGCACATCGGAAGTGGAGCATGTTCTGGCCACCCAGACACTGATCCAGAAAAAGGCCAAGAACATGCTGGTGCGTGTTGATGGCAAGGTTCCGGAGGGCGTGACCGCCAAGGATATCATCCTCGCGATCATCGGTGAGATCGGCACGGCCGGCGGCACCGGTCACGTGATCGAATTTGCCGGCGAGGCGATCCGGTCGCTTTCCATGGAAGGCCGCATGACGGTCTGCAACATGACCATCGAGGGCGGTGCCCGCGCCGGCCTGGTCGCACCTGACGAAACCACTTTCGAATACATCAAGGACAAGCCGCGCGCGCCGAAGGGCGAAACGCTGGAACAGGCCATCGCCTATTGGAAGACGCTGAAATCCGACGAAGGCGCCCATTATGACAAGGTCGTGGTGCTGGACGCAGCCAATCTGCCGCCCATCGTCTCCTGGGGCTCATCACCGGAAGACGTGACTTCGGTCGAAGGCGTCGTTCCCAATCCTGATGATATCGAGGAAGAGAACAAGCGCACCTCCAAGTGGCGCGCGCTGGAATATATGGGCCTGCAACCCGGCACCCGAATTACCGATATCGCCGTTGACCGCGTCTTCATCGGCTCCTGCACCAATGGCCGCATTGAGGATTTGCGTGCAGCGGCGAAAATCGTCGATGGCCGCAAGGTGGCCCCCACCGTCTCGGCCATGATCGTGCCCGGCTCGGGTCTGGTCAAGGAACAGGCGGAACAGGAAGGCCTGGACAAGATTTTCCTCGACGCCGGTTTCGAATGGCGCGAACCGGGCTGCTCCATGTGCCTTGCCATGAATGACGACCGCCTGAAGCCCGGCGAACGCTGCGCCTCCACCTCGAACCGCAATTTCGAGGGCCGTCAGGGTTACAAGAGCCGCACCCATCTCGTTTCCCCGGCCATGGCGGCGGCAGCGGCAATTGCCGGCCACTTTGTCGACGTGCGCGAATGGCAATAAGAGCCTGAAGCCAGCCATTAGAAAAGCCACCCGCTCCAAACCGGGGCGGGTGGCTTTTTATTGCGCGCCCTGCAAACGCCGTTGTGGCTGCGTACCGTGCACGAACACGGCAAATGTATCCCAGGGCGGCGTAATTGAGAGTTGGGTCAGGATGCGCGCAACCTCGCCTCGGTGAATGCCGGCATGCAGGACCACGTGTGAGATCATTTCGGCACGGGACATGTAACCTTTGTCACCATCAGTGAAGGTGAAGGCGACAAATTCGCCAAGCGATGCGGGCGATGTTTTCTCGATATAGTCGAGATACCAGCCGTCCAGAGCTGCGACATCCCTTGCAAGATCATTCAATTCCGGCGTTGCCTCTGTATTGTCAGAGACAAAGCCATGCGCCGTTCCGGTGAGGTGACCCGCAAAAATTCTCGCGACAACATAATAGTGATTGATCAACCGAATTGCCGTGTGCCGCTGGGAGGCATTTTGCTCGGGATCGAGTTGTTGCAGCTTCTCGAACAAATCACTGTTCGCCCATGCGTGATAGCCGAGCAAACTCCTGAGCAGGTCCATCATGACAATATCCTTTACATCCTGAAAATGTGAGCACTATGTTTATATTTTCGCCATGGAGGATGCCTTGTCTACTCGCATTGCAAAACGAAAGACCGCGATGCGCAAAGAGCCGCGCCAGGAGCGCTCAAAAGCCACCGTTGATGCCGTTGTCCACGCGGCTGCTCGCATTTTAAGCGATCATGGCTGGGCGGGTTTCACCACAAACAGGGTGGCGGAAACCGCCGGTGTCAGCATCGGCTCGCTATATCAATATTTCCCGGACAAGGTTTCGATTGTCGAAGCGGTGCGCCATCGCCACCTTGAAGATTGCCTCGCGGTCATGAAGAGCGTCACTAAGCAAAGGCAATCGCTCCTCCAATTCGTAGAAGAACTGGTGGCCGGCATGGTCGCTGTGCACAGCCTCCATCCCGGACTTCATAAAGTCCTGCTGGATGACGCACCCAGCCACGCGGAAATGAATGATCCCAACAGCGCTTTTGAAAAGGAATATCTCGGTCTTTATTCGGCAGCGATAACGGCCCACCTACCAGCCGGATCAGCGATGGACAGCCGGACTGCCGCTCTGATCGTGTCCGACGCCATTGACGGCATCATTCACAACGCCGCCAGGCGCGGGGAATTGCAGTCACCCAGGATCAGGCGGGAAATGACCTCACTCGTTCACGCCTACCTATGTGAGGTAACGGCGAGCTGAGATCTTATTCCGAAATGATCTTCACGCGCTGGCCGGGTTGAAGCGTGGCGGTGGCGCTCATCGCGTTGATCATGCGGAACATATCGAGCTTGCGCTCGGTTCCCATCATTCGCGCAGCGATCGTCGCCACGGTTTCGCCGGACTTCACCGTCACCACGCGCACGCGCAACGGCTTCAGCGATGCGATTTCCTGCGGGGTCATCTTGCGGAAGCTCGTGCGCAGCACATTGGCGATGGAATCAAGCTGCGCATTGCCCTTCGGCACCGCCGTCAGGAACCGGAATATCTGCTGGCCGACACGAATGACGGTCACGTCGAAATCCCATTTATCCGCACTTGCCCGGGCTGTCGCGGCCTCCAGACCATTGATCTGCGTTTCCTTGACGGTTTCCGGCAAGAGACCGGCAACCCAGCCGCTGGTCAGGTAATTGGCAAGGGTGGTCTGTTTCGGATCGGCCACGCCGTCGAAACGGATCGCCATATCGCCGGGTCCTGTGGCCAGAACGGCTTCCACCTTGTTGTCGATGACGAAACCTTCCGGCACGTCAAAACGGATGCCAAGCGTTCCGTGGAGGAACGTCTGACCCCGGACATACCCTTCCTGCGGGCTGTCGCCGTAAAGCAGACCGTCTATGCCATCCAGGAACCAGTCACGTCCACGATCCCCAACCTGACCTTCCTGGCCGAAGGCACGGGCATGGCGGCGCGCAAGCTCAATGCGCTGCGGCGTGTTGGGGTGGCTGGAAAGGAAGTCGAGGCTCTGGTCGTTTTCGGGATCAGCCGAGGAAAACCGTGCATAGGCCGCCATGGAATCCAGAAAACGCGGCGATGCGAATGGGTCGTAACCGGCCTCGCCCAACATGCGCACACCGATGACATCCGCCTGCAATTCCTGTTGGCGCGAGAAGGCAGCGAGCCGAAGCTTGCCGCGTGCAAGCGCCTGCTTGCCGGCCAGATCGCTCGACAGAACCTCCGCGACCACACGGCTGGCGATCACCTCCGCCTCTTCCCGGCGCTGACGCTCGATGCCGTGATTGGCGGTGACATGGCCCATCTCATGCGAAAGCACGGCGGCCACTTCCGAGGCGTCATTGGCGAGCGCCAGAAGCCCGCGCGTCACGTAAAGATATCCGCCCGGCAAAGCAAAGGCGTTGATGGCAGGCGAGTTCAAGATGGTGATGCGATAGGACTGCTGCGGATTCTCCGAAACAGCCGTCAGCGCGCCGGCGATGCGGGCAACAAGCCGTTCGGTCTTGGCGTCACGATATTCGCCGCCATAACTCGCCACGATGCGCGGATGTTCGCGTGCACCCATCTGCGCACGGGGATCGTTCTTCTGCACCTCTTCCACGGTCTGCGGATTGTCCGATGGGCGCAATGTGGACTGGTAGGCAGGGCTGAACAGGGACTGGCACGACGACAGGAATACGGCAGACGCCGTCAGCACGGACCAGGCAGCAGCCATCCTGCCCGAACGGCGAAGGCCTGAACGGGAGAAGAACCTCCACTGTGCAGTCATGCTATTTCTCATTCTCTATGCCTGCCCCTAACGTTCCTGATCATCCGTTAATTGCAGACCAGAATAACAGATTCGCCCCAACGAGCCATGAATGCCGATACGGTAAAAACGATCCATCAAGTCCGGAATATTCCTGAAGAACGCAATAATTCCCGTCTTTTCTCGGGCAACAACTTGAAACTGGCAAGTGCAAATTAGCGCCATTGAAGTCATCTAAAGCGATTGCCAGCGGCACGCGTCGAAAATAAGGCGATCAGCCGTTCAGAAAACTGTCCACCGCCTTCACATTTTGTGTGGCAAAGAAATCTGCGGTCGGGCCGGTGTAGACAACGCGGCCGCGATCAAGAAAAACCACCCGCTGCGCCAGCTTTTTTATGTCGTCCGGATGGTGTGAGACAATAATCACCGTATTTTTTGTTTCGGCATGCAAGTCGAGAAGCAGGGAGGTCATGCCTGCGCGCAGTCCCGGATCGAGCGCGGCGAAAGGCTCATCCAGCAGCATGACCGGTTTTTTCCTCACCAGCGCACGTGCCAGAGCCGCCCTTTGTCTTTCGCCGCCGGAAAGCGTGCCGGGCAGGCGCCTGTCAAAACCCGCAAGACCAACGCGCGCCAGCGCCATCTCGATGTTACTCCGGTCTTGTGCCTGCAATTTCAGCCCCGGACTGACGCCGAGCGCGACATTGGTGAAAATATCGAGATGGGCGAAAAGATTATTATCCTGAAAGATCGATGAAACAGGCCTTTCGGAAGGATCGAGCGCCGTCATGTCCCGCCCACCGATCAGCACACGACCGAAATCAGGCGCTTCGAAACCAGCGACCAGATTGAGAAGCGTCGACTTGCCCGAACCGGATGCGCCGACAACGGCGGTCACCAGGCCTTGTGGAAAGTTGCAATCCAGATCGAAATCCTGCGTTCCAAGCAGCAGCCTGACCCTGTCCAGTCGAACTGCGAAATCATCACCGGTCATATGGTTGCCTTTGCTGATTGCGCCCCTGGTGATTGTGACTGTCGTGAAACGCCGCCTGCGGCAAGCAACAGGCAGACGACACCAAGGATAAACGCGTATCCGGCAGCGTCATTGGTGCGGTAGCTGCCCATATTGCTATAAACGAGCCATGGCAAGGTGACGAAACTTTCCGACCCGAACAGGGCAACCGCCCCGAGATCGCCGAGGGACAGGGCCATGGCAAAGGAAAACGCCATCGCCAGGGGCCGCCACAGAACCGGCAGATCGGCAAATCGCAGCCGCGTCAGCCCCTGTAGCCCAAGACTGGCGGAAAGCCGGCCGGTGCGTAGAAAATGGCTGTTAAAGGCCGGCTCCAGCACCCGCATGGCAAGCGGCAGCGCCATCAGCATATTGATGATCGCCACGAGAACCGGCGCATAAAAGCTGACATCACCGAGGGGCCGCAACAACAGAAACCAGCCGCTTCCGAGCACAACGGGCGGCACCAGCAGTACAAGCGAAGACCCCGCACCGAGTGTGGCGGACAGAAAGCGCAACGGCCGAACCGCCCGCCGCCGTGAAACAACGGCCTGACGCGCACTGATGATCGCAAAACAGCAGAGCACGACGAGAGTTGCGGAGAGCACGGCAATGGCAAGGCTGGTGGCGGCCGCTCGCAAAAAGATCGGTGCTGACAGAAGGCGCGGCAGGTCGGCACTCAAGCCTGAGACGGCTACGGCCACAAGCGGCAGTCCAATCAGCAGAACCGCAAGAATGATCGCCGCCCCGTCCCAGAGACGTGCACCAGCCCCTTTGCCATCGAAGCGGCGAAGGGGCCGCCCAAGCGAGGCGATTTCCGCTTCCGGCGATGGCAGAAAGGCAAGAAGGCCAAGCAGGATTGCGGTAAGGACAATCTGTAAAACTGAAAGCGCGATCGCCCGCTGCGGATCGAAATCGAACCGCAGCGCCTGATAGATCGCCACCTCCAGTGTCGTGGCTGCCGGGCCACCACCAAGCAGCAGCACCAGCGTGAAGCTGGTGGCGCACAGCATGAAGACAAGTCCGGCAATACCGGGAACAAGCCGCGAAATCGCCGGCCATTCGATGAAGCGGAAAGTTGAAACCGGCCCCATGCCCAGGCTTGCCGCCATGCGCCAATATTCACCCGGAATGCGCTCCAGTCCGGCAAGCATCAGCCGCACGCAGAGCGGCAGATTGAAGAACACGTGTGCGATAAGAATTCCGGAAAGGCCGTAAATGCTGAAGGGTTGCTCCGCGCCGGCAAAAACGAGAGCCGTATTCAAGACACCCTGCCTGCCCCAGATGGCGATAATGCCGAATGCGCCGACAATGACCGGCAGCCCCATCGGCACCGCCATCAGCCTGATAATCCATATCCTTCCCCAAAAATCCCGCCGTCGGGCGAGCGCCAGCGCCACCGGCAGGCCGAGAACGATGGACAGGAAGGTGGAGAGCATTGCCTGATAAAGCGTGAAGCGCAGGATACGCAGCGTATAGGTATCCATGATGCCCGCAGCCGATGCGCCGGCATCGAAAGACAGGAGGGCCGCAACGGCGAGCGCTATGAACAGGAAAACGGCGGCAAAGGCCGCCGTTCCGAAAACAATGGATCGCCGGTAATCGCGACGCAGCATCATGGGTGGGCGTGCCTTTTCCTCAATTCATGCTCATGGCCGCAAGCCATTCGTCGATCCAGGCCTTGCGGTTCTTCGCCACCTCTTCCGGATCCATCAGAAAGGTCTTGGCAGGCACGACGAGTTTGGAAAACGCCTCGGGCAAAGGTTTCGATGTCGCCGCAACCGGCATCATCCAGTTGTTTTCGGGAATGGCATCCTGAAAACCTGATGTGAGCGTGAAAGCCAGAAACTGCTTTGCCAACTCCTTGTGCGGTGCGTTTTTGAGAAGGCCAGCCACTTCGATCTGGATGTAATGCCCCTCCGAAAAGGAGGCAGCCTGATAGCGATCCGTCTTTTCGGCGACCATGTGATAGGCGGGCGAAGTGGTGTAGGAAAGCACCATCGGCACCTCACCCTTGGTGAAGAGACCGTAGGATTCCGACCAGCCCGGTGTGACGGTCAGGATGCGTTTCCTGAGCTTCGCCCAGGCCTCGGGAGCCTTGTCTCCATATACCGATTTCACCCACAGAAGTAGCCCAAGCCCCGGCGTGGAGGTACGCGGATCCTGAATGGCGATCTTCTGCGAAGGATCGCCGTCCACCAGTTCTTTCAGGCTCGCCGGCGGGTTTTTTACCGTCTGCGTGTCATAGATGACCGCGAAATGCCCATAATCGTAGGGGACGAAGACATCGTCCTCATAACCACCCGGCACCTTGGCCGCCGACGTATCGATGCCGCTGACATCGAAAAGGCCGGTCTGTTTCGCTTCCGCGACGAGGTTGGTGTCGAGACCGACAACGACATCCGCCTTGGATCCCGTCCCTTCCAGTTTCAGGCGGTTGAGCAGCGCCACACCATCCGCCACGCCGATAAAATTGACCGTGCAACCACAAACCTTCTCGAAGGCTTCCTTGACCTTTGGACCGGGTCCCCATTCGGAAACGAAGCTCTCATAGGTGTAGACAGTCAGCTCCTGCCTGTCCTGTGCGACGGCAAGGCCGGGCAGAAACAGGGAGGCGGCAATGATGGAATTCAGGAAAAGACGACGGCGCACGGGTATCTCCTCAAAACAAAAAGGGAAATAGCCGCCTGCCTTGAAGCCGTCTAATCCCTCCGCCGGTATGAACCGGATCAGGTTCTTCGGGTTGGCAAGCCTCTCAGCCTTTTGCACGCAAGCACAAAAGACACCCCGTTAGATCAAGATGATGGTGTAGTCCCGCCGTCTGCGATTGGCAAGATGGCTGTCGTCAGCCCTGCGCCGTCATATGCACCAGTTCCCAGACGTGACCATCAGGATCCTCAAAACTGCCGGCATACATGAAGCCGTGATCCTGAACGGGTTTCCAGCCGCTGCCACCGGAGGCAAGTGCGGTTGCAATCATCCGGTCGATTTCCTCGCGGCTTCCGGCGGACAGGCAGGTCAGCACTTCGGTGCTACTCTTCGCATCGGCAATATCGCCATTGATGAAATCGCGAAAACGCTCTTCCTGGAGCAGCATCACGAAGATGTTCTCCTCCACGATCATGCAGAGCGTTCGATCGTCAGAATATTCTGGATTGAAGCTGAAACCCAGCGCCGTGAAGAAGTTTCTGGATGTCTCGATATTCTTGACGGGTAGATTGACGAAGATCATGCGCATTTTCTGAACTCCTCCGAACCCGCACAGGAAACGGCAATTCCGCCTCCCTGTCAAAGGCGGATACAGCTCAATCGGCAAAAGACGAGCGCCTTCAGCCTTCCAGTTCCTCGCGCAGCATCTCCAGCTCCAGCCATTCTTCTTCCATGGTCTCGAGCTTTTCACGCAGCTTGGTCATTTCCTGCGCCAGCGTATTGAATGTGGCAGGATCCTTGGTGAATAGCGCGGGATCAGCCATGCGCTGCTCACGTTTTGCGATTTCGCCCTGCGCTTTTTCCATCTCCTTCGGCAGATTTTCGAGTGCGAATTTCTGCTTGAAAGAAAGCTTTCCCTTGGCCTTTGCAGGCTCCTGCGAAGCGGAAGCCGAAGATGCGGCCTTCGTTTTTTCCTGTTTCTCCGCCTTGCGTTTTTCCTCCGCCGCGCCCTTGCGCTGCGCCATCATATCCGAATAACCGCCGGCATATTCGATCCAGCGTCCATCCGGCTGATCCGGATTGGCGGGTGCGATGGTGGAGGTGACGGTACGGTCAAGAAAATCACGGTCGTGGCTGACGAGGATGACGGTGCCGGAAAAACCCACAACGATTTCCTGCAACAGATCGAGCGTTTCGATATCGAGATCGTTGGTCGGCTCGTCGAGGATCAAAAGGTTGGTCGGCCGCGCCAGAATGCGCGCCAGAATAAGACGGGCGCGCTCGCCGCCAGAGAGGTTGCGGATCGGCGTGCGGGCCTGTTCCGGCTGGAACAGGAAATCCTTCATGTAGCCCGTAACGTGCTTCACTTCGCCATTGACCAGCAGATTGTCGCCGCGCCCATCAGTCAGGTAATGCGCGAGCGTATCGTTGGGATTGAGATCCTCACGCTTCTGGTCAAGCGTTGCGATTTCCAGATTGGTGCCGAGCTTCACCGTTCCGCTATCGGGCTCAAGCTGGCCGGTCAGCATTTTCAAAAGTGTGGTTTTGCCGGCACCATTCGGCCCGACGAAACCGATACAATCGCCACGATGCACCCTGAGCGAAAACGGCGCGACGATCACGCGCTCATCGTAAGCCTTGGTGATGGCCTCGGCCTCGATGACCAGCTTGCCGGATTCGCGCACGTCCGAAGCCGTCGCCTGCACGGAGCCCTGCGGTCCCTTGTGGCCGCGATATTCGGCGCGCATGGCCTGAAGTTCGCCGACACGGCGCATGTTGCGCTTGCGCCGCGCGGTCACGCCGTACCGCATCCAGTGTTCTTCGCGTTCGATGGCCTTGCCGAGCTTGTGCTGCTCCAGCTCTTCCTCTTCCAGCACCTTGTCACGCCATTCCTCGAAATGGGCAAAGCCGCGATTGAGGCGGCGGGACTGGCCACGATCGAGCCACACGGTCGAGGTCGAGACTTTTTCGAGAAAACGCCGGTCGTGCGAAATCAGCACCAGCGCGCTGCGCGTCTGCTGTAATTCGCTTTCAAGCCATTCAATGGTGGGCAGGTCCAGATGGTTGGTCGGCTCGTCCAGCATCAGAATATCAGGCTCCGGCGCCATGACGCGGGCAAGCGCCACACGCCGCGCTTCGCCGCCGGAAAGGCTTGCTGGATTTTCCTGTCCCGTCAGACCGAGATGTTCGAGCAGGTACGTCACCCGATAAGGGTCGTCACCCGGCCCAAGCCCCGCTTCGGCATAGGCCTGAACGGTATCGTAACCGGCAAAATCCGGTGCCTGCTCCAGATAACGGATGGTAGCGGAAGGATGGCGGAAAACCTCGCCCGACTGTGCCTCGACCAGCCCGGCAGCGATCTTCATCAGGGTCGATTTACCCGAGCCGTTGCGCCCGACAAGGCAGATGCGGTCGCCCGGCTCCACCTGGAAATTGGCGCCGTCGAGCAGCGGGGTCACGCCGAAAGTCAGCTTGATATCGTCGAGTTTCAAAATTGGGGGTGCCAAGGCGTCAGGCTCCGGTCAGATCATAGGGGCGGGCGAGGACGATGGCTTTGCCGCTTTTCAGCGAGAAATGCACAGGGCCGCCATTCGCGACATTGGAAATAGTGCGGGAAGAGCCGAAAGCAAGCGCGAAATCGTCAAGCGGATAACGCACATTGCCGATATCAAGCCCTTGAAGGGCGGTAAATCCGGCCACGGAAAACAGCGAACCGGCCGGCAGATCAACATCAAGCGAACCGGGAAGCAGTGGCTGCGCCTCCTCGTCGCCTGACGTCAGTGTCACGTCGAGACCCCGTTCGGCAAGCGCCACCGCATAAAGAAGATGTTGCAGCGCATGGTCGCTTCTCTCGCCTCCAAGCGCCCCCACCAGCAGCAGCGAACGCGCCCCACGGGAGAGTGCTTCCGAGACCGCGATCTCGCCATCGGTCACGGCCTTTGCGGCCGGGTAAGGCTGCCGCTCCACATCGGGCCAGGAGCCCAGCAGATCTTCACTGGCGGAATCGAAATCGCCAACCCAAAGCTCCGGTCTGAGGCCGAGCGGGCCGGCATGGCGCATGCCGCCATCGGCCGCGATCACGCGGCTATCGGCAACCGCCAGCTTCAGGCGGTCGGTAACCGTGACATCGCCGCCAAGCAGAATGGTGAAGCGCTCTTTATCCATGCCCTGCCTTATCGCACCTCAGCCAAAAAGGGAAAGCCGAAACCCGATGAAATCAGCCTATATTGATTTTCGCCGGCTTCGGGATTATGAAACGCTTCAGTGGTGATTTGCCGACCGGCTTGCAGCCACTTTAAAGAAGTCGCTAAAGGGTCGAGGAAAAGGGCAATTTCCTGGGACCGGCTGCGATTTCGCTGCCGGTTTTTTTGTTTTCGCAACGTTCTTTACGTCACCCGAAAAGAGAGTTCGACATGCCGATCAAGATTCCCGATACGCTTCCCGCCTTTGAGACCCTCGTTCATGAGGGCGTGCGGGTCATGACCGAAACGGCGGCCATCCGGCAGGATATCCGCCCGCTCCAGATCGGGCTTCTCAACCTCATGCCGAACAAGATCAAGACGGAAGTGCAGATGGCCCGCCTCGTCGGCGCCTCGCCGTTGCAGGTGGAGTTTTCGCTGATCCGTATCGGCGGCCATCGCGCCAAGAACACGCCGGAAGAACATCTTCTGTCCTTCTATGAAACGTGGGAGGAAGTGCGCCACCGCAAGTTTGACGGTTTCATCATCACCGGCGCGCCCATCGAGATGCTGGACTACGAGGATGTGACCTACTGGGCCGAGATGCAGAAGATTTTCGACTGGACGCAAACCAATGTCCATTCGACGCTGAATGTCTGCTGGGGTGCGATGGCTGCCATCTACCATTTCCACGGCGTGCCGAAATACGAACTGAAAGAAAAGGCGTTCGGTGTTTATCGTCACCGCAATCTCTGCCCGTCATCGATCTATCTGAGCGGCTTTTCGGACGATTTCCAGGTTCCGGTCTCACGCTGGACGGAGGTACGCCGCGCCGACATCGAAAAACACCCCGAACTTGAAATCCTGATGGAGTCAGAGGAAATGGGCGTGTGTCTGGTGCATGAGAAGGCCGGCAACAGGCTCTATATGTTCAATCATGTCGAATATGATTCAACCTCGCTTTCGGATGAATATTTCCGCGACGCAAATGCCGGTGTGCCCATCAAGCTGCCGCATGATTATTTTCCGCACAATGACCCGGAGCTTGCCCCGCTGAACCGTTGGCGCAGCCACGCCCATCTGTTTTTCGGCAACTGGATCAACGAGATATATCAGACGACGCCCTACGATCTCGAATCCATCGGCAAACTCGCCGCGTAAATTGCCGATTGCGAATTGCCGGGAAATGACGCAACGTCCGCCCGGCAATTCGGGGCAATCGGGAGAATGATGCAATGAGCGACGGGGCAGCACGCGAGAATTTCGGTTTCACGGCGACCGGTGAAAAGGTCGAGCGTGTCACCATCTCGAAGGGCGGACTGACGGCCAAAGTCATCACCTGGGGCGCGGTCATTCAGGATCTGCGCCTCGATGGTCATCAGCCGCCGCTCGTTCTCGGCTTCGATAAATTCGAGGACTATAAATATTCCTCCTATTTCGGCGCCACCCCCGGCCGTAATGCCAACCGCATCGGCGACGGTAAATTCTCGATCGACGGGCAAGAATACCAGCTGGAGCTGAACGAAAAGGGCGTAACCCATCTGCATGGCGGCAGCGACGGTATGGGCAAACGCAACTGGATGCTGATGGAGCATGGCGAAAACCATGCCGTTCTGCAGATCATCGATCCCGACGGTCGCGCCGGTTATCCCGGCAACTGCACGGTCACCGCCACCTATACGATCCTCGACGGCGGCGTGCTTTCGGTGGTCTACGAAACGGTGACCGACAAGCCGACCATCGCCAATGTCTGCCAGCACTCCTATTTCAACCTCGACGGTGCGGATACCGCACTTGGGCATGAGATCAGCATCGCCGCTGATTTTTTCCTGCCGACCAACGACAAACAGATACCAACCGGCGAAATCCGCTCTGTTGAAGGCACCGTCTTCGACCTGCGCCAACCGACACCGATGCGGCGCAAGGAGGATGGTGAGCAGGTCCTCTACGATCACAATTTCTGCCTCTCGCCCGAGCGCCGCGCAAAGCGCAAGATTGCCCGCGCCTATTCGCCGGCCTCGGATATCGCCCTTGAGGTTCACACCACCGAACCCGGTGTGCAGTTCTATTCGGCCTTCAAGCTGAACGTTCCGGTTCCCGGCCTCGATGGCCGCCACTATGGTCCCTTTGCCGGTTTTTGCCTCGAAACGCAGATCTGGCCTGATGCCGTCAATCACCCTGATTTTCCGCACGCGATCCTGCGGCCGGGCGAAACCCTGCGTCAGGAAACAGATTATATTTTCACGAAGGGCTGAGCGGGCGGGCTGGATCAGTCCAGTACGCAGCCGACATAAGCGCCCGAGGCCCGGGCGCGCCGCTCGATAACACCAGCCAGCCTTTGCAGACCACGCCCGGGCTTGCTGGCGACCCGGTCAATGGGATTGGGCAGGGAAACGGCGAGCAGCGCCGCCTGACGGGAACTGAGCTTTGCCGCCGGCACCTTGAAATGATGCTGCGCGGCAGCCTCGATGCCATAAATACCTGGTCCCCATTCGGCGACGTTGAGATAAATCTCCATCATCCGCTTTTTGGACCAGACAAAATCGGCCGCGATCGCCAGCGGCAGTTCCAGTCCCTTGCGCAGAAACGAGCGGCCGTTCCATAAAAACAGGTTCTTGGCTGTCTGCATTGGAATGGTGCTGGCGCCGCGGGTGGAGGCGCCATCGAGTGCATTGCTGACCACGGATTGCATCTGGTTCCAGTCCACGCCACCATGGAAACAGAATTGCCCGTCTTCGGACATCATCACGGATTGCACAAGACGGGGCGAAATATCCTCGAGCGGAACCCAGCGCCGGTCATAGCCCTGCAGTGTTACCAGATCGGCAAGCATCAGCGTCGAAACGGGCCGCATGAACGGCAGCGCATAGACGGGAATCAGCAGATAGGGCAGGATCAGCAAAGCCAGCAAGGTCATGATGATGCGCTTTGCCAACGTGCGAAAATCCACCTTCGGACTGCCCCGGTCTTCCGCCAGCACGGCGTAATCTGCGTCGCTTTCAGGCGTACTGCTCAATATCCGTCCCAGCCCCGCGCCAATCGAAGCCTTTCATAGTCCATTGCCGTCTTCAAGGCGAGTCTGGTCAAACAGTTACGCCCGGGAATCACGAAAAGGTTGCCTGGCCCCGCGCGGCATGTCAAAGAGCGCGACATGGACGCTCAGATGACGAATTTCGAAACGAGGCTGCGCGAAAACGCGGCAAAAACCGAAGCCCTGCTTGGCCGCCTGCTTTCCGGTGAAGCACGCGCAGACGAGATCACGCGTCCGCAAAACCTGCTCGACGCCATGCGCCATGGTGTGCTGAACGGCGGCAAACGCCTGCGGCCCTTTCTCGTTATCGAAAGCGCCGCCCTTCTGGGCGGAGATGCCGAAGCTGCCCATTATGTCGGCGCGGCACTGGAATGCCTGCATTGTTATTCGCTTGTGCATGACGATCTGCCGGCCATGGACGACGATGACCTGCGCCGCGGCCAGCCGACGGTGCATCGCAAATTCGATGAGGCGACCGCCATTCTCGCCGGTGACAGCCTGCTGACGCTCGCCTTCGATATTATCGCCTCGGATGAAAACCCGCTTGCGGCCGAGCGTAAGGCCGCACTCGTGCTTTCACTTGCCCGCTCAGCCGGCATCGGCGGCATGGCCGGCGGACAGGCGTTTGATCTTGCTGCGGAAAAAAAGGCGCCGGATGAAGCCGGCATCATTACATTGCAGGCTATGAAAACCGGCGCTTTGCTGCGTTTCGCCTGTGAGGCTGGCGCGATCATTTCCGGAAGCGATGTTTCCGAACGGCAAAGGCTACGCCTCTTCGGCGAAAAAATCGGCCTCGCCTTCCAGCTCGCCGACGATCTTCTCGATCTCACTGCCGATGCCGCCACCATGGGCAAGGCAACCGGCAAGGATGCCGCACGCGGCAAGGGAACATTGGTCGCCTTGCGCGGTGAAGACTGGGCGCGCGCCAAGCTGCAGGAACAGGTAACGGAAGCCAGTAACCTCCTGGCCCCTTATGGCGAAAAGGCTGCAATTCTCATCGCGGCCGCAAGGTTCATTGCCGAACGGAAAAGCTGAGCCGGTTTCCCCGCTCAGCCTCTATACCCAATCAGCCCTTAAGAGGCGAAATCAGCACTTCAACGCGACGGTTCTGAGCGCGACCGTCAGGCGTTGCATTCGATGCGATCGGCTGCGAAGCACCGAAACCAAGCGTCGAAATGCGGCGCTGATCGACGCCGCGCGCGCCGAGGTAATTGGCAACCGATGCGGCGCGACGCTCCGAAAGGCCCTGATTGTAACCGGGGCTGCCGGTGGAATCGGTGTGACCATTGATGTCGATCAGCGTGCGGTTGAACTTGTTCAGCACGATGCCAACAGAATCAAGCGTCTGATAGAACGGCGGAATGACCTGATCCTGATCCGTCGCAAAGGTGATGTTCGACGGCATGTTGAGGACGATGCTGTCGCCACGGCGGGAAACCGAAACGCCCGTACCCTGAAGCTGGGCGCGAAGCTCGGCTTCCTGGCCATCCATGTAATTGCCGATGGCGCCACCGGCGAGCGCACCGATGCCCGCACCGATAAGCGCGGCATTACGACGACCGGTCGGCGAACCGCCGACAGCCAGACCGCCGAGCGCGCCGACCACGGCGCCGATGCCGGCACCACCCGCGGTGTTCGACATCTTCTGTTCACCCGTATAGGGATCGGTGGTGGTGCAGGCGGAAAGATAGGTCCCGCAAAGGGCGACGATCGCGATTTTTTTGATCATGTGTTTTGATGCTCCGAGAGGTTCAGGAGGTACGACAGTGGAATTCCGGCTTTTTCACGGTACTCTTTACTCCGCCGCGTCTTTCCGGCCAAAACGCTTTTCGATGTAATCGGCCACAAGCGCTTCGAAATCACCGGCAATGTTGGGACCACGCAAAGTGAGCGCCTTTTCCCCGTCGATGAAGACCGGCGCTGCCGGGCTTTCGCCGGTTCCGGGCAGGGAAATGCCGATATCGGCATGTTTGCTTTCACCGGGGCCATTGACGATGCAGCCCATGACGGCGACGTTCAATGCCTCGACACCGGGATATTTTTCACGCCAGACCGGCATGTTCTTGCGAATATCGTTCTGGATATTCTGCGCCAGCTCCTGAAAGACGGTGGACGTGGTGCGCCCGCAGCCGGGACATGCCGCAACCACCGGAATGAATTGCCTGAAACCCATGACCTGCAGCAATTCCTGCGCCACCTGCACCTCACGGGTGCGGTCGCCATTCGGTTCGGGCGTCAGGGAGACGCGGATCGTGTCACCGATGCCGTGCTGCAGAACGTAACCCATGGCGGCAGACGAGGCGACGATGCCCTTGGAACCCATGCCGGCTTCCGTCAGGCCCAGATGCAGGGCGTGGTTGGAGCGCTCCGACAACATCGAATAAACGGCAATCAGGTCCTGCACCTGGCTGACCTTGGCCGAAAGGATGATGCGGTTGCGCGGCAGGCCGATCTCTTCGGCAAGCTCGGCGGAAATCAGCGCCGACTGGACGATGGCCTCACGCGTGACCTGACGGGCGGAGAGCGGAAACCCCTCTTCTTTGTTACGGTCCATCAGCGTGGTCAGCAATTCCTGATCCAGCGATCCCCAGTTCACGCCGATGCGCACGGGCTTGTCATAACGGATCGCCATTTCGACGATTTCGCCGAACTGCTTGTCCTTCTTGTCCTTGAAACCGACATTGCCGGGATTGATGCGGTATTTCGCCAGCGCTTCGGCACAGGCCGGATGATCGGCCAGAAGCTTGTGGCCGATATAATGGAAATCGCCGATCAGCGGCACATCCATACCGAGACGCAGCAGCCGCTCCCGGATTTTCGGCACGGCGGCTGCGCTCTCGTCGCGGTCAACGGTAATACGCACCATTTCCGAACCGGCCTGGAAAAGCGCCGCCACCTGTTGCACGGTGGCGTCGATGTCAGCCGTATCGGTATTGGTCATCGACTGCACGACGACGGGCGCACCGCCACCAACGATGACGCCGCCCACGTCGACAGCGACGGATGCGCGGCGGGGCTTTGGATCGTAATCGGCATGTGACGTCATGGCGGTCTCTGGAGCTTGCGGCAAGGTCTGGCAATTGAGGTGAAACAAGGGGGCCGGCTTGTCAACACCCAACGCATAAGAGCTTCTACTTTACCGCAATCATGGCAAAATTCGAGACGCCTATTCTTTGCCTGCTCCATCCGCATGCCGGGCAAGCCGCGAAAGCAGCAAAACCACCACATGCAGCAACGGCAATGCAAGGAAGACACTGGCGAGACCCGTATGTTCGGCAATGAAACCGATGGCGGACGGCGCCACCAGAATGCCGGAATAACCCATGGTGGTGACGACGGAGAGCCCGATTCCCGGTGCCAACCCCGGCATGTTGCCCGCCGCGGAAAAGGCGATGGGCACCATGTTGGAAATGCCGATACCGGCAATGGCAAAGCCGATAATTACGAAAGTGGAGCTTCCCGCAAGGCCGGCAATCAAGAGACCGGTGATCGACATGACCGAGCAGAACCGCAGGGTGTTGACCGCACCGAACCGGTCACGCACCAGATCGCCGGCAAAACGCATGGCCGCCATGGTCATGGAGAAGGCCGCGAAAGCGAAACCGGACTGCGAGACGGAAGCCCCCAGTTCATTGCGCAGATAAAGCGCACCCCAATCGAGGATCGCACCCTCCGGCACCATGGAAAACAGCGCCATCAGGCCGATGATCCACGGCAGCGGCGTCAGCGGCAGACCGCCTTTCGGGCGTTCCTCCTCGGCATGCGGACGATCCGCGAGCACCCGCGGCCAGGCAATGACCAGCAACACAAGCGCGATGACCGTCAACGCAATGGCATGGCCCTGCACACCGATTGCCGTGATGAGATAACCGCCAAGACCGGCACCGATCAGGCCGCCCAGGCTCCAGAAGGCATGGCACGACGACATGATCGCCCGGCGCATATCCCGCTCTACCGCCACCGCATTGGCGTTCATGGCAACATCCATCGCCCCCGTCAGCCCGCCGAACAGGAAAACCGCGATTACCCCTGCCCAGATCGTGCCAGCCCAGGAGATGAAAAGCAGTGTCGGCAGGAAGATCGCCGCAGTGACCAGACTGACCGTGCGCGAACCGAAACGGGCGATCTGGGAACCGGCAATCGGCATGAAAACCAGCGAGCCGACGCCGAAAACCAGAATGATCAGGCCAAGCGCGCTTTCGCTGAGCGACAGCCGCGCCGCAAATTCCGGGATCTTGGGCGCCCATGAGCCCATCATGAAGCCGTTCATCAAGAACAGCAGGGAAACACCCAGCCTGTGCCGTGTCAGATAGGACGAGCGCGCAGCCGTCGGCGAAAATGTCGTGGGGCCATTCATCGGTAATATCCTTCAGACTTGACCGTGGGAAAATTGAACGGCGTCTTCGTCGCCGCAATGAACATCTACACCTTTTGCCAACAGTGCCTCGACCAATGCGCGGTCGGCATCCTGTTCCAGCACGAGGCAAAGCGGTGGGGAAAAATCATGCACGTGAAAAGCTGCCTTATGGCCGAGCTTTTCCGTCGTTATTGCGGCGACGATCCGCTGGCTGGCGCTGCAGGCAAGCCGCTTGAACACCGCATCCTCGAAAACATCCGCAGACAGACCCGTCTCCGCCGCGACACCGCAAACACCGAGAATACAGAGATCAGGCCGCATCAGTTCGAGCTGCCTGAGCGCCATGGCATCGATTGCGGCGCCGACGGCCGGATCGACCTTGCCGCCGATCAGCACAAGATCGATATCGGCCCGCCCCGTCAGTTCGGCGGCTATGGTGGGTGTATTGGTCACTACCGTCAACTTGAGACCGGCGGGAATGGCCCTTGCGACAGCGAGGTTCGTGGAGCCGGCATCGATGAAGACGACCATGCCCGGCTCGAGAAGCGGAATGACGGCACGCGCCAGCAGGGCCTTGCGATCGGCATCCTCAGTAATGCGCGTCTTCAACGGCACCGTCATGCTATCAGAAAGCAGCGCTCCGCCATAAACCCTCAGGCATTCCCCGCGCGCCGCCATCTCGCGCAGGTCGCGGCGCACGGTGTCTTCGGAAACACCGAAATTCTGGGCAAGATCCTGCGCAAGCACGCGGCCGCTCTGCCGCAACTGCGCTAGGATGAGCGCCTGCCGCTCACTGACAAAATGATCGCTCATCGAGACTCATGCATAAACAGGAATAAACGTGCATGAACAGGCATATTCGAGTTTTTGTAGCAGCGCAATAAAAAACGCCCGCCGAAAGGCGGGCGTCTGCACTCTTATTGCCGATGTAACACGCCTTTATTCGGCGTAGGAGATCAACAGATCCTTCGCGTCGATCTGGTCGCCAGGCTTGACGAGAACCTCAGCGACCTTGCCGTCACGCTCGGCGTGAAGCGCGGTTTCCATCTTCATGGCCTCG
Organism: Martinezella rhizogenes; assembly: GCF_007002745.1. Classification (GTDB taxonomy): domain Bacteria; phylum Pseudomonadota; class Alphaproteobacteria; order Rhizobiales; family Rhizobiaceae; genus Agrobacterium; species Agrobacterium cucumeris. Next base: position 186,685 of record NZ_SGNY01000006.1, on the reverse strand, counting down.
ATGGACAGAAGCACGTCGCCGGCCTTGATCTCCTGACCCTGATTGACGAAGACGCGACTGATCACACCCGGCATCGGCGCGCCGATATGCGCCGCATTGCCAAGTTCGGCCTTGCGGCGCACGGCGGCACCGGAGGCGCCGTGGGCGCGATCCGGAACCTTGATGCGGCGTGGCTGACCGTTGATCTCGAAGAACACCGTCACCATACCCTTTTCATCCGTACCGGACGAAGCCTGGTTGACGATGACCAGCGTCTTGCCGCGTTCGATATCGGCAAACAGCTCCTCGCCATCCTCCATGCCGTAGAAATATGCATGGGTGGGCAGCACGGAAACCGGGCCATAGGTCTCGGCGGTGAGCGCGAAGTCGGTGAACACCTTCGGATACATCAGATAGGACGCAAACTCGAAGTCGTCGACCTTGCGCTCCAGCTTGGTTTCTATGACCTTGCGCTCTTCATCGAGATCGGCATCCGCCAGCAGCGAACCCGGACGAACCGTATAGGGTGCTTCGCCCTTCAGCGCTTTTTTCTGCAGGGCTTCCGGCCAGCCGCCCGGCGACTGTCCGAGATCGCCCTTCAACATCGAAACCACTGAATCCGGGAAGGACACTTCGCGATCAGGGTTTTCGACATCGGCAACCGTCAGATCCTGGCTGACCATCATCAGTGCCATGTCACCAACAACCTTGGAAGACGGTGTTACCTTGACGATATCGCCGAACATCCTGTTGGCGTCGGCGTAAGCCTGCGCCACCTCGTGCCAGCGGCTATCGAGACCCAGCGAACGGGCCTGTTCTTTGAGGTTGGTGAACTGGCCACCCGGCATCTCATGCAGATAGACTTCCGAGGCCGGCCCCTTCAGATCGCTTTCGAAAGCCGCATACTGGTTGCGCACGGCCTCCCAATAGAAGGAAATGCGGCGGATCCATTCGGTATCGAGACCCGTATCACGCTCCGACCCCGCCAGCGCCTCCACGATCGAGCCAAGGCATGGCTGCGACGTATTGCCGGAGAAAGCATCCATTGCAGCATCGACGGCGTCGACGCCGGCATCCACTGCCGCAAGAACGGTCGCGGCGGAAATGCCCGACGTATCATGGGTGTGGAAGTGGATCGGCAGACCGGTCGCCTCGCGCAGCGCCTTGAACAGAACCTTGGCGGCAGCCGGCTTTAACAGGCCCGCCATGTCCTTGACGGCGATGATATGCGCGCCTGCCTTTTCAAGCTCCGCGGCAAGGCCGGTATAATATTTGAGATCGTATTTCGGACGCGCCGAGTTCAACAGATCGCCGGTATAGCAGATGGTCGCCTCGCAGAGCTTGTTCTCCTCGGCAATCGCATCCATCGAGACCCGCATATTCTCCACCCAGTTCAGGCAGTCGAAGACGCGGAAAAGATCGACGCCACCCTTTGCGGCCTGACGGACGAAATATTTAACGACATTATCGGGGTAATTCTTGTACCCGACGCCGTTTGCGCCACGCAGAAGCATCTGCAGCAGCAGGTTCGGCGCGCCTTCGCGGATGAGCGCCAGACGCTCCCAAGGGTCTTCGGTCAGGAAGCGCATGGAGACGTCAAATGTCGCACCACCCCAGCATTCCAGCGACAGAAGCTGCGGCAGCGCCTTGCCGTAAACGCTGGCAACGCGGGCGATATCATGTGTGCGAACGCGGGTGGCCAGAAGCGACTGGTGTCCGTCACGCATGGTCGTATCGGTGACCAGCACGCGCTTTTCGTTGCGCATCCAGTCCGCAAAGCCCTTTGGACCGAGCTTGTCCAGCAGTTGCTTGGTACCATCAGGCGTCGGCGCATCGATGTAAGGCACGATGGGCTTTGCCGCCTTGTCGGACGGTCTGGCGCGTCCCTTGGTTTCCGGGTGACCATTGACGGTCACGTCGGCAAGATAGGTCAAAAGCTTGGTGGCGCGGTCCTGACGCTTGACCTGCGCAAACAGCTCCGGCGTCGAATCGATGAAACGCGTCGTGTAGGTATTGTTGCGGAAACTGTCGTGACCAATGATGGCTTCAAGGAAGGTGAGGTTGGTTGCAACGCCACGGATACGGAATTCGCGCAGCGCACGGTCCATGCGGCTGATTGCTTCATCCGGCTGCGGCGCCCACGCGGTGACCTTCACCAGCAGCGGATCGTAATAACGGGTGATGACAGCGCCCGTATAGGACGTGCCGCCATCCAGACGAATACCGAAGCCCGAAGCCGAGCGGTAGGCGGTGATACGGCCGTAATCCGGAATGAAGTTGTGTTCCGGGTCTTCCGTCGTGATGCGGCACTGCAGCGCATGGCCGTTGAGGCGGATATCCTCCTGGCGCGGAACGCCGGATTCCGCCGTACCGATCGCAGCCCCTTCGAGAATATGGATCTGCGCCTTGACGATATCGATACCGGTCACGACTTCGGTGACGGTATGCTCCACCTGAATGCGCGGATTGACCTCGATGAAGTAGAATTTGCCGGTATCGGCATCCATCAGATATTCGACCGTGCCGGCACCAATATAATTGGTCGCAGCGGCGATCTTCAGCGAATAGGCCGCCAGTTCCTGACGCTGGGCTTCAGACAAATATGGTGCAGGTGCACGCTCCACGACCTTTTGATTGCGCCGCTGGATCGAACAATCACGCTCGAACAGATGCACGACATTACCGTGGGTATCGCCAAGCACCTGGCTCTCCACGTGGCGCGCACGCTCCACGAGCTTTTCGAGATAGACCTCGTCCTTGCCGAAAGCGGCTTTCGCCTCACGCTTGGCTTCCGTTACCTCACGGGCCAGATCTTCCTTTTTGCGAATGGCGCGCATGCCGCGGCCGCCGCCGCCCCAGGAGGCCTTGAGCATGACCGGATAGCCGATTGCCTCAGCCATGCGCTCCACTTCCGCAATATCGTCCGGCAGCGGGTCGGTGGCGGGAACCACGGGGACATCAACGGAAATCGCCAGATTGCGGGCGGCGACCTTGTTGCCGAGCTGGCGCATCGTATCCGCCGTCGGTCCGATGAAGGTAATGCCGGCCTCGTTGCAGGCCTCCACGAATTCAGGACTTTCGGACAGAAGGCCATAACCGGGATGGATAGCATCCGCTCCGGAGAGCTTGGCCACGCGGATGACCTCCTCGATCGACAGATAACTCTCGATCGGCCCCATATCCTTGGCGAGATGCGGACCCCTGCCGACCTGATAGGACTCGTCCGCCTTGAAGCGGTGCAAAGACAGCTTGTCTTCTTCCGCCCAAATCGCAACGGTTTTTATCCCAAGCTCGTTGGCTGCCCGGAAAACGCGGATCGCTATTTCGGATCGGTTGGCAACAAGTATTTTCGATATCTTCAAGACGGTCTCCCCACACGCCAAAACAAAATTTCTGCTGCACTGCGGAATTAAGCAGCAAAACCCGGTCTTGGAAAGGGCAATTCCGGCGAGAACTGTCCTGTTTGCGCTAGCTCAGCAAACCATGGCGAAAAGCAAGTGCTACGGTATGCTGCCGGTTCTTGGCGCTGAAACGGCGCTGGATTCCGTTGATGTACCAATCGACAGTATGGTTGGAGATGGATAGCTGGCGTCCAATCTCCGTCGAGGTCATGCCATCTGCCATCAGCGTCAGCACTTCCATTTCACGCCTCGTCAACTCCAGAGCGGAAACATCCGGGGCATTGTTGAGACCATGGGCCTGACCGGAAAGATCAAGCAGGCGCCAGAACACCGCGCGTGTCGCCGCATCAAGCAGTTCTACCTGCAGCGACGGCAATTGCCGGTCCTGGCCGCCAATGAAGACCGCGCCGATAAACCCCGCGCGGCCATGCACGGGAAAGGCGTAACCACCCTGCAGACCATAACGGCCGGCATCGTGAAAAAAGACGCTCGCCCTTTTTCGGTGCATCGCACGCGGCAATCCTTCCAGCGCTTCTTTCCATTGAAACGGCTTGTGCACCATGCCGATCACCTTGCGAACAGGATCGACAAGATTATATTTTTTGGCCCGGTAGACCTCGAGCCAGCCGTCGGGCAGATGTTGTGCGAGAATCTGGCCGGTAGAGGCGATCTCACCGGTCAGACGCCTGCTGACAAGGAAATATTCGAAACCATATTCGCGTATGAGCGTGGCAAAATCGGCACGAACGCGATCAGCGTTTCCCGCCTGGTAACACGCAGAGATGAAATGAAGAATATCGTGCATAAAGACACAGGGTCCGGAGCTTGATTTGAAAGGGATGACACGAAGGACATGGTCCCGCGATGACGTCATGTTACTCGGGCGCCGGTCATTTCAGATTGAACATATCGTCGTTAGCAATCCTTGAAACGAAGATGCGAAATCTTGTGACGGCGTCCCTGGAAACATCGGGTTCGGTTTTTTTCGGTTCGCACGCGCGGTCAATTTGTTAAGCCGCCATTCAGACAGAAAGAGCGATAATTACACAAATTTCGCCGTCTCATGCAACATTGCTAAAGTAGCATGGCGTTGAGGCCGAACAATTAACCGCACGAAAAAGACGCTCGGACTGGATTGAAAATTTGACCTTGTTTCAGGTTTACACACGCGCTCTGCGCTATCTGACCGTTCATAAATGGCGGGTGACGGTGGTCGTCATCGCCAACGTCATTCTTGCAGCGATCACCATTGCCGAACCGGTGCTGTTCGGCCGTATCATCGACGCCATTTCTTCCGGCACCAATGTTACGCCCATCCTCATTCTGTGGGCGGGCTTCGGCGTCTTCAACACCGTCGCTTACGTCGCGGTCGCCCGCGAGGCTGACCGGCTGGCGCATGGCCGGCGTGCAACATTGCTGACGGAAGCATTCGGTCGCATCATTTCGATGCCGCTCTCCTGGCACCATCTGCGCGGCACGTCCAACGCCCTGCACACCCTGCTGCGCGCCAGCGAGACGCTGTTCGGCCTATGGCTGGAATTCATGCGCACGCATCTGGCCACCTTCGTGGCGCTGGTGCTGCTCATCCCGACAGCCATGGCCATGGACTTGCGCCTCAGCTTCGTGCTGATCGGCCTCGGCATCGTTTACTGGTTCATCGGCAAGTGGGTGATGGGCCGCACCAAGGACGGGCAGGCTTCGGTCGAAGAGCATTATCACAGCGTTTTTGCCCATGTCAGCGATTCCATCAGCAACGTGTCGGTGCTGCACAGCTACAACCGCATCGAAGCTGAAACGAAGGCGCTGAAATCCTTCACCGAAAAACTGCTGAGCGCCCAATATCCCGTTCTCGACTGGTGGGCTTTCGCCAGCGCGCTTAACCGCACCGCCTCCACCGTTTCGATGATGATCATTCTCGTCATCGGTACCGTGCTGGTGAAGAACGGCGAACTGCGCGTCGGTGACGTTATCGCCTTCATCGGTTTTGCCAATCTCCTGATCGGCCGCCTGGACCAGATGCGCCAGTTCGTGACGCAGATTTTCGAAGCCCGCGCCAAGCTTGAAGATTTCTTCGTGCTGGAGGATTCCGTCAAGGAACGTGAAGAACCGGGCGACGCCCGCGAATTGTCGAACGTCTCCGGCACCGTGGAATTCCGCAACATCAATTTCGGTTTTGCCAACACCAAGCAGGGCGTTCATGACGTCTCGTTTACGGCCAAGGCCGGTGAAACCATCGCCATTGTCGGACCAACCGGCGCCGGAAAGACCACGCTCATCAACCTGTTGCAGCGCGTCTATGACCCGGATTCCGGCCAGATCCTGATCGACGGAACCGATATTTCGACGGTGACGAAGAACTCGCTCCGCAACTCCATCGCCACCGTGTTCCAGGATGCCGGCCTGCTCAACCGTTCCATCCGCGAAAACATTCGCCTCGGCCGCGAATCGGCAACCGATGCCGAAGTGGTGGAAGCAGCGGCAGCGGCAGCGGCGACGGATTTCATCGACAGCCGTATTACCGGCTATCTGACGCAGGTCGGCGAGCGCGGCAACCGCCTGTCCGGCGGTGAACGCCAGCGCATCGCCATTGCCCGCGCCATCCTGAAGAATGCGCCCATTCTGGTTCTCGACGAGGCGACCAGCGCGCTGGACGTCGAAACGGAAGCCCGCGTGAAGGCCGCCGTGGATGCGCTAAGAAAGAACCGCACCACCTTCATCATCGCCCACCGCCTTTCCACGGTTCGCGACGCCGATCTCGTGCTTTTCCTTGATCAGGGCCGGGTCATCGAAAAGGGTACTTTCGATGAGCTGAGCCAACGCGGCGGACGCTTCACCTCGCTGCTGCGCACCAGCGGGCTGCTGACGGAAGATGAAGGCCAGCCCCGGCCAAAAGCCATAGCGTCCTGAGGCGCTGGCGAACGGAATACGGAAAGGGCGGACAACATTTTGTCCGCCCTTTTTCTTTGCCTGCTTCGCTTACAGGTGACCTATCGGAGAATGTCAGCCAAAGAACTTGCCAGCCAAAAATCTATCTGTCCGAATGGAAGGGCATTTCCCAGAAAGGCAACGAGGCCCGCCGTGGCATTGATTAAGAAAACGCCGAGAAACATACCGAGCGTCACTCCGACGCTTGTTTTCGAAGGGTAGCGCGCCAGCCAACACGACAATGCCAAGGACAGGACCACCAAGAATGCCAGCAGCGCGGTTTGTGTGAACGAGATGTTGAACTGCAAAATAGCTTTCCTTTCGACCTAACGAAATTATCGCGACACACGCGAAGAGCACTTCAAATCACTACGGGTGCTGAAACCGGCCATCCATGACAGCTTGCTGCCATTCGCAAATAGAATGCCTGCAAGGACTGCCTCTGCCCGAAAGCCGTGAACGTCACCCGAGCCTGACAATTCCGTCAGGTCCAACGAGGATTTCGTAGATGAACACCTCTCGGCGCCGCTGACTTTCAGCCGGCAACTGTGAAAGCAGTAGAGCTTCACGACCATGACACCGCCAACGCGCTAAACCGGATGCAAAAGTGGCCATAAAAATTCAGGCCCCTGCGTCACCGCAGGAGCCTGATCTTAAGCAAAACAGAGCTGATTGCCTCAGTCGAACGGTATCACCCGGTCGCCCGCCGCCAGATCCTTGCCGTCAACAGACACTGAAACCTCCGCCGTATCAGCCTTGCGGCTGACGGCGATGTTTCTCGCCTTGCCATCCAACGTGATCTTGATCGAGAAACCGCTCCAGTCATCCGGCAGCGACGGCGATATATGAAGTTTGCCGTTGGTGCGGGTGATGCCGAGAATACCTTCGATCGCTGCACGGTAGAGCCAGCCGGCCGAACCCGTGTACCAGCTCCAGCCGCCCCGGCCTGCATAGGCGCCTTCACCATAAACATCCGCAGTCACCACATAGGGCTCGACCCGATAGGTTTCCGATGAGGCCGCATCGAGTGCATGATTGACCGGATTGAGCAGCTTGAAGCAGTTCCACGCCTCCTGGGCTCGGCCCTGTTTGGCAAGCGCCAGAACAACCCAGGTCGCCGCATGGGTATATTGTCCGCCGTTTTCGCGCACACCCGGCGGATATCCCTTGATGTAGCCCGGATCATGCGGCGCACGCGAGAAGGGCGGTGTGAACAGCCGGATGATGCCGGTCTGTTCGTCGACCAGATGCTCCATGACCGCATCCATTGCCTGCCGCGACCGACCTTCCTCGCCCTCACCGGAGAGAACGCTCCAGCTCTGGCCGAGGGAATCGATCCGGCATTCCTCGCTTTCGGCGGAACCGAGCGGCGTGCCATCATCGAAGTAACCACGACGATAATAGCTGCCGTCCCATCCGGCGGTTTCGAGAACATTACGCAGCTTTTCACGATGCGCCGCCCACTTGCCAACACGGTCGGTATCACCACGCTTTTCGGCGATCTCGATGAAATCACGCAAAGCCCCGGAGAGGAACCAGCCGAGCCAGACGCTGGTGCCCTTGCCGCCGACGCCGACGCGGTTCATGCCGTCGTTCCAGTCACCGCCGAGGATCAGCGGCAGACCGTTTTCACCGGTGCGGTGAATAGCGAGATCAAGTGCAAGCGCCGCATGTTCGTAAAGCGTGACGGACCGCTCGCTCGTCTCCGGCTGGAAGAAAGCATCGTGCTGGCCGGGCATCAATGCCGGGCCTTTCAGGAAGGGAATGCTCTCATCAAGGATGGCGGCATCGCCCGTGGCCGAGACATACTGGTTGATCGCATAAGCAAGCCAGACGACGTCGTCCGAGATGGTCGTGCGGACACCGGCGCCCGTCAGCGGCAGCCACCAGTGCTGTACGTCGCCTTCCGGGAACTGGCGGCCAGCCGCGCGCACGATCTGCTTGCGGGCGAGATCAGGCTGATAGAGCAGGAAGGCCAGCGTATCCTGCAACTGGTCGCGGAAGCCGAAGGCGCCGCTCGACTGGTAAAAGGCCGTGCGTGCCAGAATTCGGCAGGCCAGCGCCTGATAGGGCAGCCAGTTATTGACCATATGGTTGAAGCCGGCATCGGGCGTGGAAACCTGCAGCTGACCGGTAAAGCCGGTCCAGAAAGCCTTGCTCTCTTCCAGCACCGACTGGAAGTCGGCCTGGCGTGCATCTTTCACCAGCGCTTCGGCCTCCTCCGCATTGTCGGCATCGCCGAGAATGAAGGTCATGTGCCGTTCTTCGCCGGGCTTCAGGTGGATTTCCTGCATCAGCGCGGCGCAGGGGTCACCATCAACCTCGGTACTGCCGCTGAGTGCGGCACCGGATACGATGCCCTGCGGCGCCTGTGCCGAGCCGAAGCGGCCGATGAATTCCCGGCGGCTGGTGGTAAACCCGCTCGCCTCGGTGTCGAGCGTCAGGAAGGACGTACGGGCGCTATAGTCGATGCTGTAGGGGTTCGACGCGAAGATCGCGTTGCTGGCAGCATCGTGCCTGCTCAGAATGAACGGCGCGGACTTCTGGCCGTTATTGCCGAGCACCCATTCCACATAGGCATAGACCTTCAGGCGGCGGCTTTTGGTACCCTTGTTACGAACGATGACCTGCGAGAACTTGACCGGTTTTTCGCGATCAACGGTCTGTGTCAGCTCGACTTCGAGCGTATCCGCTACACCGGTCAGCACGGAATATCCGAGGCCATGACGGGTTTCAAACATGGCTTCGGGATCACGCGACAGCGCGGCACACGGCGTATAGAGCTTTCCTGTCTCCACATCGGCGACATAGAAAGCCTCACCCGGCCGGTTGATGACCGGATCGTTGCTCCATGGCGTCAGCTGATAGTCGCGCGAATTGCGGCTCCAGCTGAAACCGGCACCTTCGGCCGAAATGTGGAAACCGAAACTCTCGTTCGAGACAACGTTAATCCACGGATGCGGCGTCGACTGCCCGCCATTAAGGCGCACGACATATTCCTGGCCGCCCTTGGCGAAGCCGCCAAAACCGTTCCAGAAATCGAGATCGCCCGCATCCTCGACCGGCTCCGCGATTGGGAAGGTCGGCACAGGCAAACGGGCCTGCGCCGCGTCACTCGTACCATCTGGACCGCGATGGGCGGCAAACAGCGATACAGCACGGTTGATCTGGTCGACAATCTTGCCGTTGCGCACATGAAGAACAACGCGGGAGGCGGCGAGAAGCGCGCTCCAGGTCTCTTCATCCATCAGGTCGCGACGCACGGAGAAGACGTGCGGGCGACCGCCATCCGCAGGATTGATGCGGCGCTGCGCCTCGGAAATGTGGTCCAGCGCATGCTGCATGTCCTGCGCATAGGACGCGGCCCGCTCATTAACGATGACCAGATCAAAGATCACGCCACGCGAACGCAGATATTCATGGGCGCTCAGCGCCTCACGGGCGATATCCATGTCCATGTCGTCGTTGATACGCAGGCTGAAGATCGGGAAATCACCCGAAATGGCAAGCGGCCACAAGGCGCGCTGCGAGGCGAGACCCGTTTTCAGCGTTTCCGAATCCGCACGCAGATGCATGTCCGGATAGGTCAGATAACGGCCGAGATGCTGGAAGGCGGCCGCCTGCTGCGAGGTAACGCCCACATGGCGCATCTGCACCTGCGTACGCGTCCAGGCATGCACCAGTTCATGCGCGAAGGCGTCCGGATGACGATAACGGTCGATTGCCTTATCGACTTCCTCGCGGCTCGGCGCGGCAATCGTCCAGAAGATCACGCTCACCTTCTTGCCCGCCGGCACGCGCACCGTGCGGCGCAGCGACAGGATAGGATCGAGTGTGAAACCATCCGTGCTGGAAAGCGTCGCTCCGGTATCAAAAGCAGCGGCTTCGCGCAGCGACCGACCGCGACCAATGAACTTGGCGCGATCCGTCTCGAATTCCGTCGGGCGTGACGGGCCGGCATTGTCGGCGGCCAGATGCGCGATCACGGTACCCGGCTCGTTCGGGCTGCGACGGTTGCGCCAGGCACGGATGACATCGCCACGCCGGCCGATTTCCGTCTGCACGAACATGCGCGAGAAAAGCGGATGGGCATTGTCATCATCTTCAGACGCGATGACCGGCTCCATATAGGAGGTCACTTCAATATAGCGATCCTCGGAACCGACATTCAGCAGCGTGATACGGCGGCCTTCGGCGTCGTGCTCAGTCGCGACGATGCACTCGACAACGCTCTGCAGATCACCTGTTGTCTTGTGGAATTCAGCCTTGTCGTCGGTGAAGATCGTTTTGGTCTTTTCGCCTTCGATGACGCGCGGCTCGGCCGTCGCACTCCACCATTGTCCATTGGTGGTGTCGCGCAGGAAGATGAAGGTGCCCCAGCGATCTTCTGTCGGATCCGCCTTCCAGCGGGAAATCGCCTGGCCGTTCCACTTCGAATAACCTGCACCCGTGGAGGTGAGCATCGTCGAATAATGGCCGTTCGAGAGGAACACCACTTCGCGGTCGCGCACCGCCGGATCGGCGATGGAGCGCACTTCTGCACGCAACAGGTCTGCCTGTTCCTTGCCGGGTGTTTCCGGCTCGTATTTGGCGCTCATGACCGGAACTTCGCGCGGTGCCTTTTCCTGCAGCAGCAGTTCGGCCGCCTCGATCACCGGATCGGAGTGGAACAGTTCGCGCAGCACGCCGTCAAAGGCGACGTTGGCGACAGCCGCAATCGACATGCCATGGTGGTGGGCGTAATAGTTATAGACCACCGCGCAGACCTTGCCGTCAGGCACACGTGTCGGCGTGAAATCCACCGCATCGTGGAAGCCGTACTGGCCAAGCGCCCCAAGCTTGCGCAGCTTGTCGAGGTTCTCAAGCGCGCCATCAGGATCGTATTGGCTGGCGAGGATCGACGCGTAGGGCGCGATCACCGCATTCTGGCCAAGGCCACGCTTGAGGCCAAGGGTCGGCACACCGAAGTTGGTGTACTGGTAATTCATGTTGTGGTCGCGGGCGTTGAAAGCCGCTTCGGAAATGCCCCATGGCGTGCCGAGACGACGGCCATGATTCATCTGTTCCTTGACGATCAGATTGTTGGTCTGGTTGAGAATGCCACCCTGACGCTCCTGCATGACAAGCGGCGGCATCAGATATTCGAACATCGAACCCGACCAGGAGACCAAGGCACCCTGCGCACCGATCGGCACGACCTGACGGCCGAGACGATACCAGTGCTCGGTCGGCAGATCGCCCTTGGCAATGGCAAACAGGCTGGTCAGACGGCATTCGGAAGCCAGAAGGTCGTAGCAGGCCTCATCCAGCTCCTTGCTTTCGACGCGATAGCCAATCGACAGAAGACGGCGATCCTTGCGGTAGAGGAACGTGAAGTCCATCGAGAAGGCAAGGTTGCGGCTGCGGTCGCGTAGCGAGGCAAGGCGCTGGCGCAGCGGCTCCATATTGGTGAGATCGATGGCGCTGTCGGAAATATGCGACTCGCAGCATTCCACCAGCAATTGCGCCCAGCGCGTCACTTCCGCGCTCTGCGCCGACTTCACCTCGTGGTCGACATTGGTAGCAAGTTTCTGGATGTCGCGTGCGAGCACTGCCAGATTGATGACGCGGATCGACGCAAATTCATGCTCGCGCTTGACGGAGGCAAGCGCGTTCGAGAAGCCGATGATACGCTCTTCAAGACGGCGATGCAGCGGGCGCAGGTTCTTGCGGTTGTCGGGCAGCGCCTTCAGCGTTTCGCGCAGGATACCGGCAACGTCGCCGATACCGTCGAGATTGCCCTGAAGATGGGCGGAAGGGGCTTCCGCCCAATCGCGGCAGGCGGACGAAACCGCAATCAGGTGACCGGCGAGATTGCCGCTGTCCACGGCCGAAACATAACGAGGTCCAAGCGTCTGCAAGGTGTCAGTGTGATACCAGTTGTAGAGATGGCCGCGATGTTTCTCCATCTTCTCGACGGTCTGGATCGTATTCTCGATCCGCTCCAGCGTATCGGCAAAGCTGATCCAGCCGAACTGGCGTGCCGAAATGATGGACAGCAGATAGACGCCGATATTGGTGGGCGAAGTACGCGAGGCGACGATCGGCTCCGGCGTTTCCTGGAAATTGTCCGGCGGCAGGTGGTTTTCCTGCGGCGTCACAAAGGCCTCGTAATAACGCCAGGTGCGGCGCGCAATCTTGCGAAGCTCGAAGGACACGTGTTCCGAAACGAACAGCCGGTCTTCGGTTTCAGCCGACTGGCTGACATACCAGGCAACGGCGGGAGACAGAACCCAGAGCAGCGTGAAGGGAATACCGATGAGGAAGGCATTGTCGCCCGGCAGCGCCGCAAACAGCAGGCCGAGCATCGCCACGACAGGCGCATGCCACATCTGGCGGTAATAATCGATGATGCTGCCCTGGGCGCTCGACTGCATGCTGGCGGCCGTGCGCCATTCCAGCATCAGCTTGTGGCTGACGAGCAGACGGTAAAGCGAACGGACAATCGCATCCGTCATCATGCAGGCGGCATCGGCAATGAAGACGATACGCAGCGCAACCTGCGCATTGGTGGCGCGGATTTCCGACCAGATGGTGTGGAAATGCGCCTGCGGCACGATATCGGTGGAACGCGGCACAAGGCCGGAGAGCAGCGAAAGCGTCGGCGCAACGAAGAGCGAGAAGATCAGCAGGATCTGCCAGATCAGCGCGCCGAGCGGATCCATGAAATACCAGCCGAGAATCGAGGCGAAGAACCACGCGATCGGTGTGAGCGAGCGGCGCAGGTTGTCGACCATCTTCCAGCGGCCGATGGCGGTCACGCCACGGGCACGGTCAAGGATGAAGGGAAGCAGCTGCCAGTCGCCACGCGCCCAGCGATGCTGGCGCGACACTTCCACCTCGTATCGGGTCGGGAAATCCTCGACCAGTTCCACATCGGTCACCAGCGCACAGCGCGCAAAGGAGCCCTCGAGCAGATCGTGGCTGAGGATGGAATTCTCTTCGATACGGCCCTTCAGCGCCGCCTCGAAGGCATCCACATCGTAGAGGCCCTTGCCGGTGAAGGTGCCTTCCGAGGTCAGGTCCTGATAGACGTCGGAAACGGTGAAGACGTAAGGATCGATACCGCGATTGATCGAAAAGACGCGCTGGAAGACGGAAGCATCCTTGCCTGTCGTCAGCGAGGGCGTAACGCGCGGCTGCAGCAGCCCGTAACCTTCGACAACACGGCCGGAAACAGGATCGATCACCGGACGGTTGATCGGGTGATGCATCTTGCCAACGAGCTTGGTCACCGCATCGCGCATCAGGCGCGTATCGGCATCCAGCGTCATGACGTATTTGACATCGGCCGGCACGATGTTTGCACCGCCGAGGAATGTCGTATCCTTGTCGCCGCGCAGCAGCATGTTCAGCTCATGCAGCTTGCCGCGCTTGCGCTCCCAGCCCATCCAGCAGCCTTCGGCCGGATTATAGATACGGCGGCGATGCAGCAGGTAAAAACGTGTCTTGCCGTCAAAGGCATAACGGCTGTTCAGCGCCGCAAGCTCGCGCTTGGCATAATCGAGGATCTCAAGATCCTCATCGGATTGCTCATATTGCGCATCGCGCCAGTCGCTGACGAGCGAGAAATAAATCTCGCCATGCGGATTGGCGAGATAATGCACCTCGATATTGCGCATCATTTCGTCAACGCTGTCGCGGCTGGTCAGCATGCAGGGCACGGCAACCAGCGTGCGGGCATCCTGTGGAATGCCGTTCTTGAACTCGTATCCGACCAGCCGGAACGGCTTCACGAAGAAGGTGACGAGCGTGTTGAAGAGACCCGTCGCCCCTTCCGAGGCCGGCAATGCGAACATCAGCAGGAAGGCGGTGACGACGTACCAGGGCATGCCCGCTTCCGCGAGGAACCAGCCGACCGCCAGCATGGCAATCGCGGTGATCAGAAGCACCGGCGCGGCGATTGCCAGCCAGTTGAACTTGCGCATCGAGCGGACGATATGCTGCGACACCAGCGGCCGGTACCCCAAAGCCTTTTCAAGCTCGAACCGGCGCTGGCCGACAAGCACGGAGCCGACATTGACGCGATGATTTTCATCCGCACCGGCAGGCATATCGGAGCGTGCCATTTCGACGGCGGCGCGCGCAACCTCAACTTCGGTCTTGGGAGAACGGCGAGCCAGAAGCTCGATCGTGTTGCGATAGGTGTTGCGGGAACCGAAATCGAGAACTTCGTAATCGGTCTCCTCACGCAGAACCTTGTCGATATGGCTGACTTCCTCGAACCACACCGACCATTCGGTATCGTCGATTTCGCGCAGGCTCTTGACGATATTGCCCATCGTCACATTGCCAGAGGCCAGACGATTATGTTCCGACATCATGACGTTTTCGGCGTCAGTGCCGGCGGCATGCAGCCGCTCTTCAAGCCAAGCAACCGCCAAACCGGAGGTCTGCGAGCCATTGCGGAGACGATAGAGGAACTGTGTTGCGAAAGTCGGATCGTCAACCAGCGAATCGACCTGTTTCAGAAGCGCGGCCGAAGCTTCGGCATCATTCAGGCGGATGATCTCGTCAACGACCTCGTTCGCCTTCTGGCGCATACGGCGCGAGCGCTCGACACGAATGGAGATACGGCGCAGATTTTCGATCAGGACAAAACGGATGATGGAAGGCAGCGCCCACAATTCGCCGATCTGCAGCGTCTTCGAGGTCTGGTAGCCATCCACCAGCGCCGTCATGTTTTCGCGCGAAACCGTGCTGTGAGTATGGGCGACATAAAGCCAGCCGAGCGCCATGACCCGCGGGATCGTAACCCCACCCACCGTCATCGTCGGCAGCTGGCGATAGAATTTGCGCGGAAAATCGCGGCGCACTTCCTGGATAGCTTCTTCGATGACGTAGTGATTGTCGAGCAGCCATTCCGCCGCTGGCGTGATCGTCGCGCCATTTTCCGCATCGACAGCCGTCGTGCGGTAGACCCTGAGGATTTCCTTCTCGTTCTCGCGGTGACGCTCGAAGAAATCGAATTCCATGAAGCCGGGAAGACTATCGGCACCATCGCGGGAAAGCGCGGCACCCGCATCGTGCAATTCCTCGATCGTCATATAGGACGCGCGGATCGAATCATTGTGATCAATCTGCTTCGTCTCGGAATCACGGGCGGCGGCGGTCGGGGTGATATGAAATGACATCGGGCTCGTATTCTGAACTTAAGGGATACTTGTTCGACTTGACCGGCATTTCGTCCGTGGCGGGAGCACGCACGAAAATCGGGCCACGCTATATTTATGACTTATCCTGAACCTTCGGTGAACCGGGCCGGGCGTCGGGCGGATCGTATCATCCGATGGAGGATATCCGTAGGCGCCACATCGAGTGGCATGATTTTTCCGAAAAATCTGCAAGGCGGAAGATCAGTGCGAACAGGGGATTTCCGGCGACAGGAAAATCTTGTCCCACGGCCCGGCAAAGCCGTTCCAACCGGATTTCGCACACTCCCCAACGGCGAAAATTGTTCGCGCAACGCCCGATAGTCCCCCGTTGACAACCTGAAAGGCAACACGAAGCCAAGAAGGCCCGCGCCACATCCGAAAGGAGCTAATGCCCCAGGACGTCAATAGTTCCATGCCACCTGTCGCGACACGATGCAAGCGCTGAATTTCAGGGCATTTCGGGCACCGGAACGCCTCTTACGCGCAGAGGCATATGCTGCTATGTCCTTGCTAAAAGGCGCCGGAAAAAAGCGGCGTAAACCGGGACTTCGAAAATGACCAGACAGACCGCCACCGTCACCTCTCTTGCCAATCACATGCCGGATGTGGTGGCGATCCGCCACCACCTGCACCGCCATCCCGAAATCGGCCTTTCCGAATTCAAGACGTCGGATTTCATTGCCGAAAAGCTGGTGGAAATGGGCTATGAGGTAACGCGGGGGCTTGCCGGCACCGGCATCGTCGCAACGCTTCGCAATGGCGACAGCGCACGCACGCTCGGCATTCGCGCCGATATTGATGCCCTGCCGATCCACGAGGAGACCGGGGCGGAATATGCCAGCGCCAATCAGGGTGTGATGCATGCCTGCGGCCATGACGGCCACACCGCCATGCTCCTGGGTGCAGCAAAGATCATTGCTGAACGCCGGAATTTCGATGGAACGCTGCATCTTATCTTCCAGCCGGCGGAAGAGAATTTCGGCGGCGCGCGCATCATGATCGAGGACGGCCTGTTTGACCGCTTCCCCTGCGATGCGGTTTTTGCCCTGCATAACGATCCGGGCGTACCCTTCGGGCAATTCGTGCTGCGCGACGGACCGGTCCTTGCCGCCGTCGATGAGTGCAAGATCACCGTCAACGGTTATGGCGGCCACGGCGCCGAACCGCAGGATGCGGCAGACCCCATCGTTGCCGGTGCAAGCATCATCATGGCGCTACAGACCGTGGTGTCCCGCAATATCCATCCGCAACTGTCGGCCGTCGTTACAGTGGGTGCATTCCATGCTGGTGTCGCCAGCAACGTCATTCCCGAAACGGCAGAGATGCTGCTCACCATCCGCTCCTTCGATGCGGGCGTGCGCGACGAGCTGGAAAAGCGCATCCGGGCGATAGCCGAAGGCCAGGCGGCAAGCTACGGCATGAGCGTGACGCTCGATTACGAACGCGGTTATAACGCAACGGTCAACCACAAGGCGGAGACGGACTATGTCGCCGACCTCGCCCGCCGCTTTGCCGGCGCTGAAAAGGTGGTCGAGATGCCGCGCCCGTCGATGGGCGCGGAAGACTTTGCCTATATGCTGGAGAAACGGCCCGGCTGCTATTTCTTCCTCGGCACGGCGCGAACCGACAACGACCCGCCGCTGCACCACCCGAAATTCGACTTCAACGACGACATCCTGCCGATCGGAACTGCCTTCTGGGTCGATCTGGCCGAGGATTATCTAAAGGCGTGAATGCGCATGAAAAAGGCCGGTCGGAGGAGCGACCGGCCTTTTGTTATCAAGTGCCCTGATGGAAAAGACGGGAGGATCAGGGAACGAGACCGAATATGACGGCGGCGACAAACGCCACGCAGACACCGACAAGAGCCGCATGAACCGAATCTCTCCAGCTGCGCGGCGACTGGGGCTGCGCGACAAAGTCTTTCACTTTTCCTGCCTTGGAATAAGACATTGTGCACTCCCTTCCCTGTCTGGCCCGTCGAACGGGCAGTGGTTAATCTCACCCAAAGAATAGCTTCATCCCCTACCGTTCCAGTAGAGATAAAATTCCATAAGAAGCGCCAATTGGGAAAAATAGGGGTCGCCACTTGCCTCCCAACAAGCATCAATCTACCCATCGCGGAATATTAACGCGGCGCGGCGGCGTTCGTTCAAATCGACTATCTGCGGACAGGGAGACATGATGGATATCGACGCCATCATCATCGGGGCAGGAGTAATCGGGCTGGCGACGGCCCGTGAACTGTCGATGCGCGGCCTCTCTGTCATCATCCTCGAGAGCGAAAGGGAATTCGGCTCCGCGACCTCTTCCCGCAACAGCGAGGTCATTCACGCCGGGCTGTATTATCCGGCCGGAAGCCTCAAGGCCCGGCTCTGCGTGGAGGGCAAGGCGCGGCTCTATGACTTCTGTCAGAGCCACGGTGTTTCGCATCGCCGCTGCGGCAAACTCATCGCGGCGGCAGATGACGCTGAAACCGCCCTGCTGGCGGGGCTCAAGGACAAGGGTGAGGCCAACGGCTGCGAAGACCTGGAGCTGATCGATGAAAGGCAGGCGCTTTCGCTTGAGCCCGCTCTCGCCTGCAGGGCAGCCCTGCTTTCACCTTCAACCGGCATCATCGACAGCCACGGCTATATGCTGGCGTTGCTCGGTGAAGCGGAAGACCATGGCGCCGCCCTTGCCTTCAACGCACCATTCGAAAGGGCGCAGGCAATCAGCGGAGGGTTCCGGGTTCATGTCGGCGGCAAAGAGCCGATGAGCCTGACATGCCGCCTGCTCATCAATTCCGCCGGCCTCGTCGCGCCGATGGTGGCAAAAAAGATCGAGGGCCTGCCGGCGCAAGCGATCCCTCAGGCGCGTTTTGCCAAGGGCAGTTATTTTTCGCTGACAGGCAAGTCGCCGTTTTCACGGCTCATCTACCCCGCACCGCATACCCACGGCCTTGGCGTGCACCTCACGCTCGATCTCGCCGGTCAGGCTCGGTTCGGCCCTGACGTGGAATGGGTCGAAACCATCGATTACGCCGTCAATCCCCGCCGCATGGAGGGTTTCGGCGATGCCATACGGCGTTACTGGCCGGGCCTTTCGGAGAATGCCTTGGTACCCGCCTATTCCGGCATCCGGCCAAAGATTTCCGGACCCGACGAACCCGCCATGGATTTTCGCATCGACGGGCCGGAGACCCACGGACTTGCCGGCCTCGTCAATCTTTTTGGCATAGAAAGCCCCGGCCTGACCGCCTCACTGGCGATTGCCGCAGACATTGCGGAACGGCTCAGGGACTAATCTCAGCGAGCCGTCTCAGCCAAAACGCGACAGCGCGTCCGCCATGATCCCGGGATCGACATTGCCGCCGGACGCAACCGCAATCACCGTTTCACTCCCCAGTTCACCACCATGGAAAAGCGCTGCGGCAAGAGCCACCGCCCCGCCGGGTTCAACAACGATCTTCAACCGGTTGAAGGCAAGGACCGCGGCCCGCAGCGCTTCCTCATCCGTCACGGCAATGCCTTTTCCGCAGAGCCCGGCCATGATCGGGAAGGTGATGTTGCCGGGTTGCGGCGTGACGATCGCGTCGCAGATCGAACCCGAGGTCTTGGCGTTGCGCTCTATCTTACCCGCGGCAAGGGAGCGCGCCACGTCGTCGAACCGCTCCGGTTCTGAAGTCCTGACCTTGTAATTCGGTGCTTTCGCGGCAAGTGCGAGCGAGATACCCGAGGTGAGACCGCCGCCGCCGCAGGGCACCAGAACCTCGGCCGCACCGATCCCCAGCTCCGCGCCCTGTTCAGCAATCTCCAGCCCCACCGTGCCCTGCCCGGCGATGACCAGGGGTTCGTCGTAAGGCCTGATCAGCGTCAGCCCACGCTCGCGCGACAGCCGGTCGCCGATGGCGTCTCGATCCTCGTTGGCCCGGTCATAAAGCACCACCTCCGCACCATAGGCGCGGGTATTGTCGATTTTGATCTTCGGCGCGTCGGAGGGCATGATGATGACGGCGGGAACACCATGCAGGCGGGCGGCAAGCGCCACACCCTGCGCGTGGTTACCCGAAGAAAAAGCGAGCACGCCCTTAGCACGCACCTCGGCAGGCAGGCCGGAGACAGCTGACCAGCCGCCGCGAAACTTGAAGGAACCCGTCCTTTGCAGGCACTCGGCCTTTACGAAGAGCTTTCGCCCGGCAATCTCATCCAGAAACGGCGATGACAGCAGCGGTGTCCGCACCGCCTGGCTGCCGATACGCTGACGCGCCGCCTCGATCATGGAAATATCTGTCATGCCCTGCTCCTGTGATGCGGATTTGCAGGTACATTAGGAGGTCGCAATCAATTGTGAAACCGCCCGGAAAAGAAAAATCCCCGGTCGTGGCCGGGGATTTTCATCATCTCTTATCAGTGCCAATCAGTGATTGTGCCGGGGCATCTTCTCGGCAATCCTTCGGAAATCCGCAGCCCCATCCAGAACAGCGCCATCCGAAAGCTGCGTAACCGATTGACGGTAGATGCGCTGCCAGGGCGTCGCATCCGCCGGCACCGCCGGAATGCCGTCAGCCTTGCGCGCTTCAAGCTCTGCCTCCGGCACCAGCGCGTTGCATGCACCTTCATTAAAGTCGATGCGGATCACGTCGCCGGTGCGAAGCCAGGCGAGCCCGCCACCGGCTGCACTTTCGGGCGAGGCATTGAGGATCGACGGGCTATCCGCCGTCCCCGATTGCCGGCCGTCGCCGATTGTCGGCAGGCTGGTGATGCCTTTTTTCAACAGCGCGTCCGGCGGCTGCATGTTGACGACCTCAGCCGACCCCGGCCAGCCGAGCGGACCGGCTCCGCGAATGACGAGGATGGTGCGCTCGTCGATACCAAGGGACGGATCGTTGATACGGGCGTGATAGTCTTCCGAACCATCGAAAACCACACATTTTCCCTCGAAAATCCCCTCGCGGCCCGGCTCGCTCAGATAGCGCTGCCGGAATTCCGCCGAGATCACGCTTGTCTTCATGATGGCGAAATCGAAGAGATTGCCTTTGAGAACGAGGAAACCGGCACGTTCTTTCAGCGGCTTGTCATAGGGCAGGATCACGTCGCGGTCGGTCGATTCCCGACCTTCCAGATTTTCCGCCATGGTCTTGCCGGTAACCGTCGGACAGTTTCCGTCAAGCTTGCCAGCCTGCAGAAGCTCCCACATGATGGCGGGCGTGCCGCCGGCGCGGTGATATTTCTCTCCCAGCCATTTGCCGGCCGGCTGGACATTGGCGATGAGCGGAATGTCGTAGCCGTGGACTTGCCAGTCCTCCTCGCGCAGCTCGACGCCCGCATGTTTCGCCATCGCCGCCAGATGCGGCTGAGCATTGGTCGAGCCACCAATTGCCGAGTTGACGCGGATCGCGTTCAGGAACGCTTCACGCGTCATGATGTCGGAAGGCTTGATATTCTCGACGACCAGTTCAACCGCGCGGCGGCCGGTGCGATAGGCCATCTGGCCGCGCTCGCGATAAGCGGCCGGAATCGCACCGCAACCGGTGAGCGACATGCCGAGCGCTTCCGCCATGGCATTCATGGTGGACGCCGTGCCCATGGTGTTGCAATGGCCGACCGACGGGGCTGATTCCAGCGCTGCTTGCAGGAATTCCTCGCGGGTGATTTCGCCCGCACCATATTTGCGGCGCATACGCCAGATGACGGTGCCAGAACCAACCAGATCACCGTCATGATAACCGTCGAGCATCGGCCCACCGGAAAGAACAATAGCCGGAATATCCACCGTGCTTGCCGCCATCAGCGCCGAAGGCGTGGTCTTATCGCAGCCCGTCGTCAGAACGACGCCATCGAGCGGATAACCATAAAGCACTTCGACGAGACTGAGATAGGCAAGATTGCGGTCAAGCGCCGCCGTCGGGCGCTTGCAGTTTTCAAACATCGGATGGGTCGGAAACTCGATGGGAATACCGCCCGCATCACGGATACCATCGCGCACCCGTTTGACCAGCTCCACATGGACGCGGTTGCAGGGCGTCAGATCACTGCCGCTCTGGGCAATACCGATGACCGGTTTGCCGGAACGCAGCTCTTCCGGCGTCACACCGTAATTCATGAAGCGTTCCAGATAGAGCGCAGTCATATCGAGATGGTCAGGATTGTCGAACCAGTCCTGGGATCGCAGGCGGCGCATGGGTGCCTTGTCGTCGCTCATCAGATCGCCTTAGCCCTGTTCCCGGTTGTTGAGTTTTTCGAGGTAAATCAGGATGCCGCTATGGTCGATATCGGCTCCGCCATCACCGACGAAGTCGTCGAATTCCCGCGTCACCTGCTGGGTCAGCGGCAATGTGAGCGACATATCCTTCGCCATTGCCAGCACGCCGTTCAGATCTTTGAGCTGGAACTTGGATGGGCCGCCCGGCACGAAATTACGCTTCACCATGCGCTCGCCATGCAGCTCCAGAATCCGGCTTTCGGCAAAACCACCGCGGATGGCATTGCGGAAACCTTCCCGAGATGCGCCACCCGCTTCCACCAGCATCATCGCCTCGGCAACAGCGCCGATGGTGATGGCGACGATCTGCTGGTTGGCGAGTTTGCAGAGCTGGCCAGCACCTGAGGGACCGACATAGGTCAGCCGGCCCATCGGCGCAAAGACATCCGCAAGACCGGCGACCAGAGCCTCGTCACCGCCAGCCATGATGGCAAGCGTGCCGGCCGTCGCACCCGGAACACCACCGGAAACCGGCGCATCGACGTGATGAATGCCAAGTGCCTCAAGCCGCGAGGAGTGCTCGCGGGCGATCGGCGGCGCAATCGAGCTGCTATCGATCACGATAGCACCCTTTTCGAGCGCTTCGGCGACCCCATTCTCGAACAGCACCTCACCCACGGCCTTGCCATCGCTCAACATGGTGATGACGATGTCGGCGCCTTTGGCGGCCTCAGCGGGCGATGCCGCAACAACCGCACCATCGGCAACGAGAGCCTGCGCCTTATCAACACTGCGGTTCCAGACCGAAACCGAAAAGCCCGCACCCAACAGACGCCGGGCCATCGGCCCACCCATCAGGCCCGTGCCGATAAAGGCAACCGACCGCTTTTTCTCCTCCCGACCGACACTCATTTCAATGAACCTCCCAGTTCGTCTTCGATATGCACCTGAATGATCTCTTCGAAGGAGCTTTCAGCCGTGAAGCCCAGCTCGCGGGCGCGCTTGGCCTCAAAGCCGGGTGCCCAGCCCTCGCACATGCGCATGATCATCTCGTTCGGCTCGCGGCGGATCAGGGCGACGGCCTTTTCGCCAGCCATCTTGCGCAGCGCCTCAATCTGTTCGCCAACAGTGGCGCTGAGGCCGGGCATCGACAGGTTGCGGCGCGGACCGACCTTTTCGACGTCAATCGTCGCACCATGAAGAAGGAAACCGACGGCGGAACGCGGCGAGGCGTGCCAGTGGCGAATGCTTTCCGGCACCGGCAGAACCGCTTCCTGGCCGACCAGCGGCTCACGCAGGATATTGGAGAAGAAGCCGGAGGCGGCCGCATTCGGCTTGCCGGGGCGGATACAAATGGTGGGCAGGCGGATGCCGATACCGTCGAAGAAACCGCGACGGCTGTAATCGGACAGCAGCAGCTCGCAGATCGCTTTCTGTGTGCCATAGCTTGTCAGCGGCGTGGTGTGGAATTCATCCGGGATCGGATAGGGAAGCGGCGCACCAAACACGGCAATCGACGAAGTGAAGACCACGCGCGGCTTGTAACCATCCTTGCCGTTGGCAATGCGGATGGCATCGAAGAGATAACGGGTGCCGTCGAGATTGATACGGTAGCCCTTGTCAAAATCGAGTTCGGCTTCGCCGGACACGATGGCGGCGAGATGGAAGATGGCATCCGGACGGGCATCTACCAGCTTTTCAGCTTCACCCGGAGCGGAGAGATCAGCTGCGCGCGCATCGACAGCACCGGAAAAACCGGCGGGCGCTTCTGGCTGGAAAACGTCGATAAGCGTGAATTTCTCGATCGGCTTGCCACCCAGCGATCCATCTTTCACGAGACGCTGCGTCAGCTTGCGGCCAACCATGCCTGCGGCGCCGATGATTGCGATATGCATGTCTTCCTCCTCTGTGTCCCGGTCATTCTCCCGAGACCGAAAAAACATCATCGGCCGATGGACCGATAAATTAGCTTGTAAGGTTGTCTGATAACCTTATATGATCCGATTGAAAATAGTATTTTTTCACAAACTAACAAAAGCAGGGGCGCCGGCAAAAGCAAGGCCACAAACCCTTGCCTTCATATTTTAGGGCGGATTGGACGGAGAGGGTGGAATGACGATCGTGAGTGAACACGATATCGAGGAATTGCGGTTCTCGCTGAAGAACAGGCTTGGCGAAGCCCTGCTGCTGACATCGCAGGAAGACATGCTGCGCTATTGCCGCGACTGGCACGGGGATGTCACCAGTTCGGCCGTGGCTGTCATCCGCCCTCGTTCTACACAGGAAGTGTCCGACACGGTGCGCGCCTGCGCCGAACTCGGCCTCGCCATCATCCCCCAGGGCGGCAACACAGGGCTGGTACTCGGCGGCATTCCCGATGCCCCGAAACATCAGGTCGTGCTGAGCCTCGAGCGCATGAACGCTATCCGCACCATAGACAGCGACGATTTTTCGGCCGTCGTGGAAGCCGGCTGCATTCTCTCGGAATTCAAGGATGCGGTTGAGGATAAGGGCATGTTTTTCCCGCTGTCGCTCGGCGCGCAAGGCAGCTGCCGCATCGGCGGCAACGTCTCCACCAATGCTGGCGGCATTAATGTCCTGCGTTACGGCATGACCCGCGAGCTGGTTCTGGGTCTCGAAGTCGTCCTGCCGGATGGCACCATCTGGAACGGCCTGTCGACGCTGCGCAAGGACAATCGCGGTATCGATCTGAAGCAGCTTTTCATCGGCGCGGAAGGAACGCTCGGCATCATCACCGCCGTTGCCGTCAAGCTTTACCCCAATCCTGAACATGTCGAGACGGCGCTGCTCGGCCTCAATTCGCTTGACGATGCCATCAAGCTTTACCGCCGCGCCCGCCGCGAATGCTGCGACCTGATGTCCGCCTTCGAATTCATGCCGCCGGTGGCCTTCACACTGGCGATCGAGGCAATCCCCGACCTCAAGATGCCGATCGCCGGCGATTACCCGGCCTATGTACTGATGGAAATTTCCGGCTCCGGTCTGGTGGATACCGCCGATCTGATGGGCCGCTTCCTTGAGGGCGTCATGGAAGACGGTCTGGTACTGGACGGCGTCATCGCCTCCTCGCGGGCGCAGGCGCAGTCGTTGTGGCTGTTCCGTGAGGGCATGAACGAGGGTCAGGCGCTGCGCGGCAGCCATATGCGTACCGACATTTCGGTGCCGCTTTCGAAACTTTCGGCTTTCGTGGCCGAGGCGGAAGCCGAACTTGCGGAAAAACTGCCGGAATGCCTTGCTGTTTCCTATGGCCATGTCGGCGACGGCAACGTCCATCTCAACGTCCTGCCGCCCAATGGTGCGACACCGGAGGAGCGTGAGGCGTTCATCTACAAGTCCAAGACACTCGTTAACGAGGTCCTCGACCGTTACGTCGGCAGCATCAGCGCCGAACACGGCATCGGCCGCCTGAAACGCTCCGATTTCGAAAGCCGGCTATCGGATGTGCAGCGCCGGATGATCATGAGTTTGAAAAATGCCTTCGACCCCGATTTGCGGATGAATCCCGGTTGCCAGATAAGCCTGCAACCGGATAGCTAATCGAAGAATGGCGAGGGCGGCTGAATTCGCCGCCCTTTAAAACCCGCTGACGGCGAAGGAGGAAGTCGCCTGCAGCGGGTAAAATGAACCAATCGTTTCTGCGGAACGGGAGCAATCATGACGCTGGAGTTCAATCAGATACATCGCAACGACCATCTGCCCGGCCGGATCGCCGCAGAGATCGCACGCGAGATCAATGATTCGAAGCTCGGGCCGGGAGACAGGCTGCCGACGGAACATGTTCTGGCGAAAACCTTCGGCGTCAGCCGCTCGGTCATTCGCGAAGCGATCGCGCAGTTGCGCAATGAAGGTTTCGTCGAAACCCGCCAGGGCGTGGGTGCATTCGTCACCGATCCCCGGCAGAGGCTGTCCATCCGCATTGAGCGCTCCCGTCTCAACGACCCGGAGAACTTCCGCGATCTCTTCCAGCTTCGCATGCCGCTCGAAATCGAGGCGGCAGGGCTCGCAGCATTGCACCGCAGCCCGCAGCAGCTGGCGCGGCTGGCGGCGGCGCTGGAAAAGATGAAGACCGCTGACGACTGGTCGACGGAAGGCGTTGCCGCCGATCTCGATTTTCACCGCATTCTGGCGGAGGCAACCCAGAACGAATATTTCCTGATGTTCCTCGGCTTCATCGCGGAACGCATCAGCTCGGCCATCAACATCGCCTTCTCCCGCGCGGTTTTTGGTGAGATTCTCGAGGTGACCATCGCCGAACATGTGGCAATCTATGAAGCCGTCGAGAAGGCCGATGCAACTGCCGCCAAAAACGCCATGCGCAAGCACCTGATCGGTGCCGCAAGCCGGGTCAATCTCGAACTGGATATCTTCTGAAGAGAAGAATAAATGCGTGAACCGTAAAGCTATAGGACAGGTTTCCAGGCTTTGCGGATATCCAGCAACAAAAGACGATAATTTTGTCGGCGAGACCGCTAGACTCGTTGGAAAAGTCATACTAAGAAGAATAAGATTAGGTTGTCAGACATCCAGACAATAAGACCGCAGGAGGCGGCCTGTCGGAAGGCTGAAAGGGGAGGACATATATGACCGGCGCAAGGTCCATCGACGCTACCGCAATTTTGCCTGAGGATTATGAAAACGCTTTGCTCGTCGGCCGCGTCTGGTCGAAAAGCGAAGGCGGCCCCTGCCCCGTCCTGCTCAAGGGCGGCGTGCTTTATGACCTCACCTCCATCTCCCCTACCATGTCGGAACTTCTGGAAAAGACGGATCTGGTGGCGCGGCTTGCCGACACCGGTACGTTCGTGGCGCTCGGTGCGTTCGAAGCTTTTCTGGACGGCTCCGCCGGCGAACTTCTTGCGCCCAACGACATTCAGGCCGTCAAGGCCGCCGGCGTTACCTTCGCCGACAGCATGCTGGAACGCGTGATCGAAGAGCAGGCCAAGGGCGACCCGCTTCGCGCCCAGGAAATCCGCGGACGGCTGGCGCCGGTTCTCGGCGACAATCTGCGAGGACTTGAGGCCGGCTCCGAAAAGGCCGCCGAGGTCAAGAAACTGCTCCAGGAAATGGGCCTCTGGTCGCAATATCTGGAAGTGGGTATCGGCCCGGATGCGGAAATATTCTCCAAGGCGCAGGCCATGGCCTCGGTCGGCTGCGGCGCACTGATCGGCGTTCACCCGAAATCGCAATGGAACAACCCGGAGCCGGAAGTGGTGCTCGCCATCGCCTCCGACGGCCGCATTGTCGGCGCAACACTCGGCAACGACGTCAACCTGCGTGATTTCGAAGGCCGCTCCGCCCTGCTCCTCAGCAAGGCGAAGGACAACAATGCTTCCTGCGCGATCGGGCCTTTCATCCGCCTGTTCGACGGCAACTTCACAATTGAAGACGTGAAGCAGTCGCAGATCTCGCTTCTGGTCGAAGGCGAAGACGGTTTCACCATGACGGGCGTCAGCGCGATGCAGGCAATCAGCCGCACGCCGGAAAACCTCGCGTCCCAGCTCTTGAACCGCAACCATCAATATCCAGATGGCGCCGTCTTTTTCCTTGGCACGATGTTCGCGCCGGTCAAGGACCGCCATGGCCCGGGTCTCGGCTTCACCCACGCCAAGGGCGACCGTGTCGAAATCTCCACGCCCAAGCTCGGCAAGTTGATCAACTGGGTCACGACGACTGATGAATGCCCTGAATGGACATTCGGCACCGTGGCCCTGATGCGCAACCTGGCGAAACGTGGGTTGCTCTAAGCAATTCAGCAAAACCGCATCGCGGTTTTGCGTCGGGAATTGCGAAAACCAATAGGTGGCGCATTGACGGCGATCCTTCGCCGAAAATGCTCCAGATGTTTCTTCGGGAGGGGAAAATGCCAAAGACCATCAATCTCTTTTACCGGATTCTCGAAATCATTCTCGTCCTGCTGCTCGCCGGCATGTCGATCATGGTCTTCGTCAACGTCGTCATGCGTTACACGATGAATTCCGGCATCAACGTCTCGGAAGAACTGTCGCGTTATTTCTTCGTCTGGCTGACCTTCATCGGCGCCGTGCTGACATTTCGCGAGAACAGTCACATGGGCATCGAAACGCTCGTGATGTTCCTCTCCCGCCGTGCCCGCATCGTCTGCATGATTGCGTCGAACATCATCATTCTGGCCTGTTCCGCCATCTTCTTCTGGGGAACCTGGAAGCAGTCCGGCATCAATGCCAGCATGCATGCGCCGGTTACCAAGCTGTCGATGATCTGGGTCTATGGCATCGGCATGTTCACCGGCGGCCTGATGTTCATCATCGCACTGGAACGCCTGTACCGTCTTTTGACGGGCCGCGTCACAGAAGACGAAATCGCCCAGTTTGCGGGCGAGAACCTGACGATCGAACAGCTTTCGGAGCGCTGATACCATGACCCTTCTCGTTTTTATCGGCTCTCTTCTGGGAGCCATGGCGATTGGCGTTCCCGTCGCTTTCTCGCTGATGTTCTGCGGCGTCGTGCTCATGTGGTACATGGGCATGTTCAACACCGCGATCATCGCCCAGAACATGATTTCGGGCGCCGACACCTTCACGCTGCTCGCCATTCCCTTCTTCATTCTGGCTGGCGAACTGATGAATTCCGGCGGCCTGTCGCGCCGCATCATTGATTTCGCTATTGCCTGCGTCGGCCATATCAGGGGCGGCCTCGGCATCGTTGCCATCGTCGCAGCCATCATCATGGCCAGCATCTCCGGTTCGGCAGCAGCTGATACCGCAGCTCTTGCCGCAATCCTCATCCCAATGATGGCCAAGGCCGGGTACAATATTCCGCGCTCCGGTGGTCTCATCGCCGCAGGCGGCATCATCGCCCCGGTCATTCCGCCGTCCATGGCCTTCATCGTTTTCGGTGTCGCCGCCAACGTCTCGATCACCCAGCTGTTCCTTGCAGGTATCGTTCCCGGCATTCTGATGGGCATTTCGCTGATCGTCGCCTGGCTGATCGTGGTGCGCAAGGACAACATCAAGCCGCTGCCGAAAACCACCGCCAAGGAACGCCTCATCGCCACCGCACGTGCCGGCTGGGCGCTGGGCATGCCCGTCATCATTCTGGGCGGCATCAAGGCCGGCATCATGACGCCGACGGAAGCCGCCGTCGTGGCCGCCGCCTACGCGCTTTTCGTCGGCATGGTGATCTACCGCGAACTGAAGCCGGCGGATCTCTTCCATGTGCTTCTGCGCGCCGCCAAGAGCACCTCGATCATCATGTTCCTCGTCTGCGCAGCGCTCGTCTCGGCATGGCTCATCACGGCAGCGAACATTCCGAACGAAGTCGCAAGCTATATCGAGCCGCTGATCGATCGTCCGATGCTGCTGATGGTCGTCATCATGGTACTGGTCTTCATCGTCGGCACCGCGCTCGACCTGACGCCGACCATCCTGATCCTCACGCCTGTTCTGATGCCCATCATCAAGCAGGCGGGCATCGACCCGGTCTATTTCGGCGTTCTCTTCATCATCAACAACGCCATCGGCCTGATTACCCCTCCGGTCGGCGTGGTTCTCAACGTCGTCAGCGGCGTCGGCCGCATCCCGCTCGGCAAGGTCACGATCGGCGTCTGGCCGTTCCTCGTTGCCGAAACCATCGTCCTGGCGCTGCTGGTGATTTTCCCCGACATCGTCATGGTTCCGTTGCAGTACCTTCGTTAATTTCTCGAACACAATCCAAGGGAGGATATTATGAGAAAGCTTCTTCTGACCACCACGGCCATCGCTTTCGCCGTAGGCGCCGCTGCGCCGGCAATGGCCGAATTCAATAGCCGTAACATCCGTGTTTCGAACGGCATCAACCAGGATCACCCGGTCGGCAACGGCATCAAGGCAATGCAGGCCTGCCTCGACGACAAGTCGGGCGGCAAGCTGAAGCTGACGGCATTCTGGGGCGGCGCTCTCGGCGGTGACCTTCAGGCAACACAGGCCCTGCGCTCCGGCGTTCAGGAAGCCGTCGTGACGTCCTCGTCGCCGCTCGTCGGTCTCATCCCGTCGCTCGGCGTCTTCGACCTGCCGTTCCTCTTTGCGAACGACAAGGAAGCTGACGCGGTCATGGACGGCGCTTTTGGCGACATGATGAACAAGAAGCTGGAAGAACAGGGCCTCGTAAACCTGGCCTACTGGGAAAACGGCTTCCGCAACCTGTCGAACTCCAAGCATGCCGTGAACAAGTGGGAAGATTTCTCGGGCCTCAAGGTCCGCGTGATGCAGAACAACATCTTCCTCGACACCTTCCAGAACCTCGGCGCCAACGCGACGCCGATGGCTTTCGGCGAAGTCTTCTCGGCGCTTGAAACCAACGCGATCGACGCGCAGGAAAACCCCTATGTGACGATCGACACCTCCAAGTTCTATGAGGTGCAGAAGTACATCACCGAGACGAACCACGCTTACACGCCGTTCCTCTTCCTCTTCTCCAAGCCGATTTTCGACAGCTACACGCCCGAAGAGCAGACGGCCCTGCGTGAATGCGCAGTCGTCGGCCGCGACGAAGAGCGTAAGGTCATCCGCGAACTGAACCAGAAGTCGCTGGAAAAGATCAAGGCTGCCGGTCTCGAGGTCAACTCGCTGTCTCCGGAAGAGCAGGCGCGTATCCGCGAGAAGTCGATGGTCGTTTACGAAAAGCACAAGGCTGAAATCGGTGCGGACGTTGTTGACGCCGTTCTGGCCGACCTGAAGAAAATCCGCGGCCAGTAATCCTGTCTGTACTGAATAAGAAACACCCGGAAGTTCGCTTCCGGGTGTTTTCGTTTGCGGAAAGAAAAAGGCCGCCGAAGCAGCCTTTCCAGAAAATCAGGACGCCGTGCGGTTCTGACGGTTGGCGATGAGGTCTTCCACCACTGCCGGATCGGCAAGCGTCGACGTATCCCCCAGCGCACCAAAATCATCCTCGGCGATCTTGCGCAGAATACGACGCATGATCTTGCCGGAGCGGGTCTTGGGCAGGCCCGGTGCGAACTGGATCTTGTCCGGCGTTGCAACCGGCCCGATCTCGTTGCGCACATGCTTCACCAGCTCTTCGCGCAGCGCATAATCGCCATTCTGCCCCGCCATCAGCGTGACATAGCAATAAATGCCCTGTCCCTTGATGGGGTGCGGATAACCGACCACGGCCGCTTCCGAAACGAGGTGATGCGACACCAGCGCGGATTCGACTTCGGCCGTGCCGAGACGGTGACCGGAGACGTTCAGCACGTCATCGACGCGACCAGTGATCCAGTAATAACCGTCCTCGTCACGCCGGCAGCCATCGCCAGTGAAATACTTACCCTTGTAGGTCGAGAAGTACGTATCGACAAAGCGCTGGTGATCGCCATAAACCGACCGTGACTGGCCCGGCCAGCTGTCGGTGATGCAGAGATTGCCGTCGGCCGGCCCTTCCAGCACATTGCCTTCAGCATCGACAAGCTGCGGCTGCACGCCGAAGAATGGCCGCGTCGCCGAACCCGGTTTCAGATCGGTCGCACCCGGCAACGGCGATATCAGAATGCCACCCGTTTCCGTCTGCCACCAGGTGTCGACGATCGGGCTCTTGTCCTCGCCGACCACATGGTAATACCACTCCCACGCTTCCGGATTGATCGGCTCACCGACCGTTCCAAGCAGCCGCAGGCTTTCTCGCGACGAACGCGTGACGAACTGGTCGCCCGCCCCCATCAGCGACCGGAGCGCCGTCGGTGCGGTATAGAAGATATTGACCTTGTGCTTGTCGATGACTTCCCAGAAACGACCCTGATCCGGGAAGTTGGGAACGCCTTCGAACATCAGCGTCGTCGCACAATTCGCAAGCGGCCCGTAGACGATGTAGGAATGGCCGGTAACCCAGCCGACATCCGCCGTACACCAGAAGACCTCGCCATCCTTGTAGTCGAACACATATTCATGCGTCATCGACGTATAGACGAGGTAACCACCCGTCGTGTGCAGAACGCCCTTCGGCTTGCCGGTGGAACCCGATGTGTAGAGGATGAACAGTGGATCTTCCGCCCGCATCTTCGCCGGCGGGCAATCCGGTTTCACCGTGGCGATTTCCTGATGGTACCAGATATCGCGGCCCGGCGCCCATCCGGTCTTGCCGCCGGTGCGGCGCACGACAAGAACCTTGTTGACGATGACATATTGCTTGGCGGCAATATCGATCGCCTTGTCGGTGTTTTCCTTGAGCGGGATCGGCTTGCCGCCGCGCACGCCTTCATCGCAGGTGATGACGAAGGTTGATTCGCAGTCGACGATACGGCCGGCCAGCGCTTCCGGCGAGAAGCCGCCAAAAACGACGGAATGCACGGCACCGATGCGGGCGCAGGCGAGCATGGCATAGGCCGCCTCGGGGATCATCGGCATGTAGATGGTGACGCGGTCACCCTTCTTGACGCCGTGCTTCTTCAGCACATTGGCCAGACGGCAGACATAATCATAGAGCTGGTTATAGGTGATCTTCTTGTCGATATAGGGATTGTCGCCTTCCCAGATGATCGCCGTGCGCTCGCCATGCGTCTTCAGATGCCTGTCGATACAGTTGTAGGAGACGTTCGTCAGGCCATCCTCGAACCACTTGATCGGCACACGTCCCTTGAAGGAGGTGTTCTTGACCTTGGTATAGGGCTTGAACCAGTCGATCCGCCGGCCGTGCTTGTCCCAGAATTTTTCCGGATCCTCGACGCTCTCCTGATACCATTTCTGGTACCGCTCATTGTCGATGAGCGTGCGGGCTTTCGCCGATTTGAGCACCGGGTAGATTTTGGCAGACATAAACTCCTCCTGAAACCAAGTATGTCCTGTTATGAGCGCGCCTTGAGACTCCCACCTCAGGCATGTGTTGAATTCATAGCAGTTCAAATGCACACGGCAATTAGACAAAGGTCATTTGTTTCACAAAGAATTGCAATTCTGATGCAATGCCGCTATAGAGCCGTCATATTCCGGAAATTCAGTGGTTGATACCACGCCCGCGACACCGGCGCGGACGGACAGAAGGACTGTATCTATGGCTCAACAATTGCTCATGCCAAAGGCAACTGCTGTATGGCTGGTTGACAACACCGCGCTGTCGTTCGACCAGATAGCCACGTTCTGCAAATTGCATCCGCTGGAAGTCAAGGCGATTGCCGACGGTGAAGCCGCACAGGGCATCAAGGGTCTCGATCCGATCGCGACGGGACAGCTTTCCCGCGACGAGATCGCCCGCGCCGAAGGCAACCCCAACCACAAGCTCAAGCTTTCCGAGCCGAAGGTGCGCGTGCCGGAATCCAAGCGCCGTGGCCCGCGTTATACGCCGGTTTCCAAGCGCCAGGACCGTCCGAACGCCATTCTCTGGCTGGTTCGCAACCATCCGGAACTGAAGGACGCACAGATTTCGCGTCTCGTCGGCACCACCAAGTCCACCATCGAGCAGATTCGCGACCGCACCCATTGGAACTCGGCCAACCTGACGCCGATGGATCCGGTAACGCTCGGCCTCTGCAGCCAGATCGATCTTGACCTTGAAGTCGAACGCGCTTCGCGCGGCCGTCCGCTGCCAACAGCCGAAGAGCTTGGCAACACACTGCAGCCGGCAACGGCGACGGAAGGTCTGGATTACAACTTCCAGCGTGAGGAAGAAGAGCAGATCGACGCCGACGCCGTGTTCAAGAAGCTCTCCTCGCTGAAGTCTGCACCGAAGGACGAAGACGAGGACGATCAATACTGATCGAAGTCTTTCCGACATTTGAAACCCGGCCGCAGCGCCGGGTTTTTTATTTTTAAGGATTTTACCGGCTGCCGAAGATCGCCGAGCCCACCCGAACGCTGGTGGCGCCGAACTCGACGGCGGTTTCAAAATCGCCGGACATGCCCATGGAAAGCTTCTCAAGGCCGCATTGCCCGGCAAGCTTGGCCAGAAGCGCAAAATGCGGCCCGGGATTTTCTTCTGCCGGCGGAATGCACATCAATCCCTCGACCGACAATTTCAACTCGTCGCGGCAAAAAGCAACGAAAGCAACGGTTTCACGCGGATCGATGCCGGTCTTCTGCGGCTCGAGGCCGGTGTTGACCTGCACATAAAATCGCAGGCTGCGGTCCTGTCTGGCACATTCTTCGGCAAGCGCGCGGGCGATCTTTTCCCGGTCGATACTCTGCACGACGTCAAACAGCGCCACCGCATCTGCCGCCTTGTTGGATTGCAGCGGGCCGATCAGATGCAGCTCGATATCAGATGTCTTCTCCTTGAGGGCAGGCCACTTGCCCTGTGCTTCCTGCACGCGGTTTTCGCCAAACGCGCGCTGGCCGGCATCGATGATGGGCTGGATCGCTTCTGCGTCGAATGTCTTCGAGACAGCAACCAGGGCAACATCCGTCGCCTTGCGGCCGGATTTTTCCGCAACATCCGCAATGCGCTGCCTGACATCTTCAAGACGTGCTTCGATTTCCATCACAAGACCTTTTTAAACCGTTCGAACCGCTAACTAGACGCCGATTACCTTGATGCCAAGCACCTTTAGCACCATTTGAGGCACGCTGACCAAGATTGAACGCCCGAATGCCCCGCCAAACTTGACGCCCCGGTCGTTTCATGGTGAAGGTCAGCGCAAATTTTTCCCCTCGATACCCGGAATTTTAGACAATGGCCATCGAACGTTACAATCCTCGCGACGCCGAGCCGCGCTGGCAGCAAAAATGGAACGAAGACAAGGTTTTCGTCACCGATAACAGCGACCCGCGCGAGAAATATTACGTTCTGGAGATGTTTCCCTATCCCTCGGGACGCATCCATATGGGCCATGTCCGCAACTACGCGATGGGTGATGTGGTTGCGCGTTACAAGCGCGCGCGCGGCTTCAACGTTCTGCACCCGATGGGCTGGGATGCCTTCGGCATGCCTGCGGAAAACGCAGCCATGCAGAACAAGGTCCACCCCAAGGACTGGACCTACCAGAACATCGCCACCATGCGCGGCCAGCTGAAATCCATGGGCCTGTCACTGGACTGGACCCGTGAATTCGCAACCTGCGATGTGGAATATTACCATCGTCAGCAGGCGCTGTTTGTCGATTTCATGGAAAAGGGCCTGGTTTACCGCAAGCAGTCCAAGGTCAACTGGGACCCGGTCGACCACACGGTTCTGGCCAATGAGCAGGTGATCGACGGCCGCGGCTGGCGCTCCGGCGCGCTGGTCGAACAGCGCGAACTGACGCAATGGTTCTTCCGCATCACCGATTTCAGCCAGGACCTGCTGGACGAACTGGATGAACTGGACCAGTGGCCGGAAAAAGTGCGCCTGATGCAGAAGAACTGGATCGGCCGTTCCGAAGGCCTGTCGCTGCGCTGGCAGACCGTCACTGAGACGGCGCCGGAAGGTTTTTCCGACATCACCGTTTATACAACGCGTCCCGACACCCTGTTCGGCGCCTCCTTCCTGGCGATCGCCGCCGACCATCCGCTGGCAAAGGAACTGTCGGCGAACAACCCTGATATTGCCGCGTTCTGCGACGAATGCCGCCGCCATGGCACCTCTCTGGCAGCGCTTGAAACCGCTGAAAAGAAGGGCATCGATACCGGCGTCAAGGTCGTTCACCCGCTGGATCCCAGCTGGGAACTGCCCGTCTATGTCGCCAATTTCGTCTTGATGGATTACGGCACCGGCGCAATCTTCGGCTGCCCCTCGGGTGACCAGCGCGATCTGGACTTCGCCCGCAAATACGGCCTGCCGGTCGTGGCCGTCGTCGCACCCGAAGGTCCCGACTCCGAAAGCTTTACCGTTGAAGACACCGCCTTCACCGATGATGGCGTGATGATCAATTCCGGCTTCCTGAACGGCATGAAGACGGCCGACGCCTTCGAAGCCGTCGTGCAGAAGCTGTCCGCCGAGATGCTGGGGAATGCACCGCAGGCCGAACGCAAGGTCAATTTCCGCCTGCGCGACTGGGGCATTTCCCGCCAGCGTTACTGGGGTTGCCCGATCCCGGTCATTCACTGCGAAGTCTGCGGCGTGGTTCCGGTTCCGAAAAAGGACCTGCCGGTCAAGCTGCCCGACGATGTGACTTTCGACGTGCCCGGCAACCCGCTGGATCGCCACCCCACATGGCGTCACGTTTCCTGCCCGCAATGCGGCCATGACGCGCGGCGCGAAACCGACACGATGGACACCTTCGTCGACTCCAGCTGGTATTACACCCGCTTTACAGCGCCGTGGGAAGACCAGCCGACCGACCCGAAAGTTGCCAATCACTGGCTGCCGGTCGATCAATATATTGGCGGCATCGAGCATGCCATCCTGCACCTGCTCTATTCGCGCTTCTTCACCCGCGCCATGCGCGAGACCGGCCATGTCGGCGTCAAGGAGCCCTTCAAGGGCCTGTTCACGCAGGGCATGGTGGTTCACGAGACCTATAGCCACGGCGAAGGCATGAGCCGCGAATGGATAGCCCCCGCGGACCTGCGCATCGAAGAGGCGGACGGCGCACGCCGGGCATTCCTCCTGTCTTCCGGCGCGGAAGTGAAGATCGGCTCCATCGAGAAGATGTCGAAGTCCAAGAAGAACGTGGTCGACCCGGACGATATCATCGCATCCTATGGGGCGGATACCGCACGTTTCTTCGTTCTGTCGGACTCTCCGCCGGATCGCGACGTCATCTGGTCCGAAGCCGGGGTGGAGGGTGCAAACCGCTTCGTCCAGCGCGTCTGGCGCATCATCGGCGAAGTTGCCGGGGAGCTGAAGAACGTCAAGCCGAAGCCGGCAACCGAGGGCGAAGGATTGGCAGCCTCCAAGGCCGCCCACAAGACGCTGAAGGCCGTTCAGGATGATCTGGACAAGCTCGCCTTCAACAAGGCGATCGCCCGCATCTACGAGCTCGTCAATGCCCTGGCTGGACCGCTTGCGGACGTCGCAGCAGGCGGCAAGTCTGACGACGCCAAGGCAGCGGCGCGTGACGCCGTTGAAATCCTCATTCGTATCATCGCCCCCATGACACCGCATCTGGCGGAAGAATGCTGGTCGGCGCTGGGCAATGAGGGTCTCGTGGCCCAGACGCCATGGCCGGTCTTCGTCGCCTCGCTGGTCGAGGAAAACGACGTGGTCATGCCGGTTCAGGTCAACGGCAAGAAGCGCGGTGAATTGACAATCGCGCGCGATGCGGATCAAGATGCGGTCCGTGCGGCTGCCCTTGCTCTGGATGCCGTCAAATCTATTCTTGCCGGTGGCGAGCCCAAGAAAGTCATCGTGGTTCCGCAGAGGATTGTGAACATTGTTGTCTGACGTTTTTTCGAGATGGAGCCGCGTCGCGGCAGCAATTTCCGTCGTGATGATGGCCGGTCTTCTGGCGGGCTGCCAGGTGCGCCCGCTTTATGGCGAGGCCTCCGGAACCAAGGAGCGGCTGGCAGCCGTCAGTGTCTCCGAGGTTGGTGGCAGGGTTGGACAGGAAGTCCGCAACCAGCTGATCTTCCTGATGGCCGGCGGCGCGGGTGAACCGGCCACGGCGCAGTATAATGTCAAGATTTCCGTAAGCTCGAGCGCCACCTCCACGGAGGTCGAGAATTACGACCTGACGACCCGCACCAACAACAACTATGACGGCCCTTATCCCGGCCGCGTGGTGATGAGCGGTCAATATGTCCTGACGCGTATTTCCGATGGCCAGATCCTGCGCTCCGCACGCCGCAACGTGACGGCGCAGGTGGACCTGCCGCAGCAGGAATTCGCCAAGATCAGGGCGACCCGCGACGCCGAAAACCGGGCGGCCCGGGAACTGGCTGAAATCATCCGCACCGATATCGCCGCCACCCTCGGCCGCTGAGAAGCGCGGCCGTGGCGGAGATAAAATCGCATGAGTTTGAGCGCTTCGCCGAAAATCCGGCGGAGCGCTTTCGCGTTTTCGTGCTCTATGGTCCGGATCGCGGCCTTGTGTCGGAGCGGGCAAGCCTCATCGCCAAAAAGACCGGCATCGATCCCGATGACGCCTTCGCGTCACTGAAGTTGACCGCATCCGATCTGCAGGGCGATCCCGGTCGCCTTCTCGATGAGGTGAACGCCATCGGCCTTTTCGGTGGTGAGAAACTCGTTTGGGTAAAGGGTGCGGCGGCGGAAAAAGCACTGGTGGACGCTCTCCAGATTTTGGCCGAGACACCGCCTGAGGCAAGCTTCCTGATCATAGAGGCTGGCGATATCAAGAAGGGCACGGGGCTGCGCAAGATCGCGGAGCCCGCGCGCTCAATCGCCGCGATCCCGTGTTATGCGGACGATGCGCGATCGTTGAACGCATTGATCGATCAGGAGCTTTCCAGCGACAATCTGCGCATCGCGCCCGCCGCACGGCAAAGGCTGATCGAATCCCTGGGCGGTGATCGCATCGCATCGCGCAACGAAATTCGCAAGCTGGCACTTTATTGCCGTGGCGCGGAAGTGATTGAAGAAGAAGACGTGCTGGCGATCATCGGCGATGCCAGCACGGTTTCCACTGACGATGCCGTTGATGCCATCCTGAAAGGCGACAGGAACGCCTTTTTCTATGCCACCCAGAAGATCGTTGCATCGAAGACGCCGATCTTCCTCGTGCTTCAGGGGTGCCTTAAGCAATTCCAGCTGCTCGACCAGATGCGGGCGGAGATGGACGAGAAAAAGCAGCAGGCCGGGCAGGTGATGCAGACACTAGGACGCCACATCCATTTTCGCCGAAAGCCGATCATCGAAAGAGCGTTGCGGACATGGCAGCCAGCGGCGATCGCCCGCGAAATGAACCGTCTGCAGGCCGCCATACTGCAAAGCCGCCAGCGGCAAAGCCTGGAAGACAGCGTGGCTCTTTTGACGCTGCTGTCGACCACCCTGCAATCGGGCCGCGGCGGATGACCTGCTGAAGTGCAGCAAAAAGCCCTCGCGCCTGGGCTGCGAGGGCTTTAAAAATAACGGCGCAGAAGACGCCGTATCGTTGAAAAATCAGTCGCCCTGTCCAGGTTCGGCGGAGAAATAAAGCTCCAGCTTACCTGCTACGCCGTCCATTTCCTTGGCTTCCGGCATCGGGTCACGCTTGATGGTGATGTTCGGCCAGATCGCCGCATATTCGGCATTGAGCGTCAGCCATTTGTCGAGACCCGGCTCTGTATCGGGCTTGATCGCCTCGGCGGGACATTCCGGTTCGCACACACCGCAATCGATACATTCGTCAGGATTGATGGCGAGAAAATTTTCACCCTCGTAAAAGCAGTCCACGGGGCAGACTTCAACGCAATCGGTGTATTTGCAGCGGATGCAATTGTCGGTCACGACATATGTCATGATGAACTCCAGAATATGCAGACCGGGTCTTTGGGCTTCGGAACACAAGCCGACGCCCGGAATTCAGACAGGGCAATTTCGCAAAGGACGTAATGCCTTTGACTTCAGATAGCAAGGATAAACAATTCTGAAAAACGGGTCCGGCCGGGAGGTTTATTCTAATCTTTGCTTCCGTCACTATCAGACAGAAACCTGTCGAGCGCCCGGCGCTCTTTTTTTGTCGGACGACCGCTGCCCGGTTCACGCATCGCCTGCTCCAGCGGACTAAACCGGTCGGATGGGTCGCGGGGCGGCGTCAGATCGTCATAGAGAAGTTTTGCTTCTTCGTAGGGTCCGCGCCGTGCCCCTCCGGACTTTACGACCAGCACCCTGTCCATGCGCTCGAAACCGATATCGAGCCTGTCACCCGCCTTTACCGTATGGCTGGGTTGGCGAATAGTGACACCGTTGACTTTGACGTGACCCGACTGGACGTAGCCCTG
This sequence comes from Martinezella rhizogenes, assembly GCF_007002745.1. Taxonomy (GTDB): domain Bacteria; phylum Pseudomonadota; class Alphaproteobacteria; order Rhizobiales; family Rhizobiaceae; genus Agrobacterium; species Agrobacterium cucumeris. Next base: position 147,247 of record NZ_SGNY01000006.1, on the reverse strand, counting down.
GGCAAGCGAACGGGATTTGGCCATGCGGGCAAAGAACAGCCACTTGTCCAGACGCTGACGCGCGCTCTCCAGTGGCTGTTCGTTGCTCCCCATGGGCTTACTTCTTCAGCTGCTCCTTGAGAGCAGCGAGCTTTGCGAAAGGCGAATCCGGATCGATCGGCTTCTCCTTGCGGGGTGGCTTGGCTTCGAACCGCTGCTGACCCTGCGGCTTTCCGCCGCGGTCGTTACGATCAGGCCTGTCCTTGCGCTCGCCACGATCCTGACGATCATTGCGATTGCCGCGATCAGGGCGTCCGCCATCACGCTTGCGCTCGCCCTCACCGCCGCGATTGGTAGCTTCGCGATTTGCCCCGTCACGATTTGCACCGTCACGATTGTCACGACGGCCTTCGCCACGACGCTCACCCTGCTCGCGAGCTCCCTGTTCACGACCATGACCGCGATTGCCGGGACGACGGTTGTCGCCGCGCTGGTTTTCATTGCGGCCACCAGGACGCCACAGAAGAACGGGCTTCGGCTCGGTTGCCTCAGCGCTTTCAGCGGGTACGGCTTCGCCAGCAGCAGCCTCCTCGCTGACAGCTTCCGCAACCGGCGCTTCTTCAGCGGCTTCGACTTCCGCAACAGCCACCGTCTCGGATGCCTGCTCTTCGGAAGCCGGCTCGTCCTGCTCGGTTTCAGCGCTTTCCTCGTCTGCCGTCACCTGATCGGCAATGGCCGGAGCAGCAGCCCCGGCCTGATTGGCGAGGAAGGCCTGCGCCTCTTCCGCCGTCACCTGATCGGCGCGGTAACCAAGACCCTTGAGGATCTCTTCCATGTCGTCAAGCGTTGCGCCGAGAATGGAAAGCATCGCGGTCGTCGTCGTGAAACGGCGGCCGTCATAAGCGCCTTCCGGACGCGGCTGCTGGCCGGGCTTCCACTGCAACAGCGGACGGATGAGATCGGCCAGGCGCTCGAGAATGTCGATACGAACGGCGCGCTTTCCAAGGAAACGGAAACCGGCAAGCTTGTAGAACATCCGCTCGAAAGCGGGATCGGTCACCACCGAGGTGCGGCCGGCGGCCAGAACCGGAATGAGATCGCCATAACCCGGCTTGCCGAGGCCGTCATTCTTCAGCGCCCAGAGCAGCGTGACAAGCTCGGCCGGAGCCGGCTTCAGCAGTGCAGGCAGGAAGACGTGATAGGCACCGAAACGCACGCCGTAGCGGCGCATGGAGGCACGTGCATCCTGATCCAGCGACTTCACGTCTTCGGTGACGTCACGGCGGAACAGAACGCCAAGATTTTCGACCAGCTGGAACGCCAGACCCTTCGCCAGACCCTGAAGGTCTTCGGCGCGCGAAATGTCATCCAGTGGCTTCAGCACGGTCGCAATCTGATGATTGACGAAACGTTCGACGCGCGCCAGCGCATGGTCACGGGCATTGCCGCTCAACTGTTCGTCGGCCAGCAGGATCACCCGCGGCTTCATGATGTTATCACCTGCCGAAAGGCGGGCCACCGGTTCGCCCAACCAGCGAACCAGACCATCGGAGCTCAAAGCGAGATCGCCGTTTCCACTGGCATGCAGACGCGCTGCACGCGCCTCGTATTCGAGAGCGAGCGCCTTCTGGGCCGCACCTTGCACGGCCTTCTGATCCGGCCCTTCCATTCCCGACACCGGCGTGAACCGGAATCCGGCCAATTGGCCGACGTGATGTCCTTCTACGAAGACATCACCATTTACACTGATTTCAGCTTCAAGCATCGCATTCTCTCTCAGGCGCCTCATGAGCACAGATGTCCTGCGATCAACAAAGCGTTTCGTCAACCTTTCATGTAGCGCATCGGACAATCGATCCTCGATTTCCCGCGTCTTTTCTTGCCAGTGTGTCGGATCGGCAAGCCATCCTGGGCGGTTCGATACATAAGTCCATGTTCTGATCTGCGCAATCCTCGCAGACAATGTATCGATCTCTCCATCCGTGCGGTCGGCGCGGCGCACCTGCTCAGCCATGAAATCTTCGTTCACCGCACCACGTTTCACGAGGTCGAAATAAAGCGTCGAGATCAGGTCGGCATGCTGGGCTGGCGCGATACGGCGATAGTCGGGAAGCGCGCAGGCCTCCCAGAGTTTTTCCACCCGCGCATCGCTCGTCGTCACGTCGATGATTTCGGGGTAACGCGACAGATATTCCAGCGCCTGCTGGTCGATGGCGGGTAAGGCTCGGGAAAGTCCCTGGATTGTCGGAGCGGCATCAAGGCTCAGGCGCAGATTGGCGATGGAGGAAAAATCGAAATTTTTCGTCCGCCATTGCAGCACTTTCACCGCATCGAATTGATGGGTTTCGATCCGCTCCACCAGCTCGTCGTCGAACGGATCGACGCGCCCCGTTACGCCGAAGGTGCCATCGCGGAGATGGCGGCCGGCGCGGCCGGCGATCTGGCCGATTTCGCCGGGATTGAGATTGCGGAACTGATAACCGTCGAATTTACGGTCCTGCGCAAAGGCGACATGATCGACATCGAGGTTGAGACCCATGCCGATGGCGTCGGTCGCCACCAGATATTCAACATCGCCGGACTGGTAGAGCCCGACCTGGGCGTTACGCGTACGCGGTGAGAGAGCGCCCATCACCACGGCCGCGCCGCCGCGCTGGCGGCGCACCAGCTCGGCGATGGCATAAACTTCTTCTGCCGAAAACGCGACGATTGCCGTGCGTTGCGGCAGGCGGGTAATCTTTTTCTGCCCTGCATAAAAGAGCTGCGACAGGCGTGGCCGCTCGACCACCGTAATTCCCGGCAGCAGCTTTTCAAGGATCGGGCGCATCGTGCCGGCACCCAGAAGCAGTGTTTCCTCCCGCCCGCGCAGATGCAGCACGCGGTCGGTGAAGATATGGCCGCGCTCCAGATCGCCGGCGAGCTGAACTTCGTCGATCGCGACAAAGGCGGCGGTCGTCTCGCGCGGCATGGCTTCCACGGTGCAGACGGAATATTTGGCTTTGGGAGGAGATATTTTTTCTTCGCCGGTAATCAGCGCCACGTTCGGCGCACCCACCTTCTCCACCAGGCGGGTATAAACCTCGCGCGCCAGAAGACGCAGCGGCAGGCCAATGACACCGCTGCCATGCGCGACCATCCGCTCGATCGCGTAGTGGGTCTTGCCGGTATTGGTGGGGCCGAGAACGGCCGTGACACCGCGGCCGCTCAGGATCATGGGGCGAAAATTCAACGTACTATCCGCGAATCGACTTCATCTGCTTGCCGTGCCCTGCGCCATCATGGACGTGGACACGCGCACCACACATGGCAACGCCCGTCGGCAAAGGCAATAGGCCTTGATTGCAAACTGATGCAAGATGCCTCATTCCCGCAATTTTCCATGCAGATTCAGCCGGTTAATCAAGAAAAAAGAATCCGGCGAAAACGGAATCAGGCGTGGCAAAGAACAGTCTGCGAACGAATCGAATACGAATCGCTGACTCACGGTGATTCAGCTTTTGTTCTCCGCAACATCTGGTTGGTGAAAGCACGGCCCATACAAGATTATGAATCCGGATAAGTCCTTGGCCGGATTCAGCTTTATGGCAAAACCTTCAGACAGAAAATACCGGAATCGACTGTCAAGCGGCAATCGCGGAAAAGCCGATCTGGAACCTGCGAAAGGTGCTGGATCAGAGCGTCTGGCCGCTAAGCAGGCGCGGCGCATTTGCATCCGTCGTGCCGGCTGCCTGACCGATGAAATAGGATTTCAGACCCGGCAAACGATCGACCACGCCAAGACCGAAATCGCGCATGATGCGGATGGGACCGACATCATTGGAGAAAAGCCGGTTAAGCACATCCGTCGTCACGCCCATTCGCAGCGTATCGAAACGCCGCCAGGACTGATAACGCTCCAGAACATTGAGAGAGCCTATATCGAGACCAAGACGATCGGCCTCAACCACGGTTTCGGCGAGAGCCGCGACGTCCTTGAAGCCGAGATTGAGACCCTGCCCCGAGATCGGGTGAATGCCATGCGCCGCATCGCCGGCAAGCGCAAAACGAGGGGCAACGAAGGAGCGCGCCAGCGTCAGGCCGAGGGGAAAGGCCCGGCGGGGCCCGACGGGGCGGATAGATCCGAGCTTATGGCCGAACCGGCGCTCGAGTTCCTCCTCAAACACCAGATCATCGGAGGCCACCAGCCTGTCGGCATCAGCCTTGCGTTCGGTCCAGACAAGCGACGACCGGTTTCCCTTGAGCGGCAGGATGGCGAAAGGTCCTGACGGCAGGAAATGCTCTTCCGCGCAGCCCTCATGTGGCCGCTCATGTTCGACAGTGGTGACGATACCGGCCTGGTCATAATCCCATTGCACGGTCTTGATGCCGGCCATATCTCTCAGCGCTGAGCGAACCCCGTCGCAGGCAATCAACAATCGTGCGTCGACAGATGAGCCGTCGGAAAGGCTGATTGCCGTCGATTGCGCACCCGCGGTAAAGCCGGAAACGCTGAGCCCGTGGCGGATTTCGATGCCGAGGCGGTCGCACAGGCCCCTCAGCGCCCCGACCATCGCAACATTCGGAACCATATGGGCAAACGGCCTGCCCTCTTCCACCGCTCCATCGAAGGTCAGAAACACCGGGCGAACCGGATCGGCAGTCTTCGAATCGGTGACGATCATCCTGTTGATGGGCTGCGCTTCAGGCTCGATTTCGCTCCATATGCCGAAGACGTCGAGCATGCGCGTGGCCGCCGCAATAATGGCGGAGGCGCGCACATCTTTCTTCCACACATCATCAGGAGCAGCCTCAATCACCTGCACATTGAGGTGCCCGGCCGCCTGCTTGATTGCGACAGCAACCGAAAGGCCGACATATCCGCCGCCTGCCACCACCACGTCCAGCATCGCGCTTCTCCTCAAATCTTGTGCACGCATCATAGCCGCACTATAGACCATGTGACATCTTCCTACAGCCGGAGCAGGTCGAAAAAATGTCGCATCCCTCGCAAACGTCAGACCCGATGGTCAATCTCATCGCCACGCTCGATCTCGAGAAGCTGGAAGAGAACCTGTTTCGCGGCGAAAGCCCGCAAATCGGCTGGCAGCGGGTTTTCGGCGGCCAGGTCATCGCTCAGGCCCTGATTGCGGCACAAAGAACGGTGGATGATAACCGCCAGGTGCATTCGCTGCACTCCTATTTCATGCGCCCCGGCGATCCGCTGGTGCCTATCGTCTACCAGGTGGAGCGTATCCGCGACGGCGCAAGCTTCTGCACCCGCCGCGTGGTCGCCATCCAGCATGGCAAGGCGATTTTTTCCATGTCGGCGTCGTTTCAGATCTTCGAGGACGGTTTTACCCATCAGATAAAAATGCCTGATGTGACGCCGCCCGAAAAACTGATGAGTGAAGAGCAGATGCAGGCAGCCTTTCTGGCCAAGGCGCCGGCTTCGATCCGGAACTACTGGAGCAACAAGCGGCCGATCGAGATACGACCGGTTTCACTGACCCATTATATCTCGAAGGAAAAACTGGAACCGCAGCAGGACATCTGGGTCCGCGCCGTTGGCGACGTGCCTGACAATCCGCGCCTGCAATCGGCCATTCTCGCCTATCTCTCGGACATGACCCTGCTAGACACCTCGCTTTATGCCCATGGCACGACGATCTTCGACCCATCCATTCAGGTGGCGAGCCTCGATCATGCCATGTGGTTCCATCGTCCCTGCCGGCTGGACGACTGGCTGCTCTATACGCAGGACAGCCCCAGCGCCTCAGGCGCCCGCGGCCTGACCCGTGGCAATATTTTCACCAGACAGGGTGAACTGGTCGCATCCGTGGCACAGGAAGGTCTGATCCGCAAAAGGGCAACTGATTAAATAATGTGCTTTTTTCAAAAACCGCACATTTAATAGACGAAAATTGCGCGTCTTCGTGCCCGTTTTTCAGACGCATGTCATATAAATTTTATATTTCAATAAGTTAGATGCCCCATCCAAAACTGGCACGCCCTTTGAATGTATGTCCGCAGTCGCTGTTACTGATCTGCCAGCGGCAAGGAGAGTCGGCTCCGTGCCGAGGACAAACAAAGGATGGGAAACCAGATGAAAATTGTGATGGCCATTATCAAGCCGTTCAAGCTGGATGAGGTGCGCGAAGCGCTCACCGGCGTCGGCATCCAGGGCCTGACCGTGACCGAAGTGAAGGGTTACGGACGCCAGAAGGGGCATACCGAGATTTATCGCGGCACGGAATATGCGGTGAGCTTCCTTCCCAAGCTGAAGATCGAGATCGCCGTCGCATCCGACGTCGTCGACAAGGCTGTCGAGGCGATCGCATCCGCGGCAAAGACCGGGCAGATCGGTGACGGCAAGATCTTCGTCTACTCTATCGAACAGGCCGTGCGCATCCGTACCGGCGAAACCAACACAGAAGCGCTTTGAAGCACGGCTGACAGGGGAGTTTTCTCGCTATGCAATTCAACAAGTTTTCAACACTCGGCAAGCTGGGCGCCGGTATGGCAGCCCTGATGGCCCCGGCCATCGCCTTTGCCCAGGATGCCGCGCCGGCAGCAGCAGCGGCACCCATTCCGGAAAAAGCCGACACAGCCTTCATGTATGTCGCGACGATCCTCGTGCTGTTCATGATCATTCCCGGTCTGGCGCTGTTTTACGGCGGCCTTGTCCGCACCAAGAACATGCTCTCCGTTCTCATGCAGTGCACGGTCGTTGCCGCAGTCATGATGCTCGTCTGGGTGATCTACGGTTACTCCTTCGCCTTCGGCGGCAGCACCGGTCCCTATTTCGGCGGCTTCGGCAAGCTGTTCCTGTCGGGCGTTTCGCTTGACAGCACCTCGGCAACCTTCTCTGAAGGCGTGGTGATCTACGAATATACCTTCATCGCCTTCCAGATGACCTTTGCGGCCATCACACCGGCGCTGATCGTTGGTGCGTTTGCTGAACGCGTCAAGTTCTCCGCCGTCATCCTCTTCACCATCCTGTGGGCCACCTTCGTCTACTTCCCGATTGCACACATGGTCTGGGACGCAAATGGCCTGATCTTCGGCATGGGCGCTCTCGACTTCGCCGGTGGCACGGTCGTTCACATCAATGCCGGTATTGCAGGTCTGATCGGCGCGATCATGGTCGGCAAGCGCACCGGCTTCGGCAAGGACATGATGGCACCCCACTCCATGACCCTGACGCTGGTCGGCGCAGCCATGCTGTGGTTCGGCTGGTTCGGCTTCAACGCCGGCTCCAACCTCGAAGCATCCGGCGGTGCGGTTCTCGCAACCATGAACACCTTCCTCGCAACGGCTGCCGCCATCGTTTCCTGGTCGCTGGTTGAAAGCTTCACCCGCGGCAAGGCCTCCATGCTGGGCGCCGCTTCGGGCATGATCGCCGGCCTCGTCGCCGTCACGCCTGCTGCCGGCTCTGTCGGCCCGATGGGTGCCATCGTTCTCGGCCTCATCGTCTCGCCGATCTGCTACTTCTTCGTCTCCGTGGTGAAGAACAAGTTCGGTTATGACGACACGGCCGACGTCTTCGGCGTGCACGGCATCGGCGGCATCATCGGCGCCCTCGGCACCGGCATCTTTACCTCGCCGCTGCTCGGCGGCACCGGCAAGGCGGACTTCTCCATTGCCTCGCAGGTCTGGACGCAGTTCGTCGCCGTCGCCATCACCATCGTCTGGTGCGCCATCGTCTCGGCGATCCTCTACAAGATCGTTGACGTGATCGTCGGCCTCAGAGTTCCGGTGGAAGCAGAACGCGAAGGTCTCGACCTCGCAACCCACGGCGAAGCCGCTTACCACTCCTGATATCTGGAAAAGGGGTTCTCCATCCCCTTTCCCAAAAGAAAGGCCCGTTTCGACGGGCCTTTTTCTTTGCCGCAAATCCGCCGAAGACGGCAAAAATCCGCATGGTTAACACGGCATTAACCAGCAAGCAGTTAGTTTTCCCTGTCAATCCGGGATCAGGTCAACTGCCGGATCTTGCCGAAACCACAAAAACGACGGGTTCAGGGACATGGGCAGAATGCAATCTCCGACATTCGATGGTCGCCACACGCGCTTCGTGCTGACGGCGTTTTTCGTGCGTCAGATCATGGCTCTGGCCGGTTTTGCCCTGCTTGCGACGATCGCGCTGGGCATTGCCGCTCTCGCCACATGGAATGTCGCCGATCCAAGCCTGTCCTATGCCACGGGGAACCAGCCCACCAATCTCCTGGGTTACGGCGGCGCCATCTTCGCCGATATCGTCATGCAGTTCCTCGGGCTTTCCGCAATCATTTCCCTTCTTCCGGTCATCGCCTGGGCAATCACCCTGATCGCCGGCCGCAAATTCAGCCGGCTACCCGCCCGCCTCGTCGCCTGGGTCGCAGGCACCATCGTCTGCGCCGCCTCGCTTGGCTGTTTTCCCGCCCCCGTCACCTGGCCGCTGCCAAACGGCATCGGCGGCGTCATCGGCGACATGATTCTCCGCTTTCCCGCCCTTTTCATCGGCGCTTACCCAACCGGCACCATTGCCACCGTGCTGGGCGTCATATTCGCAGCGCCCGCCGCCTGGCTGATGCTGTTTGCCGCAGGCGTTGTCGGCGGCCTGGAAGATGAACTCGAGCGGGAAGAACCGGCGCCGGTTGCGAGCAAGGCTCGCGCCGCGCGTGAGATTGAAGAGGATGACGAAGACGACGGTGAAGGCTTCTTCGCCAACATTCTCGCCTTCGGCGCGCTCACACATTACTGGTACACCACGCAGGCACGCTTACGCCGCCTGTTCGGCCTGAAGTCGAAGTCCCTGCACGATGAATTCGAACATCCCTACGATTTCAACGAATATGAATTCGGCACGCTGAACGAACCCTCACGCCTGAAGACCGCAATCAACCGCCTTGACCAGCGCTCCGAACCATCTTTCGAGGAACGTGCCGCATCACGCCGGCAGATGTCGCCTCCCTCCATCGCGCTCGATCACGATGGCGACATGGATGACGAAGCGTCTTTCGATGCGGATGGACGCCGTCTGCCGAGCGGCATCCTCTCGGGCGACGACAGTACCGACGAGGCCGATCAGAAATTCACGCCCAGACAGGCACCGGGACGCGGGCAGCCCAGAATAACCGCTGCCTCGGCACGGCCCAAACCCAGCGAACGCGTGGCAAGGGAAGCGCAGTCCTCGTTTATCGCCGCAGACGGCTTCCAGTTGCCCACCGTTCATCTTCTGGCGGAACCGAAGAACGTCGTGCGCGACAATATGCTGAGCGAAGAAGTACTTGAGCAGAATGCCCGCCTGCTGGAAGGGGTCCTTGAGGATTTCGGCGTCAAGGGCGAAATCATCCATGTCCGCCCCGGCCCTGTCGTCACGCTCTATGAACTGGAGCCGGCACCCGGCATCAAATCCTCGCGTGTCATCGGCCTTGCAGATGACATTGCCCGCTCCATGAGCGCGATTGCCGCCCGTGTCGCGGTTGTGCCCGGCCGCAACGCCATCGGCATCGAACTGCCGAACCAGACGCGCGAAACCGTGTTCCTGCGCGAACTGATTGGCAGCCGCGATTTCGAAAACAGCAAGGCCAAGCTCGCAATGGCGCTCGGCAAGACGATCGGTGGCGAGCCCGTCATCGCCGATCTCGCCAAGATGCCGCATCTTCTCGTCGCCGGCACCACCGGTTCGGGCAAGTCGGTCGCCATCAACACCATGATCCTGTCGCTGCTTTACCGCATGTCTCCAGAACAGTGCCGCCTGATCATGATCGACCCAAAAATGCTCGAACTCTCCATCTATGACGGCATTCCGCATCTGCTTTCCCCCGTTGTCACGGATCCCAAAAAGGCCGTCGTGGCCCTGAAATGGACGGTGCGCGAGATGGAGGAACGCTACAAGAAGATGTCGAAGATCGGCGTGCGCAATATCGACGGTTTTAACAGCCGCGTGCAGCAGGCACTCGACAAGGGCGAAATCCTCACCCGCACCGTGCAGACCGGCTTCGATCGCCAGACCGGCGAAGCGATGTACGAGACGGAAGAGTTCGATCTGAAGCCCCTGCCCTATATCGTCGTCATCATCGACGAAATGGCCGACCTGATGATGGTAGCGGGCAAAGACATCGAAGGCGCGGTGCAGCGCCTGGCGCAGATGGCGCGCGCCGCCGGCATCCATGTCATCATGGCCACCCAGCGTCCGTCCGTCGATGTCATCACCGGCACCATCAAGGCCAACTTCCCCACCCGTATCTCCTTCCAGGTGACCTCGAAGATCGATAGCCGCACCATTCTTGGAGAGCAGGGTGCCGAACAGCTGCTCGGCATGGGCGACATGCTCTACATGGCGGGCGGCGGGCGCATCCAGCGCGTGCACGGCCCCTTCGTTTCCGACAACGAGGTGGAGGAAATCGTCGCCTATCTGAAGACACAAGGCTCGCCGGAATATCTGGAGGCGATCACCGAGGAAGACGACGAGGATGGCGCTGGCAGCGGCCCGGCCGGCACTGGCAACTTCTCCGATTCCGAAGACCCCTATGACCAGGCTGTCGCCGTCGTGCTGAGGGACGGAAAAGCCTCCACCTCCTATGTGCAGCGACGTCTCGGCATCGGCTATAACCGCGCCGCCTCGCTGATCGAGCGCATGGAGCAGGAGGGCATCATCGGCCCCGCCAATCATGCCGGAAAACGCGAAATCCTCGTACCCACGGAAGCGGATATCATCGAGCGGTAATGGCATGCCCCCCCGAAAGGGCATAGCGGTTTCGGGATAACGACATGCACAAGGCAAAGGCCCGACGCCTCGCGCAACCAAGCGGCGCCAAGAAGCGTTATTACACGCTTCCAACGTCATGAAGCCGCCGCCTTTTATGCGGACAATCGCTGCGATGAAGGAGAACAGAATGAACGACCTCACCACCGGCGAAACGGCCACCGCAAGCGCACCTGAAAACGGGATGACGCGGCGTGGCGTGCTGACGGCATTTTCCATGGCCGCGGTCATGGCGGGCCTGTCGCCGCTTGACGCCTTTGCCCAGGCAGCCGGCAATGGCGCAACCGCGCAGAAAATCGCCAATCACTTCTCGTCGGTCAAAACCATGATGGGCGAATTTGTGCAGTTTGGCCCGCGCGGCGAACAGACCGGCGGCAAATTTTACATCGAACGGCCCGGCAAGCTTCGCTTCAATTATGAAGACCCCTCACCCATGCGGGTCATCGCCGATGGCAAGAATGTCGTCATCGGCAACATGAAGCTGAAGACATGGGATCTCTATCCGCTGTCCAAGACCCCTCTCAGCCTGCTTCTGTCCGACAAGATCGATCTCGGCAACCAGAAGGTCCGGGACGTGAAGGAAGAATCGGACCTGACCACCATCGTTTTGGGCGACAAGAGCATCTTCGGCGATTCGACCATCACCCTGATGTTCGACCCGAAAACCTTCGATCTCAGGCAATGGACGACGACCGATGCGCAGAACAAGGACACCACCGTCATGATCTTCAACGTGCAGACGGGTGTGAACCTCGATGAGCGCGTCTTCAACATCAACTATGAGGAAGTACGCAAGCGCGGCTGAGCACGCTCTATTTTTGAAAAACGGTTCGAAGGCGGCCTTCCGGTCGCCTTTTTCATTTTGCCGCTAAAATACATTCCCGTTTTCATCGCGATGTTATAAGCCTGCGCCCCGGAAACATGTCTCGAAACAACGGAGTTCGGGGCAGCAAACGCGGAGCACAGTATGTCGTTTTCGATAACCACTTGGAACATCAACTCTGTCCGGCTGAGAATGCCGATCGTTGAGCAGTTTCTGGTGCGTTACAAACCCGACATTCTTTGCCTGCAGGAAACGAAATGCCCGAATGGCGAGTTTCCGATGAAACCGCTGAAGGCACTGGGTTATGAGCACGTCATCATCCACGGCCAGAAGGGCTATCACGGTGTGGCGATTGCCTCGAAAATTCCGCTGACCGAAGATCACCGGCAGGACTATTGCGGTATTGGCGATGCGCGGCACATCTCGGCGATTTTTCAGGTCGGATCGCGCCGGGTGCGGCTGCACAATTTCTACGTTCCGGCCGGTGGCGACGAGCCAGATCGGTCGATCAATCCGAAGTTCGGCCACAAGCTCGATTTCATCGAGGAAATGAAGGCACTGCGCGCCGATGGCGTGCCTGGCACTTCCTCCATCCTTGTCGGCGATCTCAACATCGCACCGTTTGAAAATGACGTCTGGTCACACAAACAACTGCTGAAGATCGTCAGCCACACGCCTGTCGAAACCGACGGCATGCTCGATATCATGAAGCAGGGCAACTGGCTTGATCTGATGCGCCTGAACGTGCCGGAGACGGAAAAGATCTATACGTGGTGGAGCTACCGCGCCAAGGATTGGGAAGCGGCCAATCGTGGCCGGCGTCTCGACCATATCTGGTCGTCGCAGGATCTCGGCGCCTCGCTCGAAAAAATCGACATATTGCAGGAGGCGCGCGGCTGGAACCGGCCATCGGACCACGTTCCGGTTACGGCCCATTTCCGGTTCTGAAGCAGAGTTTTCCAGGCGGCCTCAAACGAAGCGGTTCTGTAAACGGGCCGCACCCGCCGCGAGCGCGGCGATATTGTCACGGATGCGTGCCGACACGATATCGGCAACCTCCGGAAACTCCTCCACCAGCCGGTGAAACAGGATACGCGTTATCCGGATGACTTCGGAATCCTCCGCCGCAACGGCAGTGAACTTCCGTTCACAGAGGGTAAAAAGGGCAAGTTCGGACAGAAGCGCTCCTTTGCCCGGTGTTGCCTGCAGTTCGGGTTTACCGTCCCGCCCCGCCGTAAAAAGCTCGAAATGGCCTGATGTCACCGCAAAGGCGCATTCCGCCGGTGAATGCTCCCGGAACAGCGTCTGGCCCGCCGATACCCTGCGGCGTTCCGCACCGAAGGCTATGAGCCGCAACTGATCGTCGCTGAACCCCGCAAACAACGGCACTTGCCCCAGCAGCATGATATCGTCCGTCAAGGCCATGTCGTTCGTTACTCCGGAAAACCGCCTGCATCACTATAGCGGTTTTCCAATATCAGCCTTCAAAATACAAGGTGTTAGAACGCCGCGTGCCTTTTCGGACGCGCGGCGTGAACCTTAAACTGCGACATATGGGGGACGTAGAGAGCGCACTGCTCAGGGTACGATCTTGTATCCGCCGTTCTCGGTGACCAGAATTTCAGCGTTGGAAGGGTCGCGTTCGATCTTCTGACGCAGACGATACACATGCGTTTCGAGCGTATGCGTCGTCACACCGGAATTATAACCCCAGACCTCTTCCAGCAGGACGTCGCGGGTAACAACGGCGCTGCCAGCACGGTAGAGATAACGGATGATCGCCGCTTCCTTTTCCGTCAACCGGATTTTCTTGCCGTCTTCGGTCGTCAAGAGCTTCTGGCTGGGCTTGAACTGATAGGGACCAACGGTGAAAACCGCATCCTCGCTCTGTTCATATTGACGCAGCTGCGCCCGAATGCGCGCCAGAAGCACGGCAAAGCGGAACGGCTTCGTCACGTAATCATTGGCGCCTGCTTCAAGCCCGAGAATCGTGTCGGAATCGGTGTCATGGCCGGTCAGCATGATGATCGGCGCTTTGAAGCCGCCCTTGCGCAACAGCTTCACGGCCTCTCGGCCGTCCATGTCCGGAAGGCCGACATCCATGATGAGGAGATCAACCTGGGCGGTCTTGGCGGTCTGCATCGCCTGCGCGGCATTTGCACCGCTCAGTAGTGAGAATTCCTCGTAGGGAGACAATTGCTCGGTCAGCGTCTCCCGAAGATCGTCGTCATCGTCCACCAGAAGGATAGTGCGAGCCGTCATTCGGATTCTCAGCCTTTCTTACTTTAGCGCCTCGGCTCAAAAAATCGGGCTCGATTTTAGGGAAGCACGATGCCTAGTTTAAAAGAGTTAGAGCGTTCGCTATGCATCGATAATGACGCGCGGCGCTCTAATTATCAGCCAATTCAGCGGTTTGCCGGTAAAAGGTCAACCCATTGCCATGATATAACGAAGTGCTATGACTTCACGTTAAATAACCTGCAAAGCAAAATCTCGTGAAAAACATGAGCAAACCCTCGCCAAGACAACGTAAACGCGCATCAACGCTCGTGGTTCGGCCGGCTCCGTCAAAAATCAGCCGTGCCATTGTCCAGCTCGGACACCTCACCTTTCCCGCCGCAATCGGGCGCAACGGCCGCACCGCGATGAAACGCGAGGGAGACGGCAAATCACCCATTTCCCTCACCCGCCTGCTGCACGGATTTTATCGCGGCGACCGTAATACCGGCATCACCACAACATTGCCGATGCAGCGGACGCGCGGGTCCATGCTGTGGTGCGACGAACCCCGTAACGCCAATTACAACAGGCTGGTCAAAGCGCCCTTTGCGCCAAGCCATGAGGAAATGATGCGCAAGGACGGTCTCTACGACGTTTGCTTGGTGCTTGACTGGAACATCACCTCGAGAAGCCGCAACCGAGGCTCGGCGATCTTCATGCATTTGATCCGCCCGGGATATGAGCCGACTGCTGGCTGCGTCGCCCTGCACGCCAGAGACATGCGGCGTATTCTGCCGCATATGCGCAAGGGGACGAAAATTCGCATCCTTTGAGATGCATCCTGCAATCGGACAACAAAAAACCCGCCATTCCGGCGGGTTTTTTTAGAAAGGAGAAGCCTGTATTAAGCGGCTTCGTCCTGAGAATCGTCCTCTTCAACAGCCTTGCCACGCTTGGGGCCTTTGGCAAGGTTGACTTCCACCAGGCGAACAGCCTCGGTTTCGGACATCTTGTTGACGGCGGCAATTTCGCGCGCCATGCGATCGAGAGCAGCTTCATAAAGCTGACGCTCGGAATAGGACTGCTCCGGCTGATTTTCGGCACGGTAAAGATCGCGCACCACTTCCGCGATTGCGATAAGATCGCCGGAATTGATTTTCGCATCATATTCCTGGGCGCGGCGCGACCACATGGTACGCTTCACGCGTGCCTTGCCCTGCACCACTTTCAGCGCCCGCTCGACAAAATCGCCTTCGGAAAGCTTACGCATGCCGATGCTGACAGCTTTGGCGACGGGAACTTTAAGACGCATCTTGTCTTTTTCGAAATCGATGACAAAAAGCTCAAGCTTCATGCCGGCAACTTCTTGTTCCTCGATTGCAGAAATGGTACCGACACCATGAGCGGGATACACAATCGCTTCACCGGTCTTGAAACCGTGATGTGCTGGAGATTTCTTCTGCTGGGTCGTCATTCGTTCTAAAAACTCCCTGTTACATACCCGGCAATGCCGGGGTTGGGTCGGTCAGGCCCTGATGAGACGGGGGAACCGTCAGGTGACTCCGCACTGGTCCAGCCGTGCGCGCAAAAAAACACCTTCCCGTCTTGCGGGGTTCGATAACGTAAACGCTCGATATGTCACGGAAACCGCGTGCAAAAGAGGTGTTGCTTTCGTGGTGTTTTTGGGCACACAAATGCCACGCTGTGGATCAGTGTCGTTGGTGTACCACAAAAATAGGCGCAAATCAATAATTTGCTTCGACCGTGGCCGCAACATCACATGGCGGCTCAATAACCGCCTAAAAATTAGCCGCTAAAATACTGTCAAATGCTTCGCGACAGACCCTCATGGCAAAAGAAGCAAAAAAATTTCACTTACCGACCAAAGAAATACGAAAGCCTCTTAAACTCTTCGTAATTCCACGCCAATATCCGATTCGACTGAAAAGGCAAAATCCGTAAATTGACGATGCTTTTTTACATTAAAGTGTGATTTTTGGAGGAATCCACGTCAAATGGGCTACAGAAATAATCCAAAACGCGAAAAACAGATCGAAAAAGCGCGCCAGCAGGCAGTTGCCGAAAATGTCCAATTTCTTGATCCAGGTATTCTTTATGGAAGGGCAAGTGCCGACGATATAGAATATTATTCCGCCGAGATGCTGGCGGCGAGCGCGGCTCACAGTTTCCAGGCGCTGTCGCATTGGTCCGGAGAGACGCCCCACATCAGCATTGCTCAGGTAGAAGGTGTTTCGCCGCGCGAGATTCCGGTAACGGTCCTGACCATTATCGGCCGCAACATGCCTTTCCTTTATGATTCTGTCATGGGCGAGGTCACCAGCACTTATCGCGGCCTTTACCTCGCAGTGCATCCCATACTCGTGCGCGATGACGAGGCGCAGGGGGGTTATCGCCTCGCGGAACCCGAGGATGATCCCGCTGACAATATCAGCCTCATACAGTTGCATATTGCGCCGCTGACACAGCAGGCCGCCGCAACGCTGGAAGAACGGCTGCGCTTTGTTCTCACACAGGTGCAATCCGCCTATCGTGACTGGCGGCCGATGCTGGCGAAGCTTGACGAGGCGCTGGACGAATTGTCCAAGCGCGGCTCTTCACGGCGCAAGACCGAGCGTACGGAAGCAGTCGAATTCCTCAACTGGCTTCGTAATGACAATTTCACCTTCCTCGGCATGCGGGATTACACCTATTCCGGCAAGGGGAAGCACGCCAAGATCGAACGCGGTGACGGCGTCGGCCTGGGCAGCCTCAGCGATCCGGATGTACGCGTGCTACGCCTCGGCAAAAATGCCGTGACGACGACGCCTGAGATCCTTGCCTTCCTTGATGGCCCGGATTTCCTCATCGTCACCAAGGCCAACGTAAAATCGATCGTGCACCGTCGTGCCTATATGGATTACATCGGCATCAAGCGCTTTGACGAGGACGGCAACGTCATCGGCGAATTGCGCATCGTTGGCCTTTTCACCGCGACTGCCTATACACGTTCGGTCAAGCAGATTCCGCTGCTGCGCGCCAAGGTCGCGGATGTCGAGCGGCATTTCGGCTTCGATCCGAACAGCCACTCCGGCCGCATCCTGCAGAACACGCTGGAAGCCTATCCCCGTGACGATCTCTTCCAGATCGAGACGGATCTTCTGATCCGCTTCATCGAGCAGATCATGGAACTGAGCGACCGGCCGCGTGTACGCGTGCTTGCCCGTATCGACCGGTTCGACCGGTTTGTTTCAGCGATCATCTTCGTGCCGCGTGAGGAGTACAATTCTTATGTCCGCGAGAAGATCGGCGATTATCTGAGCAAGGTCTATGACGGGCATATTTCCGCCTATTATCCCGCCTTCCCGGAAGGCGCCGTTGCCCGCGTTCACTTCATCGTCGGCCGCACGGAAGGCAAGACGCCGCGCATCGCTCAGGACAGGCTGGAAGACGCCGTCAGCGATATTGCAGCACGCTGGATAGACCACCTCGTCACCCTGTCCGAACCGGGTGCACCGGTGCTGGCGGTCGATCAGGCCTATCAGGAAGCCTTCACGCCTGAAGAAGCGATCGGCGACATGCCTGATATTCTGGCAGCTGCCAATGGCGAGCCGGTCCGCATTGAATTCTACCAGCAGGATGGCCAGTCCTCCGACACGCTGTCGCTGAAGATTTTCCACCGCGACGGCCACCTACCGCTTTCGCGCCGCGTGCCGCTGCTGGAAAATCTGGGCTTCAACGTCATCAGCGAACGTACCTTCGATATCGGGGTCGTTTCAGATGACGGAAAGCGCGACATCGTGCTGCACGACATGGAGCTATCCGTCGCGGCGGGCACGACACTCGACCTGCCGCATTACGGGCCGAAACTCGAGGAGGCCTTCCTTGCTGCCTTTTCGGCCAAGGTTGATAATGACAACTTCAATCGGCTGATCCTCGCCTGCGGCCTGTCCGTGCGCGAAGTCTCCGTTTTGCGCGCCTATGCACGCTATCTCCGTCAGACCGGCATTGTTTATTCGCAGGAGCATATCTCCGAAACGCTCTTCAAATATCCGGCCATTTCCCGCAATATTTTCGCGCTGTTCAAGGCTGGCTTCGACCCGTCTGTCGACGAAAAGAAGCGGCTGAAAAAACTCTCTGAAATACACAAAGCGATCGAAGCGGCACTGAGCAGCGTTCCCAATCTCGATGAAGACCGCACGCTGAGACGTTACGTCAACGCCATCGATGCGACGCTGCGCACCAACTACTTCCAGAAAAATGTCGACGGTACGCCAAGAGACCTCCTGGCGTTCAAGTTCGATCCCAAGCACCTGGACGGCCTGCCCGACCCACGGCCTTTCCGCGAAATCTTCGTCTACGGAACAGAGGTCGAAGGCGTGCATCTGCGCTTCGGCAAGGTTGCACGCGGCGGTCTGCGCTGGTCGGATCGCGGCCAGGATTACCGCACCGAAGTGCTCGGCCTCGTGAAGGCGCAGCAGGTCAAGAATGCGGTGATCGTGCCGGTTGGCGCCAAGGGCGGTTTCTTCCCGAAGAACCTTCCCGCCGGCGGCTCCCGCGATGAAGTCTTTAATGCCGGCCGCGAGGCCTACAAGACCTATATTCGCACCCTGCTCTCCATCACCGACAATATCGTCGATGACGCCATCATACCGCCTGCCGATACGCTGCGGCTGGACGGTGATGACCCCTATTTCGTCGTTGCTGCAGACAAGGGGACGGCGACATTCTCCGATACGGCAAACGGCCTTGCCCACGACGCCGGCTTCTGGCTGGACGATGCCTTCGCATCGGGCGGTTCCGCCGGTTATGACCACAAGAAAATGGGCATCACCGCACGCGGCGCATGGGAAACGGTAAAGCGCCATTTCCGTGAAATGGACACCGACATCCAGACCACGCCGTTCACCGTGGCCGGTGTGGGTGACATGTCCGGTGACGTCTTCGGCAATGGCATGCTGCTGTCGGAAAAGATCAGGCTCATCGCCGCCTTCGATCACCGCGACATCTTCATCGATCCGGACCCCGATACCGACAGGTCCTTTGCAGAGCGCAAGCGGCTTTTCGAACTGCCGCGCTCCAGCTGGCAGGATTATGACCGCTCGGCCCTATCCGCCGGTGCGATGATCATCTCGCGTTCCGAAAAATCCGTGACGCTGACGCCGGAAGCCGTGGCTGCCATCGGCATCGACAAATCCGTCGCCACGCCCTTCGAGATCATGACCGCCATTCTGAAGGCGCCGACCGATCTCCTCTGGTTCGGCGGCATCGGCACCTATATCAAGGCGGCGGTGGAAACCAATGCCGAGGTGGGTGACAGGGCGAACGACCCGATCCGTGTCAACGCCACCGAACTGCGCGCCAAGGTCATCGGCGAAGGCGCCAATCTGGGCATCACCCAGAAGGGCCGCATTGCCTATGCGCTTTCGGGCGGACGTTGCAACTCCGATGCCATCGACAACTCGGCCGGGGTGAACTCCTCCGACGTCGAGGTCAACATCAAGATCGCCCTCGCCTCCGCCGTCAATACCGGTCGCCTGACGATGCCGAAGCGCAATCAGCTTCTCGCCTCCATGACGCCGGAAGTGGCGCAGCTGGTGCTGCGCAATAACTACCTGCAATCGCTGGCGATCTCGCTGACGGAACGGCTGGGGCTCGCAAACCGCGAAGAGCTTGGCCGCCTGATGAGTGCGCTGGAGGCAACCGGACAGCTGAACCGCAAGGTGGAAACCCTGCCTGATAATGCCGAGTTCAGCGAAAGATATGCCTCTGGCAAGCCGCTGACCCGACCGGAAATCGGTGTGCTTCTGTCTTATGCCAAGCTGACGCTGTTCGACGCACTGGTGGCGAGCCCGCTGCCGGATGAGCCTTATCTCCAGCATCTGCTCGTCGACTATTTCCCGGCCAAGATGCAGAAGAACTATGCCGACGATATCAAGGCGCATCGCCTGCACCGCGAGATCGTTGCAACCGCGCTCGCCAACGCCGTGGTCAACCGCGGTGGACCGGGCTTCGTGCAGAAACTTGGCGATGCAAGCGGTCTTCTCGCAGCTGACGTCGTCAAGGCGGCCGTCATTGTCGAAGATGGTTTCGGCCTCAAACGTCTGTGGAGTGAGGTCGACGCGCTTGATGGCAAGATCGGTGGGCAAGTCCAGAACGGGCTTTATGCCACCATCGCCCGCATCTTCTCCGATGCAAGCAGGCTATACCTGCAGACCCGAAGCGCCGGCGCTGCAACAGGCGACATGGCGACCGAGATCGAGCGACTGAAAACCGCCATCAAGACGCTGTCGCCGGCAGCGGCGAAATATCGTCGCGAGCTTGGCGTCACGGAAATCGACGGCGTTCCGGCCGCCCTTCTGGAAGAGCTGGATACGCTTTCCCTGCTGGTCTATGTGCCCGAGATCATGCGTATCGCCGAAAGTGCGGGCACGACGCTTGCCCGCGCCGCCGAAAGCTATGCCACCGTTTCGTCGACCTTCCGTGTGGCACGCCTGCTGGATGCCAGCCAGCGCATCGCACCGGCCGATCATTACGAGAGCCTGGCTCTTCTGCGCAGCCAGGACCAGATCTCCTCCTCCCGACGCCGGATCGTCATCTCTGCGCTGACGGAATATGCAAAGGAGAAAGATCCGGTTCAGGCCTGGTATGCCGCCGACCGCGTGCGGGTGAACCGCATCGTCTCCGAGCTGGGCGCGCTCAGTGAAAGCGGCGATACCAACCTTGCCCGCCTGACAGTGGCGGCCGGGTTGCTTGGCGATATCGTTCAGGCACGCTGATCGGCACTCTTAAAAACGCCATCCGGTTATCGACCCGGATGGCGAAAAACCAAGCGGATGACCGGCATCCCGCACTCTATCCTCCCGATTATCCGATAGGACGATGAATGACTGTCCCCTCCCAAAACGCGGAAACAGTGGTTGCCAAACGCGGCATCTGGGGCTGGGTCATGTTCGACTGGGCGGCGCAGCCGTTTTTCACCGTCGTCACCACGTTCGTTTTCGGGCCTTATTTTGTCGCCCGTCTTACCGATGATCCGATTGCCGCGCAGGCGACATGGAGCAATATGGCGACGGTCTCCTCGATCATCATCGCCCTCTTCTCACCCATCCTCGGCTCCATCGCTGATCAATCCGGCGCGCGCAAACCGTGGATCGCCTTTTTTGCCGTCATCAAGATCGTCAGCCTGTTTTTCCTCTGGTTTGCAGCGCCGGGCTCAACGCTTATCCTGCCGATCATCTGCATGATCCTTGCCTCCATCGCGGCGGAATTTTCGATTGTCTTCAACGATTCCATGATGCCGCGACTGACCAACCCGCAAAATGTCGGCCGCATTTCCAATCTCGCCTGGGGACTGGGTTATCTCGGCGGCATGGTGGTGCTGATTGCGGTGGTGACGCTTCTGGCCGCAAGCCCACAGACCGGGCTGACCATCGCCGGCATCAAGCCGCTTTTCGGTCTCGACCCGGCAACCGGTGAGGACGCCAGAATAACCGGCCCGCTCGCCGCGCTCTGGTACCTCATCTTCATTCTGCCGATGTTTCTGTTGACCCCGGACGCCGAAAAAGGCCTGCCTTTCAAGGCAGCAATCCGTTCGGGGCTGGGGGAACTGAAGATCACGCTCCGCGAGCTGCGCTACCGCCCCGTGCTTTTGCGGTTCCTGATCGCGCGCATGCTTTATCAGGATGGCGTCAATGGTGTTCTCATACTGGGCGGAGCATTTGCCGCCGGCATGTTTGGCTGGGCGACGATGGAAATCGGCCTCTTCGGCATCCTCCTCAACGTCGTCGCCATCGCGGGCTGTTTTGCCGCCGGGCGGGTCGATCACAAACTCGGATCGCGCATCACCATCCTCATCAGCCTGGTGTTGCTGCTACTCGCCACGCTCGGCATCGTCTCCACGGAAAAGGGCTCGACCCTGTTTGGCTGGATACAATTATCGACGGCGGACGATGGCGGCATCTTCGCGACAGGCGCGGAAAAAGCCTATCTGCTCTATGGCGTTTTGATCGGCCTTGCCTTCGGCCCCGTCCAGGCATCGTCCCGCTCTTATCTCGCCCGCAATATCACTGTTGCAGAAGCGGGCCGTTATTTCGGCATCTATGCGCTTTCCGGACGCGCCACGAGTTTCATGGCGACGCTGTCATTTTCCATAGCAACCTACATAAGCGGTTCCGCCCATATCGGCATGGCCACGCTTATCTTGTTCCTGGGAGCTGGATTTCTGCTGTTGCTGCGCGTGCCGGAAAGAACGGCAGGCTGAAACTTCGACGCAGCAGCCGATGCGGTTGATCAAACCCGGCATCGGCCCGCACAGAACAGGATCAGAGCTGATCGAGTTTTTGCTGCAATGCGCGCAGCTGCGCCTTCAGCTCGTCGATTTCGGACGCGTTCGGCTTGCGGGTTTCCTTCGGCGCCTGCGGCATTGCGAAAGGCGTAAAACCCTGCATCGCCTGCCGGAACAGTTCCGTATTGCGGCGGATCTGCTCTTCCATCATTTGCAGCGGCGCCTGAAAATTGCGGGCAAGCGAGCCGTCGCCGAACGCCTTGGCCATATGCTCCTGCATCTGGCTCTGCTGGTCCGAGAATGTCTTCATCGAATGTTCGAGAAATGTCGGCACGACCATCTGCATCTGGTCGCCATAATAGGAGATCAACTGCCGCAGAAACGCCGTCGGCAGCAACGTATTGCCGGTTTTGGCCTCCTGTTCGACGATGATCTGCGTCAGAACCGCATGGGTGATGTCTTCGGACGACTTGGCGTCCTGAACCTTGAAGTCCTCACCGCGCTTGACCATCTGCGCGAGATCATCGAGCGTCACATAGGTGCTCGTGCCGGTATTATAGAGCCGCCGGTTGGCGTATTTTTTAATGATTGTTTCGCCGTCGTGTTTCGCCATGCCCGCCTCCTCGCGATGATGGTATTTTCTTTTTTTTGGTCTTTGTGCTCTTCCCGGCGCAAAGTGTATGCGCAAAACGAGCCCTCTGACAAATGTTTTGTGCATCGCAACAGTTTGTTTTTTGCGCAGCAATTTTTCGCAAGATTCCCGGGTGATTTAGCAACATCTTTTAAAGCAACTTTCGGCATTTGACTTGTATTGAAAGCTTTGCCAGTCTCCGCCCGCATGTGAGGAGAATAGAGATGACCCTGCCTTCAATCGTGATTGCCAGCGCCGCGCGCACCGCCGTCGGTTCCTTCAATGGCCACTTCGCCAACACACCCGCCCACGAGCTGGGGGCAACCGTCATCAACGCCGTGCTAGAGCGCGCGGGTGTTACGGCAAACGAAGTTGATGAAGTCATTCTCGGTCAGGTACTGACGGCAGGCGAAGGGCAGAACCCGGCGCGGCAGGCGGCCATGAAAGCCGGCATTCCGCAGGAGGCGACCGCCTTCGGTCTCAACCAGCTCTGCGGCTCCGGCCTGCGCGCCGTCGCCCTCGGCATGCAGCAGATCGTTACCGGCGACGCGGCCATCATCATTGCCGGCGGTCAGGAATCCATGTCCATGGCCCCCCATTGCGCACATTTGCGCGGCGGCGTGAAAATGGGTGATTTCAAGATGATCGACACCATGCTGAAAGACGGCCTGACCGATGCCTTCTATGGCTATCACATGGGCATCACTGCCGAGAACATCGCCCGCCAATGGCAACTTTCCCGCGATGAACAGGATCAATTTGCTGTCGCATCGCAAAACAAGGCTGAAGCCGCACAGAATGCCGGCCGTTTCGCCGATGAAATCGTCGCCTTCACGGTCAAAGGCCGCAAGGCTGATATCATCATCGATGCAGACGAACATATCCGCGCCGGCGCTTCGCTGGAAACCATGGCGAAGCTTCGCCCTGCCTTCGACAAGGAAGGCACGGTGACAGCAGGCAATGCCTCCGGCCTGAATGACGGAGCAGCCGCCACACTTTTGATGTCGGAACAGGAAGCGGCAAAACGCGGCATCAAGCCGCTGGCGCGTATCGCCTCCTGGGCAACGGCGGGCGTTGATCCACAGATCATGGGCACCGGCCCCATTCCCGCCTCCCGCAAGGCGCTGGCCAAGGCCGGCTGGTCGATCAATGATATCGGCCTTGTCGAAGCCAACGAAGCCTTTGCCGCCCAATCCTGTGCGGTCGTGCGCGAGTTGGGCCTCGATCCTGATATCGTCAACGTCAATGGTGGTGCAATCGCCATCGGCCATCCGATCGGCGCTTCCGGTGCGCGTGTCCTCAACACCCTCATTTACGAGATGCGCCGCCGCAACGTGTCCAAGGGCCTTGCGACACTCTGCATCGGTGGTGGCATGGGTGTTGCCATGTGCATTGAGGCGCTCTGAAACGGCTGTACGGCTTTCCAAAAATCAATTCCTGTTCGGCGAACAATAGGGTAGAAGCGGCCTCCCATTGGCCGTATTTCTGTGGCCGTTGAGCACGGCAAAAGCAGTTCAGGACATGGAGGCCGATATGAGCCGGGTTGCGTTGATTTCCGGCGGGACAAGCGGCATAGGTGCCGCGATTGCCCGCGCCTTGCAGGCGGCCGGCTACCGGGTCGCCGTCAATTACGCTTTCACGACCGACAGGGCGGAAGCCTTTCAGAAAGAAACCGGCATCCCTGCTTTTCAGTGGGACGTTCGCGACTATGACGCCTGCGTAGACGGCATTGCAAAGGTGGAAGAGACCTTCGGTCCCGTCGAGGTTCTCGTCAACAACGCCGGCATCACCCGCGATGCGATGTTTCACAAGATGTCGCCGCAGCAATGGCGCGAGGTGATCGACACCAACCTCACCGGCGTCTTCAACATGACGCACCCCGTCTGGCCGGGTATGCGCGATCGCGGTTTCGGCCGCATCGTCAATATTTCCTCGATCAACGGTCAGAAGGGTCAGGCGGGGCAAGCCAACTATTCCGCTTCCAAGGCGGGCGATATCGGCTTCACCAAGGCGCTCGCCCAGGAAGGCGCCAGCCGCAACATCACCGTCAACGCCATCTGCCCCGGCTATATCGGTACCGAGATGGTGAGAGCGATACCGGAAAAAGTGCTTGCCGAACGGATCGTCCCGCAAATTCCGGTCGGGCGGCTGGGCGAACCGGAAGAAATCGCCCGCTGCGTCCTGTTTCTGGCTTCCGACGAGGCCGGCTTCATCACTGGCTCCACCATGACGGCCAATGGCGGGCAATATTTCGCCTGAGATCGGCCACCCTTCACTTCGGCGACAGCCAAGTCAGTAAACTTTTCGTGATAATTACTTCCGTAATTTTGCCGCGCACAAAAACTTGAGCACGAAACACTGGAAAGCGCCATTCGCTAAACCAATGAAAATACGACAGTTTTTGTATAGTTTAGAATGACTCTAGAAATTCCACTCCGATTCAAAAGGAGGTTTTTCTTGACATTTGGTGTCCTGTTTTGGTTTAAGAACGAAAACAACGTGTTGCGTCATACAGGCAGTCCATCATGCTGGTTTGCAGCTGCAATTACATCACCGATCACGATATCCGGGACGTCATCAACGAACTCCTCGACGAGGACTGTTGGCAGCTGATCGTTCCCGCCAAAGTGTATCACGCCATGGAAAAACGTGGCCGCTGTTGTGGCTGTTTCCCGACCGTTGTCGATCTGATCATCAAGACCACCGAAGAATATCACGCCCGTCGCCACTCGACTGAGGCCGATGTTTTTGATTTTATGTCCCGCCTGAAGCGATTCCATGAAGAGAACAGGAGAGCGGACATTGAAAGGCGACAAAAAAGTCATCGAGCGGCTTAACGAGGCCCTTTTTCTCGAACTCGGTGCAGTGAACCAGTATTGGCTTCATTACCGGCTGCTGAACGACTGGGGCTACACAAAGCTCGCAAAGAAGGAGCGCGCTGAATCCATCGAAGAGATGCAGCACGCCGACAAGATCATCGATCGTATCATCTTCCTTGAAGGCCATCCCAACCTTCAGACGCTGGCCCCGCTGCGCATCGGCCAGAACGTCAAGGAAGTGCTGGAAGCCGACCTGGCGGGCGAATACGACGCACGCACCTCCTACAAGAAGTCGCGTGACATCTGTTCCGAGGCCGGAGACTACGTCTCCATGAAGCTGTTTGAAGCCCTGCTGATCGACGAAGAAGGCCATATCGACTTCCTCGAAACCCAGCTCGATCTGCTCGGCAAGATCGGTGTGGAAAAATATGGTCAGCTCAACGCCGATTCCGCCAACGAAGCGGAATAAGCTTTCGACACTGGACAAGGAAAAGGCGGCCCATGGCCGCCTTTTTATTTATTTGCCGGAGAGGTGCCGGAACTCTGCCACCACCTGCTCGTAGACCGCGCGCTTGAACGGCACGATCAATTCCGGAAGGCTCTCCATCGGCTTCCAGCCCCAGGCATCAAATTCGGCCGTGTGGCCCGTCGGCGGCGGGTCAATCTGGATTTCACTTTCATCGCCTTCGAAACGGAAAGCGAACCAGCGCTGCGCCTGCCCACGATATTTGCCCCTTAAACCGATACCGATCAGTTCGGGCGGCAGATCGTAGTTGATCCAGTCACTCGCTTCCGCAAGCAGAGTCACCGTCTTCATTCCGGTCTCTTCATAAAGTTCACGAATGGCGGCCGTCAAAGGCCGCTCGCCATCATCGATGCCGCCCTGCGGCATCTGCCACAATTGCGGTGAGCCGTCATATTCGGAATTGCCTTCACTGATGCGCCGGCCGGCCCAGACAAGGCCTTCGGCGTTGAGAACCATTATTCCCGCGCAGGGGCGGTAAGGCAAATCTTCTGCTTTGATTGTCATGGGAAACCCGCATTGCTGAGCGCCGCAAAAGCGCATGAAATGGCCGCGCAGAAGGTTTACTGCCCCGCCGGCTGCGAAACAAGCGCAGAAATGCCAACGATCTCGATACCCCGCCCGCCCGCTTCCCGCGACCATTTGGAGATGGCGGCAATGCTTTCGTCGAAAGCCGAAGCGACACCGATCGCCTGGCCGTTGCGGCGCGCAATTCGCTCAAGCTCATCCAGCTTGCGCAGGATGGCGCTTTCAGTCACTTCGCCATCGAGCAGAACATCGGCAAAACCCTGCGGGGCGGAGATCGCCTTGGCAATCCCGCCGCTCAACGACTGTGCCGATGAAGCATCATCCAGAAACAGCAGCCCGCGCTTGCCGATATCGCGCATCACCGGCTCCAGCGCCGCCTGTTCCGCGAGGAAGCGCCCGCCAAGATAGTTCATGATGCCAGTATAATTTGTGATTTTCGCCATGGAGCGATGCAGCCGGTCGATGTTGACCTTCGCAGGATCGCCGGCCAGCAGCGTGTCCGGCCCTGGGTTGGTGCCGGGATAACCGAAAGGCTCCAGCGGTATCTGCAGAAGGATTTCATGGCCCTCTCGGCGCCCTTCCTGCATCCAGCGCTGCAGGCTGTTGCCGCTTGCGGCAAAACCAAGCGTCACCTCCGGCGGGAGATCCCGGATCGCCTTTTGCGAACCCGTCTGGCTGAGGCCAAGGCCGCCGACGACAATTGCCACCCGGGTGCCACGGGCGCCCGACCAGGGCCGCGCATATTGCTCCATCGGCCGCAGGCCATCGGCGCCAACGACCGGCAGCGGTCCGAAAGCGGACTCTTCCAGCAACTCTTCATTGGGACGAGCGGCCATGCGCGGGTCCTGACCATAGGTCTGGCCACTCATCAGCACCGGCCCATTGCCATCGCGGGGTCTCGGAGAATAGACCGATACGACATTGCCGTCCGGCATGGTTTCCCTGTTGATATTGGCGCCAGAGCGACCGCTTTCCGGTTTCAGGCCGGCCGTCTCAGCAGAACCGGCCCCATCGGTAACCGCCGTTTCAGGCGCGCTGTGGGGCGGCTGTGGCTGAACATCCGGCCCGGGGCCTGTCTTCTGCAGGTTGCCTGGCGAGAGCGCGGTATAGACGGAGAGCCCGCCGATTGAGAAAACCGCAAGCACGGACAAAACCATAATGACGGAAAAGCGCCGGTTGATACCGACGCTTTTTTTCTGACGACCCAGAAGCGGTTTTCGCAGGTCCGAAGGCAATGAACGGTCCGTCCAAACGGTCAAAGCATGTCACGCAGAAAACTATGCGGCAGTTTGCGAGGATGACATGCGAAAAAACAGGGACTTAAAGCAAAGGCAGCGCATCTGGAAATCGCGACCCGCTCTAAGCAATCGAAAAAATGCGCCGGCTGGCCGGCGCATCTATCTTACTGCTTGTTGACCACAGCCTTGTCCGGGTTCGGCGGGAAAGACGGATCAGTCTTGCTGCCGCGCAACAGATCCAGCGCATAGTTGAGCTGAATATCATCCTTGGCTTCCGGCGGAACATAGGCGGAAGAGCCCGAACCTTCATCCGTTTCGCTCTGGCCCTTGATGTGACCGGAAAGACCGGATTCACCTTCGGTGGTCACCTTGCCCTGCAATTCCGGCGGCAACGGCTGTTCCACCTTGATATCGGGTTCGATGCCCGTGCCCTGGATGGATTTGCCCGACGGCGTGTAATAAAGCGCCGTGGTCAGACGCAGCGCACCGGCTTCGCCGAGCGGGATGATCGTCTGGACCGAACCCTTACCGAAGGAGCGCGTACCGACAACGGTAGCACGACGCAGATCCTGCAGGGCGCCGGCAACGATTTCCGAGGCCGAAGCCGAACCGCCGTTGACAAGTACGATCACCGGCTTGCCGTCGGTCAGATCGCCTGCCGTCGCATTGAAGCGGCGGGTCTCATCCGGATTGCGGCCGCGAGTCGAAACGACTTCGCCACGCTCAAGGAAAGCGTCGGAGACATTGATCGCCTGATCAAGCAGACCGCCCGGGTTGAGGCGCAGGTCAAGCACGTAACCCTTCAGCTTGTCGGCCGGCACATCCGCCTTGATCTTCTTGATCGCCTTTTCGAGATCGTCATAGGTCTTCTCGGTAAAGGAGATGACACGCAGATAACCGACATTGTCACCCTCGACGCGAGACTTGACCGCACGAACGGCAATGATGTCACGCACGACGGTGATTTCAAGCGGCTTGTCAGCGCCCTGGCGGATGACCGTCAGCTTGATCGGCGTCTTGACCGCACCGCGCATCTTTTCAACAGCCTGCTCCAGCTTGAGGCCGCGAACCGGTGTACCGTCAATTTCCGAAATGAAGTCGCCAGCAAGAATACCTGCACGGGAAGCCGGTGTATCATCCATCGGCGAGATGACCTTGACCAGTTCGTTTTCCATGGTCACTTCGATGCCGAGACCGCCGAACTCACCCTTGGTCTGGGTGCGCATGTCGGTGGCATCCTTGGCATTCATGAAGCTGGAATGCGGATCGAGCGAGCTGAGCATGCCGTTAATGGCATTTTCCACCAGCTTCTCGTCATCCGGCGGCGTCACATATTGTGCGCGCACGCGCTCGAACACGTCGCCGAATATCGACAACTCCTTGTAGGTCGAAGGCCCGGCCGCCTGTGCCGGCATGCTCGCCGAATAAATCACGCTCATCGCCGTGGCGCCCATAAGCCCACCGATAAGGAGAAGCGAAACCTTACGAATCATTGTGCGCCCTTCCGGTATTTTTTGCGGTCCACCAAGGTTGGGAATCAACCGGCACACCATCTTTCCTGAACTCAATGTAAAGCGTTGGCCTGTCGGTTTCCAGCGCCAATGCTGCTGCACTCGCTACTCTTTTTGCACCCATGGAGGCGATGGGCTCTCCGGAGAACACGAACATTCCCTGCCGTGTCCTCACATTGTCCATGCCCGTCATCACCACATGATATCCATCACCCGTGTTGAGGATGATCATCCGGCCGTAACTGCGAAAATCTCCGGCAAACACCACAAAGCCGTCTGCAGGCGCCGTCACGATGGCTTCGGGTCCGCTCGCAACGACAATTCCCTTGGAAAAATGGCCAGTACCGTCAGCATCACCAAAGCGCCTGAGCACCTCGCCCGCGACCGGAACCTCCAGTTTTCCCTTTAAACTCGCGAAGGGATATGCGGGCGCAATGCGGTTTTTATCAGGCATTCCAGCCGCAGCCGCAGCGCGCTCCTTTTCACGTTCGGCTTCCGAAAGACGTGCCACGCGCTGCTCTTCAGCCCGCGCTTTTTCCATGGCTTCCCGTACTGACGTAATCTCGCCTTCAAGCGAACTGACCAGACCTTCAAGACTGGTCGCTTTGCTTGCCAGTTCCTCGGATCGTTTGCGTTCCGCCTCAAGCTCTGCCGCCGTCTGGGTGTTCTTGCGGTCATTTTCGGCAATCAGCAGGTCGAGGCGTTTTTCCTCTTCCAGACTTGCCGTCATCATACCCGTAAGATCGTCCTTTTCGCGAGCGATTGCCTGCCTGAGATCAGTCAATTCTTTGAGAGCGGACACCAGCTTGTCGGTTTCACCACGAATGCCCGGAACGACGGCACCGAGAAGAATAGCACTACGCACGGAAGCAAGTGCATCCTCCGGCGAAACGAGAAGGGCAGGCGGCGGGTTTCTGCCCATGCGCTGCAATGCGGCCAGAACTTCCGCCAGCACGCCGCGCCTTTCACGTAACGACGCTTTGACACCGTCTTCGCGAACGGAAAGCTTGGCGAGGCGATCCTCACCGTCACTGATCTTGGTTTCCAGTGCCTTGCGCCGCGCCGCAGATGCGATCAGCTCTTCCCGGATACGGGCGCTGTCCTGATTGAGGGAAGCGATGCTTTCCTCAAGATTGCGGGTCTTGTCCTCCGAAAGGCCGATGCTGTCGACCAGTTCCTCCAGATCCTGGCGGTTCTGGTCACGGCGCTTCTCCAGTGTCTGCAACTCGTCCGGCGATGAATCGCCATTCTCGGCCGGAACCGCGCCCGCCTCGTCCCGCGAATAGGCTGGACCGGCCCCCATGACGAAAGCAGCAATAACCGCGCCCGCAAGGGCAGCGCGCTGTTTTCGTTGAGACCTTTTGTCCATTTGATCTTTCTTTGATGCCGAAGCAGAGGCGCTGATACTAGAGATTTTGCTGCGATCTTCCAAGGGGCCTGAAAGAGGGCAACGGCAAAGCCATCTGCGCCTTTTCGTCTCGCGGAGCTTCATGTTGAAATTGAGACGAGTTTTATACCCTAAACCCGCTCAAACCCGATGATACGGGTGACCGGAAAGGATTGTGACGGCGCGGTAAAGCTGTTCGGCGATCAGAATACGAACGATCTGGTGTGGCCATGTGAGCTTGCCGAGATTGAGAACGGCCGCCGCCCTGTCGTAAAGCGCGGGATCGAGACCGTCAGCCCCGCCAATGGCAATGATGAGGTCCCGCTTGCCGCTATCGCGCAGGTCGCCAAAAAACGTGGCAAATGCAGGACTATCCAGCGCCTTGCCGCGTTCGTCGAGCAGCACAAGCACTGCACCGTCGGCCAGGTGTTTTTCAAGCATCGCCGCTTCTTCACGCTTGCGCGTCTCCGCATTCGACGCCCGACTTTCCGCGACCTCGATCACCCGCGAAAACTCCAGCCCGATTGCCGGGCCGGTCTTCGCGAGGCGTTCGATATAACGGGTCGCAAGATCCTTTTCAGGGCCGGTTTTAAGCCGTCCCACCGCAAAAATCGAAATCCGCATCGCAAACCTGTGACTGTCGTGACAAACAGGGTCACGCTCTTAACAGCATAGAATGCGGATTCCTATGCGGCCGGTTCGATTTCCGGCCAGAGACATCGTGCCGAAGGCAGAGATGACCTTCGGCAGACACGATGCACTCGATCAAAGGCTCACCGCATCAATGCAGTGTTTCTTCCGACATTTCCGGCGTCGCCCACATTTTTTCAATGTTGTAGAAGGCGCGGATTTCCGGACGGAACACATGAACGATGACATCGCCGGCATCAATCAGTACCCAGTCTCCGATCTCCAGACCTTCGACGCGGGCGTTGCCGAACCCCTCATCCTTCATATCCTTGAGAAGATGCTCGCAAATCGCCGAAACGTGCCTATTCGATCGCCCGGAGACTACAACCATGTAGTCAGCAAGCGCCGATTTTCCGGCAATGTTGAGAGATACGATATCTTCAGCCTTGGAGTCCTCGAGGCTCGCGAGGACGGTTTCGAGGGCATGATCGGCGGCATCGTCGCCACTGTCCTGGCCCTTCGGGATAGCAACAAATGCTTTTCCCTTGCTGTGTACTGTTGTCAGAGGTTTTCCCTTTCCAAGAATGACAAAACAGATACTGGGCGACGCGATTCTCTGCGTCACTTTATAAAGGTGGCATCAAAGCATTAACTTTTCAAGATATGGAGCCTTCAACGACCGCCGCATACATCATTTGTGATTATTGCGCAGCGCCGTGGAACTGAGCGTCGAACGAGGACCATGGATGAAGACCCAGGCGGGAGCCCGCTTTTTCCATAAAACCCCCGCATCATCCTCGTCTATCCGCGCCTGGCTGAAGGCCTGAGCCATGGTGGAGGAGAGGTAAGACAGGGTGGAGCCGGGCCGGTCGATCACGGCAATAGGAAAAGTCTCGGCAATCGTGCGCCACTTCTGCCAGCGATGAAAGCTTTTCAGATTGTCGGCGCCCATGATCCAGATGAAGCGAACATGCGGATTTCTCGCCTTCACCTTGGCAAGCGTATTGGCCGTATAGCTGATGCCCAGCGATTTTTCGAATGCCGTCACCTTGATACGCGGATCGCTCACGAGTTTTTCGCAGGCGACGATACGGTTTTCAAGGGACGCCAGTTCGGAGCGGCTTTTCAGCGGATTACCCGGCGTGACCATCCACCAGAGCTGGTCGAGACCCAGCCGACGCAGTGCGATCTCGGCCACCAGCGCATGGCCGGCATGCGGCGGATTAAAAGAGCCGCCGAACAGCCCGACAACCATGCCGCGCTCCGCATGCGGCATGGTGAGATAACGTCGGTCCAGGCGCTTCTCAGTCGGCAAATATCAGGTCCGTGTCTGGCCGGTGCCATGCACACGGTATTTGAACGAAGTGAGCTGCTCGACGCCGACAGGGCCGCGCGCATGCATCTTTCCGGTGGCTATGCCGATTTCCGCACCCATGCCGAATTCGCCGCCATCGGCAAATTGCGTCGAGGCGTTGTGCAGCAGAATGGCCGAATCGAGTTCATTGAAGAAACGTTCGACCACGTGAGGGTCCTCGGCGATCACCGCCTCGGTATGGTTGGAGGAATAGGTGCCGATATGATCGATCGCACCCGAAATACCGTCCACCACGGCGACCGAAATGATCGCATCGAGATATTCGGTGCGCCAGTCCTCTTCCGTCGCGGCCTTCAGACCCTCGACCACATGACGGACCGCCTGCGAACCGCGCACTTCGCAACCGGCTGCGATCAAGTCATTGACGAGCGGCGCCAGATGCGTGGAAACAGCGGCGGCATCCACCAGCAGGGTTTCGGCCGCACCACAAATGCCGGTGCGGCGCATCTTGGCGTTGACGACGATACGCTTTGCCATAGCGAGATCGGCCGAGGCATCGACATAGATATGGCAAATGCCTTCCAGATGCGCAAAAACCGGCACCCGCGCTTCCGATTGCACCCGGGCAACCAGGCTTTTGCCACCGCGCGGCACAATCACATCGACCGTGCCGCTCAATCCACCCAAAAGCGCGCCGACGGCGGCGCGGTCCGTCACCGGCACCAGCTGGATGGAATGTTCGGGCAGACCGGCAATCTTCAAACCTTCCACAAGGCAGGCATGGATAGCACGCGATGAATGTTGCGAATCCGATCCGCCGCGCAGGATGACGGCATTACCGGCCTTGAGGCAGAGCGCGCCAGCATCCGCCGTCACATTGGGGCGGCTTTCGTAGATAACACCGATGACGCCGAGCGGCGTACGCACGCGCTCGATCTTCAGCCCATTAGGGCGATCCCAGGCGGCAATGACCTCGCCGACCGGATCGGCCAGCGCAGCAACCGAGCGAATGCCTTCGGCAATGCCGGCGATCCGCGCCTCGTTGAGGGTAAGCCTGTCGATAAAGGAAGCGGCAAGCCCGGCAGTGTCCGCAGCCGCCAGATCTTTCTTGTTGGCGGCAAGGATCACACCCCTCGACGCCTCTATGGCGGATGCCATGGCAAGAAGCGCGCGGTTCTTCTGATCCGTCCCTGCGATGGACAACGGTCGCGAAGCAGCTTTTGCCTGAGCGCCGATGGTCATCATCAACGCGTCAATATCATGGCTCTGCTTCACGGCCTGTTCAGGCATGGACCTCATCCTTTTTTGCATGTTTCACTTTGACGGCGGCACCCGTCATCACAAGATCGTCGCGATGGATCATCGCCGCACGGCCGACATAACCGAGGATCGCCTCGATCTCGTTGGACTTGTGGCCGATGATGAGACGCGCCTCTTCCGCATCATAACCCGCAAGACCGCGCGCGACCTCCCGGCCTTCAACACCGATAATGGCGATTGCATCGCCGCGACCGAAATTGCCCTTCACTACCCTTACGCCCGCGGGAAGCAGGCTCTTGCCGGCAAAAAGGGCTTTTTCCGCGCCGGCATCCACATGGATTTCGCCGGCCGGCTGCAATTGTCCGGCAATCCAGGTCTTGCGCGCCGTCACCGGCGTACCCGATGGCGCAAACCATGAGGAACGAGCGCCGTTTTCGATCGCCTTCAGCGGGTTGAGCGTCTTGCCAGAGGCGATGATCATTCCGCAGCCGGCAGCGGTCGCGATCTTGCCCGCATCGATCTTGGTGCGCATGCCGCCGCGCGAAAGCTCGGAAGCCGCACCACCTGCCATGGCCTCGATTTCGGGGGTGATGTCTGCAATCGTCTCGAGAAATTGCGCATCCGGATCGAGATGCGGCGGAGCAGTATAAAGTCCGTCAATGTCCGACAGCAGCACCAGCAGATCCGCACCCGTCATGGTCGCCACACGTGCGGCCAGACGGTCATTGTCGCCATAACGGATTTCGGTGGTCGCCACGGTATCATTCTCATTGATGATCGGGATGGCGCCGATCTTCAGCAACTGGTTGATGGTGGCGCGTGCATTGAGATAACGGCGGCGCTCTTCGGTATCGGAGAGCGTCAGCAAAATCTGACCCGCGACGATCTCATGCCGCGACAGGCTTTCCGACCATGCCCGCGCCAGTGCGATCTGGCCGACAGCCGCCGCTGCCTGGCTCTCTTCCAGCTTCAACGCACCGGAGGGCAAGCCGAGAACGGTGCGGCCAAGCGCGATGGCGCCTGAAGACACGACCTGAACATCCGCGCCGTTTTTCTTGAGCGCAGCAATGTCCTCGCAGATCGCGTCCAGCCAGTCTTTCTTGAGGCCGGTTTTACGGTCCACCAGAAGCGCCGACCCGATCTTGATGACGATCCGGTGGTGGCTCGCCAGCGGCTTGCGCGTCAGGCTCATAGGCGATCGTCCTCTTCCTCGACCTCGCTCTCATGCGGCATCGACCGGTCTGGAAGGGCGGTATCGCCGCCATTGCTTGCCGAAACGATGATATCGCGCAGGGCGCGCAGCGCTTCCGTCATGCCGATATGCGCGGCAGCCGACAGAAGAAGCGGCGGACGACCGCAGGCCTTTTCCAGTTCCTTGGCCTTTTTCTTCAGTTCTTTCTCATCAAGCACGTCGATCTGTGACAGCGCCACGATTTCGGGCTTGTCGGTCAACCCACCACCATAGGCATCCAGCTCGGCCTTCACGGTTTTATAGGCCTTGCCGACTTTTTCTTCCTGTGCGGAGACGAGGTGCAGAAGCACTCGGGTACGCTCCACGTGGCCGAGGAACCGGTCGCCGATGCCAACGCCCTCATGCGCACCTTCAATCAGGCCCGGAATATCGGCCAGTACGAATTCACGACCATCGATGGTCGCCACGCCAAGATTCGGATGAAGGGTGGTGAAGGGATAATTGGCGATCTTCGGACGCGCGCGCGTCACCGTCGCAAGAAATGTGGATTTACCCGCGTTTGGCAGACCGACGAGACCGGCATCGGCAATCAGCTTAAGCCGCAGCCAGATTGTCTTTTCTTCGCCAGCCAGACCCGGGTTGGCATGGGTGGGCGCCTGATTGGTGGACGACTTGAAGTAGGCATTGCCGAAACCGCCATTGCCGCCGGCGGCAAGACGAAAACGCTGACCTTCCTTGGTGAGGTCCATGATCAGCGTTTCGTTGTCTTCTTCGAAAATCTGGGTGCCAACCGGCACTTTCAGCACCACATCAGAACCCTTGGCGCCGGTGCGGGTCTTGCCCATGCCGTGCTGTCCGATCGAGGCCTTGAAATGCTGCTGGAAACGGAAATCGATCAGCGTGTTGAGACCATTGACCACCTCAACCCACACGTCACCGCCGCGTCCGCCGTCACCGCCATCAGGGCCACCGAATTCGATGAATTTTTCACGCCGGAAGGAAACGGCGCCAGCACCACCATCACCGGACTTGATATAGACTTTTGCTTCATCGAGAAATTTCATCGGACTGCCGTTCTATCGGTTTGCGGACGCAACAATCATGGCATTGCGTCAAACAAAAATATCGTCGTTTCGAATACAAGCGCTTCGTCACGAGGTCAAAGACTATCGTGCGGCAAGCCCCTGCGTGAGACAAGGCCGGTTTGGGGTAAACCGGCCTTGTTTTGATTGTCAGCGGTGCGGCCGGATGAAATCCTCTGCCGTGATCATCGTATCGATATGCGCCACCATCGCGGCCCGCGCCGTGGCGTAGATCTGATGGCAGCCGGTCACCCGGAAGCCGAGTTTTTCCTGCACACGCAGCGAAGCGGGATTATCCGCAAACACGCCGGAATGAAGGATCACCCCGGGCATGCGGCGGAAAAACCGCTCGACCACGGCAGCAACCGCCTCGGTCATGTAACCCTTGCCCCAGTAGAAGCGGTTCAGCCAGTAGCCGAGATGCCACTCGCCATGCCGCAACTCCACCGAGACGATGCCGATCAGGGTATCGTCACCACTGGTGATGGCGAAATCCCAGTCGGGCAGTGTACCGGAGGTACGCAGCACCAGCCATTCCAGCGCATCCTGCTTGTGGTAGGGCGCGGGAACGCGGGCCAGCATCTTCGTCACGGCGAAATCGCCAAGTGATTCCGCAATGCTGCCGGCATCGGAAAGTCGCTGCGGCCGCAACACCAGTCGCCGCGTCTCGATGACGGGGCAGGGGCCGGGCGGCGCCACGGTGGTGGCAGCCCGGCGACGGGTCAGTTCGAGCGCACTCATCCCATGTCCCCCCAGCTCTTCAGCGACACCCAGGTCTTGCGGTCCAGCCTGTACCATTCGACCGGCACCATGCCGCCAAGCGCCAGCGAGCCGACCATGCCGGACCCCTGGAACTGGAAACCGCACTTCTGGATGACGCGGCGCGACGCGATGTTAGTGACCCGGCAACGGGCATCGATCTGGTCGATTTCACGCGTGCGGAAGGCCATATCGATCAGCGCATGCGCCGCTTCCGTCATATAGCCGCGGTTCCAGTAGGGTTCGCCTAGCCAGTAACCGATCTCCAGCGTCTTTTCGTCTTCCTGGGGTTCGAGCGCGCAGCAGCCCAGAAACTCGCCATTGTCCATGCGGGTAATCGCATAGACGCACTTGCCAATCTCGCCAGCTTTGGAGCGTCGCACAAAATCCGCGGCGTCTTTGGCCGTGTAAGGGTGCGGCATACGCGACACCATGGTCGCGATATTGGCATTGTTGGCAAGATGGGCAAGGGCGTCGATGTCTTCTTCGTGAGGCTTGCGTAAAACCAGCCTCTGCGACAGTAAAACGGGGCAATCGCTCCTCGACCGATCGGGCCTCGGCCGCTCTTCGGGTGACCGTGATTGGTCGACCCTTAACAATTCAGCTTGCATGGTTCAGTCCCTCCATGAGGTTAAAGAAAAAGGGGAGTTGGGTGGTGCCCCATCTCCCCTGTTTTCTTGACTGGACCTGATACGTCTCAGCCGGGTCGATGGGACACCGGCTGCATATGACGCTTACCGGCTTATTCTGCGGCTTCCGCTTTCGGAGCCACGGATACGAACACGCGGCCATTGGCCTTCGTGCGGAAGTTTACATTGCCAGCGGTCAGCGCAAAAATCGTGTGGTCCTTGCCGATGCCGACGTTGGCGCCCGGATGCCACTGCGTGCCACGCTGGCGCAGAATAATGTTGCCTGGAATGACGGCTTCGCCGCCGAACTTCTTTACGCCAAGGCGCTTGGATTCAGAATCGCGACCGT
This sequence comes from Martinezella rhizogenes, assembly GCF_007002745.1. Classification (GTDB taxonomy): domain Bacteria; phylum Pseudomonadota; class Alphaproteobacteria; order Rhizobiales; family Rhizobiaceae; genus Agrobacterium; species Agrobacterium cucumeris. The sequence goes on along the minus strand of NZ_SGNY01000006.1, from coordinate 109,359 downwards.
TACGCGAGGAACCGCCAGCTTTTTTGTGTGCCATTGGAGTTCTCCTTTAAACCTTGTTTCCCGTGTCGCGCCGATCAGGCAGCAACGATGTCCGTGATGCGGACGACAGTGTGATGCTGACGATGGCCGCGCGAACGCTTGGAGTTCTGACGACGACGCTTCTTGAAGGCGATAACCTTCTTGCCGCGATTGTGCTCGACAACTTCAGCCTTGACGATGGCACCCTTGACGAAGGGAGCACCGAACTTGGCGTCGGCGCCTTCGCCAACAACGAGAACTTCGGTGAATTCTACAGTTGCGCCTGCCTCTGCTTCCAGCTTTTCGATGGTCAGCACGGCGTCGGCCGCTACGCGGTACTGCTTACCGCCGGTCTTGATGACTGCGAACATTTTTTATCCTTTCATGTTCGTTCCGGCTCTGCCCGCCAAAGCAAGCTCGCCGTCTTTTTATCAGTCGGAATTTGGTAGAAACCCGTCGGGACAAGAGGTCCCTTTGAATGTCTGCCGGTGAAGCCGCCTTTGAGGACGGAATAAACAGAAGGCGCACTACGCCATCAATTTGGGTGCCGATTACGCGAGACGCCGGTTTATGTCAAGATGACGACGGCTTGAAAAGTAACTGTAACGCCAAGAATTTCATGCTTTTTCGGCGGGTGAAGCAGTCAGGTCTCGAAATTTGCGCAGCAAGTGTTTATATGGGCCTACCAACAAGGAGCAGAAATGGCCCGCATAGACCAGACCGACGATTGGCGGGACCGCCATGCGCCGACAATTTCCGCCTTCGAGTCGCTTGCGATCGAGGCATATGGCCACCTGCCAGAAGAATTCCGCGCCTTGACGAAGGATCTCATCATCGAGATCGCGGATTTCCCGACCGATGAAGTCTTCGAGGACATGGCGCTCGAAACGCCCTTCGATCTCCTCGGACTATTCGAGGGTCGTGGCATCTCCGAACGTTTCACCATGGAAACGGGCGAGATGGTGAACCGCATCACGCTTTATCGCCGCCCCATTCTCGACTACTGGGCCGAGAACGAGGAAACGCTTGGTGATATCATCACCCATGTCCTCATCCATGAAATCGGCCATCATTTCGGCCTGTCGGATGACGACATGGAGCGGATAGAAGAAAGCGCCGACGAGGCCGCTGCGGAGCGATAGCCCGCCGCGGCGCGTCTTATTGCTCGCCGAGCTTCATGTCCGGATGATATTCCTTGCCCTCGACCACCTTGGTCACGGCCTGGCCGCAATGCATGACACCGCTTGCGGCGTTAAAGGCATAACTCGGCGAACCCGCAAGTTCCCATCCCTTGTTCAACGCTTCCGTGACCCGGTGACAGAATTTTGAGTCGTCGGGGCCGGTTATGAAACGATAGACCTTCACGTCTTTTCTGCCTTTCTTTGGGCGATGATATCGGCCATGGCGACCAGCCTCTCAGCCTCAACCATATGCAGCCGCTCGATCATCCGCCCGTTCATGTTGATGACGTTCAATTCCACAGATTCCGGTTTTGCGAAAGCGGCAATAATCTCGCGAGCTTCCGCAACCGTCGCCTCATCCGGGCCGAATTGCCGGTTGGCGGGTTCGATCTGGGCGGGATGGATCAGCATCTTGCCGTCAAAGCCCATCGCTCGCCCCTGTTCGCATTCAACCTGAAAAGCCGCGACATCGCGGAAATCATTGGAGACGCTGTCAATGATATCGAGGCCATAAGCCCGGGCGGCAAGCACCACCTGCATCATCCATGGCACAAGATAGGCGCGACCGGGCAAGGCCGGAACACGGGTTTCCTTGCGCAGATCGTTAAGACCGATGACGAAAGCGGCAAGCCGCGCATCCGGCGTATGGGCGGCATCGGCAATCGACGCAGCGTTAAGGACACCGAGCGGCGTTTCGATCATTGCCCAGATCTTCATGGCCTGCGGCGCATCCGCCTCCGCCAGGAGGTCGGCCACTTCATGAATATTAGCGGGCTGCTCCACCTTCGGCAGAAGAACCGCATCCGGCCGGCAGGAAAGAACGAACTCCAAATCCGCCCTCCCGTCCGGAGTGGAGAGCGGATTGATGCGGATAATTGCCTCGCGCCCGGTAAAGGGTGCGTCTGAAAACAGCTTTTGGAGATTTTCCCGCGCCTTGCCCTTCATGTCGGGCGCGACGGAATCCTCAAGATCGAGGATCACGCCGTCGCAATCGAGATCGCGGATTTTTTCGAGTGCCCTGACATTGATGGCCGGAACCGACAGCAACGAGCGACGCGGTCTCACAAGAATATTTTCGGAAAAACTGACCATGCCGCACTTGTGTCAAGCTTTTGTGACATCTGCAAGCTGACAATCCACTGAATCCTCTTGCAAGCCGGAAGAAGAAGGCCCACATTCGTCTGGAAAGAAAGGTTGAATCATGCAAGGCATCCGTTCATTTTTCATCGCCGCCTCCGGCATCGCAATTCTGGCCATGGCTGCTCTTTTCACGGCATCGCTCACGGTCGCTTTCATCGGCGTGCTCGCCGTTCTCAGCGCTGCCCGTATGCTTTCCGCGCGCCTCAAGCCGGCCCCCATTCCGGTCAAGCCCCGCCACCAGCGCGACATGCGCGTCTGGAACGATGGCAAAGGCACGATTATCGATCTCTGAGATCGTTTAATCGGGTCAAAATGCGAGGACGCTACGTCAGGCGTACCGAAGAACGCGGGTTTGCGCTTCTAAAGCGCTGAGTTTTGCAGTATTTCCCGAGAGAGAACATCCGGCAGGCATTGCCCGTGCCGGATCTGTTCAAGGGAAACACGGGAAGCGACAGATGGAAAAATTCACCAAGCTGACGGGCGTCGCCGCGCCCATGCCGGTGGTCAATATCGACACCGATATGATCATTCCGAAAGACTATCTGAAGACCATCAAACGCACCGGTCTTGGCAAGGGCCTTTTCGCCGAGTCGCGTTACCTTGAGGATGGCTCGCCCAATCCGGATTTCGTGCTGAACAAGCCCGCTTACCAGAACGCGCAGATTCTTGTCGCCGGCGACAATTTCGGTTGCGGCTCTTCGCGCGAGCATGCGCCATGGGCGCTTCTCGATTTCGGCATCCGCTGTGTGATCTCCACAAGCTTTGCCGATATCTTTTACAATAACTGTTTCAAGAACGGCATCCTGCCGGTTGTAGTTAGCGCCGAGAACCTCGAAAAGCTGCTTGATGACGCCTCGCGCGGATCAAATGCCGTTCTGTCCATCGATCTGGAACGCCAGGAAATCAGTGGTCCCGATGGCGGCACCATTACTTTCGAGATCGATGAATTCAAGCGCCACTGCATGCTGAACGGCCTCGATGACATCGGCCTGACCATGGAGCATTCCGGCGCCATCGACACTTTCGAAAAGGCGAACGCCTCGGTCCGCCCCTGGGCCTGACCGCATTTCCGCTCTTCAAAAAAGCCGATCCCGTACCAAACCGTACCGGATCGGCTTTTGCTTTGCTTGAAAAGCCCTTGAGGCGGAGATAAGAAACCCTCGATCCCGTCCAGCTGCTGTACGACTTGGCATGCATAGGACGGAACAAGTTTGACGCCGTGTTCGCCGCCACCGAAAACCCTTCATGATGTTTTCCGGCGCGCCGCCCAAGGAGGGTTCCCATGACAGTCCGTTCGCTTTTCCTGCTGCCCGGTGACGGTATCGGCCCCGAAGCCATGACTGAGGTCCGCAAGCTGATCGATTATATGAACAGCGCGCACAATGCCGGCTTCACCGTTTCAGAAGGCCTCGTCGGCGGTTCCGCTTACGACGCCCATGGCGTGGCGATTTCCGATGCGGACATGGAAAAGGCGCTTGCCGCCGATGCGATCCTGTTCGGCGCCGTCGGTGGCCCGAAGTGGGATGGCGTTCCCTACGAGCATCGCCCGGAAGCGGGTCTGCTGCGCCTGCGCAAGGACCTCGAACTTTTCGCCAATCTGCGCCCTGCCATCTGCTACCCGGCACTCGCCGCCGCCTCCTCGCTGAAGCCGGAACTGGTCGAAGGCTTGGATATCCTCATCGTTCGCGAACTGACCGGCGGCGTCTATTTCGGTGAACCGAAGCAGATCATCGATCTCGGCAACGGCCAGAAGCGCGGTATCGATACGCAGATCTACGACACTTTCGAGATCGAGCGCATCGCCAGCGTCGCTTTCGAGCTGGCCCGCACCCGCGATAACCGCGTCTGCTCGATGGAAAAGCGCAACGTCATGAAATCAGGCGTCTTGTGGAACCAGGTCGTCACCGAAACCCACGCCGCCAAATACAAGGACGTTCAGCTGGAGCATATGCTGGCCGATGCCGGCGGCATGCAGCTGGTGCGCAAGCCCAAGCAGTTCGACGTGATCGTGACCGACAACCTCTTCGGAGACATGCTCTCCGACGTTGCCGCCATGCTCACCGGCTCGCTCGGCATGTTGCCTTCCGCCTCGCTTGGCGCACCTGATGCCAAGACCGGCAAACGCAAGGCCATGTATGAGCCAGTGCACGGTTCTGCCCCTGACATCGCCGGCAAGAGCATCGCCAACCCCATCGCCATGATCGCCTCCTTCGCCATGTGCCTGCGCTACTCGTTCAACATGGTTGACGAAGCGACGAAGCTCGAAGCGGCAATCGCCAACGTGCTGGACAAGGGCATCCGCACCGCCGACATCATGGCCGATGGCTGCCGCCAGGTCGGCACCGGTGAAATGGGTGACGCGGTTCTCGCCGAATTCAAGGCGCTTTCGGCGTAACGCTGACAGGAACCGGTTGGGCAGGCGGCACCGCCATCTGCCCATCCTCCTTGGGCAGAAGATGCTCGTAGCGGCGGTCGGTCAACGTCTTCAGAAAAGCCACGATGGCATCCACCCGCTTGTCGTCCAGCGCCGGCGCGGATGTCAGTTCCGTCATGGCGATATTCTCAGGCACCTCAGGCGCATCCCAGGTCTTGCCGGTTTCCGGGTTGATCTGTCGGCTGGGCTTTTTGCTTTTATATTTCACGTAAAACAGCACCACCGTGCGCAAATCCCTGAACACGCCATTGTGCATATAAGGACCGGTGACGGCGACATTGCGCAGGGTCGGCACCTTGAACTTGCCGCGTTGTGCCGGATCGCCGGCCACTTCAGGATTTTGCGCCAAACCCAGATCGATCGCATCTGGTTTCGAGCCATTCACAGCCCTGACCGCCATATTGGCGGGAACGCCGATATTGAAATATTTGTGGTTGGTAAACAGGCCGTCTTCCAGCCCCTTGGCGCCGCGGATTTCATGGCAGGTATTGCAATTGGTAAATTGCGTCGAGGAAATCAGAACCCGGCCCAGCTCTTCCTGATCCGTCAGCTTTTCCTCGCCGCGCAGGAAGCGGTCATATTTGGAATCGAAAGTCGAGAATTCGTCCGAGCGCTCGAAACTCGCCAACGCCTTGGTCATCGCGGCATAGGCGGTTTCATCGCTCTGGAAGACATCATTGCCGAATTGCGTGCCGAAGGCTGCGACATAGTCAGGATTTTCCCTCAGCCGCTTTACGACAGAGGCTTTGTCCGGCATGCCCATTTCAAGCGGATTGAGCGGCGGACCGCCCGCCTGGTCTTCCAGCAGCGAGGCCCGGCCATCCCAGAACTGCCCGCCGACATACTCACCCGCCGCATTCTTGCCGAAAGGCGGCGTGAACCTCGCATAGGTCGCCGTCGGGGCATTGCGGTCGCCGAGCGAAATACCGTCGTCACCCAGAGAGACGTCTCGACCGACCTTCTCGCTCTCCCGTGCATCGGAAAACCCGGCGGCCTGCATATGGCAGGTGGAACAGGCCATGGTCCGGTTCATCGAAAGATTGGGATCGTCGAACAGCGCTGCGCCCAGCTTTTCCAGCGTCGCATAATCTTCGCCGCCGTGAGCGAACATGCTGCTAATCCCCCCACCGAAGGGAGCCAGCAGAATGGATGCAGCAAGAGCGGCAGAGAGAAAAAATCGGGGCTTTATCATCGGTAGGCACGCTCGGGACAAAATGCGCGATAGCAGGTTCGGGCCGGAAAATATGAAATAGCTTTCAATCCGACCAGACTTCACGGAACATGTATCGCAGGCGCTATTTCCGCTTCCTCATGTTCCCTGAGGCGATCTATAGCACTTTCCAGTGGCCAGAGCCTACAAACTTTCGCAGCTTGCTCCACTTTGCCGCACATCCCATGGAAAGGTTATGACGCAGGCCGATCAGCCGCTTCTGGCAATGGCGTGGAAAAAGGTGCCCGAAACGAGACCTCTTCTGCCACCCGATGGCCCGAGCGGACGACCCTGCCCGTCGGCGATCTTGGCAAAAGGCTCATCATGGCCGGGATCGATGACCCGCGCATAATGAAACTCATGGCCGCGCAGAACATCGCCTGCGGCGCCGAGCGGACCACTTGCCGCAATCGTTGCCTGGCGATAACCGAGATTCATCTTGCGCGTCGCAAAGCTGGTGGCATGTGACAGAAGCCCGGTCATGGCATGGGTCACCCCATCAGCATCTTCCAGCGCCTCGCCGAGCACCATGTAACCGCCGCACTCGCCATGAACAGGCCTTGTCGCGGCAAAACGGGCAATACATGCTTTGAAGCCGGTAGCATCGGCAAGTTTTCCGGCAAAAAGTTCGGGATATCCGCCCGGAAGCCAGCAGACATCGCAGCTCTCGTCAGGCCCCTCATCAGCCAGCGGCGAAAACGGCACGATCTCGGCCCCGGCCGCATGCCAATGCTTCCTGAGATGCGGATAAAGGAAGGTGAAAGCCGCATCCTCCGCCAGCGCGATGCGCTGGCCGGGCGGTGCAATCGCTGCGTCCACCGAACCGGAAGGAACATTCACCGGCGCGGCAAGTGAAAGCAAGGCGTCGAGATCGATGGATTTTTCCATCGCATCCGCCAGCCGTTCTATATGCGCATCGATTTCCGGGTGTTCGCTGGCCTGCACCAGCCCCAGATGCCGCTCAGGCAGGATGAGCGACGGATCGCGCAGGACACAGCCGGCAACGGGCAGGCCGATTTTTTCGATGGCTTCCGTGCACAGTGTCCGGTGTCTTTCACTGCCGGCCCGGTTCAGCACAACTGCCGCCATGGTGACATCAGGATCGTAATGGGCGAAACCATGGGCGACAGCAGCCGCCGTCTGCGACTGGCCCGACACATCCAACACCAGCAGCACGGGAATGCCGAATAGCCGCGCCAGATCCGCCGCCGAACCGGTGCGGTTTTCCGCCACTGGGATACCGTCGAACAGGCCCATGGCGCTTTCGATCAGAACGAGTTCCGCATCCTCGGTCTGCTGCGAAAACAGATACCGCAGCAAATCCGGCTGCATGGCCCAGCTATCCAGATTGAGACCAGGCGTGCCGGTGGCGAAGGTGTGGAAACCGGGGTCGATATAATCCGGCCCCGTCTTGATGCCCCGCACCTTGATGCCCCGCCGGGCAAATGCCCTGAGAAGACCGATGGTGACGCTGGTCTTGCCCGACCCCGAACGGGGTGCACCGATGATGATCGCCCGCGCCGTCATGATCCTGAAACTCCAAGCCGTTCCCGCATCGAAACGATCTCTCCGATGACGATAAGAGCCGGGGCTTCGAAGTTTTCCCGCTTTGCATCGTCAGCTATGCTTTCCAGCTTGCCGATGAATATTCGCTCCTGCTCAGTCGTCGCCGACATGATGACCGCAACCGGCGTGGCGCCTGAACGGCCGCCCTGCATCAGAAGTGCAGCAATCGAGCCTATATTCTTCAGCCCCATGTAAACAACGATGGGTTCCTGTGTTTTCGCCAGCGCCAGCCAGTCAAGATCTTCTTCGGTGCCCGCCGCATGGCCGGTGGCAAGGGTCACGGCGCGGCTGATGCCGCGCATGGTGGCCGGAATACGCGCAGCAGCAAGAGCCGCAAGCGAAGAGGTCATGCCTGGCAATATGCGGAATGGAATGCCGGCGCGGACAAGCGCCTCCGCCTCTTCGCCGCCACGCCCGAAGATGAAGGGATCGCCGCCCTTCAGCCGCAGCACCTTTTTGCCTCGGGCGGCGAAATCGATCAGCGACGCGGTAATGTCGTCCTGCATCGCCGAGGGCTTGCCGCCGCGCTTGCCGGCGAAAACGATTTCAGCCTGAGGTCCAAGAGCGACGACATCATCGCTGACCAGCGCATCACGTACAATGACGTCGGCTTGCGAAAGCGCCAGCGCCACTTCCAGCGTCAGATACCGCACATCGCCCGGCCCTGCGCCCGCGAGCCAGACATGACCGGCCTCAAAGACCGGACCTTTTGCGGCAATGCTGTTTAAAATCTGCGGTATCGACATTCTTTTTGGCTGCTTTTTAACGATGACGGAAAAAGCCGTCCCGGCTATAGGAATTCATATGGAAACGGATGGAAAGACCCTTCGCCGCGGCTGGACCACGGGCACCTGCGCGGCAGCCGCCACGAAGGCGGCCTGCGCCGCCCTTCTGACTGGCGAATTTCCTTACCCTGTCGAGGTCGAACTTCCAAGCGGCGCAAGGCCGGCATTTTCCCTCGCGACAGAGGAAAAAGGTGAAAACTTCGCCCGCGCTGGCGTCGTCAAGGATGCCGGAGACGATCCCGACGTCACCCATGGCGCCCTGATTGAAAGCACGGTCAGACGGGGAGAACCCGGAAGCGGCATCACCTTCAAGGCCGGCAAGGGCGTCGGCACCGTTACCCGGCCGGGCCTGCCGCTGCCGCCGGGAGAACCCGCCATCAATCCGGTGCCACGCAAGATGATCGAAGCCGCCATTCGCGAAGTGGCGGGAACGGATGCCGATTTCGAAATCGAAATTTCCGTTCGTGACGGAGAAAGACTGGCGGAAAAAACCCTGAATGGCAGGCTCGGCATTCTCGGCGGCATTTCCATTCTCGGCACCACCGGCGTCGTCATTCCCTTTTCCTGCTCGGCCTGGATTCACTCCATCTGGCGTGGCATCGATGTGGCGCGGGCAACCGGCTGCACCCACGTGCTCGGCGCGACCGGAAACACTTCCGAAAAGGCCGGGCAGGCGCTGTATGGCCTGCCTGAAACGGCGCTGATCGACATGGGCGATTTTATCGGCGGCATGCTGAAATATCTGCGCAGCCACCCGGTCGAGCGGGTGACGATTGCCGGCGGCGTCGCCAAGATGACCAAGCTCGCCCAGGGCATGCTCGACGTGCATTCCAAGAAAGGCCTTGCCGACCTTGAAGCACTGGCGGCTTTGGCCACGGAGGCGGGAGGGGATGACAATCTCGCCATTGCCATCCGTCAGGCCAATATGGTCGCGCACGCCTTTCAACTGGCCGAAGGCGCGGGGATAGACCTCGGGGCGATCGTTGCGGAAAAAGCCTGGGTAACCGCGGCGGCGGCGCTGAACACGCCCGCCATCGCGCTCGATATCGTGGTTTTCGATCGTCAGGGCGCGCTCAAGGGGCGCACCGCTTCCACACCGTCGCATCAGCCCGCCGCATCTTCTTTCGGAGAACGGAACCGGCGGACATAGTCGGTACTATAAAGCGCGCTCTCGCGAAAATCCGTCGAGGCAAGCCCGCGCCCGACAAAGATCAGCGCCGTGCGCTCCACCGGCTCGGCTGCAAGCCTGCCCTCAATATCGAACAGCGTGCCGCGAATGACCCGCTCATCCGGCCAGGAGGCGCGCACCACGATGGCAACGGGGCAATCGGACCCGTAAAGCGGCGTCAGCTCCTCCACCACCTTGCCGATGGCATGGATGGCGAGGTGGATGGCGAGTGTCGTGCCCGTTGCGCCGAAAGCCTTCAGCGTCTCACCGTCAGGCATCTTCGATGCACGGCCGGAAATGCGGGTCAGCACAAGGCTCTGCGCCACTTCCGGCACCGTCAGCTCCCGCTGCAGGGTGGCGGCGGCGGCAGCGAAGGAGGGCACGCCGGGCGTGACGGTATAATCGAGTCCCAGCCGTTCCAGCCGACGGATCTGCTCACCCATGGCGCTCCAGACGGAAAGATCACCGGAATGCAGCCGCGCCACATCCTTGCCTGCCTCTGCCGCGGCAACAAATTCCGCCTCGATTTCATCAAGCGAAAGTGCAGCCGTATCGACGATGCGGGCATCCGGCGGGCAATAATCGATCAAGGCCTTCGGAACCAGCGAACCGGCATAAAGACACACGGGGCAGGCAGCGATCAGATCGCGCCCACGCACCGTGATGAGATCTGCGGCACCCGGACCGGCGCCGATGAAATGAACCGTCATTCTTCTTCTCCGTATTCAATAGCGCAGTCGTTACCACGTGGCGCGTTGCCCGTCGTTGCGATAGCCACAGTTACATCACCGACGATGAGGCGGGGCGCAACCAGCCGTGCACCTGCTCCAGCTGCGGCAAGCGCCGAGGCTTCGCTGACGCTGGGCGTTCCGGCGTGATCGAGACTGGCCTGTGAAAATGTCATCGTCTCGGCGGCAACTGCCTCGAGCCGTTCCTGCGTTACGATTTCAAGCGACAGCGAGAGGGCTTTCGCCGCTTCCGCGAGGCCAGCTTCCCCGGCCTTGAGCCGAGCAGTCGCCAAAGAGTCAACCTTCACGCCAGAGGTCCGCTCGGCGGCGCGTATGGCCGTGATGATCGCGTCCGAAGGAATACCCTTGCGGCAGCCTATACCAGCCACGGTCACCATGGCTTGACCCAGCTCCATTGCGTCACCGGCATGGCCGGACGCCAGCCGGACATGGAACCGACAGCCGTTACGCGAGAAACCTCCAGCCGGATCATCGAACCACCAAACCGCGCATTCGCATCCAGCAAGACTGCTTCCATTTCCAGCGTCACCGCATTGGCGACCAGCCGACCGCCGGGTTTCAGCGCCTCCATGGCAGCCTCGAACACACCTGCTTCACTGCCGCCACCACCAACAAAAATGGCATCCGGCGTGGGCAAGCCTTCAAAAGCTGCCGGGGCCATACCGATCATGACTTCCAGCCCCGGAACACCAAAAGCATCAGCATTGCGGGCGATTCGTTCCGCCCTTTCCGGATGTTGCTCTATGGCGATGGCGCGCAGCGAAGGATGCGACAGCATCCATTCGATGCCGATCGAGCCGGAGCCCGCGCCAATGTCCCACAGCAATTCTCCACGCCGGGGCGCCAGCGAGGAGAGCGTCACCGCCCGGATTTCACGTTTGGTGATCTGCCCGTCATGTTCGAACAGGCTGTCATCGAGCCCTCGCGTGAACGGCAGGACACGCGCATCCTCATCCGCCACGACATCAATCGCCACCACATTCAGTGGGTCGATATCTTCAAAAGTAAAATCAGCCGCGCGGGCTTGCCGCCGCCTTTCACGCGTTCCGCCCAATGCCTCGAGCAGAATGAATTCCGACCGACCAAAACCGGACTCGGCCAGCAACCCCGCAATCAAAGCCGGGTCACGCTTATCCGAGGTCAGCGCGATGATCCGCGCGCCAGGCTGCAGATGCGGCCGCAAAAGATCGATGGAGCGCCCGTGCAGCGAAACGCATTCGGCCGATTGCAGAGCCCAGCCAAGCCGTGCCGCAGCCAGAGAAAAGGCGGAAGGTGAGGGATGGCAGACTGTCTCCCCGGAAGGAATCCGTCGAAGAAGCGTAACGCCGACACCGTAATAGAACGGATCGCCGGAGGCGAGCACACACACCCGGCGGCCACGCAATGCGAGAACACCGCTCATCTCCACATCGAACGGCACCGGCCACGGGCGCGCCTCGCCCTGAATGGCCGCAACCGCCAATTCCAGATGACGTTTGCCACCAAAAACCACCTCGGCCGCTTCGATCGCCCGGAGTGCATTTTTGCCGAGCCCATCAAGTCCGTCTTCGCCTATGCCGACGATGGAAAGCCACGGCTCTTTTTTCTTTTCTGCGGCAGCGCTCTTTTCAGTAGAAGAGCTGGCCGTTCCGGAATATTCAGACGTCATGACACGCTCCATACTCATCCTTGGCGGTACGGCGGATGCCCGCATTCTGGCCGGCAGGCTGGCAGAGGACTCCGGCTACCGAATTCTGCTGTCCATGGCGGGCCGCACGCTCTCGCCGGTCGAACAACCGGTACCAATGCGCAGCGGCGGTTTTGGCGGCGCGGCGAGGCTGGCGGATTTCATCCGCTCCGAGGGCTTCGATATTCTGGTTGATGCCACCCATCCCTATGCGGCGAGAATTTCCGTCAACGCGGTTGAAGCGGCAAGGCTGGCCGACATTCCTCTCGTCGCGCTTTCGCGCCCCGCCTGGCAGCAGCAGCCGGGTGACAGGTGGCAGAGCGTCGACACCGTCGAACAGGCCGTTAACGTGCTCGGAGATGAAAGCAGGCGTGTATTTCTGGCTCTCGGCCGCCAGGAGCTTCTTCCCTTCGAAGCCGCACCCCGGCACAATTATCTCATCCGCAGCGTCGACCCCGTGGAGCCGCCGCTGAACGTACCGGATGCGCGCTACATCACCGCGCGCGGCCCCTTTGCACTGGATGACGAAATCCGTATGCTGGAGGACAACTGCATCGAGACGGTGGTTTCCAAGAATTCCGGTGGCAGCGCCAGTTACGGCAAGATCGAAGCGGCGAGACGGCTTGGCCTGCCGGTCATCATGATCGAGCGGCCGCAACCTCTCGGTGACGCGCCCCTGAAGGGCGCGACGGTGCCGGACATAGCGTCTGCGCTCACCGCCATCCGCCATCAGCTCTCCCTTTTCGAAAACCGCGGCGAATAAACGATAGGTTCCTTGCCGGAACGCTCGATCAGACGAGTTTCCACCGAACCGACGATGATACACGTGGCCATATCAGCCATATCACTCGCTGCTTCCGACAGGGGCACGACCCGAATGCGCTCATCCGCCCGACCTGCGGCGCGACCGAAGATCACCGGCACCGATCCGGGCAGATGCACGCGCAAAAGATCAAAAGCGGTGCCGAGCTGGTGCGGCCGCGCCTTGCTAACGGGGTTGTAGAAAGCCATCACGAATCCGGCTTCCGCCGCCGCGATCAGCCGCTTTTCAATGATGCCCCACGGCTTGAGATTGTCAGACAGCGAAATGGCGCAGAAATCATGGCCCAGCGGCGCGCCGGCCTTTGCGGCAACCGCCAGCATGGCGGTCACACCCGGTACGACGGAAAAATCGATCTCGCGCCATTCGGACGGGCCATTCTCAATCGCCTCGCAAATGGCCGCCGCCATGGCGAAAACGCCGGGATCGCCGCCGGAAACCACGCAGACCTTGCCACCTTCGGCCGCAAGCCGCAGCGCCTGTTCGGCGCGGGAAATTTCCTCACGGTTATCGGAGGCATGGCGGCGCTGGTGGGGACCAAGCGACAGGCGGTCGAGATAAGGAATATAACCGAAGAAATCTTCAGAAACCTCGACGGCAGCCAGCGCTTCCGGCGTTACCTGCGCTGCACTGCCGGGGCCGAGGCCGACGACGACGAGCCTGCCGGTCATGGCTTTTCACCTGTCGAGGGTCTGGTTTTCCAGCCGGGAACCAGAACCAGCGAAAAATAGGGGGCGGGCGATGCGTCACGCTCGATAAGCGGCACCGCATGGCTGTTTGCCATGGTGCCGCGCTCCACATAAAGCGCCTCGCTGAGCTTGCCGGCCTTTTCCAGCGCCCGGCGGATTTTCGGCAGGTTGCGCCCGACTTTCATGATCACGGCTCCATCCGTGCCGGAAAGGCGTTCCGCGAGAATATCTTCCGCCAGCGTTCCGGGAAGCACGCTCAATATGTCGTCGCCCTGCACCAGCGGCAGCCCGGCCATGGACCAGCAGCCGGACATGGCGGTGATACCCGCAACAACCTCTGCATCATAGGACGGCGAAAGCCGCAGATGAAGGTGCATGTAGGAGCCGTAAAACAGCGGATCGCCTTCCGAAAGCACGGCCACATTGCGCCCGGCCTCGAGATGGGCGGCGATGTCTTTCGCCGACTGATCAAAGAATGCGGCGATCGCGCCGCGATAATCCTCGCCGTTCTTGTCGCTTTCGACGGTCACCGGATAGACCAGCGGCATTTCGAGCGTGCCGGGGCGGATAAAGGCTTCGACAATGCCGCGACCATTGCCGCTGCCGCCCTTTTTGCAGAAAAAGGCAAGCACATCGGCATTTTCAATCGCGCGCACCGCTTTCAGCGTCAGAAGCTCGGGATCGCCGGGCCCAGTACCGACACCGATCAGTTTACCCTTGGCATGTTCAAAAAGAGCCGCACTCACAGGCCTGCCCTCGCAACCGCATTGATGGCAGCGGCCGTCATGGCCGAACCGCCCATGCGCCCCTTGACGACGGCATAGGGAATGCCAAGCGCGCTTGCCTCCAGCGCATCCTTCGATTCCGCCGCGCCGACAAAGCCAACGGGCATGCCAATGATGGCGGCCGGACGCGGCGCACCCTTTTCCAGCATCTCGAGAAGATAAAACAGCGCCGTCGGCGCATTGCCGATGGCCACCAGAGCGCCCTCCAGATGATCCGCCCAGAGATCGAGTGCGGCGGCAGAACGCGTATTGCCGATCTTTTTCGCAAGCTCCGGTGTGCGTGGATCACGCAACGTGCAGATGACGGCATTGTTAGCCGGAAGCCGGGCGTGGGTCACACCATGGGCAACCATTTGCGCATCGCAGAGGATGGGTTTTCCCGCCAGCAACGCACCCCGCGCAGCGGCAACGAAGTCGGGCGAGAAACGGAAATGGCTGGCCGCTTCCACCTGCCCGCAGGCGTGGATCATGCGAATGGCGATATCCGCCTGCTCTTCGGTGAAGGCGGATAAATCCGCTTCTTCACGGATAATGGCGAAGGAGCGCTCATAGATCGCATTGCCATCGCGAATATAGTCATAGTCGGTCATCGGTCATCCTGTCGAAGCGCCGCACCAATCACTTGCCCGCCAAGACGGGCGAGCAGGGTGGCGGCGTTTTCACCGGGCTTATGTTCTTTTTCGTAAAGACGGGCAAGCCGCGAAAGCGCCGTCCTCTGCTGTGCGAAAGGTAAAATCCCGTCAGGCGGCTCGCCGGCGCGGCCGGAAAAGGAAAAGGCAAGACCATCGGCCGTGCCGCAAAAGGCCAGAAGCGACGGGGCAGGGTGCGCACAACCTTTGCCACAGCCGGAAATATGCAGCGTGAAAGAGCCGTCGAGCAACGAGGCACATTCCCGGGAGGCAAAAGCGGCCAGTTCATGGGTGGGAAGAAAAGCCGATGCACAGCCCGGCGCGCCGGGACAGACGGCAATGGAAGATCGCGCATCGCCGGCCTCGGTAACGAAACCACTTGTCCCTGCAGCCTCAAGCAGCGCATCGCAGGCGGATTTCGATCCAAAAAATAGCATGCTATGGTTTGGTGATGGCCGCAAGGCCTTGATGCCGAGCATATCTGCCTCCTGGCAGAGACGCGATAAATCAGAGCCTCGAACCTGTCCGAAGGCAGGCGCGGCACCGGCGGCAAAAAAACCCATGCCCGCCGCCATCAATCCCAGCGGCAAAGAAGGAGCCCGGACGGCCCCGCTCTTTATCACCCGATCCAGCAGTCGATCACCACAAACCGATTTGATGATCGAAGCGTCCAGATCGCGGCCGCGGGCGAGCGGCCCCTTGCCGGCGAGATAAAGGAGAAGCGACAGAACCACATCCGCGGCCGAGTCCGTCTCGACCAATCCCGCATTCAGCGCCTTGCTTTCCGGCCCGCCGACAAGCAATTGCCAGAAAGTCTGGCTGCCCAGCCGGATTGCTTTCAGGCGAATATCTGCGAGTAATTCCCCCATGGAGAGATATCCGCCGCCATCGATGAGGATGGAAATCTTGGCGGCGAGCTTTTCATGAAGAGCGAGCCGGTCGGCATCTTTCCGAATCTGGTCGGCAAGAAAACGTCCATCGGCGATTTCCGCATCATCCCGGCCGGCAAGAGGCGAAGTCTCGACCGCCAGCCCTTCGCGCAGCGGCAGGCCAAGCACCAGCACATCCTTTTCCAAGGCGCATGCGCTTTCCGGGGTCAGGCCACGGAACTGGAGACTGCCGCGTGCGGTGATGTCGAGCAGCCCATTCCCGTGCCGCTCGGCGAGATCACAAAGCACCACCATCGCACGGGGCGATATATCCGCCTCGAAAGCTACTCGCGACAGAAAACCATCGCCGGTCCGCATGGGTGCCGAGAGCGCCGGGCAAAGACCGCGGCGACCGAATGGCTGAACGGGATCGGCAGCAGCAGCCATCATGCGCCCACCCTTTCGGAACGGGGCATGATCAGCATTTCAAGCTCCGCATCCACCGCATTTCGCCGGCTGTGCCACAGGCCGCGACGGCGAGCGGACAGGAAACGTTCGGCCATCACCTGTGCTGCCTTCGGATTTTCCCGCAGGATGAAATCGCGCACCTCCTCGTTGCCGAAATAGGCGTCATAAAGCGCCTCGATCAGCGAGGAGGAAACCACATGGGTGGTTTCGGCAAAGCCAACGAGCCTGTCCACCGTTTCGGCAAATTCCGCCGCTCCGCGTGGGCCATGCCGCATCTGGCCGGCAATGAAGCGCGGGTTGACGGCGCGTGCGCGCACCACCCGCGTCAGCGCCTGCGTCATCGACCTTGCACGCGGGCGTGCCGGATCGGTCGTATCCAGCGCCACAATATCCGCCACACCACCCAACGCTGCCTTCGCAGCAGAAAAGCCGCCGATGAAGGCCACATCGGAAGAACCATCCAGAAGATCACGGCCGGGGTCGTCGCCGGTATGGACAAGGAGATCGGCCCGACGCACCAGCTCCACGAAACCGGCATCTTCAAAAATCTCCAGCCCGTCAGCACCGCCGAAAGCATGGCTTGCTGCATCGAGATAGGCCTGCCCCAGTTCCTCGCGTTCGTCCCATTTTCCGCTAGCGAGTTTTTCTTCGATACCCGCGCCATAGGTGCCAGGCGCGGAGCCGAAGATGCGCGCCGGAATATGCCCGAGCGCGGCCGCCTCTTCCGCCAGCGGATTGTCGCCCGGCGCTTCATCCCGCCGCGCCACGGCCTTGGCAGCCGCATCAAGCAGCGCGATCAGTGCCGGGAACATGTCGCGAAACAGGCCGGAAATGCGAAAGGTGACATCGACCCGCGGTCGCCCGAAGCTCGCCGGCGGCAGAACCTCGATGCCGGTAACGCGGCCGGTCGCCGGGTCATGGATCGGCCTTGCACCCATCAGATGCAGCGCCTGCGCCACATCCTCACCGCCATTGCGGAGACTCGCACTGCCCCAGAGATCAAAAACCAGATGTTTCGGCCAGTCGCCATGGCTTTGCAGATGATGGCGCAGCACCTCCTCACCCGCCATGCGGCCGAGCTCGAAGGCCGTGGGCGTCGGCATGGTGCGCGGATCGGCTGCATAGAGATTACGGCCGGTGGGCAGCACGTCGAGCCTTCCGCGCGCGGGTGCGCCGGAAGGGCCGGGGGGAATGTGACAACCGTCGAGCGCGGCAAGCAGCGCGGCTTTTTCCGCCTTCGCGCTTTCAAGCCTCAATGGATCGGCCTCGCCTTCCGGGTGCCGGCCGAAAATATGCTGGCCATCCTTGATGGCGAAATCCTTGAGGTCGCAGAGAAAGGCGTCGATGCGCGACAAAGCCGCATCGGCATCGTCCTTCGCACCCACGCCTGCTTCTGCCGCAAGCCCGGTTTCCAGCGCCTTTTCAACGATCAGTTTCGCCAGCCGATCGCGGCGGCGGCGATCCAGCCCATCAGCCTGCGCATATTCGTCAACCAGTTGTTCCAGCGCCGATTGTTCCGGCGAGAGCCCGGCATTGACCAGCACCGGCGGAACATGGCCGATGGTCACAGCCGCAATCCGCCGTTTTGCCACCGCCGCCTCGCCGGGATTGGAGACGATAAAGGGATAGACCACCGGCAGCGGACCGGTGACGATTTCCGGGAAGCAATCGCGCGAAAGCGCCACCGTCTTGCCCGGCAGCCATTCCAGCGTGCCATGCGCGCCGACATGCACGATGGCGTGTGCAGCCGCTACCCGCTGCATCCATGTGCCGAAGGCGACAAGCGCGTGACGCGGCGGCAGGGCAGGATCGTGGTAATCCACCCGCCGATCCTCATTGCGACCCCGATCCGGCGCAAGCGCCACGAACACATTGCCAAAGCGGGCAACGCGAAAGCGGAATGCGCCATCGACAAGCACATCATCACTTTCCGCAGTTCCCCATGTTGCATTCAGGGCAGTTGCGGCAGCGGCCGGCAGTGCGGTCAGGAAATCGCGATAGTCGGAAAGATCGACCGTCGCTTCCGGCTGTTCAACGCAGTCGAGCAGCGCCCGCGCCGTGTCTGGAATATCCGACACCGCATATCCTGCATCGGAAAGATCACGCAGCATTTCAAGCACGCTTTGCGGCACATCCAGACCGACGGCATAACCCGTGCGCCCCGGTGCCGCACCCGGATAATCCGGCATCAGAATGACGATACGACGATCCTGCGGCGGCGCCTGTTTCAATCGCAGAAACGCCCCGATGCGGTTCGCCACCTGTTCGATACGATCCGCTTCCGGCACATTCAGGAGGCTGGCACCGCCATCCGCCCGCGCCTGCTTGAACGAAATCGCACCGGCGAGAATCCGGCCATCCAGTTCCGGCAGAACCACGTGCATGGCAAGATCGGAGGGGTTGAGGCCACGCGCATTTTCCGCCCAGCCGTCACGCCAGGTGGTCGCCATCACCACCTGAAAAACAGGGACACCGAGGCGGTCGAACAGCGTCCGTCCGTCCTCATCCGTCTGGCTGGCAAAAGCGGTGGCAGCAATGATGGCGGCAGGCTGCAGGTCAGGCAACACGCTTTCGAGAAAACGGATCGCCTCCCCGTCCTTCAGACCGCTGACGAAAATCGGCAATGGCACAAAACCGCGCCCGGAAAGCGCATGGAAGAGCGCATCCACGGGTGCTGCATCAGCCGCCAGCAACATCGAGCGGTAAAAGAGAATGGGCAGTATGGCTGCATCGGCTGGAAAACCGGCAATGGCTTCCGCTTGACTGACGACACCCTGCCCCGGCCGGTAAAATCCGGTCTTCGGCAGAGGCTCGGCCTCAATATCCGGCCACGCGCCATCCTTTGCCAGAGCCGCAAGACCAGTTGCAAGGCTACCCATATTCGCCCTTCCCCCTTCACGGAAAAAGGAAAGGGCAGAGGCCAGTATCTGCCTGTCCACGGTCGAGGCCGCTTCGAGCTTTTCGTCCCTGTCGCTGCATTCGCCCGGCAAAAGCAGAAGCTTGATGCCGCGTCGGCGGGCCATAATCGCAAGCTGATCCACGCCATAGCGCCAGCGCTCCGCCCCGCCAAGAATCCGGATAAGGATAACACGGGCATGCTCCGCCGTCTTTTCGATCCACAGATCGACCGACATGGGGTGCCTAAGCTCGGAGAGGTTGGCGACGGAGAGCGACGGGAGCGCATCTCCAGCCTGCCGCCACGCCCTTTCCAGCCCGGCAAGATCGCTTGCCGAAAAAGACAGCATCACCACATCCGAACGGGGCTGGTTGAGATCAACCGGCTCGATCAGATCGTCCAGGGACGAGGATGTGGTGGCGAGAATATGCATCTAAGGCATTCCCAGTAAAAGTCCGTAGCGGTCAGGCTGCCAGCATCTGCTCGATCTTTTCGCGGTTGATGCCCTTTTCACCAATGATAACGAGCCGGCTGCGGCGTTCTTCACCCGCCGCCCATGGGCGATCATAATAGTGATTGACGCGGCTGCCGACAGCCTGCACCTGCAGGCGCATCGGCTTTGCGGAAACTTCGATGAAACCTTTGATGCGCAGGACATTTTCCGCAGCCGCCGTCTCGGCGATGCGGGCTGCCAGCGCCTCCGGGTCACTCACGGCCGGCAGGTCGATGACGAAGCTGTCGAAATCGTCGTGTTCATGGTCGAACGCGCCATCGTGATGGGTACGGCGGTTTTCGATATCCTCTTCCACCGCAAGGCCAAGGCCGATCAGCACGGCGGGATCAATGGCGCCATTCGACGCGACGACAATCTTCGCCGCCCTCGGCAGATGTTCGAGCACATGAGCCTTCGCCTTCTCGAGACCGGCATCATCGAGAAGATCAGCCTTGGTCAGCACGATGAGATCGGCGCAGGCGACCTGATCCTCGAAAACTTCCTCTACCGGATCATCGTGATCGAGCGCCTCGTCATTGGCCCGCTGGGCGGCAAGTGCTTCCATGTCGTGGGCAACCTGTCCCTCGGCAAGGGCTGCGCCATCCACCACGGCCACCACGGCATCCACTGTCACGCGGCTCTTGATCGCCGGCCACTGGAAGGCCTGCACCAGCGGCTTCGGCAGTGCGAGGCCGGACGTTTCGATGAGGATATGCTCCACCTTCGGCTGGCGGCTGAGGATTTGTTCGATAGCGGGCTGGAAATCATCCGCCACCGTGCAGCAGATGCAGCCATTGGCCAGTTCAACGATGTTTTCTTCCGGGCAGCTTTCAATGCCGCAGCCCTTGAGAATTTCGCCATCGATGCCGATATCGCCGAATTCATTGACGATGATGGCAAGCCGCTTGCCATCCAGCTTTTCGAGAAGGCCGCGCAGCAGCGTGGTTTTTCCGGCCCCCAGAAAGCCGGTGACGATGGTGCAGGGAACGCGGTCCAGAAGGGTGCTCATGATCTCTCCTCGGTAAAATTGAATGGGGGAATGCGCGCCACCATGCCGCGCTTCAATGGTTCGGGGCGGCCGCGCCAGGGCATCAGGCCGTCTGCGGAGGCGGCCAGCATATGCGCGCCTGTCAGCAGGTCTTCCGCGTCATTGGGCGTCAGCCCGCCAAACACATAGGACCAGCCGTCGGCGCCACGAAGCACGGCGCTGAGGCTGCGCTTGCAATTGGCAAGGCAACTGACGGAGCGAACAACGACACCGGATGCTTCCGCCTTCGCGATGACGGCTTCGGCGAGACGCAAACCGGCGCGTGGTTCGGCATTGGGATCGGCTTCATCGCGACAGCTTCGGCAAACGAAGACCACCACACCGGAGGCCGTGTCAGCCTGCGTGTTTCCGCCTGCACATGAAGATGTCGCTGAAATATCCAAACCGTTTCGCTTCCCGCGCCTTTAAAAAAATCGTCGGGGTGCTGACATCGAAAACGGCATGCGCAGATGCGCAAACCCAATATTCGATCTGACCGACTGACCGGAGCACCCCGCCCGACAGACGTTTTTCTGAAACGGCAGGTCTCCTGGCTTGCGGCTTCAAAACACCCGGACACCGCCTTCCCGAACCCATCTTCAAGGGTCCAGTGGCTTTACGGTGCAGGCTTACCGCTTACAGTTGCGGGGGCAGCCACGGAATGACCCATTGTCCGGGTGGAACCGTGTTCCCTCTTAGCTTTTCCCGTTGCCGGGAAAAGACCGTCAGTCCGCTACCATTAGGCTGAACGAGGGGGAGGGTCAATGCCGTGGCCTGCCCCTCACGCATTGCCGGGTGCGGCAAATTGGGTATAGTCGCCGCTCCGAATGGCAGGGGCATCGGTCCCGCACCGCAGGATGAGAAGGAAAACGCGATGACGCGCGACATCAGCGATAACGAAGCCGAACGCCACCGGCAGAAAATGGTCAACCGCAAGACGGTTCAGGATGCCGAAGTTGCGGCAAAGACCATCGAAAAAGGTCTGCTGATGATCAATACCGGCCCGGGCAAAGGCAAGTCCACGGCGGCCTTCGGCCTTGCTTTGCGCATGCTCGGCACCGGGCGGCGGGTCGGCGTCGTGCAGTTCATCAAGGGCGCATGGTCGACGGGCGAACAACAGGCTCTGACGCTTTTCGGCGACAAGGTTGTCTGGCGCACCATGGGCGAGGGTTTCACGTGGGACACGCAGGATCTGAAACGCGATGTTGCCGCAGCCACAAAGGCCTGGGAAGAAGCCAAGGTCCTGATGGCCGACGAAACCATCGGCCTCCTGATCCTCGACGAACTGAACATCGCGCTACGTTACGACTACCTGCCGCTGGAAGAGGTCGTTGAAACCCTGTCCAGTCGCAGGCCCTATCTGCATGTCATCGTCACCGGCCGCAATGCCAAGCAACCGCTGATCGACGCTGCCGACATGGTGACGGATATGACCCTGGTGAAACACCACTTCAAGGCGGGCGTGAAGGCGCAGGCCGGGATAGAATTCTGACATGACCGCACGGGTGCTGATGTTTCAGGGAACCGGCTCGGACGTCGGCAAATCGCTGATGGTGGCCGGCCTTGCCCGGGCATTCACCCGGCGCGGCCTGTCGGTGATGCCGTTCAAACCGCAGAACATGTCTAACAACGCGGCGGTAACCGCCGATGGCGGCGAGATCGGCCGTGCCCAGGCGCTGCAGGCGCGGGCGGCGGGTGTACCACTCTCCGTTCACATGAACCCGGTACTCCTGAAACCCCAGAGCGAGACCGGCGCACAGGTGGTGGTGCAGGGCAAGATCTTCGGCAATGCCAAAGCTGCGGATTATCAGCACATGAAGGCCGGGCTGATGCCGCGTGTGCTGGAAAGCTTTGAGCACCTGAAACAACAGGCCGATCTGGTGCTGGTGGAGGGGGCGGGCAGCGCGTCTGAAATCAACCTGCGCGCCAATGATATCGCCAATATGGGTTTCGCCCGCGCAGCCGACGCTCCCGTCATCCTGATCGGTGATATCGACCGTGGCGGCGTCATCGCCAGCCTCGTCGGTACCAAAGCCGTACTCGAAAGCGATGACGCGGCAATGATAGCGGGCTTCATCGTCAACCGCTTTCGCGGCGATCCCACATTGTTTTCCGACGGCATGCGGATGATTGCCGAAAAAACCGGCTGGGCCTCCATCGGGCTCCTGCCGCATTTTTCCGATGCCACAAAACTACCAGCGGAAGATGCGCTCGGTCTTTCCGGCCCTGCCCAGCAGAAACCGGGCGCAAAAATCCGCATCGCGGTGCCAATCCTGCCGCATATCTCCAATTTCGACGATCTCGATCCCCTCGACATGGAACCGCATGTGGAACTGATCCGCATACGGCCGGGCGAGACAATTCCCCCCGATTGCCGGCTGGTGCTGCTTTGTGGTTCGAAATCCACCATCGCCGATCTTGCCGTGCTGAAAAGCGCGGGCCTCGATATCGATATCAAGGCCCATGCCCGGCGCGGCGGTTATGTTCTCGGCCTCTGCGGCGGATACCAGATGCTCGGCAGAACCGTTGCCGATCCTGACGGCATAGAAGGGCCGCCGGCAACGGTATCAGGGCTTGGCCTGCTGGATGTCGATACGGTTTTGACCGGCGACAAGCGGCTGGTTTCCGTGCGTGGCAGGAGTTTCGACGGAATTGATTTATCCGGCTATGAAATGCATGTTGGCGAAACGAAGAGTACTACGGATAGCCCACCGTTTTCGATGATCGAAGGACATGCCGATGGCGCCATTTCGCCTGACGGCCGCGTCTTCGGCACCTATATTCACGGTCTTTTCGCGGATGATCACCAGCGCAGCGCCTGGCTGAGTCGGCTTGGCGGGCAACGTTCGGAACTGAATTATGATGCGCAGGTGGAGGCCGTCCTCGACCGTCTTGCCACGCATATGGAGCAGCATCTCGATCTCGACAGGCTGCTTGCTATAGCGAGATGAGAATTGCCAGAAGCGCGAACAGGCCGATCAGCAACCCGTCGGCGATTCTCGCCAACCGAAGCGCCGTGCGAATATCGCCGGCAACCAGCGTCGCTCTTCCGCCTTCGCCCATGAAACGCGCCTCGATCATCTGCCCGCCATAGGAGCGCGGGCCGGCCAACGCAAAGCCAAGAGCACCGGCCAGCGCCGCCTCCGGCCAGCCGGCATTTGGAGAACGGTGGTGTCGCGCATCGCGACGGATTGCGGCGATTGCCCCTCGCGGAGAAGCGCCTTTTACGAAAAACGCGGCAATGACGAAAAGACCGCCGCTTAATCTTGAGGCGGGCAGATTGACCAGATCGTCCAGCCGGGCCGAGGCCCAACCAAAGGCTTCATGGCGCGGCGAACGATGGCCGATCATGCTGTCAGTCGTATTGATCGCCTTATAAGCCGCACCGCCCGGCAGGCCCAACAGGCCGAGCCACAGGGCGGGGGCGACGATGCCATCGGAAAAATTCTCGGCCAGACTTTCAATCGCCGCCCGGCAGATCGCCGCCTCATCCAGCTTTTGCGGATCACGACCGACTATCATCGATACCGCCTTGCGGCCACCTTCCACCCCTTCGCGCTCCAGAGCGGTGGCGACAGCTTCCACATGCTGCTCCAGACTTTTCTGAGCCGGAAGCGAAGCGCCGAGGATTGCAACAGCCAACAGGCCGAAAGGCAGGAGAAGCAGAAACGATTGCACAGACCATGCAAGAATGACAGTGAGACCGACAAAAACAGCCAGTGCCGCCACGCCTGCAGCCTTACGCTGCGAAAATGACGCGCTCTCCCGGTTCCATTTTTTGTCCAGCAGCGCGATAAGCGAACCGATCCAGGTGACGGGGTGGCCGATACGGTTGAACAACCAGTCCGGATAACCGGTCAGGCGTTCGATCACGAGCGACAGGAAAGCGAGAGCAAAGAACATGGGCGAAACAGTACCAGAAAAGGCTCAAGGAGCGATCCGTCACGGCGGCAATCTCGGCAAGGCGCGGCTGATGTTCCCTGAAGCGCCTGAACCTTGGATCGACCTTTCGACCGGGATCAATCCGCACTCCTATCCGCATTCGCCCGTTCCCGCCAGCGCATTTGCCCGCCTGCCGGAACCTGGTGCCGCCGAAGAGTTGAAGCAACTGGCAGCAGCCCATTTTGGCGCGCCGTCCGCCTCGCATATCACGCTTTCACCTGGCACCCAGATGCTGATGCCGTTGCTGGCTCAAATCGCGCTTTCCCGTGGGGCAAAAAGCGGGGCCGTGCTTTCTCCCGCTTATGCGGAACACGCCCGCACCGCGCGCATGGCCGGACTGACTGTGACCGAAGTTGAAAATCTTGGTGACCTGTCGGCTCACGATTACGCGGTGGTGGTCAATCCCAACAATCCCGATGGCCGCATCACGGATCGAGACGCTTTGCTGTCTTTGGCCGATTCGATGCGCGGTAAAGGCGGCCTGCTCGTCGTGGATGAAGCCTTTGTCGAAGCAGCAGGGGCGGAAAGCCTCGCAAATGCTGCGGATCACGATGCGCTGATTGTGCTGCGATCCTTCGGCAAATTTTATGGCATGGCAGGCGTGCGGCTCGGTTTCGCGATTGCGCATCCCACTACCACCGCCGCACTGGATGCGAGGCTCGGACCCTGGGCAGTTTCCGGCCCGGCACTGCATATTGCGACCGAAGCTTTGGCAGACGAGGAATGGCAATCATTCATGCGCCTCCAGCTCGCGAAAGAAGCCCGACGCATGAATGACCTACTGAAAAAAGCGGGGCTGGAAATCGCCGGCGGCACGTCCCTCTTCACGCTGGTCCGGGACAAGCACGCCGCAGCACTATACGAGCATCTTGGCCAGCGCGGCATTCTGGTCCGCGTCTTCGATGAAAGGCTGAGCGATATTCGTTTCGGCCTCCCCGGCAGCGAAGCGGAGTGGCAGCGCCTGGAAGCAGCGCTGCTCTCTTTCAATCATGCCTCGAAAGTGTAGGTCTCAATCGACTCAGGCTTCATTTCGATGGAGAAGCCCGGCAGTTTCGGCGGCATGTAAGCGGCGTTGTGGATATCGCAAGGCTCGATGAAATGCTCGTGCAGGTGATCCACATACTCGATGACGCGGCCTTCCTTGGTGCCTGAAACCACCAGATAGTCGATCATCGACAGGTGCTGCACATATTCGCAAAGGCCGACGCCACCGGCATGCGGCCAGACCGGCAGATTGTATTTGGCGGCAATCAGCAGCACCGCCAGCACTTCGTTGAGGCCACCCATACGGCAGCTGTCGATCTGCACCACGTCGATCGCGCCTTCGGCGATGAACTGCTTGAACATGATGCGGTTCTGGCACATTTCGCCCGTCGCCACCTTCACGGAACCGATGGCTGCGCGAATCTTGCGATGGCCGGCGACATCATCCGGGCTGGTCGGTTCTTCGATGAAGAAGGGCTTGGAAAAGGCGAGCTTATTCACCCACTCGATTGCCTGATCGACTTCCCACACCTGATTGGCATCGATCATCAGGTAACGGTCGGGGCCAATCACCTCACGGGCAATGGTGAGACGGCGAATGTCATCTTCCAGATCACGGCCAACCTTCATCTTCACATGGTTGAAACCGGCATCGATGGCTTCCTGGCAAAGACGGCGCAGCTTGGCGTCGTCATAACCGAGCCATCCGGCTGACGTCGTGTAGCAGGCATAACCCTCGTTCTTCAGCGTCTCAATACGCTCCTTCTTGCCGCTTTCGGCCTTTTTGAGGATCGCAAGCGCATCGTCACGGGTCAGCACATCGGTCAGATAACGATAATCGACGATATCGGCGATTTCTTCAGCGCTCATATCGGCAACAAGCTGCCACACCGGCTTGCCCGCCTTCTTCGCCAGCAGGTCCCAGACCGCATTGACGACGGCACCGGTGGCGAGATGCATCGCCCCCTTGTCCGGGCCGATCCAGCGCAGCTGGCTGTCGCTCGTCAGATGCCGCCAATATTTGCCGGGGTTCTCGGTGACGGTGGCGAGATCGGTGCCGACCACCAGATGCCGCATCGCTTCGATGGCCATGCAGCAAATGTCATTGCCGCGACCGATGGTGAAGGTCAGCCCGTGGCCCTTAAGGCCCGGCTCATCGGTATCGAGAATGACATAAGCCGCCGAATAATCCGGGTCGGGGTTCATCGCATCCGAACCGTCAAGGCTCTGGGAGGTCGGAAAACGCAGGTCGAAAACACGCAGATCTGTAATTTTGGTCATGGCCGGTTACTCGCGGTCAGTGTCAAAGGAAATCGTTCAATCGTGGTGAAAGGTTTCTTCCATCATCGCCCACCACTCGTCTTGCTTGCGGCTTTCGAGCGGTTGCTGGCAGGGAATGGTAAAAGACCACCATTCCTGGTTCTTGGGGCTTGCGGCTATCTTCGCCATATCGGCACTGAAATCCGTGCCGTGATATTCCCAATAACCGAACAGCAGATTTTCCGGTTCGCGCAGGAAGATCGTATAGTTGCGAATGTTGCTGTCGCTGATGAGCGCCAGAACTTCCGGCCAGACGGCAGCGTGCAGCCTTTTATATTCCGCGATCATCTCAGGTTTGACGCCTATGACCATGCCCATCCGCTGCATGAAAAACTCCGTTATTGCTTTATGGTGGCGAGTGCCGCACGCAGCCCGCGTTGCGGCAGGTTCAATCCCAGCCGTTCTGCAGCAGCGATGATCGGGATGAATCGGCGGCGCTTCTTTTCATCGTGATTACCGGCGATATCTGCCAGCCGATGCGCGAGAAAAGGATTGCGCAAACGTTCGCGCAGCACGCCGATATAAACCGCAGCCTCATCTCCCATGCCTTCGGCAGCAAAGACCGGCAGAACCTCATCCCGCCACAGCGTTTCCAGATCCGTAACGAGAGCGTCGTCGCCCATCGCCTGACGAACGGTCTCATCCTTCGCGCGGGCATCCTGCATCCAGCGCTCGGCCAGATAGGAGTGACCGAGATTGAGCAGAAAAAGCTTCAGCTTTTCGTAATGGTCGAGATTATCCGTCAGCACGATCGCAGGGTGCGTGCATGGCAGAACGAGCCCTTCCTGCCTCTCGATTGCCCAAAGCGCATAGGGTTCCGCCACCGCACCAACAGGATCGATCGGCTCGGAGACGATGCGATCGACCAGACTATTGGCGAAACGGCATTTCTCGTTGAGATAAAAGGCAAAACCCGCCGGCAGCTGCCACTCGTCTGCAAGCTGGCGAATGACTTGCTGCAGCCTTTCGCCATTGCGCGGCACAAGCTCGCAGGGGAAGATCGACAAAGGCGCTTCCGGATTGCGCTGAAAACGCTCCAGCAGCAACATGCAGAGCTTGGCAGGAAAGCTTTTCGGCACCACCGTGAAATCGGCCGCAAGGCCAGGCCCGTCAGCGGAATCCAGCTCATAACCGCGATCACCCGTATTGGACAAAATGACCTCGGCCACGCAGGCGAGACGCCGCACTTCGGCCCAGTCGGTTGCGGCGGTCAGCGCACGTACGACAGCCTTGCCCGGAATTTCCTCGTCCACTTCCTGCCCATCGCGGATACCACGAATGCGCACAGGGTAGGGGGCGTTGCTATTCAGTGCGGCAACACGCTTCAGGCTTTCCGCATTGCCGGTCGTCTGGACAATAGCGATATGTCCAAGAGCCTCGCCTTTATCCAGCGCCTGTGAAACGAACAGATCCGCATGCGCCAGAAGAAAGCGGCTTGTGCCAAATTGCAGAATGGGGGTGTCAGCTGTCATGCGACCTCCACCATGCCCTTGATGACTCCGGCTTTCGGATCGGTCAGACCGGCGAATTTGGAAGGCACGTCGGCAAGCGTCATACGGTGGGTAATCAGTGCTTCCGGCACCTTGCCTTCCCGCAGCGCCTGCAACACCCGCTCGAAATCCTCAGGCGTCGCATTGCGGCTGCCGAGCAGCGTCGTCTCGCGTTTGTGAAACTCCGGATCATTGAAGCTGATATCGCTGGCGACGATGGATACCAGCACATAGGAGCCGCCATGCCCGACGAAGGAAAACCCGCGCTCCATGGCTTTCGGATTGCCCGTCGCATCAAAAACCGCATCGAAGAAATCACCGCTGGTAATATCGGAAAGGCGGTCCTTATCACCCTCACCGAGCGTTACCGTATGGGCGACGCCGAGATGCTGCTTGCAGAAATCCAGCCGGTCGGTGCGCCCGTCGATCATGGTCACCTCGCCACCATCGAGAACCGCAAAAACCGCAACCGCCATGCCGATCGGGCCGGCGCCGACGATCAGGACCTTCTGCCCTTTCTCGACCGCGCCACGGTGCACGGCATGCGCGCCGATCGCCAGAAATTCGGTCATAGCTGCCTGATCGAGGCTCAGCCCCTCCGCCTTCAGCACGAATTGCTGCGGCACACTCAGATATTCGACCATGCCGCCATCGCGATGAACGCCGAGCACGCCAATGTTCCTGCAGCAATTGCTCTTGCCTTTCAGGCAGGCACTGCATTTTCCGCAGGAGATATAGGGAATGACGGTGACGACGTCGCCAACCGAAAGAGGACTGCCATCAGGCGCTTCTTCCACCGTGCCAGAAAGCTCGTGGCCCATGATGCGCGGGTAGGAAAGATAAGGCTGGTTGCCGGTGAAGATATGCAGATCAGTCCCGCAGACACCGATGCGGCGAATGCGCACCAGCACTTCACCTTCACCACGACGAGGCTTCGGCAGATCCTTGGCGGTAAGTTGACCGGGAGTGTCACAGAAAATCGCCAGCATGCATCACCTGTCAGAAAGGGAATAAAAACGGATGGCGTTGCCGCCAAAAACTGCCGCATGGTCCTCTGCCGGCACGATATCACGGCAGAAATCCAGCCAGGCCTGGTAATCACCGGCCAGTCGCAACACCGGCCAGTCGCTGCCGAAGATCACGCGGTTTGCGCCAAACAGTTCCAGAATGGTTTCGGCATAAGGTCGCACCGCTTCCGGCCGCTGCTCGCCACGCTCGGTCAGCAGACCGGACAGCTTGCAATGGACGTTGGCAAGAGCCGCCAAAGCCGCCATGTCGCTCCGCCAGCCGCTGTAATGGCCGGTGGCGATCAACGGTTTTGCGCCATGATCGATGACAACAGGCAATTGCGGATGGCGGCGGGCAAATGACAGGAGATGCGGCAGATTGGGCGGCAGAACCAGCGCATCGAATACCAGCCCATGCTTCACCAGCGCATCCACCGCGGCATCCAGCGCAGGATCATCGATCCAGGCCACATCCTCAATGCCCTGCAGCATGGGGCGCACGCCCTTGAAGGCCGGATGTTTTGCCCGGCGGGCAATTTCCGTCGCCGCATCGAGGGACTTCATGTCCACCCAGCCGACCACGCCCTTGATGAAATCGGTCTTTTCCGCCAGCTCCAGCATGAAATCCGTATCGGCGGCAGTCTCCATTGTCTGCACCAGCACCGTGCCCGAAACCCCGGCCGCAGCCAGCAAAGGCGAGAGATCGGCCGGAAGAAAATCCCGGTAGATGGCGGCAAGTGACGGCGGCGGCCATTGCCCGGCACGGTCCTTCATCAGCCAGAAATGCTGGTGGGCGTCGATGAGCATGGCCTTCAGGCCTTTCCGCCGGGCACGGGCGAACCTTCGGCAATCAGGCCGCGCCTGTGCAGCTCGGACCAGAACTCATCCGGGATAGGCTGTTCGAACCATTCAATATTGGAAGCAAGCTGCTGCGCGTTGCGCGCGCCTGACACGACCGTGACCGAAGCCGGATGGGCGAGCGGAAATTGCAGCGCGGCCGCCTGCAACGACACGCCCAGCTCCTCGCACACGCCCTGCAGCGCATCAACGCGCGTGAGGATATCGGCAGGCGCATCGGCGTAGTTGAACTTGCGGTTACCAGCCAGAATGCCCGAATTAAAGGCACCGGCGACAACGATGCCGACGCCGCCTTCAGCGCAGCGGTTCATGAAGGCAAGGCTCTGCTGTTCCAGGAGCGTATAACGGCCGGCAAGCATGGCAACGTCGATATCGAAGACATCCATGGCATCGCTGACGATCTGCCATTCGTTGACGCCGAGGCCGACAGCACCGGTCGAGCCCTCCTCACGCAGTTTGCCAAGCGCCCGGAAGCCGCCACCAGTGGTCAGCTGCTCCCAGTAATGCTGGTGCTTTTCGCCGTGGGTGAAGGAGCCGATATCATGCACATAAAGAATATCGGGCTTCAGAACACCGAGCCGCTGCTGGCTGGCTTCGAAGGAACGCAGGATACCGTCATAGGAATAATCATAGGTCGGGCGGAACGGCAGGGGCGCAATATAGGCGTCCTCTTCCGCGCCGACGGTTTCATCCGGAACCATCACCCGGCCGACCTTGGTGCTGAGCGTATAATCGTTCCGCTCATGCTCCGTTACCATGGTGCCGAGACGACGCTCTGACCGCGTATAACCGTAAAAGGGCGCGGTATCGAAATAACGCATTCCACTTTCCCATGCCGTGTCGAACGCACCTTTGGACTCCTCATAGGGCGTGACGCGGTAGAGATTGCCCATCTGGGCGCAGCCGAGGCCCATGACCGTGACGTCAACGGCGCGGCGCGGCAATTTGCGTGTATCGGAGACTTTCATCGCAGGGACTTTCCGGGTTTTATTTGAAAAGGCGCGCCGCCGTAGAGCGGCGCGCCGTCATGCATCAATAAAGAACGTTCTTGGCTTCCGGCTTGTCGACATTGTCCTTGGTGACAACAACGACGCCCGTGTCGACGAACTTCTCAACCTTTTCCTTGTTGATGAGCTTGGTGATGGTTTCCACGCCCTTCTCACCCATCTGGTAGGAACCCTGAACAACGATGCCGGCCAGCGTGCCATCCTTGACGAAGCCCTGAAGGTCCTGATTGCCGTCGAAGCCGATGCCAACCACCTTGCCGGCCTTGCCGGTCTGGGCGAGCGCGCGGCCAACGCCGATTGCCGTCGGCTCATTGGCGCCGAAGATACCCTTCAGATCGGAATTGGCGGCCAGAACGTCGGTGGTCTGGTTCAGCGCGGTCGCCATCTGCGACTGCGAATAGAAAGGACCGACGATCTTCAGGTTGGAATTCATCTGGATGTAATCCGTGAAACCGCCAACGCGGCCGATTT
Organism: Martinezella rhizogenes; assembly: GCF_007002745.1. Lineage (GTDB taxonomy): Bacteria > Pseudomonadota > Alphaproteobacteria > Rhizobiales > Rhizobiaceae > Agrobacterium > Agrobacterium cucumeris. The sequence goes on along the minus strand of NZ_SGNY01000006.1, from coordinate 77,687 downwards.
CCGAACCAGCACCGGCGACGTAAGACATGACGGCGATCTTGCCTTCCTTGCCCACCTTGTCGATCAGCGCCTGCGCTGCGAGTTCGCCGGCTTTCTTGTTGTCGGTCGCGAGGAACGACTGGTAATACTGCTCCGAGCCGCTGGCCAGCTGCGAGTCGATCAGAACGACGGGAATACGGGCTTCCCAGGCCTTCTTGACGGCCGGCACCAGCGCATCCGGATCGGAAGGGGCAAGAACAATGCCCGCGACCTTACGGTTGATGGCGTTTTCAACCATGTTGACCTGGTCGGCGATCGCAGATTCGGCAGCCGGACCCTGGAAGGTCATGGTGTTGCCGGCAGAGTTCTTCATCGCCGCATCGGCGCCCTTCTGCACGTTCTGCCAGAAAGTGGAATTGACGGTCTTGACGATGACGGCGATTTCGCCGGCCTGCACGGTGGAAACGCTCCACAGCGCGATTGCGGATGTCAGAAGGGCGGTCGCAAGTTTGTTCATTTCTTCCTCCGTGATGTCGGCATACCGGGCCTCCCCTTGCCGATCTTTTTTGCGGAAAGGGTCCGCAGGCCCTTGATCAGCGGCGGTTGCGCAACTGGTCGATCCAGACGGTGACCAGAATGACGAGGCCGATGATGATCTGTTGCGTGAAGGCGGAGACGCCGTTCATATTGAGACCGTTGCGCAGGATGCCGATGACGAAGGCGCCGATGGCCGTACCGGAAATGGTGCCCACACCGCCGATCAGGGACGTGCCGCCAATGACGGCGCTGGCAATCGCATCCAGCTCATACATCACGCCTTCATTCGGCTGGGCGGTGACGAGGCGTGACATCAGCACGCAGCCCGTCAGTCCAGCCAGTGTTCCGGACAGGATGTAGGTGAAGTTGGTAACGCGGGCGACATTCACGCCAGACAGCCGCGCCGCATCCGCGTTGGAACCGACGGCATAGATATGACGGCCGAGGATCGAGCGGTTGAGCATGAAGGAAACCGCAAGCGCAATCACCACCATCAGGATGACGGGGTAGGGGATGCCCGGAAACACCACATTCGGAAAGCCGTCATCACCGATGTTGACGATGCGGAAGAGCGCGCCATTGCCGAGTTCGCCGAAGGATTCGCCGAGACCCGATACGGCGCGAGCACCGGTGATCTGCAAAGCTACACCGCGGGCAATCAGCATCATGCCGAGTGTGGCGATGAAAGGCGGCAGCTTGAAGCGCGTCACAAGCAGGCCGTTGATGAAGCCGCAGAGAGACCCCGTCAGAATACCGAGAAACATGCCGACCGGCACCGGCATGCCAAGTTCTTTCACCGCAAGGGCGGCAACGACGCCGGCAAGCGCAAGCACCGAACCGACGGAAAGATCGATACCGCCGGTGATGATGACGCAGGTTGCACCGATACCGAGCAGCGCGATGGACGTAACCTGCAATGCGATCGTCATGCCATTATTGACGGTGAAGAAAGCGCTGCTGGTTGCGGAAAAAACCGCGACAAGCGCAACGAGGCTGCCAAGCGCCGCAAATTTCTGGATGATGTCCTTCTGGCGGTCGCTGAAAGCGAAGCTCTTCTTGGGTTCTGCAATATTGGCCATGTCGTTCCTCACTGCGCGGCCCGGCCGTAACCGGACGCATACCGCATGATTTCTTCCTGATTGGTCTTGGCGGTCTCAAGCACGCCCGTGATCCGGCCCTGGTGGAAAACGGCGATGCGATCCGTCAGCCCGAGAATTTCCGGCAGCTCCGAACTGATGAGAACAACACCGATGCCCTTCGCAGCCAGTTCGTCCATGATCTTGTAGATCGCGAATTTCGCGCCGACATCGATGCCGCGCGTCGGCTCATCGAAGAACAGCACACGCGACTGCCGGAACAGCCATTTGCCGATGATGATTTTCTGCTGATTGCCACCTGATAGCAGCCGCACCGTCTGCTGGATGGAAGGTGTGCGAATATTCAGGAGATCGACGTAACGTCTGGCGACATCGTCGTGTTTCTTGAAATCAATCAGCCCGAAACGGTTGGAAACTTCACCGATATTGGCAAGAGTGGTATTTGCGGCAACGGACATCTTGATGGCCAGACCATCGCTCTTTCTGTCTTCCGACAGATAGGCAATACCTTCCCTGATGGCGTCCTGCGGTGAGCGGATGGAAAGCTCGCGGCTCTCAAAGATGATTTTTCCGCTATCGAGGGCATCGGCTCCGAAGATTGCACGCGCCACCTCGGTGCGTCCGGCCCCCATCAGCCCGGCAAAGCCGAGAATTTCGCCACGCCGCAGCGAGAAAGAGACATCCTGAAACACGCCCGCGCGCGTCAGTCCCTCGGCAGAGAAAATAATGTCTTCCGTCGGCTTCGATGTGCGCTCCGGAAACTTGTCTTCCAGCGAGCGCCCGACCATGCGCGTGACGATATCGTCGACGGTGATCGACGCAAAATCGTCGGTAGAGATATAACGACCGTCGCGCAGGACCGTCACGCGATCAACGATCTCGGCCATTTCATCGAGACGATGAGAAATATAGACGATGCCGACACCGGATGCCTTGAGATCACGAATGACCTTGAACAGCAGCCGTGTTTCCTGCTCGGTCAGCGAGGAGGTCGGCTCGTCCATGATGAGCACTTCAGCATCAAGAGAAAGCGCCTTGGCTATCTCCACCATCTGACATTGGGCGACCGAGAGGCCACGCACGATCTGGTCAGGGTCAATATCGACTCCCAGCCTGTCGAGACAGCGTTTCGCATCGAGGCGCAGCTTTTTACGATCCACGAGAAAACCACGCCGCGGCTCGCGGGCGAGATAGATGTTTTCGGCGACGGAGAGGTGCGGAACGAGATTGAGTTCCTGATGGATAATAGCGATGCCCGCCGCTTCGGACTCCAGCGGCGATGCGTATTGCACCTTCACGCCCTTGTGCAGGATCGTGCCGTCGCTCGGCTGGTAGACGCCGCTGATGATTTTCATCAGTGTCGATTTTCCAGCGCCATTCTCGCCGCACACAGCGTGCACTTCGCCGCTGCGCAGATCGAAATGCACATTCGACAGCGCCTTGACGCCCGGAAATTCCTTGCTGATGTTTTCAAGACGCAGGAGGGCCGAACGCTCCGCGCCCGTCTCCTCAGGCGAAAAATCGCCCCGAATTGTCGATGCGCCCTGCGACATCTGGAAACCTCCCACCCGTGCTCCCCACTCCCCGGGGTGCATTGAACAGGCCAAATGGTTAGGCCGGTTTTTTAGAATGGTCAAGCCAATTAGGCCAAAATTTGAAACGGGGTTTTAATGGAGATGGAATCTCAACCTATAGAAAACAGATATAATGCTGTAAATTCTTATATTTAAGTAATTTCTTGCGTATTGATACTCTTGGCGTTACGGTAAGGCCAAATAGAGATTGAAGACAGGGCTCATCGAAAAACACATGAATGGTCAGGCCAAAATAGCGGAACCACGCCGGCTCTATCAGCAGATAGCGGACCAGATCCGTGAACTCATCGATCTCGGTGAATTTTTGCCTGGAACACGACTTCCGGCCGAACGGGAACTGGCGCAGAAACTCGGCGTATCGAGACCTTCGTTGCGAGAAGCGCTGATTGCGCTTGAAATCGACAACACTGTCGAAATTCGCATGGGTTCCGGTGTCTATGTCTCGACGGAGGCTCTCCAGACAACCCATTATACCAAATCGCTGGGCGACAGCCCCTCTGAGTTGATGCAAGCACGCGCTGCGCTGGAAGGCGCAACCATCGTGCTGGCGGCAAGCCGCATGACCGACGAGACGATCGCAAACCTTCGCCAGATCCTGAATACCATGCAGAAGGAAATCGAGGCGGGACGCAAACCCCTGGATCAGGATCGGCTGTTTCACGTCACCATTGCCGAACAATCCGGCAACAGCGTCCTCGCACGGCTGGTGGCAAGTCTTTTCGACGAAAGACACAGCCCCATTTCAGCCCAGCTGCGGGTCAAATTCGAGGATCGGGATACCTGGACCCATGCGCTTCAGGAGCACGAAGCCATTCTGGCAGCTCTGGAGCTCAAAGATCCGCTATTGGCGCAGGCCGCCATTCATACCCATCTGGAAGGCTCCAAACGGCGCTGGGTCGAAAGCTGAGTTAAAAACATAGCAGGCAATATACCGGGAGGAGGAAAACCCGTGAGTGAGAATTCCGAGGCAACCATTTTGCTGAACGCCAACGACAATGTTGCGGTGGCGCGCCGGTCCATTCCGGCCGGTGGTGCGACGGGCAGGGGCGATCTGACGGCTCGCGAACTGATCGGACGAGGGCATAAAGTGGCCCTGAAATACATTAAATCCGGGGACGAGGTGCTGAAATACGGCCAGGTGATCGGTATCGCCACGCAGGATATCGAACCGGGCCGGCACGTGCATTTGCACAATCTCGCGATGGTGCCTTCCGAACATGCACATCAGTTCAGTGTCGATATCGAAGAAAAGGGCATGGTGCCGGAAACCGAGCGCCGCACCTTCCTGGGTTATGATCGTGGTCTCGGCGGTGTGGGCACACGCAACTATATCGGCGTCATCGCATCGGTAAACTGTTCCGCCACGGTGTCGCGTTATATCGCCGACTACTTCAACAAGCAGGGCGGACTTGACGGTTTCGACAATGTCGACGGCGTCGTCGCACTGACCCACGGTGGCGGCTGCGCGCTGAATACCAAATCGGAAGGCTATCGCCTTCTGATCCGCACCATTCAGGGTTATGCCCGCCATCCCAATTTCGGCGGCATTCTGCTGATCGGCCTCGGCTGCGAAACAAACCAGATCGCCCCCATCCTCGAACATTACAAGATGGAAGAGGGCGAGCGACTGCGCACCATGACCATCCAGCAGCATGGCGGCACGCGCAAGACAATCGATGCGGCGATTGCCGAAATCAAGGCCATGCTGCCGATGGTCAATTCAGCCCGCCGCACCGAACAACCGCTTTCAAAGCTGAAAGTGGCGCTGGAATGCGGCGGTTCGGATGGCTACTCCGGTATCTCCGCCAACCCGGCCCTGGGGTATGCATCTGACCTCATCGTCCGCAATGGCGGCACGACGGTTCTTTCCGAAACACCTGAGATTTACGGCGCCGAGCACCTGCTGACAAAACGTGCCATCACCCCGGCGGTTGCAGAAAAGCTGTTGCAGCGTATCGACTGGTGGCGGGATTATACCGCCCGCAATGGCGACGAGCTGAACAACAACCCCTCCCATGGCAACAAGCTCGGTGGCTTGACCACCATTCTGGAGAAATCACTGGGTGCAGTCGCCAAGGGCGGCTCGATGCCGCTGAAGGCGGTCTATGAATTCGCCGAAACCGTCACGGAGCAGGGTTTCGTTTTCATGGATACGCCCGGCTACGATCCCGTTGCCGTCACCGGCCAGGTCGCCGGCGGCTGCAACGTCATCTGTTTCACCACCGGCCGAGGCTCGGTTTCGGGTTTCAAGCCATCGCCCTGCATCAAGATTGCCACCAATTCCGAAATGTATGAACACATGAAGGAAGACATGGATATCAACTGCGGTGAGATCGTTACCGGCGCGGAAACCATCGAAGAATCCGGCAAACGAATTTTCGAACATATTCTGGCCGTGGCTTCCGGCGACAAAACCGTCAGCGAAATTTACGACTACGGCGACAACGAATTCGTGCCGTGGCAGGTCGGCGCGGTGACCTAAACGAAAAATCGAAACTGTCCCACGTGAAACAAAAGGCCCGGAAAGCGATTTCCGGGCCTTAACTTTTGCTGACTATCGATCCGTAACTTAATGGCGGAAGTGGCGCATGCCGGTGAACACCATCGTCACATTATGCTCGTTTGCAGCGTCGATCACTTCCTGGTCACGCATGGAGCCGCCCGGCTGGATGACAGCTGTGGCGCCAGCGGCAATCGCAGCAAGCAAACCATCGGCGAAGGGGTAAAAGGCTTCCGAAGCAACGGCAGACCCGCGCGTCAGCGGCTCAGTAAGGCCAAGCGCCTTGGCCGCATCTTCCGCCTTCTGGGCGGCGATGCGGGCGGAATCCACCCGGCTCATCTGGCCTGCGCCGATGCCTGCGGTCTGCCCATCCTTGGCATAGATCACCGCGTTTGATTTCACATGCTTGGCGATCTTGAAGGCAAACTTCATGTCTTCAAGCTCCTGCGCCGTCGGCGCGCGCTTGGTGACAACCTTAAGGTCGAGATCTTCGACCATGCCATTGTCACGGCTTTGCACCAGCAGGCCGCCAGAAACAGTCTTTGCGGTGATGCCGGCTGCGCGTGGGTCCGGCAGACCGCCAGCAGTCAGCAGGCGCAGGTTCGGCTTGCGGGCAATGATGGACTTGGCTTCTTCGGTGACGTCAGGTGCAATGATGACCTCGGTGAAGAGCTTGACGATCTCTTCCGCCGTTTCCGCATCCAGCGTTTGGTTCAAGGCAATGACGCCGCCAAAGGCAGAGACGGAATCGCAGGCCAGTGCCCGCCTGTAAGCTTCGGCAAGCGTCGGACCGGTCGCAACGCCACAGGGGTTGGCATGCTTGATGATGGCGACTGCCGGCGCATTTTCAGGCAGGAATTCCGCTACCAGCTCGTAAGCCGCATCCGTATCGTTGATATTATTGTAGGAAAGCTGCTTGCCCTGAAGCAGCGTTGCGGTTGCGACGCCGGGACGCTTTTCGCCGGTCAGGTAAAAACCGGCGCTCTGATGCGGGTTTTCGCCATAACGCATCTTTTCCTTCAGCGTTCCGCCGATGGCACGGTAATCCGGCGTCTCGATGGAAAGCGCTTCAGCAAACCAGTTGGAAATCACGGCGTCATAGGCAGCCGTGCGGGCATAGGCCTTGGCGGCAAAGCGCTGGCGCAGCGCATAGGAAGTCTGGCCATCATCCGCCTGCAGGGCTTCGACAAGCGCGGGATAGTCGGACGGATCGGTAACGACGGTGACATAAGCATGGTTCTTGGCGGAAGCGCGGATCATCGCCGGGCCGCCAATATCGATGTTTTCCACCGTCGTCGGATAATCGCCGCCCTTGGCGCGAACTTCCTCGAAGGGATAAAGATTGATGACGGAAAGATCGATCGCCTCGATACCATGTTTCTTCATCGCCTCGACATGTTCCGCATCATCCCGGATCGCCAGAAGCCCACCATGCACATTCGGGTGAAGAGTTTTGACGCGGCCGTCCATGATCTCGGGAAAATCGGTCACCTCGGAAACATCCGTCACCGCCAGTCCCGCATCGGCAATGGCCTTCGCCGTTCCACCAGTCGAAAGCAGCCGGACGCCCAGCTTGGAGAGAACCGTCGCCAGCTCGATGATGTCAGTCTTGTCGGACACGGAAAGAAGCGCCGTGCGGATTTTGACTTTATCGGGGGCGGGGATTTTTTTGGACACGACGGCCATCGGGCATACTCCGTTTAACGGGGAGGACAGGCTGAAATGGAATTGATCCAGCAATTGCCGCCGCGTTAACACAGCTTACCGGATTAATAAACAGCACGGATGACGGAGGGTGAAATCTATCGGCAGTTTTCGTGCGAAATCGCCCGGATTGCGGGACGAGATACGGCTCAGGCCTTGCGTTCGATGATCCAGCGGATTTCCCGCGTATTGGCGAGATTGAAAGGCAACTCGATCTGTTGCGAAGGCCGCATGCCGGATGCATCGGCCATGAACACATCTTCCGTCACGAAAACCTCCAGCCCCGGCGCCGAAAACAGCCAGGTGGTTCCATCCGCCGCTTCCAGATAAACCGACTCCTCATCCCGCTGGTGCAACTGAATATGAGGATGAATATGGAAACGCGAAACCGCCGAGATCAGCTGTAACTGTGTCTTCGTCGTACTCTCGTCGGCTCTGAGCAGGTCACGGCCTTTGATTTTCGTTCCGGCGGCATTTAACTCGATTTCCCGCTCATGATAGCAGCCAAAGTTCTGCAGATAGCCATCATGCGACGCCCGCAGGACGTCGTTGCCGTTTCCATCAGTTCCACGCTCGCTATCCACCTGGCTGACGCCGGAAATCATGATCGGCCCAAGCAATCTCGAGCGCGACAGCCTGCAAGACGACGTGTCTGCAAGCGTGACGGTGGAATGGGCGGCCGTTGACCGGCTGGCTCGCTGATATTCCGGAGCTGCGTTTTTCGGAAAGCCCGAATTGACGATGAACCGGTTCTTGCCGCAGGACATTTCAAAAGACAGGCAACCCGAATGAGCACTACGGGAAAGCTCCGCCGAACCGGGATACCCCGTGTCGACGATGATGACGGTCTCATCTGTCGCAAGCCGATGGTAATTGACATCCGGCAACATTTTCGAAGGCCGACCGGCGGTTTCGTCATAACGCAGCACGGAGACAAGCTCATTGGCAAGTGTCACCGTCGCGCCGTTGAACAGAGCCAGATCACCACCCTGATGCCGGAAAAACCGGATGGCCGGAAACATCCGGTCTATCGCAGGCACCAGCCCGGAGGGCAGATCGTGACCGAGATTGATATAACTTTGCCGAAGCGGCAGAAGATCGAGCAGCAGATCCAGCATGACCCGTGGGTTACGGGACACATGCCCACCATCGGGCAAGATCTGGCGCTCCATTTCCTGAGCCAGCTTCATTCCATGCCGGGTGATGCGAGAAAGGCGTGTGGGCATGGCGATGGAGGCCATGGCAAGCGCAATCCTGATCCGCAGCCGCGTCTCGCCATCCGGCGCATGTTTGACGATCCTGTCCAGATAACGCACATGAAAGGCGAGACTTTTGAGGAAACGGCGATAAAAGCCGGCATCAGCCTCGAATAGAACGACGGGTGAATGGGACAGCCAGGCGATCAGCCGCTGGGCTGCGATCTCCGGAGACCAGCCTGTCCCGGTAACACGCCTGCCGTTCAGGGCAATCCATTCGGCAACGATGCGACGCGCCCGCTTGCAAGCCTCACTAGACCTGTCGGAACGGATATGCCGCAACCACCCGAAGGCGTGCAACCGCTCCTCAAAAACAAGTGAGGGATAATCCACCTGAAAAGGCGAGAGACCGCCGGTTTCCACGACGCGACCGGCAAGCGCAATCCGCCCACGAAGCAATTCCTCGGCAAAATAAGGATCGATAGCCCTCAAATCCGTCGGTGCCGCCACCAGACCATCTGGAACACGATTGGCAAACCGCGACACATGCAGACGCAAAGGTGTGAGGCCGACACACAGATGACGATACGCCATCCGTGAAAGAAGACCGGCCGCATTCATGCTGCCTGCAAAGGACCCTAACAAGCTGTGTTTCCCGCTTCACATGTTTTGTTTTTATCAGTGAACCGCGATGACCGGAACATTATCGATAAATATCAATGATTCGCGAAAGCTTCGCTTTTTTCTACTTCTTAAGCAAGACACTGCTAAAAAACCCGTCGACACCGCCGAACATATCCGGCGTCGTTCGCAGATCACCCTCGGAGCTGACAGCCAGTTCCATTCCGGGCCAGTCTTCCTTGCGAACGGCAATACGCTCCACATCTGGATTTTCCGCCAGAACCTGCGCAATCATCTCTTCGCCTTCCGAAGGATCAAGCGAGCAGTTGGAGAACACAACGATACCGCCAGAACCCACTAATGTCAGTGCATGCCGCAACATCTGGCCCTGAAGAGCCGCAAGTTTGGCAATGTCCGTTTCATCCTTGGTCCAGCAGACATCGGGATGTTTGCGCAGCGTGCCAGTTGATGAACAGGGTGCATCGAGAAGAACAGCGTCAAACAGTTGCTTCGGCTGGTACTTCAACATGTTCACCTCCACCGTTTCGGCATGGAGGCCAAGCCGGTCGAGATTTTCCCTGAGACGCCGCAGACGATTGCCGGACTGATCCAGCGCCGTCACTTTAGCACCCGCCAGCGCCAGCTGGGCCGTTTTACCGCCGGGGGCGGCACAAAGATCGGCAACACGTTTGCCGGAGATATCGCCCAGCAACCGCACCGGCATGCTGGCGGCAAGATCCTGCACCCACCAGGCGCCCTCGGCAAAACCTTCAAGCGAGGGAATCTGGCCTTCGAAATCTCCAAGGCGCACACTGCCATTCGGCAAAACGGTGCCGCCCAGCTTTTCCGCCCACAGGGTCGGATCGGTCTTGACTGTAAGATCAATGGAGGACGGCGTCAGCTGTGCTTCGGAAATCCGTTGCGCCACGTCATCGCCATAAGCGGAAACAAGCCGCGCATAGAACCAGTCCGGCAACACCGGCACGTCGGCAATGGCCTGCTCGATTTCCGTTTTCTCCCGGCCAAGCCGCCTGAGAACCGCATTGACCAGCTTCACGAAACGCTTGTTGCGGGGGTCGCGATGGGCCTGCTCCACCGCCAGATCGACGGCGGAATGATCGGGGACATCGAGATAAAGCATCTGCGCCGCGCCGACGACAAGTACATGGTGCAGCGATCGCGCACCCTGTGGCAGCGGCCCGTCAAGCAGCATCGACAATGCCGTCTCAAGGCGGGGAAGGTGGCGAAGCGCACTGTTGACGATGGCTCTCACCAGCGCCCTGTCCGCAATGGAAAGCGCCCGATAGACGGGATTGCCATTTTCGCTATCCAGCATGCCATCAAGCGAGGTCTTCTTTTCCAGAACGGCAGCGAGAATTCGGGTCGCGGCGATGCGCGCAGCAAGGCCTGGCTTATCCTCGAACGACGAAGGGCCGTCTTCGCGGCCCCTGCCTTGTCCCGGTCTCGCTTGTCCAGATCTCGTTTTTTTGGACCGGGCCGGCTTATTCTGAATATCGGATGTCAAGACCACGGTCCCTTGCGCTCGTTTTCGTTGCTTCGTCCCGTATTGGGAACGGAGCCTGATTTGCGCAGAGGTCTACCACCCGATGGCGACGGCGTCGATGCTCGCGGGGAAAACTCCTGTGCCATGGCATGCAGCGCTGCCACGCGGTTTTCCGTATTCGGATGCGTGGAGAAGAGATTGTCCATGCGCTCACCGGAAAGGGGATTGATGATGAACATGTGCGCTGTTGCCGGGTTGCGCTCAGCATCGTCATTGTGAATTTGCTGCGCCATACCGGAGATTTTCTGCAACGCCGAGGCAAGCCACAGCGGGTTCCCACAGATTTCCGCACCGCGGCGGTCGGCGGAATATTCCCGCGTACGGCTGATTGCCATCTGCACCAGCATCGCGGCGAGCGGCGCAACGATCATCGCAACCAGCACACCGATAAAGCCGAACGGATTATTGTTATTTTCGCGGTTGCCGCCAAAGAAGAAAGCGAAATTACCGAGCATGGAGATAGCACCCGCCAGCGTGGCCGTGATCGTCATGGTCAACGTGTCGCGGTTCTGCACATGCGCCAACTCATGCGCCATAACGCCGGCCACTTCTTCCGGGGTAAGACGCTCCAGCAGACCCGTGGAGGCCGCCACTGCGGCATTCTGCGGGTTCCGTCCTGTCGCAAAGGCGTTGGGCTGGGCGCTGTCGTAAATATAGACCTTCGGCATCGGCAGGTCGGCATTGTGCGAGAGATCGCGGATCATGTGGAAAAATTCGGGTGCATTGGCCTCGTCAATCTCCCGCGCGCGATAGGCGGAGAGGACCATTTTATCCGAATTCCAATAGGAGAAGAGGTTCATACCCGCAGCAATGAGAAGGGCAATCATCATGCCGCCCTTGCCGCCGATCAGAAAACCGACACCCATGAACAATGCCGTCATGAAGGCCAGAAGCATTGCCGTGCGCATCATGTTCATCCGTTAAAATCTCCTTGTCGTTCATCGGAAACCATTGTGGGGTTTCTAAACCCCACCTGATTATATAATCTGGTAAACGCCAAACATATTTCAATATCCCGTCATAGGGAGGATTTCTCATGCAAGATGCGGATAATGACAACGGCGCGGAAACGCCGAGACGGCTATCTCCGGCAGCTGAGCGTGCCCTGAAAGAAGCCGAAGAGAGACGCCGGCAACAGGCAGACCTTCAATTGCCGCCGGAAACGGGCGGCCGCGGCGGTGCCGAACCCGTTCGTTTCGGCGACTATGAGATAAAAGGCCGTGCAATCGACTTTTGAGCCGCGCCAAAACGAAAATACCCGCCTTAAGCGGGTATTTATCAACAAAAACAGATAGTTGACTATTTTTGTTCCAGAAGCCGGCAGATCGCTTCCAGCTGTTCAAGCGTCCGATATCCAATGCGGATTTGCCCCGAACCACCCTTGTGGCTGATCTTCACATCAAGCCCCAGGGCGTCCGACAGGCTGCGCTCCAACGCAACCGTATCAGAATCCTTCTCAGCCGTCGGCCGCTTTTCTGTCACGTCACCCTGTGACTTGATATCGTTCTGTGCCAGACGCTCAGCATCACGCACCGACAATCCCTTGGAGACGATCGTCCGCGCCAGATTTGCCGGATCAGACGTGGAAACAAGCGCCCGCGCGTGACCTGCGGATAAGGAACCGTCTGCAAGCATGTCCCGTACCGGATCGGGAAGTTTCAGAAGCCGAAGGCTGTTTGCAACATGGCTACGGCTCTTGCCAATAATCTCGCCGAGATCATTCTGGGTATAGCCGTGTTCGGCAATCAGCTGTTCATAACCCATCGCCTCTTCAAGCGGGTTCAGGTCTGAACGTTGAACGTTCTCAACAATGGCCAGCTCCAGTGCCGTGCGGTCGTCCACATCTCGAACGATGACAGGCACATCGGTAAAACCAGCCAGCTGCGCCGCACGCCAGCGTCTTTCACCGGCAATAATCTCGTAACGGTTGGCTGCAACCGTCCGTACGACCACAGGCTGCACAATTCCATGCTGGCGAATGGATGCGGCTAAATCCTGTAATTCATTCTCATCGAAATGACGTCTTGGGTTTCTCTGGCTGCGAGCGATGAATTCAATCGGAATGGTGCGGTCAGCATTGACGGTGCGCTGCGGCTCGCCCACCGGCATTGGCTGATCCATTTCGCCGATCAATGCAGCAAGACCGCGTCCGAGTCGACGCTTGGAAAGATCATCACTCATAAGATATTACTCCATACATTCCGGCGGACGTCAGGCGGCTTTGCGCAGCCGCTCTCTCTGGATCACTTCCGATGCCAACTGCAAATAAGCCTGGCTACCGGCGCATTTCAGATCATAAAGAATTGCCGGTTTACCATAGGACGGCGCTTCTGACACGCGAACATTACGCGGAATAAGCGTGTGGTAAACCTTTTCTCCCAAATGAGTACGCACATCCGTAACAACCTGTTGCGCAAGATTGTTCCGCGCATCAAACATCGTCAGAACAATACCCTGTATATCAAGCTGCGGATTAACCGAGCTGCGGATCTGGCTGACAGTATCCAGCAACTGGCTAAGACCCTCCAGAGCAAAGAACTCACACTGCAGCGGCACCAGCACAGAGTGGGCGGCCGTCATGGCGTTCATGGTCAGAAGATTGAAAGAGGGCGGGCAATCGACGAGAATATAGGAATAATCTCTTGCCTCTTGCGTTTCCATGGCCGCGCGCAACAGAAAGACCCGGTTGGAAACATTGGCAACCTGCATCTCGAAACCGAGCAAATCCATGGTCGACGGCACAATATCGAGATTTGGAACTGCCGTCGGAACGGCAACTTCGCCTATGGTGCGATCGCCCACCAGAAGATCATAAGAAGAAAGTTTACGTTCCTTGCGGTCAATCCCCAGCCCCGTGCTGGCATTTCCCTGCGGGTCCAGATCAACGATCAGTACGCGCTCACCAATAGCAGCCAGCGCCGTTGCCAGATTAATGGCGGTCGTTGTTTTTCCAACCCCACCTTTCTGGTTTGCGACTGCGATAATCCGGTTTTTTTCAAAAGTCATGCCGCACCTGGCCAGCTTGTCAGCGTCTCAAAGTGAGGTTGCTGATTTCAAGAACAACAGAATCTGCCTCAATGGCACTCTGATGTTTTACCAGATCAAACTGCCAGCGACCATGCGCTTTCTGCACTTCGGAATCATAATCCCGGCCTTTATTAAAATAGGCCTTGAGGTTTGGATTATTCTGCGCCCAGGGATGAATATAGTCGAAAAGCAGATCAAGCTCGGCCAGTGCTCGCGCGGAAACGGCATCGCAGGTTTTGACAATTTCAGGCGCTTTTTCGATCCTTATCGGATGAACGCTACCTCTCGCCCCGGTTTCCTTTAGGGCAATCCGCAAAAATGCAGCCTTTTTATTGTTGCTTTCGACCAGATCTACCCAACCATCGCCGAGTTCCGCGAGAAAGATAGCGGTTATAACGCCCGGGAAACCGCCGCCGCTGCCTAAGTCAGCCCATCGTTGTACCTTGGGAGAGAGCTGGAATATTTGGGCGCTGTCGGCCACATGCCTACTCCAAAGCTCTGTGAGAGTGGAGGGCGCGACCAGGTTGGTGGTTTTATTCCACTTCTTAAAAAGCTCGACAAAGTGTTCGAGCCTCTCATGTGTTTCACGTGAAACACTCTGGCCGTTTATCTTCATAATCCGACTCGCTATTGGTGCATGCGTAATTTTTCGCCTTGCCCAGCGGAACTTTTTCGCAGTAGGGCAAGCAGCAGCGATATAGCAGCCGGCGTCATACCGTCAACACGTGCAGCCTGCGCAATGTTCTCGGGGCGGACCTTTTCCAACTTTTGTTTCAGTTCATTGGAAAGACCTGAGAGACTTTGGAAATCGAAATCATCCGGGATTTTCCTGTCTTCATCCCGTTTGATATCAACAATATCCGCGCTCTGCCGCTGCATATAAACCGCATAACTTGCTTCAATTTCCAGAGTTTCCGCAACCTTGCCGCGAAGCGACTGCAGCTCCGGCCAATGCTGCGTAAGAACATCCAGTGTTATATCAGGGTAAGCGAGCAATTCATAAACGGAACGGCGCTGACCATCCTGATTGAGCTTCAATCCCTGTTTCGCCGCCTGGGAAGGGCTGATGGTCGCTGCCTTCATCAGCTCACGACCCGCTTCCAGATCAGCAATAAATGCCTCAAAGCGCTTTTCGCGCTTGGAACCGATAATCCCGGCTTTTTGGCCAATTGGCGTCAGCCGCAAATCGGCATTATCCACACGCAGGGAAAGCCGGTATTCGGCCCTCGATGTAAACATCCGGTAGGGTTCGCTTACGCCCTTCGAGGTCAGATCATCGACCATGACGCCGATATAGGATTCCGTTCGGCTGAAATAGAGCGGATCGGTATTGCTAGCATAAAGAGAAGCGTTCAGCCCCGCAACAAGACCCTGAGCGCCGGCTTCTTCATAACCAGTGGTGCCGTTGATCTGCCCCGCCAGGAACAGGCCAGGAATTTTGCGGCATTCAAGCGAGGGCTTGAGCTCCCGCGGATCGACATAGTCATATTCGATGGCGTAACCGGGCTGAAGAATAGTGACCTGTTCGAGCCCTGGTATCATACGAATAAACTGTTCCTGCACGGAAGCGGGAAGGGAGGTCGAGATACCATTCGGATAAATAGTGTGGTCGTCCAGACCCTCTGGTTCCAGAAATATCTGATGGCCATCCCGTTCCCCAAAACGGGTGATCTTATCTTCGATGGACGGGCAATAGCGTGGGCCAACTCCCTCGATCTGCCCGGAATACATCGCCGAAAGATGAATATTGTCCTGGATAATCTTATGACCGGCCGGCGTCGTGCGGGTTACGCCACACTCGATCTGCGGGTTGAGAATCTGATCCGTCATGAAGGAAAAAGGCACCGGATCTTCATCCGCCCCCTGTCGATCGACAGCATCCCAGTGAATGGTGCGACCATCGAGCCGGGCAGGCGTGCCGGTTTTCAATCGCCCCATAACCAAGCCAAGACGAGAAAGTGTCTCGGAGAGACCCACCGATGGCTTTTCCCCGACACGACCGGCAGGAATCTTTTCGGAACCGATATGAATCAGGCCACGCAAAAAAGTGCCACTGGTCAGAACAGCCGCCCCACACGGAATCCGGCTACCATTCGCCATAATAACGGCGGAGACACGGTCATCCGCCATCTCGATATCGAAGGCATCGCCCTCGATAATCGTCAGATTTTCAATCGCGTCGATTTCACGCTGCATCGCCTCGCGGTAAAGTCGTCTGTCAGCCTGCGTCCGCGGCCCGCGAACGGCCGGACCCTTTTTACGATTAAGCATACGGAACTGGATACCGGCAGCATCAGCGACCCTGCCCATCAAGCCGTCAAGCGCATCAATCTCACGAACCAGATGCCCCTTGCCGAGACCGCCAATCGCAGGGTTGCAGGACATCACGCCTATCGTCTCGCGCTTATGGGTGATGAGGGCGGTTTTTGCGCCATGTCGCGCCGCGGCGGCGGCAGCTTCACTGCCGGCGTGGCCACCGCCGATAATTATGACATCATATGATTGGTGCATGTCCCTGCGCCTTATCCTAAATCATCCACATAGCCACCGCGGGAGCCAATGTTTCACGTGAATCATTTTCCTATGCAGAATTCCGAGAAGATTACGCCTAGCAAATCTTCCACATCGACACGGCCGGTTATGCGCCCAAGCGATGTCGCCGCAAGCCGTAAATATTCTGACCTTATCGCAAGGTCCATGGCTTCGGACTCCAGCGCATCACTAACATAGTTCAGCGTCTCTTCAAGCCGTTTTTTGTGACGGGCGCGGGCTGGAACCAGCGTCTGGCCAGCACCAACCCTGTTCCTGATCTCCTGGTTGATCACCGCTCGCAATTCATCCAGCCCATGTCCCTCTTTGGCAGAGATAGAAAGGTCAAAGGCATTTTCTGCGGAATCTGTAGAGAGAGCCGACTTCGTGCGCAGATAGAGGTGACGAGTATTACCAAATGAAATGAAGGATTGTTTCGGGAGCGAATCATTGTCCTGAAGCAGCAAAATGAGATCCGCATTCTCAGCTGTTAATTTCGCTCGCCGCACGCCCTCCTTTTCGACGACATCCTCGGTCTCTCGAATGCCCGCCGTGTCGAATATCCGGACAAGGTAACCATCCAGATCAATATCAACACTCAGAACGTCCCGCGTCGTGCCCGCTATATCGGTGACGATCGCAACGTCACGACCGCTTAGAGCGTTAAGCAAGGTAGATTTACCGGCGTTCGGCTCACCCACCAATGCGATCTTAAACCCATCACGGATAATTTCGCCACCATTACCCTGGCGAAGATGATCGGCGATCTCCCCCCGCAACTGCGACATCGCCTCCCACACCTGAGTTGCGACCGAGTCCGGTACATCGTCTTCATCGGCGAAGTCCAGCTCCGCTTCAATCAAGGCGCGGGCACGCGTTAAGCGACCTGCCCAGCCATCGTAGAGCGCGGAAAGCTTTCCGGTGCTCTGTTCCACTGCAAGACGCCGCTGCATTTCGGTTTCCGCCTGTAGCAGGTCGGCCAGCCCTTCGACTTCGAGAAGGTCCATCTTGCCGTTTTCAAAAGCGCGGCGGGAAAATTCACCGGCATCCGCAGGACGAAACCCCTCCAGATTCTCCAGCTCGGCAAAAACTGAGGCGAGCACCGCGCGGCTACCATGGCTGTGTATCTCGACGCAGTTTTCACCCGTGAAGGAATTTGGCGCAGGAAAAGCGAGGATCAGTGTCTGATCAATGATTTCATCGTTTCGATCCCGAATCGAACTCAAAACAGCCCGCCTTGGTGACGGGATTTCTCGACCTGTCAGCGTCGTTATAGCCAGGAATGCTTGGGGACCACTGACCCTGATCACGGCAACGCCCGCCGGCAGAGCGCCGCTTGAAAGCGCATAGATCGTATCGGCGGAAGCTGGCATCACTCACCTCGGTTTAAAACAGTCAAGCCGCATCCGAACAAACGGACGCGGCTTCAAGGTTTTTAGATGAATCCGGCTAAACTCCGGATCAGGTATTCATCGATTCGAAGAAATCGGAATTGTTCTTGGTCTGCTTCAGCTTGTCGATCAGGAACTCGATGGCATCCATCGTTCCCATCGGCGCGAGAATACGACGCAGAACAAAGATCTTCTGCAGGTCCTGACGTGGCACCAGCAGGTCTTCCTTACGGGTACCGGATTTGAGAATATCCAGCGCCGGGAAGATACGCTTGTCGGCAACCTTGCGATCAAGCACGATTTCCGAGTTGCCGGTACCCTTGAACTCTTCGAAGATCACTTCATCCATACGGCTGCCCGTGTCGATGAGCGCCGTTGCGATGATCGTCAGCGAACCGCCTTCTTCGATGTTACGCGCAGCGCCGAAGAAGCGCTTTGGGCGCTGCAGGGCGTTGGCGTCCACACCGCCGGTCAGAACCTTGCCGGAAGAGGGAACAACAGTGTTATAGGCGCGGCCGAGACGGGTAATGGAGTCGAGCAGGATCACAACGTCACGGCCATGTTCGACAAGACGCTTCGCCTTTTCGATGACCATTTCAGCGACCTGGACGTGACGGACAGCCGGTTCGTCGAAGGTGGAGGAAACAACCTCGCCCTTAACCGAGCGCTGCATGTCGGTGACTTCTTCCGGGCGTTCGTCGATCAGGAGAACGATCAGATAACATTCCGGATGGTTCGCCGTGATGGAGTGCGCGATGTTCTGCAGCAGAACCGTTTTACCGGTACGCGGCGGCGCGACGATCAAACCACGCTGGCCCTTGCCGAGCGGTGCGACGAGATCGATCACGCGCGACGACAGATCCTTCGATGTCGGGACATCCAGTTCCATCTTGAAGCGCTCATTCGGGTAGAGCGGCGTAAGGTTGTCGAAGTGAACCTTGTGACGAATCTTTTCCGGATCGTCGAAATTGATCGTGTTCACCTTCAGAAGCGCGAAATAACGTTCGCCTTCCTTGGGACCACGGATCGGTCCCTCGACAGTGTCACCGGTCTTCAAAGAGAAGCGGCGGATTTGCGAGGGGGAAATATAAATATCGTCCGGACCGGGCAAGTAGTTTGCGTTTGCGGATCGCAGGAACCCGAAACCATCCTGCAGGACTTCAACGACACCTTCGCCGATGATTTCGATGTCCTGGCTCGCGAGAACCTTGAGGATTGCGAACATAAGCTCCTGCTTGCGCATGGTGCTCGCATTTTCAACTTCCAGGGATTCGGCAAAAGTCAGCAAGTCGGTAGGCGATTTGCTCTTAAGTTCCTGAAGCTTCATTTCAGCCATGAAGGGAAGACCGTCTAATAATGTAATGTCGGGGGAGGGCGTGTTCGCGAATCAGATGCTGTGGGAAATGCCGCAGATGACTGAGTAATTCACATGCCACGAAGATGAGTGGCCTGAAAATAGCGACTGAATACGGCCGCTGCAAGAGGAAAGCACGAATTCCGCGAAATTTATCGTGAAAGCCCTTTAACCAAACGGTTTCACAACCACAAGTATGACAATGAGGATCATCAGCACGGTTGGAACCTCGTTCATCAACCGCCAGTGACGGGCAGGTCGGGTGTTTTCATCCCTCGCGAAACGTCTGGCGCTGCGGGTGAAATAAACGTGAGTGGCTGTTAGAAGCACGACCAGCCCGATTTTCGCGTGTAACCAGCCGCCGGAAAAACCGTAAACCGACCATCCCAGATAGAGCCCCAATATCCAGCTTATCATCATTGCCGGGTTCATGATCACCTTGATCAAGCGCTGCTCCATCACCTTGAAGGTTTCGGATTGCTGCGAACCGGCGGGCGCGTCGGTATGATAGATGAAGAGCCGCGGCAGATAAAAAATCGCCGCCATCCAGGAAATGACCGCGATAATATGCAGCGCCTTGATCCAGAGATAGAGATCGGCTGGATCGGCGTAAAACAACAGCGCAACAAAAACCGCAAAGACACCGAGTGCGATACCAGCCCGCAGGGCTGCCCTGTTTCCGGAGCGGGCGGAGGTCTGTTTCTCCTCGCTCATACTGCGGCTCCGCCAGCACGCACCCGCTGCACCAGTCTTGCAACGTTTTCCGGGTCAGCCTGCGGCGTGATGCCATGGCCGAGATTGAAAATCAGTGGGCCCTGTCCGAGCGCCTGCAGCACCGCATCGATGCCATCCTGCAACGCCCTGCCGCCCGCCACCATCAGCATCGGGTCCAGATTGCCCTGTACAGGGCCTTCCTTCTGCAAGTCCCGGGCGAAGGTCAACGGCACAGACCAGTCGAGCCCGATGGCATCTGCGCCCGTTTTACGACGATAATCCTTGAGAAGATAACCGGCACCCTTGGCGAAAGCGATGATCTTTGCTGAGGGCCGGCGAGCACGCACCGATGCGATAATACGGGCAACCGGCTTTACGGCATATTCCTCGAATTCCTTTTCACCGAGCACGCCGGCCCAGGAATCGAAAATCTGCACCGCATCAGCACCGGCATCGATCTGCGCCACCAGATAATCGGCGGAAACATCGGCAAGAAAAGCCAGCAGCTTTTCCATGGCTGCGGGTTCCTGATACCCGAACAGCCGCGCTGGCGCCTGATCCGGTGTCCCATGGCCGGCGATCATATAGGTCGCAACTGTCCAGGGCGCACCGCAGAAGCCAAGAAGCGTCGTTTCATCCGGCAACGTCGTGCGCAGACGCGAAACGGTTTCGAAAACGGGCGCAAGATGCGCCATCACATCCGTCGAATCCAGCTTCTCGATGCCGCGTACATCGATCGGATCCATGGCCGGACCCTTTCCTTCGCTGAAGGATACATTGCGATGAAGCGCATCCGGTATCACCAGGATATCGGAAAAGAGAATGGCGGCATCAAGCCCGAACCGGCGAATGGGCTGAAGGGTCACTTCAGTTGCCAGCTCGGGATTATAACAGAGATCAAGGAAACTTCCCGCGCTCTTTCGCGTTTCCCTGTACTCCGGAAGATAGCGTCCCGCCTGACGCATCAGCCATATGGGTGGCGGTGTGACCGTCTGCCCGTTCAACACCATCATTACCTTGCGTTCGCTCATGGCACCCAACTTCTAAAAAATAAAATCAAAGAGATTTAAAAGATTTTCTATTTCTTAGAGTCTGTGGGTAGCAAGGATTAAAATCATTCCAGTCGAAATGCCGCAGCGGCAGGGTTTGATGACCACCAGCGGATATTGCTCGGCGCAGCATCGCGAGCTAAATGGGAAAACAGATATTTTCAGAATAATTTCAGTACTTTAGATTTCCAACCGAAATCATCCCATCTGTGGATAATCTGGGGAAAAGTTTGAACAGTTTTACATTCTTCCAGTAATTCACAGGCACGCCGGGCAGGATTGCAGCCACTTGCGGATTGTGGAAAAACACCACCTTATTCACGTCGCGGCTCGGCCCTCAGGACAATTTTGAAGTTTGTCCCGGTTTATCAACAGCGGGAGAAAAACAGCGTGGAGAACAAAAAAAGCTTCTTCCATCTGCACCTGATTTCGGACTCAACGGGAGAGACTCTCATGTCGGCGGGTCGCGCCGTCTCGGCCCAGTTCCATGCATCAATGCCGGTGGAACATGTTTATCCAATGATCAGGAACCAGAAACAGCTCGGCCAGGTCGTGGATCTCATCGACAAGGAACCGGGCATCGTTCTTTATACCATCGTCGACCAGCAGCTGGCCGAGTTCCTGGATCTGCGCTGCCATGCGATCGGCGTTCCCTGCGTTAATGTCCTTGAACCGATCATCGGCATTTTCCAGACCTATCTCGGTGCGCCATCGCGACGACGGGTGGGGGCGCAGCATGCGTTGAATGCCGATTATTTTGCGCGGATCGAAGCGCTCAATTTCGCCATGGATCATGATGACGGGCAAATGCCGGAAACCTATGATGAGGCCGATATCGTCATCATCGGCATCAGCCGGACGTCAAAAACTCCAACCAGCATCTACCTCGCCAACCGGGGAATAAAGACCGCGAATATACCTGTTGTTCCCAATGTGCCCCTGCCCGATAGCCTCTATGCAGCCACCCGCCCGCTGATCGTTGGTCTTGTCGCGACGTCAGACCGCATATCGCAGGTGCGCGAGAACCGCGAACTCGGTGTGACGGGCGGATTTGACAGCGGCCGCTACACGGATCGCGCCACCATCATGGAAGAGCTGAAATATGCCCGTTCGCTCTGCGCCCGCAACAATTGGCCGCTGATCGATGTCACACGCCGTTCCATTGAGGAAACGGCCGCTGCCATCCTTGCCCTTCGCCAAAGGACACGATAATCCGAATCTCACCATTCGGAGCAGACAGTCGATGAAACAAGAGTTGATCCTCGCCTCGTCCAGTGCATCCCGCCAGATGCTGATGCGCAATGCGGGGCTGACATTTTCTGCAATACCCGCGGATATTGATGAGCGTGCGCTTGATGAGCAGCTGGAACGAGACGGTGCGAACCCGGAAGAGGTCGCGCTGGAACTGGCAAAGGCAAAGGCCCTTGCAGTCGGCAGGCTGCATCCGGCGGCGCTGGTTCTTGGATGTGACCAGACCATGGCGCTCGGGACCCGTGTCTATCATAAGCCGAAAACCATGGCGGAGGCCGAAGCCCATCTGCTGTCATTGTCAGGTAAGGTTCATCGGCTGAACAGTGCTGCTGTTCTCGTTCATGGCGGTGAGGTGATATGGCAGACGGTCTCCAGCGCGGAACTTGCCGTGCGGATTTTGACCGCCGAATTTGTCTCCCGTCATTTGCAGCGGGTGGGTGACAGAGCCCTGACCAGCGTCGGCGCCTACCAGCTCGAAGGGGAGGGAATCCAGCTATTCACCTCCATCGAGGGGGATTATTTCACGATTCTTGGCCTGCCGCTTTTGCCACTTTTATCGAAACTGCGCGAGATGGATGTCATCGATGGCTGATTCACGTGAAACATTAACCATAAACGCCTTCGTCGCGGGTTACCCGATCAAGCATTCGCGCTCACCGATCATTCATTCCTACTGGCTAAAGAAATTCGGCATTGCCGGGTCCTATAGGGCTGTGGAAGTTTCTCCGGACGATTTTCCGAATTTCATTGCCACACTTAAGGAAGCCAAACCGGGTACGGCGGTTGGAGGCAACGTCACCATTCCGCACAAGGAAGCGGCTTATAACTTAGCCGACAGCCCCGATGCTCTGGCGGAAGAACTGGGTGCCGCCAACACCATCTGGGTGGAAGAAGGTAAGCTCCACGCCACCAATACGGATGGTTATGGTTTTGTCGCCAATCTCGATGAGCGCCATCCCGGCTGGGACAAGACCGACCGTGCGGTGGTTTTGGGAGCCGGCGGTGCGAGCCGGGCGGTCATTCAGTCCCTGCGCGATCGGGGCATTGCCGAAATCCACGTCCTGAATCGCACAGTTGAGCGCGCGCGGGAACTGGCCGACCGTTTTGGCCCCCGGGTTTTTTCGCACCCGCAGGCGGCACTTCATGAAGTCATGCGGGGTGCCAGGCTTTTCGTGAATACGACATCGCTCGGCATGGACGGCACCGAAGCGCCTGAATTCGATTTTTCGCCACTCGCCACCAACGCCGTCGTGACTGATATCATCTATGTACCGTTGAAAACACCAATTCTGAAGATGGCGGAAGCGCAGGGCATAACAACGGTGGATGGGCTCGGCATGCTGCTTCACCAGGCAAAACCCGGCTTCCAGCGATGGTTCGGTGAAATGCCGCAAGTCGATGAAACTCTCCGCTCCCTGATCATTGCGGACATGGAGAAACATTGATGATCGTCATCGGTCTCACCGGCTCGATAGGAATGGGGAAAACGACGACGGCGAAGCTGTTTGCCGAAGAAGGCGTTCCGGTTCTGGATTCGGACGAGGTCGTACACGCGCTTTATCGTGGACAAGCGGTTCCGCTGATTGAAGCGGCCTTTCCCGGTACCAGCATTTCCGGCGCTGTGGATCGGCAGAAACTCGCTGAAGTTCTGCGCGGGAATCCGGCTAATTTCAGCAGACTCGAAGCGATTGTCCACCCGCTGGTCCGTGAAAGCCAGGAAGCCTTTCTGGCGGAGGTGAGGGAAGATGGTCGCCAGTTCGCCCTTCTCGATATTCCACTGCTGTTTGAAACCGGGGCGGAGAAGCGTGTCGATAAGATAGTGGTGGTGAGCTGCGCGCCGGATATTCAACGGCAGCGGGTTTTATCCCGGCCCGGCATGACGCAAGAGAAATTTGAAATGATCTTGGCCCGGCAGATGCCAGACGCCGAAAAACGCCAGCGCGCCGATTTCGTCATCGATAGCGGAAATGGTGTCGAAGCGGCACGGGATCAGGTAAGAGGAATATTGCAGAGATTGGCCAAGACGGGTCACGGAGAGAATAATGCGTGAGATCATTTTCGATACGGAAACCACGGGCCTTGAATCGAAACTGGATCGTGTGATTGAAATCGGCGGCATTGAGCTTATCAACCATTTTCCGACCGGCCGGACGCTGCATCTTTATATCAGCCCGGAAGACCGCAAGGTTCATCCGGACGCGCTTGCGGTTCACGGCATCACCGATGACTTCTTGAAAGACAAGCCGAAATTCGCCGAAGTCGTCGATCAGATCCGCGATTTTTTCGAGGGTGCCCGCTGGGTGGCGCATAATGCGACATTCGATATGGGTTTCATCAATGCGGAATTTGCCCGTCTCGGCATTGAGCCAGTTGCAGCCGATCTGGTGACGGACACGCTTTCGCTCGCCCGTCGCAAGAACCCGATGGGACCGAATTCCCTGGATGCGCTTTGCCGGCGTTACGGTATCGACAATTCCCATCGCACAAAGCACGGCGCGCTTCTCGACTCCGAATTGCTTGCAGAAGTTTATATCGAAATGATCGGCGGGCGTCAGACGGCCCTCGGTTTCGGTTCCGCCGCCAAGCAGGAAGCAGTCATCATTGAGGACGATGTGCCACTCGAGCCGCTACAGAGGCCGAGGGCATTGGCGTCGCGGCTGGATACGGAGACGGTTGCAGCCCATGGCAAGCTCGTTCTCGGCATGGGCGACAAGGCGATCTGGAACCGTTACCAGAATTGAAGATCTGCTCAGACCCAAAAACTGCGAATGCCGAAAAAGAAAAATGAAGGCAAAGAAAAACCCGGGCGAAGAACCCGGGTTTGTTTTTTTGAAGGCTGTTGAAGGCTTCAGTTCGGTACGGCCTGAACCTTGGCTCTGGCCTGCTCTTCGGCAACGCGCTGGGCGAACATCTGAGCGAAATCGATCGGGTCGATCATCAGCGGAGGGAAACCACCGTTGCGGGTAACGTCCGCAATGATCTGGCGGGCGAAGGGGAACAGCAGGCGGGGGCATTCAATGAACAGCACCGGCAGCATGTGCTCCTGCGGGAAACCGGCAATGCGGAACACGCCGCCATAAACCAGCTCGGCCGCGAACAGGACCTTGTCACCATCCTTGGCTTCCGCATTCAGCGACAGAACAACGTCGAAATCCGAACCGGAGATCGGGTTTGCGTTGACATTGACGTTGATGTTGATCGCCGGCGCATTGTCACGAGCCTGAAGCGAACGAGGTGCGCCCGGATTTTCAAAGGAAAGATCCTTGATGTACTGGGTAAGAATGTTGAGGGAAGGACTAACTGCGCCCTGTGCACCATTTTCAGCGGTCATTACGTTTCCTCGCGGCGTGAATTCGTGGATGGCGGTCTATCATTTCGACCGGAGCCTTACAACCCTTCGTGATCGGGGCCTTACATCGGTTCTGAGGGGTGGATCAGGGCTTGGGCAGATCGCGATCATCCGGCTTGTGCGACCATGGAGAGCCCTTCTGCTCTTCACGGTGAAACTCCTCCTCGTCCAGATCAACCACTTTCGAATTGCCCGCATGTTCCGAACCATTGCGGAACCCGGAATAGTCTCCCGGCTGTGGACCGGCCTGATGACCTGATTGCCGGCCCGATTGGCGGAACGAACCCGCCACGACGACACGCGGTCCGAAAGCCTTCCAGAAAAAACGCCGCACCGTGGTCGACAGAAGCAGAAGGCCGAGGATGTCAGTGATGAAACCGGGGATGATAAGCAGGATCCCGGCAACGACCCGCATGGCGCCATTGACCAGCTCGTCCGCCGGCTGGGCGCCGGTGCGTCCCGCATCCTGAAGATTTCTCACCATGCCGATGCCGCCGAGGCGCAGGATGAGCAATCCGAGAAACGACGTGAAGAGAACGAGTGCCAGGGTCAGCCAGAGGCCTATGGCTTTGCCGACAATAATGAAGCCGGCAATTTCGAGAATGGGCATCATCAGGATGACAATGGGGAGAAAGGAAAAACGCATCTTCTAGCCTTGCGTGTGCATCTCTGGCAGATTGCCGGTTCCTGAGGACACCCTGGGACACCAATGATTGAATCTGCACATTTGAATGATGATAAGATGCAGACTATATGATGGTGTGGTTTTCGAATTTAAATGGCGGTTTTGGTAAAAGATGGGCTTTAGCGACTTTATCACATTGTTTTTTCTCGTTGCGGCGGTGCTGATATTCCTTCAGTTGCGCAGTGTTCTCGGCCGCCGGACGGGCAATGAGAAACCGCCATTCGATCCCTATAGCCCGCGCGATGTCGCCAAAGGCCCTGTAACGGATGATAACAAGGTCGTGACCCTGCCGAAACGCGGTGAGGCCGAGGATGAAAATCCCTTTGCCGAGGCGGATGCTCTGGCGCCGGTGGATTCTCCCTTGAATGCGTCCCTGCGCGAGGTGATGACCAAGGACCCGACGTTCCGGCCCAAGGAATTCCTGAACGGTGCTCGCATGGCCTATGAGATGATCGTCATGGGTTTTGCTGATGGCGACCGGAATACTCTCAAGAATCTCTTGTCGAAAGAGGTCTTCGAAGGCTTCGAGGCGGCGATCTCCGAACGCGAAAGCCGCGGTGAGGTCGTTAAATCCACTTTCGTGGGTATCGAGAAAGCCGATATCACCCAGGCCGGCATTCGCGATTCCGAGGTGCAGATCACGCTGAGGATCGTCAGCCAGCTGATTTCGGCAACCTATGACAAGGACGGCAAGCTGGTGGATGGCGACCCGGATGCGGTTGCAGAAGTGGACGATATCTGGACCTTCTCGCGTGACATGCGCTCGCGCGATCCGAACTGGAAGCTGATCGCCACCGAATCCGAGCAATGACCGCGCCCTTTTCGATCGAGGAAGTTGCTTTCCAGAACCTGCCCGGCTGGCAGGAAGACGATCCCGGCAAGCTTTTTCCGGTGATGCGGACGGTTCTGTCTCATCTCCGGAATGCGAAACCTTACAGGAGCGGTGCGCTGGGTCTGACCGCTGCTGAGCTGGTTTCTCTTCTGGAAGTGGCCAATGAGAAGGACGGAGCTAGTCCGGAACAGGCCCGCCGCTTCTTTGAGACAAATTGTGTACCCTTTAAAATTTCTCCACCTGGAGGAAAAAGCGGTTTTGTAACCGCCTTCTATGAACCCGAGCTGGAAGTCTCGTCCGTTCGTGATGATGTCTGGTGCCACCCAATCTATCGCAGACCGCCTGAGCTGGTGGATATAAACGACGACAATCGTCCCGCCGGTTTCGATCCGTCCTATGCTTTTGCAAAAGCGGAAGAGGACGGCATTTCCTATTTTCCCGATCGCCGGGCGATCGATGAGGGATATCTGGAGGGTAGGGGTCTTGAGATCGCCTGGGCGAAATCGAAAGTCGACCTGTTTTTCGTCCACGTTCAGGGTGCGGCCCGTCTGGTGTTTCCGGATGGTACGGTAAAACGCATCACTTATGCGGCCAAGGCCGGGCATCCGTTTTCACCGATCGGACGGCTGCTTCTGGATCGCGGTGAACTGGACCCGAAAACGATCTCGATGCAGACGATCCGCAAGTGGCTTGCCGACCACCCGGATGAGGTAAATGAGGTGCTGTGGCATAACCGCTCCTTCATTTTTTTCCGCGAGGCAGATGTCGTGGATGAGGACATGGGACCGATTGCCGCCGCCAAGGTGCCGCTGGTTGCCGGGCGGGCGCTGGCCGTGGACAGGCTTATCCATACTTTCGGTTTTCCCTTTTTTATCCATGCGCCAACCCTGACCCATCTGGATAATGGAAAACCCTTCGCCCGTCTGATGCTGGCGCTCGATACGGGCTCGGCTATCGTCGGCCCGGCGCGGGGCGATATTTTCACCGGCTCCGGTTTCGAGGCAGGAGAGCTTGCCGGAACGGTGCGTAATGAGGCCGATTTTTATATACTGTTGCCGCGCATTGCTGCGGAAAGGTATCGGCGATGAAAGGCAGTCGAAAGCTTGGCAAGGAAGAACGCATTCTGTGGGGCAAGGTCGCAAGAACCGCGCGACCTATCTCCGGCAGGCTGGAGGATTTGCTGGCTTTCGACGACATAGAAGAGGCCCCGACGGAGGCCATTATCCCGCAAACCGGCAGCAGCCCTTTTCCGCGCATGCTTGTGGAACCGGTCGACGTGCCGCCGGCAACTTTGGACAAGAAGCCGAAAATTCATCAGCCGATGGAAAAACCGGTCAAACGCAAACTAACCCGTGGCCGGTTGCCGCTGGAAGGGCGTATTGATCTGCACGGCATGTTTCAGAGCGAAGCCCATGCGGTGCTCTTGGATTTTCTATTGCGTGCGCATGAGCGGGGTCTAAGGCACGTGCTTGTCATAACCGGCAAGGGTCGCTCGATCGGCAGCGATGGCGCGCTGAAGAGAGCCGTGCCCATGTGGTTTTCCAAACCAGAATATCGCCACCTCATTTCGTCCTACGAGGACGCATCCGCCAATCATGGCGGCGACGGCGCCCTCTATGTGCGGCTGGCGCGCCGGCGGGGCGAAAAATCATGACGCCGTTTGCTGAGGCCGTGCGGCAGCTTCGCGAACGCAAGGGCGTGACGCAGAAGCAGATGGCGGCGGCAATCGGTGTGTCGCCCGCCTATCTCTCGGCGCTTGAGCATGGCAAACGCGGCAAGCCGAGCTTTGATCTGCTCCAGCGTATCGCCGGATATTTCAACATCATCTGGGACGAGGCTGAGGAATTGTTCTTTCTGGCCGGCTCGTCCGACCCCAAGGTGGTGATCGATACGGTCGGGCTTGCGCCGCAATATACGGCTTTCGCCAATCGCCTGGCGCGGGATATTCGCAAGCTGTCGCCGAGTGTGATAGAGGAACTGTCAGCGGTGCTGCAAAAAAGCCGTTCTTGCGATTGAAACCCCCTCTATCCCCTGCTTTATGCAGCATCCTGAAGCATGCGGCCTTTGGGATTGGGTGTAGAATTTCTATAGTCGCATGTCGGATTTGAGTGATTCGCTGGCTTCAGGCCTTCTCACTGGAAAACCTGGCCAGGAAACTTTGGAAAGAGTACTTATGACCGAAACATCGTCAAGCGAAGTCGGCGTGAACACGGAATACGGAGCCGATTCGATCAAGGTCCTCAAGGGTCTTGATGCCGTGCGCAAGCGGCCCGGCATGTATATCGGCGATACCGACGACGGTTCGGGCCTCCACCACATGGTCTACGAAGTGGTCGACAACGCCATCGACGAGGCGCTTGCCGGTCATGCCGATCTGGTGACGGTGACGCTGAACGCCGATGGATCGGTGACGGTGACGGATAACGGCCGCGGCATTCCAACCGATATCCACCCTTCTGAAGGTGTTTCCGCTGCCGAAGTCATCATGACCCAGCTGCATGCGGGCGGAAAGTTCGACCAGAATTCCTACAAGGTGTCCGGCGGTCTGCACGGCGTGGGCGTCTCGGTGGTCAATGCGCTGTCCGTCTGGTTGAAGCTCAGAATCCGCCGTAACGGCAAGCTGCACGAAATTGGCTTCACCCATGGTGTTGCCGATGCACCGCTTTCGGTGATTGGCGAATATGAAGGTCGCTCCGGCACGGAAGTTACCTTCCTTGCAAGCCCTGAAACCTTCACCATGACGGATTATGATTACGGAACGCTGGAACACCGCCTGCGTGAACTGGCGTTCCTGAACTCCGGTGTCCGCATCCTGCTTACCGACAAGCGCCATTCGGACGTCAAGCAGCAGGAATTGCTGTATGACGGCGGGCTTGAGGCCTTCGTCCGTTATCTGGACCGCGCCAAGAAATCGCTGGTGGACAAGCCTGTTGCCATTCATGGCGAGAAGGACGGTATTACCGTCGAGGTCGCGCTGTGGTGGAACGACAGCTACCACGAGAATGTGCTCTGCTTCACCAACAACATTCCCCAGCGCGATGGCGGCACCCATATGGCCGGTTTCCGCGCGGCGCTCACCCGTCAGGTCACCTCCTATGCCGATACGTCAGGCATCATGAAAAGAGAAAAGGTAAGCCTGCAGGGCGAGGACTGCCGCGAAGGCCTGACCGCCATTCTCTCGGTCAAGGTTCCTGACCCCAAGTTCTCCTCGCAGACGAAGGACAAGCTCGTTTCGTCGGAAGTGCGCCCGGTCGTGGAAAGCCTCGTCAACGAGGCACTCTCCACCTGGCTGGAAGAGCACCCATCGGAAGCGAAGATCCTCGTCGGCAAGGTCGTGGAAGCGGCCGTCGCCCGTGAAGCCGCCCGTAAGGCGCGCGAATTGACGCGTCGCAAGGGCGCGCTCGATATTGCTTCTCTGCCCGGCAAGCTTGCCGACTGCTCCGAGCGCGATCCGGCTAAATCCGAACTCTTCCTCGTCGAGGGCGACTCCGCCGGCGGTTCCGCCAAGCAGGGCCGCTCGCGTGAAACGCAGGCCATCCTGCCGCTTCGCGGTAAGATCCTCAACGTTGAACGCGCCCGTTTCGACAAGATGTTGTCCAGTCAGGAAATCGGCACGCTGATCACCGCGCTCGGCACGTCGATCGGCAAGGACGAATTTAACGCCGACAAGCTGCGTTACCACAAGATCATCATCATGACGGATGCTGACGTCGATGGCGCCCATATCCGTACCCTGCTGTTGACCTTCTTCTTCCGCCAGATGCCGGAACTGATCGAGCGCGGCCATCTCTATATTGCCCAGCCACCGCTCTATAAGGTGACACGCGGCAAATCGGTGCAGTACCTGAAGGATGAGAAGGCGCTGGAAGAATACCTCATTTCCATGGGTCTTGAGGAAGCATCGCTGACCCTCGGCACCGGTGAGGTTCGAGTCGGCGCCGATCTTCGCGAAGTCATTCTCGATGCGCTGCGCATGCGCTCGCTGATCGATGGTCTGCATTCCCGCTACAGCCGTTCAATCGTCGAACAGGCTGCCATTGCCGGTGCGCTTAATCCGGAGCTTTCGGCCGATGCGGCCCGTGCTCAGGAAACCGTTGCCGAAGTGGCCCGACGTCTGGACATGATTGCGGAAGAAACCGAGCGCGGCTGGTCCGGCACGGTGCTGGAGGATGGCGGTCTGCGCTTCGAGCGCATGGTGCGCGGCGTCAAGGAGGTCTCGACGCTGGATATGGGGCTGCTCGGTTCGGCCGATGCCCGCCATATCGATCAACTCACGGCCCGCACCCGGGAAATCTACGCCACGCCGCCGGTCCTGCAACGCAAGGACGGCACACTGGAACTGGCAGGACCGCGCGCCCTTCTGGATGCGATTTTCGCCGCCGGTCGCAAGGGTCTTTCCATGCAGCGTTATAAGGGTCTCGGCGAAATGAACGCCGAGCAGCTGTGGGAAACGACGCTCGACGCCAATGTCCGCTCGCTGCTGCAGGTCAAGGTCAACGATGCAACCGACGCCGACGGCCTGTTTGCCCGCCTGATGGGTGACGAGGTGGAACCGCGCCGCGACTTCATCCAGGAAAACGCGCTCAGCGTCGCCAACCTCGACATTTAATCCTGTGCAGCGTCTCGCGTAGCGATTCACGTGAAACGAAACTTTAACAAAAGGCCCGGCGATCAATAATCGCCGGGCCTTTTCTTCTCAGAATCGCCCGATATCAATCGGCCTTGCCGGTGAAGCGCCCCTCGAAAGCCACGTCCGCAAGCGGCAGGCGCTTGCTCGGCACCTCCCTTTCCGCCAGATCGTTCGGAAGGACGGAACTGTCGGTCAGCGTACCGATGGCGATCCCGGCTTCCACCTTGTAGCCTTCAGGAATACCCAGCGCTTCAACGATCCTGTCCTTCAGGATGCCGCCCATGCCATGGGCCTGATAACCCAGCAGATGCGCCTGCATCGCGAGTGAAAACCAGGCAGCGCCAGCGTCGAAAGAATGGGTCGCGGAAGGTTTTTTCTCGCCTTCGCGGGAAATATTGTAGCCCCGGGAAACCACGAACAGCAGCACTGAGGCATTTTTTGCCCAGCGCTGGTTTCCTTCCATCAGCAGCTCCACGAAGAGCGGCCAGTCTTCGCTGTCCTTGTGGGCATAGACAAATCGCCATGGCTGCAGGTTGGATGCCGAGGGCGCCCAGTGAGCCGCATCCAGAATGGTCAGCAGATGTTCCTGCGATATGGCGCTGCCATCAAAGGCGCGTGGAGACCAGCGGTCGAGGAAGAGGGGATCGACGGGATATTCGGATTGCCGGGAATTGCTGTTCGTCACGGGCCATGTCCTTTTGGTTGACGGGAAGGAAAAGGTATTTTTCGAAACTTGCCGCAGTCAAGGGGTGACAAGGATGAATGCATCGTTCATATATGCATCATCTTGTCTGACAACCGGGAGAGAGTTCCATGAAATTGATGCGCGTTGGCCAACCCGGCCAGGAAAAGCCTGCTATTCTCGACGCGGAAGGAAAAGTCCGCGATCTGTCCGCCCACGTGAAGGATATCGGCGGCGACGCCATCTCTCCCGAAGGCCTCAAGAAGATTGCTGCCATTGATCTTGCCACGCTGCCGGTTCTGAACGAAGAGCGCATCGGCGCCTGCGTTGCGGGAACCGGAAAGTTCATCTGCATCGGCCTTAATTTCTCCGACCATGCCGCCGAAACAGGTGCGACCGTACCGCCGGAGCCTGTCATTTTCATGAAGGCGACCTCGGCCATCGTCGGCCCGAATGATGACGTTACCATTCCGCGCGGCTCCGAAAAGACCGACTGGGAAGTCGAGCTTGGTGTCGTCATCGGCAAGACCGCGAAATATGTCTCCGAAGCTGATGCCCTCGATTATGTCGCTGGTTATTGCGTTTCCCACGATGTTTCCGAGCGCGCCTTCCAGACGGAGCGTGCCGGGCAGTGGACCAAGGGCAAGTCCTGCGACACCTTCGGCCCGATCGGCCCATGGCTGGTAACGAAGGACGAAGTTACGGATCCGCAGAACCTCGGCATGTGGCTGAAGGTGAATGGCCAGACCATGCAGGACGGCTCCAGCAAGACCATGGTTTATGGTGTTGCCCATGTGGTTTCCTATCTTAGCCAGTTCATGTCGCTGCATCCCGGCGATGTCATTTCCACCGGCACGCCTCCGGGCGTCGGCATGGGTCAGAAGCCGCCGCGTTATCTGAAGGCCGGTGATGTCGTGGAACTCGGCATCGAGGCCCTCGGTTCCCAGAAGCAGACTTTTGTCGCCGACATCTGATTGTTGCCGGGCATTCAACTGAAATTGAGGCGTCGGCGGGAAACTGTCGGCGCCTTCGATTTTGTGCACTTGCGAAAAGCTGCTATGGTCAAAAAAAGAGCTTGATCCGCGAGGGAGGCGTCATCAGTGTTCTACCATCTTTATGAAATGAACCATGCGGCCATGATGCCGCTGCGCGCCGGTGCCGATATGATGCGCCAGGCTTGCAATAATCCGCTGAACCCGCTTTCCAGCACTGCCTTCGGCCGTAGCCTTGATGCCGGTTTCGAGGTGTTCGAGCGACTGACCCGACGTTACGTCAAGCCCGAATTTGGTCTTGGCAGCACGATCGTTGATGGCCATAGCGTCACTGTGGCGGAAGAGATCGTATGGTCGCGTCCGTTCTGCAATCTCGTTCATTTCAGTAGAGAACTTGATGCGGCCCGTCAGTTCGATCCGAAGGTTCTGCTGGTGGCGCCGATGTCCGGTCACTACGCCACCCTGCTGCGCGGAACGGTAGAGGCCCTGTTACCTTCAGCGGATATCTACATCACCGATTGGACTGATGCCCGCACCGTGCCGGTGAGTGAGGGGACTTTCAATCTCGACGATTACATCAGCTATGTCATTGAGATGTTGCAACAGATCGGCCCGGGCGCGCATGTAGTCGCCGTGTGTCAGCCATCCGTGCCGGTGCTGGCCGCCGTTTCCCTGATGGAAGCGGATGGAGATCGTTTTGCGCCGGCATCCATGACGTTGATGGGCGGGCCAATCGATACGCGCATCAATCCCACCGCCGTCAATGGTCTGGCCAAAGCCAAGCCGATTGAATGGTTCCGCGACAACGTCGTCATGCAGGTGCCGTGGCCGCAGCCTGCCTTTGGCAGAAATGTCTATCCCGGCTTCCTGCAACTGTCCGGTTTCATGTCCATGAACCTCGACAAGCACATGACGGCGCACAAGGATTTTTACCTCAACCTCGTCAAGAATGACGGCGATTCCGCCGAAAAACATCGCGAATTTTACGATGAATATCTGGCAGTCATGGATTTGACGGCGGAATTTTATCTGCAGACGGTGGAAACCGTCTTCATTGACCATGCGCTTCCCAAGGGAAATATGCAGCACCGGGGCAGGGCGGTTGATCCCACCGCCATTCACAATGTCGCATTGTTCACCGTGGAAGGTGAGAATGACGATATCTCAGGCGTCGGCCAGACAAAGGCCGCCCATGATCTTTGCCGAAACATCCCAGATGAAAAACGCGCGCACTATATGCAACCCGATGTCGGCCACTACGGCGTGTTCAACGGTTCGCGGTTCCGCAAGGAAATTGTGCCGCGCATGATGGATTTCATCCGCAAACACCAGACCACATAGGGGTGAGACCGCAGGCGGTGCCGCGCATTTGCATGGCCAAACCGGCGGCGAATCGGCTATGAACAGCGCATGTTTTCGCTCTTCGGAAAATCCGTGAAATCGCCGGCAGCCAAAAAGGCCGCACCCAGCCAGCGCACTGTCGCCGTGGCGGGCAGACAGGTGCCGATCACGGTAAGGGAAAACCCACGTGCCACCCGCATTACCCTGCGTATTGAACCCGGTGGCCGGGCGCTGAAGCTGACGATCCCGATGGGACTCCACCACGGCCAGGTTGATGATTTTCTCGAAAGGCATCAAGGCTGGCTGGAAGGCAAGCTTCTGAAATTCAGCCCCGATGACGGTCTGCATCCCGGCGCGGCCATCGATATTCGCGGCATACCCCATCGCATAGAGCACACCGGCAGCCTGCGCGGCCTGACCCATGTTGCTGAAGACGCAGACGGCGCGGCCATTCTGAAAGTCAGCGGTGCGCCGGAACATCTGAGACGGCGGATCGCAACTTTCCTGAAAAAAGAAGCGAAGGCTGATCTGGAAAGGCTGGTTGCGGTCCATGCGACCGCGGCGGGCCGGCCGGTGCGGTCGATCAGCATGAAGGATACCCGCAGTCGCTGGGGCTCGTGCTCTCATGATGGAAATCTGAGTTTCTCCTGGCGCATCGTCATGGCCCCGGAAAAGGTCATCGATTATCTCGCCGCCCACGAGGTCGCTCATCTCAGGGAAATGAACCACGGCCCGAAATTCTGGGCTCTATGTGAAAAGCTTTGCCCGCACACAGAAGAAGCCAAGGGCTGGCTGAAGCGCCACGGCTCTAAACTGCACGCCATCGATTTCGATTGAAACTTGAGGTGCGGATCGCCATCTGGATTCACGTGAAACATTCCATAGACGAATGCGATTTGGCTCGACTCTCGTCGCATTTCATGTCAGGTCGCGGGTATGAAACCGGATATCAAGATTTGCGGATTGAAGACACCGGAAGCGCTGGAGCGCGCCGTCAGGCGCGGCGCGTCCCATGTCGGTTTTATCTTCTTTGAAAAAAGCCCGCGCAACATCGAGCCCGATATCGCAGGCAGGCTCGCGGATGACGTCCGTGGCGCCGCCAAGGTTGTCGCCGTCACCGTCAATGCTGATAATGATTATCTCGATGAGATCGTCGATCTCGTAAAACCGGATATCCTGCAATTGCACGGTAGCGAAAGCCCGGAGCGACTGCTGAACATCAAGGCGTTGTATGGCCTGCCTGTCATGAAGGCCATTTCCATTCGTGATGCCGCTGATCTTGCCAAAATCGACCCTTATATCGGTATAGCCGACCGTTTCCTGCTGGATGCCAAGGCACCCGCCGGTTCCGACCTGCCGGGCGGTAATGGTGTTTCCTTCGACTGGACCATCCTGCGCTCTCTTGACGGAAGTATTGATTACATGCTTTCCGGGGGGCTGAACAAGGACAATGTCGCGGAAGCCCTGGCGGAAACCAGGGCAAGCGGATTAGATTTATCGTCCGGCGTCGAAAGCGCACCGGGCGTCAAGGATCTGGCCATGATCGATGCATTTTTCGATGTGGTGAATGATTGGTCGAAAGGCCCAAAGGGAGCTTGAAGTGAACGACGCGCCAACACCCAATTCTTTCCGCGCTGGTCCCGATGAGGACGGCCGTTTTGGCATTTACGGAGGCCGCTTCGTTGCCGAAACGCTGATGCCGCTTATTCTGGATTTGCAGGCGGAGTGGGACAAGGCCAAGAACGATCCCGAATTTCAGGCGCAGCTGAAATATCTCGGCGCTCATTACACCGGTCGTCCGAGCCCGCTTTATTTCGCGGAGCGCCTGACGGCGGAACTCGGCGGCGCGAAGATTTATTTCAAGCGCGAAGAGCTGAACCACACCGGCTCGCACAAGATCAACAATTGCCTCGGCCAGATCCTGCTTGCCAAGCGCATGGGCAAGACCCGCATCATCGCCGAAACCGGTGCCGGCCAGCATGGTGTGGCCTCGGCCACCGTTGCCGCGCGTTTTGGCCTGCCTTGCGTGGTTTATATGGGCGCGACGGATGTGGCCCGCCAGGCCCCGAATGTTTTCCGCATGAAGCTTCTGGGCGCTGAAGTTAAGCCGGTAACGGCTGGCCACGGCACCTTGAAGGACGCCATGAACGAGGCGCTGCGCGACTGGGTCACCAATGTCGATGATACCTATTATCTGATCGGCACTGCTGCCGGCCCGCATCCCTATCCGGAAATGGTCCGTGATTTCCAGGCTGTCATCGGCGAAGAAGCCAAGGCGCAGATGCTGGAGGCGGAAGGCCGCCTGCCGGATCTGGTCGTGGCGGCTGTTGGCGGCGGCTCGAACGCCATCGGCATCTTCCATCCTTTCCTCGATGACAAGAATGTCCGCATCGTCGGCGTTGAAGCCGGTGGCAAGGGTCTTTCAGGCGACGAGCACTGTGCATCGATCACCGCCGGTTCGCCGGGTGTTCTGCATGGCAACCGCACCTATCTGCTGCAGGATGAGGATGGCCAGATCAAGGAAGGCCACTCCATTTCCGCCGGTCTCGATTATCCCGGCATCGGCCCTGAACATTCCTGGTTGAACGATATCGGCCGCGTCGAATATGTGCCGGTCATGGACCATGAAGCGCTGGACGCCTTCCAGATGCTGACCCGCCTCGAAGGCATCATTCCAGCACTGGAGCCGAGCCACGCATTGGCTGAGGTCATCAAGCGCGCACCGAAGATGGGCAAGGATGAGATCATCCTGATGAACCTTTCCGGTCGCGGCGACAAGGATGTCCACACCGTCAGCAAGTTCCTTGGAATGGATGTATAAGATCATGACTGCACGTATGGACAAGCGCTTCGCCGATCTGCGCGTTGAAAATCGCCCGGCCCTGATCACCTATTTCATGGGCGGCGACCCGGATTTTGAAACCTCGCTCGGCATCATGAAAGCGCTGCCGGAAGCGGGCGCCGATATCATCGAACTCGGCATGCCGTTTTCTGATCCGATGGCGGACGGCCCGGCTATCCAGCTGGCCGGACAGCGGGCGCTGAAGGGTGGCCAGACGCTGAAAACCACGCTCGATCTCGCGCGTGAATTCCGCAAGGGTGACGATGCGACCCCGATCGTGATGATGGGATATTACAATCCGATCTATATTTACGGTGTCGACCAGTTCCTGGAAGATGCGCTGGCAGCCGGCGTCGACGGTCTGATCGTGGTCGATCTGCCGCCGGAAATGGATGATGAGCTTTGCGTTCCGGCTCTTGAGCGGGGTGTGAATTTCATCCGCCTCGCGACCCCGACGACGGATGGCAAGCGTCTGCCTGCCGTTCTTAAAAATACCTCAGGTTTCGTTTATTATGTCTCGATGAACGGTATTACCGGTTCCGCGCTGCCCGATCCCTCGTTGATCTCAGGCGCGGTCGGTCGTATCAAGGCGCATACGGAACTGCCGGTCTGTGTCGGTTTTGGTGTCAAGACGGCCGATCACGCGAAAGCAATCGGCGCCGTGGCGGATGGTGTGGTGGTCGGTTCGGCCATCGTCAACCAGATTGCCGGCAGCCTGACCAAGGACGGGAAGGCGACCGCAGATACCGTGCCAGCCGTTACGACGCTGGTAAAGGGACTTTCAACGGGCGTGCGTGCGTCGCGCCTTGCCGTTGCGGAATAAGCGCGGCTCAGTCAAGGAGTAATTGATTGAACTGGATCACCAATTACGTTCGGCCCCGGATCAATTCCATGCTTGGCCGCCGTCCGGAGGTTCCGGAGAACCTGTGGATCAAATGCCCGGAAACGGGTGAGATGGTCTTCCATAAGGATCTCGAGGATAACAAGTGGGTTATCCCGGCCTCGGGCTATCACATGAAGATGCCGGCAAAGGCGCGTCTCGTCGATCTTTTCGATGGCGGTGTCTATGAGGCTCTGCCGCAGCCAAAGGTGGCGCAGGACCCATTGAAGTTCCGCGATTCCAAGAAATACACCGATCGCCTGCGTGACAGCCGCACGAAGACCGAGCAGGAAGACACGATCCTTGCTGGCGTCGGCCTCCTGAGAGGCCTGAAGATCGTTGCCGTCGTGCATGAATTCCAGTTCATGGGCGGCTCCTTGGGCATTGCCGCCGGCGAAGCCATCGTCAAGGCATTCGAGCGCGCCATTTCCGAGCGTTGCCCGCTCGTCATGTTCCCGGCCTCCGGCGGTGCCCGCATGCAGGAAGGCATTCTTTCGCTGATGCAGCTGCCGCGCACGACCGTTGCAGTGAACATGCTGAAAGAAGCCGGCATGCCCTATATCGTGGTTCTGACGAACCCGACGACCGGTGGCGTGACCGCTTCCTACGCTATGCTGGGCGATGTTCATATCGCCGAGCCGGGTGCGGAAATCTGCTTTGCCGGCAAGCGTGTGATCGAGCAGACCATTCGTGAAAAGTTGCCGGAAGGTTTCCAGACATCCGAGTATCTTCTGGAACACGGCATGGTGGACATGGTGATCGACCGTCGCGAAATCCCGGATACGCTGGCCAATCTGCTTAAGATCATGACCAAGGCGCCTGCTGACAACGCAAACGCTGTCGTACCGCTGGCCGCTTCGGCCTGAGCAAAAAAATATGTCGCCCGAAGGCCTGAACGGCCTTCGGGATGATGCTATACGTTGCATGATTTCATCTTTGGTGCGGCGGACAAATGGCAAGCAAAACGCCTGAAAGGCGAACAGAAGACATGACGAAGCCCGCGATTAGTGAGGCAGAGAAGATCATTGAAGAGCTGATGCAGCTCCACCCCAAGGGTTTTGATCTTTCACTCGACAGAATTTCCCGTCTTCTCGAAAAACTCGGCAATCCCCAGAAGAGGATGCCGCCCGTTATTCATGTGGCGGGCACCAACGGCAAGGGTTCGGTCACCGCCTTTTGTCGTGCTTTGCTGGAGGCCGCAGGCCTTTCCGTCCACGTCCATACCTCTCCGCATCTCGTAAACTGGCATGAACGCTATCGCATCGGCGTTCCCGGCGATAAGGGCCGGTATGTCGAGGACGAGGTCTTTGCGGATGCGCTTCGCCGTATTGAAGCTGCCAATGGCGGCCAGATGATAACGGTTTTCGAAATCCTGACCGCCGCGATGTTCGTGCTCTTTGCGGAACAGCCTGCCGATGCCGCCGTTGTCGAGGTTGGTCTCGGCGGGCGCTTTGATGCGACCAATGTAATCAACAATCCTGCCGTGTCGGTCATCATGCCGATCTCGCTGGACCACCAGGCCTATCTCGGCGACCGTGTGGAGCTGATCGCCGCCGAAAAGGCGGGCATCATGAAGCCCGGTTCCCCCGTTATCATCGGCCATCAGGAATATGATGCGGCTCTGGAAACTCTTGTTGCCACGGCCGAACGCCTGGGTTGCCCGGCATCGGTCTATGGTCAGGATTTTTCCGCCCATGAAGAATTCGGCCGCATGGTCTATCAGGATGAATATGGCCTGACCGATGCGCCGCTGCCGCGGCTTCCCGGCCGCCACCAGCTTGCTAATGCCGCCGCCGCGATCCGCGCCGTTAAGGCCGCCGGTTTCGAAGTGACGGAACGGATGATCGAAAAGGCCATGACCTCCGTAGAATGGCCCGGTCGTCTGCAACGCATTCAGACCGGCAAGATTGCCGAGATGGCTCCGAAGGATGCGGAAATCTGGGTCGATGGTGGTCACAACCCCGGCGCTGGCGAAGTGATTGCCGAGGCGATGGCCGGGTTTGAGGAAAAGACGCCCCGGCCGCTGTTCATCATCGCCGGCATGATCAATACCAAGGATCCCGTGGGCTATTTCAAGGCTTTCGCCGATATTGCCGAATATGTCTTCACCGTACCGATCGGTGGCACGGATGCGGCGATTGATCCTGTCGTGCTCGCCCATGCGGCCTTTGATGCCGGTCTGGTCGCGGCACCGACCTCATCGCTTACCGAGGCGCTGGACGAACTGTCCCGCCGCCTCGATCCGGAAGGACCACCGCCGCGCATCCTGATCGGCGGATCGCTTTATCTTGCCGGAAATGCCCTTGCATTGAACGGCACGGTCCCCCAATAAAAAAGCCCGGCAGTGATGCCGGGCTTTTTTCATTCCATAAAATGGCTTATGCGGCGCCGGAAATCCAGGCGGAAAGCGCTGTCTTGGGTGCAGCACCTACCTTGATATCGGCCACTTCGCCGCCCTTGAACATGGCGAGCGTCGGGATCGAGCGAACGCCGAACTTGGCGGCCAGTTCCGGGTTTTCGTCGATGTTGAGTTTCGCGACCTTGACCTTGCCGGCAAGCTCAGACGCGATTTCTTCAAGGCTCGGCGCGATCATCTTGCACGGGCCACACCATTCGGCCCAGAAGTCCACCACAACGGGTTCGGAGGATTCGAGGACTTCGGACTGGAAGTTGGCGGCGTCGACTTTTACGGTAGCCATATCTGGCTCTCCTTTCAGCTAAACTTTTCCGCTATCGATGTGATGCGGGCGCGTCGGAATTTCAATGCCCCGGTATCTCACTTTGTCTTTATTGCGGCAAGAGCCTCTCTCATCGCATCATCGCCAACCGTCACAAAACTGGCATTTTCCGTATAGATCAGCGCGCAGACAAATTCCTTGCCGGGATAAAGCGACGCCAGAATTTCCCGATAGATGGCAAGCTGGGCCACGTGGGAGTAGGGGATCTCACGGGCTTCACGTGGAGGAACACGGTTCGTTTTGTAATCCACCAGAATGACGCGGTCGCCATCCACCGCCAGCCGGTCGATACGGCCGGACACGGCATATTGCTGCCGGCCAATCGTCATCGTGCCCATGATGGATATTTCCGCGCGGCTGTTGGCGGAAAAGGCCGGTTGCACCGCCGGTTCGGACAGAACCCGCAAAACCGCCTGTATCAAATATTCGCGCTCGGCAGGAGGCCAGAAACGCGCCGCCCGTTCCGCATAACGCCGGGCCGCCGCTTCCCGTTCGCTCTCGGCGAAATCCGGCAGGGCCTGCAGCATGCGATGCACCAGTCGGCCGCGTTGCAACGCCAGAGAGGAGGCATCGGCTTTTTCGCCAAATAGCGGTGAACGCACGGCCAGATCGTCCGCGCCGTCATCGATGATGGTGCCCGCACCGGAAGGGCTGAGCGGTCTCGGTAGCGAAGGCAGGGCCGGCAAGGGGGCAAGAAGTCCCGCCGGAAGGGCGTAGTCTTCATCTTGCTGCGGTTCTGGCACCCTCTGCGGCGCAGGTGTCGAGCGAGCTTCGGACTTGCGCCAGACAAGCCCCTGCCATTCTTCGCCATCGGCTGCGAACTGCTGCGGCTGGCAGTGATCCTGATTATCCGCAAGCGCTGCCTTGACGATGGCGTGCCAGCATTCGGGATTTTCTTTTTGGCCGCGATAACCACAGATAACCAGATGATCGGCGGCACGGGTCATCGCCACATACAGCAGCCGGCGATATTCGTCTTCGGCGGCCGTCTTCAGGCGTTCCTCATCCAAGCGAATGAGATGATTGGAAAAGCCGCTGCCGGGCAGCCAGACCGGGACGGCGTCCCCTTCCGCTTCGATGAAGCGCAGCTTCGGCACATGGCTGTGGTTGAAGGCTTTCGAACCGCCATCGACGACAAAAACGACTGGTGCTTCCAGCCCCTTGGAGGCATGCACGGTCATGATCCGCACTTCGCCACGGTCCTTGTCCTGCTCACGCTTCACTTCAGGCGAATCGGTCTCCAGAACGGACAGGAAAGCTTGCAGGCCGGGCAGGCCGGTTCTTTCATGGTCCAGCGCAAACGACAGGAACTCGTCCAGTACGTCGCTTGCCTCGTTGCCAAGCCGCCCGAGGAATTTTTTGCGCCCATCATGCAGTGTCAGAACCGCCGCGAAGAAATCATGTACGGTGGCCGTTCTTGAAAGCGTGATGAAGCTTTGCAGTTTTCCGGTAACGACGGAAAGGTGGCTGTTCTCTTCCCGCGAAAGCACCTGCAGCCGCTGCCATACGCTCTCCGTCTCGGATCGCGTCGCGGTGATCTCGAAGACATCATCTTCGGTCAGGTTAAAGAGCGGGCTCTTTAACAGTGCGGCAAGCGAAAGATCATCCTCCGGCAGCACCACGAAACGGCCAAGCGCCAGAAGATCCTGCACGGCAATGTGGTCGGTCAGGCGAAGACGGTCGGCGCCAGCGACAGGAATGTTTTTACGTCGTTTCAACTCCCGCGTCAGCGCATTAACGAAGGCATGGCGTTTTCTCACCAGCACCAGAATGTCGCCTGCTTCGACGGCGCGTTCCACGCCCTTCTCAATAATAGTTTCGCTTCCGATCATGTCGGCGATCCGCGCAGCGATACGGCGGGCGACGATGGTAGCGGGTGCGCTTTCCCTCAAGGCATCGAAAGGCGCCGTCCAGTCTTCTTGGTCATCGGCAGTTTCCGGCGCCACCATGTCCCACACTTCCACGGTGCCAGGGTGTCCTGCGCGGTTGGAGCGGTGTTCGACGGGCTCGTTATCGGCACTGAGGCCGCTGGCATTTTGTGGGATCGAGAAGACCTGATCGACAGCGGCCAGCACGTCCTCCGTCGAACGGAAAGAGAGCGGCAGGCGGATGCGGTGAAAAGCCTGCTCCACCTGATCGACGCGCCTTTTGGTCTCATCGCGCTCCTGCGAGAACCGTTCCGGCCGCGCGCCCTGAAAGGAGTAGATCGACTGTTTTTCATCACCCACGGCAAACAGCGTGCGCCGCCCCATGCGGGCGCTTTCGCCGGTGAAGAAATCCGCCGCCAGCGACTGGATGATCGACCATTGTACGGGGCTTGTGTCCTGCGCCTCGTCGACGAGAATATGGTCGATGCCCTGATCCAGCTTGTAATGCACCCAGGCACCCGCGGTATCGCGGTTGAGGAGATTGGCGGCGCGTTCGATCAGATCTTCGAAATCGAGCTGGCTACGCTGCTTTTTCAGATCCTCGAAATCACCGATCAGCCTCTCGGCCAGAACAAGCGCGCATTTCGTCGCCGCCAGCATCCGCACCAGACGATATCGGTTGCGGCAGGCAACGACATGATCCCGCGCCAGTGTTAGCGCGTCCACAAGATCGGGGGCGGATTTCTGCATGCCCTTGTTGATGACATAGGCATCCGATTTCTTCTCGCCCTTGGCCGTCAGCAGTGCTGCTTCGATGAACTCCATCCGCCGCACCGGGTCCGTCTGCCGTTTCGCTTCCCTTAGCGCATAAGCGACATCGATGACGCGCGATCCGCCCACCTCATCGGCAAGCGTCAGATAGGTGTCGAGCGCAAGGCCGGAAAGACCGGGCAGGGGCCAGAAGGCCGCCGCCGCCGTTTCCTCGGTTTCCTCATGATCGATCTGCATAGCCTGCCGCAAACGGGTATCGATGCCGCCGGATTGTTTTGCCTCGAGCAGAAAGGCGCGAAGGGCGCTGCGATTGGCGATAATGGCGGAAAGCAGCGATTCCAGTCCGCTTTCGTCGGCGAGATCAAGCACATAGGCAAGCGACTGCGCCAGTTCCGTGTCGCCTCCTGTCGAAACCGCCGTCAGAAGAGAGCGGCGGGCCTCGGCCAGCAGGGTAGTGGCTGCGCGGTCATCGAGAACCGAGAAATGGCCGGCGACATTGGCTTCCAGCGGAAACTGATGCAGCAGGGCCTCGCAGAATGCGTGGATGGTCTGAATTTTCAGCCCGCCCGGCGTTTCCAGTGCCTTGGCGAACAGCCGCCGCGCTTCGGCAAGCTTTATGCGATCTGGCACTTTGCCTTCAATGACTGTGATGCGATCCCTGAGATCGGAATCCGGCAAAGTTGCCCATTCCGCCAGCCGGTCGAAGACACGGCTCGACATTTCAGACGCGGCAGCCTTGGTATAGGTGAGGCACAGGATCGCCGACGGGCGGCATCCGGCCAGAAGCAGACGGATGACGCGCTGCGTCAACACATGTGTCTTGCCGGAGCCGGCATTGGCCGACACCCATGCGGAACTTGCCGGATCGGAGGCAAGCCGCTGCCGGGCGCTGGTCCAGTCGATCCAGCTTTCGGGTGTATCGGCGGCGGGGCCGTGATCGACAGGATCAATCGTCATC
Organism: Martinezella rhizogenes; assembly: GCF_007002745.1. GTDB lineage: Bacteria > Pseudomonadota > Alphaproteobacteria > Rhizobiales > Rhizobiaceae > Agrobacterium > Agrobacterium cucumeris. Next base: position 33,011 of record NZ_SGNY01000006.1, on the reverse strand, counting down.
GCCGTCTCCCGGTTCCGCCGTGGACCATTCCGAAACCCGGGCGAGATGGTCATATTCCCCCCCATAGGATTGTTGCTCTTCCGGCACCAGCCGCGAGGCGAAACCGTTCTCGCCTTCGCGCAGTGAGCGCACGAATTTGGCAAGTTGCTCGATCGATTCCGTCGCCAGTTCAATGGCCGATTTTGGCGGTCTTTTGCCGCTGCGACTGGAATGTTCGTTATTGACCTGGTCGGGAAAAAAACGATCGCCCGGCCGCAGGCGCACATAGATAAGGTTTTCCGGCGTGGGCGAACCGGCTTCGCGGAAGGCTCCGCGCATCAGCGCCGCCGCTTCCAGCGCCAGTTGTGGGTCAAGCAGCGCGCGCGCCTGATTGACCGAAGGCGCAAGCCCGGTCTTGTAGTCGATAATATCCGCGTGACCGTTTGACTTGATGTCGATGCGGTCGGCAATTCCGGTCAACCTTATCCCCGCTTCGGCTATTTCCTGGCCGGCGCGTGCCTCGAAAAAGCTGTGGCGAATGGATGGATGACGTTCCTTCTCCCAGTCGATGAAGGCACGTGCCACCGCCGCAAAACGTGGCCGCCAGATGACATCCACATGCGGCGGCAGGTTTTCCGCGTCGAAACATTCGTCCAGAATGCGTTGCATGGCGTCGAACGAAGCCGGCGTGCCGGGGATGTGCCCCTCACGCGAATAACGCTCGATGATCGCGTGATAGAGCGTGCCGCGATCAGCGGCACTTGGATCGCGGTTGAAGGGCTCGAGCGGGTCAAGCTTCAGGATACGCCGCGCATAGATCGAATAGGGATCGCGGCGCAGCCGTCCCACTTCGCTGAAGGAATAACGGGTTGGCTGCAGATTAGCCGGCGGCTTGGGGGCAGGGCGCTTTGCCGCGTCCTGATCGATGCTTTCATCCATCAGACCGGCCCAATGCCGATAGGTCTCGCCACGCTTCTTCAGTTCTCCGGCGAAATCCTCACCACCCAGTGCCAGCAATCGTTGCAGCCAGCGAGAAGCGACAGCCGGCGTTGAGCCCTGCCTCAACGCCCGGGTGTAAAAGATTTGTCGGGTGCCGTTGGCCATCTCAAAGTCATGTGCCAGCTGGCCGATGCGCCGTTCCGGCGGCTCAAGTCCGATAGCGGTCTTCATGGTGCGGGACAAGAATGGGTTATTCGCCGTCTGGCCCGGCCAGAGGCCTTCATTGAGCCCGCCAATGACGACGGTGTCGACGCTTTGCAGGCGGGCTTCGAGCGCACCGAAGATAAAGATGCGTGGATGACGCATGGATCGCGGTTTGATCGATTCCCCGGCAACCAGCGCCGCAAATATGTCAGCCCATTGAGGCCCGTCCGCATCGAGGATTTCGCCGCTTTCCATCAATTCGCCGAACAGGCCGGAAAGCGTATCACCAGCCTCACCGGACCAGAGCGCGGCAAGATCATTGTTTTCATCCGCACAGATGGCTTCGATCACGCGGCCCGTCCGCTCCGCCCAATGGGAGAGTGGTAATTTGTCGGTAAAGGCCCGGCCAGATTGATCCCGACGCACGAAGGCAGAACCAAGCGGCTCGGTTGCAACGGCGATCCGCTGCGCCAGATCGCGGGCTGCTTCAAGGCTTCCTTCCGGCAATGCCAGCCGCCAGGCGGGTGGGTGCCGGTCATCGTGCTGCGCCAGCAGCTGCGCCTCCAGAACCGCTTCCAGATTGCCGATTTCGGTTTCGACGCGGCCGCCACGCAGTGCTATGAGTTCCAGCGCTTTTGAGGCTTGTGTGAACGCCGCCTCCGAAAGCCCGAAACGGGAGAGTGGATGCTTCAGAAGCGAAATGATCGGCACCGGGTCTCCGGGCCGCAGGATCGCTTCCAGCGCCAGTTGTGTCAGCCCGGCCCGCGGTGTGGCAGAAAGTGGCGTACCGGCCGAATCGTCGGCCTCTATGCCGAAACGCTGCAATTCCGTCGCCACCCGCCGCGCCAAGCCGCGGTCGGGTGTTATCAGTGCGGCCTGCGAAGGACGTCCGGCACCCGGAGCTTCCAGCGCCAGCCTGAGCGCCACCGCGATGGCGGTTGCCTCTTCGCGCTCGTTGGCGGCTTCTATCAGTGTGGCCGCCGCAAAAGCTTCATCGAAGAAGCCGGGGTCCCTGTCTTCGCGCCACCGGTTCCAATCGCTGGTGGACTTGGCCGGAGCGAGCGCCGCTGAAAAAACGGCCGCGCGTTTTTCAAGATCGCTATCGATAGCTCCGATCTGATCCACGTCGTCGCGTAGGATGCCGAGCTTCTGCAGCAGCATATAGAGCCCGTATTGCGAATGGGTACGGCTGGAAGGGTCGGTCGGGTCTTCGGCAATTGCCTCCCATTGCTCCTCTGACATGGCAAGATCAAGCCCCGGAAGCACGACGACGCCCTGCGGCAAGGCGGCAACGGCGGCGATGAGGTCGGCTGCGGCCGGAATGGAGCCGGTAGACCCGGCCACGATGATCGGTCCCGTATCCGGCAAATTGGCAAGTCGGTTTGCCTCGGCCCGCAAGATGCCGTTTCGATGCCGGCCGGCCGAGGAGCGGTTGAGTTCGGCAAGGCGCGCCGGCCAGAAGACGCTGGCGATCTTCAGGAAATCCGCCGTCAGCTGCCACCATTGCGCATGTTCGCCGGTATCGAGATGCTGAAGCGCTTCCCAATCCTTTTCTTCCGTATCCATCGCATCGATCACCTCGCCAAGCGCACGCGCCAGCCATATGGCATCGGCGGGGCTGGCGGGGGCAACGAGCGGCGAATCCGAATGGATCGCCCGGATGGCGTCCGGCAGGCTGTTGCGCCAGGCCAGAATAAGACGCGCCAGTTCGATCAGCCGGCCGGTGCCGGAAATCGGTGGTGCGAGATCCATGATCTCAGGATTTTCGATATCGAAAAAGCCGCTATCATCGTCCGTTTCGCCGAGCGGTCGGATCAGCGGCAGAATGGCGGATCTGCCTCCCAGAAGGTCGACGAATTCGGAGCGCAGTACGCGGGCGGAACGTCGCGTCGGCACATAGATCGTCACCTTGGCCAGTGAAAGCGGGTCGGCTGGGTCATATCTATAGCCGGCTGTCAGTGTCCCGTCACACAGCGTTTCCGCGAGCGTTTTGAGGAACGGTGTTCCCGCAGCGATCGTCAGGACGCGCTTTTCGTGGCGGGACGTGGTCATGCAGAGCGTTTTTCCCTGAATTGCTGGATGATGTTTTCTGCGTCTTCTATCGCATCGGGCGTGCCGACGGTGATCCAGTGCCCATCAAGCGAAATCCCGGAAAGCCGGTCATTTTTAATGGCGCGGTCAAAATAGATGTTGAGGTTGAAAGCATCCGTCGGCGCATCTTCAAGCAGGCGCGAGTCCATGGCAATGGCGCCGGCATAAACCACGGGGTTTGGGTCACCATCGCAATACCGCACCAATTTACCGTCGTCAGAAAGGTTGAAATCCTTTTTGCCGTTATGACCGGTGGTGCGATCCATATCAACACAGAGCAGGACCATATCCATGCGCTCCGGATCGAAGAATTGCGCAAGCTTGCGCAGGTTGCTGACTGCATTCAATTGCTCGCCGATCCAGAATAGATCGGCATTCATGACGAAGACCGGGCCGGGTTCCAGCAGCTTCAGACCCTTGGCAAGCCCGCCGCCGGAGTTCATCAGTTGCGCCCGCTCGTCTGAAATCAGGATTTCGACGTCGGAGCGGTGCTCCAGATGAGCGATCATCTGATCCGCATGGTGATGCACATTAACGACGATCGTCTCAGCCCCGGCTTCCACAAGCGCGTCGAGCGCGTAATCGATCATCGGCTTGCCGGCAATCTTGACGAGCGGCTTCGGGATCGTATCGGTGATCGGGCGCATCCGCGTGCCAAGCCCGGCGGCCAGCACCATGGCGTTTTTGATCGTCATCGTCGTCAACCGTCTTTCAGTCGTTGAATTCCATGCCCATGCAGACACACCAGTCTCGAAGAGGCTGAAGCTCCGGATGCGAAAGCGCCGCGGCAAGATAGCGGAACGTCCTCGGCATATGTTTCATATAACCGGGTTTTTGATCCCGTTCCAACAGCCTCACCCAGATACCGGCAAGCTTGCAGTTACGCTGCGCCGACATGATGGCGAAAGCCTTGAGGAAAGCGGCCTCATCGAATGAAGGTGTGTTTCTTCTGCTGTCGAGATAATGCGAGAGCAGACGCGCCTGCAGCTCGGGTTCGATGGTAACCCGGGCATCCTGCACGATGGAGGCGAGATCATAAGCGGTGGGGCCGATCATCGCGTCCTGAAAATCGATCAGGCCGACCTGCCGAATACCGCTATTCTGCGCCTGCCAGAGAAGGTTGGGTGAATGGAAATCGCGCAGCAGAAGCCCTGTTTCACAATCAGCGAGCGAGTCGATCAGGCTATCCCACAGGGCGTAATAGTCACTCTTCTCGCTATCGGTGAGCGGCTTGCCGCGTTTGTGGGGAAGATACCATTCCGCCAGCAAAGAGACTTCGATCTTCATCGCCTGCCGATCGAAGGGGGGAACCTCATAGGCGCTGCCGTCAATCACCGGCAACAGGTCGGGTCGCGGGGTCTGATGAAGGGCTGCGAGGCAGGCAACGCTCTGGAGATAACGTTCTTCTATCGGCGTTCCCTTGGGCGCAAGCACCCCGTCGCGCCCCAGATCCTCCAGCAGGAGAATGCCCTGATCGATATCCGCTGCCAGAAGCTCTGGCGCGCAAAAGCCGCTGTTTCGCAGATACTCGCCGATCGCCACGAAAGAACGCGCATCCTGGGCAAGATGGGCGATTTCCGCATAGGTCTTGCCATCCGCAATGATCGCGCCTCTCAAGGGGCGTCGCCAGTCCATCAGGATAAGGTCCGGGCCATCGGCGGAAATGGTCTCATAGGCACGCGTTGAGGCGTCACCACTCAGGAAACGGCGGGTCGCATCGCCCCTGCCATTTTTCGCGAGGAATTCGCGAATGGCGAAAACACGCTGAAGCCGCGCTTTCAGTTTTGCCGGAGCTTCGATGGCGGCCAGCCGTCCTTCGCCGGAATGCGTCAGCCGAAGCGTGACGGTCTGTTCCGGCGGCAGAACCTCGGCGGCGATATCCGGCCATTCGATCAGGCAGACGCCGTCCTCCAGCATCTCGTCGATGCCGAGCTCGTACAGTTCGGAGACATCAGAAAGCCGGTAAAGATCGAGATGGGCAACCGGAATGCGAGTGGAATAGGTCTGGATGATCGTGAAGGTGGGACTTGGAACTTCGAGATCCGGCTCATCCGCCATCGCCCGGATGAAGGCGCGGGCGAGTGTCGATTTACCGGCGCCGAGATCGCCGATCAGCGCCAGGCAATCGCCGGGTTTCAATGCCAGCGCAAGGTCTTCACCGAGCCTGATGGTATCTTTTTCTCCCTCAAGGGAAATAGTGATCGGCAAGATGTCTTGGCTCATTCTGCGGCGATGGAATGCGGGCGGGTGCCGGAAGGAATGCGGCAGGTGACGATGGTGCCATTGCCGGGGCGGCTATCGATGCTGACCGTGCCATGATGGAGGCTGACAAAGCTTTCGACAATGGAAAGGCCAAGCCCTGCGCCAGTCCGCCGACCGCCATTGCCGCGTGTCGCGAAGCGGTCGAAGACGGTTTTCAGCATGTCTTCCGGAATGCCCGGGCCCTTATCTGCCACCGAGAACAGGAAGTCGCCCTCGCTACGCTGGCACGACAGTTCAACGGCGGAACCTTCCGGGGCGAAGTTGATCGCATTGGTAAGCAGCTTGATGAGGATCTGCTTCAGACGCTGATGATCGGCGACCAGGCTGCCAAGATGGGTCGGCGCGACGATTTCAAGCGAAATACCGCTCTCCTGCAGGCGATCTGCGATCTGCACAGAAACGTCTTCGAGCAATTCGTTCAAATCATTGTCTGAATAATTCAGCTGCATGATGCCGGCATCGACGGTCGCAAGATCGAGAATATCGTTGACGATGGTCAAAAGCACCGAGGACGACGTGGAAATATGATCGAGATATTCCGCCTGCCGGTCCGTCAACTGGCCGATGCCGGGCGTCTTCAAAAGGTCGGTAAAACCGATAATATTCGTCAGCGGCGAACGCAATTCATAGGAAACATGCTGAACGAAATCATTCTTCAGCTCGTCGGCCTTCAGAAGTGCATCGTTCTTTTCCTTGAGCGCCCTTTCGGCCCGCACGCTGTCGGTCATGTTGACGAAGGTCAGCATGGTCTGCGCATCCGGCAGCGGAATGATAGCGAAATCAAGCACGAGACCGGAGAGCAGTTCGAGCGTTCCCTGTTTGGATGGGCGCTCATCATCAAAGCTGGTGATGAACTGGCTGAAGGCGCGCCAGCCGTCCGGCCTGTCATAGGATTGTGTGCAGGCTGTTTCGATGGCGCGGATATGGGTGCCCGTTTCCGCCTCTTCGGAGGTTACACCCCAGAGCGCCCGGAATGCCGGGTTGGAGAGGCGAATACGGCCATCCGCACCGAACACCGCCACACCTTCGGCCAGATGATCGATGGTTTCGCCCTGTACCTTCACCAGCGTGTTGTAGCGCATCTGCAGGTCGACCTGTTCGGTCAGGTTCTCAAAAACCCAGGTCGCGCCGCCCTGTGGATGGGCGGTTGCGATGACCCGCAGTGTCTGCCCATTCGGCAGGTGCCAGAGATCGGTTTTGGTATCGAGCGAACGGTAAACGGCGAGCGCCGTCTCCTTCCAGTTTTTCCAGTTCAGCTGCTCGGGCAATTTGCCGGCGGTGCGCAGCCTGTCCAGAAGCTCGGAATTGTCAGGACCGGATTCGAGGAAAACCAGATCGAGACCCCAAAGGGTCGCAAAAGCCTGATTGTAGAATTGCAGCCGCTGCCGGCCGTCGAAGATGGCAACAGGCGTTGCCAGATGATCCAGCGTTTCGGCGTGGCTTTTCAGAACCCGCTTGAGTTCTTCGCTGATGGTTTCCGCTTCGGTGGCATCGATGGCGATACCGGCCGAACCCGCCGCAGTCTTGATATCCACGACGTCGAAGAAGGTACGGTTGCCGGAAACCACAGTAGAAATGCGGTCATGATAGGGTGATTCCGGCGTCGCGGCCGCGCGTATCTTCTGCCGGGTAACCGTGTTCAACAGCTCGCGTTTTTCAAGTACGGCCTGATCGGCATCGCGTGCATCCACGGCCTGCGCATAGGCGTGGTTGACCCAGGTTAGCTCACCTTCGCCATTGCGGCGCCAGACGGGCTGTTCGATGGAATCCAGAAGGTCCTGAAACGTCGAGACCGAGGTGATCAGACGCTCGCGTTCCACCTGCAATTCTGCAAGCTCGGCGCGCAGATTATTAAGCGCGACGAAACGTGCAAATGCATTGCCGCCGGAAACCCGGCCTTGAACTTCAATGACTTCGCCGCGCTGCGTCTCGATGGTCAGATCGAAACTCTGCGCATGGCTGCGAAGTTTTTCGAGGGATTTTTCAAGCTGGCTCGCGGAGGATGGCTTCAGCCAGCGCCCGAAGGCCAGAAAATCATGATCCGCTTGCGGTGCGCCGGCCTCCACGGGCAATTGCCCCAGAAATTCGGGCCGCTTGTCAGCCCCATCCCAGATAACGATGCGCCGGCCCTTATCGGAAATCAGTGCTTCGTATTTGGCGATCTTGTGGTGGGTCTCGGCAAGCGCCTTGCGGTATTCACTGCTTTCCGACTCGATATTGCCGCGTTGGCGCACCAGCCAGACGACGGAAAACAGCGTCGCCGAAAGCATGCCGACAAAGAGCGAATAGGTGATTGTTTCGCCAGAGGAGAACAGCCGCGCACCGGTCTTGGCAACAAGGCCGTCCTGCGCCAGCGCGACACTTGCCGAACCGGCAAGAATGGTCCCCGACATCAGCACGGGAAGCCGCGAAATGCCTGTCCGGACCGCACTGATCGCCAGTCGGCAATGCGCCAGAACCTGCGCGCTCAATGCCACGCAGCCTTGCGTGTTTTCAACGCGTTGAACTGTCTGCTCGCGCAGATCCGAATTGTGAACCGTCATCCCCGGTCTGTCTCCGTCCTATGTGCCGCATCTTCGACAAGACATCCCATTTCGTCCCCGCCGCCCTTTGGCGTGTCCGAATCAAGTCCGATGACAATACCGCCTTCATAAATCTGCGGAAAGGGAGGGCGCAAAAAAGATGCCGCGCACTTTGTCAAGTGCGCGGCATCTAGATGTTGTGTAATTTCAGTGGATATTAACTATGATATTAATATCTGTAGTGTTCAGCCTTGAACGGGCCTTCCTTGGAGATGCCGATATAATCTGCCTGCAGATCGGAAAGTTCTGTTAGCCGCACACCGAGCTTCTCGAGATGAAGGCGCGCAACCTTCTCGTCGAGATGCTTCGGCAGCACGTAAACCTCGTTCTTGTATTCGCCCTGCTTGGTGAAGAGCTCGATCTGGCCAAGCACCTGGTTGGTGAAGGATGCAGACATGACGAAGGACGGGTGGCCGGTGGCATTGCCGAGGTTCAGCAGGCGGCCTTCGGACAGAAGGATGATGCGGTTGCCTTTCGGGAACTCAATCATGTCGACCTGCGGCTTGATGTTCGTCCACTTCAGGTTCCGCAGCGAGGCGACCTGAATTTCATTGTCGAAATGGCCGATATTGCCGACGATAGCCATGTCCTTCATCTCGCGCATATGCTCGATGCGGATGACGTCCTTGTTACCGGTGGTGGTGATGAAGATATCGGCGGAAGAGATGACATCTTCCAGACGAACGACTTCAAAACCGTCCATGGCAGCCTGAAGCGCGCAGATCGGGTCGATTTCGGTGACCTTCACGCGGGCACCGGCGCCCTGCAGCGAGGCGGCAGAACCCTTGCCCACATCGCCGTAACCGCAGACGACGGCGACCTTGCCGGCCATCATCACGTCGGTTGCACGACGAATGCCGTCCACCAGCGATTCCTTGCAGCCGTATTTGTTGTCGAACTTCGACTTGGTGACGCTGTCATTAACGTTGATCGCCGGGAAGGGCAGGAGGCCCTTCTTGCTGAGATCGTAAAGACGGTGAACGCCCGTCGTGGTTTCTTCGGTAACACCCTTCAGCGCGTCGCGCTGCTTGGTGAACCAGCCGGGAGAAGCCTTCAGGCGCTTGTTGATCTGCGCGAAAAGAATTTCTTCTTCTTCAGAGCCGGGATTGGACAAAACGTCTTCGCCGGCTTCGGCGCGTGCGCCAAGCAGGATGTACATGGTGGCATCGCCGCCATCGTCGAGGATCATGTTGGACAGACCGCCATCGGTCCACTGGAAGATCTTGTCGGTATATTCCCAATATTCCGTCAGGCTTTCACCCTTGACGGCGAAGACCGGAATGCCAGCCGCTGCAATGGCCGCTGCTGCATGATCCTGCGTCGAGAAGATGTTGCAGGAGGCCCAGCGAACGTCCGCGCCCAGTTCCTTCAGCGTTTCGATGAGAACGCCGGTCTGGATCGTCATGTGAAGCGAACCGGTGATGCGTGCGCCCTTCAGCGGCTTGCTTTCGCCGAACTCCTTGCGGCAGGACATCAGGCCGGGCATTTCGGTTTCGGCGATGTCCAGCTCCTTGCGGCCAAATGCGGCAAGGTTGATGTCGGCGACAATGTAGTCCTTCTCAAGGCTCATGAAGTTCTCCAGATCAGAATGCCGCGCCTGTTGGCCCGGCTTTTAAACGTAGCAGCGGTTTAGCAGGCCACAAACGATCTGGCAATGATGATATAAAGAGGTCTTTATGTCTTTATATGTTGCTGGCTCAGGCTTCTTCGCCGAAGCGGTCGGCCACCAGAGCTTCCAACGCGGCCAGCGCCTCCGACGCCTGATTGCCGCTTGCCTCGACATAGACGCTGCAGCCGGGGCTGGCCGCCAGCATCATCAGGCCCATGATGGAAGTGCCGCCGACGGTCATGCCGTCCTTGGAAACCGTGATCGTTGCGTCGAAGCCCTCGACCATCTGAACGAATTTTGCAGATGCCCGGGCATGGAGACCGCGCTTGTTGATGATCGGCAATTCCCGGGAGAGAGGCGACATGGGCTGACTTCTCACTTGCCGCTTAAAACGCGGCTGGCGACGTTGATATATTTGCGGCCGGCATCGGATGCATCCTGAAGGGCCTTGTCCATATTGTCTTCGCTGCGAACACCGGCAAGCTTGATCAGCATGGGAAGATTGACCCCGGCGATGACTTCGACATTGCCGTTATTCATGACGGAGATTGCAAGATTGGACGGTGTGCCGCCGAACATGTCCGTCAATATGATAACACCATTGCCATCATTGGCACGCGCAACGGCGTCGATGATATCCTGCCGGCGCTGATCCATGTCGTCTTCGGGACCGATACAAACCGTCTCGATCAATTTCTGGGGACCAACGACATGCTCCAACGCATGGCGAAATTCCTCAGCCAGCTTGCCATGGGTGACAAGCACTAGTCCGATCATGAAATGCTCCCTTGCACACGCACTCTCATTGCCGACTATCGCAACGCGGCAATCCTGTCCATCGGTGGGATTTCATCTTGATGAGGAAAATGCGAATCGCAAGCCTAAAATCGCCCGAATCATCGTCACTTCACATTCGTTTTAAAAAGATTCTGAGCAAGTGCAGCAAATTTTCCATAGGGCGTAAGACTTGCAAGCGGTATGCGCAGAAGTGGAAGATGCCCACCACAGGGCAGCAAAAACACTTCGTCATCTTCGGGAAGTCTGGGATTTTCCGGTGAAAGAACTGTCGTGACGGCAAAATGTAGTGGAGCGCTCGCAACGCTGCTGAGCGAAACAATGCCGCTTCCGCGCAATTCCAGCAGCCCGGCAATCGCTTGCGGCCGCTCGGCAATGATGTCTTCGCCGTCGCGATACACGAAAATCTGATCGTCCGCGATCAGCGCCGCCGGCAATCCGCAACGTTCAGCCTCGGTCAGAAAACTGAAGGCAAGCTCGCTCTTGCCGCTGCCGGATGGTCCCGTGAAGAGGATTCCCGTGTTTTGAACGATGATGGCGGTGGCATGCAGGTTGAAGCGTTCAGCGTTCATGGGTTTCGGCCGCCGGTAGCGACAGGGTGAAGCGCGCGCCTGATATCACGCCATATTTGTCGACGACATTTTCCGCCCTCAGGCTGCCGCCATGGGCTTCGGCGATCTGCCGGCTGATGGAAAGACCAAGGCCGGAATTCTGGCCGAAGCCTTCGCTCGCCGGTCTGTCCGTGTAAAACCGTTCGAAAATCCGGTCGATATCTTCGGCCTGAATGCCGGGTCCGTTATCTTCCACCTGCACGAGGCAGCGATCCTTGTGGCGGGAAAGACGCACGGTGATGCGACCACTTTCCTCTGACACGAAAGAACGGGCGTTCTCGATCAGATTGGTGACGATCTGGCTGAGGCGAAGGTCGTGGCCATTCACCACGAAGGAGGTTTTGGCTCCGGCCTTCCTGTCGGCCACATAGTCGATTGCCACGCTTTTCTTCTTGGTGCTGATCTGGCGGGATATGTCTACCAGCCCTTTCATCAGCACATCAAGGTCGAGCGGCGAGGCATCGGCGCGCGCCAGTTCGGCATCGAGCCGCGACGCATCCGAAATATCGCTGATCAGTCGGTCGAGACGCCGAACGTCATGGAAGATGATCTCGGTCAGCCGTTGCTTCGATTCTTCGGTTTTGGCGCGCGGCAGGGTTTCCACGGCGCTGCGTAGCGAGGTCAGCGGGTTCTTGAGTTCGTGGCTGACATCGGCAGCGAAGCTTTCGATCGCGTCGATACGGTCGTAAAGCGCCGTCGTCATTTCACGCAGCGCAATCGAAAGGTTGCCGATCTCATCCTGACGGGCCGAAAAATCCGGTATCTCCTCGCGGGTTCGCGCCCCGCGACGCACACGGATCGCGGCGGCCGAAAGCCGCCGCAGCGGCGTGGCGATGGTGGAGGACAGAAGCAGCGACAGAACGATATTGACGAGGGTGGCGATGCCGAAAACACGCATGATGGCCAGGCGCTCCGCATGCACGATCTTGTCGATATCGCCCGCCTGGGTGGAGAGCAGCAATACGCCAAGCACCGCCCTGAAGCGTTGCACCGGCACGGCGACCGAAACGATCAGCTCACCCTTTTCGGTGACGCGAACGACCGCGCCGCGCACGCCGGTCAACGCATTCATCACTTCCGGATAAATCGAACCGTCGCCACCAGGCGCTTCCTTGTATTGCGGCAGACTGCTTGGCTGCAGCATGCGGTTGAACATGCTGGTGAACCACTCACCCCAGGTCTGGGTTTCCGGCGTTACCGGCGGCAGATCGAAGCGCAGAACCTGTCCGCGCGAATAAAGATGGCGGGAATCGAGCAGCAGATTGGCATCGGCATCGAACAGTCGCGCGCGGGTGCGCGTCGGTGAAATCAGCCGCCGCAGCACTGGTGCCACCCGTTCGGGATTGATCGGAAAACTTAAGTCCTCGTCATTGGGAGCGGGCGTGATGCTTTGCCCCGCCTGCAATTCGAGAAGCTTTTCGGGGTTGATGGTGATCGAATTGGTATCGACCGAAGCGGAGGCCGAAATCGCGCCGGCGATGATTTCGCCCTGCGTCAGAAGGCTTTCGACGCGCGCATCGATCAGCCCCTCACGGAACTGGTTGAGATAGAGAATACCGCCGACCAGAACGACCGTCGCCGCGACATTGAAGAAAAGAATGCGGCGCGTCAGACTGGAAAACACCGCATTGCCGAAAATGCGCCGGATGATCGTCAGCGGATGGATACGATGGCGGCGTTCGTTGCCGCGTTCTTCGGCATCGTCGCTATCCGAGACGGTTTCCGGCGTTTTCTTCAGCACGTATTTAAGTCCTCGCCACCACTCTTCGGGTGGTCTCTTCCGATTTGCGTGCCGATTCAGGCCGCTTCGCGGAAGCGATATCCTACGCCATAAAGCGTTTCAATCATATCGAAGTCGCCATCGACCAGTTTGAACTTCTTGCGAAGGCGCTTGATGTGGCTGTCGATGGTGCGGTCATCCACATAAACCTGCTCGTCATAGGCGGCGTCCATCAGCGCGTCGCGGCTTTTCACCACGCCCGGCCGCTGTGCCAGCGAGTGCAGGATGAGGAATTCGGTAACGGTGAGTGTTACCGGTTCGCCCTTCCAGGTGCAGGTATGACGCTCCTGATCCATGGCGAGTTGCCCGCGCTCCAGCGTGCGGGCCTGCTGGTCCGCCGTCGGCTTTATTGCGCCGCCGGCCGCTGGCGCGGCATCGCGGCTGCTGGCGCGGCGCAGGATTGCCTTGACGCGTTCAACCAGAAGGCGCTGCGAGAAGGGTTTGGTGATGAAGTCATCCGCGCCCATTTTCAGGCCGAACAATTCATCGATCTCCTCATCCTTGGAGGTGAGGAAGATCACCGGCAGATCCGATTTCTGACGCAGGCGCCGCAAAAGCTCCATGCCGTCCATGCGGGGCATCTTAATATCGAAAATGGCGAGCTGCGGCGGACGGGCGATCAACCCGTCAAGCGCGGAGGCGCCGTCCGTATACGTTTCGACCCGGTAGCCTTCGGCTTCGAGCGCGATCGATACCGAAGTGAGAATATTCCGGTCATCGTCGACAAGCGCGATCGTCTGCATGTAGTTGGTCTCCATCGTCATTTTCTCGTAACTCCCGACATTCACCCAGCCAGGTTGTGCGCCGCGAGCCACTCTCTTGAGTATAAAGGTGGAACAAATTGTGGCAAAGGAAAACTCGCCCCAAAATCGTGCGGGTGCGGTGGCCGGATTTCGTGAAACCGCCGCAGCTGGATTTTAATGCGTCTTCAACCGATTTAAAAAGAAATAAAATCTTTTAAATCGATTAATATATTGAAATCACTAAGTTTTTTAAAGTTCGGCTCTTGCGTTTCCAAAAGCTGCCACGTATTTTTCCGTGAAAATTTCAACGGCCTTATCGTCATTTACAAGGAACGCGTCATGAACGAGCTTGGGGTTCATAATCCTGCCAATGGAGTTGCGGAACTCGGACTGGGCGAGGCTTCCCGCGTCTTTTATAACCTCAACGAGAGCGAATTATACGAAGAGGCGATCCGCAACGGCGAGGCCGAACTGACAATCGATGGCGCTCTTCGCGCCGTCACCGGCCAGCACACCGGCCGTTCGCCGAAGGACAAATTCGTTGTGCGCGACGCTTCCACCGAGAACACCATCTGGTGGGATAACAACAAGCCGCTGTCGCCGGAAAACTTCGAGCTGCTGCATAAGGACATGCTGGCCCACGCCGCCGGCAAGACGCTTTACGTGCAGGACCTGATCGGCGGCGCCGATGAGGAAAATGCGCTGCCGACACGCGTCGTCACCGAGCTTGCCTGGCACTCGCTGTTCATCCGCAATCTGCTGATCCGTCCGAAGCAGGAAAAACTGGCTGGTTTCAAGCAGAAGCTCACCATCATCAACCTGCCGAGCTTCAAGGCTGATCCCGCCCGTCACGGTGTGCGTTCGGAAACCGTCATCGCCTGCGACCTTACCAACGGTCTCGTCCTCATCGGCGGTACCTCCTATGCCGGTGAAAACAAGAAGTCGGTCTTCACAGTGCTGAACTACCTTCTGCCGGCCAAGGGCGTGATGCCGATGCATTGCTCGGCCAATGTCGGTCCTGAGGGTGATTCCGCCGTGTTCTTCGGTCTCTCCGGCACCGGCAAGACCACGCTGTCTGCAGATCCATCACGCACCTTGATCGGTGATGACGAACATGGCTGGGGCGAACATGGCATCTTCAATTTCGAAGGTGGCTGCTATGCCAAGGCGATCAAGCTTTCGTCCGAGGCCGAGCCGGAAATCTACGCCGCTACCAATCGTTTCGGCACGGTTCTCGAAAATGTCGTGCTGGACGAAAACCGGGTTCCCGATTTCAACGACAACTCGCTGACGGAAAATACCCGCAGCGCCTATCCGCTGCACTTCATTCCGAATGCATCGGAAACCGGCATCGCCGGTCATCCGAAAACGATCATCATGCTGACGGCGGATGCCTTCGGTGTGCTGCCACCAATCGCGCGGCTGACGCCGGAACAGGCCATGTACCATTTCCTGTCCGGCTACACCGCAAAGGTCGCCGGCACGGAAAAGGGCGTGACCGAGCCGGAAGCCACCTTCTCCACCTGCTTCGGCGCACCCTTCATGCCACGCCACCCGGCGGAATATGGCAACCTGCTGCGTGAACTGATCGGCAAACACGGCGTTGATTGCTGGCTGGTCAACACCGGCTGGACCGGCGGCGCTTACGGCATCGGCAAGCGGATGCCCATCAAGGCGACACGCGCGCTTCTGACGGCTGCGCTCACTGGCGAGCTGAAGGATGCACAATTCCGCACCGATGCGAATTTCGGCTTCGCGGTGCCGCTGTCGCTTGATGGCGTGGATAGTGCAATTCTCGATCCGCGTTCAACCTGGGCCGATGGCGCAGCTTACGACGCGCAGGCGAAGAAGCTGGTCTCGATGTTCGTCACGAACTTCACCAAGTTCGAAGATCACGTCGATAGCAAGGTTCGCGACGCAGCCCCGGGCCTTCTGCTCGCGGCTGAATAATAAAGCCTCATTTGTGAGGAGGAGGGGACCCGGCCTTGTGCCGGGTTTCTTTTTGCCGGTCTCTCGATTCTGGCCACTGTTTTCATTTCACGCGTTCTGTGGCATCACCGGCGCGGAGAAAGATCATGGCCAGCGACCCGCTTTATATCAGCAACCGTATCACTATCGCCGGCTGGGAGCTGACGGAGCAATTCGTGCTGGCCGGTGGGCCGGGCGGCCAGAACGTCAACAAGGTCTCGACGGCGGTTCAGTTGTTTTTCGACATCGCCAATTCACCGTCCCTGTCCGATCGGGTGAAGGTGAATGCCCTGCGCCTGGGGGGGCGACGTGTTTCGAAAGATGGCGTGCTGATGATCGAGGCAAGCCGGTTTCGCAGCCAGGAGCGCAATCGCGAAGATGCGCGTGAGCGGCTGAAGGAGCTGATCCTCGAAGCCGCCGCCCCGCCTCCGCCAGTGCGCAAGGCCACCAAACCCACCAAGGGATCAGTCGAGCGCCGTCTGAAGGCAAAATCCGGCCGTTCCGATGTCAAGAAAATGCGCGGTAAGCCTTCGGGGGACTAGGTGGCAATCCTGCGCGAAATCTTTCGCCCTTGTCATAGAGCTTCAAATATCGTCTGGTAATCCTCCCTACAACCAAGGAGGGTGCTATGGGTCTGTTCAATTTCATCAAGGAAGCGGGAAAAAAGCTTGGTATCGGCGGCGATGACGCACCTGATGTCGATGCGGTCAAAAAGGAACTCGCTTCCCACGATCTCGGCACGGACAAGGTTCAGGTCGAGGTGGTGGACGACAAGGTCGTTCTGAAGGGCGAAGTGGCCGATCAGTCTGTTTTCGAAAAGGCGGTCATTGCAGTCGGCAATACGCTCGGCATTTCCAAGGTCGAGGCCGGTGAACTGAAAGTGGCCGAAGCCCCGGCAAAAGAACCCGTCTTCTACACCGTCAAGAAGGGCGACAATCTCTGGAAGATTGCCGAAGCCCAGTACGGCAAGGCAAATGGCGCGAAAAACAACATTATCTTCGAAGCCAACAAGCCAATGCTGACCCATCCCGACAAGATTTATCCCGGCCAGGTTCTGCGTATCCCCGACCTCGCATAATAACGGGTTAGCCACTGGAGATGCCGCCCACGCGCGGCATCTTTACAGTTTGCGAAGCGCCACCGTATCGATCAGGTGGTTCTTTCCCTTTCGCAGAATAAGGTCCGCACGCGGGCGCGTCGGAACAATGTTCTGGCGCAGGTTCTTCAGGTTGATGTTCTGCCAGAGACCCTCGGCAATGCTGAGCGCCGCTTCTTCACTGATCGACGCATAACGGTTGAAGAATGAATTGGGATCGCGGAAAGCCGTGTTTCTCAGATTCATGAACCGGTTCACATACCAGTTGTGAATGAAATCCTCGTCGGCATCGATATAGATCGAGAAATCGAAGAAGTCGGAAACGATGGGCACGATCCGCCCGCCCGCCGGCAGGTCCCGCGATTGCAGCACATTGATGCCCTCGAAAATAAGGATATCCGGCTGGTCGATGACGGTGAACTCGTTCGGCAGCACGTCATAGGTCAGATGCGAATAACGCGGCGCTTTCACATTCGGCTGGCCCGCCTTGATGGCCGACAGGAAGCGTAACAGCGCGCCGATATCGTAGCTTTCCGGAAAGCCCTTGCGCTCCATAAGGTTTTCACGCCGCAGCACCTCATTCGGATAGAGAAATCCGTCCGTGGTGATGAGATCGACCTTCGGGCTGGAGGGCCAGCGCGCCAGAAGCTCTTTCAGGATACGCGCCGTCGTTGATTTTCCAACCGCGACTGAACCGGCAATGCCGATGACGAATGGCGTCTTGTTGACATCCCCCATGTTGAGAAAGCGGTTGCGCTGCTCGAAAAGCAGTTGCGATGCTTCCACATGCGAAGATAGCAGGCGCGACAGCGACAGATAGATGCGCCGCACTTCGTCCAGATCAATCGGATCATCAAGCGAGCGCAGCCGTTTGACCTCGTCGGCGGAAAGCGTCAGTGGCGTATCGGCGCGAAATTTCGCCCATTCTTCCGAACTGAAGAAGTGGTAGGGCGAATATTCATCGGGCCGGAAATGATCGATTGTGCTCGGCATGCCTCTCTCCCCACTGCCTGCCGTGACATTCATGATTTGGGCCTCGCCGCCTTTTCCGCAAGGCCGGTCTGGCCCGTCCGGCGCTCCAGCTCGGCAAAAACGTCGCTCAAGGGAATGTCGGCGATCTTCAGTACTACCAGCAGATGGTAAAGCAGGTCGGCGGCTTCATTCTTCAGCCCGTCGCGGTCTTTCGCGATGGCAGCGATGACAGCTTCCACTGCCTCTTCGCCCAGTTTTTTAGCCGCCCGTTCCTGCCCGGCCGCGACGAGTTTGGCCGTCCAGGATTCGTCAGGAGATGCAGCGGCGCGGGTTGCGACGATGCGTTCCAGATCGGAAAGGGAAAATGCGCTCATGAGATGTTCCTGCAATCAGTCGAGACGCATGGCGATGCCATGCTCGGCCATGTAGCTCTTGGCTTGCCCGATCGAATAGGTGCCGAAGTGGAAGATGGAGGCGGCGAGCACCGCCGTCGCGTGACCATCACGAACGCCTGCCACCAGATCATCCAGCGTGCCGACGCCGCCAGAAGCGATGACGGGTACACGAACCTGATCGGCAATACTGCGCGTCAAGCCGATATCATAGCCGCTCTTGGTGCCGTCGCGATCCATCGAGGTAACGAGCAATTCACCTGCGCCGCGCTCCACCATCTTGATGGCAAACTCCACGGCGTCGATCCCGGTTGGCTGGCGTCCGCCATGGGTGAAGATTTCCCAACGGTCGACTTCTCCGTCCTTGGAAACCCGCTTGGCATCGATGGAAACGACGATGCACTGGTTGCCAAACTTGTCGGCAGCCTGCGCCACGAAATCCGGATCCTTGACCGCTGCGGAATTGATCGAGACCTTGTCGGCGCCGCATAGAAGCAGCTTGCGAATATCCGCAACGCTGCGAACCCCACCACCAACCGTTACCGGCATGAAACAATGATCGGCCGTGCGCGAAACCACCTCGAAGATCGTGTCGCGATTATCCGAGGAGGCGGTAATATCGAGAAAGCAGAGTTCATCGGCTCCCGCTGCATCATAGGCTTTCGCCGCCTCGACGGGATCGCCGGCATCGATCAGATCGACAAAGTTGACGCCCTTGACGACGCGGCCGTCCTTTACATCGAGGCAGGGAATAATACGGGCTTTGAGGGTCATGCGCTTACTTCCTTCGCAGCCTTGATGAGGGCAAGCGCCTCCGCGGGGTCGATACGCCCATCATATAGCGCGCGGCCTGAAATCGCACCTTCGAGCTTTGCGGCATCCGGCTGCAGCATGCGCTTGATGTCATCGATGGAGGCAAGGCCGCCGGACGCGATGACCGGAATGGAGACGGCATCCGCCAGTTCCAGGGTCGAGGCCCAGTTGATGCCGGCAAGAATGCCATCGCGATCGATATCGGTATAGATGATGGCGGCGACACCGGCACCCTCGAAGCGCCTGGCAAGTTCGATGACGCCGAGTTCGGAAGCTTCCGCCCAGCCTTCAACGGCAACCTTGCCGCCCTTGGCATCGATGCCGACGGCGACCTGGCCGGGGAAACGCTTGCAGGCTTCAATGACCAGAACCGGATCGCGCACCGCGACGGTGCCGAGAATGACACGGGCAAGCCCGCGGCTCAGCCACGCTTCAATGTGATCAAGCGTGCGGATGCCGCCGCCAAGCTGCACCGGGTTTTTCGTGGCTTTGAGAATGGCATCGACCGCCTCGCCATTCACGGTCTGGCCGGCGAAGGCGCCGTTGAGATCGACGACATGCAGCCATTCGAAGCCTTGGTCTTCGAAGGCCTTTGCCTGTGCACCGGGATCCTCGTTGTAAACGGTGGCCTGGTCCATATCACCAAGTTTCAGGCGAACGCACTGGCCGTCTTTAAGGTCGATTGCGGGAAAAAGAATCATGTCAGGGCTTCCAGCGCAGGAAATTGGAAATCAGGGCAAGGCCGAGCGTCTGGCTCTTTTCCGGGTGGAACTGCGCGCCCGCCATATTGTCACGACCTACGAAAGCCGTCATCGCGCCACCATAATTGGTGGTGACGATGACATCCGTCGAGTGCTTGGCCGCCAGATGATAGGAATGCACGAAATAGGCATGCAGCCCGTCCGCGCCGGTCTTGATGCCGTCAAACAGCGGGTGGGCGTGGCGGATTTCCAGCGTGTTCCAGCCGATCTGCGGGATTTTGAGGCTGGTATCGGAGGGCGTCATTTCCACGACGTCTCCCTCAATCCAGCCAAGCCCGGCACTGACGGTCTTTTCCAGGCCGCGTGAGGACATCAGCTGCATGCCGACGCAGATGCCGAGGAAGGGGTGGGCTTTTTTCTCGACGGCTTCGACAAGCGCCTCATGCATGCCGGGAACGGCATCAAGACCGGCGCGGCAATCCGCATAGGCGCCGACACCAGGCAGGACGATACGGTCCGCCGTAGCGACGTGATCCGGCCTGTCGGTCAGATCGATGGTGGCATTGATGCCGGCCTCACGGGCGGCACGCTCGAAAGCTTTGGTGGCCGAACGCAAATTGCCCGAACCGTAGTCGATGATCGCGACACGCATGTCAGCGCCTTCCATTCAAGTCGAAAAGAAACGATCCGGCGGGATCGTTGACGAAGTTTTTGCCACCGTTCTTCTGCGGCGAAGGGGTCCAGACCGGCTGTGAAAGCTGTTCCGTCGTTTCCGTGTTTTCTGAGAGTTTGGAGAAATATATGTCTTCCGCACTCGAAAGATCAGGGGCGGCGATGATCGATGTCATCTTCCAGCCTTTTCGGATCAAGTGCCGCACGAGAAAATCGCGTCCCTCCAGTGCGGTGATAAGGGAAATGGCAAAGCCGCACAGAATGCCGACCGGTTCGAATCCGGGTAACATTGATGCCTGACCGGCCAGAACGAGGGCGATAAAAACGACCACCGCCGCCAGCCACGCGCGGTTGATCGCGAGCCACAACCACGGCGCAATCAGAGCCAGCCAGACGAAACGGTCTGCAATGAAACGGGTCGTTTTGTGGTCCCTGTCCGGCCCGTTTCGGGCTTCCAGAACGAGATAGCTTGTCATGGGCTTCCTGACAGCTTTGGCGTCAGGCCAGCATACCCTTTGTGGAGGGAACGCGGCCTGCCTGCCGGGGGTCGATCTCGGTTGCCGTACGAAGAACGCGGGCAACGGCCTTGAAGCATGTTTCGGCGATATGATGGTTGTTGGCGCCGTAATGGTTCAGGATATGCAGCGTAATACCGGCATTCTGGGCCAGCGCCTGAAAGAACTCGCGCACCAGTTCCGTGTCGAAAGTGCCGATCTTCGGTGCGGAAAAATTGACGTTCCAGACGAGAAAGGGCCGGCCGGAAATATCGACGGCAGCCTTGGTCATCGTCTCGTCCATGGCAAGATCAAGCGAGGCATAACGGGTAATGCCGCGACGGTCACCCAGCGCCTTGGCAATCGCCTGGCCGATGGCGATGCCAGTATCTTCCACGGTGTGATGGTCATCGATATGCAGGTCGCCCTTGACCTCGATGTGCATGTCGATCAGCGAATGGCGGCTCAGCTGGTCCAGCATATGGTCGAAAAATCCCACGCCGGTGGAAATTGTCGACTTGCCGGTGCCGTCGATATCCACACGCACCGAAACCGAAGTCTCGTTGGTGGTGCGGATAATCTCGCCTTTACGTTCTGCCATTTTGGCCGCTCCGTGAAAATGTTGCCGTTCCTTATCAGCACGGGACACAAATATCCAGTTGTTCCATCATCTTGCCCGACATGCCGAAAACGGTGCGTCGCCTCGAAGATTGCAATCGCGAAAAGCAAACTTACATAGAACTCGAGAAGGGCTGCATACCGGCCCGTTAACCGCAGGCCCGACAGGGCAGACAGGTGTTTGATGACAACGATTATTACAGTCAGAAAAGGCGGCAAGGTCGTCATGGCTGGCGATGGTCAGGTAAGCCTCGGCCAGACCGTCATGAAGGGCAATGCCCGCAAGGTTCGCCGCATCGGCAAGGGTGAAGTAATTGCCGGTTTTGCCGGCGCGACCGCGGATGCCTTCACGCTGCTTGACCGTCTTGAAAAGAAACTAGAGCAATATCCGGGCCAGCTGATGCGCGCCGCAGTCGAGCTCGCCAAGGATTGGCGCACGGACAAATATCTGCGCAATCTCGAAGCCATGATGCTGGTCGCTGATAAATCCACCACGCTTGCCATCACCGGCAATGGTGATGTGCTGGAGCCGGAGCACGGCGCGATCGCCATTGGTTCCGGCGGCAACTACGCCTTTGCGGCTGCCCGCGCCATGATGGACACGGACAAGTCGGCCGAAGACGTAGCGCGCCAGGCGCTCGATATCGCCGCCGATATCTGCGTTTATACCAACCATAATCTCGTCGTCGAAATGCTCGACGCCGAATAAGCGAATTTTCTCAACCATGGGTCCTGTGGGCCGGGCCGGAATGGCCGGCCGGAACAGGAAAGCCGAGAGGATAGAATGACCACTTTTTCACCCCGGGAAATTGTCTCGGAACTGGACCGCCACATCATCGGCCAGCATGATGCGAAACGTGCGGTCGCGATCGCACTGCGCAACCGCTGGCGTCGCCAGCAGCTCGATGAGAGCCTGCGCGATGAAGTGATGCCCAAGAATATTCTGATGATCGGGCCGACCGGTGTCGGCAAGACGGAGATTTCCCGTCGCCTGGCAAAGTTGGCCGGCGCCCCGTTCATCAAGGTCGAGGCGACCAAGTTCACCGAAGTCGGTTATGTCGGCCGCGATGTCGAACAGATCATCCGCGATCTCGTGGAAATCGGTATAGGCCTCGTGCGTGAAAAGAAGCGCGCAGAAGTACAGGCCAAGGCGCATGCCAGCGCTGAAGAACGGGTACTCGATGCGCTTGTCGGTACGACCGCGTCGCCCGGCACCCGCGAAAGCTTCCGCAAAAAGCTGCGTGATGGCGAGTTGGACGACAAGGAAATTGATATCGAGGTTGCCGATAGCGGATCGGGCATGCCCGGTTTCGAAATTCCCGGCATGCCGGGCGCCAATATCGGCGTCCTCAACCTGTCGGAAATGTTCGGCAAGGCCATGGGCGGACGCACCAAGAAAGTGCGCACCACGGTCTCGAAATCCTATACCGATCTCGTCCGCGATGAATCCGACAAGCTGCTCGACAATGAAATGATCCAGCGCGAAGCAGTGAAGTCGGTGGAAAATGACGGCATCGTCTTCCTCGACGAGATCGACAAGATCGCGGCGCGCGATGGCGGCATGGGCGCTGGCGTTTCGCGTGAAGGCGTGCAGCGTGACCTCCTGCCGCTTGTCGAAGGCACGACGGTTTCGACGAAATACGGCCCTGTCAAAACCGATCACGTCCTGTTCATCGCGTCAGGCGCGTTCCATGTGGCAAAGCCATCCGATCTTTTGCCGGAGCTTCAGGGCCGCCTGCCGATCCGCGTTGAGCTGAAGCCGCTGACCAAGGAGGATTTCCGCCGGATCCTCACCGAAACGGAAGCAAGCCTCATCCGCCAGTACAAGGCGCTGATGGCGACGGAAGAACTCGATCTTGATTTCACCGATGATGCGATTGACGCTTTGGCCGATGTGGCCGTTCATCTCAATTCGTCGGTTGAGAATATCGGTGCGCGTCGTCTGCAGACGGTGATGGAGCGGGTTCTGGACGAGATTTCCTTCAACGCGCCGGATCGCGGTGGGTCTGCCATCAAGATCGATCAGGAATACGTCAAAAAACATGTCGGCGATCTGGCCGCCGATACGGATTTGTCGCGTTATATTCTCTGAAGACTTCAGGGAGAACGAAAGAAGAGTGCGGCCATATTTGCCGCACTCTTTTATTTTATCTGCCTCATCTCGCATTCAGCCCGCATTTTGTTTATGGGAAGGGCTGCATTCCGGTTGGAACCGCTTTCGTGGAATGGTCTGGTTTTCCTCTTTCGCAGGGAAGCCACAGGCTTGAGAAAAGGCATTCGCTCGTGCGCAAAACTCTTCTGGCATTTGCCGCTGCTTTGACGTTCACCGTCGTCTCGTCTTCTTACGTCGAGGCCGCAACGGTCGTTCCGCCGGGCAATCGCAATGCCGAACAGCCCGGTGTCCCCGGTGCTTCCGCGCGCAGGACGAAGGCGTCCAACAGCTCTTTCGAACGTAAATATCAGAAGGTGATCGACCTCTTGTCCTCCGACAAGGCGCTGATCGCCAAGATCAAGTCGACGGCCGGGCGCTACGGCATCGATCCGATCCATATGATCGGTGCGATCGTCGGCGAGCATACTTATAATGTCGATGCCTATGACCGGCTGCAATCCTACTATGTCAAAGCCGCCTCCTATGCCGGCAGCAGCTTCCGTTTCGGGTATAAGGACGAAACCATCGCGCAGTTTCTGACGCGCTCGCAATTTACCAAATGTCAGTCGAAGAAGGATTCCTACGGCCTTTGGAACTGTCGGGAAGATGTCTGGGACGACAGCTTCCGCGGCAGGACGGTGGATGGCGTCGCCTATCCGAACAACCGTTTCAGCGCCGTATTTTTCCAGCCCTTCTATGCCGGGCAGACCTTCGGTCTCGGCCAGATCAACCCGCTGACGGCGCTGATGTTGTCCGATATGGTGTCGAAAACGTCGGGCTATGACAGGTTGGACGAGAACGACGCCACAGCCGTCTATACCGCCATCATGGACCCTGATCGTTCGCTGGCCTTTATGGCCGCCTCCATCCGCAAGTCGATCGACGATTACAGATCGATTGCCGATATGGATATTTCGAAAAATCCCGGCGTCACCTCCACGCTTTATAATGTTGGCGGCTCGCAGCAGCGCGCGGCCGCTCTCGCCCAGAAGAACCGCCAGCGCGCCGCAGGCGGGGAGCAGCCCCTGATGCCCGAAGAAAACTATTACGGCTGGCTGGTGAATGACCGCATCAAGGACTTGCAGGCGCTTTTGTAGAAAAAGACGACTATCGGCCGCATTGTTTCCAAAATGGAAATAATATTTGGCTGCCTGCCGCAATTGACGAGCGCCCTCTTCAACGTCCAATCTGGACGCCTAGAATAGAGGAGGCGCATGTGAGCCGCACGAATAAATTCGGTCTTTCTATCGATGACAAGCTTTATGCTTTTTTGACGGATGAAGTGCTGCCGGGCACGGGTCTGGACAGCGAGGCTTTCTTCGAAGGCTTCTCGGCCATCGTCCACGAGCTTTCTCCGAAGAACCGCGAATTGCTGGCAAAGCGCGATGCGCTGCAGGAAAAACTGGATGGCTGGTACCGGCAGAACGGCGCTCCGGTGGATTTTGCTGTCTATGAGGGCTTTCTGAAGGAAATCGGTTACCTGCTGCCGGAAGGCCCCGGCTTCCAGGTGGAAACCGGCAATGTCGATCCGGAAATTGCTGCCGTCGCCGGCCCGCAACTCGTTGTTCCGGTGATGAACGCGCGTTATGCGCTGAATGCCGCCAATGCCCGCTGGGGTTCGCTTTACGACGCGCTTTACGGCACCGATGCCATCTCCGATGCTGATGGTGCGGAAAAGGGCAGGGGCTACAATCCGAAGCGCGGCGAAAAGGTCATCACCTGGGCGCGCAACTTCCTCGATGAATCGGCGCCGCTCGAAACGGCAGGCTGGTCCGATGTGTCAGGCTTCAAGATCGTTGACGGCCTGTTGCAGCTTGCAATCGGCGACGCCACGACGGGGTTGAAGGACGCTGCACAATTCAAGGGCTTTACCGGTGAGGCGGAAAAGCCGGAAACGATCCTGCTCGGCAGGAACGGTTTGCACACCGAGATCGTCATTGATCCGTCGACGGAAATCGGCAAGGGCGACAAGGCGGGCATCTCCGATGTCATTCTCGAATCCGCGCTGACGACCATCATGGATTGTGAAGATTCGGTCGCTGCCGTCGATGCGGAAGACAAGGTTCTGGTTTACGGCAACTGGCTTGGCCTGATGCGCGGCGATCTGACGGAGGAGGTTGCGAAGGGTGGCAAGACCTTCACGCGCAGACTGAATCCGGATCGTTATTATACCGCGCCCAATGGTTCGGCGCTTACTTTGCCGGGTCGCTCGCTGATGTTGGTGCGCAATGTCGGTCATCTCATGACCAATCCGGCAATCTTCGACAGGGATGGCCGCGAGGTTCCGGAAGGCATCATGGATGCTGTCGTCACCGCACTGATCGCGCTTTACGATGTCGGTCCGTCCGGGCGGCGGCACAATTCCCGCGCCGGCTCCATGTATGTCGTCAAGCCGAAGATGCACGGGCCAGAGGAAGTCGCTTTCGCCAGCGAGATATTCTCGCGCGTCGAAAATCTTGTCGGCGTGGCGCCGAACACCATGAAGATGGGCATCATGGATGAAGAGCGCCGCACCACGGTTAACCTCAAGGAAAGTATCCGTGCTGCGAAGGATCGCGTTGTCTTCATCAACACCGGCTTCCTCGACCGCACGGGCGACGAAATCCACACCTCGATGGAAGCGGGGCCGATGATCCGCAAGGCCGACATGAAGCAGGCCGCCTGGATCGCGGCTTACGAGAACTGGAACGTCGATATTGGTCTGGAATGCGGCCTTTCCGGCCACGCGCAGATCGGCAAGGGCATGTGGGCCATGCCGGACCTGATGGCGGCGATGCTGGAGCAGAAGATCGCGCATCCGAAAGCGGGCGCCAATACCGCCTGGGTGCCGTCGCCGACGGCGGCGACGCTGCATGCCACGCATTATCACAAGGTCGATGTCGCCGCCGTTCAGGAAGGCTTGAAAAGCCGAGGTCGCGCGAAGCTTTCCGATATTCTGTCGGTGCCGGTCGCGCCGCGTCCCAATTGGACGCCGGAGGAAATCCAGCGCGAACTCGACAATAATGCGCAGGGCATTCTGGGATATGTCGTGCGCTGGGTCGATCAGGGTGTCGGTTGCTCCAAGGTGCCTGACATCAACAATGTCGGACTGATGGAAGATCGAGCGACGCTGCGCATCTCCGCACAGCACATGGCGAACTGGCTGCGCCATGGCGTGGTGACGGAAGGGCAGATCGTTGAGACAATGAAGCGCATGGCTGCCGTAGTCGACGGGCAGAATGCCGCCGACGCTGCCTATCTGCCGATGGCGTCCGATTTTGAAGGATCGATCGCATTTCAGGCGGCTGTCGAGCTTGTGCTGAAGGGCCGCGAACAGCCGAATGGCTACACAGAACCGGTCCTGCACCGCCGCCGTCTGGAACTGAAGGCGAAGCAATCAGCCTGAAACCGAGCCAGGCGTTTAGATAAATAAAAAAGCCGCCGGGAAATTCCACGGCGGCTTTTTCTTTGTCTTCTATCTGATCTTACTGGATCACGACGACCTTGGAGCTGCGGCCCGGGCGGACACGGCTGTAAAGATCCATGACATCCTGGTTGATCATGCGGATGCAGCCGGAAGAGGCGGCGGTGCCGATCGAAGCCCATTCGGGCGAACCATGGATGCGGAACAGCGTATCCTGTCCCTTTTCGTTAAAGAGATACATGGCGCGTGCGCCGAGCGGGTTGGACAGGCCGGGGCCCATGCCTGCTTCGACATATTTCGCGACTTCCGGCTTGCGGTCCGCCATTTCCTTCGGCGGATGCCACATCGGCCATTCCTGCTTCCAGGCAACATAGGCCTCACCGGCCCAGGCAAAACCTGCCTTGCCAACGCCGATGCCGTAACGGACGGCGCGGTTACCGGACAGGATATAATAAAGGTAACGATCGCGCGTATTGACGATGATCGTGCCGGGACGTTCGTTCGTCTGGAACTCAACGATCTGACGACGGAACTTCTCGTTTACGCGATTGATCGGAATGGCCGGCAGCGCATAGCCCGCATCGGTCACAGGACCGTATACGTCATTGAAAATCTGGACGGTTTCGACCTTCGCCGGAACGGGGTCGGCAACCGGCACTGACGCCGCGATCTTGCCGGATGTCGGGCGAGTTGATTGGGAGGTGGTTTCAGCGCAGCCGGCCAGAGCCAGTGCTGCCGTCAGACCAAGTGCGGTCAATGAAGTACGGATGCGCATGTTGTTCTCGCGGAAAATTCGCCAAATTGTGCGAAGGAGTAGGCTTAATTGGATAAATCGGTTATTTTCCATTCAGCCGCTCTTGGCAAGCCGTTGCGCCGCCGCGAGACGGTCGCGCATTTAAAATTACCGGTTGATTGCCTTTTTGCAACAATAGGCCAAACGCTTCAGCAGCCTTTATCCATGACTATTCTTTCCGTTACCAACAATAATCCCTTAATAGACGGCCGCCAGTCGGACAAGGCGATGCTGGTGCGTCGGGGCGTTCAGGTCCTTTTGCACGAGATGCGTCATTCTGTACTGCCGGAGCTGCCGCTTGCGAGCGGACGAAGGGCGGATCTCATCAGCCTGTCGGTCAAGGGGGAGATCTGGATCATCGAAATCAAATCTTCGATCGAGGATTTTCGTGTCGATCGCAAATGGCCGGAATACCGATTGCATTGCGACCGGCTGTTTTTCGCCACCCATCCGGAAGTGCCGACCGATATCTTTCCGGAAGAGTGCGGATTGATCCTTTCGGATGGATATGGTGCCCATATGCTTCGCGATGCGCCGGAGCATAAATTGCCGCCGGCGACCCGCAAATCGGTGATGCTGGATTTCTCGAGAACCGCTGCAACCCGGTTGATGCTGGCGGAATGGACGACCGGGCGCAGCTTCGGAGAGTGATTACTTCGGTGCGCGCTTGGCGAGAATGCGCTGCAAGGTGCGCCGGTGCATGTTGAGACGGCGGGCGGTCTCTGAGACGTTGCGTTCGCACATTTCATAAACGCGCTGAATATGCTCCCACCGCACCCGGTCGGCTGACATGGGGTTCTCAGGGACTTCGGTCTTTTCGCCCTTGCGCTGCGTCAGGGCATTAAAGACATCGTCCGCATCGGCGGGTTTGGCCAGATAATCCAGCGCTCCAAGCTTCACGGCGGTAACGGCGGTTGCGATGTTGCCATAACCGGTCAGAACGACGATCTGCGTATCGTCCCGGTTCTGCCTGATGGCTTCGATTACTTCCAGTCCGTTGCCATCGGCAAGCCGCAGATCGACCACCGCATATTTAGGCGGTGCGGCCTTGGAGCGGGCAATACCATCGCTGACCGTCTCGGCAGTGTCGACGGCAAAGCCGCGCGTTTCCATTGCCCGGGCAAGCCGGCGCAGAAACGGGCCGTCATCATCGACGATCAGCAGAGATTTGTCGGGTCCGATGGGGTCGATATCGTCCGCAGGTGCGCTGGTGGTTGGGGTCTGGTCTTCTGTCTTCATGTTTCCGGCCTTCCGGCAACTTCGTCGGCTTTGTTTCTTCTTCTTATCGCCGCTTCAACGTGGATGGTAAAGTCAACGGTTTCTTTTATCGTCCATAAGCGCGCGAGGCCAGATGATTGTGACCCGCGCCCCGGTTTTGCTGGAGCCGCGATTTTCGAAGGTAACGGCGGCGCCGGATCGCTCAAGCAGTGTCTTGGCGATAAAAAGGCCAAGTCCCAGCCCGCCCGCCCGGGTGTCGTTGTGCCGTTCCGTCACATAGGGCTCGCCGATACGGGCAAGCACGTCATGGGCATAACCCGGCCCATCATCCTCGATGAGGACCGCGACATTCTGCGAATCATGCTCCACCGTCACCGTCACCTTCTCCCGCGCATAGTCCACGCCGTTTTCGATGAGGTTGCCCAGTCCGTAGATGATGCCGGCGTTGCGAATGCCGACCGGTTCGTCGGCCCGGTTGCTCTTTTCCACGAGCTCAAGGCGAATGCCGAATTCCCGGTGCGGCGCCATCACCTCCTCGATCAGCGAAGACAGCGGCAGGCGACGCATATGTTCCTCATTATCGGCGGATAGCGATGTGAGGCGGCGCAGAATATCGCGGCACCTTTCACTCTGGCTGCGCAGCAGCGCTATGTCTTCGCCATATTTTTCATCATTTCCAAGCTCGCGTTCCATTTCCTTGGCGACAACGCTGATGGTCGCAAGCGGCGTGCCGAGCTCATGCGCTGCGGCGGCTGCCAGCCCATCCAGCTGCGAGAGGTGTTTTTCCCGCTCCAGCACCAGTTCGGTTGCAGCCAGCGCGTCCGCCAGCTGATTGGCCTCATGCGAAACGCGATAGGCATAAAAGGCCGCAAAGGATGTGGTGGCGATGATCGCGACCCAGGTACCGACATGCAGCAGAAGCTGGATCGGCAAGACCTCGCCGGGATACCAGGGAACCGGAAACGGCGAAAAGGCGATCGCAGTCGAGCAGATGACGGCAAAAGCAAGAAGAATAAGCGAATGCCGCAGCGGCTGCGAGGCAAACGCGATGATGACCTGCACGCAGATCAGCGGCGCGAAAGGATTGGAAAGGCCGCCGGTAATATAGATCAGCGCCGTCAATTGCAGCAGGTCGAAGGCCAGCAGCAATGTCGCTTCCCAGGGTTCCAGGCGATAGGTGGAGGGAAAGCGGGCGGTGAGAAACAGGTTGGCAAGCGCCAGCGCCGCAATCAGCAGGCCGCAGGCCAGCAGCGGCAGGGGGAAGTTCAGCCCGAAAGCAACGAAAAGGATCGTCGCTGTCTGTCCGGCAACCGCCAGCCAACGCAGCCAGACAATCGTCTGCAGCCTTATTCTGCGGCTGGCGCGGCCAAGCCTTGTGGTTTCGATCG
Source organism: Martinezella rhizogenes (assembly GCF_007002745.1). Taxonomy (GTDB): domain Bacteria; phylum Pseudomonadota; class Alphaproteobacteria; order Rhizobiales; family Rhizobiaceae; genus Agrobacterium; species Agrobacterium cucumeris. The sequence continues at coordinate 2,736 of NZ_SGNY01000006.1, read as the reverse complement.
GATGACCAGCCACCTTCGTCTCCTTTACCCTATTCATCGTCGTCACGTTCCGCGCGGTTTCGCACGGCTGGTCGGCAGGGCCGCTGCCGGGTCCTCCGGCCATGGATGACGCGGATAACGCCCACGCATATCCGCCCGCACATCTTTCCACGATCCCGCCCAGAAACCGGGAAGATCGCGAGTGGTCTGTATCGGCCTGTGTGCGGGCGAGGTCAATTCCAGCAGTAGCGGCAAGCGCCCCTGCGCGATCGCGGGGTGCGACGTCAGCCCGAAAAGTTCCTGCACGCGAATGGAAAGGGTCGGTTCGCTGGCGTCGTAGCGGATTGGATGCCGCTGGCCCGTCGGCGCCTCGAAATGTGTCGGCGCTAGTCTTCCGAGGTCTCGCGCCACCTCGTGTGGCACGAGAGACATAATCCCTTCGGAAAGGCTGCCGGGTCGAATGTCCTGCAGGCTACGCGCACCGTGTTGGAAAGGAACGAACCAATCTTCAAGTCGCGAAAGCAATGCTGCATCGCTGACGTCCGGCCAGGGTTCACCGATGCTCGCGTTCAGAAAACCGATCCGGTCGCGCAGCTGCTGGGTTTCTTTCGAAAAGGGCAGAATGCCGATGCCGAATTCCTGAATGCCATTGGCCAGCGCCTGTGCGGCCTTTTCGCCTTCCGGGCGGGGCAGGGGCGTTTCATCGAGGATGATGGCGCCGAGGCGCGTGACCCGGCGCGCACGTGCCTGGCCGCTTGCCTTGTCAAAGAGCAACTGGTCCTGCTGAACGATAAGGTGCGGCATCCGCTCTTCTATATCGGCCCTGTCGATGCCTGCTGCCGCAAGGATGCGTGGCTGCACCGCTCGCCCGGTAATGTCGGCCACGACAAGCATCCTGCTCGCCGCCAGCCGCTCGGTCTCGGCAAGTTCGGCACCCCGGCCATTCGCCATCACATAACGGCCGCGTGCTCCGCGCTGAAGCGCGATCCTGTCCGGATAGGCGTGCAGCAGCAGCGGGCCGGCTTCGCTTGGCAATTCGGCTGCCGTCTTTATATCGCCAATCGCATCGAACAGCCTCGATGCCAGCTTGCGCGCCGCCTGCGCCCTTTCGCTCCTGTCGGAAACAAAACGCCGTAGCCGTTCATCAAGATCGAGATCGTTTCCGCCCAGCCCCTGTTCCGTCAGCATGACGGCGAGCATCGCCGCCTTTTTCCCTGCACCCTCGCTTGCCGCTGCAATCACCATCGCCGCCAGCCGTGGCGGTAGTGAAAGGCCGCGCATCAGGCGACCGCGCTGTGTCAGTGCGCCACTTTCATCGAGAGCGCCGAGATTTTTGAGAAGCGCCACCGATTCCTTAAGCGCTGCTTCAGGCGGCGTGTCCAGAAAGGCAAGCATGGAAGGATCGTGAACACCCCAATGGGCGAGATCCAGCGCAAGGCCGGAAAGATCATTCGCCAGAATTTGCGGTGGCGTAAAGGCATTAAGCGCCGCCGTCTGTCCCGGATGCCACAGGCGGATTGCCACGCCAGGTTCCGTTCGCCCCGCACGGCCCGCCCGCTGATCTGCGGAAGCCCGCGATACCCGGACGGTCTCCAGCCTCGTTATTCCCGTTGCCGGTTCGAACACGGGTAGTCGCTGCAATCCGCTGTCAATCACCACGCGCACACCGTCGATGGTGATCGAGGTTTCCGCGATGGAGGTGGCAAGCACGATCTTGCGTCGCCCGGCCGCCGCCGGCTTGATCGCTGCGTCCTGCTCCTTTTGTGACAGGTTACCGTAAAGCGGGATGACGTCCGTATCATTGGAAAAGCGCCCCTCCAGCCGTGCGGCCGTGCGGGTGATTTCCGCCTGCCCCGGCAGGAAAGCAAGGATGGAACCTGTTTCCGCCGCATGGGCTTCGATAATTGCCTTGGTGACTTTCTCTTCAACCGGCGCGCCCTGCCAGCGATCCTCATAGCGGATATCGATTGGGAATGTGCGGCCGAGGCTCTGAACCACTGGCGCGTCGCGCATCAGCGTGCTGATGCGGTCCACATCAAGGGTGGCGGACATAACGAGGATACGCAGATCGTCTCGCAATCCATCCTGAACGTCGAGTGCCAGAGCCAGACCGAAATCGCCGTCGAGTGAGCGTTCATGAAACTCGTCGAAAATCACCGCCGAAACGCCGGCAAGTTCCGGATCATCGAGAACCATTCGAGCAAACACCCCTTCGGTCACCACTTCTATCCGGGTTTTCGAAGAAATACGATTGTCAAGCCGCATGCGGTAGCCGACCGTTTCTCCTACGCTTTCATGTAACAGATCAGCCATGCGCCCGGCCGCGGCCCGCGCGGCAAGCCGGCGCGGTTCAAGAAGAATGATCTTGCCGTCGCCTCGCCATTCCTGCCGCAGCAGGTGAAGCGGGACCAGTGTCGTTTTGCCTGCGCCGGGAGGAGCCGAAAGAACCGCGCGCTTCGCGCCTGCCAGCGCATCGGCAATATCGCCAAGAACATCGCTGACGGGAAGCTCGGGCAAGTCGTTCTTTATTGGGGCTGGTGTTCTGGTCATGCGAAGAGGCCTGCGGCATTGGGTTGGTATATGAGCGTCTTCATGCCGTTCTAAAGCACGACCCGGCGCTTGGACAGCGGACTATGAGGGTTTCGCCAATGCGCTTCTGGCAAAAGCAAGATCGCTCGCGCCCTATCTCGCATGGGAGATGGAAGGGTCACATCGTGTGCTTGATGAAAACGGCGAAAGATTCCGCCTTCCCGCCAC
>NZ_SGNY01000005.1 GCF_007002745.1 Martinezella rhizogenes | reverse complement strand
TCCACGCATAACAATTCTCCACTCAAATCAGTAAATTCAACATAAAACTCATATATTTATGCGTAGTTGGTCCGCAATCCGCAAATTGCAGGTCAGTAAAATCGGTTTTGCCCGCAGATTCTCATCCGTCTTCAGTCAAAAATATACAATCCACCAGCGCATATATTTTATATGTTTCCGCATTGATTATTATATAAATATATATTTACGGAAGTCGCCCAGACCGCGACTGGCCTGCCCTCTTCCTATCGACCATCGAATCAAAATTCTCCTTCTGATTGTGTAAATATTGCTTCTTGAGCTTCCGATTTCGAAGCTTTGCCCTGGCATAAAGAGATCGTGCCAGCCTCCTCCTCATCAGCGCAGTATCTGCCCGAGTAACAATGACGTACATTTCATAGAGATTCATTTGGACACACCTTTCCTGTCACGCGACACAGTTGCGACCGTGTTGTGAGCTTCATCTCTTTTTCCACCAGCCTTTCAGCTCGATGGGCATTGCAACGGGGCACTGAAAATTGCCACCTGTGGGAAATAAAGACACTTATCAGTGCCCCGCATCAGCGCTTTATGCCTGCAAAGCGAGTCCTTCAGCCAATGCGTTCGGAGAAATAGAAAGGCCCACCACAACCAGATTCTATCTCTCCTCCGGTCATTGCCAGAGGACTTTGCCTGTCAGACCCCGAATATGAGATTGACGTCTTTCTCTCACAGCCGGCGCTGGTTCAGTTTCAAAACCGGAATGTCTCCCGGTTCATCACGGAACAAGGGCAATATAAATCAGGCAAACAAGGCGGGGACGAACGGGGAAACAAAAATCTTTCCCCAAAGCTAAAGAAGCTAGGGGAACAGCGTTAATTCGTTGAAAATATATATCCTTTCAAGTCGAAATATGCAGGCAGCAATCACGGCAGCCAGTCAAAACAACTTTTCACTTTAGCTTCATCATCAAGCTAGCATGATTATGTCTACTTATGGCCCGAAGCGGTCATCAGGCGGCCGCCCGGACATCCAGAAGGCTTCTTGCGCAGTCGATGATCGTGTCAGCGGCCGGACGCGGGGTATAGCCGAGAACCTTTCTTATTTTGTCCGTCGACAGTCGAAACCGCCTGCCGACCAGAGGCGCGATCGTCCTAAGTTGCGAATTGAATGGAATCAGCAATTTCGTAAGGAGGACAGGCAGGCTCTTGGTCGGGACATTCGTCGCCTGTCGGCCGAGGCCATGCCTCAAGGCGGCCGCTATGTCGCCCATCCATAGGAAGTCGCCAGTTGCGATGAAGCGTTCGTTCTTTGCCTGTGGAGACGTCATCGCCCGGATGTGAATATCCGCCAGATCGCGGACGTCGGTGATCCAGAAGCCGAGTTTCGGCAGGACCTTCGGCTGTCCTTTTAGCAATCCGCCGATGATATCGACCGATCCCGTCGTTTCGGCGGACAGGATGGGGCCGAAGATCGCGCCGGGCATGATGGTGGTGAATTCGATCGCTCCGTCTTGCGCCGTCACGAATTCCCAGGCGGCTTTCTCGGCGAGAATCTTCGAGACGCGATAGGCGTCGAACTGCGGATCGTCGGGATCGGCCCACATGGTCTCGTCGCTGACGACGTCCCGGCTCAACGGTTGCCGAGCGGTGGCGGCCGCCGATGTCATGACAACACGTTTCACGCCGGCCTTCGTCGCGGCTTTCAGAACCCTGAGCGTGCCGTCGCGGGCCGGTGCGACCAGACCATAGCGATCGCCACTCGCAGCGCCGGTGAGCGGCGACGCGACATGTAGCACGTAGTCGCAACCCGCCATCGCGTCATCCCAGCCGGTATCATTGAGCAGGTCAGCGGCATGAACCGTCAGGTTCGCATCGGCCTCGACCTCGCGCGCAACGGCAGCGCGGATTTGCGATTCCTTGCCCAAGGAACGCACCGTGGTTCGAACGCGATAGCCGCGCTTCAGCAGCTCGGCGATACACCAGCCGCCGACATAGCCGGTTCCTCCGGTGACCAATACGGTTTCACTCATGGATATCTCCTGATTTTCCGAGCCAGAGAGGAAGCTTTCCCCGTCTGCTGATACGGTAGACCGCCGCGGGCGGCAGGTTGTGAATGGTGCGGCCGAGAAGCGTCGCCTTCAGGCCCAGACGATCGAGAATGACACGGGGCACAGGGCATCTGGGGCCATATGTGAACTGATAGAAATTGCCGCCGGCGCGCAGGTGCCGAAAGCTGCCCGACAGGATCGCCATCACCTGGCGCGGCGGCATGGAGAGAAGCGGCAGGCCGCTGACGACGGCTCCGCATTGGGCGTCCATACGCTGGTTTCCAAGGCGGGCTGCGTCGGCTTTCAGGACCGTTGCGCCGGGAAACCTGTCCGCCATCATGTCTGCAAAGCAGGGCTCTCGCTCAACGAGCACAAGCTTGTCCTCCCTGACGCCTCGGCCCAGCAGCGCGCGCGTGAACACCCCAGTGCCTGGGCCTAGCTCGATGACATGCCCTGCATTCCCGTCGATCTCCTGCGTGATGAGTTGGGCAAGCGAACGGCTTGACGGCGTGACCGAAGCAACGCCAAGCGGTCGGCGCAGCCACGCCTTGAGGAAGAAGAGACCGTCGGAAATGGCGGATGTCGAGTTCAAGATCATCTTCCCTGGCGTCCAGATTGTTCACGATTGATCGGAAAAGTCTACGGGTGTATACCTCAAGGAATGAGATAAGTCTACAGTTGTATACATGAAAGATGCCGAATGAAAAAAGATGCGGCGAAAGCGAAGAGAAGTGCTTCCGCAACGCGGGATGCAATCCTGACGTCGGCCCGGCGCGCGTTCGCTGAAAAGGGCTATGACGGCGCTGGCGTGCGCGAGATCGCCGCCGGCGCCGGGGTTACCGCGATGCTGGTGAACAGGTATTTCGGTTCGAAGGAGAAACTGTTTGCCGAAGTCGTCGCGTTGACCATGGCGTCCCCGACGATCCTGACGCGCGAGAATCTCGCATCAGCCGATCTGGCGCGAACAATGGCGAAGGCGCTTGTAAGCATCACGCGCGGTGAGGATACGCCACTGGATGGGTTCCTGATCATGTTTCATTCGTCATCCAGCAAGCGGGCCGCTGAGATAGGCAGGGAACAGATCGAGGCGGGACATCACAAGACGATGAAGAATGCACTCACAGGAAACCTGGTTCCTGAACGTGCGGCACTGATCCTGTCGATCGTCGCTGGGTTTCAGGTGATGCGGCAAATGATGGGCCTGTCCGCCCTCACGGAAGCCGATCCCGAAGACCTTGTCGATCTGATTGCACCGCTATTGCGGATGCTTATCGACGGTGCGGCTCAAGCTGAGGTTTGAGAGAAACGGACGTCCGCTCTTGGCGCAAAGCCGCCAAACGATTGTCGTCTCAAACGAACTAAAGGCTGTTTTAGACAACAATTACCCTATGCAGACCAAGGCTTTCCGGCACCAACAGCCGGAGCGCTTCCAGCGTCATTTCGCCCATTCATAGAAAGACGTCCGTTCAGCAATTTTGACGGACTTCCTTCTGCTGTTGTCGATAAACCAAATGATGACAATGGCCTAAGTTGGGACACATTCACTTTTCGAGCACAGCAAAATCCTTGGAAACTTTATCGCCCACAACTAAGCGTGACAGCTTGTCATCACGGTAAGCGTCCCCTTTGGTATCGTCGCCAGACCATCCTGCAAGCTATCCATGTCGGCAACGTCCATTTCACTCTGCACCAACTCCACCTGATCAGCGAATTAATCGAGATCAGTGACGCTCTGTTGTTTCTGATCGTCTGGCAGTTCAGGAACGTATGAGAGTGCCCCCATTCCCGTTCGACCCACTGCCGAGAGACAGTCGATCGGAGTAAGCAGGGTATAGTCGATGCCGGCCCGCTGGAGACGGCGATCCAGCAACAGACGGCCCCACCCACCCGGCAGGCTGTCATTGAATAGCCCATGAAGCCCGTCAAACGGATCGCGAGGCGCTGCAATCAATTCAGCAGAGGCCATCATATGGAATGGTGAAATCAAAAAGGGCGCAGCCAGAAACTCCGCCGCGTACTCGAAATACACCCTCCGTTCCCTGCCACTCCAGGCAAGCGTGCCGAACTTTCTCTCGTTCCCTTCGAGCTCCAGATAAACGCTCATCTGCTGGATTGGCTTGAACTTAACTTCCGGCGCACACGCTGCCTGAGAGGACGGTCAATGACATCCTCGATATTCTGCGGCGGCCGAGCTGGAAACAAGCCTTCGAACTCAGCCTCCGCCTGAAGGGCAAACGCAATTTTCACGAGACTTTCGAGGGAGATTTTTCCGGTCTCTTCAAATAGCCTCAGCGATCCGTAAGAGACATTCGATCTTGCAGCCAGTCCACGCTGGGTCAATCCATGCTCGATCCTTCGGCGCTTCATTCTGTCCGCCAGACCCCTGATAATTTCCGCCGGCGAAGACAGGTTAAATGCCAACATATTGTCACCTAACTGCGGATATGGAGGTTTAATGCCAAAATAATGGCATTTATATATTTCCGCAAGTTGATGATGAAACTGGTCGCAACAGCCGTATCCGGGAAGGTGAAAGTGGTGGCGCAGCCGCCGTCGCGAGCAGCGGCACGACAGAAGGTACCGACGCTCGGATTGACGCTGTTTGGCAATATCCAAGGCATGACAATCACCGAAAGATTCATCGCTAAATGGCTAAAACACCCAGTTTCCAAGCGATGCCTGGAAGCCTTCACGTCACCTCAAGGGGTAAGGTTTCCATTCCCTAAGCGACAAGCGGCGCGGCAGACTTCGAATGCGCGTGGGAAGTGTTCAGTCGGCGAGCCACGATATCATGGTTGAGCCACAGGACAGGACCGGAGGGTTCAGACGCTTCGCCGAAAATCAGCTGCCCGGTTGCCTTCACAACGAGGCCGCTCAGGAGGTCGCTGATCATCACCTTTCTGTCGCGATGCATCTGGGTGATCTCATTGGAGGTGCCGATGGTCAAATCAGCCTGCGCCTGGCTGTTTGCCATGGGCCAGGCCGAAAAATCATAGAACGGACGCATGACCTCGCTGGCCTGCATGGCGGCGATCTTGCCGAAGACGTCTTCCATGGTTAAGCCATCGGCCAGCAACTGCTCGCAGGCCTGCCACTGTTCGTCTGCCCATTGGCCGCCGTTTTCTTTCTTCAATGCAAGCAGCAGCGGAATAAGGGGCAGCTCGATACCCGTGAACACATCGGACGAATTGGTGCGGATTTCGGGGCAGTTATAGACAGTTGCCTTGATGCCTCTCGCCCAGGCTTCCTCTGCAATGCCTTCGAGCCGCATCTTGGCATAACCCTGCGTGTAGTTGGTGTAGGTCTGCCAACGATAGCTTCCGTCAATGAGGACGGCTGATCCGTGGTAACCATAGGCCGTGTATCGCACCTGTCCGCCCGAAGCTTCGACGCGCTCGCGGATCGCCGCGCTGAAATCAATGAGATGGCGGAAGGTGTTTGCGGAGACCTCGTCAAAATTCTGCAGGATGAGTTTTCCCAGATCACTGTCGAGCAGGGTCTGCGACGACATGTGGCGGGCTCCGGTTCCCTTGTAGATTCGATTGGCCACGACCAGGAACACCTTCGCCTTCGGGATGCCTCCGGCCATTGTGTGGGCGAAGAAAACATTGCGGCCGGCGGGGATCATGCCATCGAGAACGGCCATGACTTTTGAAAGCGATTCCTTAAAACGCGCAGTGGCGATATCGCGGCATTGCCCGACATAATCCCAGTCGAGCTTGTCATGTTCCCAGCTCTCAAGCGTCATATTTGCCAGGAGATCGGTGGGCGTTGGGCCGCCTTCGGGCGCATCCAGATCGAAACCCGCCATGAGAGGGATGTTGATGATCCTGCCGCCCAGCTGGGCCTCCGCCGAAGACAGTTCCTCGGCGTTGAGCGGCCGCAGCACGTTGTTCTCGTCGCGCCGCCCGACCGTGATCCCGACAATCTCCATTCCAGCCCGTCTGGCTTCATCGAGCAGGCCGGTCGCGTATCCGCGGCCGAACAGTTCGCCGAAAAGGACGAAAACATCGCCTTTACGGAAGACCGTGTTCTCGGAAAGATGATTCAGTGCAAACGGGTTTTCCATACTGTCAGCTCTTTGATTCGTGTGTCGTAGAACAATGGCTCATACGAACTTCACAAACACATGACCGCACACGCACGGAATGGAAACTCATTTTCGGTGACCGATTATTTCAAAACGTGAAGTTGGCCGCTGTTGTGCCTGCAATTCAGGGGAATGCAGGGGTGGCGGGCGATCAGCGCGCCGACAGCGAAGCGGGCTCGCTTCGCAAGCGGCGACACGGGGAATAAACGCTTCGCAGGGAAAACTGATCTCGCCACAGATGGAATGGCGCATACCCTGCTACGATCTGATACATAAAGGCAGGTTTCTGGAAACATGCCGGATACCTGCGGCGCAGATCATTGCCTGATCTTTTTCGGATCAGGCAGGATTTTCATGGAGAAGCAGGTTTTCTTCGCCGTTGCCCTTTCGGTTGCGGCAGCAGGTTTTGGCAGCGTTTATTCAAGCCGGGCGAAAACGCCGCCGGAAAACGCTTCCCCCATCTACGGCGTTACACTCCCCGAAGGATACCGTGACTGGACGTTCATCGCACCCGCACAGGAAGCGCCGCCGCTGGACGAGCTTCGCGCTGTTCTGGCAAACGATATCGCCGTCAACGCCTACAGGACCAAGACCCTGCCCTTTCCCGACGGCTCGATACTGGTGAAGCTTGCCTATAAGCGGCAGCAGTCAACGGAGTTTCCGCCGGCCACCGTGCCGGGAGCGGCAACCACCGTGCAGGTGATGGTGAAGGACTCCAAAAAATATACCGGCAGCCACGGCTGGGGCTTCGGGCGGTTTGTTGACGGCAAGCCGGTGGATGCCGCGCAGCATGAGACCTGCCTCGCCTGCCACGAGGGCAACGTCAAGGACCACGATTTCGTCTTCACGCGATATGCGCCGTAACCCGAGACGGGGCTGTTCGGGTTCGCTTTCGCAGCCGCGCGCCGGAGGCGGCTTTTACACTCGATTACAAATTCACCGAGGCCCCGACACATCAGGGATACGTGAGGCCCGGAAATTGGCGCCATCGCCGGGTGGCCTTCGCCGCTCGAAGCCGGAACTCCCGCCTGAAAGGAAAAGATGATGACGTTTCTGGTCATTGCCTATCTCGGAGGGGCGCTGACAATTCTCAGCCCCTGTATCCTGCCCATTCTCCCCTTCGTTTTTGCGCGGGCGGGGCAACCGTTCCTGCGCAGCACGTTGCCCCTGCTTGCGGGAATGGCGGCAACCTTCTGCGCCGTTGCGACACTGGCCGCCGTGGGCGGCAGCTGGGCAATCAGCGCCAATGAATATGGCCGGTTCGGGGCGCTTGCGCTGCTTGCGGTCTTCGGTGTCGCGCTCGTCTCGCCCCATGCTGCCAGCATCATCACCCGCCCGGTCGTCGACCTGGGCAACCGGCTCGCCAATGCTGCTGGCAAGCCCGGGGCAATGCCGGCGGTCGCGGGCTCCCTGACGCTCGGCATCGCCACCGGCCTGTTATGGGCACCCTGCGCCGGACCGATCCTCGGGCTCGTACTGACAGGCGCGGCCCTGAAGGGGGCCAATCTGGAAACCAGCCTGCTGCTCGCCGCCTATGCCGCCGGCGCAGTCACCTCGCTTGCCGTCGCCATACTGGTCGGAGGCAAGGTGTTTGCGGCCATGAAACGCTCACTGGGTTTCAGCGAGCGTATCCGGCAGGTGCTCGGCGCGGCGGTGCTTGCCGGCGTCGCGGTCATCGCCCTCGGGCTGGATACGGGTTTCCTGGCGCAGATTTCCTATGCAAGCACGGCATCCTTCGAACAGCAGGTGCTCAATCGGCTCCACACCACCAAAGCGCCTGAGGTGGCGACGGCGGCGGCTGATGGCGCTGCCACGGCCCGGTCGAGTTTGCCGATTGAGGGCAAGGCGCCATCGCTTGATGGTGCCGTCGAGTGGCTCAACTCCCAGCCGCTCACACGCGAACAATTGCATGGCAAGGTTGTCCTCGTCGACTTCTGGACCTATTCATGCATCAACTGCATCCGCACTATTCCCTATGTGCGTGCCTGGGCGGAGAAATATCGGGATCAGGGCCTCGTCGTCATCGGCGTTCACGCCCCCGAATTCGCCTTCGAAAAGAAGATCGACAATGTCAGGCAGGCCGTCGCCGGCTTCAGGATCGACTACCCGGTGGCAATTGACAATGATTACAGGATCTGGCGCGCCTTCGATAACAGCTATTGGCCGGCGCATTACCTTATCGATGCCAAGGGTCAGATCCGCTACCACCATTTCGGCGAGGGCGATTACCGGCAGACCGAAGAGGCGATCCAGGACCTGTTGCGCGAAGCCGGCAGCAGCGCCTCCGCCACCGCACCGGTGAATCCGCTGGCGACAGGGGCGGAAGCCGGTGCGGATATCGGGCACATACGCTCGGGTGAAACCTATGTAGGCTACCGGCAGGCTCGAAACTTCGCTTCGAACGAGGCGATGCGTACAGACATGCCGCGCGACTATTCCGTCACTACGCTGGCGCTCAACGAATGGGGGCTTTCCGGCAGTTGGACCGTTGGCGCGGAGGCGGCGGCACTTGATGCGGCTGATGGCGGCATCACCTATCGATTCAACGCCCGTGACCTGCATCTGGTCCTTGGGCCGGACGCAGCAGGAAAACCGGTTCGTTTCCAGGTCACCATCGACGGGCATCCGCCGGGTGAGGACCATGGCGCCGACACGGATGCCGAGGGCAATGGCACGGTCACCTCAACCCGCCTTTACCAGCTCGTCCGCCAGTCCGGCACCGTCGAAGCGCGAACCTTCGCCATCCGTTTCCTCGACCCCGGCGTACAGGCCTATGCTTTCACGTTCGGCTGACCCGGATTTTCCTTCCCTTTCCATCAAAACCAAAGGAGAAACATGATGCACCATCGTCTAGTGCCAAAATTCGCGCTTGCCGTCGCAACCGCACTGATCGCTTTTGCCGCACAGGCGGCAGAGGTGAAGAATATCGTCATCGTCCATGGCGCGCTGGCCGATGGTTCGGCCTGGCGCAGGGCGACAGACATCCTTCAAAGTCGCGGTTTCAACGTCACGATCGTGCAGGAGCCCATAACCGCTCTTGCCGATGACGTGGCAGCCACCAACCGGGTCCTCGATCTCCAACAGGGCCCCAGCCTGCTGGTTGGGCATAGCTACAGCGGGATGGTGATCTCCGAAGCGGGGAACCGGCCGGATGTTGCAGGGCTCGTCTATGTCGCCGCCTTCCAGCCCGAAAAAGGAGAGAGCCTTCTCGATCTCGCCGGCTCGAAACCGCCCGCCGGCACAGGCATCAAGCCGACGAAGGATGGCGCGTTCCTCTATCTCGATCCGGCCGTCTTTGCACAAGATTTCGCCGGCGACCTGCCGCATGAGGACGCCGCCTTCATGGCAAGAAGTCAAGTCTTCGCCGCCAAGGCCGCCTTTGCCGCCAAGGCCGGCGAACCGGCCTGGAAAACCAAGAAAAGCTGGTCGATTGTCGCAACGCAGGACCGGTCGATCAACCCCGATCTGGAACGTGACATGGCCAAGCGCGCCGGCAGTGTGGTGACCGAGATTGCGGCAAGCCACGCGGTCTTCGCCTCCCAGCCCGAAAAGGTCGCTGACGTCATCGAACAGGCCGCCCGGCAATCCGCGAAATAATCGGCGCCCGCATCGAACTTCAGCACAGCCGCTCCGGACACCGGGGCGGCTGATTGCTTTCGGAGGGCGAACCGAATGTATCAGTCTGTATCCGGAATGCGCCCTGCTACAAAACCATTCACATTCGTCCGCCTTGGGACACATCGAGGATACACGCACGGCGTTACCTGCCCACATCCAACATGGACAGGAGAGACAGCAATGAATTCCGAGATCAATTTCCAGCGTCGGCGCTTCTTCGGCATTGCCGCAATGACGGTTGCCGCCGTCGAATTCGGGGCAGCAGGCCTTGCTCATGCCAAGGGCGAAGCGCTTCCGCCTCAGCCATCAACCAGACGCGACGGAGCTACCTCCTTTGGTGCCCTGAAGCAGGTTGAAGCAGGCGTACTCAGTGTCGGTTATGCAGAAGTCGGCCCTGCAGACGGCCCGGTCGTGCTGCTGCTGCATGGATGGCCCTACGATATCTACAGCTATGTCGATGTCGCACCCGTTCTTGCATCGGCAGGATATCGGGTACTCATCCCCTATCTGCGCGGTTATGGCACGACCCGTTTTCTCTCGAACGACACGGCACGCAACGGACAGCAGGCGGCGCTTGCGGTCGACATGATCGCTTTCCTCGACGCACTCGGCGTCAAACAGGCGGTCGTTGCCGGTTATGACTGGGGCGCTCGCACCGCCGACATCATGGCAGCTCTCTGGCCCGAGCGTTGCGCCGGGCTGGTATCGGTCAGCGGCTATCTTATCGGCAGCCAGGAGATCAACAGGAAGCCGCTTCCGCCCAAGGCGGAACTCTCCTGGTGGTACCAGTTCTATTTCGCGACAGAACGCGGTCGTGCAGGCTATGCCGCCAACACCCGCGACTTCGTGCGCCTGATCTGGCAGACGGCATCTCCGACCTGGAAATTCAGCGACGAGACCTTTAATCGTTCTGCACCCGCATTCGACAATCCCGACCATGTGGCCATAACCATCCATAACTACCGCTGGCGGCTTGCCCTGGCAGACGGGGAAGCCAAGTACGATGATTACGAGCACCAGCTTGCGAAACTGCCCGTCATCACCGTGCCGACAATAACGCTGGAAGGCGACGCCAACGGCGCGCCGCATCCGGACCCTTCCGCCTACGCATCGAAGTTTTCCGGCAAATATCAGCATCGCAATATCAGCGGCGGCATCGGCCACAACCTGCCGCAGGAAGCCCCCGAGGCTTTTGCCAGGGCTGTTCTGGACGTCGCAAAGCTTTAAACTTGCCGACGCCCGCGAACCGTTGTCTTACTGCACATGACAACAGGGGACGCGGTAGCGGGCCACTCGAACCGCCCGGACGACGAAAGCATCCAATGGAACATATCGACCATATCCTCGTCGTGGATGACGACAGGGAAATCAGGGAACTGGTCTCCAGCTACCTGAAGAAGAACGGCCTGCGTACCAGCGTGGCAGCCGATGGACGGCAGATGAGAAGTTTTCTTGACGGTAATACCGTCGATCTCATCGTGCTCGACGTGATGATGCCGGGCGATGACGGGCTGGTTCTATGCCGGGAGTTGCGGGCGGGGAAACATAAAGCCACGCCGGTGCTGATGCTGACCGCCCGCGATGACGAGATGGATCGCATTATCGGGCTCGAAATGGGCGCCGACGACTATCTCTCGAAGCCCTTCGCTGCCCGCGAGCTTCTTGCCCGGATCAAGGCCATCCTGCGCCGCACGCGGATGCTGCCTCCCAATCTGCAGATCAGCGAGGCCGGGCAGCTCCTGACCTTCGGTGACTGGCGCCTCGACACCGTGGGCCGCCACCTGCTGGACAGGGAGGGCACGACCGTTGCCTTGAGCGGGGCTGAGTATCGGCTTCTCAGGGTTTTCATCGATCATCCCCAGCGCGTCCTCAACCGTGACCAGCTGTTAAATCTGACCCAGGGACGCGATGCCGAGCTTTTCGACCGGTCGATCGACCTTCTCGTGAGCCGCGTGCGCCAGCGGCTGGGGGATGACGCGCGTGAACCCGTCTACATCAAGACGGTGCGGGCGGAAGGATATGTCTTTGCGGTGCCCGTGGAAATTTCGGAGCCGAGGGTATGAACGGCCCGCGCCTGCTCACCGCCTGGTGGCCGCGCTCATTGCGCTCCAGACTTTTCATCATCCTTTTTACCGGCCTTGCCATCGCCTACGGCCTGTCGTTCAGCATCCTCTTTGCCGAACGATACATGTCGGCAAAGGCGGTCATGCTCGGCACTCTGGAGCAGGATCTGGCGGTATCGATCGCCATCATCGACCGCCTGCCTGCGAATGAGCGGGCGCAGTGGGTGCATCGCCTGAGCAGCAGCAGTTATCAACTCGTCCTCGGCCCCGGGCTTCCCGGTGTCTCGGACATGTCCGGCCACGGCGCCGAAATTGCGCAGAGGATCGAGGAGGCGGCGGGACACCGTTTTCCCGTGAGGGTCGAGTCCATTCCCGGGGACGGCAAGCGGCTTCAGGCGCATTTGACGCTATCGGACGGGGCACCTTTGACAATCGACGTGACACCGCGCGGCGTCATGCCCCTGGCGGAATGGCTGCCTTATGTCTTCGCCGCCCAGATGGCGCTTCTGTTGCTCTGCACGTGGTTTGCAGTGCGACAGACGACCAGACCGCTCAGCACGCTTGCCGCGGCAGCGGAAGCGTTGGAACCGGGGGAAAAGGGGTTGCCGATGAGTGAGAGCGGACCAAGCGAAGTTGCCCACGCCGCCCGCGCGTTCAACGCCATGCGCGATCGGGTCGCGCAATATCTCGAGGAGCGCGTCCAAATTCTCGCGGCGATCTCGCACGACCTGCAGACGCCCATCACCCGGATGCGGTTGCGGGCCGATATGGCTGACGATACGCCGGAAAAGGAGAAGCTGGTCAGCGACCTGCGTGAAATCGAACGTCTGGTGCAGGATGGCATCGCTTACGCACGCAGCGCTCACGGCAACGGCGAAAAATCATCCCGTATCGATCTGGCCTCTTTTATCGACAGCATCGCCTACGACTACCAGGATACCGGAAAAGCCGTCTCGGTTGCCGGCATGGTGCGCGGCACAGCGTCGACAAAGCCACATGCGTTGCGAAGAATCCTGACGAACTTCATAGATAACGCCCTCAAATTCGGCGGCAGTGCCGAAATTAAAGTGGACAGGCGTGACGAAGGTACGGTGGTTATCACAGTGCTTGATCGTGGGCCCGGCATTCCCGACGAGATGCTGCAAAATGCCATGCAGCCCTTCTTCCGGATTGAAACATCGCGAAACCGCGACACGGGCGGAACGGGTCTCGGACTGGCGATCGCGCAGCAGCTCGCCGGAACGATCGGCGGCTCGGTTCGCCTCTATAACAGGCAGGGCGGCGGGCTTGCGGCCGAAGTGGCTTTTCCCTGACGGGAATGCGGGCCGACGATCACCCGCGACGAAACGCCGATACGTTTCGATACAGTTTCGCAGTTTCCGGAAACATGCCGGATACGCTGATCCATCAAAAAGCTCCTATCACGAAACGCCGCAGCAGCGGCAAATGAAAGGAGCCTCCCATGACCAGAATCGAGACTGTTCTTTATACCGGCAAGACCCGTACGACCGGCGGACGTGACGGATCGGCACAAAGCGATGATGGCGCGCTCGGCATCAAGCTCTCGCCTCCGGGCAGCGGAAAGCCGGGTACAAATCCCGAACAGCTTTTTGCGGCCGGCTGGTCGGCATGTTTCATCGGCGCCATGACAAAGGCAGCGGCGAAACACCAGCTCCGGCTCCCAGCCGACACCACCGTCGATGCGGAAGTTGACCTCGGCACGACGGGCGGCGAGTTCTTTCTGCAGGCGCGCCTGTCGATCAGCCTGCCCGGCATTGATCGCCCCGTCGCGCAGGCGATCATCGAGGACGCCCATCAGATCTGCCCTTATTCGAAGGCAACGAGGGGGAACATCGATGTTACGCTCAAGCTCGCTTAAGCCTGTTGTTTCCGCCCGTGCGTTTGTCATAGCCATCGTGTTTGCGGCGATATTCGCAGCACCGTGCATCTATGATGCAACATCTGACGAGCCCTCGCCGCTTTCGGGACTTCTGGGCGCGGTTTCAACGATGTGACCACAAGAAAACGGCTCGGCGGCCACCGCAGCCGTTTTCGCATTTCCACTTCTTCCTGCCATCCCCCTGATCAATCCAGGCAAGCCGCGCACGAGACATTGGCCGCCATCAACCTTGGCCGACGGCGACCTTTTGCGGTGATCAGCTTTTCACAAAGGCGAGCAAATCCGGATTGATGACATCAGCATGGGTCGTCAGCATGCCGTGCGGATACCCCTTATATACCTTCAGCGTGCCATTCTTCAGAAGTTTGACAGACAATTCAGCGGAATCTGCGATCGGCACGACCTGGTCGTCATCGCCGTGGAGAACGAGCGTCGGCACTGTGATCGCTTTCAGGTCTTCCGTCTGATCGGTTTCCGAAAAGGCCTTGACGCCGTCATAATGGGCCTTGGCGCTACCCATCATGCCCTGACGCCACCAGTTCTGGATGACACCGGGATAGACTTTGGCACCGGACCGATTGAAACCATAGAAGGGACCGGTCGGGACGTCGAGGAAGAACTCGGCGCGGTTTTCGGCCACGCCCCTGCGGAAGCTGTCGAAGATTTCGATCGGCAGGCCGCCGGGATTGGAAGGCGTCTTCAGCATCAGCGGGGGAACGGCGGAGACTAGAACCGCCTTCGCAACGCGGCCCTGCGGCTCACCGAATTTGGCCACATAACGGGCAACCTCACCGCCACCGGTCGAGTGGCCGATGTGAACCGCATTCCTGAGATCGAGATGTTCGGCGACGGCGGATGCATCGGCGGCATAGTGATCCATATCGTGGCCGTCGCTCACCTGCTGGGAACGGCCGTGGCCACGACGGTCGTGGGCCACAACGCGGTAACCGTTCTGGGCAAAGAACAGCATCTGCGCATCCCAGTCGTCGGAGGACAAGGGCCAGCCGTGATGGAAGACGATCGGCTGGGCATCCTTCGGACCCCAGTCCTTGAAATAGATATCGACGCCGTCCTTGGTCTTTACGAATGATTCGGTCATTGGAAATGCTCCTTCGTTGCGGGATGGGATGGATTTTGAAAATGCGATCGACGGCATGGCCATCGCTGTGGAAAGCGCGGCACCGGCCAGCAGAACCTGCCGTCTGGAAATTGCCAGCTCGACAGGATTGTCGGTCATTTGGATTTCTTGCCTGGTTTCACCGCGCGCGGCGGGTGGTTTCGAACAGGAACCAGGTCCGGCGCTCGGTCTCGTCAATCCAGTTTTCGATCAGGCTGGTGGTGGCGTGGTCGTTGAGGTCGGAGGTGAGGTTGTGCGTTTGCCGCAGGATGGCGGTAAGCTGCTTGTTGTCCTCGCGCAGCTCGGCGAGCATATCTTCGGGCGTGACGAAGTCTGCGTCATTATCAAGGAGGCGCTGAAGCCGGCCAATTTGACCGATGGAGCGAATGGTCGTGCCGCCGATCTTGCGCGCCCTTTCGGCAATGTCGTCGGTCATCGCAAATATCTGGGCGCCCTGTTCGTCCAGCAGGGTGTGATAATCACGGAAATGCGGACCGGAAACATGCCAGTGGAAATTCTTGGTCTTGATGTAGAGCGTGAAGACATCCGCCAGAAGCGCGGCGAGAGCAGCGGCGATGTCGCGGGTCGCTTCAGCGCCGAGGTCGGTCGGCGTTGCGAGTGGAAGCTTGCGGTGTCTGGCAATTGTGGTCGTGTCCATGATCGTTCTCCTTTTGCAATCGACCGCCCGTTGTTGAGCGCCCCTGTTGCGGCTGTCTGATCGGCACCGAAGATAGAAAGAAGGATGGCTCTGGAGAAATCGGCTGCTGGTACAGTCCACCCGATACCTAAGTGTAGTTTCGGCAGGTTCGGACCCGGGATAGTTTTGGCCTGTCGCCCCGCCCCAGGGCGATTGGCTCGCAGAAGCCATGAACTCCGGGTCCCCTCCCCGGAGCCGCGGATCTCCCCTCCCAATCCGCCAAGGCCGCCCCCGCCGCAGGAGGCGGCCTTTTTCGTTCCGACCTCGAGCGAGCAGGCAACCTATGCCTGAGTATGATGTTTACTCTTCCGCAGTTGCGTTAGCGTCAGCGGGCACGACAATCGTCAATCTGCAAATCGAAGGAATTCCGACATGGCAGAAGAACGGCCGGAAGGTATTGAAAAATACGATCATCCAGCTGGCGGCTGGGACGCGTTGAAAGCTGTTGCGAAAACGCTCGCGCATCAGCAGATCGTCGCACAGGGCACCATGACGCTGCTCAAGGCAAATCAGCCCGAGGGTTTCGACTGTCCCGGCTGCGCCTGGCCCGACCCCAAACACACCTCGTCCTTCGAGTTCTGCGAAAACGGCGCGAAGGCCATCACCTGGGAATCGACGGCGAAACGATCCGGACCCGAGTTTTTCGCACAACATACGGTTTCCGAATTGTGGCAATGGACGGATCACAAGCTCGAGGATGCCGGCCGGCTGACCCTTCCCCTGCATTACAATACCGAGAGTGATCACTACGAGCCGATAGCCTGGGACGAGGCATTCACCCTGATCGCGCGGGAACTCAACAAGCTCGATGATCCCGACAGGGCGGAATTCTATACCTCCGGCCGGGCGTCCAACGAGGCCGCGTTTCTCTACCAGCTTTTTGTGCGCGCCTACGGGACGAACAATTTTCCTGACTGTTCCAACATGTGCCATGAGGCCACCAGCGTCGGCCTTCCGAAATCCATCGGCGTTGGCAAAGGCACGGTGACGCTGGAGGATTTCGATCATGCCGATGCGATCTTCAGCTTCGGCCACAATCCCGGCACTAACCATCCCCGCATGATGACGACGCTGCATAATGCCGCAAAACGCGGCGTACCGATCGTCGTGTTCAATCCGCTGAAGGAACGGGCGCTGGAACGCTTTGCCGCCCCACAGGACCCGATCGAAATGGCGACGCTCTCCTCGACGCCGATCGCCTCCGCCTACCATCAGCTGCGCACCGGCGGCGATCTCGCAGCCCTCAAGGGCATCATGAAGGCGGTGTTCGAACTGGATGCGGAGAGCCTGAGGAACGGCGGCGACGGGTTGCTCGATCGGGTCTTCATCGAGGAACATACCGCCGGCCTCGACATGCTGCGCGCCGATATCGACGCCACCTCCTGGGATACGATCTGCTCCGTCAGCGGGCTGACGAAAGAGGCGATTGACAGCGTCGCCCGTGTTTATGTGAAAGCCTCGAACGTTATCATCTGTTACGGCATGGGCATTACACAGCACGCCAAGGGTACCGGCAACGTGCAGCAGATCGCAAACCTGTTGCTGCTGCGCGGCAATATGGGCCGTCCGGGCGCCGGGATCGCGCCCATTCGCGGCCACTCCAATGTTCAGGGGGATCGCACCGTCGGCATCACCGAGATCCCGAACAAGGCGCTGCTTGACGGCATGGAGCGCGCTTTCGGCTTTCGCCCCCCTGCGGAGAAGGGTCACAATGCCATAGAGGCCGTGGAGGCAATCATCGCCGGAAAATCCCGGGCGCTCATCTGTCTTGGCGGAAACCTCGCTGTCGCCATGTCGGACACCGGCGCGACCTTTAAGGGCATGCGCAAACTCGATCTCGCCGTCCACATCGCGACGAAGCTCAACCGCTCCCACCTTCTGACCGCCAGAACATCACTGATCCTGCCCTGTCTCGGCCGAACCGATCTGGATAGCCAGGCGTCCGGTCCGCAGGCGGTCACAGTCGAGGATTCCATGTCGATGGTGCATGCGTCCCGCGGTTTCCTCAAACCGCCGGGTGAACTGGTGAGGTCAGAGCCCGCCATCATCGCCGGCATCGCCAGGGCGACGATCGGAAATCGTCACGGAATTGACTGGGACTGGCTGATTGCCGATTACGACCGCATTCGCGACAAGATCGAGAAGGTCTTCCCCGACTTTACGGATTTCAACAGCCGGGTCCGGGTGAAAGGCGGTTTCCGCCTTGATGTCGCGGCCTCATTCCGTCGCTGGAATACGGAGAGCGGCAAGGCCAACTTCCTCCTCGCCACCGGGCTTGAGGAAGATCCGCGCATCTCCAATCCCGACGCCCTTGTGCTGACCACCATCCGCAGCCACGATCAGTACAATACGACGATCTATGGCATGGATGACCGGTATCGCGGCGTCTTTGGCAGAAGGGACGTTATCTTCATGAACCGGCACGACCTTGCCGAACGTGGCCTGAAGGATGGCGACAGCATCGACATTCACGGCATCGGCAAAGACAGCGAGGGACGCCACCTCGTGCATGGTTTCACCGCCGTCGAATATAATATCCCGAAGGGTTCGGCCGCGGGTTATTATCCCGAGATGAATGCGGTGGTGGCGCTCGGCCATTACGACCGTCTTTCTGGAACACCCTCCTACAAGGGCGTACCAATCACCGTAAGCGCTGCAACGGTCTGACCAGCGAAGCGCACGCGCGCACCGTAGACATCGGTGCGCGCCTGTGGACGAAAGGTATTACATGCAGATTTTTGCATATAACACCGCACCCATTTCCCGCTATCCTGATGCTTGGACGACGGAAACAACCAAGACCTATGTATAGGTCAGGTTGTGCTGAAAAAACCGTATTGTCGGCAAAAATCGCATCGGGGGAACAATGTCGATTGCGTCAAGGATGTTTCGCGCGCGTGAGCCGGAAGGCGGGACGCACCATCTGGCCTTTGGCCTTGGGGCGCTGGCGCTGGCGGCCGCGGTATTTTACGTCGATACCTATACCGACATAGAAGGGGCGATTGCCGTCCTCTATGTCATCACGATGCTTTTGGCCGCGCAGGCTGTAAGCTGGTCGGGACTGATCGCGATCTCCTGCGCCTGCGCCATTCTCTCCCTCCTGTCCTATGCAGCGACCCATGCGCAGGACGCGGATTTCCAGTCGGCCCTTCGGTTGGTCGTCGCCCTTGCAGCGCTTGCCGTCACGACCGTGCTGCTTCTGAAAACGGAGACCGCCCGGTTAGCGATGGTGTCGGTCAATACGGCACTGAAGGAAAGCGAAGAGCGTTATCGCTCTATCTTCGACCGCACGCGCGTCGCACTCTGGGAACGCGACTATTCGAAACTTCACGCCCTACTGATGGGCCTCAAGCAACAGGGCATCACCGACATGCGCGCCCATGCCCGCGCCAATCCGGACTTTGCGCAGCACTGCATCGATCTCATAACCGTCGTTGCGTCGAATGAGGCCGGAAAGGAAATGCTGGGTTACGACTCCTCAATCCGCGGCACTCTCCAGCAATCGGTCGTTTCTTCTTCCGGCAAATTCGTCGATGTCCTGCAGGCGATCATCGACAACCGGCCTGTCTTCGAAGACAAGGTGGTGGTGCGCACAGACACCGGCGAAGACAAGCTGGTGCTTCTTTCCATCAGTTTTCCTGCGGAAGCGGCCTCCTTCAACCGTGTGGTGGTCAGCATGGTGGATATCACCCAGCGCGAAATGGCGTTGAAAGCACTGGCGGAGGCGCAGGCGGAGCTGACAAAGGCCTCGAAGGCGGCGGCCGTCGGCGCCATGTCCGCATCGCTCTCCCACGAGCTGAACCAGCCACTTGGCGCCATCATCGTCAACGCGCAGACATTGCTGCGGTGGCTCGATCGCGATCCGCCGGATATTGCCGCCGCCCGCCGGTCGGCCGAACGCATGATCCGCGATGGGCAGCGCGCCAGTGAAATCATCCAGAACACACGCAGCCTGCTCGCCCATACGAGCGGCAAGATGGAAACCTTCGACCTGGATGAATTCATCGATGAAACGCTCAGTCTTCTGGAACATGAGCTGGAACGCAGCGGAACCACGGTATATGTGGAAAAAACCGCCACGCCGCTGATAATGGCTGTCAGGATCGAGTTGCAGCAGGTTCTCATCAACCTTCTCACCAATGCCATTCAGGCCATGGACGAGGCGGGCACCGATAATCGCACCATTACGGTGCGAAAGGAGCGCGAAGACAGCGACAATATCCATATTGCCGTTCACGACAATGGACCGGGTTTCCCGGTGCAGATGAAGGAAAAGCTGTTCTCTCCGTTTTTCACGACCAAGGAGACCGGAATGGGCATGGGGCTTTCCATCTGCCGCACGACACTGGAAGCACGGGGCGGCAGGCTTACCGGTGACAATCATCCTCTCGGCGGGGCGGTCTTTACCATTTCCATGCCGGTTAGCCAGGAGATGGAACATGCCTGAATTGCGCAAGTCGGCAAAGGAGCCACCATCACCCATCGTGTTCATCGTCGACGACGATTTGTCGATGCGCGAAGCACTCACCGATCTTTTCCGCTCCATGAAATTCGATGCCGAAGCTTTCGACAGCGCTGCCGCCTTTCTCGAAAAAGCCAATCTGAACCGGCCCGGCTGCCTGCTGCTTGATGTGCGGCTTCCGGGCATAAGCGGCCTTGATTTCCAGATGCAGCTGGAACGCGTCGGAAACAGGATGCCGATCATTTTCATGACCGGATTCGGCGATATCCCCATGAGCGTACGGGCGATGAAGGCCGGCGCCGTCGATTTTTTGACCAAGCCCTTCAAGGAACAGGACATTCTTGACGCCGTTGCGGCAGCGATGGAAAGGGATGCGTCGCAACGCCGCGAAAGCGCCCAGAATGAGGCCGTCACCTCCCTTGCCGAACAGCTGACACCAAGGGAACGCGAGGTCATGGGCGCTGTTGTCCGCGGCCTGATGAACAAGCAGATCGCCTATGAACTCGGCATCAGCGAAGTTACCGTGAAACTGCACCGTGGCAATGTCATGCGAAAAATGGAGGCCAGATCGGTCGCCGACCTCGTGCGGAAAGCAGAGCTGATCGGCGAGAAGCCCAGGCCACCTGTATCTTAGTATGGTATCTTTCGCAGGGGCACGCGCGCATAGAAGATGAAAGAAAAACAGAAAAGGTCGCTTTCATTGCCCCCCGTTCCCGTCATTGCCGTCGTCGACGACGATCCCGCCATTCGCGAAGCCATGGATGATCTCATCATGTCCTTCGGTTACGAATGCCGCCTGTATGCTTCTGCCGAACACTTTCTGGAAGCGCAGCAGCAGACGGACATCGACTGCATCATCGTGGATGTGAAGATGCCCGGACTGTCCGGCATCGAATTGCAGAGTGAGTTGAACCGGCGCGGCGAGCATGCGCCGATGATCTTCGTCACCTCCTATCAGGATGAGCGCACCCGGAATGCGGCCTTGAACGGTGGCGCTTTGGCCTTTCTCGGCAAGCCGGTGAACATCGTCAGTCTGATCGGATGCCTGGAATCCGTTCTCGCCCGGCCGTCCTGACGGCTGACGCTTCGCCACCGGGCAAGTGAGCCAGCCCATATCCGCTCGCAGGCAAGCCTTCCATCGCTTTAACTGCATCCTCTCAGGTAAAATCCGTCGCCACTTCATGCTCCGACGCCTGGCGTCCGGGCAGGCATTGCCGTTGAGCGGATACCTCTCGGCGCTTACCCCGCCGCCAACACCTTCCGCTATACGAACTAGACCTCTGTATAGATGCCGGCTCCGCTCCTCCGCCGTAGCCTTTGCTCCAGTCAAGCGCTTCCCCACCGAACGTTCCTGACGACACCATCACCCCTTTTTAGGAGCAGGGCATGACCTCCATCAGCAAGAATGCCGACCAGCAGAGACCCCGTCGTCTCAAAGTCGCAGCGGTGTTGGCACTGGGTACGGTTGCCGTGCTCGGTGGCAATGCTTTCCTGATCAGGAATAGCGAACCGGTGCTTGCAGTCTCCGAAGACGTCGCATCAGCCAGCGCCTTCCGCATCCTCACACCGCAGACGATTGACAGGCTGGGCGGACTTTCCGCTCCCGTGCCGGCGCTCAGTGAAACGTCCGAAGGCACACAGGCTGTTCCGGCACTGGACAAGACATCCTGCATCGCCACCCGCACCACCCGGAAAACCGACCGGCGCGACGCGCTCGATCCAAAAGCCTTCTGCCAGCTGCAACACCGCCTCTTTAATGCCGAGCTGATCGACCGCATCGCCGTGCTCCAGCTCGCATCGCAGACCCGCTCTATCGACACCTCGGCCGACACCTCGGCCCAATTCGCCATGAACAAGGAGTTCTGAAATGGAAACATTGACCAGACGCGCAGTCCTCGCAATCGGCGCCGTCGGCGGCACTGCTCTTGCCGCCAGCACGGCCGGAGCAGCATCTTTCGGCAATCCTGATCAGCCCGCCGAAGGCGCAATCAATGCCAATGCCGCGGGCCTCAGCGATCCCGGCCCGAAGAACCCCGCGATCAACGACCAGTTCCCATCCTTCCAGAGCCCGCCGGCAACCGATGTGGGCGACATGCAGCTCTTCTGGGGCTCGTTCAACAATGCCGCCAAACGTATCCAGAACGGCGGATGGGCACGCCAGGTCACCAAGTCGGACTTCGCGATTTCGGATGCCGTGTCCGGCGTCAACATGCGGCTGGGACCGGGCGGCATTCGCGAGATGCACTGGCACCGCGCCGCAGAATGGGCGATCATGACCAATGGGCGTTGCCGCATCACGGTGCTCGATACGCAGGGCCGCGCCTATGTACAGGATGTCGAGGCCGGTGATCTCTGGTATTTTCCGGCCGGTTACCCTCATTCGCTGCAGGGGCTTGGCCCTGAAGGATGCGAATTCGTCATCGTATTCGATGAAGGCGATCAGTCCGAATATGGCACCCTGCTTCTCACTGACTGGCTGGCGCATACCTCACCGGAACTGCTGGCCAAGAATTTCGGCGTCGCGCAGGACGTGTTCCGGAACATTCCGCTGCAGAACCTCTGGATTTTCCAGGGCAAGGAGCCAGGACCGCTCTCCGGGGATCAGGAGGCCGTTGCCGGTGCCGGTCTTCCCCCGTTCCCGTTCACCTATAAACTCGCTGCATCAAAACCGCTGAAGGAAAATGCCGCGGGCATTATTCGCCTTGCGGACAGCAGCGCCTTCACCGTGTCCAAAACCATCGCCGCCGCCATTGAAACGATCAAGCCCGGCGGTGTGCGCGAAATGCACTGGCACCCCAATGCGGATGAATGGCAATACTGGATCAAGGGCGAAGGCCGGATGACCGTGTTCGACGCGGGCCCGCGCAGCCAGACGGCCGACTTCCGCGCCGGCGATATTGGTTACGTGAAAAGAAGCCAGGGCCACATCATCGAAAATACCGGGACGACCGACCTGCAATTCGTCGCGGTCTTCAAGACTGCCGAATATCAGGAGGTCAGCCTGTCCTCATGGCTCACGCACACCCCGCCGGCGCTGGTGGCCCAGCATCTCAATGTCAGCATTGAGGATGTGGCAAAATTTCCCGCAAACCAGCCGGCGATGATGCCGGGCTGAACATCCATGAGCCCAAAGACCGGCATTTCGGCATGTCCGATCCGCCGGTCTTTGCCTACCGAGACAAGGCGACATCTGACCCGAATGGCCATTCAACTTGACGCAGCGTCCCGCGCCTTCAGCCACAGGCCGAATTCCTGAACAACGGCCACCACCTTCTCCAGCCGCCGGCCTTCCTCCGTCAGAGCATATTCCACCTTGATTGGCGTGGTCGGATAGACCGTGCGCGCCACGAGTTTTGCGTCTTCAAGTGCGCGGAGATCGAGGGTGAGCATTCTCTGGGAAATGCCCGGCACCAGTCTCCTGAGTTCGTTGAACCGCTTCGGCCCGTCCACGAGATAAGACACGATGAGCAGACGCCAGCGCCCGCCGAGCAGATGCATGGCTTGTTCAACGGAGCAGCCCGATACGGTGTCCTTCATCGGTTAGCCTTTCAGCTGCACCAGGTATAATTTATGTACCTAGATGACAAGTTTTTGCGTTCTTACGTTTTTATACCGCCTGACCTACATGGAAGTCACGCCTTTCCTGCAACGGAAGAATGGTGCCGAAATCCATGGAGACCTATCAGAATGAAGTTGTATTTCATGCCCGCCGCTTGCTCGCTTTCTCCCCATATCGTCGCAAACGAGCTGGGTCTCGACGTCGAATTCATCAAGGTCGATCAGAATGATCGCACAACGGATCAGGGGAAGAACTTCTACAACATCAACCCGCATGGCTATATTCCGGCGCTGGAGCTTGAAGACGGCAACGTGCTGCGGGAAGGTCCCGTCATCGTTCAATATCTTGCAGACCAGAAGCCCGAGGCGGGCCTTGCGCCGGCGAATGGAACCTTTGCGCGCTACAGGCTGCAGGAGATGCTGAGCTTTCTTTCGACCGAAATCCACAAGGGCTTCATCCCGCTCCTTTATGCGCGTCAGGCTGGTGACTATATCGAGACGGCAAGGCCGAAGCTGGAGAAACGCTTCGCGTGGATCAACGAGCATCTTGCGGACAAGGATTTTCTGATGGGGGACAGGTTCACGGTCGCTGATGCTTATCTGTTTGCCCTGGCGGGTTGGGGGCAGGCCCCATGGTTGAAATCATATTACAATGCGCCAATCCACTTCGATCACCTGCATAACCTGCAAGCCTGGTACAGCCGCGTGAAGGGGCGCGAGGCGGTTCAAAAATCCATTCTTCAGGAAGGCCTGGAATTGCACTGACAGAGTGGGTGTCTGGCCTTCACATATCCGGAAACAGCTCCTGGGTCAGGAGCGATCGCCGGCCCGCCTCAAGCAGACGAGCCGGCAATTTTATATCTACAGAATGTCAGACTGCCAGAACCGATACAGCTCCGCGACATTGCTGCTGGTCATGAGCGGCATTGCGGCCTTGAGCCTTTCCGCCGGCCACTCCCACCATTTCATCTCCAGCAGGCGGGCAATGTCATCGTCATCAAACCGCTTGCGAATGGTTCTGGCGGGGTTGCCGCCGACGATCGCGTAAGGTTCGACATTCTTCGTCACCAGCGCCCGGGTTCCGATGACGGCGCCATCGCCGATCTTGATGCCGGGCATGATGATCGCTTCCGAACCTATCCAGACATCATTGCCGATGACGGTGTCGCCCGCCGGCAGATAGCCATTCTCGGCTTCCTCGAATTCCGGCACCTCCGGCATGAAGAAGAACGGGAAGGTGCTGATCCACTCGTTCCGATGGCCCTGATTGCCCGCCATGATGAAGGCGGCGCCTGAACCGATTGAGCAGAAGCTTCCGATCACCAGCCTGTCCGCACCCTCATCCGGCAGCAGATAACGGGCGCAATCTTCAAAGCTGTGGCCGTGATAATAGCCGGAATAATAGCTGTATTTACCGACGACAAGGTTCGGGTTCTTTACCTGCCTGTCGAGCGTGATGCCCCGGAAGGGGCTTTCGAAATAATTTTCCATCGAGTTAGTCTCACTGCATGTGTTCGCATTCGCCTGCCTTCAGGCAAGCCGACGCCAAGCGTGAAGCCGGCCGGCTTCCCGCTCGATGCTCCTCGCGCTGCGGCGGGAGCTAGATGCAGGTGATACTCGAGGTTTTTATCATCCGGTGTGATTAGCGCAAAAAGCCTCGAAGGCCAAGCCATGCTGACCGGCAGTGTGCGGGAAATCGCCTGGCGCTCGTCACCAAACTTGGAGCTGTTTGACCTATCGCACAGACGAAGCACGCGCGATGCCACAGAGTACCTCCGTAACGTCATGTCATCCCCGCCGTGACAATTGTCCGTCTCGGGTGAATCGACGGGATGGGAATATAAAGCGAATTTCAGAGAGTGTTCGGGCGGGAATTCCGGCAATGATCACAAAGGCGACGACATGGCAGAAGGGGATGCGCATTCTGTGCGCTCTTGCCCTGTTCGCCATCGGTTTCGCCCATCGCGTGCCGGTGACAGAAGCCGGTTTCGCCGCAACTGAAATCTCCGCCTATATGCTGCCTGATGGCAGCCTGCCGGATCTTTGCCACATTTTCGATCACGACGATGGCCAGTCCCACCCCGACCGGCACGCCGTTGTTCCCCTCTGCGAGGTTTGCCGGATCGTGGCCGGCATCCTGCTGCCGCAACCGGCCGATATGACCGGCAGGCCGCTCCTCATCGAGACCGGTGAAGGTTTCGTGGCGGATACGGCCGCGTTCAGGCCATCCGTTCTTCTGATGAGCGCCGCGCCGCGCGCACCACCTCTTTCCGCCTGACCGCATGAAAGGCGTGTCCCTGCGACAGCCCTGAGGTCCTGCGGGCCGGCAGATGGGTTTCTCTCCTTCCCTCCCCGATGCCGCCCCAAAGGCCGGCCATGGCAGCCGTTTTTCCGGAACGGTGCCGGATTTCCGGCTCTTCCGCCACGTTGATCGGCGGGGCGCCGGGATCGGACGGGCTGGCAGGCGACACGCACTTTCCGGCTGGCACTTGCTGGCGTGCTCCTTGCATCTCCGGCATAGGCCAATATTGCCGCAAAAGGCCTGCGGGACCGGGAAGTGACGATCCCTCGACACTGGTTCTGATGGCGATGCACGACCTCAATCTCGCGGCGCGACACGCGCCACGTCCGGAAAACCGCTTCTGAAACCTGCGGGTTCAGGCGCGCAGATACACCTCGACATTGCGAAGCGATGCGCGCAGCGTTTCCACCTCCCGCTCGTCCATCAGGCTGAAGGCGGTCGATAGCGCATCGGCCGTGGCCGCATCGTCGGCAACCACCGAGACCCGCGCATAACGGCGCGCGCTGAGGCCCGTTCGCGGATCGAGGATATGACTGAAATTGCCGGCGCGGTCGAACTGGAACCCGGCGCCCGCCGAGGTCGCCACGGCACGGTCGGTGATGTCGAGAACCATGTCAGGAAGGGTGGCATCTTCCGATTGCGCAAGACCGATGCGCCACGGCGCGCCTCGCGCATTATTGCCGATGGCGCGATTTTCGCCCATATCCACCAGGCTGCTGGTCACACCCGCATCCCGCAACAGGGCAACGATGCGGTCAGTAATATAGCCCTGGGCAATACCGTTCAGCGTCAGCGCCATGCCGCGCTGCCCCAGTGCAATACGGTTCGCGTCGAAACTTACCTTGTCGAAGCCCACCAGCGCCAATGCCTTTCTCATATCCCGTGCGGATGGGCCGGCGGGATCGGCACCGTCGCTCGAAAAATGCCGGGCATGCAGCAGCCAGAGCGGCTGTATCGTCGGATCGAAACGTCCGTCCCCAAGCCCGTGGAAGCTGCGGCACAATTCCAGCAGCTCCACCATTTCGGAGGGCGGCGCGGCAAGGGCACCGGTGCGATTAAGCTCACTCAGCGCCGATTCCGGCCGAAACAGGCTGAAAATACTCTCGAGGTGCGCCACCTCGACCACCACCCTGCGCAGGAGGCGCTCCGCCTCTGCAGGGTTTTGATGATTGAGCACAAGCGTTGCCGGCGCGCCGAGTGCCTGTCCCCGCCAGACAACGGGGGAGACTGAGGCAAAACCCCTGTCAGGTAAAAGCGGCAGGCCCGCAAAGGCAGCCATGAGCGTGATGAAGCGGCGGCGGCCTGGTTTGTTATCCATGATCATGCGCCCCTTCCGCGGCCGGATCGTCCGCCGCCTCGCCACCGGCGCCAAGAATGTAATTCTCGGGCAGATCGTTGAATTTAACGACTTCGCCGCCGTTCTTGCCGACGAATTGCCTTGCTGCCGCCTCTTCGGAAAAGGGCACGGCTTCCTCCGCGCCCATGCCGCCGCGCAGGGAACTGCCGATCACGAAGAAGGCCTTGCGCGCGTCGATCCAGTTTTCCGCGCCGGGCTTTTCCCAGCTTGCTGCCTTGCCCATGTCGGACACGTAAATCGCCGCGATCTCCTTCGGTTCGTCCGGCAGCATGGTGAAGGCCACCGTGTCCCGGGCTGAAGAGAACCATATGGCTTCCGGTATCTGGCGCAGGATGATCTGCCCCTTCGGCCCGGCATGTTCCAGCACGTTCATGCCGCAATATCGCCCCATGGCCTCGGCGGTGAGCGAAAAGGGCGGCGGCGTTTCCGCCTGCTGCTCATTTTCGCAGGCGGCAAGCAGCAGCGAAGCCACAAGAACAAGGGCAAAACGGACCGTTTTCATACGTCCCTCCTTGAGAAAAACAGCGAAGCTAGGCCGAGCGGAACAACCGTCCAGGCGCAAAGGGCGGCAAGCAGCACGCCACCGGTGAGAATGGAGTTTTTGGCAAGCCCGCCCATGCCGGAAAGGGCCGCCGCCCCGCCGCTGCCGAGATTGAGGAGCCGATAGGCATCCGTCGGATTGGCGAGCAGCAGGAAATCCAGCAATCCGCCGGGCAGCGAACGGCCCTGCGCCGCCACCAGCCCGCCAAGCAGGGCCATGTCGTAGATCAGCACGAAGAACAGCCAGATGCCGATCGTCACGCCGCCGGCCGTGCTGCGCTCCGAAGATAGCGCACTGACGAGATAACCGATGGCGACGAAGACCGCGCCGAGCAGCACGGACGATGCCGTCATGGAAATAAACGACAGCCAGCCCTCAAGGCCGGTCGCGCCGCCCATCAGCGCCAGCGCAAGCGCCGCCGTGCCATATCCGCAGGTGGTGGCGAAGCAGAGGATGGCGATGTGGCCGAGAAATTTGCCCAGAACGATCTGGCTGCGCCCCACCGGATAGGCGAGCAGCAGCAGCATGGTGCCACGCTCCACCTCACCCACGATGGCATCGTGGGAAATCAGCAGCGCGATCAGCGGCACAAGGAAGATCGTCAGGCTGGAGAGGCTGACGATGACCACATCCACGCGGCTGGCGCCGACATTGCCGGTCGGCGCGCTGCCGAGAAACGTCAGCGTCAGGGCGAGCATTGCCAGCAGCAATGTCGTGGCCAGCACCCAGCGATTGCGCATGCCTTCGCGAATTTCCTTTCCCGCAATGATCAGGATGTTGCTCACGACGCGGCCTCCTGGCTGTTCAGGAAATGGGCATAGAGATCATCGAGCGTCGGCTCGATGAGGCTCAGGGCTTCGATACCGGCAGCAGCCGCAGTGAGGCGGTGCAGCAGCGGCAGCCTTGCGGCATGCGCCACCTCCGTCTCGTAAGCGCCGTCTCCGGTCGGGGTCCATTGCGCCGCGGGATCGGCAGGTGCTGCGGCTCCGCCCCCGCCAGTCGGGCGGATACGGATACGCGACGGCAGGCTGGCGATCCGTCTCAGATCATCCAGCGTGCCATCGGCAATGCGCACGCCACGATTGACGATGATGACGCGTCCGGCCCGATCCTCCAGTTCCCCCAGCGCATGCGACGACAGGAGGATCGTCGCGCCGCCTGCCCGCAATTCATCGACGAGGTTGTAGAAATTGCGCCGCAGGGCCGGGTCGAGGCCGCTGGTCGGTTCATCGAGCAGCAGAACCCTTGGTGCGCCGAGCAATGCCTGGGCAAGGCCAAGCCTCTGCCGCATGCCCTTGGAATAGGTACGAATGGGCCGGTCGGCGGCCACGGCGGCAAGGCCGACACGCTCGAACAGGCTGTCGGCGGATTGCATGGGCACCCGCTTGAGACGGGCGTAGAAGGCAAGCGTTTCCCGCCCCGTCAGCGCCAGGTGGAAAGACACGCTTTCCGGCAGGTAACCAAGCGCCTGACGCACGGCGAAATCGCCATTCGCCGGGTTCTCGCCCAGCACCTCCACATGCCCCGACGTCGGGCGAATAAGCCCGAGCAGCAATTTGATCAGCGTGGTTTTTCCGGCGCCATTGTGGCCGACCAGAGCTACGGTCTCCCCTTCATGAAGGTTAAAGCTCAGTTCGCGCAGGGCATTGACCTTGCCGCCATAGGTCTTGGTCACATCGTGAACGCTTACGGTCGTGCTCATGAGCGTGGCTCCCTGGGAGGCTGCGGCGGCGACATCAAGGGATGACTGTCGGTGACCCCGCCCGGCAAAAGGGCTGGAAACCGCGCCTGCGCCCAGCGCACCACCTGCACGGCGGGGCTGCTGGTCAGCACCCGCGCCTGCGGCGCGGTCCACAGCACGCGGTCAATCAGATCATTCGGGCGATAGGGATTGTCGGCTATGCCGTCACCATCCAGATCGAAAGCGGGGTTGTCGCTCCAGTAATTGCCGCGCCCCTTTTCCGACCAGTCGACATAACGCGTGCCGACATATTTGACCTGGTTGCGATTGGCGATGAAGGCATTGCCGCTCATCATGTTGCCTTCCGAACCGGCGGTGAAATGAATGCCGATATCGCAACCTTCGAAACGGTTGTCGCGCAGGCGGTTGCGGTTGGCATTG
This sequence comes from Martinezella rhizogenes, assembly GCF_007002745.1. Lineage (GTDB taxonomy): Bacteria > Pseudomonadota > Alphaproteobacteria > Rhizobiales > Rhizobiaceae > Agrobacterium > Agrobacterium cucumeris. The sequence goes on along the minus strand of NZ_SGNY01000005.1, from coordinate 359,370 downwards.
TAGATGAAGACGCATTTTTCCGGGCCGGGTCGCATTCCCGAGGTATCCGCGGCAGTCTCGTCATCGGCGGCCGGCACACCATGTTCCTGCGAGCGGATGCCGCGTTCGCTCCAGCGCGATGCGGGCTGCATATGGCCGCGCACCGTATTGCCGGTGACGGTGGAACTGTTGGCGTAATTCAAAAGCAGGCCGTGGTCCCGGTCGCCATCGGAGACGTTTCCAGTGATCTTCAGGCGGCTGGAAAACATGATGGCGTATCCCACCGAATTGCCGCTGGAGACATTATCGCTGATCTCGCTGTCGTTGGTGTACATGTAGTGGATGGCAAATCGCAGATTGCTGAACCGGTTACCGCTGAACACGTTGCGTTTGCTGGCATTGGTGGCGATGCCGTCGCGCCCGAAGCTGATGTCGTTGCCGGTGACGCGTGCGCCGGGCGCGTTCCACAGGGTCACGCCGTTGCCGGTTTCGCTTAAACGGCCTTCACCAGTACCGATAATGACATTGTTGCGCGCGATGGAATCGTCTGCGCCATGCAGATAGACGCCATACAGATTTCCTTCAAAGCGGCTGTTTTCAACAATCGCCCGTTTGGCGGTGCGGGCGACGAAGACGCCCGAATTCATGTCTTCCAGCGAACCGCCCGAGCCGGATACGATAATGCCGCTGAAGATCACGTCTTCGGCGGTGATGGTGACGACACTGCCCTGACCGGCGCCGCGAATGGCCGCACCCGGCTCGCCGCGCAGCGTAATGGACGTGCCAATGATCACAGGCCCGGAAAAATCGCCGCTTTCCAGCACCAGTTCGTCGCCCGTCTGTGCACGGTCGATGGCTTGTTGAAGTATAGGGGTCGCGGCAGCGGAAAGGCGGATGGTTTCAGCACCCGCCAGGCCGGGAATGGCGGCGACAATCGCCACCATCCCCCATCTCGCCGCATCTTTTGGATGCCTCATGCCTTTTTCGGCTCCACCAGCATGCGGCCCTTCATTTCCATGTGCATGGCATGGCAGAACCACGAGCAATAATACCACCACACACCGGGCTTATCGGCCTTGAAGGTGACGGATGCCGTGGCCTGCGGCGCCACTTCCATGTTGATGCCGTAATTGATGATCGAGAAGCCATGGGTCAGGTCTTCCACCTCATCGATATTGGTGACGTAGACGGTCACCTCATCACCCTGCTTGACGGTGAAGCTTTCCAGACCGAAAGCGGGCGCCGCCGAGGTCATGTAGACGCGAACCTTGTCGCCGTCACGAATGACTTCGGAATCGATCAGCAGATCGACATTGTCGGCCTTCGCCTGGGCGACCGCATCGGCAAAGAAGCTGTCGTCGCGGCTCCAGATGCTGACCGGGTTGATCTTGGAATTATGGACGATGGTGGCGTCATGCGGCTCGGCAAAGGTGGGGTTGTCGTGAACCAGCACCATCTCGTCGCCGGAAATATCGATCAGCTGATCGTTTTCCGGTTTCAGCGGACCGACGTTCAAATACCGGTCCTTCGAGAACTTGTTGAGCGAGATCAGCCATTTGCCGTCCGCATCCTTGGTCTGGCCCATGGATGTGTGGTTGTGGCCGGGCTGGTACTGCACATCGAGCTTCTGGCGGACCGGATTGACCTTCTCGCCCTTGTAGGCGCGTTTGGCATCCTCAAGGTTCCACTTGCAGATCTGGCTGTCGATGAACAGCGTCGTGTAGCAATTGCCGCGACCGTCATAGGCCGTGTGAAGCGGCCCAAGACCGAGTTCGGGTTCGGCAACCACGGTATCACGCGGCTTGATCTTGTCGGCGAAAAGGTCGTCGAACAGCCGGACGTCGAAGACGGTGACCGTCGGCGACAGCTTGCCATTGGCAACGACGTGGATACCATCCGGCGCGGTGTTCATGCCGTGGGGGCCGTTGGACACCGGGATGTAGCGGGTGAATGGCGACCCATGGCGACCATCCACAACCGGCACACCGCCCATTTCCTTGAATTCGCCCTTGGCGACGGCTTCCTCGATGCGCTTCAGGTTGAAGACGACGATCCAGTCCTGATCCTTCGCCATCATTTCCTCAAGGTTCACGCCCTCTTCGGAATTGTAGCAGGTGGCGAAGGCATATTTGCCCTGATAGTCGGCATCGACATTGTCGAGATTGCCGTCGACCATGACCTGCCAGGCAACCTTCATCGTGTCGCCGTCAATGGCCGAGAAAATCGCGTGATACTGCTTGTGATCATCGAGAACCGAACCGTCATTGGGGATCGGCACGCGGTCCTCACCATTGGCGAAAACATAACCGGTGCGCGGATATTTCTGCACGCGCAGGCCGTGAACGGTGTGCTGGTTGGGCAGCTGGATGATCTTGTCGCATTTCATCACGTCGAGGCGAATGCGGCAGACGCGGGTATTGGCCTTGTCATTGGCGAAGAGATAACGGCCATCATAGGTGCCTTCCGTAAAGGATGGATGCGGGTGGTGCAGGTCACCGTTGAGGTAGATGTCGCCCTTGTCCTTCAGATATTCCTTCGTTTCAGGCAGCAGCCCTTCCGTCAGGATCTTGCGGCTTTCATTCGTCTGGCCCCAGCCCGTGGCGCTATCGCGGTTAAAGACCGGAATACGCATCAGTTCACGCATCGACGGCAGGCCGAGAATGCGCAGTTCACCGCTATGGCCGCCTGAGAAAAAGACGTAATATTCGTCCAGTTCACCGGGCTTGACCTCGAAGGCCTGTCCGCCTGCGGCGAGCGCCGGCGCCGCCGTGATGCTGGAAACCGCCAGCGCGCCGCCGACCGTCGCCGCGCCCGCCACCGCGGCAACCGCCGTGGAGCCGAGAAGCTGGCGCCTGCTGAGGCCAGTTTCGATATTTCGATCCGACATGTCTTCTCTCCTTTGATGGTGGCTCAGGCCTGTTCGCCAGCCACTCCTTCATCTGTGCCGATCGGTTTGCCCTTGTGGGTAACCACGGTTTTCGGACGCTCTTTTCCCTTTTCCGGAGGGGTGGAGAGCGCCACGAATTTTTCCCGCTTCAGCCGCACCTGAATCATGTGCGGACAGCGGTGGTCGTCCTGGTAAAGCTCCTGGCAATGCATGCAGTAGATGCACTCGTTGACGTTGATCTGCCCTTCGGGGTGGATCGACTGCACGGGACATTCCTTGGCGCAGCGCTGGCAGGGCGAGCCGCATTCCGGCCAGCGTTTCAGCCATTCGAACATGCGCAGGCGACCGGGAATGGCGAGTGCTGCGCCGAGTGGGCAGAGATACCGGCAGTAGAAACGTTCGATGAAAAGACCGGCGGCGAGCAGCGTCAGCGCAAAGATCACGAAGGGCCATTCGCGGGCGAATTTCAGGATGATCGCCGTCTTGAAGGGTTCGATCTCGGCAAAGGTCTCCGCCAGTGCCAGCGAATAAAGCGACAGGCCGAAGAGGCCGAGGAAGATGATGTATTTGACGGGCCAGAGGCGCTCATGCAGGCCCCATGGCAGCTTGACCTGCGGCACCTTCAGCCATTTCGCGACGCCGTTGGTCAGTTCCTGAAGCGCACCGAAGGGGCAGAGCCAGCCGCAGAAGGGCCCGCGCCCCCAGAACAGCAGACCCGCTGCAACCGCTGCCCAGAGAATGAAGATCAACGGCGCGGACAGGAAGAAATCCCAGTGGAAACCGGAGATCAGCGCATTGATGAAAGTCAGGACATTGACCACCGAAAGCTGCGCATTGGCATACCAGCCGAGCCAGACCAGCGCGAAAAGCAGATAGCCGCGCCTGATCCAGCCGAACAGCCTGGGCCGTTTGACCAGCCAGTCCTGAAAGAAAAAGATGGCGGTGAGAACCAGCAGCCCGGCAAAGGTTATGGCGACCGAGACGCGGTTCATTTCCCAGATGCTGACCCAGAGCGGCGCGTTTTCGAGATCGAACGGCACATCTGCCGGCGTCGTTGCTGCGGCTGCCGGTGGGGCCACGGGTGGGGCTGCCGGCGTCTCGATGCTGACGTAGCCGGCGGGCAGCGTGTAGCCGAGATCGTATGGCATCGTCGCCTTGTCGCGCACACCCGTGGTGCGCTGTACCAGCAACTGTAACTCCCAAGGTTCCGTCACGTCGAAGGCAAAGCTGTCAGGGATCACGTAAAGGGCGATTTCACGCAGATGCGGCGCGCCCTCGGCGGCGATCTGCGTCAGCCGCGTGTGATCCCGATCGCGGAAGCGAATGCCCTGCCCGTCCTGAAGCAGCTCGATACGGTCGAAAATACCGCCTCGTACATAACCCGACCCCTTGAACGAATAGGCGCCGTCACCCGCCACGAGAATGGCGGACTGACCCGGCTTCAGGCGTTTTACCAGCCTTCCGTAACCTTCTTCACCCAGCAGGCTGCGGCCGATGGCGGGAACGCTGACCGGAGCGACGTAGAGATCGATGAACGGGTCCTGCGGATTGGGCGCTTCGGGTGTCCGGGCCGCATCCGGCTGGCCGGCCTTTGCAAAGGCATCCGAGACTTCACCGACACTGAGGCGCAGGGCGCGAATGGAACCATCGCCGAGCAGCGTCTGCCAGTCGGAAACCTCCTGTTTCGAAACATCGAGTTTTTTGACCGGCTGCGGCGACGCAGCCGCGACTGCAGCACTTGTGCCATCTCCCAGCCTGCCGCTGCGAATGAGTTTGACCGCCGAGCGGACGACGCTGTCGCCCATTACAAGAACGGTCACCGTCGCGCCGCTGACGATATCGACCTGTGGCGGGCGTTCCGCACCGGTAGCGACCTTGGCCAGATCGCGACCGATCACCGAATTCAGCGCAGCCACCACCCGGGTTTCCGGTATGCCGATCAGCACGATCGGCTCCTTGTGATCGACAAGCTTCAGACCACGCACGACGCCGGCCCTGTCAATGCCGACCACGATGTGAATCGGTTTTCCAGAATAGCCGGTCGAATTGGTGAAATCCGAGTTGAGGTAAGCGTAACCGGCGATATCACTGCCCTTGTAGACGGGCACGATGGCAGGCTCCCCCACCGGCTCGCCGAAGCGGTCGGCCGCGGCAAACAGCTCCGCCGGCTGAACCTTGGTGAGATAATCGACAAGACTGCCGGCAGCGAAGGCCTGGCCTGCGAGGGTGAAAAGCGCGATCAGAAAAGAAAGAAAAACAGCCAGACCTTGTTTCCCGATATGAGTATTTTTCGGCATTGGGCATTCCATCGGGGTGCGACACGACGTTCACTCCCACGCTCGGCCATGTCGCATCGGTCGGGCCTCGGTGGGTTGAATGCAAAATAGTCGCGCCGCCGGATGCCTCATTGATCCAGAACAAATACCGCGTTGTTTGATGTGGCAGTGTGGGACAAGGATTTTGAAGAGAAACCCATGTCTAGACTGAATGCCGAACCGCCCGTTCTGACGACGATGCACGCCGTGCTGGAAACCGCAGCCCGCATGGAACAGGAAGCAATCGATGGCTATGTCGCCCTCAGACAACGAATGCTGGATGAAAACCAGCCGGCGCTTGCCGCCGTTTTCGAACGGCTGATTGCCGAGGAGGAAACCCATCTGCGTCAGGTCGGCGTATGGGCTGCCGAGACGGTGCCGACCGACACCGCGGCCACCATCGCCGCCCCGGACCTTTCACCCATGTTCGATGCCGAAGGCGCCGATATGGTGCCGCCAGAAACGCTCGACGCCTACCGCGCTTTTTCGGCCGCCGTCAGGAACGAGGAACGGGCATTTGTGTTCTGGAGCTACGTTGCCGCCCAGGCGCCCAGCGCCGACGTGCGGCAGGCGGCGGAAAAAATGGCGCGCGAGGAACTCGGCCATGTCGCGACGATGCGCCGGGAAAGGCGGCAGGCGTTTCATGCCGCAAGGGTCGCCGCACCACCGGGAGACACGCCGGATATTCTCGGGCTGGAGGAGCATTTTTTAAAACTCCTCACAGCTGTGGCAGAATGGCAGGACGATCAGACCTCAAGGGCATTTATCGAGGAAACGCAGGCGCGGATCAGGTCCATCCCCGGCCTCACATTTCGTCGCAAGCCACGATTGTCCGGGCAACTGGATCTGGTGCTTGGTCAGCCGGTTACGCTTTGCGGCATCCTGCTCGACTATTATCTCGACGGGATGAACTGCGAAAAATCCGAACCGGCTCTGGATTTCTGCGCTACCGCCGCGTCGCAGCTCGTCCGTTGCCTCACCTTCCTGCGCAGCCTCGCTTCCGCGGCTTGATGACGTTCAGCGCCCGTCGCGAACAGGCGGCAGAAGCACTCGAAACTTCACCTGCATTGTGCAACCGGATGCGATTGACCACGACAAGCCGCTGGGCGAGATAGCCCTGCCGAAACCGCCATGTGAAAGTGAAATCCCTGGCGGATTTTCAGGCGATCGGTGCTCACGCGATAATCTCCAGCAGGTTAACTTCCCGTTTTGACGCGATGCACTAAAATAAGCGGATTCTGATATTGGATTCGCCGCACCCGGTTATCATGGCTTGCGGCAAGCACACGGCGCCATCATGCGACTTAGCACCATCACGAACCTGGCCTATGCCGTGACCCTCGTGCTCACGACGGTATCGGCGACCACATTCATTCTGTCAGCCAGAAGCGCTTCTCAAGAACGGGTGGCCATCCAGGATCACCTCCAGTTGAATGATCTTGCCGAGGAACTGGCGCTCATTGCGGACGAGCGTACCGAGGAGGCGCGTCTTTACGTCATGCGCGGCGACGAGCAGCACCTGGCGAAATTCTACGTCGACGACGATCAGGAAAAGCACCTCGAAAACGCCCTGGATAAGCTCTCCGCGCTCGGTGTTTCGCCGGAAGAGGCAGGCTCATTTCAGGAGATCCGCAAGAGCGCTGACGCGCTGGACAGGATGGAGCGTGAGGCCATCAGCCTCTATCGATCCGGCCGCCAGAACGATGCACAGCAGATCCTGTTCGGCGATGAGCATTATCGGCTGCATGCGGGGCTTATAAACACCGTCGCTGGTTTGAGAGAGGGTATCGCGGCCCGCTCACAGGCAACGGTTGACCAGGCAAAAAGCCGGAGCGATTTCTATGGATCGATCGCCAAGGCGATGCTTGCGCTCACCGCCCTGATGTTTGTGGCCGTGCTTTATTTCGTCCTGACCAGACGTGTTGCCGCGCCGCTTATCCGGATGAGCAATATCGTTACGCGCCTTGCCAGGCAGGACTACAGTATCGATGTGCCCGACGAGGGGCGTCGTGACGAAATCGGCGACATGAACCAGGCCATACGCATCTTCCGCAGCAACGGCCTTGAGCGGGACCGGCTTGACGCGGAGCACCGCAAGAACCAGCGCATAAAGGACCTGATCCTGCAAATGATGCACCGGATTCAGGCATGTCAAAATCAGGATGAATTGTCCGACGTCGTTTCGAAATTCATGCCGCAGATTTTCCCCGCCATCGCCGGGCGCCTGCTTGTCATCAAAGAACACAGCTCGGTTCTCCAATCGACGGGGCAGTGGTCCAATCCGTCGTTTTCCGCTCCGGAGTTTTCGATCGACGATTGCTGGGCGCTCCGGCGCGGGCGTCCCCATGCCAGTAACCCTGATGGAGACGACGTAGCCTGCCATCACATCAAGGGCAGCGTCGGAACAGGCTTGTGTATACCACTCACGGCACTGGGTGACACCGTTGGCCTGTTATATCTTGAAATTCCGCAGGGTAACGAGACACTGGAGACCGAGAGACTATATCTGGAACTCCTCGCCGAGAATGTCGGCCTTGCCGTCGCAAATCTCCAGCTTCGGCAGCGACTGGTCGGCATGGCGAGACAGGACGCCCTGACGGGTCTCCTGAACCGCCGGTCTCTTGATGAGGAACTGAACAGGCATATTGAGAAGCCAAGCCAAAATCTCGCGTGCCTGATGCTCGACATAGACCATTTCAAGCGCTTCAATGACCGCTTTGGCCATGACGCCGGAGATGCAGTGATGCAATATGTTGCCCAGGTCCTGTCAGAAGCGATCGGTGGTCTGGGTGAATTATTCCGTTTTGGCGGCGAGGAATTCACCGTGCTCATGCCGGCTGCCGGTGTTGAAGATGCGATCAAGGTGGCGGAGAAACTGCGGCACGCCGTCGAGCGCGCGCCTTTCACCTACCGAGGTCGCCTGCTTGACCCAATCACCATATCGATCGGTATCGCGACATCACCGGATGCGGGGACCGTCAGCAGCGTGTTGGAACGCGCGGACGCCGCGCTTCTGAACGCCAAGCAGACAGGCCGAAACCGGTGGGTTTCATCGGACGAACTATAAACTAAAGAGCCTCCAACCCGTTAGGCTGGAGGCTCCTGTCTGCTATTCAAAGCCGGTCATTTCCGATAGGCGAGACCGCCCCAAATCCGCCCTTCATCCCGATGTCGACCGCCATGAACGGCACCGATATAGGCCGCGGCAGATGCCACAATGGCTGAAGCCGCCAGCAGGAATGCCGTGAGGATGCCTGCAACGCGTGCCTTCTCAGCCGCATCAGCTGCCTTTGTCTTGGCGTCGTCCAGTGCCTTCTGAGCCTGGGCCTTCATGTCATCGATCTGCTTTTGAGCTTCATCGACCTTTTTCTGCGCTTCGGTTCGCACGGCCTGAACGCGTTCAACCGTCTCGTTTACCCTTGCCTGCGCATCGGTCTGGCTGATGCCGGTGCGAGCCGCGATCTGATTTGTGAGCCAGGTTCTGTCTGCATCAGAAATCTCACCGGTCGTGAGCAGATTACCGAGAATGCCGCTGATCTGCCGCTGATAATCGCCAGCGGTTTGCTCACCCTGCGGCTGGGTGGCCTGCGCATCCGTTCGCAACAATGTATCGGTGAAGTAGTCGATGGGATTTGCCCTCATGCCCTGCGGAAGCATCTGCTCGATGCTGGGCGCTGCAGCCTGACCGGCACCTTGCGCGATACCGCCCGCGGCACTGCCGGCTCCCGAAATCAAGCCGCCTGCGACCTGACCGGCGCCTTGCACCACTCCGCCAACCGCCGATCCGGTGGCTTCAACTGCGGTTTGCGCCACACTTCCCACGGCTTTCGCTCCGCCGGACAGCACGCCGAGCGCAAGGAAAGCGGAGACGACCGTGCCGATCCCCCAGACCACCAGGCCATTGAGACCGTCTCGAACCGTCTGTTCGTTTCGATCAGCCTGACCGGCTGGACGACGCATACGGCCGGTGATGTAGCCGCCCAGCATGTAAGAACCGACCATGGAAATAATAACGAACAGGCCGGTTATGATCAGCCAGATCGAGCTGACCTCGCCGCCATCATCCACCGAGATTGAACTCAGACCCAATCCGCCGGCAAAGGTGGTTAGTACCGCCATGGCCCCAGACGCAATGACCGCGCCGGCGAAAATGGCAGGCCAGTCGACATAGCTGCGATTGGTTTCAGTACCGATTGAATCGACCATTAGCGTAACCCCAGCAGTGAAAGAATGAACAAGACGATTACGACGAGCCCGACGAGATAGATGATAGAGTTCATAGGGTATCCCCTCCGAAAGGACGATAAATCCTCCGCGTAGCGGTTGATTATGTGCTGGTGACAGGTGCGAGCTGATTGCTCTACAGACCAAACTCGCAGCACCTGAAAAAGTTTCACGACGGCAGGTTCGGATAAAGAAAACCCCGCCGAAGCGGGGTCTGTTGGTTACCAGTTCTGACGACCATACCAGTCGTCAACGTCCTTCTTTGTACGATCCTTCTCGTAACCGTAACGTTCCTGGAGCTTGCCTTCGAGCTGCTCGCGCTTGCCGTTGATGACGTCAAGGTCGTCGTCGGTGAGTTTGCCCCACTGCTCCTTGACCTTACCCTTCATCTGCTTCCAGTTACCTTCGACACGATTCCAATCCATTTAGGCCTCCCTTTGCTTTGTGGTTACACCATGTAAATGACCGCACATCGCAGAGGTTCCGAAATAGATCACCAGCGCGACATTTCAATCGCGGAATATGTGGGCAGGCAGTCTGAGCAGATGTGTGAATAGCGGGACGACGCACCAGAGATTGACCACAGCCGAACAGGGAAGAGACCCCGGCTGCCTTGCCTAGTCGCCAGCGCCCGATACGGCGGCGGCCAGCGCCCTGATTGCCGACGCGTGGGCTGGTGTTCGCGCTCGTGAAAGCAGGACGATGTCGGAGGGCGGCAGCGTAGGTAGTCCCAGCTCGGCACCCCTGTCGGGCAGCCCACGGGCGCTGATGTCGCCAAGCGGCGCGACGCCCGCCCCTGCAAGAAGTGCTTCATGCAACACCGAACAGCTTCCGGCCGTGAAGGCGTCACGCCATTCTACGCCTGCCCTTCCAAGCTCCGATACCGCGATCTCCCGGACTGCGCATTCAGACCCCAGTGAAACCAGCGGGACGGCGCCGTTTGCGCGCCGCCGCCAGTCCGGTGCGGCCCGCCATCCCATCCTGTCGGTGCGAAGGATTTCTCCCTCGGGGCCACCGCCATTGCGCCGGATAATGGCGGCGTCGGCCTGCCCGGACGCAAAACGATCCTTCGCGCGCCGCGAAAAGCCGATTTCCACCTCAATCACCGCATTGGCGGGCAGCGCCGCGCGCATCGCCCGTATGGCTGTCGAAAGACGGCTGCCAATCGCGTGGTCACTGGCGGCAAGGCTGAAATGCAGCGGGGTTTCATCGCTGAAAACAAGCGCTTCCTCGTGTTTGGCAAGTAGCTCGCGCGCCTTCGGCAGGAAGACCTGACCGTCCTCCGTGAGCCGCAGGTGGCGGGGCGAGCGGTCGATCAGCCTTCTGCCGATGCGCTGTTCCAGCAACTTCAGTTTCTGGCTGACGACAGGTTGCACGGTTCCCGCCGCCTCGGCCGCCTTTGTCAGGCTGCCGAGTTCGACGCAGAGAATGAACAGGCGAACGCTTTCGAGATCAATCATATGAAATCACTATGTATGGAATATTTATCATCATCTTCTCATTATGATGAAATTTGCGCAAGGTCATCCCGCAACAAGGAGATAGACCAATGCCCATGATCAAAGCCCGATACACCAGACCGCAGAACGGAAACGACCCAAAACAGGAGGTCGCGGCCTTGCTGTCTCGCCTCACGGCGGAAATCCTGCACAAGGATCCGGGCGTCACCGCAGTCCTCGTCGAAAGTGCTGATCCCGCCGACTGGATCATTGCCGGATCGAGTGTCGCAGACCAGAAGATCGGCACCTTTTATGTCGAGGTTTCGATTACCGACCACACCAATATCAAGGATGAAACGACCGAATGGGTCCGGCGCGTCTATGACGAAATGAATGCGCTGATTGGCCCGGTGCATGAGGCCAGCTATGTTCTGGTTCACGCCGTTGATGGCGACGCCTATGGTTATGGCGGGCAAACCCAGAATCAGCGATGGTCGCGCAGCCGCACGAATGTGAGAGGATGAAAGGATCACTTTGGATCAACGTGCCGAATGTTGTGCAACGCACAAATTTCGGAGGAATAGGCATGAAATTCGGATTTTTAGATACATATCATCCGGAAAAATTCGTCTAAAACTCTCCCAACTCAAGGAGAGACACCATGACGGACACGACATCAGAATTTGATGGGGCAACAATTGGCCTGGAGGCCGCCGAGGAACCCGCATGGACGGCTGCGACCTGGTTTGCGGTTCTTTCGATGGCGGCCACCAGCTTTGCGCTGGTATCGGCCGAATTCCTGCCAGCGGGATTGTTGACGCCCATGGCGCGCGATCTAGGCATCACCGAGGGAACCGCCGGGCAGGTCGTCACGGCGACAGCTTCCGTGGGCGCCGTGACGGCTTTGCTGAGCAATGTTCTCATCGGCAAACTGAACCGCAAGACCGTGCTTGTCGGTCTTAGCGCGCTGGCGATCGGCTCCAACATTCTCGCATCAGTTGCTGCCGATTTCTGGCTATTGCTGGTGGGCCGGGCCGGACTGGGTATCGCGCTCAGCGGCTTCTGGGCTCTTTCCGTTGCCGTCGTGGCGCGGCTCGTCGGCGCAAATTCCACCGGGCGCGGCATGGCCATCGTCACCCTCGGCGTTTCACTTGCCACCATCGCAGCACCCTCGATGGGCGCCTTGATCAGCGACTGGCTGGGATGGCGCATCGCCATGTCGATGACGGCGGGACTTGCCATCATTGCCATGCTGCTGCAGATCCTCAGCCTGCCGTCGCTGCCGGCAAGTACGAGCAACAGTCTTTCCGATGTTCTGCGGCTGACGCGGCGGCGCAGCGTTCAATTGGGGATGCTTGCGATCCTGCTGCTGATGACGGGGCATTTTGCCGGCTCGGTCTATGTGCGTCCGTTCCTCGAACAGGTGACGTTGCTTGAAACCACGCCGATTGCTCTTGCCCTGCTCGGCTTTGGCGTCGCGTCGGTGATCGGCAATGTGCTGGGCGGCCGAATGGCTGACACCAGTATCCGCCTTGCACTCATCGTCACCGCCGCCCTGATGGCATTTGCGACGATCGCCCTCGTTGTCTGGGGTGCTCATACCAGTGCCGCATTTGCACTCGTCGCCCTTTGGGGCCTTGCCTTCGGCATGGCGCCCGTGGTGCTGCCGACCAACCTTTCCCGTGGCGCACCCGACGCCCTGGAGGCAGCCGGCAGCCTGATGGTCGTTTCTTTTCAGGTGGCCATCAGTATCGGTGCGGTTTTCGGTGGTTACATCGTTGATTCCTATGGGGCTACTGCGCCATTGGCTCTCACAGCCATCCTCGCCGCATCCACGGTCGGTCTCGCTCTGCTGCAGCGTCCCGACTGATCATTCGGAGCCCGGAGCTGATCCAGAAATTGTGCTGGCGTTACATACGCCAGCACGCGCGTTTTTAACGCTTTCCTTCAAAAGAGTTTAAGACCGCTGGTGCGGGTTCATTCAAACGGCACCCGAAACGCTCAGCGGAAAACCAGAGGCGCTCCAATCACGCTTCGATTGGAAAGGCAAAACCGGCTTTAACCCGATCCATCACAACCATGGTCTTGAAGCCTTTAATGTCGTGGTTTTCATAAAAGAACCGGCGGGTGAAGGCCTCGTAATCCTCCATGTCCTTTGCCGTGATGACCAGGATGAAGTCGGCGTCGCCTGTCACATAATAGCCGATCATGACTTCCCGCGTGGCGCGAATGGCGGCCTTGAAGCGATCGACGATGTCCGCCCGCTCGCGCTCCAGCGACACCAGAACGATCATGGTGATGCCGCGCCCGACGGCTTTGGGTGAGATGATTGCCACATCCGCTTCAATCACCCCCTCCTCGCGCAGGCGCTTCAGCCGCCTTTGACATGCCGTGGGCGACAGGTTGACGATCTGCGCCAGTTCTTCCGATGTCAGGCGGTTGTTCTTCTGCACGGCGTCAAGCAGCGCCCTGTCGGCTCGATCTATGGTGGTCATGCAGAATTCCTGCGTCAATATGAGAAACTAAGCGCTATTCCTGCGTAACGACAGGAACAAACGCCGCCGCTCGATGATGCCGCGCCGTTAAGCTCCTTGCAAATAAAAAGGGAGCCTCCTCATGAAAGATATCGCCAGCGCGGCGCTAAAAAGTCTGCATCGGCCCGATCTGGTCGAGCATCGTGCCTTTCTTGATGGGGCATGGGTGGCGCGTGACGAGAAACTGAGCGTTATCGATCCGGCCACCGGCGACCACCTCGCCAGCGTGACATCCTGCTCGCTCGACGATGTCGATGTCGCAATCGATGCCGCCGGCAAGGCCTTTCTCGACTGGCGCGAACGGCTGCCCGTCGAACGGGGCGATATCCTGCGCGCGTGGAGCAGGTTGATGCGTGAAAACGCGGATGATCTCGCCACCATCATAACCGCCGAACAGGGTAAACCGCTTTCTGAATCCCTTGGCGAAATTTCCTATGCCGCCAATTTTCTCGACTGGTTCGCGAGCGAAGGCGAACGATCCTATGGTGAAACCATCCCGAGCCATTTGAAGGGCGGTAGCCTGTCCGTGCAGATGCAGCCAATCGGCGTTACCGTGGCAATCACCCCATGGAACTTCCCTTCCGCCATGATAACCCGCAAGGCCGGTGCCGCCCTTGCCGCCGGGTGCACCATGATCGTCAAACCGGCACCGGAAACGCCGCTCTCGGCTCTGGCTCTGGCAAAGCTTGCGGAAGAGGCGGGAATGCCATCAGGCGTTTTACAGGTGCTGCCCGGCGAAGCCGCCCCGCTGGCGCGCCGCCTTCTGGACCACACGGATGTTCGCGCATTTTCCTTCACCGGTTCGACGCAGGTCGGACGAATCCTCCTCGAACAATCGGCGGCAACGGTCAAAAAAGCATCGCTTGAGCTTGGTGGCCATGCGCCTTTCATCGTGTTCGAGGATACCAACCTGTCCCAGGCGGTCAAAGGCTGCCTCGGCGCCAAATTCGCCACATCGGGACAGGACTGCCTTGCGGCAAACCGCATCTACGTTCAACGCGCAGTTTACGAACGGTTCATCGACCAGTTTGCCAAAGCGACGTCCGAACTTGTGGTCGGCCACGGGCTTGAACCCGATATTGATATCGGCCCGATGACACGCGCTTCTGTCGCCGAGAAATGCCGTCAGCAGACCGCCCAGGCTCTGTCAGCCGGCGCACGTCTGGTCTGCGGCGGGCAGGATAGTCCTCTGGGCGGCAATTTTGTTACGCCAACGGTTCTTGCCGACGTTACCGACGACATGCTGATCGCCCGCGAGGAAACCTTCGGGCCGGTCGCCGCCATATTGCCGTTCGACGATGAGCAGGAGGTGATCCGCCGCGCCAACGCGACGGAAATGGGGCTCGCAGCCTATCTCTACACCAACGACCTCGGCCGCGCGATGCGTCTCACCAACCAGCTGGAATACGGCATGGTGGCCGTCAACACGCCGAAATTCACCGGCGCGCCTATTCCATTCGGCGGCTGGAAACAATCCGGGCTGGGCCGCGAGGGGTCGCGCCACGGTCTCCTGGAATATCTCGAACCCAAATATGTCTGCTTCGGCAATCTTGCTGCCTGAAAGGAATTTCTGTCATGACCATCGACATCAAACGTATCGCCGAAATGGATCGCAACGCAGTTCTGCACCCCTTTACGCAGCTGAAGGATTTCGCCAGCGGCAAGCTCGGCGAACCGACGATCGTTGAAACCGGCAAGGGCATTCGCATTCAGGACGCGCATGGCAAACAACTGATCGATGGTTTCGCCGGGCTTTATTGCGTCAATGTCGGATATGGCCGCACCGAGGTGGCCGAAGCTATTTCCCGTCAGGCCTATCGCCTTGCCTATTACCATTCCTACGCCGCCCACACGACCGACGAACTGGCAATCCTTTCTGACCGGCTGGTGAAAATGGCGCCAGGCAGGATGAGCAAGGTCTTTTATGGCATGTCCGGTTCGGATGCCAACGAGACCCAGGCAAAGCTTGTCTGGTATTACAGCAACCTGCGCGGCAAGCCGGAAAAGAAGAAGATCATCTCGCGCGAGCGCGGATATCACGGCTGCAGCGTCGTCTCCGGCTCCATGACCGGCATGAGCTTCTATCACGACCATATGGACCTGCCGCGTGCGGGCATTCTGCACACCGGCGCTCCCCATCATTATTGGGGCGCGGAAGCAGGTGAAACCGAACTCGAATTTTCAAAACGGCGCGCCGACGAGCTCGAGGCCCTTATCCTTCGGGAAAATCCCGATACGATTGGCGCCTTCATTGCCGAACCGGTGCTCGGTACCGGCGGCATCACACCGCCGCCGGAAGGTTACTGGGCGGCGATACAGACTGTCCTCAGGAAGTACGACATCCTGCTGATCGCCGATGAAGTGATCACCGGTTTCGGGCGTACCGGCTCCATGTTCGGCTCGCAGCATTATGGCATCGAACCGGATCTGATTACCGTCGCCAAGGGCCTGACCTCCGCCTATTTCCCGCTCTCCGGCGCAATCGTCGGCGAGAAGGTTTACAAGGTGATGGAGGAAGGCGCTGATCGCGTCGGTGCCTTCTCCCACGGCTATACCTATTCGGGCCATCCAATCGGTGCGGCAGCGGCAAATGCCGTGCTCGACATCGTGGAAAAGGAAGACCTGCCGGGCAATGCACGGGCCGTCGGCAGCTACTTCCAGGAACAGCTCAAGGCGAAGTTTGCCCAGCTGCCAATCGTCGGTGAAGTGCGCGGTGTAGGCCTGATGGGCGCAATCGAATTTGTCGCCGATCGTGACAGGAAAACCCGCTTTGCCCCCGGTCTTGCGGTCGGCGCGCGCGTTTCCAAGGCGGCGCGCAACGGCGGTCTCATCGCCCGTGCCATGCCGCATGGCGATATTCTGGGTTTTGCGCCGCCACTCGTCACGACGAAAGCAGAGGTGGACGAGATCATCGCCATCGCCGAAGCTGCTGTTCGCAGCGTCATGGATGAACTGGTACAGGCGGGCGAAAAAATCTGAGGATCCGCGCCATCCCGCTTCCGCCATCAATGCCTGTTTGAGCGGCAACAGCGTGACGATTGCGCATATTCGCCGTGCAATCGTCACTGGTGATGCATAAGGCTTCATCTTTTTGAAGAACCGTGCATAATGTCATGAAATTACCTTCGCTAAAAACGAGACAATTTCATGCGTCGTCAAGCCAATCCGCTCAGCCTCGATCCGGTTCCCGCAACAAAACCGGTGGCATGGCGGCCAAGCCTGACCAAGCAGAAGGGCGAGACCAAACATTCGGCACTGACGGAACGGATCATCGCCGATATCGATGCCAGCGTCTTGAAGCCGATGGACCGCATGCCGACCCATCGCGATCTGGCCCGTGATCTTGGCCTTTCCGTCCAGACCGTCAGCCTCTCCTACAAGGAGGCTGAACGGCTGGGTTATCTGAGCGGCGAAATCGGCCGCGGCACCTTCGTCAAGGCGCGGGTAACGGACCGGGCGGGCCGCATGATGCTGGATCACAGCCCGACCGAGGTGCTTGATCTTTCCATCATCCGCGGCGTTTATCTCGAGGAGCACGAAGCTGCCTCGCGCACGATCCTGCGCGAACTGGCGGATAGTGACAATTCAGGCTTCATGCGCCCCTGCCGTCCGGTCGCGGGACTGGACAGTCATCGCGAGACGGCACGCAGCTGGCTCGGCATGATGGGCGTCACGGCCGGTGCGGAGCGTATCCTTGTCACCAACGGCGCCGCGCACGGCATTTTCCTCGCGCTCAGCTGCATCGTCCGTTCGAGCGACGTCGTGCTGTGCGAAAACCTTACCGACCACGGCATTATCGGCCTTTCGAACATTCTGGGGTTCAGTCTCAAGGGACTGCCCACCGATGGCGAGGGCATTCTGCCCGATGCGCTGGAGGCCGCCTGCGCTGCGGGCGGGGTGCGGGCGCTCGTTCTCATCCCCACCCTCAACAATCCCACCGGCCACGTCGCGGGCGTGGAACGCCGGCGCGACATCGCCGCGATTGCGCAACGACACGGCGTCTTCGTCATTGAGGATGAAGTGTATCGCCCGATGATCGAAGACGGGTTGCCGTCCATCACCGAGATGCTGCCGGATCTGGGCTTTTTCGTCACCAGCTTTACCAAGACGGTCCTGACAGGGTTGCGCGTCGGTTATCTCGTCGTGCCACCGGCCTATTCCATCCGCGCCGCCTCCATCCTGCGGGTTTCGAGCTGGAGCGGTACATATCTGACCGCCGAAATCGCCACACGCTGGGTTGAAAACGGCACCGCGCGCCGGCTGCTGGACATCCAGCGCGCCGAAGCCCGCGCCCGACAGACCATTGCGATGGAAATCCTCGGCGACCATATCGCCTCAAGCCATCCTCTCTCCTTCTGCGCCTGGCTCAGGGTTCCGCCGCACTGGACGGAAGACGGCCTGGTCCGCTCCCTGACCAACCAGAACGTTGCGGTCACGCCATCGGAGCCCTTTGTTGCCGGCCCCGGCCATGGCGGCGGCATCCGCATATGTCTCGGTGGACGCCTCAACCATCAAAGCCTCGCCAAGGCACTGACGACGGTGCGCCAGGCCTTCGAACAACTGCCGCCGGTTTATGACATCGGTTCCATCGGCTGAAACGCCCTTGCCCGAAAATCATTGAATCATTACAATATAATAATTGACATGATTTTACTTCGCTCTCAACATGACAATCATGAAGAGCGAAAACCTTTCCATATCCGCTGACACATTCCTGCTGCCGGTCTCGCTGACGGATATCGAGCAGGCTGCCACACGTATCCTCGGCCACGTGGAGCGGACGCCGCTGGTTCGCTCCGATGTCCTGTCGCAAGGTCACGGCGCGCCGGTCCACCTCAAACTGGAAACCCTTCAGCCCGTCGGCGCCTTCAAGCTGCGCGGCGCGATGAATGCGATCCTGTCACTTGACGACGAGGCACGCAGGCGGGGCCTCGTCACCGCCTCGACGGGCAATCATGGCCGCGCTGTCGCCTATGCCGCGCGCAAACTCGGCATTCCCGCCACGGTCTGCATGTCGTCGCTCGTGCCGGCGAACAAGGTCGAAGCAATCCGTGCCCTCGGTGCCGATATTCGCATCGTCGGCACATCGCAGGACGACGCGCAGGAGGAAGTTGAACGCCTGACAGGCAGCCACGGCCTGACGTCGATCCCGCCCTTTGATGATGTGAATGTCGTGGCCGGTCAGGGCACGATCGGCATCGAAATTGTCGAGGACATGCCTGATCTGGAAACCATCCTCATTCCCATCTCCGGTGGCGGCCTGGCGGGCGGCATTGCCGTGGCCATCAAGGCTTTGAGGCCGCACGCCCGCATCATCGGCATTTCCATGGAGCGCGGCGCGGCCATGTATGCATCGGTCTCGGCCGGAAGGCCTGTCTCCGTGCGGGAGGAGGAAACACTGGCGGATTCGCTGGGTGGTGGCATCGGGCTGGGAAACCGCGTGACTTTTGCACTCTGCCGCGCGCTGCTTGACGAGATCGTGCTGGTTTCCGAGGCCGAGATAGCTGCCGGGATCTGCCATGCGGCACGCGAAGAAGGTTTGATCGTGGAAGGAGCCGGCGCCGTTGGTTTTGCTGCGATCCTGTCGGGCAAGATCAAAATCAGCGGCCCCACCGCCCTTATCGTATCCGGCGGCAATATCGACCCGGCCATTCACAAGACGATCGTTGACGGAGCTGTCGCATGAGCCGCATCACCATCCTGACCGAAAACGACCTTCGCGCCATCATCAAGCTCGACCTGTCTGCCATCGACTGCGTCGAACGGGCCTTTGCGGCACTGGCCACCGAAGCCGTCGCCATGCCGCCGATCCTGCGTCTCGACATTCCGGAGTTCCGCGGCGAAGTGGATGTAAAGACGGCTTACGTGCCCGGCTTTGAAGGTTTCGCCATCAAGGTCAGCCCCGGCTTCTTCGATAATCCGAAGCTTGGCCTGCCGAGCCTCAACGGCCTGATGATCCTCTTCAGTGCGAAAACGGGACTGGTGGAGGCGCTGCTTCTCGACAATGGTTATCTCACCGATGTTCGCACCGCCGCAGCCGGCGCTGTCGCGGCACGCCACCTGTCACGCAAGGATGCCTCCTCCGCCACGATTTTCGGCGCAGGCATGCAGGCACGGTTGCAGCTGGAAGCCCTGATGCTGGTGCGCCCGATAAGATCAGCCCGGATATGGGCAAGAAACCATGACAGAGCGCAGGAACTCGCCGGCGATTTCTCCCGCAAACACGGTATCGAGGTCACCGCCTTACCCGACCCGCGTGACGCAATACGAGGCGCGGACATCATCATCACCACAACGCCTTCCGAAAAGCCGATCCTGTTTGCCGACTGGCTGGAACCGGGCCAGCATCTGACTGCGATGGGATCGGACGCCGAACACAAGAATGAAATTGATCCGGGCGTCTTTGCCCGGACAACCTATGTCGCGGACCGTCTGACCCAGACCCGCATTCTCGGCGAGCTGCACCATGCCATCGCCGCAGGGCGTGTCATGCCGGATCAGCAATTCGCCGAGCTTGGGGCGATCATCGCCGGCGAGGCGCAGGGCCGGGTAAACCGCGACCAGATAACCTTTGCCGACCTGACCGGCACCGGCGTGCAGGATACCGCCATCGCCAATCTCGCCTTCACCCGCGCAAGGGAAGCCAATAGCGGCCAGATCATCGAAAACAGCATAAAAATGGGAGACGCAGCGTGAGCATAACGCTGAACTTTACGCGCGAGGAATATGCTGCGCGCCTGTCCAAAACCCGCAAAGCCATGGAAAAGGCCGGCATCGACCTTCTCGTGGTCACCGACCCCTCCAACATGCACTGGCTGACCGGTTATGACGGCTGGTCCTTTTATGTGCATCAATGCGTTCTGGTGCCGCCGGATGGCGAGCCGATCTGGTATGGCCGAAAACAGGACGCCAATGGCGCAAAGCGCACGGCCTACCTCGCCCATGACAATATTATCGGCTATCCCGATCATTACGTTCAATCCACCGAACGGCACCCGATGGATCTGCTGTCGCAGATCATCGAAGACCGGGGCTGGTCCGGCCTCACCGTCGGCGTCGAGATGGATAACTACTATTTTTCCGCCGCCGCCTTTGCGTCGCTGCAGAAACATCTGCCGAACGCCCGCTTCAATGATGCGGCGGGTCTCGTGAACTGGCAGCGCGCAGTCAAGAGCCCGACCGAACTCGATTATATGCGCAAGGCAGGCAAGATCGTCGAGTTGATGCACAAGCGCATCGTCGACGTGGTGGAGCCCGGCATGCGCAAATGTGATCTTGTTGCCGAGATTTACGATGCCGGCATTCGCGGCACCGCCGAATTCGGCGGTGACTATCCCGCCATTGTTCCGCTTTTGCCGTCCGGAGCCGACGCATCGGCGCCGCATCTGACATGGGACGACAAACCCATGCGCCTTGGAGAAGGGACATTCTTTGAGATCGCCGGCGCCTACAGGCGTTATCATTGCCCGCTGTCGCGCACCGTTTTTCTCGGCAAGCCGACACAGGCGTTTCTCGATGCGGAAAAAGCAACGCTCGAAGGCATGGAAGCCGGACTTTCGGCAGCGAAGCCGGGCAACACCTGCGAAGACATCGCCAATGCCTTTTTCGCCGTGCTGAAAAAATACGGGATCATCAAGGACAACCGTACCGGTTATCCGATCGGCCTGTCCTATCCGCCTGACTGGGGCGAGCGCACCATGAGCCTGCGGCCCGGTGACCGCACCGAGCTGAAACCCGGCATGACGTTCCATTTCATGACGGGTCTGTGGCTTGAGGACATGGGGCTCGAAATCACCGAAAGCATCGCGATCACCGAAACGGGCGTCGAGTGCCTGTCGAATGTGCCGCGGCAACTCTTCGTGAAGGGCTGAGATGATGTTGAGCACCGCTCCTCGCCCCTCGCCGATCACGCCCTCCGTCGATTTCGACGCGAAAGGCGTGCAGCACGGTCATTTGCGGCTCCCCTATAGCCGCGATGACAGCGCCTGGGGTTCGGTGATGATACCGATCTGCATCATCGCCAATGGCGAAGGGCCGACAGCACTTCTGACCGGCGCCAACCACGGCGACGAATATGAGGGCCCGGCGGCACTTTTCGAGCTTGCCCATACGCTTGATCCGAGTGAGGTGAGCGGGCGCATCATCATCGTGCCGGCGCTTAACTATCCGGCCTTTCGCGCCGGCACACGGACGTCGCCAATCGACCGGGGAAACCTGAACCGCAGTTTTCCCGGCCGCCCTGATGGAACGGTGACGGAGAAGATCGCCGATTACGTGACCCGCCATCTGATACCGCTTGCGGATATCGTTCTCGATTTCCATTCCGGCGGCAGGACACTTGACTTCCTGCCCTATGCCGCCGCTCACGAACTGTCCGACAAGGCGCAGGAGACCCGTTGTTTTGAGGCGGTGGCTGCCTTTGCAGCGCCCTATTCGATGAAGATGCTGGAAATCGACGCCGTCGGCATGCTCGATACGACGGTCGAGGAACTCGGCAAGGTCTTTGTCACGACCGAACTTGGCGGGGCCGGCACGGCGAGCGCAAGATCGATCGACATCGCCCGAAAAGGCAGCCTCAACCTGCTGCGCCACGCCGGCATACTGGCCGGTTCGCCGGATGTTCAACCAAGCCGCTGGCTGGACATGCCCTCCAGCGATTGCTTCACCTTTGCCGAAGATGACGGGCTCGTCGCCTTTGTCCGCGATCTGGGAGACGCGGTCACGGCAGGTGAAATCATCGCCCGGGTCTATCCGGTTGGAAAAACCGGCCTCGCGCCAGTCGATTATCGCGCATCCATGCATGGCGTGCTCGCGGCACGCCACGTTCCCGGCCTGATCAAGGCCGGCGACTGCCTCTCCGTCATCGCCACGGTAACGGAGAACACATAGTCAAACGAACCCACGTGAGATCCGAAAACGGACCACGCAACCCAACCAGAGGAGTAATACCATGCACATCACCAAAATCGCCGGGCTTTCCGCTCTTGCCCTTGCCATCGGCATGACATCGGCCAGCGCCTTGACCCTCGAGGAGGTCAAAAGCCAGGGATATATTCGTGCCGCCACGGCAAACGAAGTTCCCTATTCCTACATGCAGCCCGACGGCACATCTGCCGGGATCGGTCCTGATGTGGCAAATGCGGTGCTGAAATCGATGGGTATCGAGGAGGTCAACTGGACGGTGACGCCCTTCGGCACGCTGATCCCCGGCCTCAAGGCCCGCCGTTTCGATTTCGCCGCGGCAGAACAGAACATCTCGCCCGAACGCTGCAAGCAGGTCTCCTTCACAGAGCCGAATTCTTCCTACGGCGAAGGCCTGCTGGTGAAGAAGGGCAATCCGAAGAAGCTGACGACCTATGCCGATATCGCCAAGGATCCATCCTTGAAGGTGGCCGTCGTCTCAGGCGCCAACAATGTCGACTTCCTGCGGGCAGTCGGCGTCAAGGACGAGCAGATCGTCTTCATTCCGGCCAATGCCGACGCGATCCCCACCGTCCAGAGCCGCGCAGACGCCTATGCGGCCACGGAGCTCACCGTCTCCGAACTTGCCAAGAACCAGGCCAATGTCGAGCAGGTCACGCCATTTGAGGATCCGGTGGTAAAGGGTAACCCGGTCCGCAACTATGGCGGCTTCGCCTTCCGCCCCGAAGACAAGGAGTTGCGCGACGCCTTTGACGCCGCCCTGGTCGAGTTCCGCAAGACGGATGACTACAAGAAAATCCTGTCCAAATACGGTCTGTCCGAACAGAGTATCGCGGCAGCGGCCGAAAAGAAGGTCGCCGATCTCTGCGCCGGAAAATAAAGCTCAGCGGCGCCCGGTCTTCGCCGGGCGCCGCTCGTCAGGAACTTGGGAAAACTCCAGATGGACATGACCGCCTACCTGCCGATGATGTGGCAAGGTGCCGTCGTCACCATGACGATCACGCTCGCAGCGCTTGTGGTCGGCACGCTGCTTGCCTTCTTTTTCGGGATTCTGCGTGTCGAGGGCGGACCGATCCTGTCCAGGGTCGCGCTTTGTTATACGGAGGTGTTTCGCGGCACCTCGTTGCTGGTTCAGCTCTTCTGGTTCTATTACGCGCTGCCGTTGGTGGGGCTGAGCTTTGATCCGATCACCACGGGTATTCTGGTGCTTGCCGCCCATGCCGGCGGTTATGGCGCGGAGATCGTGCGCGGTGCGTTGTCCTCCGTTTCCGTGCAGCAGCTGGAAGCGGCCCGTGCGCTGAATTTTACGCGGATGCAGACGCTGTTTCGCATCTCGCTGCCGCAGGCAATCGTCGAGATGATGCCGGCATTCGGCAATCTGGCGATAGAAACACTGAAGCTTTCTTCGCTCGTGTCGCTGATCTCGATTGCCGACCTGACATTCGCGGCGCAGTCGATCCGCAACCTGACGCTGGATAGCACCAGCATCTATTCGATCACGCTGCTCTGCTATTTCGCGATGTCCCTGATCCTGATGGTCATCATCCGGGTGATCGAACATTTCGTCAGGCGCGGCAACGTCTTTCCGCGCACCCGCCATTCGTAAGGATATCTTCTCATGATGTATGGCTACGAATGGGACACCACCACCTGGCTCACCTACACAACCTCGATCCTGCCGATCATCCTGATCGGCCTGACGGTAACGTTGAAGGCGGCAGCCGCCGGCTTCGCCATCGCGCTGGTTCTGGGGCTCGTTTTTGCGCTGCTGCGCCGCAGCCGGGTCAAGCTGATCTCCTGGCCAACTGCGCTGGTTGTCGAGTTCCTTCGCGATACGCCGCTTCTGGTGCAGCTGTTCTTCCTTTATTACGTGCTTCCGGATTTCGGCATCGTGCTGCCCGCCTTCCTGACCGGCGCGCTGGCGCTCGGCCTGCAATATGCGGCCTACACGTCCGAGGTCTATCGCGGCGGCATCGAGGCCGTGCATCACGGCCAGTGGGAAGCGGCCACCGCACTTAATCTCACACGCATGCAGACCTATCGGGATATCATCATTCCTCAGGCCATTCCGCGCATCGTTCCGGCCATGGGCAACTACCTCGTCGCCATGATCAAGGAAACGCCGGTGCTTTCCGTCGTCACGGTTCTGGAGATGATGGGGCTTGCCAACATGATCGGCGAGCGCACCTTCGAATATCTGGTCCCGCTGACGCTAGTCGGCCTGATCTTCCTCCTTCTGACAATAATCTGCTCGGCAGGCCTCAGCCGCCTGCAAAGGGCGCTTCCAAAAGCAGGAATACCCTTGCGATGACCAACACCACCAATCAGCCGCTGATCGAATTTTCCGACGTCACGAAGCGTTTCGGCATTCTGACGGTTCTCGACCAGTTCAATTTCAGCGTGACAAAGGGCGAGAAAGTAACGCTTATCGGCCCTTCCGGCTCCGGCAAATCGACGGTTCTGCGCATTCTCATGACACTGGAACCGTTCCAGGAGGGCAAACTCACCCTTGCCGACATCTCCTATCATGAACAGGGCGGCAAAGGCCCCTTTCAGGCTTCGGAGAAGCACCTTCGCCAGATCCGCAATCACGTCGGCATGGTCTTCCAGAGCTTCAACCTCTTTCCGCATATGACGGTGCTTCGCAACATCGTGGAAGCGCCGGTGCGGGTGCTGGGCATCGCCCGCGCAGAAGCGGAAACGCGGGCAATCGAATTGCTGAAGATGGTCGGGCTGGCCGACAAGAAGGATCATTATCCGGTGCAGCTTTCCGGCGGTCAGCAGCAGCGCGTCGCCATTGCCCGCTCGCTTGCCATGCGTCCGCGTGTCCTGCTTTTTGATGAGCCGACCTCGGCGCTTGACCCGCAGCTGGTGGGCGAAGTGCTTTCCGTCATTCGTGATCTGGCTCATGAACACGATCTGACGATGCTGCTTGTTACCCATGAGATGCGCTTTGCCCGCGAAGTGTCAGACCGGGTCTGCTTTTTCGACAAGGGCCGCATCTGCGAGCAGGGAGCACCGGAGGAAATTTTCGGCGGGCCGAAAGAAGAGCGGACCCGCGAATTTCTGTCATCGGTTTTGCGATAAAGCAGCATCCACGCCAAGGCAGGCCATAACCGTTTAAAGCGACCGCGTGCGTTGCCTTGATGTCTTGACGTGATCGATCAGCGCCCGGAGTTTGGGCGCCAGATTACGCCTGTTCGGATAATAGAGGTAGAAGCCGGGAAAATAAGGCGAGTAATCTTCAAGCAGCGGCACCAGTTCGCCGCGATCGATCCAGCTGCGGAATGTATCTTCGATACCGAAGGTGATCCCCGCTCCCGCCACCGCCATCCGGATCATCAGTGCCATGTCGTTGGTGGTGATCTCCGGCGCTACCGCGACGCTGAATTCCCGCCCGGCCTCCGCAAACTCCCAGCGATAGGGTGCGCTGCGCGGGGCCGGCCGCCAGCCAATGCACCGGTGATGCGCCAGTTCCTTCGGGTGAGCGGGCTTGCTGCTGCCTTTGAGATAATCAGGCGAACAGACTGCCAGCTGCCGCACATCCCCGGATATCGGCACGATGATCATGTCCTCATCGATCACTTCGCCCAACCGCACGGCGGCGTCATAGCCTTCGGCAACAATATCGAACTCCTCATCGGTCACCACGACATCGAGGTGAACGTCGGGATAGGCGGCGGTGAAGCCTGCAAGAAGCGGGCCGGACAGGAAGTTTTCGGCAATGGAAGAAACGGCAAGCCGCAACAGCCCGTTCGGACTTTCGCGCAATTCGCCCGCCTGTTCCACCGCCGCCGACATTTCGGCTATGGCCGGCGCGATATTGGCATAAAGCCCCTCACCCGCCTCGGTGAGACTGACGCTGCGGGTGGTGCGCAGCACCAGCGCCAGGCCGAGCATTTCCTCCAGCCGCCGAATTGTCTGGCTGACGGCGGAACGTGACACACCCATACGGTCGGCCGCAGCGCTAAAATTCTTCAGTTCCGCCACCAGCGCAAAGACCGATAGAGCGTTCAGATCGGGCGTCACTGTTTAGTTCTCCTTACCACTATGGAAATTAATAGGCATCTTATCTCAACAATGCTGCCTGTCTATCTTGCATGCAACCGCAATCGAGCGGTGGTTTCAAAAAGGAAGACAGAATGATGGACAAGGTTGTTCTCATCACGGGAGCCTCCAGCGGCATTGGCGCGGGTATCGCGCGTGAACTCGGCAAGGCTGGTGCAAAACTCATGCTCGGCGCCCGCCGCACGGAGCGGCTGGAAGAACTCGCAAAGGAGATCCGGGAAGCGGGCAACGGGCAGGTGGCGGTCAGCCGACTGGATGTCACCAACCGTGCCGACGTGGCCGACTTCGCGGAGAAGGCCCGCGAAACCTTCGGCCGGGTCGATGTCATGATCAACAATGCCGGCGTCATGCCGCTTTCCCTGATGGCCTCGATGAAGGTCGACGAATGGGACCGCATGGTGGACGTCAACATCAAGGGCGTATTGCACGGCATCGCGGCCGTGCTGCCGGAAATGACGTCGCGCGGTTCCGGCCACATCATCAATATCGCGTCCATCGGGGCACTGTCGGTGGTGCCAACCGCGGCCGTCTACTGCGCCACGAAATTTGCCGTCCGGGCGATTTCGGACGGGTTGCGGCAGGAACGGCAGGATCTGCGCGTCACCTGCATTCATCCCGGTGTGGTGGAAAGCGAACTGGCGGAAACGATCACCGATCCGGCAGCAGCCGAGGCCATGAAAACCTACCGCGCCATTGCGCTGAAGCCCGATGCCATCGGTCGCGCGGTGCGTTTCGCCATCGAACAGCCTGATGACGTCGATCTGAACGAGATCGTTGTTCGCCCAACGGCCGCCGCCTGAGGAGGAAAACAGATGAAAAACATGACAATACCCGTTGCCGCTGCCATCGCCATGCTGACGGGGAGCGAAACCAGCGCCGGCTCCACGCCCCCGCAAACTCACCCCTATATCGGCATGTGGGTGACAGGTGACGGCCATGTCCGCCAGGAGCTTTTGGCCAACGGGCGTTATGATGAAGCCCGCGGCAACCGCAAAAGCGCCTATCAGGGCCGTTACGTCGTGACCGGCAATCACATCGATTACCGGGACGATACCGGCTTTACCGCAGATGGAACGTTCATAG
This sequence comes from Martinezella rhizogenes, assembly GCF_007002745.1. Lineage (GTDB taxonomy): Bacteria > Pseudomonadota > Alphaproteobacteria > Rhizobiales > Rhizobiaceae > Agrobacterium > Agrobacterium cucumeris. Next base: position 331,919 of record NZ_SGNY01000005.1, on the reverse strand, counting down.
ATGATGTCCTCCACCATGGCGGCATGATCTTTTACCGGGAGCGGTGAAACAGGATCGCAATGATGGATCGCGCCCGCCCGCGATCCATCACCGGCAGACACCTGCGACATCGCAGTATTTTTGACAGCTGTTCGCGGCGTTTGAGATCGTTCGCGATACACGTGGGAAAAGCGATTTCGCCGGTCACTTTCCGTGGACATTGCATGCGACGGACCATCGACATACCGTCGACCGGCCTGCGCAGTTGGTAAGGAGGATGCGATGAAAACAGATTGGAACGTGGTCAGGGACCTGATGAATGCCGCAATCAATGCCTGCGAGCGCATAGAGGCGTCAGGATATGTCGAGGCTGACCGCGACGCGGTGATCGATATCGCAGGCCAAGAGGTCAGCGTCCAGGATTTGCTTGTGAGTGCATGGACTTACCCTGAGAAGCTACGTTATCAGATTATACGCGAACGCCACGATGCGGGGGTCGATCTGCCCTATGTGCCAGAAACCGCGCGCATTCTGCTTGCCATGTCTCAAGCTGCGGCTGAACTCGTAAACGCAGGTGACGTCACGCCCGCCGAAGAAAAGCTTCGGAAAATGATCACCTGGTTCGATAGCCATTTGGCGTCGGGTATCGAAGCGGCAACGGCCAATCGCAAGAAGGCATGACCACGGCCTTTTAACAGGACTGGATTTTCCTTCATCCCAGCGTTCAGCGCGTGCTCGCGGGCGGGCCATTTCGCCGCATCCCTGCCCGGTCCTGTTCAATCCGCCGGGGTGGCCAGAACGTCTCCTTGCCTGTTCTGCACGAGGCTTGCGGGCGATGCCGGCTGAGGATCAACATCGGGCAGAGGTGGGGTGAGCAGCCATGCGGCTGGGTAATCTTTCCGAAGGTGCCGGGCATTATAGCGAACATGGGTTCCGGCCGCATGGCGGCGCGTGCCGAGCATCGCCTCCTTTGAAAGGACCGCGCTTTTGATTTCGTAGAGTTTTCGTTCGTCATCAAGGGCAATCGTCGCATCGGAGAGATCGAAATTATCGACGTGGATGGCCTGACCCTGCGGCGTGCCGAGAACCCATCTGTCGGAATCAACGAAGCCGTCGATATAGACATTGCCGGTAGAGGCGTACAAGGAGGTGCCCATCGGCAGGGTGATGCCATCAACGACATTGCCACCGGCAAGAATGCATCTGCTGAAGGCGGATATGCCGCCATCGGGCCGCAGATCAAACTCCACCGGCTGGGTCGCGTCGCAACGCCAGCCGCTCTGGGTGGTTACGCCATTGCCGGTTATCCGCATGTTGTCGGGGGTGAAGCCAATGGTTTCGTAGTTGTCGTTGGTTTTTATCGCGATATAGCGGGCGATTTCGACGGCATCGATATCTGCAACCCGCACGGGATGCGGAAACACCGCGCGGCTGAAGGCATCCCTGTTATTGGCAATGGCCAGTTCGAGTTTCGTGCCTTTGGGCATATCGATCTGGCCAAGCCGGGTTGGTTCAAGCAGTTCCGGCAGGTAGTTTGCCGTCCTCTCCCTGTCATAGGCCCGCATCTCGAGCCAAAAACCAGCGACCTGCCACAGGGTGAAAACCGCGATGGCGGTCACCAGCCCGTAGGGCAGGATCACCGGGCGCTTCCAGCGGCCGCTCGCATATCGAATGAGCAGCCCCAGCGTCCAGACGGCCCAGACAAAGGTCGTGGCAAGAAGGAAGGCGACAAGAAGCACCGCTTCGACGGACGGGAGTGCGACAGGGATCATGCGAATAATGGCCTTGGGCGGATCGTTTCCGATGCCGGGATATCCCGGAGCTTTAGCGCATAAGAGGTGTTTTCTTCAACTCGCGGATTGCGATCTCTCCCAGCCGCCGGCGCTCATGCGTTATCCCTGCGAGACCATGCGGTCGCCATATGGCGGCCGCATGGTCAGCGCCACGTACCGGACATCAGCCGCCGAGGACGAAACGGGAAAATGCCAGGGAGTTGCGGGCATCCTCGTCCATTCTGGCGACATCAGCGCCGTTGCTCAGATCACGCCACACCTTGATATCAGAACCGATGGTGCCGCCGGTCTTGACGAAGGGCTCCATGACGACGGCACCGGTGTAGTTGATATCGCGAAGAGCAAGGCCGATTTCCTGCCAGGGCATCCTGCCTTTGCCGGGAACACGGCGATTGCTCTCACCAGTGTGGAAGTGACCCAGCAGCGGGCCGGCCGTGCGGATGGCTTCGCCGAAACTGTCTTCCTCGATGTTCATGTGGAAGGTATCGAGCATGACCTTCACATTGTTCTTCCCGACATCCTTGACGAAGGCAACGCCTTCGGCCGCCGTGTTGAGCACGTGGTTTTCAAAACGGTTGAGGACTTCGATGCACAGGTTGATGCCGAGATCATTGGCGAAATCGGCAATGCCGTGAATGCCCTCGACACCACGCGCGTAATCACCCGGCTTGTCGACCGGCTGCGAATAATCGATCGGCCAGTAGGAATGCAATGCGCCGCCGATGGTGCGGATGTCGAGCTTGGCGACATTGGTGAGCGTCCGTTCAAAAAACGCCTTGCCCGCTGCGCGCACGGCCGCATCTTCCGACGACAGGTTCTTTGATTTCGACGGGCCGATGCCGGCAGTGAGGATGATGCCGTTATCCTTCGCGCTCTGCTTGATCGCGGCGAGTTCGGCGTCGCTGTATTCGTTGATATGGTGGGCGGCGACTTCGATGATATCGAAACCGAGTTTGGCGACCTTTTCGATATAGGGGCCGAACTTGGCGCTCCACTCATGTTCCCAGTAGGAATAATAGATGCCGTGTTTCATGGGGATTTCTTTCGCTTCTGTTTCACTTGGTTGGGATGTGGCGCACGCGGTCGTTCGGGGCGTCTCAGGAAGCGGCCCCGCTTCCAGGATTGCCGATGCGAAGATCGGGTTCGGTGCTCGTCGAGATGATGAAACGGCCGTTCGGAAGATCGTTCTCCTCGACCTTCCGGTTGATCTCGTCCTCGGCAAGGCCGAAGCCCAGCCAGCGGTTTCTGAGCCGCGCACGCAGATCGTCCTCGCCGACATCGACGAAAACCGTCAGATCGAATATCTGTTTGAGGCGGTTCCACGGCGACTGGCCGGCGAGGAGATAATTGCCTTCACAGACGATGATATCGACGGATTGCGGGATCAGCCGGCCGCCTGCGCGGGCAATTTCAATCGCCCGGTCAAAGACCGGAACGGCGATGACATCATCCTCATTGGCCTTGAGGCGCTCGAGCATGTGTCGCAACCCGTGGGCATCGAAAGTATCGATGGCGCCCTTGAACGGTCGGCGGTTCATCTCTTCGAGCACGGCATCGTCATAGTGATAACCATCCATCGGAAAAAGCGCGGCGGGCTCGCCTCCGCCTGCGTTCAACACATCCACCACACCTTCGGCAATGGTCGATTTTCCCGATCCCGGGGCACCGGCAATCGCGATCATCACGCGTCGGCCTTTTGCCCTTTCCAGACGCTGGAGGGCCAAGCCCGCAATCTCACGGGCATTATCGTCAATTGTGCTCAAGGTGTTCCTCGCCCCGATAATGGTTGCGGTCAGAAAATCCGGTACTGGCTGGCCTTGTCGCGCAGGAAGGCCAGCCCCTTGTCGAGGACCTCGTCTGCGCCTGAAGCAACCGGCCGCCAGGTGGAAATCGCACCCGCCATCTCCTCCGGCATCGCGGCGAAACTCTCAAGCGTCAGCACGCCCTTGAAGCCGATGCCCGCGAGTGCGGCGAACACCGCGTCCCAGGCAACGTTGCCGAAGCCCGGCGTACCGCGGTCGCTTTCCGACATATGCATGTATTTCAGATGGTTACGGGCAGCGATGATGCCACTGGCGATGCCCTTCTCTTCCATGTTCATGTGGAAGGTATCGAGATGGATAAAGATATTGTCGGCGCCAATACGCTCAACCAGCGCCACGGCCTGCTCGGCTGAGTTGACCAGATGGTTTTCGTAGCGGTTGACGGCCTCGATACCGAATTGCAGGCCAAGCGTCTTCGCGTGGCCGGCAGCCTGAGATAGTGCGCGTGTCAGATTGTCGTATTCAGCCTGTGTCGGCGGGATACCCGTACGCTCGCTGGTGCCGCCATAGGTGACGCCGGTCAGCGCTTCCGCCCCCATTTCGGAGGCCTTGTCCAGCGCGGCCTTCAGATGCGCGATGGCTGCTTCCGGGCGGACGGAGGCCCAGGCAGGTTCCGGCAGAACCAGCGAGCAAGCGGCCCGCAGACCGTATTTCTCCAGCAGGGCGCGGGTATGCGCCGTATCGACGGATGGGAGATCGACAAGCGGAATCTCGATGAAATCCTGCCCATAATCCGCAGCACCGGCAATGGCCCGCCTGGCGCTTTCATGATCCCAGTTAAGGGACCACATCATTGCGTGAACACCGAAGCCTTGCACGTCATACCTTCTTTCTGAGAGATGCGAAGTAACCTGAAAACAGGCCGCGCGCCGCCATGACGACAATCATCAGCACACCCCAAAGCGCCGTTGCCAGATGCTGGTTGGCGCCGAGAAGGTTGAGCCCGGACGACAGGAGCTGCAGCACGATCAGCGCGACGAAGACGGGCAGCACACGGCCGAAGCCGCCGAATGGATTGATGCCGCCGAGAAACGCCGCCAGTACCGTGATCAGCAGGTAGGATTCACCGTGTCCCACACGCACCGAGTTGAAGCGGGCAAGCATGATGATGCCGGCGACGGCACACATGAGTCCCGAGAGCGTGTAGACGAGTACCTGGATCTTGCGGGTATTGAGACCGGAATAACGCGCCGCCTCGATATTGGAGCCGATCATCAGCAGACCGAAACCGAGCTTCGTGCGGGTGAGGAGCACATGCCACAGCCCGACGCAGGCGATAAAGATCAGCAGCGGGATGGGCAGCCCGAACAGCGTGCCGTGACCAAGCGGCGCCATATAGGCCGGAAAACCGGAAACATCGCCGCCACGCGTCAGAAACTCCCCGAGCCCGCGCAGGAAAATCATCATCGACAGGGTGACGAGGATCGGGTGCGCGCGGGTATAGGCAATCGCCGCGCCGGTCATGGCGCCGGCAGCACCACCGGTGGCAAGGGCGGCAAGGCAGGCGAGCAGGAAGGCGCTCGGCGGTGCGTCCACGCCGCCATGGGCCTGCAGCACCCAGGCTGCCGCCAGCCCCGACAGATTGGCGGCGAATGTGACGGAAAGATTGATCCCACCGGTCAGCAGCGGCAGCAGCATCGCCAGTGTCAAAAGACCGAGTTCGGGCAGCTGGAAGGCGACCGAACCGAATGTGGCGAGCGACAGGAAATTATCCGCCAGCGTCCCGAAGATGAGCATGACCGCGACAAAGGCAATCACCGGCCCGGCCATGTCGGCACCGAAAATCGAGTTGAATTTCCGAACGAAGCTGCTCATCGCTGCGCACTCCCCTTTTTAGCGGAGGTCCGCAAGGCTGCCGGCAGCAGCTTGTCGAACCGGGTGGAGGAAAGCGTGATTGCAATGAGAATGATGGCGCCGACGATCATCTTGAATGCAAAGGGAGAGACGCCCATCAGGTTGAGACCGTTCTGGGTGATGGACACCATCAACACACCGAGCACGCAGCCGATGACCGAACCCTTGCCGCCGCCAAGCCGCGCGCCGCCAAGCACGGTGGCAGCAAGAACATCCAGCTCGCGGCCATAAAGCGCGTTGGGCACGACCTCCTGCGCGTAATGCGCCTGCATGAGCCCGGCAATGCCCGCCATCAGGCCGAGCCAGCCGAAGGAAATATAATGCATGGCGCCGATATTGATGCCGAAACGGCGTGCGCCTTCCGGATTGTCACCGAAAGCATAAAGTTTGCGGCCGACCGTGGTGCGAGAAATCATGAACCAGGTAGCGAAGCAGCAGAGGATCATGACCACGACCGGCAATGTCAGCTCGACCCAGGAACCATCCGGCATCTCGCGCTCATAAAACACCACGCGGGTCGAAAGCCATTCCGGCAGATCATAGATCGACACGCCCTTGGTGAAGAACATCAGCAGGCCGAAGAAGATGTTGAAGGTGGAAATGGTCGCGACAATGGAAATGATATTGAGCCGCCAGACCAGAAAGGCGTTGACGAAGCCGAGACCAAGGCCGACGGCGCCGGCAATGATGAAACCTTCCGCCCAGTTGCCGCCGCCGAGCGCATTGAGCGCCAGCACCGTCACGTATTGCACGACGGAAGCGGCAACCGCGAAGGAGATGTCGATACCGCCCGAAATCAGCACGACAAGCAGGCCGACCGCAAAGATGATGTTGACCGCCGAGACATTCAGCACATCGAAGGCATTGGAGATGGTGAGGAAACGGTCGGTTGCAAAAGACAGGCCCGTGCAGAGCAGCACCATGACCACAAGCAGCGTGAATTCGGTCGTATGTCCGAGGATGAGCCTACGCATAGATGGCGGACTCCAGTTCGGTAAGCGACACATGTCGCGGATCATGGGTGGCGTGGAACCGGCCTTCGACCATGTGAATGATCCTGTCTGTGTTGAAATAGACTTCCGGCGGTTCATCGGAGATGACGATGATCGAAAGACCTTCGGCCGCGAGCTTGCGGACGATTTCGAAAATGCCGGCGCGCGCGCCGACATCGACCCCCACGGTCGGCGCATCCAGAATGAGGATTTTCGGCCCGATGGCCAGCCACTTGGCAATCGCCACGCGCTGCTGGTTGCCGCCCGAAAGCGTACGGATCGGGTCCTCCGGCAGGCCGATCTTGACACCGAGCCCTGAAATCCAGCGAGAAACCACATCCGCCTTTTTCGATGGCGAGATAAGGCCGCCCGTCAGCAACCGGTCCAGCGAGGCCATGACGAGATTGTCGGCAATCGACTGGGGCTGATTGAGACCAAGCGCCAGCCGGTCTTCGGAAAGATAGGCAACGCCGGCCCGGATCGCATCCCGGTTGGAGTGGAAATTCACCTTCTTCCCGTCGATCAGGATTTCACCCAATTGCGGCCGATGCATGCCGAAAAGGGTCAAGGCCAGTTCAGTGCGTCCGGCTCCCAGCAGGCCGGTAATCCCCAGCGTTTCGCCCTGCCGCAGATCGAAAGACACATCTTCAAACTCGCCGACCCGGCTGAGCCCGCGCACGGACAGAACGACCGGCTTGTCATCGTGATCGGCAGCAATGACGGCGCTGTCGAAGTTGCGGCCGGTCATCAGTTCGGTCACGCGTGACTGGGTCATGCCTTCAACCGGGAAGACCCCGACAAGCGACCCATCGCGCAGCACGGTGATGCGATCTGAAATCTCAAGCACTTCCGCCAGCCGGTGCGAGACGAACACAACCGCGACACCCGAGGCTGAGAGGTTGCGGACGATGTCGGTCAGGTAGTCCGTTTCCGATTGCGTCAGCGACGCGGTCGGCTCGTCCATGAAAACGAGGCGCGCTTCCCCGACCAGTGCACGGGCAATCGCCACGATCTGACGCTGGGCAATGGGCAGTTCCTTCAGCGGCCGGTGAAGGTCGATCTCAACGCCGAGCCGGGCCAAAGCCTTCTCGGCCGCTTTCGCGATTGCGCTTTTGTCGACCAGCCCGTATCTGCCATTCACCGCGTACTGAAAGCCGATATTTTCCGCCACCGACATTTCATCAAACAGCGCCAGATCCTGCCAGATCACCTGAATGCCAAGCGCTTGCGCAAGCGTCGGGGTCATTGCGGCTATCGGCTTGCCGTCGAAATACAGTTCAGCATCATTTTCGGGCGTATAAACGCCTGTTATGACCTTGATCAGCGTGCTTTTGCCACAGCCGTTTTCGCCGGCCAGGCAATGCACTTCACCGGGATTGACCTCGAAAGAAACGCCTTTCAGGGCGCGCACGCCGCCAAAGGTGACTTTGACATTCTTGAGGGACAGGAGCGGTTCTGCGCTCATGATAGCGTATCTCTCCTTTCGCCGCGAAAGCATCGCAGACGTGGCGCTCGGCATGTTTCTTGGGATGCGGCGTCGCGCGAGCATTCCGTCTCGCGCGACGCCTGCGGCTCCGGGGAGGATCAGAGGCCCATGGAAACGAGCTTGTCGATGCTTTCCTTGTCGATCTTCAAAAGCTGATCGACGACGATGGTGTTACCCTCGGGATTGATGGTGCCGAGACCTTCGATATTATCGCCGGCCTTGGGTGTCTCGCCCTTGGCGATGCGGTCGGCGAGCGTGATGAAGACCTCACCGGCCTGTTTCGGGTTCCACATGAAGCCGCCTGTCAGCGCGCCGGATTTGATCAGCTTGGCGCCCTGCCCCGGCGAAAACGGGCCGATGACGAAGACCTTGCCATCCTTGCGCCGCTCTTCCACAGCACGTCCGGCACCGATCGGCCCCTGCGAACCGAAGGCAAGGAAACCGCTCAGGTCGGCATTGGCGGACATCAGATCGAGCGCCGTCGACCGGCTCTTGTCGAGATCTTCGGCGACGCCGTAGCGATCGCCGACAAGCTTCATGTCCGGATAATTGGCCTTGATATAGGCGATGGCGGCATCGGCCCAGGCATTGTGAAGCGGCACGGTGAGCGAACCGACGAAGACGGCATAAGAACCCTTGCCGCCCATCTTTTCCGCCAGAAGCTTGCCATGCGCTTCACCGAAGCCCTTGGCGGAAGCCAGTTCGAAATCCCAGTCGGCGCCGAGCTGCTTGGGTGATTCATGGGTGATGACCTTGATGCCGGCAGCCTGGGCCTTCTTCAGCACCGGTTCCAGCACCTTCGCATCATTCGGCACGACACCAATGAAATCGACCTTCTGGGCGATCAGGTCTTCGATGGCACGAACCTGCAGCGCCGGGTCGGCGCTGGTCGGGCCAACCATGAAACCGTCAACGCCGAGCTTCTTGCTCTGTTCCTTGATGCCGGCCTCCATGGCATTGAACCACGGAATACCGCCGATCTTGACGACGACGCCAACCTTTGGCCCTTCGGCGAAGGCCGCGGATGAGAGCAGCGCAAGCGACAGGCCGAGCGCCGCGGCAATAATTTTCTTCATGATGTTCCTCCTCAAAAAATCGGCAAACGAAATCCGCCGCAGCCAGTTTTTCCCTGCCGCGCTTCAAATCTCTCATCTCGCTTATTCGAGACTCTCCCTTGCCACTCCCATAGCAACCATCCTGCACAATCGATATTGCCAAACTGCACAATCGATGGTGCAATAACCATATCATGAAGCTCCCTTCCGTCAAGGGGATGCGTGCTCTAATAATCGGAATCAGCTGGGGAGATCGAAGTGACAGGCATAAGTTCCAAGAAAGCCACCATTTATGACTTGTCGCTCTTGTCTGGCGCGTCAGCCTCGACAGTGAGCGCAGTGTTGAATGGATCGTGGCGCAAACGGCGGATTTCGGAGGAAACCGCAGACAAGATACTCTCGCTCGCCAAGGCACAGCGCTACACCACCAATCTGCAGGCCCGTGGCCTCAGGAGCTCAAAATCCGGTCTCGTCGGGCTTCTGGTGCCGGTTTATGACAACCGGTTCTTTTCATCCATGGCGCAGACCTTCGAGGGGCAGGCACGCAAACGCGGCCTGTCGCCGATGGTGGTTTCCGGGCGGCGCGATCCCGAGGAGGAACGTCGCACCGTCGAGACGCTGATCGCCTATTCGATTGATGCCCTGTTCATTGCCGGCGTCACCGATCCCGATGGCGTTCACCAGGTCTGCGCCCGCGCCGCCCTTCCGCACGTCAATATCGACCTGCCCGGCAAATTTGCGTCGTCCGTCATTTCCAACAACCGGCACGGCGCGGAAATCCTGACATCGGCAATCCTTGCCCATGCGGCAAAGGGTGGGTCGCTCGGCCCTGACGACGTCATCCTGTTCGGTGGTCATGACGACCACGCCAGCCGCGAGCGAATTGACGGCTTTCATGCCGCGAAAGCCGATTATTTCGGCGTGCAGAGTGGTGACGATATCGAGATCACCGGTTATTCGCCGCACATGACCGAACTGGCCTTCGAACGCTTCTTCGAGCGCAGGGGCCGTCTTCCCCGCTGTTTCTTCGTCAATTCATCGATCAACTTCGAAGGGTTGCTTCGTTTCATGGGGCGTCATGACGGGGAAGCGTTCGGCGACATCGTCGTCGGCTGTTTTGACTACGACCCCTTCGCATCATTTCTTCCCTTTCCCGTTTACATGATCAAACCCGATATTGCGCAAATGCTCGAAAAAGGGTTCGAACTGCTGGAAGAGAACCGCGCAGAGCCCGAAGTCACCATTATCGAACCGCAGCTCATTCCCCCGCGCACCGCCCTTGAAGGGCCGCTTGATGATATCTGGGATCCGGTCGCGGTACGCCGCATAGCAAGGTGAAACACTCCGCTCCATCGGCGGAGGTTTACTCCGGGGAAGCGCCAATCTTCGCTTGACCTCAACCGCGCTTGACATCGTATCGATTTGCATGAAGCCCACCATTGCAATGGAATGACGATGATCGAGAAACTCCTGAAGATGCTGGAAGACGGTAAAGATGCCCCGCTCCTGCGCTTTTCACTGGCGAAGGCGCTGATGGCCGCGCGGCAATTCGACGATGCGGCGCAACATCTGCGCGAGGCGGTTCACCAGGACCCCGATTACTCGGCCGCCTGGGCGGCACTTGGCGAATGCCTTACGCATCTCAAAGACGACGAGGGTGCCGTTGCCGCGTGGACTGAAGGCAGCGCGGTCGCCATAAAAAAAGGAGACATCCAGGCGAAACGGCAGATGGATGTCCGGCTTCGGCGTGCGCAATCACGGCGCCTCACGGCCGCCCAAGGGTAAGCCGCCGGTCGATGCCAATCTTGTCGAGAAACGCTTCATCATGGCTGACAACCAGGAGCGCGCCGTCATAGGCCCGCAGGCCGGCCTCCACGGCCGCAATGGAATCGATATCCAGATGGTTTGTCGGTTCATCGAGAATCAGCAGTTGCGGCGGCTGCGGGCCACAAAGAACGCAGGCGAGACCTGCGCGCAGCATCTGGCCACCCGAAAGTGTTCCGACGATCTGCAAGGCGGCATCGGCACGAAACATGAAACGGGCAAGCGCTGCCCTGCAGGCGTTCTCCCCGGCCTGCGGGTTGAGCTGAAGGAAATTGTCACGGATCGACAGCTTCGGATCCAGCAGGCTGACCTGCTGGTCCAGAAAGACGGACGTCACACCGACGTGGACCGTTCCTGACAATGGCATCAGTTCATTCCTGATCACGGAAAGCAGCGTCGTTTTTCCCGATCCGTTCGGGCCTGTCACGGCCACGCGCTGCGGGCCGGTGATTTCGAAGGACAGATCGGCGAATACGGGCTGTTTTCCCGAATAGCCCGCGGTCAGGTTTTGCAGGCTCAGCACGGTCCTGGTCTTGTGCAACCCGCTGGGTGGCAGGGTGACAGTAAGGTCCTGAAGGATTTCGATCCGCTGGCGCGCCGTCTGCAAATCCTCGGTCGCTTCGGCTTTCAGGCGACTGGCGAGATTGGCATTGTCGCCGCTGGTTTTCTCGGCTCGCCTCTTCATGCCGCCGGCGGCAATGCGGGGCATATCCCCCTTTGCCGCTTTGGCGGCGCCCTTTGCGTCGCGCCTTGCCTTGCGTTCCAGTGCTTCCTGCGACCGACGTTTTACCTCGGCAAGGCGCTTCTCGGCGCTGGCGAGATCCTGTTCGGCGGCGGCCAGTTCCAGTGCCTTTTGCGCGCGGTAATGGCTCCAGTTGCCGCCATAACGGGTTGCGCCCAGCGTCGTCATTTCGACGATCGCATCAAGTGTATCGAGAAGTTCGCGATCATGGCTGACGACAATCGCTCCGCCACGCCAACCCGCCAGAAAATCGGCGACGAACAGACGACCGTCACGGTCGAGATTGTTGGTCGGTTCGTCGAGGATCAGGAAGTCCGGGGCGGCATGGATTTGGGCTGCAAGTGCCGCCCGTGTGCGCTGCCCGCCGGACAGTGCCGAAAGCAGCGTTGACGGCGAAGCGTCCAACCCGACCGCAGCCAGCGCATCGGCAATATTTTCCTCCAGCATCCAGTCAACGTCGCCAAGCTCTTCGAGTGTGGCCAGCCCCGCCTGGGCGCTGGAAAGAACCTTGAGCGCCTGACGCGCGTTGAAAATATCCGCGACGGTCTCCCCGGGCATGACCTGCACGATTTGCCTGAGAACGCCGATCCTGCCGGAGACGGAGACCGTGCCGGCGGACGGCGACAATTCACCGGCAATCAGCTTCAGAAGCGTGGTCTTGCCGACGCCGTTGCGCCCGACAAGCCCGGCCCGTTCGGGACCGAAGCGAAGATTGATATTGGAAAAAAGCGGATGACCGTCAGGCGTGGACCATGAGAGGTCTGAAAGGGTGATGGAACAAGGCATGGATATGGTTTCCCCTGATGACAAGGCGTTGCGGCTTTGTGATCGGGTTGAAATCCATGGTTCACCATCCTGTTGGTATTGCGGAGAGAACGCTAATAATGGAAAAAAGCGGCGCGTTCGTGGCACTGGTTAGAAGTTGCGGATGAAACGCCGGAGGATGAACTCCGGCGTCTCGTTGTTTCAGGCCACCAGGCCCTTGGTCAGTTCCAGCGCCTGCCGCTCGAACAGCCGGCGGTAGATGCCGTCATTGAGGCGGATAAGCGCCTGATGGTCGCCTTCTTCGACAATCTTGCCCCTGTCGAACACCAGCAGCCGGTCCAGCGCCCTGACGGTGGAGAGCCGGTGCGCGATGACCAGCGTCGTGCGGCCAACCATCAGCCGTTCCATGGCCTGCTGGATCTGCACTTCGCTTTCGCTGTCGAGGCTCGAGGTGGCCTCGTCAAGGATCAGCACCGGCGCATCAGCAAGGAATGCGCGGGCAATGGCGACGCGCTGGCGTTCCCCGCCCGAGAGCTTGACGCCGCGTTCGCCGACCATGGTTTCATATCCTTTTGGAAGGGACATGATGAACTCATGGGCACTGGCCTGTTTTGCCGCCTGCTCGATTTCACGCCGCGAGGCACCTGGGCGACCATAGGCGATGTTTTCCGCCAGCGTGCGGTGGAACAGGATGGGTTCCTGCTGCACGATGGCGATCTGGCCGCGCAGGCTCGATTGCGTCACATCGGCAATATTCTGCCCGTCGATGCGGATTGCACCCGACCTGATGTCATAAAGGCGCTGGATGAGCTTGACGAAGGTTGTCTTGCCCGAACCGGAATGGCCGACCAGCCCCACACGTTCGCCCGGCTTGATGGTGACCGAGAAGTCATCATAAAGCGGGGTGGGATGCGCGCCATATTGGAATGTGACGTGATCGAAGACGATCTCGCCCTTGCCGATATCAAGCCGCGCGGCATCCGGCCTGTCTTCGACGCCAAGCGGCATCTTGTCCAGCAGCACCAGCTCTTCCATGTCGTTGACGGCGCGTTGCAGGTTGCGGATATCCTGCCCCACATCACGCAGGTAACCCTGCAGCACGAAGAACATGGCAAGCACGAAGGTGATATCACCCGGCGTCGCCAGCCCCTGCCGCCACATGATGAGGCCGGTGCCGAGAATGCCGGCCTGCATGGACACCATCATGAAGCTCTGAATGGTGCCATTCAGCGTGCCGCGCCGCCATGTTCTGCGCGTGCGGTTATCCCATTTCACCAGCACGTGACCCAGCCGCGTTTCCTCACGCGTTTCAGCGCCAAAGGCCTTGACGACCGAGTTGCAGCTGATGGCATCCGCCAGCGCGCCGCCAAGCCTTGTATCCCAGGCATTGGCAAGCCGCGCCGCAGGCGACACATAACCCATGGAAAGAGCCACGGTGACACCGACATAAATCAGCGAGCCGAGGCCGACGATGAGGCCCATGACCGGCCAGTAGCTGCCGAGCACGATGGTGGCGCCGACCAGCATCACCAGCGACGGCAGAAGGGCGATGAGCAGCAGGTCGTTCAGCGAATCCAGCGCCCACATGCCGCGCGTGATCTTGCGCACCGTGGAGCCGGCAAAGCTGTTGGCATGCCAGTCCGTGGAGAAACGCTGCACCTTGTGGAAGCCGTTATTGGTGACGTCAGCCATGGTTTTCAGCGTGAGCCTGATGATGCCGTTAAAGATGAACCAGCGCAGCACCACGCTGGTGAGACCAAGCGACACCATGATGACAAAGGCGTGCAGCGCTTTGTCTGCCCCGTTGCCGCCGGCAATGGCATCAACGATCTGACCGGAAAAAACCGGCACCATGACTTCAGCCAGCGTGCTGGCAATGACCAGCACGATGATGAAACCCACCAGTGCCGGCCGGTGGCTCCAGTGGTGAAAAACAAAGCCGAGCACATGACGATAGGCATCGGCGCGGAAATCGAGCTTCTTGCGAGACATTTTAACCAGCACGGCGCCAGAAAATCGGCAACCGGTCCTCAAAACGGAAGTTGGATGGCACAGCCCGGACGGGAGACGAAATGATCCCGTCAGATCAATCGGGCCATGAAGGAAAATAAACCGCATGTCGGGCGCGCGCAGGGCGGGCCGCGAATGGATATGACCTAGTGTCGGGTCATTCCCTGCGGGAGGATTTCGGTGAATGCTGGTGTCATGCAACGCCTCCCTTTGTTTGATCTGACGCGGTGATACGTTTTGTAGCTGAGTGATTTGAGCTTGCCAAGCCGATTTTTGCAACCTTGTGGCAAGTGATGCGGAAACGACACATTGGCCGATGCGACAGGCCCGTCTCAGGACGAACCATGATGGCAGCTTCGGTATGGTCTTCAGCAGCACGTGATACTGCGCATCCCAGGACAGGGTGCGCAGCGAGGTAGCAAAGGAGCGGGACTACCGTTCCTGATCAGTCCATCTGCACATTTGCATCCTTGACGACCGGTTCCCACTTGGCGATTTCGGCCGCAACGTGGGTCTTCAGCTCATCGGGTGACGACGCGACGATCTTGGCGCTGAACTCCGCCATGCGCGCGGCCACGTTCGGATCGGCAAGCGCTTTCTTGGCGGCGGCATTCAGCTTGTCGATCGCTTCGGCCGGTGTGCCTGCCGGCGCAAAGAGCGCATTCCAGGTATAGGTTTCATAACCCGGCACGGTCTCGGCAATGGTCGGCAGGTCCGGGAAAGATGAGGCGCGCTCGGCCGTGGTTACGCCAAGTGCCCGCAACGTGCCGGACTTGATGTGGCCTGATGACGACGGCAGATTGTCGAACATGATCGAAATCTGGTTGCCAAGCAGATCGTTGAGCGCCGGGCCTGCTCCCTTATAGGGAACATGCTGCATCCTGACACCAGCCATGCTCTTGAACAACTCGCCTGAAAGATGCAGCGGCGTGCCATTGCCGGAAGAGGCATAGGCATATTTGTCCGGCTCGGCCTTGAGAAGCGCAATCAGTTCCGCAACGCTGTTGACGTTGAGCTTCGGATTGACGACCAGCACATTCGGCACCACCACCAGCAAGGAAACCGGGGCGAAATCCTTTTCCGGATCGTAAGGCTTTGTTTTGAGGATGAGCGGGTTGAGCGCATGGGTCGCAACCGTGCCCATCAGGATCGTATAGCCGTCTGGCTCGGCCCGGGCGACACGGTCGGCACCGAGATTGCCACCGGCACCGGCAACATTTTCAACGACGATCTGATGGCCAAGCTCATCGCCCATCTTCTGCGCGATGACGCGCGCCACCACATCGGTGGAGCCGCCCGCCGCGAAAGGCACGACCAGCGTAATGGTCCGATCGGGAAAACCTTCGGCACTCGCCGTCATTCCCAGCATGCAAAAAGAAGCTGCCGTAGCGGCAAGCTTCAACACCATACGTCGTTTCGAAAACCGGTAATTCATGAACCCTCCTTTAACATGGCCTCCCCGCCATGTCGGCATAGTAGCTCAAAAGCCCTCGAGAGCAAGCCATGGCCGCCGCCGCAGCAAAAGTGATTCGGGGGGATCGCCGTGCACCGTTTTTGCGGGCGGATCACAACTAAAAAGGCCCTCCCGGTTAAGGAAGGGCCTTATCTTGTTACCAGCGATAATAATCGCGACGGTCACGCCATTCACGGTGTTCCCGCCAGTCGCGGCGGTCTCGCCGTTCCCGCCATTCTCTGCGGGCCTGACGTTCGCGCCATTCGCGGCGACCTTCCCAGCGGTCGCGCCTGTCCCAGCCACGCTCGTAACGCGGCGGGCCGTTCGGACGGCAATATCCGCGCGGCGACAGATGAAAGCCGCGTCCGCAGGCATAGTCGACGGTCTGAACATTAGATGTCGCGGGTGCCGATGGCTGACCCACGGGCATGGCGTTCGCGCCGGTGCCGAACAGGGCGCTGAGAATCATTCCTGCGCCAAAAATCATCTTACGCATGTCATCTCCCTCCTTATGGGATGGGGGGATTTAGCGCTCCGGCGGGTGAACTGCGGCTGAATGAATCTGGGTGTTTTCGTGGCAGGAAATCGCACTTCATGGCGAGGATGAGGCCACGCAGCCTGATGCATGGTTGCGGCCGCGTGGTTTTGGCCCTAGGTCTCAAGGCGACGGGGAGACAGCGATTGGACATCAATCAGGACGAGAAGCACGATCCGAAGCCAGCGGGCAGACGCCCGATCTGGCCATGGCTGCTGCTGGGGCTTTTCACGCTGCTCGGCATTCACCTCTATATGGAGGTGAATGCCGCGATCGACGATCTCGCCCGCACCTGGAGCGACCTCGTGCAGCTATTCTGGTGGATCGTGCCCGATCCGCAGGACTGACGCCCGTCAGGACTGGATCAGCGCAATGCCGCGGTTCTTAAATCCGAGGGTGACATCACTTTGCGGCGGCAGGCTGGTCTCGACCGCATGGTCGACGATGAAGAGCGTGCCGATATCGGTCTCGACTTCATATTCGACATGACCACCGAGATAGGCGCTGTGCAGCACCCGGCCGGCAACCCCTTGCCCGCCCGGCTGGCCGATGGCAATCGAACCCGGACGCACGGCAAGCTTGGCCGGACCGGGCCGGGCATTGCGCGCCGAAACGCGATGATCGACACCGCCGACGCGGATCAGCGCATCGGGCCCCTCAATGCTGATCACCTCGCAGCCGACGACATTCGCCTCGCCCATGAAATCGGCGATGAAGGCGGAGGCCGGGGCCTCGTAAAGATCGCGCGGTGCACCCGACTGGGCGATCTCGCCATCCTTCATCACGATGATCCGGTCGGAAACCGCCAGCGCCTCATCCTGATCATGGGTCACATAAACGGCGGTAAAACCGAGCCGCTGCTGCAATTCGCGAATTTCGGTACGCACCCGGCGGCGAAGGCGGGCATCGAGGTTGGAAAGCGGCTCGTCCAGCAGCAGCACCTGCGGTTCCAGCACCAAAGCGCGGGCGACCGCCACGCGCTGCTGCTGGCCGCCGGAAAGTTCGGCAGGCAGGCGGTGGCCCATGCCGGCCAGGCCGACGAGCTTCAACCCCTCTTCCGCCTTTTCCCGCGCTTCCGCCTTGCGCAATCCCGAGGATTGCAGCCCGTAGGCGACATTGTCGAGCGCCGTCATGTGGGGGAAAAGCGCATAGGACTGGAAGACCATCGAGACATCGCGCTCATTGGCAGGCAGCATGGTCACATCCTTGTCACCGATGAGGATGCGGCCGGAGGTCGGATGTTCGAGACCCGCCAGCATGCGCAGCGTCGTCGTCTTGCCGCAGCCGGAGGGGCCAAGCAGGGTTACCAGCGTGCCGGGCTCGATGGTGAGCGACAGATCGGGAATGGCGGTGAAGGCGCCGAAGGTCTTGCGGACATTCTGAAAGGTGACGGAGCCGGGTTTTACGGAAATCATGTGGTTTTCTCCTGGGCAAGAGGAACGGAGGAAGCGGATGGCAGGCCGGCGACGCGGTTTTCGCGCCGCAGGCGTCGCTCACCAACAATGAGCTGGAAGCCGGTAATGACGGTGATCATCACCACGATCAGCATCGAGGAATAGGCGATCGCCACACCATATTCGCCGTTTTCGACAAGGCCGACGATGTAGGACGTCGCCATGTTGTACTGGGCGCTGACAAGGAAGATGACGGCGCTGATGGAGGTGATGGCGCGCACGAAGGAATAGACCAGTGCGGCCGTGATCGCGGGCCTCAAGAGCGGCAGGATGACCTTGCGGATGGTGCGGAAACTATTGGCCCGCAGCGTCAGCGAGGCCTCGTCGAGGCTCTTGTCGAGCTGGCTCATCGCTGCGATGCCGCCGCGCACGCCGACCGGCATGTTGCGGAAGACGAAGCAGGCGATGAGGATGAGTGCCGAACCGGTCATTTCCACCGGCGGCAGGTTGAAGGCCATGATGTAGCTGACGCCAATGACCGTGCCGGGAATGGCAAAACTCATCATCAGTGCGAATTCGAAGAGGTTCCGCCCGGCAAATTTCTGCCGCACGATGATGTACGCGGTCAGCAGGCCAACGGCAGCGGTGAGCGGCGCCGAAACCAGCGCGATCTCCATCGTCGTCCAGAACGAGTTCCAGGCAACGCCCGTCCAGGCAATAGAGCCGTTCGAGAAGCTGACGGAAAAGGCGCGGATGTAGTGATCGAAGGTCAGGGAGTTATCGAGACCCCAGGTCTTCACGAAACCACCCACAAGGATCATGCCATAAACGACGATGGTGAAGACCATCCACGGCACGACGATGGCGTGAACACCGATGGACAGGCCACGCGGCAGGGCGATATGCGCGCCGCTGTCGCCCTTGCCGGTCACCGTGGCGAAATTCTTGCCTGCCAGCCAGAAGCGCTGGGCAAGGAAGGCCGAAAGCGTGAAGCACAGAAGGATGATCGCCAGAACCGCAGCGCGGGACGGATCGTTCTGCGAGCCGACGACGGCAAAGAAGATTTCCGTCGACAGCACGCCATGGGTGCCGCCAAGCACCAGCGGATTGCCGAAATCCGCCATGCTCTCGATGAAGCCGATCAGGAAGGCATTGGCGAGACCGGGTTTCATCAGCGGCAGCGACACCCGCCAGAAGGTGCGCCAGCGATCGGCACGCAATGTCTGCGAGGCTTCTTCCATCGACGGGCTGACGCCTTCAACCACGCCGATCAGCACCAGAAACGAGATGGGCGTGAAGGAAAGAACCTGCGCGATCCAGATACCGGTCATGCCATAAAGCCACCGACCGGGTTCGATGCCGAAGAGATAGGAAAGCCATTCGGTGACGACGCCGGCGCGGCCGAACAGCAGCGTCAGCGCAAGGCCGATGACAAAAGGCGGCGTGATGATCGGCAGAACGGTGAGAAGCCGCAGGCCCTTCTTGAAAGGAAAGCGGGTGCGGGTGGCGATCAGCGCAAAGCCAAGCCCGAGCACGGTCGAGCCGAAGGCGGTCATCAGGGCGAGAAACAATGTGCGCCAGGCAACGCCGCAACGCTCTTCACCCGTGACGCAGCCAAGGCTCCAGATGCCGGGATCCTTGATATTGCGGATAAAGCCATCGGCATTGAAGGAGCCGTCGAAATCCTGAACGGAGGCGATCAACATGCTGCCGATCGGATAAAAGACAAAAACCGCAACGAGGAAGACCAGAACGGAAATGGCGCCGACGACAAAGGCGTCGCCTTTCATGACGCCACGTTCGGCAAGTCCGAAGGCAAAAAGAAGCACGAAGACGAACGACATGACGACGGCACCCGCCCCCATCGACGCCTGACCATCGGCAAGCATGCCGAAGAGGTTTTCACTCACCGTCCATGTCCAGCCGGTAAAGCCGATCGCCAGCCCCTGCAAGGCTAGGAAAACGAGACCGGCAGCACCGATAAAGGCAAGCAACCCGCCCCGGCGCATCGGATCACGCATCGGCCGGACAAGGCATGCGGCGAGGAAGAAAAGAACGATGCCGACAAGCCATGGTTTTCCATAGGACAGTATCTGCAGCACGCCCGGCGCATTGCTGGCGGTGGAGAAAAATCCGGACAGCCAGCGGAAGCTGAAAAAGCCGCCTTCGATGCGATACCAGGGGAGAAGAATGAGGGCAAAAGCCCCGAGCGCCAGGACGATGTCCAGCCTGCGATTGCCACGTGTCATGGCCGACCTCGCTTATTTCATGCCGATGAAAGAGTGGCGGACACCCCGGCTTTAAAAGCCGGGATGCCTGTCGCCGGAGTTAAGATCAGTTGGCGACCGCACCAACTTCGCGGTCCCAGCGCTCCAGAAGCGCCTTGCGCTTGGCCGGATCGCCATAGGTCTTGAAGTCGTAGTCGATGAGCTTGATGTCCTCGAACTTCGGTGCTTCCTTCGGCACTTCCGCCGTCTTGTTGGAGGGAAGCTGGAAGGACTTGGCGTCCTTCATGCGCGACTGCACTTCCGGCTTCAGCGCCCAGTCGTACCAGGTCTTGGCATTGTCGAGGTTGCGTGCGCCCTTGATGATCGACATGGAGCCGATCTCGTAACCCGTGCCTTCGCAAGGCGCGATCGACTTCACCGGGAAGCCTTCCGCCGTCTGCGCCACCGCATCATGCATGAAGACGATGCCGAGCGCCGTCTCGCCACGCGCCGCCGCCTTGACCGGTGCGGAACCCGACTTGGTATATTGCGAGATATTGACGTTGAGCTTCTTCAGATAGTCGATCGCCTGATCTTCACCCATGATCTGCGCGAGCGAGGCAAGCGCGGTATAGGCGGTGCCCGAAGAGTTCGGATTGGCGATCTGGATTTCGCCCTTCAGTTCCGGCGCCAGCAGGTCGGCCCAGCACTTCGGCTCCTTGTAACCCTTCGACTTGAAGATTTCGGTGTTGTAGCCCCAGCCCAGCGCACCGGCATAAACGCCGACAGTCCTGTAACCCGTGCTTTCGGCCTGTTTCACGGCCCAGTCCTGCAACTGGTCGAGCATCGGCGACTTGTATTCCAGCGTCAGGTTTTCCGAGGCCGCCTGCATATGCGGATCGCCGGTGCCGGCCCACCAGATATCGGTCTTCGGGTTGCGGGCTTCCGCGCGCACCTTGGCATAGGTTTCACCCGAAGACAGGCGCACCATATTGACCTTGATGTCGTGCGACTTTTCAAAATCGCCCTTCATCTGTTCGCAGATGACGACATCGGCCGAGCAGATGAGGTTCAGTTCGCCCGCCGCCTGCGCGGAAACGGCGCTCAGTGCCGTGCCGGCAAAAAGCAGGGTGGAAAGTATCGTCAGTCGCATGGTTATCCTCCTGTAGCTTGCGTCTGAATTCCTGGGCACGCGCGGACATGGCGCTGCCGGTCGCGGCGCCCTGCGGCGCGCACGCTGTCTTTTGGGATGTCGGTTTTCTGACCCCTACTGGGTCTGGCTCGGGTGGATTTCGCTGTCGAAGCGGCTCAATAACCGACTTCGCTCTTCGGGCTGGCCAAAAGTGGCAAAGTCGTAATCCACCATCTTGATCATCGATATATCGGGGGCGGTCAGCGGCAGTGTCGCCCGGGCATTGGAAGGCACCTGGTTCTGGCCGGCCGCAGCCCCGGTCGCCTGCCCTTCCGGGCTCAGCGCAAATTCCACGAAATCCTGCGCAAGGGCCGTATTGCGGTTGCCCTTGACGATGCTGACCGCCCCGATCTCGTAACCGGTGCCTTCGCAGGGAGCGACGATGACCAGCGGAAATCCTTCGATCTTCTGGGTCACCGCGTCATGCATGAAGGAAATCCCGATCAGCACCTCGCCCCGCGCCGCCGCCTTGACGGGCGCGGCACCCACCTTGGTATAGCCCACGACATTCTGGTTCAGTTTCGTCATGAAACCGAAGGCCTCCTCCTCGCCAAACAGCTGGACCAGCGTGGCGAGCATGGTGAAGGCCGTGCCGGAATAGTTCGGATTACCGGTCAGGATATGGCCGCGATAAATATCCTTGGCCAGATCCTTCCAGCAGGTGGGAGCCGGCAGATTGTTTCTGGCGAGCAGTTCAGAATTATAGGCAAAGCCCAGCGCCCCGGCATAAATGCCGGCGGACCTTGAGCCGGACATCGCATAAAAATTCTGCGCCCAGGGCAACAGATCCTGCGGATGCCGCGGCTGATATTCGTCCAGCAGCCCTTCCGAGCCGGCCTGCAGATGGGTATCACCGGTGCCACCCCACCAGACGTCGACTGTCGGGTGAGAGCGTTCGGCACGAATCTGGTCGAGAATTTCGCCTGTGCTCCTGCGAACCATCGAAATCTCAAGGCCGCTTTTTGCCTCGAAAGCCCGCTGCATGGCCACGCACCAGGCTTCGTCGACGCCGCACAGGACGTTCAACTTCGGCTCGGCCATGCCATGCCCTGCGCCGCACAGCCATAAAGCCATGCTCGCCGCAAGTGCGGTCAATCGTTTCACTTAAAGCCTCCCTGCCTGGAACCTCCCCGTTCCAGTCTCCACCAACAGCATGTCACATTCGGCCCGTACCGCAATCGAAGAATGGTTACCAATCTTTCACCGCACCGCCGAACAAGATTACAGATATTACAATTATGACAGGGGAGATAACCAGCGAGCCTTTGAAGATCGCCGCAGCCGCGCCTATGATGACGGCGGGAGGAAGATGCAGTGCTTAATCAGAAGGTTCGCATTCTGATCGTCGAGGACGATCCTGATATGGCCGAGCTTATCTCGGACCTCGTCGAGGCCGAGGGCTGGCTGCCCACCTGCGCCCGCTCCGCCGAGGAAGCGGACGAGATACTGGCGCGGGACCGGATGCAGCTGGTGCTCGTTGACCATAATCTGCCCGGCACATCCGGCCGCACCTTCGCCCAGCGGCTGCGCGGCAAGGTCGATAGTGATATCGGCATTGTCATGGTTACGGCCGCCGGCAGCGCCGCCGACCGGGTTCTCGGTCTGGAAACCGCCGCCGACGATTATGTCGTCAAACCCTTCGAACCCATCGAACTGACGGCGCGGATCAAGGCCGTTCTGCGCCGGACGATCCCCTCGCTGAAACAGGACAAGGACAGCGAACGTGATCATGGCCGCACGGCGCTGCGACTCGGTGACTGGGCGATCGATCTCGATGCCCGCCGGGCGGTCTGCCTCGCGGATCGCAGCCGCACGCTGACCAGTGCCGAATTCGCGCTGCTGGAAATTCTCGCCGAAACGCCCAACCAGCCGGTCAGCCGCTCGCAGATCCTCGACCGGCTGGGTTCGGAAAGCGACCGCTATATCGACCGCAATGTCGATGTGCTGGTGCTGCGACTGAGGCGCAAGATCGAGATAAACCCCGATCTGCCGCGCCATATCAAGACCCGGCGCGGCAAGGGATATGTGCTCCATACCGATGAGGGCGAGCTTTCCCCGTGATCAGCCGTTCCTTCCTTTCCTCGATTGCCTTTCGCCTGCCCTTTGCGATCGTCTTTACCTGCGTCCTCGTCTTCAGCCTGTCGGCCATCGCCATCTATGGCCTGCAGCGCGCCCGCGATGAGATGGCGGCCTATGGCTTGCAGGCCTTTTCCAGTCTAGCAAAGGCATCGCTGGTCTCGCGGCAGGTCTCCGATCTCGTCTCCAGTGCACCTTTCCTGATGAATGCCGCCTCGCCCTATCGCGTTTCCAGCGAAAGCCGCTCCGTCGTCCAGCAGGTCGACCTGCTGCTGGAAATGACCGGGCCGGGCAGCGGCGAACGGGCCGCGCGCGGCTTTGCGAGCGAACGCATCGTTGAACTGCTCCAGCTTATCCGGGCGCAGACGCTCGATCTTGCGAAGGATGCCGATGCCGCGCAGGCGCACAAGGCGGAAGCGGCGGCGGCGCTCGGCGAAATCGCCACCGGTCAGGGCATCCTCGATCCGGAACTGCGCCGGCGAATGAACGGCATCGTACAGGCCGCATCCGCATCCGACAGTCTTTTCCAGCTGGGCGAACTGCGCCGCCGTTATGTCGCAGAAACCACGGCCCGCCAGCAGGGTTACCCCGGCGAGCGGCTGCCTCTGGCCGAAATGCAGCCCTATGAACGGGTCTTTGCAGCCCAGAGCCGTTATCTCCTCGAAATGTTTGCCATCCGCGCCTCGGTATCGCGGCTTCACACCGTGTCGCGCGATCTTTCCCATGTCACGGAAACCCAGGGCGATGCGGTTGCCCGCAGCCTGAACGAAGACCTGATCTCCACCTCCGATGCGCTCAGTCGCCTGCTGGTCATCGTGGCCGTCGCCTCCCTTCTGGTTCTGGTGGTGGCGATCCTCTCCATCCGCTCGGTGATGCGGGTGTCACGCGGGATCGCGGCGCTCTCCAATGGCATGAATGCGCTTGCCAAAGGCGAAAAGGATGTCGGCCCGCCCTCTTATAGCGGCTCGGAAACGGAGTTGATCCGCCTGCTCGACGCATTCCGCGCCTTTCACGACAGCGTCGACCGCGTCTCGCGCCTCAGGCGCACGGCGGAAGCGGCGGCCCGCACCATCCGCTCCACCTTCCGCAACATGAATGAGGGCATAGCACTGTTTGATGCAACCGGCCGGCCGATCACCATGAACCGCCGCATCATCGAACTGGTTGGGCGCTCCGGCTCGTCGCGAAAACTGCCGATTCGTCGGTTTGTCGAGCCGGTCCCGGAAATCGATCCCATGCTGCTGCCCTTCGAGAGCGAAAAGGGCGAATTGATGGAGCGCGCCGTCGTGCGCCACCGCACCACGGACGAGCGGGTGATCGAAGTATCGATGTCGCGCCAGCCGGATGGCGGCATCGTGCTGCTTGCCCGCGATGTCACAGCACTCGACCGGCAGGAGGCAGAAGCCGTAAAGGCCCAGCGTCTGGACGGCATCATGCGCATGACCCACCAGGTCAGCCATGAGGTGGGCAACATGATCGGCATCATCACCGGCAGTCTCGGCCTGCTGGAGCGCGAGGCGGGTTTCAACGACCGCCAGAACCGCCACATCGCCCGCATCCGCAAGGCGGCGGATCGCGGCCGGTCTCTCGCCAGCAGCATGTTGACCATCGGCAGCCAGCAGCCGATCCATCCAAGCTCAATCAATGTCGCCAACCTGCTGCGCGGCATGGCCGATATTCTCGAGATTGCGGTCGGCCCCAAATGCCGGATCGCGCTCGATCTCGACGACAATCTTCCCACAATCCCGCTCGACCCGGCACTTTTCGAGCAATCCATCCTCAATCTCTGCCTCAATGCGGCGGCCGCTATGCCAGATGGCGGCCTGATTTCAATCGAGGCGGCCTGCGAGAAGGATGCACTGGTGATATCGGTCACCGACGAAGGCATCGGCATGACACCCGAGGCAGTGGACAAGGCGTTCGAGCCCTATTTCACCACCCGTGGGGACCATGGCGGCGCGGGCCTTGGCCTTGCCATGGTCTATGGCTTCGTGCGCCAGAGCGGCGGCGAGGCGCATATCAGTTCCAAGCCGGGTGAAGGGGCGAAGGTGCAGCTGACATTTCCGGCAGGCACCGGGCTGGCGCAAAGGTCGGCCTGAAGCGGCTTCCACGCCGGGTCAGTCGGCCGGTCAGTCTTTCGCGCCGGCGGCCTCCAGCAGTGCAACGATTTCCGTCAGCCCTCTTTCGCGGGCATGGGCAAGCCCGGTCCTTCCATCAAAATCCTCCACCGCAACGTCAGCGCCACCGGCAAGAAGCGACCGGACGATCCGCTGCGATACCGCGCCGCCATCTCTCAGGATTGTGACTTCAAGCAGGGCCGTCCAGCCGAGCCGGTTGACGTGATCGACATCCACACCGGCTGCAAGCAGCATATCGACAGCTTCGGGATGTCCCTTTTCGGCAGCCGGAATGAGCGCCGTGCCACCAAAGCGATTGGTACTTTCAAGATTTGCGCCCTTTTTCAGGATCATCCGCAGGATTTCGGTTCTGCCCTGTGCACCCGCCACCAGAAACGGGCTATCCTCGATGCTGTCGCGAGCATTGACATCGGCACCGGCATCGAGAAGCAGTCGCGCCGACGCCACGTCGTTCTGCCAAACCGCCACCAGCAGAGGCGTCTGGCCCTGCGCGTTCCGCTCTTCGGTGGCGCCACTGTTTTTCAGCAGTTGTTCAAGCCGCACGTGATCCTTCGCCGTTACCGCTTCCAGAACGGCAGCCTGAGCATTTGCGCCAAGGGTCATCATCAGCACTCCACATAAAACCAGTCGTCGCATCACCACCTCGAAAGAATGCCGGCACCGGTGGTGCGGGCAGCAGCATTATTCCAGGCGACCGGCATTCGCTTCAAGACCCGCTTTTTGCCGCCTCAGGCCACCTGAACGAAATGGCCGGGTGAAACGGTCCTGTAAGTCCGCTCCGGTGTTTCATAACCCATTGCCCGTATGGGGCTTTTCAGCTCGTCATTGGAAACGCTGCGTCTTATACCGCGCCGCGCCGGATCGGGCACCGGCACCGCCGCCATCAGCTTTTTCGTATAGGCATGTTGCGGATTGTCGAAGACCGCCGCCCGCGGGCCGATTTCGACGATCTCGCCGAGATACATCACCGCCACGCGGTGACTGACGCGTTCCACCACCGCCATGTCATGCGAGATGAACAGGAAAGCGAGGTTGAGGCTCTGCTGCAGGTCGAGCAACAGGTTGCAGACCTGCGCCTTGATCGAGACGTCAAGCGCCGAGACGCTTTCATCGGCAACAATGACCTTGGGATCAAGCGCCAGCGCCCGGGCAATGGCGATGCGCTGGCGCTGGCCGCCGGAAAATTCATGCGGGTAGCGGCCGGCCATATCGGCCGACAGGCCGACCTTTTCCAAGAGATCGGCGGTTTTTTCCTTCGCCTGTCTCGTGGTGCCCAGCCTGTGCTTGATGAAGGGTTCGGAAATCGCCGTGCCCACCGTCA
Source organism: Martinezella rhizogenes (assembly GCF_007002745.1). GTDB lineage: Bacteria > Pseudomonadota > Alphaproteobacteria > Rhizobiales > Rhizobiaceae > Agrobacterium > Agrobacterium cucumeris. Next base: position 305,280 of record NZ_SGNY01000005.1, on the reverse strand, counting down.
TGCGCGGATTGAGCGACGAGAACGGGTCCTGAAAGATCATCTGGACGGATTTGCGCATGTTGCGCAGGCCGGTGGTATCAAGCCGCATCACATCGTAGCCATCGAGCGATACATCGCCGGACGACGGCTCCACGAGGCGCATGATCGAGCGGCCGGTGGTGGATTTTCCGCAGCCGGATTCACCGACCAGCGCCAGCGTCTCGCCCTGAAACAGATCGAAGGAGACGTTTTCGACGGCATGAACCGCACCCGTCTGCCGCGCCAGCAGTCCGGAGCGGATGGGGAAACGCGTGACAAGGTTTTTGACCGACAGGACCGGCGTCTGACCGCTCGCCACGGTCTCGGCCACCTCCTGAGGCTCGGTTGAAAGACCGGTTTTCATGTCGAGCACCGGAAAACGCGTCGGCCATTGCCGGTCGCGCATCGAGCCGAGCTTCGGCACCGCCGAAAGCAGCGCCCGCGTATAGGGGTGCTTGCCGCGTTTGAATATCTCCTCGGTCGGGCCGGTCTCGACCTCGTCGCCGCGATACATGACGATCGTCCGGTCGGCAATTTCGGCCACCACACCCATGTCGTGGGTGATGAAGAGAACCGACATGCCCTCCTCTTCCTGCAGCAGCTTGATGAGATCGAGGATCTGGCCCTGAATGGTGACGTCGAGCGCCGTCGTCGGCTCATCGGCGATCAGCAGCTTCGGCCGCGAGGCGAGCGCCATGGCAATCATCACCCGCTGCCGCATGCCGCCGGAAAACTGATGCGGATATTCGTCAAAACGGCTGGCCGCATTGGGAATACGCACCTTTTCCAGAAGCCGCACCGTCTCCGCCCGCGCCTCCTGTTTCGAAAGCCCCTTGTGCCTGATGAGGACCTCGGAAATCTGGCGGCCGATGGTGAAGATCGGATTGAGCGAGGTCATCGGCTCCTGAAAGATCATCGAAATATCGTTGCCACGCACGCCGCGCATCTCCTTTTCGGAAAGCGCCAGCAGATTGCGCCCATTGAGCAGCACTTCGCCTTCGATCCGGCTGGAGGACGGCGCAAGCAGACGCATGAGCGACAGCGAAGTGACGGACTTGCCGGAACCGGATTCGCCGACAATCGCAACGGTTTCACCGGGCGCAACATCGAAGGAGACGTTGCGCACGACGCTTTTCCATTCGTCATCAACGAGAAAGGACGTGGTCAGGTTACGGACGGAGAGGACGGGTTTTGTTTCCATGGTCTCACCGCCCCACCGCATAGGCCTGCATCAGCCGCGGTGTCGCGGCCGCGCGCAGCAGGCCGTCCGCATCCCGCCTTGCTGCCGTCAGTCGCCCGACTGACCAGGCATCGGCAACCGTGACCCGGTGGCCGCGACGGCGAAGCTCATCGAGCGTCGCCTCACCCGCTGTGCTTTCCACCATGATTTCACCCGGCGAGCTGGTGCGCGGATAAAACGAGCCCGGAAAATGCGAGGTGTGAAACAAAGGCATGTCGATGGCCGCCTGCAGGTTCTTGCCGTGATGCGCATAACGCAGGAAGAAAGGCAGCTGCCACTGGTCCTGCTGATCACCCCCCGGCGTGCCGAAGACCATCGAGGGCCGGCCCTGATGCAGCGCAAGCGACGGCGTCAGCGTGGTGCGCGGGCGTTTGCCCGGCGCAAGCGAGGTCGGCAGGCCTTCCTTCAGCCAGAACATCTGGGCGCGGGAATTGAGCGCGAAACCGAGGCCCGGCACGACCGGCGACGATTGCAGCCAGCCACCCGATGGCGTGGTGGACACCATGTTGCCCCAGCGGTCGATGACGTCGATATGCACCGTGTCACCGCGCTTCTCCGTCAGGTGCGACATGGTCGGCTCGTAGACGGTGCCCTTGCCGCTCATCTCGGCCAGCATCGCCATGGTGGCGTCCACCTGATTTTCGTATCCGGGCACGGTGCCGGGGCGCAGCTCCAGCGAGGCCTCGCGGCCGATCAGCGCCCGGCGTCCGGCATTATAACCCTCGGAGAGAAGATATTCCGTTGGTATCTGACCAAATTCCGGGTCGCCGTAATAGACCTCACGGTCGGCAAAGGCGAGCTTCATGGCCTCAACGATGGTGTGGATGAAATCAGGCCCGGACGGGTCCATCGCTGCAATGTCAAAGCCCTTCAGCAGCGCAAGCGATTGCAGCAGAACCGGACCCTGTCCCCAGGCGGGCGTCTTGGCAATCGTCCAGTCGTGATAATCAAGCGTCTGCGGCGCTTCGACGGTCGCGCTCCACCCGGCCATATCCTGCGCCGTCAGCACGCCCTTGTGCCGTGCGCCGCTCGCATCCATGACTTCCGCCGTCTTTACGTAACTGTCGATAGCTTCCGCAACGAAACCCCGGTAGAAGGCATCCCGCGCCGCCTCGATCTGGTTTTCGCGGCCGGTGTGCGCTTCGGCTTCGGTGATGATCCGCTGATAGGTCGCAGCCAGAACCGGGTTACGGAAATTGGCGTGAGGCTCGGGTGCGGCACCACCCGGCAGCCATGTCTCATGGGATGTCGGCCATTCCTTCTCGAAGAAATCAGCCAGCCCCTTGATGGTGGCGGAGACACGCGGCAGCGTTGGATGCCCCTGCTCGGCATAATAGATGGCGGGTTCCAGCACGTCGCGCACGCTCATCGTGCCATAATCGCGCAGCATCAGCATCCAGCCGTCGAAGGCACCGGGGATGACGGTGGCCAGCAGCCCGTCGCCGGGGATCAGTTTCAGCCCTTCCGAAGTGTAATGTTCGATCGTCGCACCGCTCGGGGCCGGACCCTGTGCGCAGATGACTTCGACCTTGTCCTTCTGCTTCGAATAAAACACGGCCGGCATATCCCCGCCCGGACCGCAGAGATGCGGCTCGACAATCTGCAGCACAAAGCCGGTGGCGACGGCGGCGTCGAAAGCATTGCCGCCCTTTTCGAGAATGGCCATGCCAACGGCCGAGGCGATCCAGTGCGTTGAGGTGACGACGCCGAAGGTGCCAAGGATTTCAGGGCGTGTGGTGAATTCAGTCATTCCGATATTCCTTGTAAAAATCATGCTTCGCGCGGATCGAGCGCGTCACGCAGGCCATCACCCAGAAGATTGAAACCGATGACGACGAGGAAGATGGCGATGCCGGGCCACATCGTCATCCATGGCGCCTGGCTGAGGAAATTCTTCGCAGTGTTCAGCATCGAACCCCAGGACGGCGCCGGCGCCTGCTGGCCGAGACCGAGGAAGGAAAGGCTCGCCTCCGCAATGATGGCGGTCGCCACCGTCAGTGTCGCCTGCACGATGATGGGGGCAAAGACATTCGGCAGGATATAACGGGTCATGATGTCGATATGGTTGAGGCCGATCGACCTCGCGCCTTCGACATAATCCTCCATCTTGACCGCCAGCACCTGCCCGCGCGTCAGCCGCACGAAGATCGGCATGGCGGAAAGGCCGATGGCGATCATCGCATTGGTAAGGCTCGGGCCGAGGAAGGCGGCAAGCGCGATTGCCATGATCAGGAACGGCATCGCGAGCAGCGCTTCGGTGATGCGCGAGATGACCATATCCACCCAGCCGCCGAAATAGCCCGAAATCAGGCCGAAGGGCACGCCGATGACCACCGCGATCATCACCGAGACGACACCTGCCATCAGCGAGGCGCGGGCGCCATAGATCATGCGCGAGAGAATGTCGCGGCCGAGATCGTCGGTGCCGAGCCAGTGGGCCGCCGATGGCGCCTTGCGGATGGCCGACCAGCTGGTCGCAACCGGGTCGGCAATCGGCAGGATCGGCGCGGCTATGGCAAGCACGGCGAAGAACAGCACGATGATCATGCCGACAAGCGCCGATTTGTTGCGCTTCATTTTTTTCCAGGCGCGGCTTTCCTGCCGTGTCGCCGGTACGGATAGGTTTTGATCGAGAACGGTCATGATATCAGCCTCAGATCGTCGCCCTGAGGCGGGGGTTGAGCAGGACATAGGCAATGTCGGCCAGAAGGTTCATGAGAATGAAACCAACTGCGGTGCAGAGCACGATGCCCTGAACGACGGCATAATCGCGGGTGAACACCGCATCGACCGTCATCTTGCCGAAGCCGGGAATGGTGAAAATCTGCTCCGTCAGGACCGCGCCGGCCAGCAACTCGCCGAAGAGCAGCGCCAGCAGCGTGATGACCGGCAGCAGCGCGTTGCGGAAACTGTGCGACAGAATGATCTCACGCGGCGAAAGCCCCTTGGCCCGGGCGGTGCGGATATAATCGGAACTCAAGACCGCCACCATCGCCGAACGTGTATGACGCATCAACGTTGCCGCAAGCGCGTTGCCCAGCACGAAGGCCGGCATGATCATCGTTTCGATGGAACGAACAGGGTCGACGAAGATCGATTCATAACCGGACGCCGGCAGCCAGCCAAGCTTCACCGACACCAGCAGGATCAGCATGATACCGAGCCAGAAATTCGGGATGGACAGACCGGAAAGCGCCACGATATTGGCCGTATAATCAATCCACGTATTCTTCTTAACGGCGGCCAGGATGCCGATGGGAATGCCGATGACCATGGCAAAGAACATCGCCATGACAGCCAGCTGAATGGTGACCGGCAGCTTCTGGCCGATCAGTTCCAGCACCGGCTGGTTGGTGCGCAGCGAAATGCCGAAATCACCCGTCACCACACCGCCCAGCCAGTTGAGATATTGCAGCGGCACGGGGTCGTTGAGGCGATATTTCTCGCGCAGGAATTCAATCGTCGCGGGATCGCGTTCCTCACCCGCCATGGCAAGAACCGGATCGCCCGGCAGGAGTTTCTGCAGCGAGAAAACGAAGATGGAAATGATGAGAAGCGTCGGGATCGCGACCAGCAGTCGCTTGCCGATGTAAACAGGCATGGCATTGCCCCCGTTTGAGTCCGGTGCTGGGGGCCGCACGGCAAGCCGTGCGACCTGTTCAAAGCTGTCAGTCCTTGGAAACGCCGAGAAGGCGAATCATGCCATCGGGCGACGGCGCCCAGCCCTTGACCTTGTTGGAAATGGCATAGGCATAAGGCTGGTGGCCAAGATAGATGATCGGCATGTCATCGTTGAGGATGACGCTTGCGGCATCGTATTTTTCCTTGCGCACCGCATCTTCGGTCGAGGCGCGGGCCTCGTTCAGCAGCTTGTCGACTTCAGGATTGCAGTATTTCACATCGTTGATGCCGCCCTTGCAGGTGACGAACTGGTGTAGGTTGCCATCGGGATCGATACGCCCCGACCAGTCGGAACGGCTGAGCTGGTAATTGCCGGCGGTCTGTTCGGACAGCAGCGTGGCAAATTCGGTCGCCTTCAGGGTGACGTTGAAACCGGCCTCGGCCACCATGGACTGGATGACCTGCATCATCTGCGTCTGCGTGGTGTTGTTGGCGTGCTGCAGCTCGACGTCAAGCTTCTCGTAACCCGCCTCCTTCATCAGCTGCTTGGCCTTGTCGATATCGCGCGGCGGCACCGGCAGGCTCTGGTTGAACCAGGGGCTTGTGGGCGGGAAGGCCTGATTGCCACCCTTGGAGGTGCCTTCAAAGACGATCTGGCCGATCGCCTCGCGGTCAATGGCATAGGAGAACGCCTGCCGCAGGCGCTTGTCCTTGCCGAGCGGATTATCCGCACGCGCGCCATTGTTCATGTTGACATACATGGCCATGTAACCCGGCCCGATTATATCGGCATAGGTCAGCTTGGAGTCGTTCCTGACGGATTCCGCATCGGACGCCGAAATGCGTTCGGCAATATCGAGGTCGCCGGCGCGAAGGTTTGCAAGCTTCACGGTCGTATCTGGGATCGGCAGATAGACGACCTTGTCGACGAGGACCTTGTCCTTGTCCCAATAGTCAGCAAATTTCTCGAGCACGATACGGTCCTGCTGGATACGCTCGACAAATTTGAACGGCCCGGCACAAACCGGTTTCGAACCAAAATTCGCGCCCAGTTCCTTGGCCGCCTTGGGTTCAACGATCATCCCGGCGCGGTCGGAAAGCTGCGCCAGAAGGGTAACATCGGGCGTCTTCAGCTTGAATTTCACCTCCAGCGGTCCCGTCGCCTCAACCTTTTCGACCGAGGAGAGCTCGCTTTTGCGACGCGATTCCGGCAGCGTCATGTTGCGCTCGATGGTCGCGACCACGGCAGCCGCATCAAGCGTCTCGCCATTGTGGAATTTGACACCATCGCGGATTTTCATGGTCAGCACCTTGCCGCCTTCGGACCACGCCCATTCGGTGGCAAGCTGGGGCACGATCTTCATGTCCTGCGAGATATCCACCAGCTTGTCGCACATGGCGGTGTAGACGATGCGGCCGACAAAGGTGCGCGATTGCGCGGGGTCGAGCACATCGGCATCGTCATTGAGGCCGATGCGCAATTCGGATGATAGCGCCGGCGCGGCGAGCAATGCGCTGGCGAGCAGCGCCGCAGTCAGTGTCTGGATCTTTTTCATGTTCGTTCCTCTGGTCTGGTTATTTTGACTTTTTGTCATTGGCCGCCCCTTGCGGGACGACAGTTTTCATCCGTGGCCTCAGGAGGCCTCAGTCAGCGAATTATCGGCCTCGGCCGCATTGCCCTCCCCGGTGTTTTCCTCCAGAAAGCCGAGCGAGGTGGCGCGGATCAGCCTTTCCTGATGCATGAGAAGATGCTGGCGCATGGCTTCACCGGCACGCGCCGGATCACGGTCGGCAATGGCTTCGACAATGGCCATATGCTGTTCGAAAGACGCCCTGCCATTCGTGCCGCTGCGCCGGGCAAGCTCGCGGATCGACTGCCATGCATCGTCCTGGCGAATGCGGTTGACGACATCGAAGATCGACAGGAAAAGCTTGTTGCCGGCGCTCTGGGCGATCTGGCGATGGAGCGAGCCATCCCATAATTCCTTGGCGTCGGCATCCGTGCTCTGGCCGGTCTTTTGAACAAGCGCGCGCATGCGTTCCACCTCGGCCGGTTTGGCGCGCATGGCCGCAAGCTGCGCCAGCTGCGGTTCTATGCGCAGGCGCACTTCCATGATTTCCATGAAATCCGTTCCGGCAACCAGTTCCGTGACTTGGGCGGACCAATCATCCGGTTTTTCACCCACAAAGGTTCCGGCCCCCTGCCGCCGCCAGATCAGGCCTTCGGCTTCCAGAACCTCCAGCGCCCGACGGATCGAACGGCGGCCGACGCTAAAAGTCTCCGCAAAGGCCCGCTCCGTCGGCAGACGCCCATCCCTCGCGAGATGATTCGCCTGAATATAGTCACGCAACCGCGCCAAGGCGTAGTTGGAATTGTCGTTAGGGCCTGCTGCCACGCCGCACCATTTGTCTGAACCAATCTGATATTGGTTCATTTGGTGAGAAATTTTTGCCGACGTCAAGCGCATTTTTGAGCGACGATTTTTCACGCTCAAAATATGGGCATGTGGCGTTTTTTTGAGAGTGAAGTGCGTCGCAGGCGCATGACGTTCTCACGCGCCCTGTGCTCCTCAAGGCCCGATGGAAAGCCGGATGCGTCCCGATAGGCGCTCTCCGGGCGGGATGATCCTCACACCAAACACTTCCCGCTGCATCTCCGGCAGACCGAGCGCTCCGGCGGCCATGGAAACGGGCTCGAGGCAAAGATAGCGGTCCATGCGGTGAACGGCGAGATGGCCAAAAACGGGATCGGCCTCGATCCGCAGCGAAAACCTGTCAAATTGCACATGCGCATTTGACCAGTCGGTGTAATGCAACGTGTATCCCGTTGCGGCGGGAATGGCGGTGTTGTGGCGAGGGACTGCCGGCTGGCCAGTCGGCACGTTCTGCGGGTCCAGCGGATATTGCAGCCTTGCATCCGTGCGCGCGTCGCAACCAAGGCCGGCAGCCAGATAGGGATGCCATCCAATCGCCATAGGCGCGGGCACGTCCGCCAGATTGGTGATCGACAGGTCCACGGTGAGGCCAGTGTTTTCAAGCAGAAAAGACTGTTTGGCGCGGAAGGAAAAGGGCCATTCCCCGTCAGCCTCATAGTCGAGTACCAGCCCGGCCCGATCGAAATCCAGATCGGAAATCTCCCATGCGCGCCGGTGAGCAGGTCCATGCATGGCATCCGGCGCGAGCGCAGGGTGTGGCAGGAGGTCATGGCGGATGCCGGCATGAACGAATGAGCCGCCATAAAGCCGGTTGTGATAAGGGAACAGCGGGTATGCGCCGGCGCGCGGCCAGTTGAGCGGCTCGAAACCGTCCTCGCCCGTAGGCACCAGAATATCGCCGTGGTCGGCATGGTGCAGATGGGTCATCCTGCCGCCCCATGCGGGTCGCAGGCGGGCCGAAAACGGCCCGCAGCTTATTGCAACCGTTTCAGGCAAAGGCATAGGATCCGTCAGGCCGTTTCGGCACCCGTCTTTGCCAGTGAACATAACCATCTTCCTGCATGGCTTTTTCATCCATCTCGACACCCCAGCCGGGGCGATCCGGCCTCAGTTCCAGATATCCATCCTTCGGCAGATAGGGGTCGACGACATAACGGGTTTCATCCTCGCGTTTTTCCAGATCGGTGCCGCCATAGACGTAGCATTGCCCTTTCGGCAGCCGGTATTCGAGAATTCGGAAATTCTGCTGGGCAGCGGAAAAATGCACATTGACGGCGGTGGCGAGCGGCCCCATCGGGTTATGCGGCGCGATGCTGACAAAGTGGGCTTCCGCAAGCGTAGCGATGCGGCGCATCTCAGAAATGCCGCCAACGACGCAGATATCAGGCTGGATGATATCCGCACCTTTTACCTGAAGAAGACGCAGGAACTCATTGCGATGATAGAGACTTTCCCCCGTTGCCAGCGTGCAGTTCAGCCCCTGCTTCAGGTCTCCCCACATCTCGATGTTTTCCGGACGCAACGGCTCCTCGAAGAACAGCGGATCATAAGGGGCAAGCGCGTTGCCGAGCTGGCGGGCGGCCGCAGGTTCGAAAATCTTGGCATGGGCATCGAAGGCGATATCGTAGTCGGGCCGCACGGTTTCACGCAGCGAGCGGAAATATTCGGCAGAACTGCGCACCACCTCGCCCCAGCGATGGGCGTGGATATCGAGGCGCCACGGGCTGAGCTTGAAGGCCGTGAAGCCCCAGTCCTCATTCAGACGATCGAACTCTTCCTTTGCAGCCGGCGCGTCCGGAGCCGTGTAGACCCCGGCATAGACCTTGATACGGTCGCGCACTTCACCGCCCAGCAGCTTGTAGACCGGCACCCCCGCCGCCTTGGCGGCAAGGTCCCAGAGGCAATGGTCCAGCGCCGAGATGGCCGAGAGACCGAGCGCGCCGGGCGGAAAACGGTTTTGCTGCAGAAGGAGATTGTAGAGATATTCAACCCGCGTCGGATCCTGCCCGGCAAGGAAACCATAGAGATAATCCAGTAACGGCGGCAGGGCGAGATCCGGGCCGTGATTGTAACATTCGCCCCAGCCGGTCAGACCGTCATCGGTATCAAGAGCGACGACAACGCGGGGACGGTCCTTGTCGCGGGTGACGAATACCCGCATGCGATCGATTTTCATGCTTTAGTCTTCCTCATGAATTGCAGGATGCAACGGCCGCGATGTTATCGGGCCGCAACCCCGTTCTTGATCTCGGATGGCTCGACATAACGGAACCTTCGGGTGCGATCCCGGTCGCGTGGGTCGGGGCGCGGAATGGCGGAAAGAAGCGCCTGCGTATAAGGGTGATCCGGCGCGTTGCAGACCTTTTCCGCCTCTCCCACTTCCACCAGCTTGCCGCGATACATCACCCCGACGCGGTCGCACATGTATCTGATGACGCCGATATCGTGGCTGATGAAGATGTAAGCGAGCCCCAGCTCGTCCTGCAGCCGCATGAGCAGATCCAGCACCTGGAACCGCACCGAAACATCCAGCGCCGAGGTCGCCTCGTCAGCCACGATGATACGCGGCTTCAGAGTGATGGCGCGGGCGATGCCGATGCGCTGGCGCTGGCCGCCCGAAAAGGCGTGCGGGTAACGCTCACGCCCGGTCGGGTCCAGCCCCACCTGCTCCATCAGCGCACAGACGCGTTCATCCAGTTCCCTGCCCCTGGCAATGCCATTGACCAGCAACGGCTCGCCGATCACCTGCGCTACCGTCATGCGCGGATTGAGTGAGCCGAACGGGTCCTGGAAGACCATGCGCAATTCGCGCCGTGCGGCTTTCAGCTCGGCACCTTCGATTTTGGCCAAATCGACCACCGTGCCATCCGCCCGGCGATAGCGCATTTCGCCGCTGGTCGGATCGTAAAGGCGCATGATGGAGCGGCCCATCGTGGTCTTGCCGGAACCGCTTTCGCCGACGATGCCGAGCGTCTCGCCGGGCAACAGCTTGATCGAGACGCCATCCAGCGCCTTCATCTCGCCGAAATGCATGGAGAGGTCGTTGACCTCCAGGATGGGCGCTGCGGCAAGATCGAGCGGCGGGCGGGCAAGCCGGATTTCCGCTTTCTGCTCCAGTTTCAGCACCGAGCCGATCAACATGCGGGTATAGGGGTCCTGCGGGCTGTGGAATATCTGCTCGACGGTGCCATATTCCTTGGCAACACCGTGATGCATGACCAGCACGTCATCGGCAATCTGCGCCACCACACCCATGTCGTGGGTGATGAACAGCACCGCCATGCCATGCGCCTTTTGCAGCCGCGATATCAGGTCGAGGATTTCGGCCTGTGTCGTCACGTCAAGCGCCGTCGTCGGTTCGTCGGCGATCAGAAGCTGCGGCTTGCAGGCCAGCGCCATGGCGATCATGGCGCGCTGGCGCATGCCGCCGGAATACTGGAAGGCATAGCGATCCAGCGCCTTTTCAGGATTGGGGATTTCCACCTGCCGCAACAGCTCGATAGCCTCGGCCCGCGCCTGCGCCTTGCTCATCTTCAGATGCAGCCGCAGCACCTCGGTGATCTGGTCACCCACGGTGTGCACGGGTGAAAGCGACGACATCGGCTCCTGAAAGATCATCGCGATATCTGCGCCGCGCACCGAGCGGATCGCCCGGCTACGCGGATCGAGCTTTGCGAGATCCAGCGACGTCCCATCGGCGCGGTTGAGGATGATCGACCCGGATGCGATGGAGCCGGGACTGTCGATGATCTGCAGGATCGAGCGGGCGGTGACGGACTTGCCCGAACCGCTTTCGCCGACAACGCAGAGCGTCTTGCCACGATCAATGGAGAAAGACAGATCGTTGACCGCCCGGAATACCCCGTTTCTGACCGGAAACTCGGTGACCAGATTGCGGACTTCAAGCAGCGGCTTTGCTGGCTTCATGGAGAGAATATCGCTCATCCGGGGCCTCACTTGTTATAGGGGTCGGCTGCGTCGCGCAGACCGTCACCGAGCAGATTGAGCGCCATGACGGCAACGACAACAGCGACGCCGGGCAGGAACAGCCAGGGTGCGGTTGCGATCGAGCGGATATTCTGCGCCTCGCGAAGCAAAACGCCCCAGGAAATCGTCGGCGGCTGAAGGCCGAGGCCAAGGAAGGACAGCGAGGTTTCCGCAAGGATCATCGCCGGAACCGCAAGCGTGACGGAGGCGATGATATGGCTCGAAAAACTCGGCAGCATGTGGCGGAAGATGATGCGCCCTTCCGGCACACCATCCAGCCGGGCCGCGGCCACGAACTCCTCGGTTCTGAGCGACAGGAAACGGCCGCGCACGACGCGGGCAAGCTGCGCCCAGCCGGTCAAGGACAGGATGATGGTGATCATCATGTATTGCAGCGTCGCCGGCCAACCCTGCGGCAGCGCGGCGGCCATCGCCAGCCAGATGGGAATTGTGGGCAGCGAGAGCACGAAATCGATCACACGCTGCATGACGAAATCGATGCGTCCGCCATAATAACCGGAGATGCCGCCGAGAACGACACCAAGCAGCAGCGAGAAGAACACACCGACAAGACCGATCGACAGCGAAATCTGCGACCCCTGCACGACGCGGCTGAAGACATCACGGCCGAGACGATCCGCGCCGAAAAGAAACAGCGGCCGTGTCTTGTCGGTGGAAGCTAGCAGGTGGATATCCGTGGTGAACAGGCCGAACACGGAATATTCGTAACCACGTCCGAAAAGCTGGACCGGGATTTTCGTTGCCGTATCTTCGACGAACACCGCCGCCAGCGTCTCGGGATTGCGCGTTAGTTTCAGCGGATAATAATGCAGCCCGAGCGACAAACCGTCGGTCGTATCGATGAAGTGGACGCGCTGCGGCGGATGGAAGGTGGCGCGGGCATTCTGCAGCACCGGATCGTTGATGGCGAAGAAGCCCGGCACCAGCGCGACGATATACATGGCGATGGTGATGAACAGGGCGGCCATGGCCAGCTTGTGGCGCTTGAAGGCCCACCAGATGAGCTGCCACTGCGAAGCGACGGCGGCGCGGTCCTGCCGGGCATTGGTGGTCATGGTGATATCGCTCATGGCGCCCTCCTATTCGAGACGGATGCGCGGATCGACCAGCGCAAGCAGGATGTCGCTGATAAGCGAACCGATCAGCGTCAGCGCGCAGATCAACAGCACGAAAGCGCCGGCGAGATACATGTCCTGCGCCATCAACGACTGCAGAAGCAGCGGTGCAGCCGTCGGCAGATTGAGCACGATGGCGACCACCACGGAGCCCGAAATGAGATTGGGCAGCAGCCATGCGATGGTGGAAATGAACGGGTTGAGCGCAATTCTGAGCGGGTATTTCGTCAGCAGCTTGAACTCGGACAATCCCTTTGCACGCGCCGTGGTCACATAGGGCTTGGGCAATTCGTCCAGCATATTGGCGCGCATGACGCGGATGAGGCTTGCGGTGGATGACACGGCAAGGATGGCGACCGGCAGCCAGATATGGGCCATCAGGTCGATCATCTTGGCGATGCTCCAGGACGCCGTTTCATATTCCGCCGAAAACAGCCCGCCGACATCGGCCCCGAACTCCACCGCCGCGACATACATCAGCACCAGCGCCAGCAGGAACGACGGTATGGACAGGCCGAAAAAGGAAAAGGCGGTGAAGAGATAATCGCCGATCGAATATTTGCGCACGGCGGAGAAAACGCCGATCGGAAGGGCGATGGCCCAGGTGGCGAGAAGGCTGGCGACGGCCAGAACCAGCGTCAGCGCCATGCGCTCCCAGATGAGGCCGGAAACCGGCTGCTGCCATTCGAACGAAATGCCGAAATCACCGCGGCTGATGATGCCCCATATCCATTTCAGATATTGCACGATCATCGGGTCATCGAGACCGAAGCGTTCACGCAGCTGCGCCGCCGTATTGTGGTCGATGACCTCGTTGGAAGCCGCCAAGGTGGCGATATAGGTCGTCACATAATCGCCGGGTGGCAGCTGGATCAGGACAAAGGCAAGGAAACTGACGGCAAACAGGGACGGTATCATCCACAGCAGGCGTTTTACGATAAAAAGCAGCATGTCGTTCTCGCAATCACATTGGACCGCACCCGCCGCCTTCCAACCAGGGAGACGAATTGTGGGCGGTGGAAACAACCTGAGAGACGTCGCCGCGATGAGGCAGCGACGCCCATATGGTGGTGTCAGCTTGTGAAGGTGAACTGTTGCGGCAGCGCCGGGCCGGGATTGGGCCACGACCAGCTGTCGGGTTCGGTCTCGGGCACGTTGCGCAGATTGTTGCGAATGATGCCGAAACCACCGACAGCAAGGCAGAGGCCGATCGTCTCGAACTCTTCCGCCGCGATATCGAAGATTTCCTTCATCTTCTCACCGCGCTTGGCAAGGTCGGCCGTTGAACGCGCCTCATCGAACAGTTTGAAGCGTTTCTTCTGGCTTTCCGGCGGCTCCTCGCCCTTCTGGCCGTTGGACGTATACCAGAGCGCCCATGGAATGGCGTAACGCGATCCCTGCGGGTGGAAGGCGAAGAAATCGCGCGGATCGAGCATTGGATCGAGGCCACCCGGGCCAGGCCAGACCGCCGCATCATGGGCGTTGTCATCGCCGCGCGTGTAATAGAGCGCGCGTTCGATGGTGTTGACCTTGATATCGACGCCGATCTGCGCCCACTGCGCCTTCACCAGTTCCAGCGCATCGACCAGATCGGGATAAAGCGTCGGGATGACATCGATGGAGAAGAAGATCGGCTGGCCGTCGGGACGAAGCCGCATGCCATTGCCGTTCTTCTTGTCGTAACCGGCCTTGTCGAGAAGTTCATTCGCCTTGGCGGCATCATATTCGGTGTACTGGCGCCCCAGCTTTTCATTGTACCAGGGGTGGGTCGGGCGTGGCCCGGCCTGATATCCCTCGCTCTGGCCGAAATAGACGATGTCGATGATTTCCTGCCGGTTGAGCGCAATGGACAGCGCCTGGCGGAAGGACTTGTCGGCAAACATCTTGCGCATTGCCGGGTCTTTATGGGTGATGTTCAGGTAAATCTGGCACTGCTGTGAAGCAGACGGCACCAGCGTCAACAGGCGATAATCGCCTTTTTTCATGTTCTGCGACAGCGTCGGCTTGTTGGCGAGAACGCTGATATGGCGCTCCTGAATGTCGATCTTGCCGGAAATGACGTTCAGCATCAGCGATTCGACATCCTGCGAGATGCCGAAATTGACTTCGTCGATGTAAGGAAGCTGGTTGCCTTCGGTATCGACCTGCCAGAAGTAAGGGTTACGGGTCATGACCACGCGGGTCGCGCCGCCGGAATAGGGTTCCTTCACCACCCACGGATCAAGCGTCGGCTTGTCGACATTCGACCAGCGCGACGGGATTTCGATATCACCGCACTTGGCGCGGAACAGCTCCGTCCAGCTGGATACGCCGGCTGCCTTCACATCGGCATCGAGCGAGGTGTTGTATTTCGGCAGGAACTTGCTGCAATAATGCTTGGCAAACAGTGTCGGATGCTGGCCGAGCGGTGTGGCGAGGTTCTCGAGATAGAGGGCATTCGGCGCTGCGAATTTGAACCTTACCGTGAAATCATCGACCTTTTCGACGTCGACGGCCTCACCCGCAACGGAAAGCTGGGCCGGGGTGGCGCTGTAAAGCTCCTTGTTCTTGATGCAGTCCTCGATGGCGAACACCACGTCATCTGCGGTGAAGGGATGACCATCAGACCATTTCGCGCCCTGCAACAGATGGAAGGTGAACTGCGAGGCGTCGTCATTGACCTCCCATTTTTCAGCGAGATTCGGCAGAACTTCGGTGAAATCCATGTTCCAGCGGACCAGCCCCTGGTTGCCGACCATGCGCAGAATGCCGTTATGGTCCGACGAACCGCGCAGGCCACGGCGCAAGGTGCCGCCATAGGTGCCGATCTTTTCATGCGGTGTCACCACCATCGGATTTTTCGGCAGGCGCTCGGCCAAGGGCGGCAGTTTGCCGTCTTTTACCAAGGCAGCCAGTTCCGGCGCTTCCTTGCCGGTGGCGGCCCGCGCCGAAGTCCCGATGACGGAAAGGGCGGCGACGCCGCCAAGCCCCGCCATAAAGGTCCGGCGCGTCACGCCAAGCGAAAATTTATCCCCATCGCGCATCGATTATCCTCCCAAAAAATCACCGGCAGCAAAACAGCCTTCACTGTGTCGCAGCGGCCCTCCCGGCCAGCCAGCACGCCGATCCTCCACCGGCAGGGGCAGACCATATGGGCGTTTTCAGATGATTACAAGTATTGACAGCTTTTTACATATTTTTTATTCGTAGAGCGATTTTCGAAGACAGGTTTGACGATAAAGATCGGAACGGCAGCGCTCCACGCTGATAAAACCCCGGTATTTCTGTTGCGGATGACATACAGGAAACCGTTCAACTTCAGCGATTTGCAACGAAAGGTGTGCTGATGGACAATACGACCACATCGTCGGCCGCACGCGGCGAGACCCGGCTCAGCGACATCGTCTACGAAAAGATCGTCGGCATGATTTCGGACGGGCGGTTTCCCATAAACGAGCGGCTACCGTCCGAACAAAGCCTGGCGTCGCTGTTCGGGGCTTCCCGGCCGGTGGTGCGCGCAGCGCTGGAGCGGCTGCGCAATGACGAGCTTATCGTTTCGCAAAAAGGCTCCGGCTCCTATGTGCGCCAGCAACCGGACTCTTCGGTGTTGCAGCAGGTGCCGGTCGGTTCGCTTGCCGACGTGCAGCGCTTCTTCGAGTTCCGGGCCGGCCTTGAGGCCTCGGGAGCCGAACTTGCGGCGCGCAACTGGCAGGCGACCGACAAGACGCGGATCGAGCAGGCCATCGCAGCGCTGGAACAATGTCTCGAGCGCAACGATCTTGGCGCAGAGGAAGATTTCGCCCTGCACGAAGCCATTGCCAGGGCAAGCCATAACCAGTTCCACATCACCGTACGCATCTGGTTCAAACCGCATTTCGCCATCGGCCAGTCGGTGACACGCAGTCTCAGCCTCAAACGTACACCGCAGCATGTGCGTGAAGTGCAGAACGAGCACACCGCCATCGTCGAAGCGATTTTTGCGCGCCACGAGCAGGCGGCCCATGACGCTATGAAAGACCACATCCTCAAAGCCCGCGCCCGCATGTTTCAGGGCGTCGGCGGCTAGAACCAATCCCGCAATCCTAAGAAAACGAGGCCTGAAGGGGCGATGGAGAATAATCAGTGAGCCAGCCGCGCATCATAGAACCAAAACTCCGTCCCCTCGTCGATACGCCTTTGAAGGTTGGCGAATCGCCCGCATGGGACGAGCGGACGGGCAATCTGTGGTTCGTCGATATTCTCGCCCCGGCGATTTTCCGCCTGCATCCGGACGGAAAGCTGGACCGGTTCGACATGCCCGCCCAGGTGGGCTGTCTTGGTCTCTGCGACAATGGCCTTGTTGTGGCGGGCCTCAAGACGGGCGTGCATCTGCTCGACCCCGCAAGCGGCAGGCTCGACCTTCTGTGCGACCCCGACGAAGGACGACCCGATAGCCGCCTCAATGACGGCAAGGTTGGCCCGGACGGGCATTTCTGGGTGGGAACCCGCGACGAGGCCGCCGTGCCCACAGGCAATGCGCGCCTCTATAGGGTGGCACCTGACGGCGGCATCGAGCGTATCATCGACGGCAATATGTTCACATCAAACGGCCTTGCCTGGAGCCCGGATGGAAAGCGGATGTATCACTCCGACAGCAGCGGGCTCATGTATCAGGCGTTCGATTTCGATGTCGCAACCGGCAGGCTCGGCCCGGCCGAACGCCTTCACGATTTTGCGCCCGACGAAGGCAGGCCGGATGGCGCGGCGACCGATAGCGAGGGCTGCTACTGGAGCGCCGGCGTTCAGGGCGGACGGCTCAACCGCTTTACGCCTGAAGGCGAATTGTTCGAGATATACAAGCTGCCCTTCAAGGGGCCGACCATGCCGTGTTTCGGCGGTCCGGGCCTTAAGACGATCTATCTCACCAGTCTGGTGACCGAAACCGACGGTGTCTCCACGGCCGGCACCGTCGTTGCGTTCGATGCGCCTGTCGCCGGCACGCCCGTTCACACATTCTCCATCTGAGACGCCCTTTTACCTTGAGGAACAAATTGATGACGACATTCGATTTTCGCCAGGCCCTGCAGGGTATCTCCGGCGTTCCCGTGACGGCTTATGATGCAGGCGGCGAAGTGGACGCCGGTGTCACCGCCGAGGTTTACGCCCGCGTGGCAAAGGCAGGCATCCACAACATCGTCGCGGCGGGCAATACCGGCGAGTTCTACGCCCTGACGCCGGCTGAAATTCTACGGGTTTTTGAGGCCGCGATAAAAGGCGTAAACGGGAAGGCCCCGGTGACGGCGGCGATCGGACGCTCGCAGCGCGAAGCGCTGTCCATGGCGCGGCAGGCAAAGGACATGGGGGCTTCCGCCGTCATGTCGCATCAGCCGGTCGACCCGTTTGCAGCCCCGCAATCGCAGATCGACTACTTTCTCGGCCTCGCAGAGGGCAGCGAATTGCCGCTGGTGGCCTATGTCAGGGCCGACGGTTTTTCGGTCGATGACATGGTAAGGCTTTCCAGCCACCAGAATGTCGCCGGCATCAAATTCGCAACGACGGATATCATGCTTCTGTCGCGCGCGATCGCCGCCTCCGATCCGAACGGCGCACTATATGTCTGCGGATTGGCTGAAAGCTGGGCACCCGCCTTTTGCGCCGCCGGTGCACGCGGCTTCACATCCGGTCTGGTGAACGTTGCGCCGCAATTCTCACTGCAGGTCCTCGACGCACTGACATCAGGGGATTTTGACGCGGCGCGCAAGATCGTCGAAAAGATCGAGTTGTTCGAACGGTTGCGGACACGTTATCGCAATGGCGCAAATGTGACGGTGGTGAAAGAGGCGATGGAAATCCTCGGCCTCGCTGTCGGTCCCGTTCGCGCACCCGGACTTGCGCGCCTCGATAAGGAGGATCGCGCAACGCTGGAAGGATTGCTTGCCAGCTGGCGCTGACGGACGGACTGCCGGCGGGCCGCATTTTTCCGGGTTCGAATCTGACCTGATAGGCAAGCTTGTGACCGGCAACTCGCCGGTTGCCGGTTACGTTTCCATCAAACGAGTGGCAGTCGGATCTCACCCCTCGACTGTCGCCAGCGATGGCAATTGAAGGAGCGCGGCCAAAAGCATGTTGCAGCCGGCAATACTATGCTCGGGTTCAACATGTTCCGCCTCGTTGTGACTGAGACCATCGCGGCACGGAACGAAAATCATCGCCGATGGCGCGACCTGGTTCATGAACAGCGCATCGTGAAAAGCACCCGACAACATCCGTCGCGTCGCAAAACCGCGCTCGAGCGCAGCACGGTCGAGGGCCGATAGAATGCCCTCCTCAAAATTTGCGGGCGGCATGTCGAATATCTGACGGATTGTCGCTTCACAGCCCTGCGCCAATGCAGCATCCCCCACAACCGCACGGATTTTCTCCTCCATGTCGTCAAGCCTTTCGGAAGACGGGTGTCGGAGATCCACGGTGAAGGTGGCGGTTTGCGGAATGGCGTTGACGGCGCCGGGCTGCAACGCAATTCGACCGACCGTGAAGCGGGCGTCAGGGTCTGACGGCATGATAGCGGGAAAAAGGGATCCAAGCGCATTCACCGCGGCATGAAACGGATCGCGTCGGTACATGAGTGCCGTCGTCCCGGCGTGAGCGGTCTGTCCGGTCAACGTCACTTCCAGCCAGCGCGTACCCTGTATCCCCGTGACGATGCCGATTGGCAGCCCCTCTTTTTCGAGAGACGGTCCCTGCTCGATATGGACTTCAAGAAAAGCAAAGACCGGAAACCCGAGGCCACGCATGGTTGCTTCGGGCAGGCTTTGCAGGGTTGCGGCAAGCTCACCTGCAAATTCGGCGCCATCATCCGTTGCCGGCAGGCTTGACCAGTTCGTTGGTATTGTCCCGCTCGCAAAGGCCGTCGACCCCATGCAGCCGGGCGCAAAGCGGCAGCCTTCTTCATTGGTAAAAGCTACGACCTCAACGGGACGCTCCGTCTCAACGCCGAAATCTTCAAGGGTCTCAAGAACCTCAAAAGCTGAAAGCGTTCCAAGCGCGCCATCAAATCGGCCACCCGACGGTTGACTGTCGAGATGGCTGCCGATCAAGAGCGGTGAAAGATTGTTATCCCGCCCATTTCTGCGAATGAAGAGATTGGCGATGGGATCCTGAAACACGGAAAATCCGCGCTCCAGGGCAAGTTGCGTCAACAGCCGTCGTGCCTCGCGATCAAGCCGTGTAAGGGCCTGCCGATTCACGCCTCCCCTGTCGGTGGCACCGATTGCTGCGAAACGATCCAGGTTTACCAGAAGTCTTTCACCGTTGATCGCAAACTGTCCCATCTTCATCTCCTCATCGGGCATCAAGGGCGGGCCGCGCAGCCGCCACGAAAGAACGCACGCGCGACAGCTCCACGGGGTTCCACCACACCCCGCCTTCCTTGAGCGATGAGGCGACAATCACGCCATTGGTACGTTTGAGGATTTCGAAGATATTGCCCTCATTGACACCCGATCCGACCAGCAGCGGCAGATGCGTCGCCGCACCGATTTCCTCTATTTCCTCAAGGGAGGCGCTGTTGCCGGTGCGCTGGCCCGTCGCAATGACCCCATCGGCGTCGAAGAAGGCGAGATCGCGCGTCAACTCATCAATGCTGCGATCCGCCGTGATGGCATGGGCGCCGTGCTTGACATGGCTGTCTGCAAAAACCTTGATATGCTCCGCCCGCAGCAGCGAACGGTAGCGCATCGCCTCGGCTGCTCGCCCCTCCATGAAACCTTCATTGGCCACATAGGCATTTGCCCATTGGTTGACGCGGATGAACTTTGCCCCGCCCGCCATCGCGATCGCGAAGGCCGGGATGGGAGCATTGGCCAGCACGTTGATGCCAACCGGCACGCCGGCGGCGCGAACGATGCGGTCCGTCACCACGCTCATGAAGGCTGACGTTTCCGGTCCGATATCGTCCGGCTTGGAAAATGGCACGTCTCCGTGGTTTTCGATGACCAGACCATGCATGCCGCCCTCGACAAGGCGTTCCGCATCGCGCATGCACGTATCGTAGATGGCATCCATGCTCGCGTTCCGATAACGCGGCGCTCCCGGAAAGGCCGGGCAGTGGACCATGCCGATCAATGCCTTGCTTCGGCCGAAAATTTCTTGAATGGCATTGGCTGTGTTGTCGGATATGGTCTGCATTTAAATCCCTTTCGAAAGTTCTTCATGCGCGCCTTTGTTATCGGCAATATCGCACTCGATGAAACCTATTCCATTTCAGCGCTGCCCGAGGCAGGCGCTTCGATATTTGGCGAGCAGGCCTCGCGCAGTCTCGGTGGAAAAGGCTGCAATCAGGCCATTGTTCTTTCACGATGCGGCGTCGAAACCACGCTGGTTGCTGCCGTCGGCATGGACGATCGCGCCATTGCGATCGGAAGAGCGCTCACCCGCGAGCGCCTGACACCGAATCTCATTCCCGTCGACAGCCCCACCAGCGATATTTCCATCATTCTGACAACTCCGGACGGCGAAAACTCGATCATCACCACCCGTGCAGCAGCAGCAGCGCTTGATGAAAACGCAGCCTTGGACGCGCTTGGCGACGCCGCATCCGGCGACCTCCTCGTCCTGCAGGGCAATCTCTCGGAAGAAACAACCCTCGCCATTCTCAATGCGGCAAGATCGAAGGGGTTAAATACGGCCTTCAATCCTTCACCCCTGCAACCCTGGTTCGCAAGCGTCCTGCCGCTTATCGATATCGCCGTTCTCAATCGTATCGAGGCTGAGGCGCTGACCGGCGAGAACGGTGCCGAGGCTGGCGCTTTTCTGCTGCGTGCCGGTGTCGGCCTCGTCATCGTCACGCTTGGTGGACAGGGCTGCGTGCTCGTGTCCAACGATGGTGCTACCGAAGTGCCGGCCGCACCCGCCGCAATCGTCGACACAACGGGTGCCGGCGATTGCTTCACGGGCGTGGCGCTTGCTTCCGCCATGCTTCGCGGTGTCGCCGTGGATGTGCGCGCCCTTGAAGATGCCTCAAGGGCCGCCGCCATCACGGTCGGTCGCCGCGGTACGCAGGATGCCTTTCCCAGCCATGAAGAGCTGATGGCCATTCTGCGGACTTAGCCCCTCCGATCACGGCTTTTCCGTCAGCCAGCCGAGAATGTTCTTCCATAGGCGACCATATCCGTCCCATTCGCAGAAGGCAGGAGAGAGCCAGTGCGGACCAATGTCGGAGGTCCATGCCGCCGTGCGGCCCTTGCCGAAACGTCCGGTCACGAGCAGGGGATGGGAACCCTGATCCTTTGGCAGCCGGGCAACCACCTCGACATCGGCGCGATCGCGAACCTCGACCTCGTTCACCCCGAGCAGAAGCGGCCACTCGCCAGAAAGGCCGGCGACCGTCGGATGGTCGGGTTTCAGAATATCTGCGGTCGAGCCTTCCGGAATTTCCACCCGGTCATCCCAGGGAAGGCAGGTCACGGGCAAAGTATCTTCGACCGGCGTACGACGCCAGCGGGCCTTGCCGTCGATCCCCTGGAAGGAAAAATAACCGCCGACCATCAGCAGGCCGCCGCCCTTTTCGACCCAGGCCTTCAGCAGTTTCAACCGGTTCGGCACCGTTTTGGAGTGCAGCCAGACGGCTGGCGGCAATAGAAGCGAATTGGCGCCGATGTCTGAAAGAATGATCGCGTCATAGACGTCCAGTCCGGCCATCTCGAACGGGAATTTTTCCACCGCATCATGGGCTGTCATATAGGTCAGCTCATAGTCGCTGCCCTCCAGCGCCTTGACCAGAGGCTCGGCTCCGAGATGGAAGGTGACGCTGCCGAACTGATCGAAACCTTTGTAGTGAGTAGCCGAACTGACCCAGCTTTCACCGACGAGAAGCACTTTTTTTGTCATGATCTTTCCATTTCCATAAGTTCATCAGGCCTTTGCCTGAAAGACCGAGAGCGGATTATCCCGCATAAGGGTTTGAAGAGCGGTGTCGCCAAGACCGTGCCGTTTCAGGCGCGGCAGGAAATGCTTGAGAATATAGGCGTAGCCATTGCCGCCATATCGCGTCAGCATCATTTTCAGGAAGACGTCATGGGAGAGGAGAATACGATCCAGGTAACCGCGTTCCGCCAGCGCGACGATGGAGCGGGCTGCATCCTCGTCGCTCGGGCATTGCACCTGCTGGTCGGCATAGAAAAAATCCATGCCGATCATGTCGTATTCGATGAAGGCGCCGCGCGCGGCAAGCTCCCCCTGATAGGCCAGATCGTCATGCGAAGGGTTCATGTGGCAAAGAACGGTATGCTTTAAATCCGCCCCCTCCCCGGCGACGATGTCGAGAACCCTGTGCCCCAGCCGCAGCCATCCCGGCAGATGTACCATTAGCGGCAGGCCGATACGGACCTGTGCCTGTGCCGCGCCGCGCAGGGATTTCTCCTCTTCCGGTGTGAAATCGGCGGAGACGCCGATTTCACCGATCAGGCCAATCTTGATGCCAGTGCCATCGACACCATGCAGCGCCTCGCCAACGATTTCGTCCGCAATCGCCTCGACACTGAGGCTCGCCACCTTGCCGGGATGGGATGAGGCAAGGTAATAGCCCGCTCCCATGATGATGTTGAGCCCCGTGGCCTCGGATATCCTTTTCAGCGCCGCCGGGTTTCGGCCGATCCCCTGGCAGGTGGGCTCGACGACCGTTTGACCGCCGGCACTGACAAAATCCATCAATTCCGCAATCGCCAGCGGCTCGTCATCCAGCGTAATATTATGCCTGTTGACGAAAGGGTCCTGGCGTAACTCGCCGAGGATTTCCATACAGACGAAACCATCGGCCAGATATTGCCGCTCCGGCGTTTTCGGCGCATGCCACCAGCACCGGCAATCATTGAGAATATGCTCGTGCATCAACGTCACACCGAGCTGTTCTGCCGGAACGGGCCCGCGCACGGTCATGACCTTGCCGGAACGGACATGTCCTTCGGACAATTCTGAGGTCATGACATCAACCCTTTCTTTTCACGCCGAAACGGAAATTGGTGGTGAAGATGCGCGTGTTGAGCCAGATAGCGGCAAGGATGATCGCACCAGTAACGATCTGGGTGAAAAACGGCGAGATATGCATGAGGATGAGGCCATTACCGATCACCGCGATCGTCATGGTACCGAGCACGGTGCCGAGAATGGTACCGCGGCCGCCCATCAGTGATGTCCCGCCGAGAACCACCGCCGCCACGACCTGCAATTCAAAGCCGACCGCCGCGTTGGAGGAACCCGAACCCAGCCGGGCCGCAATCAGGAGACCGGCAATGGCGGACGCCACCCCGGCGCCGAGATAGACGGAAGCGAGAATCCACTTCGCCGGCATGCCGACGCGCCGCGCCGCCTCAAGGTTGGAGCCGACGGCCACGACGCGGCGTCCATATCGTGTGCTCGAGAGAATGACATAGGCGATCGCCGTCATGAATATTCCGATCAATGCCGGAACGGGCATACCCAGCAGATCGCCACGACCGAGATAGAAAAAGCCCGGCGCGTCAGGTATCGGTATGGAATAACCCTGGGTGATGTACAGTGCCACACCACGCAGGATCGACAGGCCGGCCAGTGTGACGATGAATGCCGGAATACCCTGATAGGCGATGAACCAGCCCTGCAGCAGGCCAAGCCCCCCACCCAGCATCAGCATGGCGACCAGAACCAGCGGCCAGGCGTAACCCGCCGCCAGCAGAATGGCGCCAACGGCATTGATAAGCGCCACCATGGAACCGACCGACAGGTCGATACCGCCGGTTATGATAACCAGCGTCATGGCAATCGAGACGATCAGGATCGGCGCGGCCTGACGAATGACATTCAACAGATTGCCGGCCGTCAGAAACGTGTCCGTCGTGGCGGAGAAAAACACCAGGCAAAGGGCGAAAAATACCGCGATCGACAGGACTTGCGCATTTTCCGCGATGAAATCCGACAGCGGTGAGCCCTTGGCGCGTTCAGTATAGACGTTCAATGGCGTTGTCCTCCCACGATCAGCCGGACGAGGTCTTCAAGGCCGGTCTCGTTGATCTGGCGCTCCGCCACCTTGGTGCCCTCATACATGACAGCAATGCGATCGCAGACGCGGAAGAGATCCTGAAGGCGATGGGTGATGAGAATGACCGATACGCCCTTCGCCTTGACACGATTGATGAGCGAAAGCACGGCTTCCACCTCCGCAACGGCAAGCGCCGAGGTGGGCTCATCCATGATCAGGACCTTCGGATTGAAAGAGGCCGCCCGGGCAATGGCAATCGCCTGGCGCTGGCCGCCGGAGAGCTTTTCCACCTTGGCGGTGAGACGCGGTATGCGGATTTCCAGCGCATCCAGCATCTTGCGGGCTTCCGTAAGCATGGTTTGCCGGTCGAGGAACGGTCCCTTGGTGATTTCACGTCCAAGGAAGAGGTTCCCCACCACATCGATATGGTCGCAGAGGCTCAGGTCCTGAAAGACCATTTCAATGTTGCGATTGCGGGCGTCGGCCGGGCCTGAAAGGCGAATGGTCTCGCCTTCCATTGTGATCGTGCCCTCGTCCGGAATGTAAGTTCCCGAGATCACCTTGGTCAGGGTCGATTTGCCCGCGGCATTGTCGCCGACGAGGCCGAGGCATTCACCGGGAAAAATGTCGAGATCAACACCCCGAAGTGCTTGATGCGACCCGAATGTCTTGCGGATGTTACGCAACGAGATACGCGCTTCACGATCGGCTTGCCGGGAGAGAATATCTCCCCCGGTGCCGTCGACAGCGCCTGTGTGCTGTCCGGCGGCAATCATTTGAAAACCGCGCGGTAGGGTTCGACATTGGCCTTGGTGACGATGGTTATCGGCACGGCGATGGTCTTTTCGACCGTGCCGCCATCGGCAACCGTCTTGAGCGCCTTGACAGCGGCCGCACCCATTGCGGCGGGATCCTGCTGGATGACACCTGCAACATAACCCGCATCGATACCGGCGATCGCCTGCTTGGTCAGGTCCCAACCGAAGACCTTGATGTCCTTCTGCTTGCTCTGGCTTTCAACGGCAGCGACCGCGCCCAGAAGGGCCGGCTCACCCGTGGCATAAATTGCGGTCATGTCCGGATTGCCGGTGATCAGGTTTTCCGCTGCGGAAAGTGCGGTGTCCTGAACATTCTGGCCATCGACGACGCCGGCGGCCGTAATGCCGGACTTGTCCTTGATGGTTTCTTCAAAGCCCTTCTGGCGAATGTTCTGAATAAAGGAATTCAGAGCGCCGACGACGCCGATCTTGGCCTTGCCGCCCATGTCTGATTTCACGTAGTCGAGGAAGAATGTCCCCATGTCGGCACCGGCTTTGCCGTTATCCACGCCGATCTGCGCCTTCTGCGGGCCTTCCGGCAGAATGGCGTCAATCGCAACGACGGGAATATTGGCGGCAGCCGCCTGCTTTACAGCCGGCATGATGCCGTTGACGTCAATGGCGACGACGGCGATGCCGTCCACTTTCTGCTGGATGTAGGTTTCGATCGCGCTGTTCTGGGCCGCGGGATCGTTATTGGCATTAAAGATTACCAGCTTGACGCCGGCTTCTTTCGCCGCTTTTTCCGCACCTTCGTTCATCTGGTTAAAAAACAGCGCCTGCTGATTGATCTGCACCAGGGCAATGGTCTTTTCAGCGGCATGGACCAGACCAGCAGACAAGGTCGCGCCGGAAAGGACGGTCGCAGCGAGAGCCGCAGAAAAATATCGACGTTTCAAATTTGGCATTATCGTTCTTCCTCTGTTGGTTCGTTGCTTTTTATTAGATCGCGGGCGGCGCAACGGATTCACGCACGACGATTTCGACGGGCAGCAACTCCTCCGATGGAAACGGAGGGTTCTGATCCCAATTGGTTTCAAGCAGGAGCGACAGGGCGCGCTGGCCAATGGCGCTGACAGGCTGGCGAATGGCGGTGAGCGGCGGTGCAAAAAGATGCAGTGGCCCGACATCATCGAAGCCGATCATCGAGACATCCTGCGGAATGCGCACGCCTTCAGCACGCAGGACCTCGATAAACCCGATGGCGATTTCGTCCGAACTTGCGAATATCGCCGTCGCCGGACGCCCCTCCTCCAGAAAGCGTCGGGCAGCCGCCCGGCCGAATTCGACTGTATATGCGCCGCAATATCTGGAAATCGAAAGCTCCGCCTGCGCCACCCTTTCGGAGAGTGCGGATTTGAAGCCGCTGAAACGACGTTCTGTACTGATCATGTCCTCGGGACCGCCGACGTAAAGCACCCGGCGATGTCCGTGCTCCGCCAGATGCGCTCCCGCGAGGCGCCCCCCTTGCTCGTTATCGCAAAAGAGCTTGGGAACGATTGCGCCCGGCACATCTTCATCCACCACCACGACCTTGCCGGTTGTGTTGATCAGTTCTGCCAGTTCATCGGTATTGGGATGGTTGGTGATGAAGACGAGCCCATCGACATGGTTACGGGCAAGCAGTCGCAGATATGACAATTCGCGACCCGTGCGGTTCAGCGTGGCAAACAGCGATACGGCAAGACCGCGTCGATCTGCCTCTTCTTCCACGGCCGCGACGAGCATGCCGAAAAACGGATTGCCGATATCTGGAACCACAAGGCCGATCGTGTCCGAGCGTCCGCGGCTCAAACGCCGGGCATGGGGATTAGGGACATAATTGAGCTCGCGAATAGCGCTCTCGATGCGCGTTTTCGTCTCTGCCGGCAGCTCCAGCGTACCGTTCAGCAATCGCGATATCGTCGCAACGGAAACACCCGCGGCCCGGGCAACGTCCTTCAGACTGGTCGCATGATTTCGCGCCATCATATTCCCATTTCCTGTTCCACTCATCGGGTCTTTTTCGACCTCTCTTCGGTTTGTAAATCGCTTTACTAAACCGGTTTACAAAAAAATCCAAAATTCGAACGGAGTCAATATGATGTCGTCGCCGCCACGAAAATTGCTGCCGGGCAAGGGTGTCGCCCGCGTTTCGATCTCCCGATCGGATCGACAGGCATGACAAGGCTAGATTTTAGATGACCGATCAAAGGTTAAGTCGAAAACCCGCAATCGCCGGGAGAGCCGGCCTGCTGCCGACCGTGAGATAACTTGGGAAGAACAAGGTCTCCCGCACGCCTGACGGCGGGAAATTTCTAAAGGACGCCCAATCCAAACGGGTTTGTTGGAGGTGCTCTATCCTTTTGTTTTTCCAAATTTTCCGGACGTAAAACAGCTAAGCACTTTTACTGAAAAATGCTCCAAGACGTGGCTTGGCTGACAAATTCTCCAGGTTCAGATGATTGCGGAGCGGGATTTGAACCCGCCGTGAACCGGAGTTTTTCGCAAACGGGGGGAGGCTCATCGGACATGGGTCCGAGCCGCCCCCTGATATGGCCTGATCAAATGATATGCCGACCGTGGGCTGGCACGCACTTCTCCGGGTGGCACGTTGATTAGCGCCACCCGAATGTGATGAACGCTCAGCCGAACAGCGCCAGACTGCTCTTTACCGTGACCCACACGCCCCAGAGGAGCGGTATGCCGACAGCGAGCCAGGCGAAGACAGCCTTGGTATCGAGACCGCCCCTGCCGATGCCGAAGGAACCGGTCGGGCCGGCGCTGGCGGCAGCGGTTTTTGCCTGAAGTGCGGCAACCTCCGCATCCGACATGAACCATTTCTCCGGCAACGGCCTCACCAGCGCATTGGCGACAAGGCCGATCGCCAGCATGCCCGCCAGAATATACATGGTGCTGGTGTAAAGCGCCGGACCCGGCGCAACACCGGCGGCTATCTGCGCTTCACGGATGTAATTGACCACTACCGGTCCGGCAATGCCCGCCGTTGCCCATGCCGTCAGCAGCCGGCCGTGGATGGCGCCGACGAACTGCGTGCCGAAGATATCGGCGAGATAGGCTGGAATGGTCGCAAAACCACCCCCATACATCGACAGGATGATGCCCAGAGCCAGAACGAAGAATGCCTTGGAACCCATCGTCGCCAGTGTCGGGGCCAGCGCATAAAGAATGATGCCGAGGATGAAGAAGCAGAAGTAGGTGTTCTTGCGGCCCAACTTGTCGGACATCGAGGCCCAGAAGAACCGCCCGCCGATGTTGAACAACGACAGCAGGCCGGTGAAACCTGCCGCGATGGCGGCAATCTGCGCCTTCTGCCCCGCATCCAGCTCGGCGAAGCCCACACCCGGCAGGCCGATCAGCGAGCCAGCGAAAATTTCCTGCAGCATCGGCGAGGCCATGCCGATAACACCGATGCCGGCCGAGACGTTCAGGCACAGAACCGCCCAGATCAGCCAGAACTGCGGTGTCTTGTGCGCGTCGCGCAGATGCACGTGACGATGGGTTATCATCGCGCTCTTGGCCGCAGGCGCCGTCCAGCCTTCCGGACGCCAGCCGGCCGGCGGAATACGATACCCGAAGGCACCGGCCATCATGAAGGCGAAATAGATCAACGCCATGACGACAAAAGTCTGCCAGACGCCGACGGAAACATCCGTCTTGAAGGTGTTCATCAGGATATTGGCAAGCGGCGCACCGATCATCGCCCCACCGCCGAAGCCCATGATGGCCATGCCGGTCGCCATGCCGCGACGATCCGGGAACCATTTGATCAGCGTCGAGACCGGCGAGATATAACCAAGGCCGAGACCGATACCGCCGATGACACCCGCGCCCACCCACATGAGCCATAATTGATGCGTCATGACGCCGAGTGCTGCGACCAGAATGCCGCCGCACCAGCAGCAGGCGGAAACGAAACCGGCCTTGCGTGGTCCCACCCGCTCCAGCCAGCCGCCCCAGATTGCCGCCGAGCAACCCAGGAGGACGAAAAACAGCGTGTAAATCCAGCCAAGATCGGCCACGCGCCAGTTGCACTGCGTGGTAAACAAAGCGCCGACAAGGGTGAGACTGGAGCAACTGGGGTCCGTCGCCGGCAGGGCCTTCGACAATGGCAGCCAGAAAACACTGAAGCCATAGGCCATGCCGATGCACAGATGAATGGCCAATGCTGCCGGCGGCACCAGCCAGCGGTTAAATCCGGGTTTTGCTATGATCCGTTCGCGGTCCAGAATTCCGGCCTGCACCGGTTCTCCCGCAGATACGCCTGCTACTGCCATCGACATTACCTCCCTCGTGGATGTCTGGACAAATTTCATACGCCCCATATGGCAGGGCGAAACCGCCGAATGCTCTCCCATGCGGCAATAGATAAAGGCGGCCCTCGCCGCGTTCAGTGTCTGGTTTCGGGAATACTCGGCTCGGACAGGGACTCACCCGCAGCCGGCCCCTTGCCTCCCGGCGCACCCTTTGCATCCTCCCCAAGCCCCACCGCATCGGCGGTGGGCGTTCCGGGTCTCTTGATCTCCGCTGAGGCTGCAATCACCAGCGGCAGAAAATCGCCGGCACCGGCATCCACGATCTCGAAAAACCGGCGGCGCATGCGCGGTTCCCAGAATTTATTGATGTGGGTGGCGACACCGTCAATGCGGACATCCTCCGGCTGAGACAGGAAAAAAGTCGCGATCTGGTTCGCCATTCTCACCAGTTTTTCGTCGGTGTGATTAAGCAACATACTGTTCCCCGCGCCGCCTGCCGGTCGGCGTCCATGTTTCAAGTGGCCGGGGCACCCCCCGGCCCCGATTATTCGGCTGCCTCCAGCTTGCCGGTGATCCGCCGCGACCGGCGGCCGAGCGCGTCATATTCCTCCTGCCATTCCGTCGGCCCGTTGGAAGGTGATATCTGCACGGCGGTCACCTTGTATTCGGGACAGTTCGTTGCCCAGTCGGAGAAGTCGGTGGTGATGACGTTCGCCTGCGTGCCGGGATGGTGGAAGGTCGTATAGACCACGCCCGGCGCCACGCGGTCGGTGATCAGCGCCCTCAGCGTCGTGTCTCCGGAGCGGCTGGCAAGCTTCACCCAGTCACCATCCTTGACGCCGCGCTGTTCGGCATCATGCGGGTGGATTTCCAGCCGATCCTCCTCATGCCACACGACGTTTTCGGTGCGCCGCGTCTGTGCGCCGACATTGTATTGCGACAGGATGCGGCCAGTGGTGAGCAGCAGCGGGAAACGCGGGCCGGTGCGTTCGTCCGTCGCCACATATTCCGTGCGGATGAACTTGCCCTTGCCGCGTACGAAACCGTCGACATGCATGATCGGCGACCCCTTCGGGAACTTCTCGTTGCAGGGCCACTGCACCGAACCGTTCCGCTCGAGATAATCATAGGAAACGCTGGCGAAACTTGGTGTCGTCGCCGCAATTTCATCCATGATTTCCGACGGATGTGCATAGTTCCATGAAAGCCCCATGGCCTGCGCCAGCTTCTGTGTCACCTCCCAGTCGGCAAAGCCGTTCTTCGGCGACATGACCCGGCGCACGCGGTTGATGCGGCGTTCGGCATTGGTGAAGGTGCCGTCCTTTTCGAGGAAAGTGGAACCGGGTAAAAAGACATGGGCATAATTCGCCGTCTCGTTCAGGAAGAGATCGTGCACCACAACACATTCCATGGCGGCAAGACCGGCGGACACGTGTTTCGTGTCCGGATCGGACTGGAGAATATCCTCGCCCTGAATGTAGATGCCCTTGAAGCTGCCATCCACGGCAGCGTCGAGCATGTTGGGGATACGCAGTCCCGGCTCGTTGTTGAGCTTTACGCCCCAGAGTTTCTCGAAGATGTCGCGCGTGGCGTCATCGGAAATATGCCGGTAACCCGGAAGCTCATGCGGGAACGAGCCCATGTCGCAGGAGCCCTGAACGTTGTTCTGCCCGCGCAGCGGATTGACGCCCACACCGGGGCGACCAATATTGCCGGTTGCCATGGCCAGATTGGCAATCGCCATGACCGTGGTCGACCCCTGACTGTGCTCGGTCACGCCAAGGCCGTAATAGATCGCACCATTGCCGCCCCGGGCATAAAGGCGGGCGGCCCCGCGCAGTTCTTCCGCCGGAACACCGGTGAAACTTTCGGTTTCTTCCGGGCTGTGCTGAGGCTCGGCAACGAAAGCGGCCCAATCCTCGAATTCAGACCAGTCGCAACGCTCGCGGATGAAGGCCTCGTTGAACAGGCCTTCGGTGACGATCACATGTGCAAGCGCCGTCAGCACGGCGACGTTGGTGCCGGGCTTCAGCGGCAGGTGGAAGGATGCCTCCACGTGCGGGCCGCGCACGAGATCGATACGGCGGGGATCGATGACGATCAGTTTTGCGCCCTGCCGCAGCCGCTTTTTCAGCCGGGAACCGAAGACCGGGTGCCCGTCCGTCGGATTGGCACCGATAACCACGACGACGTCGGAATGCTCCACGCTGTCGAAATTCTGAGTTCCCGCCGAGGTGCCGAAAGCCTGACCGAGACCATAGCCCGTGGGTGAGTGGCAGACGCGGGCACAGGTATCGACATTGTTGTTGCCGAAACCGGCACGGATGAGTTTCTGAACGAGGAAGGTTTCTTCATTCGTGCAGCGGGACGAGGTGATGCCGCCGATGGCTTCCCGGCCATATTGGCCCTGGATGCGCTGAAACTCCGACGCGACATGGGAGAAAGCCTCTTCCCACGTGACTTCCCGCCAGGGATCGCTGATCTTTTCGCGGATCATCGGGTTGAGGATACGGTCTCTGTGGGTTGCATAACCATAGGCGAAACGACCCTTGACGCAGGAATGGCCGCGATTGGCCTGCCCGTCCTTCCACGGCACCATGCGCACCAGCTCTTCGCCGCGCATTTCCGCCTTGAAGGAACAGCCGACACCACAATAGGCGCAGGTCGTGACCAGCGAATGCTCCGGCTGGCCGATCTCGATCACCGATTTTTCCGTCAGTGTCGCGGTGGGACAGGCCTGCACGCAGGCGCCGCAGGAAACGCAGTCGGAATCAAGGAAGGCCTCATGCGCGCCGGGTGACACGCGGCTTTCAAAGCCACGCCCTTCGATCGTCAGTGCAAACGTGCCCTGCACTTCCTCGCAGGCGCGCACGCAACGCGAGCAGACAATACATTTGGAAGGATCATAGGTGAAATAGGGATTGCTTTCGTCCTTCGGCATCCAGCGGGCATTGAGATCGCCATCACCGGTGCGTGCCTTGACGTGGTTGTCACCTTCATAACCGTAGCGCACATCGCGCAGGCCCACGGCACCCGCCATGTCCTGCAGCTCGCAATCGCCATTGGCCGCGCAGGTCAGACAGTCGAGCGGGTGATCGGAAATATAAAGCTCCATCACACCCTTGCGGATCTGCTTCAGCCGCTCCGTCTGCGTATGCACGACAAGACCGGCGGCGACGGGCGTGGTGCAGGAGGCGGGAGTGCCGTTGCGGCCTTCCACCTCGATAAGACAGAGCCGACAGGAACCGAAAGCATCCACCATATCGGTGGCGCAGAGTTTCGGCACATCGATACCCGCTTCGCGTGAGGCCCGCATGATCGACGTTCCCGCCGGTACGGTGATCTGCCGGCCGTCGATGGTGAGCGTCACCATGTCCGTTGCGCGGGATTTCGGGGTTCCGTAGTCGAATTCAGAAACAAGGGCCATGGTCTTACTCCGCCGCTTCAACACGTGGGATGGGGGCAAAATCATCAGGGAAATGCCGGAGCGCGCTCATGACGGGATAGGGCGTGAAGCCGCCAAGCGCACAAAGCGAACCGAATTTCATGGTCTCGCAGAGGTCAGCGAGGAGCGCGGTGTTCTTCTCCCGCTCGATTCCGAGCGCGATCCTGTCAACCGTCTCGACGCCGCGCGTCGAGCCGATGCGACAGGGCGTGCACTTGCCGCAGCTTTCAACGGCGCAGAATTCCAGCGCGAACCGGGCCTGATGCAGCATATCGGCGGTATCATCGAAAACCACGATACCGGCATGCCCGATAAGGCCACCAGCCGCCGTAAAGGCTTCATAGTCGAAGAGCGTGTCGAACAGCGAAACCGGGAAATAAGCGCCGAGCGGACCGCCCACCTGCACCGCCTTGACGGGACGTCCGGTGATCGTGCCGCCACCGATATCATTGACCAGCTGGCCGAGCGGCAGGCCGAAGGCTGTCTCGTAAAGCCCGCCATGCCGGATGTTTCCGGCAAGCTGGATGGGGATCGTGCCATGCGAACGGCCAACGCCGAAATCGCGATAGAAAGCGGCACCCAGATCCATGATGACCGGAATGGATGCCAGCGAAATCACATTGTTGACGACGGTGGGTTTTCCGAACAGGCCCTGCAGGGCGGGTAGCGGCGGCTTGGCACGCACGGTGCCGCGCTTGCCTTCCAGGCTGTTGAGAAGTGATGTTTCCTCGCCGCAGACATAGGCGCCGGCACCCATGCGCACTTCGAGATCAAAGGCCCGCCCGGAACCGAGGACAGAGGCGCCGATGATGCCTTCACGGCGGGCGATCTCGATTGCCTGCTCCATGACCTTGATCGCGTGTGGATATTCCGAGCGCGTATAGATGAAGCCCTTCGTCGCACCAACGGCAAGGCCGGCAATCGCCATGCCTTCGATCAGCACGAAGGGATCGCCTTCCATGATCATGCGGTCGGCGAAGGTGCCGCTATCGCCCTCGTCCGCATTGCAGACGATATATTTCTGGTCGGCCACCGCATCGGCAACGGTCTTCCATTTGATGCCCGTGGGGAAACCTGCGCCGCCGCGTCCGCGCAGGCCGCTTTCGGTCACCTGGGCGACGATGTCGAGCGGCGCCATGGCGACGGCTTTTTCGAGGCCTTTCATGCCCTGATAGGCGCGATAATCCTCAAGCGACAATGGATCAGTGACGCCGCAGCGCGCAAATGTCAGACGCGTCTGGCTTTTCAGGAACGGGATGTCCTTGGTCGGCCCGAGACAGAGACGATGCTCGCCGCCAGTCAGAAAATCCGCATCGAAAAGCGAGGCGACGTCGCCGGCGTTCACCGGCCCGTAGGCGATGCGGCCGTGGTCGGTGCGCACTTCGACCAGCACTTCGAGCCAGAGCATGCCGCGCGAACCGTTGCGGACAACATGCACATCAAGATTGCGGCTGGCCGCCTCCCGGGCAATGGCGTCGGCAACACGGTTTGCACCAACGGCAAGCGCGGCGGAATCGCCGGGAACAAAAACGGTGACACTCATCGGCGCGCCTCCGTCAGAATGTCGCCAAGACAGTCCTCGTCAAGGCGGGCATGGACTTCGCCGTCCAGCATCAGGGCCGGCGCCTGCGCACAAAGCCCGAGACAGAAAACCGGTTCCAGCGTGACGGAGCCGTCAGCGGCGGTTTCGTGCCAGTCAAGGCCGAGCCGGGACTTGATGGTATCCGCCAGAGGCTCGCCACCCATCGACTGACAAGCCTCGGCGCGACAGAGCTTCAAGACATGTCGGCCGGAAGGATGATCACGAAAATCCGGATAGAAGGTTACGACCCCATGCACCTCCGCCCGCGACACATTCAGTGCAGAGGCGATGATCTGCTTGGCGCTTTCGGGAATGTAGCCGAATTCTTCCTGAACCGCGTGCAGGATGGGCAGCATCGGCCCTTCGAGGTGAATAAAGTCGTCAATAACCGCGGAAACACGGGCCGCCTCATCTGCGGCAACCGCCTGGATATTCATAAGCCAGTCCTCCCAAACCGACAGGGGCAAGGATGGCGAGAAGGACATTTTCAGCCCTTTCGCAGCCCCTGCATTGACAGCGAGAATGGCGAGAGCGGCAGGATCAGGTCAATACGGTGTTTCCGTCGCTCGATAGGGATTTCCTATCAAAAACCAGCTCCGAAGCGCGCTGCCGCGCCTCATGAAGAAGCGCCGAAACCAGCGGCGTATGCGGTTCGCGGTAAGTCGCAATCAACCCCACGAGATGCTCGGCATCGGGCTCGATGATTGGGATCATTTTTATCTGCTTTGGAAAACCAAATGATTCCGCTATGTTACGCGGCATTATTGAAGCCCATTGTCCGGTCCGAATATGGGAAAAAAGCACGATCATCGAATTGGATTCGAGCGTAGGTTTCACCTCCACACCCGCTTCCGCCATGTGCTTGTTGATGATACGGCGGTTCTGCATGTCCGAAGTCAATAGGCATAGCCTAAGACCGGCAACCTGCCTCCAGGTAACGCTTTCCTGATCGGCCAAAGGCGTTCCGGCCGCTGCGATCAGGTGATATCGCTCCGAATAAAGCGGCACCGTCGTCACCCGCCCCAGCGGCTCATTGTCGAGATAGCTGATTCCCGCATCGATCTCGAGATTCTCGATCTGGCTCAAGACCTGAAGCGAGGTACGTGACGTCACGGAAAAGGTAACATCCGGATGGCGCGCCTGAAACGGTTCCGTCAATCGCGGCACCATCGCAAGCGCGGTGGGAATGACCGCAAGGCGGATATGGCCGGCCAGGCCCTTGCGGGCGGCGCGCATTTCCTCGCGCATGGTGCGCGTATCGGCAACGATGCGGCGCGCCCATTCCAGCACACGCTGGCCCTCCGGCGTCAGCCCCTGATAACGGGCGGCGCGCACCACCAGAACGACACCCAGTTGATCCTCCAGTTGCCGGATCGCCGCCGAGAGGCTGGGCTGCGAAATACCGCATTCCTCCGCGGCCCGCCCGAAATGCTCCGCGCGCGCCAATGCGATGAAAAACTCCAGCTTGTCGATCATGCGTCCTCCCATGACAAGTGTCGCTGCGCGCGACAGCACGCAACCGGACACTAGTGCCTGACGCGCCTCGTCGCAAATCCGACAACAACAGGAGACTGCCGGATCGCGGAAACACAGGCAGGACCTCATTGCAACACTTGCCGCAACCATGCGTTATAATCGGGTCAAGGATCAGGATATCGGGGGAAGCATGGACGCGATCGCAGAGGTTCCAAAGATCAACCGGCTGGTATTGCAGAATCTGATCGCCGGGCTGAGCGACGGCTTGATCCTGCTCGAGAACGACGGAACGATTGCCTGGGCAAACAGGGCGGCACTTCGTATGCACCGGATCGAGGCACTTGCGGATCTGGGAGAGGATGCCGCGGCCTACAGGCGCAATTTCACGCTTCGTTATCGCAACAACCATCTGCTCGAGGAGGGACAATATCCGCTTGAGCGTCTTCTGGCCGGCGATGATTTTGACGACGTGACGGTTGAAGTGTCGCCGAGCGGCAATGAGGAGGAGTGCTGGGTCCATACGATACGTGGCCTCGTTCTTGAGGATGCGGGTGCCAGGCCCGATGTTCTCGTCGTCATCATCCGGGATGAGACACCCCGTTTCGAGGCCGAAGCCCGCTTTGAAAGCGCCTTTAATGCCAACCCTGCCCCGGGCTTGATCTGCCGGCTGGAAGACGAGCGTTTCATCCGCGTCAATCAGGGCTTTCTTGAAATGACCGGCTTCACGCGTGAGGAGATTATCGGCGTGAGCGTCGAGGAGCTTGGACTGTTTTCCGAATGCGACACCGGCGAGGACGCGCTGAAGCGGCTGCATGAGGGCAGGATCATCCGTCAGCGGGAGGCGCTCATCCCCATACCGGGAGGCGACAGGCTGGTGATCGTCGCCGGCGAAACCATCGCGGTTGCCGAAGAGCCCTGCATGCTCTTCACCTTCGCCGATCTTGACGGGCGTCGCAGGGCACAGAACGCGCTGCGCCAGAGCGAGGAACGGTTCTTCAAGTCTTTCCGCCTTTCGCCCGCACCCGCTGCCGTTTCGCGGCTGGAGGATTTCGTGCTGACTGAAGTCAACGACGCCTTCCTGCAGCTATGCGGCCGCAAGGAGCCGGAAGTGGTGGGAAAAACCGCCGGCGAATTGCGACTTTGGGAAGATGTGGCGGCGCGCCGGGATATTGAGAAGCGGCTGAAGGACAACATCCCCATCCGCAACGAAAATATGCGCATGAAGCTGCGCGATGGCGGCACGGCCGAATGCATCGTTTCTGCCGAACGCGCCGAGATCAACGACCAGCAATGTGTCATCTGGGCGATACAGGACGTGACCGAGCGCAGACGCTCGGAGAATGAACTGATCGAAGCGATCGAAAGCGTGATGACCGATACCTCATGGTTCAGCAGAACCGTCGTCGAAAGACTGGCGGGACTGCGGCAGAACGCGCGCAGCGCGACGCCGTCGGCATCGCTGAAGGACCTGACGGATCGCGAGGAGGAAATCCTGTCGCTGATCTGTGACGGGTGCAGCGACAGGGAAATGAGCGACAGACTTCATCTTTCCAAGCACACCATCCGCAATCACATCGCGTCGCTTTATGGCAAGATCGGCGTGAACCGCCGGACCGCCGCGGTTATCTGGGCACGCGAACGGGGCTTTTCCGGCCGCAGGGAAAAATAGCGGCCCGCTTTTGCGAAAATAGGTCACTTTATACCAGTTCAACTAGTAGAAAATGCTCTGCTTCACGCCATTGCGCCGCACTACCTTCCCATCATGCCGTTGTCAGCAGCGGCACGATCCAACGATGGAAGGAGTGCATCATGGACAAAAGCCGTATCGAAGGCATTGCCCGCCAGGCTAAGGGCACCATCAAGGAAGCGACCGGAAAAATCACCGGCAATGGGCGACTTGAGGCGGAAGGCAGGGCCGAAAAAGTGGCCGGCCACGCACAGGAGAAACTTGGCCGGGCGAAGGACGCCATCGCCAAAGCTCTGAAGTGATCCGTCAATGTTCAAGGCGGGAGGTTTCACGATGATGCTTTCATGGAACGCAGACACGGCACCGGGATGCAATCCCCAGGAGATCAGCCTGTGCGCTGCCTTGCAGGCACTGATCGCCTATGCGGACGGGCAGGAAAACAGCTGCATCTCCGTCAGTTCTTCTGATGGGTGCATCGTCCTTACAGGCGAAGTTGAAACACTCTCTGCCTTCGAACGGGCGGTTATCATAGCCGAATGTTTCGCATCGCGACCCATCATCGCCGATCTGGCGATCCGCCAGCGGCCGTCGATCAGGCTGGACGCGGCCTCCCCGCGCCTCCACCTCGTCAACAATAACAGGAGTGATAAACAATGAAGAAGTTCGTTCTCGCAACCGCCATCGCAACCCTGGCACTTGCCCCGCTCGCTTCAGCCGAAACCAAGCATAACTCGAAGCGTGCGACTGAAACCGTCCAGAAGGAACGTGTCGGTACCCTGTCCTGCGAAATCGCCGGCGGGGTCGGACTTGTGATCGGTTCCAGCAAAAATGTCGATTGCCAGTTTCGCCAGCGTTCCGGCAAGACCGAGCGTTACACCGGCACCATCGGCAAGCTCGGCCTCGATATCGGCGTGACGGGCAAGACCTATATGAGCTGGATCGTGTTCAACACGGCGGCAAGCCGCATCGGCGACGGTGCGCTTGGCGGCGACTACGTCGGCGCCTCCGCCGCAGCCTCTGTCGGCATCGGTATTGGCGCAAACGCCCTGATCGGCGGCAACGCCAAGAATTTCGCGCTTCAGCCAATCAGCGCGGAGGTTGGCACTGGCGTGAACATCGCAGCGGGCGTATCACGCCTGCAATTGAAGCACGTCCGCTAATTCAGGTCGAAAATGGCGCGGTTTCGGGCATCCAAATTGCCCGAAACCGTATGCCGTCCCCCGGCTCAGGCAACCAGCATGGCTTCCTTGATGCGCGGATAATCATAGGCATTGACCTTCGAAGTGCTGTAACCTGCCCCCACCAGCGCCTCTGCCAGTTTCACCGCCGCTGTAACCCCATCGATAACAGGCACGCCGGTTGCCTCGCGCAGCCTGTCGCACAGAGCCGACATGCCGGCGCATCCAAGGATGATCGCTTCCGCCGCATCCTCCTTCTTGGCCGCTTCGATCTCGCGGATCAGCATCATTTCAGCGGCGAGAGGGTCTTCTTCGAGACCAAGCACCGGCAGATTGATGGCACGAACCCTGCGGCAATGCCGCTCCGCCCCATAGTTGCCGACAAGGTCCTCGATGATGGGGATCGAACGCGGCAGGGTGGTGATGATGGAAAATCGGCGACTGATCGTCATGGCCACCTGCACGGCGGCCTGGCAGATGCCGATGACCGGCCCGCGCGCCACTTCGCGGGCAGCATGCAGTCCCGGATCGTCAAAGCAGGCAATGACATAGGCGTTAACGCCCAGCTGTTCACCCTTGCGGATTTCCTGCAGCAGGCCCGGAACGGCCAGCGCCTCATCCGCTCCACCTTCGATACTGACGGGCGTATCGAGGGGATTTGCAGCGGAAATTTTCGTATCCATGTGTTTGACGCGCAAGGCACTGTCGAGCGCCTGCGCCGTCATAGAGGCCGTAGAGTTCGGGTTGATCAGGCGAATATGCATCGGGGTAAGCCTTTCAGGACCTTCACGCGCCATCTGGCTTGATGAAGTCGGTAATCGCTGGCGCCTTGAGGACGAACTGGCGGTCCGAAGTAATGTAATTGTCGGCGTGAAGACGTGCGATCGGCTGGTAGCGGTCCGGATCGACATAACGCCCCTCTTCATCGAGGCAATCCTTGTGCACATGCATATGCACGACCTCACCCAGAACCAGCGTGCGGCGCGGATAATCGATCAGACGCTCCACCCGGCACTCGAACGCGCAGGGTGATTCCGCCGCAAAGCTTGCATCGATCTTGTTACAGGGGGTCGCGGTCAGCCGCGCCATGGAAAGTTCGTCCACCTCGCTGTCGAAGCCGAGGCCGCAGACGAGCATCTGTTCCGACAGGGCCATGTCCACCATGTTGATGACGAATTCGCCGGTGCGGCGAATATTGACCATCGTGTCCTTCTCCTCGCCCGTCACCCGCGGCTGGATACCGAGGACGACGATCGGCGGATCATGGGAGAAAACGTTGAAAAAGCTCATCGGCGCCGCATTGTTGTGGCCGGCAGCAGAACGCGTCGTGACGAGCGCAATCGGCCGGGGACCGATAAAATTCGTCAGCAGACGGTAACGGCTCTGCGGCTCGAGCGTGGTGAAGTCGAATTCCATGACAACTGCCCTGTTTATAGTACACAATATTATTTCAGATTGTTGACAATCTTGCAACCAAAACTGTGTTGAAACGGTTGACTTTTTCCACCGCATCACGCTTCTCTACCCACAATGGAGAGCGAAACCGATGACCGAACAGAACGGCCAGTCCACGCAGCAAATTGTCGAGAAAGTCTGGCTGTCGATCGCTGAACGACGGCTTCGCCCGGGCGTGCAGCTGAAGGAAGAACAGCTCGCCACGATTTTTGGCGTCAGCCGCGCGCGCATCCGCCAGGCGCTTTCCGTGCTGGAGCGAGACGGTCTCGTCACCATCGTTCCCAATCGCGGCGCCTTCGTTTCCAAACCCTCGGTCGAAGAGGCGAGAGACGTGTTCTTCGTTCGCCGCACCGTGGAACAATGTGTTGTTGAGCGGCTGTGCAAATCCACCACCAAGGCCGCTCTGAAGCGGCTTCGCGACCATGTCGAAAAGGAGCGCGTGGCCAACGCTCACAACATCACCACCGACATCATCAAGCTTTCCGGCGGCTTCCACCTGCTGCTTGCGGAAACGGTCGGTTCCGATTTCCTGTTCACCACCATGCGCGACCTCATTTCGCGTTCCTCCCTCATCACTGCCGTTTACCGCAACACGGACCGCTTTAACTGCGGGCCCGACGAACATGCGGAAATTGTCGACGCGATCGCCAATAACGACCCGGCGAGGGCCACGCATCTGATGACCCATCACCTCGAACATGTGGAAGCGGAACTCGACCTCAGCGAAATCCGCGACCTTTCCCATGATCTGCGGGCGGCACTCGCCTGACCTTGCGGCTCAGGCGCGCTCCCGTTCCTGCGTCAACACCTCTTCATCCTCCACCAGATGACATGCAACGCGTGTGCCGCCGGCAAGCGTGCGCACCTGCGGCACTTCCGCCGAACAGCGCGCCGTTGCAAGCGGGCAGCGCGGATGGAAGGTGCAGCCCGAGGGCGGCCTGAGCGGGCTTGGGACTTCGCCTGCCACCAGTTCCCGGTCGCGCCGCGGGGCCTCGATATTGGGAATGGTCTGCAGCAGAAGCTGCGTATAGGGGTGACACGGGCGGGCGAACAGCTCCTCCGTATCGCCCTCCTCCACGATGCGGCCGAGATACATCACAGCGATACGGTCTGACATGTGGCGAACCACGCTCATATCATGGCTGATGAACAGATAAGTCAGCCCCAGCTCGTCCTGCAGCCGCCGCATCAGGTTCAGCACCTGCGCCTGCACCGATACATCAAGCGCGGATGTCGGTTCGTCACAGACCAGAAACTCCGGCTCGCTTGCCAGGGCACGGGCAATTGAAATGCGCTGGCGCTGGCCGCCGGAAAATTCATGCGGGAATTTCTCGCCGTCGGAGGCAGAGAGGCCGACCGTTCGCAGCAGCTCTTCCACCCGCTCCATTGTCTCTGCGCGGGTGGCGCGCAGTTTCAGCTCGCGGATCGGCTCTGCGATGATGTTCTTCACCCTCCAGCGCGGATTGAGCGAGGCATAGGGATCCTGAAAGATCATCTGCGCCGAAAGCGGTGCATCTGTCCGCCCTTTGGCAAAGCGGAAATCACCGGCGCTTGGACGGAACAGCCCTGTCACCAGCCGCGCGACGGTGGACTTGCCGCAGCCGCTTTCGCCGACAATGCTGAGACAGCCACCGGCTGGCACCGTGAAATCGATGTCGTTGACGGCCTGCACGAACTGACGGGGTTTGCGCTCGATGACGCGGTTGAGCCACGGGGCGGAAACATCGAAGGTCTTGGTCAGACCCTTCACCGTCAGTGCGGGTGTTTTTGTCACCGAGGTTTTCATGCGGTTCCTCCTGCATTCATCCAGCAGGCGCTTGCGCTGTTGCCCTGCGTTTCCAGTTCCGGGCGCTCGCGAAGACAGCGGGGGCCGGCAAAGCCACAGCGCGGATTGAAGGCGCAGCCCGGCGGGATCGCATCAAGACGCGGCATCGCCCCGTCGATCTGGTTGAGCCGCTCCACCCGCGCGCCGAGCGAAGGGATGGAGGCCATCAGGCCCTGCGTATAGGGATGTTTCGGGGCATGCAGAACCTGCTCGACCGGCCCGACCTCGATCAGCCTGCCGGCATAAAGCACGGCAACGCGGTCGGCGGCTTCGGCGATGACGCCCATATCATGCGTGACCAGCATGACCGCCGTCTGCTTCTCCTTGCATAGCCTGCGCAGCAGCGAAATGATCTGCGCCTGGATCGACACGTCAAGCGCCGTGGTCGGCTCGTCGGCGATGATGAGCTTTGGCGAGGCTGCCAGCGCC
This sequence comes from Martinezella rhizogenes, assembly GCF_007002745.1. Lineage (GTDB taxonomy): Bacteria > Pseudomonadota > Alphaproteobacteria > Rhizobiales > Rhizobiaceae > Agrobacterium > Agrobacterium cucumeris. The sequence goes on along the minus strand of NZ_SGNY01000005.1, from coordinate 262,721 downwards.
AATGCGATGACGACACGCTGGCGCATGCCGCCGGAGAACTGATGCGGATAATGATCGACGCGATCTTCCGGAGACGGAATGCCGACATCTTTCAGGAGTTGAACCGCCCGCCCCCGCGCTTCTTTCCTGGAGAGCGGCAGATGCTGGCGGATCGTTTCGACCAGCTGCGCGCCAACCGTAAAGAGCGGGTTGAGCGAAGTGAGCGGATCCTGAAAGATCGCACCGATCTCGCGGCCGCGAATGCCCTCCATCGCCCTGTCGTCCAACTTGTCGATACGCCGCGATCCAAGCCAGATCTCACCCTCGGCGATGCGGCCGGGCTTTTCCAGCAAGCCCTGTATCGCAAGTCCGGTCATGGATTTTCCGGCACCGGATTCGCCGACAACACCGAGGATTTCGCCGGGGCGGATCGACAGGCTGACATCCGAAAGGGCGGTCACCGTGCCTCTGCGGCCCGGAAACTCGACTTTCAGATTGCGAACGTCGATAACCGACTGGTTCATGTTATCCATTGGCGTCAACCTCCACCGGGTAGCTCGGGGGGAAAATTTCCGAAACGGGCGGGTTGGCCCAGCTTCGTTCGGGATATTTCGCGATCAGCCCATCGAACTGCGCCTGCGCCTGAACGCGGGCTTGCTCCATGTCGATATTCGCGACCTGCCTTGAGCGCATCGACAGGCGGCCATCAACGAAGACCGCACGCGTGATCTTGCCCGAACCGCCGGTAACGATGGTCGTGATCGGATCGACGCTCGGCGCCATGACGGTATCATCGAGGTCAAAGACCGCGATATCGGCGCGGGCACCCTTTGAGAGATGTCCGAGATCGGCACGGCCCAGTGCCCTTGCGCCACCGATCGTGGCGGCGTCGAACAGATCGGCCGAACGGACCCTGTCGGGCACGCCGTCGCTGATGCGGCAGGTGATAAGCCCGACCAGAAGGTTCATCAACATGTCGGCCGGCGCCGTGTCCGTGCCCATCGCGATGTTGATGCCACGCTGCCGGCACGACGAAAACGACGACAGCTTGCTGCCGCCTCTGGCCGACACCAGCGGACAGTGGACGATGGAAACGCCATTTTCAGCGTAGAGTGTCAGATCTTCGTCCGTCGCATTGGTGGCGTGCGGCGCGACAAGGCGGTCGCTGAGGAGACCGGCCTTGGCCAGCCACACAGGTGCCGTGGAGCCATGAAGGCTGCGGACGGTATCGACCTCCATCGTGCCCTGCGCCATGTGCAGACGGAACTTGCATCCAAGATCCCGAGCGGCCGCATCGGTTCTTTGCAACAGGGCGAGCGTCGATGTCTCGACCCGATCCGGCGCGAGCATGCCGCGCACGAGATCACCATGCCGTCCGCTCTGTTTTTCGATGAAGGACACCGCATCCTTCAGTCCCTGAAAGCCACGCTCTTCGTCAAAGACAGGCACCATGCGCCCCGGCTCTTCCAGCACCATGCCGCCGGAGCGGTATGCGGGGCTGAGATAGACGCGCAGGCCGAGTTCGCCGGCAGCATCGGCGGCAGCCTCGAATTCGGCGACGGTTTCGCCCCATTGCCGGTAAAACAGGGAAGCGATGGGTGCTGCCGTGGTGATGCCGTTGAGAAGCAGCTGGCCGAAAGCGAAACGCTTCTGGAAGGCCAGTTCCTCCTCGGAATACATCTCGTAAGGTCCGGCCTCGACATAAGATCGCGGCCAGACACGGCCCTTGGCCCAGCCGGGGTAGTGATCGATCCCCAGGATCGTCGTATCGAGATCGGAAAGCGCGTCGAGATCGATCAGGCCGGGGCTGATGAGGGCGTTGCCGAAATCGACGCGACGGGCGACCTCGCCGGGAAAACCGTGCCCGACGAAGAGAATCTCACCATTCTCAAAGACCACCTCGCCGTTTTTCAAGAGCCGGTGTGATCCGTCCTTGTGTCCGACAACCCAGCTTGCGGTAAGCAGCGTGCGACCCGACGGACGTTCGCCAAGCGCAAGAGATTGCAAAGCGGCGCTCATCACGGCGCCTCCACGATGGCTTTGCCGTTTCTGGCGGTAACGCGGCCGCCTTTGACGACGAGCGGCCGGGGCGCGATATCGACAACGGCATGGGCGAGCGTTTCGCCCGTAAGCAGCGTGAAATCCGCGGCGCAGCCTTGCCGCAGGCCATAATCATGGAGCCCCATGATATCGGCTCCGCCCTGCGAAACCACATGCAGCACATGGGCAAGCTCGATATCCGAGCGCAGGCCGTTCTTCATGCCGATGATCTTCGCCCGGTCGAGCATGTCCGGCTGGCCCCATGGACCCCAGGTATCGCGAATGCCGTCGCAACCGCCGCCGACACGCACGCCCGCTTCCTTCAGCCGCATGATCGACGGCACATTTGCCGAAGGCGCACCGGTCGTCAGGATCGCCACGTCGAGCCTTGCAATCTCTTCGATCAGCTTGCCGACCCGCAGGTAATCACTCATTCCCAGTGCAAAGGCATGGCTGATCGCAACCTTGCCTTCCATGCCATTGGCCCGGATACGCTCGAAGATCAGCTCCATGGTGAAGGCGCCAAGATCGGCGGCCTCATGCAGATGGATGTCGATCGGCACGCCATGCTTGACCGCAAGCGCAAAGAGAATATCCAGCTGGCCTTTCGGATCGCGGTCGATGCCGCAGGGATCGATGCCGCCAAGCACTTCGCAGCCCTGTTTCAAGGCCTCGTCCAGAAGCTCCACGGTACCGGGCATGACCATGACGCCGGATTGCGGGAAGGCGACGACTTCGATGTCGATGATGCCCTTCAGCTTCTCGCGGGTCTCCCAGATGCCCTCCACAAGCGCCAGGCCATGGGTCGGGTCAATATCCACGTGGCTGCGAATATGGGTGCCGCCATTGGCCGCAAGGCCGATGGCGTGGCGCATGGACTGGCGGTGCGGATCGATGCCGATCTGTGTCCGGTTTTCGCGTTCAAAGTCGATCCGCTGCCGCAGGATCGCGGCGCGATTATTGACATGCCAGGGCATGCCCCATGTCGTCTTGTCGAGATGGGTATGGGCATCGATAAGGCCGGGGACGGCAATCGCACCATTCCCCTCCTCGGCCGGCATGCCCGGATCGGCCTCGAACTTTCCGAAACCGGCTATCTTTCCCTGCCTGATCAGAATGTCGCAGGTATCGCCCGCCATGGGCCTGATGTTGCGGAGCAGAAGATCGTGCATGGAACTCACCTCAGTTTCGGATTGAGCGCATCGCGCAGCCAGTCACCCAGAAGGTTGACGGTAACGACGAGCAGACAGAGCTGGAAAACGGGAAACAATACGATCCACCACGAACCCGAGAACAGGAATTGGTTGCCGATGCGGATCAGCGTTCCGAGCGAAGGCTGGCTGGGCGGCATGCCGATGCCGAGGAAGGACAGCGTCGCTTCGGTGAGGATCGCCATGCCGAAATTGAGCGTGGCGGCAACCATGATCGGTGTGAGCGTATTGGGCAGAATATGGTTGGCCATGATGCGACGGGCGGGAACGCCGATGAGTTTGGCCGCCTGCACATAATCCTTGCCGGTTTCGACGATGGCCTGCGCGCGCACGGTGCGCGCATATTGCACCCAGGCGGAAAGGGCGATGGCGAAAATGAGCACGGCGGATGCCCCCACCTCGCGCAGACTGTCCGGCAACATCTGCCGTACCACCGTCGAGACGAGGATGGCCACCAGAATTGTCGGGATGGAGAGTGTGATATCGCCGATCCGCATCAGGAGATTATCGGCAAAGCCGCCGAAATAACCCGCGACCAGTCCGGCCGTCATGCCGATGACCAGCGACAGCGCCACGGAAGCGACACCGATGACGATCGATATGCGGGTGCCGTAAAGAATGGCGGAGAGCATGTCCCGCCCCTGCGTGTCGGTGCCGAGCAGATAGGGCCATTCGCCGCCCTCCTGCCACACCGGTGGCAACTCGGCCTTCCACATGTCCAGTGAAGCGCCGTCATAGGGGTTTTGCGGCGCGATCAGCGGCGCGAATATGGCAGCGAGGATCAGGATCGAGAGGACCAGCGCACTGATCTTCGCCGATTTGCTGCGGCTGAAAGACCAGTAGAGATCGCTGTCGCGCATGCGGCTGAAAAGCGACCGGCGGGCGGGTTTTGCCATTTGTGGAAGGTCTGTCATGAAACCGGCTCCCTTCGGTTAACGCGCGGTGCGCAGACGCGGATCGATCACCGCATATGCAATGTCGACGAACGTGTTGAGAACAACGAAGATGAAGGAAATGATGCAGAGATAGGCCGCCATGACGGGGATATCGAGAAACGTCACCGCCTGTATGAACAGCATGCCCATGCCCGGCCACTGGAACACCGTTTCCGTGATCAGCGCAAAGGCGATGAGCGAGCCGACATTCATCGTCGTCAGCGTCACGACAGGCATGAGACAGTTGCGAAGCGCATGGCGGAAATAGATACGCCAGCGGGGAATGCCGCGGGCCCGCGCAAACTTCACGAAATCGGAGCGCAGCACTTCCAGCATCTCGGCGCGAACCAGACGCATGACGAGCGTGATCTGATAAAGTGAAAGCGCAATGGCCGGCAAAATGATGGCCGCACGCCCGGAGGACGTCAGCAACCCGGTGGACCACCAGCCGATCTGCACGACATCTCCGCGACCGAAGGCCGGCGCCCAGCCAAGCGACACCGAAAAGACGAGAATGAGCAGAATGCCGACCACGAAACTCGGCAGGGAGACGCCGACGATCGACAGGAACTGCAGGCCCTCCGTATACCACTTGCCGCGCCTGATTGCCGTCAGCACCCCAAGCGGCAGACCGACGACCAGCGACAGGACGGTGGCGACAAGAACAAGCTCCAGCGTTGCCGGAAACCTCTCCGCTATCAGCGGCAACACCTGCTGGCCGTTGCGATAGGAAACGCCGAAATTGCCCTCTGCCGCATCTTTCACGAACCGAAAATATTGCGTCGGCAGGCTGTCATTGAGGCCGAGGCGCTCACGCAGGGCCGCCCGATCCTCCTGCGAGGTCTGTTCGCCGACCATCAGCTCAACGGGATCACCCGCGAGCCGGAAAATCAGAAATGCGATAAGCGCGACGGAAAGCATGACGAGCACGGCATTTCCCAAACGCTTGATGATGAAAACCAGCATGGTTACCTCTCGGATGCGAACCCGCGCCACAAGGCGTGCCAGGTTCGACCATTCTCTTCCAGAGACAGGGTAGAGCTTTCGCAACGATGCGACGATGCCTCGCGCCTGAACCCGTCACATTGTCGACAATTGCACCGGCGAAGGATCGCGTTTCGGCCATCACTTCCGTGAGCATCACGGTTTCAACGGCTGAGGCGAACTGTGCCGGAAAGGCTGGAAAGGCGTTCGGCGACAGGCCGACGCCCTTCCAGCGTTCTGCATTATTTGTCGAGCTGTGTCAGCCAGTGACGCGGCTTGTTATCGGCACGGAAGTCGACGCTCTTGACCTTTCCGAGCATGGCCCATGCAATGGGCTGCTGATGCAGCGGGACAAGCATGGTTTCATCCTTGGCGATTTTCAACGCGGCTTCTTCAAGCGCCAGACGTTTGGTGTTGTCCTGTTCCTGCGCTGCCTGATCGACCAGCTTGTCGATCTCGGGGTTCGACCAGCCGCCATAATTGGAGACGCCCATCGCACCCTTGCGGGTCGACAGGATCTGCGACAGGAACGAGAAGGCATCGAGCGTCGGCTCGTTCGCCCAGCTGAGGTTGAAGACATCGGCCTTGCCGCCATTGCGCTTGGGCGACTGTACGGAGCGCGGTGCAATGTCGATCGTCGGCTGGAAACCGCCGCGCTTCAGCATGTTGGCAACGCCGGAGCAGATATCTTCCTCGTTGATGCTTTCATCATTCATGCAGGTATAGGTGAAAGCGAGGTTCTTCATGCCCGCATCGGCAAGCAGCTTCTGCGCTTTTGCCGGATCGGCGGGCTCATAGGTATCGAGCGACTTGGCATAACCGGCAATTTCAGGCGCGATAAGCGAGCCTGAAGGTCTTGCAAGGCCGCGCATGACCTTCTTGTTGATGAGATCGCGATCAAGCGACGCCTCGAATGCCTGACGCACACGCAGATCATTAAACGGGTTGGGCTTACCGTCTTCCAGCTTTTCACGACGGTTGAAACCGATGAACAGCGTGCGCAGTTCGGTGCGCTTCTTCACCGTGATATTGGCTGAGGATTCAAGCCGCGGCAGATCCTGGATCGGCGCGGAATCGATCAGGTCGATTTCGCCGGAAAGCAGCGCTGCAACACGTGTCGCGGCAGAGGCGATCGGCACGAATTCGATACGGTCGAGATTGTGCTTTTTCTGGTCCCACCAGCCGTCATTGGCAACAAGAACCGTCTTGCTATCGGGCACGCGGCTTTCGAGCTTGAACGGCCCGGTGCCATTGGTGTGCATCGTCGTATAACCGTCGACCTTGGAGGCGAAGTCGGTCGGCTTCTCGCTATTGTTATCTTTCAACCACTTGGCGTTGAAAATGAAGATATTGGTGATGTCGTTCAGGAAAAGCGAGGTCGGTGCGGTGACGTCGAGATCAACAGTGTAATCATCGACCTTCTTCACGCCGGCAAAGACCGGAATATTGCCACGCAATGGCGAGGTGGCATCTGAAGCGCGCGTGAAGGAAGCGACCACATCATCAGCGGTGAAATCCGAGCCGTCATGGAACTTCACACCCTTGCGCAGGGTGAAGCGCCAGGTCTTTCCATCAACGAGTTTCCACTCCGTCGCCAGCGCTGGCTCGATCTTGAAGTCCGGTCCGTAACGGACAAGCCCTTCATAGATGTGATTGAGGAAAGCAAGGTTGGAGGTGGAAGGCACCGAATATGGATCGAGAGAATAAAGATCGGCGCGGCTACCCCAGCGCAGGGTCTCTGCGCTTGCGGGAACGGCAATGGCGGCGGCGGCCACGGCGGCCAGGACAAAACTTCTAATTCGGGACATTTGATCCCCCCTTTTTATAGGTCGTTGGAAAGCCGGCTGGCGGCTGAGCAAGCGGAGTATTGTTTTGCTGCGGCTTATTGTCAATAATATTGTTGACAATTATCGTATTCAAAATTGCGAATTTCTGGATACCGACTGCAAACATATGGGAGAAGGCGAATGGGAAATTATCTGCTGCTGCATGGCACGATCGTCACCGTGGATCGGGAAAGACGGATTATCGAGGATGGCGGCCTTGCCATTCAGGATGATCGTATCGTTGATATCGGCACGGCCGGGGAGCTTGCGTCACTTCACCCCGACAAGCAGATCATCGACTGCCGGGGCAAACTCATCATTCCTGGCCTGATCGATGCACACGGCCATGCCGGGCATGCGCTCATCCGCAGCATTGCCGCCGATACCAATGCCATGTGGATGAAGGTGGTGACACCGACCTATTATCATTATGTCACCCGCGATTACTGGTACGCCGACGGCCTGGTCTCCGGCATCGAACGGTTACGCGCCGGCGTGACGACCGGCGCCAGCATCATCACCTCGATGCCGCGCGCCGACGATCCCGTCTTCGCCATCAACCATGCACGCGCCTATGAGGAAATCGGCCTTCGCGAAATCATCTGTGTCGGCCCATCCGGCCTGCCATGGCCGCATCCGGTCACCCGTTGGGAGCGCGGTTCGCCGGAGCGCCGCCATATCAGCTTCGAAGAGATGATCGAAGGCAGTGAGGCAACCATCGATGCCCTGCACGGCACGGCGGATGGCCGCATCAGCGTCTTCCTCACACCTTTCACCATCGTTCCGTCAGTGGAACCCTCCAATGCCTCAACACCCGATCAGGCGGTGAAACTGACGGAAAATGACCGGATGCAGGCGCGCCGGATCCGCGAAACGGCACGAAAAACCGGCGTCAGACTGCATTCGGACGCCTTTGCCGGACAGATCCGCATGGCGTATCAGGACAAGGAAAATGCGCTGCTTGGCCCTGATATCCATCTCCAGCATTGCTGGGGCATCTCGCATGACGAGATCGACATTCTGGCCGAAACAGGAACTCGGGTTACCCACGCCCCGCCCGGCCGGGCGACGCCGATCATGGAAATGATGTCGAAAGGCATTCGTGTTGCCATCACCACCGACGGCGCGGCCCCCAGCCGGCATTTCGACATGTTGCAGACGGCGCGTCTGGCGCAATTCACTCAACATCTGCTGCACAACCATGATCGTTACCTGCTGCCGCCCGGCAAGATATTCGAAATGATCACCATCGACGCCGCCCATGCCATCGGTATGGAGGACGACATCGGCTCGCTGGAAATCGGCAAAAAGGCCGACGTCGTCGTTATCGACATGCGCAAACCGCATCTGATGCCGATGTGGATGCCGGTGCACCGGCTGGTGCATCAGGTGTTGGGCAGCGATGTCGATACCGTCTTCGTGGATGGCAGGATGTTGATGGAAAACGGCCGGGTTCTGACAACCGACGTTGATGCAGCACTTGACTTCGGCCAGCAAGAAGCACTGGCGCTCGCCGCCCGCGCCGGTCTTGAAGCGCATATGCACGATCCGGGTTGGGGTCGCCTGTTGCGGACCTTTGAAGAGCCAGTCCACCCTCCTCGGCCACCGGAGCCGGCTGCCCACGGGCAACAGGGCGTTACTGACCAAGAAGAGGGTATTGGGCCGGAATTCTTGCGATAGCGGAAGTGAATTGCCGGAGACCTCGTACGGAAACAAAAACTCCCCGGCCTGGAGGGGTCCGGGGAGCAAACCTGACATCATGTCAGGAACTTTGACTGGAGCTAGTGACTCACCCGTTCGGAAACGGGGTGGATCTGAGTTGTCTAACCCGGTTTAGGCTTTTTGGTTATGCGAGTTATTAGAACGAACGCTGCAGACGAAGGAAGCCGGTCCAAGCCTCAGGCTGGTTGTCGACATCGAGATAGTTTGCAGTGAGCTTTGCGTTGAAACCGTCGGTGATCTTGTAATCAACCGTCACACCGGCCTTCCAAGCATCGACGTCCTTGAATTCGTCCCAGGAAGCGAGGCCGTAACCACCGAAGAACTGAGCGCCGGGGGTGATCTTAAGCTTGTCGGTTGCCTTGATGGCGTATTCTGCGGCAACTGCCCACTCGGAAACATTGTAATAAGCATTTGCGCCGGATGCCCAAACACCGGCCAGACCAAGCGTGCCCGGGCCAACATCGGCAGTCGCCATCAAGCGTACCGCACCGTTTTCACGATCGGTGTCATAGCTGCCGATGAGCTGCAGAGTTACGCTGTCGAGCTTTGCGCCTGCGCCGAGAGCAACACCGATATTGTTGTCACGCTCGTTGAAGCTCGAAACAGTGATGCCTTCGAGCTCGTCGACCGAAACACCTGCCCAGAAGGAACCGGCATCGTAGACATAGCGGAGAGAGTTGAACAGGGCGTTGGAAGACAACACGTCGGTTTCGCCGGAAAGGTCTTCGTCCCACCAGCTGTAAACCTTACCAACCGTCAAGCCGCCAAGCTGAATGAAGGCCTGGTCAACGAAAACGCCAGAACCCAGGTTACCGCTCGTACCGGCAGTCGCGCCGCCAACGCCGGAGTCAGCATTTCCACGAAGGCCGATGTAGCCACGCAGAGCGCCGAGATCAGTGTCAGTGCGGGTGTCGATGTTGAACTGGGCACGTGTTGTCGAATCCCAGTCAGACGGGCTGGCTGCATCGCGACCCACGTTGGTCTGGAAACGGATGTAACCCGAGAACTTCAGGCAGGTTTCGGTGCCGGGGATGTAGAAGAAGCCGGTGCCGAAAGCGTCGCAGACGCGAACATATTCCATGGGCTCGGGCTCGGCAGCGACGATAGCGTCAGCGGCCTGTGCGCCGGATACTGCTGCGAGAGCTGCAGCGGAGCCGATAAGAAGGCTCTTGATGTTCATTTGTAATCTCCAGTCAAAAATTTTTCAACAAATGCGCAAAACTGAGGGCTGGTCTTTCCCTGCCGCCCGCTTCCCTGCGCTGATTCAGCAAATGACAGAAAGAACAGGAGACTCGCAATTCAAATCGGCAGATTACAAATACAATAAAAGTACAGAACAATATTAAGTAGTAAAATTACAACAAATAAATACTTCAAAATATAATAATTTCATTTTATATTTTCAAATAACGGCATTCATTACTTAATATAAATAATCGATTATAATAATTTTATTGATCATAAAATATAAATACACCACGCCGCAAAGGACGAATGTCCGCCATCTTGACCCGGTACGATCACAAGGGGGTTGGGGGTTATAGAAATAAAAGGCGCGGGAATACTGTCGGAGCCCTTCCGGCCTCGCCCACATCAGGCCCGTCAAAACAGGGCCTTCATAGCCGGTTTATTGCAGATCGCCGGCAGGGCCTGTCGGGAATGTCGTCATCTTCGCCAGCATGTCTTCAATCACGTCCGCCTGAACCGGGCGGCTGAAATAATAACCCTGCCCGTAGGGACAGCCGGCCGCGCGCAGAAACGCCGCCTGCTCGCCGGTCTCCACGCCCTCGGCAATGACGTCGATATCCAGAGACCCAGCAAGCTGGATCATGATCGAGACGATGGCGCTGTCCTTGGTTTTTTCCGGCAGGTGGGTAAGAAACGAGCGGTCTATCTTCATGCAGGACAGGGGAAAGGTCTTGAGCATGCCGAGACAGGAATAACCGATGCCGAAATCGTCCAGCGCAAGGCTGACGCCCATCTGCTTGATGGCGCGCATGATCCGCACCGATGTTTCGACGTCCTGGATGATAAGCGTCTCGGTGATTTCGATTTCGAGCAGCGAAGGCGAAAGACCGCTTTCCTTCAGCGCCGACTGGATCTGCTCCACAAGCCCGCCCTGAAACTGCCGGGGCGAAATATTGACCGCCATCTTAATGGGCGACAGGCCGGCCGCGATCCAAGCCTGCGCCTGCTGGCAGGCTTTTTTCAGAATGCTTTCCCCAAGCTCCACGATGAGGCCGGTTTCTTCAGCAAGACCGATGAATTCCAATGGAGCCAGCAGACCCTCCACCGGGTGCTGCCAGCGCACCAGCGCCTCCACCCCGCTGATACGGCCGGTGAGAAGGTCAACCTGCGGCTGGAAATGCAAAACAAACTCATCCCGCTCCACCGCCTTGCGCAGCTCCTCGATGCGGGTGAACTTCTTTCTCAGATCGTCCGCCATGCGCGGCGTGAAGGTGGCAATGCCATCCCGGCCGTTATGTTTGGCCTCATACATGGCAAGATCGGCGGCAGCGACGATTTCCGCCGTGGTTTCCCCGTGTTCTGGAAAAAACGCCATGCCGATGCTGCAGGTGACCTTGATATCGTAATTGCCGATGCGCAGCGGCTGCGAAACCGCCGCCTGAATGCGCTGCAGACGGTCTTCGAAACCGAGTTTCTGCTTTTCCAGAATGACGACGAATTCGTCGCCGCCCACCCGCAGCACGAGATCGTTTCGGCTGAGGCTATGCGCGATGCGCTCAGCCGTTCTCGAAAGCAGCGCGTCGCCAACGCTGTGACCAAGCGTATCATTGATCTGCTTGAAATTATCGAGATCAAGAAAACCGATGCCGACCTGCCGTTTTGCCTTTGCCGCCACCGCCAATATTTCCGGTAGCCGCGTATCGAGAAAACGGCGATTGGGTAGCCGGGTCAGCATGTCGTGATCCGCGAGAAAAGCGATATGCGCGGCGGCCCGTTTCCGGTCGATCGCCAGTCCCGCCATGCGGGCGGCAGCCCCGATGAATTCGACCAGCGCCGCATCCGCCTGGCGGCCCGCCAGCACGCACCAGACAAAGCCATGCGCCTCGCCCTCGCTGGCGGGAATATCGAAACTGAAAGCAGTGCTGTTGGCCGGATGGGTAAGCTTCCCGGCATCGCTGACGGTGGAAATGAGCGCCGTCAGGCTCGTATGCGACACCAGCGCTGGAGAGACATAAACGGACGGTTCTCCCGCCGCCGCCTCGAACACCCTGACAGCGCAGGCAAGCCCGGTGGCAAGGTTTTCAATGGCCTTGACGAATTCCTCGAGAAAATCTTCGATCCGCGCCGCCGCGACGATCATTTCCAGGATACGCGCCTGCGCCTGAAGCAGTCTTTCCGAGGCCTTTTTCTGGGTGATATCCCTGGAAGCGCCAACCACACCGATGATCTTGCCGCTCTCATCCTTCAGCGGCACACGCGACATCATCAACCAACGGTCGATATCGCCGCGCATGGCAGGTTCCTCGTAGCCAAGATCAGGCTCTCCGGTGCGCATCACCCGCGCTTCGGTATCGGGAATGCCGGCGCGCCGCGCCGCGTCGCCGTGAATATCGTAATCGGTAAGGCCGATCAGTTCCTCGACGCTCTTAAAGCCGTTTTCCGTAACGATGGCGCGATTGGCGAAAAGAAAACGGCCCTCCAGATCCTTGGCATAGATGAAATCCGGCACATGATTGATCATCGCTTCCAGAAGCACGTGCCGGTCGGAGGGATTGGCGTTTTCAGTCGTTGCAGGAGGGGCAGATGGCATAGCGTCGCGCTTTTCTCGCGACATCCGGTTCTGCTCGGGTGTCTTCGGGCCTTTGGAACGCACCTCTCCGCCTCATCGCTTTATAAGGAAGCAGAATAGTAGGATTATACATATTATATAAATATGAACGACAGGCCGGGATTACGGGCAAATGGCTGCCTTTTGCAGGCTAAATGAGGAACAGCCAACAGCACGAATCGAAACGGCGCGGATAAAAGCCGCGCCGTCAGATTAAAGGCTTCGATAGAGGTATGTCAGACCACTGGAGTCGGCAGTTCCTTACCGGCAAAATGTGCGTCGAGATTGGCAAGAACGAGATCGGCCATGGCGCGTCGCGTCTGGTGCGTGCCGCTGCCGACATGCGGGGCAAGTGTGACATTGTCGAAGGCGAAAAGCGCTTCCGGCACACGCGGTTCATCCTCGAAGACATCAAGCGCCGCACCACCGATCGTGCCGTTTGAAAGCGCCTCGACCAGCGCCTTCTCATCCACCAGCGAACCGCGCGCCACGTTGACAAGCACACCCTGTGGCCCAAGCGCCTGCAACACACCGGCATTGACGATGTGGCGCGTTTCGGCGGTGGCAGCGGCGGCGATGATCAGCACGTCGCAATTGGCAGCCAGCGCCTCGATGCTGTCGTGGTAATCATAAGCGACATCGCGGCGGTTTCTGGCGGTATAGGAAATCCGCGCGTCAAAACCTTCGAGTCGCTTTGCGATCGCCTGACCGATGCGGCCAAGGCCGAAAATGCCATAACGACGGCCAGCCACACGGGTGGAAAGCCCCATATCGCCCTTCAGCCACTGCCCGGTGCGCACATGCTGATCTGCCTGCGGCAGCTTGCGCGCCTGCGCCAGAACCAGACCGAGCGCGAGGTCAGCGACATCCGCCGTCAACACGTCAGGCGTGTTGGAAACGCGGAAACCGCGCCGTTTGGCATCAGTGAGATCAACCTTGTCGAAACCGACGCCGTTAATGGCGACGATTTCAAGATTGGGGAGTGCAGCGCCGATATCTGCTGGCAGGCCGATATGGCCGCCGGTGACGACGCCGCGGACTGCAGCGCCCTTTTCAGCAAGGAACGCCGCCTTGTCTGCCGCTTCGAACAGGCGGTGCACGGTGAAGCGCTGCGCGAGTTCCTGTTCCAGTGCCGGGATGAGGGGGCACAGTTGCACGATTTCAGTGGTCATGGACTTTCCTTTGTGCCGGTGAACTACTTCACATCGGCCTTGACGAATTGCCGGAGTTCCGGCGTTTGCGGATTGGCGAAGAGTTCGGACGAGCGGCCCTGCTCCCAGATCTTGCCCTTGTGCATGAAGATGGTTTCGGTCGCCACGCGGCGTGCAAAAGCCATTTCGTGGGTCACGAGGATCATGGTCATGCCGCCCTTGGCGAGGTTTTCCATGACGGTCAGCACTTCCTCGGTCAGTTCAGGATCGAGCGCCGAGGTCACCTCGTCGAACAGCATCACCTTCGGCCGCATGGCAAGCGAGCGGGCAATCGCCACGCGCTGCTGCTGGCCGCCGGACAGCTGGTCGGGATAGGAATCGAATTTCTCCGACAGGCCAACGAGTTGCAGAACCTCGCGGGCGATATCCCTGGTTTCCGATTTCGCCACGTCCTTGACGATGCGCGGCGCGAGCATGATGTTTTCACCGACCGTCAGATGCGGAAAAAGATTGTAGCTCTGGAACACGATGCCGACATCGGTGCGCAGCTTGCGCAGCGCCTTGGCATCTTCGCCGATCGCATGACCGGCAATTTCGATGCGGCCCGAATTGATCTTCTCCAACCCGTTCATGCAGCGCAGCAGCGTGCTCTTGCCCGAGCCCGAGCGGCCGATGAGGGCAAAGACTTCACCGCGACCAACCGTCAGCGACACGCCTTTGAGGACTTCCAGAGCGCCAAAGCTCTTGTGAACGTTTTCAACGATTACTTCCGGCATGAAGCCTCCTTTCCAGCCAACGCGATAGCTGGGACAACGGGTAGCAGACGATGAAATAAAGCACGGCCACCGCGACGAAGACGCGGAACGGCTGGAACGTGGCATTGTTGATGAGCTGCCCCGCTCTCGCCAGTTCGACGAAACCGATGATCGATGCGATGGACGTATTCTTGACGACCTGAACGGCAAAACCGACGGTCGGCGGCAGGGAAATGCGGATCGCCTGCGGCAGGATGACGTAACGATATTGCTGGGCGCGGGTGAGCGCCAGCGATTCCGATGCTTCCCATTGCTGCTTCGGCACCGCCTGGATGCAGCCGCGCCAGATTTCAGCGAGATAACCTGACGTATAGATGGTCATCGACGCGCCGGCGGCAATCAAAGGCGGTAGTTCCAGTCCGGCAAGGCTGAGGCCATAATAGGACAGGAACAGGATCATCAGCACCGGAATGCCCTGAATGACCTGGATATAGGTGCCGGCGGCAATGCGCAGCAGCTTGTTATCCGAGGTGCGGGCAAGAGCGATGAAGAAGCCGACGATGCCACCGCCGATAAGCGCAATGATCGTCAGAAGCACGGTCCATTGCAGGGCGGTCAGCAGGAAGCCGAATTCGTTCCAGCCGAAAGTTCGAAGAGTCATGACTGCACCTCCGGCAAAGCGGTCATCGTCTTGCGGGCGACACGACGGCCAAACAGCCACATGCCGATAAGGGCAAGGATAAGCCGCAGGCTGAGCGCCAGCGCCAGATAGATGAGCGTGACGACGATATAGACCTCGAAGGAGCGATAGGTCTGCGATTCCACGAAGGCTGCGGCAGCCGCAAGCTCATGGGTGGAAATTGCCGAACATATGCTCGATGCCAGCATCATCAGCACGAACTGGCTGCAGAGCGATGGATAGACCTTGGCGATGGCCGGCACGATGATGACGTGGCGATAGATCTGGTATCTGGTGAAACCAAGCGCTTCGCCCGCCTCGATCTGCGACTTGTGCACCGCCTCGATGCCGGCGCGGATGATTTCCGTTGAATAGGCCGCGAGATTGATCGTCATGCCGATCAGCGCCGCGGTATCCGCACCGACGCGAAAGCCGAGACCCGGAAGGCCGAAATAGACGATGAAAAGCTGCACCAGGAACGGCGTGTTGCGGATCACCTCCACATAACCGTCCACGATGATGCGGACGATGCCACCCTTGATGGAGCGCAGCGAGGCCAAAAGAATGCCGAAAGCGCAGCCGAGCACGATGGAGAGGACCGACAGCTTGATCGTCAGCCATATGCCGTTCAGAATTTCATTCTGATACTGGGCGAGCGCGCCGAATTGAAAAGTATAGGACATGCGTCACTCCGTTGACATTTCCCGGTCCGCCGGAAATTTTTCTCCGGCGGACGCGTTGAAAGGCTCAATCAGAAGCTTGGCAATTGCGGCAGCGGACGACCGGTCCACTTCACCGAGATACGGTCGAGATCGCCCGACATCTTCATGAGGTAGATGGACGTGTTCAGCCACTGGCGCAGCTCGAAATCCTCAAGCTTCGTCGCCATGGAATTGCCCTGCTGGAAGAAGGTGAAACCAACCTGCAGACCGGCTTCCGGGCGCTGTTTGATGATCGCTTCGCCAACCGTGGACGGCAGGGCGACAGCATCGACCTGGCCGGCAAGCAGTGCCTGGGCGCTGGTGGAATCGTCTTCGTAAACGACGATTTCGAGACCTTCGACATTGGCCTTGCGCAGCGCGGTTTCCTGCGAGGAGCCGCGATTGACCGAAACGCGCTTGCCCTTGAGGCTGTCGAGATTTTCGAACTTCTGGTCCTTGCCCGAGATGATGTCCATGTTGAAGGCGCTGTAAGGCTGCGTGAACATCACGGTCTTGGCGCGTTCGCCAGTCGGTGCAAGCGTTGCGACAAGGAAGTCGACCTTGCCGGTCTGAAGGGCTGGAATGCGCGCAGGCGGCGTCAGCGGCACAAGCTCAACCGGCAGCGACAGATAGGTGCCGATGAGGTTGGCGACATCCACATCATAACCGGAAGGATTGCCCTTCTCATCCACCATGCCCATCGGCGGAGCGCCGGTCAGAACACCGATCTTGACCTTGCCGCGCGCCGTGATCTCGCTGAGCGAGACAGCATGGGCGGATGTGCTGGCGGCGAGCGTTGCTGCGGCAACACCGACGGCAACGGTCACGTTCTTCAGAAATCTTGAAATGCTCATGGTTTCTCCTCCAACCTTTTAAGTGGCTGCCCAAAGCGGAACAGCGATCTTGCACAAAGCGAAAAATGTTCTCGATAACATTTCACCGCGATTGACAAAAAACTCCTCCCAAGAAACCGCGAAAGCCCAAAACCATGTGAATTTTCCTTAAAATTCAACAATTTCGACTGGTTATCGATTTTCCTCTTGTCGACACCGTTTCACGTTCTTGGCAGGATCAATAATGCATGTTATCGGTATCATTGCAAGTCCGATCTACAGAACTGTTGCATCGGGCATTCATTCGGGAGGAAACCATGTATACACGCTCGGCAATTTTCGAAGGCAGGATCCACGCGGGCCGGGAGGAGGAGTTTTTCCGCATCGTCGAGGAAAAACTGCTGCCGGTCTGGAAACGCATGCCGAATGCGCAGGCCGTGCGGGTGATGCGCACCGAGCGCACCGACCCGGACGCAGCCTCAATCATCATGGTACAGGAAATCGACTATCCTTCGATGGAAGCCGTGGAGGAAGCGCTGGTCTCGCCGGTCCGGCTGGAAGGCCGGGTACTGACGGATGAGATGATGAGCATGTGCGACGGACGTTTTTACCATCTGGTCTATAGCCGCGTCGCATAAATCCGGTGCACGCCGTATTGATCCGCAATCATACGGCGTGCTTTCCCTTGATATCTTCGTGTATGTCTTGTCCTGAAACGGTTCGAATTTAGGGAGACATGCTTTGGTGGAGCGCACGCCCTTGGCTGCAGCGTTAGTCACGTCAAAAAAAGCAACCATGAGCGACGTCTCGAAACTCGCGGGCGTCTCCAAGATGACCGTTTCGCGGGTGCTGGCCGATCCTGCCCTGGTGTCAGAAGAGACACGCCAGAAGGTAATGAAGGCCATCGAGAAGCTTGGCTATGTGCCGGATCGAATCGCCGGTTCGCTCTCTTCCCGGCGCACCAATTTCATCACCGCCATCCTGCCGACGCTCACCAACTCCAACTTCGCCGACAGCGCGCAGGGGCTGGCCAAGGCGCTGCGTGCGGCCGATTACCAGTTGCTGATCGGTTATACGATGTATGACCTGCAGGAAGAAGAGCGCGTCATCCGCACCATGATGGAGCGCCGTCCCGATGCCATCGTCGTCGCCGGCACGGTGCATACCAAGATGGCGAGCGAAGTTCTGATGCGCGCCGGCATTCCGATCGTGGAAATCTGGGACGTTCCGGAGCACCCGATCGACCACGCGGTTGGCTTCTCCAACTACGAAGTGGGAAGAAACGCCGCCAAATATCTGATATCGCTTGGTCTAAAGCGTATTGGCGCACTCGGATCCCGGGCTGACGGCGCCGTGAACGACTGGCGCGGCGAAAGCCGCCTTGTCGGGTTTGCGGCAGCGTTGCGCGAAGCCGGCATTTCCGACGATCTCATCATCCGCGAAGGCAGCGCGCCAGTCTCCTATGATCACGGGGCAAAGACGCTCGGCTCCCTGCTCGCGAAGGCGCCCGATGTCGAAGGCATTTTCGCCGTCTCCGATATTTCCGCCGTCGGCGCGCTGATGGAATGTCACCGCCGCGGCATTGCCGTGCCCGATCAGGTGTCCATCCTCGGTTTTGGCGATTTCGATATCAGCCGCCAATGTTATCCGGCGATTTCAACGATCCGGGTCGACGCCCAGATGATCGGCCGCAGGGCGGGCGAATTGCTGCTTTCGATATTGGAGCCGGAAAAGGATGCCGCTGTTCCCGAAGGCGCGCGGGTGGATGTCGGGTTCGAGCTGATCGTGCGGGAAACGACGAAGCGGTTGAGCCGGTGAGGCTTTAGCCCTGTTGGAACGAGCGGGTACCGCTTGTTTCTTCTCCCCGCCGGGGAGAAGTCCGCGGCAGCGGGATGAGGGGGCAAGCTCTCCGTAAATCTCTACCCTTGCCCCCTCATCCGACCCTTCGGGCCACCTTCTCCCCGGTGGGGAGAAGAAATACGCGGCACCGCCGTGGCGTACTCAACATTCCACCTGAGTGACCATTTGCGCCTTTACCGAGCACCCCAGGTATCCGTCAGCCGATACCCCTCCGGCCAAGGATCGGACGGATCAAGCATATGCTGGTGGATGCCGGTGACCCAGCCGCGGCCGGAGATTTCCGGCAGGATGGCCGGGCGGTCGCCAACTGTTGTTGTTCCGAGAATGCGGCCCGTGAAGGTCGAGCCGATCAGCGACACCGCCGTCAGCGTTTCGCCTTCCTTCATTTCGCCGCGTGCATGCAGCACGGCCATACGGGCGGAAAGCGCCGTGCCGGTCGGCGAGCGGTCCACTTTGCCCGGCTGGATGGCGACGGCCGCCCCTGCCCTGAGGCCTTCCGTCGTGCGCTCCACCTTGCCGGCGAAGAGGCAGAAGGAAAAATGCCGCCAGTCGGGGTTTTCAGGATGGTCGAAACCCAAAGCCTTGTTGGCGGCATTGGTGATGCGCACGCCGAGGCGGGCGATCTCATGCGCCTCTTCCGGCTTCAGGCTGAAACCCATCGCTTCGGCATCCACGATAACGAAGCTGTCGCCGCCATAGGCGGTGTCCACTTTCAGCGTGCCGAGGCCTTCGACCTCAAGCTCGACATCGAGCTTTGCGGCAAAGCTCGGCAGGTTCTGCACGAAAATGCGCTCGGCCTTGCCGTTACGGCATTCGGCGCGCACCTTCACCAATCCGCCGGGCGCTTCCAGCAGCATATGGGTTTCCGGCTCCTGCATCGGCACGATGCCGCCATCCAGAAGCACTGTGGAAACGCAGATGGAATTGGAGCCGGACATGGGCGGCGTATCTTCCGGCTCCATGATGATGAAGGCGGCATCCGCGTCAGGATGTTTCGGCGGCACCAGCAGATTGACGTGGCGGAACACGCCGCCGCGCGGCTCGTTGAGCACGAAGTTGCGAAGCGTCTCATCACGGGCGATGAAGCGGCTCTGTTCCCAGATCGTCTCGCCCGGCGGCGGCTTCACCCCGCCGACGATCACATCCCCCACTTCACCTTCCGCATGGGCGGAAATCACATGAACTGTCTTGATACTGCGCATTCAGTTCTCCTCACGAAAGCCAGACAGGAAGGCGGGATACGGCACGGCCGGTCAGCGCGCTGTTGACGCAATCGGCAAGGCTGCCGAAGCGCACCGCGCGGCCGCTGAGACCTGGGCCGTAATGGGCGTATTTGCCGGAGTTGGTCATCAGTGCGCGGGTCTTCGTCGGAAAGACCGGCTCGGAAATCGAACACCAGCAGAGATCCGGCAGCACCTGCACGCCGCTGTCCTTCAGGCTCTGCAGCGTGCCGTCCTGCACGGCCGCATCGATGACCTGCTGACCGGCGGTGACGATGACGGCGACATCCGCATGGCGTTTGCGGCCATTAAACACGGCCGCCAGCGCCCGACATTCCTCCAGCGAGGCATGCGGACTGCCGATAGCGACGAGTTGCACCTCTTCCGGCCCCTCATTCAGAAGCGACCAGCCGGCGGCCATATCCGCGAGCGAAATGGTCACGGTCCCGGCGGTTTCGAGCGGCGCAAGTCCCGCTTCGGGCGTCACGCCCTCGATATGCAGCATGGGCGAGGCAGAGGTGGTGCCGAAGGCGGCGCAAAGCGCTTTCAGATCATCCCGCGACGGTTTTGCAGCGCCAAGACCACGCAGCAACGGAATGCAATCCGGCGCGGCCTTGCCGGCGAGATAACCGACAAGCGGCCAGAAGGCGTCATCGATGCCAGCTGGCAGGGCCACATCGACGATGCGCTGCGGCCGGCGATTTTCTTCGAGATACACCCCCGAAAGCGGCGCCCTGCCCGTCATCGCAATGCAGAGATCGAGGAAATCAGGGTGCTTTGCGGTACGGGCACCCAGCACCGTATTGGCGAAGATCACGGCATTCGATTCGGCCCAGCCGATCGATTCGCCGGCGCTCGGCGCGCTGTCGAGGAGGTAAGGCGAACAGGTGAAGGTGGGGCGACAGCCCATGCGCACATAGGCATCCGCCAGTCTTGCGGCTGGATCGCCGAAATCCTCCGGCACGCCCTGCGCCCGCCAGTGCGCCTTGTCCACCGAAATGGCGTTCATGGTGGTCGGCACCCGCACCTTGCCGCCCATGTCAGCCATTTTTTCAGCAAAGGTGAGATTGGCGGGGCTGGCATAGATGCAGCCATCGATATGGCCCTGCGTCACATCGACAAGCGTCGACGCCCCCTGCTGGGCGGCCATGGCGACGATGATGCGCATGGCCTGCCGCGCGGCAATGCCGTCGCGCCCTTCCAGCATTGCGCCATCCTCGTCCTTCAGGTCAAGATGGGCCGTCGCCGGCGGCGCGATGGCAAGCGAGATACCGTCGGCCTCAATGGTGTTCTCGTTGATGCTGACATGCGCAGCACGCGAGAAGCGGGCAAAATTATCCGCATCGAGACGGACGACCGGCAGAGCCCTGTTGAACATTTCCGCCGCAACGAGGGCACCAAGCGTCAGGACGTCTTCAGCCTCGCAGAAAACCAGCGCCGAGGGTGCACGGCCGGTGAGGATGAGATCGAGCAGCACACCGGAACCGGTGCAGGAGCCACGGCTGGTCGGCATGAATAGCACACCGCCGGTGAGACAGATGCCATGCAGCGGGTGATGCACGTCTATCACCTTGCCGGTGGCGGGATCGACCCCGCCCCAGAAGCTCAGCGCCTCGGTGGTGGCGATGACCTTGCCTTTGGCGGCACCGGCCAGAATGCTGCGCGCCTGAGGAGCAGCTGTTGTCGAAACGGAAGAAGACATTGAAAAATCCCCGTCAGAAACGTTGCGGCGAAAATGCCCTTGTATCGATGGCGGGCTTTTGCCCCGTCAGAAGATCGGCGACGATGCGGGCCGTACCCGCCGATTGGGTCAGTCCCAGATGCCCGTGGCCGAAAGCATAAACCACCCGCGCCGTGTGCTGCGCTTGCCCAATGGCCGGCAGGCTGTCCGGCAGCGAGGGGCGAAAGCCCATCCACTGCTTGCCGCCTTCAGTTCTCAGGCCCGGCAGAAAAGCCTTTGCCTTGGTCAAAAGCGCCTCGGAACGGGCGAAATTGGCCGGAAGCTCCAGTCCGCCCAGCTCCACGGCACCGCCAACGCGGATACCGGAGGAAAGGCGGGTAACGACGAAACCATGGCCGCCGAAGGTGACCTGCGTGCGCAGATCGAAAGCACCTGGAGGCAGGGTGGTATTATAACCCCGTTCCGTTTCCAGCGGAATTTTTTCGCCAAGCGAGCGGGCGATGCGGTGCGAGAAAGCCCCCGCCGCCAGCACCACCTTGCCGGCCTTGCGGGTGCGGCCATCATGGCTCACCACCTCGACGCCATCGTCCAGCGGTCGGAGCGAGCCGACATCGAGGCATTCAATGCGGCCACCAATGCTGCGAAAATGCTCGGCCAGTGTCAGGGTGTAAAGCTTGGGATCGGCAATGGAAAACCAGCCGGGCGTAAAGGTGCCGCAGGTAAAACGCGGCGCGATGCCGGGCTGTATCTCGGCCATCTGTTCGGCGTTCAGATGCCGGAACTCGATGCCGTGGCGTTCGCGTGCCTTCCAGCCGGCAAGCGAGCTTTCGAACTCCGCTTCGCTTTCATAGACCTGAAGGTTCCCCTCCTTGCGCAGCATCGCAATCGTGTCCGTCTTTTTGAGAAACGGCTCCAGCTCTGCTTTGGAAAGGTCCATCAGCGCCGTCTGCGCGGCGGTGGAATGCTCGACTTTCGATGCCGCGCAGGCGCGCCAGAAGCGGAACATCCACGGTGCGATCTTCAGCGCATAGGCCGGCGGCACGCTGAGCGGACCGAGCGGATCGAGAAGCCACTTCGGCGCCTTCCAGAGAATGCCCGGCGATGCAAGCGGCAGGATATCGGTGAAGGCGAAGGCGCCGGCATTGCCGGCCGAAGCGCCCGCCGCCGGCCCTTCGCGATCGATGACCGTGACCGAAAGACCGCGGCCCTGCGCGGCGATTGCCGCCGAGAGGCCGACAACGCCGGCCCCTATGACGATGACATCATTTGCAGGCATTACCGCACGCTCGCCAGGAACTTCTGGGTTTCGGCATGCTGCGGCGCGCCGAACAGCTGGTCCGGCGTGCCGATTTCCGCCATCACGCCCTGATGGAAGAAGGCGACGCGGTTGGAGACATCGCGGGCAAACGCCATTTCATGGGTGACGCAGATCATCGTCATGCCTTCATCCGCCAGCATCTTCAGCGTATCGAGCACTTCGCCCACCAGCATCGGGTCGAGTGCCGAGGTGACTTCGTCGAACAGCATATATTCGGGCGACATGGCAAGCGCGCGGGCAATCGCCATGCGCTGCTGCTGGCCACCCGACATGCGGTTCGGATAGACCTTCAGCTTTTCGGCAAGGCCCACATGGGTCAATTGCTTGACCGCGATCTCCTCGGCCTGCTCCTTCGAGATGCCAAGAACCTTGCGCGGCGCCAGCATGACGTTTTCAAGCACCGTCAGATGCGGAAAGGCGTTCCATTGCTGGAAAACGATGCCGACCTTGCGGCGCAGCTTGTTGAGGTCTGTCGATTTGGCATGCACTTCCGTGCCGTCGATGACGATCTTGCCGCTGTCGATCGGCTCCAAGCCGTTGATGCAGGTGAGCAGCGTCGATTTGCCGGAACCGGAACCGCCGATGATGGTGACGACCTCGCCCTTGTTGACGGTGAGGTTGATCCCTTTCAGAACCTCCAGCGGGCCGAAGGATTTGCGGACGTTTTCGATCTCAATCATTGGGGGACCACCGTCTTTCGAGATACCCGCCGAAACGGGCGATGGGGAAGCTGATAAGGAAGTAGATGGCGCCGCAGATCATCAGGATGGTCAACGGTTCCTGCAGGCGGGTAACGAGAATCTGCGAGGCACGCAGAAGCTCGATAAGGCCAAGCCAAAGCACCAGGGCCGAATCCTTCATGACACCGAGCGTCAGTCCGATCCAGGACGGCAACGAGACGCGGGTGGCGAGCGGCAGGACGATGTAGCGCATGTCCTGCGACCATGTCATGCCGAGTGAGCGGCAGGCACGGCGCGTATTGGACGGCACGGCATCGATGCCGCCGCGCACGATCTCGGTGCAATAGGCTGCCGTATAAAGCGACAGCACCACGCAGGAGGTGGTGAATGGCGGCCAGCCGAGCTTGGCGATCGACTGGAAGGCATTGCCGAGAACCAGCTGGATGAGCAGCGGCACGGAGCGGAAAATATCCAGCACGAAGGTCAGCGGCAGCGACCAATAGGGACCGAACTGAAAACGGATGATACCGAAGATGATCCCCATCAGGGTGCCTGCCGTGACGGCGACGGCGGTGACGGCAAGCGTCATGCCGGCACCCTTGGCCAGGAAGGCGAGATCACTCCAGGTGAGAGCGGTTTCAAACATGGCGCACCTCTCTCAGTAACGGAACAGACGCCAGGCCAGCAATCTGGCGGCGAGCGTGACGATCTTGGCGATCACGTAATAGATGACCGCGGCGAGCGCGAAGAATTCAAAGGTGCGGAACGAGCGCGCATTGAGCGCCTGCGTGACGCCGGCGAGATCCGTGTTCATGCCGACCGTGACACCGAGCGAGGTCATGAGGATCGCCCAGACCATCTGGTTGGTGGCCGGCAGGAAAGCCACGCGCAGCATCTGCGGCAGGATGATCAGCCGGAAGGTCTGCATCGAGGTCATGCCAAGCGAACGGCCCGACCGCGTCTGCGTATCCGGTATGGCTTTCAGCGCACCGCGGAAATTCTCTGCCAGATAACCGGCATTGTTGAACGCGATACCGACCAGAAGCGCGGTATAGGGGCTGAGGTGGATGCCGAAATTGCCAAGCCCGAAATGGGCCATGTAAATCTGGAACAGTGCCGGCGTGTTGCGGGCAACCTCCACCCAGACGGAGGCCAAAGCGCCGAGAACACGGTTGCCCGAGAGCCGGAACAGCGTCAGCAGGATGGCGAAGGTAAGACCGATCACCATCGACAGAAGGGCGATCTGCAGCGTTACCACCGCACCGTCCAGAAGCTGCGGCAAAGCCTTCAGCGCCTGATTCCAGTGGAATGTATAGTTGAACATTAAGC
Source organism: Martinezella rhizogenes (assembly GCF_007002745.1). Lineage (GTDB taxonomy): Bacteria > Pseudomonadota > Alphaproteobacteria > Rhizobiales > Rhizobiaceae > Agrobacterium > Agrobacterium cucumeris. The sequence goes on along the minus strand of NZ_SGNY01000005.1, from coordinate 238,021 downwards.
GTCCCGCCTTTTCAGAAACGATCAACGGCGCGATCATTTTGACCGCGCCGTTTACGAAAAGTCCTGATTAGCGATAAACGCCGTTGACGGTGAGCGAGGGAACTTCGCCGCCAACCCATTTTTCATAGAGTTCGGCGTAACGGCCGGTGCGAACCTGCTGGTTGATGAAGAGGTTCAGGTAGTTGATGAGCCCATATTCATCACGGTTGGTGAAGAGCGCAACGTAATCGATATCGTAGGGCGCCTTGCCGACGACCGAGATCCCGGCAAACTTGCCGCCCTTGACGTTGGACTGCGCAACCGTGGAGGTGGAAACGGTGGCGTCGATCTGGCCCTGGCTCAGCGCGAGGAAAACGTCAGCCTGCGTCTGGTAAGGACGGAACTCGCCGGTTCCCCACTCCTTGACCGACTTTTCAAGCGCGATGGCTTCGAACGTGCCGGCGGTTGCGCCGACCGTCTTGCCCTTCATGTCCTCGAAGGACTTGATGCCCGACTTGTCGTTGGCGGTAACAGCCATTTCGAAAGCGAAGTAAGGCACGGTCATGCCGACCGTCTTGGCGCGCTCCAGCGTATCGGAGGTCGAAGCAACACCGACATCGACGCGGCCCGACATCAGTGCCGGAATACGTTCGGGGAACGGCGTTTCGACGATTTCAGCCGTGACGCCGAGCGCCTTGGCGAGATCGTTGCAATAATCGACGTCGAAGCCAACAGGGTTGTTTGCGTCGTCACGTGAACCCATGGGCGGGAAATCGAGCACGACGGCGCAACGCAGCGTACCGGCGGAAATGATGTCGTCAAGCTTGTCGGCCTTGGCCGGCGTGATAACGGAAGTAGCGGCCAGAAGGCTGGCGATGATGACCGATTTTTTCATTCTTGATTGCTCCCACAATTGGTCTGCCGTTGAAGGCGCGGTCACTATTTCCCTATGGGGCCGATAAATCAACATAAAAATACAACTAGTATACAAAAAGAATTTTGCAGCTGCGAACAATCGGGATTTGCCGCATGGGTGGCTGCGCGGGGAACTGACGAAAAGTCTCTTTTCAGCCCAAGGACTTGCGCCAAAGCGAGTGCTGCGGCCCGCCCGCGAATGAGAGGGAAGAGGAAACCGTCACAAAAACTGAAAACTCTGTATCTTCGGTACCGATTTACGCTTTCGCGGCACTTCACCGAAAAGACGAGTTGCAATAGACATGCCTTTGTATACTTTATGTATTCAAGATGTGCGGGCCGATATCGGAGGATCATGATGAGCGACGCCACCACCCTGACCATTGATGCGCTTTCAAAGCGGATTGAAGAAATTTTCCGCAAGGCGGGACTGAATGAGGTGCAGTCGGGGGCGCTTGCCCGCGTCATCACCGCCGGTGAACGCGACGCCTGCAAATCGCACGGCATCTACCGTATCGAAGGCGCGTTGCGCACCGTCAAGGCCGGCAAGGTGAAGCCCGACGCGATCCCTGATGTGGCTGAGGACGACGGCACGGCGATTGTCAAAGTCAACGCCAATGGCGGCTTTGCCAATCCCGCCTTCGAACTGGGCCTGCCGGTTCTTGTCGAGCGGGCGAAACGTTCGGGCATTGCCGCACTCGTCATCAATGACTGCACACATTTCTCGGCGCTCTGGCCAGAGGTTGAGGGGCTGACATCGAATGGTCTCGCTGGACTGGTGATGTGCCCCAGCTACTCCACCGTTGCCCCCACCGGCGGCAGCAAACCGCTGCTTGGCACCAATCCCTTCGCTTTCGGCTGGCCGCGCAAGGACACCTCACCTTATGTCTTCGATTTTGCCACGTCGGTTGCGGCGCGCGGCGAAATCGAACTGCACCGGCGCGCCGGCAAATCCCTGCCGGAAGGATGGGCGCTGGACGCCGAAGGTAAGCCGACGACCGACCCGGAAGCCGCGCTTGCCGGCTCCATGCTGCCTTTTGGTGGTCACAAGGGATCGGCGATCGGCACCATGATCGAACTTCTTGCCGGCATCATGATCGGTGACCTGACCAGCCCCGAAGCCCTCGATTTCCTCGGCACGACAACACTTGCGCCGACCCATGGCGAATTGATCGTCGCATTTTCTCCGGAAGCCTTCGCCAAGGGCCGCCCGGGCGACCCCTTCCAGCGCGCGGAAGTGCTGTTTGACGCCATCATCGGCCAGGGCGCCCGCCTGCCCTCCGGCCGCCGCTTTGCGGCGCGCGCCAAATCCGAGAGCGACGGCATTACGCTCACCGCCGCTGAAATGGCCGGGCTCGACCGGCTGCTGGAGAAGGGGCTGGACGCAGTCTCCTGACCATTTGGATGTGGAAATGAAAAAAGGCCCGCAATTGCGGGCCTCATGGCAACAACGTCACTCAGCGTTTTTTGCGACTGCATAGCATACCCGCTCCGTCACCCCGGATTAGCTCCGGGGTCCAGCGCGATCAAGTCCTTGATCGGAGAAGACTCTTTCACGGCGCAGACGCGCCGTGGCTGGATGCCGGATCTGGTCCGGTATGACGGAGGAGAGGCATCAAACCCCATCACATGCAAAAAAGGCCCGCAGTTGCGGGCCTTTTTTTCGCAGCAGCAATATCTCAGGCAGCCTTGCAGGTCTGAACGGCGCCCGGAAGCTTGCTCCAGTCGGCATACCAGCTGTTGAACAGCTTGAACTGCGCCTCGACATAACCGCGCTGGCTGTCCGTCAGGGCATCGGTTTCGTTGAAATGCAGCGTGTATTCCCTGTCGCCCTTCAGCACCATCATGTGCTTGAAATAAAGAACCAGATCCGGACCTTCATCAAAGGAGGAGAGTATGGCCAGCGCCTGCTCCAGTTCCAGCGCGCGGCTGCGGGCATCCGCATCACCCTTGGCAGCGGCCTGCGAAAGCTTGCAGAGATGAATGACTTCCTTCGGCAGCACGTTGCCGATGCCGGTGATGGCGCCGGTTGCACCGCAATTGACGAAACCGTGGAAAACGGCGGTATCGACGCCGATCATCAGCGTCACTTCATCATCGCGGCTGGTGATGTTTTCAGCTGCATAACGCATATCAGCCGGGCCGCCGAATTCCTTGAAACCAATCAGGTTCTTGTGTTCGGCGCGCAACGCGAAGAAGAGATCGGCGCGGGTGGCGAAACCGTAATAGGGGCTGTTGTAGATAACCGCCGGAATTTCAGGAGCGGCCGAGAGAATGGCCTTGAAGTGCGCCTTCTGCGCCGCGATGACCGAACCGCGAGACAGGACGCGGGGGATAACCATCAGGCCCTTGGCGCCAACCTTCTGGGCATGCGCGGCATGCGCCACGGCAGACGCCGTGTTGACCGCGCCGGTGCCGACGATAACAGGGATGCCGGCCTTGACCAGACGCTCCACGCCTTCCATGCGCTGCTCATCGGTGAGAAGCGGCCAGTCGCCCATGGAACCGCAATAAACGACGGCCGACATGCCATCGGCGATCAGTTCCTTGCCCTTGCGCACAAGCGCATCAAAATCAGGAGTGCGATCATCCTTGCAGGGGGTCATCAAGGCGGGAATCACGCCGGAAAAAATGCTGGCCGTCATTATTAGCTCCTAAGGCACATGGTTCTCAGGAATGGACGCAGCTATGCGCCACCCTTTCAACAAGGACATTACTATCTTGTATTTTATTTGTCGACAAGAAATCGACAAGCTACAGATTTATTTCCAGCCGCTCATTTCGCACCAGCAATTTCTGCACCTGCTGCACGATCTGTTCGGCATGTTCACGCGCCAGTTTTTCGGAAAGGGCGATATCGCGGGCGGCGATGGCGGCGATCATTGCGTCGTGATCATGGACGAAACGCTTCGGCAGACGATCCTCATAGGACTGGTAATAAAGTCTCAGAATGCGCCGCCCCTCATCCAGCAGGCGTTTGAACAGGCTGGTGAAATAGGGGTTTCGGCCTGCCTCGGCGATGGAAAGGTGAAGGGCTGCATTGGTGGAAATCATCGCCAGCGCATTCTGCTCTTCCACCGCAATGGCGAACTCCGCATTGTGGGCGCGAATTCCGGCCAGATCCTCGGGGCGATGATATTGTGCCGCAAGCTGGGTGGTGACCCGGTACATCAGCACCAGCGCATCGAAATAGGTGTGCATGTTGAGGAAGTCGATATTCGACACCATGGTCGACCGGTTCGGCAGCGTATCGATCAGCCCCTCGCCCGAAAGCCGCACCAGCGCCTCACGGATCGGCGTGCGCGACATCTTGAATCGTTCGGCAAGCTGCACCTCGTCAATGGGGCTTCCCGGCGGCAGGACCAGATCGAGGATCTCGTCGCGCAGCAGATCATAGACCATCTTTACGCCGGAGCCGCGCTTGCGCTCGGCAGAAGCAATTATATCCGTCATAGCCAAATCCTTCTTGTCGACATAAAGAGTACTATTATCTTTTTTCGTTATCAACGACGCGTTGCAACCCCGCCTCCCCGAATGGCGGAATAATTGTTCAAAAACAACAAAAAGCCGTCACGAAAATTACCCGCGACGGCTTTTAATTGTTCGGTTTGTGGCGTGTACGCTGTTTATAAAATGTCGCCGCTTAGTTTATCGTGGAACGGGGAGCGCGCCGCCTGTTTCTTCTCCCCGTCCGGGGAGACGGTCGCGGCAGCGGGATGAGGGGGCAAGGGTAGAGATATTCGGCAACGCTGCCCCCTCATCCGACCCTTCAGGCCACCTTCTCCCCGGCGGGGAGAAGAAACGAGCCGCACCGTCGTACTCCCCCATAACTCCCTGTCGCTGTAGCTGCGCCTCAGTTGCGCAGACCGGTGGCCACGACGGAGATCTTGAAAGCACCGTCCAGCGTCGGGTCGAAGGAAGCGCCCATCACTACATCCGTCTCCTCGCTCACCGCCTCGCGCACCAGCGTCATCGCCTCGTCGATCTCATAGAGTGTCAGATCGTTGCCGCCGGAGATGGCCACCAGCGCACCGCGCGCTTCTTTCAGCGACGGTTCGCCGAGCAGCGGATTGGCGATGGCGGCTGCCGCCGCTTCCGAGGCGCGCTTTTCGCCCTTGGCCTGCGCCGTGCCCATCAGCGCCCGGCCGCCATTTTTCATGACGTAACGCACATCGGCAAAATCGAGATTGACGAGACCCTCGCGCAGGATGAGATCGGTGACGCAACGCACGCCGAGCGACAGGACCTTATCGGCCGTCTTCAGCGCATTCTCGAAGGTGGTGCCGGCGTCAGCGATGCGCAGCAGGTTCTGGTTGGGAATGACAATGACGGTATCGGCGGTATTCAGCAGGTTGGCAAAGCCGTATTCGGCAGCCCGCATGCGGCGCGCACCTTCAAAGCTGAAAGGAAGCGTAACGACGCCAACCGTCAGGATGTTCTTTGCCCGGCAGGCTTCCGCAATCACCGGGGCAGCGCCCGTGCCGGTGCCGCCGCCCATGCCGGCGGTGATGAAACACATGTCGTAACCGCTCAAGTGATCCATGATCTCATCGAGTGAATCGATCGCCGCCTGCCGGCCGACCTCAGGATCGGCCCCTGCACCAAGTCCGCCGGTCAGCTCGGAACTGAGCTGCACCATCCGCGGCGCGTTGGTTTTCTTCAGCGCCTGCGCATCCGTATTGGCGGCGATGAAATCGACCCCGCTAATGCCTTCGGAGATCATGTTGTTGATCGCATTTCCGCCACCGCCACCAACGCCGACGACAGCGATATTGGGAGTGTTGCGGGCAATCGAAGCGCGCGGAGACTGGGTCATCGTGTTATTCTCTTTCTAAACTCATAGGGTCCCGCGCCGTTTTGGCCGCGGCACGCGAATGATCGGCGGCGTTCCCGCACTTCCTTCCTGGTGCACGAAGGAGGCTTTAACGCGTTGAATTGCATATAAGCTATCGGCCGATTGCGGCCAAAAGACTTGTGCTCCAGCGGCGAAAGATGCGCTACGGCAACGTTCTCCCACCCTTCCCCCGGATGAAAACCAAACCGAATCAACTGCTTCGCTATTGAATGGTGATAGCCGAAAAGGCACGCCGTTTACACTCCATTCACTATGTTTATCTCAGTTTGGAACGAGTTGTGCCGACAGGTGTTTGCTTGCCGACAGCGCTTGGGCGCACAGAATGGAGGCAGGCATATGTTGGCAGACGTCTTGCAAAGCGAACCGGGTTTCCGCTTGGAACAACCGCGGGTGCTGATCGTCGAAGATGAGTTCCTCATCGCCATGGATATAGAGGATTCCATTCTCCAGGCGGATGAAGAGGCAGATGTTATCGGCATCGCCAACCGGCTGGATGAGGCTGTTGCACTCGGCAGCCGCGCCGACATCGCCTTTGTCGACGTCAACCTTGCCGACGGCCAGACCGGCCCCGAGATCGGCAGACGTCTTTCGCAGGATCATGGCGTCGTGGTGATTTTCATGACGGCAAACCCGGAAGTTGTCGTCAATCTCGGCATCGGTGCCGGAGTGATTGCCAAGCCCGTGCCACAGGACGCGGTGGAACAATGCCTGTCCTACGCGCTTGCCAAACGCGCCGGTACACATGCGGTGACCCCGATCGGCATGATGCCGTTCGACTGAGGCAATTCCTGAAAATAAGGTGACCTGAAGATAGGGCTGAAAACAGAAAAGCCTGCCGCGGGAGGAGGTGCGGCAGGCTTCTGAAAAGATGAACAGCGATATGGGAGGAGGAAAACCGCTGTCCCCGGGGCAATCCTTGGGAGGAGGAGTAGGATCACCCGCATTATCAAAAGGATGTGGGAGGAGGTACATCCGTTTCGATGATTGAAAGATAGCATCTTCCTGCGCATTTCACAGGCATAAGCTTGCAGTACAGATATGCATTTTGTGCATGGCGAATTTTACGCCGCCGGATATCGATGCAACAGTTCCCCGTCCCTACCGCATCGTCTGCGAAAAACGCGACATCCGTATTTCACGCAATCGGGCAAAACCTCGTTACAGGCGCCCCAAGGCGACGACGAGATTAAATGAGCCCAAAAAACAAAAACGCCCGCGAAGCGGGCGTTTGGGCATTAGGACAGGACAATATCGTCTTGATTATTTGCCGATTGCGGCGCGGGCAACGCTGGTGATCTGGCTGCGGTCGAGACCGAGATCGTGCAGTTCACGGGTGCTCATGCGGCCCAGTTCGTTGATGGTCTGACGATATTTGCGCCAATTGTTAAAGCTGCGTGCTACGTTCATGACATGACCCTTTCTTGAGGTTTAGGTGACGTCAGCAACGTTTTCGTTCCGGCGTCCTTTGATGCCCTCTATATGCGCTTTCCCATGCCCAATGAACAGGCAGAATAAGGCAATCCACCCATGCACCAGACGCAAGGGTTCACCATGACGATTTGCAGCGAAAAAGAAACGTGACTGAAATTCAGCCGGTTGGCGAGGCTTTGCCCGGCGCTTTCGTCTCAAAACTTGTAGCGGACACCGAATACATTGGCGTTTGTGGCGCCTTTCATATTGCCCAAAGTTTTGCCACCGCCGGAACGGTGGTGAAGACGCCAGAAGAATTCCGTCGAGGAATCCTCGCTGAAGGAGACGTTGATTTCCGGCCCGAGATAAAACAGGACATTGGCATTGCCGTCGTCCTTGATTTCCTGCTCACGCTCGCGACCCGGCTGCGCATCCGTGACAAGGCTGAGACCGGCGGTAAAGCTTGGCGTGATGAACAACCGCTCCCCAAGCCTGATCTGCTCATACCGGGCGACCGGGCCTGCCCAGACTTCGCCGGTGAAGCCTTTGCCAAATCTGGCGGCAATGCCGATCTCGCCGCCCAGTTTTACATTGCCGATGCGGTAGGGATAAAACTGGTAGCCGCCGCCGATAGTGGCGTTTCTTTCATATTCCACGGGAATAAGCGCCGCACTTTTCAGCATGTCTTCTTTCGTCATGGCGCCAGCGAAACCAAATATCGCCTCGCTCGTCTCCGAAGTCATATCTTCAGAGGCGAAAGATGATGTCGCGGCCAGTGCGATCATGGCCGTCAAAGACAGACGTGCTGCAATATTCATTATGCTACTCCTGAACAAAGCCCGCTTTTACCCAGCCGTCCTCATAGGCATATTCCCGGAAGGCGAACATACCGTTACCGAACACAATTAATTCAACTTGTCCGGAAATGGCGTAAAAATGGCGGGTTCCCCTCACTTCAACGCAGAAAACGCCGGAAGCGGCGAAGCGCAAAGATAAAGAGCGCCGAACCGATGGCGAGCAGCGCCAGCAGTTGCGGCCACACCACATCCAGCCCCGCGCCCCTGAAAAGCACCGATTGCGCCAGGATGACGAAATGGGTGTTGGGTGCGAGAAGCATGAGATACTGGATGATATCTGGCATGCTCTCCCGCGGCGTCATGGCGCCCGAAAGCACCTGCAGCGGCAGCAGGAAGAGGATCAGCAACATGCCGAATTGCGGCATGGACCCGGCAACCGTTGCGAGGAATATGCCCATCGACGTCATGGCGAAGAGCTGCAGGGCGGTTCCAAGCAGAAAGAGCAAGAGCGAGCCTTCGATGGGAATGGCAAGCAGCCCCCCGACAACGACGAACAGCGAAAATGCCGAGGCCACCAGCACAACAAGGCCCATGGACCAGACCTTGCTGAGCATGATTTCCAACGGCGTGACCGGCATGACCAGCAGATGCTCGACCGTGCCATGCTCACGCTCGCGAATGAGCGCCGCCCCCGTCAGCACGATCGACAGCATGGTAATGGCGGTGATGATGTTGTTGATCGAGCCGAACCAGGATTTGTCCAGTTCCGGGTTGAAGCGGGAGCGCAGCGTCAGATCCACCGGCACCGAAGTCACACCGCGATAGCGGTTCATATATTCCTGAACTTCGCTCGTCACGATGGTCTGCACATAACCGCCGCCGCTGAAAGCCTGGCTCATGCGGGTGGCGTCGATATTGAGCTGGATCGCGGGTTGCTGCCCTGCCATCAGCCGGCGCTGGAAATCCGGCGGGATGTTGAGCGCGAAGGTATCGAGCCCGGCATCCATGCGCTTGTCCATTTCCGCAATCGAAATCTGCTTCGGCGGCGCGAAATAGGGCGGATAAAACGCCGTGCTGATGCGGCCGGAAAGCGGCGACTGATCCTCGTCGACAATGGCGATGGCGGCATTGTTCAGCGTCTCCGGCAGCGCGCTGGAGCCGGTGTAGATCTGCAGTGTGAAGGCATAGACAATCAGGAGCAGCAACATGCCGTCACGCGCCAGACCGCGCAGTTCCTTGATGCCGAGCTGGAAGATGTTGGACGAAAACAACCTCATGACGCCTGTTTCCTCAAGAGGGCGGCGCCGGCGATGAGCAGCAGCGGAATGGCGATGATAAGCGGCAGGAACGAGCCGGAAAGGCCGGCGAAATCCAGCCCCTTTGAGAAGGTGCCACGCGAAATGGTCATGAAATAGGTGGCGGGATAGATGTTGCCGATAAAGGCCCCCGCCCCCTGCAGCGACGAAACCGGATCGATCATGCCCGAATATTGCGTCGCCGGAATGAGCGTCAGCAAGGCGGTGCCGAAGATCGCCGCGATCTGGCTTTTCATGAAGGACGACATGACGAGACCGATGGATGTAGCGATGATGACAAAAAGCAAGGCGCCCGTCGCGTAAGCAAGATAACTGCCGGTAAACGGCACCCGGAAGATGAAGATCGCAAATGCCGTCAAAAGCAGGAAGTTGAGCATGCCAAGCGCAACGTAGGGAAGCTGCTTGCCGATCAGGAATTCCAGCCGCGTCGTCGGCGTCACGTAAAGATTGACGATGGAGCCGAGCTCCTTTTCCCGGACGACGCTGAGTGCGGAAAGCATGGCCGGTATGAGCATCAGCAGCAGCGGAATGACCGCCGGCACCATGGCGACGAGGCTTTTGACATCGGGATTGTAACGATAGCGCGTTTCGATGCTGAAACTGCCTTGCGTCGCCGCGCTGCCGTAGATTTCACTCGCCTTGCGCGCCAGCCATGTCTGATGCATGCCCTGCACGTAACCGCGCACGGTCTCCGCGCGCTGCGGCATGGCGCCATCGATCCATGCGCCAACCTCCACCGTCTTGCCGCGCAGGACATCACGGCCGAAACCGGGCGGGATTTCGATGGCAAGGCTGAGTTCCCCGTCGCGCATGCGCCTGTCCATATCGGCATAGTCGCGGATCGGTTCTTTTTCGATGAAATAGCGCGAGCCGGCGATGTCCAGCACGTAGTCACGGCTGATGGTGGAATCGTCGCGGTCCAGCGCCGCGAAGGTCAGATCCTCGACATCGAGATTGATACCGTATCCGATCACGAACATCAGGATGACGCTGCCAAGCACCGCCAGCGTGCCGCGAATGGGGTCGCGCTGCAGTTCCAGCGCCTCGCGGCGCGTATAGCTGAACATGCGTCTGACATCGAAGAAACGTTTGCGAGCAGGTGTTGCATGTTGCGTCACGGGTACGTCTGTTACCGCGGCGGACGCTGTCGCGGGCTTCGCCTTTTTGACACCGGAGGCATCCTCGAGATAGGCGACAAAAGCCTCTTCCAGCGTCGCGGCATCGCGGCTTTTTGTAATCGCGTCAGGCGTATCGCTGATCAGCACCTTGCCGGCATGCATCAGCGAAATCCGGTCGCAGCGCTCCGCTTCATTCATGAAATGGGTAGAGATGAAGATGGTGACATTGTCGTTACGCGACAGATCCGCGAGGATTTGCCAGAAGCCGTCCCGCGCCACCGGGTCAACACCCGAGGTCGGCTCATCGAGGATGAGAATGTCAGGCGAATGGATCATTGCCACGGCCAGCGACAGCCTTTGGCGGATGCCAAGCGGCAGGTCGTCGGGCATGGTTTCCATGACCGCACCCAAATCGAAACGTTCCGCCATCTCGGCGATACGCGGCTGAATGGTTTCTTCCGGCAGCTTGAACAGCCGCGCGTGCAGATCAAGGTTCTGGCGCACGGTCAGTTCGGAATAGAGCGAGAACGCCTGGCTCATGTAACCGACGCGGTGGCGGATCGCCATGTCGCTGGCATCCACCTTGTGCCCGAACAGCTTCGCTTCGCCTTCGCTGGCGGCCAGAAGCCCGGTCAGCATCTTCATGGTGGTGGATTTTCCGCAACCATTCGAGCCGAGAAAGCCGAAAATCTCGCCGCGCGGAATTTTGAAGCTGACATTGTCGACGGCGGTGAAATCACCGAAGCGCATGCTGAGATGCGACGCCTCAATGGCATAGTCGCCATCATCCGTCACCGTGCGTGGCGCGATATGCACCTCGTGATAATCCTTGCGCTTCTCTTCCGGCAGGAGAGCGATGAAGGCGGCATCGAGATTGGCGGTCGAAGTGCGTTCGAGAAGTTCGTCGGGCGAGCCGGTGGCGAGGATTTTGCCGCCATCCATGGCGACCAGCCAGTCGAAACCGGCTGCCTCTTCCATATAGGCCGTGGCGACGATCACACTCATACCCGGACGCCCGGCACGGATCGTATCGATCAGCTCCCAGAACTGCCGGCGCGACAGCGGGTCGACGCCGGTGGTCGGCTCATCAAGAATGAGCAGATCGGGATCGTGGATCAGCGCGCAGCAGAGCCCGAGCTTCTGCTTCATGCCGCCGGAAAGTTTCATGGCCGGGCGGTCCGTAAATGGCTCCAGACCGGTACTTTTGAGCAATTCGGCGATACGCGCCTGCCGCTCCCTGCTCCCTTGCCCGAACAGCCTGCCGAAGAAATCGATATTCTCGAAGACGGACAGGGTCGGATAGAGGTTCTTGCCGAGACCCTGCGGCATATAGGCAATGCGCGGGCAGGTGTCCTCACGGTGGCGCGGATCGGACATATCGCCGCCCAGAACCTCCACTTTTCCCTTTTGTATGGCGCGTGCGCCGGAGACAAGCGACAGCAGACTGGATTTGCCGACACCATCCGGCCCGATCAGCCCGATCATGCGGCCAGCGGGAATCTCGACCGATATGTCGGCCAGCGCTACAGTGCTGCCAAAGGTCAGCCGCACATCCGCCAGCCGCGCGACGGGCGCATTCGGATCGTTTTCCGTATTCGTGGAGGGCGCGACCATGGCGGCCACCGTCACTTGACGAGATTGCGTTCGAGGTTTTCCGGCCAGGCGGCCTGCGGATCAAGCCGGACATAGGCCATGCCGGGCAGACCGGTTTTGACATATTGAATATATTTCTGCAGCAGCTCCTGCGGAATTTGCGCCCGCACCCGGAACGTCAGCTTCTGGCGCTCCTCTTCGGTCTCCACCGTTTTGGGTGTGAATTGCGCGACATCGGCGACGAAGGAAACCTTGGCCGGAATGGTATATTGCGGCGCGGCGTCGAGGATCAGGCGGACATCGGAGCCCATGGACGTGCGGCCGGCCTCGGCCGTCGGCAGGAAAAACGTCATATAGACATCGCCGAGATCGACGAGGTTGAGAACCCGCCCACCGGCGGAGAGCACTTCTCCCGGCTGGGCGATACGATATTGCACACGACCGTCGCGGGGCGATTTCAGCGTCGCATCGTCTATATCCGTCTCAATGCTTTCGATATCGGCCTGCGCCGCATCCACAGCCGCTTCGGCATCAACGATCTGCGCCTTGGCGGCATTGATTGCCGCATCGGATGCGGCAAGCGAAGCCTGCGCCGAAGCAAGCGTGGCACGGGCGGATTGCTCGGCCGCTTCGCTGTCGTCAACGATCTGCTGCGACACGGCGTTGCCCGTCAGCAGCTGTTTGGAGCGTGTATTGGTCTTCGACGCGGAATCGAGTTGCGCCTTGCGCTGTTCGACCACCGCCTGAGCGGAGGTTTTTTCCGCTTCCCGCTGGGCAACGAGGCTGTTGGCGGTATCGATGGCAATTTTCGCACGGCGAAGCTGCGCTTCCGCCTGACGTTTCCTGGCTTCCAGCTGGGCCGTGTCCATCTGCGCAAGCACTTGACCGGCTTTCACAAAATCGCCTTCGCGCACCATGATGTCCTGAAGGCGGCCGGCGGTTTTTGTGGAAATGTCGATCTCGACTGCCTCGATCCGGCCGTTACTGGCCACAAAACCGGCGGGAAGTCCCTCTCCCTTTAGCTTTGACCAGGAGAAATAGGCGACACCGGCAATAACCAGAACCACCAGACCAATGAGCAAGCCTTTTTTAGACATCCGTCTTCCCCATGAACCCTTCAGGTTTCAACCGTAATACGATGAAACCGAAGAAGCCAGCCACCTTTGCGTTCAGAATTCGTACCCGACATTTCTCCTGTTCGGGGAGTAGGCCGGGTCACGGGGTGTTTAGGTATCGTGGAGCTTAGCGGCCTTGATACAAGTCAAGTCCCCCCCAAGGATGTTATGGAAAGGTAGCCGGAACAGGGCAAATTCCGCGCGCCGGTTGTTTTGTGGCTTGTCATAACGACCGCCAAAGGCTGCCGTCACAACACTCGGCGTCATCCTCGGGCTTGACCCGAGGATCCATCGTCGTGCCGGGTTGTGAATCCTCGGGACAAGCCCGAGGATGACGGAAGAGAGGTTACAAAACCTTTGCCAGAGGTCCGAAGGCCACGCGCTTCCACAGCAGCCTCCGGTCCGCCGTTGACGGTGGGCAGTTTACACCGCCCGCGCCCGCTTCACCTCCACCTGCGTCCACTCCGGCAGCCAGTCGCGATGGGCGACAAGAAGATCGTCCACCAGCGACCATATCTGGTCGAGATCCAGTTCCGCCGCCGTATGCGGGTCCATCATCGCCGCATGGAAGATGTGCTCGCGGTTTTCGCTCATCAGCGCCCGCACCGTCAGCTCCTGCACGTTGATGTTGGTGCGCATCAACGCGGTGAGCTGCGGCGGCAATTCGCCGATGAACGTCGGCTGCACGCCGTTATGGTCGACGAGGCAAGGCACTTCCGCCGCGCAATTGGCCGGCAGCGAGGTGATGCAGCCATTGTTGCGCTGGTTGCCGTAGATGACGGAGGGTTCGCCGGTCCAGACGGAATTGATGATGGAAGAGGCATATTCCTTTGATGGCTTCACCTCGATCTTGTCGGCAGAACGATAAGCGGCCGCCTGGCCCTTCCAGCGCTCGATCTGCTCGATGCAGCGCTTCGGATATTCATCAAGCGGGATGCCAAATTTCTCGATCAGGTCTTCGCGGCCTTCCTTGATGAAATAGGGCGTATATTCGGCGAAATGCTCGGAGCTTTCCGTGACGAAATAACCGAGCCTTGTCAGCATCTCGTAACGCACCTTGTTGGGGCAGCGCGGGTTCCAGCCGGGTTTTGGTGCACGGCCTTCGCGGTAGCCGCGCACGAGATCGGGATAAAGGTTTCTGTAGCTGCCATCGGGCTGGCGGTGCTCGAATTCCAGGAAAAACGCCATGTGGTTGATGCCGGCAGAACGGTAGCGGATTTCCTCATAGGGAATGTCGAGATCATGGGCGAGTTCCATGGCGGTGCCCTGCACGGAATGGCAAAGACCCACCTGCCGGATCGTCGGGTATTTCTCGGCAATCGCCCAGGTGTTGATCGCCATCGGGTTCACATATTGCAGCATGATGGCGTTGGGGCAGACGGCCAGCATGTCCTCGCAGATCTTCCACAGATGCGGTACGGTGCGAAGGCCGCGCATGATGCCGCCGACACCCAGCGTATCGGCAATGGTCTGGCGCAGGCCATATTTGCGCGGCACCTCGAAGTCGGTAACCGTGCAGGGCTCATAACCGCCGATCTGGAAAGCGACGACGACGAAATCAGCGCCGGCAAGCGCCTTTTTCTGGTCGGTATGGGTCTCGGCCTTCGCCTTTGCCCCGAGCGTCGAAATCAGCTTGTTGACGACGATGGCGCTTTCTTCCAGCCTTTCACGATTGATATCCATCAGCGCAATGGTGGCGCCGGAAAGCGCCGGACGCTGCAGCACATCACCGATGATGTTCTTCATGAAAACAGTGGAACCTGCGCCGATAAATGTGATCTTGGGATCTCTTGCCATTTCTACCTCCGGCATTTGGCATTCAAGCGATTTCGAAGGCGGCTCGTACAAGCCGCTGAGTATATTCGGTTTTTGGGTGAGTAAGAACGTCCTCGACAGGGCCTTCCTCGACGATGCGCCCGCTTTGCATGACGATGACGCGGTGACAGAGTGCGCGCACCACCTTCAGGTCATGCGAGATGAACAGGTAGCTCAGGCCTCGCTCATCCTGCAGCTTGCGCAGCAGATCGATGATCTGCGCCTGCACGGAAAGATCGAGCGCCGAGGTTGGCTCGTCGAGCAAGATGAATTCCGGCTCCAGCGCCACCGCACGGGCAATGGCGATGCGCTGGCGTTGGCCGCCGGAGAATTCGTGCGGGAAACGTGAGAGGATGTTGCCGGGCATGCCCGCCGCCTCCAGCGCATCGCGCACCCGCTCCAGTCTTTCGGCCTTGGTTTTGCCAAGACCGTTGATGATGAGGCCTTCCTCGATGATCTGGCCAATGGTCATGCGCGGATTGAGCGAGGCGAAAGGGTCCTGAAAGACGATCTGCATACGCGAACGCAGGGGCCGCATTTGAGCGCGGGAGCGGCCATCGACCCTCTCGCCATCGAAGACCACCTCGCCGCCCACCGGCTCGTTCAGCCGCAGCAGCGATTGTCCGAAAGTGGTCTTGCCGGAACCGGATTCACCAACGAGCCCCAGCGTCTCGTGCCGCCTGAGGGTCAGGCCGAGACTGTCGACGGCGATCAGTTCTTTCAGTTCCGGTTTGAACAACCCGCCGTAACGCATCATGAAGGAAACGCGTACACCGCTTGCCGTCAGCAGCACGCCGGAATTTTCCGGCAGCGGTTTCGCCGTGCCATGCGGTTCGGAGCCGAGCAGCTTCTTTGTGTAGGGGTGCTGCGGCGCTTCAAAGAGCTTTTCCGTGGTGTTGTGCTCACGCATCTCGCCGTGCTGCATGACGTAGACGTAATCGGAGAACTGCTTCACGATGGTCAGGTCATGGGTGATGAGGACCACGGCCATGCCGCGCTTTTTCTGCAGGTCGCGGATGAGGTTGAGGATCTGCGCCTGCACCGTCACATCGAGCGCAGTGGTCGGCTCATCGGCAATCAGCACGTCCGGATCGTTGGAGAGCGCCATGGCGATCATCACACGCTGCCGCTGGCCGCCGGAAAGCTGGTGCGGATATTGCTTAAGCCGCGCTTCAGGCTCCGGTATCTGCACCTGCCGCAGAAGATCGAGCGCCCTCGCCTCGGCCTGCTTCTTGCTCAGTTTCGAGTGGACGCGGATCGCCTCGACGATCTGGCTACCGATCGTATAGATCGGGTTCAGCGAACTCATCGGCTCCTGAAAGATCATCGAGATGCGGTTGCCACGCAGTGCCCGGCGCTGGCGGCTCGAAAACTTCAATATGTCGTCGCCGTTGAACCGCACGGTGGCGGATTTCGAAACGGAAGCCCGCTTTGTCAGAAGGCCCATGACAGTGCGCGCCGTTACCGATTTCCCCGAACCGGATTCGCCGACGATGGCGATCGTCTCGCCGCGATAGAGCTGGAAGGAGATGTCCTTCACCGCTTCGACCGTGCCGTGCTCCACCTTGAAGCTCACGGCGATATTGCGGGCGTCGATGATGGCGTCGTCGTTGCGATTATCAGCATCGAAGCGGATCGCGGGGGCGTATGTGTTGTTCTGGCTAGCTACCATTTTACGCTCCTCTCAATAGGGATCGACGGCATCGCGCAGGCCATCGCCGAGCGCGTTGAAGGCAAAGACTGTGACCAGTACAAAACCGACCGGTGCGAGAATCCAGGGATAGGAACCGATGACGGAATAGGTCGCGGTATCCTGCAGCATCAGCCCCCAGGAGATGAGTGGCGGCTTCACCGCAAAGCCGAGGAAACCGAGGAAGGATTCGAGCAGCACGACGCTCGGAATATGCAGCGTCACGGCGACGATCACATGGCTCATCACATTCGGCAGGATATGCTGGAAAATGATGCGCCGGTCGGTGGCACCGACGGCAATGGCCGCCCGCACATAATCGATACGCGCCAGCGCCAGCGTTTTGCCACGCACCTCCCGCGACATCTGCGCCCAACCGAGCGCGGACATGACACCGACCACGAAGACGAGGAACACGGTGGTTGGCGCGGTGACCGGGATGAGAGACGTCAGCGCGAGATAAAGCGGCAATTGCGGGAAAGCGAGAACCACTTCCACGAAACGCTGCACCCAGGCATCCAGCGGGCCGCCGAAATAGCCTGATATCAGCCCGACACTGGTGCCGATGACGGTGACGATGGCCACAACGCTGAGCGCGATGGCAAGCGAGATACGCGAACCGTAGATGGCGCGCGACAGCACGTCGCGTCCGAATTTATCGGTTCCGAGAAAATGCACCGGCTTGCCGTCCGTCGAGCCGAAGAAATGCCGGCTCATCGGAATGAGACCCAAAAGCCTGTATTCCGCACCTTTGACGAAGAAACCGAGATAAACGGGATTGTCGTAATCCGGCCCGACGATGGGCTGGAAGGTGACTGGATCGAGCTCTTCCGTTTCGGCAGTCGCGTAAACGCGGGGGAACGGACTGAAATTGCCGTCCTTGTCAGAAAATCGCACCACCTGCGGCGGCGAGAAGCTGGCATTGGTTTCAAGCGGGTTCATCGGCGCGAAGAAATCCGCAAAGACGGCAATCAGGATCAGCAGCACCACCAGCACCAGCCCGACCATGCCCGTGAATGAGCGCCTGAGACGCCGCCATACCAGCGCGAGATAGGACTCATTACCCTGCGTGCCGCGTTCAGGCTTGGGGGTGATGGCGGTTTCGTTTTTCACTTCGTCAAACGCCATCATCTCAGGCCCTCCCGAATTCGCGAACGCGTGGGTCAAGCATGGCAAGCAGCATGTCGGCGATGATGTTGCCGACGATCAGCGTCGCGGCCAGCACCATCATGAAGGTCGCGGTGACATAGACATCGCCCACCGCCATGGAGCCGACGATGGCCGGACCGACTGTCGGCAGCGCGAAGATGATGGCGGTCTCGATTTCGCCGCTCAGCATATAGGGCAGCACGACGCCCTGATACATGACCAGCGGGTGCACGGCATTCGGCACGGCATGGCGCATGATGACCGCACCTTCCGAAAGCCCCTTGGCGCGGGCCGTCTCGACATATTGCGCATTCAGCGTATCCAGCAGATTGCCGCGCATCACCCGCATATTATAGGCGAGCCCACCGAAGACGGCGATGGCGACCACCGGCCAGACATGGCTGACGAGATCGACGAATTTGCCCCATGACCACGGCGCACCGCCATATTGCGGCGAGAAGAAGCTGCCGATCTCCGACACGTCGAAATGAAACACCATGAGATAGACGAGGATCAGCGCCATCAGGAAGCGCGGGATCGTCATGCCGAGGAAGGCGACGGTGGAGAGCAGGTTGTCGACCCAGGAATATTGCCGTGTGGCCGCCCAGATGCCGAAAGCGATGCCGAGAATGGATGCGAAGATGTGGCAGACCAGCGCCAGCGCAATTGTGCGCGGCAGGCGTTCGCCAACCACATCGGCAACCGGCTTGTTGTAATAGAAGCTGTAACCGAAATCGCCGCGGGTGACGATGCCGCCGATCCAGTTGAAATATTGCACGACAAGCGGCTGATCGAGGCCGTGTTCGACACGATAGGCCTGCGCCTGCGCTTCCGCCTGTTCGAAGGACGCGCCGCCCTGGTTCATCAGCTGCGAGCGGATATAGTCGGCATAATCGCCGGGCGGCGCCTGAATGATGGCGAAGGTCACCACGCTCAGGATCAACAGCACCGGAATGGCGGATGCTACGCGTATCGTCAGAAATCTCAGCATCGAACGGTCTTCCTCGGTTTGGATGGGCCGTGTGTCTCCGGCCGCGCTTCACGCGCGACCGGTACCGGGTGTTCTCCGGGAGGAGTTCTTCAAGTTTCGCATTTTCCGGACGTAAAACCGCTACGCACTTTTACTGGAAATGCTTTAGTTGATCGGGCCGCCCTCACCCGGCTTGCCGGGAAGCTGCTCAGGGAAGAGTTCGTATTTGCCCTGCTTGTCGGCCGCGACCCACAGGCGTTCGCGGATGATGGCGTCTTCAGCCCAGTTGAACATGAAGATCGGCGTGCCCTGCGGCACATTCGAGAAACGCTTGTTGACGATGAGTGCACCGGGATATTCGGTGAGACCAATCGTATAGAGGTTCTGCGTGTAGACCTTCTGATATTGCTTCATCAGCTCGGCCCGTTCGGCGTTGTCCTGCGAGGAAATGAATTTCCGCACCAGATCGGCCATCTCCTTCTCGAACGGCATCAGATCCAGCTCCTTGCCTTCGGGCGAGCGGTGGTTCCAGCTGGTGCGCGGGCCGACAGGGGCAAGCTGCTCGGTATTCTGCACCACGGATGAAAGCTCGGTGGAGTTGCGCCGCACCAGCCAATCGAACTGTCCGCCATAATGGGCCGCATCGCGCTGGTTGGAATCGAGGCTGTTGATGACAACGCGCAGGCCGAGTTTCGCCATCTGGCCGACGAGACCTTCCGCAAGGCTCTTGTCCGTCGCATAGCCGTTATTGACGAGAAGGGTAATTTCGACGTTGCGGCCCCCAAGCGTTTCCTTGGGGAAATTCAGGAAGCCATCGCCATCGGTGTCCTTCAGGCCGATCGAGGCAAGTGCTGCCTTGGCGGCCTCGAGGTTGAAGGGGTAATAGACCGTGGAGGCGCGATCATAAAAGCTGGTGCCCGAGGAAATACCGCCCGGATAGATCGCCGTGAACGGCCCCTTCACCAGCGAGTCGCCGATCGCCTTGCGGTCGAGGGCTGATGTCACGGCCTGACGGAACACCTCGTTGCGGTTCAGCTCGCGGATCGCCTGCCCGCGCTCATCCGGATTGCCCCAGCCATTGGCGGAAAAATTCATCTGCAGATTATAGCCGATAAGCCGCGGCCCAAAGGCAAGGCGGGCCGGCGCATTGGGGTCTGCGGCGCGTTTCAGCGAGGCGACGAAGTTTTCCGGCTGTTCGAGATTGGAGAAATCGCCCGATCCGGCGACTGCCTGCACATCGCGGTCCGCCCAGGTGGAAAGCTTGTAATGGACCTCGTTGAGGTAGGGCAGCTGCTGGCCCTTTTCATCAACCTTCCAGTAATAGGGATTGCGCCTGAGCACGATGATATCATCTGGCCGATAGGCGACCGGCACCCATGCGCCCATCACCGGCATGTTCATATATTCCGGCGGGAAAGCGTTCTTGAACTGGTTATAGGTGTTCTTGGAATATTTCGGATGCTGGGGTTTGAGAATATGCGACGGTCCGGGGCAGAAGCTCGGATAGGCCATGGTATAGAGATACTGCTTGGGAAAAGCCGCCTTGAAGGTCCATTCGACGGTGTAGTCATCGATCTTTTTGAGCGTCGTTCCCTCACCGAAAGCCTCGGGCGACGCACCGCCGCCGAGCGGCGAGACATTGGGATCGACGACGGCATCTTCCCAATAGAACATCACGTCATCGGCGTTGAAGGCTTCGCCGTCCGACCACTTGGCACCTTTAACCAGATGCATGGTCAGCTTGTGGCCGTCCTCGGACCATTCCCAGCTTTTGGCCAGATTGGGCAGCGGTTCGGTGTCCTTGGCATCCACCTGGAAAAGCGGCGCGGTGCGTGTGAGGCATTCGGAAAGCGCGATATCGATGCCGCCCCAGCCCTGGCTCTGGCCGGCAATGTAGTTCCAGCCCTCCGGCCTGCCGCCGACCACATGGCGCATGGTGTCACCATAAACGCCGGTGCCATCCGCCATATTGCCCGTCTTGTACACCAGCGGCTCTTCCGGCAGGCGCTCTTTCAACGGCGGCAGCTTGCCGGTCTTTTCAAACTTCTCGCTCACCCAGTCGGGTTCGCTGTAATCAGGCAGCGCCTTGAATTCGAGGATAGAGTCGCGCGCGACATAATTGATCTTGCCTTCCGCCGGAAATTGCGGCGGCTCCGGCGGCGTGGTGGTCTCGAAGGCATTCGCATTGAGTGCGATCATCGAAACACCAAGTCCCAGTGCCGAGATGATACCGATCCTGCGTTGAAGTAACATCGTCATTCCTCCCAAATGGCAGCTCTTCGACCGCCCACCCTCTGTGATCGTTATGACCGGGCGGCGAACTCCCTTTCGCCGCTGGCCTGTTCCCATGCTTTTCCTCAAACAGCCTTTTTCAGCGCCGATTTTTCGGCCCGCAATTCCTCGATGGAACGCACGTTGCGGCGCGCAGCCCCCGCCCAGTCACGGGTCTTGACGCTGGATTTGGCAAGACGCTCCTTCGCCGCCGGCACGGCATCGGCATATTGCGGCAGCCAGCGCGCCTGCGCGACGACCATCTCGTCCACCATCTGCCAGACCTCTTCCGGCGTCGCGACGGCACCGACCAGCGGGTCATGCAGCACGGCAAGCTTCAAGAGATCGATATCGCCGCTCACCGCCGCATGCACAGACATGCGCTGGACATTTATGGAGGCCATGCAGGTGGCAGCGCAGGCTTCCGGCAGCGTGATGCCGGACACCATGTTGATGCCGAAACGGTCGACGAAGCCGGGCGACTCGATAATGGCATCAGCGGGCAGATTGCTGATGACGCCGTTGTTCTTGACGTTGAAATGGCCGCGATAGACACGTCCCGTCTCCAGCGCCTCGAGAATATGGCTGGCATGTTCGTTGGAACGCTTCGCCGGATCGATCGGCTTGGCAGCCGAGGCGAGAAACTGCGGAAATTCGGTTTCGAACCAGTTGCGCGTTTCGGTCGAGTGGCGGAGATAGCCGCCGGTTTCGCCGTGAATCCAGTCGGACATGTCGATCCAGCGGGCGATTTCCTCCGGCCGCTTGCGATACCACGGCAGATATTCCGAGAGATGGCCGTTGCTTTCGGTCGAATAAACACCGAAACGCTTCAGCACGTCGATGCGCAACTTCTCCTGCTGCGAGAAGACCGGATGCGCCTCGAAGGCGGCGACCAACTCTTCCTTGCCGATCTTGCGGCCGTTGAGCCTTAGATCGATGAACCATGTCTGGTGGTTGATGCCGGAGCAGATGTAATCCAGCTCCGACACGCTTTTGGCGCCAAGAATTTCGGCGATCTGTTCCGCACCGTGCTGCACGCCGTGGCAGAGACCGACCGTATCCACCTTGCCATATTCGATGGCCGCCCAGGTGTTCATGGCCATCGGGTTGGCATAGTTCAGGAATTTTGCACCCGGTGCCGCGACTTCGCGAATATCCTTGCAGAAATCCAGAATGACGGGAATGTTGCGCTGGCCATAGAGGATGCCGCCGGCGCAGATCGTATCGCCCACGCATTGGTCGATGCCATATTTCAGCGGAATGCGGATATCATCGGCATAGGCCTCCAGACCGCCGACCCGCACGCAGCTGATGATGTATTTCGCACCCTCGAGCGCACGGCGGCGATTGGTATCGGCTGTCACCTTCACCGGGAAACCATTGGCCTCGACGATCTTTTCAAGGATCGCCTTGATCATATCGAGATTGTGCTGGCTGATATCCGTCAGCGCGACTTCAATGTCGCGAAACTCCGGCACGCACAGGAGATCGGTGAACAGTTTTTTCGTGAAACCGACGCTGCCTGCGCCAATAATAGCGATTTTGAAACTCATAACGCCACCTCTGTTGCAAATCGAACGGGTGAAACGGGCCGAAGGATCGTGAAATGGCGCTGCAGAAAAATACCCTTGAGAATCCCGGAAAACCGGCCTTCCTCCTAATTTTTCAGCAGCAATATCCCGCTGGCTGTCTCCTCGGATCGGGATTATGCGTATAAAGACGGATAGGACCAGAGAAGGATTATGCTTTCATGGGTAATTTTGTGCTGCGCGATTTGATCGATCAGGGACCCGGCATGCGCACCGTCTCGCTGCCGCGCGGCCGCCAGACGCTGCACACCATGCCAACCAGCAGCGGTTATGAAATCCGCCGCGGCGGTAATTATGACTGGGATGGGCGCAAGCGCGGCCAGACGCCCTTCACCGTGCTGCAATATTGCATCGGCGGACAGGGCAATCTGCGCTACGAGAACCGCCACTATGTGGTGAGGCCGGGCGAAACCCTGCTGCTGCTGATCCCGCACAATCACCGCTACTGGCTGGAGGAAGGCAAGGAATGGGAATTCTTCTGGATTTCCATGAATGGCGAAGAGGCGCTGCGCATTCACCGCAATATCCTCGCCGTCACCGGCCCGATCCTCAAGCTCCAATCCGAAACCGTCGATCACCTTGCCGAATGCTGCTCACGCCTCGTTAATGGCGCGGAGACGCCAGGCGCCGCCTCCGCCGTGGCCTATGAGGCAGCGATGACGCTTTACGACGATGTCTTCGGCTCGCACCCGTCTTTCGGCGGTGAATATCGCACCCTGCAGCAGGTGCTGAGCTATATAGACAGCCATCTCGGTGAGCGGCTTTCGGTCAGCGACCTTGCGGCGGTGGCCGGCCTCAGCCGCGCGCATTTTTCCCGCATCTTCACGGCGAGCGAAGGGTTGCCGCCGGCTGAATTCGTGCTGCAGCGGCGATTGCGGCGGGCGGCAAAACTGCTGACCACGGCCGGGAATATTCCCGTCAAGGAAGTGTCCGTGCTGTGCGGTTTCGAGGACCCGAACTATTTTTCCAAGGTCTTCCGCAGGCTCTATGGCACCAACCCCAGCGAATTTCGCACCACCGGCATGTATGCGAGTGTTCGGCAGGACGGAAGCTGAAAAACCAACTTCCTTTTGCCACGTTTCAGGCGATTAAGAATGAGGGGAACAACCTCTTTGGAGACACGGCTGAGGTGAACAGCAAAATCCGCACGATCCTCGTCTTTCCAATCAGGGCAATCATCATATTTGCCCTGATCCTCGACGGCATTTTCCGGCCGCTTTACCGGCCCATTATCAGAACCATATCCGGCCTGACATTCATCAGGCGACTGGAAAACCGGATTGCCGGCTTGCCGCGTCTCGCCATCCTGCTCTGTCTTGCCGTGCCCTTCGCGATTGCCGAACCCATGAAGATCGTCGGCCTTCTCCTGATTGCCCACGGCGCAATGAAGACCGGGATCGGTCTGACGATCGTTGCCCATCTGGCAACCTTCCTGATCGTCGAACGCATCTATCACGCGGGCAGGGAAAAGCTCCTCACCTATGCCTGGCTCGCCTGGATCATGCGTTATGTGCGCTTCGCCCGTTCCTTTTACGATCGCGCCAAACTCGCGACCTTGAACTGGATTCGGCTGAGGGTCATGGAATTCCAGCGGTAAGGGCGTTTCCGCTATTTTCGGCGCCGCAGCGTCTTCAAGACATATTCCACAATTGCGGTGGACTGCAACGAAACGAGGATGATGGCGATGCCGAGCACGACGCGGGTTTCCGGCACCTCATCAAACAGGAAATATCCGACAGCCGTGACGAACAGGATCGAGAGATAGCTGACGGGTGCGAGAACGCTGGCATCGGCGATACGGTAGGCCCGCAGGAAGCAATATTGCCCCATCTGCGCCAGAAGCCCGATGGCCAGCAGCGGACCCCAGTCGAGCGGCGCAACCGGCTTCCACGTCCAGATCGCCGGAACGGCAGTGATGACGGCAAGGCCGACGGTATAAAACACCATCATGACCGTGGTGTTTTCCTGCCGCAGCGCCCGGGTCTGGATCACCGCGAGTGCGCCGAACACCACCGACACAAGGACCACGAGCACGCCTGCGTTAAACTCCGCCCCACCCGGCCCGATAACCACGAGCACGCCGGCAAAGGCAAGACAGGCTCCGGCCCAGCGATATCGGCTCACCCTTTCGCCGAGAAAGGCAACCGCCATCGCCATCGTCACCAGCGGTCGGGAGAAGCCGATGGCGTTAACGGTGGCAAGCGGCAGCAGGGTGATGGCGATGAAATTGCTCGTGAGCGCGATGGCGTTGCAGCAGATTCGGAAGAGGTTGCGCCAGGGATATTTGACGCGCAGCATCTCCATCCTGTGCCGCCAGATCAAAGGCAGGATGAAGATGAGGCCGATCATCGCCCTGATGAAGACGAGCTGGAAGGCGGGATAGGTAACGCCCTGCGCCTTGACGAGCGCAGTCATTCCTCCCGCAACAAGCGTCATGTCCAGCAACAGCCAGCCGATACCCGCGCGCGTATCGGTTTCGCGCGGGTTTTCCTGTTTCTCACTTTGTCCGTCGCCATTCACGCCGGTTGCACAAGGTTTGCCATGAGGCGGAACGCCCCCGGTACAAGCTTGTCCATCTGGTGATGCAGCACGAGGCTGGTATGGGTATGCCGGCCCTTGCCAATGATGCCCGAGACCAGCGCCCCCTTCAGCGGCTGCTCGTCAACATCATGCATGGCGAGCAATGGCTCATAGACATCATCCCAGCGCGAAGCGAAATAAAGCCCGCGCTCCTTGTCCCAGCCCGCCCAGTCGGCGGCATCGATGACATTGGGCCCGGCAAGCAGCGGATGGTCGGGCAACAGCACCGTCACCTCCGCCTTCGGGTCCGTTACCCGCCAGCGCAGCGACGGTTTGCCGATTTCAAGACGCCGGACCGGCGTTGTCTCCGGGTTCCATCCGTCGGTCGGTCGGTGATAGAGCGTGACCAGATGGCCGCCGTTTTCGACAAAGCGATGGAGCTTCTCCGTCGCAGCAGAGAGATCCCTGCGGATGCCGAAGGCGAATATGCCGACGACAATTGTCGTGAAAGACGAGAGATCGCCGCCGAGCGCCTGCGCGTCGAGTTCGGTGACATCGAGCCCCATGCGCGACAGCCATGAACCGACCCGGTCCGCACCGCCGCCGACATAACCGATCCGCGCGCCCTTGGGCAGCTTCAGGTCCAGCGACAGGATTTTCATGACGGATGGCGCAAGAAACCGCGCCCGGCCAATATGCGGATAGGCGATGGGGGTGATCTGGAAGGCCGGCTGCGAACCGGAAATCGCCTCAAGCTGTGCAAGCCCCGCCGCGCCCTCGCCCGTGCGTTCGGCAATCCAGTCGTCTCCCGATTTTTGCACATTCCAGCCGCCGGCGCTCCTGAATGACAGCGGTGTATCCGCGCCTTTCACGAGGGCCTGAAACACATGTGTGTCCCGGCCTTGTCCCAGCGGAACGAGAAAAGCATCCGGCGAAAGCGTGAGCGACTGCGCCGGCGTAACGAAAAACGGTTCTTCGAGATCGAAGAGGGCGGAAACCTCCCGCCCTTCAAGCGTTGCAGCCACACGTACGAAACCATGGCCGTTGCCGCCTGCCGCTTTCCAGTCCGGCTGATAGAGACCTGAAACAGCCGCGCTTTGATCGGCCGTGAGAGAAAAGACAACCGTCTGTCCCAGCGAGCTGATGGACGACGACACTCCGTTCGGAAGGACCGGTGTGACCTTGACATCGAATTCGGCTGCCCGGTCGGAAAGCTCCACATAAAGCGACGTTTCCCCACCCGGAACGATCTCCGCCGGCTCGGCATAGGCCCGCTCGAAAAGATTAAGCGCCGTCAGAATGGCAGCATCAACCTCGGCCCGCTTGCGCGTGATCCTGTGGCCGTGCAAGTCCGTGAATTCGCTTGCCGCGGCTTCATCCACCTTTTGCAGAAGGGCTGCCGCATCCAGCAGCGATCTGGTGATTTCCCGCGTGTCGGGAAAGGCCGCAATCGCCCTGGTGATGGCCTGTTCGGCCTCGACCAGCGCTTTCTGGGATTCGGCATCCAGCCCCGCAACGCCGGCAAGGGCGGCAAGCGTCGATGGCAGGTTGTCGAGGATCGATCCTTCTTCTCGATTGGCTGTGGCAGAGAGTTCGAGATGAAGCGGCCAGACTTCCTGCGCCCGCTTCGGCCAGTGCCCCATTCCCTGCGAGGCATGGTAATAACGTGACCATTCGCCGATACGGTCATATTCGGCACCGGTCGCCTGCTCCCTGCCGGCCGCATTGATCGTCAGCGTCGTTTCCGGCGGCGGTACTTCGTCATCATAGGTATCGCCACCGCCCGACCATGCTGGAAGGTAGAACTTCGCCACCTTCCAGGGCTTCAGCCCCTCGGAGAAATGTTCAGGGTAAGCGGAAGGATCGGCCGCCAGCGCAATCGCGCTTCTTGCAGCCCGCGTCATGGCGCGGTGATGCCCGTGCTGCCCCGGCACATCGAGAAATGTCGGAATGACGATATCGGGCCGTTCCTTGCGATAGGCCCGCACCAGCCGTTCGACGATGCGCTGCTGCCCCCAGCGGCCGAAGGTCTGGTCGCCATCCTTGGAGAAGCCGAAATCGTGGATCATATCCGCCGGTCCGTGGCCGAGCCAGCTTATGTCGGCATCGATGACACGGGCGGCCTCTTCGAGTTCCCGTGAGCGAATGACGCCGAGCGCCCCCAGCCTTTCCGGCCCCAGCGCATTCTGCCCGCCCTCGCCGCGTGTCGAACAGGCGATGATGATCCGCATGCCCAGTTCCATGCGAAAATAGGCAAGGAGGCCGTTCTGCTCATCATCCGGATGCGCGCCGGTATGCATGACGGTTGCGGTGGATTTCAGCGCGCTCAGCTTGCGGTGCAGGCGAACGAGCCATGGATCGGCCATCTGCCGTTCGATGCGTTCGCGGGGGGTAAGCATGGGCGGTCTCCTCCAATATTCAGCCCGGCGCCTGTGCTGCGGCTCCCGGGGATGTCTCCAGTTTTGGTGTGACGATGTCGAACAACGGCAGTGCCGCAGCGCCAAGGGCGGCGGTCAACTGCCCGGATTTGCCATGCATGACGCGCGGCAGTTCCCGCTGCCGCCGGCTTGCGACCGAGGTCGGCAAATCCCCCATGCGCTGAATGATGTCGCTGATGATGACCTCCGGCAGCGCGCCGCCGAGGATGACAGTCTGCGGATCGAGAATGTTCTCCAGCATGGCGATCATCGGCGCGAGATGGGCCGCGGCATCGTCGATCCATTCTGTCACGACCGGATCGCCGGCTTTGAACAGGGCTTCAAGATCGCCAAGTTCCGTATCGGCGATACCGGCATGGCCAAGCTTTTCCTTCAGCACGTAAACGGAAGCATAGGCTTCGAGGCAACCTTTCTGCCCGCAGGAAGGGCAGGCCCTGCCCCGCGGCGATACGGTGACGTGGCCGATTTCGCCGGCGTTTCCGAAAGCGCCGCGATAGGGCGAGCCATCCTGAATGATGCCAAGACCGATACCGACGCCGAAATAGATCATGCAGAAATTGGGGATCGCCAGCCCCGCACCGAACAGGCGCTCCCCGACGGCCGCGGCCGTCGCGTCATTTTCCACCACTACCGGCTGGCCGCAGGCATCGCTCAGCATTTGGCGGGCATCGATGCCGCCCCAGCCGGAAAGGGTCGTTGGCCCGACCGAGGTCATGCCATCGATCTCGAAGGGACCGGGCATGACGACGCCGGTGCCGAGCAGCCTGCAGCCGAGATTTTTCGCAACAGCCGCATGCTCGGCGGCGAAGGTCTTGAATATGGCCTCCGGCGTGGTGTCCGTAAGCGGCGTGACGCGATGGGTGCGCAGCATGCCGGCCAGATCAAGGCCGACGGTGACCATATGGTCGGCGGCGATTTCCACGCCGATTGTCGCGCCGCCATCCGGATTGACGGCGAACTGGATCGGCGGCTGGCCCCTGCCGGTGCGCCGTCGCCCGAGTTCCTTCAGCAACTCCTCGCCCACCAGCTCATCGACTATGTTGGCGACTGCCTGGGCTGTCAGGTGGGTGATCTTGGCGATCTGGGCGCGGCCGAGCGAACCGTGCCGCCGGACGAGGTCTAGGACGACTCGCCTGTTATGCTCGCGGCTCCGCTCAGGATTTTTTCCGATTGCTACGGGATAGGCATCCACCGTGTGCACCGTCATCTCTTCAATTTCCCCGTCCCTTAGAAAATTCATAACGTCCAAATGACGATAAGCGCAATATAATAATTCAAGTAAATTATCTTATTGACAAACGCCCGTGTTCGGAGAACCGTAGAGAACGACCGGGGGTCAGGCTCGCATGGGGAATGGGACACGAAAAATCCCGTTGCCGGCCGAGTCGATGAGCGCGCGCGAAAGCGCGGATAAAGGGAACGATCACTCCGCATCCGGAAGACCGGACGGAGGAAATGGAGGGTTACATGCGCAGGGCAACTCTGTTCGCCGGCTTGGTCGCCGGTTTCAGCACATTTGCATTCAACGCCGCCCAGGCGGTTGAAATCGAATATTGGCAATATGTCTTCGACACACGCGTAAAAGCCATGGACGAGCTGATCGCGGAATTCCAGAAGGCCAATCCTGACATCACCGTCAAGCAGGTGACCTTCCCTTACGCCGATTACCAGACGCGCGTCATCGCCGCCAATCTTTCCGGCAAGGGCCCTGATGTGATGCAGCTCTTCTATGGCTGGCTGGACAAGTTCGCGGCCGGCGGCATCCTGCAGCCACTGCCGACCGACGCCTTCCCGCATGACAAGATCGAAAGCGAATTCTTCCCGATCGTCAGCGCCATGAAGCGCGGCGACGATTATTACGGCCTGCCGACGGCGGTTCGTTCGCTGGCGCTCTTCTACAACAAGAAGCTGTTCACCGAAGCAGGTCTCGACGCCGCCAACCCGCCGAAGACGCTCGACGAATTCGTGGCAGCCGCGGAAAAGATCGCCAAGCACGACGCCGCCGGAAACCTGACGGTCGCCGGCTCCACGCTCGACATGGGCGGCCAGGATCACCAGTGGTGGCGTGAGATTCTCATTCGCCAATATGGTGGCGAACCCTATACCGACAACGACCAGAAGGTCGCCTATAACAGCGAGGCGGGCGTTCAGGCGCTGAAATTCTACACCAGCCTGCAGCTTGAAAAGAAGATCGGTCAGGCTGGCTTCATGGATGAAGGCCAGGCCGCCTTCCGCGCTGGCAAGGCCGGCATGACCATCGACGGCACCTTCCGGCTGGGTTCGTTCCGAACCATCAAGGATTTCGAGTGGGGCGTGACCGAACTTCCCACCAATGACAAGAACATCCGCTCCAACTATGCGAGCTACTTCGCCAACGGCATCAGCGCCAAGACATCAGGTGAAGAGCTTGAGGCTTCCAAGAAGTTCCTCGCCTATATCTCTTCCCCGGAAGCCATGGCGATCTGGCTGAAGACGGTGGGTGAACTGCCGGCACGGCGCTCCGCAGCGCTGACCGAAGAAAACCTGAAGGACCCGATCTACGCGCCGTTCCTCAAGGGTCTGGAATATGCCCATACGACACTGTTCATGGATGAAGCCGCCCAGCGGCAGAACGCCATCGACATGACCAACCGGGTGCTTCTCGAAGGTCAGTCGGTCGAAGATTCCATCAAGCAGGCCGCCGAGGCCGAGCAGGAAATCATCGACGCGGCGAAACCCTGAAAACCGCAGGTCCAACAATGACAGCGATAGATCAACAGGGGGCGGCATCCGGCCGCCCCGGCGGCTCCTTTGGAGATCGCCTTTCCATGCGCACCAAACGGCTTTTGTGGATCTGGAGCTTTCTGGCGATCCCGATCCTGTTTTACAGCGTCATCCGCTTTTACCCAACGCTGCAGGCCTTCTACCTGTCCTTCACCAACTGGGACCTGCTCAGGCCGGCAAAGTTCATCGGCATCGCCAATTACGTCAAGCTGTTCAAGGACCCGCAATTCTGGAAGGTGTTCAAGAACACCTTTGCCTATCTTATCGTCGGCACGCCGATCAGCCTCGTTCTGGCTTTCGTCATCGCGTTTTATCTGGACCGGGTGCGCATTCTGCACGGTTTCATCCGCGCGCTTTATTTCCTGCCCTACCTGACCACGGCTGCCGCCATGGCCTGGGTCTGGCGCTGGTTCTATCAGCCGCCACCCATCGGCATCATCAACGACGTCCTCGGCATGATCGGCATTCCCCAGCAGCCCTTTATTCGCTCCACCGATCAGGCGCTTTATTCGGTCATGGTAACCGCCATCTGGGCTGGCCTCGGTTTCCAGATCATCATCTTCATGGCCGGCCTGCGCGCCATTCCGACGACATTTTACGAAGCCGCCCGCATCGACGGGTTGGGTGAATGGGCGATCCTGCGCAAGATAACCTTGCCGCTTCTGAAACCCACCACCGTGTTCCTCGTGGTGTTTTCCTCGATCGGCTTCCTGCGCATTTTCGACCAGGTCTATAACATGACCACCAATGATCCGGGCGGCCCGCTCGGCTCCACCAAACCGCTGGTGCTGATGATCTACCAGACCGCGTTCAACTCCTATGCGATGGGCTATGCCGCCGCGCAGACGGTTGTCCTGTTCACCATTCTTCTCGTCGTATCGCTGATCCAGCTCTGGGTCCTGAGGGAAAAGAAATGAGCGAAGCCTCGCCACTCTCCCACGCCCGTATCCGCCCCGGCCGCATTCTCGCTTGGACGCTGCTGTTCATCGGCGGCCTGATCATGGTTTCGCCGCTGCTCTTCATGTTCGCGACCTCGTTCAAGACGGCGGATCAGGTTTACGATCTACGTCTCATTCCGGCCGCGCCGACGCTTGCGAACTACATCACCGTCATGGCCGACGGCCGTTTCCTGCGCTGGTTCTTCAACTCGATGCTGGTTGCGGTCATCGTCACCGTGTCCAACTGCTTCTTCGACAGCCTCGTCGGGTACACGCTGGCGAAATTCGAGTTCCGCGGCCGTTATTTCATCTTCCTCGCCATCCTCTCGACGCTGATGATACCGACAGAAATGCTGGTCATTCCCTGGTATCTGATGTCCAGCCAGCTGGGCTGGCTCGACAGCTACTGGGGCATCATGTTCCCCGGCATGATGACGGCCTTCGGCACCTTCCTGATGAAGCAGTTCTTCGAGACGGTTCCCAACGACTTCATCGAGGCCGCGCGCGTTGATGGGCTCAACGAATTCCAGATCTGGTGGAAAGTCGCCCTGCCGCTGGTGACGCCGGCGCTCTCCGCACTCGCGATCTTCACCTTCCTCGGCAACTGGACAGCCTTTTTCTGGCCGCTGATCGTCACGACAAGCAAGGAACTCTACACCCTGCCGGTCGGTCTTTCGAGCTTTGCCGTGGAACAGCAGGTCCAGTGGGAAATGATCATGACGGGCGCAGCCATTGCGACCATCCCTACCCTCATCGTCTTCATCGTCCTGCAACGCTACATCGTGCGCGGTGTGATGCTGGCGGGCCTGAAAGGATAATATCATGGCCGATATCAACCCGCGCCAGTCGGATAGCAGCAAGTTTCCCGATCCTGTCTACAAGGAAACCGTGCTGCGCCCGCTTTTCGACGGCGCCAAGAACCACCATGTCGACGGCTTCCGCCGCATAGACCGCGCTCATCTGGTCATGCTGCGCGAGACCGGCATTCTCGATGCCGAAACAGCAACCAAGATCGCCGGCGCGCTTGAGGATATCGACAGGACCATTGAACCCTCCGAGCTCGTCTATACCGGCGAAGTCGAGGATTTCTTCTTCCTGATCGAGAAGGAGCTGAAAGCCCGCATCGGCGTCGATGTCGCCGGCCGCCTGCACACGGCCCGTTCGCGTAACGATATCGATCACACGCTGTTCAAGATCGGCCTGAAGGACAAGATCGACACGCTCACCGCCAAGGCGCGTGTTCTGCTGAAAGCGCTGATCGATGCCGCCGAGCGTAACCAATCCACGCTGATCGTGGCCTATACGCATGGGCAGCCGGCCCAGCCCACCACCTTCGGTCACTACCTTTCCGCTGCCATCGAAGTGTTGATCAGGGATATCGACCGTTTCGCGGAGGCACGCCGCATCGTTGATCTTTCGCCGATGGGCGCTGCCGCCATCACCACCTCGGGCTTTCCCATCGATCGGGCGCGGGTTGCCGAATTGCTGGGCTTTGCCGCACCCTTACGCAATTCCTATTCCTGCATCGCCGCCGTGGATTATACGACGGCAACCTATGGCGCGATCGAACTGATGTTCCTGCATCTCGGCCGGCTCATTCAGGACTTCCAGTTCTGGACGAGTTTTGAGGTCGGCCAGATCTACGTGCCGAATTCGCTGGTGCAGATTTCCTCGATCATGCCGCAGAAACGCAACCCGGTGCCGATCGAACATCTGCGCCACCTCGCCAGCCAGACATTCGGCCGGGCGCGGACCGTGCTGGATGTGATGCACAACACCCCCTTCACCGACATGAATGACAGTGAGGGCGAGACGCAGGGCATGGGTTACGAGGCCTTCACTTCTGCCGGCCGGGTTCTCGATCTGCTCGCCAGCCTCGTTGGCCAGATCAGCATCGATCCTGAAAGGGTCGACCAGAACATCCGCCGATCCTGCATCACCATCACGGAACTGGCGGATTCGCTTGTCCGCATCGAAGACCTGTCGTTCCGCCAGGCGCATGAGATTGCCGCGACCGTCGCCAAAAGCGTCGTCGCCTTGAAGGGGGATCTGCCGAATGACGGATACCAGCCGTTCCTCACGGCATTCAGTGAACTGACAGGACGCGAGACCGGCATCGACGAGGAAAAGTTCAGGCAGATCGTCTCGCCGGAGCACTTTGTCGCGGTGCGTGCCCGCTTTGGCGGCCCGGCGCCTGAACCCATGCGGGAAGCGATTGCGGCATATCGCGACAGGCTCGGCGCTTTTGATGCGGAAGCACAGTGGTTCACCGATCATGAAGCGGCGAAAGCCGCCGAACTGGCAGAGAAATTCACCGCCCTGACGGGAGCGCGATAATGGCGACAATCGAACTCAATCAACTCGTGAAGCGCTACGGCAAGGTCGAAGCGGTCAAAGGCATAGACCTGGCCATTGAAGACGGCGAGTTCGTCGTTTTTGTCGGCCCTTCCGGCTGCGGCAAATCCACCACGCTGCGCATGATCGCCGGGCTGGAGGAGATTTCCGATGGTACGCTGAAGATCGCCGGTAACGTCGTCAACGAGAAAGAACCGAAACAGCGCAACATCGCCATGGTCTTCCAGAACTATGCGATCTATCCGCATATGACGGTTCGCCAGAATATCGGTTTCGGGCTTTACACATCAAAGCTCGACAAGACGGAAAAGAACCGGCGCATCGAAGAGGCCGGCCGGGTGCTGGGGCTTGAAGCCCTGCTCGACCGCCGTCCCGCGGCCCTGTCGGGCGGCCAGCGGCAGCGCGTCGCCATCGGCCGCGCCATGGTGCGCGATCCCGCAGCCTTCCTGTTCGATGAGCCGCTATCCAATCTCGATGCGCAGTTGAGATCGCAGATGCGCATTGAAATCAAGCGCTTGCACCAACGTCTTAAGACGACCACCGTCTACGTCACCCATGATCAGGTGGAAGCCATGACCATGGCGGACCGTATCGTGGTGATGAAGGACGGTCATATATTGCAGGTCGGCACGCCGACGGAACTTTACGAAACACCCGTCGATATCTTCACCGCCCGCTTCATCGGCAGCCCCTCGATGAACCTGCTGCGAGGGACCAAAACAACCAGCAACGTTGCGCCCTCCGCCACGGGTGAGCTTCTGATCGGCGTACGGCCACATGATCTGCTGGTCGGCGAGAACGGTGCCGCACAGGGAACGTTTACACTTGAGGGAACGGTAACGGCGGTCGAGCCGCTGGGGCCGGAGACGCTCGTTCATCTGGATACCGACACCACCTCGGTGATCGCCACGGCCAGGGGTAAATCCATTCCCGCCGTCGGCAGCCGGTTGCAATGCCAGGCGACAACAGGCGCGCTTTATCTTTTCGATGCGAAAACGGAAAAGCTTCTGGGCCGCGCATGATGACAACAGAAAAAACAGCCGTCATCAGCATCGGCCGGATCTATTGCGACCTCATTTTCACCGGGCTCGATGAATTGCCTGTGCTCGGCCGGGAACTGTTTGCCCGCGATATGGAAATTGCTGCCGGCGGCGGCGCCTTCATTGCCGCCGCACATTTTGCCCATATAGGCCGCCAGGTTGCACTGCTGGCAAGGCTCGGCACCGATACGTTTTCGCGCGATATCGGTGAGAAAATGGCGCAGAGCGGCATCGACCTGCAGTTTCTGGAACATACGGCAGATGCCGGACCGCAAGTTACGGTGGCGACAGTGGTTGGTCAGGACCGGGCATTTTTGACGCGCCGCGCCGGTGCCGCCCGCCCGTCAACGCTGGATGCTGCCTTTGCGTGGAACAAGGCGCAGCATCTGCACATCGCCGAATTCGCGACTCTGCACGAGATTCCCGATCTGGTCTCACGCGCCAAGGCGAGCGGGTTGTCAGTATCGCTCGATCCAAGCTGGGATGCTTCGCTGATCTACGACAAGGGCCTGCTCAAGGCCTGCGCCGGCGTCGACGTATTTTTGCCCAATCTCGAAGAGGCCGAAGCAATTACTGGTCATTCTGACCCGGAAACCGCGATCCGCGCCCTGGCAGAGACGTTTCCCGTCGTGGCCTTGAAAGGCGGCGCGCAGGGCGCGTGGGTTTCCTCTCGGATGGAGCTGCAGCATGTGGCGGCCCAGAAAGTCCCGGTTATCGATACGACCGGCGCCGGCGATGCCTTTAATGCCGGTTTTCTTGATGCGTGGCTTCAGGGGCAGGACGAACAGCGATGCCTCAAAGCCGGGGTCACTGCGGGCAGCCTTGCCGTGCAGGCGGCAGGTGGTGCCCCGAGGGTGACCGCCGCCGCTTGAGGCATCCAGCCTGTTTCACTCTCCGCGCGGAAAACGCTGATTTTCCTCCAACACGTTGAGGTCCATGTGGTTGCGCATATAGCGCTCCGAGGCTTTCTGCAAGGGCTGGTAATCCCACGGATAATAGGCGCCGTTGCGTAGCGCCTTGTAGACCACCCAGCGCCGCGCCTGGCTTTCGCGAACGGCGGCGTCGAACACCGGCAATTGCCAGCGCCGGCCAATCTCGGCGGAAAGCGATGAGAGAACGTCGCTGAAAGCGGGATCGCCGGCAAGGTTGGTGCGTTCTTCCGGATCGGCCTCGAGATCATAAAGCAGCGGCGGGTCGGCCTCGCAGACCGACAGCTTGTAGCGGCCATCCCTGATGGCGACGAGCGGTGCGATGGAGCCTTCGGCGGCATATTCCATCGGCACCGGGCCACGCCCGCCGGTCCCGTGAGCCAGCGCCGCCAGATCTTCGCCATCCGTCCAGCGTTTGAGTGACGTAATATCAAGCCCGGCAAGTCCACACAGCGTCGGCGTGACATCAAGTGTCGAGACAGGGGCACCGATCAAAGCCGGCCGCCAACCGGGTGCGGCCACCATCAGCGGCACTCGGGCGGACCCCTCAAAGAAACACATCTTGAACCACAGGCCACGCTCACCCAGCATATCGCCATGGTCGGACAGGAAGAGGATGATCGTGTCCTCCTCCATCCGCGTCGCCTTCAGGACGTCGAGGATTTCGCCGACCTTTTCGTCGATATAGGAGATATTGGCGAAATAACCGCGCCGTGCCCGGCGTATCTCTTCGGGCGAAATATCGAAAGCCCGGTGGTCGCAGGCTTCCAGCAGCCGTTTCGAATGCGGGTCGTGTTCATCGAAGGAAAGCGCTTCCGTCTCTGGGTCGAGCGCCGGGCAGTCTTCATAGAGGTCCCAGAATTTGCGCCGCGCCACATAGGGGTCGTGCGGGTGGGTGAAGCTGACCGTCAGGCACCACGGCCGGTCGTCAAGGCGGCGCGACAGGTCGTAAAGCTTGCGGGTGGCGTTATAGGCCACCTCGTCGTCATACTCCATCTGGTTGGTGATTTCGGCGACACCTGCGCCAGTCACCGAGCCGAGATTGTGATACCACCAGTCGATCCGCTCACCCGGCTTGGTATAGTCGGGTGTCCAGCCGAAATCGGCGGGATAGATATCCGTCGTCAGGCGCTCCTCGAAGCCATGCAGCTGGTCCGGGCCGACGAAATGCATCTTTCCTGAAAGGCCGGTGTAATAACCCGCCGCCCGGAGATGATGGGCATAGGTCGGAATATCGGAAGCAAATTCGGCGGCATTATCGTAAACCCGCGTGCGGCTCGGCAATTGCCCGGACATGAAGGAGGCGCGGGCCGGCGCGCAGAGCGGGCTTGCCGTATAGGTGTTGGCGAAGCGGACGGACCGCTTCGCCAGTGTTTTGAGATGGGGTGCGTGGAGGAAATCGGCCGGGCCGTCGGGAAAAAACGTCCCGTTGAACTGGTCGGCCATCAGGATCAGGATATTGGGACGCGGCATTTCCACTTTCCGGCTTAGAGACCAAGCTTGCCTTTGACGGCGTCCACACCCGGCTTGCCATCCAGCGTGGTAACGCCCTGCAGCCAGCCATCCAGCGCCTGCGGATTGGCCTTCAGCCAGGCCGCTGCCGCCGCTTTCGAATCCTCGCCACCGAGAATGGAGCCCATCAGGGTATTTTCCATGCCGATATCGAATTTCAGGTTCTTGAACAGCGTCGCCGCATTCGGGCATTGCTGCGGCCAGCCGGTGCGGGCGAGCGTATAAACTTCCGCGCCGCCGAAATTCGGACCGAAATAGGCGTCACCGCCGGAGAGATAAGCGATATCGATCTTCTCGTTCATCGGATGCGGCGCCCAGGCGAGGAAGACCACCGCCTTCTTGTCCCTGCCCGCCCTTTCCACCTGCGCCAGCATGGCCTGCTCGCCGGATTCGACGAGTTGCCAGCCCTTGAGGCCGAAATCATCGGCGTCGATGATCTTCTGGATATTCTGGTTGGCCGGTGCGCCCGGCTCGATGCCGTAAATCTTGCTTTCGAATTCGTCAGCATGTTTGGCGAGATCGGCAAAATCCTTGACGCCCTTTTCCGCCATATAGGCCGGTACTGCCAATGTGAACTTTGCACCCTCGAGGTTCTTCGTCATCACCTCGGCCGCCTTGGCGGCATTCAGATCGTCCACGAAGGATTTTTGCGCCGGCATCCAGTTGCCAAGGAAAACGTCGATCTCGCCGTTCTTCATCGCCTGATAACCGATGGGCACCGACAACGTCTTGACGTCGGCTTCATAACCCAGGGCATCGAGCAGCACGGAGGCAACGCCATTGGTGGCGGTGATGTCGGTCCAGCCCGGATCGCTGAGGCGGATGGTCTTGCAGGCCGCGTCATCGGCCGCCTGAAGCGGGGTGGAGAAGGCCGCCACGGACAGAAAAAGACCGGCAGCGATGCGATGCAGATGAGAAATGGTTTTCATTGCGGCTCCCCTTTTATCAATCCAGTTTATTGAACACCACGTTGCTTTTGCCTGTGAAGCGGGTATTTTTCGATAGTTGATATAAGGAATTTTAATGTCAGACCGGCCGCTTGATCTGGGATGGATGCGCATTTTCACCGAGGTTGCCCGCCGCGGCAGCCTGACGGCGGCTGCGGCATCCCTGCGGCTGACGCAGCCGGCCGTAAGCTATCAAATACGCCGGCTGGAGGAGGAACTGGGTGTAGCGCTCGTGCAGCGCAGACATCGCGGCATAGAACTGACGACGGAGGGCCAGAGGCTGTTCGAGATCGTCTCGCGCAATGTCGACGCCATCGATCTTCTGGCGCAGCAGCTTCGCCGGACCGAGGAACGCCAGACCATCCGCCTGCACACGGACTATGCTTTTTCGTCTCTCTGGCTCATTCCCCGCATGCATGGTTTTCGCGCGCTCAACCCGGACATCAACATCCAGATCGTCGCCACGCAGGATCCGCTTGGCCAGGGCAAACACGACAGCGACGTGATGGTGATTTTCGGCACGCGGCAGGAGGCGGGCGAAGGAGCGGTATTGCTGCTTTCGGAAAAGGTCACACCGGTCTGCTCGCCGGCGCTCCTGGCGGAAACGCCGGCACCGGCAGGTGTCGCTGATTTTTCACGCCATAAACTCATCCACCTCGAAAACACCTCGCAGGCGCACTGGTTCGACTGGGCTGCCTATTTCAAGCATTTCGGCGTGCATCGCGGTGCCGAGCATGATGGCGGCGATATCAGCTTCAACAATTACACCATGGTGGTGCAGGCAACCATTGGCGAACAGGGTTTCGCGCTCGGCTGGGCCGGACTGGTCGATCCGTTGCTGGAGGCCGGCGTGCTGGTGACGGCAGGCCCGAGCCTCGATGCACCGGGACGCGGCTACTGGCTGATGCGACCGAAAAGCAGTGACAGCGCGGTAAGAAAACTCACCGGCTGGCTGATCGACGAGCGACGATGACGCCGCCCGCCAGCCTGTACCGTTTGCGATTCAGATGGGATAATGCAGCGGCCCGTCCTGCAGCGTGACCCAGCGCAGCTCGGTGAATTCCGCAATGCCCGCCGTGCCGCCAAAACGGCCGTAGCCGGAGGCCTTGACGCCGCCGAAAGGCATCTGCGCCTCATCGTGAACGGTCGGGCCGTTGATGTGGCATATGCCGCTTTCGATGCGGGCGGCAATGGCAAGCGCCCGTGCCTGATCCCTGCCGAAAATCGCCGCGGAAAGACCGAACTCGGTTTCGTTGGCGATGCTCACCGCCTCATCGATGCTGCCGGCCCGGATGATGGAGACGACGGGGCCGAAGCTTTCCTCTGCATACAGCCGCATGGCGGGCGTGACGCCATCGACGGCAATCGCATCCACCATCGTGCCATTGCCGCTGCCGCCCGCGACCAGCCGCGCGCCCTTGGAAACGGCATCATCCACCAGCGCCCGGATGCGCGATGTCGCTTCGGCGCTGACCAGCGAGCCGAGCGGTGTTTTGCCCTCACGCGGATCGCCGGCCTTGAGGCTCGAAGCTTTCTTGGCAAAGGCCTCGACAAATGTATCGGCAACGCTGTCGAGCACGATGATGCGCTCCGTCGACATGCAGATCTGGCCCTGGTTCATATAAGCGCCGAAGGCTGCGGCCGCGACAGCCGCGTCGATGTCGGCATCATCAAGCACGATAAACGGCGCCTTGCCGCCAAGCTCCAGCAAAGCGGGTTTCAGGTAACGGCCGGCCGTTTCGGCAATCACCCGGCCGACGCGGGTCGAGCCGGTGAAATTCACGCGTCTGACGGCGGGGTGCGCGATCAGCGTATCGACGATCTTTGCGGCATCTTCCGGTGCATTGGAGACGGCGTTGAGCACGCCCTTGGGCAGACCGGCGGAAGCGACGGCTTCGATGATCAGCGCATGGGTGCGCGGGCACAATTCCGAGGTCTTCATGACAACCGTATTGCCGCAGGCAAGCGGCGTGGCGATGGAGCGCACGCCGAGAATAACAGGCGCATTCCACGGCGCCATGGACAGGACAACACCTGCCGGCTGACGCAATGCCATTGCCATGGTTCCCGGACGGTTGGAGGGGATGATCTCGCCCTTGATCTGGGTGGTCAGGCTTGCCGCCTCGACCAGCATGTCGCTTGCCAGTTTGACGTTGAACCCGGCCCAGGCATCGGTTGCGCCAATTTCTTCCTTCATCGCCTGGGTGATATCAGGCCCGGCGGCGAGGAGCGCCTGCGCAGCGGCCAGAAGCAGGCGGCGGCGTTCACCGGGCGGGGTTGCCGACCAGACCGGGAAAGCGGCCGCCGCGGCATCGGCCGCACGGGTGGCGTCCTCCACCGTTGCTGCCGCCGCACTGGTCGCCACATCGCCGGTAATGGGGTTGCTGCGTTCGAAACGCTTGCCGCTCGCGGCCGGGCAATGATCGCCGCCGATGAAAAGATTGACAGTCTGCATGGTCTTTCTCCTGAGTTCAGACAATGGCGGCGGTGGTGCCGCCGAGAAACGCCCGTTGCACGGCTGGATCGGCGGACAGGGCTTGCGCCGTGCCTGCCCCGACGATCCGTCCTGCTTCCAGCAAATAACCTCGATCGGCAAGCGCAAGGCTTTCGCGCACATTCTGCTCCACAAGCAGAATGGAAAGGCCGCTCTTTTTGATCTCCGCCAGGGCGGCAAAAAGTTCCTGCGTAACGATGGGCGCAAGGCCAAGGCTCGGCTCGTCCAGCAGCAGATAATCCGGCGCCGACATCAAAGCCCGCCCGATGGCGACCATCTGCTGTTCGCCGCCGGACATGGTGCCGGCAAGCTGCTGCCGCCGCTCCGCAAGGCGGGGAAACAGTGTGAAAATATGCTCTCGTGTCGCCTTTTCCGCTGAACGGGCATGGCAGGGATTGGCCCCGAGACGGAGATTGTCCTCCACCGTCAGCGCCGCGAAAATTCCGCGCCCCTCCGGCACCAGCGCCACGCCCCGCTCCACGATCTGATGGGCGGGGACAGCGGCAAGCGACGAACCGTTGACGCGCACGTCTCCGGAGGCCGGAGCCACCATGCCGCCGACCGCTTTCAGCAGTGATGACTTGCCGGCGCCATTGGCGCCAAGCAGCACCACCGTTTCGCCCTTGGCGACATTGAGCGATATGCCGTCAACCGCGAGATGTTTGCCGTAACGGATTGTCAGTGCGTCTATTTCAAGCATGTGCCGCTCCCAGATAGGCGGAAATGACCTGCGGATCATCAAGCACCACGGCCGTCGGCCCATCGGCGATCTTGCGACCAGCCGCCATGACCACGGATCGCGGGCAGAGTGCGCGCACGGCGGCCATGATATGTTCGACCAGCAGGATCGTCGTACCCTGCGATGCCAGCCGCCGGATCAACGCTATTCCTTCTTGCAGCTCCGTGGGGTTGAGGCCTGCAAGCCATTCGTCGAGAAGCAGAAGCTTCGGTTCGCCCGCCAGCGCACGCGCCAGTTCAAGGCGTTTCTGGTCGATATAGGTGAGATCGCCGGCCGGCATGGTTTCGCGCCCGGCAAGGCCTATTCTTTCGAGGCAGGCGCGCGCGACCTTCTCCGCCTCGGGACGCGAAAGCCGCTTCGGCCCGAACATGGCCGATACGGCAACGTTTTCAAGCAGGGAAAGTGACGGCAAAAGCCGCACCAGCTGGAAGGTGCGCGCCACGCCGGCGCGCGCAATCACATCCGGCCGCTTGCCGGCAATCTCCTGCTCTTTGAGCCTTATCGACCCTTCGGTGGGCTTCAGCGCCCCGGAAATCAGGTTCATCAGCGTCGTCTTGCCGGAACCGTTTGGCCCGAGCAGCCCGACGACCTCGCCGGCCTCGATTGTGAGGCCAAGGCCATCCACCGCCTTCAACCCGCCGAAGGTCTTGCGGATATCAGTGATTTCGAGAACGGCGCTCATGCGGCTTTCTCCTTTTTGCGCAACTTCTCCAGTGACGCCAGCACGCCATCCGGCAGAACAAAAACGACGAGGATGAAGAGAGCGCCGAGAATGATGGAAAAATGGTTGGGGAAGTTGGCGCCCAGCCACTCGAACAGCAGGAACAGCGGCACCGCACCGAGAATGGGTCCCCAGCGGCGTGTGGCTCCGCCAAGCAACGCCATGATGACGGTGAGGAACGATACCTGCGGATTAAAGACGATGGCCGGCTCGATATAGACCCAGCGCGGGGCTTGAATGGCGCCGACAAGCGTGATGATCGTGGCGGAAAGCACGAAGAGCGTCAGCTTGGTGCGGGCGAGATTGATGCCCGCATGGGCGGCCACGACCTCGTCGTCACCGATTGCCTTCAATGCCAGTCCGAGCTTGCTGCGGTCAATCAGGATCGCCAGCAGAAGGGTGATGACAGCCAGCGCCAGCAATTGCCAGAGCACATGCTGCGGCTCCAGCGGCAGGAAGATATAGCGCCCGAGCGTGCCGGTCACATTCACCTCATACCAGGTGATGAGCTGGCGGATGAGTTCGGCAAGGCCGAAGGAAAAGATCACGAAATAAATGCCGGCGACGCGCAGTGTGGAAAGCCCGACGACAAGCGCCAGCGCCGCGCCGACAAGGGCCGCGCACAGGAGCACGAGCGGCCATGGCAGAACCTCGCTCAGCACTGCGACCGTATAGGCCCCAACACCGAAGAAAGCGACGGTGGCGAGCGAAATATAGCGGGTCGGACCGGAAAACATCGCCCAGGCGGAGGCGAGCGTCGCATAACCGAGAAGGCCGATGATGACGCCGACGCCATAGGCATCGAAAAAGAAGGGAGAAAGCGCCAGCAGCGCAGCTGCGGCAAGACCGATGAGAAGCGGGATCATTTGCTCCTCCTTGCGAAAATGCCTTCCGGACGCCAGAGCAGCACCACAAGAAAGAGCAGATAGGTGGCGGCAAGCGTGAGGCCGGGATCGACATAAACGAGCACGAAGGTCTCCACGAGGCCGAGCAGCAGGCCGGCCACCAGCGCGCCAAGCAGATTGCCGACACCGCCCATGATGACGACAACAAGCGCCTTCATGGTGAAGACCACGCCATAGGAGGCGGAAAAGGTCTGGTACATCGAAATCATCACCCCACCTGCCACGGCGAGTGCGCCGCCAAGGGCAAAGCCGATCGAAGCCACACGGTTCACATCGATACCGACCAGCGGCGCGGATTTGGGCGCAAGCGCCACCGCCCGCAGGTTGAGGCCCCAGCGGCTGTGGGTGAGCGCCAGATAAAGCCCGCCGCCAATCGCCACCGACAGGCCGAAAGACAGCAGCCGGTTCAGCGCCACGGTCGTGCCGAAGATGTCGATGCCTTCGGCGAGATAGGAATAGGAATGGTAGTTGCCGCCAAACACCACGAGCATGATGCCCTGGATAACGAAGAGCAGCCCGAAGGTCGCCAGAATGGAATCGACTTCCAGACGGCCGGAGCCGCCCGAGCGGCGCACCAGCGGCCGCATCATGACCCGATAGATCACGAAAGACAGGCCGTAACCGAGCGGCACGATGATGAACAGCGACCAGAGCGGTGAAAGGCCATAGCTGGAAAACAGCACGAAGGCGATGAAGGCAGCCGCAATCAGCACTTCGCCATAAGCAAGGTTCATGATGCGGGCGATGCCATATTGCAGCGAAAGTCCAAGCGCGATCAGCGCATAGGTCCCTCCCAGCATCAAGCCGAAGATGAGGGTGGATAAAAACAAGGAAGTGTCTCCAGTCTGGAACATGGCGGAAGCCTGCCGGCCGGGGTTCACGGCCCCGGCCGGCAAAGGCTCACCATTGCGGCTTCGGAATGACCGGCTTTGCCGCGCCTGAACGGTCTGCCGGCGCAATCGCCACAAAGCGGTCACCCTGCCATTGCCCCGCCCACCAGAGCTGGCGAAGCTGGTTGTCTTCAAGCTTGACCGGGCCGATAACGGTGTCGAAGCTTCCCGTCGAAAGCTCATTTGCCACCGCCGCCTTGTCGAGGCCGACGCGTTGAACGGACTGGGCCAGCATTTCGAGGCTCGCATAGGTGATGGCGCTTGCCCAGCTGTCCGGCTTGGCGCCGATAAAGGCCTCGTGGCGCTTGAAATAATCCTCGATCCTGTCGCTGCTGCCATCAACGCCGCCGATGCTGATCACGCCTTCCTGCTTGCCATCGGAGACCTTCGGGAAGATCGGGAAAGCACCGCCGACGCCGACATAAAGAACCTTCGGGTTAAACCGGGCCGTCTGCGCCTGTTTCGTCACCGCAAAACTGTCGGGCGGATAGGAAAAGGCGATGAAGCTGTCGGCACCGC
The DNA here is from genome assembly GCF_007002745.1 of Martinezella rhizogenes. Taxonomy (GTDB): domain Bacteria; phylum Pseudomonadota; class Alphaproteobacteria; order Rhizobiales; family Rhizobiaceae; genus Agrobacterium; species Agrobacterium cucumeris. The sequence continues at coordinate 193,729 of NZ_SGNY01000005.1, read as the reverse complement.
TCGACGCCGCCTCGTTCACCAGTGCTGCGAAATCCGAAGTGCCGACCGGATAGGTCTTGTCATAGGCGAGTGTGAAACCCGCTTCCTTCAGCGCCGGTCGCGCAGCCTTGATGAGATCGATGCCGAAACCGTCAGCCACGGAAATCACCGCGACCTTGTCGTTGATCTGGCCGGCCTCGCGCGCGGCTTTCAAAACGTCGGCCAGCGCATTGGCATAATCATGGCCGCCGCCCAGCATCCAGAAGCTCTTCTTCCAGCGCGCGGCAAATTCGGGCGCCTTGTCGGTCACGCCTGTGACCGCTAGCTGCGGATAACCGAAGCGCTCATAAAGCGGTGCGACGGCCAGATTGAAGCCCGTGCCCCATGGCGGCAGAATGAAATCGACCTTGTCCTGGCTGGCCAGACGTTCGGTGAACCGCACCGCATCCTCCGCCGAGGAACGGTCGTCATATTCGACCACTTCCACCGGCAGGCGCTTGCCATCCGGCAAAGTGAGACCACCGGCATCGTTGACCTCCTTCACCCATAATTTGTAGTTTGGAATGGTGGTAATGCCAGCACCCGTGGCATTGGCGCCGCTTTTTGAAACGGCATAACCGATCTTCACCGATGTGCGGTCCTGCGCATTGGCAACACCGAAAGATACCGCCGACAGGGCAGCACCGGAGAGCAGGCAGAACAGCGTTCTGCGCTTCAGACTATTCATGATGTTCCTCCCAAAGCGCCTTATCGGGGTTGCCGTTCTCCTCAAGGTTTTCCCCTGCGCTGAGCAAAGTTTAGCAATGACAGCCGCATATAAAATGCACTAGTGTAGCGCATTATTGTACTTTTGGAGGCATAATGCCGCTGCAAAGCCAGATTGCCGGCAATCGCGCTGAGATAACCGCACGCAACCTCTCCTCGTCATTGCGCGTATCGGAGTTGCGGCTGGAGTCGGACAGCGCCCATCTGCTTCTCCTTTCCGCCGGTGAAGCGGAAATTCTCCAAGGTGAAAAGACGCTGCCGGTCGTAGCACCGGGGCTCGTCTGGCTGCCCAGCGGCCCCGCCGGCCGCCTGCGCCTGAATGCTGGAAGCCGTGGATCGCTGCTGAGGACGAGCGAAATCGGGCTTGCCCATGCGATGCCCACCGGCACGAGCGCCAGCGCCGTGCGCAACATATTGCAGCGTGTTCTGACGCAGGTGCCAGCGGAAAAGGACCGGCAGGAGCTGGCGGGTTATCTCGAGACCATCGCCAGCGAGAATGTCCGCGCAACAACCGGTTCGGACACGATCATCGCCAGCCTGCTCTGTGTTACCCTCATCCGCATCTGCCAGCACGCCATCGCCGATATTGCCGCCGCCATCTCCACCCCCGGCAGCCTTACCGAACGGTTCGTCCTGCTGGTGAGTCAGCACAAGCGCGACCAATGGGGCGTGGACGATTATGCTAGATATCTGAGCGTGAACCGTGAACGCCTGGGATTTGCGGTGCGCAAGGCCACGGGGCTTTCGCCGCAAGCCTATATTCACCGGGAGTTGCTCTCCGAAGCGCGCGACCTTCTTCTCAACTCATCACTGCAAGTTGCTGAAATCGCGTTTCGATTGGGCTTTCAGGACCCCGGCTATTTCAATCGCTTCTTCACCCGCAACGAAGGCACATCTCCCGGACGTTTCCGCCGGGCCGCAATGCGGATGCAGAACGTGCCGCCGCCATCCTATGCGGCCTGGCCGTGACGGCTTGGCATAAGGCTGTAACGTCAGCGGCTTATTGCTGTCCATTGCAGTGCTGCAACCCTCCTGTGCTGCCAGACCGGCAACATCTTTCACCTACCCGATTTCAGTTTTCAATATTCCATCTTCCCATTTTGTAACTTATAAATTACAGTCTCGATTACAATGCAGCTAAAGCAATCTGCAACATTTCAAAAATGGTTTGACAAACTGAAGGATGAACGGGGCAAGGCTCTGATTACGTCCCGCCTGAACAGGCTTTCCTTTGGTCATGCAGGCGACGTCGCTCCCGTTGGCAATGGCATCAGCGAATTGCGCATCCATTATGGGCCAGGCTATCGGGTTTACTTCGTAAGGTCAGGCGATGTCATTATCGTTCTCCTTTGTGGCGGGGACAAAAGCACCCAGGAGAAGGACATCAAAGCCGCAAGGCAGATTGCGGCGCAATGGAGTGATGACGATGAGTGAGAAATTCACGAACTTTGATCCCGCCGAACACCTCAGGAGCAATGAAGCCATTGAGGTGTTTCTGGAGGATGCGTTCGCAACCAATGATGCGGCATACATTGCAAATGCGCTTGGTGTCATCGCGCGCGCAAAAGGCATGACGCAGGTCGCGCGTGAAACCGGACTTGCCAGAGAGCATCTTTACAAGTCGCTCAGCGAAGCGGGAAATCCGACGCTTGAAACGACGATCGCCGTCCTCAACTCCCTGGGTTTTCAGCTCACCAGCAAACAAAAGGCGGCATGATCAGCCCCAGACGTCATCCCCCACCACCCGGTGCCGCCCGATCGGCAACATCATCGGCTTGCCGGAGGTCGGATCTTCGATGACCCGGCTTTCGATGCCGAAGACGTGGCGCACATTCTCTTCCGTCAGCACCTCTTCCGGCGTGCCGCAGACATGCAGCTTTCCGTCCCTCATGGCCACGAGATGATCGGCATAACGGGCTGCGAGATTGAGATCGTGCAGCACCATGACGATGGTAGTCTCCCGGGTGTGGTTGAGGTCAGTAAGAAGATCCAGCACTTCGACCTGGTGGCTGATATCGAGGAAGGTGGTCGGCTCATCCAGCAGCAATATGTCGGTCTGCTGGGCAAGCGCCATGGCGATCCAGACGCGTTGCCGCTGGCCGCCAGAAAGCTCATCCACCGGCCGCTCGGCAAGGTCAACCGTATCGGTGGCGACGAGGGCTGCGGCGACCGCCTCGTCATCCTGCCGCGACCAGCGGGCGAAAAGGCCGTGATGCGGATGTCGGCCACGGCTGACCAGATCAGCAACAACAATGCCCTCCGGCGCGATCGGCGATTGCGGCAAAAGGCCCATGCGCTGCGCCAGTTCCTTCGAAGGAAGCCGGTGGATCGATTTCCCATCGAGCACGACTTGCCCGGCGCGGGGCGTGATCAGTCGCGACATGCTGCGGAGAAGTGTGGACTTGCCGCAGGCATTGGCGCCGACGATAACCGTGATCCTGCCGCGCGGAACAACGAGATCGAGCCCTTCGATGATAAGGGTTTCGCCGTAGCCAGCCGATAGGCCGTTCACGGAAAGGGAGTGGCCGGTCATAACGAGCCTCCGCTGCGGTTGACCCGCACGATAAGGTAAATCAGATAGGGCGCGCCCAGCGCGCCGGTAACGACGCCGACCGGGTATCGACCCGGCAGCAGGAACTGGCCGCAATAATCTCCCACCAGCACCAGCACCGCGCCTACAAGTGCGGCGGGAACGAGCAGTGAGCCGTTGCTGCCGACGATACGCGCGGCAATCGGCCCCGACAGGAAAGCGACAAAGGCGATAGGTCCCGAGACAGCCGTTGCAAAAGCGATCATGCCCACGGCGGCGATGATGACGATGATGCGCGTTTTCCCAACTCGCACGCCGAGTGCGGCCGCGGCATCATCGCCGAGCCGCAACGCCTCGAGATCACGCGCACGACTGATAAGCAGCCCGCCGAACAGGATGAGCGCGATGAGGAGCGGCGACGTCTGGGCAAGTTTGGCACCGTTGACACTGCCCGTCAGCCAGCGCATCGCCTCCTGAAGCGTCCAGGCGGGCGCGACGGAGAGAATATAGGCGATGAAACTTTCGAGCATGGCAGAAACGCCGATGCCGACAAGGATAAGCCGTGTTCCCGCCACGCCGTTGCGGAAGGACAGGAGATAGACCAGCAGCGCAATGCCAAGACCGGCGATGACAGCAAAGACCGAGACGAGCGGCCCGTTCAGCTGCAGCACGACGATGGCGAAGACGGCGGCAGCGCTCGCGCCGGAACTGATGCCGATAATATCGGGACTGGCAAGCGGGTTGCGCAGCATGATCTGAAAGGCAACACCGCCCAGCCCGAAGCTCAGCCCGGCCAGCACCGAAAGCAGCGCACGCGGCAGGCGCAATTGCCCGACAGTGAAGCTGACACCGGCAATATCCTCGCCAGCCAAGACGCGGATCACCTCACCGGGCGGCGTAAAGGATTGCCCCAGCATCAGCGTCAGTGCGAATGCGGCGATCAGCAGGAGCGACAGGACGGCAATGACAAGGCGACGCCGGCGCTGTCGGGTGCGGCGGTTGAAAACCAGTGTGTCGATGACGGCAGCATGCATGGTCATAGTTCACGCACCCGCTGGCGTCTGACGATCCAGATGAAGAATGGTGCACCGACCAGCGCGGTGACGATGCCGACATCCAGTTCGGACGGCCGTGCGACGATGCGGCCGACAATATCGGCAGCAAGCAGCAGGCAGGCGCCGCCAAGCGCGGAAAACGGTAGCAGCCAGCGATTGTCGACACCGACAAGCAGGCGGCACAGATGTGGCACCACCAGCCCGACAAAACCGATCGGCCCGCAGATGGCAGTGGCCGCACCGCAGAGCAGAATGGCACCGAAAGAGGCCACGGCCCTGGCGACAGCGACATTTTCACCAAGGCCGGCGGCGAGCTCGTCACCCAGCGCCAGCGAATTCAGCCTGCGCGCCGAAAGCAGACTGATGGCAAAACCGGCAGCCAGAAACGGTAGAACGGTCTCGATGCGCTCAAAGGTCGCGCCGCCGACACCGCCGATCTGCCAGGCGCGAATGCCACCGGCAATATCGCTGCGTGGCAGCACCACGGCGATGACCAGTGAGGAGAAGGCCACGGATGTGGCGGCACCGGCAAGCGCCAGTTTCAGTGGCGTGGCCCCGCCCCGCCCCAGCGAACCGACGACATAAACAAAGACGGCCGAGAGACCAGCACCGATGATGGCAGCAATGATGAAGGCCTGCGAAGACGCAATGCCGAACCAGACGATGGCAATGACGACGGCGAGCGACGCACCCATATTAACGCCGAGAATGCCGGGATCGGCCAGCGGATTGCGGGTAACGCCCTGCATGATGGCTCCCGCCAGACCGAGCGCGGCCCCGGCCAGAAGCGCAAGCACCGTGCGCGGCAGGCGGACCGATACCGCCGCTTCCGCAACGGTCTCAACGCGGCCAGCAAGCGCTGCGGTAATATCCGCCAGCGATACATCACGCGTGCCGATGGCGACCGAAAGCGCGCAAAGCGCGGCCAGAAGCGCCAGCGCGGCGCTGAGCCACACCGTTCGTTTGCAGTTGGAGCGGCCGGCAAGCAGCACGACCGGACCTTTACCGGATCCCGGCATTGTCATTGGGACTTCCCGGAGGCTTTGTCCGCCGCTTTCGCCAGAAGATCGGCATAGTCCTTCAGCACCCAGGAAATCGACAGCGGCGTGGGATTGGACGCTGTTCCGAGCGGATCGCGCCCCAGCATGACGATGGCATCATGGGAAACGGCCGGCATGCGGGCCAAAAGCGGATCGGCACGCATGGCATCGAACAGCGGCTTGCTGCCATAGGTCACGACAATATCGACATCATCGAAGGCATCGACACGCTCGGCGCTGACGCCCGCGGCGAATTGTCCCGGCTTCGTTGCTTCCACGACGCTTTTCGGCGAGGCAAGCCCGAGATCGGCGAAGAACTTCACCCGGCTGTCATTGGCGGTGTAAAAATTGACGACGCTGAGATTGGTAGCGTCGAGATGGGTAACGAACATCGCCGACTTGCCCTTCAGCTGCGGATGGCCGGCGACCACCTCGGCAATCTCCGTCTCGATGCGTTTGATCAGCGCTTCACCTTCCGCAGCCATGCCAAGGCCCGCGCTATTCAGCCGGATCATCTCGCGCCAGTCCGTCGCCCACGGGGAAACGGGATAGGCGACCACAGGCGCGATCTGGCTCAGCGTATCATAGTCAGACTGGCTGAGACCGGAATAGGCCGCGAGAATGACATCCGGCTGCGTTGCCGCCACGGCCTCGAAATCGATGCCATCACCCTCGTCAAACAGAACCGGTTTGTCCGCCTTGAGTTCCGCGAGCCGCTTTGCCACCCAGGGCAGCAGGCCATCGCCGTCATCATCACCGAAATTGGCGGCGGCGAAACCGACAGGCACGACGCCGAGCGCCAGCGGCACCTCATGGTTTGCCCAGGCGACAGTGGCGACGCGCTGCGGCTTCTTTGCAATCGTCGTCGTACCGAAGGCGTGCTTGATGACGATGGGATAGGTCGTCGCATCATCCGCCAAGGCCATATTTGGCGCGATTATCGACAGAAACAGCACAAAGGCCGGCACGAGGCAGCGGAACGGACGAAGCATGACGAAGCTCTCAAAGGTTCAAAAGTGGACTTGAACTCTCAGCTTCACATGCCCCCGTCAAGCCTAAGGAAGAGATGCCGCCCGAACAGCGGTGAAATTTCCGGGGTTTTGTACAAAACCGCAAAAAGTTACAATACCGGACTAACTTTCTCAAGTTATTGGGCGCTTCGAGAGTGGGCCGTGCAAGCGGCGATCGGGGCATCAACTTCTGGAATATGGCAATGAAAATCGAAATCGCCGGCAAAAACCGTAAAACCGCGCCACATTTGCATGGGAGAGCGGCCCTGCTTGCCTGCACGGCGCTTGTCGCCACCCTGCCCGGCCCCTTGCTGGCGCAGGAGGCTGCCAATACAAGCGGCAGCACGGTTCTGGAACGGATCACCATCGACAGCGGCGACAATGACCAGAAGTCCATTGTCGCCACCCGCACCACGAGCGGCAGCAAGATGGCGACCGATATTCTCGATACGCCCGCTTCCGTTTCCGTCATCACCGCCAAGGAAATGCAGCAGCGCGGTGTGCAGACCGTGGAAGAGGCGCTGCAATATACCGCCGGCGTGACCACGGATTTCTACGGCTCCGACGATCGTTTCGACTATTTCAAGATTCGCGGTTTCGACGCCTATACCTATCGCGACGGCCTGACGCTCGGCCGGCCCTTCGGTGCGCTGCGCGAAGAAACCTATGCCTATGAGCGCGTGGAAGTGCTGAAGGGCGGCAACTCCACCACCTTTGGCGTCTCGGATCCCGGCGGCTCGGTGAACTATTCCACCAAGGTGCCGAAACGCGCCCGTTTCGGCGAAGCCTATGTCACCGGCGGCTCCTACAGCCGCGCCGAGACCGGTTTTGATTTCGGCGACAAGATCACCAGCGACGATACGCTGTCCTATCGCCTGACCGGCAAGCTCAGAAATGCCGACGCGGAATATGACTATTCCCGCGATGACGAGAAATTCTTCATGGGCGGCCTGACCTGGCGTCCGACCGATGTCACCAGCCTGACCGTGGTTTACGACCACCTCAACAAGGATGGCGTTCCCGGCGGCGGCGGCCATCCGGTCGGTTCGCATTTCGACAGGAGCCGTTTCTTCGGCGAACCGGACTACAATTATCGCGGCACCAACCGCAATTCGGTCAGCGTGATGTTTGACCACGATTTCGGCTCGGGCCTCACGCTGAGTTCCAATGCGCGCTACAGCAAGACCAATACCGATTTCGGTTACGCCTATATCGCATCCACGCCGACCAACGGTTCGACCATCGCCAACCGCGCCTTTTTCGGCAACGACACCGAAACCGAAAACTTCCTGATCGACACACGGCTGCAATATGACACGACCTTCGAAAATGTCGAAAGCCGCAGCCTCGTTGGCGTCTTCTATAATGACTACACATCCGGCAGCAAAAACTACTTCGGATCGGCCCCAAGCATCAACTGGATGAACCCGGTCTATACCGGCGCACCCGCCTCGGTGCCGCTCTATGCCAGCTCGCTGACGGACCAGAAAACCAAGGCGATCTACCTGCAGCAGGACCTGACCTTCTTCGACAGGCTGATCGTCAGCGCCGGCCTGCGCAACGACTGGATCGACACCGACCAGACCAACCGCCTGAACGGCACGACGGCGAGCGGCGACATCAGCGAGCTGACCAAGCGCATCGGCGTGTCCTACAAGGTCACCAATGAGATCGCGCCCTATATCAGCTATGCCGAATCGGTGGTGCCGGCATCGGGCCTTACCGTTGAACCGGAGCGCGGCGAGCAGATCGAGCTTGGCATCAAATACCGGCCGGAGGCTTTTCCCGCCCTGTTCACGGCCTCGATCTACGACCTGAAGAAAAACAACATCACCGTCACCAGCCCGATCACCAGCCTGCCGACCACGATCGGCGAAGTGCGTGTGCGCGGTCTCGATCTGGAAGCCAAGGCGGAAGTCACCGACAATCTCAGCCTCACGGCGGCCTATTCCTATCTCAATGCGGAAATCACCGAAAACGGCACGGCTGGCAATGTCGGCAACCGGCCGCAATTCGTGCCGGAACATCAGGCCTCGCTGTGGGTCAACTACACGCTTGCGGGCAACGACCACTTCGGCGACATGACCTTTGGTCTGGGCGGTCGCTACACAGGCGCTTATTATTTCGACAATGCCAACAAGGTCTCGACCGGCAGCAGTGTCACCGTGGATGCGGCATTTAGCTACAAGATCCAGGAGACCGCATCACTGGATGTCAACGTTTCCAACCTCTTCAACGAAAAACACGTTGCTTATGGTGGTTTCGGCGCTGACTTCTATAATCCCGGCCGGGCGTTTTCCGTCACCCTGCGCAAGACGTGGTGATCGGATATATTAGCAATATTTTTCAATATATTGTATGGTTTTCCTACCACGCCACCTCATCCTCGGGCTTGTCCCGAGGATCTAACCACGTCTCATCTAGTCTGAAGTTGGCAGATCCTCGGGACAAGCCCGAGGATGACGTAGAGAGACGCTCGAGGAATGCGCCAAACCGCTGAACATGAGCGGCAGAGAGCCGACCCACCCGTTCAAAGCAGCCTGTGCATGCGCCGCCAGGCGGCTGGCGTATCGCCCACGGAGTGGCGAAAGGCCTTGGTCAGGTGAGCCTGATCGGAAAAACCGAGCTGCGCGGCGATATCGGCGACGGTCAGATCACCTTCCAGCAGAAGTTTCTGGGCGGCATTGATGCGCCGCTCCAGCTGCCATTGCAGCGGTGTCTTGCCCGTGGTCTGGCGAAACACGGTGGAGAACCAGCTTTCGGAAAGCCCGACAATATCGGCCATTTCGGCAACCGTCATGCGGTCGTCACCGCGCTTTTCGACCCGGGCGAGCAACCTGTTCATCTGCGCCTGCGTCAGCCTGCCATTGGCCTGTTCGGGCGTCGAACCGGGAATATCCAGCAGCCCCGCAACGATCCCGCCGACCAGGCTTTCGGCATAAAGCGGATGTTTGGCAGGCTCGGCCAGTTCATCGACAAGCAGGCCTGCCAGCGTTTCCACCGCACCGATATCCTGTATCTCGACCGGACGACGCAGCGCCGTCATGGCCGCAGAACCACCGACCGCCGGCGACAGGAAGCGCAAAAGCCGGTCTTTGTGGATATGCAGGTTGAGATGGGAAAAACGATGCGTGGCATTGCTGCTCGTCCACATCGGCACGCCGGCCGGCACATAGACCGCCCGCGTCATCGGCCGCGAATGCTGCGAAAGCTCGCCATCGCGGTTGGAAATCCGGATCCGTGACGAGACATCGTTGAAGAAAATCATGATGCGGGGATCGGCGGCCAGATAATAACCCTTCGCCCCCATCTGGCTTTCGGCCTCCCAGAACGCGCTGACCAGCCCGTCAAACTGGCGCCATTTGACCGGTGCAGTGACGCTGATCCCTTCCGTGTGCCAGGTCATGGAATGCCAGAAACTCAATGCGGTTACCGTCCGGTTGTCGAGCCGAGGTTGGGAACGCGGGAAGCGGCAAACGCCGCAACAGACATCGCGCCCCTACGCCAATAACATGACTTATCAATTCATGTTAATAGCAAAGATCGTTATAAAATGAAACATTCGCTCACGCGGAACCTTCGACCCGGGGGACCCGTTAAGTCCATGAGATGAATTTAACACGGGAGACTGTCATGGATAGCAAGAAGGAACCGGGCGACTTCGCAGACAAGAAGCGCGAGGAACAGGGCCGTGGCGTCATTGTCGCCGGGCCCGATGCGCATGAAAATGAAAAGAGTGGCAAGACGCCTGCGGGCAGAAGCGAAAAATCCTCCCCTGAGCGGCAGGTTCCATCTTCCGACCGCCGCTGATGTGATTTTTGGATGCTTTGACAAGGTCAAAAAAACCTCCCCGATCGCTCGGGGAGGTGTTGCTTTATCGGGTGGTCGCTTTTCCGTTCAGACGAGGTCGAAACGGTCGGCGTTCATCACCTTTGTCCAGGCGGCAATGAAGTCGCGGACGAATTTTTCCCTGTTATCGTCCTGCGCATAAACTTCCGCGTAGGCGCGCAGGATGGAGTTTGAGCCGATTACGAGGTCGACACGGGTCGCCGTATATCTGGCCGCACCGGTCCTGCGGTCACGAATCTCGTAGAGATTGTTGCCGGTCGGAACCCAGGAATAGGCCATATCCGTCAGCGTCGCAAAGAAGTCCGTCGTCAGCGCGCCGGGCTTGTCCGTGAAAACGCCATGTGCCGCGCCGCCATAATTGGTGCCGATGACGCGCAGGCCACCGATGAGGACGGTCAGTTCCGGCGCCGTGAGACCAAGAAGCTGCGCCCGGTCGAGCAGCAGTTCTTCGGGGCTGACGACATAGTCCTTCTTGATCCAGTTGCGGAAACCATCCGCCAGCGGCTCAAGCGGTGCAAAGCTGTCGGCATCCGTCTGCTCGGCGGAAGCATCACCACGGCCGGCCGCGAAAGGCACGGCGATGTCGAAGCCGGCCGCTTTCGCCGCCTGTTCCACACCGTAATTGCCGGCCAGAACGGTCACATCGGCGATGCTCGCGCCGGTTTCACGGGCAATCGTCTCGAGAACCGAAAGCACACGGGAAAGACGGGCGGGCTCGTTGCCTTCCCAGTCCTTCTGCGGTGCGAGGCGGATGCGGGCGCCATTGGCGCCGCCGCGCTTGTCCGAACCACGGAAGGTGCGGGCGCTGTCCCATGCGGTCGCAACCAGATCGGCGACCGGCAGGCCGGAAGCGGCGATCTTCGCCTTGACGGCAGCGACATCGTAGCTCGTGGAACCGGCAGGGATCGGGTCCTGCCAGATCAGGTCTTCAGCCGGAACATCCGGGCCGATGTAACGGGACTTCGGCCCCATGTCGCGATGCGTCAGCTTGAACCAGGCGCGGGCGAAGACGTCAGAGAAATGGTCCTGATCGTCCTTGAACCGCAGCGAAATCTCGCGGTAGATCGGATCAACCTTCAGGGCCATATCGGCATCGGTCATCATCGGGATGGTGCGGATCGAAGCATCCTCGACGTCGACAGGCTTGTCTTCCTCGGCGATGGTGATCGGCGCCCATTGCGAAGCACCGGCGGGGCTGTGCGTCAAAGTCCATTCATGCTTGAACAGCATGTCGAAGAAGCCGTTGTCCCACTTGGTCGGTTCGCTCGTCCAGGCGCCTTCGATGCCCGATACCACGGTGTCACGGCCAATGCCGCGGCCCTTGGTGTTGATCCAGCCAAGACCCTGATATTCCGGGCCTGCGGCTTCCGGATCGGGGCTGAGGTTGGCAGCACTGCCATTGCCGTGCGACTTGCCGATGGTGTGACCACCGGCCGTCAGAGCCACGGTTTCTTCGTCATCCATGCCCATGCGGGCAAAGGTTTCGCGCATCTGCGCCGCCGTCGCCAGCGGATCGGACTTGCCGTTCACACCCTCCGGATTGACGTAGATGAGGCCCATCTGCACGGCGGCAAGCGGGTTTTCCAGCGTCTCGGGCTTGCTCACGTCGCCGTAACGGCCATCGCTCGGCGCCAGCCATTCCTTTTCGTCACCCCAATAGGTGTCCTTTTCCGGCGCCCAGATATCTTCACGGCCGAAAGCAAAGCCATAGGTCTTCAGACCGGCAACGTCATAGGCAATGGTGCCGGCAAGCGCGATGAGGTCGGCCCAGGAAAGCTTGTTGCCGTATTTCTTCTTGATCGGCCACAGCAGGCGGCGGCCCTTGTCGGTGTTGACGTTATCCGGCCAGGAATTGAGCGGCGCAAAACGCTGGTTGCCGGTATTGGCGCCGCCACGTCCGTCCGTCACGCGGTAGGAACCGGCCGCATGCCAGGTGACGCGGGCCATCATGCCGACATAGCTGCCCCAGTCGGCCGGCCACCATTCCTGGCTGTCGGTCATCAGGGCGCGCAGATCGGCCTTCAGGGCCTCAACGTCGAGCGTCTTCAGGGCTTCACGATAGTTGAAGGAGGTGCCGAGCGGGTTGGTCTTGGTATCGTGCTGGTGCAGAATGTCGAGGTTCAGCGCATTCGGCCACCATTCGGTTACCGATTTACCGGAGGCCGTATTGCCTCCGTGCATGACGGGACACTTGCCGGCCGGTTTTGAAGTTGCGTCCATTTCGCCCTCCGATGGGTTTTACAATTAAACGAAATAATCAATTCGACATGCGCAGCATTCCGAGCCAGAGCCCGCGGCAGGTCATGGGAAAACCGTGCGGTGGCGCTGGTGATCTCTCACAGCTACAGCTTCTTTCTGTCATGAAGATGACTAACAGCCGGGTTCCATAATTTCCAATTGTATATTCTAAAGGCTGCGATATGCTGAGCTTATGATTGCGCTCTCCATGAAACATCTTCGTTATTTCGACGCGCTCGCCAAGATCGGCCATTTCGGACGGGCGGCAGAGGCATGCGCGATTTCCCAGCCGGCGCTTTCGCTGCAGATCCGCGAACTGGAAGAACTGATCGGCGCGCCGCTCGTCGAACGCGGCAGCCGCCAGATTCGACTGACGACGCTTGGCGAGGAGTTTGCCGAGCGCACCCGCTCGATCCTGCGGTCGGTGGATGAGCTGCAGGATCTGGCGCGCGCCGGGAAGGGCCCGCTCAGCGGCCGCCTGCGCATCGGCGTGATCCCCACCGTCGCGCCTTATCTTCTACCACAGGTCATCAAGACGCTCACGCGGCATTATCCGGAACTGGAGGCGCGCCCACGCGAGGCGGTGACGCAGAAACTCATCGAAGATCTTCTGGAGGCGAAGCTGGACATGGCGATCGTCGCCCTGCCCGTATCAGAACCGGCGCTTGAGGAGGTTCCGCTGTTTTCGGAGGAATTCATTCTGGTGCGGCCGATAGAGGATGCGGGCATGCCAGTGCCGAGTGCCGACAAGCTGGGCGAAATGCGCCTGCTCTTGCTTGAAGAAGGCCATTGTTTCCGCAATCAGGCGCTTTCCTTCTGCAGCACGACGAATGCGCCGCCACGAGTCCTGATGGAGGGCAGCTCGCTCTCCACCCTCGTGCAGATGGTCGGCGCCGGCATCGGCGTCACGCTCATTCCGCAGATGGCGGTCGATATGGAAACACGCCAGTCCACGGTCTCGGTCTTCCGGCTGGCGGAACCGCGCCCGTCGCGCACCATCGGCATGGTGTGGCGCAAGAGCAATCCGCTGTCTGCGCAGTTCAGCCATATTGCCGAGATTGTTCGCGAATGCGGTCTCCAGAAACTTGGCATCGCCCAGTAGAATCCAACAGCCGCGCCACCAGCAGGGAACCCGAATTTGAGCAGGCCGAATTATCGCGATATCGCCCGCCTCGCGGGTGTCGGGACAGCAACGGTCGAGCGGGTGCTGAACGGGCGCGGCGGTGTTCGCGCCGAACTCGTGGAAAAGGTCGTCATCGCCGCGCGGGAACTGGACTATCCCCGCACCCTGCCGGAAACCCATCGCGGGCTGCTGCGCATAGAAGTGCTGATGGTACGCCCCGAAACCACCTTTTACCGGCGGCTCTCCAGGGCCTTCGAAAGAATAGCCGCAACACTCGATCCTCTTGTCGTCGTTCACCGCAGCTTCGCCGAGGAAATGAAGCCGGAGGAGCTGGCAAGCCGCATCATCGCCGCCGGCGAAGCCCGCGCCGGCCTGATCCTCGCCATTCCGAGCAGCCCGGCGGTCAGCGCTGCGGTCGAGGCGGTGGTGGCGCGCGGCGTACCTGTCGTCCATGTGGTCACACGTGCCTCGGCCGAAAAAGGTGAATTCATCGGCATAGACAATGGCGCCGCAGGGCGCACGGCGGCGCATTTCATCACCCGCATGGCGCGCCAGACCGGCCCGGTCATCGCACTCTGCCATCCGATCTATCAGGTTCACCGTGACCGTATCAGCGGCTTTTCCGACTATTTCCGCGATCATCCCGGCGAACATGGCTTCGAGTGGCTGGGTTTTACCCGCGATGACGAATATTACAGCGCCGAAACCCTGCGCATGGCGCTCGATCTCTATCCCGACATGGCCGGCCTTTATAATGTCGGCGGTGCCAATTCCGCGCTGATCGACGTTCTTCGCAGGCACCCACGCGGCGGCGAGATATTCTTCGTCGGCCATGAATTGACCGATTATACGCGCAAGGCGCTGAACGACGGCATCATGGATATTGTCCTGGATCAGGCCCCGGAGGCGCAGGCCCGCCGGGCGCTGGACCTCGTCCTTCGCCGGATCGGTCTTACCGATATCGAACCCGACTGCGCCCCCATTCGCTTCGTTACCATCACCGCAGAGAGCCTTTGATCTGATTTGATCAAGGAAGGCTTCGGCATTCACAAACCTCCCTGCTAATTTTGCGTCAGGGAGGAAAGCCGCAGATCGCAGGGAGCGACGGGCGGCCAAGGCGTGCGAACGCCCTCCTTCATCGTGAAAACTTGCACGGGCGCGTCGAAAGCGGGCGCCCGAAGGAGAGCGCTATGGACGATCTGAAATATGGAACGCGCAACAAGCGCGGCGACTGGGCGCCCAACCAGCCGGTGGAAACGGCCCCGCTCTTCGCTTTCCCGCCGCGCCTGATGGCGGTGCTGAAGTGGCTGCCGCATTATTTTTTCCCATGGAATGCGATCTTCGCACTATCGGCTGTTGCCTACTGGGCCTTTGTCATTCCGCCGGTCGAAACCATGGCCACGCTCGGCATCGGCTGGATTGCCTGGCTTTATGCTGTCAATGCGGTCTGCGTTTTCCTCTTCTACGGCGGTTTCGAACTCCATCTCTATATTCTCAAGCGGCAGGAAAACCGCTTCAAATATAACGGCAAGTTCCCCGCCGAACAGAAGAGCAAGGCCTTCTGGTTCGAGAGCCAGAACCTCGACAACATCCTGCGTACCTTCCTTTCCGGCGTGACGATCTGGACCGCCATCGAAGTGGCAATGCTGTGGGCCTATGCCAATGGTTATGCGCCCTGGCTCAGCTTTGCCGAAAATCCGTGGACGCTTGCGATCGTGGCGCTTGTGGTGCCGATCATCCACGAATTTCACTTCTTCTGCATTCACCGGCTCATCCATGTGCCGCTGCTTTATAAATGGGTGCATTCCGTCCACCACAATTCGGTGAACCCGTCGCCCTGGTCGTCGCTCTCCATGCATCCGGTCGAGCATCTGCTCTATTTTGGCACGGCCTTTTATCACCTGATCCTGCCGTCCAATCCGGTCCTCATGCTCTACCAGCTGCATTATGCGGGTTTCGGCGCGATCCCCGGCCATGTCGGCTTCGACAAGGTCGAGGTCGGCGAGGACAAGCTGGTCGATAGCCATGCCTATGCGCATTACCTCCACCACAAATATTTCGAGGTGAATTACGGCGATGCCCTCATTCCGCTCGATCGGTGGTTCGGCACCTGGCACGACGGCTCGGCGGAAGGAGAGGCCCGCATGCAGGAACGCTATCGCAAACGCAAAGAAAAACTCGCGGCCCGCAAGGCACGCAATACCATCGGGGAGGCAGCCGAATGAGCTGGGTTTCAGCCTGCAAACTGGACGACATTGAGCAGGAAGGCGCGATCCGCTTCGACCACGCCGGACGCACCTACGCGATCTATCGCGGGCCGGATGACAGCGTGTATTGCACTGCCGGCCTGTGCACCCATGAGGCGATCCATCTTGCCGAAGGGCTGGTGATGGATTTCGAGGTGGAATGTCCCAAGCATTCCGGCGCCTTCGATTACCGCACCGGCGAAGCCCTGCGGCTTCCCGCCTGCGAGAATCTGAAGACCTATCCGGCGCAGGTGGTGGACGGCGAAGTACGCGTCACCATCGGCTAGGCAGAGCTTTCGAGCAGGCCCGAAAGGGCCTCCGGAATGCACCCGGGCGGCCCGGCGCCCCAAGGGAGGACAAACATGAAATCCATCTGTACCATGGCCGCTCTGGCGGTCCTTTTCGCCGGCACTGCGTCAGCCGAGACCATCGGCGTTTCGATGCAGAGCTTCGACAATAATTTCCAGACCTTGCTGCGCGAAGGGCTCGGCGCCCGGGCATCGGAAGTCGACGGCGTCAAGATCCAGGTCGAGGACGCGCAGGCCGATATTTCCAAGCAGCTCAACCAGGTCAATAATTTCATCGCCGCCGGCGTCGATGCGATCATCGTCACGCTGGCGGACACCTCGGCCGCACCCGGCATCAGCGATGCCGCCGCCAAGGCAGGCATTCCGCTCGTCTATCTCAATCTCGAGCCGGACAATGTCGCCAGGCTTCCGGAAAAACAGGCCTATGTCGGCTCAAGGGAAACCGATGCCGGGCGGCTGGCCGGCGAAGCGGCCTGTTCGCTGCTCAAGGAAAAAGGAAAGGCGGCGGATGCGCAGGCTTATATATTGATGGGCGACCTTGCCCATCAGGCATCGCGTGACCGTACCTCGTCCTTTAAACAGGCGCTCGCATCCGGTGACTGCAAGGCCGTCACCATCGCCGACGAACAGTCGGCGGCCTGGACACGGACAAACGCCATGGACATGACGACGAACTGGATCACCGCCGGACGTCCCATCGACGTCGTCTTCGCCAATAATGACGAAATGGCCATCGGCGCGGTGCAGGCGCTGAAGGCGGCAAGCGTTTCGATGGATGATGTCATCGTCATCGGCATCGACGCCACCCCGGACGGGCTTGCCTCCATGGCCGCCGGCGACCTGGATGCCACGGTGTTCCAGAACGCCAGGGGGCAATCGACAAGTGCGCTCGATGCCGCCGTCGCCCTGATGCGCGGCACGCCGGTCGACAAGCAGGTCATGGTGCCCTTCGAACTGGTGACGCGGAAAAACATGACCGATTACGCCAGCCGCAACTGACCCTCCCCCAGCCGGTGCGCCCTGAAAAGCGCGCCGGCCCCTTCTCACGGAGATATCATGGACGCAATCGTCATCATCGGCGCCGGCGAGGCGGGAACCCGCGCCGCCTTTACTTTGCGCGAAACCGGCTTCGACGGCGATATCACGCTGGTCGGCGCCGAGCCGCATCCGCCCTATGAACGGCCGCCGCTTTCCAAGCCGCTGGAAGCTGCGGTGCGGATGAAACCCATCTGCGCGGACGGAACGCTGGCGGCCGCCCGGATCACTTATCTGCAAGGCGTGTCAGCGACCCGTATCAATGCGAAAGACCGTCTGGTGATGCTCGATGACGGGCGGACACTTGGTTATGACAGGCTGCTCCTCGCAACCGGGGCGCAGCCGCGAACACTCGCCTGCCCCGGTGCCGCACAGGCGCTCAATTTCCGCACCCATGCGGATGCGGAAGTGATTTTCTCCCGCGCCGATAGCGGCGCACGGATTGCGATCATCGGCGGCGGACTGATCGGAATGGAGCTTGCCGCGGTGCTGCGCGGCAAGGGGCTTACGGTCAGCGTTATCGAAGCGGCAGCGCGGCCGCTCGGCCGGGCGGTTCCGCCGCGTTTTGCCGAAAAGATACATGCGCGCCATCGCGATGAAGGGGTGCATTTCCATCTGGGTCAGGGCGTTTCGGAGATTACGCCGGAAGCTGTCCTGCTAACCGATGGCGGGCGCGTGCCCGCCGATATCGTCGTCTCCGCCATCGGTGTCGTGCCCAATATCGCTCTGGCCGAAGCGGCGGCGCTTGCGACCGGCAACGGCATTCTGACCGATGCCTTCCTGCGCACCAGCGATCCCCACATCTTCGCGGCGGGCGATTGCGCGGCCGTCTCGCAAGCCGCCGGCGGGCATATCCGGTTCGAAAGCTGGCGCAATGCCCGCAGTCAGGCAGAAATCGCCGCGCGCAACAGTCTCGGCGCAAACGAGGCTTTTACCGCCCTCCCGTGGTTCTGGTCGGATCAATATGATCTCGGCCTTCAGGTCGCGGGCCTGCCGCAGCCGAGACATCAAAGCGTCATTCGTCCGCTCGGCAATGGCGAGCTGGAATTCTTCCTTGAGGACGGCCAGCTTGTCGCAGCAGCCGGGCTGGGTATCGGCAACAGCGTTGCGAAAGACATAAAACTGGCCGAGATGCTGATTGCCGCCGGTATCAGCCCCGATCCGGCGGCGCTTGCCGATCCCGGCCTCAACCTCAAGACGTTGCTGAAAAGCGCGCGGGCGGCGTGATGCAGAAGCTGCTCATCTTTCAATCGCTCTGGGCCATGGAACGGCTAAACGGCAATGGCCCTGAACCCCGCCTTGAGGAAAACATTGCCCGGATCGCCGAAGCCGGGTTTGACGGGATCAGCGCGCATTACACCAACCGTGCGGATGTGCGGCGTCTCCATGAAGCGATCCGTGGCACGGGCCTCAGGGTCGAAGGCGTGTGCTTTCCACGCAATGTCAACGACCTGCGCCACACGCTGGAACTGGCGCAGGAATTTCCGGTCAGCCATATCGATCTGCAGGCGGATATCCGCCCGCGCCGGGTGAAGGACTGCATGCCGCTGCTGGACGGCTGGATGCGGCTTGCCGAGAAGGCTGGCGTTCCCGTCTACATCGAGACTCACCGCAACCGCATCACCAGCGATCTCCTATTTACGCTGGACCTGCTTGAGCAGCGACCCGATCTGCCGCTTCTCGCCGATCTCTCCCATTATCTCGTTGCCCGCGAATTCGCCTTTCCGGTGGAAGACGAGAGCCACAGGCAAATCCACCGCATCCTTCATAATGCGCAGGCCTTTCACGGACGCATCGGCTCGTGCGAGCAGATCCAGATCGAGATTTCCTTTGCCCATCACCGGCCATGGGTCGATCTATTTCTGGACTGGTGGGACTATGGGTTCCGGCACTGGCGATCCCGTGCGCCCGATAATGCCGAGCTGGTCTTCACCTGTGAACTCGGCCCTCCGCCCTATGCGATTACCGACCGGGACGGCAACGATTCCACCGACAGATGGGCGGAATCGCTGCGGCTGAAGACGATGGCGCAGGCATTATGGGCGCAGGCCGCCCGTCCCGCCAACACGGCAACGGCGGGTGCGGATGAGACCTGTTGATCCTATCGCGAAGCGGCTTTTGCCTGCTTGTCCGTCCAGTCAGGCGGTGCGCCGAATTGATCGGCCACCATGCCCTGCAATCCACGCGACCGTCCATAGGCGTCGCACTCGGCATATTTCGGCTTGCCGCCGAGGGCCGAGCGCATGCGATGGCCGGATGGGATCGAGATATCCAGACCTTCGGAGGTCTTGCCGGTGACGAGGATGCGCGCAAAATAATTGGCGAAATCCGATGCCAGCCCGTAGGCATCGCCGATTTCCGAAACACGGGCATTGTCGGTGAAGGAATTGGCACCCTTAGACCAGACGGCGGCTGCGCGCTGGACGCCGGTACTGTCCACCGCCTCCGACTCGACCGCCAGGCCGCCGAGGCCAACCGGCAATCGCGGCACGCCGACCGGCAGGACAAAATTGCTGCCGAGCGACACCGCCGTCGAAACACCGGCCATGGTCTTGTCGGTCGGCACCAGATCGGTGATGACGGTGCGCACCGTCATGTCCGCCGGCTGGCCAAGAGCGGCGATCCGGTATCTGTCACTGAGCGCCACGCAGATGGCGCGATCGAGCGCGTTCGAGACAAGCGTACGGTCCTTTTCCGAGGTGACCCGCGACGAGGCGGTGAAGGAAAAGGTGGTGGGCACGATGGCGACGGTTTTAACCGCGGCCAATCCCTTGGCATCCACGAAGGTTCTGGTCTTGGTGAACTTGCCCTTGGCGGGACTGAGCTGCGCATAGGATGTCAGCGTGCCGCCCTCCTGCAGCGGAACGGAGGCACAGCCGGACATGATGAGGGCAAAAGGCAAGGTGGCGAAGGTGGCGCTGCGGCTGCGCGCGACTTTGCTGCCGCTGGCCGTGACGAACGGATTCCGCTGGTGTTTCATTGCATGTGCTCCGGTTGGAAAGATTTCCTGTGCCCCGCACGCTACGACAGCTAAAATTGCGGCAGCATTACAATCGCGGTCCGCAGGCGCTGCAAAAATGGCGATCAGAAGCAGAGCCGGAATGTGCTTCCGAAGGCGGAACTCTCCAGACGGACACGTCCATTGTGGTCAGCGACGATCTGCTTGACAAGGCTGAGACCCAGGCCTGCTCCCGTGCTTCGCGGTGTCACACGATAAAATGGCTCGAATATCCGCTCCTGATGGTCTTCGGCTATGCCCTGCCCTTCATCGGAAACCGCAATTTCCCCGTTTGCGAGAACCGAGACCTGGATCATTCCTCTGTTTCCGCCATGGTCGATGGCGTTGCGCACGATATTATTGACGGCGCGCGGCAGGGCGAAGGGATTGCCCTGCATCTCGTAGCACGCTATCTGCGTGTCGAAGGAAATATCGTAACCCGCAGACAGCGCCAGCGGCGCAAGATCGGCGACGACTGTACGGGCGATCTCGACGAGATCGACCGTCTCCCATCGGTCGTGCACCTGATCGTTCCGCTCCACGGCCAGAAGCTGCTCCGCGGTCTCGCCAAGCCGCGCGACATCCTCCATCAGGCGCTGCCGTTCCGACCCTTCCGGCAGACCCTCTATCCGGGTCTGCATGATGGCGATCGGTGTTCTGAGTTCATGCGCCGCATCGATGAGAAACCGTTGCCGCGCCCGAAACTGCTGCTCAAGCCGTTCAAGGATGCTGTTGAAAGACACAATCAACGGCACGACTTCCCGCGGCACATCCTCGACTGGAAGCTTCGAGCCCGCCCGGCGCGGGTCGATCTCCGGGGCTTTCCGGACGACGGAACTGAGACCGGCGAGCGCCTGGCGCACGATGCGCGGCACGGAAAAGAACACCGCAGGCAGGATAACCGCCAGCAGCGGAACATAGATCGGATAAGTGCCGAGAAGAAGCGTCAGAAACGACGCGCTGATATGGGAGGTTCCGCCGAACATGACCCTCAGCGGCCCAGATGCCGTATCGAGACTTTCAGACAGCGCAACCTCGGATATGCCGGCACCGCCGCGAATATCGGCATCCATCATCAGATGGGCGTAACGCGACAGCTCGGCATAGACCGCTGGCACAGCGCCATAGGTCACGGACTGACCATCCAGCGTCGAGGCAACGAACCAGAGTTCTTTATTCTCCGCCTTGAGGGCCTTCAGCGCCGGCCCCTCGGTGAGGACGAGCCCCTTCTGCGGATCGAGCGAAAGCGACTCGCCGAGTGTCGAAGACAGATCCTCCCAAAGCCCGATATTGGGAGAGACCCGCATCACCCCGTAAACACAAAGCCCGATGATGACGACGGCGATCATGGCGGAGACGACGATGCTGAGTTGCCAGCTCAGTTGCCACCACAGGGACGGGTTGGATTTGCCCTGCGCTTTCATGCCTCTTCCTTCAACAGATAACCGATGCCACGAATATTGTGCACGCTCACACCGGCCGAGGCGTCGAGCAGGCGTTTGCGCAGCCGCGATATATGCGCGTCGAGCGCATTGGACTGGATTTCTTCCTCGTAATTATAAACGGCCGCCTCGAGGGTGGAACGCAGCATAGATTTACCCTTGCGCTTGGCGAGCGCGACGAGAACCAGAAGTTCGCGTCTGGGAAGATCGAAGGGAAGGGAATTGATGGTGACGCTGAGATGCAGTGGGTCGATCACGATCCGGCCCACGGTGATCTGGGCTGGTGCAAGGTTTACCGGTCGTCTCAGAACCGCGCGCACCCGCGCCAGAAGCTCGCCGACGAGAAACGGCTTGCCCAGATAATCATCCGCGCCGCCATCCAGTCCCGCAATGCGGTCCTCCGGCTCATTCATGGCGGTGAGCAGGATGATCGGCGTATCGACACCGGCACGGCGCAGTTTCGGGATGAGCGCAAGACCCTCCCCATCCGGTAGCCGGCGGTCGAGCAGGATGGCGTCGTAAACATGCTGGCGCGTCAGTTCCATCGCGTCACCAAGCCGCATCGTATGGTCGATGACGATGCCCTGCTTGCCGAGCG
Organism: Martinezella rhizogenes; assembly: GCF_007002745.1. Classification (GTDB taxonomy): domain Bacteria; phylum Pseudomonadota; class Alphaproteobacteria; order Rhizobiales; family Rhizobiaceae; genus Agrobacterium; species Agrobacterium cucumeris. The sequence continues at coordinate 171,513 of NZ_SGNY01000005.1, read as the reverse complement.
TTGCCGACAGCGCATCGGCCATTTCCCTTTCATCTTCGATCAACAGAAGTCTCATGCATCACCGTCCCTTCGCCAGCCTTTGTCTGCCAGAAAGGTTGCGGCAGTATTGCGGCGAAGACGATGCGGCAGGGTAATGCTGCTGCAATTATGGTCACTTATCCAGATACCATCCGCCTGAATAACCGGCGACGTGACGGCTCGGTGAGCCGCTACCCAAGGAACTTTGCCTGGAAGGATTGTATTATGTGGGTGAAGAGAAGCATCAAGGCCGGGATCGCACTTGCGGGCTGCGTTCTCGTCGTTACTGCCCTCGACCCGGCGCGCGGCAGCGTCGATGCGAATGAACGCGCCAGGGGAATTGTCGAGGCCACCTCCCTGAGCCCGGCCGGCATCCCCTTCGAACTGACGGCTGCGGAAACGGCGAAGATCGGCACACGCCAGATGGTGGAAAAGCTCAACGTCAGCGGCGAACTCCAGCCGGTCAGCCGTATCGTGATCCGCACCCGTGAGGCCGGGAAAATTCTGGAGATGAACGTACGGGACGGACAGGCGGTGCGGGCCGGTGATGTGCTGGTGCGCTTTGAAACCGACGACCTGCAAGCGGCGTTGCTGCAACGGCAAAGCGACCGGGACGCGGCCGAGGCCGAACTGACGCTGGCGATGCTGGCACTGACGAGAACCGAACAGCTTGCCACCAAAAACATCACATCGGCGGAACAGCTGGACAAGGCGAAAAGCGATGTCGTGGTGAAAACCGCAAGGGTTCAAAGCCTTTCGGCGCAGACGGATATTGCCCGCCTTGCATTGAGCAATGCCGAAATCCGCGCGCCTTTCAGTGGCACGGTCACCCGCCGGCTGGCAGAGGCAGGCGCGCGCGTCAGTGCCGATGGCGAACTTCTCACACTGGTCGATACCAGCGTGCTGGAAGCGAAGGTTCTGGTCGCCACCCGCGATATTCCCCGTGTAACCCCTGGCCAGACAGCGGAACTGGAGATTGACGGCCTCGTTGGCCAGACCGTCAAGAGCACTGTCGAGCGTATCAGCCCGGTTGCCGAGGATGGCACACGTTTCGTCGCCGTCTATCTGCGGCTTGCCAATCGCGACGGTCGGTTGTGGGGTGGCATGTTTGCCAGCGGATCAATCCTCGTCCGCGAAAAAAACGACGCGCTCGTCGTTCCCGCCATCGCGCTTCGCAAGGATGAGACGGGCTACCACGTGCTCAAGGTGACGGACGGTCATCTGCGCCGCCAGACGGTGGCGCTCGGATCGCGCTGGAACGGCGGCAGCCTGATCGAGATCGCCACGGGCCTGAAGGATGGCGAAATGATCCTGACTGCACCGCTTCCGGAATTGCAGCCGGACATGGCCGTGACCATCGATAAGGCAGGCTGAAATGTTCTTGACGCGTATATCCGTCTCCCATCCCGTCTTCGCCACCATGATGATGGTGACATTGCTGGTCATGGGCCTCTTTTCGCTGCAGCGGTTGGGGCTGGATCAATATCCCAATGTCGACGTGCCCGTCGTCGTCGTGGTCACCACCTATCCCGGTGCGACGCCGGAGACCGTGGAAACCGAAATAACGCGCCCGGTCGAGGATGCGCTGAACGCCATTGGCGGCCTGGATGAGATCACCTCGACCTCATATGAGGGGCGCTCCGTGGTCGTCGTGAAATTCAAGCTCGAGGTAAGGGGGGCCGCCGCGGCACAGGATGTGCGCGACAAGGTCGCCGCCATTGAAGCGAATTTGCCCGAAGACGCCAAGAAGCCGGTCGTCTCGCGTTTCGATCCCGCCGCCGAACCTATCCTCTCGCTGGCAATCAGTTCGACGTCGCTCGATGTGCCAGCACTCACCACCCTTGCCGACCAGAAAGTGGTGCGCCAGCTGACGACCGTTGAAGGTGTCGGACAGGCGACGCTGGTGGGCGGCCGCAAACGACAGATCGACGTTGCCATGGACGAAACACGCATGCGGGCGCTCGGGGTCGGCGTCAACGAGGTGGTGAACGCGCTGCGCACCGGCAACGGCAACAGCCCGGCCGGCAGCATCGTCGATCCCGTCTCCGAACGCACGATCCAGGTTCAGGGTCGCGTCGACGAGCCGCAGGCGCTGCTGGACATGGTGGTGGCGAGGCGTGGTGGCGCGGCGATCCTGCTGCGCGATGTCGCCACGGTTTCCGAAGGGGCGGTCGATGCCGAAAGTCGCGCCCTCTATAATGGCCAGACGGCGCTGGCAATCGATATCGTCAAGGTCCAGGACGCCAACACGGTTCAGGTCGTGACGGATGTGAAGAAACGCATCCAGCAGCTCAATACCGAGCTGGCCACGCAGAATGTGCAATTGCGCATCGTCACCGACACCTCCACGCCCATCCGGGAATCCGTCGATCAGGTGCAGACGACGCTGATCGAAGGGGCAGCGCTCGCCATCGCCATCGTTTTCCTGTTTTTGAATTCCTGGCGCAGCACGGTCATCACCGGCCTGACACTGCCAATCGCCATCATCGGTACGCTTGCCGTCATCGATTTTCTTGGTTTCACCCTTAATACACTCAGCCTTCTGGCGCTCACACTCTCCATCGGCATCCTGGTGGATGACGCGATCGTCGTGCGCGAGAACATCACCCGGCATCTGCACATGGGCAAATCCCATATCCGCGCGGCGCTCGACGGCACCAACGAAATCGGCCTTGCGGTGATCGCAACGACCGCGACCATCGTGGCGGTCTTCCTGCCGGTCGCCTTCATGGACGGCATTATCGGCCGGTTCTTCTATGAATTCGGCGTCACCGTGTCGGCTGCCGTGCTGATCTCGCTCTTCGTCGCCTTCACGCTTGATCCGATGCTTTCGAGCGTCTGGTACGACCCGGATGCGCAACCGGATGCCAGGCGCGGGCCAATTGGCCGGCTGATTACGCGTTTTGATCGTGGTTTCGAATGGCTGGCCGAACAATATCGGCATGTGATCAGCTGGACATTGCGCCACCGGCTCATCACCCTGCTCACCACATCGGGAATCTTCATCGGTAGCCTGTTCATGGTGCCGCTGGTCGGCATGGAATTCGTACCTGCTACCGATGAGGGCCGCTTCCAGATTACCGTGACGGCCCCGGCCGGTTCGTCACTGGATTACACGACGGCTAAAGTGCGGCAGGTCGAAAAGGCACTGAGGGCGTTTCCCGAGGTTGAAACGCTCTATTGCACCATCAATACCGGTGGCGCGGCGGGCAAGCAGCGCGCCATGGTGCTGGTGGGGCTGGTGCCGCTGACAGCGCGCGCACAAACACCCGCGACGCTGGCCGAACCGATCCGCAAGCGCCTGTCAGCCATACCCGGCATAGAGGTCGCAATCCTTCAGGACGGTCTTGGCGGCGGCGAAAGCCCGGTAAAGCTCAGCATCCTTGGCGACGACCGTGCCGTCCTTGAAAAAATAGCCGCTGGTCTGGTCGAGGATATGAGAAAAATCCCCGGCCTGGTGGATGTGAATTCCAGCGCCCGCAACGTGACCTCGGTTCTTTCCGTGCGTCTGAAACGCGAGGCGGCGAGCGATCTCGGCATTTCCCGTTCCGATCTGGCCACGGCCCTCTCCTCGCTCATCGGTGGTGAGGACGTTTCGAAATGGACGGATAGTGGCGGCAACAGTTATGACATCGTCGTGCGCCTGCCCGGCGATCGGCGCTCCGATGCCGCAACCCTCGGCGAATTGATGATCGCGACCGGTCGCACGGCATCGAACGGCACACCGGTGATGGTGCGTCTCGATCAGGTCGCCGAGATCGGCACCTCGCCGGCACCGGCCGAAATCCGTCGCATAGACAATCGCCGTGAGGTGCTGGTTTCAGCCAACATCTCCGGCCGCACGCTTGGCGACGTGATGGAGACCGTGCAAAACCTGACCGCCGCCCGCGATCTGCCGGATGGTTACCGCATCCGCTTCGGCGGCGAGGCCGAGACCATGCAGGAAACGATTGGCCACATGGTCAAGGCCCTCACGATGGCGGTTATTTTCATTTACATCGTGCTTGCCTCGCAATTCGGCAGCTTCCTGCAACCGCTCGCCATCATGGCTTCACTGCCGCTCTCGCTGGCCGGCGTCCTTCTGGGTTTGATGGTGGCCGGCAGCACGATCAACATGTTCTCGCTGATCGGCTTCATCATGCTGATGGGCCTCGTCACCAAGAACGGTATCCTGCTGGTGGATTTCGCCAACAGGGAGCGGAAACGCGGACTTTCGCTCAACGAAGCGCTGGCGAATGCCGGTGTAATCCGCTTCCGGCCGATCATCATGACGACGCTTGCGATGATCTTCGGAATGATCCCGCTTGGGCTCGCCATCGGCGGTGGCGGTGCACAGCGCGCGCCGATGGCGCATGCGGTGGTCGGCGGCCTCATCAGCTCCACCCTTCTCACCCTAATCGTCGTGCCGACCATCCTGTCCTATATCGACAGCATCACCAGGCGTTTCGCCAACCTTTTGCCGAAAGCACCGGATGAGGCAGGGAAACCGGACACGACGGATAACCCGGTCCAGCCTCGCGAGGCGCAGCCCGGCTGAAAGCCCCTTGTTTGCATGCAGGACGGCCATTGGCGGGAGAGGCAGCAATGCTTTTTCCGTCAATGGGGCAACGGTTCTTATCGGAGCAGAAGCATGGTGGCCGGCCCCTGCCAGAAGTACGGAAAGAACGATGATGGCATGGAGGTAACGGCCGGGAAGCCGCATGGCGGCACGACGTAAACGCATAATGCACCTGATGAAATTCATCCGGCAAAACTGGGCGCGTCATATTGCAATGACATTACGGCAAAAGCTTCGGACAGCGTAATATCTGGGCTCTGCGCACACAGAACATGGCGGCCCCTCAGGGGCTCTCACCCGCCCTGTCTTTTCTTTTGCCCTTGGGCCTGAAATCAACCAGCAGTGATTTCAGTTCGATTTCCCGAACGCGCCTCGCGGCCTCATCCGGGCGGACCCATTCAACCAGGCGTTCGCCCCGTTCCTTGAAACTTGTTTCCGTACCCGTCACCTCGATCTGGAATACATCGACCATGCACGGGACGACGTCGCCATTGTCGAGCATCTTCAGATAGGTGTAACGGCCAATGGCAGCCTTTCTCACCCGGCCGCGCACGCCCGCCTCTTCCCACGCCTCAATCGCCGCCGCCTCATGCGGCTTCTTGCGTTTCATCGGCCAGCCGCGCGGAATAATCCAGCGCTGGGTGGTGCGCGACGTGACGAGGAGGATTTCAACATCGTCTCCGTTGCCGCCGTAGCGAAAACACAAGGCGGCATATTGCTGCCGGAAAGCGCCGGTGAAGAGCTTTTCGGGAACGGCAGCGAGCTGCTGAAGCAGTGTCAGGGGGCGCGCCGGACGGGTTTTCCGGCTTTTCTTGGAAGATTTCATTTGCGTTGATAGTGCCGATTTTCCGGGTTGCATCAATGCCCTGCCTGCATTTATGACAGTTTTATGACAATTACCCCCTACAACATAAATAGCGCCATTGAGGGCCAATTCGCATGATGAGCATTTTCCGCAAGCTGATGCCGCGCGAGGATCGTTTCTTCGACCTGTTCAGCAAACATTCCGAAACCGTCGTCAAGGCGGCTGGTGCTCTCAATCAACTGTTAAGCGGCATCGATGTCGAGAAGAATTGCGACCTTATCGTCGCCCTCGAAGATCAGGCTGATGAGATTACCCGCGATGTGCTGCTTGCGGTGCGGCGCAGCTTCATCACCCCCTTTGATCGCGGCGACATCAAGGACCTCATCCAGTCCATGGATGACGCCATCGACATGATGCACAAGACGGTGAAGACCATCCGCCTGTTCGAACAGGGCGAATTCGATCCGCTGATGAAAGAGATGGGCCATGAGATCGTGCGTGCGGCAAGCCTGATCGCCGAAGCCATTCCGCTTCTGGAAAAGGTCGGCACCAATGCGCAGCGCCTCTCGGCGATTGCCGAAGAAGTCACCCGCGTCGAAGGCCGCTCCGACGAGCTTCATGATCAGGGCCTGAAAGACCTTTTCCGTCGCCACGGTGCGGCCGGTAACGCCATGGCCTATATGATCAGCAGCGAGATCTACGGCGAACTCGAAAAGGTCGTCGACCGCTTCGAGGATGTGGCCAACGAGATCAGCGGCATCGTTATCGAGAACGTCTGATGGATGTCGCACTTGCCCTGCCGCTGCTTGTCGGCCTTATCGCCATCGCGCTGTTCTTCGATTTCCTGAATGGTCTCCATGACGCTGCAAATTCCATCGCCACCATCGTTTCCACCCGCGTATTGCGCCCGCAATATGCGGTTGCCTGGGCGGCTTTCTTCAATTTCATCGCCTTCCTGTTTTTCGGCCTGCATGTAGCGGAAACACTCGGCACCGGCATCATCGATCCGGCCATCGTTTCGCCGCAGGTTATCTTTGCTGCCCTCATCGGCGCGATTGTCTGGAACATCGTCACCTGGGTTTTTGGCATTCCTTCCAGTTCGTCACATGCGCTGATCGGCGGCCTCGTCGGTGCCGGATTTGCGAAAGTCGGTTTTAACTCGATCGTCTGGTCGGGCCTCTTGAAAACCGTCGGGGCGATCTTCATGTCGCCGGCCATCGGCTTCTTTCTGGCGCTGCTTCTGGTGCTCGCCGTTTCCTGGCTGTTCGTTCGGCAGACACCTTTTGCGGTGGACCGCACCTTCCGCGTCATGCAGTTCATCTCCGCCTCGCTTTATTCGCTCGGCCATGGCGGCAACGACGCGCAGAAGACCATGGGCATCATCGCCGTGCTGCTGTTCAGCCAGGGGCATCTGGGCGAAAGCTTTTACGTGCCGTTCTGGGTGGTCATTTCCTGCCAGTCGGCCATGGCGCTCGGCACGCTGTTCGGCGGCTGGCGCATCGTGCACACCATGGGCTCGAAGATCACCCGGCTGAACCCGATGCAGGGTTTCTGCGCCGAAACCGGCGGCGCGCTGACATTGTTCGGCGCGACATGGCTCGGAATTCCGGTCTCCACCACCCACACGATTACCGGCGCCATCGTCGGCGTGGGGGCGGCACGCCGGGTTTCCGCGGTGCGCTGGGGGCTTGCCGGTAACATCGTCATCGCATGGATCGTGACCATGCCGGCCGCCGCACTGATCTCCGCCGCCGTCTACGGGCTGACTTCTCTGCTCGGCTGACTGCCCCGCTGCCCGATTGCCACTCTCCCGGAACAAATACCGCCCCGCGGAAGTTTGATCCGGGAGATCAACGGCGAAACGGACCGCGAACAATGGCACGGCAGGTTTTCTGGAAGGGTTATCTGAAGCTGTCGCTGGTAACAGCCTCCGTCTCGCTGACGCCCGCCACCACCGAAGGCAACAAATACCGTTTCCACATTCTCAATCGCAACACCGGCAATCGCGTCGAAAGCCGGTATGTCGACAATATCACTCACCGGCCCGTGGCAGCAAAAAATCAGGTAAAGGGGTTTCCCCGCGCCGAGGACGATTATGTGCTGCTGGAGGACGACGAGATCGATGCCGTGGCGCTGGAAAGTACCCGCACGATCGATATCAAGACTTTTGTACCGAAGGGGTCCATCGACTGGATCTGGTATGACCGACCGCACTTTCTGCGTCCGGAAGACAAGATCGGCACCGAGGCCTTTAGCGTCATTCGCGAAGCCATGACGGCCAACGGTGTGTTCGGCATTGCGCGACTGGTGCTTTACCGCCGCGAACGGGCAGTTCTGCTGGAACCCTCCGGCAAGGGCATCATCCTGTGGACGCTGCATTATGGCGAAGAGGTGCGTGAGAGCATCGACGCGCTCGACCCGAAAATGAAAATTGAAAAAACGCTGCTGCAGGCCATGGAAAAGCGCATCGGCAAACAGATGACCGGCTGGAAGCCAACTCTGGTGCAGGACCCGATCCAGAAGAAGATCAAGGCGCTTTTGAAGACCAAAGGCGACGAAACGCCGTCGTCCAACAAGAAAACCGGCACGAAAGCCCGCACCGGCGGCAATGTCATCAACATCATGGACGCACTGAAAAAAAGCCTTGCTGCCGAAAAACGAAGCTGATGATCAGCTGCCGTCAGCGGGCTTTTTTCGGCAGCGGTTCCGCTGCGGCGAAAAAACCGTCCCATGGGTCTTTTTTCAGGGCTGAAAGGCGCGCGCCGATATTATTGACGGTAAAATGCGCCGGGCCGATCTCAGCCGTGAGTTCCGACCATTCCAGCGGCGCGGAAATCGCCGCCCCCGGTCGTGCACGGGTCGAATAGGGTGCAACCGCCGTATTGCCCCTGCCATTGCGCAGATAATCGATGAAAAGGCGACCTTTGCGTTTTGCTTTCGTGGCCACGGAAAGATACTTATCGGGTTCAGCCTTCGACATATCGGCGGCCATCGCTTTTGAGAAAGCCTTGACGGCGGCCCAGCCCGCCTGCGGTTTGAGCGGCGCCACGACATGCAGGCCCTTACCGCCGGACGTCTTGACGAAGGCCGCAAGCCCGGCGTCTTCGAAACGCCGTTTCAGTTCCAACGCCGCCTCGATCACCTCTTCCCAGGCCACGTCTTCCCCGGGGTCGATATCCATGGTGATCATGTCCGGCTTCTCCCAGTTGGCAGTCGTTGCGCCCCATGGGTGAATTTCAAGCGTGGCGGACTGGACCAGAGCCATAAGGCCGTCGAAATCGGTGATGCGGATCAGCGGTTCGCCGCCCTTGTCCTTGGGATCCTTGATCTGTTCCACGGCCTTGTTGATGCCGCGCCAGGCGTGTTTCTGGAAAAAACGCTGCCCCTCTATACCCTCGGGACAGCGCAGCAACGCCAGCGGTCGGTCGACGACGAAGGGCGCCATATGCCGCCACACCTGCGCGTAATAATCGGCGAGCCCCTCCTTGGTCACTCCGTCATCAGGCCAATAAAGCCGGTCCGGATGGGTGAATTTGATGGTGGATTGCGGCGCGCCTGTATCGCTCACGGCCTTCTCCTCGCGTTCGATTTCTTCCACCGGCTTGTCTTCGCGCAGGCCGCGGAAGGAAGCGTGACGCAGATTGCCATCGCCAGACCAGGCCCGAAACTCGACTTCCGCCACCAGTTGCGGCGTGACGAAGTGAAGGTCGCGGCGTGCAAGCGCGGTGAGCTTGTCGCCGAACGGGCTCTCCTTGCGGTCCAGCGGTTTCAGGCGGCCAAGCAGCATTTCGGCCACCTCACCCGTGTAGCCGGTGCCGACACGGCCGACATGGCGCAGCTTGCCCTTTTCATAAACGCCAAGCACCAGCGAGCCGATGGCGTGGTCCGATGTCGAAGAGAGCGTGTAGCCGCCAATGACGAATTCCTGCCGCATGGAGCATTTGGATTTGACCCATTCGCCTTTGCGGCCGGAAACATATTGGCTGTTCTTGACCTTGGAAATAACGCCTTCAAGGCTGAGGCGGCAGGCATGGTCCAGCACAAGCTCGCCACTCTCCTCGAAATGTTCGCTGTATCGCAGCTTGGGATCACCCGCCGGCAACAGCTTTTCCAGCAGCGCCTTGCGGTCAGTAAGCGCCGCACCGCGCAGATCGGTGCCATCAAGATAAAGCAGATCGAAAGCGTAAAAAACGAAACGGTCGCTTCGCCCCTCGCTCAGATCATGCTGCAATGCCGAGAAGTCGGAGGCGCCGCTGTCGCGTTCCACGACGATTTCCCCGTCCATGAGCAGTGTTTCGGCCGGCAGGGCCTTTAGCGCGCGTGCCACCGCATCGCCAAACTTCTCCGTCCAGTCCAACCCGCTGCGGGTCAGAAGCTGGAGTTTGCCGTGATCGAGCCGCACCTGCAGACGGTAACCATCGAATTTGATCTCATGCAGCCAGCGGGAACCGGTCGGCGGTTTCGGCTTCAGCGTTGCCAGCGCCGGCGGCACGAAGGACGGAAGCGCCTGTTTGCGTGCTCCCTTTGGCAAGGCGTGCGCCTGCTTTTGGCCGGAAGAAGAGGCAGCAGCCTTTTTGGATACCGGCTTGGAATTCCACGTGTCTTTCGGTTTGGCCGCGACATCCTCGACGCTCCGTCCGGTCTTTACCGATTCCGGTCGCTCCTCCAGAATATCCGCACCACCCTTATGCCGGGCCTCCTCATCATCCCCCTTGATCAGCAGCCAGTTTTCCCTGCTCTCACCGGGTTTTCCGTGCATACGCACCAGGTGCCAGCGCCCTTTCAGCTTTTCGCCATCAAGTTCAAATTCGAGATGGCCCTTGCGATATCCTTTCCTCGCATCACCAATCGGCCTCCAGACGCCACGATCCCAGACGATGACCGTTCCACCGCCATATTGGCCCTTGGGAATGACGCCTTCGAAATCACCATAGCTCAGCGGGTGGTCTTCCACATGCACCGCAAGGCGTTTGTCCTCGGGGTCGAGGCTCGGGCCACGCGTCACCGCCCAGCTTTTCAGCACCCCGTCCATTTCCAGCCGGAAATCATAATGCAGCCGGCGGGCATCGTGTTTCTGGATCACGAAACTCGACCCCTGAGCTTCGGCCCGGGTGCCCTTCGGCTCCGGCGTCTTGTCGAAACTGCGCTTGGCGTTATAGGTCTGCAATCCCATGCATCAGCTCGCTTTCCGGGAAGTCCTGCGGCCCGTCGTGTTCTTCTTCCCGCCCTCGGCCTTCGCGCTGCGGCGCAGGGCCTCTTTCAGATCGATGACATTGTCTTCTTTCGGCGCGGCCCGCCTGGGGATTTCCCGGCCCTCGATCTTGGCCTTCACCAGTTCCGCGAGGGCATCATTGTACCGGTCGCTATATTCGGAGGGATCAAAGGTGCCGGCGCGTGTTTCGATGATATGGCCGGCAAGCTCCAGCATCTCGGCATCGAACTGGATATCTGGAATAGACTTGAACACGCTGCTCTCAGCGCGCACCTCGTAACCGAAATTCAGCGTGGTGGCGACGAGCGCCTTGCCGCTTGGGCGGATCAGCAGCATGCGGTTGCGGCGGAAAAGCACCGCCTCGCCAAGCGCAACGACGTTTTCGTCCTGCATGGCCTTTGCCAGCAGTGTCAGCGCCTCCTCCCCGCCTTCCTGCGTTGGGGCGAGGTAATAGGATTTGTCGAAAAACAGCTTGTCGATGTCGTCACATTCAAGAAAATGCCGGATGCGAATGATCTTGTCACTCTCCGGCATCAGTTTCGCGATTTCATCGCCTTCGATGACGATGTAGTCACCATTGTCGCGCTCGTAACCCTTGACCTGATCGTCGCGCCCGACAGCCTCGCCGGTATCGCTATCGACATATTGCCGCTCAACCCGGTGGCCGGTCTTGCGGTTGACGATGTTGAACGAGATTTTCTCCGTGGAGGTCAGCGCGGAATAGAGGCCGATTTCGCAGTTGAAATCGGCAAAGGCAAGATGGCCCTTCCAGCTGGCTCTCCGGTTCATGATGGTCGTCCGCTATTAGCGTCATGTGGAGATCGATCAGCGCGGAGAATACGCTCGATGGCGGGAATATCCGCCTCAGCCAGCACCGGCACGGGGTCGGATGCCATTGCCTCCAGCACCTCGGGCGTGAGGCCACCGTTACGGATGACCCATTCCATCGCCTCACGTGTCTGCCGCTCCGCCTTCAGCTGGGCATAAAGCGCCAGTATCAGCCGGTCGCGGACGTCGAGGGCGTTTACCTGCGTATCTGAACGTTCTGCCTGCTGTTTCATGTCATATCCTCAAGACTGACACACCGCCCTCAGGCAATGCCCCTGCCACCGGTCACGCCATAGACCTCGCCATTGATGAAGCTCCCGTCCTGAGAGGCCAGCAGCACATAGACGGGCGCGAGTTCCACAGGCTGTCCCGGCCGGCCAAAATCGCTGTCCTTGCCGAAATTGCGCACCTTTTCGTCGGGCTGGCCGCCGCTCGGCTGCAGCACAGTCCAGAAAGGTCCGGGCGCCACCGCATTCGCACGAACGCCTTTTTCGATCAGCTGTTTGGCAAGCGCTTTGGTGTAGGCGACAATGCCGGCCTTGGTGGTTGCGTAGTCGAGCAGGATCGGCGACGGCTCATAGGCCTGTATCGATGCTGTCGTGATCACCGACGAGCCCGGCTTCAGGTGTGGAACGGCAGCCTGGGCAATCCAGTGCAGCGCATAGAGATTGGTCTTCATGGTGCGGTCGAAATCGTCGGTCGACAGCTCGTCTATGCCTTCGCGATACTGCTGTCTTGCGGCATTGATGACAAGAATATCCAGGCCGTCGAGATCACCGGCCGCCTTTTCAACCAGTTCCCGGCACCAGCCCTCATCTGTGATATCGCCCGGCAACGCCACGGCCACGCGACCTTCCGCCTCGATGAGAGCCACGACCTCTTCGGCATCGGATTCCTCTTCGGGCAGATAGGAAATCGCCACATCAGCCCCCTCCCGCGCAAAGGCGATGGCAACAGCACGGCCAATGCCGGAATCGCCGCCGGTTATCAGCGCCTTGCGCCCGGCAAGCTTGCCCGAGCCCTTGTAGCTCTTTTCGCCGTGGTCCGGAAAAGGCGTCATATTCGTCACCAGACCCGGCATTTCCTGTTCGGGTGTCAAAAATGGCGGACGCGGATACTGGCTGCGTGGGTCCTGCGGCTCGAGGCGGTCTGTCATCGCGGTCTCTCCATAGATAGATATCCATCCGTGGTGCGTCCCGTGACAAGCGCATTTGTATCGCTCGATAACGCCGGCCGTCCGGTGCCGGATCTCGCCGACGATGTGGACGCATCACACGTGACCCTAACGATCTGCGTCCACTCTCGTTCCATCATTTTGGGGAAGGCAGGCAACGGCATCATGCCGTCGCGCTTTATTTCAAACGGAATATTTCTTCCGCGTGGTCGCACCTGCAGCCCCGGCAGGCGCCACATCGGGTTTGCCGAAGAGATAACCTTGTGCCTGCGCGCATCCTTCATCCACGACCATGCGATATTGGGCATCGGTTTCGATGCCTTCCGCCGTCACCGGCAGATCGAGGCTGCGGCCAAGGCCGATTACCGCGCGCACGATGGCGCGGGCATTGTCATCATCGCTCATGGCGGCAATGAAGCTGCGATCGATCTTGATCTTGTCGAATGGGAAGCTCTGGAGATTGCTGAGCGAAGAATAACCCGTGCCGAAATCGTCCATGACGATGGCAACGCCCAGCGCCTTCAACTGGTTGAGAATGATCAGCGTCGCCTTGCGGTCTTTCAGAAGTGCCGCCTCGGTGATTTCTAGTTCCAGCCGGTTCGGCGAAAGACCGGTCTGCATCAGCACCGTGCAGACGACATGGCCGAGATTTGCCAGAGAGAATTGCAATGGCGAGACATTGACCGCGATTTTTAGATGCGGTGCCCAGGTGCTCGCCTGGCGGCAGGCCTCACGCAGCACCCATTCGCCGAGCGAGATGATGATACCGCTTTCTTCCGCTATCGGAATGAAAACATCCGGCGACACGACACCCCTTGTCGGATGTTGCCAGCGCACCAGCGCCTCGTAACCGACGACCTGACCGCATTCCACCGACAGGACCGGCTGGTAGTTCAGCAGCAACTCGTTGCGATTGACGGCAAGCCGCAAATCGGTTTCGAGCTGCCGGCGCTCACGCGCCTCCTGATCCATCAGAGGATCGTAAAAAGCCAATATGCCGCGCCCGCCGACCTTGGCGCGGTAAAGCGCCAGATCTGCCGCGTGCATGATGCTTTCATCATCCCGACCGTCGCGCGGGAAAACGGCGATGCCGATGCTGACGCCGACCGCGGTCGGGTCGTTGGCAACATTCATTTTCAGCGCGAACATGCCAAGGATGGTCTCGGCGAGCAGGCGCGCCTCATCCGCCTTGGTGTGCCGGGCCGTCAGGATGACGAACTCATCGCCGCCGAGGCGCGCGACCACATCCCCTGCCCTTGCGCATTCGTGGAGAATGGCAGCAACCCTTTTCAGCACCCGGTCGCCCTCGGCATGGCCGAATATGTCATTGACCGCCTTGAACCGGTCGAGATCGAGCGCCAGCAGCGCAAATTCGTCCTCTTCGTCGCAATTCTCGATTTGCTGGCGCAGCCGCGTCTGGAACATCGTACGGTTGGCAAGGCCCGTCAGCACATCATGGCGTGCGAGATATTCGATTTCCCGCTGCGCCTCGCGCTTCTCCGTCAGGTCGCGAATGGCCATCACCTCGCAGGGGCGACCACGATATTCGATGGTACGCACGGCAAGCTCGAACACCTGTTGCCGGTCGGCCCGCTCGCGGATCGCCTCAACCGGCGCATGGCGCGGCAGATAGGCGGGTTGCCCGTCGATGGCCTGGAACAGATCATCGGGATTTTTCCCGATCAGGGATACCTCATCATTGCCGAGAAGACCGGCAAAACGGGTGTTAAGCTCAACGATACGACCATCACGCACAACGGCAAGGCCATCCAATGTCGCATCGACAAGGCCCTTGAGATCGACAAGGTAGCGATCCACCAGAGCCGCGGTAGCGGTCGCACAAAGGATCAGGAACGTTACGCCGGACACGGCGCCGATCACCATCAGCCTTGCGAGACTATCGGGGTCAGGACCGGAAATGGAAGGATCCGGCGACAGAACCGTTGCCGAAACGGTGGTGAAGTGCAGCGCGCAGATTGCCAGGATCGAAGAGCCGGCCGGAAGGAAGATACGTTGTTCCCAGGAGCCGGAACGGCGAAACAGGAAAAAAGCCAGAAGAAAAAACACCCAGGCAACGGCAAAACCGCCAATAACCGACCCCCAGCGATAGCTGACGGTGGCGGCGACATCCATTCCCGCCATGCCGACGAAATGCATGACGGCGACCGAAACGGTCACCAGCGTTCCAACGATTGCCGGGCTGTAACCTGCCTGCGAGGGCACCCTGAGCGCCAGCCAGAAACCCAGAACCGGAAGTCCTGCGGAAAGAGCCGTGAAGAAAAAATCAAACCCGATAGGGACCGAACCCTTATAGGCAAGCATGGCGACGAAATGTGTGGCCCAGACGCTGAGCCCTCCGGCAAAGGCGGCCGTCAGCACCCAATAGGGCTTGCGGCCAGCCGGACTTTCCTCCGCACGTAACAACAGGTGAAAAAAGGCGAGCATGCCAAGCAGGCAGATCAATGCCGCAAGAAGCACGACAGCCCTGTCGTGTTGTACGGCAACGCATTCCAGAACCGTGAACATGATGCACTCTCCCAGCCTCTGAAGAACCGCCCATGCTCGCACTATGAATTTGGTTTATTTATAAATCTCTAATGCAACTATTGATAAATGGCGCCATCCGTTCTGTGCCGAACAGGAAATGCACCGGACCGGCGCAAAACACTGCGCGCGGTCCGGCGGGATTAGAGAGAAAAGCCGTTATTTCCAGCTTCGATAGTCGGCCGCAGTGCATCCAAAGGGTGCCGGGCCGTCTGCAAAGCGCTCCTGCAGACGGGTGCAACCCCATTCATTGAGGGCTGCAGGCATCATGTTGTTGAGGTCCATGCCCGGCGAATTGAATTGCGACGGCGCGGCTGTGACGTACCACAACCAGTAACCGAAGACCGCGATAATGATGACGGCCACGATTGCGACGAAAGTGCCCAGCCGCCGCAGAAGGCCCGGTTGTTTCTTTATCGCCGCACCGGCAGTGGAGGAGCCTTCCTGCGCCTGGCTCGCAACCATCGGTGCAATTGATGCAAGAGCCTGCGCCCTCTCCTCGTCCGACAGGTCGATCCGCTCCAGCTGGTCGTCGAGCAGAACCGGAAGCGCGGTATTGCCGTGCCAGACTGCCAGCGCCACATCGTGTTTTCCGGTGTGACCAACGACGACAGGGATGCGTCCCCTCTCCAGATGGGTGAAGGACTGCCGCTTGGTCCTGGCGTCTCTCACCGTATCGGCATAGGTCACGAAAAGGCGGCTGCGTTTTTCGGCGACTGCCGTCAGCGCCACGGGGATGACGGTCAAAGGGGCCGGATGCCGCAGCTGCAGGCGGGCTCGCAGAACGCGGATAAGCGTAAACAGCATTGCCAGACTGCCGAAACCAAGCAGGGCGACAAATACGCCGAGCGTGATGATGCGGTTCCAGAGCATATCGAGGCCGAGGGAGATCGTTGCGAGCTCCGGGTTTTTCGAGGAAATGACCAGCCCGGTCTCATAGTCGCCGGAATGGAAATCGACGAACATAACCTCGACTTCCTTCGTGTAGCTCACGCCGGCGTGCTCATAAGAAAGGTCCGCCTCGCAGGTCGTAAAGATCGCCTTGCGTGTCTTGCAGCTGCCGTTGATATCGCCGCTTTCAATCTCCAGCGGATCTTTGCTGATCTGGTAGTCGCGCAATATGCCCGGGCCCTCGGCTACAAGCATCACCGCCAGGATTACCAGAAGCACCGGAATGGAGAAATAATAGGCTGCCGGCACCGAAATGACGCCACGCTTGAGGCTCAGCGGCCGCGACGGAAGTTTTATCTGTGCAAGGTTCATGATCGTCAACGTATTTTGCGGGAGGTTGATGAGCGGAGTTTGCGACTCTCGCCCAGCGGAAGGAATGATCATCACAGGGTCTAATCCGATGAAGTCCCTGAGAAAACCCCCGAAATTTCGGGATGATGACGATAATCGCCTGAAACCAACGGTTTGCCCTAAAACATCACGCTGCAACTGCCCATAAAAAACGGGCGGTAAGACCGCCCGTCACAGGTTTTCAGATGGTATGTGGTTTTACCCTTAGTCCTTCGTCACTTTTTCCAGCCGCGTCGTCTGGCTTGGATGGCCGACATAGTCCTTCACGCGCGCATTCAGCACGATCGGTTCGAACCGCTCGAACATCGGCAGCACGGCCGGATTCTGCGCTACGAACTTTTCCTGCATCTCGGTGTAGATTGCACCACGCTTCTTGGCGTCAGGCTCAAGCGAAGCCTTTGCCGTCAACGCAGTCAGTTCCGGAATGTCCCAGGCCGAGCGCCAGACGAAATTACCGGCATTATTGGCGGCAAGCGAATTGTCAGGGTTGCTGGAAAACTGCTCCATCGAACCCAGCACATTCGGCATATAGGCGCCGGTCTGCGGAATGAGCAGATCGAAATCGCGGGCGCGGTGGGCGGCAATGACGTCCGAACCGTTGCCCTGCTGAATGTTGACCTTGATGCCGATCTGGCTCAGAGACGCCTGGATTGCGGTGGCAAGGTCGATACGCGGTGTCTGCGCAATCGTCTTCAGATTAAGCGTAAAGCCGTTCTCATATCCGGCTTCCTTAAGCAGTTCCTTGGCTTTGGGAACATCGAGTTTCCAGTCCGGGCTTGGAATGGCATATTCGAAATTCTCCGGCACCGGCACCGTGCGTGCCCGGCCATAAGGCCCCATGATGGTCTTTTCCATGCCCTTGTAATCGATGCCATAGGCAATCGCTTCGCGGACCTTGGGGTTGGACAAAGGCTCCTTGCCGGCATTCATGGACAGAACGTAGAAACCGCCGGTCGGCACGCGCTGGATCTGAAAACCTTCCTTGTTGTTGAAGATCGCAAGGTCGGCCGCCGTCAGCGCGCTGGCAATGTCGATATCGCCGCGCTCCAGCATAAGACGCTCGACCTGGCTTTCCGGCACGTGTCGCACGATGACGCGGCGCATTTTCGGGCTGCCGGCCACATAATCCTTGTTGGCCTCGAGAATGATGATCTCATTGGGCGACCAGCGATTGAGCGTGAACGGGCCGGAACCGGCGGAATTCGTTCTCAGCCAGGCATTGCCCCAATCATCATTGACTTCATGGGACTTGAGTTCCTTGCTGTCGACAACGCTGGCGATGACCATGGCAAGGCGATAGAGCAGCAGTTCGGACGTGGTTTCACCGGAAAGTTCGATGCGGACCGTTTTTTCATCCGGCGCGCTCACCAGCTTGTCGACATTGTCAGCATTATAACCGACACGCTTAAGATTGGCGGCAGCCGCCTGGTTCATCTTCAACAGGCGGCTGAACGAATAAACCACATCCGCAGAGGTGACGGGATTGCCGGACGCGAATTTTGCCTCGCGAAGATGGAACGTGATGCCCTTGTCGTCTGTCTCCCAACGCTCCGCCAGCTGCGGCGAAACCTTGCCCGAACCATCCACCGAAATCAGGCGATCATAAAGATTGGCCATGATTTCGTTGGCCTTGGCTTCGGTGGCCTGATGCGGATCAAGCGACAGAACCTGAGCCAGCGACGTTGCAATGATAAGCTGGTCGTTGGGGGTTTTTGCCAGACTTGGCGCCGCCGGCACAAGCATTGCCCCCAGAACGGTGGTGAATGCGAGACGGATCAATGATTTTCTCATACCTGCTCCTCCTACAGATCGGTAGTTATGGATGAAGCCGGCGGCGCGAACCTGCGCCGACCGGCCTGAAACGGTCAAAGATGCTTGTTGTTGAGTGCTTCCAGAAGTGCTGCGATATAGCCGTAGCAGAAGGCGAAGGCGACACCGACAGCGTCACGGCCGGCAATCGTCGGCACATGATCGGGCATGATCATGTAGCGATAGCCCAGCTCATGGTAGAGCTTCAGCGAACGCACCATGTCCATGTCGCCCTCATCGGGGAACGTCTCCATGAACGACAGCTTGCCGCCGCTGATATTGCGGAAATGGACGTTGAAAATCTTATCGCGGCTGCCGAACCAGCGGATGATGTCGTCGATCTCCTCACGCGGATTATCGAGCATCTCGCCAATCGACCCCTGGCAG
Organism: Martinezella rhizogenes; assembly: GCF_007002745.1. Lineage (GTDB taxonomy): Bacteria > Pseudomonadota > Alphaproteobacteria > Rhizobiales > Rhizobiaceae > Agrobacterium > Agrobacterium cucumeris. The sequence goes on along the minus strand of NZ_SGNY01000005.1, from coordinate 152,876 downwards.
AAATTCAGGCCGTGATAGGGATTTTCGCGCATCTGTACGAATTTCTTCAGGCCCTCTACGGTGCCAAGCACGCGGGTGACGCCCTTATAGCCCGGCGGCGTATAGGGATCGTGCGGATGGCATGCCAAGCGGACCCGGTTGCTTGCCGCGACCGGCACCACGCGCTCGAGGAAATAATCGATGCGCTCCCAGTTCTCGTCTTCCGAAAGCACCCCGGCGACACCCGGATCGGCATTGTGGTCGGCCTTTTCCCAGCGCCACGCTTCATTCAGCGAACCGCCGCGGCCACGTTCCATTTCAGTGCGCGGAATGCCGATGAGGTTGAGATTGTATTTCGCTGCCGGAATGCCGGCTTTGGCAATGTTCTCGATCATCGTGCAGACGGCATCGATCTGCCGGTCACGCTCCGGACCGGCAAGCAGGATATCGGGATACGATGCCTGTTCGATCGGCCGGGAAGGCAGGGGCAGTTGCACCATGTCCAGCACCAGACCAAAACTTTCGACCTTGTCGCGCAGACGCTCGAAGTCATCGAGAACCCAGCTCGCGGGTTTTCCGGGCGGGTCAGCGCTTATGTTTTTGACGCCGAGCTGCGCCCAAACCTTGAAATCCTCATCATCGCGTGCAGCAACCTGGGTGCCGACATACATCGATTCTCTCCTCTCTCCATGCAAGTCATCATATGACATCGCACGAAATAAGATGAGTGTCGAGATGCTATTGCGCCTCCGAAAGCAGGCGATATCGACGCTGGCTCGCAAGCATATGTTCGCGCATGGCTTTTCGCGCCGCATCCGGGTCCTGCTCGACGATGGCGCGCAGGATTGCATCGTGTTCCGCCTGCACTTTGCGAAGATAATTCGCATCCCCCGTCTCAGGCAGCGTCGGAAACTGACCGCGCGGTATAGAGCGCGAACCGAACTGGCGCAGAGCCTCCAGATAAAAGCGGTTATTCGTGGCGATCGCGATGGCTGTGTGGAACTCGTAATCGGCGTCAACGGTGGTTTCGCCGGCATCTATGGCGCGGGCCATTTTCCGGTGCGCGGCAGAGATTGCGGCTTCCTGCTGGGCCGTCCGGCGGTATGCGGCAATCGCCGCCGCCTCCCCTTCCGTTGCCAGCCGGAACTCCAGCATTTCCAGCGTTTCCGCAATGGTGCCAGCTTCTGACTGGGTCAGCTTTACCCCGGCCCATTCACTGGTATTGCTGACAAAAACCCCCTTGCCCTGGATGGGAACGACATAACCGGCAGAGCGCAGATCCGCGATCGCCTCGCGCACCACCGTTCGGCTCACGCCATAGGTGCGCTCAAGCTGCGGTTCCGTGGGAAGCTGGTCACCATTTCTCAGTTTACCGCTGCGAATTTCCGCGCTGAGATTGTCGATGATCTGTTGCGCCCGTCGCTCCCGCGGTTTTGCCATATCGTCCCTCATGCCACTCTTCCCTCTTGCGAAATACGAATCCCTTCGTTACTCATATGATGACTTTGTGTTACGTCATATGTTTTCATGTTAGCTCAGGGAGGAGTTGGGATGAAGTACCATCAAGAGTTTTTGCAATGGAGAATTGCGCGTCATCGGCGAGCGGTTCGCGGTACGCCATTCGCTGACGGTTCCCTCTTGCGGAAGTGCGGCCTGCAATGACGGAAATCTCACTGCGCGGGCTTGGACATCGCTTCCTGCAACTTGTCATCAGCCTCTTCATTCTGCTTTGCATCACGTTCATCATTGGCCGCGTCATGCCAACCGATCCGGTTGGCGCAATCGTCGGCGAGCTTGCGGACCCCAAGGCCTATGAGGCCATGCGGGCGCGGCTCGGACTTGATCTGCCGCTCTACCAGCAGTTCTTCCTTTATCTGCGCGGCCTGCTGCATGGCGATTTCGGCATAGCGATCCTGACCGGCAATCCGGTGACGAAGGATCTGGCGCAGGCCTTTCCGGCAACGCTGGAACTGGCGACGCTGGCGATCATCATCTCCACCGTCATCGGTGTGCCGCTTGGTCTTTCCGCCGCGCTGTTTCGCGATACGTTCATCGACAAATTCGCGCGTGTCTTCGCACTGGTGGGACATTCGATCCCGGTCTTCTGGTTCGGCATCGTCGGGCTGGTGATTTTCTACGCCAATCTCAATCTTGTTGCTGGCCCCGGCCGTGTCGACGTTTTTTACGAAGGCCTCGTGGAACCGAAAACGGGACTGATGCTGGTCGATACCCTGCTCGCCGGCGAAACCGAGATTTTCTGGAACGCGCTTTCGCACATCCTCCTGCCGGCGATCATCCTTGCCTATATGGCGATGGCCTATATCACCCGCATGACACGCGCTTTCACGCTGGAGCAACTCAGCCAGGATTATGTGATCGCGGCGCGCGCCAAGGGCGTCAGCCCGGCACGCACGGTCACCCGGCACGTGCTGCCCAACATCGCCGTCCAGCTCATCACCGTTCTCGCCATCTCCTATGGCAATCTTCTCGAAGGTGCCGTGGTGACGGAAATCGTCTTTTCCTGGCCCGGGATCGGTCAATACATGACCAACGCCCTGCTCATCGGTGACATGAATGCCATTCTCGCGGCCACCATCGTCATCGGATTCATCTTCATGATGCTCAACTTCCTGGCAGACGTGGCCTATACCACGCTGGACCCGCGCACACGGGAGGTCGCTCGATGACCGATATCACCCAGAATAATGGCGTTCACGGCCGCAGCGCCCTGTCACGCCTGTCGACCACGACATTCCGGACATTAAGAAAGCTCGGTGACGAGCCGCTTGGAATGTTCGGTTTTGCCATCCTTGCCATCCTGGTTCTCGTCGCGATCTTTGCGCCGCTCATTGCGCCATTCGATCCGGCGCGCCAGGCCCTCGATAACGCGCTTCAGCCACCCAGTTGGCTGCATCTGGCCGGAACCGACGAATTCGGCCGGGATATTTTCAGCCGGCTTGTCTATGGCACCCGCATCACCATCCAGACCGTCTTGTCGGTCTCGGTTATCGTCGGCCCCATCGGCCTTGCGATTGGCGTGATGGCCGGTTTCTTCGGCGGCAGAACCGACGCGATCCTGATGCGCGCCACCGATATCGTTCTGTCCTTCCCATCGCTCGTGCTGGCGCTTGCCTTTGCGGCCGCCATGGGTGCGGGTCTCGGCACGGCGATCATCGCGATCTCGCTGACTGCCTGGCCGCCAATTGCGCGTCTCGCCCGCGCCGAAGCTCTCGTCGTGCGCAATACGGATTATGTCGCCGCCGCCCGCCTTTATGGCGCGTCACCGCTGCGCATCCTGTTCTTATACATTGCGCCGATGTGTATTCCTTCGGTCATCGTCCGCCTGACGCTGAACATGGCCGGCATCATCCTCACTGCCGCGTCGCTCGGCTTCCTCGGTCTGGGCGCTCAGCCGCCGCTGCCGGAATGGGGAGCGATGATCTCCAGCGGCCGTAAATTCATGCTCGATTACTGGTGGGTCGCCGTCATGCCCGGCATCGCCATCCTGCTGACGAGCCTTGCCTTCAACATCGCCGGCGATACGCTGCGAGACCTGCTGGATCCGCGCCATGCCCGTTCCTGATAGCTCCCCCATTCTTTCGGTCCGCGATCTCAACGTTCGCTTCGGCCGCAACTCCATTCCCGCCGTTTCCAATGTCAACTTCGACGTCGGGCGCGAGCGTGTCGGCATCGTCGGCGAATCCGGCTCCGGCAAGTCCACGACCGGCCGCGCCGCCATGCGGCTTCTGCCGAAAAGCGCCACCGTTACGGCGGAGCGCATGGACTTCCTCTCCGAACCGCTGCTTACAAGAACCGAACGCCAGATGGGCGCAATCCGCGGCAGCGAGATGGCGCTGATCATGCAGGACCCGCGTTATTCGCTCAATCCGGTCCTGCCGATCGGAAAACAGGTGGCGGAGGCGGCCGAACTGCATCTCGCTCTCACCGGCAAGGCAGCGAGAAACGCCGCGCGCGACATGTTGCTGCGCGTGCGCATCAACGATCCCGACCGCGTGATGGGGCTTTATCCGCATCAGATTTCCGGCGGCATGGGGCAGCGCGTGATGATCGCCATGATGCTGCTCGCCAAACCGAAGCTGGTTATCGCCGACGAGCCGACCTCGGCTCTCGATGTCAGCGTTCGCAAGGATGTGCTTCTGCTTCTGGACGAGATGGTGCGTGAAAACAATTCGGGCCTCATTCTCATCAGCCATGACATCCGCATGGTCTCGGCCTTCTGCGAACGCGTGCTGGTCATGTATGGCGGACGCGTGGTGGAAACGCTGACGAAGCTGGAGGATGCGCAACATCCCTATACGCGCGGCCTGATCGCGGCGATGCCCGACCCCCGCAATCCGGTCAGGCGTCTCAAGGTACTCGACCGACAGGCAATTGATGCGGAGGTGATGCGATGATCACGGTAGACAAGCTTGATGTCGTCTATGGCACGAAGGAAAACCGCAATCACGTCGTTCGCGGCGTCAGCCTCAAGGTCAACAGGGGTGAAACGCTCGGCATCGTCGGCGAAAGCGGTTGCGGCAAATCGACATTGCTGCGGTCGCTGGCGGGGCTGGAATCGGTGTGGACCGGATCGATCAGTTTCGATGACAAGCCGGTCGGCAAGGTGCGCAGCCGCGAGGAACTGAAACTGGCGCAGATGGTGTTTCAGGACCCGTACGGTTCGTTACACCCACGCCATCGCATCGGCCGGGCTCTGGCCGAACCGATCCGCTCCATGGGGCTTGGCGATGGCTGGTCGAAAGTGCCGGCCGCCCTGCAACAGGTCGGCCTGCCCGCACATTTTGCCGAGCGGTTCCCGCATGAACTGTCAGGCGGCCAGCGCCAGCGTGTGGCGATCGCCCGCGCGCTGATCCTCGAGCCGCCGATCCTGCTGCTCGATGAGCCGACATCCGCGCTCGACGTGTCCATTCAGGCGGAAATCCTCAATCTGCTGGCCGACCAGCGCGAGGAACGCGACCTTACTTTCGTTCTCGTCAGCCACGATCTCGCGGTCATCGCCCATATGTGCGACCGCGTTCTCGTCATGCAGAACGGTGTTTTTGTCGATGAGTTGACCAGGGCCGACCTTGAAGCGGGCGTCACCCACGCGGCCTATTCAGGCGAGCTGTTCGAAAGCAGCTTCCTTTAGATCGACATCGAGCCTCTAAAGACAACCGTCCGGCGGAAGCGCCGGGCGGCTTTGTCTGTGATTGCCTCAATCAGTAATCCGGAAACTCAGGGAGAAGACGGTGCTTTGACCTCAGCAAGCTTCTGTTCGAGAAGCCACGTCCACATCGCCTCGTCCTTCAGCACTTTTCCCTCCACCGCCTGATGATTTGTCTCCTCGAACACGGTGAGCCGAACATTGCGTTTCAACTCCTGAAGGCGTTGAACGAGAACCACGGTGTCGGACAACGGTATCACCTCGTCATTTGCACCGTGGAAAGCCCAGAAGGCGGTCTTTTCATTGGTGCGGTTGAGATAATGCCGGATACCGCCGCCGGCGATCGGCACGACAGCCGCAAAGGTCTCCGGAAACTGTTCGGCCATTGACCATGCGCCAAATCCACCTCGGCTATAACCGATCAGGTAGATGCGGCTGCGGTCCACCCGATGATCGGCCACCACCGACTGCAGAGTGGCTGCAACACGCTCGATCGGGTAAAGCAGTTCCTCACTTGGGTTTTGCGGCGAGAACACCAGGAAAGGAAAATCACGCCCCTCTTCAATCATTTTCGGCAGACCACTTGTGCGCAGCTTCTCGACATCGCTGCCACCCTGGTCACCGCCATGCAGCCAGACAACGAGAGGATAGGTCTTGTCCGAACCAGCATAATCCTTCGGGGTGTAAAGCAGGTAATTGATGTCAGAGGCGATGGTGACATCGGATTTCACGGCTTTCTGCTCGGCCGAGGCAAATGTCGAGGTGGCAAGGGCAGCTACGGCGATCAGGCAGAATTTCAGATTTTTCATTTTGTCCTCCCAACAGACAGGCCTTTTCCCCAAGGCCGATGATTGAACGCGCAAGCCTCCGGCCTGGTTCAGGCCTTTCCGAGGCGAAACAGGAAACGCGAGAGCGACGAGAATAAATGATTATATATTTCAATTAAGTACGAGATTTTCCTTATTACTATTCTTATCGCGATGGGAAAATCAGGTCCTTGTCAAACAGTGACGCCGGGGCCGGTACATCGGCTTGGATTATCACGTCGAAGCGTTCATTATTTGTTCTGGATTGGTGTTTGAGTCTTTGCTAATCATTGCAGGAACGGTGGAAATGGCCAGCCGATGCCTCGACGGCTGACCATTTCCACCGCTATCCACGGACGGACAACCACATATCAAGGATTGCAGGCATGGCGGTTGCCTATCTGGACAAGTTGAACGAACAACAACGCAAGGCAGTGGAACACGGCGTCGGGCTGGCAGAGGGACAGACGGCCGGACCGCTCTTGATCATTGCCGGCGCCGGTTCCGGCAAGACCAATACGCTTGCCCATCGTGTCGCGCATCTGATCGTCAACGGCGCCGACCCCCGTCGCATCCTGCTGATGACTTTTTCCAGACGCGCGGCCTCGGAAATGTCGCGGCGTGTCGAGCGTATCTGTAAACATGTCCTTGGCGGCAATTCAGGTGCCCTGACCGATGCGCTTGCATGGTCCGGCACCTTTCATGGCATCGGCGCACGCCTGTTGCGCATCTATGCCGAACAGATCGGCCTCAATATCGATTTCACCATCCACGACCGCGGAGACAGCGCCGACCTGATGAACCTTGCCCGGCACGAGCTGGGCTTTTCCAAGACCGAAAGCCGCTTTCCGACCAAGGGAACATGCCTTGCGATCTACTCGCGTGCGGTGAATTCCCAGACCCCGCTGAAGGAAATCCTGCGACAGCATTATCCTTGGGTTGCCAGCTGGGAGAGCGAACTTAAGCAACTGTTCGCGGCCTATGTCGAGGCCAAGCAGGTCCAGAACGTGCTCGATTACGACGATCTCCTGCTCTATTGGGCGCAGATGGTGAGCGACCCCACTTTGGCGGACGATATCGGCAACCGTTTCGACCATGTGATGGTCGACGAATATCAGGATACCAACCGGCTGCAGGCTTCGGTTCTGATGGCCCTCAAACCCGGTGGCCGTGGGTTGACGGTGGTGGGCGACGATGCGCAGTCGATCTATTCGTTCCGGGCTGCGACGGTGCGAAACATCCTCGATTTTCCGGCATCCTTCAGCCCGGCGGCGGATATCATCACGCTTGATCGCAACTATCGCTCAACGCAGCCAATTCTTGCCGCCGCCAATGGCGTCATCGATCTGGCGCGTGAGCGGTTCACCAAAAACCTCTGGACGGAGCGGCAGTCGCTCGAACGCCCGAAGCTGGTGACGGTGAAGGACGAAACCGAACAGGCGAACTTCATCATCGATCAGGTCCTTGCCAATCGCGAAACCGGCATGACGCTAAAACAGCAGGCCGTGCTGTTTCGCACGTCCAGCCACAGCGGCCCGCTTGAAGTGGAACTGACCCGCCGCAACATCCCCTTCGTCAAATTCGGTGGCCTGAAATTCCTCGACAGCGCCCATGTGAAGGACATGCTGGCGGTCCTCCGCTTCGCCCAGAACCCGCGTGACCGTGTCGCCGGCTTCCGGCTGCTGCAGATGCTGCCCGGCATCGGACCGAAGAAAGCCGGCAACATTCTCGATACGATCGCTGCAGACGCCGAACCGCTGCTTGCCCTGGCAGAAATTCCGCCGCCGCCGAAGACCGGCGAGGACTGGACAGCCTTCACGCAAATGCTGGTGGGTCTGCGACGGGACCAAAACGGCTGGCCGGGCGAAATCGGCCAGGCAAGGCTATGGTACGAGCCCCATCTCGAACGCATCCATGAGGATGCCGATACCCGCAAGGCGGATCTGCTGCAGCTCGAGCAGATCGCCAGCGGTTATCCCTCCCGCGAACGATTTTTGACCGAGCTGACGCTCGATCCGCCTGACGCCACCAGTGATCAGGCGGGCGTGCCGCTGCTTGACGAGGATTACCTGACCCTGTCGACCATCCATTCGGCAAAAGGCCAGGAGTGGCGTTCCGTCTTCATCCTGAACGTCATCGATGGCTGCATCCCATCCGACCTTGGCGTCGGCACCACCCAGGAACTGGAGGAAGAGCGAAGGCTGCTCTATGTCGCGATGACGCGCGCCAAGGATGGCCTGTCGCTGATCACGCCACAACGCTTCTTCACCGGCGGCCAAAGCCAGCAGGGCGACCGGCATGTCTACGCTTCAAGAACCCGCTTCATACCGGCCACATTGCTGCAGTTCTTCGAAACGACGACATGGCCGGTTGTTTCGGCCGCAGCTTCGGAGCGCAGCGCGCAGCAGATCCGGATTGATGTGGGCGCGCGGATGCGGGCGATGTGGAAATAGAGCAGCAACTATGTGCCGGGGCATAGCTGGCACCTTTATGGAAAGCAATCGAGCTGAATATGTCACAGCGCTTACCTAATGCACCGAAGTTGGGGAGAATACGAAAAAAAAAAGCGCCCGTCGTTGAGGCAACCTCGCTTGGGGGTTAACGTCATTATGATATCATTTTTTAGGTATCTTAAATACTGCATGCGAGGGGCGCATTATGAAACTGTATGTTGGCAGCCGGAATTACAAACCTGAGGGCTACTTAACCGTTGATATCGATCCGTCGATGAGGCCTGACATAGTCGCGGACATAACAAAAATGTCTTCGGTAGAAAACAATTCCTGTTCTGAGGTGGTTGCTGGCCACGTACTAGAACATATCGATTGGCCCGACAGCTTTTTGGCGTTCTCAGAATTTTCCAGAATCCTACGACCTGGTGGTGAGTTGAAAATTGCAATCCCTGACATGGGTGCATTGCTTCGAATGCTGTTGAGTGGGGATAGTGCTTTTCACGTCGTAGGATTGATATATGGAGTGGGAGGAAGAATAAATAAATTCGAACAACACAGGTACGGCTTCACGATCGGGATGATAATCGACATACTCGAGGTGCTAGGTTTCAGCGATTTCGATTGGTGGAATTCTAATATTAGTGACGCGTCCAACGGCTGGTGCCCGAGGTACGAAGGTCAGCATGTCGGTATCTCCCTAAACATCAAGGCAACCAAAAAGAGAGAGCCGGTCGTAGAGCCTCAAAAAATCTATGAAAAACTGATTGCCAGCCCTTTGTCAGATTTTCTGGCAGTGGTCGGCGATCTTATTGCGGAAAAACCGCCAGAGGCCGCAGGCACAGACGCCGCGAAAGTGTATCAGAGAATTCATTTTCAACTGATTGATGCACGGCAGCGTATCAAATATCTAGAAGATAACATCAGCGAGATAGAAAAAAAAAGCGAAAAGTAACTTTGCTGTCAAAGTTTCGAACTAAATAGGAATCCCAGCCCTTAAATAAGACCTTTTTTTTAAAATTCACCTTTAATAATCGCGCCCCGGGCTGTGAAATATCTTAGACCGGGGCGCAGAAATGGCAGTATCACAAATTCTCCAACAGCAAACCAAATTTCTTGGACGGCAACGCTATTACATTTAGTCTATCTTCATAAGAGTTTCTGCGATTGGTATCGATTTTTATGAAGGCGGGCGAAAACGTAAATTGACTTTTCTCCCGCATCTCGATGATAAAAAACTCATAGCCAAGAGACATTCGGCTTAACTGAAGGAATGGGGCGAGCGTTTTTTCTTCCGATTGGCTGATCCAGTTCTCAAAAATAATCACTGGTTCAAATTTCTTAATCGTATCCTTCGCTCCGCGCAAAACTGCGTCTTCCACGCCCTCAACATCGATTTTTATCAAATCTATTCTAGAAATCTCACCATCTTGAAGTAAAATATCAAGCGTCGTGCAATCTACCTCAGCGGAAGCAGGCGACGCATCTTCCACAACCCCAGATATACTATTATTTCCCGTCCATAATTCATCAGATATCCGCACTTTACCCGAGCTATCAGATACCGCCACCGAATGAGTGGAAACTCTATCATCGATATCCAACGACGATACAATCTGCTGAAGATCGCGACTCGCGCGTGGAGCAGGTTCTATCGCTACACATTGGCCAGAAAACCCTGGACGCGTGGACAGATACACTGGAAAATAACCCCAATTTGCACCAATATCGACGTAAACCCCGTCATGAGGAACAAACCGGTCGATACAAAATAGAATATCTGGTTCATACCCGTTACGGAAATGGGCAACTTCTAGATCGGCTCCAATAAACTGGGTATTACGCATATCGACCGTTACGGATTTTTGCACTCCGTCGATTTCAACATAGAGTTCGTCATTATATATCCACTCCGGCTTGTTATTGCGTAGCGCCTCCTGCACATCTCTATGAAGAATCCAAAAAGACTCCTGAGTTGCTGGAAAATCATTACTGTATCCCGAGTAGCGGATAATACGCGTCAAAGCAGAGAATGCCTTGAGAGAGATACAATTTCGAACTCGAAAATCCGATAAATCTTTCACTATTTCTCGACGTTCATCTCTCACCATCAAAACTCCCCTCAATTGCCAAACTTAAACACTAGGCGAAATAATCTGGTTTTCCCACCAGTTATGGATATTTCGCGCCAAAACCTCTGCATCATAAGCTGACATGCAGATTGGAGCCAAATCTCCTTTTGGACACGCCATCATCCAAGTCTTTTCACTCCACCAACAATCCCCACATTGCAATGGAGCGAAATTCAAATTTGAGGAATAACCAAAATAATCAACCGACGTAGGCCCGAAGACGACGCAGCTTTTTTTCCCGAAAGCTGCCGCAGCATGTACGAACCCCCCCTCATTATCCAAATGAAATGCAGTATTCGCCAGAAGCCCCAGAGCCTCCGCCAAAGACGTCTTACCAATCAGGTTAACATCTACACCAGAGATAGGCTCGCTCGTCTTCGTGGTACCGATTTGGACAAACTTAAAATCTCCGCCAAACTTTTCCATAAGATAGGAAATCACATCGCTCCATCCCGGATATGCCTTTGTAGCCCTCCGTCCTGGGAGGCCCTGCATTGCCTCATCATAACCGTTGTGAATCGTTATGTACTTGCCAGCGATTAGATCATGTTGGGTTAAAACCGTCTCATCGCAACTGAGAGCTAATTTATCCCCTCCATATCCAACGCCCGTTACATAGTGCAGAAAATCATTTCGGGATCGGCCTTTGATAGCCGCGTACCGACCTAAAGTTCCATCGAGAAAAGGGTGATGAGAGCGTACGACATCAAGCGGCTCAATTTTTTTCTCGTAGGCCTCCAGTATTCGTACAAGTTCATATATTTTCTTATCGGCCTTCGCTAATGCACGATGGCCTGGCCATTTCTCAACATATATAAACTGGTTTATCTTGAGCCCATAAAGACAGACATCTTTGGCATATTTATAAAAATGTGACGGATAAGCACCTTTAAATCCGGGGACACTTTTGAAAACCATTTCCGCCACCGTTGGCGAGCTATAAAAAATGGAAAACTCACCACCGCCTAAATGCTGTAAAAGATCGCGCATAAACCGGGCTATCACTATTAAATCACCCAGTCCGCCTGTTACAAGTATCGCTCCATCATCATTTTCAACAATACCTGACGACGCAAGTTTGCGTCTTTTATATGCATGTCTGATTTTCTTTTCGAGCGCTTTGAAAACTGCCACCACACACTCTCTACTTTGTCCCGATACATAGTATTTCAACCACAGATAGCGTTAACTCGTTGCAGATATCAAGCTTTTTACAGACGTGTAGACGTGATCCACCTGAATATCATTCATACAAGCATGACCTTGTACGCAATTCTCGATTTTTGCGATGTAACACGGAGAACATGGAATTGGTCGCCTCACGATCTCTACTTTTGCACCCACTGGCTGCCATAGGTTCACATCTGCAACCCCGCTGAACACCGCTACCGTCGGGGTACCTAAAAGAGCTGCAAGCTGAGTGGCACCAGTATCGGTACCCACGAATATTCTGGCACCCGCTGAAACCTTCGCCATATCGACAAGCGGCAGCCCTCCTGTCAGATCAAATACCTGTCCCTCGGGAAGAGCTCCGGCAACAGCCTCACCATATTCTTTTTCCTGCGCACCACCCAGTACAACAATTTTTAGATTGTGGTGTTTGGCTATCCGAACTGCCAATTCGGCAAATCTCTCAGCTGGCCATTTCTTGGCAAGCGTCCCACCACCGGGTGCTAAGATTGCGTATTCTGCTCCAGCCCAAAGGAACTCTTCGTTCCCGGCAGAAATCAGAGCAGCACCCGCATCGAATACCAAAGGCTTAACGGAGTTTATTACGTGGCTGCAAAGTAGCATTAACCTGCGGATATTGTGAGGGCTTTTGTGAAGGCCAGAGCGTTCGGGAATTGGGGGAAGCGAGACATCGAGCGGAACGAACTGCTTCCCATGGGTCTGGTACCCGGCCTTTATCTTTGCATCGACAAAAGCTAATATTGGTCTCGTATCTTGGTCATGCCTAAGATCAATTGCGATATCATAGGCCTCACCAACCACATCGCTGATATTGGAAAATTTAGACATGTCAGCCTTCTTAACATCCTGCGAAAGCTGCGCAAAAAAATTATATTCTTTCACCTCGTCGAAGTAGCCGCATGCCTTGGCCAAACTCGAATTGGTGGGAGAACAGACAATCGTGAAATGCCCATGGGGCCATGCGTCCTTAAGGAGCCGAATGGCAGGGAGGGACAAAATAAAATCGCCAATATGATCGAGTTTTACAATAAGTATTCTAAGTTCCACATTACCGGAAAAATGCCCAGCATGCGGAGATGTCGTTACTATCTGCCGATCAGAGGTTTCACGCTGTTCAGACGTGAGTTTTTTTTTTGTGTTAAAGCGACCCTTACGTTTTTTTTCCTTGATACGCGCCAGCAATCCGGCGGCTCCCGCAATAATCACCGACAGCGGATAAGTTATCGGCAAGAATATAGCAGCTTGCCAAGTCAATCGACGTATACGACGCTCCGCTTTCGAGAGGCGATGAGAGACACTTCCTGCTTCCAACGCAGCGCTTGAAAGTTCAGCAATCACATCAGCACTCATCTTCGACTGACTGCGCCAGTCCCGCATTGCAGATATTACTTCGGAAGGGTGAGTTAAGGTTCCTTCAGAATTGACACCAGCTTCTAGATCCCCATATCCAGCAATTAAGCTGATTGCCCGGCCAACAGCCGAGACACGAAGTTCCACATCGGCGTATGACTTCTGCGAAATAACCGCAATCACGAATTGGGTGTTGGCCTCTCCAACTGGACCTGCTGGAAAGTAACGCGTTTCGACCGAAGAAAATCCTAAATACCGCTCAGCGCCAGCAAGGATAAACTCGGGAGAAACTTCGGTCGAACGATCGTGTTGTCTGAATGACACGCCAACATCGTCGATCGGCCTTTTTATTTCCAAGATAAGGACGCCTCCAGAAGAAAGGCGACTGTTTGCGTCAGAGACAATCTGGTAAGCGGCTTTTGAATCAACGTGGGGATTCGTAAGGCGACAAATCACGAGATTGGCAGTCCGACTTTTGTCATCATTCCGGTGGTCTGCTAAAATCTCGGTACTCTCGCCCAAAATCGCTGTCCAGCCTTGAGCCTCTATCCAATCGACTTCGCTCTCCTCCCATGAGCCGAACAACCAGGCGACACGTGGCTCCACCAACTCGAGAGCGAGTGTATAGAAAAGCGCGCGATATGTGGCTGGGCCGCTATATTCCGGATGACGCTGCTGCGACAGATAGGCCTCGAAAGCCTCGTAAGAGACGCCTTCTTTCATGCCTCGCTCTTCCCATGAGCAGATTTCAAAACATTTCCCGTCATAGAATGTTTTCATCTTCCGCGAAACGCATCAAATTCTGACCACTAAAAAGACGACCGTCGATGTTCGCCGCGATTGCCGCCTCTATATCCGATAGTTTGTCACCTATAAGAACGCTTCGCTTTCGGTCTATGTTCCAACGGACAACAATATCTTCTATCATTCCTGGAGACGGCTTCCTCCAATAGTGATTGCCCCGGTACTTTTCAACGGTGGCGTTTTCGTGAAAAGGGCAAAGGCGCTCATCATCAATAAAAGCCCCTTCTTCACGAAGCAACTTCCCGATATGTGCTCGCAAAATTATGTAGTCGAGATCATCATAATAACCGCGCCCTATGCCGGACTGGTTTGTTACAACGAAGACACGGTATCCCCGATCTCTAAAAGAGCTTATAACTTCCGCCGCCCCCGGAATCAGCCGAACGTCCTCAACTTTACTGGGGTATCCGGTGTCTTCTATAATCACCCCATCGCGATCCAGGAAAAGTGCAGGCAGGCTTTGTGCTTGAGGTTCCAGCAACTTATGCATTTCCTCGATGGCGCAGACAATATGATAGAGAGAGGACGCTGGCGAAGGCTCTTCCACCGGACGTCCCGTCTCATCAAACCGGTCCACCCAAAGACCAGGTGAAACATCACTGAGAAAACGCTTCAGACCAGAGGCTGCATCCGCCACCTTCGCATAAGCATTTTCTCTATCCTCTGGTGTTACCGCCGTTTCGGCCATCATAAGCCAAGCCTTAATCCGCTCCGTTTGCGGCCATAGGCGAAAAGCCCTATCTGCGGGGTTCAGGCTGAAATCAAGGCCATTCTGCGCCAACGAAAGCGCCTCATCGACCCCTCCCTCACCGATCTCCACCAGTCTCCGCGCTACGATCAAGGCGTCCTTGCGCCCGACCATTTTGCCCCACCTTGTCAGTAGCCACGCCCACTCGAATTGGTGCCCCGGCTCGACCGGCGTAGGAGCATAGTCGCGCATCACAGACCAGTCGTGATTGTAATATTCACGAAGCGACCCGTTTTCATCGGATACAAATGTCGATAGGCATAAACCACCGATTTCGTTGAGACAAGACAACCAGCGTTCGGGATTCTTGACCCGCGGATTTTCGAGCCATGCAAGAAACGCCTCGAATAGATGCATATGAGGGTTTGACCGAAGCGGGACAAGGGAAGGAACCGCCTCTTCGAAACCCGCAACCGGATGTTTCCAACCAGATATCATCGCCTCAAGACAGCGCAGGGCCTCATCTGCGGCAATCTCTCCAGTCTCCAGAGAGTCGGCAACACAGCTTAAACCGAATAAAGCAAAAGCATGATCATAAAGATCGAACGAGGTCTTCCTTGACCCGTTGACGGCATCTACAGTAGTGATCAAAGTCCCATCTGCGTTAAAACAGTGGCGGCGAAGAAAATCCCACCCGTGCATGACCAGACCTTGAGCATCGCCCGACCATCCCATATTTTTCGCAGCGGAAAAGCTGTAGATTTGGCGACAGACCACTCTCGTTCTGCGCGGAGCCTCAATAGCTACACCGCTTCTGTCAATCTTTTCAAAAAAACCGCCATTAACGTCGTCACGGCCAACCGAAGACCATAAAGGAAGCGCCGCTTCGAAAAGCCATTTCTTAAGCTCCAGATATTCATTCTGAGCGGTTTTGAAACCCGGCTGGACCATAAGGGTCTTCCTAACTATACTATTGGGCTAAAACAATTGTCGAATCGACAGCTGCACCACCTAACAATCTCAGGCGGTACGAACTCTTACAAAAGTCTCGTCTCAGTTTCCTTGAGGCACGGACACCTCTTGGATCAGACATTTACTTTAGCGATACCTGTCTTCATGCCGTAGATAAGAGTTAATATAGTCATCAAGCCCTTCTTCCAAGGATGATTGCGGACCATTATAGCCGATCGACGCCACCTTCGACATATTTGCTTCCGTAAAATACTGATATTTACCCCGGATAGCCTCAGGCATTTCAATGAAGTTTATATTCAGTTTCTTGCCGAGAATATCGCCCATGACGTGGGCGATATCGGCGAATGACCTTGCTTTACCGGACCCGCAGTTGAATATTCCACTCCGGTTTCCATTGTGCAAAAGCCAAAGAATGAACGACGTGCAGTCTTTAACGTAAACAAAGTCACGACGCTGTTCTCCATGGGCAATATCAGGCCGATAGGACTTGAACAGAGAGACCTCATTTGTTGTCTGCACGACATCAAAGAGCTTGCAGGCTACGCTGCGCATGTCGTCCTTGTGATATTCGTTAGGCCCATAAACATTGAAGAATTTGAGGCCAACCCATTGGGGGGGCGCCTTCTCGCCTCGCGCTACACGTTCAACAAAAATATCATCGGTCGTCTTCTTGCTCCAGCCATAGGCGTTTAGCGGGGCGAGAGCTGCTCGCCCTGCAGACGTCTCGTCGTCATCAAAGCCATCTTCGATTCCACCGTAAGTCGCAGCGGAAGACGCATAGATGAACGGGACGCCATGCTCTGCGCACCAATCCCACAACATAACCGAATAATTAATGTTTAAGTCGATCAACCGGTCGACGTCAGCCTCCGTGGTGGCCGAAATCGCACCCATGTGAATAACCGCCTTCACGTCCACCTTGAGGCCACGAAGATAGTCCAAAAGTCCCTCAGGGGCGACGTAAGCGGCAATATTCCGCTTCGCGAGGTTGCGCCACTTGTCACCGCGGCCGAACCAGTCAACCACAGCAACGGGCCCTAGACCCGCAGCTTCCAAATCAGCGACAATGTTTGACCCGATAAATCCGGCAGCTCCGGTAACAATGTACATTAGACTGCCCTTTCCTGACTGCGCGCTATTGTCGCCGTCGTGCTCTTTCCTGGTACTATTTCAAACGTCACGACCTTGCCGCCGTCCCCCAAGACGACGTCAGCACCGACAATTTTATCGACCGTGTAATCCGCGCCTTTTACCAAAACGTCCGGGCGTATCATCTGGATGAGTTCAAGTGGCGTGTCCTCTTCAAACACCACCACCGCGTCTACAAAAGCAAGCGCGCCCAACAATTCTGCCCGATCAAATTCTGTATTTATGGGCCTTGCCGGGCCTTTAAGCCGTTTTACCGAGCTATCGGCATTTACACCCACAATAAGACGATCGCAATTATCTCTTGCATATTGCAAAAGCCTGATATGACCGACATGCAAGATGTCAAAGCAGCCGTTGGTAAAGCCCACTTTCAGATCATCGCTTCGCCAATCTTGTGTAAGAGCTTGGATATCCTGCCAAGCAACAAGCTTGTCAGAAGGGCTTATTTCCCCGGATGACGTGTCGTGAGACAACGCATCTCTAAGCTCCGCAACGGAAACAGTTGCGGTCCCCTTTTTCCCGACCACGATACCGGCAGCAGCATTCGCAATGCGCGCAGCATCCGCGCGCGAAATATGCGAGCCTAGGCCCACCGCAAGTGCCGCGATCACCGTATCCCCTGCGCCGACAACATCGAAGACCTCTTTCGCATCCGCGCGAATATGGAATGGCTGGTGACCTCGCTCAACAAGCGTCATGCCTTTCTCAGCACGGGTAATAAGGACTGCCTCAATACCAAAGCGAGACAGGATCAACTCGCCGGCCAATTCGGCTTCCTGATCAGTATCGGGCCACAGACCCGTCACCGCCTGTGTTTCCTTTTGATTGGGCGTCACAATCGCTGCCCCGGCATAGCGGGAAAAATCGGAAGTTTTGGGGTCGATGATAACGGGCTTCCCCTCGGACCGACAGGCCGCAATAATCGCTTTTACAACTCTTTCACTTAAGAGCCCTTTGGCATAGTCGGAAAGAATGACAACGCTGTGCGAGCCGATCAAGGATACCGCGGTTGAGATAACCCGATCTTCCTCTTCCGACGAAATCGGCGAAGCGTCCTCAAAATCGACACGTAACATTTGTTGGCCGTGACCCAAAAAGCGTGTCTTGATCGTGGTCGGACGCTTATCCAAAATAACAAACTTTGCCGAGACATCATGAACAGCATTCAACAGTTCGAAGAGCTTGGTGCCGTTGCTGTCTTTTCCGATCGCTCCTAAGAGGGTACAGCTCGCACCAAGAGACGAAATATTGCGCGCGACATTTGCAGCGCCGCCGGCAAAATATTCTTCCGATCGCGCGCACATAACGGGAACCGGGCCTTCCGGCGAAATGCGACCAACATCACCAGAAATAAAGCAATCCAGCATTACGTCGCCGATGCAGAGAACTTTAACTTCAGAAAACCTCAAATAGTCCAACATCACCAGCTACTCTTCCTGTCCCTGCCCTTATGTGACCTACAGAACACACGAACGGCAATGCCAAAAAATTACTCTGAATCTACAGAGCCCCCGCCCCCCAAAAAACGATTCAACCGAATCGAGTTACCATTCTAATTCATCCAAATTGTGCCAAACGTCCGACAACGTGTTCAGCTCATGAGAATATTCCGGCCAACCTATAGCCGCTGAATATCAGTTGAGTTCCTGCTTCCACAAATTCAATACAGAGACCACCGGAAACCCCATATACCCCCAATACATCAACCAAAAACCAGATGCAATATCTCGCACATAGCCCTTAATCGAAATAATATAGAAGTATACATCTAAATTAATCCGATTTTTTACTTATTTAGATCGTTCATTTTTTTGACCGCCTGAAGCACGCCATTCGCGACATCTTTCCAAGTACGCATTTGCGGCCTGGAGAGTTCGATATTTCTTTTCACCGCTGCATATTCCGCGGGATTCTCAATAAAGGTCTCTAACTGGATCGCCAGCTCCTCCGGATTTTCTGGGTCGAAATAGCGCGCCAGCCCCCCCCCCGCTTCCCTTAAAGCAGGAACATCTGCGGCCAAGGCCGGAGTTCCACACCATAATGCCTCGCTAACGGGAAGCCCCCAGCCTTCCATTCGGCTGGGCAAAAGAAGGGCATAGGCCTTTTCGTAAAGCGACCGTAGCTCCGCCTGATTCGGATTGAAAACAAAGTGAAACTTTCCGAACAAAGGTGCGAATTTGTCTTTCTTCAGAAATTTCTCTACTCTCTTGCGACGCGCACCTGCCAACACGAGCTCCGGAACGGAAACGCCCCGCTGATGCAGGGAAAGCATTGCTTCCACGACGCACTCCAGATTCTTTCGCCCGTTATAGATGCCAACGCAGAGAAGATATGGCTTCTCTGGACCACGCTTATTAACTGCTTCATTCGTCGGTCGTAATTCGTGGCAGAGCGGAACAGCGACAACATCCGGTACAGGCGGCAATGTCCCAACTTCGGAGAAGTGCTTGACTTCAGCCGCCGTAAACTCGGAATTGGTCAAGACCATGGACGAAGCCTCGATCACGACCTGATTGTCGTAAATAAAGTTTCTGGGAAATGAAAACTGATTTCGATGACTGAAATCGTGCAACGGTATCATGTCATGGAGAAGCGGAATGAAAATCGGCTTCGTACCGTTTTCTGCAAGAGCCATCAGATAATCAGACATTATCTTCGGGCGCCCAAGCGCTATGAGCACATTCCCATTGAGATCAACTTCTTTAACCGCGCCCGCAGGAACCGTCGCCCAGCGCTTCTTATTGCGATATTGAACGATACTCTGCAAAACACGGTAGAGCGCGTTCTTAAACACGTTTTTATCATACAGATTTTGGCGAAGCCGCAACGGCGTTGCGGAAGATGGAATATTAGGGTCTAGGACCCCTGTAGGTGAAGCATCACCTGTCCGGGGAAAAACCTCAAAGAACCTTCGATGCAATGGCGAGTATATCACATACCGAACGGTTGCATCAATTTCCGTCAGCTCATAGGCAACTTCCATCACCGTACGCGCGATGCCATAATATTTGAATTTCACGCCGGAGTTCAAATACAGCTCAGATAAATCAAAAAAAACATCGGGCATTCACTGACCTGCCTGCCTTGAACTGGCCCGACGAACACCATCGGGGGATGCAACCAAAAAATTCGCCTGCGATCAGTGAATGGTCGGTCCATTGCTCACCGATAAACGAGAACGTTCCAAGCCAGAACCTTCGCAACACTTGGCCGATATAGATTTCAGTCTGCGGGCTTGTCAATCAGGCAACAGCGCAAACATCCGCCCTAACACCTCGATTGGAACCAATGCCCGGGAGGTTTGAACGCCAGCAACGTGGCTTTTTACGATCCACAACCCCACAGATTTTCTAAAATACGCAAGAGGCGCAGCTTATTCGCCATGTTGCCCGCAGAAAAGAAGTGGTTTTCAAAGAAAGCTCCACCATACTCCTTGTGGTAGAATTTACGGGTCATTTTTTGATCTCTTCTGTGAGAAGAATAGGAAGAGGGAAATTTCGATACGGGAAGAAATGCAAATGTAGTGCTGACCTGCAATTATCAACCGCTTCGCCGTTCCAATTATAAAAACCGGAGTTGGCGTCACCGAACTGCACCAACCAGGACATTTTTAGAGCTCCCCCCCGCCAGAGTCATGTTCATGCGGTGGTTCCATCACTACGCAATGTTGACACTTTGAAGCCCTAGGCTTATTGGCGTCGTCTAAAATCAGTTGAAGAGGTTTTCCGGTTCGGTAGAACCTTTTTCGCGCGTTTCACCAGAATTGCGTGGTAAATATCATCGAGCTTGGCACGGCAGTTGGAACCTTTAAAGCCATCCTGCATGAAAACATGCTGCTGAATGTGCGATTGAAAATCTGTGTGAGCGTCGACGTCAAATAAGGATGTTTCTGTGATCGGATCGTTTTTGTCGCCAAACGACAAGAAGTTGCTGACGCGGCTTTTTAAAGAAAACTTCAAAAAGCACGTTGGTTGGTACTCTGCAGCAATCGTGGCTATGCTTGTAGTCGCAGGTATGACGTCTCTCAGTGCATGGATCATGCGTGATATCGTCAACAGCGTTTATTTGAAACAGGGTTTCAATGTCGTTCTCGAAATTGCAGTTGCTGTCGCCGTAATCTTTATAGTCAAAGGACTCGCGACTTTTGTACAGAGTTATTACCTGAGTAAAGCTGGCAACAGCATTGTGGCTGAACAGCAACGCAAGATTTATGACAGGCTTTTGAAACAGGGGGTCTCCTTCTTTCAGAATTTGCCATCCTCTGAATTGCTCGTCCGTGTTACCTATAATGCTCAATCCGCTCGCAGCGTCATAGATACGATTGTGACGTCGTTCGTCCGTGACCTTTTCTCGCTTCTCGGGTTGATTATCGTGATGTTCGCTCAAAATTTCCTTTTGAGTGCTATTTCCATGATTATTGGCCCGCTTGCGATTTTCAGCGTGCGCCTAGTTCTACGCCGTGTTCGCAAGATCATGGAGGCAGAACTCGCCTCACTAGGCGAAATCGTCAATGTCGTGCAGGAAACCAGCATCGGCGTTCGTGTCATCAAGGCGTTCTCCCTAGAGAAGCTGATGCGTCAACGCATGAACAAGGCGGTGTCTGACGTCGAACAGCGTGCCAACGGTATTGCTAAGCTCGAAGCAGCGACAAGCCCTATCATGGAAACATTGTCTGGCCTTGCGATTGCGGCTGTCATAGCCATCTCCGGTTACACTGTTCTTGAAAAAGGCGGCTCCCCAGGGGATCTGATGGCATTCATCACGGCATTGCTCCTTGCCTACGAACCTGCAAAACGTCTTGCCCGTATGAGAGTACAGATCGAGGGCGGAATGATTGGCGTTCGCATGATGTTTGAAGTACTGGACGCCCCATTGACTCTCGCCGAGAAAAAGGATGCCGTACCGCTCCCGAAGGCAAGCGGCGATGTTGAACTTAAGAACGTCAGCTTCGAATATGTTTCTGGCCAGCCCGTTCTTAGGGACGTCAGTGTCCTTTTCGAAGGCGGTAAGATGACGGCGCTGGTCGGCCCCTCCGGCAGTGGTAAATCGACCATCATCAACCTCATGATGCGTCTTTACGACCCACAGAACGGCTCGGTTGAGATCAACGGCACGGATCTGCGTGACGTATCCTTTGCCAGCCTGCGCGAGCATGTTTCTTACGTCGGCCAGGAAACCTTCCTCTTCTCGGGGACGGTAAAGCACAATATTTCCGTGGGTCGCGACAACGCCACGGATGAGGAAATCATCGCTGCCGCGAAGGCTGCCAATGCGCATGATTTCATCATGAAAATGCCTGACGGTTATGACAGCAAGCTTGGTGAAAACGGGTCCGGCCTGTCCGGTGGCCAGAGACAGCGTGTTGCCATTGCTCGCGCTATGCTCAGAGACGCAGACATATTGATCCTCGACGAGGCGACGAGTGCGCTCGACTCGGAATCCGAAGCACTCGTCAGAGATGCGCTGGAGAGACTGACGCTAAATAAAACGTCGATTGTCATTGCTCACCGGCTTTCAACGATTAACCGGGCTGACAAGATCGTCGTCATGGATAACGGACAGGTTGTTGAGCAGGGCAGCCGTCGCGAATTGCTCGCAACGGATGGTCTCTACAAGCGCCTGCACAGCATCCAGTTCGATGCAGATGTAGCTTAACCCAAAACAGATCGGGCGGCCTTGCCGCCCGAATTATACTTAATTATTTCCGTACCGATTGACGTCTATTGGCATGCGATGTTCATATCGCGCGTCCTTCTGGCGAAGCGGTGGGATTTTCATCAGTCGATCAGGTGAACGACGTCACAACGCTGGTGGTGCAGACAGTTCCCATCCTCCGGCTACGGTCTTCATTTCACTATCCGCCTTATTCATGCCGGGTAACGCGATAACGAACGTGCACAGCAGTGTCCGCCTTGTAATGAAGCCGCCAGCTTTCATGAAAGGATATTGTCGAACTCGGCATCGATAGCCTTGGCAAACATCGCCAAATCGTGACAGCATTCGATAAGTGACTGCAGGAATGGATGATGACGAAATGGCGGCTATCGAAGAACTGGCCAGAAGATTTGCGCAGGCAGATCTCACCGGCGGGAAAATTCCTCTGGCGCAGATGGAGACGGATGGTCTTGTTCCCAATGATTTCGAAACTGCAATGGCCGCACAGCGTGCATTTGCTGAGATTTCGGAAAAGCCGGTAAAAGGTTGGAAACTGGCGATCCGGCCGGATGGCGAGGCGGTCGGCGCGCCGATACTGGATTGTTTCCGGGTCGAAAACAACAATATCGCCTCTTTTCCGGAAGCGGGAACTGAAGGCATCGAGGTTGAGATCTGCTTCACTCTTTCCTCCGATATACCAGCCCGCCGCACGGTGCCGTTCACCAGAGGCGAGCTCATGCGGCACATCGGCAAGGTCCATCTGGGCGTTGAACTTCTTCGCTACCGGCTGGCTGAGAAAAATCAGGTGCCCTTTCCGTTGTTTCTGGCTGACCGCCTTGCCAACCACGGCTTCGTCATCGGTCCGGAAATAGATACCGGCGTGCTGGAAGTCTTTGCCGGAAACGAAACAGGCCTACCGCAACTAACTGTGACGGAAGGTTCGGTACAGCTGTTCGATGCCACGGTAAAACACCCGAATGGTGATCCGCTTGCGCCGCTGGTCGCCTTTGCGAACGCGGCATTCAACAAAGGCGACATGCTCAAAGCAGGCAATGTCATAACAACGGGCAGTCTCTGCGGTGTGATACCAAACACACTTGCCCAAGAGATACACATAACGCTGAAATCGGTCGGTGCTTTCACCTTGTCCGGTCCGAAACCATAGGCGCACCACCATCCGGATGTCCGGTTTTCCGTGGCCGCCTGCGGTCTTCATCTCGGTCGCGCTTTCCGATATCGCCGGATGATCACTTCACCCGCCCATATTCGCCCAGAAAATCGAGCAGCGCCCGAATGCGTGAGGGAAGTGGTCCGCGCTGGCCGACATAAACCGCATGAAACATCTCCATCTCACCCGTATCAAAATCATCGAGGACCGATATCAGCCGCCCGGCGGCGATGTCCTCCCGAACGGTGAAAACCGCAAGACGAACCAGGCCGACACCGGCAAGAGCAAGGCGGCGAAGGCCCTCGCCATCGCTGACCTGTACGCGCCCCGTTGCAGGGATGACGACGGTCTTGCCGTCGGCTCGCAACGGCCACCCATCGACTGACCGGGCATAGCCAAATCCGAGACGATTGTGGTCCTCGAGATCGGCGATGGTTTGCGGCACGCCGCAGCGCTCCAGATAATCCGGGGCGGCAGCGATGACCATCCTTGTCTCACCGAGTTTTCTAGCAACGAGGCTTGAGCTTTTCAGTGGCCCGGCGCGAATGGCGATGTCCATGCGCTCGGCAAGAAGATCAACCACCAGATCCGTCTGGACAATGTCGAGTGTGACGCCCGGATGAAGTGCCAGAAACCGTGGCAGGATGGGTGCAAGAATATGCGTGGCATAAGAAGCACTGGTGTTGATCCGAACGCGGCCGATAGGCTGTTCGCCCTCCCCCGCGGCGCGTTCTGCCTCTTCGAGATCGGCAAGGATGCGCGTGGCACGCTCATAAAAAGCACAACCCTCCGGCGTTATCTGCAGCTGCCGGGTGGAACGGTTTAGCAGGCGCGCCCCGAGCCGCGTTTCCAGCCGGGCGATAAGCTTGCTCACCGCCGAAGGCGTCATGTTTGCCGCCGCGGCCGCTCGGGAAAAACCTCCGAGCTCGACGACCCGCACGAAGATCTCCATCTCCTCTGCCCGGTTGATCTCAAGTCGCGCCATGATGACTTCATCTCACAAGTGATATTATTTTCGGCATTCTATTTCATTGAAGGGTGAGCGTCTATCTTCAGACAGCGATTGAAACACACCGCAATCCTCGTCTGCCAGATCACGGCGGGATGGGCAGAGCATGGGGCCACCAGGCGCCTCGCCCGCAACCATGTCGCAGCAACAAAGGAACACCCCATGGAATATCGCTATCTCGGCAAATCCGGCCTGAAAGTGCCGGTCTTGAGTTTCGGTACAGGAACCTTTGGCGGTTCCGGGCCACTCTTCAGCAACTGGGGCAATCAGGACGCTCGAGAAGCTCGCCGCATGGTCGACATTTGCCTGGAGGCCGGCGTCAATCTGTTCGACACGGCCGATGTCTATTCCAACGGCGCATCGGAGGAGGTGCTGGGCGAAGCGATTAAGGCAAGGCGCGACAGCGTTCTGATTTCAACCAAGACCAGCCTGCCGATGGGCGACGGGCCGAATGACGCCGGTTCCTCCCGCTTCCGGCTGATACGCGCAGTGGAAGACGCGCTGCGGCGGCTCCAGACCGACCATATCGATATTCTCCAGCTCCACGCCTTCGATGCTTTCACACCGGTGGAGGAGGTGCTGTCGACGCTCGATACGCTCGTCCGGTCCGGAAAGATCAGATATACGGGCGTCTCGAATTTTTCGGGCTGGCAGATCATGAAATCGCTGGCGGTCGCCGATCGATATGGCTGGCCGCGTTACGTGGTCAATCAGGTCTATTATTCCCTTGTTGGCCGGGACTATGAATGGGACCTGATGCCGCTCGGCGCGGATCAGGGCCTTGGCGCCATGGTCTGGAGCCCGCTTGGCTGGGGCCGATTGACCGGAAAAATCCGCCGCGGCACACCGCTGCCAGAAGGTAGCCGCCTGCATGAGACAGCAAACTTCGGTCCGCCGGTGGATGATGAACATCTCTACCGCATAATCGATGCGCTCGACGCTGTCGCAGCAGAAACCGGCAGGACGGTACCGCAGATCGCTCTCAACTGGCTGCTCAGGAAACCCACGGTTTCCACAGTGATCATTGGCGCACGCAATGAGGAACAGCTTCGCCAGAACCTCGACGCCGTGGGATGGGAGCTGACATCAGCACAGGTGGCGCGGCTGGACGAGGCCAGCGAGACAACAGCACCCTATCCGCATTTCCCGTATCAGCGGCAGGAGGGCTTTGCCCGGCTCAATCCGCCGACGGTCAGCGGTTAGACTTTTAAAGGCTGGCGGCCTGGGGCGCTGTGCGTAGCTCCAGCCGCCGGAAAACGAGGGAATGTCGTCAGCCGTGCGGCCGTGAGGTCCGATCAAAAG
Source organism: Martinezella rhizogenes (assembly GCF_007002745.1). GTDB lineage: Bacteria > Pseudomonadota > Alphaproteobacteria > Rhizobiales > Rhizobiaceae > Agrobacterium > Agrobacterium cucumeris. The sequence goes on along the minus strand of NZ_SGNY01000005.1, from coordinate 127,054 downwards.
CGGTAATGCAATCGCACACAGCCTTTCTCAATCGGCTTGGCGCTGAGCAGGCGAGGACTCGCTCGATAACCGGTGAGAGGAAAAAGAGGCTGGCCCGAGCCAAGTATCTCGGGGATAACGTAAATCTCGATCTCATCCAGCGCACCACGCTCCATAAAGGCCATCTGCAGCCGGCCGCCGCCCAGCATCCAGACATCGCCGTCCTCGAGCGCACGTAATTCCGCGATCAGCGCATCCACATCGGCATAGATTTCCAGCGGTCCTTTCGGTCGTTCAATCGGGTGCGACGTGACAACGATGACACGCTGGTCTCCATAGGCCCAGGGTGAATCCTCGCTGGCGATAAAGTCATAAGTCGCCCGTCCCATGACGACGGTCCTGATGCCCTTCAGGAACAATCGGTAATCATGCTCGCCGAGGTCCATGTCGTCATATTTGAAGAGCCAGTCGAGGGAGCCGTCTCCCGAGACGATCAAGCCATCCAAACTCGCCGCGATGTATCCACGGATAACAGCCATATTGCTCTCCTTGATTTATAAATGAATATACGTTTATATATAGACCATGCCTAGACACAAGCTGATTTCCGATGAGAAGGCGCTGGATGCGCTGCTGCCCCTCATGTTGCAAACCGGGCCAGATGGTATGACCTTTGCCGCAGCCGCAAAAGCCTGCGGCCTGTCCGCTGCAACGCTGGTGCAGCGATACGGCAAACGCGAAGACCTTGTGGAAGCCGTACTTCTGCGCGCCTGGGACAGGTTGCAGGCCGAAACGGCCGCGGCCGACGCCGAGGAACCCCTGACGCCTGAAGGTGCCATCTCCCTGCTCTTGCGGCTCATGCCCAGCTATGCCGCTGAACAGAATGCAAGTGATGGATTGCTGCTGCTGAGAGAAGATATTCGCAATCCATCCTTGCGAGCGCGAGGAGCACTTTGGGGCAAAACACTTGCCCGTGCGCTCGGACGCCGGATCACGGCCGACGACAGAAACGCCGAAAGGCTCGGCTGGCAAATGGCGGCGGTCTGGCAAGGAGCCCACACCTGGTGGGCGTTCACCCGTGGTGAAGATGCGGGCTCGGCCATCCACAAAGCACTGGAGGAATGGGTTGAGATGGTGAAGCGGGCAGAGCGCTAATCAGAAATCGCGCTGTTCTGGATTTTTGCGGGCTCTGCGCCGAAGGCACGTATTTCAGCGCGCCACAACATTTTCAACGAGATGATTGTTTTCTCGCCTCCACAATTGCTCCAAACCCCGGGCAGCGACAGATGAATCGCCATCAGGTCGCCGCAGGCTCCCATAATTCCACTGGGTTGCCTTCCGGATCGTGTATCCGGGCAAAACGGCCGACTTCGGAATCCCACTCCGCCCGGGTCTCTACCTTGACACCCTCTGCGGTGAGCTTCGCGATAAGACCATCGAGATCATCGACCCGGAAATTGATCATCCACTGTTGTTCATCACGGCCGAAATAATCGCTATCCCTAGCGAAAGGCCCGAAGATGGTCATTCCGGCCTCCTGCTGCCATACGGATATGTGCAGATTGTCTATGCCGAGATGTTTCTGATACCATTCGGCGAGGCCTGCGGGATCCCCGGCCCTGAAAAAAACGCCACCAATTCCAACGGCTCTCGCCATGAGTTTCTCCCGCTTCGCAAGAATGGAGGCGATGATGTGCACCACCGCCAAAAATATCAAGCAGAGCCAACGTCAACACCAGCCCGAAGTTGTAACGGCTGGAGAGCGGCAGGCGGCGATGATATCGATCGCTTACGACAGAGGTCGCCATATCCACCCTGGAGAGATGAGATGCTGACGCTTAGAGCGGCATCGTTTGCGGAAGCAGACGCGCTGACAGAACTTTGCCTGCGATCGAAGGCCGTGTGGGGTTATGATGAGGAATTCCTGCGTGCCTGTCGCTCAGAACTTACGATCACGCCCTGGAAAATGCGCGAGTCATTTTTTCAGGTCGCAATTGCCGAAGGGGAGCTCGCGGGCGTCGCCCAGCTATCCCTTAAAGAAAGCAGCGCCGCCGAGCTCGAAGCTCTTTTCGTCGAACCGAGGTTGCAGGGGCTGGGCACAGGGCGAGCTCTCTTCCAGTGGGCGATTTCGATCTGCCGGGATCATGCCAGGCGGACCCTTCTCATTGAATCCGATCCCGGTGCTGCCTCGTTCTATAAGCGCATGGGTGCCAAAGAGACGGGCGTGGTTCCCTCAGGGTCGATCCCGGGAAGGATGATACCGAGGTTTGAGTTTGACGTGCCAGACGTGAGTGAACACGCCCTCCCCTCCCGATGAAAAAACCTCTTGACCTCAACCATGGTTGAGCTCCTAGAAGTATTGTCACCTTGTTTCCGCAAGGCTCATTTCATGCTCTTGAGCGAACAGTTGACAAAGGATACCCCATGGCTTTCCAGCTTCCCGACCTCCCCTATGCCCATGATGCGCTCGCTGCCTCGGGCATGTCCGAAGAGACGCTGAAGTTTCATCACGATCTTCACCACAAGGCCTATGTCGATAATCTCAACAAGGCGATATCAGGCACCGCATGGGAGAAAAGCAACCTCGAGGACATCGTCCGGGGCACCTATGAGAAGGGCGCAATCGCCCAGTCCGGCATCTTCAACAATGCCTCCCAGCACTGGAACCACAATCTCTTCTGGGAGATCATGGGACCGGGAAATCACGCCATCCCTAAGACGCTTGAGGATGCGCTGACGCAATCCTTCGGCTCGGTATCCTTGTTCAAGCAGAATTTCGCCCTCGCCGGCGCCTCGCAATTCGGCTCGGGCTGGGCATGGCTGGTGGTGGATACCGATGGCACGCTAAAGATTACCCGCACCGAAAACGGCGTCAATCCGCTGTGCTTCGGCCAGAAGGCGCTTCTCGGCTGCGATGTGTGGGAGCACAGCTATTATATCGATTTCCGCAACAAGCGCCCGGCCTATATCGAGAACTTCCTCGACAATCTGGTGAACTGGCAGGCCGTGGCCGCCCGCCTCTGATCTGAGCCCCACCGATCCGGCCTCTGCCGCTGCCCTCGTGCGGCTGGCCGGGTCAGGCGCAGCCGGACAGCCGCCGTCCGGCTGCAACTTCATTCGAGCGTTTCAATGCCCTATGTCGTCACCGAAAACTGCATCGCCTGCAAATACATGGACTGCGTGGAAGTCTGCCCGGTCGAATGTTTCTACGAAGGCGAGAACATGCTCGTTATTCATCCCGACCAATGTATCGATTGCGGCATCTGCGAGCGCGAATGTCCTGCGGCAGCAATCCGGCCGGATACCGAAGCCGGGCTGCATGTCTGGCTCGACCTCAATCGCCACTATTCGGGCATCTGGCCGCGTGTACACCAGAAAAGGCAGTCGCCTGATAATGCCGACGTCATGAATGGCGCCGCAGCCAAGTTTTCCATTTTTTCCAAGAACCCGGGAGCGGGCGGTTAGCCCGGCACTGCATGTCTCATAATCTCAGGTTGATCGATGGCAGCGTGATAAGCCATACGCATATTCCGCTCAAAGGCACCGTTTCACCGACGATTTCCCCCCGCGAATTCAAAGACGCGATGGCCGCCCTTGCCTTTACCGTGGCTTTGGCCACGGCCTCCCATGCCGGAGAAAGGGTCGGACGAACGATCACCTCCTTCATGCCGCTCAGCGCCGAGCCCCCGTATCTGATGATCTCCATCGATGCCAGCAGCCGCATGGTTGATCTGATCGCCGCAAGCCGACGCTTCTCCGTCGCAGCACTTGCAAGAGGACAGGAAGAAATTGCCGACATATTTGCCGGAAAAGGCAACCTGCCGGACCGATTTTCCGTCGGCGACTGGGGTCTCTGGCCTTCTGGAAACCCGAAGCTTGACGGCGCGCTGCTATCCCTGGATTGCGAACTCGTCGGCTCCATCGATGCCGCCGACCATATCCTGTTTGTCGGGGCCATTATTGAAGCGACGTCTGACCCGCTACGCAGGGCCCTGCTCTGGAGCGAGCGCGACTATACCGTCAAGGAGGAACGCGGAGCCAACTCCTAAAGGGTTTCAGGCCCTGCCATGAGGGCAATAGCTAGAGAAAAGCCGTGGAATGGGGACGATCGTCATTGTTTGCCCGGGCAAAGCTTCCTGGAGCAACGCCCATTCTCCGGCGGAACGCGGTGCTGAATGCGCTGGCGGATTCATAGCCGATCTCATCGGCAATGCGGTCGAGCGATTTTACCCCGCTCATGAGCGCATCTCTCGCAAGCGCCATCCGCCAACGGGCGAGATATTCAATCGGCGCGCAGCCCACCATTTCAACGAAGCGCGCGGAAAAGGCCGAACGCGACATGCCGGCGATTCCCGCCAGTTCCGCAACCGTCCAGCCCACACGAACATCTTCATGCATGGCCGATAATGCGCGGGCAAGGCCGGGTAAACGCATTGCCTTTACCAATCCCGCGGGAATTGCCGCATTGCCCGCTCCCGGCCGGCGCAGCGCTTCCACCAGAAGGACTTCCAGCATGCGCCGGATGATCAGCTCCTTGCCCGGATCTTCGCCGGCGCACTCCTCTGACAGTAGCTCGATCAGCCGCGCCAGCCGCGATGCGCCTTTCTCCTCTGCCGGCACGTAGATCATTTCGGGCATCAGTGACAGCAGAAGTGAAGCATTGATGCGTTCGAACCTGAAGCTTCCGCCTAGCGCGACAAAATCGGGCGCCCCCTCCTGTTCGCCATGACGGACAGCCCGATCCTGCGGTTCGACGGGAACACATTCGACATCGGTCTCGCTACAAAGCGAAAAAGCCGGCGTTGTGGGCAGAAGCAGGAAATCTCCGCATGTCAACCTGAGAGGAGCCCGGCCTTCCATCATCACCCATGCCGCACCTGCAAGGACGAGCGCGAAACCCGGCGCATCATGCGGACGATAGCGCACTCCCCATCTGCCCTTGCCGGAAATCGGCTTCGAGACGGCGGCACTGGGTCGCAAAAGGTCGACGATATCGCTGAGAGGATCCATTTTGGACGATCGATAACAAATAATAGCTCATTGAGCATATATCATCCACCTCAGCCCGTCTATCTCCCGCACATCAACAACGGAGATTTACCATGACCAACACCATCCTGATTACCGGCACGTCGTCGGGTTATGGCAAAGCGATTGCCGAACTGTTCCTCGCACGCGGCTGGAACGTCATCGCCACCATGCGGCGTCCAAGCGCTGCCCGCTTTGTTGACGATACCGGCCGGTTGCGCGTGCTGTCACTGGATGTGACAGACGAGCATAGCATTGCAGCAGCGATCGATGCGGCCGGCCCGATCGACGTCTTGGTGAATAATGCCGGCATCGGTATGGTCGGCGCCTTTGAGGCTACACCGATGTCGGCGGTGCGCACGATCTTCGACACCAACAGCTTCGGTGTGATGGCCATGACACAGGCGGTCATCCCGCAGATGAGAAAACGCCAATCCGGCATGATCATCAACGTCACGTCCAGTGTTACGCTTGCTTCTTTCCCGCTTGCCGCCGCCTATACCGCCAGCAAGCAGGCTATTGAGGGATTTACCGGTTCGCTCACGCATGAACTGGCGCATTTCAACATTGGCGTGAAGCTGGTAGAGCCGGGTTATGCCCCGACAACCAGCTTCACGCACAACGCCATTCTGCCGCTTGAGCAGCTGCTTCCCGAAGATTACGCAGCCTTCGCGGGGCCAATTCTTGAGACTTTTGCCCAACCGGCTTTGACCACCCATGAAAGTGATGTCGGCGAAGCGGTTTGGAGCGCGGTGCATGACAACTCCGGACAGCTCCACTTTCCAGCCGGCGCGGATGCCGTCGCTCTCGCCCGCAAACACTGACCTTCAGAAAGCAGCAGGATGCCGAGTGTCTGAAGAGCACCCGGCTTCTGCTTTTCAGAAGATTCACGCGGGCTCCGCCGGCACTTTTCCCCTGATCTCCGGCCACAGCCCTTCCGTCACCGCCATCAGCGCCGGCGTTGCGGCGGCGACCCAGGGGATGTCGCTGCCGGGGCGCGTCCCGATACGGACATCGAGACCCGCTTCCCTTGCGAGAACGACGCCGCCGGCGATATCCCACATGGTCGTCAGCTTCTGCAGATGGCCGTCGAAGATGCCGCGCGCGGCAAAGGCAAGGCCGATCGATGTCGAGCGGATGGATTCCACCACCCAGCCCGCATGCCTGAGCCCGACGGTAAGAGCCGCCACCTCTTCCGCATCGGCAGCGGCGCTGTCGCCAAGCGACATGACCTGCACATCCTCAAAGGGCACATGGCGGGAAAGCGGCTTGCCATTCAGCATCAGCCCGGCTCCATCCGCCGCCGCATAAATGTCCTTGAAGACGGGCATGGCGACGACGCCGAGTTCCGGCCGGTCGTTGCGCACGAAGCCGAGGGAGATACCCCAGAGCGGCGAACCGCGCAGGAAATTGGCGGTGCCATCGATGGGATCGATAATCCAATAGGCGTCATCGGCAACACCGCCCATTTCTTCCCCCAGCACGGTTTCGCCGGGAAAAGCCGCCGCCAGACGGTCGCGGATCAACCTTTCGACCGTGGTATCGGCTTCCGAGACGAAATCCTGAAAACCCTTCGTCCGGGCGGCGATGGCGTCGCGGGCCTCGAAAAAGCGAAGGGCAAGGCCCATCGCTTCCTCGATGATGGCGACGGCGCGTTCGAGACGCTCGTTCATCGTGTCCACGCCCTGCCCGTCTCACCGGCGCCCGCCTTCAGCCAGTTGGTGAAGGCTTCGACTTCATCGGTCTGGATCGCGCCGACGCCAGCCCCGGCAAGTGCACCCCAGACGGCTTCCGGATTTGAAAGCGCACGCGTATCGTTGAAATCAAGGCAATGGGAAACGTCGAGCGAGTTGATCCACAGGCGGATGTTCTGGCGCTCCATCTCGTCACGGCCTTCGGCCAGATCGGCAATATCGGTAAATTTCACTTCGATCATCGGCGCCTTCAAGGCTTCGATCCGGCGCAGGTCCTCGGCAAACTTGCCCTTTCTCACCGGGAACATCGGCATATGCGGGATTTTGCCGAACCAGTCAGTCTCCAGCACCTCGAAACGATCGGCCTCGGGATCGATATCGGTTTTCACCAGCACCTGATCCTCGACGCCGAGCCGCAGCACGGTTTCCATGACCTGTGGCAGATCGCGGGTGAATTTGGTGTCGATATTGACGGTGATCTTGCCACGCGCCTCTTCCAGCAGTTCTTCCAGCGTCGGCACGCATTCATCGGTCACGCCAGCCGCATCGCCGCCCGCGCCGGCCTTCAGCTTCGCTGCGCGGACCACCTCGAAAGGCAGCGCGCTCACGGTGCCCTTGCCCGTCGTGGTGCGGTCGAGCGTTTCGTCATGAATGACGACCAGCCGGCCATCGGCCGTCGCCTGCGTGTCTATCTCGATCATCTCCACGCCGGCCGCAACCGCGGCGCGGACGGAGGCGAGCGAGTTTTCGGCGGTGGCGGTCCAGAAGCCGCGATGGGCGATGGTCAGGATGGCCGGATTGTCGCGCGAGCAGAGCGCGAGGACATTGCAGGGATTGGAGGTCTTACGGGAGGCTGCAAGGGTTTGATGCATGGTTTTCACTTTCGGACGTTGCAATTACCGGGTTTGAGCGCCCGGATCAGATTTTCCCCATGCCCGCCGCCATCAGGTCGTCGCGCAGGATGCGGCCGGCGATGATGAAGACGACGAGTGCGGGAAGAAGCAGGATGAAGGAGACGATGGCGGCGAGCGGCAGCTGCATCGAATAGGGATCGAGATACATGTAAAGCTTGATCGGCAGGGTCTCGACAACAGGCGCGCCGACGATGAAGGACTTGTCGAATTCCTCGAAGCTGCCGATGAAAGACATCAGCCCGCCGGCGAGAAGGCCGGGCACCGCAAGCGGCAATATGATGTGCAGAACGATGCCGACAGTGCCCGCGCCAAGCGAGCGGGCGGCATGAATGAGATCGTCTGGAATGGTCTCCAGCGCCGCCGTCATCAGCCGGATCATCAGCGGCAGGGTGCCGACGATCTGCACGAGAATGACCCCGGTTACCGAATAGGCAAGGCCGAAGAGAAGAAACACCTGCCCGATGCCGACGGCGACGACCAGCCCCGGAATGATGATAGGCGCCAGAATAAAAATCTCCACCAGCCGTTTCAGCCGGAAGGGAAAACGCGCCATGGCCCAGGCCGTGGGTAACGCGATGGCTGCCGTCAGGAAGGTGACGACGACGGCGATGAGGATACTGTTGATCGCGGCGCGGATGAGGCTTGCATCGCCGAGAATGCCCGCCCAGCGCGCCGTGGTGTAATGCTCCGGCACGACAAGCGGCGGCGACCAGCCGTCGGCAATGCTCCAGAGGAACATGAGAGCCAGCGGCACGGCGATGGCGAGCGTCAACGCGCCATAAAGCCCGATGGAGACGAAAATCCTGTCCTCCGGCGTAAAGGCACGGCGACGGGGAGTGACGGTAGGTTCAATGGTGATAGCACTCATCAGGCGTCTCCGCGGGTTTGGCCGGGGCCGATGCGGGATGTCAGCGAATAATAGAGAATGAGGACGGAGACCGCGAAAAGGCTCAGCACCATGCCCATGGCATAGACCTGATTAAAGCGGCCCTGATTGAACTCCTGGATCATCAGCACCGAAAGCGGCCGGGCCGTGGGCGGGCCGACGATATCGGGAATGGCATAGGAGCCCATGGAGCCGATGAAGGTCAGAAGAATGGCGGCGGTGATGCCGGGCATGGCGAGCGGCACTTCCACGAAGAAAAATGTCTTCAGCCGCGACGCGCCAAGCGTGCGGGAGGCATAACGTATATCCTCGGGAATGGCCGCAAAGGCGCTGGTGATGATCAGCGTCATGAAGGGTATCTGTTTCCAGACGCTGGCGAGAATGACGCCGATGCCCCAGTCGTCGCGCACGAGCTTGGGCAGTTCGATCCCGAGCGGCGCGACCAGCCGGTCGAGGAACCCACCCCTTTCGAAAACGACGATCACCATCAGGCCGACGATGATGCCCGGCACCGCCATCGGCAGCTTGTAAAGGCCGCTGAACAGTTTTCGACCGAGAAAGCTCTTGCGGATCAGAAGCGCCAGCGGCACCGAGGCCGCAAGCGAGACGATGACAGGCATGACACCGTAATAGATGGAGGTCGTGAGCCCCCGGATCATCGACGCGCGGGTGAAAATCCGCTGGTAGAACATCAGCGTGAAGCTGCCATCCTCCTGCCTGAAACTGCCGATCAGCGCCGACAGCAGCGGCCCGCCAAAGAAGACCAGAAGATACCCAACACCCGGCAAAAGCAGGAATAGAAGCTGGGCGCGCCCGTTTCGAAGGAGCCCGGCCATCATGCCGCCTCCCCCGCCATCCTGTCATCGAGAAGATGGACCGAGCCGGGAAACTGCAGGGCGACCTTCTGCCCGGCATCGATCAGAGTTTCAGCACCGGACTGGCTGATCCGGATCTGACGGCCGCCGATCTCGACCGCATAGAGTGCATTGGCGCCCATGAAAGAAACGGCGGAAACCGTGCCCTCGCCGGCCTGATCGGCGCGGATGTGGATGTTTTCCGGACGAACGGAAATCTGGACATTGCCGGCGGCAACCCGGTCAAGCGTCACGGACTGTCCCCAGGGCAATTGCGCCTGCTGGCCCTCAGCGAATACGGGCAGCAGATTGGTTTGGCCTAGGAAGCCGGCGGTAAAGGCGTGTTTCGGCGCGCGGTAAAGCTCGAGCGGCGTGCCGATCTCGACCACCCGGCCGGCATTCATGACGACGATCCGGTCCGACATCGCCATGGCTTCGGCTTGATCATGTGTCACATAAAGGCTTGTCGCGCCGATGCGGCGGTGAAGCTCGGTCAGCTCATGGCGCAGCGTATCGCGAAGTTTGGCATCGAGATTGGAAAGCGGCTCGTCGAACAGAAGCAGGCTCGGCTGCATGACAATGGCGCGCGCCAGCGCCACACGCTGCTGCTGGCCGCCGGACAGTTGCCGGGGCATGCGATCCACCAGCCCGGTGAGATTGCAGATATCAAGCGCATGGGCGATACGCCGCACCCGCTCGTCCTTCGCGACCTTCTTCATTTTCAGCCCGAAGCCGAGATTCTTGGCGACCGACATATGCGGGAAAAGCGCATATGACTGGAACACCATGGCGATATCGCGCGCTTCCGGCGGCGCCTGATCGATGCGTTTGCCACCCAGCCGGATCTCGCCGCCCGAAGGCTGGCTGATGCCGGTGAGGATGCGTAAAAGCGTCGACTTGCCGCAGCCGGAGGGCCCAAGAATGGTGACGAATTCGCCCCGCTCCACGGTGATCGACACGGGATGAAGCGCCCGGCTGGCGCCGTAATCCTTGCTGATATTGCTGATCTCGAGTTCACTCATGACGAGCCTCCCTCATATTTTTGACCAAGGCTATCCGGATCGCGCAGCCAGTTGCGGCACACGATCCGGCAATCCCAACGGCGTTACTGGTTGAGGACTTTTTCATCGAGCGCTTCGGCAAGCGCTGTCGACATGTCCCAGAAAGCCGGCAGCGACAGGCGCGGATAGACACTCTGCGGCAGCACATGCTCCTGCACCGCCTTCGGCATCAGATCATTGGTGACATCCGTGCGCGGCGAGCGGGAAGCCTTGTTTTCCAGCTTCCAGAGCTGGAATTCCTTGCTCATGGCCATATCGATCAGCAGTAGCGCCGAAGCGACTTTCTTGGCGTTGGCCGGCACGAACATGGCGTCCCCAGAGCCGACCTGCCCTTTTTCCAGAAGCGTGACGCGGAAACTGTCAGGCAATTGTTTGGTGCCGAGGAAGCTCATGACCTGATCTTCCCAGACCGTGCCCATGTAAAGCTGCTGGTTGTTGATGAGGTTGAGCGTATCGGCATTGCCATTGGTCAGTTCAGCCACGGCCAGAAGACGGCGGTAATAGTCCCAGACGGGCGTGAGGCACTCGGACTCCATGGCCCAGTCTTCGGCCTGCTGCAGCGTCTGGTTATAATCGGTCAGCTGCTTGCGGCAGTCGCCGGTGAGATAGTTGAGCGCCACCGAATAGATGAAACCGCCACCGGAACCGCCCTTGGCCGGCAGGGTGACGCCAAGCCGCTTGGGGTTCTTTTCGGCCCAGACCAGCAGGTCCTCGAAGCTCTTCGGCACATCCCCGGCTTTCACGAAGGCAGAATCGTAACCGATTGCGGTCTGGTTGAGATGCACCAGCGGGAAGCTGCCGCCATGCGGCTTGCCGAAAACGGTCTCGGCCATTTCCGGATTGTAATTCGCCATGTTCGGCAGGATTTTCGTCAGCGCAATATTGCCGACAACCCCCTTGGAGGAGAGAAGCGGATAGCTGCCGCCACCGGCGAAATAGGCATCAACCGGTGAATCCTGCCCTGCCGCCTGAACCGCGATGAGCTGCTGGTTCGCCTGATCGCCCTTCACGTCGCTATAGGCGACCTTGATGCCATATTTGGCTTCGAAACGGCTGATCAGCTCCTTCCACGTATCGGCGAAACTGCCGGCGAAATTATACATCGTCACCGAGCCCTCGGCTTTGGCGGCGGGAACGACGATCTCGTAAAAATTGTCGCGCGTGACCTTCGACAGATCGAAGTCGAGGTTTTTCATATTGCTGTCTGCCGAAAGGCACGGCGCTGCCGTCGTCGCCAGCGCAAGCGCGGCGATCGCAAGAAATTTCATGCGCATTGAATGGTTCCTCCTGAGGACCCGTTGTTGACCGGCCCCTTATTAATACACTCTAAGTGTAATATTTGTGACAGTCCAGTGAAAAATGCTGTCGCAAACCAATGCCCCATGTTGCCGCCGCTTCGCGCAGCCGTTATCCAAGGCCATGACAACAGATCAGACGCCGCAGCAGACCTTCGATCGCCAGCCGCTTGCCAGCGAGAATGAGCGTCTCATTCTGGATATCGTGCGCCGCCATGGCCCCATCGCCCGCGCATCGATCACGGGCCACACCAACCTGACCCAGCAATCCGTGCACCGGCTGATCGAAGGCCTGCTGGAGCGCGGACTGCTGCAGACCGGCGCGCCGCTCAAGGGCACGCGCGGCCAGCCGAGCCCCACCATCGAGCTGGTGCCGGAGGCAGCCTATTCACTCGGCATTTCCATCAACACCGACTCCGTCATCATCTGCATCGCCGATTTCCGCTGCGACGTGATTGTCGAAGAAAAGCTGAAGATGCTTCCGGAGGACCGGCAAGAGACGCTTGCGGCCTTGTCGCTGGCCCTCGAAAGGCTGCTGGCAGAACACGGCATCCCGCGCGAGCGCCTGCTGGGCCTCGGTTTTTCCATGTCGGGTTTCTTCGTGTCGGAAGACCGTGCCTTCAACGCGCCGGAGCCATTGCGCGACTGGTCGCTGATGGACTTGAAGCCTATCCTTGAGGAAAAATTCCACCTGCCGGTCTGGCTGGAAAACAATGCCACCACGGGGGCGATCGGCGAGAGCCTTCGCGGTGTCGGATCATGGTGCGAGACTTTTGCCTATCTGTCCTTCAACTACGGTTTCGGCGGCGGACTGATCCTCGGCGGCCAACCGTTTCACGGCTTTCACGGCAATGCCGGCGAATTCAGCGGCATATACAGCCCCGATGAATCGCCCAAGCGGCCGGCGCTGCAATATCTGATCGCCACCCTGCAGAAAAACGGCGTCGATATCCATTCGATTGAAACACTCTATCGACAGTTTGATCCGGCGTGGCCAGGAGTCGAGGAATGGCTGACCGAAACCATGCCGCAGGTGGACCGGCTGGTGGCAAGCCTGATCGCGGTACTTGATCCGCAGGCCATCGTCTTTGGCGGACAATTGCCACGCGCACTTGGCCAGATGATGATCGAACGCACGCACATGCCCTCCCAGCGCGAACACCGTTATGGTGTCGGCCCAAAGGAGGCGAAGCTGGTTCTCAGCGAAACGGTCGGCGATCCGTCCGCCATCGGCGCCGCACTATTGCCACTGAGGGTCCGGTACTTCCTGTAGGGTGATTATCCTGCGGTTCCCCGCAGATTTTTTGGGGCCGCCGTAACCGGAGGGTTGCGGCAGCCTCTATCATTGCATCATGGCCTATTCGACCACCACGGACAGTGCCGACCCGGTATAGACCGGTCGTACCTTCACATTGCCCGCATCGATCGTGGCGAATGTCCCGGTCAAACCATTGGCGGCGATCACATCGAGGCGCGTGCCGGCAGCCGGTGCGCCACCATCGAAAGCGAGCTTCAGCGTCGCGCCGTCCAGCACCACATTCCCTTTAACGCGCAGAGCAGCCTTTTGCGGATCCAGCGCCAATATGCCGCCAGACTGCGCATAATCACCGCCGATGGCGACATCCTTGCCTGCCGTTAGCGAAAGCGTGCCGCCGCTGACCAGCACGCCACCGGTTCCAAGCGCATCGACAGACGAGACTATCAGCGCACCATCCCTTAGAATTGTGCCGCCACCATAGCTGTTATTACCGCTGAGCATCAGCGCTCCGCTACCGGATTTGACGAGACGCCCTGCCCCGGCAATGTCGTTCGTCCAGCGGTCTGCCGCGTTGAAACCGCCGGCGGCGGCATCCATCGTGACTTCGACATCGCCATCAAACGCACCGTAACCACCGGCGGCGGCCACCAGATTGATGCGGCCCCAGCCATTGCTGTCATCAAGCAGCGGATAACCCGCCTCAATACCGGTAGAGAACAGAACGGCACGCCGCTCTGCGGCATCAAGATAAGGCAGGCGCGTTTCCAGCAGAACCTCGGCCCCTTTCGGCACCATCATCGGCGCGTCACCCACAGCTTTGTCGCGGCTGAAGGAAAAAGTCATGCGCCTGCGATAATCCGCCGCGTTCGCCGTCGCATCCGCAAACCGGTCAACATCCGGCTTTGCGCCATGGGCGAAATCGATAAGCGACTGCCCCTGCGGCAGACGTTTGGCGAAATAGGCCTGCAAGGTCTCATGCGCGGCCTTCTTCACCTCGGCATTTTTCGGGTCCTGCAACATGGCGGCGGCCATGGCGGTTGCGGTGATGCGGCCGCCGATCACGTCGAGCGGCGAATGCATGCCGGCGACGATGCGGCTTTCACCAAGTTCGGAGGCAGCCGTCAGCAATTCGGTAAAACGCTCCGGCACGGCATAGGCATAAGCGATGGCGGCCAGATAGGCAGCGTTGGTATGCCCGCTCGGAAAACCGCCATCCTTGGAGCGGCCGCGATTTTCCCGCGCATATTTCAGGGCCGGCACGATGACGCCAGCGTCGCTGTCATAGCTTTCGAATGAACGGTCACCGATCGTTTCTTTACCGGTTTCGATCACCTCGCCCCTGTCATTCATGCGCCAGGGCCGCGGTGTGGAATAGAAATATTTCGCCGGCGATGTCGTGCCTTCCGGGCCACGGATCACCTTCATGAAAGCGACGAAATCCTTCAACTTGCTATCGGCTGCACCCGCCTCGGTGCCCTTGTCGTCCTCCTTGCGGGTGATCACCTCGTTCGGATCGAAATCCGAAAGCGTATGATTGATCGTCGTCGTCGCGCCCGCACCTTCGCGATACCAGTCGGCAAGCGGGCCCATGCCGTCGATAACGCTGTAACCCTGTGAACGGCGATCATTCATATAGGCTTCGAAAGCCGCAGCGCGGGTGCGGTTTTCCCCGGTCACGGACAATACGTAACGCATGTTTTCCTGCCAGACGGCGGGATCTACAATCTTCACATGGCTGAAATCCGATGGGCCGTCGCCATTGGCGCCGCCATCCGCCCATTTTTCATCGCCGAGCGTCCAGATGCGGTTGAAACCCGAGAGGATTTCGATGATCGGGTTGTCCCGGTCGTCATAGGCGCGGACATCCTCGCCCTTCTCATTCTTGCCGGTCTGGTTGCGATAATTGTCGGCAAGCGGCAGCGGATAGGTCGCGGCAGGTTCTGGCACCGTGATGGCATAACCCTGACCTGCCGGCCCGCTGCCCTCGAACCCCTGCGCGCTCGGCACGAGAACCAGCAATGCGACGGAGGCAAGCAGGGGCGAGCGTGCGGACGGAAAAGACGACATCTTCAGTTTGGCCATGACGAATCCTATGATTTGCAGCGAGTGACGCGTGACGAAAACAGGCGGCACGGTCTCCCGCGCGCCTCGTCATCAGGTTTAAATGGAGCGTATTTCAGTTTTTCGATGGTGCTGATCGAGACAGCATATGTGGCAATATCCGCCCGGAAAAAGCGGAGAGATATGCCCGAAGACCGGCTTCGGGCATAGGGTTCAGTGGCTTCGTTACTCCGGCAAAGCCGAATGCTGGGCCAATTACTTTTTGACCGCAACGGCCTCGTTGATCTTGGCGACGTCGTCAGCCAGCACCTTGTAGGTCTGGTCAAGCGTCAACTCGCCGACAATCAGCTGGCTCATGCGCTGCACGATCTGCTGATACATGGCGCTGCCGCCCTTGGCGCGCTCGAAATCGCGGGCCGCCTGCGGCACGTTCTTCTTGTTGTCGAGGAAGACCTTCATCGCCGCCTTGGCGTCTTCACTCTTCAGCTTGTATTGCGGATCGACGATTTCAGCGCCGGTCAGGACGACATAGTTCTCGGCGATTTCCCGCTGCACCTTCTCGGAGCCGAGGAATTCGACGAAGTGAGCGACATCTTCAGGATATTTGGTACGCTTGAAGCCGACAATGGCGGTGCCGCCGGGCATGGCGTAGCATCCGGCATCGCCGCAGGGCGCATTGATCGCCGTCCATTCGAAGGCGTCGCCGATCTTGTTCTGGAACGGGTTTACCATCCAGTTGCCGGCCAGATAGGTCACGACGTTACCGTTGACGAATTCGTCACCCATGTTCTTGTACTGCGAACCGCCGGCGGCACCCCACATTTCCTTGGGGAAGCTGCCATTTTGCGTCCATGAATAGATATCGGCGATGTATTTTTTCGCCGCATCATCCGGGAAGCTGAACTTGCCGTCCTTCACATAGCTCGAACCGTAAGCGAAAGCGCCGCCGGAGAAGCGGTGGCCGGAACGGTCCATGGTGAAGGGGATCTGCACGCCGGTCGCCTTGGCAACACGGGCGGAAGCCTCGACGATCTCGCTGAATTTCGCGGTCGGGCCGGGCAAGGGCTCACCCGCCTGCTCGAACAGCGTCTTGTTGACGAAGGGCAGGTTCAGCGTCTGCGACGCCATGTAACCGTTGATCGACTGCGGATCGTTGACGTTGGGCAGGCGAAGCTGGTTGAGGCTCGAACCATGCAGCTTCGCGAAGGCCTCCGCATCTTTCATGTAAGGCCGCATATCGAGATAATAGGGGGCGAGTTGCCAGTCGGTGATCTTGGCAATGTCAGGGCCTTCGCCGACTGCCAGCTGCACCGGCAGCTGCTTGGAAACGGCGTCGTAACCCGAAGACACGAAGTTGATCTTCACGCCCGGATTGGCCGTTTCGAACTCCTTGCTGAGGTCGGCCATGCGCTGCACGTAACCCTGGTCGTCATCCGTAAAAAGGAAAGTGATCGTGCGGGTCTCGGCCTGCGCGGCTGCAAGACCGGCGACGGAGGCAATTACAAGGGCGCTGACGCCCGAAAACAATTTCATCATGCTCATCCTCCCAATGAAAATATTTTCACAAATCGAATGAAAGCTCCTCTGCTTAATTCGATTTATCCTGTTTTGCGGCTTGACAGAATAAACGTCAAGTTGTTTGTTTTACATAAATCGCACAAATCGACGCGAAAAAGCGAAAATCGAATTGTGAAAATAATTTCATAAAGATCGAAGGGAGGCGATCCATTATGACGGATGGACCTTTGGCGACGGATGCGTCGCAGCCCACATATACCGTCGCCGACGGCGAGACGGTGACCGCCTGGATCGTCTCGGATCCGGTGGAGACATCGTTTCCGGGCGCACCCGCACCGGCGGAAGACCGGGTCAATTACCGTTTCATCAATGGTTTCGTCGATGTCGGCGACCTTCCCTGCCGCAAGGCTTTCCAGCAGACGATGATCGGCCGCGACATCGCGCCCGAGAGTGGCTTTGCGGTGTCTCACCTCAACCTGCCGGGTTCCAACCGCCGCGTGGAATTCACCGGCTTCTGGCATGTTCCCACCCATGTGCAGCGCTGGCTGAAGGGCACGTTCCGCAGCGATGCCGCCAGAAAGGCGCATTTCCGGTTGCGCACCTGCGGCGGCGTCCGCATCTGGGTGAACGGCGCTGAACAGGTGCGTTTCGAACCTTTTATCCGCAATGTCGAAACCAACAGCGACGTGACGCTCGACCTTGCGGCCGGCGACAACGAGATCCTGCTGCTCTGCGAGGATCTGGCGGAACGCGACATCATCTGGTTCTTCGAGCTTGAGGTTATCGATCCGACGCCGCTGACAGTCGTGTTGCCCGTGCCGCTCGACCACGAGGAAACGAAGCGCCTTGCGGCGCTGGTGCGGGATGTTCGCCCGGCACGCGACGTATTTTGCGGCACCGCTCTCGAACTGGTTTTCGGAGCAGCCCCTGCAAGCGACCTGCCCGTACACATCGCGGTGAAAAGCCATGGGCACGAGCGCGCGGCACTGGCGGAAGTGGATACCGTGCTGAAGGCCGGGCAATCCACGCTGGCAATCCCCGGGACGACAGGCATTTCGGACGGATATCACGGCGTCAGGATCACCATGGGCTCGGGTGCGGGAACGGTCACCCGCGTCATCGACGCAGCCTTCATGCATGATATCGCGCCGGAAGCGCCCAATGCCGATATTAGGGAGCGAAAGAAAGCGGCCCTCTCCTTCAGCGCGCGTTTCGGCGCATGGCGCATCGGCCGGGCGCTGGCGATGGTCGCCACCGGCAGCGATGACTTCAAGGCCATCGGCGGCATCGTCGATGCGACGCTGCGCTCCATCGACCGGCGCGAGGACTGCTCCGATTTCATCATGATCCCGCTGCTCTGGCTGGTGCGCGCCCATAGTGACCGCCTGCCAACTGAAATGCGGGCGCGGATCGACGCTTCGATCCTTGGATATCGCTACTGGGTGGACGAGCCGGGTAACGACGTCATGTGGTTCTGGAGCGAGAACCATGTTCTCTGCTTCCACACCAGCCAGCTGCTCGCCGGACACTATCTGCCCGACGCCATCTTCACCGCCTCCGGCCGCACCGGCAAAGAGCAGGCGGCGCTGGCCGCCGACCGACTGGAGCGCTGGTTCGACAGCGTCGAGGCGCACGGCCTCGCCGAATGGAATTCGGCCGCCTATTATCCCGTGGATTTCATCGGCCTTCTCGCCATCGAGCATTGGGCCGGACCGGAGCTTGCAGCACGCGCGCGCTACCAGCTCGATCTCATCTTCGAAATGATCGCGCTGCACACGCTCGGCGGCGTCCCCTCCGGTTCGCAAGGCAGAGCCTATGACAAGGAGCTGCGCGCCGGGCCGCTGACGGAACTGGCACCCTTCGCCGAGGTCGCCTTCGGCCAAGGCTGGCTCAACAACGGCGTCGCCTCTCTGCCGATGTTCTGCTGCGGCGATTACCTGCCACCGGCACATCTTGCCGCCCTTTCCCAGCTTGAGGGCGGCCGCATGGTAGAGGCGCGTTACGCGCAGGGGCTGGAGCCCGGCAAGCTCGTGCTGTTCAAGAACGAGGCCGCGCAGCTTTCCACCGTGGTCGACCACAAGACCGGCCGCAAGGGCCATCAGCAACACGTCATGGATATCAAACTCGCCGGCCATCCAATGGCGCGGCTCTGGGTCAACCACCCCGGCGAAGACGATCCGTGGGGCACCCAGCGTCCCTCCTACTGGGCGGGAAGCGGCATCCTGCCGCGCGTGGCGCAGCATCGCGATCTGGCGATGCTGATCTTTGATACGCACGATCACCGCAATGACTGGACCCATGCCTATCTTGGCCGCGACGGACTGGACGAGGTGCTGACGGAAGGCAACTGGCTCATCACCCGCTCGGGCCGCGGCTTTGCCGCGCTTCATGCAACGAACGGGCTTCAACCCATCACCGCAGGCGCCACCGCCGACCGCGAGATCAGATCACCCGGCCGCCGCGCTGGCTGGGTCGGCATCATCGGCTGCGGGGATGTCGCGGAGTTTGCCCGTTTTCGGGAAAAAATCCTCGCCACGCGGGTCACCTTCGATGCCGAAAGCCGGCTGCTCTCAGTCGCGCCGTCAGGCGGACCCGATGTCACCCTCACCTGGGACGGCGCATTCACCATCGGCGGGCAGGCAATGGCCTTCGATCATGACCAGCCCCAACCCGAAATCACCTTCGACAGTGCCGACCCCGCATCGGGTGGCGCGGCGCAACCATTCTACTCCTAGAGCCTTTCCGCTTTTCTGCGAAACGCGAAAACGCTCTAGCTCTTTGTTTTAACGCATTGTCCGGACGTAAAAGCGATCCCCGCTTTTACTGGAAATGCTCCTAGCGGAATTGACAGATGAACCAGCCAAGCATGGAAAAAGACACTCTCAGGACGACGATCGACAATGTCGCCGCCGCCTTCAGCCGCCTCAAGGGCATTCAGGAAGGTCTGGCGAGCAGCAGTTCCGAGGGCAAGATCCAGTTCGATGAATGGGACTGGGAAGTGGGTGTCGGCCTTTACGGTTTCCTGCGCCGGGCGCTCGCCGCCAACGATCGCAAAGCGCTTGATGATCTCGTGACATGGTATAGCTGGCAGATCGAGCGCGGCCTGCCGCCGCGCCAGATCAACAGCTCCGCGCCGATGCTGCCGCTTGTCATCCTGACGGAACATGTCGACCGGCCGGATTTCCGGGCGCTGGTGGAAGACTGGGCCGAATGGCTGGTGCATAAATTGCCGAAAACCGAAGATGGCGGCTTCCAGCACGTCGTCAAGGAGCGGCTGAACGAGGGCGAATTGTGGGACGACACGCTGTTCATGGCATGTCTGTTCCTCGCCCGCGCCGGCGTCGTCTGCAAACGTCAGGACTGGATCGACGAGGCGGTCTACCAGTTCATGGTCCATACGCGTTATCTGTCGGACCCCGTCACCGGGCTCTGGTATCACGGCTGGACCTTCAACGGCCGTCACAATTTCGCTCATGCCTTCTGGGCGCGCGGCAATTCCTGGATAACGGTTGCCATTCCCGAACTCTTCGAACTGGCGCCGACACTTGACGAAAAGGACAGGCGTTTCCTCGCCAATGTGCTGGCAAGCCAGGTGCGGTCGCTGCGTCAATATCAGCGCAAAGACGGCATGTTCCACACGCTGCTCGACGACCCGACCTCGCCGGTCGAGACATCGGCGACAGCCGGCATCGCCTATGGCATTCTGCGTGGCATCGAAGCCGGCATTCTCGGAGAAGAGAACCGGCCGCATGCGGAACGGGCGTTGAAGGCGGTGCTCGGCAATATCGATGACGAAGGCGTTGTTCACGGCGTCTCCGACGGCACGCCAATGGGCCATGATCTCGATTTCTACCGCCGCATTCCCAATCTGCCGACGCCCTACGGGCAGGCGCTGACGATGCTGCTGCTGATCGACGTGTTCCTGAAAAGGCCGCAGGTATCATGAGCGCGCAATCAGACATCACCATCACGGCCGATGGCCGTGATGCCACGGCCGACATCCAGCGGGCGATCGATACGGTCTCGGCAGCGGGCGGCGGTCGCGTGTCGCTTTCGGCCGGTCGCCATGTCAGCGGCGGCCTGCAGCTCAAGAGTGGCGTGGAACTGCACCTTGCCGAAGACGCGGTGCTCGCCCCTGTTTCCGATTACGAGGCCTATGCCCATACAACGGTTTCGGTGATCGCCGAGGCATCCAATCGCGGCATGATCATTGCCTGGGGCGCAAGCGACATCGCCGTTACCGGCCCCGGCCGCATCGAGGCCGGCGGCGAGCACTTCATCACCGGCGATGACGAGGCGATGGGAACCTTTATCCCGGCGGCACGGCGTCCGCGCGTGATGGTGCTGGAAGCCTGCCGCAACGTGCGCCTTGAAAACCTCTTCGTCAGCGGCTCGCCGATGTGGACGCTGCATATGGTCGATTGCGACTATCTCAATTTCCGCAATCTCCGCATCGAAAACGACCGCCGCCTGCCCAATACGGATGGCATCGTGCTGGATGCTTGCCGGCGCGCGCTGATCGAGGATTGCTTTATCTCGACTGCCGATGACGGCATCTGCCTGAAGACCAGCGCCGGGCCGGACGGCAAAGCGGTCGGTGCCTGCAATGACATCACGGTTCGCCGCTGCATCGTTTCCAGCGTCAGCTGCGCCCTGAAGCTTGGCACGGAATCCTTCGGCGATTTCACCAATGTGGTGTTCGAGGATTGCAAAATCGTCGAGTCCAATCGCGGCATCGGCCTTTTCTCCCGCGATGGCGGTGCCATGCGCAATATCCGCTTTTCACGGATCGAGGCCGAGTGCCACGAAACGCCGGGCGGCTTCTGGGGCTCCGGCGAGGCTGTGACCGTCACCGTCGTCGACCGCCGCCCCGAGCGTCAGGCCGGCAGCGTCGACAATCTGGTCGTGGAAGATCTGAGCGGCTCCATGGAAGGCGCAATCAATCTCGTCGCCACGTCGAAAGCCGGCATCCACAATGTCAGGCTGGAGCGCATCACGCTGTCGCAGCAGCCCGGCAAGCTGGGCACCGGTCTGCAATATGATCTGCGCCCCACCAATGCGGATATCGCCCCAAGCCCCGATGCGGCAGGCCGCGCCAATGCCTGGACGCGGGATGCCGAAGGCAGGATCGTCGGTCTGGAAGATTATCCCGGTGGAATGCCGGCGGTCTATCTTGCCGGCGTGGAAGGATTTGCGGCACGCGATGTCGCCATTAAAAGAACGATGCCCTTGCCCGAGGGCTGGAACAGCCAAGAGATCGTCGCGACGACGAACTTGTCCGAAGGGAGCAGGTAATGGGAAGTCTGAAACTGGAAAACCTCAACAAGGCCTTCGGTGCCGTTCATGTGCTGCATGACATCGATCTTCAGATCGAAAACGGCGAATTCGTCGTTTTCGTCGGCCCCTCGGGCTGCGGAAAATCGACGCTGCTGCGCATCATCGCCGGCCTTGAGGATGTCACGTCAGGCACCATCGGCATTGGCGGGCGCGATGTCAGCGCCCTGTCGCCGGCCGAGCGTAAGATCGCCATGGTGTTCCAGTCCTATGCGCTTTATCCGCATATGAGTGTGCGCAAGAACCTTGCCTTCGGCCTGGAAAACCTGCGTTTCAAGCGGGCGGAAATCGAAAGCCGCATCAACGAGGCGGCGCGCATGCTGGCCATCGAGCCCTATCTCGACCGCAAGCCGAAACAGCTTTCCGGCGGCCAGCGTCAGCGCGTCGCCATCGGCCGCGCCATCGTGCGTGAGCCCGACATCTTCCTGTTCGACGAGCCGCTGTCGAACCTCGATGCGGCCCTGCGCGTGCAGACGCGCGCCGAAATCACCCGCCTGCATCGCGATATCAAGACGACGATGATCTATGTCACCCATGATCAGGTGGAAGCCATGACCATGGCCGACAAGATCGTGGTGCTGCGCGCCGGGCGCATCGAGCAGGTGGGCAGCCCGCTTCAGCTGTTCGACAATCCGCGCAACCTCTTCGTTGCCGGTTTCCTCGGTTCGCCGCGTATGAACATTCTCAAGGGCACAATTACCAGGGACAGCGACGGCAACATCGCCATCGACCCCGGATACGGCGTCTCCCTGCCCTGCCTCGTCGAACCGGGAGAGGTATCTCCCGGACAGGCGGTTCTGGCAGGCATCCGCCCTTCGCATTTCACCATCACCGACAATGCCGGCCTGCCCTTCGAGGTGCAGTACCACGAAAGCCTCGGCACCGAGACCTATCTCTACGGCAATCTTCAGGGCCAGAAAGAGCAGATCATCGTGCATCAGGCGGGCCATTTCGCACCGACTTCCGGCTCGGTGCTGAAGATCATGCCGGCGCGTGAAAGGGTGCATGTCTTTGATCCCGTAACGGAACTGGCACTGCCGCGTCTGAACAGCCAGGGGAGAGGATAGCATGGCCAATCCGAAGCTTGCCAGACTGTCCGACCGTGCGCTCGACGCCGTGATGGCGATCGCTGAAGTGCCGCTCAATTTCATCGAGCGGCTGATCGGCAAAAGGCGCATGCCGTATATTTTCCTGATGCCGAACCTCGTCCTGTTCGGCATCTTCACCTTCCTGCCGATTGCGATTGCCGTCGGTTACGCCTTCACCGGCGGCACCGAACTCCTGATCAGCGACCGCCCCTTCGTGGGGCTCGAAAATTTCGGCAAGCTGCTGGATTGCCAGAGCTATATGGACCCCGGAAGCTGCCGGGAATCGCTGTTCTGGACGGCGATCTGGAACACGCTGTGGTTCGTCGGTTTTAATGTCACCGCGACGCTGTTCGTCGCGCTGGTCACCGCGCTGATCCTCAACCGGGCGATTGCGGCACGCGGCTTCTTCCGCGCCATGTTCTTTTATCCGGTCCTGCTGTCGCCGGTCGTCATCGGCCTTATCTGGAAATGGTTCCTGGACCGCAACGGCCTGCTGAACGCCTTCCTGCAGATGCTCGGTGTGCCGCCGGAAATCTTCCTGCTGGATGTCGGCTGGTCACGCTTCTTCGTGGTGGTGGTCTCGGTCTGGTTCCATATGGGCTTTTATACGCTCATCCTGCTGGCCGGCCTGCAGGCAATCCCGAAAGACCTTTATGAAGCCGCCGCCATCGACGCCGCCTCGCCCCGGCGCACGCTGTTGCGCATCACCTTGCCGCTTCTTGCTCCCAACCTCCTCGTCGTGCTGATCCTGTTGATGATCCGCTCGGTGCAAATCTTTGATGAAGCGTGGGTTTTGACCAATGGCGGCGGGCCGGGCACGGCCAATACATTCGTGGTGCAATATATCTACCAGATGGCTTTCGGCAGCGATCTGCGGCTGTTCGGCCTTGCGTCTGCCGCATCGGTTCTGATGGGTCTTGTGCTTCTCGCACTCACCCTCGTGCAGCTGCGCCTCGGCAAAAAGATGGAGTCCTGACCATGTCCAACGCCGTCGCGTTCCTCACGCGCACCCGCCGCCCCGGCCGGATCGGCCTTACCGATATCCTGTCCTGGGTATGGCTCATTGGCGGCACGCTCGCCGTCCTCATCCCGGTCGTCTGGGCCGCCATGTCATCGCTGAAGCCGGAAGCAGAAATCACCCGGTTTCCGCCAAGCCTTCTGCCGCGCGCCGCCGTACAGGTGGAGGTGCCAGGTTACGACAAACAGCTCAGCCTGTGGAAAGCCACCATCGATGGCGTGGCGCGGGAAATGGCCATGGTCCGCCGCGTCGGCCTCAAAGCCCAGATGGTCGATCCCGCCAATCCCGGCCCGCCGGTCAGCGTTGACACACGGGAAATAACGCCCGTCCAGAAGCTGACCGTCGCGACGGAAAACTTCACCGATCCGCTGACCCGCTTCAGCTTCCTGACCTTCCTCAAGAACTCGGTCTTCGTCACCTTTGTCGCGACCATCCTGACGCTGATCGTCAATGCCATGGCAGCCTTTGCGCTCTCCAAATACCGCTTCCGCGGCGAGAAGGCGATTTTCGTGCTCATCATCTCCACCCTGATGATCCCGCTCACCGTCGTCATGGTGCCGGCCTATCTCGTCATCGTCGGCGTCGGTCTCGTCGATAATCTCTGGGGCGTCATCATCCCCACCGTGGCGACGCCGACGGGCGTGTTCCTGCTGCGGCAATATATGCTGACCATTCCCGACGAGCTGATCGAGGCGGCCCGCGTCGATGCCGCCAGCGAATTTCGTATCTTCTGGCGCATCATCCTGCCGCTGACGGCCCCGGCGCTCGCGGTTCTCGCCATCTTCTCGGTTCTGTGGCGCTGGAACGACTTCCTCTGGCCGCTGATCGTTCTCAGCAGCCGTGAGAACTTCACGCTGCAGGTGGGTCTGAACGCCTTCCAGGGCGAGTTCTCGGTGCAATGGCACTATATTCTCGCCATGACCTTCCTCAGCCTGGCACCTGTTACCGTCGTGTTCCTGTTCCTGCAGCGTTACATCACGACGGGAATTGCCGGCACGGGGATGAAGTAAAGGGAGCAATACGGCTTGCGGTGAAACCGCAGCCCCGTTGGCAATTCGGATGACGCAGGCCCATCCCCTCCGTCATACCGGCCTTGAGCCGGTATCCAGCCGACGCGCGTCTGCGCGGCGAAAGGAGTCTTTTCAGCCCAAGGACTTGGGCTGGCTGGATTCCGGCTCAAGGCCGGAATGACGGATGACCGCCTCAAAGCATATGGCCACCAGCAAGAGCCGCCACCGCCCTACTTGGGTGGCGGCGCGATGCTGCCCCTCAGCACGAGGCGACAACCAAGTTCCAGCCGATGCGCCGGCCTGGTCGGATCGGCCGCCACAAGCCGCTGCTCCAGCAGCGAAAGGGCGGCACCGCCCAGCCTGTCGGCCGGTAATTGAATGGTGCTGAGCGGCGGCGCGCTGAAGGCAGCCGGCATGATATCGTCAAAACCCAGCACCGAGACGTCATCAGGAACCCGGATACCGGCTTCCGTCAGCGCCTTCAGGCAGCCGAGCGCCAGATTATCAGCGGCACAGAAGATCGCCGTTGCGTTCCTAAGTGGGCGCGTCTCGGCCAGCAGGCGGCGGATTGCGGCCTCGCCCCATTCCGGCTCGTAGCTTTCCACCTCCACGACCATATCGGCCGGAACTGTCAGGCCAGCCGCCAGAAAAGCGTCGCTATAACCATCATAACGGCGGCGGATCGTCGTGCGCCCCTTCCAGGTGACATGCAGGATATTGCGGTGCCCGAGCGACAGCAGATGCTCGATACCAAGCCGTGCGCCAAAACGGTTTTCGGCCGTCACCGTATCAACGATCATGGCCGGGTCTTCGCCATTGATCAGCACCACCGGCCTGCCAAGCGCGGACAGCGCCTCTACCAGTTGCGCCCTGTCATCATTGAGAACCACAATGCCATCGACATTGTCGGCATCGGCAGCCTCCGCGACAGCAACAGGATCGAGCCGGCTCGTTGTGCTGACAAAGGGAACGATGCGAATGCCACGCTTCTCGCATTCGCGCCGGAAGCCGTTCAGCATCGTCCAGCTGACCATGTTGAGGTCGCTCTGCGGCGCGGCGTCATTTGTCATGGCGAGCAACACGACACGCAGGGTGGCAATCGTCGCCTTCTGCCGGCGGTTTTCAAGGTAACCGAGCGTGCGGGCCGCCTCCAGCACCCGCTCGCGAACCTGTGCGGTCAAGGGTGCGGTGCCATTGAGGGCATGCGAAGCAGTACTCAGCGAAACATTCGCCTCGCGCGCCACGTCCTTAAGCGTCGTTTTCCTGTCTATTTTCATAAAGGGGAAATTCAACCACTCTTCTTCGGACGGTGCGGGCAGAAAGCCTGCCTCACGCAGTCGATCTGAAGAATACCCGTGCCCGTTTGCTGCTCTCTAATCTGCGGAAGACTACAGCATCATCCGTAAATGCGGAATTGATTTCTTTGGGTTTTCGCCAGGCTCGGTTGATAGGCGGACGAATTGGAACTCATCTTTCTTTCATGGCTTCAGAGGCCACATCCGCCAATGGAGAGAACAAATACTCCAAAATGCGACGCTGCCCTGTTTTAATTTCAACACTCACACTCATACCGGGCGTAATCGGTACGGGTTCGCCGTTGATTTGCATGGCACCGTCTTGAAGTGCAACAGTGATCGGAAACACGAGATTTTGCACTCTTTGTGCATTTCCTGTCGGGACTATGGATTGAGCAGATTGCGTTATCGTTGACTCTAGACTTTGGGCATCCGGCTCAGGAATTGCATCCGTGGAGATACGTTTTACCTCCCCTTTCAACACCCCAAATCGGGTATAAGGATAGGCTTCGACCTTAATGACGACGGACTGTCGCGGCTCTACGAAACCTATGTCCTTATTCGGAAGATATGCTTCTATTTCTAGGTCAGCGTCGCGTGGAACGATGCGCATTATTTCCGTATTCGCCGCGACAACCTGACCAACGGCTGAAATGGATGAAAGTTGTACGACCCCGTCGATAGGTGATCGAATTTGAAGGCGCTGCCTTCGGCTCTGTACTTTTATGACTTCTTGTTTCAGTTCGTCCACCGCGCGCTGTGCCTCAAGCCACCGGTTTGAATTGTCGCTAGAGGCAGTTTCGACAATCTTTTCGGCCTCTGCGAGAACAACAGTCACTTCCGCTTTTGCACCCATTAATTGTACCAGCTTATCGGCTAGTGCTGACTGTGCCTCCTGATATTCCTGTGTCGCGTCAATGACTTCGACCTGCGAGCCCGCTTTGGACTGCAATAACTGCGACCGCATCATAACCCGCTGCTCCAGTGTTTGGACAAGCTTGCGCTGGGCTGCGATCGCATCTGTAAGCCCAACGATTTGATCCTCTTTCTGCCGTCGCTGCGCATCCAGACTATGAATATTGGCCCGTAACCCTCGAAGATCAGCCTCAAATACCGTTTGCTCACGAACACGGATCGGTTCTGGAATATTTCCAGGAAAGGCCACGAGTGGATATCTAGGCCTGTCCTGTTGCCACAGATTTGTTTTTAATGCCGCCAGAACCTCGCGCAAAACTGCACGCCGCAGAACTTCCGCCTGAAGGGTGTTAAGGCTACTCAATTTAGCCGCTTCATCAGCCCTTGTTTCGGTATCATCAAGTTCGGCAACGACATCTCCGGCCTTCACGACATCACCATTACTTACGGCGACAGAGCGGGTCTTCCCATGTTCAAGAGATTCAATGATCTTTACGCGACCGACCGGTTGAATTTTGCCCTGCGCGGTGGCGACAATGTCGAATTTACCAAACCATCCCCAAACCAGAAGTGACGTTGCGAGAATGCAGATAAACCATAAAATCGCAATTCGGACAGGCGATTCCGGCGTCTCCAGTATTTCGAGAGCCGCAGGAAGAAATTCCATATCGCTGCGATAAATCGCTTCATTTCTCTTTTTGTCTGACTTCTGCTGATGGGCGAGACGCGCTTTGTTGCTCACGCGAAAACACTTCCACTCTGCAGTTTCCAGAGATGTGCATAGGTCCCATCGGGACGGGCGAGCAACTCTTCGTGTGTCCCTTGCTCGGTTATTGCACCGTCTTTCATACCAATGATGCGATTGCAGTAGCGAACAGTCGCCAGTCTATGTGCGATGATGATCACGGTCCGACCGCGAACGATATCACGCATGTTCTGCAGAATAATGCGTTCGCTCTCATAGTCCAACGCACTCGTCGCCTCATCCAGAATAAGGAGGGGAGGATTGGTTGCCAGCGCGCGAGCCAGTGCAATTCTTTGCCGCTGACCACCCGAAAGATTTGCCCCGCGCTCCTCAATCATCGTATCGTAACCGCGGGGAAGTTTGGTAATAAATTCGTCTGCGCCTGACATTCGCGCCATTCGCACAACGATGTCGCGAGGCATTGCAGGATTGCTGAAAGCAATGTTGTCATGCACCGTCCGATTAAACAGCATGTTTTCCTGCAACACGACGCCGATATGACTTCTTAGCCAAATAGGGTCGGTTTGAGAAATATCCTGCCCATCCAGAAACACCTGACCGCTATCCGGCATATAGAACCGTTGAACAAGTTTTGTGAGGGTAGACTTGCCCGAGCCAGAGGCTCCAACAATTCCCACAACCTCACCGGGCCGGATAGAGACGTTGATATCGTTCAGAACATTCGGCGTGTCCGATCGATAACGAAAATTAACGCGTCGGAACTCCAACGCGCCCTTCGGAGGCGGCAGATTGACGGCAGTTTTTGGTCTCGGTTCCGTAGGAGCGTTCAAAATATCCGCCAGTCTAGAAACCGATATCTGAACTTGCTGAAAGTCCTGCCACAATTGCGAAAGACGCAGGATCGGTTGCGAAACCTGGCTGGCAATCATGTTGAAAGCAACGAGAGCGCCAACAGTCAGTTCGCCATTGATAACAGATTGCGCCCCAAACATCAGCAATGCGGCACTTGTGACCTTGCTGATATACTGGATTGCATTTTGCCCCTTGGCGGCGAGCATTGTTGCGGTGAACGACGAGCGTACATATGCAGCAAGCCTTTCTTCCCATTGAGCGGAAACGACCGGCTCCACGGCTGATGCCTTCAGCGTTTGAATGCCGACAACGGTCTCCACCAGCAATTGCTGGCTATAGGCGCCTCGGTCAAATTTTTCGTCAATCCGTTCTTTCAGGAAAGGCCGGATAAGAACACCTATCACTATATAAAAAGGTATCGAAGCAACGACTATCCAGGCCAGGGTCGTCGAATAACAAAAAAGTACAAATATGAACACTGCCGTGAAGATGAGATCGAGACCTGAGAAGAGGCCCTGCCCGGTCAAAAAGTCACGGATCGTTTCGAGTTCGCGAATCCTCGCAACAGTCTGACCGGCTGCCCGTGTTTCAAAATAACTCAAAGGAAGGTTCATCATATGACGGAACAGTCTTTGACCCAATTCAACGTCGATACGATTGGTGGTATGCGATAAGGTGTAGCTTCTGAGATATTGCAAAATGACATCAAAGAGGCCGAGCGCGACGAGACCTATAACCAGAACGATAAGAGTCGAATAGCTCCTGTGGGCAAGAACCTTATCGACCACGACCTGAAAGAACAAAGGCGTTATGAGTGCAAAAATCTGGACAAAAAGCGACGCGACCAATACATGACCGAAAGCTTTGCGATACCGAAACAAGGAAGGAAGGAACCAACGGAAACCGAAGGCTTCCCTGGATACACCTGGCCCCGTGAACCGTCGCTGAACCAGAATGAACCGGCCCTCACTCGTCTCCAACAAGGTTGAAATATCCACATGGCGGACCAAAAGGCTCACTGGATCAGCGACACTATATATGCCATCGCTTGCCGCCCCGAGATATAAACCGTAATTGCCCTCGGTAGAGCAGATGATCGCCGGAGTAGGCAAAGAAGAAATGCGCTTTGCGGATTTTGTCTGTATCAATCTTGCTTTCAGACCGACAATTTTAGCCGCTCTCAGGATATCCCGGGACTGCGCGCTCCCTCCAATAGCGAGTTCATGCGTCAGCTTTTTCGGATCTGCGGCTATGCGATAATGAGATGCGATAGCACACAGGGCAACGAGGCCTCTATCATAGCTGGTCTCGGAAACAGGCCCCTGATCGGGTATAAATGCGTCTCGGAGATCGTCGGTGCCTGGCTTTGCTGTATTTTGTCTCATCGGACTTGCTTGAATGGCAGCGCCAAAGAATGACGCGAAGCCGCAGGGAAAAACATGTCAGGACCGCGACTGACGCGCGCTTCCAAAGCGTGATAAGCCAGTCGCGATTTCCCAGCGCCTAAAGTCCTGGTTGAGAGGACCTGTAAGCGAGCGCAACGTCTCCGACGAGAATGGATGTCCCGTCTATCCTTTTCGCAGAACTTGTCCCGGTGATCATCGAACCATCCGGAAATGATTTGACGCCCTGTTCAGACGGAAGAAGATCAATGAAGGTAATACCCTCAGCCTCCATCGTACTAAGCTCGCCTTCATCCGTGGCACCATTCTGGTTGAAGTCCTGCCAGATACGGAACTCGCTCCATCGCGCATCCTGACTATCGAGAATGTTGTCCTGATTGGTGTCGAACGCGAAACGAAGGCCCTCAAGATCAGTCACCGGACGACCGCTGTCGTCAATGCCCTTTTCCCTGAGTTCAGCTACGCGCTGCTCTTCCGATTTCCAGAGCGAGAAAGCGACCTCTTCCGGCCGATTGATTTGACCGTCAGGTCCGGTTTCTTCGTTTTTGCCAAGATCAATAACGAGCAGGCCGTCATTCGGGCCGATCCATGCAACCTCGTCTCGAATGCCGTCTCCGTTAGCGTCGAACCGACGCGATTCTTCTACGTTGTCTTGTTCAACACCCGACGTAACAAGTTTTGGCCTATGCGTTTCTGCGGGAGAAAGCTGCCGAATATCCAACTCACCGTCATCGTTAAGATCAAGAATGATAGGCCAAATTCTTACACCATTGGAGTTATGTGCCATTGCTCCACCACGGGTGACATAAATGAGGCCATTACTCGGTGGCTTGAAGATCGTTGGACTAGACGGCAAGTTTGAGAATGTGCCCTGCTTTCTCATATTCTCGAAGGCAGCCTTTTCGCTCTCACGCTGCAATCTTTCCCTCTCCGCATCTCTCCTTGCCTGATCTGCTGCCGCTTGCTGCCGACGCCGCTCCGCTTCAAGCTGCTGTTGCAAATTCCACTGGCGCTGCCTCTCGTCTCTCTCCCGCCGGCTTTGTTCTTCTTGTCTTAAGCGCTCATTATGGCGTTGAAGCTGTAACTCCTGGTCCCGCCGCATCTGCTCCATAGCGATCCTGTCACGCTCAGCTTTCTCCGCCGCCGCCCGTCGATCTGCCTCAGCTTTTGCAGCAGCTTGCCGCTCGGCTTCAGCCCTCGCAACTGCCTGACGTTCAGCCTCAGCCTTGGCAGTCGCTTGCCGCTCAGCTTCGGCCTTTGCAGCAGCCTGCCGTTCAGCTTCAGCCTTGGCAGCCGCTTGCCGTTCAGCTTCGGCCTTTGCAGCAGCCTGTTTTTCTGCCTCGGTCTTCGCAGCAGCCTGCGCCTTGGCGGCGGCCTGCTTTTCTGCCTCGGCCTTTGCAGCAACCTGTGCCTTGGCGGCGGCCTGTTTTTCTGCTTCGGCTTTCGCTGCGGCCTGCGCCTTGGCGGCGGCCTGTTTTTCTGCCTCGGCCTTCGCAGCAGCCTGTGCCTTGGCGGCAGCCTGTTTTTCTGCCTCGGCCTTCGCAGGAGCCTGTGCCTTGGCGGCGGCCTGTTTTTCTGCCTCGGCTTTCGCTGTCGCCTGAGCCTTGGCAGCTTCTTGTTTTGCTGCCTCGACCTTCACGGCCTCGTTTTTCGCATATTCGGCTTTCGCAGTCTTTATAGTCGTTTCGGCACTGGCCCATTGCTGCCGCAACGCCGCGGCTTTTAATGCGCGCCGCTCTGTTTCGGAATCGAATATCAACTTTCCAGAGACGTCATAACGTTGCTCTCGCACCGCCTCGCCCTTTGAATTGAAAGTTTTTTCGGTACGGCTACCATCAGCATTGAAAAATTCTTTCGAACTGCTGTCGTCGACCCGAAGTACTGTAGTTGCAGCAACTCGGCCCGTGGATGGGTCGTAGGTCTTTTCCGTGCTCGATCCGTCTGAATTGAAGAGGATATCGCCCGTTTTTTTACCCTGACTGTCGAAGAAGGTGGAAGAGACAGGCTTGCCGGTTTTGATGTCGCTTATTGTTTCGGCTCTGCCTTCTTCGCTCGTAACAATCACGTTGGAATATTGTCCGCCGCGAATGACGGTAATGTTGGCGCCAGCTTCTTCTGCCGGTTCTATTGCCTGATTTGCCCGAACATCTTTGATGACGCCTTCTATCAAAGATTCCACGGACGCGTCCGGCTGCTCGAGGCGGCGTTCTTTATATTCTGCGTTCAATTCACGCATGAGTTTGTCCGCCAGTTCCTTCGGCATGCCACTGGCGATCAACCCACGATAATATTTGCCCGACGGTTGCAGCAACGGCGTCTCAACACCCGCTTCGGGGGTGCCTGCCTGCAGAAGCGAAATAACATCATCGGCAGCTTTCCAAAGCGCGTCGACAGCGGTATCACCCAATAATGTGCCCGTGGCTCCCCCGACAAGAGCACCGACAACGGAGCTTGCGAGGGAAACAGGACCGCCCGGGGCACCTATTGCACCGCCGATTGCCGCGCCAGCCGCAGCTCCTTCCATGCCAAGATACAGCCTGGCAGCAAGGCGAGCCATGATGTCAGCTGCCGCAGCACGATCCCCCTTGCTGACTGAATCCGCGGCTTCCGCAGTACCTGTGCCAATGTCGTAGACCAGACCGGCGATGCCTAGGATTTTCAGCCCCGTCAAAAGCTTTGGCATGTAATAGCTTGAGGCAGTGGCTTTTCCGCTCAGGACATCGTTTAGCAGCTTCGTGTCCCAGACGGTATCGAGCTTCTGTGCTAAAGCTGCCGAAACCACAAGACGACCGGTTTGTCGCGCCTCCGCGATCGCAAGCCCGAGACCCAGTTTAGCAACTTCAGCAGAGTTCTTTGCAGCCTTCTTTCCAACCTGCTCAATCGCGTCAAGGGTCGTTTGAATCCTCGTCTCAGACACCGTGACGGCATCCCAACTGTTGATTTGTCCCTTAGCAAAAGTACCAATCTGTTCACCGTGGTTTTTCGCATAGGATTTCAGATTGCGGAAGAAGCTATTGATTTTGGCATTTGTTTCGGCTTCGGTCATGTTGATTGGCTTGTTGGTGAACAAATCGCCATTAACCAATCCCGCCCGCATTGTATTGCACAACGCGTTGACTTGCTCTGCCACGCGCCCAGCCGCAGCTTTGTCGCCCCGAAGCGTGAGCTGGCCATCAGGAGATTTCTCCAATTCCGCTAGATGCAGCGTAAGACTCTTTGAATACTCCGCAAGCGGCCCCCCGGGGTGGGGAGACAACCCCATTTTGAATGCTAATTCGCGCTTGGCTGGCATGTTTAGCCGATTCACCGAATTGTCTACGCCAAACAATCCCAGTTTACTCAGATTCTGCAACAAAGCGCTTTTGCCGGCTGCTCGCTGCTCTATGATATGATGGTCTTGAAAAGCAGGAATATCAGCCACTGAAATAGCTCCGCCTGAAATAAATTTGAAAAAAATTTTAGATATTCAAAGAGTTAATGCGTCTAAAAACCAGAGGCCTTTAATATCTTTTGTAGATTTGCAGGCCACATAAAGAACATCGTCACAGATAGGATCTGCTGCAAGCCTCGGCTGCACAAAAACGTGGGCAGTACCAACAATTTCTTCATGGAAGTGTAGGCTTGCGCCGCCCGCCACGCTGTAAAGTTTCATATCTTCGCCGGTCTGATGATCCGGATAATATTTTACGCGAACATCTGACGCTTCTTCGTCCAGCGCATCAATTGACCTAATAACATCACACAGGAAGTGTTTCGGACCCTTTGATCCATCATTCAATGTGTAATCGCACTCTGCGAAGACAAACGCATCTGGATCAACAACTTCAAAAATCTGTTTCAGTCGCTCAGACACGAACCAGTATCCACTCAATGTCCCCTCAAGATCACGAGGAGGCTTCCCCTGCTTTTTGTCATAGGCAATATGTGGTTTTTCTTTCAGCTCTGGGAAGCCGCCCCCTTCGGGACGCACTATCATGCGAGGCGGAGTCAACAGTTTTTCTTCGTTGACGAAAATGAGACCATGGCCTGAACCACCTCCCCGGATATCCGGGCCGAAAACGTAGAATTTCCTCTCACTCTGCGTGCGGCGGGGTACACAGGGCGGGGTAGCGTCGTCCATTGTCAACTCCAAAATTAAATCTTGCAAAATATCGGCTTCGTCTGATTTGGCTTGACCCAACGAAATCACCGAAGCGCCATGTAGATGTTAGCCTCTGAACCTTTGATGTAACTGGCGGTGGGCGTCAACACGCCAGCGCACTGCCACGGTCTCAGTCGCTCGCGCTTTGAAGCACTACCCGCGACATTCCTTTGCCATCAACAAACGCACCCGACAGAAGATGACCACCCGAAATGCGCTTTTTCTGCAACTGACCAATCCACCCAAGCTGGCGGCGCCGTAACATAATAATATATCATAGCCATTACTATCTTTAATCACAAATAAAAAACATACTGTAAATCTACCATATTTTAAATAATAATAAATTTCCTACCGGAGAAAATACACATTAATTCCACACAAATGTCAACTATAAATAAAAAAATTAAATATTAAATAGTTAGAATTATTAAATTTTATAATACAATATTCTAATTTGTAATTTTTAATCCACAAAACTAAAAACCCGAAGACATACTCAGAATTATCGGCTACGTCGCCTTCCATGCAGCGAATATCACAGCAAAACAATCATGAAATTAGTCATCTTTTGTGCAAGGTTCGAAAGTGAAAAGCTTCTTCGTTCCGAGCAGTCGCTATTGGAGCCAAATTCAAACTGACATAAAGAAAAAACCACCCGCGGCGAACCACGGGCGGCAAGGCGGTCAGAGCGCCTGGGAGATATGGTCGATGCTGCCCTTTACGGCAGCGACAGGGTCTTTAAGGTCGTGCACTTCCGTCGCGAAGGGTTCGAAGCTGTAAGGCCCCCTGTAACCGGCCGCGTCAAGTGTCCTGATCTGGGCGATATTCTCCAGCCGGTCGCCGCCATCCACCAGAACGCGGTGGGCGTCGAGCATGTCGGCGACGGAGACGGCGGGATCGATCACCCCGGAGATGTGGACCAGTCCCGTTCGCTCCGGGAAGAACTCGGTCTCGCCTGCGAGATGGTGGTGGAAGGTGTCGTGCACCAGCCTGTAAACATCGCCGCCACCGGCCGCATCGATGGCCTTGATGGCTTCGGCCTTGGTGCGCAGCGAGGAGACCGGGAAGCCGAGCGGCTCTACGAAACCGATCAGGCCGCGTTCCTCAAGGATCGGCTTCGTAGCCTTCAGTGCCGTGACGAGATTATCAAAAGACACCGCCGTGCCGTCATTGAGCGGGCACATCACCAGCGCCTTCGCACCGCTCGCCGCGGCATAATCAGCCATCGCGACGGCCCGCGCAGGCAGGTCGCCCGACCAGACGTTGAAGGGATAAAGCGCGTTGATCGAGATGATCGTCACGCCCGCCTTTTCGGCCGCCGCTTTTACCTCGGCCGGATCCACCGTGCCGACGATGTCTGGCAGGTCGTTGCGGATTTCGACTTCGGTGAGGCCGAGTTCACGGGCGGTTGCGAAGAACGCCTCAAGGGAAAGCTTCGGCGCGGTGATGTGGTTGATGGCAAAACGCATGAAAGACCTCACTGATAAAGGGCTGGACGGGTGGGAAGCTCGATTGCGACGGCCGCCCCATCCTTCTCCTGCGCGGCCACGCAGGCGTCGGAGGTGATGGCGGCCACGTAGCCGTCCCAGGAGTTCGGTCCCGAGGCCGTGCCCTTTGCCGCCGCGTGGATGAAATCCTGTAATTCGACATCATAGCTGGCGATGAAGCGATCCTTCCAGTCGGTGAGGATATCGTTCTGCAGCTTGGCGCCGAGGCGGGTCTGCACCGACATCGGCTCCGGCAGGCTGGCAATGCCGTCTTCGCCCACCACCTGGCACTGGATATCGTAGCCATAGTGGCAATTGACGAAGATTTCGACGTCGATGATCGTGCCCTTGGCGGTTTCCAGAATAACGATCTGCGGGTCCTTCAGCTTGGCATGGCTGCGGGCGGCGGAGCGGGGAAAGAGAACGCGGGCCGAAACATAGTCATCGTCAAGCAGCCAGCGCAGCACGTCGATCTCATGGATCATCGTGTCATGGATCGCCATGGGCGTAACATATTGCTCCGGAACCGTTGGGTTGCGGTGGGCGGCATGCACCATGATCGGCGCGCCGATCCTGTTATCCACGGCCTGTTTCAGCGCCACGTAACCGGCATCATAACGGCGCATGAAGCCCACCTGAACCAGCCGTTTGCCATGCGCCACTTCGGCGTCGACGATGCGTCTTGCGCCTTCGGCCGTTGTCGCCAGCGGCTTTTCGCAGAAGCACGGCTTGCCGGCGGCAATGGCCGCCAGCACATATTGCTCATGGGTTGCGCCCCATGAAGTGACGAGCACGGCATCCACGTCCGGCGATGCGATCAGCTCTTCGCCGGTGGCGAACACGACGGCATCCGGGGCGATGTCGTTTTTAACCGCCTCGGCCGAGGCGCGGTTGACGTCGCTCAGCGCAACGATCTTCGCGCCGCCCAGAACTTGATTGATACGGCGGGCGTGATCACGCCCGATTGCGCCGGTGCCGACGACACCAATTCTCACAGTCATCTGAAAAACCTCATTTCCAGTATTTGGCGACGTATCGCCGGGTTTCGCTGAGCATGAACCGCGCGCTTTCATCGACGCGGTCTTCCCAGGCAAAGACGCAGTTCGACAGCACGCCATCGAATTTCATGTCGGCAAGCGTCGCAAAGAAGGTTTCCCAGTCGATCTCGCCCTGGCCGAAATCGGTATGCTGATGCACCCTGACCTTCGAGCCGGGCGGATTGACGATGTAACGCAGCTGCGACGACTTGTTGTGGTCATAGGTATCGGCAAGGCGCACATGCACCAGATGGCCCTCGGTCGCGCGCAGGTTCGCCACCATGTCCGGCCCGTAAAAGAACGTATGCGGCGCGATGAAGGATGCCTTTACCGCCTTGGAATTGATGGTCTTGATGATGTCGATGGCCGGGGCGATCTCCTCGAGCCAGTCTTCGGGATGCGCCTCCAGCGACAGCACCAGCCCTTCCCGTTCGAGGATCGGCACCAGAATATCCATGGCGCGGAAGAACTGCGCCTCGCAGGTTTCCGGGCGGTGCAGGCCGGAACGGTCGTTAAGGCTGCGCTCCGGCGAGCCGCCACGGCCGAATTCCGAAACGAACATCGGGCATTCCATCTCGACGGCAATCTCGATGGCGCGTTTCCAGTTGTCGATCGCCACCTCCCATTCGTCCGGATAGGGGCTTGCCCAGCGATACATGGGCTGCAGCGTGGCGAGGCCGACACCATGGTCCTTCAGCGCCTTTTTGAATTCGGCGACCCGTTCGGGATAGACCTTGGGCCGTGTCCACCACGAGAGAAAATCCGGACGCGGCGAAAGTTCGACGTAATCATAACCGAGGTCTGCGACCTTGCGGCAGGTTTCGGCCAGGGAGAAAAGCCGGAACATGTGGGGATCGAGCGTATGTTTCATGGCTGTTTCCAGTGGAGTGATAGATGGACCGGGGCCGAAGCCCCGTCTATTTCGCGTAGGCGGACATGTTTTCCGGGGTGACGAGTTCAAACGGCACCCAGAGCGTCTTCTCGGTACCTTGCCCGGCAGCGGCCTTCACCGCCGTCTGGACGGAGACCTCGCCCTGCTTCGTCGCATTCTGGTAAACGGTGATATCGAGATCGCCGGCCTGCATGGCGGCAAGACCGTCCGGCGTGGCGTCGATGCCGGCAATGACGACATCCTTCATGGAAACGCCCGCTGCCTTGAGCGCCTGCGCGGCGCCGATCGCCATTTCATCATTATTGGCAATCACGGCATCGAACTGTATGCCCGCCGTCAGCCAGGAGGAGACAAGGTCCTGCGCCTGCGTGCGGCTCCAGTTCGCTGTCTGCTTTTCGAGGATTTCGATCTTGCATTCCGGTTTGGAAAACACCGTTTCGACATCCTTGGTGCGCACCAGCGCCGCGTGGTTTTCCAATGGTCCCATCAGGATGACGGCCTTGCCCTTGCCGCCCATCAGCTTGCAGGCGGCTTCAGCTTCCATGGTGCCGGAATCGAGTTCGTTGGAACCGACAAAGGCCGTGCCGTCAGGCAGGCCGGTCTCCAACTCGGCCGGCGGATGGTTGACATAGACAAGCGGAATTTTGGCGGCTGATGCGGCCTTGGTGATTGCGGCAGTGGCGTCGCCATCCACGGCATTGACGATGATAGCGTCGACACCATTGGCGATGAAATTCTGCACCTGATTAAGCTGTTTCGACGGATCAAGCTGGGCATCCTCAACCAGAAGCTCGATGTTTTTATCGCGCCCGGCCTCGGCCCTGATGCCGTTGAGCAGGATCGTCAGAAACGGATTGTCGAAAGACGTCATGGACACCGCGATACGGTTCTCGGCAAGGGCCGGTGTCGCGAAAATGCAGAGTGCCGTCGCCATCAATAGTTTCTTCAAGGTTTCCTCCCACGGAAATCGCTGCTGGTTGCTTCATGTCGTGTCACCGGAGCCGGCCATCCTGCCGGCTCCGGCGCGTTCGGCCTACCCGGCGGCACTCCCCGGGAGCGGAGAAGCCGCCTGGGCAAGGCCATGGCTCATTTCTTGGATGACTCAGTTCTTGGCCTGATAGTTCTTTAGGTTGTCAGGCGTGACGAGTTCGAAGGGTACGAAGACCTTCTTGTCCACCGCATCGCCCTTGGCGAGTTTCAACGCCGCATCCAGCGCACCCTTGCCCTGCCCTGCTGCATTCTGGAAAACGCTCACATCCAGATCGCCCGCCTCCATGGCGGCAAGCGCGTCCTGCGTGGCGTCGATGCCGGCGATGATGACGCTGTCCATCGACCGGCCTGCCGCCTTCAGCGACTGAATAGCGCCAATGGCCATCTCGTCATTGTTGGAAATGACGGCATCGAATTCAACGCCGGCTGAAAGCCAGTTGGTCATCAGGTCCGAGCCCTGCGTGCGCGACCAGTTGGCGGATTGTTCCTCGACAAGCTTGATGAAGCTGCATTCGGGCGTGGCGACGACATCCTTGATATCCTGCGTGCGCATGCGGGCGGCCTGGTTGGAAAGCTCGCCCATCATCACCACCGCCTTGGCTTCCGTCTTGCCCGCTTCCTTCAAAAGCCGGCAGACTTCCTGCGTCTGCAGGGTGCCCGATTGTTTTTCATCGGAGGCGACAAAGGCCTGTTTGTCCGGCAGGCTGTCGAGATTGACCGGCTGGCGGTTGACGTAAACGAGCGGAATGCCGGCGGCGGCAGCGGCCTGCGAAAGTGCTACGGTCGCGTCCGTATCGACAGGATTGACGATGATGGCATCGACGCCGGCAGCGACGAAGTTCTGCACCTGGCTCAGCTGCTTGCCGACATCGTTCTGCGCATCCTCGACCTGCAGCGAAACGCCGCTCATGCCCTTGGAATAATCAATCATGCCGTTGCGCAGCACGGTCAGGAAATTATCGTCGAACAGGGCCATCGAAACCCCGACGGTCTGCGCCGAAGCGCCCGTTGCCAGCATCGTGGCGAAAGCTGCAATTGCGAAATGTCTTTTCATGTCGTTCTCCTCCAAACCCCTTTGAAAAGAACCGGTCGAGCCGGCCTGAGCGCATCGCGCCGCCACCGCCTTCCGGCAAAAGCTGGCCTTCGCCGCGAAGAAAAACCCGCAGCGTCAAACAGCCTTGA
Source organism: Martinezella rhizogenes (assembly GCF_007002745.1). Lineage (GTDB taxonomy): Bacteria > Pseudomonadota > Alphaproteobacteria > Rhizobiales > Rhizobiaceae > Agrobacterium > Agrobacterium cucumeris. The sequence continues at coordinate 87,153 of NZ_SGNY01000005.1, read as the reverse complement.
AATAATCTAATGTCGTGTAGGTCCGGCCTCCTGCCCGTTCCACCGGCGGCCAAGATTTCCTAGTCCGGTCCCGGCGTCAACGCATCAGAGACCGCTGAAACCATCAAGCCTGATAGAAACGAGCATCGGATTTATGATGGAATCCATCAAACCATCAAAGGCTCTCAGGAACCCACAGATGCGCAGGCACAAAACGCTGTCCCGGCGTTTCCGCCATGCCGTGTTCAATGGTGTGAACCATGGTGGCCAGAAGGTCGGCGCACAGCTCGCGTAATGGTGTCTGGAAAACGCCGCTGATGCGCCTTTCCAACAGCGCCTGACGGGATTCGGGCGTCAGTTCATTCACGAGGCAGACGATGTTTTCCTGCCGGCTTTCCTGCTGCAGCGCCTCGATCACCCCTTCCATGCCACCGCCGATGCAATAGATGCCGACGAGATCGCGGTGCTTGGCGATGGTGTCCATCACAAGCTCATAGGTCAGGCGACGCGTTTCCAGCGTGATGAGGGCATCCATCACCTCAAATTCCGGCGCATATTCCCGCATGTAGCTGCGAAAGCCGGTTTCGCGCAACGAATGGCCGTGGAAACGGTGCCCGCCCAGCAGCAGAAGTACCTTGCCCTTGCTGCGCGCCAGCTGCGAGATCATCCAGGCCGCCGTGCGCCCCACCTTCATGTTGTTGGCGCCGAGATAGGCCTCCCGCACGCCTTGAGCAAAATCAGACAACAGCGAAAAAGTGGGAATGCCTTTGGCTTTCAACCCCTCGACAGCGGCCGTGACATCGTGATGGTCCGGCCCCGTGGCGGCAACCGCCTGCACGCGGCCCTTCATGCCGGTCAGCAGCGCCGCAAGCTCTCCCGGTTCGCCGGACTGGGCGAATTCGATGCGCAGGTTGAGGTGGCGATCGCGGATGTTGCGCGCCGCAAGCTCCAGTTCGTCGGCAAAGGTCTGGTAAAAGGCATGCCGTTCCTTGCGCAGTATGATGCCGAGACTATAGGACGGCATATCAGCCAGCATGCGCTGGCGAATGATGTTGGTGGCGTGGAAACCGATCTTCTCCGCCGCCTCAAACACCCGCCGCGCGGTCTCCTCCCGCACCGGCAGGCGGCCGTTCAGCACCCGGTCGACGGTGGCGACGCTGACGCCGGCGGCTTTTGCGACATCGGTGATGATTGGACGCTTCATGTTGGCTCCCGCAGGCGGAAAGATTCCCGTCATATCTCGCAAAACATGTCACGGATGATGATGGAATCCAACATGGTGAAGGGATATGGCGGCGAGCGTCACGGGAAAAATGCTGAGGCTGCGTCTTATCACGACAGCACTCGCCTGTATCCCGATACGGAAGCCGCTTGTCCCTTCAGACCCGCTCCAGCGCCACGGCAATACCCTGCCCGACGCCGATGCACATGGTGGCGAGCGCAAGCCGCTTGCCAGTCAGCGAAAGTTCAAGCGCCGCTGTGCCGGCAATGCGCGCACCCGACATGCCGAGCGGATGACCAAGCGCAATCGCGCCGCCATTGGCATTCACCCGCGCATCGTCATCGGCAATGCCGAGCTGGCGCATCGTTGCAAGGCCCTGGCTGGCAAAGGCCTCGTTCAGCTCGATCACATCGAGTTGCTCCTGCTTCAACCCGAGCCGCGCCAAGAGCTTGGCCGAGGCCGGGGCCGGGCCGACGCCCATGACGCGTGGCGGAACGCCGGCGGCGGCACCGCCGAGAATGCGGGCAATCGGCGTCAGACCGTATTTCTTCGCCGCTTCCGCTGAAGCGATGATGAGCGCGGCGGCACCATCGTTGACACCAGACGCATTGCCCGCCGTCACCGTCGCGCCATCGCGCCTGTTGACCGGCTTCAGCTTCGCCAGCGCCTCAAGACTGGTCGCACGCGGATGTTCATCTCTGGAGACAACAAGCGGATCGCCCTTGCGCTGCGGGATCGTCACCGAGACGATTTCCTTGTCGAGACGGCCATTGGCCTGCGCATCCGCCGCCTTCTGCTGGCTGCGCACGGCGAAAGCATCCTGATCCTCCCGCGAGACCTGATAATCGACCGCGACATTGTCACCCGTTTCCGGCATGGAATCGACACCATATTGCGCCTTCATCAGCGGGTTGACGAAACGCCAGCCGATAGTGGTGTCATAGATTTCGGCATTGCGCGAAAAGGCGCTTTCGGCTTTCGGCAAAACGAAGGGCGCGCGGCTCATGCTTTCCACGCCGCCGGCGATCATCAGTTCCGCCTCGCCCGATTTAACGGCGCGGGCGGCTGCAATGACGGCATCCATGCCGGAGCCGCACAGCCGGTTGATCGTCGTTCCGGTTACGGAAACCGGCAGACCGGCAAGCAGCAGCGACATGCGCGCCACATTGCGGTTGTCCTCACCCGCCTGATTGGCGCAGCCGAAGATCACATCCTCGACGGCTTCCCAGTCAACGGAGGCATTGCGTTCCATCAGCGCCTTCAGTGGCACCGCGCCGAGATCGTCGGCGCGAACCGAGGAGAGCGCGCCGCCGAAGCGGCCGATGGGGGTGCGGATATAATCGCAGATGAATGCGTCGGTCATCGCTTTTTCCTTAAAGTTCCGGGGCGACGAGATCGGTGACCTCGCCATCGACCATCAAAGGCGCACCGGTCATGGCCTGCAATTCATCGAACGTCATCGCCGGCAGTTTCTCGCGCAGCACGAAACGGCCATCCACCACGTCGATGACAGCATGGCTGGTATAGATGCGGGTGATGCAGCCAACGCCGGTCAGTGGGAAAGCGCATTTCTCAACGAGCTTCGGTTCGCCGTTCTTGGTCACATGTTCGGTGATGACGAAGACCTGCTTGGCGCCATGCACCAGATCCATGGCGCCGCCGACGGCCGGCACGCCCTTGGAGCCAACGCGCCAATTGGCGAGATCGCCATTCTGCGCCACCTGATAGGCCCCGAGGATCGCCACATCCAGATGCCCGCCGCGCACCATGGCGAAGCTGTCGGCATGGTGGAAAAAGGCCGCACCGGGTTTCAGCGTCACGGCCTTCTTGCCGGCATTGATGAGGTTCCAGTCCTCTTCACCTTCCGGCGGCGCCTCACCAAAATTGAGAATACCGTTTTCGGTATGGAAAATCGCCTGTCGACCGGGCGGCTGGTAACGCGCCACCATTTCGGGAAAGCCGATGCCGAGATTAACGTAAGCACCGTCTTCGATGTCCTGCGCCGCGCGCCATGCGATCTGGGCGTTGGAAAGCTTGATGTCTTCGCGGGTGTCGATGGTCTGGGTCATGCGTAGGCTACTCCGGCGCGAATGAGGACTTCTTCCTGTTGCGGATCGGGGATTTCCACGACGCCGTTCACGAAAATGCCTGGCGTCACAACATGCTCCGGGTCGATTTCACCGGCGGCGACGATCTTCGAGACCTGCGCGATGGTGGTCTTCGCGGCCATGCACATCAGCGGGTTAAAATTGCGGCCCGCCTTGTTGTAGGTGAGGTTGCCATAGGTATCGCCAAGCTCGGCTTTCACGATGGCGAAATCCGCCTTCAGCCAGCGTTCCTGAACGTAAGAGCGGCCGTCGAATTCCGCGATCACCTTGCCTTCAGCCAGTTCCGTTCCGAAGCCAGTCGGCGTGTAGAAGGCGGGAATGCCGGCGCCGCCAGCGCGGATGCGCTCGGCGAGCGTGCCCTGCGGCACCAGTTCCAGCTCGATTTCACCGGCCAGATAGCGGTCTGTAAAGGCGCGCGGATCGGAAGAGCGCGGGAAGGAGCAGATCATCTTCCTGACCATGCCGGCATCGATCATCGCGGCGATGCCGATGCGGCCGTTGCCGGCATTGTTGTTGATGACGGTCAGGTTCTTCGGCCCCCTGTCGATCAGCGCGTGGATCAGCTCGATCGGCGCGCCGGAGCCGCCGAAACCGCCGATCATGATCGTCGCACCGTCGCCGATGCCGGAAAGCGCATCTCTGGCGCTCTTGATTGTCTTGTCCATTAAAACCTCCATCCAGCCGAGCGGATGGAACCGGCAAGGCTGCGTGGCCATGAGGTAAGGCCGAAATCGCCTCGACGGCAAGGATTTTGTGCGTTATATGATTTTTGTTCGTATATCGCACAAATGGAGCTTGGGCATGGCCGTCAGCGAAAGAGACATGATGGGTGGTCTCGCCAAGGGATTGCGGGTCATCGAGGCTTTCAGCGCCGAGAGCCCGCGCCTGTCCATCTCCGACGCCGCCGAGATCGCCGGGCTGGACCGGGCAACCACGCGCCGCTGTCTGCTGACCCTTTCGGAGCTTGGTTATGCCGCCTATGACGGCAAGTTCTTCACCGTCACGCCGAAAGTGCTGCGGCTTGGCACCGGCTGTCTGGCCACCATGCCGCTGCCGAAGATCGTCCAGCCGCTCATCGACCGTCTCTCAGAGGAGATCGGCCAGAGCACCTCGGTTTCCATTCTGGACGAGACCGAAATCGTTTATGTCGCCCGCGCCGCGCAACAGCGGGTCATGTCGATTGCGCTGATGCCGGGCTCGCGCCTGCCCGCCTATTGCACGTCAATGGGTCGCGTTCTGCTTTCCGCACAAACACCCGAGCGACAACGCGACATTCTCGGAGCTTCCCGGCTGGTTGCCCGCACGGAAAAGACGATCATCGATATTCAGGCCCTGCTCACCGAAATAGAGGTGACCGGCCATCGCGGTTATGCGCTGATCGATCAGGAAGTGGAGATTGGTCTTCGCTCCATCGCCGTGCCGCTGAAAAGCGTACGCGGCCAGACGGTTGCCGCGCTCAATGTCGGGCTCGCCGCCTCGGTTGCGTCAATGGAGGATCTGGTGGAGCGTTATCTGCCGGCGCTTCTTTCCGTTCAGCGGGAACTGGCGCGAATGCTGGTCTGAGACTGAGGCGGTGTCAGCCGCGCGCCCATATCACCCATTTTGCGCTGCTCCTCCAGCCGCCAGGCGCGCGGCGTCATGCCGGTCTCCCGCCTGAAGAAGCGGTTGAAATAAGCGGGATCGGCAAAACCAAGCCCTTCGGCGATCATCTGCACGCTGGAAACCGTGAAGATCAGTTCCTGCTGTGCGATCTCGATCTGCCGCCGAGCGATCAGCCGCTGCAGACTGAGGCCGGAAACCGAGCGCACCAGACGGTTAAGATGCGTCTCGGACAGACCGAGCTTCTTGGCATAGAACTCTGCTTTCTGCGGCTCGCGGATATGGCGGGCAATCAGCGACAGCAACCGTTCGAAACGCTGCTCGGCAAGGCCCTCGCCGCTTTTTTCCAGAAGCGGTCGCGCCGCCCGTGAAAGAAACGCAACCACGGTGGCGAGCTGGCCTTCGATCATCGCATTGCGACCGATCTCGCGCGCCTCATATTCCGCGGAAATCCGTTCAAAACCGCTGCGCAGATAGTCTTTCTCGGCAAAATCCCGCAAGGGCAAAAGCACCGGCTGCTGGAAATTTCGCAACAACAACGCCTGCACCGATGCCGGCAGCGACCCCGGCAGCATGGTGACAATCACCCCGCCAATATCGCGTGAGAAGCGGAAGCCATGTTCGAAGCCCGGCGGCACGATGATGGCGACCGGCGGGCGGATAGGCTCGATGCGGCCATCCAGCAACGCATCACCTTCACCGCCAAAAATGTACAAGATTTGCAGAAAGGCGGCATGACGGTGCAGGCCGATTTCAAAGCGGTGCAGGCTGCTTCGTGAAAAAAGCGTCTCGCAATGGAAGCGAAAATCGGTGCCTTGCAAGGCCTCTTCGCCATAAAGGCCTTCGTTGGCAGTCGCCCGCATCTCACCCCACTCCTGCGCCTGATGGTCGGATTGTGCAATTTACAGACCGGAAAGTCCATTGAGCTTGTGACCCGCCTTGGTCAATTTCTTGACCGGAGACAAGTTCGGGAGGAAACAATGCGTACACAGGTCGTCATCATCGGCTCCGGCCCATCGGGGCTGCTGCTTGGCCAGCTTCTGGCGGGAGCCGGCGTCGAGACCGTCATTCTCGATCGGGTGAGCAAGGATTACATCCTCGGCCGTGTTCGCGCCGGCGTGCTGGAAGAAGGCACCGTGCAGCTGATGGAAAAGGTCGGCGCGGATGAGCGCCTGCGCCGCGAGGGCCTGCCGCATGACGGTTTTTCGCTGACCTTTGACGGCCGAGACCACCGCATGGATCTGTTCGATCTGACGGGCGGCAAACGCGTCATGGTCTATGGCCAGACCGAAGTGACGCATGATCTGATGGATGTGCGCGAAGCGGCAAACCTCGTCACCATCTACGACGCCGGAAATGTCGAGCCGCATGATTTCGATGGCGCAAGCCCCTATGTCACCTATCAGAAAGACGGCGTAACCCACCGGATCGATTGCGATTTCATCGCCGGCTGCGACGGTTTCCACGGAGTGAGCCGCAAATCCGTGCCGCAAGGCGCGATCAAGGAATTCGAGAAGGTCTACCCCTTCGGCTGGCTCGGCATTCTCGCCGATGTGCCGCCGGTCAACCACGAACTCATCTATGCCAACCACCCGCGCGGTTTTGCCCTCTGTTCCATGCGCTCAAACACGCGCAGCCGGTATTACATCCAATGTTCGCTGGAGGACCGGCCGGAGGACTGGAGCGACGAACGCTTCTGGGATGAAATCCGCCGCCGCCTGCCGGAAAACCATGCGGATGAAATGGTGACCGGCCCGTCCTTCGAAAAATCCATCGCGCCGCTCCGGTCCTTCGTTAGTGAACCCATGCGGTTCGGACGGCTGTTTCTGGCCGGCGACGCCGCCCATATCGTGCCGCCGACCGGCGCCAAGGGCCTGAACCTCGCCGCCAGCGACGTGCATTATCTGAGCGAGGCGCTGATCGAATTTTATCGCGAAAAATCTGAAGCCGGCATCGATGCCTATTCGCAGAAGGCGCTTTCCCGCGTCTGGAAGGCCGTCCGCTTCTCGTGGTGGATGACGACGATGATGCATCGTTTTCCCGATACGGGAGATTTCGGCCAGCGCATTCAGGAAGCGGAACTGGATTACCTCGTGCAATCGCGGGCCGCCTCGACAGCGCTTGCGGAGAATTACGTCGGGCTTCCATATTAGGGGCACCAGCTGCCTGTTCATCCGCACCAGTTTCACGTCCGTCACCGCGGACCCGATCCGGGGTCCAGCGCGATCAAGTCTTTGATCGCAAAAGACTCTTCTCGCGGCGCAGACGCGCCGTGGCTGGATTCCGGCTCAAGGCCGGAATGACGGGAGGAGAAATGCTCCGACGCACCCCGATCCTCATCTCAAGAACCCGCCTCCGCCCTCCCATCCAGCAACTCACCCGCCGCCTCGCGAATAGCCTGCATCAACAGCGACAACGGCAGCGAGGGCTGCGTATCGGCCCGGACCGTCAGCCCCACCGGCCCGCTGGTATCGCCGGTTTCGACCGGCAGGATCGCCAGAATGCCGTCCGTCACATCCGCCGCCACCACACCTTCAGAGATGATCCAGATCGCATCGCTGGTGCGCAGGAAGGCGCGGCCGAAGGCGTCGGACACGGTTTCGATGCGGATCGGCAGGGCCGGCACGCCGTTGGCGATCAGGAACTGCTCGACGACAGGGCCAATCACCGATTGCCGTGTCGGCATCAGTACCGGATATTCATGCAGGTGATCGAACACCGAAAGGCCGGGTGACAGCAGCGGGTGGCCGGCGCGCACCACGAAACGTACTTTCTCCGAATAGAGATGTTCGAAGGAAAAGCCCGCCATTTTCTGCGGCGCGGCGAGACGCCCAACGACAAGATCGAGATCGCCGACACGCAGCTGCTCCAGAAGCACGGCGTTTTCGCCCGTCACGATCTTCACGGGGCTGCCGGTCTTTTCCGCCAGAAAACCGGCCATTGCCTGCGGCATGATCCGCACCGAAACCGTGGGCAGAGCGCCGACCCGCACCGGCGGACCGGCCCGCGCCGCCTCCTGCGAGACCGAATCGACCGCCTGTCGCAGCGCCGTCATCGTCGCACCGGCGTGGCGCAGAAACACCTCGCCATATCGGCTGATGCGGATGCCGCGCCCCTCCCGGTCGAACAATGACACGCCAAGAATCTCTTCCAGTTCACGGATGGTCTTCGTCACCGCCGGCTGGCTGACATGCAGGATTTCGGCGGCGCGGATGACGCTTTTCTGCCGCGCCACCTCCACGAAAGTCTGCAGGTGGCGGAACTTGATACGCTGGTCGACCATCGCTCGTATAATCCATAGGTTATGATTTTCATCGATAATGTCATTTTACTTAACCGGAACCGGCTTGCAATATCCCCGGCAGGAGGAGCACATCATGCATTTTCTGCGCTGCGGCGAGACCGTGATCCATTATCGCGTCAAGGGATTGGACAGCGGCAAGCCGGTCATCGCCTTCATCAATTCGCTTGGCACCGATTTCCGCATCTGGGATGCGGTCACCGAAGCGCTTGGCGATGATTATGCCTATGTGCTGCACGACAAGCGCGGCCACGGGCTTTCCGATGTCGGACGCGCGCCCTATTCGATAGACGATCATGCCGGTGACCTGATCGAACTTCTTGATCATCTCGGCGTCAAAAGCGCCATCATCTGGGGCCTGTCGGTCGGTGGACTGATTGCACAGGGGCTTTATGCCCGCCGTCCCGATCTGGTGCGCGCACTCGTGCTCAGCAACACCGCCCACAGGATCGGCACGGCCGAGATGTGGAACGCCCGCATCGACAAGATCGCCGCTGATGGCCTCGTATCGCTGGTCGATCCCGTCATGGAGCGCTGGTTCACGCCAGCGTTTCGCCAGCCTGACAATGCTGCCTATGCCGGTGCGCGCAACATGCTTTCGCAGCAGCCGGAAGCCGGTTACAGCGGCACCTGCGCCGCCATTCGCGATGCCGATTTTACCGATGAAGCGGGCCGCATCGCCGTGCCCACACTCTGCGTCGCGGGTGATCAGGACGGCTCGACACCGCCGGAACTGGTGCAGTCGCTGGCCGGCATCATTCCCGCAAGCCGCTTTGTCACCATTGCCGGCTGCGGCCATATTCCCTGCCTTGAACAGCCGCTCACCTATGCGCAGGCGGCGTGCATTTTTCTCAATACCTTGCCGGAGCATTGACCGATGGCGGACCATATCGACAAGAATGAACGTTTCGAACAGGGCATGAAGACCCGCCGCTCGGTACTGGGCGACGCCCATGTCGACCGGGCGCAGACCATGACGTCCGGCTTCGACCAGCCCTTCCAGCAGCTCATCACCGAAGCCGCCTGGGGCACGGTGTGGTCCGGCAATCACTGGACGAAGCGCGAGCGCTCGATGGTGACTATTGCCCTGCTTGCCGCGCTGGGGCAGGACGAAGAGCTGGCCATGCATGTGCGCGCCACCGCCAATACCGGCGCCACCGAAGCCGATATCCGCGAGGCGCTGCTGCATGTGGCGATCTATGCCGGCGTGCCCGCCGCCAACCATGCTTTCAAGATCGCCAAGCTTGCCCTGGCCAGCATGAAGGCCGATAGTTCCCCTGATAATTCTGACACTGATAATTCTGGCGATGGGGAGGAGACGAAATGAGCAACCAGCCACCCGAAACCGGGCCGTTCTTTGCGCGCAACCGCGACATTCATCCGCTCGCCTATGCGCCCGGCTACAAGACCTCGATCCTGCGCTCGCCGCAACGCGCGCTGATTTCGCTGGAAGGCACGAAAAGTGAGATCACCGGCCCCGTCTTCGGCCATGGCATGCTGAACCCGCTGGATAACGACCTCATCCTCAACTATGCCCGCCCCGGCGAAATGCCGGTTGGCCCGCGCATTCTGGTGCACGGCCGGGTGCTGGACGAACGCGGCCGCGGTGTGGATGGCGCGCTGGTGGAATTCTGGCAGGCCAATGCCGGCGGACGCTATCGCCACAAGAAGGAAAGCTATCTCGCCGCCATCGATCCGAATTTCGGCGGCGTTGGCCGCACGATCACCGATGAGAACGGGTATTACTGGTTCAAGACCATCCAGCCGGGTGCTTACCCCTGGCCGAACGGGGTCAATGACTGGCGGCCGGCCCATATCCATTTCTCGGTCTTCGGTCATGGCTTTGCCCAGCGGCTGATCACCCAGATGTATTTCGAGGGCGATCCGCTGATCTGGAAATGTCCCATCGTCAAGACCATTCCGGATGAGGATGCCATCAGGCGGCTGATCGCGCCGCTGGACATGAATGCGACGCTGCCGATGGACATGCTGGCCTATAAGTTCGACATAGTGCTGCGCGGTCGCCGCTCGACCCTTTTCGAAAACCGCATGGAGGGCAACTGACCATGGTTCAGCCGCTCAATTATTTCAAGGAAACCGCCTCGCAGACGGCGGGACCCTATGTACATATCGGCTGCACGCCCAATTTCGTCGGCATCGAAGGCGTGTTCGAAAAAGACCTGGGTTCCGGTCTGCTTTATAACGACAAGGCGCGCGGTGAGCGCATCAGCGTGCGCGGCACGGTCTATGACGGCGCAGGAATGCCGCTGAAGGACGCCCTGATCGAAATCTGGCAGGCGGATACGGACGGTTATTACAACAGCCCGAGCGAAACACGCGGCAAGGCCGATCCGAATTTCATCGGCTGGGGCCGTTCGCCGGGCGACATGGATACCGGCGAGTTTATCTTCGAAACCATCAAGCCGGGCACGGTGCCGTTCCGCGACGGTCGGCCGATGGCGCCGCACATCACCTTCTGGATCGTGGCGCGCGGCATCAATATCGGCCTGCAGACCCGCATGTATTTCCCCGAAGAACAGGAGGCCAATGCGGCCGACCCGGTTCTGGCCCGCGTCGAACAGAAAAGCCGCATCGCCACGCTTGTCGCCAAAAAGGAAGAGGGAAATATCTATCGTTTCGATATCCGCCTTCAGGGCGAAGGCGAAACCGTGTTTTTCGATATCTGAGCCAGACGGACGAGCGAAATGAGCCTTTCCCCCTTCGAACATCCGTTTCTGTCAGGCCTTTTTGGTGACAGCGAGATCGTCGAACTGTTTTCGGCAAAGGCGGATATCGACGCAATGATCCGCTTCGAAATGGCGCTGGCTGAGGCGGAAGCGGAGGCCGGAATCATTACGGACGAGGTGGCGGAAGCCATCGTTTCGGGACTTTCGAGCTTTGCGGCCGATATGACGGCGCTTCGCCATGGCGTCGCAAAGGATGGCGTGGTGGTGCCGGAACTGGTGCGGCAGATGCGGTCGGCAGTCGCCGGCAAGGCGGCGGACAAGGTGCATTTCGGCGCGACCAGTCAGGATGTCATCGATACCAGCCTGATGCTGCGGCTGAAGATGGCGGTGGAAATCATCACGACCCGCCTCGGCCACCTCATCGATACGCTTGGCGACATCTCCTCGCGCGACGGCCATAACCCTCTGACGGGTTATACCCGCATGCAGGCCGCCATCGGCATCACCGTCGCCGACCGGGCGGCAAGCTGGATAGCGCCGCTGGAGCGCCACCTGCTGCGGCTTGAAACCTTTTCCCGGAACGGCTTTGCCCTTCAGTTCGGCGGCGCAGCCGGCACGCTGGAAAAACTTGGCGACAATGCCGGCGCGGTCCGCGCCGATCTTGCAAAACGCCTTGGCCTTGCCGACAGGCCGCAATGGCAGAGCCAGCGCGACGGCATTGCCGAATTCGCCAATCTGCTGTCCCTCATCACCGGCGCGCTCGGCAAGTTCGGCCAGGATATCGCGCTGATGGCTGAACTCGGTGCGGAAATCCGCTTCTCCGGCGGCGGCGGCTCCTCGGCCATGCCGCACAAGCAGAACCCGGTCAATGCCGAAACGCTGGTGACGCTGGCACGCTTCAATGCCGTGCAGATTTCCGCGTTGCACCAGTCGCTTGTCCATGAACAGGAAAGGTCAGGCGCGGGCTGGATGCTGGAATGGATGACACTGCCGCAAATGGTGACGGCAACGGGGGCGTCCCTGCTGATCGCCGAACGCCTCGCAGGACAGATAGACAGACTGGGCGCGGAAGAAAGCTAGCTGCAAGACCCACGGGTTTTTGATTAAAATCAGCTTCTCCTGCCCCTCCCGCCACCTCATCGGCGGCAGGGTTTTCGTGCGTTGAAAACGCTTGCGCCTTTGCGCATTAGACATTGATAACACACGATTTTCTTAAAAATATCGAATGTAGAAAAAACGGCTTTCCGCTGCTTTTTAACCGGGTGAAGCGCTTGACACAAAAATGAACTAACTGGTACAAACAATCTTGTTGAAGCTATGCCGCAGGTGAGGAAAAGACCCTTCTCGACATGGCCAGACGAATGGAGGGCTTTGGCGCCGTAAGGTTCCCAAAGCGATAAGGACAAGGCGAAAAGCCTGTCCGGGCCCGAAGGGGTTGGGAGGAAGAATGTCTTACAGTCTCGATTTTTCGGTGGTCGCGGACCGCCTGCCCGAGCTGCTTTTGGCCTGTCTGGCGACGATCGGCCTTGCCATTGCCGGCATGTCGCTTGCCACCGTCATCGGGGTTCTCGGCGTGGTCGCCCGTCGTTCGCGGTTCAAACTGCTGCGCGGTCTGGTCATTGGCTTCGTCGAAGCCATCCGCAACACGCCGTTTCTGGTGCAGATATTCTTCATTTTCTTCGCTCTGCCGCAGGTTGGCATCAAGCTTAACCCCACCGTTACCGCCATCATTGCGCTGGCTCTCAACGGCGGTGCCTATGCCATTGAAATCATTCGCGGCGGCGTGGATTCCATTCCCAAGGGACAGGTGGAGGCGGGGCTGGCGCTCGGCCTGCACCGGTCACAGATATTCCGCCACATCATTCTGAAGCCGGCGCTGCGCGCGGTCTATCCCTCGCTCACCAGCCAGTTCATCATGCTGACGCTGACCACCTCGGTCTGCACCTCGATCGCCGCTTACGAACTGACATCCGTAGCCCAGAAGATCGAGGCGGACACCTTCCGGTCGTTCGAGGTCTATTTCTCGATCACGCTGCTCTATCTGGTCATTTCCTCGCTGATGATGGGCATCTTCTCGCTCATCTCCCGCGCATCCTTCAGCTATCCGGTCAAGTGAGGAAAAGACAATGGAATCCATCGGTCCCAACGAACTCTTCTTCCTGATGCAAGGCCTGAAATGGACGCTGGCGCTGACGGTGATCGGCTTTATCGGCGGTGGCATATTCGGCCTTTGCGTGGCGCTTGCCCGTGTTGCCGAAAGCCCGGCGATCCAGCGCGCCAGCACCGGTTATATCGCCGTCTTCCAGGGCACGCCGCTCCTGATGCAGCTTTTCGTGGTTTATTACGGCGTGGCGCTTGCCGGCCTCAATGTCGATGCCTGGATTGCTGTCGCCATCGCCTTCACCCTGCATGCCAGCGCCTTCCTCGGCGAAATCTGGCGTGGCGGCATTCAGGCGGTGCCAAAAGGCCAGACGGAGGCCGCCAATGCGCTTGGCCTGCATTATATCTCCCGCATGAAGGACGTGGTTCTGCCGCAGGCCTTCAAGATTTCGCTGCCGGCCACCATCGGTTTCCTCGTGCAGCTCATCAAGGGCACCTCGCTTGCCGCCATCGTCGGTTTCGTCGAGCTGTCGCGCGCCGGCCAGATTGTCTCCAACCAGACGTTCCGCCCGCTCACCGTGTTTGCCATCGTCGGCATCATCTATTTCCTGATCTGCTGGCCGCTTTCCCTATGGGGTGCGGGTGTGGAGAGACGGATGCAGGCCAATTCCCGTTAACAACCAGAACCATCTCATCAGCTTTGTAAGGAGGAGCAAAAGATGAAAACCACCAGCATGAAATTCTCTCGTCGCGCCCTGCTCGCGCTTGCCGCGGCAACGGTTGCCCTGCCCTTTGTCGCACCGGTCGATGCTTTCGCCGGCACGGTGGAAGAGGCAAAAGCCAAGGGCAAGGTCGTCATCGGCATTCAGGGCGACAATTCGCCATGGGGCTTCGTCAATTCCAGCGGCGTGCAGGACGGCCTCGATGCCGATATCGGCAAGGCCTTTGCCGATTATCTCGGCGTCAAGGTCGAATTCGTGCCGCTCGCCGTGGCCAACCGTATTCCGGCACTTCTGACCGGTAAGGTCGACCTGTTGTTCGCGACCATGGGCATGACCGCCGAACGCGCCAAGACCATTCAATATTCCAAGCCCTATGCCGGCAACGTGCTGTCCGTCTATGGCCCGAAAGACAAGAAGATCGCCGGTTATGACGACCTGACCGGCGTTTCCGTCGGTGTGCCGAAGTCGAGCGCGATGGACACTTCGATCACGGCAGGCGCTGGCTCGAAGGCCAATATCCTGCGTTTCGACGATGACGCCGCCAATATTCAGGCGCTGATCTCCGGCCAGGTCGAGGTTGTCGGCGGCAACCAGTTTTATGGTGACCGGCTGAACAAGGCGGCCGAAGGCAAATACGAGCCGAAGTTCGATCTGACGACGCTTTATAACGGCGCCGGCACCCGCCCGGGTGAAAAGGACTGGAACGAAACAGTCAACGCCTTCCTCGACAAGATCAAGTCCGATGGCCAGCTGGCCAAGATCTACGACAAGTGGATGAAGCGCGAAGTTCCGGCCTTCCCGGACAGCCTGCCCGACATCCCGTTCACCGTGAAGTAAGCAGGAGGTTTCCATGCCGCAATCCGCCACTGCCGAGGTTCCGCTTATCGCCCTTCAAGGGGTTGGAAAGTGGTATGGAGCCTTCCATGCGCTTAAGAATATCGACATGACGGTTCGCAAGGGCGAAAAAATCGTCCTTTGCGGTCCGTCCGGTTCGGGAAAATCCACCCTCATCCGCTGCATCAACCATCTGGAGGAAATCCAGGAGGGCAAGATCACGGTCGAGGGAACCACGCTTTCGGATTCCAGCCGCGCCATCGATGCCGTTCGCCGCGAGGTGGGCATGGTGTTCCAGAGCTTCAATCTCTTCCCGCACAAGACCATCATGGAAAACTGCACGCTGGCCCCCATGCGGGTGAAGGGCCTGTCGAAAGCCGATGCGGAAGCGACGGCGCGCAAATATCTGGAGCGCGTGCGCATTCTCAATCAGGCCGATAAATACCCGGCCCAGCTTTCCGGCGGCCAGCAGCAGCGCGCAGCGATTGCCCGGGCGTTGTGCATGGAGCCGAAAGCCATGTTGTTCGACGAGCCGACCTCGGCGCTCGACCCGGAAATGGTGAAAGAGGTGCTCGACACCATGATCGGCCTTGCCCGTGATGGCATGACAATGATCTGCGTCACCCATGAAATGGGTTTCGCCCGGCAGGTGGCAGACCGCGTGATCTTCATGTCGGAAGGCGAGATCATCGAGGAAGGCCCGCCGGACGAGTTCTTCCGCGACCCCAAGCACCAGCGCACCCGCACATTCCTCGGCGAAATTCTCGCCCACCACTGAGGTTCGTCCATCTGCCCTCAGACTTGTGGCGACCTCCCGGCATACGCAACGTCATCCTCGGGCTTGACCCGAGGAACCACTGATTTCCACGGGCTATGGATCCTCAGGTCAAGCCCGGGGAGGTGACGAAGGAGAGGTCTCAATACCTCGCCAGCAACCTGAAGGCAGGCGGAGCCTGCCCCGAAACGACGAACGACCCGATCATGACAGAAACAAAATCCTTCAAGGTCGGCCTGATAGGCGCCGATATCCAGCTTTCCAAGTCGCCCGCGCTGCACATGCGCGAAGGGGCTGCCCACGGCCTCGATTACTCCTATGAGCTGGTGGATGTCACCGCCCGCCAATTGCCGGCAAGCGCCCTTCCCGATCTGCTCGATGAGCTGGAAACGCGCGGTTTTGCCGGTACCAACATCACCCATCCGTTCAAACAGGCGGTTATTCCGCATCTGGATGAACTCTCTGACGATGCCCGCATGCTTGGCGCGGTCAACACCGTTGTCTTCAAGGATGGCCGCCGCATCGGCCACAATACCGACTGGTACGGCTTTTATGAAAGTTTCGTGCGCGGCCTGCCGGATGCGAAACGTGGCCGGGCGCTGCTGGTTGGCGCTGGCGGGGCGGGTGTGGCGGTGGCCCATGCCGCACTGAAGCTCGACATCACCCGTCTCGATATTTTCGACCGCGATTTCCCTCGGGCGGAAAGGTTGGCCGACGAGCTGAACGCCCGTTTCGGCGAGGGCCGCGCCTTTGCCGTCAAAGACCCGGCTTCCTCACTGCCCTTCGCCGATGGTCTCATCCATGCGACGCCGATGGGCATGCCCGCGCATCCCGGCATGCCGGTTGCGGCAGATCTCATCGAACAGCGGCACTGGGTGGCCGATATCGTCTATATGCCGCTCGTCACCGAACTTCTGGCGACGGCAGCGAAAAAAGGCTGTCGCACCCTGCCCGGCGGCGGCATGACCGTGTTTCAGGCCGTCGGCGCGTTCCGTCTCTTTTGCGGCCGCGAGCCGGATGCTGAGCGCATGACGGCGCATTTCACCGAGCTTTGCATGGCGGAAGGCGTAGCATGAGCCTTTTTACTGTTTTGAACGGACCGAATCTCAACCTGCTCGGCCAGCGCCAGCCGGAAATTTACGGCCATGAGACCATGGCCGATGTGGAGGCCAACTGCCGCAAGGTGGCCGATGCTGCCGGCCATGAGCTGTTCTTTGCCCAGAGCAACCGCGAATATGAGCTGATTGACTGGATTCACGAAGCGCGGGGCAAGTCATCAGGCATCGTCATCAATCCTGGGGCCTTCACCCACACGTCAGTGGCGATCCTCGATGCGCTGAATGCCTTCGAAGCACCTGTCATCGAGGTTCATATTTCCAACATCCACAAACGCGAGGTTTTCCGCCACCATTCCTACGTCTCGACCCGCGCCGAAGGCGTAGTCGCCGGTCTCGGCATCGAAGGTTACGAGGTGGCATTACGCCATCTCATCAACCGTTTTTCCCGATCGTCGTGATATGGCCGGGCGTCAGCACATAACGCAGCACCATGTCGCTGACATGCCGCGACAATGTCTCCTGACCCTTTTCGGTAAACAGGCTATCGCCGAAGATGAACGAAAAGGTCTCGGCGTTCGAAACGTTGAAGAAAGACAGCGCGCTGATCTGCCAGTGCAGTTCCAGCGCATCGATGCCATCGCGGAAGATGCCGCCTTTCTGGCCGCGCAGCAGCACGCTTTCCAGCGCATCGATGGCCGGGCGGTTCAACTGGCGGATCGTTTCGGAGGACTGCATGTGGCGGCCGTGATGGATGTTCTCGATCATCACCATGCGGATGAAGGCCGGATTGCGCCGGTGGTGATCAAAGGTGAACCGACAGAGCTTGTCGAGCGCCGCTGCCGGCTCCAGGTCGTCCAGCTCCAGATCGCTCTCACCGCCGCGCACCTTGGCATAGGCCTCTTCCAGCACACGCTGATAAAGGCTCTCCTTGTCGCTGAAGTAATAATAGATCATGCGCTTGGACGTGCGCGTGCGGGCCGCAATTTCATCAATGCGGGCGCCGGAGAGACCGTTCTGCGAAAACTCTTCCATTGCCACCGAAAGAATGTCGCGGCGAACCCCTTCCGGATCGCGCTTCGCCTGCCGGCTGTCTCGGGTTCCGTTCGAAATTACGCTTTTGGTCATCATCCATTCCATCGGTGGGGCAGCGGCCTGCGGTCACGCCCTGATTATTAACCAATCAGTACATAAGGCTGAAAAGGAAGGCAATATGGCGAGCTATGACACAGGCAGACACGGCATGCCAATGCGCACATCCATTGCAACCGTATCGATCAGCGGCGAATTCCCCGAAAAACTGGCGGCCATCGCCAAGGCGGGCTTCAGCGGCGTGGAGATTTTCGAAAACGATTTCCTGACCTATGACGCCTCCCCGCGCGAGGTGAAGGCGCTGGCCGCCGATCATGGGCTGGATATCACGCTTTTCCAGCCATTCCGCGATTTCGAGGGCATGCCGGAGCCGCACCGCGCCCGCGCCTTTGAACGCGCGCAGCGGAAATTTGACATCATGGGCGAACTCGGCACCGATCTGATGCTGATCTGCTCCAACGTGTCACCCGTGTCGCTCGGCGGCATCGACCGCGCCGCCGCCGATTTCCATCAACTGGGCGAGCTTGCGGCCAAACATGGCGTGCGTGTCGGTTATGAGGCGCTGGCCTGGGGCCGCCATATCAGTGACCACCGCGATGCATGGGAGGTGGTTCGCCGTGCCGACCACGCCAATGTCGGCATCATTCTCGACAGTTTCCACACTTTGTCGCGCAAGATCGACCCCAATTCGATCCGCTCCATTCCCGGCGACAAGATTTTCTTCGTGCAGCTGGCCGATGCGCCGCTGATCGACATGGACCTGCTCTATTGGAGCCGTCATTTCCGCAACATGCCCGGCGAAGGCGATCTGCCTGTCGTGGATTTCATGCGCGCCGTCGCCGCCACCGGCTATAGCGGCCCGCTGTCGCTGGAAATCTTCAACGATCAGTTTCGCGGTGGCTCAGCCCGCCTGCTCGCCGAAGACGGTCATCGTTCGCTCATCAACCTCATGGATCAGGTGCGCCGTCTAGAGCCTGATATTCGCATCGACGTGCCGGCCATGCCGGAACGGGCGCAAACGCAAGGGGTGGAATTCGTCGAATTCACCACGGCACCGGAGGAAAAGGCCCATCTGGAGGCATTGCTCGCCACGCTAGGCTTCGAAAGAACCGGCAGGCACCGCAATCGCGATGTCGATCTTTATACGCAGGGCGATATCCGCATTGTCATCAATACCAGCGATGAAGGCGACAGTTTCGCTGGCGCGTCCTATTCCATCCACGGCACCAATGCCTATGCCTTTGGCCTGAAGGTGGATGATGCGCAGGCGGCCCTTGCCCGGGCCGAAGCGCTCGGCGCGCCGACCTTCACGGAACCGCGCAAGACGGGTGAAGTCGCTGTTCCCGCCATTCAGGGCGTGGGCAACGGCGTCATCTATTTTCTCGATGCTTCGCCGGCGCTCGCTTCCATCTGGGACAATGAATTTGTGCCGACGCAGGGACAGAAAGCAGCCGACAATGCCGGCCTGAAGCGCATCGATCACCTTGCGCAAACAACGCATTATGATGAAATGCTGACCTGGCTTCTATTTTACACCTCGCTGTTTTCCACCCGCCGCACACCGATGGTCGATGTGGTCGATCCCGGCGGGCTGGTGCGCAGTCAGGCGATCGAAAGCGTGCCGGCACCGCATTTCCGCCTGACCATGAACGGTGCGGATAACCGCAAGACCTTCGCCGGCAAATTTCTGGCCGAGGGTTTCGGCACCAGCATCCAGCACATCGCATTTGCCACCGATGATATTTTCGCGACAGCCAAGGCCATGCAGGTGCGCGGTTTCCACGCCCTGCCGATCTCGCGCAATTATTACGACGATCTGGAAGCCCGCTTTGGTCTGGAGCCGGAATTTTCCGATGCCCTGCGAGAAGCAAGCATTCTTTATGACCGCGACGACAACGGCGAATATTTCCAGATCTACAGCCGCACCTTCGGTGAAGGTTTCTTCTTCGAGATCATCGAGCGGCGTGGTGCCTATGCCGGCTATGGCGCCATGAACGCACCCTTCCGCATTGCCGCGCAACGGCGCCTTGCCCCGCCGGTCGGCATGCCGAGGGAATAGGCATCGTCACGATACGATCAGGCCGCAGCCGACAGGAATGTCGCTGCGGCCAACCCGCATTCAAGCCAGTGTCGCTATCTCATAATCCCGTGGAATGGCGGAGGTGGCGGTGAACCACGCCGATGCCCGCGTCCGCTGCTGATGGAAATCAAAAGCGGCGCGATCGGCAAACAGTTCCTCTACCCGCCAGACCAGAGGATTGTCGGTCTGAGTGACGTCAAAGGAAATACAGCCAGGTTCCGCTCTGGTCAGACGAAGGTGTTCGGGAAGATGGATTTCCACAACCCGGATATCCTCCACCGATGCGCAACGCAGGAAACCGGATAATCTGACAGCGCCCGTTCTATTCGTCATGTTGGTATCCTTGTGCATTACTGTTTATCCGCCTGTGACACGAGCAACGATACAATCGTCTACCACTGCGGCATCGCGATAAAATTTGCCCGCTTATGCTTCCTCCATCATCCTCGGGCTTGACCCGAGCAGCCATCGACTTCAACGGGTTATGGATCGTCAGGTCAAGCCCGAGGATGAGGTCAAACATATCGGAGTTGTCACCGATCTCCGACACTCGCCGACCGGCGACAGTCTTCCCCGAAAACAAGCTGTGGTAGACGTCCCGCACCTTCAGGGACACCCGCGCCCAAAATAAATGCACCTGCGCATTTGTAGAGCATTACACAAAAATTGTTCAACACTCTGGACATGATTGTCGGCTTTTGTTAGCTTTTTTGTAAAACAAGGGTGGGGAATACAGTTTCATGCGCAACATCGATTCCGGGGCCGATGCCGGGCATTTTGCCGGCACCGACGCGGTGGCTTTCAGAACCGGGGCAAGATCGCAATATCCGCGCCTGCCGGCCTCATCCGATGCGCATTGCGCCCTTGAGGCGGCGTGAGCCACCATGCGCTTTTCCGCGACATTCGCCTTCTTTCGCGCCACGCTTGATGCTCGCGCCTGTCCGACGCCCTTTTGCCCTTCCATAATTCAGATGGCCGCGCCAGAATTGCCGCGCACGCCAAGCCGGAGACGCTGACATGACTGCCGCAAACCGCAACGCCCTCCTCTCGGTCGAAGGCCTGAGCGTCGAGTTCGGCGACAGCCGCGTCGTGGACGACATCTCCTTTTCCGTGGAAGCCGGCAGGACCGTGGCGATCGTCGGCGAGTCCGGATCGGGAAAATCGGTCACCTCGCTGTCCACCATGCGCCTTGCAGATATGATGGGCGCGACCTACCCCACCGGCAAAATCCTGTTTGAAGGTCGGGACCTGCTGAAGGCCTCGCAGAAAGAGATGCGATCGATCCGCGGCAAGGAGATCGCCATGATCTTCCAGGAGCCGATGACCTCGCTCAATCCGGTCTTCACCATCGGTGACCAGATCTGCGAAGTGCTGATGCTACATGAAAAGCTGGGCAAGACGGCTGCCATGGCGCAGGCCCGCGAACTTCTTGAAATGGTGCGACTGCCCGATGCAGCCGAGCTTCTGAAACGCTACCCGCACCAGCTTTCCGGCGGCATGCGCCAGCGGGTGATGATCGCCATGGCGCTCGCCTGCCGGCCGAAGCTTTTGATCGCCGACGAGCCGACGACGGCGCTTGACGTTACCATTCAGGCGCAGATCCTCAACATCATGCGCGATCTGCAGAAGAAGCTCGGCATGGGCATGGTCTTCATCACCCATGATATGGGCGTGGTGGCGGAAATGGCCGATGACGTCGTTGTCATGTGGAAAGGCAAGAAGGTCGAGGAAGGTCCTGTAAAAGACATCTTCGCCAACCCGCAGCACCCTTACACGCGCGCCCTGCTTTCCGCCGTACCGCGCCTCGGAAGCATGACCGGCGAAGAGTTTCCGAAGCGCCTGCCGCTTACCGTGCTGCAGGATGGCCAGCCGGTCGTGATCGGCGAGGAGCGCGTGCAAAACACCGCAAAATATGACGCCAAGCCGCTTCTGTCGGTCAAGGACCTGTTCGTGCGTTTCGATATTCGCAAGAACCTGTTCGGCAAAGCGACGCACCGTTGCAGCGCCGTACAGAAGGTCAGCTTCGATATTCACGCCGGCGAAACGCTGGCGCTGGTGGGCGAATCCGGGTCGGGCAAATCCACCATCGGCCGCACCATCCAGCAGCTCCAGACAGCCGTGTCAGGTGAAATTGCCTTTAATGGCCGCAGCTACTCGCAGATGTCGGCTGGGGAGCGCTTCCGCATGCGCCAGGAAGTGCAATATATCTTCCAGGATCCCTTCGCCTCGCTCGATCCGCGCAAGACGGTCGGTTTTTCGATTGCCGAGCCGATCAACACCCACAGTTTGATCAATGATCAAAAGGCGGTACGTCGGCGGGTGGATGAATTGCTGGAGCGTGTGGGCCTCAGCTCCGAACATGCCGCGCGTTATCCGCACGAGTTTTCCGGCGGTCAGCGCCAGCGCGTCTGCATTGCCCGCGCGTTGGCTTCCGATCCGAAGCTCATCATCGCCGATGAGGCGCTCTCGGCGCTCGATGTCTCCATTCAGGCGCAGATCATCAATCTGTTCATGGATTTGCAGGCCGAGCGTGGCCTCGCTTATCTCTTCATCAGCCATGACATGGCTGTCGTGGAAAAGATGAGCCACCGCGTTGCCGTGCTTTATCTTGGCCAGATCATGGAAATGGGCAGCCGCCGACAGGTGTTCGAAACGCCGACGCATGATTATACCCGCCGCCTGCTGTCGGCCGTGCCGGTTGCCGATCCGACCATCGAGCGCCGCATCGCCATGATCGAGGGCGAAATACCCAATCCCGTGCGCCGTGTCGGCGATGAGCCGGCCATTCTCGCCCATGAGGAAATCAATCCGGGCCACTTCATCGCGAAGAGCGCCTGAATAACAACCAGAACCGCAACCATCTGAAGAGGAACAGGTAGATGACAATGATAAAGAAGGGGATGACGACAACGTTCGTCGCGCTTGCCATGGCCGCCACGGCCTTCACCGCCGCACCGGCTCTTGCCGCCGGCAAGATGACCATTTCCAGCCCGCAGGACCCGGGCAGCTGGGATCCGATCGACACCTTCCTCGTACAGTGGGCTGCCGTCGCCACCAACATCTTCGATGGCCTCACCTATCGCGGCCCGGACCTGAAGGTTGTGCCCGGCCTTGCCGAATCCTGGGAAGAGCTGGATGAGGGCAAGCGCATCCGCTTCAAGCTGCGCCAGAACGTCAAGTTCCACAATGGCGAACCCTTCAACGCCGCCGCCGTCAAGTTCACCTTCGAGCGCCTTCTCGGCGAACAGGGTGCCAAGGGCCCGCAGCGCTCCAACTATGTTGCCATCGAAAGCGTCGATGTCATCGACGATTACACCGTCGACATGAAGCTGAAGGCGCCGGATCCCGTCCTGCTCACCAAGCTTGCCGGTTATGGCGGCATGATCGTTCCGCCTGCCTACATCAAGGAAAAGGGCGAGGACAATTTCAACCTCAACCCAGTCGGCACCGGTGCATTCAAATTCGTTTCCTACGCGCCGAAGACCAATATCAAGCTGGAAGCCAACCCCGATTACTGGGGCGGCGCGCCAAAACTTTCCGAGCTTGAATATCGCTTCATCGCCGAGCCGGCGACCGCCGTCGCCGAATTGCAGGCCGGCCGCGTCGATCTCGTCATTCCGCCCACCATCCCGATCGGCATGATCCCGGTCATCGAAGGCGATTCCAAGCTTGAGATCGTCAGCGTTCCCGGCCCGACCGTCGATGCGCTGCGTTTCAACACCCGTGACGGCATTACCGCCGATCCGAAGGTGCGCAAGGCGATCATCATGGCCGTCGATCGCGGCACCATCGTCAAGTCTATCCTCGCCGGTCAGGCATCGGAAATCGCAAGCTTCCAGAGCGCGCTGTCCTTCGGTTACGACCCGGAACTGAAGCCGCTGCCTTACGATCCGGAAGGCGCGAAAAAGCTGCTCGCGGAAGCCGGTGTCAAGGCAGGCGCGGCGCTGCAGATCGATATCCGCGGCAATGACGCGACGATGAACGAGGTGGCGCAGGTTATTTCCAGCTACCTCTCCATGGTCGGCATCACCGCCACCATCAAGCCTTACGAAACCAACGTTCTGCTGAACGACATCATCCCGCAGGGCAAGACCGGCGCGATGTTCCAGCAGAAATGGGGCGGCTGGACCTTCGATTACGACAACACGGCCTATTCCATGTATCACTCGGGTGAAAAGTGGAACCCTTACGACAAGGACGAAAAGCTGGACAAGCTGCTTGAATCCCAGCGTCCGCTGACCGACCGTGCCGAGCGCGAAAAGATCCTCAAGGAAATCGGCAGCTATACCGCCGAACGCGCGCTGGAAATCCCGCTGTACAACACCAACGCCATTTACGGCATCAACAAGCGGGTCAAGGGTTTCGTTGCACCGCCGGATAACCGCCTTAAGCTGACCGACGTCACCGTCGAATAATCAGGCTGGTTTTCTGATCAACACACCTTGCCCGCCGCAATGCGGGCAAGGCCGGGTCTCTCTTCAAGGTAAAAAACGTGGCCGGTTTCCTCATCAAGCGATTGCTGCAGGCGATTTTTGTCGTCATCGCCATCACCCTTCTCGTTTCCTTCGCCATTCGCCTCACCGGCGATCCGGCTGTCACCATGTTCCAGGGCGGCGGCAGCATGACGGAAGACGATCTGGCGCGCATTCGCGCGGCGCTGGGCACCGACCGGCCGTTCTTCGTGCAATATTTCAGTTTCCTCAAGGGCCTCGTGACACTCGATTTCGGCCGCAGCTTCACCGGCAGCACGCCGGTCTCGCGCCTCATCGCCGATGCCCTGCCCGCCACGCTGCTGCTCGCCTTCATTTCCATGGCGGTGTCGATCGCGCTCTCCATCCCGCTCGGCATAAAGGCGGCGACATCGCGCGGCAAGACGGCCGATCAGGTGATCCGCATCTTCTCGCTCATCGGCCTGTCCTTCCCGAATTTCTGGCTGGCGACGATGCTGGTGCTGCTGTTCTCCATCACGCTCGGCTGGCTGCCGCCCAGCGGCATGGGCGGTTTTGCCAGCTACATCATGCCATCAGTGACGATGGGTGTGATCCTGACGGCAACCAATGTGCGCCTCGTGCGCACCGCCATGCTCGATACGCTGCGCTCGCAATATGTCATGGTGGCGCGCGCCAAGGGCCTCAGCGAAAGCAAGGTTCTCTACAAACACGCGCTGCGCAACTGCGCCATTCCGCTCATCACCTATTTCGGCCTGCAATTTGGCGGGTTGCTCGGCGGCATCGTCGTTATCGAGCGTGTCTTCAACTGGCCGGGCCTCGGCACGCTGGCTTTCGACGCGGTCGGCGCGCGTGATTATCCCGTGCTTCAGGCCGTCATCACCGTGCTGTCGCTGATGATCGTCGGCATCAACCTTCTGGTCGATATCGCCTACGGGCTTGTCGATCCGCGCATCCGCACGGAGTAAGTGACGATGGCTGCCAAAACCTCGCGTCTCGCGCGCTTCACCAATCTCGAATTCGTCCTCGGCGCGTTCCTCACGACAGTCATCTGCCTTGCCGTCGTCTTTTCCGACGTGCTGTTTCCGGGCGGTGCGGACAAGATCGACCTGATGGCCCGCCTTGCCAAGCCCTTCGCCAATGCCGCCCATCCACTCGGCACCGATCCGCTGGGTCGTGACGTGCTCGCCCGTGTCGTCGCCGGCGGCAAGATCTCCCTGCTGGTCGGTTTCACCTCTGTTATCGGCGCGGTCATCTTCGGCGTCGCGGTCGGTCTGGTCGCCGGTTATTATCGCGGCTTCTGGGACATGCTGGTCATGCGCTTTGCCGATATCCAGCTCGCCATGCCCTTCATTCTCTTGGCCATCACCTTCATCGCCATTGTCGGCGGCAGCCTCACCAACACCATCATCCTGCTGATCATATCGCAATGGGTGCAATATGCCCGCCTCGTGCGCGGCTCGGTGCTGACGCTTCGGGAGCGGGAATTCATCCTTTCCGCCCGCGCCATCGGCGTGAAGGACTGGCGCATCATTCTCCAGCACCTGCTGCCGAACCTCATCGGGCCGGTCATCGTGCTGATGACGTTGAATGTCGCCAACAACATCCTGCTGGAAAGCAGCCTCACCTTCCTCGGCCTCGGCGTTGATCCGACCATACCGAGCTGGGGCGGCATGCTGGCGGATGGCCGCACCTATCTGCAGACCGCATGGTGGGTCAGCGTTTTCCCCGGCCTTGCCATCTTGCTGACAGTGCTTGGCCTCAACCTTCTCGGCGACTGGCTGCGCGACAGCCTCGACCCAACAGGCAGAACCTCGAGGTAACCCAGATGAGCCAGATTTTCGACCAGACTTTCGAACGCACTCTGGATATCCTCGTCAGCCGCGCGACACCCGGCCAGTCCTTCGAGGCATGGACCTTTGATGACGCCAAAAGCCGCCGCGAGGCCGAAGAGAGGCTGAAGAAAAAGGGCGTCAGCGCCCGCATTCGCAGCGCCTATAAACCGCTTCTCTTCACCTTTCTGGAAGAGATCAATCTGGATGGCGTCGACATCATCGAGGTGCGTTACCCCGTGCACGCCAACGCCCCCGCCAACCGTTTCCGGCTGGAGGCCTATCCGCTGGCGGCTCTGGTGGGCGATGCGAAGATCGATTTCATCGCCCGCGACGACGACGCCTTCCATTATGACGTTACGCTGAGTCGCAATGGCAAGCAGGAAACCCTGAAGGTTTTGGCCCCAAACCGGGTTCATACCGATATGGTCGGCGAAACCAATGTCTCGCCAACCGGCTGGTTCCGGCCTGCCGGCGATGTTGCGGGCGAGCGGCTGGAGACGGATTACGAGCGGCTTTTCGAAGCGGCTATCCATGCCGTCGCCAACCACGGCTGGGGCGATGAGGAGCCCTATTTCGAAGAACTGAACATCCGCGTCGCGCACCCGGCCGAAGATTTGACCCTCTCCGTCGGCGATGAGGTCGTCAGCCTGCGTGAAGCGCTGCACGAGGATTTCTATTTCTCGCTCCTGGAGTTCTTCCAGAAGAAATCCGGCCGGCCGCTGGGTGACCGGGGCCTGAAACCCGGCCAGATCGTGCCGGAAATCGTCAAGAGCGCAGGCGAAGTCTCGCTGCGCATCGAGACCCGCAAGCTCAGCACCACCTTCCTTGATGGCGACAATCAGCCGATCGATGAGGCACGGGAACCGGTTGCGGCAGGCCAGCTGGCGGCACTGCTGGCGGATATCGGGGGCGAGACCTTCGAGGCCCGCTCGCGCTCCGGCCGCGTCCTCTCCGCCCGCTACGTGGCCGGCAGCGATGCCGCCGTGATGGTGAGTGGCGGCCAGCACCCCAACGAGACCACAGGCATCGTCGGCGCCATCCGCGCCGCCCGTAAACTCGCGGAGCGTAAGGGCGCGCATTTCACCATCTCGCCACTGGAAAATCCCGACGGCTACGCCCTGCACCAGCGGCTTCGCGTCGACAATCCGCGCCACATGCACCATGCCGCGCGCTACACCGCTCTTGGTGATGACCTCGAATATCGCACCCCGGAAAATTCGGGCGCGCATCTCAACGAGAAGGAAATCCGTTTCAAGGCGCAGGAGATGAGTGGCGCGAGCCTGCATGTGAACCTGCACGGTTATCCCTCTCACGAGTGGACCCGGCCTCTATCCGGTTATGTGCCGCGCAATTTCGCCATGTGGACGCTGCCGAAAGGGTTCTTCCTCATCATCCGCCACCATGCGGACTGGGAAAACCAAGCCGAAGCCCTGCTCGACCGGGTGACCCGCCATCTTGGCGCCATTCCGGGACTTCTGGACTACAATAATCGCCAGATCGCGCTTTATGAAATCCACGCTGGCGAAACCGGTTTCCGCATCATCAACGGCTTCCCCTGTCTGTCGTCCATCGACGACCGCCACACCGTACCGATGACGCTGATCACCGAATATCCCGATGAAACCATCTACGGCAATGATTTCATCACCGGCCATACCGCGCAGATGGAAACGGTTCTATCGGCCTATGATGCCTGGCAGGAGATTCTGGTCGGGGAAGTGGCCTGATATCATAGCCGCCCCCACTGGGCCGCCCTGAATGGGCGGCTTATTTTGCCGGCGTGGTGGTGGCGGCAAGCTTGTTTTCCCGCTGTTTCTGCAACAGCTTCTTGCCTTTGCTGAGGATATGCAGGTTCGCGGCGTCGAGCTTGTTATAACCAGCCTGAATGATATCGATATCGGCGACATGGCCGATTGCGGCGAGCTTGTACATGACATCGCCGACCGCCACATCGACAGGCGGCACCGGCAAGGTTGCAACATCCTTCGTTGCCGCCTGAACCCCCTCCGCCGTACCACCCATGACGTGATACAGAGCCAGCGCCTTACGCAGAAACGCCTCGCGGCGCTCGATCTTGTTGTTAAGTATACTTTCTCCGACGCGATTTCGCATCAGCTCAACAGCCTTATTTTGATATTCGCCCATCAGACACCAAATAAATTTCAAAATATGCTTCGCGAGACTACGAACAATCCCCTTAGAACTGGTTAAGGCATATCATTTTACGCGCATGAAATTCATGTTCTCCCGTCACCCGGTCATAGCCGGTTTGATAACGGGACATCCGGACGTGGAGGCTTGCAGACAGGCCGCTCGGAATGGTCGCCGGCGGGCTCATATTGAGAATCGCCCGGCGATGCCTATTGTGTGACCCCATTGCAGACGAAAGCAGATGAAGCCGGGATTGATAACCGTCAGGTTATTTATTACCCCCCTTATTTCATTTTACTTTGGTCACCACACTCATCAATCTGGCAGCCTGGATCGGTGGATGGGAGCCACGGATCAATTGGGAGGAAATCAATGAAATTACGGATCACCGCCGCAATCGCGGCCATCTGCTTCAGTTCTGCTGCTTATGCCGAGACGATCAAGGTCGGCGTGGTCGGTCCGTTCTCCGGCCCATTTGCGTTGCAGGGCAAGAACTTCAAGGCCGGCATCGATGCCTGGTTTGCGCTGCACGGCAACAAGGTCGGCGATGACACGATCGAGGTCGTTTATCGCGATGTGCCGCAGGCCGATCCGGCGCAGTCCAAGGCGCTGGCGCAGGAGCTGGTGGTGAAGGAACGCGTGCAATATCTCGCCGGCTTCTATTTCACCCCTGATGCCATGGCCGTCACGCCGCTTCTGAAGCAGGGCAATGTGCCGATGGTCATCATGAATGCCGCCACCTCAGCCATCGTGACGAAAAGCCCCTATGTGGTGCGTACCTCGTTCACCACCTGGCAGACCTCCACCCCCATCGCCAAGGTGGCATTTGATGGCGGTGTGAAGAAGGTCATTTCGCTGGTCAGCGATTACGGCCCGGGCGTCGATGCCGAAAACGCCTTCAAGGCGGCATTTACCGCCGCCGGCGGCGAGGTGGTGGAAACCATCCGCATGCCGCTTTCCACCAATGATTTCAGCCCGATCATGCAGCGCGTGAAGGACTCCGGTGCTCAAGGCGTTTTCGCCTTCCTGCCGTCAGGCCCGACCACGCTCGGCTTCGTCAAGGCCTTCAACGATAACGGCCTGAAATCCGCAGGCGTGAAGCTCTTCGCACCGGGCGACCTGACGCAGGAATCCGACCTGCCGGCACTGGGCGAGGCCGCGCTCGGCATGCAGACGACCTTCCATTACGCCGTCTCGCATGATTCACCGGAGAATAAGACATTCGTGGAAGCCGCCACCAAGGCGATCGGCAATCCGAAGGAACTGTCCTTCCCGGCCGTCAGCGCGTTTGACGGCATGTATGTCATCAGCAAGATGATCGAGGCCACCGGCGGCAAGCAGGATGCGGAAAAGGCAGTCGAGGCGGTGAAGGGTCTTTCCTGGACAAGCCCGCGCGGCCCTGTCAGCATCGATCCGGAAAGCCGCCACATCACGCAGAACATCTATCTGCGCGAAGTCGCCAAGGCCGATGACGGCAGCTATTACAACAAGGAAGTCCAGACTTTCGAAAAACAGGGCGATCCGGGTCTCGCCGCCGCGAAATAACCGGCAACACAGGCCTCGCCGCGACAATGGCGGCATTCTTGAAACGGTCGAACCGCCCCTATGGCGGTTCGGTTCCGGCCCGGACGGGCGTTACAGCACCGGGAGGAGTTTTTTCAACATGCAGACGGTCTTCAGCATCCTCATCGATGCGCTTGCCTATGGCATGGTCCTGTTCATCATTTCCATCGGTCTATCGGTGACAATGGGGCTGATGCGCGTGGTCAATCTGGCGCATGGCGCTTTCGCCATGATCGGCGGCTACCTCGCTTCCTATGCCGCCCACGGCCTCGGTCTCGGTTATGCGGCGGCGATCCTCGTTGCCATAGTCGGCACCATCATTATTGCCATACCGCTCGAACGTTTCCTTTACCGGCGGATTTATGGCGCACCTGAACTGACACAGGTGCTGATGACCATCGGCATCACGTTTTGCATCATCGGCATCGCCAATTTTGTGTTCGGGCCGACACTCAAAACCATTCCCTTGCCGCAACAGCTGGCCGGCCCCACCGATCTCGGTTTCCGCACCATCGCCACCCATCGCATCTTCGCCATCGCCTGCGGTCTTGCCGTGGCCGGCGCGCTGTGGTTCACCTTCGAGAAGACCGCCTTCGGTATCAAGCTGCGGGCGGCGGTCGACAATGCCGCGATGGCCGCGGCGCTCGGCGTGCGCACCGAGGTTATCTACGCCGTCAGCTTTGCCATCGCCGTCGGCCTTGCCGCCATGGGTGGCGTCATCGGCGCGGAACTGCTGCCGGTCGAACCCTATTATGCGCTGCGTTACATGGTCACCTTCCTCGTGGTGGTCTCGGTCGGTGGCGCGGGCTCCATTCCGGGCGCGCTGATCGCCTGCCTGCTGCTCGGCGCCATCGATACGACCGGGCGGTATCTCGCTCCCGAATATGGCGAATTCTTCTTTTATCTGGCGGTCATCGTGATTATCACCTTGTTCCCGCGCGGCCTTCTCGGAAGGGCGAAATGAGATGGCGGTGCTTATGAACGATGTAACTGAAACAGCAGAGATCCCGAAGACACGCTCGCCGTTGCGCGCTGTCGCCGGGCCGCTCATCATCATCGCCGCCGCCATCATCGGCTACTTTCTGTTTCCGGATAATCTGGCGCTTCTGACCCGCATCATTGCCATTGCGCTGCTCGTGCTGTCGATCGATCTCGTCACGGGTTATTGCGGCGTCGCAACGCTTGGCCATGCGGCGCTCTTCGGTGCCGGCGCCTATGCCGCCGGCATTGCCGCCGCCCATTTCGAGATCACCGATCCGCTGCTCATGACCGCCATCGGCGCCGCAGCCGGCGGCGTCGCAGGGCTGCTCTCCGGCACGGTTCTGCTGCGTGCCCACGGCCTGCCGCAGCTGGTGCTTTCCATCGCCGTCATCCATCTGTTTCACGAGGCGGCCAACAAGGCGTCGAACTGGACGGGCGGCAGCGACGGGCTCGCCGGTGTCTCCCCCGATGCCCTGTTCGGCACCTTCGAATTCGATCTTTTCGGCCGCACCGCTTATATCTATGGCGTCTGTCTGCTACTCCTCGTTTTCGTCGCCCTCAGGATCATCGTCCATTCACCCTTCGGCATGCTGTGTCGCGGCGTCAAGCAGGACAGCATCCGCATTCAGGCCATGGGCGGCTCCGTCAACGGCACGATTTTGAAGATGTTCGTCATATCAGGCGTCGTCGCCGGCATTGGCGGTGCGCTCAACGCCATTTCAACCCAGGTCGTCGGCCTTGATAGCCTCAGCTTCACGCTTTCGGCCGAAGCGCTGGTCATGCTGGTGCTGGGCGGCGCGGGTTCGCTTTATGGTGCGCTGATCGGCACCGTCACCTTCATGTGGTTCGAAGATGTCGTTTCAGCCGCCAATCCGTTTCATTGGCTGACGATCGTCGGCCTGCTGCTGATTGCCGTCGTGCTCTTTGCACCACGCGGGCTTTACGGCGCGGGTGAGCAGATCATTGCGCGCCTGCGGGGAGATCGCAAATGAGCCCCATTTTTGAAGTATCCGGCCTGCAGAAGAATTTCGGTGGCCTCGTCGTCACCAATAACGTCTCGCTGTCACTATCGCCGGGCGACCGCACGGTGCTGATCGGCCCCAACGGCGCCGGCAAGACGACCTTCGTCAATCTCGTCACCGGCAACATCAAACCTTCGGCCGGCACGGTGCGCATCGCCGGCGAGGATGTGACAGGCCTCAGCGCCAGCCAGCGGGTGAAACGCGGCCTCGTCCGCTCGTTTCAGGTCACACGGCTGTTTCAGGACATGACGCCCGAAGAACATGTGGCGCTCGCCATTCTCCAGCGGGAAGGAAAGACCGGCCGGATTTTCGGCCGTTACCGCGCCATGCCATCGGTGATGAGCGAAGCACGCGATATTCTCGGCACGCTCGGCCTTCTGGCTCTTGCCGAAACAAGGGTACGTGAAATCGCCTATGGCCAGCAGCGGCTGATCGAGATCGCGCTTGCCATGGCGCTTCGCCCGAAAATCCTGCTGCTCGACGAACCGGCCGCCGGTGTGCCTTCCACGGAAACCGCGCGCATCGAACAGGCGCTCGACCGGCTGCCGGCGGACCTCGCGATCCTGATGATCGAGCACGACATGGATCTGGTCTTCCGTTTCGCCAAACGTGTGGTGGTGCTCGCCGCAGGCGCGGTCATCTTCGACGGTTCGCCTGAAGACGTCACCAGCAATGCGGAAGTCCGCCAAGCCTATCTGGGAAGTTACGCCGATGCCCGCAGCGCCGCTTGAAATCGTCAACCTCACCGCCGGTTATGGCCCCACCCGCGTCATCGAGGGCCTGTCGCTTTCCGTGCCGTCGGGTTCGCGTTTCGCGGTTCTCGGCCGCAACGGCGTCGGCAAGACCAGCCTCTTCGCCACGCTCGCCGGCCAGACGAAACGCTTTGCCGGCGATATCCGCATCGGCGGGCAGGACATCGCCGCTTTGCCGAGTGCCGCCCGCGCCAAAGCCGGCCTCGGTTACGTGCCGCAGACACGGGATGTGTTCCCGACGCTTACCGTCGAGGAAAACCTGTTCGTCGGCCTCAAGACCCGGCCGAAATCGGCCATCGAGGAGGCTTACACGCTGTTTCCGCGCCTCAAAGAGCGCCGCCGCAATCTCGGCTCGCAACTTTCCGGCGGCGAACAGCAGATGCTTTCCACCGCCCGCACCATTCTCGGCCAGCCGCGCGTGCTGCTGCTCGATGAGCCGCTCGAAGGCCTCGCCCCCGTCATCTGCGAGGAGCTGATGGCGGCCTTCTCCAAACTCGCCCAATCCGGCGAAATGACCATTCTCCTCGTCGAACAGCGCATCCAGATGGCCATTGACTTCGCCGACCACGCCATCATCATGGAACGCGGCCGCATCGTCTGGGAGGGGCCGTCCAGCGATCTTGCGGAGAACCCGGATATTATCGATACGCATCTTGGCGTTGGCGGGCTGCACTGAGCCAACGCATCGCCGTTGCGCGTTCATATATAATCTCCGTCATACCGGCCTTGAGCCGGTATCCAGCCACCCCAAGTCCTTGGGGTGAAAAGACTCTTCGCGCCGCGCAGACGCGCGCCTACAGGATTCCGGCTAAAGGCCGCAATGACGGAGGGTGACCGATCACACAAAGCCCCAGCCGTCTCATTTGCCCTTCCTCAAAAAACCCAATGGAATAAAAATTCCACTGCAGTTAAAGTGCACACGATTTCAGTCTGCATAAGGGAACGACAATGACGGCAATCGAGGCGCCAGAATCCGTAAAGGCTTTTGAGGAGCGGCTGCTCCAGGTCGCGGAGGGTTTGCCGAAACGATTGCGGCAATGCGCCGATTATGTCGCCTCCAATCAGGATCGCATCGCCGTTTCCACCGTCGCCGAAATGGCGGAAGGGGCGGGCGTACAGCCTTCTGCCTTCATGCGTTTTTGCCAGATCATGGGCTTTTCCGGCTTTTCGGAAATGCAGCGGCTGTTCCGTGATTCCTATGTCGGCGGCTGGCCGGATTATGCCACGCGGCTCGACCATCTGCGTGAGAAGGGCGATGAAAGCGCATCCGGCCTGCTTGCCGAATTCGTGGAGGCCGGCCGGTCCTCGCTGGAAATGCTGCTGAAATCGGTCGATACACGCCAGCTTGACGAGGCGGTTTCGGCTCTGGCCGGTGCGCGCACCGTGCATATCATCGGTCTGCGGCGGTCTTTCCCCATTGCCAGCTATCTCGCTTACGCCTTCGAGAAGATGAAGGTGCCGGCGGTTCTGCACAGCGCGGTTGGCGGGCTCGGCAATATCAGCGCCATTTCCCGTGACGATGCGCTGATCGCTATCACCTTTTCTCCCTATTCCACTGAGACGCTGGAGCTGGCGGAAAACGCCCGCGCCAACGGTATTCCGGTCGTGGCGCTTTCCGATTCCGCCGTCAATCCGCTCCGGAAATCCGGCGCGACGCTGCTGACTGTCACAGAGATCGATTTCGGCGCATTTCGCTCGCTTTCCGCCACGCTCTGTCTGGCTATTACCCTCGCAGTGGCTGTGGGAACTCGCAAAACAGCCTGAATATTTTTATTGAAAACGGAAAAAATAGAATTTATGATCCAAATCCATGAAACGGGCATTCCATAATCGTCCGTCTCGTGACGAATGAAAATGAGCGGAGGAGGCTCATCGGAGCGGGATGGCGAAAGATGCGGGCGATCGTCGCCTGAATGCCGCTCCAGACATGTGAGGCAGACCGTACCGAGGTGCGGTGCTAAGGAGGAAGCTTTTGAAAAAACTTGATCTCATCACGATCGGGCGCTCGTCTGTCGATCTGTACGGTTCGCAGGTCGGCGGCCGTCTGGAGGACATGGCCTCCTTTGCCAAATATATCGGCGGCTCTCCCACCAATATCGCCGCCGGGGCTGCGCGCCTCGGGCTCAACAGCGCCGTCATTACCCGCGTTGGCGATGAACATATGGGCCGCTTCATCCGCGAGCAGCTGGTTCGCGAAGGCGTTGACGTGCGTGGCGTAAAAACCGATCCGGAGCGACTGACCGCCCTGGTGCTGCTCGGCATTCGTGACCAGAACCAGTTCCCGCTGATTTTCTATCGCGAAAACTGTGCCGACATGGCGCTCAGCGAAGATGACATCGATCCTGCTTTCATTGCCGAAGCCGGCTGCGTCTGCGCCACCGGCACGCATCTGTCGCATCCGAAGACGGAAGCGGCGGTGCTGAAAGCGCTGAAACTCGCCCGCGAAAATGGCGCGAAGACGGCGCTCGATATCGATTACCGGCCCAACCTCTGGGGTGTGGCCGGCCATGGCGATGGCGAGAGCCGTTTTGTCGAATCGCAGAAGGTCACCGCCAAGCTGCAATCCACCCTGCATCTGTTCGATCTGATCGTCGGCACGGAAGAGGAATTCCACATTGCCGGTGGCTCCACCGATACGCTGACCGCGTTGAAGGCCGTGCGCAAGGTTTCGAACGCGACGCTGGTGTGCAAGCGCGGGCCAATGGGTGCTTCGGTTTTCGCCGGTGATATTCCTGCAAGCCTCGATGATGGCGAGACGGGCGAAGGTTTCCCGATCGAGGTCTTCAACGTTCTGGGTGCCGGCGATGGCTTCATGGCCGGGCTGTTCCGTGGCTGGCTGCGCGGTGAAGACTGGCCGACGACGCTGAAATACGCCAATGCCTGCGGCGCTTTCGCCGTCTCCCGCCATGGCTGCACACCGGCCTATCCGAGCTGGGAAGAGCTGCAATATTTCTTCAAGGCCGGCATTCGCAACAGGGCGCTGCGCAAGGACGAGGCGCTGGAACAGGTGCATTGGTCCACCAACCGCAAGGGCGACTGGGACACGATGCGCGTCTTCGCCTTTGACCATCGCATGCAGCTGGAGGCCATCACCGACGAGCTTGGCATCAAGCACGAGCAGATCGGCGCTTTCAAGAAGCTCTGCCTTCAGGCCGCGCAGCAGGTGGCCGGTGGTGAGGCGGGTTATGGCATTCTCTGCGATGGTCGTCTTGGCCGCGATGCGTTGTTTGCTGCCAGCGGCTCCGGCCTCTGGATCGGCCGTCCGGTGGAATGGCCCGGCTCGCGCCCGTTGACGCTGGAACCCGAACTCGGCAAGGATTTCGGCGGACTTTCTGAATGGCCGCTTGAGAATGTCGTCAAGGTTCTGTGTTTCTATCATCCTGATGATACGGAAGACATGCGCGCCGCGCAGGAAGAGACCGTGATACGGCTGTTCGAAGCCGCACGCCGCAACCGACTGGAAATGTTGCTGGAGGTCATTCCCTCCAAGGTTGGTCCGACCGATGATCTTACCGCCGCCCGTATCATCGAGCGCTTCTACGAGATCGGCGTTTATCCCGACTGGTGGAAGCTGGAGCCGATGAAGACCCGCGCCGCATGGAAGAACGCCTGCGACGCCGTGCATCGCAACGATCCTTATGTGCGCGGCATCGTCGTTCTCGGTCTCGACGCGCCGCAAAGCGAGTTGGAAGAAAGCTTCCGCCTTGCTGCCGGCTTCGATCTGGTCAAAGGTTTCGCCGTTGGCCGCACGATTTTCGCGGATGCCGCCCGCAACTGGCTCGGTGGCAGGATGACCGATGAGGAAGCGGTAAAGGATATGGCGCAGCGTTATACCAGCCTGTGCCGCATTTGGGATGAGGCGCGCGCCAAAAAGGGAGAGGCAGCGTGAAGACAATCAGAATGACGGCTGCGCAGGCCATGGTTCGTTACCTGGCAGCGCAGATGAATGAACACGGCGAAACCTATATCGCCGGCATGTGGGCCATTTTCGGCCATGGCAATGTCGCCGGCATCGGCGAGGCGCTTTATGGCATCCGCGACGAACTGCCGACCTATCGCGGCCAGAACGAGCAATCCATGGCCCATGCGGCCATTGCCTATTCGAAGCAGCTGCGTCGCCGCCGCGCCATGGCGGTCACCTCCTCCATCGGCCCGGGTGCGGCAAACATGGTGACGGCGGCAGCGCTCGCGCATGTCAACCGCCTGCCGGTCCTGCTGATCCCCGGCGATGTCTTCGCCAATCGCGGCCCCGACCCGGTGCTGCAGCAGCTGGAAGATTTCGGCGACGGCACCATGACGGTGAATGATTGCTTCCGCCCGGTCAGCCGTTATTTCGACCGCATCATGCGGCCGGAACAATTGCTGACAGCGCTCCCCCGCGCCATGCGTACCATGACGGACCCGGCCGATTGCGGCCCGGTCACGCTCGCCTTCTGCCAGGATGTGCAGGCGGAAGCCTATGATTACCCCGAGAGTTTCTTCGAAAAGCGGGTCTGGCGCCAGCGTCGTCCTGAGCCGGACGTGGTAGAATTCGAAGAGGCGGTCGCTGCGCTCAAGGCAGCGAAGAACCCTGTTATCGTCGCCGGCGGCGGCGTGCATTTTGCCGGCGCGACCGAGACACTGAAGCGCTTTGCCGAAACCCACTCCATTCCCGTCGTCGAAACGCAGGCCGGCAAATCGGCCCTCGCATGGGATCATGATCTGAATTTCGGTCCCGTCGGTGTCACCGGTGCTGAAAGCGCCAATATCGTCAGCGAAAAGGCCGATCTCGTCTTCGGCGTTGGCACCCGTTTTCAGGATTTCACCACGGGTTCCTGGGCGCTGTTCAAGAACCCGAACCGCAAGATCCTGGCGCTCAACGTCCAGCCCTATGACAGCGCCAAGCATGATGCGATCAGCCTGACGGCGGATGCGAAGATCGGGCTTGAAAAGCTCTCCGCCGCCCTGGGTAGCCACCGTTTTGCAGCGCCGGATGCCGGCCTCAAGGCGGCATGGTTCGAAAAGGCCGATGCCGATACGGCGGCACCGGGCGAAGAGCACGTGAACAGCCTGCCGACAGACATGCAGGTCATCGGCGCGGTGCAGCGCCAGTCGCGTGACAATACCGTTGTCATGTGCGCCGCAGGCACCATGCCGGGTGAGTTGCATCAGCTGTGGAAATCCAAGCTGCCGCTCTCCTATCACATGGAATACGGCTTCTCCTGCATGGGTTACGAGGTTGCCGGGGGTCTCGGCATCAAGATGGCGGAACCGGACCGGGACGTGATCGTCATGGTCGGCGACGGCTCCTACATGATGATGAATTCGGAGCTTGCGACATCGGTTGCCATGGGCGTGAAGATCACGCTCGTCATCACCGACAACAGGGGTTACGGCTGCATCAACCGCCTGCAGATGGAAACCGGCGGCGCAGAGTTCAACAACCTCTACGCCCACACCAACGTCAACCCGATTGCCATCGATTTCGTGGCCCATGCGGGCTCGATGGGTGCGGATGCACGCAAGGTTTCCACCATAAGCGAGCTGGAAGAGGCGCTTGCGGCGGCTCGTGCCTCCAGCCGCACCACCGTCATCGTCATCGATACCGATCCTTACCCGACGCCGCAGGCCGGCGGTCACTGGTGGGATGTCGCGGTGCCTGAAATTTCCGAGCGCGGCGAAATTGCCGGCGCGCGCGCTCGTTATGAAAACCATCTCAAGGAAAGACAGTAAAATGATCCGTTACGGTACCAACCCGATTGCCTGGTCCAACGATGACGACCGTACGCTGGGCGCGCATATCAGCCTCGAACAATGCCTCGATGAAACCGCCAAGATCGGTTTCGACGGCATCGAAAAAGGCCACAAGTTCCCGACGGAGCCGGAAGACCTGAAGGGCGTGCTTTCGCCGCGCGGCCTCTCTTTCGTCTCCGGCTGGCATTCGCTGAACCTTCTGACCGACGACATCGAATCCGAAAAGAAGGCGATGCAGCCGGCGCTTGACCTGCTGAAAGCCATGGGCTCGAAGGTCATCATCGTCTGCGAAACCTCCAATGCCATCCATGGTGCTGACGACACGGCGCTGGTTGACCGTCCGCGCCTTGCTGCCGAGGACTGGGCGAAATTCGGTGCGGGTGTCGAAGCGTTGGCCGCTTTTGCCGCAGAACAGGGCATCACCCTCGTTTATCACCACCATATGGGTACGGTGGTCGAAAGCGAAGAGGAAATCGATCTCCTGATGAAGCACACCGGTCCGAAGACGCATCTGCTGCTCGATACCGGCCATTGCCTGTTCGGCGGCGGTGATCCCGTGCGCGTTGCGCAGAAATACATGGGCCGTGTCGGCCATATCCATGCCAAGAACGTGCGCCCCGTCATTGCCGATCAGGTTCGGGGTGAGCGGCTCTCCTTCCTCGAAGGCGTTCGCCGTGGCGTGTTCACCGTGCCGGGCGACAGCGAAGGCGGCGTCAATTTCCCGCCGGTTCTGAAAGTGGCGGCGGAGCATGGTTACAGCGGCTGGCTGGTGATCGAGGCCGAACAGGACCCTGACGTGCGCAACCCGTTCGAATATCAGAGCCTGGGGCTGAAATCGCTGAAGGCTTTTGCGCGTGAGGCGGGGCTGGATAAGGCTCAGGCTGCTTGAGCTGAGCGGGGGGCATTCGTCTATACGTCCTAGAATCGTATGTTCCGGTGCAACTCCTCCCCCTCATTCCTGTGCTTGTCACAGGAATCCAGCCGACGCGTGTCTACGCGGCGGCAAGACTCCTCTCAGCCCAAGGACTTGGGCTGGCTGGATCCCTGTGACGTCCTCGGGCTTGTCCCGGGGAACAGGGATGAGGGAAACGCGGGAATAGCCGCCCGATAAATTGAACGACTGACCAAAAAGGAACACCACCATGACCTCACTTCTGCGCAAGCCGGTCGCGACCAGCGGCAAGGTGCACGATATCACGCCCCAAAGCGCGGATTGGGGTTATGTCGGTTTCGGCCTCTACCGCCTGAAGCCGGGCGAAACGGCGGCGGAAAGCACTGGCGATACCGAAGTCATCCTCGTGCTGGTGGAAGGCAAGGCGACAGTTTCCGCGGGGGGTAAGGATTTCGGTGAACTCGGCGACCGCATGAATGTGTTCGAACGCAAGCCGCCGCATTGCGTCTACGTACCCGCAGGCTCCGAATGGTCGCTGACCGCCACGACCGATTGCACCGTCGGCGTCTGCACCGCACCCGGCGAAAAAGGCAGCCGCGAGGCGCAGCAGATCGGCCCGAACGGCGTGCAGCTGACCGAACGCGGCAAGGGCGCTAATACGCGTTACATCTTCCCCATCGCCATGGAAGAGCGCGATGTGGCCGACAGCCTGCTGGTAACGGAAGTCTTCACGCCGTCGGGCAACTGGTCGTCCTATCCGCCGCATCGACATGACGAGGATAACTACCCAGACATGACCTATCTGGAGGAGACATATTATCACCGGCTCAACCCGGCGCAGGGTTTCGGCTTCCAGCGCGTCTTCACCGAAGACGGTTCGCTGGATGAGACCATGGCGGTGTCGGACGGCGATGTCGTGCTGGTGCCCAAGGGCCACCACCCCTGCGGCGCGCCCTATGGTTATGAGATGTATTATCTGAACGTGATGGCCGGGCCGATGCGCAAATGGCGCTTCAAGAACCATCCGGATCATGACTGGATTTTCAAGCGGGATAATCCGTAAGCAGTTCAGGCAAACAACGCCGCCGCCTCATCCCTGTGCTCGTCACAGGGATTCAGCCAGCCCAAGTCCTTGGGCTGAAAGGGTGTCTTTCCGTCGTGCGAGAGCCGCGTCGGCTGGTTTCCTGTGACAGGCACAGGAATGGGGGAGCGCGCGAAGATACGTCTTGAGACTGTCTTGGCACACAACAAACGCAATTAACGAATTGAATTGATTCAAATAATTTCGGGAGGAGAATAGCATGGCCGCTCTTGGCGTGGGCCTTATCGGCACCGGTTACATGGGCAAATGCCACGCGCTGGCGTGGAATAACGTCACGAGCGTCTTCGGCGATGTGGAACGCCCCCGCCTCGTGACGCTCGCGGAAGTAAACCCCGAGCTTGCCGCGAAAAAAGCCGCCGAGTTCGGTTTTGCCCGCTCGACGGGTAACTGGCGCGACCTGCTTTCCAATCCCGAGATAGACGTCATCTCGGTCACCACACCGAATGCTTTCCATCCGGAAATGGCGATTGCCGCCCTTGAGGCCGGCAAACATGTCTGGTGTGAAAAGCCGATGGCGCCCGCCTTTGCCGACGCGGTGAAGATGCGCGATGCCGCCCGCCGGTCCGGCAAGGCGGCAGCGATGGGCTACAATTACATCCAGAACCCCGTCATCCGCCACATCCGCCGCCTGATCGACGAAGGCGCGATTGGCAACGTCTATCACGTTCGCGCCGAAATGGACGAGGACTTCATGGCCGATGCCACTCAGCACTTCTACTGGAAGAGCGAGGCGTCTTCCGGTTACGGCGCGCTGGATGATTTCGCCGTGCATCCGCTGTCGCTGCTCTATGCCCTTTTCGGTCATGCCGAAAGCGCCATCACCGACATGGTGAAACCTTACGAAACCCGCCCGCTTGCTGGCGGTGGCAACCGTGCCGTTGAAACGCACGATCTTGCCAGCGTGCTGCTGAAGCTCGAAGGCGGCATTTCCGCCGTGCTCATCGCCAACCGCTCCGCCTGGGGCCGCAAGGGCCGCATTGCCATCCAGATTTATGGCTCCACGGGCTCGATCCTGTTCGATCAGGAGCGGATGAACGAGTTCCAGCTTTACACCACGGATGGACGCCCGGAAGAGCAGGGTTTCAGAACCATCCTCACGGCGCCGCATCACAAGCCCTATGACCGCTTCATCCCCGCCCCGGGCCACGGCCTCGGCTTCAACGATCTGAAGGTCATCGAATGCCGGGAACTGATCGCGGCGATCGAGGGGAAAAAGGCGCATATCATCGATTTCGAGGAAGGGCTGAAGATCGAGCGCAGCATCCACGCCATGGCCCGGTCATTTGCCGAAGGGCGCTGGGTGGGAAGCTCGGAGATTGCGGAATAAAAGGTTGAACGCGAAAGCATCATAACTGGTGCTAAGCCGTCTCTCCGTTCTCGGGCATGACAACCGAGCCTTCGCACTCGACGTCATCCTCGGGCTTGACCCGAGGATCCATCGACTGCAACTGCTTGTGGATCCTCGGGTCAAGCCCGAGGATGACGGAGGAGCGGTCAGAGCCTTTTTAGATATCTCGAAAGGCTGTCTTCACGCCGCCCCGCAGAGTATCTTCCAACCCTACCCCTTGACCGGCGTTTCCGGCACCGGTGTCAGCACCTTGCCGTCCTTAAACCAGCCGAGAATATTGTCGGCCACCAGAT
The DNA here is from genome assembly GCF_007002745.1 of Martinezella rhizogenes. Taxonomy (GTDB): domain Bacteria; phylum Pseudomonadota; class Alphaproteobacteria; order Rhizobiales; family Rhizobiaceae; genus Agrobacterium; species Agrobacterium cucumeris. The sequence continues at coordinate 45,479 of NZ_SGNY01000005.1, read as the reverse complement.
CGGCCATGGCGTTACGCGTCGGAACCGAGGCGGAGGCGACATGCGGCAGCAGGGAGACGTTCGGCAGCGACAGGAAGGCTTCCGGCACCTTCGGCTCGGCATAGAACACATCGAGACCGGCAGCACCCAAGGCGCCGCTCTTGAGCGTCTCAAGCAGCGCATCCTCATCGACGCTGGAACCGCGGCCGACATTGATGAACACGCCCTGAGCCCCAAGCGCCGTCAGGATTTCGGCATCGATCGCCTTGTGCGTTTCCGGCGTGCCGGGCACGATGCAGATCAGTATATCGACGGCTTCCGCCATCTCCTTCAGCGAGCCGTAATAGGTGTAGGAGAGACCATCCCGCTTGCTGCGGGTGTGGTATCCGATTTCCACCTTGAAGGGCTCGAGCCGCTTGGCGATTTCCTGGCCGATGCGGCCCATGCCGAAGAGACCAACCTTGCGGCCGCGCAGCGAAAACGGCGAGAGTGCGAACGGGCCTTCGCCAACCCATTTGCCATCGCGCAACCACGTTTCTGCCTGATAAAGCCGGCGCACGGTGTTGATCAAAAGCGCAATCGTCGTATCGGCCACTTCGTCATTTAGCACATCAGGCGTATTCGTCACCACAATGCCGCGCGTGGCGGCATGTCTGGCGTCAACGCCGTCATAACCCACGCCGAAATTGGCGATGATCTCGAGCTTCGGCAGCGCATCGATCCATTTGGCGTTGACAACGCCGGAAACGGCGATGGCATTAACGCGCTCCGCCGCACCATCAGGCAGGGCCGGCTCGGCACCGGCAGGCACGGCCACGATCTCAACCTTGCCTTCGAGGCGTTCGAGAACGCGCGGATTTATCTTGCCGGGAACGAGAACGACGGCCTTTTTGTCAGACATGAGCGGATATTCCTCCTGATAACATTCCAATAGCCGGAGCGGGTTTCAGGCGAACCGCTCGCCATACCACTCCTCTGGGCAGCGATCCTTTCAAACAAAGACGGCCGTGAAAAGGGCAATAAGGGGATGCTATGGGGGCAGACGGAAGTTTCATGTCGATTTTTTTAAGCGCCCCTCACCGTCATGCCGGACTTGATCCGGCATCCAGTCAGCCCGAGTCCTTGGGCTGAGACAGTCTTTTCACCGCGTAGACACGCGATGGCTGGATTCCGGCTCAAGGCCGGAATGACGGAAGAAGGAAACATCGCGAACAACCAGAAACATGCAGCCTGCCGCATCCATACTCCCGGGCGGTGTACTCACACCCGTGGCCGCACGGGCCCGGTCGATTGCCGGATGCGCATTTCCGGCTTGATGAGGTGAATGCCATCAGGTTCATGGCTGCCCGCCAGCCTGTCCAGCAGCGCACGCGCCGCCAGGCGCCCCACCTCCGCCTGACCGTTGGAAACCGTGGTCAGAGCCGGGGTAGCAATCGCCGCTTCCTCCAGATCGTCGTAGCCGGTGACGGAAATATCGACACCCGGCACCAAGCCAGCACGGGAAATGCCGTTCATGAGACCGATGGCGACGAGATCGTTCCAGCAGACGGCGGCAGTCGGCTTCTGCGGCAGTGAGAGGAAATGCACGGCGGCCTCGAAGCCGCCCTGCTTGGAGCGCGGGCCGGGAATGCGCAGATTGGGATCGACCTCGATGCCGGCCTTGCGCAGCGCATTAACGTAACCCTGATAACGGTCGCGCCCCGTCGAGGTCTGGTCGGTGCCACCAACCATGGCGATGGTGCGGTGGCCAAGGCTGATCAGGTGATTGGTGGCAAGCGAAATGCCGTAGCTGTCATCGCCACGATAGGTCGGCATGTCGACGCCATCCATGGAACGGGCCACGAGGATGGCGGGCATGCCGTTTTCTTCGGCCAGCGTCATATCCTCGATCGGCGTGCCGATGGCCGGCGACATGATGATGCCGTCGGAACCCAGTTGCAGCAGCGTTTCGATGAAGGTGCGCTGTTTTTCCACCGAATCGTAATGGTTGGAAAGAATGAAGGTCTGGCGGCTGCGATCCAGCTCGCTTTCGATGGCTTTGAGAATTTCGCCGTAGAACGGGTTCATTACATCGTGGAACACCACGCCAACAATGCCGGAGCGCGAGGTGCGCAGGCTGGCGGCGCGGCGGTTATAGATATAACCCAGCGCCCGCGCCTGCTCCTTGATCTTGTCACGCGTATCGGAAGCAACCAGCGGACTGTCACGCAATGCAAGGGAAATGGTGGCGGTCGAAAGACCAAGACTTTCGGCAATCGTGGACAGTTTGACCTTTTGAGCCACAGCATTCCTCCCAAACGCATGTCAGCGACGGATGTCCCTGTTTAAATTGCAATTAAACAATTTAAACAAAATCCGCAACCTGTTTAAGAGGCGCCCACAAAACAGAGTTTTATTTTTAAAAATTTCAATAAATTATTGAAGATTGGTATCGATTGCCTTGAGAAGTTTAACCACGGTGCGAACATCCTTGGCCGAAAGCCCCTCTATGGCCCTTGCGCCACAATCGGCTATCGAGATGTTGATGTGCTCGACGCTTTGCAGGCCCGCTTCTGTCAGCTTCACCAGTGTCACGCGGCCATCCTCGTCGTCACCGCTGCGCTCCACGAAACCCTGGGCTTCCATGCGGCCGATGGTGCGCGTCATGGTCGGCGCCTTGACGCCGAGCTTCTGGGCGATCTGCCCTGGTGTGAGGCTGCCTTCCTGCGCCAGCGCCAGAATAACTCCGTCCTGGCCGGCATAAAGCCCGCTTTCGGCAAGGCTGTGGCTTAGTGCCGTGCGCATGGAACGGGCGGCCTGGGTGATGGATTGCGCCAGTTCTTCAGGGTTGAAATTCTCATCCCTTTTTTTGGCGTCCTTTATTTTCTTGCCGCCCTTTTCTTTCTTGGCGCCCTTGTCCTTATGCCCAGTTTTGTCCTTGCTCATATGCGAGTGCCTTTTACCCTGTGGCGGAACCGATATATGTTGCTGGAAATCCTTACCGAATGCACGCGCGGACTGCCAGATGCCAAACTCATACACGCATTATCACGACGAAAACGTAACAGACCCTCATCTTCGCGCAACAGGTGCAATTTCCGTGCTGCCGCTGGGCGCCCATGAACAGCACGGTCCGCACCTGCCCTTCGAGACAGATACGCTGATTGCCGAGGGTATCGTTGCCCGTCTTGCTGCCGCCCTGCCCTCCCATCTGCCGGTCTCTTTCCTGCCGGTGGAGCCCGTCGGATATTCCATCGAACACATGGATGTGCCGGGCACGAAGACACTGCGTTACGATGAGGCCGTTGAGCGCTGGCTCGGCATTGCTGAAGCCGAATATGAAAAAGGCGTGCGTAGATTCGTGATGCTGAACGCCCATGGCGGCAATTCGCCGCTGATGACCATCGTCGCCACCGAGGCCCGCGCCCGTTTTGGCATGCTGGCGGTTGCCACCAGCTGGACCCGTTTCGGCGTGCCCGCCGATGTGGTGAAGCCGGAAGACAAGGCGATCGACATTCATGGCGGCGATATCGAAACCTCCGTCATGCTGGCGCTCTGCCCGGACCGGGTGATAATGGAAAAGGCAGCCGACTTCCCTTCACGCCAGAGCGATTTCGCCAGCCGCTTCCGGCATCTGCGCGCCTATGGCCCGCACGCCTTCGGCTGGCTGATGAGCGATCTCAACCCCGATGGTGTTGCGGGAAACGCCACAGCGGCCGCGGCCGAAAAGGGTGAGAGGCTCATCTCCCACGCCGTTAAAGGCCTTGTCGAGCTGCTTGAAGATGTCCACGCTTTTGACATAACGTTATTTCATAACAAAATTTGAGCCACTTGGCCGGTTTAGGCCAAAATCTCTTTGAACTGCCCGGACGTCGCGCCTATATGGACGTCGACACTTCTTCCTTGAGGCCTTTACGGGCCTTGTCTCCACGCGGGGTTTTCCATGACCGAAACAGCACCAGCCAAGCCCATTCCAGTCACCGTCCTGACGGGATATCTCGGCGCCGGCAAGACGACGCTTCTCAACCGCATTCTCTCCGAGAACCACGGCAAGAAATACGCTGTCATCGTCAATGAATTCGGCGAGATCGGCATCGACAACGATCTGATCGTCGAGTCCGATGAAGAAATCTACGAAATGAACAATGGCTGCGTGTGCTGCACGGTGCGCGGCGACCTGATCCGCGTCGTGGAAGGCCTGATGCGCCGGCCCGGCCGTTTCGACGGCATCATCGTCGAGACGACAGGCCTTGCCGATCCGGTTCCCGTCGCCCAGACCTTCTTCATGGATGACGACGTGCGCGCCAAGACCGAGCTTGACGCCGTCGTTGCCCTGGTTGACGCCAAGCACCTGCCGCTGCGCCTGAAGGACAGCCGCGAGGCCGAAGACCAGATCGCCTTTGCCGATGTCGTCGTCGTCAACAAGACCGATCTCGTTTCGCCGGAGGAAGTCGCCCGCATCGAGGATATCGTACGCGCTATCAATCCATCCGCGCGCATCTACAAGACGACGCGTTCAGGCGTCGATCTTGCCCGGGTTCTCGATCAGGGCGCCTTCAATCTGGAACGCGCGCTCGAAAACGATCCGCATTTCCTCGAACACGGCCATGAGGATCATGTCTGCGGCCCTGATTGCGACCACAATCACGATCACGGGCATCATCATCATGATCATCACGACCATGACCATGATCACGGGCATCATCACCACGATCATGACCATGGGCATGACCATAGCCACGATCACCACCACCATGGTGCGGTTTCGCCGATCCATGATGTGACCGTGCAGTCGGTCTCGCTGCGCGGCGGCGAGATGAACCCCGAGCGGTTCTTCCCGTGGATCCAGAAGGTTACCCAGACGGACGGCCCGAACATCCTGCGCTTGAAAGGCATCATCGCTTTCAAGGGCGATGCGGAGCGTTACGTGGTGCAGGGCGTGCACATGATCATCGAGGGTGATCACCAGCGCCCGTGGAAGGAAGATGAAAAGCGCGAAAGCCGCCTCGTCTTCATCGGCCGCGAACTGGACCGCGAAAAGCTGGAAAAGAGCTTCAACGCCTGCCTCGCGACGGCCTGATCCTTATCCCTCCGTGCCCCGGCCTTGCGCCGGGGTATGATCGTTATCTTCCCTCATCTCTGTGCTTGTCACAGAGATCCAGCCAGCCCAAGCCCTTGGGCTGAAGGAACTTTTCTCGCCGCGCAGACGCGCGTCGGCTGGATTCCTGTGACAAGCACAGGAATGAGGTTGAAGGGATGTAAAGCGGTTCCGCTTTTGCCGAAAATGCTCTAGAACCATGCCAGCCGGCGGGAATGACGCCCCGCCATCAGACACATAGACGAAAGACCGATGCCCCATGCCGACTGTTGCCCCGCTTGATATCGAAGGCCACGTGGTCTCGACCCATTTTCTCGGCGACATTCCCCTGTTTGCCACCGCCGCCGGCACCATTCACCGGCTGGATGGCGGAGAAAAGGTAACCGAGGCGCATGAGGGGCTTCTGACCTGCATTCGCGATCCCTACAGCGCCACGCTGCTTTCTGGTGGCGAAGACGGGCGTGTGCTGCGTATCGGCCATGACGGCAGCATCAGCGAAATCGCCAACGTACCGCGCAAATGGGTGGGCGTCGTGGCCGGCGGGCCGCAGAAGGCGGTCGCTTACGGTGTCGGCAAATCCAGCTTCGTGCGGCTTTCAGACGGCACGGTCAAGGAATTCAAGGAAGAGCGCACGGTGGAGGCGATTGCCTTTGCGCCAAAGGGCCTGCGCATCGCAGCCGCGCGTTATAACGGCGTGACGCTGCATTGGGTGGCGAGCGCGGGTGATCCGATCGATCTGGAATGGAAGGGCGCGCATACCGGCGTCACCTTCTCGCCTGACGGCAAGTTCCTCGTCACCACCATGCAGGAAAACGCCCTGCACGGCTGGAAGATGGAAGCAACCAAGGGCGGCATGGAAGCCCGCCACATGCGCATGACGGGCTATCCTGCCAAGGTCAAATCCATTTCCTGGTCGGCAAAGGGGAAATGGCTTGCCTCTTCCGGCGCGCCGGCCGCCATCGTCTGGCCATTTGCCGGCAAGGACGGCCCGATGGGCAAGGCACCGGAAGAACTCGGCAGCCGCGCCAACATCATGGTCACCAATGTCGCCTTCCACCCGGTGGAAGACGTGCTTGCCATCGGCTTCATCGACGGCATGATCCTCGGCGTGCGCCTTGCCGACGGCAAGGAAGCCCTGCTGCGCCGCCCCGGCAAGGGCGCCATTACCAGCATGGACTGGAGCGCCACCGGCAAACTGCTCGCCTTCGCTTCAGAGGCCGGCGACTGCGGCATTATCGATATTTCGGCCTAAGGCGGCGACGGGCCAGACAGTGTACTGGCCCTATTCTCCTCATCCCTGCGCCTATCACGGGAATGAAGCCGAAAATCCGTCTATTCGCTCACCTGACGCCGCGTCAGGAACAATAACAGCAGGGCAGCACCGGCGCCCACGGAGGCAAGCCGGATCGACACACCAAAGCTGGAATATTGCGCCACGAACCCCATCAAGGGCACGGCAAACAGTGCGGCAAGGAAGATGGAATTCATATAAAGCGCAGTCGCCCGCGCCGTGCGCCCGCGCGCAAAGCCCTGAATGAAGGTCAGGCTCGTGCCCGCGAAAAGGCCATAATAAGCTCCCTCCATGGCTGCGCCGAATAGCATGGCGGGCAATGTCGTGACCGAGGCGATGATGTTGAAGGCTATAATCGCCGTTACCGCCGCCCCGCTCAGCAACAGGCGGGCGCTGACCCGCCGCATGATCCTCGGCGCAAGCAGGATCAGCAGAACCTCCATGGCGCATTTGATGCTGAGCGACAGGCCCGGCGCGTAATCCGGCAACCCAACCTCGCGCACAAGAAACACCGGCAGGGCCGATGCGCACAGGGAATGGGCGAAAGACATGCAGAAACTGGCCGCCGCCGCCATAAGCAGCGGCAGGTTGCGCCCTTCATCGGTCTCGCCGTCCTGTCGCCGTTCCATAGGGCAAGTCTGGCCACGCGGCACTATGGCCAAGGCCAGCCCACCCCAGATGGCTGCCATCAGCATGGCGTTCATGAACACGGCTTTTGCACCGGCGAGATCAACGATCAGATAGGCGGCGGCCGGAAGCAGCATCCATGCCAGCGATACCATCATCCGCAGGAAAGCGTTGTAGGAGGTCGTATCGAGCACCTGCACCCGGCCGTGATATCGACCATAACTGAAAACGAGCGTACTGGCGGCGTTGGAAAGTCCCATGCCGGTGGCCGTGACCGCCACCAGCAGCGCCAGATGACCGAACGTCGCCGCCGCCGCCGCAACAAAAGCCCCGGCAACGGAAAGAAGCAGCAGGGGCCGTATCCGCACACCGGCATCGACACGTTCGCCATACATGCGACTGGCTATAATCGAGGCGACCATTGCCGTAACACTGTAGATGCCGAGTGTCGCAGGCGCGTGGCCGAGCACCTGAATAATGTAAAATCCGATAAACGGCACAACAGCCGCATTGGTGCCGCCGGCAACGAAGACCAGCAGCGCGATCATATAGGCCTGACGATCAAAAGCGCCCGGCGAAGTGCTTTTCTGTAGCATGGGGAATCGACTGGATGCTGGGAGACGGGACAGGATCGCACCATCTCACCAAACCCGACCACGGTTCAAGCTCGTAAGTCAGGAAGCGCACGTTTTTGGTTTCGAACGGAACCATGCCGGCATTTTCTTTTCGCTCGCCAAGCATAGCTCGGCCCGGCAGAACATCTCCCGCCGGGCCGGTATGGATCGATAAAGGTCCCATGGTTGCCCATGCGTTGGCGCTATCAGCGCCCCCCCGTTCTGTCCGAAGAGCGGAAGCGCCCCTGATCAGAACTTCACGCCGAGACCAACCTTGACGACATGTTCATTGACATCGCCTACAGACGAGATCGCACCCGTTCTATAGGTCGCCTTACCAAAATCATTGTAGCGATATTCGACACGGCCGAACAAATTGTTGGTGAAAGCGTAATCGATACCGGCGCCAACCGTCCAGCCGTGCAGCACCTTACTGTCCTTGCCGAACGGTGCATCCACTTCGCTGTCGGTCGCGGTGTAGCCGCCGGCGGTGTAGATCAGGGCACGATCGATGGCATAACCGGCACGCAGACGTGCAGAGCCGTTCAGACCTGCGGAAACCTTGCTGGTAACAATGGTTTTGTCGCCCCAGGCATAACCAAGATCACCCTCGACGCCGAGAACGACGGATGGTGCCACCTCGAAATTATAACCGGCAAAACCGGAAAAACGCGCGCCATCGAATTCATGCTTCGTGGTGACGCCAAAAGTGGTCGACTTCACACGGTTCCAGCCATAACCAGCCGAAGCACCGGCGTAAAAACCGTCCCAGGAAAAGGAAGGCGCGGCGTCATTGACATATGGTGCAGCCGGAATGTCATTGACCGCATCGGCGGCAACGGCAGCACCCGAAAACACGCCGAGAGTGACGAGTGCCAGAAATGATTGTTTCAACATGCGATAGCTCCTTGAAAAACAACTTCACCCACCACGCTGCGGGGCGCGAACAAATCCGCCACGAAACACAACGTAATTAACAAGGTGAACGCACCTTATGATTGAAGCTCAACAAGGTTAACATCGTGTGAAAATTTAAGAAAAGATAAGTATGAACGATATAAATCCGTTAATATTTCGAGATTTGCCAATATATAAATTAGATAACTAGCACATAAATCCGGGCGATCATAATGAAGCGATAACGGCCAGGTCCAATCTACAAAATCCATCATAAGTAGCGTTCAGAACGCAATGTTGTGCAAGTATGATCGAGAAAATCTGAACAAAAAAAAGGGGGCCACGAGGCCCCCTTTCAGTTGTGCGATGCGCCGTTTGTTGTTGCCGGAAGCGCCATGCGTCATACAGACGCAACTCGGATCGTTCCCGGCTTATGTCCTGCGCGCATCGTTCTCATCGAAAATCCCTGTCGATCTTCGGTCTAGTCTTTTAGTGCCGGCGCTTCTTGCCGCCGTCATTCTTGTTGTCGATGACGTCGACAGAGGTCTTGTTGCCGTTCAGGATACCGCTCAGGATACCGGTCTTGTTGCCGTTCAGGATCCCGTTGTTGGACAGGATGCCGTTGAGCCCCAGATCGATGCTTGGCGACACCACAACGAGCGCGCCACCCTTGTTGCTGTTTCCGGAAAGGATACCGCCCAGAAGACCGCCGGCATTGGCCTGACCAACGGAAGCGACAGTAAGAATAGCGGCTACGCAAGCAAATTTAGCAATCATTTCTCTCTCCTCTTATGTTTGATCACGCCATCTGGCGTAACTGAACTGTATATTTAGAGGATTCTAATTCAAGCAAAGGCTAATATTACAATAAACAATTAACACTAATACTTGTGAATTTAATAAAGTTTTATCTATCTTGCGCGGCGCTCATCCAGATGAATCTGATTGCAGCGAGTAATCATTTGCCGCTGCGACAATAAAAAAACCCCGGAAACTTTATTAACCATCTAAATATAAGATATTGCTTAATTAGAGACCGGAGATGCGAATGCGACTGGGGGGATGTATCGCGCTTGTTCTTGGGCTTGCCTGTGGCTCCGGCGCACGGGCGGGTGAAAGTGCGGATGAGCACGCTGTCACCTATAAGTCGGGTGTCGCCTATGACACAAATTATTTTGCCGATACCAATCGTCTGAGCGCGATTTCGCTGCGCGCCGGCTTCGGGCTCAACGGCAAGATCGCGCTGGAAGGGGCGGAGCTGCGTTACGCGCTCGAGCATGAAGAGGTCCGTCTCCCCCGGTATAGTTTTGCCAATGAACACAACACCATTGCCTCGCTGGGGTTGACCAAGCGTTTTTCCGAAAAGCTGGAATGGGCGATCGAGTTGCGTGGCACGCGCAGTGATGCCGGTGATATCTTCGTGCACCTGCCAGAAGAAGACATCGGTTATCGGCGGCTGGACCACAAGCTGGAGGCCTCTTCCCAGCTCGGCATCCTCGCTTTGGGCGGCAAGAACACGCTGACGGCAAGCCTCGCCAGCCTGATGAAAGGCAAGGCGCGTTTCAGGCCAGCCTATTTCCTGCCCACCCGGCTGGAGGCCAATGAGGCACTTTTATCCCTCAAGGCTGAACATGAACGACCGCTGGCCGGCGGCGAAGCCGGACTGACACTCGCTTATGACCGCATCGTCGTGCCGGAAAGCCAACAGGAAAAATATGAGCGGTTCGAGGCCAATACGCTGCGCGGTTCGCTTGGCTATGGTTACAGGTTCTCCGACCGTTTCGCGGTTCTGGCCGAGGCGGGCCTCACAACCATTTCCGGTGACGAGATCAGCGACAAGGTGAAACGCACCCGGCCCTATCTACGAACGGAGGCCGAGGTAAAAGCAACTGACCGAATCGCCTTCGGCGCCGGTTTTTCGCAGGACTATGCGCTTTTCGACCCGGATGACCCGATTGCCGAATTCCATCGGCGCTGGCAGTTGGTCATGAAGAGCAAGCTCACCGACAAGGTGGGGCTCAACCTTGCACTGCAGCGCGTTCACAAGGACTGGATTTACTACAACTACGACACCAGCGAACGCAGACTTGTGGCCACATTGTCAATCGATACCGGCAAGAGCAGCAAGCTTGAAGTGGAATTCAACCGCCTTCTGCATGGCGAGCGCGACACCGACTTCTCTTATAGCGGCTCCAGCGTCACCTCACGTTTCACCGGCACCTTCTGAAATATCCCGTCGGTCGGCCCCGGGTCGAAATTCGGTCCCAATTTCTGCTAGACTCGGGCCTTCGAGATTCGAAGGCAGGACAGACCGGATAATGAACAGACGATTTTTGCTTCTCGCGGCTGGCCTTGCCTGTATTCCCGTCGCGGCATCGGCGCATCCACATATCTTCGCCGAAGCGCGCATGGAAATTGTCGAGGGGCCGAACGGCACCGTTCAGGAAGTGCGCAATATCTGGCGTTTTGACGAGATGTTCTCGGCAAGCGTGGTGATGGACTACGACAAGAACAGCGATCTGAAGCTGGACAAGGACGAGCTGGCTGAAATCGGCACCACGGTGCTGGAGTCGCTTGCCGAATATTCCTATTACACCTTCATCACCGCCAACGGAAAACCGGTAGAATTTGCCAAACCGGACGCCATTCACGTGGATTACAAGGATCAGCAGATCCTGATGTTCTTTTCCGTAAAACCCGCCAAACCGCTTGCGGTGAAAGGCAAGCTGAGTTTCGGCGCCTGGGATCCGACCATGTATACGGCGATCGATTTTGCCAAGGACGCCGATATTGCCACCGAGGGCAAGGATCTGAATGCCTGCAAGCACCATGTCGTTCGCCCTGATCCCGACGAGGTGATCTCGCAGAACCAGAGTTCGCTTACCGATGCGTTCTTCAATGATCCGACCGGTACCGACATGACGAAGCTCTTCGCCACCCGGCTGGAGGTGACATGCTGAGCCGCAGCGGCCGTCTGGCCGGGCCCCTGGCCATTGCGGCCATCGGCCTGCTTGCCGTTGCCGGCGTGGCACATGCGCAATCGCCACTTGGCATCGGTTCGGCCGAACCGTCATTTTCCGTCGGCGGGCCATTTGCGCCTTTAATGCAATGGATCAATGTACATCAGCAGATGTTCTACCGGGCGCTGACCGGCGCGTTGAAAGCCATGCGCGAGGATGGCTGGGCGCTTGGCTCGCTGATAGGCCTTTCCTTTGCTTATGGCGTTTTCCATGCCGCCGGGCCTGGCCATGGCAAGGCCGTCATTTCGTCCTACATGATCGCCAATGAAACACAGCTGAGACGCGGCATCCTGATTTCCTTCGTCTCGGCACTCATTCAGGGCGCAGTCGCCATCGGCCTCGTCGGCGCGGCCTGGCTCGTGCTGCGTGGCACCTCGATCACCATGACCAAGGCGACACAGGCGATGGAGATCGCCAGTTTCGCCATGGTGGCGATGTTCGGCGCCTGGCTTCTGGTGCGCAAACTCTGGTCGCTGCGCATAAAGCGTGAACCCGTCGCCGTCTTCGCTACGGCAGGCGAAACATCGGCGGGCAGAACGAGCGGCATGGGCACGGGGCTGCGGTTCCAGGGCAAGCCGGTCTTTGCCGATCACGATCATGATGGCACGAGCGACCTCTGCTCGGCCTGCGGCAAATCCCACGCACCCGATCCCATGCTTTTGAAAAGCAAGAATTTCAGCCTGCATGAGGCCTGGTCGGCCATCATTGCGGTCGGGCTGCGGCCCTGCTCGGGTGCCATCATCGTCATGAGCTTCGCGCTTCTGAACGGGCTTTATCTCGGCGGTGTGCTGTCCGTGCTGGCCATGTCGCTCGGCACCGCCATCATGGTGTCCGCTCTCGCCATCATGGCGGTATCGGCCAAAGGGCTTGCGGTGCGTTTTGCCGGCCCCGGCAGCCGCAAGGCAGCCGGCATCAGCCACGCGATCGAAATCGCCGGTGCGCTGTTCGTTTTGATCATGGGGCTGTTATTGCTCGGCGCTTCGCTTCGACTCTAGGGCATTTCCGGTAAAAATGCTTCGCGGCTTACGTTCTGGAAATGCCTTACAACAAAAGAGTTAGAGCACCTGCGTGCTCTAACCGTCGCGGCGGCGCTGGTAACGCGCACGCAGCCAGAACAGCAGGAAGAAACAGAGCACCGCTACAGTGCCGAATGCAGCCGCAAGCCAAGGCGAATAATCACCCAGCCACAGCATGATTTTCGGCATGACGAAGAACACCAGTCCAAAGCCGATGATGATGAGGGCGGCGGCTATAGCCGGCGACCAATCCTTCTTCTCAGCCATTGGCAAGCTCCGCACGTATATCTTCGAGCTTGCGCTTCTGCGCTCCGTCATCTGCAAAATTCTCCGGCGAAAGCCAGATTTCAAAGGCCTTGCCGATCAGCGGCCATTCGCCGTCGATCATGGAAAACCACGCGGTATCGCGGTTCTCACCTTTCGAGATCATATGTTGACGGAAAACGCCCTCGAAGGTGAAACCATAACGTTTCGCGGTGATCTTGGAGGGCTCGTTTTCGTTGTGGCATTTCCACTCATAGCGGCGGTAACCCAGATCTTCGAAAACATGTTTCGCCATCAGGTAATGCACCTCGGTGGACAAAGGCGAGCGCTTCATCTTGCCGCCATGAGCGACGGAACCGACCTCGACCACGCCATTGGCAGGATCGGGCCGCATGTAGCTCGCCATGCCCACCACATCACCGCTGGCATTTTCCACGAAGACCAGCGTGACCCAGTTGAGTTTCTGCCCCGCGCCGATCAGCCAGTCGCCAAAGGCGTCGGCATCGGGAAAAGCGTTTTGCGGAAAATATTTGAGAAGTGCATTCACGCCCTCACCGCCAAGTGCGGCCCAGAGCTTTGTCAGATGGCTGCCACGATCAAACGGCTCCGCCGTCACGTAACGGCCCTTCAACACCACCGGCTTTGGCGCCGGACATCCTTTGAAATCACTCAGATCGCGCATTCTCTTCCCCATTGTCTGGGACAAGGATTAGGGCAAGCGGGATGGGATGACAACCGGGAAGTGGGACATGTCGGCAGTGGTCGCGTTTCCGCTTTGGTGGGTGTGGTTCACCCCCCTCTGCCCTGCCGGGCATCTCCCCCTCAAGGGGGGAGATCAGCCAGAAGGCAACGCTCACCCACTCGCAACGTTGAAAATAGCCGAAAGGCCGCCTCGGGTCGATCTCCCCCCTTGAGGGGGAGATGCCCGGCAGGGCAGAGGGGGTGAGCCCCAACTTCGACCTAGACCTTCGCCGCCACCACGGTCGCCTCAATGTGATCCACGAGCGCATCCGGCAACCCCAGCCGCCCGGCAAGAAGATCGAGATAACCCCGCTCCGCACGCGTATCGGCCTCGATGGCAAGCCGCGAGGCGGTATAAAGCTCCACTTTCTGCTCTTCCGTGCGAGCGGCAGCCACCAGTGCATCGATGTCCAGCGGATCGGCCAGTTCCTTTTCCAGGAACCGCTCTGCCTCGGTATCGAGGCCGGAGACCTGTACCTTGTCCATGATATTGGCGCGCTCCTTCTCATCGATATGACCGTCTGCCTTGGCGGCAGCGATCATCGCCTGGATGAGTTTCAGGGCAAAATCATTGGAGAGAGCGGGCGACTGCGGATGGAAGGCGGAATCGGCGGGGGGAGCAAGCAGCTCCGGCTCGGGTTTCGGCGCGACTTCGGGCGCCTGACCGGACTTGTAATTCTTGTAGGCGAGATAACCGAGGCCGGCGATGGCGGCGACGCCGCCGATGGTGGCAACATTGCCGGCGAGCTTGCGGCCGGTCTTGGTGCCCAGAATGGCGGCGGCGAGAGCACCGGCCTTGAGGGGATTGTTCTTGGCGATATCGGCGGCCTGCCCGGCTCTGTCACGGACGCTTCCCGAAAGGCCCGGCACCTGCGAGCCGAGGAATTGTTCAAGAAGCTTCTTGGCGTCGAACATCAAAATCTCCTGTAGAGGTCAAAATCTACAGGTGAGATAGGAAGCCGCGGCGCGAATATAAATGTCAAACCCGCTCACGCCTTCGTGAACGGGTTTGAAGCAATGTCAATCAGCCGCGCAGTGCTGCTGCTTCAGCGGCGAGCTTGGTGATGCCAGCCCAGTCGCCGGTCGCCACCAGTTCGCGTGGTGCAACCCAGGAGCCGCCGACGCAGACGACGTTCGGCAGAGACAGATAGTCGTTGGCATTCTTCAGCGAAACGCTGCCGGTCGGGCAGAACACCGTGCCGGCGAGCGGCGACGACAGCGCCTTGAGGTAAGGCGCACCGCCAGCCTGTTCGGCGGGGAAGAATTTCAGGACCTTGTAACCCTCATCCCGCAGCGCCATGACTTCGCTGGCGGTGGCTGCGCCCGGAAGCAACGGCACGTTGGAACCGCGCGCCGCTTCCAGCACGCTTTTATTGATGCCGGGGCTGACGATGAAGGTGGAGCCTGCTTCGGCAGCGGCTTCAAAATCCCGGGCGTTGAGAATGGTACCGGCACCGACATTGGCACCTTCCACTTCCGCCGCAACTGCGCGGATGGCATCCAGTGCCGCCGGTGTCCGCATGGTGATCTCGATTGCCTTCAGGCCGCCTGCGACCAAAGCGCGCGCGAGCGGCACGGCGGAAGCGGCATCATCCACGATCAGCACCGGCACGACCGGCTGAAGTTTGAGGATGGAAAGAAGTTTTTCGGAGTCCTGGGCCACGATGAGCCTCCCTTGCGCGATTGAAACGATTGAAATCCCGTTTACCGATTAGCCTGCCCCGGCTATGATGTCGAGGCATGGCAGGGCCATTTTTTATCCAGATACTTCAATCAATTCGCTTCTTCGCGACGTCATCTTGCGATAATCTGGCGCACCAGTTTGCGGAGACAGCATGGCCAAGGAAATTGAACGGAAGTTTCTTGTTGCAGGCGGTGAATGGCGCGATGAGGTGACGCATAGCATGGCTTTCCGGCAGGCATATGTCGCTTCGCTGGAAAATCGCTCGGTCCGGGTCAGGATCGTCAATGGGCGTGATGCGACACTGACCATCAAGATCGGCGCAAGTGCACTTGTCCGGGACGAATATGAATATTCCATTCCCCTCAAGGACGCGGAAGAGCTGATGGCAAGCGCACCGGGTGTGGTGATAGAAAAGACGCGTCACACCGTTGATCATGGCGGTTTCACCTGGGAAATCGATGTTTTCGAAGGCCAGTATCAGGGGCTGGTCGTCGCCGAAGTCGAAATGAACGATGAGAACGCCAACCCGGACCTGCCCGCTTGGCTCGGGAAAGAAGTGACGGGTGACCGTCGCTTTTCCAACCAGTCGCTTGCCATGGACTGTTCGAGTGGAGACTTGCCGGATGCCCTTCAGGATTGATCCGAAAAAGCCCTTCGGCGACGAGATCCGCCGCGCCGGGCTGGAACTGATCGAGGATGCGATCACCATCCTGCGCGACCAGCCCTCGGGATCACATGAGGCGGTTCACGATGCGCGCAAACGCTTCAAGCGGCTGCGGGCGCTCTACCGCCTGATCCGCAAGGCGGCGCCCGATTTCAGCAGCGAGGAGAATGCCCGTTTCCGCGATATCGCCCGTTCACTGGCCTTCGCGCGGGATGCGACGGCACTCGTTGAAACGGCGGAATATCTCGAGGCTTTTGCGCTCTCCGACGCGCAGGGTGAGGCGTTGCGATCGATCACGGCAATGCTGCGCGAACGTCGCGACGATGCCCTCAACCACGAGGTGGATCTTGACGACGCCATAGCGGCGGCGATCGCCGGCTGCGAGGCGGGACACGAAAGGCTTGAAGCTCTCTCCCTGCCGGATGACCTGAAAAAGACAGTCAGGCTGGTGAGAAGCAGCTGGGCAAAACAACGGGCGAAGGCACGAAAAGCGCTCTCGGATTGTCGCGACCAGGCGGATGTCGAGCATTTTCACGAATTGCGAAAAGCGGGGCAGACCCACTGGATGCATCTGGGCCTCATGCGCCGCCTCTGGCCCTCCGCCATGCGCGCCAAGCGTGCCGATACCAAGCGGCTGGTCGATATTCTCGGCCATGAGCATGACCTCTCGGTACTCGCCGCCGTTGCCGACCGGGAACCGGACCGTTTCGGCAATGGCGAACGTCTGGCACTTCTTCTCGATGCGATCATCGTAAGGCAGCAGGCGCTGCGCGCGGAAGGCCTTGAACTGGCGGACGAGGTTTTTTCCGAGTCCGCCCGCACCGAAAGCCGTATCGTCGGCCTTTTGTGGCGGCAGGCGGCGAAATAGGCCGACAACGGCGATGTTGGGAAAGGGTGTCACACCACATTCGGCGTCATCCTCGGGCTTGTCCCGAGGATCTGCAACCTGTCGGTTTATGCTCCGTGCTTAGATCCTTGGGACAAGCCCAAGCATGACGGAAGCGAGGTCTCGTCCTCTCGCCCATGCCGGATGTGAGGCACCAACCGCCTGCCATTCGCCTCTTTCTCCTGGATATTTGACGATTTTCAAAATGCTGGCCGCAGCGGATAAATATTGCTTTGCGGCCGCCGTCGCTGTATTTCAGCGCCCATGACCGACACGACCATTCTCCCCCGCCCGGAAGTCTCTGGTGATTTCCTTGTGGCCGCACTTTACCATTTTGCCCGCCTGCCGCGGTTCGAGAGCCTGCGCGAACAGCTGTTCGAGCTCTGCCAGAAAAACGGCGTCAAGGGCACATTGCTGCTGGCCGCCGAAGGTATCAACGGCACGATTGCGGGGCCGGATGCGGGCATTCACACGGTGCTTGCCTTCCTGCGCGCCCAGCCGGAATTTGCCGCGCTGGAGCACAAGGAAAGCCGCGCTTCGCACATGCCTTTCGTGCGGCTGAAGGTGAAGCTCAAGAAAGAGATCGTCACCATGGGCGTGCCTGACATCGATCCGAACCGCATCGTCGGCACCTATGTCGAGCCACAGGACTGGAATGCGCTGATTTCCGATCCGGACACCATCCTCATCGATACGCGCAATGACTACGAGACCGCCATCGGCGTCTTCAAGGGCGCGGTCGATCCGCAGACCAAGACCTTTCGCGAGTTTCCCGACTGGGTGAAGAACAATCCCGGCCTGCACAACAAGCCGAAGATCGCCATGTATTGCACCGGCGGCATTCGCTGCGAGAAGGCCACCGCCTTCATGAAGGAACAGGGCTTCGATGAGGTCTATCACCTCAAGGGCGGTATCCTGAAATATCTGGAAGAGGTGCCGGAAGAAGAAAGCCTCTGGGAAGGCGCCTGTTTCGTCTTCGACGAGCGCGTTTCGGTGGTGCACGGCCTTGCCGAAGGCAACCACCAGCTCTGCCATGCCTGCCGCAACCCGATAACGCCGGAAGTACGCCTTTCACCCAAATTCGAGGAAGGCGTTTCCTGCCCGAGCTGTTTCGATGACCGCACGGAAGAGGACCGCCAGCGTTTCCGCGATCGACAGCAGCAGATCGAGCTGGCGAAAAAGCGCGGCGAGCAGCATCTGGGACGGTAAACCATCGGCGACGGATACGGCCGTTTATTGATCGACCCCGCGCCATCTTCTGCTCCGGGCGGAGAGAAGATGACGCGGGAACGTCATGTCCAGTCTTACAGCTTCACCCAGCCGCCATTGTTTTTGCCGGATTCGATGCAGGCGGTAACGAAGGCAACACCCTTTACCCCATCATCAACGGTCGGATAGATCACCGCCTTGTCCAGCGCTGTGCCGGTGCGGCGGGCTTCGATGGCATGGGCTGCCTCGGTATAGATGGTGGCGAAGGCTTCCAGATATCCTTCCGGATGGCCTGACGGAATGCGGGTGACACGGGCGGCGGCTGCCCCGGCGCCAGCACCACCGCGGGTAATCAGCTGTTTCGGCTCGCCCAGCTTCGTAAACCACAGATAGTTCGGATCGGCCTGCGTCCACTCGATGCCCGCCTTATCACCATAAACACGGATTTTCAGACCATTTTCATGGCCAACCGCAACCTGGCTGCACCAGAGCAAACCCTTGGCGGCCTGCTTGCCGTCCTTGGCCTTGAACCTAAGCATTACATGCGCATTGTCGTCCAGCCGACGGCCTTCGACGAAGGTATGTACATCCGCTGCCAGTTCATCGGCTTCCAGACCGGAAATGAAGCAACCGAGATTATAGGCATGGGTGCCGATATCGCCGGTGGAGCCACCGACGCCGGATTGGGCCGGATCGGTGCGCCAGACGGCCTGTTTCGCGCCGGTCTGTTCCACCGCTTCCGTCAGCCAGTCCTGGGGATATTCCATCTGCACCAGACGGATTGTGCCGAGTGCACCGGCCTGTACCAGTTCCCGGGCATGCCGCACCATCGGATAACCGGTATAGTTATGGGTGAGGATGAACAGCGCATCAGCCCTGTCGGCCACGTCCTTCAGCTTTTTGGCGTCTTCCAGATTGGAGGTCAGCGGCTTGTCGCAGATGACATGGATACCGCGCTCGAGAAAGGCTTTCGCAGCCGGATAATGCACATGATTGGGCGTGACGATCGCCACCGCCTCGATACCATCCTCGCGCAGCGCTTCCTTCTCGGCCATTTCCTCGAAGGAGCCATAGCAACGCTCGGGATCGAGCCCCAGTTCGCGGCCGGATGCGAGGGATTTTTCCGGCGTGGAGGACAGGGCCCCCGCCACAAGATCGAAACGATTGTCGAGCCTTGCCGCCATACGATGGACGCCGCCGATAAATGCGCCCGAACCGCCACCCACCATGCCAAGACGAATCCGCTTGTTCGCCTTGTCGGTTGTCTTTCCTTCAATAGCCATAATATCTCCCCTGAAACGTTTTCAAAGCCCAAGCATACGGCGGTTGGCCGCATCGTCGGTGCCACCAGATGCGAAATCGTCAAAGGCTTTGTCCGTGACGCGGATGATATGCGCCTTGACGAATTCCGCCCCTTCGCGGGCGCCGTCTTCGGGGTGTTTCAGCGCGCATTCCCATTCGACCACGGCCCAGCCGTCGAAATCATTGGCCGCCATTTTCGAGAAGACCGCACCGAAATCCACCTGCCCGTCGCCCAGCGAACGGAAGCGACCGGCGCGCTCCACCCAGCCCTGATAACCGCCGTAAACGCCCTGCCGGCCGGTCGGGTTGAACTCCGCGTCCTTGACGTGGAACATCTTGATACGGTCTTTGTAGATGTCGATATTGTCGAGATAATCGAGGCATTGCAGCACGTAATGCGACGGGTCGTAGAGCATGTTGGCGCGGCTGTGGTTCTTTACGCGTTCCAGGAACATCTCGAAGGTCACGCCATCATGCAGGTCTTCGCCCGGATGGATTTCGTAGCAGACATCCACGCCCTGCTCATCGGCATAATCAAGGATAGGCGTCCAGCGTTTTGCCAGCTCGTCAAAGGCAGCTTCCACCAGCCCGGCCGGACGCTGCGGCCACGGATAAACGAACGGCCAGGCAAGCGCACCGGAGAATGTGGCATGTGCCTTGATGCCGAGGTTTTTCGAGGCTTTCAGCGCAAGCTTCACCTGCTCGACGGCCCATTGTTGCCGGGCCTTGGGGTTGCCGCGCACTTCAGGCGCTGCAAAGCCATCAAAGGCCTCGTCATAAGCGGGATGAACGGCAACCAGCTGGCCCTGCAGATGGGTGGAAAGTTCGGTTACCTCAACACCGTTCTGGCGCGCCACGCCGGCGAACTCATCGCAATAATCCTTCGATTCCGCCGCTTTTTTGAGATCGATCAGCTGCCCGGCCCATGTCGGCACCTGCACGCCGGCATAACCCTTTTCCGCTGCCCATTTGGTAATGCCATCCCAGCTGTTGAAGGGGGCAGCATCACCGGCAAACTGGCCGAGAAAAAGACCCGGTCCCTTGATCGTTCTCATAAAATAACCTCCCTGTATCGATACAGTTTAGCGGTAAAACCGCTTTGACCCCAGCGCCAAGCTAACCGCTCGTAATTTTCAGACAAGCCCCAAAAGCGGAGGGGCGAGAGAATTTCGCTATTTCACTAAAAAAGCGAAACAGGTTTAAAGCGCCAGCCCGCTGGCCCTGTCGAACACATGCACGCGTTCATGATGCACGGTGGCGGCAAAGGGTGCGTTGACCTTCACCAGCTGCTCGCCATCCACCACGGCCGTCACCTGATCACCCGCCAGTTCAAAGACCACATGGGTCTGTGCACCGGTTGGTTCCACCAGCACGGTGCGGCCGGAAAGCGAGATATCGCCGCCAATGGTCGAGCCGATATGTTCGGGGCGAAGCCCGATCGTCACCGGCTGGCCGCGCTTGACCTTGCGTGTCGCGGCAATGCGGATCGCGGTGCCGTCCTTCAGCCGGGCGGCGGGCTGATCGCCCTCGCCATCGACCACACCTTCAATGAGGTTCATGGCCGGTGAGCCGATGAAGGCGGCAACGAAGAGATTAGCGGGCGTCTTGTAAAGTTCCAGCGGCGTGCCCTGCTGTTCGATACGACCGTGATTAAGTACCACCACCCGGTCCGCCAGCGTCATGGCCTCGATCTGGTCATGGGTGACATAGATCGACGTCGTGCCAACTTTCTGATGCAGCGCCTTGATTTCGCTGCGCATCTGCACGCGCAGCTTGGCGTCCAGATTGGAGAGCGGCTCATCAAACAGGAAGACCGCCGGGTTACGCACCACGGCGCGGCCCATGGCGACGCGCTGGCGCTGGCCACCGGAAAGCTGCGAGGGTTTACGATCCAGAAGCTTGCCGAGATCGAGCATGCGGGCGGCTTCCGCCACGCGTTCCTCTATGACGTTTTTCGGCTGGCCGGCGAGCTTCAGATTGAAGCCCATATTTTCGGCCACCGTCATGTGCGGATAAAGCGCATAGGACTGGAACACCATGGCGATGTTGCGCTCACGCGGCGTCATGCCGTTGACCACCTTGTCGCCGATGAGGATATCCCCGCCGGTGATTTCCTCCAGCCCGGCGATCATGCGCAGAAGCGTGGACTTGCCGCAACCGGAAGGGCCGACCAGCGCGATGAACTCACCATCCGCTATATCAAGCGAGATGCCGTGGATGACATCGAGCGAGGCGTAGGACTTGGCGATATCCTTAAGTTCGACGGAAGCCATGTTTTGCTCCTTTCAGGTCACGATTTGACGGCACCGGCCGTCAGGCCCGCGATGATGTGTTTCTGTGCGAGGAAGAAGACGATGACGGTCGGCAGGATCGTCAGCGTGATAAAGGCGAGCACCAGCTGCCATTCGGTGCCGAATTCGCCACGATAAACCATGATGCCGAGCGGCCAGGGATATTTCGATTCCGAATTCAGCATGATCAGCGGCAGGATATAGCTGTTCCAGCTGCCAACGAAGGAAACGATGCCGACGGTAGCGACGATGGGTCGCGAAAGTGGTAGGGAAATGTGCCAGAAGAACCGCAGATAACCGCAGCCATCCACGAAAGCAGCCTGAAACAGTTCCTCCGGCAGATTGCGGAAATAGTTGCGGAACAGGAGAATGCTCATGCCAAGCCCGAAGGCCACCTGCGGCAGCACCACACCCCAATAGGTGTCGAGCAGGCCGAGATCCCGGATGCGGATGAACAGCGGCAGGATGGCGGTGGCCGCCGGGAACATCAGCCCCAGCAGGAAATAATTGAGCAGGAATGACGAGCCGAAGAACTTCACATGCGCGAAGGTGAAGGCCGCCATGGCCGAAACGGTGAGCGTCAGGAACACCGTCAACAGCGCGATGACCAGCGAATTGAAAATCTGCAGCCAGTAACGTTTGCCGAAGAGAATATCGCCGTAATTGGCCCATTGCCATTCCGCCGGAATGCCGAACGGGTTGACGCGCAGGTCTCCCAGCGTCTTGAAGCCGCCAAGTGCGGTGGTGAGCAACGGGATGAGCACGATGGCCGCGATCAGGCTCAGCGATATATAAAGATAAAGCTTGGTTTGCAGCGGCATGCGCACGGAGGTGGATGTGTCAGTCATGGCGCATGAAAATCCTTTTGTAACCGAAGGCGAGCGTCACGCAGATGACGAAAAGAACAACGCCGACCGCACTGCCAAGCCCCACCTGCATGCGCATGACGCCGTAAGTGTAGAGGAACGTGACCATGGTCTGCGTGGAGTTGGATGGACCGCCGCCGGTGAGCGGCATGATCATGTCGAACAGCTGCAGTGAGCCGATAACCGCAAAGAAGACGGACAGGCGAACGGTGGAGCCGAGCATCGGCAAGGTTACATAACGGAACTTCTGCCAGCCGGAAGCGCCATCGATTTCGGCGGCTTCCAGCACGTTCTTGTCGACGGACTGAAGGCCGGCGATGAACAGCATCATGTGGAAACCGAAATATTTCCAGACGATGACGCCAAGCACGGCATAGATCGCCACATCCTTGTCGGCCAGCACGTAAGGGTTGGCAAAGCCGAAGAAATTGGAAATGGCGGCGAAGAGGCCATAATCGCCATCATAAACGAAACGCCAGATCAGACCCGCGGCCACATCCGCCAGCACATAGGGCAGAAAGAACACCAGCCGGAAGGCGACGACGCCCGGAATGCGGTGCGCCAGCATCGTGGCGAGCCAGATGGCCAGTGGAATCTGGATCAGAATGGAAATCAGGATGATGAGGCCGTTGTTGAGCAGAGCCTGCGAGAAGGCGGCATTGCCGAACAGGACCTGAAAATTCCTTAAGCCCACGAAATCCGTCGGCGTGCCATAGCCGTTCCAGCGATAAAGGCTGTACCACGCCGCCTCACCCATGGGCAGGATGACGAACAGGGTAAAGAGCAACAATGCCGGCGGCAGAAACACCAGAAGGGTCAGCGCCCGGTCATGCGCAACCGAACTTTGCTTGCGCTTCGCCTTTGCCGCGCCGCGCGCCGGTATGGACGCAGAAGTCATGGAAATATCCGTCATCTCTATCCGCTTTCTTTTATGCAGATATCGCGGCGCCGCGTTTTAGCGCGGCGGCCGCAATGCAGGTGACAATCAGCGAAGCTCGAAAGCGTCCTGAATTTGCTTGGCGCCCTCTTCCGCGCTCATCTGGCCGGAGACGATCTCGACGGAGACATCATTGACGACGCGGCCGACGGCAGCACCCAGCGTCTGGTCGAAGAAGTTCTGGTGCCAGGTGGAGCCGGCAAGCTGCTTGGCCGAATCCGCCAACAGCGGGTTCTTGACCGCACCATCCGCACCCGTCGCAACGGGCAGGATCATGCCGGCTGCCGCCATCTTCTCTTCACTTTCCTTGCTGGTCAGGAATGTTGCAAAATCGATCGCTTCCTTGGAAGCGTTTTTCGTGACTGCCCAGCCGTTCAGGCCGCCCAGCGTATCGGTTGCCTTACCGGCACCGCCTTCGACAGCAGGGAATGCGAAGCGGCCAATATTGTCGGCGGCAAGTCCTTTGCCATCACCGGCATTCTTGCGCTGGTTGGCTTCGGTATTGTCGAAACCGAGGATCATCGCCGCCTTGCCGTCACCGAAGACGCCCAGCGCCTGCGGCCAGGTGGAGCCGAGATAACCGGGCTGGAAGGGTTCCAGCTTGCCAAATTCGGCCAGCTGCTCGCCGGCCTTGATGATGGCCGGATCCATGAAACCTTCACCCTCACCCTTGCGGGCGGCGTCGAACACGGCCTGCCCGCCATTGCGCATGACGAGGTAGCTCCAGTAGAAATGGATCGGCCATTTTTCACCGCCGCCACCGGCAATCGGCACGATGCCGGCTTCCTTGATCTTTTTGACCGTGGCGCCGAGATCATCCCAGCTCTTGATGTCTTCCGCCTTCACGCCGGCTTTGGCAAACAACTCCTTGTTATAAAAGAAGCTGACGAGGCTGACCTTGTAAGGCACGGCCCAGACCTTGCCATCAAAGGACAGGCCGTCGATCGCCGAAGCATTATAGGCCTGCCGCAGCTTGCCGCCATCGGCGTCGAAAACCTCGGTCAGATCCTTCAGCGCGCCGGTTTTGGACTGTTCCTCAAGAACGCCGCCGCCCCAGCTATAGAAAAAATCCGGAACGTCATTGGATTGCAGCAAAGTCGGCAACTTCGCCTTGAAGGCTTCGTTTTCCAGGAATTGCAGCTGCACATCCACATCAGGGTGCTTGGTCTCGAAATCCTTGGCAATCTCCTCCCAGACGGCCACGGCTTTCGGGTCCAGTTCCACATGCATCCATTTAACCACTGTCGCGGCCGAGGCGCTGGCGGTGCCGAGCATGAGAGCAATGCTTGTCGTTGTGGCAAAGCCTGTCAGCCTGCCGCTCAGGCTTGCGCCTGCGTGCCAAATCGTCATGATGGTGATCCTCCCTCGGGGATTTCCTCATTTATTCCCCAATGCGGATTAATTCACATTAGCCCTCGCACAATGTCAAGGCGCCACGCCGATTTTTTGCGCGAACCGCTTGACACACCCCTCCCCTAGACCGTTATTTAATCCGTAACCCGACATAAATCGGTTCTCGAACCGGCATTGATCGCAGCAGGACACCATGAAGACCGCAGACCCAGAATTGATGCGCGCGATCAACAGGCTAAGCGTGCTGGATAGCATCCGCCGCCACGGGCCGATCTCGCGGGTGGAAATCAGCGAAAGAACGCAGCTTTCCACCACCACCGTTTCGGCGATTACCGCCTCGCTGCTTGATGACGGGCTTATACTGACCCGTCATCTCGGTGATATCCGCACCGAAGGCGCACGCGGCAGGCCGCGGGTGATGCTGGAGCTGAACCCGGATGCCGCCCGCGTGGTGGGCGCCAAGATCGCCGCAAGCCGCATGGTTTTCGTTGTCACCGATTTCTGCGGTAATGTGCTTTCCACCCTCGCCCTGCCGATCCGTGTCGACCGCCAGCCGATTGGCGTCATCGCCGATCTGGTGGAGGACGGGGTTCGCCGCTGCGTGGTCGATGCCGGCCTGTCCCTGGAAGATGTCGATATGGTCTGTCTCGGTCTTCCCGGCGTCATCGAGCATCGCACCGGGAAAATCCGCAGCAGCCCGATTTTGCGCGAAGTGAACGTCAATTTCGCCGAGGAAATGACGGCGCGTCTTAGCTCGCCGACCATCATCGAAAGCGACGCTCACGCCATTACCCTTGCCCACCACTGGTTCGGCCATGCGCGCGATCTGGAAGACATGGTGCTGATTTCGCTTGAACAGACGCTCGGGCTTGGCGTTTTGCACCAGAACCAGCTGTTTCGCGGTGCCGGCGGCCTCAGCCACAATCTCGGCGACCTCGTCATCGGTCTTGCCAATGAAGGCACAGTGCGGCTGGCGAGTCAGGCCGGCGAAAATGCCATTTTGGGCTCACGCCCGGTGGATGGGCGATTTGCCGAGGCGATCCGGCTCGGTCGCGGCATGCAGCATGCCCATGCGCTGATTGCGGCTGAAGATCACGATCTCATTGCCGCAGCCCTGCGCGCCGGCGCGGCGCTGGGCCTGACACTTGCCAATATCGTCACGCTGTTTGCACCGCCACGGGTCATCATCACCGGCTCCAGCCTCGAACTGGGCGAACCCTTCATTACCAGCATCCGCGACAGCTACAACGCCGCTGTGCCGCCTTCGCTGGCCGGCGTCGCGGAGCTGGTTTTCGACGTTGCGAGCGATGAGTTGTGGGCGCAGGGGGCTGCAGCCGTAGCACTCTACGAGCTTTACGAATCGCCATGGAACACGACGGGGCCGGCGCTTTAGCCATAAGGGCAGAGCGGCAGGCTTTAAGAATTTCTGATTTACGGGAGGAAATCACATGAACAGGGTCGGTATCGGCATCATCGGCTGCGGCAACATCTCCAGCGCCTATCTCAAGGCCATGGCGTCGTTTCCCATTCTCGACATTCGCGGTCTTGCGGATATGAACGAGGCGGCGGCGAAAGCCCGCGCCGATGAATTTGGCCTTCAGGCAACCAGCATCGACGCGCTTCTCGCCGATCCTTCCGTAGAGATCATCGTCAACCTGACAATCCCCAAGGCGCATGTGGAGGTGGGGCTGCGCGCGCTGGACGCCGGCAAGCACGCCTATTCCGAAAAGCCGCTCGGCATCAATTTCGCCGAGGGCAAACGCCTTGCGGATGCGGCAAAGGCAAAGGGCCTGCGCATCGGCTCAGCTCCGGATACATTCCTTGGCGGCGGGCACCAGACCGCACGCCGGCTGATCGATGAGGGTGTGCTGGGCCAACCGGTTGGCGGCACGGCCACCTTCATGTGCCCCGGTCATGAGCGCTGGCACCCCAACCCCGCCTTTTATTACGAGGTCGGCGGCGGGCCGATGCTGGATATGGGCCCCTATTACATCACCGATCTCGTCAACCTGTTCGGCCCGGTGGCCAAAGTGGCCGGCTTTGCCATCGCCCCGCGTAATGAACGCCTCATCACCAGCGAGCCGAAAAACGGTGAAAAAATCCCGGTCCATGTCGCAACCCATGTTTCCGGCGTGCTGGCCTTCCAGAATCGCGCCGTGGTGCAGGTGGGCATGAGCTTCGATGTGGCGGGCCACAAACACGTGCCGCTGGAACTCTACGGCACCGAGGGCACGTTGATCGTGCCCGATCCCAACCATTTCGGCGGCGAAGTGCAATTGCTGAAAAAGGGCGGCCAGTTCGAGCCGCAGGCGCTGTCGTCACCCTATGCCGACGGCAATTACCGTTCCATCGGCGTCGCCGACATGGCCCATGCGATCCGCGAGAACCGCCCGCACCGCGCCAATGGCGATCTTGCCTTGCACGTACTGGAGGTCATGGAAGCCTTCCAGACGGCATCGGACAGCGGCACGACCATTTCCATCACCACCAAGGCAGAGCGCCCTGCTCCGCTTGAAACATCGCTGGTCGACGGCCAGCTCGGTAAATAATCCGGAGGAGAAAATAAATGCGCGAAGCACTCATCGTCTGGGGCGGCTGGAGCGGCCATGAGCCGCAGGAATGCGCCACCATCGTCAAGGACATGCTGGAGGAGGACGGTTTCAAGGTCTATGTGGAGCATTCAACCGAGGCCTTCGCCGATCCTTCGGTACATGATCTCAGCCTCGTTGTGCCCATCGTCACCATGTCGAAGATCGAGAAGGAAGAGATCAAGAACCTCACGGCCGCCGTCGAAAACGGCGTCGGCATTGCAGGTTTCCATGGCGGCGCGGGCGACAGTTTCCGCGAATGCGTCGAATACCAGTTCATGATCGGCGGCCAGTGGGTCGCCCATCCCGGCAACATCATCGACTATCACGTCAACATCACCCGCCCCGATGACCCGCTGATGGAGGGAATTTCCGATTTCCCCTACACGTCGGAGCAATATTACATGCATGTCGACCCCTCCAACGAGGTGCTGGCGACGACGAAATTCACCGGCGACCATGCCTGGTGGATCGACGGAGTGGTAATGCCGGTGGTGTGGAAACGCAAATACGGCAAGGGCCGGGTTTTCTATTCGGCGCTCGGCCATCAGGCCAAGGAGTTCTCCGTGCCGCAGATGAAAACCATGTTCCGCCGCGGTGCCAACTGGGCGGCTCGGTAAGGTTTTCGGGCAGCGGCCTTACAAAGCGCCGAAATGCATCCTGCACCATCCACCCATTCGGCGTCATCCTCGGGCCTGTCCCGAGGATCCAATCACATATCGCAAAATGGACCGGCGCAGATCCTCGGGACAGGCCCGAGGATGACGGAGGAGAGGCTCACAAACTGGTAGGGTGAGCCACAGCCCTCTTTTAGCCCCGAACAATCTCTTCCGCAGCCATCGCCACACCCAGCAGGTGATCATCCGTCCCATGCAAGCCGGAAAGCAGCAGGCCGACCGGCATTTCTGCCTCGCCTGTTCCGCAGGGGATCGAAACACCACAGAGATCGAAGAAATTACCGATCTGGGTGTTGCGCAGGGTTTTCGCATTCATGGCGAAAAAGGCATCGTCATCATCGATGAGCGGCGCGACCTTTGCCGCGACATGCGGCAATGTTGGCGAGACTAGAAGCTCGTGCCGGCCGACCATGCCGGAAAACGCCACCGTCATGCGTTCGCGCGCCTCGAGAATGGCGATATAGTCAGGCATGGAGATATTCGCACCAAGCTTCGTTCGGGCAACGACGCGCGGGTCCATACGCGCGGCATCCGCACCTTCCAGCCGGGCTTTATGCAGGGAAAAGGCTTCCGCCGTTACCAGCGCGCCTTTTTCCCTTATAAGATCGAATAGTTCGGAGAAAATCGGGAATGCTTGACGCCGCACCGAAGCGCCGGCACGCACCAGCCGCTCCACCGCCTGCTCGAAGGCGGCCGCAACGCCATCCTCGATACCATCGAAAAACACTGTCTCCGGCACCACCAGCGACAGGCCGGAAAGAGGTGCGCGCGCCACATCAGCCGCGGCCTTGCCGCGCATGGCCGCATCCACCCAGACGGCATCCTGCACGGTGCGGGTGAGCGGCCCGAGTGAATCAAGGCTTTTCGCCAGGGGATAGACGCCGCGCATCGAATAACGGCCGCGGCTTGCCTTGTAGCCCACCACGCCGTTGAAGGCGGCGGGAATGCGCACGGATCCGCCGGTATCCGTACCGATCGCCACCGGCACCAGACCGGCGGCCACAGCCGCACCCGCGCCGGAGGACGAACCGCCGGGCAAACGGTGGCCATCCTGCGAGGCGGGGTTACGCGGCGTGCCATAATGCGGATTGATGCCGAGACCGGAAAAGGCAAACTCGCTCATATTGGTGCGGCCGATTGAGATCATGCCCGCCTGTTTCAGCGCCGTCACCACATCCGCATCGCGGGACGCCGTTGTGCTCTCCGCAAGCACTGTCGATCCGGCCGTGGTCGCCATGCCCTCGAGATCGAAAAGGTCCTTCCAGGCCACCGGAATACCATCAAGTACACCACAGGAACGGCCGTCGCGAATGCGTTTCGATGCCGCTTCAGCCTCCGCCATGGCGCGCTCGGTCGTCAGGCGGATAAAAATCGCCTGGTCGTCGTCCTGACCAATCGCATCGAGCGTCTCCTCCACCAAACTACGTGGGTCGAGATGACCGCTCTGGATGAGAACGGAAAGTTGCGCGATGTTTTTGCCCCTGTGAGCCATGATATCTTCCCTGAAACCGGCATGTTGCGGACAACATGCCGTTTCTCCGCTGCTTGGCAAGGTCAATTCTCGTCCCCCTGCAGCCGGGAATCCACCTTGAAGAACACGTAAAGCGTGTCATAAAGTCTTGGTGATGCCGCTCCAGAATATAATCGCCAGCACCCGGTTTTTTCAACTCAGGGTGCAGGCGAGCAGCGCCTTATATAAGCGACGACTATAAAAAGACGGATTAATTCTTAATCGCATCTAAACTTTGTTGAATTATTTAGCAGACAGCATTGAAATGCATGCCCTATAAAATTCCATAAAACAATCATAACGCGACATCGCGGGGGAATATCGCGAATGGAAGAGACTGCCTATCGGGGGATAGATAGACAGACTGAACCCGGCCACACGCTTGACTCAACGACGCAGCCGGAAAATGCCCGGTTTTCGCGCCGCCGTTCGCTTGCCAGCAAGATAACCCTGATATTTCTGGGCGGTGTGATCTTTTCCTACAGCATCGGTGCGCTCGTCGGCTGGTACATGTTCGTTGCCGCCGCCAGCGAGCAATGGCTCAATCAGGCCCGCGTCAATTCTCAGATCGCCAGTGCGACGCTGCGCGGCATCTATACCTATGTCAGCGTTACCGCCGACGAGGGCGGTCAGGTCAACGGCATATTGACCGACAAGCCGATCGGCGACGACGAATCCATTCTCGTTACCGGCTTTAATCCCAGCGATGTTCTTGCCCTCATCGGCGCGCAGACCAAAAATGCCGTCTGGCTTTTCCGCTATGACGAAACCGATTCCGGCTTCAGGCAGATCGCGGCAGCCTTCGACAACGCCACCGATGACGCCGAAAAACCGCTCGCGACGGACCCCATTTTCGCGAAGGATGGTGTCGCGGCGCGGTTCGCCACCGGCTTTGCCACCATCGGAGAGTCCAGCCATTACATCGGCCTGCTGCCGATCATCAGCACGGAAACAAAAAAACCGATCGGTGCGGTCGCTGTCAGTATCGGCGGTTCGGATGCACTTTACGGCGCGCAGCGCAAGCTGATCTACAATTCGCTCGCCGCCCTGATCGTGGTGCTGACGGTCACGGGCGTACTTGTTACGGTGATCGCGAGGCATTTCCTGAAGCCCGTTCCAGCCCTGGTGCAGGCGACGCTACGGATCGCCCGCGAGGAAACCGATATTGTAACGCCGTTTCAGGAACGCAGAGACGAGATCGGCGACATGGCAACCGCCATTGAAACGCTGCGCGAAGCGGTTCTGGAACGCGGGCGCCTCAGGCAGATACGGGATATGGCCGAGCAGCTGGAACATATGGCGCATCACGATGCGCTGACCGGTCTTCCCAACCGCGTATTGCTGATGAAGACGCTGGAGAACCGTCTCGAACATCTTGCCGTATCCGGTCAGCCATTCAACGTCATGCTGCTCGATCTCGACCGCTTCAAGGCCGTCAACGATACGCTGGGCCACGCTGCCGGCGATGCTTTGCTGGTGGCCGTCGCTTCACGGATTTCCGCCGTGCTCGGTGAAAACGACATGGTGAGCCGGCTCGGTGGCGACGAATTCGCCATAATTCAGGCGGGAAGCAACGACTACCGGACAGATGCCGCCCTGTTGGCAAAACGGGTGGTGCACGCGGTCTCACGCAGCTTTAATCTCGAAGGCAGCGACATCAGCGTCGATACCAGCATCGGCATCGCCTGCGCACCGGACCACGGCACCTCCGCTACCCAGCTTCTGCAGCAGGCCGATCTCGGACTTTACCGGGCGAAATCCATGGGCTGCGGCCTTTTCGTATTTTACGAGCCCGGCATGGACATGGCCGCGCAGCACAAGCACGCGCTGGAAATAGACATGAAATCCGCCCTCGAAAACCACGAATTCGAGCTGCATTACCAGCCCGTGGTCAACCTGCAGAGCGGCCGCATCGTCGCCTATGAAGCGCTGGCCCGCTGGCGGCACAGCAAGCTTGGCCTCATCACGCCGGACCGCTTCATCGCCATTGCCGAAGAAAACAACTTCATCAAGCCGCTCGGCGAATGGGTTCTGGCGCAGGCCTGCATGGATGCCATGGCCTGGCCAAAGGACATCAGGCTGGCCGTCAACCTCTCCGCTGTCCAGCTCGGCAATGACGACATCGTCCCCGTTGTCGATCGCGCCCTTGAAACCTCCGGCTTCCTGGCGGAACGGCTGGAGCTGGAAGTGACGGAAACGGCAATGCTGGAACGCGACAGCAGCGCAAGAGCTCTGAAGCTGTTGAAAGAAAGAGGCGTCCGTCTCGCCCTTGACGATTTCGGCACCGGCTATGCCGGTTTGAGCACGCTGACCCACGTGGCCTTCGACAAGATCAAGATCGATCGCGAATTCGTCTCCGGCCTGCCCGCCAATCCCATGTGCTCGGCGATCGTCAACACCATCATCGACATGGCTGATCAGATCGGCCTGAAGGTGACCGCCGAGGGCGTGGAAAACAGCGAACAGGTTGCCGCATTGAAACTTTGCGGCTGCGACGAGGCGCAGGGTTATTATTTCGCCGAACCGGCGCCACTTGCGCATATCCTCAAAAATCGCGCCATCATCACGCCGGCCGGGAAAGACGGGTTTGGCAGCGGAGGCGACCAGTCGCTGCGCGACACCGGGCGTCCACTACAGGAAACCTATAACCCGCCACAAAAAGCGATTTGAGAAACCGGCCGCCGGCCAAAAGGAAATAACATGCGTCTTGCGGTATTTTGCCTTTTCGTCACATGCTTTGCCCCCATCACCCCGCTGCAGGCCGCCAGCGAAGGCGATACGCTGCAGCAGATTGCCAGGACCGCAAAAATCCGCATCGGCTACCGCGAAGCCGAGCCGCCATTTTCTTACCAGCTGCCGGATGGAGAGGTGACGGGTTTCTCGACCGATCTCTGTCGGACGATCAGTGAGGATATCCGCAAGAAGCTGAAGCTCGACAGGCTCGAGCTCGAATATGTCAAGGCCACGCCCGCCACCCGCTTCATTCTCGTCCGCAGCGGCCAGATCGATATCGAATGCGCCGCCACGACCAACAACAGCGAACGCCGGAAAATCGTCGATTTCTCCTATCCGAACTTCATGACCGCGACGCAGTTTCTATCGCGCAGACAGGACAATCTGAAAAACCTTGCCGATCTGGCTGGCCGTTCCGTCACCTCCGCTTCCGGTACCGTCAATATCGAGCAGCTGAATGCCATAAACCGGGAAAAGAACCTCAATATCTCGGTCATGCCGACGAAAACCAATGAGGAAGCCTTCGCGCTCGTCGTTTCCGGCAAGGCTTCCGCCTTCGTCATGGATGGCATCCTGCTGGCAGCCCTGGCTGCGACATCCGAAAATCCGAACCTTTATGCGCTATCGCAGGAAACGCTGAGCGCACCGGAACCCTACGGGCTGGTTTTCCGGCGCGACGACCCGGCCTTCAAGGCGGCAGTCAATGAAAGCCTCAAGCAGATTTTCGACGGTCCTGCCATTCACGACCTCTATGAAAAATGGTTCACCAAGCCCATTCCGCCCAACGGCATGAACCTGAACCTGCCGATGGCGGCGAGTTTGAAACAGGCTTACGAACATCCGAGTGAATATCGTGACTGAGGGCGCTGCCTCCGGCCTGCATTATGAAGACATGTTTTGACAGATCATTTTAGCTGGAGATGCGCGATGCAGAGATCGACATTGGGGCTTGCACTCGGAATTTTAAGCCTTTTATCCACCCAGGCGGCAAGTGAAGACAGCCAACCGCCGACCCTCGAAACCATTGCGAGGACCGGCACCATCAGGCTGGGTTATGCCGATCACAATATTCCCTTTTCCTATCTCGGCACCGGCGCAGAACCGATCGGCTACAGCATCGAGCTTTGCCTGAGGGTGGCGGATTCCATCAAGACGAAACTGGGCTTGCCGGACCTGAAGATCGACTTCGTCAAACGCACCCCCAGCAACCGCATTACGCTTCTCAATGATGGCACGATCGACATTGAGTGCGTGGCGAGTACAAACACGGAGGAAAGGCGCAAGGCGGTGTGGTTTTCCTACAGCCATTTCATCACCGGCACGCGCTATGTGGCGCTGAAATCCAGCCGCTTGAACACGGTTGCCGATCTCGCCGGCCGCACCGTGGTGGTGACGACCGGAACCATCAACATCAGCCAGTTGAATGTGCTGAACCGCAAGCTGGGGCTGAATATCGCCGTTCTGCAGAATGACAGCACCGCAGGCGGTTTCGAGATGGTGACGGAAAACCGTGCCTCCGCCTTTGTCATGGACGATATTCTTCTGCGGTCCTTCGTCGCCGAGACAGGCAAGCCGGACGACTATTCCATATCGAACGAATATCTCGCCCCGCCGCAGCCCTACGGCCTGATGCTCCGCCACGGGGATACCGGTTTCCGGGATGCTGTCAATGAAGCGTTGGGGCAAATCTACAAGAGTGGCGAAATCGAAAAAATCTACGAAAAGTGGTTCAATGCGCCAATCCCGCCGAACGGCATCAACCTGACACGCCCAATGCCCGGCGATCTGGCCGAGATATTCCGAAGGCCCGTCGACACGACGGCAGACAAATGAAAACGCCGCCCGTTGAAGGGCGGCGTCTTTCGCAAAATATCTTATGCAGCGCGCAGGTCCGCACTCAACGGTATCTCGACATCGATCTCCAAGATGGAGACATGCTCGTCGCGATCCATCTTCACATGCACCCTATCGCTGTCGATCTGCACATGCTTGGCAATCACGGCAAGAATTTCTTCCCGCAGGACAGCGACGAGATCGGTTCCCGAGGATGCCCGTTCGTGGGCCAGCAGCACCTGCAGCCGTTCACGCGCAAGCGGTGCCGACTTCTGTTTACGGAAGAGACTGAAGATGCTCATGCAGCCCTCCTTGCAAAGATCTTGGAGAAGATGCCACGCTTCTCGCCGGGGATGACGACCGGAATGTCCTCGCCGGAGAGGCGGCGAGCGGCGTCGAAATAGGCCATGGCCGGGGCGCAGCGGGCATCCGCCAGCGTTACCGGAGCGCCAACGTTGGAGGCGCGCAGCACATCCGTGCTTTCCGGAATGATGCCGAGCAGCGGAATGGAGAGGATTTCCAGAACGTCATCCACCTTCAGCATGTCGCCGCGTTCGGCGCGGGCGGAATCGTAACGCGTCAGCAGCAGATGCTTTTCCATGCGCTCGCCGCGTTCAGCCTTCAGCGTCTTGGAATCCAGGAGGCCGATGATGCGGTCGCTGTCGCGTACCGAGGAGACTTCCGGGTTGGTGACGACGACGGCCACATCCGCATGGCGCATGGCCAGCGTTGCGCCGCGTTCGATGCCGGCCGGGCTGTCGCAGATCACCCAGTCGAAATGTTTCTTCAACTCGTTGATGACCCATTCGACACCTTCCGGCGTCAGATTGTCCTTGTCGCGGGTCTGCGAGGCAGGCAGCAGGAACAGCGTCTCGAGGCGCTTGTCGCGGATCAGCGCCTGCGTCAGCTTGGCATCGCCCTGAATGACGTTGACGAGATCGTAAACCACCCGGCGTTCAGCACCCATGACGAGATCGAGGTTACGCAGGCCGACATCAAAATCGACGACCACGACCTTCTGCTTGTTCTGCGCCAGCGCGGCGCCAAGCGCTGCAGTCGAGGTGGTCTTGCCAACCCCGCCCTTGCCGGAAGTAACAACGACTACCTTCCCCATATGGCTCTCCTGTTCCAATAGTTGTTTCTCTGTTTTATCAGCCAAGTTTTTCGGCCCTGATCGTATCGTTTTCCAGCCACAGCTGAACCGGCTGGCCGCGCAGCTTTTCGTCGATGTCTTCGGCAACCTTGTAGACGCCATCGATGGCCAGAAGCTCTGCCTCGAGCTTGCGGCAGAAGATGCGCGCCGAGACGTTGCCGAGCGAACCGGCCATGGCACGCCCACGCAGGGCGCCGTAGATATGCACCGAACCGCCGGCGATGATTTCCGCACCCGAGGCGACCGAACCGATAACGGTCACATCCCCTTCGGGAAACATGATTGACTGGCCGGAGCGAACCGGCTCGTTGATGACCAGCGACTGCACCACGGCACGGATTTCGCCCGCAGCACGCGGCTTTTCTTCCGGCAATTCGGCAGCAACCGCAACCGGCTCCACCTCGACATCGGAAGCGGGCTTCCCGCCCTTCAGCGACGGCGGCATGCCCGGCTCGATCATCGAAGGGCGAACGCCCTCAATGCCCATGATGCCGACATTGCGCTCCGTCAGCGCCGAGAGAAGCGACTTCAGTCCCGCCTTGTCGAGTGACAGTTCCGACACATCCAGAACAACCGGACGCGACAGGAAGAAGCCGGCCGAGCGGGCGGCGAGATCATCAAGCCGCTCCAGCCATTGATCGACCGGAGATTCGGGGGACAGGACGACCGCGAGGAAGGAGCGGCCTTTGATACGGATCGAACGCTGGTCTGTTAGCACTTTGGTCATCTTGGTAAACAAATCGTTGACAATTAGGTACCTCGAATATGGTTAACAAATGGTTAACGACACCCTCCAGGCGACGGTCTCGTTAAGAAATTTTCGTCAGGAAAAATCTCATGCAAAACATTCAAAAACATCCATTAGCTTTTGATTTTGCGTATTTCCGTCGCTTGCGAAAACTCATGATAGCGGTCGAGCCTTGCTGCAACCTGACGCTCCGTGAGACCGCATCCGTCGCCAGCATCCCTAACCCATCTTGCCCGAGTCGGTAAGACGCGAACCGTCCGATTCCGGGACACTATCCGCCGTCGGCCAAGTGCCTGTCATGGGCTTCAAGCGGGAAAAAGCGATTTCGTTATGCCGTCCGATGCTATAGACACGGGGGCAAGCCCGGCACCTTCAACGGAAGAATGAAATGCACAGCAAAGTCCCACCGCAGAACCAGACATTTTCGCAAGACTATGCCGCTTTCCTGTTCGACATGGATGGAACTTTGCTCAATTCCATTGCTGTGGTGGAGCGGGTCTGGCGCGAATGGGCCGTGGATAATGGCATAGAGCCCAACGCCTTCCTGCAGCGCATTCACGGCATGCGCGCTTCGGAAGTGGTGCGCCGCGAGGCCGTTCCGGGTCTCGATGTCCAGGCAGAGGCCGATATGCTGCTGCAGAAGGAAATGGACGATGTCGACGGCATTCTTCAAATTCCCGAAGCGGCAGCGTTTCTCGCAAAATTGCCGGCCGGCAAATGGGCCATCGTCACCTCGGCTGCTCGCGCGCTTGCCGAACGCAGGCTGGCAGCGGCGGGCCTCACACCGCCCGCAATTATGATCTGCGCCGAAGACGTGGTGAACGGCAAGCCGGACCCGGAAGGATATAAAAAGGCGGCGGAAAAGCTCGGCGTCTCGCCGGAACGCTGTGTTGTCTTTGAAGACGCGCCCGCTGGTATTCAGGCCGGGGAAAGCATGGGCGCGACAGTGGTGGTCATCAACGCCACCCATTCCCATCCCATCGAAACGGCGCATCTTTCCATTGGCGGTTATGGTGAACTGGATGTCAGCATCAACGACGACGGCAGCTTGAAACTTACGGGCAGCAAAGGCTGAAGAGCCGACCACGGAGCGAGCGAAACACCGATTTCATTTGCGGGTAGATTCCCCGCCCGCCCCCCTATGCAACGCCACCCCAGTGCTTGTCCCGGACATAACGGAGAATGAGAGGCGCCGCGCTGTCACGTCCGTCGTCGCACGGTAGCGAGCGCGCCGCCGAATGCCTTGGCGAAACTTTCCCGATCATCCGGATTGAGAAACGAGCCGACATCGGTCGCCCGCCCCTCACCCGTCACATGCATGGAAACGATGCCGATCTCATCGTGCCGCCGCACCTTGAAGCGCGCCCAGAAGGGATTAAAGCGATGTTCCACCATGCGCCCGGCCGGAGAGAATTTGCGGATCGACAGGCTGGTGCGGGAGATGCGAACCTCTTCCCGTGCTTTTGCGGCGCGATAATTGGCGCGAAAAGCAAAGTAGAGCAGCAGAAAATCCAGCCCGAAGAACAGGCCGACCGGCCATGCCCCGGTGGCGAGGAAAAAGCCGCCATAGATCAGGCAGGCGAGCCCCGACAGGGCAAGAAGCAGCCGGAATCCCCTTCTTCCAAGCGAACGGTGCGGAACAAGTTCCGCCGCGAAAATCGGTTGGTCGTTAAGCGTATCCACGTTGCTTTCCTTCGGGCGGGCTGGCTATAGATAGACCATGACAGTCGCCAAAAAACGATCCAGCACCCAAACCTTGAAAAAGTCAAATCCGGCATCCGCGCGTAAGCCAGCGCGGGTGAAGACGGCCTATTCGAAGGACGAACTGACCGAGATCTTTCGGCGTTTTTCCATTCAGCGGCCGGAGCCGAAAGGCGAGCTGGAACACACCAATCCCTTCACCCTCCTGGTCGCGGTGGCGCTTTCGGCGCAGGCGACCGATGTCGGCGTGAACCGGGCGACACGAGCACTGTTCAAGGTGGCCGACGGGCCAGAAAAGATGCTGGCGCTCGGCGAAGAGCAGCTGATTGACCATATCAAGACCATCGGCCTTTACCGCAACAAGGCGAAAAACGTCATCGCCTTGTCGCAGATGCTGATCGACAACTTCGGCGGCGAAGTGCCAAAGACCCGCGAGGAGCTGGTGATGTTACCCGGCGTCGGCCGCAAGACGGCCAATGTGGTGATGTCGATGGCCTTCGGCGTGCCCACGCTTGCGGTGGACACGCATGTGTTCCGTATCGCCAACCGGCTCTGTCTTGCGCCGGGGAAAACCCCGGACGAAGTGGAAGACCGGCTCGTCCGCATCATTCCCGAGCAATATCTGTTCCATGCCCATCACTGGCTGATCCTGCACGGGCGTTATTGTTGCAAGGCGCGCAAGCCGGAATGCGAGCGCTGCGTGATCGCCGATATCTGCAAGTCGCCGGAAAAGACCTTCGACATTCCAGCCCCGCTGGTGGAGCTACCCGCGCAGCTGTTCGGTGCGGCCAGCGGCGAATGAGGGGTCACGCCGGCTGACGGCCTTGTGCAGATGGACCATCATCGAGGCGGCGAAGAGCGGCGTCAAAAGGTTGAGGAACGGGATGGCCAGGAAAGCGGCGATCACCAGACCGGCCATGAAAACCGTCGTACGGTGTTTGGAGCGGAACAACCGTGCTTCGGCGGGCGAGCGAAAACG
This sequence comes from Martinezella rhizogenes, assembly GCF_007002745.1. Classification (GTDB taxonomy): domain Bacteria; phylum Pseudomonadota; class Alphaproteobacteria; order Rhizobiales; family Rhizobiaceae; genus Agrobacterium; species Agrobacterium cucumeris. The sequence continues at coordinate 6,839 of NZ_SGNY01000005.1, read as the reverse complement.
CATTGCCGCAAATTCGAAGAATTCCCGGCCGAGCAGATAACCGTTCACCAGGAAAAACGCGATGAGGTTGACGCCCGGCACCAGGAGCAGCAAAAGCGCAATGAGGTTGCCGGCAATAACGACACCGAAGAACTTGATCGACGACAGCACGGCCTCGCCGATGGGCATTGCCTTGCCCTGCGGATCATCGGGATAGGTCTTTTTCTCCACCACTTCGGCGACATCATCGAGAAACAGGCCGGCAATGACGGCGGTGACCGGCGAAATCAGCAATGCCAGTGCCAGCGCCAGCCCTATGCCGGCAAAAATGGCGAAAACGAAGGTCAGCCACCCCGCCCAGTCGGGTATGCCGGGAATAAGCGTATCCACCCATGGCAGGGCGAAATAGATAAAGATGGAGCGGATGGCGAACCACAGTGCCGCCAGCACGAGAAGCGTGAGCCCCAAAACCTTCCAGAACACCGACCGGGTCTCGGTCGCAAAGAGATTTTGGAATGCCAGCCTCGCTGCATCAAGAATCATTCGGAACTCCCCGGGGGCCTCTCGCGTTGAAATTCTCTAACCAAACGACAGATAAGAACTGGGCCTGCGCTCTGCAAGACAGGGTGAAAGCCGCCAAACGTCTGAAATTAAACCGGAGATGGAATTTCCCTTGAATAAAAGGTATCTCTAAAATATAATAATCCATCTATAATATTTCGCATTCCTGTCCGGTGGAGGGCAAGGCCGGGAAAGCTTACCCCCACCGTCAAATCGTGGTTCGCACGCCCGTTTCGCGCGCGCGGATGCATCATCGTTCAATAATGATAAAAAATGAGGCGTTGGTGGAAAAGCTGCTGTTGAATCTTACCCGTGCCATGAAGGCCGGCACACCTTCCGAGCGCAAGATCGCCAAATATCTGATCGAGCATCTGGACGAGCTACCTTTCGAAACGGCGCAGACGCTGGCTGCCAAGCTCGGCCTCAGCCCGATGACGGTCGGCCGTTTCTTGCGTTCGCTCGGATATCGGCAGTTCAGCGACATCCGCGCCGATCTGCGCCATGCGGAACAGACGGCTGGCCCGGACCAGCCCACGGTGATCGAAAGCGGAGAGCGCCAGTCCAACCCGTTTTCTCAACTCCTCTCGCAGCAGATACAGGCCATCCAGACCGCATTCGACATGACCGCCCAGCCAATGTGGCGTCTGGCTATGACCGAAATCACCTCGGCAACCGATGTTTTTCTGGCGACATCACCGGAAGGTCTTGGCGCCACACGTCACTTCCACGGACGGCTTCTGGAATGTCGCGGCCACGTCCATTATCTCGGCAGCGACAGTGCCGCCTATGTCGCCCTGTGGGATTTCGAACCGCCACAGACGCTTCTCGTCATCATGGATTGCGGCGGCAGCCTCTCACCCCTGCAGCACCTGTCAGCAACCGCACGCAAAGGCGGCTACAGAACCCTGTTGATCACCACCCGGTTTTACGAATGGGGTCCTGAAAGCGCCGATATCTGTCTTGCGCTGCCTCAAGCTCATAATGGCGGCCAGGGTCTGCTGCAGCTCGTCTCCCTGATGGAATTTACCCTCTGCAGCCTGATGGCGGAGGCCAATGAAACGCGCAAAACGCGGATGAAAAACCTCTTAGGCCTGAAGCGTTCGCTGGGCATCTGATTGGGAGCATGCTCTGAACAGGGACCTAGAGCGAGCGAGCGCTTCCCGCTTGTTTCTTCTCCCCGCCGGGGAGAAGTCCGCGGCAGCGGGATGAGGGGGCGACGGTAGAGATATTCGGCAGCGTTGCCCATCATCCGACCCTTCGGGCCACCTTCTCCCCGGCGGGGAGAAGAAACAAGCTGTGTTCACCCACTCCTGATTTTGCCCCCGCCATTTGCCGGCAAAAATCAGAGGTTCTCCAGTTCCTGACGATGGCGATACATGGCGAGAAAACGGCGGTAGTCCCGTTGATAACGGGGTGTGAGCGCCGGATTTCCGGAAATTTCCGCATTGCCCGGATACATGGCCGCGCCAGCCGCCACAATACTCGCATGCACCCCACCGGCCGCTGCCGCCGTCATCGCCGTGCCGAGCAATACGGCATCGGCGGTGGCGGGAACCACGATGCGCTTGCCCGTCACATCGGCGTAAAGCTCCATCAAGAGCGGGTTCTTCACATGCCCGCCGGTAACGTGCAGGCTTTCGACCGAATAACCGAAGCGCTCCATGGCATCGAGCACATGGCGCGCACCGAGCGCAATGGCCACGGCGGTTCGCCAGTATAAGCGGCAAAGACTGTCGAAGGAGGTATCCAGTGTCAGCCCGCTGATGACGCCAACCGCATGCGGATCGGCAAGCGGCGAGCGGTTGCCGTGGAAATCCGGCAGCACATGCAGCCGCTCGGCAAAGGCCTCCCCCTCAAGCGCGCGCAATTCAGTGACACGGGCAACGATGCGGGCATGCAGCGCCGTATCCGGTTCACCGCCCGCCGCATGCATGCGCACGATATGATCAAGCAGCGCGCCGGTGGCTGATTGCCCCCCCTCCACCAGCCAGTGACCGGGAAGGATCGCCTGCCAATAGGGACCCCAGAGGCTGTGGCCGGGCATCTGCCGCTCGGACATGGCAACGAGGCAGCTGGAAGTGCCGGCGATCAGCGCCACATGCCGACCGACATCGTCCGAAAGGCAACCGCCCAGCGCACCGAGCGCTCCGGCATAGGCATCGATCATGCCCGCCGCCACCTGACAGCCGGTGTCGAGACCGAGTTCCACCGCCGCCTCGGGCGAAAGCGGGCCGATGCTCTCCCCTGGCATCACCGTGGTTTCCGGAAGGCTGGCGCGCTCTTTCAGATCGGCAAGCCCCGCCAGTCCCAGATAATCCGCCTGCCAGCCGGGATTTTCCTGCGCCAGAAAATTCCACTTCGCCGTCTGCGTGCAATTTGAGCGCTTAGTTGAACCGGTTGCTTTCCATGTCAGAAAATCCGCCAGATCGAAGGCGAAGGACATGCGTCCCCAGCTTACCGGCATATGCGTCTTCAACCACATCAGCTTCGGCATCTGCATTTCCGGCGACACGCTGTTGCCGGCAAAATCCAGCACCCGATGGCCCGAGGCCGTCAGCCGGTCGGCCTCCGAGATCGCACGGTGGTCGAGCCAGACGATGGTATCGAACCTGTCCTCACCCGTCACCGAAACTGAAACCGGCTCTCCCCGCGCATCGCGAATGACCAGCGAGCAGGTGGCGTCAAAACCGATGGCGGCGATGCTTTGCGGCAGAACGCCGGCATCGGCAAGGGCTGCTTTCACGGCAATGCAGACCGCATTCCATATATCGGTGGAATCGTGCTCGGCGTGGTTTTCACGCGGCCGCTGCATCAGGATCGGGTGGGTGGAGCGGGCGAGAAGCCTGCCGGTCGGATCGAAAATGCCAGCCCGCGCGCTGGCTGTACCGACATCGACAGCGACGAGATTTTGACGCATCAAGACTGTAATTCCATCCCTTGCGCAACGACCCGACGACGGCAGGCAAAATACGCTTCAGCCTGCGTCACGTTCCACTTGGCCGTCAAAACCGCCCTTCCCCACATAGTTGCCGACAAGTTGGACCAAATCCGGCATCGCGTCAAACACGGCATCCGCACCAAGCCCGGCGATCTTCTCGCGGAATGCGGGAAAGCGCGCATGCGAGCCGCCGGTAAAGGCAAAAACGCCCATGCCCGCAGCCTTTGCGGCCGCAATACCGGCCGGGCTGTCCTCAATCACGATGCAGTGACGCGGCTCGGCGCCCATCGCCTGCGCCGCATGCAGGAAAAGATCGGGCGCCGGCTTGCCATTCTTCACCATCGTGGCGCTGAAAACATGTGGCTCGAAGCGGTCGATCAGGCCGGTCAGCCCCAGCGAATAACGAATGCGCTCCGGCTGGCTGGAAGAGGCCACGCAGCGTCTGAGGGCCACAAGCCGGTCCAGCGTTTGCGCAATGCCGTCGATCGGCCGCAGCTCGGTGCGAAAGCGTTCGAACAGCGTCGCGCGCATATGATCGAGAAAATCAATGTCGGTTTCGACGCCGTAATCCTCAAACAGCGTCGCCGTCATGCTGGCGACGCTGCGGCCGAGAAAACGCTCATAGGCCTCTTCCTCTTCCATCGTCACGCCGAGATGGGAGAGCATGTCGAGGAGCACCGAGACCGAGACCGGCTCGCTGTCGACGAGAACGCCGTCGCAATCGAAAATCAGCAGAGGCCCGGTCCGGTCTTCCATTTCACGTCACTTTTCAGCCAGCTTGTCATCCAGATAAAGCTGCAAGGTCTTCGCCGTGCCTTCTTGCCACAGCGTCTTCAATGCGTGGGCAAAGCGTTTACGGAAAAGTTCCGATTCGGCAACCTCCCCGAAAATATCGTCGAAGACGAGGAAAGCCGCAGGGTCATCCTTGGCCTTGATGGCGGACGCCTGCAAACGCTCGGCGCTCGCATCGTTGAAGGTGATTTCCTTGCCGCTGTCGGACGTGCCGTAAAAATAGCGGCACCACAGGGCAGACACCAGCGAAAGGCCGACGATATCCTCGCCGCGAGCCAACCGGTCGGCGGTGGATGGCAGAATGAATTTCGGCTGGCGATTGGAGCCGTCCTGCGCCAGACGCGGAATGGTGTCGCCGATTTTCGGATTGAGGAAACGCCGTTCGATGAGTGCGAAATAGTCGGCAAGATTTGTATCGGGAACCGGTGGAATGACCGGTATGATCTCTTCATTTTCAAGCTTTGCCAGAAACGCCCGGATCAGCGGGTGCTCCATCGCCTCATGCACAAAATGAATATCGAGCAGTGCTGCCGGATAGGCGATTGCCGCATGGCCGCCATTGAGGATGCGGATTTTCATGTGCTCATAGGGCGCAACATCAGAAACGAACTGCACGCCGGCCTTCTCCAGCGCCGGGCGACCTGCAGGGAAATTATCCTCCATCACCCATTGCTTGAACTCTTCGCAGAAGACCGGCCAGTTGTCGTCGATGCCGAAATCGTCGCGGGCGATAGTGCGTTCGCGCTCGCCGGTGGCAGGCGTGATGCGGTCAACCATGGAATTGGGGAAAGCGACATTTTCGCCGATCCAGTTGGCGAAGGCCGGATCCGACAAGGCTGCGAGCCCAACCACGGCATTTTTCGTGACCTTGCCATTATGCGGAATGTTATCGCAGGACATGACGGTAAAGGGTTGCAGCCCCTTGTCCCGCCGCGCCTTCAGCCCGGCGACGATGAAGCCGAACACGGTTTTCGGCGAAGCCGGGTTCTTCCCGTCGTCGGCAATGGCCGGATGCTGCGGGTTAAAGGAACCGGAGGCATCGATGAAATAACCGCCCTCGGTAATCGTCATCGAGACGATGCGGATCTTCGGATCGGCAAGGGTATCGATAATCGTCTTTGTGTCGCCGACCTGCAGAATGTCGATCATCGGCCCGGTAACGCGCGCACCGGTGCGACTATTGTCCTGTTCCACGACGGTGGTCAGGAAATCCTGCGCCGCAAGCTTTTCGCGCATCACCGCATCCGAAGGCAGCACGCCCGCACCGATGATGGCGAAGTCATGGTCCGTGCCCGTATTGAACAGATCATCCAGATAGACCGCCTGATGGGCGCGGTGGAAATTACCAACGCCGAAATGCACGATGCCGGCGGAGAGATCAGCACGGGAATAGGCCGGAATCGCCGCCGTTTTTTGGGCTTCGTCAAGCGTTGCGAGGGAGAGTTTGCATGTCATGTCACGATCCTCGAAAGGGGAAACGTTGTTCGTGCCGGTCACCGGGAAACCCCGGTGGTCAGCTCATCCAGTTGCCGCCATCAACATTATAGGTCTGGGCGACGATGTATTGTGCCTCATCGGAGGCAAGGAAGACCGCCATGCCGGTTAGATCCTCGGCACGGCCCATACGGCCGAAGGGCACAGCCTCGCCGACCAGCCGCTTCTTTTCGCCGGCCGGGCGGTTTTCATATTTCGCAAACAGCGCATCCACACCGTCCCAGTGCTCGCCATCGACCACACCGGGCGCGATGGCATTGACGTTGATGCCGTGTTTGATGAGGTCGAGACCGGCCGATTGCGTGAGGCTGATGACGGCGGCCTTGGTGGCGCAATAAACCGCCACCAAGGCCTCACCGCGCCGGCCCGCCTGGCTTGCCATGTTGATGATCTTGCCGCCTTTTCCCCGAGCAATCATTGTTTTTGCGGCGGCCTGCATCATGAACAGCGTGCCGGATACGTTAATCGAAAACAGCCGCTCGTAGCTCTCGCGTTTGATCTCGACAATCGGTGCGAGGTCAAAGAGTGCGGCATTGTTGATGAGGATATCGAGCCCGCCCGCCTGGCCTTCCACGGTGCGGATGGCGGTGTCGATGGAATGCTGTTTGGTCACATCGAGTTCGACGGCATAGGCGTTCTCGCCGATCTCGCGGGCGGTCTTGCTCGCCCGCTCGAAATCGATATCGGCGATGGCAACCGTCGCACCCTCGCGCAGATAGGCTTCAGCGAAGGCGCGGCCGATGCCGCGTGCCGAGCCGGTTATCAGCGCGGATTTGCCCTCCAGTCTTCCCGTCATAGTGCGATACCCTTCTCATCAAACCTGTGTATCTTGGTCTCGTCCGGGGTGATGAAGACGGTATCGCCATGCCTGCATTCGAACTCGCCGTCCGTGCGGGCGGTGATCGGGCCGATGCCTGACACCTCGAGATGCAGGAAGGTATCCGATCCGAGATGTTCGGCGACGGTGACCTTGCCCTGCCACAGCCCGCTTTCCTTCGACAGCAGCAGATGCTCCGGCCGCACGCCGGCGGTGGTGGCGCCCTTGCTGCGGGCAAAGTCGCCGGTGATGAGGTTC
>NZ_SGNY01000004.1 GCF_007002745.1 Martinezella rhizogenes | reverse complement strand
AATCAGCTCATCAACTTGATTTCTTTAGAACGAAAGTCGTCGTCGCCAGCAGCGCCGCCGCCCTCGTTCAGTGAGCGGACTTATAAATCCATCACCTCAAACAAGTCAACAGCACAAATCGGAAAAAATAAGAAAATCACTTAACTCATTGGTTTTCAACGATAGTTTGCGGACTTTCGCGAAAACTGGCGGATTTCCGTGCTTTTCTCGTCTGACGGCCAATGCGGCCGCGCCCTTTCGATAATAGGAGGATCCCGCCTTTGCTGATCTCAGTCGGAGGAAGGACTGAAGCGGGCGACCAGGGCATGGGCATTGCCGGGATAGGAGAAGCGCACATAGGTGACGGCGCCGGAGTTGCTCCAGGTTCGCCGCTCCACCACAAGGCAGGCCTGCCTGTCAGAGATACCCAGCAGACGGGCAATCTCCTTCGAGGCTATTTCGGCGCTGATCCGGTGTTCGGCATTGCTCCATGGAACATGGCCAAGCAGCCAGGGACCGGGCGCAATCTCGGTGAAGTCAGCATCGGCAGCCTCCGGCACGGCGGCCAGATTGATGAGACGCTGCTCGACGCAGAATTCCCGCATGCCTGCGAAATGGATGCAGATGATATCGAGCAAGGGTGCGCCAACGGAAACATCGAGACTTGCACGATCTTCGCTCTTTGCCGCACGCTGCGCGCATTTCAGGATTTTGAAACCGTAATCCAGACCAAGGGATTCCACCTCGGCCCTGATATCGTGAATTTCAAGAACGGCTGACTGGATCTGCGGCTGGCGAACGAAACTGCCTGATTTCTTGCGGCGTTCAATCAAACCCGCCTTGGCAAGTTGACCCATGACCTTGTTGACGGTCATGCGCGAGCAATCATAATGGGTGGCGAGATCGACCTCGAACGGCAACCGGTAACCCGGCGGCCATTCCCCCGAAACGATCCGGCCCTCGATCTCGCTGAGGATAAGCTGATGCAGGGTCTGCCCGGCCGATGCTTTCGTCACGTCCGTAATGCCTTTCCACACCGGCTCGATCTCGTTTCAGTGGAGCCCATATCAGCTATCGAGAAGTTCAGCCATGACCTTGTTGAAGCGCGCCGATATTTCACCGCGGCGGACATGGCGGCCGGCCTGCACCTGTTTTTCACCGCGCACCCAGACGGAATCGACATGGACACCGCCCGCGAATATCCACTGGTCGAGAATCTGGGATGCAGGAAGATAGGACACAGCCGAGATATCCAGTGCGACAAGATCAGCGCTTTTTCCCTTTTCTATTGCATTATGTGATGCCAGGGCCCTGCCGCCGCCTGCAAGCGCCCGCCGGAACAGTTTTTCACCGGTGGAGCCTCCGGCATCGGCAATGACGTTCCGCGCGCGTCGCGACAGACGCTGCGAATATTCGAGTGTCCGCAATTCTTCCGGCAGGGAGATGAGAATGTTGGAATCGGAGCCGACGCCATAATACCCCCCTTCCGTGATAAAATCCGGAGCGGGGAAGATGCCGTCACCGAGATTGGCTTCGGTGATTGGGCAGAGGCCCGCAACGGCACCGCTTTTCGCCATGCGGCGCGTTTCGGCCTCCGTCATATGCGTGGCATGGATAAGGCACCAGCGATCATCGACCGGCGCATTCGCCAGAAGCCACTCAACCGGTCGCGCTCCTGAAAAGGCGAGCGAATCTTCGACTTCCTTTGTCTGTTCCGCCACATGAATGTGGATAGGCCCACCTTTTGCCAGGGGCTCGATGGCCGAAAGCTCTTCGCCGGTTACGGCGCGCAGGCTGTGCGGCGCGATGCCCAGGGCGGCACCCGGCAGGGATTTAACCACTGCCTGCGCGCCCTGCATCAGTCTTTCGTAACTGTTGAGTGAATGGATAAAACGTTTCTGCCCGTCGATCGGCGGCTGCCCGCCAAAACCGGAATGCGCGTAAAAGACCGGTAGCAATGTCAGGCCGATACCGGTTTGTGCGGCGGCCGCACCGATGCGTTCGGCCATTTCGGCGATATTGCCGTAATGCGAACCATCCCTGTCGTTGTGCAGATAATGAAATTCCCCGACCCGGCCGAAACCGGCTTCGAGCATTTCCATATAAAGCTGGGCGGCAACCGCCTCTACATGGTCAGGCGTCATGGAGAGCGCAAATTTATACATGACGGTGCGCCAGCTCCAGAAACTGTCATCGGCCGGCCCGCGAATTTCGGCAAGCCCGGCCATGGCCCGCTGAAAGGCATGGCTGTGGAGATTGGGCATGGCCGGAACGATGACGGTATGGCGTTCATCCTGCGGCTGAGGCGAAACGCCGGTTTCGACCGATGAAACAACGCCGCCATCGCAAACAATGCGAACGTCCTGCACCCATCCCCCGGCCATCAATGCCGTGCCCGCGTGAATTGCCGTCATGCCACCCTCTCCTCTTTTCGTTATGGGCAAGGCCATTTCAGACATGAAATTGCGGCTTGCCAAGCCGATTATTATGTATATACATTTAAGCCATAAAGGAAAGGCGAAAAGCAAATGCCAGGGAACAAATCCGTAAAGGGAGCGGCAGCGGGAAACACCACGACCTTGTGGCGCAACGCCCGGCTGGCGACTTTTGATCCAGCCATGCAAGGCATTGGTACGGTCGAAAATGCCGTTATTGCCGTGCGCGGCGGCCGCATCGCCTTTGCCGGCCCGGAAAAGGATCTGCCTGCCGATCTGGCCACAGCCGATGAGATCACCGATTGCGGCGGGCGCTGGGTCACCCCCTCCTTGATCGACTGCCATACTCATCTCGTCTTCGGTGGCAACCGGGCGATGGAATTCGAAATGCGGCTGAATGGCGCGACCTATGAAGAGATCGCCAAGGCAGGCGGCGGCATCGTTTCTTCGGTGCGCGATACGCGCGCCGTTTCGGAAGACGCTCTGGTGGCTCAGGCATTGCCACGTCTCGACACGCTGCTGGCCGAGGGCATCTCCACCATTGAAATCAAATCCGGTTATGGTCTCGATATAGAGACTGAACTGAAAATGCTGCGTGTTGCTCGCAGGCTTGAAACGCTGCGGCCGGTGCGGATCGTCACCAGCTATCTGGCAGCCCATGCGACGCCCGCCGAGTATAAGGGCCGCAACGCCGATTACATTACCGATGTCGTTCTGCCGGGGCTGGAAAGAGCCCATGCCGAAGGGCTGGTGGATGCGGTGGACGGCTTTTGCGAAGGCATCGCCTTCTCCGTCGCGGAGATCACCCGCGTCTTCGAAAAAGCACGGCAGCTTGGTCTTCCCGTCAAACTGCATGCCGAGCAGCTTTCCGATCTTGGCGGGGCAAAGCTTGCCGCCTCCTATGGCGCACTTTCGGCCGATCATCTGGAATATCTGGATGAGACAGGCGCAAAGGCGCTGGCGAAAGCGGGAACCGTGGCCGTGCTTTTGCCCGGCGCCTTTTATGCGCTCCGGGAAAAACAGGCCCCGCCGGTTCAGGACCTGCGCGATGCGGGCGCAACAATCGCGCTGGCAACGGATTGCAATCCCGGCACCTCACCGCTGACTTCGCTGCTTTTGACCATGAATATGGGTGCCACGCTTTTCCGCATGACCGTGGAAGAGTGCCTTGCGGCGACGACGCGCAATGCCGCCAAGGCGCTTGGCCTGCTTGCGGAAACCGGCACGCTGGAGGCCGGCAAATCCGCCGACTTCACTATCTGGGATATCGAGCGCCCGGCCGAACTTGTCTACCGCATCGGTTTCAATCCGCTCCATGCCCGCATTTTCAAGGGACAGAAGGTTTCGTCATGACCATGAAGACCATCACGCTTCACCCCGGCAATGTAGCCCTTGCCAACCTCGCCGATATCTACTGGAACAATGGCGCTGCGAAGCTCGACCCCTCATTCGACGCGGGCATAAAAAAGGCGGCGGCGCGCATAGCGGAGATCGCCGCTGGCAACGCGCCTGTTTATGGCATCAATACCGGTTTCGGCAAACTCGCTTCCATCAAGATCGATGCGGCCGATGTGGCGACACTACAGCGAAACCTTATCCTGTCGCATTGCTGCGGTGTGGGCGCTCCGCTTCCTGAAAATGTCGTGCGGCTGATCATGGCGCTGAAGCTGATTTCACTCGGCCGCGGCGCCTCCGGTGTACGGCTGGAACTGGTGCGGCTGATCGAGGCCATGCTGGAAAAGGGCGTCATCCCGGTCATCCCGGAAAAGGGCTCGGTCGGCGCCTCCGGCGATCTTGCGCCGCTCGCCCATATGGCCGCCGTGATGATGGGCGAAGGCGAGGCTCTTTATCAAGGAGGGCTTCTGCCCGCCGGCGAAGCGCTTGCGAAAGCCGGGCTGACACCGGTCGTTCTCGCCGCCAAGGAAGGCCTGGCGCTGATCAACGGCACGCAGACCTCGACGGCGCTGGCGCTGGCCGGTCTTTTCCGTGCCCATCGCGCCGCACAGGCCGCATTGATTACCGGCGCACTTTCTACGGATGCCGCCATGGGCTCATCGGCTCCTTTCCATCCTGATATTCACACCCTGCGCGGCCACAAGGGCCAGATTGATGCCGGTGCGGCGTTGCGTAATCTGCTGGAAGGTTCGGAAATCCGCGTCAGCCATATCGAAGGTGACGAGCGGGTGCAGGATCCCTATTGCATTCGCTGCCAGCCGCAGGTGGATGGCGCCTGCCTTGATCTTCTACGGCAGGTGGCACGCACGCTGGAAATCGAAGCCAATGCGGTGACCGACAATCCGCTGGTGCTATCAGACAATTCCGTCGTATCCGGCGGCAATTTCCACGCCGAACCAGTGGCCTTTGCCGCCGACCAGACGGCACTTGCCATCTGCGAAATCGGCGCGATCGCCCAGCGACGCGTGGCACTACTGGTCGATCCGGCCCTTTCCTACGGTCTGCCCGCCTTTCTTTCCAAAAAGCCGGGTCTGAATTCCGGCCTGATGATCGCCGAAGTGACGTCCGCCGCGCTGATGAGCGAGAACAAGCAGATGGCGCATCCGGCCTCGGTGGATTCCACACCGACCTCCGCCAATCAGGAAGACCACGTGTCCATGGCCTGCCATGGTGCTCGTCGCCTGCTGCCAATGACCGAAAATCTCTTCGCCATCCTTGGGATTGAAGCCCTTTCCGCCATCCAGGGCGTGGAGTTGCGTGGACCGCTGAAAACCAGCCCGGAACTGCAAAAGGCGATTGCCGTGCTGCGTGCATCAATCCCCTCGCTGGAAGAGGACCGTTATATGGCGCCGGATCTGAAGGCGGCAGCTGACCTGATTGCTACCGGCGCTCTGGTTTCCGTGATTTCGGATGACATTTTGCCGAAGCTGGAGGTTTGAGATGACAAGCCAATTGTTTTCCTCCGTTCCGGTCGGTGCGTTGGGGTTACCCTCTCTGCCCGGCAGTGCAGAAGGAGCTGATCAATGAAAACGCCTTTCTCGCTTCACCAAGGCACCTCGCCGATCATTCTCGGGCTGCCTCACACCGGTACGGATGTGCCGGCTGCGATTTGGGATCGCCTCAACGATAACGGCAGGATTCTCGCCGATACCGACTGGCATATCCATGAACTCTATGAAGGGCTTCTCGATAACGCGACAACCGTAAGGGCGACCTTCCACCGCTACGTCATCGATGCCAACCGCGACCCGGCCGGAGTGAGCCTTTATCCGGGCCAGAACACGACGGGACTGGTTCCGGAAACCGATTTCGACGGCAAGCCCATCTGGAACGAGGGGCAGCAACCGGATGACGCTGATATCGCCTATCGGCTGGAAACCTTCCACGCGCCCTATCATGCAGCCCTTGCAGCGGAAATCGAGCGGGTGAAGGCCATTCACGGCATCGCAATTCTCTATGATTGCCATTCGATCCGCTCGCATATCCCCTTTCTGTTCGAGGGTAAGCTGCCGGATTTCAACATCGGCACGGATATGGGCAGGACCTGCGATCCGACGATCGAAAAAATTGCCGTGGACGTGACCGCTGCCGCTGACGGTTACGACAGCATTCTGAACGGCCGCTTCAAGGGCGGCTGGACGACCCGGCATTATGGAAAACCGGAAGCCGGCGTGCACGCTATCCAGATGGAGTTGGCGCAATCCACCCATCTCGCCAGTGAGGTACCGCCTTTCGCCTATGACGCGCAAAGGGCGGAACGCCTGCGCAACCATCTCAAAACCATTCTCACGCGTATGGAAAATTTCGCGCTCGAGACGCAACGATAAGGGGAAATCACATGGATAATCCGCGCCACAATATTCGCGAAGTCCGCGCGCCGCAGGGCAATGAGCTGAACGCCAAAAGCTGGATGACGGAAGCGCCGCTGCGCATGCTGATGAACAATCTCGACCCTGATGTCGCCGAGCGGCCGCATGAACTGGTGGTTTATGGCGGCATCGGCCGCGCCGCCCGCACCTGGGAAGATTTCGACCGCATCGTCGCGACGCTGAAGGATCTGACCGAGGACGAGACCCTCATCGTGCAGTCTGGCAAACCGGTTGGCGTATTCCGCACCCACAAGGATGCGCCGCGGGTTTTGATCGCCAATTCCAATCTCGTGCCGCATTGGGCCAACTGGGACCATTTCAACGAGCTGGATAAGAAGGGGCTCGCCATGTACGGCCAGATGACGGCCGGTTCGTGGATTTACATCGGCACGCAGGGCATCGTGCAGGGTACTTATGAGACCTTCGTCGAGGCCGGCCGCCAGCACTATGGCGGCAACCTCAAGGGCAAATGGATCCTCACCGGCGGTCTTGGCGGCATGGGCGGCGCACAGCCGCTGGCCGCCGTCATGGCAGGGGCCTGCTGCCTAGCCGTCGAATGCGATGAAACCCGCGTCGATTTCCGTCTGCGCACCCGTTATGTCGATGCAAAGGCACACACACTGGATGAGGCGCTGGCACTCATCGACCAATGGACCAAGGCAGGCGAAGCAAAATCCGTCGGCCTGATCGGCAATGCGGCAGAAATCTTCCCTGAACTGTTTCGCCGTGGCATTCGCCCCGACATGGTCACCGACCAGACCTCGGCGCATGATCCGATCCACGGTTATCTGCCGGCCGGCTGGACAGTTGCCGAATGGCGCGCCAAGCAGGAAAGTGACCCGAAAGCAGTCGCCGCTGCCGCCCGCGCCTCGATGAAGGTCCACGTGCAGGCCATGGTCGATTTCTGGAACGCCGGTGTTCCGACGCTCGATTACGGTAACAACATCCGCCAGGTCGCCAAGGATGAAGGGCTGGAGGACGCTTTCGCCTTCCCCGGCTTCGTTCCCGCCTATATCCGTCCGCTGTTTTGCCGCGGTATCGGCCCGTTCCGCTGGGCGGCACTTTCGGGCGATCCGGAAGACATCTACAAGACTGACGCCAAGGTGAAAGAACTGCTGCCTGACAACAAGCACCTGCATAACTGGCTGGATATGGCACGCGAGCGCATCGCGTTTCAGGGCCTGCCGGCGCGTATCTGCTGGGTCGGGCTTGGCGACCGCCATCGTCTGGGCCTTGCCTTCAACGAAATGGTGAAGAACGGCGAGCTGAAAGCGCCTGTTGTCATCGGTCGCGACCATCTCGACAGCGGTTCCGTCGCCTCGCCCAACCGCGAAACCGAAGCCATGAAGGACGGTTCGGATGCCGTGTCGGACTGGCCGCTCCTGAATGCGCTGCTCAACACCGCTTCCGGCGCGACCTGGGTTTCGCTGCACCATGGCGGCGGTGTCGGCATGGGCTTCTCCCAGCATTCCGGCATGGTCATCTGCGCCGATGGCACCGACGATGCCGCTCGCCGGCTTGAGCGTGTGCTCTGGAACGATCCGGCAACCGGCGTCATGCGCCATGCCGATGCCGGTTATGAGATCGCCGTGGATTGCGCCAAGGAGCAGGGCTTGCGCCTGCCTGGCATTCTCGGCAATTGATTCGTGTTTGGCCGGAAATGCGGAAGGCGTTTCCGGCCAGCACCGTGCGGAGTTGGAAAATCATGACCCTGTTGCGCGCAAGCGATTACAAACGCATGCCCTGGAAAAATGGCGGTGGCGAAACCGTGGAAATCGCTATCTTCCCGCCAGCCGCCTCCGTGAATGATTTCGATTGGCGAATCAGCATGGCAACCGTTGCAACCGACGGACCATTTTCGATTTTTCCCGGCATAGACCGCACCCTGTCCATTCTTCAGGGCAATGGCATGGCGCTTGCGATCGCAGCCAACGAGCCACTGTTGCTGACGATGGAGAGTGCCCCCCTGCCCTTTTCGGCGGATGTTCCTGTCAATGCGACATTGCCCGGCGGCCCGATCGTCGATCTGAACGTCATGACCCGCCGCTCGGCTTTCCGCCATACCGTGCAAAAGCGCTCCGGCACATTTTCCGCGACAGCAGAGGGTGTCACGACACTCATCCTCGCGCTCGATGCGCTTGTGGTCTCCAGCGGAGATGAAAAAGCCAATCTCGATCGGCTGGACAGCCTGTTGATCGAAAACAGCAGGCCTTTCACTGTCGAGCCCGATCAAAATACGGGCGCGGTTTTCCTCATTACACTTCAGCCCCTCTGAAGCGACCGCACGCCTGGAGTAATTCCGCTTCTACTGGAAAAGCCTAGTCCAGACCCAGCGGATCGGCCACACGGGGCCAGAGCTTGAGGCTCGCTTTGCGATAAGCAGTTGTAGCCGGATCGGTCGGATAAGAGGTCGGTGCCGCGATATAGACGATCTCCGAGGCGACCGGCGCAAAACCCGCATGGAAGTGATTGGTTGACTTGACCAACAGGACGTCTTTTTTAGCGAAATCGATCCCGAGATTGGAAAAGATATCCGGCTCATAAGTTTGGGTGCGACTGGTGATGAGGATGATATCGATCTCTGTGCCAACGGGCCGGACAACGGCAGCGCGGCCAAGCGTGACGCGGCTGTTGCGGAAACTCTGCCAGCCGGCCTCAACGGTGCGCATCACTTTTATGCGGAAGTCGAGCGGCTCACCGCCCTCGGGGCTGGATTTGCCGCCGATGCGCAGATCGATCTCTGCCCCCTCGCCCGCGGCGTGACAGAAAGAGACCGCAATCGGGTCCCAGATCGTTGCGACACCGATGTTATCCATGCCGCGCTCCACCATCCGCCGCAGGATATAGGTGGCATCACCCGCAACGCCACCACCCGGATTGTCCCATATATCCGACACCACCACCGGCTTGTCCGGATTGCCGCTGCGAATGGCAAGTGCCTTGTCGAGGCCTGACTCCGTATCCAGCATGGGCATGGCGGTCAGTTTGCGCATGGCATAGAGTTCATGGCCGAGCTTTTCGGCCAGCGCATCGCCCTTCTCCCTCTCTCCATCTGTAACGACGACAATCCGCGTGCCCATATCCGGCACATCGCCCGCCATGAAACCGTGGATGACCGAAATCGACAGGATGCCGTCCTTGCCTTCCATCGCCTTCAAACGGTCCACATAAGACCGCATCGGCTCGCGGCTGGTCGGATAAATGGTGATCATGCGGCAATCGAACGTGGAAATGACCGGTTTGATCTCACCACGCAGGGTACGCAGCGCCAGTTCAACGACATGCTCGCCGCGTTCTTCGAAATCGGTGTGGGGAAACTCCAGGAACGTCGCCATGAGGTCGAGATTTTTAACTCGCAGCGCCGTCAGATGGCTGTGCGGGTCAAATTCCGCCGCGATCAACACGTCGGGCCCGACCATTGCGCGCACACGCGACAGAAAATCACCTTCCGGATCATCATATCCCTGCGCCACCATTGCGCCGTGAAGACCAAGAACGACCGCATCAACCGGCAGCGCTTCCTGGAGCTCCGCAAGGATAGTATCGCGCAGCGTTTCATAAGTCTGGCGCTGGATGAGACCTGCAGGCTCCGCCCAGCAGGACGTGCCCTCAATCACCGTGAACCCTTCCGCCTTGCCGCGACGCCGCAGGATTGGCACCGGCGAAGAGCAGAGCGTCGGTGTTTCCGGATGTTCACCCGGCCCGGCATAAAAAGCCGCGCGGAAAGCATCCATATCCGTCGGGACGGGCGAAAACGTGTTGGTTTCGGTGGCGAGCGACGCCGTGAATATACGCATTTTTGTATTTCTCGTTACCGGGACTGCTTTACGCAGTTTTCTGTCCCTTAATATGATTAGCCGGGTAATCTTACCAGACGGTACCACGTGCGGCCACGTCTTCAACCCGGGTCACAAGACCGTTTCGATGAAACACCATCCTGTCGAAAAGGTTGCTGACGACGCAGGTATGGTTCGGCACGACCTTGACCACATCACCGATTTCCGGCCTGCCGGACGTGCAGCCGGATAGATCGACAACTGCATGTTCTTCCGAAAGCGAGATGATTTTTGCACCCTCATAACCTTCGATCAGCCCGTAATCGCTGAAACCAAGAAGATCGGAGGTCAAAGCCTTGGAACCGCAATCGAGCACGGCTCGATCGGGCGTGGGCCGCGACACCACAGTGGCGAGAACATGCATTGCCAGATCACCAGCCGCACAATGACCGGCGCGCAGCATGGCGCGGTCATTATAGACATAGGTACCCGCCCGGTGTTCGGTTGCCGAAGGCACAAGGTGTGCGGCGTAAAAATCCGGTGAACCGCCGCTGGAGCGCACAGGGCATTCGATGCTTTTCGCCGCCAGCAGCGCCATTGTCTCGCCAATGAAACTCTCGACCTTTTCAGCGCCGCCCGGTGCCGGATAGGTCAAAATGCCTTTGAAAACGAGACCCGGAGCCGCATTGATCTTTTCTGCAAGCACCAGGGCGGCTTCCGGCGTCTGTACGCCACAACGCTTTCCGCCGGTATCGCATTCGACAAGCACGGCGAGCGGCTTTTCCGTATCAAATGTGCCAGCAAGGCCAGCAATCGTCGCGGCGCTGTCGGCAACGACACTCAACCGGCCAATACGCGCATTCAGCGCCTTTAGTCGCGACAATTTTGCTGCGCCAAGAATATTAAAGGTAATCAGGATGTCGTCGAAGCCGGCATCCGCGAAAACTTCCGCTTCGCTGACCTTCTGGCAATTGATGCCGATCGCGCCGGCCTGAAGCTGTTGCCTGGCGATAGCCGGGATCTTGTGCGTCTTGATGTGCGGTCGGAAGGCCTTGCCATGCTCATCGAGATAGGATTGCGCCTTGAGAATATTGGCCGCAAGCCGATCTTCATCGATCACCGGCATCGGCGTTGAAATCGCATCGAGTGGTGTGCCCTCTTCAGGCCAGGGATAGGTCATCATATGCTCTCAAAGCCATAAAAATCAGATAGTTAAGCCAATGGCTTATAAGCGATAACGTCCATTTCCACCTTTGCATCGACCATCAGCGGCGACTGCACGGTGGAGCGAGCCGGCGGATGATCAATGAAATATTTCTGGAAAACAGCGTTGAAGCTCGAAAAGTCGCGGGCATCGTCCAGCCAGACATTAACCTTCACCACATCGGCAAGCGTGCAATCGGCAAGCGCCAGAACATCCTTGATATTGGCTACAACCTGCTCGGTCTGTGCCACGATGCCGCCGGTCACCACTTCCCCGTCAATAGTCGGCACCTGCCCGGAAACATAGACAAAATCGCCGGCCCGAACGGCCTTGGCAAATGGTCGACGTTGGCCGCCGGCCTGATTATCAGCCGTTGCGAATCTTACCAGCTTCTGCTTTTCCATTAAAACCTCGCAAATAATTTTCATCATTATCGCATTTTCCGGAATTTATAGCCGGTTTTACGGCAACATTCCATAAGCGATGTAAATTATTTAGCAAACTGGAGGAAACGCGCCTGTCACGCCATTGCCAGCACGAAATCGCTAATCCGGCCTTACATCAGGGATGAGCGCTATTCTCGAGAATTCAACTCTTGCTGCAAGAGCATTCGATAGGTTCCCATCCACCACTCCTAGGCAAGTGGTTCCGACCCGTGCCTTCGGGCTTGGAAATCAACAACTGTTCGTTCGTTAGCTATTCACGAACTGGGAAAGTTTGCCGCGGCTAACACCAGGGATGGTCAATCCGGAGACGACCAGCGGCGAACAAACATTCCTCGAGCACAGTTGATGTTTCCGATATTTCATATCAGCAATTTACCCCTTCGCTGACACCCTGTCCGTGACGTGTTGCGCAATTTTTTGCGCCTGTACGCGAATATCCGGCACGGCGGTTATTTCCCACAAACGGCCCGCCGTCAGCGCGCCAGCGGCGAAGAGGCCGGGCCAGCTTTGTCCATCCGCTCGCAACAGGCGAGACTCGTCGTCCACCTCGACGCCGAGACCCAGAGGATCCAGCAGAAGCACACCGTCGTTCCTCATATTTTCCAAGAGGCGCGAATGACCAATGCCCGCTCGCTCCATACCGGTGCAATTGACAACCCAGTCCACCTGCAGCTCTTTCGATATCTGCGTATGCCGGCGGCGGTAGCGCAAGGTAATGCCTTCATCCTGCTCTTCAACGGAGTTCAGATAACCCGCGTGGACTTCCAGAACATCATCCGCAAGCAGTTTCTCAAAAGCCGCATGAACCTCCGGCGCGATGCGGTGCCGGTGAATATTCCACCAGGGAAGTGCATGCCGGAGAAACCTGCTTCTTTGAGCAACCGTGAGAACTTGCCAAAGCGACTGCGTTCTCGGCCGCAATCCATCCATCACCGTCCGCCATGGCGCGCCGTCCCTCACCTGTTTGCGCAAAGACTGTAACAGGCGGCTAATCTCAGTGGTTTCCTCTGGTAATATCGGATCGACGGGAGGCAAAGGGGGGCTGATATGCGGATGCGGCACAAGCCCGCGACGGGACAGAACATGGATTGGCCCCGTGTGCCCTTTTCCCCGCAGGGTCAGCACCTGATCAATCATCGTCAACCCGGAACCGAGAATACAGACGCGGTCGCCCGTCTTAACCTTCGACAGCCATCCCGGCTGCCAGCAGTGACCGATGATCCGCTGCGCCCTGCCCTCGTCATTCGCGACAGTTTGCACCGGCAAACTGGCCGCCCCGACACCCACACACAGAACAACGTTTTGCGCGCGCATGGTCTCACCGTTTTCGAGCACGAAGGTGAATCCGCCCGCATCGGCAGGGCGACAGGTGGAAGCCTTGGCCCGAATGAAATCCACCCTTGCTCTCTGTTCCCGACTCCTCAACAGGGTGGCCAATCTATCTCTCAGATAGAGACCATAATCTCCGCGCGATGCAAACAATAGAGGATCGTCCCCTATCCCGCTTTCCTTCAGCCAGTCGACGAAATCCTTCGGGCGGTCAGGAAAGACACTCATGCGTCCAGCCGGGACATTCAGCCGGTGATAGGGTAGTTCGGTACGATAGGCTGTTCCACGCCCAAAGTCAGACTCGTCGCCAACAATAACGATCGAGGCCTTCGCTGGCAGAGAAGAGAGAAGATGGGCGGCAGTACAGATGGCAGCGAAGCCGGACCCGACGAGAGCAACATCATAGGACATTCATTCCTCCAACCTGCGACAGTATGAATAGCCACCCGGGAGCGCGCGGCCCAACGATACTCTAGTCAATGAGTAGAGATTAAACGCCTGCGAATGTCCACCCTTCACTTTTCCCCACTGCGTCTGGTCGAAGGTCAAACATCTCTATATCCGCTGCGGAAAGTTTGCCGCGGCTAACTCCAAGGGCTTTGAATCGCCGACGGTCGGATAGTCGGCAATCGCTCCCGCCGACCAATATTAAAGAAGTTAGCCGCGGCTAACCGTCAAACTGTCACAAAAACCAAATGTGATTCTTCCACAATGCTTTAGCGGCACTTTCGCAACCGGGAAAAAAGCCTATTGCGCCGAAAAGAGAATCGGCGCTTATATCTCAGTTGCGGAAAAAACCGCCTTTTTCGAAAAAAACCGCCACTGCGATATCGAGCGAAAGAAGACAAATGACACAGAGTGCCGACTCAAGACGTGCTGCAGGGGCCCCCGACCTGACGGGCCTTATACAACAGCATTCGGCTGCACTGTCAGCCCAATTGCAGGCGCATAATGCAAATACATTTTCACCCCACACCGAAAAGAGCATGCGACATTTCTCGCCTGCCGAAACCGCGCGGCTGATTGGAATTGGCGAGGCTTATCTTCGCCAGATCGCAGCTGAGCGTCCGGAACTTGACGCGGCACAGGCCTCAGGCCGCCGCTCCTATTCCGTTGAAGACATGCATGAGATCAGAAAGCTTCTCGATCAGGGCGCACGTGGCACACGCCGCTACCTGCCTCACCGTCGTGACGGCGAAGAACTCCAGGTTATCGCCGTCATGAATTTCAAGGGCGGCTCCGGAAAGACCACGACGTCGGCGCATCTGGCGCAATATCTGGCGCTGCGCGGTTATCGGGTTCTCGCAATCGACCTTGATCCTCAGGCCAGTTTGTCCGCTCTCTTCGGTCATCAGCCGGAGATCGATGTCGGCCCGAATGAAACACTCTATGGCGCGATCCGCTATGACGAGGAACGCCGTCCGATCGCCGAGATCGTTCGTGGCACCTATATTCCCGGCCTTCACATCGTTCCGGGCAATCTGGAGCTCATGGAGTTCGAGCACGACACGCCTCGCGCACTGATGCGTCGCGCTCCGGGTGACACGTTGTTTTTTGCCCGCATCGGTCAGGCAATCGCCCAGGCCCAGAATTTCTATGATGTCGTCGTGATCGATTGCCCGCCGCAACTCGGTTACCTGACGCTTTCGGCATTGACGGCAGCTACCTCGGTTCTCGTCACCGTTCATCCGCAGATGCTGGACGTCATGTCCATGAACCAGTTTCTCGCCATGACCGGCGATCTGCTCGCCGAAATCGGCCGGGCAGGTGCGCGATCCGATTATAACTGGATGCGTTATCTCATCACCCGGTTTGAACCCAGTGACGGCCCGCAAAATCAGATGGTTGCTTTCCTGCGTTCGATCTTCGGTGAAAACGTCCTCAATCATCCGATGCTGAAGAGCACGGCTGTCTCTGACGCCGGGTTGACCAACCAGACGCTTTTCGAGGTCGAGAGAACCCAGTTCACCCGCTCGACCTATGATCGCGCGCTGGAAGCCATGAACAATGTAAACGCTGAAGTCGAAGGACTGATCAAAAAAGCGTGGGGTAGGGCAGCATGAGCAGAAAGCAGATTTTCGCAAATCTAGGTACACCAGCTACCGACAACAACGACGCAGCTACTGAGCGGGCGCGGCCACGCATCAGGCCCATCCTTGGTTCTCCCGATCTGGTGACTGATGTTGCCAACTCACCGGTTGGTATGATCGGCCAGTCCCTGAACGAAGTTTCTGAACGTGCAAAGCGAGCTGAAGAGATCGAAAAGCGGCTCGCCGAGGGTCTGACGATCGTTTCCCTCAATCCTGCCGATATTGATCCTTCGTTCATACCGGATCGTATGCCGGCTTCCGAAGAAGCGGATGCAGGTCTGGTGGAAGCCATTCGCGAGCAGGGACAGCAGGTTCCCATTCTGGTGCGCCCGCATCCCGAGTTTCCGGGCCGCTATCAGGTTGCCTTCGGTCATCGCCGTCTGCGTGCCGTCTCGAGCCTTGGTATCCCGGTCAAGGCCGTCGTTCGCGATCTTAGTGATGAACAGCTGGTCGTGGCACAGGGACAGGAAAACAACGAGCGTCGCGATCTCACCTATATCGAAAAGGCGCGCTTTGCCCAGAAACTGCAGATGCGGTTTCCCCGTGATACGATCATGGCGGCAATGTCGCTGCATAAAGGCGATCTTTCCAACATGTTGTCAGTCGTCGGCCGCATTCCGGAGGATCTGGTCGATCTTATCGGTCCCGCGCCCAGCGTCGGTCGCCGTAACTGGATGGATCTTGCCGATCAGCTTTCCTCGTCGCAGGTCAAGGAAGCTGCCCGCGCTTATGTCAAGGAGCCTTCCGTTGCGGCGCTTGTCTCCGAAGACAGATTCAAATCACTTCTGGATTTCCTGAAGCCCAAAGCCCAGGCGAAAAAAGCCGGTGTCTGGTCGTCGGAAACCGGTGGTCGATTGGCAAAGGTGGTTGAGAGCGACCGCAAGCTGGATATCTCGATCGATAAGAACGAAGCCCCGGAATTTGCCGAGTTCGTTCTGGAACATCTTCAGGCGCTGTTTGCCGAATACCGATCCAAGCAGTGATTTTTAACTCGAACGACTAACAGGAGACGCATTACAAAAGAAAAAAGCCCCCGAACGTTGCCGCACGGAAGCCTTTCTTTGATCTAAGCAACCAAAGAATCTCATTTCCGCGAATCATAGTCAAGAGTCTTGGCATCGAATTTTTCGGTGAGCGATTTTCTTTTGCCTTGTGAAAGGTGAAAGACATGGACAGCACACATGTAACGACGCCCTTTGGGCGGCGAGCGATGTCGTTTGGCGTTCTCGCAACTCAGTTTGCCGCACAGAAAAACATTAAAACCGAAGCGGTCGATAAATGGAAACTCTATCGTTCGGTCTGTGAAGCAAGACCATTGCTCGGCGTGACCGATCGCTCGCTTGCGGTTTTGAACGCGCTTTTGAGTTTCTATCCGAAGAACGAACTCTCAAGCGAAGCCGGTCTGGTCGTCTTCCCGTCCAATACGCAATTGTCGCTGAGAGCCCATGGTATGGCCGAACAGACGTTGCGCCGGCATCTCTCGGCTCTCGTCGAAGCCGGTCTCATTATCCGTAAAGATAGTCCAAACGGAAAACGCTACGCCCGCAAGCACAGGGGAGGGGAGATCAGCGAAGCCTATGGTTTCTCGCTGGCGCCGCTTCTTGCCCGCAAGGCGGAAATTGAAGACCTGGCTGAACGCATCATTCGCGAGCGGCTCGATCTTCAACGGCTTCGCGAAAGCATCAGCCTTTGCCGCCGTGATATCCAGAAACTCTGCGAAATGATTGCCGCCAGCGGCCAGACTGAACCAGTCGAAGGATTTCAGACCCGCTACAATGCCGTTGCCCGCTCGCTTGGCCGCAATTCAAAACCCGCTGAACTCAAGGAAATCGCCGGTTTTCTGGCCTCGATACGCGCAGAAGTGACCAACTATCTGGAAAATATTGAAAAATCCGAAGATTTGAGCGGCAATGACTGCCAAAATGAGCGCCTCATAAAGAATTCAGAATCCGAATCCATATCTAAACCGCAAGATTTGCGTGAACCGGCAACCGTTCCACCCGTCGCAAACACCGCAGCTCAGCCAGCATATGCCGCACCTGCCAGTGCAAACACTTCGCCACCACCGCTCAAGTCTGTTGTTCATAAGCAATTTTTTGTTCCTGATATTGTTTTGGTTTTGAAAGCTTGCCCGGATATCTCGCTCTATGCCCCAGGCGGCGCGGTGACGGGCTGGCGCGACCTGGAGGTGGCAACCTCCGTCATCAGAACCATGTTCAACATCAGCCAGTCGGCTTATCAGGATGCGCTTACCGCCTTCGGTCGACAGGGAACGGCGGCTATCCTTGCCTGCCTGCTGCAGAAGGCGGAGCAGATCAGCTCGCTGGGTGGATATCTCCGCAATCTGACCCGGAAGGCACAGGAGGGTGGTTTTGATCTTCAAGCCATGCTGCTGGCGCAGCTGCGCGGTCGCACAGACAAGCTGGAGGCAACCATGCGAGCGTAAAACCTGAACCGCCGGGGAAATGGCGATAGCTTGCGAAAAAGCCAGTCCACAGGTAGATTTGCACTGTTTTCAGAACCCCAGAGAGATTCGCGGCAAGGCTGCTGTTAAACACACCAGCATTCAGCCAACGAGAACTCCTATGGTTAATGCAAGGTAATGAAAGTTAAATACCACTTAGCTTTCGTTTGCGTTTTTCAACGATTGGTTTCAATCGCTTGAGTCCGAGGTGTTTTGGTCGCCTAGCGGTACCGATTGGGTCATATACGTGTTATTTTCGGTCTCATTCCCCCGCAAAAAGCAGAAGGGGGAAGCCCTTTAACTGGCGTCCAAAACTGTTGCTCACGATGTTTTGGTAGCGGCCAGAGGCAATCATTTTGCAGACGATTGCTGGCCGGAAATGCAGGCACAAATCGGCAGGATTGAACCTTCGACGTCATTACGTCGTTTCCGCCTGATTGTTGAAAAGGAACGCCGCGCCCATGATTTTCCCAGACGATATGGAGCTGGCCGTTGCTCTTTATATGGCGGACAATGCCTTGCCCCGGCACGTGGCGATTGAGACGCTCTTGAAAGCGGAGCTCGAAAGCGCTGGCTATCTGACTGGAGGCACGGGCCGGCCGCCTGAAATTGTCGATGGGCAACCAAGCGCTGATTATGTGCAATATCGCAGCTATCTCGACGGAGAGGCCTGACAGCGTCGGAACAAAAACGGGTGCAGGCTGTTTATGGCGCAAATAATTACGCCAGGGATAGACCGATGTTGCCCAAGTCAATTTTTCTCGCCGCATCCTTCATCTGCGTGACGGCGTTGCCGGTAGTTGCTCAGCCCATCGAGGTCAGCACGCTGGAGCATGATAATGCCCGGAACGTCACATTCTCTGATGCATCTGCCGCACCCGATTATATTACGGACGTCCTGGGCAGGAAGATAAGAATGGTAGGGCCGCGCTTTTATCCAGACAGTGCGCGCGCGCTCGAGTTTCCCGGGCGAACTTCGAGCCTAGATAGATCTGGCGTGGACGCTGATCTCTCACAACGATGAGAGGGGGAACAGCAGCGACTTTATAGTTCACGAACAGGCGCAGAAGCAGAATGGGAACTGAAACAGAGATCTCCGCGTGCACGCCGGCTGCGGAAAGCTGGATCAGGCGAGAAGGACAGGACGCTGAAAAGGCGACTTTCCCCGAGTTGTTTTTCGATCTGGTTTTTGTCTTCGCGCTCATCCAGCTCTCGCATGCATTGGCAAAGGATTTCGGGCCAACGGCTGCGCTTGAGGCAGGCATCCTGATATTGTCGTTATGGTGGCTGTGGATACACACCACCTGGATCACCAATCTGCTGAATACGGAAAAGGAGCCGGTCCGGATTCTCCTCTTTGTCCTGATGTTCGGTGGGGTTCTGCTGGCCATCGCTCTGCCGGAAGCTTTTGCGGAACAGGGGTTCGTTTTCGCCCTCATCTACAGCACCATGCAGGTGGGGCGGAGCCTTTTTGCGCTCTATGCTTTCAAGGGAGAAGACCGGCAGTCGTTTCTGGTTTTCGTGCGCGTGACGATCTGGCTCGTCATATCAAGCCTGTTTTGGCTGGCCGGCGGACTGCTCGATCTAACGGACCGTATTCTCCTATGGGGTGTGGCACTGGCGATCGAATATGCGGGGCCGGCCTGCCGTTATGTGGTGCCGGGTGTGGCATCCAGCGACGAGGACCGGCTGCATCTTTCCGGCGAACACCTGGCGGAGCGCTGTGCTCTGTTCGTGATCATCTGCCTTGGCGAAACCATTCTCACCACCGGCCGCACGGCCACCGAATATATGAATTCGACCCTAACATTCATTGTTTTCTGCTCGGCCTTCGTCAGCACCGTAGTGATGTGGTGGATTTATTTCCATCACGGGCAGGAGGAAGCGTCCAGAAAGGCTGAGAACGCCGAAGAGAAAGCGAAGATCGCCCATAATCTTTTCAACTATGGCCACCTTCCCATCGTGGCGGGCATTATCCTGACGGCTGTGGGAGAGGATTTCAGCCTTTCCCACGCCCGGGAGGACGCAACGTTGAGGGAGGCCATCGCTATTCTTGGCGGCCCGGTTTTGTTTCTGGCCGGTAATATCGGTGTCAAGATTGCCGCCACTTACCAGCGGCCCGTCTCGCATTTTGCCGGTTTGGTGGCGCTCTGCCTGCTTTTGCCGGTGCCGGGCATACCGCTCTATATTCTGCAACTGGCAAGCACGGGCGTCCTGCTGCTCGTTGCCGTGTGGGAGTATCTGGCACTGAAAAAATCAGTCGCCAACGCCTGAGCTTTCAGGCCCCGAGCTTTCAGACATTGACGAAATTACGCGCCCGGTCGTGCCACAGCCGCAGGCTGCGGGCATAGGCCTCTTCAAATGGCATGGTCATGTCGTTGACCAGCATCAGCGCGATTGCAGCTGTGGAGATGATGGTGGTTTCCGCCCTTTCGTCTCTGGCTGCCCCCGTCCAGACTGCCCGCCAATATTCGAAGGTGGTGAACATGGTCGGCATTTCGGCGGGTGGCGTTTCGCGGGCTGGAATGACGAATTCCACATCCTTGCCTTTGGAAAGGCCAAAAATCCGGGTGCTGCGAAACGGTGTGAATTGCGCAAAATCCCGCGTATTGCCGAGAATGGCGAGGTTTTCCACCGAAAGCAGCCGCGCAGTGTCGCGGTGAAGCTCCTGATAGGAGGGGCGGGCGACACCGATGATGGCGCTTCTGGCGCGCAGCGGATTGAGAAGATGCACGACCGTATTGAGCGGCAGGCGCATTTCCAGAATGCCGTGCAGGCCAAGCAGGCTCTGGAACTGCAGAGACAGGCCGCCAATCGGCAAATAGGCGATCCGTTCCGAGGCTGTGGCCTCGGCCGCCTGCGAAAGGGAATGGCAGAGGGGAATTCCACAGGCTTCAGCTGCAAGTTCGAGCTTGCCGCCATTTTCTCCCTGACCCACATGGCCGTGTAACAAAACGCTGTATCCCGCCATGGAAACGAGGCGGGCGGAATGCAGGAACCAGGGTGCGTCACGATGTTTGGGCGACATATAGGCCGGCCAGTCGAGATCAACGGCGGCAGGCCGCTGACGGTCTCTTTCTATATGCTGCCACATGGCTTCAATGAAACCGGCAAGCTCCGCTGCGGTCCCACCGCGATAATGCATGGTTGCAAGCAGCGCCCCGATTTGGATCGGATCGGCATTGCCGTCGAGAATGATCGACAGCGCATCCATCGCCTCCTCTTGGCTGAGCGGGCGGCTATTGCCGATGCCCATTGCCGAGGTCGCGATATATTTGGCAAGCCGCTGCTGCGGATCGGCATTGTGGCCGATACGGGCGAGACGATCAGCGATGTTTTCCGGTGTCGGCTGGCCTTCCAGCGCAACGCTCGGGCGAAGTGAAAGCGGTGGCGCCTTCATCAGCAACGGCCGTTCCCAGCCACTTTTGTTGGCAGCGGCGGGTAGTTCCGGTTTCTCCCGTGAGTAATCGATCAGGTTATCCGCTTCCGCTGCCAGCGAGCGGATCCGCAACCGCATGTTCTCGGCAAAGGGGGTCGGACGCAGGCCCTGGCCGGTGCGTAAAAACAGCTGGTCCCCGTATTTCTCCCGCAGCTGCTGCAATATGCGGCTCATCGAGGAAACAGGCATTCCCATACCGGCCGCGGCTCGGCTGACACTGCCTTCCCGCAGCAACGCGTCGAAAGCGACAAGTAATTTCAGCTGTCCAAGCCTGTCTGGCTTTGTCGGGGAAGCTGATTGTTCTTTTCTCTTGCCGGTTGTCATCTTGCGATTTTTTTACTCCGCCGCTGAGTGGAGGAGCCCTTTTTGCAATTTCTGGAATTTAGAATGGTTCGAAAACAAACGCATTGCGCCCGCACTCCCTCCTAAATAAGTGGGGTTAAATTCTCAAGTTAAATGCGGGGGCGTAACATGGAATTGAAGTACCGCGGCCGGAACAACGCCGCGACAATAATAAAGGCCGGTCTTTCGGCAGCAATGGCCGGAACGGCGCTGGGCTTTGCTCTGCCCGTTTATGCGCAGCAGGCATCCGATGGAACGACGGTTCTCCAGCAGATCGTCGTCACCGCATCCGGCTTCGAGCAGAATGTGAAGGATGCGCCTGCCAGCATCACCGTTGTCACGCGCGAGGATCTGGAAAAGGGATCCTATCGCGATCTGACAGATGCTCTGCGTGAAGTGCAGGGTGTATCTGTCACCGGCATCGCCAATGAAAAGGATATTTTCATTCGCGGATTGCCCGGCGCTTACACGCTGGTCCTCGTTGACGGCAAGCGGCAGAGCACCCGCGATGCCCGCACTAACGGTAACTCCGGTTTCGAACAGAGCTTCGTGCCGCCGGTTTCGGCGATTGAGCGCATCGAGGTCGTGCGTGGGCCGATGTCCTCGCTTTATGGTTCGGATGCGATGGGCGGCGTCATCAACATCATCACCCGCAAGGTCGGCGATGTCTGGTCCGGCTCCGTCACCACCGAGGGTACGGTTCAGCAGCATTCCAAATTCGGCAATAGCGGCCAGGTCTCCTGGTATGCCAATGGGCCGATCCTGAAGGACCAGCTGGGCCTGCAGGTCTGGGGCAGGGGCTTCACACGCGGCGAAGATAGCGTCCTCAACGGCACCACGGGCGCCAAGGAATATGACTTCAACGGCCGTCTGACGTTTACGCCGAATGAAGACCACGACATCTATCTCGAAGGTGGCAAGACGCGGCTTCGCCGCAGCGCCGAACCCGGCGACACGCTGGCGGCGACTGACGCCAACGGCACCTACAACACCAATACGCGCGACCATTGGTCCTTGTCGCATACCGGCCGGTGGGGGCCGACCACATCTGAATTCTCCTTCCAGCAGGAATGGGCCGAGCGCACCAATTTCACCCGAAATATCCGCACGGGGCGCGTGACCGAAAATCCGCGCTCGCCGGAAGTGCGCAACACCGTTCTGGACGGCAAGTTCACCACGCCCTTCGAATTGTACGGAAACCACACGCTGGTGACCGGCGGCCAATATTTTGAGGCGCGTCTTACGGACCAGAACCCGGGACGTCGCACCAATCTCGACGAAACCTTCTCGGCGACCCAATGGGCGCTTTTTGTCGAGGATGAATGGCGGATTGTCGATAATTTCGCGCTGACGGGCGGTCTTCGTCTGGATAACCACGAAAAATACGGCAATCATTTCAGCCCGCGGCTTTACGGCGTCTGGAGTGCGACGGAGGAGCTGACCATCAAGGGCGGCATTTCCACCGGTTTCCGCGCCCCTGAAATCCGCCAGGTCGCGCCGGGTTATGCCTATACGACCGGCGGCGGTGGTTGCACCTATGGTCCGAGTGGCACTTGCGGCGTGATTATCGGCGATCCTAGCCTGGAGGCGGAAAAGAGCACGAGCTACGAAGTGGCCGCACTTTGGGACAATGGCGATGTCGCGCTTGGCGCTACCTATTTCTACACCGATTTCAAGGACAAGATTTCCAACGCGCTGGTGCTCAATCCGGATGGAACGCCTGCCCGCTGGAGCGAGGACCGCAATTATCGCCTCTGGTATAACTACAATATCGACGATGCGGTGATTCAGGGTGTGGAGCTGACCGCAACCTGGTACGCCACGCCGGAACTGACGCTGCGTGGTAACTATACCTACACACATTCCGAACAGAAAACCGGCGATTATGAAGGTTTCCCGCTGGCGCGGACACCGGAGCATATGGCCAATCTGCGGGGTGACTGGGTGACACCGATCGATGGTCTCGAAGCCTGGGCCTCGGTCAACTATCACGGATCGGAAATCAATGCCGGACCGCGCATCGGCACCAATGGTACGCCGGTGACGATCAATGGTATGGCCGGGCGCAAATATGAGGCCTACACCACCCTTGATATCGGCGCGAAATATGCGGTTGCCGAAAATGTCGATCTTAACGCTGCAGTCTACAACGTCTTCGACAAAGATGTTGGCACTGACGATTTCAACACTGTCATGGAAGGCCGCCGTTTCTGGATCAGCATGACGGCCAAGTTCTGATCACGCTTTGTTTGCAGGATCTGAAGGGGCGCCCACCGGGCGCCTCTTTTTTTACCATTCACCTATTGACCTCAACTATAGTTGAGGAATTATACCGGCTGCTCTTCAACGAGTTTCCGCGTTTCCGAGCGGAAATCGTTCCGGAAACAGGAGCCAGAATGGAAAGTACCGTGTTCAAGCACAGCCTGACGGTGGGGGAGGTTGCCCATCGTAGCGGCGTTGCGGTTTCCACCATCCATTTTTACGAAGCAAAGGGCTTGATCGAGGGCTGGCGGACTGCCGGTAATCAGCGCCGTTATCATCGTGCCGTCCTTCGGCGTATAGCCATCATCCGCATCGCCCAGCGGGCCGGTATCCAGCTCAGCATCATCAGGGATGCGATGGCGGATTTGCCACAGGATCGGGTAGCGACGGCGGCGGACTGGCGACGGTTCTCACAGTCGTGGCGGGAGATGCTTCAGCTTCGCATCAACAATCTGGTGATGCTGCGCGACCAGCTTACCGGCTGCATCGG
This sequence comes from Martinezella rhizogenes, assembly GCF_007002745.1. Classification (GTDB taxonomy): domain Bacteria; phylum Pseudomonadota; class Alphaproteobacteria; order Rhizobiales; family Rhizobiaceae; genus Agrobacterium; species Agrobacterium cucumeris. The sequence continues at coordinate 515,355 of NZ_SGNY01000004.1, read as the reverse complement.
TTGCGGTTGCCTTTCTTTGGACGATTGTCCGCTACGCAATCCGAACGATGTCCTGGCCGATGACGGCGCAGGTCCGCGCCGTCTCGTACCCGGTGAATGAGGGATATTTCCTGGCGGTTGCCCTCACTCGGCTTCGGCTGAAACCCACACGCTGACGCTGCCGCCATTGGTGGGGAAAACGCCCCTGCCGCTATCGTCGAGGGTGATTTTTTCGTCTCGATGCCCCAGAAAGTCCCGCCAGACCGTGCCTGCATGGTCCGGTCCTAGATCAATCTGCTTTTCCGCCGGTTCGCCGTTCGACATTACCACAACGCAGCCCGGGGCATCGGCAGTGCCGTGGCGGATAAAGGCGATGCAGCTTGGATCATCGAGAATGTCCGTCTGGGAACCGTTTGCGAAATGGCTGCGCGCTTCAATGAGCTTCGGCAGGCATTCGATCGCTGGAATGTCGATTTTGTGCTCATTGCCGTCATTGCCAGTGTCCGTGTAGCTCGTGCCGAACAAATCCGGATAAAAGACGCAGGGAACGCCCTCTTCACGCAGCAGAATGATGGCATAGGCCAGCGGTTTGAACCAGGGTTCCACCGGCGCTTCCAGTGATTGCAGCGGCTGCGTGTCATGATTGTCGACCAGCGTGACGGCATGGTCAGGAACGGCCGCTACCAGCGAGCCGTCGAAGATGCTGCGCATGTCGAAATCGCCACCCTGTTTTGCTGCGTCGTGGAAGCGATGATGAAGGGCGACGTCAAAAAGCATCAACTGCTTGTCGACCAGTTCGAGATAGCTTTTCAGCGCGTCGATATCGGGATGCCAATATTCCGCCACGACAAAAAGATCGGGATCGACAGTCTCACGCATATGGCCGACCCAGTCGCGGAAGAACCATGCCGGAATATGTTTGGCGGCATCCAGACGGAAGCCATCGACCTGCACCTGCTCGGAGAGCCATCGGCCCCAATACTTGAGCTCCTCGTAAACCGCCCGATTTCTGAACTCGACGTCAGCGCCCATCAGGTAGTCGAAATTGCCGTTTTCCTGATCGACCTCTTCGTTCCACTCGCCATCGCCATATTCGTTGACGAGACGAAAAATACCGTCCTCGGTCGGCTCCTCGATGTGGTCCACACCGCTGAAGCATTTCAAATCCCATATGAACTTGGAATGTGCGCCTTTTCGCCCGGGAAAAGTGAATTTGGTATAGGCGAGCGCCTGAAAATCCTCGTCGTCGATATCAGTGCGGTCTTCGGGATTGACGCGGCGAACCCGAACTTTCTCTTTCTCATCCGCCCCCATCTTGTGGTTGAGAACCACATCATGGATGACACGGACACCGTTTTCCTTCAGCGTCCGGCCGGCGTGTTCAAGGGCGGCGCGATCACCGTATTTGGTGGCGACGGTGCCCTTCTGGTCGAATTCACCGAGGTCAAAGAGATCGTAGGTATCGTACCCGACCGAATAACCACCGGCAGCGCCTTTATAGGCCGGTGGCAGCCAGATATCGGTGATGCCCATTTTGGCAAGGCTTTCGGCCTTTTCGGCCACCTCGCTCCATAATTTCCCTCCGTCCGGATAATACCAATGGAAGAATTGAAGCAAGGTGCGTCCGGCCATATTTCCCTCACGATGGTTAGCAGGTCGCGCCATAAACGGCCCGGCGGCGAAAGGGTTCCGCCGCCGGAGATGCGCGATCTGCAGTTGTGAGGCCGGCAGATCCGACGTATATTAGCCGGCTATGTCGAGGAGGGCTGCGCCCGCCTGCAGATAGTCGCCTTCCTTGACGATCAGGCGCACTTTTCCGGCCTTGGTGGCGACAATTTGTGTCTCCATCTTCATGGCTTCCATGACGGCCAGCAGATCGCCTTCGGAAACCACATCACCGTCTTTCACCTTGAAAGATTGCAGGGTGCCGGAAACGGGGGCAATGATTTCGCCTTCCTTTTCCTTGATCGCAGCACCGGGAGCAGCCGTATTCCCGCCGCTGACGGCACCAAGCCCTGATAGCAGCAGGCTCGGCAGTCCGACGGAGACGCGCTTGCCGTCGATTTCCAGAAAGGTGCGGGTTATCGACGGGTCATCGGCCGGTGCCGGGCGCTCCATGGCGTCGGGCATGGCGGCGAAATCGGTCTCGATCCAGCGGGTATGAACCTTGAAACCATCCGTGCCGATGAAATCATCCGTCTCGATTGCGGCGCGATGGAATGGCAGAACGGTGGCGATACCCTCGATGCGGAATTCCTTGAGCGCGCGGCGGGCACGACGCAGAACCTGATCGCGATCCACACCGGTGACGATGAGCTTCGCCATCAGCGAATCGAACACACCAGGCACGCTGGAGCCACTGACAACGCCGCTATCCATGCGAATGCCGGGGCCGGAGGGCGCATCGAAAACCGAGATCGAGCCGGGCGTCGGCAGAAAGCCGCGGCCGGGATCTTCGGCATTGATGCGGAATTCCATGGAGTGGCCGCGCGGTTCCGGTGTTTCAAGCACACGAAGCTTGTGGCCTTCAGCAATACGGAACTGCTCAATGACGAGATCAATGCCGGTGGTTTCTTCGGTAACGGGATGTTCCACCTGCAGGCGCGTATTGACCTCGAGGAAGGAAATCGTGCCATCAACGCCGAGCAGGAATTCGACGGTGCCGGCGCCGGAATAACCGGCTGCGGCACAGATTGCCTTGGCGGCGTCATGGATTTTCCGGCGTTGCTCGTCGGAGAGGAAGGGGGCAGGAGCCTCCTCGATCAGTTTCTGGTTCCGGCGCTGCAGCGAGCAGTCGCGGGTGCCGAGCACCAGTACATTGCCGTGCTTGTCAGCGATAACCTGTGCCTCAATGTGGCGTGGGCGGTCGAGAAAGCGTTCCAGAAAACACTCGCCACGGCCAAAAGCGGCTGTCGCCTCGCGCACGGCGGATTCATAGAGATCGGCAATCTCCTCCATCTTCCACGCCACTTTAAGGCCGCGCCCGCCGCCGCCATGCGCCGCCTTGATCGCGACGGGCAGGCCGTACTCTTCGGCAAAGGCAGTGACTTCGGCTGCGGAAGAAACCGGGCCGTCGCTGCCGGCAACCAGCGGCGCGCCGACGCCGGTGGCGATGCGCCGCGCCTCGACCTTGTCTCCCAATGCTTCGATGACGTGAGGATCGGGACCGATCCAGATCAGTCCGGCATCGAGAACAGCTTGCGCAAATTCGGCGCGTTCGGACAGGAAGCCGTAACCGGGATGCACGGCATCGGCGCCGGCGCGTTTGGCAATTGCGATCAGCTTGGTGATATCGAGATAGGTCTCGGCAGGGCGCACGCCCTCCAGCGCATATGCCTCATCCGCCAGCCGGACGAAAAGCGCATCCTGGTCTGGATCGGCATAAACGGCGACCGATTGCAGGCCGTAATCGCGACATGCGCGGATGATGCGCACGGCGATCTCGCCGCGATTGGCAATCAGCACTTTTTTCATCGCTCTTCTCCTCGAAATTATGTGTTTTTGGTCGCGATTTCGGCGAAGGGGCCGATCGGGCGGAACTTGATTTTGGCGTTGACGGGGATTTGCCCGGCAAGATCGAGATGATATTCCGCTACCGCGCCGATGACGGGATAACCGCCGGTCAAGGGGTGATCGGCAAGGAATAGAACCGGCTGGCCGCTATGGGGAATCTGGATCGCCCCGGTCGCTGTGCCTTCGCTCGGCAATTCGGCGCTGTCCTTACGTTCCACTGCCACGTCGCCGGCAAGGCGGATGCCCACCCGGTTTGATTGCGGCGTGACCTGCCAGAGCTGGCCGGTCAGGGTCTCGATACCTTTCTGTGTGAACCAGTCGGTGCGGGGGCCGAGAACGACATCCAGTGTCACGACCTCGCCGGTTGCCGGAGGATCAAAGGCCGAAACCTCATCGATCGACACACTGGAAAGACCAGACTTCTCGCCCTTGAGCGGCAGGATTGCACCTGTACCCACGGGTTCCGGGCCGACAACAGCCAGTGTATCCGTTGCGAAACTGCCGAGCACCGGCTCGACATCAAAACCGCCGCGCACGGCAAGATAACAGCGCATTCCCTTCGGCGGCTGGCCGAAGGCAACAATATCGCCGGGCTCGAGGGAGACCAGACCAGGGGTCTTGGCCGCGAAACTACGATCCGCGGTAGTGATGGTAACGGGGCAGGGCGCACCGGTTATACCGATGACGATGCGGCTTGCGCTTTTGAAGGAGAAACCGCCAAGCGTCAGTTCAAGACAGGGCGTGTTGACCGGATTGCCGACGATGCGGTTTGCGGCATTAAACGCGCCGCGATCCAGAGCGCCGGAGGCGGAAACACCCTGCCCGGTCTGGCCGAAACGGCCAAGATCCTGGAAGATGGCGGGCATCGGCGCGGTTAGCACCTCGAAATGCGGACCGTCTTTTGTCGGCGCCTTCTCGGAGCCGCGTGCTGCCGGGACGGGGAAATCGACCGTTCGACCGGCCTTGTCCAAGTCGAAGAAACGCACCCGATAACCCGGCTGGAAAAGCGCACCGGGGTCGCGGTTAATGTCCCACATCTTGACCGGCGTGGTACCGATGATCTGCCAGCCGCCGGGACTGTTTTGTGGGTAGACGCCGCTGAAAGCGCCGGCCAGCGCCACCGAGCCGGCGGGAATACGGGTGCGCGGGCTTTGCCGGCGTGGCACATGCAGGGCCGGATCGCCGCCGACCAGATAACCGAAACCGGGCGCAAACCCGCAGAAGGCCACGGTGAATTCACTTTCGGTATGACGGCGAATGACTTCGTCGATGCTCATGCCGGTCAGTTCGGCAACGTCTGCGAGATCCTCGCCATTATAATGGACGGGGATTTCCACGAGATTGTCCGAAGGCGCGATTTTTGCCGAGAGATCGCGACTTGCCAGCCGCGCGGCCAGCGCTTCGGCATCGATTTTCTCAGGGCGGAAACGGATCATCAGGGTACGGGCAGCCGGCACCGTCTCTTCAATGCCTTCGACCGGATCATTCTGAAGCGAGGCGAACAGTGCCAGCGTTTCATCGAGATCGGCGAGTTCGACAAGGATTGTGGTGAGGCTGACGGGGAGAAAACGCATCATATCCTCACGCGTGATAGGCAGTGTCGGGAATATCGGTAATGAACATGTGGCCCGGCGCATGGGTAATGGCAAAGGGAACACCCGATGCCATCACGGCGGCCTGTGGGGTCACGCCGCAGGCCCAGAATACCGGAACTTCGCCCGGTTCGATCCGAACAGCATCGCCGAAATCAGGCTTTGCGAGGTCGGTGATGCCAATTTCTTCCGGCGCGCCGACATGCACGGGTGCGCCATGTACTGCCGGAAAACGTCCGGAAATGGTGGCCGCATCGGCGACGCGTGATGCCGGGATCGGCCGCATGGAAACGACCATGTTGCCCTTCAGCCGGCCGGCCGGGCGGCAGGGCCGGTTGGTGAGGTACATCGGCACATTGCTCTTGTCGGTCATGTGGCGGATTTCGATACCCGCTTCCACCATCGGCGTTTCGAAGGTGAAGCTGCAGCCGATCAGGAAGGCAACGAGATCATCGCGCTCCGTCCAGGCGGCGGTGGCGTCAGCGGTTTCCTCGGCAAGCTTGCCGTCCCGCCAGATGCGGTAAAGCGGCAAGTCGGTTCTCAGATCAGCGCCGGGCGCCAGAAGCGTGGTGGGCGAGCCGGGATCGGAGACATCGAGCACCGGGCAAGGTTTTGGATTGCGCTGAGCATAGAGTAGGAAATCGAAGGCCCAGTCGCGCGGCAGCACGATCATGTTCGCCTGCGTGAAGCCGGGTGCAATGCCGGAAGTGGGGGCGACGAGGCCGTCGCGATAGGTGGCGCGAGCCTTTCGGGCGACTTCGGCGTCGGTATGGTTGAGATAGGATGTTGGTATCGTCATTGACCACCCCTTTCAGCGATCGGATGCGAAGGAGCGAATGTCGATGCCATCAGCCTCGAAACGACGGCGAATTTCCTGGGCAATGGCGACAGCGCCCGGGCTGTCGCCATGCACGCAGATGGATTGCGCCTCGATTTTTATGATGCTGCCATCGATCGCCTCCAGCGTACCCTCGCGGGCAAGCTGAACCATACGGTCGGCGATTTTTGCCGCGTCATGCAATACCGCACCGGTTTCCCGGCGCGACACCAGCTGGCCTTCAGGCGTATAGGCGCGGTCGGCAAAAGCTTCGGCGACGACAGGAAGGCCCGCCTTGCGGGCTAGATCGAGGATGGGGGCATTGGCAAGGCCCATCAGGACCAGCGATGGATCGATGGCCTTGATGCCATCAATGACGGCCTGTCCCTGTTTCGCGTCATTGGCGATGCGGTTGTAAAGTGCGCCATGCGGCTTGACGTAACGCACCGTGGTGCCGGCAGCGGTGGCAACGCCTTTCAGCGCGCCGATCTGGTAGATGACATCGGCAATCAGTTCTTCCGAGGTTGCGTCCAGATCGCGGCGGCCGAAGCCGACGCGGTCCGGATAGGAGACATGGGCGCCGACGACCACGCCTTTTTCGGCAGCGGCCTTGACTGTGCGGTAGATGCCGGCCGGGTCACCTGCGTGAAATCCGCAGGCTATGTTGGCGCTGGAAACGATGGCAAGCATCGCCTCGTCATCACCCATGCGCCACGCGCCGTAACTTTCGCCAAGATCACTGTTGAGATCGATAGCGGCCATGTTTGCCTCCCTTTATTGTCAGTAGCCGAGCAGGCCGAAGATCGCGCCGACCGATTTATAGGCCATATACCAGGTGAGTGCGCAGGTCAGCACACCAAGTATCAGCAGCCAGCGCGGGTAATGATAACCGTGCATCAGGTCGGCGCGTTTCCATGCTGCATACATGAAGATCGAAAGGCCGATCGGCAGAACGAGACCGTTCAGGCCGCCGACGAAGACGAGCATGGCCGCGGGTGGTGTGGTGATGATGATATAAGCGATCAGCGAGATGGCGATGAAGCCGACGGTAGCAAAATTGCGCTGGCGTTCCGTCATTTCCGGCTTGAAGGCCGTCAGGAAGGAAACGGAGGTATAGGCCGCGCCGATGATGCTGGTCATGGCAGAGGCGAGGAACACCGCACCGAACAGGCGGTAGCCGATATTGCCGGCGGCGGCATGGAACGCCTGGCCTGCCGGGTTTGCCGCCTTGCCGGAGAGATCGATGATCACGCCGCTTGCGACGACACCGAGAATGGCAAGGAACAGGATGTAGCGCAGCACGCCTGTTATCGCGATGCCGCTGAGTGCGGCGCGATTGACCGCGCTGATATTTTCAACGCCGACCATGCCCTTGTCCAGCAGGCGGTGCGCGCCGGCATAGGTGATATAGCCGCCGACGGTGCCGCCGACGATGGTGGTGATGGTGACGAAATCGATGGTATCAGGCAAGAAGGTCTGGCGGAAAGCTTCTGCCACCGGGGGACCGGAAACATATGCCGCATAAAGGATCAGTGCGAGCTTGACGAAAGCGGCCACGAAAACGACGCGGTCCATGGCGATACCCGCCCGGCGCGACAGGAAGATGCCGATGGCTGCCAGCGCGCCGATTGCGCCGCCGATCTTCGGGTCGAGATCGATCATGGCGTTAAAGCCAAGGCCGGCCCCGCCGATATTGCCGACGTTGAAGAACAGGCCGCCGATGATGACGAGGATGGCGAGCAGATAACCCGAGCCTGGAATGGCGGCATTGGCGATGGCCGGCGCCCGCATGCGGGTGATGGTGACGATACGCCAGATATTGGCCTGCACCACAAAGTCGATCAGGATGGAAATGAGAATGGCGAATGCGAATGCGGCGCCTAGTTTCACCGTGAAATTCGCCGTCTGAGTGATGAAGCCAGGCCCTACGGCTGACATCGACATCAAGAACATGGCCGAAAGCAAGGCATATCGCTGGGTTTTTGCCTTCTGTGCCGCCGCATTCGGGTCGGCGGGCGTGGGCATTTTCTGCTCCATGGATTTTCTCCGCTCCTGTCGCAATCCGCCCCTCGCGGATGCTTTATGCGGCCGATCTTGTCCTGTTCTGCGAAATTGTCAACTTTGTTGAACAATATAAAGTTATCGTTCTTTCATTTTGTCTATTTGTTGGACGCAATGACCGCGATTTAATCACGTTTTTTTCGTGCTTTGCTAATGCTTTGTGCTATGGGCAGAACATGCCGTGTCCGAACATGCCTGTCACGGAATTCCCGATGCCGCATTGCTCTTAGGAAAGGAGCGCCATGACGGAAACGATAGAGGCTCTGCCGCTTGCGGATCGATTGGCCAAGGGTATCCGTACCCTGCTGATTTCGGGCGAGCTGATGCCGGGGCAACGCCTTTCAGAGGCAGCCTTCAGTGAACGTTTCGATGTCTCCCGCAATTCGTTGCGCGAAGCCTTCCGGCTTCTGACAAAGGACGGGTTGTTGCGCCACGAGGCCAATCGCGGCGTGTTCGTTGCCGTTCCCACCATGGCTTCGGTGATCGATATCTACCGTGTGCGGCGCATGGTGGAATGCGGCGCGCTGCGCCAGGCCTGGCATAAGCACCCGGCCATCCGGACGATGCGCGCAGCGGTCGAGGATGCCAAGGTGAAGCGTGAAACGGCTGACTGGCTGGGCGTGGGCAGCGCCAACATGAAGTTTCATGCCGCGGTGGTCGATCTCCTGGACAGCGCTCGCCTCAGCGATTTTTACGAGCGTATCGCTGCTGAGCTCAGGCTTTGTTTCGGCCTGCTGAAAGATCCCGAGCAGCTTCATTCGCCCTTTGTGGACATGAACAGCAAGATTCTATCGCTCATGGAAGAGGGTAAAGCGGCCGAGGCTGGCAACGAGATGGAAATTTATCTCAATCTCTCCGAGCGCACGGTTTTGAAGGCGCTTGAACGCGCCGTCGAACACGCATCCTGACAGGGCAGGCGGCAGGGAGAGAAAGCCCCTTGTCCCTCCATTCATTTTTGCGTCGGCAGCCGATTGCCAAGTTTGCTGCGCTGCGTCATCAATGCTGACATGACGCTTCGCGACCTCACCATTCTTGTCATAGACGAAAACGCGATCCGCGCCTCCATCATCGAGGAGGGGCTGCGCGAGGCCGGCTATCATCGCGTCACCGTCATCCACGAAGTGAACGGTGTGGCGCGCACCATCGAGACGCTGCAGCCCGATGTCATCTTCATCGATCTTGAAAATCCCAACCGCGACATGATGGAGCATCTGTTCCAGCTTACCCGCACGGTCGGCCGGCCGATCGCCATGTTCGTCGATCGCTCCGACACGGCGTCTATCGAGGCGGCCGTCGAGGCGGGTGTTTCCGCCTATGTGGTGGATGGGCTGAAGAAGGAGCGAGTCAAGCCCATTCTCGATATGGCGGTCAGCCGTTTTAATGCATTCAGCCGCCTGCAGCGGGAACTTGCCGAGGCGAAATCGGCGCTGGAGGAACGCAAGGTCATCGAGCGCGCCAAGGGCATCCTGATGAAGATGCGTGGCCTTTCCGAAGAGGAGGCCTTTGCGCTTTTGCGGCAAACGGCAATGAACGAGAAAAAGAAAATTTCCGAGATCGCGCAAAGCGTGGTCACCGCGGCCGGTCTATTGATGTGACAAAGACCAGCCGGACAGTGTGGAGTGAATGACATGGCGGCACCGGGAAAATTGGCCGGATCGGATAGCGTAGCGGCTGGCGCGCCGGCAATTGTGAGCAGTGACCGGCAGAAAATCCTGCGTGCGGGTTTTATTCCGCTTGTCGACGCCTCCGTTCTGATTGCGGCGGCCGAATTCGGGTTTGCCGAGCGCGAAGGCCTGTCACTCGATCTTGTCAAGGACGTGTCCTGGGCGAACGTGCGCGACCGGTTGGCGTTTCGACAATTCGATATCGCCCATATGTTGTCTCCGATGCCCGTTGCCTCGATGCTCGGCCTAGGTTCCAATCCGTCACCGACGATCACGCCTTTTTCGCTCGGGCGCGGTGGCAATGCGATCACGCTTTCGACCCGGCTGTTTGGGCGGATGAAGGCATTGACGGGGCTGTCTGAAACGGCAGGCGCGCTTGAAAACGCCAAGGCCTTGAAGCGGGTGCTGGATGATATGCGGGCGCGCGGAGAAGCGCCGCCGACGCTTGGCATGACCTATCCGTTCTCCTCGCATAATTACGAATTTCGCTACTGGCTTGCAGCTGGCGGCATTCACCCCGATCACGATGTCAAGCTGGTGGTGGTGCCGCCGCCCTTGACGTCGGATGCACTGGAGGCGGGCGCCATCGATGGCTTCTGTGTCGGAGCGCCCTGGAACATCGTCGCCGCCGAGCGCGGCGTCGGCAGGATCGTTGCGGCCAAGCAGGACCTGTGGCCGTCCGCGCCGGAAAAGGTGATCGGCATGCGGCCCGAATGGGCGGAAAACCAGCAGGAAACGGTCGGCCGGCTGCTGACGGCGCTGGATGCGGCCGCTCGCTGGTGCGACCTTGCGGATAATCACGACGATCTGAGCACGGCTCTTGCCGACCCTCGCTACATTGGCGCGCCTGAAGGCATCATCCGCCGGGTGCTGTCAGGTGAATTCAGCATCGACAGCCAGGGCAATCGCCGGGTGATCGACAATTATTTCCTTTTCCACAGAGGCCATGCCAATTATCCGCGCCAAAGCCAGGCATTGTGGATTTACAGCCAGATGATCCGCTGGGGCCAAGCAGAATTTTCGCAAGCGGGCGTGGAAGCAGCACTTTCCGCCTATCGGCCGGATATTTATCGGGCGGCGCTGGGAGAGACCAATGCACCTGACGATGCCGATATCCGTATCGAAGGGAGGCAAGAGGGCGACCGTTTCGTGGATGGTTTCGTTTTCGATCCCGCTGACATTGAGGGCTATGTGAGCGGCTTTACGGTGCGGACATCCGCGCCATTTTCCCCGTCTTCCGGAGAGGCGTGACTGACGTTTCGTCTTGCAGGCTGCGCAAATTTCAAGCGCGGAATTTTTTGCTTTGCACAAACAGAAGACAAAAAATACACTGATTAAAATTTAATCACATCGCAAAAATATAAAAATTACTGAATAATTTCAGTGTGATAGTTTATTTTTCATAAACTGGCACGCCTCTTGCGTCTTCCTGTTTGCACCGGTCAACGGCGATCGGGGCAGGCAAGGCGCGGCATAGGCGCTTTCAAAGACATAGACGTCGCAAGGTTTTGCTGCCCGGAACACCTCCCATTCCGCAGGCGCAGACACCGAGCGGCGTTTTTTTATTTTCAGGCTTTTTTCGCAAGCGAAAACGCCACCGGCAAAGGTGGCTCAATAAGGGGAACATGCGAATGAAAAAGATATTCTCGGGTGCTGTCAGCCGCCGCACGATATTGAAGACGACTGCCACCGCCGCCCTTGTCACCGCCGTGCGCACTGCCTTTCCATCCGGCGCTTTCGCCGCCACCGCAGAACCCGAGGTGAAGGGCGCGAAAATCGGCTTTATTGCGCTGACAGATGCCGCGCCGCTCGTCATCGCGGCCGAAAAGGGGCTGTTCGCCAAGCATGGCATGCCTGATGTCGAAGTTCTAAAGCAGGCCTCCTGGGGTGCAACACGCGACAATCTCGTGCTGGGCGGCGCCTCAAACGGCATCGATGGCGCGCATATTCTGACCCCGATGCCCTATCTCATGCATACCGGCAAGGTGACCCAGAACAACGTGCCGGTGCCGATGGCGCTCATCGCCCGCCTCAACCTCGACAGCCAGGGCATTTCCGTCGCCAGGGAATATGCAGATACCGGCGTTCAGCTGGATGCTTCGAAGCTGAGGGCGGCTTTCGAGAAAAAGAAGGCTGAAGGCAAGGAAATCAAGGCGGCGATGACCTTCCCCGGCGGCACGCATGATCTCTGGATTCGCTACTGGCTCGCTGCCGGCGGGATCGACCCGGACAAGGACGTCTCCACCATCGTTGTTCCGCCGCCGCAGATGGTCGCCAATATGAAGGTCGGCAACATGGACGTCTTCTGTGTGGGCGAGCCGTGGAATGAGCAACTCGTCAATCAGGGCATCGGTTTCACCGCCTGTACCACCGGCGAACTCTGGAAGGGTCATCCGGAAAAGGCGCTCGGCATGCGCGCCAACTGGGTGGAAAAGAACCCCAATGCCACCAAGGCATTACTGATGGCCGTGATGGAAGCGCAGCAATGGTGCGACGAGATGGCCAACAAGGAAGAGATGTCCACCATCCTCGGCAAGCGCCAATGGTTCAACGTGCCGCCGAAGGATGTTCTCGGCCGTCTCAAGGGCAATATCAATTACGGTAACGGCCGTGTGCTCGAAAACACCGGCCTGCAGATGAAGTTCTGGCAGGACCACGCCTCCTATCCCTTCCACAGCCATGACAGCTGGTTCATCACGGAAAATATCCGCTGGGGCAAATTTGCGCCCGATACCGACGTGAAGGCGCTGGTTGCGAAGGTCAACCGCGAGGATATCTGGCGTGATGCGGCCAAGGATCTCGGCGTAACCGATCTTCCCGCTTCCACCTCGCGTGGCAAGGAAACCTTCTTCGACGGCAAGGTCTTCGACCCGGAAAATCCGTCTGCTTATCTCGAAAGTCTTTCCATCAAGGCGGCCTCCTGAGGAGGAGACCGGGTGTCGCCCTTCATCCGCCAGTTGCCGCCGTCCACCGGCGGAGACTGAAGACCGGGTGAGGGGCGACACCCCAACCGCAATCGAAATCAAGAGGAACCGCCCATGTCCGCATTGGCCCGAAAATACAACGAAGAGCCGCAGCAGCCGGCAGCGCAAAAGGCAAATGTCGTAGCGCTTTCGCCCAAACACCCGTCGCGGATCGATCTGCGCAAATGGGGTGCGGCAGCGGCCCGCAACACCATACCGCCGCTTGTCGTCCTCGCTGTTCTGCTTGGTGTCTGGCAGCTGCTCTGTTCCGCCCCCGGCTCATCGCTGCCGCCGCCGAGCCAGGTCTTCGAGGAAAGCTACGATCTCATCGTATCGCCGTTTTTCCATAATGGTTCGCAGGATATCGGCCTTGGGCTGCGCGTGCTGGTCTCGCTGGAGCGGGTTGCCTACGGTTTCGGCCTAGCCGCCATCGCGGGCATCATCATGGGTGCCGTGATCGGCCAGTCGGTCTGGGCGATGCGTGGCCTCGACCCGATCTTTCAGGTGCTGCGCACCGTGCCGCCGCTTGCTTGGCTGCCACTTTCGCTGGCCGCTTTTCAGGACAGCAATCCGTCGGCCATTTTCGTGATCTTCATCACCTCCATCTGGCCGGTCATCATCAATACGGCGGTCGGCGTGCGCAACATTCCGCAGGATTACCGCAACGTCGCGCAGGTGCTGCGGCTCAACCAGCTCGAATTCTTCTTCAAGATCATGTTGCCTTCGGCCGCGCCCTACATCTTCACCGGCCTGCGCATCGGTATTGGCCTGTCGTGGCTCGCCATCGTCGCCGCTGAAATGCTGACCGGCGGCGTCGGCATCGGTTTCTTCATCTGGGATGCGTGGAACTCCTCGCGCCTGCCCGACATCATCGTCGCACTCGCCTACATCGGTGTCGTGGGCTTCATGCTCGACAAGCTGGTGGCGGCGCTCGGCAAAGTCATCACCCGCGGCGCTGCGGCGAATTGAGAGGGAAAGCAATTCCAGGAAAAGTGGGAACCGGTTTTCCGTCCGGGATTGCGTCAGAGGAGAAATCAATCATGAACGCTTACCTGAAGCTCGATCATATCGACAAATATTTCGACAAGGGCGGCTCGCGTGCCGAGGTGTTGAAAGGCATCAACCTCACCATCGAAAAAGGTGAATTCGTCTCCGTCATCGGCCATTCCGGCTGCGGCAAGTCCACCATGCTGAACCTCATCGCCGGGCTGACGAAAGTTTCCGCCGGGGCGGTCCTTCTTGAAAACCGCGAAGTCAACGAACCCGGCCCGGAACGTGCCGTGGTGTTTCAGAACCACAGCCTGCTGCCCTGGCTTTCGGTTTATGAAAACGTCAATCTCGCCGTGGAGAAAGTGTTCAGCAGGACAAAAACCCGGGCCGAGCGGCATGACTGGGTCATGCGCAATCTCGATCTCGTACAAATGGGACATGCGAAGGACAAGAAGCCTTCGGAAATTTCCGGTGGCATGAAGCAGCGCGTCGGCATCGCCCGCGCGCTCGCCATGGAGCCGAAGATCCTGCTGTTGGACGAGCCTTTCGGTGCGCTGGATGCATTGACCCGCGCCCACCTTCAGGACGCGGTGATGGAAATCCATGCCCGGCTTGGCAACACCATGGTCATGATCACCCATGATGTCGATGAGGCGGTGCTGCTTTCGGACCGCATCGTGATGATGACCAACGGTCCCGCCGCCCATATCGGGGAAGTGCTTGATGTGCCGCTGGCACGCCCGCGCCACCGCATCGAGCTTGCATCCGACAAGACCTATCTCAAATGCCGCGAAGCCGTGCTGAAGTTCCTTTACGAACGTCACCGCTTTGTCGAAGCCGCGGAGTAACAACCATGACGCAAAAACTCGTCATCATCGGCAATGGCATGGCGCCGGGGCGCATGCTGGAAAACCTGTTCGAAACTGCCCCCGGCCTTTATGACGTCACTATTTTCAACGCCGAGCCACGCGTCAATTACGACCGCATCATGCTGTCGCCGGTGCTCTCAGGCGAAAAGAGCTATGAAGACATCGTCATCCACAATGACGAATGGTATGCGGCCAACAATGTCACGCTGCACAAGGGTGCGAAAGTCACCGGCATTGACCGTGACAGGAAGACTGTGACCAGTGAAAACGGCATCACGGTCTCCTATGATCGGCTGGTCATCGCCACCGGCTCTCTGCCCTTCATCATTCCCGTTCCCGGCCATCAGCTTCCCGGCGTGCTCGCCTATCGCGATCTCGACGATGTGACGAAGATGCTGGAGATCGCTGAGGGCAAAGGCCGCGCCATCGTCATCGGCGCCGGGCTTCTGGGGCTTGAAGCGGCCTATGGCCTCAAGCGTCAGGGCATGGATGTCACCGTCATTCACCTGATGCCGACGATCATGGAGCGTCAGCTCGATCCGGCAGCGGCCTATCTCCTGGAAAAGGCGCTGAACGAACGTGGTATCGACATCATCACCAAGGCCAATACCAAATGCATTCTCGGCGAGGATAAGGTTGAAGGCATCGAGCTGGAAGACGGCCGTGTCATCAAGGGCGACATGGTGGTGATGGCGGTTGGTATCCGTCCCGCTTCGGGTCTCGCCAAGGAGGCCGGTATCGCCGTCAATCGCGGCATCGTCGTGGATGACGGCATGATGACGTCGGACGCCTCGATCTATGCGCTGGGTGAATGCGCAGAACATCGCGGCATGTGTTATGGCCTCGTTGCGCCGCTTTATGAATCGGCCCGCGTGCTGGCCGACCGGCTGTGCGGAGGTTCGGCCGAATATCATGGCTCCGTCACCAATACCAAGCTGAAGGTCACCGGCATCAACCTGTTTTCCGCCGGTGATTTTGCCGAAGGTGACGACCGCGAGGAAATCGTGCTGCGCGATGCCACGGCCGGTGTCTACAAGCGCCTGATCCTCAAGGAAAATCGCATCATCGGTGCGGTGCTATACGGCGAGACGGGTGATGGGTCGTGGTTCTTCGACCTGATGAAAAAATCGACCGATATCTCTGCCATGCGTGAAACCCTGATCTTCGGCCAGGCCTATCAGGGAGGGTCGCCGCTGGACCCTATGGCGGCCGTTGCAGCCTTGCCGGATGATGCGGAAATCTGCGGCTGCAACGGCGTTTGCAAGGGTAAGATTACCTCGACCATCACCTCCAAGGGGCTGACGTCGCTGGACGATGTACGCGCCCACACCAAGGCATCAGCCTCCTGCGGCAATTGCACCGGCCTTGTCGAGCAGCTGATGACGATAACGCTCGGCGACAGCTACAATCCCGCTGCCGTGCAGCCGATGTGCAAATGCACCGATCTCGGCCATGACGATGTGCGCCGTCTCATCAAGGCCAAGGGCCTGAAGACCATCCCAGCCGTGATGCAGGAACTGGAATGGAAAACCTCCTGCGGCTGCGCCAAATGCCGGCCGGCGCTTAATTATTATCTCGTCTGCGATTTTCCGGATGAATATGCCGACGATTACCAGTCGCGTTATATCAACGAGCGTGTCCACGCCAATATCCAGAAGGACGGCACCTATTCCGTCGTGCCACGCATGTGGGGCGGGGTAACGTCCTCTTCCGAACTTCGGGCGATTGCGGATGTGGTCGACAAGTTCGAAATCCCGATGGTGAAGGTGACGGGCGGCCAGCGTATCGATCTTCTCGGTATCGAGAAGGAGGATCTGCCGGCGGTGTGGTCCGATCTCGGCAAGGCGGGTTTCATCTCCGGTCAGGCCTACGCCAAGGGGTTGCGCACGGTAAAGACCTGTGTGGGTCAGCAATGGTGCCGCTTCGGCACGCAGGATTCCACCGGCTTCGGCATCCGCATCGAAAAATTCATGTGGGGTTCGTGGACGCCTGCCAAGCTGAAGCTTGCCGTTTCCGGCTGTCCGCGCAACTGCGCCGAAGCCACCTGCAAGGATATCGGCGTCATCTGCGTCGATTCCGGTTTCGAGATCCATTTCGCCGGTGCCGCCGGTCTCGATATCAAGGGCACGGAAATTCTGGGGCTCGTCCATAGTGAGGATGATGCGCTGGAGCATATCGTGGCTTTGACGCAGATGTACCGTGAACAGGCGCGCTATCTCGAACGAATTTACAAATGGGCCAAGCGCATCGGTTACGACGAGGTTCGCCGCCAGATCATGGACGACGCCGAAAAGCGCCGGGCCTATTTCGACCGCTTCGTCTTCAGCCAGAAATTCGCGCAGGTCGATCCCTGGTCGGAACGTGTGTCCGGTCACGACAAGCATGAGTTCAGGCCCATGGCGGCAATCGGTTTCAACCAGGCAGCGGAGTGAGAACGATGGACAGCAACTGGATCGACATTGGTGACATCTCCGACATTCCGCTGCGTGGCGCGCGCTGCGTGAAAACGCCGATGGGCAAGATCGCGGTGTTTCGCACGGCGGAAAATCAGGTCTTCGCCATTGAGGACCATTGCCCGCACAAGGGCGGGCCGCTGAGCCAGGGCATCGTGCATGGGGCTTCGGTGACGTGTCCCTTGCACAACTGGGTCATTTCGCTGGAAACCGGCAAGGCGCTGGGGGCGGATGAGGGCGAGGTGCGGACCATTCCGGTGCGTAATCTGGATGGGCGGCTTTCGATAGCGTTCGAAACGCTGATGATTGCGGCGGAGTGAATTGCGATGGCGGTGGCGTTACCCCTCTCTGTCCTGCCGGACATCTCCCCCTCAAGGGGGGAGATCAATTGCAGCACAAACTTCCATTCACAACTGGCCTCGTCGCCGGTGGTGAGGAAACGAGGAGCCTTCCGCTTGTCGATCTCCCCCCTTGAGGGGGAGATGTCCGGCAGGACAGAGGGGGGTAAACGCCACGCACTGAGAGGGCAAACCCATGCCCGTTGAAACAAAAACCACCTGTCCCTATTGCGGTGTCGGCTGCGGCGTCATCGCCACCGTCAACGACTCCGGCGTCGTGTCCGTCAAAGGCGATCCGGACCATCCTGCCAATTTTGGCCGGCTATGCTCCAAGGGTTCGGCTCTCGCCGAAACCATAGACCTCGAAGGACGTCTTCTCTATCCCGAGATCGCTGGCAGACGGGCGACATGGGACGAAACGCTTGATCTCGTCGCCTCCCGCTTCTCCGAAACCATCGCCAAACATGGCCCGGATTCGGTTGCCTTTTACGTCTCCGGCCAATTGCTGACGGAGGATTATTACCTCGCCAACAAGCTGATGAAAGGTTTCGTCGGTTCGGCGAATATCGATACCAATTCAAGGCTTTGCATGTCGTCTTCGGTCGCCGGCCATCGCCGCGCCTTCGGGGCCGATACGGTGCCGGGCACCTATGAGGATATGGAGCTTGCCGATCTGGTGATCCTCACCGGTTCCAACCTCGCATGGTGTCATCCGGTTCTCTACCAAAGGCTGGCGGCGGCAAAGACCGCACGGCCGGAAATGAAGGTCGTGGTCATCGATCCGCGCCGGACGATGAGCGCCGATATTGCCGATATGCACCTCGCCATCTGCCCGGATGGAGATGTGGCGCTGTTTACCGGTCTTTTGGCGCATCTTTCCGTCAGTTCCGCGATCGATAGTGCTTACGTGCAAAACCACACGGCCGGTTTCGACGCCGCCATGCAGGTCGCAAGCGAGCATAGCCTGTCGGGGATTGCCGAAGCCACCGGCCTGACCATCGCCGAACTGATTTGCTTTTACGAATTGTTCGAACGCACGGAAAAGACCGTCACCTGTTACAGCCAGGGCGTCAACCAGTCGGAGAGCGGCACCGACAAGGTCAATGCGATTATCAACTGCCACCTCGCTACCGGCCGTATCGGCCGGCCGGGCATGGGGCCGTTTTCGCTGACCGGCCAGCCCAATGCCATGGGCGGGCGCGAAGTCGGCGGTCTCGCCAACATGCTGGCCGCCCATATGGCCATCGAAAGTGCTAGGGATCGCGACCGCGTGCAGCGCTTCTGGGCCTCACCCGCCATTGCGCAAAAGCCCGGGCTGAAGGCGGTGGACATGTTCCGGGCCGTGGCCGACGGCCGCATCAAGGCCTTGTGGATCATGGCCACCAACCCCGTCGTCTCGATGCCGGATGCCGGCGCCGTCGAAGCCGCGATCAAGGCCTGTCCTTTCGTCGTGGTGTCCGATGTCATGGACAATACCGATACGGCCCGTCATGCCCATGTGCTTCTGCCTTCACTCGGCTGGGGGGAAAAGGACGGCACGGTTACCAATTCCGAACGGCGCATTTCCCGTCAGCGCGGTTTTCTCCCTGTGCCCGGCGAAGCCAAGGCCGATTGGTGGCAAATGGCGGAAGTGGGCCGGCGCATGGGTTTCGACGCTGCTTTCGCTTATCGCCAGCCATCGGAGATTTTCGCCGAACACGCGGCCCTCTCCGGCTTTGAGAATGCGGGTAGCCGGGATTTCGATATTAGCGGGATCGAATGGGATTGCTACGATGCGATGACGCCGTTTCAATGGCCGAAAGCCGCTCCCGGTGGCAATGCCGAAACGCGCTTTTTCGCGGATGGCCGTTTTTATCATGCCGATGGCAAGGCGCGGTTCATCGCCACAGCCTTGCCGGAGACGGGCAGAACGTCGCCCGATTATCCGCTGACGCTGAATACCGGCCGTATCCGCGACCAATGGCACACCATGACCCGTACCGGCAAAAGTGCGCGGCTGACCGCCCATATCGCCGAGCCTTTCGCCGAACTTCACCCGCGCGATGCGCAGGCGCTGGGCATCGAAAGCGCCGATCTGGTAGAACTGGAAAGCCCGCACGGCAAAGTTCTGCTGCGCGCAATGGTCAGCGAAAGGCAGGCGCGTGGATCGGTCTTTGCGCCGATGCATTGGAACGACCAGTTCGCCTCGCGGGCGCGCATCGATGTGGTTGTTGCGCCGGTCACAGACCCGCATTCCGGCCAGCCGGCTTCTAAGAACGTGGCGGTAAGGGTAAGGCGTTTTGCGGCAAAGGCTTATGGCTTCGCCATCTCCCGCACCCGACCCGATGCACCCGATTGCACCTATTGGGCCATCGCCAAGGCGGATGGCGGCTACCGCATGGAGCTCGCCTTCGAGAAAGAGCCGCAGGACTGGACGCTCTGGGCACGGCAGGTTTTCGGCATCGATGTCAGGGTCGAGCCGCTTGGTTACAGCGACCGGCAGACGGGCAATCTGCGGCTTGCCTTTTTCGATGGTGAGACCCTCTTGGCAGCGGTGTTCATCGCCAATCAGCCGGTGGCCGTCGCCCGCAACTGGGCGATATCGCAATTGACCGACCGCCATGAGGATTTGCGCATGCGCTTTGCGCTGGTTGCCGGTCGCCCCGGTGCCGGGCGGGCCGATCCGGGTGCAACGGTCTGCTCCTGCTTTAATGTTGGGGTCAATCAGATCACCGCCGCCATCCGCGATGGCTGCCACAGCGTCGAAGCCATCGGCAAGGCGTTGAATGCCGGAACCAATTGCGGCTCGTGCCGCGCCGAAATCAGGGGGATCATCGATGGATGCCTTAAAACCGCAGCGGAATGAACCGGCGCGCATGGAAAAGCTCGCCAAATTACCAGTTTTCTGGGGGCTGGAGGGTAAACGTGTGGTGCTTGCGGGCGGGTCGGATGGGGCCGCCTGGAAAGCGGAACTGTTGCTCGCCTGCGGTGCTACGGTGCATGTCTATTGCGACAAGCAAGATTTGTCGGAGACATTCACGACCCTTATTGCAAAGAACCCGGCCTTGAGCTTTCACGACCAATCCTGGCATTCTGGCATATTCGACAATGCCGAACTGGCGCTGGCCGATTGCGAAACGGATGTGGAAGCAAAAGCCTTTTATTCCGCCGCGCGGGCGGCCGGTATTCCCGTCAATGTCATCGACAGGCCGGAATTTTGCCAGTTCCAGTTCGGCTCCATCGTCAATCGCTCGCCGGTGGTGGTGTCGATTTCCACCGATGGCGCAGCCCCCGTTCTGGCGCAGGCCATCCGTCGGCGCATCGAGACATTGCTGCCGCTGGCCCTGAAGGACTGGGGCGCACTTGCCCAGACGATCCGAGATCGCGTCAATCTGCGGCTTGCACCCGGCCCGTCTCGGCGATCTTTCTGGGAAAAATTCGTCGATCGGGCCTTTACCGAAAGGCTGGATGAGAGCAGCGAAGAGCGGCTGCTGACGGATATCGGAACGCAGAACGCGCGCACGGGCCCAGAGCGCGGACGTGTAACGCTCGTGGGTGCCGGTCCCGGTGACGCCGAGCTTCTGACGCTGAAAGCGGTTCGCGCCCTGCAGGCCGCCGATGTCATCTTATTCGATGATCTCGTGTCAGCGGAGGTACTGGAACTGGCGCGGCGGGAGGCGAAGCGCATGCTGGTCGGCAAGCGCGGTGGCCGGGAAAGCTGCAAGCAGGAAGACATTAATGACATGATGATCCGCCTCGCCAAGGCCGGCAAACGGGTGGTGAGGCTGAAATCCGGCGATCCGATGATTTTCGGGCGCGCCGGCGAGGAGATCGCCGCGCTGCAGGCTGAAAATATCCCGGTAGACGTCGTGCCGGGCATTACCGCCGCAAGTGCCATGGCCTCGCGCCTCGGCGTCTCCCTGACGCATCGCGACCATGCGCAGTCTGTTCGCTTCGTCACCGGTCATTCGCGGCAGGGAAAGTTACCGGAGAATATCGACTGGGCATCGCTTTCCAATCCTGCCGTGACCACTGTTTTTTATATGGGCGGCCGCACTGTAGCTGATATCCAATCCTCGCTGCTCGCCCACGGCATGCCTGCCTCGACGCCCGTTGCGGTGATGATTGCCGTCAGCCGGGCAAATGAACAGCGCTGGTGCGGTTCGCTCGCGCAACTGGCTGCGGCAGTCGAGAGACTGGGCGTGAACGAACCTATCCTGATCGGTATCGGCGATGCGTTCAGTGCCGCGTCTTCGGGATTCTCCGGTATCGATATGCAGGGGGTCGCCTCAAGGATAGCTCAGAAAGCCGGCTAATGAGTTTGTGGGCAACGCCATTGCGTGTTTCAGGCATATTCGCAGACAGGTAGAACGCACCGCCACAAACCTTCCCTTGACATTGGTTTTTCGTTCGCTCTTCAATAAAACGAAAAAATTGAAAGAGGAGGGAGGGTGAAATGCTGCTCACACCGCGTCAGGATGAAATCGTTGCGCTGGCGAAAGCGAACGGGCGGGTGCTGGTCGATGAGCTGGCGGCGCGCTTTTCGGTGACCCCCCAGACGATCCGCAAGGACCTGAACGATCTCTGCGACACCAGGGTGCTGACGCGCATCCATGGCGGCGCACTTTTTCCAAGCGGCAATGAAAACGTCAAATACGAAGCGCGCCGCGCGATTGCTTCTGTTGAAAAACAGGCGATCGGCGCCGCTGCAGCTGCCCTCATTCCCAATAACTCGTCGCTTTTTATCAACATCGGCACGACGACCGAGTCGGTGGGTGAAGCTTTGGCGGACCACCACGAGTTGATGGTCATCACCAACAATATCAATGTTGCCAACAGGTTGCGGGTTTTCCCGGGCATTGAAGTGGTGATTGCCGGCGGCGTGGTGCGCGGTTCCGATGGCGGCATCGTCGGTGAGGCGGCGGTCGATTTCATCCGCCAGTTCAAGGTCGATTTCGCCGTCATCGGCGTTTCGGCCATTGATGAGGACGGCGCTCTGCTGGATTTCGATTTCCGCGAGGTCAAGGTCGCGCAGGCGATCATTTCCAATGCCCGCCATGTCATTCTGGTGTCGGACTCGCTCAAATTCGAGCGGACGGCCCCGGTGCGCATCGGCCATCTTTCGCAGGTGCATACTTTTATTACCGACCATTGCCCGGTCGATTCGATCCGTTCCATCTGTGCCGATCATGACGTTCGGCTTATTGAAACCGAGGCGCGGGAGACCTGATCCTGCGCCATCGGAATTTCGTTTGACATTCGTTTTGTCTTCGAATTAGATGTCCATGCTTTCAATATATCGATGAGGAGAGCGTCGATGAAAGCGCGGGAGAATTCATGTCTGACGAGGCAATCCACGATATTTTCGTGATCGGCGGCGGCATCAATGGCTGCGGCATTGCGCGTGATGCCGTTGGCAGGGGTTATTCCGTTGCACTTGCGGAAATGAACGATTTTGCCTCAGGCACCTCGTCCGCCGCGACCAAGCTCATCCATGGTGGTTTGCGTTATCTCGAACATTATGAGTTTCGTCTGGTGCGCGAAGCGCTGATGGAGCGGGAGGTGTTGTGGGCCATGGCGCCGCACATCATCTGGCCCATGCGTTTCGTTCTGCCGTTTCAGAAAGGTGGCGTGCGTCCGGCCTGGCTCGTGCGTCTCGGACTTTTTCTTTATGATCACCTCGGCGGCCGCAAGCTTCTGCCTGCCACCCGTTCGCTTGATCTGCGCCGCGATCCCGCCGGAAAACCGCTGAAGCCGATTTTCGCCCGCGCTTTCGAATATTCTGACGGCTGGGTGGATGATGCCCGGCTTGTGGTGCTGAACGCCCGCGATGCCGCTGATCGTGGCGCCCTGATCCTCAACCGCACGCAGGTGGTTTCAGCGCGACGCGAAGGCGCCTTCTGGCGGGTTGAAACCCGGAGCGCAGCCGGGGAAAGCGCGACCTACCGGGCACGCATGCTGGTAAATGCCGCCGGCCCCTGGGTCGACAAGGTCCTGTCTTCGGCATTCGGCAAAAACAACGTTCACAATGTCCGCCTCGTGCAGGGCAGCCACATCATCGTGCGCAAGAAGTTTGCCGATCCGCGCGCCTATTTTTTCCAGAATCCGGACGGGCGGATCATCTTCGCCATCCCTTACGAACAGGACTTCACGCTGATCGGCACGACGGATCGCGACTATACCGCCGATCCCCGCGCTGTTAAGATCACCGCGGAGGAAATCAGCTATCTTTGCAGCGCGGCCAGCGAATATTTTGCCGAACCGGTTACGCAGGACGATATCGTCTGGACCTATTCCGGCGTGCGGCCGCTGTTCGACGACGGCGCGTCGAAAGCGCAGGAAGCGACCCGCGATTATGTGCTGAAAACTGATGGAGCGGAGGGCGAAGCACCTTTGCTCAATATTTTCGGCGGCAAGCTCACCACTTATCGGCGGCTTGCCGAACATGCTCTTGAAAAAATCGGCGATGCGCTGGGTGAAAAGGGTGCGCCCTGGACGGCGGGTTCGCATTTGCCGGGCGGGAACTTCGGTGCAGAGGCTTACGGTGCAGAGGTTTCGGCCCTGCGTTCGCGTTACCCCTTCCTGGAAGAGCGACATGCCGGGCGGCTCGTCCGCTGCTACGGAACGGATGCGACGGCAATGATCGGTTCTGCCACGGATGCGGCAGCACTGGGCCGTCATTTCGGCGGTACGCTTTATGAGGTCGAGGTTCACTGGCTGATGGCGCGGGAATGGGCGCTGACGGCGGAGGATATTCTGTGGCGCCGCACCAAGCAGGGGCTTTTTTTCACTCCTGAAGAGGTGCGCGGGCTGGAGGACTATATCGAAGACATTGCAGGGGAACGCTTGAAGGCAATCTGACGATCCGATCGAAAAGCGGAGGAGGCTTTGGATCAACATGCTTGAATTGCGAAACGTCTCGAAGATGGCCGGCGGTGAATATCATATTCACCCGACCGATCTGACGTTGCAGCGCGGAAGCCTGAACGTCCTGCTTGGACCGACACTTTCGGGCAAGACGACGCTGATGCGGCTGATGGCCGGGCTGGACAAGCCGAGCGGCGGCGCGATCTTCTTTAATGGTGAGGACGTGACGGGCTGGCCGGTGCAGAAGCGCAACGTCGCCATGGTCTATCAGCAGTTCATCAACTATCCGGCGCTGAGTGTCTACGAAAACATCGCCTCACCGATGCGGGTTGCCGGTAAAGACCAGGCAACCATTGATCGGGAGGTGAGGAAAGCCGCCGAGCTTCTGAAGCTCACGCCTTATCTCGACCGGACGCCGCTCAATCTTTCCGGTGGCCAGCAGCAGCGCACGGCGCTCGCCCGCGCCATCGTCAAGAACGCCAATCTGGTGCTGCTCGATGAGCCGTTGGCCAATCTCGATTACAAGTTGCGCGAGGAACTACGCGAGGAATTGCCGCGCATTTTCGCGGAATCCGGCGCAATTTTCGTTTATGCCACCACCGAACCTTCCGAGGCACTGCTGCTGGGTGGCAATACCGCGACGCTTAATGAGGGAAGGGTGACGCAGTTCAGCCGCACCATCGAGGTTTACCGGCATCCGGTGGATATCGTGACCGCGGAAATCTTCGCAGATCCGCCGCTTAACACCATTGAGGTCATCAAGGCCGGCAATGCTTTCACCCGTGCGGATCATGCCGTGGTCGCGGTTCCAGCCCATCTTGCCGCCATGCCGGACGGCCCGGTGACGATAGCCTTCCAGCCGCATCATCTTTTCCCTTATGCGAAGGGAGAAGCGCGGCAATCCATTCGGGCGCGAACGCTGATTTCGGAAATCGCCGGATCAGAAAGCTTCGTGCATGTGGAATTTTCGGGCCGGCGCTGGGTCATGTTGGCGCACGGCATTCACGATATCGAGCCGGACAGGGACATCGAACTGTTTCTTGATACGCGGCATTTGATGGCCTTTGACGCGAATGGCCGCGCCATCGGCAAAGCGGCTTAAAGGGAGATCGGTCATGGCACGCATCACGCTCGATCACATCCGCCACGCCTATAACGCCAAGGCGCAGGCAGCCGGCGATTATGCCCTGAAAGAAGTGCATCACGAATGGGAGGATGGCGGGGCTTATGCGCTGCTCGGGCCTTCCGGCTGCGGTAAGACCACGCTGCTCAACATCATTTCCGGGCTGCTGCGACCGTCCGAAGGGCGTATCGCTTTCGACGGAACTGACGTGACCGATCTTGCCACCGAAGACCGCAATATCGCCCAGGTATTCCAGTTCCCGGTCGTCTACGACACGATGACGGTCTACGATAATCTGGCTTTTCCGCTGCGCAACCGGCATGTGCCGGAAGCCGAAGTCGATCGTCGGGTGCGCGACATTCTTGAAATGACCGATCTTTCCGGCATGGCGAAACGTCATGCGCGCGGGTTGACGGCAGATCAGAAGCAGAAGATTTCGCTGGCACGCGGCCTCGTGCGTTCCGACGTCAACGCCATCCTTTTCGACGAGCCGCTGACGGTTATCGATCCGCATATGAAATGGGTGCTGCGCTCGCAGCTGAAACGGCTGCACCGGCAATCCGGCTTCACCATGGTCTATGTGACGCACGACCAGACCGAAGCGCTGACCTTCGCCGACAAGGTGGTGGTGATGTATGACGGGCAGATCGTTCAGATCGGCACGCCGGCTGAGCTTTTCGAGCGGCCCGGGCATACATTCGTTGGTTATTTCATCGGCTCGCCTGGCATGAACGTGCTGCCCGCCAGGATAGACGGCGCAACCGCTATGATCGGCGACCTCGGTGTGCCGCTTGCCGGTGTACCGAAGGTTGATGGAGCGCAGCGCATTGAGATCGGCGTTCGCCCGGAATTCATCCGGCTGGAACGGGGCGGCATGCCGATCACCGTCGACAAGGTCGAAGATATCGGCCGGCAGAAAATCGTCCGCGCCCGGTTTGCCGGCCAGAAGCTGGCAATTGTCGTTGCCGAAGACGAGGAAATTCCGGCGGAAGCGGGTGTTCGCTTCGACCCGGCCGCCATCGGCGTCTTTGCCGATTCCTGGCGTGTGAAGATGGGGGCCTGACCATGGAAAAGAGCTGGAACAACAAGGCGTGGTTCATGGTGCTGCCGGTTCTCGTGCTGGTCGCCTTTTCCGCCGTCATTCCGCTGATGACCGTCGTGAACTATTCGGTGCAGGATACCTTCGGCAACAACCAGTTCTTCTGGGCGGGAACGCAATGGTTCGAAGAAATTCTGGCATCGGCCCGGTTCTGGGACGCGCTGGGGCGCAACCTGCTGTTCTCCGGCATCATTCTGGCGATTGAAATTCCGCTCGGCATTTTCATCGCGCTTAAAATGCCGAAATCCGGCATCGGCGTGCCTGTCTGCCTTGTGACGATGGCGCTGCCGCTTCTCGTGCCGTGGAACGTGGTCGGCACGATCTGGCAGGTGTTCGGGCGCAGCGATATCGGGCTGCTCGGTTATTACGCCAACCAGCTTGGGCTTGATTACAACTACGTCAATGATCCGCTCGATGCATGGATCACGGTCGTCATCATGGATGTCTGGCACTGGACGAGCCTCGTCGTGCTGCTCTGCTATGCCAGCCTCGTTTCCATTCCGGATGCCTATTACCAGGCGGCCAGGATCGATGGCGCATCGCGTTTCGCCGTATTCCGGTTCATCCAGCTGCCGAAGATGAAACGCGTACTGCTCATCGCCTTCCTGCTGCGCTTCATGGACAGCTTCATGATCTATACCGAGCCTTTCGTGGTCACCGGCGGCGGCCCGGGCAATTCCACCACCTTCCTGTCCATCGATCTCGTGAAGATGGCGCTCGGCCAGTTTGACCTTGGTCCTGCAGCAGCCATGTCGCTGATCTACTTCCTCATCATCCTGCTGTTGTCCTGGGTGTTCTACACCGTGATGACCAGCCACGACGCGGAGACTTGAGACATGAGCGCCTCTGATGTCACCACAAGCGTGGAACGGATGGGAAATTCCCCGGTGAAAGCTGCCTCGGCGGGATTGTCCGGCCTTGCGGCACGATCGCGCCGCCGCCATGGGCCATCGCGTTTTTCCTGGCTGGTGCCGACGATCTACATCATTCTTCTGCTGGTGCCGATCTATTGGCTCGTCAATATGAGCTTTAAGACGAATGCGGAAATCGTCTCGTCGATGACGCTTTATCCGCATCAGCCGACGCTGCAGAACTACCGGACGATCTTCACCGATTCCTCCTGGTATTCGGGCTACATCAACTCGATTATCTACGTCGTCATGAACATGGTGATCTCGGTTGCGGCAGCACTTCCGGCTGCCTATGCCTTCTCGCGTTACCGTTTTCTCGGTGACAAGCACCTGTTCTTCTGGCTTTTGACCAACCGCATGGCGCCGCCGGCGGTGTTCGCGTTGCCCTTCTTCCAGCTTTATTCGGCATTCGGGCTGATCGACACGCATATTGCTGTGGCGCTGGCGCATTGCCTGTTCAACGTGCCGCTGGCGGTGTGGATCCTCGAAGGTTTCATGTCGGGCGTGCCGAAGGAAATCGACGAAACCGCCTATATTGACGGCTATTCCTTCCCGAAATTCTTCGTGAAGATTTTCATGCCGCTCATCGCTTCCGGCATCGGTGTGGCCTGCTTCTTCAGCTTCATGTTCTCGTGGGTCGAGCTTCTGATCGCCCGTACGCTGACGACGACGGACGCCAAGCCGATCGCCGCGACGATGACGCGAACCGTGTCCGCCGCCGGCATGGATTGGGGCCTGCTTGCCGCCGCCGGTGTGCTGACACTCATTCCGGGTGCGCTGGTGATCTGGTTCGTGCGCAATTACATCGCCAAGGGCTTTGCGCTGGGGAGGGTTTGACCATGATAAAGATGCCCGATTTTACCTGGATGGCGTGGACTTGGGCTACGGCCGCATTTTTCTGCGCCATCGCCGTGCTGCTCGTCGGCATGTGGGTCTGGGAATATTTTTCGCCCGGTGGCAATCCCCGCTTCGGCCTCTTGCGCTTTGAGACCACGCGCGGTGACCGGTTGTTCATTTCGCTGCTCGGCAGCGCCTTCATTCATCTCGCATGGCTCGGGCTGGTCGGCCCGAACCTGTGGTGGGCTCTCGCTCTGTCCGTGGTCTACGCCATCGGCGTTTTCCGTTTCGTTTAGAGCAGAAAGAACGGTGCGGCGGAGGAAAACCGCACTGGAGGACTTCATGCAATCGCAACCCCTGGGAGGACTGATATGCGACGGCATCTGATGACGACGACGGCAGCCATGCTGCTGGCAATGACAGGTTCCGCTTTCGCCGGAATGGAGGAAGCAAAGCAGTTTCTGGACAAGGAAATCGGCGATATGTCGTCGCTTTCCCGTGCGGATCAGGAGAAGGAACTGCAATGGTTTATCGATGCCGCGAAACCTTTCGCCGGCATGGACATCAAGGTCGTTTCCGAATCCCTGACCACGCATGAATATGAATCGAAAGTTCTGGCGCCGGCCTTTACCGCCATTACCGGCATCAAGGTCACGCATGACATCATCCAGGAAGGTGACGTCGTCGAAAAGATCCAGACCCAGATGCAGACCGGCCAGAACCTTTATGACGGCTGGGTCAACGACAGCGATCTCATCGGTACGCATTGGCGCTACCAGCAGGTGCGCAACCTGACCGACTTCATGGCCAATGAAGGCAAGGACGTCACCAATCCCGGTCTCGACCTCAAGGATTTCATCGGCAGCGCCTTTACGACGGCACCGGACAAGAAGCTCTACCAGCTTCCCGACCAGCAGTTCGCGAACCTTTACTGGTTCCGTTACGACTGGTTCAACGACGACAAGAACAAGGCCGATTTCAAGGCCAAATACGGCTACGACCTCGGCGTGCCGGTCAACTGGTCGGCCTATGAGGATATCGCCGAATTCTTCACCGGCCGCGATGTCGGCGGCAAGAAGGTCTTCGGCCATATGGACTATGGCAAGAAGGACCCGTCGCTTGGCTGGCGCTTCACCGATGCCTGGCTCTCCATGGCTGGCAACGGCGACAAGGGTCTGCCGAACGGCCTGCCGGTCGATGAATGGGGTATCAAGGTCAACGACAAGTCGCAGCCCGTCGGTTCCTGCGTGGCGCGCGGCGGGGATACCAATGGTCCGGCTTCGGTCTATTCCATCGAGAAATATCTCGAATGGCTGAAGAAATATGCGCCGCCGGAAGCACAGGGTATGACCTTCTCCGAATCCGGACCGGTGCCGGCGCAGGGCAACATTGCCCAGCAGATCTTCTGGTATACCGCCTTCACTGCCGATATGGCCAAGCCCGGCCTGCCTGTCGTGAACGAGGACGGTTCGCCGAAATGGCGCGTCGCACCTTCGCCGCACGGTGTCTACTGGAAGGACGGCATGAAGCTCGGTTATCAGGATGTGGGTTCGTGGACATTGATGAAATCCACCCCCGACGACCGCGCCAAGGCCGCTTGGCTTTATGCGCAGTTCGTGACCTCCAAGACGGTGGATGTGAAGAAGAGCCATGTGGGTCTCACCTTCATTCGTGACAGCACCATCCATCACCAGAGTTTCACGGATCGGGCTGCCAAGCTCGGCGGCCTGATCGAGTTTTATCGCTCGCCGGCCCGCGTGCAATGGTCTCCAACCGGCACCAACGTTCCTGATTATCCGAAGCTGGCGCAGCTGTGGTGGCAGGCAATCGGCGATGCGTCGTCGGGTGCGAAAACCGCACAGGCAGCCATGGACTCGCTCTGCGCCGAGCAGGAAAAGGTCATGGCCCGTATCGAGCGCGCCGGTGTGCAGGGTGATATCGGCCCGAAACTGGCGGAAGAGCATGATATCGACTACTGGAACAAGGACGCCGTTTCGAAGGGCAATCTGGCTCCGCAGCTGAAGATCGCCAACGAAAAGGAAAAGCCGGTCACCGTCAATTACGACGAACTGGTCAAAAGCTGGCAGAAGTAATTTCTGCGTGACATGAAGCATTTCCAGTAAAAGTGCGTAGCGGTTTTACGTCCGGAAAATGCGTGAAAACAAAGATACAGAGTACGTCTGACAACGTGCTCTGAAACCGGGGCGGCTTTGCCGCCCCGTCATTGCGTCTGAAAGGGAGTTACATAATGGGCGGTTATATTCTGGCGATCGATCAGGGAACGACATCGACACGGTCGATGGTCTTTGATCGCGACATGCGGGTCATCGGTGTCGGACAGCGAGAATTTCCGCAACATTTCCCGGCCTCGGGCTGGGTGGAACATGATGCCGAGGATATCTGGAAAAGCGTGCTTGAAACAATCCGGCTGGCGCTCGCCGATGCCGGCATCGCTGCTTCCGATATAGAGGCTATCGGCATTACCAACCAACGCGAAACGACAGTGCTTTGGGACCGTAACACGGGTGAAGCCGTACACCGTGCCGTGGTCTGGCAGGATCGGCGCGCCGCACCCATCTGCGAGGACCTGAAACGCCGTGGCCTGGAGCCGCTGTTTTCGAAAAAGACCGGCCTGCTGCTCGATCCCTATTTTTCCGGCACCAAGCTGAAATGGATTCTGGATAGCGTCAGCGGTCTTCGCGAAAAGGCGGTGAGGGGTGACATCTGCTTCGGCACCGTCGACAGTTTCCTGATCTATCGCCTGACCGGCGGTCGTCGCCATGTGACCGACGCCACCAATGCCTCTCGGACCTTGATCTACAATATTGAGGACAATGCCTGGGATGACGAGCTGCTGTCGGTCCTCGACATTCCCCGCGCCATGCTGCCGGAGGTGCTGGATTGCGCCGCTGATTTCGGCGTGACGGACAAGGCGCTTCTAGGCGCAGAAATCCCGATCCTCGGTGTTGCCGGCGATCAGCAGGCAGCTGTCATCGGCAATGCCTGCTTCGAACCGGGCATGATGAAATCAACCTATGGCACCGGCTGCTTCGCGCTTCTCAATACCGGCACGGATCGCGTCGCTTCCACCAACCGGCTGCTGACGACAATTGCTTACCGTCTTGATGGTGTGACGACCTATGCGCTTGAAGGCTCGATCTTCATTGCGGGTGCAGCAGTGCAATGGCTGCGCGACGAGTTGGGCTTCATCTCGGTCGCTTCCGAAGTCAGCGCGCTTGCCGAAAAGGCCGATCCCAATCAGCGGGTCTATCTGGTGCCGGCCTTCACCGGACTTGGTGCGCCGTATTGGGATGCTGATGCGCGCGGAGCGATCTTCGGCCTGACGCGCGGGACAGGACCCGCGGAATTCGCACGTGCGGCGCTGGAAAGCGTTGCCTATCAGACGTTTGACCTACTGGATGCCATGCGCAAGGACTGGGCGGGTGACAATGGCAAGACGGTGCTGCGGGTCGATGGCGGCATGGTTGCCTCTGACTGGACAATGCAGAGGCTGGCCGATGTTCTCGCCGCACCGGTAGACCGGCCGGTCTTTCTGGAAACGACCATTCTGGGCGCCGCCTGGCTCGCTGCATCGCGTGCGGGCATCTGGCCGGATCGCGAAGCCTTCGCAGCCCATTGGAAACGCGATCGCCGTTTCGCTCCTGACATGGACGAGGCGGAGCGGAAAAACGCCATCGCCGGCTGGCGTGACAGTGTCGGCCGGTGCCTTTCACGGCGGGAAAACTAGAGCATTTCCAGCAAAAGTGTGAAGCGGTTTTGCGTCCGGAAATGCGTCAGGGAAGCTATACGAAGCTGCCTGGCGCGATGCTCTTGCTGGACACGAGATCAGAAAGGGCGCGCACCAGTTTCGTATCTGTGCCCTTGCTCGGCTGAAGCACGAATTCCACGTCTTCGAGTGCCGGCAGCACATCCGCTGCAATCTCCTTGAGACCGGCAGGCGCCATGCTGCGTGGCTGCACCAGAATGCCCATGCCCGCTCTTGCAGCAGCCGTCAGCCCGCTGAGGCTGCCGCAGGTGCAGACAATGCGCCAGGAGAGACCAGCGCGGTCAAGCGCTTCCTGCGCCGCCTTTCTTGTAATGCTCGGCGGCGGAAAGGCGATCAGCGGCAGGGCGTCCGGCTGGTTCAGCATGCGCTCGGGGTCACGCGCCAGCCACACCAGCGGTTCACGATAGAGGAAGTGTCCGAGCTTGTCGCCAAGACGCCGCTTGGCCAGCACCACATCCAGTTCGCCATTATCCTGCATCTGGTAAAGCACGCCGCTCAGCGAAACCGTCAGTTCCAGATCCACCAGAGGATAAAGACGGATGAATTCTTCCAGAATGGCCGTCAGCCGACTGGCGACGAAATCTTCGGAAACACCGAGCCTCAGCCGTCCGCGCAGGCGGCTTTCGCTGAAGAGCGAAGAGACCTTGCTGTCGATGTCAAGCATATTGCGGGCATAACCGAGCAGTGCCTCGCCCTCACCGGTCAGTTTCACCTGATGGGTACTACGTGCAATCAGCCGGCGACCAAGCGAGGCTTCCAGGCGTTGAATATGCTGGCTGACGGTGGATTGGCCGACACCCAGTCGCTCGGCGGCGAGAGTGAAACTGCCGGTTTGCTGCAGCATGACGAAGCTGGCTAGATGTTGAAGGTTCAGCATTATCTCAAATCATGATAACTGTTAGTCTTTGCATTCGAATTCATGAT
Source organism: Martinezella rhizogenes (assembly GCF_007002745.1). Lineage (GTDB taxonomy): Bacteria > Pseudomonadota > Alphaproteobacteria > Rhizobiales > Rhizobiaceae > Agrobacterium > Agrobacterium cucumeris. The sequence goes on along the minus strand of NZ_SGNY01000004.1, from coordinate 482,589 downwards.
TAGCGATAGTGGCTGACATTTCAAGCAAAACTGATGCCGGAAAGATTTTCCCATGACCCGCTTCTTGCCTGACCGCTTCACCATGATGTTGGTGGCCACCGTGATTTTGGCTTCCTTTCTGCCCATCAGCGGTCAGCCGGCGGAATATTTCGGCCTTGCGACGAAGCTGGCGATTGCGCTTCTGTTCTTCCTGCATGGTGCGCGACTTTCGCGGGATGTGGTGATTGCCGGCATCCTGCACTGGCGTCTGCATCTGGCGATCCTGCTCGTGACTTTCGGCCTTTTCCCGTTGCTGGGCGTGGCGATCGGTTTCATTCCCGAAAACATCCTGCCGGCGCCGCTTTATATGGGCGTGCTGTTTCTCTGTGTCCTGCCATCCACTGTGCAATCCTCCATCGCCTTCACCTCCATGGCGGGCGGAAACGTGCCGGCGGCGATCTGCTCGGCTTCGGCATCGAATATTTTCGGCATGTTCCTGACGCCATTGCTGGTTGGCCTGCTGTTTACGGTGGGCGGCCATGGCAACGGGTTTTCGCTCGACGCTTTCCTGCAAATCTTCCTGCAGCTGTTGTTGCCTTTCATCGTCGGTCAGGTGTTGCAGCCGTGGATTGGCGACTGGATCCGAGCGCGCAAAAAACTGCTGTCTCCCGTCGATCGCGGCTCGATCCTGATGGTTGTCTATCTCGCTTTTTCTGATGCTGTCATCGAGGGTATCTGGCAGACGTTTTCCCTGCGCGACATCGGCGTGGTCATTGTCATCAACATCGTGCTTCTGGCGTTTGTCCTCTGCGTGACGATGTTCGGCAGCCGGGCGCTTGGTTTCAACAAGGCGGATGAAATCACCATCACCTTTTGCGGGTCCAAGAAGAGCCTTGCCAGTGGTGTGCCCATGGCGGGCGCGATCTTTGCCGGCCAGAGCATTGGCGCTATCGTTCTGCCAATCATGCTCTTCCATCAGATTCAGCTGATGGTCTGCGCTGTGCTGGCCCAGCGTTATGCCCGCAAGGCCCATGAGAAGGCAGCGATTACGGAAACGGCTGCCGCAGAAGGCGTGGCGGCATCCACCCGCTGACACAAAAATTTCTGCAAACAAAAACGGCCCCGGGAAGGGGCCGTTCCGATTGCATTTCAGGATAGTTTAGTTGACCTGAGCCGGCGTGATCTGGGCTTCGATCGTCTTCGGCGCATCGGCGCTGTCGGACGAGATCGCGATGCGGCGCGGCTTCATGGCTTCCGGAATATTGCGGACGAGATCAATGTGGAGCAGGCCGTTCTTTAAGGAAGCGGTCTGGACTTCGACGTGGTCGGCAAGCTGGAAGCGGCGTTCGAAAGCGCGCGTGGCGATGCCGCGATACAGGAATTCGCCTTCGGATGACTTCTCGTCCCCGGACTTCTCAGCCTTCACCGTCAGCGCATTGGCGCGGGATTCAATGCTGAGTTCGGTCTCATCGAAACCGGCAACAGCCATGGTGATACGATAGGTGTTTTCACCCGTCCGCTCGATATTGTAGGGCGGATAGGACTGGGCCTGCTCGGGTTGGCCGAGGCCGTCAAGCATCGAGAAAAGACGGTCGAAGCCAACGGTGGAGCGATAAAGGGGGGAAAAATCGACGTGACGCATGGTGTCCTCCTAAGAAGCGACTGTTTGCGGTTAAATCCGGCGTCCCGTTCTGGCAACGGCCGGACATAGGGCGCGGTCCCGTTCTGGCGACCGCATGAAGGAGATGGGAATGGCTGGAGCCTGCGTCAAGGGGTGGTCACAACATGAACCATGGCTGAACATCCGGTTCCGGCATCGTTCAGTTTGAGCGCCATAAAACTGCGGTCATCGGAGACATTCTCCGTGGACAGAAGCAATAACGTCCCTTCTTCTTCTGTCTTACTGGCCGGAACCGCGACTGCTTTAACCGACGGTTCCGGCAATTTTTTCTTTGACCTTCTGTCGCCGCCGACCTATCCGAAAAGAGTTGAAAAGCCGGAAAAGACCGATGATCGAAGCCACATTGCGCGTCAGTGAAGATAACCTGGTTCCCGGCAACCATACCGTCGGATATTTTGCCGGCCATGGCGGCAAGCAGCTTCGATATGCGATCTTTCGCGCCAGCCGCCATATTGCCCGCGGAACGGTGGTTCTTCTGCACGGCCGCAACGAGTGTATCGAGAAATATTTCGAAACGATTGCCGATCTGACGGCCATGGGCTTCTGGGTCGCGACCTTCGACACGCGCGGGCAGGGCGGTTCTGAACGGCTGCTGAAGAGGCCGGGCGCCGGGCATGTTCGGCGGTTTTCCGACTATCAGCGCGATATCAGCCTGTTTCTCGAGCAGGTGGTGTTGCCGGATACACGGCTGCCATTCTTCATGATCGCGCATTCCACCGGTGCGCTTGCAGCACTTGCGGCGGCACCCGACCTGTCCAACCGGATAGACCGACTGGCGCTTTGCTCGCCATTCATCGAGCTGGACAGCCAGCAATCCGTTCCTTCGCCCGTCATCCGGCTTGTCTCGACGGTCTTAAGTCTGATTGGCCTCGGAAGAATTCAGCTCGGCAAGGATCAACGTGAGCGGGATTTCGATGGCAACCCGCTGACCTCGGATGCGAAGCGTTTTGCGCGAAATCTATCGCTGCACCGGCAATTTCCGGAACTGTTCATCGGTGCGCCAACGGCGCGCTGGGTCTATGAAGCCTTGAAGGCCATGGCGCGGGTGACCCGTCAGGATCATCTGACGAACATCACCATTCCGACCCTCATTCTGGCGCCGATGCTGGATACGATTACGCCCTATAAGGCGCAGGAAGAACTGTCGCGCAATTTCCGGGCGGCACAGCTGCTTCCCGTCACCGGTGCGCGCCATGAGCTGCTGCATGAGCGCGATGTTTTCCGCAAACAGGCGCTCGCGGCCATCGGCGCGTTTTTCGCGCCGGAGTGATCGCCGCTCAGCCAGGCTCCTAGAGTTTCGAGAGAATGGCCAGGGCCTCTTCGTGCACGGCCCTGGATCCGGCTGCCAGAATGCGCCCGCCATTTTCCGGGCGCCCGCCATCCCAGGTGGTCATGATACCGCCAGCCTGTTCGATCACCGGGATCAATGCGCCGACATCATAGGGCTTCAGACCGGATTCGATCACCAGATCAACATGGCCGGCGGCCAGCAGGCAATAGGCGTAACAATCCACACCGTAGCGGAAAAGGCGGACCTGTTTCTCTACCTTTTCATAAAGCGGCTTTTCTTCTGCGGTGAAGATATGCGGGGTGGTGGTGAACAGCACCGCATCGGACAGAGACGCGCAATCACGCGTGCGGATTTTCTTTTCGCCATCGGGTCCGAAATACCAGGCACTTTCACCATCTGCGAAATAACGCTCTTTCGTGAAGGGCTGGTCCATGATGCCCATCGTGGCGCGGCCGGCTGACTGGAAACCAATCAGCGTGCCCCAGACCGGCACGCCGGAAATGAAGGCGCGGGTACCGTCGATCGGGTCGATGACCCAGATATGGTCGCGGTCGAGACCGACATTACCGTGTTCTTCGCCAAGAATGCCGTGCTGCGGAAAATGCTCTTCGATGAGCGCACGAATGGCGGTTTCTGCTGCCTGATCGCCTTCCGTCACCGGATCATAGCCGCCATCCTGCTTGTTGGTGACGGCAATGCCCGTGCGAAAGCGGGGAAGCGTTTCAGCACTGGCTGCATCGGCAAGTTTGAAGAAGAAATTCCGGTCGGGCAGCATGCGAAACCTCATTGCCTGGATGGTGGAGCCTGAATGATGTGGCCTGAATTGCGTGGCGAAATGCATAGACCGGAATCACATCCGCCGTCCACTCGTATGGATGCGGGAGCCGGTGTTTCCATATTTTCGGCATAAGTCTAAAAAATAGGCATAAAATAAAATGATTGACAATTGTGCACGCACTGCGTAGCGTGACCCTGCAGTCTTTGACTGTAAATACCCTCCTTGGGTGTTTCCTCCCTAGACTTGACCGCGCCAAAAGCGCGGTTTTTTTTGCCCGGCATGCCGCCAGACGGTCTCGTCTAAAGATTTGAAATATCGGGAATTTGGCGCGTTATTCGGCGGCGAGCGAGGTCTCGATCGCGTATTCCGAAACGAAAGCGCCGAGCTGACGCATGAAGATTTCCAGCGATGCCTGAATGGCCGGAAAATCGGCTTTCTTCGAAAGCGTCTTTTCATCGACGTAAAGCGACCGGTTGACCTCGATCTGCAGCGCGTGGAGGGAGCGAATGGGCCGGCCGTAATGTTCGGTGATGAAGCCGCCGGCATAAGGCTTGTTGCAGACCGCGATGAAGCCCAGCTCCTCCAGGAAATGCAGGGCGGCGCGGGAGACTTCCTGGGATGCGCTGGTGCCGTATCGATCGCCGATGATCACATCCGGCCGGAGGTTCGAGCCGGCGACGCGGATATTGCCGGGCATGGAATGGCAATCAATCAGCACCGCCATGCCGAAATTGGCATGGGTGCGTGAAAGCAGCCGGCGCAGGCAGGCGTGGTAGGGTTTATAGATCGTCTCGATCCGCGAGAGTGCCTCATCGACCGGCAAGCGGTGAGCATAAATATCCATATTTTCGGCGACGATGCGCGGCACCGTGCCCAAGCCGCCAGCAACCCGCATGGAGCCGATATTGGCATAAGGCGGCAGGGTGCCTTCGAACATGCGCGGATCTAGCTCGTAGGGCTCGCGATTGACGTCGAGATAGGCGCGGGGAAAATTCGCTTTCAGAAGCGGCGCGCCGATCTCGGGGGCGGCGGCGAAAAGCTCATCGACGAAATGATCTTCCGAGCGGCGAATCTCATGCGAATCCAGCCGCGCCGATTCGAGGAAGGAAATGGGATAACAGCGGCCGCTATGGGGTGAATTATAGACGAATGGCAGGGTTTGAACGGCAGGCTCCGTTACTTCAAACAACTCATATTCGCCCGTTACCCAGTCCATTCAGACCCATTTACCATGTCACAAACTATCAGGATGTTCATGTTGCCAGTTACCGTGCAGCAAGTCCATACTATCGCCAAAGCAGCGCTATACCGATTCACGTGTTCACAGGATATTTACCGTGAAAATCCTATAATCGGGCTAGGGTATTCCAAACATTGAGCAGTTACGGTCACTTAACCATGAATCAAAAAATTCTTCTTGCTGAAGACGACAACGATATGCGCCGCTTCCTCGTCAAGGCGCTGGAAAAAGCCGGTTACAAGGTTTCTTCCTTCGACAATGGCGCAAGCGCTTACGACCGGCTTCGCGAAGAGCCTTTTTCGCTACTGCTGACCGATATCGTCATGCCTGAAATGGATGGCATAGAACTCGCGCGACGCGCGACCGAACTCGACCCGGACCTGAAAGTCATGTTCATCACCGGCTTTGCCGCGGTTGCACTGAATGCCGATTCGAAGGCCCCGAAGGACGCCAAGGTGCTTTCCAAGCCGTTCCACCTGCGCGATCTGGTGGATGAGGTCAACAAACTCCTTGTGGCGTAAGGCCTCTTAAAAAACCTTCACAAAACCGAAAAAAAGCAGTTGACGCATGAACCGGTTTTGTGGTCTATCCGCCGCCAACGGAGGGCGTGTAGCTCAGCGGGAGAGCACTACGTTGACATCGTAGGGGTCACAGGTTCAATCCCTGTCACGCCCACCATCCGAATTTTGATATCATTGAGAAATCCCCTTCTGGGGATTTTTCATTTTTAGAGACTGACACGCTTCTGACACGTGAACTAGCCTTGGTACAGTGTAGGTCAAGCCGAGCGTCTCGAAATAAGCGTCTATGGCTATTCGTCCTGCGCTCAAGTAATCCGGCGCGTAGTGCGCATACTTCTCCGTCGTGCTTGGTCTACGGTGCCCAAGAAGCCCCTCAATTTCCCAAGCCGACACGCCACGACGGCGTAGTTCAGTAGCCATCGTGTGGCGCAGGCTATACGGCGTAATTTCTTTTGACAGACCTGCGTCAAATACGGTGGAGGCAAAGGTCTTTTTTACGCTTGCTATAGGTTTGCTGTTCCAAAGCACGAATGCGGGGATATCTGTCTGCTGGAGGAAGGGTAGTAGGGTATTCGTGATAGGGACGATTGGACGGTATTTTTTCGTCTGTTTTCTGCCCTTTGGGTTGAGGTTGATCCACCGGTCAGAAAGGTCTACCTGCGACGGAGAAAGCTGGAGGGCGGCTTCCGGTCGAGCCATGATGTTCAGTGCTATCATGCAATAGATGAACATATGAGGGCGCTCCTGCGCCTTAGTTAGTAGCCGTCTCATCTCCGCGAGCTTGACTAGATAGGGTTCTTTCTCGTCAGACCTGTCTGGCTCGTCGTAGATAAAGGGCACCGAGCTAATTTCGCCGTTCTTCCATGAGAAGCGAACAGCGGACCGTCCGACGGACATTGTCCGAGATACGTAGCTATTCTTGTAGCCTTTTGCCTTTAGCCAGAGAATGAACTCTTTCTGTTTTGGCGGCGTGAGGTCAACAACCGTTGAGGCTCCCCAGAATTCGGTCCAGAGCGATAAAGCGTATTTTGCTTGGTCTGCCGATGCAATGTTCTTCGCATGGTGTTCCCAATACCGGTAGAAAACGAGGCCTAGTGGCATGTCCGCGGCCCTTTGATCCTTAGGTATTGTCTGCTTCAGGGCGTATTCTGCGAGGAGCTTTTTTGCTTCATGAAAGTCTTTTGTGCCAAGAGATGCGCGGCGTGTTTGTCCAGTGCCCGCGTCGTACCAAGTGGCTTTGTAGACGGTGCTGTTGTGCTGTGAGAGCCAATATTCGCCGAGTTGGTACCGTTCGTTTTGCATAGTTCTAAGCCTTTCAAAAATTCATCAATATGCTGGTGGGTGTAGTAGGCGGAGCGACCTATCTGGTAGCAGCCGATTTCACCCCGTTTTCGAATCCTACGGAGTGTGTGGATGGATTTGTGTATGCGTTCGGCTGCCTGCGTCTCGGTGAGGAGATGAGCTGAACCAGGTTCCGTAGACGCGCGGGATCGAGGAAATTTCAGCATTAAGCTTCATCCTCCGCGCTAGCGCTCTTTGCAGTTTTTACAATTTGGATGATCTCGGCGTTTAGGCTTCGCCCGTTTTTGCCAGCTTGATCGGAAAGCCAAGCTTTGAGTTCGAGAGGGAGTCGAATGTTGAAAGCAGAAAGTAACTTCATATTACACCTTTATGGTTCAGGACCGTTACGGTGTACATAGATTCCAGCTTGTGGTCTAGACCATTATGATCCATACCGATGCGATGATTAGCTATACGCAGATGAAAATTCGCCTATCGCAGGCACTAAAAGAGCAAATCGAGAAAAGTGCTACGGAGTCGAACCGTTCGCTAAACTCTGAGATAATTTCTCGCCTGGAGGCGTCCTTTCCCAACGTTGACTTTGGAGAAGGGCAATCGAGACGCGCTCTAAGGCGCGATAAGACGGAGATTGAGCTCGAAAATTTGCGCGCCGGACTTCGTGCCGAGGAGGCTCGTGGAACGGATCTAGAGCGACGGCTTAAAGAAGTTATTTTTAGACTAAACAAGTTGGAGCGCGGCGAGCGTAGCTAGTTCCTACGAACCAGCCCGTAATTTGGAAAGGGCACCTTCAAGCCCATCGGTGTCGAAAATCAGTGTTTCGACATGTCCGCAGTCGTCTTCATATCTTAATCTAATTTCATCTGCGCCGACGATGGAGTTCAGGAATTTGTCGGATCGAGTGCCTGGTTCGATTTTCAGTCGTCGCTTGTCTCTAGAAACGTCCCAACGCATTTGCATCGGTTGGGAAACGAGACCGTCTCTTAGCGAGATGAAATCGATGACAAGCCAATCTCCGCCAATCGTGCAGATATAGCTCCCCGGATGAATTACAAACGCTGTATTTTCCTTAAAATCTTGTCGTCTCTTGTCTGGTTTCCCTATGTATAGAGACTGCCCTTGGTCGTTTTCAACGCGAGCAAAATCTACATTTAATCCCGTGAAAGAGTCCTGCTCCACGATGTAGCGAAACGCTGGAACCATAATGTCGGAACGTGAACGCAGAGCATCTGCGTTTACTGGCGCCGGAGCATGGTGGTTAGGTGAGCGCAAAGACGACCGGACTGTCGAAACAGTGAACAGTACTATCAGTGATACCGCGATCAGGACCAGCCATGCCGCCGGAGAATTTGTCGTCGTCCGTGTCACTCTGGAAACGTCAGCTTTGCCGTTTTCTATTGATTTGAGTTGATCCCGTACCTTCTCAGAAAAGCGAACGCCGCGATCCTCGTTGTTTTTTGAGGTGGTGGTTCCGCCAACAGTAAGTGGTTCCGGCTTTTTTTCAGCCATTCTTGTCCCCAGCAGCATATCATCTCAAATTGACGATAGCATGCTTCCTTTGAAATGCAATTAATTGCAAATACGTATTTTTAATCCATAACGCCTAGCGTTTCTCCCGTTTTACATCTCCTCTTGGAGACGTAATCATGGACCTTCGTTCAACATTTGGGTCATGCGTTAAGGCGCATAGGCACAGGCTAAAGTTAACGCAGCAACAGCTGGCCGATCAGACGGGCATGTCTATCGATACGGTAGCGAAAATTGAAAGCGGAGCAATTGGGGCGAGTTTCGCAACAATCGAGAGGTTCATGAGGTTTTTTGCCGTGGATGCTGCAAGTTTGTTTCGGATTGATGAGACCGATCCTCGCTTTAATCCGCAGCTTAACACTGTTGTAAACAAGCTGGCGGCGCTCTCAGAGGGCGATCTGATTTGGCTATCAGCAATCGTTGACGCCGCGTTGAAGCCCCGCCCCCGGTAGCCACTATCTGTTTAGCCGCTAGTGGGGAAGAGAGCCTCGTCCGATGTCCCGCGCGCACGCAATGATGAGCTTTTGCCGTAGAATTTTGCAGGATTACCAAACGGCTAAAGTCTGCTGTCGGCCCAAACTGGTCATTAGGGATGAACTCGTCCAACGGCGGTTTTGTGTCTTCATCTCAGATGTTCCCTCATCTGCTAGAAGAGGCTAAAACCGGACGTAGAAACCAAACAGGTTGGCCGGTCGCGGCTTAAGCAACGGTAAAGGTAATAAATCTTGACTGCTTATGGGCGCAATAACTTCGAACTAAATTCTGCGATTGCAATCCGTGACATATATCGTTTGTTTTTAGTATTTAGCGGCGATGGGCAGCTTTTTGACCTTGCACCTGCACCGGACGATCCTCTTAGGCTGATGCGCGACGATCACTTCGCAGACGAGATTATCCATTTGCTGGTTGGCACCGCGGTCGCTAATCGCATTCATGCAGAACACATGAGCCTTTTACGCGCTGATCCAGCAGAGCTGAGGCACCAGCCAATTACTTTGCATTGTGGATCGCTCCAACCGGACATCTTAAGCAGCAACCGGGAGGTGCCGCTTACCTTCGAGCAAGCCTGTAACAAAATCATCCACGCCGTCCACATTGTCCCAGATTGCGGCAACCCCGCCGAAAATCCATTGAGCAGTGAAGTCAAGCTGCGAGGTCATCTGGGAAAATCAGCTTGGTCTGCATACCTAAATATTCCGCAATACGTCCGCGCATCGATACTGAATTTCCGCGACCATACGTGATCTATAAGAAAAACTAGCAGCGGCAAAACGCGCGCTCATGTTGGCCGCTGGCCGCCTGATCGCATTTTCCGAAAGAAGACACCGCTCCGGCAACTTCGTTAAGTCGCCTTCGCGCCTACATCTCGGCCGTCCGAGTGTTTCTCGCTGGTACCCGATAGTGTACGAAATGCTGACTTATCTTTCTCTCGCCGACCCTAAGCGCATGCTTCGATCGGGTCTGTGCAGCTTCGCACTGAAATTTGGAGTGAAGTTATTGCCGCTCGCACAGCGTTGGCCTTAAAATTGGTCAACGCAAACCCACTCCATATCGGCGAGACCTATTGGCCAAATCCACATTCCAGAAATCACTCGATAAGGCGGGTCAGTACATCGACGACGGATTTGACCGGAGCGATCCACAACTCACTGACCGGGCGTTCGCGGCTCTCGACAAGCTCGCCGCACGCAAGATTATCCGCGATGACGACGCGGTCCTCTTGCATTACTTTCGAGCCAACGCATTCAACAACCGACAGCACGAAGCCGGGCTAGAGCGGTCCTGGCAATGGGAAAGTGAGCACCTCCAGAGCGAACTGCTCGAATTACGCAAGGCTGCTAGGCATAAGGGGTTTGAAAAACTCGGCCCGATCCGGCGCTGCCAAATTTTGACTAATCTCGGTAGTAAGCTCAATTCAGTCGGTCGCCCTGTTGAAGCCCTGCACTATTGGAACAAAGCGCTCGCGATTGAGGGACGTTTTGCCATGGCGCTCTTTAACAAAGGTTCGGGACTTCTGAGCTATGCAGACTCGGTCAGCGATCCCGGACACTCTCAACTCATCGCTGCGCAAGCTTACGATAACTTTGTGGCAGGAACAGCTCCGGATGCTGTGCACGAAAGTTCGGAGAACGCGGAGCTTGTTCCTCATTTTGCTGAGCGAGCGAAGAATATTTCAAAGTGGCTCAACGTGGCATCCGCCAACGCGAATTTGGCGGAGGAACACAGTCTAGGCCGCTCAAGGGCAGAGATGGTCTACCGTCGTTGGTGCCTGGAGAAGCGGCTGTTTCTCAATCCCATGAATGACCTTGGCACATATTCGATTGCCGCAACAGACAACTTGGTTCTGCCGTCCATCAGACTTCCGATCGCCAAGGGGGGAGCGCTGCCACCGGCTGTCTTCGGGCTTTTCAATCAGCTTAAGCAGGAATTCACTACGGCAAGGTTATTCCTTTTTGAGGCTATGACAGCCAATACAGCGCACTTCGCCGACAAGGGCGTGAAGCTTGCAAACACGCTCGACTATCCGAGCTATGGGGTGAACGTCGAAAAGGCGCGACAGGCCTTTCGAATGACGTATGCCTTGTTCGATAAGATTGCTTTCTTCTTAAACCACTACCTCGAACTTGGCATTTCCGAGAATAAGGTCTTCTTCCGCTCGATCTGGTATGAGGAGAAAGGAAATCCAAAACCGCTCCGTCCGTTCTTCCTGGATCGGGAGAATTGGCCGCTTCGAGGCTTATTCTGGCTATCCAAAGACCTTTATGATCGTGAGTTTCAGGAAGCCACGGAACCGGACGCGGAAGCACTGGCGCATCTGCGCAATTATCTCGAACACAAATACTGCCAGATTCATGAGCAATGGGGCGCGACCGTTCTTGATTTAGACGATGCAGAAACCGAACAGGTCGGACTTCACATCGGAAGGCAAGATTTTGAGGCAAAGGCGCTGAGGCTAATGGGACTCGCACGCGCCGCGATAATCTACCTTTGCTTGGCTGTTCATCGAGAAGAGAGCCTCAGGAAGAATGAAAGCGAAAACGCAATTTCGATGCCGATGATTTTCGACACATGGGATGATAAGTGGAAAGTATAGACGCAGGTGAAGTGCCAAGCGGCTATCGTGCCATCGTTCCCAAGCAGGGCGTCGATCACTCTCAAGGATTGTGTCCCTCGACCCGCTCGCGCTTTACCGTGAAGCATGAGGTGCCAATCCTCAGCGAATCATTGAAGAAACTGCATTCTTGATACCCGCTACGCATCGCGTCCGCTTGCTCCGACCGCCCATGTCGGCCATTCGCCCGAAGCGGACATGGCTAAGCAACACCAGGTTCGGCATAATTTTCTAAGATACGCGACAGACAAAGAACTAGCACGCAAAGCAACGTGGAGGAAAAATGATGGACGATGCAGATGAAGAGCCGGTAACGTCGGACGAAACAAAAGAGGCTTCGCGGTCGCCACAAGCCACTGTCACGCCAGCGGACCTCCGGAGCATTGACTACAACGCGATCGTGCGCGACCTAAAGTCTGCCTACGGTAGCCGCCTTGAGAATGAGTTCATGAAGGCAATGCGACTCAACCATGACAATGAGCCCGCATTCAGCGTTTACCGTCTGCTCGCGTCTGTTTGCAGTCTGCACTTTCGTTTGCATGATAAGGCGGGTGCTTTCGGCGCGAAAATGTCGATCGGGAATCGGCGCACGGCCATACCCGAGGACTGGCTTGGTGAGCAGACCGACTATTTCTTTGAGATTGTGGATGAGGTTGAACACCCAGCACTCCGGGCTCGGCTGGCTGATGTGGTTTGGACAAACGACCGCAAGAAAGGCAAGGCCGCCACGATTGCGGTGGACGCGTACTGTGAGTGCGTGGAAAGCCTCATGAACGGAACCTACGAACACCGCTTCGAGACTAATAACGGGGTTTCCCTAGAAGAGGTCGATCTTATAGAGCGAGCGTCTCAGATACACGTGAGGTCGAACAAGCGGACTGCACCGATGCACGATCGTGTCGCGGCGCTGCTCAACTCGCTCTACAGCCGCGCTCTTTTCCACGTCGACGTCGTGCCGTTGAATCGGATTGCAACGCTGCTTTTACGACATTCTCTGATAACGCTGGACCAGCTCGCTGCCGATATAGAGGCGGCAGCAACTGCAGCCGAGCATAAACCCGATTCCTATCCGGAAGCTATCAAGGAGTTATGGGACCTTGCAGCGTTTGCTCATAAGCAAGCCAATCGGCCTGAAGATCGGCGACGCTGTCAACTTGCTGCCGTAGAGCAGACGCTCAAGATGGCGGCACAGATAGGCTCGTCGTCCGGTTCCGCGCACTGGTATCGACAAGCAATTGGGGAGTTGCGGGAGATACCAGGGACTCAAGAGCGGCGCGAAGAGCTTCGCAAAGAAATGCGGAACCTACAGGAGAAATCACTCGAAGAGATGGGTTCGTTCGAGATGCCGATTGATTTGTCCGATGTCGTCAGTGGCACAATTGAGGTTTTCGAAAAACTATCTCTACCAGAAGGGCTCAAGCAGTTCGCGTTGTTAATTCGTCCTGCCAGCGCGACGGAGATGAGAAAGAAAGCTACTGAAAAGGAGGGCAGCTTCGTAGACATGTTCGCGGCCACCCACCTAGACAGCGAGGGGAAAATCATCGCTGAGATCGAGGGAGCACCACTCGACGGATCGCCGCCAAGCGAGGCTTGGATCAAAAGCAAGATGATCCAGCATCTGCAGATCTCGATAGAGATTGCTGTGAAAGGCGAGCTCGAACCCGCCCGACGGTTCCTCGCAGGAGAATTCCCATTATCCGAGCGGCACTTTCGCTTGATCGTGTTGCAAAGCCCATTCGTCCCACCCCATCACGCTGCAACGTTTGCTCTTGGATTTGCACGTCTGATGCAGGGAGATACGCTCTCGGCAGGGCCGATCCTCATTCCTCAACTGGAACACTGCCTCCGACACGTGCTGGTCAACAGTAGTACCGACACTTCAACGATGCGGAATGATCTGACGCAGGAGGATCGGTCGCTCTCCACATTATTAGAGACTTATCGAAACGAGTTGGTCGCGATCTTCGGCGAAGACATCGTGCTGCACATCGACCTAATCTTCAATCATCGCCCAGGTCCTGCTCTTAGACACGAATTTGCTCACGGAAAAGTAGGTGATCGGAGCTACGGGGACCCGGTAATCTACTACGCCTGCTGCCTCATTTATTTCCTGGTCTGCGTCCCGCTCATACCAAGTTGGGCTCAGTATGTGGCACCAGCGATCGAAGCTGGGTCCTTCTGACCACAAATTGCGGTGTGCGGCCAGAAGTCTGTAACGTTCGCTAATGGCGCAAAGCGGAAGACCGCAATTGGCGCAAAAGCACCGCTTACTCTGATGCCCAATTGTCGCAAACTACATTCAAGATCCCTTTTCCTTCGATGCGGATTGCCTAGAGGGTGCGCTTTCCGAGAGATCCAAACTTTGGAACCTGAGTCGGGCTTGCTGCATACTAGGGTTGTAAAAACTCTGGGTTCTTTGTTGACTACGACCGCCTCATATTGTCCAGTACCATGCAACGCAATTTGGCCGGTACCGCATGACTGAGATTGAAAAGCTATCTGTTTCGCTGACAAAACACGGTGCATACAAAGTAGCTCGACTGATCGAGCATTTTGACGTTGATGCGGTTCTCGAAAACACATGGGATACATACGACGGCATTCGAATTGACCGTGCTCAAGCGGCTAAAATCTTGTCCGCACTACCGGATGGAACATTACCTGGCCTTTGGAATGAGGCGAAAAAGCATGGGCCTGAATCGATCAAGGCGCTTGTTTTGCTTGCGATAGTTTTCAGCCATTCTGAATTGATTTCGGTGTTCCAGGCTGGAGTAAAAAGCCGTAACAAGGGTAGCATTAAACGTGGGCAGCTAACTGCTGCAAAAGCATTTACCAATTTGAAAAATAACTTCGTCGAGCTTGGATACTCCGAGACCGCCGACGAGGAGCAGTTTAGCTATGATTTTTCAGCAATTACTGGTGATTCAAATCTGGCTCCACTCGTGGTGGAGTTAATGCGCCTAAAACTGATTGCAGCGAAATGGCCTGGAACTAATGATATTATTGACGAGTGCGTATCGCTCAATTTTCATCGAGTTCTAGCCCTTTCCGAAGCTGATTTTCGTTCTTGGCTTACTAACGTGCCAGCCGCAAACCGCGATGAAGATGAGCTCCCCAATAAAGTCGACCCTGAGACTGAAGTCGTGAAGGCTTTCAGCTTTAAAGCGGGCCACGTTAACAGAAGCACCAATGACGTTGTTCGTCGTGGCTCTGGAAAGCATCCCAAAGCCCGACTGCTACACAACGCGTTACAAAACGCGCTCTATGCATATCTCAGCGGGAACTATGGCGAAGACAATGTTGGGACTGAAGTTCCTACAGGAGCCTCTGACACGTCAATTGATTTGGTAAGGCGCGACGGAAACGACTTTATATTCTACGAAATAAAAACCGTTGTTTCGCTCAAGAAAGCCGTGAGAGAGGCGCTTCCGCAGCTTCTTGAGTATGCTTATTGGCCCTCTGCGAAGCGCGCAGCGCAGCTAATTGTCGTCACCCCAAATAAATCCACTTCTGAAGCTCGCCAATATCTCAGTTTGCTCCGAGAAACATTCGAAATCCCGATTTTTCACGAGACAATTGACGCAGTGACCGGGGCTCTAAGCGATAGGATTTAAGAAAGACGTCGAGCTATCAATAGAGCCTCTTCAACATCGCGCATACGGTCGGCCCGTCGTCCCATAGTCATGTGCTGATAATCCTTCGTGAGGACTTCGACTGAATAAGAAGTACCGAACACATCGGCTGCTATAGAGCCGATTTGTATGAGATCGAGAAGGGCCGTGTTGCTATAGCTCAGCACAACGTTGGACCCTGTGAGGCGAACTCCATCAAACATTTCTTCGAACGCTGTAGGAACCTTGCTACGAATACTAAATGGCGATTGATGTCGTTCTTCTCTGTAACGTCCCTTAACAACTTGCCCTGCTTTTAGCTGAAGGTCAGGGTAATCGTAGAGCACAAATGTCTCGATCGCGTGATAAAATCTACTGTAGTGGACAAACGCATAAGGTGGGTCAGCGTAAACCGTGGCCTCGCTCAGTTCAGCTATGCAATCTCGGTAATCGAGTGCTTCGAACCGATGGTTTGGCTGTGAGCTGACGTACCTTAGGTTCCAGTCTCGGATTGCGAGAAATTTGCGCTCAAAATAGCTGCGAAAGCTCTTTTGTCGGTAGATGTTTATGTCGCGCATAGAACTTTGAGTTTTAGCGTCGCGATATTGTGCGTAGTGACCCGTACCTTGCCCGCAATATGCCATAGCATGCATCGCGCATGTTAAAAGTATGGCATGGTCACCTTCATTCACCTCGCTACGCTCCAGCAAGCCATCAATCGCACTACGAATCGCGTCAATCCAAGCGCATTGTTCAGCAGACCACCACGTTCCTGCGTAATTTTTGAGGAAGAGATGGTATTTATGATCAAAGCTTAACTCAATGAGACCCCTGTTGCGGTTCTCAATCGCGTTGAACTCTTCTAGCGACGGTGACGTGGGATATGAGTAGTCCTTACCCAATGTACTGAGGGTGTGTTTAACTGAAGCGGCAACTTCCTCGCAAATTCGATGGATGTCTAGAGTCGCGGCTTTATCCGATAGACGGTGGAGATACACATGAGCTATTACTCTAGAATAATTCTGGATGTCGTTGGTTACAATTCTCGTTTGATCGCCGATTGCGCCTGACAAGCTACATGCGCCCGCAAACAAGTCGCAAACCGTGTCTCCAATAGCAGCGATGTTAAGCCCTTCAAGTACGAAATCCATCAATTTCGCTTTCGAACCCATATACTTGATCACTAGCGGGTATTCCCGCTTTTCAAACGTAACTGGTATTTCTTGAGAGCGAAGGGCTTGCATTGACATAAAGGTTCCTTCCCATTCCATCGGGTTTTGCCACCAGATCGCGGGCAAAAAACGCCGAAGCAGCTATCAAGGTGATAGCACACTTTTGGCTATGGTTTGGTATTTGCAAGATTTTTCCACCTGCAATTCTCGGCAGGCGTTCTGGTAGCAATCATGTGCCCCCTCGGATTTTTGACGCGATTTCAAAACTAACGACCTAAATGGTCTAGGCGCCGAGGAACGATCAGTTGCTCTGAGCGCCATTGGGTTGAAGGCGCTCACGCAGATCTTCCGTATTTCACCCCTCTAAATGCCAAATCGTGACCCGCCTGAGCGAAAACCGCCAAGGTTTCAGTCTAAGATTTGGCGAGTCTTGTGAGCTGTGCTTCAAGCTTGCTTAAAGGAAATACCTTGAAGTCACATTCAACAGAATTATCGGCGATAACTGAGTTAAGTCTGTTATTGAAGTCGGCGCAGTTGAAATCGTTATCTACACCTCTAAGCCGAGATTTACCTTTGTCAGCTACGCCAAAAACAATATAGCCACCAAATGCGTTATGAAATGCAACCGCATCCTTTATGATTTCGGATGTCTCAATATCAAACTGCCTACGAAACCCTCAACCCTTCAGTTGGCTCTTTAGCAACTTTTTCTTTGTAATCCCAGAGTTACTTCTCATCGTCATGAGGTTTTCCATCAGGAGGTAGTAAAGAGAAGACATCCGACGTTAAGTCTAAATTATCGACCATGATTTTAAGGCGATTGATTTATCTCCGCTGTGGACAGTTGGCGCACGCGGTTTCTCCCTTTTCCCTAATCATATGGAAGTTGCATGGCATGGCGCGTTCTACCGCATTCAGTTAACAATTTTTGGCGTGTGTGGAGCAGGCAGACTTTGACTGAGGCGAAGGCGCAATATTGGCGACCGTGCGTTTAGTTCACCAGCGTATGGCGTTTTATAGCAACCTACCTGTCACAAACACAGGCTCGCTTTTGTCGATCGATAAACAGCGATCTTTTAACCGTCGGCCTGCTATTCCAAGCTTCGCAAATTGGGGGAAAGGTAGCATGATTTCGAGGTTATTTGCGGCGACAACGGAAGAAGATTTCAATCTGTCTGCAAATGGTTGGTTCCAGTTAACATTGATCGCCGCTGCACTAGGGTTCATATTTTTTCTTTGCAGCGGTATCACAGTCGCCACTCAGCCTAACGCGGAAACCAAACAAAAGATTTCGCAGGCCTTTGCACCCTTTCTTGTTGGCGCAGTTGCCATCGTGACATTTTGTGCTGCCATATGGCGCGGCAAGCTCAACTCAGAGCAAATCAAACAACAAAAGCGCCAGAACGACGCGAATTCTGGCAGAAACTGAAACAAGTCGAAATTGTCGAATCCACCCCTTGCGCGACCAAAAGCAGATGTATATATCATGGGCATGATAATTCACACCAAGGATAATGGTGTGGACCATATCGATTTTGATTTGACCGACTTTGCATATGACTCGCAGCATTTCCGTGAACTGGCTGAGACCGAACTGGGCCAGGAAATCCTGAAATTCATGACGCATCCGGTCAACGTGGTCCGGATGCAGACCGCAACCGAGCTGGAGCGTGTCGCCGTCGAACCCCTGGGCAAATACCTGGTAAAAGAGTTCGGTGAGGAAGTCATTGACGACCGGATCAAGCAGATGATCGGCCACATGGCTAGGCAGATCATGGAGCACATCGGCTACCAGCATGATCGCAAGAGCCTCCAGATCACACGTCCGGGCCTATTCTCCTCCGGCAGCACATATCGCAATGACGTGAAATCCGAAATGCGGATCACTAAGGAACAGCGTGAAGCTTGGCTGAAAAACACGGCGCAGTCGCCGTTCAATAAGTGGCTCGATGAACAGGTGCGCACCGACGGTAAACTCGACCTCAATAAGCTTTATGAGGTCGCTGAAAAGCATGGTGTCACGAAGCGGTATGATCACCTCAATCCTGGTCAGCAGCGTATGAACATCGGGGTTTTGCTTCGGAAGATGGTGAAGATCGCAGCTTAGGCCGCGATCTCGAAACCGCTGGAAAAACAGCAATTTCTGCGCTACTGGAAATTGCAATCAGGGGGATCGAATGCGTTTTCTACAAATCTTGTCAGCCATCTGCATCAGCAGCGTTTCAACAGCTTATGCCGCAGATGAAGTGCCGACAGCACAAGGCTTGCTGGAAAACATCTGCATTGGCAGTCGCCTCGATGAAAAGCTACTTGAGCCTTTCGTGAAACAGACAGCCGCCCATTTTGGAGCAAAATCCATGAAAATGGAGGCGGACATGCTGCCATCGGTAAATCCCGATGCGACATCAGGTTGGCTGATCGGAAAAGACGACCGGTCTTTCGCCATCGCGTTTGCAAAGAAGATTGTCGATGGCATGCCAAGCATAAGCTGCTCTATCGTGACCCAGGCAGATGATAAGGCGGTTGCTGATCTCCGGACGCACATTGAGACGACCTACAAAACACGGAAAATTGCAGACCAGAAGCAGGGTGGTACGACCATTGCTGTCTACAGCGCGGAGTTGTTAGGCTTCTCATCACCTAAGAACTTCAGCGTCCAGCAAGTTCACGCTGGGCCAGGTCTGGATGGCATGGTCATGGTTTCGTTCTTCGACAGCTCTGCGAACTGAGGAGTCCGGATGACGGCATGCGTAAGGATGAGCCAAGATGACCAGGACGCCTCGACAACAAAAGTATTTTGGCTTGAGGTCGTCGACAGACCTATTTCTGAAATTGGTCTACGACATCGAACGTCTGCGTAATGCCAACAGTTCGACGGCCATCCAATATGCTGCCATCGACGCAGCCGTGACCGGATCACATATTTTGGATTGGGTGCTGGTTGAGCTGGATTCTGAAGCCTACCTGCGGCTCACCGGCTTAAAGAAGGGCAAGAAGATCAAGAAGGGCGAAGTTGGTCCGATCCAGACTTTTATCCACCTCAATGAAAAGGAAATGCCCGCAATCGATTATTGTCGACGGATCGCCAATAACGTGAAGCACAGGACATCGGAGCTAGGCGGTCCGATGAAGGACATGGCCATCGGGAGTACCGTGAAGCTAATCTGGAAAGACAAGAAGCTCACTGACACCCACCCAACCGCATACATCCAAAAAGAGCCAGGTGGTGAGAAAATCAACGTCCTCGATCTGTTCGACAGCATGGCAGAGCAATGGCACGACTTCTTGGTCGGTGAAGGTCTTTGGGTCGAACAACCACCCGACTGGGACGACCAAGCCTAGACGTACTCTCCATCTGACAGATAGCCATCGCCACCGATAGCGTCTCTTATCTGGCCTCTTGTATTGTCGTACGGGTTTAAATCAGGGGCCAGAGGACCTTCAGCCCGCTCAGCTGCCTGTTTGTAGATATTGCCACGATCTGGGCTCAGGGTGAGAAAAAACTGGTCCTCCCTGAAGAGCATCGCCCCATCTCGCATCTCAATCCATTCTCCAGCATCAGGTGCCCGATGAGCTATTCCCTCGTTGCCTATGAGCAGTAACATCGGCACGGTGCTTCTCTTGTTTTCGTTCCAACCATAGTAACGGTCGAAAACATACGCCGTGTTCCAGCGCGGATGATCCTCGATGACTTTGTAAGATTTTTCGTAGACGACCTTAAATTTCTTCATTTTTAAGAATTCGACCAGGAAACGTTCCAAAGTTGCCTCGTCAGAAACGCCATCTGGTCCGGCACCATATCTATCGATGTCGTCGGCACGGCAGACAATGCTATGTTTGCATTCTCCACGCCAAGTTTCCACTGCGACAACCTGAGCCTTCTGCAGTGGGGTGAATTTGCCTTCCAGCCGGACAATCACGAAATCATTCGGTTCAACACCGAACTTGCAGTTCACAGGATAGGGATTTCCATCTTCGGAAAATCTCACTTTCGCTATGCGGTACTCAGCCATATTTATCCTGCACTACAAAGTTGCTGTTTACAGAGCAGTGAGCTTTATAATGGCTGTGAAGTCAACGCTTTGATCGCAGAGAGCAATAGAGCTGCCCAGGCAAGCTGAAATCGCTGGAAAAATCGCTGCGCCTATGCAATTCCTGGTCGCAGAACAGATTTGAAGAGAGTGACACCACATGGATGACCCGCAGAAGACCCTCGCGGATGAGATAGTCAAAATGACCGAAAAATATTGGGCCGATGAAGAATCGCCGTATCTATTGGCTGAGCTGGGTCCGAAGCTCGGAAGCTATCGCGATATTATTGCTCCACTCACGTTGAAACAGTTTGCCAGCGGACTGAGCGACAGAATTAAGGTCGTTCAGCATTCGTCGAAGAAGGCCAAGATCGGCCTGATACCAGCGGCTCAGTCGTATTCCTTCGATCAGGTCGTTGAAGCCGCCGAAGTGGCGCAGGAAGTGGCTGAGACCAAGAGCAAAGAACGACGGCGCTCCAACAAGTATGTTGTCCTGAATTTCCTGCAGGCGCTCGCTACTCTGGATGATGAAGACCTTCGTGGTGTCGTCATTCCCGCGTTCGTATTGGCAAAGCTCGTCAAAGAAAAATAAATGACCGTTCAATTTATCGTTGTCACGCAATCCGACGACGTCTTCCGATATGTCGGTGTAAAGCGAACGAACATATTCCCGAAAGACCTAAGAGTTGGCCTTCCGGAGATTTTTGCCAAATTCGAGGTTTACTCGATAAAGGCGGCGTCCTCTGCTGAAGCGAAAAAGATGATTTTCGAGCACGCTTCTAACGGCTTTGATGAAGTCAGTGGAGCGGTGATCCTCCTCGACGACACCTTTAGCGATATCGTTGTGGAACTTGGTCGCATATTCTTCGTCGTCAAATTTGATCGCAACCTCGGCGGAATGAGCGTCCATAACTATTTTAATCGGTGTTTGCCGCCGATATCCAAGACGTTCGCTTACTTCGCGAGCGAGTTTGACAATGAGAAGCGTCGAAAGATGTTTCTTCTACCGCTAAGAAATTTCGACGCTGACGAGCTACAGGATTTGCTGAAGGTTTTCCTGCAGGGGGTTCCGATGAAGGGGCTGCCCCTGTCGATCAATCAGTTCTATGGAAAAATGCGAAACCGACAAAAACCGAAAACGATCAAAACAAATGACCAGTCGTCATATTACGTCGACGATAACGATCATTTCTACTCGTACGGTCCAGAGCACCACGCGCTACCTGAAACGAAGAATCCGCCACATGGAGACGCGTGTGCTTACACATCCAGGCTCCGGTTCGGTAAGCGTTACGATCACGGCAAGCACTACAACGTGTCAAATGAAGCTGGAAAAATTGCCGGGAATTTCGATGATTGCCACGGCACGGCCACCCCGATCAAAGAGCGCAAACATATCAACATGTTTCCGAACGATTATATGACGTAGAAATGCGAACGGGGACGTACGAATACGTCCCCGCCGAAATCTAAGGCCTATGCGGAACTTCATTTCACCGCTGCGGTAAGATCAGATCACGACATTGTCGCTGCTCAAAATCCACCGACACAGACGCCAGGCTGAGGGATACCTAAATAAATAGGTTAAACCCCTCTGCATAAAATGACACAAGGCGTATTGAGATATGGGCTATGTACGAGTGTTTGTCAAATTAATTGGAAATTTCGTTGACGCACGAATTGACGCACAGTTAATCGCACGAAAAGAAATCCGATGATAAATTCGATTGCAACGGAATTGCACGATTGAAAATTTCGGTGACGCAAACGGATTGACGAGCAATTTACACTGTCGATGATCGACTGGCCATGATTGCTTCACCGATCTCACGCTTCCGGGCATCGAGCGCGGCGATCTTCCCATTGATGGTTTCGATATCAACCTTCGAATTGGCGATCTGCTCAGCCAACAGCGCCAGCACTTTGTATTGGTCAGCTATTATAGGATTGACGACGTCATCCTTCATGTCCGCGACGCTGAGTGCTGCGGCATCATCGTAATCGTCGATCATTTCTCGGATGATTTGACCGATCTGAAGGTCAAGTTTCAGGATTTCGTTGTAGTATTCGCCATACAGCCGGATTTCGAGCGTTTTCACATCGTCGACGGCATAATTACGAATGCCGAGTTCCATCAAGCACGCAGCACTCAACGGACCCATTGTATACCGCTGCATGAGAAGGCTCTTCCAACCTCCTCTCGGAAATTGCTGGAAGAATTCGACATCGGCGACCAGATGAGCCCACACGTGGACGGATGCGATGTCCTTAGACGCACGAACTAGCTCACACCATCCTTCTTCGACCAGAACGATTTTGAGCAATTTCGCACGCTGACCCTGCTGACAAAAATAGAATTTACAAGTATATGGCTTGTCGCCGTGCATTAAGAGCTGCGAGCGGAGTTGGGCACACATCAAATAGAACTATCAAAATCGACTTAAGCTCGGAGCCTCAAAAACCGATACCAACTATATTGGGCTGCTCGAGGTTACGAGTAACGGGTGGTACCATCGCCGGCTCCAGATACGAGAAGATCAGAGCGGAGATGTTGCTGGAGTTAAGAGATGCCACAGTGAAAACGGCGGTCGTTGCAAAGGAAGCTTGGTCGTTTAAGGGATGCGCATTTATCGATTGCCACATCAAATTCTTAGCGCAGGATTTTATCGAAAATAACAGCTTTACGAATTGTGATTTTTCAGGCGCTGAGACTTCAAGAATTGGTCTTACAGACAGAGACGGTGGCTTTTTAAAGAAACTCGAAAACGCAGGAAACTACTATGTGACCGGGACACCTCCTGAAACCATAGGAAATATAAATCCAACACTTGCTCTGTAAGCAAAATCTCACGGAAGAAGTAATCGTCTTGTCAGAAGCCGACCGCAATTAAGACGGGCTCCATCCTGACAGCTAAATGTTAGATAGCGGCGATTGAATCCCGAATCGCCACTACTTGACTCCTATGACTCGCAGTACATCCCGTAAACCTTCACAAGACAGCGCTTGCAGCGTTGCTCTCGAACAACTCCGTTAAGCGAATGTAGCGAGCCAGCATCTGCTCTGATTGGTGCCCTGTTTGGCGGCGTATTTGCCAGCTCGACGCTCCAGCCTGTGCTGCGCTTGTTGCGAAACCGGCTCTCAAACTATGACCAGAGAAGAGCGACGGATCGACGCCGATGGCACTTATTCTCTCTTTCACTATCTTTGCAACGGAGCCATCACGCAAACGTACCTCCGAAATACGTCCGTGCCGGTTGATTGGCCTGAATATGGGCCCGAACCGGATGCCAGACGTTTCCAGCCAAGCTTCAAACGCAGCAACAGGGCAATGACGAGTTCTACCAAACGGGATGGCAATCTGTCGGCCGTTGCCCTCTTGGTCTGTCTTGCTACGGCGAATGTTGATTATGAGCCCTCTGCGAACGACCTTAATGTCAGCGACGTCAAGGGCAACTAGTTCACTACGTCGAAAGCCTCCTGCGAATCCGATTAAGAGTAAGGCCTTGTCGCGGAAATCACGAGGGTTAATTGCCATTGCATCGAGAATCGAAAGCAGATCATCCCGCAAAAGAGGATTAACCATTTTGGGGGCGGCACCAACTGAACGATTGATGCCTTTGAGTGTTGCCTGAACAATATTGGTCTTCGTAGGGTCCTGCAGGCCGATAGCGCTATGGGCGTATGAAAGTGACGCGACCCATCTTCTAAGTGTGGCTGCTTTATGGGTTTTCGCATGGGTGGCGACATACGTCGCAACGAGCTCTGGACTGCACGGAATTCCTCCTCCCCAGCGCTCGAAACGCCCAACGTCTGACGCATACGCACGACGGGTATTGAGCGCAACACTCTGGGAGACAAACTCTCGAACTGACTTTCCCAAAAATTCCAAACCAGGGACTTGTGCAATTGATTGCAAATTTTCGCTGCTTTCAAATCTCAGGAGGTTTAACCCCTGATAATGAGAGTTATCGTGGGTTAGATCGCTCATGCTTCATCCCTCAGTGCGACGGTTCCGGTCAAGCCGTTATAAGATTTCGGTGCCTCTCGGAGCCTTCTGCGAATTTCATTGAGGTGGTCGAGGTTGGCGAGCACTATATTTGTGATTGCCTCTACTCCTGGGTCTGGTGTGCCTATCTTTGTCATGTCGGTTTTACGACCAAGAGCGAAAAGCGCGTCGGATTTGGTCCAAGTTATCCTGTGGTTCAAGGCTATCGCATCTGCATAGAATGCGGCCATGCTTGCCACTTCGATCGCTTTATACTCAGGCACAAAGTCAGCAATGCAGTCCCTGACGACGCTGCTCTCGCGTAAAAGTTGTCTTATGGCTTGCTTTCCCAATCGGGTATGTTTGTCGAAGGTGTAACTCGGCAAACCTCCGCATAGCACTGACCGTGGCGCGGGCTCCCGTAATATCATTGGCGCTTCACGTGTTTCGCGAATAGCTACCCATAACAGAGCCACCATCACAACGATTGGCTCGAGAGTCTTTTCAGAAGCCCCCTCGATTGCGGTGGACACACCGGGTGGCAAACCAATTTCTTCCAATGCCCGCATTAGGCTTGGTAAATCACCCTTCGATAGAACACGTGGCCCGCCTCCGTTGATACCGGATGCCATCCACGCTGCCGTAGCGCGCTCTAGGAGCGGCGTGCGGGGGTCGGTGGCTGTCTCCCCATCTGCGCTATTGACCTCCCCGCCACGGACGCTCTGAGGCCCTCTGTGAAGGTGGCCTGCTTAGCGGTGCATATCAGGTAGTCGGTCTCTCGATTCTTAGGTGCTGTGCTCATCTGCTTTGTGAGCTCTAAAATTATCTCACCATCTGTTCCAGCTTGTCTCCGGACGTTTCGATCAATCGCATATCGCGCAATGTCGCCGCAAAGGGGGAGATCGCCGATGCCGATGTCTTCATAGGCGATGAGTGTTAATCGTCGCCAGATTGCATTGCCTCGTAGTTTGTGGAAGTTGATGGCCGCCGCTTGGGCGTATTCTGTCTCGCCACGCCGTACAGCTTTTTGGAGCAATGAGCTGGCGGTCCATGCGTCGATTGCAGGTAATAAAGATTTTATGTCGGGCATTCAAACCTCCTTGTTGTTACAGGGAGGTCATCCATCATCGAGCGACCCAATAAGGACGATAGCTAGCAAATCTGTCTATTCAAGAAATTAGAACGCTTTCACCCAATTAAAAAAAATGAAATTTTCTTTTGCTGAAAGGAGATAGCTGAAAACGCTATGTTCCGCCAATGTGTGTCTCTAACCCGTAGCTTGTAACCTGTTATTTCGGGTAAGGAATTTCTCCGAAAGCTCAAGTTTCTTCCCGTCTCCATAGCGAGGCTTGCCGAGCGTATGGCCTATTTCTATCTTTGACCGAAATATTATGTCCCCTGTAATATAAGATAGAAATAGGTATCTTATATTACAATAGGGGGCATAATGCATTCGGTCATTTGATGTGTGTCAGCGTTGATAGCGTCTTTTGACTGCTTTTCGCCGAGTAAGCCTTTTGCTCTTTCATCAAATGCATTTCTATTCCGACGGAGTTAAAGCGTAGAATGAAGCTCGTCGGAGGGAAATCATCATAGTATCGGAAGTAGCCTTCGTCACCGAGTAGTGCGATCTGAATTTTTGCTCCCGCCATAAATGCTGGTACATCGTTTAGGACGAGCTTGAATATCTCTGGAGCTTTCTCCATACCCCACTCGTCTGCAAGGCCACCCAAATGGCCATATTGGGCACCATTTATCCTCCGACCAGTTTTGGACAGCCATATTTTGGCAAGGATATTTTGGACGTGCTTCTTGGTTTTTACCCCGTAAACGCCTTCACGAATGAGTGTAACTTTCTTGCCTGTATCAGGGTCTAAAACACATTCCCGAACGAACGGCGGTTTAGAGATCAGTCGGCGGAACGTTTCTACCGAAAAGCCAAGTGTACTAACCCACCAAGCTTGTGGCCTTTTCGCCCACACAAAACCATTGTGGTTGTAAGGTTCGGCAGTGGTGAGCTGACCTACGAGTTTTTGGATAGCGCCAACCTTTTGCGACGGCGCTTTTGCGAACGAGTGCTTTTGAGCAGTGGTTATCGCTTTTTCGACGTGTTCCTTACTGTTGACCGCTAATGCTTCTTTGCTATTTTGTGACATCGACTGAGGATTCCTATGGATGCTGTTCTTTAGCCGTAAAATGGGCGAGGTCGTAAAGATGAGCCCCAGCTGCGAGCCGCGGACACGCCTTCGTTCCCGAGACAGTGATCGCGCGGGCACCTACACGCGGGTGACACGTGAACCTCTGGAAACTGTTGGTAATGGTGGATAGCTGCTGGCAGGCGGTAGTAGCATTTGCTATCAGCTAGCTCTGTATTCGTTGATGTTCATAGACGTTGACATCGTAGGGGTCACAGGTTCAATCCCTGTCACGCCCACCATCCGAATTCATGAAAAGGGTTTCTGAGTGATCAGAAACCCTTTTTTCGTTTCTGGCCTGCGTCAGTTCAATCTCCCCACATGATCCGCAAGAGGTTTTCACAACGTCTCGAAGCGTGAATATCCGCAAGCGGCAGATTGCCCCCGATGGGACCTTATCGCCAATCTTCCCCGACAACGTTTGCGTTGATTGCAATAAATTTCACATAACAAAATAAAATTCAAACCACATTGACGCCCACTCGGTTTGCGGATATCTCATACTCATGCAATAAATTACAAAGTTCAAAATTTATTGCGGACTAGCTCATTGTCCTTGGGAGGGGAATATGTTGGCTTTTCTGAAATCGACCGTTGCCGCGGGTGTTTTTGCCGTGGCGGTTTCCGCTGGCGTGGCTTCACCGGCCGCCGCTGCGGGCAAATTCGCCTGCGAACCGGGTGAGACCTATGTGATGAACGTCATGGTTTCCAGCCACCCCTATTGGGTGCCGGTCTTTGAAGGGTTCAAGCAGGCCGCCAAGGCGCTTGGCTGTGAGGCTGTTTTCACTGGCACGCCCGAATATGACATCACCAAGCAGATCGCGTCCTTCGAACAGGAACTGGTGAAAAAGCCGAAAGGCATTTTGCTGCATCCAATGCAGGCTGATCCCTTCATCGAACCGATCAACAAGGCTATTGCCTCAGGTGTGTCGGTGACGACCTTCGCGGCTGACTCTCCGAAGTCGAAGCGCACCGCCTATATCACCTCGGACAATGTTGCCGAGGCGAAATTCGCGGCTGATGAAATCGTCAAGAAGATCGGCGAAAAAGGCGAATATGCGGTTCTGGAAAATCCGGGCCAGAGTAACCACGATCTGCGCGTCACCGCCCTCATCGATTATATGGGGCGCACCTACCCGCAGATGAAGCTGGTTGGCCGTCAGGCGACCAATCAGGATTCGAACCTCGCCTATCAGGCAACTGGCGCATTGTTGCAGGCCAACCCCAATCTGGGCGCCCTGTGGATTCCCGAGGCCGGTTCGGCCGAAGGCGCGACGGCCGCTGTTATGGAGGCAAAGAAGAAGGTCCTGATCCTGCACGCGGACATTACGCCTGCGACGCTCGAGCATATCAAGCAGGGCAATATCTACATGTCCATCAATCCTAATCAGGGCGTACAGGGCTTTATGGGTTTCATGAACACCTTTCTGGGTGCCCATTCGGATCTGATCGACCCGTTCAACGACTATAAGGTGTCGGGCTTCAACCCGATGCAGGTTCCGTCGATGGACAATGGTTTTGCCGTGATTACCAAGGCGAATGCCGCTTCGTTTGATCTCAACGACTATATGAAGGGGCGCTGACGCGTCGCCCTTGAACCGGCGGGGTTTGAGCCTCGCCGGTCAAATGGGAAGCAGCTTCGGGAGGGCGTTATGGGCGAGGTCATCCTCAGCATGACGAATATTCATAAGGCGTTCGGCCCCGTGCGGGCGTTGCGCAGTGCCGCACTCGAATTGCGGCGTGGTGAAATCCACGCGCTGGCGGGTGAAAACGGTGCCGGCAAGTCGACGCTGATGCATATTATCGATGGCATTCTGCAGCCGGATGGCGGCGAAATCCTGCTGGACGGCAAACCGGTGCGGATATCTTCGCCCAATGCGGCGAACCGGCTCGGCATCGGTTTTGTCCATCAGGAAATTGCCCTTTGCCCGGAAATTTCGGTTGCCGAGAACATGTTCATGTCGGAGACGGGCCAAAGCCGCTCCTTGTTCATGAATTATCGCGATCTCGGCAAGCGGGCCGCAACCATCCTGCGGGAAATCGGCGATATCGACCCCGCCAGCCGCGCCGGTGATCTGTCGATCTCGCAACAGCAGATAGTCGAAATCGCCAAGGCGCTGACGCTGGATTGCCGTATCCTGATCCTGGATGAGCCGACGGCGGCTCTGACCGAAACTGAAGCCCAGACGCTTTTTCGTATCATGCATCGGCTGGCGGAACGCGGGATTGCGATCATCTATATTTCGCACCGGATGGCGGAGATTTTCGAGCATTGCGACCGCATCACTGTCATGCGCGACGGTTGTCACATCAAGACGGCGAATATCGCGGAGATTTCCCCGGAGGAGGTCGTCAACAGCATGGTCGGGCGGGTTCTGGATAAGCTTTATCCGCTGAAACTCTCGGACGATGAAAAGTCGGACGAAGTCATTCTGTCCGTTCGGGGATTGAACGAAGGAAAGCGGGTTTTTGATGTCGATTTCGATCTGCGTCGCGGTGAAATCCTCGGTCTTGCCGGTCTGATCGGTGCGGGCCGAAGCGAGATCGCACGAGCGGTTTGCCGGCTGGAAGGGAAACCCAGCGGCGAAGTTACGCTGCGCGGTCGGCCGCTGAGGCTCAAGGACTATCGCGACAGCATCCGCGAGGGGCTCGTCTACCTGTCCGAGGATCGCAAGGGTGACGGGCTTTTCCTCAATATGTCCATCGCCGAAAATGTCTCGGCACTCGATGTCGGCAGGATATCGAACGGCATGGGCTTCATCGAGCGGCGCAAGGAAATGAAGCGCGCCGATGAGTTGGGCAAGCGGCTGAAATTGCGGGCCAATAGCGTTGGCGACGCTGTCTCCACCTTGAGCGGTGGCAACCAGCAGAAAGTGGCTCTGGCAAAGATGCTCTCGGTGGAACCCGAGGTCGTCTTTCTGGATGAACCGACGCGCGGGGTGGATGTGGGTGCAAAGGCCGAAATCCACCGCCAGATACGGGAACTGGCGCGCGAAGGCGTCGGCGTGGTGGTCATATCCTCGGAGCTGCCGGAACTCATCGGCGTCAGCGATCGCGTGCTGGTCGTGCGCGAAGGGCGCATTGCCGGTGAGGTGCAGGGAGAGGACATGACGGAGGAGAAGATCATGCAGCTTGCATCGATCAATATTGTGCATAGCCCGGCCGGGGCTTGAGGGAGCGGGAAAATGGCAACATCGGAAACACCTTCAAGCCTTGCCGAGACGGCGGTTCGCCGTACTGCGTGGTGGGAGCCGGCGCTGAAAGCACGGGAAACCGGACTGATCGTCATCATCCTCGCGCTTTTCGCGGTGATGTCGTTCATATCACCGTATTTTCTGACCGTGGACAATCTGCGGGCCATGGCCATGGTTTTCGCCATCGAAAGCATCGTCGTGGTCGGCATGACGATCCTGTTGATCTCCGGTGGTATCGATCTGTCAGTTGGTTCCGTCACGGCACTTGCCATGGTCGCCGCCGGCTGGCTGTTCCTCAACGGTGTCGATCCCTGGGTGGCGGCCGGACTGGCGATCTGCCTCACCACATTGGTCGGCATGGCCATGGGCTTCCTGACAACGGTTATCGGCCTGCATCATTTCATCGTGTCGCTGGGCGTGATGGTGATTGCCCGCGGTGTCTGCCTGCTGGCAACGGGTGGTCGACCGCTCGGGCTCTTTTCCCTGCCGCCGGAATTCAAGTTCATCGGCCAGGGCGCGCTTGGTGGAATTCCGCTGGTGCTGATCATCTTCGCGGTGGTGGTGGTCTCGTTCGATCTATTGCTGCGGCGCACGACCGCCTTCCGCAAGGTGTTCTATACCGGCAGCAATCCCAAGGCGGCGGCCTATTCCGGCATCCGCGTCGGTCGGGTGGTCTTCGCCACCACCACGCTGTGTTCGATGCTGGCCGGCGTCGCAGGCGTGATCTACATGGCTCGCTTCGGGTCCGCCCAGCCGAGCTTCGGTATTGGCATGGAGCTTAACGTCATCGCGGCGGCGGTCATTGGCGGCGCCAGCCTTTCGGGCGGCTCGGGCACCATTCTAGGTGCGATCCTCGGGGCAATCCTTCTGTCGGTCGTTTCCAGCTCGCTTGCCTTGCTCAATGTGTCTGTCTACTGGCAGGACATTATCAGGGGCAGCATATTGCTGACAGCGGTTCTGTTCGACCACTATCTGGTCAGGCGTCGCCGCTGAGCGCCCATCGAGCGCGCATTGAACGCCTGAAGGTAACTGGAGAAAGATGATCATGCTGGATATCAAGGACGACTTCGATCAACAGAGACAGGTGTATTCCGTCCTCGTGCTGCATTTCATCGAGGGTGTAAAACAGTCGGAGATCGCCGAGCGGCTCAATCTTTCCCATACCAAGGTAAACCGCATGATTGCCGCCGGCCGCAAGGCCGGCATGGTGAAGATCACCATCGCCAGCCCCTATCAGCGGCTGGTGGATCTCGAAAACGAGATCACCCGCCGTTTCGGTCTCAGGCAGTCGGTGGTGACGCCGACGGTTTCCGATAATCCCGAAACCGCGCTGCAGATGGTCGGGCGGGTGGCTGCCAATCATTTGCTGGAGACGATCCGGGACGGTGACGTGATCGCGATTACCGGCGGCAAGGCGGTAAGCGCGGTTGTCGACAACCTGGAGGCGGAGCGCCGCTTCGATGTGCGGGTGGTGCCGCTGACCGGCGGTGTGCAGGGCAAACACTATACGGATGTGAACCATCTCGCCACGCAGCTGGCGGAAAAGCTCGGCGGCAGCGCCTCGCTTCTGCATGCGCCGCTGTTTGCCGAGGATGAGGAGCAGCGTGATCTGCTGATGAATGTCGCATCGATCCGCGAAGTGTTTGATCTGGCGCGGCAGGCGCAGGTGGCGCTGGTCGGTATCGGTTCGGTGGAGGCGCCGGGTTCCGGTTATTACGACCTTCTGCCGGATGTGGCCCGCGGCGGGCAGGCGCTGGTGGATGCGGGCATTGCCGGGGAATTCCTCGCCCACCTTACCATGGCGGACGGGCAGCTGGCGCGGATCGATCTCAACTCGCGCGTGGTGGCGCTCGACCCCGGGCAGCTTGCCCGGTGCCCGAACATCATTGGTGTGGCGGCGGGCGCCATCAAGGCAGGGCCGGTGGCGGCCACGCTTGTGGGCCGATATCTGACGTCGCTCGTCGTGGACGAGGCGATCGCTGGCTATTTACTGGATCAGGAAGAAGGGGAAACTTCGTGACGGACAATGCTATATTGACCCGGACGATTGGCGGCAGTGGCATCAGCGCTTCAGTCGTGGGGCTCGGCACCTGGGCGATTGGTGGCTGGATGTGGGGCGGCACTGATGAGCGGCAGTCCATCGCCGCCATTCAAGCCTCCATCGATGCCGGCATCTCCCTCATCGATACCGCACCGGCATATGGCATGGGGCTTGCGGAAACCATTGTCGGCAAGGCGATTGCCGGCCGGCGCGACAAGGTGGTGCTGGTCACTAAATGCGGCCTCGTCTGGCATGTGAACGAGGGCGCTTATTTCTTCCATCAGGATGGCAAGCCCGTTCACCGTTATCTCGGCGCGGCGTCGATCCGGCATGAGGTTGAAGAGAGTCTTAAGCGGCTCGGAACCGATTATATCGACCACTACGTCACCCATTGGCAGGACGCCACGACCCCGATTGCCGAAACGGTTGAGACTTTGGTGCGGCTGAAGGAGGAGGGAAAGATACGCTCGATCGGGGCAAGCAATGTCTCGCCTGGCGATCTTGAGGCCTATATCGACACCGGTGCGCTCGATGCCATTCAGGAAGAATATTCCATGGTGAAACGGGACATCGAAACGACGCTCCTGCCTCTGTGTCGAAAGAATGCCGTTTCCGTGCTCAGCTATTCGTCGCTGGCGCTTGGTCTGCTGTCGGGCAAGGTCGGGCCTGAGCGGATCTTTGCAGAGGATGATCAACGTCACGGCAATCCCCGTTTCAGCCAGTCGAACCGTCAGAAGATCGCCCGGTTGATGGGTGTGCTGGAACCGGTGGCGGCCGGGCATGGGGCCTCGGTCGCGCAGGTGGTGATTGCCTGGACGATTGCTCAGCCAGGCATCACATTTTCACTGTGCGGTGCGCGTGATCCAGCCCAGGCGGTCGAAAACGCCGCGGCAGCCCGCCTGCGCCTCACGGACAGTGAAGTGGCCCTCATCAGCGCCGGCGTTGCCGAGCATCTTGTGGGGCTTGATAGCTGAACACGTAGTCGGGACGGGTCTTACGGCGAATAGCAGATAATTTTCACCGCCCGTCTCTCCTGTCGCTTTGAACGGTCAACAACATTGGGACGCTGGTCATCCACCAGCGAACGGTATTTCTATGCCCAGTTTTCGCGAGGACGCTCTGCGTCGCATCCGGCAAGATGGTGATTTTGATGCCGTCGTCATCGGCGGCGGCATCAACGGCATCGCCGCCTATCGCGATCTCGCCTTGCAGGGCTTGCGGGTACTGCTGGTCGAGCGCAACGATTTTTCCTCCGGCTGCAGTGCGGCGCCGTCACGCATGATCCATGGTGGCCTGCGTTATCTCGAAAACGGCGAATTCGGCCTCGTGGCGGAATCTTTGCGGGAGCGCGATGCGCTGTTGACGCTCGCACCGCACATGGTTCATCCGCTGCCGACGACGATCCCGATTTTCTCGACTTTCAGCGGGTTGTTCAACGCGGCAGCGACCTTTTTCGGCTCCGGCGGCAAACCCGCGAGCCGGGGGGCGCTGGCCATCAAGGCGGGCCTCACGCTTTATGACTTCGTTACCCGCAAAAACCGGATCCTGCCCCGCCATGAGTTTCGCAGCGCCGGCAAGACGCTGCAGCACTGGCCGGGCCTGACACCTGACATCAGATATTCGGCCACCTATTACGATGCATGGATAAGCCAGCCTGAACGGTTAGCGCTGGAACTCCTGATCGATACTTATACGGATGCACCGCAAAGCATTGCGCTCAACTATGTGGAGCTTGTTCGCACCGGGGATGAATATCGTCTTCGGGTCGAGGAAACGTCAGAAAGTCTGGCCATCCGGCCCCGGATCATTGTCAATGCCACGGGTGCGTGGATCGACGAGACGATCGGCGCGCTGACGGAAGCTCCGACTGCGGAGAAAGCAAAACCTACGGTTTCCGGCACCAAGGGATCCCATTTGATCCTGGCGAACGAGGCGCTTCTCAAAGCCCTGAACGGGCATATGATTTTTTTCGAGAATGCTGATAACCGTGTCTGTATCCTCTTTCCCTATCTCGGCCGGGTTCTCGCGGGTTCGACCGATATAAAGGTAGATCGTCCTGAGCGGGTGCGATGCGAGCCGGAGGAGCGCGACTATATTCTCGATGCGATCCGACAGGTTTTTCCGGATATCGCTATCGACCATTCCGACATCGTCTTTAGCTTCAGCGGCATACGTCCGCTACCGCGCAGCGATGCCGCCTTTACCGGGAGAATATCGCGCAGCCATTTCATTCACCGCGTCGCAGGCGATCCGCCGCAGCTTTGCATGATCGGCGGCAAGTGGACGACCTTCAGGGCTTTTGGTGAGCAGGTGACCGACGAGGTTCTGGCCTTTCTCGGACGCAAGCGGCTGACCGGCACGATGGGTCGCCCAATCGGCGGCGGCAGGAATTTTCCAACCAGTGCCGGACGTCTGCCCGCCTTGCTATCAGAGGAGTTTTCGATCGGCAGGGACCGGGCCGAACATCTGGCGTCGGCCTATGGTTCACGTGCGCTTGAATTGATGGGCTTTTGCCGGGGCCGCGCGGATGACACACCGCTTTGCGAAAAACTGCCCGTCACGGTTGCGGAGGTGATCTGGCTGATCCGTTCCGAACATGTCCGGCACCTGACCGATCTCATTCTGCGGCGAACCACACTTGCCATAACCGGTCGCATCGACGCGGATCTGATCGACGCAATCCTCGGCGTCACGGCACGGGAACTGGGCTGGTCATCAAGCCAGGCGGTGGAAGAACGGCAGCGGCTTATTCATGAGCTGGAGACCTTTTATGGGGTCAGTCCGGCAATGCTTCAACACAGATGCAAGGAGAATGCATGATGATGCGGATTTCGAAAAAGGCGCGCATGAACCGGTTGTTCCGCAATGGCGGATGCCTTGATGTGGCCATCGATCACGGGGTTTGCAACGAGCCGAGTTTCCTCATCGGGCTTGAGGATATGCCGCAGACCGTCGAAAAGCTGGTTGAGGCCGGTCCCGATGCCATCCAGATGGTCTACGGGCAGGCAGATCTGTTGCAGCAGAGGCCGGAGCGGGACAAGCCGGCCCTCGTCATGCGCATAGATATGGGCAACCCCTATAATTCCACGCGCCACAGAACCATGTGGTCGCAGCTCCAGAATTATCACGATCCAATCATCGGCGCGCTGGAAATGGACGCGGCCTGCGTTGTCGTGAACCTGTTCATGCTGCCGGATGAGCCGGAACTGTTTCGCCAATGTGTCGAAAATATCAGCCGTGTGCGGGCCGATTGCCACCGCTTCGGCATGCCACTGATGATCGAGCCGCTGGTAATGCTGCCCAACGATGTGCGCGGGGGCTATCAGGTGGATGGCGATGCCGAAAAGATTGTTACGCTGGTGCGCCTTGCCTCGGAAATGGGTGCCGATATCATCAAGGCCGATCCCACCAGTGATCCGCAGGATTTTCACCGGGTGATCGAGGCGGCGCGCTGCCCGGTGCTGGTGCGAGGCGGAGGGCGAGAGGATTTGCGCAACGTGCTGGCAAAATCGGCGGCCTTGATGGCTCAAGGGGCGAACGGACTGGTTTATGGTCGCAACATCTATCAGCATGACAATCCGAAGGCCGTTGTTGCGGCCCTGATGGCCATCATCCATGAGGGTGCGAGCGGTGAGGAAGCATGGGACATCTATAATCGTGGCTGAGAAAAATCACATATTGGGTCTGGATGTCGGCAACACGGTCATCAAGGCCGTGCTGTTCGACACGGCGGGCCGGCAGGTCGCACAACATGCCATCGACGGCCATTCGACATTTCCGCAGCCCGGTTATGTCGAGCGCGACCTTGAAGAATTATGGCGCAATGGCTGCGAGGCGATCCGCCAGCTTCTGGCAAAATCCTCGGTCGATCCCAGAAGCATTGTGGCGGTGGGATGCGCCGGTCACGGCAATGGTCTTTACCTGCTGGACAAGCGGCAAAAGCCCTTGCTCGGAATCCAGTCGCTCGACAGCCGTGCCGCTGATATTGCGGCCGAGCTTGACGGGAAAAGCGGAGACTTGCTGCAGGTACGCTGCCTGCAGCGGCCATGGCCCGCGCAAACGCCCAGCCTGCTTGCCTGGGTAAAACGGCATGCACCTGACATTTACGCGCAGACCGGAACGGTGCTGTTCTGCAAGGATTTCGTCAATTTCCGTCTGACGGGCTGCCTTGCCAATGACATTTCCGACCTCAGCGGTGCGGGATTGCTTGCCTTCCCCGAAGCCGGGCTCGACCGAGAACTCCTGTCGCTTTATGGCCTTGATGATGCCGTTGCCTTTTTCCCGCGTCTTGTGGAATCGGCTGACATCGTCGGCCGCATCACAAGCGAGGCTTCAGAAGCAACCGGGCTCTCCGAAGGCACGCCCGTCATTGGCGGGTATTTCGATGTCGTCTCCAGCGCCATGGGGTCGGGTGTCATCAATGCCGGGGAAGCTTCCATCATTGCCGGCACCTGGAGCATCAATCAGGTTTTCGCAGACAAACCGGTCATCAGCCCGGATGTCTTCATGGTGACGACATTCGGCCGGGACCGCTATGTCAATATCGAATCCAGCGCCACATCCGCCGCCAATCTCGAATGGTACGTACACCGCATTCGCGACGACCATGGCGATCATGCCTTCGACCGGTGTAACGACCTCGTCGGCTCGGTTACGCCGCGCGCCGACGATCCGTTCTTTCACCCCTTCATCTTCGGTTCGCGGCTGGGTGCGGAATTCCGCGGCGGCTTTTACGGTCTGGCCGGCTGGCATGGCGAAGGTCATATGTTGCGTGCCCTGTTCGAAGGCGTCTGTTTCGAACATCGTCGCCATATCGGTGTCCTGCGTGAAGCCGGCCTGCCGGTCGAAAATGCCGTGATGTCCGGCGGCGGTTCCCGCAGCCAGCATTGGCCGCAGATCATGGCGGATGTGCTGGAAATTCCCCTGCGTGTCGCCGAAGCCCGCGAAACGGGCGCGCTTGGGGCGGCGATCGGCGCAGCCGTCGCTGTCGGTCTCTATCCCGGTTATGAGGAAGCGGTTGCGGCGATGACGCGCGTGGCGAGCGCCTACGAACCGAAAGAGAACCAAGTTCGGCATTACCGTCGGCGTTATGGTCTCTACACACAATTGACCGGCCAGTTGCGAGGCTTCTGGAATGCTCTTCGCCTGCAGGAATAGAGACTTCCGGCTCCGCGGTGCGCAATCACGCGCACCGCATTGCGCTTTCGAGAGTTCGAATATCGCGCAGTATTTTGTATATACTGCAATAATACAACTTCATGATGTATCTCGCTTCCCTTGGACTGCTTAAATGCAGGGTGGAAAGTAATTTTTAAGCATAGTTTTCTAATATTACCTTCCAGCCCGATCATTGACAGTTGCGGGCACCCGTAGCGGCGTCCGCCGTCGCGGCAGGGACTTTTGGGGGGAAGGGCATGCTGTTTAAATCGACTACGGGCCGCAATATCTTCGCGGTCGCCGCGTGCGGCGTAATTGCAACAATCGCGGCCTCTGCCGTGCTGTTTTATCGCTCCTTTGAGGATACAAAGACCAACAGCCTTGAGCGTATGCGGCAGATAGCGCATGCCGAAGCCTTGGTGACCGAAAAGAAGATCGGTGGCACCATTCATATCGTCAACAGTCTCGCTTCCGTTCTGGAATCCATGAAGCAGTCGGGCGAGGCCGATCGGAGCAAGGCTGATCAGCTTATCCAGCACATGCTGGCGAACAATCCTGAAGTCCTTGGTCTTTGGACCGGGTGGGAACCGAACGCCTTCGATGGCAGGGATGCGGACTTCGTCAACAAGGCGGGGTATGACGCAACCGGTCGTTATGTGCCCTATTGGGTGCGCAGCGGTGGCAAAATAAGCAATACCGCGTTGACGGACTATACCACTGCAGGCCCGGGCGATTATTATCAACTGCCCTTCACACAGAAGAAAACCGTCGTCATCGAACCCTATGCTTATGCGATCGACGGCAAGGAGGTTCTTATAACTTCGGTTGCCAAGCCGGTTGTCGTCGATGGTAAGCCATTGGGGGTCGCCGGCCTCGATCTTTCGCTGGAGGAAACGAGCAAGGCGCTGTCAACGGTTCGGCCCATGGGAACGGGTTTCGTAAGCCTTGTCAGTGGCAGCGGCAAGATCATCAGCCATCCGGATGCGGCGATCATGGGAAAAAGCCTCGCGGATGGCGGTGCGCAAACCGCCGGCTGGGATCAGCTGATCGCAAATCCCGGCGTCGAGCGGGAAATGACGGCACAGGACGGAACGGTTTCGCTTAACGTTGCCTCGCCGGTCACGCTGACCGGGGACATGAAATGGTACGCAATCGTCTCGGTGCCGGAAGACACGGTCTTTGCGCAGCTGCATGCGATGATGCGTGATGCTGCCTTGACGATCATGACGGCAGCGGTGCTTCTGGCGCTGGCGGGCTGGTTCATTGCCCGGCGGTTCATCGGCCGCATCACGAACATCATCGGTGAGACCGCCCAGATCGCACAGGGAAACCTCCAGCTGACATTGAAGGATATTGCGACCAGGGATGAGATCGGTGATCTGGCCCGCTCGCTGGACGTCCTTCGTGAAAGCAACCGGCAAAAGGCCGCGCTTGAGCACGACGCAGAGACCAATCGCACTCTCGGGGAACAGGAGCGCTTGACGCGCGAACGCCAGGCCGCCGATGAGGCGGGCAACATCCGGTTTGCCGTCGACAGTCTGGCTTACGCCTTGGCAAAACTTGCCGAGGGCGACGTATCGTGCCGTATCAATGAACCCTTTGTCGAACAGCTCGATGCGGTTCGTAATGATTTCAACGGCTCCTCCGGAAAGTTGCAGAATGCGCTGCTACGCGTGTCGGAAAATGCCTCCGGCATCGATTCGGGCGCTCATGAAATCAAGGCGGCGGCCGATGATCTGGCAAGGCGCACGGAGCAGCAGGCAGCTGCCGTGGAAGAAACGGCAGCTGCCCTTGAAGAGATCACTGTCACGGTGAAGGATGCCGCCAGCAGGGCGCATGAGGCGGGTCGGCTAGTCTCCCGCACGCGTATCGGCGCCGAACGATCGGGCGAGGTCGTACGCCAGGCGGTCATCGCCATGGAGCGCATCGAGAAATCGTCAAACGAGATTTCCAGCATCATTGGCGTAATTGATGAGATTGCCTTCCAGACCAATCTTCTGGCGCTCAATGCCGGCGTTGAGGCGGCGCGTGCGGGTGAGGCGGGCAAGGGTTTTGCAGTCGTCGCGCAGGAAGTGCGCGAGCTGGCGCAACGTTCCGCCGGTGCGGCGAAGGAGATCAAGTCGCTGATCACCAAGTCGAACCAGCAGGTGGAGGAGGGCGTGCATCTTGTCGGCGATACCGGCAAGGCGCTCGACGTGATTGTCGCCGAGGTGCAGGAGATCAATCAGCACGTGGCCGCGATCGTCGAATCCGCGCAGGAGCAATCGTCCGGCCTTCAGCAGATCAACATCGCCGTTAACCAGATGGATCAGGACACGCAGAAAAATGCTGCGATGGTCGAGGAAATGACTGCCGCAAGCCACACTCTGGCGGGGGAGGTTGATGCGCTAAACCGGCTGCTCGGCCAGTTCGAACTCGGTTCGGGAGCGGACGCTTATCGGGGGTCTCTGAAGGCAGCCTGAATGACGGCCTGACGGCCCTCTTGACGCGCAGTGTGGATCACTGTCCCCGTACCGCAATGCGGACGGGGACAGGCGGGGAAATGCAAGATGGACATTATCGGCAAATTGCGCATCTTATCCCTGCAAGCAGTAATGGGATAAGCAGCAGCAGATGGATATCAGGCGTCTGAAATCGTTTATAACGATTGTCGATATGGGGAGCATAACAAGAGCGGCGGATGTGTTGCATATCGCCCAGCCGGCGCTGAGCCAGCAGCTGGCGAGCATCGAGGAACATTTCCGCCAGAAACTGCTGACCCGAAGCCAGCAGGGCGTCGTCATGACCGATGCTGGCAAGGTCGTTTACAGGCATGCCCAGGTGATTTTGCGTCAGATGGAGCAGGCGCAGGCGGAGGCGCTGGAAGCGGGCGCGGTGCTGTCCGGCAAGGTATCGGTCGGGCTTGCGCCCTTCAGCAGCGCCGCCACATTGGCGCTGCGTCTGATGGAGGAAACAAAACGGCTTCATCCCGGCATTCTGCTGCACATCACGGAAAGCGTCAGCCAGCCCTATAGCCAGATGATCATGAATGGTCGTCTGGAGATGGGGTTGATCCACGGCACCGGGCCGATCCGTGGCGTCAAGTTCACGCCGTTATTGCGTGAGGAATTCGTGCTGGTCGTGCATCGCAGCTTCGGCGTGGAGCCCGGCGATGCACCTATCACAGTTGCTGATCTGGCATATCTGCCCTTTCTTCTGCCGCCGACCTATAATTTCGTGCGCCGGGCCATCAATCTCGCCTTCACCCGCAGCCGCAAGGATCTGCTCGTGATGGCCGAGCTGGAATCGGTAAGGACCATCGCACGTGGTGTGGATGCCGGGCTTGGCGCGACCATAACGCCCAAGGCTATCGCCGACCGTATCGTGGCGGAATCCAATGAGGAAATTGTCGTCCGGCAGATCGCCAGCCCGATGATCGAGGAAACCCTGTCCTTTTGCGTATCGGATAATACGCCGCTCTCCGAGCCCGCGCTTGCCGTGAAGGAAATACTGCTGCAGCTGGCGGAAACGCTGAAATAAAGGCGCACCGGCTTGTGATCACGCGCCGGCCTGTTTTCCGGCCCGGCGCGTGAAAAAAGACTAAAGCATCGATTCCTTGCGACAATTCACCAGCAATTCGGCCACCGAAAGATTGTTCGGCAGACAAAGCAGCGTTTCCACCATTTCGGCGAGATCTGCCGGCTGGGTCATATCCTCGCGGCGGACTTCGGTTTCGCCAGCTGTCATATCGGTTGCGATGTAACCGGGGCAGAGGGCGGTGGCGCGCACGCCGCTGTCCCACAATTCCTGCCGGATGCCGTGGGTAAGCGCGACGACGGCAAATTTCGTCATCGCATAACCGACATTCGAGCCGACACGCCGCCCCGCCAGCGAGGCGACATTGATGACCCTGCCCTGTCCGGTCTTCACGAGGTGAGGGATGGCGGCGCGGGTGACCCTGAGCGGACCCTTGACGTTGATACGCCACATCTGGTCGAGGCTTTCTTCGCCCGTATCCATGACCCGAACCTTGGGATTGATGCCGGCGCAATTCACCAGCCCATCGATCCGGCCGTATCTGGCGGCGACGGCATCAACCCAGGCTTCTGCCGATCCCGCCTCTTCCGCATCATATCGGTCGGCGGAAAGCCTGTCCTTCACCGCAACGGCGGATGGATTTCGCGCTCCCGCCGCGACGGTGAAACCGGCTTCGTGAAGCCTTGTGGTGATCGCAAGGCCAAGGCCTCGCGATGCACCGGAAACCATGATCACACGGCCACTTCCTCCCAGCATGCTGTTCTCCCTATTTCATTCCGTTGCAGAATTCGGCGATGCGGGCGCAGCCTTCGGCGAGGTTCTCCATGCTCGTGGCATAGGAAAGCCGGAAGAAGGGGCTCAGGCCATAGGCCGCGCCCTGCACCGTCGCAACGTGATGTTCGGCGAGCAGCGCCATGACAAAATCGGTATCGTTCTCGATCTTCGTGCCGCCCTTCGTGGTCTTGCCGATCAGCGCCGCAATGTTCGGGAAGATATAGAAGGCGCCTTCGGGCTTGTGGCAGCGAAGGCCGTCGATCTCGGCCAACTTGCCGAGCACGAAGTCGCGGCGCGTCTTATAGATATCGGCGCGCTCTTTCAGCAGATCCTGCGGACCGTCGAGAACCGCAACGGCGGCAGCCTGCACGATGGTGGCGACACCGCCGCTATTCTGGGTGTTGACGTTGCTGATGGCCTTGATGAGATCTTTCGGGCCACCGCAGAAACCGAGGCGCCAGCCGGTCATCGCATAGGCCTTCGATGCGCCGTTGACGGTCAGGACGCGGTCGTAAAGGCGTGGCTCGACCTCGGCGATGGTGCAGAATTCGAAGTCGTCATAGATGAGGTGCTCATACATGTCGTCAGTCATGATCCAGACATGCGGATGCCGCAGCATGACCTCGGCGATTTCCTTCATTTCCGCGCGGGAGCAGGCAGCGCCGGTGGGGTTGTTGGGGAAGTTGAAAAGCAGCCATTTGGTCTTCGGGGTAATGGCGGCTTCGAGATCTTCGGCCCGCAGGCGGAAACCGTTATTCTCCGGGCAAACCACCGGCACCGGCACCGCTCCGGCAAACTTGACGATATCGGCATAGCTGATCCACGACGGTGCGGGAATGACGACTTCATCGCCCGGGTCGCAGGTTGCCATGATGGCGTTGAAGATGATCTGCTTGCCGCCGCCGGCCACCAAAATCTGGCTTGGATCGTAGTCGAGATTGTTGTCGCGCTTGAACTTTCGCTGGATCGCGGCCCGCAAAGCAGGCGTTCCGTCAGCCGGCGGATATTTCGTATCGCCGGCAAGGGCTGCCGCATGCGCCGCCTCGACCGCATGGGCAGGGGTCGGGAAATCCGGTTCGCCGGACGACAGGCTGATGACCTTGATGCCCTGGGCTGCGAGGTCGCGGGCTTTCTGGGTCATGGCGAGCGAGGCCGAAACGGTGACGTTGTTGAGGCGCTGGGCGATAGTGGGCATGGATGATTTCCGATTGTAACGGTGAAGGCAGGCATCGTCGCGATGCCAGTGCATGACAAAGAGGTTACGGGAATTTTCCGCCGTTTCCCCAATACGACTTCGATGTGAGGTCATACGGGATTTTGATGCATCGCCTTCAAACGGGTGTGAAGTCCATATTCGTATGCGATGACCTCAGAGCAATAAAATATTATGCAGCTCGTCGGCTTAGACCCTAAGCTCGGCGTAACAACCAAGGGAACGACGCGTCGGGCAATATTGCCCAAAGAGGTAACCGACGCGAGCAAGCAGAAACATGCGACGGGTATCGGCAAAAGACCGGATACCTCGACAGGGAGCACACACCCAGCAAATTCTAGTCATAGGGCTTGGACGACCCTGTCGTTCGGCTCAACGCGATGCCTCGTGCCGTATTCACGCGACGGGAGTATAGATGTCGGATATTGCGATCATGAAACCCCATGCCCCGCCACGCCGTGGAATCTCCGGCTGGAAAGCCATTGAGCGTCGGCTGTTTTCGCCCGGCATACTCATATTGCCGCTTTTGATCTTTCTGCTGTTCTTTTTCTTTCTTCCGGCCATCCGCTTGATGACCTTCAGCGTCATGACGCAGAATTCGCAGGGGTTGATCGGTACACCCTTCACGCTTGCCCATTACATCAGGTTTTTCGAGGTCGATCTCTACCAGAAGGTGCTCTGGGCGACGATCCGTATCAGTCTCATCACCTCCATCATCGCCGCGATACTGGCCTATCCGGTCGCGACC
Organism: Martinezella rhizogenes; assembly: GCF_007002745.1. Taxonomy (GTDB): domain Bacteria; phylum Pseudomonadota; class Alphaproteobacteria; order Rhizobiales; family Rhizobiaceae; genus Agrobacterium; species Agrobacterium cucumeris. The sequence continues at coordinate 439,523 of NZ_SGNY01000004.1, read as the reverse complement.
GTTCTCGTGCGCGGCAATATCACCACGACCCGCATCATAACGCTGATCGTGATCGCACCGCTGGCCGTCAGCGTCGTGGTTCGCGCTTATGGCTGGCAGCTCATCCTCGGCAATGGCCCAACGGGTCTCTTGAATTATGTCCTGATGAATCTCGGCATTATCGACAGTCCGCTGACGCTGCTGTTTTCCGATGCTGCCGTCATCATCGGCTCCCTGCACATCTTCTTCCCGATGATGGTGCTGCCGCTGTCCTCCGCGCTTGGCAAGATCGATCCCAACCTGCAGCAGGCCGCCCGCACGCTCGGTGCGCCGGCATGGAAAGTGTTCCTGCGGATCACCTTCCCGCTCAGCCTTCCCGGCCTCGTCGCAGGTTTCACGCTGGTCTTCTCTCTGGCCTCGGCATCTTATGTCATTCCCGCCCTTATCGGCGGTCCCGGCTCGCAGATGCTGGGCAACATGGTCGAGCAACAGGTTCTCGCGGTCTATGACTGGCCGTTCGGCGCCACCATTGCCACCATCCTCGTCTTCATCGTCATTCTCATCAACGCCGTCTCGATGAGGCTGCTCGGCGGGCGTCGTATCAAGGCAAGCGCGTCATGAACAACAAGCTGACAGGCACTTCCGCCATCGTCCTTTATGCGATTACCGCCGCCATGATGGTCTTCATCCTGGCCCCGATCGTCCTCGTTGTCGCCATCTCGTTTTCCGACAGCTACTTCGTCACCTTCCCGCCGCAGGGCTTCACCTTCCGCTGGTATGCGGCGGTGATGCAGAACGAGGAATTCACCGCCGGCCTGACCTTCAGCGCGGCGCTGGCTGTCGCCACCACCATTCTTTCATTGGCGCTCGGTGTTCCCGCAGCCTTTGCGCTCTCACGAGGAAAATTCATCGGCCGCTCGCTGATGAAAGGGCTGCTGCTTTCGCCGCTGATCTTTCCCGTGCTGGTGACCGGTCTTGCGCTGCTGCAGCTCTTTTCCGGCTATGGCTGGATGGATACCAAGCTGAAACTTCTGATCGCCCACACCGTTGTCACCTCGCCCTATGTGATCCGCACGGTGCTGACCAGCCTCCAGCTCGTCAATGTCAGTCTCGAGGAAGCGGCGCGCACGCTTGGCGCCACCCGCTGGAAAACCTTCACGCGAGTGATCTTTCCGCAGATCGCGCCCGGCGTCGCCTCCGGCTCGATCTTCTGCTTCATGGTTTCTTTCGACAATTATCCCGTTTCGATGTGGCTGGCCGATTCCGCGAACCTGCCCGTGCCCATCGTTCTCTATCGCCAGATCGGCACGGTCTTTGATCCTTCGGTCGCGACCATGTCCACCATCATCATCCTTCTGGCGGTGACCGTCGTGCTCGTCCTCGACAGGCTGGTGGGTCTGCGCCGGGCAATGGCTATGTAAATCAACAACAAGAGGGGTACCGGAAATGACAGACAAGACCATCATCATGAAACGACGCAGTTTCCTGACAGTCACCGCAGGCGCGCTTGCCACACCCTATTTCTACACCGCGGCTTCCGCACAGGACCGCACCATGTATGTCGGCGTCTATAATTCGGCGCAGGGCGGACTGATCAAGAAGGAAGTCATCCCGGCTTTCGAAAAGGAATATAAATGCCGGGTGCTGACGACCGAAGGCGCGACGCTTGCCAATATCGCCACGCTGCGCGCCACCCGCGAAAATCCGCAATATAGTGTGATGTCGATGGACGATGTCGGCGTTCCGCAGGCCAAGGAGGAAGGCCTGATCGAACAATTGCCGATGGACGAAATCCCCAACCTCAAGAATGTCTATTCCCGTTATCTTTTCGAAGACAATTTCGGCGTCGGGTTTGCAATCTCTATCGCCGGTCTGTTCTACAATCCGACAACGGGCAAGCCGTTCGAAAGCTACGAACAGATGTTCGACAAGAAATATGCCCGCCGCATGCTGCTCAACACACCGAAGAACACACAAAGCGTTCTGATGCTGATGGTGGCGGCCGCCCTTGCAACCGGCAAGCCGCTGAAAGAAGCACAATATGATACGGATGCCGGCTGGGCCAAACTGGCCGATCTGAAGCCGAACGTGCTCTCAATCTATGACGCGGAAGCGCAGACGATGATGGTGGCGCAGGGCCAGGCGGATTTCGGCGGTATCGAATATTCCAAGGCGGTTTATCCGCACACCAAGAAGGGCGTGCCGCTCGACATGACCTTCCCGAAGGAAGGCGCTTTCACCGGCATCAACTCCATCGCGCTGGTAAAGGGCGGGCCGCACCGCGATCTCGCGCTTGCCTATATCAACCGCATTCTCGACCCCGGCGTGCAGAAGATGCTTTCGGAAGCCACCCTCAGCGCGCCTTCGGTCAAGGATGTCTCGTTTGGCGAAGATACCGCGAAATTCCTCGCTTATCCGGAAGCGAAAATGGAATCGCTGAACCTCTTCACGCCGGACTGGAAATACATCATTCCGCGCCGCGCCCAGTGGCTCGAAAAATACAACCAGACTTTTAACGGCTGAGGAACGCTGATGAAATCCGTAGAAGTCCGCCTGGAAAGACTGACCAAACACTACGGCGGTCAGGTCGTTGCCGTCGATGATGTTTCGCTGACCGTCAAGGCAGGGGAGATTCTCGCGCTTCTCGGTCCGAGCGGATGCGGGAAAACGACCTGCCTTCGCATGATTGCGGGGCTTGTCGATCCCACCTCGGGTGAAATCGTGGTCGGCGGCAAGCCGACCACGCGCACCCCGGTTCACCGCCGCAACGTTGGCATGCTCTTCCAGAACTATGCCCTGTTTCCCCATATGACCGTTGCCGAAAACGTTGCCTTCGGTCTCGAGATGCGGGGTATCTCCAAGTCCGACCGGGAAGGGCGCGTTAAACAGGCGCTCGATCTCGTTCAGTTGCATGCCTTCGGAGACCGGCTGCCGGCGCAGCTCTCCGGCGGCCAGCAGCAGCGTGTGGCTCTGGCCCGTGCCCTGGTGATCGAACCTTCCATGCTGCTTCTCGACGAGCCGCTCGGCGCACTCGACAAGGGCCTGAGGGAAAGCATGCAGGTTGAAATCCGCAGCCTGCAGCAGCGACTTGGTCTCACCACCATCATGGTAACCCACGATCAGGACGAGGCCCTGACCATGGCGGACCAGATCGCCGTAATGCGGGATGGTAATCTCGAGCAGATCGCACCGGCCGGCGAAATCTACCAGAAGCCGCTGACACGCTTCGTCGCCGGTTTCATCGGCGCTTCGAACTTCTTCGAGGCGAGCGTGGCAGAGCGCAATGGTCGTTCCGCAAGGCTGGTCACCGGTTCGGGCGTGCGGCTCGATGTTGAGGATATTGGGGCGGTTCAGGGCGAAAAGGTCGTCGTCACCGTTCGCCCCGAAGCGATCTCGGTCTCACCGCTTGCGGTGGGCGTAGATGAAAACGCCAGCAATTCCACCACGGCGCGGGTGGAGCAGGTCGTCTATCGCGGTTTCATGCTGCATTACTATCTGCGTCTCGACAATGGCGAGCCGATGATCGCTTACCGGCAGACCCAGACGGAAGGTTTCACCAATGCCGTCAGCGCCGCCGGTGACCGGGTGAGACTGAGCTGGACGAGCGACAGCAACCACGTGATCCAGCTGAATTGATGGTTTTATGGCCGGGGCGCTCATGCGGCCCGGCTTGTGAAGGGCGCAAATCCACATCGTAATTGCATAGCCGGCAAAATTACGGCACCGCGCTCCTGAATGGAATGCGGTGCCGTAACTTTTGGTACGTCAGAATATGAGGCGTGCCCCCGCTTCAGGCGATCACTTCGCGAGCCGGCACGACGCTGCCGCCGCAGGCTTCCACTTCGCTACGCACCGTGCGGGCAAGCTCCAGCGAGCCGGGTGTGTCGCTGTGAACAAGGATCGACCGGGCGCGAACGGGAATGATCTCGCCCTCGATGGTCGTGACCGTGCCTTTTTCCAGAAACTGGCGCACCCGCGCGCGAACTTTTCCCTCTTCCTTGATGACGGAATTGGGCAGCTTGCGTGGCACGAGCTGGCCCTTCACATCATAGGCGCGGTCGGCGAGGAAGAGATTGAGCACTTTTAGCCCGCAATCCAGCGCCGCCTTTTCGATCAGCATGTCCGGCATCGAAAAGACGATGAGATTGGGATCGACCGCCCTGATCTTTTTCATGATCCGTTCGGCAAGCGCCGCATCGCGATTGATCATGTTGCCCATGGCGGCATGGAAGCTGATATGGGAGAGCGCAACCTCCTGCGCCCTGGCAATCGCCGAAAGCGCGCCGAGCTGGTAGAGAACCTGCTGTTCCATTTCTTCCGCGTCGACGGGAATTTCGCGGCGGCCGAAGCCGAGACGGTCGGCGAGGCCGGGATGGGCGCCGACGCCGACGCCGTTCTGTTTGGCCAGACGCACCATGCGCGCCATCATTTCCGGATCGCCGGCATGGAAACCGCAGGCGACATTCGCCGAAGAGACGACTTCCATAAGCTTCTCGTCGTCGCAGACCTTATAGACGCCGAAACCTTCGCCCATGTCGGAATTAACATCGATCTTCATGGTTCCCTCTCCTTGTTCTTCAGGATTATCGTTTTGTCAGCGTGCCGAGTGCGGCGGTAACCAGCGGCAGGGTTCTGCGGATATCCGCGAAATAGGCGTCGATCGCCTTCTCGATCTCCAGCGCCTCCCGTACCGTTGCCTGCACGAAGCGGATGCGGCTGCCGATGCGGGCCTGGCCGAGACGCCACAGGTCACTGTCGATGATGCCGGCCATCTTGGGATAACCGCCGGCCGTGTTGGCGTCGCTCATCTGGATGATCGGCTCGCCACTTGGCGGCACCTGAACCACGCCCGGGATGACGCCATAGGAACGTAGTTCCACGGGAGCCGAAAGGGTCAGCGGTGTTCCGGCCAGCCGGTAACCGGTGCGGTCGCTCTGTGAGGTGATTTTCCAGGCTTCCGACCAGAAACGTTCGGCGTTGTCGCCGAAAAGATCATGTTCGGCGGCTGGAATGGCTCTCAGCAGCAATTCGCCGGTGTCGGACACCGGAAACATGTCCGGCATCGCTTCTGCAAGCGGCGTAAGGCCAAGGCCGCTTGCAGGCAGAGCGAGTGACTCGGATGGCAGAACGGGCAACCTGTCGCCAGTGGTGAGATGCCGTCCTTCGTGACCGCCGAATGAGCCGCGAAGAGAAGTGCTGCGCGATCCCATCACCACCGGAACATCGACGCCGCCCTGAAGGCAGAGATAGGCCCGCGCATTTTTCAGCGGGGTCGAAAGCTCGAGGATTTGACCCTTCTCGGCCCGCACACACCAGTAAGGCGGTAAATCCGCACCATCGAGCCGTGCAGCGCAATCCGCGCCGGTTACCGCGAAGGTCAGCGCCTCTTCGAATTCGATGCGGAAAGGAAAGGTCTGGATTTCAATCGCCGCGGCCTCTTCGCCGTTGCCGGCGAGAAGATTGCCGACCCTGAGCGCAATCGGGTCCATCGCGCCCGTGGCGGTGATGCCGATATTGCGGTAACCCGCGCGGCCGAGATCCTGCACTGTGTTCAGCGGTCCGCAGGCAAGAATATGGATCATAGTTCGATCCTTTCGGGAAGGAAGCGAACCCGGTCGCCGGGCGCCAGCACAGCTGGCTGTTCGGCCGTGGCGTCGAACATGGTGATTTCGGTGAAACCCAGCGAATTCCAGCCGTTTGGCCCGGTCAGAACCGAGATGCCGGACTGCATGCCGCCGATCGTCACCATGCCCTTCAGCATGCGCAGCGAAGGGACTTTCTTGCGCGGCATGAAAATGCGTGGATCGAGACCGCCGAGATAACCGAAACCGGGCGCGCTGCCGACGGCGAAAACCGTATAGGTGCGCTCGAAGTGAAGGCGCACGACCTCCTTATCGGGTAGGCCGGAATAATCGCAGATCGCCGCAAGGTCGATGGCGTGTTCGCCGCCATAGGTCGTGGGCACTTCGATGGTCTTGCCGAGAAGATCGAGCTCCGCCGTCCTTTGCCAGAGGTCGAGAAGCTCGTCCTGCAGATGCCCGGCATCTTCAGGCGTACCGCGCAGCACGATCAGCAGGTTGGTCATGCCGGGTATGAGTTCCAGCACCTCGGGACGATCTTTCAGCGCACGCGTCAGCGCCCAGATACGCCGCTGGGCGGGCAGGTCCAGCTCGCCGGGCGCTTCGATCAGAAAGGTCCTGTTGCCTATCATCGAGATTTTCGGCAGGCCCAGATGGGCGGGGGTGAGGTGGGGCGTTTTCAGCGGGAGGTTGCTCATCGACGTCACCATCATGTTTCGGTCTTGAGAAGGGTGGAGCCATAGCCGACAAGCACACCAGTTTCCGCCACGATTTCGCTGACGGTGCCGGCTTTTTCGGCGATGACCGGAACAAGCACGGGTCCAGCCGCGATGAATGCGACGATCTCGCCTTTCGCTACGGATTGTCCTGCCTGAACCGCCCGGTCTGGGCGCTGCGGATGGGCGGCTGTGAAGATGCCGGCCATCGGTGCACGGGCAAGAATATCCCCCGCCTTTACCGGCGCTTTGGTCGCTTCAATGGGCTGCTGTGCCGCAGAGGCCTGACCGCCTGCCATGGCAACGATCTTCAGTGACCCATCGGGGGTCTCGATCTCGATGGCGGAGACGTTGTTGCGCTCGAGGTGAGCGGCAAGATCGGCAATCGTGCCGGGCTTGCTGTAGCGGGATATGGAAACAGGCTGTCGTTTCACTGGGCACTCCGCGCTGCAAGCCAATGTTCGAGGTAGTGAATATCCGTGCCGCCTTCGGAGAAGGCCGGGTCGTCCAATATTTCCCGATGTAGCGGCAGGTTGGTGGAGACGCCTTCGATGCGCATTTCGCCAAGCGCGCGGCGCATGCGCAGAATCGCCTGTTCGCGCGTCGGCGCGTGGACGATGAGCTTGGCGATCAGGGAATCGTAGTGGGGCGAAACCCGATAACCCGCCGTCACATGGGTATCGACCCGCACGCCGGGGCCGCCCGGCAGGTGAAGGGCCGTTATCAGACCGGGGCAGGGAATGAAATTATAGGGGTCTTCGGCATTGATGCGGCATTCGATCGAATGCCCTTCGCAGGTGATGTCTTCCTGCGAAATCTCGAGCGGATGGCCAAGAGCGACGAGAAGCTGCTGGCGCACCAGATCCACACCTGACGTCATTTCCGTGACCGGATGTTCGACCTGCAGGCGGGTATTCATTTCGATGAAATAGAATTCACCGTTTTCATAAAGAAACTCGAAGGTACCGACGCCGCGATAACCGATCTGGCGGCAGGCTTCGACGCAGCGATTGCCGACGAAAGCGGCCACATCAGGCGGGATGCCGATGGCAGGGCCTTCTTCAACGACCTTCTGGTGCCGGCGCTGCATCGAGCAGTCGCGCAGCCCCACCCAGACGCCGCCGCCCTGGCCATCGCAGAGAACCTGAATTTCGACATGACGCGGATGTTCGAGGAATTTCTCGATATAGAGTTCCGGCGTTCCGAAAGCACGGCTTGCTTCCTCGCGGGTGACGAGAACGGCATCCTGAAGGGCGGAAGCCTCTCGAACGACGCGCATGCCGCGCCCACCGCCGCCGCCGGCCGCCTTGACGATGACGGGATAACCGATGTCGGCGGCGATTTTCGAGACTTCGGCCATGTCATCCGGCAGGGCGGAATCGGGGCCCGGAACGCAGGGCACGCCAGCCTCCATCATCGCCCGCTTCGCTGCGATCTTGTCACCCATGGTGCGGATGGCGTCGGCGCGTGGGCCGATGAAGACCGCTCCCGCCGCCTCCACGGCCTCCGAAAAAGACGCTCTTTCGGATAGAAAACCATAACCGGGGTGAACCGCGCCAGCGCCGGTCAGCTCCATTGCGAGCAATATGGCCGGCGCGTTGAGATAGCTCTGGCCGGGAGAGGCGGGGCCGATGCAGATGGCGGTGTCGGCCGCCTTCAGATAATCTGCGTCCTTATCGGCTTCCGAATAGACCATGACGGTCTTCAGGCCGAGTTCGCGGCAGGCGCGTTGCACGCGCAGTGCGATCTCGCCACGATTGGCGATAAGGACACTGTCGAATGCTCTTTGTTCGGCCGCTGCCTTTGGGAGTGACGCGTTCATCATTCGAACTCCAGCACCGGCTGTCCGAGTTCGACATCTTCGCCGTCATTGGCAATGAATCTGGCGATCCTGCCGCTGCGCTCGGCTCTCACGGTGTTGAACACCTTCATTGCTTCGATGATGAAGAGTTCCTGTCCATGCCTGACCTCATCGCCGGCTTCGACGAAAGGCGGCGTGCCGGGGCTTGGCGCGCGATGGAAAAGACCGAATGAGGGCGCTGCGACGATGCCGGATGGTACCGGAGCGGTGACGGTGGAGGCCGGCGCCTGTTCTTCGGCGCGCGGTGTCTCGGATGCTGTTTGCGCCACCGGAACAGGCTGGGGCTGCGGGGATGGCGATTGCAGTGAAACGGCGCTGTTTTCACGAATGATCCGGACCGTGGTTCCCTCCTGGCTCACGGTCAATTCGGACACTCGCGAAGAGCCGACAAACTCGATCAGTTTCTTGATCTTTTCCAGATCCATATTGGTTTCCAACGTCTTTTTGTATCCCCACGGCGACGGGCAAACGGAGCGGAATCCGCAGCCTGTCCATCAGCAATAGCTACCATGTGGGCAGCATTAATGGGGTCAGACGAAGTTCCTATGGACACTGCTTTGAGGTTTGATATCCAGCCTTTGCGTGGTGAAACGGTTCAAAGACGTCCGAAGGAACGAACCATGGAACCCCGCAAAGGCATTCTCCTTAAAATCTCCGCAGCACTTGCTCTGGTGTTGATGGGCGCCTGTATCAGCGGTCTCAAGGGCGAGATCCCCATCGGCCAGGTCGTCTTTTTCAGGTCGGCGGTGGCCATGCTGCCGCTCTGTCTGTGGATGGCTTCGCAGGGCGGTTTCCGGAGGCAGGTGGCCACAAGCCACATTGGCGGGCATCTGGTGCGGAGTTTCTCCGGCACCGGCGGCATGGTTTTCAGCTATCTGGCGCTGGCCTATATTCCGCTCGCCGATGCTACGGCCATCAGCTACGCGACACCGCTCTTCACGGTCATTCTGGCGATGCTGCTTTTGAAGGAAGTCGTCAGGATGTACCGCTGGACCGCGGTGGTCTTCGGGCTTTGCGGCATCGTGCTGATCCTGTCGCCACATTTTTCCTTCGATGTTGCGGATATCACTTCTGGCACCCGCGTTGCCATGCTCGGCGGTCTTTTTGGGCTCGCCGCGGCTTTTTTCTCCGCAATATCGATGATCCAAATCCGGCATCTGACGCAGACGGAAAATACCGGCGCGATCATCTTCTATTTCACCCTGCTCACCACCGTCATCGGTTTTGCGAGCATCGGCATGGGCTGGACAATGCCGACCGCGTGGCAATGGGCACTGCTGATCGGCACCGGTCTCATCGGCGGAACCGCGCAGATATTGGTAACGCTCAGCTTGCGCTATGCGGAGGCGTCGCTGCTGGCGCCGTTCGATTATACGACGATGATCTGGGCGCTGTTGATCGGTTACACCTTCATGGATCAGGTGCCGGCGCTCACCACCATTATGGGGGCGTCGATCGTGGTTGCTGCCGGTTTGTTCACGTTATGGCGGGAAAGGCGGCTGCATAAAAAGCGTATCACCGATGAGCTTACGCTCTCGGCTCCCTGATGGGTTGTTTCGCCAGCCGGCTTTCGCGCCACATGGCGAACAGTCCGGCAGCAATGACTGTCAGTGCGCCGACGATGGTTGCGCCAGTCGGAACTTCGGCCATGAAGAGATAACCGAGGGCGATCGCCCAGATCATCGTCGTATAATCGAAAGGCGCCAGCAGCGAGGCCTGGGCATGCCGCAGGCTGAGCGTCATGGTAATCTGGCCGATGCCGCCGGCGAGACCGCTGCCGGCGAGCAGCAGGAACTGGTGAAAATCCGGCATTTTCCATCCAAATATGATCGTGGTGAAGCCGGCGACAACTCCCGTCAGCGTATAGATGAGCACGATGCGTGACGGCTTTTCGATGCTGTTCAGGTGACGGACGGCGATGGAGGAAAAGGCGGCGCAAAGCGCACCGGTCAGCGCCAGTGCGGTTCCGATCATTGCAACGCCATCGATCCGGCCTGATGCGGTATCCAAGACCAGATTGGGTGATAAGGTGATAAAGACGCCGATGAAGCCGGTGAGCACGGCGGACCAGCGGAAAACCCGCACCTTTTCGCGCAAGAGCAGCGCTGCCAGCATGATGGTGAAAAGCGGCGTCGTGTAGCTCAGCACGGTCACATTCACCAGCGGCAGATAAGCGAGCGCCAGAAAGCCGAAGAACATGCCGCCAAGCCCGGCCGAGCTGCCCGCGAGCAGGCTGCCGATGTTTTTCCGGGCCGGGATGGTTATCCGCTCGGACGATGCGATGAACCAGAGACAGAGGGGAATGAGGGCAAAAAATCCCCGACAGAAAACGACTTCGCCCACCGGGATCGCCCCGTCCAGGCCCTTCACACAGGCGGACATGACTGTGAATGCCAGCATGGCCGTCAGCTTGAGCAAAATACCGGTCTTAGGATCCATCCCGCTCCCCATCGCAGCCAGGACCGTGTCATGGGAAAGAAGCGGAGAAAAGCCTTAGCCGGCTGTCATAAGAATCTTGTCTTACCCCATCACTTGCCCCATTGCCCACCTTTCGCGGAAAAGGGCTTTTTGCCCTAGGTCACGGCGGCAATTTGGTGTCATGATCACCTCGTGAACCGGCGGGAGGTGGAAGCGGGCATGTTGGATTTGCGCAGGCTGCGATATCTGGTCGCGATTGCCGATTGCGGCTCAATGTCGGCTGCGGCGCGGCAGTTGGGGATAGCCCAGCCGGCGCTCAGCCACCACATCACGGAACTCGAACGGCTGGTGGGTTTTCCCGTGCTGCACCGGCTGGCGCGTGGCGTGAAGGCGACGGAGAAGGGTGAAGTGCTTCTCGCCCATGCACGCGAGATCACCGAGAAGGTAAGGCAGGCGGAGGCGGAAATTCGCGCCATGGCCTATCTGGATGAGCGGGTGATCCGGCTGAGCCTCATCCCTTCCTGGGCCACGGCCTTTGCACCAAGCATCATCAGCGAGGTTGCCGCTTCGATGCCCAAGGTTTCGCTGCGGCTGATAGAGGCACGCAATGATGAATCGCTGCGCCTCATTCGTCTCGGCAAGGTGGATATGGCGGTTGCGCTTGTCGGTGCGGAAGAGAAGGCCGACGATCTCATCGTCAAGGAAAGCTTGTTTGCAGTTTCCTCAAGGCCACTCGGCCGGTCGATGCCGCTTGAGGCCGCGGCTAAGCTCAATCTGATCCTGCCGCCGAGAGATAATCCGCTGCGCGCATCGATAGACGAGGCCGCTGCCCGTGCCGGTATTGGGCTGAATGTGACGATGGAGATAGACGGGCAGGATACGATCAAACGGGCCGTAGGCGCCGGCATCGGTGCGACGATCCTGTCATGGAATTCGGTTCAGCAGGAGCAGGAGGCCGGCCAGCTTCAGGCCGCGCATATAACCGATCCGGTTATTTATCGCTCCATCCATCTGCTGAAGGGCAGGGAGGTGGATGAGCGCACCTTCAGGCTGTTTCGGGACCTGCTGCGGTCGGTCGCAAGGCGCGAACCTTCTTTCAACCCATAAAAGATTTGTATGGGTAGTTTGAAAACTCGGTATTTGTGTTGTTGATGGCTTGTTCCTAGCCTCCCCGGTGAAAGCGTATCGGGGAGGAAAAGATATGCGTTTGAAGACATCTCTGTTTGGCGTGCTGGCGGCTGCGGGAATCCTTGCTGCAGGAGGGGCGGCTGCGGAATATCCGGAGCGGCCGGTGACGCTGGTCATCGGTTATCCCGCCGGCGGCGGTACCGATATCCAGTCGCGGGCGCTGGTGCCTTATCTTGAAAAATATCTCGGCACATCGGTCGTGGTGGAAAACCGCGAAGGTGCCGGCGGGCTGATCGGCGCAACCTATATCGCCAATGCCAAGCCTGATGGCTACACCATCGGTGCGCTGAATTTTCCGTCCATGTATTCGCCGATCGTGCAGGGCAATGCCAGCTACAAGGAGGATGCCTTCACCCCGCTCGCAAACCAGATCGGCGGCGATCTGGCGCTGACGGTCAACAAGGTGTCGCCGATCAAGACCGCCAGGGAATTCGTCGAGGCGGCCAAGGCGAACCCGGTCGTCGTCGGCGTGACCGGCATCGGTCATCCGAGCCAGATCACTGCTCTGCTGTTTGAAGATGCGGCGGGCGTGAAGCTGAACTTCGTGCCCTTCAATGGCGGCGGACCGGCAAGGCTCGCCATGCTTGGCAACCACGTCACGCTCGGTTTCATGAACCTCAACGAGGTTTTTGCCGACAATCGTTCTGGCGCACTTCGTGTACTGGCCACATCAGGTACTGAGCGCTCGCCGCTCTCGCCTGACGTGCCGACCTTCAAGGAAGCCGGCTACGATGTTCAGTTCAGCCTGCTTGCCGGTTTCGGAGCGCCGAAAGGTCTGCCGGCGGATGTGGAGGCAAAGTTGGTCGATGCCTTCCAGAAGGCGCTGAAGGACCCGGATTATCTTGCCGACGCCAAGAAGCGCGAACTGACCACGCTGCCGCTGACCCAGGTCGAATTTGCCGAGGCGCTCAAGAAGGGCAACGCCAATCTGGCCGAGCTCTGGAAAAGCAAGCCCTGGACAAAATAAGCGGCCGGTACCGACCGCTTCTCGCCCCAACAAATAACGCTTGGGCCGGTCTGCGGCCCGGCTATGACCCACTGTTGAAAGGAACCAGGCCAATGGCCCATGTCATCCGCAATTTCCAGCGCCCTTCCAAGGCCGATATCGAGGCGATCAGCAAGTTCAGCCCCGCCACTATTCATGAGGCGCAGGGCAAGCTCGGCGCTCTCGATTATCGTATCAAGCCGATCAAGCCGGGCCTGAAAATTTGTGGCCCGGCGATCACCGCGAAATGCCACATCGGCGACAATCTGATGATTTTCGAGGCCATCAATCTGGCAAAGCCCGGTGACGTGCTGGTGATTGATGGCGGTGACAACCCCAATCAGGGCGGCTTCGGCGATGTGCTGGCTGCCGCCTGCATCGGCAAGGGCATTGTCGGCTTCGTGGTCAGCGCCGCCGTGCGTGATGGAAAGGGTCTGCGCGAGATCGGTTTCCCGGTTTTCTCACTCGGCCTTTGCATGAAGGGCACCTCAAAGGACACGCTCGGCACCATCAACCATCCGGTCGTGGTGGGCGGCGAATTGATCAGCCCCGGCGATATCGTCTGCGGCGATGATGACGGCGTTGTCGTCGTTCGCGAGAGCGATATCTCGAAACTCGTCAAGGCCTGCCGGGAGCGCGACGATCACGAGAACCACATGATGGAACTGCACCGTCAGGGCAAGATGGATATCGAGGATCGCTACGAAATGATGCGCTCGAAGGGATGTGTCTGGGCCGACTGAGCCAGCAATCCGGCATCTGAATACGCCGTGTCGGGAGGCGCGGCGTATTTCTCAATATGGAGGGGAGATAATCATGGCCGAACACGGCTCGAAACTGACGGCGAATATTCTGTCCGGGGCTTTCTTTCTGGTGGCCGCCGCGGGGCTTTATTACGGCGCGCGGCCGCTGAGCATGGGCACTAATTTCCAGCCCGGACCCGGCTATATGCCGACGGTGATCGCGGCTTTGATGTTCGCACTCGGCATCGCGCTGCTTTTGCAGGATTTACTGGGGAAGACACCGTCCGAAGCCTGGGTGGCGCCGAAAATGCGTCCGTTTCTGGCGGTCGCCGGCATTGTCGGTTTTGCGCTGCTGATCGAGCCATTGGGCTTCATTGCCGCCGCTTTCGTACTGATCGTGCTCGCCTGCATCGCCTATGGCAGGATCCGGCCGGTTGAAGTTCTGCTACTTTCGGCAGTGCTCATCCTTGCCTGCATCCTCATTTTCGTTGTCGGCCTCGGACAGAGGATACCGCTGCTGCCATGACCGATCTTCTTTCCAATATCATCCTCGGTTTCGGTGTGGCCGTCACGCCGGTAAACCTTTTCTACTGCCTGCTTGGCGTCACACTCGGCACGATGATCGGCATCCTGCCGGGCATCGGCCCTTCCGCCACCGTCGCGCTGCTTCTGCCCATCACCTATACGATGCCGGATACGGCGGCGCTGATCATGCTCGCGGGCATTTTTTATGGCGCGCAATATGGCGGCTCGACAACGGCGATCCTCGTCAACCTGCCGGGCGAATCCTCATCCGTCGTCACCTGCATCGATGGTTATGCAATGGCCCGGCAGGGCAGGGCGGGTGTGGCGCTGGCCACGGCGGCGCTCGGGTCGTTTTTTGCCGGCACGGTGGCGACTGTCTTGATCGTCGTTGTCGCAAAGCCGCTTTCGGCCGTGGCGCTTGCCTTCGGGCCGGCCGATTATTTCAGTCTGGTGATCTTCGGGTTGCTGTTTGCCGTTTTCCTGTCGAGCGGATCGCCGGTCAAGGCGGTCGGCATGATCGCCTTCGGTATCGCGCTCAGCCTCGTCGGCATAGATCCGACTTCCGGCGAGCAAAGGTTTACCTTCGGCATGGCGGAACTGTTCGACGGCATCGATTTCGTGGTGCTTGCCATCGGGCTTCTCGGCGTCAGCGAAATTCTCTTCAACCTGCAGCAGGGCGTGGAGCGGGATGCAGGGGCAGCAAAGACCGGATCGCTGATGCCGACCCGGCAGGATTTCAAACAGGCCTTTCCCGCCGTGTTGCGCGGTACCGCGCTCGGCTCTTTCCTCGGCGTGCTGCCCGGTGGTGGTGCGATCATGAGTTCGTTCGCGAGTTATGCGCTGGAACGCAAGATCGCCAAGGACCCGTCCCGGTTTGGCAAGGGCGCAATCGAAGGGCTGGCGGGGCCGGAAAGCGCCAATAATGCCGGCGCGCAGACCTCCTTCATTCCGCTTCTGACGCTCGGCATTCCCGCCAATGGACTGATGGCGCTGATGGTAGGCGCGATGATGATCCAGGGCATTACACCGGGACCTGAAGTCATGCAGTCGCGGCCAGACCTTTTCTGGGGGCTGATCGCCAGCATGTGGGTCGGCAATCTTTTGCTTCTGGTGCTGAACCTGCCGCTGATTGGCATCTGGGTTCGCCTTCTCGGCATTCCCTACCGGTTTTTGTGCCCCGCCATTTTGATGTTCTGCGCCATCGGCGCCTATGGCCTGTCCTACAGCGTCGTCGATGTTCTGTTCTGCGCGGTCTTCGGCATCGTTGGCTTCTTCCTGCGCAAGATCGGCTGTGAGCCGGCACCTCTGGTGCTGGGCTTCGTGCTCGGTCCGCTTCTGGAACAGAACATGCGCCTCGGGCTGCTGATCTCGCAGGGTAGTTTTTCGACATTCGTCACCCATCCGATCAGCGCCACCCTGCTCGCTTTGTCTGCCATCGTCGTCATCATGATGGCGATGCCGGCGATCATGCGCCGCCGCGAAGTGGTGTTTCAGGGTGACGAGGACTGACAATCAATCGAGCCGGCAATGCCGGTCAATCAAAGGTGAACCATGCATATTCTGATAATCGGCGCGGCCGGAATGATCGGCCGTAAATTGACACAACGCCTTACCGCGGACGGAACGCTTGGCGGTGTGAAGATCAGCCAAATGACGCTGACGGATGTTTTCGAGCCGGTTGCGCCGAAAGGCTTCGACGGCACGGTGACCCTCGAGCGCAGCGATCTGTCGAACGCCGGTGTTGCCGAAAAGCTGATCGCAAAACGGCCGGATGTGATCTTCAATCTCGCCGCCGTGGTTTCGGGCGAGGCAGAGGCCGATTTCGAGAAGGGCTATCGTATCAATCTCGATGGCGGACGTTCACTGTTCGAAGCCGTTCGTCTGGAGCATCAGAAGGACGGATACCGGCCGCGCGTGGTGTTCTGCTCGTCGCTCGCCGTGTTCGGCTCGCCATTCCCGAAGGTGATCGGCGATGAGTTCCTGACGGCTCCGCTGACCAGCTACGGTACGCAGAAGGCGATCGTGGAGCTTTTGCTCGCGGATTATAGCCGCCGTGGTTTCTTCGACGGTGTCAGCATCCGCTTGCCCACCATCTGCATCCGTCCCGGCAAGCCGAACGCGGCCGCCTCCGGCTTCTTCTCCAATATCCTGCGCGAACCGCTGGTGGGCCAGCAAGCGGTGTTGCCCGTTGCTGATACCGTGCGCCACTGGTTCGCCAGCCCGCGTTCGGCCGTCGCCTTCCTGCTGCGCGCCGCGACCGTCGATCTTTCCGGGCTTGGCGTTCGTCGCAATCTCATCATGCCGGGGCTTTCGGCCACGGTTGCCGACGAGATCGAGGCTCTGCGTGCCTTCGCTGGGGAAAAGGCTGTGGCACTTATCAAGCGTGTTCCCGACGAGCGGATCATCCGGATCGTCGACGGCTGGGCCGAGGATTACGATCCGCAGCTCGCTCTGTCCCTCGGCTTCCGGGCGGAAACATCCTTCGCCGAAATCATTCAGGCGCATGTGGAAGATGAGCTGGAAGGGAAAACGGCATGAGTGGTGGAAAGATCGCACTCGTCACGGGTGGAGGAACAGGCGTCGGCAAGGCGATTGCCGAGGCGCTTCTGGAAGATGGTTACAGCGTTGCGATCACAGGGCGGCGGCGTGAGGTTCTGGACGCCGCTTTCGGCGAATGGCGCGAACATCGAGACCGCGTTCTGGCCGTCACGGCCGATATTTCCGTTCCGGCCGATGTCGAACGGCTGTTCGCCGAGGTCACCGGTCGTTTCGGTCGTCTCGATCTTCTGGTCAACAACGCCGGCATGTCGGCACCGGCGGTCCATATCGAAGACGTGTCGTTCGAAACCTGGAACGCGGTGGTCGGGGCCAACCTCACTGGCGCTTTCCTCTGCACGCAGGCTGCGTTTCGCCAGATGAAGGCGCAGTCACCCCAGGGCGGGCGCATCATCAATAATGGCTCAATTTCGGCCACCACGCCGCGTCCGCGGTCCGCACCTTACACCTCGACCAAGCACGCCATTACCGGGCTTACAAAATCGGCCGCTCTGGACGGTCGGGCGTTCAACATCGCCTGCGGGCAGATCGATATCGGTAATGCCAGCACTGAGATGACCCGCGCCATGGCCACCGGCGTGCTGCAGGCTGATGGCAGCACCGCCATTGAGCCGACCATCGATGCCGGCATTGTCGCCAAAGCCGTGGTGCATATGGCCTCGCTGCCGCTGGAGGCGAATGTGCTGACCATGACCGTGATGGCGAGCGGCATGCCTTTCGTCGGTCGCGGGTAAGGAGCGCGTATGAAGCCCGATCTTCTGCAAACCTATCCGCTCCAGCCGCAGATCGAAGCTGAACTGCAAAAACGCTTCCGGGTCCATCGCTGGCACGAAATATCCGACAAGCAGGCATTTTTGCAGGCGGAGGCGGCGTCGATAAAGGCTGTCGTCACCGGCGGCCATATCGGCGTTGCCCCTGAACTCGCCACCTGCCTGCCGGCTCTTGAAATCGTCGCCATCAACGGCGTCGGCTTCGACAAGGTCGATCTCGATCAGGCCCGCGAACGCGGCTTCAGGGTAACGAACACGCCGGATGTGCTGACTGAGGATGTTGCCGATCTCGCCATCGGCCTCTCCGTCATGCTGCTACGCCAACTCGTCAACGCCGATCACCATGTCCGGTCCGGCGCATGGAAAAGAGGCGAGATGCCGCTCGGCAACAAGGCCTCGCGGCGCCGTTACGGCATTTACGGGCTCGGCCGCATAGGCCGGGCCATTGCGGCGCGGCTGGAAGCTTTTAACGCGGAGATTTCCTATTTCAGCCGGCAGAAGCAGGATGTGGCTTATGAATATCATCCAACGGCGGTGTCGCTCGCGAGTGCCTGCGACGTCCTGATCGTCGCGGCGGCTGCAACGCCGGAGACGAAACACGCCATCAACCGAGAGGTGCTGGAGGCCCTTGGGCCGGACGGGGTTCTCGTCAATGTTGCCAGAGGGTCGCTTGTCGATGAAAAGGCGCTGGTCGATATTCTCTTGGCGGGTGGGCTGAAAGGTGCGGCCCTCGATGTCTTCGAGAATGAACCGCATGTTCCCGAGGCACTCTTCGGCATGCGCAATGTGGTCCTCGCGCCGCATATCGGCGCCGCCACCCATGAGACACGGCTGGAAATGGGCGCGTTGGTTCTCGCCAATCTGGACGCGCATTTTGCGGGGAGAGACTTGCCGACGCCGGTCGTTTAGGCGATTTCGCCGGTTCTGGCGGTGACGGGGCGGTTGTGCCTTTTCGCCGGCCGGACTGATGCAGTGCCGAAAGTACCGTTCGCATCCGTCATCCATACAAGTTGCTTATTACTCCAAAAAAAATCGGTCTTAGGCAAGCGATGAAAGCTTCACTAATGTTTGGTCAACGATAGGGGACAAACATGCCATTCTCAGACTACAAGACCGCACTCGTGACCGGCGCATCTTCCGGAATTGGCGCCGCCGTTGTCGAGCGGCTTTGCCGTGAGGGGCTGGAAGTCCATGCGGTTGCCAGAAGTGCGGATGCGCTGAAGCAATTGGCGAAGCGCACGGGTTGCTTCGCGCATGTCATCGATGTGACTGACCGGCCTGCTCTTGCAAAGCTCACCAGCGAGGTCGCGTTCGATGTTCTCGTGAATAATGCCGGTGTCGACCGTCCGAAGAAATTTCTGGAAGCGGATGAAAGTGATATCGATCTCCTGATCGACGTCAACCTGCGCGCCGTGCTGCATCTCTGCCGCATGGTGGTGCCGGGCATGGTGGCGCGTGATCGCGGCCACGTCATCAACATCTCCTCTATCGCCGGTAATTATAATTTCGGCGGCAACTCCATCTATCATGCCAGCAAGGCGGGCGTGGCGATGCTGTCCAACCAGCTGCGGATCGATGCTTTCGGTAAACGTGTGCGGGTGACGGAAATTTGCCCCGGCCGCGTTGCAACCGACATATTTACGCATGTGCACGGCAATGATCCGAGCATTCGCGAGCGCTTCATCGACGGTTTTGAACTGCCGCAGGCGTCCGATATCGCCGATGCGATCGCCTTTGCCATCGCCGCACCCGTGGCCATGAATATCGGCCATATGGAAATCACCCCGACGCTTCAGGTCATGGGCGGGCTGCAGACGGCCAAGCCCCAGACGGTTGAAAATCGACCGGCTGAAAATAAAGCCGCGGCGGGCGGAGCCGGAGGAAAAGTCGCGTGAGCGGTTTTGACCTTTGGGCAATCCTGAGCAATGCGGACTATGTCTCGATGCTTTTGCATGGCATCCAGATGACGTTCATCATCTATGCCGGCTCATGGCTGCTCGCCATGTCGCTGGCCATTGTGCTGCTTGCCATTCGCCTGTCACCTTTCCGCTTCGGTGATCCGCTGGTGGCGGCCTATGTTTCCTATCACCGTAACGTTCCGACACTGGTGCAGTTGATGCTCTGGTATTTCGGCGTTTTCACACTGCTGCCAAGCGGGCTGGCGAACTGGCTGTCCAGCCACAACGCGGAATCGATCTTCGCCATCATCGGCCTCGGCCTCTGTCAGGCTGCCTATTTCAGTGAAGATCTGCGTTCCGGCGTGCGCTCCATCAATCCCGGTCAGATGGAAGCGGCGCGTGCACTCGGCCACAGCTACGTCTCGGCCATGCGTTTCGTCATCATGCCGCAGGGCGTTCGCAACGCACTGCCGCCGCTGATCAATCACAGCACCTCGCTGTTCAAGAACAGCAGTCTCGGGGTTCTGATCGGGGCACCCGAACTCACCCATGCGGTCAAGGAAGTCGAAAATCTCAGCTTCCGGACGTTTGAAGTCTATCTCGTCGCCACCGTGCTTTATCTGTTCTTCTCGCTGCTGATCATGGGTCTCGGAGCCTATATCTCCATGCGTGCCGATCCACTGCGGAGGGCACGGGCATGATCCATGACATGATCGCAATCGTGCAGGATTACTGGCTGCTTCTGCTGATTGGCCAATATCCCAACGGGCCGCTGGGCGGCCTTGCCAACACGCTCATCCTGTCGGCGCTCAGTATCGCGCTCGCCTTTCCCGTCAGCATCCTGATGGCGCTGGCGCGGCTGTCGAAATGGCGGCTCCTGCGCTGGCCAGTCACCGCCGTGGTGTATTTCACCCGTGGCGTGCCGCTGCTGATGCTCATCCTCTGGAGCTATTTTCTCGTTCCGTTGTGGACCGGTGCAGATGTGCCGAGCTTCGTTACCATGCTGGCAACACTCGTCATCTATCAGGGCGCTTTCATGAGCGAGGTTGTGCGCGCTGGCATCGTATCGCTTGGGGCCGGACAGATGGATGCGGCGCGGGCGCTGGGGCACGGATATTTCAGCGCGATGCGCTATATCATCCTGCCGCAGGCGCTCTACAACATGATCCCGAGCCTCATTTCGACTTTCGTGTCCACCATCAAGGACACGACGCTTGGTTATGTCATCAATGTGCCGGACCTGACTTTTGCGGCGAACCAGGTGAATAACCAGCTCCTGACACAGCCTTTCCAGGTCTTCCTCATTCTGGCGATGGTTTATTACATCATCTGCTGGTCGCTCACCCATGTCGCCAATCTTCTCGAGCGGCGCATCGCCCGCCGGCGGGCAGGCCCGCGCGGCAAGCTCGCGGCAGACGCACCGGCCCCCGCCAATATCGTTACGGAGCAGCTATGACCGCGCCAGTTTCCGCCACTCAGGAATACACCATCACGCTTTCGCAGGTCTGCAAAAGCTATGGCGATTATCAGGTGCTCAAGGATGTCAACGAAAACGTCACCCGTGGCGAAGTCGTTGTCATCTGCGGACCGTCGGGCTCCGGCAAGTCCACCCTCATCCGCACGATCAACCGTCTGGAGGAGATCAGCAGCGGCTCGATCATGCTGGATGGCAGGAACATCCATGCCCAGATGCGCGCAAAGGAGCTGAATGCCCTGCGCAGCCGGGTGGGTTTCGTCTTCCAAAGCTTCAACCTCTTCCCGCATCTTTCAGTGGTCGAGAATGTCTCCATGTCGCCGATCCGGGTGAAGGGCGTTTCTCCGGCTGTTGCCCATGACAAGGCGCTGAAGCTTCTTGATCGCGTTGGCTTGGCCGACAAGGCCAGCTCCTACCCGGCCCAGCTCTCCGGCGGCCAGCAGCAGCGCGTCGCCATCGCGCGGGCGCTTGCCATGGAACCGCCGGTCATGTTGTTCGACGAACCGACGTCTGCGCTCGACCCGGAAATGGTCGGCGAAGTGCTCGCTGTCATGAAGAGCCTCGCTGCCGAAGGCATGACGATGCTCTGCGTCACCCATGAAATGGGCTTTGCCCGTGAAGTGGCTGACCGCATCTGGTTCATCGACGCCGGGCGCATTCTCGAGACTGCCAAACCAGACGAGTTTTTCAAAAATCCGCAACACCCGCGTGCCCAGCGTTTTCTCGCTGATCTCAGGCACTAGGGCGAGCTGGCGACAAATATGAGCGGTTTCGCAAAAAAAACGCTCCGGACTGAATTACCAACCCAACCTCTATAATAACAGGGAGAACTGAAATGAACTGGAAGACAATTACGCTTACCGCTGCGCTTGCGACCTCTGCCGCGGTCCTGCCGGCCAAGGCCGACCAGCTCGACACGATCATGGCGAACAAGACGTTGCGTTGTGCCACTTTCGCCGACGTGCCGCCTTTCGCATCGCCGGATCCGAAGACGCGCGAAATGGCGGGCTTCGACGTTGACCTTTGCGGCGCCATCGCCAAGGAACTCGGCGTCAAGGCCGAGGTCAAGCCGGTGTCGGTCGAAGCGCGCGTCCCCGAAGTCAAGCTCGGCCGCGTCGATCTCTCGGTCGCCAACCTTGCCTATACCCAAAGCCGTGCAGAACAGATCCAATTCAGCGACCCTTATTACCTGGCTAAGGAAATGCTGATCGTTCCGGTCGATGACCCTGGCACCAAGAAGTCCGATTTTGTCGGCCAGCGCATCGCGTCCAGCAAGGGCTCGACATCGGAACTCTCTGTCAAGCTCAACAAGTCCGAGCCGCTGACGTTCCAGGATACGGCGTCCGCCTATCTCGCCGTTCAGCAGGGCAAGGCGCGCGGCATCGTCGGAAACACCATGACGATGACCAAGTTCGTCAACGAATCCAAGACCAAGGGCAAGCAGATGCGGATGATCGAAGAGCCGATGCTCTTCCAGCCTATCGGCATTGGCATGGCCAAGGACAATCCGGCGCTGACCGCCAAGATCAACGAAATTCTCCGCAAGCTCGATGCGGATGGCGAGATCAATCGCATTTGGGACAAGTGGCTTGGCCCGAACACCGAATACAAGATGACGCGCACCGACAAGGTTGTGCCTCTGTCCGAACTGAAGTTCGATCCGATCCCCTGAGCTTCGGCTCAGCTTCAGTCATCATTCCATCCATTCAACACCATCACCGGTCGGCGAGACGTTCTCGCCGACGGTTTCAACGTGGGAGGTTTTCATGATCCACATTAAAGATATCGCGCAACGTCCGGCCAAGGCCGATGTCGAGGCCCTTGCCAAATTCTCTCCTGCGACGATCCATGAGGCGCAGGGGCGTCGTGGCGCATTGTCTTCGCGGCTGAAGCCGGTCGATTATCGCATGAAGCTCTGCGGCCCGGCCTTCACGGTCAAATGTGCGCCGCGCGACAACATCATGCTGCAGCTGGCCATCAACTATGCCAAGCCGGGTGACATCATTGTCGTTTCCGCCGGTGAATATGAAGAAGCGGGTTCCTTCGGCGATGTGCTCGCCAATGCCTGCCTCGCAAAAGGCATCGGCGGTCTGGTGACCGATACCGGCGTGCGTGACACTCTGCAGCTGCGAGATCTCGGCTTTCCCGTCTTCTCGCTTAGCGTCTGCATCAAGGGCACGGTCAAGGAGACCATTGCCGCCGTCAACGATCAGGTGATCGTCGGCGGCGAAATCATCAATCCGGGCGATATCATCGTCGGTGATGCCGACGGTCTTGTCGTCGTCCGACGCGAAGAAGCGCAGGAATCGGCGAAGCTTTCGCAGGCCCGCGAAGATGCCGAGGCCGGTTACATCGAAGCCTACAAGCAGGGCAAATCGGTGATCGAGGTCAGCAAGCTCGAGGCTGTGCTGAAAGCCAAGGGCCTCGTGGTCGATATCTGAGACAAATCCAGGGAAATGGCCTGGCGGCAGTAGCCGCCATGCCGAACCCCCATGGGAGGAGCGAATATGAAAGCGGTTGTCATCCACGCGGCCAAGGATTTGCGGATTGAAGAACGGGAGGCGGAGCAGCCCGGCCCCGGACAGGTCGAGGTCGCCATCGAGGCGGGTGGTATCTGCGGCTCCGACCTGCATTATTACAATCACGGCGGCTTCGGCACCGTGCGGGTGCGGGAGCCGATGATCCTTGGCCATGAGGTCGCCGGCACCATCAAGGCTTTGGGAGAAGGCGTTTCCGGTCTTGCCGTCGGCGACCGCGTTGCCGTGTCGCCGAGCCGGCCCTGCAACCATTGCGAATTTTGCCTGAAGGGCCAGCAGAACCAGTGCCTGAACATGCGCTTTTATGGCTCCGCCATGCCGATGCCGCATATTCAGGGAGCATTCCGCCAGCGCCTCGTTGCCGAGGCCTATCAGTGCCACAAGGTGCGTGATGGCATCTCCATCCATGAAGCGGCCATGGCCGAACCCTTTGCAGTGACGCTGCATGGCGTTAACCGCGCCGGCGCATTGACCGACAAGCGTGTTCTGGTCACCGGCTGCGGGCCGATTGGTGCGCTTGCCATCATCGCCGCCCGCGCCCATGGCGCCCGGGAAATCATTGCGACCGATGTCATGGATGCGGTTCTGCAAAAGGCGCTTGCCGTCTGCGCCGACCGTGTCATCAATGTTGCCAGCGACCCGGATGCGTTATCAGCCTATTCGGCGAACAAGGGCTACTTCGATGTGCAATTTGAAGCCTCCGGAAACGAAAGGGCCGTCCGGTCGGGTCTCGAAGCGCTGAAACCGCGCTCCACGGTGGTTCAGCTCGGTCTCGGCGGCGATGTGTCCATTCCCCAGAACATGGTGGTCGCCAAGGAAATCGAGATGAAGGGCACGTTCCGTTTCCATGAGGAATTTGGACTTGCCGTCGATTTCATCAACCAGCGCCGCGTCGACCTGAAGCCTCTGCTGACCGGCACCTTCCCGTTGGAAGAGGCGGTCACGGCATTTGAAACCGCCGGTGACAGAAGCAAATCCATGAAAGTTCAGCTCGCCTTCTGATAGGTCCGATTTATGATCCGTAGACGGCTGCACGGTAACTTTCGGTGCGGCCGTTCATCCACCGGGATTAGCGATCATTCGGGCCGGGAACGAACAAAGCGCTGTTCCAGAACCTCGCTTCCCCATTGGCTACCAGGACGTTCTTCGACACAGGCGAAACCATGGGTCTCGTAAAGATGTCGGGCGGCCGAAAGGCCGTTGAATGTCCAAAGATGGGTTTCCGAAAAGGCCTTTTCATCCGCAAAGGCCAGAGCGGCTGCAAGCAGCCTGCGTCCGACACCGCCACCGCGAACACTGTCATCCACTATGAACCAGCGTAGATGCGCGTTGCCCGATCCAAGGTCTTCGCCGTCGATGGCGACGGAGCCGATAATCTCGTCGCCGCGCATCGCGGTCCATATCGCATTTTGCGGTCTTTCGAGCCGGCTGCAGAAGGAGGCGAGGCCTTCGGCGACAACGGATTCGAAGCGCTGGCCGAAGCCGGATGTCCGGGCGTAATAGAGCGCATGCATCTGTGTTATGCGGGCGATGATGCCCGGCTGGTATCCTGAGACGATATCGATAGCCGGAGTGGTGACATCGCCTCGGTCTCCCAGAGCATCGGCATAAAGGCGCAGCCCCGCAAGGATTGTGTTTGCATCTGCCGGTGTGAGCTGTGTCAGGGCGCCGGATACCTGCCGGTTGGCGAAGGCGTGAATGGCGCCGACCCGTTTTTGTCCCTTGTCGGTAAGAAACAGCAGCTTGATACGGTTATCCTGCCCGTCCGTCTTCTCCAGAATCTCTCCTGACAGCACGAGTTTGCGAAGCATGCGGCTGACGCTGGATTTTTCAAGCCGCAGAAGCTTTCCCAGATCACGCGCCGTAATTCCCGGGCACGTCTCGATCTCGATCAGGGCATGAACAGCGGAAGGTGGCAGATCGGTGCCTGCGAAATCGTCGCCCATGAAACCGAGTTCCCGGACAAGCCGGCGCGAGGTGAAGCGGATGTCATTTATGGGGAGAGACTGTTCGGACATGTTAAACCCATTATGGTTGTATCGTGCAACGATAATCATACTCACCACGATCTGCCAAGTTCGGTCTTCTTTAAAATGCTGGATTTCTCCGGGAAATCGGGCAAGCTCCCGTTCAGGATCGTTGGGGCGACTTCAGGAATGACCGCCATCGAGAAAAAAGCCATCCTCAAGCAGTCCGCGCGGAAGGTTTCGTACCGTTGCGATGTGTAATTACCCGGCTATGGAGCAGACATGCCCGATACGCCTCGCTTCTTCCGTTATGCTGTTCTCGCTGCGATGTTGCCCGTCGCCGTGCTCGGCATCACGACACCGCCGAATGAGTATCGCGCCGTCGGCATCGAGGCAGTCGATTGTGATGGGCCTATATCGGTTCTGATCCCTGCCGTGCCGGCACTTGTAGCCTATGCCATTATCGGCTGGGTGTTCCTGTCAGGTGCAAAGCGCCACCGTTCCCTGATCTCTGGCAGCATTTGTGTGGTGATATCCTTGGCGCTTATCTGGAATATCGGCGCAGCGCTGCTGGAACATCGGCGAAACGCCGCGGAAATGGCCTGTGATTACAGCGGGAAGCTGTAACCTTGCCTGGAAATGCGGAATACGGTTCTATCCGTGAAACCGCAGGTTCCGGCGCGTCAGCTGCTCGACAGTGGTGCAGCCCATCAGCTTCATGCCGCGCTCGATTTCGATGCGCATCATTTCCAGCGCCCTTTCTACCCCCGGCTGGCCGGCAGCAGCGAGCGGGAAAAGATAATAGCGGCCGAGCCCCACAGCCTTTGCGCCCAGAGACAGGGCTTTGAGAACATGGGTTCCGCGCTGTACGCCGCCATCCATCATCACATCGATCCGGTCGCCAACCGCATCGACTATCTCTGCCAGCTGGTCGAAGGCGCTGCGGGAACCATCGAGCTGGCGACCGCCGTGATTGGAGAGCACGATGCCGCTGCAGCCGATTTCGACAGCGCCCCGGGCGTCGTCAACCGACATGATGCCTTTGAGGCAGAAGGGTCCATCCCATTCTTTCACCATCTGCGCCACGTCATCCCAGTTCATGGAAGGGTCCAGCATCTCGGTGAAATAACGGCTGATGGAGAGCGCCCCGCCATCCATTTTTATGTGGCCGTCGAGCTGCGGCAGGCTGAAGCGCTCATGCGTCAGATAATTGATGCCCCAGGCCGGCTTGATGGCGAATTGCGCGATGCCGGAGAGATTGAGCTTGAAGGGGATGGCAAAACCAGTGCGCTTGTCGCGCTCGCGGTTTCCGCCGGTAATGCTGTCCACGGTCAGCATCATCGTCTCGACACCGGCACTTTTGGCGCGCGCCATCATATCGCGGTTGAGGCCACGGTCCTTGTGGAAATAGAACTGATAGACCTGCGGCCCGCCGCTGATCCGGCGTGCTTCCTCAAGGCTGGTGGTGCCGAGGGAAGAGACGCCGAACATCGTGCCGAACTTTCCAGCCGCGGCCGCGACCGCCCGCTCTCCCTGATGGTGGAAGAGACGCTGCAGCGCCGTCGGGGAACAATAGACCGGCATGGAGAGCTTTTGCCCCATGACGGTGACCGACATGTCCACGTCGGACACACCGCGCAGCACATCCGGAACAAGATCGCAGTTTTCAAAGGCGGCCGTATTTCGTCGATACGTTACTTCGTCGTCGGCAGCCCCATCTATGTAGTTGAAGATCGGTCCGGGAAGACGCTGTTTGGCCATACGGCGAAAATCGTGGAAATTATAGCAGTCTTTGAGTTGCATCTGTCGCTCGACCGGTCCGGTTTGAAAGCCCTGAAAAGATTGCTCGAAACCTATACCCGGGATTTGGGGCGGGCAATCGGCCTGCCGACGATTTCCGCAGGCTCGAAGCATGAATAATTCAGAGGCGGGGCGGAAGCGCTAAACGGGGCCTGCAAGCTGTTCGGTGGAGACCGCATGCAGCGCTTTGCCAGTGCTGATGAAGCTTTCAATATTGCCGATCGTGGTATCCGCAATGTTTTTGAGGGCTTCCTCCGTGAAGAACCCTTGATGACCGGTTACCAGAACATTGGGGAAGGTCAGCAACCGTGCAAAGACATCGTCGCGCAGCACGTCATTGGAAAGATCTTCAAAAAAGAGATCGGCCTCCTCCTCATAGACATCGATGCCGAGAGAACCGATCCTGCCGTCTTTCAGACCCGTGATCGCGGCGCGCGTGTCGATGATTGCGCCGCGGCTGGTGTTGATGAGCATCACGCCTTTCTTGAGGAGGGGTAGCGTCTCCTTGCGGATCAGGTGCCTGGTCTCCGGTGTGAGCGGGCACATCAGCGTAAGAATGTCCGATGTCCGGAACAATTCCTCCCGTGTCACATAGGCCACGCCCAACGCCTCGCAATCAGGATTCGGCTGAAGATCCTGGCCGATGAGACGGCAGCCAAAACCCGATGCAATACGCGCAAAAATCGCGCCGATCTTTCCAGTGCCGACGATGCCGATGGTCTTGCCGTGGAGATCGAAACCAAGCAGGCCATCGAGGGCGAAGTTGCCTTCGCGGACGCGGTTATAGGCGCGATGGATCTTGCGGTTGAGTGACAGGATGAGCGCCATCGTGTGTTCGGCAACCGCATAGGGCGAATAGGCGGGAACGCGAGCAATGGTCAGGCCCAGCTTTTCGGCAGCCACGAGATCGACCTGGTTGAAACCGGCGCATCGCAGGGCGACGAGCTGCACGCCCATTTCCGTCAGCCTTTCGAGCACGGGCCGCGACAGGTCATCATTGACGAAGGCGCAGATAGCACCTGCTCCCTCCGCCAGGGCAACAGTTTCAAGCGACAGGCGCGCTTCACAATATTGTATCCGCATGCCTGACCGGGCCGCGGCGTCAAGGAACTGCCTGTCATAGGGCTTGGCGCTGTAAACCACGATCCGCATCTGCTTCTCCAGTATCGAGTACGAAAGTTACCGTTGCGGAGACCCTGTGTCCGGTACGTGGCCTCAGCTGCGAAGGCCCGGTGCTTCCTGCCCGGTGCTTTCTACATATTCGGTGTAGCCACCGCCAAATTGGTGAATGCCATCCGGAGTCAGTTCAAGTACCCGGTTTGAGAGGGCGGCGAGGAAATGGCGATCGTGGGAAACGAACAGCATCGTGCCCTCATAATCCGACAGGGCCTTGATCAGCATTTCCTTGGTATCGAGATCGAGGTGGTTCGTCGGCTCATCGAGTACCAGGAAATTCGGTGGATCGAAAAGCATGGCCGCCATCACGAGACGGGCTTTTTCACCGCCGGACAAAACGCGACAGCGTTTTTCGACATCGTCGCCGGAAAAGCCGAAACAGCCGGAAAGCGCGCGGAGCGGCGCCTGTCCGGCTTTTGGAAAACGTTCCTCCAGCCATTCCAGAATGGTGCTGTCGCCATCCAGAACATCCATGGCGTGCTGGGCGAAATAACCGAGCTTGACGCTGGCGCCGAGCGTGACATTGCCGGAATCCGGCGCGGTCGTGCCGGTCACCAGCTTCAGCAGGGTGGATTTTCCAGCGCCATTCACGCCCATGATGCACCAGCGCTCCTTGCGCCGCACCATGAAATCCAGCTCGCCATAGATCGTGCGGCTGCCATAGGCCTTGTTGACCTTCTTCAGCGCCACGACATCCTCACCCGATCTTGGGGCAGGGGCGAATTCGAAAGCGACCGTCTGGCGCCGTTTTGGCGGTTCGACGCGGTCGATCTTTTCAAGTTTCTTGACGCGGCTCTGCACCTGCGAGGCATGCGAGGCACGCGCCTTGAAGCGTTCGATGAATTTGATTTCCTTGGCGAGCATAGCCTGCTGGCGCTCGAATTGCGCCTGCTGCTGCTTTTCGTTCTGTGCCCGCTGCTGTTCGTAAAAGCCATAATCGCCGGAATAGGTGGTGAGGTTGCCGGCATCGATCTCGATGATCTTGGTGACGATACGGTTCATGAATTCGCGGTCATGCGAAGTCATCAACAATGCGCCGTCATAGTTCTTCAGAAAATCCTCAAGCCAGATCAGGCTTTCGAGATCGAGATGGTTCGACGGTTCGTCAAGCAGCATCACGTCCGGGCGCATCAAAAGGATGCGGGCGAGCGCCACACGCATCTTCCAGCCACCGGACAGTTTTGAAACGTCACCGTCCATCATTTCCTGGCTAAAGCTCAAGCCATCCAGAACCTCACGGGCGCGGCCCTCCAGTGCGTAGCCGTCAAGCTCTTCGTAACGCGCCTGCACTTCACCGTAACGTTCGATGATGGCGTCCATTTCGTCGATTCGGTCGGGATCGGACATGGCGGCTTCCAGTTCCCGCAGTTCCGCCGCCACTTCGCTGACCGGGCCTGCGCCTTCCATGACTTCGGCGACCGCGGAACGCCCGGACATTTCACCGACATCCTGATCGAAATAACCGACCGTCATGCCCTTTTCGACGACGACCTGTCCCTCATCGGGCTGCTCCTCGCCGGTCATCATCCGAAACAGCGTGGTCTTGCCGGAACCGTTCGGCCCGACAAGGCCGATCTTCTCGCCGCGATTGAGCGCAGCGGAGGCCTCGATGTAAAGAATGCGGTGACTGTTCGACTTGCTGATATTTTCGATGCGGATCATGACAGGGCCTATGAATGGGAGCGGCCCTCCTATGCCACGGGTCGCAGCCGCTGTCACCTGCCGCGCATGTCTTGTCAGCCATGCAGAACCCGGGAAGACTGGCCTCCGGGGCAAATACCCCGGAAGCGATATGTTTGCGTCTTCGCCTGCCGAATTTTCGTCAGTTCGTCAGCGTGGCTATGCTGCCGGCTGCCTTGCGGGCGATTTCGCCAAAGGCGGTGACAATCTGCTCCATGTTTTCGGGCGCGTAATAATTGTCGAGGCTGGAAGCGCAATATTGCAGCAGCGACTTGCCCTTGTCCGGCGCCATGAAGGCGACGCTGAAGATCTTGATCCCGTCTTTCTTGGCGGTCTCGCAGGTGGTGCGCACCGACTGGTCGATGCTGGAACTCCACGAGGAGCTGTTTCCAGTCATTTCACCGTCGGTCATGAGAACGATATAGCGCTCGAAGGATTCGCTTTCCTGTGTCTTATGTGCGTTGGCTTCGTCCGGATTCGTTTTTTTAAGAGCGTTGTAAGCGGCATTCAGGCTGCTGCGGGCATCCGTGCCGCCAGTGGGAAATTCGGGAATCTGTTTATTAACGTAGCTGACAACGCTGTTCGTACCCCAGCTGATAGCCTGAGCCGCATAGGTCTCATGTGTATATACCGACGCGCCGGTCCGAACGAGCTGGGAGCCGCCACTTGCGGTGTAGGTCGGATCGGCCTTGTTCAATGTAGCAACTAGAAAGCTGACGGCGGTCTTCAACGATGTGGCCTTGTTGACATAACAGGGCGATGTCTTGCCGAGATTGGGATACTTGCCCCAGTTATCGGATGTGTAGTTCTGGCAGGACGTTTTAGCGCTGTCGACACTGTCCGTCTTGAAGGACATCGAACCGGAGCGGTCGAGCACCAGATACATGGATATCGGTGCGCCTTTGTTGACGGTACTTTTCGCGGTTCCGGTCGCTGCGATATCGAGTGTCTTAATACCGACGAACCCCAGCAGCGGATTGAGCTGCACCTGGCGGTATAGCGTGGTCTCGATGGTATAGGTCTTGCCGCGCGCATCTTCCTTAGCGGAAACGCCAACTGGGGAGTTCTTCTCCAGTTCCTTTTTCTCTTCCTCGGTCAGGCTCTTTTCCATCTGCCCAGCGATGAAGGCCTTGGCGATTTCCTTGATTTGTTCGTCTGTGAGCGCGCCTTCCTTCAGGCGTGCCTCGGTTGCTGCGGCGAGCGCTGCGGAATCCGCCGTGTTCTGCAGGTCGGCTTTCACCTGCATCACATTCGCCAGCTCCAGGCCGGCTCCGGCCACGCCCAGCAACATCGGTAGCAATATTGCCGTCATGATGCCGAAATTACCGCTGGTATCGGCAAGGAAACGGCGCTTCAGTTTTTTGTCTGTGGAGGCGGTCATGATGGGGCTCACCGATTAGAATATGCGACTGAGCGCAGAAAACCCGTAAAGGATATAAAATCCGCTAACACGAAGATTATAATTTTATGAATCGTTCAAATTGGTGCAGTTTTTGAAGTATTTTTAAGAATTAATTGGTTGGAAGATTGAAATAACACATATTGTGTCATTGCTGGACGGGAACCACATCCACCGCCTGTTTTATCTGCTGGTTGCCGTAGCTCTTCAGGACCCCGATCACCGGTGCGACATCCGAATAGTCGCGGCCATAACCGACGACGATGTGGTCGCTGCCGGCCACGATATCATTGGTGGGGTCGAGTTCCAGATAACCGGCCGCTTCTCCGCACCAGATGCGGACCCAGGCATGCATGGCATCGGCGCCTTCCAGCCGTTCCTTACCCGGAGGAGGAATGGTGCGCAGGAAACCGCTGACATAACCGGCGGGAATGCCGAGGCTGCGTAGCGCCATGATCATGATATGCGAAAAATCCTGGCACACGCCGCGCTTCAATTTAAAGGCTTCCGATGGTGTCGTATCCACGGTGGTCGCCTCGCCATCATAGGTGAAGTCCTTGTGGATGCGTTTGCACATGGCCAGCGCGATTTCGCGGATCGTCATTCCCGGGTTCAGCAACTCCCGCGCATAGGCGGATATTGCCGTATCCACTCCTATTCTGGGGCTCGCGCCAATGAAATGGTGTGGTGACTGGAAATCGATCGACCAGACATCGGCAAGGTTCTGCGGCAGGCGGGAAAGCTCGGGTGAAAAATCCGCCGTCATGGCCGGCGCTTCCACCATCACCCGCGCCTGCATGCGGATATCCAGCTTTTCATGCGGCGCGCGCAGATGCACAGACGTCGCCGATTGATGAAAGAAATCGTCAAAGACGGCACGTTCTTCCGGCACGGGCGAAACATCGATGGAGCCTGCGACTAGTCTCTGCCGACCCGGGATCGACAGAGGCAGCACACGGATAATGTGGCGTGCGCCATGGGCCGGCGTGTCGTAGGTGTAACCCATATGCAGGGAAAGATCGTAAAGCATAGGGTTATCCGAGATATGTGCGGGCCAGAACATCGGACAGATGTTCCATGTCGGTTTCAAGCTGGCGATAGATCGCACCGTTCATATTTTCCGGCGTCATGACGGCGAGCCCGGAATGAAGACGCATCGTTTCGCGGTAAAATGGCGACATCTGGCCGTTCACAAAGGCATTTGGAAGCTGCTCCACCTCGGTGCGGATTTCGTTCAACTGGAACAGGATCGAGCGCGGATTGAGCGGATCAAGTGCCAGAAGATCGGTGACCGTCAACCCCGCCGTGGCGACATTGTAGCGGCGGCGATGGGTCATGACGCTGTCGCCGATTTCGAGCAGCATGTCATAGGAACCATCAGGCGCGTCCGGCCCGGTCATGTGGCCGAGAAGCCGTGTCATGTGCAGGCCGCGTTCAAGATAACGGCCGATCGACAGGAAACGCCAGCCGGTGAAACGGTACATGTTTTCGTGCACGAGACCGGCAAAGCCGGCAAGCTTGCGCAGCAGGATGGTCATGGCGTGGGTAGCATCGTCGCCGGGCGCCACTTTCGCGTGGAAACGGCGGGCGGTCTTGGCAAGGTCGTTCAGCGCCAACCATCCATCGGGTGAAAAGCGGTCGCGGATATTGCTGGCGGAATAAAGCGCGCTGTTAATGTTGTTCAGCAGGCTTTCCGGCACGGCATCGTTCATCTCCACGTCAAGCGCTTCGAGATACCGCGTCACATGGGCGAGCAGGGGTTGGCGCGGATCGGCCGATTCAGCATAACGCCCGTGCCAGGCGCGCAGGATGCGTAACGCGCCTTCAGAACGTTCGATATAACGGCCGAGCCAGAAGAGGTTGTCGGCAGCCCTGCTGGGCAGGCTGCCCGGCATGTTGCGGGTAAAGCTCTCTTCCGCCGGCAGAAGCGTGGTGCGTTCCACCGGTTTTTCGCTGACGATCCAGACATCCGCCGCGCTGCCACCCGATTGCATGGCAATGGCGGAAACGTCATCGCCGCTTCCAATTCGGGCAAAGCCACCCGGCATGATCTGCCAGCCATTCTGCGTGCGGGCGGCAAAGACGCGAAGGCTCATCGGGCGCGGTACGAGCTTGTTGCCGATATAGGCCGGCGTGGTTGAAAGCTTCACAACTTCCTGGCCCACCAGCCTGTGGCCGTCAGAGGCAAGCCAGTCGCTGATCGATTCCTTCGCCGTCTCGCGCAAGGACGAACCGAGCACGGATTGGCCGTTATCGTCGAAGAAGGGCAGGCGGGAATAGGCCGGGCCGATGACCATGCCTTCGATATTGCCGGCAACATGGCGGCGCTCGGATTCCTGTCCGCACCACCAGGTAGCGATCGACGGCAGCTTCAGCTCCTCGCCCAGAAGGTGGCGGCAGATGCGCGGCATGAAGGCAAGCAGTGCCCGCGTTTCGAGAATGCCGCTGCCGAGGGCGTTGACGATGGTGAGCGCTTCGTTGCGCAACGCCTGCACCATGCCGGGCGTGCCGATATGGGATTGCTGGTTGAGTTCCAGCGGATCGGAATAGGAGGCGTCGAGACGCCGCCAGAGCACACCGATCGGCTTCAACCCGGCCACGGTTCGAACCATGACGCGGCCGTTGACGACGGTCAGGTCCTCACCCTCCAGCAGCATGAAGCCCAGATAACGGGCGATATAGGCGTGTTCGAAATAGGTTTCGTTGGCGGGGCCGGGCGTCAGCACCGCGATGCGATCGTCCGGGTGCTTCCTGTGGGCCTGCAGCGTGTCGCGGAAAGCGCCGAAAAACGAGGCCAGCCGGTGAACATGGGTTTCGGCGTAGATATCGGACAGTGCGCGGGTGGTGGCTACCCGGTTTTCCAGCGCGAAACCAGCGCCGGAAGGCGCCTGCGTCCGGTCGGCCAGCACCCACCAGTTTCCATCAGGTCCGCGTCCTATTTCGAATGAGCAGAAATGCAGGTAATGGCCGCTTGCCGGTTTGACACCAACCATCGGCCGTAAATATTCCGGATTGGAAGCGATCAGCGCCGGCGGCACGTAACCTTCGTTCACCAGCCGGTTTTCGCCGTAAAAATCGGCAACCATGGCCTCCAGAAGATCGGCGCGCTGTTTCAGCCCTTCGGAGAGAACCGTCCATTCCCTGTCATCGATCAGTACCGGAATATGCGAGATCGGCCAGTTTCGTTCGCTGCTGCCCTTGCTATAATCGCGGTAGAACACGCCTGCGTCGCGCAGATAGCGGTCGGTGCGGGCAAAGCGCTCGTGCAGTTCGCGTTCGGACATGCGCGAGAGCGCACCGAGCAGGTGCTTCCAGACCGGCCTCACCTTGCCGTCGGTATCGAGCATTTCGTCGGCCACGCCCGGCAAGGTGGAATAGCCAAGCCCGCGCAGCGGTGCGCCGGTTTCCGTCTTGCGTTCCGTTGCCGGGGCTTTGGACAATTTAAACTCCGTATGGCCGACGCAGATCGAGCGTCAGCGGAAATTCTGGCGACACGGTTTCCGCATGAAGCGGATATTGTCCTGCCGTATGTCCCCATGGTTCGAAACGGGCAAGGCGGCGTGCCTCGGCCTCGTTGCCGTTGACGGGAAACGTCTCGTAATTGCGCCCGCCCGGATGGGCAACATGATAGATGCATCCGCCGATCGATCGCCTCGACCATGTATCATAAATGTCAAAGGTCAAGGGTGAATTGACGGGCAGAACGGGATGCAGGCCGGAAGCGGGCTGCCATGCCTTGAAGCGCACGCCGGCAACCGCGACGCTGCGGTTCTCCGTCGGGGTCAGCGGAACGACGCGGCCGTTGCATGCAACGGCGTAACGCGCTGGGTTGGAGGTTTCCAGCCGTACCTGCAAACGCTCGACCGAGGAATCGACAAAACGCACGGTTCCGCCGATGGCGCCCTGTTCGCCCATCACATGCCAGGGTTCCAGCGCCTGACGCAACTCCAGTTTCGAGCCTTCATATTCCACTTCGCCGAAGAAGGGGAAACGGAACTCCTGCTGGGCGGTGAACCATTCGGGTTTCAGATCGAAACCGTTTTCCCTGAGATCGGCGAGCACATCCAGAAAATCCGCCCAGATATAATGCGGCAGCATGAAGCGGTCGGCGAGTGCCGTGCCCCAGCGCACGAATTTGCCGCCGGCGGGGTTTTTCCAGAAGCGGGCGATAAGCGCGCGCACCAGCAATTGCTGGGCCAGCGACATGCGGGCGTTCGGCGGCATTTCGAAGCCGCGAAATTCCACGAGCCCGAGGCGTCCGGTCGGTCCGTCAGGCGAAAACAGCTTGTCGATACAGATTTCCGCGCGGTGGGTGTTGCCCGTCACATCCGTCAGGAGGTTGCGGAACAGGCGGTCAACCAGCCATGGCAGCGGTGGCGCGCCCTCACCGGGCGCAGGCACCTGCGCGAGTGCGATTTCCAACTCATAAAGGCTGTCGTGGCGGGCCTCGTCGATACGCGGGGCCTGACTGGTCGGGCCAATGAACAGGCCGGAGAAGAGGTAGGAAAGCGAAGGGTGCCGCTGCCAGTGCAGAACGAGGCTTTTCAGAAGATCGGGCCGGCGCAGAAAGGGGCTGTCATTGGGGTTGGCGCCGCCGACGACCACATGGTTGCCGCCGCCGGTGCCGGTGTGGCGACCGTCGATCATGAACTTGTCAGCACCGAGACGTGTCTGGCGTGCTTCCTCATAAACCGCCGAGGTGATGTCGACGCATTCCTTCCAGCTTGCAGCGGGATGGATGTTGACCTCGATGACACCCGGATCGGGCGCGACGCGGATGACATTGATGCGCTCGTCATGCGGTGGCGCATAACCCTCGATATGAACAGACAGTCCCAGCTCGGCCGCCGCGGCTTCCGCGGCTGCGACTAGCTCGAGGTAGTCTTCGATGCGTTCGACCGGCGGCATGAAAACACAGAGACGGCCGTCACGCGGCTCAACGGAGAGCGCGGTGCGCACCGCACCGCCGATTTCTCCAAGCGTCTGTTCGACACGCGCTTGGGTGGCAGCCTCATCCACCTGGAAGGACGCTGCCGGCATGGCGCGGCCAGACGGCGAGGCGAGATCGGGAAGCGGGTCGCGAGGGATCGATGGATCGGCCTCGTGGATATAGGGGTAAGCAGAGGGTGGTACATATGGCAGGGTGCCGAGCGGCAGGCGGTAACCGACCGGGCTGTCACCCGGAACGAGAAAAATCTTGCCGCGCCGCGTTTTCCATTTTTCGCTGACCCAGCGTTTGCCGTCTGCCTTGGCGTTCCACGCCTGGACGGGAAGAATATAGCCCGTCGGCGTCGTAAGCCCGCGTTCGAACACGCGGGCTATGCGGTTTCGCTCTTCGGGATCTTTCAATTTGGAATTGGACGGGTCGACATTATCGGGAAGGCTGCCTTCCTTGATGATCCATTCGGCCGGATCCTCATAAGCGGGCAGTACAAGATCAGGCTCTATGCCAAGCTGCGTGGCGATACCGTTCAGTAATCGCTGCGCATCTTCGGGCAGGACCTTGGTGTATGAGCCTTCCTCGGCGATCAGTGCCGGGTTTTGCCAGATCGGCAGGCCGTCCTTTCGCCAATAGAGCGAAAAGGTCCAGCGCGGCAGGCTTTCGCCCGGATACCATTTGCCCTGCCCATAATGCAGAAAGCCGCCCGGCGCGAAACGCTCGCGCAGGCGGCGTATCAGGGCGTCTGCTTTTTCGCGTTTTGTCGGTCCAACCGCGCCGGTGTTCCATTCCTCGGTTTCGAAATCGTCGATGGAAACGAAGGTGGGCTCGCCGCCCATGGTCAGCCGGACGTCATGCGCGTTCAGGACATTATCGACCACTTCGCCAAGCGTGTTGAGGTCTTCCCAGCTGTCATCGGAAAAGGGTTTGGTGATGCGCGGGGTTTCGGCAACGCGCCGGACCTGCATGTCGAAGGCGAATTCGGTATTGGCGTGGCCGAAATAACCGCCCGAAATCGGTGCGGCGTTGCGATAATGTGGTGTTGCCGCCAGTGGAATATGGCTTTCACCGGTCAGAAGCCCAGATGTGGGATCAAGACCGATCCAGCCAGCGCCTGGCATATAGACCTCGGCCCAGGCGTGCAGGTCGGTGAAATCCACCTCGGTGCCGGAAGGGCCGTCCAGCGCCTTGAGATCGGGCGTCAACTGGATGAGGTATCCGGATACGAAACGCGTGGCGAGGCCAAGATGCCTCAGAACCTGTACAAGCAGCCAGCTGGTGTCGCGACACGATCCCTTGCCAGAGGCCAGTGTTTCCTCCGGCGTCTGGACGCCCGGTTCCATGCGGATGACATAACCGATTTCCTGTTGCAGGCGGGCGTTGAGGCCCACAACCATATCGACCGTCGGCTGGCCGGGTGTGTGGTCAACGGTCGCCATGAAGGCTGCGAGCAGCGGGCCGGTCGGCTCCGGTTTCATGTAGATGGATAAATCGTCCCGCAATTCCTGCGGATAATCGAACGGCCATTTGGTCGCTTCTTCCTCGACGAAGAAATCGAACGGATTGTAAACCGTCATATCGGCGACAAGATCGACCTCGATCTTGAATTCCGTTGCCGGCTCGGGAAAGACGAAGCGGGCGAGGTAATTGCCGTAGGGATCCTGCTGCAGGTTTACGAAATGATTGGATGGCGAAACCTTGAGCGAATGGCTGATAACGCGGGTTCTGGAATGCGAGGCGGGCTTTAATCTGATGATTTGTGGTCCAAGGCGAACCGGATTGTCATATTTATAATGCGTCAGATGATAGATGCTCGCTTTGATCGCCATTAATCTGCCTTGCCCGGTTTTTCCGGTCTATGCGGTTTATCCGCCCCTCTGAAATTATTCGGATTTTGTGCAATGCAGGAAAAGAAAGCAAGGATCATTTCCGGGGACATCCGCATTGTTGCTACGGGCCGAAAGGTTTGCCCGCGCGAAGATTTATCCGCGCTTTTCAATCGCCGCCGCCGGGATTTCGCCGGGATTGTGGACAAGGTCGAACGGCGTGTTATTGCTTGGCATCGCAAGGCGCAGAATCGCGACCCGCTTTCTTTGCCGACAGACGTTTCGGAATGGAATGAATGGCAACAACGGTGACCGACGATCAGCGCAAGAGCGCGGCTAACCCTTCGGGCTTCGATCTCGATTTTCCTGCGCAATTGCGCATGATGGGCAATGCCTTCTGGACCTCACCGGTGCGCAACCGGCTGATATTGCTGTCGTTTGCCCTATTGACGGTAATATTGCTGACGGCCTATGGCCAGATCCGCCTCAACGAGTGGAACGCGCCTTTCTACAATGCGCTGGAGCGGCGCGATCTTGATGCCTTCATTCACCAGCTCGAGGTCTTCGCGATCATTGCCGGGCTGCTGCTGCTGCTCAACGTCATCCAGACCTGGCTCAACCAGATGACGGCGCTGAACATGCGCGAGGGTCTTGCCAAGGATATGGTGGACCAATGGCTGAAACCGGGCCGCGCCGCCCGTCTTGCCGGTTTCGGCACGATCGCCATCAACCCCGACCAGCGTTTGCACGATGATGTCCGCAACCTTGCCGAAAGCAGCACCGCGTTGTCCATCGGCCTCGTGAACGCAACAATCCTGCTTATCAGCTTCATCGGTGTTCTCTGGGGCCTGTCAGCGGGCTTTTCCATCACCATCAATGGCGATCTTGTCCCCATTCCTGGCTATATGGTTTGGGCGGCGATCCTTTATGCCGGTTCCGCATCTTTGCTGAGCAACCTTGTCGGTTATCGTCTGGTTGGGCTGAACGCTGAACGTTATTCGAAAGAGGCGGAACTGCGCTTTTCCCTGATGCGCGCCAGCGAAAATCTGGCCGCGATCGCTTTGGCGCGCGGTGAAAAAAACGAGCGGCGGCGGATCGGTGTCGATATCGATGCCGTGCTTGGTGTGATCCGGGGGCTGGCCATGGCGCTGACGCATCTAACCTGGGTCTCGTCGGGCTATGGTTGGCTGGCGGTCGTCGCGCCGATCCTGATCGCGGCGCCGGTTTATTTTTCCGGCAACCTCACCTTTGGTGGGCTGATGATGGCTGTCGGCGCCTTCAATCAGGTCAATACCGCGCTTCGCTGGTACATCGACAATTTCGGCCCGATTGCCAGCTGGAAGGCGACGTTGCAGCGCGTCTCGGTGTTTCGCAACGCCTTGATCCAGATGGATAGTGTCGAACAGCACGGGCTGGCGATCGATCTGCAGCGGAGCGCGCAGAATGAAAAGATCCGCCTTCAGTCGGTCACGATCTGCCGCGATGCAGGTGGGCAGGATGTGGAGCGCGGTTTCCGGCTGCGTGAGGCGAATGTGGAGATCGGGCCGGGCGAGCGGCTGATGATCAATGGCGAGCAGGGCGTGAACCGGCGGCTGTTATTTGCCGCCATGGCGGGACTGTGGCCCTGGGGGCAGGGCAGAATAGAAATGCCCGAGCAATCCGACACGCTGTTCATTGCCCAGCATGGCTATTTGCCGACGGGTTCGCTGCGCGAAATTCTCGCCTATCCGCGCGCGCCGCAGCGGTTTGCCGAGGAGGATTATGTCGCGGCGCTCACCGCGTGCGGGCTGGGCGATATGGCGCCCCGTCTCGATGAAAACATCCGCTGGGACAAGAAACTGGATCCGGATGAGCAGGCCAGCATCCGTGTCGCCAATGCCCTGTTGCTGAAGCCGAAATTTGTCGTCATCGACGATTTGCTGGAAGGGCTGGAGAAACAGACGCAGGATACGCTGGCTGCAGTTCTGAACGGCATCGATGGCGCGGCGATCATCTATATTGGTCGCTCAGAGACGTTTCTGTCGGTTCTTTCTCCGGCTGTGGCGCATCTCGACCATGCCGTACCAAAGGAAAATATCGCCAAGCGTGATGGCAATTCGCAATAGCCGTTTCGCTATGTCATCATTTGGGTCGGTTGCGGCGGATCAAAGCCGCAAATGCCACTTTTCCAGGTCGAGCCGCTGTTGTTTGGCGAGATTTATGGTGGTCTCCGGTCCCGCCTGCGAGCGCAGCGCAATGGTTCCGGTCGCCAGACTAACGGCGATAACGCTTGCGACCACCACAATGATGCGGTCGTAACGTTGCTGTATCGTGTTGTTCCCACTCCAGTCATAGGCCATTCGCACGCCCTCGCGTTTTTTGGAATCGTGCCCCATCATGGTTAACCGAAGCTTACGATGGCTGTGTGATTCCTTGCTGTTTTGGAAGGGCTGCCGCGATAAATCGGCTATTGGCTGATGAGGCGCGGTTGTCTAAGTCCGGTAGCGGGAGGTTTGTGAAAGGAATTTGACATATGGACCAGCAACCGCCCGCCGACATGGAACTTACCCTCAGAACGCTTGCCATGCCCGCCGACGCCAACCCGGCCGGTGATATTTTCGGCGGCTGGGTGATGTCGCAGATGGACCTTGCCGCTTTCGTCCGCGCCAATGATGTGGCCGGCGGCCGCACCGTGACAGTGGCTGTCAACGAAATCGTCTTCAAGAAGCCGGTCAAGATCGGCGATACATTGTGCGTCTATACCCGGATAGAGAAGGTCGGGCGCACCTCCGTCACGCTCAAGATCGAGGCCTGGACCCGCAGGCATTATCAGGATTCACGCGAAAAGGTCACGGAAGCCGTCTTCATCATGGTCGCGGTGGACGATAAGGGCGAGCCGCGCCCCGTCCGCAAAGAGGTGTGATGCGGTTCCCGTTCAGTTCGAAGCAAATTCCGAAGCGCTGAAAGAAGCTCAGGAGAGTAAGAAGCGCTTCGGCGCCGGCAATTCGATCGTCGCCGCTCAATACTTTAGAAATATCCAATTTATTTATCAATTTTTGCGATCAAGGTACGGAATAGGACGGGGATCAGGCTTTGACCATTCCAGGTGTTGTTATTGTCGGCGGTGCTCACGGCACGCTTGCCCTTGCCCGCAGCCTCGGCGCCCTGAATGTGCCTGTCTATTATCTCACCCATGATTCACCTCTGCCGGGCTGGTCGCGCTTCGTGCGGGAGACGATCCGCTGGGCCGGCCCGCACGATGCCGGGGCGTTGCCCTTTTTGCGGGAAATGGCCGAAAAACATCATCTGAAGGGCTGTCTGCTCGTGCCATCCGGGGATGGCGAGGTACAGCTTGTTTCGCAACACCGCGACGAACTCTCCGCCCTTTACAAAATCATCCTGCCGGATTGGCCATCCCTGCAATGGTTGTGTGAGAAGCCGCTGCTCTATAAACGCGCGGCGGAGCTTGGCGTCTCGTTCCCCCGGACGTATGCGCTGACATCGGCCGATGACATCGATGCGCTGGACGTTACGTTTCCCGTTATCCTCAAGCCGAATATGGGTGGCGGGGATACCGTGATTTCCCGCGCGAAGGTGATCCGCGCCGATGACCGGCAGGCGTTGAAAACCGCCTTTGCGGATGCGAGCGCGGAGATCGGCGCGGGCAATGTCGTGGTGCAGGAACTCATTCCCGGTGGGGGAGAAAGCCAGTTTTCCTATGCGGCGCTATGGCGCGACGGCGATCCGGTTGCCGAGTTCACCGCCCGGCGCACGCGTCAATATCCCGTCGATTTCGGATATACCAGCACCTGCGTCGAGGTTGTGGACAACCAACAGGCGATCGAGGCGGCCCGGACGATATTAAAATCGGCCGGTCACAGCGGTCTGGTCGAGGTGGAATTCAAACTCGACGGCAGGGATGGTTCGCTGAAGCTTCTCGATGTCAATCCGCGCCCATGGTCGTGGTTCGGCCTCAGTTCGGCGGCAGGCGTCGATCTTGGCGCGTTATTATGGCAGGTTGCCAATGACGTGCCCACCGGCCCGCCCCAGGCTGCGCAACAAGGCGTGTCGTGGTCCTATCTTGTCCGTGATACGGTTGCCGCCTTTACATTAAGCCGGCGCGGCAAGGCCAATATCGGCGACTACGTCACATCTCTGGGCAAAATCCGCAGCTGGGCCGCTTTTGCGCTGAATGATCCCTTGCCGGGTCTTATCGATCTGCCGCTCACCGCCTGGAGAGTCGCCAAAAAACGGGTTCTGCCCGGCCTGAAGTCAAAACAATCGGCAACGGTTTCCGGACAGGCGGCAAAGCGCCTGTTGAAATACGGAGCCATAAGGGCCGGGCTGGAGGTGAGTTCTCTGCCCGCGATCCGCGCCGCATTTCCGTCGCTTGCCGGGCGTGGCGTGATTTTTACGCTTCATCATGTGCGCCCGGGGCAGGCCATCTCGCCTTTTGCGGCCAATGTGCAATTGTCCGTCACGCCGCAGTTTCTGGAAGAGGCGATACAGGCAGCGCTTGAATGTGGTCTCGTTCCCGTCCACCTGCATGATTTACCGGCATTGCTTGCCGACAATAACGAAAGCCGGTCG
Source organism: Martinezella rhizogenes (assembly GCF_007002745.1). Taxonomy (GTDB): domain Bacteria; phylum Pseudomonadota; class Alphaproteobacteria; order Rhizobiales; family Rhizobiaceae; genus Agrobacterium; species Agrobacterium cucumeris. The sequence goes on along the minus strand of NZ_SGNY01000004.1, from coordinate 396,938 downwards.
TTTTGCGCCTTCACGCTTGATGACGGTTATCGCAATAATGCCGTTCATGCCGCGCCGGTCTTCCGCAAATATGCCGTTCCCTACACGATTTTCATCACACCGGGTTTTGTTGAACGGACGCGCAGCCTGTGGTGGGAAACCGCGGCTGCGCTGACGCAGAAAGCCGCATCGTTTGACTTCGATTTCGGCTCCGGGCCGGAACATGTGGCATCCGCCACGCCTCAGCAGAAGGCGGAAGCATTCACGCGCCTTGAGAATTTCGTGCAGAACTTTTCAGAGGATGAGGCAGTGGAAAGGATCGACCGCGCAGCGAGACAGCACGCCATCGATCCCATCGCGATCGTGGACGAGCTTGTCATGGATGCGGATGAACTCAGGGTGTTGTCGGACGATCCTCTGGTGCATTTCGGCGCACACACCATGACGCATGTGAACATGCGCAAGATCGATGCGGCGCGTCTGGCGCACGAGATCGAGGAATCGACCCGCCGGGTGGAGGCCTATGTCGGCCGTCGGCCACAATCCTTTTCTTATCCCTATGGCTGGACAAAAGCAGTGGCAGAGCGCGAGGCAAAGGCGGTGTTCGAGGCGGGATTTTCCGTGGCGGTCACCACACAGGCCGGTGTTCTTGGCCCTCATAGCCTCGAAAAGCCAACGCAGTTGCCGCGTGTTTCGCTGAACGGGCGCTTTCAAAAGAAGCGTTTTGTCAAAGCGCTTATCTCAGGGCTACCTTTCCGGTTTATCTAGCGGCGATATCCTGTTTGCCGTCTTTCGCCTTGCCTGCGGAGCCGCATGCGGGTTGGCCGCGTTTATCCTTTTCTGAATCTAGCGATGGCCTAGCGGTTCGCTTCATCGCCAGCCGGCCAATTCGAAAGCCTTCATAATAATTTTTGTTATTCACATCTGTTTATCTATTGATTATAAATAAATTTATTGAGGTAAAACATTACAACTTTTTTTGAAGGCTTCGCCCGTGCTGCTGATTTTCGCCGATGATCTGACAGGCGCGCTCGACGCCGCCGCACCCTTTGCCGGGCGCGGGCTGGCGACCGAGGTTGCGATCGGGCTTGACGGTGTGCCCGCAGCCCTCGCGGATGCGCCTGCCGTCCTCAGCGTTAACCTGGGTTGTCGAGACGGTGATGCGGAAGAAGCCAGTCAACGCACGCGGTCACTATTGGCGCTGGTTCCAGCGGATACGATCCTGTTCAAGAAGGTCGACTCCCGGCTGAAGGGGCACATTGCGGCTGAAATGGATGCGATGTCCTATCGGCACGCACTTGTTGCGCCCGCCATCCCCGATTTCGGACGTATCGTTATGGACGCGGCCGTATCCGGCTTTGGCGTTGACGTCGCCATTCCAGTTCATGAGAAGCTCGGCGGACACGCTGGTCGCTGCACGATACCCGACACGCGATCGCAGGGTGACATCCGCGAAGCTCTCGCCGCCGCACAGGCTAAAGGCGTCGATCTTCTGGTCGGCGCACGTGGGCTTGCCGAGGCTCTTGCCGAGGCGATGACCGGGCGGACTGTTGCCGAGACGGTGATTATTCCGGCCGGCAAGGGACTTTTCGTCGTCGGTTCGCGTGACCCGATTACGGTAGAGCAAATGCAAGCGCTTGAGCGGGCCGGACTTGTGTCGGTTATCGATGCGCCCAACGGTGTCGTGCCTTCTCGTATACATGAAGGTTCCGGCCTGACACTTGTTCGCGCAACGCAAGGGGCAGAAGATCTTTCGCCGCTTATCGTTTCCGATCGGCTGGCGGAAGGCGTCGTGCCGCGCTTCACGGCAGGTGCCGGCGGGTTGCTTCTGTCTGGCGGGGCGACGGCCGAAGCCGTGTTGTGCGCCATGGGCATTTCTCGTCTGCGTCTTGCTGGCGAATGCCTGCCGGGTCTGGGCGTCGGCTGGGTGGGCGACCAATGCATCATTGCGAAGTCCGGCGGTTTTGGGCAAGCTGACACGTTGAAACACATTGCGAAAATGATGCTTGGCGTAAACGACACCGGAGAAAGCTGACCAGATGGGGCTGATGAAAGAAACGGCGCGTAAGGCACTTCCGGACATTATTTTCGAGAGAATGCACCGGGCGATCAAATCCGGTGCCTACAAGCCGGACGAACGGCTGCCGACCGAACATGAACTCGCGATGGAATTCGAGGTCTCGAGACCGGTGGTGCGCGAGGCTTTGCGGCGGCTACGCGAGCAGGGCTTCATCTATTCCCGAAGAGGTTCCGGCAGCTATGTGCGGGCTTTTGGCCTGCGCGAGCCGCTCGGCTTCGGGCAGCTGGAAAATGTCGCCGACCTTCTGAATTGTTACGAATTCCGGCTGACGCTGGAGCCGGCCGCGGCCGCTGCGGCGGCATTACGGCATGATGGCGAGAGGCTTGCGGCGATCAGGAAGGCGCTCGAATTGATGCGGGACGCCACCAATCGCCAGTCCCACCGTGAGGACGCCGATTATCAGTTTCACCTCGCCATCGCGCGGGCGGCAAGGAACAGTTATTTCTCCACCGCGATGGAGGCTCTGAAAGATCATATCGCGATGGGCATGAAGTTCCACGGCATGTCGGTGAAGCGCGAGGCCTCCGGCCTGACGCGTGTTTTTGCCGAACATGAGTCCATTGCGAAGGCGATCGCCGATGGGGATGCCGAGGCGGCGCGTCAGTTGATGCTCCAGCATCTAACGGGATCCCGCGACCGTCTGTTCGAATCTTCGCATTCGGATTGAGGCCGGTACGCCCGAAGGCGTGCTGACCCTTCTTTCAGAAGGCGCGTCGGTAAATGCCGAGCACATCTTCAAGGCTCATATCGACCGGATTATTGTCCATCAGCCGGCGGATGGCGTGTGCGTCCTCGGCATAACGGGGAAGATCGGTCTCGGTTGCCCCGTGCCTTGCCAGTGACATTTCGATGCCGAGCCCGGCGCAGAAATCCGTTGCCGCCTTGCGCAGGTCATCCGGCGAAAGATGCTCGCAAAGGCCGAGCGCACCAGCCACTTCCGCCGTTTTTGCCGAAACAGAGGGCTGGTTGAAGGCCAGGACATGCGGAAAAACAATGGCATTCGCCAGCCCGTGCGGCAGGTTGAGGAGCGTGCCGAGCGGATAGGCGATGGCGTGGCCGGCGGCCGTATTCACCGGGCCGAGGCAGATGCCGCCATAATAGGAGGCGAGCATCATGCCTTCCCGCGCTTCAGTATCCGTGCCATCGCGGACGGCGCGTGCCAGATATTTGCCGACCAGCGCAAAACCCATGCGGGCAAAACCGTCGATCATCGGGTGAGCCTTGCGGTTGGTGAAGGCTTCGACGCAATGGGCCATGGCATCCACGCCCGTTGCCGCCGTCACGGCCGGCGGCACGGAATAGGTGAGTTCCGGATCGAGCACGGCGAAATCGGCGATGAGGTGGGGGCTTTCGACTGCGATCTTATTGCCCTTGACGGGATCGGTGATCAGCGAGCGAATGCCGGCTTCCGAGCCGGTGCCGGCGGTCGTGGCGATCTGCACCAGCCTGGCGTCGCGCCCGGTGACCCTGTTCGATCCGGCCACATCCTCAAGCGTCTGGTCTGATTTCCACAATGCGGCAACCAGCTTTGCCACATCCATTACCGAACCGCCGCCGAGGCCGATGACGAGATCGGGTTTGGCATTGCGTGCCGCGTCGAGTGCTGCATCGAGCGTCGCCGTGTCCGGCTCGCCGGGAATGGCATCAAACACCGTGAATGGACCCTGCAATTGCAAACGGTCGACGAATTTCGCTGTCAGCGGCGTGGCGATCACTAAGGTCGAGGCGGTTTTGCCGGCGAAGGCGCCAACCTGCGCGACGGTGCCCGCGCCAACGGCAAGCCTGCGCGGCTGATGGATGAGAATGGGAGCTATGGACATGGTGCTTATCCTTTCGCGCTCTTGCCCGCCACGAGTTTGCGGGCATAGGCGATGGCCTCTTTCATGTTGCCGTGATTGGCGATGCCCTTGCCGGCAATGTCGAAGGCCGTTCCATGGTCGACGGAAGTGCGGTCTATCGGCAGATCGACCGAAACATTGACGGCGGTATCGAAGGCGACCAGCTTGATCGGGATATGGCCCTGATCGTGATATTGCGCGACAACGAGATCAAAAGCGCCGGAATAGGCCCGGTGGAAAACGGTATCGGCGGAAATCGGTCCATGCACCTCGATGCCTTCGGCACGGGCAGCGGCGACTGCGGGCGCAATCTGATCGTCATCTTCGGTGCCGAACAGGCCGTTTTCGCCGCAATGCGGATTGATGCCGGCGACCGCGATGCGCGGCCGCTCGTAACCGATGCGTTTCAGGTGTGCATTGCCGGCGCGGATGGTCGCCACCACCCGTTCCGTCGTCGCCCGGGCAATGGCGTCCTGCAGGGAAACATGGGTCGAAACGTGAATGACCTTCAACCGCTCGGAGGCGAGCAGCATATAGGCGGCCGAAGAGCCGGTGAGGCTGCGTAACATGCCGGTGTGGCCGTCATAATGGTGGCCGGCAAGGTTCAGGGCCTCCTTGTTGATCGGTGCGGTGACGATACAGCCGATTTCGCCCGCTTCGGCATCACGCACGGCCTTTTCGATGAAACGAAAAGCGGCGTCACCAGCCACCGGCGACAGCGTACCCCACGGCAGCGGCGCGCCCTCGATGGGCAGGTCGACCACATGCCGTGTCAGATCGATATCGACGCCAAGCGCATCCCGTGCCGCCTGAAGCGTGGCCAGATTGCCGTAAATCCGTGTAGCGGCTTGGTCCGGGGCAGACATTTCGGCAAGCGCCCTGACGGTGATTTCCGGGCCGACGCCGCAGGGGTCGCCCATGGTGATGCCAATGATGTTGCTCATCTTTTTCTCCCGTCCTTGGGGTCTGCCCAGCCGGGCGCCAGCCGGACATATTTGATTGCGCGGCGATGATAGGTGTAGCTGGCGTGCAGCGTACCGTCCGGTGCTTCCAGAAGCCATGGATAGGACATCTCCAGATTGCGACCATCAGTCGAATCGTTCGACAGGCAGGTGCCGGGACCGTCCTCGATCAGAATACGGGTGGGGAAGCTGAGCCCGTCGTCACCGGAGATGCAGATGGAAACCGGCGCGCGCGGCACGCCCCAGACCGGCACACATCCGCCTGTCGGATCGGCATCCGGCCTGCTGTCATCCTCTCCGAGCTCGTCATAAAGCGAGGCGCGCCGGTCGCTCGATTGCGCGGCGCTGACGGGGTTGCAGATCATCGCCAGCCGGCCGTCGCCGAGCCTGATTGCGGCAATGGAGGAATTGTTGTTCGGCACGTCGGTCGGCTGCGGCTTTGACCATGAGCGGCCGCCATCAGCGCTTTCCGTGCGATAAACGAAATCGGCCTGACGACGGCGGAAGAAGGCGGAGTAGCGTGCATCACCGCCGGAAACCGGACTCATATGCACGCAGCCGGTCGAATTTTCGAGCTCCTGCAATTGCCATGTCAGGCCATTGTCCTTGGAGATGCCAAGTGCTGCGGTGTCGTGGCTGCCGTTCCATTTCTGGCCGGGGCGCTGGATGCAGCGGAAGATTGGTAGCAGCCATGCGCCGTCATCACGAATGCGCAGCGGCGCGCGGATGAAGCAGCCCTTCGGAAGATCGAGAAAACGACCCTCTTCGGAGATGAGCTTTTCCGGTGCCGTCATATCACGGGTAACTCGCGCCATGCGAATGCGGCATTCGTCCTGGTTGCCGGAAGGCTGGGCGGTGTGAAACAGCCACAGGGCACCATCCGGCGCGGTGAAAAGAACCGGGTTCTGTTCGGAATGGGCAGGGTCGTAGCTCAGGCGCTGTGGTGCGCCCCAGCTTGTCGCGCCGGGCATCAACACGGAAGCGAAGATCGAAATGTCCGATTTTCCTTCCAGCGTGCCGCCGAACCATGCGCACAGCAAGGCGCCGTCATCAGCCAGGTGCAGAAAGCTTGCATGGTTCTGGATCATCGGCGACGGCAGCAGCGCTTCCTGCCGATTTTCTGACGTGGTGCGGATGGCTCCGGTCATGGCGTGAGCGATGTCATCAGGGGTCATCGTGGTCTCCTCTTGGCCTGATGAAAATGACATATTCGAAAAGTTGTCAAGTTTATTTCGATGCAAATCGAACATTTGATTTTTCGATTTTTCGATTTAATTATCTGTTTTAAAACAATAAAAATTGCTATTTTGGCGCTGGTAAAAAATGCTTAAGAAAAATAAATTGACAAAAAAGGTGATAGCGCCGATGCTCTGTTTACGGGTGGAGGAGACAATCATCCGCACGCCATGCTCCTCGATGCAGGAGGCGGGGCTTTCTTTAGAACCCCTTGCGGCACGCCGCCATGTTGCTGAATTTCTGATCTGGGAGGAGAACGGAATGAAGAAGTCATTGATTGTGGGCGCCCTTGTCTTGGGTTCCCTCAGCGCCGCGGTTTCGCCGGCGCTTGCGGCCTCGGGGCCGATCAAGATCGTGCTGGCGGAAGAGGCTGATCTGCTGGAGCCCTGCATGGCGACCCGCTCCAATATTGGCCGCATTATCATGGAAAATGTCAGCGAAACGCTGACCGAGCTTGATGTGCGCGGCAAGAACGGCGTTCAGCCACGGCTTGCCGAGAAATGGGAGCAGAATGCCGATGGCAGCTGGCGCTTCCATCTGCGTGAAGGTGTGAAGTTTTCCGATGGCACCACTTTCGACGCCAAGGACGTGAAGCACAGCTTCGAACGCATCATGAGCGACAAGAACGCCTGTGAATCCCGCCGTTATTTTGGTGGGATGACTGTGACGCCTTCGGTCGTTGACGACCACACGATCGACTTCAAGACCGACCCGGCCCAGCCAATTCTGCCGTTGCTGATGTCGCTGGTTACCATCGTTCCCGAAGAAACCAAGATGGAATTCATCCGCGAGCCTGTTGGCACCGGACCTTACAAGCTGACCAACTGGACGCCGGGCCAGCAGATCGTTCTGACTGCACGTGACGATTATTGGGGCAAGAAGCCGCAGGTGACGGAAGCGACCTATCTTTTCCGTGCCGATCCCTCGGTTCGCGCCGCCATGGTGCAGACCGGAGAGGCTGATCTTTCGCCCTCCATTTCCCAGCTCGACGCGACCAATCCGAAGACCGATTTTTCCTATCTCGATAGCGAGACGGTCTATATGCGCCTCGACCACAACATCGCGCCGCTGAACGATGTGCGGGTGCGCCGCGCGCTCAACCTCGCCATCGACCGGCAGGCCTTCCTCGGCACGCTGGTTCCCGAAGGTGCGGTGCTGGCGACCGCGCTCGTTCCGCCGACCACGCTTGGCTGGAACCCCGACGTCAAGGTCTTCCCTTACGATCCTGATGGCGCAAAGAAGCTGCTCGAAGAAGCCAAGGCTGCCGGCGTGAAGGTGGATACGCCGATCACCATCATCGCGCGCACCGCGAATTTTCCGAATGTCACCGAAATCATGGAGGCGATCCAGCAGCAATTGCAGGACGTCGGCTTCAAGATCGACCTGAAATTCGTGGAAGTGGCCGAACACGAGAGCTATTATTCCAAGCCCTTCAAGGAAGGTCGCGGACCGCAGATCGTCGCTGCCATGCACGACAACTCCAAGGGCGATCCGTCCTTCACCATGTTCTTCAAATATGCCACCAAGGGCACGCAGTCCGGCTTCTCGGACCCCAAGGTGGATGACCTGATCGAGCGCGCTTCCGCAGCCGTCGGTGACGAGCGCGCCAAGCTCTGGTCAGAACTCATCGCCTACCTGCATGATGATGTCGTGGCGGATGTGCTGCTGTTCCACATGGTCGGTTTCTCCCGCGTTTCCGAACGTCTGGACTTCAAGCCCACCATCGCCACCAACTCGATGCTGCAGCTTTCGGAAATCGGCATCAAGTAAAGCCTGCATCTTATAAGCCAATGAGCGGCGGCAGGGCGAAAGCCTTGCCGCCGCGTTGAAACCCGGAGGCAACCATGCTGAGCTTCATCCGAAAACGATCCATTGCGAGCCTGATCTCCCTGGTCGGCCTCATCGTAATGGTTTTCTTCCTCTCCCGCCTGACAGGAGACCCGGCCGCGCTGTTTCTGCCGGTGGAGGCTTCGGAGGAATTGAAGCAGCAGTTTCGTGCGCTGCACGGGCTGAATGATCCGCTGATGGTTCAGTTCCTGCGTTATGCGGGCGATGTGATGACGGGAGATCTGGGTGAATCGCTCAGAAAAGCCCGTCCGGCGCTGGATGTGGTGCTGGAGGCCTTTGTCTGGACGCTCTGGCTTGCGGTCATCACCATGTCGCTGGTCACCACCGCGGCCATCGTCGTCGGCTCGCTTGCGGCTTTCCGCTCCGGCGGTTTTTTCGACCGCATGGCCTCGACCATTTCGTTGATCGGCGCTTCGGTTCCGGATTTCTGGCTGGCCATCGTCGCGATCGTCGTCTTTTCCGTCAATCTCGCCTGGCTGCCCACATCAGGCACGGGCTCCGTGCTGCACTGGATCTTGCCGATCTCGGTGCTGTTCGTGCGCCCCTTCGGCATCATCGTGCAGGTAGTGCGCGGCTCGATGATCGGTGCTTTGTCTTCCGCTTACGTCAAAACGGCACGCGCCAAGGGCGTGAAATCCGGGCCGATCATCTTCATCCATGCCCTGCGCAACGCCATGCTGCCGGTCATCACCGTCATCGGTGATCAGGCCGCAAGCCTTCTTAACGGCGCCGTCATCGTTGAAACCATCTTCGGGTTTCCGGGCGTCGGCAAGCTGATGATCGATTCCATTCTGCAGCGGGATTTTAATGTCGTTCTGGCCGCCATTCTCGTCACCGCGCTGGCGATCTTCCTGATGAACCTCCTGATCGATATCGCCTATGCGCTGCTCGATCCGCGTATCCGGCACTGAGGGGGACATTTAGCCATGAGCCTTTTGAACGCCGATACCGAGATCATCGATGAGCCATCCTTCGTAACGCGCATGCTGCGCATGTTGTGGGCGGATAAATTTGCGCTCTGTGCCGCGATCTTTCTCGTCGTCATCGTCATACTCGCCTTTGTCGGCCCGGCCTGGCTTGGCGATCTCGCGACGAAACAGAACCTGCGCGGACGCAATCTCGCGCCATTCGACTGGCAGCGTGAATGGTACTTCTGGCTGGGAGCGGATGCGCTCGGCCGTTCACTTCTGGCGCGCATCGTCGCCGCCACGCAAAACACGCTGATGATTGCAGCCGGCGCCGTGCTTCTCTCCGCCGTCACCGGCACGGTGCTCGGCCTCATCGCCGGGTTTTCCTCCAACCGCGTCGGCCAGATCATCATGCGGCTGGCAGACGTGATCATGTCGTTTCCGTCGCTGCTGATCGCGGTCATCGTCCTTTATCTGCTCGGTTCCTCCATCCTCAACCTGATGTTGGTTCTGGCCATCACCCGCATTCCCGTTTACATCCGCACCACCAGGGCGGAGGTGCTGGAGGTGCGCGAGCGCATGTTCGTGCAGGCGGCGCGCGTGATGGGCGCATCCGGCAAACGCATCCTGTTTCGCCACATCCTGCCCGTGGTGCTGCCGACGCTGACGACGCTTGCGACGCTCGATTTCGCTTATGTGATGCTGGCGGAAAGCGCGCTGTCCTTCCTTGGCATCGGCATTCAGCCTCCGGAAATCACCTGGGGTCTGATGATTTCGCAGGGGCGGCAATATCTCACCAATGCCTGGTGGCTGTCCTTCTGGCCCGGGCTTGCCATCATTCTCACCACCCTGTCGCTCAACCTGCTGTCCAACTGGCTGCGCATCGCGCTTGACCCCGTGCAGCGCTGGCGGCTGGAAATGAAGGGCCGCAAGCATGGCTGACCATCTTCTCGACGTGCGCAACCTTTCCGTGGAGTTCCACACCGCAAGCGGTGTCGTCCATGCGGTGAAGGATGTCTCCTACCATATCGACCGTGGCGAAACGCTGGCGATCCTCGGCGAAAGCGGCTCGGGCAAATCGGTGTCGTCCTCGGCCATCATGAACCTCATCGACATGCCGCCCGGATATATCAGCAGCGGCCGGATATTGCTTGATGGCAAAGACCTTCTGACCATGCCGGCAGAAGCGCGTCGCGAGGTCAACGGCCGGCGCATCGCCATGATCTTTCAGGATCCGCTCAGCCATCTAAATCCCGTCTATACCGTCGGCTGGCAGATCCGCGAGGCGATGACCACCCATGGCATGGGCAAGGCGGAAGCTGAGGCGGAGGCAAGGCGGCTTGTCGCCCGTGTCGGCATTCCTGATCCGGATGGAGCCCTGAGGAAATATCCGCATGAATTTTCCGGCGGCCAACGCCAGCGCGTCATGATCGCAATGGCGCTGGCGCTGCGGCCCGACCTGCTGATCGCCGACGAACCGACCACGGCGCTTGACGTGACGGTGCAGGCCGAGGTGCTTTCCCTGCTCAAGGAGCTGCAGCGGGAAACCGGCATGGCCATACTCATCATCACCCATGATCTCGGCGTCGTCGCCGAGATAGCCGACCGGGTGGTGGTGATGGAAAAGGGCGTGCTGGTGGAGGCCGGCACCGTTCGCGAGGTTTATCGCAACCCTCAGCACCCCTATACCCGCAAGCTCATCAGCGCCGCCCCCGGCCGGGGCGAAATGCACGAACCGAAAGCAGGGGGTGAACCTTTGCTCAGTGTGCGCGATGTGCGCAAGCGCTACGGCGCCTTCGAGGCCTTGAAGGGTGTTTCCTTCGACCTGATGGCCGGCGAGACCATCGCCGTCGTTGGGGAAAGCGGTTCCGGCAAGTCAACGCTGGCGCGCATTCTGTTGCGGCTTGACGAGCCGGATGCCGGCAGCGCCCTGTGGAAGGGGCAGGATCTCTTCCAGCTTTCGCCGGCGGAGCTCTTCGCGCTCAGGCGCGATCTGCAGATGGTGTTTCAGGATCCCACCCAATCGCTCAACCCACGCATGACGGTATTTCAGCTCATCTCCGAAGCCTGGGTCATCCATCCGGACATATTGCCCAGGGCAAGATGGCGCGAACGCGCCGCGGAACTGCTGCATCAGGTCGGCCTGTCGCCGGAACATATGCGCCGTTATCCGCACCAGTTCTCCGGCGGCCAGCGGCAAAGGATCGCCATTGCCCGCGCCTTGGCGCTGGAGCCGAAGCTCATCATCTGTGACGAGGCAGTCTCGGCGCTCGATGTGTCAGTGCAGGCGCAGGTTATCGCGCTGCTCGATAAACTGCGCCGCGAAATGGGCCTCTCCTTCATCTTCATCGCCCATGACCTGCCGGTGGTTCGGGATTTCGCCGATCACGTCATGGTCATGCAGCGCGGCGAGGTGGTGGAATTCGGTTCCGTCCGGCAGGTCTTTGAAGCGCCACGTGAGGCCTATACCCGCGCGCTGCTTTCGGCGAGCCTCGATCCCGACCCCGATATGCATTCTGCGCGTAGTCCGACGGATGCCGGCCCTGCCATCGGAAATTCAAGTGGAGTTCTTTCATGACCAAACAAGCCTTCGTCGCGCTCGTCACCTGTTTCAACGAAGACGAAACCATCAATTACGAAGCCACGCGCGCGCAGGTGCGCCGCCAGGTGGCGGCCGGCAACAACATCATGTGCGCCGGCACCAACGGCGATTTTACCGCGCTGACCCATGAAGAAAAAATCCGGCTGACCGAAGAAGTGGTGGACGAAGTGGCCGGCCGCGCCAAAGTCATCGTCAATGCCGGCATGCCCGCCACATTCGAGACCATACAGCTTGCCAAAGCCTTCGACCGTATCGGCGTCGACGGTATCGCCGTTATCACGCCCTTCTTCATCGCCTGCACGCAGGATGGCCTGATCCGCCATTTTTCGACGGTGGCCGATGCCGTTGAGACCCCGACCTATCTCTACGATATCCCCGCCCGCACCCAGAACCACATAGAGCCGGAAACCGCGCGTAAACTTGCAACCCACGGCAATATCGCCGGCATCAAGGATTCCGGTGGCGCGCAGCAGACGCTCGAAGCCTATCTCCAGGTGGCGAAGGAGATGCCCGGTTTCGAGGTCTATTCCGGCCCTGATCACCTCGTCTTGTGGTCGTTACAGAACGGTGCCGCAGGCTGTATTTCCGGCCTTGGCAACGCAATGCCGGATGTGCTTGCCGGCATTCTCAACGGATTCAACGCCGGCAATATCATAGAGGCCGAACGCCAGCAGGCGATCTACACAGCCTTCCGCACCGATCTCTATGCGCTGGGTTTTGCACCCGCCATGGTCAAGCGCTCACTCTACCTGCAGGACCCGTCCGTCGGCGCCAGCCGTCAGCCGGCCCTGCTGCCGGACCAGCAACAGGACGACCAGATTGTGAAAATCCTGCAGCGCTATCAATTGCTCTAACACCATTGCCGAGTGTGACGCGCACGGCTGGAGGTCGATGCGTGTCGTCTTAAAATGCTGTGAAAACCGCCGAAAGCCGAAGCATTTCTCCAGTCTTCTCTATGACGAATAATTTGTGACACAAACACGAAATTCCGCTTGTCAGCCCGGCCATTGATGTTTAATAGGAGCGCGCAACGCAAGCGTTCGCGCATGCGGAGAGGTGGCAGAGTGGTCGAATGCACCGCACTCGAAATGCGGCATACCTGCAAGGGTATCGTGGGTTCGAATCCCACCCTCTCCGCCATTCTGAACCGAAGCGCCTGCGTTTCCTACTAAGTTAGCATTTTCAATGCCTTGATCTTCTCGTCGTTCCACTCAACTGTTACAGTGGAGCAATGAAAGACATGCCCAGGCACCCCCGTTTGATGATGCGCGGTAACACTTATTGGCACCGCACTGCCATCCCCTCAGACATCAAAAAAACCTATCCAAAGGCGGAAGAGACATTCTCGCTTAGGACGAAGAACGTCTATGAAGCCCTCATCGCTGTTCGGAAGGCTGCTGCCGAGGTTGATGAAAGGTTCGCTGCTCATCGTCGTCGGATGGCAGTTCTTAGGCTCAGGACCCATTGATTTGAATTGACGGTTATGATTCATGCGTTTGTGCAGGAGCCTGGCCAATGAGTAATCTATTTTGGCTGACGGACGAGCAAATGGCTCGTCTTCAGCCTTATTTCCCCAAAAGCCATGGCCGCCAGCGCGTTAACGACCGACGCGTTCTGAGCGGCATTATCTTCGTCAACCGCAATGGGCTGCGTTGGCGTGATGTGCCGAAGGAATATGGCCCGGCAAAAACGCTTTACAACCGCTGGAAACGCTGGGGCGACAAGGGCATCTTTATCCAGATGATGGAAGGCCTGGCTGTGCCTGAAGCCGCAGAGCGCAAGACGATCATGATCGACGCGACCTATCTGAAGGCCCACCGCACTGCTTCCAGCCTGCGGGTAAAAAAGGGGGCGCGGGCCGCCTGATTGGGCGCACGAAAGGTGGTATGAACACCAAGCTTCATGCCGTAACGGATGCGAGTGGTCGCCCGATCAATTTCTTCATAACGGCTGGTCAGGTCAGCGATTACACCGGTGCTGCCGCCTTGCTTGATGAGCTTCCCAAGGCAAAATGGCTACTGGCCGACCGTGGCTATGATGCCGACTGGTATCGTGACGCTTTATAGGCAAAGGGTATCACTCCCTGCATTCCGGGTCGCAAATCCCGCACCAAGACCATCAAATACGACAAACGCCGCTACAACGGCGTAACCGGATCGAGATCATGTTCGGGCGTCTCAAAGACTGGCGGCGTGTCGCTATGCGCTACGACAGGTGCCCAATGGCCTTTCTCTCCGCCATCGCTCTCGCTGCAACCGTTATCTTCTGGCTATGAACAATGAGTCCTGACCCTAACCCAAGGGTGTCTACGAAACTCGGGGCTATTCACTATTCCGTCAGCCATCACTCGCTGTCACTGAGGTAGATAAGCATCTGCACCTGCAGCGATGATATCTTCCTCGCTGAGACACCTGTGCCAGTGCGAATAGAGCACGAAGCGGTGACGCGGAAGCCCCACTTCCTTCTTCAGGTGACGATGAATGGCACTGAAGGCTTTGTGTTCGCATCCACCCCAGAAGAAGATGCTCTCTCGGCATGTCGGCCATCGAATGGAGCCAATTGCGTCCTGAAGCAGCGTCGTTGTGCCTGCAGCATTGCCGTTGCGATACAACCACCGGATTGAGACATCGCTGGAAGAGCAGAGCGGCAATTCGTCGGCGGGCGTATCGACTTCGATGAAGGTATGGCCGGTTGCCGTCGCCGGCAGATGTTCGAGAATTCTGGCAATGCCGGGCAATGCGGTTTCGTCGCCGGCGAGAACGTAGAAGTCCGCCAGCCCTGGGCCGTTCGCCGCAGGCCCCAGAATACCGACGACATCGCCTGCCTGTGCGTTCATCGCCCACACGGTCGCGGGACCGGGATGAGCATGGAGCGCGAAATCGATTGTGATTGTTTGTCTTGCCGTGTCGATGAAGCGGATCGTATAGACGCGCGTCGGAACAGCATTATTGTCCGGCCAGACGACATGCCCGCGATGGTCAAGTAGCGGCCAGCGTGGCGCGGCGATATCGCGCGGCTGGAAAATGAGACGACAGTGGAGCTGGTCTTTACGGTCGTAACGTTCGAGGTTCTCTCCCTTGAAGACGATCCTGCGAAAGCGGGGCGACAGGTCCTCAATGGTCTGCACCCGCAAAATGCGCAGATCGTCGGGTAAGGCAGGGTCCGCATGGTCGCCTTCCCATTGAATATCGAGATTTTCACGGGCGGCGATGAAACCGATCGGCCCGACCAGAGCATGTTTCAGCCGGTTCAGACCGCCGGGATCGGAAGCTTCCGCCGTCAACCGGAAACCGTTTCCGGTCGCCTCGAATGTGGCGTCGCCGAATGGCGAATGGATATGATGAATGCCACCTGCCTTCTTAACGGTCATGTCGTGCGTTGCAATCGATTCAACAATCGGTTCGATATAGTCGTTAATCTTTTCAAACTGGACAGCGGCATGTGCGCGGTATCGGTTGTTGCTGGTCGATGGCATCGGGCGTGGCTCCGTGTCTCAGATCGCCGCCCACAGCGGTCCCTTTATGGGAAATGCTGCGAAGTCGCGATTGATGGTGTCGAGAATGGCGGTTGGATCGATATCGGCACATCGATCCGGATGCAGCCATCTGGTTGCCTGGGCGATAAACAGCACGTTGAGGGGCAAGTTGGTAATCAACCCGGTCCATATCCCGTAAACACGCTTTGAACGAACGCTCGGCAGATGTTCGAAACTCGGGCGGCCCTCGATCAGGTGCTGCAATCCCTGTCGACCCTGTTCGGCGTCGATTCCAGGGCCGATGGACGGACGGCCACCCGAGGCCCAGCCACCGCCGGAGGCGATGTAGACCTCATGCGGTGTGGCAAGAAGATATTCGAGCGACAGCTTCTCAAACCACGGCGCGACCACGCCCGGAAGCGGCTGACCACCGGCCAGCGCCAGCAATTCGCCCCAGTTCTTTCTGCCCGCCGCCCAGCAGCAGTCGTCGAGCGTCGACTGGACCTCCAGATAGGTCGTGACGGGCTTCGCACCTGAAACGCACGTTGCAATGCCCGCCAGTTCCCGCTCGACAAAGGTGATATAGGCCTCTGCTTTGCCTGAAGCACCCAGAAGTGTTCCCCACATGCGCATAGATGCTTTCATCGCATCAACCGGGCCGCTTGCCCTCGCCTCATCCGCCGCGTTTGAAAAGGCGTCGCTGAAGACCACGGGAATGCCGATCTCCTTCAGCCTCTGCAGCAGGGAATTCTCATCACCCTGCGGCGTCATGAAGGCCGTGGTCACGATCAGGTCGGGAGACAGGGCGATCAGCCCTTCAAGGGAAAGCGTGTCCGGGCTCAGCGTCCCGACCGTGCTGACGGAATGGCCGTTCAGCAGGATCGTCTGCAATTCACCGCTGTCGAGCCGATCGACGGCGGCCCAGCCCACGACCAGCGACGCAGGATCGCGATGCAGGAGCGACATCGTCAGCAGGTCATGCGCCTCCAGCAAAACGATCCTTTTCGGAAGGGCAGGGAGGTGCACCTCGCGCCCCGCCATATCCCTCACGGTAACCGGTTGCTCGGCTCCAGCGGGCTGAATGCCGGAAAGGATGCCAGCTGCCGCAAAGGAGATGCAAAAGCCTCGTCTCGTTATGATCACGGCGACATCACCATTTGTATCTGAGGCCGGCGAGCACCGTGCGGCCGTTGCCGTATTGGCAATAATATTCGGAACTGCAGGAGGAGTAATAGTCCTTGTCGAGCAGGTTGGTGACGTTCAGTGTCGCCTGCAGCCCCTTGAGTTTCGGGTTCGTTGCTCCAAAATCATAACGAAGTGCGGCGTCAAGCAGGGTATAGCCATCGGCTTTCACCGTATTGGTGTCGTTACTATAGCTGGAGCCGACGAAACGCATCCCGCCGCCGACGCTTAAGCCCTCCAGCGCACCGGAATCGACGGTGTAGTTCGCCCAGAGCGAACCATAGTAGCGCGGCACGGCCTGCGGGCGGTTGCCTATGATCGATGTGATACCGGATTCGGAAACTTCCGTGTCGAGCAGGGAAACCGCAGCGATAAGTTCGAGATTGCTGGTGAGGTTCCCCCTCGCCTCGAACTCCAGCCCGCGGGAGTGGATCTCGCCCTGTTGTTCATTGAAGCCTGATGAGGCGTTGTAATAGACCACATTCTGCTGGCGAATATCGAAAGTGGAGAGCGTGAACATGGCGTCCAGCCCCGAGGGCTGGTATTTGACGCCCACCTCATATTGCTGCGCTTCCGTCGGCTTGAACGGACTGCCATTGGCACCAACGCTGGTGGAAGGTTCGAACGAGGTGGAATAACTGACATAAGGCGCAATGCCGTTATCGAAAAGGTAAAGCAGGCCGGCGCGATAGCTTGTTGCGCTGTCAGATCGTTTCAACGATGTTCCGGCAAGGAGATTGTCAGTGTCCTGACGGGCCCAGTCGTGCCGCACCCCGAAAACACCGCGCAGCCCGCCGATCTCGATCTGATCCTGGAGATAGATGCCTGTCTGGCGAAGCGACTGATCATTGTCGACCGCCGTCATGAACGGGCCGACCGGTCGGCCGTAGACGGGATTGGCCACATCAAGCGGCGTCGCGCCACCCAGCAGATATTCCCAGCTGCTGCTTGAGCGCTGAATGTCGAGGCCGGCAAGAAGCGTATGACCGATGGCGCCGGTTTCGAACTTGAATTCAGCCTGGTTGTCGAAGGAAAAGCCTTCGGCGTCCTCGATGGAATGGACAGCCCAGCGGGGAATAATACCCGTCGCGGACATTGGCCCGTTCATCTGGAGCGAACGCATATCGGTATCCACGCCGGAATATCGGAAGTTGGAGCGGATGGTCACCTGGTCATCGAACCTGTGCTCGAACTCGTAACCGGCACCATACTGGGTGCGCCTGAACGCGTCGTAGTTGGGATCCCCGACATTGAGGTCCCGACTGAGGAAACCGGCATAACCTGCGGGCGCCAGAAACTTCGGATAAAGCGAGTTGAAATAGCCGCCTTCCGGATCGCGCTGATAATAACCGGAAACAACGAGCGAGGTATCCTCGTCCGGCTGCCACTTGAGGGATGGCGCAATGCCGAGACGCTTTTCATCCACATCGTCATAGCGTGTGCCGGAGGAACGGCCAACAATGCCGATACCATATTGCCATGTTCCATCCGTGGCGATGGGGCCGGTGGAATAAAGACCGCTTTGCACCCTTCCATCGGTCCCGACTTCAAGTCTTGCCTCGTTTGACGGCACGCTCGATGGCTTGCGGCTGACCTGATTGACAAGGCCGCCGGGGCTCACCTGGCCATAAAGAAGTGCTGCCGGCCCCTTCAGGACGTCGATGCGCTCAAGGAGAAACGGATCAATGGAGGGTGTTGCAAAGGCCTGACCACGTTGAAGTTTCAAACCATCCAGATAATTCACATAATTGGTCGCCGTGCCAAATGCGCCGAAGCCGCGAAGAAACACGGAATCGTAACGCGAATTCGAGTCCCGATCAGACAACACACCGGCTGTGTAACGCAGCGCTTCACCGACCGTCTGCGGGTTCTGGTCGTCGATCTGCTTGCGCGTTATCACGGTAACGGATTGCGGCGTTTCGGCTAAAGGTGTTCCGGTCTTGGTTGCCGACCGAGTGGACTTGGCGACAATCGCAGCGGAGGTCCCGGCTGCCCCACCATTGCCCTGCACGACGATTGTTTCCAACTGTGTGCCCTGCTCCTGCGCCAGGGCATGGGTCGCCACCAGAAAGGTTGTGGCTGTCAGAATGTTTTTAAAGGAAAGACCTTGCTTCACGAATTCGCCCCCATGGTCGAAGCTTGGGAAATCTGCTAGAGTGCATAAATCAAACGGGACCGTCCTGTCCAGTTAATATGAAGGCGTTGGTCAACTTTTATGTTGGCAATCCTGTTCGACGTCTTCAAACAGGCCGGGCACGGGCAAGTGCGGAGGAAATCTGGTGTCGGAAAAAACAAACGCCACAGCGCGGGTCGGTCGGCCCTTGAAGGCGGAACAGAACGCCGCGGCCGAGCGGATAATCGACGCTGCGACCACGCTTTTTGCGACGCGCGGCTTTGCCGGCACTTCAATGGAACAGGTCGCTTCGCAGTGCGGGGCAGGCAAGGATACTGTTTATCGCCGCTTTCCCTCGAAAGTCGCCCTGTTCGAAGCCGTGGTGGAACATGCTCACGCCCGAGCGGTGGCACGGCTGAGAGACTTGCCGATGGCACAGGGCAACGCTCTTCAACGCCTGCGGGCCCTGATGCGCGAATTGCTGCATATCAACATGGAGCCGGACCTCATTGCGCTGAAGCGTATAACCTTCAGTGAAGCGGTCGTGTTCGAAAAGAAAAGACCGATCCCGCCGCAGCCCGATCCGATCATGAACCGGCTCGTCGATGCCGTGCAGACAGCGCAGGATGCGGGCGTGGTTGCGACCGGGGATGTGAGCCTGATCGCCAGCCATCTCATTCACTGTCTTGTTGCAATGCCCACCTCATCCGCGATGATGGGCAGCGCCGAATTTGATACAAGACAGTCTGTCGACCTGTATTTCGACAGGACCTGGAACTGGCTCTACAGAGGAATATCGGCAGACGGCTGACCGCAGGGTCATTTCCATCATTCCATGGAAAGCTGTGGCAACTGAAATCGCAAAGGTCGTCCTAGGGTTCAGGGAGCGTTCCGTCGCAACCGTCGCAAAGCCGGCGATCCGTTTTTTCTGCGCTCATTGTTACTTCTTAATGTCACGATCCAGCTGTGAATGACACGAATGAGATCGGGAACTGCCTCTTCTTAGTCCTGTCGAAAAGGCTGCTACCTCAGCTTGGACTTTGGCAAGGGTCAGTCCGGTCTCGGTTTCAAATCAACTATGCTGGCGGGGCAAATTTCATCTACTCTAAAATATCTCGAAAAAAGGAAATTTGGCCACGACGGGTCGCGGGTCTGAATTCCTTCAAGAGCCCAACCCTGAGAGCTGCGTCGTCTTGCCCACAGCTTGCGGGCCGCAATCCAATCGGGGAACGCCCGCTTTTGAAACGGTGCCTCCATATCCCGAGAGCCGAATAGAAATGGTGACACAGCCGTACACCCCTTGCCCCGGACTGGAACTCCGATAAAAGTTTCAGTCTGTTAATTCTGAGGTGGAGTAGGCGGATGCAGAGGGTGAGCTGCTCATTCCAGCTGACCTGCGCCAGACCATTAGCGTGGGTGCGGCGCTTGCCGTCAGCCTTGAGCCGTTCGGAGGGTTGTCGACTGGCCTTCCGACAGGTCCGATCTTTGCCAGTGGAACCGCGAGGCAGCTCTAGGATATGCCGGATCGAACTCTTTGCCTGATCGCTGCGCTTCTGATGATGGGCTGCTTCGCGTTGATTGTTTCTAAAGCGGTTGCTGCGCCAAAGCGGGACGATCAGCCAGTCCGTATCGATGTCGGTGGGTTCAAACTTAATAGTGTCCTGCTTGAGCCTGGTCGGAATCCAGACTTGCCACCAATCGTTTTCATTCATGGTGCCAGCGCCAGCCTTTACGATCCGATTTTCTCGTTTCGGACAAAGCTGCAGGAGCGGGCCAAGCTTTTGTTCCTCGATCGCCCGGGTCACGGTAATTCCGACGTCGGTGGTGAGCAGAACATTTTGCCCGACGGTCAAGCCGACTCCATTGCCGTCCTCATGCAGAAGCGCGGTATCAACCGCGCTATTATTGTCGGTCATTCCTTCGGGGGAGCAATTGCCGCGTCCTTCGCCGTGCGCCATCCTGACATGGTCTCGGGCCTCGTCTTCCTGTCTCCGGCGGTCTACTCATGGAATGGTGGGATCGCCTGGTACTACGACGCTGCCAGCGCCCCGGTCACAGGCACTTTATTCAGCACCCTTATCGTGCCAGCTGTCGGGCTTATGGCGATTGATCGTGCCACGAAAGGCGTTTTTGCCCCGAACCCGGTTCCTGCCGGCTACATCGACAAGACACGTGCCCTGCAAGCACTGCGGCCGCTCGCATTTCGGCACAATGCGAGAGAGGTTGCGGCTTTGAGCGACTGGGCCAGAGCGGCTTCCGTGAATTACCGCAAAATCAAAGTGCCGACAGTCATCATTACTGGCGATACTGATAATATCGTCTCCCCTGAGGTCCACTCCCTTCATCTCGCCCGCGATATTCGTGGTGCTTGTCTGATCGTCGTGCACAATCTCGGGCACAAGTCGGATTTCGTCGCGAGTGATCTGGCAATCGCAGCGATCGAGACGGTTGCGGGCCGCAAGTCGAACCTCAATGCCATAAAAAGGGATGTCGAGCAGAGGATAGCACGTGACGGCAAGGATTGATGTCTGGCAGCGGCGGTGCCAGTGGGGATTATCCAGCTTCTATGGTCTCGCGGGCATTCTTCATATCGTCCTGCCCAAACCCTTCCTCGGTATCACGCCTGCCTGGGTTCCTGAGCCGGAGGCCGCTATTTTCCTGACTGGTCTGTGCGAGATTGCCGGTGCGGTCGGAATTCTGGTGCCAAGGCTGCGGAAAGCTGCCGGCATTGGCCTGGCGCTCTATGCAATCTGCGTCTTCCCGGCCAATATCAAGCGTGCCATTGACAGCCTTGGTGCAGCGACTGTTTCGCCATGGCAATGGTCCTACCATCTCATCCGGTTGCCTTTGCAGCCTTACTTGGTGTGGTTGGCGCTCTTCGCGGGAAACATCGTCGTCTGGCCATTCGGGCGTGGCGAAAAATAGCCTTGATATCGTCTGACGAAATTCGCAAAGTTTCATCGTCGGCGGATGCATCCTGAAGGCCAGGGAATGCATGGGCACGATCACGCTCACCAACGAGATGGGTGGTGTTGCGCACACGGCGATCGCCGACATTAAACAATCCAACGGCGTCATCCATGTCATCGACAAGGTTTTCTGCGCAAGATGTAGTCCGGGACCATTCCGTCATCAGAAAGGCCGGCGACATTTGAGGTCGCCGGCCTTTTCAGTTTTCATCGTTAAACGTCTGCCGAATTACATGTTCGGCAGAACGGCGATGTCGCGCACTTCGTTGTCGAGCCCTGTGATCGGGCCGACTTCGGTTGCCGCTCCAGTTTCGAGGTTGACCGTGTAGAGCGTCTTGGATGCGGCGAGATAGGCCACGTTCTTGCCGTCCGCCATACCCTGAATATCAAAGGCATAGGCCGCAGGCTTGTCTTTAAGGCCGAGCTTGCCGATTGCTTTCAGCGTGCCGTCATTCGGCTTGGTCTGCTGGATCAGCGCGCCGATCGTGGCATCGATATTATACATGGCGGTCTTTTCAGGCTTGCCGACGGAGTTGGTATAGGCAGCAGCGACGATGTTCGGGGTCTCGCCCTTGTGCATGTCGCCCTCCTCGAAGGCGAGCACACCGTCAACCGTCACAGCGCCAGTATCCGGGTGGACGCGATGGTTGGTCGTTCCGGTCATGAAGCGCAGCCGATCGGCCATCGGGTTGAAGTCGACCACGACAGGGGCTTGCGTCATGGTCAGCATCTTGTCCATTCTGGCGACGTCGGTGGCGGCGCCCGTTTCGAGATTGATCGAGACGATGCGATGATCCGGGGTGACGCCGATCACCGTCTTGTTGCCGGGGCGGAAGTCGATGCCGACAAGCTTGTCGACGCCAGTCACGTCCATCTTTTTCGTCACCGCCGGTTTCTCCGTATCAAAGATGACGAGCGTCCTGTCGCCGCTCAGGCCGAGGACGGGGGCAGCGAATGCGGTTGATGCCACTGCGATGGAAGCAGAGGAGGCAATCAGTGCGAAACGAATGATCTTCATGTCTTTCTCCCGTGTTGAACCGTTCGGAAGTCGTGTAGCGCTCGGCTCTCGACGCTTCCTGAACTGAAGACACGCGAGCCATGCCGTTTGGATGCAGCCTGCGAAAAAATAATTTCGACTTGCATCCATTCGTCGATCCGGCGGGTATAGCTTTCAAAGCCGACAGTCTTCTTCGTCGGTGTTGGGAGAAGGTATTGATGCTGATGGGCTCTAAGCCGGATGATCTCGATACGGCACTCGCTGCCTGCGCCAAGGGTGATCGCAACGCTCTGCGCCTGATCTTTGATCGGGAGGCGGGACGCCTGATCGCGGTCGCCGAGCGCATTGTTCGGCGTCGTGAGCTTGCCGAAGAGGTGGTGCAGGACGCCTTCATCCGGATCTGGACCCATGCGTATCAGTATAGGGCCGATCGCGGCTCTGCCCGAGGCTGGATCTATGCCATCGTCCGCAACCGGGCACTTAATCTCCTGCGGGACGGAAAGCGTGAGCACACCGTCGAGGAAGTGGAGGCCCTGCGCGACAGCGAGCAGGCGGATGAGGTCTTGGCGGCGTGGCACAGGCTGGACCGCAGTTCGCGGCTCTATGATTGCCTCGGCGGACTCGACGAGAGCAAACGGAGCGGCATTCTTATGGCCTATATCGGCGGCTACTCGCATGGCGAGATCGCCGGGAGGCTGCGCATTCCGCTCGGTACGACCAAATCCTGGATCAGGCGTGGCCTTGCAGCTCTCCGGGAGTGCATGGCATGACCTACGATCGCAAGGATATCCCTGCCATTGCCGATGAATATGTCCTGGGCCTGATAGAGGCCGCGGATGTTGACGAGGTTGAGGTTGCCATGGAACGCGATGCTGAACTGCGCGCCGCAATTGCTGCCAGCCGCGAGCGCTTCCTGCCTCTCGACATGAGCGTGGCACCTGCTACCGTCACCGAGCAGCTTTGGCAGCGCATCGAAGCGGCCTTGCCGGTCCAGGATCAAGCCGCTGTTATGCCTCTGATCTCAAACGCCAATGACAACCGTAGAAACGGTTGGCGAATGGCTGCGATCTCGGCCATCGCCGCCACCTTTCTACTCGCGATTGGTCTCGCTTACAGCCTGACCCGGACGGTGGAACCGCTTGTCGTCGCGGTTCTGATCAATGATGCTGGGGAGGTGCAGGCGGTCGTCGAGGATTTCGGCAACGAGCAGGCGACGATCCGTATGCTGGCCGATTTCAACATCCCCGGGGACAAGACGATCCAGGTCTGGACCCTGCCATCCCGGGAGATGGGGCCAGTTTCCCTCGGCCTCATCGAAGGTGCGCGCTCCGCACGTCTCGATAGTCCGGTCTTGCCATCACCAAGAAATGATCAGCTCTATGAGATCACACTTGAGCAGACGGGTGGATCGCCGACGGGGCGACCGACCGGACCGATCCTCGCTAAGGGACTGGCAAGGATGCCGCGATAACGGCGAGCTCAGCCAGCCGGGAAATGAGAGCTTGTTCCGATGTTCATAGCACGCCAGAAGGTTCGCTCGGCCCGGCTCTGAATCCTTGCAGGCTACTGGGCATTGGGGTTCAGGTTGGACGGGCTAAAAATCAGGCAATGAGATGTGTGGGGCCCCTCGCTATATCCTCCTGCGGAGAGGGAGACGTACGATAAATGGGGCGCCGACGGGTCCGCAAGTCTCTTCTTGACAGATCGGGGTCACGAAAACGCTGGGACGCGCGCGCACCTCGATCTACGCATTCCGACGCAGGGGATGGTTTTACGCCTCAGTTGCCCCTCGGTTCAACAGAGACTGTTGCGGTCCTCCCCGCAATCAGGTTGACCGACTTTGGAACATGGTCGATCTCAATCCGCACCGGAATCCTCTGGGCCAGACGGACCCATGAAAATGTTGGAGCAACGCTAGCGAGCGAACCTGCAGTATCGCTTCGCTCGTGATCCTCAATCCCGGCGGCAACACCTGCGACATGGCCGATAATCGGTTGCTGTTCTCCCATGATCTCGATCTTCACGCGATCTCCGACGTGGATCCGCGGGAGTTTTGTTTCTTCAAAGTACCCCGCAACGTAGATGGCGTCACTTTCTACTAGCACGCCGACCGCATTTCCGACGGAGACATAGGTGCCCCGACGTAAAGGGAAATTCGTGATTTTGCCTGAGACTGGCGCTTTCACGGTTGTCCGGTCAAGGTTCAGCTTCGCCAGATCAAGGGCGACGAGTGCCGATTGATAAGCGGCGTCTGCCTGGTACCGCAGGCTTTCTGCATGCTGCCGCTCCTTGAGGCTGGCGGCTTCTTTAGAGGCGAGCAGTTGATATCGTTCAAATTCGATCTTAGCCAGATCCGCTGCGGCCTTACTGCTCCGCACTTGGGCCTCTGCCTGGCGCAGCGAGAGTTCAAACCGGTCTGCTTCGATCCGAAACAGGGGCATCCCTTTTTCGACTTGCGCGTTGTCGGATACCAAAACCTCCGTGACGGGTCCCGACACATCTGGTGCCAGACGAACGATATCTGCCCGGATATGAGCGTCGCGTGTCCACGGCGCTTCCATGTAGAAAGACCACAGGTGCCAGCTTAGTACCGCTGCGCAACATACCATGGATAAGGTCAACAGGGCTCTGCCCAAGGTGACGGTATAATTTGTCATGTCTGCAACCACTTGAGAATAGCGGAAAGCACGCCAAGGAGGGTGATATAAAGCGCGAGGTTGAACAGCGAGCGATGCCACACCGCTGAATAAAGCCCCAGCCTGCCGAACACCGGTATGAGTACCCGGAGTAGACCGTATGCACACACCGCGAGCGCGGATAACCAAGGCAGGAAGACACCATAGAGATCGAATTGTCCGGTCACCTGGCATTCCTATTCGATGGAGACGTTGTCGAAACCGGAGGATCCGTCTCCGGTGCAAGGCACAGACGAAGAGCGGCCGCGTGCACCATGAGTTCCGTGTCGGCGTCCGTTAAGGAAAGGCCCGCGGTTGAAAGCATAAAGGCGTCCAGCATACCAAGTGCACGCTCCATGGCCTCGCCACGCTTGGCGGGTGTAATCCGATACAAGAGCTCCAACGCCGAGAAGATGACTTCGGCCCTGACACAAACAGGTATCGAGGCTTCATCCGAGCGCACCTGCATTGCCGTTATGTGCAGCCCCGCGCGCAGGTCCCTCATCAGGTCAGCATCGGAGGTGCCGGAGGTGGCAGGTAATTTCTCCGCCCTGACTGCAAACATGCCTGCCACGTCGATGACGTGATGGCGCGTGACATGCGCGTCGGCATGCTGGCCCGCCGCGATCCCGGCAACATGCGCCTGTGTCACTGAGAAAAGCCTCCTGGCATTCGTCTCTGCTCTCACAGATCGGAAGATGCCGCACACCACGATCGCCCAGACCATACCAAGAACAGTCGCGGTACCCGAGTTTGCAAACATTATGAAGTCGCTGCTCTGGTGTGCCTGAAGAGTAAGAAGAAGTGGAAAGTTTATACAAAGGCCCATGCCGACGATCGCAAGCGAAGGCACGGCAAGGCAAATCCCTGCAGGTATCAGGAAGAGGCCTAGTGCAGCGACAAGCGGCACAAAACCATCGATCAGCGGAAGGATCGCGAAGGCATAGACGGACGCAGCGATGACCGACCAGAGGGTGACATACGCGAATTTGCGCATGGCTGGCACCGGATCGTCCATCGTCGCCAGAAGGCAGCAAAGTACGCCGGAAATCTGGGCAAATGCCATGCCATCGGGCCACGTGCTGGCGATCCAGAAGGTGATTGATGTGGTGAGGCAGATCGCAACCGTCAGTGCCGAAAGCAACGCCATGGCGATGTCAGCGTGCTGGGCTGGGATGTTTTCCCGAGACGCGAAGCGACCAACTGTCCTCGCTGCATTCTCTTCCTTCAAAGCGTCTCGAAGCGACTGATACTCATGAGAAATTTGAGCAATATTCCGCAAGTTCCGCGAAACATTAGCAAGAAGAAGCACTTCCCATGATCGAGGCGCTTCGAAAGAGGCTGGCGCATCGGTTTTGATCCCGAAGAATTCCGGGGAGATTAATGATGTTGATCCGATCGCCGTAATCATCGACATGGCCTGCTCCGTGCCCGGAGTATCGAGCCTGGCCAATGCCCTTCGCTGATCCTCGAGTTCGCTCAACAACGGAAGAATGGCGACCATGCGATGCTGCAGTGACCTCACAAGCGAAACGGCAGATCGATATCTCGATCCGTCATATCGAAGGTGGACTGTGAACGACCGCAGGTCCGCCGCTTCTGCCGCCAAGGCGTATCGTTCCGCTCTGTTTCGGGCTTGATCCGCCTTGGCGGTTGCAGTTGCCGCAAGGAGCGCCTGGGCCCTTGCCATCCAAGCATCGATCCGCCCGAGCAGTGTAGTGCCGACATGGACTGGAAAAACAACGTGGCTGACGATCGAGGCACACAGGATCGCAAGTCCGATCTCCTCGACCCGCGCAACGACAGTGTCAAACGTGCTTGCCGGCGCCGTGACAAGTGGCAATCCTGCGAGAAGCACGGTGTATCCGGCCAGCAGGGAAACATAGCTGCGGGGTGTGCGATCAAGAAGGCTGATGAACGTGCATCCTGACACCCAGAAGATAATCGCTGCGGAAAGCAGTGCGGGCGAGTTCGCGAGATTTGGGACCATGATGATGGTCGCGCCGCCCCCGATCAGCGTTCCTAGCAGTCGATAGAACGATTTTGATGAGATGGCGCCCGAGAGGGGATGAGCAACGATGTAGACGGTTGAAACGGCCCAAAACGGTCGCGGCAGATCGAACCGTATCGCGATGTAATAAGCAAGCATTGCCGCCAGGAATGTCTTCAATGAAAAGATCACGTTCCCGGGGGTGACAAAGGTTCGAACGCTCATAAGTCATCCACCGCGTGAGCGTCGACCTGCGTCGTGCCTCTGTCACCCATGGAGGTGGTCAGTCCGTAGAGTTCAGGCGAGACGTAGCAAAAAAACGGCGTCGCTAAGCATGCATGCATATAAGCATCAGACAGATCAGCGCTTGAAACGACCGACGGTGTCCGTGATCGGCAGGCAAACCAAACGCCAACTCTCTCAAGGAAGGCTTTCACGGCCATTTGTGCGATAGCTATGCGGCTGACCCTGCGCCCCACGCTGTCTGAAAGCATGATGCAATGCTTGGAATCGCATGTCTGAGGCAATCGAATTTCTGTCTGAAAGACATCAGACCAGTATCCAGGCTCATGATGTTGCACTGACATCGTCATTCTCCGAATTATCTGGGATGACTCTATCGACAAAGCCTGTTGATGAATTTAGATATCCTCTCAAATGATGACTAAATTCCACCATCCGCCCTTATCCCTTTCAGCAGCCCTGGGCGACCACGAACTAGAAAAGTCCGCGGCGCGAGTGCACGCTGTGAGGATCGACGTATCCCAGAACGAACGGGAGGCACCTGAACACCGCCACCAAAAAGGGCAGCTTGTCATGGCCTCACGGGGCGGCGTGACATGTCGCGTTCCAAGCGGGATGTGGATGGTGCCGCCCCATTGCGGCGTCTGGGTTCCCGGCGGCATGCCGCATAGCAACGTGGCAACCGCCAACGCCCGTTTGTTTTTTCTGTTCATCGAGCCGGGCGCCGCCGATCTGCCGGATCGGTGCTGCACACTGTCTCTATCCCCGCTCATCCGGGAACTTATCATTGAGATGGCTAATCAGCCCGCAGCAGTGACCGCAGATTCAGAACTCATGGCAACATTGCTTCTGTCGGCATTGCCGCGGATGCCGATAGAGCATCTTCATCTCCCGCTTACAGATGAGCCCCGGCTTGTGCGAATTGCATCGGAGCTGGCCGACGATCCCGCCGATCGCAGTACGATGGCGCTATGGGCAAGGCGGGTCGGGATGAGTGAGAATTCGCTCGCACGTCTCGTCCAGCACCAGACCGGCCTCACATTCGGTCGTTGGCGACAGCAGCTACAATTGATCGTCGCAATCCGCAGTCTTGCGGCCGGGTCGACAGTTCAGCAGGTTTCGGGCGACCTTGGATATGAATCCGTGTCTGCATTTATCACCATGTTCAAGAAAGCACTCGGCACATCGCCAGCCAGATATTTAGGTAACTTCGAGCGATAGCATCATGAAATTCAGCTATCACCTAAGAGGAGATAAAGCATGTTCACCCACGTCATGATCGGCAGTAACGACCTGGAACGATCCAGAAAATTTTACGATGCGACCTTTGTTGCCCTGGGGGGCAAGCCCGGCGAGATGGATGCGAGAGGTCGACTGATCTACGCGCATGAAGGAGGGCGGTTGATGATAACGAAACCGATCGACGGGAAGCCGGCGACCGCTGCCAACGGCGGAACGATCGGTATTGCAGCGACGACCCCCGACCATGTCGTGGCATGGCATGCCGCTGGTGTCGCACATGGCGGCATGGCAATCGAGAGCCCGCCCACGGAACGTCCGAACGGCGCGTTCGTCGCATATCTTCGCGACCCCGACGGAAACAAACTTTCCGCGCGGACGCATCAGCTGAAATGAGGTCGCTGTGAGTCGCCCCTGGTGATCAAGGACAGGAGGGTTACATTGGCCACAGCGGCAGCAAACGCCCTAGTGATCGCAACTCTTGACACAAGCCATTTTTGAGGCTGCAGGGCTGAAGGTGATCAATCCCTGGTCCAGATAATGATAGTGTTCATCTGAGTGTGGTAAGTTCAGGTCCCTTCAAAAGCTGGAGACTACGTTCTCGCGGAGGCATCTTGAATCGGAATTGCCACGTTGATTGGCGTTGGGTGCCAGCGGCGCGGTGTCGCCAGTTTCGGACTGTCATTTCAGCGGCATACTCAGCCCACAGGCTGAACGCATCAGCCTGGGCGTGCGGTATGAAATGGCGGGTAGAGTGTAAGCGGCGGGGGCGGAAGATCGTGTTGATTTGATCGTGGGCCGAGAGGAAGCGCTGAGCCTGAAGCGGTGTTTGAACCGACCCGTGATCTTCTCGCACTTTCGGGTCTGCCGGTGGGAGTTTTCAATTCGGTTGTTCAGCTTATTGTGCGTCCGATGATTAGACAGGCAAGGTCTCTCCGTAATTTCTGAACTCCGTTCATTTGAAACTGATGGCGGAAATGGCTATGGCCATACCCCGCACTATATGAAGTCGCTGATGGGAGCATGCGCCGTCCCCCTTAGTGAATATCGATGCCATGCGAGGGCATCCCATGCCTGATCTTCGACAACAATTGGAGATCATGCGGCATCGACCTGGAAGAATAGGGGCAGGCTGGCGCGCGCAGGTTCATATCCGCCATTGCCTCTCGCGGCGGAGGCGTTATCATAATCGTGTTGTAAGGTGGTAGGCTTTGGGAGGAGCGATACGTGAGACGGATGTGGCCAGATGAATTTGCCTTTCTGCTTGATGGTACGGAAGAGGTTGACCTGCATATTCCACCGATGGAGCACAAAGATGGTTCGTCCGGGGAAACGATATCCCGGAAGGCCTTGAAAGCCCGTATCAGCCAACAGGATTTTGAGAAGATTTGGCCCCTGGCAGAGGCTCGTTATCGGTTGAGCGGCCGGCTTTCGGGCAAGGCGATCACGCTGATTGCCAACAACCCTCATTACCAGAAATGGCACCCCTCAGATGGTGGCAGCGTCGAAAGCGTGTCCGATAGCGGCCAGAAATACACGACACGTTATGTGACCGTGCATTTTCTTCTGGATGATGTTCACGAGCCTGTCGAAGCCTGAAGGTCGTAGTGGCGGTTCTTGCCGGTGGATTGGTCGAGTGGCGTCGAGGTCATTTCAGTCTTCGACGCCATTTTCGTGCCGGTTTTGATCTCCGGCACATCTCACCGTCAAAGGCACATGAGCCCTACGTGATCAGACCTTGGGCTGCTCGTGGGTGGCGCAATGGATGCCGCCGCCTACCTCACCTACCGGGTCGATATTTAACGTGATGATCTCCCGGCCGGGATAAAGCTTGCCAAGAATGGCTGCGGCTCCTTCATCGGCTTCCCGATCGCCGAATTCGGCGGCGATGACCGCACCGTTGCAGACATAATAATTGACGTAGGAAGATACGAAATCGGCGCTATCGACACGAATGTCGTAGGGTTCCGGCAAAATGATTATATCCAGCTTGCGGCCCTCGGCATCGGTGGCTGCGGCCAGAATATCATGGGTTTCGAAGGCTGCCACCGACCACGGGTCGTCGTGGTCGATCTTGTCTCCCATCTGGATCAGCAGTTGCCCCGGCTTGACGAAACGGGCGAGCGCATCGATGTGGTAATCGGTGATGTCAGCTCCGATGATTCCCGGTGCCCACACCATCTTGCGCGCGCCCATCGTGTCGAGGAGAAGCCGTTCGATTTCTGCCTTGTCGCCGCGGTTGCGATTGGCATTGATGAAGCTGCTTTCATGGGCGATCAACGTACCGTGGCCGTCGGTTTCCACTCCTCCAGCCTCGCCCACCAGCCCTGCATCAAAAACCGGAAGGCCCATACGCTCGGCTATCCGCGCGGCAATCTTTCCGCCGGCATTGTGGGTTTGCTTGTTGCCCCAGCCGTTGAAGTTGAACTGCGTGATGGCGAGCCCGCCCTTGCCATCCACAACAAAGGACGGCCCGGAATCGCGACACCACAGATCATCGGTCGGAATGTCCCATAATTCGACGTTGCGCGACACCTGTTTGCGGATCGCGTCATGGTACTGCGCCGCGGCTAGCATCACGACCGGCTCGAACTCCGCAATGGTATTGGCGATTTTCGCGATGGTTTTTTGAAGGTCATCAAGGAAATCGGCATCGTCATGCACGGCGGGGTTCACCGGCCACTGCATGAAAGTGCGTTCATGCGGTTCGGTTTCCTCAGGATACCAAAATCCGACGGCACGGGCCGATGGGCCCGCCGTCCGGCCCTGATGGGACGAGGCCGAAAGGCCAGCGGTGGCAGCAGCGGCAAAAAGCAGTGTCTGGCGGCGGGTCATCATCGTATCACCGTGAAAACACAAAGAAAACGATGCTTCATCTTATGGGTGCGCATCTTGGATTTGCCCAAAGCTGCTGTCAACAAAGCTAATTCGTTCTGAAACTTCTGCTCATATTCCAATGTGGCTTTTACATGGATGTGACGGATAAAAATATGGGTTTTCAGACTGAAGGATTCTTATGTGCCGGAAATGACCATTATTTCGATCGCGATTGGCTCGGCCTCTCGCGAGGCGTCACGGTTTTGCTCCGTTCGGTTCAGAAACCGCTTTTGGCAAGAAACGCCCTGCTGGCCGCCAGATCGTTCAGAATGCTGCCGGTATTACGCGGGTCGCGTTCCTGTTCGATGGTTATGTAACCGCCGTAACCGAGTTCCGTCAGAAGGCTGCGGATCGCCGGATAGTCGATCGAGCCGCGGCCGATCGGGCACATCACGCCCTTGGCGCAGGCGTCGAAGAAGGAGATGTGTTCTGCCATCACCTCCTTGAAAACCGCGGCGTCGATATCCTTGAAATGAATATAGTCGACACGGTCCCAATAGCAGCGAAGCGTGGCGATGGGATCCATGCCGGAATAGGCCATATGGCCGGTATCGAGGCAGAGGCCCGCGAGATCGGCGGGAATGTCCTCGACGATCTGTTGCAGCTCGTCGGCAAATTCGATGTAGCCGCCAGCATGGGGATGGATGGTAGCGCGCACGCCGTATTTGTCACGGGCAAGCGTTGCAACGGCGCGGATGTTTTCGACCATGCCCTGCCACGCCGTTGCATCGAGGCGCGGCGCGCGGCCGGAATGACCGGCAGCATAATCGCGTTCGTCATGGCCCCAGTCCATCACCGTCAGATAGGGGGCGGGAAAACGCTGGCAGGCATGGGTTTCCGGCTTCGGCAGACGGGTGATCAGTGCGCAGATCTCGTCGGTCTGGCGCAGCAGATTGTCGCGGTTGTCAGGTGAGACCAGATCGTCGAAGATCGTGCCGGCAACGATCTTCAGGCCGCGCTCGTCCAGCGCCTGTGAAACGCGCTTGAGATCAAGCGGCAGATAGCCGTAGGGGCCAAGTTCCAGACCACCGAAACCGGCAGCCTTCGCCTCATCCAGCACCTTTTCCCAATGGGGCAGATGGGGGTTTTTGACGTCATCGACGCCCCAGCAGCAGGGAGCGGTGGTGATGGTGATCGGGTTGGTCATGGCATCCTCGTAGTGCGATTGGTGCCGGGCCGCATTCTGCGGCCTGGGAGCTCGTCTCAGCGGCTGATGGTCGCTTGCAGGGCGTCGATGGAGGACTGAATGCCCGCCTCGGTGGACATGGTGAAATCCTCCATTTCGAGGCTCACCCAGCCATTGTAGCCGGCCATGCGCACCACGGAGAAGAACTCCTTCCACCATTGCAGATCGCGGCCGGCGCCGACAGCCACGTAGTTCCAGCTGCGGTTGGCGACATCAGTCACGTCTTTCAGCTCCAGGAGGCCGTTCACATCCGCCAGCCCACGCTCGATGCGGGTGTCCTTGCCATGGCAATGGTGGATCGCGTCGCCGAGTGCCCGGGCAGAGGCGATGGGATCGGCCCCCATCCACATCAGGTGCGAGGGATCGAGATTCATGCCCACCGTCGGGCCAACCTCATTGCGCAGGCGGAACAGGGTTTCCGGGTTCCAGACGAGCATGGCCGAGAAATTCTCGAGCGCATATTTCTTGACGCCGGCTTCCCTGGCGAGCTTCACGAGCCCATGCCAGAGCGGGAAGGCGCGGTCTTCCCATTGATAACGGTCGCGCTCCGGCATCTCGGTCGGCCAGCTCTTGGTGTAGACGAGCCAGTTCGGCACCGTATCGCCGGGAGCTGCCTCCGGCAGGCCGGACATGGTGACGATCTTCGTCACGCCGATCTCTCCGGCCAGCCGGACGGTGTCCTGCATTTCCTTAAGGTGGCGCCTGCCCATATCGCCGGGATCGAGCGGATTGGCGGAGCAATTCAGCGCAGCGATTTCGAGGCCGCGGGCCTTGATTTCCTTCAGCTTGGACTTGAGCAGCCCCCTGTCCGCCAGAAGTTCGTCCGCGCGGAAATGCGGGCCGCTGGACCAGCCACCGCCGGTCATCTCGATGCCCTCGACGCCGAGCGCGACACATTTGTCGAGCATATCGGTGAAGGGCAGGTTTGCCATGACATCAGTACAAATTGCGAGTTTCATAGTGTTGTCTTTCTAAAAAGGCATGGGGACGCGCTTGATGAGGAGGAGGACGGGAGAGTGGTCCGGCGCGCCCCCAAACTGGTTATGCGAAATCGACCCAGGCGGCGCCGGCATCGGCCGAGCGGACGCAGTTTTCCAGCCAGCGAACGCCTTCGGTGCCAGCCGTGATGCCGGGATAATGGTGGGTCTTCAGAAAGGCCCTGTCACCGCGATTTGCCGCATCGATCGCCTGGGCGATCCAGAGGTAGATATTCGACCAGCTATCGCCGAGACCTTCGGTATGCAGCGCGCCCATGCGGTCGATGGCGAGGCTTTCCTGTTCCAGATAGGGCATGCCGTGATGCAGGATGCGGCCGGGTTCGCCCTGAACCTCGTAAATCAGCTGGTCAGGATGGGAGTCGGACCATTCAAGCGACGCCTTGGAGCCGACGAAACGGTAACGCTGCGATCCCATATTACCGGCATTGACGGAGGAGACCCAGAGACGGCCGCGTGCGCCATTGTCGTAATGCATCAGAACGGTGGCGTGGTCCTCCAGCGGCGCGCGGGTGGGGATGAAAGCCTTGCGGTCGCAGAGCAGGCGTTCGACCTTCATATGGGGCAGCACGACTTCCGAGAGATAATAAAGATGCGTGCCTATATCGCCCAGCACGAAGGTCGGTCCGGCGGTGCGGGGATTGGTGCGCCATTTGACGGCTTCGCCCGCGTCCACATCGTCACCGGCATTAAAGCCGTGGGTATATTGCAGGTCGACGATACGGATGTCGCCCAGCATTCCTTTTTTGACCATGGCCGCCATCTGGTGGACGAGCGGGTGCCCGGTAAAACCATAGGTAACGCCGACGATCAGGCCCTTCTGTTCGGCCAGCCGCGCCACCTCGTCGCATTCCGCCACGGTGAAGAACAGCGGTTTTTCGCAGATGACATGCAGCCCGGCCTCAAGGCAGGCCTTGGTGATTTCATAATGGGTGAAATTGGGGGTGGCGATGGAGACGACGTCAACACCGTCTTCGCGTGTCGTTTCGCCGGCAATCAGTGCCTTGTAATCCGCATAGCAGCGTTCCGCCGCAACGCCGAGATTGACGCCGAAGTCTCGGCCTCTTTCGGCATCGAGGTCGAATGCGCCGGCGACGAGCTGGTAGTTGCCGTCGCGAAGCGCACCGGTGCGGTGTTTGTAACCCACCTGTCCCGTGCGTCCGCCGCCCACCATGGCCCAGCGCAGCGGGCGTGAAATCAGTCTTTCTCCGTTGATCATGTCGGTCGTCTTTCCATTTGATGTTGCCAATGGCCGTGGCCGGAGGCTGGGTCCGCCTCGGCCTCAGCGCTGGTTTGCCGCGTTATTTCTTGAAATAGAGGTCGATATAGTCCTGCATCTTGCTGCGCATGAACCGGCTCGATTCATCCGCCCTGTCTTCCCAGGCGAAGACGCAGGAGGTCATGATGCCGTCGAAGCCGATTTCGGAAAGCGTGCTGAAGAAGTCGTCCCATGGCACTTCACCCTGGCCGATATTGAGATGCTGGTGCACCCGCGCCTGCGTGCCCGGCGGGTTGAGGATATAACGAAGCCCGGAGCTGGCCTTGTGGTTGAAGGTGTCGCCCACATGCACATGGGCGAGCACATCCTTCGCTTCGCGCAGCATCGCCTTGGTGTCGTCACCGAAATAGAAGGTGTGCGGCGCGCAATAGAGGAATTTGACGTTCTTCGAATTGACGGTGCGGATGATGTCGAGCGCCGGCTGCAGCGTCTCGCACCAGTCTTCCGGATGTGGCTCGACAT
Source organism: Martinezella rhizogenes (assembly GCF_007002745.1). Taxonomy (GTDB): domain Bacteria; phylum Pseudomonadota; class Alphaproteobacteria; order Rhizobiales; family Rhizobiaceae; genus Agrobacterium; species Agrobacterium cucumeris. Next base: position 361,803 of record NZ_SGNY01000004.1, on the reverse strand, counting down.
GCAGGTTGATGCCTTCGCGTTCGAAGATCGGCACCAGTTCTTCCATTGAGCGCCACCAGGCGTCCTCGCAGGCTTCAATCATCGAGCCGGTATGGCAGCAATAACATGAACCCTTGTCGGGATGCGGTCCGCGGCCGAATTCGGAATTCATCGTGTCGACCTCCAGTTCGATGGCGATCTCGATGGCGCGTTTCCAGTGTTTTACCGCCGCCTGCCGTTCGGTCTCGTCATTTGAGGCCCAGCGATACATCGGCAGCAGCGAGGCGATACCGACATTGGCGTCTTTCAGCGCCTTTTTGAAAGACCTGATGCGCTCGGGAAAAACACGCGGCGCTTTGAACCATTCGAGGAAATCGGCGCGGGGGCTGAGTTCGATCCAGTCGAAGCCAAGCTCCTTCACCTTGGCGGGCAGCTCATCGAGGCTGGTGAAACGGTGCATGTGGGGGTCGATGGCGATTTTCATCGGTCTTGATCCTTCTCTATGTCTTAACTGGATGGCGGGTGCGGCGGATGGCCGTCATGGCTGGCCATGTAATTTTCCACCTCAGCCCCGAGATCGGCGAGCGCTTCACCGCCGGCCATCAGGTCGGTGATCTCCTCGCGGGATTTTTCGCCCTTGCGGAAATTGGCGGCGACTGCGCCGCGGATGAGGACGGCGAAATGGTCGCCGACGGCGATGGCGTGGGTGACCTGATGGGTGATGAAGATCACCGCGATCCCCCGCTTGCGCGCTTCAAGGACGATGCGCAGGACATGGGACGCCTGTTTCACGCCCAGCGCCGCCGTCGGCTCGTCGAGGATCAGAACGCGTGCGCCAAAATGCACCGCGCGGGCGATGGCGAGCGATTGCCGCTCGCCGCCGGAGAGCCCGCCGATAAGGCGGTCGCCGTCATCGATGCGGGTGATGCCGAATTCCTGCACCGCCTTGACGGCGATTTCATTGGCCTTCTTGCGGTCGTAGATGCGGAAGGGCCAGAAACCTTTCGTGGGTTCTGCGCCAATGAAGAAGGAGCGGCCGATGCTCATCAGCGGAAAGGTTCCGCCAAACTGGTGCACGGTGGAAATGCCCATGCGCTGCGCATCGCGCGGCCCGTCGAAATCGACCGGCTTGCCATCCATCAACAACTCACCGGAACTGGGCTGATAAACCCCGGCCAGTGTCTTGATCAGTGTGGATTTTCCAGCACCGTTGTCGCCCAGCAGGCAGAGCACCTCGCCGGCGCGCACCTTCAGCGAGATATCGTGCAGAACATCGATGGGACCGAAGGACTTGTTGACGTTTCTGAGTTCGAGAATGGGTGTGGTCATCGTCCAGCCTCACTTCTTCTTCGGCGAATAGGTGAGCGCCATGACGCGGAAGGTGTTGTTCATCAGCACTGCGAGCAGCAGCATGACGCCGATGATGAGGCTCGACCAGTTGCGGTCAAACGAAGTGAAATAGATGCCCTGGTTGACGATGGCGAAGGTGATGGTGCCGAGAAAAATGCCGATCACCGAACCGAAACCGCCCGTCAGCAGCACTCCACCCACGACGACCGCGATGATGGAGTTGAAGATGAAGGTCATGCCGGCTGAAACCTGGGCGACATTGAAGAGGATTGCCTGACAGACCCCGACGAAGGAGGCGCTGACAGAGGAAAGGATGAACAGCGTGACCGTCAGCTTGTCTGTGGGAATGCCGGCGTTGCGGGCGCTCACGCGGTCGCCGCCCATGGCGAAGATCCAGTTTCCGAAGGGCGAATAATGGACGTAGAAGATATAGATCGCCGTCAGCAGCAGCCACCAGACGATGCTGACCTGAAAACTGCCGCCGATGAAATGTCCGAAGAGAAATTTGGCGATGGGGCCGGATTGCGCCGGGCTAAGCGCCACGCTGGTCGTGCCGGTCAGAAGCACGGAAAAGCCGAGGATTAGCCCCTGCACCGCAAACAGCGTGCCGAGCGTGACGATCAGTGACGGCACCACGGTCCGTATCACCAGAAAACCGTTGATCAGCCCGACAAGCATCCCAAGGCCAAGCGCGCCGATGATGCCGAGCCAGATTGGCATGCCGTAATAACCGGTGATGATGGCGACCGTCAGAGCGCCGGCCGGGATCATCGCGCCGATGGAAATGTCCAGCTCGCCGGAAATCATGAGAAGGCCGACGGGAATGGCGACGATGCCGAGATTGGCGGCGACATTCAGCCAGCTTGCGGCACCCGCCGGTTTCAGGAATTCGATGCTGCCGAAGACAACGAAGAAGACAAGAACGAAAACAAGGCCGAGAAAGGCGCCTGATTCCGGGCGGCGCAGAAGGTCGCCCAAAGAGAGATTTTTCACGTCGTTCACTCCAATATTGGCCCTAAGTGCCGAGGGGATATCCTTTTGCCGTCAAACCCCGACCCCCGGTTTCCTTGGGGATCGGAGGTGGCTACGGATAACCGCTCAACGCGCTCCCTTGGCGACGCCGGCAAGCGTGGTCTGGATGTTGGATTTGTCGACGATGTTCGGTCCCGTCAGCAGTGGGGCGGTCGGCAGATCGGTTCCGAAATCGATGGCCGAGGCCAGCAGCGTTACCGCCAGCAATGATTGCAGATAGGGCTGCTGGTCGATTGCGAAACCCTGCGTCCCGTCCTTGATCCGGTCGAGGCCGGACTGGTTGAGGTCGAAGGTGCCGAGCAGGGCCGTTTCGGTCTTGCCGGCCTGCATGACGCCGATGGCGGCCGAATCCGCATCGCCCGCCGAAATGGTCAGGACGCCGTCGATCTTGCTGTCCTGTAGCAATGTCGCCTTGATGGCCTCGGCGACGGCGGTGGCGTCGCCGAAGCTGGTGGCCGGAAGCGGCAGCTGCTTGCCGGCGCCGCCGGCCTTGGTGATACCGTCGATGACGCCCTTGCAGCGCGCCTCCTGATTGGCGGCGCCCGGAACGGTATTGACGCAGATGACGTTCTTTTTGCCCTGCTTGGCGAAATATTCGCCTCCGGCCACACCCGCCAGATATTCGTCGGAGCCGATATAGTTGATCGCGCCGAGTTCCTTGGCCTTTTCGTGCCCACCGGCATTCATGAGAATGACCTTGATGCCGGCATTGATGGCTTCCCGGATCGCCGGGTCTTCGCCTTCCGGTACCCAGTTCGGGATCACGAGACCATCGACCTTCTGGCTGATGGCGGTCTGGATCAGCTGCACCACATCGGGCGCAAAATTGTCGTAGGTTTGCAGGCGCAGATAATTGACCTTGCCGCCATTTGCCTCGACCACGAGGCGTGCGTCATCCAGACCTTTTTTGATGAGGTTCCAGAATGCGTCGTCGTTCTTGCCACCGACAACGGCGATATTGGCCGCAAACGCGCCGGATGCCATTACCAGCGATGCAGCACCCGCGATGAGAAATTTCCTGAAAAATGCCATTGTTTCCTCCCTGCCCATTCTCCCGATGGGCCAAAATGACAGGATGATTTATATCTTTCATTTTCTTGAGAATGGAATTTATATTTCATTTAATGTTGCATTTCGTATCATTCCATGTCATTCATTGATGATACGATTGTGAGGTGCCATGAACCGCCCGACCATTACCGATCTTGCCAAGGCAGCCGGTGTCAGCATCTCCACGGTCAACCGGTTGCTGCACGGTTCGACCGTCGTGCGTCAGGATACGATCGACCAGATACTCAAGGCTGCAGAGGAAATCGGTTTTTATGGTCTCGGCACCATCAAGGACCGCCGTCGTGAGGCCATGCCCCATTACAGGCTCGGGTTTCTGCTGCAGCAATCCCATCGGCCGCTCTACCGGTTGTGGGCGGAGGGGATCGTTACCGCCGCACGCCAGAGGCCGGACAGCGTCATCGAGCCGGATGTCGTGTTCGAGGACGACCTCTCTCCGGAGGCCGTTTCCGCCAATCTCCTGAAGATGGGGCAATCCTGCAGCGCGATCGCGGTGGTGACGGCCGATCATCCACTCGTCAGCCAGGCAATCGACGAGCTGCGGGGCAGGGGCGTTCCCGTGGTAACCTACGTATCTGATCTGTCGGCGGCGAGCCGCGCGGGGTTTGTTGGAACCGACAGCTGGAAACGCGGTCGCACTGCGGCATGGTTCCTCAGCCAGACAGTAAAGGGCGAAGGGGTGGCCGTGCCGCTGATCGGCAGCAACCGCTATCAGTGTCAGGATGTTTCGGATGCCAGCTTCCGCTCCTATATCCGCGAGAACACACCTGAATTGCAGGTGGCGGAAACACTGCTGACCTTCGAAGAGCCTGAAAATGCCTATGTCATCATCCGCGACATGATCGCTTCCGAACCCGGCCTCAAGGGGATTTATGTCAATGGCGGTGGCATATCCGGCGTTCTGCGGGCACTTCGGGAGCTGCCCACGGAAAAGCAGCGCGGCATAAAGATCGTCTGCAACGATATCGGCCCGGAAACGCGCAAGGGTCTCAATGAGGGGCTGATTACCGCCTCTCTGCCGCTTCCCCTCGACAGGATGCCGCAGCAATTGATCGACGTGATGTTACGGCGCGTCGAGAATGGCGACACATCCTCCGTCGAACAGCGGATCGTTCCCTTTGAAATCCTGACGCCCGAAAGCATCTGGACCTAGGCCGATAAGATCACTGGAATTCAAGGCTCATCCGGGCAAGATCGTCCCACAGGCTTTCGGCGAAACCGCGTAAAACAATGACTTCGAACACCTGCCCATCAAGCCGGGTGAGATGCGCGGCGATGTGGCCGATCAGCGTCGTCGCGGAGCGTCCCGCCGGAAAAGCCGCAGTGGAAAGATCGACCGCCGTTCCTTTTGCCAGCACCCGCTCGGCCATCCTGCCTTCGATACGAATACGCACGCGTCCATGGCTCTGGTCCACACCCGTCGCCTGCGGCTCAAGCGCCGCAAGAAACGCCTTCATCTCCGCGTGGGACAGCGGCTCTTCGCCGACGATGAGCCATTGGCCGGGAGAGACCGCCCGCACATCGCCTTTTGCGAAGCTGCGCAGACGGACTTCCATATCCGCTGCGCCGGGCGCGGCCAGCACATGGATGATCGCGCCTTCCGGCAGGGGAGAGAGCTTGATGGCGGTGGAAGCGATCGCTGCCTTTTTGCCCAGCACCGGGCGGAGCGTCGGCCGGAAACCAGATTTGAAATCGGGCTTGAAATCAGACATGGAGCTTCTCGTTCTCAGGGTCGAAGAAAACCGGATGGCACAGGCGGGCGGCGGTGAATTCATTGCGCAGACCGTTCCAGACCACGACTTCCTCGCCATGCCGCGCAGGGCCATTCTTGACGAGGGCGAGGCCAATGGTCGAACCGAGATGGGGTGAAAACGCGCTTGAGGTCACATAACCCTGATCGTTTTCCAGCATTGCCGCCGCATCCCTTTCGAGAATATGCGAACCAGTGCGGAATGACTGGTTTTTATCCAGCGGCACGACGCCGACAAGGCTCGGACGGTCGGCAGCGGAAAGCCCCTCGCGCTCCAGCATTCGCCGGCCGATGAAATCGGCCTTGGTGGCGGAGACCATTTTGCCGAAGCCGAGATCGGTGGGCACCACCGTGCCGTTTATTTCGTTGTGGGTGACATGGCCCTTTTCGATACGCAGCACGCCAAGCGCCTCGACACCATAAGGCATGATGTTCTCCGGCTTTCCTGCTTCCATCAGCGCATCGGCAACGCTTTCACCGTAACCGGCCGGAACGGCAAGCTCGTAGGCCAGCTCGCCGGAGAAGGAAATCCGGAACAGGCGTCCATGCAATTGCCCGCCAAACAGTGAGACGTCTTTGGCCGCAAGAAACGGGAAAGCCTCGTCGGAAATATCTTCATCGACGATTCTTTGCAGAATTGTGCGCGCCTTCGGTCCGGCAATCGCCATCTGCGCCCATTGATCGGTGACAGAGGCAAGCCGCACGTCCAGATCCGGCCAGAGCGCCTGGGTGCAGAATTCCAGATGGTTCATGACGCCCGCCGCATAGGCCGTGGTGGTCGTCATGAAGAAACGGTTCTCCTCCAGCCGGCTGGTGGTGCCGTCATCATAGATCATGCCATCTTCACGCAGCATCAGGCCATATCGCGCCTTGCCGACCGGCAGCTTGAGAAAGGCATTGCAATAGACCCGGTTGAGGAATTCGGCGGCGTCCTTGCCGCAAATCTCGATCTTGCCGAGCATCGACACATCGCAGAGGCCGGCATTCTTGCGAACATTCAGAACCTCGCGGTCAACACTTTCCCGCCAGCCGTTTTCGCCGCTGCGGGGAAACCAGGAGGAGCGGTACCAGAGACCGGTTTCGACGAAGATGGCTCCGTTTTTCTCGGCCCAGCCATGCAGCGGCGATTTACGCACCGGCTGGAAATGCTGGCCGTGATAAGCACCGGTGAGCGCGCCAAAGGAGACGGGCGTATAAAAAGGCCGGAAGGTGGTGGTGCCGACTTCGGCCGGCGAAACGCCGCGCGCCTCGGCCAGTAGCCCGATGGCGTTGACGTTGGAAAGCTTGCCCTGATCAGTCGCCATGCCGTTCGTCGTATAGCGCTTGGCCAGTTCCACATGGCCGTAACCTTCGCTGACGGCGAGACCGAGATCCTTGCGGTGAACATCATTCTGGTAATCGACAAAGGCTTTGGCCCTGATGCCGGAGATGGACCAGAGTGGCTTTGCAGGCGGGGCGACGACATCATTTTCCACGACGCCAAATGTTGGTGTCCTCGCTGCAAAACCGAGATCCCGCGCAAGCGCCGCACCCTTTCGCGCGCCGTCTTCAAGGCAGGCGGCGATGCCATTGATCGCTGATACCGCACCGGCAAGTTCGAGCCCCTTGAGATTGGCGGGGGCAAGGAAGGCAGCATTGTCTTCCGACCAGACCGGTTTTCCGCCGCGATGGCAGGCGAGATGGATAATGGGGCTGAAACCGCCCGACATGGCGAGCGCATCGATATTCATGCTTTCCGTGCGGCCATTGGCATAAATTTCTATGGCGGAAAGTGCCTTGCCGCCCTTTGCATTCGAGACGACGCCACCCTTGATGACACGCGCCTTGCCTTCGTAGCCCGGGTTACCCTGCTCGCGGCTGTCGATGATTGCTGCGAGAGTGACACCCTGTGCTTCCAGATCGCGGGCAAGGGCATAACCACTGTCATTGGTGGTGAAAATCGCCGTCGCCGTGCCGGGACTGATGGCATAACGGTTGAGATAGCTGCGCATGGCACTGGCCATCATCACGCCGGGAATATCATTGCCACCGAAGACCAGCGGCCGCTCTTCCGCGCCCGTGGCAAGCAGCGCACGTTTGGCGACGATGCGCCACAGGCGCTCCACCGGCACGTGGGCTTCCGGATCGGGCAGATGTTTCTGCACCCGCTCCACCGCGCCGAAGACATTGCCGTCATACCAGCCGAAAGCCGTGGTTCGCGTCAGCACCGTCACATTCGGTAGGGTTTCGAGTTCGGCAACACATTGCGCCGCGAAATCCGGTGCGCTCTTGCCGCCGATGGCTGCCGTTTCGGAAAGAAGTCCGCCGCCTGCGAGGGAATGTTCATCGACAACAATGACGCGCGCGCCGGCGCGCCCAGCGGCAAGGGCTGCGGCAAGTCCTGCCGCGCCGGAGCCAATCACCAGCAGGTCGCAATGCGCCCAGCATTTGTCATAGGCATCCGGGTCTGCCGCGTAGCTTGCCTTGCCGAGACCGGCCGCCTTGCGGATGAAGGGCTCGTAGATTTTTTCCCAGAAGGCGGCAGGCCACATGAAGGTCTTGTAATAGAAACCCGCGCCGAGGAAGGGCGAAAGAAGGCCGGTCAATGCGCCGATATCGAAATCGAGAGAGGGCCAGCGGTTCTGGCTTTTCGCTTCCAGCCCGGCATAAAGCTCCTGCATGGTGGCGCGCGTGTTCGGCTCCGTGCGCCCGCCGCTGCCGATCGTCATCAGGGCGTTCGGCTCGGCGGCACCCGCCGTCAATATGCCGCGCGGGCGGTGATATTTGAAACTGCGTCCGACGAGCCGCTGGCCATTGGCGAGCAGGGCGGAGGCGAGACTGTCGCCTGCAAAACCCTGCATCACCTTGTCGTCGAAGGTGAAGGAAAGCGGCTGGGTGCGGTCAATCAGACCGCCGGTCTTCAGGCGGCTGGATGTCATGCGCTTGTCGCTTCCTTCTCTCCGGCGGCATCGCGGCAGGCGGATATCTCATGAGTGACCGTATCGCGGGCGACGATCAGCCAGCGGCGGCAGCCGGAGGTGTGGTGCCAATATTCCTCATAGGCGCCGCGCGGATTGTCACGCAGATAGACATAATCGAACCATTCTTCAGCACCGGCATCCGCCGCCGGTCGCTGAAGGGCAGCGCCCTTGATGGTGAATTCTTGCCTGGGTCTTGACCCGCAATGCGGGCAGGGCACGAGACTTGCCATTTCAGATGTCCTTGATCCGCCAGATAGCGGGATGCCGAAAAGTGTGAGCGGTTTTCGCCTGAAATCCCGCGACAGATTTAGTGAAGGTTGGGCTGTGCGCCCTGGCCCTTTTCATCGATGAGATAACCGCGCCGGAAGCGGTCCAGCCGGAAGGCCGTTGCCGTTTCCTGCGGTGTGCCGCGCGCCAGAAGATGGGCGAAGCAAAAACCGGAAGCGGGCGTTGCCTTGAAACCGCCGTAACACCAGCCGGCATTGAGATAGAGATTGTCGATCGGGGTTTGGTCGATGATTGGTGAGCCATCCATCGACATATCCATGATGCCGCCCCAGGAGCGCAGGACCCGGACGCGGGAAAGCGCCGGTATCATCGCCTTACCGGCTTCGGCGACATGTTCGACCGTCGCCAGATTGCCGCGTTGGGCATAGGAGTTGTAGCCGTCAATATCACCGCCGAAAACGAGGCCGCCCTTGTCCGATTGCGAAACGTAAAAATGGCCCGCCCCGAAGGTGACGACGCCATCGATGAAGGGCTTCAGCCCTTCCGACACAAAAGCCTGCAGCACATGGCTTTCGATCGGCAGTTTCAGGCCGGCCATGGCGGCCACCTGCGATGAATTGCCCGCTGCCGCCAGCGCCAGCTTGCCGCAGCCGATGAAACCGCGGCTTGTCTCCACACCCACGACCATGCCGTTTTCGCGGCGAATACCCGTCACCTCGCAGCCCTGAATGATATCGACGCCCCGACTATCTGCACCGCGGGCATAACCCCAGGCAACGGCATCATGCCGCACCGTGCCACCGCGCTTTTGCAGCAGGCCGCCCTGAACCGGAAAGCGGGCATTGTCGAAATTGAGAAACGGCAGCATCGCCTTGACCGAGGCGCGGTCCAGAAGTTCGGCATCGACGCCGTGCAGCCGCATGGCATTGCCGCGCCTTGTATAGGCATCGCGCTGCGCATCCGAATGGAAAAGGTTCAGCACGCCGCGCTGGGAAACCATGGCGTTGAAATTGAAATCCTGCTCCAGCCCTTCCCAGAGCTTCATTGAAAGCTCGTAGAATGGGTTGTTGCCCGGCAGCAGGTAATTGGAGCGGATGATGGTGGTGTTGCGGCCGACATTGCCGGAGCCGATATAGTTTTTCTCCAGCACCGCGACATTGGTGATGCCGAATTCCTTGGCAAGGTAATAGGCCGTCGCCAGCCCGTGCCCGCCGCCGCCAACGATGATGACGTCATAATGCGGTTTCGGCGACACATCCCGCCATGCGGGCTTCCATGATTTATTGCCAAGAAGGCCATTCATGAAAATGGAAAAGGCGGAATAGCGCATCTGGCGTACCTCGAACGATATCACGCAAGCTTACCGACATGGCTCGAAAGGCGATTGCAGAAAAGGGACATTATGAATTAGAAAAGAGACATGACCATCATCGAGCAAAAAAATACCCAGCATATCGGTTTTGTCCTCGTCCCGAATTTTGCGCTGATGTCCTACGCCTCGGCGGCGGAGCCGCTTCGGGCCGCCAATCTCATTGCCGGGACTGATCTCTATGAGGTCGTGCCTTTGTCCTTCGGCGGTGAAGCCGTCAGAAGCTCGTCGGGAATCCTCGTCGATTGCCAGTCACTCGCCTTGGTGGGCGAGCGATGCCATACGATCTTCGTCTGTGCCGGCGGTGGGCCGCAGGACTGGGTGGTGGAGGAAGGTTCTTTTGGCATGCTGCGGCGGCTGGCGCGCCAGGGCGTCAGGATTGGTGGCATTTCCAGCGGTGCTTACCTGCTGGCAGCGGCGGGCCTGCTGGATAATCGCGATTTCACGATCCACTGGGAACACGCGCCGGTACTCCGGGAAGCCTTCGCCCATCTCACGCCCAGACAGGCCCGCTTCGTCATCGATGGGGACCGCATTACCTGCGCCGGTGGCGTTGCGCCCCTTGACATGATGCATGCGATGATTTCACAGAGAATGGGCGCCCATTTCGCAAGGCGTGTCAGCGACTGGTATCTGCACACGGCGGTCGCCGAACCCGGCGCGCCGCAGCGGGGCTCCTCGGCGGAACGTCATGGCACCCACCATCCGGCCTTGCTGACCGTGCTGGAAAAAATGGAAACGACCATCGAAAGCCCGCTTGACCGGCAGACCATGGCAAAGCTGGCCGGAACCAGCGCGCGGCATCTCGACCGGCTTTTCGCGAGCCATCTGAAGTCGAGTTTTCTGGAGACCTACCGCGCCATTCGCCTTGACCACGCCCGGCGATTGCTGGAGCAAAGCCCACTTTCCATCGCGGAAGTGGCCTTCGCCACCGGTTTTTCCAGTGCAGGCCATTTTTCGGGTTGCTTCAAGGCCCGCTTCGGTCAGACACCGAATGCCATGCGACAAAGATTTCCCCTGAATTAAAATAGTTTTCCTGTAAAGAAGGGAAAACACGAAAATGCCGGAGGAACCGATGGCCAAGGATACCACCAAGACCGAGCAGGCGCAGTTCCTGTCGCAGGACCCGCATGCCGTTCGCGAGCCGAGGGTCAACAATCTGGAAATGGCGATCGGTCATGAAGTGCGCGCCTATCGCAAGAAACTCGGCATTACGGTCACCGATCTTGCATCGGCCACCGGTGTTTCCGTGGGCATGCTTTCCAAGATTGAGAACGGTAATATCTCGCCATCGCTCACCACGCTGCAGACGCTTTCAAAGGCGCTGGGCGTGCCGATCACTGCGTTCTTTCGCGGTTTCGAGGAGCCGCGCAGTGCGACCTTCGTCAAAGCGGGGCAAGGGGTGAATATCGAACGCAGGGGCACCCGGGCCGGCCACCAATACAGCCTGCTCGGCCATATCGACAACAATACCAGCGGCGTCACCGTCGAGCCCTATCTCATCACGCTCACCAAGGATTCGGATGTGTTTCCGACCTTCCAGCATGAGGGAATGGAGTTTCTCTACATGCTGGAAGGCGAGGTGGTCTATCGCCACGGCGAGCAGCTTTTCACCATGCAGGCTGGTGACAGCCTGTTTTTCGACGCCGATGCGCCGCACGGGCCGGAGGAATTGGTAAAGCTCCCCGCCCGTTATCTGTCGATCATTTCCTATCCGCAGAGGCGCGTGACCAGTGATTGAGAATTTGCCTTAGAAGAAAAAAATATTCCTGATAGTTGACGAATTGGAATTCCATATGTTAGCCCTTCATTCAGAAACGAATGGAGGTGCCTGTCGATGTGCGGCATTGTTGGACTATTCCTGAAAGACAAAAGCCTTGAACCGCAGCTGGGTCAGCTGCTCTCTGACATGCTCGTCACCATGACCGATCGCGGCCCGGATTCGGCCGGGATTGCGATCTATGGCAGCGCTGCCAATGGCCGGGCGAAAGTGACGATCCAGTCGGCCGATCCCATCGCCGATTTCTCCGGCCTCGCTGAAGTGCTGAAGGAAAATGGTGTTGACGCCGTGGTCACGGTGAAAAGCACCCATGCTGTTCTCGATATTCCCGCCGAGAAGCTGGATGGTATTCGTCCGGTTCTTTTGGCCACCCGACCAAATGTACGGGTCATGGGCTCGGGCGACAGTGTCGAAATCTACAAGGAAACCGGCCTGCCGAAGGACGTTGTCGCCCGTTTCGACGTGCGCTCCATGGCCGGCAGCCATGGCATCGGCCATACCCGCATGGCGACGGAATCGGCGGTGACGACGCTTGGCGCGCATCCCTTCTCCACCGGTGCCGACCAGTGCCTCGTGCATAATGGCTCGCTTTCCAACCACAATAATCTGCGCCGCGAACTGGTGCGCGAGGGCATGACGTTCGAGACCCAGAACGACTCGGAAGTCGCCGCCGCCTATCTCACGGCTGAGATGGCCAAGGGCAAGGATTTAGGCGAGGCGCTCCAGGGTGCGCTCGATGATCTCGACGGCTTCTTCACTTTCGTCGTCGGCACCAAATCCGGCTTTGGCGTGGTGCGTGATCCCATCGCCTGCAAGCCCGCTGTCATGGCCGAGACCGACCAATATGTTGCTTTCGGCTCGGAATATCGCGCGCTGGTCAATCTGCCCGGCATCGAAAATGCCCGCGTCTGGGAGCCGGAACCGGCGACCGTCTATTTCTGGGACCATGAAAAGGCCGCCTGAGACCCGTCATCGGCGCCTGTTTTGAAAGTCATAATCCATGCCAGTTTTCGATCTCTCCCACACGCCATTGCGTGAACTCAACGGTGCGCTCCACGGCCTTTCCTCTGGAGCCAACGACACTGAATTCGAAGTCGTCAATCCGCGCGGCCACCATGCCGTGGCTGTCGGCATAGACAGCCCTGTGATCGTCGATGTGCGCGGCTCGGTCGGTTATTATTGCGCCGGCATGAATGATGGCGGCACCGTCACCGTGCACGGTTCGGCCGGGCCGGGTGTTGCGGAAAACATGATGTCCGGCACCGTCGTCATCGAGGGTGACGCTTCGCAATATGCCGGTGCCACCGGTCGCGGCGGGCTTTTGGTCATCAAAGGCAATGCCGCCTCCCGCTGCGGCATTTCCATGAAGGGCATCGATATCGTCGTGAAGGGCAATATCGGCCATATGTCCGCCTTCATGGGCCAGTCCGGCCATCTCGTCGTCTGCGGTGATGCGGGCGATGCGCTGGGCGATTCCCTTTATGAGGCGAAGCTTTTTGTACGCGGTTCGGTGAAGAGCCTGGGTGCCGATTGCATCGAAAAAGAGATGCGCCCGGAACATCTCGAAAAGCTTGCCGAACTCCTCGAAAAGGCCGGCGTCACCGATGTCAGCCCCGGTGAGTTCAAGCGCTACGGCTCGGCCCGCACGCTCTACAATTTCAACATCGACAACGCCGACGCGTATTGAGGCGAGGGATATTCCGATGAGCTATCACAACCCCTTCACCCCGCCGCGTAAATCCGCAACATTCGATGATCACACGCTGGCGGAAATCCGCCGCGCAGCGGCGACCGGCATCTATGACATTCGCGGCGCCGGCACCAAGCGCAAGGTGCCGCATTTCGACGACCTGCTGTTTCTCGGCGCGTCGATCTCGCGTTATCCGCTCGAGGGCTACCGCGAGAAGTGCGATACGACCGTCACGCTCGGCACGCGCTTCGCCAAAAAGCCGATTACGTTGAAAACGCCGATCTCCATTGCCGGCATGAGTTTCGGCGCGCTTTCGGGCAATGCCAAGGAAGCGCTCGGCCGTGGCGCGACCATCGCCGGCACGTCCACCACGACTGGTGATGGCGGCATGACGGATGAGGAGCGCGGCCATAGCCAGACGCTGGTTTACCAGTATCTGCCCTCACGTTACGGCATGAACCCGAAAGACCTGCGCCGTGCGGACGCCATCGAGGTCGTGGTCGGCCAGGGCGCGAAGCCGGGTGGTGGCGGCATGTTGCTCGGTCAGAAGATTTCCGATCGTGTCGCCAACATGCGCAATCTGCCGAAGGGTATCGACCAGCGCTCCGCCTGCCGCCACCCTGATTGGACCGGCCCTGATGATCTCGAAATCAAGATCCTCGAACTGCGCGAAATCACCGACTGGGAAAAGCCGATCTACATCAAGGTTGGTGGTGCACGCCCCTATTACGACACGGCTTTGGCGGTGAAGGCCGGTGCCGATGTGGTGGTGCTTGACGGCATGCAGGGCGGCACGGCCGCCACGCAGGATGTCTTCATCGAAAATGTCGGCATGCCAACGCTTGCCTGCATTCGCCCCGCCGTGCAGGCGCTTCAGGATCTCGGCATGCACCGCAAGGTGCAGCTCATCGTCTCCGGCGGCATCCGCTCAGGCGCGGATGTCGCCAAGGCGTTGGCGCTTGGTGCCGATGCGGTTGCGATTGGAACGGCGGCGCTGGTGGCGTTGGGTGACAATGATCCGCATTGGGAAGCGGAATATCAGAAACTCGGCACCACCGCCGGCGCTTATGATGACTGGCATGAGGGCAAAGACCCCGCCGGCATCACCACGCAGGACCCCGAATTGGCAGCACGCCTCGATCCCGTTGCCGCCGGCCGCCGCCTCGCCAATTACCTGAAGGTCATGACGCTCGAGGCGCAGACCATCGCGCGCGCCTGCGGCAAGAACCATCTCCACAATCTGGAGCCGGAAGATCTGGTGGCGCTGACCATGGAGGCTGCGGCAATGGCGCAGGTTCCGCTGGCGGGAACGAACTGGTTCCCGGGGAAAGGCAGCTTTTAAGCCATAAAGAACGGACGGGCGCATTTGGGAGGATGTGCCCGTCTTTTTTCAATGAAGTGTCTGATACCAAAAAAAGGGGAATGACGTGACACTGGACCTCTCCAAATTTGCTGCCGAAAAGGGCATCAAATATTTCATGATCAGTTATACCGATCTCTTCGGCGGCCAGCGCGCCAAGCTGGTTCCTGCGGAAGCCATTGCCGATATGCAGAAGGGCGGGGCGGGTTTTGCCGGTTTTGCCACATGGTTCGATCTGACGCCGGCTCATCCCGATCTTTTTGCCGTACCCGATGCCTCGTCGGTCATCCAGCTTCCGTGGAAAAGGGATGTCGCCTGGGTCGCTGCCGATTGCGTCATGGAAGACCAGCCGGTGGAACAGGCGCCGCGCGTGGTTCTGAAAAAGCTTATCGCGGAAGCGGCAGGCGAGGGACTGCGGGTCAAGACCGGCGTTGAGCCGGAATTTTTCCTGATTTCGCCTGATGGGGCGAAAATCTCCGACGAATACGATACGGCGGAAAAGCCGTGCTACGACCAGCAGGCGGTGATGCGCCGTTACGATGTGATCGCCGAGATCTGCGATTACATGCTGGAACTGGGCTGGAAGCCCTACCAGAACGACCATGAGGACGCGAATGGCCAGTTCGAGATGAACTGGGAATATGATGACGCGCTGCAGACCGCCGACAAACATTCCTTCTTCAAGTTCATGGTCAAATCCGTCGCCGAAAAGCACGGGCTGCGCGCCACCTTCATGCCGAAGCCTTTCAAGGGGCTAACCGGCAATGGTTGCCATGCCCATATTTCGGTCTGGGATCTCGACGGCAAGATCAATGCCTTTGCCGACAAGGCAATGCCGTTCGGGCTTTCCGCCAAGGGCAAGACCTTTCTCGGTGGCATCATGAAACATGCGTCGGCTCTTGCGGCGGTTACCAATCCGACGGTCAATTCCTACAAGCGCATCAACGCGCCGCGCACCATTTCGGGCGCGACCTGGGCGCCGAACACGGTGACATGGACCGGTAATAACCGCACCCATATGGTGCGCGTACCGGGGCCGGGGCGGTTTGAACTGCGCCTGCCGGATGGCGCGGTAAACCCCTATCTGCTGCAGGCAATCATCATCGCCGCCGGCCTCTCCGGTGTCCGCTCCAAGGCCGATCCCGGTCCGCATCACGACATCGACATGTATCGCGAGGGGCACAAGGTCATGGATGCCCCGAAGCTGCCGCTCAATCTTCTCGACGCTCTGCGCGAATATGAAAAGGATGCGGAATTGCAGCAGGCGCTGGGCGTTGAATTCTCGAAAGCCTATCTCAAGCTGAAGCAGGGTGAGTGGAACAGCTATTGCTCGCAGTTCACCGCCTGGGAGCATCAGACCACGCTCGACGTTTGACCCGGTTTTCCCCGCCGCCCTTGCGGTTCTTCCCGCGCTCGTCAAACAGCGCGGGTTTTTCCCTTATTGATGACAGAGAGAACGCCAGATGACGAATTTCGTCCTGACCGTAACATGCAAGTCCACCCGTGGCATCGTCGCCGCCCTTTCAGGCTTTCTGGCTGACAAGGGCTGCAATATCATCGACAGTTCGCAATTCGATGATCTGGGCACAGGTCGCTTCTTCATGCGTGTGGGTTTCATTTCGGAGGAGGGAGCAAAACGCGACGAGCTTATGACCGGGCTTGCACCGATCTCGGAAAAGTTCGGCATGGAGGTGGCGCTGCACGACCAGTCCGAACGGATGAAGGTTCTTTTGATGGTGTCGCGCTTCGGCCATTGCCTCAACGATCTGCTGTATCGCTGGCGCATCGGCGCCCTGCCGATCGATATTGTCGGCGTGGTCTCCAACCACTTCGAATACCAGAAGGTCGTCGTCAACCACGACATTCCCTTCCACCACATTCCGGTAACGAAAGAAAACAAGCCGCAGGCCGAAGCCCGGATCATGGAGATCGCTGAAAGCACCGGAACGGAGCTCATCGTGCTCGCCCGTTACATGCAGGTGCTATCCGACAGGATGTGCGCGGCGATGTCGGGAAAGATCATCAATATCCACCACTCCTTCCTGCCATCCTTCAAGGGCGCCAACCCCTATAAACAGGCCTATCAGCGCGGTGTGAAGCTGATCGGCGCGACGGCGCATTATGTGACTGCGGATCTGGATGAAGGCCCGATCATCGAGCAGGATATCGTGCGCATCACCCACGCCCAGAGTGCGGAGGATTACGTGTCGCTTGGCCGCGATGTGGAAGCACAGGTGCTGGCCCGGGCCATTCACGCCCACATCCACCGGCGGGTATTCCTGAACGGCAGCCGAACCGTGGTGTTTCCGCCCGGTCCCGGCTCCTATGCCTCGGAAAGAATGGGATAAGGTTTCCCGGTGCCGCGGCAGGCTGTACTGCCGCACGGTCTGCTGTTGCCATAAAGATGATGCGCGGCTAAATAAGTTGGTACGCCATAATATCAAGAGCCAGAACCTGCTTTGGCGTGCGGCGAGCCGAAGCGGAATGTGCCAAACGAGGTGATACCATGACCGGTGCTTTGCAGGGAACTGCCATTCGCGTTGAGCGTCCGACGAAGACGCTGAGGGAACTTGCGCTCGACAAGGTGCGGGATGCCATCGTGAATGGTTATTTCCGCCCGGGAGACCGTCTGGTGGAGCGTGATCTCTGCGCCCAGCTCGGCGTTTCCCGCACCATTGTGCGCGAGGTCCTGCGGCATCTGGAATCCGAGGGGCTGGTGGCGAATTTGCCCAACAAGGGGCCCATGGTCGCGCTGCTCGATTTGGATGAGGCCAAGCAGATTTACGAAATTCGCGGTGCGCTGGAGGGAATGGCGGCACGCCTTTGCGCCGAACGCCGCGATCCCGCCATCGTCGAGGCGCTGGAGGTTTCTCTCAGGCACATCCGTGAAAGTTATCTCGCGAAGGATATGCCCGGCGTGCTGGCACATACCTCGTCCTTCTACCAGACCTTGTTCAGCAAGATCGACCGGCATGTCGCCTGGGGCGTCGTCAATCTGCTGACGGTTCGGATCAACCATCTGCGCTCCATGACCATCAAGACGAAAAGCCGCGACACTGACGGTCCGGCGCAGATGGAAAAGATCGTTGAGGCCATCCGAAAGGGAGACGGTGACGCTGCCTACAAGGCCGCGCTCGATCACGTCACAAGCGCCTGCGCCATCGCCGAAGCCGTTCTGACGGCGCAAAAAACCGCCGACTGACGGTTTTCGGCGCTCCGATTATCCCGCCCTTGTGGTTACCCTGCCGGGAGCCGCAAGGTTGCGATTATTATGTTTATCGTTGTCTTTCAGTAATTTAGAAAAATCCTCGACCGCTTCTTGACAGGGTAAACTGTTTGGTGTGATGGTATGCCATAATAAATAATATAAAGAGCGGAGCTTAATATGAACTGGAATCCGATTTCCCGGAAATGCACAGCCGTGCGCGCCAAAACCTTTCTGGCGGGCGTTGCCATCACTCTTTTTGCCGGTGCTGCTGTTGCTCAGGACTGCACACCGAAAATATCCGACGATCATCTCATCAAGCCCGGTCATCTCGTCATGGCCACCAGCCCGACCCTGCCGCCCATGGCCTATGCCGATCAGCAGGGTGTCCTTAAAGGGCTGCGCATTGAGCTGGGTTATGAAATCGCCAAGCGTCTGTGCCTGAAGCCGGAATATATCAGCACCGAATATGCGACCATGGTGCCAGGCCTGCAGGGTGGCCGCTGGGACATGATCAATGCGGGCCTGTTCGTAACGGCAGAGCGACGCAAGATCCTGTTCATGATCCCCTATGAAAACCTGGCCATCAGCATTTCCACGGCGGTCGGCGCGTCCGATCCCATCACCAAGGTCGATGATCTCGCCGGCAAGGCCGTCAGCACCGATATTGGCGGTTATGCCGAGCGCAAGATCAAGGAACTGAACGAAGACTTCAAGAAGCGCGGTCTGGCGCCGATGACGATCAACCTCTTCGACAATTATGCGACGGTTTATCAGGCGTTGCGCGCCGGCCAGGTGCAGGCAGCGGTATCGATCGATCCGGTTGCCAAGCAATATCAGGATCGTGGCGAATTCACCCATGCGCTTTCCGGCATGTATCCCACACCCGGTTCACTTTCCTTCGGTAACAAGGACGTCGCCGACGCCGTCTCTGCCGCTCTGAAGGAGATGAAGGCCGATGGTGCGCTCGAGAAGCTGATGGGCGGGTATGGCGTCAGCATCGCGCCGGGCGATCTCGCCGTTCTCGGCCCGGAAGGCTGAATTCCATCCATCTGAACAGTCATCGCGGCGGGAAAGCTCTCGCCGCGACCGTTCCCGCATGAATTGGAGAAAGACGTGAAGGGTTGGAACTGGGAAGGTTTCTTCGAATATCTGACGAATTATTATCTGTTCGAGGGCGCGCTGGTGACGCTCGGCCTCACTGTTTTCGCCATGACAGCGGGTCTGGCGCTAGGCTTCGTTATTGCGGTGATGCGCATGTCGAAATACCGGTTCCTGTCCGGGCCGGCCTATTTCTACACCTGGATCTTTCGCGGCACGCCGCTTCTGGTGCAGCTCATCATCATCTATACCGGTCTGCCGCAGATCGGCATCAAGCTGACGGTTCTGCAATCAACGCTGATCGGCCTGTCGCTCTGTGAAGCGGCCTATCTGTCGGAAATCGTCCGGGCGGGCATTGCCGCGGTTCCAAAAGGCCAGATCAATGCGGCTCGCGCCATCGGCATGACCGAGGCGCAGGTGATGCGGTACATCGTTGCGCCGCAGGCCTTCCGCATCATCATTCCGCCGCTCGGCAATTCCGTCAACGGCGTGCTCAAGACAACGTCGATCGCCTCGATTATTTCCATGGAAGAGCTTCTGCGCCGCACGCAGGTGCTCATTCAGGAAAAGTTCCTGGTTCTCGAACTCTTTATGGTCGCAGCCCTTTATTACCTCGCCATGACGACCGCCTGGGAACTGATCCAGCGCCGGATCGAAAAGCGGTTCGGCAAGGCCTATGGCCCCATGTCGACTGACGTGCATTAAGGAGCGGTCCTATGTCGCAAGCAATCAGCATGATCGAACTACAGTCCGTCAACAAATGGTACGGCCCGAATTTTCAGGTTCTGACCAATTGCAGCCTGAATGTCGCCAAGGGGGAAGTCGTCGTGATCTGCGGGCCTTCCGGTTCCGGAAAATCGACCCTGATCAAATGCGTCAATGCGCTGGAGACGATTGGCAACGGCGTCATCACGGTCAACGGTGTGGAGGTGACAGATCCTAAGACCGATATGCCGAAACTGCGCTCCAGGGTGGGCATGGTGTTTCAGCATTTCGAACTTTTCCCGCATATGACGATCCTTGAAAATCTCTGCATCGGGCAGGAGAAGGTTCTGGGCCGTTCACCGGCGGAAGCGCTTGCCAAGGCCAATGCCCTTCTCGAACGGGTGGGGTTGACGGCGCATGCCAGGAAATATCCCGGGCAGTTGTCGGGCGGTCAGCAACAGCGCGTCGCCATTGCCCGTGCGCTGGCGATGGACCCGGTCGCCATGCTGTTCGATGAGCCGACATCGGCGCTCGATCCGGAAATGATCAACGAGGTCCTCGACGTCATGGTCTCGCTCGCGCAGGAGGGCATGACGATGATGGTGGTGACGCATGAGATGGGTTTTGCCCGCAAGGTGGCGGACCGCATCGTCTTCATGGATGGCGGCGAAATCGTCGAAATCGGTGAGGGCGATAGTTTCTTCACCGATCCGAAGACGGAGCGTGCCCGCTCCTTCCTGTCGAAAATCCTGGCGCATTAGGCTCGTCTCGGCCTGAGTGGGATAACGATATTCCGCTTCAGGTCATCTGGCCTTCGGCCTTTCCGAACAACGCAGAATGAGAGTGGCGGAGAACTGCAATGATAAACCGTGTCCTGATGCCCCGCGAAATGTTGATTGGCGGCGGCAGCCGTTTCCGATTGCCGGCCATGCTGAAATCGCTCGGCGTCAATCGTCCTCTGCTCGTCTGTGACCCCGTGATGCAGAAGCTCGGCCATGCCGATGCGCTTTTGCAGGCGCTTTCAGGCGAAGGCATAAATGGCGCCATTTTCTCCGAGGTCGTTGAGGACCCGACGGACATATCGATCGCTGCTTTAGTGAAGCGCATTTCCGATGGCAGACATGACGGTCTTGTCGCCCTCGGTGGCGGTAGCGCCATGGATACCGCAAAGGCAGGCGCCATCGTCGCGACCAGCGGCGAAGAGTTGCGCACCCTGAAGGTGCCGCGGATCGTGGATTTCGCCGTCATGCCGGTGATTGCTATCCCCACCACCGCCGGCACCGGATCGGAAGTGACCCGCGCCGCCGTCGTTACCGATACGGTGGCAAGCGAAAAAATGCTGATCCTTGGCACCGCCGCTTTGCCTGTCGCGGCCATCATCGACTACGAGCTGACGCTGACCTGCCCCTACCGCGTCACCGTCGATACCGGCATCGATGCGTTGACCCACGCGCTGGAGGCGCTGGTCAACCGTAACGGCAATGCCCATTCCGAAGCGCTGGCGCTTTCCGCGCTGAAGCTGATCGGCGCAAATCTTGAAAAAGTGGCTGATAATCCTGATGACCGGTATGCGCGCGAAGCGATGATGCTGGGCGCAACCCATGCCGGGCTTGCCGTCTCCAACACATCGACTGCGCTGATCCATGGTCTCAGCCGGCCGGTAGGTGCTTTTTTCCATGTGCCGCATGGCATGTCGAACGCGATGGTGCTGCCACTGGTCACGCAGTTTTCGCTGAATTCCGCTTTGCCGCATTATGCCGCCGCCGCCCGTGCCCTGGGTTGTGCCAGCGCGGCGGATAGCGACCAGATTGCCGGCACAAAGCTGGTGGAGGCCTTCATCGGCCTGAACAGGCGGCTGAAGGTGCCGACCCCGCAAGAGTTCGGCATCGACAGGAGCCGCTATCTCGAACTGTTGCCGGAAATGGTGCGTCAGGGCCTTGCGTCTGGCACGCCCGCCAATAACCCCCGGGTGCCCACAATTGCCGAAATGACGCGTCTGTACGAGCTCGCCTATGACGGAAGCATCGCGGAATTTTAAGGTGTAAAATACTGTTAAAATTAATGATTTTCGATTTTGAAAACGAAAATCATCTGACCCTTGACAGTAATGTATTATGGCATACCATAAGATATCATATTTACGGAGAGAACGCCCATGTCCATCCAGATCCGCAAGACCCTGATGCAGGTCGAAACGACGTTGATTGAGGGAGGCAAGGCTGCCGCTACGCCCTTGAAGCTGTTCAGCGCGATTGCGGTCGTGAAAAATCCCTGGGCGGGAAAAGGCTTTGTCGAAAACCTGAAGCCGGAAATCCATGCCGGTGCGCCCGTGCTTGGCGAGTTGCTGACGAAGATGATCCTTGATGCCGTCGGCTCGGGCGAAGCTGTGGAGGCCTATGGCAAGGCGGCAGTCGTCGGGCTGGATGGCGAGATCGAGCATGCGTCCGCACTCATCCACACGCTGCGGTTTGGCAATCATTATCGCCAGGCGGTTGGCGCGAAATCTTACCTGGCCTTCTGTAACACCCGTGGTCCGGGCAATGCACCGATCATGATCCCGCTGATGGACAAGAATGATGAAGGCCGCCGTTCGCATTATCTGACCATTCAGACCGCCATTCCTGATGCCCCGGCCGCCGATGAGATCGTCGTCGCACTCGGCGCTTCGGTTGGCGGCCGGCCCCACCACCGCATTGGCGACCGTTACCAGGATCTGCAGGATCTCGGTCAGGATGTTGCCAACCCGGCCGGCGTTTGAGGGTGACGCCAATGCAGGAGGCCGCCACCACCTCACGGGTCAATGTTGCAAAGGCAGGTGCTGCCGCGCTCCCTCGCAAGACGACCGAGGGCGGGGCGGCTTATTTCGAAGCCGGTGCGGGTGAGTATCTGATCCTCATCCACGGCGTCGGCATGCGGCTTGAAGCATGGGAGCCGCAGATCGAAGTTTTTTCCCGGACGCACCGTGTCATCGCGGTCGATATGCCGGGCCATGGCGGCAGCGCACGTTTGGCCGCGGGCAGCACGCTTACGGATTTTGTCGGCTGGTTCGGCCGTTTTCTTGACGATATGCGGATTGCACGCGCCAATGTTGCCGGCCATTCCATGGGCGCATTGATTTCCGGTGGAGCGGCAGCAACCTTCGGAGATCGCATTGCGCGCGTCGGTTACCTGAACGGCGTCTATCGCCGTGATCCGCTGGCAAAGGCAGCGGTGCTTGCCCGTGCGGCGGCAATTCGCACCGAGGGAGTGGACAAGGAAGGTCCACTGCTGCGCTGGTTCGGCGATGATGCCAAGAGCCAGCATGCGCGCGAACTGACACGCGGTTGGCTGGAAATGGTCGACCCGGAAGGTTACGCAGTTGCCTACACGGCCTTTGCGGGAGGGGATGAGACCTATGCGGATCGCTGGCCTTCGGTCGCTTGCCCCGCGCTTTTCCTGACTGGTTCTGATGATCCGAATTCGACGCCGCAGATGGCCGAGCAGATGGCGGCAATCACGCCGCGCGGTTACGCTCGCATCGTCGAGGCGCACCGGCATATGGTCAATCTGACCGCACCTGAAACTGTCAATGCACTGATGGCCGAATGGCTGGCTATTGAGGAGGAGCCGCAATGACTGTTGCAACCCTTGACCCGCGCGCCTTGCGCGACGCATTCGGCGCTTTCGTGACGGGCGTAACGATCGTGACCACGCGGGATGACGCGGGAAAGCCGGTGGGCTTCACCGCAAATTCCTTCACATCCGTTTCGCTCGATCCGCCGCTGCTGTTGATCTGCCTCGCACGCACCTCGCGCAATTTCGCGACGATGACCGGCGCAAAAAACTTCGCCGTCAACATTCTGTCGGAAAACCAGAAGGACCTGTCCAACACCTTCGCCCGCCCGGTGGAGGATCGTTTTGCTGCCGCCGCCTGGTCGGATGCACCGCAGGGATCGCCAGTCTTCGCTGAGGTTGCGGCCTGGTTTGAGTGCACGATGCAGGAGGTTATCGAGGCGGGCGACCATGTCATCCTACTTGGGCGCATTGGTGCTTTCGACAATAGCGGCCTGAACGGTCTGGGCTATGCGCGTGGCGGTTATTTCACGCCTATGCTGGCCGCCAAGGCGGTCTCGGCGGCAGCCGAGGGCGAAATTACGGTTGGCGCGGTGCTGGAGCGGCGCGGCGAGATTTATCTCGTTGGTGATGACGTGTTGTCGCTGCCCGGCTGCGTCGTCGCAGGCGGTGATCCCGTTGCGGCGCTGACATCGCGCCTTGAGGAGTTGACGGGCCTCTCCGTCAGGACGGGCTTCCTCTACTCCGTTTATGAAAACAAGGCGGATGGACGCCAGCATATCGTCTACCACGCGCTTGCCGAGGGTGACGACGCGCCGGAACAGGGTCGTTTCCTGTTACCGAGTGCGCTTGGTTCCACAAAATTCGATTCCGCCGCGACCGCGGATATCGTCAATCGTTTCGCGCTGGAAAGTTCCATCGGCAATTTCGGTGTCTATGTCGGCAACGAGACCGCGGGCAAGGTCCATCCCATTTCCATGAAGGGGGCAAACCCATGAAATTTTCGCTCTTCGTCCACATGGAACGGCTGGACGCCTCGCAGGATCACAAGACGCTCTACGAGGAGTTCGTCACCCTTTGCGAGATTGCCGATCGCGGCGGCATGCATGCCATCTGGACCGGCGAACATCACGGCATGGATTTTACCATTGCCCCGAACCCCTTCGTAACGATTGCCGATCTCGCGCGCCGCACGAAGACGGCACGTCTCGGCACCGGCACGGTCATCGCGCCCTTTTGGCATCCGATCAAACTGGCGGGTGAAGCGGCGATGACGGATCTCATCTGCGATGGTCGCCTTGATATCGGCATTGCCCGCGGTGCCTATTCCTTTGAATATGAACGGCTGCTTCCCGGCCTCGACGCGTGGGGTGCCGGCCAGCGCATGCGCGAGCTGATCCCGGCCGTTAAAGGCGTCTGGGCGGGCGATTATGCCCATGACGGCGAGTTCTTCCAATTTCCGGCCACCACGTCGGCCCCGAAGCCCTTGCAGCAACCCTTTCCGCCGATCTGGGTGGCGGCGCGTGATCCGAATTCGCATGAATTCGCCGTCGCCAATGATTGCAACGTGCAGGTGACACCGCTGTGGCAGGGCGATGACGAGGTGGAAACCCTGATGGGCCGCTTCAACGATGCGTGCGCCAAAAACCCCGAAAAACAGCGGCCGAAAATCATGCTGCTGCGCCACACCTATGTGGGTTCCGATGCAGCCGATATCGCCCAGGCGGCGCATGAAATGAGCGTTTATTACAATTACTTCTTCGCCTGGTTCAAAAACGAGAAGCCGGTTCATCAGGGCCTCATCGAACGCATTGCGCCGGAGGATATTGCTGGAAACGCCATGCTTTCCGGCGATGTCATGCGCAAGAACAATGTCGTCGGCGATGCCGATGAAGTCATTACCCGGCTTAAAGCCTATGAGGCCATGGGGTACGACGAATATTCCTTCTGGATCGACACCGGCATGAGCTTCGAGCGGAAGAAAGCCTCACTGGAGCGTTTCCTTTCCGATGTCATGCCGGCTTTCAAGGAGTAAGTGATGCGCCGTTTTCAGTGCTATATCGACGGACGTTTCGAGGATGGCGAGGCCAGCTTTTCAAGCCTTGATCCGGCAACCGGCACGGCATGGGCCGAAATGCCGGAAAGCCGGGAGGCGGATATCGGCCGCGCCGTCAATGCCGCGCACCGGGCGCTTTATGAGGATGTGGCTTGGTCGAAGCTGACGGCGACGCAGCGCGGCAAGCTGCTTTACCGGCTGGCCGATCTGGTTGCGGAAAATGCAAAAACGCTGGCCGAGCTGGAAACCCGCGATACCGGCAAAATCATCCGCGAAACCTCCGCGCAGATCGCCTATGTCGCGGATTATTACCGCTATTATGCCGGGCTCGCCGACAAGATCGAGGGCGCTTATCTGCCGATCGACAAGCCGGATATGGATGTCTGGCTGCGGCGCGAGCCGGTTGGCGTGGTGGCGGCTATCGTGCCGTGGAACAGCCAGCTGTTTCTCGCCGCCGTCAAGATCGGCCCGGCGCTCGCCGCGGGCTGCACCATCGTCGTCAAGGCCTCGGAAGATGGGCCGGCACCGCTGCTGGAATTTGCCCGGCTGGTGCATGAGGCCGGTTTTCCGGCTGGCGTCGTTAATATCGTTACCGGTTTCGGCGCCTCCTGCGGCAATGCGCTTACCACCCATCCGAAAGTGGCCCATATCGCCTTTACCGGCGGGCCGGAAACGGCGCGTCATATTGTCCGCAATTCGGCTGAAAACCTTGCCTCGACATCGCTGGAACTCGGCGGTAAGTCGCCGATCCTCGTTTTTGCCGATGCCGATCTTGAGAGTGCCGCCAATGCGCAGGTGGCGGGCATTTTTGCCGCAACCGGCCAGAGCTGTGTCGCCGGCTCGCGGCTGATTATCGAAAGAAGCGTCAAGGACCGTTTCCTCCAGATTCTGGCTGCGAAGGCTGAGGCGATCCGCATCGGTTCGCCGCTGGATATGGCGACGGAAGTGGGGCCATTGGCGACGGAGCGCCAGCGCAAGCACATCGTCTCACTGGTTTCCGCTTCCGTGGATGCCGGTGCGAAAGTGGTTACCGGTGGTAAGCCTCTGGATGGTGACGGCTATTTCTATCTGCCGACCATTCTTGATTGTGATGGCATCCGTTCGCCTTCCATGGAAAAGGAATTTTTCGGTCCCGTTCTTTCGGTCGTTTCCTTTGAGACCGAGGCCGAAGCCATCGCGCTCGCCAATGATACCGTCTACGGCCTCGCCTCCGGCGTTTTCACGCAGAACCTGACACGCGCCCATCGGCTGATGAAGGCGATCCGTGCCGGCATCGTCTGGGTGAACACCTATCGCGCGGTCTCACCGATAGCGCCTTTCGGTGGCTTTGGCCTCTCGGGTGATGGACGCGAAGGCGGGCTTGCGGCGGCGCTCGATTACACGCGTACCAAGACCATATGGCTGCGTACGTCCGACGACCCGATCCCCGATCCTTTCGTGATGCGGTGAGCCGATGTTTTACGAGATCCGCACCTACAGGCTGAAGAACGGCGCCATCCCGGCCTATCTCAAGGTCGTGGAGGAAGAGGGTATCGAAATCCAGAAAAGCCACCTTGGCGAACTGGTGGGTTACTTCTTTTCCGAGATCGGCCCGATCAACGAAATTGTCCATATCTGGGCTTTTGTGAGCCTTGATGACCGGGAGGAGCGGCGCGCAAAGCTGATGGCCGATCCGCGCTGGTTATCGTTTCTGCCGAAAATTCGCGACCTCATCGAAGTCGCCGAAAACAAGATCATGAAGCCGGCGCGTTTTTCTCCGCTTGTGTGAAAGCCACAGGCCGCGACGTGCATGCCAACGACAAGCTCTAAAACGGAGTAAGGGAACATGAGATCGAAACTGGTATTGACGACATGCGCAGCACTTTTCGCCCTCGGTGCAGCCGCACAGGCGAATGATCTGGTCTTTTCCAGCTGGGGAGGAACCACGCAGGACGCCCAGAAGGCGGCCTGGGCCGAAAAATTCATGGTGTCGAGCGGCATCAACGTGCTTCAGGATGGCCCGACCGACTATGGTAAGCTGAAGGCCATGGTTGAGGCAAACGGCGTGACATGGGATGTGGTTGATGTCGAAGGCGACTATGCCGCACAGGCTGGGCCCAAGGGTCTGCTTGAAAAGCTGGATTTCAGCGTCATCGACAAGACGAAACTCGATCCGCGTTTCGTGACGGATTATTCCGTCGGCAGCTTTTATTACTCCTTCGTCATCGGCTGCAATGTCGATGCCGTGGCCGCCTGCCCCAAGAGCTGGGCCGATCTGTTCGACACGGCAAAGTTTCCCGGCAAGCGCACCTTCTACAAGTGGTCCGCACCGGGCGTGATCGAAGCTGCCCTTCTGGCCGATGGTGTGGCCGCCGACAAGCTTTATCCGCTTGACCTCGATCGCGCTTTCAAGAAACTCGATACGATCAAATCCGATATCATCTGGTGGTCGGGCGGCGCGCAGTCGCAGCAGCTGATCGCATCGGCGGAAGCGCCCTTCGGCAGCGTCTGGAACGGCCGCATGACGGCGCTTGAGAAAAGCGGCGTGAAGGTGGAGACCTCCTGGGAACAGAACATCACCGCAGCGGATTCCCTCGTCGTGCCCAAGGGAACGAAAAACAGGGATGCGGCGATGAAGTTCATCGCACTCGCCACCTCCGCGCAGGCGCAGGCGGATATGGCGACCGCGACGGGTTACGCTCCTGTTAATATCGAATCCGCCAAGCTGATGGATCCGGAAACGGCCAAGACTCTGCCGGACCAGCAGACCGCAAGCCAGGTCGATGCCGATATGAGCTACTGGGCACAGCACCGCGATGAAATCGGCGAGCGCTGGTACGCTTGGCAGGCGAAATAAGATAACGGCGCGGGCAGCGAAACGCCCGCGCGATTTTCCACGTCCGGGGAGGTTTGGACATGGTCTCGCTAACCGATGAAACAGTCAGCACGAAGGCGAGGGCGCGAATGCCCTTCCGGCCCGGCAATTTTGCCGCCATCCTGCCGGCGCTGGTTCTGCTTGTCCTGTTCTTCGTCGTGCCGGTTCTGATCCTGCTGTCGCGCAGCATTACCGAGCCTGTCTTCGGCCTTGGCAACTATGCGGCACTGCTGGGCAGCTCCACCTATCTGAAGATCTTCTTCAACACCTTCGTGGTGTCGGCGCTGGTAACGGTGGTGTCGCTGGTGATCGGTTTTCCCGTCGCCTGGGCGCTTGCCATCATGCCGGCGCGGCTTGCCTCCATCGTTTTCGCTATCCTGCTGCTCTCGATGTGGACCAATCTTCTGGCGCGCACCTATGCCTGGATGGTGCTGTTGCAGCGCACGGGTGTGGTGAACAAGACACTGATGAGCCTTGGCATCATCGATCAGCCTCTGCCGCTGGTCAACAATCTCACCGGGGTTACCATCGGCATGACCTATATCATGCTGCCCTTCATCATCATTCCGCTCTACGGCGTCATTCGCAAGATCGACCCGGCCATTCTGCAGGCGGCTTCGCTGTGTGGGGCAACCCGCTGGCAGGCGTTGACCCGTATTCTCATTCCACTTGCCGCACCCGGCATGATCTCCGGAGCGCTGATGGTCTTCGTCATGTCGCTCGGTTATTTCGTCACCCCCGCGCTCCTTGGCGGCACGGCAAACATGATGCTGGCCGAACTCATCGCGCAATTCGTCCAGTCGCTCGTCAACTGGGGCATGGGCGGGGCCGCTGCGCTGGTGCTTCTGGTGGTGACGCTCACTCTCTACGCCGTGCAGCTCAAATTCTTCGGCGCGGCCGGGGCAGGGGGGCGCTGACATGCTCTTGAATTATAACAGCCTCGGCCTCTGGAAATGGCTGCTCCTCCTCATCACCGTGCTGACCTCGGCATTTCTGATCCTGCCGATCATCTTTATCGCCGCTTTGTCCTTCGGTTCGTCACAATGGCTGATCTTTCCGCCGCCCGGCTGGACGCTGAAATGGTATGCGGATTTCTTCGCGGACCCGCGATGGCTGGATGCCGCCTGGACGAGCCTGCGCATCGCGCTGATGGTAACCGTGCTGTCCGTGCTCATCGGTCTTGTCGCCTCCTTCGGGCTGGTGCGCGGCCGTTTCATCGGGCGCGGCACTTTGCGGGCGCTGTTCATGACGCCGATGATCCTGCCCGTCGTGGTGCTGGCGGTGGCGCTTTACGCCTTTTTCCTGAAATTCGGTCTTGCAGGCACCACGACCGGTTTCGTCATCGCCCATCTCGTCGTGGCGCTGCCCTTCTCCATTCTGGCGCTGACCAGTGCGTTGGAAGGTTTCGACAAATCGATCGAGGATGCGGCGGTGCTGTGCGGTGCAACTCCTTTACAGGCGAAAATCCGCATCACGCTTCCAGCCATCAGTCACGGCCTGTTTTCGGCGGCGATCTTTTCCTTCCTCACCTCCTGGGATGAGGTGGTGCTGGCGATCTTCATGGCAAGCCCGACATTGCAGACGCTGCCGGTGAAAATCTGGGCGACGCTGCGTCAGGATCTGACGCCTGTCATCGCCGCCGCCTCAACGCTTCTCATCGCGGTGACCATCATTCTCATGCTGCTTGTCGCGGCTGTGCGAAAAGGACTGAAAACATGACCAAACCGCTCCTGCAAATTCGCGGCATCCGCAAACAATATGGGCCGGTCGTCGCCGTTCAGGACGTCAATCTCGACGTGCAGCCGGGCGAGTTCATGACATTTCTCGGGCCGTCCGGCTCCGGCAAGAGCACGACGCTTTATATTCTCGCCGGCTTCGAGCAGCCGACCGCGGGCGACATCCTGCTGAACGGCGAGAGCCTGCTGTCCACCCCGTCGCACAAGCGCAATATAGGCATGGTCTTCCAGCGCTACACGCTGTTTCCGCATCTGTCGGTCGGGGAGAACATCGCCTTCCCGCTGAAGGTCCGCCGCAAGGGCAAGGCGGAAATCGATGCCAAGGTAAAGGAAATGCTGCGGCTTGTCCGCCTCGAAGGTTTCGAGGACCGGAAGCCTGCGCAGATGTCCGGTGGCCAGCAGCAGCGCGTGGCGCTGGCGCGCGCACTTGCCTATGATCCGCCGGTACTTCTGATGGATGAGCCGCTTTCGGCGCTCGACAAGAAGCTGCGCGAAGAAATCCAGTTCGAAATTCGCCGCATCCACCAGCAGACGGAAGTGACGATCCTTTACGTCACCCACGATCAGGAAGAGGCCTTGCGCCTTTCCGACCGGATCGCCGTTTTTTCGAAAGGGGTGATCGACCAGATCGGCACGGGGCCGGAGCTTTATGCCCATCCCACCACCCGCTTCGTGGCCGAATTCATCGGCGACAGTGATTTTATCGCCTGTGATCTCCTCGCCGCATCGGGTGGCAAGGCAACGGTTTCACTGGGCCGGGATATCGTCTTCGATCATATTCCGATGCATGGCGAGGCCGCGCCGGGCAAGAAGGCGGCGCTGATGCTGCGCCCCGAGCGCCTGCAGCTCAGCCGCAACCGGCCGGGGTCCTCCGCCGGTTTTCAGGCAACGGTCAGCGACATCACCTTCCTTGGCAACAACGTCCACGTGGTTGCCCATACCGGTTCCGGTGAACCGCTTGCGGTCCGTCTGCCCTTCGGCCACGAAGCGATTTCCGGTCTTAACCGGGGCGATCTCGTGCATCTCGCCTTCGATCCGGCGTCGGCTCAGGTTTTCTGTTGAGGGATTTGCCCATGCATCTGAATGATCCCACACTTCTGGGTGAAAAAGTGCCTGTGGCCGGCCGCTGGATCGGCTGCGATGGCCGCGAAACCGCGACCATTCATAACCCCGCGACGGGGGAGATGGTCGGACAGGTTCCCGAACTCGGCGCAGCGGAAACGCAGGAGGCTATCGCTGCCGCCGTGATTGCCCAGAAGGCATGGGCGCGCCGCACCGCCGGTGAGCGTGCGACTATTCTCAAGACGTGGCACCGGCTCATCATGGAAAACCGCGACGATCTCGGCATGATCCTGACGCTGGAACAGGGAAAGCCGCTTACTGAGGCCAAAGGCGAAATTGCTTACGGCGCAAGTTTCATCGAATGGTTCGCCGAAGAGGCACGCCGCATCAATGGCGAAACGGTGCCCGGCCATCAGCCGGACAAGCGCATTCTGGTTCTGCGCCAGCCGGTCGGCGTGGTCGCGGCCATCACGCCGTGGAATTTTCCCAATGCCATGATTACCCGTAAAGTCGGCCCGGCGCTGGCCGCCGGCTGCGCGGTGGTATTGAAACCTGCGCCGCAGACGCCGTTTTCGGCCATAGCACTTGCCATTCTCGCCGAGCGCGCCGGCCTGCCGCTTGAACTTTTCAGCATCGTGACCGGTCCTGCTGCTGAAATAGGCGGGGTGCTGACGGCAAGCCCGGATATCCGTCTTCTGACCTTCACAGGCTCTACCCGCACGGGAGAATACCTTTACAGACAATGCGCGCCGACCATCAAGAAACTGGGGCTGGAGCTTGGCGGCAATGCGCCCTTCATCGTTTTTGACGATGCCGATCTCGATGCCGCCGTGGAAGGCGCTATCCTTGCGAAGTTCCGCAATAATGGCCAGACCTGCGTCTGCGCCAACCGTCTTTATGTGCAGGGCGGCGTGTATGAGGCCTTCGCTAAAAAATTCGCACGCGCCGTCTCGCAGTTGAAAGTCGGCAACGGGCTGGAGGAGGGAAGCATTCTCGGTCCGCTTATCGATGGCAACGCCGTTGCCAAGGTGGAAGCACATATTGCCGACGCGCTTTCGAAGGGCGCCGAGATCGCCACAGGCGGCAAAAGACACGCGCTCGGCGGCAATTTTTTCGAGCCGACGATCCTGCGCAATGTCGATGCCGGCATGCAGGTGGCGCGTGAGGAAACTTTCGGGCCGCTTGCCCCGCTCTTCCGTTTCGAGGATGAAGCGGATGTGATCGCGCAGGCCAACAATACCGATTTCGGCCTTGCCTCCTATTTTTATGCGCGTGATCTCTCGCGCGTCTTCCGGGTTGCCGAGGCGCTGGAATACGGCATGGTCGGCGTCAATACGGGGGCGATTTCCACTGCGGAAGCGCCGTTCGGCGGGGTCAAGATGTCGGGGCTCGGACGGGAAGGGTCTCACCACGGTATCGAGGAATATACCGAACTCAAATATGTCTGCATTGGTGGCATTAGCTGAAAGCAGGCTGCCGGGGGTTATGCCAGCAGTCCGCGCATAAGCAGGTCGAGATGAACTTTCAGAACGGCCTGCCTGTCCAGACTGCGCCGATCATCGAAAATCAGCCGGAACACCAAGGTGCCGACCATGGGTGACATGACGACCTTGGCGAGTTCGGGCGGATTGGCCCTGAACCTCTCTTTCGCCACGCCCTCATCGAGGATCATATTGATGCGTCCCAACACTGGCGCCATCAGAACATCATGGTGGTGGTCGATGAGATCAGGAAACTTCGCGCCCTCCGCAACGACGAAGCGGAACAGTTCCCGCATTCGCCTGTCATCGACAAGGGTTTCGAACAGGAATTCGAGCAGCAGGTGAAGCTCGTCGACGGGGTCGTCGGAGGTACGGGCATAGGCTTTGAAAGCCTCCTGAAAAGGCCGGCCGACATGCTCAATCATCGCGGCAAACAGGGCTTCCTTGGTTTCGAAATAGACATAGACCGTCCCCTTCGTCACCCCCACCCGGTCGGCAATGTCCTCGACCCGCGTCGCCGTAAATCCCCTTTTGGTGAATTCCTCAAATGCGGCATCGAGAATTTGCAACGGACGTTGTATCTTCTGTTCTGCACGTGTCAGTTTTGTTTTCGTCATGACCCCGGCTCCTCAGGTATTTTCGGCGCGTGCCCTTCTATCCGTCGTGAGCGGCGGACGTCATTGGTGGCCTGCCTATCGCACCGGCGCAAAAACCGGAATCGATTTTTGCAGGTGGTGCGTGGTTCATTCTTTCAGCCTTATTCCCGGTGTCTCCCAAGAACGCCCGGGTAAATCTTCGATAATCATCCGGGAGCCCGGCGTTAAGCCCGAACGGTTCCCGGATTGGCGGCATAAGAATTTCATTGACTATTCAGTCAGTCAAATATTATAGGATGGGGCGAAGATCAAGAGGTCACCATGAAAACCATTCTTATCGCGCTTGCGGTTGGCGGTGTTTTTGCCCTGTCGTCCTGCAGCAATGAAGAGCCGCCGGCCGAAAAGCCACTGCGGACCGTCGACGTGGTCACGGCGGTGAAAAAGCCGGTAGATCGCGGCAGCGTTATCACCGGCGAAGTGAGGGCGAGGGTTCAGACGGACCTGTCCTTCCGGGTCAGCGGCAAGATCACCGAGCGGCTTGTGGATGTGGGCGCGCGGGTGACGACCGGGCAACTGCTCGCCCGCATCGATCCCGAAGAGCAGAAGGCCGACATCGATGTCGCGCTCGCCAACCTGCAATCGGCCGAAGCGCAGCAGACGCAGGCGCAACTGACGTTCGACCGCCAGCAGAGCCTGTTCAAGACACAGGTCACTTCGCGTTCAGCGGTCGACAAGGCCCAGGAAACCTTGCTCACCACGCAGGGCGCGGTGAGATCGGCGCAGGCGCAGCTCGATACGGCCCGCGATGCGCTTTCCTATACCGAACTCAGGGCCGATGCTGACGGAGTGATCACGGCACGTAATGTCGAGGTTGGCCAGGTGGCGCAGGCTGCGCAACTTGTTTTCACGCTGGCGCATGACGGGCCGCGCGATGCGGTTTTCGATGTCTACGAATCGCTGTTCCTCGAGCGCGATATCGACAATCTCGTCAATGTCAGCCTCCTGTCGGATCCGTCCCGCACGGTTGCGGCACCGGTGCGGGAGATTTCACCGACGATCGATCCGGACAATGGGACGATCAGGGTCAAGGTTGGCCTCAACGGCGATCTGACCATGCCACTCGGCGCGCCCGTATCCGGCCATTTCCGCTTCAAACAAGTCGATGCCATCGAGCTTCCATGGTCGGCGATGACATCGCAGAACGGCCTTCCCGCCGTCTGGGTTGTCGATCCGCAATCATCGGAAATCGCCATGCGCCGGATCGCCATCGCCGACTACGAGACCGGCCAATTCGTCGTCGCGGATGGGCTCAACCCCGGCGATATCGTCGTCACCGTCGGGACTAAATTTCTGCGGGCCGGTGAAAAGGTCGCCTATGAAAAGGGGCAGGCACAATAATGTTCAGGATAAACAGAAGCTTGTTTTTGCTCGTTGCGGCAATCGCGGTCTCGTCCTGCCAGGAAAAGCAGGAAGCCGCCGCGGAGGCACCGCGCCCGGTACTCTCCGTTGTGGTGGAGGAGAAGTCGCCCGATGCGCTGCGGCTCACCGGCACGGTGGAATCGCGCATTCAGACCGATCTCGGTTTTCGTGTGCTCGGGCGCATTATCGCCCGCAATGTCGATGTGGCCGATCTGGTGAAGAAGGGCGACGTGGTGGCGTCAATCGATCCGCTCGCGCTTGAGCTTGCGGTGAAGAGCGCGCAATCCGACCTCTCCAATGCGGAAGCGCAGCTGGCCAATGCAGTGACGACCGAGCAGCGCCAGCGCGTGCTGGCGGAAGCCCGCAGCGGCACGGAAGCGGCACTGGAAGAGGCCGAGCAGGCCACCCGCACCGCCAATGCTTCCGTCGCCAAGGCCCGCGCCAATCTGGACAAGGCCGAAGAGCAGCTGGGTTATGCGCAGCTGCGTGCGGAATTTGACGGCGTGGTCACCGCCACATCGGGCGAAATCGGCCAGGTCGTTTCGGCCGGTCAGACGGTCGTGACGATCGCCCGCCCGGAAGTGCGTGATGTGGTGGTGGATGTTCCGCAATTTGCGGCGCAGTGGCTGGAGATCGGCTCGACCTTCGATATCGCCCTGCAGCTCGATCCGAAAATCCGCACCACGGGTGTGGTGCGCGAGATTGCTCCCGAGGCCGAAACGGCGACGCGCACGCGCCGCACGAAGATCAGCCTGCAGGATGCGCCCGCGGCCTTCCGGCTGGGCTCCGTCGTCACGGCCTCGGCGCTTGCCGCATCCGAACCGCAGATTGCGCTTCCCGCATCAGCCCTGCTGAAAACCGACAATGGATGGGGCGTCTGGATCGTCAATGCCGATACGGCAACGGTGACGCTGCGCCCGGTTACGATAGCGGGCGAGCCGGTTGACGGCGGCAGCGTGCGCATTACCGGCGGCGTCAAGCCCGGCGAGCGTGTTGCCAGCGCCGGCGTTCACAAGCTTAAGGATGGACAAGCCATCAGGATCGATCAGGAGGTCCGTCAGTGAAGAAATTCAATCTTTCCGACTGGGCGCTCGAACACCGTTCGCTCGTCTGGTACTTCATGGTGGTGTTCGTTCTCGCCGGCGTTTTCTCCTATCTCAACCTTGGCCGTGAGGAAGATCCGAACTTCACCATCAAGACGATGGTGATCAGTGCGCAATGGCCCGGTGCCTCGGCAGAAGACGTGGCCCGGCAGGTGACCGACAGGATCGAGAAGAAACTCGAGGAACTCGACAATCTCGACCATCTGCGCAGCCAGACGGTGGCCGGCCGCACCACGATCTTCGTGGAGCTGGTGCCGGAAACCAAGGCCAGGAACGTTGAACCGACATGGGTGCGGGTGCGCAACATGATCGGCGATATCAAGGGCGAGTTCCCCTCGGGCGTCGTCGGTCCTTTCTTCAACGACCGTTTCGGCGATGTCTATGGTAATATCTACGCTTTCACCAGCGATGGCCTCAGCCAGCGGCAATTGCGCGATCTGGTGGAAGATGCCCGCGCAAAAGTTCTGACCGTCGACAATATCGGCAAGGTCGATGTCATCGGCGCGCAGGACGAGGCAATCTATCTGGAATTTTCCACCCGGCAGATCGCGGCGCTCGGCATCGATCAGCAGTCGATCATCAAGACGCTGCAGTCCCAGAATGCCGTTACCCAGTCTGGTTTCGTTAATGCCGGACCTGAGCGTGTGGCGTTGCGGGTCAGCGGCCAGTTCACCTCGGAAGACAGCCTGCGGTCCATCAACCTGCGCGTCAACAACCGGTTCTTCCCGCTGACGGAAGTGGCGACGATCCGGCGCGGTTATGTCGATCCGCCATCTTCGCTGTTCCGCTTTAACGGCCAGCCGGCCATCGGTCTTGCCATAGGCATGAAAACCGGTGCGAACCTCGTGCATTTCGGCGAGGCGCTGGATGCGCAGATGAAGCGCATCGTCGCGGACCTGCCAATCGGCGTCGATCTGCACCGGGTATCCGATCAGCCGGCCGTGGTTGACGAGGCGGTATCGGGCTTTACTTCGGCGCTCTTCGAAGCGATCGCCATCGTTCTCGTCATCAGCTTCATCAGCCTTGGCCTCAGGGCGGGCATGGTGGTTGCCGTCTCCATCCCGCTCGTGCTGGCGATCACCTTCGTTTACATGGAATATACCGGCATTTCGCTGCAACGCATCTCGCTTGGCGCCCTCATCATTGCGCTTGGGCTGCTTGTCGATGACGCGATGATTGCCGTCGAGATGATGGTCGCGCGTCTGGAGGTCGGCGATGATCTCAGAAAGGCGGCGACCTATGTTTACACCTCGACTGCCTTCCCCATGCTGACGGGCACGCTGGTCACCGTCGCCGGCTTCATTCCCGTCGGTCTCAACAACAGCGCGGCGGGTGAGTTCACCTTTACGCTCTTCGTGGTGATTGCGGTTTCGCTGATCGTGTCGTGGATCGTCGCGGTCCTGTTCACGCCGCTGCTCGGCGTGACGATCCTGCCAAAGACGATGAAATCGCACCATGAAAAGAAGGGCCGTTTCGCCTCCGGCTTTTCCTGGCTTCTTGGCCGGGCGCTGCGCTGGCGCTGGGTGACGATCATCTTGACCATTGCGCTGTTCGGTCTTTCCGTCGGAGGCATGAGCCTCGTTCAGCAGCAGTTCTTCCCGTCATCCGACCGCGTGGAACTGATTGTCGACTGGAACCTGCCGCAGAACAGTTCGATTGCCGAAACCAACCGGCAGATGGCGCAGTTCGAACAGGAGATGCTGGCCAAGAATACGGATATCGATCACTGGACGACCTATGTCGGCGAAGGCGCGCCACGTTTCATCCTGTCTTTCGATGTGCAGACGCCTGATGTGACTTTCGGCCAGACGGTCATCGTCACCAAGGGGCTCGATGTGCGTGACAAGGTGCGTGCCGAGTTGCAGGATTACCTGAACCGGACCTTCACCGGCACCGATGCCTTCGTGAAATTGCTTGATATCGGCCCGCCTGTCGGGAAACCGGTACAATATCGCCTGAGCGGTCCCGATATCCAGAAGGTCCGTGAGCTTGGACAACAATTGTCGGGTATCGTCGGCGAACATCAGCTGCTGTCCAACATGGTCATGGACTGGAACGAGCCGACGCGTGTGGTCAAGGTTGACGTTCTGCAGGACAAGGCCCGCCAGCTTGGCGTCTCGTCGGAAGACATCGCCAATGCCATGAACAGTATTGTCGAAGGGTCTACGGTCACGCAGGTCAGGGACGATATCTATCTCGTCAATGTGGTGGCGCGGGCGCAGATGTCGGAGCGCGGCTCCATCGAGACATTGCAGAACCTGCAATTGCCGGCGACCAACGGCAAGGCCGTGCCGCTGTCGGCCATCGCCAATTTCCGCTACGAGCTGGAACAGCCGACCATCTGGCGCCGCGACAGGATCCCGACGATCACGGTCAAGGCTGCCATTATCGGCCCGACGCAGCCCGCAACGATCGTCGAGCAGTTGAAGCCGAAGATCGAGGCGTTCCAGAAAACACTTCCCGTCGGCTACAAGCTGGAAACGGGTGGTTCGGTGGAATCGAGTGCGGATTCGCAAGCGCCGATCATTGCCGTGGTACCGCTGATGCTGTTTGCGATGGCGACCATCCTGATGCTGCAGCTGCAAAGCTTCAGCCGGCTGTTCCTGGTCTTCGCCGTGGCGCCGACCGCATTGATTGGCGTGGTGGTGGCGTTGCTTCTCTCCAATGCGCCGATGGGCTTCGTCGCCATTCTCGGCGTGCTGGCGCTGATCGGCATCCTGATCCGCAACTCCGTCATCCTCGTCGTCCAGATCGAGCATCTGAGAAGCGAGGGCGTCTCGGCTTGGCGCGCGGTAGTCGAGGCGACCGAGCACCGCATGCGGCCGATCATGCTGACGGCGGCGGCGGCCACCCTTGCCCTCATTCCCATATCGCGGGAGATTTTCTGGGGGCCGATGGCCTATGCGATGATGGGCGGCATCGTGGTCGGCACGGCGCTGACGCTGCTTTTCCTGCCGGCGCTTTATGTCGCCTGGTTTCGCATTCCGCGTGAGGATGACGAGCCGGAGGGACAGGAAGTGAAGGTGTGATACTGAAGGGAAGCGGCCGCCGCTTCCTTTCCTCCGATAAAAATATCCGCCGTCGTTGTTCCATCCGGCCGGATAGTGTTAGGAAGGTCGGCTTAGCCGCGTGAGCGGCCGCCGTCCTTTCATGCTGGATGGCAGGCATATTGAGGGTGCGGAGGGTTTAAAGATGGGCGGGTTGTCGGATTGGCTTGCGGATGCACAGCCGATCAATCGCAAGAATGCCGCGGAAGCGGTGTTTGAAGATATCCGCTCAGCGATTACTTCGGGGCAGATCGCGGTCGGCACGCGGCTGCCGTCCGAGGCGCATCTGGCACAAAGATACGGCGTCAGCCGGCCGATCATTCGCGAGGCGTTGCGATCTCTCCAGACTTTGGGGCTGACGCAGACCCGCACTGGAAGCGGCACATATGTAATGACGCCAACGCCGCCTTCCGAACTGAATTACGGCGCTTATTCCGCCCGCGATCTGATCGAGGCCCGCCCCTTCATTGAAGTGCCGGCGGCCGGCTGGGCGGCGCTCAGGCGCACGGATGCCCAGTTGCAGGTTTTGCTGCACCTCTGCGACCGGATGGACGCCGAAGAAAGGCCGCACCCCTGGGTGTTGCTGGACGGGCAGTTCCACTGCGCCATCGCGGAAGCTTCCGCCAATGCTCTCTTTGCCAAGGTGGTCGCTGACGCCCGCGAGGCTGTGTCCCAGCAATCCGAGATGGTCAATCTGATGGCGGGCCGTCGCGTTGCGTCGAATTACGAGCACCGCCGGATCGTTGAGGCGATCCGGCGGGGTTCAGCACCCGAGGCGCGCGAGGCGATGGAGCTTCACCTTGGGCAGGTGAAGCAGGTGGTGACGACGATCATTGGAGAAGATCGGGCTCGTCAACCGTAAGTGCCGGCAGGTTGGCAAGGTGCCGCGGGCTCAGCGCCTGCTGCAATTGCGCTTCCGTCAGATATCCGCGTTCCAGAACCACCTGCGGCACGGTGCGGCCACTGGCGAGCGCCTCCTTGGCCACTTCCGTTGCCGCGTAGTAGCCGATCAGCGGATTGAGTGCGGTGGCAAGGCCGATCGATTCTTCCACACGCTGCGCCATGATGGTGGGGTTGGCGACGATGCCGTCAACGCAGCGTTCCGCCAGTGTCCGGCAGGCGGCGCTGAGCTGGCTGATGCTCTGGGAAAGGGCACGCACGATGATTGGTTCGAAGGCGTTCAGCTGCAGCTGCCCGGCTTCGGCGGCCATGGTGATGGTGATATCGTTGCCGATGACCGCATAGGCGACCTGATTGACGACTTCGGGAATGACCGGATTGATCTTGCCCGGCATGATGCTGG
Organism: Martinezella rhizogenes; assembly: GCF_007002745.1. Taxonomy (GTDB): domain Bacteria; phylum Pseudomonadota; class Alphaproteobacteria; order Rhizobiales; family Rhizobiaceae; genus Agrobacterium; species Agrobacterium cucumeris. The sequence goes on along the minus strand of NZ_SGNY01000004.1, from coordinate 322,017 downwards.
AACCCGCCTGAACCGACGGCAGGGTAATTTCGCCGATACCGGCGCGCGGACCGGAGGAGAGCAGGCGAAGGTCGTTGCAGGTTTTCGACAGCTTGACGGCCACGCGTTTCAACACGCCGGACAGATGCACGAATGCGCCGGGGTCCTGTGTCGCTTCAATAAGGTCTACCGCGGTCACCAGCGGCCGTCCGGTCAGCGCTGCCAGATGCTGGCAGGCAAGCGCCGCATAACCGCGCGGCGCATTAAGGCCGGTGCCGATGGCGGTGGCGCCAAGATTGATCTCGTGCAGCAGGGCCGCGGATTCGATCAGGCGGGCCTGATCTTCACCCAGCATCACCACGAAAGTGCGGAATTCCTGGCCGAGCGTCATCGGCACGGCGTCCTGCAATTGCGTGCGCCCGATCTTGATGAAGCCGGCAAATTCCTGCGCCTTGCGGTCAAAAGCGTCCTTCAGCACGCCCATGGAGACCGCCAGATCGTCGATTGATTCAATCAGGCCGACATTGACCGCCGTCGGATAGGCGTCGTTGGTGGACTGGCTGAGATTGACATGATCGTTGGGGTGAAGGCGGGCATAATCGCCTTTTTGGTGGCCGAGCAGTTCAAGCGCCCGGTTGGCGATGACCTCATTGGCATTCATGTTGGTGGAGGTGCCGGCTCCGCCCTGGATTTCATCCACCACGAATTGCTCGTGCAGCGCGCCGGCGCGGATTTCGCGGCAGGCCGCAGCGATTGCTTCCATTCGCTCGGTATCGAGCAGACCGAGTTCGTGATTTGCGCGCGCCGCCGCCTCCTTCACATAGGCTAATCCCCGGACGAGATAGAGGTTGTGGCCGATGGTCACCCCGGTGATCTGAAAGTTTTCTACCGCGCGTGCGGTGTGCACACCCCAATAGACATCAGCCGGAATTTCCTTCGTTCCGAGCAAATCATGCTCCCTGCGCGTCACACTCACTTTTTCCTCCACTGGCTTTTAAGTGTTGCTATATCTGTAAAGCTGTCTTACAGATTTTTTGACCTTAATCTGGGCTGAGGAGAAGGTCAATCATATCGAATACCCTTGACGAACGGCATTATCTGCCATTATGAGGGGCGAAAATCTGTCATGCAGCTTTACAGCATGCATGCGCATGCTGGCCATATTTCCAGCACGGACTGTGCCAGTTTCATTTTGATTTCCGGCTTATCGCCGACTAAAGCAGTTTATCGGGAGGATAAATCCATGCATTCTGGGAAAACGGCGCCTGCCGAACGTGAGGTCTTCGTCGAAGAGGACCTCGGTTACCACAAGGCCCTCAAGCCACGTCAGATCCAGATGATCGCCATTGGCGGCGCAATCGGCACCGGCCTGTTTCTTGGCGCCGGCGGCCGGCTGGCGCAGGCGGGTCCGGCGCTGGTGTTTGTTTATGCGCTCTGCGGCTTCTTCGCATTCCTGGTGCTGCGCGCGCTTGGCGAACTGATCATGCACCGCCCGAGCTCCGGTTCCTTCGTATCCTATGCCCGTGAGTTCTACGGCGAGAAAATGGCCTTTGCCGCCGGCTGGATGTATTGGCTGAACTGGGCGATGACTTCGGTGGCGGATGTGACCGCCGTTGCCCTCTACATGAATTTCTTCAAGCAATATGTTCCGTGGCTGGCGGGCATCGACCAATGGGTCTTCGCGATGACGGCGCTTCTGGTCGTGCTGGCGATGAACATGCTGTCGGTCAAGGTCTTCGGCGAGCTTGAATTCTGGTTCAGCCTGATCAAGGTTCTGGCGCTTGCAATTTTTCTCGTCGTCGGCGTTTATTTCGTCATCTTCGGCACGCCCATCGAGGGCCATGTCACCGGTTTCAGCCTCATTACCGATAATGGCGGCTTTTTCCCGAACGGCATTCTGCCGGCCTTCGTCATCATTCAGGGTGTCGTTTTCGCTTATGCCTCGATCGAGCTGATCGGCACGGCGGCGGGTGAAACCGAAGACCCGCGCAAGGTCATGCCCCGTGCCATCCGCGCCGTCGTTCTGCGCCTCGTGGTGTTTTACGTCGGTTCGGTGCTGCTGTTCACGCTGCTTCTGCCCTATACCGCCTACAAGGCCGGTGAGAGCCCCTTCGTCACCTTCTTCGGATCCATCGGCGTAGAGGGTGCTGACGTCATCATGAACCTCGTGGTTCTGACCGCCGTGCTTTCCTCGCTTAATGCCGGTCTTTATTCCACCGGCCGCATTCTGCACTCCATGGCCGTTTCCGGCTCGGCTCCGGCCGCGCTGGCAAAGATGAACAAGGCCGGCGTGCCCTATGGCGGCATTGCGGTCACCGCCGTGGTCACCGTTCTCGGCGTGGCCTTGAATGCCGTCGTTCCCGCTTCGGCCTTCGAAATTGCCCTTAACCTCTCGGCACTTGGTATCATCTGCGCATGGGCCGTCATCGTGCTCTGCCAGCTGAAGCTCTGGCAGCTTTCGCAGCGCGGCGAATTGGCGCGTCCGGATTTCCGCATGTTCGGCGCGCCTTACACTGGCATTCTCACGCTCGTCTTCCTGTTCGGCGTACTTGTGCTGATGGCGTTTGATTATCCCGTCGGCTCCTGGACCATCGCTTCGCTGCTGGTCATCATCCCGGCGCTGATTATTGGCTGGTATCTGCTGCGCGATCGTATCCACCGTCTGGCGGCTGAACGTGCGGCCGGCGCGGGGCCGTCGCATTGAGCGGGCAGGATGAAACTTCACTGGTGGCGGTCATCGCCACCGGTGGCACCATCGCCAGCCGGCGTGGTGCCGATGGCGCCAGTACGCCCAGTCTTTCCGGCGAGGACCTGCTTTCGCTGGTGCCGCAGATCAGCGCCCGGCTGAAGCCGGTCGATCTGATGGCCAAGGATTCCTCCAGCCTGACATTGGCAGACATGCAGCGCATCAGCGATGCGGTAGGCTTGGAACTTAACGACCCCGCGGTGGCGGGCGTCGTTGTTCTGCATGGCACCGACGCCATGGAAGAATCCTCGCTACTCGTCAATTTGCAGAATAGTCTCACCAAGCCGGTGGTCTTCACCGGTGCACAGTTTACGGCGGACCACCCGGATGCGGACGGACCGGCCAATCTGGCGCAGGCGATAGAAACCGCGCTTGATCCGCAGAATGCCGCAAAGGGCGTGCTTCTGTCCTTCGGCGGTCGTTGTCTGCCTGCCTGGGGGCTTTACAAGCTGAGTGCGGATGCGGCGGACGCCTTTCGCTCGGCGCGACCATTGGTTCAGGCCTCAGCGCCGAGCCTTGTCGCTCCTGTCAACGATATCAGGGTTGATATCGTCGCCATCCATCCCGGCTGTGACGCCACCCATATTGATGCGAGCCTGCAGGCGGGCGCTGGAGGTATCGTGCTCGCCGCGCTCGGTTCCGGTAACGCCAATCCTGCTATTGCCGAGGCGGTGAAACGTTGCGCGGAACGTGGCGTCCCTGTCGTCGTTTCCAGCCGTGTGCCGGAAGGCCGTCTTGTCGCAAGTTATGGCGGCGGCGGTGGCGGACATGACCTTGTCGCGGCCGGTGCCGTGCATTCTTCCACGCTTCGCCCAGGCCAGGCCCGCATTCTGCTGGCGGCGCTGCTGGCCGGTAAAAGCACCGCGGAAACCATTGTTTCCGCTTTCGGCGAGCCGCTTTCTCTCTAAGAAACAGCAGCGGTGCCCGCGTCTGCGGGCATCGAAATTCCTATAGGATTCCTATTTTATTCCCATTTTGGCCGTCTCGAACCTTTATGCGGTTCGGGTGCATTCTTCTGTTCGGGAAGGGATGGTGTTCCTTTCCTGAGCCAGAAAGAATGAAAAGCGACGTCCCACATGGCGGCGCTTTTCTTCCTGTCCGGCTCCTCGTGGAAAAAAGGAGTCCCATCATGATGGACCTTGTTCTGATCGGCGCAGCGACGGTGTTTTTCGCTCTCTGCTTTGCCTATACGCGCGCCTGCGACCGGCTTTAGACGGAGGCTGCGATGATATTCGACTATGTCCTCAGCGGTGCCGTCACCGTCTTTATCGCCGCCTATCTCACCTATGCTCTCATTCGCCCCGAACGCTTCTGATCGGGAAGCGGCGGCTATTGAAAGTCCAATACAATGACCCTCAATGGATGGTTTCAGATTCTGCTGTTTTGCGGGATCATTTTTGCGCTGGTGAAGCCGCTCGGCTTCTATATGGCGCGTGTCTTTAGTGGTGAACGCACCCTGCTTTCGCCGGTTCTTGTCCCCGTCGAGCGCGGCCTTTATGCCCTTGCCGGAACAAGTGAGCGCGAGGAACAGCACTGGACGACCTATGCGTTCTCCATGCTGCTTTTCAACCTCCTCGGTTTTGTCCTGCTTTACGCGCTGATGCGTTTTCAGGCCGTGCTGCCTTATAATCCGCAGGCAATGCCGTCCGTCGGGCCGGAACTGTCGTTCAACACGGCGGTCAGCTTCGTCACCAATACCAACTGGCAGAATTATGGCGGCGAAAGCACCATGTCTTATCTGACCCAGATGGTTGGTTTGACCGTGCAGAATTTTGTTTCCGGCGCCACGGGCATGGCAATCGCCATCGGCCTCATCCGCGCCTTTTCGCGCGCTTCGGGCAAGGCCATCGGCAATTTCTGGGTGGATATGATCCGTGCGACGCTCTACGTGCTTTTGCCCCTCTGCATCGTACTGACCCTTGTCTATGTGTGGCTCGGCGTGCCGCAGACGCTCGGTGCCTATGTCACGGCACAAACGCTCGAAGGTGCGCAGCAGACGATTGCGGTCGGTCCGGTGGCATCGCAGCTGGCGATCAAGATGCTCGGCACCAATGGCGGCGGTTTCTTCAACGCCAATTCCGCGCATCCGTTTGAAAACCCTGATGCCTTTTCCAACATGATCCAGATGGTTTCGATCTTTGCGATCGGGGCGGCCTTCACCAATGTCTTCGGGCGAATGGTGGGCAACCAGCGCCAGGGCTGGGCGATCCTTTCGGCCATGGGCGTTCTGTTCATCGCCGGCGTCGCCGTCACCTATTGGGCGGAAGCGGCCGGAAATCCGCTGATGCACGGCTTTGGTCTTGCGGGCGGCAATATGGAAGGCAAGGAGGTCCGCTTCGGCGTGGCGCTTTCGTCGCTGTTTGCGGTCATCACCACAGCCGCGTCCTGCGGCGCGGTCAACGCCATGCATGGCAGTTTCACGGCGCTTGGCGGTCTCGTCCCGCTCATCAACATGCAGTTGGGTGAAGTGATCGTCGGCGGTGTCGGCGCGGGTTTCTACGGTATTCTGCTGTTCATCATCATCGCCATCTTCGTGGCGGGTCTGATGGTTGGCCGCACACCGGAATATCTCGGCAAGAAGATCGAGGACAAGGAAATGAAGATGGCGATTCTGGCCATCCTCTGCCTGCCGCTCGCCATGCTGGCTTTCACCGCCACGGCGACGGTCCTGCCATCGGCGGTGGCGTCGATCGGCACGGCTGGACCGCACGGTTTCTCCGAGATCCTCTATGCCTATACTTCGGCAGCTGCCAATAACGGCTCGGCTTTCGGCGGTCTCACCGGCAATACCACCTGGTACAACATTACCCTTGGTTTCGGCATGCTGATGGGGCGTTTTCTGGTGATCATTCCGGCACTGGCCATTGCCGGTTCGCTGGTCACCAAGAAGACCGTTCCGGCATCGGCCGGCACCTTCCCGACCGATGGTCCGCTGTTTGTCGGCCTGCTTGTCGGCACGATCCTGATTGTCGGTGGCCTCACCTTCCTGCCGGCGCTGGCGCTTGGTCCGGTGGCGGAACACCTGGTGATGGCAGCGGGCCAGGTCTTTTGAGGTGGCACGATGACCAATGACACCCCTCGATACCGACGCAACCTTCCCGTCCGCACTGGTGCTCCCGTCAAAAGGAGCGCCGGTCCCGGCGGCTGGTGCGCGTCCAATCTCATTCTTGCGATGATGGCGGCCCTGTTCGCCGCCGTCGTCGCTCTCGAAGTTCTCACGGGCTGATCGACCCTTATCGGTCGCCCTGTTTCAAACGCTGGAGCCTCTCCATGAGCCAGTCCAAACAAGCGAGCATCCTCGATTCTCGCATTCTCGTGCCGGCCATTGCCGCCGCATTCAAAAAGCTCAATCCGCGCACGCTTGCCCGCAACCCGGTCATGTTCGTCGTGGCGACGGTCTCGGTGCTGACGACCGTGCTCTTCATCCGCGATCTGATCATCGGCAGCGGCAATCTCGGCTTTTCCTTCCAGATCAACCTCTGGCTCTGGTTCACCGTGCTGTTTGCCAATTTTGCCGAAGCCGTTGCCGAAGGGCGCGGCAAGGCGCAGGCGGATTCGCTGCGCCGGACCCGCACCGAAACCCAGGCGAAACTGCTGACCGGCGATGACCGCAGCCAGTATAAGATGGTGGCGGGCACCAGCCTGAAGGTGAATGATATCGTGCTGGTGGAAGCCGGCGATATCATCCCCTCGGATGGCGAAGTCGTCGAAGGTGTCGCCTCCGTCAACGAGGCGGCGATAACAGGTGAATCCGCCCCTGTTATCCGCGAATCCGGCGGCGACCGCTCGGCTGTCACAGGCGGCACGCAGGTTTTGTCGGACTGGATAAGGGTGCGCATCACCGCTGCCGCAGGCTCCACCTTCCTCGACCGGATGATTTCGCTGGTCGAAGGTGCCGAGCGCCAGAAGACACCGAACGAGATCGCGCTCAACATCCTGCTCGCGGGCATGACACTGATCTTCGTTCTGGCCACCGCGACGATTCCAAGTTTCGCGACCTATGCCGGTGGCTCCATCCCGATCATCGTTCTGGTAGCGCTGTTTGTGACGCTCATCCCGACAACCATCGGCGCTCTTCTGTCCGCCATCGGTATTGCCGGCATGGACAGGCTGGTGCGCTTCAACGTGCTTGCCATGTCCGGCCGCGCCGTCGAAGCGGCAGGTGACGTCGATACGCTGTTGCTGGACAAGACCGGCACCATCACGCTCGGCAACCGGCAGGCGACCGAGTTTCGGCCCATCGCCAGCGTTTCCGAACAGGAGCTTGCCGATGCCGCACAGCTCGCCTCGCTTGCCGATGAGACGCCGGAAGGCCGCTCCATCGTCGTTCTCGCCAAGGAAAAATACGGCATCCGCGCCCGCGACATGCAGAAGCTGCATGCCACCTTCGTGCCGTTCACCGCCCAGACCCGCATGAGCGGCATCGATTTTGAGGGCGCCTCCATTCGCAAGGGTGCCGTCGATGCCGTGCTGTCCTATGTCGATGGCGGCGTTGCACAACAGGGCAATGCGGCGTTGGCCGTCAAAACTGAAACCGATGCCGCGCGTGGGATCCGTGCCATCGCGGAAGAGATCGCCAAGGCTGGCGGCACGCCGCTTGCCGTGGTGCGGGACGGAAAACTGCTCGGCGTCGTGCAGTTGAAGGATATCGTCAAGGGCGGCATTCGCGAGCGTTTCGCCGAGCTTCGCCGCATGGGCATCCGCACCGTCATGATCACCGGCGACAATCCGATGACGGCTGCTGCCATTGCGGCGGAAGCAGGCGTCGATGATTTCCTTGCCCAGGCGACACCGGAAAACAAGCTGGAGCTGATCCGCGAGGAGCAAGCCAAGGGCAAGCTCGTCGCCATGTGCGGCGACGGCACCAACGACGCCCCGGCGCTGGCGCAGGCCGATGTCGGCGTCGCCATGAACACCGGCACGGTGGCGGCGCGCGAGGCGGGCAATATGGTCGATCTCGACAGCGACCCGACCAAGCTCATCGAGATCGTCGAAATCGGCAAGCAGTTGCTGATGACGCGCGGCGCGCTGACGACATTCTCCATCGCCAACGATATCGCCAAATATTTCGCCATCATTCCGGCAATGTTCCTGGTGCTCTATCCGCAGCTTGGCGTCCTGAACGTCATGGGGCTTTCGACGCCGCAAAGCGCGATCCTTTCCGCCATCATCTTCAACGCGCTGATCATCATCGCGCTCATCCCGCTGTCGTTGAAGGGCGTCAAATACCGTCCGATCGGCGCCGGCGCGCTGCTGTCGCGCAATCTGGTCATTTATGGCCTCGGCGGCATCATCGTTCCCTTTATCGGCATCAAGGCCATCGACCTCGCCATTACGGCGCTTGGTCTTGCCTGAGGAGTAAAGACAATGTTTAGACAGTTTCGTCCCGCACTGGTGCTGATCCTTGCCACCACCGCCATCACCGGCCTTGCCTATCCGCTGGGCATGACGGGCCTTGCGCAAGCGCTCTTTCCCTTTCAGGCCAATGGCAGCCTGATCGAGAAAAACGGCAGCGTGGTGGGTTCGCAATTGATCGGACAGGCCTTCACCGGTGAGAAATATTTCCACGGCAGGCCGTCGGCCGCTGGTGACGGGTATAATGCTGCCTCCTCTTCCGGCTCCAATCTTGGCCCGACCAGCGCCAAGCTGATCGACCGGGTGAAACAGGATTATGAGACCGCGAAAGCCGAAAACCCGGCAGCCGAAGTGCCGGCCGATCTGGTGACGGCATCGGGCAGCGGTCTCGACCCGCATGTTTCGCCTGAGGCCGCCTATTTTCAGGTTGCGCGCGTCGCAAAGGCAAGGGGCATGGATGAAACCGCGTTGCGTGCCATTGTCGAGCGTCATGTCGAGGGACCGGAACTGGGCTTCATGGGCGAACCCGTCGTAAATGTACTGGCGCTCAACATGGCTCTTGACGCAGCCGGCTCATGAACTGAAATGGCTATGGCTTCTTCGGAAGCCATAGCTTCGACCACTGGTGGGTTATATGCCTGACGATATCAGCAATATGCCGAGCCGACCGTCGCCCGATGCGCTGCTGGAAAATGCCCGGCGCGAGGCACGGGGCCGGCTGAAGATTTTTCTGGGTGCAGCCCCCGGCGTCGGCAAGACCTATGAAATGCTGATGTCCGGCCGTGCGAAGCTTGCGGATGGCGTCGACACGATCATCGGCGTCGTGGAAACCCATGGCCGCCGCGAAACCGAGGCGTTGGTCGAAGGGCTGGAGGTGATCGCCCGCAAGCGCATCGATTATCGCGGTCAGATACTGGAGGAGATGGATCTCGATGCGATACTCGCCCGCCGCCCCGCTCTGGTGCTGGTTGATGAACTGGCGCATACCAATGCCGCCGGCAGCCGCCACCCCAAGCGCTATATGGATGTTCAGGAAATCCTCGCACAGGGAATAGACGTCTATACGACGCTGAACATCCAGCATGTCGAAAGCCTGAATGATGTGGTGGCGCAGATCACCCGCATCCGCGTGCGAGAAACCGTGCCTGACAGCATCATCGACAGGGCCGACGATGTCGAAATCATCGACATCACCCCCGATGATCTGCTGAAACGCCTGCAGGATGGCAAGGTCTACATGCCCCGCACCGCGCGGCGCGCCATCGAGAATTATTTCTCGCGCGGCAACCTGACGGCGTTGCGTGAACTGGCGCTGCGACGCACGGCGCAACGGGTGGACGAGCAGTTGCTCAACCACATGCAGTCGCATGCCATTTCCGGCCCGTGGGCTGCTGGAGACCGGGTTCTGGTCTGTCTGGACCACGGCGGCAACGGCCCGGGTTTGGTGCGTTATGCCCGAAGGCAGGCAGACCGGCTGCGCGCGCCATGGACGGCGCTGCATCTCGATACGCCGCGTTCGCAGCAACTATCGGAGGCGGAGAAGGACCGGCTGGCCGGCACCATGCGGCTTGCCGAGAAGCTGGGCGGCGAGACGGTAACCCTGCCGGCACTTGATCTGACACGTGAGATCATCGCCTATGCAAACGCCAATAATTTCACTCACATCATCATCGGCCGTCCGAAAAAGAACTGGTGGCAGCGCCTGTTTCAGCGCTCTCTCACCCATGAATTGATCGACCATGCGGGTGATATTAGCGTCCACGTCATTTCCGGCGACAAGACGGCGGAAAAGCCGGCACCGACGGTAAAGCAGGCATCTCCGCGCCTTGGCAATCGGATCAAGGCCTATCTCAGCAGTACGCTGCTGGTGGCCGTGGCTATCGTTGTCGGCATCGGGCTGGACCAGATGCTCGACGTCCGGAACCTGGCGCTGGTCTTCCTGATGGCGGTTCTGGCTGCGGCCGTGCGCGGCGGGCTGGGGCCGGCACTTTATGCCTCGCTGCTTGGCGCCTTCGCCTTCAACTTCTTCTTTCTGGAGCCGCGTTACACGCTGACGGTGAGCGCGCCGGACAGCGTCGTGGCGCTGCTGTTTTATTTCGGGGTGGCCCTGGTTGCCTCCAATCTGGCCGTCGCGGTGCAGAGGCAGGCGGCGTCGGCGCGGGCGAGGGCACGCACGACCGAGGACCTCTATCTGTTCTCGAAAAAACTGGCGGGCACGGGCACACTGGATGATGTGTTGTGGGCAACCGCTTACCAGATGGCTTCGATGCTGAAGGTCCGGGTCGTTCTGCTGCTGCCGGAAAACAATACGATTACCGTCAAGGCGGGGTATCCGCCGGATGATACGCTGGCGGATGCCGATATTGCCGCTGCGCAATGGGCATGGGAGCATAACAGAGCCACCGGCCGCGGTGCGGATACGCTGCCGGGTGCCAAGCGCCTTTATCTGCCGTTACGCACCGGCAGCGGCGCCATCGGCGTGGTGGGGCTGGATGACGACCGGGTGGGCCCGCTTTTGACACCCGAACAGCAGCGGCTGTTCGATGCGCTTGCCGATCAGGCGGGGCTTGCCGTTGAACGTATCCAGCTTGTCTCGGACGTCGACAGGGCAAGGCTCGCGGCGGAAACCGACCGGCTGCGCACCGCTCTCCTTACCTCCATTTCCCACGACCTGAAGACGCCACTTGCCGCCATTCTAGGGTCTGCCGGAACGCTCAAGGATTTTGCCGACGACATCCCGCCAGATGCGCGAACAGAGTTACTTTCGACGATCATTGAGGAGTCCGAGCGGCTGAACCGTTTCATCTCCAATCTGCTGGATATGACAAGAATTGGCTCAGGTGCGATGGAACCGAATTACGGGCTGCATTTTGTTGGTGATATGGTCGGCACGGCGCTTTCGCGCGCGGCGAAAATCGTTGTCCGGCATGAGATCGTTCTCGATATTCCCTCTGATCTGCCGATGCTGAAGGTCGATCCGGTGCTTTTCGAGCAGGTGTTGTTTAATCTGATCGACAACGCTGCCAAATACGCACCTGAACAGACGGCCATCGAGATCAGAGGGTGGCGACAGGGCAGGCACGTCTTCCTGTCCGTTGCGGATGAGGGGCCGGGCATTCCCCCTGATGATACAGAGCGGGTGTTCGACAGTTTTTACCGGGTGCGCAAGGTGGACCATGTGCAGGCCGGCACGGGTCTCGGGCTATCCATCTGCAAGGGTTTCATCGAGGCCATGGGCGGGTCGATCCGGGCGGAGAACAGGTCAGGTCGCTCAGGCGCGCAATTTATCATAAGCCTGCCCGCTTCCCCTGACGCTCCCGTGCTAGATCATGATTAGGGCGCGATTTCAGAAGAGAATCATTCACGTGCTTTGCCGTGCCGCTAAGGGAGATCGGGAATGACCAATTCCGCCGTCCGCATTCTGATCGTCGACGATGAACCGCCGATCCGCAAGCTTTTGCGGGTGGGGCTGTCGACGCAAGGATATGCGGTGAGCGAGGCCATGAATGCCAAGGTGGCGATGGAGCTCGTCGAGCAGGACAAGCCCGATCTCGTCATTCTCGATCTGGGCCTGCCTGACATGTCGGGGCATGATCTGCTGGCGAAATGGCGTGGCGAAGGACTGGCGTTGCCGGTCATCATTCTCTCCAGCCGCACGGATGAGGCAGGTATCGTCAAGGCGCTGGAACTGGGGGCGGATGACTATATAAGCAAGCCCTTCGGCATGAACGAGCTTGTCGCCCGCATCCGCGTCGCCCTGCGCCACCGCCTGCAGAGCCAGGGGGAAAGACCGGTATTCCAAACCGGCGATCTTTCGGTCGATCTCGTCCGGCGCATCGTCAAGGTGGAGGACCGCGAGGTGAAACTTTCGCCCAAGGAGTATGATATTCTGCGGGTTCTGGTGCAGCATGCGGGCAAGGTGCTGACGCACCGATTTTTACTTGAGCATGCGTGGGACGAGTTGACCGACGTGCAATATTTGCGGGTCTATGTGCGCCAGCTCCGCCAGAAGATCGAAAAAATCCCGGACCAGCCACGTTATATCCTGACGGAAACCGGTGTCGGTTACCGGCTTCAGGAGGTTTGAGGGCGCCATTATGGAGCGCCCTCAAATGTTGTGTCAGACAGAGGCGCAGATCGACAGGAATTCGTCCACGTCGGCCTCGGTCGTCGCAAAGCTGGTGACCATACGGATCAGCATTTCGTCCTTGCCGACCTTTTCCGGCATGTCGCGCGGCTCCAGCCAGTCATAGAACTTCGCACCCTTGGCCGTTGCGGCTTCGGCGGCTGCCTTCGGCAGAATGGCGAACACTTCGTTAGCCTGTGTCGGCCAGGCGAGGCGGGCGCTGTTGAGCGAGCCGAAGCCGGCGCGCAGCCGGTTGGCCATGGCATTGGCGTGGCCGGCGAGACCGAGCCACAGATCGTCCTGCAGATAGGCTTCGAACTGCGCGGCGATGAAACGCGATTTCGAAAAAAGCTGGGCGGTGCGCTTGCGCAGGAAGGAGAAGTCCCGGGCGAGCGAGGGATCGAAGAAGACGATCGCTTCCGCGCACCAGCAGCCGTTTTTCGTGCCGCCGAAAGACAGGACGTCGACGCCGCGTTTCCAGGTCATTTCGGCCGGCGTGGTGCCGAGTGCGGCAAGCGCATTGGCAAAACGCGCGCCATCCATATGCAGTGGCAGGCCGTTGTCCTTGGCGATCCTGGCGATGGCGTCGATTTCATCGAGCGTATAGACCGTGCCGGCCTCGGTTGCCTGCGTCATGGTGATGGCGGCGGCGCGGCCATGGTGAACGGCGTCCTGCGGATAACGCGCGATACGTTCGATCAGGTTTTCCGGCAGCATCTTGCCATCCGGCCCTTCGACGGCGACCATGCGCATGCCGCTGAAGAAATCAGGCGCGCCGCATTCATCTTCGATCACATGGGCTTCCGAATGACAGAAGGTCAGGCCGCCGGGGCGGGCAATGCTGGCCAGCGAAAGCGAGTTGGCCGCCGTGCCAGTGGCGACGAAAAACACCGCGACCTCGCGCTCGAATATCTCGTTGAAGCGTTTTTCGATGGAGAGATCGAGTTCGCTGGTGCCGTAAGCGGCGGCAAAGCGGGTGGATTCCCGCGAAAGCCGTTCGTTGACGGCCGGATGGGCGCCAGCCCAATTGTCTGAAGCAAAAAACATCTCTGAAGGCTTTCCGATAGCTGAGGGTCTGTTTTGGGGCTGCGTGAAGCGATGACGGGGAAAGTTCTAGGACCTAACCTTGCGATTGGCAAATCCGGTAATGAAAGCAACAGCTCGGCCGGTTCTGTGACAAGAAAGTTTCGCGCAATAGGTCAGTATCGAAACTTCACTGCAAAAGGACGGTCCGACTAATTGGATTCGCACCCTTGCCAATTTCGCCGGTTTCTGCCAAAATCCTTGTGAATTGAGACAGCTTTGCTGTCCTAAATTTGATTGAGCCGGGTTGAGTGCGATTTTTGCTGGAAGCGAGAATTCGTGGTCGAGCCGGATCTTCGCATGAAACCATGCAAGTAATTTTGCAGGAGGGACAAACATGACGCATAAGCCGCAGGCAGAGATCGCCGCCGCAACCCTGACCACAGACTGTCCCACCGCGGCTGTGGCCGCACCCGTTTCTGCGAAAGCGCGTTTCGCGGGCGGCCTGCCGGAAAAGCAGGGTCTTTACGATCCCGCCAATGAACATGACGCCTGCGGCGTCGGCTTTGTTGCCCATATGAAGGGCCAGAAGTCGCACCAGATCGTCAAGGACGGCCTGTTCATTCTGGAAAACCTGACGCATCGCGGCGCTGTCGGTGCCGATCCGCTGATGGGTGATGGTGCCGGCATTCTCGTGCAGATCCCCGACCGTTTCTTCCGCGAGGAAATGGCGAGCCAGGGTGTGACGCTGCCAAAGGCTGGCGAATATGCCGTTGGCCACATTTTCATGCCGCGCGATCCGTCCCGCATCGAGCACTACAAGAAAGTCATCGTTGATGTCATCGGCGAGGAGGGACAGCAGTTCCTCGGCTTCCGTGATGTGCCGGTTGACAATTCTTCGCTGTCCAAGGCCCCGGATATTGCCGGGACAGAACCGCACCATGTTCAGGTCTTCATCGGTGCGGGGCGCGAAGCAGCGACCAATGCCGATTTTGAGCGCAAGCTGTTCCTGATCCGCAAGGTGCTGTCCAACCGCATCTATGACGAGGGCGGCGGCAAGGAGACACAGGATTTCTATCCCGTGTCGCTCTCCTCCTCCACCATCGTTTATAAGGGCATGTTCCTCGCCTATCAGGTTGGCGCCTACTACAAGGATCTGGCTGATCCACGTTTTGAATCCGCCGTCGCCCTCGTGCACCAGCGTTTCTCGACCAACACTTTCCCGTCGTGGAAGCTGGCCCATCCCTACCGCATGGTCGCCCATAACGGCGAAATCAACACGCTGCGCGGCAACGTCAACTGGATGGCGGCGCGTCAGGCGTCGGTTTCCTCTGCACTGTTCGGCGACGATATTTCCAAGCTCTGGCCGATTTCTTATGAAGGCCAGTCGGACACCGCCTGTTTCGACAATGCGCTCGAATTCCTCGTGCGCGGCGGTTATTCCATGGCCCATGCCGTGATGATGCTGATACCGGAAGCCTGGGCCGGCAACCAGTCGATGTCGGCCGAGCGCAAGGCATTCTACGAATATCACGCGGCACTTATGGAGCCGTGGGACGGCCCGGCCGCCGTCGCCTTCACCGATGGCAAGCAGATCGGCGCGACGCTTGATCGCAACGGCCTGCGCCCGGCGCGTTATCTCGTCACCGATGACGACCGCATCATCATGGCGTCGGAAGCCGGCACGCTGCCGGTGCCGGAAGAGCGCATCGTCAAGAAGTGGCGTCTGCAGCCGGGCAAGATGTTGCTGATCGATATGGAAAAGGGCTCCATCGTTTCCGACGAGGAAGTGAAGCACGAGCTTGCCGCCAAGCACCCTTACCGCACCTGGCTCGACCGCACGCAGCTCATCCTTGAAGAGCTGAAGCCGGTGGAACCGCGCGCGCTGCGCCGCGACGTGTCGTTGCTCGACCGCCAGCAGGCCTTCGGCTACACCAGCGAAGATACGAAGCTGCTGATGTCGCCGATGGCGACGACCGGCCAGGAAGCCATCGGTTCGATGGGTACCGATACGCCGATTTCGGCCATGTCGGACAAGTCGAAGCTGCTCTACACCTATTTCAAGCAGAACTTCGCGCAGGTGACGAACCCGCCGATCGACCCGATCCGCGAAGAGCTTGTGATGAGCCTCGTGTCCTTCATCGGTCCGCGCCCGAACATTCTCGACCACGAAGGTGCTGCTCGCGCCAAGCGTCTGGAAGTGCGCCAGCCGATCCTGACCAATGGCGATCTGGAAAAGATCCGCTCCATCGGCCACACGGAAGACCGTTTCGATACCAAGACGCTCGACTTCACCTATGATGTGGAGCGTGGCGCGGAAGGCATGCCCGATATGCTCGACCGCCTGTGCGAGCGGGCCGAATCGGCTGTACGCGGCGGATACAACATCATCGTTCTCTCCGACCGCCAGCTCGGCCCTGATCGTATCGCGATCCCGGCACTTCTGGCGACGGCTGCCGTGCATCACCACCTGATCCGCAAGGGTCTTCGCACCTCGGTCGGTCTCGTGGTGGAAACCGGTGAGCCGCGTGAAATCCACCATTTCTGTCTGCTCGCCGGTTATGGTGCCGAGGCGATCAACCCCTATCTCGCCTTCGATACGCTGCTCGACATGCACAAGCACGGCGCCTTCCCGAAGGAAGTGTCCGACGACGAAGTCGTTTATCGCTACATCAAGGCGGTTGGTAAGGGCATTCTCAAGGTCATGTCCAAGATGGGCATTTCCACCTACCAGTCCTATTGCGGCGCGCAGATATTCGACGCCATCGGCCTGTCTTCGGAATTCGTCGAGAAATATTTCTTCGGTACCGCGACCTCCATCGAGGGCGTGGGCCTGACGGAAATTTCGGAAGAGACCGTGACGCGCCACACGGCGGCCTTCGGCAAGGACCCGATCCTTGCCAACACGCTCGATATCGGTGGCGAATATGCCTATCGCATGCGTGGCGAAAGCCACGCCTGGACGCCTGACGCGGTCGCTTCGCTGCAACATGCCGTGCGCGGCAACAGCCAGGATCGCTACCGCGAATTCGCCGGCATGGTGAATGATACGGCGCTGCGCATGAACACCATTCGTGGCCTGTTCAACGTCAAGTCGGCGGAAGCACTCGGCCGCAAGCCGGTCTCCATTGACGATGTCGAACCGGCAGCTGATATCGTCAAGCGTTTCTCGACGGGCGCCATGTCCTTCGGTTCCATTAGCCGCGAGGCGCATACAACGCTTGCCGTCGCCATGAACCGTATCGGCGGCAAGTCGAACACCGGCGAAGGCGGCGAAGAATCCGACCGCTATCTGCCGTTGCTCAACGGCAAGCCGAACCCGGAGCGCTCGGCCATCAAGCAGATTGCCTCGGGCCGCTTTGGTGTGACGACGGAATATCTTGTCAATGCCGACATGCTGCAGATCAAGGTGGCGCAGGGTGCAAAGCCCGGCGAAGGCGGTCAGCTGCCCGGCCACAAGGTGGATGCAACGGTTGCCAAGACCCGGCATTCGACGCCGGGCGTCGGCCTCATTTCGCCACCGCCGCACCACGATATCTATTCGATCGAAGATCTGGCGCAGCTGATCTACGATCTGAAGAACGTCAACCCGGAAGCCGATGTTTCGGTGAAGCTGGTGTCTGAAGTGGGCGTCGGCACGGTTGCGGCCGGCGTTGCCAAGGCCCGCGCCGACCACATCACCGTTTCCGGTTTCGACGGCGGCACCGGCGCTTCGCCGCTCACCTCGCTGAAGCATGCCGGCAGCCCCTGGGAAATCGGCCTTGCTGAAACCCAGCAGACGCTGGTGCTGAACGGCCTTCGCTCACGCGTGGCACTGCAGGTGGATGGTGGTCTGAAGACCGGCCGCGACGTCATCATCGGCGCGCTGCTCGGTGCGGATGAGTTCGGCTTTGCCACCGCGCCGCTGATTGCGGCGGGCTGCATCATGATGCGCAAGTGTCATCTCAACACCTGTCCCGTTGGCGTTGCGACGCAGGACCCGGTTCTGCGCAAGCGCTTCAAGGGTACGCCGGAACACGTCATCAACTATTTCTTCTTCGTTGCCGAAGAAGTGCGCGAAATCCTGGCCTCGCTTGGCGTTACCCGGCTGGACGAGATCATCGGCGCTTCCGAACTGCTCGAAAAAGATGAGATGCTGGCGCACTGGAAGGCCAAGGGGCTGGATTTCAGCCGCATCTTCCACAAGGTCGAGGCTCCCAAGGAAGCAACCTTCTGGACCGAGCGCCAGAAGCACCCGATCGACGACATTCTCGACCGCAAACTGATCGAGAAGTCGCTGCCCTCGCTCGAAAGCCGCGAGCCCGTAGTTTTCGAAGTGCCGATCAAGAACGTCGACCGTTCCGCTGGCGCCATGCTGTCAGGTGCGCTTGCCAAGCGCTGGGGCCATAAGGGCCTGAAGGACGATACGATCCACGTCACCCTCAAGGGAACGGCCGGTCAGTCCTTCGGCGCGTTCCTCGCGCGTGGCATCACCTTCGATCTGGTGGGTGATGGCAATGACTATGTCGGCAAGGGACTTTCGGGTGGCCGCATCATCGTGCGCCCGCCGGAAAACGCCCGGATTGTCGCGGAAAACTCGATCATTGTCGGCAATACCGTGCTTTACGGCGCGATCACCGGCGAGTGCTATTTCCGCGGTGTGGCGGGCGAGCGTTTCGCGGTGCGCAACTCCGGTGCTGTCGCGGTTGTCGAGGGTGTCGGCGACCATGGCTGCGAATATATGACCGGCGGTATCGTGGTGGTTCTCGGTGAGACGGGACGTAACTTCGCGGCCGGCATGTCCGGCGGCGTGGCCTATGTTCTCGATGAGACCGGTGATTTTGCTACCCGCTGCAACATGGCGATGGTCGAGCTGGAGCCGGTTCCGGAAGAAGACGACATGCTGGAAAAGCTGCACCATCACGGCGGCGACCTCATGCACAAGGGACGCGTGGACGTTTCCGAGGACATGACGCGCCACGACGAGGAGCGCCTCTACCAGCTGATCTCCAACCACTTCCACTACACGAACTCGGCGCGCGCCAAGGATATACTCGACCGCTGGAGCGAGTTCCGCCCGAAGTTCCGCAAGGTCATGCCGGTCGAGTACCGTCGTGCGCTTGAGGACATGGAGCGGATGAAGATGGGTGTGGCAGCGGAGTAATCCGCCGCGTGAAGATATTACACCAACTGGTCTCGCTGTTGATCGCGATCGCCGTTCCCACGGCGATCTACTGGACGAGCGGCGAGATCGGATTTGAGTTCATCGTATTGGGGGCGGCTTTCGGTTTCGCTTACTGGTACTGGGGCCCGACAGGCGCTCCGCTTTGATGTGAGGACATAAACGTGGGCAAGGTAACAGGTTTTCTGGAAATCGACCGGCAGGTGGGCAAGTATCAGCCCGCATCGGATCGTATCCGCCATTTCCGCGAATTCACCATTCCGATGTCGGATGCCGAAGTGCAGAAGCAGTCGGCACGCTGCATGGATTGTGGCATTCCCTATTGTCACGGCCCGACGGGCTGTCCCGTGCACAACCAGATCCCCGACTGGAACGATCTGGTCTATAACAACAATTGGGAAGAGGCGATCCGCAACCTTCATTCCACCAATAACTTCCCGGAATTTACCGGCCGCGTCTGTCCTGCGCCTTGCGAGGAAGCCTGCACGCTGAACCTCGAGGATGCGCCGGTCGCCATCAAGACCGTCGAACAGGCGATTGCCGACAAGGCCTATGAGCTGGGTTTCATCGTGCCGAAGCCGGCGACGATCCACACCGGCAAGAAAGTCGCCATCATCGGCTCCGGCCCCTCTGGCATGGCGGCCGCTCAGCAGCTTGGCCGTGCCGGCCACGAGGTGCACGTTTATGAGCGTGAATCGAAGGCCGGTGGCCTGCTGCGTTACGGCATTCCGGATTTCAAGATGGAGAAAAACTTCATCGACCGCCGCGTCGAGCAGATCAAGGGCGAAGGCGTCACCTTCCATTACGGCGTTAATGTCGGCGTTGATGTGACCGTCGAGGCGCTCCTGGCTGATCACGATGCGGTGCTTTATTGCGGTGGTTCGGAAACTCCTCGTCCTGCCGGCATCGGCGGCGCAGATCTGCATGGTGTCTACGACGCCATGCCGTATCTCGTGCAGCAGAACCGTCGCGTCGGCCGTGAGAACATCGACAGCGTCGGCTGGCCGGCCGATCCGATCCTTGCCGGTGGCAAGCATGTTGTCGTTGTCGGCGGCGGTGATACGGCGTCCGACTGCGTCGGCACCGCCTTCCGTCAGGGCGCGGTGAAGGTCACCCAGCTCGACATTCGTCCCATGCCGCCGGAAAAGGAAGACAAGCTGGCGGTCTGGCCTTTCTGGGCAACCAAGATGCGCACCTCTTCTTCTCAGGCCGAAGGCGCCATTCGCGAGTTCCAGGTGGCGACACTTGAGTTCGTCGGTGAAGACGGCGTGTTGACCGGCGTGAAGTGCTGTCAGGTGGATGACCGCCGCAAGCCGATTGCCGGCACGGAATTCATCATCAAGGCTGATCTCGCTTTCATCGCCATCGGCTTCTCCGGTCCCTTCACCGATAGCGTGCTGAAGGAAATGAACGGCAAGCTGGCGCTGAATACCGACCGTCGCGGCTCCACCAATGTGATCGCCAACGAGACTGACTACAAAACCTCCGTCGATAAGCTGTGGGCGGCGGGCGACGTTCGCCGCGGCCAGTCGCTGGTGGTCTGGGCGATCCGCGAAGGCCGTCAGGCGGCGCGTGCGATCGATGAAGCCCTGATGGGTGCAAGCCTATTGCCACGCTGAGCGGATTAATGTCGGCGTAAGCCGCACGAAGAAACACAAAAGGCCTGTTGTGCGAAACACAACAGGCCTTTCGCTTGACCGGACGACCAAAAATGCGATTGGGGTGTCGCATCGTTGGGGACAGGCAAAATATCGCGCCTGTGAATTACACCGGCATTACGGGTTTTTTCGAAAAGCAGCTTTTTTGCGAAAAACCGTGTGTCAGCAATAGGGGAGGCTGATACGGAAACAGGCGCCCCCTGTGGAGGAATCGCTGATGGTGATTTCTCCGCCATGGTAACGGATGATTTCCTGAACGAGATTGAGACCGAGCCCGGTGCCGCGATCTTTCGGTCTCAAACGGTGGAATGCATCAAACACCAGCTCCCGGTCCTCTTCTGGAATCCCACTGCCCTCGTCGCATATGTCGATAACGCGATTGGCGGCGACCTTTATGGTGATCGTTCCGCGATTGCCGCCATGTTCGATGGCATTCTGCACGATATTCATAAGGGCGCGTTGCAATGAGGCGTCATCGGCCAGAGCAAGGATTGGTTCTTCTTCCGGCTCGAAAGAAAGCTCATAGCCTTGGGAGATGGCAAGCGGCGCCATGTCAGCAACGACCGACCTGCACAGGCTGACAAGATCAAGCGGAATAAGCGGCGCTTTCTGTCCGCCGAGACGCTGCAGATCAAGCAATTGTTCGGCCAGCACGGCAATGCGGCTGGCATCAGCCAATATCCTGCTCCGGGACGGGCCGTCCAGCAACGTTTCAACGCGGGTCTGGAGAATGGCGACGGGGGTTCGCAATTCATGGGCAGCGTCGAGAATGAAGCGCTTGTGCCGTTCGTAGCCATCGTCCAGCCGTTTCAGCGCGCCGTTGACGGCATGCACAAGCGGCTGCACCTCTCTTGGAATATCGCCATCCGGCAATCGATATCCGCGCTTGTCGATATCGATGGTCTCTGCCGTGCGTGCAATGGCGGAGAGGGCGAGAAATTCCCTGCGAATGATCCAGGGAATGGTCATGATTGTGACAATCGACATGAGAATGAGGATCGGCATGATCAATATGTTGGAAAACAGCAGGACGGGGAATGTCATGCTGAACGGTCCGCCTTTGCCGATCATGGCGAATTCGCCGGCCGGCCCGGAAACGCGGCGAACGATGGCAATACGCACGACGGCGAGATAGGAATAGGACAACGCCGCCTCGCGTATATCCGAGAGCCTGATATCGCTCAGCTGTTGACCCATGTTGCTGAACGCTTCGGGAACTTGCCCACCCTGTATGACCTCTCCCGTTTCGCTGACGGCGGCGAACCAGAAGTCGGGTGTGCTACTGCGCAATTGCGCGAATTCACTCGTTTCCTTCAGAACTAGCCGGCCATCCTTGTCCCGCACCAGCGCATTGGCGGTAATCTGGGCTGCCTGTGGGCTGAGCAGTGCGCTGCTTCCGCCGCCGGTGGACAGATAGGCGACGAAGCCGGCGCTGACGATGAAAAGGCTGCCGATCTGGAACAGCAGTAATTGAATGGTCAGGCGGCGCTTGAGCGATTTTCTCTTGGCCGGTTTCATGATGTCGCTCTCAAAAGATAGCCGACGCCGCGAATGCCATGGACCTCCACCCCCGCATCGGCGGACAGCAATTTGCGGCGCAAACGGGAAATGTGGGAATCGAGGGCATTGGACTGGATTTCATCATCGAAATTATAGACGGCTTCCTCCAGCAGCGAACGCAGCACCGTTCTGCCCTGCCGCCGCAACAGCGCTTCAAGAATGAGCAGTTCCCGCCTGGTCAGGGCAAGAAACTCGCCCGCAATGCGGACTTCACGGGTTTCGAAGCAAAATTCCAGCTTGCCCAGCTTCGCCGTCATCGTCACCGCGCTGGCGGGTCGTCGCATCAGGGCGCGGATGCGGGCGAGAAGTTCTTCGACGGCAAAGGGCTTGGCCAGATAATCATCCGCACCGAGGTTCAGGCCCTTCACGCGGTCGGCAAGTGCGCCCTGCGCCGTCAATACGATGATCGGCGGAGTGACCGGTAAAACGCGCAGATCCTCTATAAGCTGGATACCGTCTCCATCGGGCAATTGCCGGTCGAGAACGACAAGATCGTGGACACCGTCCATGATGGCATGACGGGCAAGGTCGAGCGTGCCGACATTGTCCACGATGATATCGAACCGGTGAAGCGCGGCGGACAGGGCTGCTGCCATTTCGCGTTCGTCTTCAACTAGCAGCAGGCGCATGAATTGGTCTCGGCAAAATCTTGACGCGGCTCACGTGGGCCGTGCATGAAGTAAAAATGACAGCTTTGTGGTGGTAACGAAGAAATATCGCCATACAGAATGCGGCTACAGGCCGCATCCCTGCAGAACTTCCGTTACCTTGCCATTTTCGCATTGCCTAAACATTACGCCCGGCCGCGTTTGTGATGCCGGTGGAGAAGCGCCTATTGTCGGGCTTGCACATTCTCCGGGACGACCCGATAGTCATCAATGCGGCCGGCTGGCGCATCGGCCATTTCGCCACGCTTGGTCAGCCGTTCACGTGGCGATTCCACCACCGAGACCCGTGTCGGCCCGGCTGTCAAAGGTGCATCGCCCAGCAGCTTGTCGCCACCATCGAGATTGGGATCGGTAAGGCTGATCGGCTGCGTGCGCACCTGCCCCGCATCGATGCCAAGCGCCGGCAGCGAGGTGAGCGCCGGAAGATTGCTGCCGTCCAGCTTCACGAGATCCGGGCCGGCGCTATCGAGGTGTCTGCGCACGAATTTCTCGACGTAGAAGGCGAGCTTGCGCTTGCCGGCCTGTGTCATGCCGATGCCATCAGCCTCGCGCAGACGGGCCTGCTGGCCGTTCATGTCGTAACCTGTGATGACGAATTTTCCGCCTTCATCGACAAATCCGTCCCATACATCCACGAACTCACCGCCATATTTTTCGACATGGCTGCGGTAGAGCCGGTTGAAGCCGACGAGATCGGCTGTAAGCGAGGGGGACTGGAAGGCGGGAAGGCCAACCCAGAGCAGTGGCACTTTCGGCCGGCCGGCAAGGGTCAGGAGTTCATCGATCCGCCGTTCATATTCCTTGAACCAGACATCGGTGCCGAATTTTTCCCGGATATCGCCGATCTGCATTTGCTGGCGATCGTTCGAGCCCATCATGATGACGATGGTGGCCGGATTGGTCTCGCTTATGAATTGCGGCAGATTGGAAAACCAGTCGTAATAATCCGTGCGGACGAGACCGGAAGAACCATTCGCCCGCACATCGACGGCAATTGCCGGCGAACTGGCAAAGGCATTGACGAGCTCTTCCCCCATGCCGCCGGCCAGGAAGTCACCGATAACGAGAACGCGTCGTGCATTTTCAAGCTTGGCGGCCGGCTCCGGCTTTGCGGTTCGCATCTGAACCACCGAAGGTGCCTTTCGCGCAGGTTGCGGACGTGTGACCGATCTTTCGCGCGGGGCAGAGGGGAAATCCCGCCGGCTGCGGGGCTGGTATTCACGTCCGGATGAGCCATCGCGGCCTACCGGCCTGCCGAACAGCATTTCGAACAGGGTACGCCGCTGTTCCTGGGCAAAGGACTGGGATGGAACGAGCGGCACGCAAAGGGCAGCAGAAAGAATGATGGCGCAGATGCGCCATCCGGTCTTTTTGCTATTCACCGTTGGTTTCCAATTCATAACATCGACCTTTCCGGATGCTTCGGCGGTGGTGAACCCCCGCCGAATTCGCCGGCATATTATCAATTGCGCAGGGCTCTCAGCAATCTCTGCGACGGCTGGCCGTCATTTTCCATGCCCATGCGCGACTGGATGGCGCTAATGGCTGCTTTCGAACCGGAGCCGAAATTACCGTCAATCTCGCCGTCGTAATAACCGAGTTCCTTCATGCGGGTCTGGAGCTCGAATTTTTCGCGAATGTCGAGCGTGCCATCGGGGCGCGGCCATTTCTGCTGCATGCCGCCATAACCGGCGATTTCATCCGCGAGCAGGCCGACGGCCAGCGCATAGCTGTCCGATGCGTTGTATTTCTTGATGGTGAAGAAGTTTTTCATCATCAGGAAGCCCGGACCGCTTGCTCCACCCTGCAATTTCAGCATGGCGCGATCGGAGCCGCGGGTAAAATTCTTGCCGTTCGGGCGGGCAAAGCCGAGCTTTGCCCATTCCGAAATCGTCTTCGTCTGGCCTTCATAACGTGCGCCGCCGCGCGGCACGGCGGTTTCATAACCCCAGGTCCGGCCGGGTTCCCAGCCGTTCTTGGAAAGAAGATTTGCGGCTGTCGCCAGCGCATCGGGAACCGAGTGCCAGATGTCACGCTTGCCATTGCCGTCGGCATCTACCGCGTAAAGCAGATAGCTGGTCGGAATAAACTGGGTGTGCCCCATCGCGCCCGCCCAGGAGCCGGTCAGCTGTTTCGGTGTGACATCGCCCGCCTGAAGGATTTTGAGGGCGGCGATCAATTGCGTGCGCGCGAATTTGGCGCGCTTGGGATCGGAATAGGCAAGCGTCGCAAGAGCCTGCGGGATGTTGTGCAGCCGCTCCGGCTTTTCGAGAACCGCGCCGTAATTGGATTCCATCGACCAGATGGCGAGAATGATGTGCTTGTCGACATTGAAGTTGCGCTCGATCCAGTTCAGGGTCGTCGCATGCTTCATCTTCATCTCGCGGCCGATCCGCACCGTATAGGGGTTGACGCGGGAATCGAGATAATCCCAGATCTGGGTGGTGAATTCCGGCTGAAAGGTTGCCTTGCGCAGCGCATCCGGGTCCGGTTCGCTAACGCCGGCGAAGGCCTTCTGATAGGTCGCCTTGCTGATGCCTTCTTTTGCCGCTGTTGCGTAGAACTGGTTGATCCACTGTCTGAATCCGGCGTCGGCATGGGCCGAAACAGGGGTCAGGGAGATCACCAGGCCTGCAACCATCATGCAGCCGAATTTGCGGACATCTGAAAGGATCATCTTTGTCATCGTCAGTCTTTCGTTCTCTCGAATGTCATTTCGATTGCGAAAACGCATCGGGCATCAGCAGGGATAACAAAAGAACGTCAACAAATTCTTTACCATTAATAGATGGTAGCGTCACCCTTTACAAAACGTTGTTATTTTTGAAATAACAACAGCGTGCGGGGATTGTGATCAAGTTTTATCTCTCAGGAGGGATATGTGGTAGAACAGAAAAAAATTCGGAAGGCCGTATTTCCGGTCGCAGGTCTCGGTACCCGTTTCCTGCCCGCAACCAAGGCGGTTCCGAAAGAAATGCTCACTGTCGTTGACAAGCCGGTCATTCAATACGTCGTCGATGAGGCGGCGGAAGCAGGCATTGAGCATTTTGTATTTGTCACCGGCCGCGGCAAGGCGGTGATCGAAGATTATTTTGATATTCAATTTGAACTCGAACAGATGCTGCGTGAGCGCAACAAGAATGCCGAGCTGACATTGCTGGCCGGCCTTCTGCCCAAAGCCGGCACGGCAAGCTTTACGCGCCAGCAGGTGCCGCTCGGTCTTGGCCATGCGGTCTGGTGTGCCCGCGATATCGTCGGCGACGAGCCTTTCGCCGTGCTGTTGCCGGACATGATCATGCATTCGCAGAAAAGCTGCCTGAAAGGCATGGTCGAACTTTACGACCAGACTGCAGGCAACGTGATCGCGGTGCAGGAATGCGCTCCCGACCAGACCCACAAATACGGTATCGTTGGTGTGGGCGATGCCGTGGGCGAAGGTTTCAAGATCACAGAGATGGTCGAAAAGCCTGCCAAGGGTACGGCACCGTCGAATTTCTACATCAACGGTCGTTACATCCTGCAGCCGGAGATTTTCGACATTCTCGAAAATCAGGAGCGTGGTGCAGGCAATGAAATCCAGCTGACGGACGGCATGCTGACGCTTGCCCAGTCGCAGGAGTTTGCCGGCTATCACTTCCGCGGCCAGACTTTCGATTGCGGCGCCAAGGACGGCTTCATCCTCGCCAACGTCGCCTTCGCTCTTGAACGTGGTGATATTCGTCCGGCGATCGAAGAGCCGATCAAGGCCCTGATCGAGGGACTGAAGTAACCGACCAGAACACGACAAAATCCCGGCCTTCGCGCCGGGATTTTTGTTTGGTGATTACCGCTTCAGGACAAGTCCTGCACCGACGCGGAATTCGTTGCTGTCATAAACCGGCGTCCACTGGTAGCTGACGTCGGCGGTCAGGTCGAGATAGCGGTTCAGCCCCCACGTTAGACCGGCACCTGCCGTATATTCCACGGCATTCTCGATGTCGGAGGAGGGGAATGTGCGGTGCACGATCTGTCCCGTCAAACGTGCGACCAGATTGTTGCGTAATTCGTGGGTAAGCCCGGCATCCAGCCGATAGGAAATCCAGCCGCCCTGCGGACCGCCGGCAAAATCCTCAATCGTCGTGCGCAGGCCGAGATTGACATTCGTTCCGCGCTGCGGCGACCAGTTGAGTTCGCCGTCCAGCGTCAAGGCGCCGATGGAGGCAAGACGGTCGTCATCATATTGCTTGCGCAGATAACCGATGGCGGCCTCGCCACGGGTCTTTTCGCCGAGATCGACCTCGGTTCCGATCTTCGCACCATAGGAATTGGAGGAGCGGGCGTAACCGGAATTATCCAGCCGACTGTCATATTTGGTCTTTCCCGCATTCAGTTCCAGGAACGGGATCAGCGCCGGCGATAATTCGTAACCAATGCGCCCGCGCAGGTTCGCACCGTTCTGGTCGCGGTCGCTGAGGCTGATCGGCCGGCCATCAAGGCCTTTCGCATCCGTATAGACCGTGCGGGAGAGATCGAGCGCCGCAAGCCCACGCAGCTTGCCGAAATCCCGCTCTATCGACGCGCCAGTCGTGAAACGGTGCTCACCGCCCTGCACGGCAGCGCCGGTCAGAGCATTGGGGTCCGTCGTGTCTTCGCGGCTGAACTCGTAACCGGCTTTGAGATTGGCCTTCGTCTCTTCGCCGAGATCGAGGCGCAGATCGGCCTCTATCCGCGCCCGGGGCTCTTCGCCATCCTTGTCGCCACCGAAGTTTCTCTCCCAGGCGCCGTCGCCCGTCACGGTCAGCGCGTGGCGGGACCAGTCGCTGGTAAGCGTGCCGCGGATGCCTGTTGTCAGATAGTTGCGTCTGGAGGGACCACCGGTATTTGTCTGTTTTTCCGTGTTGATGGTCTGGCTGATTGCGGGACGCAGCAGGAATGTACCGAGCCGGATGCCGGGGGTCTGGCCAGGCTCAGCTGCTATCTGCGGGTTTTCACCGCCATCCACCGTCGGCTCATAGGGGTTTTCAGCCTCGGCATAGGGTTGGCCCGCATCGTCCTGCTGTTCGTAAATCGGGTCGCCGGGATTGTTCGAGGGGCGCCAGAGCTGCTGTGGCGCAGGCGCGGCGGCCGCAGGTGCAGCCTGTTCTGCATCCGCCGCTGCTCCAACGCCCGTTGCCGGGGTGGCCGAAGTTGTTCCGTCGCCGGCGGGAGCGGTGCCGGGCAATAAGGGGGTGGCTGTAACGGTGGTTTGGGCGAAAAGGTTTGTCGTGGTGGAGCAAAGAAGCGTGCAGGCAAGCAACAGGGTTGCTGCTTTCCGCGACGTCTGCAGACGTGTGGCGGCGCCCTTCACATTCATTCCTCTTCACCCGGCGAATTTGGCCGATGCCGGATCGACAATTCGCCAAAACACTTCCCCGGGCCAAATGAATGAGAGGCCGATGAAATGACGTGGACAAACCAGGGACCCGACAGGCGACGCAAGTTTTAACATCGCTTTAACAATAGGTTTTTTATGGTTAACAGTTGATAAAGATCGCTGGGATTTCAGCGTTTTGGCTACCGCGTGAAAATCGGTGAGGCTCGCGCTCACGGTTTGCAATCAGAATTCTGCCAGCCGGAGGAACGGAAAACCGTACCGCAGTGCAAAATATTTCTAATATGATAAGATTTAAACGTTTCAATTTGGCACGGAATCGCCCTATGATTTAAGGGTAATGGGCTTTCTATTGCTTGGTAAATTCTTTGATTTTTATTTTATGTGACAGCGTCGTTTCATGAATTCCGTTTCGAACATCAAGCAGGTCGGTTTTTATTGCTGGGATATTACCAACGACCGATTCTATCTGGATGAGGTCTGTGCGGAACTCTTCGGAATTCCGTTAAGACAGGCGATGCAGGGTATCAGCATTTTTCAAATGCTTGAAAAAGTGCATCTGGATCATCGAAATCGTGTGATCGAGACCGCCTTGATCACCCTGAAGGCGGCAAGCTTTTACAATCAGGAATATGCCGTGCGCCGGGACGATGGTTCGGTATCATGGGTAAGGACAGTCGGGCGATATCTGGTCGATGAAGAAAACATCCCTTTCAAGCGGCTGGGAACGATCGAGGAAATCTCTCCGCCGGACCTGCGGCACTAAAAAGTAGCACTGGCCGGCTGAAGAGTGGACTTATTCCGGGTGAAAGAGTAACAGTCGGCCATGATTACGCGCGCCGTCAAACTGGTCGAAGACAATGCCATCTCATCCGCTGTGCGGACGATTTCGATGGAGCGGGCTGGTCTTGCCGCCCTTGAGGCCGCTCTCACCAACGGTCTTTCCGAGCCTTTCTGCAAGGCGATTGAGACAATCGGCCAGTCGAATGGCCGTCTCATCATCACCGGGGTCGGTAAAAGCGGCCATATCGGCGCAAAGCTCGCCGCCACTTTCGCCTCCACCGGCACACCGGCGTTTTTTGTACATGCGGCCGAGGCCAATCATGGCGATCTGGGCATGATCGGTGGCGACGATGTGGTTCTGGCGATCTCCAAAGGTGGTGAAAGTGCTGAACTGCGCAGCATCATCAACTATTCGCGCCGCTTCTCCATTCCGCTGATCGCACTCACCTGTTCCGAGACTTCATCGCTGGCGAAGGCCTCCGATATCGTGCTGCTGGTCCCCAATGAACAGGAAGCCTGTCCGCTTGGTCTGGCACCCACCACTTCCACCTTGATGCAGCTGGCGCTGGGTGATGCCCTTGCCGTGGCACTTCTGGAGGCCCGCAATTTCACTGCCGGTGATTTCCGGGTGTTTCATCCCGGCGGCAAACTGGGCGCCAGCCTGAAACTGGTCAGCGATATCATGCATACCGGCGATCGTGTGCCGCTGGTGACCAAGGGAACAGCCATGCCGGAAGCGGTCGGCGTTCTCTCCCGTAAGCATTTCGGCTGTGTCGGCATTCTGGATGAGGATGGCCGTCTGTGCGGCATCGTCACCGAGGGTGATCTGGCCCGCAACCTGTCGCGCAATCTCGCCGAATTGACGGTGGACGATATCATGACCCGTACTCCGAAGACGGTCAAAAAATCAGTGCTGGCGACCAGCGCGCTGGCGACACTGGAAAAATTCCACATCGGCGCGCTGATCGTGGTGGATGATGACAACAGGCCGATCGGCCTTGTGCATTTCCACGATCTGTTGAGAATCGGCGTGGCCTGAGGCCACAGGGCTTTCTATCGGTCTATGGGCTCGATCGTCAGCGTGCGGCCGCGTGCTGACGCAATCCTCACGCGGGTTCCGGCCGGAAGGTCTTCGCCATTTACCGGCCACCACGTGTCGTCCAGCCTTATCCGGCCACGTCCCTCGACAATTGGCTCCTGCAGCGTCGCGGTGCGGCCAACAAGGCTTGCCTCGCGCTGATTGAGGAACGGTTCATCGGTGGCGGCCCGGTTCCTGCCGAAATATTTCCGGCCGAGCAGGGCAAAGACGACGGAGAGCGCGGCAAACAACACCAGCTGCAATTGCCAGGCCCAATATGCCGCATCCCATAAAAGCAGCGACACCGCGCCGATGACCAGCGCGGCAAGGCCGATCCAGATCAGGAAAACGCCCGGAGCGATAAGCTCGGCGGCCAGCAGCACAAAGCCGACGATCCACCAGCTCCATGGTCCCAGCTCAGTGGCAAGCCGTTGCAGCATCGTTATCTCTCCGATGAGGAACCGAAGGGGGAAGGCCGGGTTGGCGGCACGGAGCGAGTTGGAGCTGGGGCCGGGGCGGATGGCGCATCGCCCTTATCACCAAAAACCTCTCTCGCAATGGTGCCGATACCGCCGAGTGAACCAATCAGCGCCGAGGCTTCCATCGGCATCAGCACGATCTTGGAATTCTTGGCCGTGCCGATTTCAGCCAGCGCCTCGGTGTATTTCTGGGCAACGAAATAGTTGATGGCGTGAACATTGCCGGCGGCGATGGCTTCCGACACCATTCGGGTGGCATTAGCTTCGGCTTCTGCCAGACGCTCACGGGCTTCGGCGTCCCGGAATGCTGCCTCGCGCTGGCCTTCGGCTTCCAGAATGGCGGATTGTTTTGCGCCTTCGGCGCGCAGAATCTGGGCGTTGCGGGCGCCTTCGGCTTCCAGCACCTGCGCGCGTTTTTCGCGCTCGGCCTTCATCTGCCGCGCCATGGAATCCACGAGATCCTTCGGGGGCGCGATGTCCTTGATTTCGATGCGGGTGACCTTGATGCCCCATGGTCCCACTGCTTCATCGACCACGCGCAGCAGGCGGTCATTGATGGCATCGCGGTTCGACAGCAACTCGTCGAGGTCCATCGAACCCATCACCGAGCGGATGTTGGTCATGGTGAGGTTTTCGATCGCCATCTGCAGATTTGAAATCTGGTAGGCGGCCTGTGCGGCATTGAGTACCTGATAGAAGGTGACGGCATCGGCCGAGACGCTGGCATTATCGCGGGTGATGACTTCCTGCGTTGGTATATGAAGCACCTGCTCCATGACATTCATTTTCGAACCGATGCTTTCGAAGAACGGCACGATGAGGTTCAGGCCGGGTTCGAGCGTGCGGGTGTAACGCCCGAACCGTTCAACCGTGTAACGATGCCCCTGCGGCACGGTCTTGATGCCGGCAAACAGCACCAGAATAACCAGAACAACCGCCGCTATGACGACGATGTCGAAACCGCCCAATGCAATCATCACTTTCCCTCCAAGGATCAGAACCATCTGGGTTTTACCCCAGTAGCGTTATGGCAAGATTACACCCAGCCTTGCAACTCCTGTCTTACAACCTTTTCGAGAACGTTCATGCCCTCGGCGCTGTCGTTAAGACAAGGAATATGGGTGAATTTCTCGCCGCCATTGTGCAGGAAGATTTCTCCGGCTTCACCGGCAATTTCCTCCAGCGTCTCAAGACAATCCGATACGAAGCCAGGGTTCATGACGGCGATGCGCTTGATGCCCTCGGATGCCAGCTTTTCCACGGTCTTGTCGGTATAGGGCTGCAACCACTCTTCCGGCCCGAAACGCGACTGGAAGGTGATCATGAAATTCTTGTCGGTCCGGCCAA
Organism: Martinezella rhizogenes; assembly: GCF_007002745.1. Lineage (GTDB taxonomy): Bacteria > Pseudomonadota > Alphaproteobacteria > Rhizobiales > Rhizobiaceae > Agrobacterium > Agrobacterium cucumeris. The sequence goes on along the minus strand of NZ_SGNY01000004.1, from coordinate 290,704 downwards.
GGGCCTCCCGCAGCAGGCGGGCGGTTTTCTGGCAATGACAATAATAGGGATCGCCCTTTTTGAAATAGGATTGCGGAATGCCGTGGAAGGAGGTGATCAGCATCTCCGGCTCCCAGTCCAGCGTCGCCAGATGGTTTTTGACGGAGGTTGCGAGCGCCTCGATATAGGCCGGATCGTCGTGATAGGGCGGCACGGTGCGAATGGCGGGCTGCCAGCGCAGCTTCATCAGATGTTCGAATGCCTTGTCGTTCACCGTTGCCGTGGTCGATGCGGCATATTGCGGGTAAAGCGGGAAAAGCAGGATTTTTTCGCAACCCTGTTCCTTCAATGCATCGATTTTCGAGGCAATGGAAGGCTGGCCGTAGCGCATCGCCCAGTCGACGACGACGTTGGGCAGATCCTTCAACGCCTGTGCCATCAGTTCGCCCTGGCTGCGGGTGAAGGTGCGCAGGTAACTTTCGTTACGCTCGTGGTTCCAGATTTCCTCATAAGCCTTGCCAACTTTCTGCGGGCGCTTGTTGAGAACGATGCCGTAAAGGATCGGATACCAATAGAGGCGCGACCACTCGATGACGCGCTTGTCGCTCAGAAACTCCGCCAGATAACGGCGCATCGGCCAGTAGTCCGTACCGTCAGGCGTACCGAGATTGACGAGCAGGACGCCAACCTTGCCGAACGTTATGCGGGGATGGTCTACGGGGAGTGCGGATAGTTCTGTCGCCATGAATGACACCCTGAAACTCGGACTGTTTGCGTGAGAGCTTTTCCGTCTGGAATAGGGGCGGAAAGGCTCAATCTTCTGTCTATACATACCGGATGCGAACCGTGATGGCTTTTGCCGGAAATGCCCGAGCTATACGCCCGTGCCGTCGATTTGTTCACGTGTTCTAGACGAATTTTTTCAGGATTGAACCACCAACGGGTGTGATTTGCTCATTCAATGAGCGGTCACGCTGCTTTTTGATAATTCGCAGTGCACAACATACTGTTTTTTATGGAAAAATAAGAAGCCGGCCCCTTGGCTGAGGGCCGGCTTCCAGTCTGCGGCAAATTGCCCTGTCTTGCGGCTTCCGGCTTATTGAGCCGGAAGTTCGAGTTCTTCGCCGATCTCGATATGGTTCGGCCGTTTCAGAGTGTTCGCCTTGGCAATTCTGGTCCAAAGCGCGCCGTCGCCATATTTTTCCGCTGCGATCTTCCAGAGAGAATCGCCCTTTTCGACAACATATTTGCTGGCTGCTGCGGCTGCGGCCGCAGGCGTCGGGGCAGCGGGTGCAGCAGGCGCCGGAGTTGCGGTGGTGGCGGGTGCCGGTGTCGTGGCAGCAGGTGCTGTCGCAGTGGGTGCGGGAGCTGCCGGTGCCGGCTGTTTTACAGGCGCAACGTAATCCGCCGGCGTTACATCGGTGATGCGTCCGTCGGTTTGTGGCTTATAGGGGCTGTTGGCACTGATATAGGCCGCAACCGCATCTTCAAGGCTCGGGCCGAAGTCATAGGGATTAACGGCTTTGGTCGCGAAAACCTTATAGCCGTCGCCGCCCGAGCGCATGTAGTTGTTGGAGACGACGCCGTAGGTCTTGTCCGGATCGAGCGGCACGAAGCCGTTACCTTCCTTGACCTCGACGGAAACGACGCGGCTGCCGGCAGGCTTGGAACGGTCGAACGAATATTTGAGGCCGGCTACCTGGGCGAAGCGCCCGGCCCCTTCCTCGATCTGGCCGGCGCCATTTTCAAGGGCGGCCACAACGTCGGAGCCTTTCAACTGGAATGTGGCGATGGAGTTCTGGAACGGCAGAACCGTCAGGACTTCGCCCATCGTTACTGTGCCGGCATCGATGGAGGCACGCAGACCGCCGCCATTCTGGATGGCGATGGTGATGCCCTGGTCCTTGACGCGGTCCAGCAACGCGTCGGAAACGAGGTTGCCCATCGTGCATTCCTTGGCGCGGCAAACTTCCCGTGAACCGTCGATGGGAGCTTCAGAAGAACCGATTTCCTTTTTCTTCATCTCCTCGAGCGGGCCGGCAAGTTCCGTCACGCGCTTGGTAAAGCCTTCGTCGGGCGTGACGGAAGCGTCGAGAAGCTTCGGTGCGCCTTCGGCGGATTTAACCACGCCATTGTCATCGAAGGTCACTGTCAGGTCACCGAGATATTTCGAATAGGCATAGGCAGTGACGATCGGGACATCGATCCCGGACGGGTTCTTGACGAGAGTGGGATAAGCACCGGCAGCCTTCGGGTCAGTGCTGGAAAGCAGGGTGTGGCTATGGCCGCCGACGATGACGTCGATGCCGTCCACAGCGCGGGCGATTTCCTGATCCTTGACATAACCGACATGCGAAAGCAGCACGATCTTGTTGACGCCCTGATCCTGAATTTCCTTTACGGCGCCCTTCAGATAGGTGACCTCGTCCTCGAAACTGATCTTGTCGCCAGGGGACGACGTCTCATTGGTGTCGGTCGCAAGCACGGAAACCACGGCAACCTTCTGGCCGCCCAGATCCTTGATGACATAACCCTTGTATTTGTCGGCAAGGATGGAATCGGTCGCTGCCTTGGTGTTTCCGGAAATGATCGGGAACTTCAGCGCATTGATGAATTTCAACAGCTCTTCCGGGCCGTCATCGAATTCATGGTTGCCGATTGCCATCGCATCGAAACCGATACCGTTCATGAATTCCGCGACCGGTCCGCTCTTGTACTGCGTATAGAACAGCGAGCCCTGGAACTGGTCGCCGGCGTCGAGAACCAGAAGATTGGCGTTGCTGCCCAGTTCACCCCGGCGTGCGTCGATCGCGCTCTTCACGCGGGCGATGCCGCCGAAGCATTCGTTCTTTTCCGTTTCGGCAGCAGAGCAGGTCGAGTCGAATTTGTTGATCGCTTCGATGCGTGAGTGCAGGTCGTTGATGTGAAGAATGTTAAGTTTGTAGTCGGCCAGAGCGACCCCGGCTGAAAGCGTTATTGCGGAAACGCTCAGCATGCCCAGTCCCAAAATTCTTTTCATCGTCCCTCTCTCCTGTCTGAAACATAATACGGGCTTGCCGATCATCATCCGCCCGTGCTCCGATCATTCTTTAATCTGAAAGTATGTCAGGCTTTCAAAGCCGGATGTTTCCATTTAGCGGCCATTGCCGCAAGCGAAATTATGACAGGTGCGCAACAAAGAAAAACGCACGCCGGAAGCGTGCGTTTAAGAAAGTCATGTCGTTGAAAAGGCAGCTATATCAGCCTTGGCGCGTCAGCGAGAACTGGCTGTTGCTGTCTGTCGTGCAATTCAATTGTGAAGGCGAAACGAGGGCGCAGTTGACGCGCGACTGCGTATTGCGCACCAGCGATGTCATGTTGATTTCGTAGAGCGTCGGCGAAATCGTCACATAGGTGCCGGAGGCCAGAAGCGTGTTGGTGTCTGTCGAACGGGTGGAGAAGGCGCCATTCTGGAAGGTCGACACGATGCCGTTGCGATCGATCCAGCGGCCATCGACGGCCGGGCCGCGGGAAAGCGAAGGCGCCATCGAGGTCTGCTGCGAGGGACCCGGCGCGACGCATGAAGACACCGCGATGGCGGCACAAAGCAAAGCAGCGCTTGTCTTGAAGTTCATGAGCCTGTTCTCCTGCGATTCGATGAAACTTTCTGTGTTTCGACCATGCCGTGAAGCGTTCCTTATTTCAAGGCAACGTTGCTTGCTCTTGCTGGTTCCTCATATGCCGCATGAAAGCATCCATGTGACAAATATGAGACGCCGCTTCCTCACCGCACCAGAATGTTGCGGAACTGCCAGGGATCGGAGGTGTCGATATTGTCGGGAAACAGGCCGGGGCGGCCGTCGAGCGGCGTCCAGTCCGTGTAGTGTCCTTCGACCGGGCCCAGATAGGGGCGCTGCACCTCCAGGCATCGGCGATAATCCATTTCATCCGCCTCAACGATGCCGACCTGCGGATTTTCGATGGCCCAGACCATTCCGGCCAGCACCGCTGAACTGACCTGCAGTCCAGTCGCATTCTGGTTGGGGGCGAGCGAACGCGCCTCCTGCAGGCTCAGCCGTGAGCCGTACCAATAGGCATTTTTGTCGTGGCCATAAAGCAGAACGCCCAGCTCGTCGGCGCCATCCACCAGCTCATCTTCGCCCAGCACATGTTGCACCGGCTGTGGAATGCCGCCATTGCCGAAGAGTTCGTGCAGGGAAAGAATGGCGTCGTTGCAGGGGTGATAGGCATAATGACAGGTCGGCCGATAGGTCACGTCGCCATCATCATTGCGGACGGTGAAGTAATCAGAAATCGAGATCGCCTCATTATGGGTGACCAGAAAGCCATATTGCGGTCCCTGTCCCGGACACCATGTCCGCACCCGCGTATTGGCGCCGGGTTGGTCGAGATAGATCGCCGCCTTGCTGCCCTTCTTCTGTTTTTTCGCGTTTTTCGGCATCCAGTTTTCATGGGTGCCCCAGCCGAGTTCGGCGGGCTGAAAACCCTCGGCGATAAAACCTTCCACAGACCAGGTGTTCCAGAAAGCGCCGAAGGGTTTTGGGTCCTTTGCCCGCTGCGTATCGCGCTCGGCCACATGCACGCCCTTGACGCCGAGCTGCTTCATCAGCTTTGCCCAGGCTTCCCGGTCATGCGGCTGTGGCTCTTCGATATCAAGGCCGGTATCCTTGGCGAGATTGACCAGCGCCTGCTTCACGAACCATGACACCATGCCGGGGTTCGCCCCGCAGGTGGAAACGGCCGTCGTGCCGCCCGGCTTGCGCGCCTTTTCCTTCAGCATGGTCTCGCGCAGCGAATAATTGGTTCTGGAGGCATTATCTGCATCAGCGTCGAAATAAAAGCCGGGCCATGGCTCAACCACGGTGTCGATGTAAAGCATGCCGTGTTTGCGGCAGAGCCGCATCAGATCGACGGAGGCGGCATCGACCGAAAGATTGACGCAGAAGCCCTGGCCCTGAACGCCCTTGAGCAGCGGCCTCAGAACTTCCTTGTAATTCTCCTTGGTCAGATGCGTGCGGATGTGGTGAATATTCCTCTCGGCCAGAAACGCGGCGATATCTTCGCGCGGATCGATGACGACGAGCCGGGTCTTGTCGAAATTGAAATGACGTTCGATCAACGGAAGAGTACCGCGCCCAATGGAGCCGAAGCCGATCATGATGATGGGGCCGTCAATATCGCCGTAAATCGGATGGTTTGCGTCCGTCATTCGTCAATTTTCCTTTTTCAGCCAATAAGTAAGCTAGATCACAAAAGCGTGCCACAATAAAGGGCAGGTGGATGACGGACATATGACGGTCGGGGTGAAAGCAGCCGTGCACGCGCATTCTGCCTCTTCGCATTTTAGAGACTGCGTTTATAATCAAGTTCTTCTTTTCGTCTTGAGACCAGCTGCTGGGGGGCTTTGGCCGATGACGACAGGGAGTTTTTGCCATCACAGGAGAATTGCCTGTTGAACAGTTTCATCGAGCGTGTCGCAGCGCTTCAAAGTGCCACCCCCGTTCTGATTGCCCTCTACGATTCCGAAGACCGGCTGCGGCATGCCAACCCGTCGTTTCGGGAAAGCTTTCAAATTACCCCGGAAGAATTTCCGACCTGGGCGGATATCATGCGGCTGAACCACCGCCTGCAAACCGGTGTTGTCGTTCGACACAGGGATTTCGAAGGCTGGCTCCTGTCGGCGCAGTCCCGGCGCGGCAAGCTGCCTTATCGCGCCTTCGAGATGGACATGTATGACGGCCGCTGGTTCTGGATGACGGAAACGGTGCAGCAGGATGGCTGGATGCTGTGCATTGCCAGTGACGTGACCGAATTGCGCCAGGGTTACCGTGCGCTGCGGCAGGACCGGGATCTGGCGGTGCGCGCCTCGCAGACGGATGAGTTGACGGGAACGGCGAACCGCCGTTTCGTTTTCGCCAAGCTGGCACTGCAGGTGGAACGGGTTGGCAAGGGGCTTGAAACACCCTTTTGCCTCTGCACGCTCGATATCGATTTTTTCAAGCAGATCAATGATCGTTTCGGCCATAAATGTGGTGATGCAGTGTTGCGCGATTTTGTCGGCATCGCCCATTCCGTCATCCGGCGGGTGGATTGTTTCGGCCGGATCGGCGGTGAGGAATTCATGCTTGTGCTGCCGCGCAGTTCGGTCGCCGAAGGCCGCGAGATTGTCGAGCGGCTGCTGCAAAAGGTGCGGCTTTCAAGACCTCTGGCCGACTTTCCCGATTTCTCCTACAGCTGCTCGGCTGGCATGACGACGTATCGGATGGCGGAAAGCGCCGATGATGTTTTTATGCGCGCCGATCAGGCTCTTTATGCGGCCAAGGAAAAAGGCCGCGACCGGCTTCTGGCGGTGACTGTTTAAACCAGTTCCGCCGCAATCAGCCCTTGCAGCGAATTACCGACGAAGAACTTCCGGCCGGTAATATCCTGCGGTTTCAGCGCCTGTCCGCGCGCCTTGCGTTCGCGGATCAGGTCGGCACGCAGCACTCCCGGCAGGATGCCGCTGTCGAGCGGCGGCGTCAGCAACTGCCCGTCCGGCATTTCGACGAAAATGCTGGTCGATGATCCCTCGCACAATTCGCCGCGTTCATTGAGCAGGAGAACTTCATCCGCCTCTTCGGCTGAAAATTCGGCGCGGGCGGCATCATAGGGCTCGCGACGCGATGATTTGTGGCGATAGAAGGTATCCGTGGAATCAAGCGTGGTTTTTGTCGCGATACGAACGCGCCAGACCGCATTTGTTTGTACGGGACTAAAATCGGCCGTCTCGATATCGAGTTCGCCCTTGTAGTTCATAACCAGCCGGACGCAGAGCGGTTTTTCGCCGCCCACCGTCTTTTCCAGCGCCTGAATTGCATTGGCCGGGGCGCGAAAACCGAGCGCATCGGCCGACCGCAGCAGCCGGCGCATATGCTGGTCGATGCGCTGAAAGCCGGTTTGCGGCTCCCAGCGCAGGGTTTCCCTCAAGGTCAGATCGGCAGGTTTGCGTTTCATTGCCTGTGCTCGTCGCCTGTCATGATGGTCGGTTTCTGCGCCGGCACTATCAACCGGCAAAGCTTGTCCGAAATAGGATAGCCTTGCCGGCTGGCGGGGTTAAGCCTGTTTATTGTCCAGCGCTTCCAGTTCGTCGATCAGTCCTTCGATCATCGAAAGTCCCTTGTCCCAGAAGGAGGGATCGGTGGCATCGAGGCCGAAGGGCTTCAGAAGCTCGGAATGGTGTTTGGTCCCGCCCGCTTTCAGGAGTTCGAAATATTTGTCCTGAAAGCCCGTCTCGGCCTTTTGGTAAACCGCGTAAAGCGAGTTCACCAGGCAATCGCCGAAAGCGTAGGCATACACGTAGAAGGGCGAATGGATGAAATGGGGGATGTATGTCCACCATGTCTCGTAGCCTTCGGAAATGCGGATTGCCGGGCCGAGGCTTTCGGCCTGCACGGAGAGCCACAATTCGCCGATCTGTTCGGAAGTCAGCTCCCCCTGCTTGCGGGCAGTGTGCAGCTTGCGCTCGAATTCATAAAAGGCGATCTGGCGCACGACGGTGTTGATCATGTCCTCGACCTTGCGGGCGAGCATGGCCTTGCGCTCCCTGACATCCTTCGTGTCGTCGAGCAATTTGCGGAAGGTCAGCATTTCACCGAAGACGGAGGCGGTTTCGGCAAGCGTCAGCGGCGTTGCGCACATCAAGGCACCCTGCTGGCCGGCCAGCACCTGATGCACGCCGTGACCAAGCTCATGGGCAAGCGTCATGACGTCGCGCGGTTTGCCGAGATAGTTGACGAGCACGTAGGGATGAGCCGAAGGCACGGTCGGGTGTGCGAATGCGCCCGGCGCCTTGCCGGGACGGGCGGGGGCATCGATCCATTCCTCGTCAAAGAAACGGCGGGCGATATCGGCCATCTCAGGCGCGAAGTTGCCGTAGGCCGAAAGCACGGTGTCCTTGGCCTCGTCCCACGGAATAATCGTGTTCGATGTATCGGGAAGCGGCGCGTTGCGGTCCCAGTAATTCATCTGCTCCATGCCGAGCCACCTGGCCTTCATGGCGTAATAACGGTGCGAAAGACGCGGATAGGCTTTCTTCACGGCGGCGGCCAACGCATCGACCACTTCGCGCTCGACGCGGTTGGCCAGATGGCGGCTATCGGCAATATCCTCGAACTTGCGCCAGCGGTCGGAAATATCCTTGTCCTTGGCAAGCGTGTTGGTGATGAGGGTGAAGACCCGCAGATTATCCTTGAAGGTGGCGCTCAGCGCTTCCGCTGCTTTTTTTCGGGTCTCTGGCTCCGGCTCCTGCAACATGTTGAGCGTCACTTCCAGCGGAAGGCTCGCGCCGTCGATGTCGAAACGCAGATCAGCCATCGTTTCGTCGAACAGGCGGTTGAAGGCAGCGGCACTGGTCATCGATTTTTCGAGGAACAGCTGCTCCAGCTGGTCGTCCAGCTGATGTGGCTTGTCCTTGCGCAAATCCACCAGCCACGGCCGGTAGTGGCCTGCAGCGGCGTCGTTCACCATGCAGGCGTCCATCGTCGCGTCGTCGATGCGGTTGAGTTCAAGCGTGAAAAACAGAAGATGTGCGGAAATATCCGTCAGCTTCGCCTGGGCATCTCCATAAAGCTTGCCGTTTGCCGGGTTCGATGTATCGGAAAAATAGGTCAGACCGGCAAAGGAGCCGATGCGACCGATAAGATCGTCCAGCGCCTCATATTCCTTCAGCGCAGTACCGATGCCTTTTTCGCCCGTGGCCTTTGCAGCCGCCTCAAGCTTGCCCTTCCACTTATCCTCGAAAGCGGTCGCCATGGCCGCCGCCTTTTCGATGTCGCCCTTATATTCCGGTGAATCGCCCGACGGGTAGAGATCCGAGAGCTTCCAGCCGGGCAGGTCTCCGAGTACGGGACCGGCAGTTTCGGCAAGGGAGAATGCGGGTTGCGGGGTGAGGCGATTGAGGGTCATCGAACACGTCCTTCTGATTATGCTTGCGAAGCATATGGGGCCTTTGTTTCCCGCAGCAATGGATAAAATGCAAGCAAATCTCAAAACTGGATGTTCAAGTCTCCCGTGCCAGAGTGCGGCACAAGGGACCGCATGACGCAGGTCCATAAACCGGAAACCGGAGCCAAAAATGACCGCGCATGTTCTCGTGATAGACGATGATCCCGTCCAGCGCCGCCTGCTCAAAAATGCGGTGGAACGTTATGGGCATATGGCCTTGCTTGCCGAAAACGGCAGGGCGGGGCTGGAGCTGCTCAAGCAATATAGCGGTGAGATCAATGTCATCGTCCTCGACCTCATGATGCCGGAAATGGACGGTCTTTCCTTTCTGAAAGCCGTTGGCGAACTCGGCACCGATGTTCCCGTCATCGTTCAGACCGGGCAGGGCGGCATCGATACCGTCGTCCAGGCCATGCGCGCCGGCGCTTTTGATTTCGTCGTCAAGCCAGTCTCGCCGGAAAGGATCGGCGCGGCCATTTCCAATGCCCTCAAGCTGGACAGGAGAGAGGCAAAGGCCCGCACGGGCAGGCGTGGACGGAGCAATGCAGTGAATTTTACCGATATCGTTTCCGCCAGCCCGGCAATGCTGAGGGTGATAGAACTGGCGCAGCGCGCCGCCCAGTCCAGTATTCCCGTGGTGCTGGAAGGCGAATCCGGTGTCGGCAAGGAAATGGTTGCCCGTGCCATTCAGTCTGCAGGCGACAGGGCGAACAAGCCGTTCATCACCGTCAATTGTGGCGCCATCCCGCATAATCTGGTGGAGAGCATTCTCTTCGGCCACGAGAAGGGCGCTTTTACGGGTGCTACGGAAAAACACATCGGCAAATTCATGGAAGCGGATGGCGGCACGCTGTTCCTCGATGAAATCGGCGATCTGCCGCTGGACGTGCAGGTGAAGCTGCTGCGCGCGGTTCAGCAGGGCGAAATCGAAACCGTCGGCTCGGCGCGGGTGCAGAAGGTCAATGTCCGGCTGATCTCCGCCACCAACAAGAACCTGATCGAAGAGGTGAAGGAAGGCCGTTTCCGCGAAGATCTTTATTATCGCCTCAACGTTTTCCCGATCACCATTCCGGCGCTGCGTCGCCGAAAGGAAGATATCCCGCATCTGGCGCGGGTTTTTGCCGAGCGTTTTTCCGCAGAACAGAAATTGCCCAATCCCGTCGGCCTTGATGCCAGCGCGCTGGCGCTTCTGACGGCCTATGATTGGCCCGGTAATATTCGCCAGCTTGAAAACGCGGTCTTCCGCGCCGTTGTCCTGTCGCAGGGCGAGGAACTGGCGGATACCGATTTTCCGCAGATCGCGTTGCAGCTGCCGGAATTCGCGACGATGGACGATGCGGGTGACGCCATCCGGTCCCCATCCGGGTCGTCGCTGAAGCTGGCCGCCTATTCGCCGCCGCCTCCGCTCGCCGAAAGCCACGCTGTTGTGGAAGAGACAACGGATGTTTCCACCACCATATACCGGGGCGGAAACCTGATCTCGAGCATGGACGACGCTGGCAATATTCGAAAGCTGGCCGAGATCGAAGAGGAGCTTATCCGCTTCGCGCTACGTTTCTATCGCGGGCAGATGAGCCAGGTCGCCAGAAAACTCGGCATCGGCCGCTCGACGCTTTATCGAAAACTGAAGGATTACGGCATCGATCCCGACGATCCCCTTCGAGATGCCGCATGACGCCGCAAATGGCGCATTGCCCGGCAGATCATGAAATTTGTTAACTTCTGAGCAAGGATATCCGCTTACCGTCTATAAACCTCTTGTTAGTGGCTGATTCACTATATAGAGGAAGGTTGCATGTGTGTGGCAATTTTGCCATCGTGTCACCGTATTTGACGTTCATTTGAGGCAATGTGACATAAATTGTCTTCCAGGCGGGGATCGAATTGCCATATCTGCATCGCAATAACGCGCTTTCGACAAAGATTGCGCGCGGCTTGATCAAGGATATATGCACGAAGCTGTCGGCGCGCGCTGTCACCTTTGCCTGCCTGATGCTCGCCGCCATGCCTTTCGTAGGTGTTTCTGCGACGGAAGCCGCCGCCGAAACGCGCAGCCTCAAACTGTATTATATCCACACCCGCGAGAAGGCGGTCATTACCTTCAAGCGCAATGGAAAATACGACCAGAAGGGCCTGCAGGAGCTGAACCGCTTCTTGCGCGACTGGCGTCGCAATCAGCCCACACGCATGGACCCGCGCCTTTTCGATCTCGTTTGGGAAGTTTATCGCCGCAGCGGCGCGACCGATTATATCAATGTCGTCTCGGCCTTCCGTTCGCCGGAGACCAACGGTCTTTTGCGTTCGCGCACCAAGGGTGTCGCAGAAAAAAGCCAGCATATGCTCGGCAAGGCCATGGATTTTTACATTCCCGGCGTGAAGCTTTCGACCCTGCGTGAAATAGGCATGCAGATGCAGATCGGCGGCGTCGGCTTTTATCCGAGCTCAGGTTCCCCCTTCGTGCACATGGATGTCGGCGGCGTTCGCGCCTGGCCACGTATGAGCCGCCAGGAACTCGTACGTATCTTCCCGAAAGGCAACACGCTGCACGTTCCATCCGACGGCAAGCCGCTTCCCGGTTATGAGCAGGCGCTGGCGGACTACAAGAAGCGCGTCAACTCCTCCTCCGTTCAGGTTGCATCCAGCGCCGGTGCCGGCCCCGCTTCCTCTGGTGGTGGTGGCAAGCGCAAGACGCTGTTGCAGGCGCTGTTTGGCGGTGGTGGTGATGAGGATGAAGATCCCGATAGCATCGCAGCCCCGGCGCCGGCGGAACGCCCGGCCGTCGCTCGCCCGGCAACGCCGCAGCAGGCAGCACCTGAGCCAGAACCGACGATTGCGGTTGCTTCCGCCCAAGCTCTTCCGGGCGTGAACGATGCACCGCTGCCGACGGCTCGTCCCGCCTTTGGCAACCAGCCGCCGGCCAATACCGGCCTTGCCACTGCACTTTACTCCCCGGCCCGCAATGCCGCGCAGGATGCCCTGCAGGCGGCGACGACGCCAACGCCGGCTTCCGCTCCGGCCGAACGCCAGCAATTTGCCGATCTGGCTGAAGTCTCCGTGCCCGTGCCCACACTTCTTGGGCCCCGTGGCATGAGAGGTGATGCGGAAGGATCGATCCTGACGGCTTCTGCCGATGGTGCGACCCCTGCGGCAACCGGTGAGCTTGCCTCTGTTCCGGTTCCCGCCAATCGCCCGGCCGTGGCTGAAGCCCTTCTTGCTGCCGCCAATGCCGATCCGGAAGGCGAAGACGATCTCGCCGAGGCGCGGCAGGATACGCTTTCTCCGACGGTGGTTGCGGCGCTTGAACAGAGCGGTCAGGCCGCGCGTTCGCAGGTCCAGTCCGCTGCCATGCCGACCGCCGCGCCCTTCCCGGCTGCCGTCAACCACAAGGTCACCGTTGCACCGGCTGAAACCGCCAAGGCGGAGCCGCAGGAAGGTTTCGGCGATGCCTTCGATCTGAAGCCTGCCATCAATGGCGGCCTCACTGCCGGCTTGCCGACCAAGGGCTCGCGCCCGAGCAAGCAGGATGCCGCCGTTTCCCACCAGGCGATGGTCGGCGGTGGTCGCCTGACGCAGGATTCGATCTCTGACTGGGCGCTCAACCAGAACAAGGGTACGACCGGACGCTCGGTAAAGGCGCCGCGCGTTATCGCCAACCGCATGCTCAGCCACGACATGTCGGCTTCGGCCACGTCGGCAAGCTTCAAGCCGGGTGCGGCAGCAATCGAGTCCAGCCGCTTCAGCACACCGGTGAAGATGCATTGAAACCTGCTTTTTCTGATATGGCCGAAAGGCCAACAAAAAACCCGCCGTTGCCGGCGGGTTTTTTAATTCCTGGATATTCCTTTATCAGACGCCGCTCTGGCCGTCCGAGCCGATATAGGCGATACGCACCATATTGGTGGCGCCGGGGGTGCCGAGCGGCACGCCGGCAGAGATGATGATGCGGTCGCCCGGCTTGCCGAAACCTTCGGAAACAACAATGCGACAAGCGCGGTTCACCATGTCGTCGAGATCGCTCGCATCACCGGTGACGACGCAGTGCAGGCCCCAGACGACCGACAGGCGGCGTGCGGTCTGGATGATCGGCGAAAGGGCAATGATCGGCACCTGCGGCCGTTCACGTGCTGCACGCAGACCCGTCGTGCCGGACGAGGTGTAGGTAACGATCGCCGACAGTTTCAGCGTTTCGGCGATCTGGCGGGCGGCGAGCGAAATGGCGTCGGCGCCTGTCGGCTCCGGCTGGGCGCGCTGCGCATAGATGATGTTGGAATAATGCGGATCCTGTTCCACGGTGCTGGCGATGGAGGCCATGGTGGAAACCGCTTCGACCGGATAGTCGCCGGAGGCGGATTCAGCCGAAAGCATGATGGCATCAGCGCCTTCAAAGACGGCGGTGGCGACGTCGGATACTTCCGCGCGGGTCGGAACGGGCGCGGTGATCATCGATTCCAGCATCTGCGTGGCGACGACGACCGGCTTGCCGGCGCGGCGGCAGGCGCGCGTCAGCTGCTTCTGGATGCCCGGAACGGCTTCGAGCGGCATTTCGACACCAAGATCGCCGCGTGCGACCATCAAGGCGTCGGAAAGCTCGATGATTTCCTCGATGCGCTCGACGGCCTGCGGCTTTTCGATCTTCGACATCAGGCCAACGCGGCCGCGCGCGATCTTGCGCACTTCGGCAAGGTCTTCAGGACGCTGGACGAAGGAAAGTGCAACCCAGTCCACCTCGTTGGTGGCGAGAACGGCATCAAGATCGACGCGGTCCTTATCGGTGAGGACGCCGACGCCGAGCAGGGTGTCGGGAAGGCTGATGCCCTTGCGGTCTGAAATCTTGGTGCCGGAAACAACGGTCGTGACGATGCTCTTGCCGTCGCATTTTTCAGCGCGCAGATGCAGCTTGCCGTCATCGATCAGCAGGCGGTGGCCTGGCTTGACCGCTTCGAGAATTTCAGGGTGCGGCAGGAAAACGCGGGTGTTGTCGCCGGGCGTGTCGTTGTTATCAAGCGTGAAGGTCTGGCCTGCAACGAGATCGACCTTGCCTTCGGCGAACTTTCCGACGCGCAGCTTGGGACCCTGCAGGTCGGCAAGAATACCGATGGGACGACCGTTACGGCTTTCGACCGAGCGGATACGCTGAATGAGCGTCCGCATCACGTCATGGCTCGCATGGCTCATGTTGATCCGGAAGAGATCGGCGCCGGCGAGATGCAGCTTCTCGATCATCGCCTCTTCCGAAGAGGCGGGGCCGAGAGTTGCAAGAATTTTGACTTTGCGGTTACGCTTCATCAGTTTTGATTTCCCTGTGTGCCTGGCGTATCGGAAAGCTGGACCATCCAGCTGCCCTGTCTGCCCGTGTCATATTCCTTGAAACCCATTCTCTGGAAGCTGCGGGCATAACAATCATCTACGCCGCCGATCTTGAACTCGTTTTCCGCCACGCACATGTTGACGTCACCGGTCCAGCGGCCGCCATGGGCGGCATCTTCGGCATAAAGATAATAATAACGCGATTGCAACTCACCCTCGATCAGCGTCGCGCAGGTCGAGGAGGGGACCTGCCACCAGCCTTCACTGACCCAGCCCTCCTGTGCCCGATAGCCGATTGCGACCCCCACGAGATTTTGCGTGCTGTTGCAGACGCGAAAATCCGCATGCGCGGTTTCCACGAACACAAACGGGGTCATAAACAATGCCGCTGCGGAAAAAAGACGGGCAAGGTGCCTGATGTGGCGAGGACGAGCGAGAGATGACTGAGTCACGGCTTCCATCCGGATTCCATGGTTATAATGAACACACTTCTTGGCGTGGCCGCCAAAGAAAGTCAACGCGAGTTTAATCGATTATATTGTTCGTGGGATCGTGAGTGCGGTAAGGTAGATGGCTGTTCTTCCGCCGAAACTTGCGCCCGGCCTCAAGCCATGCCATCAAGCTTTTCTCCTCAATCCTGCCCCAGAAAATCATCGATGAACGACTTCATACCTTATGAAATCATAGAAGGCGAATATGACAAAGGCATGGTTCTTCTGGCGGACCATGCGATGAACCTTCTGCCGGCACACTACGGCAAACTTGGCCTTCCGCAAACCGCTTTTCATCGCCATATCGCATTTGATATCGGCATAGAAGGGTTGACGCGGTCGCTCGCGGCCCGTCTTGGCGTGCCGGCGGTGCTCGGACGGTTTTCGCGGCTGCTGATCGACCCGAATCGCGGCGAGGATGACCCCACCCTCATCATGAAAATTTCCGACGGGGCAATCATTCCCGGCAATCACCCGATTTCGGATGAGGAATGGCAAAGACGCATCGAGATTTTTCACCGCCCGTATCACAATGCCGTTGACCGCGTGCTGACCGGCGTTGCCGAAGCCTCGGGTGAAGCGCCGCTTGTTCTGTCGCTGCATTCCTACACGCCCTTCTGGAAGGAAACGCCGCGCCCCTGGCATGCGGCGGTTCTGTGGGACACGGATAACCGCGTGGTCGACCCGCTCCTGGCGCATCTGCGCGCGACCGGCGACATTCTCGTCGGCGACAACGAGCCCTATGACGGGGCGTTGAAGGGCGATACCATGTATCGCCACTGCATGATGAAGGGCATACCGCACGCGCTTCTGGAGGTTCGGCAGGATCTGATCGCGGATGAGGAGGGGATTGCGGCCTGGTCCAACCGTCTTGCTCCCATTTTCGCCGCAATGAACGACGATCCGGTTTTGCATGAATATCAGCTGTTCGCCTCCCGCACCGGCCCCTATTGAGCCTGGAGTTGCACCATGACGAAAGAGAACGACACACAGCAGATCGAGTTCGAGGCGGCTGCCTTCCGCCGTCTGGTGCAGCATCTTCGTGAGCGCCACGATGTGCAGAATATCGATCTGATGAATCTTGCGGGCTTCTGCCGCAATTGCCTTTCCAACTGGTATCGGGAAGCGGCTGAGGCGGCTGGCGTTCCGCTCAGCAAGGATCAATCCCGGGAAATCGTCTATGGCATGCCCTATGATGACTGGAAGGAAAAATATCAGGCGGAGGCGAGCGACGCCCAGAAAGCCGCCTTTGAGCAGAACAGACCGAAGGAATAACCCCCGATCGACGGAAACGACTTGACGTGAAGCCCGGCAATGGGCAGTTCACAGGCCTGAATTTGTGCCGCCCGGCTGGCGGCGACCGGCGAAAGTTTTAGCCCGGATACAATGAACAGGGCTCACGCGAAAGAGCCGCCACTACGAAGGATGATATGATGGACGAAACGAGCACCACCGAAACCGTCGCCGCCGCCGAACTGCGCCAGTTCATCGAGCGCGTCGAGCGTCTCGAAGAAGAAAAGGCTGCCATTCAGGGCGACATCAAGGATGTCATGGGCGAGGCGAAGGGTCGTGGTTACGATACCAAGGCGATCCGCACCATCATCCGCCTGCGCAAGAAGGATGCCAACGAGCGCATCGAGGAAGAAACCATCCTGCAGACCTATATGGCGGCACTTGGCATGGAATGATCGGCTGACGGTCACTCAATAAAAAATCGCCGCTTTTGCGGCGATTTTTGTTTGGCCCCTTGGAACTCAGCCGCGTGTGCCGGCAAGCTTCTCGGAAAGATCGATTGCCTGTTTGCGGGCGTCCTTGTCAGCTGGATAAAGCGCCAGATAACGCTCCCATGCTTTCAGTGCCAGTTCGTCGCGTCCGGAGGCTTCGAGGATATTGGCAAGGCTCGCCAGCGCTGGAAAATAGCGCGGCTCCTTTTCCAGCGTCAGGTTGATATCCGCCATCGCCTTGCGGGTGTCGCCATCGGCAAAATGCACCATGGCGCGGCGATAGGGCGCCTGCACATAACCCGGATCGAGCAGAATGATCTGATCGAGAAAATCGTAAGCGGCGGCGTTGCGCTTTTCGTCGGAGGCTTCGCCTGCCCATTGCATCAGGAGATTGATCGTCGCGCTGCCGGAATCGTTCCATTCGGACGCGATCTGGTTGGCGATGCTGCGCGCCTTGACCGCATTCCGCTCTTTTTTCAACGATGCAAAAAGCGTGTCGATGGTTCCGGCCGGTGAAGGCGCCGCTTGCGTGGCCGCAGGCATTTGTCCATCCGCGGCATGAGCGATGGAGGTCAGTCCTGATAACAGGAGACCCTGAGCGACGATAATAGCCATGCAAAAACGATTTGGGCGCATGGGTTAAAGATTAACCCGCCTGCGCCCAATATCAAATGCAAAGTTTTGCTCTGTCAACAAAGTGATCCGCGACGTTGAGCGCGAACCGCAGTCGCAGTCAATCAGCCCTGACGAGCCTTGAAGCGCGGGTTCTGCTTGTTGATGATGTAGACGCGGCCCTTGCGGCGAACCAGGCGGTTATCGCGGTGACGGGCCTTAAGCGCTTTAAGCGAATTCTTGATTTTCATTTTACTGGTCCGCAGTTTTGCACGGCTTTTACCGTGCTTATTCAAACAATCAAAAGCGCGCAACGGGGCGCGCTCTTTTCGGTTGGCAGGCAAATACCCGTTTGACCCCTGCCTGTCAACACTTGCAGGTGTCTTTGCCTTAAAAGACTGAGGCTTTTCCTGTGTGCAAAAGCTCGGTCACATGGCCCATCTTGCGGCCGGGTCGTGCTTCCGTCTTGCCGTAGAGGTGTACGAGACAGTCTTTTTTCGACAGCCATGCCGGAACATCATCAATGTCGTCACCGATGAGGTTGGTCATGACACAATCCGAATGACGGGCCGCGCTGCCGGGCGCAAGGCCGGACACTGCCCGTATATGCTGCTCGAATTGCGAGATCACACAGGCGGCTTCCGTCCAGTGGCCGGTATTGTGCACGCGCGGCGCCATTTCATTGGCAACCAGAGAGCCATCGGACAGCACGAAGAATTCGATGCCGATGACACCGACATAATCCAGCGCCGCCAGAAGCTTCTCCGCAGACTGGACGGAAACTGCCGCAGCCGCTTTTGAGAGCGCAGCCGGCACGGTCGATGTGTGCAGAATGCCGTTCAGATGGACGTTTTCAGCCGGATCGTAGCAGACGACGGTGCCGTCCCTGAAGCGAGCGGCGATGATCGATATTTCCCGCTCGAAGGCGACGAAGCTCTCAAGGATGAGCGGCACGCCACCGAGCGCGTCGAAAGCACCTGCGCTGTCCTCGCCACCGCGGAACAGGCGCTGTCCTTTGCCGTCATAGCCCATGCGGCGGGTTTTCAGCACGCCCTTGCCACCAAAAGCTGCCAGGGCGGCCTCCAGTTCTTCCTGGCTGTCGATGGCGCGAAAATCGGCCGTCGGAATGCCGCAACCGTTGAGGAAGCGCTTCTCGGTCAGCCGGTCCTGCGAGGCGTTGAGCGCCTGCGGCGGCGGATAGACGGGAACGGAGGCGGCGAGCGTTTCGGCTGCCGCCACAGGCACGTTCTCGAATTCATAGGTCACGACATCGCAGCGACGAGCGAGTTCCGCAAGGGCGCTTTCATCGTCATAATTCGCGACGATCTGGTCGTTGCAAACCTGGGCGGCCGGGCAATCAGCCTGCGGCTCCAGCACGATGGTACGGTGGTTGAGGCGCGCCGCCGCCATCGCCAGCATGCGGCCAAGCTGCCCGCCGCCAATGATGCCGATGGTCAGATCATTCATCTTCGCCATCACTGGGCGCTGTCCATCGGATATTCGGCGACGGCTGCCGACTGGCGCGCGCGCCATGCATCCAGCCGGTCGGCCAGATCCTCGTCACCAAGCGCGAGAACCGCAGCCGCCAGAAGTGCGGCATTGATGGCGCCTGCCTTGCCGATGGCAAGCGTACCGACGGGAATGCCGGCCGGCATCTGCACGATGGAGTAGAGGCTGTCCTGTCCGGACATGGTCTTGGACTGTACCGGAACGCCGAAGACGGGCAGCGGCGTCATGGCGGCCGTCATGCCCGGCAGGTGGGCGGCCCCGCCAGCACCTGCGATGATGACCTTGAAGCCTTCGTCTTTGGCGCCATTGGCGAAATCATAAAGCCGGTCCGGCGTGCGGTGGGCGGAAATGATGCGCGCTTCATATTCGACATCAAGCGCATCAAGCGTATCGGCGGCGTTCTTCATGGTCTCCCAGTCCGACTGGCTGCCCATGATGATGGCGACGGGGGGTGTTTCTGCTGTCACGTGATTTCTCCGGATCAGGCGATGATATCGGGAATGACCTGATCTTCGATCTGGGTCATCTTGTCCTTGACGGCCAGCTTCTTCTTTTTCATGCGCTGTATCCGCAGCGCATCGCAGCTGGTCTGGATCATCGCGTTGATCGCCGCGTCATAGTCCTCATGCTCCTGGCGCAGCCGCGCCAGCGTGAGCCTGATGTCCGCCTGGTCCTGATCGGGCATCTTGTCATCCCCATTTTATGCCAGCCGGATAGCCTCCGGCGCGTATGTCATCGTTCACGAGCCTCTATCATCAAATCGCGGTAACGGGAAGTTATCCCTTGCGACCAAATTGCCCACTTATTGCCTTCATTTCGCCTTCGACAATATCGTTAATCCATGTCACATTGTCGTCGCAAACCTGAAACTCCAGCGATGGAGAGCTGGAGGTAGGTTTAAAAAAGGAAGGACGTGCCGCATGACCATTCAGGCTCATATTGCATCGCTCGAAAAGAAACACGGCGCTCTGGAGGAGCAGCTCGAAAGTATTCTTGCTTCCCCGTCTTCGGACGATACGGAGATTGCCGACCTCAAACGTCGTAAACTGCGCCTGAAGGATGAATTGCAGAGGCTCAGAGCCTCCACTAGGCATTGAATTGAATAAACCACACCGCAGCCTTTTATGAAATTAAGGACTGACGGTTTGTTCTCTTTAGGCCCCGGCAGCACCTGTGGTGCAGTCGGGGCTTTTTATTGGCTGGCGAAGGCTAAAGCGGCAACCCGTCCCATAGCAGCTTTGATGCGGCGACAAGCGCCATCGTATACATGAGCGGATAAAACACTGATGGTTTCATGTATTTCACCACTTTGGCGCCAGCGAGTGTCGCCAGCATCGCCACGGGCAGCAGGCTTGCCGATGTCTTGAGGTTGGTGGCGTCAAGCGCGCCCAGCGCAAAATAGGGGATGAGCTTGATTGCATTCATGATGGCGAAGAAACGCACGCTCATGCCGGTATAGGTTTTGGGATCGAGTTTTAGCGGCAGGACGTAGATCTGGAAGGGCGGCCCGCCCGCATGGGCCACGAAACTCGCATAACCCGACAGGCTGGACCAGAGCGTCGCGGCCGCCGGTCGTTGCGGTTTGGCCGGGATTGCCTGCCCCCTTCGGCTTTTGAAGCTCTCGTAAAAATAGCGCATGACGAAGAGGATGGTTACCGAGGCGACGACAAGGCGCATGGCGTCTGCCGATATGAGGCTGGAGGTGGCCCAACCGAGCGTGATGCCGGCGATTGCGCCCGGTAACATGATGAGGAGCGTTTGACGATGGTTATGGTGCCGCCACGCCCAAAGCGCCACGAGATCCATGACGATCAGGATCGGCAGGAAGATAGCCGCCGCCTGCACGGGCGGGATCGCCAGTGCCATAAGCGGCACGCCCATCAGTGCCAGCGCGCCGCCAAGCCCACCCTTGGAAAGGCCGACAAGCACGACTGCGGGAATGGCGACGAGAAAAAAATGAAAATCGGTCAGCATGGATGGATGGTTGATCCTTTCGCCGGTCCGGTTTATCGGATTTATCATATCAAAACGAGTGCAGATCGCTCCGGAAGTGTCTTCTGCCTGAAATGGACGAACCGATGACCATAGTTGAAGACCGCTGCCGCCTTGTCCTGATCGTCCCGCAATCGGGCGATGCGCAAAAACAGGCGGCAGATTTGGAAGACGCATTGCGGGGCGGCGATGTGGCCTCCGTCATCATTCCGCAATACGATCTGGATGACGCGTCTTTCCAGAAGTGGGCCGAACTCATTGTGCCGACCGTTCAGAAAGCGGGTGCTGCCGCTCTCATCGCCGGCGACAGCCGCGTCGCCAGCCGGGTGAAGGCGGACGGCCTGCATGTGGCAGGTAATGCCGAGGCGCTGGCCGAGGCCGTGGAAAACTTTACGCCGAAACTGATCGTCGGCGGCGGCAATGCGGACGACCGCCACAAGGCTCTGGAGATGGGTGAGGCCAACCCGGACTACGTCTTTTTTGGCAAGCTGGAAGGTGACATCAAGCCGGAGGCCCATCCCAAAAACCTGGCGCTTGGCGAGTGGTGGGCGTCGATGATCGAAATCCCGGCCATCGTCATGGGCGGCACGGATCCGTCCTCGGTGGTTGCCGTGGCTGAAACCGGCGTGGAATTTGTGGCGATGCGCAGCGGCGTTTTCGACAATGACGCCGGTGCCGCCCAGGCGGTTTCTGAAATCAACGCTTTGCTTGACGAAAAAGCGCCACGGTTTGGCGGTTGATACAGGCGATGTTCATGCGCTCGGTTCCTTTCTGCTTTTCCGTTTCGCTGCTGGCGCTTGCTTTTGGTGCACCGGCGGGCGTTGCCTTTGCTCAATCCGGGCCGCAAAGCGAGAGCAATGCGCTCTCCCGCCAGATGGAAGATGAGGCGCAGCCTTCCCGTCAGGGCAGGGTGCAATCCGAGGAGCAGAAGGATCTGCAGCCGTCGCAGGGCGTCAATGTCTATCAGCGCATGGGCGCAGACCTGCCGGCACTGCCGCCTGAGAAGGAATTCAAGGGCAGGATAGATGAGGCCTACGGGCATTTCCAGCGCGGCGAATATGTGCAGGCGCTCGACAAAGCGCTGAGCCGCGCGCAAAACGGCGATGCGTCCGCGCAGACGCTGGTGGCCGAAATGATGTCGCGCGGCCTCGGTATCGCCCGCGATGAGAAGACCTCGGCCTTCTGGTATCAGCAGGCGGCGCAGGGTGGCGATCCCGTCGCCATGTTCAAATTCGCCCTTATCCTGATGGAAGGCAAATTCGTTACCCGCGACAAGGTCAAGGCCGACGATTTCATGCGCCGGGCGGCGGAAGCCGGCAATGCGTCCGCCCAGTTCAACTGGGGGCAGATACTGGTTTCGGAAAATCCCGGCGCCAAGGGCCTGCTGATGGCCATGCCATTCTATGAAAAATCCGCCGAGCAGGGCATTGCCGACGCGCAATATGCGGTGTCGCAGATTTACTGGTCGGTCAAGGATGTGCCGGCAGACAAGAAGGCCAAGGCGCGGGACTGGCTGATGCGGGCCGCAAAGGCAGGATACGATACCGCGCAGGTCGATCTCGGCATCTGGCTGGTCAACGGTTTCGGTGGCGAGAGAAATCTGGAAGAGGGCTTCCGCTGGCTTTATGGCGCGGCGCAGCGTGGTAACGTCATTGCGCAGAACAAGGTGGCGCATCTTTACATTCAGGCGCTCGGCACCCGGCCAGATCCGGTGGAGGCGGCCAAATGGTATGTACTCTCCCGCCGTGCCGGTCTGAAGGATCCGGCTCTCGAGGATTTTTATCTTGGCATCACCGACGAGCAGCAGAAAAAGGGGATAGAGGCCGCAAATCGTTTCCGCCCGACGTGATGCAGGCCCGATCTTCCGGTGCCGGCTGGCCGGTGCGGGCTTTTTGCCTTGAATTTCCGCGCGTTTTGTGGTCTTGAACCGAAAACTTTCAATTCAAGAAAATAATGACGTGCCTGCCCGATGCGCTTTCGGGCGGTTCGCAAGCTTTCCAGGAAACAAATTCGATGGCCCGTTCAGCCCTTCTCAATGTCATGGTTCAGGCCGCCATCAAGGCGGGTAAGTCTTTGTCGCGTGACTTCGGTGAAGTGCAGAACCTTCAGGTTTCGGTCAAGGGACCGAGCGATTTCGTCTCGCAGGCGGACCTGAAAGCCGAAAAGATCGTGCGCGACGAGCTGATGAAAGCCCGCCCCACCTACGACTTTCTGGGCGAGGAAGGCGGCGAGGAAAAGGGCACGGATGGCGCGCATCGCTGGATCGTCGATCCGCTTGATGGCACCACCAACTTCCTGCACGGCATTCCGCATTTCGCCGTTTCCATCGCGCTCGAGCGCAATGGGGAAGTTGTCGCCGGCGTGATCTTCAATCCGGCCACCGACGAACTCTACACCGCCGAGCGTGGCGGCGGCGCGTTTCTCAATGATCGCCGCATTCGCGTTGCTGCGCGTAAAGCGCTGACCGATTGCGTCATCGGCTGCGGCGTTCCGCATCTTGGCCGCGGCAATCATGGCAAATTCCTCGTCGAGCTTCGCCACGTCATGGGCGAGGCCGCCGGCATCCGCCGCATGGGCGCTGCAGCACTCGATCTCGCCTATGTGGCAGCAGGCCGTCTGGATGGTTTCTGGGAAGCCGAGCTTTCTCCGTGGGACATGGCAGCCGGTCTGGTGCTGATTCGTGAGGCCGGCGGTTTTGCTTCCGACATCAAGGGCGGCACGGATATCTTCGGCAGCGGCACCGTTGCAGCCGGAAATGAATATATCCACAAGTCGCTTGTGGAAGTCGCCAACCGCCCGATACCGGGCCGCTGATCGATTTCGGCAGAAAACCTGCCGTTTAATGCAAGTTTCAGGCGCCCGGCGAACCCTTGCCGGGCGTTTTTGTTTTTCTGCGCACGGTCCGCTTCCGGTTTTGTAAAATGCCTGTGACGAAAGACCGGCTTTTCGCTTCAAATCGTCGCAATTTTCAAATAGCTTCCGCTAGATACGTGACCGAAGGGAATGCGAACGTTATGGCGGATTCGGAGTTACTTGATCTCGGCGTCGAGAAACCGGTGACCACGCGGCAATACAGCCACAAGCTGTCCAGCCCCACACCGTTTCTGTGGACGATGGTTCTGTTTCTGATCCTCGTCGGCTTCCTGGCGGCCATTCTTTACCGGCAGGCGCACACCGCCTTCATGACCAATCCCGGTCTCAACGGCTTCATTCTCGGCGTTTTGGCCATCGGCATCATTCTGGTGTTTACCCAGACCATGAGCCTGCGCTCTGAAGTGCGCTGGTTTAATGCCTTCCGCGCTGCCGGCAGCGTCGAAAAGGTCGGCCGTGCGCCCAAACTGCTTGCCCCCATGAGCACGCTGATCGGCAAGCGCGGCGAGGTTAGGCTTTCCACCGTCACGCAGCGGACCATCCTCGATTCCATAGGGACGCGTCTTGATGAATCGCGTGACACATCGCGTTATCTCGTCGGCCTTCTGGTGTTTCTCGGTCTGCTCGGCACCTTCTGGGGCCTGATCGGCACCATCGGCGCCATCAGCAATGTCATCCAGTCGCTTGATCCGAGCGCCGGCGACAGCAATGATATTCTAAGCTCGCTCAAAGCGGGTCTCACAGCACCGCTTGCCGGCATGGGAACGGCGTTTTCCTCATCGCTTCTGGGTCTTTCGGGTTCGCTGATCCTCGGTTTTCTCGATCTTCAGGCTGGCCGCGCCCAGAACCGCTTTTATACACAGCTTGAAAACTGGCTGTCTTCTGTCACCGATACGACGGTGGAGGGCCCAAGGGAATTCAAGGCTGAAGCCGGCGCCATGGTCAGCACCGAGCGTTCGCTTGCGGCCATGACCAGCCTTGCCGAAGGTATTCAGGGCCTCGTCAAGAATATGCGCAGCGAACAGCAGATGCTGCGCGACTGGATCGAGGCGCAACAGGAAGAATCGAAATCGCTTCGCCGCACGCTCGACCGGCTGTCGACGCGCATTGACAGCGAAACAAAATCCTCCGGACGCACCCGGCACGATAACGGGAGCGAGTAGCCATGGCGCTTGCGCGCAACCGCCGCCGCGACAGGGGTGTGGATTATTGGCCGGGTTTCGTCGATGCGCTGTCGACGCTGCTCATGGCCATCATGTTTCTGCTGACCGTCTTCGTGCTGGCGCAGTTTGTCCTGTCGCGGGAAATTACCGGCAAGGACGAGGTGCTGACGCGCCTCAACAGCCAGATTGCCGAATTGACCGAACTTCTGGCCATGGAAAAGGGCAACAAGCAGGATATTGAGGACGCGCTGGCAAGCCTGCAATCGACGCTCGCCTCATCGGAAAATGAGCGTTCGCGCCTGCAGGCGCTTCTCGATGCGGGATCGGGCAGCAGTGCCAACGCCAATGCCCGGATCGGCAGCCTGACCGGCGAGCTGGATGACCAGAAGCAGGCCAACTCCCGTGCGTCTGCGCAGATCGAATTGCTCAACCAGCAGATTGCGGCGCTGAGGGCGCAGATCGCTTCAGTGGAAGCCGCCCTGCAGGCATCGGAAGCCAAGGACACCTCGTCTCAGGTCAAGATCGCCGATCTCGGCCGCCGCCTCAATGTCGCGCTGGCACAGCGGGTGCAGGAACTGAACCGCTATCGCTCGGATTTCTTCGGCCGGCTGCGCGAAATCCTCTCGGATCGCGAAAATATCCGCATCGTCGGCGACCGTTTCGTCTTCCAGTCCGAAGTGCTGTTTCCTTCCGGCGGAAATGACCTCAATCCAGCCGGGCAGGCGGAAATGGAGAAGCTGGCGGCCGCGCTTATCGATCTCGCCAAGGAAATCCCGGCCGAGATCAACTGGGTACTGCGTGTGGATGGCCATACGGACAATGTTCAGCTTTCCGGTTCCGGTCGTTTCCGCGACAATTGGGAACTTTCCTCGGCCCGCGCCACCTCGGTGGTGAAATTCCTGATCTCCAGGGGCGTGCCGGCAAACCGGCTGGTTGCCGCTGGCTTTGGCGAGTTTCAGCCGATTGCTGAAGGCGATACGCCGGAAGCCCGCCAGCAGAACCGTCGTATCGAACTCAAGCTCACCGAACGCTAGTCCTACGGAGAACATATGACATTCTCAGATGAGCCTTATGCTGTAGCACAACTGGCAATGTCACAATTGAAGTCGGCCATCTATCTTTTGTTGAAAAGCGACAAGAGTGAGGGAATGAAGAATTCCGAGATCGGCCGTTCACTTGGAATCTACACGGGCCACGTAGAGCACGAAGGCCATATTTCACGTACTTTGCTGTCCATCATGGAGGCAGAGGGTGTGGTAGAGCAGAACAAAGAAACGAAGCTTTGGTCACTCAAGAAATTTTAGTCCGCACTGCTTTCAACATCTCCCACATGCGGCCATTGTGCGTTAATTTACAGTTTACGTTCGCGTAAAGGTAATTCCGCCATGTCTGGGAGGGGTTGATGGAGCGATATGATGTGATCATCGTCGGTGCGGGGCTTGCCGGGCTGGTGGCGGCGACCGAGGCGGTCGAGCGAGGACTGAGCGTCTGTGTCGTGGATCAGGAGGGCGAGCAGAACCTTGGCGGACAGGCGTTCTGGTCGCTGGGTGGTCTGTTTTTTGTTGATAGCCCCGAGCAGCGTCGGATGCGGGTGCGCGACAATCTCGATCTCGCAAGGCAGGACTGGTTCGGTTCGGCCGGTTTCGACCGTCCCGAGGATCACTGGCCACGCCGCTGGGCGGAAGCCTATCTGGATTTTGCGGCTGGCGAGAAGCGTGAATGGTTGCACCGGATGGGCATGCGCTGGTTTCCCGTGGTCGGCTGGGCTGAACGCGGCGGAGCGCTTGCCGATGGTCACGGCAATTCCGTTCCGCGGTTTCATGTCACCTGGGGAACCGGCCCCGGTGTGCTGGCACCTTTCGTTGAAAAGGCGAAGGCCATGGCGGCAAATGGTCGGCTCACCTTTCGTTTCCGCCACCGCGTTGACCATCTGGATATGACCGATGGCCGGGTGACTGGCGTTTCCGGGGCGGTCCTTGCAACGGATCCGGTGTTGCGTGGGCAACGGAGCAGCCGCGAAGTTGAGGGTGATTTCACCCTTTCGGCCTCGGCGGTTATTGTCAGTTCCGGTGGCATTGGCGGTAATCAGGAGATGGTAAGGCGCAACTGGCCGGTGGAGCGGCTGGGCAAGCCTCCGGCAGATATGGTCTGCGGCGTGCCGGCACATGTGGATGGCCGCATGATCGCGATCACCGAGGCGGCGGGCGGCGCCGTCATTAACCCCGATCGCATGTGGCATTACACGGAAGGCGTGAAGAACCACGACCCGATCTGGCCGGGTCACGGTATCCGCATCCTGCCCGGCCCCTCATCCTTCTGGTGCGATGCGGATGGAAACCGTCTTGCCGCCCCCGCCATGCCGGGCTTCGATACGCTCGGCACGCTAAAAATGCTGGGCGAGCGCGGCAGCGGTCATAGCTGGTTCATCCTGACCAAGGCGATCATCAAGAAGGAATTCGCGCTTTCCGGCTCCGAGCAAAATCCGGATCTGACGGGCAAGGATGTGCGGCTGCTGCTCAAGCGGTTGGGCAAGGAGCCGCCGGGACCTGTGCGGGCTTTCATGGAGCGCGGTGAGGATTTCGCTGTCCGCGATACGTTGGAAGAGCTTGTGGCGGCGATGAACGCCATCAGCGGCGACGCGCGGCTGAATATCGATCACATCCGCCGGCAGATTGAAGCGCGTGACCGCGAAATCGTGAATGGTTTCAGCAAGGATGCGCAGGTAACCGCGATCCATGGCGCACGCCGTTATCTCGGCGACAAGCTGATGCGGACGGCGAAACCACACCGTTTGCTCGATCCCGCGATGGGACCATTGATCGCGGTGCGCCTGCATGTGCTGACGCGCAAAACGCTTGGTGGCCTGCATACCGACCTTGAGGCGCGGGTGCTGGATGCTGCCGGTGAGCCGGTGCCGGGCCTTTATGCCGCCGGTGAAGTGGCCGGTTTTGGCGGCGGCGGCATGCATGGCTATAATGCGCTCGAAGGCACATTTCTTGGCGGATGTTTGTTTTCAGGCCGCGTTGCGGGGCGCAGCGTACTGGCTTAAACGGCTCAGGCCTGGGCGCGCAGCTCATCCGGGCTGGTCTGGAATTGCAGCCGGGCCAGTCGTGCATAAAGGCCATTCTGGCGAATGAGGCTCTGATGCGTGCCTTCCTCGATGATGCGGCCGTCATCCATCACCAGAATGCGGTCGGCTTTCAGCACGGTGGCCAGGCGGTGGGCGATGACGATGGTTGTGCGCGTGTTCATCAACTCATCGAGCGCCTTTTGCACCAGCGTTTCGCTTTCCGCATCGAGCGCTGAGGTCGCTTCGTCGAGAAGCAGGATCGGCGCGTCGCGTAAAATGGCGCGGGCAATGGCGATGCGCTGGCGCTGGCCGCCGGAAAGCGTCACGCCGCGCTCGCCCACCTGCGTGTCATAACCATCGGTGAGGCGCTCGATGAAACTGTCCGCCTGCGCGGCGATGGCCGCGGCGCGGACCTCTTCGCGGGTCGCCTGCGGTCGGCCGAAGGCGATATTATCGTGAATGGAAGATGCAAAGATCGCCACATCCTGCGGAACGATGGACAGGCGCGCGCGCAGATCGGTCAGGCTGACATCGCGAATATCAGTGCCATCGACCGTGATGCGGCCCTGTTGCGGATCGTAAAACCGCATCAGCAGCGAAAACACCGTGCTCTTGCCAGCACCGGATGGGCCGACAATGGCCACCGTCTCGCCGGCGCCGACCTTGAACGAAAGGCCGGAAAGGGTTGGGCGTCCCGCCGCCAGCGGATAGACAAAATCGACATTTTCGAATTCCGCCTCGCCGCGCGGCGGCTCAACCATGGCAACAGGTGCCGTGGGTTCGATCACGGGTGAGCGCTCATTCAGCAGCTCGGAAAGCCGTTCGGCAGCACCACCCGCCTGTGCCAGCTCACCCCAGACTTCCGAGAGCTGGCCAAGACCGCTGGCGGCGATGACCGAATAAAGCACGAACTGGCCGAGCGTTCCTGCCGTCATGCCGCCGGAAAGGACGCTCTGCGCGCCATACCAGAGAATGCCGACAACGCTTCCGAAGACCAGCGCAATGGCGACGGCGGTGAGGATGGAGCGGGCGCCGATCGCCGCGCGTGCACCCTGATAAGCCGCTTCCACGGAGGTGCCGTAACGGGCATTCGCCAGCGCTTCGGCATTGAAGGACTGCACGGTGCGGCTTGCGGCGATCGTCTCGGAGGCATAGGCGGCAGAATTGGCCAGCGTATCCTGCGTCGTGCGGGAGCGGGCACGAACAGACCGTCCGAAAGCGATCAGCGGAAAAACGATGAAGGGAATGGCAAGCAGCGCGAGGCCGGAAAGACCGGGGCTGGTATAGATCATCATCACCACTGCGCCACAACACATGATGATGTTGCGCAGTGCCACCGAGGCCGATGAACCGAAAGCCGAGCGAATCTGCACCGTATCTGCGGTCAGCCGCGAGGTCAGTTCGCCGGAGCGGTTACTATCGAAAAACTGTTGCGACAACGTGGTGAGGTGGGCAAAGACATCGCGACGCAGATCAGCGACAACCCGCTCACCAATCGTCATGACATAATAATAACGCATGGCGCTGGCGAGCGCGAGCAGGACGGCAATTGCCAGAAGCACCGCGAAATAGCTGTTGATCATGCCGCCATCCGGCGTCTGAAAACCGTGGTCGATGATGCGACGAACGGCAAGCGGCAGCGCCAGCGTGGTGGCGGAAGAAAGAACAAGCGCAAAAAGGGCCGCCGCCATCAGGCCGCGATAACGCCTGAGATAGGGAAACAGGCTGAGAAGTGGCTTCAGGCTTCTCTGTTTTGCTGCTTTCTGCTCTTCTATGTCTGCCACGTGCCTGATGCTCCTCGTTCCATGCCATTTTCGGCCATTTAGGGAGAAGATTTCCGGCGTGCGGTAAAATTCCTGCCCTGGCGGCCATCTCCTTTCACAAGGGTATGGCAGGCTCTTGTTATCTCGGCGACCTTCATGTATAGGCTCCGCATCGAATTGGGAAGCCATAGCCCATCTGGTCTATGGCTTCATTTATTGAAATGGCTCAATTGACGCAATTGCGGCAATGGACCGCACGTCACTTAACCAGGAAGATTGTCATGAAGGCTGATATCCATCCCGCTTACCACACGATCAAGGTGGTCATGACCGATGGCACCGAATACGAAACCCGCTCCACCTGGGGTTCGGAAGGCGCTGTCATGAACCTTGAAATCGACCCCAAGTCCCATCCGGCATGGACGGGCGGCAACCAGCAGCTTATGGACCGCGGTGGTCGCGTTTCCAAGTTCAACAAGCGTTTCGGCGGCCTTGGCCTCTGATCCACTTGCGGACGGATCGTTTTAAAAAAAAGCCCGGTTTTGCCGGGCTTTTTTGTTGCCCTGTTTTGGTGGTGGCGTTCACTCGACATAATACCAAAACAAAAAAGCAGGCCGATGAGCCTGCTTTTCAAATTGTCCGGATAAGGTCGTCTTTTCTCAGTTGATGGAGAAAGCCGTGCGCAGGAGATTGAGCTGCGCCTGCACGCTGTTTTCATTGTCCGGCACCTTGGTGGCTTCGGACGGACGGTATATTTCGCGGTCGAGAAGGGCGATGCGGTTCTGGAGACGCAGCGACCGTTCGATGAGGTCACGGAAAGATTCCGGCAGGTCGTTCCAGCCCGGCGCATTGCGGTCGACATTGAAGCTGTCGAGACGCACCTTGCTCTTTTCGCTCAGAACCTGGTCCCGCGTCATTTCGCCATTGTTGACGGCGCGCTGCAGAAGCAGCCAGGAGGCCATCTGCATCAGGCGGGTGGTGAGACGCATCGATTCTGCTGCGTAAAGGACCGATGCCATGCGCGGCAGAACCTTCGAGGCAACGCGGCCGGCGCCATCGAGATAGCTTGCCGTTTCCTCAACCAAAGTCATGCCCTCAGTATAGAGGGTTTTGAACTGGTTGGAAGCAGCAGCGCGCCCCGCAAAGCTTATGGTATTTAAAACCTGTTCCGACATTTCTTTAAATCCCTGCTCACGCACCACACTGTCAGGCAACGAAGACTCGGATGTTTTGTTCCGGCCTTTTAGTGTTTTCAGGATGGTATCTTTACCCGAAATGCGCAAGGCAATTATTAAAGAAGGGTTAATACCCACAGTTTTACCGAAACCGGTGCGCGGTAAAAAAAGAGCCGCGAAAGCGGCTCTCAAGGTAAAACAGGGAGAAAAATCAGACCAATTCGCCGTATGGAGAAGATGCCTGAGGTCCAGAAGAACTGGACATGTATAGTAATCTCTCAGAAAGCTTAATTTTTGGTTAATGGTAAACGAAAGACTGCGCCAGAATATTCATTCCCGTTTACCATCAACGCTGCAGCTTGCCGCCGAAGGGCATTGACTGCGGGTTTTTCTTTAATTTCTGTCAGGATCGGAAGAGGTTTTCCGCCGCCAGTCGGCCGGCGGATTTTCGGGTCCTCTCCTCCTCCAGCCGGGTGATTTCGGCCTGCAGAAGATCGATACGGCTACTCAGCTCATCGACTGAAAGAAGGCTGAGATCGCTGCCGATCTCATGCGCCACGGGTTTTTGCGGGCGGTCATCGTCAAAGAGGCTCATATGCCTGCTCCTTTTTCCACATAGTCGCCATCGTCTTCGGAATATTGCGGCGCGCGCGGGTCAAGCGCAATACTTTCCGGCGTAACAAGCGGTGAAGGTGTGGTTGGCATCATCGTCGAGAAATTGTCTTTCTCGTCGGTTGAAAGGGCGGCGCGCTGACGGCTTCTGATGATGGCATATGCTGTGATCAGCACGTGGGCCACGGCCGTGACCAGAAACAGGGCATAGGGACCGGAATAGGTCATGACCGCGCCGCCGAGTGTCGGGCCGATAATGGTGCCGATGCCGTAAAGCAGCAACAACCCGCCGGAGACCTTCACGAAGTCTTCCGAGGCGGCATAGTCGTTGGCGTGCGCGACGGCAATGGGATAGAGCGCGTTGGCAGCGGCACCATAAACGGCGATCATGGCAATCAGTACATAGACATCATGGGGTTGCACCGCCGCGACGGCAAGGCCCGCGACCGCGCCGAGCCCGGCCAACCCGGCCAGTACGTAACGGCGATCTATCCGGTCAGAGAGGCGACCCGCCGGAAACTGCGCCAGGGCGCCGACGAAAATGGTGACGGAGACCATGATGGCGATCATGGTCGGGTCAAGACCGGCGCGTGCGCCGAAGACAGCGCCAAGTGTACCATAAGCGCCGTTGGCGATGCCGATCATCAGAATGCCGACGAAAGAAACCGGTGAATTGCGGTAGAGCGCCGGTAAATCCAGACTGACCTTCTGCAAGGGTTGGGGGCTCGCCGCCTTGGAAAGCGTGGCCGGCAGAATGGCGATGCAATAGATGATGCCGCAGATCATGAACAGCGAGGTATTGCTGATGTCGCCCATCGGCACGATCATCTGCCCCGCCACGACGCCGAGCAGCGTAATGGCGATATAGAGCGAAAAGATCATGCCGCGGCTCTCATTGGTGGCGCGTTCGTTCAGCCAGCTTTCGATGATCATCGAGGTGCCGGCGGTGCAGAAGCCGGTAAGTGCGCGCAGGGCAATCCACCAGACATCATCGACGATCAGGCCGGTCATCAGCACCGTCAGGCAGATCAGCGCGACGAAGGAGCCGAAGGCCCTCACATGGCCTGCACGGCGAACGATGGCGGGCGCCACGAAACAGCCGATGACGAAGCCGGCCGCCCAGGAGGTGCCGAGAAAGCCCAGGATTTCATTGGAGTAACCTTCCGCCGAACCGCGAACCGGCAGCACGAGGCCCTGAAGGCCGTTCCCGAGAAAAAGAAACAGAGTGCTGGATAAAAGAGCGAATACGGGTAGAAGATTTCTGCTCATGAAGACACTCTCATGCGTTCGGACGGACGGTCGGACAGGCCATAGAACGGGATTACCCGAATGAGTTGCACTCTTCTGGTGAACGGTAAAAATGTCCAGCCTGTGACGATGCAGAAATAAAGAAAAGGCTCAATAAATGACAAAGGCGATCGGGCTTTTTTTACTGCTGGCGATGGTGGTCCAGATCATCCGGCCTTTGGGTCTGCCGGGCCTTAAGAAAAGAGGCGATTGCTGGAAGATAGCGGTGGCCGCCTTTGTCATCTGGTCGGCGACGCTTCTGCTGCGCCCGTAAAGAAAAAGCCGCCCATCGGGGGCGGCTTTGATTGTTTTGACTGCCTGTCGAAGCGCCTTATGCGGCCTTTTCGAGTTCCAGCTTCCAGTTGCCCTTGGCGGCAAGGCTGTTCATGGCGGCGCGGTGCGTGAAGGCGCGCTGGCCGGCAGCAACATTCTCCTGCTTGCCGCCCCATGTCTTGAGTGCGGTGTCCTGGAGCGCGCGGCCATACGAATAGGTCAGCGACCAGGGCAGGTCGTAACCGGAATTCATGGCGGAGAGATGCGCGGTCGCTTCTTCGGAGGACTGGCCGCCGGAAAGGAAGGCGATGCCCGGAACGGCGGAGGGCACGGTGGCCTTCAGAACCTTTACGGTCTTTTCCGCTACTTCCTCGACCGAAGCCTTGCGGGCCTTCTTGCCGTCGATGATCATGTTCGGCTTGAGGATCATGCCTTCAAGGTTGACGCGGGCGTCGAACAGATCCGCGAACACGGTCTGGAGGACCCATTGCGTGACTTCCGCACAGCGATCGATGTCGTGCGTGCCGGGTTCGCCGTCCATCAGCACTTCAGGCTCCACGATCGGCACGATATCCGCCTGCTGGCAGAGAGCGGCGTAACGGGCGAGCGACTGGGAGTTAGCCTTGATCGAACCCCAGCTCGGACGCTGCTCACCGATGGTGATGACGCCACGCCACTTGGCGAAACGGGCGCCGGCCTCGTGGTACTTGCGCAGACGCTCGTAAAGACCGTCGAGGCCTTCGGTGATGAATTCATGCGGGTGGTAAGCCATCGGCTTTGCACCGATATCCACCTTGATGCCCGGCAGGCTGCCGGCGGCCTTGATGATGTCAACAAAAGGCGTGCCATCGGCAGCCTTCTGGAACAGGGTTTCTTCGTAAAGGATGACGCCGGAGATGTATTTCTTCATGGCGTCGTCGGAGCGGAACAGCATCTCGCGATAGTCGCGGCGGGCGGTCTCGGTGGACTCCAGATTAATGCTGTCGAAACGCTTTTTGATCGTTCCTGTGGATTCGTCGGCGGCGAGCAGGCCCTTGCCGTCGGCGACCATTTTGATTGCAATGTCTTCGAGACGTTCGGTCATTTGCTATTCTCCCAAGGCACAATAAATTCCCGATAACAGAAGTTCCAGGGCAGGGAAATGGCACGCTAACTCATTGAAACGATTGAAATGATTTCAATCGTTTGAAACTTTTCCTCCCATGTGCACTTACCAAAAAACAAGGCCGGGCAAGCAGGGCTTGTCCGGCCTCGTGTCAGGCAAGTGAAATGAGTTTACTTGGCAGCGGTCAGGATGGCAACGCCCGGCAATTCCTTGCCTTCCATCCATTCAAGGAAGGCGCCGCCTGCCGTCGAGATATAGGTGAAATCGTCGGAAACACCGGCATGGTTGAGCGCCGCGACCGTATCGCCGCCGCCGGCGACGGAAACGAGTTTGCCCGATTTCGTGCATTCGGCGGCGTGTTTTGCCGCTGCAACGGTCGCCGCATCGAAAGGCTCGATTTCAAAGGCGCCGAGCGGGCCATTCCAGACGAGTGTTTCCGCGCGGGAAATCCAGGCCTTGATGCTTTCAACCGATTTTGGCCCGACATCGAGAACCATGGCGTCAGCGGGGATGGCGTTGATATCGACCGTTTCATTGGCCGCACCGGCCTTGAACTCGCGGGCCACCACGCCATCTTCCGGCAGGACGATCGCACAGCCGGATGTCGCTGCCTCGATCATGATCTGTTTTGCGGTTTCCGCCAGATCGTGTTCGCACAGCGATTTGCCAACCTGCGCACCGCGGGCGGCAAGGAAGGTGTTGGCCATGCCACCGCCGATGACGAGCGCATCGACCTTCTTGACGAGGTTCATCAGGAGATCGATCTTGCTCGACACCTTGGCGCCGCCGACGATGGCGACCACCGGACGGACCGGCTGGCCAAGGCCCTTTTCCAGCGCCTCAAGCTCGGCCTGCATCGTGCGGCCGGCATAGGCGGGCAGGTGGCGCGCTAGGCCCTCGGTGGAGGCATGGGCGCGGTGAGCGGCGGAGAAGGCGTCATTCACATAGATATCGCCATTGGCGGCCAGTGCCTCGACGAATGCCGGATCGTTCTTTTCTTCGCCCTTGTGGAAGCGGGTGTTTTCCAGAAGCAGGATATCGCCATCGTTCATCTTCGCGACCGCGTCCGCTGCCGGCGCGCCAATGCAATCGGTCGCGAAGGAAACGGCGTGATCCAGCACTTCCTCGACGGTGGGGACGATCTGCGACAGCGACATGTCGGCCACCGGTTCGCCCTTCGGCCGGCCGAAATGGGCAAGCAGGATGACTTTCGCGCCCTTGCCGGACAGTTCCAGAATGGTCGGTGCAACCCGCTCGATACGGGTCGCGTCCGTTACTTTGCCATCCGCAACCGGCACGTTGAGATCAACGCGGACGAGGACGCGCTTTCCGGCAATGTCGTTAAGGTCGTCGATGGTCTTGAAAGCGGGCATGGGTCGATCCTGATTTGTTGCGAGTTCGGCACGGACCATACTATGCCTGATTGCCGACGCAAGCCGGTTAGCCTTCATTTTCTCTCACGGCGTTCGAAGGTGCGGCAGTGTCTTCGATAGCGTTGCCGGAGCGCGATTGACGCCGTTGCGCCAGATGGTCGCGCACCCGGCGAATGATCTCGCCGAAGCTGATGAAGATCGGCAGGCTGGTGGCCGGTTCGACTGGTTCCAGTGAGATACCGATGCCGGTGATGGCCTCATGTTCGTCCAGCGTCCGGACGATGAGGACAATCGAGCCGAGGCGGACGCGGTCGGCATAATCAGCTTTTCCGGAAAGGCGCGCCTCGATCAATTCGGCAATGCTCATCGCCTGTTCGGCCTGAGAAATAAGGCCAGGACCATAGGCCGCGTCCAGCTCCTTGGCCGGTCGGGCGGGGGAGATAAGGAAGGTGCCGAAGAAATCGGCATCGTCATCGGCAACCGGCAGGGCGCTGGCGAACAGCCGGTCGATCAGCCGCGAATAACCGGGCGCAATGAAAAGATAGACGAGGTCGTTTTCCCGCAGCCGGCCGGCATATTGGTAGCGGATAGACTTGCCATCGCGCACCACCAGCGAAGGCATCGCCCAGCGTGGAATGCGCTCGCCCTGCATGATGGCGCTGCCGTTGGCGACGCGGTAGGAGATCAGTTCGTGATTGGCGGTGCCGGGAAGGTCGACTTCCAGCTTGTCGACGTCGCCCATGCGCGGCGGCACGATCAGCCCGAGCCTTGTTGCCACCGGCTTGATTGTCCAGCCCTGCACCAGGAGCGATACCAGAACGATGATGAAGGCGGCGTTGAAATAGATCTGCGCATCATCCAGCCCGCCAAGAATGGGCATGATGGCAAGCAGGATGGAAACCGCGCCGCGCAGGCCGACCCATGCCACGAAGGATGTTTCCTGCTGGGTATAGCTGAAGGGCATGAGGCTGAGCCACACCGCGAGCGGGCGGGCGACGAAGATCAGGAAAAGTGCCAGCAGCACGGCCGGGATGGCGATTGCCGGAAATTGCGACGGCGTGGCGAGAAGGCCGAGCATCAGGAACATGATGATCTGGGCAAGCCAGGTCAGCCCTTCATGGAAACGTCGTATGGTCTCCTTGGCGAAAATCCTGCGGTTGCCGGCGACGATGCCCGCCACATAGACGGCGAGAAATCCGCTGCCGCCGATTGCGCCGGTGAAGGAAAAGACCAGCAGCGCCAGCGCCAGCACGAAGATTGGTGCCAACCCGCGGTCTGCTGCGAAGCGATTGACCACGGTAGCTATCATGAGGCCGCCGAGCAGGCCGAAAATCACCCCAAGGCCCATTTCTTCGATGAACAGCAGCAGGAAACCGCTGTCTATGCCTGCCAGTCCCTGACCCTTGGCAATGATTTCGACCAGAGCGACGGTCAGAAATATGGCCATGGGATCGTTGGTGCCGGACTCTACTTCCAGCGTTGAGCGCACCTGATCGCGGATGTGAATGCCACCGATGCGCAGCAGGAAGAATACGGCCGCTGCATCCGTGGAGGCGACGATTGCGCCGAGCAACAATCCCTCCAGCCAGGAAAGGCCGAGCAGCAGGGCGGCCGCGCCGGCGAAAAACACGGATGTGAGGATGACG
This sequence comes from Martinezella rhizogenes, assembly GCF_007002745.1. Classification (GTDB taxonomy): domain Bacteria; phylum Pseudomonadota; class Alphaproteobacteria; order Rhizobiales; family Rhizobiaceae; genus Agrobacterium; species Agrobacterium cucumeris. The sequence goes on along the minus strand of NZ_SGNY01000004.1, from coordinate 253,770 downwards.
CCGACTGTGGCGAGCGCGACGGCGGGTGCTGCCGAAAGCCGGAAGGATTGTATCGACGTGCCAAAACCGGAATCGAAAAGGATGACGGCAAGCACAAGCGAGCCGAGCATATAGGCGAGCGGATTGTTGGTGAATTCGATGCCGAGGCCATCCACGCCCGCGGCAAGGCCGATCATCAGAAAGAGCAGCAGCAGCGGCGCACCGAACCGGAAGGCGATGAGGCTGGAAAAGGCTGCGACGAGAACCAGAACAGTTGCCACCAGCAACAGAAGATAAAATGATTCCACGTCCACCGCCTCATTCAAACCGCGTTGGCCGCCGCAATGAATGCTCTGCGCGTCTGCAGCCAATGCGCCACGGGTTGCGGTCTGTCAGCGCTTGAGTTGTTGGCGTTGAAAGGCGACGCAAGGCGGGGTGTATCGAATGATACGGCAGGGCCGAAGTGCATTGCGCACGACCGTTGTCCCTGTGTTTCTTGTCGGTCTCAAAATGGACCAGACAAAGGCAGGAAATGGGAATTTTTTCGGCGAGCGAGCGAAGGTGCGCCGCTTGAAGCAACGCCTGTTCTGCGTCTGGAGCTTTTGCTTGGGATGGACAGGCAGTTTACCGAAATAGATTCGTCAGCCGTGTTTTCACGTAACATAGCGATAATCCAGCCGCGCTAGTTGTCACCTCCGAATTGCTTTTCATCATTACCGGAGCGATCGGATGAAACGAATATCCATCATTATATTAGTGGCGGCAGGCTCGATTGTTTCGGGTTGCTCCAGCACCGAGCAGACAGCTGAAAACATGGCCGCCCAACGCGAACGCTGTCGGGTATTTGGTTACCCTGAAGGTTCGCGTGATTTCGCAGACCGCATGATGAAGCTTTCGATGCAGCAAAGCGAACTGCGGCAGCAGACTTTCGATACGATCTGGAGCAATGCCGGCGACCGTGGCCCGGTCATCATCAACAATAAAAGATGACGGATGCGATTGTCTCATCCGTCGTATTGGGGAACGGCCAGTTTTTCGGCCGGCGACCGTTTTCGATCCGAAGCGTCCCCGCCTTGCTTCAGGATCGGCGCCGGCGGGATCCCTCAATCCCGCCGGCTTTTTTTCGGCAAACAAAAACCGGCAGGATTGCTCCTGCCGGTCTTTTGATGGAGCGATTTATGCTCAGATGGTCTTCGCGAAGGCGACGGCGGTGTCCGACATGCGGTTGGAGAAGCCCCACTCATTGTCGTACCAGGACAGAACGCGCACGAACCGGCCTTCCATGACCTTGGTCTGGTCGATCGCGAAGATCGACGAATGGCTGTCATGGTTGAAGTCGCGGGAAACCAGCGGCTCTTCGGTGTAGCCGAGAATGCCCTTCAGCTTGCCGTTGGAAGCGGACTTGATCGCTTCGTTGACTTCTTCAACCGTCGTGTCGCGCTTGGCGATGAACTTGAAGTCGACGACCGAAACATTCGGGGTCGGAACGCGGATCGACGTGCCGTCCAACTTGCCCTTGAGGTGCGGCAGAACGAGGCCAACGGCCTTGGCTGCGCCCGTCGAGGTCGGGATCATGGACAGGGCTGCGGCGCGGGCGCGGTACAGATCCTTGTGCATGGTGTCGAGCGTCGGCTGGTCGCCCGTGTAGGAGTGGATCGTGGTCATGAAGCCATGATCGATGCCGACGACGTCATCGAGAACCTTCACGACCGGCACGAGGCAGTTGGTGGTGCAGGACGCGTTGGAAATGACCAGATGGTCCTTCGTCAGTTGGTCGTTGTTGACGCCGAAAACGACCGTCAGGTCTGCGCCGTCAGCCGGAGCCGAAACGATGACGCGCTTTGCGCCGGCCGTCAGGTGAGCGGCAGCCTTGTCGCGGGCGGTGAAGATGCCCGTGCATTCCAGCGCGATGTCGACGCCGAGTTCCTTGTGCGGCAGCGTTGCCGGATCGCGAACGGCCGTCACCTTGATCGGCTTGCCGCCGCCAACGATGATCGTGTCGCCTTCGACCTTCACATCGGCCGGGAACTTGCCGTGGATCGAATCGTAGCGCAGCAGGTGAGCGTTGGTCTCCACCGGGCCGAGGTCGTTAATGGCAACGACTTCGATATCGGTGCGGCCGGATTCGACGATGGCACGCAGAACGTTGCGGCCGATGCGGCCGAAGCCGTTAATGGCAACTTTTACAGTCATTTACAGTCTCCCGAACAAGAATGGGCGTGGTCTTTGCTGAATGGTGAGGGCCTGGGAAGCCCTCACGCAAGTTTTGCCTCGACTGCGGCGACGACGGCTTCCGCCGTGATGCCGAAGTGCTTGAAGAGATCCTTCGCCGGCGCGGACGCACCGAAGGAATGCATGCCAACGAAAGCGCCGTCGGAGCCGATGAAATAATCCCAGCCCTGGCGGATGGCGGCTTCGACCGCGATCTTGACCGGAGCCTTGCCGATGATGGCGTTGCGATAGGTTTCAGGCTGTTCCTTGAAAAGCTCGAAGCAGGGAACGGAAACGACACGGACGGAAACACCGTTGTCCTTCAGCGTTGCGGCGGCCTTCAGCGCCACTTCGACTTCCGAACCGGATGCGAAGATCGAAACCTTGGCGTCGCTGGCGGAAACGAGTTCGTAAGCGCCGTAAGCGGACAGGTTCTTCTCTTCATATTCCTTGCGCGAGGGGGCAAGGTTCTGGCGGGTAAGCGCCAGCGCGGAAGGACGATGCTTCTGTTCCAGCGCGAGCTGCCAGCATTCCGCCGTTTCGGTTTCATCCGCAGGGCGGAAGACGAGCAGGTTCGGAATGGCACGAAGGGCTGCGATCTGCTCGACCGGCTGGTGGGTCGGGCCGTCTTCACCGACGCCGATGGAATCATGCGTCAGAACGTGGACGACACGGATGCCCATGAGCGCTGCAAGGCGGATCGACGGACGGCAATAATCCGAGAAGATCAGGAAGCCGCCGGCATAGGGGATGAGACCGCCATGCAGCGCGATGCCGTTCATCGCCGCCGCCATGCCGTGCTCGCGGATGCCGTAATGCAGATAACGGCCGGAGAAATCCGTCGGCGTGATGGACTTCATCTGGCTGGTCTTGGTGTTGTTGGACGGCGTCAGGTCAGCCGAACCGCCGACCATTTCCGGCAGGACGCCGTTGATGACTTCGAGCGAATCTTCCGAAGCTTTGCGCGTCGCGACGGTCGGGTTGTTCTCGATGATCTTCTTCTTGAAGGCATCGATGGCGCTGTCGAAATTGCCGGGCAGGTCGCCGGCGAAGCGGCGCTTGAATTCGGCCTTCTTGCCGGCTTCAGCGGCTTCAAGGCGGGCTTCCCAGTCCTGGCGGGTCTTGGTGGAGCGCAGGCCCGCAAGACGCCATGCATCCAGCACGTCTTCCGGAACGACGAAGGCTTCCGCTTCCCAGTTCAGATGCTTGCGGGTGGCGGCGATTTCTTCGGCGCCGAGCGGGTTGCCATGAACCTTGTGGGTGCCCTGCTTGTTGGGTGCGCCGAAGCCGATGACGGTCTTGCAGGCGATGAAGGTCGGGCGGTCGGATTTCTGCGCGGCTTCGATGGCGGCGGCAATCGCGTCCGGATCGTGGCCATCAACGCGGATGGTGTTCCAGTGAACGGCCTGGAAGCGGGCGATCTGGTCGGTGCTGTCGGAGAGGCCGACTTCGCCGTCGATGGTGATGTTGTTGTCATCCCAGAACAGAACGAGCTTGTTGAGCTTCAGGTGGCCGGCAAGTGCGATGGCTTCGTGGCTGATGCCTTCCATGAGGCAGCCGTCGCCGCACAGGACATAGGTGAAGTGGCTCTGCAGGTCGGAGCCGAATTCCTCTTCCAGCTTGCGTTCGGCAATCGCCATGCCGACGGCGTTCGCGATGCCCTGGCCGAGCGGACCGGTCGTGGTTTCGATGCCGGTCGCATGGCCATATTCGGGATGGCCGGCGGTCTTGGAACCGAACTGACGGAAACGCTTGATCTCGTCGATCGTCATGTCCTCGTAGCCCGTCAGATAGAGCAGCGAGTAAAGAAGCATCGAGCCATGACCTGCCGACAGCACGAAGCGGTCGCGATCCGCCCAGAGCGGTGCCTTGGGATCGAATTTCAGGTAACGGGTGAAGAGAACGGTGGCGACATCAGCGGCGCCCATCGGCAGACCGGGATGGCCGGAATTGGCCTTCTCCACTGCATCCATGGCAAGAAATCGGATCGCATTTGCCATCCGGTTGTGTTTGTCGCGAGAAATCATGGCTTTTCCGTCTGTTTCCGGGTGAAAGGAGATAGTTTTACGCAACTATCCAAAAAGCGGGTTGATCCATAGCAGGTGAGGCCGGCAAGTCAATAAATCCACGGGCGTTTGCGGTTCGCTGAGGGAGAAAAAATCGTTTAGAAAATCGGGCATCCTGACAAAATCCATGCGATATGCGCTGCCGCCTCTTCGTTCATCCACAGAGCAAAACGTCTCAATGCACTGGTTTGATTGACGGGATGGTAAATCGGGTAATAACCTCGTGATTGTTGAAAAGGCCTGAAACCGGACGATTCGGCCGGTGGCGTGCGAGTTGGAAAAAACGATGTCGGCTGACAAGACCGTACAATCTGCGCTGACGGAGCTGAATGCTGCCATCACAAATCTCGAAAATGCCATCGATATGCGTATCGAGCGGCAAAGGGAGACGGGCGAGATCGATAATGAGGTCAAACGGGTCCATGTCGACCGCGCCAGGCTGGCGCAGGAGCTGGACCAGGCCGAGTTTCGCGCCAACCGTCTTGAAGAAGTCAACCGCGAGGTTTCCCGCCGTCTGGTGACGGCGATGGAAACGATCCGCGCGGTGCTGGATCGATAGGAGCGGTTTCATGGCGCAAGTCACTGTTATGATCGACGGCAAGGCCTATCGCATGGCATGCGAGGCGGGGCAGGAAGATCACCTGACCGACCTTGCCACGCGTTTTGACCGTTATGTCGGGCACCTCAAGAGCCAGTTCGGTGAAATCGGCGATCTCAGGCTCACCGTCATGGCCGGCATCATGGTGATGGACGAGCTTTCCGAAATCAACCGCAAGCTCGAGAAGCTGGAAGGCGAAGTCACCTCCCTTTCCCGCAACCGCGACGGCATGGCCGAGCACAGGGCGAAATCGGACGAGATGGTGGCGCTTGCCATCGGCGATCTGGCCGATCGCCTCAACGGAATAACCGACAAACTGCTGGCCCGGCCAAAGCCGGCGGCACATTGATTGGCTGAGGAGTTCTGAGGCGGCAAAATTTCACACCGCCCCTCTGGCGGTTTTCCCCGATCCGTCCTATATCTTGGATGCGTTCTGCGCTTCCCGACAGGAACCACAATCCCTGGGGCCATACTCGATCCAAAGGGAGCTGTCCCTGGCCAGTCCCGTGGGGCTGGACACACGGTGCCCACCTACTTTTGTAGGCACCCAGGATCGTAAATCTCCATCGGTCGCCGTGGATCGCGCTTGAAGTTTCGGGTCAACCCCGGTTCTTCACCTGATTATTTTATCGTCGACAGTTATTTTTAACTACTGCCGGGAACGGCTTTTTTATAGTGCCGTCATTGCAATGGCGGAACAATTCCCTATTATCCGGATTGGTATGTCTGTCATGCCCTTTTATAAAAAGGGCGCTGCGGCCAAAACCGCGACGTGCCGTTCAACAGCCCAAAGAGCTAAACTTGTTTACTGAAATTATGATCGTGGTCCTGCTCACCGTATTGAACGGTGTGCTTGCCATGTCCGAGCTTGCCGTTGTCTCCTCCAGACCGGCGAGGCTCAAGGTGCTTGCCGCGCAAGGCAGCAGAGGCGCCACCATGGCGCTCGGCCTTTCCGAAAATCCCGGACGCTTCCTTTCCACGGTGCAGATCGGCATCACGCTGGTCGGCGTTCTGTCCGGTGCGTTTTCCGGCGCCACACTCGGCGCCCGGTTCACTGCATGGCTTCTGGAGCAGGGCGTTCCCGATCGTGCCGCCGATGCGATCGGTGTCGGTTCGGTGGTTGTCGCCATTACCTATCTGTCGCTGATCGTCGGCGAGCTGGTGCCCAAGCAGATCGCGCTGCGCGATCCCGAAAAGGTTGCCGCCCGCGTCGCGCCAACCATGGTGATGCTGTCGCGGGTCGGCGCGCCGCTGGTATGGCTGCTCGACAAGTCGGGCAAGGCCGTCCTCGCCCTTCTCGGCCATAGCGGCGAGTCCAACGCCTCGGTGACCGACGACGAAATTCGCACGGTTCTTGCCGAGGCCCATAGCGCCGGCGTGATCGAAACCGAGGAATCGGCGATGATCACCAGCGTCATGCGTCTTGCCGACCGCAATGCGCGTGGCCTGATGACGCCGCGCCGTGACGTGGAAGTGGTCGATATCGAAGACAGCGCGGAAGAAATCCGCGAGCAGCTTCGCGGCACCCAGCGTTCGCGCCTGCCGGTGCGCAACGGCGCTTCCGATGAAATTCTCGGCGTGCTTTTCGCCAAGGACGCCTTTGATGCGCTGGCCTCCGGCAAGGAGCTCGATGTGCGCGAGCTTCTGCGCGAAGTTCCTGTCGTCTCGGATCTGACGAGCGCGGTGGATGTCATCCAGTCATTGCGTCGTTCGACCGTGCATATGGTGCTGGTCTACGACGAATACGGCCATTTCGAAGGTATCGTCAGCTCCGGCGACGTTCTGGAGGCCATCACCGGCGCGTTCCAGGAAGATAACGACGAGGAGCCGGCAATGGTCGAGCGCGAGGACGGTTCATTCCTCGTCGCCGGCTGGATGCCGGCCGATGAATTCGCTTACCGCATGGGGTTCCAGATCGACGAGGACGCCGAGTTCGAGACCGTTGCCGGTCTTGTGCTGGATGAGTTCCGTCGTCTGCCGGAACTGGGCGAGCACATCACCCGCAACGGCTGGCGTTTCGAAGTCATCGACCTCGACGGCCATCGTATCGACAAGGTGCTTGTGAGCCGGGCCGCCTGATGTCTGGCGACATTGCCGAAAAAGCAAGACTGCGCGGCGAAAGGCTTGCCGCGCGCGATGCGCTGACGCAGGCCGAGCGGCAGGAAAAAAGCCAGGCGCTGACCGCCCATGGCGCATCCGCCATCTCGTTTGTGCCGGGCGCGATCATTTCCGGTTTCATGCCGATCCGTTCCGAGGCCGATATCCGGCCGCTGATGGAGGCGCTGCGGGCAAGGGGCGGGCACCTTGCGCTTCCCGTGGTACTGGACCGCGAAACCATCGTTTTCCGCGCCTTCGACGCGGATACCACACTGGTGAAGACCGGCTTCGGCACGACCGGACCGGGGGTCGATGCGGATGTTCTCGATCCGGATATTCTGCTCGTGCCGCTGTCTGTTTTCGACGGGCAGGGTCAGCGTATCGGTTATGGCGCGGGCCACTATGACCGCGCCATTGCACGATTGCATGGCAAGGGTCGGAGCCCCGTTCTCATCGGTGTCGCCTTTGATTGTCAGGAAGTACCGTCGGTGCCGGCGGAGCCGCATGACGTGCCGCTTGATGCAATTCTGACGGAGAGCGGCCTGCGCTGGTTTTCCGAACGGCGGTTGACGCCCGATCAGGGGCAAACGGCGCTTTAGCACTTTTTAAAACACGGATTACCCGCTAGAGGGACGCAATCCAAAGAACATACGCAAAACGGGGCGGTGAATGAGACTTCTTTTTCTCGGAGATATGGTGGGCAAGACCGGACGCACGGCGGTCTGGGACAGGTTGCCGGGACTGATTTCCGATCTGAAGCTCGATTTCGTCATCGTCAACGGTGAAAACGCCGCCGGCGGTTTCGGCATCACCGAGGATATCTATCTCGAGACCATCAATGCCGGCGCCGATGTGGTAACGACAGGCAACCATGTCTGGGACCAGAAGGAGGCGGTTTCCTTCTGTGAGCGCCACGACCAGTTCCTGCGGCCCGCCAATTATCCCGATGGTACGCCTGGCAAGGGCTCAGGCATTTTTTACGCCCGTAACGGCGCTCGTATCCTCGTCGCCAACATTATGGGGCGGGTGTTCATGCATCCGGAACTTGATGATCCCTTCAAGTCCGCCGAGGCTATTCTTGCCGCCTGCCCGCTGAAAGAGCAGGCCGACGCCATCATTTTCGATTTTCATGCCGAGGCGACCAGCGAAAAACAGTGTTTTGGTCATTTCGTCGACGGCCGCGCAAGCTTCGTTGTCGGCACCCATACGCATGTTCCGACGGCGGATGCGCAAATCCTCAATGGCGGCACCGCCTATATGTCGGATGCCGGCATGTGCGGTGATTATGACAGCTCGCTCGGCATGGAGAAGGAAGAGCCGATCAACCGCTTCATCTCCAAGATGCCGAAGGGGCGCTTCGAGGCGGCAAGCGGGCCTGCGACCATCTGCGGTGTCGGTGTCGAGATTTCCGACCGCACCGGACTGGCTGAGAAGATTGCGCCGCTGCGCATCGGACCGCGGCTGGCCGAAACCTTACCGTCTTTCTGGGCCTAACCTTCCTTCGGCGGCAATGCTCACAATGACGAGATTGTGAGCATTCTCGCCGCTCTTGCAACTGGACGGCTTGCAAAACCTGTCTCATCCTCTGCGCATCGCAAGTTCAGGGGAGTGGCATGATGCTGCGTGTGCTAATGCTTGCAATAACGGGATTGCTCACCTGCGCGGGAGCGGCCTTCGCCCAGACGGAAAGTCGCCCGCCCGTCAGCCAGTGCCAGGCGATTGCCCGCAATATTCCCGGTGTGATGTTCGCCAGTTTCAATCCACCCGGCGTTCAACTTGCCCAGGCCGCTTCCCGGGAAGAGGTGAAGATCAGCTTCATCGGCCATTCCACCTATCTTATCGAAAGCCCCGGTGGGGTGACGATTGCCACCGACTATAATGGCGTCTATCGCCCGCCCGTCACCCCGACGGTGGTGACGATGAATAGGGCGCATTCGACTCATTTCACCCTAAACCCGGATCCGGCGATTCAATACGTGCTGCATGGATGGAGTGATACGCCGGGAGAAAAGGCCGAACACAGGGTTCTGGTGGGAGATGTCTATATCCGGAATGTCGCGACCGATATCCGCAACCGCTGGGGTGACTACGAATCCTTCCAGGAGAACGGCAATTCCATCTTCATTTTCGAAATTGCAGGACTGTGTATAGGCCATCTCGGCCACCTGCATCACGAATTGACAGACACGCATTATGCCGAAATAGGCCGTCTGGATGTGTTGATGGTGCCGGTGGATGGCGGCCTGACCATGGGGGCCGACAGCATGAGCCGGGTGGTGAAACGCCTGCGCTCCGCGCTTATCCTGCCGATGCACCGCACCGGGCCGCCGCTCGAACAGTTTCTGACGATGTTCGGCGAAAGTTTCCAGATTGCTTATGCCGCCGATCCGGTGATCCGCGTTTCAATGAGAAACCTTCCCCGCCAACCGCAGATACTGGTGCCGAAAGGCATGTAGCAGGCGGTGGGCGAGGAAGGCCGGGGGAGCCCGGAAAATCAGGAGCTAGAACCCAGGCAAAGGTATCAGGCAAAGGTGAGGTGCTGGCGGACGCCGACGTCAGGTGTCTTGTCATCCGACATGTTGGCCTTGGCGATTTCCCAGCCGAATTTCAGCGTGCTGTCGGTTGACGCCCAGATATCGGCATCATCGACGTGAAGTGCCAGCATCGTCAGCAGCGGGTCGGCCTTGCCATGTTCGAACCAGGCGGCGGTGACGGAATTCCAGTATTCGTCGATCTTCGCCCTGTCGTCACGCGCTTCCAGAATGCCGGAGAGGCAGGCGTGATAATCATGGTCCTTGCCGACGAGGCAGAAATGCGCACGCGAGCCCGACTTCAGCGATTTTACGAGATCGGTGTCTTTTTTGGAGAAAAACCAGATGGTGTTGGTTTTCGGGTCAGCATGAGGCGCCATGGGCTGCATGTGGTTGTGCAGTCCCTCTAGACCGAGCATGCCGGCATGGACGGAATTGATCTCGTCCCAGAGCTGGCGGGCAGGGGCTTCTCTTGCTTCAGTCAGGCTGACCATATGTTTTCTCCTTCCGGTCTGTTTTGCTGCGACGGAGAGAAATCCATGCCTCATCTGCCGCGTTCATGATCAAAACGAGAAGCGGATAAATCAGTTCCTTCTATTGTTCACGGAAGAGAAAGCGCTTGCGGGGTTGAACGGCGGGCGTATCGCACTTATAAGGCCCGCAATCTCCAAATTAAGACAATCAGGTTTTCCATGGCTGGTCATTCACAGTTCAAGAACATCATGCACCGCAAGGGCAAGCAGGACTCCGTACGGTCCAAAATGTTTTCCAAGCTTGCGCGTGAAATCACCGTTGCGGCAAAGGCGGGCATGCCCGACCCGAACATGAACGCGCGCCTGCGTCTGGCAATCCAGAACGCCAAAGCCCAGTCCATGCCGAAGGACAATATCGAGCGCGCGATCAAGAAAGCTTCCGGTGCTGACAGTGAAAACTACGATGAAGTCCGTTACGAGGGTTACGGCCCGGGTGGCGTCGCCGTCGTCGTCGAGGCTCTGACCGACAACCGCAACCGCACTGCCTCCAACGTACGCTCCATCTTCACCAAGGCTGGTGGCGCACTCGGTGAAACCGGCTCGGTCTCCTTCTCCTTCGACCGCGTTGGCGAAATTACCTATAAGGCGGAAGTGGGAGATGCCGACAAGGTCATGGAAGCGGCCATCGAAGCGGGCGCTGACGATGTCGAATCCTCCGAAGACGGCCACACCATCATCTGCGGTTTCGAAGCGATGAACGAGGTTTCCAAGGCGTTGGAAGGCGTGCTTGGCGAGGCCGAAAGCGTCAAGGCCATCTGGAAGCCGCAGAACACGGTGCCGGTGGATGAAGAAAAGGCGCAGTCGCTGATGAAGCTCATCGACAATCTCGAAGACGATGACGACGTGCAGAGCGTCTATTCCAACTTCGAGGTTTCCGAAGAAATTCTCGCCAAGCTTTCCGCCTGACGTTTCATGATCTTAAAGAAAAGCCCCGGCAGCGATATCGCTCCGGGGCTTTTTTATTCAGGCGGCCTTCCTGATGGAACTCCGCACATCGGCGAAAATTTCCACGGAACGCAGCCGTTTTTCGATGTCATGGATCGGCATCGATACGATCAGTTCGTCTGCCTGCGTTTCGGCAAGGAAACCACCGAGATGGCGCTCGATCGTTTCCGGCGAGCCGACTGCGGCGAAACGCAAAGTGTGTTCCACCGAGAAGCGTTCCATCTCGTTCCAGTAATCGTCCATGCTGTGCACCGGCTTCGGGAACGGGGTGCGGACATTGCGGCGCAGATTGACGAATTGCTGCTGTGATGAGGTGAAGAGATGCTGTGCCTCCTCATCCGTCTCGGCGCCGACACCCATCACACCCACCATCACATAGGGCTTGTCCAGTACCTCCGAGGGCTGGAAGCGCTCGCGATAGATATGGATCGCCTCCATCAGCATGTCGGGGGCAAAATGCGATGCGAAGGAATAGGGCAGGCCAAGTGCCGCGGCGAGATGCGCGCTATAGGTGCTGGAGCCGAGCAGCCAGAGCGGCACGTTGGAATTCATGCCCGGCACGGCAAGGATCGCCTGATCCTGCTGCGGCGGGCCGAGGTAACGCTGCAACTCGATGATGTCCTGCGGGAAGTTTTCCGCACCGGCATCGAGATTGCGGCGCAGTGCCCGTGCCGTGCGCATGTCGGTTCCGGGCGCGCGGCCAAGACCGAGATCGACCCGGCCGGGCAGCAGCGCCGCTAGCGTGCCGAACTGCTCGGCAATGACGAGAGGGGAATGGTTGGGCAGCATGATACCGCCGGAGCCGACACGGATATGTTTCGTGGCCGCCCCCACATGGGCGATGACGAGCGATGTCGCGGCGCTGGCAATGCCCGGCATGCCATGGTGTTCCGCCAGCCAGATGCGGTTATAGCCATGGTCTTCGGCCTTGATTGCCATGCGGCGGGAATTTTCAAGCGCCGCGCTGACGCTCTCGCCTTCGCCGATGGGCGAAAGGTCGAGAATGGAAAAGGGGATCATCCGACGCTCCTGCGTAAATTCAAATCTTTGCTGCGGATGTAAGGCGCGTGTCCCGATTTACCATAGAAGTCGCATAGAATTGATGGATGGTTCAAAAAAATTGGGGCCTCCGAAGAGGCCCCCATATTCAGCCGGTCCGCCGGAATTGAGGGGTTTTGCCGTGTGCCGCTGCTTGCCCGTCAGTGGCCAGCACAAATTGTCCGAGCCTGCCGTCCATCTCGCCCGCTTCGGAGGCGAGGTTATGAATGGCGGCCGTCGTTTCCTCCACCATGGCGGCATTTTGCTGCGTCATGGTGTCGAGGCTGGTGACGGTGCCATTGATTTCCGCAAGCGTTTGCGCTTCCTCGCGGGTCGATTCCATGATCTCCTCGATGCGGGAGCTGATGGTCTGCACATGCTTGCCGATGCCGGTGAGTGACGCGCCCGCCTTTTCGACTAAGACAACCCCTGCGGATACCTCGTCGGTGGAGCGTTTCAGCAGACTGGAGATTTCCTTGGCGGCAGCGGCCGAACGCTGCGCCAGTTCACGCACTTCCTGCGCCACAACCGCAAACCCCCTGCCGGCGTCGCCAGCGCGGGCGGCTTCCACACCCGCATTCAAAGCAAGAAGGTTGGTCTGGAAAGCGATTTCATCGATGACGCCAATGATCTGGTTGATCTGGCGCGATGAGGTCTGGATCGCCTCCATGGCGGCGATGGTCTGCTCCATCACGCGGCTGGATGCTGTCGCCTCCGTGCTCGCGTCATGGGCGATACGCGTTGCCTGTTCTGCACGTTCGATCTGATCGCGGACGGCCTCGGTGATGGCCTTGATGGCGCTTGCAGTCTCGGTAATGGAGGCCGCCTGCCGCTCGGTGCGTTCCGCCAGCTGGTCGGCACCCACCCGCATTTCTTCGGAACCGCCACGAACGGCGGTGGAATTGCCGCCGATGGCCTGCATGGTCTCGCTGAGCCGGGCAAGCGCCGTATTGAAGTTGTGGCGCAGGCTTTCGAGATCCTCGGGGAATACTGTGTCGATGCGATAAGCAAGATTGCCATTCGCCAGCCGGTCCAAGCCTTCGTCCAGAGACTGCACGACCATCTGCAGGGTTCCGGCTTCGGCTTCGCGCTCGGCAAGATGGGCGCGGCGGGCGGTTTCGGCTTCCTCCCGGGTGCGCGATGCGGTCTCTTCCATCTCCCGCTGCAGAATAAGCTTTTCACGGAAACTGCCGAGCGCCCGCGCCATGCGGCCGATCTCGTCCTTCCGGTCCTGATTGCCGATCTCAGTATCGAGACGACCTGCCGCCACTTCGCCAGTCAGACCGGCGAGCTTTTCCAGCGGGGCGAACAGGCGCCGTGCGAAAAAGGCCGTTGCCGCACACATGGCGGCCAGAACGCAAAGGCCGATCACGGCAAGTGTGCCGGCAATCGAGATGGAACCCGCATTCAGTTCGCTGCGCAACATGCTTTCGACGGCGAGATATTTTTCACCTGCAAAGGAGAAGGGGCGGGCATAGGCATTGGCCTCGCCATCCGGGCGGTCGATCTTGGCAATCGTCATGCCGGCGGCGTTCAGCGCCTGTCCATGGAACCCGTAGATTGCCGGGTCGAGACCGATGAGCTTTTCGCCCTGTACGCCCAGAACCTTGCCGTCCGCCGAAATGATTGCCGATTGTTCGGAACTGCCGGCCGCGATGCCCTTTGCGAGTATCTGGCTGAACACGTCTTCCTTGACACGGAAGAGGACGATGCCCTTGAAGGCACCGAATTTGACGACCGGAACGCCGAAATAAATGCCGGCCTCCTTTGTTGCCGTGTCTATGCGCAGGCCGGAGAAACTGGTCTGCGCAATGTCGTTGACGGCTTTCTCGGCATTCGCGGCACCGCGTGCAAATGCCGCGCCAAGACCACTTTCCGTCCAGACGCCGCCGGTTACGGTTTCCGCAAAGGCCGTTCCCTTCAGATAAGAGTAATAGACCGTGCCGGCCGGATCGATGAAAAGGACGTCGCTGAACGGCGTTCCCTGCAGATATCCGCCGATATCCGTCTGGGTCTTTTCATGGGTCGAATAATAAAAGCCGCTTGGGTTTTCCGGCTTGATCAGCTTTTCCTTTTCGCCGAATGGATTTTCCTTGACGAAGACGCGCTGCAGTTCCGCTTTTGCGTCACCGGAATTCTTCTGTACGGTCGCCCAGCCGCTGCGCATGGAAACAACAGCCATTTGCAGCGCTTCGATCTTGGCGATGGAGTCCGCCTGCGTCTTCAGCTGTTCAAGGCGTTCCTGAAGCATGTCGCCGCGGAAGACGAGAATGCTCTCCATCGATTTCGACGCCTGTTCTTCGAGAACGCCACTGCTGCTTTGATAACCGAGAAGTGTCAGAGCCCCGGTGGATACCGCCATCAGCGCCAGGAAAATCACCAGCACTTTGGTGGATATGGAATGAAAACGGTTCAGCATGGCCGAAGCAGCCCCCAATGCCGGATCAGTTCCCGCGCCATGCATGGATGGCGCCATCGGACGGCTGATATGGCGAAAATACTGTGCTGCGGATCATCATGTCCGCAGCTCCCCTTTTTTTTGGTTTTGTGGGGGAACAATGCGGTACGCGGTTTAAGCAGAGGTAAATGCTGTGTTGCAAATTTGATCAATGTTGTCGTTTTGTTCACTTATCGCTGGCAGGGTCGCAACCGGAAAGATAAGGTAACTCATGCAAAAGACGATTCGAATCATCGGCATCGACCCCGGACTGCGGCGCACCGGCTGGGGTGTGATTGACACCCTCGGCAACAGCCTGCGGTTTGTCGCTTCCGGCACGGTAACGTCGGACGGCGATATGGACCTTGCCTCCCGGCTCTGCCAGTTGCATGACGGGCTGGCGGACATCGTGCACAGCCATCAGCCCGATGAGGCGGCGGTGGAGCAGACCTTCGTGAACAAGGATGCGGTGGCCACGCTGAAACTCGGTCAGGCGCGCGGCATTGCCATGCTGGTTCCGGCACGGGCAGGATTGCCGGTCTTCGAATATGCGCCGAATGCGGTCAAGAAAGCGGTTATCGGCGTCGGGCACGGCGAAAAGCAGCAAATTCACATGATGCTGAAAATCCTGATGCCGAAGGCCGAATTCAAGGGTAACGATGCGGCGGACGCGCTCGCCATCGCCATCTGCCACGCCCATAATCGCGGTGGTGACAGGATGCGGCGGCTCCTGGCGGCCGGTTGAATATAGGTCTCATTGAGCGGGCGGCATCATGATCGGAAAATTGAAGGGCAGCATCGAGGAAATCGGCGCGGATTACGTGCTGGTGGATGTGCATGGCGTTTGTTACGTCGCCTATTGTTCGGCGCGGACACTGTCGAAAATCGGCTCCGTCGGAGAGGCGGTGGTGCTGTTCATCGAGACATATGTGCGCGAGGACCAGCTTAAGCTGTTCGGATTCCTCTCCGCACTGGAGCGGGAATGGTTCAACCTGCTGCAGAGTGTGCAGGGAGTGGGCTCAAAAGTGGCGCTGGCCGTCTTGTCCACCCTGTCGCCTTCCGAGCTCGCCAATGCCATAGCACTTCAGGACAAGGTAATGATTTCGCGTGCGCCCGGCGTGGGGCCGAAAGTGGCGGTTCGCCTCGTGACGGAACTTCGCAACAAGGCGCCCGCTTTCGCTGGGGATGCTTCGGCGTCCATCGGGCTCAAGCAGGAACTTGGGGAAGGCGTTGCCTCCGCGCCGGTTGCCGATGCGGTCTCCGCGCTCACCAATCTCGGCTATTCCCGTGATCAGGCCGCCAATGCGGTTGCCGCCGCGCTGAAGAATGGCGGTGAGGGCGGCGATAGCGCCAAGCTGATCCGGCTGGGGCTGAAGGAACTTTCGCGGTAAGACTGGCTTGGCAGGCGGGCGTGGAGCGCAGGCCTATCCTGAATTTCGTGAAGCGCCTTGTTGCGATACTCATGATATAGCGGCGACGGTTACCTGATGAATTCGGCTATAACAATGGAATGCCCTGAATGAGCGATGCGGAGAGACTGATTACCCCGGAAAAGCGCGGTGAGGATATCGACACCACGCTACGCCCGCAGTCGCTGGACGATTTTACCGGCCAGGCAGAGGCCCGCGCCAATCTCAAGGTGTTTATCGAGGCCGCCAAGAACCGGGGCGAGGCGCTCGATCACGTGCTGTTCGTCGGCCCTCCCGGTCTCGGCAAGACGACGCTGGCGCAGATCATGGCCAAGGAGCTCGGCGTCAACTTCAAATCCACGTCAGGGCCGGTCATTGCCAAGGCGGGTGATCTTGCCGCACTTCTCACCAATCTCGAGGAGCGCGATGTCCTCTTCATCGACGAAATTCACCGCCTCAACCCAGCGGTGGAAGAAATCCTCTACCCCGCCATGGAGGATTTCCAGCTCGATCTCATCATCGGCGAGGGGCCGGCGGCGCGCTCGGTGAAGATCGACCTTTCCAAATTCACCCTTGTTGCCGCCACGACCCGCCTCGGCCTGCTGACGACACCGCTTCGCGACCGTTTCGGCATTCCCGTCCGGCTGGCCTTCTACACGGTCGATGAGCTGGAACTGATCGTCCGGCGCGGGGCGCGGCTGATGGGGCTCAATATGACCGATGGCGGTGCGCGGGAAATCGCAAGGCGCGCGCGGGGCACGCCGCGCATTGCCGGTCGGCTTTTGCGCCGCGTGCGCGATTTCGCTGAAGTGGCGCGGGCCGAAGCCGTTACCCGCGAGATTGCCGACGAGGCTTTGACGCGGCTCCTGGTCGACAATATGGGCCTCGACCAGCTGGATATGCGTTATCTCACCATGATTGCCGTCAATTTCGGCGGCGGCCCGGTCGGCATCGAAACCATCGCCGCGGGCCTCTCGGAGCCACGCGATGCCATTGAGGACATTATCGAACCCTACATGATCCAGCAGGGTTTCATCCAGCGTACGCCACGCGGGCGTATTTTGACTGCAACCGCCTGGAAACATCTTGGCATGCAGCCGCCGAAGGATCTCGAGGCCGCGCAGTTCCGGCTGACGCTGGAAGACGATTGAGGGAACAAGCCCCGGCGAGCTGGCATTTGACCATCTTTGGTAAGGAGATGATCATGTCGGCATTTCGCAAGGGAACGAAAGTTCGCTGGAACTGGGGTAACGGAACCGGTGAAGGTAAGATTGTCGAGACCTTCACGGATGATGTCGAGCGCACAATCGCCGGCTCCAGGATCAAGCGGAAGGCGAGCAAGGACGAGCCCGCTTTCTGATCGAACAGAAAGACGGCGCAAAGGTTCTGAAAAGCCGATCGGAGCTTGAGCGGGCCGATTGAACAGCGCCGCCATCCGGCGGTCACGGAGGGACGCTGATGCCTTACGATCCGCTGCGGATTTTCCGCAAACTCGCTCGCAACAACCGGTTGGCCAATTTTCGACTGCATCAGGCCTGTCTTCGGCTTTCGCAGGAAGCGTTCATCGCTCCGCGCGTCAGTTTTTTCCCCACTCTAAGGGCGACGCTGAACCACATCTACACCGTCGACCGCTTCTATATCGATGCCCTGCAGGGTGGAACGCTTGGTCTGGCCGCCTTTGCCGAAGAGGAGCCCTTCTCCACCATGGCGGAACTGCACACCGCCCAGACGGAACTTGACGAGGTACTGATCGCCTTTGTCGACGGTTTGGATGAAGACGGCCTCGCGGCCACGGTCAATATCCATCGTGGCGCGCGT
Organism: Martinezella rhizogenes; assembly: GCF_007002745.1. Classification (GTDB taxonomy): domain Bacteria; phylum Pseudomonadota; class Alphaproteobacteria; order Rhizobiales; family Rhizobiaceae; genus Agrobacterium; species Agrobacterium cucumeris. The sequence goes on along the minus strand of NZ_SGNY01000004.1, from coordinate 236,108 downwards.
ATCCAGCAGGATCGTTGCGACGATGTCCTCTCCCATCTCTTCCAGCACCAGACGCATCATCGCGGGCAGGCGCACGCCATGCTGTCCGGCACGGCGATAAAGCCGCCGCAACTGGATGAATTCATTGTGGGGGATGATGCAAAGGCGAGAAAAGAAGAGATGGATGCGTTAGGGTGGGCGGAAGATGATTTGATGTTTCCAGCCCACAGGCCAGCATGATGACGCATGATAACAAAAACCAGGACACTCGCATCCGGATGAAATTCAAGCCGAAGCGCATCTTCCAGATGCGCGTTGCGGGTCTGGCGTTTCGTGATGGCCATGTGCTGGTGCATCGGGCGTCGCATGAAAAATTCTGGACCTTTCCGGGCGGTCGCGCCGAAATGGGCGAACGCTCCGAGGAAACGCTGGCGCGTGAAATGGTGGAGGAGCTTGGCGTCGAGGCCAAGGTGGGGCGGCTTCTCTGGGCGGTCGAAAACTTCTTCCTTTATGAAGGCAAGGACTGGCACGAACTCGGTTTTTATTACCTGATGGACCTGCCGGAGACGCTGGCCTTTCATCCGACAGACATCATCCACCGGGTTCAGGATGGTGACAACGAACTGGAGTTCCGCTGGGTCGCGGCAACGCGTGAGGCGTTGACGGAACTGGATATTCCGCCCTATTTCATCGCCGACGAAATAGAACACCTGCCGCAGACCACAAGACACCTCGTCTGGCATGACGGCGATCTGGACGATAAATGACTTTTGCCCCCGAACGCCATATGATCCGGCTGGACCGCAAGCCGCAGCTTTTCAGCATGCGCGTGGCGGCGTTGATCTTCCAGAATGGCCATGTTCTCGTTCAGCGCGGCACAACGGACAGTTACTGGGCCCTGCCGGGCGGACGGGCGGAAATCGGCGAAAGCTCCGAAGAAACCATTATCCGCGAAATCGGCGAGGAGCTTGAGCGAGATTGTTCGGTCGAACGCCTTTTATGGTCCGCCGAGAATTTTTTTGCTTACGGCGATTATGCCGCGCATGAGCTGGCGTTTTATTATCTGGTGTCGCTTCGCCAGGCGTTTCCCTTTCATGAAAGCGATATCGTTCACCGGGTGCTGGATGGTATCGAGGTGGAGTTCCGCTGGTTGCGTGCACAATCCTCCACTCTGCTGGAGCACGATCTCAGACCCCGTTTTATTGCAGACCGCATTGAGGTGCTGCCTCCGCGCCACGAACATCTCATCGTCCGCGAAGGTGGTATCGATGCGGACGCACTTACCAAGGAGACATTATGAGCGAGCTTGTGGTTTCGCTTTCCGGCGAACTCATCGAACATGGGCACCGCCTGACACAACGCGTCTATTACGAGGACACGGATTTTTCCGGCCTCGTTTATCACGCGCGCTACCTGCATTTTCTCGAGCGCGGCCGTACCGATTACCTGCGTTGCCTCGGCTGCGAGCAGAGCGCGCTTTTGACCGCTGACGAGGAGGGCCTTGTCTTCGTCGTTCATCGCATGGAGATCGATTTCAAGACCCCGGCGCGGATGGATGATGTCTTGACGATCACCACGGTGACCGAAAAGGCCGGCGGCGCAAAAATGGTGCTCAATCAGGAAATCCGGCGTGGTGAAACCCTGCTGGTCGCCGCCAAGGTCATCATCGCCGTCATCAATGCCAATGGCCGGCCAAGGCGTCTTCCGGAGACGGTTGCGGAAAAATTCCTGAAGTAATTGGCGGCCGGGTTCAGTAAATCCACCCGGCGTGCCCCGGTTGTAACACTCCTTTAACCATAATGGTGTCTTACTTTAGCAACTGGCATTTGTGCGGCGCACGCCTTCCTTTCACCAAATTTATTGGCAAGTAAGGCTTACTGGCAAGTATCGGGGTATGGCAAAGGGGTTAACGGCTGCGGCCGCATGACTTCGAGCGTTAACACGCGTTTGAATCGCCCGGTCCCGTACCGGGCGTTTGGATTCGGGGATTGGATATTTATGGAACAGGCAGGTTTGGCAGCGGCGACGCACGATGTAAGTCTCTGGGCACTGTTTATGCAGGCGGGCCTCATCGTGAAGCTCGTGATGATCGGACTTATCGCCGCCTCGGTCTGGACGTGGGCGATCGTCTTTGACAAATATGTGAGCTTCGGCAAGGCAAAGCGCCAGTTCGACCAGTTCGAACAGGTGTTCTGGTCGGGCCAGTCGCTTGAGGAGCTTTATCGCACGCTGGCGGAACGCCAGAATGGCGGTCTTGCAGCTATTTTCGTTTCCGCCATGCGGGAATGGAAAAAATCATTCGAGCGCGGCGCGCGTTCTCCCATCGGTCTGCAGATGCGCATCGATCGGGCAATGGACGTGACGATTGCGCGTGAAGGCGAACAATATGAGGCCCGCCTCGGTTCGCTGGCCACCATCGGTTCGGCCGGTCCCTTTATCGGCCTCTTCGGTACGGTTGTGGGTATCATGACCTCGTTCCAGGCGATTGCCGGTTCGAAGTCGACCAACCTTGCGGTTGTGGCGCCCGGTATCGCTGAAGCGCTTCTGGCAACGGCCATCGGCCTTGTCGCGGCTATTCCCGCGGTTATCGCCTATAACAAGTTCACGGCTGATGCGCACAAGCTTTCCGCCCGCATGGAAGGTTTCGCAGACGAGTTCTCCGCGATCCTGTCGCGCCAGATCGATGAAAAACTTCAGACACGGCAGGCCGCCCAGTAAGCGGCCGCGCAACTTGCATGCTGTGCAGTAATTTGCCGCAAGGCAAAATGGAGTAAAAACTATGGGTATGTCAGCAGGTGGCGGCGGCGGCGGTTCCGGTGGACGCCGGGGTGGGCGCGGCGGACGGCGCAAAGGCGGCGCGATCAGCGAGATCAACGTAACGCCGCTGGTCGACGTCATGCTCGTGCTGCTTATCATCTTCATGGTGGCGGCACCGATGATGACGGTCGGCGTGCCGATCGATCTGCCGCAGACATCCGCCAATGCGCTGAATTCGGACACGCAGCCGATCACGATTTCCGTCAATGCCAATGGCCAGATCCATTTGCAGGAAACCGAAATCCAGGCGGCCGAGGTGGCCGACAAGCTGCAGGCAATCGCCACGACAGGTTATAACGAACGTATCTTCGTCCGCGCGGATTCCGTTGCCGCATACGGCGTCGTCGCCGATGTGATGGCGCGTATCCAGGCGGCAGGCTTCAAGAATATCGGCCTTGTGACCCAGCAGAAACAGGACAATTGACGTAAAACGATGAAGGGCAGCATCACCACATCCGCGATCGTGCATGCGTCGCTTCTGGCTTTCGCCCTGGTTTCCCTGGGCTCGCCGGAACCGCTCGACGTATCGCAGGCCGAGGCCTTGCCGGTGGAACTGGTGCCTATCGAGGAATTGACCCAGATCCAGCAGGGCGACAAGAACGCTCCGAAGGCCGAAAAATCGGCTCCTGTTCCGACCACACGCCCTGACATCATCGAAAACGCCCAGAATATCGGTAATAACACCGCCGATATAGAAGCGCCGCCGACGCCGACGACAAAGCCCAATGACAATATCAGCGCCGCTGCCCCGCCAAAGCAGGAAAAGCCGCAGCCGGTCGTCGATACCAAGGCGAATGAAGTAAAGGAAATCGTCAAGGAAGAAACCTCGGCTCCGAAGCCGCAGGAAATGGCCGCCTTGCCGCAGACCAAACCGGAAATAGCGCCGCAGCCGAAGACGGAACCGCCGCCGCAGGAAACCAAGGCGGAAGAACCGCCGCCGGCCACGCAGGAGCCGGCCGAAATCCCCGTGCCGCAGAACGTGCCGCGCCCGAACTCCCGCCCCGAACCGCCGAAGCCGGAAGAGCCGAAACAGGCAGAAACCAAGCCTGCCGAGCAGAAGCCTGCTGAAAAACCGGCCGAGACCAAGCCCGACCAGGCAAAGTCCACCGACAAGCCTTCCGACAAGAAGCCGGGCGAGAAGAAGCAGGAAACGGCTAAATCCGCCTCGTCCAAGGAAAGTGATTTCAACGCCGACGATGTTGCAGCCCTGTTGAACAAACAGGCACCCTCCGGAGGCGGCGCGAAGCGGTCGACACAGACGGCGTCGCTTGGCGGTAAAAAGACAACGGGCGGTTCGACGCTCAGCCAGACGGAAATGGATGCGCTACGTGGTGCGATCCAGAAGAACTGGCAGATCATTCCCGGCATGGCGGATGCCTCGGACGTTCGCGTTCGGGTCACCATGAAGCTCGACCGTGATGGAACCATCATCGGTCGGCCCGAGATCGAGGCGACGGGTGGTTCCGAAGGAACGCGCCGTGCTCTTTCCGGCGGAGCCTATCGCGCCATCATGCGTTCTGCTCCGTTCACGAACCTTCCTGCCGACAAATATGACGCATGGAACGAAGTCGTTGTGAACTTCGATCCCAGTGAATTGCTATGAATGCTGAAAGGCCTGGCAACATGAAGATATTTTCGCCGATCCGGCTGGTGCTCGCTGTCGCGGCCCTCATGTCGGTTTTCTCCGCACCGGCTTTTGCGCGGGTGGAAATCAACATCAACAAGGGTAACGTCGAGCCGCTGCCCATCGCCATCACCGACTTCATGTCGAGCGACGGTATCGGCGCACAGGTCTCGGCGGTCATCGCCGCCGACCTGCAGCGTTCCGGCCTTTTCGCGCCGGTCAACAAGAGCGCCTTCATCGAAAAGATTACCAGTCCGGATCAGCAGCCCCGTTTCGAAGACTGGAAGGTCATCAACGCACAGGCGCTCGTGACTGGCCGTGTGACGCGCGAAAGCGATGGTCGCCTGCGCGCCGAGTTCCGCCTGTGGGATACTTTCGCAGGCCAGCAGATGACCGGCCAGCAATTCTTCACCCAGCCGGAAAACTGGCGTCGCGTCGCCCACATCATCGCGGATGCGATCTATGAGCGCATCACCGGCGAAAAGGGTTATTTCGACACCCGCGTTGTCTTTGTCTCTGAAAGCGGCCCGAAGACAGCTCGCAAGCGCCAGTTGTCGATCATGGACCAGGACGGTTTCAACGTCCGCAACCTAACCAATTCGAACGACATCGTTCTGACGCCGCGTTTCTCGCCGAACCGTCAGGAAGTGACCTACATGTCCTTCGAAGGCCAGCAGCCGCGCGTTTACCTGCTGCAGCTGGAAACCGGACAGCGCGAAGTGGTCGGCAATTTCCCCGGCATGACGTTCTCGCCGCGCTTCTCGCCGGATGGACAGAAGGTCATCATGAGCCTTCAGCAGGATGGCAACGCCAATATCTACACCATGGATCTGCGTTCGCGCACCACGACCCGCCTGACGAACACGTCGGCGATCGATACGGCGCCGTCATTTTCGCCGGATGGCCAGCGCGTCGCCTTTGAAAGCGACCGTGGCGGCCGCCAGCAGATTTATGTGATGAATGCCGATGGTTCCGGCCAGCAGCGTCTTTCTTTCGGCGACGGTTCCTATTCCACGCCGGTTTGGTCGCCGCGCGGCGATCTGATCGCCTTCACTAAGCAGTCGGGCGGCAAGTTCTCGATCGGCGTGATGAAGACCGACGGTTCGGGTGAGCGCATTCTGACCAGCGGCTTCCACAATGAAGGTCCCACCTGGGCACCGAATGGCCGCGTGCTGATGTTCTTCCGCCAGAACGCCGGTGCGGGCGGCCCGCAGCTCTATTCGATCGACCTGACGGGCTACAATGAACAGCTCATCAAGACGCCAACCTTTGCTTCGGACCCGGCATGGTCGCCGCTTCTGGACTGATATTAACTGCCATGACGGCGCCGGTAACTCCGGCGCCGTCATGTTTTACGCATGCCACACGGGAAAATGCCTCTTTCTTGCCGCAAAGTGTTGTGAGGGAGCAAAAAAGTGGGACATTTCCTTTCTGTTAACCATAAGCGTTTGCCGGCTATTAACCGCGATCAGTTAGTGTCTGGCAACGTTATTGAAATTTCCAAGGAGAGACCGGCGATGAGCCGTACACACATTTCGGCACTCAGCCCGATGCAGAAACTGGCCCGTAACCCGGCTGTTATCGCCATGACGCTCGCACTTGCCCTTGCAGGCTGCGCGAAGAAGAACATGCCGAACAATGCCGGTGAACTCGGTCTCGGTGGCGCAGGTTCCGCAACGCCGGGCTCCCAGCAGGACTTCACGGTCAATGTCGGCGACCGCATCTTCTTCGATACGGACTCGACCTCGATCCGCGCCGATGCGCAGCAGACCCTGCAGCGCCAGGCCCAGTGGCTTGCCCGTTACCCGAACTACGCCATCACCGTCGAAGGCCATGCCGACGAACGCGGTACGCGTGAATACAACCTCGCGCTCGGCGCCCGTCGTGCGGCTTCGACCCGTGACTTCCTGGCTTCCCAGGGCGTTCCGGCAAACCGCATGAAGACGATCTCCTACGGTAAGGAGCGTCCGGTCGCCGTTTGTGACGACATCTCGTGCTGGTCGCAGAACCGCCGCGCCGTGACAGTTCTTGGTGGCGCGGGCATGTGATTGCCTGACGTTATTGTGATCTTGAATGGAAGGCGGTCTTCGGGCCGCCTTTCGTTTTTTTCATAGTTTGGCCGAAGTTAAGTTGCTTTTTTGGTTGATATGGAAAAAATCCGGCTTGCGCCATTCCGGTGCAAATCAGTTAAGGCAGGACGAATGAGATGAAGAAACTTGTCGTGGCGGGAATGCTGGGGCTTGCAGCCTGCACCGGCCTGAGCGGCATTGCCGTTTCGGGTCCGCTGTTCGGTGCGGGGGGTAGCTTCGGCACGATCAACTCTCAGCAGGCCCCGGTCATCCGGGTTCAGGCCAACGAAGCGTATCGGGTTCAGCAGCTTGAAGAGCAGATCCGGCAGCTCAACGGCCGTATCGAGGAAATGAGCTTCCAGCTTCTGCAGATGCAGGAAACGATCCGTAAGGCGCAGGAAGACAATGAATTCCGCTTCCAGGAACTGGAAAGTGGTAATGCCGGCGGCAAGGGCGCAAGTCCTACGGCGCCGAAAAAGAAGGCGGAAGCCAGTCCGGTCAGTCCGGGCACGCCGCCGACCGACGACGTTGCAACGATCATCGAAACGCCACCCGAGGGTGGCGCTTCCGTTTCGCCGTCTGCTCCATCCAATGCACCGACAGGTGCACCGGGAGAGACGACGCTCGGCTCGATCGAGCTTGATTCCAAGGGAATGCCGATCGGTGGGACGCTCAATCAGGGTGCCAACAATTCTTCCGGCAGTCTTCCCGGTGTGACCACCGGCAATACGCCGCGCAAGACGACCGATCCGGTCAACACAGCGGCGCTGACCAGCGAAAGCGATATTTATCAGGCCGCTTACGGCCATGTTCTGTCCGGCGATTACAGGCTGGCGGAGCAGGGGTTCCAGCAGTATCTGCAGGGTTATCCCAAAGGCACCAAGGCAGCGGATGCAAGCTTCTGGCTGGGCGAGGCGCAATATTCGCAGGGCAAGTTCAACGAGGCGGCAAAAACCTTCCTCAATGGTCACCAGGCCTATGGCAAATCTCCCAAGGCTCCGGAAATGTTGATGAAGCTCGGCATGTCGCTTGCAGCTCTCGACAATACCGAAACCGCCTGCGCTACGCTGCGCGAGGTGCCGAAGCGTTATCCCAGTGCGTCGAAGACCGTACTGAACAAGGTTGCAAGCGAACAGAAGCGGCTGAGCTGCTGATCTTTTTCCTGCCATGGTGGCGATCTTTCCATGCCGGTTGATGCCCGCATTCTAAGCGACAACACAGCTGCGCCGCTTGCGGCGGCAAGGTCTTTCATCGAAAGCCTCCGCAAACCCGCCCATATCCTCGTCGCAATCTCCGGCGGTAGCGATTCCACCGGCCTGTTGCTGGTATTACATCAGGTAATGACGGAGGCGGATCGCGACGGATTGCGGATTTCCGCCATTACGGTCGACCATGCACTGAGAGCGGAATCCGCCGATGAGGCCCGCAAGGTTGCCGCGCTTTGTGCCGAACTGAATATCTTTCATGCCACGCGCCGATGGGGCGGCATCAAGCCGGCGGCCGGCATCTCCGAAGCATCCCGTCTTGCCCGCTACCGCCTGATCGCCGGGGTTGCCCAGGAGGTCGGCGCTGATCTTGTCGTGACCGGGCATACGATCGGCGACCAACGGGAAACCGTGGCGATGCGTGCCGCCCGCAGCGCGGGGGCTGACAATCTCGGCCTCTCGGGCATGGCGGACGCGGTATTATACGATGGGCGCTATTGGATCATGCGGCCGTTCCTGAAATGTGAGAGGCAGGCAATCCGCGACTACGTGTCATCCCGCTCGCATGGCTGGTTTGACGATCCGAGCAACGAGAACACAAAATATGAGCGCGTGCGCGTGCGGCAGACGCTTCCCGATTTTCCGGTGCAGCCTGATGCGGAGGCCGCCGCGAAAAGGCACGCGCTTTCTGAAAAAAGCGCCGATTTCCTGCGTAGGCACGCGCAGATATTTCAGGCCGCAATCGCCAGATTGCCGGTGGACAGCAAGCTGGTCGATCACCCCGAATTCCGGCACGGGCTGGCGGCGCTCATCGCCGCGCTTGGCGGAAGGGCCTATTTCCCGGCTGCGAGCAGCATGGCGCGGGTTCTGCAATTTCTCAAAACCGGTGAAAACGGTCGGATGACGGTCGGTCGCGTCCTGCTCGATCGCCGGCGGGATGGGCTTTATATTTTCCGTGAGCAGCGAAACCTGCCGGAGCTTCGTCTCGAGGCTTCCGAAGAGGGACTGTGGGACGACCGTTTTTCAGTGAGGAACGGGTCCACATTTCCGATCCGCGTTGCGGCAGGCAGGGTGGGTGATGCTCTGGAAGCGGCTAGGCTTTTTCCGTCGGTGCCGCCCGGGGTGGCAAAATCGGCGATGGCGGGCCTGCCGCAAATCGCCGCAGCCGGATCGGCCTCCTTTGCGGGAGGCGTCGAGATTACGACACGGCTTGCACCATTTGATCTTTTCCTGCCGCGTTTCGACCTTGAGTTGGCGAATGCAATCGCAATTTTATTCGGTCGCCCGGCATATCCACAGCCCCCGGTTTAAATCGGGCCTCTTTTTCGTGAATTGCCTTGGAATACTTTTTACACCAAAACGCATCAGATAACGCCGTTCGCCTTGGCAACGGCAGATGTCGTCCTTATGTTAGGGGCACATAATAGCGGGCAGCAGATATGTCCGTGTGAGTTCGGGGAGTTCGATGAACCCAAATTTCAGAAATTTCGCCTTGTGGGCCGTGATCGCCCTCTTGCTGATCGCGTTGTTCAGCATGTTCCAGACGTCGCCGACGCAAACGGGTTCGCGGGAAATTCCGTATTCCCAGTTTCTTCGCGACGTGGATTCCGGGCGAGTTCGCGACGTGACCGTCACCGGTAACCGGGTTCTCGGAACCTATACCGAAAATGGCACGGCCTTTCAGACCTATTCCCCCGTCATCGACGACAGCCTGATGGAGCGCTTGCAGAGCAAGAACGTCACCATCGTGGCGCGTCCCGAAAGCGACGGCTCTTCCGGCTTTCTGAGCTATCTCGGCACGCTTCTGCCGATGTTCCTCATTCTCGGCGTCTGGCTGTTTTTCATGCGGCAGATGCAGGGCGGCTCGCGCGGCGCGATGGGCTTTGGCAAGTCCAAGGCGAAGTTGCTGACGGAAGCTCATGGCCGCGTGACGTTTGACGATGTTGCCGGCGTGGACGAGGCCAAGCAGGACCTTGAGGAAATCGTTGAGTTTCTGCGTGATCCGCAGAAGTTCCAGCGCCTCGGCGGTAAAATCCCGCGCGGTGTGCTGCTGGTCGGCCCTCCGGGCACCGGTAAGACGCTTCTGGCGCGGTCTGTCGCTGGCGAAGCCAATGTGCCGTTCTTCACCATTTCCGGTTCGGACTTCGTGGAAATGTTCGTCGGCGTTGGCGCAAGCCGCGTGCGTGACATGTTCGAGCAGGCCAAGAAGAATGCACCATGCATCATCTTCATCGACGAAATCGACGCCGTCGGTCGCCATCGTGGCGCCGGTCTTGGCGGCGGTAACGACGAACGCGAACAGACGCTGAACCAGTTGCTGGTCGAAATGGACGGTTTCGAGGCGAATGAAGGCATCATTCTCATCGCCGCCACCAACCGCCCCGATGTTCTTGATCCAGCACTTCTGCGTCCCGGCCGTTTCGACCGTCAGGTCGTTGTGCCGAACCCTGACATCGTCGGCCGCGAGCGCATCCTCAAGGTGCATATCCGCAACGTGCCTCTGGCGCCGAATGTCGATCTCAAGGTTCTGGCCCGCGGTACACCCGGCTTTTCCGGCGCGGATTTGATGAACCTCGTCAACGAAGCAGCCCTCATGGCCGCCCGCCGCAACAAGCGTGTGGTCACCATGCAGGAATTCGAGGACGCCAAGGACAAGATCATGATGGGTGCGGAACGCCGCTCCTCTGCCATGACCGAGGCCGAAAAGAAGCTGACCGCCTATCATGAGGCCGGTCACGCGATCACCGCGCTGAAGGTTGCCGTGGCCGATCCGTTGCATAAGGCGACGATCATTCCGCGCGGCCGGGCGCTCGGCATGGTGATGCAGCTGCCGGAAGGCGACCGCTATTCCATGAGTTACAAGTGGATGGTGTCGCGCCTCGTCATCATGATGGGTGGCCGCGTTGCCGAGGAGCTGACCTTCGGCAAAGAGAACATCACGTCAGGCGCTTCTTCGGATATCGAGCAGGCCACCAAGCTTGCCCGCGCCATGGTGACGCAATGGGGCTTCTCCGATGCTCTCGGCCAGGTGGCTTATGGTGAAAACCAGCAGGAAGTGTTCCTTGGCCATTCTGTCTCGCAGTCGAAGAATGTCTCCGAGGCGACGGCCCAGACGATTGATACCGAAGTTCGCCGCCTGATCGACGAGGCCTACACCGAGGCACGGCGTATCCTGACCGACAACCACGATGGCTTTGTCGCGATTGCCGAGGGTCTTCTCGAATATGAGACCCTGACGGGCGACGAGATCAAGGCATTGCTGAGGGGCGAGAAGCCCGCGCGCGATCTGGGTGACGATTCTCCGGGCAGCCGTGGTTCGGCGGTGCCGAAAGCCGGCGCCAAGAAGGACGGCCCCAGTGAAGTGAAGGGTGACGGCGAAGCCAAGGGCGACGGCGAGGCCGAAGGCGGCATGGAGCCGCAGCCGCACTGATCGCCTGTATCAGCCAAGCTATTGTAAAAGGCCATCCGGTTTCCGGGTGGCCTTTTCAGTTTGGTAACAAGATATAAGCCATTTTCGCGGTAATTTACGTGCTGTTTATCGTGGTTTGTGGCATCTAGCCAAAAACGCTTCCGGCTGTTTTCACCTTTGCCGGAGTGCTCGAAAGATTTGGAGTTCAAATGGCACGCCGTTATTTCGGAACCGATGGTATCCGCGGACAATCGAACGTCTTCCCCATGACGCCGGATCTGGCGATGCGTGTGGGCATTGCGGTCGGCACGATCTTCCGCCGTGGCCATCATCGCCATCGCGTCGTCATCGGCAAGGATACGCGCCTTTCCGGTTATATGCTGGAAAACGCACTGGTTGCCGGTTTCACCGCAGCCGGCCTCGATGTTTTCCTGCTCGGCCCCATTCCGACGCCCGCCGTCGCCATGCTGACCCGCTCGCTGCGCGCTGATATCGGGGTAATGATCTCGGCATCGCACAATCCCTTCTCCGATAATGGCATCAAGCTTTTCGGACCTGACGGATACAAGCTTTCCGACGAGCTGGAGCTGGAGATCGAAGATCTTCTCGACAAGGATATCTACGCACAGCTGGCGAAGCCGAGCGAAATCGGCCGCGCCAAGCGCGTGGATGGCGATATTTACCGCTATATCGAATTCGTCAAACGGACTTTGCCGCGCGATGTGACGCTGAGCGGCCTGCGGATCGCCATCGACTGCGCCAATGGCGCAGCCTACAAGGTGGCTCCCGCCGCCCTCTGGGAACTCGGCGCTGAAGTGGTCACCATCGGCAACGAACCGAATGGCATCAATATCAACCTCGAATGCGGCTCCACCCATCCGGAAGCCCTGCAGAAGAAGGTGCATGAGGTGCGGGCCGATATCGGCATCGCACTCGATGGCGATGCGGACCGTGTCATCATCGTCGATGAACGCGGTGAGATCGTTGACGGCGACCAGCTGATGGCCGTCATCGCCGATAGCTGGGCCGACGATAACACGCTGCGCGGCGGCGGCATCGTCGCGACCGTCATGTCCAACCTTGGCCTGGAACGGTTCCTTGGCGACAAGGGCCTCACACTTGCCCGCACCAAGGTCGGCGACCGTTATGTGGTCGAGCATATGCGCAACCACAATTTCAACGTTGGTGGTGAGCAGTCCGGCCATATCGTATTGTCGGATTACGGCACGACCGGTGATGGTCTTGTCGCGGCATTGCAGGTTCTCGCCAAGGTCAAGCGCTCCGGCCGCACGGTCAGCGAAGTATGCCGCAAGTTCGAGCCGGTGCCGCAGCTTTTGAAAAATGTGCGCATTTCCGGTGGCAAGCCGCTGGAAAATCCGGTCGTGCTGCAGGCGATCGCCGATGCGGAAAGCGCGCTGGCCAATAATGGCCGCCTCGTCATCCGTCCTTCCGGCACCGAGCCGCTGATCCGCGTCATGGCGGAGGGTGACGACAGTGCGAAAGTGGAAAAGATCGTCAACGATCTGGTCGGCGTCATCTCCAGCGCCCGCTCGGCCGCGTGAGTTATCGCGACAGTAACGAAAGACAAAAGCCGGCCTCCCAGCCGGCTTTTTCTTTGAGTATTTGCTAATAAATATAGTGAATGATCGTGGTTAATCGGGACTTAACCATTTTACGCCACTCTCCAGAACTGAACAGTTCACTGGCAGCTGCCGCAACGCACGTGCCTCTTCTGGAGTGGAAGTCATGAAAAACGCCCTGGCCGGATTTCTGGCCGTTCTGCTGACCGGCACAAGCGCCGTCGGCGCCGACCTTTATCAAGCCGAACCAGCACCCGCCTATGTCGAAGCGCCGGAAGTTCAGATCACGCAGTCTAGCGGCTGGTATCTGCGCGGCGACGTCGGCTATTCTTTCAACAAACTGCGCGGTGCCCATTATTATCAGGGCGGTCCTGGCGGTTATCTGCAGGATTTTGATACGGCTGATATCAAGGACAGCTATGTCGTTGGCGCCGGTGTCGGTTACCAGTTCAACAACTATTTCCGCAGCGACGTAACCTTCGACTATATGGGAAAATCGGATTTCCGCGGCTCCACAAGCGGTTTCTGCGGCTCCGTTCCCGGTCGCTGTGTTTCGGCTGATCTGAGCTCGCTGAGAGCCTATACGCTGATGGCCAACGCCTATGTCGATCTCGGCACTTATGGCCGTGTCACACCTTATGTCGGTGGTGGTATCGGTGGCTCTTACGTCAAGTGGGATAAGCTGCGCAACACATCGTGCAGCGTTAATGGCCTCGGCTGCGACCCAACCACCGAGCACGGCGGCAAGGGCAAGTGGCGCTTCGCTTACGCCCTGATGGCAGGTGCGTCGATCGACGTCACCTGTAACCTGAAGGCCGATATCGGTTACCGTTTCCGCCACATCAACAAGGGCGACATGTTCGGTTATGAGAACGGCGGCGGTCCGGGCCGTGACAAGGGTCTCTATTCGCATGAAGTGCGTGTTGGCGGCCGTTATGTCTTCAACGGTTGCGATACGGCACAATACATGCCGCCTGCTGATATTCCGCTGCAGCCTGCCGTTTATAAATAAACGTCACGCCAGACTGCTAGTTTCAAACCGTCCGCATCCTTCGGGTGCGGGCGGTTTTGTTTTGGCGGCATCTTGCGCGGTGCGTGACGCATATGGACTAAAATTTCCATGCGTAGCGACATATTCCGCTTGACTGAGGTCGATGACAGGAATAGCAACGACGGCAGGACACCTCTCCCTAACGAGAGGCGCCTATCTGAAAGGGTAGTCAAATGACAGATATAGTGAAGCCGGACCTCCGTCCGGGCAATAGGCATTTCTCTTCTGGTCCCTGCTCGAAGCGTCCCGGTTGGTCGCTAGATGCTCTCTCCGATGCACCGCTCGGTCGCTCGCATCGCGCCAAGGTTGGCAAAGCCAAGCTGAAGCAGGCCATCGATCTCACCCGTGAAATTCTAAACGTTCCCGCCGACTATCGCATCGGCATCGTTCCCGCATCCGACACCGGCGCTGTTGAAATGGCACTCTGGTCGCTGCTCGGTGAACGTGGCGTCGATATGCTCGCCTGGGAAAGCTTCGGCGCCGGCTGGGTCACCGACGTCGTCAAGCAGCTGAAGCTGAAGGACGTCCGCAAATTCGAGGCCGATTACGGCCTGCTGCCGAACCTTGCCGAAGTCGATTTCGACCGTGATGTCGTCTTCACCTGGAACGGCACGACATCGGGCGTCCGCGTTGCCAATGCCGATTTCATTCCTGCTGACCGCAAGGGCCTGACGATCTGCGACGCCACCTCGGCGGCCTTCGCACAGGACATGGACTTTACGAAACTCGACGTCGTCACCTTCTCCTGGCAGAAGGTTCTGGGCGGTGAGGGTGGCCATGGCGTCATCATCCTTTCGCCCCGCGCTGTCGAGCGCCTACTGAGCTATTCGCCGGCATGGCCTCTGCCGAAAATCTTCCGCATGGTCTCCGGCGGCAAGCTGATCGAAGGCATCTTCACCGGCGAAACCATCAACACGCCGTCCATGCTCTGCGTTGAAGACTATATTGATGCGTTGCTGTGGGCGAAGAACCTCGGTGGCCTGAAGGCGCTGATCGGCCGTGCCGATGCCAATGCCAAGGTCATTTACGACTTCATCGAGAAGAATGACTGGATCGCCAACCTGGCCGTCAAGCCGGAAACCCGCTCCAACACCTCCGTCTGCCTGAAGATCGTTGACCCAGAAGTTCAGGCGCTGGATGCGGCCGCGCAGGCGGATTTCGCCAAGGGCATCGTTGCCCTGCTCGAGAAGGAAAATGTCGCGCTCGATATCGGCGCTTACCGTGACGCACCGTCCGGTCTGCGCATCTGGGCCGGCGCCACCATCGAGACGGCCGATATGGAAGCCGTCATGCCCTGGCTCGCCTGGGCCTACCAGACGCAGAAGGCAGCACTTTCCAAGGCTGCCGCCTGATTTTGATACCGGCCCTGCGCTGATGCAGGGCCGCGCATTCTCCATTCGCACATCTCAATCGTTTCCTCCAAGGAGCCCGTAAACCATGGCACCTCGCGTACTCGTATCCGACGAACTGTCGGAAACCGCCGTCCAGATTTTCCGTGATCGTGGCGTCGAAGTCGATTTCCAGCCGAAGCTCGGCAAGGACAAGGACAAGCTTGCCGAAATCATCGGCAATTACGATGGTCTGGCCATCCGCTCCGCCACCAAGGCGACAGAAAAGCTGATCGAGGCTGCGACCAACCTCAAGGTCATCGGCCGCGCCGGCATCGGCGTCGACAATGTCGATATTCCGGCAGCCTCGCGCCGCGGTATCATCGTCATGAACACGCCATTCGGCAACTCCATCACCACTGCCGAACATGCGATTGCGCTGATGTTTGCCGTCGCGCGCCAGCTTCCGGCAGCCGATAGCTCCACGCAGGCCGGCAAGTGGGAAAAATCGAAATTCATGGGTGTCGAAATCACCGGCAAGACGCTCGGCGTCATCGGTGCCGGCAATATCGGCGGCATCGTCTGCTCGCGGGCCCTGGGCTTGAAGATGCATGTTCTGGCCTATGACCCCTTCCTCTCGCCGGAGCGCGCGCAGGAAATGGGCGTCACCAAGGTCGAGCTGGACGAGCTGCTGGCGCAGGCCGACTTCATCACCCTGCATGTGCCGATGACCGACAAGACACGCGGCATTCTCGGTGCGGAAAACCTTGCCAAGACCAAGAAGGGCGTTCGTATCGTCAACTGCGCCCGTGGCGGTCTGGTTGATGAGGCAGCGCTTGCCGAAGCCATCAAGTCCGGCCATGTCGCCGGTGCCGGTTTCGACGTGTTCGAAGTCGAACCAGCCACTGAAAGCCCGCTTTTCGGCCTGCCAAACGTAGTCTGCACGCCGCATCTCGGCGCTTCGACCACGGAAGCACAGGAAAATGTCGCCCTGCAGGTTGCCGAGCAGATGTCGGATTATCTCGTCAAGGGTGCCGTTTCCAACGCCATCAACATGCCGTCGATCACGGCTGATGAGGCGCCGCGCCTGAAGCCCTTCATCCGTCTGGCGGATGTTCTCGGCTCCTTCGTCGGTCAGGTGCAGGAAAGCGCCACCAAGGAAATCGAAATCCTCTATGATGGCGCAACCGCCAACATGAACACCAAGGCATTGACCAGTGCATTGCTGGCCGGCCTGATCCGCAGCCAGGTGGCTGACGTGAACATGGTTTCGGCTCCTGTCATGATCAAGGAAAAGGGCATCATCCTTTCCGAAGTCAAGCGCGACAAGACCGGCGTTTACGACGGCTATATCAAGCTGACGGTCAAGACGGAAAACCAGATCCGCTCGGTTGCCGGCACGGTGTTTTCGGATGGCAAGCCGCGCTTCATCCAGATCAAGAACATCAACATGGATGCCGATGTCGGATCGCACATGATCTACATCACCAACACCGACGTTCCCGGCATGATCGGCTTCATGGGCACCACGCTCGGCGAGGCTGGCGTCAACATCGCCAACTTCCAGCTCGGCCGTGAAAAGGAAGCCGGTGACGCCATCGCGCTGCTTTATGTCGATGGTCCGGTTTCCGAAACGGTGCTGGACAAGCTGCGCGCCAACCCGGCGATCCGCCAGGTCAAGCCGCTGACGTTCAACGTCGACTGATCTTATCGTTCCTCCCAAGGGGACAATAAGGCCCGGTTCAGGGGAAACCCTGTGCCGGGTTTTTCGTGTTTTCGGTCATGGATTTTATGGCAATACGCGTCTGTCTCGCGTGGCGGTTGCATATCACGAAAAATTTAAGCCGAGTGGTCTAAAAATGATGATCATGAGTTGCTATATCGCCTGCTGAGATGCTGCTCATGGGAGGGCGGCCAACAGGAGATAGTGATGTTTGCTGCCTTTCGGCGCTTCAAGGGTTTGTTCGCAGTCGCCGCACTTGGTATCGCGGTGTCTTTCGTGGCGGTTGATATGGCCGAGGCACGCCGTGCCGGCGGTGGTTTCGGCAGCCGTGGTACGCGGACATACTCCGCACCACCTGCGACCACCACTGCGCCGGGCCAGACCGCGCCGATTAATCGCAGCATGACCCCCAATACCAACCAGGCGGCGCCCAATGCTGCCCAGCCGGCGCGCCCCGGTGCGCAGGCGGCCCCGCAGCAGAGCCGTGGCCTGTTTGGCGGCATGATGGGTGGTCTTATGGGTGGCCTGTTGATGGGCGGCCTGTTCGGCATGCTGATGGGCGGTGGTTTTGGCGGTATGGCCGGTTTCTTCGGCATGCTGATGCAGGTACTGCTTATCGGTGGTCTGGTGATGCTCGCCATGCGTTTCTTCGCGTCGCGCCGTCAGGGCCAGCCCGCTTATGGTGCAGCCGGCGGCTCGCAGCGCACGGATCATTCCGGTTCGTCCTTTAATGGTGGCTCGCAGGCAGGTCCTTCCGCATCCTCGTTCAAGATCCCGAAGATCGGCGCTCTCGCCGGTGCTACGGGCGGTGCGGCGGCAGTCACTGCGGCAGCGGCCAAGCCGGTGGCGCATGAGAACGCCGTTTCCGAAGGTGACGAGATCGGCATCACCCAGGGCGACCTCGAAACCTTCCAGAAAATGCTCGAAGACGTCCAGTCCGCCTATGCTGCAGAGGATTACGGCACGTTGCGCAAGCTGACGACCCCGGAAGCCATGTCCTATCTCGCCGAGGAACTGAGCGACAATGCCACGAGCGGTGTGAAAAACGACGTCCGCGACGTGACGCTGCTGCAGGGCGATGTTGCCGAAGCCTGGCACGAAGAGGGCCAGGACTATGCGACGGTGGCCATGCGCTACTCCGCCATCGACATCATGCGCGATCGCACCTCGGGCAAGGTTATCGAGGGTGACGAGCACAAGCCTTTCGAAGCGGTGGAAATGTGGACCTTCGTGCGCCGTGGCGGCAACGACAACTGGCAGGTCGCCGCCATTCAGGCCGCCGCCTGAGGCGAGAGCGAGTTTCATTTCTAGACTGAACAGCCCGGAGGTTACCAACCTCCGGGCTTTCGTTTGTCAGGATCAGCGATATCGCCGATTTCGGCGTTGATTCGGGTTGTGCCCCGGGCGCAGATGGGGGCAGGGCAGGGGCACAAAAAAAAGGCTGATAAATCTAACGGGTGATATCTGCCGCACCCACAAATCCGGACTTGGCCTCTCGCCCTGCCATGCAAGGGTTTGCGTGCTCACTGCCAAGGCATCGTGTCTGCGCATGGCTCGGTGCTTCCACGGAATCGCCTTTTTTCATTCATCCGGCATTCAGTCCGCGCGTCCTACCACGGGGCATACACGTCAATGTGACTTTTCGCGCCGGTTCTAAACCGCTTTGGAAAGGGAACCTCAGCCGCAAAACAGCGTTGACAATCCAATCCCCGGCCCGCCTCCCGCACGCCGGGCTGGGTGGCCGGGCAACGCAGGCCCTGTGAGAGAACGGAGAGCTATCGAGATGAAACGCTTTGACCTGATCGACGGGATGCGTGGTTACTTCCTCGTTTTCATGCTGATCAACCATCTGGTGTTTGCCGGCGGCTTCTGGCTGGTGGAAATCAATCACCGGCAGTTTGCCTTTGTCGAGGACGCGCAGGGCTTCGTGTTCCTGTCCGGTCTCCTGATCGGCATGGTCTATGCCCGCAAGATGATGAAATATGGTTATGACGCCGGCAAGCAGATGATCTGGAACCGGGCAATGGAGCTTTATCGCTACGCGATGGGCCTTGTCATTGCCGTACTGTTCTTCCGCATGGTCATCCCGCATGCGCCTTACATTTGGTACAACTGGCTCGGCATGACGACCTTCGACGATCCGCTGCGTCTCGCTGCAATTGCGACATTCCTCTTCCAGCCGACCTTCATGGATATTTTGCCGCAGTACATCGTCTACATGCTGTTTGCGCCGATCCTCGTGAAGCTCTGCCTTGATGGCAAGTGGGCTTATGTCATGGCGGGCTCCCTGCTGGTCTGGATGGCTGGCCAGCTTGGCCTGCAGCAGATCGTCACGACGCCGCTCAACGAACTCGTCAAGGGTGCGGACGAGCAGGGCATCCGCGTCAGCTTTAACCTGCTGGGCTGGCAGCTGGTATTCTATTCGGCACTGGTGATGGGCGCGATGACGGCGCAGAACCGTATCCCGTGGAAGGCGATCTTCTCGCCGCAACATACGTGGTTGCCTAAGGCCGCGCTGCTTATCTGCCTGTTCTTCCTGCCGCTGCGCATTGCCACGGCTTGGGGTCTGATGCCTGAATTCATGATGGGCAAGTTCTCCACCATGGAAATCCGCGCCGATTTCGGCCCCGTCTATCTCATCAACTTCCTCGCCGTCGGCGTCGGCCTGACCTGGCTGGTGATTGCCGGTCCGAAGCATCACAACCCGCTCGTGCGTTCCATTGCCGAAGGCGTGATCTGGGTGCTGTCGTTGAAGTTCCTGCAATTGCTCGGCCGCCATTCGCTGCAGGTCTATGTCTGGCACGTGGCGATCGTCTACGGCGTCTATTATCTTGATGGCCGCACGGCGGAACTGTCGCAGGTCAGCAAGACGCTGATTGCCTTCACGGCCATCGGACTGCTGGCGTTGCCGGCCCTGTGGCGGGAGCGCGACAAGTGGATCGGCAGCAGCGGCCAGAAAACGGCTGGCGCTTAACACCACCACTATTTCCGGTGTCTTAGGGCTTTACGGGGCGGTTTTCCGCCCCGTACTTGCGTGCGCGGCCATTCCTTTCTATATGCAGCCCTTAAATCCGCAGGATGGCGGGGCAGGACAGTCCGGTTTTTCCGGCTGATGCCCACGCGGCGGATGACCGACAGGCGGCGGGGCCTTTACCCCCGTTATGACTGACGATGGGAAAAAACGTGAATACGCTCGATTTTGACAAGAGGCCGGAAGATACCCGGATCGTTGTCGCCATGTCCGGTGGCGTCGATTCTTCGGTTGTGGCCGGTATCCTCAAGCGCGAGGGCTATGATGTCCTTGGCATTACGCTCCAGCTCTATGACCATGGTGCTGCCGTGCACCGCGCCGGTTCCTGTTGCGCGGGGCAGGATATTGATGATGCGCGCAGGGTCTGCGAAACGCTCGGTATTCCGCATTATGTGCTGGATTACGAAGCGCGGTTCCGTGAAACCGTCATCAATCCTTTTGCCGAAGCCTATGCGATGGGTGAAACGCCGATCCCCTGTGTCGCCTGCAACCAGACAGTAAAATTTGCCGATCTGCTCGCCACCGCGCAGGAACTGGGCGCCGATGCGCTGGCAACCGGCCATTATATCCGCTCACGCCCCAATCCCGTGTCTGGCCAGCCGGGCCGCCGCGCGCTTTATCGCCCGATCGATAGCGATCGCGACCAGAGCTGGTTCCTGTTCGCCACCACGCAGGAGCAGATCGACTATCTGCGCTTTCCGCTGGGTGGTCTCTCCAAGGCCGAAACGCGGGCGCTGGCGGAAGATATGGGGCTCGTCGTTGCCAAGAAGGCCGACAGCCAGGACATCTGTTTCGTGCCGCAGGGCAAATATACCGATATCATCAACAAGCTGAAGCCGAATGCGGCTCTGGCCGGCGATATCGTGCATCTGGATGGCCGTGTGCTCGGCCGCCATGATGGCATCGTGCATTATACGATCGGTCAGCGTCGTGGCATCGGTGTTGCCACCGGGGAGCCTCTCTACGTCGTGCATCTCGATGCGCGTGGCCGCCGTGTCATTGTCGGCCCGCGTGAGGCGCTGGAAACCCGCCGCGTCTATCTGCGTGACATGAACTGGCTGGGTGACGGCGAACTGGCTGTCGACGCCGGGCAGGGTTTTGCCTGTTTCGCCAAAGTGCGCTCCACGCGCCCACCAACCGAAGCGGTGCTGCATGCCGACGAAAACGGCATCTATGTGGATCTGATGACCGGCGAAGCCGGTGTCGCCCCGGGCCAGGCCTGCGTGCTCTATTCAGCGCCGGGCGCGGATGCCCGCGTTTACGGTGGTGGTTTCATCGAACGTTCGGAACGCTCGGTGGAAGCCGAGGCTTCGCTGAAGGCACTTCTGGAAAAGCCGGTTGCGGCCTGAAACAGTTCGCTTTTTGCCGCGAGGTGGAAAGCGAATTTTTTGCGCATCTTGCGCTTGACACTTTGGGGAGCGGCACCTTATAAGCCGCTCATCCTGATGGAGCGGCCAGTCACATGACTGTCACGTTTCCCCTGTGGCGGGGTAGCTCAGGTGGTTAGAGCAGCGGAATCATAATCCGCGTGTCGGGGGTTCAAGTCCCTCTCCCGCTACCACTTTCATCCAAAGTACAAAATTAAATAAGCGCCTTGTGCGCCTGTTTTTTGCCGTCTGGCCAAGGCCGGAAAGTGTCTACAGCAGCGTATTGGCCCATAGCGGTCGCCAAAAAAAGGGAAACCCGCCTGCTGCCAAAATGCAGCCAGCGGGTCTCGACCTCTACCCCCTCCCACAAGGGCGGCTGCACAAAAGCACATCAAATGAATTATGGCAAGATCATGGCGACCATATTGTTGCCGTGGACGGCTCCGTTCGCCAATTTAGTGGCGGATGGCACAGTGTGACCAGTTCCGTGTGCCGCTGGTAAGGCGCCTGATAGGAGACGATGTTCTCGGAGCAGCGCATTTCGGTGCGATTCGAATAGGTGTTCTCAGCCCGGTGTGACTGATAATGGTCTCTATGCCGTGAAGGCTGATCCTGACCATAAACGACCATGTCTGCCGCGAAGGCGGCGGCCGGCATCGTTACGGCAGCGAGTGCTGCAATCAAAAGAGTTTTCGAAATTGCGGACATGGGTGTTTCCCCCCGGTGTTGATCAACACAGGGAAACGCCCTCTATACGGGCGATGTTCCGGACGGGAAGATTTATTTTTTGGCGGCAGATGCCAAAAAAATGCCCGCTCATGGCGGGCAATTCAGAGGGGAACCGAGGTTAGGAGCCTCGCATCTGAAACGACCATTTCTGACGGAAGTTCCATTCGTCCGATAATTTCATTGCGGTTCTGAAAAGAGACGATGACGAACTCTTGAGCGCCGAGCCGCATAACCCAGCACAATACGGCTGGTCTGAAATTCGGTATTCCGCTGAAAGATTACGTCTCTTGGAAAATTTGGAGCGGGCGAAGGGATTTGAACCCTCGACCCCAACCTTGGCAAGGTTGTGCTCTACCCCTGAGCTACACCCGCTCAAATCCACCGGTCCGGGGTAGTCGCTGAACCGTGGGTCACCACGTTGCGGCGACGGGCGCTATATCGCTCAATCGTTTTTGGAATGCAACAGGGAAATGACAAAAACGCGAAAATTTCTTTGAAAAATGCGACAAGCGACGGAAATGATTGGCGGTTTTTCATCTCTGCGTTTTTTCCGGCGTTGCCAAGCGCCGGTTGCCCCCTTAATCAGGAATGCAATGATATTGGAATCGGCAGAGGCGGGCGGCGGAATATGGCGGAGAATTCTCCCAGGACGGCAACGGAGCTCTTCCAGTTTCTGGATGGGCTCGGCATTTCTCATGCCACGAAACAGCACGAACCGGTGTTTACCGTTGCCGAATCGCAGTCGCTGCGCGATCTCATTCCCGGCGGCCATACGAAAAACCTTTTCGTGAAGGACAAGAAGGATCAATATTTTGTTCTGACTGTCGAAGAAAATGCCGTCGTCGATCTCAAAAGCGTTCACAAGACGATAGGTGCTGCAAGCCGCGTGTCCTTTGGCAGGCCGGAAAAAATGCTTGAATATCTGGGCGTCGTGCCGGGATCGGTAACGGTGTTCGGGGCGATCAACGACACTGGCAGGCAGGTCACCTTCGTGCTCGACAGTGATCTTCTGGAAAACGAACTGGTCAATGGCCATCCGCTTTCCAACGACCAGACGACGACGATCGCGTCGAAGGATCTTATCCGCTTTCTTGAGGCGACCGGACATGCGCCGCTTGTCTTGAAAGTCAGCGAGTGAGATACGATCTTTGCTTCAACTGAGACATACGACAGAAATTGCGGGAGACCGGCATGAGCGACACCAATAATCCTTACGGCGGTTCCTATGGCGGGCAGATGTCTGCAAGCGCGCATCATAACGGCGAGCTGAATGGTGCTGCCTCCGGTCACATCAAGGACACAACGACGGCTGCTTTCTCCAAGGATGTTCTTGAGGAATCGCGCCGCCAGCCGGTTCTGGTGGATTTCTGGGCGCCCTGGTGCGGCCCGTGCAAGCAGCTGACGCCCGTGCTCGAAAAGGTCATCAACGAGGCGAACGGCCGTGTGAAGCTTGTGAAGCTGAACATTGACGATCACCCGTCCATTCCGGGCCAGCTCGGCATCCAGTCCATCCCCGCCATCGTCGCTTTTGCCGATGGCCGGCCGGTGGATGGCTTCATGGGCGCGGTGCCGGAAAGCCAGATCAAGCAGTTCATCGACAAGATTGCCGGCCCGGATGCGGGTGATCCCAAAGCCGAAATCGAGGCGGCTCTGACCGAGGCGAAACAGCTTCTGACGGATGGCGATTTTAACGGCGCTGCACAGCTGTTCGGCGCCGTCATGCAGGCCGATCCGGAAAACCCCGCGGCGATTGCCGGTATTGCCGAATGCATGATTGCTGCCGGTCAGTATGAGCGGGCAAGCGAACTGCTCTCCTCCCTGCCTGCGGAGCTTAACGAAGATGCGGGCATTCAGCTCGTTCTGAAAAAGATCGCGCAATATGAGGAAGCCCGAAAGATCGGAGATCCGGTGGCGCTGGAAAGCGATCTGGCGCTCAATCCCGATCATCACGAGGCGCGGGTGAAGCTCGCCAAGGTGCTGAACGCTCAAGGGCGGCGCGATGAAGCGGCAGACCATCTGCTCTATGTCATGCGCAAGGACCGGACCTTTGATGATGACGGCGCGCGCCGCCAGCTTCTGGAGTTTTTCGAGGCCTGGGGCTTCAAGGACCCGGCAACCGTTGCCGGCCGCCGGAAGCTTTCGGCAATATTGTTTTCGTAATGCGGGCATATCCCGGCCGCGGCGGTTGATCTGCAGGCAGGGCAGCAGTGAACAGGGGGCTTGATCCCATGCATGTCGGAAATGCGAGATATGTGAAGAATGACGATCTGCCGGAAACCGTGCCGGTATTTCCCTTGCCGGGTGCCCTGCTGCTACCGGAAGGCCATCTTCCACTCAATATTTTCGAGCCGAGATATCTCGCCATGATCGACATGGCACTGGCTGGCCACCGTGTCATCGGCATGGTGCAGCCGGCCCTGAACGTCATTGAGGCGGGGATTGAAGGCGGGCCTTTGAGCGCGGTCGGATGTCTCGGCCGCATTACCTCCTTTTCGGAAACCGGGGATGGCCGTTACGTCATCTCTCTCACCGGTGTCTGCCGTTTCCGCTTGCTGGAAGAGGTGGAGGCAGGCAAGCCCTATCGCAGCTTCCGTCACGCGCCTTTCATTGCCGATCTTTCCGGCGAATATGACGAGGAAGCGGTGGATCGCGAAAATCTGCTCCGGGTATTTCGCGCGTTTCTGGACGCAAACCAGCTGGAGGCTGATTGGGAAAGCGTGGAAAGGGCGGGCAATCGTGTCCTCGTCAATTCCCTTTCCATGATGTCTCCCTTCGGTCCGGCCGAAAAACAGGCGCTGCTTGAAGCCCCCGACCTGAAGACACGGGCCGAAACATTGATTGCCATCACCGAGATCGTTCTTGCCCAGGGGTCGGGCGAGGGCGGCACCGTGCTGCAATAGGATCGCCCCATGGACGACAGAATGAGCAATGTCGATCCGAAGCTCCTGGAGCTGCTGGTCTGCCCTTTGACCAAGGGGCGTCTCTCTTATGACCGGACCCACAACGAGCTCATCTCCGAAAGCGCAAGGCTCGCTTACCCGATCCGCGACGGCGTGCCGATCATGCTGATTTCCGAAGCGCGTAAAATAGAAGACTAGCCTCCCCGTCTGCTGGCCTCCACGCATCCTCCTGTTGTGAATTGACGAAGATGCGTTGACAACCATGCGTGGATTTGACCAGAGTCCCGCCCGACATGTCTGTTGCGGGAGAATACTGATGTCGTTGCGCGCGCTCGTCCGGATTTCGTTGGTTGCGGTCTCTACCGCCCTGATTTTTCTCCCGGCCACGGCGGCCGAACCTTCGCGGAAAGTGGTAACCACGCAAAACGGCGATTATTTCGGCTTCGATCTTCGGACGGAGCAGAATGTCTCGCTGGAACAATGCGGCGAGATTTGCGTCGGCGACGCTGCCTGCAAGGCCTTTACCTACAATCCCAAGGTGAAATGGTGCTTCCTCAAATCGGATTTCAACCAGCTGAACGCTTTCCCCGGCGCGGTTGCCGGCAAGATCGTGGAAGTGGCGACGGAAGCCGATATCGGTGCGCCGCAACGCCTTTCCTTCGTGACGGATAGCCTGCAGCAGGAAGCCCGCCGGCTGAAATCCGGCCTTGCTGCCAGTGACGGTGACGAACAGGGCGTGGAAGCCCTTGTGCAGACGGCGCGGCAACAGGCAGCCGCAGGCAATGTTGCCGATGCGGTCACGACCTATAAACAGGCTCTAGCCATCACGCCTGATGACGGTGCGCTCTGGGCGGAATTGTCGGAAAAGGCGGCGCAGGTCACGGATAATTATTCGATTGCCGGGCAGGCGGCGTCTGCCGCCATCAACGCCTATCAGCTGAGCCGCACGGTCAGCGCCCGCACCGAGGCCCTGAACCGGCTGGCGAAGGCTTTTGAGCGAACCCAGAATTATCGCGCGGCACTCAATTCCTATAAGGAGAGCCTTGCGCTCACCGATAACGCACAGACAAAGGCGGCCTATGCCGATCTGCGCACGCGTCAGGGTTTCCGCGTCATCAACAACACGGTTGATACCGATAGCGTCAGCCCGCGCGCCTGCGTGCAGTTTTCCGAACCGCTGGTGAAGAACGGCGTCGATTATTCCTCCTTCATCACGCTGGATGGGGCAGCCCCCAAGGCCATCGAAGCGAAGGGCAGCGAGATCTGCGTGGAAGGCCTGACCCATGGCCAGCGCTACAAGATAGCGCTGCGCGCCGGCCTGCCGTCTTCGGTGGAAGAGCCTCTGGAAAAGCAGGTCAATCTCGATATTTATGTGCGTGACCGCGCCGCCAGCGTGCGCTTCACGGGTGAAAATTTCGTACTGCCGGGTACTGCGCGCCGCGGCATTCCGATCGTCTCCGTTAATGCCGACAAGGCCGATCTGAAGCTCTATCGCGTCGGTGATCGCAACATCACCGCGCTGCTTTCCAATTCGCAGTTTCTGACGCAGATGGACGGTTACAACGCCGACCGCATCGAAAATGAAATCGGCGAACTCGTCTGGCAGGGCGCGATCGATATCCAGCCGGATCTCAACAAGGATGTGGTGACGAGCTTCCCGGTGGATGAAGCTTTGCCGGAGCGGAAACCTGGCATCTATGTGCTGACAGCCGTGCCGCCCGGCACCGCGCCGGAAACATGGGATTCCCGCGCCACGCAATGGTTCCTCGTATCCGATACCGGCATCACGACCTATGCCGGAACCGATGGGCTCAATGTCTTCGTCCGCGCCCTTGGCAGCGCCAAGCCGCTCGCGGACGTGGATTTGCAGCTGCTTGCCAAGAATAATGAGGTGCTTGGCACGGCTAAGACCGATGCGGACGGCCGCGCGGTGTTTTCCGCCGGCTTGATGCGCGGCACGGCTGCGCAGGCGCCCGCAATCCTCACCGCACGCAACGGCGACAAGGACTACGTGTTCCTCGACATGACCCGCGCCGGCTTCGACCTCTCGGATCGCGGCGTGACGGGACGTGCAGCACCCGGCGCGATCGATGTGTTCAGCTGGACCGAACGCGGCATCTACCGCGCCGGTGAGACCGTGCATGCCGCAGCGCTTGCCCGCGACGTCGACGGCAAGGCAATCGAGGATCTTCCGCTCACTTTCATCTTCTCGCGCCCTGACGGTGTCGAGGACCGGCGTTTCGTCAGCGACGGCAAGGCGCTGGGCGGCCATGCGGTCGATCTGCCGTTGCAGGCAAATGCCATGCGCGGCACCTGGACGATGCGCATCCATACCGACCCGAAGACGGCTGCCATCAGCGAAAAGAGCTTCCTCGTCGATGATTTCGTGCCTGATCGCACCGAGTTCGATCTTTCCAGCAAGGCAAAACAGATCGACCCGGCTGCGGAAACGGCAATCGACGTCGATGGCCGTTATCTCTATGGCGCGCCCGCTGCCGGCCTGACGCTGGAAGGCGAGGTCGCGATCAAGCCGACGCGCACCAGCGCCGATTTCGAAGGTTATTTCTTTGGTCTGGCCGATGAGGAAAGCGAAGAGGAAAACCGCACCACGCTTGCCGATCTGCCGGTTCTGGATGAAGAGGGCAAGGCGAGCTTTAATGTCGATCTGACCGATCTGCCCTCCACCACGCAGCTGCTTTCCGCCAACATCACCGTGCGCATGCAGGAGGCGGGTGGACGTGCCGTGGAGCGCTCGCTGACGCTGCCTATCAAGGCGGAAGCCCCTGTTATCGGCATCAAGCCGCAATTTTCCGGCGATCTCGCCCAGAATTCCGTTGGCCGTTTCCACATCATCGGCGTCAGCGCCGATGGCGTGAAACAGCCGATGAGCGGCCTCAACTGGAAGCTCATCAAGGTCGAGCGGAACTATCAATGGTATCGTCAGGGCAATTCCTGGCGTTACGAGCCGGTGGAATACACCAAGCAGCAGGAAGCCGGCAGCTTGTCCGTCGATGCCAATGGCGGCGAGGTTTCCGTGCCGGTCACCTGGGGCCGCTACCGGCTGGAAGTGGAGGGTGCCGGTAATGGCGCACCGGTCTCCAGCGTTGAATTCGATGCCGGTTTTTATGTTGAGGCAAGCTCGACGGAAACGCCGGATGCGCTGGAAATTGCGCTGGACAAACAGAGCTACAAGATCGGCGATACGGCGAAACTCAAGGTTTCCTCACGTTTTGCCGGTGAGCTGATGATCACGTCCGGTTCCGAGAAGCTGATTTCCGTTCAGAATGCCGAGATAGGCGCGGATGGCGGCGAGATCGACATTCCGGTCACCGAGGAATGGGGTGCGGGCGCTTACGTCACGGCCACGCTGTTCCGGCCCGGCGATGCGCAGGAAAGCCGCATGCCGATGCGCGCCATCGGCATCAAATGGCTTGCCGTCGATCCGGCCGAGCGCAAGCTTGCCGTCACCCTCGGCGCGCCGCAGAAGACGCTGCCGCGCCAGCCGCTTGAAATTCCGATCACGGTTGCGGGCGCTGGTGTCGGCGAAAAGGCCTATGCCATCGTTGCGGCCGTGGATGTCGGCATCCTGAACCTCACCCGCTATGAACCGCCGAAGCCGGATGAATGGTATTTCGGCCAGCGCCGGCTGGGGCTGGAAATCCGCGACCTTTATGGCCGCCTGATTGACGGTTCGCTTGGTACCACCGGCCGGTTGCGCACCGGCGGTGATGGCGCAGGCGCCGCCCTTCAGGGCAGCCCGCCCACCGAAAAGCTGGTGGCCTTCTTTGCCGGTCCGGTCGAACTCGACGGTGACGGCAAGGCGACGGTTAGCTTCGATATTCCGCAGTTCAACGGTACAGCGCGCATCATGGCGGTGGCCTGGACGAAGACGGGCGTGGGACATGCTGTCTCCGATGCCGTCATCCGCGATCCCGTCGTGGTCACGGCCAGCGCGCCGAAATTCCTCGCGCCCGGCGATGTCTCGCAGTTGCGGCTCGATATCGCCAATACCGATGGCGAGGCTGGCGATTACCGGCTGGATGTCACAAGCAACACGGCCTTGACGGTCGATCAGGGCGAGATGTCGCAGACCTTGGCGCTGCAAAAGGGCGGTAAGTCGTCGCTGACGGTTCCGCTGACGGGCGAACAGCCCGGCAATGGCGCAATCACCATCAAGGTTTCCAATGCTGCGGGTGTCTCGCTGGAGCAGGTTCTGAATGTTCCGGTGCGCCCGGCCGTTCTGCCTGTCACAACGCGGCGCGAAATCAAGATTGCGCCGAACAGCAGCCTGACGATCAACGGCGATCTTCTGGCCGACAGCATGCTGCTCGGCTCTTCGGTCGCCGTCAATGTCACGCGCTCGCCCGCCTTTGATATTCCGGCGCTGGTGATGATGCTGGACAAATATCCTTACGGCTGCGCCGAGCAGACGACGAGCCGCGCTTTGCCGTTGCTCTATCTTTCGGAGCTGACGAAGGATAGTGGCATGGCCGAAGACCCCGATACCCGCAAGCGGGTGCAGGAGGCGATTTACCGGGTGCTGTCCTTCCAGTCCAGTTCCGGAAGTTTTGGCCTCTGGTCGCCGGGTTATGGCGATCTATGGCTCGATGCCTATATCAGCGACTTCCTGACCCGCGCCCGCGAGCAGAATTATGATGTTCCCGAAGCGGCCATGGTGCAGGCGCTGAACAATCTGCAGAACGGCCTTTCCTATGACAGCAACGTCAAGGATCGCGGTAACGAGATCGCCTATTCGCTTTATGTGCTGGCACGCAACCGCAAGGCGGCGATCAACGATCTGCGTTATTACGCGGATACGGCGCTTGCCGATTTCCCGACGCCGCTTGCCAAGGCGCAGGTTGCCGCCGCGCTTTCGCTTTATGGCGATCAGGCCCGTTCGAAGAGTGTGTTCGGCGCTTCGCTCGATATGGCAAGCCGTGCCACCAATGTCAGCTTGGCGCGGGCAGATTATGGCTCTGCGCTGCGTGACGGCGCGGCGACACTGGCGCTTGCGGCCGAAAGTCGTCCGGTTCCGGCCGTCGTGCCGCAGCTTGCCGGTGCGGTGGCCAAGGAATGGGAAAAGAAGCCCTATACCAGCACCCAGGAACAGGCCTGGATGCTGCTGGCCGCCCGTGCCGTCAAAGGCGAGGACAAGGATATCCGCCTCGACGTGAACGGCGACCTGCAGACCGGCGGTTTCGGCAAGCGGATGAGCGGCGATGAATTGCTGGCCGCTCCCTTGAAGATCGCCAATGCCTCGGCCGATCCGGTCACGGCTGTTGTCACCACGGTCGCGCCGCCGGCGCAACCGCTTGCGGCGGGCGGCGAAGGCTTCACCATCACCCGCACCTATTATTCCATGGATGGCGAGGAGGTGAACCCGAGCGAGGTCACGCAAAACGAGCGTTATGTCGCGGTGCTGAACGTCGTGCCGCAAAATAACTGGCAGTCGCGCATTCTCGTGACGGATCTGCTGCCCTCCGGTTTCGAAATCGACAATCCGAGCCTCGTCAATTCGGCAGCGCTTTCGAATTTCGACTGGTTGCCGGAAACGGAAGCGGCCCATACCGAATTCCGCTACGACCGCTTCGTGGCGGCCTTCGACCGCTCGGCGGGCGACAGTTCGGAGATCACGCTTGCCTATGTCGTCCGCGCCGTTACTCCGGGCACCTATGACCATCCGGCAGCCTCGGTTGAAGATATGTACCGGCCGCAATTTGCCGCCCGCACGGCAACCGGCCGCATGGAGGTGCGCTCGGCAACCCCATGAGGCGACGCAAGGCGATCATCGTCGGCATCGTGTCAGCCGCGCTGCTTCTCGGCGGCGCGGCCTTCGGTCTTGATGCACTGGACAAGGCCTATCCGCCGCCGCTGGAGGCTGCGCAGCAACGATCCTTCGAGGTGCTGGACCGCGACGGCAAGCTGTTGCGCGCCTTTGCGACAGCGGATGGCCGCTGGCGGCTGAAAACCGCGGCCGCCGAGGTCGATCCGCAGTTCCTGCGCATGCTGGTCGCTTATGAGGACCAGCGGTTCTACGATCATCACGGGGTCGACCCATGGGCGCTTATGCGCTCCGCCTGGCAACTGGCCAGCAACGGCCGGATCGTCTCCGGCGCTTCGACTCTTTCCATGCAGGTGGCGCGGCTGATCGAGCCGCGCGCCGACCGCTCATTCTCGGCAAAATTGCGGCAGGCCATGCGGGCGCTCCAGATCGAAAGACGGCTCGACAAGGCTGATATCCTCGATCTCTATCTGAATATCGCGCCCTATGGCGGCAATCTCGAAGGCGTCAGGGCCGCAAGCCTCGCCTGGTTCGGCAAGGAGCCGGGCCGGCTCGATACGGCGGAGGCGGCCCTGCTGGTGGCGCTGCCGCAGCTGCCGGAGAAACGTCGTCCGGACCGTTTTCCGGAAGCGGCAAGGCAGGCGCGCGAGCGGGTGCTGCAACGGCTTGCCGTCGAACGCGTGGTGGGCGAAGGGGAAGTGGAGCGGGCGTCTCTTTCCGCCGTGCCCGCCAGCCGTCGCGACCTGCCGGCCTATGCGCCGCATATGGCCGTCGCCGCGCGGGCGAAATTTCCGAATACCACAGAGGCGCGCTCGACGCTGAAACTGCCGATCCAGCGGGAGCTCGAGGGGGTTTCCCGCCATGCGGCGGAAAAGCTCGGAGACAAGGTCTCCGTCGCCATCGTCATGGCCGACGCGCAGACCGGTGATATTCTGGCGGAGGTCGGCTCGGCGGATTATCTCGATACGGCGAGGCGTGGTTTCGTCGAGATGAGCCGGGCGGTGCGCTCGCCGGGCTCCACCCTGAAGCCGTTCATCTATGGCCTTGCCTTTGAAGACGGTCTTGTCGGGCAGGAAACCATCATCGAGGATCGCCCGGCGGATTTTTCCGGTTATCGACCGCGCAATTTCGATATGCATTATCAAGGCGATGTCAGCATCCGGCAGGCTCTGCAACTGTCGCTCAACGTACCCGCCGTCAAGTTGCTGGATGCGGTCAGCCCATCGGCGCTGATGGTGCGGTTCCGGCGGGCGGGCGTCCGGCTGGTGCTGCCGTCAAGCGAGGCGCCCGGACTTGCCATTGCGCTTGGCGGGGCGGGTATCTCGCTTCTTGATCTGGTGCAGCTTTATGCCGGGCTTGCCGGCAGCGGTGATCCCGTGCGGTTGGGCGACGGCGTCCGCTCAGTCCCTGAGCGCCTTGCCGGTGACCGGCTGTTTTCCGATGCTGCGATCTGGAATGTCTCTGACATACTTTCCGGCGTGCTGCCGCCGCTCGGTATGAAACAGCGCGGCATCGCCTACAAGACAGGCACGAGTTACGGTTATCGTGATGCCTGGTCGGTGGGTTATGACGGGCGGCACGTGATCGGCGTCTGGGTCGGCCGGGCTGATAATGGCGCGGTGCCGGGTATTGCCGGTTACGCGACAGCGGCCCCGATCCTGTTCGAGGCCTTCGCAAAATCCGGTGTGGCGATCACGCCGATGCCGGGCGCACCCTCCGGTGTGGCGCGCGTTGCTGTCACCGACCTTCCCGCCAACCAGCGGCGTTTCACCCTGACCGCAAGCGGCCTGCTTTCGGCCTCGAGACGCGAAAGCGCCCCGCGCATCGTTTATCCGCCGGAAGGAGCAAGGGTGGAGCTTTCCGGCCAGTCGGGCATTTCACCGCTGGTGCTGAAGCTGCAAGGCGGGCGCGCTCCCTTCCGTTGGCTCGCGAATGGCATGCCTCTGCCCGACGCTTCCCATCGCCGCAACAGCGAGTGGCGACCCGAGGGGCAAGGGTTTTCCACCCTCACGGTGATCGATGCCGATGGCCGCGCCTCGAGCGTGCGGATTTTCGTCGAGTGAGTTTTGCGGCCTGACGGTGCCGCTTTTAACTGCCGTTCCCCAAAAACGATATGGAGCATATCCAGGAAAAGTGGCTCCCGGATTTCCCTCCGGAAATGCGACAATGCTCCAGTCGTGCGGTGCGGTCGGCGAAGCCGCGGCATCCGGGCCCGGCGCTCTCCTCAATCATCTTCCGGGGTATGGTGGTCGGTGGCCCACGAGTGAGATTTTGGAAATTTTATTGCCGTATAGAAATTCTGCAATTTTTGTTGCGAATCCCGTTCCATCCCGCTATGTTGAAACTGCGCCCGGAAAATACCCGGGCGCATGGGAGAGACGGGCGCAGCACTAAAGCTGCGCGCAAACAGTGCTGCCGTTTCGACTGATCGACAGGACATGACTTCGCTTGAGGCGGATTTTGCTGCTGCATCCGTCACCGGCGAAGCCATGCCTGGAGACGGCCGGGAGGCGCCGGTTTGGGTGATCGCACACATTCGTCACGTGCGGGGAAAAGAGGAGGAGAAAATCTCGTGATCAAAAAAATCGTAATCACAACCGCATTCTGCGCCCTGATGGCAAACGCTGCCCATGCCGAGAAGATCGGCGTGGCGATGTCGCTTTTCGACGACAACTATCTCACCGTATTGCGCCACAACATTCAGCGCCATGCCGGGGACCTCGGCGTCGAAGTCCAGATGGAAGATGCGCAGGGCGATATCGCCCGCCAGCAGTCGCAGATCGAAAACTTCGTGGCGGCTGGCGTTGATGGCATCATCACCATGCTGGTGGATGCGGATTCCGGCAGGGCGATGTCGAAGATCGCCGATCAGGCGGGTATCCCGCTGGTCTTCGTGAACATGCTGCCGGCCAATATGGAAAAATTCCCGGAAAAGCAGGCATGGGTCGGTTCCAATGAGGAGCAGGCCGGCGAATTGCAGGCGACCGAGGTTTGCAAGCTTGCCAGCGGCAAGGGCGATGCGGTCATTCTTATGGGGCAACTTGGCACCACCGGCCAGCGCGGCCGTACCGCGGCGGCTGAACGTGTCCTCAAAAGCGATGCCTGCAAGGACATCAAGGTACTGGACGCGCAGACCGCGAACTGGATGCGTACCCCTGCCATGGACCTGATGACGAACTGGATCACATCCGGCATGAAGCCGACCATCGTGCTTGGAAACAATGACGAGATGGCGCTCGGCGCGATCCAAGCGTTGAAATCATCCGGTGTCGGTATGAAAGATGTCATCGTCGCGGGTGTTGATGCAACGCAGGATGCGCTGGCGGCGATGGAAGCGGGCGACCTTGACGTCACCGTCTACCAGTCCGCCAAGGGGCAGGGCGAAGGATCGCTTGATACCGTCCTTAAAATCGCACGCGGTGAAAAATTCGAGCACAAGGTCGATGTGCCCTTTGAACTCGTCACCCCCGCCAATGTCGCTCAATACAAGTCCAACAACTGATTTGTGGCCGGCGACCGGGCATTGTCCCGGTCGCCGGCACAGCAAATCACGGCCTGGCCGTTGGCCGGATAAAGGACGGGTGAGATATGATTTCCACAACCACCTTAGAGGCGATCGAACGCTTCAAGCAGGCCGCCGGCCCCTACCTTCTCGAAATCGAGGGGGTGCGCAAGGAATTTCCGGGTGTCGTTGCGCTGGATGATGTGCAGTTTCGGCTGCGCCCCGGTTCCGTGCACGCGCTGATGGGCGAAAATGGCGCTGGCAAGTCGACGCTCATGAAGATCATCGCCGGTATCTACAGCCCGGATGCCGGCACCGTCAGGCTGCAGGGAGAGGATGTCCGCCTCAAAAGTCCCCGCGATGCGCTGGAGCGCGGCATCGCCATGATCCATCAGGAACTGGCGCTGATGGACTGGATGAGCGTGGCGGAGAACATCTGGATCCGCCGCGAGCCGAAAAACCGCCTCGGCCTCATAGACCATGCGAAAATGCTGGCGGAGACGCAGGCGCTGTTTAACCAGCTGAAGATCAATATCGATCCGGCGGCGGAGGTCAACACGCTGACGGTGGCGCAGCGGCAGATGGTCGAAATCGCCAAGGCCGTCAGTTACCAGTCCAGCGTCCTCATCATGGATGAGCCGACATCGGCTCTGACGGAGTCCGAGGTCGCGCATCTCTTCGAGATCATCCGCGATCTGCGGTCACGCAATATCGGCATCGTCTACATCACTCACAAGATGAACGAGCTGTTCGAGATCGCCGACGAGTTTTCGGTGTTCCGCGACGGGCGATATGTCGGAACCCATGCGAGCACCGATGTCACGCGCGACGACATCATAAAAATGATGGTCGGCCGCGAGATCACCAACATGTTTCCCAAGCAGGAGGCATCGATCGGCGACGTGGTTCTTGAGGTCCGCGATCTCGGCTTGTCCGGGGTTTTCCGCGGTATTTCCTTCGATCTGCATCGTGGTGAAATCCTCGGCGTGGCGGGGCTGGTGGGATCCGGCCGTTCCAACGTCGCCGAAGCGATTTTCGGGGTGGTGCCGGCGAGCGAAGGGACCATCCGCATCAACGGTGCCCCGGTCACGATCCACTCGCCGGCGGATGCGATGCGCAGGGGCATGGCGCTGCTGACGGAGGACCGCAAGGCAACCGGCTGTTTTTTGCCGCTTTCGATCCTTGAAAACATGCAGATCGCAGCCCTCCAGAATGGCCATGCGGCGATGGGTTATGTCGATGAACGCGGTTTGACGGTGCTGTGCAACGACATGAAGAAGGCACTGCGCATCAAGACGCCCGATCTCGACGAGCGGATCGAAAACCTGTCCGGCGGCAACCAGCAGAAGGTGCTGATCGCCCGCTGGCTTCTGACGAAACCGGCAATCCTCATTCTCGACGAGCCGACGCGCGGCATCGATGTTGGCGCCAAGGCGGAAATCCATCGCCTGATTTCCAGTCTGGCGAAGGAAGGTGTCGCCGTCATCATGATCTCGTCGGAACTGCCGGAGGTTCTTGGCATGTCCGACCGGATTGTCGTGATGCATGAGGGGCATATGACCGGGATTCTCGATCGCGCCGAAGCGGACCAAGTCAAAATCATGGAACTGGCGGCCCGCTGAGGCTGCGACGGCGGTAACGCCGGGGAGGAAAAATCATGGATAGCGTACAGACCGAACCGGTCGAACGGAAAAGGCGCAAGCTACCTCAGGAACTGAATATTCTGACCGTGCTGATCGGCGTTGCACTTGTGTTTGAGTTGCTCGGCTGGTTCGTGCAGGGGCAGAGCTTTCTCGGCAGTCCACAGCGCCTGACGATCATGATCCTGCAGGTCTCCGTCGTCGGCATCATCGCCGTCGGGGTCACCCAGGTCATCATCACCGGCGGCATTGACCTCAGTTCGGGCTCGGTGGTGGCGATGACGGCCATGATCGCCATGAGTTTTGCGCAAAGCAGCGATTTCGCCCGGGCGATCTATCCGGCGCTCACCGATATGCCCGTGGTGGTGCCGCTGGCCGTCGGCCTCGGTCTCGGCCTGATCGCCGGCATCGTTAACGGCATGCTCATCGCGGTGACGGGAATACCGCCCTTCATCGCCACGCTGGGCATGATGGTGACCGCACGCGGCATCGCCAAGTGGTATACGAAGGGGCAGCCGATCTCCTTCCCGACGGAGAGCTTCGCGTCGATCGGCTCGGGCGCATGGCCTGTCGTCATCTTCCTGCTCGTCGCCGTCACCTTCCACATTGCCCTGCGTTATACGCGTTATGGCAAGTTCACTTATGCGATCGGCGCGAACATGCAGGCGGCCCGCGTGTCGGGCATCAATGTCCAGCTGCATCTGGTCAAGGTCTATGCCATTGCCGGCCTGCTCGCGGGCCTCGCCGGCATCGTCACCGCCGCCCGTGCGGAAACGGCGCAGGCCGGCATGGGCATGATGTATGAACTCGACGCCATCGCCGCGGCGGTCATCGGCGGCACATCCCTTTCCGGCGGGCGGGGACGCATTTTCGGCACCGTTATCGGCACGGTGATCCTCGGTCTGATGATGTCGGGCTTCACATTTCTGCGTGTGGATGCTTACTATCAGGAGATCGTCAAGGGACTGATCATCGTCAGCGCGGTCGTTGCTGATGTCTACCGTCAAAAAGCCCGGCTCAGGAAGGGCTGATATTCATGCGCGCGGTGCCCCGGCAGGGGTGCCGGCGGCAATGCTGAGGAGATGCACTTGAACCTTTTCAACTCTCCTCTGGAACTGGGCGTCACCGTGCTTGCCGTCGTGCTGGTCGGGCTTTCCAAGGGTGGGCTCGGCGGCATGAGCCTGCTTGGCGTGCCGCTGATGGCGCTGGTGATGTCACCGGTCACGGCGGCCGCCATCCTGCTGCCCATTCTGGTGGTCATGGACATGGTCGGCGTGGCGGCCTGGCGCAAATGGGTCGACTGGCGGATCATGCGCCAGCTTCTGCCGGCAGCCGTTCTCGGCATCGGGCTTGGATGGATGACCGCCGAGATCACCTCGGATGCCGTGGTGCGCCTGATCGTCGGCCTTGTCTCGGCCGTGTTCGTGCTGCGCGTCGTGCTTTCAAGGGGCGTCCTGGTGACGGTTGCGAAGGAGCGGCCGATGGCGGGACGCTTCTGGAGCCTGCTTGCGGGTTACACCAGTTTTGTCGCCCATGCCGGCGCGCCGCCGCTGCAGGTCTACCTGTTGCCGCTTCGCATGGACCCGAAGGTTTTCACCGGCACCAATGTGATGTTCTTTGCCATCACCAATGTTCTGAAGCTCGTGCCCTATGCGGCTCTCGGCGGTTTCGGCGCGCAAAATCTCGGCCGCGCCGCCCTGATGGTGCCGCTGGCGATCGTCTCCACATGGCTTGGCGCCTGGACGGTGCGCCATATGCGCGCCTCGATCTTTTATCCGCTGACCTATGTGTCCGTGGCGCTGGTCGCGGTGAAGCTGATCTGGGACGGCGTGACAGGGCTTTGAGTGTGGGTGCCTAGAGGCCGGTCACCGTCGGAATGCGCGGCGCCGTTTCGTTCTTCTGAACACGCGCGGCAACGGCGACGGCCAGAGCCTGCGCAAGGCACATCGGCGCGGCCAGAGACCGGGAAAAGCTGTAATCGTGCTCGGGGACCGAGAACAGGACCTTTGCCGATTTTGCCAGCGGCGACAGGGTGCTGTCGGAAATCGCCACGGTCGGCACACCGATCCTTTCCGCCTCCTCGACGATATTCACCACTTCCGTCGCGTAAAATCGGAACGACACCGCGATCAGCACGTCACCGGTCTTCATCGTCCGCGCCATATGGGTGGCGAGGCCGCCGCCCGGATCGAGAAGGATACATTGCTTGCCGAGCATGGTGAGGATGTAACGCAGCAGTTCCGCCACCGGTGCGGAGCGCAGCTGGCCGACGAGATAGACTGTACCGGCGGCCTCGATCAGATCGGCGGCGGTGCCGAGCTGCTCGGCGCTGATGCGTTCGAGCAGGTCCTGAAGGGAGGCGATATCCCTGACGACAAGATCGTGAAGGAAACCGTATTCCGAACGATCCTCGCGGCTTTGCAATTCATCGTCGAGCGCGCGCACGCGTGCCTCGAAACCCGGAGCCGCCGTCGCCAGCCGTTTCTGGAACAGCGCCTGGAGTTCCTTGAACCCCTTGTAGCCCAGCGACTGCGCAAACCGCACGAAGCTGGAGGCGTGGATGTTGTGCCGCTCGGCAATGGTATTGACCGAATGCACGGCGACTTCATTGGGGTTCTGCGTCAGATAAACGGAAATCCGCTGATAGGTCTTGCTCATCTGATCATGACGATCATGGATGAGGCGGATCAGTTCTTCGTAATCTTTCGGAGGGTCGACGGGCTGCGGTTGTTGCTTCATGGCATGATCTTGCAATATTTATTGCGGTTTTCCAAGAGGCATGAAGGTCCGCAGCCCGCCGCTTAATCCAGGATTTCAGGCATCGACATCCAGCCATTGCCGTGTGGATGACGAGCGCTGGATCGTCTCGACCAGCCGCTGGATGCGCAGGCCGGCAGCGAAGCCGAAAGGCTCTGGTGCCTGTCCCGCGATCGCCCGGAGATAACCTCCGATTTCGATGGCTTTCAGGTCGTTGAAGCCGAGCTGATGGCCGGGCGCGACGCAGAAGCGGCCATAGGGCGCGTGGTCAGGAGAGGCCTCTATTTTGCGGAAGCCACGGCGGCCGGCCGGGTCAGCGGCGGAATAGAAATGCAGCTCGTTGAACCGCTCCTGTGTGAAATAAAGCGCACCCTTGTCGCCGTAGATCTCGAAATCATGCTGCATCTTGCGGCCGGTGGCGATCCAGTTGCCTTCGACCGAGCCCTGCGCACCATTGGCGAAACGCAGGAAGGCGCGCCCCACATCGTCCACTTCCACCTTGCGTGCGCCGCCCTTGCCATCCGGCCGCTCGGTAATCAGCGTCACGCAATCCCCCATCACTTCGGTTATCGGGCCGAGCAGGAATTCGGCGGTAGCAAGTGCGTGAGAGCCGATATCGGCAAGCGCACCGCCGCCGGCCGGATCGTGGCGGAAGGTGAAGGCGCCTGCGGCGTCGGCCATATAATCTTCTGCGTGCAGACCACGATAACCGCGTATCTTGCCGAGTTCGCCTGCCGCCACCATTTCCCGCGCCAGCCGCAGCATGGGATTGCAGAGATAGTTGAAGCCCACTTGTGTTTTGACGCCACGCGCAGCCGCGGCTGCCGCCATCTCGCCGGCATCCGCAGCAAGCGGCGCCAGCGGTTTTTCGCAATAGACATGTTTGCCGGCGGCAATCGCGGCAATCGCCATTTCCTTGTGCAGGGCGTTCGGCGCGGTGATGTCGACGAGGTCAATATCCGGATCGGCGATGATGCTGCGCCAGTCCGCCGTGGAATGGGCAAAGCCGAAATCCGCAGCTGCCCGTGCAGCCGCATCTTCGGTGATGTCGGCAACGGTGTGCAGTTCGATCCGGTAGGGGAGGTCGAAGACCTTCTGGGCAGAGGCGAAACCGAAGACATGGGCTTTGCCCATGAAGCCGGTGCCGATGAGGCCGACGCGTAGAACGGGTTTTTCAGACATGGGCAAATTCCGGATTGACGATGAGGCCGGGATCGATCGTCCCTTTCAGATAATTGACGGCGTTCTGGATGGACGCGATGGCCATCCTCTCTCCGCATTCCGTCGTAAGCCCCGCAATATGCGGCGACAGGACGGTGTTGAACTGCGATAGCAGCGGGGAGGAGCTTTCCGGCGGCTCGTCGTCGAAGACATCCAGCCCGGCCGCACCGACATGACCCGAGGCAAGTGCTTCGCTGAGCGCCTTTTCGCAAACGACACCGCCACGGGCCGTGTTTGACAGGACGACGCCGGGTTTCATCAGTGCGATTTCGGCGGCGCCGATTGCCGGGCTTGCTCCCTTGGGAATATGCACGGAAATATAGTCGGCCCAAGGCAGGCCCTCTTCCAGCGATACGGGTCCTGTCGGCCCCTCGGGCCATCCCGATTGCAGCAGGTAGGGGTCATAGGCGCGGATATGCATGCCGAAACCCGATGCCATTCTGGCGAGATGCCGCCCGATCCGGCCATAACCGAGGATGAGCAGGTTCTTGCCGGATATTTCCTGCTGTTCCAACCTGTTGCGCCAGCTCCACTGTCCGGCCTCCCGGACAGCGCGGTCGGCGAGTATGGCCCGCTTTGCCGCCGCCAGCAGCAGCATCATCGCATGTTCGGCGACGGAGACGGAATTGACATCACCGACGATGGTGAGTGCGATGTTGCGGCGGTTGAGTTCGGCAAGATCGACGCTATCGTAACCCACCCCATGGCGGGACACCACTTTCAGCCGTCCGGCCCTGGCAATGGTGGCTGCCGAAAGCGGCTGTGTGCGAATGACGATGGCATCCGCTTCTTCGATGAAAGGCGCGTAGGAGGCTTCGGAAACGTCTTCGATATAGCGGACGGAGAAGCCGAGGGCCGGCAGGTCACGCAGCATGGCCTCGCCGGAAGGATGAAGTTTTCCGGCCACGAGAAGGTTCGGCATTCAATACCCCCCTTTGCCATCGGTTTTTTTGGCGGTCTTTTCCACCAGCCTGCGCCAGGTCGCAGTCGATTCCGTCGCTGCAGCGGCCAGCAGGCGGGAATCGCCTGATACGGTGGTCATGTCGAAACCCCATTCCACCGCGCGTGCCGCGTAATCCGCCGTGCCGCAATGGAGGGCCGCCTTGATGCCGTTGCGGTGGCAGGCATCGAGAATACGCTTGATGGCGTCGATGACTTCGGGCTCCTCGCGGTCGAAGGCAGGTGTCAGTTGCCCTTTAGAGAGCGAGAAACTGAGATCGGCGGGGCCGACATAAATCCCGTCGAGGCCGGGGGTGGAGGCAATCTCTTCGAGATTGTCCATCGCCTCTGCCGTTTCGATCATCGCAAAGGCGAGGATTTCGTCATTGGCTTCCGCGGCATAATTGCCGCCGGCGGCGTAAACGGCGCGGGTGGGGCCAAAGCTGCGTTCCCCGAGCGGCGGGTAGCGCATGTAACGGACGAATTGCTCGGCCTGCGCCCGGTTGTTGATCATCGGGCAGATGATGCCATAAGCCCCGGCATCCAGAACCTTGGATATCCACGCCGGGTCGAGCCAGGGCACCCGCGCCATCAGCACCTTGTCGGAAGCGCGCATGGCCTGGAACATGCCGAGCACGTCCTTGTAGTCGACCGCGCCGTGCTGGATGTCGATGGAGATGGCGTCGTAATCCTGCGCCGCCATGATTTCGGCGCTGAACGGGCTGGCAATGGACAGCCAGCCATGCAGCACCGGACGTCCCTCGGCCCAGATTTCCTTCAACTTGTTTTTCCGCATGGGATTCTCCTGCAAGGTTGTCTGTCGCTAGAGCACGTAAACAGAATCGTCGGATGTGCTCTAGCCCTTTGTTTTTCCGCATTTTCCGGACGTAAAACCGCTGCGCACTTTTACTGGAAATGCTCTAAAAGACGATCTGGGCGAGTTTGGTTTCGAGATAATCGCTTATCCCCTCGATACCACCCTCACGCCCCATGCCGGAATGGTTAGTGCCGCCGAAAGGCGCTTCGGATGCGGCGAGCGCGAAGCTGTTGATGCCGACCATGCCGGATTTCAGTGCCGCTACCGTTCGCCGTGCCCTGTCCGGAGAACGGGTGAAGGCATAGGCGGAAAGGCCCATGTCGGAGGCGTTGGCCCGCTCCAGAACCTCGTCCTCGGTGCTGAAGCGGGTGATTGCGGCAATCGGACCGAAATTTTCTTCGGCAAAAACCTTCATCGTGTCCGTCACGCCGGTCAGCACGGTGGGCTCGAAAAAGAAACCGTGGTTCAGGTGTGGGGGGCGTTTGCCGCCATGGGCGATTTTTGCACCGGCGCGCACGGCGTCGGCGACCACCGCCTCGATGTCCTCCAGGCGACCGGCATTGATGAGCGGACCCATTCCGGTATCGGGATCGAGCCCGTCACCAAGCCTGATCTTCGCCGCGCGTGCCACGAAACCGTCGACAAAGGAGTCGTGCAGGCTCTCGTGGACGAAGATGCGATCCGGCGTGACGCAGACCTGGCCGCAATTGGCGAATTTGGTCGGCACGGTAAGGTCGAGGACATTGTCGAGATCCGCGTCGTCATAGACGATGAGAGGCGCGTTGCCGCCCAGTTCCATGGACACTTTCTTCACGGTCTCTGCCGCATCGCGGATCATTTGCTGGCCGACGCGGGTGGAGCCGGTCAGAGACACCTTGCGCACGCGCTTGTCCGCCATGATCGGGCCATAGGTATCGGCGGTCGAACCGACAACCAGATTGACGGCGCCATCGGGAAAGCCGGCGGCCCTCAGGCAATCGACCATCACCATGGCGACACCCGGCGTCTGGGATGAGGGGCGCAGCACGACGGGGCATCCGGCGGCGAGCGCCGGGGCGAGCTTGCGGGCCGGAAGGGCGGCCGGAAAATTCCAGGCGGTGAAAGCGCCGACGATGCCGACGGCTTCGCGGGTCACCTCCAACCGTCCGCCGGGCACCCGGCTGTCGATGATGCGGCCATAGATGCGGCGTGCTTCTTCGGCGAACCAGCGGAACTGGTCGCAGGAAAGCGTCCATTCACGGCCCGCCTGGGCAATCGGTTTGCCGGTCTCCAGCGAGATGATCTTCGCGCCCTCATCGGCACGGCGCAACATTTCGTCGGCTGCCCGGTGCAGGGCTTCGGCACGCGCGAAGCCGCCCATGGCGCGCAGTTTGGGAAGGGCCGCAGCCGCCGCGTCAATCGCATCGCGGGTTTGATCGGCGCTGGCAAGCATCACCTCGCCGAGCACAGCGCCGGTGACCGGAGAGACGACCTCTCCCGTTGCGGCACCGGCAAGCCAGCGGCCATTGATGAAAAGTCCAAAATTCGCGTACATGGCTTACCCGATCTCGCTTGTGTTGACGGTGCGCCCCTCGGCGACAGAGCGGATCGCCGCTTCGGCCAGAAGCAATGCCAGCCGGCCGTCTTCGAAGCCGACTTCCGCTGCCTTGCCCTGTTCCACCGCATCAACGAAGGCGCTGATTTCCGCTGCGAAAGCATCGGCATAACGATCGATGAAGAAGTTCATCAGCGGTGCTGCACGATCGGTGCCGCTTTCGGTGTGGAGGCGCAGGTGATTGAGCGTCCGGTTTTCGGAAATCGCCATGCCGGCACTTCCGAAAGCTTCCACCCGCTGATCGTAGCCATAAACCGCGCGGCGCGAATTGCTGATCGTGCATTGTTTGCCCGAAGCGGTTTTCAGCACCACGGTCACGGTGTCGTAATCGTCGCATTTTTCCATCAGCGCCGGATCGACCAGCCGCGAACCGGTGGCCGAGACTTGGCTGATCTCTTCACCCAGAATGAAGCGGGCCATGTCGAAATCATGGATCGTCATGTCGCGGAAAATGCCGCCCGACATTTCGATATAGGCGGCGGGCGCCATGCCGGGGTCGCGCGAGGTGATGACGACCTGATGCAGATCGCCTATCGTTCCGTTTTCGACGGCCTCACGCACGGCGCGGTGTCCGCTGTCAAAACGCCGGACGAAGCCGAGCATGATCGGTACATCGCTGCCGGCAATTTTTGTTGCACAGGCGTTGACGCGGTCGAGGGAGAGATCGATGGGCTTTTCGCAAAGCACCGGTTTTCCGGCGGCAACCGCCTTTTCCAGCAGATCCGCATGGGTGGGCGTTGAGGTGGCGATCAGCACGGCGTCGACCTCAGGCGAGGCAAAAACCGCCTCGGCCGACTCAAATCGTGTCACATCAAGCTTTTCGGCAATTTCTTTCGCCGAGGGCTCGTATACATCAAAGATACCAGCCAATGTCGCGCGTGGATGAGCGACGATGTTTTCCGCATGCATGCGGCCGATACGGCCCACGCCAAGCACTGCAATTCTCAGCATTGAAATTTTCCTCCCGAGGTATTTGGCAATAATCATTGCAAAGTACAGAATTTGTCAATATGTATTCCAAAAACATATCAACAACCATCCGCAGGAGGAGGCGAGATGAC
This sequence comes from Martinezella rhizogenes, assembly GCF_007002745.1. GTDB lineage: Bacteria > Pseudomonadota > Alphaproteobacteria > Rhizobiales > Rhizobiaceae > Agrobacterium > Agrobacterium cucumeris. The sequence goes on along the minus strand of NZ_SGNY01000004.1, from coordinate 191,983 downwards.
CGCGAAGACCTTACGCCTGACCATGGCCCAGGCGCTAGTACGTTACCTGTGCAACCAGTTTACCGAGATCGACGGAGAGCGCGTTCCCCTGTTCGCGGGCGTGTTCGCCATTTTCGGGCACGGCAATGTCACATGCCTTTCCGAAGCTCTGGAGACGGTGCAGGACCAGTTGCCGACCTGGCGCGGGCAGAATGAACAATCCATGGCGCTTGCCGCAATCGGCTTTGCCAAGGCAAAGCGGCGCAGGCAGATCATGGTCGCTGCGACTTCGATCGGGCCGGGGGCGCTGAACATGGTGACGGCCGCCGGCGTCGCCATGGCCAACCGGCTGCCCGTTCTCCTCATTGCGGGCGATACCTTCGCAAGCCGCCTGCCGGACCCGGTTCTGCAGCAGGTCGAGCATTTCGGCGATCCGACACTGACCGTCAATGACGCGTTCAAATCCGTGGTGCGTTACTGGGACAGGATCGTGCTGCCGGAGCAATTGCTGCAATCGCTGCCGCAGGCGGTCGCCACCATGCTCGATCCGGCCGATTGCGGCCCGGCCTTTATCGGTCTTGCGCAGGATACGCAGGAAATCGCTTTCGATTATCCGGCGGTCTTCTTTGAACCGAAAGTCTGGAAAATTCCTCGGCCGCGTCCTGACCGTGACGCTGTGGCGGCCGCCGCCCGGCTGCTGGCGCAGGCGAAACGTCCGCTCATCATTTCCGGCGGTGGCGTGCGTTACTCGCTGGCGGAAGAGCGCCTTGCCGATTTTGCTGCAAAGCGCGGCATTCCCGTTGTCGAAACCATCGCCGGCAAGGGCGCGCTCACCCATCACCATCCGGTCCATGCCGGGCCGATCGGCATCGTCGGATCAACCTCGGCGAATGCGCTGGCCAAGGATGCGGATGTCGTGCTGGCGATCGGTACCCGGCTTCAGGATTTCACCACGGGTTCCTGGACGGCTTTCTCCCGCGATGCGCAGTTCATTTCCGTTAACGCCGCCCGCTTTGATGCGGTGAAACACCGGGCGCTTTCCGTGGTCGGCGATGCGCTCGAGACAATCGACGATCTAGACCACGCGCTCGGAGCCTACAAGGCCGATGCCACCCACATGCAGCGGGCCAAAACGCTGTTTGCCGAATGGGATAATCTGCTCGACGAACACCAGCGCATCACCAATGCGCCGGTTCCGTCCTATGCGCAGGTGGTTGGCGTGCTGAACCGGGTTGCGCGGCCCGAAGATACGCTGATTGCGGCGGCGGGTGGAACGCCGGGTGAAGTGACCAAGGGCTGGCGGGTCAAGAACCCGAATACGTTCGATTGCGAATTCGGATTTTCCTGCATGGGTTATGAAATCGCTGCCGGCTGGGGCTGCTCCATGGCGCAGGAAGGGCCGGGCGGTGCCGGCGGCGTTCCAATCGTCATGCTGGGGGACGGCACCTACATGATGATGAACTCTGATATTTATTCAGCCGCGCTTACCGGGCACCGGATGATCGTGGTGGTCTGCGATAATGGCGGCTACGCCGTCATCAACCGTCTGCAGCAGGCCAAGGGCGTTCCCGGCTTCAACAATCTGCTGGCAGATTGCCGCGTCAGGGACAGGGAAAATCCGCTGCATGTCGATTTCGTCAAACATGCGGAAGCCATGGGCGCCCATGCGCGCAGGGCCGAAAGCCTTGCCGATCTTGAAGACGCGATGATCTGGGCGCAGGGCAATGATGGCGTGACCGTCATCTCCATTGTTTCCGATGCCTGGAAATGGGTGCCGGGCGACGCCGACTGGGATGTCGGTGTTCCCTCCGTCTCCAGTTTCGAGACCGTGCGTGCCGCCCGCGCCGCGCAGGAAAACATCCGCAAGGCACAGCGAGTGGGGGTTTGAGATGAAAGCAAGACTTGGTATCGCGCCGATTGCCTGGTGGAATGATGATCTTGCCGAGCTTTCCGATGATGTGAGCCTTCAGGAATGCCTGCGGCAGGCAAGCGAAGCCGGCTTTACCGGTATGGAGACCGGGCGTCGGTTTCCGATGGATATGGCGGAGCTCGGGCCGATCCTCGACCGCTACGGCATATCGGTGTGCGGCGGCTGGTTTTCCGGCCTGCTGCTGGATGGTGACATCGAGGTGGAGAAAGACCGCATCGCGCAGCAGATGGAATTCTTCATCGCCGCCGGCGCGCCCTACATCGTTTATGGTGAAACGGCGCGCTCCATTCAGGGCGTGCGCTCCGCACCACTTGCCACGAAGCCAAGGCTCGACGAGACCGGCATGGCGGCCTATGGCCGCAGGATGTCCGACTTTGCCGACTGGTGCGCGGCGAAGGGCATGCCGATTTCCTATCATCACCATATGGCGGCCGTGGTGGAGACCGAGCCGGAACTTGATCTCTTCATGAAGCACTCCTCCGTGCCCCTGCTGTTTGATGCCGGGCACATGGCCTTTGCGGGCGGCGATATCATGCGTGTCATCGAAAACCACCATGCACGCGTTACCCATGTCCACACCAAGGATATCCGGCGTGAGGTTGTCGACGGGCTGGACAGGAGCCGGGAGAGTTTCCTCGATGCCGTCATCAAGGGCGCCTTTACCGTGCCGGGTGATGGCAGCCTGGATTTCGGGGCGATCGTCAAGGCGCTGGCGTCGAAAGGTTACGAGGGCTGGTTCGTGGTCGAGGCAGAGCAGGACCCGGTCAGGAACCCGCCGCTGGACATGGCCCGCAAGGGGCACAGGGAATTGCTGCGCGTGATGGACGCCGCTGGATATGAGGTCGTGAAATGAACCGTATTGAAGGAAAAATCGCCGTTATTACCGGCGGAACCCAGGGTCTGGGCGCAGCGGTTGCGCAGGTGTTTGCGCAGGCGGGCGCGGCGGGGATCGTCATTGTCGGGCGCGGTGTGGAAAAAGGACAGGCGGTCGCGGATGCCATCACGCAGAAATCCGGCGTGCCGGTTGAGATGGTGGCGGCCGATCTCGGCGATATCGATGATGTCCGCAGCATCATTCCGGCGACGGACAAACGCTTCGGTCGGGTCGATATCCTCGTTAACGCGGCGGGCCTGACGGATCGCGGCAATATGCTCAACACGACGCCCGAGCTTTTCGACCAGATGTTCGCGGTTAACACGCGTGCGCCATTCTTTCTCATTCAGGATGCGGCAAAGGTGATGATCCGCGAGGGTATCGAGGGTCGGGTCGTTAATGTCGGATCAATGTCGGGTCTGACAGGCCAGCCTTTCCTTGCGCCCTATGCGGCGTCCAAGGGCGCGCTTGCCACCGTCACCCGCCATGCCGGCTTTTCGCTGATGCGCCACCGTATCCATGTGAACCAGCTCGATATCGGCTGGATGAATTCCGATCACGAGCGCAAGCTTGTCCTTTCCGAGACCGGCGATCCCGATTTCATCGACCGTGCGGCGGCGGCCAAGCCGTTCGGGCGCATCCTCGATCCGCTCGAAGTGGCCCGCGCCATCCTTTGGATGTCCTCCGACGACAGCGGCATGATGACGGGCGCGGTTATCCCCTTCGATCAGTCGGTCTATGGCGGTTACGACGACGCGCCGGTGCCGGCGAAAAAGCTGGAGGAATAAGATGATGCGGACCATCAAGGGGCCGGGTGTCTTTCTGGCGCAGTTCGCGGCCGATGATGCGCCCTATAATTCGCTTGCCTCGTTGGCGGCGTGGGCCGCGGCCAAGGGCTTCAAGGGCGTGCAGATTCCCACCTGGGATACGCGCCTGATCGATATGAAACAGGCGGCGGAAAGCGATGCCTATTGTGATGATCTGAAGGGCATGCTCGGCGAGCACGGGCTGGAGATCACCGAACTCGCCTCCCACATCACCGGGCAGCTTGTGGCGGTGCACCCTGCCCATGACGCGATCATGGACAGTTTTGCGCCGGAACATGTGCGTGGCAATCCCGCAAAGCGTCGGGCATGGGCCGAGGAACAGCTGCGCTTTGCCGCCCGCGCCTCAAAGCGTCTCGGCATCGACCGCCATGTGACTTTTCCCGGGGCGCTTTTATGGCCCTATCTTTATCCCTATCCGCAATGGCCGGAAGGGCTGGTGGAGGAAGGCTTTGACGAGCTTGCCCGCCGCTGGACGCCGATTCTCGATGATTTCGACGCCCATGGTGTGGATGTCTGCTATGAAATCCATCCCAGCGAAGACCTGCATGACGGCCACAGCTGGGAGATGTTTCTCGACAAGGTCAAGGAGCATCCCCGGGCGAACCTGATGTATGATCCCTCGCATCTGGTTCTGCAGGGAATAGATTATCTCGCCTTCATCGACCATTACCACGAGCGGATAAAAACCTTCCACGTCAAGGATGCCGAGTTTCGTCCAGACGGAAAATCGGGCGCCTATGGCGGTTATCAGCCCTGGTCCAAAAGGGCCGGCCGCTTCCGCAGCCCCGGCGACGGGCAGGTCGATTTCGGGGCGATCTTCACCAAGCTCACCACCTACGGCTTTGATGGCTGGGCGGTGCTGGAATGGGAATGTTTCGTCAAAAACCCGGAAGACGGGGCGTCGGAAGGTGCGCGTTTCATCGCCGATCACATCATCCGTGTTTCGGACCGTGCCTTTGACGATTTCGTCAAATCCGGTGCGAACCGCAATGCCAACCGCGCCATGCTGGGGCTGGAGGAATAATGACTATCGAAAGACCACTTCGTCTGGGTATGATCGGTGGCGGTCAGGGGGCCTATATCGGCAATATCCATCGTCTTGCCGCACGCCTTGACGGCAAATGGGTGCTTGTGGCCGGATCCTTCGATGCCGATCCCGAAAGGGGCCGTGCCTTTGCGATCAATGAAGGGCTTGACCCGGCCCGCGGCTATGGCAGCTATCAGGAGCTGATTACCGGCGAGGCTGCCCGCGAGGATCGTGTCGATGCGGTTGCAATCTGCACACCGAATTTCACCCACTATCCGATCGCGAAGGCGCTGATCGAGGCAGGTTTCGACGTGATCTGCGAAAAACCGCTGACCGCGACGCTGGAAGACGCCATTGCGCTGGAAAAACTGTCGCGGGAAAGCGGCCGCTTCGTTGGGGTGACCTACACCTATTCCGGCTATCCGATGGTGCATGAAGCGCGTGCGCGCGTCGCGGCGGGTGAGATCGGCGAGGTTCGCACCGTGCAGGTGGAATATCCGCTGGAATGGATGGCGACGGCCATCGAACAGCAGGGCAATGCCCAGGCGGCATGGCGCACCGACCCGAAGAAGAACGGCCGCGGCGGCTCCATCGGCGATATCGGCACCCATGCCTATCATCTGGCTGGCTTCGTGACCGGGCTGAAACTGCAGTCGCTCACCGCCGATCTCGCCACTTTCGTGCTGGGGCGGGCGCTGGATGACAATGCCCATGTGATGATGCGTTATGAGGGCGGCGCACGGGGGCTCCTGTGGTCGTCGCAGGTGGCGCTCGGCAATTCCAACGGCGTGCGTCTGCGGATTTTCGGCGCGGCCGGCTCCCTGCAATGGTTTCAGGAACAGCCGAACGAACTCGTCTATACGCCGCTTAACGGGCGTGTGCAGACCATCAAGCGGGGCGCGGATGATCTTTCCGAAGATGCGAAGGTTCGAACCCGCACTCCGCCCGGCCACCCGGAGGGATATTTGGAGGCCTTCGCCAACCTCTATGCCGGTTTCGCGGAAACCATCCGTGCCCGCAAGGCGGGCCGAGAGCCTGATGCCATCGGCCGCAACATTCCGCTTGCCTATGACGGGCTGAAGGGTGTGGCCTTTGTGGAAGCGGTTGTGGACAGTGCCGAAAGCGCCGATCCGCGCTGGATCACGCCGGTGGCGGTGTAGGCGCGCAACCGGTTACTGGCTTGCGCCGAGAAACTCACCCTTCGAATAGGCCAAACCTGTTCGAAGGGTTTCGGCTATTCGGATTCCAGATGTAGGCGTCGCCTGTGTTGTTGCAGCGGATAGCAGGGAATGATGCCTCAATTCGGTTAACGCACCAGAGTACCAGTAGCGCCGAATACCCGCTCGCTCCTTGTCCCGGTTTTTTCGTCCTTTGGCTTGAAGCCTGCTTTTAGCGGACCAAAACTCACGCTGGCGCCGAAACCTCTTTTATACCAAGTTTCGATCTCATTTCCGACGGCGACTTGGTCAACAACCAGATAGGGCTTGTTGCGCGGCAACACAGCGTCAAAACAACTGTCTTTGCCTCGTTTTACATTGGCCAAGATATAGGAAGCGTCCACAGGGCTATTGCCGTCGCGGACATCATAGGTCTTGTAGCCCTTTACCTTGATGCTGTTGTACGTCGCGAGCGATTGGCCCAAAACTTCGATCTCGATATCCCTCGGACGATCCGCAATGGTCTCTGAGCTTTCTTCGACTTTGATGGGAGACAATACCTTCAACTTGTTTTGTTGCTCGATATCTTTCCCACAAATTTCTCTGAAATCGTTGTCCGCTATTTTATAGATGCGTCCGGGTAGAAGTTTTTTAGGGCTAACGAGTGCAATATTTTGTGCGGAGCCATCCAGTGCCTGCTGTGCTGCTGTTTTCCCAATAAAGGGGCTTGGGGGAACTATCACTCCATTACTCTCGCAAGCAGTGAGCGTGCCAATAATGGCGAACGCAAAAAATGTTCTTTGCATTGTCTCCCCCCTAAAACATAAGACTTCCAGCAATAGGGTTGATTCTCCTCCTCATGTCAACTTCCGCGTGTTTTGTTGTGCGAATTTTGTAAATAATGATGGTATAGATGCGAAATCAGGAATGAGAAACTGAATAAGATTGTCGAATTATTTGAATTTAAACAAAGGTATCAACGATGTACGTCTCTATGTTTTGAAGCGGTGAAGGTGAATAATAGAGGAGAGTGGCAGCTTCAATGAAATGATTTTTCAAAAGTCTTAAAAAGACAAAGGGCAAATTGCCACTCTCACCCTTTTCTTGCCCTTACATATTTGTGAAGCATATCCCAGAGAGACGCAGAAGCCGGATGGAACGGCAGGTTTATCCCACCTTGTTTTTAGAAGGTAAATTTCAGGAAAAAATGGTGTCCACGAGAGGATTCGAACCTCCGACCCCAGGATTCATACCACTTCGGCTTTAACCGCCGTCCCGCCGAAAATAGGCAGGGCGTTCGTGGTCTGGACTGTCCCTTCACCATGGACCTTGCGGCCTTTAGGCGCTGCCCTACCAGTCTCTACACCTTCAACAGGCTTTCGCCTGAAGCTTGGCTCGGGATTGGCATGCTGGAAGCCCAGCTAAGCGTTCCCCGAATTTGAGCAGATCGACTACAGCCTTTCGGACCGCAGCCCCCAATTATCAACTAGGAATCCTGTGCTCTATCCTGCTGAGCTACGTGGACACTGAATTGCTCTTTAACCTGACGATGCCTGCGGATCAACCGCGTTCTTCATCGCGGTTGATCTGTTCCTCGGCTTTCTTTGCGCTCGCCGGCAATCAGCTCGTGAGACGCTGTTCAGCCAGCTTCACCCAGTAGGAAATGCCGTAGGCGATGGCCTCGTCGTTAAAATCGTAGCCGGGATTATGAAGCCCGGCCGAATCGCCATTGCCGAGGAAGATGAAGGCGCCCGGCCTTTCCTTCAGCATGAAGGAAAAATCTTCGCCGGCCATGGAGGGATCGACATCGGGATCGACATTGTGGTCTCCCGCCACATCGCGGGCGACGCGGATGGCGTGGTCGGTCTCGGCGGCGTGGTTGAAGGTCACCGGGCAATAACGCTCATAGACGACTTCGGCTTCTGCGCCATTGGCAAGGGCTATGCCTTCCGCCATCTGCTTGATGCGCTCCTGCGCGAGATCGCGCACCGTTTCGTCGAGGCTGCGCACCGTGCCGGCAATCAGCGCCTCGTTGGGGATGATGTTGTGGCTGGAGCCGGCGTGAAAGCGGGTGACGGACACGACGACCGAACGGATCGGATCGGCATTGCGCGAGGCGATCATCTGCAGGTTGCCGACGATCTGTGCGCCGATGGTGATGGGGTCGATGGTGCGGTGCGGCTGTGCCGCATGGCCGCCCCGGCCCTTGACCGTGATGGAGAACTTGTCCGGTGCCGCCATGATGCCGCCCTTGCGGATGGCGAAGGCGCCGAGAGGAATGCCCGGCATGTTGTGCATGCCATAGACCTCGTTAATGCCGAAACGCTCCATCAAGCCGTCCTCGACCATGGCGAGCGCGCCAGCGCCACCTTCTTCGGCGGGCTGGAAGATGACGGCGATCGAGCCCGCGAAGTTGCGGGTCTCGGTGAGATATTTGGCTGCGCCGAGCAGCATGGCGGTATGGCCGTCATGGCCGCAGGCATGCATCGCGCCCGCTGTTTTCGATGCCCAGGGCTTGCCGGTTTCCTCGAAAATGGGCAAGGCGTCCATATCCGCGCGAAAGCCGATGGTGCGTTCACCGGCAAGATTGCCCCTGATGATGCCGACCACACCCGTGCGGCCGAGACCGGTCACGATTTCGTCAACGCCAAAAGATTTCAGCTTGTCCGCAACGAAGGCCGCGGTGTTGTCGACATCATACAAAATCTCGGGATTTTCGTGCAGGTGACGCCGCCATTCGCTGACTTCCTGTTGAAGTTCGGCGGCTCTGTTCAAAATCGGCATTTCGTTCATTCCTGGGTTCATCGGTGCGGCGTGTGGTAAAAGCCATCCTCCGTGGTGGATAGTGCGCCGCATAATTGACGTAATCAATGTACTTTGCCATTGCTAGGACATATATGGTGAATATTGCCATTCCCCGACCGAAGACGGGAATTCGAGGACAAGCCTTGCCACAGACAGTTAAATCGCCAAACGCCGCCCGGCGGCTCTCCGCAGCCGTTGCCATCATGACCGCAGGCCTCGTTGCCGCAGCACCCGTGGCCAATGCCAATCCGAAAATGGTGGTGGATGTTAAAACCGGCAAGGTGATTTCCCATCAGGAAGCCTTCCGCAAGTGGTATCCGGCGTCGCTGACCAAGCTGATGACCGCCTATATCGCCTTTTCGCAGATGAAGGCCGGCAAGCTCAGCCCGCAGACGGAAGTGGTGATGAGCAAGAAGGCCGCCGACCAGCCGGCCTCGAAAATGTATTTCAAGCCCGGCCAGAAGCTGACGATGGACAGCGCGCTGAAGCTGCTGCTGATCAAATCCGCCAATGATATTGCCGTGGCGATTGCCGAGACGATCGGTGGCACGTCCGATAATTTCGTGGCGCAGATGAATGCACAGGCGCAGCGGCTGGGCATGAGCTCCACCCATTACGTGAACGCCAACGGCCTGCCCGGCAAGGGGCAATATACGACCGCGCGGGATCTGGCGCTGCTGGCGCTGATCATCAAGCGCGAATTCCCGGAATACGCCCACTATTTCTCGCTGGAAGGCGTCACCACCGGCAAGAAGAATTATGCCAACTTCAATATGCTGGTCGGCCGCTTTGATGGCGCTGACGGCATGAAGACCGGCTTCATCTGTGCCTCCGGTTTTAACCAGGTGTCCTCTGCCGTGCGCAATGGCCGCTCCGTCATCACCGTGGTGCTGGGCGCGGACAGCCTTGCCGGACGAACCGACCAGTCTGCTGATCTGCTGCAGATGGGGCTGACGGCGCCTTCCGGGCAGGGCGTTTCGCTTGCTTCGCTGGCGCCCTATGGTGATACAGGCGATGTAAACGATGTCAGCGCCGAAATCTGCAATCCGAAGGCTGCAAAGGTGCGTAGCGAGGGCCGCGATGAAGCCGGCCGCATGGTCATCCATTCGCCCTATGTGACGGAGATGACCCGCCCGCCGGAATATTCCTTCGCCGGTCTTATCCCGGGCAGCGAGACCGTGGCTGTCAACACGACCAAGGGATCTGCGGCCAAGGGCGAACTGGCCAACGTGCCGATCCCGATCCCACGCCCGACATTCTGATTGGCTTGATCGCTCTTCAGTGATGAAGGGCGACTGCGCCCGCGGATTGGCTATTCGCAGCTCTGATCTGTTATGATATTACAGTCTCGCCCATGACCTCAAGCATTGGGCGATTTCTGTTTTATCGCGCGGTTCCGGCTCGAACATCGTTCAACGATCTGCCGGAGCGGCCCTCAACATACAGGCAAGGCATGTCTCGCGAGCGTATACCGGTCTCCATCATCACCGGATTTCTCGGCGCCGGAAAATCGACGCTGCTCAACCGGCTCCTCAAGGACCCCGAGATGAGCGACGCCGCAATCATCATCAATGAATTTGGTGATGTCAGCATTGATCATATGCTGGTTGAAAGTGCCGGCGAGGGCATCATCGAACTGGCGGAAGGCTGCCTCTGCTGCACGGTGCGCGGGGAACTGGTGGATACGCTGGCAGAGCTGATGGATGGTGTCCAGACCGGCAAGCTGAAGCCGGTGAAGCGGGTGGTGATCGAGACCACCGGCCTTGCCGATCCTGCCCCGGTCATGCAATCGATCATGGGCAATCCGGTGATCGCGCAGAATTTCGTGCTCAACGGCATGATTACGGTGGTGGATGCCGTGAACGGCCTCTCCACGCTCGACAATCACGAAGAAGCCGTGAAGCAGGCGGCCGTTGCCGACCGGTTGGTGATGACCAAGCGAGCGCTCGCCGACGTTTCCACAATTGCTGCACTGACGGCGCGCCTGCAGACGCTCAACCCGCGCGCAACGATCGAGGATGGCGACAAGCCCGACTGGAGTGCCTCGGCGCTTCTCGACAACGGTCTTTATGATGCCGGCAGCAAAAATGCCGATGTTGGCCGCTGGCTGGGCGAAGAGGCGGCCCATGATCATCACGACCACGACCACGACCACGACCAGGACCACGGGCACGACCACCACCACCACCATCACCATGGCGACCATGGCCATCACCATCACGATGTGAACCGGCACGATGCGTCGATCCGTTCCTTCTCGATCATTCATGACAAGCCGATCGAGCCGATGGCGATCGATATGTTTGTGGATCTGCTGCGCTCGGCGCATGGTGAAAAGCTGTTGCGCATGAAGGCCGTCGTCAAGCTCTCGGACAATCCGGACCGGCCGCTGGTGCTGCATGGGGTGCAGAACATTTTCCACAGGCCGGAGCGCCTTGCTGCCTGGCCTGACCCGTCTGATCAGCGCACGCGCATGGTGCTGATCACCAAGGACTTGCCGGAGGCTTTCGTACAGGACCTGTTTGCCGCATTTACCGGCGCGCCGGGTATCGATCGTCCGGACAGGCAGGCGATGACGGATAATCCGCTGGCGATTTCGGGGATGCGGTTTTGAGGTGAGTGGCGAAAGTCTGCGGCAGCCGGCACCCCCCTCTGTCCTGCCGGACATCTCCCCCTCAAGGGGGGAGATCGACAAGCGGCTTGCTCCCAATATTTTTACCTGTGGCTAAGACCGCAATGACCAACATTGCGAAGGAATGAACGAGTGCCTCACCTGATCTCCCCCCTTGAGGGGGAGATGTCCGGGAGGACAGAGGGGGGTAACCTCCGCAGCGAGCGCTCTACGCCCCCTTCACAATCCGAAACCGATGTCCCTTACCCACTGCCACGGTCTCAACCAGACTATGCCCATCCTCATTGCACATATGCGCAATATCGATGACAGCCAGCGGGTCCGTCGTCTCGACAGTCAAAACATCGCCCGCTTTCAGCGCAGCAAGCTTCTTGCGGCTTCTTAAAACCGGAAGGGGGCATTTAAGCCCCCTCAAATCGTAAATCACTTCGGCCGTGTCGCTCATTCCTTGGCCCAGAACTTCCAGAAGGGCTTCTTCTCCGGCGCTTCCGGTGCCGGTGCGGAATAGGCGAGCGGGTTGAGGGCTGGAACCGGGATGCCCTGTGCGGCCGCACCGCTCTGGTCGTTGGCCGAAGGCGCGGGGGTGGCTGTCGCAACCATGGTCGGGGCCGCAGGCGCCGGGTTCGACTGTGGGGCGGTTGGCTGGGGCGTCGAGGTGCGTGGGCCACGCAGGGATGAGGCGGTGGCTGCGGTCGCCGGGGAGGACGACGTCACCTGCTGCGCCTTCTTTTCCATCAGCGCGGCAAATTCCGTTTCCTTCATCAGCTTGCCGGCCTTCAGTGCCGAGCCGGTCGGGGCATAGGCGGGTTCGCGTCCCTTGCGCTTTTCGGCGACCAGCGCCTTGCGCTCCGCCTCGCTCGGGTCGTACCAGGCCATGCCGTCATATTTCTTCATCGCCTTTTCATAGGCGAGATCATAGGTCTTTTCGTAACTTGAAAGCGCGCTGACCAGTGCGGGCGGCGTGCTCATGCCCGGGCACTGCGCGGAGGCGTTGAAGCTGCCGCCTGCCGTCTGCTGGTTGAAGACATATTTCTTCTCGCAGACATTCACCTCCGGCGGGCGCTTGGTGACTTCGAAATTGTCGTAACCGACCTTCAGCATCTTCCAGAATTCGAGATGTTCGCTCTGGCGGTGGCGGGCCATGTTTTCCGCTGTCATGCGGAAGGGAAAGGCCTGCAGCTGCACGGTCTTCTGGCCACCCTTGAAGGCGTCGCGTGCGAAACCGTAGATTTCAAGAATCTGCGCATCCGTCATCGAATAACAGCCTGAGGATGAACAGGCGCCATGGATCATCAGATTGGTGCCGTTGCGGCCATTGGCGGCATCGTAACGGTTCGGGAAGCCGGTATTGATGGCGAGATAATATTTCGAGTTCGGATTGAGATGCGCAGGTGTCAGGTTGTAGAAACCTTCCGGCGCCTGCCGGTCGCCTTCCTTCACCTTCGGGCCGAGTTTGCCGGACCATGCGCAAATCTCGTAGCCGGCGATCTTCTCGAAACGGTTGTCGCGCCTGGCTTTCCAGATTTCCAGCGCACCTTCTTCCTTGAAGATGCGGATCATGATCGGCGAAGTGCGATCCATGCCCCTTTTGTCGATCTCGGCCAGAATGGACGGAGACAACGGGTAATCGACCTTGTTCTTGACGTGGGAAACGTCGCGTTCGACGGTTTCGAGCGTATCGTTGCAACCGGTAAGAACGAGCGCGGTGCAGGCGAGCAGGGCAAAATGTGTCAAACGCATGATCTGATCCGAAAGACGATGGCACGGGCGGCGAAGTTCTACACCGTCCCGCGTGTATTTTAAATACGGTATTAACCGTTTACATCTTCTTAACTCAAATCGGATCCGCCCCCGCGGCCGCCGATACATCTGTTGATGTGACCGGACTATGGCCGAGTTGGGGCGATATTCAAGGAAAATGAGGCCGGGAGTTTGATCATTTTGGCGTTTCTTCGAACCGCCAAAAAATCTAACTCTCTCTTTGTACGCATTTTCCGGACGTAAAACCGCTACGCACTTTTACTGGAAATGCTTTAAAGGTTCCGGCCGATATCCAGGAATTTCTGGCGACGCTCGGCACGCAGCTGCGTACCCGAACGCTGTGAAAGATCGGCCAGAGCCTTGGCGATCACGTCACCTGTCGCGTTGATCACGGTCTCCGGAGCGCGATGCGCCCCGCCGATCGGTTCGGGGATGATGCCGTCGATAACGCCGAGCGACTTTAAGTCTTCGGACGTGATCTTCATGTTGGTTGCGGCTTCCTTGGCGCGGGTCGAATCACGCCAGAGAATGGAGGCAGCACCTTCCGGTGAAATCACCGAATAGATCGAATGCTCGAGCATATAAACGCGGTTGCCGGTGGCGATGGCGATAGCGCCACCCGAACCACCTTCGCCGATGACGACGGAAACGATCGGCACCTTGACGTTAAGGCACATTTCCGTCGAGCGGGCGATGGCCTCTGCCTGGCCGCGTTCTTCGGCGCCAACGCCGGGATAGGCGCCTGCGGTATCGATGAGGGTGACGACCGGCAGCGAGAAACGGTCAGCCAGTTCGAGCACGCGGATCGCCTTGCGGTAACCTTCCGGACGTGCACTGCCGAAATTATGCTTCAGGCGGCTTTTGGTGTCGTTACCCTTTTCCTGGCCGATGATGGCGACGGGCTGGCCGTTGAAGCGGGCAAGGCCCGCCTGAATGGCGGCGTCTTCGGAAAATTTGCGGTCGCCGGCAAGCGGCGTGAAATCGGTGAACAGCGCCTTGGCGTAATCGACGAAATGCGGACGCTGCGGGTGACGCGCGACCTGCGTTTTCTGCCAGGCGTTCAGCTTGGAATAGATGTCCTGCATCGCGTCGTTGACGCGCGATTCCAGACGGTTGATCTCCTCCGAGGTGTCTATGCTCTCGTCTTCATCGGCAAGCTTCTTCAGCTCGATGATCTTGCCTTCAAGGTCCGAGATAGGTTTTTCGAAGTCGAGATAATTGTGCATGAGATCCGTTTCCGATCGTTTTGCGCAAGGTTTGACCGGATTATCCGGCGGTTCCGGTCGCTCTAATCAAGGTTTTTGCCCTGTTTGGCAAGGGGGTGATGTGTTTGTACCAGTTCTTGCAAGCGTTCTTCCAGCACATGCGTATAGATTTGTGTCGTGGAAATGTCGGAATGGCCGAGAAGCTCCTGCACGGCGCGCAGGTCTGCGCCGTTCTGCAGGAGGTGGCTGGCAAAGGCATGACGCAGGACATGCGGTGACACCGCCGAAGGGGTAAGGCCGGCGCGAATGGCAATATCTTTGAGGTCGCGGGCGAAGACCTGCCTTGGCAGATGACCTTCCTTGCTGCTCGAAGGAAACAGCCATGGGCTTTCCGGTGCTTCGGCTTTTTTTTGCGCCTTGGCCTTCTCCGGCGCGAGCGCCTTTCTGGCGGCGTCGTATTTTTCCATGGCTTCGATCGCGGCGCGGGACAGAAGCACCATGCGGTCCTTGTTGCCCTTGCCCCGGATCATCAGGAAGCGGCCCTCCTGGCGCAGCACCTTGACGGGCAGGGAGACGAGCTCGCTGACGCGCATGCCGGTGGCATAAAGCAATTCAAGCAGCAGATGCATGCGAATGCGGGCAAGCTGGCCGGGACCGGCGGTGGCCGCCTCCTCAGCCGCGATGCGGAGAAGTTTGGTCACATCGGCAACGCTCATCGTCTTCGGCAGGCTGAGACCCTTTTTAGGGGCGTCGATTATGCCGGTCGGATCGTCGCCGCGCAGTCCTTCCGAATAGAGGAAACGATAGAACTGCCGCATCGATGACAAGCGTCGCGCCTGCGAGGTGGCGGCAAAGCCCTGGGTGGAAAGATGGGTAAGATAAGCGGACAGGTCTGGCGTGGCCGCCTCGACCAAGGACTGACCCCGGCCGGCCAGAAATTCACGCAGATCCGAAAGGTCGTGTTCGTAAGAGGAAAGCGTGTTGGCGGCAGCGCCCCGCTCGGCGCTCATCATTTCCAGAAAACTTTCAAGCCGTGCGCCGTCGCGCCCTCCCGCCAGTGCGTTCATGGAGTGCGCCTTGCCGGTTCTGCCGCCGGTGGGTTCAGGCGTTCGGAAGGAATGCGCACGGTCACCTCGCGGTCGCGTGGTTTCACGACCATGACAAGCAGCACCATGCCGCCATAGATCAGCCCCGCGATGGTCGCCAATATCATCGTGAAGCGGAAGAGGGTGGGCATGGCGGCTCCGTGAAGGTGGCGGTCGAACTTATATGCGGTGCGGCGAAAGCGGCGGCAAGATCAAAAAGCCGGCTTTCGCCCCGTGCCGCATGCGGCGATGATTGTGATTCAACGCCATTCAGTCAGCAATTTGGCTTGACGCTTCGTAAACATTTGCAGATATCCATGCCAAACGGGCTTTCAAATTTATGAATGAAACGAATTTATCCGTCCCGGCAACACTCGGGGAGCAAGCACGGGCAAAGCTCGGGAGGCGCAACATCGTCTTTGTCGGGCTGATGGGGGCTGGAAAGTCTGCGATAGGTCGCATGGTTGCCCAGCAGCTCAAGGTCCAGTTCATCGATACGGATGTGGAAATCGAGCGCGTTTCGCGCATGACGATATCGGAACTTTTCGCCACCTATGGTGAGGAAGAGTTCCGGGCGCTGGAAACACGGGTCATCAAGCGGCTTCTGCGCGGCGGTCCCAAGGTCATCTCCACCGGCGGCGGCGCGTTCATCAACGACAATACCCGGCGTCACATCACGCGCGGCAGCATTTCGCTGTGGTTGAAGGCCGATCTTGAGGTTTTGTGGGAAAGAGTCAACAAGCGCGATCATCGTCCGCTTCTCAAGACCGAAAACCCCAAGGCCACGCTGGCGGCGCTGATGGAGAAACGTTACCCGATCTATGCCGGAGCGGATCTCACCATCGAATCCCGTGACGTCCGCAAGGAAATCATCGTGACTGAAGTGCTGGCCGCCATCGCCGGCATCGAACAGAAAGACTGACCACCATGACGCCTTCCGAAATCCATGCCGACGAACGCCTTGTCCATGTGCCGCTCGGTGAGCGCGCCTATGATATTCTGATCGGGCCGGGACTGATCGGCAGGGCGGGCGGTGAGATTTCGGCGCGTCTGAAGGGCCGGCGTGCGGCGATCATCACCGATGAACATGTTGCGCCGCTTTATCTCGAAGGCCTGATGGACGGCCTGCAGACTGATGGTATCGAGGCGGTGTCGCTGACCCTGCCAGCCGGTGAAAAGACCAAGAGCTTCGAACATCTGGTCACCGTCTGCGATGCGGTTCTCTCCGCGCGCGTGGAACGCAACGATGCGGTCATCGCACTCGGTGGCGGCGTGATCGGTGATCTCGCGGGTTTTGCAGCCGGCATCGTGCGCCGTGGTGTGCGCTTCGTGCAGATACCGACCTCGCTTCTGGCGCAGGTTGATTCCTCGGTTGGCGGCAAGACCGGCATCAACAGCCGCCACGGCAAGAACCTCATCGGCGTTTTCCACCAGCCGGATCTGGTGCTGGCGGATACGGCGGTGCTCGATACGCTGAGCCCGCGAGAGTTCCGCGCCGGTTATGCCGAAGTGGTTAAATACGGGCTGATCGACAAGCCGGATTTCTTCTTCTGGCTCGAAAAGAACTGGGATGAAATTCGCACCGGCGGCCCCGCCCGCATAGAGGCGATTGCCACAAGCTGCCAGGCCAAAGCCGATGTTGTTGTGGCCGACGAGAAGGAAAACGGCGTGCGCGCCCTTTTGAACCTCGGCCACACATTCGGCCATGCGCTGGAGGCGGCGACCAATTACGACAGCAAGCGGTTGGTGCACGGTGAAGGTGTGGCGATCGGCATGGTGCTGGCGCACCAGTTCTCCGCCCGTCTCAACCTCGCAAGCCCTGATGATGCGGCGCGCGTCGAAGCCCACCTGAAGGCGGTCGGCCTGCCGACAAAGATGAAGGATATTCCGGGCGAATTGCCGCCGGTCGAGACGCTGATGACGGCAATCGCACAGGACAAGAAGGTCAAGGGCGGCAAGCTCACCTTCATCCTCACCCACGGCATTGGCCAGTCTTTTGTGGCGGATGATGTGGCGTCGTCGGAGGTGCAGTCGTTCCTGTCGGAGAAGCATCCGGGGTGAGCTGGCACCGAGGAGTACGGTGAGGCCCCCCTCATCGCCTCGCTTCGCTCCGACACTTCTCCCCGGCCGGGGAGAAGAACAAGCCGTTGGAACAATGCCATACCGATACATTTGTACATCGACACTGAGGTCAACGTTTTAGCAAAGCGCTGCCGCACGGTTTCTTCTCCCCGGCCGGGGAGAAGGTGGCCCGAAGGGCCGGATGGAGGGGGCTTGCTCTCGGTCTTAATGGCAGCCCCAATTAAAACCGCACCGTTTCCCCCGGTGCCGCCACCTCGATCGCGAGCGCATGCAGGCCCGCGTCGAGCTCGGGCTTCAAAACGGCATTGATCGCCCGGTGGCGTTCGACGCGAGACTTGCCGGAGAAGCTTTCCGACACTATCTGAACACGCATATGTGTCTCGCCCGTGCCGGTTATATCCGGCTGGTGGCCCGCATGCATCTGGCTTTCATCGACGACTTTCAGGCGCTCTGGTGAAAAGCTCTCACGGAGCTTCGTTTCTATACGTTCTCGCAGGGACATGCGAAGGGCTCCATTCCTGTTGGCTGGTCTTGAAGGGGGTTACCTAAAAGCCAGCAACATTCCGCTTTGTCAATTCTTGTTGTGCGGCTTTTCGCACTCCATAATCAGGGCATCATGAAACTGGATTCGAAATATTTCGACCGCATCCGCACGCGCCGGAAAAGGGAGCGGGAACCTGAGGTTCAGGCTCCTACCTGCCAGTGGGACGGATGCGATAAACCGGGCGTTCACCGCGCACCTGTCGGCCGCAATGCCGAGGGGCAATTCTTCCTGTTCTGTTTTGAGCATGTGAAAGAATACAACAAGGGCTATAATTACTTCTCCGGCCTCTCAGACGGCGAGATCGCCCGTTACCAGAAGGAGGCGATCACCGGTCACCGTCCGACCTGGACGGTGGGCGTCAACAAGACGGCGCGCGACAGCCCTTTGCATTCCACACTTCGATCCGGCACCGCCAGCGGCAATGCCCGCATTCGCGATCCCTTCGGCTTCGCCGGCGGTTTTGCGGGCGGGGCAAAGGCCGGTGGACAGCGCATGCAGCAGGACCGCAAGCTGAAGACGCTGGAGGCGAAAGCCTTCGATACGCTCGGTCTTTCTGCCAGTGCGAAGCAGGAAGAGATAAAAAGGCGCTATAAGGAGCTTGTCAAAAAGCACCATCCTGATGCTAATGGTGGCGATCGTGGTTCGGAAGAACGTTTTCGGGCTGTTGTTCAAGCATATCAATTGTTAAAGCAGTCAGGTTTCTGCTAAGCCAACTTACGTGTTTACCGCCTGATTGATGATGTGGCCGGGTGGCTGCCGCCCGCCTTGGAGACGTGATGAGCAAAATCGACCTTGATATTTCCAACCTGCCCGACACGACTGTGTCCGTGCGGGAGGTTTTCGGCATTGATACGGATCTGCGGGTTCCCGCCTATTCCCAGGGCGACGCCTATGTGCCGGACCTCGATCCCGACTATCTTTTCGACCGCGATACGACCCTCGCGATCCTAGCCGGTTTTGCTCACAACCGACGTGTCATGGTTTCCGGTTTCCACGGCACCGGCAAGTCCACCCATATCGAGCAGGTGGCTGCCCGCCTCAACTGGCCCTGCGTGCGCGTCAACCTCGACAGCCATGTCAGCCGTATCGATCTCGTCGGCAAGGACGCCATCGTCCTGAAGGACGGCAAGCAGGTTACCGAATTCAAGGACGGCATTCTGCCCTGGGCCTACCAGCACAATGTCGCGCTGGTCTTCGATGAATATGATGCCGGCCGCCCGGACGTGATGTTCGTCATCCAGCGCGTACTGGAATCCTCCGGCCGCCTGACCCTGCTCGACCAGAGCCGTGTCATCCGTCCTCACCCCGCCTTCCGCATTTTCGCGACCGCCAACACGGTCGGCCTTGGTGATACGACCGGCCTCTACCACGGCACGCAGCAGATCAACCAGGCGCAGATGGACCGCTGGTCCATCGTCACCACGCTGAACTACCTGCCGCATGAGCAGGAAGTGAACATCATTGCCGCCAAGGTGAAGAGCCTCGACAATCCGAAGGGTCGCGAAACCGTCTCCAAGATGGTGCGCGTGGCGGATCTGACCCGTTCGGCCTTTGTTAATGGCGACCTTTCCACGGTGATGAGCCCGCGTACCGTCATCACCTGGGCGGAAAATGCGGAAATCTTCGGCGATCTCGCCTTTGCCTTCCGTGTGACCTTCCTCAACAAGTGTGACGAGCTTGAGCGTACCCTGGTAGCCGAGCAGTATCAGCGTGCCTTTGGCGTTGAGCTCAAAGAAAGCGCCGCGAACATCGTTCTCAGCGCCTGATCATCCCCGGTTTTCCGGAGAAGATCACCGATGACTTGAAGACGCCGGCGGCTGCGCATCCTCTGATGGGTGGGCCGCAGGCGTCGGCAACTGACAGGAAAGACAATGGCAGGGCGCGGCGACAATTCCAGAGCGAAACCGGGTACGGCGGTCGATACGGAGCCGTTGCGTCAGGCGATTGCCGGATGCGTGCGATCCGTTGCCGGTGATGCCGAGGTCGAGGTCGTCTTCGCCAATGAGCGGCCGGGCCTTGCCGGTGAGCGCATGCGCCTGCCGGAAATTTCCAAGAAACCCACTGCGCAGGAGATCGCCATCACGCGTGGTCTCGGCGATTCCATGGCGCTGCGTCTCGCCTGTCACGATGCGGACACGCATGCGATGATGTCGCCGCATGGCGCCGAAGCGCAGCTGGTTTTCGATGCCGTCGAACAGGCGCGGGTGGAATCCATCGGCGCGCTGCGCATGCCGGGCATGGCCTCCAATATAAAGGCCATGAATACGGAAAAATATGCCAAGGCCAATTTCTCCGGCATCAACAATAAGGATGACGCACCGCTCGCCGAGGCGGTGGCGCTTCTGGTGCGCGAGAAACTGACAGGCGAAAAGCCGCCCGCGAGCGCCGGCAAGGTTCTCGATCTCTGGCGCGACTTCATCGAAGACAAGGCCGCAGGCGACCTCAACGACCTTTCCCGCGTCATTACCGACCAGAAGGCGTTCTCGCGGCTGGTGCGCAAGATGTTGACCTCCATGCAGATGGCGGAAGATTTCGGCGACGAGGATAACGAGCCGGAAAGCCAGGAAGCGGAATCCAACGAGGACCAGCCGCGCACCAACGAGACCGAGGAAGAGCAGGTCGAGGAAGAGGCCGGCTCCGATGCGACGCCCGCCGATGAAAACGAGGCCTCGCAGGAGGAAATGGAAGAAGGCGAGATGGACGGCGCCGAGATGTCGGACGAAGAAATGTCCGACGATCTCGACGAGGACTCCGAAACGCCCGGTGAGACCCGCCGCCCCAACAGCCCCTTCGATGATTTTAACGAGAAGGTCGACTACCGCATCTTCACCGAGGAATTCGACGAGGAAATCCGCGCCGAGGAACTGTGTGACGAGGCCGAGCTTGACCGGCTGCGCGCCTTTCTCGACAAGCAGCTCGCGCATCTTCAGGGTGCGGTCGGGCGCCTGGCGAACCGTCTGCAGCGCCGCCTGATGGCGCAGCAGAACCGCTCCTGGGATTTCGATCTGGAAGAGGGTTATCTAGATCCGGCGCGCCTCGTCCGGCTCATCATCGATCCCATGCAGCCGCTCTCCTTCAAGAAGGAACGCGACACCAAATTCCGCGATACCGTGGTTTCGCTGGTCATCGACAATTCCGGCTCGATGCGCGGCCGTCCGATCACGGTCGCAGCCACCTGCGCCGACATTCTGGCGCGCACGCTGGAACGTTCGGGCGTGAAGGTCGAAATTCTCGGCTTCACCACCAAGGCGTGGAAGGGCGGGCAATCGCGCGAACAGTGGCTCGCCAATGGCAAGCCCGCTTCGCCGGGTCGCCTCAATGATCTGCGCCACATCATCTACAAGTCGGCGGATGCCCCGTGGCGGCGCGCCCGGCGCAATCTCGGCCTGATGATGCGCGAAGGACTTCTGAAGGAAAATATCGACGGGGAAGCGCTGATGTGGGCGCATAACCGCCTGATCGGCCGCCCCGAGCAACGCAAGATCATGATGATGATCTCCGACGGCGCGCCGGTGGATGATTCGACCCTGTCGGTTAATCCGGGCAACTATCTGGAGCGGCACCTGCGCGCGGTCATCGAGCAGATCGAGACGCGTTCGCCGGTGGAACTGCTGGCAATCGGTATCGGCCATGACGTGACCCGTTATTACCGCCGCGCCGTGACCATCGTTGATGCGGATGAGCTTGCCGGTGCGATGACCGAGCAGCTTGCTGCTCTCTTCGAAGATACGAGCAGCGCCTCCGGTTCGTCCCGCAGGGTCCGCCGTGCCGGATAAGCGGGGCCGGGTGGCCTTTTCCTGCAAGTCTCTGGCGGTCGCTGCTGTGCTTGCGGCGGCTTCGCTGTTTCCCATTCCCATCGGCGCATCGACCATCGATGTACCGGTGAGCGTTCGCCTGCTGTCGGGGTTCGAAGTCGGCACCAGCGCAAAACGGTTCGGCAGGCTGGAATTTATCGGCGGCATGGTGATGAGCGCCCCGGAAAAGCTGTTCGGAGCGATATCCTCCATCCGCTTCCGCCCCGATGGTGAGGAATTTATCGCGGTGCTGGATACTGGCCACTGGCTGACGGGCAGGATTACGCGTGGTGCTGCCGGCGCGTTGTCCGGGCTTGCCGATGTCCGCATCACCCCCATGCTGGACATGAGTGGCCGCGAACCGCCGCGCAAGATGGAAATGGATGCGGAAGGGCTGGCGCTGCGCGACGGCCAGGTGTTCGTCAGCTACGAGCAGCGGCACAGGATCGATATCTATCCGGATCCGGGTTTTGCAACAGCAAAGCCACTCAGCCGCCTGCCACATCTCATCCCCAATAATGAACTGCGCCATAATGGCGGCATGGAGGCCCTGGCGGTTTCGCCGGCCAGTTCGCCGCTCGCTGGCGCTCTTGTCGTGGTGGCTGAAAAGAGTATCGATGCGGACGGCAATCTGCTTGCGGCCATATTGGAAGGCCCGCTGAAGGGTACATTCGCTGTCACCCATCATCCGTCATTCGATGTGACTGATGGCGCTTTCCTGCCGAACGGCGATCTGCTGCTTCTTGAACGGCGCTTCAATTTCGCCGAAGGCGTCGGCATGCGCATCCGCCGCATCCGCGGGGCCGATATCCGGCCGGGTGCCGTGGTGGATGGCGAAACCCTCATGGAAGCGGGCATGGCCTACCAGATCGACAATATGGAAGGCATGGATGTGGTGAAGGGGCCGGATGGCTCGACGCGCCTCATCATCGTGTCTGATGACAACCACTCGTTCCTCCAGCGCAACCTGATGCTGGAATTCAAGCTGGTGGAGTGAATATCAGGCCTTTTCCTGTACCGCCTTGTAGGCAGCGAGGAGATCCTCGACCGGAATGCCGTCGATCTTCATGCCGGTCATTCGGCATGCCGTTATCTGCGCGCCGGACAGGTTCGTGTTGCTCAGCTTCAGTCCGGTAAAATTGACGTCATCGATCGACCAGCCGGACATGTTGCTGTCCGTAAACGAGGCACCGGAAAAATTGATGTCGTTGAAACGTGTGCCGGCCAGATTGACATTGTTGAAGGCCGTTCCCGACAGATTGACGTCGTCAAAGCTGGAGCCTGAAAGCGTGGCGCTTGTCGCATCCACAATGTCGATAACATCCTTGATCTGCATGCCGATCCGCCTCCGAGCCTTGCCACGGACGGCAGATTGCAACGCCGCCCGTGGGTTTGCAAGCGCGATTTGATCCACGCCTTGCACAGCTTCAAACGCGGCTGGCGGATAATGTCAGCTTGGTTTGACCGCGCCCGGCATCGGCTTCAGCGTATTCATCAGCGCGCCGTAAGGCAGCAACATGACGAGGCCGACGAGAATTTTTACCGAAAGATCGCCCAGCGCCCAGGAGATCCAGCGTGGCGCCTCAAGTGTAAGTACGCCAAGTATGGGCGCGTTTTCGATGGCGAAGGCATCGTTGGGGCCGATGAAGGCGAAGCTTGCAGCAAAGGCGATGGAGAAGAACAGCGCCGTATCCAGCACGGAACCCAGCATCGAGCCGGCAAGTGGCGCATGCCACCAGCGCTGGCGGCGCAGGCGGTTGAAGACCGAAATATCGAGCAGCTGGCCGATGAGATAGGCGGTGCCGGAAGCGACAGCGATACGCGGGATGGATGTCCAGAACGACAGCGTAACGCCGACGACAAAGCCCGCAAGCACGACGCGGCGTGCGATGGAGGGCCCAAACTGGCGGTTTGTCAGATCGGTGACGAGGAAGGCGACCGGATAGGTAAAGGCACCCCAGGTCAACAGATCGCCGAGATTGACGCCGAACAGCGATCCGGAAAGCGGATACTGAACCAGAATATTGGAGGCGACGACCACCAGTGTCATCAGGAGAATGTAGATCAGCGTATAGCGCAGGGTCAGCATTTTTTTATCCTGGGTGATGCCACCAGTTGGAGCTGAACTGAAATAAAACAAAAGGCTTGAGCGGCAAAAGCCATTCAAGCCCTCTGAATATCGATGATGTCGAAACCGCTATTAAGCAGCTTCGGCCGTCTTCTTGGCGATCTGGCGGCGCAGGAGACGAGCGCGCATGCTCAGTTCGTTTTCGCCGGACTTCAGAAGGAAAGCATCGAGGCCGCCACGGTGTTCAACGGAGCGCAGAGCTGCTGCGGAAACACGCAGGCGGAAGCGCTGGCCGAGAGCATCGGAGATCAACGTGACCTGGCAGAGGTTCGGAAGGAACCGGCGCTTGGTCTTGTTGTTGGCGTGGCTGACGTTGTTGCCCGTCTGGACGCCCTTGCCGGTCAATTCGCATACACGGGACATGGGTACACCTATTTCGTTTCGTCTGTTTCACCACTGGCTCGCCACCGGCAAAACCGGGGTGGCAATCCAACTGGCCATGATTGGAAAGTTGCGGTTCTATAGTCAGACGAGACTTAACAGTCAAGCCGCTCGCGATCAAATGAAAGGAAATTCCGGCGTTTTCAACCGTCGTCCGCTTTTTTATTGCCACAAGTCAGCGTATATCATCGCCCGATAAGGCCGCTTCCGCGCCTCTTTTAAGGTGATATCGAAATGATTGCCAGAGGAAAAAGCATTTTCATGGCCGTGACGATGGCGTTTGCGGGCGTCTCCCCCTCGCTCGCCGCCGAAGCACGCCACACTAGCGAATACAGCATCAATCTGGGCATTTTACCGATTGCACGGGCAAGTTTTTCGACTCGCATGGATGGACCGAATTATTCGATCTCCGGTTCCTTCAGCGCCGCCGGCCTTGCCAGCATCCTCAAGGACATTTCCGGCAAGACAACGGTTTCCGGCGCCAAGCGCGGCCACCGGCTGCAGGCGAACGAATATTCGCTGGTCTACAAGGACGGCAAGCGGGTACGCACCTATGACGTCGTCTATCGCAACGGCAATGTCACCTCGACGACGGTGAAACCCGAACCCAAGGCCCGGCCGGACAACTGGGTTGACGTGAAGGACCGCGACCTGCGCTCGGTTCTCGATCCGATTTCCGGTCTGATCATTCCCTCAGGCGGCCGCATCTGCCCGACGCGCCTGCCGATCTATGACGGCGAATCGCGACTCGACCTCGTTTTGAGCTCCAGCGGCACCAAGCCGTTCAAGACCAACGGTTTTAACGGTGATGCCATCGTCTGCAAGGCGCGTTACGTACCGAAGTCGGGCTACCGGCAGGGGCGCAAGGATATCGAATATCTGAAATCCATCTCGATGGAGATCTGGTTCGCCAAGTCGAACAATATGGATGTCTATGCGCCTGTTTATGCGATCATTCCGACGCGGGTGGGTCAGGTCTATATTACGGCTACGAAATACGGCGGCTGACCAGGATTTATAGCAGGGCAGGTGATGCTCGGCGGTACCCATGTTTATTCTCCCCGCCGGGGAGAAGGTGGCCCGAAGGGTCGGATGAGGGGCAACGCCAGCGATATGCGGAGAGCCAGCCCCCTCATCCCGCTGCCGCGGACTTCTCCCCCACGGGGAGAAGCAACAAGTGGCATCCGCTCATTCCACCGGCATTGCCCTGAAAATTACGGCCCATCCCCAGGTGACCAGTCGGGTTCGGCCATGACGAAGCTCGTAAAAGCGAAACCCGGTGAGACGGTGCAGCCGACAAGGGTGAAATCGCCGAGACTTTCCGCCGATTGCCAGCAATTGGCCGGCACGATCACCTGCGGGCGCTCGCCTTCGAGAATGGCTGGGCCGAGCGTGAAGGTCTGCACCTCTCGGCCGTCCTGCGAAAGATGCAGGGTTATTGGCGCGCCGGCATAATAGTGCCAGACCTCCACCGCGTCGGTGACCCGATGCCAGTGCGAGCGCACGCCCTTTTCCAGCAGATAATAAATCGCCGTCGAATGGCCACGCTCGCCACCCGCCCTGTCGCGAAAAGTCTGGTGGTAAAAACCACCTTCCGGATGCGGTTGCAGCCCCAATTCGCGAATGATCACTTCCGCAGACAGATCGGCGGCCATCAGAAATTATCCTTGCGTGTGCGGATTTCCGCAAAGACGTCGGCATCGGCGGCCCCTTCAAGACCGAGATGTCTGCGAATGCTGGCATCCGCCACGCGCATATAGGGATTGGTCTGCTTTTCGAGCCCGATGGTGGTGGGAATGGTGAACTCATTGGCTTTCCGCGCCGTCTCGACACGTGCTGCGCGTTCGCTCAACACGGCATTGTCAGGGTCGACGGTCAGCGCAAAACGGGCATTCGAAAGCGTGTATTCGTGGCCGAAATAGACGCGCGTCTCATCCGGCAGGGCCATCAGCTTCTGGAAGGAGTGCCACATGTCCGCCGCAGGGCGTTCGAACAGTCGGCCGCAACCCATGGCAAACAGCGTATCGGCGGCAAACAGCAGGCCGTCATCCGGCAGATAATAACAGATATGACCCGCCGTGTGGCCGGGTGTGGCTATGATCTGAACGCGGCGTCCGGCAAATTCGAACTCATCACCATCGGCCTGCGAGCGATCGAGACCCGGTATCGCAATCGCCTCGTCATAGGGGCCGTATACCTCGCAGCGGAACTTGTCCTTCAGCGCCAGATTGGCTTCCACATGGTCCTGATGGTGGTGGGTGGTGAAGATATGGGTCAGTTTCCAGCCGTGGCCGTCGAGGGCGCGCAGGATCGGCCCTTCCTCCGGCGCGTCGATGGCCGCCGTCGCCCCGCTTTCGGGATCGTGCAGGAGCACTCCGAAATTATCGCTGCGGCAAAGAAAGACGTCTATTTCCAAAGGTTTCATCGTATCCTCTCCATTTGCCGGCCAAAACCGGCGCATTCGCCCGCCTGACTTTCCCAACTGACTTCCAATGTAGGGGCAGACGCCTTGAAGTCCAACCGCCTGATGCTACATTCTCGCCCATGAATACCGATATCGTCGATCTGCGCGAATTCTATCATTCTCCGCTTGGCCGCTCGGCCGAGCAGGCGATCACCATGGCGCTTTCGACGCTGTGGCCGCCCTTACCGGAGGAACGGCTGGTTGGCCTCGGTTATGCCGTGCCGTTTCTGGAGCGGTTCCGCCATGATACGGAGCGCACCTTCGCCTTCATGCCGGCGGGGCAGGGGGCGGTGAACTGGCCGGCGGGCGAGCTTTCCTCCACCGCGCTGGTGTTTGACGAGGAATTGCCGCTGCCCGATTCTTCGATAGACCGGGTCCTGATGGTGCATGCGCTGGAATTTGCGGAAAATCCGCGTGAGAGTTTAAAGGAACTGTGGCGGGTGCTGGCGCCGGGCGGCCGCTTGGTGATTGTGGTGCCGAACCGACGTGGCGTCTGGGCGCGTATGGAACATACGCCTTTTGGTTCCGGCCGGCCCTATTCGCGCGGGCAGCTGACGGCGCTTTTGCGCGAAACCAATTTCACCCCGGGCGCCACCGCCGAGGCGCTGTTCTTTCCGCCCACCACGAGCCGGCCGGTGCTGAAATTCCGTCGTTACCTCGAACATACCGGTCGCAGGCTTTGGCCGCTGTTTTCCGGTGTCATTGTGGTGGAAGCGCAAAAGCGTCTCTATCAGGGGCTGCCGGTCACCCAGCGCGCCTCGCGCCGGGTTTTCGTGCCGGTTCTCGCGCCACAGGGGGTGCCCACCACGCGCACCGCCGCAAGCCAAGGAAAGCCGCGCTGACCCTCGACAAAGCGGCCATTCCGGTCTAATGCCTCCGGCATTGCTTTTGCCGGGTTCTCCGGCGTTTTTCCAAAGGTCGATCAAATGAGTGCAGAGCTTAACCAACCTGTTCCGCGTCCGGGTATTCTGGATATCGCCGCTTATGTTCCCGGCAAGGAACATGTGGACGGTGTCGCGAAGGTTTATAAGCTCTCTTCCAATGAAACGCCGCTTGGGCCGAGCCCGAAGGCGATCGAAGCTTTCGGCACCGCCGCCAGCCATCTGGAAATCTATCCGGACGGTCAGGCGATCGCGCTGCGCCAGGCGATTGCCGATGTGCATGGTCTCAACATTGCAAACATCCTGTGCGGCAATGGTTCGGACGAGCTTCTCGGCCTGCTTTGCCACGTTTATCTCGGTGCAGGCGATGAGGCGATCATCACCGAACACGGTTTCCTCGTCTACAAGATCCAGATCATGGGCGCGGGTGCGACCCCGGTGACGGTGAAGGAAAAGGATTGTGCGGTCGATGTGGACGCGATCCTTGCCGCCGTGACACCGAAGACGAAGATGGTTTTCGTCGCAAATCCGGGCAATCCCACCGGCACCTATGTCCCGGTTGCGGAAATCCGCCGCCTGCAGGCCGGCCTGCCGAAGCATGTCGTTCTGGTGCTGGATGCGGCTTACGCCGAATATGTGCGCAAGAATGATTACGAAGCCGGGCTGGAGCTGGTCTCCGGCAACCGCAACGTCGTCATGACGCGCACCTTCTCCAAGGTTTACGGTCTGGCCGCCCTGCGCGTTGGCTGGATGTATGGTCCGGCCGCCGTCATCGATGCGCTGAACCGCGTTCGCGGCCCGTTCAACATGAGCGCGCCGGCGATTGCTGCCGGAGCAGCGGCCATACGCGATCAGGCCTTTGTTGAAAAAGCTGTGGCGCATAATGCGCTGTGGATGGAAAAGCTGGTCACGACCTTTACCGGCCTCGGCCTCACCGTCACGCCTTCAGTTACTAATTTCATCCTCATCCATTTCCCGGATCAGGACGGCAAGCGTGCAACCGATGCGGACGAATTCCTCAGCCGCCGTGGTTATATTCTGCGTGCAGTGCGTGGTTACGGCTTCCCGAATGCGCTGAGAATGACTGTCGGCTCGGAAGAGGCCAATCTCGGCGTTATCGCCACACTTACCGAGTTCATGGGGCAGGCGTGATGGGCGAGATCATGTTTGAACGCATCGCGCTGATCGGCATCGGCCTGATCGGCTCGTCGATTGCCCGTGATATCAAAGAGCTGGGGCTTGCCCGCCACGTGACGATTTCCACCCGCAGCGAAGACACGCTGAAACGGGCGGAAGAACTGACGCTCGGCACGGATTACACCGTTTCGGCGGCGGACGCGGTGAAGAATGCCGATCTCGTCATCGTTTCGGTACCGGTCGGTGCGTCGGAAAGTGTGGCGCAGCAGATTGCGCCGCATCTGAAGCTAGGCGCCATCGTAACCGATGTCGGCTCCACCAAGGCTTCTGTTATCGCGCAGATGGCACCGCATATGCCTGAAAATGTGCATTTCATTCCCGGCCATCCGCTGGCGGGCACGGAAAAATCCGGTCCGGATGCCGGTTTTGCCGGCCTCTTCCGCGAGCGCTGGTGCATTTTCACGCCGCTGCCGGGCACGAATGCCGGGGCGCTGGAAAGGCTGAAGGATTTCTGGCGGGCGCTCGGCTCGCGCGTCGATGAAATGGATGCCGAACATCACGACAAGGTTCTGGCGATCGTCTCGCATCTGCCGCATATCATCGCCTACAATATCGTCGGCACCGCGGACGATCTGGAGACAGTGACCGAATCGGAAGTCATCAAATATTCCGCTTCCGGTTTCCGCGACTTCACCCGTCTCGCCGCCTCCGATCCGACCATGTGGCGTGACGTCTGCCTGCACAACAAGGATGCCATCCTTGAAATGCTGGCGCGGTTCTCGGAAGACCTTGCGTCGCTGCAAAGGGCGATCCGCTGGGGGGAAGGCGACAAGCTGTTCGAGCTGTTTTCCCGCACACGCTCCATCCGCCGCTCCATCATCGAGGCCGGTCAGGACGTCGATACGCCTGACTTCGGGCGTCACGCGCTGGATCAGAAGAAGTAGGGCGCTGGCATGATATTGATATCGGCTGCGACGGATGACGATATCGAATGGCTGCTACGGGAAGACAAGTGGATCGATGAGGATTGGTTGCGGCGCTGCGTCGGACACTGCGAATATCTCGTCGCGAAAGAAGATACGATTCTGTTCGGTTTTCTGCGGTTCTCGATGTTCTGGGGTAAGATTCCCTACATGGACATGATCCGCGTCGTTCCCGAGTTTCGCGGGCTTGGCGTTGGCGCATCGCTTACAGCTTTTTGGGAAACCCTGATGCGTGAGCAGGGTGCCTCACTGGTGATGACGTCCAGCCAGCAGGACGAGCAGGAACCTCAGACGTGGCATCGTCGCAATGGATATAAAGAAGCCGGCATCCTGAATCTTTCAAAATTTCAGGATGCCGCTGAGGTATTTTTTACAAAATCTCTCTCTTAGATCGGCGGAATCTTCCCCAGCGGAATGAAGCCGCTGACAGTGGCGCGGCCGCGATCCACCACGAGATCGACGGATGCCCTGTCTCCGCCGCCGGCAAGCGCGCCGAGCAGCTTGCGGGCCGTATCGATGGTGGATTGCAGCTGCGGAAACGCCTGTTTGGCATTGTCCGACCAGGCGCCGAGCTTTTCGATTTCCAGCTTGAACTGACCGGAGAGATAGCCCTCATTGTCAAAGGAGAAGGGACCGCTGATGCGCATGGTGCGGCCGTCGCCAATATCGGCCGCCAGCCGCCGAAGCTCGCCGCTCGTGCCGTAGAGGCCTGACGTATCGCTGCCGTCCACCATGCCCGCCTTGCCGGTGAGCGTCACATCGACGATGGCATCGAGGCGGGGAAGAACCTGCGGCCAGTCCTTGATGACGGTGGCCGAGTCGGTGAGGGTGATCGCGCCGTCAAGATCGGCGCCGTTCTGGCGCAGGTGCACCTCCGTCTTGACGGCATCGAAGTCGATCGTCTGGCCGGTGACGGAGGAAACCGCCTGCGCCTTCAGCCCGTCGATGACGAGCGAGCTGCGGTCGATGCCCTTCAGTTTGGTGACGATGCTCGACTGCATGTTCTGCCAGGAGGCTGAAACGCTCAGGCCATGGGCGGAGCGGATTTCCGCTGGCGAATCGAGTTCCCAGACGATGTGGCCGGGATTATAGACCTGCGCCGCCGAGCGAAGTTCGCCGAAAGACGCTGAAACGCCGTTCCCGCTGTCGTCCACGGTCACCTTTGAGCAGAAGAGGCCGATGCGGAAAGGATAACCGCGGAAGGCGATATCGCCGCATTCGCCGCTGACATTCCTCGCCTGTGATGGAGCAATGACGTTCAGTACCGTCTGCTTCAGCCTGTCGGCGGCATAAAACCACCCGGCTGTATAAAGTCCGATGACCACCGCGACGGCGATGGCGAGCCAGAGGAATTTTTTGGCCGTGCCGGATTGGCTTGACGCTGCCATATTGATCTCCGATGAACAGACTTCAGGGAATTTTGATTTGGCTTGGGATATGGACGATTTTTGGGTCTTTGGCTACGGTTCGTTGATGTGGAACCCGGGCTTTGCCTTTGAGGAGAAGCAGCAGGCGCGGCTGCATGGTTATCGGCGCTCGCTCTGCATCAGTTCCAACTTTTACAGAGGCACCACGGAAAAGCCCGGTCTCGTGCTGGGTCTGGAACGCGGCGGCTCCTGCCTCGGAGTCGCATTTCGCGTGCGAGGAAGGGATCATGATCCCGTCATGGCTTATCTGCGCGAGCGAGAACTGGTGACGAATGTCTACAAGGAGCGGGTGGTTGCCATCGCATTTGCCGATGGCAGGCGCGGCAGTGCCGTGACCTATGTGGCCGACCCCGCGCATGAGCAGTACATCGGCGGTCTTGCTGTGGCCGAAGCGGCCACCATTGTCGCGACTGCCTCGGGTCGGTCCGGCCCGAACACGGATTACGTTTTTAATACCGTGCAGCATCTACAGGATATGGGCATTCGCGACTCTCTGCTGGAAAGCATCGCCGCCAATGTCGGCGCGCTTGCGGCTCAGCCGGCGGGGGTTGTTTCCGTGCCCTGAAGCTCGGCGATGCGCTTGATGGCGGTTGGCGGCAGCGGCAAATGCGGGTTGTTGCGCACGGTTTCCAGCAACAACTCGTCGCTCGCCTTTTCCGTGACGTCGATCAGTCGCTTGAAAAACACGTCGGGGTCCAACCCCGGCTCGATAGCCGGCAGGATGCGCACCTTGAAATGGCCGGGATAACGCATGGTCGAACGGCGTGGCCAGAAGAGGCCGGGATGCATGGCGACTGGAATGACCGGCACCTGCAGATCACGATAAAGCCGGGCGATACCGTAACGGTACTCGGGCTCGGCGCCCGGTGGGCGGCGCGTGCCTTCGGGGTAGATAATGAGTTCGCGGCCCGCCGCCATTTCCTCTCTCGCCCGCTCCATCACCTTCAGCATGACCTTGCCACGCGCGGCGCGGTTGACCGGGATCATGCGCTGTTTCATCACATACCAGCCGAACAGCGGAATCCACATCAATTCCCGTTTCAGAATGTAGACGGGGTCCGGCAGATTGGGCAGCAGTGCGTAGGTATCCCAGAAGGATTGATGCTTGGGCGCGAAGATGCAGCCGGTTTCGGGAATGTTCTCCAGCCCCTCGATCTCGAAGGTGGTGCCGACGATGGTTTTCATCAGCCAATGGTTGGACCGTGCCCAGTTCTTGGGAATTTCGAAGGCGATCTTGCGCGGCAGAATGAAATAGATCGGTGTCAGCACGATCATGCGGACGATCAGGTTGAGATAAAACAGCGTATTAAAAAGAAAAGAGCGCAGCTTGAGCATCAACAGCCTTCCCGGGGGCGCAGCCGTTCCGAAGCGTTGATACGCCTCGATGCCGGATGCCGATGCCAGACGCCTACACGAAAACAAGGCCTCGCAGCAAGCGCGTTTCTCGCCGCTCATGGTGAAGCAGCCGCCACCTTCGGGGTGGAATGGTCAGCGGCGGCCTTGCGCAGGCCATCGCCCTTGCCGAAGCCGGTGAGATCACGTCCTGCCGCCGCCACGAACTTTAGATACTCATAGAGCATGGTTCTGACCACATCCGGCTCCACAAACCAGTTCGTGCGGGCAAGATCAGCGCTGATGACGGGATAGGCAATGAATTGCGTCTGCGGGCTGGCGCTGCGCAATTCATGCAGGCTGCGGTGCATATGATAATTGTTGGTGACGACGACGATCGAGGAGTAGTTGTGATCGCGTATCCAGCTTGCCGCTTCATTGGCATTGCCGATCGTGTCTATGGCTTTGTAACCCATGTCCACGCAGCAGGAAAACATGTCGGACGAGCCTTGCGTCATCTTGCGGATCTGCGAGCGGGTGGTGGCCGGGTTGACGCCGGAAATCAGCAAACGTTTGCCCACGCCATCACGCAGCAGGCCGACCGCCTGTTCGATGCGTTGATAGCCGCCGGTCAGAACAATGATGGCATCACCCTTCGTGCCCTCCGGCGGGCGCATGGAGGCAACGGAATCGGCGAACCACAGGAAACCGCCTAAAAAAACGCCGAGGAGAACAACGCAAAGAAGGATAAAACCGCGAATAAAACGGCGCAACGGACCACGCCGCGACAACAGGCCCTTTTTGGCCGGTCGCGTGGTCGTCTGATCCTGGTCCATCCGACTCACAAACATTCCTCCTGAATACTCGCCGATTAAGGCAAGGAACAGGCATTTTTGTCCACCGTCCGCAGGTTACATCCGGCTGGTGACGGTTTCAGTTTGCCATGGGATTTCGGGGGCAAGGTCACGATGTGAGGCCATCACTTTTCGACGGATCGGAGCGGACGCGGTCAATATCGTCGATGGTGCGGATGACGGTCACGCGCGCCGTGATGGTGGTGAGAAGTGCTATGACGATCATCGTTGTGGCGATGCCGATATAGCCGCCGAGACCAACGGAAAACGAACCGAAAAGCGCGCTTGCCTGATCGCTCTGCGGCGTGGCGACCGTGCTCGATTGCCAGAAACCGGCAACAAGGAAAACCGCGGCCGCGAGCGCGCCGCCCGCCGCCGCCCCTTTGAGGCTGATCTTCAGGAAGTGTTTCTGGAATTCCCGTGCCACAAAGCTGCTTTCCGCCCCGACGAAATGCAGCACCTCAACGATATGCCGGTTACCGGAAAGCGCTCCGCGTGTCGCAAACACCACCGTCAATACCATGGCGGTGAAAACGAGGATCAGAACGCCGAGGCCGATCATGACCGTCGTTCTGGCCATGGAGACAAGCCTGTCCACCCATGTGCGGTGGTCGTCCAGAAATGCCTGCGGAAGCTCGGCCTTCAGCATGTCCCGCATCGCCTGAAAATCAGGCGGATTGTTTTCATCGATGGTGATGACGACGAGGCGCGGTATGGGCAGTTCGGAAAGGTCAAGACCGCTGCCGAGCCATGGCTCCAGCAGGCGTGATGTCGCCGCATCGTCAAGGATCGTGCCATCCCGCGTGCCGACGAAGGTGAGCGCCAGATTGCGCGCCTTGTTGAGCGCCGCATTCATGTCCAGCCCGTCCTCGGGCTTGATCTGGATGGTGATCTCACGGGAAATCTGGCTCTGCCATGTGGCGGCGGTGGCGCGCACCATGGAGACGGCGCCAAGCGTCAGGCAGGCGAGAAAGGCCATGATGGCGATCACCACCATCAGCGCATTGCCCTGAATGTTCGACGGCGGCAGGATGGGCGCCATCGGGCGGATGCGCATGGGCGGGCGCTTCGGCTGGGCCGCTTCCGGGGTCAGTTGTTTGCGGGTGATCTCATTCATAGATATCGAGCCGCCCTTCGGTCAGGATCATCCGGCGTGCGTCGATCTGGTCCATCAGCGCAAAATCATGGGTGGCGATGACAACAGCCGTGCCCAGCCGGTTGAGTTCCAGGAAGAGGTTGAGAAGGCGCTTGGCCATCGGCGGATCGACGTTACCGGTCGGTTCGTCGGCCAGCAATATTTCCGGCTGGTCCATCAGGGCGCGGGCAATGGCGGCGCGCTGCTTTTCGCCGCCGGACAGAATGGCCGGCAGCACATTGATGCGTTCGCCAAGCCCAACCCATTTCAGAAGCTCGATCACATCGTTGCGGTAAGCGCTTTCTTCCTTGCCGCGCACGCGCAGCGGCAGGGCGACATTCTCATAGGTCGTCAGATGATCCAGTAGCCGAAAATCCTGAAAGACGATGCCGACACGGCGGCGCAGCATCGGCAGCTCGCTGCGCGGAATGCGTGATACATCACGGTTGAACATGCGAATATTGCCGCGGGTGGGCTGCAGCGACATCAAAAGCATGCGCAGCAGCGAGGTCTTGCCCGCACCCGAGGGGCCGGTCAGAAACTGGAACGAACCCTTGGGGATATCGAAGGTCATGTCCCTCAGGATCTCGGGTCCCATGCCGTAACGCAACCCGACATTTTCGAAATGGATCAACGGACTTCCAGTCTCTTCGTTTCGTGGTGGTTCGCAAACCGCTGGCGCTTGGGGGCCGGATGTCGCGGTGTAACCCGGTTCCGGTGGCCTGCGCGAGCCGTTTTTGCGAAGCATTAACCAATTAAATTTAAAACTTGGCAGGATTCGTTGCAATGCCCAGTTTTGCGGGCCGGAAAACCTCATCCAAGGAATTCTATGGCTATGTTCCGTTCATCTCGCCGGCAAGCGGCATTCGATTTCGACCTCCTGATGCCGGAAACGCCGGTGCACCGCACGGCGCGGACGGCAAATCCGATCCACGACGTGGTAGACGCGGAATTTGTCACCATCAAGGAAAACCGTGCACGTCAGCCCGGAAACGACAATCGCGGCGCGGCACGCCGGCAGATGGCAAAACCACCCGTCACCATCGGTACGCTTGGCCTTGCCTTCATCGGCTGGCTGGATCGCAGATTGTCGCGCCTCTCGGCGGATGCCTATTCAGCGCTGGTTGCGGGGCTCGCCATTTTCGTTTTCGTCTGCTCCGGTGGCCTTTCGGTGGTCGTGCCGGAAAAGCAGGCCGTCGCCGCAGCAAATCCGCTCGCGATTTCTCACGTGACGGTTACGCCGCAGGAGGCGGGCGGCATGGATATCCTGCTCATCAGTGGCATCGTGGAGAATAATGGCGGCAATCTGGAAGAGGTGCCGGCCCTTCGCGCCGATCTTTTTGCCGCCAAGGGCCAATTGGTGGCCAGCATGGTCATTGAACCACCGGTGCAAGAGATGCAGCCCGGTTTCAGCCACGGTTTTTCGGCAAAGTTGCGCCATCCCGGTGGAAAAACGCCAGAGATCAAGCTTTCCTTCGTCGAGGCGGGTGCGTCCGAACGTTGACTGTGCTAACGCGTGATCTTCGTATTTTTACTGAAAGGTAAAATCGGCAAGGCGCAGCACAGGAGAAAGAATGCCCGTCGTCCGTGGAAAAAACATCGAGCCGCTTTACACCGCCGAGCAGATCGCCGAGCGCAATCGCGATATGGCCAAGCACATTGCCGGTGGCCCGACCAAGGATTTGCTGGTCATTGCCGTGCTCAAGGGATCGTTTATTTTCGCAGCCGATCTTATCCGCGCGCTGCATGACAGTGGTCTTGCTCCCGAAGTCGAATTCATCACGCTGTCGAGCTATGGCGCCGGCACGGTCTCGCAAGGTGTGAGGATCGTCAAGGATATCGACAGCGACGTGAAGGACCGCGATGTCCTTCTCATCGACGATATTCTCGAATCCGGCCGCACGCTGCGTTTCGCCAAGGAACTGCTTTATGAGCGCGGCGCGCGCAACGTCACCATTGCCGTGCTGCTCGACAAGAAGGTCAAGCGCAAGGAAGATCTGGAGGCCGACTATGTCGGTTTCGAATGTCCGGACTATTTCGTCGTGGGTTACGGCATGGATGTTGCCTATGCTTTCCGAGAACTGCCTTTCGTCGGCGTGGTCACAGGCGACGCCTGAGCATATTTGCCGTGCCGGAACGGCACAGGGCGGAGACGCCTCATTAACCATTCACCCAGCCAGGGCCTGGGTGTTTACCTCTTGAAAAGAGGAGCCTGCGATGTTGCTCATGGCTGGAAATGATGCCCAGGAGCAATGATTAATGGCGAAAATTCTGATTACCGAAGACGAGGATGCATTGCGGGCTTTCGTTGCCCGCGCGCTGCGTCTCGACGGTCACGAGACCCATGAGGCGGCTGACGGCGAGCAGGGGCTGGAGAAGCTTCAGGAGACCAGTTTCGATCTTCTTCTTTCGGATATCCGCATGCCGGTCATGGATGGCATCGAGCTGGCGCACCGCGCCGCCGAGCGCTTCCCGGCCATGCGCATTTTGCTGATGACGGGTTATGCCGAGCAGCGTGAACGGGCCGATGATCTGGCGACGAAGATCGTGGATGTGGTGTCCAAACCCTTTGCGCTTCCGGATATTCGCAAAGCCGTGGCGCGGGCGCTGGCGGCCTGAGCGACAGGATTGCAGGGATTGGAAGGGCGGCCTGTGGGCCGCCTTTTTTGTTGGTCAGCCCCTGGCTCAGCGTAGCTCCCTACCTCCGTCATTCCGGCCTTGAGCCGGAATCCAGCCAGCCCAAGCCCTTGGGCTGATAGAACTCTTTCCGCCGCGCAGACGCGCGCCAACTGGATGCCGGATCAAGTCCGGCATGACGGAAACTTTAGCTTCTGAAACAGGATGTAACGAGGCGCACCATTACCCGTGCGCAACCCTCACCGAATATCCAGCAACCGCTCCAGATAACGCCGCTCGATCTCACCCGGCGGGTTGTTGCCGAGTTTTTCGCGGATGGCCTCGAGGATTTCGCGGGCGCGCTGCACGTCGATTTCGTCAGGCACCTTCACCTGGTCGCCGAAATCCGGGCCGGTGGTGCTGCGCGGGCGACCGAGCGGGTCACGGCCGTTCTGGCCGCCCTGACCGGCCATGCCTTCCTGCCCTTGACCCGGTTGCTGGCCCTGCTGGCGCATGGCTTGCATGATCTGGCCCATCATGTCCTGTGCACCTTGACGCAGCGCGTTCAGCGCATTGCCCTGTCCTTCGACGGCCTGTTCGCCCTGGCCCTTGCCGAGCGCTTCACCGGCGCCCTGCATTTCCTGCTGCGCCTTGCCGAAGTTTTCGCCCGGTTCCATGCCGAGATCACGAAGGCCCTGCTGCAGCTCGCCGAGCTGCTTGCCGAGCGCATCCTGCTGCGCCCGCAGGTTTTTCAGCGCCTCGCGTAGCTGTTCAGCGGTCATCTGGTCGCTCGGCTGTTGTCCACCCTGCTGACCATTTTGACCCTGTTCGCCTTGCTGGCCTTGCTGACCCTGCTGCGGCGGCTGGCCGTTTTCGCCCATCTGCTGGTCATCTTCGCCTTCGCCGCCCTGCTGGGGGTCGCCGCGCTGCATGCGGTCTCGAAGTGCCTGATCGAGCTTGAAGGTCTCGTCCATCAGCTTCTGCTGCTGTTGGAGAATTTCGCCCAGCTTGTCGATCTGCTGGCGCATCTTGCTGCTCTGCTGCTGCCCCTGCTGGCCCTGACGTTGCGGGCGGCCAGCCTGCAGATTGTTCATCATGCGCTGCAGCTGCGAAAGCATTTCCTGCGCCGCATCGCGATTGCCGGAGCGGGCAAGGTTCTCGATCTGGTTCATCATGTTTTCCAGATCGCGCTGGCGCAATACGTTCTGCGCCTGTTGATTCATGTTGGTCTGCGGCGCGTTCTGCATGCGCTGCGCAAGCTCGCTCATGAACTGCTGCATGGCCTCGCGCAGCTCCTGCATCAGCTTGGCAACTTCCTCATCCGAGGCATTGCGCTGCAGCGCCTCGGAAAGCGCCGTCTGCGCATCGCGCAGGCGCTTTTCCGCCTGCGAAAGATCGCCATCCTCAATGCCGAGCGCGATTTCCCAGAGGTAATCCGCCGTGTTCTTCAGCATTTCGTCATTATAGGCAAGCCGCATGCGGGTCTGCGCCGATTGCAGCAGCAGATAGTGCGTGGTGTTGGGAATGGTCTCTTCCGGCCGCAGGCCCACCGCCTCGTTATAGGCGATTGCCTTCGGCATCTGGCGTGTATCGAGCGAAAAAATCTGCCGCTGTTCGGCAATGGAAGCTGCCAGCGGTTCGGAGAAATTGCGGCCCGGCAGCACCATTTCATGCGCAGGGCTGCGGCCCGTTTGGCCCGCACCGTCGGTTGCCACCAGCGTGATGCGCACGCGTTTGCCGGCCATGGGATGTTCGGTCAGGTTGCGGCTGGTCAGGCCCTTGATCTCGCGATTATTCTGCCGCGGCAGGTCCAGCTTGAATTCTGGCGGTGGGTAAAGCGCCGTCGCGCCTTCCGCTACACCGAGTGGCTCGATGATGGCATGGGCTTCCTTCAGCCCATAATCGTCCTTGGCGGTGAAGCCGATTTCCAGCGCACCGTTGACGGCGCGGCGCGGCATGTTGTCGAAGGCGATGCTGGGCGGCTGGTCAGGAATGACGTTGAACACCCATTGTTCGCCATTGGCACTGATCATGCCGCTTTCAGTGACATCCATGGCAAAAGTGCGCGGCGCAATGGGTTGATCCGTCGAGCGTGCCGGCGTCTGAACCGCAACATCGCCGCTGGCGCTGTCGGCGCGTACAGCTTCGGGTGCAAGCTTCTGCAATGCGCCGGCCATTTCCGGCTCGAAGGTCACTTCCTCACCGCCATCGCCGCCGGTCATGCGGATCGTCAGCCTGGAGGATTGCGGTACTGAAACCGCGTCGCGGCCGCTCGCATCACGTCCGGTCAGGAAAATCGGCGCGCGGCCGGTATAGGCGGGCGGTGTGACCCAGGCATCGAGACGGATATCGGGATTGAGCGGACCAACGGCCGGCCGGCTGCGGAATGCATCTGCAACCGTGCCCGCGCCGTTCGAATAGGAAAAACCGAAGGCGGTGACCAGAAGCAGTGCCGGAACGGCGCGCAGCGCCAGGCGGTCATAACGAGCGATATCGGGTTTCGGCAGGCCGGCATTCAGCGCGGCGATGCGCTCGGCCATGCGGATCTGGTGTTCTTTCCAGAGCGTGCGGGAAAAAGGCGTATCGAAGGCCGGTTCGTCTTCCTGCACGCCAACCGGCTGGTGCGCCATGCCGTTGCGGTCTTCCAGCAGACGGGAGGCGTCATTGTCGGTTGGCCATTTCAGCCGCAGGATTGGCAGGAGTGTGGCGATGAAGCCAAAAACAAGGACGAAAACAATGCCGAGGCGCAGAAAATCCGGCATGTGCCGATAGAGGCCGAACCACGCGAGCGCCAGAAACACGGCGGCGATGGACAGCGGCCACAACGTCTTCGGGGCCATTTTTTCGGAAAACAGCACAATTTTCGCGAAGAAGCGCTTGGCCGCAACCCGGCGTGCAAGGTCCGGCCGCTGCGCGAATGCACCGGTCGGGCGCTTTCTGCCTGTCCTGTCCTCTCCGGCTGTGGTCATCAATCCGTTCTCCCGGTTCTGGCCACGTCGAACGCCATTCCCGGAACGGCGAGCTGTTTATATCACTGGGGCAAGGATAACATTCTTTGTGGCGAAGACGAGGGCGCCTCAGCCCTCACCCCCATTTTTTAGGCAGCTTCGCTCAATTGTGATCAACCAGCCGCATGACAAACGGTCAGTCGAGCCAGTCAGGTACGGAATCGAGCGCGATCAGCTCCTCATAGGTGCCACGCGGACGGATGACGTGGAACTTGTCACCCTTGACAAGCACTTCCGGCACCAGCAGGCGCGAATTATAGGTGCCGGCCTGTACGGCACCATAGGCGCCGGCGGAACTGACGGCGATCAGATCGCCCGGCTGAGGTGTCGCCATCTCGCGATCCAGCGCCAGATAATCGCCGGTCTCACAGACCGGGCCGACAATATCCGCCTTGATGCGTGGCGTGTCCTCGGCCGGCTGCACCACCGGGCGGATGCCGTGATAGGCCTCGTAAAGCGTGGGGCGGATGAGATCGTTCATGGCGCCGTCGACGATGACGAAGGTCTTGTCACCGCCATCCTTCACATAGATGACTTCCGTCACCAGAATGCCGGCATTGCCGACGATCAGGCGTCCGGGCTCGGTGACGATCTTGCAGTTGAGGCTTTTCAACTCGTTTTTGACGATATGCGCATAGGCATCCGGCAGCGGTGGCGGATTGTTATCCTCGCGATAGGGAATGCCAAGGCCACCGCCAATATCGACGTGGCTGATAGCATGGCCATCCCCGCGCAGCACTTCCACGAGTTCGCGCAGCAAGCGGAAGGCATCCTCGAAGGGCTGTAATTCGGTGATCTGGCTGCCGATATGCATGTCGATGCCGGTGACTTCGATGCCGGGCAAAGTGGCGGCATGGGCATAGACCGCCCGTGCCCGCTCATAGGAAATGCCGAACTTGTTTTCCTTCTTGCCGGTGGAAATCTTGGCGTGGGTGCGCGCATCCACATCCGGGTTGATGCGGAAGGAGACATGCGCCCGCTTGCCCACTTTCACCGCGCGCAGGTTGAGGACTTCCAGTTCCGGCTCGGATTCGATGTTGAAACAGTAGATGCCCGCTTCCAGCGCGTAATCCATTTCCGCCACCGTCTTGCCGACGCCGGAGAACATGATGCGGCTTGCCGGCACGCCGGCTGCGAGCGCGCGGCGCAATTCGCCGCCGGAAACGACGTCGATACCGGCGCCGAGCTTTGCCAGCGTTTTCAGCACCGCCTGGTTGGAATTGGCCTTCATGGCATAACAGACCATGGCGTCCACATCAGCAAACGCGCCTGAGAACACCTTGTAGTGGCGCTCCAGCGTCGCGGTCGAATAGACATAGAACGGCGTACCGACCGCCTTGGCGATCTCGGGCACGGGCACGTTTTCGGCGTGCAGTACGCCGTCGATATAGCCAAAATGGTTCACGGCTTTTTACCCGTCAGAGAAGCTTGTCGAGGATGAACGGGCGTTCCGCCGTTGCCGGCTTCGTCTCCGTTCCGTCGGCATTGCGCTTGTTGCGCATTTCGACCGGCGTGCTCGGCGGATCGATGTCGCCCTTACGCCCGCAGGCGCTGAGAACAAGGCTGACAGCGAGTGTCATGCCGATGGGAACGATGAGTTTACGCGCGGTTTTTGAAAGCATGAGCCTGTCCAAAGGAAATATGTGCCTCTCTGATAACGAAAAACAGGGCGCTTGTGCACCCTCAGACTGGGGCAAAGCGCGAAAATCTCTCCTCCGTCATGCCGGACTTGATCCGGCATCCAGCCACGGCGCGTCTGCGACGTGAAAAGACTCTTCTGCGATCAAAGACTTGATCGCGCTGGACCCCGGATCAAGTCCGGGGTGACGACGTCAAATCGGCTTATCAGTTGCGTCCGCGCCACCAGGCAATCTGCTTCTTCACTTCGGAAGGCGCCGTGCCGCCGAAGCTGGTGCGGCTGGCGACCGATGCTTCCACCGAAAGAACGTCGAAAACACCCTTGGTGATATCAGGGTGGATGGCCTGCAACTCTTCCAGCGACAGATCGGCAAGATCGCAGCCCTTCTTTTCCGCCAGCGCCACGGCATTGCCGGTCACATGGTGGGCATCGCGGAAGGGCAGGCCCGCCTCGCGCACCAGCCAGTCGGCAAGATCGGTGGCGGTGGAGTAACCCGAACCGGCGGCGGCGCGCATGCGGTCCTTGCGCACTTCTAGGTCGCGGATCATGCCGGTCATGGCGGCAATCGCCAGTTCCAGGCTCTCGGCGGCATCGAAGACCTGTTCCTTGTCTTCCTGCATGTCCTTGGAATAGGCAAGCGGCAGGCCCTTCATAACCGTCAGAAGCGCTACCAGCGAACCGTTGATGCGGCCGGTCTTGGCGCGCACCAGTTCGGCGGCGTCGGGGTTCTTCTTCTGCGGCATGATCGACGAGCCGGTCGAGAAGGCATCCGACAGCCGGATGAAGCCGAATTGCGGCGTCGACCAGATAACGATTTCTTCGGCGAGACGCGACAGATGCGTGGCGCAGATGGAAGCGATCGACAGGAATTCCAGCGCGAAATCGCGGTCGGAGACGGTGTCGATGGAGTTGCGGGTCGGCTCGCGGAAACCGAGCGCCTTCGCCGTCATATGACGGTCGATGGGGTAACCGGTGCCGGCAAGCGCTGCGGCGCCGATCGGGCTTTCGTCCAGATGTTCGATGGCGTGGCGCACGCGGGCGCGGTCACGGCCAAACATTTCCACATAAGCCATGCAATGATGGCCGAAGGTCACCGGCTGCGCCGTCTGCAAATGGGTGAAGCCCGGCATGACCGTATCGGCGTTTTCTTCGGCGCGATCGAGGAAGGCGGCGATGAGCGCGGTCAACATGTCTTCCGTCTTCTGCAGTTCTTCCTTCACCCACAGGCGAAAATCGAGCGCCACCTGGTCGTTGCGCGAACGGGCGGTGTGCAAGCGGCCGGCTGCCGTGCCGATGAGGGTCGCAAGGCGGGCCTCGATGTTCATGTGAATATCTTCGAGCTTGCGCGAAAATTCGAAGGTGCCGGCTTCGATTTCTGACAGGATCGTGTTCAGACCCTCGATAATCTTGTCTTTATCATCAGGCGAAATAATGCCTTTAGATGCCAGCATGGTGGCATGCGCCATAGAGCCGCGGATGTCCTGGGCATAAAGCTTCTTGTCGAAGCCGATGGAGGCATTTATTTCTTCCATGATGGCTGATGGACCGGAGGCAAAACGCCCGCCCCACATCTGGTTGGAGGATTTCTGATCTGTGCCGTCAGCCATGTTCGCAGTGCCCTGGAGTATTCGATGACAGAAAAAAGGCCGTTCAGGCTTCCTTCCGCCAAATTGGTTGCAATTGCTGCCGTTGCCGGTGTCGTGTTTGGCGCGGGCGCGGTTTGGTTCAGGCATATTGGGTCTGAGAGCCCGGTTCAAGGGGCAGCGGTCGCTGACGCCGGTTTATGTGAGGGTGCAGCAAACCGCATCGCCTCGCTGAAACCCTTTCTGAAGGGCCAAGTGGCCGCCATGTCGGCCGCGGATAGACCGCGTGTCGTCCCGCTGTCCTTCAAGGGGCCGGAAGCGCAGGATATGACGCTCACCGATCTCAAGGGCAAGGCGGTCCTTCTCAACCTCTGGGCCACATGGTGTGTACCATGCCGGGAGGAAATGCCGGCGCTGAATGCGCTGGAGAAAGAAAAGGGCGGCAATGATTTCGAGGTGGTCACCGTCAATATCGACATCGGCGCGGACGAAAAGCCGAAAGCCTTCATGGACGAATACAAGATCGATGCGCTGAAGCTTTACCGCGACAGTTCCATGGGCGTTTTCAACACGCTGAAAAAGGAAGGCCTCGCCTTCGGCCTGCCAGCCACCATGCTGCTCGACGAAAACGGCTGTCTGCTCGCGGCGATGAATGGTCCGGCGGCGTGGGATAGCGAAGATGCCAAGGCGCTGGTATCGGCGGTGAAGGCCAGATAATTTTTCCGGTCGTGCGGGAGGGTGCTTCCTCCCGCAGCTGACCCTTACGCCTCAGCGCGTCGGAACCGGTGTCTCGCCGCGATAGTCGTAAAAACCACGGCCGGATTTGCGGCCGAGCCAGCCGGCCTCGACATATTTCACCAGCAGCGGG
The DNA here is from genome assembly GCF_007002745.1 of Martinezella rhizogenes. GTDB lineage: Bacteria > Pseudomonadota > Alphaproteobacteria > Rhizobiales > Rhizobiaceae > Agrobacterium > Agrobacterium cucumeris. The sequence continues at coordinate 147,845 of NZ_SGNY01000004.1, read as the reverse complement.
CAGGGGCGGTATTTGCTGTCGGCCAGACCGTCATGCAGCACCTGCATGATCGACAAACAGGTGTCGAGACCGATGAAGTCGGCAAGTTGCAGCGGTCCCATCGGGTGGTTGGCGCCAAGCCGCATGGCGGTGTCGATGGCTTCCACCGAACCGACGCCTTCGTAAAGCGTATAGATCGCCTCGTTGATCATCGGCAGCAGGATGCGGTTGACGATGAAGGCCGGGAAATCCTCGGCGACGGTGATCGCCTTTTCCAGCGTGCGCACATAATCCTTGGCCGCGTCGAAGGTCTTTTCGTTGGTGGCGATGCCGCGCACCAGTTCCACGAGCTTCATGACGGGCACCGGGTTCATGAAGTGAATGCCCATGAACTGTTCGGGCCGGTCGGTCGCAGATGCAAGACGGGTGATGGAAAGCGACGAGGTATTCGTGGCGAGCAGCGCTTCCGGCTTCAGGACCGGGCAGACCTGCGCATAAATCTTGCGCTTGATCTCCTCGTTCTCGGTCGCGGCCTCAATGACGATATCCATCGGTGCGAGATCGTTGATATCCGTCGATCCGCTGATCAGGGCCAGCGCCTGTTTGCGGGCGTCGTCGGAAAGCTTGCCGTTGGTGACCTGGCGGGCAAGGTTGCCATTGATCGTGGCAAGGCCGGCTTCGATGCCATCCTTGGACAGATCGTAAATATGAACCTTGTAGCCTGCCAAGGCGGAAACATGCGCGATGCCGCACCCCATCTGACCGGCTCCGATGACACCGATATTCTTAAAGGGGGCGGTCATATGCTGTTCTCCTGTGGCTGGTCTGCGTTATTGTCGGCGATGTTACGCATATCGCCGGAAAAGAGAAGGCGGCGCGTTCAAAAAACGCGCCGCCTTGCTTGGGTGGTTAAAATCAAAGCGCCTTTTGCAATTCTGGAAGCGCCTCGAACAGATCGGCGACGAGGCCGTAATCGGCAACCTGGAAAATCGGTGCCTCTTCGTCCTTGTTGATGGCCACGATGACTTTCGAGTCCTTCATGCCGGCCAGATGCTGGATGGCGCCCGAAATGCCGGCGGCGATGTAAAGCTGCGGCGCAACCACCTTGCCGGTCTGGCCGACCTGCCAGTCGTTGGGTGCATAACCGGCATCCACTGCGGCGCGGCTTGCGCCGACGGCGGCCCCCAGCTTGTCGGCAACGGGAAGAATGACTTCCTTGAACTTTTCCGAGGAGCCAAGTGCGCGGCCACCCGAGATGATGATCTTCGCAGATGTCAGTTCCGGACGGTCGGACGAGGCCAGTGCATCGGAAACGAAGCTGGAGAGGCCGGGATTTTCGGCAGCACCGATGGTTTCAACCGCTGCCGAACCGCCTTCCGCTGCTGCCGCAAAAGCGGTCGGGCGCACGGTGATGACTTTCTTGGCGTCGGTTGCCTGCACGGTCTGGATGGCGTTGCCGGCATAGATCGGACGCTTGAAGGTATCCGGGCTGACGACCTCGATGATTTCCGAAACCTGCGCGACGTCGAGAAGCGCTGCCACACGCGGCAACACGTTCTTGGCAGATGCGGTGGCTGGTGCGAGGATCACATCATAGGACGGTGCGAGCGAGATGATCAGCGCTGCCAGCGGCTCTGCCAGCGAGTTGGCATAGGAGGCGTCGTCGGCAAGGAGCACCTTGGAAACGCCGGATAGTTTTGCTGCCGCATCGGCAGCGCCCTTCGCGCCGGAGCCGGCGACCAGCACGTGGACATCGCCGCCGATCTGGGTTGCTGCCGTCAGCGTCTTTGCCGTCAGGTCGGAAAGGGTTGCGTTGTCGTGTTCTGCCAGAAGAAGAATGGCCATGAGAATATCTCCCTTTTCCTAAACCTTAGAGGACGCCGTCGGCTTTGAGCTTTTCGACCAGCTCGGCAACCGAACCGACCTTGATGCCGGCCTTGCGGCCTGCCGGCTCTTCAGTCTTCAGCACCTTGAGGCGCGGCGAAACATCGACGCCGAAATCGGCCGGAGCCTTTTTATCGAGCGGCTTCTTCTTGGCCTTCATGATGTTCGGCAGCGAGGCATAACGCGGCTCGTTCAGGCGAAGATCGGTGGTGACAACGGCGGGAAGCTTCAGCTCAACGGTCTGCAGGCCGCCATCGACTTCGCGGGTGACCGCAACCTTGCCGTCGGAAGGCTCGACCTTCGAGGCGAAGGTGCCCTGGCCCCAGCCGAGAAGCGCTGCCAGCATCTGGCCGGTCTGGTTCGAATCGTCATCGATCGCCTGCTTGCCGACGATGACGAGGCCGGGCTGTTCAGCCTCTGCCACGCCCTTCAGAAGCTTGGCAACGGCAAGCGGCTCTACCGTTTCGTCGGTCTCGATCAGGATGGCGCGGTCAGCACCCATGGCAAGCGCCGTGCGCAGCGTTTCTTCCGCTTTGGCCGGGCCGATGGACACAACCACAACCTCTTCGGCCTTGCCGGCTTCCTTCAGACGAAGCGCCTCTTCCACCGAGATTTCGTCGAACGGGTTCATCGACATCTTCACATTGGCAAGCTCAACGCCAGAACCATCCGATTTCACGCGGATCTTCACGTTGTAATCGACGACTCGTTTAACGGGGACAAGGATTTTCATCGGCGGCTTTCCTCAAACTCCTGTCCGCTTGGTGAATAGACCGCGCGGACCTCCAAAAACAGGTTGGCGACATGGATAAGCATTTTTCCCGCAAATACAACGGAGCAATGTTCATTATCACATGCACGTAAGGCATATCTTACGTTGACGTTAACGTAAATACTTTATCTCTTCCGAACGGGCTTATCCGCCCCCGTCATAGCCCCGTTCGATTTGCGACAACCCTGCCGTTTGCGACGGATTCTTGAACTGCGCCGCCCTCGGCGGAACAATGGTGCGGTCGAACAGCGGAACGCCCGGCCTGCGCATGAAAAGCACCATGACGGCACCTGCCACTATGCCGCCCACATGTGCGCCCCAGGAGACGTTTTCTTCCAGCCCGAGCGCCAGCATCAGGAACTGCTGGCCAATCCAAAGCGCCAGCGGAATGAAGGCGGGCAGGGGCAGCGGAATACGCATGAAGACCAGCACCCAGACGCGCACTTTGGGGTGCAGCAGGAAATAGGCCGCGACGACGCCGGAAACCGCGCCGGATGCACCGATCAGCGGTCCCTCCGACATGGGGCCGACAAAACCGTGTAGCAGCGCACCGGCGATGGCGCAGGCGAGATAGAAGATCAGGAACCGGAAATGGCCAAGCGCGTCCTCGACATTGTCGCCGAAGACCCAGAGAAACAGCATGTTGCCGGCCAGATGCCAGAAATCGAGGTGCAGGAACGCATAGGTGACGACAGTCAGGTCATCAGGCACCACCTGCAGGGCCGGCTCCAGATAGGCATAATCGAACACGACTGCCGGAATGAAGCCGAGGCCAAGTGCGGCGGCATTGGCCTCCGTGTCACTGGCAAGCACGCCGGTAAACAGCCAGACCAGCACATTGACGACGATCAGGCCGATCGTGACATATTGCAGCCGGATGTGTTTCAGGGAATTCGCGTCGTGCAGCGGTATGAACATCGAATGCCCTTTGGTTGCGCGATTGTCTCAGGTTTTCAGCGGTTCTTGCCGGGAACCCATAAAATGTCGGCCTTGCCCGTATCATTGGCGAAACGCGCTGCGACGAACAGGAAGTCGGACAGGCGGTTGGCGTATTTGATGGCCGCCGGGCTGACGATCTCGTTCTCCGTGACTGAAAGGGCCACCATCAGCCTTTCCGCACGGCGGCAGATCGTGCGCGCCATATGCAGATTGGCCGCTGCGGCACTGCCACCCGGCAGCACGAAAGATGTCAGCGGTTCGAGCGTCGCGTTGAGTTCATCGATTTCGTTTTCGAGCCGGGTAACCTGGCTTTCGACGATGCGCAGTGGTTCGTAGGACAGCGGCTCGCCGCTGTCAGGCGTGGCGAGGTCGGCGCCGAGATCGAAGAGGTCGTTCTGGATGCGAAACAGCATGGCATCAAGCTTTTCCAGCCCGCTCGTGTGCAGCCGCACCATGCCTATGGCCGAATTGGTCTCGTCCACCGTGCCATAGGCCTCGACGCGCAGATCGTGCTTCAGGCGGCGCGGGCCGGAAACCAGCGCCGTCGTGCCCTTGTCGCCAGTGCGCGTGTAGATCTTGTTCAGTTTCACCATGTCAGCGGCCGCCGCCGGTGAGCCAGAGTGTCAGCATGATCAGTACGATGGCGATGGCCTGTAACAGCAGACGAAGCTGCATCAGCTTGTTGGAACGGTTGGCGTCCTGTCCCTTCAGCATGTTGAAAAGGCCACGTATCAGCACGATGACGACAAGGCCCATGACGATAAGGGCCAGAACACTGGTGAAGCCGGACATTTAGGGGTTACTCCTCCTCAATCGAATCTGCGCAGCAGACGATAGAACAGTCCGGCAGGCAAGAGCCGTTTCAGCAACAGACCCTGTTTGGCTGGAACGGTGACGGGATAATGCGGTTTTGGTTTCGCGGCGGTCAGGGCGTGTTTCAGCACGGCATAAACGGCCTCGGGGCCAAGCTTGTGGCGGTTGACGGGGCCTGAACCATCCATGCGCGCCAGCTGACGTTTATATTCCACCGCATGGGCAGAATTTTCCAGATCGATCTTGTCCCTGACATGGGCAAGCGCCGTCGTGGTGAATTTCGAGGTGATCGGACCGGGTTCGATCAGGCTCACATGGATGCCACTGCCCTGGAGTTCCATGCGCAGGGTGACGCCCAGTCCCTCGATCGCGAATTTCGAGGCGGTGTAGGCGCCACGATACCGATAGGGTACGAGGCCGAGAATGGAGGAGCAATGCACGATACGGCCTGAACCACGCTTGCGCATGAAGGGAATGACCCGTCGTGTGAGATCGTGCCAGCCGAAGACATTGGTTTCGAACTGCGCCCGCAGCGCCTCCACCGGCAGATCTTCCACCGCACCAGGCTGGCCATAGGCGCCGTTGTTGAACAGCGCATCGATGCGGCCGCCGGTCCGGGCTGCGACGGTATCCACCAGCGCGGCAATGGTCTCGGGTTTGGTGTAGTCCATGATCAGGGTTTCGATGCCCTGGTTTTCAAGCGCGGCCATGTCGACGATGCGGCGCACGGTGGCAAAGACCCTCCAGCCGTCCCGCTGGAGTGCGCCGGCGCAATAAGCGCCGATGCCCGAGGAACATCCGGTGATGATGATGACGGGTTTTTCAGACATCTGCCGCTCCGGAAAGCCAAATGGTGTTCTGGCCCGATGGTCCGGCCCGTGAAAATTGAATTGCGCAAAATTCGTGCCCCGGCGGGAACCGAAAGACGGGTTTGCGCGCTGTACAAAGCAAAGCTGATTTCCCATATTCGGCTCGAAGTTACAAATGAAATGCCGATGAATGGAGGTGACATGGTTGCCGCAGTGCGCCTGGCAGGCAAGGTTGCCTTCGATGCCTATTCCCATTTCGCCGAGGATGACGGCTGGGCGATGGCGAGCCATATGGCGCTGTCCATTCTTCTGGCGCTTTTCCCGTTCCTGATCTTCGGCACGGCTCTGGCCGGTTTTCTGGGCGCCGACCAGTTTTCCGAAACGGCGGTGCATCTGATTTTCGATACCTGGCCGGAAGCGATTGCCGGGCCGCTTGCGGCGCAGGTGCAGCAGGTGCTCACCATTCCGCGCGGCGGACTGCTGACGATCTCGGTGCTGGCCGCCGCCTATTTTGCCTCCAATGGCGTCGAGGCGCTGAGAATTTCGCTGAACCGCGCCTATCGCGTCACCGAAACACGCTGGTGGTACATTACCCGTCTGCTCAGCCTGCTTTATGTGCTGATCGCGGTGGTTGTCTTTACCGGCATCAGCATCGTGCTGGTCGCCGTGCCGGTCGCCACCTCCTTTGCCGAAGAGCGGTTTCCATGGCTGACGGATGTGCTGAACACCATTTCCAACCTCGGTCTTTATGGCACGATCGTCGTGCTGACAGCGGGGCTGGTGGCCGCGCATCTGTGGCTTCCTGCCGGCAAGCGGCGCATCTGGGACGTCTGGCCCGGCATTTTGTTGACGATGATCTTCTGGGTCATCGGTGCAGCAATCTTTGCCTATTACCTCTCCACCTTCGCCAATTATGCCGCGACCTATGCGGGTCTCGCCTCTGTCATGGTGGTACTGGTGTTTCTTTATATGGTCGGCGTCATCTTCATGCTGGGTGCCGAGGTCAATGCCGCACTCATGAAATACAAGGTGCGGCAGATCATCCGTCGCAATATCGGCGGCAACGGCGCTCGCCGCGAGCGGGCGCTAGAGGAGGCCGACAAGCCGGCGGATATCTGAGGGCGTCGCCCCTTCGGCGCGAAGGGCGGAAAGCCCGGTGCTGCCTTCGCTTTTCGAAAGCTTGCGCCCGTCCGCGCCCGAAATAAGCCGGTGATGGTGATAGGCGGGTTGCGGCAGGTCCAGCAGATGCTGCAGCAGCCGATGAATAGCAGTTGCGTGGAACAGATCCATGCCGCGCACCACATGGGTTATGCCCTGCAGTGCATCATCCACCACAACGGAAAGATGATAGCTCGAAGGCGCGTCGGAACGCGACAGCACCACATCACCCCAGAGTGCCGGCTGGGCCTCGATTTTCCCCGTCTCGCCATCGCCGCTCTCCTGCCAGAACAGGGGGCTGCTGGTGGCGCGGATCGCCTTTTCCATATCAAGCCGCCAGGCATGTTGCTGACCGGCGGCGAGGAGTTTTGTCCGTTCCGCCTCGGGCCTTTCGCGGTCCACCGATGGATAGAGTGGCGCGCCATCCGGATCGCGCGGCCAGAGCCCGCCATCGGCCTCGAAGGCTTTGACGATCGCCTTGGTTTCTCCACGGCTCAGAAAGGCAGGATAGGCAAGGCCCGCGTCGATCAGCCTGTCCAGCGCCACGCGATACGCATCGAAATGATCCGATTGACGCCGGACAGGGTTTTCCCAGGCTAGCTCCAGCCAGCCGAGATCGTCATAGATCGCCTGCTCCAATTCCGGTGTGCAGCGCGTCTGGTCGATATCTTCGATACGCAGCAGAAAGCGGCCGCCATTGTCCCGCGCCATATCATGGTTCAGGAAGGCGGAAAGCGCATGGCCGAGATGCAACAGGCCGTTAGGGCTTGGCGCAAATCGGTAAACCGGTTTTTGACGGAGAGGCGAAGGCATGGTTTCTTCTGCCATGTTTTAAAGCACCCCGCCAGCCGGCTGCGTGTGGGACGGATACGGAATGCGAAGATGAAAATCATTACCAGAATGGATGATATCAACGAAGGGCTGGAGCATCTCGCCCGCCTCGATCCCGCGCTCAGCCTCGTCATCGAAAAAGCCGGCCCGCTGGAACTGCGCATTCATGAGCCCGGCTTTGCCGGCCTTGCCCACATCATCGTCTCGCAGATGGTGTCGCGCGCCAGCGCCAATGCCATCTGGGCGCGAATCCTTGCCGGCACCGATGGCGTGGTTACGGCGGAAAATTATCTCGCCGCACCGGAGGAGTTACGCGCCACCTTTGGCCTTTCCCGTGCCAAGGCAACGACGCTGGAAGGGCTGGCGCGTGCCGTCACGGAAGGGCAGGTCGATCTGGACGGCGTAGTGCGCAAGGAGCCGGGAACTGCCCTTTCCGAGCTGGTCGCGCTTCGTGGTATCGGCCCATGGACGGCGGAGGTCTATCTGATGTTCTGCGGCGGACATCCGGATATTTTTCCGGTCGGCGATGTGGCGCTGAGATCGGCAGTGGCGCATGCGCTTGATCTGGAAGTGAGGCCGGAGGCGAAATGGCTGGCGGAGCGGGCGACACTCTGGTCGCCGTGGCGCTCGGTGGCCGCCCGGCTTTTCTGGGGTTATTATGCCAATATCATGCGTCGCGCCATGGTGCCGCTGCCATAAGCGGGCTCCAAAGGCTAAAAATCTGCGATGCTGTAGGGCAATGCTCCACGCGAAAGGTGGTCGAATTGCAGTTTGCGTTTCAGCGGCGGTACGGCGCGCTGCACGCAATCCACCCTTTCGCAGACCCGACAGGAAATGCCGATCGGTTTGAAGGAGGCTGAATTGCCGAGATCGAGCGTATCGGCATAAACGAAATTCTGCGCATGGGAAATTTCGCAGCCAAGCGCGATGGCGTAACGCGGCCTCTCGGTATTGAAACCGGCACCGGCCTTCTCGATCTGGGTGGCGATGGAAAGATAGCGCACGCCGTCAGGCGTTTCCGCCAGCTGCCGCACGATCCTGTCGGAACTTTCGAAAGCCTGATGGATGTTCCACAGCGGACAGGCCGCGCCGAAACGGGCAAATTGCAGTCGTGTAGCGCTGTGGCGTTTGGTGATGTTGCCGGCGCGGTCGATCTTGGCAAAGAAGATCGGCACGCCCTTCAAGCCCGGCCGTTGCAGCGTGCTGAGCCTATGCGCCACCTGTTCTAGGCTCGCGCCGAAACGCACGGCCAGAAGCTCGAGATCATGCCGCAGCTCCTGCGCCGCGCGGTGAAAGCGGCCATAGGGCAGGATGAGGGCTGCGGCGAAATAATTGTGCAGCCCGATACGACAGATTTCCGCGGCTTCGGCATTGCGGAAACCGGCGCTGGCCAGCAGCCTGTCTACGGAAGCGCCGGCGTGAAGCTGGGCGATCTGCAATGCCAGCTGAAAGCTGCGGGTCGGCGCTGCCATGTAGGAGCTGAGGGCGAGCGTTTTGCCGGCAGGGTCGAAATGCCGTATCAGGCCGCCCGCCGCCTCGGTTCTTGTGATGTGGATGCCGTAGCGGCCGCGCAGATGCGCCGCCAGAATGCCGTAGGTCTCGCCGCCTTCTATCTCCAGTTCCTGCGCCAGCTCCTCGGCCAGAAGGTCGATTTCGGCGACGTAATTGTCGACGAAGTGGAAGAAGTCACGCACCTCTTCATAGGGGGTTCTTTCCACCTGCGCGGTGCCGCGGCCCAGCCGGTCGTCCAGCTGCACCAGCTGTTCGCTGTTCTGCCGGTAAGCCTGATGGGCGCGCAGCAGTGCATGGGCAAAACCGGGAGCGTTCTGGGCAATCAGCTTCAATTCCTGAAGCCCCGGTTCGTAATTCATGAACAGCGGATCTTTCAGCGCCTCGCGCACGGCGGAAACCAGCCGGTCGTTTTCGCCGGTCGCCAGTTCCGCCATGTCGAGCTGAAATTTCTCCACCAGCGTCACCAGAACGCTGGCCGAAACCGGACGCTGGTTGTTCTCGATCTGGTTCAGGTAACTTGCGGAGATGCCCAGCCGTTCGGCAAATTGCGCCTGCGTGGCGCGGGCATTTTCGCGAAGGCCGCGAACCTTGCGGCCGATGAAGAGTTTTTCCGTCGCCATGTTGCAACTTTGCAAAATTTAATATTGCAAATATTTATGGCACGCATACGCGCACGATCAAGGCTTCTGGACGACTATTTTCTGGGCTATGGATCGTAATGACAACGCATGGAGGAAACATGCCCGGCATTCTGGAGCAGTTGGAAACGCGGCGGGAAGAGGCAAGGCTCGGCGGTGGCGTCAAGCGCATCGAGGCGCAGCATGCCAAGGGCAAGCTGACCGCGCGCGAGCGTATCGACGTGCTTTTGGATGAAGGTTCCTTCGAAGAATACGACATGTATGTCACCCACCGGGCGGTGGATTTCGGCATGGCGGGGCAGAAGATCGCCGGCGATGGCGTCGTTACCGGCTGGGGCACCATCAATGGCCGGCAGGTCTATGTGTTTTCCCAGGATTTCACCGTGCTTGGCGGTTCGCTCTCGGAAACCCACGCCCAGAAAATCTGCAAGATCATGGATATGGCGGTCAGGAACGGCGCGCCGGTGATTGGGCTCAACGACAGCGGCGGCGCGCGCATTCAGGAGGGTGTCGCCTCGCTTGGCGGTTATGCCGACGTCTTCAAGCGCAATGTCGTCGCCTCCGGCGTCGTTCCGCAAATCTCCGTCATCATGGGGCCATGTGCCGGTGGTGCCGTTTATTCGCCCGCCATGACAGATTTCATCTTCATGGTGCGCGACACCTCCTACATGTTCGTCACCGGGCCGGATGTGGTGAAGACGGTAACGAACGAAATCGTCACGGCCGAAGAACTTGGCGGGGCCTCCACCCATACGAAAAAATCCTCTGTCGCCGATGGCGCTTACGAAAACGACATCGAAACGCTGGAACATGTGCGGCTGCTGTTCGATTTCCTGCCGCTCAACAATCGCGAAAAGCCGCCGGTGCGTCCGTTCCATGACGATCCGGCGCGGCTAGAGGCACGGCTGGATACGCTGATCCCCGATAGTTCCAACAAGCCCTATGACATGAAGGAACTGATCCACGCGCTGGCCGACGAGGGCGATTTCTTTGAGTTGCAGGAGGCCTTTGCTCGCAACATCATCACCGGCTTCATTCGTCTCGAAGGCCAGACGGTGGGGGTTGTGGCCAACCAGCCGATGGTGCTGGCCGGCTGCCTCGACATCGACAGTTCGCGCAAGGCCGCCCGTTTCGTACGCTTCTGCGATGCCTTCAACATTCCGCTGCTGACGCTGGTGGATGTGCCGGGCTTCCTGCCGGGTACGGCGCAGGAATATGGCGGTGTCATCAAGCACGGCGCGAAACTTCTCTTCGCCTATTCGGAGGCCACGGTGCCGATGGTGACGCTGATTACGCGCAAGGCCTATGGCGGCGCTTATGACGTGATGGCCTCAAAGCACATTGGCGCAGATGTGAACTACGCCTGGCCGACGGCGGAAATCGCGGTCATGGGCGCCAAGGGTGCGGCGGAAATCCTCTATCGCTCCGAGCTTGCCGATCCCGAGAAGATTGCCGCGCGCACGAAGGAATATGAGGAGCGTTTCGCCAATCCGTTCGTGGCGGCGGAACGTGGTTTCATCGACGAGGTGATCATGCCGCATTCCTCGCGCCGCCGCATCGCCCGTGCATTTGCCTCGCTGCGCAACAAGAGTGTCGAAACCCGCTGGAAGAAACACGATACCATTCCGCTCTGATCCGCTACGGGGCTGGAAAAATGCTTCGGCCACCTTACTATAATGATGTTCAGGCGCCCGGACCTTCGGATGCCCTCCCGAAACGCACAAGGACAGAGTTTTATGGCCGAAAATTCCTCTGCAGATAATTTCCCCGCCGGATATGAAGTGCCCAAGGTCTGGACCTGGGACAAGGGCAATGGCGGCCAGTTCGCCAATATCAATCGCCCGATTGCCGGTCCCACCCATGAAAAGGAACTGCCGGTCGGCAAACATCCGCTGCAGCTTTATTCGCTGGCGACGCCGAATGGCCAGAAGGTTTCCATCATGCTGGAAGAATTGCTGGCCGCTGGCCACAAGGGCGCCGAATATGATGCGTGGCTGATCAAGATCGGCGAAGGCGACCAGTTCGGTTCCGGTTTTGTCGGCGTCAATCCGAATTCCAAGATCCCGGCGCTGATGGATCATTCCACATCAGAGCCGACGCGGGTTTTCGAAAGCGGTTCGATCCTCGTTTATCTCGCGGAAAAATTCGGCGCTTTCCTGCCCAAAGAGGGCAATGCCCGCACGCAGGCGCTGAACTGGCTGTTCTGGCAGATGGGCTCCGCCCCCTTCCTCGGCGGCGGTTTCGGGCATTTCTACGCTTATGCGCCGGTGAAGATCAAATACGCCATCGATCGCTACGCCATGGAAGTGAAACGCCAGCTGGACGTGCTGGACCGGCATCTCGCCGAAAATCGTTATCTGGCCGGTGACGAATACACGATTGCCGACATGGCCGTCTGGCCGTGGTATGGCAAGATCGCGATCGGTCAGGCCTATGGTGATGCCGGTGCTTTCCTTGAAGGCGATAGCTACAAGAACCTCATGCGCTGGACGCTTGAAATCGGCGAACGCCCGGCGGTAAAACGCGGCGTGATCGTGAACAAGACCTCGGGCGATCCGTCCGAACAACTGCATGAACGCCACGATGCCTCCGACTTCGAGACGAAGACGCAGGACAAGATCGGCAAGTAACGAGAGACTGGAGCGCTTCTGGTTTATTGGACCGTGGAAGCGCTCCCATTATTTGAATTTGCGCATTGTCAGGACATAAAGCAAAACCGCTTTTACTGAAAATGCTTCTGGAAGGAAAAGACATGGCGAACCTGCCCGAAATGACCAAACACAAGGGGTTTCCCTCCGGCATGCCAAGCACGGGCGTCCAGTTCACCATCCGCCGCGCCAACCCCAAAGGGGTGACGCCCATCAAGATGATACCCCGCAGGGCGCGCGACGACTCCAAGGAACACCGTATCGACGCCGCCTTCCTGCACTCGCTCTGGCACCATTTCGGTCCGGAACCGTTCGAGCGGGGTAATCTCGACGCTGCCCGTCTCAACCTGCTGTTCGGCCGCGAAGTTCTTCCGGCGGAAAAAAATTTCGATCCGCTGTCCTACCAGGCGATGCTTGTCATCGACGAGCGCGTCGCCCGCCAGAACTTCCCGGAATCCTTCGAGAATTTTTTCGAAATTTGAATGTGCTGTCATCCACCAGCGGGGAATGAAATTCGATGTCGGCAGCAACCAGCAAGTTCCTGAGTTATGTTCTGCGCCATGCGCCTGAAAGTATTGGCCTCACTCTGGATCATCAGGGTTGGGCGGATGTCGCAGACCTGCTGGCAAAAGCCAATGCGAGCGGCACGCCGCTCGATGAGGCAGGCTTGCTTGCGGTTGTCGCCGAAAGCGACAAGAAGCGCTTCACGCTGTCAGAAGATGGTCACCGCATCCGGGCGGCGCAGGGACATTCCGTGAAGGTCGATCTTGGCCAGCCGCCGGCCGAGCCGCCACCGCAATTGTTTCACGGTACGGCGACGCGTTTTCTCGATTCCATCCTGCAGCAAGGCCTGCGCCCGGGGGAAAGACAACAGGTTCATCTTTCCGCTGACCGGACGACGGCGCTTGCCGTCGGACAACGGCATGGAAAGCCTGTGGTCCTGATTGTCGATGCCACCAAGAGGTTTGCGGATGGTTACCGTTTCTACCTGGCCGATAACGGCGTTTGGCTGACGGATGCCGTGCCCTTTTCCTATCTGACCGTGTCTGCGGATTCCTCAGCGGAAAGCGACAGGTGACGGGGTGAAGTTTGATAATGGAGGAGGGAGGCGAAATGGGTGTCGGTATATTTCAGATCGATATGGATTGGCTGCATCGCTGGCTGCGGCAGCGGCGTCACCCTGGCTCCGGTAAGACATCCGGCAATCGTAACCTGAAACCCAGGCTGACACCGGAGGCCGCGCAGCAAGATCATCGGCAGATGCTGCGCTTCATGGCGCTCAATGCGGCGGTTGGTGTTTTGATCGGTATCTGCGTCGGTGCGGCACTGTTCCTTCTCGATATTGGCGGTTTGGGCGCGCGGATCGGCCGGGCCGCAAATCCTGTCGTGCCGGTGCTGCTGGTCGTCGTGCCCATCGCGTCCCTGTTCGGCGCGGCGGCCGCTGCCTCGGCGATTTTGCTGATGCCCTATGAAAAGAAATTCCGCGACGATGATGACGATGCGAGGGGAGAATAACCGCATGATCAAGAAAATCCTCATCGCCAATCGTGGCGAAATCGCCTGCCGGGTGATCAAGACGGCTAAGAAAATGGGCATCGCCACCGTCGCGGTCTATTCTGATGCAGATGCCAATGCGCTGCATGTAAAGATGGCTGATGAGGCCATTCATATCGGCCCGGCCCCTTCGTCGCAGTCCTATATCGTCATCGACAAAATCCTTGAGGCAATCGCCAAGACCGGGGCGGATGCGGTGCATCCGGGTTACGGGTTCCTGTCGGAAAATGCCGCCTTTGCCGAGGCGCTGGAGAAGGCGGGCGTCATTTTTATCGGCCCGCCCGTTGGCGCCATCAAGGCGATGGGTGACAAGATCACCTCGAAAAAACTCGCGGCGGAAGCGGGTGTTTCCACCGTTCCCGGCCATATGGGGCTGATCGGCGATGCCGAAGAGGCGGTCAAGATCGCGTCACAGATCGGTTATCCCGTGATGATCAAGGCCTCTGCTGGCGGTGGTGGCAAGGGCATGCGCATCGCCTTTAACGACGCCGAGGCGCGTGAGGGCTTCCAGTCCTCGAAAAACGAGGCGAAATCCTCTTTTGGTGACGACCGCATCTTCATCGAGAAATTCGTCACCCAGCCACGCCATATCGAGATACAGGTGCTGGGCGACCGGCACGGCAATATTCTTTATCTGGGTGAGCGCGAATGCTCGATCCAGCGCCGCAACCAGAAAGTCATCGAGGAAGCACCGTCGCCGTTTCTGGATGAGGTGACACGAAAAGCCATGGGCGAAGAGGCCGTGGCGCTGGCAAGGGCCGTCGGCTACCATTCTGCCGGAACGGTGGAATTCATCGTTGATGGCAACCGCAATTTCTATTTTCTGGAAATGAACACCCGCCTGCAGGTGGAGCATCCGGTGACGGAACTCGTCACCGGCATTGATCTGGTCGAGCAGATGATCCGTGTCGCGTCCGGGGAAAAGCTGTCCTTCGGGCAGGCGGATGTGAAGCTGAACGGCTGGGCGATTGAAAGCCGGCTTTATGCCGAAGACCCCTATCGCAACTTCCTGCCCTCCATCGGCCGGCTGACGCGCTATCGCCCGCCTCAGGAAGGCGAGCAGGAAAACGGCACCGTCATCCGCAACGATACCGGCGTTTTCGAAGGCGGCGAGATATCGATGTACTACGATCCGATGATCGCCAAGCTGTGCAGCTGGGGTAAGGACCGCGAAACGGCAATCGACGCCATGGGAGAGGCGTTGGACCGTTTCGAGGTGGAGGGTATCGGCCACAACCTTCCGTTCCTGTCGGCGGTCATGCAGCATGAGCGTTTTCGCGCCGGGCGCCTGACGACGGGCTTTATCGCAGAAGAATTTCCGGAAGGCTTTTCCGGCGTCGAGCCTGATGAGGCTTCGGCGCGTCAGCTTTCTGCCATTGCGGCCATTATTCAGCAGCGGTTGCAGAACCGCGCGGTGGAAATTTCCGGCACCATCGGCAATCATCGCCGCATTGTCGGCCAGGATTGGGTCGTGTCGTTTGGCGCTTCCCGTCACCGGGTCGGCGTTGAAACCGGCGCAGATGGCACGGCGATCCGTTTTGAGGACGGCACAGCGTTGACGGTCGATACCGGCTGGCTTCCCGGCCAGAGGCTCGGGCTGTTCACGGTAGCGGGCGAGGTAGTCGCTGCCAAGATCGATCTTGCCGGGGCCGCGATCCGCCTTCGCTGGCGGGGCATGGATGTTGTCGCCCGCGTGCGCAGCCCACGCGTGGCGGAACTGGCGTTGCTGATGCCGGAAAAACTGCCGCCGGATACCTCGAAACTGCTGCTCTGCCCCATGCCGGGCGTCATCACCGGCATCACGGTGAGCGAGGGTGACGAGGTGGAGGCTGGTCAGGCGCTGGCGACGGTGGAGGCCATGAAGATGGAAAACATCCTGCGTGCCGAAAAACGCGGCCGCGTCGCAAAAGTTTCGGCAAAGCCGGGCGACAGCCTTGCTGTGGATGAGGTGATCCTCGAATTCGAGTGACGGCCGCTGCCGTTTTTCCGGAACGCATGTGGGCCGGAGCGGTTTACGGGTTCGGACCTGCGGGCGGATCGTTCGATTTTCGTCACGATCACCCGCCACAGTGCTAAGATGAAATGCAGAAGGGGAGAGATGCATGTCGGGTGAAAAAACGGTGCGGGATTGGCTGCAGCTTGCCGAAAAGGAGCTGAAGCGGTCACCGGAAACACTCGTCTGGCACACGCCTGAAGGCATTGACGTCAAGCCGCTTTATACGGCCGACGACCTGCAAAACACGTCCCATCTCGAAAGCCTGCCGGGCTTTGCGCCCTTCACCCGCGGCCCGCGCGCCACCATGTATGCCGGGCGGCCATGGACGATCCGCCAATATGCCGGTTTCTCCACGGCGGAGGCCTCAAATGCCTTTTACCGCAAGGCGCTTGCTGCCGGCCAGCAGGGCGTTTCCGTGGCATTCGATCTTGCCACCCATCGTGGTTACGATAGCGACCATCCGCGGGTGGAAGGCGATGTCGGCAAGGCCGGCGTGGCGATTGACAGCGTCGAGGATATGAAAATCCTGTTCGACGGCATTCCGCTCGAAAAAGTCTCGGTATCGATGACCATGAATGGCGCGGTTATTCCGGTGCTTGCCAATTTCATCGTCGCTGGTGAAGAACAGGGCGTTTCCCGCGAACAACTTTCCGGCACCATCCAGAACGATATCCTCAAGGAGTTCATGGTCCGCAATACCTATATATATCCGCCCGAACCTTCGATGCGCATCATCGCCGATATCATCGAATATACCGCGAAAGAGATGCCTAAATTCAACTCTATCTCGATCTCCGGCTATCACATGCAGGAGGCGGGCGCGACGCTGGTGCAGGAGCTTGCCTTCACGCTGGCGGATGGGCGGGAATATGTGCGGGCCGCGCTTGCGAAAGGGCTGAATGTCGATGATTTCGCCGGTCGCCTGTCGTTCTTTTTCGCCATCGGCATGAATTTCTTCATGGAAGCAGCCAAGCTGCGCGCCGCGCGCTTCCTGTGGTCGCGCATCATGGAAGAGTTCAAGCCGCAAAAGGCCTCGTCGCTGATGCTGCGCACCCATTGCCAGACTTCCGGCGTGTCCCTGCAGGAGCAGGATCCCTATAACAACATTGTCCGCACCGCCTTTGAGGCCATGTCCGCCGTGCTTGGTGGTACGCAGTCGCTGCACACCAATTCCTTCGATGAAGCCATTGCCCTGCCGACGGAATTTTCCGCCCGTATCGCCCGTAATACCCAGCTTATCCTCCAGCATGAAACCGGCGTCACCAAGGTCGTCGATCCGCTGGCCGGTTCTTATTATGTCGAAAGCCTGACGGACGAACTGGCGCAAAAGGCCTGGGCGCTTATCGAGGAAGTCGAGGCGCTTGGCGGCATGACCAAGGCCGTGACGGAGGGTCTGCCGAAACGGCTGATCGAGGAGGCCGCGACACGCCGACAGGCAGCCGTGGACAAAGGGGAAGAGGTCATCGTCGGGGTCAACCGCTACCGGCTGGAGACCGAAGAGGATATCGATGTCCTCGATATCGACAACGCCGCCGTGCGCGCCGCGCAAATCCGCCGGCTTGAGGACACCAAACGTCGCCGGGATGGTGGAGATGTTTCCAAGGCGCTCGCCACGCTTTCCGAAGTCGCCCGCAGCGGCAAGGGCAATATTCTCGAAGCGGCAGTCGCCGCCGCCCGTGCCCGCGCCACGGTCGGCGAGATTTCCGATGCGCTGCGCCGGGCCTTCGGCGATCACGCCGCCGTGCCGGAAGTGGTTAGCGATATTTACGGCGAGGCCTATAAGGACGAGCCGGAGCTGGCCACGCTCGCCGCCCGCCTTTCTGGCGTTGCGGAAAGGATCGGCACCAAACCGCGCATCATGGTCGCGAAGCTCGGGCAGGACGGGCATGATCGTGGCGCGAAGGTCATCGCCTCCGCCTTCGGCGATATCGGTTTTGATGTGCTGGCCGGCCCGCTATTCCAGACGCCCAATGAGGCGGCCGATCTTGCCGTTCAGAACAAGGTGCATGTGGTCGGCATGTCGTCGCTGGCAGCCGGCCACAAGACGCTGGCGCCACAGCTGGTCGAGGCACTGAAACACAAGGGTGCGGAAGACATCATCGTCGTCGTCGGCGGCGTCATTCCGCGTCAGGATTATCAGTTCCTGCTCGACCACGGGGTCTCGGCAATCTTCGGGCCCGGCACCAATGTCATGGATGCCGCCAACAAGGTTCTCGACCTGCTTGAAGGCATCCGGCGCAACGCGTGAGGGAAAACACCCATGTTTGGAAGATTGAACCACGTCGCCATCGCGGTGCCCGATCTCGATGTCGCTATTGCCCGTTACAGGGCGCTTGGCGCAGATGTATCGGAACCACAATCCCTGCCCGAACATGGTGTGACGGTGGTGTTCATTCAGGCTGACAACACCAAGATCGAACTTCTTCATCCGCTCGGAGAAAATTCGCCGATTGCCGCTTTTCTCGACAGAAACCCGGGCGGCGGCACCCATCATCTCTGCTTCGAAGTGCCTGATATTGTCGTGGCCCGCGACGATCTCGTCAAAAAAGGCGTCCGGATTCTGGGCGATGGCGAGCCGAAGATCGGCGCGCATGGCAATCCCGTGCTTTTCCTGCACCCGAAGGACATGGGCGGCGTGCTCTATGAGCTTGAGCAGGTTGGGGCAGTTCCCGTGACCAACGGTTCACGAGAACTGTCCTAACCTTTTGTTTTGATACATTGTCCAGAGGTAAAAGCGATTCCGCTTTTACTGGAAATGTTCTAGCCGACACATGGCTGAAACACAGACGCCCTAAGACGCTGGCCATGTGGTGGACGGCGGGCAGTGGCCGCCTGCCTTTGCCGTAACGTGTTTCGTTTGTTTTCTTTTGACATTCGTTTTGTTTTCGTTTTTATTGCAATTGTCTTTCAACGATGGGGATACGATCCCCTGCGCTGTCGTGGAGGCTCTATGTCCGGCGAGAATATTTTCGATCTTTTTGTCATCGGTGGCGGCATCAATGGCTGCGGCATTGCCCGCGATGCGGTGGGCAGGGGTTACTTCGTGGCGCTTGCGGAAAAGGGCGATTTTGCTTCCGGCACCTCTTCTGCCGCCACCAAGCTTATTCATGGCGGCCTGCGTTATCTCGAACATTACGAATTCCGCCTGGTGCGCGAAGCCCTGATGGAGCGTGAAATCCTTTGGGCCATGGCGCCGCATGTCATCTGGCCGATGCGCTTCGTTCTGCCCATCCAGAACGGCGGCGTACGCCCGGCCTGGATGGTCCGGCTCGGCCTGTTTCTTTATGACAATCTCGGCGGCCGCAAACTTCTGCCGGCGACCCGCACGCTCGATCTGAGGCGAGACCCGGCGGGCAAACCGCTGAAGCCGGCTTTCGCCAAGGCTTTCGAATATTCCGATGGCTGGGTGGATGATGCCCGTTTCGTGGTGCTTAATGCGCGCGATGCGGCAAATCGCGGCGCGACGATCATGAACCGCACACGGGTCGTCTCCGCGCGGCGTGAAGGCGGCCTCTGGCTCATCGAAACGCTGGACGAAAAAACCGGACGGGCGGCCACGCACAAGGCGCGCATGCTGGTGAATGCCGCCGGCCCCTGGGTGGACAAGGTGCTTTCAGGCGTCTTTGGCCGCCAGGATGTTCATAATGTCCGGCTCGTGCAGGGCAGCCACATCATCGTGCGCAGGAAGTTTTCCGATCCGCGCGCCTATTTCTTCCAGAACCCTGATAACCGCATCATCTTCGCCATTCCCTATGAGCGGGATTTCACGCTGATCGGCACAACGGACCGCGATTATCAGGGCGACCCGGCGAAGGTGCGCATCTCGGAGGAAGAGATTTCCTACCTCTGCAATGCCGCAAGCGACTATTTCAGCGACGCGGTAAAGCCGGAAGATATCGTCTGGACCTATTCCGGCGTGCGGCCGCTTTTTGATGACGGTGCTTCGAAAGCACAGGAGGCCACCCGCGATTACGTGCTGAAGTTGGAAGAGGGGAACGGCGAAGCCCCGCTCCTCAACATTTTCGGCGGCAAGCTGACCACCTATCGGCGGCTGGCCGAACATGCGCTGGAAAAGATCGGCACGGCCATCGGCGAGAAGGGCAAGCCATGGACGGCGGGCTCCCACCTGCCGGGTGGCGATTTCGGCGCGGAGAGATATGAAAATCAAGTGAGGGGACTGATTGACCTTTATCCCTTTCTTGAGCGCCGCCATGCGGAACGCCTCGTCAGGAATTACGGCACCAAAGCGGTAGATCTGCTCGGCCCGGCCACCGATATATCCGGCCTCGGCCGCCATTTCGGCGGCACGCTTTACGAATGCGAGGTTCGCTTTCTGGTGCAGCATGAATGGGCCTGCGCGGCAGAAGATATTCTCTGGCGGCGTACTAAGCAGGGCCTGTTGCTCAGCAAGGATCAGGCGGCCGGTCTGGATGAGTTCGTCCGACTTTTGACGGGCGCCGGGGAAGAAACTGCAGCCGTGGCGGAGCGGGCCTGAGCCTTTAGCAATTGTTGTCAGTTCCCCGAATTGCTCGCAGGCTTCGGGGCTCTCAACGGTTCACAATAGAGCTTTCACGTCGTTTCATCCGACTTCAGCTTCGCCAGCTCCTTGCTTTCCTTCTTAAGCGGCCGGCCAACGGGGCAGACATCCTGGACGAAGCCGTTGAGTGTGTTCACCAGCTTGTTCGGTGTCAGCGAATAACGAATGAATTGGCCCTCACGTTTGCCGGAAATCAAACCGGCGGTTTCCAACACATTTAGATGCTGTGAGATGGACGGCTTTGACATGTCAAAGCGCGCAGCGATTTCGCCGGCCGTAAGATCCGTATGGGAGAGATAGGCCAGGATTTTGCGGCGCGGGGCGGATGCGAGCGCCTCGAAAACCAGTTGCATGGGCAGAGTTGTTACTTGTTCTGCCAGCATATCGGAATCATTTTTCTGTCCAGTCACGTCGTCCTGTCTTTCATTGGCAATCCATAAGTATCGGCGCCTGAGTTAATTAGCTAATTGCCTAATTAAAAAAATCGGCTACAAAGGTAATTAGCTAATAGACTAAATAAGTACCATTTGCTGGCTGGTGAGGCAAGCGTGCGAGCGGCACGGAAAGGACATTACGATGGCGATTTCCACAGGACGCATGATCTCGCAACCGTTTTCCGATGCAAGCGAGGGGCGGGTATGCTGGATGCCAGCAAAATCGCTCTGGGTGGGGTCGATGACCGCCGCGGCTGTGGTATTCGGACCGCTGACATTTTCCTGGAGCAGTTTCACTCTGTTCGTTGTCATGACCGGGATTACCATTTGCGCGGGGCACTCGGTGGGGATGCACCGATTGCTGATCCACCGCTCCTTCCGCACCGGCAAGACTGTTGAGCGCTTGCTGGTCTATCTTGGCACGCTGGTTGGTATGGCTGGGCCATTTGGTATGATTTACGCACATGACATCCGCGATTGGGCCCAACGACAAACAACGTGCCATGATCTCCATGCGCACCGGCGTTCCTTCTTTGGAGATGCTTGGTGGCAAATGCATTGCTCAGTCGTACTGAAGAATCCGCCTACGTTTGTTATTGAGCCGGAGGTTGCGAATGACAGGTTCTATCAGTTTCTGGAGCGTAGCTGGATGGCGCAGCAACTACCCTGGATGTTGTTGTTTTATCTTCTCGGCGGCTGGAGTTGGGTGGTATGGGGGATTGCGGTACGCATTTCGGTTTCATTGACAGGGCATTGGCTTGTTGGTCATTTTGCGCATCGCGACGGACATCAGGGATGGGCAGTCGATAATGTCGCCGTGCAGGGCTACAATATTCCCACAGCAGCAGTGGTCACTTTCGGCGAGTCCTTTCATGGTAACCACCATGCTTTTCCGGACTCTGCGCGGCTTGGGCTTGAAGCGGGACAAGTCGATCTCGGTTGGAATTTCATCCAGTTTTTGGTGTGGCTTGGGGTCGCCAGTGAAGTTAAGTTGCCGGAAAATACGACGCATCGCGAAGGCCTGCGCCGGCTTTGAGGAAGCAGTGAGTGGTTGCGTGCCGTTGCAGAAGCGCGGTTGGTATCCGTCAGACGCCAGAATTTCTTGCCTGCCTCTCATGACCATCGGCGCTCAATATATAGTCGTCGGCAGCGGAAAGCGCGTGTTCCATGTGCCCTTCGAATACCAGTTCCGGTTCGTCTGGCGCGATGCTGATTTTGGGCATGCCGCCGAAACGCACCGCCTGGGATTGCGCAAGACCATCATGCAGGCCGCTTTCCAGAAGGTCGAAATAACGGGTGCCGGGTCCGGTCACGAAAACCGGCATATGGCCATGCAGGCTGAACAGGCGTGAAAGACCGTTACCCAGTGCCAGCCCGGCGGTGCGGAAGGCAAAACGTGCCATGCGGGCACCCGCGCGGGCTGAAGCGGCGATCTTGTCTACTTCGGCAATCGGCACAAATTTGGCCGGTTCGGCCTGCGGCGGGGCTTCGAAAGCCGAGCGCAGGATGGCGTAGAATCCGGAATAGGCTTCGATGCAGCCTTTGGTGCCGCAGCGGCACAGGGCGCCATCGGCCAGATGCAGCATATGGCCGAAATTGGGGGCGCTGACCTCGATTGTATCGCCTGCGGAGCGGGCGATGCCAAGACCGATGCTGTGGCCGAGCGACAGGGTGACGAGTGCTTCCGGCGCCGGGTCGTCTTTCGTCTGCTCGCGCATCCGGATGGCCTTGGCGGCAAGCAGGGTTTCGTTGTTCAGTGTGACGCGATTGCGGCCGTCAGCGGAAAGCAATTGCCGGAAATCGATCCTTTCATTGCCGAGCACCGGCGACCAGACGAGCGTTGCCGCCGCCGCATCCACCAGCCCCTTGCTGCTGATCGATACCTGAAGAATATCGTGGCGGTCGATGCGCGAGCGGTCCGCAAGCCGTGCGAGGCCGGCGAGTATCGCCGCGCCGAATGTGCCCTTTTCGGCAGCTAACCTCTGTTCGGTGAAACGATCCACCAGCTTGCCGGCATAATCGACCAGCGAATATTGCACGCTGTCGGAGGAAATGATGACGATGGCGACGTGGCAGAATGCGCCACGCGGCGCAAAGAGAATGCGCGGCCGCCCGCGACCGGTGGCGGCGAGCTGTTCCTTGCGCAGAATGAGGCCGGCGCGTTCAAGCTCCATGGTGATGGCGGAGACGGTGGCCGAGGCGAGCCCGGTGAAGGAAGACATGTCCGTGTGGGAAAGGCTGCCGTGCAGGCGCAGGGCCGCCATAACCGACAGGCTGTTTTTCTGGCGCACCAGTTCCGTACTTGCAATGGCGGACATGGGCTGGGGCCTGCTCCCTGAACGGCTTTTTCCTGTCGTGCTCATCCTGTCTGATGGCGCATGCCACAGAGAAGATCAAGGCACCCGGTTGCTGCCCGCAGCCGTTGTTGACAGCATTGGGAATCTCTGACATTAATTTTCTCGACTGTCGAGAAAATTGTGAAATCACAGAGACCGTCAGCTTTTTTCCGGGCGTTTTCCCTGCATGGAGGTGCAGGCTTCGCCCTTACCGGGAGGACATCATGAATTCGTTTGCCAAGCTTTTGGCGGGTACGGCCGTACTCGTTTCCCTGCATACTGCCGCCATCGCGGCTGATCTCGTTGTTGGCGTTTCCTGGTCGAATTTCCAGGAGGAACGCTGGAAGACGGATGAGGCGGCCATCAAGGCAGCACTTGACAAGGCCGGTGCGAAATACATTTCCGCCGATGCGCAGTCTTCCGCCGCAAAGCAGCTGACCGATGTGGAATCGCTGATTTCGCAGGGCGCCAACGCGCTGATCATCCTTGCGCAGGATAGCGACGCGATTGGCCCGGCGGTGGAGAAGGCCGTTGCCGAAGGCATTCCGGTCGTTGGTTATGACCGCCTGATCGAAAATCAGAACGCCTTCTACATCACCTTCGACAACAAGGAAGTCGGCCGCCTTCAGGCTGCTGAGGTGTTCAAGGTGAAGCCGGAAGGTAACTACGTCTTCATCAAGGGTTCGTCTTCCGATCCGAATGCGGACTTCCTTTTTGCCGGCCAGCAGGAAGTGCTGAAGGCAGCCATTGACGGCGGCAAGATCAAGAATGTCGGCGAAGCCTATACCGATGGCTGGAAGCCGGAAAATGCCCAGAAGAACATGGAACAGTTCCTGACCAAGAACAACAACAAGGTGGATGCGGTCGTCGCCTCGAATGACGGCACGGCCGGTGGCGCCATTGCCGCTCTCGCTGCGCAGGGCATGGCCGGTTCGGTTCCCGTTTCAGGTCAGGATGCCGATTTCGCTGCGCTCAACCGTGTAGCACTCGGCACGCAGACGGTATCGGTCTGGAAAGACAGCCGCGAACTCGGCAAGGAAGCAGCCGGCATCGCACTGGAACTGGCCGGCGGCAAAAAGATGACGGAAATCAAGGGCGTCACCAGTTTTGATGGTGGTCCGAAAAAGGTAGCGATGCAGTCGGTCTTCCTCAAGCCGATCGCGATTACCAAGGACAATCTGAACGTCGTCATCGATGCCGGCTGGATCAAGAAGGAAACGGCCTGCCAAGGTGTGAAGGCCGGAACCGTCAAGGCCTGCGACTAAGACCCAAGGGTCCAGCTTTGGGCGCTGCGCCACATCGGTGGCGTGGCGCCTTTCAGATGTAAGGAGGACCGGCAGTTCATGGCCGATATGACCCAATCCAATTCCACAACGTCGCAAAAGACGGAAAAGACAGGCTCGATAACGCGCTTCATCAGTGCCACGGAGCTGGATACCAGGCTGCTCGGCATGGTCGGCGCGCTTCTTCTGATCTGGATCGGATTTCATATCCTGTCCGGCGGACTATTCCTGACACCGCGAAACCTCTGGAACCTTTCAGTGCAGACCGCGTCCGTGGCTGTCATGGCAACCGGCATGGTGCTTGTCATCGTCACCCGCAATATCGATCTGTCGGTCGGGTCGATCCTCGGTTTTTCCGGCATGATCATGGGTGTCATGCAGGCGGAAATCCTGCCGCAGATACTCGGTTTCGAACATTGGGCGACATGGATCGTCACGCTTCTTACCGGCATTCTCGTCGGCGGCGCCATCGGCATGTTGCAGGGCTCGATCATTGCTTTCCTGAACGTGCCATCCTTCATCGTCACGCTCGGCGGGTTGCTTGTCTGGCGCGGTGGCACCTGGTTCATCACCAGTGGCCGTACCGTTGCGCCGATGGATTCCACCTTCCGTCTGATGGGCGGCGGCACCAATGGCTCGATCGGCGCGACATGGAGCTGGATCGCCGCTGTCGTTGCCTGCGTCGCCATCGTGGCGGCCATTCTCAATTCCCGCCATCAGCGCCGCCGTTTCGGTTTTCCGCTGCGGCCGGTCTGGGCGGAATATTTTCTGGTGGCGCTCGGCTGCCTCATCGTCGTCGGTTTCGTTGCCGTGGTGAACAGCTACCCCTGGCCGATCAACATTGCCCGCAACTATGCTGACGCCAATGGCATCGCCTGGCCGGAAGGCGGGTTGTTCATTGCGCATGGCATTGCGGTTCCGGTGCTGATGGCGCTTGCGGTCGGTGCGGTGATGACCTTCATCGCCACGCGGCTGCGCTTCGGACGTTATGTCTTCGCCATTGGCGGTAACCCGGAAGCAGCCGAACTCGCCGGCATCAAGACCCGCTGGGTCACGGTAAAAATCTTCACGCTGATGGGCGTTCTCTGCGCCATCGCGGCGGCGATTTCGACCGCCCGCCTCAACGCCGCCACCAATGCGCAGGGCGAACTGGATGAGCTTTACACCATCGCGGCGGCCGTCATCGGCGGCACCTCGCTTGCCGGCGGCGTCGGCACCATAGCGGGCGCGATGCTTGGTGCGCTCGTCATGCAATCGCTGCAATCCGGCATGGTGCTGGTGGGCATCGATACGCCCTTCCAGCGCATCGTCGTTGGTGTGGTTCTGGTCGTCGCCGTCTGGCTCGACACCATTTACCGCGCCCGCGCCAAGTAAGAACCGAGGAGAACTCCTATGACGGACCAAGTCACGCCCCTCGTGGAAATGCGCAATATTTCCATTTCCTTCGGCGGCATCCATGCGGTGGAAAACGCCTCTGTCGATCTTTTCCCCGGTGAGGTGGTCGCCCTTCTCGGCCATAATGGCGCGGGCAAATCGACGCTTATCAAAATCCTGTCGGGCGCATACCGGCGTGATGGCGGCGATATCCTCATCAATGGCGAGGATGCGGATATCCGTAATCCCCGCGACGCCAAGAAATACGGTATCGAGACCATCTACCAGACGCTTGCCGTGGCCGATAATGTCGATGCGGCGGCCAATCTTTATCTCGGCCGCGAGCTGAAGACGAAATGGGGCACGCTTGATGATGTCGCCATGGAAGCCTCGGCCCGCGAGGTGATGGGACGTCTCAATCCCAATTTCCGGCGGTTCAAGGAGCCGGTGAAGGCACTGTCAGGCGGCCAGCGCCAGTCTGTCGCCATTGCCCGCGCCATTCTGTTTGATGCCCGTATTCTCATCATGGACGAGCCGACGGCCGCCCTCGGGCCGCAGGAAACGGCGCAGGTGGGCGATCTCGTCAAGGAACTGAAACGGCAGGGCATCGGTATCTTCCTCATCAGCCACGACATTCACGATGTCTTCGATCTCGCTGATCGGGTTTTTGTGATGAAGAACGGCAAGGTTGTCGGCCATGCCCGCACCGAGGATGTCACGAAGGATGAGGTTCTGGGCATGATCATTCTGGGCAAGGTGCCGCCGGGTGCGGTGCCGGGGCCGGGCGCTGTGGCGTCGTGAGTCCATTCGCCGCGCGTGTCGGCCATGGGCGAAATGGAGGTTCTCCTGCCGCTGGCGCGACAGCGGCTTGACGATGGGCAATTCTGGATCAACCCGGATTGCGGCCTGAAACCCACAAAGGGGAAGAGATGAGGCCGCCGCTCGCCAAAATCGTCGCCGCAGCTATCGAGCTTCGGCGCGGGCTGTCCTGATAATAGGCGAGGCCCGGCGAAAACCGGGCCTCGATCATCATTTGCGATGAAATCCCTTGGGAGGGGTTATGTGAGTGCAGGCAGATGCAAGATGCGCTTAGGGCGTTCCCGGCTGGAGGAGGGTGCGGGAACGTTCCGTCTTACGCATCTATGCGGCTGCGGATCGGAAATTGCTCAATGCAGATCGGCCGATGCGAAACCGCTGGAGTTCAACTCCGCGGTTACAGGCGGCAGGCCGTGCTGATTGATATCCTGGGCCAGCGACAACAATGCCATTTCCAGGAAATAGGTCGACATGCCCAGTTCCATGGATTTCGAGCGCTGGCAAAGGTATGAAACCATCCTTCCAAGCGCCAGAATCTCGTCTGCATTATCCTGTTCAAGTATTGCTGTGGTAGACGCCGCCATGCTTCCCTCTCGACAATCGACAGTATGAAAACGCGTTGATCCCGCGTTATACATTTTCGACCATATCGAGCGTCACGCGAGCGTCACACCTGCGTTACTCGTCGTTTTTCTTCTCCGACGCCGTCGTATTTTCCGCCGTTTCGGTCGCTGCAAGCGATGTCACGAGGGCGACAATGCTTCGGCGGATGCTGGCGCTCTTGATTCGCGAAAAGGCCTGATTGAGCGAAAATCCTTCATTCGAAGCGACGAAGGACTGCATGGCATTTATCGAGCCGATGGCCGGATTATCGTTTCCGACATCGGGCGTGGCATTGGCAAAAAGCGAGCTGACATCAACGCCAAGAACGGATGCGATGGCCTGTAAACGCGATGCACCAACGCGATTTGCGCCTTTTTCGTACTTCTGGACCTGCTGAAAGGTGATGCCGAGCCGGCCGGCCAGAGCGCTCTGGCTCATGCCGAGCGACTTGCGCCGCATTCTGATCTGTGTGCCGACATGCACGTCGATCGGGCTGGGGAGTTTGGGCTGCATAATAAATTCCTCCATGTTGAGGGTCTTAAATCGGATAATTATCAATTAATATTGTTGAAGGTATACATTCAACACAATTTCCACGGGTAATATGAACTCTTCTTGACAAAATAACGCGGTTTTACGGTTACGGAACACGTCACGAAGCCCGGCTTATAACCTTTGTAGCGCAACGCAACGCCCCGTTGCGGCTTGCAAGATGGCTCCACCCGGCGACGCCGATGGGATGGAAACCGAGCCCCTCCCAGATTTGCCTGTTGTCTTCGTCAAACTCCTCAAGCGCCTCCCCATCGCCGAAATGCGGCAGCCAGACGAATGGCTGTTTTTGGCCTGATCGTGCAACATTTTCAAGAATGACATTGTTGTAAAGTCGCGGAATACATTTGTTGCTGTCGATGGTGGGTGCAACGGGAATGGGATTTCGCCTTACCGCGAAGCCCTGCCAGATGAGCGAAAGCACCGAGGCGTCGAGTTTTCGTTTCAGATCCGTGGCCGCACGGATACTGCATCCCGCATGCGCCACCGGATCGGCGACCAGAAGCAGTGGGCGGTTATCCTGCGTCAGACCGGTCACCGAAACGAACTGGTCAACGTGGAAACCGCATTGGTGCATTTTCCGGAAGGCCACCACCATGGGGGCTTGTCTTGTCGGAGAAAGATCGAGCGTGGCCTCCGTAACAGCAAGGTCTTCCGGCCGGTATCCAAAACTGTAGACTGCTCTGCCGTCCAGAGCCTCAACCTTCTTCCATTGCTGCGAGCGTTCTACGGCGTTGGTGTCGCCTCCCGGCCCACTGCCGTCCTTAAGGCTCGAATGGCCCACCAGCCGAAAATCCTGGCCAACCAGCTGGTTGCCACCATCCAAGAGGACGTCCGAAACGGCGATGACGAGCCCGAAACGCTTGGCGAGCGCGCTGGCGCTGGGGTTTCCCGGTGCCGGAACCAGTTCGGTCGCAGTGCCTTTGCCATCGGTCCGAACATGGACCATATCCTGTATCCACGGATGCGAAATGCGGCTGTTCTCATCAAGCGGCAGCAACTCGGCGGCGCAGGGGGGAGCCAGCCTTTCGAGCCAGTCCTGCGCCGATGGAAGGCAGTCCCGATCGATGACGATGGCCGCCCTCATTTCGCGGGGCAGGGCCGAAAGCAGGTTTCCGATGGGGAGGAGTGGCGAGATCCGATGCCTGTTGTGATCATCGGTAAAAAACGATGCCGGAAGCGCGAATGCGATCGTGTCAATCAGGCCACCACAATCGGCTATGAAAGATGGCGACGCGGAAATTGTCACGACGTCTTTTCTCCCGTCATCCGCCGCGCCGCCAATTGCTGAAAAAACACCGTGTTCTGGAATTTCCATGATGGTGCTGGCGGGGACGGCAGGTCCCCGGCATTGAGTACCTCCAGAAGCTCGATCGCGTCGTTTCTTTTTACGGAAACGGCCTCCTTGGCCAGAAGATTTGCCACTTCCGAACCAAGCCCGGCTTCGGCGGCAATGGTACGCCATGTTCTGCGGGTAAAATGCAGCTGTCTGGCAACGCCCAGCAGCGTATCGTGGTCTTCCGGTGTGATTTTATCGCGGCACGCTTCCAGTGTTGCCTCGGCGTCGACCAGCGCGATTGTCAGCGGGCGATAGCCAAGTTCACCCGGCGCGTGGCTGACCGCGACATCGGCGTCCGAAACCCGTCGTCCGTCACGATACGCTGCGAAGATTTCGCCGATGCCGGTCATGCCGAAGGCGGCGCATTCCGCTGCCCGGAGCGCTCCCATGCTGGCGGCCCCGAGAAGGGTGACGCGGGATGACAGGGCATGCAGGATTTCCTTGTGCCAGACGGCGGCGCAGTCCCCATAAAGGCCATCGATGAGACCGATTGTCCGGACGCCCTGCCGCACGGCATCGAAAATATCACCGCAGGCGGCCGGTCCGCGAAGATCGAGACCTGACATTTTTTCGCCAGTGACGCCATGAATGGAAGGGCCGGCAAAAACCACCGTTTTCATCGAAGACCTCCGGCGCTCAGGAAATGATCGAGCGTTCGCTGCGATATGTTTTGCAGGCCTCCGCTGGTCGGGGTAAGGCCGCTTGCCAGAACCCGCACGACATTAAGGCCGGGGACACCCGTTTCCAGTGCGAAGACATAAATGTCCTCAATCCCTGCGGTGAAAAGGCGCTCGGCAAGCTGGCGCCAGGGCGGCGAAGATTTGTCATCCGTTGCAAGATCAAGCTGCACCGGCGTCCGTTCCACCGGTTGCCGCGCTGATGCAGGGGCACTCAACATGTCCCGCTGGTAACGCAGCGGGGAGAGATCATCCCGCGCGCCGCTGATGTCCGTCAGTCGCGACTGGATCGCTTCGAGCAGCGCCGCAACGGCGGCGTCGTAGGTTGCTGGACGGCAGGCGGCGCCCGCCGCATTGCGGGTTGCGGGGCCGTCCAGCGCGTTAACGGAGCGGGGAAGGCTTGCCATCACCACCGGCACGCCGAGTGTATTCGTCATGTCGAAGAAGGACGGTGTCAGGTCAATCTCTGAAAGGCGGCCAACGAGGCTGTCGAACGACGTATCGACGCCGGCCGGAAATGTGACCGGCTCCGGCGCGATCGTGCGGGTTTCGAAAGTATCGACGAGAAAGCAGGCATCGTTTTCGACGAGTTCGAGCAAGGCGTGGAGAACCGCATGGTCATGGTTAAACCCCGCCGCGAGACCCTGCGAACTCATGAGGAAAGCCTGCCGATCCCAGGGGAAATCCGCGCGAAAATCCATGCCGATGAGTTCGTAGGGCGCAAATACCTCCTGCTGCTGGCGAACGGATATTCCCTTCACCCAGCCGCGTTCGCGCCGCGGATCCAGCCTGTCCGGATCGACGCGGCCGACGGTTTCGAAAGGAATGAGAGGAACGCCCTTCACCCGCATCTGCTCGAGAGAGTCGAAGGCGGAGACATGTTTGCGGGTATCTTCAGCCACGGCACCTTCGACCGCTTCCATGATCGCCGAGAGCCGCGCCTGTTCCGCAACAAGTCCCTTGCCTTGCGAAACCGAGAGCCCGCGCGAATTGGGGCGCACCGCAAACCAGACGGGTATGCCGATAATATCGAGGCCGGTCACGTCGCCGACGCGGGTAATCCCGAACTGCCGGAGCAGTTCGGGATCGAAGAACGATGCGTCCGCATGCCTTGAAGCCGCTGTCGCTGATATGGGAGCACCGGCACCGGTCAAGGCTGCGGAACCGCGATCAGGGTGCAGAGTTGGCGTCGTCGGCAAGGATGGCGTCGAACAGCTCGCCGGTGACCGAACCTGCCGGACCGACAGCCTTCAGCGCCGCGCCGATCGGCGCCTGCACCATGCGGTTGAAATCCCAGCCGGCGTCGGTGACTTCACCGATAAAGGCGAAATCGGCTTCGGAAACCACGGCGCCACCGGCGACGAGGGCTTCGATGCCCTGGATCTGGACCTGGTCCAGCTCGGCCTCGGGCTGGC
This sequence comes from Martinezella rhizogenes, assembly GCF_007002745.1. Classification (GTDB taxonomy): domain Bacteria; phylum Pseudomonadota; class Alphaproteobacteria; order Rhizobiales; family Rhizobiaceae; genus Agrobacterium; species Agrobacterium cucumeris. Next base: position 116,949 of record NZ_SGNY01000004.1, on the reverse strand, counting down.
CGTCCTGGCGGACGAGCATGGCCTTTGCCGCGGCTGCGACGCGTGCATAGCCGTCCACGCCGGGGTGGCTGGCTTCATAGGCCGCAATCGTCTCATGAGATACGGACGCAACCCTGAGCGGCGTCGTGCGAATGAAAAGAACGCCGAAGCCCTTTTTTCCAACAATGAAGAAATGCGAGGACATAAAATCTCCTATTTGATCCCAGCTAATCGAAGTGCGTGATAGAATTTTTCATTCGCTATCGGGTCACGGTCTGGAGAAAGGCTGCTGATCTCCCTCGCCGACATACCCGGATAGTTTTCCTGAAGCCTGCCGCCGGTTTCCCGGGCAGCGGCCAAATCGCCATGCAACGCGTGGCTTGCGGTCAGCACCCGCAGGGCCGGCTCGTCATTTTCCATTCGCGCGCATAATTCCACCGCCGCGCCGTAATCCTCGCGCTTGAAGGCGATGCTGGCGCCTGCCCACCAGTAGATATCGGGTGCGAGCGGGTTGAGATCGATCGCCTGCTGGAACTTCTCCCAGGCGGTCTCGGCATCGCCAAAGTGGGCAAGTGCATCCGCATGCTGGAGCAGGAGATCGGCGGAGTTGGGCGCAAGCGCCTCCGCCTCGAAGAATTTTTCGGCGGACATGTCGAAATCCCGCTGATAGAGCGCCACCACGGCGCACATCCAGTGGCCGACGCCGAGGGCAGGGTCGATCTCAACGGAAGCGTCGGCCTCAGCCTTGGCGCGGTGTAGCAGGTGAGGGTCGTTGCCGCCCAGCATCAGCCATTCCAGCTGCAGGCTCTGCGCCACCCGGGCGCGGGCGACGGCCATGCTGTGATCGAGATCGACGGCTCTGCGGAACATCGAACGGGCTCGGCGCAGAAGCGGCAGGTCGCATTTGCCGCGCAGGAGCTGCTGGCCCTCCAGCAATTGCCGGTAGGCCTCGCCGCTGTGGTTCCGGTCGGGTTCCACCTGCAGTCGCTCGATCTCCCGGGCAAGTGCCGCAGCCACCTGTTTGGAGAGCAGACGAAAGGCGGTGTGGATGTGCCGCTCGGAGAGGACCACTTCCAGCGACCAGACGATTTCGCCGGTCGCTTCCTCGATCAGCGCCACTGACATGCCGGTATCGTCGAAAACCGACGACATGATCCGGTAGTCGGCCCGCAGCATGGCATAACCATCATCGGCCCGGTCCCGCGAGAGCGCAAAGGTGCTGTGCGGCGAAAGGACGGTGAAGGTCCGGTAGCGCACCAGGCTGTTGGCCACATCCTCGATAAAGGCGTGCATGACCGGCGATGCCGGCAGCCCGTCCACCCGCGCGGGCAGGCCGAAGGCGACGCGTGGTTTCGCGGTGGCTTTTCGTCGGCTGGCTTCGTCCGGCTCGGCGGGGGTGGTTATCGTTGAGGCGAGGCTCTGTATCCTGCGTCTCAGCGCCACGGTCTCGGCTTCCGGCGAGCGTGCCTCCTGACGCAGCTGCTCCAGCAACAGCCCGAACATGCCCTCGCAGGCGCTGATATTTCCGATCCGCGCATAGGCGGCCATGGCGGCGCGGTAAGTTTCCTCGCGTTCCGGTTCGATCTTGCGCGCGCATTCGGCAAGTCTCGCGATATCGTTGGAGCTGGCGCGGCCAAAGCGGGTCAGCTCCTCCAGAAGCTGCGTGTAGCTCGAAAAGAACAGGTCCTTGAGACGGCGGCGTTCCGACAACAGCCAGAGGTAGAGATGATCCTGCCCGGCATCCAGCCCATCCAGCAGATCGCCGCCGAATTCGAGCAGGGCCTGCAACCGCCGCATCGGGTCTTCGGTTCTCGCGCCGGCAAGGAAGATAGCAAGGTCGGTCCGCTGTGCCAGCTTTCCGGCCTTCAGGTCGTTCCCTTCGGTCAGAAGGATGGCCTCGTCTTCATTGGGCAGCTTCTGAAGGCGCAGAATGAGCTGTCGTAAATTGCCGAGTGCGCGTTTCTGCTCGACATTTTCCCACAGGAGCGATGCGGCGGACTGGCGGGAAAGTGACTGGTTGGGCGCAAGAATGAGGGCGGCTATCAGGGCAAAACCCTTGGACGGGAAAAACGCTTCCCTCACCGCGTCACAGCGCGGGGTGCCAAAAAGCCTGATCGGTATCAGTTCAGCGTTCCCAGCCACTTTCGTCCCCTCATGAATCATCATCTAACAACGTGTCCGGGAAATTGAAAGTCATCATAGCGTTCCATTTGACGCTGGTGTGACGCGGCCTGCCTATTGTCGCAAACAGAAGCATGAAAGACGGGCGGAAAACAGCGGACATGCAGCGGGCAGGCATCGGGAAATTTCGAAATTGATAGCGTTCAACGGAAGCTACATGGCGTTCGAGCCGCGTATTGAACCTTACCAGCGTGCCGACGATGTCGGTTATGCGGTCAGCGAATTCATGTGGTTCAAGGGCCGTCCGTTCTATCCGGTCTCCGCGCTCGTTCATGCGAAAGTTGCCCATGCCAGGCTGTCGGCGGAAAAATGCGAGGACGAGGACGAAGACAATCTCGATATCCTCTTCCGCATGCCGGTGGTGGCGGGCGGGCATTTTTTCGAGATCGTGCTGCGTTCGAACGAGGGCACCTCTTACGGTGGCTGGCTGTGGGGAGAAGAGCTGGAAATCCTCAACGAATTCGTCAACGGCTATCGCGTGCTGGCGGGAAAGTTCGAAGGCAGGCTGATCCGGTTCGAATATTCAAGGCGGTTTCAGCGGTATCGGACGGCCGAGCCGCTGCCGGTCGAAAAATCCGTCTTCCTGATCCAGCGGGAAGCCAAGCCTTACGCGGTCAGGCGCGATTTGCCGGCAGGCCCGGCACGGTGATTACCGGGGCGCTTTTGCGTTCAGGGGGAGGCAAAGGCATGGGGGAATACCTGGTCGGTCGATGCGCGTGAACTGCGCATATCGCTGACATATCAGGCAGAGCCACGGCTTTGTCCGGTGTTACAGGTGAATATTTTTATTTTTATTATGTGGAAAATTATGATGCCCAATCGAAGTAACATGCGTAACAGGCGGGTGTCATCGCAACTTCTGGCGGTGAATTACGCTTCCGGCGACGGCGCGCCTTCCAATGGGGAGAGCGTCGACGATGAGCCGTCTGTATCAATGCGCAACGACAGGCTTTATGTCGTAAGCGAACCGGACATCAAGACGTCATCTCCGGCGCGGGGCGGACGGGGCGAAGAGACTCCCGGCGTGGCCGAAATCAGCAACACCGTCGTCGATTCCGATATCAGGGCCGCGAAATGGGCCTGGGCGGTTTTGGCGATTGCACATTGCTGGCTGATTTATTTCATGGTGTACAATCTCGGCTGAGCCGTCAACCGGGGTGAAGCTATCAGCCAAGTTCACCGATGCCGTGCAGAATCATCGCCGCCGCGCCAAAGGCCACGGGGTTCGTCGCGACGACTTCCGACAGCAAGACCTGCGGCTGTATGATCTTCACGCTGGTGCGAGATCGCGGCATGCCGCGCGACAGTTTCTTTTTCTCCTTTCCCGAGGATATGCACCGGGGCTTGGCCGCCGCCGGGCCTGAGTTACGCGAGATGATGACGTTTGATATCGCCGAGTCGCCCTCGCTGGCGGCGGCGGTGCAGCATGCCCCGATCATCGAGAACACGCCGGCGCAGATGCGCAAACCCGGACTTGTCGCGGCATGCCGCAAGGCCGGTCTCGAAGTCATGGTTTATTACGGCGGAGACGACGTCGACCTTCATAATGAGATCGCATTAGCCGGAGTAGACTACCTCAATATCGATCGCCCGGATTTGTTCGATACGGCGCGGCGTGCCGCGCGGCTGCCTGAACTAACATAACCTTATCTACTCCCTGGAGATGACGACATGACAAATCTGATTGGTACCGGTTTCAACGCCGGTTCGGATAACGGCGAACTGGCCACGCTTGAAAGCGATCTGCGCGCACTGGCCGAGATTGGCTGCGACACGGTGGAAATTGCGGCGACCAGCCTCGACATGATCGCCGGTGGCCGCATCATCGAAGAGCGTGCCGATCGTTTCGTGGCGCTCGCGAAAGAGTTCGACTTCCGCTACACCGTGCATGGTCTGGTTTCGTCCAATTTCATGGACCCTGTGACCTGCCGTTACCAGATCGATGCCGCCAAGGCGCTCGCTGTCCTCTGCGACCGTATCGGTGCAGGCATCCTCGTCCAGCATAGTGGTGCGCTGCGTGCCGACCAGATTGCCGAGCGGGCCGATGCTGATGCCCGTGAGCGCGAAGCGCTGTTCGAACTTGCGGAATTCTGCAAACCCTATGGCGTGCGTATCGCGCTTGAGAATATCTTCTCCACCGAACCCGGCCAGTATCGTCAGACGCCTGCCCAGGTGGCAGCGACCGTGAAGGCTGTTGGTCACGACAATGTCGTAGCGCTGATCGATTTCAGCCATGCCTATCTCGAATCCACCTATCGTGGTCTCGATTTCCGCGAGCAGCTTCGCGCCATGGCGCCTGTTGCCGGCCATCTGCATGTGCACGATTCCTTCGGTCGGCCGCAGGGCTTCTACGAGGCCTATTTCACACAGGAAAATACCGCGCTGGGTATCGGCGATCTGCATATGCCGCTCGGCTGGGGCGATATCGAGTGGGAGAGCATTTTCTCGGAACTGACCTTCCTGCCGGAGACGGTGCTGATGATGGAAATCGGCCGTCGTTACCGCGCCGAGCAGCCGGCAAGCCTGGAAACGGCGCGGTACCTCATGTCGCTTTATGCTGCCCGGACACAGCTTGCGGCTGAGTAAGGCGTTCGAACAAAGCGCAGCCTGTAAAGGCTGATGTCTGCAACGCCGGCAGTTCTGGATGCGACTGCCGGCGTTTTTATCAAGCGGCCCAGTCGGACAGCGAATAGGCCCTGATGTAGTCGATCATCATCTGCGAGCCATCGCTGAAATCATTGGCGGAGGGCGTTCCCGCCATGCCGCCGACGGCGAGATTGACGACCATATACATGGGGTCGTGCATATCATCAGGCGTATCCGTCTGCGCCACCGCGACATCATCGAAATACCAGGTAATATGTTCGGCATCCCACAACACACCATAGGTGTGAAACCCTTCCGTGCTCGGCACGCTGACATTGTTGATGACCGATGCCTGTTCACCGGTGGCGTTGGAATGGGTGGACATGATGAGCGTGTTGGGATTTTGCCCGCGCATTTCAATGACATCGAGTTCCGGCGGCCAGGATCCGTCCTCCGGCAGAAGCCAGAAGGCCGGCCATGCGCCGCGGTCGGTCGGCATATCGGCGCGGATTTCGAAATATCCATAGGTCTGGCTGAAGGAGGAATAGGTGTTCAGCATGCCCGAGGTATAATCGTAACCCTCGACCTCATCGGCGACGGATTGTGCTGTTTCCGCAGCGGTGATGGTCAGTACGCCGTTTTCGACGCTGAACGGGTTGACCTCCGACGTGCCGGCATAGGCAGGGTTGATATACCATTGCGCCTCGCCATTCGTCGTCAGCGAACTTCCCTTTTCCGGAGCCCACCAATATTTGGCATCCCAGGTTCCCTGATCGCCGCTGCGCAGCGACAGCGCATCGAATTCATCGGCAAAGGTCTGGGTCAGGGATGACCGGTCGAGACTGAGTTCGAATTGGTCGGCCTGAAGGTCGTCGATGGTCGTTCCGGCAAGAACCACGGCTTCGCCGTTCGAAAAATTCAGCCATAGATCGCTGCCCTGCTGCGTGGCATTACTGACGAGCTGATCGAAGGATGTAATGCCGTAACCGTTGAGCCGGATCGTATCGTTGGCGCTGAAATCCATGATGAGATCGGTGCCGTTGCCACTGGTGAAGACGAAGGTGTCTGCACCACCGCCGCCTATCAGCACGTCATTGCCGGCTCCACCATCGATCGTCTGGCTGCCCGATCCACCGGTGATGATGTTATCGAGCGAGTTCCCGAAAGCGTAACGGCCATCGCCCGTCACTCTGAGATTCTCAAAATTTTCGGGCAGGGTGTAGCTCATCCAGGTATCGATCGTGTCGATGCCTTCCCCGGCATTTTCCACCGCGCGGTTGATGCTGGAATAGAGATAATAGATATCATCGCCCGTGCCGCCCGCCATCGTCACATTGACGGAACTGTCACCCCACATGGAATCATTACCACTGGTGCCGTTGAGCAGTGGGCCGGAACCCGTGGCTGAGAAAAATCCGGTGGAACTGTCGCTATAATAGAGCGTATCCCCAAGCGCATTCACTACTGTCCGGGCCATTGCCGTCTCCTGTTCGTTAGCGTTGGTGTCCTCACTCCTCCTGCAAGACAACCTAGCAGGGCAAAAAGCCTCGTGTTAGAGCCAGAAATGAGGGGTATGTTCCCTCTATGCGGGTTTCTGAATGTTGCGCTCTTGCTCCGTCACGGGGAGCAATGGCAAAACTGGACTGGAGAGAGATGCCCATGCGGTATCTCAACGATTTGGAGTGCCAAGGATTGAGCGTAGCCTTTACCAAGGAAGACAGTGCCGAAACAGCAGCCGAAACGGTTCTGCCCGATCGGGTGATTTCGCCGCATCCCAATCTGGTGACCGAAGCCGGACTGAAAGCGCTGGAACTGCAGCTGCATGCGGCGCGCGAAGCCTGCGAAGCGGCCAACACCATTGAAGACGTCAATGAAAGACGGCGGCTTTCCGCCAGCCCCCTGCGCGACATCAGGTATTTCGCCGAGCGTGTCCGCACCGCCCAACTCATGCCGCACCCGCCTGTGGATGGCATCGTCGCTTTTGGCAGCCTGGTAACCTTCAGCCGCGATGACGGACGGACGCAACAATTCCGGATTGTCGGTGAAGACGAGGCTAATCCTGCTGCGGGATCAATGTCTTATGTTTCCCCTGTCGCCCGGGCGTTGATGGGGAAGACGGCCGGTGATCTGGTCAGTTTGGGTGGGAAGGAAATTGAGATCGTCGCGGTTGCGTGAAGCTTCATGCGGCGGCCTCAGGTGGACTGTGTTGTCACCCGGGGTTCTTCATTGGCTATTCCTGTGATGCGCAGCATCGTATTTTTCAGAAAAAGCCTGAAGTCCAGATCGATGAAAGCATATGCGAGAGCAAGGCCGACATGGGCCATGAAGACAGGATTGAAATTCAGTTCTTCAAATTGATAGCCGATAATGACTCCGATTGCCGAATAGGTAAAAAAGCTGATTTTCCGCTTCCGGAAAATCGCATAAACAAGCCCAAAGGCGCCAAGAAAACAAAACCCGATGCCAGATGCGTAGGCGGTGGCCAGAAAGCCGTTATGCGGTGTGCCGCTATGCGATATTGCCGATAATTCCTGGCTCCGTGCGGTGAAACCGACGCCTAAAGGATGATTGAGCATCACCTGAAAGCCGCCGATGAGCGTCCCCAGCCTTTCCTGCACATTGTTGCTGCTGTTGCTGTCCTCCAAAAAACGTTTTGAAAATGCCTGTTCTGCGAAATCAAAGACGCCAAATGGCAGTACGGAGGCGAGGACAAGCGCGGAAAGAGCGAAGCCGAAATATGTGCTGAGCAACATCCTGATCGAGAAGTTTCTGATATAGAAATAGAGCCCGATGGCGAGAACGGCAAACACGCCCGACCGGTTGAGTGTGAGCGTGAAACTTGCCAGATAGACAAACAGAAACACGGCGAACAGAACCGGCCGCCGGTAGCGCTCCGCAAGATATGCGGCTGCCGCGCCGGCAAGGGCAAAGGCCGGGCCGGCTGTGTTGCCTACCGGCCAAATTCCGCCCGCCTTCTCGACACGCAAGAGCAGCGGATCCATTTCACCTTTTGCAGCGGCTTCTAGGACGGCGGCTTCATCGAATTTGAACGACAGGCCGATGGAGGCCAGCTGGTCATGTATGAAGATGTCCAGAAATAGCAGGATCGTCACTGCAACGAAGCCCGCAAACATGCCCCAGCAGAACAGCTCGAGAAGGTTCTCCTTGAACAGAAGATAGGCGAAAAACAGAAAATAGACGGCGTAAAAATAGGTCATCGCCGTCGTGTAAAATTCTCCTTCGCCGCGATCATCGGCAAAGCCAGCTGAGAGCACGAAAAGCAAAGTGAGCGGGATAAGGTAAAACAGAAGGATGGAAGGTGTCAGGCAACGAATGTAGAGGAGGGCAATGACGGGCAAGGTCATCAGCACCAGCATATCGGTAATGTTGAGAAAGCGCAGGCCGAGATTGCTGGTCAGGACATTGCATTGAATGAAGAAGCCGATGAAGAACACAAAGATCGACAGGAAGTGACCGGGAACCCCTATTGTCCTTGAAGGAAAAAGGGGCATCGCCACGATAAAAGCCGGTAATGGCGACGGATGCGATGACACCATATTTGCACGTCTGGTCATTCGCGGCCTGTATCTTTCACTGGCGGACCTGAGACGGCCCTGTTGTTAGGGCACCATCATTGCGAGGCAGGGCGATGATGGCGACGGATAGTGGTCTTGACGACATCGTCGTGCAAGACGGAATTTTCTCTGTCTTTCAGCCGCTCAGATTGCCTTTGGGCATGGCACCTTCCACGGCGATTACTCTCTGAATGTAAAGTGGTTCGTTGGAGCTGGGTGGGCTGGTGCCAAAGGCTGGCATCATCCGCAGATAAAATGAGTAACCATCCGGGCTGATATCGGGGTCGATGGAGATTCCGTTCGCCGTTGCCCACATCCAGCCGCTGTTCACAGAAGTGCTTACATTCGAAAATTGCAGGGCTGAACAATTGATGGTCCTTGTCGCTCCGCCGCTTTTCGTAACCAGCGTGACATAAGGCGGACGTTGCTCCGCGCTGTTTTTGTAGAGAATCGCAAAGGATATGGTTTTGCCGATTATCGCTGCAGCCTCTGCATTCCGGACATAATGAAACAGTGCGGCCGACTGGCTGCCATTGGCGCGCAAGGCGAGACTGTAAGCGAAGGATGGGGAAAAGGTGGTGTCGGTGCTTTTGACGACGGTGCCGGGCGCGCTCAGGTTCCAGCCTGCCGGGGCAGAGCCCGACCACTCGGTGAAATCTCCGTTGGCGATGAGATTTGCAGCAGGGAGCTTCGGCCAGCACGGTGTCTGAAAGCCGCTATCTGGTGCCGAAGCCAGATAGGAACCGAACAGAGTGCGGGCAATGAGCTGTGAGCCGGCATCGTTCGGATGGATGTTGTCCCGGTAAAGGGTCGCGTCCTTACCCTTTGCCACAAATGCCGCATGTGTATCCACCAGCGTCAGCTGCGGGTGGGATCGAGCCACATCAAGTATTGCCTGATAGACCTTGTCGTAATCCGTACTGTCACGCCAGGGGTTCTGGGTGGTGATGAGTTGCGGTGTGCCGGGCCATTGCCATTCGGTCATGCCGAGTGGCCCCAGCAGTGCAGATCGTCCGGAACTTAAGATGCCCCCTGGCATCTCGAAGCTCTGCATATTGTGACCATGATGCAGAATGCACAGATCGGGGCGTGGAATCCTCAGCGCCGCCGCGCGCTGGTCTGCAAGCATGTAGCCTGCCATACCGCCAGGCAGCGCCGCGAGATAGACCGTGAGCGTTGGACCCTCACCGGTGTTGCGCAGCGTAATCGGATCGGCGTAAGCTTTTGGTCCGGTTGCTGCATTTATCTGCCATTCGGCCCAGCGGTACAATACGACCTTTGTATCGTGAAGATCGCCAAGCATTGAGGCGAACTGCTGGAATGGTCCACCTTCGGCATAGGCGGTGCTGTCCCCATTCACGAAGATCGTGGCGTTCTGGCCGGCGGTCAGGCGTGCGCGCAAAGGCGAAAGCGCGTTTAGGGAGGGGACGATGGCTGCCCTGTTCCCGGGAATAATGCCGAGCGTCACGCCGATCATGCCGACACCTCTTCCGTTGCCGGCATATATATGCATATCTTGCGTTTGAGCGGTGTCATCGTTCGTTCTCCTGATCTGGCGCTAGGATAACCCCACAGTAAGATCCGGGGAAAAGGCGCCAGGAGCGGAACGCTGAACAGCGATAAAATTAAACGTCATGAAATTTTCTTCGATTTCTTCTAAAATATTTAAATTGACTATTATTTTTTATTTCGCGCGGACTAAAATATAAATCCGCATAAAGGTTTGAATGTCTTTTCTTTTAATCGCAAGTAAACGTAGCCATTCTTATACCAGATCGACGCGGGAAGATATCCCTGCCATTGTCGCCTGCGCCGAACTTTTTTACCGGGTGCCTGGTCATGCCCGTCATTGCGGGCCAAGGCTCCTTCAGGGTATGTGCGTGTCGCAGGTAAGTGCATGACATCCGCGCTTTTTGTCAGCCATACCGGAGAGAAGGGTGGCGCCGAGCTTTTCCTCATCGATCTCGTCAAGGCTGGGCCAGATTCCTGGCGTGCCTGTTTCCTCAGTGGCGGTGGTGCTGCCGAGGATCTGGCGGCGGCCGGCAGACCTCCGGTTCTGTTGTCGGCCGGGGAAAAAATGTTGTCGATCCGCCGCGATTCATCATTCGGTGCTATGTTGCGCGGCGCGGCCGACGTGGCGGCGGTTGCCTGGCAGTTGAGCCGGCAGGCAAGGCATTACGATGTCATCTGCGCCAATTCGCAAAAGGCGCTTTTTGTCTGCGCGCTTGCGGCGAAACTCAGCCGCCGTCCGCTCGTCTGGATTTTGCACGATATCGTCACGGATCCCGCCTTCAGTTCCGCCAATCGCCGTGCTTCGTTGGCCTTTGCCCGATATTTTACAAGGCTGGTGGCCGTTAATTCCGAGGAAACCGGCCGGGCATTCGTTGAAGCCGGCGGCGAGGCGGAGAAGGTCCGTATTGTTTATAACGGCTTTGATCCCGCAATGGCGGTGTCATATGACCCGGAAAGAGCCGCACGGCTGCGCGGGGAACTCGGCCTTGGTCCACAGCCAATCGTCGGGTTGTTTGGCCGGCTGAGCGAATGGAAAGGCCAGCATGTCTTTCTGGAGGCGATTGCGGCGATGGATGGTGTCCAGGCCATCATCGTTGGCGGAGCGCTTTTTGGACAGGAAGCCTATGAGACGCGCATCCGCGAGCAGGCATCCCGCCTTGGCCTTGATGGTCGGGTCCGTTTTCTCGGCTTCCGTTCAGATGTTCCGGAATTGATGGCGGCTATGGATGCTGTTGCCCATACTTCGATTGTCGCTGAACCTTTTGGCCGGGTAGTGGTCGAAGCCATGATGTGTGGCCGGCCGGTTGTCGCCACACGCGGCGGCGGGGTGACCGAAATCATCCGTGATGGCGAAACGGGTCTTCTCGTGCCGCCGGGTAACGCGCCGGCGCTTGCCGCCGCACTCGGCTGCATCCTTTCCCACCCGGCTCTGGCGGAAAGGTTGGCGCAAAAGGGGCGGGAGGATGTGAGCCGCCGATTTTCGCTGGAGGAGACCTGCCGTTCGGTGTCCGCGCTGCTATCGGAAGTGGCGTGAGGCGGAGCTGGTGATCGATCCGGATAGACAGTGTGGGCAAGCGGAAAGGCCAGGATGCGCATTCTCGTAAACATGCCGAGCCAATATGGCGGCAAGCCGTCCGGCGTTGCCCGTGTGACCTTCAGCCTGCTGGAATGGCTATTGGACCAGACGCAGGACGATTATATCCTGCGCTCTCCCTGGACGCGGGCGCAACTGCCTGAAAACCTGCGCGACAGCCGTTTGCAACTGCTGGAGATACCGCGACCGCGTATCATGGTTCTCGATGTGCTGCACCAGGCCGCTACGCTGCCCGCACTTTGCCGTCGGCACGATATCGACGTGCTGTTCAATGCCGATCCATTTGGAAGTCCTCTTGGCGGCAAACGGCGGGTTACCCTTGTTCACGATCTTTATTTCAAGACCATTCCCGAACAGATCGGTTGGCGGGCGACCTTGACGACCGATTTCATCTTTCGCTTGATGATGGCTCGTTCAGACCGGGTCACCTGTGTATCCGAGGCAACACGAAGAGACCTTGCCCACTTTTATCCTGCCGCTGCCGGCAAAAGCCTGACGATCCATTCCGACAGCACGTTGAAAGTCGATCCCGAGATTGCTGGCAGCGCGCGGCCAGTGCCAGGGCCTTATATACTGGCGGTCGGAAACGCGACGTCCAACAAGAATTTCATCCTTCTGGGCAAGGCGTTTGCGCGGCTGGGCAAGACAATGCCGACGCTGCATGTCGTTCATGTCGGCCGTGACGATGCAGAGGAAATCGGCAGCGTGCTGGGCGACCCGGAATTGAAGGCACGGCTGATCCGGCTTTCCGGCATAGATGACCGGCAATTAGCCGAGCTTTACCGCCACGCTGCCTGTCTTTGTGTGCCTTCGACCTATGAAGGTTTTTGCCTGCCGGTGCTGGAGGCACAGCAACTGGGATGCCCGGTCATTTGCTCCAACCGCTCTGCCACGCCTGAAATCGCTGGCAAGGGGGCCCTCACTTTTGATCCTGCCGATGTTGACAGCCTTGTCGCAGCACTGGAGCGACTTTTTCGGGAGCCGGATCTGGCGGGCAATCTTCGCGAGGCGGGTTATGAAAACCGCGCGCTATATTCATGGCGGAACGCTGCGGAGAGCTATGTAACGCTCTTTCGTGAGATTTCCCGACATTAACAACATGCACTCTTTTCGAATGGGGTGCTGTTCCTGTCGCCAAATAGGTAAAAGCTGCCACTCTGCCAGTGTTTAGCCGCCGGTACGGACACGGACATCCGAATAGAGCGTTTCATATGCCGCAACCACCCGCTCAGGCGCTACTCCTTGCGAAATTCTCGCTCTGGTTTCGGGAGACTCTGCAAGGATGCTGGGGTCGCGCATGACTTGCGCCATACGTGCGGCGAGTTCACTGGCGTTGCCCGGAGCAAACAGGCGTTCCGGCCTGTCCTGACCGATCTGTTCGGCGACGCCTGCGAGGTTGGCACCGATGACGGGTACCCCACGCAGAATGGCTTCGGCAACGGTGCGCCCGAAAGCCTCCGGCCACAAGGGCGGTACGATCAGGCAATCGATCTCAGCGAAAAAACTGTCCGCCTCGACATAGCCGGGAAACTCAACGGGAAGACCGATGGTTTTTTGCTGATAAGACTCGATGCCGCCGGGCGCGCGACCGGCCATGACCAGCCGCCAACCCTGTGGCGGCAGCCGCCGCAGAGCATCTATCAGCAAGTCCGCACCTTTAGGGGCTTCGATGCGGCCGAGATAACCGAAAACAAGCGGTTGTCCAGGCGCGCGGAGATTGCGCATTTTTTGTTGGGTCGGCGGTGCGATGGCATTCCAGATCACGGTGCGGCGGTCTTCCGGGACATGGGTGAAGAAGCCCGCCTGTACATGGCGCTCGACAATGTCGCGGCCGACGCCCGCGACGGCATCGACGGCGCATTGGCAACGCCGGTGCAGATAGGAAAAAATACGGCATTTCCTGCTGCTGCCGTCGCAAATATGCCCGTCGTGAAACAGGGAGCCATTGGTGCACATGCTGGTGAAATCATGCAGGGAATGGACGAGCGGGATGCCCCGCCTGCGGATCATCGGCCAGATAAGCGGGGTCAATTCCGACAACGAATGGGTGTTGACGACATCTGGACGAAAATCATCGATGACATGTGCAAGCCGACGCACGAGGCGCGGATCGAGCTGTACGGCGATCTTGTAATATTTTCGCTTCCATCCCGGTTGCCGTTCCCAGTCTCCAATAAAAAACGGCGTGGTGTGCCCGAGGCGATGAATGGAAAAACCATCACGTTGCTCGACGGCCTGTTGTTCCCGGGAAATGGCGGCTACGGCAACCGTATGGCCCTTTTCCGAAAGTCCGCGCGCAAGGTCTTCCACGAAAATTTCCGCGCCCCCCACCCGGTCTGGAGAAAATAGCGACGTTATCTGGAATATCCGCATGCTGAAATTCTCGTCTCTGTCTTCAGTTCTACAATCGTTACAGTGACTTGGCATCCAGTATGTGAACGCGCAGGTCAGTTGCTATGGCTTTAAAATACCAATTGTGCCGTATGGTCATGTCCCCCGGGCCCGGGCGTTGAAAGATCGGCTGGGTCCTGCCGCTGCCGCCGCCGTCCATTCCGGTCAGTTCCCGGCGAATTGAGGCAAAGTGTGACGATAGGGGCGAGGAAGATGGCATAAGCCATGGCGAAGCCGGGGATCTGTAATGAAAAATCAAGCGTCGAATGCAGTCCGACCAGCAGCAGACCTGCAATACCGAGATGTGAAGCGTAACGATAGCTTTTGCGTTTGCGCATCCCGACGATAAAAATGAACAATTGGGCAAGCACGAAAAAGCCTGCGTAAAACGGGAATGCAGCGCCAAGCGTCAGAAGGCCTTCGGCATAGACATTATGGGCATGGGTGACGACGGCGTTCACCCCGCATTGGGCCAGATGATAAGGCGCATAGGTTTCCGCAAAGCTCGCAAGCCCGGATCCCCAGGGCCAGCTGTCTGCTATGGCGCGGGTGATGCCCGGCATGTAGCAGAAGCGCATGTCATCTTCCAGACGCGTCTCCATGCGAAGCGCCACCCGATTGGCAAAAAGCGAAAACAGGCCGGCAACGATGGCGAGCATGATCGCTGCCCGGCGCTTGAACCCGCGCCGCCGGCGCCTTGGAGTTGCGCTGCTGTTGGGCCTTGAAGGGGAGTTGAAGACAGTCAGAAGGATAAGGAAAAGCAGCGCCACGAAGCTGGACATGATCCCGGCGCGCGATCCGGTCAGCATCAATGCGATGAAGCAGAGGGCGGCGAGAACGCCGGCGAAGGCCGCCTTGCGGATAAGGCGTTTCTGGTCGACCGGCACCGTCAGGCGATTTGCGACAAGTGCCCTTACCATGTGCCAGTCTGGAGCCAGCAGCCGTTTGTGAAACAATGAAAAAAGCGCAAGCAGGATGAGGCCGAACAGGGTTGCGGCGGTATTGCGATTAACGAAAAGGCCGGTCAGGCTGCCAAGATAGAAGCGTTTTTGAATGAAGCCGAGCATATCCGGAAAAAGCAGGAACTGCACGATCGACCATAACGCAAGCCAGCCGCCGCCTATTGCGAACCACCGCAACGTTTTTGCCGCGCGCTCGTCAGTATCGAAAATCACGAGGCCGGCCATAAAAGCGCCAAAGGGCAGGGCGGCGCTGAGCAGGCCGAGCCGATCATCTGCGGGAGTGAGCGAGATCGTGGCGGCAGGTGCGATCTGCGTGAACATGGTTGCAGCGGACCATGCCGGGTTGGGTGAGGCGAGGCCTGGCAGGGATGATGCCTGCAGCATTATCTGAACGATCAGCGCCCCAAGCAAAAAGCAGGTCGCCACGAGCGCCTTGCCGGCACCGCCCTGTGGCGGCCCGAATGTGAGGATGGCCGGCACCAGCAGGAGATAAATCGCAAGCGTGACAACGATGCGGCTCTCTATTTCCGTTGCGCCACGATTGAGAAGCGCAAGCAGGAAAATTGCCCAGAATGCGACAGTGGCAGCCACCCGGACATAATCGCGAAATGCGACCGGTCGTGGCGGCGAGGAGGACAGCGCTTCCGATGGGGCGAGGGTGGGTGTCATGGGTTTTCGTCTTTGCAAGAATTCTTCGTGGTGGCGATGTGCGGAATGTCAAAGCGCGATCCCGTTTTCACGTCACCGCAGCGGCATGGAGCGTTTCACATTATCCGCAGGCTGCTGTGGACAGACATCGCGCAGCGTCCAGCGCAGGATTTCCCCTTCCTTGCCGCAGACGACAGCGGTATCCGCCTCTCGCGCCGCCTCGGCCTGCGGCAGGGTCTCGCTTGGAAATTGTCGCCACATGGCGAAGCGTCCGCGTATCAGATTGGCGTCAGCCGGCCCGTAAAGCTGGGAAAAATTCATCAGCACGGCTGTCTCCAGGGGCGAGGCGTTGCGCAGTGAACGAACCATGGC
Organism: Martinezella rhizogenes; assembly: GCF_007002745.1. Taxonomy (GTDB): domain Bacteria; phylum Pseudomonadota; class Alphaproteobacteria; order Rhizobiales; family Rhizobiaceae; genus Agrobacterium; species Agrobacterium cucumeris. The sequence goes on along the minus strand of NZ_SGNY01000004.1, from coordinate 101,149 downwards.
AAGGCGCAGCCACACATCGCCATTGGCGGGAAGGCAAGAGAGCGCATGACGAATATAGGTTTCGGCAAAGCCAAGACGCGCCGCCGTGGCCTCTGGCGCTAACTTTCCGATACTTGCATCAAGATCAGCCAAAACCAGTCGCAATCCGGCCTTGACGATATCCGAACGGCAGATTTTTTCTGCTATGACGGGGTGAAGCTGGCTGACCGTGTTTGCAAGCAGATCGGGTGCCAGGCCATTCTTGTCGTCGGCAATTCTCGCCATTGCGACGATGTCGGAAAAACGCCGGCTTTCGGAAAATGCCTGGGCTGTGACAGCCAGAACGAATATGGAAATGACAAGGACCGGCACGACCGCAAAGATTGTATGCAGGCGCGTCATCCCATCCTTGTCAGTCATGGTAATAGCGCGTGTAACGTGAATAATAATATTCGCTGGAACCGTAGGCCCGATAGAGCTTCAGCTTTTCCGTATCCACCTTGTTAAGAATGACGCCAAGGCATTTTTTGCGGATATGGACTTCATTTTCGATGGTATTGCGGACTGCCCTGCGGGCAGTTTTACCCCATTCGGTGACGAAAACGAAACCGTCAATCCGGCTGGCCATCGCCCGTGCATCGACCACCGGACCGAGCGGCGGCAGATCGACGATTATATAATCGAACACGCCGCTCGCCTCGGCCAGCAATTTGTGCATCTGCGCCGAGGTCAGGAGTTCGGAAGAATGTGGCACCCGTTGTTTGACGACCGTGGGCAGGAAAGCGAGCCCTGTCTTTTCGTCGCGCAGTAGCACATCACGTACATCGCGACCTTCCAGCAGGACTTCGAGCAGGCCTTCACCGGCATGGCGACCCAAAGCGCGCGTGGCGCCAGGATTGCGGATATCGGCATCCAGCAGCAAAACCCGCGCGCCCTGCCCGGCCAGAAGCTGTGCCAGATTGATGGAGATGGTAGATTTTCCCTCGCTCGGCAGGGCCGATACGATGCCCACCACCCGCGCGCCGCTTTTTGCGGGAATGCCGAGATCGAGCGCAAGCCGTGTGCTGCGCAGGGTTTCGGCAAAGGAGGATAGCGGGTGATCGACGGCGTAGCGGGCAACACTGGATGGACGGGTGGCGGCGGGGTTGTGCTCCTGCCCCTTGGAGAGGGCTTCCTCGACCGGCTTGTTCGGGATGAGCGGCGTATTGCCCAGAAACTCCAGCCCGAGAACATCGCGAACCTGTTCTCCGGTGCGGAAGAAGCGGTCGCGAAACTCGCGGAACATGGCGATGCCACCGCCAGCGGCTGCCCCCATGATCATGAAGAGGGCCAGCAGCAGCGGCTTGTTCGGCTTGCTCGGAATTTTAAGCGGCATTGCCTTGGAGATCACGCGTGCTTCCGTCACGGGGAAGGATTGCTGCTGCATGGCTTCCTGATAACGCTGCAGGAAGGTTTGATACATGTTCTTGTAGGTTTCCGCCTCGCGCTGCAATTCGCGAAGCTGAACCTGGGTCTGGCTGGCCGAATTGCTGACATTGGTGGCCTTGGCAATGCTTGCCTCAAGGGTTTTTTCCCGTGCTTCAGAGACCTCGAGATCACTTTTGTAACTTTGCGCGATACGGCTGACTTCCTGGAACATCAGCCGGCGGTATTCCTGCATTTCATTGCGCAAACGCACGGCCTGAACATGGTTCCTGCCAAGCCGACCGGCGATTTCGGCCTCTATTTTTGAGGATTCGAGGTATTTCTTGCGCAGATCATTTGCGACCGAACTGTCGAGAATATCGGTGACGACGGCATCGACATCGTCGGTGGCGAGAATATGTTCGATACGCTGGAACCGTGCACGCGCCTTGGCGGTTTCGGACTGCGCCAGAATCTGCGCGCTGTTCAGTTCCGCCAGCTGCTGGTCGGAAAGCAGGCCATTATTACCCGTCTCGATGAGATTGTGTTCGGCGCGAAATTTCTGCACGGCCAGATCGGTATCGAGCGCCCTTTGACGCAATTCGGCTATTCGATCGGACAGCCAGTCGCTGGCCCGCTTCGTCGCCTCGTATTTGGAGTTGAGCTTATCGACCAGATAGGCTGCCGCCACGGCGTTGACGATCTGTGCGGCGAGAGCTGGTGATGTTGAATTATAGCTCAGCTCCAGCGCGTAGGTGCGGCCGATGCGCTTGACGGACAGGCTCTGCAACAATCGGTCCGACAGCGCTCTCTTCAGCGTTCCGTCATCGATGACCGCTTCCTTTGCCGGCGAGAACCACTGCGAAACGTTGACCAGCGAACGGATCGTGCCCACGATCGAGCTGAGAAGTGATGCGCGGGTGGCCCTGAATTCCTGGTTTTCCGTCAGATTGAGACTGTCGACGACGGCGAGCCCGATGGTTTCCGATTGCAGAACCTCGACCTGGCTGAGGATCGACGCCTCGTCCTCTATGACGCCGCCGATTGTTGAAAGCTGTTCGACGACCTGGCTGTTGTTACGGTCGATCAACAGGGTCGCGCTCGCCGAATAGATCGGAACAGCCGTTGCGGCATAAGCGAGCCCGATTGTCCCGGCGATGGCGATGGTCGCAAGGACGATCCGCCACTGCCGACGGATCGCCGCCAGAACCGCTTCGATATCGATAAAATCGGCCGTAAAGGCGTTTTTATCGTAATCGCTCATCGTCACGGGATCGTGCCTTTGCAACAACTGTCAGCCTCGCTCTTTTCGGCGAGCATAATGCCCGCCAAGTCTCGGTTGCATCGTGGGACAGGCGAAGACCATCCCCGTGACGGGGACGGCAAAGCCGATTTCAAACGGGACTTGTACTGATTGGCGTCGTGGTGCTTCCGGTCGAGACCGTGATGTTAAAGATGGTCGACGTTCCACCGCCGCCGCCGGTACCGCCGCCACCAACGGGTGCGCTTCCGCCGCCGGCCTGTGCAATGCCTGCCTCGGCGCCCGTGGCTGCCGAGCCACCGATGCTGTTGCCGCTGGCCGGCGTGGAGCCGGCGCCGCCAATTGGCGAAGCGGCTGCAGCGGCGGCAGCAGGTGCAGCCGGACCGGCCGCTGTTCCTTCGATGTTTTCGCTAAAGGCGATCAGAAGATCGGAGGGCACGCCTGTGCCCTTGGTCTGCAGCTGGATGGCTGCTGCGAGTATCGTGTTGCCTCTCTGCATCGCCGTGGAATAGGCAAGCGCCAGGCCTTCGCCGACAACTTCGGAGAAATCCTTGTTCGCGACTTTTTGAGCAAGTGCGACGATGGCGGGCAGCTGGCCGGAATCATTCAGAACCAGTGCGGAGAGCTGTTCGGAAAATTGCGCCGCGCTGGTGGAAACCGCGATGACGGGAAAACCGCTCATCACCTTTCCGGTCAGATCCGCAGCGGCGGCATCAGTGCTGGAGGCGATGGCAATCAGGTCACCAATCGTTCCAGGCGTTGGAGACAGCTTGAACAGTTCCGCGGCGGAAAGCGTAACCATATCTGGATTGGTGCCGTGGACGCGACCGAGAAATGCGGCGGTGGTTTCGTCTGCGGCCTTGACGGGCGCAGCAGCTGGAGCACTTTCTGTCGTCTGCGTCTGGGCAACGACCGGTGCTGTTTCAACATTCTGGGCATTTTGAGCATTGGCCGATACGGAAAAAGCAACCATGCTGGCCATCAATACTGCACCAGTGAGCGTCGAGCCATTACGAGGGCGGGACATCACAACTCTCCAAATTTTTAAAATACGACTTTAAGTAATTTGATGTCGAACATGGTTATCCAACATCCTAAAATTTCCTTTTAAATCGCACAGCCCAAGCAAACGATCAAGTGTTAAAATGCGCTTCTGGTGGGAACTTCCCCCTATACTTAACGGCCTGCCTGCGGGTTTTATTCCTGAGTCAGGTCACGGCGACTTTCCGCCGGGATGTTATCAGCCGATCACGAAGCCAGGCATTCGCCGGCATTTCGATCATAATATGGAATGCATGAGCTATGGCGATGGTGCCTGCGACAACAACGAAATAGATGAGGTTGTTCCACTCTGGCGGTACGCTGCCGAATACAATCTTGAACCCGCGAAAAATGAAAGGGTGCAGCAAATAAAGCGCGTAAGACGACTCGCCAAGCGTTGCTAGCGGTTGAGCGAAACGGGGCAGCGCGATGTTTCTTGTCAAGGTTGCTGCCGTCATCATGAAGATCGCACCGCCGCCGAAAACGATAAGCCGCGCAAAGGAATAACATCCCGGATCGCACTGGAACCCGACCATGCTCAAATCTGTGAGTAGCCAGATTGCCAGACCGCAGAGGGCGACCGCGATTCCTGCCAGGGGCGGCAGACGCACACCTCTCAGGAAAAGTGTCGCAAGCACCATTCCTGCGACGAATTCGAGGATGATCGGCTGGAACCAGAAACTTAGCGGCAGGGCTAGATCGAAATTGGCGCCGATCAGGACGGCGATGAGCAGTGTGCCGGCTGTCGCCATAACGGCGCGTTCCAGCGGCAGGAATATGAATACCGCGAAAACGAGATAAAAAAACATCTCGTAATTCAGGGTCCAGCCGAGATCGATGAGCGGAAACGGATAGGCGTCGCCGTAACCCATGCTGTCGTAAGGAATGAAAAGATAGGAGGTCAGGATCGATTGTAGTGAAGGGAAGGCTTTTGCGCCGAGAATGGCCGCGACGGCGGCCATGGTGAGCCGCAGGGTCAATACAAACCAGTAAAGAGGAACGATGCGGAGAAGCCGGCGCAGGAGAAATGCCGAACGCCCGCCCGCAGCTGCAAAATAAGGCCGGGAGGCATAAACGATGACGAAGCCGGAAATGACAAAAAACAGGTCGACACCTGCGCCGAGTCTCCAGGTATGGATGGGGAGAAGCGAAAACTCCCAATTCACGCCCGCATGCAGCGCAACAATCATGATTGCCGCCACGGCACGCATCAACTGAACGACATCGAGACGTTGCGTCCCTGCAGCAGGCGCATTCTTAAATTTTTGCGTCATCATCATCATCTGTAAAAAAGAAAAAATATATTTTGTATTATTTGCGTCCGCTCGCGCGGACATAAAGTCATTTGTCAAAGCAGGTTATCACGCATAAGGTTGGCACGATATATAAAATTTCGCGACTGCGAAATTTCGCCGGCCGACCCTCAGAAAACCTCCAGAACGGTGAGCTGGTCGCTGACGGAAAGCTGGTATTGCCCGCCTTGCTGCGTGATCACCCGCTGGGTCACTGATCCGTCGTCGCTGAAGCGGTGGGCGATGACCTGATTATGAGGCCCGGTTACCGAAAAGGTTGCCAACCGTTCAGCGGGCGGATTTTCGATCCGGGCCGGCCATTGCCATCCCCGGATGCCGAGCCACACGGGTGCAAGCAGCGCACCGTCGGCTCTTGCCAGCCGCAGCGTCACCCTTTCGGCATCGCTTTGGATAAAATCGAGGCGCCTTTCCACCGGGACGGTTTGCCGCTCCGCCTTGCAGAGCGACAGAAGGGCGCGCACAGCCTCATAAGCGGGCGTGCGGCTGAGATCATGGCGCAGCAGGCCGAATGATGATTCCGGGTTTGTCTCGTCCTGCGCGAAGCTCGAAACCATTTCATAAATATAGACCCGGCGGATGCCGTTGAGGAAACACCACAAAAGCGCGCGGGGCATGTAGCGCGCCTTGATCCCCTCGGTAACGGGGAAATGGAAGGTCTTCGGCTGCAATGACGTGTGGTAGCCGATTTCCGTGGCGAGCACCGGGCGGCCGGGCGCGATATGCGCCGAGGCGGCAAGCGACTTGGAAAGCGCTCCCGGCCCGGTCGTTTCGGGATGCTCCATCCCGGCATAGGGGTGAATGTTGCTGTAATCGCAGACCGCCTGCAGATCCAGCGCCAGCTCCCTGTTCGTCAGGACATAGCTTGGCGCGGCAAGCGGAACGCCGCTGAGGTCGGGTGTCGAGTGGATGATTTCGTGCAGCGCCGTCTGATGCCGTGCCGAAATGCCTGGCGCGTTCGCTGGATCCTTCGTCAGCACCGGTTCATTGCTGCCCTCGAAGAGGGCGATGCCGCCGTCACACCAGTCGTAGAAATCAGCGATCCTGTCGAGCGGCGTGGAAACATAGGGATTGAGATCATCATAGCAGATGATGGTAAGGCGAAGGCCGGCCGCCACGATCTGGCGCAGGCGTTGAAAGGCGGGGCTGTTACGGCTGTCTCTTGCGGTGATCAGTCCCTCATCGCGCAGATGGCGCACGCCCAGCGCCTCTAGTTCAGGCAGGATGCGCTCGAAGGCTTCCGGATAGATGCCCGTCGTGCGAGCGAAATGACCGCACACGCCCACACTGTCGAGAAACGCTTCCGTATCGGCGGAAAAAACGGACGCGGTCTGTGCGAAGGCGGAATAGCGGCCGGTGGCGGCGGCCAATGCGAAAGGTGTTGCCGAGAGCAGGCTGCGCCGTGTCAGGCGGCCCATGGTGATCGGCTGTTTTCCGTTCATCTGCGTCTCCTGATGATCATGGCGACAGTGCAAAGCGAGACATGGCCGGGAGGGCGCCGATTAAATGCAGGCGTTTCTCACTATGCTGCGGGCCAGCATGTCCTGAAAGCTTCGCGGCGTTTTCAGACGCCATCAAATCCATGTTTCCAAAAATAATAAAACATAAGGCAGTCACCCTTCCACCCGGTGTAAAGTACCGCGTTGGTCGGGGTATTTCGTATGCAGATAACGTAGCACGGGGCCGGTTCTTTTCGCAACACGGGATGACTTTTGTCGCGCCGCGAAAAAAATCACTTGAAATGCCGTCAATTCCCGTGCTTTTTGAAAGTGAATTTTTGGTTATTCATATTTTCAAATGTTAGTTCCACTCCGGCTTTTGTAGTTTTTTACAAATGTCTCATTGGCTCCGGGCAATTCGGGAGCGTGGCAAGGCCAGAGCGGAAGTCATAAATTTTCGATTAAGGAAAATAGAGCGTATCCGCATGCGAATTCTCCATTTGAGCAGTCTTTACCCGCCGCATATTGTCGGCGGATGCGAACGGTCGGTCGAGCACCTTGCCGAGGAACTCGTCTCCATGGGGCATACCGTCGGCGCCGCCTGCATTGAACGGCAGGCGGAGCCCAAAACGGTGCGCAACGGCGTCAGCGTTTACCGCATGTTCCACAATAACGATTTCTGGCTTGAGGACTGGCCTCAACATACGCCGCAGCAACGGCGTATGCAGAAGATCAGGCAGCAGTGGAATTTCAACGTCGAGAAGCAGTTCGAAGCCGTTCTTGATGATTTCAGGCCGGATGTTCTCAACACCCATTCGCTGCTGGATGTGACGACACTCGTTTGGCGGGCGGCGCATAAGCGCGGCATTCCGATCGTCCATACGATTTGCGAATATGATCTGTTGTGCGGCAATGCCGCCATGTTCAAGGGCGGCAAGCCCTGCGAGCATATCCATCTGGGCTGTCAGGTGGTGAATTTCACCAAGAAATTCACGCAGCGTTATATTGGTGCGGTCGCAAGCGTTGGTACGGAAATCCTCAAGACGCACGTCAATCACGGACTTTTCCACCATATTCCGGAAAGCCTGCGCCGTGTCATTTTCTATTCCTGCACGGTTCCGGAGGGTGATCCGGTCGCCCGCCGGCAGATAGAGCGGAGCGGCAAGCCGCTGACCTTCGGTTATATCGGCCGCATCAATACGGAAAAAGGCGTTGGCAACATGGTCGACGCTTTCAGGGAAATCGGCCATGGCAACTGGCGCTGTCTGGTCGCCGGCCAGGCGATGGATGATTCCATCGAGCGCTTCACAAAGCAGGCGGGCGATCTGCCGATCGAATTTATCGGCTGGGCGAAGCCGAAGGAATTTTTCGAAGAGATCGATGTTCTGATCGTTCCCTCTTTCTGGGCCGAACCCTCGCCGCGCACGATTTATGAGGCCTATGCGATGGGCGTTCCCGTCATCGGCGCGGCTTCGGGTGGTATCCCGGAACTCATCGGCGAGACCAATCACGACTGGCTGTTCGAGCCGGGCAATGCCGCTGACCTTGCCGCGCGCATTCGCCGGGTGCTGACGCTTTCGCGCGAGCAATTGCCGACGGAGGCCGATTTCGGAAACATCGTCGAGGAATCCACCTCACGGCGGGTCGGCGAAAATTATGTGAAACTCTATGAAGACGTGCTGGCGAAATACGGCAAAAATCGAACCTTACGTGCATCGTAGGCCCTCAGTGCAGCTCATGTGGCACTGTTTTCTAAGGAAAAGCAGATGGAAACACGGAGTACTGAGATGTCGAGATTCATAATGCTTGATTTTTACCGGTTTATCGCTGCAATCGGCGTAGTTTTATTTCACGTCAATATTATAGATATTCGCGCAAAATCTATAATAGATGTAGGAAGTTTCGGTATATTTGTTGATTTCTTTTTTATGTTGTCCGGATTTGTACTTTTTCATAATTATAAAGATTTAAAACTGGGAATCGCAAATTACTATACGTTCTTGGTTCGCAGGGTGGCACGTATCTATCCACTCCATATCGCAACCATGGTGGTTATGATTTTGATGCCCGTCATGCTGTCGTTTCAAAGCGCTGTAGAATATCGGGAAATCATAGTGAACATCTTTCTCGTTCAGGCTTGGGGGCTGGAAGATAAGTTAACCCTCAATAATCCATCCTGGTCTATCAGCGCTGAGTTTTTCTGCTACCTGCTTTTTCCGTTCATTGTGGTGCTGATCCGGAACGTCAAGATTTACGTCTCGGCTCCGCTCGTACTTATCGTTTTTTATATGTTTTCACGTCCGTGGCTTCCAATTTGGGAGCAGTCGGGTGGCATGTACGGCGCCAACTATGACTTCGGCATGCTGCGAGCTCTCCCAAGCTTTCTGCTAGGGTGCCTCACCTATAAAATCTATCAGCAGGTGAGAATCTTAAATTCTCTATTTCTATATCTTGGGCTTTCCACATTTTTTCTTGCGGCTTGGTGGATGTTCCGGCTTTCCAATCCAAATTATATCATGGTGCTTCTGGCATTTTCGATGCTCTCCACGGCTCTGGGAGAGCGAAGCATTTCCTACTCTAGGAGAACTGCGTCTGTTTTGTCGAAAGCTGGTGATTGCTCCTATGCAATCTACATGATTCACGCGATTCTATTCGTCACTCTATTCAGAGCTTTGTGGCAGGCGCTTGGTGAACCTATTGAATTTTTACTGCCCTATTTGAGCCTGGCAACTATTTTTCTGATATTCATGAGCCACCTTGTTTTCAAATGGTTTGAGAAGCCTGCACGCAATTTCATTAACTCCAGTTTAGCGCCACAGCCAGCTTTGCGGATGGCCAATTGATGTCGGCTTCAAATTCTATTGGCAGCGCCGCCGTTACCGGCGTTTTCTGGTCCATCGTCCAGAACTGGGGTGGAAAGCTATTTACTTCTATCCTCTTCATAGTCCTTGCCCGTTTCCTTAGCCCAACCGACTACGGAATGGTCGCCGCTGCGGGGCTGGTTCTGATGCTGATCCAGATGCTGTCAGAGTTCGGATTTGCTGATGCGATTGTGCAGAAACGCAATCTGGAGCCTAGCGATGTCAATCTGCCATTTTATGTGTCGGTCGCGGTTGCGACGGTGTTGGCTATCGCTGTCTGTGTGTTTTCACCTGAACTGGAAAGCTGGTTCGAGGTGGAGGGGCTGGCGCCGATCATTGTGGCGATCTGTATATTGCTCCCGTTGAACACCGCTTCGCTTTTTCAGGAAGTGAATTATCGGCGCGCACTCGCTTTCAAGCCACTGGCGATCAGGACGTTCATTTCCAATATCATCGGCGGCGTTGTGGCGATTGTTTTCGCCGTTACAGGCATCGGCGTCTGGAGCCTTGTCGTTCAGGTGTATGTTGCAACCGTCGTCAATCTTGTCTGGCTGTGGCGCAAGCCGCACTGGCTTCCCGGGATCACACTTAAGCCCGACACTTTTGTCGAATTGCTTCGCTTCGGTTCGTCAGCGCTGGGCTTGCGCATCGTGGAATTCGGATCGACGCGGCTGATCGACTTCATCATTCTGGGACATTACGGCGTGGCTGTCTTCGGGCTCTACACTGTCGGTAGCCGTCTTTATCAGCTTCTGATGCAACTGCTTCAGTCGGCGCTTTATGACGTCTCATTGACTGTACTGTCGCGCATATCGCAAGAGCGAGAGCGCATGGCGGAACTCTACAAACAATCGATCACTATATCGGCGATTTTTTCAACGCCGATCTTCGTACTCTCGGCTGCACTGGCACCAGAGATTTGCAGCGTATTGTTTGGTGCGCAATGGCAAGGCGCTGATGCGGTGGCACGACCGCTGCTTCTTTTGGGGGCTTTGCAATGCGTCCAGTTTCAAAACGGCCCCTTTCTTTCCGCGCGCGGCCGACCTGACAAGGTATTGATCGCTGGAAGCGTGAAGGCCATTTCTACGATCCTGTTGATTCTGCTTGTTCCGACAGAGAACATTACTGAAATCGTTATTGTTTATGCCTTCGGTCAGCTGGCCTCCACGCCCTTCACATTCTTCTACGTTGCACGCGAACTCGATGTTCGGCTGTCCAGAATATTTCTTCTGCTTTTGCCGAGCTTCACTTCATGCGGCTTCTGTTTTGTCCTGGTTCAATGGCTGCGACCAGAAATTAAAATGCTGGGAACCAGCGATTTCATATCCGGCATTCTGCTCGGGCTCATATTTAGCGTCATGTACATTTTACTCGTGATTGTGACCGGGAGGAGCGGGGTTCGGTCCACCATCGCGCTCGTCACAAGCAAAATTGCTTCTCGAAAGGAACGCAATGCGTAAGTTAGCAAAAAAAATCCTTCCCGCACCTCTGCGCCAACGCTTGGTAAAATATATTGAGCGGCGGAACAGAGATGCCGCACTTCGGCATCTTTTTGATAGTCTGCAAGAACAGAAGCGAGTGATTGAACCTGTCGCGGGGGACGGCCGGTTGAACCGAATTTTGATCGTGGCCTGTGATCCCATAACCATTTTTGGCTCGCTGGGCGATGACGCGATGATTACTGCGGCGGTGCAACATGCGCGCGCAAAAAATCCGGACGTTGAAGTTGATGTTCTCGTCGAAGGGCAGGGATTCAATAATTCACTACATCAGAGGGGCTTCGTCCCTGTGGATATTTTTGGAAAGCCCAACTTTATCAAAGAATTGGCCGAGAAATTCCTGGCCCGGAAGCACGACTGCGTCGTCGTCGTCGGTGCGGATGTCATGGATGGATATTACCATCCGCTGGTCAGCGCAAAACTTTTGGCAAGCCTAGACTTGGCCGCCGCCGCCGGTATCAAAAGTTTCATCCTGGGGTTCAGTTTCAACGAGGCGCCACATCCTGCTCTCGCCGGGTTCTATCGTGCTCTCCATCCACGAGTTTCGCTGAACGTGCGCGATGCCGTTTCTCTTGAAAGACTAAAGAATTTTGCGCCGGTTCAAGCGGCGCTGGTCGCCGATTCTGCGTTTAGTCTCACCTCGGAGGATCCTGATGAGGATACCAACGCCTGGATCGCGCAAAAGAGGGCGCAAGGATACAGGGTGATGGGTTTCAACCTGCATCCTTTACTCTTTAAAAATGCAGACCAAGCACAGATCGAGACGATTATCATCCGTGGCGCCGAGGCTCTTCAATTTGCTATCGATACAAGGCCGGTATGCTGGCTACTCATACCCCATGATTACCGGGAAAAAGTTGGCGACGAGGCTTGCCTCAGAGCTATGGCCGAGCGTATGCCTGCGTCTAAGGCAGACAGGGTCCGTTATCTAGACGGAAAATGGTCTGCTGCTGTGTTGAAAGGAGTAACGGGGCAGCTTGATGGCGTCGTCAGCGGACGTATGCATCTTGCAATTGCAGCGCTCGGCAAAGGCGTCCCGGCGACATGCATCGCCTATCAGGGAAAGTTTGAAGGTCTGTATCGACATTTTGGTCTGTCTACAGCCAATCTGCTTTCTCCGTCCGCGTTCTATACGGACGATGGAATCAAGAATGCTCTCATAGACTTCATTGATCAATCTGAGGAAATTCGCGAAAATGTAGGAAAAAAGTTGCCTGAAATTCTGGAGCTGTCAGGGAGGAATTTTCAGGTATTCGAAACCTTTTCACACAATCGTGAGTGATCTTTATGAGGTTCGTTTTCGTTTCGGCTTTTCCGGCCGTTCCCGCCAACGAGGGTAATCGCAGCAGGATATTGCAATTGACACGGGCTGTCCGCAGTCTCGGCAACGAAGTGCATTTTGCCTATGTCAATACGCCTATGGCAACCGATTTTGATCTTACGGCTCATGAGGCCGAATTCGGTTCCGGACGCGTGCATTTTATTTCCCGGGAACGGGGCGGCTTTAAACTACGGCTCATTCGGGATTTCGGTCTCGAACTTGGATTTACTGCGTTTCGGACCATTCGCAAGCTTTACAGGCTTATTGGCCATGAAAGCGGTTTCTACAATTACCTAGACGAATTTTATTATCCAGAAATAGGCTGGCAGGTCCGCGATATTCAGCGTCGGCTGGGAGTTGATGCGGTTATCGCAGAATATGCTTTTCATTCGAGAGCTTTTCTGGGCCTTCCGAACAGCGTGCTTCGTATTCTCGATACTCACGATTCCTTCGCAGACCGCCATAAGGCGTTCATAAAAACTGCCAATAAATATGGCTATTGGTTCTCAGTTCCGCCGAATGTGGAATGTAAGGCGTTCCGTCGCGCGGATGTGGTCGTCGCCATACAGGAAGAAGAGGAGCGCGTGTTCCGCCAACAGCTGGGCAAAGAGCCGCCCGTTGTCGCAACCGTCAGTCATATTCTTGATCTTGACCGGAGAGTGGAAGATTTCGCATCGAGTGACTTTTTGTTTCTCGGTTCAGGAAATGATGCCAACATCATTTCCCTGAAAGGGTTCCTTAAGAACGTTCTGCCTCTGATCAGGGCCAACAGGCCGGATATCCGCTTGGTTCTCGCGGGCAGCATATGCGACAAGATTGAGGACACGGAGGGTGTTCTCAAGCTGGGCCGGGTGGATAATTTGAAGGACGCGTTTACCCGCGCGCCCCTCTCGATCAATCCCATCACGCTTGGTACAGGCATCAATATAAAGTTGCTCGATGCTCTGGCCGCTGGTGTGCCGACTATCAGCAGTCAAACTGGCGTCAGGGGGATGCCGGAGCAGTACCGCAGCAGCGTCATTGTGGTCGAGGACGGTGACCATAAGGCTTTCGCCCAGGCTATCCTGCGCCTTACCTCCAGTCAGCATGAGCGGGAGGAACTGGGAAGCAGGGCATTCGACGACGCAAGCGAATGGAACCGCCAGCAGATGACGGCCCTTAAGGGCATTCTGAACGGCAAATAATCGAGATGGCAGGTTGATTGCACGAGCGGCACTCTCGTAAAGAACGATTTAATAATCGCGCTCTCGAGTCGTGGCCGGGTGGTGCGGATGCGGATATTCGGCCGTCAGACAACCAATTGTGGGCCAACATCTGAAAGCTTCAGGATCGTTAGCCTGCCCGTGGTAAAGGCGCCGGTGTCGATACCGATCCGCTGCGGGCCCGTCTGTGGTTCCGGGACCGGCGTGTGGCCATGAATGACAAGCAGGTCCAGCCCGGCTCCCTGCGACAGGAACGGTTCCCTGATCCACAACATGTCCTCATCGGTCTGCGCATCCAGTTGTAGTCCCGGCCGGAAGCCGGCATGCACGAAAATATAGGGTCCGATGCGGGCATAGACCGGCAGGCTGGATAAAAGCTGGCGATGGGTGTGCGGGATCGCACCGATCAATGCGTCCCTGAAAGGCTGAAGCCGCAAACGGCTCTTGTGCATGAAATAATCGATATCGACGCCATAGGATAAAAGCGTCTGGCGGCCGCCGAAATCCAGCCAGTGCATGTTGTCCTGCGGATTTTCCAGAAAGTCGCTGAACAGCTGCTCGTGATTGCCGCAGAGCGCGATACGGCGCAGTGGCGCTGGCGGTGGTTGGAGAAGATGGTCGATGACACCGCAGGAATCCTGCCCGCGATCGACATAGTCGCCAACCAGAACGACCAGGGCGGGGGCGGGGTCCGGACCCAGATCCGCGAGGATTTTCCGTTCCGCCTGCAAAAGCAGGTCGAGGCAACCGTGCACGTCACCAATGGCGTAGATTGGAAAGGAGGCGGGCTTGTCGCCAAGGTCTAACCGGCGCCGCCTCCGGTCGTCGCGGGGGGCTGGCTGTTTACGACCGCGAATCCAGTTGAGCACCTTGGGCATAGCTGCCGATACTGTCTCTCCGGTACAAGGTCAAGAGCGTCGACCGTGGCGGTGGCAGAGCCTCCTCGGGCCGGGCCGTCTGGATGCCATGATCTCCGCAAAGGCTGTGTTGAAGGGCCGCGTCGGCGGCGTTTTTCCCGTCGTTGACGCTTCGATATGAGGAGACAGGATACCCTCTTTCACATTTGAAAGATATGACAGCTTAAATCATCGGTCGAGCACGCGTCCGGTCTCGCGAAAAGAAGGGACACGCGGATATTGTCGGAGACGTTCTAGAGCTTCAGCCAGACGCGCGGGTTTTCGTGTGACTGGATCTTGATCCATTTCAGATCCACCGCTTTCCACGGCTTGACGACGTTGGTGCGGTTGTCCAGGACCAGATCACCCTGGGTCGAGCTGACGACGAGAACCGCATGGCCGACACCGCCCGGGGTGCGGGCTGTGGCGATGCGAAGCGCACCCGATGGCCAGCCGGCCCGCAGCAGGCGTTGCCGCTTGGTCACGGCGTAGTCGTCGCAGTCACCGCTTGCCGGATTGAGCTTCCACTCATCTTGTCCGTCCAGCTCGCCGACATAGACGATCGCCGTGTTGATCTCGGAATTGATGCGCTGCAGTTCCGCACGCTTCTGTTTCGTCAGCTCGATCGTATCACGATCGCCAATGCGGACGCACTGGTCGGCGGCATTGTCGCAGAATTTTGCGAAAGCGATGGGTGCGATGGTCGGACGGCTCGTTGACATGAACTGGCCGGGCCGCGTTGTGACCGGGTTTTTGGCAAGACCACCAAGCTGAACGGCCGAAGCCGTCGTCGCGATGCTTGCCGCCATGCCGACGGCAACTGCCAAAGTCTTTACCAGACGGCCTGTTTTCTTCGCCATGTCTCTGCCCCTGCACAGTTGTTTTATCTGTGCCTGAACATACCGGCCCTTTCTTGCAGGCCTTTTAAGTCGATAGATTGCTTTTTAGTGAAATCGAATTTTGTTGCCGGCGGATGAAATCGACCGGAAAATCGGCGCAGCGGCGTTCAGTTGCAGCGGGTTCTGTCCTCGGTGTCGACAAGGCATGTCCGTTGCGGCACGGGGCTTCCATAGTCGCGCCGCATGTCTGATGAGGAGCGGCGGTTTGCCGGCGGTCGGTCATAGTTGCGTTCGATTTCAAAATTGCGCCCGCCGATCGTACCCTGCGCACCACCGCGACCATCCGGCGTGACTTCGAAATTCTGATATTGCTGCGCTTGGGCCAATGCGGCCAGACTTATCGTAAGGACAAACAGGCCTGTTGCCAGTCCCGCCCGCAACGCTGCCGATGGATGATGCCTGCGCGAAACCATGCGCTCTCCTCCTGCTGATGGGGCGACAGATAGGTGTCCGATCGGGATGTGTGCGCCACTTTCTCGGTCGCGATGATCATATCACCAATGGTGCAACAGGCGTGAGACCGATTTTGTGATCGAGAGCGGCGAATCACTAGCTCGGCGGCTATCAGGCGGCAACCTGTCGGGCTGCTGCCGTCCGGTCGTCAGGAACATAAAAGAGCCTTTTTCCCGCTGAAAAATTAAGCTCTTCTCCGCTGCATTTATAGGCTTCACAATCCTGTAACAACGGACCTAATATACAAGTGCAGATGCCGAATCGCTCAGGAGAAGCCCTTGACGATTGCAGTTTCACCACAGGCCCTGCCGGCGCTCGTTCTGAACGCAGACTATAGGCCATTGAGTTATTATCCCTTGTCGTTGTGGTCCTGGCAGGACGCGATCAAGGCTGTCTTTCTAGACCGTGTGAACATCATTGCAGAATATGATCACGCGGTGTCATCCCCCAGCTTTTCCATGCGGCTGCCGAGCGTCGTCAGCCTCAAGACCTATGTGCAGCCCACCCGCAATCCCGCCTTTACGCGCTTCAACGTTTTCCTTCGGGACAAGTTTGAATGCCAGTATTGCGGCACGCGGGACGAATTGACCTTCGACCATGTTATTCCCCGCGCGCATGGCGGTGAAACCACGTGGCACAATGTCGTGGCGGCGTGCTCTCCCTGCAACCTTAAAAAAGGCAGCAAGCTTCCCAAACAGGCGGGCATGTTCCCGGCGCAGAAGCCATTCCAGCCGACGGTTCAGGATTTGCACAATAATGGGCGGTTGTTCCCGCCCAACTATCTGCACGAAAGCTGGATGGACTATCTTTACTGGGATACCGAGCTGCAGCCCTGATCCTCAGGACTGCAACGCGGCTTTCCCGTTTACCGGCTTTTCCGGCTCGCGCCAAAAAAGGCGATGGCCGCAAGTGCAATGCTTGCGATGACGTTCCAGCCCGCGAAAGAAAGGCCAAGCACCCGAAGTGCCGCATCATTGCAGGAAGGCGCCTTGATGGCATTCAGATCACCCAACAGATCGCCAGCATTGGTGGTGATGGACGGCGCGCCGGTGGCGCAGGTGATCGGGCCTTCCCAGAAACCCCATTCTACACCGGCATGATAAACACCAAGCCCGGCGCCGATCAGCATCGCCACGCCGATGAGGGCGAGAAGCAGCCGTGTTATCTGAACCGGCAGTTTGAAGACGCTGGTCGCAACGGCCAATATGCCCAGCGGAATGGCGTAATAATAGGGATCGCGCTGCAACAGGCACAGGGCGCAGGGCGTGTAACCGCCAATATGCTGGAAACCGAGGGCGGAGCCAACGGTGAAGATCATTCCCGCCGTGACGCCGAGAGCGGCGAGCGTACGGCTGTTGTCGGCGGTGGTCGCATTGGCCATGATGTTTTCCTCAAACTTCGCGAAGAAGCAGATATTCCCGGACGGGCTTTCAAAAAGGCGGGCGTGATGGCGAAATTAAGTCGCCGATCAACGGTGTGTCACGGGATTCGTCTAATCCAGTCCGTTACTTCTGGCAAATGAAAGCCCGGTAATAAACGGGGGGTGGATGAGCAAAGTTTCGTGATTTTACGGCGGCGATGACACAGTCGAACGGCGGTTTGTTTCTCTGCATCGTATAGAGGCTTCACTAGAAGAGAATTTTGGGGAAAACTCCCGGTTGAAATCCTTTTGTGCTTACTGAATATCACAAATCCAGCAAGATGGCTGAGGTTCATTGGAGCGAAGCCGCATGCCGAAGAACATCCTCATACTTTCAGATGGTACAGGTCAGGCCGGCGGGCTACTTCCCGATGAGCGCCGCAGTAACGTCTATAAATTATTTCGTGCAACCCGGTGCGGTCCAGACTCGGCGGTGAACCCCGATGATCAAATCGCGTTTTACGATGCCGGGTTGGGTTCGGCTTCAGATGCCGACGATATCAAGATCGGTGCCTTCCGGAAGATCTATAACGTTCTCTCACAGGCGACAGGACTTGGAATAACCAAGAATATCGTGGACTGTTACACTTTTGTTCTCCAGTCCTGGGAGCCAGGTGACCGGATTTTCCTGTTCGGCTTCAGCCGTGGCGCCTATACTGCGCGATGCCTGGGTGGCGTATTGGGTTGGTGCGGCGTGCCGACAAGGATGGATGATGGGGTTACTGCTTTTTACCGGGACCCGAAAACGGCTCGCAAGGTTGCAAACGAAGCGGTGAAAACGGTTTATCAGCATGGCGCCGGTAAAGGCAGCAAGCTGCTTGACGCCCAGCGGAAAGAATTGGCCGCCCGCTTTCGCGAAAAATATCGCTCCTCTGATGAAACCGACCGGGCCAATACGGTGGCTTACTTCGTCGGAGTATGGGACACCGTGGGCGCATTGGGGGTCAATGCCGTCCAGCAAATACTCATCCTCCTCGCGGTCACCCTGGGAGTTGCCGGGCTGGCCACGGCCATCTGGGCGCTGATGCCGTGGCAGATTGCATTAAACGTATGGCTTTTTGCCAGCGTAGGTGTGGCGGTGACATTCATGGTGGCGTGGTATCTGGCGACCCATTTGAAGTGGGCTACGGGGCTGAGCGACCCATGGTGGAAAACCATTCATCTGACGGGCTGGCGTATGAAATTCTACGACACGGTTCTCAATCCGCGCGTCGAATATGCCAAACACGCCCTTTCCATTGACGAGAATAGAGCGAAGTTTGCTCGCGTGCCATGGACTGATGAATCGACCGACTCGGCAAACAAGGAAGACGGTTGGTTTGAGCAGGTCTGGTTTGCGGGTGTGCACTCGGACATTGGTGGGAGCTATCTGGAAACGGAATCCCGTCTCTCAGACATCGCGCTGGCGTGGATGGTGAACAGAGCGACGAACGTCACACATCCCATCGTCGTCGACGACAAATGGCTGCATTTATATCCCTCCAGCGCAGGCGTTCAGCACGACGAAATCAAGTCGGGCTGGCTGCCGTGGAAATCATGCGTTCGCAAAATTCCTGTCGACGCGCCAATACATCCAAGCGTCGTTGATCGTTTCAAGTTGGCTGGTGTGGTCCATTACGATGAAACGAAGGCGTATCGGCCAGAAGGACTACGCGGCCACGATGCGGTGAAATCCTATTATGACGGGGGAGCAGCCCCTGATCCCGAGGCAGGTTCGGCTATAGCAAGGATGTAGATGAATGCGACGGCCTGTCGACAGGCTGAAACGAAAATTTTCGTTTGCCAGCATCCGTTCTCGACGGTTACTTCGGGGATGATTGTTACGGGCCGGCACGCCGAACAAAACCAGCAAAATCAATATGATTTTCAGGAAATGGTACCCCAAGCCGGGATCGAACCAGCACTCCTTGCGGAACCGCATTTTGAGTGCGGCGCGTCTACCAATTCCGCCATTGGGGCAACGGTGGTAATGCCACGGCGTCTATCACGGGCAAGGCCATGCGTGCAACCCCAAAGCTGATTTATCCTTCTTATTTGCGCGTGTTTGTGGCGGCTGTTGCCTGTCTGTTCTGGCCCGGTAACGAAGGGAGGGACAGGTTTGTGAGTCCCGTATCGATACACCTGTGGCTGCACCGTTAACGTAATATTAGATACCTCTAACAAATTAGAATATACGCAATTACTAATTGAATTATGATGCCAGCGTGGAATTTCCACGCGGGGCGGGAATAGCCAGAACTCATAGGGAGGAAATTATGAGGGCGCTTTCTCGCAATTTATTACTGTCTGCCTGCCTTATCTTGCCCGTCAACGCACATGCGCTGGATATCGGGATCGGCGGCGAAAACGGGGTGAATGCCAGTGTCGGCGGCAATGGCAGCGGTGGGCTCGGTGTCGATGCCTCGGTTGGCGGCAGCAGTGGCGTCAATGCCAGTGCCGACGTTGGCGGTAGAAGCGGCGGCGGTTTGGGCGCTGATGTCAATGCGTCTGTCGGCGGTAGCAACGGGGTCAATGCGGATGTCAACGCATCCGTCGGCGGGTCCAGCGGCGTCAGCGCCGGTGTGGACGCTTCGGTTGGCGGCTCCAACGGTATCAATGCCAATGTCGGGGCAAATGTCGGCGGATCGAGTGGTCTTGGACTTGGGGTCGGCGTCGGTATTGGCGGTTCGGGTTCCACCGGCACTCCGGGGAATCCCGGAAATCCTGGAAGCCCGGGCAACCCGTCCAATCCCGGCAACCCGGGCAAGATGTCACCTGGCGCGATGCGCAATGCCATTCAGGCCTATAACGACATGTCACGAACCGATCAGATCAGGCTCGCCCGCCGTTGTGCCGATATTCTGGGCGGCGGATATGATGCGGCGCTGACGCAATTGTGCAAGATGATCAGAACGGCATCACGCTGACGCAGGTCTTGCCACGACATAGTCCGAAGGACGCCCCGGCGTCCTTCGCGATTAATTGCCCTTGCGTCCGAAGGACAGGATTTTCTGGCGCAGGCTGCGGGCGAGATTGCGGGTGTTGCGGTACATATCCACCTGCGTGGAAACCTGCCGCACATCCCGGTCGCTGTTATGCGTCAACCCGACAACCAATGTGCCCATTTCCTGCCGTTCCTGCCAGAAACGGCTCATGATCGGATGATCAGGCACCGCACAGCTGTCGCTGCGCAGAATATTGGCATCGTCCAGATGCCAGTCAGTCAGTTTCTGCACCAGCAATTTGCCGGGCGAAAACTGCGCATAATTCTCGTCAAAGGCTGTCTTCCACGTATAGGCCTCGCCGGCCGTCATGAAGACGATCATCGATGCGATCGCCGCGCCGTTGAGATCGATGGTGTGGATACGCACGGCATCGGCTTCGGCCAGGTTGGTGATCGCTTCGCGGGCGAAGGCGGCGCGGTAACGGTCATTCACCAGCGCGGTGCGTTTGCGGCCTTTCCAGCCGCTTGCCTCCAGCGCCAGGAATTCCTCCATACGATAACGTATGTCCTTCGGCTGGCGGGTCACGGTGTAGGAGATGGCTCCAAGTTTTTCGAGCTGACGCCATTGGCGGCGCATTTCCCGCAGATGGTGCGGCGCAAGCGAACTGCGCAGATAGGCCTCGCCATCCAGAAGGCTTTCCAGCATCGGCCGCTGGTAATTGCCCGTCGTCGTCACCGGCAGGTTGCGGCTGAGCGCGATTGCCCTGAACATGCGGGCGAATGGGCCTTCAAGCCGCACATCCGGCAGCACGAGCACATTGGGCAGCCGCATTTCCCGGTCGGAAAGCGCGTCGAAAAGATTGTCGAGCGTTTCCGCAGCCCCCTCGGTATCGACCAGCGGCGTGCCGAGCGGACCGAATGGATTGGCCCAGACGCGCAGAATGGAAGGTCCGATGGAAAAGCCCGGCTTTTCAACAGTAAAGGGCATCAGAAAGCGCATGCGGCTTCGGGCGCCGTTCTCGTCGCGAATGAGGGCGAAGCGCACGGACTTGTCTTCGATACGCGGCATGGCCGGTGCCAGAAGGCGGCCGGTGAAGAAGACATTCGCCTCCATGACACGGTTGGACAGGAAGTCGAGTTCTTCCTGCATGTCGTAACCGAGCTGGCCCGGATAGATGCAGAATTCACGGCCGTCGCGTCCCACGCGCCGGCTGCTGTCTGCCACGGGACGGTCACGCTCCGCCGACGCCATCAGCGCCGCGATGCGCGGATCCTGAAAATCCGGATTTTTTGGATCGCTGGACATGCTTATCGTTACACCGCCTTCCCAGTGTCTTGACCCGCCCGGGGATCGTTGAAGGCAAAAAGGACGATCCCGAGTGTGCGGCGAATGGCAATATGCAATAGCACAGCTTCTATACACATGGCTATTGCGACCGCTGCCGCAGCCCCTGCCAGACCATAGACCGGAATGAGCGCCATGTTGAGTGCAATGTTGCAACCAAAGATAATAATATAAAGAGCAACACACAATTTTTGTTTGCCGGCCATATTCAGCAGGGTCTCGCCCGGGCCGATCAGCGCTTTCGCGAGGAAGCCCGCAAAAAGGAAGAACATCAGCTGATAACCCTGAACGAATCCGGGGCCGAACAATGACAGCAGGAATGGGCCGGCCAGAAGCACGACGCTGCCGACGGCAAGCGACGGCCAGAAGGCCCAGCGTGCCGCCTGGCTGGCGAAACCTGCAAGCGCCTGCCGGTCATTGGCGGAAATCAGGGCGGCCAGACGCGGGGCTGCCGCCGCCTGCACGGAGAAAAACACGAATTGCATCAACACGATGGTTTTCGCCGCCGCGAAATAGATGCCGACCTGATCCGGCGGCAGATAGAGACCGACGATTACCACGTCGGAATTGGTCATCAGGAAACCGATGCCGTCGATCAGGAACACGGGAAAGGCAAACCGCATCCAGTGGCTGAAATGGATCCGGCGGGCGACGCTGCGGAAATTCCGGTTGAGCCGTCGGTTGAGGAAAGCGAAATGGAACAGCGTGGTGACATAGGTGGCGAGAAGCGCGGTGATCATCGCCGTTGTCGCGGTTTTTTCCGCGCCAAGCCCGATCGCCACCAGCATGAACAGCAATATCAGCACCGGGCGAACGATATAGGTGGGGCTGAGGGCTGATATTGCCCAGCCATTGGCGCGCGCAGTGCCGTTCAGCACATCACCAAGCGCCACCATCGGCAGGGTGAAAAGTGCCAGTGCAACGGGAATGAGATAATAGGCGGCGATACGCTCACCGAAGAAATACAGGAAAACAAAGCCGCAAAGCGCCAGCGTGCTGGCCGACAGCATGGCGAAAATGCGTGCTGTCGAGGTCAGCCCCATGATCTTGTCATGGGCGTCCTCAAGACGGTAGCCGGGTAAAAAACGGATAACGGTGGTGTGGAAACCGAGACAGGACAGGTTGCCGAACAGGATCACCAGAACCCAGACAAAGGCGAAGAGGCCATATTCGAACTCGCCCATCAGGCGGGCGAGGATTATCTGGGAAATGAAGGCGATGCCGGCGCTGACGATGCGCACCGCAAAGGCGACCAGCGCCATGCGCTGGGCGCGCGAGACATCATCCCTTGCGGAAACGAGGACGGCGATTTTTGCTCCCAGCGGCGAGAGCTTCGCGCGCAGGCCCGCGGGTAAGGCTTTTTCCGCCGTGTTGAGGATAGCCATGATCCACACGCCATCATTTCCAGTTAAATAGGCAGCCGGATTGTAACCGCCTTATCCTTAACGAAGGGTTTGGGAGGCGGCGGCGCCTGTCCCGATGTCGTTTGGCGCCCGTGGTTTGCGGGTGCCGTTGAGAAGAAAAAGCGCCAGCGGACTGCGGCGTATCACCTGGTGCAGCAGATAGGCCGTAAAGGTTGTCGCCGCGACGATGATGGTAAATTCGAGGATGGGCGGCAGCGAGATCAGGATGAAAAGCGTGCCGAAAGCGTAAATCAGCGGGTGGTGAAACAGGTAGATGGTGAAAGAGGCATCCGTCATCCGTCCGGCAATCCGGCTTGGCCTGTCGAAATAACGGCAGGCGAGGTCGATCAGCAGACGGCTTGCCGCCACCGCCGCAATCGTCGAAACCAGCACGAGCATGGCCGAACTGGAAAAGGGGTTTTGCAGCCGCAGCGTCACCGCGGTTGCGATGGTGACGAAGGCGATTATACCGGTGAGGGGGCCCGTCTGGCGGAAGCGGTGAAAGAGAACCCGGTCGCGGTTCAACAGCGCCCCGATGAGAAAAAACGGCAGATAACGCGCATAGGGATCGGAGGCCCGTTCATAGAGGATAAACAGGCCATTTCCGGTTTTCCCCGCAAGCAGGCCGGAAAGGTAAACCGCCAGCTCCCACAAAACGGGAAAGGCGCAAAGCGCGAAAAAAAACAGGGCCGGATAACGTATTCGCGCCCTGGCGAACCAGTCTGTGGCATATGCCAGTGGCGGGCGTTCCGCGAGGAATAACAGGCCTGCAAGCAGGACGGAATAGGCAATGAGGGCGGGCAGGAACCACAGATGCATGATCCATTGTTCGCTTGGGCGCAGCAGACCCGGCAGGCTCTGCATCAGCTGGTCGGCGGAGATATCACCCTTGGCGATGCCAGCCAGTTGCAGCAGGAAAAGTTGCAGCGGCCCCAGTATCAGCACGGCCACGATGAAGGGCAGCCCAAGGCGCAGGAAACGCTGCCTGAGCCACGGCGCTTTGCCCTTCTTGCCGATGACCATGGCGGAAAAATAACCGGCCACCAGAAAAAACGCCGGCATGCGGAAGGTGACGAGCGCCGCGCCAAGTGCCGTCAGCACCGGGCTGGTTTCAAAATCCTTGATATCCCAAGGCAGGGCGTGGCTGTAGAGCAGGGAGGCGTGATAGGGAATGCCGAGCAGCATGAGGAGAGCCCGCAAGGGATCCCAATAATGCTCATAATCTGACTTGCCCGGTTGCATTTTCCCCTCGCGTCGCAAACGCGATCACGCGTGATCAGCGATAGCCACCACGACTATTAGTGGAAAACGCTAATAAACCCTTCATGCGCCGGATGGCGTGGGCGGCGCTTTTTTCTTGGGCAAAAGGTCAAGCACGAGCGCGCAGCCCAAAATGATGATGCCCGCGCCCAAAAGCTGGGGAAGTGACAGGGGTTCGTCCAGCACCAGAGCGCCGATAAGAACCGCCACGACGGTTACGGCAAATTCAACGCTGATGGTCTTCGTCGCGCCGATGGTGGAGACCAGCCGGAAATAGGTGATGTAGGTAAGGCCGCTCATGACCACCGCCTGTATCAGAAGATAGACGTAGTCGATGAGAGCCGGCGTTCCAGGCAATGGCACGGCCAGCAGAAGCGGCAGGGTCATCAGGCCACCCGCCAGAAAGGAGCCGATGGTGATTTCCCAGGAGCCGACGCCTTTCAGATAGCGGCTGGCATAATTGCTGCCATAGGCGGCGCAGATGCAGGCCGCGACAGCGGCGGCGCAGCCGATGATGAAACCGGTTGTGACGGGAACGGCGGGAAAACCAACGAGCAGGATGATGCCGGCAAAGCCGATGACAAGGCCGGCAATACCCTGTCGCGTCAGCCGCTCAAGCCCCCATATCTGCGAGATGAGCATGGAAAAGAGCGGAATTGTCGCCACCAGAATGGCGGCCATGGCGGTGCCGACCAGCGGTGTCGCATAAGAAAGACCGATCAACTGCCCGGCAACCGTTGTCGCGCCAACCACGGTGAAGGCACGCCAGCTGGCCGAAAATGCGAGCCTGCGGCGCGCGGCCCACGCGATGAGAAAGAGGGTGACGGCAGTGACAAGCGAGCGAAGCGTGACGGCACCGATCCAGCCGAACGCCGCAACGACATGCAGAAGCAGCAGGAAAGACATTCCCCATGCGAGCGCGAGAAAAATATAGGCGGCGAGATCGCGAGGGGCCATGGGGCATTTCCGTCAAAAGTGCTTAGCGGTTGTACGTCCGGAAAATGCGCAAAAACAAAGATCGTGAGCCCGTCCGACGCTTCCATCTGGGCCAGATGCGCTCATGAAAGCGTTTTCTGGAAGATGGTCAGGCTCCCATATTGGAAATCGCTGATATCCGTCAACAGCAATGAACGGGCGCAAAGAAAATCGCCCGTAACACGGGGTTACGGGCGATAATCATCGTAAGCGGGCCTGAATTACGCCTGTTCGTAGACGCCGTGGCAATGCTTGAATTTTTTGCCCGAGCCGCAGGGGCACATTTCATTGCGTCCGATGCGGCCCCAGGTGGCGGGATTGTTCGGATCGCGTTCCTCGGCCGGTACGAAAGCGACGGGTGCGCCATGCGCCATCTCGTCTTCGCCGGTGACGGGGTCGAGATGATGTGCGGTCATCTCAGGCAGTTCCGGCTGCTGCGGTTCCTGCTGCACCAGTTCCACGCGCATCAGCTGGGCGGTGACGCCTTCGCGCAGATTGGCAAGCAGTGCCTGGAACAGCTCGAAGGCTTCCGCCTTGTATTCCTGCAACGGATCACGCTGGGCGTAACCACGGAAACCGACGACGGAGCGCAGATGGTCGAGGTTGACGATATGTTCGCGCCACAGATGGTCGATCGTCTGGAGAATGACCGAACGTTCCACATAGGTCATGATTTCAGGACCGAAACGTTCCGCACGCTCGGCGGCGTATTTGTCGGCCGCCTCGGTAACGCGCTGAAGAATGTCGTCCTCGGCGATGCCTTCTTCCTTGGCCCACTCCTCCACCGGCAGGTCGAGGTTCAGGAACTGGGCGATACCAGCCTTCAGACCGGCAATATCCCACTGTTCGGCATAGGCATTTTCCGGAACATGCTTGGTGACGAGCGTTTCGATGACTTCGTTGCGCATGTCGGCTGCGGTTTCGCCGATATTGTCGGCTTCCATCAGCTCGAGGCGCTGCTCGAAGATCACCTTGCGCTGGTCGTTCAGCACGTCGTCATATTTCAGAAGGTTCTTGCGGGTCTCGAAGTTGCGGGCTTCGACCTTCTTCTGGGCGCGTTCCAGCGCCTTGTTGATCCACGGATGGACGATTGCCTCGCCTTCCTTCAGGCCGAGCTTCTGCAGCATCGAGTCCATGCGCTCGGAGCCGAAGATGCGCATCAGGTCATCCTGCAGCGACAGATAGAATTTCGAGCGGCCCGGGTCGCCCTGACGGCCGGAACGACCGCGCAGCTGGTTGTCGATACGGCGGCTTTCGTGGCGCTCGGTGGCGATGACGTAAAGACCGCCGGCGGCCAGCGCCTTTTCCTTCAGCACCTTGATTTCGGCGCGGATAGCCTCTTCCTTCGCGTCACGCTCAGGGCCGGGCTCCATGCCTTCAAGCTCGCGCTCAAGGCGCATGTCGACGTTGCCGCCGAGCTGGATGTCGGTACCGCGGCCGGCCATGTTGGTGGCGATGGTGACGGCGCCGGGAACGCCGGCCTGCGAAACGATATAGGCTTCCTGCTCGTGGTAACGGGCGTTCAGAACCTGGAAATCGGTAAAGCCGGACTGACGCAGCATATGGGCCAGAAGCTCGGATTTCTCGATCGACGTCGTGCCCACCAGAACCGGCTGGCCGCGCTCATGCGCCGCCTTGATCTCGGTGATGATCGCGAGGAATTTCTCTTCGCCGGTACGGTAGACCTCGTCGTCCTCGTCGATACGCTGGATCGGCAGGTTGGTCGGCACTTCGATGACATCAAGGCCGTAGATATTGCCGAATTCTTCCGCTTCCGTCGAAGCCGTACCGGTCATGCCGGCGAGCTTTGCGTACATGCGGAAATAATTCTGGAAGGTGACGGAGGAAAGCGTCTGGTTTTCCGGCTGGATCTGCACTTTTTCCTTGGCTTCCAGAGCCTGGTGCTGACCTTCGGAATAACGGCGGCCCGGCATCATGCGGCCGGTGAATTCGTCGATGATGACGATTTCATCGTTACGGACGATGTAGTCCTTGTCGCGGGTGAAGAGCTTGTGGGCCTTCAGCGCATTGTTGATGTGGTGAACGATGGCGACGTTCTCGACGTCATAAAGCGATTCGCCCTTCAGCAGGCCCGCCTGCCGCAGCAGGTTTTCGAGCTTCTCGGTGCCGTCTTCGGAGAAGTTGGCCGAACGCTGCTTCTCGTCGATTTCGTAATCTTCAGGTGTCAGCAGCGGAATGAAGGCGTCGATGGTGTTGTAGAGATCGGAGCGGTCGTCCAGCGGGCCGGAGATGATGAGCGGTGTGCGCGCTTCATCAACGAGGATCGAGTCGACTTCGTCGACGATCGCGTAATTATGGCTGCGCTGCACCATCTGGGCGCGGTCGTATTTCATGTTATCGCGCAGATAATCGAAGCCGAGCTCGTTATTCGTCGCGTAAGTGATGTCGCAGGCGTAGGCCTCGCGGCGCTGGTCGTCGTCCAGACCGTGCACGATGACGCCGGTCGTCAGCCCGAGGAAGCCGTAGAGCCTGCTCATCGTGGCGGCGTCGCGCTTGGCGAGATAGTCGTTGACGGTAACGACATGCACGCCCTTGCCGGCGAGCGCGTTGAGGTAGACCGCAAGGGTCGCCACCAGCGTCTTGCCTTCACCGGTCTTCATTTCGGCAATGGCGCCGCCATGAAGAATCATGCCGCCGGTCAGCTGCACGTCGAAGGGGCGCATGTGCAGGACGCGGCGCGACGCCTCACGGGCGACGGCGAAAGCCGGGATCAGCAGGTCATCCAGCGTCTTGCCATCGGCAAGCTGCTGGCGGAATTCCGCCGTCTTTGCCGCCAGCGCTTCGTCGGACAAGGCCTTGGTGGCCTCTTCCAGCGCATTGATGGCTGCGATCTTGCTTTTATAGGAGCGGACGCGGCGTTCATTTGCCGAACCGAACAACTTGCGGGCTATTCCGCCGAGACTGACCATCTTACTGGCCCTTTCTGAAATTCCGTTTTCGCGGGCGCTTTTCTCCGTCACGCTGATTTCAGCAACAAATGACGGACTTCGCCCTTCAACGTATCTGGACGCGAGGTTGCGTGACAGATAAGAGGGGGGGCAAATGATGTCAACGGTTCTGCCCGTTACAGAATGGCCACAATCCGGTGTTTGGAAGTTTTTTCAGAGCCGGAAACCATGTCTGGAGCCGGCATTGTCCCCGAAAGGTTCAAAATGTTGCGCTATAATAAAATTGCGGCTGCGGTGATTGTGGCCACGCTCGGCCTCCAGCTTCCGGCTTTTGCACAGGAAGACAAGGTTGTCGCCAAGGTCGGCGATCTGGAAATCCACCAGTCCGAACTCGACCTCGCCATGGGCAACCTCGATCCGCAGCTCGCGCAGCTTCCCGACGAGCAGAAGAAGGTTGCAGCCCTTTCCGGCGCGATCGACGTCAAGCTTCTCGTGAAGAACGCCAGCGCAGAAGGTCTCGAAAAGACCGAGGATTTCAAGAAGCGCATGGAATTCATCCAGGACCGTGAGCTGCACAATGCCTATTTCCGCAAGCATGTGGTTGATGCCGTTACCGCTGACGAAGTGAAGGCACGCTACGACAAGGAAGTGGCAGCTCTGCCGCAGGAAGAAGAAATCAAGGCTGCCCACATCCTGGTCGCCAGCGAAGATGAAGCCAAGGACATCATCAAGCAGCTTGATTCGGGCAAGGATTTCGCAGTTCTCGCCAAGGAGAAGTCGACCGATTCCAACAAGGATGACGGTGGCGATCTCGGCTGGTTCGGCAAGGGCCGCATGGTGCCGGAATTCGAAGAAGCCGCTTTCGGCCTCGAAAAGGGTGCTTACACCAAGACCCCCGTCAAGACGCAGTTCGGCTTCCACGTCATCAAGCTTGAAGACAAGCGCATTGCCCCGCCGCCGGCTTTCGATCAGGTCGAGCCGCAGGTTCGTCAGCTTGTCATGCGTGACAAGTACGTTGCCCTCATCGAGAAGGCAAAGGCTGACCAGAAGATCGAAATCATGGATGAGACGCTGAAGAAGGGCTACGACGAAGCCACGAAGGAACAGCAGGCTCAGCAGCCGCAGCAGTAATAAAGACCCATGTTACGGGGCGGCTTTGAGGCCGCCCCGTTTCATCTCCGGCACTTCCATACCTCCCCATTTCCAGAATTTCAGGCGCTTCCCATGTCCGTTGCCGTTTCCCCGCTCGCTCCGAAATCCTATCCCGACATGCCTGCGCTGCGCGGTGTTCGCATGGCGACGGCCGCCGCCGGCATCAAGTACAAGAACCGTACCGACGTTCTCCTGATGGTGTTCGACAAGCCGGCAAGCGTGGCGGGCGTCTTCACCAAATCGAAATGCCCCTCGGCTCCGGTTGATTTCTGCCGCGCCAATCTCGGCGGCGGCGCAGCGCGTGCCGTGGTGGTCAATTCCGGCAATGCCAATGCCTTTACCGGCGTCAAGGGCAAGGCCGCGACCGAGCTGACGGCGAAATCCGCCGCCGCTGCCGTCGGCTGCTCTGAGGGTGAAGTGTTCCTGGCATCGACGGGCGTGATCGGCGAGCCGCTGGATGCCTCGAAATTTGCCGGTGTTCTCGGCGACATGAATGTCAGGGCGGAAGCCGATTTCTGGCAGGAAGCTGCCAAGGCGATCATGACCACCGACACCTACCCCAAGGTCGCGACCCGCACCGCCGAAATCGGCGGCGTGATCGTGACAATCAATGGTATTTCCAAGGGGGCGGGCATGATTGCCCCCGATATGGCGACGATGCTCTCTTTTGTGGTGACGGATGCCGATATTGAGCCTGCCGCCCTGCAATCCCTGCTTTCCGCCGGTGTCGGCCCAACCTTCAATTCCGTGACTGTTGATAGCGACACATCCACGTCAGACACGCTGATGCTGTTTGCCACGGGTGCGGCGGCCGAAGACGGCCAGGTAAAGGTAACGAGCGCCGATGACGAGCGCCTGTCCTCCTTCCGCGCCGCGCTGAACGATCTCCTGAAGGATCTGGCGTTGCAGGTTGTTCGCGATGGCGAAGGCGCGCGCAAGATGGTGGAAGTCACCGTCACGGGTGCGGAAAACGATGCCGCTGCCAAGAAGATAGCCCTTTCCATCGCCAATTCGCCGCTGGTGAAGACCGCCGTTGCCGGCGAGGACGCCAATTGGGGCCGTGTCGTCATGGCCGTCGGTAAGTCCGGCGAAATGGCTGATCGCGACCGCCTCGCCATCTGGTTCGGCGGCGTGCGCGTGGCCGTGAATGGTGAGCGCGACCCGGATTATTCGGAAGCGGAGACCACCGCCGTGATGCGGCTGGAAGACATTCCGGTGAAGGTGGATATCGGTCTCGGTGAGGGTACGGCCACGGTCTGGACCTGCGATCTGACCAAGGAATATGTTGCGATCAACGGCGACTACCGGAGCTGACCGTTGGAGCCGAAGAAAATGCAGGACAACAAGGCCGTCAATCTGCCGCTGGTTCGCCGTCTGGAAGCCGTCAGCTTCCGGGCATGGCCTGCCTCGTCGGTGATTTATGACGGCAGCTGGCAAATCCGCCTGACGGGTTCACATCCATCCAAGCGTATCAACTGCGTGGTGCCGCTCGATCCGTCGGATTATGGCAACAGCGCGGTGCGGCTGGAGAAGGCGCGCAAGCGTTTTGAGGATTTCGGCCGCCCGCTGGTGGTGCGCGAAACGACGCTGATGCCGCCGCAACTGAAGGACTTTCTGGTCAAGGACGGCTGGTCCGTGTTCGAGGAAGTCAAGGTGATGACGGCCGATCTTTCCGGAATGGAGCTTCCGGAGACGCTCGTGAGCCTGCCGAGCCACGATATCGGCCGTTTTGTGGAAGCCAGTCTCAAGGTCAGCGATGGCGATGCGTCCCTGCGTCCGGCGATTGCCGAGATCGTCAGCTCCATCAAGCCGACGCTCGGCCTGTTCATCAACGAAGAAGTTGAGGGCAGCCCGCTTGCGACTGTTATTTGCGTTCAGGATAACGATCTCGCCGGCATCATCTCCCTCGATGTTGACAAGTCGCAACGAAAAAAAGGTCTTGGCACGCAGATTTTAGCCTCGGCGTTGCGCTGGGCGAGAATCAGCGGCGCAAAAAGTGCATGGTTGCAGGTGGTTTCCACCAACGCGGCCGCGATTGCGCTCTATGAAAAATTCGGTTTCACCGAAGCTTATCGTTACCGCTATTGGCACAAGGGTGCTGAGGACAAGGGCACTGAAGAATGAGTGAGGCGGGCAAAAAAATCCTGCTGGTCGCTGCCTGCGCGCTTCTCGATCAGGACGGCCGCATCCTCCTGGCGCAGCGGCCGGAAGGCAAGTCTCTTGCCGGCCTGTGGGAATTTCCCGGCGGCAAGGTGGAGCACGGCGAGACGCCGGAAGAGACCCTTGTTCGCGAGCTTGATGAGGAACTGGGTATCAAGACCAAGGTCGCCTGCCTCGCACCGCTGACCTTCGCCAGCCATACTTATGAGACCTTTCACCTGCTGATGCCGCTCTATGTGTGCCGTCGTTATGAAGGCATACCGCACGGGCGGGAAGGGCAGGCGCTCAAATGGGTGAAGCCGCAGGCCCTGCGCGATTACCCCATGCCGCCGGCCGATGAGCCGCTGATCCCTTTCCTGCAGGATCTGCTTTAAGGCGGCGCCCGCCCCCTTACGCCGTCACAGCTTCGTGAAAATGCCCTTGAAACCACGCTTTGCCGTGCCAAAACGGGGCTGCGTTAAGAGATCGTTCAGCACCCTCTGGCAGATTGTTAATCTAAAGAAGCGGTAAACTGCGCGAGACGAGGTTGGTCATGAACGAGGATTTCTGGAAGACGGTGGAAGGTCGTCACTCTTATTCCGATAAATCCCGTCGCACCGGCGTTCTAAATGTAGCGCTGCTTTTCGGCACGGCCGTTATCGCGCTTTCCCTGATCATCACCCCCATGCTTGCCGGAAAATCATCCACCCGCGTGGCACAGTTTCCCGACAATTATGACATGATCAGCACCGGCTCGATCAAGAAGACGGACACGGGCAAGACCTATTCCATCCGCCGCAGCATAACCCAGCCGATGCCGGAAATGCCCTGCGTCGTGACCGGTTATAATAACGATAGCGGTTGCTGATCGTTTACCATCATCGGTAACCGATTCCTCATACTGGTCGTCTTAAGATATATTCGATTTCAATAAAGCATAGTGCCGGCCGGGGGGATAAACCGGATGGCGGATGGGGAATATCCTGTGCTGCGTTCTTTTATCGATTTCTGCAAAAACGAAGACGGGGCTACCGCAGTCGAATACGGTCTGATCGTCGGGGTGATTTCCGCGGCACTCATCGCTGGCGCCGGCACCATCAGCAGTAACATCAACACGGTTTTCAAGTTTATCGCCGATACTTTCGCCAACAGTTGAAAGTGCTGGGGCAAGCGCTCAGGACAGTTTCACCTCGGTTGTCTTCAGCGCATCGGCCAGACGCACCTTGGCGGAGCCGGGCTTCAGCGGTTTCTGCTGGCTCTCATGCGGCGCCCAGCCCGAAACATAGATAATGGAAAAAGTCGCCCTTATCCGTCCGTCCGGATCGGAATAACGTTCGGCGTAAAGCTCCGCTGCCCGCAGGAAAAACGCGCGGTTGAGCGGTTTCCGGCTGCGGCTTGCCAGGGGATTGGCCATGCCCATGGCGCGCAGGTCGCGCATCAGCGGGAAAATCGAATCGTACCGCACCGTATAGGTTTCCGAGTCGGTGACCGGAAGCGCAAAGCCGGCGCGTTGCAATAGCGCCCCGACATCACGCACATCGGCGAAGGGAATGACGCGCGGGCTGGCACCACCGGTCAGTTCCGCCTCCGCCGTCAACAGCACGTCGCGCAGTTCATGCAAGGTGCCGCTGCCGGGAATGGCGCCGAGAAAAAGGCCATCCGGCTTCAATGCTCGCCGGATCTGGATCAGCGCGCCGGGCGTATCGTTGGTCAGATGCAGGGCAAGCGGTGAAACGACGAGGTTGGCGGAAGCTTCCTCAAGCGGCAGATGCTCCATTGAGGCTGCCTGCGGAATATTCCCATCCGTCGCAAAACAGCTCTCGGTCTCGATACGGCGGATTGCATCCACCTTGCCTGTTTCAGCCAGGCGCTGCGCAGTGATGCCGGTTCCCCCATGCAGTTCGATTGCGGTCTCGAATTGGCGCTCGACGATGGCGAGCCTGTCAGCGAGTTCTTCAGCTGCCATATCGAGAAGAAACAGGGCGTTGTCGTCACGCCGGTTCCATGCCCGGCGGCGGTTTTGTTCGATCAGGGCCTGGTCAAAGAGAATATCCATCGTCTTGCCTGCTCGGCCAATAGCGCCTTCGGGATCGGCGGGCCGTATCTTTGCTGTCATGCCCCTGGGGCATCGTTTTCCGGTATCTGGCCGGACCATATCGCTCTCGCAAAGGCACCCGTTCGGCGCTAAAGTCAACCTCATGGGTGCTGGTGACGATCTGTTTTCGGGTTTACTGTCGAAGTCTGCCATCGTGCCGGCCGCTGCCCGTGGTCTGTTGCGCGCGGCCTTCTGCATGGTTTATCCGCCCACCTGCGCAGGCTGCAATCGCATGACGGGCGGCGAGGGGGCGTTGTGTCCCGATTGCTGGCGGGAGGTTGCCTTCATCGAACGGCCTTTCTGCGAGGTTTTGGGTATCCCCTTTTCGCGTGATCACGGCGAAGGCGTAGTCAGTGCGCAGGCCATTGCTGATCCGCCACCCTTTGATCGCCTGCGCGCCGTCGCCAGCCATGAAGGCACTGCCCGAAAGCTGGTGCATCGCCTGAAATATCAGGACCGCACCGACCTCGCCCGGTTGATGGCGCTGTGGATGCTGCGGGCAAGCGACGGAACGGTGGATGCCTGCGATTGTGTTGTGCCCGTGCCCTTGCATCGTCACCGTTTCCTGCGCCGTCGCTTCAATCAATCCGCCGAACTGGCGCGGCATCTGGCGGGGGTCGCCGGCAAACCGCTGCTTGCCGGCACGCTGTTGCGCGTGAAGCCGACGGAGCGCCAGGTAGGGCTCTCCGCTCTTGCCCGGCGGGATAATGTGCGCGGCGCTTTCTCGTTTGCGCCCGGTCGGGAAATCGATGTTCATGGCAAGCGCGTGGTGCTGGTGGACGACGTCTATACGACCGGAGCGACGGTGGGTGCGGCAAGCCGCGCCCTGCGCAAGGCAGGTGCCGCGGATGTGACAGTTTTGACCTTTGCAATGGCCATTTCCGGGCCTATATGAAGCCTTGATAACGTGAGGAAACCGTGCGTTTGATCGCACGTTTGCGAGGCTTTGAAAGACATGGCACCGGTAACGATCTATACGCGGGATTTTTGTGGTTATTGCGCGCGCGCCAAGGCGCTGCTGGACAGCAAGGGCGTTGATTATGCGGAATATAACGCGACCACAACACCGGAATACCGGCAGGAAATGATCGAGAAATCTGGCGGAACGACCTTTCCGCAAATCTTCATCAATGGCGAGCTTGTTGGCGGTTGCGATGATCTGCACGCCCTGGAGCGTGCCGGCAAACTGGACGCGATGCTGGCGGCCTGATCGGCCCGATCGACGGAGGATGTGATGAGTTTCAAGGCTGCCGCCATCCAGATGCGCTCGGGCGTTGATCCGGCAAAAAACGCCGCCGATATGGAACGGCTGGTGCGCGCCGCTGCGGCGGAAGGCGCTGTTTATGTCCAGACCCCGGAAATGACCGGCGCGATCCAGAAAGACAGGCAGGCGCTCCGCGCCCAGCTGCGCGATGACGATGGCGATATCATCGTTGCGACTGCCGCACGGCTGGCACGCGAACTCGGTATTCATGTCCATGTCGGCTCGACGGCGATTGCCAGGCCGGATGGCAAGATTGCCAATCGCGGGTTTCTCTTCGCGCCGGATGGCTCGCGCGTCTGCAGCTATGACAAGATCCACATGTTCGATGTCGATCTCGACAATGGCGAAAGCTGGCGCGAAAGCGCTGCCTACGAGCCCGGCGAAGTGGCGCGTGTCGCCGAACTCCCCTTGGCAAAATTCGGCTTCGCCATCTGCTATGACGTCCGTTTCCCTCAGCTTTTCCGGGCGGAAGCGCTGGCCGGTGCCGAAGTTCTGACGGTGCCCGCCGCCTTCACCCGCCAGACGGGGGAAGCCCACTGGGAAGTTCTGCTGCGCGCCCGCGCCATTGAAAACGGCGCTTTCGTCATCGCCGCCGCACAGGCCGGGGTGCATGAGGATGGACGTGAGACTTTCGGCCATTCCATCATCATCGACCCCTGGGGCAAGGTTCTGGCCATTGCCGGCGGCGGCGGGGAGGAGATCATCTTCGCCGAGATCGATACGGCGCTGGTGGCGGCCGCACGCGGAAAAATTCCCAATCTGCGCAATGCCCGCGAGTTCGGGCTGGATACGGTTATTCCCCTGAAACCTGCCGGAGGTGAGGCGGCGTGATCCGTTATGCGCTGGCCTGCGAGAAAGGCCATGAGTTTGAAGGCTGGTTTGCCGGTAGCGACGATTTCGATAATCAGTTGCAGCGCGGCTTGCTGACCTGTCCGGTCTGTAATTCCGTGCAGGTCTCCAAACTTCTGATGGCGCCGTCGGTCTCCACCGCTCGCAAGAAGGATGAACGCCAGACACTCGCCATGGACACGGCGAAAAAGGAAGCGATTGCGAAAATCCGCGAGGCCGTAGCCAATATTCGCGCCAATGCGGAGGATGTCGGCGATAAATTCCCTGAAGAGGCCCGCAAAATCCATTATGGTGAGGCGGACGAGCGCGGCATTATCGGTAATGCCTCCGTGCAGGAAGCCAAGGCCCTGCTGGACGAGGGCATCGAAATCGCGCCGCTGCCGTCGTTACCTGACGACATAAACTGAGTTTTTCTATGCGGGTAGCAATCTACAATTTCGGAATACAGATTGCCGCTTATGATGATCCCGCCGTTGCCGGATTTGCCCGGCGCGAACCTTTGAATTTCATGGCCGCCGAACGCGCGGAAGGTTTCATCGGTCGGTCCGGCTACGAAGGCGAACCCGGACCCGCGAGCTGGGGCGTGCAGGTCTTCCCGCGTTTCCTGAAGGAAAACGGCGCGACAAGCGGTGTTTCGTCCTTTTCGCTCTGGCGCGATCTTGAATCGCTGATGGCCTATTCCTACTCCGGCGTGCATGCCGAGGCCCTGAAGCATGGACGCAACTGGAATACTCCGCAGAAATGGCCACCGCTTGTTCTATGGTGGATGGATGCTGCGGATAATCCCCTCTGGACTGATGCCGTCAGAAGGTTCGAACATCTGCACGACCATGGCCCGTCGCCGCAGGCGTTCAATTTCAAGCAACCTTTTGCGGCTAACGGAACTCCGATTGAAATCGACCGGGCCGAGGTCCGGAATATCGCCGCAAGAAATGCTGCCGGGCAAAAGGAACTGCTGTCTGCGGTGCAGGCTATTCCAGTGTGAATGCCGATTTATGCCGGCCGTTTCGCCAGCATCATGTAGTTGACGTCCATATCCGGCGAGAGATTCCAGCGATCCTGCAGCACGTTGTAGAAGACACCGGTGCGGTGGATGATATCCATGCCGCTTGCAACCATCGGCCGCTCAAGCTCTTCCGGGCGAACCAGCTTCTCATATTGGTGGGTGCCGCGCGGCAGCCAGCGCAGCACGTTTTCGGCGGCGAAGATGGCGAGTGCCCGGGCCTTCAGCGTGCGGTTGATGGTGGCGGCAAACATCAGCCCGCCGGGGCGCACCATTTTGGCGCAGGTGGTGACGAAGAAATCGACATTGGCCACATGCTCCACAACCTCCATGTTGAGGATGACGTCGAAGGTTTCGCCCGCTTCCTGCAATTGTTCGGCGGTTACGGCGCGGTAATCGACGGTGACGCCGCTCTCACGCGCATGGGTGGAAGCGATGCCGATGTTCTTCTCCGAAGGATCTGCGCCCACCACGGTGGCGCCCATGCGCGCTACGGGTTCGGAAAGCAGGCCGCCGCCACAGCCGATATCCAGCACGCGCAGCCCCTCCAGCGGGCGATGCGCCTTCGGGTCGCGGCCGAAATTCTCGCAGACGCGGTTGCGGATATATTCCAGCCGCACGGGATTGAACTTGTGCAGCGGGCGGAACTTGCCCGTCGGGCTCCACCATTCGGCAGCCATCGCGGAGAAACGATCCACTTCGCTCTGGTCGACGGTCGTCTGTGCGGTTTCGCTCATGGTTCTGCTCCATATTGCTGTTGCACTCAAGTCGGATGATTGCCCCCCGAAGTCAAGACCGACGGGCCATTCCGCTGGCAATTTGTCGGGGGCGCAATGCCGCAGGTGGAACTGATACAGCGCCTCATTTGTTTCATGCTGCGTTCATGGAGAGACGCGTATTTTCCGATCGTGGCAGTATGCGGAACGCATACTCGTCCATCGAAAAAGATGGATGCCGACAAGGGCAAAGCGGGCCTTTGCTTGAGGAGAAAGAAGTGAAGAGAAAACTGTTTGGCGCAATTGCGCTGGTGGCCATGCTCGCTGCGCCGGCACTTGCCGAAGCCGCGACGCGCGGCTTTGCCACAGCGAACGTGAATATGCGCTCGGGCCCGAGCACGGCTTACCCAGCCGTCGTCGTGATTCCGAACGGCGCACCGCTCACGGTGCATGGCTGCCTGTCCGATACGCCCTGGTGCGATGTTTCCTTTGTGGCCGGTCGCGGCTGGGTCGCCGGGCGTTACATCCAAACCACCTACCGGCAGAACCGGGTCTATGTCGAGCCGCGCTACTACCGCGATCTCGGCGTGCCGATCATCACCTTCGAAGCCGGCCGGTACTGGGACCGCTATTATCGCGACCGCGATTTTTACCGCGAGCGTGATCGCTGGCGTCGCCCGTCCGGCGGTTACTGGAATGTCGCACCGCCGCCGCGCGCAGACTGGGATCGTCCGCGTCCGCGCGACGAGTGGCGTGATGGCCGCCGGGACGACTGGCGTGACGGTCGCCGGGATGACTGGCGCGACGGTCGCCGCGATGAATCACGTGATCCGCGCCAGGGCGGCGGACCGAATGATGGCCGCTGGGAGCGCCGTTATGGCGACTGGAACCAAGGCGATCGTAATCAGGGTGACAGAAATCAGGGCGACAGACCGCGCCGCGAGGACAATCGCCCCCGCGCCGAAGATGATAACCGGGACCGCAACCGCGACCGTCAACCAAACGAGAATGGGGGCCAGCTCCCTCCGGAGCGTCGCCAGTGGGATGATCCACGCCGCGCACCTGCTTCGGAAAACCCCCGGGGCGGTTGCCGGATTGGCGATCCGGGCTGCGACGCACGCTAAACAGAGAAAGCCCGGCGAGATTTCGTCGGGCTTTTTCATTTGCTGCCTCAGATGACTATGTGGGAGGTCTTTATTTCGCAGCGGCGGCCTTGCGAGCGCGGGCTTTGGGTTTCGCCGGGGCTTCTGCATCCGGTGCTGCGGCATCAGCGGAGACGGCTTTGGGAGCTGCCTTCTTGCGCTGGGCCGGTTTCGTTGCTTCCGATGTCTTCAGAAGTGAAAATTCATGTTTTGCCTGTTCCCAATGTGCCGCATCGCGGCCGTGGGGGTGGCCTTCCTTTTCCCAGAGTGTATAGGCACGTTTGCTGATCCACTCGTTTTCCGAAACCTGCATGCTCGTCTCCCGTTGCTGTTTACAGCGCCTTTGAGAAGGCGACATTCCGCTTGGTCCGGCACACGCTCGACAGGAATCAATGCCGGCATTTCCAGGACCCATTACATGCCATGATCTTCCGGGCGTCAAGCAAACATGCTGCATTGCGAAAGCGGATTCCAGGCATTTTACGCTTGGGAAAGCGGTTTAAGCGAAAGACGTTCCCATACGAGAAGATCAACGTTGCGTGATTGCGCCAAGGCCGCCAAGATGGGTGGATAACTGGCAGCGGAGGAGGCGAGATTGGAACTGGGAACCGAAGCGGAGGTGCAGGTCATCGTAGAGAAACGGCAAAGGGCCGGCATCATCAGCCTTAACCGTCCGAAAGCCATCAACAGCCTGACATTGCCGATGGTGCGCGCCCTGTTTCAGGCGCTGCAGCGTTTCGAGGAAGACCCCGGCATATCCTGCGTCGTGCTGAGGGGGGAGGGCGAAAAAGGGCTCTGTGCCGGGGGTGATGTCCGCATCATTCACGATCTCGGCAAGGCGGGTGACCCGCAGGTGCTTGATTTCTGGCGCGAAGAATTCCCGCTCAACTATCGGATCGCCCGTTTTGGCAAACCCTATGTCGCGTTGATGGATGGCATCGTCATGGGAGGTGGTGTCGGTATTTCCGCTCATGGCAGCCACCGCATCGTCACCGAGCGGACAAGGCTTGCCATGCCGGAAACGGGTATCGGTTATTTCCCGGATGTTGGCGGCTCCTGGCTTTTGCCGAAGGCGCGAGGCGAATGCGGCACGTGGCTCGGGCTAACCGGCAACGCCGTTAACGCTGCCGACGCGATCTATGCCGGGTTTGCCGATTATTTCGTCCCTTCGGACCGTCTCGAAGCTCTGATGCAGGATCTGTCGCAAACGACGGATGTCGAAGGTGTGGAGGCGGCGATAGCGGCCTATGCCACCGATGCGGATGAAGGCGTGCTGGCTAAAAACCGGGAGGTCATCGATGCTACATTCCGCTTCGATACCGTCGAGGAGATTTTCGCAGCGCTTTCGATGCGCGATGATGCCTTTTCGCGAGAAACGCTTGAAGTTCTGCAAAAACGTTCTCCCACCAGCCTGAAATTGACACTGAAGCTTCTGCGCCTTGGCCGCGAAAGTGCGAGCCTGATCGAGTGTCTGGAGCGGGAGTTTGCCGCCGGCACCGAGATATTGCGCCAGCATGATTTTTACGAAGGCGTGCGTGCCGCCTTGGTCGACAAGGACCGCAATCCGCGCTGGCGACCGGCGCGGCTGGAGGAGGTGCGCGAGGAGGATATTTCACGCTACCTTGTTGATCATTCCGGCAACCTGTTTCCCGAGCACCGTCTTTAGTTCGACGCAAAAGAAATCCGCCTTGTCGCCATATATGAAATCATCGCCTATGGAAATTTTGTTCTTTGGGTGAAATTTCCAGTTCATGCTTCCGTAAAGCATGACTGTTTCTCGCCGCAGTTGCCTCCGCCCTCTATGTTGAGCACCATTCGATTTTCCGGGGGTATTCATGAAACGTCTTCTTATTATCGGCACTGCCATTGCCGCCCTTTTTGCAGGTGCGGCGCAGGCGCAGTCTCCGACCACCATTCTCAACGCATCTTACGATGTCGCTCGCGAGGTTTTTGCGGCCGAGAATGAGGCTTTCATCAAGCAGCACCCGGGCGTTACTGTCGATCAGTCGCATGCCGGCACCTCCAAGCAGGCGCGTGCCATTGTTGAGGGTCTGGAAGCTGATGTCGTCACTTTCAACCAGGTGACCGATGTCGACTTTCTGGTGAAGCAGGGTTTTGTCTCCGCCGACTGGCAGAAGGATTTCCCGAACGACGCTTCGCCGTTCTATTCCTTCCCGTCCTTCCTCGTGCGGGCCGGCAATCCCAAGGGCATCAAGGATTGGGACGACCTTGCCCGTGACGACGTGAAGGTCGTTTTCCCCAATCCGAAAACCTCGGGTAATGCCCGCTACACCTACCTTGCCGCCACGGCTTACGCCAAGGAGAAGTTCAACGGCGACGAGAAGAAGGTTCAGGAATTCGTTAAGAAAATCTTCGACAACACGCCGGTTTTCGACACCGGGGGCCGTGCTGCCACCACCACTTTCGTCGAGCGTGAAATCGGCGACGTGCTGATCACCTT
Source organism: Martinezella rhizogenes (assembly GCF_007002745.1). Classification (GTDB taxonomy): domain Bacteria; phylum Pseudomonadota; class Alphaproteobacteria; order Rhizobiales; family Rhizobiaceae; genus Agrobacterium; species Agrobacterium cucumeris. Next base: position 60,528 of record NZ_SGNY01000004.1, on the reverse strand, counting down.
CGAGGCCGAGACCCGTGGCATTGCCAAGCAATATGGCAAGGACAAGGTTGAAGGCGTCGTGCCTTCCGTCAGCCTGCTGGCCGAATTCCCGGTGGCGGTTGTGGACAAGGTGGTCGACAAGCGCGGTTCGCGTGAACTGGCCAAGAGCTACCTTGATTTCCTCTATACGGAAGAAGGCCAGCGCATTGCGGCGCAGTTCGGCCACCGCGTGCATGATGAAAAAGTCGTCGGCGAATTCAAGGGTGACTTTCCGGCCATTCGCCTCGTCAACGTCAATGACGTGTTCGGCGGCTGGGATAAAATCCAGAAAGAGCATTTTGCATCCGGCGCGACGCTTGATACGCTTTACGGCAGCCGCTAATCACAACGAAACGGAACTTGAAAACGACCCGGCGGGAAACTGCCGGGTCGCTTCATGATGAAATGGGGGCGGGGGTTTGAAGCGGAATGTTCTGCCGGGGCTGAAATTGTCCCTTGGCGTTACCCTGACTTACGTCGCGATCATCGTGCTCCTGCCGCTCTCGGCACTGGTGTTCAAGGCGGCAAGCCTTGGGCCGGCCGAATATTGGGCTATCATTTCTTCGCCGCGCGCCGTTGCCAGTTATCGCGTCACCGTGCTCTGCGCGCTGGCCGCCACGCTGTTCAATGTCATTTTCGGGCTGGCGCTTGCCTGGGTGCTGACGCGTTACCGCTTTCCCGGCTGGCGTTTCGTTGATGCCATCGTCGATCTGCCCTTTGCGCTGCCCACCGCCGTCGCCGGCATTGCGTTGACGACGCTGTTTGCGGGCAATGGCTGGTTCGGTTCGCTGCTGGCACCGCTCGGCATCAAGGTGGCCTATACGCCTGTTGGCATCATGGTGGCGATGGCCTTTACCAGCCTGCCCTTCATCGTGCGCACCGTGCAGCCGGTGCTGGAAGACCTCGATCCGGCGCTGGAGGAAGCGGCGCAGTCGCTCGGTGGTTCGGATCTCGAAATCTTCCGCAAGGTCATCCTGCCGCTTTTGACGCCCGCTCTTCTGGCCGGTCTGTCGCTTTCCTTCGCCCGCAGCCTCGGCGAATTCGGAGCGATCATCTTCATTGCCGGCAACCAGCCATTTTCGACTGAAATCACCGCGCTGCTGATCTTCATCCGGTTGGAAGAATATGATTATCAGGCCGCAGCCGCCATCGCCTCCGTATTGCTCATCACCGCTTTCATCATGCTGGCGGTGACCAATTACCTGCAGACACGCGCATTGCGTTACACGGTGAGGAGCTAGGACATGAGCGCCTTTTCCCAACACCGCAAGCCTCCGCGGGTCGGAGATGCAAACTGGGTTCGCCGCAGCCTGATCGCCTTCGTGCTGGTCATCGGCGCTTTGCTGGTTGTCGCCCCGCTGATCATCATCGGCGTCGAGGCTTTTTCGCAGGGCTGGAAGGTCTATTCCGCCACCATCACCCATCCCGACACCCGCCACGCCATTATGCTGACGGTGCTGACGGCGTTGATCGCCGTGCCCATCAACACGGCCTTCGGCGTTGCGGCCGCATGGGCTATCACCAAGTTCGATTTTCCCGGCCGGCGCTTCCTGCTGGTGCTGATCGAAATACCCTTCTCCATCTCGCCGATCGTCGCCGGTGTCGCCTATCTCTTTGTTTACGGATTACAGGGGTTGTTCGGGCCGTTCCTAGATGCGCATGATATCAAGATACTCTTCGCGCTGCCCGGCATCGTCATCGCATCGATGTTCGTCACGGCACCTTTCGTGGCGCGTGAACTCATTCCCTTGATGCAGGCGCAGGGCCGTGATCTGGAAGAGGCGGCAACCTCGCTTGGCGCATCCGGCTGGCGCACCTTCTTTTCGGTGACGCTACCGAATATCAAATGGGCGCTGCTTTATGGTGTTGTTCTGTGCAACGCCCGCGTGATGGGTGAGTTTGGCGCGGTATCGGTCGTGTCAGGCAATATTCGCGGCCAGACCAACACGCTGCCGCTGCATATCGAGCTGCTCTACCACGATTACCAGACGGCCGGCGCCTTTGCCTCGGCCTCGATCCTTGCTTTGCTCGCCGTCGTCACCATCATCGCCAAGGTGGCGCTGGAACGGCGCGGTGCCGGGCGTGGGCGCAAAAAGACCAACGGCGATGCCGCCATCGCCACGGAGACCTGATTCCCATGAAAATCCGCCTCGAAAATGTGGTGAAGACCTTCGATACCTTCCGCGCCGTGCGTGATGTCTCACTCGATATCGAAAGCGGCGAGCTTCTGGCGCTGCTCGGGCCGTCCGGCTCCGGCAAGACGACGATTTTGCGCATGGTTGCCGGTCTCGAATATAGCGATGGCGGCCGCATCCTGTTTGGGAACGAGGACGCCACCAATATTCCGGTGCGCGACCGCGGCGTCGGTTTCGTGTTCCAGCATTATGCGCTTTTCCCGCATATGACGCTGCATGAGAACATCGCCTTCGGCATGAAGGTATCAAAGGTCAAGCGTGACAAGGCGGCGATTGACGCCCGTGTCGCGGAACTTTTGAACCTCGTCAAACTCGACGGTCTGGGTGACCGTTTCCCGGCGCAGATATCCGGCGGGCAGCGGCAACGCGTGGCATTGGCGCGCGCCCTTTCGGTCGACCCGAAAGTTCTTCTGCTGGATGAGCCATTCGGCGCGCTCGACGCCAATGTGCGCCGCGACCTGCGTCGCTGGCTGCGCGAAATCCATGATGCGCTTGGCATCACCACGATTTTCGTGACGCATGATCAGGAAGAGGCGCTCGATCTGGCTGACCGTGTCGTCATTCTCAACCAGGGAGAGATCGTGCAGCAGGGAACGCCGAAAGAAGTGTGCCGCCAGCCGAATAGTTCGTTCGTCATGCGTTTTCTCGGCGATGCCAACCGGGTTTCCGGCGTGGCGCGTGGCGGCAAGGTCTATGTCGGCGACAATGAACTGCCCTTCTCCTATGGACAGGGAGATGGCGCCGTCGATATCTATGCCCGTCCCGGCGATCTCGAATGGGAGGACCTGCATGAGGGCATTCCGGCTTCGGTGGCGCGGGTTCTCGACCGGGCGGGAGAGCGCCGGGTGATCGCCAGCACCGATGGCGGTGATCTCCTGGAATTCGACGTGCCGCCGGAAAATGATGTCGCCGCCGGTGATCGTGGCTCCATCATCATCCGCCGGGCAAAGATTTTCCCGGCGGCGTGAGAGACCCTTGGCAGCCTTAGATCAGAAGCTCGAAAGAGGCCTCGGCTGCCAGCCTGCCATTGACCATGAGATCGACCTTGTGGACACCGGCATAGTGCTTGCGGGTGGTAAAGTCGCGCATGGCGCGGCTGATTGACAGTGCGCATGTCTCGCCCGGCTGAAGTTCGATCTCCTTCCACTTGAAGACCTTCGCCGAGGCGTCGCCGCTCTTCTTGACGTAATGCACGGCGTAATCGATCACCAGTTTCTGCGGGCTCCTTGCCGTGGAGGTGAAGGAGGCCGAAATCCGCACGGGATTGCCGAGAACGATCTTTTCCGGTGAAACCTGAAACGCTGCAAGCGCGATCTGCGCTTCCTCATGCGCGCCGAGATGGGAGAGTGCGGCCGCATCGCCCTTCTTGATCAGCGTACGCAAGGCTTGCCGGGTAATCCAGCGCGTATGCGGATTGTCTTTCGGCCATGTGTCGATCATCGCCAGCACGAAGGCGGGATTGTCCTTGGTGATGTCGTTCAGGTGATTGGCAACCGATTTGCGCACGTAAAGCGCTTCATCGGCTTTCATTGTATCCAGGATTGCGGTTACCGGCGACGGGTCGTCGATCAGCGGCTTGAGCTGGAACGACCAGGGCAGGCGCGGCCTGCAGCCTTCGCTTGCCAGACGCCGTACATGCTCGTTCTCGTGCTGCGACCATGTTTCCATCACGGCAAGGGTGCGGGCGATATCCTTTTGCAAAAAATGGCGGATGGCGAATTCCGAGGAGCCGAAGCGGGTGAAATATTGCAGCGCCTGCATGGAAAGATCGAAATCGCAGAGGCCATAAAGCGCCACATATTCCGGCAGCGAAATGGATGCAAAGCCATTGCCGATGCCGGGGGCAGCAGCGGTCAGGATTTCGATGTTGCGGGCATAGTCGCCCGGCAGCGCGGCATGCAGGCTGGTCGCTACCTGCCGCATGCGCTGCATGATGCCGAGCGCGTCGAGATTCGTCGTTGCGAGTGCCATGAAGGCGGAAACATCAAACGGCGGATGCACGGCCTTGGTCTGATCGGCAATATGCCGCAATTTTTCGCGGTTGAAGATTTCCTTCAACGCCGGTGCCGCCGTGTCGCTCATATCGCCCTCAAAGTTCACTTTTTGTTCTTTTAAGGCAGGATGAGGCTGGAGGCAAGCTATGGCAACTCTCGGAGGTGAGAATCTATCGAGCGACCGCGACTTTCGCCTTCTCCCCGAGGGAGAGAGGGTCGCGGCAGCGGGATGAGGGGCAACGGCAAAGATATGCGGAGAGCTTGCCCCTCATCTGACCCTTCAGGCCATCTTCTCCCCGGCGGGGAGAAGAGATTTTTGCGCAAATCAGCTCATCTGGCTGATGAAGCGGGTCTCCAGATAGGCCTGAACGGCTTCCGAGCCGCCTTCTGTACCGTAACCGGAATCCTTGATGCCGCCGAAGGGGACTTCGGGAAGCGCCAAGCCATTGTGGTTGATGGTCAGCATGCCGGCTTCAACCTGATGGCCGAGCGCATGTGCGGTCTTGACCGAACCGGTGAAGGCATAAGATGCAAGACCAAAGGGCAGGCGGTTGGCTTCGGCAACCGCATCGTCGAAGCTCGAGAAGCGGTTGATGATTGCGACCGGGCCGAAGGGCTCGTCATTCATGATCTTGGCGGTGGTCGGCACGTTGGCGAGAACCGTCGGTTCGAAGAAGTTGCCCTTGTTACCGATGCGGCGGCCGCCGGTCTTCAATTCGCCGCCATGGGAAACCGCGTCGCTGATGAGGCCTTCCAGCGCCGGAATACGCCGCTCATTGGCGAGCGGACCCATGATGACGCCGTCTTCCAGACCATTGCCGACCTTGACCGCCTTGGCGGCTTCCACGAAACCTTCAAGGAAACGGTCCGCAACGCCGTCCTGCACGAGGAAGCGGGTGGGGGCCACGCAGACCTGTCCGGCATTGCGGAACTTCGAAAGCGAAGTCACCTCAATCGCTTTTTCGATATCGGCGTCGTTGAAGATCATCACCGGCGCATGGCCGCCGAGTTCCATCGTGGCGCGCTTCATGTGCTTGCCGGCCAGCGCCGCGAGGTGCTTGCCGATCGGAGTGGAGCCGGTGAAGGAAATCTTGCGGATGATCGGATGCGGGATCAGATATTCCGAAATCTCTGATGGGACGCCGTAAACGAGACCGATAACGCCCGCCGGTACGCCGGCATCCACGAAAGCGCGGATGAGTTCCGCCGGCGATGCCGGGGTTTCCTCCGGCGCCTTGACGATGATGGAGCAGCCGGTGGCGAGCGCTGCGGAAAGCTTGCGGACGATCTGGTTGATCGGGAAGTTCCACGGCGTAAACGCTGCAACGGGACCGACCGGCAGCTTGATGGCAAGCTGCGAAACGCCGGCCGCACGCGCGGGAATGACCTGGCCATAGGTGCGGCGTGCTTCTTCGGCGAACCAGTCGATGGTATCGGCGGCGCCCATGATTTCGGTACCGGATTGCGCCAGCGGCTTGCCCTGCTCGCGCGTCATCATATAGGCGATCTTGTCCTTGCGCTCGCGCAGGATATCCGCGGCCTTGCGCATGATTTTCGAACGCTCGAAGGGCGAGGTGTCGCGCCACACCTTGAAACCGCGGTCAGCGGCGGCAAGTGCCAGATCGAGGTCTTCCTTCTCTGCATGGGCGATCGCGCCGATGATCTCGTCGGTTGCCGGATCGGACACGGCGATCGTCTTGCCGGAAACGGCGTCTCGCCATTCGCCATCAATGAGAAGTTTGATGTCGGGATAGGTGTGCATAGGGGCTACCTTCATGATGCGGCCAATACGGCGGATGCCGTCCGGCCCGGAGACGTGAACAGAATTTTCCTGGCCGGACGATATCCGGCATCGCGGCTTTCGCTGCGCGGAACGTGTGTCTGGACATTTCCGGCGGGGATTCTGGAGTTGCCGGAAACGGAAACGACAGCCTTTATATTAAGTTCCGCGCGGTATGTTTCAACCGTCGGCTCTGGCAAAGACGATGATTTTTCTGTGACGTGGAACTTGTCTTTTGTCATTTATGTTTAGCATGCAAGTCGATGCCGGGTTTCCGGTCGCAACCTCCGGTTTGCGCGAATCACATGTTTCCGTATGTGGCCAGGAAAGCCCCCGTCACGATTTGGCCTTCGTTCCGCCGGAGGAATTTGGTGTGGCGGCATGAGCGGGCTTTGCATGCGTCATAACAGTGCGCGAAACGTAAAAAAGTACAAATAAGACGGAAAAATTATCCAAAGGGTTTACTCAAAACCTAGAGAAAATACGGATAAAATCTCAGTGAGGATATAACATACTTTCCTGATATATATTGCGGACGTCGGTTCCCTTGACCATCAGCGGTTGGCGAAAACCTTCGACCTGAACGTTATCGATGGAGAAAAAGTATGAGTTTCGCCCGGGTACTTCTCAGCGCGTTCTTGTCGCTCGTGTGGCTTTCCTGTGCCCAAGCGGGGACAATTGCCAAACCGCAAGGAAAGCCGATATTAACCATATCCGGCAAGATCACCAATACGAATGCCGATGGTGCTGCGCAGTTCGATCGCGACATGCTGGAGGCGCTTGGCATGGTGACGGTGGAGACGACGACGCCATGGCACGATGGTCGCGTCCGTTTCGATGGTGTTTCGCTGGAAAAATTGATGGAGGTCGTCGGTGCGACGGGCACCAGCATCACGGCGGTTGCTCTTAATGATTATGTCAGCACGATACCGGTTGAGGATTTTAAGAAATTTAACGTTATTCTGGCGATCAAACTGGATGGCAACTACATGACAGTTCGAGAAAAGGGTCCGTTGTTCGTCATTTACCCCTATGACAGCGACCCGGAATTACAGAAGCAGACCTATTATTCGCGGTCCGCGTGGCAAGTCGCCAAATTGATAGTGGAATAAAGGTGCCGTTTGCGAAAACTTGTGGCGGTGATCATCTGTTGCTTCGTCCTGGCAACGGGCTATATCGCTTTCGTCATTGCCGAGCGGCAAACCGCTTTGCAGAAGTTCGCCCGCTATAACGATTCGTGGGCCGTCAGCCAGACCGTGGCGGAGTATCTTCGCCTTCAGAACAAGCTTGCCGTATTCGCGCTAAGCCCCGGTAAGCTTGACCGGGACGAATTGCAGTTGCGTCTGGACATCATGCTCAGCCGCCTGGAGCTTTTGAAACAGGGCAATCTGGGGGCCTTCATCCATGAAAAGCAGCAGTGGCGAGATCTGGTAACCCAGCTTGATGCCGTTCTGGCGCGCCTGGAACAGCAGATTAACAGTCTGGAACCGGCGGATGTTCCGGATCTGCTTTCGGCCATGAGCGCGCTTGATGCGCCGATGACGACACTGGCCTCGTCATCAGTGGCCTATGACGTCAATCTCATTGATACAGCCCATGAGGATGTGCGCAAGCTTCACATCGTCTATACCGCGTTGGCGGGTGGCCTCATCCTCTGCGGTATCGCGCTCGTCATATTGCTGCTTCGTCAGAACGACCTTCTGAATCGTGCACAGAAAAGCATGCGCGGCCTGACGGACGATCTGCGCGCCGCAACGCTGGAGCTGCAGGCGAAAAACGTGCGGCTGGAACATGACGCCTATCACGACGCGCTGACCGGGCTGCCCAACCGGTCCCTGTTCCGCCAGGAATTGATCGAGAGATTGCGCCGATCCTTCGGCGGTACCGGAACGACGGCGATCCTTCTGCTTGATCTCGACGGGTTCAAGGACGTCAACGATACGCTTGGCCACGATGCGGGTGATGCGCTGCTCCAGGCCGTGGCGCAGCGGCTTTCGGCCATCAGCGGCGATTACGACATGGTATGCCGGCTGGGCGGCGACGAATTTGCCGTGGTCTCCGATGACCTTAACGAGGACACGGCCCGCCGCCTTGCCTCCAAGCTCATCGACCAGATCAGCCGCACTTACCAGCTTGGCGTGCAGGAGGTCAAAATCGGCACCTGCATCGGCATCGCCATATCGCATGGTACAGTCGATGCGGATGAATTGTTCAAACGCGCCGATCTGGCGCTTTATGAGGCGAAAGCCATCGGTCCGGGCCGGGCGAGTGTTTTCAAGGTCCGTATGCAGAAGCAGCTGACCGAAAAGAAATCCTTCGAGGCCGATCTGCAGACGGCGCTGCAGAACGATGAGATGGAAGTCTATTACCAGCCGCAGGTGGCAACGCAGACACGCAAGCTCTGCGGCTTCGAGGCACTTCTGCGCTGGAAGCATCCCGTGCGGGGGGATGTGCCGCCCAGCGTGTTCATTCCCGTTGCGGAACGAACCGGCCTTATCCATTCGCTCGGAAAATGGGTGATGGAGACCGCCTGCCGCGAGGCGATGGGCTGGGACGACGACATGAAAGTGGCGGTAAACCTGTCACCGGTTCAGTTTCACAGCACCAACCTCATCCAGAACGTCATGGGTGCCCTTGAAAAAAGCGGGCTGGAGCCGAGCCGGCTTGAGCTTGAGATCACCGAATCGATCCTGCTGAACAAGAGCGACCAGACGATCAATACGCTGACCCGGCTGAAGGATGTCGGCATCAAGATCGCCATGGATGATTTTGGCACAGGCTATTCCTCGCTTGCGAATTTGCGTGGCGTTCCCTTCGACAAGATCAAGATCGACCGGTCCTTCCTGCGCGATATCACCAGCGACCGTGACGCGCTGGCGATCGTCGAATTTGTGGTCGGGGTGGGCCGTAGTCTGCGAATGACCACGATTGCCGAAGGCATCGAGACGGAAGAGCAATATGAGTGCGTCCGACGTCTGGGTTGCGATCAGGTACAGGGTTATCTGATCAGCAGGCCGTTGCCAGCCAAGGAGCTGGTGTTCTGGAGTTCCGTCTGAAATCCCCTTTTCGCATCACCGCAAGCGTATCGAAATTTTAACCGGATGCATCGGTTCCTGCTAAAACCGATACCGGTTGCTGCACCGATGCTGTAGAGCATTCCGGTCGATACGGGATCGTTCTGGTGAAACGACCGGGTTTTGCGAAAAGGCTTGAGACATGGAAATACTGGACGTGCATGGAGTTGCCCTGCCTCTTTCTTCCGATGAGGTATCGCCCGTCATCTGGCAGGCGCTGACCGACGGCAGCTATGAGGCGAAAGAGGCCCGCAGCGTCCTGAAAGCCATCAAGCCCGGCGACCGCGTGCTGGAACTGGGGTCGGGCATCGGCATCATCACCTCCATCATTGCCGGCATTGACGATGTTTCGGTGTGGGCTTTCGAGGCCAATCCTTCGACGGCGGCGCTGGCAGAGCGGGTGCTCAAGGCCAATTGCCGCGGCAATGTCGTGTTTTCGCAGGGGCTTCTCACCGCCGATGCGCCGAGCACCTATCCTTTCTACGTCCGCAAGGATCTCTGGATGTCCTCCATGGACGAAAATCAGGGGCCTTATGAACAGCGCATCGAAATCTCTTCCGAAAATATCGATGAATTTATTGCCGGCCACGGCATTACCGCCCTCGTGATGGATATTGAAGGCGCCGAACGTGACCTGCTTGGCAGGGCCGATCTTGCCGGCGTGGAGCGGATATTCGTCGAGCTGCATGACCATCTTTATGGCCTTGCCGGGGTTCGCGATATCATGCAGGCGCTGACGGCCAAGGGCTATGCCTATGATCCGCGCGGTTCCCGCGGACCTTGTGTGTTGTTTTCCAAGGATGACAGCCCGAGGGAATACGATCCCGAGGTGGATTGAAGACGAGGGTCGCCCCAGTAGGTGATTGAATTCACGGAACCGTCTGCCTATCCTCTCGTTCTCACTGCAGAGTGAGGGCGCGGAGCGGTTCGATGCGTGTGCAGCCAGGCGGATCGAAAAGATAATTTCATAAACAGCAATTCATTGCCAATTATTGTTGCAATTGTCGCAACCGTTGCCCTGCGTCATCATCCCTCCATCAAACCGGCGCACAACTGACACCGCACCGGAAGATGCCAACGCAACCGAAGGAGAATGATCATGGGCTTTGTAAAGACGACAGACGGAACCGAAATCTTCTACAAGGACTGGGGCCCGAAGGATGCCCAGCCCATCATGTTTCATCACGGCTGGCCGCTCTCTTCCGATGACTGGGATGCGCAGATGCTGTTCTTCCTTTCCAAGGGTTTTCGCGTCGTCGCCCATGATCGCCGTGGCCATGGCCGGTCTGCCCAGGTTGCCGAAGGTCACGACATGGATCATTACGCCGCCGACGCCTTTGCCGTCGCCGAGGCGCTCGATCTGAAGAATGCCGTCCATATCGGCCACTCCACCGGCGGCGGCGAAGTTGCCCGTTATGTCGCCAAACATGGCGAACCCGCCGGCCGCGTTGCCAAGGCCGTGCTCGTTTCCGCCGTGCCACCGCTGATGCTGAAGACCACGGAAAACCCCGAAGGCCTGCCGATCGAGGTTTTTGACGGCTTCCGCTCGGCGCTTGCCGCAAATCGCGCGCAGTTCTTCCGCGATGTGCCCTCCGGCCCGTTCTACGGTTTCAACCGTGATGGTGCGACCGCCCAGGAAGGCGTGATCCAGAACTGGTGGCGGCAGGGCATGATGGGTGGCGCAAAGGCCCACTACGATGGCATCAAGGCCTTCTCCGAAACCGACCAGACGGAAGACCTGAAGGCGATCAGCGTGCCGACACTGGTGCTGCACGGCGAAGACGACCAGATCGTGCCGATTGCCGACTCCGCGCTGAAATCGGTAAAGCTCTTGAAAAACGGCACGCTGAAGACCTATCCCGGTTTCTCGCACGGCATGCTGACCATCAACGCCGATGTGCTCAACGCCGATCTTCTGGCCTTCATCAAGGGCTGATCTTAAGACGAAACGAAATGCGGCTTCATTCGAGGCCGCATTTCGTATTTTGCGTCAACCCAGACGCGCGAGCCAGTCGCTACGATATGGACCAAGCCCGGCAATGCTATCAGGAGCGAAATGACGCTCCCGGCCGGCAAGCGGCCTTATGCCGGTGAGGAGTGCGGCGCCCGCGCTGGTGCCCGTGGAGCCGCCGACGGCGATCACCTCCGTATCTGCAAAACCCGCCAGCGCCTTGAGATAAAGCGCATTGCTGGCAAATGGGCCTTCAACCAGCACCGGGCCTTTTCGCCCGATCAGCGAAAGACTGAACTCCGTCATAAGCGCAAGATAAAGGGATGCCGCCGCGTGCCGCTCCGCGACCGTGGCATTGTCGTCATTAATCCAGCGCGCCGTTTTTCCGGGGAAGGGGCCGGAACCGCCGACGACGCTGGGCAACAGCGTCATGCCCCTGGCCAGCACACGACCAAGTGTGGCCTCGATTTCGTCGTCCGGCGCAGGCCCGAATTGCTGCGTCAGCATTTCATATTCCCTGCCGCCCATGAAACGGGAGGACGGAACGGGGCGTCCGAGAGCATCGACATTCAACAGCGTGTCACGGGCGGGGTCCAGCGCATCCACTGTGCCGCCGATGGCGAAATTCACCACCCATGTGCCGGTCGAGACGACCGAAAAATCGCCCTGCCGGCGCAACAGATGCGGCAGGAGCGATGCGTTGGAATCGTGGATACCGCAATAGACAGGCACATCTGCAGACAGACCGGTTTCGTGCGCCAGTGACCTGCGAACCGGCCCGAGCACATCGAAAGCGGAACGCACGGGCGCCATCAATTGCCCAATGCCGAGACGATCGACGAGCGAAGAAAAGGTTTTCCGCCGAGGGTTCCAGAGGTCAGTGTGGCAACCGAGGGACGTCGTTTCGGTTGCGTGAACGCCGGTCAGCCGCCCCGCCCAATATTGCGCATAGGTGACGATGCTGCGTACCCTGGCGAACTCCTGCGGAAACGCGGTTTTCTGAAAATGGATTTGTGCGCCAAGGTTCAGCCCGACGGGAAGCTGCGGCGAGCCGGTTTCTGAAAAATCGGGCCTCAGGCCAAGATAGGCTTGCTGAACAGCGGCGGGATAGCTGTGCTCATAATCCAGCACCGGCATGGCAAGATCGCCGTTCTCATCGAGAAGGGCCGCTGCCGCGCCATGGGTGGTGATGGAAATCGCGTCGAAACCCGGCTCACGACCAAATCGGCGAAGCGAGGCAAGAATGAAGCTCCAGAGCATTTCCACATCGTAATGTGGATAAATGCCGGCGCGAAGGACCGGGTTTGTCCGTCGGTCGCTGGCAATCTCTTCTCCACTGCAGGTGTCGATAATGACGACCTTGGCATTGGTCTTGCCGATATCGATGACCGCGATGCGGCCGGGCATGATTGGATCGCTCATGGCAGATGGAATACCGTCAGCAGGTCTTTCGCCACAGGCGAATTATCGGGATTGCTCTCCATGATATCGGCCATGTGCGCCCACCATTTTTTCATCACGGGATGCTCGGGCAAGGCCGCCATGCCATGGTTCTTCGGGCGGGTCAGCACGCCGAACAGGATATTGGTTTCCGGATCGAGATGGATGGAGTAATCGCCCACACCCGCCTCGTGCAGCAGCGCCACCAGTTCCGGCCATATCTCGTCATGGCGTTTTTTATATTCCGCCTGCTTGCCGGGAAAGAGTTTCATCTTGAAGGCGTGTTTTTCAAGTTCAGGCATGGCTTAACTTCTCATGGCCCGAAGGCGGCGGACGACGATGGGGATGGCGATGGTGACGATCAAAAGCAGGCCGACGAAGATCGACATGACGATACCAGGCACGTTCAGCAGCCCAAGACCAAAGGTGACAAGGCCCATTACGAAGGCGGCGATGACGACACCGGCAATGGTGCCCGAGCCGCCGAGAATGGAAACGCCGCCCAGCACCACCATGGTCACCACTTCAAGCTCCCAGCCCTGAGCGATCGACGGGCGGGTGGAGCCGAGTCGGGAGGTGAGGCAGACGGCGGCGATGCCGCTCATCAGGCCGGTGAGCAGGAAGAGGATGAACTTCACCCGCTCGACGGGAATGCCGGAGAAGCGGGCGGCGAATGGATTGGTGCCGATGACATAGACCTGCCGGCCGAAATTGGTGGCGTGCAGCAGAATGGCGAAGAGGACGGCCATGACGATGAAGAGCACGAATTCGAAGGATATGACGGAGATCACGTAACCCTGGCCGAAATAGGCGAAGTCGGCCGGATATTTGCCATAGGCCTGATCGCCCAGCACCATATAGGAGATGCCGCGAAACAGGCTCATCGTGCCGATGGTGACGACGATGGACGGCAGTTTCAGCCCGGCGACCAGAAAGCCATTGAAAGCCCCGCATAAAAGCCCGGTGCCGATGCCGATGGCGACGAGGCCGGGCGTGCCGACGCCCATCTGCACCGCCGCACCCATGGCGGTGGAGGCAAGCGCAATGATGGCGGCGACGGACAGATCGATTTCACCGGCAATGATCAGCAGCGCCATGGCAAAGGCGATGATCGCCTTTTCGGTGAAGTTGAAGGTTGCGTCGGAGAGGTTCCAGGCATTGAGGAAATAGGGTGAGGCGAGCGAATTTGCGATGAAGATCAGGATCGCAACGCCAAGCAGCAACACTTCCCAGCTGGCCATGACACGGCGCAGCGGCGTACCGAGCTTGTCGGGGATGATGCGGGGTGTCTGTATCGGTTGCGAGTTCATGCTGCGGCCTCCTTGGCCTGATCGGCTGCCGCCCGGTCGCGCAGGATGATGCGGCCTTTTCGAGCTTCGGCGCGGGCGTTGAAGACGACGGCAAGCACGATCACCACGCCTGATATCGCCATCTGTGCGAATGGCGAGATGCCGATGACCGGGAGCGCGTTCTTGATGACACCGAGGAACAGCGCGCCAAGCACGGCGCCGGCCACCGAGCCGATGCCACCGGCAATCGAGATGCCGCCAATCACATTGGCCGCCACGCTGTCCAGTTCGAAACCGGCGGCGATATCGACATAGGCAACGGCATAACGCGAGACCCAGAGATAGCTGGCGAGACCGGCCAGAGCGCCTGACAGCACGAAGGCGAAGAAGCGCGTGCGGCCGACATCGATGCCCGCATACACGGCTGCACTCGGATTACCGCCCGATGCATAGGCCGAACGGCCGAAGGAGGTGCGGCTGAGCACCAGCCAGGCCCCGGCGATGATGAGGATCGCCACCCATGAAAGAACCGGCATGCCGAGGATTATGGTGCGCGGTACATTGAGGAAGGTCGGCGAAAGCTGGTGCGCGTTCACCCAACCACCACCAGAGAGCACGAAGGCCATGCCGCGATAGATGGTGAGCGTGCCGAGCGTAACGACGATGGGCGGAATGCCGAGCCACCAGACCAGTACGCCGTTGAGCGAGCCGAGAAACGCACCGATGCCGACCGCCATGGCGATGAGAAGCGGCAGGGGAATACCCGGAAAGGCGGCGTTGGTCATCGCCACCGCCATGCCGGTAAAGGCGAGATTGGCGGCGACGGAGAGATCAATGGATTTGGTGAGAATGACTGCCATCTGGCCAAGCGCCAGAATGATGAGGATGGACGTGTCGTTGAAGATATTGACGAGATTGCCGGGCCGGCTGAAACCGGGCGCGCGCAGCGCAAAACCGGCGATCATGACGATGATGATGCCCGCCAGCAGCCATTCGCGATTTTTGAGTAGACGTTGCATGTGGTTGCCCCTCTCAGGCATTGCCGGTGGCGGCGCGCACCAGCTTTTCCGGAGAAAAATCGGCGCGTTCGAACTGGCCAGCCATCAGGCCTTCGCGCATGACGATGGCACGGTCAGACATGCCGAGGATTTCGGGAAGTTCGGATGAAATCATGATGATGGAAAGCCCTTCCGCCGCAAGCTCGCTGATGAAGCCATGCACGGCGGCCTTGGAGCCGATATCGATGCCCTTGGTCGGCTCGTCGAGAATGATGACCTTGGGCTGGGTGGCGAGCCACTTGCCGATCACCACCTTCTGCTGGTTGCCACCCGAAAGCGTGCCAACAGGCACTGAGAGTGCGGCGGCGCGAAGGTCTAGCCGCGCGGCATATTTGCGCGCCAGCGCGAATTCATTGGCGGCGGCGAGAAACCCTTTGCGCGATGTGCGCGTGAGAGAGGGCAGCGACATGTTCTGATAGATTGGCATGTCCAGCGCCAGCCCATGGCGGCCGCGCTCTTCCGGCACATAAACGATGCCGGCGCGGATCGCATCCTCCGGCGAACGAATGGTGAGCGGCTGGCCGTTCAGCTTTATCTCTCCCGAAGCCGGCCGGGTGATGCCGAACAGCGACTGGCAGAGTTCGGAGCGCCCGGCGCCGATCAGCCCGTAAAGGCCGAGAATCTCGCCTTTGCGCAGCTCGAGCGAAATATCGCGGAATTCTGTCTGGTGCGAGTAATCGCGAACCGACAACACCGTTGACCCCAGCGTGACGGCTTGCTTGGGGAAGGCGTTCGTCACGTCGCGACCAACCATCAGGCGCACGATCTCATCCTGTGGCGTGGTGGCGAGCGTGCCGGCTCCGACCATTTTCCCGTCGCGGAACACGGCGTAATTCTCGGCGATTTCATAGACTTCATCGAACTTGTGGCTGATGAAGAGGATCGCCTTGCCCTGCCGCTTGAGGTTCTCGACGATGCGGAAGAGATCATCGATCTCCTTGCGGGAAAGCGCAGCCGTCGGTTCGTCCATGATCACGATGCGCGCCTCGACCGACAACGCACGGGCGATGGCCACCAGATGGCGCTGCGCGATCGAAAGATCTTTCAACCGGATGGTAGGATCGATGGTGCTTTCCAGTTGCTCCAGCAGAACCCTGGCTCGCTCATTGATGGTCTTCCAGTCGATCAGGCCGAAACGGCCTTTTGGCGCATGGCCGAGGAAGATGTTTTCGCCGACCGAGAGCTCGTCGAACAGCACGGTTTCCTGATGAATGGCGGTGACACCGGCATCGATGGCATCTTGCGCACCGTGAAAGGTCACGGCCTTGCCATCGAGAAGGATTTCGCCTTCGTTCGGGCGGTAGATGCCGGTGAGGATTTTGACGAGCGTGGATTTGCCCGCGCCGTTCTCACCGATCAGTGCGGTGACCTTGCCGGGATAAAGCGCGATATCGACGCCATCCAGCGCTTTTACGCCGGGGAATATCTGGCTGATGCCGCGCATTTCCAGAATGGGCGTGGCGCTCGAAGCCTCTGTCATGTTGATGGTTTGGGTTTCAGCACGCATTATCAGGTCTTACCGGTCGGTTTTGAGTGAAGTGATCGGGGCCACCCCCCTCTGCCCTGCCGGGCATCTCCCCCACAAGGAGGGAGATCGGCCAGAAGAAAACGCTCGCTCACTCGCAACGTTGGAGATGGCCGAGAGGCCGCCGCATATCGATCTCCCCCCTTGAGGGGGAGATGTCCGGCAGGACAGAGGGGGGTGCCCTCCACGCCCTGCCGTCACTTCTCAGATCAGAAAATCTTCGAAAACTGATCGATATTCTTCGCGTCATAGATGAACGGATCAGCCATCGCCGCTTCGCTGTTTTCGCCAACCTTGATCTTGCCCATGCGGCCGGCTTCGATTTCCGAGCCCGGCTTGCCATCGGCTTCGCCCTTCACAAGGCGATAGGCGATCTGGGTGGCGGAGTAACCGAGATCGATCGGGTTCCAGATGGCGAATTCTTTGGTGGCGCCGGACTTGATGGCGCCAGCCATTTCCGACGGCAGGCCAAGGCCGGTCACGAAGACCTGACCGATCTTGCCGGCATCCTTCACGGCCTGCGAGGCGGCGAGAACGCCAACGGTCGTCGGTGCTACGATGACCTTCACATTCGGCTGCGAGGAGAGCAGACCCTGCGCTTCGCGGTAGCTCTTGTCGGCAAGGTCGTCACCGTAAACGGTCGTGACGAGGTTGAGGCCGGGGAAATCCTTCAGCTGTTTCTTCATCTCATCGATCCAGATATTCTGGTTCGTGGAGGTGGTGGTGGCCGAAAGAATGGCGAAGTCGCCCTTGCCGTCTTCCAGATGCGATGCGGCGAGCTGCAGGCACATCTTGCCGATCAGCGCGTTGGAAGAGGGATTAAGCTGGAGAATGCGGCCCTCGGGCGCCACGCCGGAATCCCAGGAAATGACCTTGATGCCGCGCTGTGCCGCCTTTTTCAGCGCCGGAACAACGGCGTCGGGGTCGTTGGCGGAAATGGCGATGGCATCGACGCCCTGCGCGATCAGCGAATTGATGACTTCGATCTGGCCTTCCGCCGTGGTGCTGGTCGGTCCTGTATAGATGATCTGGACGCCGCCGAGATCCTTCGCTGCCTCTTCGGCGCCCTTGTTGGCGGCTTCGAAAAAGCCGTTGCCGAGTGACTTGACCACCAGTGCGATCTTGACGTCTGCCGCTTGGGCAACGCTGCCAAACCCCGCGACGGAGAGCGCCGCGCTGAGTGCCAGAACGCTGGTCAATGTTCTGCGTGTAAGTTTCATGTCCCTTTTCCTCCCGTTTTGAACCTTGCTTTTCCCTCCAGCGCTCCTCAAGCGACTGAAGAAGAATTCTCCTCATCCGGCGGACCGGCGGTTTTTCCCGCTGCCACCGCGCCGGCGATCAGCAATTCGACGCCGGCATCTTCCACCATCCTTGCCGCTTCGTCCGAAATCCCGTCATCGGTGATGATGGTCGTGACATTTTCGAGCGGGCATAAAATCAGGCTGGATCGTTTTCTGAATTTCGAGGAATCGACCATCACGATCAGTTCTTCCGCCTGCCGCATCAGCTTCTGTTCGCTCTGGATGACCAGCGCGTCGGACTCCATGATGCCAAGCGCACCCACGCCCTGCGCGCCGAGAAAAATCCGTCGCGCATAAAAATTGCGGATCGCATCATTCTCGAAAGGCGACAGGATAAGGCTCTGGTCGCGATAGATCGCGCCGCCCGGCACGCTGACACTGCATTTGGAATGCTTGACCAGATGCTCGGCAATCGCGAAGGAATTGGTCATCACCTGCAGGCGGCGTGCCGCCATGTAATGCACCATCTGGAACGTCGTGGTGCCGCCATTCAGGATGATCGCGTCGCCATCATTGCAGAGGTCGACCGCCTTGCGCGCAATTGCGCGTTTCTTGTCGATGTTGACCGATTCGGAAACACGGAAAGGGCGTGCGGCAAGATTGCCGAGCTGCGGCGGATGCACCGCTTCCGCTCCGCCGCGCACGCGCCGCAACTTGCCCTGAACGTGCAAAGACGCGATATCCCGGCGGATCGTCGCTTCCGACGCATCCGTGAGTTCAGCAATATCCTGCACCGTCACGACAGCTTTTTCCTGTGTGGCGCTCAAGATGATGCGATGGCGTTCGCGTTCGTGCATGGGGTCCTCCTGACCGTGATTATTCGCAATCTCTTTACGTTGTCAATCAAGAACGATCAAATTAATCAATATCGCGCTGCAACATGAAAATTTATGATCGTTTTTGATTGACATTGTGCTTTTGGATGCGCGATACCTGCCATCAAAGGAGGCGGGCCGATATCGGCTCCGCGAATGCAGACAGATATTGGGAGGAAGACATGACGGGAAAATCCCGCCTTCTCGAAAGCCGTTGGGACGACGCTTACGCCAGGACGCTCGATGAGCCCGGCAAGCTGCTTTATCGCTCCAATCTGCTGGGTGCGGACAAGCGCATCACCAATTACGGCGGCGGCAATACCTCCGCAAAGGTGTTGGAAGCCGATCCGCTGACCGGCGAGAAGGTCCGCGTCATGTGGGTCAAAGGCTCCGGCGGTGATGTCGGCACCATCAAGCTCGATGGTTTTGCGACGCTTTATCTCGACAAGCTGGAAGCGCTGAAGGGCATTTATAAGGGCGTCGAAGACGAGGACCGCATGGTGGGATTCCTGCCGCATTGCACCTTCAACCTTAACCCGCGTGCCGCCTCCATCGATACGCCGCTGCACGGTTTCGTGCCTTACGATCATGTCGACCACATGCATCCGGATGCGATCATCGCGATTGCCGCTTCGAAGAATTCAAAAGAATTGACGCAGCAGATCTTTGGCGATGACATCGGCTGGCTGCCATGGCGTCGTCCCGGTTTCCAGCTCGGTCTTGATCTCGAAGCCTTCGTCAAGGCCAATCCCAAGGCCAAGGGCGTTGTGCTGGAAAGCCACGGCCTGTTCACCTGGGATAACGACGCCAAGGCATGTTACGAACTGACGCTCGCCATCATCAACAAGGCGATCGAGTGGTTTGCGGGAAAGACCGAAGGCAAGGTGATCTTCGGCGGTGCCGTGGCCAAGAGCCTGCCGGTTGCCGAACGCCGCGCCATCGCCGCCCGGCTGATGCCGGAAATCCGTGGCCGCATTGGCCGCGAGGAGCGCAAGCTTGGCCATTTTGACGATCAGGATGCAGTTCTCGAATTCGTCAATTCCAGGGAATTGAAGCCACTCGGAAATCTCGGCACATCCTGCCCCGATCACTTCCTGCGCACCAAAATCCGCCCGCTGATCCTTGAGCTCGATACCGCGAACCCAGATGTGGATGCGCTGACGGCGGCTTTGGACAAAGCGCTTGAGGCTTACCGCGCCGACTACAGCCGTTATTACGAGGCTTGCCGCCACGACAATTCGCCCAAGATGCGCGATCCGAACCCGGTGATCTTCCTCATCCCCGGCGTCGGCATGTTGTCCTTCGCCAAGGACAAGGCCACCGCCCGCATCGCCGGTGAATTTTACGTCAACGCCATCAACGTCATGCGCGGCGCGTCCACCGTGTCGGAATATCAGGGCCTGCCCGAGCAGGAAGCCTTTGATATCGAATATTGGCTGCTGGAAGAAGCAAAGCTGCAGCGTATGCCGAAGCCGAAAAGCCTTGCCGGCCGCGTGGCCTTCGTCACCGGCGGCGCCGGCGGCATTGGCCGCGCAACGGCGGAACGGCTGGCGGGTGAGGGTGCCTGCGTGGTTCTGGCCGATATTGACGAGACGGCGCTGGAAGCCGCCAAAGGCGACTTCGTCAAGCGTTACAGCGCCGACGCGGTGCGTACCGTCAAGCTTGATGTGACGCAGGAAGACGCGGTCATTTCGGCCTTTGCGCAAGCGAGCGTGGAATTCGGCGGCGTGGATATTCTCGTTTCCAATGCCGGCATTGCCTCTTCCGCACCCGTGGAAGATACGACGCTTGCCATGTGGAACAAGAATATCGACATTCTCGCTACGGGCTATTTCCTTGTGTCCCGAGAAGCATTCCGGCTGCTGCGGCGTCAGAATCTCGGCGGCAACGTCGTGTTCGTCGCCTCCAAGAATGGCCTTGCCTCTTCACCCAATGCGTCGGCCTATTGCACTGCGAAGGCCGCGGAAATCCATCTGGCCCGTTGCCTTGCGCTTGAAGGGGCGGAAGCGGGCATTCGCGTCAACACAGTCAATCCCGATGCCGTGTTGCGCGGTTCGAAAATCTGGAATGGCGAGTGGCGTGAGCAGCGTGCTGCTTCATCCAAGATCGAGGTGACCGATCTGGAGGAACATTACCGCAAGCGCTCGATGCTGAAGCTCAACGTCTTCCCGGAAGACATCGCCGAGGCGATCTACTTCCTGGCGTCCGACGCTTCCGCCAAGTCCACCGGCAACATCATCAATGTTGATGCCGGTAACGCGCAGAGTTTCACGCGATAAGGCGTTTGGCGCGTTCTTATTTCCGTCATTCCGGCCTTGAGCCGGAATCCAGCCAGCCCAAGTCCTTGGGCTGAAGGAACTTATCCCGCCGCGCAGACGCGCGTCGACTGGATACCGGCTCAAGGCCGGTATGACGGAGATTAGGTCGATAAGCTGAGCATGCACTGGACCGATTCCCGGGAGGAAAAGATGACCGAGACGAAAATCGCCGCCGATGTGATCGCGGCTGAAAACGAAAAGCGCGCCGGCGCACAGAAAGACGACTATCAGGCGCTGGGCAACCAGCTTGCGCGCCGTAACATCGACATTGAGGCAGTCACGGCCAGGGTGGCGGAGTTTTTCGTCGCCGTGCCCTCCTGGGGCGTCGGCACCGGCGGCACGCGTTTTGCCCGTTTTCCGGGCACGGGGGAGCCGCGCGGCATTTTCGACAAGCTGGATGATTGCGCCGTCATCAACCAGCTAACGCGCGCTACACCAAACGTCTCCCTGCATATTCCGTGGGACAAGGAAGACCCGAAGCGGCTGAAGGCCCATGCCGACGCACTGGGTCTCGGCTTCGACGCGATGAATTCCAACACGTTTTCGGATGCGCCCGGCCAAAGCCATTCCTACAAATACGGCTCCCTCAGCCACACCGATGCCGCCACGCGCCGGCAGGCCGTGGAACACAACATTGAATGTATCGAGATCGGCAACGCCATCGGCTCCAAGGCGCTGACGGTGTGGGTGGGCGACGGCTCGAACTTCCCCGGCCAGAGCAATTTCACCAGAAGCTTCGAGCGCTATCTTGTCGGCATGGCCGATATCTACAAGGCGCTGCCGGATGACTGGCGCATTTTCTCCGAACACAAGATGTATGAGCCAGCCTTCTATTCCACCGTTGTGCAGGACTGGGGTACCAATTACCTCATCGCCAATACGCTCGGCGAAAAGGCCTTCTGCCTCGTCGATCTCGGCCACCATGCGCCGAACACCAATATCGAAATGATCGTCGCCCGGCTCATCCAGTTCGGCAAGCTCGGCGGTTTCCACTTCAACGACAGCAAATATGGCGACGACGATCTGGATGCCGGTTCAATAGAACCTTATCGCCTGTTCCTCGTGTTCAACGAGCTGGTGGATGCCGAACATCGCGGCGTGAAGGGTTTCCATCCCGCCCATATGATCGACCAGTCGCATAATGTGACGGATCCGATCGAAAGCCTGATCTCCAGCGCCAATGAAATCCGCCGCGCCTATGCGCAGGCACTGCTGGTGGATCGCGCGGCGCTGGATGGTTATCAGCAGGAAAATGATGCGTTGCTGGCTTCTGATACGCTGAAACGGGCTTATCGCACCGATGTAGAGCCCATCCTCGCGCAGGCCCGGCAATTGGCTGGTGGTGCAATCGACCCCATCGCGACATATCGGGCGAGCGGTTATCGCAAGCGGGTGGCGGCGGAACGGCCGGCTTCGGTTGGTGGCAGCGGTGGTATTGTGTAGTCGTTCGATTTGCTGGATGCGCAAAGACTGCGATCAGGCCGAGCAGGCGGTTAACAGCAAACAGCATTGCCTCACCTCTCCGCCGTCATCCTCGGGCTTGACCCGAGGATCCATGGTGCGTCAGGTTATGGATCCTCGGGTCAAGCCCGAGGATGACGTTGAGTTTTAGGGCAAGGCTTGCCATCGACATACTGGCTAAGCTTCTTACTCCCCCTTAACGGGTTGCTTGCGCACCTGAAACGTATGCTCAGGCCCCGGAAATGCCCCTGAGCGAACTTCGTCGGCATAAGCAGCCGTTGCTTCCGTAACCGCCGCAGCAAGATCAGCAAAACGTTTGACGAATTTCGGTTTGAAATCGGAAAACAGGCCAAGCATGTCGTCGGAGACGAGCACCTGTCCGTTGCAGGCCGGTGATGCGCCGATACCGATGGTGGGGACTGAGAGTTTCTCGGTCAGCTCGCGGGCAAGCGGCTCGACGGTGCCTTCCACGACGATGGCGAAGGCGCCCGCCTGATCGACCGCAATCGCATCACGCCAGATCTTCTGCGTTTCCGTATCTGAATGGCCGAGCGAGCGGAAGCCGCCCGCGGTGTGGACAAGCTGTGGCATCAGGCCGATATGGCCAAAGACAGGAATGCCACGGGCCACCAGAAAGGCGATTGTCTCGGCCATTTCTTCGCCGCCTTCCAGCTTCACGCCGTCGCAGCCGGTTTCCTGCATCAGTCGCACGGCGTTGCGGAAGGCCTGTTCCTTCGATTCCTGATAGGTGCCGAAGGGAAGATCGACGATGACGCAGGCTCGGTTGACGCCGCGCATGACGGCGCGACCGTGGGCGATCATCATGTCCAGCGTCACGCCAACCGTCGTGTCCATGCCGTAAAGCACCATGCCGAGGGAATCGCCGACCAGCAGCAGGTCGCAATGCGGATCGAGCAGGCGGGCAATCGGCGTCGTATAGGCGGTGAGGCAGACGATGCGCGCCTCGCCTTTCATCTGCCGGATGGAGGCTGTCGTCAGCCGCTTCAGTTTTCCGTGGGTGCTCATTGGGCAGCCTCTCTTTTTTCAGTTCTGTCGCGGCCGATGACGCGGTTGTCGAGGAGGCGCGTGCTGCCGAAGCGCACGAACAGCGCCACCAGCACGGGTCCCGCCTGCACGGAGGCAACCGGCGCCAGCGTATCGGGATCGCGCACCGCAATGACCTCCGGCGAAGCCAGTGGCTCAGAGGCGATAAATTTTTCTATCGCCGCTTCGAGGGCGGCCGGATCGTTGAGGCCTTGGTCATAAAGCCGGTTAGCCTCTTCAAGCGCGCGCGGCACGATCACGGCGGCAGCGCGTTGCTCGGGGGTCAGATAGACATTGCGTGAGGAGCAGGCGAGACCATCCGCTTCACGCACAGTCGCGACCGGCACGACCCGCACCGGCTGGGCAAGGTCTTCCACCATGCGGCGGATCAGCGTCACCTGCTGATAGTCCTTTTCGCCGAAATAGGCGGCATCCGGCTGGACGAGGTTAAAGAGCTTGGTCACGACGGTGGTGACGCCGGCAAAATGCCCCGGCCGCACCGCGCCTTCCAGCTGGCTGCCCAGTTCCGGCACATCCACGACGGTCGACATCGGGCGCGGATACATCTCCGTCACCTCTGGCGCGAAGAGAATATCGACGCCCGCCTCTTCCAGCAGCGCGCTGTCGCGGGCGAGGTCACGCGGGTAACGCGCCAGATCCTCATTCGCACCAAATTGCAGCGGGTTGACGAAGATGGAAACCACCGTCACGTCGTTTTCTGCCTTGGCTTGCGCAACGAGGGTGAGGTGGCCGATATGGAGAAAACCCATGGTCGGCACAAAGCCGACAGTCTTGCCCTCGCGGCGAAAGGCGGCAATCGCATCCCGCAATTCGGCGACGGTTTTTACAAGGCGCATGGGGTCTCCTCCGGCTGCCCGATCACCATCCGGCGAAAGGTGCTGGATAGAACGCGATTTGCTGAACGGGGTCAACGCGGCTGCGGGCATTATATCGATTAACGCCTCAAGAGGTGACGACTACAGTGAAAGTGCTGCGGTTCAGGATGTTCCCGCCCATATAGGCGGCCGCTTTTCCGCAAAAGCCTGCCGCCCATCGCGCGCCTCATCGCTGCCGCTGAGGGTGGCGATGGTACTTTCGGCAAAGGCCAGCCGCTGATCGGACGGCATGTCGCGCATCGCCAGCAAGGCTGCCTTTCCGGCTGCGATGGCGCCTGGCGCATTCTGTCGCAGCTTTGCAAGAACATCCTCGATCAAGCGATCGAGTTCAGCCGCAGGCGCGGTGCGATTGACGAGGCCTAGGCGTGTTGCCTCCGCAGCGCTGACCGGCTGGCCGAGATAGGCCATTTCCTGAAGCCCGCCCAAGGGCATTTTCGTCAGAAGCTTCGCCGCCACCATGGCCGGGAAAAGTCCGACCCGCACTTCCGGCAGACCAAATTCCGCATGATCGGCGGCAAAGGCAAGATCGCTGGCGGCAATGAGGCCTAGCCCGCCAGCCAGGACCCGGCCGTTGATGCGGGCAATGACGGGTTTTTCGCATCGCTCGATGGCGCGCATCACATCGGCAATGGGGTTTGTTCCATCGCGCGAAAGGAACATGCCACCGGCGCTTTCCTTGAGATCGGCTCCCGAACAGAAACTGCGATCTCCCGCTGCCGTTATCACCACGGCGCGCAGATTGCGGTCAACGGATGCAGCGCGGATGGCATCCGTGAGCGCATCGGTCATGGCGGCGTTGAGAGCGTTGTGCACCTCCGGCCGGTTGAGTGTCAGCCACAGAACATCCTTGCGTGTCTCACGTAACAACTCATCCGCCATGCAAGTCCCCCTCCTGTTTTGCGGCAAGCAGCGCTTTTCCGGCGCGTGCCGCATTTGGCCTGCCGAGATGCCGGCTGATCCAGTCACCGGTCTTCGCCACCGCCATCAGGTCGATGCCGGTTTTGATGCCAAGTCCCTGCAGCAAATAAACGACATCTTCGGTGGCGACATTGCCGCTCGCCCCCGGCGCAAAGGGGCAGCCACCCAGCCCGGCAATGGAACTGTCAAAAACGGCGATGCCTTCCTCAAGCGAGGCCAGTACATTGGCGACGCCCTGCCCATAGGTGTCATGGAAATGCATGGCGATTTTTTCACGCGGGATGCGGGTCGACACATGTTCGATGAGGTTGCGGATTTGGCCGGCCGTGCCGACGCCGATCGTATCGCCGAGCGAAATTTCGTAACACCCCATGGCGACAAGCGCATCGGCCATCGCCGCCACCTCATCGGGCGCAACCGCGCCGTCATAGGGGCAGCCGGCAATGCAGGAAACGTAACCGCGTATGCGGATATTCTGGCTGGTCGCTACCTGCGCGACATCGTGTAGTCGCTCAAGGCTTTCCGAACGCGAACAGCCAATATTGTGCTGGCTGAAGCCCTCGGATGCGGAGACGAAAACGGCGATTTCCGTCACGCCGGCTTCAATGGCCGCCTCGAAACCTTTCATATTGGGAACGAGCGCCGGATAGGCTGTGCCGTGCTGCTGTCTTAGACCCTGAAACACCGCCGTCGAACCCGCCATCTGCGGAACTCTCTTGGGTGAAACGAAAGCGCCAGCCTCGACCGCCGGCAGGCCTGCTGCTGCGAGCCGCTCGATCAGTTCGATCTTGATGGTGACGGGAACTTCGGTGCTTTCGTTCTGCAGGCCGTCACGCGCGCCCACCTCGACGATTTTGACGGTTTCAGGCCAGCTCATGTCACGCGCCCTCCGGCTCGAAATCCACCAGCACCGCACCGGCTGCCACCATATCGCCTTCGGCGCAGTTGATGGCGGCAACGATACCTCTCGCCGGGGCACGGATCGTGTGCTCCATTTTCATCGCCTCCATCACCACCAGTGCCTCGCCGGCTTCGACGAGCGCACCTTTCTGGCTGAGCAAAGCACGGATAACGCCCGGCATGGGCGCCTCCAGACCACCGGTGTGGGTGGTGGCGTCGGCTATATCGACGGGGTCCGGCTGGCTGATGCGATAATGCTCGCCGTCCAGAAAAAGCGTATGGCCGCGGTCTTCGGCGAAAAAATAGCCCTGCCTCTGCCTGCCATCGATGACCGCACGCAGCTTGCCATTCTCCGCGAGATTGCCGCCGATGCGGATCGTCCCGCCGTCAATCTCCATTGAAAACCCGTCCTCCTCATGGGTAACGGCAACTGTGCGCGGTTTATGGTCGAGAGTGAAATACAGGGTTTCCCGCGTCGGTGCATTCAGGCGGAAAGCGCTGGTGCTGCTCCATGGGCTATAGGGATCGGCCGATGACAGAGAACTCGTCTTGGCCATTTTCTGTCGGGAAAGAAGAAGGCCAAGCGCGGCTACAGCGATCTCGCTGCCGCCGACGGCTGCGGGGGTGAATAGTGCCGCCTCGTTGCGGGCGATGAAGCCGGTATCGAGATCGGCCGCCGCGAAACTCTCGAGCCTCGCAAGTCTCGCCAGAAAGGCGACATTGCTGGTGACGCCACAGATCGCCAGTTTTTCCAGCGCCAACCGCAGCCGCCGCACGGCGGTAGGGCGGTCTTGATCCCAGACGATCAGCTTGGCGATCATCGGATCGTAATGCACGGTGATGGCGTCGCCGGCGCGGATACCGCTGTCGGTCCGGAGATGTGGGCCCTCATCGGGAAAAATGAGATGGCTGACCGTG
Organism: Martinezella rhizogenes; assembly: GCF_007002745.1. GTDB lineage: Bacteria > Pseudomonadota > Alphaproteobacteria > Rhizobiales > Rhizobiaceae > Agrobacterium > Agrobacterium cucumeris. The sequence goes on along the minus strand of NZ_SGNY01000004.1, from coordinate 33,633 downwards.
CCAATCGACGGCAGGAAATCATGCGCGGGGTCTTCGGCATAAATCCGCGCCTCGATGGCATGGCCGTTGATGCCAAGGTCGGCCCAGCCTTCCGGCAGGGGCTCGCCGTTCGCGACGCGGATTTGCCATTCGACCAGATCGAGACCGGTAATATATTCCGTCACCGGATGCTCGACCTGAAGCCTGGTGTTCATTTCCATGAAGTAGAAGTCGCCGGAGGGGTCGAGCAGAAACTCCACGGTTCCCGCACCGCGATAATCGATGGCGCGGGCGGCGGCGGTTGCCGCATCATACATGCGTTGCCGCAAGTCATCGGGCAGGCCGGGGGCGGGGGCTTCCTCTATCACCTTCTGGTGGCGGCGCTGGATCGAGCAGTCGCGTTCGAACAGCGAAACACATTTGCCGTGGCCGTCGGCAAAAACCTGCACTTCCACATGCCGTGGTCGTTCCAGGTATTTTTCGATCAGCATGCGGTCATTGCCGAAGGCGGCAAGCGCTTCGCGTTTCGCGCCGGCAAGCTCCGCGGCGAAGTCGCGCTTTTGCCTGACAACGCGCATGCCCTTGCCACCGCCGCCAGCCGAGGCCTTGAGCAGCACCGGATAGCCGATCTTGTCCGCCTCGCTCGCCAGCCGTTTTTCGGCCTGCTCATCGCCGTGATAACCCGGAACGACGGGAACACCCGCCTCCGTCATCAGTGCCTTCGCCTCGCTTTTTCCGCCCATGGCGCGGATTGCCTGCGGCGGCGGACCGATGAAAATGAGGCCGGCGGCGGCACAGGCTTCGGCGAACGCGGCATTTTCGGAGAGAAAGCCGTAACCCGGATGGATCGCCTCCGCGCCGGTTGTTTTTGCCGCCGCGATGATTTTTTCCGCATCGAGATAGGAGGCGCGCGCCGGTGCGGGGCCGATGCCGATGGCCTCATCGGCCAGCGCCACATGCATGGCGTTTCGGTCGGCATCCGAATAGACTGCCACTGTGCGGATGCCCATCTTGGCGGCGGTGCGGATGATGCGGCAGGCGATTTCGCCCCTGTTGGCGATCAGTATTTTCGAGAACATCGTCGCCTCACATCCTGAATATGCCGAAACGGGTGGGTTCTATCGGTGCGTTAAGCGCGGCCGACAGTCCGAGGCCAAGCACGAGGCGGGTATCCTTCGGATCGATGATGCCGTCGTCCCACAGCCTTGCACTGGCATAATAGGGATGGCCTTCCCGTTCGTATTTTTCCCGGATCGGCTGCTTGAACGCCTCTTCGCCTTCCTTCGACCAGTGGCGACCATCGGCCTCGATGCCGTCGCGGCGGATTTGCGCCAGAACGGACGCCGCCTGTTCGCCACCCATCACCGAAATGCGGGCATTCGGCCACATCCACAAAAAGCGTGGCGAATAGGCCCGGCCGCACATGCCATAATTACCAGCCCCGAAGGAGCCGCCGATGATGACGGTGAATTTCGGCACTTTGGCTGAAGCGACCGCAGTCACGAGCTTTGCGCCATCCTTGGCGATACCACCAGCCTCATAGGCCTTGCCGACCATGAAGCCGGTGATGTTTTGCAGGAAAACCAGCGGGATGCCGCGCTGGCAGCAGAGTTCGATGAAATGCGCGCCCTTCAGCGCCGATTCCGAAAACAGGATGCCGTTATTGGCGATGATGCCAACGGGATAGCCATGGATATGGGCGAAACCGCAGACGAGCGTCGTGCCATAAAGCGCCTTGAACTCGTCAAATTCGGAACCATCCACCAGTCGGGCAATGATCTCGCGCACCTCGAAGGGTTTTCGCGTGTCGGCGGGAACGATGCCGTAAAGCTCGTCGGGCGGGTAAAGTGGTTCTGCCGGTTCGCGGATATCCAGCTCCACCTGTTTGTGGCGGTTGAGGGTGGAGACGATCCGCCGGGTCAGCGCCAGCGCATGGCGGTCGTCGTGGGCATAATGATCGGTGACGCCGGATTGGCGGGAGTGCACATCCGCACCGCCCAGCTCCTCCGCGCTCACCACCTCGCCGGTTGCCGCTTTCACCAGCGGCGGGCCGCCGAGAAAGATCGTGCCCTGATTTTTGACGATGACGGACTGGTCGCTCATGGCAGGCACATAGGCCCCGCCCGCCGTGCAACTGCCCATCACCACGGCGATCTGGGCGATACCCTGCGCCGACATAGTGGCCTGATTGTAGAAGATGCGGCCGAAATGATCGCGGTCGGGAAACACCTCGTCCTGATTGGGCAGGTTCGCGCCGCCGGAATCCACGAGGTAAATGCAGGGCAGGCGGTTCTCAGTGGCAATTTCCTGCGCGCGCAGATGTTTCTTCACTGTCAGCGGATAATAGGTGCCGCCCTTCACCGTCGCGTCATTGGCGACGATCACACATTCGCGGCCCGAGACCCGGCCAATGCCGGTGACGATGCCGGCGGCGGGAACGGGTTCCTCATAGACCTCGTAAGCTGCAAATTGCGACAATTCCAGAAACGTGCTGCCGGGATCGAGAAGGGCCTCGATGCGGTCGCGCGCCAGCAATTTGCCGCGGGAAAGATGCCGTTCGCGGGCCTTTTCGCCGCCGCCTCTGGAGATTTTTTCGACGTGTCGGCGCAGGTCATCGACCAGGCCCGACATGAAATCGACATTGGCAGCAAAGGTGGGGTCGCGGTTCAGGCTGGATGTAAGCTTCATCGCGTTCTCACCCGTTACCCTTGACCAGTTCGCGGCCGATCAGCATCCGCCGGATTTCGCTGGTACCGGCACCGATTTCGTAAAGCTTGGCGTCACGCAGCAGCCGTCCGGCCGGGCTTTCATTGACATAGCCGGAACCGCCGAGAAGCTGGATGGCATCCAGCGCCACCTGTGTCGCCCGCTCGGCGGCAAAGAGGATTGCGCCAGCGGCGTCCTGCCTCGTGATGCGGCCATTGTCGCAGGCCCGGGCCACCGCATAGACATAGGCGCGGGATGCATTCATGGACGAGTAGATATCGGCGAGCTTTCCCTGCACCAGCTGGAATTCGCCGATAGCCTTGCCGAATTGCTTGCGCTCGCGGGCATAGGGCAGCACCAGATCGATGGCCGCCTGCATGATACCAACAGGGCCGGCGGCGAGCACGGCGCGCTCGTAATCCAGCCCGCTCATCAGCACCGTCACGCCGTCATTCAGACGCCCTAGGATGTTGTCCTCCGGCACCTCGCAATCCTCGAACACCAGTTCTGATGTGGGTGAGCCGCGCATGCCGAGCTTGTCGAGTTTCTGGGCCGGGCGAAATCCCTTGAAGCCTTTTTCGATCAGGAAGGCCGTGATGCCGCGCGGGCCGGCGGACATATCCGTCTTGGCGTAAACCACCAGCGTATCGGCCTCGTGACCATTGGTGATCCACATCTTCGCGCCGTTCAGCACATAGCGGTCGCCCCTGCGCTCCGCCTTCAGCCGCATCGACACGACATCCGAACCGGCTTCCGTCTCGCTCATGGCGAGTGAACCGACATGTTCACCGGAGACGAGTTTCGGCAGATATCTATGCTTCTGCTCTTGCGTTCCCCAGCGGTGAATCTGGTTGATGCAGAGGTTGGAATGAGCGCCGTAGGAAAGCCCGATGGAAGCCGAAGCCCGGCTTATCTCCTCCATCGCCACGCAATGGGCAAGATAACCCATGTCGGCACCGCCGAACTCTTCCGAAACGGTGATTCCGTGCAGGCCGAGCTCACCCATCTCCGGCCAGAGCTTGCGTGGAAAACGATCGTCCCTGTCGATCTCTGCCGCCAGCGGGGCGATTTTATCATCTGCGAATGCACTTGCGCTGTCGCGCAATGCTGCGATTTCCGAGCCGAGATCGGCATCGAAAATGGCGGCGAGGTTCAAACTCATCGCGTCTCCTCCTCCGGACGGCAGGCCGTCCCTCTTTTCAGCAGTCGGCGCCTCCTCCGCGCCGGCAGCCCTTATTTACAGCGTTTCACCCCCGGTGAAGGCGGCGGAACGGCGCACGAATGTCTTGATGGCGAAATTGGACTGGATGCGCGACACGCCGGGAACCGTTGTCAGGAAATCCAGTAGCTCCTGATAATGCGGCAAATCCCGCACCATGGCGTGGATCAGGTAATCGGAACTGCCGCTGGTCTGATAACCGCCCACGACTTCGGGGATAGAAGCGACATGGTGTTCGAAGGTCGTCAGCGCTTCCTTGATCTGCCGTTCCAGCGTGACGGAGATGAAGACGCCCATATTGCCGAGCAGCCGGTTCTCATCGAACACGGCGGTATAGCCACGAATGATGCCTTCCTCTTCCAGCTTGCGTACACGGCGCAGCGTTGGCGTGAAGGAAAGACCGATGCGGGCCGCCAGATCGCGCCAGCTCACCCGCCCGTCATCGCCGAGCACATGCAGAATCTTGCGGTCGAAACTGTCGAGCTCAATCATGGATCATTTGCTCTATGATATGACTAATTGTTGGATCAAAGATATCGTCAATCAAAAAACTGTCAATCAAAATAGCTTTGAAATGAATTCGAGTTGGTGATAGCGTTCATGTCATTCGAGGTCTGGAGGAGATCGCGATGACGGTCGTTTTCTCAAGCGAGAGAATGCCCAAGGGAGGTGAATTTGGCTGTGCATGACCCTGTCGTGATCGTCGGGGCCGCCCGTACTGCTATGGGTGGGTTCCAGGGCGAATTCAAATCGGTGGCTGCGCCCGATCTTGGGGCCGCGGCGATCCGTGCGGCCGTCGAACGGGCCGCTGTTCCGGTTTCTGATATTGATGATGTGCTGATGGGCTGTGTGCTCACGGCCGGGCAGGGGCAGGCGCCCGCCAGACAGGCAGCCATTGCCGCCGACATTCCCAATTCGATTGGCGCAACGACCATCAACAAGATGTGTGGTTCGGGCATGAAGGCGATCATGCTGGGCCATGACCAGATCGCGGCGGGAAGCTCTTCCATCGTGCTTGCGGGCGGCATGGAAAGCATGAGCAATGCGCCCTATCTGCTGGATCGCGCCCGAAATGGCTATCGTCTCGGTCATGGCAAGGTCATCGACCATATGTTTCTCGACGGTCTCGAGGATGCTTATGACAAGGGCCGGCTGATGGGCACTTTCGCGGAAGATTGCGCTGAAACCTATCAATTTACCCGCGCCATGCAGGATGACTATGCGCTTGCCTCGCTGGAGCGGGCGCGTCGCGCCATAGCGGAGGGAGCCTTTGAAGCGGAAATTGCGCCTGTCGGCGATGTTGCCGTGGACGAGCAGCCGGGCAAGGCAAGGGCGGAGAAAATCCCGCAGCTGAAGCCCGCCTTTCGCGATGGCGGAACGGTGACGGCGGCCAATTCCAGTTCTATCTCCGATGGTGCGGCCGCTCTCGTTCTCATGCGTCGCTCCGAAGCGGAAAGGCGGGGTCTTTCACCACTGGCGACCATCATCGGTCAGGCCTCCCATGCGGATGCCCCTGCCGGATATCCAACGGCTCCCATCGGCGCGATGAAAAAGCTGTTCGATAAAACCGGCTGGACGGCGAGGGATGTCGATCTCTTCGAAATCAACGAGGCCTTTGCCGTGGTGGCGATGGCGGCAATGCGCGATCTCGATCTGCCGCATGACAAGGTGAATGTGCATGGCGGGGCGTGTGCGCTCGGTCATCCGATCGGCGCTTCCGGCGCGAGGATCGTCGTCACCCTGCTGGCGGCCCTGCAGCGTCACGGGCTGAAGCGCGGCGTGGCCGCAGTCTGTATCGGCGGCGGTGAAGCAACCGCGCTCGGCATCGAGCGGCATTAAGGGGAGGCGGCGATGATCCTGAACGAAGCCCAGCAGCAGATCAGTGACATGGCCCGCGATTTCGCCCGCGAGCGGCTGGCCCCAGGGGCTGCTTCGCGTGATCGGGAAAGCCGGTTCCCGAAAGACGAACTGAAGGAAATGGGAGACCTCGGTTTCCTCGGCATGCTGGTTTCGGAGGATTATGGCGGGTCGGAAACCGGGGCCGTCGCTTATGCCCTGGCGCTGGAGGAAATTGCTGCCGGTGACGGGGCCTGTTCCACCATCATGAGCGTCCATAATTCGGTTGGCTGCGTGCCGATCCTGAAATTCGGCACGGAAGACCAGAAACAGCGTTTCCTGCCGAAACTCGCTTCCGGCGAATGGATCGGCGGTTTTGCGCTGACCGAACCGCAGGCCGGTTCAGATGCTTCCAACCTGAAGACCCGCGCCCGGCGGGATGGCGACCGCTATATTCTTGATGGTGCAAAACAGTTCATAACGTCAGGCAAGAATGGTGATGTCGTCATCGTCTTCGCCGTCACCGATGCGGCGGCGGGCAAGAAGGGCATCACCGCCTTCATCGTGCCGACGGATACGCCGGGTTACGAGGTGATAAGGGTCGAAGAAAAGCTCGGCCTGCATTCGTCCGATACCTGCCAGATCGCCTTCACCGAGATGGCGGTCCCCGTCGAATTGCGGCTGGGCGAAGAGGGGCAGGGTTATCGCATCGCGCTTGCCAATCTGGAGGGTGGCCGCATCGGCATCGCCGCTCAGGCTGTCGGCATGGCGCAGGCGGCCTTCGAGGCGGCGCGGGATTATGCCCGCGAGCGCAAGGCCTTCGGGCAGGCAATCGTGGAGCACCAGGCGGTCGCGTTCCGGCTGGCGGATATGGCAACGCGGATTACGGCGGCGCGGCAGCTGGTGCTGCATGCCGCAGCGCTGAAGGAGGCGGGAGAGCCCTGTCTTTCGGAGGCCTCGATGGCCAAGCTCTTCGCCTCCGAAATGGCCGAACGCGTCTGCTCGGACGCCATCCAGATCCACGGCGGTTACGGCTACATGGCGGATTATCCGGTGGAGCGGATTTATCGCGATGTGCGCATTTGCCAGATTTACGAGGGGACAAGCGATGTCCAGCGCATGGTGATCGCACGGAATTTGTGAGGCTGATGATTGGAAAGGAAAACCTCCGTCATACCGGCCTTGAGCCGGTATCCAGCCAGCCCAAGTCCTTGGGCTGAAAAGAGTCCTTCCCGCCGCGCAGACGCGCGTCGGCTGGATTCCGGCTCAAGGCCGGAATGACGGAATTATGGGGCGCGCTAGCCCGCCGGAGGAGTAGAATGGATATATCAGAAACGCCACATCTCAGCCTGCATGTTCCAGAGCCTGCGGTGCGGCCCGGCGGGGAGCCGGATTTCTCCAATGTGAAGATACCCAAGGCGGGCTCCGTGCCGCGTCCGGATGTGGAGGCTGCGCCGGAAAGCATGCGCGATCTCGCTTATTCGATCATCCGCGTCCTCAATCATCAGGGTGAAGCCGTCGGGCCGTGGGCCGGGCTGCTTTCGGACGAGGAATTGCTGGTCGGTCTCAAAAACATGATGCGGCTTCGGGCTTTCGATGCGCGCATGCTGATGGCGCAGCGACAGGGCAAGACTTCCTTTTACATGCAGCATCTGGGGGAGGAGGCAGTCAGTTGCGCCTTCCGCAAGGCGCTTTCCAAAGGCGACATGAATTTCCCGACCTACCGGCAGGCCGGGCTGCTGATCGCCGATGACTATCCGCTCGTCACCATGATGAACCAGATTTATTCCAACGAGCTCGACCCGCTGCACGGGCGGCAATTGCCGGTGCTCTATTCCTCGAAGGAGCACGGTTTCTTCACCGTCTCCGGCAACCTCGCCACACAATATGTGCAGGCGGTTGGCTGGGCGATGGCCTCGGCCATCAAGGGCGATACGAAGATCGCGGCCGCCTGGATTGGCGACGGTTCGACGGCGGAGTCGGATTTCCACTCCGCGCTGGTCTTCGCCTCCACCTACAAGGCCCCGGTCATCCTTAACATCGTCAACAATCAATGGGCCATTTCCACCTTTCAGGGCATTGCGCGCGGAGGGTCCGGCACATTTGCGGCGCGCGGGCTGGGCTTCGGCATTCCAGCACTTCGGGTCGATGGCAATGACTATCTCGCGGTTTATGCCGTGGCGCGCTGGGCCGTGGAGCGGGCGCGCCGCAATCTCGGCCCGACGCTGATCGAATATGTCACCTATCGTGTCGGCGCCCATTCCACCTCGGATGATCCTAGTGCTTACCGGCCAAAGACCGAATCCGAAGCCTGGCCGCTCGGCGATCCGGTTCTGCGATTGAAGAAACATCTCACCCTGCGCGGCGTCTGGTCGGATGAACGGCACCGGCAGGCAGAGGCGGAAATCGCCGACGAAGTGCTTGAAGCGCAACGCGAGGCGGAAAGCCACGGCACGCTGCATGAAGGCAAAAAACCGCCGAAAAAGGATATTTTCGAAGGCGTTTACGAGGAGATGCCGCCGCATCTCGCCCGCCAGCGCCAGAAGGCAGGATGGTAAGACATGGCAAGAATGACGATGATTGAAGCCGTTCGCAGCGCCATGGATGTGTCCATGAAGCGCAGCGACGATGTCGTGGTGTTCGGCGAAGACGTGGGTTATTTCGGCGGCGTCTTCCGCGCCACGCAGGGGCTGCAGGGGAAATACGGCAAGACCCGCTGTTTCGATGCGCCGATCAGCGAATCCGGCATTGTCGGCACCGCCATCGGCATGGCCGCTTACGGGTTGCGACCCTGTGTCGAAATCCAGTTCGCCGATTACATGTATCCCGCCTATGACCAGATCACCCAGGAAGCGGCGCGCATTCGTTATCGCTCCAATGGCGATTTCACCTGCCCGATCGTGCTCAGAATGCCCACTGGCGGCGGTATTTTCGGCGGGCAGACGCATAGCCAGAGCCCGGAAGCGCTTTTCACCCATGTCTGCGGGCTGAAGGTGGTTGTTCCCTCCAACCCTTATGATGCCAAGGGGCTGTTGATTGCCTCGATCGAAGACCCCGACCCCGTGATGTTTCTGGAGCCGAAGCGGCTCTATAACGGTCCCTTCGACGGGCACCACGACCGGCCGGTCACCCCGTGGTCCAAACACGATATGGGCGAGGTGCCGGAAGGGCACTACACCATCCCCATCGGCAAGGCCGAAATCCGCCGCCCCGGAAACGCTGTCACCGTCATCGCTTATGGCACCATGGTGCATGTGGCGCTGGCGGCAGCGGAAGAAACCGGTGTGGATGCCGAGATCATCGATCTGCGCAGCCTGCTACCGCTTGATCTCGATAGTATCGTCAAATCCGTTTCCAAGACCGGCCGCTGTGTCATGGTGCATGAGGCGACGTTGACCTCCGGCTTCGGGGCCGAAGTGGTGTCGCTGGTGCAGGAACATTGTTTCTATCATCTGGAGGCCCCCGTCGTCCGTGTCGCCGGTTGGGATACGCCTTACCCGCATGCGCAGGAATGGGACTATTTTCCCGGACCCGCCCGCGTCGGACGCGCACTTGTCGAAGTCATGGAGGCCTGATTATGGCGGAATATACCATTACAATGCCCGATGTCGGCGAAGGCGTCGCTGAAGCCGAACTGGTAGAATGGAACGTCAAGCCGGGTGATCCGGTGCATGAGGACATGGTGCTGGCCGCCGTGATGACTGACAAGGCAACGGTCGAAATTCCGTCGCCGGTGGCGGGCATCGTCACCTGGCTGGCCGTGACGGTCGGAAATACCGTGCCGGTGAAGGCACCACTTGTCCGCATCGAAACCGATGTCTCTGCCGCCGCTCCCGAGGTCAACGCGCCGGAAGCCGAAGCGCCGGCGGATATGACGGAAGCGCCGCCACCCGTCGAAACCCAGCCGGCTGCGCGTCCCGCCGAGAATTCGCCGCTGCCGCCGCCTCCAGCCGAACCGCACCACAAACCGCTGGCGTCTCCCGCCGTTCGCCAGCGTGCCGACGATCTCGATATTGATCTCACAAAGGTCAAGGGAACCGGGCCGGACGGGCATATCACCCATGCCGATCTCGATGGGTTCTTAACCGTGCGGGAACGGCCGGAACGCCCCGAGCTGGCAGCGGCCTACGATAGCGCCGTCGAGGAAGTGAAGGTGACGGGGCTGCGGCGCAAGATTGCCGAGAAGATGGTGCTCTCCGCTTCGCGTATTCCGCACATTACCTATGTCGAGGAAATCGATGTGACGGAACTCGAAGATTTGCGTGCCACCATGAACGGTAATCGTCGTTCTGGACAGCCGAAACTGACGATCCTGCCGTTTCTGATGCGCGCTCTGGTGAAAGCTGTGGCCGATCATCCCGGCATGAATGCCACTTTCGACGATGAGAACGGTGTCGCCCGCCATTACGAAGCCGTCCATATCGGCATTGCCACGCAAACACCGTCCGGCCTCACCGTTCCGGTCGTGCGCCACACCGAAGCACTCGGCCTGTGGGCATGTGCAGACGAGGTCTCACGCGTTGCCGAAGCCGCCCGCACCGGCACGGCGCATCGGGAGGAACTGATGGGCTCCACCATCACCATAAGTTCGCTCGGAGCCCTGGGTGGTGTGGTCTCGACGCCCATCATCAACCATCCGGAGGTGGCGATCATCGGCGTCAACAAGATCATGACGCGTCCGGTCTGGGATGGCTCACGCTTCGTGCCGCGCAAGATGATGAACCTGTCGTCCAGCTTTGATCACCGGGTGGTCGATGGCTGGGATGCCGCCGTCTTCATCCAGGCCGTCAAGGCGCTCCTGGAAAAGCCGGCACTGATATTCATCGACGGTTGAGGTTTCATCCAAAAGCTTTTTTCCGTGAAGCACTCCGGCTTCACGGAACTGTTTCGGTGTCGGTATAGGCTTGCGTTCGTGATCTTCGGGTATAGAAGAGAAGAACGAGAAGCATGTTTTCTCATCATGATCATAGTGGCGGACGAGGGCGCTCCGGTGCCCGGCGATCCGCTGTCCGCCGGCAACCGAATGAAGAAGAAGGTCCTCCCATGCGCACTCCCAAACCCGTTGTCCTGACTATTCTCGATGGCTGGGGGCTGAGTGAGGATAAATCCAGCAACGCGCCAGTGCTGGCGAACACGCCGACCATGGACCGTCTTTTCGCCACCTGCCCGAATGCGACGCTGACTACCTTCGGCCCGAATGTCGGCCTGCCCACCGGCCAGATGGGTAATTCCGAAGTCGGCCACACCAATATCGGCGCCGGCCGCATCGTTGCGATGGATCTCGGCCAGATCGATCTGGCGATCGAGGATGGCAGCTTTTTCCGCAATGCGGCGATGCTTGATTTCGCCGCCACCGTAAAGGCAGCGGGCGGCGTGGCGCATCTGATGTGCGTCGTTTCCGATGGCGGCGTCCATGGCCATATTCTCCACGGTCAGGCGGCGGTGAAGCTCATGATCAGCCATGGTCTGAAAGTCGTCGTGCATGCCATCACCGATGGCCGCGATGTCGCGCCGCAATCGGCGGAAGATTTTGTTGCGGCGCTGGTGGCGAGCCTGCCGCAAGGCGCCAGCATCGGCACTGTGATCGGCCGTTATTATGCGATGGATCGCGACAATCGCTGGGAGCGCGTTGAAAAGGCCTATGACGCCATGGTTCTCGGCAAGGGCGAACATGCGCCTGATGCGGTTAGCGCGGTCGCGCAGAGCTACAAGAACGATGTGACGGATGAATTCATTCTGCCGACTGTGATCAATGGTTATGAGGGTTTCAAGGCCGGCGATGGGTTGTTCTGCCTGAACTTCCGCGCTGACCGTGCCCGTGAAATCCTGCTTGCCATCGGTGCGGATGACTTTGATGGTTTCGCGCGTGAAAAGCCCGTGCTTTCGGCATTGCTTGGCATGGTGGAATATTCCACCCGGCACGCTGCTTTCATGACGACGGCCTATCCGAAGCGCGATATCGCCAATACGCTGGGTGCATGGGTGGCAAAACACGGGCTCACGCAGTTCCGTCTCGCCGAAACCGAAAAATACCCGCATGTCACCTTCTTCCTGAATGGCGGCAAGGAAGAGCCGGAGGTGGGCGAAGACCGCTTCATGCCGAAATCCCCCAAGGTTGCGACGTATGATCTGCAGCCGGAAATGAGCGCGCCGGAAGTGACGGAGAAATTCGTCGAGGCGATCGGCAAGGGCTATGATCTTATCGTCACAAATTACGCCAATCCGGACATGGTTGGTCATACCGGGGATCTGCAGGCCGCTATCAAGGCTTGCGAAGCCGTGGATCGCGGGCTTGCTGCTGTCGTTGCCGCTCTCGAGAAAGTCGGTGGCGCCATGCTGGTAATCGCTGACCACGGCAATTGTGAAACCATGGTCGACCCCGTGACCGGCGGCCCGCACACGGCGCATACCACCAATCCGGTGCCGGTGATCCTGTTTGGCGGCCCGCAGGGTGCAAAGCTGCATGACGGCATTCTCGCCGATGTTGCGCCCACCTTGCTGCAACTGATGAACGTGCAACTGCCCCCGGAAATGACGGGCAAGAGCCTGATCGACCTGTAATAAGGTCTTGGCGCGGGTGTTTTGTCACCCGCGCTGTCCATTCTTATCATGCCTGGGTATGAAGGTTGGCGGGTTGCTCTATGGCTCTTTCGCCAGGAGGCGATCATGCGCCAACATGCCTGCAATCATGGCGCAGACAAAAAGAATGACCGGCAGAAGCCCGAGAGCGAAAGCCGACAGTGCCGGGCCGGGGCAGAAACCGGCAAGCCCCCAGCCAATGCCGAAAATGGCTGAACCAAGGATGAGGGGCCGGTCGATGCGGGTTTTTGCCGGAAGGCTGAAGTCTTCGGCAAGAACCGGTCTGGCAATAAAACGGCTGAGCAGAACACCCGGCACGGCGACCGAGACTGCACCGCCAAGAACAAACATCAGGCTCGGGTCCCAATGGCCGCTCGCGACATCGAGAAAACCTGAAACGCGGGCCGGATCGACCATGCCGGAGAGCGACAGGCCGAAACCGAACAGGGCTCCTGCGATCAATGCCAGCGCAACACGCGCCATGGCTTGATTTTTCATGACAGGGCTCCCGTTATCGTTGCCGCGACAATGCCGGTGAGCAGGAAGGTTGCGGTTGCGGCGATGGAGCGCCGGGAAAACCGGGCCAGCCCCATGATGCCGTGGCCGGAGGTGCAGCCGGAGCCCATGCGCGTGCCGAAACCCACCAGCAGGCCGGCAATGATGATCAGCGGCCATGGGGCGATTATGGTTATCGTCGGAAGCCGTCCGAATGCGGCGGTGTAAAGATAGGGCCCGGCCAGCAGGCCAGCCACGAAGGCTAGATCGGCGAGCCGCCGCTCCCGGCCGAGCATCCTGCTCATGATACCGCTGATGCCGGCGATGCGGCCATTGAACAGAAACAGGAGGATGCTTGCAAGACCGAGAAGCATGCCGCCGAAAAGCGAGGGCCAATAGGGGCTCACGGGGCCGCCTCCGGCGCACAGAATATGGCGTAGAGAGCCTCGATAAGCTGGGCCGCTTTCGTCTCGCTCATCCGGTAGAAAATCTGCTTGGCTTCGCGCCGGGTTTCGACAACACCCGCTTCCCGCAGCACGCCGAGCTGCTGGGAAAGCGTGGGCTGGTGAATATCAAGCTTCGTCTCCAGTTCGCCGACTGAAAATTCTGCCTGCGCCAGAGTGCAGGCCAGCATCAGCCGGGCGGGATGGGCGAGTGTCTTTAAAAGCAGCGCAACTTCGACGGCGCGTTCTTCCATGGCGGGCAGGGGGATTTCGGCGATGCCCGGGGCCTGTTGCCAATTATTGTCTTTCACCATGTGCTGCCCTCCAGCCCATCGAGCGGGAATTTGAGGTAGCGTTTGCCGTTGGCCTCCGGCTCCGGCAGGCGGCCACCACGGATATTGACTTGCAGCGCGTGCAGAATGAGCTTTGGCATCGGCAAGGTGCGATCCCGAGCTTCGCGCAGACGGATGAAGCCTTCTTCCGTCATGCCGGCCAGATGCGGATTGCTGCGTTTCTGTTCTGCGACCGTGCTTTCCCATTTCGGTGCGCGGCCGCCGGGCTGGTAGTCATGGCCGGTGAAAAGCCGCGTTTCCTCTGGAAGGGCAAGAATGTCCTGAATGGAAGCCCAAAGCTCGCTGGCGCTGCCACCTGGAAAATCGGCGCGCGCGGTGCCGGAATCCGGCATGAAAACCGTATCATGCACAAAGGCGGCGTCGCCCACGACATAGGTGACGGAAGCCAGCGTGTGGCCGGGCGAAAACAGCACGAGGGCATCCAGTGAACCGATGTTGAACCTGTCACCCGCTTCAAACAGCCGGTCCCATTGCGAGCCATCGGTCTCCAGATCGGGCCAGTTATATTTCGCCTGCCAGAGTTTTTGCACACCGGTAACTTTTGCGCCGATGGCGGTCTGGGCGCCGGTTTTCTGTTTCAGGTAATAGGCGGCGGAAAAATGGTCGGCATGCGGATGGGTATCGAGTATCCATTCTACCGACAGGCCCTCGCTTTCGATATAGGCCAGAATGGCATCGGCATTCATCGTGCCCGTCGCGCCGGATTTTTCATCGAAATCAAAGACGGGGTCGATAATGGCGCAGCGTCCGGTCGCCGGGTCCGAAACGACATATTGCAGGCTAGATGTACGCGGATCGAAGAACGCCTTGACGTGCGGTGCCGCCAAAGCCCGCCGCTCCAGCCAGCGAACCGCGCCGGACAGGTCAAAACCATGCGTCCTGCCGAAAGCCTCGATTTCGCTTTGCTGCATACGCGCGTCAAGCGCTTCGCCGAGCACGTAGAGTGTCAACGCGCGGGTGCCGCCTTTGCAATGGGCAAAAACAGGGCCGTCGGCCGCGGCCATCGCCTGCTGGAAAGCGCGAATATCGGCCTCGGTCATGGTCGGTCCGGTCACCGGAATGAAGCTGTAAGTCAGACCTGCAGTACCGGCGGCGCTTTTTTCGCGCATGTTGCCCGGCTGGCCGGCGTCTTCGCCATCCGGTCGAGCGTTGATGATGCTTTTATACCCTTGAGAGGAGAGTGAAGGGAAATCGGCGATCTCCGGCTGGCCGCCTACGGTCAGACGCTCGTTGATCTTGACGGCGCTCATCAGCATCTCCTGTTGTTCCAAATTAATATATGTTATTGTATAATGTATATCGTCTTCCTACAAGAGTTGGAAATTTCTTTTCGAGCGACAGGATGGATGACCGCAAGGGTCAGTCAAGCCAATCGTCAAGGCGGCCGGCCCTTGCATTGTTGCGGGTGTTTGCTAACATGCCAGACAGGTTAAAAACAGGTGGGCTGGAATGGACGTTGAGAGCAGCACGAAGCAGGGGGTATCGCTCGCGGCGAAAATCAGTTCGGCACTGAGACGGGATTTGTCGGAGGGCGTGTTCCGCCCGGGTGACCGTCTTCCGAGCGAGAGCGCGCTCACGCGTGAATATTCCGTAAGCCGTACCGTCGTGCGCGAAGCCATCGCCATTCTGCGCGCCGATGGTCTCGTTGAAGCCCGCAAGGGCGCGGGCGTTTTTGCCGTGGAGACGAAACCAGCCAAGGAACTGCCTTTCAACGATCTGGCTATCGGGCGGATTTCCTCGGTGATCGAATTGCTGGAATTGCGCACGGTTTTCGAGGTTGAGTCCGCCGGCCTTGCGGCATCGCGTCGTTCCGCCGTGCAGGTGGAGGCGATTGTCGATGCGCACCGGCGGATTGGCGACTGCCTGGCCGCCGGGCTGCCGACACGGGATTCCGATTTCGAATTCCATCTGGCAATTGCGCAGGCAACGCAGAACCGGCGTTTTCCGGAGTTCCTTCAACTCATTCGTTCCGGCATCATTCCGCGTGGCGAATTGCAGGGCGCGGCACCCGGCGCACGTCCGAAGGATTATAATCTCCATCTGCAGGAGGAACACGCCAGGATCGTCGACGCCATCATAGAAAGCGATGCGGATGCCGCGCGCCAATATATGGCGGCGCATCTGCGTGGCAGTCTTGAACGTTACAAGGTACTTCTGCGCTCCCGTACGGCGGCGGAGTAAGACGGAAAGATAGCCGTCTCAATGGCTTAGGTGCTTTCCCGGCGATAAAGGGCCAGAGAGGCGGCAAGCGTCAGCAGCGCACCGCCGCAAATCCGGTCAAGCCACAGGGCGCCGGATTTGCGTAACATTCTGACGGCCTGTGCGCCCAGCAGGGCGTATCCGAACATCACGATGAAATCGATGGCGGCAAAGACCAGCGCAAGCACCGCATATTGTGGGATTTGCGGCGCCAAAGGGTTGATGAACTGCGGCAGGAAAGCAGAAAAGAACAGATAGCCCTTGGGGTTGGTCACCGCGACAAGAAAGCTCTTGAGAAAGACCGAACGTGCGGATGTCGCCCCGTTCCTATCTGTCGGTTGCAGCGCGCCGTCGAGCGTGCCTCTGGAGCGAAGCAGCATGAGACCGAGAAAGACGAGATAACAGACGCCCACCCATTTGACGACGCTGAACCAGAATTCCGAGGCAGCGAGCAGGGCTCCCAGCCCCAGCGCAACCGCACCGATCAGAACGAAATCGGAGAGAATTGCGCCGGCCATGCCGGTCAAAGCGCGCTGAATTCCGAATTTCGAGCCATTCGAAAGCGCCAGCAAAACAGTCGGACCGGGCGTCGCGATACCGATGAAAGCGACGAGGGCAAATGCCAGAAGCGTCATATCGGCCATTTCTTGCTCTCCCCCGGAAGCCCTCGATGTTGTCGGCAATGCCTGGAACTGCATTCGCGCCGGCATATTTTCGAAACGAAAGAATACAGGCTTTTGCGGTTGCGACAACGTAAGGGGTTTATTTTCCGGTGAAGGGGAAACCCCGGTAACTGCAGGGTGAAATTTCCACCGGGATAAATTTTTCGGAGCCTCTGGCGCTGTCGATTTTGCTGACCCGTGCTTGACAGCTTTCTACACCTGTGACAACTTGTGAATAGTTGTCAGACAGGATTGCGCATTCATCCTTGCGCCGATCGGTTTCTGGCAAGGGAGGAATCATGTCAAAAAGACGCCTTTCGCTTTATGGCCTGTCCGGCCAGATCGGAAGTATTGCCGTTACGCTGCTTGGACTGCTGCTGCTGACCTTTTTCATCGGCCGCCTGATGCCCGCCGATCCGGTGCGGGCGATCGTCGGTGAGGATGCAACCCGTGAAACCTATGAACAGGTCTATCATGCGCTCGGCTTCGACCGTCCGCTGTGGCAGCAGTTCATCTATTATCTCGGCGATGTGTTCACCGGCGATTTCGGTACTTCAATCCGCACCGGCCGACCGGTTATCGAAGATATCATCCGGGTCATGCCGGCGACGATGGAGCTTGCGACCTTCGCGATCCTGATCGGTGCCGGCCTCGGCATTCCCATGGGCGTTTATGCCGCCGTCAAGAAAGACCGCTGGCAGGACCATCTCGTGCGCGTGCTCAGCCTGTTTGGCCATTCCATGCCAATTTTCTGGACCGGCATGATCGCGCTGATCGTTTTTTACGCCCATCTCGGTCTTGTCGGCGGCGGTGGTCGCATGGACCAGTTCTATATCGGTCTGGTGGAGGAGCGGACGGGCTTTCTGCTGATAGACAGCCTGCTTGCGGGTGACATGGAAGTGTTCTGGTCGGCGATCAACCATCTCATCCTTCCCGCCGCCCTGCTCGGTTATTCCTCCTCGGCCTATATCACCCGGATGACGCGCAGCTTCATGCTGGATCAGCTGGGCCAGGAATATGTAACGACAGCCCGCGTCAAAGGCCTGTCGCAGCGACAGACGGTGTGGCTGCATGCTTTCGGCAATATCCGCGTGCAGCTCGTCACCATCATCGCCCTTGCTTACGGCTCGCTGCTGGAAGGCGCGGTGCTTATCGAGACCGTCTTCGCCTGGCCGGGTTTCGGGCAATATCTCACCAGCAATCTTATCATCGGCGACATGAATGCCGTGATGACCTGCGTGCTTATCGTCGGCGTCATCTTCATCGGGCTTAATCTCCTGTCCGACATTCTCTACCGCTTTTTCGATCCGAGGACCCGCTGATGACGGCTCGTGCAGAAACCTCCTCTCGTCTTCCGGTGCCGTTAAACGCGCTGAAGAACATCATCCTCTTCCTGCTGAAAAGCCCGACATCGGCATTCGGCCTGTTGATCTTGCTGCTGCTCGTCATTTCGGCGATTTTTGCACCGTGGCTCGCGACGCACGATCCTTACGTGCAGGATCTCGCCAACACGCTGCAACCACCGGGCAATGGCCATGTCTTCGGTACGGATGAGCTGGGACGCGATATCTACAGCCGCCTGCTCTGGGGTGCGCGCATCACGCTCACCATCATCACGCTGGTGTCGGTCATCGTCGGCCCGGTCGGCCTTCTGGTCGGCACTGCGTCCGGTTATCTCGGCGGCAAGTTCGATACGGTGATGATGCGCATCACGGATATTTTCCTGTCGTTCCCCAGCCTCATCCTGTCGCTCGCCTTCGTTGCAGCACTCGGGCCGAGCCTCAACAATGCGATCATCGCGATTGCGCTCACCTCGTGGCCGCCGATCGCGCGTCTTGCG
Organism: Martinezella rhizogenes; assembly: GCF_007002745.1. Lineage (GTDB taxonomy): Bacteria > Pseudomonadota > Alphaproteobacteria > Rhizobiales > Rhizobiaceae > Agrobacterium > Agrobacterium cucumeris. The sequence continues at coordinate 15,322 of NZ_SGNY01000004.1, read as the reverse complement.
CGCGCCGAGGCCATGACGTTTCGGAAAGCGGATTATATCGCCGCTGCGCGGCTTCAGGGCGCCTCGCCGCTGCGCATCATCGTCAAATCCATCATGCCCATGTGCCTGCCTTCGGTCCTCATCCGCCTGACGCTGAACATGGCGACCGTTATTCTGACTGCTGCCGGCCTTGGCTTTCTCGGTCTCGGCGCGCAGCCGCCGCTGCCGGAGTGGGGGGCGATGATCGCCACCGGGCGGCGTTACATGCTGGACAGTTGGTGGCTGGTGACGTTTCCCGGCGTTGCGATCCTCTCCGTCAGCCTCGCCTTCAATCTTTTAGGCGACGGCCTGCGCGATGCGCTCGATCCTAAGCAGATGAACCGGAGATAAGACGATGGAAAAACCAATCCTTGACGTCGAAAATCTCCGCATTCGTTACGGCGGCTCGGCAACCGAGGCGGTGCGCGGCATCTCCTTCACGCTTGGCCGGGAGCGGCTGGGCATCGTCGGCGAAAGCGGCTCGGGCAAATCCACCGTCGGCCGGGCTCTGCTGCGCCTTTTGCCATCGGCGACGATTACCGCCGACAAGCTCGATTTCGAGGGCCTCGATCTTCTCGCGCTGAGTGAAAAAGAAATGCTGAAGGTTCGTGGGCGACGCATGTCGATGATCCTTCAGGATCCGAAATTTTCCCTCAATCCCATTCGCCGCGTCGGCGAACAGGTAACGGAAACCTATCTTCGCCACTTCAAGGCGTCGAAATCCGAGGCTCGGGAAAAGGCGCTCGCCATGCTGGATGCGGTGAAGATCCGCGATGCTGCGCGCGTCTATGAGCAATATCCGCACGAGATTTCCGGCGGCATGGGCCAGCGCGTCATGATCGCCATGATGCTGCTCGCCGATCCAGATCTCGTCATTGCCGACGAGCCGACCTCGGCGCTGGATGTGACTGTGCGGTTGCAGGTGTTGAATATTCTCGACGGTCTGGTGCGCGATCGTGGCATTGGCCTCATCATGATCAGCCATGACCTCAACCTCGTGCGCAATTTCTGTGACCGGGTTCTCATCATGTATGCCGGCCGGGTGGTGGAAACGCTGGCCGCCCGTGATCTCGATCAGGCGCAGCACCCCTATACGCGCGGCCTTCTGGCCGCGCAGCCGCGCATCGGCGGCTCGCGCTCACCGCTTGCGGTGCTGGATCGCCGTCCCGAATGGCTGGAGGAGAACGTATAATGGCCGTTTCCGTCGAAACCCGCGATCTTTCCATCACTTTCGGCAGCGGCCATACGGCGCTGAAAGTGCTGCCCTCCGTCTCCTTCAAGGTGGAGCCGGGCGAGTGCTTCGGGCTGGTCGGCGAAAGCGGCTCGGGCAAATCCACCGTGCTGCGTTGTGTGTCGATGCTCAACGATTTCTGGAGTGGCGAAATCCTCATCAACGGCAGATCGGTTCGCGATATGCCGCTGATCGAGCGGTGCCGCATGCTGCAAATGGTATTTCAGGACCCTTACGGCTCGCTACATCCCCGCCAGTCGGTGCGCACCGTGCTTTCGGAATCGCTTGCGATCCATAAGCTCGGTGACCGTGAAGAGCGCATGCGCAAGGTCATCACCGATGTCGGCCTGCCCGTCTCCTTTCTCGACCGCTTTCCGCATCAGCTCTCCGGCGGCCAGCGGCAGCGTGTGGCGATTGCCCGTGCGCTGATCTTGGAGCCGTCGCTGCTTCTGCTTGATGAGCCGACCTCGGCGCTCGATGTCTCGGTGCAGGCGGAAATCCTCAACCTGTTGCAGCGGCTGCGGGAAGAGCGCGGTTTCACCTATATCATGGTGACCCACGATCTCGCCGTGGTCGATCACATGTGCGACCGTTTCGCCGTGATGCTGCGCGGTGAAATCACCGAAATCCTGCCGCGCGAGGCCATCGCCGGCAATGGCGCGACGCATCCCTATGCCCGCGAACTGATCGGTGCCTCACTGGAATATGAAGGTGCTTGACGCCTCCCAAAACGTGACTGTCCTCCTCCGGGGCGTCACGCATAATAACATCCTCCTTCCTTGCCCGGCCTCCCTGCCGGGCATTTTTTTTGGGGGCAGGCCAAAAATAGAAAAGGCTGGGTGATGATTGGGCCTCGTGCTGCTGACAAAGCAGAAACCTCTCTTCCGTCATGCCGGACCAGATCCGGCATCCAGCTAGCCCAAGTCCTTGGGCTGAAAGGACCTTTTCCGCCGTGCAGACGCACGTCGGCTGGATTCCGGCTCAAGGCCGGAATGACGGAGGCGATATGCTTTGCCCGTCGGAGCAGTTCTACGCGGTCTTCCCGCAAACAAAAAGGCGCGGGGTTAGCCGCGCCTTTTCATTCGCAGATAGGACGGCCGATTACCGCTCCTTGCTCACCTCTTCAAAGCGCGAAAGCCAAGGACTGACGATCATGCCCTTGACATCGCTGCGGAAGGCGGCGGTGTCGATGACTTCGGAGAAAGGCTGGATCGACATGACGATCTCGTCCATATAGCCCTGCAGGTCCTCATAAAGCTTCGTCTGTTTCGCCACGTCGCGTTCGACAAGCGCTTCTTCGATCATCTTGTTCAGCTTTTCATCGAAGAAGCTTGTCCGCCAGCTCTGGTAATTGGTGAGCTTGGCGTCATCGGCATTGTTGGGATTATAGGCGATGGAGCGCAGGTTGTTGTCGGGATGCGGCTGCTGGCCGCCGCCGCCGCGGCCGAGCAGCAGTTCGAAATTCCGCTCGCGCATGGCGCCGTAGATCTGGTCGCCGGAGCCGCTGATCAGCTCGGCCTGAATGCCGGCCTGCGCCAGCGTGTTCTGGATCGCCGTTGCCGCCTTCATAAAGGGGTCTTCAGAGAGAACGCGCAGCGTCGTCTTGAAACCGTTCGGATAACCGGCCTCGGCCAGAAGCGCCTTGGCTTTTTCGATGTCGAGCTTGTAGCCCTGATCCGGCAGTGCGCCCATGACGCCGGTGCTGAGGGAGCGCTGATGCAGCTTGCCGTAATAGGGCATGACCGCCTTGTCGAGACCGTCGTAATCAATCAGGTAACGCAGGGCTTCGCGCACCTTCTTGTTGGCGAATTTCTCATCCTTCATCGAAACGCTGAGGTAATAAAAGCCGGAGCCGGGGGTGGATTCGATGGTGACGGCCTTGTCGGCCTCAAGCGATTTCAGGTCTGGGGCTTGCAGGGAATAGGCAACATCGATATCGCCTTTTTCCAGCATCAGGCGCTGCGATTGCGATTCCGGCAGATGACGCATTAGAATGCGCTTCATCTTGGCCTTCTCACCCCAATAATCGTCGTTGCGGGTGAGGATGATATATTCGTTGGATTTCCATTGCGTCAGCTTGAAGGGGCCGGAGCCGGCGGAATTCAGCGTCAGCCATGCGCCACCAAGATCGCCGTCCTTTTCATTTTCAAGCGCGGTCTTGCTGTCGATGATCGAGCCGGGGCCGTTCTGCGCTAGGATCATCAAGAGAAGATTGGGGTCGTCAGGCTTCGGAATATTCAGCACGAAGGTCTGGTCGTTTTCGGCAACGAACAGCTTGTCGGCTTCCTCCAGCTTGAAACCACGGGTTTTCAGGAAGGAAGATTGCGCCAGGTTGCGGGCGAGCAGGCGTTTCAGGCTCCACGCCACGTCCTTTGCCGTCACGGCATTGCCGGAGGCGAATTTGGCATCGGCGCGCAGATGGAAGCGGATGGATTTCCGGTCTTCGGCAATTTCCCAACGTTCCGCGAGGCGGGGCTGCACGCTGCGATCTTCAGGCGAAAGCACGACCAGCGTGTCATAGACGTTGTTCAAGACCTGCACGGTCTCGCGGCCGGTGATGGCGGCGGGATCGAGGGTGAGGATATTGCTCATGGTTGTGGCGACGATGAGCTGGTCTTTCGGCGTTTCAGCGAAAACACTGAGCGGCATGGCGCCGATCAGCAATGCGCCAAGCGCTGCGGTTGCAAGAAAATGTTTCATTTTTCCTCCCAATACGGCCGGTTCATACGGCCTTTCCACGTTTTGATCCTCGCGCCCGGTTCCTCCTCGGGCGTCGCAGGATCAGCCAAGAATCTCTCTGACGGGTGCTGCGAGCGCCCGGCCGATTGCCGCCGTTGCCGGCGCGTCCAGATGCACGCCATCCACCGGTGAGGCGCTGGCAACTGATCCGGCATCAAAGAAGGCATGACCGAGTTCGGCAGCGAGTTTGTGGTAAAGCGGCGCAAGCCTGAGCGATTGGCCGATGTCCCGCCCACCCGCGGGTTCTCCGCCGGGGCCTGCGACGCAGGGCGGCGGTGCGACGATCAGCAGTTTTGGTACGGCCTCGCGCGGCTTGTAGATAAAGGTTTCGACAATCTGGGCCAGCCGTCGCATGCCGGAAACTGCGGCTTCCGCCCGCCCGCCATGCACCGGCTTGATATCGTTGGTGCCCAGCATGATGATGACGAGATCAAGCGGCATGTGGCAGGACAGCGCGACTTCAAGCGCCCGCGCGCCATTGCGGCAGGCGGGGCCGGCATGGTCGTCGTAGCAGGTGGTGCGCCCGCCAAGCCCCTCGGGGTGAACCTTCGCCTTCCCGGCAAGCGCGGCCTCCAGAACCTCCGGCCAGCGGTGTTCGGCAGGGTGCCGCAGACCCGTTGCCGGGTCAGCACCCCAGGTGAGGCTGTCTCCGAAGGCGAGCACCGTTTTCATCGCCCGTTACCTCACCCGATTGTTGTCGATGAAGGTAAAATCGATGTCCTCGCCAAGGCCCGGCCGGTCAGGGACATGCACGAAGCCGTCGCGATCCATCGGGTCGGACAGCGATTTCAGATAATCGTGGCCGTCATCATATTCGAGGAAGGGGTGCAACAGGCCGCGCTCATACCAGCGGCAATTCTTGGTGGCGGCGACAACGTGCAGGTTCATGGCTGTATTGCCATGCACTTCGCATTCCATGCCGAAGGCCTCGGCCAGATGCATGGTCTTCAGCGCCGGAGTGATGCCACCGACATCGTTGACGCCAGTGCGCAGAATATCGCAGGCACCGGCCTTGATCCATTCGGCGCGATGCCAATGCTTGCCGGCAGCGCTTTCCGGGCCGACGACCGGAATATCGAGATTGTCGGAAAGCCATTTGTAGGAGGACAGCGACTGTTCATCCATCGGCTCCTCGATCCAATCGAAACCGAGTTTTTCGAGGCCACGCCCCAGCGCCAGCGCATCGGTGCGGGAGTACCAGTGGAAAGCGTCGATCATCAGGCGAATATCGGGGCCGACCGCCTCACGCACGGCGGCGCAGGCCTTGAGGTCCATCTTCACATCCGGAGCCCAGCTGACGGGCGGCATCCAGGTGTGCAGCTTGATGCCCTTGTAACCGCGCTTTACCAGCGTTTCGGCAAAACGACCGTAATCTTCCGGCGTCGCCAGCCCGCCTTCCAGCTCGTCACCGCACATGATCGAGCCATAGGCCAGCACCTTGTCGCGATAACCGCCGATCAACTTGTATACAGGTTGGTTGAGCGAGCGCCCGGCAAGGTCCCACAATGCGCAATCCACCACCGCCAATGTGCGGTCCGTCAGCTGTGCGGCCGAACCGCGCTGCCAGTGGGCAAGATCCTGCCACAGCCGTTCGCGGTCGCGATGGTCTTCACCGATCAGGACTTTCTTGGCGAATTTTTCGATGACATGCGGGCGAACGATCTCCGGCGCGGTGAAGGAGTGGCCTTCCTGCCCATCTTCCGTACGGATGGTCAGCATGGCCTGTTCCACCTGATGCGCCGGCCCCGGATGCGCGTGACCGGCGCTGTCCGAGTGGCGACGGGTCGTCGTGCGGAAAACACGGACCTCGACGTCGGTGATGATCATAATTCCTCCCTCATGCAGGTATCGCAGCGTTCATGATTGCTGCAATGTCATACATGTCTGTGTTATTTGTCAACATGTATGATAATCTGTATTACATGTTTGAGGCGGAAATCAAGTTTTTTGTCGGATAGCCCGTAACTGGCGTCGTAGGCCAGACCGGCTTTGTGGCTGTTAGGAGCTGCGAAGGGGACGGGGGAAGTGGAGAGCAGGACGCGGCAAGATCGTCGCGAATAACCTATAATTTTAGTAGACTATTAAATCGCGCAACGATCTTTCAACAATGACCGGGACTATAAAAGACCATGCCGTGCAAGCTGTGCCCTTCATCGGGCATTCTGCCGGAGTATGCGCGGCACGGAAGAACGGCCGCAGCAGCATCGCCTGAGCCCGTCTTCCGTCAACAACCATTCCCGGACGTTCACTATGCCTCTTTCCCGTATTTCCCATTTCGCCTTTCTGGTTCCCGGCAATTATCACGATGATGACCCTGCAAAGGGGCTGGAAGAGACCCTGCAGCTTTTCGAAGCCGGGGAGGCGCTGGGTTATCACAGCGCCTGGGTGCGTCAGCGCCATCTGGAACGGGGCGTTTCCTCGGCAGCCACTTTTCTTGCCGCTGCATCGCAGCGCACGAAGCGGATCGGGCTTGGCACCGCCGTCATTCAGCTGGGTTATGAAAATCCCTTCAGGCTGGCCGAAGATCTCGCCACGGTTGATGTCCTGTCACACGGGCGGCTGAATGTTGGCGTTTCGGTGGGCGCGCCGCCCTTTGCGCATCTCATTTCGGACTATGTCGATATCGCTGCCGATGCCGATTACAGCCACGCCCGTGCGGAAAAGCTGGCGAAAGCTTTGAGATCGGAACCTTTGTCCAATGACACGGAGGCCGGCAATGCCGCTGGTGCGCAGGTGCCGCGCCTTCGGCCCTTCGCCAGGGGTTTGACCGACCGGCTGTGGTATGGCGGCGGATCGCAGAACTCCGCCCGTTGGGCCGGCAGGGCCGGGTTCAATCTTCTGACCGGTAATATCGTCAGCGGTGAAAATACCGATGATTTTCTGACCGCACAGGCAGCTCTTGTCGCCCGCTTCCGGCAGGAATGGGCGCATGAGCGCCAGCCGCGTGTCGCGCTGGGACGGGTGATCCTGCCAACCGATAGCGCAAGCCCCGCGACCCGCCGTCGTTATGCCGAATTCGCCGCTGAGCGTGACAAGCGCACACATACGCCGCATGGCGCGCGCCGCACGCTTTTCCTGCCCGACATTGTTGGCACGACTGAGGAGATTCTGGAGACGCTGTCGCGTGATCCCGTGCTGCCGCATGTCTCGGAATTCCGTCTGGAATTGCCCTATGAGTTCCAGCCGGAAGATTATCGCCAGATCGTCACGGATTTCGCCTCCGTCGTGCCGCAGCTTTCCGGCGGCCGGCCGGTTTTGAAAGTGGCGGCGGGTCAATAATATGTCCCTGGCACCCGCCATTGCCGGGAACGGCACAAATGGCGGGCGATGGAGGTGTGGCGCTTTACCCGCGCCACATCCTTGGTTCAATCGGGATAAGGCAGACCATAGCGGTCGCGGATCGTCGCACCGTCATATTCACGCGGATAAACGCCGCGGTCCTGCAGCACCGGCACGACCTTTTCGACAAATTCGGCGATATCATCGGGCGCGCGTGGTGGCTGCAGGGTGTAGCCATCCACCGTGCCATCCTGCCAGAGGTCGATGATGCCATCCGCCACCTCTTCCGGTGTGCCAAGCAGCAGCCGGTGGTGCCCCTCGGAGCGGCGCACGGCCTCACGCGCGGTGAGCTTTTCATGGGTCAGCAGCTCGGAAAGGCCAAGCCCCATGCCAACGGCCCATTGCCGGTTCTGGTCGGGAATGAAGCGCTCGCCATCGAGTTTTATATCCGGGTTGAAATCGCGCGGATCAATGCCGTTTTCCTTGGCGAAACGCGCCAGAAGCCCGTCTTCCGAGCCGGTCCCGCTGAAGAGTTCATGCTTGCGCAGCGCTTCCTCACGGGTCTCGCCGAGAATGACGACAAGGCCAGGAACGATGCGGATGCCGGCGGGATCGCGGCCGAAAGAGACAGCACGGTCACGCACCTTTTTGCCGAAGGCCTGACCCGCCGGGCGTGACAGGATGTTGCAATAGATGATCTCGCCATGGCGAGCCGCCAGATCGATGCCACCTTCGGACGCGCCGGCCTGCGCGATGACGGGATGTCCCTGCGGCCCGCGTGGAACGTTGAGCGGCCCTTTTACGTGGAAATATTGCCCCTCGTGATCGATGGTTTCCGCCGTTGCCGCATCCCAGAAGCGATCTTCCGGCACGTCTCCCTCACGGCGCGGATCCCAGCTCGACCAGAGCTTTTTCGCGACATCGAGAAATTCGGTGGCCTTGGCATAACGTTCGCTGCGTGGTGGCAGCGGATCGTTGCCGAAATTGGCCGCGACATTGGGATTGAAGGAGGAGACGATGTTGACGATCAGCCGGCCGCCGGTGACTACGTCAATAGACTGAGTCCGTCTCGCAAAATTATACGGTGAATTATAGGTGGAGGATATCGTCGCCACAAAACCGATATCCGGCACCTGCGCGGCAAGTGAGGTGGAGAGGATGAGCGGGTCGATGGTGTGAAATGGGCGGCTGGCCGGATCGGTCAGCAGCGCCGGGTGGTCGGAGAGGAAAACGGCGTCGAACCGGCCTTTGTGGGCCAGTTCCGTCAGCCGCCGATAATAGCCGATATCATTGATATCGTGCCGGTCTCCGCTTCTGTATTTCCAGGCATTGGGAAGATATCCCGTTGTATTGATGCCGACATTGAGGTTGAGCCGGCGTTTGGTGTTGCTCATGCTTTTATTTTTCCGTCTGTATGGGATTTCCAGCCTGTGGCGGGTGTAATTATCCGAAAGCGTAACAGCCGCGATTGCGGTCGCGAGTTAAAAATCCTTGCTACTGGGAGAAGAAAAACTTTCGAGCCATGGCTTTTCCGGCTCCCACGTGAATGCCCCTGATAGGAGTGGCTGCGTTGGGCGTTGTGTTCGAAAATGACGCCATTTTCGAAAGGATATTTCCTTCACTGTGCGAGGGCCTAGTGTTATGGAAACGAATTTCTTCAATCGCCTCCTAAATAGTACACTTTATCTATAGAAAATACCCTGCGGCGTGTAGCGTGCTGTCCAGATCGCAATTTCGAGGACGACCGCCATGGCTGATGCCGCCCTTCGCCAAGCAACCCAACCCGTGACGCTCTGGTACACCCGCTGCCCAGCACCAACGCCGCTTTCGATCGCGGTGCAGCTTGGCTGGATAGAGGAGCGTTTTGCCGGTCATGGCATCTCCGTTTCCTCCATTCGTGATGCGGCTGATCCGGCTATCAGGCAGAGCCATTTTGATCATCGGCTGGACTGGTCCTTCCGCCAGGGCGGCAACATTCCGCCAATATGGGCGAAGGCGGGTGGCCGGCAGACGCGGCTGGTGGGGCTGACGAGAACCGATGAGTTTCAGGCGGTCATTGCGTTGCCCGCAAGTGGAATAAGCAAGGGCCGCGATTTGAAGGGGCGGCGCATCGGCCTGCCGAAACGTCCGAATGAAACCATCGATTTCCAGCGCGCCACGTCGCTGAAGGGCATCGTGTCGGCACTCACCGTTTCCGATCTCACCGTTGCCGATGTCGAACTCGTCGATCTGACAGCAAGAGAGCCGGTGCTGCTTGGTCCAACGGATGAGCGCTTCCATGGCCTGCGCCGGCGGCTTCCCTATGGCGAGGAAATTGCAGCACTGCACCGCGGCCAGATCGATGCATTTTTCGTCAAGGGCGCCGAAGGTGTCACCGTCGCCAATCTCATCGGTGCTCAGGTCGTCGTCTCGACCGGGTTTCATCCCGATCCGAAAATCCGCATCAACAACGGCACGCCACGTCCCTTGACGGTGGACGCCACCTTTGCCGATGAGCGGCCCGATCTGGTGGCGGAACTGGTGGCCACCGTTCAGCGGGTTGCCCAGTGGGCAAATGACAATCCGGCGGAGGCCGTGCGTTTCATCGCCCGCGAGATCGGCGTCAGCGAAGAGGCGGTCTTGGCTGCCAATGGCGCGGATGTGCACCAAAATCTGCGGCTCGATCTCGATGCGGCGGAGCTGGATGCGCTGAGCCATTTCAAGGATTTCCTGCTGGAATGGAAATTTATCCCTGACGATTTCGATGTGCGGGACTGGGCCGATCCACGTGCTCTTTCTTCACTGCAAGAGACCGCACAACACAAAGCTGGAAAGTGAGGACGTCATGGCAGCCACCATTCTTGTAACGGGTGCAACTGGCAAGCTCGGCCAGCGTGTCGTTAGCCGTCTTTTGCAAAAACAGGAGAGCGTTCGCGTGCTGACCCGCAGGCGCGAGGATGCACTGAAACTGTGGGGTGACAGGGTCGAGATTGCGGAGGGGAATTTTTCTGATCCGGCCAGCCTGAAGGAGGCTTCACGCGGCATAAATGCCGTCTTTGTGCTTTCCCCCATCGGTGAAACGCTGACTGTTGACCAGAAGGCGGTCATCGATGCGGCCCTCTCGGCCGGTGCTTTGCGGATCGTAAAAATATCCGGCTCCGACTGGACCATTAAAAATGCCGCCCGCTCCATCTCGGGTGCGGCGCATGCCGAGGTGGAAGCGTATCTCGCCAGAACCGGTATAGCACATACGGTGCTGCGGCCGAATGCATGGATGCAGGTGGCGCTGGAACCCGTTGTCGCCGCGCTGCGCAAGGGAGAGGATGTGCCCGCCCGGTTCGGCAATGCGGCCGTCTCCTTCATCGATGCCGACGATATCGCCGATGTGGCGGTTCACGCGCTGACTGCCGACGCAGCGCTTGCCGGCCCCCTGGTGCTGACCGGCGGCGAAGCCCTGACGGGGCTGGAGATCGCCCGCATTGCGGCCCGTATCCTGCATCGGCCGGTTGGTGTTTCGCATGATGCCGTGCTGGCTTTTCCACCGGATATCGGCGTGTTCGAACAGAAAGCGATCGGCGAATTCGGTCAGCTCATCCGCGAAGGTCTGGCGGCATCCGTCACCGATACCATCGACCGGATCACCGGTCGTCAACCCCGGGGCGTGGAGAGCTACCTGCGCACCCGGTTGGCCGCAGCCGCACCGCAGGGTGATCATTCCGAGGGAGAAAAGACATGGCGCTGAGTGTTCCTTTGCCCGATGGTTCGGAGCTGAAAGGTCTCGAACTGAAAAGTCCCGCCGATTTCGAAGACAGCCCGCTGAGCCGAGCGGTGAAGCAGCCGTTGATGCTGGGCCTGTTCCTCAATCTGCAGGACATCAATTTCTCCAGCCTGCCGACCAGCAACAGCTGGACTTTCGACTATAACGTCGAACTGGTGAAGCGGGCGGAGGAACTTGGTTTCGAAATCGCCTTCAGCCGCACCCAATGGCTGCCCAAGGGCGGATATGACGGCGAATCCTCACTCGACAGTTTCATCGCGCTCGGCGCCATGGCGGCGGTGACGAAGAGCATTCTGCTGATCTCCACCATCCATGTACTTTATGGGCCTCTGCATCCGCTGCATCTCGCCAAATATGGCGCGACGCTGGATCATATCGCCAAGGGGCGCTGGGGCATCAATATCGTCACCGGCCACCGCGCCATCGAGCACGAAATGTTCGGCTGGCAGCGGATCGACCATGACAGGCGTTATGACATGGCCGGTGAATTGTTCGATGTGCTTCACCGCCTGTGGGGTGAGACAGAAAACTTCTCCTATGAAGGCAAACTAAACCCGTGGGCGATCAACAATGGCTGGATCACGCCGAAACCCGCCTTTGGCCGCCCGCCGCTGGTGACGGCGACGGGGTCGCCCGCCGGTATCGATTTCGCCGCCCGCAATTCCGATCTGGTTTTCGTCACTTCGCCAGGCGGCGCGCATATAGACAGCGCGCTGGAAACCCTTCCCGATCATGTCGCAACGATCAAGAACCGTGCCAAAGCCTATGGCCGGCAGGTGAAGACGCTCATCAATCCGATCATCGTCAGTCGCGACACGGAAAAGGAGGCGATCGCTTATGCCGATGCCATCGAGGCTGGAAAACCGCAGGCTGGCACGCGCGCCTTCGCCACCAACAATTACGACAGCGACGCCCATGCCTGGCGCGGCCGCGGCGATGTGCGCCACAAGCAGGGGCGCAATCTCGGCGGCAATATCGAAATCATCGGTTCGCCGGAACAGGTAGTCGAGCAGCTTGTCGGTTTAAAAAAGGCCGGCATCGATGGAGTTCAGCTGAATTTCTACGATTTCCGTGAAGACCTTGATTACTTCGCCGAGCGCATTCTGCCCTTGATGAAGGAGGCTGGCCTGAGGCTCTGACGCCTTACCAGCCCTGATTTTCCAGTTCCGAAGCTAACCCCCTTCGCAATCGCCCGATTGCGAAAACGATATTGTTTGCCCTGAGGAGATACCGTGAATATCGCCGTCGATCCCGTCAAAACATCAGCACCGAAAATTCTGGACCGGATCGGGACCTATGTTCCCGAACTCGTCTCCATCCGCCACGATCTGCACCAGCATCCGGAAATCGGCTTCGAGGAGGTAAGGACCTCGGGCATCGTCGCTGAAAAGCTCGCCTCCTGGGGCATCGAGGTGCATCGCGGTTATGGCAAGACCGGCCTGGTCGGCGTGTTGCACGGCCGCCATGCGGGTAACCGGTCCATCGGGCTCAGGGCCGATATGGACGCCCTGCCGATGCCGGAGGAAACCGGACTGCCCTATTCGTCGGTTTATCCCGGCAAGTTCCACGGTTGCGGACATGATGTGCACACTACCATCCTGCTCGGCACCGCCCGTTATCTGGCGGAAACCCGCGATTTCGCCGGCACGGTGGTGTTCATTTTTCAGCCGGCCGAGGAAGGTCTTGGCGGCGCGCGCGCCATGATTGCCGATGGGCTATTCAAGGATTTCCCTGTCGACGAGATTTATGGTCTGCATAATTCCACCCATGCCGCGCCCAATCATCTGAAGGTTTCGCCCGGCACCATTCTGGCAGGTGCGGATTTCTTCGATATTCGGCTGAAGGGCAGGGGCGCCCACGCCGCCCACCCCGATGTCTCGCGCGACCCGGTGCCGGCCACGGGCGAACTCATCCAGGCCTTGCAGACGATCGTCAGCCGCAACGTGCCGCCGACCGATCCCGCCGTGCTGTCGATCACGCGCATCGAGGCGGGGTCGGCCTATAATGTCATTCCCGAAACGGCCTCGATTGCCGGAACGGTGCGGGCTTTTTCCGACAGCGTGCGCGAAACCATCCGGGAGCGCATCCGCACGATTTCCGATCACCTTGCCGCCGCCCATGGCCTGACCGCCGAGGTGGATATTCGCGACATATTCTCGGTTCTCACCAATGACGATGCGTCCGTGGAGACCGTTGCCGGCGTGGCACGGGAGGTTCTGGGAGACGAGCGCGTCTCCACCGAGCCGGGCCGCTTCATGGGCAGTGAGGATTTCGCCGATCTCCTGAAACACGCGCCCGGCGCATTTTTCACCCTTGGCCATTCCGGCACCGTGCCTGCCCACAATCCCGGTTTCATCGTCGATGACGCCATCCTGCCGGTTGGCGCCACGCTGTTTGCCCGCCTGGTGGAGACGCGGCTGAAGGCTGCCTGAACATTTGAAAACAATTTCACAAAGGGAAACATCCATGAATATTACAAGACGTAAGACATTGCTTTTGAGTGCCGCGCTTGCCGGGGCCATGCTGTTGCCGTCCTTGCCCGCACTGGCGGCGGAAACGCCGAAAAAGGGCGGGATCGTTACTCTTGCGGGTCTCGGCGAGCCGACGACGCTGGTGCCGCTTTCCGATTCCAATACGCGCACCCGCGCCATTTCCACGAAAATTCTTGAAGGGCTGGTGCGGTTCGACGGCGAGTTCAAACCGCATCCGGTTCTGGCGGAAAGCTGGGAAACATCGGCAGACGGGCTGCGCCACACGTTCAAACTGCGCAAGGGCGTAAAATGGCATGACGGCAAGGATTTCACCGCGCAGGATGTCAAATTTTCGCTGCTCGCCTTCAAGAAGGTCGGTCCGCGCGGGCGTATCACCTTTGCCAATATTGCCGATATCGAAACGCCCGATCCGCTGACGGCGGTGGTGGTGCTTTCCAAACCCGCACCCTACCTTCTGCGGGCGCTGACGGGCGGCGAAACGCCCATACTGCCGGCCCACGCCTATGCTTCGGAAAACTACAATGAAAGCCCGAACGGCAATGCGCCCATCGGCACCGGCCCCTTCGTGTTCGAGGAATGGAAACGCGGCAGCTATGTGAAGCTGAAGAAGAACCCGCATTACTGGCAGGCCGATCTGCCTTATCTCGATGGTTTCGTGGCACGCTTCGTTGCGGATGCGGCCTCCACCACCATTTCCGTGGAAACGGGGGAGGCGGATTACACCGCTGACGTTTCCTACAGCGATCTGGAGCGTCTTCGGCAAAATCCGAAGCTTGCGGTGGAGGTCTATACAGACTCCTATCTCAACAATGCCGCCATCTTCGAGTTCAATCTGGAAAACCCGATCCTCGCCAAGAAGGAAGTCCGGCACGCGCTGGCCCATGCCATCGACCGCGATTTCATCAATGACGCGATCTTCTTCGGAACGGCCAAACCTGCTGGCTCAAACATCCCGGCTGTCTTCACCGCCTATAATGATGAAAAGCCTTTCACCTATCCCTTCGATCTCGCCAAAGCGAACGAATTGCTAGACAAGGCTGGTTACCCGAAAGGTGCTGATGGCACCCGTTTTTCGCTGCGGCTCGCCTTCCTGCCATCCGACGTCTTCCGCAAAACAGCCGACTATCTGCGCTCTTCCTTCGGCAAACTCGGCGTGAAGGTAGACATCGTCGAAGGCGATCTCGCCACCTTCATCAAGCGCGTTTACACCGAGCGCGGTTTTGACCTGACGGTGAACGGCATCAGCCGGCTGTTCGATCCAACGGCGGGCGTGCAGCGTCTCTACTGGTCCGATGGCATCAAGAACCCGGCGCCTTACGTCAATGCCGCCCACTACAATAACCCCAAGGTGGATGATCTTTTCCGTGCGGCCGCCATCGAGGTGGATGAAACGAAGCGGGCGGCGCAATTCCACGACATCCAGAAAATCACTGGTGACGACCTGCCGAATTTCTCCATCGTCGCTTTGCCGACCGTCATTCTGCGCAATACCAGTCTGAAGTCGCTCGTCACGACCATCGACATTGCCTATGGGGATTTGTCGACGGCCTGGAAAAGCGAGTAAGCGTCTTGAAATGTGAGTTCATCCCCACTCCGTCACCCCGGACTTGATCCGGGGTCCAGCGCGATCAAGTCCTTGATCACGAGAGACTCTTTCACGGCGCAGACGCGCCGTGGCTGGATGCCGGATCAAGCTGTAGCGCGCAAAATCGGCTGGCAGGAAATGCAAGATCACTTGGCAACAATTTTGTTGCGCTTGGAGCGCTCATTTATGCGGATCGATTCCCAATATCGGTAGGCCGAATT
>NZ_SGNY01000003.1 GCF_007002745.1 Martinezella rhizogenes | reverse complement strand
AATTCGGCCTACCGATATTGGGAATCGATCCGCATAAATGAGCGCTCCAAGCGCAACAAAATTGTTGCCAAGTGATCTTGCATTTCCTGCCAGCCGATTTTGCGCGCTACATCAAGTCCGGCATGACGGACGAGGGATTTGCAGCCTCTATTCGCAGGCTCAATGCGCGACAATCGCCATATATTCGTCTTGACCTTTCGCCCCCCTGCCCTTAACGCCCCTGACACAAGGTTACTGGCGAATTTGCAGGGGTGTTGACCATGAAAGTTCTGTTGATCGGTTCCGGCGGACGCGAACATGCGCTGGCGTGGAAAATCGCCCAGTCTCCCCTGCTCGATGCGCTTTATGCCGCCCCCGGCAATCCGGGCATTGCCGACCACGCGACGCTGGTGGCGCTAAACGTAGAAGACCACGCCGCCGTCATCGCCTTTGCAAAGGAAAAAGCGATCGACTTCGTCGTTATCGGCCCGGAAGCGCCGCTGGTGGCGGGTCTCGCGGATGATCTGCGTGCCGCTGGCATCGCCACTTTCGGCCCGTCGAAAGCCGCTGCCCAGCTTGAGGGCTCGAAGGGCTTCACCAAGGATCTCTGCGCCCGTTACGATATTCCGACCGGCGCTTACCAGCGTTTCAAATCCGCCGAACCGGCCAGGGACTATGTTCGTGAACAGGGTGCGCCGATCGTCATCAAGGCGGACGGGCTTGCCGCCGGCAAGGGCGTGACCGTGGCGATGACGGAAGCGGAAGCGCTTGCCGCCATCGACGAATGTTTCGATGGCGCTTTCGGCACGGCCGGCGCAGAGGTGGTTGTGGAAGCCTTTCTCGATGGCGAAGAAGCGAGCTTCTTCTGCCTTTCAGACGGCAAGACGGCGCTGGCGCTCGCCACCGCGCAGGATCACAAGCGTGTCGGCGATGGCGACACCGGCCCGAATACCGGCGGCATGGGTGCCTATTCCCCCGCCCCTGTGATGACATCAGCCATGGTGGAGCGCACCATGAAGGAGATCATCGAGCCGACGATTTCAGGCATGGCCAAGGACGGCAATCCCTTCTCGGGCGTGTTCTTCGCCGGCCTGATGATCACCGCCAAAGGCCCGGAACTGATCGAATATAATGTGCGCTTCGGCGATCCCGAGTGCCAGGTGCTGATGATGCGCCTCAAGAGCGACCTTCTGCCGATCCTCTACGCCACCGCCACCGGCACATTGGACAAGGTGCAGGCGGAATGGCGCGATGATGCGGCGCTGACTGTCGTTCTGGCTTCCAAAGGTTATCCCGGCGCTTACGACAAGAACACGCCGATTGCCCATGTTCCCGAGGCGAGCGCGGAGGCGAAGGTCTTCCATGCCGGAACGGCACTGAAGGACGGCAAACTCGTCGCAACCGGCGGACGTGTGCTGAACGTCACCGCCTTTGGAAAAGACGTGACGGAGGCGCAGGCACGTGCCTATGCACTCACGGACAGGGTTGAATGGGAAAACGGCTTCTGCCGCCGCGATATCGGCTGGCAGGCCGTGGCCCGGGAAAAGGCCTGATACTTGCAGCAAACGGTGAGGGAGCGAATATTTCGTTCAATTTTTACCAAGTTTGCTGACCCGATGGAAACGAAAGACCAGTAATATTTGCCCGAATATTGAATGACGCGCCGTGCCTGAGCCACGGGTTTTGCGGTTATTTCGGGGGTTTTTCGATGCGTCGTCTTCTTTTGACAGCCATTATCGCGCTGACCAGCGGGTCGGCCATGGCGTCTTCCATCGAATATATCAATGGCGTGCATACCAGCAATGGCAGCTTCATTCGCCGTGACTGCACGGACTGCGAACCGGTGAAGGACAAAACCACAGCGCAGGGTTATACCATTCCATCGATCGAGCCGGGCACGCAACACACCGAAATGCGCGAAGTCGACGGCAAACGCACACTCATCCGCACCGAGGCATGGCTCGGAGGTGCGCCGGTTACCTTCGTCAGCACCAATCCCGCATGGATGCCGGAAACCTCCAGCTCCGCAATCGCAACCTATGACGATGCCGAACCCATGGCGCATCCTCAAGAAACGGTTTCGACACCTGCCGGTATCGACGTGACGACGACGACCGCCGGCGTCAAGGAAATCTCTACCGATAATGCCGCAGCTCCAGCCAGCGCTTCGGTGGTCGCCGCACCCGAATTCCCGGATTTCAAATTGCGTGGCAACTGACGGCAGCACTAGGCGCACCTTCCTGACAAACGTCAAATAATCGCGTCATTGCTGTATTTATCGTAAGTCTCGGCAACCATTCGGGGAATAATATATTTTCCGGCCGTTATTCGGTCAGCCAAGCTGATAAAGCTTTCGCTAATTAAATATTTATTCAAATTTTTGGTCGCTAAGTGACTTCATGGTGCAATGCAGCACAATATGAGGCCTGGGGCGGACGCTCGCTTTTCAGGTCCATCACCGCGCATCAGGCGCCCTTTCCATTTCCGAAACTTCGGCAGCTCGCGGCCTTTCAAGGCCGCGACGCAAAACGTTTGTGAGCGCCCATGAAGAATCTCTCCATCTCCCGTCAACTGATCGTGCTCGTGGTGGCCCTTATGGCCGCTTTCTCCGTAGCGACCTTTTACCAGCTGAAATCCGCCACCGATGCGATCTATGAGGAACGCTACGGCATGCTGCGGACGCAGGTGCAATCGGCCATTTCCATTCTGCAATCCTTCCATGACAAGGAAACGGCCGGAACGCTGTCGCGGGAAGAAGCCATGAAACAGGCTTACGCCACCGTCAGCGCCATGCGGTTCACCCCTGATGGCTATCTGTTCGGTTACGACTATGACGTGACGATGAAGTTTCATCCCGATGCCAAGCGGGTTGGCGAAAACTACAAGGGCAAACCAGACAGCAAGGGCTTCGCTTATCGTGACGAGCTGGTGCGGCTTGGCCGCAATGGCGGCGGCCAGACGGATTTCTACGGTCCGAAGCCCGGCATGGAAGGCAATGACTACGCCAAGAGCTCTTACGCACTTGCCTTCGAGCCCTGGCAGGTGGTGGTCGTGACCGGCGTCTATATCGACGATCTGAACGCGCAGGTTCGCGGCGAGGTGATGAAGGCGCTGTCCATCGGTGCCGCCATCTTCGTGCTGGCGCTTGCCGCCGCCTTCTATGTCATCCGTGGCATCTCGAAACCACTCGGCGATATTCACCGTGCGCTTGGTGAAGTAGCCAATGAAAACGTCTCGCTCAAAATCCCCCATACCGGTCTCACCAACGAAGTGGGCATGATGGCCAAGGCCACCGCTTCGCTGCAGGACAAGGTGCGCGAGCGCCACGCCATGCAGCGCCGGCAGGAAGAACAGCAGAACCAGCTCGACACCGAGCGCCAGAACAATCTCGACATGCAGCGCGACGAAGCCGCATTGCAGGCCCGCGTCGTCACCACCATCGGCGAGGCGCTAGAGAAGCTGGCGGGCGGCGATCTGACCGTGCGTTGCGGCGATCTCGGCAACCGTTATGCGGCGCTGCGTGACAATTTCAACGAGGCCCTGACCCATCTCGACGCCGCCATGGCCAAGGTGAACTCCAAGAGCATCGATATTGGCGGTTCCAAGGAGGAAATCCGCAAGGCCTCCAACGAGCTTTCGCAGCGCACCGAACGGCAGGCCGCGAACCTCGAAGAAACCTCCGCGGCGCTGGACGAATTGACCGTTGCAGTGCGCCAGACGGCCGAAGGCGCTGCCGACGCCGCCAAACGCGTCACCACGGTCAGCTCGGAGGCCATGCGCAGCGACCGGGTGGTGGAAGAGGCGATATCAGCGATGAGCGGTATCGAACAATCTTCCGACCAGATTTCGAATATCATCGGCGTGATCGACGACATTGCTTTCCAGACCAACCTTCTGGCGCTGAATGCCGGTGTGGAAGCAGCACGTGCCGGTGAAGCCGGTAAGGGTTTTGCCGTGGTGGCACAGGAAGTGCGCGAACTGGCGCAGAAATCCGCCGCCGCCGCCAAGGAGATCAAGGACCAGATCGCCCGTTCTTCCGCCCAGGTGGAAAACGGTGTGCGCCTTGTCGGTGAGGCCGGCGATGCGCTGAAACGCATTTCGGACCAGATCAAATCGGCGAACGAGATCGTCAGCAAGATCGCCCATTCGGCCGCCGAACAGGATACGACATTGCGCTCGATCTCCTCATCCCTCAACCAGCTCGACGTCGCCACCCAGCACAATGCCGCCATGGCGGAAGAAACCACGGCTTCGGCCGAAGCGCTGGCCGTGGACACCGAAGAACTGCTGAACCTCATCCGCGGCTTCCGCGTCTCCTCCGGCCACCAGCTTCACGGCATGGCAGAGCAGATGCGTATGGCGGGGTGATCCGAACAGTCTCATGCGATTGAAACAAAAATGCCGGGCACAGACCCGGCATTTTTATGTGCTCTCCAAAACGTTCTCCACATATTCGGCGTCATCCTCGGGCTCGACCCGAGGACCCATGGCCAGATTGCATTGTGGATCCTCGCCTCAAGGGCGAGGATGACGGCAGGGAGTATTTGCGACGTCGAGAAGCTGGCGATGCCGTGTTTGCGGCACCTCATTTCAGCGGGTCAGCGCATCGAGACGATCGATATCAGCAGGTGAAAATACGGCAATACCGGCTTTTTCGAGCAGCGCCGCCGTCACGCCGTTGCCCGGATGTTTAAGGCCGGAGAACGAACCGTCATAGATCGCAACCGAGCCGCAGGATGGGCTGCCATCGATCAGCAGCGCATGGGTGCAGCCATTGGCTTTGGCAAATGCCAGCGCCTTTTCCGCACCGGCGATAAATTCCGCCGTGACATCGCCGCCGGTCACCTCCAGCACTCGGGCGCGGCCCTCCAGCACATCGAGACCGGAGGCACCATTTTCGATTTCCGCCGGCGGGCGCGGAACGGGCATGCCACCCGCCATTTCCGGACAGATCGTCACCAGCCTGCCCTCACTTCGCCAGCGCTCTATTGCGGGGTGGGATAGGGGTTTGCCCTTGCCATCGTAGCGGACGGGCTGGCCGAGGAGGCAGGCGCTGATGAGGATTTTGGGAGGCGTTTGGGTCAATTGGGAGCCATTCTGTGAGAGTCGCGGTTGCTGCTTACCCCCCTCTGTCCTGCCGGACATCTCCCCCTCAAGGGGGGAGATCGGCAAGAAGCTGGCTCTCTGCAAAAATTCGCAACCTCAAAGATCACCGAGAGGTCGCCACGATTCGATCTCCCCCCTTGAGGGGGAGATGTCCGGCAGGACAGAGGGGGGTGAACCAAGTACGCTGACATACCCGGCCACCCAATCCATCACCCCGTAATCTTCGAGAAATCCGCAACCGTACCGGTTGCCTCGCGGATGGCCTTCAGCAGCGCCAGACGGTTGGCGCGGATGGCCGCATCCTCGTCATTGACCAGCACATCCTCGAAGAACTTGTCGACCGGCGCACGCAGCGTCGAAAGCGCCTGCATGGCCGAGCGGAAATCCTCACCTTCGACAGCCTTCGCGGCATCGGCAGAGGCAGACTTGATCGCCGCGTAAAGCGCCTTTTCGGCGTCGAGCTTCAGCAGCTCTTCAGAGACGCCATCGGCAACCACGGTGCCCTTCTTTTCCTCGGCGGCCAGAAGCTGGGTGGCGCGCTTGGCGCCCGCCAGCAGGTTACGGCCATCCTCGCCGGTGATGAAGGCGGTAAGCGCCTCGACACGGCGGGCGATCATCAGCAGGTCGTCGGATTCCGGCGTCAGGACGGCGTCGATCAGATCGTAACGGGCGCCGAGGTCGCGGAGATAGACTTTCAGGCGATCATGGAAGAAAGCCAGAAGGTCAGCCTCCACTTCGAACATGACGTCATCTGGGTTTTTCGCGAAAGTCACGTTTTCCGTAACGTGCTTTAGCCATGGTTCGAAAATGTCCGCTATTGGCAGCCGAACATTCCGCTCCAGAAGAATCCGCACCACACCCAGCGCCGCACGGCGCAGAGCGAAGGGGTCCTTCGAACCGGTGGGCTTTTCATCGATGGCCCAGAAACCGACGAGAGTATCGAGTTTGTCGGCCAAAGCGACCGTGATCGCCACCTTGTCGGCCGGCAGGCGATCCGAAGGGCCTTGCGGCTTGTAGTGGTCTTCGATGGCCGCGGCTACACTTTCGTTTTCGCCCTGCAGCGCCGCATATTTGCGGCCCATCAGGCCCTGAAGCTCAGGGAATTCGCCGACGGCTTCGGTGCGCAGGTCGGCCTTGGCCAGCACCACGGCGCGGTCCACCAGCGCTTCATCGGCACCAACGACGGGGGCCAGCGCCTTTGCCAGTTCACGGATGCGGGCAACGCGTTCGCCCTGAGAACCGAGCTTGGCATGGAACGTCACGTTCAGCGCATCGAGCTTCGCCATGCGCTGGTCGAGCGGCTTGTTGAGATCGAGGCCGAATTTCGCGGCCGAATCCTTCAAGGTGTCGAGATCGGGCAGATCGCCCTGGTCACGGTTCCAGAAATGGCGGGCGTCCGACAGGCGGGCGCGCACGACCTTGCCGTTGCCGTGGATGATTTCCTTGCCGCCATCGCTTGCCTCGATATTCGAGATCAGGATGAAACGGTTGGAAAGGCCTTCTTCCGCACCCTGATTGCGGGTGACGAAACACTTCTGGTTGGTCTTGATGGTGAGGCGGATGATTTCCGCCGGGATCTGCAGGTAATCTTCCTCGAAGGTGCCCATCAGCACCTGCGGCCATTCGACAAGGCCGGAGACTTCTTCCAGCAGGCCTTCGTCTTCGACCAGATCGAGACCATTGGCGAAGGCCAGGTCCTTGGCGTCATGCAGGATGATATCCTTGCGGCGCTCGGCGTCGAGAATGACCTTCGCCTTTTCAAGGCTCGAGACATAGTCCTCGAAACGGCGCACGGTGATCGGGCTAGGCGCATGGAAACGATGGCCATAGGTGACGTTGCCGGCGACGATGCCGTCAATCACGAAAGGAATGACCTGCGTCTCGTCATGTTCGGGGCCGAACAGGCAGACGATGGATTGCAGCGGGCGCACCCAGCGCAGGCTTTCGGAGCCCTTGCCTTCGATGCCGGCGTAGCTGGAACCCTTCGGCATGGAGGCCGGGCCGGAGCGCATGGATTTCGGCCAGGGGAAGGAGCGGATGATGCCGGGCATCACCTCGGCAATGATCTCTTCTGCCGGGCGGCCGGGCTTGTTGATGATGGCGACGTAGAAATCGCCCTTCTTCGGGTCGGAAACAACCTGGGCTTCCGAGATATCATTGAGACCGGCGCCGCGCAAAAAGCCTTCGATGGCCTTTTCATTGGCGTCGGTGCGCGGGCCCTTCTTTTCTTCGCGCACATCAGCGGAGCGGGCGTTGAGGCCGCGAATATCCAGCGTCAGGCGGCGCGGCGTCCAATATTCGCGCGCGCCCTCATAGGTCAGCCCTCTCTCCACCAATGCATCGGTGACGAGTTTCTTCAGATCGCCCGCCGCCTTGCGCTGCATGCGGGCGGGGATTTCCTCGGAGCGAAGTTCAAGCAGAAGATCGGGCATGGGATAAGGACTTTAATCTGTTGCAAAAGAGTGTCGCGGACTTAGCAAGACCAGCGGCAAAAGTCACCAGCTATCGGTTAAATTACCGCCAGCGCGCATCACCAGCCGCCGCCACCACCGCCGCCGCCGCCGGAGCCCGAAAAACCGCCGCCGCCGCCACCGCCCGAAAAGCTGGAATTGGACGAACTGACGGGTTGTGGGATGGTGGAGGCGATGGTGCTTGCCATGGAGGTGGAAAAGCCGCCGATCCTGTCGCCGAAGCTGCCGTAATTGCTGCCCAAATACCAGCCGGGCGCATAACTTGCCACGGCGGCACCGGCGGCAGCTGTCGCGAGCCAGGTCTCGAAGGTGCGGCTCCAGGGCTTTTCGACGCCGAGCGCCACGGCATAGGGCAGCAGCGTCTCGAAATGTTGCGGCGACATGGCGGGAGCGCTCGCCATGTTCATCCGGTCTTTTTCCGCCAGCGTCAGATAGGTTCTGAGGCCTTCGATGCCGTCCATAAGCTTGCGGCCGAGCGGCGTCGGCGCGCCCATCAGGAACAGGAACAGCGCATTGGTAAGCACGATGCCGCCGATGGCGGCCAGCGCCAGAGACTTGGTATCATGCGTTACATCCAGCAGGATTTGCGTGGCGATGCCGCCGATGACCGAGAAAGCCACGAAACCGGCAAAGGCCAGCATGACGATGCCGCCGATGCGCTTTTTCAGCGATGCGCCGCGTGAGAACTGTCGGCCGATACCGATCGACAGGATGCTGAAGAAGAAAGAGAAAAAGCCGAATATCAGGATGGCGGCAATGGCGCTTTCATCGAGATCACCAAACACCAGCGTCGCGACGATGATGGCGATGCTGAGGAAGATACCGAAAACGATATAGCCGGCATTGCTGTGGTAATATTTGCCGCGATGTTCCTTTTCTATCGCCGCGCGGAACTGCGTACCGACCTTTTCGACTTCCGCCCCATGCGCCTTATCGATGGTCAGTACCTTGCCCGCACCGCCGATGGCGGAAAGCAGCGTCTTCTGCCCGGTTGGCAGATCGGCGGCGGTTGCCTTTTCCGTGCGGCGGATGACGATGGAATTTTTCAGATCTTCCAGAACGACATAGCCTTTGACCGCCAGATCAAGGGCCGAGGCGGAGAGCGCCGTCCAGCCCGCGCCGGAAAAACCGCGGTTATCGACATAATTGACCAAAGCCGGGGAAAGCCCCTCCGGCGCATCCCAGCGCGGCACCACCACGCCTTTGGCCGGATCACGGCCTACCGCAAACCACGCCCGCAGATGATACAGCAACACGGCGAAAAGCCCGCCGCCGGAAAGCAGGATGGCCAGATTGTCGCGCAGCCACCAGCCCGCCTCCTGCGAGGTATCGGGTGCTGCAATTGCGCCCTTCGGCAGCTTGACGGCAATCGTCATGCCCTCGCCCACCGTAAACGGGCGGGTGGAGGCGAAGAACACCTCGTTGCCTTCGCTGAGGATGCGGGCGTCCTTGCCTTTTGCACCGAGTGGTCCGGTAAAGACGTTGGTGTCTGTCGCCTTAACGCCCTCAGGCAAAACCACGGTCGCGGAAATCTCGCCCATCGGGAACTGCCAGCCATTGCCGGTGACGTTCCAGGTCAGCTCGTCATAATCGCTGAAATAACGGATTTGCCGGGCGGTGGTGTAAGTGATCTGGAAGATGTGCTCGCCGGTCGGCAGAAAACGCTCGGCGCTGCCGGTATAGATGCGAATGCCGCCATCGATAGTTTCGGTACGCCAGTTTTCCGGAGCTCCATCGCGCTCCACAGAAACGACGTTGAAATCCACCTTGGTGCGGCGGTTACTCGCATCCAGCGCATAAAGCGGGAAATCGCGGAAGATGCCGCGCTTGATGTTCTGCCCTTCGGCGCGCGCGGTGATGGTTTCCGTCACCGCCAGCTTGCCATCCGCCGCCACCTCGACGACGGAATGATAGGAGCGGATGAATTCTTCCGCCAGGGCCGGAAAGGCCGCGCCCAGGAAGACGAACAGCGCGAGAAGTCTTGCGGCGATGGTCTTCACGGGGCGTTCCCTCCTCAATACATTCAGTGCTGCGGTTCGGCAGCGCTTTCCTTTTCCGTGTACTCGACGCCGAGCGAGGCGAGCTCTTTCCAGTAAGCCGGATAGGTCTTGCCCACGCAGGCAGGGTTCTGGATGGCAATGCCGCCGATCTTCAGCGCCGCCAGCGCAAAACTCATGGCGATGCGGTGGTCGGCGAAAGTATCGATGGAGGCATTCACCGTCTGGCCCGCCAGCGCCGGATCGGAATGCACGATCAGGTCGTCGCCTTCCTCATGCGCCAGACCGCTACGGATTTCGTTGAGCCCGAGCGAGACGGCGCGGATGCGGTCACATTCCTTGACGCGCAGGTTGGCGATGCCGACGAAGCGCACCGGCGTTTCGTTGAAGGCAGCGAGGACCGCGATGGTGGGAATGGCGTCCTGCATCTGCGAACCGTCGATTTCGGCGGGCAGATGCGGAAACTTTGCCATGACCTCATAGGCCTTGGCATCCGGCTGGGTGAACTTGTCGGCGGGCGTGCCGATATCGATCGCGCCGCCGGTCAGCAGTTCCGCACCCCAGAGATAGGTGGCGGCGGAGGCATCCGGCTCGATGTGGAAATCGGTCGCGGTATAACCCGTCGGATGCACGCGCCAGATGGCGTTGCTGACCCGCTCCACCTTGGCGCCGAAAGCCTCCATGGCCGAGGTGGTGAGGTCGATATAACCTTTCGCGCCGATTTCCTCGCCCTTGAGGATGATATCGACCGGCTTGTCGCCGCAGGCGGCGGCCATCAGAAGTGCTGACACATATTGGCTGGAAAGGTTGGCATCGATGGTGACGCTACCCTTGGGGAAACCCGTGCCCTTGCCGCAGACGGTGACGGGCGGGCAGCCGGTCGGTGCCTCCGCTTCGACACCGAGGGAGCGCAGCGCCTCCACCAGCGGCATGATCGGGCGTTTGCGCATGTGCTCGTCACCATCGATGATGACGGCACCATCGACAAGTGCGGCAGCGGCGGTGAGGAAGCGCGTGGCGGTACCAGCATTGCCGAGGAAAAGCGGCTTTTCCGGCTGTTGCAAAACGCCCGTGCCTTCCACCACGAAGGTCGTCGCATCAGGCTCGGTTACCTTGACGCCCATCTCGCGCAGGGCTTCGGCCATATAAAGCGTGTCGTCGCTCTTCAGCGCCCCGGTCAGGCGGCTTTTGCCCCTGGCGAGGCCGGCGAGCAGAAGCGCGCGGTTGGTGATGGATTTGGAGCCGGGCGGCTCGACCTTGCCGGAAAGCGGGTGGCCGGGCGGGGTGATGGTCAGTTCGATCATGATCGTCGTCTTGTCAAAGAATGCGGCACGGAGCCGGATTATCGGAATTTGAGCGGGAGGTTTTAAACCGTCAGAGGAACGGCGTCCTCAGAATTTCACCGTCGGCACAGCGCGATCGGCTGGATTGTCGATCTCGAAATAAGGTGCCTTGGCAAAACCGAACTGGCCGGCGACCAGATTGGACGGGAAGCTCTCCACCTTGACGTTGAGATCGCGCGCGGCACCATTGTAATAACGGCGCGACATCTGGAGCTCGCCTTCGATGGTTTCAAGCGAGCGCTGCAGTTCCAGAAAATTCGTGTTGGCCTTGAGGTCGGGATAGGCTTCGGCGAGTGCAAAGAGTTTACCGAGCGCCTGCGACAACAGGCCTTCCGCCTGTGCACGACCCTCGACATCGCCCGCCGGCACGGCCTGCGCGCGGTTGCGCATGGCGATCACCTCCTCGAAGGTGGTTTTTTCATGCGCGGCATAACCTTTTACGGTCTCGATGAGGTTGGGGATGAGATCGGCGCGGCGTTTCAGCTGCACGTCAATGCCCGACCACGCCTCTTCCTTCATCTGCCGCGCCTTGACGAGGCCGTTATAGATGAAGACGACATAAAGCGCGATTGCCGCGATGATTGCCAGCGTGATGAACATTCCCGACCCCTCCTCAAGAGGCGCGGACGCCATGAGCGGCATCCGCACGTTAGACTGTTGTCCGCCTTAGATAGATCGTCAGGCGGCCCTGTTCCAGTTCAGCCCACCCGCATCCGTCAGCAGGAAGGCTTCGCCGCAAGCTTTCGCCAGCGTGCGTACGCGCAGAATATAGCTCTGGCGTTCGGTAACCGAGATCACGCCACGCGCATCCAGAAGGTTGAAGACGTGGCTTGCCTTGATGCACTGGTCATAGGCCGGGAAAACGCACTTGTGCAGGCGCTGGTTGTCGTTGTCACCGGGCGCACCGGCGGCGAGAAGCGCCTGGCATTCCTTTTCGGCGTCGATGAAATGGCGATGCAGCATGGCCGTATCGGCAAATTCGAAGTTGTGGCGGGAATATTCCTGCTCGGCCTGCAGGAAGACGTCGCCATAAGAAATCTTCTCTTCACCCTCGCGGCCGTTGAAGTTCAGGTCATAGACGTTGTCGACGCCCTGAACATACATGGCCAGACGCTCCAGACCATAGGTCAGTTCGCCGGCGACCGGCGAGCATTCAATGCCGCAAACCTGCTGGAAGTAAGTGAACTGCGACACTTCCATGCCATCGCACCAGCATTCCCAGCCAAGACCCCAGGCACCGAGCGTCGGGCTTTCCCAATCGTCCTCAACGAAGCGCACATCGTGCAGCAAGGGATCGAGGCCGATCGCCTTCAGCGAACCGAGATAGAGTTCCTGCAGGTTGGAAGGGTTGGGCTTCAGAATGACCTGATACTGGTAATAATGCTGCAAACGGTTGGGGTTTTCGCCGTAACGGCCGTCGGAAGGGCGGCGTGACGGCTGCACATAGGCGGCCTTCCACGGCTTCGGTCCGAGTGCGCGCAGCGTCGTCGCCGGATGAAACGTGCCCGCGCCCACTTCCATATCGTAAGGCTGCAACACCGCGCAGCCCTTGTCGGCCCAGTAATTATGCAGCGTCAGGATCAGCGCCTGAAAGGAACGCTTCGGGTTCATATGGTCTGGAATATCGGTCATTGCAGTCATCGCGGCGTTAGGAGGACAAGTAAGCACTGACTTACTTCGGATGCGGACTGGTGCCACGGCATGGCCTGAGGGTCAAGGTTTTATGCGAAACGGCGACCCGCAGCAGTGGGGGATCAGCCCGCCGCCTCCGCCCGTGAACTTGCGATGCCGCGATCTGCGAACTTTCTGAAAAGCCTGATGACAGGCTTTTCAAACAGAATATGCGCCGCAATAGACACAGCCAGCGCAACAACAACGATCACGATGCTCGCCGCAAAGCCCGGTGCTATGACCTTCAGGACGATCGAAATGACCAGCCCGTGCAGGAGATAAAGCGCATAGGAGGCGTCGCCGACAATTTCGAAAGGCTTCAGCCACGCTTCAGGCCAGCCACCGGCTCTTTCGATCCAGACACAACCCGCGACGAGCAGAAAGGCAGGCAGGCCCCAGCTCACGATACGCAAAAGACCAAATTGCTCACCGATACCCGCCGCAAAAGCAAACCCGACAAAAGACAGGGCGAGAGCGGCGATACCACTGCGCATGCTCGCAAAGGCAATCCGAGACAGGATAAGCCCGGCGAGGAATTCCAGCAGCAGGGGCGATGCCCAAATCTGCATGAATGGCGATTGCCAGTCCGCCAGCTGCCCCACGGCCACCATTGCCGACAGGATGACGACGGTTACGGCGATCGGCGCGCGCAATGCAAGACCCAGCGCGAATACAAGATAGAAGAATATCTCCATATTCAGCGTCCAGCCCACCAGCACCAGCGGCGTCACCTGGCCCGCAGCGTTGACATAGGGGACAAAGAGCAGTGATTTCCAGAGATGTTCCATCGTGAAGGTGAAGGTGGAAAACACCCCGGCCAGTGCGCCAAGGCACATGACGAATGTGATGGCCCAGTAAAGCGGCACGATACGGAAGAGACGATGGCGCAGGAACTTGCCGGGTGGCGACTTGTCAGCGACCAGCCCCATGACAAATCCGGATATAACGAAGAAAACATCCACTCCGGCTGCGCCGATCGTGAAAGGCGTGCCGGCAATGTGGAAAAACATGACTGCCAGCGCTGCGACTGCTCGCAAAAACTGAATGGAATGAACTTTCTGCAAAAAATACCCCGTCCAGCAAGCTCGTGCGCGGCTTCAGCCGGCCTTGGGCGAAGCGCTGCAGATCGATCTCAAATATCGGGGACCAGTAGTTGCATAAATCCGGCAAAAATACTTGCAGAAATTGGGGTATATCTGAACAAGCTGCTTTTTGGGTTAACTTGTGACTTACCACCCAATGCCGGCGAAACGCCTCGCTTCGTGCCCGCGGTTACGCATCATCCTCGCGTTTGACGCGATATTCGCCCGTCTCGGGGTCCTTGATCAGCGTGCCGATGGCGCCGGTCTCGCGTTCCTTTTCGCGCTGTTTCGATTTTGCGGATAGCTTTTGCGCGTCGCGCACAAAGCGGCGGTAAAGGATGATGGATCCCACCACCAGAAGGATGATTGTAATCAGCTGCGCCATAAGGCCCTATTCCCGCGATATCAAAGACCGAAACGCGACCACAATGCCTTTTCTTCGGCAACCTCCGCAAGTCCCGAGACTGCGCCTGCAGCGAGCCTTTCGCCATTCAGGCCGAGTGCCGCATTCACGCCCGGCACCTTTTTGCCGAACAGGGTGCGCCCGCCGCTGACGAGCTGAAGCTTTATCTTTTCGCCGTAACGGCGGCGCAACACCTCGCGCATGTCGCCCAGCCCGTCGATCAGGCCGATATCGAGGCCACGCATGCCGGTCCAGAACAGGCCGGAGAAGATCGTCTCATCGTCGATCAGCTTCGCGCCGCGGCGCATCTTCACCATATCGATGAAAACATTGTGGATTTCGACCTGAAGCGACTTCAGGTAATCGATATCGCCTTCCTTTTCCGGCTGGAAGGGATCGAGGATGACCTTGTTTTCGCCGGCCGTGTAGACGCGACGCTCCACGCCGATCTTCCGCAGCATCTCCGGAAAACCGAAACCGCCGGAGACGACGCCGATCGAGCCGACTATGGAGGTGGGGTCGGCAATGATCTCATCACCGGCAAGCGCGATCATGTAGCCACCGGAGGCCGCCACATCCTCCACGAAGATCAGGACTTTCTTTTCGTTTTCCTCGGCAAGCTGGCGGATGCGATTATAGATCATCCGCGCCTGTACCGGCGAGCCGCCGGGAGAGTTGAGCGAAATGGCGACGGCCGGCGCGTCCTTGATGGCGAAGGCCTTTTCAAGCAGCGGCGCATAGGAGGCTAGATTAAGCGCAGGACGAAACTGGCTGCCGCCCGCCATGATCGCGCCATGCATGCGCACGACAGGGATGACGAGTTCTTTTTTGCGAAAACGTTTCGGTACCAGATACTTCAAAAAACCCACAACTCAATCCTCGCAGCATTTGCCTGTTCGTCAGGCATGTATGTATCGCCCGGGAAAACACAATGGTGCGGCCGGCGGAACGGCGATATTTATAAGCCGGCTCTGATTGCTTTTACATTACGGCGATAGGCGATGCGGCCATTGTTCAGGTTGTCCACGAATGGGGTAAAGGCGTGGCTGTCGGCCTCATGCATGATGAGCGGCGAGCGGAATGACAGCTTCGCCCGCGAGCCTTTGATGGCCGTAACCAGCATGCGCACCGCGTCCTCGCCAGGACGTGGATGGATGAGGGTAATCTCCATGCCGCCGAAGCGGCTGCCGCAGGCGGCAATGACGTCCGCCACCGATTGCGGCCGTGCAATCAGCGACAGCTGCCCGCCCGAAACCATGATCGCCCCTGCGGTTCTGATCCAGTCCTCGAACAGGCCCTCCGTCATGGCATGGGCTTCGGCCTTCAGAGCATCCGGCGTGCGGCGGTCGCCCGCATCATTATAGGGCGGGTTCATGATGACATGGTGAAAATAGTCATCGGGCAATCCTGCCTCGACACGCGCTTTCGCCCGCAGGGTCACGTCGGCCTCGCGCACGCTTACCCGAGCGGAAAAAGCAGCGTTTTCCGGTAGCAACAGGCTGCGGCGGGCAAAATCCGCCATTTCCGGCGAGCGTTCGTAAAGCGTTACCTCGGCTGTCTCCAGCCGGGCGGCAACCGCAAAACCCGCCGCACCTGCACCCGCACCGAGATCGGCTATCCGGCAGGGGCGGTCATCCGCCACCAGCGAGGCCAGAAGCATGGCGTCCATGCCGGCGCGGTGCCCCCTGCCCTTCGGCTGAAGGATGTGAAACCGGCCCCGGTGAAAGGCGTCAATCGTTTCGGAAATATCGTCGCCCACGTCGCCTTAAGCCTCTTCGCCCCGCAACTCGTCCCCCAGCCCGGCATCGATGAGGATGCGTCGGCCCTCATCGGCACGATCCTCTTCCACAAGGAACCTTCGGGGCAAAAGACCGAGCGAACCTTCCAGAATGCTCATCGCCTGATCGGCAACAAGGCAGTGGATGCCGGCGTCCTTCATCAGGCTTTCAGCGAAGGAGAGCAGCACGGCATCGTTGGTACGGATCAGTTCACGCATGGATAAGCCCTAAATTCCCATCTTTTTGAATGGCTAGCGGCAATTCGCCCCTTGCCGCGCAAGGCGCCAGTTTTTATTGTCGAATTCAAATTCGAACAGGAGTCCTGTCCCTTGGGCGTCGTCATACCGCTTGAAGAAAGCAAAAACAAACTCGCATCCGTCAAGCCGCTTGTCGACCTGACCCGCCCCGACATGGAACGGGTGAACCAGCTTATCCTCTCCAAGGCGGGTTCCGATGTCCAGATGATACCCGAGGTGGCCAACCATCTGATCTCATCCGGCGGCAAGCGCCTGCGGCCGATGCTGACGCTCGCTTCGGCCTCGATGTTCGGTTACGAGGGTGATCACCACATCAAGCTCGCCACCAGCGTGGAATTCATGCACACGGCGACGCTTTTGCATGACGATGTGGTGGATGAAAGCGACCTGCGCCGCGGCAAATCCACCGCCCGCACCATCTGGGGCAACCAGGCAAGCGTTCTCGTCGGCGACTTCCTGCTCGGCCAGGCCTTCCGCATGATGGTGGATGTCGGCTCGCTCGACGCCCTCGATGTGCTGTCCACGGCCGCTTCGGTCATCGCCGAGGGCGAGGTGCTGCAGCTTTCGGTCGCCAAGAACATGGAAACCACCGAAGACGATTATCTGCAGGTGATTCGCGCCAAGACGGCGGCCCTGTTTGCGGCTGCGGCGGAAGTCGGCCCGATTGTCGCCAAGACCGACAAGGCAACCCGCAGCGCGCTCAAATCCTACGGCATGAATCTCGGCCTCGCCTTCCAGCTCGTCGATGACGTCCTCGATTATGGCGGCAAGTCCGCCGATCTCGGCAAGAATACCGGCGACGATTTCCGCGAAGGCAAGATTACGCTGCCGGTCATCCTTTCCTATCGTCGCGGCACGCAGGACGAGCGCGCCTTCTGGCGAAACGCCATCGAAAAGGGCGAAAGCAGCGATGAAAACCTCGAAAAGGCGCTTGGCCTGATCACCAAATATAATGGTCTTGGCGATACGATCGGCCGCGCCACACATTATGGCACCATTGCCCGCGATGCGCTGGCGCCGCTGCCACAGAGCCCGTGGAAAAATGCGCTTCTGGAAGTGATCGACTTCTGCATCGAGCGTCTGAACTGAGGCTAAAGGCCCACGCAAACGGCGGATGGACAGGACCGTCCGCCCGATGTTTCGGGTCGGATTTTTCGCAAGGCGCGATTGTGGCCGGGCCATAATTTCTTGCGGGGTTGCTTCAAAAAAGCCATTCTATCGTGACCAAACAATGGAAACTGATTTTTCCGTGCATTCGCACAAAGGCAAAGGTTCCCTCATGCGGCGTAAACCAGCACTCCGTCTTCTCTGCAGCGCGGCTCTTGCCGCTGCTCTCGCAATCGGCGCGGGCGCAAGCCCCGGCCTTGCGGAGACAAAGGCGAAAACGGAAGAGAAGGCCGTTACGTTCGATCCGGCCAAGGTGAACACCTTCTCCGGCGCTTTCCTTGCCGGGCGCAATGCCGATGTCGATCAGGACTATCCCACCGCGATTTCGCTCTACAAGAAGGCGCTGGAATTCGATCCGGCCAATTCGGAAATCCGCCAGCGGCTGATGATCGCCGAACTTCTGAGCGGCAACTTCGAGGCTGGCGCCAAGATCGCCGATTCGATGAAGGACGATACGTCCGTCGAGCGGGTGACGACCATCGTGCGTGGCCTTGACGCCATCAAGGACAAGGAATTCACCAAGGCCGAGAAAATCCTGAAATATACCGGCCCGAACGATCTTGACCGCATGGTCAACACGCTTTTGACCGCATGGGCGCGTGCCGGTTCCGGCAAGCCGAAGGAAGCTTTGGCGCTTGTCAACAACATGAAGGGCCCGGGCTGGATTTCGATCTTCCAGAAATACAATGCGGCGGCCATCGCCCTTGTCAGCGGCAATATCGATGCGGCCCGCAAGAGCCTCAACGAAGCGGTGACGGATCGCGAAGGCGGCGCAACGGCGTCCGATACCTATATGCGCGCGGTGATGGCGCTGGCACGCCTCGAGGCTTCCGCCGGCAACAGGCAGAAGGCGCTGGACGCGATTGCGGTCGGCGATACTTTCGCGCCGAATTACGCGCCGTTGAAAGCGCTTCGCGAAGCAATCGAAAAGGGTGAGAAGCCGGAACAGCAGATCACCAATGCGGTGGAAGGCGCCGCCAGTGTCATGTTCTCGATTGCCGGGGCATTGAACCGTGAAGGCGCCGAGGAAATCGTCACGCTTTATCTGCAGACATCACGCGCGCTCGATCAGAAAAGCCCCGATACGCTTATTCTTCTCGGCGGGCTTGCTGAAGCCATGAAGCAGCCTGAACGCGCCATCGTGTTTTACCGCGATGTGCCGAAGGATTCGCCAATGTATCGCATCTCCGAGCTGCAGCTCGGACTGACGCTGGCGCAGACCGGCAAGGTGGATGAGGCGCGCCAGCACCTCAAATCCCTGCTCGAATCCGACCCGAAGGACGTTCGCTCCTACCTCGCTTATGGCAGCGTGCTTTCGGACGCCAAGGACTACAAGGCCATGGCCGAAAACTACGACAAGGCCATCGAGGTGATCGGTGCCGTGCCGCAGAAATCCGACTGGTCGGTGTTCTTCCAGCGCGGTATCGCCTATGAGCGCCTGAAGGAATGGGACAAGGCCGAACCGAATTTCAAGCGGGCGCTGGAACTGAACCCGGAACAGCCGCAGGTGCTGAACTATCTCGGTTATTCGTGGGTGGATAAGGGCATCAATCTCGACGAAGGCATGAAGATGATCAGCCGCGCCGTCGAGCTTCGCCCGAATGACGGTTATATCGTCGATTCGCTTGGCTGGGCGCATTATCGTCTCGGCGCTTTTGATGACGCGGTGACCGAACTGGAGCGGGCAATCGAACTCAAGGCCGGCGATCCGACCATCAACGACCATCTTGGCGACGCCTATTGGCGCGTGGGCCGCAAGATCGAAGCGGTCTACCAGTGGAACCGTGCGTTGATCGGCGACAGCGATGACGTGGACAAGGCCAAGGTGAAGGAAAAGATCGCCAACGGCCTGCCGCCTCTCGAAAAGGATGCCGAAAATACCGCCAAGAAGGACGTCGCGCCGCAACCGCCGGCTCCTCCGGCACCGGCTCCTGTGCCTGCCCCGGACAAGAAATCCTGATGCCGCATGCGTGTGCATGAGGTTTCCGGGGCGGCCGAGACCATCGAGGCGGCCCCGGCAAAAATCAATCTGGCACTGCATGTGACCGGCCAGCGGGCGGATGGTTACCATCTGCTCGAAACGCTGGTGACATTCACCGAGGCCGGCGACACCATTCGCATTCGTGACGCCGATACCGACACCCTCTCGATCTCCGGCCCTTTTGGCGATCTCCTGCGCACGGACGATGGCGGCGATAATCTCGTCACCCGCGCCCGGGACAGGCTGCGTGATGCGCTTGCGGCCACGGGTCAGTCAGGCCGTCCGGTTGCCATTCACCTCGAGAAGAACCTTCCGGTCGCCTCCGGCATCGGCGGCGGTTCGGCCGATGCGGCGGCGACGCTGCGGGCGTTGTTGCGACACTGGCAGGTTACGATTGAGCCGGAAAGGCTGGCATCGCTCGCGCTCACACTCGGCGCGGATGTGCCCATGTGCCTTGAAAGCCGGCCCCTCATCGCACGCGGCATTGGCGAGGAGATCGAACCGGTCTCCGATCTGCCCTGCCTGTTTCTGGTTCTCGCCAATCCGCTGAAAGCCGTCGCGACACCGGATATATTCCGACGCCTGCAAAACAAAACCAATCCCCGCCTGCCGGCACATGCGACAATTGGCTGGGTGGATTTTCTGGCGCAAAGCCGCAACGATCTGCAACCGCCCGCGCAGACATTGCTGCCGGAGATCGGCGAGATCATCGGCATGCTGTCACAGGAAGGTGCCGCGCTTGTCCGCATGTCCGGTTCGGGTGCGACCTGCTTTGGGGTTTTCCATTCCTTCGATGCCGCCTGCAAGGCGGAAACATCGCTTCGGAAGAAACGCCCCGGCTGGTATCTTCAGGCGACTAGAACCATTTGAGGATTAGGTCATGGCAGGCGAAAGACCATTCATTCCCCTCGGCATTGCGGTTTTGACCGTGTCGGACAGCCGCACGCTGGAGAATGACAAATCCGGCGATACCCTCGTTGCAAGGCTTGAGGAAGCGGGACACCGCCTCGCCGCCCGCGCCATCGTGCCGGATGACCGGCAAGCCATTTTCAACACGGTGCGGGACTGGACGCTTGCCACCGGCGTAGACGTGGTGATCACCACCGGCGGCACCGGCTTTACCGGCCGCGACGTGACGCCCGAGGCGCTGGAACCGCTGTTCGAAAAGCGCATGGACGGTTTTTCCGCGCTTTTCCATCGCATTTCCTATGACAAGATCGGCACCGCCACCATCCAGTCACGCGCAACCGGCGGCGTGGCGAACGCCACCTTTATTTTCGTGCTGCCCGGCTCACCGGGTGCCTGCAAGGATGCCTGGGACGGCATTCTGAAAGCCCAGCTCGATTATCGCCACCTGCCCTGCAATTTCGTGGAAATCATGCCGAGGCTGGATGAACATTTGAAGCGTGGGGGTGGTGGGGTTTAGAGCATCCCCTGAGATTGGACCAAAGGTGCGTGGGGCTTCACCACCCTCTGCCCTGCCGGGCATCTCCCCCTCAAGGGGGGAGATCGACTCGCGGCTAGGTCTAGACAATCTCAACGTTGAGAGTGAAGTGGCGGTAGCCCCTCCTGCCGATCTCCCCCCTTGAGGGGAGATGCCCGGCAGGTCAGAGGGGGTAAAGCCCCACGCGCCCTTGATAATGACCAACATCCGGCGCCGCCAAAAACCCAATCACGCCAGATATTTCTTGAAAAACTCCACCGTCCGCCCCCAGGCGAGATCGGCGGCCGCCTTATCATATCGCGCCGAGGACGTATCGTTGTTGAAGGCATGGTTGACGCCGTCATAGACGAAAATCTCAAAGGTCTTGCCGTTTTCCTCCAGTGCCTTCTTATAGGCATCGATACCGGCATTGATACGTTCATCGAGACCCGCATATTGCAAAAGCAAGGGCGCCTTGATGGCTGGCACGTCGGCCGCCGGGGCCTGCTGGCCGTAATAGGCGACGCCGGCATTGAGGCCGGCCGATTTGGTGGCGAAACGGTTGACCAGCCCGCCGCCCCAGCAGAAGCCGACCGCGCCGACCTTGCCGTTGGCCCCCTGCCTTGCCGCAAGCCAGACCCGGCCCGCTTCGGCATTGGCGACGGTCGCGTCCATATCCAGGCCGCTGAACATCTGCCGCGCCTTCTCCTCATCCGGGGGCGTGCCGCCCTGCGGCGAGAGGAAATCGACGGCCAGCGCCCGGAAACCGGCAAGCGCTACACGCCTTGCCACATCGCGGATATGGTCGTTCAGGCCTCGGTTCTCGTGGATGACGATGACGGAGCCGATCGGCCCCGATACCGATTTCGGCGTGACGAGATAACCCTTCATCTCACCACCCGGAGCGGGATAGGTCACGTCCTCCGCGACGATCCCCGCATCGTCAGGTGCGACGATGGCGGCGTGGGCGCTGTTGGCTGAAAGGAGCGGTGCTATGGCCGCCGCAGCCGCGCCCGAGCCGGCGAGCAAGGTGAGCTTTTCCATGAATTTGCGGCGGTCGAGGCTGAGATGGGTGTATTCATCGTAAGCGTCGATCATGGCCTGCGTAATCTTGGGCTTGTCCATCGCCTGTCCTCCTTGAACGCGGATGTGACGGGCAGGATAACGCAGATCGCCCTGCGGGGAACGCAGCGGGCGGCGGCGGCGCCACACTTTTGCGTGAGCGCCGCAGGCCCTGCCATTTGCTTCAGGCGGCGAGGTCCACGACGATACGGCCGTCGATCTTGCCCTCTTCCATGCGATGGAAGATATCGTTGATATTTTCCAGCTTGTCCCAGGAGAAGTGGGCGGCCACCTTGCCTTCACCGGCGAAGGTCAGCGCCTCCTCCAGATCCTGGCGTGTGCCGACAATGGAGCCACGCACCGTGATGCGCTTCAACACCGTGTCGAACACCGGAATGGAGATGAAGCCCGGCGGCAGGCCGACAAGCGCCATGGTGCCCTTGGAGCGCAGGAAGCCATAAGCCTGCTCCATGGCCTTCGGCGAAACCGCCGTCACCAGCGCGCCGTGGACACCACCGGTTGCCTTCTGCACCTGCTCCACCGCGTCAGGCGCACGGCCGTTGACGGTGACATCGGCTCCGAGTTTTTTCGCAAGCGCCAGCTTGTCATCGAAAATATCAGCGGCAACGACATGCATGCCCATGGCCTTGGCATATTGCACGGCCATGTGACCAAGGCCGCCAATGCCTGAAATGACCACCCATTCACCGGGCCTGACTTCGGTTTCCTTCAGACCCTTATAAACGGTGACGCCGGCGCAAAGCACGGGTGCGGCCGGGCCAAAATCGAGATTATCCGGCAGGCGGCCGACAAATTTCGGATCGGCAAGGCCATATTCGGCAAAGCTGCCATTAACGGAATAACCGGAGTTCTTCTGGCTCGGGCACAAGGTTTCCCAGCCGGTGCGGCAGGGGATGCAGCAGCCGCAGGCGGTGTAGAGCCAGGGCGTGCCGGCGCGGTCACCTTCCTTGATGCCGGTGACGCCAGCGCCGATTTTTGCGACATAACCGGCACCTTCATGGCCGGGAATGAAGGGCGGGTTGGGTTTGACCGGCCAATCGCCCGTTGCGGCGTGCAGGTCGGTGTGGCAAACGCCCGTCGCCTTGTAGTTGATGAGAATCTCACCGGGGCCGGGATCCGGTATCGCCACTTCCTCGATGGTCAGCGGTTTCCCAAACGCGCGGACGACGGCTGCCTTCATTGTTTTTGCCATGACATACTCCTCAATCTCTGCTCGCCTGAAATCCTCGACGGCGGGCAGAGATTAGCGGGGATGGGGCGTCATGGAATTGACCCATCGCAAATCGGCTTATTTTGGAGGCGTCGACTGTCTCACTTATGGAGCAACCTGACGATGCTGTTTCATTCCAGAGCCAACCAGATGGCGAGCCAGCCCCACAGGCAGACCACAAGCGCAAAGCCGATACCGAACAATGCTCCGCGCTGACGCAGGCGGTTGCTGGTGACATGAACATAGGAATGGGCGTAGCGCGAAAGCACGAACAGCCAGGCCAGCACGATGGTGACGATATTGTCCGCATCGGTGATGTAAAGCAGCAGGCAGGCGATGTGGAACAGGACAGGCAGTTCGAACTGGTTGGCGATATTGCGGTTCACCAGATAGCTCTCGCGCGCCTCTTCGCCCCGGTCGCGCAGCTTGATCGCCGATTCGCGATCCTTGAAGGTGTATTTGTTACGCCGAACGATCAGCAGGCCATAGAGCCAGAAAACGAGAAAGACATGGGCGATCATCGGCCAGAACATTGCGGTCGTTGGTGACATGCTTTCTCTCCCAATCGTGAAAACGCCCCCCGATCCGGCTGGAATCGGGGAGCGCCAAATACTCAGTCTATCTTTTACGGATTCGGTTCGAAAGATCAAACCGCGCCGGGATAGTTCGGGCTTTCGCGGGTGATCGTCACGTCATGGGCGTGGCTTTCACGCAGGCCCGCGCTGGAAATGCGCACGAAGGTGGCGCGTTCCTGGAATTCCTTGATGTTGCTGCCGCCGACATAACCCATGGCGGCCTTGAGGCCACCGGCCAGCTGGTGCAGAACGCCGGAGACCGGCCCCTTGTAGGGCACCTGACCTTCGATGCCTTCAGGCACGAGCTTCAGCGTATCGCGCACTTCCGCCTGGAAATAACGATCAGCCGAACCGCGGGCCATGGCGCCAACGGAGCCCATGCCGCGATAGGCCTTGAAGGAACGGCCCTGATAGAGGAACACTTCGCCCGGGCTTTCATCCGTGCCGGCGAGCAGTGAGCCGATCATGACGGCGGAAGCGCCGGCGGCGATGGCCTTGGCCAGATCGCCCGAGAACTTGATGCCGCCATCGGCGATGACGGGAATATCGGCAGCGTTGGCCGCTTCCACCGAAGCCATGACGGCCGCCAGCTGCGGCACGCCGACGCCAGCGACGATGCGCGTCGTGCAGATGGAACCGGGGCCGATACCGACCTTGACGGCGTCAGCACCGGCATCGATCAGCGCCTTGGTGCCATCGGCGGTCGCGACGTTGCCGGCGATGATGCGAACCGAGTTCGACATCTTCTTGACCTGCGAGACGGCATCCAGCACGCGCTGCGAATGGCCATGTGCTGTGTCAACGACCAGAAGGTCGACGCCGGCATCGATGAGGCGCTCGGCGCGCTCGATGGCATCGGCACCAACGCTGATGGCGGCGGCGGCGCGAAGGCGGCCCTGCGCATCCTTGGTGGCGTTGGGGTTCAGCTGCGACTTCTCGATATCCTTGACGGTGATGAGGCCGACGCAATTGCCCTTGGGGTCTACAACCAACAGCTTTTCGATGCGGTGCTTGTGCAGGAGCCGGCGCGCTTCCTGCTGATCGACGCTGCTTTCCTTGACCGTGACCAGGTTTTCGCGGGTCATCAGCTCATAGATTTTCTGCTGCGGATCGGAGGCAAACCGCACGTCGCGGTTGGTCAGAATGCCGACGAGGCGGCCGTTCTTGTGGCCGCCGGCACCGCCGTTTTCAACCACCGGAATGCCGGAAATGCCGTGCGCCTTCATCAAGGCCTGTGCTTCGGCAAGCGTCGCATCCGGGCCGATCGTGACCGGGTTGACGACCATGCCGCTTTCGAACTTCTTCACCTGCCGGACTTCTTCTGCCTGTTCGATGGGGGTCAGGTTGCGATGGATGACGCCGATGCCGCCGGCCTGGGCCATGGCGATGGCGAGACGGCCTTCGGTGACCGTATCCATGGCGGAAGACAGGATTGGCAGGTTGAGATCGATATCACGGGCGATGCGGGTGGCGATATTCGTCTGCCCCGGCATGACTTCGGAATGCCCGGGCTGCAGCAACACATCGTCAAATGTGAGAGCGTCCAAACCAGTGGGTGTTTGAATGATGCGTGCCATGACCAAATTCCTTCATACTGAAAATGCGTGGCCGTCCCGGAACGAAAAGTTCACCCCGGCGCCCTGCAAGGATTGCTTGGAAGTTGGCGAGGGCTGGTAACACGTTCATGACAGGAAGGGAATAGAAAAAACCCGGAATAACCTTCCGGGCTTTCTCTGTTGCTGCATTGCAGCAGATATTAAAGCGCGTCGTGTGGATCCCTGCTCCACAAGAAGCGCTTTAACTGCTTGTTTTTATGCATGTCATTATCGCAAAACCGCTTAACACTTTTGCGCGACATGCATTAGATGTCGAACTGGTAGGATTTCGGCACGAAACGATAACCCGTATCCAGCTTTTCCGCATAGCCAACGGACGGGAAAGGCATGTGATAGCCGAGGAAAGGCAACCGGTCAGTGGCGATCATGTCATAGACCTTCTTGCGGGTTGCAGCGGCCGCTGCCTTGTCCATGTCGAACTTCACCTCCCAGTCCGGCCTTTGCAGCGACAGGACGAAGTGGTTGGCGGTATCCGCCGTCAGGATCAGCGGCCTGCCTTCCGATTCGACACGGAATATCATGTGCCCCGGCGAATGGCCGAAGGCCGCAATGCCGGTGATGCCGGACACCACATTGTCGCCGTCACCGATGAAGGTTGTCTTTTCCGCCAGCGGCTTGACGTTGGCGACAACGCCCTTGTGCCCACCCTCGGCAGGTGTTCCGACCCGCTTCTCATCCGTCCAGAAATCATATTCCGCCTGGCCGACCACGTAACGCGCCTTTGAAAAGGCCGGCGCGCCCTTTTCCATCAGCCCGCCGATGTGGTCGCCATGCATGTGGGTCAGCACCACCACGGTCACGTCTTCCGGTGTGTAACCGGCCGCCGCCATGCCTTCAATCAGGCGGCCATTGCCGGCGCCACGGCCGACCTCGCCGAAGCCCGTGTCGAACAGCACGAGGTCTGAGCCGGTATTGACGAGAACCGGCGAGAAGGAATTGACGAATTGCTCTTTAGGCAGAAAATTGTCTTCCAGCAATTTGCCGACCGTCTCTGCCGACTGGTCGGTGCCGAACGTCTCGCCCGGATTGGGTGCGGCGCGCGCGCCGTCCTTCACGACGAGCACCTCGAAATTGCCGAGCTTGAAGCGGTTGGTTTCCGGCGGCATGGCGTGTTTTATCTCCATGGAGGTCTGTGGCTGATTGGTCTGGGCCGTTGCGGTGCGCGCCATCAACAGCGGCGCGCCGAGGACGGTTGCGCCGGCCGCACCGATGAGGCCGCGTCTGCTCATGCTCAAGGATTGGGTCATCATCTTGTCTCCGATTTCGCCAACTGGCCGTTATCACCAACTGAACTCACCCAACGGACAATAGAGCGAGAAAGTTTCAAGAAAACCGGCCTCACGCAGGTTTGATCGGAGCGTTAGAAATAGACAATTAACATGTTGGCAAGCGGCCCCATCAGGCGTAGGAGGAACAAGCGACACCTTTGTCGCAGCGGAAAGCCGCAGGCAGCCCCATGAACCGCATCATCCCCCTCATCCTGGCAGTCGCTCTCTTTATGGAGCAGATGGACTCCACCGTCATCGCCACCTCGCTTCCGGCGATTGCGAAAGATCTCAATGTCGGACCGATCACGCTCAAGCTGGCGCTGACGGCCTATATGGTGGCGCTGGCGATCTTCATTCCCATCAGCGGCTGGATGGCCGACAAATACGGCGCGAAGAAAATCTTCCGTTTCGCCATC
This sequence comes from Martinezella rhizogenes, assembly GCF_007002745.1. Lineage (GTDB taxonomy): Bacteria > Pseudomonadota > Alphaproteobacteria > Rhizobiales > Rhizobiaceae > Agrobacterium > Agrobacterium cucumeris. The sequence continues at coordinate 599,091 of NZ_SGNY01000003.1, read as the reverse complement.
GGCGTTTTTGTCGTCGGGTCAATCTGTTGCGCGGTTTCGTCTTCGGTGTTCGAATTCGTCGTCTCGCGGTTCCTGCAGGGCATGGGCGGGGCGATGATGACGCCTGTCGGGCGCCTCGTGCTGCTGCGCACGACCAAGCGTAGTGAACTCGTTTCCGCCATGGCGTTGCTGACGATACCGGGGCTTGTCGGGCCGCTCACCGGCCCACCGATTGGCGGCTTCATCACCACCTATTTTTCATGGCACTGGATTTTCCTGATCAACGTGCCGATCGGCATCATCGGCATCTGGCTCTCGACCATCTTCCTGCCGGAAATCGAGACCACCAACCCGCCACCGATGGACGGCAAGGGGTTCGTGCTGTCAGGCATCGCCGCCTCGGGCGTGGTGTTCGGTGTGTCGGTGGTCAGCCTTCCGGCCCTGCCGCCGAGCATCGGTATCGCCTCGACGATCATCGGTTTCATCTGCGGATTTCTTTACATGCGCCACGCCGCGCGCCATCCCGCCCCCATTCTGGATTTTCGCATTTTCCAGAATGCGACGTTCCGGGCGGCCTCCGTCGGCGGCACAATCTTCCGCATTTCAACTGGCGCCATTCCCTTCCTGATGCCGCTGATGTTGCAGATCGGCTTCGGGCTCAACCCGTTCCAGTCGGGCATGATCACCTTTGCCGGCGCGATTGGCGCGATCACCACGAAATTCATGGCCAAGCGGGTGTTTGCGGCAACCGGGTTCAAGTCAACGCTGATCGGGGCCGGCATTGTCGGCGCCTGCACGACGCTTGCCAACAGCTTCTTCACGCCTGATACGCCCTACCCGCTGATCATGATCTTTCTGGTCACCGCAGGATTTGCCCGGTCGTTCTTCTTCACCGGATCGAACGCGCTCAGCTATTCCGATATCGAGGACAGCCAGGCCAGCCAAGCAACTTCAATGGCTTCGGTGCTGCAACAGATCAGCCTGGCGCTGGGCGTGGCTTTCGCCGCCTCCATTCTGGAAGTCAGCAGCATGATGTCCGGCACGCATCTGCAACTTGCCGATTTCCACATCGCCTTCACCATCGTGGCGCTGGTGTCGCTGTTCGCCGTCGTGCCGATCATCCGCATGGACGCACAGGCAGGCGCGGCCGTCTCCGGCCACCGCGGCAAGGTTTCGCAACCGGCGGAGTGATCAGTCTTCGGCAGCCTCTTGTGCGTCCGCATCGACAGCGGGCTCGTTCTTGCGGCCCTTGAAGTGCTTGGCAAGCAGGAACATCTCGACCGATTCCGAGCGTGACGAGGCAGGCTTGATGTGCAGGACCTGCTTGAAGTTCTTCTTCAGCATGTCCAGCAGCGCCTTTTCCGTGCCGCCCTGGAAGGTCTTTGCCAGGAAATGGCCGCCTTCCGCCAACACCTGAACGGCGAAATCGGCTGCGACTTCGCACAGATGCATGGTGCGGATGTGGTCGGTCTTCTGGTGGCCCGTGGTTGGTGCCGCCATATCCGACAAGACAAGATCGGGCGTGCCGCCGACAGCTTCCATCAGCTGGTCCGGTGCGGTCGGGTCGAGGAAGTCGAGCTGCAGGATCTTCACGCCGGGGATAGGATCGATTTCGAGGAAATCGATGGCTGCGACGCGAATATCGTCCTCGGTGGAATCGGTCACCTTGGAGGCGATCTGCGACCAGCTTCCGGGTGCGGCGCCAAGGTCGATGATGCGGGTCGCACCCTTCAGAATCTGATGCTTGTCGTTGATTTCCAAAAGCTTGAAGGCGGCGCGGGCGCGATAACCTTCAAGCTTCGCACGCTGCACATAGGGGTCATTGATATGACGCTCCAGCCAGCGGCGCGACGAGGCCTTGAGCTTGGTCTTCTTGACCTTCTGGCCGATCTTTCGGCCGGTACGATTGGTGCTTGTCGGCGCCTTGCTCATGTCAAACCTTCCGTTCTGTCCTGCCGTACCATCTGCATGCGCCTTATGCGGTTACGCCGCCATGCGCCGTCATCCGCCATCATATCCGTCAAAAGCCCTTCGCGCAGGCCACGATCTGCCACCCGCATGCGGCGTGACGGCCAGCGGCGGCGAATGGCCTCAAGAATGGCGCAACCCGCCAGAACCAGATCGGCCCTGTCAGGACCGATGCAGGCATTGGCGGCGCGACCGGCGAAATCCCATGCGAGCAACTTATCCTGCATCGCGGTCACCTCGGCGTCGGACAGCCAGAGGCCATCCACCTTGCGGCGATCATAGCGCGGCAGATCGAGATGGACACCCGCAAGCGTCGTCACCGTGCCGGATGTTCCGATCAGGTGGAAATCCTCGTGATGCAAATGCGGCGCCAGTGGCGGGCAATGGAACGCATCCAGCAGCCCTTCGACCTCCCGCACCATGGCGGCAAAGACATCGGGCGTCACATCACGGCCGCCGTGGCGTTCCGAGAGCGTGACGACGCCGACCGGCAGCGAGGTCCAGTGGGTGATGTGGTTGGCAAGCCGGTTCGAGCGGTTTTCACCGACCTTGATGACGGCGATTTCCGAAGATCCGCCGCCAATATCGAACAGCACAACGGAGCGCGCTTCCCGCCCGACAAGCGATGCGCAGCCAGAAACCGCAAGCCGGGCTTCCGTCTCGCGGCTGATGATTTCAAGTTTCAGCCCCGTTTCCCGCGTAACACGCGCCAAAAACTCCTCGCCATTGGAGGCGGCACGGCAGGCTTCGGTGGCGATCAACCGCATGCGCCTTATCGGGCGGCCGGAAAGTTTCGCCGAGCAGACCTTCAGAGCCTCGACGGCGCGATCCATCGCGTCATCGGAAAGCCGGCCGCTGGATACCAGCCCCTCGCCCAGCCGGACGATGCGTGAAAAGGCATCAACGACCCGGAACTGGCCGGGACGTGTGGGCTGCGCGATCAGCAGGCGGCAATTATTGGTGCCGAGATCGAGCGCCGCATACATATCCGCCGGCGTGTCCTGGCCATGCTCGTGCTGGCGGCCCGCCTGACGTGCGGAATCCAGTTGCTGGCGGTGCGGCTCCTGGGAAGCCCCGTTGGCGCGCCCGTTCTGCTTGCCGATATGTCTCGGTGCCTGGGAAGGAACCAGCGGGCGGCCCTGCGGATCACGACCACGCGGATCGCGATGAGCCCGCTTGCGGTTGCGCGACTTGCGAACACCACCGGGCGGTGCTGAGGATGGATTGGTGGCGTCCGTTACAATTGGAGCCTGCGCCTGCTCACCAGATGCAGGCACACTCTGCTGGGAGGACGTGCCTTTGCCGCGAGAACGCCGCCGGCGCTTTCTCTTGCGCGGTTCGGCATCCGGCTCGAGAGCCGACACGTAGGGAGAACCGGCCGGAACATCCGCGGCAACATCATGCGACAGCACAGCGGCGTCACGGGGCTTCCCGTCACGCTTGTGTTTCTTGCCACGACGGGATCGCTTCGCTTTCCCTTTGTTCGCCACCGATGCCCCTTGGTCCGACGGCTTTGGGCCGTTTCCGGGGTCGATCACTGTCTTGTCCATTTCGCCGCGCACAAGCGAAGACGCTATGCTGCTGGCTTTCATAAGGTTTCGTTGGGCAGACAATACCAGTGCAAGAGATTTTAGCCAAATGGTTTTTCCCGCACCGAAAACGGCAAGGGTTCACATGCGACAAAAAAGGCGGGCGCGACGGCCACAATCGCTGTGATTATTTTCGGCGACTTTCAAAACCGGGATATCAGACTGGGAGAAAAATTACTCCCATCTCCCGGTAAGTCCTTGTAGCATTTGAACTTATCGGGAGAAGGGAATGGTACGGTTGAGTGGGGTCGAACCACCGACCTCAGGTGCCACAAACCTGCGCTCTAACCAACTGAGCTACAACCGCACATGAAACGCCGAAGCGGCGTCACGGGGGGTGACATAAAAGGTGTTTCCCCCATTTGCAAGTGCCTCAGTGAATTTTGCGAAAAAAGGCATCGAAAGGCAAGCGCTTTCATTGCGCCGAGACGGATAACGGGCGAAGGCGAGGCCTGTTCATGTTAACTCTGTTTGGCGATTCATCCACCGGATGGTGGACCCCGCCGGCCTGTGAAGTTATTTAAAATTCTGTTAACGTGGTGCCATAGCGGGTTTACCTTTCAGCTTCATGAGGAGGCTGAAAAGCCCGCAAGGTCCGGTAGTGCCAGAATAGGTTTCGACATGCCCGCCGTCCAGTATCCCTTTATCGATATAGCAGTGCATGAACGGGTGCGTGAAGGTTTCGGGCGCGGCGAGGCGATGGCTTTGTTCTCGCTCGACCTTCAGAGTGCCCTTTGGGCCAACGGCCGGGGTGCGGCTTTGTTCGGCACGCCGATGGTTTACGATTTTCTGGAACAGGGGCCGAAGCGGCAGGATGTGACCTTCCGGCAGCTGGCGGCAACGGCGGCGCGGCTTTCCCGGGCAGGCGACAGCCTGCCGTTTACCATCCGCATCAATGCCGGTTTCCGCAGCATTGCCGTGACCGCCAAGGCGGAAATCATTGAAGCAGAACCGGGCCAGCCCGCAATACTGTTTTCCGCCCTTACCGATCAAACCGCACCTGACACGGCGGAATGCGCCCGGCGCATGATCGAAGGTTTTGACGACCCCGATATTCATATGGCGGTTCTGAATGGCGAGAACGAGATTATAGCTGCTTCGCCGCGCTTCTCGTCACTGGGTATTACGCCGCATACGGCAAGGACGCTGGTGCGCATGGCCGCGGGCCAGTCCGGTCATCTCGTCAAGCGTCCCGTGCCAACAGGCAAGGGTTATCTGCCGGCGGCTACCGGCCAGATCACGGCGTCGCCCGAACTCAACCTGATGTTCGTGGTCGAGACCGCGCTTGGTACGCTCGATCCTGTCAATGGGTTTGCTGAAGACAGGCCGCAGGAAACCCCGGCTGCCGTTCAGCCAGATTTGCCAGTTGCGGAGGCCGCACCTGTTGTCGCAGAAGCAGCCTCCTTTGATTCCGTGCTTGATGCCGTTGCCGGTATCGAGGATGTGGAGGACGTGCCGGAACTGCCCGTCGATGGCGAAGACGAGATTGTGACGGAACAGGAACTGGATGCCCTTCCCTTGCCGGCAGAAGAGCAGGCCGAGGCCCCGCTGGATATTCCTGTCGAAGATGCCGATGCGGCCGCGCATGAGGCCATGACCGACGATATTGCCGATCTCTTCGAACTCGATGCGGATGAGGCAGAGGCGCAGGTAATCGACCGTGCCGCCGGTCACGACCATGCTGAAGAGACATTGGCAGACGCTGAAAACGTACCAGCGGAAGAGATCACCGAAACCGTGACTGCGCAGGCAGCTGCGCCGGCGGCAGAGGAGATTCCGGCGGAAACGGAAGCCGCAGACGCAGCACCGGCTTTTGTTTTTAATGCCGGCGCGCGCGCCTCCCGTTTCGTCTGGAAAATCGATGCTGAAGGACGCTTCAGCTCGATTTCGCATGAATTCGCAGAAGCTGTCGGCGCAAAGGCGGCGGCTGTCGAGGGCATGGGCTTTGCCGATGTGGCCGCACTTTTCAACCTTGATCCGGATGGCAAGATTCGCGAACTTCTTAGCCGTCGCGACACATGGTCGGGCAAGACGATTTATTGGCCGGTGGAAGGCACTTCCCTGATGGTGCCAATCGACCTCGCCGCCCTGCCCACCTATACGCGCTCGCGCGAATTCGACGGTTTCCGTGGTTTCGGCATCGTGCGGCTTGCCGATGCCGCGCAAGATCCACATGCCACCGGCCTGACCTTCCTGGAAGGGGAAGAGGTTTTTCCGACCGAGACTTCGCCACAACCGGATGCCGAGGATGAAAGCCACGAATTGCTGGCGTTTATCGATGAGGATGACGTTGCCGAAGACGAAGCCGTTTCCGCCGGTGACGATGAGACCCCGACCGAATCTGGCGACACCACCGGCGAGGTGACGAACGAAGACCAGCGTCACGATGACAGCCAGGCGGAATTCGAAGCGCCGGTACCCGCTCCGGACGCCGAGCCTTCCTATTCCGACAAGGTCGTTCATCTGGAAGAGCGCCGCTCACGCTCCCGCGAGGGTCTGACCGCAGGCGAACAGGCCGCCTTCCGGGAAATCGGCCGGACACTTGCGCCCATCGACGCGCTTGCGGACGAGAGCCGCAAAGCGGACGAAGAGGTGCATTCCGCCGAGCCGGCTCCACAGTATAGCCGCGAAGATATCACGCCGGAAATCCCGGTGGACGAAACGCAGAATGTTCAAGAGGCTGCCAAGGCAACCGAAATGGCGGAAGAGGACGACCTTTTCGCTGACTATGTTCTCGGTGAGCGGCCGGCGGCTGCCCCGACACCGGCGACTGAAATAGACACCGGCGAAAAGGGAGACACCCCAACGGACCTGCAGCCGGCGGCTGATATTGCCGCTGCGATGGTCAGCCCTCCCCCTCGCCCCGCCGGCATACTGACGGCCGAGACGCTGGATCAGATGCCGGTGGCGCTTCTTGTCCATGCCGGCGACAGGCTGATCCACGCCAACCCGGATTTCCTGCGACTGACGGGCTACACCTCGCTTGAGGAGCTTCAGGACGTTGGCGGGCTGGAAGCGCTGCTGCAGCGGCAGGAGCTGGACGAGATGCCTGACAATGAGGGCGGCATGGTCGTGGTCAGTGCCGAAAACGACATCATTCCGGTCAAGGCGCGGTTACAGTCCATCCGCTGGGAAGAAACCAAGGCGCTGATGCTGTCGCTGGTTCCGCTGGAGGAAAAACAGACACCTGTTGCGGCAGCCAACGAAAATACGGCAGCGACAGCGGGTGCAGAAGCCGGCAGCGTTTCCGTGTTGCAGGGTGAAGTCGAGGAACTGCATTCCATTCTGGAAACCGCTACCGACGGCGTGGTGTTGCTGGGAGACAGCGGTGAAATCCGCTCGCTCAACCGTTCCGCCAGCGCGCTGTTCAACTATGACAATGGCGAAATCGCCGGAAAACCCTTCGTCACCCTGTTTGCGCATGAGAGCCAGCGCGCCGTGCTGGATTATCTCTCCGGCCTTGCCAATAACGGTGTGGCCAGCGTGTTGAATGATGGCCGCGAGGTGATCGGCCGCGAAGCATCCGGCGGGTTCCTGCCGCTGTTCATGACCATCGGGCGGCTTAAATCCTCGCATGGCTATTGCGCAGTCATTCGCGACATCACCCAGTGGAAGCGCACGGAAGAGGAACTCCGCAACGCCAAGCGCGCGGCGGAAACCGCCAATGCCCACAAGACCGATTTCCTGGCCCGCGTCAGCCATGAAATCCGCACACCGCTCAACGCCATTATCGGTTTTGCCGACATGATGGCGACCGAACGGTTCGGGCCGATCGGCCATCCGCGTTATGCGGAATATTCCAATGATATCGGCCGTTCCGGCCGGCATGTGCTCGACATCGTCAATGATCTGCTCGACATTTCCAAGATCGAAGCCGGGCAGATGGATGTGGATTTCATCGCCGTGCCGCTGAACGAAACGGTGGCCGAAGCCGTCTCGCTGGTGCAGCCGCAGGCCAACAATCAGCGTGTCATCATCCGCACCGCACTGTCGCAATCCGTGCCGCAGATCGTTGCCGACCTGCGCTCGATCAAGCAGATCGTGCTGAATATCCTGTCCAACGCCATCCGCTTCACGCCTTCCGGCGGCCAGATCGTGGTGTCTACGGCCTATGAGGCGAATGGCAGCGTCTCGCTGCGCATCCGCGACACCGGCATCGGCATGACGCGGGCGGAGCTGGAACAGGCCATGAAGCCATTCCGGCAGGTGGCCTCATCCAGCAAGCGCGTACGCGGCGACGGCACCGGGCTTGGCCTGCCACTGACGAAGGCGATGGTGGATGCCAACCGCGCAAATTTCTCCATCACCTCGACGCCGAATGAAGGCACGCTGGTGGAAATCACCTTTCCGTCGCAACGGGTTCTTGCCAACTGAGGTCATGCGGGCGTAGCAATGCGAAAGCCACCGGCGTAATGATCGCCGATCAAGGCTTTCGCAAGACAGGCCCGCATGCCCATGACGGTTTCCCTTCCAGCCACAAGACGTGTTTCAATACTGCCTGTCGCGGCGGTCATCGTCGCGGCCATTGCCGCCATGCCCATTCTGGCGATCTTCTGGCTGGCGCTCACCGGCAGCACGGAAGGATGGCAGCATCTTCTCGCCAATGTTCTGCCGCGTGCGGGGTTTCGCACATTCATGTTGCTGGGGATGACGGCCGCGACGACGGCGTTTTTCGGCATTGCCTGCGCCTGGCTCGTCACGACATTCGAATTTCCGCTGCGGCGTCTGTTGTCTGCGGCACTCGTGCTGCCGCTCGCCATTCCCTCTTATCTCGCCGCCTATGCCTTCGGCGAGTTCCTCGATTTCACCGGCCCGGTGCAGAGCGCTATTCGCGCCGCCTTCGACTATCACAGCATCCGCGATTACTGGTTTCCCGACATCCGCTCGCTTGGCGGCGCGGTGATCGTCCTGAGTTCGGTGCTTTACCCCTATGTCTATCTTTCGGCCCGCGCCGCCTTTTCCATGCAGGGCCGGTTTGCGGCGGAGGCGGCCCGCACGCTTGGCGCAAAGCCGCTCAGCGTGTTCTTTTCCGTGCAGTTGCCGATGGCGCGGCCGGCGATTGCCATCGGGCTTTCGCTCGTCTTGATGGAGACGCTGAACGATATCGGTGCAGTCGAATATCTCGGTGTCCAGACGCTGACCTTCACCATTTACGAGACCTGGCTCAATCGCGGCAATCTTGCCAATGCGACGCAGATCGCCGCCGTCATCCTCATCATCGTTGGCGCGCTGATCTTCATCGAACGCAATGCGCGTGAGAAACAGCGTTTCGGTGCGCCGAAAGCGACGAGTATGGCGCAGCGCCACCGGCTGAAGATGTTGACCGGCTGGCGGCGCTGGTGTGCGAGCCTGTTCTGTTTCCTGCCGGTGGCAAGCGGGTTTTTCATTCCCGTCATCGTGCTTGGGGGTTACGCCACCAAGCGGCTCGATGCGCTGTTTGCGCCGAAACTTCTGAAAGCGCTGGGCCACAGTCTCGAGGTCTCCCTCTCCGCCGCTTTCGTGACCCTGATCGCGGCTTTCATCTTCTCCTACGCCATTCGAACCGAGCGCTCGCGCACGTCAAAGGTCGCCGCCCGCCTCGGTTCCATGGGATATGGCGTGCCGGGAACGGTGCTTGCCATCGGCGTGCTTATTCCGCTCGCCGGCCTCGACAATGGCGTCGACGGGTTCATTCGGTCGCATTTCGGGTTTTCAAGCGGGTTGCTGCTTTCCGGCACCGCCTTCGCCATCATCTATGCCCATAGCGTGCGCTTCATGACCATGGCGGAAGGCACGCTCGATGCCGGTTTCCAGAAGCTCTCGCCGCATATCGACATGGCCTCGCGAACGCTTGGGCGCAATCGTTTACAAACGCTGTTCAAGGTGCTGCTGCCGAACATGCGGCCGGCGGCTCTGACTGCTTTTCTGCTCGTGCTGATCGAATCCATGAAGGAACTACCGGCGACCATCCTGCTCAGGCCTTTCGGTTTCAACACGCTTGCCACACTGGTCTATGAGGATGCATCCCGCTCCAGGGTGCAGGATGCCGCCGTGCCGGCGATCATCATCATCATCGCCGGGCTTATTCCCGTGCTTCTCGTCTCGAAATCCATGGATCATCCGGAAAACAGCTGAGCCGCGCCTGGTCTCTCGGCAAAAAGAAAGGCGGCCTTTCGGCCGCCTGTATTAGTTGTGCTTTTTTTAACGAGAGAAAGGGGGACAACCTCGCCATATGGAAATTATCAATCCCGGCCGTCAGAAATTTGACAGCCCTGCGTTAGGTTTACTTTCCGCCAACTCCTATTAACAAGCGGTTAAAACCAAAATCGAGCAATTACCGACGATAATTCCTATTTTGAGACCGTAAAGTCCCAAAACTAAATTATAGGTTTCTAATTTTATTGCGATTTCAACAGTAACGTGAGGAAATCGAAACAGAGCCGATAATCAGTTGCGGGCGGCGGCGTGCTCGTCCCGCATCCGCTGCAGTTCGGTGCGTTTGGACGTGATGGAGGTGACGATGACACCGATCGTCACAAGGCCGATGAGGATCGTGCAGATGGCATTGATTTCCGGCGTCACCCCGAGACGCACCTGCGAGTAAATCTTGATCGGCAACGTGGTTGCGCCAGGGCCTGTGGCGAAGCTGGCGATCACCAGATCGTCGAGCGACAGCGTAAACGCCAGCATCCAGCCGGCGATGACGGCGGGGAAGATCAATGGCAGGGTGATGCGGAAGAAAGTCTTCACCGGCGGGCAGCCAAGATCAAGTGCGGCTTCCTCAAGACTGCGGTCGAAGGTGAGCAGGCGTGACTGCACGACGATTGCCACATAACACATGGTGAAGGTGGTGTGGGCGATGACCACCGTCCAGAAACCACGATCCACCCCGACGGCCACGAACAAAAGCAGCAGCGACAGGCCGGTAATGACTTCAGGCATGACGAGCGGCGCATAGATCATGCCGGAAAACAGCACGCGTCCCGGGAAGCGGGCAAAATGGGTAAGCGACAGGGCCGCCAGTGTTCCGAGGATGGTGCCGATGGTGGCGCTTAAGATACCGACACGCAGCGTCACCCAGGCGGCATCCATCAGCCCCTGGTTCGACCACATGGACCTGTACCATTGCAGCGAGAAGCCGCCCCAGACCGTCACCAGTTTGGAGGCGTTGAAGGAATAAACGATCAGGATGATGATCGGGATATAGAGAAAGGCAAAACCGAGGGTGAGGACGGTGATGTCGAATTTTCCGCGCTTCATGGCCTCACCCCACCTTCTTCTGCTGGTTCTGGAAGATGGCAATCGGCACCACCAGCAACAGCAGGAGCAACACGGCCACCGCCGATGCCAAGGGCCAGTCGCGGTTGCCGAAGAATTCCGTCCACAGCGTCTTGCCGATCATCAATGTCTGCGCGCCGCCGAGCAGATCGGGAATGACGAATTCGCCTGTTATCGGGATGAAGCAGATCATCGACCCGGCAACCACGCCCGGCAGCGACAGCGGGAAAGTGATCTTCCAGAAGGCCTTCCATGGCGGGCAGCCAAGATCGGCGGCCGCTTCAAGAAGCGTATTGTCGAGTTTTTCCAGCGCCGAATAGAGCGGCAGTACCATGAAGGGCAGATAGGAATAAACGATGCCGATGAAGATCGCCGTCTCGGTGCGGAAGATGTTGACCTGCTGGTCAGGCCCCAGAAGACCGATCGACTGGAACAGCACCGTCAGCAGGCCCTCCGGTTTCAGAATGCCGATCCAGGCGTAAACGCGGATCAGGAACGAGGTCCAGAACGGCAGGATCACCAGCATCACCAGTGTCGGCCGTACGGCTGAAGGCGCGCGCGCCATGGCCAGCGCCATGGGATAACCGATGAGCAGCAGCAGGCAGGTGGAGATGAAGGCGATGCGCAGCGACGACAGATAGGCGTCGATGTAGAGCGGGTCTTCCGTCAGGAACAGGTAATTCTCGAAATCCAGCTGCGAGAAGAACGCGCCGAGCTTCGAAAAGCCTTCGAAGACCGGCGTGTAGGGCGGCATGGATATGGCCGTATCCGACAGCGAAATCTTGAAGATGATGAAAAACGGCGCTGCGAAGAACAGCAGCAGCCAGAAATAGGGAACCGCAACGACCAGCCAGCGCCAGGGGCTTTGCCGGTTCTCGGGAGTGGTGATCGCCATGAAAGCCTCCCTCAGCGCGTCAGGACAAGACCTGAATCCGATTTCCAGTTCAACCACACCATGTCGCCGAAGGTGATCGGACGATCAACGAGACGGGACACATTCGCCTGCGCCGCACGGAGGACACGGCCATCGGCGAGCTTGACGATGAAGACCGAGAAGTCACCGAGATAACCAATATCCCAGACCTCGCCATAGGCGGAATTGACGGAGCTGTCTGCCGGCTCATCCAGCGAGATGCGGACCTTTTCCGGGCGGATGGCATAAGCCACCTGACTGCCGGTCGCCGCCGCGCATTCCTGCTCCACCGCCACTTTCAGCCCGTCGCAATCGAGCGTCACCAGACCCGGTTTGCCGATATCGGAGGCATTGGCAACGACATTGGCGTCGAAAATATTGATGTCGCCGATGAAGTCAGCCACGTAGCGGCTGTTCGGCGCCTCGTAAATCTCGGCAGGCGTCGCCACCTGCACAACGATGCCCTTGTCCATGACGGCGATGCGGTCCGACACCGTCATCGCCTCTTCCTGATCGTGGGTAACGATCAGGAAGGTGAGGCCGAGATTGGTCTGAATGTCCATCAGCTCGAATTGGGTTTCCTCGCGCAGCTTCTTGTCGAGCGCGCCGAGTGGCTCATCCAGCAACAGCACCTTCGGCCGCTTGGCGAGCGAACGGGCGAGCGCCACGCGCTGCCGCTGGCCGCCGGAAAGCTGGCTGGGCTTACGTTTGGCAAATTCCGTAAGTTTGACGAGCCGCAGCATTTCCTCGACGCGCGAAGCGATTTCCGCTTTCGGCAAACCGTCCTGTTCGAGACCGAAGGCGATGTTCTTTTCCACCGACATATGCGGGAAAAGCGCATAGGACTGGAACATCATGTTGGTGGGACGCTTATAGGGCGGGACTCCGGAAATATCCTTGCCCTGCAACAGGATGCGGCCCTCGGTCGGCTCTTCGAAACCGGCCAGCATGCGCATCAGCGTGGTCTTGCCGCAGCCAGAGGGACCAAGCAGCGAGAAGAACTCGCGCTCGTAAATGTCGAGCGTCAGATTGTTGACGGCGACAAAATCGCCGAAACGCTTGGTGACATTTTCAAAACGGATGAAGGGAACCGCATCGGGGTTGTCCCACGGGCTGAATTTGCGTTTGACCGGCCCCAGAGTTTTCGCCATTCACCCTACCCTCAAATCCCGTTGGTCTTTCGATCGATGCTTCGGGGCGGGCAGCGCCGGCAGGTAAGGTGACCTGCCGGCAAAGCTATCAGAGAAACAGGCCCGCCGGCCGTTCCTCAACCAGCGGACGGAAATGTCAGCTGCCGGTCTTTATCTGCGTCCAGACGCGGTTCAGCACACGCTGTTCCTTCGGTCCGTAAGGCGAGATGGTGAAGAGCTTCTTCATCGTCTCGGCATCGGGATAGACCGCAGGATTTTTCGAAACCGACTCATCCATCAGCGCCTGCGAGGCGAGATTGCCATTGGCGTATTGAACGTAGTTCGACGCCTTGGCGATGACTTCCGGCCGCATCAGATAGTTGATGAAGGCATGCGCTTCCTCGACATTCTTGGCATCCGCCGGGATGGCAAGGTTGTCGAACCACATATAGGTGCCTTCCTTCGGGATGACGTAATTCACCTCAACGCCGTTCTTGGCTTCTTCCGCGCGGCTTTTCGCCTGCAGGATATCGCCCGACCAGCCGATGGTGATGCAGCTGTCGCCATTCGCGAGTTCATCGATATAGGCGGAGGAATTAAACGTCTTCACATAGGGGCGGATCTTCGAGTAGACCTCGCCGCCCGCTTCCAGATCGGCCGTTTCCTTGCTGTCCGGGTTCTTGCCGAGATAATTCATGGCAATGGCGAAGGTTTCATCCGACGCATCGAGAATATTGATGCCGCAGGATTTCAGCTTTTCGGCATTTTCCGGCTTGAAGAGAACATCCCAGCTATCAACAGGCACATCGCCGAGAGCAGCCTTCACCTTGGCGACGTTATAACCGATGCCGGTGGTGCCCCACATGTAGTTCACGGCATATTCGTTGCCGGGGTCGTATTTCGCCAGGCGCTCGGAGACCTCAGGCCACATGTTCTTCAGATTCGGCAACTTGGACTTGTCGAGCTTCTGGAACACGCCGGCATTGATCTGACGGGCGAGGAAGGGGCCGGTTGGCACCACGACGTCATAACCGGAGCTGCCGGCCAGAAGCTTGGTTTCCACAAGCTCGTTGCTGTCGAACACGTCATAGACAACCTTGATACCGGTTTCCTTGGTGAAATCGGCAAGCACTGATTCGTCGATATAATCCGACCAGTTATAGACGTGGACGACCTTCTCCTGGGCCATTGCCGAGCCTGCTGCAACGAGCGCGGTGGTGAGAGCCAAGGTCAGGCGGAGAGAACGGTTTTTCATGATGTCTCCTGTTAACGCATCCTCACGGTGGGAGCGTGATCCCCTTTTTTTGGAGAGACTAGAAAGGAAAACAAAAGGGAGCAAGCGGGAAATGTGCAGCACAGCATTTTCAACCGAATGTTTTCCGGTCACAAAAAAGCGAATGGAAACACCTACTGGAAGTCGAAAACACTGAGACCGGTGACCATTTCATCCAGCCCCAGGGGCCGCGTCAGCGGTGCTTCGGCCCGCGACAGACAGCCCTGCCTTTCGCACAGCCGGCAGGAGGGACCGACGGTGACAGGCGCAGCACCCGAGGCGGCGGGACCATAGACCGTCTCTCCCGCCTGAGCGAGATCGCAGCCGACCAGCACGGCCGTGCGCCTTACCCTTTCGCCAAAACCCGCCTGCGGGCCTTCGAGTGTGCGCGAAACAGTGAGAAAGGCGTCACCATCAGGCATTTCCACCGCTTCCACCAGCACCTGCCCCGGCTGGGCGAAGGCTGCATGGATATTGAGCCGTGGACAGAGCCCACCGAAACGCGCCCTTGGAAAACCGCCGGCGCCTGCGAGGCGGAACCTGTTGCCGGCATTGTCTATCTCCATCAGGAAAAACGGAATTGCCGCAGCCGTCGGTCGTTGCAGGCTGACGAGGCGGTTGGCAGCCTGTTCAAACGACACATTGAAGCGCGATCGCAAAACCTCAAGGTCATATTTTGCGCGCTGGGCGGCGGCAAGGAATGCACCATAGGGCATCATCAGCGCATGGGCGGCATAACGCGCCAGTTCAAAACGGGCGATGCGCCGCGCTTCCTCGCCCTTCAGGCCAAGCGCCTCCAATTCCGCACCGATCTCTTCGCGAAGCGCCAGAAGACAGGTCTCCATAGCCATTTCCCTCAGCTGATCCGGCTGCGACAGGCGCTCGGATAAAAACAGCCGCATGGAATGGCGATCGTAACGCCGCCGCAGATTGGGCATGGCATGGACCGGCAGGGTTCTGACGACGATGCCGTGGTTTTTCTGGAGCCATGCGCGCAGACCGGAGGCGAGATCATCGCCTGATGACAATTGTTTGTGGAGTTCTTCCGCCGACGCATCGATGGTGTGGAAATAGGCCGGCCGGTTTTCAAAGACGTGCCGTACTTCATCGATCGGCAGGCGGGTGGAGGAAAGCGCCGTCTCATGCCCCTCGCGCGCCAGGAGATCGGAGAGGTCGGAAAGGCGTTGCGCCTGCTCCCGATAGGCCCGGTAAAGCTTGAGGACACCGCTTGCGGCATTGGGCGCAGCATCGGCGACTTCGATCAGTTCCTGCGGCGACGGTACCTCGCCCGCAAGCAACGGATCGGCAAAAACCTCGCGCAGCTGCCCGGCGGAACCGGCGCTTTCGCCTTGCAGGTCATCCAGATCGACCTTGTAAACGGAGGCGAGTTTCAGCAGCAGCTGCACGGTGAGCGGCCGCTGGTTGCGCTCGATGAGATTGAGATAGGACGGCGAGATCGCCAGCGCCTCGGCCATGGCGGTCTGCGTCAGCGCGAGACCATTGCGTATGCGGCGCACGCGTGGGCCAGCAAAAATCTTGTTTTCCGACACAGTGTCGCCCCTCCATCCACGTCAACTCATACAAGCCTGTTACAAAATCGTCGACTTAAAGTCTTTTACAAAATTTACAATTTTACAGCTCCACCCTGTCATGCATCCTACAGGATAACCTCTTTCAAGTCACTGTTTTTATGTTTGTTCTGGCGCGCAAATCTGGAAAAATGTAAATGTAGTCACATCGAACGGCGCTCATGAAATCGAAAGCAAGCCGTTTCCGAAACTGCATTTGTCATGGGAGAGAGAAGTATGACGGATTTTTACAAGCTTGTTCCGGGCGCACCGCAGGGGCGTTTTGACGGCATTGAGCGCACTTACACCGCTGCCGACGTGGAGCGGCTGCGCGGCTCCGTCGAAATCCGCCATTCGCTGGCCGAGATGGGGGCGAACCGGCTGTGGACGCTGATCAACGAAGAGAGTTTCGTCAATGCGCTCGGCGCGCTCTCCGGCAACCAGGCCATGCAGATGGTTCGCGCCGGGCTGAAGGCGATTTATCTTTCCGGCTGGCAGGTCGCGGCCGATGCCAACACGGCGTCGGCCATGTATCCGGACCAGTCGCTTTATCCGGCCAATGCGGCGCCGGAGCTCGCCAAGCGCATCAACCGCACCTTGCAGCGCGCCGACCAGATCGAGACCGCGGAAGGCAAGGGCCTTTCGGTCGATACCTGGTTCGCGCCCATCGTTGCCGATGCGGAGGCCGGTTTCGGCGGGCCACTAAACGCCTTCGAGATCATGAAGGCCTTTATCGAGGCGGGTGCGGCCGGTGTTCACTATGAAGACCAGCTGGCATCGGAAAAGAAGTGCGGCCATCTCGGCGGCAAGGTTCTGATCCCGACGGCGGCGCATATCCGCAACCTGACGGCGGCACGGCTTGCGGCTGATGTCATGGGTGTGCCGACGCTGGTCATCGCCCGCACGGATGCGGAGGCAGCCAAGCTTCTGACCTCGGATATCGACGAGCGCGACCAGCCCTTCGTGGATTACGATGCCGGCCGCACCGTCGAGGGCTTCTATCAGGTTAAGAACGGTCTTGAACCCTGCATTGCCCGCGCTGTTGCCTATGCGCCCTATTGCGATCTGATCTGGTGCGAGACATCCAAGCCGGATCTCGAACAGGCGCGCAGGTTTGCGGAAGGCGTGCACAAGGTGCATCCCGGCAAGAAGCTCGCTTATAATTGCTCGCCGTCGTTCAACTGGAAAAAGAACCTCGACGACGCAACGATTGCCAAGTTCCAGCGTGAGCTGGGCGCGATGGGCTACAAGTTCCAGTTCATCACGCTTGCCGGCTTCCACCAGCTAAATTTCGGCATGTTCGAACTGGCGCGCGGTTACAAGGACCGACAGATGGCCGCCTATTCCGAGCTTCAGGAAGCGGAATTCGCAGCCGAGGTTAACGGTTACACCGCCACCAAGCACCAGCGCGAAGTTGGCACCGGCTATTTCGACGCCGTGTCACTGGCGATCTCGGGCGGCACGTCTTCGACCACCGCCATGAAGGAATCCACCGAGCACGACCAGTTCCGCCCGGCGGCTGAATAAACAGGTAAAACGGCCCTTTCCGATTTCGGGAAGGGCTTGCAAACCGGATCAAGAACCCCGACCAATAAAGAGAGGAGAAATGCCATGAATGCCCACAACCCCATCAAGACCCACGTCAAGGAACGCGCCGAGGAGCAGTCCTCCGCCATGACGCAGGATCAGCAAGCCGCCATCCGCATGCTGGCCAATGATCTGCACCGCCTTAACCAGGCCGTCATGAAAGCCGTTGAGGCGGGTGTTTCCGTCGAGCTGGTCCGCTCGGCCCGCCACCATGGCGGCGGCGGCAACTGGGGCGATCTGCTGATCCCGGTCATCGTCGCGCAGGGCGCTGCGGCCTGAAACGGCCCCACCCCTTTACGCCGGACGACTCTTGCGTCCGGCATATAAATCGGAATGCCCCTTGATCAGACGGGTCATCCGGTCCGCCACCGTCCGTATATCGCGGCGGTGGCGATCGTCATTGTTCATGACGATCCACTGATTATGGCGGAGAGGTTCGATCTCGCCGCCCTCGCGTGTGAGCCGTGCATCCGCATCGCCGACGAAACAGGGGAGAACGGCGACGCCTGCCCCTGATAGCACCAGATCAAGAAGCGCGGTTGGCCGGTTCACCGTTACCACGATATCACCACTACGGTTTTCGTGCGGCCAGCGCAGATAGGCGGAAATGGCGTTTTCGTCCGTCACTGCCAATAAGCGGTCGGCAACCGATGCAGTTGCGTTGCGCAATCTGTAGGGCGCATAGGCCACCTCCCCCGTCTTGATGGCGGCAAGGTTCTTTTCCTGCGGCTCGAAAGCGCGGATACCGATGTCGTTTTCGCGATGGGCCAGGGACGCCCTCTGTTCCGCAATGAAGAGATCGATGCGGAAATCATCACGATCCGTACAGATGGCGGAGAAGTTCCCGGTCAGCAGCCAGGCGTTCCAGGTGCCAACGGCAATGCGCACGACGGAAGAGGCCGATGACGCCTTCTGCCATCCTTCGATGTCCTTCGCTGCATGCTCCATTGCCTGAAGCCGGTCGAACAATGCGCGGCCATCCGCCGTCAGGGCGTATCCCGTCTGGCTGCGCTGGAACAGGGCCTTGCCAATGCGCTCCTCCAGCTCGACCATGCGCCGCCCGACGGTTGCCGGGCTCAAACCCGTCAGCGCAGCGGCACCCGTCAGACCGCCGCTGCGTGACACATTAAGGAAAAGCTGATAGGAATCCCATGTGACGTTTTTCATTGGTGAAAAACGTAGCGCATTTTCTTGCGCAGATAAATCAAAAAACGGCGCGCATCATGGCCCTCCGCATTACGAGGAGAGTGACATGCACGCGATTTTTGCAGCCCGGGCCATCATCGAAAACCAGCAGCCGCGCACACGGCGCGAGGTCATTCAGCAGGAAGAGAAATTTTATGCCGATATGGCGCAGGCATCGCGCCCATCGCGGTTTTTCAGCGCTCTTTTCGGCTTGATGAAGGCGAAGGGCCGCCGATCAGTAAAAGAGGGCGATCAGGGTCGCGATAGCGCCGGCGGCGATGACGGTCAGTCGAAGAGCCAGCTGCCGGCTCTCGCTTTCGGCGCGGGCGATGGCAATGGCGCGAGGGCGGCGATGTGCGGATCTGTTCATGCGCGGGCTCCTGACGAAAAACTCAACCGACCCATGCCCTGTTAAGAGCCTCCAGCATGACTTCATGTATAGCGGGATCACTTGAGTAACCCGGCTTTGCTGGCATTCACTCAGGATGACTCGGTGTCCATTAACAAGGTGTTAATGGGCGCGGTTTCAGGCGAATTCGCCCGCCGCCTGCCCGGAGGCCCAGGCCCACTGGAAATTATAACCGCCGAGCCAACCGGTAACATCAACACATTCGCCGATGAAATAGAGGCCGGCGACCGATTTCGCCGCCATGCTACGGGAATCGAGGCCGGTCGTGTCCACACCGCCGAGCGTGACTTCCGCCGTGCGATAACCTTCCGAACCGGCAGGCTTGATCTGCCAGTCCTGCACCTGTGCGGCCAGCTTTGTAAGAGCCTTTTCGGACATATCGGCGAGATTGCCGATCAGGCCGGATTGTTCGACCACATGCTGAGCGAGCCGTTTCGGCAGGATTTCTGCGAGAGCAGTTTGCGCGGACTGACGGCCGTTCTTCTGTTTAGCCTCTTTCAGCAACGCAACAATATCGCGCCCCGGCTCCAGTTTCAGACGGATGACATCACCCTCCCGCCAATAGGAGGAAATTTGCAGGATCGAGGGACCACTCAAACCGCGATGGGTGAACAGCAGTGCTTCGTTGAAAGCCGTCTTGCCGTGCGAAATTTCAGCTGGAACCGCGACACCGGCAAGCGGGCTCAGCCTTTCAAGCGCTGCGGGATCGAGCGTCAGCGGCACCAGGCCGGGACGCGTTTCGATGAGTTTGAGGCCGAATTGTTCGGCGATCTGATAGGCAAAACCCGTCGCGCCCATTTTCGGGATCGACTTGCCGCCTGTCGCCACGACAAGGCTTTCGGCCTCGATGACGCCGCCAGACGTGGTCACGCGAAAACGCCCACCATCATAGGCAACGGTCGAGACGGCAGTTTCGAGCCGCAGCTTCGCATTCACCGCCTGCATTTCGCCAAGCAGCATGCGGATAATGTCCTTGGCGCTGTCATCACAAAACAGCTGGCCGAGCGTCTTTTCATGCCAGGCGATGCGGTGTTTTTCCACCAGTGCAATGAAATCGCGCGGCGTATACCGGGCTAGCGCGGATTTGGCGAAATGCGGGTTGGCGGAGAGATAATTCTTCGGCCCGGCATGGATATTGGTGAAATTGCAGCGGCCGCCGCCGGAGATGCGGATTTTCTCCCCCGGCGCCCTGGCATGGTCAAGAATGATGACGGAGCGGCCGCGCTGACCGGCGCGGATGGCGCACATCATGCCGGCGGCGCCCGCCCCCAAAATCAGCACGTCACATTTCTCTGTCATCATTCCATCCGATCCGTTTCCTTTCCTCTTTTCGAAGTGCCGCCCATTGTCAATGGCGCTTTCCCCCTCGCCAATTGCCAAACTACGGTTATGATGGCGCCAGTCGAAACACAGACCCGGTGATACATGCCCCCGAAGAAAACCATGCTCCGCCCGAAGAAACAGGCAACCATGGCAAAGACACCTCCCCTCGACCTTTCCTCAACCCGTGGCGTTTCCTCCTGGCGCGAAGCCGCGCAATGGCTGCGGGCGCGCGGTATCGAGGATATCGAATGCATCACGCCCGATCTTGCCGGCGTTGCACGCGGCAAGATGATGCCGACGGCGAAATTCACGGGTGACACATCGCTCGCCCTGCCATCCGCGCTCTATCGCCATACGATATCAGGCGAATACCCTGACGAGACGGCGAATTTCCGTTATGAGCCGCGCGACAGCGACCTGAAGCTGGTGCCTGATCTTTCCACCCTGTCCGTCGTGCCGTGGGAGAGCGACCCGACCGCGCAGGTGATCTGCGATGTGGTGGATGCCGAGGGCAATTTCGTTCCCTACACGCCGCGCAACGTTTTGAAGAACGTGCTTTCGCTCTATACCGAAAAGGGCTGGAAGCCGGTGGTTGCGCCGGAAATCGAATTTTATCTCGTCGCCATGAACGACGACCCGGACTATCCGCTGCATCCGCCGAAGGGGCGCTCCGGCCGGTCGATCGTCGGCGGGCAGAGCTATTCGATTGCCGGCATCAACGAGTTCGACGAACTGATCGACGACATCTATCACTTCTCGGAAAAACAGGGTCTCGAGATCGACACGCTGATCCATGAGGAAGGCCCGGCGCAGCTGGAAATCAACCTGCGCCATGGCGACCCGATCCAGCTTGCCGACCAGGTATTCCTGTTCAAGCGCACCATCCGCGAGGCGGCGCTGAAGCACGGCATCTACGCCACCTTCATGGCCAAGCCGATGCAGGGCCAGCCGGGTTCGGCCATGCATATCCACCAGTCGGTGGTGGAGATCGACAGCGGCCGCAATATTTTCTCGAACAAGGATGGCGGCCCCTCCAAGGAGTTCTTCTCCTTCGTGGGCGGCATGCAGCGTTATGTGCCGAATGCACTGGTTATGCTCGCGCCCTACGTGAATTCCTATCGTCGCCTGACGCCAGACATGGCCTGCCCGGTCAACAATGCCTGGGGTTACGACAACCGCACGACCGCCTTCCGGGTGCCGATTTCCAGCCCGCAGGCGCGCCGTGTCGAAAACCGACTGCCGAGTTCCGACGCCAATCCTTATCTCGCGCTTGCCGCGTCACTCGGCTGCGGCTGGCTTGGCATCGTCAACAATATCGAGCCGACCGAACCGACCGCCGAGACGGCCAATGAAGGCTCCATCGACCTGCCGCGTGGCCTGCTTGAGGCTGTGGCGCTGCTGGAAGGCGAAGAGCAGTTCGACCGGGTGTTCGGCCACGAATTTGTCGGCCTCTATGCCGGCCTGAAACGCGGGGAATTCGAGACCTTCATGCAGGTTATCAGCCCCTGGGAGCGGGAATTCCTGCTTCTCAACGTGTGAGGGGTTGTTAAAGCATGACATGGCAAAGCCCGATTGCGCCCGGAATTTCCTGGTATCAGGCAACCGTCGGTGAGCGGCCGGACTATCCCGCTCTCGACGGATCGAAAGAAGTGGACGTCGCGATTATCGGCGGCGGCTACACCGGTCTTCAGGCCGCCTGTAACCTCGCCGAAAATGGCGTCTCCGTCGCCCTCATCGAAGCGCATCGGTTCGGCGATGGCGCGTCCGGCCGCAATGGCGGCCAGTTCGGCACCGGCCAGCGCTCGTTTCCCGACGAGATGGAACATGAGATCGGCTTTGAGCAATCCAAGCTGCTGTTCGATATTGCCGAGGATGCCAAGAACTACGTGCGCAGCTTCGCCGTCAATCGCGGCATCGACATGGAATATCTGCCGGGACAGCTTTATGTGGCGCACAAGGCCGCTTACGAGGACGACTATCGCAAAAGCGTCGATGCGATGAACAATCGCTACGGCTATCCGCATATTTCCTACATGGAACGGGGCGAAGCGCGCAAACGTGTCGGCTCCACCCATTATTTCGGCGGCACGCGCGATACCGGCACCGGCCATATCCATCCGTTGAAGCTACTGGTCGGGCTGGCGAAGGCGGCGAAAGCTGCGGGTGCCGCCGTCCATGAAATGACGCCGGCGAAATCCATCCGCCAGTCCGGCGGCAAAACGATCATCGAAACACCCTTCGGCAATCTGACGGCGACAAAGGTACTGATCGCGACCAATGCCTATATCGGCAATCTGGAGCCGGTAACGGCCGCCCATATCATGCCGATCCGCTCCTTCATTGGCGCAACAGCGCCTCTCGATGCGTTTCCCGACATCATCCCAGGCCGGGAAGCCGTGGCGGATTCGCGTTTCGTGGTGCGCTATTTCCGCAAGACGGCCGACAACCGTCTGCTGTTCGGCGGACGTGAGGCCTATACGGCCGATACGCCGCGCGACATTTCCACCCATATTCGCCGGCAGATAGCGGAAATCTATCCCGCGCTGAAAAATATCGACATCACCCATTCCTGGGGTGGCTCCGTCGGCATCACCCTGCCGCGACAGGTGTTCGTGCGCGAAGTCATGCCCGGCGTCACCTCCATCGGCGGTTATTCCGGTCATGGGGTGATGCTGTCGAATTATTGCGGCAAGCTCTATGCCGATCTCGTACTCGGCAAACAGGACATGCTGGCACCCTTCGCGCGCCTGAAGGTGCCCTCCTTCCCCGGCGGAGCGTCACTGCGCGCGCCGCTGCTTTTCCTGGCGCTTTCCTGGTATGCGTTGCGAGACAGGTTTTAGGATAATGTTTACAGCCGTTTACCGAAACAGGACGGGCGAAAAAAGCCAAAATTCATAATTTCACATAACTGAGTCTGGCATTTTTAAATCGATTAGATTATTGATGCCCCAACCCTTGAAGATCGAGAGAATCGATATGAGCAGTCAGATCATTCCTGTTGAACCTTTTGATTGTGTCGTTTTCGGCGGCACGGGCGATCTTGCCGAGCGCAAGCTTCTGCCGGCCCTTTATCACCGGCAGGTCGAAGGCCAGTTCACGGAGCCGACCCGTATCATCGGTGCGTCGCGTTCGGTCATGAGCCATGAGGAATATCGCAAATTCGCGCAGGATGCGCTGAAGGAGCACCTGAAGGCCGGCGAATATGACGACGCGCAGGTCACGCTGTTCCTCAACCGGCTTTTCTACGTGCCTGTTGATGCCAAGGGCAGCAATGGCTGGGACGTGCTGAAGAAGCTGCTCGATGAGGGCAAGGATCGCATCCGCGCCTTTTATCTGGCCGTCGCGCCGGGCATTTTCGGCGACATTGCCGACAAGATCCGCGAGCACAAGTTGATCACCCGCTCGACCCGCATCGTCGTTGAAAAGCCTATCGGCCGCGATCTCGCTTCCGCGCAGGAACTGAACGACACCATCGGCCACGTCTTCAAGGAAGAGCAGATCTTCCGCATCGACCACTATCTCGGCAAGGAGACGGTGCAGAACCTGATGGCGTTGCGTTTCGCCAACGCGCTTTACGAGCCGCTGTGGAACTCCGCCCATATCGACCACGTGCAGATCACCGTTGCCGAAGCCGTCGGCCTTGAAGGCCGCGCCGGTTATTACGACAAGGCCGGCGCGCTGCGCGATATGGTACAGAACCATATCCTCCAGCTACTTTGCCTCGTGGCCATGGAGCCGCCCGCATCCATGAATGCGGAAGCCGTGCGTGACGAAAAGCTCAAGGTTCTGCGCTCCCTGAAGCCAATCAACACCAGCAATGTCGAAAAGCAGACGGTTCGCGGCCAGTACCGTGCCGGTGCTTCCGCCGGCGGCCCGGTGAAGGGCTATCTGGAAGAGCTGGAAGGCGGCGTTTCCAACACCGAAACCTTCGTCGCCATCAAGGCCGAAATCGCCAACTGGCGCTGGGCCGGCGTTCCTTTCTACATCCGCACCGGCAAGCGCCTTGCGACCCGCGTTTCGGAAATCGTCGTCACCTTCAAGCAAATCCCGCATTCGATCTTCGACGATGCGGCCGGCAAGATCGAGGCCAACAAGCTGGTCATCCGCCTGCAGCCGGATGAAGGCGTCAAGCAGTCGCTGCTCATCAAGGACCCCGGCCCGGGCGGCATGCGCCTGCGCCAGGTGTCGCTGGATATGAGCTTCGCCGAAGCCTTTAACGTGCGCAGCCCCGATGCCTATGAGCGGTTGTTGATGGACACCATCCGCTCCAACCAGACGCTGTTCATGCGCCGCGACGAAGTCGAGGCCGCGTGGGACTGGATCGACCCCATTCTCAAGAGCTGGGAAGAACTGGCGCAGGGCGTGCAGGGTTATACGGCCGGCACCTGGGGTCCGAGCGGCTCGATCGCGCTGATCGAGCGTGACGGCCGCACCTGGCATGATGGAGATTGAGGATGACGGAGATAAGTGAGACATTGCATGTCTTCGACAGCGCCGCCGACCTCGCCTCCGCGCTGGCAACAGAAGTTGCCAGCCGCCTTTCGGCCGCAACGCAGGAACGTGGCACGGCGAGTATTGCCGTTTCCGGCGGCTCGACGCCGAAACTGTTCTTCCAGGCGCTTTCCAAATACGATCTCGACTGGCCCAATATCAGCGTGACGCTGGTGGACGAACGTTTCGTGCCGCCGGAAAGCGATCGTTCGAACCATCGTCTGGTTGCCGAGAACCTGTTGCAGGACAAGGCGAAGGCGGCCTATTTCGTGCCGCTTTTTCAGTCGGCGGCCTCGCCGGAGGATGCGGCGACGCTCGCAACCGTCAAGACCGAAGCGATCTGCGATCCTTTCGATGTGGTCATTCTGGGTATGGGAACGGATGGTCATACGGCATCGTTCTTCCCCGGTGGAGACAATCTCTACGAAGCGCTGGACCTTAATGAGCCACGCGGCGTCTTGACCATGGCGGCGGAAAATGCGGGAGAGGAGCGGTTGACCTTCAATTTCTCCAGCTTGCATGATGCCGATTTTCTGGTGCTGCACATTGAAGGTGCAGCCAAGAAAGCGACGCTTGAAAAAGCTCAGTCAGGTGAGGATGAGGACGAAATGCCTGTTCGTGCCGTGCTGAACCGCGCAGAAACGCTCGTGGATATATACTGGGCGCCGTAAGCCGAAAGTACCGCCGCACACGCGGCCCGGCGACAAGCGCCCCGAAGACATGAAGACAGAAACACGACAACCGGCCGTTCACCTCCCGGAACGCCGGTTGCCGACCAACGAACAGGATGAACGCCCATGTCCGCCGATTCCCGCATTCAGGCCATCACCGCCCGTATCGTCGAACGTTCCAAGCCTTACCGCGAGACCTATCTCGAGCGGTTGCGGCTGCAGGTCTCAAAAGGCGTTCATCGTTCCGTGCTTTCCTGCGGCAACCTTGCGCACGGGTTTGCGGTCTGTTCCCCCGCCGACAAGGACATCCTTGCCGGCGACCGGGTTCCAAACCTCGGTATCATCACCGCCTACAACGACATGCTGTCGGCGCACCAGCCCTATGAGACCTTCCCGGCGATCATTCGCGATGCGGCCAAGGAGGCGGGTGGCATCGCCCAGGTTGCGGGCGCGGTTCCGGCCATGTGTGATGGCGTGACGCAGGGGCAGCCGGGCATGGAGCTTTCGCTGTTTTCCCGCGATGCCATCGCCATGGCTGCCGGCATCGGCCTGTCGCACAACATGTTCGACGCCGCTGTCTATCTCGGCGTCTGCGACAAGATCGTGCCCGGCCTCGTGATCGCGGCACTCGCCTTCGGTCACCTGCCCGCCGTCTTCGTTCCCGCCGGCCCGATGACATCAGGCCTGCCGAATGACGAGAAGTCGCGCATCCGCCAGCTTTATGCCGAAGGCAAGGTCGGCCGCGCCGAGCTTCTGGAAGCGGAATCGAAATCCTATCACGGTCCCGGCACCTGCACCTTCTATGGCACGGCGAACTCCAACCAGATGCTGATGGAGATCATGGGCTTCCATATGCCCGGTTCCTCCTTCATCAATCCCGGCACGCCGCTGCGCGACGCGCTGACGCGTGAGGCTGCAAAGCGCGCGCTGGCAATCACTGCGCAGGGCAATGAATTCACACCGGCGGGCGAAATGATCGATGAACGGTCGGTCGTCAACGGCGTTGTCGGCCTGCATGCAACGGGTGGTTCCACCAACCACACCATGCATCTGATCGCCATGGCACGTGCCGCCGGCATCATCCTCACCTGGCAGGATATTTCCGATCTCTCGGATATCGTGCCACTGCTCGCCCGCGTCTACCCCAACGGTCTTGCCGATGTGAACCATTTCCACGCCGCCGGCGGCATGGGTTTCCTCATCAAGCAGCTCCTGAAGCAGGGCTTTGTGCATGACGATGTGCGCACCGTCTTCGGACAGGGTCTTGCAGCCTATACAGTGGATGCCAAACTCGATGAAAAGGGCGCGGTAACCCGTGAGCCCTCCCCCGAGCAGAGCCATGATCCAAAGGTGCTTTCCAGTATCGAAACGCCGTTCCAGCCGACTGGCGGCCTGAAGATGCTGACGGGCAATCTCGGCAAATCCGTTATCAAGATCTCCGCCGTCAAGCCGGAACGCCACATCATCGAAGCGCCGGCGATCGTCTTCAACGACCAGCAGGCACTTCAGGACGCCTTCAAGGACGGCAAGCTCAACCGCGACTTCATCGCCGTCGTCCGCTTCCAGGGGCCGAAGGCCAATGGCATGCCGGAACTGCACCGCCTGACACCGCCGCTCGGCGTTTTGCAGGATCGCGGCTTCAAGGTGGCGCTGGTGACGGATGGGCGCATGTCCGGTGCATCCGGCAAGGTGCCGGCCGCCATCCACGTCACGCCGGAAGCTTCCGATTGTGGCCCGATCTCGCTCATCCGCGATGGCGACATCATCCGTCTCGATGCCATTTCTGGAACGCTGGAAGTGCTGGTGTCCGCCGCTGAACTGGCGAAACGCGAACCGGCACGCGCCGATCTTTCCGGCAATGAATGGGGCATGGGCCGCGAACTTTTCGCCCCCTTCCGCCGCAATGCCGGCCCGGCCGATCAGGGCGCAAGCGTGCTCTTCCATTGATCTTTTGAAAGGCGAAGGTCGATACGGCTTTCGCCTTTCAACCCTGCTTTGCGGTATCGTTCGACTGCACTTTCTCGCACCTGATAATCCGGCGCAGAAACAGCTTTATTTCCCAATTCGTAAAAGTCACACTTGTCATGCGGCTGTGATGATTGCCCTATAGGGCCTTCTCCAGCAACCGTGGGACGACGGTGCAGTTTCGGATGATGGGGCCAGGACATGACGATTTTCTCAAGCAAACGCCGCGATGTGCTGAAGCTTATGGCTGGCACAGCCGTGCTGCCGTTGATTGCCTTGGCCACGCCAGCGACGGCGCAGGATGTCGCGCTGCGTGCGATCGTGATCTCCGACCTGCATTCGGCTTATGAACGCATCGGCCAGCTTCTCGCGGCCATAGAAACGCGCGTCGCTGCCGACAAGACGCCGCATATCATTCTGCTGAATGGCGACCTGTTCGAACTCGGCAATGCGGTGGCCACACGTTCGGCCGGTGAAATCGAGTGGACGTTCCTCGCTGCACTCGCCAAGCTCGCCCCCACCGTCATCAATATCGGCAATCATGAGCCAGATATTGATAATGATCTTGCCAATTTTGTCAGTCGCGCCCAGGCACTCGGCATCACCGTGCTGTCCAACATTATCGATAAGCGCGACGGAAAACCCTATGCGCCTGATAGCACCGAGGTAAGCGTCGGTGGACGGCAGGTCGTCGTGGCAGGTCTTGCCACCAATGCGATCAACACCTATCCGAAGGCGACACGCGAGATGCTCGACATCCCGCAGCCGGTCGAATGGGCGAAGGCCAATCTGCCCGGCATCGTTAAGTCGGGCGCTATCAACATCGTCTTGAGCCATGCCGGCGTCGTTGCCGACCGCGACATCCTGCCCCTGCTGCCGGATGGCACGCTGCTAGTCGGCGGTCACGATCACCTGAACTTCGTGCACGAGCAGGGTGCCACGCGTTATCTCCATACCGGTTCATGGTGCACCTCCATGACGGTGGCAACGATCTCCGCCCCTGGCAAGGCTCCGGCCATTGAAACAATCGCGATCGATAGCGACGCCCCCGCCTCCCCGGCCCTCAAGAGCCTGATCGAGCAGACGCTCGAAAAGCACCTGACGGCAGAAGAACGGGCGGTCATCGGTAAATCCGCCAAGGCAATGACCGTGGATGAGGCCGGACGCCATGTGGCGCAGCTTATCGCCGCGAAAACCGGCGGGGATGTCGGTTTCATCGGCCATACGTCACTCGGTGCCGGTCTGCCGCAAGGCGATATTCGCCGCTATGATTTCAACGCCTCGCTGCGTTTCGACGGCAAGCTGATGGTGGCGGAAGTGGATGGCGAAGCGCTTGCCCAAATCCTTGAACGTTGCAACCAGGACGGCGACATTCCGCTTGCTGCGCGCACCGGCGATTATCTCTACGCCATGCCGGAAAAACCGGAAACGAAACAACGTTACAAGCTGGTTTGCAACGACTGGTCGGCCACCAACCAGAAATCCTATTTCGGCCGCAGCGATCTTGCCTTCACGGAAGTGCCTGAAGTGAAGCTGAAGCAGACGGTTGTGGACGGGCTCTCTTAAGTCCCTTCGGCAGATTTGGATATTTCAGAAGGACCGGATATCGAGCTTCCGGTCCTTGTGCGCCGGATGCGTGCTGAACACGAAGATGCGGTCCAGTTCCTTCTGCGTCAACATGCGCAGGAAACGGACGTGGATGGTGTTGTTGGCGTTGACGCGCAACATCACGCAGCCGATCTTGGTGATGCGGGCGTCGGGAATATCGAGATAGAACTGGTTGGGCAGGTTATATTTCGTCAGCAGTGCCAGCACCGCTTCGGTCTGGGAGATGCGGATGACGTCGCAGCGCCGCGCCGCCATGTGCATGACGGCCTTTTCGGTATATTCGATGCGTGCCGCATTCATGGTATCTTCCATGCGAAACCGGCTTTCGCGGTCGTACATGAAGGATTCTTCCTTGCTCAGGTAATGGTTCCTGATGACACCCGCACTGCTCTGCACGCCCGGACTCCCATGCTTTCTTAACAGATCGAGACTAGGCCATAGTCTTTAACAATTCATATCAGACTTGCCTCAAACAGACCGGAAGCGGGACATTTCCGATGTTTTTCCACAGGGGCAAAAACGCACGAAAAAGCCCCGGAACGGTAAGGTTCCGGGGCGTGTTTTACGATATTGCCGGCGATTATGGACGGTAGGTCTTGCCGTCAGCATCGAAGAGATGGAGCTTTTCTTGCGGTGCTGCAAACCGCAGGGTTTCGCCCTTGGAGACGGAAAGGATGCCCGGGATCTTAACGATGATCGGCTCCTGCCCCTTCGGAGCCTCGAGATAAAGCAGCGTCACTTCGCCCAGAGCCTCGACGATCGAGACTTTGCCTTCGAAAAGATAGTCGTCGCCGGTGACAACGCTGAGGTCTTCAGGTCTCACACCAAAGCTCGCGGCCTTGCCCTGCTCGGTGGCCGGGGTCGGAACATTGACGGCCAGTGTCTTGCCGCCGGCCAGTTCGATCGAGGTCCGTTCGCCGGTTCCGGCGATCTTCGCCGAGATGATGTTCATGGCGGGCGAGCCGATGAACTTCGCCACGAAAAGATTGGCCGGCCTTTCGTAAAGTTCGAGCGGCGGGCCGACCTGCTCCACACGACCCGCATTCAACACGACGATGCGGTCTGCCAGCGTCATCGCCTCCACCTGATCGTGGGTGACGTAGATCATCGTCGTATCGGCCATCTGCTCGTTGAGCTTGGCAATCTCGATGCGGGTGGCGACACGCAGGGCAGCATCCAGGTTCGACAGCGGTTCATCGAACAGGAAGACCTTGGGATTGCGGCAGATGGCACGACCGATCGCGACGCGCTGGCGCTGGCCACCGGAGAGCGCCTTGGGCAGACGCTCCAGATATTGCGTCAGCTGCAGGATTTCGGCAGCGGCACGCACCCGGCGGTCGATCTCCTGCTTGTTTTCCTTCGCGATCTTCATGCCGAAAGCCATGTTGTCATAGACGGTCATATGCGGATAAAGCGCATAGGACTGGAACACCATGGCGATGCCCCGACGCGAGGGCGGGATTTCATTGACGAGCTGGCCATCAATGAACATCTCGCCGCCGGTGATCTCCTCCAGACCGGCGATCATCCGCAGAAGCGTCGATTTTCCGCAGCCGGACGGGCCGACGAAAACGATGAATTCGCCCTGTTCGATCGAAAGATCGATGCCGTGCAGGACCTTCACCTGCCCGTATGATTTGCGGATATCCTTGAGAACGAGACTTGTCATGGGTGTTCCTCCCTGTTCTGTCAGGCGTAACGGGCGAAGAATGCGCCCCATGCCGGAAGTTCTACGCTTCTGCCTTCAAGGCCGCTTGCAAAGCCGTGGCCTTCGAGAACCTCCCAGTTCCCTTCCGGCAGCGTGGCTTTTGCCGGCGTTGCGGACAAGTTGAAGAGGCAAAGCACGGTTTCGTTGCCCAGCTTGCGGGTATAGCTCAGCACCTCACCCTGCACGGGGTGGAATTCGATACCACCCTTTGCGAAGGCCGGGTGCTGCCTGCGGAAAGCGAGGAAGCGGCGGTAATGTTCCAGCACCGAAGCTTCATTGCCCTGCTGGGCGCTGACGGCGCGCTGCTTGTGTTCGGCCGGAATGGGCAGCCATGTCTTGTCGGCTGTCGAGAAACCGGCCTGTGCGTGGCCGGCATCCCACACCATCGGCGTGCGGCAACCGTCGCGGCCCTTGAATTCCGGCCAGAACTGGATGCCGTATGGATCCTGCAAATCCTCGAAGGCGATATCGGCCTCGGTGAGGCCGAGTTCTTCGCCCTCATAGATGCAGACGGAGCCGCGCTGCGTCATCAGCAGCGCCGAGAGAACCTTGGCGAAAGCGTCCTTATCCTCGACATGCTCTCCCCAACGGCTGACATGGCGCACGACATCATGGTTGGAGAAAGCCCAGCAGGCCCAGCCTTCCGGTGCGGCTCTCGCAAAATCCGCCTGTACATCGGCGACGCGCTGAGGGGTCAGCGCATCAGGTGCCAGGAATTCGAAGGCGTAACACATCTGCATCTTGTCGTCGCCGGATGTATATTCACCGACGATTTCGAGGCCGCGCTGGCTATCGCCGACTTCGCCGACAGCGGCGATGTCTGGAAACTCGTCCAGCACGGCGCGGAAACGCTTCAGGAAGGCGATGTTTTCCGGGCGGTTCTTGTCGTAGAGATGTTCCTGGAAGTTATAGGGATTGACCGCAGGTGCCGTGGAGGCGTTGCGGCGCTCCGGCGCCAGCGCCGGGTTATCGCGCAGCTCAAGGTCGTGGAAATAGAAATTGATGGTGTCGAGGCGGAAACCGTCAACACCGCGCTTCAGCCAGAAACGGGTGATATTCAGCAGCTCTTCCTGCACTTCAGGGTTATGCAGGTTGAGGTCCGGCTGCGAGGTCAGGAAATTGTGCATGTAATATTGCATGCGGGTCGGGTCCCACTGCCAGCCCGGACCGCCGAAGATCGACAGCCAGTTATTGGGCGGCGTGCCGTCCGGCTTGCCATCCGACCAGACATACCAGTCCGATTTCGCATTGTTGCGGCTGGCGCGGCTTTCCACGAACCATGGGTGCTGGTCCGAGGTGTGCGACATGACGAGATCGATCATGACGCGGATGCCGAGCCGGTGGGCTTCGGCAATCAGCCCGTCGAAATCGGCAAGCGTGCCGAACATCGGATCGACATCGACATAATTCGAGACGTCGTAACCGAAATCCTTCATCGGCGAGGTGAAGAAGGGCGAAATCCAGATCGCATCGGCACCCAGGCCGGCAATATGCGCCAGCCGGTCGGTGATGCCCTTGAGGTCGCCGATGCCGTCGCCATTGGAGTCCTGATAGGAGCGCGGATAGATCTGATAGATAACAGCGCCGCGCCACCAGTCCTTGTTGGGCGTCAAAGCGGAAGTCACCGAAGCGGTCATGGAAGTGTCCTGTCTGGTATGGGCGTTCATGGAATGATCAGCCTCCCTTGACGGAGCCTGCAAGCAGGCCACGCACGAGATAACGTTGAAGAGCAAAGAAGACGCAAAGCGGCACGATGATGGTGACAAAGGCCGAAGCGGTGAGGATTTCCCAGTTGCCGCCGCGCGAGCCGAGCAACGCGTTGAGCGCACCGGTCAACACCAGTTCGTCCTTCTGCGTGCCGAGGAACACCATGGCGACGAGCAGGTCGTTCCAGGTCCACAGGAACTGGAAGATGGCGAAGGAGGCAAGCGCCGGGAAGGAGAGCGGCAGGATGATCTTGACAAAGATTTCAAAATCGCTGGCACCATCCACGCGGGCGCTTTCGATGATCTCTTTCGGCAGGCCGGAAATATAGTTGCGCAGCAGATAGATGGCGAGCGGCAGGCCGAAGGCGGTGTGCGCGAGCCAGATGCCGGCATAGGTCTTGGACGGCACGCCGAAGATGGTGCCGATTTCATTATAGAGTCGCAGCAGCGGGATCAGCGACATCTGCAACGGCACGACGATGAGGCCCACCACCATGGCAATCAGCAGATTGCGGCCGGAAAAGCTCATCCATGACAGCGCATAGGCGGCGAAGGCCGCAATGAGGATGGGGATGACGGTTGCCGGCACGGCGACGGTGAGTGAGTTGACGAAGGACTGGCCGATGCCTTCCGAGGTCAGAACCGTGCGGTAATTATCGAGCGTGAAGACGGGCGGCGTCGCGACGGAAATATAGACGCGCTTGCCGCGCGCGCCCTCGAAGCTCGAAGCCTTGCTATATTCGTAAGTGCCGTCCGTATTGACGAGCAGGGTTTCGCCATCGCCGATATCGGCCGGTTCGCCGGCGTTGAATGCTCTCGGTTCCTGAACGCGCACGCCGAAGGCGGAGACTTTTCCGCCGGCACCATTTTCAAAAACATTGCCTGATATCACATAGCGGCTTCCGTCCTGCTTCTGCACGGAAGCATCGGCGAGGCGCACTGCCGAGGTCTGTTCGGAGCTGGAGAAGGCCGTCCACCAGCCAGACACGGTAATCTGGTCCTTGTCACGCAGCGAGCTGACGAGAATGCCGAGCGTGGGTAAGAGCCAGAGAAGCACGACGACGAGGACGCTGGCATGGACGATGAGGCGTGGCAGGCCGACGCGGCGCAGGCGTTTGACGATATTCATCTCAGCGGCCCTCCATCTCGCGGTTTGCCTGGCGGATATTCCAGACCATGATCGGGGTGACGGCCGCCATGATGATGAGCGCGATAACAGCACTTCTGCCGCTGTCGCCGCCACCGCGGAACATCCAGTCGAACATGAGGTTGGCGAGAACCATGGTGTTCCACTGGCCGTTGGTCATGGTCAGCACGATATCGAAGACCTTGAGCACGAGAATGGTGATCGTCGTCCAGACGACGGCGATGGTGCCCCAGATTTGCGGCACCATGATCTTCCAGAAGATCTGCCAGCCATTGGCACCATCGATGACGGCCGCCTCGATGGTTTCTTCCGGAATGCCGCGCAAAGCTGCGGACAGGATGACCATGGCGAAACCGGTCTGGATCCAGATGAGGATGACCATCAGGAAGAAATTGTTCCAGAAGGGCATGGAAATCCAGACCTCCGGGCTGCCACCGAAAAACTCGACGATGGCGTTCAAGAGCCCGATCTGTACCTGACCTTCGGCGCGATACTCATAGATGAACTTCCAGATGACCGATGCGCCAACGAAGGAAATCGCCATCGGCATGAAGACGATGGATTTGGCGATGTTGCCCCACCAGATGCGGTCGGTCATGACGGCAATGACGAGGCCGAAGAAGGTGCAGGCGGCCGGCACGACGGCGAGCCAGAGGATGTTGTTGAAGATCGACTGGCGGAAACCGGCGTCGAAAAACGCCCAGCGATAATTGGCGAGGCCGACAAATTCGCTGCCCGTCCGGTCATAAAAGGACAGGATCAGCGTGGCGATGACGGGATAGACCAGGTAGACCAGCAGCAGGATCAGCGCCGGGCCGATGAACAGCCAGGGCCGGACGGCGGCGCGGCGGTTTAGATTGCGGGATGCGTGAATGACATCTCCCGAGCGGACGGGAAAGATCACCTGCAGCGCCTTGTCAGATAGCCAGTAATAGGCCGCGCAGGCAAAAACGCCCGCTACCATGACGCCGATGGCAGACACGAGTTGTTGAGCCATGTTCCCTCCCTGATCCTCTCCGCGCCGCGCTGATTTATGCGGTCATCGGATCCGTTCCATTTGGTAAAGGCCCGGCAGCGCGCCGCCGGGCCTGATCCGATTGTTACTTCAGGCCGTCCCAGGCCTTCTGGATATCGGCGGCGACCTGATCGGCGGACTTGCCACCGACGAAATCGATCATGCCGGTCCAGAACGCGCCGGCACCGATCTTGCCGGGCATCAGGTCGGAACCGTCGAAGCCGAAGCTTGTCGCGGTCGTGAGGATTTCACCCTGGCGCTTCATCTGCTCATTGGCATAGGTGTCGACATTCACACCCTTATAGGGCGTCAGGAAGCTGGACTGCGCCATCCACACTTCGTGGGCGATCGGGGTCTTCAGGAATTCGACGAATGCCTTGGCCGCCGGTGCTTCCTTGGTGATCGTGACGAGCGTGCCGGCGCCGAGAACCGGCTTGCCGAGGTCAGGTTTGGACGCGTAAGTCGGCATGTAGAAGAAATCCGCATCCGTTCCGACCTTGGTGCCTTCAGGGAAGAAGGACGGAATGAACGACGCCTGATGGTGCAGGTAGCATTTCGGCGGAATGTCGAAGAGACCCTTGGGGCTGTCGCGGAAGTCGGTGGAGGCCACGGCTGCAACGCCGCCGCTCACGTATTTTTCGTTCTTGGCGAATTTGCCGAACTCGTTGATGGCCTCGACCACCGCCGGATCGGTGAACTTCACCTCGTTGGTCGTCCACTTCTGGTAAACGTCGAGCGGCTGCGTGCGCAGCATCAGGTCTTCCACCCAGTCGGTTGCCGGCCAGCCGGTCGCACCGCCAGAGCCAAGGCCGATGCACCAGGGCGTGCCGCCATCGGCAACGATCTGGTCGGTCAGCTTGAACAGGTCTTCCATGCTCTCGGGCACTTTATAACCCGCTTCCTCGAAGTTCTCAGGCACATACCAGACGAGCGACTTCACATCGGCCTTGAAGGGGAACGCAAAGTAAGCCTTGTTGCCGTCCTTGCCCTTGTAGCTGCCGAGATCGACCCAGGACTGGCCAGCGCCGTAATTTTCCTTGACCCAATTGGCGGTCTCATCGCCGAGCGGCACCAGAAAACCCTTGGCCGCGAGATCGGCCAGTAGGCCGGGCTGCGGCAGGATGGCGATATTAGGCGGCGAACCCGCCTGCGTATCGATGACGATCTGTTGCTCGTAATTTTCCGACGAGGAATAACGGACGTTCACGCCGGTCGCGTCGGCGAAATAGGCAAGCACCGACTGAAACAGCGCCTCGTCCTCGCCGCGCCAGGGCCCGAAAATCGTCAGCGTCTGGCCTTTCAGGTCGGCATGGGCCGCCTTAAAGTCCTCGTAGCTTTTCCAGTTGAACTTGGCATCCTGGCCAGGCGCGAATTTCAGGTCAGCGGCAAAGGCCGCACCCGACAGCAGCACCATTGAGGCCGCCGTCGCCAAAAGAGTCTTCCGCATGTGATTTACCTCCCATCACATAAAAGGCTCAAAGCGTCCTCTCTCAATCAAAGCGCTTTGGCTGCCTATTCATCTCATTGTCATCAAGATGGAGTCAAGAGGCTGTTTCCGAGGAAACGTTGCCGCACCGCGTGAATAGTCATATTTATTTAGGAAGGCGGCTATCGTTTTCGATTGAGAAAAGCAGCGGAGGCTGGTAAAAATCTAAAGCGCTTTGGGAATATGAGGAGAGGCTTTGCCGGTTCCTGAAGCGCGTGCATGGAGGAAATTCAAGACATGAACCTGAAACAGTTGTCGCAACTGCTGGGCATTTCGCAGACCACCATCAGCAGGGCGCTCAACGGCTACCCGGAGGTGAGCGCGGAGACGCGCCGCCGCGTCATGGAGGCCGCCGAGAAGACGGGATATCGCCCGAACGCGGCGGCGCAGCGGCTGGCAACCGGCAAGGTCGGCTCCATCGGACTCGTCATGCCGATTGGCGAGCACCACCGTTCCGATGTGCATTTCGGCGAATTCTTAAGCGGTCTCGGCGAAGAAGCCTCACGCAGCGGTTTTCATCTCGTCATCATGCCGACGGAACCCGAGAAAGAACGTGAAGCCCTGCGTGGGCTCGCCGCAAGCGGCAGCGTTGATGGCATCTATCTCGCCTATATGAAAAAGAACGATGCGCGCATTGCCATGATGCAGTCGCTCTCCCTGCCCTTCCTCGTGCATGGCAGGTCCGCCGGCGTGGAGGAGAGTTATCCCTATCTCGATGTGGACAATGAGGGCGCGTTTCGTGATGCGACCCAGCTTCTCCTCCAGCTCGGCCATAAGCGCATCGGGCTTTTGAACGGCCCGGAAGGCTACGATTTTACCTATCGGCGCTGTCTCGGGGTGGAGAAGGCGCTGGAGGCAAGCGGCCTCGCCCTGCACCCGGCCAATAAGCGGCACAGCAGCATGACGGACGAGGAGGGTTATCTCGGCATGGAGGCGCTGCTGTCTCAACCGGAAAAGCCGACCGCCATTCTCTGCGCCAGTACCGCGCTTGCACTGGGCGCGATCCGCTCGATGAACCAGCGGGGGTTAAAACCCGGCAAGGACATTTCGCTGATCGCCCATGACGACGTGCTGCCGCTGCTGAAGCCGGACAATTTTTCCGTGCCGCTCACCACGACCCGCTCTTCACTCCGGGCCGCTGGCGTGCGCGTCGGCCAACGCCTGATCAACCGGATCAAGTTCGAGCAGATGGAGCCCCATCAGGAGCTCTGGAAGGCGGAGCTTGTGGTACGCGCTTCGACGGGACCGGCTCCGAAAGCGTAGCAGCCGGCCTTCATCCCCCGCCCGTCATACCGGCCTTGAGCCGGTATCCAGCCAGCCCAAGTCCTTGGGCTGAAAAGAGTCGTCTCGCCGCGCAGACGCGCGTCGGCTGGATTCCGGCTCAAGGCCGGAATGACGGTAGTGAGGGCCAGCGCACAGAAATTCCTATGCCGTGGAGTTCGATCGAACGCGACAGGCTTAAAACTTCGGAGCCGTCCGGCCAAGCTTGCGATAAGCGGCGATGACGGTGTTGGCCATCAGCATGGCGATCGTCATCGGGCCGACACCGCCGGGCACCGGCGAGATGGCGGCCGCCACGGCGCTTGCCTCGTCGAAGGCGACATCGCCGACCAGCTTCGACTTGCCTTCGCCCTTTTCGGGAGCCGGAATGCGGTTGATGCCGACATCGATGACGGTTGCGCCCGGCTTCACCCAGTCGCCCTTCACCATCGCCGCGCGACCGACGGCCGCGACGAGAATATCGGCCGTCTTGCAGACGGTGGCGAGATCCTTGGTGCGCGAATGCGCCATGGTCACCGTGGCATTGGCATTCAGCAGAAGCTGGCCCATGGGCTTGCCGAACAGGTTGGAACGGCCGATGACCACGGCATTGAGGCCGGAAAGGTCGTCGCCGTGAATGCTGCGCACCAGAAGCATGGCGCCGGCCGGCGTGCAGGAAATAAGCCCGGTGGCGAGATCGCCCGTCGCCAGCTTGCCGGCGTTCAACACGCTCAGGCCATCCACATCCTTCTCGGGCAGGATCGACTGGATGATCTCATCGGAATTGAAATGCTTCGGCAGGGGAAGCTGCACCAAAATGCCGTGAATGGAGGCGTCGGCGTTCAGTTCGCCAACCAGCTTCAGAAGCTCACCTTGCGTCGTCTCTTCCGGCAGCGTGTGCTGGATGGAGTTGAAGCCGCATTGCTTGGCCATCTTGCTCTTGGAGTTCACGTAGGCATGGCTGGCCGGATCATTACCGACGATGACGACCGCGAGACCGGGCTTCACGCCCCGTTCCGCCTCGAGCGCTTCTGCCGATATGCGAACCGCCTCCGTTACCGAAGTCGCCTTCGCCTTCCCGTCAATCACAACTGCCATGCGTCTTGCTCCTGCTGGATTACGTTGGCCCCGTATGGTGCCCCCTTTGCAGGAATGCAAGCAAAAATACAGCCTCGTCAGGCAGTTTTACGGTAGTCGTCCTGGTGATCGGCGTAATCGGCGAGACGCTCCTTCAGATGCGCCAGCTCGCGTCTCAATTCCGCCAATTCCTCGGCTTCGGCCTGTTCATGATCGAAGTGCCCTGCAAGGGCTTCACTGAGCAATGGCGGAAGGTCAGGCGACATTTGGGTGGCGCTTCTGACCGTTCGGTTACCCATCAGCACCTGCCGC
Source organism: Martinezella rhizogenes (assembly GCF_007002745.1). GTDB lineage: Bacteria > Pseudomonadota > Alphaproteobacteria > Rhizobiales > Rhizobiaceae > Agrobacterium > Agrobacterium cucumeris. Next base: position 560,464 of record NZ_SGNY01000003.1, on the reverse strand, counting down.
ACGCGCTCGTTCAGCGGCATATCATCGGCATCATTTGCAGCCTCGCCATAATAGTCAGCGAAGGCGTCTTCAGGCTGGACATGATCTTCCGCGGCAAGCTCTTCCAGATCATCGAAAACCGCCGGCTCGATTTGCTCGAATTCGGAAAATTGCAGCGATTGCTCTGGCCCGTCCATGGAAGCGGGAAGTTGCGCTTCATTTTCGACGAACAGCGCGTCCTCCTGCTCCTCGTCATGGCGGCGATAGCTCAGGAGATAGAGGCCGCCCAGCAGACCGATCAGGCCGCCGCCACCTGCCATCATCGCCGCCTGCGTCAGATCACGCGACAGTTCGCCCGGTCCGGCCTTCTTTGCAAGGCGGGTCTCGATGGCGGGCGTGGAGGAAGAAGACAGATCGCGGCGCTCACTCGCTTCCAGATAGGCATTTCTCGCTGTCTCAAGCTCAGCCTGCAATCGCGAAAGCTCACCGGGGGCGACGCCCAGAGCCTCTAAGCGGTCAAGGTGCTTCTTACGCTCGCCATTCGCGGTCGCAATCTCCTGGGCGATGCGCTTTTCATCCACCCGCAGACCTTCAACCAGTTGGCGCAATGCGGGAGCTGCCAGCGCCTGTACGGCATCCACCGCATTCTGGGCGGCGATGCGGCGCGGGTGTTTCGGGCCATAATCAACCGAGACACTGGCAAGCGCCATGCTGGCGGTCGCGTGTTTCTGCCTGATATCCTCAAGCGCTGCGAAAGCCACGCCGGACGGCAAGGGCTTCGACAAAATGTCATTCGGCTTGAGGGCAGAGGCCACCGCCAAATCCGCCTGAAGCGACTGCTGATGCTGCGTGCTGCCCGCAAGACCGTCGTTTACGTCGTGCAACTGCTGCTCGAGCTCGTGCACCTCAGAGAGAACGGCATCGCCATGGCGCATCTGGAAGCCGTTCAATGCCGCTTCCGCTTCGTCCAGTCTTTTGCGCGCTCGCTCCGTCTCACGCATGGCGGGCGTCATGGTGCCGGCCTTGCCATCCGCCATGACCCGCATCGACAGATAATCGGTCAGCCGCATCGCGCTTTCCGGCGTCGCGGCCTTTGCGGTCACGATCAGCGTATTTTCATCCGGCGTCAGTTCCAGCCGGATCGCCTCACCCACTGCGCCATTCAATGCTTCTCGCGGGGAAAGCGGACGTGTGTCCGCGCCTGTCAAAAGATCAACGAGCAGGCCAAGCTCACCCTGATTGCGAACGCCGACCATATCGGTGGGTTTCAGCTTCAGATCGCTGCTGACCCGGTCAAGCCCGGCGGGAGATAACAGGGTACGTCGTGCCATCGCCAGAAAACGGGCCGCATCGGGCGCGTCATAGGACGTCTGGGTGATCTCGATCCGGGCCTGCGACACATATCCGCGAAAACCGGAATCGATCAGCAGCAACGGAAGAGCCGCGCCGGTAACGGTGGCGGCAACGACGCAACCAGCCGTCAGAAGCCGCAGACAATGCCTGCGCCATTGCGACGGGGGCACGGCAAAATCGTCCTCGTCGGGACGGGTCGCCATCATGTCCGGACTGTTATCAACCATCTGAAGCCGTCTGCCACCCTCGGTGCCGCCCGCAACGGGCGACTGTCAAAACCTTACGAGAGGTTAAAGGATCGTGGCAAACAAATGGTTAACGCGGGCTCCGCGAACCCGTCTCAGCTTTGCCGAGTGCAATGTGCCAGGGTTCCGCGCAGAGGCTGTAAAGCCAGCTCATATGCAGCTTGCGGAAGATTTCCGGCATGCCCGCCACTTCGGACGACAAGACCTTGAACAATGAACCGACCGCGATCGCGACGCGCACATCCTGACGGCTGACAGTTCGGTGCAACCATTTTTCCTGATTTTCACCGCTCATGCCGGCAAGCAGAACATCGACCTTAACCCCCGAGGCATCCCGACCCAGCATCACGAAATCATGCCACGGCGCGTGGGCACGCAGCTTTGCCAGCACTTCACTGAGCTGCGCCGCATCGTCGCCGGCAACACCGATCCGTTTCGGCACCGCCATATAGGTCAGAAGCGCCATGACGAAAGCGACGTCGTCGATGGCAGCGGACAGAGGTTTGCCATTTTCCACACGGGCGGCGGCATTCATCGCCTTGCCCTGCGGCAGAAGCAGGCAGCTTTCCAGAATCTCGCGGTAAGCGATATCCTTGAGAGACAGTTTGGCTTTATCTATGGTGAGGAAGGAGAGCATCGTGTGCCCTTCGCAAGCCGAAGCCCGGCCGCTGACCAGTTCCAGCGCCCCATTCCAGTCGAGATCACAGACACGCAGCCCGTGGATATTCCGTTGCGATCCCGGCCGCGCAAAACCTGCCGCGAAATTCATTGCCAACCCCCGAATGCCAAATCCATCTCCACCGATCCAGCGCATGGTGGCGGGACGGCGGCTCATGGATTTGTTTATACAGGTGCAGGTTGAAGTTATGCTGAAAGCAATCGCTCGAATATTCGGGCGCGTGACAAGGAACGGTTAACCAGACCAGAAAACCGCCCGTCGGCGGACGCGTGAGCCGCGCCCTGCGACGTCAGTGGCTGGGCGCGGCAGCCGCTTCTTTTCCAGCCTCGGCCTTCTCGCCCTCGACGATCTTGACCGAACGGGGCGTGCCATTGCCATTCTGCTCGCGAATATCTGCCTTCGACAGATAATCCAGCTGCTCGATCAGCACATCCTCGACCACCTCGTCATCGAGCCTCTTGTTCAGCCCCTCGCGGATGCGCTGCTTGAAAGCCTCGGGATCGAAGGTGGAAATATTGGCGATGTTGACCATGGAAGAACCCGCCAGAAGCGTGAACAATTCGTCGGTCATCAGCTGCGTGGCCGGCAATTCGATCTTCGCCATCTTGTCCTTGTCGACACGCAGCGAAATACGGCTGAGGAAATAACCGTTCACCCCGCCATCATTGATGACGGGAATGGTGATGCTTTCACCCTTGACCAATTGCAGATTGGTCTTTTTCTCGCCCGCCTCATCTCCCGGCGCCGTCGCCATCTGGACGGAGAAATACACCGCGCCGAGCGTGACGGCGCAAACCCAGACGCCGGTGAGAAGAAGCTTCAACATCAGGAGGCGGCACCGTACATGAACTGTTCCTGCGAATAGGTGCCGTCCGTATCGGCTTCCTGGATGGCGTTCTTGAGCAGGTCCGCAACAGCGCGAACCGCGTTCAGATGCGCCTCGACGCGGCTGGCATTGGTCGCGAGCTTGGACTTGATGCCCTTCACCTGCTCCAGATAACCACCGGCGATGTCTTCGCGCGGTGTGTCGCGAAACAGCATGGTGAGTTCATACAGGCAACGGCTTTTATGGGCGTTGGAAACCTTGAAGTCGAATTGCGGATCCTTACCGATATTATCGTTCTCATTGTCGATGATCATCTCAAGGCGGCCGAGAACGGATTGGATACGGTGGTCGTTCGACATAAGGTCCATGCTTGTCTCCTCGTTAAGGTTTTTCATTCTCAAGCCTCGTCCGTTTTATCATTGGAAACGCCGAGGACCTGCCGCTCGAACTCCGCCACCATCCGAATTGCAGCATTATGGTCTTTTTCATTCATCGACACGTCGGTGATGCCTTTGCTTTCGGCTTTCCTCAACGCATCCTTGTAGGCCTGTTCGGCTATGCCGACGCCGCCATTTCTGGAGATCGTGTCGGCAAACTGTTCCGCCATCATGCTCTTCCAGATTTCGCCGGCATTACCCTTGCCATACACTTCCTCGCTGTCTTTCGGCAGCATGTTGGCAACGAAGGTCTGGAGAACCGAGGCTTCATATTTCCGGTAAGTCTCAGGAATCTCCGTGCGCGCGGAGCGAATATTGGTGTCGCCAAGGCCCGCCTTCGAAGAGGCGCCATCCAGCATATCAACGGCGGCGCCAAAGCCCTTGCCCGCATCTGCAAGGCTGGTTGCGGCGAAGGCCGCCTTGTTCGCTTTGAGTTTTTCCTGGGCGATCTGTACTTCCTGGGGGTCCGCAGCGCGCACCACATCCATCACCAGATCACTTATCACCGATATCGCCACGTCCCGATCTCCCGAGCTGACGAACGTGTGGCATGGAAGCCGACGCGTCCGTTCAATCAAGAAACATCGCCGGAGACGTCTTTCGAACGCCCGCGATGCAACAATGGAACGGACTATGGATCGCCAACCTTGCTGGAGGCTGGTGTCCGGGATGCGTTTGTCATTTCAAGCAGATCATAGATTGCATTGTCGTCGGCTTCGCGGTCCTCGAGATCGCGGGCAATGTGCATTCTGTCCTCAAGCCGGTCTGCCTTGGTCTTTTCCTTCAGCACCTTGTTTTCCTGCAATTGCTGCACGCCGGCAAGCTGGCGGTCCTTGACGACAAGGCGGCCGTAACGATCCGAATAATGTCTGGAAAACGTCTGATGTACCGGCTCCATGGAACTCATGGCCTCCAGCACGTTATCCATGGATTGCGCCACTTCGGTACGCACGCGGGTGGTATCGGCCAGTTCCACCTCGGCCATTTTTTCCATGTGGCGCTGGACCGTTACCAGACGCTTGAGTTTTGCCGAGCGCTTGTCCGAAGCCATGGCTTTCTCCAGATCAAAAACCGATGAAGACCGGGCCGAAACCGTCCACGAACTGACGGATGAGGGCCGCGACCGACAAATAAAGCATGAAAAGACCGCCCGCCAGAACGAAAGGCGTCGAGATGAAGTAAACCGGAATCTGTGGCGCCAGCTTGTTGATGAGACCGACCGCAACGTTGAACATCAGGCCGTAGATCACGAAGGGGCTGGCAAGCCGCAGCATGATGGAGAACGATGCCCTGAGCGTATCGGTGAGCGTGATCAGCATCTTCTGGCCGCTGATAAGCGCCCCGACCGGCGTGGCGGTATAGGAATCAACCAGCGCTTTAAGGACGATATGGTGGAAATCCAGCATGAACAGCACCAGCAGGCCGCCGAAGGTGATGAAGTTGGATATCTGGTTTTCCTGCACCTCTTCGATGACATCCGCACCGCCTGGGGCGCTGAGACCGATGGAGGCGCCTATGAGCGCACCCGTGAACTGGAAACCGAGCGTGTAAAACCGCGCGATCAAGCCATACATCGCACCGATGACGACCTCGGTGAAGATGAGGCCGACGACCGTGGCCTGGCTTGCGCCGGAGACTTTCGGATAGATCGTATCCCACAGCACCGGCAGAAGCGCCATGGACACCGCAACGCACAGCAGCATGCGGATTTGCGGTGATATGCGCGAGCTGGAAAAGCCCGGCATGGTCATGAAACAGGCGCCGATACGGCAAATGGCAAGGAACAATGCGATAATTGTCCCTTGCGGGTCGGTTATCATGAAATGGCGCCCAGGATCTTGATCTCCAGCCCCTTGGCCAGTTCCACATGTGAAAGAACCGGTAGGGTCGCAAAGAGTCGCTCGATAATCATGCGCACATAGGACCGCGTTTCCGGCGAGGTTACAAGGACAAAGGGCAGTCCGCGATCCATGAATTCACGGATAACTTTCGAAGCCTGCTCCGAAAACTCCTCGAGATGGCGGGGATCGATATCGAATTCGACGATTTCGCCCTTCTGGTCGCGCTTCAGCGCCTGATGGAAGACCATGTCCCACTTGTTGCCGAGGCGCAGGACACGCAGCACGCCATTGTCGGCGAGATCGCCGCAGAGCTGCTGCGACATGCGCACCCGCACATGTTCGACGATCTGTTCCGTCTTGCGCACATGCGGTGCAAGTTCCGCGACGGCTTCCAGAATGAGATGCAGGTTGCGGATCGACACGCGTTCGGCGAGCAGCAATTTCAGAACCGCCTGCAGACCGGAATAGGACATATGCGACGAGCAGATTTCGTCGGCCAGCTTCTTGTATTCCGGATCGAGCCTGTCGATCAGGATCTTGACGTCCTTGTAGGACAGAAGCTGCGGCAGGTTGTTGCGAATGACTTCGCTCAGATGCGTCAGCACGACAGAGACGTTGTCAATCGGATGGAAACCTTCGCGCTTCAGATCCTCGGTAAAGGTTTCAAGGATCGAGACGGCCGGCATGCCGAATGCTGGTTCGCGGATTTCGTCGCCGGGAATGCTCGGCTTGCGTCCTGCCCCGGTCACCACGAGAACATCGCCGACACGTAGATTGCTCGACGCGATGGTCGTGCCGTGGACGCGGATCTGGTAAGCCTTTTCCGGGATCATGATGTCGTCGGAGACCTTGATCTCCGGCACGACGAAACCGTATTGGGTCGCAAATTTCTTACGCATCTTGCCGACGCGGAAGGCCAGTTCCTGATGCGCGCCGAGAAGGCGGGTGGAAACCTGCTTGCCGAGCGCCAGCTCGATCTCGGCGGTTTTCAGCACCTGCTTGACCGAATCCTTTTCCGCTTCGGTGGTCTGGAGAACCTTGTTCGCCTCCTCCTGACGGCGGAGCGCGTTTTCGGCTTCGGCCTGGCGCGGAATATACCAGCTGCCGAAGGCCATGATGCCGCCGAGGAAGATAAAGGGCAGGAAGGGAAGACCCGGAATAATCGCCAGCAGTCCCATCAGCATGGCCGAGACCATCAAAGCGCGCGGATAGCCGCTCAGCTGATTGACGACGGCCTGATCCGTCGAGCCGGCGGTACCGCCGCGCGACACCAGAAGGCCGGCCGCCAGCGAGACGATAAGGGCCGGGATCTGCGAGACGATACCATCACCGACCGAAAGCTTGACGAAAACATCCGCCGCTTCGCCGATCGGCATGCCGTGGCGGAAGTAACCGATGATGATGCCGCCGAAAATATTGATCGCGGTGATGATGAGGCCGGCGATCGCATCGCCGCGGACGAATTTCGAGGCACCGTCCATCGAGCCGAAGAAGGAGCTTTCCTCTTCCAGTTCGCGGCGACGGCGCTGCGCTTCCTTTTCATCGATGATGCCGGCGGACAAATCCGCGTCGATCGACATCTGCTTGCCGGGAATGGCATCCAGCGTGAAGCGGGCGCCAACTTCGGCGATACGCGTAGCACCCTTGGTGATGACGATGAAGTTGACGGTGATCAGGATCAGAAAGACGATCAGACCGATGACGAAGTCGCCCGACATGACAAGGCTGGAAAAGCCGGCAATCACGCCACCCGCCGCCGTCGGTCCCTCGTTGCCATGCGAAAGAATGACACGCGTCGTCGCAATGTTCAGCGACAGGCGGATCATGGTCGCGATCAGCAACACGGTCGGGAAAGACGAGAAATCCAGCGGCCGCTGGATCCACAGTGCCACCATCAGGATGAGGACGGAGAGCGCGATGGAAAAGGCCAGCCCGATATCCACCAGCATGACCGGAATGGGCAGGAACAGAACGCAAAGGATCGCAATGATGCCCAATGCGAAACCGATATCCCGCATGCTCGGACTTACCTTGGGCAAGGAGATGACTGGTGGTTGCGCCATAAAATCGTCCTGTCTCTTCATGAGAAGGGCGACGGAAAAGCCGCCGCACGGTTCGCGGCACCGGCTTTTCGAAATTGCGCGCGCAATTCGGTCCGATGCTTCAGCCTATCACTAGTCGCTGAAGCTTGCGCGAGGGTGGCATCCGCAGCGCGCGGATATCAGAAGCCGGACTGGACGCGCGAAAAGACGAGATTGGAAAAAAGGGCGATCTGCGCACCCACGAAGGGGGCGGCGATGCCAAGCACGAGCATGATCGTGACGATTTTGGGAACAAATGTCAGCGTCATTTCCTGAACCTGGGTCAGGGCCTGTATGAAGGCAATGGCGACACCGACGATCATGGCGGCCAGAACGGCCGGACCGGCCGCGACGAGAACAGTCCAGACTGCTGCCTGCATGATATCAAGCGCATCGGCCTCGTTCATCGTCGCATCCTTTATTCAGAAGGGCGGCATCATACCGCCCCTACATTATCACGAATCGGCAGGCTTATCCGAATCGGTACCACCTTCAGGTTTAGTCTCGATCGGGCCGTTCGAGAAGCTCACACCGGCCTGCAGCAGCACTTTGTCACCAGCTTCGGTAATGGCGACAACGCCGTCCGAATAGACCTCGACTTCCTTCACCACACCGGTAACCTTGTCGTCGGCGCTTTTGACCGTCTTGCCGACCAGATCGGAAGCGCGCGTCAGGGCTTCGGCCTGCAGCATGCTCTTCAGATGGGTGTTGGTCTTGATCGTCTGCTCAACCTGCGAGAAGCTTGCCAGCTGCGACATCTGCTGACCGGCATCCATCGGGCTGGTCGGATCCTGGTTCTTCATCTGGGCGATGAGGAGCTTCAGAAAGCTGTCGTAGTTCAGCGAAGCTGCGTTCTTGTCATTGCTGCTCGCCCCGGCATTGGCCCAGGGGTTAGAGGCTGCCGAGTTGACTGCATCTACCGCCATGGTGCGATCTCCTTGCGAATCTGTTCGATCGTTGCGGGGGTCATTTCCTGATTGTTGAGGATTTTTTCCTCGGTCGGATAAAGACCGCGAATGGCCTTCAGCGCCTCAAAAGCCTTGCCCGAGGCAACCAGCCCGTCGATCCGCTTGAGTTCCGCCAATATCTCATCATGCTGGAAGCAGTTCAGCAGCATGCTCACGGACTTGCGGAACATGTTCGTAGACTGTTCACGCCCTTCCGGGTTGATGAGGATCATCTGCGCGATGAAATAAAGCTGCCTCAGCGGCGTTGTCGCCTGCTCCGGCTGCAGCACGTGGTTTTCAAGCAGGAACGTGACATCGTTCAGGAATTCGAGCGCCACCTTGCGATCCACCCGCAAAACCGCACCGTTGATGAAAATCTTTTCGCCTGATTTCAGCGAGATTCGAAGTGTACTTTTCATTTCAGTCCATCCCTGATGATGGTTGTCACGTCAATTATGCCCTGGAAATTCGTCGACTGACGTTTCCGGATCAGTTCGCACTCTTTCAAAATCCAGATCGCGATCGAGATCAGATTGGCCCTCAGCTCCATAGCCAGTTGGTTGTCCGGCTGCTTGAGGTCCTCAATGAAGCGGATCCAGACCCGCCGAGTGTAAAAAAGTGCTTCGATCGTATGGCGCTGGGAGGACGAATCCTTCGCTTCCACAAGCAATTCGATCGATTTGGTCAACGCCTGTCGCTCGCGATCCTTCGCGTCTGCGACACCATCCTCCATGATTTCGGCGTAGGAAAACTGGTACATTCATGTATCCTTTATCTGCCGCCACCCCTGTTCATCAGAGGTAGTTCACCAGACTCATTTTTTGCAGACGCGACGTCAGGCTGTAGGCGATTTCGATCTGCTGCTGCAGCAGGTCGAGACGGGTCTTCGCTTCGTAGGTATCGATACCTTCGATATCCAGCAGATGCGTCTCGATGATCTTCTTCTGCGCCGCCAAAGAGTCGTTCGACTTCTTGACACGTTCCTGAGAGAGACCGAGGCCGCTGGCCTGCTGGTTCAAACCGTCGATTGCGGTACCGATTGTCGTAACCGCGCGGGTGGCGACAGCTTCACGGACATCGCTCGGAACCTTGTCATCAAGGAAGGTCATCGCCGTCATTGCCGTCATCGCGAAATAACGCATGCCCTGCGAATTGCTGTTGGTCGATGTCTCGATCACTTCGTTCTGGCTGATCCGGCTCGTCATGTTGGTGTCGCTGGCCTTGGAGCCGAACGTCGTCCAGAAATCAACGTTCTGACCGGTGGCAAGACTGCTATGCGGCGGATTGGTGACCGTCGTGGTGCCGTTGAATACGCCTTCCATATGGGTCATGAATGCGTTGACCTGATCCTTGGACAGGTTGGCGATGCTTCCGACCGGCGGCGTCTGCGTCGCCATGAAATGGTTCAGCTCATCATTATAAGCGGTCTTCAGCGTCGAACCATCGGCGAAATAGTCATCGACCGGCTTCACATCCGTATTCGTACCGGAAAACAGATATTCGCCATCAACGGCAGTGTTCGCGAAGCTGGTGAAATTGTTGAGCGCATTGGTGATTTTCTGGTTGACGGTGGCAAGCGTGGGCTGCGCGCTGCTCGTATTAGGCACCAGAACGCCGAGGATTTCCTGGGCGGCCTTTGCCATGCCGTCCAATGCGGTCTGCGACGATTCAAGACGTTGCGTCGCAAAGGAATTGACCGTGACAAGCGACGAAATCCGCTCCACATCCCGATTGAGATCGAGGCTGCGGGCCGTATTCGCGCCGAGCGTGACGCCGAGATCCGCATGCTTGCCCGTTGTCAGTTCGGTATTGAGCTTGGTCATCTCAAGCTGGGCCTTGAGGATGGTGCTGCGCATGCTGTTCTGCATCGCCAGCGATGAAATGAATGACGTTTTCATCTTTTACCTCACCATGTCCATCAAGGACTTGAGCATTTCATCGACGGTGGTCACCAGCTTGGTGGCTGCCTTGTAAGACTGCTCGATATCCATGAGCAACGACAGCTCCTCATCCAGGCTCACCGCCGTGTTGTTCGAATAGGAGGCCGCGGAGCGCTCATAGAGCGCACTTTTCGCTTCGTTCGCCGAAGTCGCGCCGGATCGTTCCTGTTCGAGCCAACCCATCGAGTTGGTGCCGTATTTCAAGATGCTGGTATTCGTATCGATACGTGTCGACGCGGCAAAATTCATGGGCGCGTCGAATGCGGTCACATAGCTGTCGATCAGGGCGGAAAAGCCAGTGCCGCCCGTAGCTGTGGTATTGACAATATAAGCGGTACCGTTGATGCCGCCGTCGCGCAACAATTCCGGGTTTCCACCTTTCGAAATAATTAACGCGGAGTTGACGTTAATGCTGGCAGCAAGTCCCGGAACGATAACGCCAGCGGGAGGAATTTCGCTTGTGGCCGTTGCTCCCGCCCATGTGAAGAGGCCAGGTTTCGCCGTCAGGGGCGTCGCGGGCGGTGCCGGCTGCGTGATCGGCTTTTCCGCAAACATGGAGATCAGGCCACGGGCGATTTCGTCGAGCTGGCTTTGCATGGTCGGCGCCAGATCGTCGCGAACCTGCATCAGACCCTGCAGTGATCCTTCCGCCGTCGTGTTGCTGCCATTGCCGGCCTTGAGCGCCACGCCGTCCACATAGATCGCATTGCCAGTGGTCGTCGCATCGTAGCCCGGCTGCGCCTTGAAGGTGACCTTGCGCGGCACCACCTCGAAGAGGGTCGCGCCTTCCGTCGTGTAAAGCGCCACATCGTTGTTTGGACGATTGACGACATTGATGCCGATGATGGACGAAATGTCCTTCAACAGGGTCTCACGCTGATCAAGGGCGTCGCTCGGATCACCGCCGATCGCCGTCTGCGCCTTGACCTCGTTATTGGCTTCCTCGAATTTTGCAAGCAGGCCGTTCAGCTTGTCGACCTGAAGGGAGATTTCCTTGTCGGCACGCAGACGCATCGCCTGCAATTCGGAAGACGCCTTGTTCAGGGAACTGGCGACATCCGCAGCCGAGGTCACAGCCGTTGCCGCAAGGGCAGCATTGCTCGGCTTGGCGGCGTAACCGCTCAGGCTCTTCAGCAATTCCTTCATGTAGGTGGACGGCGAACTTTCATAATTGTTGCCGCCGAAAATGCTCTTCATCTCCTCAAGGCCGGTCAGAACGGTGTTCTGACCGGTGGCCAGCGAGGCGCTGGAGATCGTCTGCCTGAGAAGACTTTCATTCTGGGCACGGCCATTGGAGACGATACTCGCTCCGGCCATGGTCGTGCCGAGAATGGCGGTTCGCTTGACGTAATTCGCATTGCCGACATTGGCAATATTCTTCGAAGTAACGTCTGTCTGCTTACCTGTATTATTGAAAATCGACTGCGCAGTATTCATTGCTGACGTGAGCGACATTCATCTGTCCTCGTAGGAATTACTATCTCTTCAGATTGATCAGGACATCCATCAAATCCGATCCAGTCTGGAAGACCTTCGAATTCGCGGTATAGATACGCTGGGATTCAATCATGTCGGTGAGTTCACTGGCGATATCGACGTTTGAGCCTTCCAGTGCACCCTTCTGGATGTAACCGAAGCTGCCCGTCTGCGCGAAACCGATGGTAACGACGCCCGACTCGTTGCTGGGCAGATAGACGTTGCCGTTCTGCGGGCTGAGGTTGTCGACGCTCGGCACGGTTGCCAGCGCCAGCTGGTAGATGTTGCGGCGGCCACCATCCTGGTAAACCGCGGTCACCACACCGTCCTTGCCGATTTCGACATCCTTGATCTGGCTCGGACCATTACCGTTCAGGATCGCGGTGCCGGGCGTGAACTTCGAGGAGAACTGCGTCATTTCGGACAGATCGATCTTGATCGACTGCGCTACGCCGCTGACCTGGTCGTCGATGGTGATGGATGTCGGAGATGCAGGGGTTCCGGTTTTCAGCTTGTTGGTCGCCGGATCGAAGACCAGCGTTACCTTCTCCTGCACCAGATTTGCAGCCGGTGTTGCCGTATACGGGAAACCGCCATTCGTCGACTGATCCTGACGATAGACCGACACTTCCCATTGCGGATTGCCGGACGTGTCATTGTCGATGCGCGTATAATAGAAATCGTAAAGGACTTTGGCACCACCGCTGTCGAATGCCGTCAGCGATGTCTTTGCGCCGATCTTTGCGGTTGCGACGTTGTCACTGGGGCGCGAACCCGTCGGTACGATTGCTTCGTCACGATTAAGGTTGGCCGGGAAGCTACCCTGCGTCGAGGGCGACGCCGTCAGACCGAAGTTGTTGACGTTGATGGCCTCAAGACCTGTAAAGCCGTTAACGACGGCAGCCGGTGGGTTGGAGCCGTAGGGGTAACCCATCAGCTGGAAGCCCGCTGCGTTTTCCAGATAACCTTCGGCATTCTTCACGAAGGAACCGGCGCGTGTGAGGTAAGGCGTGCCTGCACCATCCTGAACCACGAAGAACCCGTTGCCCTGGATGGCAAGATCGGTGCTCGAGGTGGTGTAGGAGAGGTTGCCCTGCTCCGAAATGCTGTAGCGTACGTTGGACTGCACGCCGCCGGAGGCATAGCTGCCCGACGAAGAGGGCAGAACGAGCGAGGAGAACGACGTCGATGCGCGCTTGTAGCCGGTGGTGCTTGCGTTGGCGATGTTGTCGCCCACGGTGCCCAGCTTGTTCGCCTGCGCATTCATGCCGGACACACCGGTTCGCATAGTGCCGAAAATACTCATTCAAAAACCCTCGTGGTCATCTTTCAGGGAGAAGGTAAAGCGTTTGGCTTGCGTGAAGCTGTCTGAAATACCGCGTTTGAAAAAGACCACGCGGGTCAATGAAGATCATTGCCAATCAATGCTGTAGCCGAGGAACCGCTTGGAATCGACCGGGTCGTAGCCGAGCTTCTTGCGCAGTTTCTTGCGCAGCTTGCTGATGTGGCTTTCGACGACATTCTCTTCGACGTCGTCATCGAAGATGCCGTAGATGGCATTGAAAATCTGCGTCTTGGAGACGCGTCGTCCGCGATTGGCGATCAAATATTCCAAGATGCGGCGCTCGCGGCGCGGCAAGGGAAATACTTCACCACCGACTTCCGGATCACGGCCATCGGAGAAAACCCGGATAGGTCCGGCATCGGTGAAGTTGGAGATGACCTGCAGCCGGCGACGGATCGCCGCCGCACGCGCCAGGATTTCACGGGGGTGAACCGGTTTGCGCACGACATCGTCGACGCCGCTGTCGAACAGTGCCAGCGTCGATTCCAGCGAGGGCTGGTCGCTGACCGCGATAACCGGCGCCGTCGTGCGATCCCTGATCGCCTTCGGCAAAGAGAAGCTCCGGTCGCCCTGGCCGATCAAAAAGGCCTCCACGGCCGCAAGATCGCTTTCCGCCGCCGTCGAGACCCATTCCCCGAATTCAACCGGATCGAACCCGGTTGAGGGGATGCCCTCACGCCCAAATAGAGATGTATAGCCGTCTTTAACGAGCTCGCGCTCATCAACCACTACGATCATTCGTCCGCCTCCGAATCAGTGTGGTGTTTTCCAATGAGGCATTGATAAGAATCGGGGGATTCAGCGACAACTGTAGGAAATCATCGATAGTTATTAATAATTGATTAACTATTTTGTGCCGATTTGATCTATATATAGTGGTTGTTAACCATATATGGCACAAAATTTTTGTGTAAAAATTTTAAAAATCCGAAAAAACCGCTTGCAACGCCTTTTTTTGATCAATCTATCGCCACATTTCAAATTACGAGTCCTACGACCCTTAAAGACAATTTCAGGTTGTTATCCGTCGCAGAAATTTTTCGCGTTGGCAGTCCATTTTCCGTAACCGGTCGCCACCAGATTGGCGATGACCCGACAGACATATTTCTTCTGCGCGGGGTCATTGTTCGGACCGGCATGGTAACGGGCAACCGCCATGGTCCAGGTTTCATGCCTGTTATGGAGGTTGCGCAGGAACATGGCGGCATATTCGACATTGCGGCGCGGGTCGAACATTTCGCGCGCGGATGTGAAGTTTTCGCCGTGAAAATAGTGGTTTATCTGCATGCATCCGAGGTCGATCAGCTTGGCGCCATTGCGCTTCGCCGCCTCGAAAGTGGTCAATGCCTCCTCCGTGGATGCGGCAAATACCGGTTTTCCTTCAATATTCATGGCATTGGGGTCAAGCCGCCCCTTACGGCCCGTCTCGGTCAGGCCAACGGAATAGAGAATTCCCTCCGGCACGCCATATTTGCGGGCGGCGGACTGGATTTCCCTTTCACAGACACCTGATGTTGCCGAAGCCGAGGCTTTTTCAGAGGTAGACGCCATTGTCAGCAGAAGAACGGCCAGAGCCGAGAGCGCCATCCATGCCTTCATTATGCACCCCCAAATTATCACCATTGCCTTGCCGGCCATCGCGTGCGCCGGACTCGTCACGGTTGCGGCCCGCAGCTGCCTGCTGGCCCTGCTGCTGCGCCTGCTGATTTTGCTGATTGTTGCCTTGTGTGCCCGTTTGGTCACTCTTGTCGGAAGAAGAGATGCTGATGGTGATGTTATCGACCGTCAGACCCTGCGCTTTCAGGCCATCAAGAATGCTCTTGCTGTCTTCCTGAAGCTTTTTATAGGCCGCAACGCTCTCCACCGTCATGTGAACGGCGAGCTCGTCACCGGCCAGACGCAGTGACATCGTCACCGATCCAAGCTCGATCGGCGTCATATGCAGCTTCAGCGTATGGACAACCTTGCCTGTGCTGCTCTGGGCAGCGGCGTTGGAAAGCGCCGAACCGGGCTGCATGGCGCTGACCCATTCCGGATCATTGGCGATGAGACCGGTCAGTGCCGATGCGTTGGTCGATGGCGCCAGGCCGATAAACCGCCGTGAATCGAGCACTGTTATGGTATCGGCCGCCTTGCCGGTGCTTTCCCGGGCATCAAACTCAACGCGGCCTTCACGCTGAACCGTGCTCATATCGAGTGCACGGGACGTGCCGGAGCGCGCGGAGGCGAAGCGGAATGCCGAAGCACCGTTTTCACTATCCGAGCCGGATTCGGCCTCATTGCCAGCAAGCTCGGCTCGTGTTGGCATGTCCTTGGGCGAAGGCTCCGTCTTGCCACGGACAGTCTCGGTCCTGTCGGACTTGACCGGATCGGCCTTGCCGGCGATCGCCTGCGCGATTTCCTCAAGCGGTGTCTTGGCTGTTGCGATATCGCCGACATTGGTCGCGATCTTATTCAGATCCGCCAGTTTCGGATCAATGGCATCCACCGTCGTTTCCGTATCCTTGTCGGCGTCGTCCTTGAGCTTCTTGCCGGTCTTGCCGTTTTCGACCGATGTGCGCGCCGGTTTCCCCGCGTTCTGAAGTTCGCCTGCCATCTCATGGCTGCGGCCTTCTGCGGAATGGTCGTTGCCGATTACATTCAGGAAGGTCGAAGGCCGCTTCACCGGCGTCTTCGTTTCCTCTTCGCCACCTTCTGGCTGCGCGTGCTGCTCCTCAGCCGAACCTGCTTCCTGCTGATGGCGGGAATGCGGTGCCTGCGTTGGGCGCTCATCGCGAACGGTGGACAGGGCCTCGCCGAAACTTCCGCCCTTGGCATCGTCCCTGACAGCGGCGCTGCCGGCACGCGGATCATTATACGGCGCATTCACTATCGCGTTGATGGTTCCGTCGATCATGGTGCCCCCTCGCCTTTCTTCAACAGGCTGTCGATTTCATCAAGCTTGCTGCGGCCGCTCGTTACGAGTTGCCGCACATCCTCGCCCTCATCGTCCGCCTTGTGGGTTTCAACCCGCCATATGCTCTTTTCGCCAGTGCCAGCTGCCCCATTCGAGGATGGGTTCTGTCTGGCATCCTGCTCGGTAGTCGCAGCGCCGACCTCGGCGCCGGGCTGCCCCGGCTGTAACGAGGGTGGGCGAACCACTTGCTCGGCGATCGCCCTTGCTGCATCCCGCAGCGCCCTGTCGCGATCTGAAAGCTGCCCTTCGGGGATCTGCACGATTGTCTCAATCGCACTCACCACATCGGGCGTGCCGATGTTGGAAAGGCTTTCATAAAGATTTGCCTGCGCTTCCGGCTGGTCCGGCAGGGCGGGAGACAGAGCTTTCGCCTTCAGCGCCGCCATGCGTGCCAGCCCGTCCTTGCCGCTGATTGCCGCCACACGGGAGAGACGCAGATAGGCTTCCTTCTGCCTCTCCGTGTCCATCATGGCGAATGTTTCCTGTATCGATTCCTCGCTGATGGAATCCGCCCGCTTGACCACCAGCGAGACCAGAAGATCGGCAAACTGGCTGGCATAGGGGGAATGCAGGAAGCGCCGCGCGTAACGCTGCGCATAATCAACACCGCGCGCCGCATCACCGTCTTCGACCGCAATCGCCAGAGAGCGACGAAGGGCAGCCTCCTCGACGATGGTGCCTGGCGCTTCGAGCCGGGCTATGTCGTAGAAACCGAGGGCCGCCAGCGGATCACGCGGGATCGTCACATTGCCGCCGATCAGTGCCAGATAGGCGCCGATCCGCGTACCGCGGTATTCGGGCACCATGGCTGCAATGCTCTGCGCCACCAGCGTTCCCTTGCCCGAGAGGTACTTGCGCAGGATATCGGCGACGCGACTGTCGAAATTGCCGTCCACATCGCGCGCGACCAGCAATTCCAGCGTCGCCGGATTGCCGCCGCTCATGGCATAGACAAGCGCCGCATCGACATTGCGCGGGTCCTTGAAGATCGCCGACGGTGCACTTTTAAGCCGCTCATCGATCGTCTGGAGCAGGAAGCGCTGCATTTCCGTTGCCGAATGGTCGCCCATGGCAACCGAATCCTGCACGAATTGCAGGGAGCGTAACATGGCATAGGGCATGAGGCTGTCTTGCGATTGCGAGAATGCCTTGATCGGCTCGGCACCGAGACCGCAAAGCGTCGCCGCGAGAAAAAGCCAGCGTTTCGAGGATTTCGTCACACTCACCCCCGATCGGCCTCAAGCAGGATTTCGATACGGCGGTTAGCATCCGCCAGAGGGTCTGCCGGCACCTGCAATCTGCGATCCGCAAAGCCCGAAACCTGTTTCACCCGCTCTTCCGACAGGCCGCCACGCACCAGCATGTAATAGGCGCTGTGCGCGCGATCCATGGAGAGCCGCCAGTTGTCATTGGCTTCACCCTTGAACTGCCGTCCGTCGGTGTGGCCGCGGATCACCACGCTGCCGCCACGCTCCTGAAGCAACTTGCCGATCTTTTCCATGGCCAGAACCATTTCACCCCGGGGTACGGCCGACCCGACGTTGAACATCGGCGTCTCCGACTGGTCGGAAATGGTCAGCAGCAACCCGCCTTCGGCCGGCGTCACCACCAGGCCTTCAGAGAGCCTGCCGGTAATGCCTGAAATCTGCTTTTCGATTTCTTCGCGCAGCGTGTCGGCTTTTTGCCATTCGGCGTCAGTGGGTTGCTTCTCATCCGCGGCTTGTTTCTCATCCGGCTGAGATTTTACGAGCGCGCCCTGCTCGGTGGCGTCCGGGCGCTGCTGCGGCACAACGGCGGCAATTTCCATCGGCTTGCCGTCTTGCGAATGATCAGCGGGCTTTTGAGACGCTGCAGCTAACACCGCTTCGGCATCCTTGTCCGCATCCTGCTGCTTCTCGGCCGTCTGCTGCGGCTCCGTCGGGTTCTGCTGTTGGTCGGCGCGGGTGATCTTCACCTGCTGGGTCCAGAAATCGGGATCGAAGGGATCACGATAGGCTTCACCACCGCTTGCGCCGGTCGCCGGGCCGGAATCGGCAGCACCGCCTTCGCCCTTGGCGCTGACATTGGCCTGCTGCCCAACCTGCTGGGCGATTTCCGCCAGCACGGAATAAGGGTTCTCGAAGAAGTCGGCTTCCGAGAAATTCGACTGTTCGCCAGTCTGGGACGTCAGGTCCTCACCCGTCGCCGCGGCAGAGCCCTGGGTCACCTTTTCCGCCTTGATATTCGACTGGTCCTTTTTCTGGACACCCTCTTCCTTGTCCACGGGCTTTTCCAGCCCCTTGGACGAGGGTTTTTCATCGGACAGTTTTATCGGATTGAAATAGCTGGCGACCGAGGCCTTGGTCTCCTCATTGGCGGCATTGACCAGCCACATGACGAGGAAGAACGCCATCATGGCCGTCATGAAGTCGGCATAGGCGATTTTCCACGCGCCGCCATGGGCGCCATCGTGCCCGCCCTTGTGGCGTTTGACGATGATGATCTCGTTTTTGCCGTGGTGGTGATTTTCGCCTTCACTCATTTCATCACCTTGCGAAGACTGGACGCCCAGGCCGACATGCGGGTCACGAACACGCTTTCACCCAGTTCGACGGAAAGGTCGATGTCCGTGGTCTCGGTAAATTTCATCGTTTCTTCTTCGAAGCCCGGTTGGGCCTTCAAATGTTCGAACAAATCTCTGGGACCTTTGACGACAATCGTGACAGCCTCGCCATCCGGCATGGAAGCGCGCACCATATCCGCCAGCGCCGAAACCGCCTTGAGCGACAGCTCCTCCGTCAGAACCGGGGCAAGGATACCGGCCGTCTGTTCGCTGAGATTGGAAGCGATCGCATCGATGCCCTCACGCAGACCACGGGACAGGAAAACCGCGATCTCCTCGAGATAGACGGAACGCAGGGCCTCCAGTTCGGCCGCATGGGAAGCCACTAAAGCATCCCGCTCGGCCTGCATCTTCTCAGTGATTTCGCGGGTCGCCTCGTCGCGGCCACGGGCATAGGCAGCCTGTTTTTCGCTTTCGACATCGACGGTCTCGAACTCATCGAAACCGGCCGCGACATCGCCGAAACCGGACATGCCCTCGGCATCCGCCAGTGGATCGCCAAACGCCAGCCCGGCGGGCTGGCTGTCACCGAAATCCTTGAGATATCTTGCAATGGAGGCGCTCATGTACGCCCCCGGCAAAACTGGCCAGAGAGGCGAGACATGTTTCCTTGCCTGCGATTTAAGCCGTTTGGCGGCACCACCGTCATCCTTGCTACCCTGTCCGTCTCTTCCATTACTCCGGCCGGATCACGCCATGCGATCCAGCCGATATTGCCCCGACGTTAGGTGTTCAAACTTGTGCGAGGATGAAGGCGGCCTGTTCCGGAAGCCCGCGCCTTGTCTCCGCATCTGCCCACGCCGGGCCAAACCCGTTACTTGAAGAGCTGGAGGATATTTTCCGCGTTGGCATTGGCGATCGAAAGCGACTGGATGCCGAGCTGCTGCTGCGTCTGCAGCGCCTTCAGCCTGGTCGATTCCTCGTTCATATCCGCATCGACGAGGCGCCCAATACCCTTGTCGATCACGTCCATCAGGCTCGAAACGAAGTTTTCCTGCATATCGATGCGGCTCTGCAGCGAACCAAGGCTGGATGCCGCGCTGGTCATCGCTTCAAGCTGTCCGTCGACAAAGGACATCATCGCGTCCAGCACATCGGCTTCGGTATACCGCTCTCCGGTCATCGTTCCCATTTTCTGGGCGAGGTCGGTCAGCTTGTTGATGTCGAGCGTCGATACCGAGATGCCGAGTTTACGGGTGTCGGGATCGACTGCCGAGGAAATGTCGTAGTACCAGTTGGTGTTCGGCGATGTCGTCGTTGCGACCGGAGTGGTGCTGTCGGTGGTTGGCGCAGCGGCACTTGCCGGATCCGTAGAGGTAAGTTTTACCCAGACGTCGTCACCGATCTTCAAATATCCCTGGGTACTGCCAGCATTCGTATAAATGCCCGTTGACTTGAGACTGAAGCCGGCCAAAGCAGCGACTTCGCTATCCTTCAACGTAGCAACCACATAATTCTTGTCGGTCACTGTAGGAAGTGCGGGTAACGCGGGTGTGTCCGTCATGCGCATCGTCACCGACGTTTCGTTCTTGCGGAGGAAGCGGGCCTCGGTGTCGAGAATGCCGAATTTTCCACCGCTCAGATCGAACAGCACCGTGCTCGAATCAAGCGAATAATCGACCGTCGTTACGCCCACCGCGCCAGCAGCGGTGCGGGTAAACGAGGCAACGATCTTCTTGATGGTCGGCTCTTCGGCCGCCGGCGTCTTGCCATCGCCGATTTTCGCCTGGAGCCAGTTCTCACCGGAGAACGACGCCGATTCTGAAATGCTTTTCAGCTGATCCTGAAGCTGCTTGATTTCTTCCTGGATCTTCGTTCGGTTGCTGCCCACACCATAGGCGGCGACGAGCTTCGCCTTCAGCGACTTGACCGTTTCGATGGCGCTTTCAACGGCCTCGAAGGCGGTATCGACCTTGGCGGCTCCCAGACCCAGCGCATCCTGGACGGCCGAAAGCGCCGTGTTGTCCGAGCGCATGGTCGTGGAGATAGACCAATAGGCCGCGTTATCCGCCGCAGTCTCGACACGGTAACCGGAAGAGACACGCGCCTGCGTTGTCTCGAGGCTCTTGTCGATCATGCGCAAGGTTTGCAGCGCGGCCATTGCCGCCGCATTGGTCATAATGCTGGTCATGGGTTCCACCCAATTCAAAGTGTCAGAAGAAATCCGGCGCAGCGCCGAAAACGAGCAGGAGCATCATGCGCATCGGCGATGGTTGAAATGAGCCACCGCGACCTGCCGTTCGTTAACAAATCGTTAATTCGATAGGTACCAAACAACAACGCTGATTTGCAAGGCGTTCCTCGCTTCCCCAGTCGGTTTTGCGCAAAGCGGCAGGCTTCAGGCAAGGTCGGGCGAAAAGCGATCAAACAAAACCTTTGCGACCGCCATTTCGGCAGTCGCAAAGGATAATCATCCGGTGGTGATATTCAGGCCGCTTCGCCCTGGCGGGTCGCAACGAATCGGGCCGCCATCAGGCTTCTGCGCAGGAACTCGGTATTCTCATCCGGGTTTTCCGACGGGTTCTGAAACGAAACATGATTGATCTCGACCGCCGCATGTTCATTGGCGAGGATCAATTGTGCGTAGACCGTGGCACCCTTCGGTTTGATTTCGAGATCGAGAACGATCTCGGGGGCGCCTTCCCATTCGAGCTTGTATTCGCCGCCCGCACCAAAATTGATCGTGCCGGGATGATAATAAAGCTCAGCGGCGGAAGAGACGAGGTCGGCGATGCTGCCATAGCACTCGAATCGGAGCAGCGAAATCAGGTCTGCCGGGTCTAGCAATCGTAATTCGGTAGCGATCGGGTTGATCGCCTCTGCGACGATCATTTCCCGCTGTTCAGAATAGGCGGATTTTTTCATTGGTTTTATTGAACCCGTATTTTCGATGACTTCATGGCGTAAACCCGATGAACGAGCTCAGCCACAGCCTTATAAAAGGCTGGTGGAATCACACTATCGATCGAGACTTGCGCAAACATGGAGCGTGCGAGCGGTGGGTCTTCAAAAACTGGAATATTGTTTGCTTCCGCAATCTCGCGGATTTTCAATGCGATAAGGTCCTGGCCCTTGGCGACGACGACAGGCGCGTCACCTTCTTCGCGCACGTAACGCAGCGCCACCGCAAAGTGTGTCGGGTTGGCGATGACAAGTGTTGCGCGCGGCACATTGTTGATCATGCGGCGGCGGGCGCGATCGCGGGCGATCGAACGCTGGCGTGATTTGACCACGGGGTCGCCCTGCGATTGCTTGTACTCTTCCTTCACCTCGTGCTTCGTCATCTTCAACTGGCTGAACCAGTGGTGGCGCGTCCACAAGAGATCGACGGCGGCAAGCAATGCGGTCGAGAGCAGGATCACGACCATCATTTTTTTGACGATCTCGACGACCCTGACAAAAATCACCTGCGGATCGGAAAACATCAGGTCGATGAGGCTGTAGAAATCGCCGCGCAGCGACATGAACATGATGATCGAGACGATCAATATCTTGAACAGCGACTTGCCGAATTCGACGAAGCCCTGCTTGCTGTAAATACGCGTGAACCCCTTTGCCGGCGAGATGCGCGACCATTGCGGACGCACCCTCTCAAGCACTGGCGATGGCAGGTTCTGGAGAAACGACGACGCAAGGCCGAAGACGATGAACATGATCATGGCCGGCATGAGCAGATAGGCCATGGACGTGCCGAGGAAATAAAGCAACGACAGGGCATCCGGCCGGGTGCTCAAGTCCCATTGTTCGGGCTGACCGAACAGGTCTTTCAGCGTGACGCCAAGCCGGCCGGCGCCATCGGGCAAAAAGAAGACCAGATAACAGTAAAAGGCGAGCGACGAGGCAAAGATCGGCACTTCCCGAGAGAAGGGAAGATTGCCCTTCTCAGCCGCATCGCGGAGCTTTTTCTCCGTCGGGGCTTCTGTTTTACTGTCCTTGTCCTCATCGTCTGCCAAGGCACGTTCCCGGGATCAAAAAAAGGCCCGCCGATCCCGGCAGGCCGTCATCCCGAAACTAACGCCCGAGACCGGCCATCGCAATGGCCGGTTCTGTCCAAAGCGCGGGTTATCAACCGGCTTCCGCTCAAGCGGCGGCCGATTGTTCTTCCGCGCCGGCTTCCTTCAGCTGGATCTGGCCGGAATTGGCCAGACGGATCGCCTCCTGGGCGACCGCGCGGCGGGCAATCGCCACTTCGCGGGTGTTGACCGAGGCCTGCGGTACGGCGAGATCCGATTCGATCATGCGGCGCTGGCGCGGGCTGATGCTGGACAGCACACATTCCTTGATTTCCATCGTGGCGCCACGCAGCGCCATGGTCAGAACGTCGGCCGAAACATCGTTGAGCAGCATGACGCGGCTGCGCTGCGGCATGAACATGAGGTCGTCGAAGAGGAAGATCTTCGGCTTGACCTTGTTTGCGGCTTCCTTGCTGAGCGTCTCGAGCGAGCTGAGCAACGTATCGACCTGCGGCTTTTCCAGCTCGTTCATCAGATCGGCAACCTTCGTGGAGCCGCCCGCATTGCGTTCCGCTTCGATCTCGTTGATCAGATTGATCACACGCTTCTCGATGATCTGGGCAGCTGTCGGGCTCACTTCCTTCATGTTCACCGTGCGGTTCATGATATCGGCGCGCTGCTCTTCGGGAATGGTCAGGAGAACCTTGGCACCGAAGGACGAGGGCAGCATGGAGAGAATATAGGCGATGGTCTGGGGATGCTCGCGCAGCAGGAACTTGCCGACGAATTCCGGCTCCGCTTCCTGCAGGCGATCCCAGATCGAGGCCTCATAAGCCTGGAAGGCGGCACGGCGGCCAAGCAGGCTGTCCACCTCTTCAGGGGTCAGTCCTTCTTCGAGAATGCTTTCAATTGCCTTGGCATTGTCCATGAGACCCGTTCCTTCGGTGAACAGGTCTTCGAACTCCGCCACAATCTGCGCGAGTTCATCCGGGGGAATGACGCGCAGGGTCTGGGCCGAGGAAATGATCATCTGCAATTCGTGCTGCGTGAAAAACTTCAGCAGCTTGCCGGCGACGCCCTTGCCCATGGCAAGCAGCACCGCGGCCGCCTTGTCGGCCTGAGACAACGGCTTCCCTGCCAGGGGGTTACCGAAATCCTCGAAGTCCATCATGGTCTTTCCTCTCCGTCCCCACAGGGATCAGGCTTTTCTGGTACTCATTACTTCAATCAATTTTACGCCGAAGCGCGTATCGTCGTCTTCAAGTACCGTTATCTCACCGCGCGCAATACGGCGGCCATTCACCATGATCTCGACCGGCTCGCCAATCTTGCGGTCAAGCGCAATCGTCGCACCCTCTTCAAGGCTCATCAGCCCCGAAACCAGCATACGGCTGGTGCCGAGAACGATCTGGACATCGATCGGGATGTCCATGATCAGTTCCATGTTTTCGGACAATCCGCTGCCAAGCGGCGCCTTCACACCCGCGACCTGCGGGGCGGCAGCGAAATCATCCATTCCAAAATCGGCCGCTCCGCCACCGAAGGCAGAGAGGTCGGTGTCCGTGGAAGCATCATCCGTGCTTCCGAAATCGCCGAAGTCGCCAAAATCGGACAGCGAACCTTCTGCATCCGTCTTGAGGACGCCACGCAGATCGCCGATAGCCTGGTCGAGGTCGCCGGCATCTTCCAGCGACGGCAGCTCCGCATCATCGGTCACAGGTGTTTTCTTCGTAGCCATGCGCTGATTATTCCCTTTGAAACTTGCGTCAGCCTGCCCAGAGCCCCGAAAGGGCGGGCAGGATTTAACCCATCAGATGTCGCAAAATCTCGTCGTCCGTGCTGACATTGTTCTTCACCCGAACCATGTAGCGCTCACCGGACTTGCCGAATTCGCAATTATAGAGCTTGGAGCCGTTGGCGCTGACCTCGACGCCGATATCGTCCTGCTTCAGATCCTGAAACGGAATGACATCGCCGGCCACCAGTTTGGAAATCGTCCGCAAGGTCAGCGTTTCGAGCTTGATGCGCGCCTCGAGCGTTACCTGCGATCTCTTCACCTGCTGCGAGATCATCTCCATCCATTCCTCCTGCTTCTTCAGCGCCTGGGCCGAAGCCTTGGGTGCGACGATGGAGGTCTTGAGCAGTGGCCGCTGCGGCACGATGAGAGAAAACTCCGACGAAACCTTGCCGATATCGATCTTCATGCGGATGGTGACGCCGTAAAGACCGGCAATCATCTCGTCGAAGGCGCTTTTTCCATTGGCACTGAACGGCGGGTCGATTGTCGCCTCGAAACCGCCCGGCGCGTTGACGCCCGAACGCAGTACACCCGCGATGCGGCCGAGAACCATGGCCGCAAGGTCAAGCTCGATATGCGACAGGTTGCGCTCGTCAGGTTCGCCGATGGTGTCGGGTGCCGCACCCAGCATGCGTTCCATGAGTGCGATGACAAAGCCGTTGCCGACCGCCATCATGAAATTGGGGCACCAGTTGCGCAACGAACAATCGGCAACCGATACATTCTGACCGACATTGGCGATGAGATCGGTCATCAGCCCCGATTCGGAACCGATATATTCGACGTCGATCGCGATGCCGGTCTCGCTGTGAAAGATATCCGGCAGGAATTCGCTGTAGAGATGACCGATATCGGAGCCGATCCTGGCGATCGTCTTGCGGTCGGAAAGTCCTCCCGTCAGCTTCGCAAGCAGGCCGATGTCGATGGCGGGCGCTCTTTGCGCTGCAGCTTTTGCCATGGTCATGCCGCCTTGTTTTCGCCGCCGGGATTCATCATCTCCTGCTCGACGGCATCGATGGACGGCCGCTCGTAGTTGGAGATGGTCTTGCGGCCATATTCAAGCGCGACCTGCGGCACCGAGCCGTTCATATAGGCGATCAGCGTCTGCTTGACGATGATGTAGAGGCGGTGCTGCTTGGAGCGGACGATCTTGACCTGTGATGCCAGCGGGTTGCAGATCGAGTAGGACAGGATGATGCCGAGCATGGTGCCGACGAGTGCGGCGCCGATGAGGCCACCCAGCACTTCAGGCGATTCGTTGATCTTGCCCATGGCCTTGATGACGCCGAGAACCGCCGCGACGATACCGATGGCGGGGAAGGAATCGCCCATGGTGGTGATTGCGTGGTATGGCTTCAGCTTGTCGTAGAGGATGGTTTCGATTTCTTCATCCATCAACGCCTCGATTTCGTGGCTGCGGGCATTGCCGATGATGATGAGGCGAACATAGTCGCAGATGAACGAGGTCAGTTCCTTGTTCTTCAGAACCGAGGGCGCCGACTGGAAGATCGAGGATTCTTCCGGATTGTCGATATGCGCTTCGATCTCGTTGCGCGATTTCGTGCGCAGGTCGCGCATAAGCGAATAAAGCACGCCGAGCACGTCGAGATAGTTGCGCTCCTTCGGGACCGAGTGTTTGAAGGCCTCGCCGAGCGCCTTGCCCGAATCTTTCACGACCTTCATCGGGTTCGCCATGATGAAGCCGCCAAGCCCCGCTCCGCCGATAATCAACAGTTCGAACGGCTGAATGAGGACGTCCAGATGGCCGCCCATCGCCATGTAGCCGCCGATGATGCAGCCGAAGGTGATTATAAGTCCAATTACAATATTCATTGATCGACCACGCCCGAACAGTGTTCCATGCCGCCATCTCTAGAAAATGTGGCTTGCGTGAACCTGTCCGCTACGCCTCTTTCATGCTCCTCCGGCAACCAGTTTCGCACAAGCAAGCTACGGCAATATGCCGGCAAAGGCGGACGTGCGCCTTGAGATCGGGATCAAACGAGAGCGGCGGTTCAGTGACTTCCACCTACACCAGCTACAGACTGATCAGTCAGGACATCGGCAAGTCGCTTGAGCGCGTGTCGAAGCAGCCTGACGTGGCGCGCGAAACCGAATATTACCGCGCAAAAATCGGCGATGTGAAATCCATCGACGACTTCATGGCCGATACACGCCTTTATAATTACGCGCTGAAAGCCCACGGCCTTGAGGACATGGCCTATGCGAAAGCCTTCATCCGCAAGGTGCTGACGGAAGGTACCTCGGACAAGAATGCCTTCGCCAACAAGCTTTCCGACAATCGATACGCGGATCTGGCGAAATCGCTGAATTTTGCCGAGCTGGGAAAAGCTGCGACCACGACCGAGGCGGCACAATCGGGCACCATCGAGAAATATGCCCGCCAGACGCTGGAGCAGGCAGCCGGCGATGACAATAACGGCGTCCGGCTTGCCCTTTATTTCGAGCGCAAGGCGCCGACGATCAAATCAGGCATGGATTTCCTGGCCGATGACGCGCTCGCGCAGGTGTTCCGCACAGCCTTCAACCTGCCTGACGAATTTGCCGCGGCAAGTGTCGAGAAACAGGCCGCTCTCATCGAAAAATCAATCAAGATCAAGGATCTGCAGGATCCTGAAAAGGTCGGCAAGCTGCTGGAGCGTTTCACCATCATGTGGGAAATGCAAAACCCCTCAACGACCTACGACCCCCTGGCCGTTTTCGGCTCCTCCAGCGGCTACGGCATTTCCCCGGACCTGCTGATTTCCATCAACTCCCTGAAACTCGGAGGCAAATGATATGCAATCCGGACTATATGTCGCCCTGTCCTCGCAGATCGCGCTGGAGCGCCGTCTCACCACCATTTCCGATAATATGGCGAATGTGAACACGGTCGGCTTCCGCGGCTCCGAAGTGAAATTCGACGAAATGGTCGCCAAGAACCACAATGACATGAATGCCAAGGTGGCCTTTGTTTCACAGGGCAACGACTATCTCTCCACCCGCCAGGGCGCTTTCGAGCAGACCGGCAATTCCTTCGACTTTGCCATCAAGGGCGATGCCTGGTTCTCGATGGAAACGCCTGATGGCCAGATTCTCAGCCGCGACGGTCGTTTCACCATGCGCCCGGACGGCGCGCTGATCTCGTCGAACGGTTATCCCGTCCTTGACGCGGGTGGTGGCCCCATCCAGCTCAATCCGAATGGCGGACCGATCACCGTCGGCCTCGACGGTGCCATCAGGCAGAACGAGAATATCGTCGCCACGCTCGGCATCTTCAGGGCGGATTTCTCGCAAGGTTTCCTGCGCCATCCCAATAGCGGCGTGAAGCCCGTGGCCCAGCCGACACCGGTTGTCAACGATCACGAGGTCGGCGTCGTTCAGGGCTATCTCGAACAGTCGAACGTCAACGGCATTTCCCAGATGACGCAGCTCATTCAGGTCAACCGGGCCTTTGAGAGCATTTCCTCGCTGATGCGCGATACCGAATCCACCTTCGGCGAAGGCATCAAGACGCTTGGCGGCGCGCGTTAAGGAACTGAGCAATGACAATGCCGGAAACCATGCTCTCGGCTGAGGCTATTTCACCGAAGCTTGCCCAGCTGGCGAGCCTCGCCGGGCACTATGCCGATCCGGAGTTTTCGGTGGCGCCGGGCGGCCATGTCCGCACCATCGCCGCCGGACACTATACGGTTTCCGGTCTGTCGCGGCATGTGAGGCTCGGCGAATTCGTCGCGCATCGCAGCACGACTGGCATCCATCTCGGCGAAGTCGTGCGCGTGGAGCCGGATATCTGCTATGTCTGCCCCATCGAACCCGGTGAACCGATCGGCATCCACGACACCGTCATCCGCAAGGGCGCTTTCCGCGTCGCGCCTGACGACAGCTGGTGCGGGCGAACCATCAATGCACTTGGCGAACCTATCGACGGCCAGGGGCCGCTTTCCTCGGGTACAGAGCGCCGGTCGATCTCCAACAACGCGCCGCCATCCATGACGCGCAAGCGTGTGGAGACGCCTTTCAAGACCGGCGTGCGGGCAATCGATATTTTCTCTCCCTTGTGCCTCGGCCAGCGCCTCGGCATTTTCGCCGGTTCGGGCGTCGGCAAATCCACGCTGCTGTCGATGCTCGCCAAGGCCGACGCTTTCGACAAAGTGGTCATTGCGCTGGTCGGCGAACGCGGACGCGAAGTGCGCGAATTCATCGAAGATACGATGGGCGAGAATATGAGCAAGTCCATCGCTGTCGTTGCGACGAGCGACGAAAGCCCGATGCTGCGCAAGATGGCGCCGCTTTCCGCCGTCACCATTGCCGAGCACTTCCGCGACAAGGGCGACAACGTCCTTCTCATCATCGACAGCGTCACCCGTTTTGCCCATGCGATCCGCGAAGTGGCGGTTGCCTCCGGCGAGCCGCCGGTGGCGCGCGGTTATCCGGCCTCGGTCTTTACCGAACTGCCGCGCCTTCTGGAACGGGCGGGACCGGGTGCCGAAGGCACCGGCACCATCACCGCCATCGTCTCCATTCTGGTCGACGGCGACAACCACAATGATCCGATCGCCGATTCGACCCGCGGTATTCTCGACGGCCATATCGTGCTGGATCGTAGCCTTGCCGAAGAAGGCCGTTATCCGCCGATCAATCCCCTCGCCTCTATCTCGCGTCTTGCCAAGAAGGCATGGACGCCGGATCAGGAAAAACTGGTCTCGCGCCTGAAGGCCCTGGTGCATCGCTTCGAGGAAACGCGGGATCTACGGCTCATCGGCGGTTACCGGCCCGGCACCGATCCCGATCTCGACATGGCGGTAAAGCAGGTGCCGATCATCTACGAAACGCTGAAACAGCTTCCGAACGAACCGGCGGCGCAGGACGCCTATGCTGATCTCGCGACGGCGCTGCGTGGCGGAGTGCAGAACAATCAGCCGCAGGTAAACCCGAGAATGAGAGGCTGACGCCGTGAAAAAGAAAAAGATCGACAATGGCGACGTCGAGGATGCACGGCCGCAGCCGCCTTTCTTCACGCTCGACCGCATTCTGGCCTGGACGGGAATTGGGCTTGCTGCAGCGGCCGCCTTTTTCCCCTGGTATGTTTTCTTCAATGAAGACAAGTTTGGGATAAAGGTGGCGGGCGGTGACCGCACACGCGACCTGCCCCACACCGGCCCCCGCGAAGTCTTCAGCGTTTCGCCGATGGCCATGACCAACCGCAACAAGGAAGACATGCCGCCACCGGCCGAACTGCCTGACATGCTGACGACGGCGACAGTCAACGCCAGCGGCAAGGAAAAGCAGAACGATCTCGCCGCCCGAGTGGAAGACCAGCCCTTCCCCGGCCAGACGTCGTTCCGCCTGCTGCATGTTTCCAACGGTCGGGCGCTGATCGAGGATGGATCGGGCATGTATATGGTGCGGGTCGGCTCGACATTGCCCGACAATGCGCTTCTGACCAAGATCGAGCAACGCGGCGGTGAATGGCAGATCGAAACATCCGCGGGTAAAACATATCGTCCTGAAAAATAGACGAATTTTCTTTCCTGAAAAAAGGCGCGCCGCTTCTGCGGACGCGCCTTTTTTGTTTCACGGATGACCGTTCTGCCGCCGTTCGACGCCTTCGTCCCTCCCCGCAAGTCTGACGCAAGATTAGCCCCTTAGGTTCGGGCCATACGAGATGGAGAAGTCTATGCAACCGATTCAACTGTTCGATCTGGCATCCCGCCAAGCGGAATGGCTGAGCGTGAGGCAGGAAGTCGTGGCGACCAACATCGCCAACGCCAACACCCCCAAGTTCCACGCCAAGGATGTCAGCCCTTTCGAAGCGGTCATGCAGGCCACCAGCCAGCAGGTCGGCATGGCAAAGACCCATCCCGCCCATTTTGGCGCGAGCAACCTCAGCGAAAATATCGCCGTGCGTGACAACCCGGTCAATAACGAGATCGGCATGCAGGAATCCGGCAATTCGGTCGCGCTTGCGGAAGAAATGACCAAGACCGGCGAGATCAAGCGGCAGTACGACCTGAACGCCAATCTCGTCAAATCCTTCCATCGCATGATGCTGATGACGGTTAAGAGGTAAACCATGGATCCCTTGAGTGCGGCGAGCAAGATCGCGGGCAGCGGCCTGGAAGTGCAGTCCACCCGACTGCGCGTCGTGTCCGAAAACATCGCCAACGCCAGATCGACCGGCGACACCCCCGGCGCCGACCCCTATCGCCGCAAGACCGTTACCTTCGGTTCCGAGCTCGACCGCGTCAGCGGCGTGGAGCGCGTGACGGTGAAGAAGCTCGGCGTCGACCGTGGTGACTTCGTCAACGAATACGACCCCGGCAACCCGGCCGCCGACACCAACGGCATGGTGAAGATGCCGAACGTCAACATCCTGATTGAAATGGCCGACATGCGCGAAGCAAACCGCAGCTATGACGCCAACCTTCAGGTCATCCGCCAGACACGCGACCTCGTCGCCTCCACCATCGACCTTCTGAAGGCATCGCAATGATCGACGGCATCAAGCAACTCAGTTCCCTTTCGCTCACGCGCGGCGCAAGCGACATCTCCTCGCTGACGGAAAGCGTTTTCGGCAGCCAGCAGACGACGCCCGCCCAGCAGACGGGCGCAAGCTTCGCGAGCGTTCTCGGCAACGTATCGCTGGATGCGATGAACAACCTGAAGAAGGCGGAAGTCGCTTCCTTCGAAGGCATTCAGGGCAAGGCGAACACGCGTGAAGTGGTCGATGCCGTGCTTTCGGCCGAGCAATCGCTGCAGACCGCCATCGCGCTGCGCGACAAGATCGTTTCGGCCTATCTCGACATTACCAAGATGCAGATCTAGCCCAGCGGGAATATTGATATGAGAGCTCTTGCAATCGCCGCCACCGGTATGGACGCCCAGCAGACCAATCTGGAAGTCATCGCCAACAACATCGCCAACATCAACACCACCGGCTACAAGCGCGCGCGTGCGGAGTTCACCGATCTGCTCTACCAGACCGAGCGCATGCAGGGCGTGCCGAACCGCGCCAACCAGGCGATCGTGCCGGAAGGCGCCAATATCGGTCTCGGCGTGCAGACGTCCGCCGTCCGCAACATTCATACCCAGGGCAACCTGATCGAGACCGGCAACAAACTCGACGTGGCGATCATCGGACAGGGCTGGTTCCAGATCGAAGCGGCTGACGGTTCGACGCTCTACAGCCGCGCCGGCGCCTTCAACAAGAATGCCGACGGCAATCTGGTGACGGTCGATGGCTATAATGTCATTCCCAACATCAACATCCCGACCGACGCGCAGGACATCACCGTTACCCGCACGGGTCAGGTGACGGCCCGTATCGGCAATGCCGCTGACTTCACCGAACTTGGCCAGCTGACCATCGCCAACTTCGCCAACGAAGCCGGCCTGAAGCCGCTCGGCGACAACCTCTTTGCCCAGACGCCGGCTTCCGGCGACGCGGTCATCGGCGTGCCTGACGATCCGAGCTACGGCTACATCAAGCAATCCTACCTTGAAGGCTCGAACGTCGACGCGGTCAAGGAAATCACCGACCTGATCACGGCGCAGCGCGCCTATGAGATGAATTCCAAGGTCATCACCACCGCTGACGAAATGGCATCGATTGTCAGCAAGAACCTGAAGTAAGAACGGAAAGGCAGGCGGACATGAGGTTTGGCCGAAAAAATAACAGCTGCAGAACGGCGCTCGTCCGTATGTGCCTGGCGTCTGCCTTTTCACTGGTTGCCATGGCGCCGGCTTTCGCCCAGGCGCCGATGGCGCTGGTTCCCACCCGCACCATCTATCCGGGCGAGGCGATTACGCCCGAGCAGGTGAAACCGGTGGAAGTGACCAATCCCAACATTTCCTCAGGTTACGCGACCGATATCAGCGAAGTGGAGGGCATGATCTCCAAGCAGACCCTGCTTCCCGGCCGCACCATTCCGGTTGCGGCATTGCGCGAACCATCGCTGGTGGTGCGCGGCACCAGCGTCAAGCTCGTTTTCACCATCGGCAACATGACGCTGATGGCGTCGGGAACGCCGATGACCGACGGCTCACTGGGTGAAGTGGTGCGGGTGCGCAACATCGATTCCGGCGTGATGGTCAGCGGCACGGTCATGAAGGACGGAACCATTCAGGTGATGGCGAAATGAGATTGCTTCGTATCCTGGCCGCGGCCATTCTGTTTTCGGCCCAGCCGTTCCTTCCCGTACCCGCAGCCCATGCCGATACATCCCGCATCAAGGATATCGCATCGTTGCAGGCTGGACGCGACAACCAGCTGATCGGATACGGTCTCGTCGTCGGCGTGCAGGGCACGGGCGACAGCCTGCGCTCCTCGCCATTCACCGAACAATCCATGCGCGCGATGCTGCAGAACCTCGGCATCACCACGCAGGGCGGCCAGTCGAATGCCAAGAACATCGCCGCGGTGATGGTGACGGCCAATCTGCCGCCGTTTGCCAGCCCCGGCAGCCGTGTCGACGTAACGGTCAGCTCGTTGGGCGACGCCTCTTCGCTGCGCGGCGGCACGCTGATCATGACCTCGCTTTCCGGCGCGGACGGGCAGATCTATGCGGTTGCCCAGGGCGCGCTGATCGTCAACGGCTTTTCGGCGCAGGGGGATGCCGCGACGCTGACACAGGGCGTGACCACATCCGCACGCGTGCCAAACGGCGCGATCATCGAGCGTGAATTGCCGTCCAAATTCAAGGATTCGGTCAATCTGGTCCTTCAGCTGCGCAATCCCGATTTTTCGACTGCGGTGCGTGTTGCAGACGTTGTCAACGCCTTTGCCCGCGCGCGTTATGGCGATGGTATCGCCGAGCCGCGCGATTCGCAGGAAATCGCGGTGCAGAAACCCCGCACCGCTGACCTCACCCGGCTGATGGCGGAAATCGAGAACCTGACGGTGGAGACGGATACGCCCGCCAAGGTCGTGATCAACGAACGCACCGGCACGATCGTCATCGGCGCGGATGTGCGCATCTCCCGCGTCGCCGTCAGCTATGGAACGCTGACCGTGCAGGTGACGGAATCACCGCAGGTCATCCAGCCGGCGCCCTTCTCGCGTGGCCAGACCGCCGTGCAGCCGCAGACGGACATCATGGCGCTTCAGGAAGGCAGCAAGGTCGCCATCGTCGAAGGTCCCGACCTTCGCACGCTGGTTGCCGGTCTCAACAGCATCGGGCTCAAGGCGGATGGCATCATATCCATCCTGCAAGGCATCAAATCCGCCGGTGCCCTTCAGGCGGAGCTTGTGCTGCAATGATGGAACTTCTTAAAAACCAAGCCCTGCCGAATGGTCTTGTCCGGTTCGCAGCCGTTGCCTCCCTGCTTTTCCTGCTGCCGGCCGCCGGCGCCGAAAGCCAACAGAATGTGGTGTCGGAACTGAGCACGCAGGATGAAATCCAGAAATTCTGCACCAACATTGCCGATGCCGCCCGCGACCAGCGTTACCTGATGCAGAAGCAGGAGCTTGAAAAGCTTCAGGCCGACGTCAACGAGCGCATCTCCGTGCTGGAAGACCGCAAGGCGGAATACGAGGACTGGCTGGCGCGCCGCGAGCATTTCCTCGCCCAGGCGAAAGCCAATCTCGTCGATGTCTACAAGACGATGAAGCCGGATGCCGCCGCACCCCAGCTCGAGAAGATGCATGTGGAGATTGCGGCCGCCATCATCATGCAGCTGCCACCGCGCCAGTCCGGCCTCATCCTCAGCGAGATGGATGCGCAGAAAGCCGCCACTGTCGCCGGCATCATGTCGCAGGCAACCGATAAAAACACTTCGAAGGATCCTTCATGAGCACGCGTCGTCTCCCGGCCCTCCTCCTGCCGCTCGCTCTCCTGGCAGGCTGCCAGAACAACCAGACCCTGAAGGAAATCGGCAACGCACCCGCGATGAGCCCGATCGGCAGCGGTCTGCAATTCAGCCAGACGCCGCAGATGGGCATGTATCCCAAGCAGCCGAAACATATGGCGAGCGGCTATTCGCTGTGGAGCGACAGCCAGGGCGCCTTGTTCAAGGATCTGCGCGCGCTGAATATCGGCGACATCCTGACCGTCAACATCCAGATCAACGACAAGGCCGATTTCGACAACGAGACCGAGCGCAACCGCACCAATTCCAGCGGTCTGAACTGGAAGGCCAAGGCGGAAATCTTCGGCTGGACACCGGAGGCGGACTCCAACATCAAATACGGATCGGACACCGACACCCAGGCCAAGGGCAAGACCAAGCGTTCCGAAAAGCTGACGCTGATGGTGGCCGCCGTGGTGACCGGCATTCTGGAAAACGGCAACCTCATCATCAGCGGTTCGCAGGAAGTGCGCGTCAACCATGAAATCCGCATCCTCAATGTCGGCGGTATCGTCAGGCCGCAGGATGTCGATGCGCAGAACATGATTTCCTATGAGCGTATCGCCGAGGCCCGCATCTCCTACGGCGGTCGTGGCCGCCTGACGGAAGTGCAGCAGCCCCCGGTCGGTCAGCAGGTCGTCGACCTGTTCTCGCCGCTCTGACGCCGGTTTGCGGGAGCGGGACTGACCATGGAAAACGAACAGGCTGAGAACAAGAAAAAGTCCTCCCCGGTGGTCATGACCATCGCCGGGGTTGTGATCCTGACGCTGCTCGGTGCGGGCGGCGGCTGGCTGGTGGGCGGCATGATCGCCCCGAAGATCGCCGGCGCGGAAGCCGCAGCGCACGCACCGGCCGCTTCGGGTGAAAAGGGCAAGGCCGCCGAGGGCATCGAGAAAATCTCGGCCGAAGCGAACGGCATCGTCCAGCTCGATCCCATCACCACCAACCTCGCCTACCCTTCGACCAACTGGGTGCGGCTGGAAGTGGCGCTGATGTTCAAGGGGCCGGTGGAAGTCGGGCTGGCGGAGGATATCCACCAGGATATCATGGCCTATGTGCG
This sequence comes from Martinezella rhizogenes, assembly GCF_007002745.1. Classification (GTDB taxonomy): domain Bacteria; phylum Pseudomonadota; class Alphaproteobacteria; order Rhizobiales; family Rhizobiaceae; genus Agrobacterium; species Agrobacterium cucumeris. The sequence goes on along the minus strand of NZ_SGNY01000003.1, from coordinate 525,097 downwards.
CACCGTTTCCCTTCAGCAGCTGGAAGGGCCGCGCGGCTTTCAATATCTTAAGGATGACATTCAGGAACGAGTTGACCTGCGCTCGCAAGGGCGCGTATCCAAGGTCATGTTCCGGACCTTTGTCATCGAATGATTCGATTTCTTGTAACCATCGCCGTCCTCCTCGCCTTGCCGGGCCTTGCCAACGCCCAGCAATTTCCGTCCGATCTGTTCAATACGCAGATAGACGGATCCGTTGCGGCATGGATCATCCGCACCTTCGGCCTTCTGACGGTTCTCTCCGTCGCGCCGGGCATCCTGATCATGGTCACGAGCTTTCCGCGCTTCGTGATCGCCTTTTCGATCCTGCGCTCCGGCATGGGACTGGCCTCTACCCCGTCCAACATGATCCTGCTGTCGATGGCGATGTTCATGACCTTCTACGTCATGTCGCCCACCTTCGACAAAGCCTGGACCGACGGCGTGCAGCCGCTTTTGCAGAACCAGATCAACGAGCAGCAGGCCATAGGACGCATCGCCGAACCCTTCCGCACCTTCATGAACGCCAATACGCGTGACAAGGACCTGAAGCTGTTCGTGGATATCGCCCGCGAGCGCGGACAGGAAGTGATGACCGACAATGTCGTCGATTACCGCGTGCTCGTTCCGGCCTTCATGCTGTCGGAAATCCGCCGCGGTTTCGAGATCGGTTTCCTCATCATCCTGCCGTTTCTGGTCATCGATCTCATCGTCGCCACCATCACCATGGCCATGGGCATGATGATGCTGCCGCCCACCTCGATTTCCCTGCCGTTCAAGATCCTGTTTTTCGTGCTGATCGACGGCTGGAACCTGCTTGTCGGCAGCCTCGTCAGATCGTTCAACTGACGGCATTTGTGCCGAAATAAACTTCGTTAATCCTGTTTGTTAACCCCGCAGCCCCAAGGCAGCGGGGTTTTCGCGTTTTAAGGCTTTGGTTACCAAATTTGCTAGGGGTCGGATAACTATAATCGTCAGGCAATAAGTAACCATTTTGAATAACTCCTGAATAACCATAAGTAATTCATCACAAAAGCAACCGCCAAAATTAAGAATTGTGCAATTTTTCGCTGGGAAACTCCAATCCACACGCAGCGGGTTTGGTTTCCAGAACATAGTAATTCTGAACCGAGTGGCATGAAGCCGAAACGTTGTGGCCGGTAATACCAAGTCCGGAATGTCCCCACTCCAGTATCTCGTAAAAACAAGGGACACATTTATTATGGCAAGCATTCTTACCAACGCTTCTTCTATGGCCGCTCTCCAGACGTTGCGCACGATCAGCAACAACATGGAATCGACGCAGAACCGCATCTCGACTGGCCAACGCGTCAGCACGGCTTCCGACAACGCCGCTTACTGGTCGATCGCGACCACGATGCGCTCCGACAACGCAGCCCTCGGCTCGGTTTCCGACGCTCTGGGTCTCGGCGCCGCAAAGATCGACACTGCCTATGCCGGTATGGAATCTGCGATCAAGGTCGTTGACCAGATCAAGCAGAAGCTCGTCACCGCCAAGGAATCCACCGCCGACAAGGCAAAGATCCAGGCTGAAATCACCCAGCTCCAGGATCAGCTGACGTCCATCACCTCTTCCGCATCGTTCTCCGGTGAAAACTGGCTGAAGGGCTCGATCGGCAAGGCCGGTGCTGCTGCTGCCGATCTGGCAGTCGGCGTATCGATCGACAAGCAGATCGTTGGCTCGTTCACCCGTGACGCTTCTGGCAATGTCCAGACGCAGGCTGTTGATATCAAGCTTGACGGCACAAACGTACTGGTCGACTCCAGCGGCAAAAACCAGGGCCTTCTGGACAAGAACGCTACGAAGGCAACCGTTGCCCAGTGGACGGACGGCAAGTACTACACCGCAACGACGACCCCGCCCGCTGCTGCCACCGCTTCCAAGGTATCGGACAGCGTCTGGACGGACGGTGCCGCTACTCCGAAGTTCTTCAAGGAAGTTGAACCGAACAAGTTCCTGGAAGTAACGGACGCAACCGGTACTGCGCTCGCTGGCACACCGACCGCTCTGACCACGACGGCTGCCGTGTTCGTAACGGACACTTCCGTCTCCAAGGTCGACATCACCAAGCTCAGCACGATCAAGACCGGCCTCGGCCTTGCCGCCACGGCAACGGACGAAGACGTACTGGACAGCCTGATCTCGCATGTCGATGGTCAGCTGGAAGGCATGAACTCCGCAGCTGCAAAGCTTGGTGCTCTTTCCTCGCGTATCTCCCTGCAGGAAGACTTCGTCTCCAAGCTGTCGGATACGATGGAAAAGGGTATCGGCCGCCTGGTTGACGCCGACATGAACGAAGAGTCCACCCGCCTCAAGGCTCTGCAGACGCAGCAGCAGCTGGCAATTCAGGCCCTGTCGATCGCCAACAGCGACTCGCAGAACATCCTGTCGCTCTTCCGTTAATCGGACCCAAACGACAAAAACGAGCCGCGCCCGAAAGGGCGCGGTTTTGCTTTATGGGGCGGCCCGCAAACCGCAATATTTCGTTTACCATCCCTGCTTTCAAAGCATTTACCACGATTTGAACGAGGGGCCGTATACCCTCTGAAATTAGGAAATTGGCAAGTACCGGCTGTCAGATTTTGTGCATGGACAAGCGGATAGCCGCTGTCCGGAATGACATGAAACACAGGATCGCAAGCGGTGGCTGACCGTCTTGCAATCAGGTGAAAAGGCAAACGCGACGGAGGCTGACCCAAGCGTATTGTTCCTCTACCAAAGCCGCATCCGGAAACGGGTGCGGCTTTATGGTTTTTTAAGCATTTCCGGTTACACGCGCACGCGCGCAAAGGTTGCGAACCAAATAGTCAGAATGCACTTTTTTAGCGAGTTATTAGATGTTAATTAACTATATGAAGGTTAGCTAAGCCATCGAAACGGTGAGCTAACCATTAAAAATCAGCCGGTTAGCAGGCATGACGCTGCGCGCTGTTCCCGGTGAAACCGGAATGTCCCTTTTCTAATCAGCCATTCAAGGGGCAAATTCATCATGACAAGCATTCTTACCAACGTCGCAGCCATGTCTGCGCTCCAGACCCTGCGCTCTATCGGCCAGAACATGGAAACGACGCAGGATCGCGTCTCCTCCGGCCAGCGCGTCGGCGAAGCTTCCGACAACGCCGCCTACTGGTCGATCGCGACCACCATGCGTTCCGATAACGGCGCTCTTTCCGCCGTGCAGGATGCTCTCGGCCTCGGCGCCGCCAAGGTTGATACCGCCTATTCCGGCATGGAATCGTCGATTGACGTTGTCAAGGAAATCAAGAACAAGCTGGTTGCCGCCCGCGAACCCGGCGTCGACAAGTCCAAGATCCAGGAAGAAATCTCCCAGCTGCAGGATCAGCTGAAGTCGATCTCCAGCTCCTCGTCCTTCTCTGGCGAAAACTGGCTGCAGGCGAAGATCAGCGATGGCGCCGGTAACCTGACCGACGTCACCAAGCAGGTCGTCGGTTCGTTCATCCGCGACGCTGGCGGCAATGTTTCCGTCAAGACGATCAATGTCGCGCTGACAGCCGACACCGTGCTGTTCGATACATCTTCGGGCACCGCCGCGAACAAGGCCGGTATCCTTGATACCTTCGCTTATTACTCCAAGTCCGGCACCTACGATCTCTTCAAACTGACTGCCGGCGCTACCGCCGCTACAGCAACGACCAAGGTCGTCGCCGCCGAGACCTATACCGAAGCGCAACTCAAGGCGAGCGCCCTTGGAAATGGCGCTGCGGTTGCCGACTATGAAGTAATGGCAAACGGCCTGGCGGTCATCAAAAACGCAGCCGCGGGTTCCCCGATTGCCGCAACCGGCACATACCTTAAAGTCGGCGATGACAAGTATGTAAAAATCATCTCGGCAGCTGCCGGCGCCCCCGCCGCCTCCGACGGCCCGACGGCCCCGGTCGTAAACACCTCGATTGGCTCTGTCGGCGGCGTCGCTGTATACCTTGATCAGGGCGCTGCAAGCACTGCAGACAAGCTTGCTTACTCCCTGACATCGCTCGACATCACCAAGGATCTCGTCGGCCCGACCGGTGTGACCCAGACCGCCGAGCAGGCACTCGACACCATGATCTCCTTCGTCGACAAGCAGCTCCAGAGCATGACGTCCGCCGCCGCCGACCTCGGCTCGGTCAAGATGCGCATCGAACTGCAGGAAAACTTCGTCAACAAGCTGACCGACTCGCTCGACAAGGGCATCGGCCGCCTCGTGGACGCTGAAATGAACGAAGAATCCACGCGCCTCAAGGCTCTCCAGACCCAGCAGCAGCTGGCTGTTCAGGCCCTGTCGATCGCCAACAACGACTCGCAGAGCATTCTCTCGCTCTTCCGTTAATCGCAAGCGACATCATTCAAATCGGAAAGCCGCGCCTCGAGCGCGGCTTTTTTCTTTCTGATATTTTCAGACTATTCGCATATTAAGATTTTATCGTGAGACGTGAGAATCCTTAGGTCTTCATTAACTATAAGGCGGTTAGCTAGAGCCATCGAAACGGCGAGCTAACCTTTAAAAATCAGCCGGTTAGCAGGCATGACGCTGCGCGCTGTTCCCGGTGAAACCGGAATGTCCCTTTTCTAATCAGCCATTCAAGGGGCAAATCTACCATGACAAGCATTCTTACCAACGTCGCAGCTATGTCTGCGCTCCAAACCCTGCGCTCTATCGGCCAGAACATGGAAACGACGCAGGATCGCGTCTCCTCCGGCCAGCGTGTCGGCGAAGCTTCCGACAACGCCGCCTATTGGTCAATCGCGACCACGATGCGTTCCGATAACGGCGCTCTGTCCGCCGTACAGGACGCTCTTGGCCTCGGCGCTGCCAAGGTTGATACCGCCTATTCCGGCATGGAATCGTCCATTGACGTCGTCAAGGAAATCAAGAACAAGCTGGTTGCCGCCCGCGAACCCGGCGTCGACAAGTCCAAGATCCAGGAAGAAATCTCCCAGCTGCAGGATCAGCTGAAGTCGATCTCCAGCTCTTCGTCCTTCTCCGGTGAAAACTGGCTGCAGGCGAAAGTCAGCGACGGCACGGGCAAGCTGACCGACGTCACCAAACAGGTCGTCGGTTCGTTCATCCGTGATTCCGGTGGCAACGTTTCCGTCAAGACGATCAACGTTGCCCTTAGCAACGACACCGTCCTGTTCGATACGTCTTCCGGCGCTGCAAAGGACAAGCAGGGCATCCTCGATTCCTTCGCTTCCTATTCCTCGACCGGCGCTTACAAGAACTTCGAAATTACGACTGGTGTTGGCGCTGCCAAGGCCACCACAGTCAAGGCTGCAATGGTATTCACCGAAGCACAGCTTAAGGGTCTGACGCCCGCTGCTGCTGCTACTCCGGTTACTGCCGTCGCTGATGCGACAACCGGCCTGGTCGTCGTCGCCAACGCTTCGGCAGCCGAGAACGGCGCTTATCTGAAAATCGGTGACGACCAGTTCGTCAAGGTTATGGGTGACGGCACCACCGGCAACGCCACCACTGTTGACACGGCACAGGTTACGGCTGGCACCGTGGCAATCGGCACGACGAAGGATGGCAAGAACGTCTATCTTGAAACCGGCGCCAACAACCAGCTCGCCAAAGCCCTGAACTACTCGCTGACGTCGCTCGACATCACCAAGGATCTCGTCGGCCCGACCGGCGTGACCCTGACCGCCGAGCAGTCCCTCGACGCCATGGTTTCCTTCGTCGACAAGCAGCTCCAGAGCATGACGTCCGCCGCCGCTGACCTCGGCTCGGTCAAGATGCGCATCGAACTGCAGGAAAACTTCGTCAACAAGCTGACCGACTCGCTCGACAAGGGCATCGGCCGCCTCGTAGACGCTGAAATGAACGAGGAATCCACGCGCCTCAAGGCTCTCCAGACCCAGCAGCAGCTGGCTGTTCAGGCCCTGTCGATCGCCAACAACGACTCGCAGAGCATTCTCTCGCTCTTCCGTTAATCGCAAGCGACATCATTCAAATCGGAAAGCCGCGCCTCGAGCGCGGCTTTTTTCGTTTATCGCCCCCTCGAAGGGAATTGAAATTTACCTGGCATTCCGTTTTTCCGCGGACGGCAAAATTGAGCTCACCTCGAGATTATCCAGTAAAAAGCGGGCGAAGCACCAGCCATGGCGTATTGCCATTTGGAACGCCGTATCCGGAGACGGGTGCGGTTATATTATTTTTAACTTTTTTAGATGATTTACACGTAAAAATTTTACCTTCGCATTTTTACTACTTTAAGTATTTATTAACCATGAAGCGGTTAGCTAGAGCCATCGAAACGGTGAGCTAACCATTAAAATCAGCAGGTTAGCAGGCATGATGCTGTGCGCCGTTCCCGGTGAAACCGGAATGTCCCTTTTCTAATCAGCCATTCAAGGGGCAATTTATTATGACCAGCATTTTGACAAACGTTGCAGCTATGTCTGCACTCCAGACCCTGCGTTCCATCGGCCAGAACATGGAAGCCACGCAGGACCGCGTCTCCTCCGGCCAGCGCGTCGGCGAAGCTTCCGACAACGCCGCTTACTGGTCGATTGCGACCACCATGCGTTCCGACAATGGTGCGCTTTCCGCTGTACAGGACGCTCTCGGCCTCGGCGCTGCAAAGGTTGATACTGCCTATTCGGGCATGGAATCCTCGATCGATGTCGTCAAGGAAATCAAGAACAAGCTGGTTGCCGCCCGCGAACCCGGCGTCGACAAGTCCAAAATCCAGGAAGAAATTGCCCAGCTGCAGGATCAGCTGAAGTCGATTTCCAGCTCCTCGTCCTTTTCCGGCGAAAACTGGCTGCAGGCAAAGATCAGCGATGGCACGGGTAAACTGGCCGACATTATCAAGGAAGTTGTCGGCTCCTTTATACGCGACAACAGCGGCAACGTTTCGGTGAAGACGATCAACGTCGCACTTGGCAATGACACCGTCTTGTTCGACACGTCTTCTGGCGCTGCGAAGGACAAGCAGGGCATTCTCGACTCTTTCGCCGTCTATTCCTCGACGGGGTCGTACAAGAACTTCGAAATCACGACGGGCGTCGGCGCTGCAAGGGCAACCACGGTCAAGGCAGCAGTAGTGTTCAATGAAGCGCAGCTGAAGGCTCTGACGCCTGCAACGGCGGGAACGCCGGTCGCTGTTACCCCTGACGCTACCACCGGCCTCTATGTTGTCACTTTGGGTTCGACGGCAACGGAGAACGGCGCTTACCTGAAGATCGGCGACGATCAATATGTCAAAGTCATGGGTGATGGCACGGCAGCCACCGCTTCAACGGGTACTGCCGCCATCGACACGGCCCAGAAAGCGCTCGGCACTGTCGCGATCGGCACGTCCAAGGATGGTCAGAACGTTTATCTTCAAACAGGAACCGGTAACCAGCTGGCGAAAGCGCTTTCCTACTCTCTGACGTCTCTGAACATCACCAAGGATCTCGTCGGAACGTTGACGAATGCGGACGGTTCCGCACTTTCTGCGAACCAGTATCTCGATGCCATGATCGTATTCGTCGACAAGCAGCTCCAGAGCATGATCTCCGCCTCCGCCGACCTTGGTTCAGTCAAGATGCGTGTCGAACTGCAGGAAAACTTCGTCAACAAGCTGACCGACTCGCTCGACAAGGGCATCGGCCGTCTCGTGGACGCTGAAATGAACGAGGAATCCACGCGCCTCAAGGCTCTTCAGACCCAGCAGCAGCTGGCTGTTCAGGCCCTGTCGATCGCCAACAACGACTCGCAGAGCATTCTCTCGCTCTTCCGTTAATCGCAAGCGACATCATTCAAATCGGAAAGCCGCGCCTCGAGCGCGGCTTTTTCATTATGGTTAAGAGAAATTATTATTTCCTAATTTTTATTAATAGCGATTTAGGCTTTGTTAACCATTCGCCGCCTAAAACCTAGTCATCGAAACGATTGGTTAACCAAGACGAAAAAGAGGTTAACAGGCATCAAGCCGCTCGATCGTTCCCGGCGGCAATCCGGAATGTCCCTTTTCATTTCAGCCAATCAAGGGGCAAATAATTATGACCAGCATTTTGACAAACGTCGCGGCAATGGCCGCCCTGCAGACCCTTCGCGCCATCGGCAGCAGCATGGAAGAAACGCAGTCGCGCGTCTCCTCCGGCCTGCGCGTCAAGACCGCATCCGACAACGCCGCTTACTGGTCGATCGCGACCACCATGCGTTCCGATAATGGCGCTCTGTCCGCCGTGCAGGACGCGCTCGGCCTCGGCGCCGCCAAGGTCGATACCGCCTATTCCGCCATGGAAACCACCGTCGATGTCGTCAAGGAAATCAGCAAGAAGCTGGTTGCCGCCCGCGAAGCAGGTGTCGACAAGGCAAAGATCCAGGAAGAAATCCGCCAGCTTCAGGACCAGCTGAAGAGCATCGGCGAATCCGCCTCCTTCTCCGGCGAAAACTGGCTGAAAGGCAAGATCAGCGACGCCTCCGGTAACCTGACACCCATCACCAAACAGGTCGTCGGCTCCTTCATCCGCGATGGCGCAGGTAACGTCGCCGTCAAGACCATCAACATTCAGGTCGATAACAAGACCGCGCTTTTCGATACGTCCACCGGCGCGACGAAAAACGGCATTCTCGACAGCTCTGCCTATTACTCCGACACCGGCGTTCTGCGCGATTTCGAGATCACGACGACAACACCTGCAGGTGTCGCAACAACCACGCCTTTCACCGCAAAAGTATTTACCCAATCTCAGCTTCTGGGCTTCCCCTCGGGCACGACAACCACGGTTTCCGCTGCAGACGCAACAACCGGCCTCGTAACCGTTGCCGCCGCCACCACTGCACGAAACAACGGCACCTATTTCAAGATCGGTGAAAACGCAGCTGGCGAAGCACTCTATGTCAAGGCCAACAATACGGCACCGACGCCCGCTGGCACCACGGTTACGGCAATTGGCACCGGTGGCTCCTCCAACAACAACATCTATCTCGAAACCGCTGCGGCAACATCGCAGATGGCGCAGAAACTTGATTACTCGCTGATCGATCTGGACATCACCAAGGACCTCAGCGGCCTGACGGATGCCAAGGGCCAGCCGCTGACAGAGAATGACGGTCTCGACAACATGATCCAGTTCGTCAACACGCAGCTGGAATCGCTCATCAGCGCAAGTGCCGATCTTGGCTCTATCAAGATGCGTCTCGATCTGCAGGAAGACTTCGTCTCGAAGCTGACCGACTCCATCGACAAGGGCATCGGCCGCCTCGTTGACGCCGACATGAACGAAGAATCCACCCGACTGAAGGCTCTCCAGACGCAGCAGCAGCTGGCGATCCAGTCGCTCTCCATCGCCAATACCAGCTCCGAAAATATCCTGTCGCTATTCCGCCAGTAAGCGGCGCCCGTTGGCTACGGGCGGTTTCGTCCCGCTCTGGCAGCAACAGAATATTCGGATATGGAAACCGCGCTTCGCAAGAGGCGCGGTTTTCCGTTCGTCTGGATTTCTGCTGTCTAGAACTTGCAGGAAGCGCTTGGGGAAATGCGCAAGCAGTGCGCAGCAGGCCAATGCCGCGGCTCTGGAAAGTGCGTAATTTCTTTAATTTATGGGAAAATGGTGCTGCTAGAGAGATTTGAACTCTCGGCCTCTCCCTTACCAAGGGAGTGCTCTACCCCTGAGCTATAGCAGCATCCGGTGCCGAAGCGTGTGCTTCAGCATCAAGCGTGGCGGCCTATTGCCATAGGTTTTTGATGAGCGCAAGTCGCAAAACGATATTCTTCATCAAGCGGGGCAAAAAAGCGTTCCCCCTGTTGAAAAATGCATTTTTCGGATATTGCTGAATTTATGAACGAACATCATGACAAACAGGCGAAGGCTGCGGTTTCCGTGGAGACTTCCGCAGAGCCGTCCGCCTTGGCGGCTAACGGCAATGCGCAGGCTGGCCCCGGCGAGAAGGCGCGGCAGCGCGAAGCGGAGCGCAAGGCGCGGGCGGCCAAGAAGCTTCGTGAAAACCTTCTGAAGCGTAAACAGCAGGTTCGTGCGCGCCGCGCCGGCGATGCGGACGATACAATCGGTCTGCCTGCCGCAAAAACGGACGAATCATCCTCATAGAGAATTCATCAGCATAAATTGAAACGCCGCGGAAATTCGTCTAAGGACGCGCCTTTCCGCAAGGCATGATAAGAAAGGCGGGCACAGGCCCGTAGGGACGCATGGATCGCATCAGAATTACGGGTGGCAACAAGCTTAACGGCATCATCCCCATCTCCGGCGCAAAAAACGCTGCCTTGCCGTTGATGATCGCATCGCTTCTGACCAGCGACACGCTGACGCTCGAAAACGTGCCGCATCTGGCCGATGTTGAACAGCTCATCCGTATTCTCGGCAATCACGGCGTCGATATTTCCGTCAATGGCCGCCGCGAAAGTCAGGGCGAAGCCTATTCCCGCACCGTCCATTTCACCTGCCGCACCGTGGTCGATACGACGGCCCCCTATGAGCTGGTTTCCAAGATGCGCGCCAGCTTCTGGGTCATCGGCCCGCTTCTGGCCCGTGAAGGCCGCGCCCGCGTTTCCCTGCCCGGCGGCTGCGCCATCGGCACGCGCCCGGTTGATCTGTTTATCGAGGGCCTCGAGGCGCTCGGCGCGACGATGGAAATCGACGGCGGCTACATCAACGCCACGGCCCCCAAGGGTGGCCTGATCGGCGCGGTTTACACGTTCCCGAAAGTCTCCGTCGGCGCAACGCATGTGATGCTGATGGCCGCAAGCCTTGCCCGCGGCACCACCGTCATTCACAACGCGGCCCGCGAGCCGGAAGTGGTCGATCTGGCGCAGTGCCTCACCGCCATGGGCGCGAAGATCGAAGGTGCGGGCACCTCCACCATCACCATCGAGGGCGTCACCTCGCTTTCCGGCGCGCGCCACCGGGTTCTGCCTGATCGTATCGAGACCGGCACCTATGCCATGGCGGTTGCCATGGCCGGCGGTGACGTGGTGCTGGAAGGCACACGCGCTTCGCTGCTTGACAATGCGCTCGATACACTGCGGCTTGCGGGTGCGACGATCAGCGAGACCGAGACCGGCCTTCGCGTGGTGCGCAACGGCAATGGCATCCAGCCGGTCGATGTTGTCACCGAGCCCTTCCCCGGCTTCCCCACCGATCTGCAGGCGCAGTTCATGGCGCTGATGACCCGCTCGCAGGGCGTTTCCCACATTACCGAAACCATCTTCGAAAACCGCTTCATGCATGTGCAGGAACTGGCCCGCCTCGGCGCGAAGATTTCGCTTTCCGGCCAGATGGCCCGCATCGAGGGCGTCTCCCGCCTGAAGGGTGCGCCTGTCATGGCGACCGATCTGCGCGCCTCCGTCTCGCTGGTCATTGCCGGTCTGGTGGCGGAAGGCGAGACCATGGTTTCGCGTGTCTACCATCTCGATCGCGGTTTCGAACGCCTCGAAGAAAAACTTACCCGCTGCGGCGCAATGGTCGAACGCGTCAGCGATTGATCCTTTCATTGCCGCTCATCCGGTTCCTACCCGTTGCAGAGCGGGCCTCGACTGCCTATTTCCAGTACAAGAAATAGACATTGCGGCCCGTGGCCCGCGGAAAAGGAAAAAATGATGAGCGGCCTGAAATTGCTCGCGCTGGATACTGAAGATCTCTCCGTCATCTCGACGCATATGCAGGACAGCGTCTTTAAACTGAAAGACGTTGCCTTCGAGCCGAAGCATGGCCAGTTCACGCTTTCCGCCAACCGTTTCGTGTGGGAAAGCGCGGACAAGAAGAACCTGCCGCCGGAACGCTGCCGCAGCGTGGTTTTCCTCAAGCGGGTATCCGCCGTGCGCTCCTATGGCATCAACCGCACCGATAAGGAGCAGGTGCTGTCGCTTCTCGCCATCCGCTTCGTGCAGAATGGCGAAGGGCCGGATGGAGCCGTTGAGCTGACGCTTTCGGGCGGCGGCGCCATTGCGCTCGATGTCGAATGCATCGAGGCGCAGCTGACCGATGTGAGCGGCGCATGGGAAACCGCCGCCAAACCGCATCATCCCGATAGCGAATAAACACTCCACACCGTCGCAACGGTTGCCTTTCGTGACCGTTTCGATTTATGCCACATACCAGAGCCGCGATTATTGCGCGGCGAGTTCGTGAACCTCGCGGCGGCGTCCGCGGGGACAATGAAAGGGTAATGGCGTGGCAATCTGGCTGGAGCAGGCATCCGCTGATTTCGAACAGAAATTCGCAGCCTTCCTGACAACCAAGAGGGAAGTTTCCGAAGACGTCAATGCGACGGTTCGCGACATCATCAACGATGTCCGTCAGCGTGGCGATGCGGCCCTTGCCCATTATTCCCAAAAATTCGACGGCCTCGACTTTACCAAGGTGTCAATGCGGGTGACGGCGGATGAAATCGATGCCGCCTATTCAGCGGTCGACAAAAACGTCATCGAAGCCCTCGAACTCGCGGCCCGGCGCATTGAAAAACACCATGCGCGGCAGATGCCGAAGGACGACATCTACGAAGACGATATTGGTGTGGGTCTCGGCTCGCGCTGGACGGCCATCGAGGCTGTCGGCCTCTATGTGCCCGGTGGTACCGCCAGCTATCCCAGCTCTGTCCTGATGAATGCCGTACCGGCAAAGGTCGCCGGCGTGGAGCGCATCGTCATGGTCGTGCCGGCCAATGGCGGCGTGATAAACCCCGCGGTTCTTGCTGCGGCGCGTATCGCCGGTGTTGAGGAAATCTATCGCATCGGTGGCGCGCAGGCCGTCGCAGCCCTTGCCTATGGCACGGAAACCATCGCGCCGGTCGCCAAGATCGTCGGCCCCGGCAACGCCTATGTGGCTGCAGCAAAGCGGCAAGTGTTCGGCACCGTTGGTATCGACATGATCGCCGGGCCTTCCGAAGTGCTCGTCATTGCCGACAGGGACAATGATCCGGACTGGCTGGCCGCCGATCTTCTGGCGCAGGCGGAGCATGATCGTGGGGCGCAATCCATCCTCATCACCGACAATGCCGAACTGGGCAAGGCGGTGGAAGCAGCCGTCGAACGACAGTTGAAGCGCCTCTCGCGCGCCGAGACGGCGGCGGCGAGCTGGGCCGATTTCGGCGCAATCATTCTGGTTGAGAAGCTCACCGATGCCATTCCGCTGGCCAACCGCATCGCCGCCGAACATCTGGAACTTGCGGTCGACGATCCGGATGCGCTGATGGCCCACATCCGCAATGCCGGTGCCATCTTCGTCGGGCGTCATACGCCTGAGGTGATCGGCGATTATGTCGGCGGCTCCAACCATGTTCTGCCGACGGCGCGCTCGGCGCGCTTCTCCTCCGGGCTTTCGGTGCTGGATTTCGTCAAGCGCACCTCGATCCTGCGCCTTGGACCAGAGCAGTTGCGCCAGCTTGCACCGGCAGCAATCACCCTTGCGCGTTCGGAAGGGCTGGATGCGCACGCGCGCTCGGTCTCCATTCGCCTCAATCCGGAAAGTTAAGCGATGGCTTCAGGCGATTTCCGGCTCTGCGATGTGGTTCTGGACGATAGTATCGGCCGGTCCACGCCTGACGTGGAGCATGAACGCGCCGTCGCCATTTTCGACTTGATCGAAGAAAACACCTTTGAGCCGGCGGGCCACGATGGCGGGCCATATCGGCTGCATATTTCGCTTGTTGATGCCAAGCTGGTTTTCGCGATCAAGACCGAAGACGAGAAAGACGTCTCGACCCATATCCTGTCGCTGACGCCGTTCCGCCGTATCATCAAGGATTATTTCCTGATCTGCGAAAGCTATTATGAGGCGATCCGCTCCTCCACGCCCAGTCAGATCGAGGCAATCGACATGGGCCGGCGCGGCATTCACAATGACGGCTCGCAGACCCTGATGGACCGGCTGTCCGGCAAGATCACGGTGGATTTCGATACGGCGCGCCGCCTCTTCACCCTTGTCTGCGTGCTCTATTGGCGGGGTTAGAGATGAGCGATCCTGCCGCAGCGCCAAACGAGGGACGAGCGCCCAAATCGGTCCTCTTCATGTGCGGCATGAACTCCATCCGTTCCCCCATGGCGGAAGTCATCGCCAAACGGCTGGTAGCGCCCGGCATTTACATCCAGTCGGCTGGCGTGCGGGCCGGAGAGCGCGACCCCTTCGTGGATGCAGTGCTGGAAGAGCAGGGATTTTCGCTCGGCAAACACAAACCGCGCACGCTGGACGAGATCGAGGATGATTTTTTCGATCTGATCATTACATTAACGCCGGAAGCCCATCACGCCGCACTTGAATTGACGCGCTCGAATTCGCTCGATGTGGTCTATTGGCCGACAATGGATCCGACGGTCATCACAGGCACACGCGAACAGATTCTCAACGCCTATCGCGAAGTGCGGGACCATCTGTCGAAACTTATTTCGGAACGCCTGCCGGGGCGGCAGCAGCCGGTGGCGGATACGCTTTCAAAAGAGTGAAAATGGCCGCTGCCTCATGAAAATCATTACTGATTTTCAAGCCGATGCTTTAGAGGTTCACAAATGTGCCGGGATTGTGTAGTTTCCGCGCAATTTTCCCGGACAGGACATGTCCGGCACTATCAACAGGAAGAAAACCCTTACATGACAAAAGAAGAAGTCCTTGAATTCCCGGGCATCGTAACCGAATTGCTGCCGAACGCAACATTCCGCGTGAAGCTTGAGAACGAACACGAAATCATCGCCCACACCGCGGGCCGCATGCGCAAGAACCGTATCCGCGTTCTGGCCGGCGACAAGGTACTGGTTGAAATGACGCCTTACGACCTGACCAAGGGCCGCATCACCTATCGCTTCAAGTAATCCGTTTTCGGCATCGGACGCCCGGGCAGCGCAATGACAAACTCAAAACAAAAGCTCGTTCTGGCATCCGGCTCACCGCGGCGTCTGGAACTGTTGCATCAGATCGGCATCGAGCCGGCACGCCTGATGCCGATGGATATCGACGAGACGCCTGCGAAGCTTGAGCATCCGCGCACGCTGTGTCGTCGTCTGTCGCTGCAGAAGGCCGAAGCGGCGCATGCCGCGCTCAAGAGCGAGCAGACGTGGAAAGACGCCTATGTTCTCGGCTCCGACACCGTCGTGGCCGTGGGCCGTCGCATCGTCGGCAAGGCGGAATATACCGAAGACGCCTCGGCAGCGCTGCATCTTCTCTCGGGACGCAGCCATTGGGTCTATACCGGCATCTGCCTTGTGATACCCGGCGGCAAAATCCGTCAGAAGGTGGTGGAAACCAAGGTGCGCTTCAAGCGCCTCTCGACGCGCGAAATCGACGCCTACATCGCCTCCGGGCAATGGCGCGGCAAAGCAGGTGCCTATGGCATTCAGGGCATTGCCGGCGCATTCGTGCAGAAACTGACCGGTTCCTACACCAACGTCGTCGGCCTGCCGCTTTACGAGACCATGTCGCTCTTGTCCGGTGAAGGATTTGAGGTGACATCGGGCTGGCTCGAGGGATAGACCATGGCAAAACCCTCCACTGAAGGCGCCGGTAACGTCACGCCGCTCCGTAAATCCCAGCCGTGCCCGGAATGCGGGCGGCCCTCGACACGCGACGATTATCCGTTCTGTTCGGATCGCTGCCGCTCGCTCGATCTTGCCCGCTGGCTGAATGGCTCCTACGCCATTCCGGTCGCAGACGATGAAAGCAGCGCCGGCGGGCAGAACACGGGTAAAAATACATCCGAATAACACCACACACCGCCGGAGATTCCGGCGGTGGATTGCATGATATATTTTTTGAGCTTCCACTTACATCCATATTCACAGGGCTGAAAACGGCCCGAAAATTCGTATCAAGAAAGGCTGCCGCCCTGCCTCGGTAGCCATAGGGTCCTGCGATGGACGCGAGCCTGCAAAAAAGAGTAAGCCATGGCGCGCTGCTGTTTGCGGTGCTGGCCGTTTGCCTCGCCATATTAGCGACGGTGCTGCTTGCCAACGATAAGAAGCACCTCAGGAGCCTGCTGACCTATTTCAATCTGGCGCCTGCCATCTATTCCGCCGATCCGCCGCCCAAGGTGAAGCCCGTCAAACGGCAAAAGCTAGCGGCCAGGAAGGTCTATCTGCCGCCTCATCTATTGAAATTCGAGAAAACCGGCGACAGGGCATCTTTCGCACGCGATTTCGTGCTTTCCGGCAAGGACCTCTGTGACCGTTTCGCCGCCGAGGGTTTTTCCAACCGACAAGGCTGGCACGCAAGCCCGGTGAATATCCGCAACTTCGAATGCATGGCCGACCTTGGCGAGGGGAATGCGGCAACGCCCGTCGAACGGGCATCGCTGTTCCTTGAGATCAGGGGAGAGCCGTCCGGCGAAATCAGGTCTATCCGAATGAAGGCCGTGGCGCCTGAGACGCCTGACGGTGCCGCCATTAAAGCAAAGCTTGACGATGCGCTGGCCCTGATTATCGGGCAAACCCGCTGGAGCGACCTTGCCGCCATGCTTGAACCGGCACGCGGGATGCAGCCCTATCAGGCACAGCATTTCGGCATTTCGGTCTCCGTCAAGCCGGAGCCGGCCGCGCCGCATCGCATGAACGTGATTTTGCTCGCGAATGAACAGTCGCCGGGACTGAAGCTGACGCGCCGTTTTTTCGACAGGGAGCGATGGCTTCCCGCCGCCAGCGTTTCGGATCGGCCGGTCGTCTATCCTTCCGTCAAGAACAACGCTACCCGCTGATGCGGAACCTGCTCAGCCTATCGCTGCCAGCTTGCGCCGGACCGGGGGAATTCTGTCGCTTTGCTGCGCCTGGCGCTTGGCTTCCCACTGAAGAGCGGTGCGAACGATGACCGCCAGATCGTTGAAACGCGGGCGCCAACCCAGCTCCGACTGAATACGGGTGGAATCCGCTACCATGGCCGCAATATCACCCGGCCGGCGTGGACAATGGATAACCGGGAAATCCTGCTCCGATTCCTGCCGCACCGCGTGCAGCACATCCAGCACCGAATAACCGACGCCATAACCACAATTCAAGGTTCGGGTGCCGCCACCGGCGCGCAAATGCGCCATGGCCAGCATATGCGCATCGATGAGATCGCTAACATGGATATAATCGCGAACGCCCGTGCCGTCAGCGGTCGGATAGTCCGTTCCATAGACCTCAACCCGAGCCCGACGGCCGGTTGCGGCCTCGCAGGCGACCTTGATGAGGTTTGGCACGCCCGTTGGAGAAGGACCAGCACGGCCCTGCGGGTCGGCTCCGGCGACATTGAAATAACGCAGCGCCACATAGTTGAAATCATGCGCCTGTACGACGTCGCGCAGCATGATTTCAGAGGCGAGTTTCGACAGGCCATAGGGATTTTCAGGGCTCAGGATCGCCGTTTCCGGCACCGGGCCATTAAAAGGCTGGTTCCCATAAACGGCGGCTGTCGACGAAAAGATGAAATTGCGAATGCCATGGGCGACGGCTGCAGCGACAAGGGCGCGGGTCGTACCGGTATTGTTTTCGTAATATTCGAGCGGCCGGCTGATCGATTCAGGAACGCTGAGGGAGCCGGCAAAGTGGAAAATAGTCTCGATCTGGTTTTCTTCGAAAATCTGGTCGAGCAAGGTGCGATCGGCCGCATCCCCCAGATAGAAACGCGCGGCCGGCGCGACAGCCCAGCGAGACCCCGTGGAAAGCCGGTCGACAACAACAACCTCTTCCCCGGCATCGAGCAGAGCCCACACCATGTGGCTTCCTATGTAACCTGCTCCACCCGTGACCAGAACAGCCATGACTTTACTTCCCTGTTTGCTTTTCTTGAGCCCATCAAAGCCAATAATTCTTCATCATTGATTACTTGCACAGCAAATACGCGATCCAGCCCTCAGCCCTCTGAAAAGGTGGCTTACGATTGGTTAGCGCAATGAAGTGCTTTTTATTTATTAGATGAAAATGTTCTCATAAAAGGAACAGAAAGCGCATAACACAGAAAAGCCCGCACGTCGATGGTTACGCCGTGGGGTTGTAGTTTTGGAGCTTCACTGTGATTTTTTGAGCAAATGCACCTGTCGCGGGGATGTACCAACGCGACAGGCAAACATTGCAGGGAAGACCGAGACCTACCTGCCGAGGATGTAAGACGCCAGCCGATCGGCTGCATCTTCTATCTGCCTGGGGTTGCGCAGGAAACAGGCGCGCAGAAACAGCTCTCCACCCGGGCCGAATGCCGTGCCGGGTGCAAGGCCTACGCCGGTTTTATCAACGATATCCAGCGCCGTGGCGCGGCTGTCCGTGACACCGTCTATCTTGAGGAAGGCGTAAAGAGCGCCATCCGGCTTCAGCGTTTCAACCCGGTTCGTTGCAATCAGCGCATCGCAGAGAATATCGCGGGACGCCAGGGCACGTTCGTAGTTTTCGCGGATGAAGCCGTCACCCTGATCGAGGGCTGCGACTGCGCCACGCTGCATGAACTGCGCGACGCCCGATGTGGAATATTGAATGAGGTTTTCGATGACCTGGCCGATGGCCGGCGGCGCTGCAAGCCAGCCGACACGCCAGCCGGTCATCGACCAGTTCTTCGAGAAGGAATTGGCGAAGACGATCTTGTCGTCCGGCTCCATGATGTCGAGGAACGAAGGCGCGCGGGTGCCGGCATAGTGATAGAGCGCGTAAATCTCGTCCGCGACGATCCAGAGATCGTGTTTGCGGGCAAGCGCCAGAACATCGCGAAGATTGTCGCGCGTCGCGGTCCAACCGGTCGGGTTGGAAGGCGTGTTGATGAAAAGCGCCCTGGTCTTGCCGGTGATGGCGCTTTCCAGCTTGCCGATATCGAGGTCCCAGCGACCGTCACGGAAATCGATACCGACCGGAACCGCCTTTGCGCCCGCCACGCCGATGGCGGCGACGATATTGGGCCAGGTGGGTGAAAGATACACCATCTCGTCGCCCGGCGAAGTCAGCGCCTGCACGGCAAGCACAATCGCCTGCATGCCGGAACCGGTGACGTAAAAATGCTCCGGCGGCAGCGATGCCGCAAAATGCCGTTCGTAATAGCGGCTGAGAGCCTGGCGCAGTTCGGGAATGCCGCGCTGCCAGGTGTAGAAGGTTTCGCCATTGTTCAGCCCATCAATCGCAGCCTGATTGATGAAGTCCGGGCTCGGCAGATCGCCTTCGCCGACCCAGAGCGGCAGGAGATTATCCCGTCCCCGGGCATAATTCACAACCTCGACGATGCCGCTCTCGGGAGCCGCCAGAGAGCGTGCACTCAGACTGTTCAAAATGGACATTAAAGACACTCCGTTTGGTGCCTTCTTATCGCATCGAACCGGCCATATGCATGATATTCCGTGAGGCGAACATGGATTTTCTTTATGGATCGATCCCCGGCGCAAGTGAGCTGTCCGTGCAGGTCAGCAAAACCAGGCCGGGGATAATGTCGGTCTCAGCGCGTCTTGAGCAGATCGCGGATTTCGGTGAGAAGTTTGACATCTTCCGGCGGCGGCGCCGCTTCCGTCTTTTCTTCGGCCTTCTTGGTTTCCACCGAGGCACGAAGCCTGTTGACGCCCTTGACCATCAGGAAAATGATCCAGGCGAGGATGAGGAAGTTGATGAGAACGGTCAGAAAGTTGCCATAAGCAAAGACGGCACCCTGATCACGGGCAGCGGCAAGCGAGGGGGCGGTGACGCCGGAACTCAGCGGCAGGAAGTAGTTCGAGAAATCGAAGCCGCCAAAAATTGCGCCGACGATCGGCATGATGAGATCGTTGACGACGGAATCGACGATCTTGCTGAAAGCCGCACCGATGATGACACCGACGGCCAGATCCATGACATTGCCGCGGGCAATGAAGGTTTTAAATTCGTTTAGCATCCAGATTGTCCCTCTCTCCTGCTTCGAAAGCTGAAGCTATGTGACTGTCCCTACACGCTCAACCATATAGGTTCCCCTTCGCATTTGGAATTCGTCAAGATTGCATTTGTTAGCTTTTTTGCACGCTCGTCTTGAACTTTATGATCAGACCGCGCTCATTCTCAACGGCATGGAATTCGCCTATGCTCATATCAGGGAATTCTTGCATGGGGAGGATGCGTGCTTCCTGGGTGGATCATATTCGGTTCGGCCTTCGCTTATGTCCTGCTGCTGTTTGCGGTTGCAAGCTTCGGGGATAGAAACAGCCGGGAAAGAAACGCCCCGAAGAAGGGGCGGCCGTTCGTTTATGCGCTGAGCCTGGCGATCTATTGCACTTCCTGGACCTATTTCGGCGGCGTCGGGCTTGCCGCGGACAAGGGGCTGGAGTTTCTCGGCATCTATACCGGGCCGATCCTTGCCTTCACCATCGGCATGCCGATCATTCGCCGAATCGTCGAGCTGGCCAAAACGGAAAAGCTGACATCGGTTGCGGATTTCATCGCCGCCCGTTACGGTAAGAACTCCACCGTGGCGATGATCGTCGCCGTCATCGCGCTTGTCGGCGCCATTCCCTATATTGCCCTGCAGTTGAAAGCCGTTTCCAATTCGGTGGCGACGATGGTCGATCCCGGTGACTACGGCATTGGCAGCGGCAATCTCTATTTCCTGGATCTGCCGCTGGTCGTCACCATCGTCATGGCCGGTTTCGCCGTCATGTTCGGCACCCGCCACACCGATGCGACAGAACATCAGGACGGGCTCATCCTGGCGATTTCGATGGAGTCGCTGGTCAAGCTGGTCGCCATGTGTACCGTCGGCTTTTACGTGCTGTTCGTCCTTTTCGACGGGCCTGTGCATCTGTGGCGGCTCGCCACGGAGAATGAACAGGCCATGCGGGCCATATCCTATCACACGCCCGTCAGCCGCTGGATCGTCATGACCCTGCTGTCCGGCTTCGCCATCATCCTTCTGCCGCGCCAGTTCCACGTCACGGTGGTGGAAAACCGCACGCCGGAAGAATTGCGCATGGCGGGTTTCCTGCTGCCGCTCTATCTCATCGCCATCAACATCTTCGTGCTGCCGATCGCGCTCGCCGGTATTCTGACGCTCGGCGCAAACGGCAGCGCCGATCTCTACGTCCTGCAACTGCCGCTTACGCATCAGATGCCGGTCGTATCCCTCATCACCTTCATCGGCGGGTTTTCGGCGGCGACCGCAATGGTTATCGTCGCCTCGGTGGCGCTGTCGATCATGATTTCCAACGACATCGTCATGCCGATCTTTCTGCGGCAGAAGCTGTTGAATCGCTCGCCGCACCGGGACAATTTCGCCAAAACACTGCTCAACATCCGCAGAACGGCGATCTTCGCGGTGATGCTGCTGGGTTACTTCTATTATCGCGCCGCCGACAGCGCGACAGGGCTTGCCTCCATCGGCTTCCTGGCATTCGCCGCCATCGCCCAGATGGCCCCTGCCCTTTTCGGCGGCCTGTTCTGGCGGCGGGCCAATGCGCGCGGCGCAATTGCCGGCCTCAGTTCAGGTTTTTTCGTCTGGGCCTATCTGCTGTTTCTGCCGAGCTTCGGCGGGCCTGACAATTCCGAAGTCGCCGCGAATATTCTCGGCTTCCTGTTTTCCGGCAGCACCGTCTTCAACGGACCGGAAGCCGATCCGTTCGTGAATGCCGTCATCCTCAGCCTGCTCGTCAACAGCATGGCCTTCGTGCTCGGCTCGTTGTCGCGCAACCCGCGGCCGGTGGAGCGCATCCAGTCCGGCATTTTCGTCAAGCGCCACTCGAAATCGCAATTCGCCACACGCGGCTGGAAAACCCGGGTCAGTGTCGGCGACCTCAAAAGCGCGATTGCCCGTTATCTCGGCGAAGAGCGCATGCTGCGTTCACTCGCGACCTATGAGAAGACGGCGGGCCGGAAGCTCAATGACGACCAGCCAGCGGATATGGCGCTGATCCATTTTTCCGAACAATTGCTGGGCAGCGCCATCGGCTCCTCCTCAGCCCGCCTTGTGCTTTCCATCATTCTCCAGAAGGCGGAAGATACCAGCGCAGACACGGCCTGGCTGCTCGATCAGGCGAGTGAAGCCCTGCAATATAATCAGGACATGCTGCAAACGGCGCTGGCGCAGATGGACCAGGGCATCGCTGTTTTCGACAGCTCGCAGCAGCTGACCATCTGGAACCGGCGCTTCCGCACCCTGCTGGATCTGCCGGAACAATTCGGCCAGGTGGGCGTGCCGCTGACGGATATCGTCTCGATGTTGCAGGAGCGTGGCGACATGCCGGCAGGCGATACGGACGAGCTGATCACCAGTTTTCTGACCATGGACCTGCCCTTCTCGCTGGTGCTGGCCGGCGGCGAGCGCATCATCGAAGTGCGCTCCAACACCATGCCGGACAAAGGCATCGTCGCCACCTTCACGGACATTACGCAGCGAGTGGCGAGCGATCAGGCGCTGAAACAGGCCAACGAGACGCTGGAGCAGCGGGTGGCGGAACGAACCGTCGAACTTACCCGCGTCAACCGCGAACTGGCGGAGGCACGGGCATCGGCCGACGAGGCGAATATCGGCAAGACGCGGTTCTTCGCCGCCGCCGGTCACGACATTCTCCAGCCGCTCAATGCCGCGCGCCTCTATTCCTCCTCGCTTGTCGAACGGCTTGGCGCATCAGGGGAAAGCGACCTCGTCCACAATATCGATTCAGCGCTGGAATCGGTCGAAACCATTCTCGGCGCTGTTCTCGACATTTCCCGTCTAGACACCGGCTCGATGAAAGCGCGCATGACATCCGTGCCGCTGAATGAACTGCTGAAACGCATCGAAACCGATTTCGCACCCATGGCGCAGGAAAAGAACCTCGACCTCGTAGTCATGCCCACTTCGCTCACGGTCCGTTCCGACCCCAATCTCCTGCGGCGGCTCGTGCAGAATCTGGTCTCGAACGCCATCAAATATACGCTGAAAGGCAAGGTCGTTGTCGGTGCCCGCCGCCGGGGCGGCGAAGTCGTCATTCAGGTGACGGATTCCGGCATCGGTATTCCCGCATCCAAATTCCGCACCGTCTTCAAGGAATTCGCCCGGCTGGACGAAGGCGCAAAAACGGCATCCGGGCTCGGGCTCGGGCTTTCCATTGTCGACCGGCTGTCGCGCATGCTGCACCATCCCGTGCAGCTGATATCGACGCCCGGCAAGGGTACGACCTTCCGCATTCATCTGCCGCGTGAATCAGACCGCGTTGCGCCGTCCAAATCGGGTGGCGCGGTCAGCAATGCGGCGGCGAGCGACCGCCTTCAGGGGGTGCGGGTCCTTTGCATCGACAATGAGCCGAAAATCCTCGAGGGCATGACACTGTTGCTGACGGGATGGGGCTGTGAGGTTCTGCCGGCAGGTTCGGTGGCGACGCTGGAGGAACCCTTCCTGAAACTGACGGCAGCGCCTGATGTCATCATCGCCGATTACCATCTCGATGATGGTGACGGCATCAGCGCCATCCGCCTCATCCGGACTTTCTACGGCAAGACGATCCCTGCCCTGCTGGTGACGGCGGATCGCAGCCCGGAGGTGCGCAGCGATGCCGAAAAATACGGGATTTCCGTTCAGCACAAGCCGGTCAAACCGGCGGCGCTACGCGCCTATATCAACCAGATATCCAGCACGGCACGGGCGGCGGCGGAATAAAAAAAACTCCCGGACCTTGCGATCCGGGAGTCTTTGATTTTGCAAATTGGGGATATCAGGCAGCCCGGTTCAATCGATCCCTGCCCGCCGCCGAACCCTGCTCCATCTGGAAACGCTGGACGAGATCGAGCAAGGCCTCCACCTCACCGGAGAGCACCCGGCTCGCCGCACTCGACTGTTCGGCAAGGGCTGCATTCTGCTGCGTCATCTGGTCCATCTGGTTGACGGAACCGTTGACGTTGTGAAGCGCGGAAGACTGGTCCTGCGTTGCCGTTGCGATGGTTTCGACGTGCTGGCTGACGGTGACGATCTGCTGGCTGATGGCGGAAAGAACCGTGCCCGCCTCTTGCACCAGCTTCGATCCGGTGCTGACTTCGTGCGTCGACTGGTTGATGAGCTGCTTGATTTCGCGGGCTGCATCGGCGGAACGTTGCGCCAGTTCACGCACTTCCTGCGCCACCACGGCAAAACCCTTGCCCGCCTCACCTGCACGCGCTGCCTCAATGCCGGCATTGAGCGCGAGAAGATTGGTCTGGAAGGCGATATCGTCGATGACCTCGATGATCTGCTCGATCTTGCGGGAAGCGCCTTCGATGCGGCCCATGGCATCAACGGCATTGCTGACGACCGAGCCGGAACTATCGGCGCTCTGCTTGGTAATGCGAACGGCCTCATTGGCCTCCCGTGCCCGCTCGGCCGACGATCTGACTGTCGCGGTAATTTCCTCAACGGCGGCGGCGGTCTCTTCCAGCGAGGCTGCCTGATTTTCGGTGCGCTTCGACAGGTCAACCGACGACTGCTCGATTTCAAAGCCGCTATGCTGGATGATCAGCGTGCGCTCACGGATCTGCCCGAGCGCATCGCGAAGGTTGAGCAGGGAACCGTTGAAATCCGTGCGCAGCCGGTCCAGACGGCCGGTGAAAGGTGTCTCGATCGTACGGCTGAGATCGCCACGCGAAAGCCTGCCGAGACCGGACGCGATCTCACTCACCGCAAATTCGATCTGGCTATCCAGCTCCTGCTTTTCAGCGTCGTTGCGATGGCGTTCGGATTCCGCCACGGAGCGTTCATCGGCGCTTCGTCCTTCGATGGCCAGTTTCTCAAGCGCATTCTCGCGGAAGATCACCAGCGCACGGGCGATGTTGCCGAATTCGTTAGTATTGGTGGCATAGGGGATTGGCGTGTCGAGATTACCGTCAGAAAGAGACTTCACCGCATCGGTCAGCTTGCCCAGCGGCTTCAGGGTGCGCCTGATGACGAAATAGGCGAGCAGCCCGACGCCAACCATGGCCAGCGCGCCGCAGATCAGCATCAGGTCGCGCAGGCCGAATATCTGGGCTTCGTAGACGGCCATGGGAACGCCGACAAAGAGAATACCGACGGTGGCGCCGGTCTTGTTGGTAACCGGCATGTAACCGGTCATGTAGTTGACACCAAAAAGCGTGGCAGGGCCGAAATAGGCTTCACCCTTGCTGACTTTTTCGAAAGCAGGATGATCGGTGGCAAGCTTCGTGCCCGCCGCGCGCTCGCCCTTTTCATTTTTCAGATTGGTGGTCATACGGACATATTCACCAGCCTTGGTTTCAAAAACCGTGGCGATGCCGCCGTTGCCGGCTGCCGTGCGGTCGACGAGGTCGTTGTCGCGCAATGTCCCGATGCTGGCGCGGCCGACACTCTTCAGCTCTCCATCCCCCATGTCGAGGGTGACGCCACCGACCTTCATCTCGTAAAGGATCGCCATGCTACGCATCGCGCTGTTGGTATCGCGCAGCGCTGTGGTGATGATATTGTCTTTCAGGCGCATGAAGGTGGAAAAACCAACTGCGGCCACACTGAGCATGATCAAGCCGATTGTCAGCGCGACGACCTTGCTCGCAACGGTCTTAAAGAGCCGGTTGTGCATGAAACAGTTCCCCAAAGCCAAACTTATAAAAGTTCTAGTTGGCAACTGTTAAAAAAGCGCGAAGTGCCGATGGCACCTTTTAGGGGTGCAATTGCAAGGGCTGAGCCAGCGTGGCTTGACGGGACGGGAAAGCCCCGTCCGCAATTAGTGGATATAGCCGAGCCGGATGGCCTTGGCGATCGCCTGAATACGGTTGACGGAATCAAGCTTGATCGTCGCAGAACCGAGATAGGCATTGACCGTGTGCACGGAAAGCCCGAGCTTGACAGCGATCTCTTCACTGATCCGACCGTCACCCGCCAGTTGCAGGCAGGCGATTTCCCTCTCGCTCAGTGCTTCCGAGGGAGCCGCCTTGCGCTCGTCGAGCGCCAGCATGTCCACCATGATCTCGCAGCATTTGATGTGCTGTTCGATGACGACCTCGTTGTCGAGAACAAGATTGGTGCCGCAGAAAACGATGTAGCCATTACCGATGGTGCCGAGCCGCACCGGCATGGCCAGCCCGGCATAGGGCAATGTGTCGTTTTCGATCCGGCGCAGCAACGCCGGAACATCGGGAAGATCGGCAAAGCCGCCAGCATTCTTGTTGCGCCAGATGACCGGCAACAGCGACGTCTCGATATGGTCGAGAAGAATATCGCCAACGGCACGGATGAACTGCGTGCTCTGTTCTGCGGCATTCATGCCCCAGTTTTCCAGCTCGCAGGTCAGTTTCTTCTTGTTGGGAAAACCGGAAGCAGCAGCCTTCGTCACCACGAAATTTCGTGCGCCGACCAGCTTCTGCATGGCGACGAGCTTCGGAAACAGATCCGACCGGCTCGTTGCGACAGGGCTGCGGTAAAACATGCCCGTCTGACCTGTACCCTCATTGTCTTTCGTCTGTACCATCCGTCCGACCATTATACGAGGTTGTTGCGCACGGCGTAGGCAATTGCCTCCGAGCGGGTTTTCGTCGCGGTTTTACGCATCACGCTTGTAATGTAATTATTGATCGTATTGCGCGAAATGCCAAGGATCATCGCAATTTCGTCGCTTGTCTTGCCCTCTGCAATCCAGAACAGGCATTCGAGCTCGCGCTCGGTAAGATCGATATCACGCACGGCCTTTGCTTCGCTGGCGATGCCGAAGCTGACGCAATAACCCGTCAACAGCGCGATTTCGCGCAGACGTTCCGGTGAAGGAACAGCATGTTCGGGAAACAGCAGAAGAAGGGAAAGGCGGATGCGGCCCACGCAGAAAGACAGTGCGGAATATTGCCGGTCGATACCGTAGGGAACAGAAACATCGTCGGGAAGAAACAATAATCGCGGCCGCAGAAGCGAAAGGCATTTCTCCATTTCGCTCGATCTGTTCTGGCTGTTCGTCAGCTCAATGCCGAGCCTGCGTACCAGATCGAAAGGCCAGTCGGATGTGACGATGAATTTCAGACCGGTTTCTTCGAGAAGATCATCCCGCGCCAGCAGATAATGCGAGGCGCCGGCGTAGGTTACGAGCAAATCCAGTGCGCCTGCAACGTTGCCGGCAGCGGCCGTGGCTGCGACGTTCTTGGCAAGCTGATCGCGCGGCAAGGGCTTACCCATGCCCTCCATAGGCTTGGCAGACAGCCTGCGGATATCAACATCGACTTTCAATCGCCTACGCCCTCTTGCTCCCAGCGGGAGATTATACATCGGGATGGAATCATTCCATTCAAGAAGCTTACCAAAATGGAATGGCACGCCCCCGGAGACCGAATCACTTCATTTTATGGAACCGACCGGAATTTGCCATTACCTGACAACAGCCTTTCCACGTATTTCCTCATTCGTCTATTGCTAAAAAAACATACTGAAAAGCTGGCCAATTCATAAACGGCATTCTCAGCCTATTCCCAGCAAACTGTATCGTTGATGAATTTTTTGTAAACACTGTCCTGAAACGAGAATGCCACGGCCCGACGACCAAGGATAGTAAAAAGCCCGAAAATGCGAAAAAGGCCGGGGTAAAACCGGCCTTTTCAAAATCACGCTGCCTTTTCCACTGCCCATTTGCGCAGGATCTTGGCTGCTCTTTCCTCGCTGATTTCCACCATGCGGGAGAGCCTGCGTTCCGGTCCTTCGCGAACCCGGCGGTTGAAGGTGCCTTCGCTGTCGCCACCCGCCAGAAGATCGTCGGTGCTGTCGAAGCCGAAATCCGCTCCGAAACCTTCCATGAGACCACCAGCACCTGCATCCATGCCGGGAGAGAAATCCGGCAGTTCGAGACCGGCGGTCTCCTGGCTGAGCTGACCCGCGGCCGCACCATTGCCGGCCACCGTGCGGACCAGGGGACGCACACCAAGCCAGATGACGAGGAAGGCGACAGCGACGAAGGCGAGCGAGTTGATGATGCCAGCCGAATTGCGGCTCAACACTTCCATGACTCCCGGACCGCTGGCGGCCTCGTCGAGCAATTGCGTTTCAAGGAAGTCCATTGCCGTCAGCGTGACGATATCACCGCGATCGGAAGAGATGCCCGCCGCCGACGTCACGATCTTCTGCATTTCGGCAAGATAGGCGTCGATCTTGGCCTGATCGACGGGTTCGCCGACCATCTTGGCAATGCGACCCTTGTTGACGACCACGGCGACCGAAATCTTCTCGACAGTGTAGCCGTTCTTGACGGTAGCGACCGTTTTCGAGTTGATCTCGTAATTGGTCTGCTCTTCCTTCTTGGCCGACTGGTCGGAGGACTGCGGGCCACCGCCGCCACCCTGCGGGGCTGCCTGCGGCACGTTCTGTTCCACGGTCGCTGCGGTATCCGGCTGCGTTTCCTGGGACTTCTGGTCTTCCTTTACCGTGCGGACAGAGCGCTCGACGCGCGATTCCGGATCATACACGGTCTCCTGGATCTGGCGGCTGTCGGTGTTCAGCTGTGCGGTCACGCTCGAGCGGAAATTGTCCATGCCGAGGAAAGGCGCCAGCGCCTTGTCGATATTGGTGGTGATTTCCTGCTGGACATTCTGCGCCAGTGTCAGCGAGCGGTTCATTGCGGCGTTGGTGACATCGTCGCCGGAGGCCAGAAGCTGGCCGGTGGAATCGAGCAGGGTCACGTCATCGACTTCGAGGCCGGGAACGGCCGAGGCGACGAGGTGACGGATGGAGGCGGACGCCTTGCGACCTGCGGTGGCGCTGGCGCGGATCATGACCGATGCGGTGGGTTTCTGTTCGCCACGGCGGAAATTGCCGACGTCAGGCATGACGATATGGACGCGTGCGGCCGCAATCCCGTCGATCTGCTGGATGGAGCGGCTGATCTCACCCTCGAGGGCGCGAACGCGCGTCACTTCCTGCATGAAGGAGGTCAGGCCGAGAGAACCGACATTGTCGAAAAGCTCGTAGCCGGCATTGGCGCTATCAGGCAGACCGCGCTCGGCCAGAAGCAACCTTGCCTTGCTGGTCAGTCCAACGGGAACCTGAAGGCTCGAACCGTCGGTTCCGACCTGAAAGTCCAGCCCCGATTCGGCAAGCGCAATGCTGATCTTGTTGAGGTCGCTTTTTTCAAGCCCTACATAAAGGGTCTCGTAAGCGGGACGGTTCACGTAGAGCGCTGCTGCAAGGATAACGGCCATGGACAAAACGCCCACGCCGCCCAGCATCAGCAGCCGTGTCTGACCCAGCGCCGCGATATTCTTCAGGACCTGAGGGATTTGATTTAACAGATTCATTCTGTTCCGCACCGTCATTCATAGAATCCGAGACCTTTTGGCCCCGTAATGACAATAGGGTGCGAAGCTTGCGCGAGCGTTGCCTTTCTCCGCATTCAGCGAGGAAAGGAACGTCGGCTGGAATATGGTCTAGAACAGGTCGAAGTCGCCGGAAGCCTTGTCCAGCGGCTGGGAATGGCCGTGGCGGAAGGCAGCGCCCAGCGCCTTCTGCATTTCGGCAAGCTTGACGAGGCTGAGCGCCGTTGAGACATCCACGATCCATTCACCGGGAATGGAACCGGTGATGGTGTCGATGAATTCGGCAAGACCGCGGGTCTTCTGAACGGCGAGATCGATGCCCTGCAGCAGCTTGATGCCATCGCCCGACAATTGACCGCTGGTCACTTCCAGCAACTGCGGCTCGATGCGCTCTATGAGATAGGCGACATCGTGCAACTCCGACACCACGCGCATGAGAACATCCGGCAGTGCTTCTTCGAACGGAGCGGTGCCGGCGTGGTCTGCAATCTGCATTGGAAACTCCGTGACTAGAAAAATTCGATGTCGTTGGCTACGGGCTTGGGTGCCGGCACCGGACGCGTTTCCATGGCGACCGTCTTCTGGGTTTCCGCGCCGCTGAGCGGATGCTGACGCGCGCGACCCGAGACCGGCCAGAACTCGATCTTGCGGCCGTGCTCTCCGCCCGTGGAGGAGCTTATGACCGGAATGCCTTCATCCTTCAGAAACTGCATGGCGAAGATGGCATTCTGCTCACCGACATTCGAGAAGCTGGCGATTGTCTTCGCGCCGCCGAAAACCTTGGCCTCCAGCCGGTCGCGGCGGGCGCCCTTCTTCAGAAGGCCGTTGATCAGAAGTTCCATGAGATGCACGCCGTAACGCGTTGCATCTCCGCCGGTCACATTGCCCGTTCCCGGCAGCAAGAAGTGGTTCATTCCTCCAATGCCGGCAACGGGATCTCTCAGACAGGCGGCCACGCACGAACCGAGTATCGTCGTCATGACCACGTCGGGATCGTTGACAACCTTATACTCGCCCTGAATGATATGTACGCGCTTGGCCGCAGCTTCAATCATTTCAGCGATCCGAAAACCGCCTCGATGGCTGCGCGCATCTTGTCGATGGTGAAAGGCTTGGCCAGCACGTTGTTCGCGCCGAGCTGCGCCGCCTTCTGCACCAGCGCGCGGTCGCCCTGCGCCGTGAGGATGATGAAGGCCGCTTTTTTAAGGGTCGGATTGGCCCGTACGGCGTGCAGGAAACCAAGACCGTCCATCTTCGGCATGTTGAAGTCGGAGATGACGAGATGATGGGGCTGCTGCTCCATGATCTTCAATCCCTGCTCGCCATCGCCGGCGGCAGTGATCTGCTTGAAGCCCAGCTGTGTCAGCGCATCGCTGAGGAGCAACCGGCTGGTCACCTGATCGTCAACGATCAGAACTTTGATCTTTTCTGCGAGAGACATTAGTCAGCACCTTCTTTGCGGGCAGTGGTTAGTTTCAGGATTTCTTCGCCGATGGAGGCCAGCGGCAATTGCTGTTCAACGGCACCGAGCTCATAGGCCACGCGGGGCATGCCGTAGACGACACATGTTTTTTCATTCTGGCCGACGGTGCGCGCACCGGCATGGCGCATTTTCAGCAGTCCGGCCGCGCCATCGCGGCCCATGCCGGTGAGAATGACGCCGACAGCATTGCGACCGGCAAGCTCGGCCACCGAATCAAACAGCACATCGACGGAGGGACGATGGCCGTTCACCGGATCGCGCTCGATGAGCCGGCAGCAGGGTGCTGCCCGGTTGGCGATCTGCAGATGGCGTTCACCGCCCGGCGCAAGATAGATCTTGCCGGTCTGCAGGCGTGCGCCATCTGTGGCTTCTTCCACGACGGGCGCGCAAATCCGGTTCAGCCGTTCGGCGAAGCTCCGGGTGAAGGTCGGCGGCATGTGCTGGGTGATGACAGTCGGCGGGCAATTGGCCGGAAATTTCTGCAGCACGGCGATCAGCGCCTCGACACCACCCGTGGACGAACCGATGGCCACGACTTTGCGGCCCGCGCGATAATCGCTGACCGGCGTAGGCTGCACAGCCGCGGCGCTTTCCGGACGAGCCGTGCGATAGGCGGCGTGTTGGGAGCGGGCAGCGGCCTTCACCTTGTCGGCAAGATCGCCAAAGGGACGCGCATCGCCCGGAGCCGGCTTGCCGACGCAATCGAAGGCACCGATTTCGAGTGCCGCAAGCGAAGCGTCCGCGCCGCGATGGGTCAGCGACGAGACCATGATCACCGGCATGGGCCGCAGGCGCATGATCTTTTCGAGAAATTCGAGGCCGTTCATTTCCGGCATCTCGATGTCGAGCGTCACGACATCGGGGTTGAGCTGCTTGATGGCGGCGCGTGCTTCCATGGCGTTGCCGGCCTGTCCGACCACCTCGACTTCCGGATCTGCCTTGAGGACAGCCGAAATCAGGCCGCGCATCGTTGGACTATCATCGACGACGAGTACCCGTGCGAGCGCGCTCATGCCTTCCTCCCGGATGCGTGTCCAATGTAGCGATAGGTGGTGATGCCGGTATTGTCGAACAGGTTCTTGGCATCACCGGAGACGCGTTCGGAATGGCCGATATAGAGATGACCACCTTCCGGCAGCAGGCCGGCGAAACGCGACCAGATGCGCGTCTGTGTCGGCTCGTCGAAATAAATGACGACGTTACGGCAGAAGATCACGTCGAAATTGCCCTTGAAGGGCCATTGCGTCATCAGGTTCAATTCGTTGAAGGTGATGAGGCGCTTGACCTTGTCGTCGATGCGGAATTTGCGGCGACCGCCGGCATCGACCTCCGTGAACCATTGCTTGCGCATGGCGGGAGAGACGGTTTCGAGCGCGTTGTCGTCATAGACGCCGGCGCGGGCCTGCGCCAAAATCTTGGGATCGATGTCCGTCGCCAGAATCTTGAAATCGTAATCCGCCGCATTCGGGAACATGGCGAGCACGGTAAGCGCGATCGAATAGGGCTCCTGCCCGTCGGAACAGGCCGCCGACCAGATGCGGACACGCCCGCCGCTCTTGGCCCTTGCGATAAGGCCCGGCAGGACCTCGTCGCGCAGATGTTCGAAATGGTGGTTCTCGCGGAAGAAGCGCGTGAAATTCGTCGTCAGATGCGACAGCATTTCGCGCCGCGCCGGCGCGCCCTCGGTTGAGGAGACCAGCGTGCAATATTCGCGGAAACCGGAAAGGCCGAGATTGCGGATATGCTTCGACAGACGGGAATAGACCAGCGACGCCTTGGTGTCGTTGAGATAGATGCCTGCATCCGCATAGATCATCGCAGCGATCTCCGACAGATCGCGTCTTGTCAGCGGATATTCACCGCTGGCAAGTACGTCGTCCGGAGACTGGCGCTGGTCGCTGAGATTAAGTGCTGCCATGAACGATCCGCTTTCAACCTGTCGCCGCAAGCGACATTTCCTGCTTCAGGGGCTGTCCGCGCGAAGCGCTGACGATGGCATCGACATCCAGAATGAGCGCAACGCGCCCGTCACCGAGAATGGTGGCGGCGGCAATGCCCGGAACATGGGTATAGTTGGCTTCCAACGACTTGATGACGACCTGACGCTGGCCCTGGATCGCATCGACCATCAGGGCGCGCTGGCCACCGCCTTCCGATTCCACCAGAAGCGCCACGCCTTCGACCGGATCGGCCTGGGTCGGGCGGAAGTTCAGAACACGTCCGACATCGACCAGCGGGCAGAAGGAATTGCGGATGGAGATCAGCCGCTGGTTGGAACCGAAGGAGTGGATATTCTTCGCTTCCGGCTGCAGGGTTTCGACGATTGCGGTCAAGGGCACGACGAGCGTCTGACCGGCCACCGTCACCACCATGCCGTCGAGGACGGCGAGCGTCAGCGGCAGGCTCATCGTGAAGGTCGAACCATGACCGGGGCGCGAGGAGATGCTGATGCGGCCACCAAGCGCCTGAATGGAACGCTTGACCACATCCATGCCGACACCGCGGCCGGAAATGTCGGAAATCTTGTCGGCGGTCGAAAAGCCCGGCGCGAAGATCAGATTGTCGATCTCTTCGTCGGTCAGGTTCGCATCGGCGGCAATGAGATCATTATCGATCGCTTTCTGTCGAACGCGCTCGCGGTTGATGCCGGCGCCATCGTCCTGCAGTTCGATGAGGATACGGCCCGAGCGATGCTTTGCCGAAAGCTTGATGGTGCCTTCCGGGTTCTTGCCGGCCGCTTCGCGTTTTTCCGGCGTTTCGATGCCGTGGTCGACGGCATTGCGGATCATGTGGGTCAGAGGCTCGGCCAGCTTGTCGATAACCGTCTTGTCGACTTCGGTGTTTTCACCTTCGGTGACGAGACGGATCTGCTTGCCGATCATGTCTGCGACTTCGCGGACGATACGCGACATGCGCTGGAAGACCGGCTTTACCGGCTGCGCACGGATGGCCATCACGCTGTCCTGGATTTCGCGCGTCAGCTGCTGCAGCTCGTCCAGACCCATATTGACGGCAGAGGTGCCGCTCGCATCGTTCTCGATGACGCTCTGCGACAGCATCGCCTGATTGATGACGAGTTCGCCAACGAGGTTGATGAGGCGATCGACGCGATCGAGATCGACGCGGATGGTCTGGCCAGCACTCGCATTGGCGGCCGCATTGGCATTCGCCTGCGCTGCGGCGGGCGCTGCCGCCGCCTCACGCTTTTCGATGGCGGCATTGACGCTCTGGGCGATCTGCGTCGTGGCGACGGCAGCTTCAACGGCTGCGGCAACAAAAGGCTCTTCCACCATAGCTGCTTCGACGGCAGTGTCCGCTTCCGGTCCGCCATCAAGCGCCGAGAGATCGAACGGAACCGGGATCATCGGAAGTTCTTCCTCTTCCGCAGCGGCATCCGAAATAACCGGCGTGATTTCGAGATCGCAATCCCATTCGGCGAATTCGAAGACGCTGCG
The DNA here is from genome assembly GCF_007002745.1 of Martinezella rhizogenes. Classification (GTDB taxonomy): domain Bacteria; phylum Pseudomonadota; class Alphaproteobacteria; order Rhizobiales; family Rhizobiaceae; genus Agrobacterium; species Agrobacterium cucumeris. Next base: position 491,029 of record NZ_SGNY01000003.1, on the reverse strand, counting down.
GATACCCTCTTCACCCTTGTCGGTGGTGATCGAAACCGTCCAGGAGAGATAAGATGCTTCAGGATCGAGCTTGTCGAGCGTGGGCAGTTCCGACAGGTCGCAATTGATGCTCATCTCGCCGATACGCGAGAGATCGCGCAGGAGAAGCGCTGCCTCATTGCCCTTTGAATAAAGCGATGCATGCGGCTTGAAGGTGATCTGGAAGGTCGGCGCTTCCATCAGCGGTGTCGTGTCGTCGGCAAAGTCCGAGAAGGAGAACAGCACCGGCTGGAAACCGCTCTCATCCGTCGGCTTGGGCGCAGCGGCTGCCGGCGCCTTGATGGCTGCTGGCGCTGCCGCCGGCGCAGAGGCCTGTACGGTTTCGCCGTTTGCCAGCGCTTCCAGTTCCTTGACGAGGCCACGAGTGCGGCTTTCATCGACGCTGCCGCCGTCTCTCGCCGCATTGGTCAGGTCCGCCAGCACGTCGGCGGAGCGCAACATGACTTTCAGAACATCCTGTGTGGGCTCCAGCTTGTTGGAGCGAACGCAGTCGAGGGTCGTTTCAAAAACGTGGGCGAAGGCCACGAGATCATCGAGACCGAAGGCACCCGCCCCGCCCTTGATGGAATGAACGGCACGGAAAACAGCGTTGACGGTTTCCGGATCACGGTCACCGTCATTCAATTTAAGAAGCCCCGATTCCAGTTCAGCGAGCTGCTCCTCGCATTCCTGGAAAAAGATTTCCTTGATTTCGTTCATATCCATCGTGAAATGTCCCGTATCAGGCGGTTACGCGTTCAATGGCATCGATGAGTTTTGCAGGGTCGAACGGCTTGACGATCCAGCCGGTCGCACCGGCCTGGCGGGCGCGGTTCTTCTTTTCTGCATCGCTTTCGGTCGTCAGAACGAGGATCGGGATAGCCCGGTATTTCTCGTTGCGGCGCACGCCCTCGATAAAGCCGAAACCATCAAGACGGGGCATGTTGATGTCAGTCACGATGACATCAGGGTTGCTCTGTTCCAGCACCTCGAGGCCTTCAACGCCATCTTCGGCCTGAATGGTCTCGAAACCGGCATTGTTGAGCGTGACCAGGAGCATGTTCCTGATCGTCCGGGAATCATCCACGGTGAGAACTTTTTTCTTCACTTTTGCATCTCCTTGGGGAGCAAATGGTCAATATCGACGCCTATCAGTTTCATGGTCTTGTCGAATGCATCGGACACCCTGGCAAAACCGAAGGGCTTGCCGTCCTCCTCCCAGGATTTCGCGCCGGCCATCAGGACCTGGACACAAAGCGCGCCAATGCGCTCCACCTCGGACGCATCGACCGACAAAGGTGCTCCTCTCAGCGTCATCAGCTTGCCGTGCAGCGCCGATGCTTCGTTGAGATCCAGCACCGGTGACAGTTTCAGCGTCGCCTCAGCTGCTTTTCTGGCTGCCATTACATGACTCCCTGGCGTCTGAATTGTTGGTAATCCTGGCCGTAATCCGTGCGGTTATCCGCACGGGCCATAAATGATGTGTCCTGGCGGTCCGCCACGGCCATTGCCGCCGCCTGGCCCTGACGGGCAATGCGGAACTCGCGAATGGTGCGACCGAGTTGCAGAATGACAGTGTGTAGCGCGTCAGCCTCGGAAGAGCCTTCGCCGATCTCGTTTGCGATCCGGCCGGCCTGCCGCTGCTGTTCGCTGATATCGGCGGCAACCGTTTTCAGGTCATCAGCCTGTGCAGACGTATGCCGGGAGACTTCGGCGATCATGTCGTTGATACCGGCCACCTGCCGGACGACGCCGCCGATTGCTTCCTGCGTGCGGTTCACCATGCGAACACCGCCCTCGACCTGCGTCTTGGTGGTGCCGACAAGGCTCTTGATTTCCCTTGCGGCGTCGGCGGAACGCTGGGCGAGCGCCCGCACTTCCTGTGCGACGACGGCGAAACCGCGGCCGCTTTCACCCGCGCGCGCCGCCTCGATGCCGGCATTGAGGGCGAGAAGGTTGGTCTGGAAAGCAATCTCGTCGATTGTACCAATGATCCTGCCGATGTGCTCGGCGGACTGCTCAATGTCAGACATGGCGTCGATCGCCTCGCCAATGGCCTTGCCGCTTTCGACAGCCGCGTCGCGGGCGCGGGAAACCGCCGTTTCCGTCGCCGATATGCGGGCGCCGTTTTCCGCCAGGTTCCCGATCATCGCCTGAAGCGCACGGGAGGTCTCGGCAAGGGCTTCGGCCTGCTGGCCGGAACGTTCTGCGATGGAGCGACCGATATCGGCGAAACGGGCGCTGAGTGTCTCGGCGTCACCGATACCCTGCTGCGCGGATGTCAGCGATGCGCCGATCGTTTCAAGTGCCGCGTTAAACGAGGCGGCAACATCGCGATAGGCTTCCGGCAGATCGCCGCCGATCCGCGCCTTAAGATCGCCGGCGGCAAAGGCCGTCAGGGCCGCACCCAGCAGTGTCGCTGCTTGCGAACGGTCATTGTCGCGCTGTTCCGCCAGTTCACGGCCGTGGCGCAGGCGCAATTCGTTGAAACGCAGCGAGACGGCAATCTCGGTATCGACCATCACCAGACGGACGATGTTCTTCACGGCCTCGGCCAGTTCACGGTTCTTCTTGCGGCTGCCGGGCAGGATGGAGCGCGGCGCGTGTTCGGCCACCAGCCCACCAAGCAGATGCTCCAGAACGATGGCATGGCTGGCGATCTGCCAGCGGGGATCGAGCCCCATGCGGCCGGCATTGTCGGAAAGAACCTTCACCCGCTCGGCATAAAGCGCATCGAAACGCGCATCCGTCAGCACACTCCAGTGCGAGGATTGCAGGTCGTGCAGGCGATCAAGCTGGTTTTCGCTTTCGAAGGACGGTGAACAGTCGGGCATCGACTGGAAACGGTTCATCACGTCGCGCAGGCCGGCCTTGACGTAAGGCTCGAGCATACCGCGATAATTGCGCAGGAAATCGGATTGCGTCTCGTCGAGGCCGGCAAAGCGAAGCCGTCCCGCCAGGCTTGCACCTGCCGATCTGCGCGCTTGATCTGATGGCAAGTCCTGCCCCAACCGACGTCCCCAACAACATGACGGCCGGTAAAACCCGGCCAATTGGCCAAGGTTCAGAACGCCAGTACCCTAAAGGGGATTTTTGAACGAACATACCCATCGCGGACGATGCGGCATCGACGCCTGCCTGACCTTCTTGAACCAAGAAACGAAATACCGGATCGGCACCGGTACGGCAGTGCGGCGTCATGCCTGGAAGGGGAGAGAACCCCATTCCGCCGTGGAAATACCATCAATCTTTATGGTTAATTCCTTGCTTGAAAGTTAAGAAACATCAGCTCGAGCGTCAAACGGTAAAATTTGTAAAAGCTTTTAGCCATTGCCGCCCTCACTTTGCCGCAAACGGGCAAAAACGAAAAGGAATCGGCCATCGCGGGCGGTTTTTCCGGCCTGTGCGCTGGACAAGCGCGTGCAGCTTCCCCTAAAACAAATCAACGGGATATTCGCTGAGCGGTGATGCTTTAAAGAGACCTTTACGATCAAGGAGATGCCAACTTGTTATGGATGGAGAAATGCCGCCGTTCAAGGCGCCATCCGCAAGTGTTGATCGGCATCATGGTCGCAAGCCTGCTCGTCATGATCGGCTTTCAGGCACCATCCGGCATCAAGACCCTTTCCAAGACCAGCCGCCTGGAGAGATTGCAGACCGTCGATCTCAGCCGTTCCCTCACTCTTCGCGACAGGGATTGCGATAGCGGCTGCAAGGCCGGGGATGCCAGCTCGGGTCTTCGCCCCGGCAACTTCCCCACTCCCGCTTTGCGGATCAGCGTTGATGCCGGGCCGGCCGTTGCATCTGTTGCCATCGCGCCACAAGCTTTCCGAGACTTTGCGAGCGTGGTTCCAAGAGCGCCCCCGCATATTATCTATTAGTCATTCCGGCGGTCCTCATCATTCGGTTCTCGTGAGCCTTGAGGGATCGGAGTCGTCGGAAACCCGCCGTAGACTCCAATTCCAGAGAAAAACCGCCGCTGCATATGACATTTGCAACCCTTCTTCCATTTATCGTCGCATTGCCCTTCGTCGGCGCCATTCTAACGGCTTTCATGCCGCGTGATGGCGCAGCCGCCGGCCCCGCCTCCGTTGCGGGCGGTGTCGCCCTTTTCGGTCTCGTCAGCAGCATCTTTCTTTATTCCACCGTCAGCGGCGGCGGTGTGCTGAAATATGATGTGGAATGGCTGCCGCAGCTCGGGCTGAATTTCACCCTGCGGCTGGACGGGTTTGCATGGATCTTCGCGATCCTCATTACCGGCATCGGCCTGCTCGTGGTGCTGTACGCCCGTTATTACATGTCGGCCAAGGATCCGATCCCGCGGTTTTTTGCCTTCTTCCTCGCCTTCATGGGCTCGATGCTCGGCGTGGTGCTGTCCGGCAACGTCATACTGCTGTCGATCTTCTGGGAAATGACCAGCATCTTCTCATTCCTGCTGATCGGCTACTGGCACCAGAACGCTGGTGCGCGTGATGGTGCGCGCATGGCGCTGACCGTGACCGGCATTGGCGGCTTCAGCCTGCTGGCCGGACTTCTGATCCTCGGCCACATGGCGGGAAGCTACGATCTCGACAAGATCATCGAGGCCGGTGCGGCGATCCGCGCCCATTCCCTCTATCTGCCGGCGCTTATTCTCATTCTTGGCGGCGCGCTGACCAAGAGCGCGCAGTTTCCGTTTCACTTCTGGCTGCCCAACGCCATGGCGGCGCCTACACCGGTCTCCGCCTATCTGCATTCGGCGACCATGGTGAAGGCGGGGGTTTTCCTGCTGGCGCGGTTCTGGCCGGTGCTGGCGGGCACGCCGGAATGGTTCTGGCTGGTGGGCGTGGCCGGCATCATCACCCTGCTGCTCGGCGCTTATTTCGCCATGTTCCAGCAGGACCTGAAGGGCCTGCTCGCCTATTCCACCATCAGCCATCTCGGGCTCATCACCACGCTGCTCAGCCTCGGCAGCCCGCTTGCGGCGGTTGCGGCCATCTTCCACATGGTCAACCACGCCACCTTCAAGGCCTCGCTGTTCATGGCGGCCGGTATCATCGACCATGAAACCGGCACACGCGACATGCGGCGCTTGAGCGGGCTCTACACCTATCTGCCGGCGACAGCGACGCTTGCCATGGCGGCCAGTGCGGCAATGGCCGGCGTGCCGTTGTTCAACGGCTTCCTCTCCAAGGAAATGTTCTTTGCCGAGGCCGTCGAGACCCATGCCGATTCACTGCTGGACCGGGCGCTGCCCTATGTCGCGACGCTTTCAGGCGCATTTGCCGTCGCCTATTCGCTGCGCTTCATCCACACCGTCTTCTTCGGCCCCAAGCCCGTCGATCTGCCGAACCCACATCCGCACGAGCCGCCGCGCTGGATGCGTTTCCCGATCGAGTTCCTGGTTTTCGCCTGCCTGATCGTCGGCATCGTTCCGAGCCTGTCGATCGGCCCGTTCCTGCATTCGGCCGTGCTGTCCGTACTCGGCGACCAGACGCCCGTCTACAGCCTGTCGATCTGGCACGGTTTCAACCTGCCGCTGATCATGAGCATCGCGGCACTGATCGGCGGCGTGACGATCTATGCGCTGCTTGGTGGCTATTTCTCACGCTGCGATGACGGCCCACCCGTCTTCCGGCATTTGCGGGGCCAGCGCATCTTCGAGCGCATTCTCGTCACCGTGTCCTGGAAATGGGCGCGGTGGCTGGAAAGCACGCTCGGCACGCGGCGTCTGCAGCCGCAGCTGAGACTTCTCATCCTCGTGGCGCTTCTCGCCGGTTTCTCACCACTGTTCCTTTCGGAATTCTCCCTGTCACTACCGCGTGTGACGACCTTCGATCCGATCTTCGCCATCCTTTGGCTGATCGGCATGATTGCCGCGCTGGGTGCCGCCTGGCAGGCAAAATATCATCGGCTTGCCGCCCTCGTCATGCTTGGTGTTTCCGGGCTCGTCACCTGCCTCACCTTCATCTGGCTGTCCGCGCCGGATCTGGCCATCACCCAGCTGCTGGTCGAGATCGTGACCACGGTTCTCATCCTGCTTGGTCTCCGGTGGCTGCCGAAACGTTTCGAAAAGGTTGATAGCAGTGACGAGCTACCGGCGCAGCTTCGCCGTGCCCGCGACTTTCTGCTGGCGGCAGCCAGTGGCATCGGCATGTCCGTCATCGCCTATGCCGTGATGACCCTGCCGGTGCCGAACGCGATTGCCACCTATTTCCTCGAGCGCGCCTATACGGAAGGCGGCGGCACCAATGTCGTCAACGTCATCCTCGTTGATTTCCGCGGTTTCGACACCTTTGGTGAAATCGCGGTACTGGCCATCGTGGCGCTCACCGTCTTCGCCCTGCTTCGCCGTTTCCGCCCGGCGCATGAAAGCATCGGGCTGCCGGAACAGCAGCAGATGCAGAATGCCTTCGATGCCGAGCGTCCGGACCGCAGCAAGGGCGATACCGTCCGCGACTACCTCTATGTGCCATCGATCGTGATGCAGTGGATGTTCCCGGTCATCATCACCTTCTCGATCTTCCTGTTCATGCGCGGCCACGATCTGCCCGGTGGCGGCTTTGCGGCCGGCATCACCATGGCTATCGCCTTCCTGCTGCAATATCTCGCCGGCGGCGCGCGCTGGGCGGAGGACCGCATCCGCATCCTGCCGCTGCGCTGGATGGGTTTTGGCCTGTTGATGGCGACAGCGACGGGCATCGGCTCCTGGTATTTCGGCTACCCGTTCCTGACCTCGTATTTCCAGTATACGGAGATACCCTATATCGGCAAAATGCCCACGGCATCCGCCCTGCTGTTCGACCTCGGCGTCTTTGCGACGGTCGTCGGCTCCACCGTTCTTATTCTCATAGCACTGGCACACCAATCGTTGCGTAACTACCGCGTTCGCACGCCTGAAGCCGCAAAAGCGGAGGACGTGTAATGGAACTCATTCTTGCAATCGGCATCGGCATCATGACCGGCTCCGGCGTCTGGCTCGTCCTGCGCCCACGCACCTATCAGGTCATCGTCGGACTTTCGCTTTTGTCTTACGCCGTCAACCTGTTCATCTTCGGCGTCGGCGGCATCAAGACCAATGCGCCGCCGGTGCTGGTGAACGGTGTGGACAGCTCTTCGCTGGCCGACCCCGTGCCGCAGGCGCTGGTATTGACAGCGATTGTCATCGGCTTTGCCACCACGGCGCTGTTCCTCGTGGTGCTGCTTGCCGCCCGCGGCCTTACCGGCACTGACCATGTGGACGGGAGGGAGACGAAATGATGTCATTCCCCTTCCACATCGTCATCGCGCCGATCCTGCTGCCGCTCATCACCGCCGCCCTGCTGTTGTTCTTCGACGAGCGCCAGCGTGTTGCAAAGGCCGCCATCAGCTTCACCTCCACCGTGCTGTTGCTGGTGGTTGCGATCCTGCTGTTCCGCGAGGTGAACTCGACCGTTAATACCGAGATCGCCGCCGTGGTCTCAAGCGGTGTCTATCTGCTCGGCAACTGGCCCGCACCTTTTGGCATCGTGCTGGTGGCCGACCGTCTTTCCGGCCTGATGGTGCTGCTGACGGCGCTGCTTGCCATACCCTCGCTGATCTATTCCATGGCGAAATGGCACAAGGCCGGGGCGCATTTCCATTCGCTGTTCCAGATGATGCTGATGGGCGTCAATGGCGCGTTCCTGACCGGCGACCTGTTCAATCTCTTCGTGTTCTTCGAGGTGATGCTGGCTGCCTCCTACGGTCTGTTGCTGCACGGTTCCGGCCAGCAGCGCGTCAAGGCGGGTCTGCATTACATCGCCATCAACCTCGTCGCGGCGCTGTTTTTCCTGATCGGTGTCAGCCTCATCTATGGCGTCACTGGCACGCTGAACATGGGCGACCTCGCACACCGCATCGAGGGGCTGAACCCGGACCAGCGCATGCTCTTGGAAACCGGCGCTGCGGTGCTTGGCATTGCGTTCCTGGTCAAGGCCGGCATGTGGCCGCTGAATTTTTGGCTGCCTTCCGCCTATGGCTCGGCCTCTGCTCCGGTGGGCGGCCTGTTTGCCATCATGAGCAAGGTCGGCATTTATGTCATTGCCCGCCTGTCCTTCCTGCTCTTTGGGCAGACGGCCGGTGAATCCGCCGGTTTCGGCCATGATGCCCTGCTCGTCGGCGGCATCGCCACCATCATCTTCGGGGCCATCGGGGTTCTGGCGTCTCAGGCGCTCGGGCGGCTTGCCGGCTTTTCGGTTCTGGTATCGTCGGGGACGCTTCTCGCCGCCATGGGCACCGGCAACCCCACGGTGGCGGCCGGGGCGCTTTATTATCTCGTCAGCTCCACCCTCACCATCAGCGCCTTTTTCATGCTGATCGAACTCGTTGAACGCGGGCAGGATGCGGGCGCGAACGTTCTGGCCGTCACCATGGAAGCTTATGGCGAGGGTGACGAGGAGGAAGAAGAGGAGGAAGTCGGCGTTACCATGCCCGCCACCATGGCGGTGCTCGGCGCCTGTTTTGCCGCCTGCGGCATTCTTCTGGCCGGCCTGCCGCCGCTTTCGGGCTTCATCGCCAAATTCTCGATGCTGACCGCCATTCTCAACCCTTCCGGACTGGGCGCTAATGACAGCATTTCCACGCTTTCCTGGTGGCTGGTTTTCCTGATCGTCTTTGCCGGTTTCGCATCGCTGATCTCGATGACGCGTGCCGGTATCCGCACCTTCTGGGCCTCCATCGAAGGAACGGTGCCACGTGTTCTCGTCATCGAAATCGCACCAGTGATGCTGCTGCTCGGCCTGACACTTGCCATGACCGTGCAGGCGGGTCCGGTGATGCGCTACATGCAGGAAACGGCGCGTATCCTCGATCTGCCCGCGAGCTATATTCAGGGCGTTATTTCCGCACCGCGAGCGGGCAGCAACCCGGAGGCCGAGCCATGATGAGCCGTCTCCTCCCCTATCCGCTGCTGACCGTTTCGTTGATCTTCTTCTGGATGACGATCAACAGCTTTTCGCCCGGGCATCTGCTGCTCGGCACTGGCGTCGCACTCATCGCCTCCTGGGCGATGGCGTCGCTCAGGCCAGCCAAGCCGCGCATCCGCAACTGGCACCGGCTCGCGCAACTGATCCTGATCGTGCTTTACGATATCATCCGGTCCAATATCTCGGTCGTGAAGATCATTCTCTTCAAGCGCGAAAGGGACCGTAAATCCGGTTTCCTGGCCGTGCCGCTCGATATTCGCGATCCCATGGCGCTCGCCATTCTGGCGACGATCCTGACCTCGACGCCGGGCAGCGCCTGGCTTGAATATAATTCCAGCCAGGGCACGCTCCTCCTCCACGTTCTCGACGATGTGGATGAGGCGGCCTGGATAAGCCTCATCAAGAACCGATATGAAAAACTGCTGATGGAGATATTCGAATGAGTTCGATTATCCTTTTCTGGTCCTTTTCGCTGGCGCAGCTGATGCTGGCCATTGCCATGACGATATCAGTCTATCGCATCGCCATCGGCCCGCGCGCCCAGGACCGGGTGCTGGGCATGGATACGCTTTATGTCAACGCCATGCTGCTTCTCCTCACCTTCGGCCTGCGCACCGGCAACGACATCTATTTCGAGGCCTCGCTGCTGATCGCCATCCTCGGCTTCGTCTCCACCGTTGCCCTTTCAAAATTCATGATGCGCGGCGAGGTGATCGAATGAACAACGCTGCAGAATTTCCGCTCTGGGCCGCCATCCTCGTGGCTTTCTTCGTGCTGCTGGGCGCTTCGCTGACGCTGATCGGCACCATCGGCTTTGCCAAGCTGAACAGCTTTTATGAACGCCTGCACGCGCCCACACTCGGCACCAGCTGGGGCACCGGCGGCATCGTCATGGCCTCGATCATCTATTTCTCCGTCTCCGGCGACCGCTTCGCCTTCCACGAAATTTTCATCGGCATTTTCATGACAGTGACGACGCCGGTTTCCCTGATGCTGCTGGGGCGCGCGGCGCTTTATCGGGACCGGGCGGAGCAGAATACGGATAATCGGGAGCATCTTTAGAGCGCCGGGCTACTTTGCCCGGCTGTTCGCCACTGCCTCAATTGCAATGGCCATAACTTCCAGATCGCTTTCCGGCAATGCATTTGCTGCCGAAGCGATCTTTGATTTCAGCAGATCATGGCCAGTCAGCGCGGCTGTTTTCTTCTCAAAGTCAAGCAATGCGTTCGGAGTGCTATCCAGAACGGTGGCTATCCGAACGAGTGTCGCCAGATCAGGTTCCCTTCGGCCCATGATGTAATTACCGTAACGACGCTCCGTAAGCCCCGCTCGGCGGGCAACTTCCGCATTGGAGAGACCAAGCTCCTTCGCGCGCTTTTTCAGATTTGCTGCAAATGATTCCATAGGAACAGATTGTTCCTGACAGAAACCACGGGTCTATGTACATTATGGCGTCAACGATCACGTCACTTTGTATGGTATCTATGTCAATCAACGCTGACTATCTCTATCTTGCCGCAGGTTGCGGCTTCGTCCTTGCGGGGTATCTCTGGCTCGAATGGCAGACCCGCCTCCGACCGATGTTCATACCGAGTTCCGAGATTGAACGCTTGGCTTGTAGCTTGATTGAACAACATGGTGAGCGTGCGGAGGAATTCGCCGCTATGGAGGAGGACCGGGCATGGCGCTATTCACGAAGCTTCGAACAGGGAAAATGGCGGCGTGTGCGTAGAGAACTGAGCGCCACTAAGGCTGAATCTGCGATGCGATCCCGCAGGCTAATTTAGTCAAGCAATAGGGTAGAGTGTAACGAAAACGCAAAACACAATTTTTCACCTCCCGCGAGCGAGGAAAATCATCGAATTTTTCCCAACATTAGCGGTTCGAGGAGTATTTGTCGCGAATATACAAATTGAAATAAGTGCCTGCGGAAGCCGCTTTAAAAATGTCGAGATAAACCCTTTCAGGCACTCCGTAGTAGTCGTAAGGCCCACCACTCTCAACGAACCATATGCTCATTGTCGAGTTCGCTTCGTTGTACTCTACTCTCGATATTGCAGTTGATCTCAAGTACGGCACTCGGTCATCCTTCTGGTGAGCTGCCCCTAATGGGTCAGATTACGAGCCTGACTTTCTAGAAGTTGAACGAGAGCTGTCTAGGCATAGAGCGAACGTGAGCGCAGACGGTCTCCTGACGTCCAAATCGCTTACGAACATATGCTTTCACCTTCACGAGCCTTGCTCTGACATTTTTCATACCTGCTTCCTTCTTCTTAGCGGTTGGAGAGTCCGCTCTCTCAGCCAACACAACGTTGGCCGTGCCCCGTATGAGTAGCCTTTCGGCCTTAGAAGAATTTGTCAGGGGCAGCCCATATTTAGAATGCGCCCGAACGCGATTCGCGTCCACAGCACCACCATAGCGCGCACCATTGATCCACAAAGAAAATCTAAAATGACGGAACACATACTCGGGCGGAAGACTGAGGCGAAGGCAAAGCACTATTTTCGGCGCGCGCGTATATCTGGAAAGATACTCGAAACAGCTGGTGATATTGAGATTTAAACTAAAAGAAGGTCATCGGCATATAGAACCGGTGAAGTCAGTGTCCAGACGTGACGAACAAAGGACTATAGGAGATCTGAAAACTACAAGAAAAACCAAAAGATTAGAAATGGTGCCCGGAGGCGGATTTGAACCACCGACACGCGGATTTTCAATCCGCTGCTCTACCAACTGAGCTATCCGGGCACTTCAGGTCCTTGAAGAACCTCCGCTTTTGGCGGGCGGGGCTGTTTGGCGCCCCGAAAGTGAGCGGGGTTATAACATCTTGTTCGGACATGGCAAGCGCCATCGCGAAGTTTTTTGACAGTTTTTTCACGAGGGCTGTGGATGGCTGGAATGTCTGCCCGGCGCAGGCCGGATTGCGGCGGAAAACCCGTTATCGGGCATCTGCCGCGCCTTGCGGCATCGGACCGCTACCCGGGTTCGGCAGCAGCCAATCCTGCCCGGCATAACGGCATGGAAAGCGGCAGCTAGGCCGTTTCGTCGCGGCGGGCGGCAAGGCCAAGCGCGAAGGGCACCACGGCCACCAGCGCCGCCATGACGGGCGAGGAAGCGAAGATGCGGCTGGCAAGCGAGGTAACGGCAACCGAGCGCACCACCGTCATCAGGCGGGAATTCTCGCGGTCTCTTTCATGATGCGTCTGTGCAGGCCTGTGGCGGGAATGCCGGGCCGCCTCCAGCCGTTTGACATCGCGGCGGATCTTGTCGACCTCTCTGCGAAGTTCTTCCAGTTCGGCCCGCAGTGACGGATCAACGGTATTTGCAGCACGCGTCCTCTTCGTCGTGGTTTTTTCCGTCTTTGCTTCCGCGGCTGTCGCCTCAGCCTCTTCGTCCAGCTCTGCCAGATGGTCGTCAAGGTCCGTGGGCTTGTCAAAACCGTGGGATCGCAGTGGTGCTTTCATCGCTGTCTCCTGAGGCGTGCTGAAATGCGGCGGCGGGCGTCTTTGCCCGGTCTCGCCTTTTCAACGCCCCAGCCAGGCAAAGGATGCACATAAAGCGATCAGCGCTGTATATTCGGCTCAAAAAAACAGGCCCCGAAGGGCCTGTTTATTGTTCTGCCTTGAAGCTTCAGGCCGCCTTGGCGGCGCTGGCATAGGGATCGAAGCGACCGTAGAAGGTTTCGCCCTTGGCGGCCATGTCCTTCAGGAGCGACGTCGGCTTGAAGCGTGGGCCGTAGGTCTCGCTGAGCTTCTCGGCGAGTGCCACGAAGTTCTTCACACCCATGCCGTCAATGTAAGACAGCGCACCGCCGGTATAGGGCGCGAAACCGAAACCGAGGATGGAGCCGACATCGGCCTCACGCGGGTCGGTGACGATGCCTTCTTCCACCGTGCGGGCGGCTTCCAGCGCCACGGTGACGAGGAAGCGCTGTTTCAGCACCTCCATATCCACGTCTTCAGGCTTCTGCTGCGGATAGAGGTCCTTCAGGCCGGGCCAGAGGGACTTCTTGGCGGGCTTTTCCGGATAATCGTAAAAGCCCTTGGCGTTCTTGCGGCCAAAACGGCCCTCGCCTTCCACCAGCTTTTTCACCAGTTCCATATGGCGTGGATCGACGGCCTTTTCGCCGAGATCGGCGACGGTGGCCTTCAGTATCTTGTAGGAAAGATCGATCGCCACTTCATCATTCAGCGCCAGCGGGCCGACCGGCATGCCGGCGAATTTCGCGGCATTTTCGATCATCGCGGCGGGCACGCCTTCGATCAGCATGTCGTAGCTTTCCGCCATGTAACGCAGCACGCAGCGATTGACGAAGAAGCCGCGCGTATCGTTCACCACAATCGGGGTCTTCTTGATCTTCGCGACATAATCCAGCGCGACGGCGAGCGCCTTGTCGCCGGTTTCCTTGCCGAGGATGACTTCCGTCAGCATCATCTTCTCGACCGGTGAGAAGAAATGGATGCCGATGAAATCGGTCGGGCGCTTCGAGTTCTTCGCAAGGCCTGTGATTGGCAAGGTGGAGGTGTTGGAGGCGAAGATCGCACCTTCCGGCAACACCGCTTCCACGGCCTCGATGACGGCTTTCTTCACATCGCGGTCTTCGAAGACGGCCTCGATGACGAGATTGGCATCCGCGAGTGCGGCGTAATCGGATGTCGGGGTGACGAGGTCGAGCAGGGCCTTGCCCTCATCCTGCGTCAGCCTGCCCTTGCCGATGGCGGCCTTGACGCTTTCCTCGCAATGACCCTTGCCCTTGTCGGCGGCTTCCTGGTCACGATCAACCAGCGTGACCGGAATGCCGGCTGCGGCGGTGACGTAAGCCACGGCGGCACCCATGAAGCCCGCGCCGACGACGCCGACCTTCTTGAACTCCGTCTTCGGCTGGCCGGCCGGGCGGCGCGCGCCCTTGCCCAGTTCCTGCATGGAAATAAACAGCGAGCGGATCATGCCGAAGGCTTCCTTCGAACGAAGGATTTCGGTGAAATAACGCTGCTCCACCTTCAACGCGGTATCGAAGGGCAATTGCAGGCCCTCATAAACGCATTTGAGGATGGCGAGGGCGGCCGGATAGTTGCCGGCGCTTTCGCGGCGCAGGATGGCCGGTGCGGCGGGCCAGAGCTGGGCAGCGGCCGGCGTCCAGATGCCGCCACCGGGGGCCTTGAAGCCCTTTTCATCCCAGGGTGCGACGGGCTTCAGGCCGTCCTTGATCATCTGCTTTGCGGTTGCGACCAGCTGATCCGGCTCCACCACCTGATGCACCAGCCCCATGGCCTTGGCGCGCGCGCCGGTCAGCGACTGGCCCGTCGTCATCATCTGCAGTGCGGATTGCGCGTCCGTCAGGCGCGGCACGCGCTGGGTGCCGCCGGCACCGGGGAAGATGCCGACCTTGACTTCCGGCAGGGCGATCTTGAGGCTCTTGGCATTGGATGCCACACGGCCGTGGCAGGCGAGCGACAGCTCGAATGCGCCACCCATGCAGGTGCCGTTGATGGCCGAGACCCATGGCTTGCCGTTGGTTTCCAGCTTGCGGAACAGGCCGGTCATGCGGCCCACGAGTTCGAACAGCTTTGCCGCCGCTTCATCCGGGTTCTTCGCCTTCTCGTCATTGTAGAAGGAGAACATCGACTTGATCATCGAAAGATCGGCGCCGCCGGAAAAGGTGCTCTTGCCTGACGTGAAGACGACGCCCTTGACGGCGCCATCGGCGACAGTCGCGTCAAGAATGGCGTTCAGCTCGTCCATCACCTCAGAGGTGAAGACGTTCATGGATTTTTCCGGCATGTCCCAGGTGACGAGGGCGATGCCGTCTGCGTCCGTCTCGATGGTGAAATTGGTGTAAGTGCTCATTTGGGATTCCTCTTCCCTGAATTTCGCGACGCGGCTAACTCTGCCTTTCCGTCATGGTCGGGCTTGACCCGACCATCCAGCACCTCTGGCATGGATCCTCGGGTCAAGCCCGAGGATGACGGAAGCGCGTGTTGCCTCTGCCTTAAACGCGCTCGATAACCGTCGCCGTGCCCATGCCCGCGCCAATGCAAAGCGTCACGAGCGCGGTGTTCAGATCGCGCCGCTCCAGCTCATCCAGCACCGTGCCGAGGATCATCGCGCCGGTTGCGCCCAGCGGATGACCCATCGCGATGGCGCCGCCATTGACGTTCATCCGGTCATGATCGATGTCGAAGGCCTGCATGTAACGCAGCACCACGGCGGCGAAGGCCTCGTTGAGTTCGAAAAGATCGATATCGGCAAGCGACATTCCGGTCTTTTTCAGCAGCTTTTCGGTCACATCCACCGGGCCGGTCAGCATCAGCGCTGGGTCGGAGCCGATATTGGCGAAAGCCTTGATGCGGGCACGCGGTTTCACGCCCATCGCCTCACCGCCCGCCTTCGAGCCAACCAGCACGGCGGCGGCACCATCGACGATGCCGGAGGAGTTGCCGGCGTGGTGCACGTAGTTGATGCGCTCCACTTCCGGGTGGGCCATGATGCCGACGGCTTCGAAGCCGCCCATTTCGCCGGGCATCTGGAAGGACGGATTGAGCGAGGCAAGCGCCTGCATGTCCGTACCGGGGCGCATATGCTCGTCACGGTCGAGGATCGTCAGGCCGTTTGAGTCCTTCACCGGAATGACCGACTTGTTGAAATAACCCTTTTCCCAGGCATGCGCCGCGCGTTTCTGGCTTTCAACGGCATAGGCATCGACATCGTCACGGGAGAAGCCGTATTTGGTGGCGATGAGATCGGCCGAGACGCCCTGCGGCATGAAGAAGGCCGGGAAGTTGACCGAAGGGTCCATGTACCAGGCGCCGCCCGACATGCCCATGCCGACACGCGACATGCTTTCGACACCACCGGCGATGACGATATCGTCCGAACCAGCCTTGACCTTGCCGGCTGCGAAGTTGATGGCATCGAGACCCGAGGCGCAGAAGCGCGAGATCTGCATGCCCGGGGCCTTGTTGGAGTAACCCGCCTCGAAGGCAGCGGCCTTCGGGATCACCGCGCCGGCATCCATGACAGGATCGACGCAGCCCATGATGATGTCATCGACAGCGGACGTGTCGAGCCCATTGCGGTCGCGGATGGCTTCGAGCGTCTTGGCGGCCAGGCGAACGGAAGGCACCTCATGCAGGCTGCCATCCTTCTTGCCGCGTCCGCGCGGGGTGCGGACATGGTCGTAAATGTAAACGTCGGTCATAAACTCTCTCCCTGCGGCGTGTTTACCGCCAACCTTCTCAGAATGCTTCCGCAGCCAGTTCCATCATGGTGTCCGCACCGGTTTCGATGCGGGCCTTGCGCAGCGCCGTTTCCGGCATGATGCGCTCCATATAAAACTTCGCCGTGACAAGCTTGGTCTTGAGATAATCCTCGTCCGAAGCGCTGCCTGCCGCAAGCGCTTCGCTGGCGGCTTTCGCCATGCGCGCCTGCATGTAGCCCAGCACCACGATACCGAAGAGATGCATGTAGTCGGTCGAACCGGCACCGGCATTGTCGGGCTTGGCCATGGCGTTCTGCATAAACCACATGGTTGCGGCCTGCAGGTCGTTCAAGCCCTTCTTCAGGCCCTTGGTGTAAAGGGCGAGCTTTTCATCGGCGCGGTTTTCCTCGCAGAAATCGCCGATTTCCTTGAACAGCGCCATCACGGCGCGGCCGCCATTCATACCGAGCTTGCGGCCGACGAGATCAAGCGCCTGAATGCCGTTGGCACCTTCGTAGATCATGGTGATACGCGCATCGCGGACATATTGGCTCATGCCATGTTCTTCGATGTAGCCATGGCCGCCGAAGACCTGCTGCGCCATCACGGCATGGTCGAAGCCCTTGTCGGTCAGCACGCCTTTCAGGATCGGGGTCACGAGGCCGAGCAGATCGTCCGCCACTTGGCGCTGCTTTTCGTCGGCGGCGCGGTGGGCGATATCGGATTGCAGCGCGGTCCACAGAAGGAAGGCACGGCCTGCCTCATTATAGGCCTTGATGGTCATCAGCGTGCGGCGGATATCGGGATGCACGATGATCGGATCGGCCTTCTTGTCCGGGAACTTGGCGCCCGAAAGCGAACGGCCCTGAATGCGCTCACGGGCATATTCGACAGCGTTCTGATAGGCGATCTCGCCGACCGAAAGCCCCTGCAGGCCGACACCCAAACGGGCCTCGTTCATCATCACGAACATGGCCGAAAGGCCCTTGTTCTCCGCGCCGAGGAGATAACCCGTCGCCTCGTCATAGTTCATGACGCAGGTGGCATTGCCGTGAATGCCCATCTTGTGCTCGATGGCACCACAGGTGACGCCATTGCGCTCGCCCAGCGTGCCGTCTTCCTTCACCAGGAACTTCGGCACGATGAACAGCGAAATGCCCTTGGTGCCTTCCGGCGCGCCTTCGATACGGGCAATCACCAGATGAACGATATTGTCAGTCATGGAATGTTCGCCGGCGGAGATGAAGATCTTCTGGCCGGAAATCTTGTAAGTGCCGTCGCCCTGCGGCACCGCCTTGGTGCGCAGCAGGCCGAGATCGGTACCGCAATGGGGTTCGGTGAGGTTCATGGTGCCGGACCATGTGCCTTCCACCATCTTCGGCAGATAGGCTTCTTTCTGCTCCTGCGTACCATGCACGAGGACTGCGGCAATCGCACCCTGCGTCAGGCCGGGATACATCATCAGCGACAGGTTGGCAGACGACATATATTCGCCGATCGCCGCATGCAGCGTGTAGGGCAGGCCCTGCCCGCCAAATTCCTGGGGAACGGCAAGACCGATCCAGCCGCCTTCGCAATAGGCGTCATAAGCTGCCTTGAAACCGTCAGGCACGGAAACCGAACCGTCGTCCGCGCGCTTGCAGCCCTGTTGATCGCCGGAAAGGTTGAGCGGGAAAAGTCGCTCTTCGGCCAGCTTCGCCGCCTCGCCGGTAATGGCTTCGATCATGTCAGGGGTTGCATCTTCAAAGCCGGGCAGGTTGTTATACCGCTCGAGGCCGAGAACGTCGTTCAGGATAAAAAGCGTGTCTTTGACTGGGGCCTTGTAAACAGGCATTACCGATGTTCCTCCGCATCGTGGTGCCGGAGACATCCGGCGGATATGGGATGACAATATTTGACGTGCGCGTAAACGTCAAATAAATTTCAGCGGAATGTCGCTGATCCTTTCTCCCAAATGGCTGCTAAGCCCGGTGCAGTCTGCCCCCGCGCCACAAAAGTTAAAAAATTCCAACCATAGTTAACCACTTCTTTACCACGTTTCGTGAATTCTCCGACAAGAGGTAACTGCTTCGTTCATCGGCGCATTTTCCTCCAAGGGGGCGAATACCGGCTCTGGAATTGCTGCATGTTGCAGCGACGGCATGCACAGGCAGGCAACGTCGCGACAACAACCGGGCATAGCGGGCGGAAGCGAAGCGAGCGAGAAGATGAACGGATTGCGATCGAATAACCAACAGCCAAGCGACAGGTCGTCTCTTGATGCTCTCAATCGCACCATTGAAGGTCTTGAAGCCCGTATCGAGGGGCTGATGAGCCAGAAGTTTCCGCGCGAGCCGCGCCCGAGCCCCGCGCCCGAGCCGAAAGGCGAGGCTTACGCCGCGCCGCGCGAGCCACGCGCCACGGTTACCCCGCCGCAACTTGACCCCGTCAACGAAATCCGCCAACGCCAGCGCCTTCTCGAGGCGAGCTTCCAGCGCCCGCAGGAACCCGTTGCGCGCCCGGAACGGACAATTACCCGCCCGCTTGCACCGGAATATCGGCCGAACGTTCAGAACACGGCGGCCTACCCCGCTCCGCGCGCACGTTCCATTCCGCCCTATCAGGAACCGCAGCGCAATGACGCCGCCCTGCAGGAAATCGCGCAGGCGCTCGTCAATCTTCGCCATGAGCTGAAGCACGATATTTCCGAGGGCGTGGCCCGCGAAGCGCAGGGCCTGCGCGCAGAAATCCGCAATATACGTGCGGTGGCGGAAGACCAGCAGTTCATCGGCGACCTGCGCGATGACATCGCAAGGCTTGCCGGCAGCATCGACCAGCTCGGCAACCTCGCATCTCCTGACGCCTACGGGCTGCGCAACGAGTTCGAAGACCTGCGCCTCACCATTGACCAGCTTGCGCGCGAAGACAGCGTGCACCGGATCGAAAGCCGCTGGAACAATGTGGAGGACACGTTGCGCGGCTTCGATACGAACTCATTGCAGGATGAGATTGTGGCGCTCGCCTATCGTCTTGATGACATCAAGACCCAGCTTGGCGGCATGAGCAACAATCCGGCCGTGCGCGTGCTCGAGGAAAAGCTGATTGCGATTGCCAGCGCCGTGGAGCAGCTCGGCAAGCATATGCAGCCCAATGAGGCCGCCTTTACCGAACAGTTTTCCGGTCTCGACCAGCGGCTGGACGAAATCAGCCGCGCCATTGCCGCGACCAATACCCGCTCCAACACGCAGGCGACAGATAATGCGCTGGCGCAGCGGCTGGAAACCCGCCTGAACGGCCTTGCCGAACAGCTCGGCGATATCAACCGCCTTGCCGCCGCAAAGCCCGAGCCGGCGATGGACCTGACTGCCCGCCTTGAAGCGCTGTCCGGCAAGATCGACGAACTCAGCACCGCCCGCGACGCCGCGCAGCTGCATGATCGGCTGGACCAGCTTTCGCTGCTTCTGGAGCGGTCGCAGCGCCCCTCGCAGCAGGCGGAACTGACATCCTTCCTCAGCGATATCTCCCGCAAGATCGATGCGCTGGATCATGGCGCCGTCAATGACGGTCTG
Organism: Martinezella rhizogenes; assembly: GCF_007002745.1. Lineage (GTDB taxonomy): Bacteria > Pseudomonadota > Alphaproteobacteria > Rhizobiales > Rhizobiaceae > Agrobacterium > Agrobacterium cucumeris. The sequence continues at coordinate 471,340 of NZ_SGNY01000003.1, read as the reverse complement.
GCAGAACGGCTCGATACGCTGTCGCGCCGCATTGAAGACCTGGATTATCGCTACAGCCAGCCGCAGCCGGCATCGGGCCTCAGCGAAAGCGCCTTTTCGCGCCTGGAAGAGCGGCTCGGCAATATCGCGGCGCGTCTCGACGAGACCGCCCATGCCGCCCCTGCCGATAGCGGCGCGCTCACGAGCCTCGAAAACCAGATCGCCCATCTTTCGACGCTGATCAGCCAGCCGGTGCAGATGCAGGCAGCAGGCATGTCGCCGGAACTCGATGCCCGCATGGCGGCGATCGAGGATTATATGGCGTCCAACGACGAGTATATCATCGAAGCTGCACGGCAGGCCGCCGAAGCGGTTCTGGACGCCTATACCCGCAACAATCTCTCGGCCGGCGCAAACCTTGCCGACATGACGATGCTGACCGATCTCGCAACCGATCTGCGCAGCCTCGAAGCCTTGAGCCGCAATACCGAAGAGCGCACGCACCGCACGTTTGAGGCGCTGCATGAAACGCTGGTGCAGATTGCCGGCCGTCTCGACAGCCTGGACAACGCTCCCGCCTACCGCGAAGAGGCCGCGCCCCGCAAGGTTGCGCAGCATATGGTCACGCCCGCCCGCGAAGACGTGGCGATGCCAGCCGCCATCTTCCCGGAAGAAGGTTATATCGCTGAAGAACAGGCCATTCTCGACGCCGACGAAAACGAAGCGGATGCGCTGGCCGTTGTGCCGCCTGCCGCTGCAAAACCCGCCAAGGCGGAAAAGAAGAGCCTGCTTGCCGGCCTGACGAAACGGTTCAAGACCAGCACCGCAAAGACCGTCAAAGCTGCTGAAGAGCCGGTCCCGGCCTCTTCTACCCGCACGCAGGTGGAACCCGCCCCGTCGCTCGACCCGATCGACGTGCTGCCGGCAGGCCAGGAGAACGAACTTCTGGAGCCGGGTTCGGGCGCACCTGACATCAAGAAGATACTGGAACGCGTACGCGCCAGCCAGGTGGCTGCCAGTGGCAAGGCCGTAGATGCCGAAGGACGCACGGATTTCATTGCCGCCGCCCGCCGCGCAGCACAGGCTGCGGCCATGGAAACATCGCCGGAAAAGCTCGAAACCGGCAAGAAGAGCCGCAAGGCCGACACGTCGGCGCTGTCGCGCTATCGTCGCCCGCTACTGCTTGGTATCGGCGCCATTCTTCTCGCCATGATGGCCATGCCACTCGTCAAGACGCTGATCGGCGGCGCGGAAGCCCCGGCACCTGTTATCGAGCAGAAGATGGACAATGCACCGGTCTCGGCACTTCCCGAAACCGGCGACAAGGCCGTGACCATTCCCTCCGATCTCGCCATCGATCCCGAGCAGGCGGCATCGGCCGACAGCATCGAGAATAATGCGCCGGCGCAGAACAGCATTGATGCCCGCACCATTGGCGGCGCACCGCTCGCAGACGAGCCGCCGGTTGCGGATGCGCCGGTCGTAGACCCGGCAACGCCAGACACGGTCGCAAAGAGCGAACCGCAGGCTCCGACGCAAACTGTCACCACCGTTGTTCCACCGCAGGACGCCATCGCGGTTCCCGCCGGCATCGAACCTGCATCTCTGGCCGAAGCGGCCGCCAAGGGCGAAACGCAGGCGCTGTTTGAGATCGCCGCACGCTACACCGAAGGTCGTGGCGTTGCCGCCGATCGTGCGGAAGCGGCGAAATGGTACAAGCTCGCGGCGGATCGTGGCCTGGCGCCTGCGCAATACCGTCTCGCCAATCTTTACGAGAAGGCGAACGGTGTGGAGCGCAACCTTTCCGAGGCCAAGCGCTATTACACACTGGCCGCTGAACAGGGCAATGCCGGCGCGATGCACAATCTCGCGGTCCTGCTCGCATCCGACGCCGCCGGCCAGCCGGATTTCACCGCTGCAGCGCAATGGTTCATCAAGGCTTCGGAACTTGGCGTGCGCGACAGCCAGTTCAACCTCGCCATTCTCTATGCCCGCGGCAGCGGCGTGAAGCAGGATATCGAGGAATCCTACAAGTGGTTCGCGATTGCCGCCAAGGATGGCGATGCGGACGCCGCCCAGAAGCGTGACGAAGTTGCCGGCGCCATGAACCCACAGCAGCTTCAGAGCGCCAAGGCCAAGGTGGACGCATGGAAGGTCAAACCGCTTTCGGAAGACACCAACAGCGTCAACCCGCCTGAAGAATGGGCTGGCAAGGAAGGTGTGAAGACCGCCTCCGTGGACATGGAAAAGGCGATCCGCAACATTCAGGCGATCCTGAACAAGAACGGCTTCGATGCCGGCCAGCCGGATGGCAAGCTCGGCAAGAACACTGTTACCGCCATCAAGGATTTCCAGAAATCCGTCGGTCAGTCCCCCGACGGGCGCATCACCAACGAACTGGTGACTGCGCTGCTTGCCCGCAACAAGTAATCCCTCCCGAACCGGTGAAGCGGCCGCCTTGGCCGCTTTCGCACCACTCGGCGCAGGAATGTGGCTGCCCATCGACACACAGCCGCTATCTTTCCAAATTATCAACGTATTTACCGTTGAATGTTGACAGGTCAGGCCCTCGCGGGCATGACGGATGAAGGCTGGGCATGCCCGGTCTTTTCAGACAGAAAGTGTAAATCGCGGCGCGGCCCCCTCACCCGGACAAGCCCTGCCGCCCGGAACCATTTGCCCGAGGTCCGAGCCGTGACTGTCTATCTGCCGATCGCAGAACTGTCGGTGAACATTTTCATCATTCTCGGCATGGGCGCGGCCGTCGGTTTTCTTTCCGGAATGTTCGGCGTGGGCGGTGGCTTTTTGATCACCCCGCTGTTGATTTTCTACAATATCCCGCCAGTGGTGGCCGTGGCGACGGGTGCCAACCAGGTGGTTGCCTCTTCGGTTTCCGGCTCGATCACGCATTTCCGGCGCGGCACGCTGGATATCAAGCTCGGCAGTGTACTGCTTGTCGGCGGCCTGGTCGGGGCGACGGTCGGCGTGTGGATATTCTCCTTCCTGCGCAGCATCGGCCAGCTCGATCTCATCGTTTCGCTGCTCTATGTCATCCTGCTAGGCACCGTTGGCGGGCTGATGCTGAAGGAGAGCATTTCGGCGCTGCGCCGCGCCGCCCGCAACGAAACCGTAACGTTGCGCCGGCCAGGCCATCACAACTGGGTGCACCGCCTGCCGCTAAAGATGCGGTTCAAGAAATCGAAGATCTATCTCAGCATCATTCCGATCGTCACCCTTGGTTTCGGAATCGGCATCCTCACCTCGATCATGGGTGTCGGCGGCGGTTTCATCATGGTGCCGGCGATGATCTATCTTCTGCGCATCCCGACCAATGTCGTCGTCGGCACATCGCTGTTCCAGATCATTTTCGTGACCGCCTATACGACCATCGTTCAGGCAGCAACCAACTATTCCGTCGATGTGGTGCTGGCCTTCATCCTGATGGTGGCGGGCGTCATCGGCGCGCAATATGGCGTGCGCGTTGGGCAGAAATTGCGCGGCGAACAGTTGCGCGCGCTTCTTGCCCTGCTTGTCCTCGCGGTTGCCCTTCGTCTTGCAGTCTCGCTGGTAGTGCGCCCGGAAGACCTGTTTTCGGTTGCCGTGGGAGGGCTGGGCTATTGACCTCTCGCCTGCTCATCGCCGCCCTTCTGCTCTTGCCGTGCCTTGCCTTTGGCAGCATGGCCTCCGCCCAGACACCGCCGCTTGCCCTGCCTCCCGGCACGCAGCAGCGGTCATTGCTGGAAAATATCGAAATCGGCGCATCAACGACGGAAATTCCCATCGCCTCCGATTTTCGCGGTGCGGATTTCACTCTCTTCGGCGCACTGAACAATACCGACCAGCTGCTGCTGGCGATCGGCCAATATGACATTGTCGTCACGCTCGAAGGGCCGACCGACTATATGACCGTGCGCAAGAAGGAGCGCGTGGCGGGCATCTGGATCAACACCAGTGCGATCACCTTCACACCGCTGCCGGAATCCTATTCCATGGCCAGCACGCGTGACATCACGGATATCGCCTCGCCCGGCACCTTGCGGGCGATGGGACTGGGCGTCGATCATCTGTCGCTCAAAAGCGCGGTGTTTTCCGGCGTACCGGACAATGTGTTCGATTTTCAGGAGGCATACCGGCGCCTGAAGCTTTCCAGCGGCATCTACCGCAATGACACGACCGGGGTGAGACTTGAGCGCACCGGCCTGTTCTGGGCGACGCTTCGCCTGCCCGCCAACGTGCCGAACGGTGTGCACACAGCGCGCGCCTATCTGTTCAAGAGTGGCAAATTCATCGCCCAGCGCGAGCTGAAACTGCGTGTCGTCAAGACGGGCATGGAACAGGCCATCACCGATGCGGCGCATCAGACGCCGCTTGCCTATGGCGCGCTCTGCGTTCTGCTGGCCGTCGTGACCGGCTGGGGCGCCAGTATCATCTTCCGCAAGGACTGACCGCTTTTTCATCGCGAAAAAGAGAGCGTTTGCCGCCCGCAGCGGCAAAGATAGCATTCGCTTCCTTTAACGGTTTGCGGTAAAATTCAAGACGTTACAACCACGCACCCAGATAGTGGCGGCCAGCGCGGTTGTGACCGGGATGAAAAGGAGAAATGTCATGTTCAAGCACATTCTCATTCCCACCGATGGCTCGCCGCTGGCGCAGATCGCAATCGACCAAGGGTTCGCTCTCGCCAGGGAGGCCGGCGCAAAGGTGACCGTCGTGACGGTATCGGAACCCTTTCACGTGATCGCGAGCGACGTCGAAGACATTGCCGCCATTGCCGAAGAGGAATTCCACCGATGCGAGGAGGCGGAGCATCTGCTGCGCTATACGCAGGCGCATGCCGCCGCCATGGGACTGGATTGCGAAGCGCTGCTGGCGCGAGCGGGACGGCCGGACGAGGCGATCATCGAAATCGCCGACCGGACCGGCTGCGACCTCATCGCCATGGCTTCGCACCGGCGCAGGAGCTTTATCGAGATGCTGCTCGGCAGCGTCACGGCAAAGGTGCTGAAGAATTCGAAGATACCGGTGCTGGTTTACCGGCAATAGAGCATTTCCGTCAAAAGCGCGTAGCGGTTTTACGTCCGGACGATGCATAAAAGCGAAGACATAACGGCGATGATACGCTCAGCCGAGCAGATTTGAGAACCGCACCGAATAGATGCGGTCCCGTCCCATCAGATGCGCGACGAGCGCCGCATGATCGAACAGGCCACGCATGGCCTTGTGGCGCAAATCCAGCCCGCCGCTCATCACCCCGAATGCCGGCATCAGCAGACGCGACCCATCCGTGGCGAAACAGGGCCGCCGCACCGTCTTCTCGCGGCGGCGAACCGTGGCGGAGGGATGCAGGTGCCCGGCGATTTCCCCGGTGGCATCGCGCAGCTTCGGTTCATGGCGGAAGGTGAGATTGCCGTAAAACATCTCGTCCACCGAAGAACCCGGCAGATCGACGGTACCGTCAGGATCGTGATTGCCGTTGATCCATATCCATTCGCGGCCACGCGCCATCTCGCGGATGAGTTCGCGCAGCATCAGCGGCAGGTGCTGCGAACCAACGCGATCGTGGAAATTGTCGCCGAGGCTGACGACGATCTTCGGATCATAGCGGCTGACAAGGGATGACAGGATCTTGAGCGTCGCAATGGTATCGTAGGGCGGCAGCATGCGACCGCGCCGGGCGAAGGCCGCGCCCTTTTCCAGATGCAGGTCGGAGACGACGAGCAGCGACAGGTCCGGCAGGTAAAGTCCGCCGAGCGGATCGCACCAGGCGGCGACGCCATTGATGGCGGTTTCGCTGCCAAGACATTCGAAGCCGTTCGAAAATCGGTCGCTCAGTGTCAGCCGGCTCAGCACTTTTACATTCGTTCCTTTATTTTCAAGACATCGCCTCGGCGATCAGCTCGTCGGCGGCTTCGGCCAGTACCTGATCCATCGCCTCACCCGCTACCGTCTCGCGGCCAATTTCCAGCATGACCGGAACGGCAAGCGGCGAAACATGTTCCAGCGCGCGGTGGGTGGTGTGGCCCTTGATTCGCTTCAGCATATCGCCAAGACGGCCAATGTCCAAAAGCCCCGCCGCCGCATCGCGCCGCGTCGCCTCCAGCAGAATATGATCCGGCTCATGGCTGCGAAGAACGTCATAAATAAGATCGGCGGAGACCGTGACCTGCCGACCGGTCTTTTCTTTGCCCGGATGGCGGCGCTCGATGAGGCCGGAAATCACGGCGCAGTTGCGGAAGGTGCGCTTCAGCATAAAGGATTCGTCCAGCCATGCCTCCAGATCGTCGCCCAGCATGTCCTCGTCCAATAGCTCGGCAAGCGACAGGCGGCGGGATTTCAGCCGCCTGCCGATATCCTCCATGGCCCAGATGGCGAGCGAATAATCGGTGGCGACGAAACCCATGGGTTTTGCTCCAGCCCGTTCCAGCCGCCGCGTCAGAAGCATGCCCAGCGTCTGGTGCGCCAGCCGCCCCTCGAAGGGATACATGACCATGAAGAAGCGCTTGCGGAAGGGGAAGGTCTCAACCAGCAACTCGTCGCGCTTCGGAATGATCGATTTTTCCTTCTGGATCGCCAGCCAGTCGCGCACCTGATCCGGCAGCGCGTGCCAGCGGGCGGGATCGGCGAGCATGGAGCGCACCTGATCCGCGAGGTAGGTGGAAAGCGGAAACTTGCCGCCGGCATAGGAGGGGATTTTTGGATCCATGGAGAAGGCCTGCGACACCAGGCATTCATTCTCCCTGATGCCTTCGAACCGCAGCACCTTGCCGGCGAAGAGGAACGTATCTCCCTGTACCAGCTGCTCGAGGAAATGTTCTTCCACCTTGCCAAGCGACATGCCGCCGCGGCCGACCGTGCCTTTGGCGTTACGCTTGACCATGCGGACATTGAGTTCGGCCGCCTCGACGATGGTGCCGAGGTTCAGGCGATATTGCTGCGCGACCGCCGGATTGGAGACACGCCAGCGGCCGTCCTTCATCTGGCGGATGCGGGCGTAGCGTTCATAGGTCCGCAGCGCATAACCACCGGTGGCGGTAAAATCCACCACCCGGTCGAAGGTGGCGCGCGGCAGGTCGGCATAGGGTGAAGCGCTTGTTACTTCACGATAGAGCTCGTCGGCATCGAAAGGTTCAGCGCAGGCCATGCCGAGCACATGCTGGGCGAGAACATCGAGCGCGCCTTCAGCAATCGGCGGCGTATCCTGCGCACCGATGTAATTGGCATCGAGCGCCGCCCGGCACTCCATCACCTCGAAACGGTTGGCGGGAACGAGGATCGCTTTTGACGGCTCGTCCATGCGGTGATTGGCACGGCCGATGCGCTGGGCAAGGCGGCTTGCGCCCTTCGGCGCGCCGACATGCACAACGAGATCGACATCGCCCCAGTCTATCCCGAGATCGAGCGTGGATGTGGCAACGACGGCGCGCAATTTGTTCTCCGCCATGGCCGCTTCCACCCTGCGGCGCTGGCCGGCATCCAGCGAGCCGTGATGCAGCGCGATGGGCAGATTGTCGTCATTGATGGTCCAGAGTTCCTGGAAAATCCTCTCCGCCTGCGAGCGGGTGTTGACGAAGATCAGCGTTGTCTGGTGCTCTTTCAGCGCCGGATACAAATCCTTCATGGCATAGCTTGCCGAATGGCCCGACCATGGGATGCGTTCTTCCGTCTGCAGAATGGCGATATCCGGTTTTGCGCCGCCTTCGACCATGATGAGACCGGCCGGCGGTTCGCTTTGTCCCTGCGGTGCGAGGTAACGGCGCAGATCCATTGGCTCCGCCACGGTGGCGGAAAGACCGATGAAGCGCACATCTGGCGCATGTCGGCGCACCCGGGCGAGTGCCAGCGACAGCAAATGACCGCGCTTGGAGGTGACGAGCGAATGCAGCTCGTCCAGCACCACATATTTCAGGTCACGGAAAAACCGTTCAGCCTCCTTGTTGGCAAGCAGCAGCGACACCTGCTCGGGCGTGGTCAGCAGAATATCGGGCGGTTTGACCTTCTGGCGCTGGCGTTTGGCCTGCGGCGTGTCACCCGTGCGCGTTTCGATGGAAATCGGCAGGCCCATTTCGAAGACGGGCTTCGTGAGGTTGCGCTCGATATCCACGGCAAGCGCCTTCAGCGGCGAAATATAAAGCGTGTGTACACCGACGAAACCGGCGCCCGCCGGCACCTTGCCACGTTCCGCCAGATCCGTGAGCGAGGCCATGAAGCCGCCAAGCGTCTTGCCGGCACCTGTCGGCGCGATCAGCAGCATGTTTTCACCACCCCGCGCCCGCGCCATCAGCTCCAATTGATGCGCGCGCGGAGACCACCCTTTTTCTGCAAACCATTTCTGGAATGGAAGGGGCAAGGTGCCGACATGCGTGCCGGAAGTGGGAGACTCGGTGTGTTTCACACCTTCAAGGTAGTGAAAAAGCAGCAAAAAAGAAGGGCGGAACATAGCCGCTTGACAGGAAACCATAATCATGGATAAATAATATCCACGATATTGAGGCAACGGGACACGGGAAAGACCGATGAAGCTTGGGGACGGCGTGGAACAAGCCATTCATAGCGTGGGCATGCTGGCGGGCCTTTCCGAAGGCGGCGTGCTGTCCGCAGCGGCGCTGGCGGAATTCCACGGCGTTTCCACGAGCTACCTCCTGAAGCACCTGCAATCACTGTCGAGCGCGGGAATTGTCGCCACCGTGCCGGGGCCGAAGGGCGGTTATCGTCTGGCCCGGGCAACCGACAAGATCACGCTGCTCGATATCGTGCTGGCGGTCGAGGGGCCGCAGCCAGCCTTCCGCTGCGCCGAACTCCGCCAGCGCGGGCCGAACCCCTTGCCGGGACGATATTTTACCAAGCCTTGCGGCATCAATGCCGCGATGCTGAAAGCGGAGAAGGTCTACCGGGCGGAACTTGCCAAGACTAGCATCGCCGACATTCTGGGTGATCTTGCCGCCAATGACGATGGCGGGATTGCCGCGCGCGGCTGCGCCTTTCTGGAGTTGAACGAGCGCAAGACGATGACGCGCTGAAACCCGAAAAGACAGAACCACCGACAAACCTGCCAAGCCAATACCGGTGAGCCTGACAGCTTTCCGGACCGATATTGCATACCCTCAAATAGACGCCAACCACTGGAGAAACCGATGAAAACCCGCATCAACTATGCCAAAGCATCCCCCGAAGCTTTCAAGGCCGTGATGGCATTGGAAAACTACGTCCAGAGCAGCGGCCTTGAGCGCCGCTTCGTTCACCTCATCAAGCTGCGTGCCTCGATCATCAACGGCTGCGCCTTCTGTGTGGACATGCATGTCAAGGAAAGCCGCCATGACGGTCTTGCCGAACAATGGATCAACCTGATGAGCGTCTGGCGGGAATCCACCGTTTATACCGAACAGGAGCGGGCACTGCTCGGCTGGGTGGATGCGGTGACCAAGATTGCCGAAACCGGCGCGCCGGATGATGCCTTCGAAACCCTCAAGGCGCATTTCTCGGACGAAGATATCGTAAAGATTACGGTTGCCATCGGCGCCATCAATACATGGAACCGCATCGCAGTGGGCTTCCGCTCGCAGCACCCGGTGGATGCGGCTGCGAAAGCAGCCTGACCCTTCGATCTAAAAAGAACGACCGCTACATGGCGATGTAGCGGTCGTTTCTGTGATTGACGGCAAGGGTAAGGTTCATGACCAGCGCGCCGAGGATGGAACAGAGGATGACGAAAGGCGTCGCGACGAAGAAGGAGCAGGCCAGCACCATGCCATCAAAGGCGAGCTGCACGAGGCCGGCACGCCAGCCGAAACGATCCTGCAGATAAAGTGCCAATATGCCGAAACCGCCGAGGCTGGTGCGGTGGCGAAACAGAGCCAGCATGCCGGCGGCAACCGTCAATCCGCCGAAGAGTGCAGCTGCAATCGGATTGATGCTCTCAAAAGCGAAAAAGCCCGGCATGTATTCGGACAGCAGCGCCGTCATCGCGATGGCGCAGAAGGTCTTGATGGTAAAGGCGAGGCCGAGGCGGCGAAAGGCGAGATAATAAAACGGCAGATTGGCGAGAAAAAACAGCGCGCCGAAGCTGAAGCCGCTGGCGTAATGCGCCAGAAATGCGAGACCCACCACACCGCCGGTGAGGAGACCCGCAGCGGAAAACAGCGTGACGCCGAGTGAAATCAGCATGCTGCCCGCTAGGATGGCCTGCGCATCTTCCAGCAGCGAATGGCGATCGGGCGCCGACGTCCAAAGGTTCAATCGCCTGCGCGCGCTGGTATCGTCCATGCATTTTCCCCTGACTTGCCAGATATGGCCAGATCTGGCCCCACCTTGCCCAGCTATTGCGCCGAAGCCCGACGAATTTCAAGCGTTCTGCTTAACGCACGACGATGTATCTGTCCGAGCGGTGGTTGATGGCGAGGAATATGTTGAGAACGAAAGCACCGACGATCGAATAGACCACGGTGGCCGAATCGATGACGAGGAAAGCGCAGAGCATGACAAAGGCGTCGAATGCCAGCTGGATAAGGCCGGCGCGGATGCCGAAGCGGTCCTGAATATAGATGGCGAGAATGCCGATGCCGCCGAGGCTGGCGCGATGGCGATAAAGCGCCAGTAGCCCATAGCCCAGAAGCAGACCGCCAAGCAGCGCCGCCCAGAGCGGATTGATGCTGTCGATGACCATCCAGCGCGCCTCCACCTCCGTCAGCACAGAAACAAGGCCGATGGCGATGAAAGTCTTGAACGAAAAAGCGAGACCGAGACGGCGGAAGGACAGGTAATAAAAGGGCAGATTGACGAGGAAGAACAGTAGGCCAAAACTGACGCCGAAGGCATAATGAATGAGAAAGGCGACGCCAGCGGTGCCGCCGGTCAGAAGGCCGACCTTGTTCAAAAGATAAAAGCCGAGCGCCGAGATGATGGCACCGGTGACGATGCCCTGCACGTCTTCCACCGGCGCATGTCTGGCCGGATCGGAACTCCACATGCTGTAAACGCTTCTCGTTCTGCTCACGCTTTTCCCTCAGGTTTCCGGCATATTTTGCACTGCAAAAAACCCCGGATCAAGGTGGATATGTAAGCAAGGCTGACCTATCGTGAAAAAGGCAACAAACGGAATGTTCAGGCTCTGGCGCGGGCAAGAAAGAGAATGCCGGAAAGGGGTTTTCCGGCATCCTTGCGAATGGTGGTTTTGCGGATTTCGATGAGGGAAAAGCCCGCCCGCTCCAGAAGGTCGGTCACGTAGCTTTTGGAATGGGCGTAACGAAGGGATTCCCGTAGGATGAACCCTTCTTCATCTCCCGCATCCTCCACCGAGAAGGCGAAAAAGCCCGATGGCTTGAGCAGGGCGGAAACGAGCGGCATGACGGTTTCGAGGCTGCCAAGATACATCATGACGTCGGCGGCGGCGACGAGATCGGCGCGGTGGCGCGCAAGTGCCGGGGTGAACAGTCCGGAGGTCTCTTCATCCAATGAAAGATCGGCCTGGTCGAGATGATCGTAGAGATCCTTTTCCTCGGCCTTGGCCAGCATGTTCTGCGAAATATCGAACCCCTCCAGCCGTTTTGCGAGGGAGCGGATTTCGACGCCGAGAAGACCGGTACCGCAGCCGATATCGACAATGGTGTCGAAGACGCCGCCTTTCGCCGCCTTGCCGATCAGTTCCGCCAGTTTTTGCGGCACGCTGTAGTCCAGCTTCTCAACCAGCGAGGTTTCGAAGCGGTCGGCATAATCGTCAAACAGCCCTTCCACGTAACGGCTCGGCGGCTGCTCGGGTGTTTCCGCGGCGCCGAGAACCGCAAGTTTCAGTTCGGCTGCAAACAGCCCTTCCCTATCCAGCTCGGCGACTTTCTCGTAAGCCGCCACCGCTTTTGCGGTGTCGCCCGCCTTTTCGTGATATTCCCCGAAGCGAAACCATCCCGCCGTCCACCGTGGCGCCAGTTCAAGCGCCTGTTCCATAAGTTCGGCGGCGGCGGGATAATCACCGCCTTCCGCCAACATGCGGGCATAGTCGGCCCGGCGGTCGGCAATGACGTCACCGGAAGAAAACTGGTTTGGGGCCATCAATGATTCCTGAGAAGATGCCGGCTGTCATTTATCAAGCCATAAAAAAACTCAAGTCCTATTTCATGGCACCCGCGTGGAATTGACTGATATGGCGCGATATAATGCGCGAAAACTTGCATCGAAGCGGTCCGTTTCATATGTCAGGACAAAACAGGAGACTTGCTGATGGCCGGTGAGGTCAACAAAATGCTGGGTGATACGGTGGCCCGCACCGTGGTGAAGCTGCTGGTGGTTTCGCTGCTCGTCGGTTTTCTGATGGCGATCTTCGGATTGACGCCGTGGAACATCATCTATAGCGCGCGCGATTTCGTCGTCGACCTGTGGCGCAGCGGTTTCCATGCGCTGGGCGCAATCGGCGACTATCTGATCCTCGGGGCCACGATCGTCATTCCCGTTTTCATCATCCTGCGCCTGCTGAGCTATCGCCGCTGACATGACCAATACATCATCACTTCAGACGCTTTCCCGGCGCGGCTTCGTGCTGATTTCCGCCGGCTCCGTTCTTTCCGCCTGCGTTTCCATGCCCACCAACAAGGGAATGCCATCAGGCACCCGCGATGAGACGGCGGCGGCGCTGCCGATGGTCAATGACCTGCGCCGCTCTAAGGGGCTTTCGCCGCTTTCCATCAACGGCGCGGCAAGCGGTGCTGCCGCCTATCAGGCCGGCCGCATGGTCAAGGCGCAGAAGATGGCGCATCTGATTGGCCTCACCGACAGTTTCCTTATCCGCATGAAGGACGGCAAGGTGCCGCTTCCGGCAGCGGAAAACGTGGCCGCCGGACAGGACAGCGTCGAGCGGGTGGTCAAGGCCTGGATCGGCTCGCAGCACCATCTTGAAAACATGCTTGGGCCTTATAATGGCCTTGGCGTCGCGGTTGCCTATGATGCCGCCAGCCGCAACCGGCCCTATTGGGCGATGGTGCTCTGCGCCTGATCAGATGACGGAAGCGGGGTTCACGGGCAAGCCAAGTCGCCGCGCCCCTACCCCGCTCCGGAATCAGCCGAGCTTGCGGTCGGCCCAGCGGTCTACGGTGCTGTCGCGCAGGTCACGAATGGACTGCACACCCTCACGGGCGACCAGCTTCGACAGGCCTTTGACGATGGTGGATGGCAGGCCCGGGCCTTCATAGACCATGCAGGAATAGAGCTGCACCAGATCGGCCCCTGCCCTCACCTTTTCCAGCGCGGTTTCCGCAGATGAGACGCCGCCGACACCGATGATCGGCAGATTGTCGCCGACGCGACGGCGCATCTTGGCGAGAACCGTGGTCGAGAGCTCGAACAACGGTTTGCCGGACAAGCCGCCGGTCTCGCCTTTGTGCGGACCGGGCCGCAGGCCTTCGCGGGAGAGCGTGGTATTGGAGACGATCAAGCCATCGAGATCATGGGCGAGTGCTTCTTCGGCGACGTCATCCATTCCCTCTTCGGTCAGATCGGGCGCGATCTTGAGAAAGACCGGGATGCGTTTACCAAAGCGCTCAGCCTGCGCCTTGCGACGTTCCAGCACCGCAACGAGAAGTGCGGCAAGGCTTTCGCGCGCCTGCAGGTCGCGCAGGCCGGGCGTGTTGGGCGAGGAAATATTGACAGTGAAATAGGATGCGACCGAATAAAACGCCTCGATGCCCTGCACGTAATCGGCAATACGGTCTTCGCTATCCTTGTTGGCGCCGATATTGACGCCGACGATGCCCCGCAGGCTCGCCTGCTTCAGGCGCTCCAGCGCTGCGGCATGGCCTTCATTGTTGAAACCGAGGCGATTGATGACGCCTTCATCCTCAACCAGACGGAAGATGCGGGGTTTCGGATTGCCGGATTGCGCTTTTGGCGTGACGGTACCGATTTCCGTGAAGCCGAAACCGAGCCGCAGAAGCGGTCCCGGCACTTCGGCGTTCTTGTCATAACCTGCCGCCATGCCGAGCGGATTGGGAAAGACGAGACCGGCAACGGTCTGTTGCAGGCGCGGATCATGCGGCACCATGCACGTGGGCAGAAAGCCGCTTTTCAGCGCGGCGATGGACAGTCCATGCGCCTTTTCCGGATCGACCAGAAACAGGCCCTTGCGGCCGACAGAGGAAAATAATCCGCTCATCATAAAATCTCCGGAAACTGGTGCTGGCCATCATGATCGAGTGAGAGCGGCGTTTCCCAAAGCACGGCGCTCAAGGGAAGCGGGGCATAGAGGTGAGGGAAAAGATCGCCGCCTCTGGAGGGCTCATAGACCAGCCTGTCGCCCAGCGCTGCGCCGTCGACTGCGATCAGAAGCAGATCGACCTGGCCGGAAAAATGCCGCGCGGCGGTCTCGGCCACCTGTTTCGCCGTCGAAAAATGAATAAAGCCGTCGGTCAGGTCGATAGCCGCACCTTCGAACACGCCTTTTGCCCTGGCTGCACTCCACAACGTCTCCGGCACGATTTTATAGATGATCGCGGGCGTTTCCTGCATAGGGCTCTCCAAGGCTTTCCACTCAGCGGGATTTGCCGCAAAGCTCGAAGATTGTCCACAGTTTCCACGGCATTTTTATTGCGGAGGGCTTCAAAGGCCACCTCCCCACAAGCTTTTTCTTGTAATGCGCAAGCGATTGGCGCAACCTTGAGCGGAGGAGCCGGGCGCGTTTCGACCGCCGGCAAGGGAGTGCACCAGTACCCGCGAAAGAACCGCATAACGCCCTTGGGAGGGGGCCAGAATGTCGGAACTTGTCATTATTATTGCAGATGATCACCCGCTTTTTCGCGGTGCCCTCAAACAGGCCGTATCCGGTCTTGATGGGCAGCAGACCATTGTGGAAGCGGGAGATTTCGAAGCCGCCCGAAGTGCGGCAACGGCGCGCCACGACGCCGATCTGATGCTTCTCGATCTCGCCATGCCGGGGGTTAGCGGATTTTCCGGCCTGATGGCGCTCAGGGCGGAATTTTCCAGCCTGCCGATCGTCATCGTTTCGGCAACGGACGACGCAACCACCATCCGTCGATCCATCGAGCTCGGCGCTTCCGGTTTCATTTCCAAATCTTCCGGTATCGATGATATCCGCGATGGCATCCGCGCGGTGCTGGAAGGCGATGTCTGGATACCGGCGGGTCATCAAGGTGAAAAGGAACAGGATTCGGACGTCGCCGATCTCATCGCCCGGCTCAGAACGCTGACGCCGCAGCAGAGCCGGGTTCTCGGCATGCTGGCTGAAGGGTTACTGAACAAGCAGATCGCCTATGAGCTGAATGTTTCGGAAGCCACCATCAAGGCGCATGTCTCGGCGATCCTCCTGAAGCTCAAGGTCGACAGCCGCACGCAGGCCGTCATCCAGCTCGCCAAGATAAATACATCGGCCATGGTGGCGTGAACCAAGGATTTTATTCCTTTCCTTTCTTTACTCCAGGTTGGATATAGTCTAGATTCCGGTGGGTAAACGACAGGAGCTTTTCCGCCACCGGCTCCATCTGCGGGCTTTCTATCATGCTTTCACACGAGACGATCTGGAGCGCCATCGATACGCTAGCCAAGCGTCATGAGCTGACGCCATCAGCACTGGCAAAACGTGCCGGTCTCGATCCCACCTCGTTCAACAAGTCGAAGCGTTTCGGCCCGGACGGACGCAAGCGCTGGCCCTCGACGGAATCCGTATCAAAGGTGTTGGAGGCAACGGGGGCAAGTGTCGATCAGTTTTTCGGCTACGCTTTCGGCAAGGCGCAGACCATGCAGCCTTCCGGTGCCGACAATGCCATTCCGCTTCTCGGCTTTGCGCAGGCCGGTTCCGGCGGTTTTTTCGACGATGGCGGTTTTCCAGCGGGTCAAGGTTGGGATGTGGTGGAATTCCCCTCGTCCCCCGAACGCAAACAGGGCGTCTATGCACTGGAAGTGCAAGGCGAAAGCATGATGCCGCTTTACCGCGACGGCGATATCCTCATTGTGGAACCGGGCGCGCAGGTGCGGCGC
This sequence comes from Martinezella rhizogenes, assembly GCF_007002745.1. Classification (GTDB taxonomy): domain Bacteria; phylum Pseudomonadota; class Alphaproteobacteria; order Rhizobiales; family Rhizobiaceae; genus Agrobacterium; species Agrobacterium cucumeris. The sequence goes on along the minus strand of NZ_SGNY01000003.1, from coordinate 455,392 downwards.
GGTGACCGTGTGGTGCTGAAAAGTCGCGACGGTGAGGTGATGGCCAAGGTGCTGGCGCGGCAAAGCCCCAAGAACATCGAGCTTCTGTCGCTCAACCCCGAACACCCGAACCGCAGCTTCGACATGGCCGATGTGGAATGGATCGCCCGCATCATCTGGGCCAGCCAGTAAGCGCGCGGGCAACGAACCGCTGGCGCTATACCGAGCACAATACCTATTCAGAGACCGAGCGCATTTGCGGCGGCATCCATCGTCATGACTTTCGCCCCTCCGGACATCGCCCGGCGCACAAGACTTCGAAGCCTCTCTTCCGGGCAACCGTAAAAACTCGGCGTGGTCGAAACATCATGGGTGAAAATGATGAGCCAGCCGCCATTTTGCAAAACATCCTCCAGCCAGCGGTCAGCGGCATCGAGATAATTTTGATCCGACCGCAATTCGACGGCGGCAAGATTATGCGGATCGACGCTGCCACGGTTGATGCCGGGCATGATGCCGCGGGCGGTTCTGAACCGGCGCCGCAACAGGGGCTGCATGATTGGCGAGGCCATGCCGAAAGGAACGGAGAAATTCTGCCTGTGCCGTTTTTTGTCGTACGATCCTAGCACGCGGTCATTGCGGTCGAAATCTTCTTCAAGCCCGCGCCGTGAAAAGCTCGATAGTTTGCGGTGGGAATAGGTGTGGCAGGCAAGCTCATGGCCGGCGGCTGCAAGCTCGGAACAGCCCTTTGCGGAAATCATCTCCTGCTGTTCATAATGCCCGTCGATAAAAACGCCCGCGATGTAAAATGTCCCGCGAACACCCTCATCCTCCAGAATGCGGGCGCCGCTCGTCCAGGCACTCGCCGGAACATCGTCAAATGTGAAGGAGACGATCGGCTGCGATGTTTCGATCCGCACCGCCGGTCGCGAAAAATACCGCACGAGCCGGTTATTGACCCGGTCTGCAATCGTTCCGATTTTTTGCGTCATACCCAGCCCCCCGGCCTGTCAACGAATTACTGCCCCTGTTCAAGTATGTCGTAAGCCTGATGCCTCAGACAATAAATTGCGATCAGAAGAGACGACCAGATAGGCCCGGTTCCGGTAAAGAAATTACTCTCAAGACACGAAGAAAGTAAGGCATACACCCAGATTCGTCCAAAAAGCCGCGTCAAAGCCGGGTCCGTACCGCGGTCCACCGCCGTGCGAAAATCATTTGCGGGAATGATGACGAGCCATATGACTGTCAGGATGAAAGCCGGCAGGCCGCCATTCAGCAGACTTTCGACATAACCATTATGGGCGTGAAAGGCCGTGACCGCCCAGGTGCCGGCGATATCGGCCTGCGATAAAAGCCGATCGCTCGTCCAGAATGCCTGGAAACCCTGGCCGAAGATCGGCGATTGCGCAAAGGTGTCGAAGGACAGGCGCCATATGTCCGTTCGTCCGGTGAAGGTGGAATCGATGCCCAGGCTTTCGACCAGATTCTGTATGCTTGGAAAATAGGTGGAGCCGACCGCGACGATGTTGAGAAATGTGAGGAGGCCGCCGATCATCAGCAATGTCCGGCCGGCATGTCTTTCCATGATCCAGATCAGCGCGATGGTGACGGGCAGCAGCATCGCGGCGGTTTTCCCGTTGGTTTTCCAAAGGAAGAACCCCGCCAGCAGCGTGATCGCAATGCCGCCAAGCGTTGACCAGGCGTTGCGCAGATAAAGCCCGACCATGAAAAGAATGATCATGGCGGGCGCGGCGGCGTTCTTGTGGTTGAAGATGCCGCGCCAGTCGCCAGCAAGCGCTTTTTCCTCAAGATCATAAGGCTGGTGGACCGCGCGCGCGCGCAGGAAGATCACCCCGAAATAGCAGAGCGCAAGGAGAATGATGGCGAAGACGGCCATCATCCGGTCAAACTGCCGCCGGTCCCTTGGCATGACCACAAGGACGCTGGTGATGAAGCACAGAAGCGCCGTGAAGATCAGGCGTTGCAGCGAGGTGCCGGGCCCCGCCCCAACCACCGAGCAGATCACCAGCCAGGCAAACAGCAACAGGATGGGCAGACGCGGCCGCAGCAAAAGCCCCGTCAGCCGGTGGCGCAGGGCAAACACACCTAAAATCAGCGCGATCACCAGTCCAGTCAGCTGGTTTGCAGCGGCGTGCGGCACAGGCGGAGCGGCAAGGTTCTCAAAAGGCGCTACCGAAATCCAGATATAGAGCATCGTGACGACGAAAAAGATCGCGTCGCGGCGGCCGCCCGAAAGGGACATGGCGCTGCTTTCCGCAGAAATGGACTGCGTATCAGCAAAACGCGGCATGGTCGCCTGCATCGGGAGCGGAAAAACGGATCATTGGCCTGCCTTGTGACGAACAACAAAACCCTTGTGAAACCGGGCCATGTCCAAATAACCATAAACGGTCATTATCATCATTATTGTGCAATTGCTTTAACCCTCTCTTACCTCAAGAAGGCTAAGACAGGAGAAACTGCCATTCATTCGGGTTATTGGCATTCAGATTACTGGCCGATCACCGGCTTTTTCAGTTCGCGAAATATTGCAAGGCAGGGCGGTCATTGTTGAACTTGCCCGGCAATGTCGAAAAAACATGGAGAATGAGGTGTCGTTGAATACGCCGCGGTTCGGCCATCTAGTCAGACTGGGATTGACCTACATGGCATCCGGCGGGGCATTGCTGATGTCCAGCGCCGCCCAGCTTTTGACATTTGCCCTGCTCGCCCGCCATCTCGGTGTCGAACAATTCGCGCTTTACGCCTCGATTACCGCCGTGACCAATCTGGGTGTGCAGATCTGCGGCATTGGCTCGCAGGAATCGCTCATTCGCCGCGTGGCGCAGGATCGCAGCATGTTTCCCGTCATGCTTGGCCACAGTTACCTTTTGAGTGCGGCGACCGGTGTGGTCCTGACCATTATCGGCATGGCAACGATCCCGGTGTTTTTTCCGACCTCGGAAACATTGCTGCACACGCTTATCACCACCTTCCTCATCCTCATCACCAACCTCGTTCTTTTGAAGGTCATTTCGCTTTCCACACAGAGTTTCATCGCCCATTCCGACTTCGCCTCGGCCAACAAGCTGGAAGTGATGTTCGCCGTGGCGCGCACGATTGCCGCCGTGGTCGCCTGTCTCGTTTTCAAGGTGGAAACGGTGGAGGCCTGGGCTTTGTGGAACCTCGCCGCCCACACCATTGCGGCGGTGATTTCCGTGAAGGCAATCAGCAGGCTCGGCAGGCCGGTATTCCGGATTGTGCGTGATGAAATCCGCATCGGCATTCTGTTTTCCACGCAGTTCCTGTTCAAGGCCGTGCGCGGCAATGCCGACATTCTGGTTCTCGGCGCTATTGCCAGCGCCGAGGTTCTGGGCAGCTATTCCATTGCCAGGCGAATTCTCGACAGTTCCTACCTCTCCGTTGAGGCGCTTAACCGCCTGATCTATCCGGGTTCGGCCTCCGCCGCCCTGCAGGGCATCAGCAAGACGATAGAACGTGCCTATAATGTGTTGAAGGCTGCTCTCGTCATCGCAGCCGGCAGCGCGTTGGCGATCTTCATCATCGCACCATTCCTGCCCCTCTTGTTCGGCGACGAATATGTTTCGCTGCCCATCATCACCCGGGTTCTCTGCTGGGCGGTGATACCCATGGCTGTTGCGGCAACAGCGCTTGAAGCGCTAGGCGCATCCGGGCGGCAGGATATTCGCGCCAAGATATGGAACAGCGGTAACCTCATCGGTTCCGTCGTCGTCGCGCTTGCCACCTGGTCTTTCAGCATTTCAGGAACGATCGGCAGCTATTTCATGGTGGAGACCGCCATTGCCGCTGCGGTGTGGATCGCGCTTTTGCGACTGCGCCGTAATGACGAGGCGTTTGCCCCCGCGAAATAGGATGTAACGCCACGGGCGATCTGAACCGGATCGACACAGAAACTATCGTCATCCGCAGCGTTTGCCAGCGTAACGCCGCTATGCGGTTTTCCCGAATGCTCTAATAAAGCCCATAGGGGAAATACCGGCGGTAGATTTCTTCCAGCCGGCCGTTGCGGGAAAGTGCGGCAAGCGCCTGATCGAAGGCCGGCACAAGTACATTATCCGGATCGACGGCCATGATGGAAAGGCCTTCGCCAAGAAACCTGTCGGACATATAAGGGCCGCCAAAGAGCGCGCAGCAGCCTTCGGCGGCGCTTCCCGAAATCCAGAAAGGCAGGCGCAGGCCGTCAGCAAAGACGGCGTCCACCTTGCCCGTCTTCAGGGCTTCATACATGGGTTCATAACCCTCGAAACCTTCAGGCGCGGCTTTGGGAAAAAATGCCTTGAGCATCTGTTCATGCCGCGAACCGGCGACAACTCCCACCTTTTTTCCCGACAGGGCGTCAGCACCGGACCCGGAAAACTTCGCGGCCTTGTTGACCGCAAGACGGGCGGGCAACAGCAGATAGGGGCGCGAGAAGGTAAAACTCTTGCGCAGGTCAGCGGTGGTGGCGATGCCGGAAATAACCGCTTCGCCTTCCCCCATTTCCAGGGCCGCCTCCAGCTCGTCAAACGGTAATGCCTGCACCTGGCATTTGCTTTCCACCTTCAGCTGGGCGCAGATTTCACGCACCAGATCCACATGGAAACCCGCGAGCCGGCCCTCCTGATCGGTAAAATTGAACGGCGGAAAATCAACCGACATCAAAAACCTGATCCGCGGCACGGACGAAAGATCGCCGCCCGGAAATCGCTCCTGCGCATCAAACAGCACCGGCATACGGTTTCCGTCCGAGAGACCTTCGGCACGAGCTTCGCCAATAACACCAAAAAATTGTAAAGCGAAAGCTAAAGTAAAACCAATACCTATATTTCGCGTTACATTCGTCATTCTCATCTATACTGTCCGTGGCAGGATGTGGGACATTACCATGACGGCGGCGGCGATGCATGGATCAATCTAGCCATTATACACGAGAATCGTTTCGCACGACGCCAATGGAACGGAAAATTGCATTTTCATTCTCGGGCGATGATCAGCAATGGAGCGCAGCCGAACAGGCTGAACCCGGGCAGGCCGAACCCGGACAGGCGCAGTTCCTCGTTTCACTGGGCTTCGGCAAACCCTATATCGACGCATTCGAGCAGCGGGCTCTTAAAAACGGCTCGACGGTGGAAGATGAGTTGCTGGCAGGCGGCCTTGTCCAGCCGGACGCTTATTTCGGTGCTTTTGCCAGATTTCTGCGGCTGCCGTTTTTCCCGGAAATCGATCCGGAACGGGTCGAGGATATCAAAACCCTCGATACGCAACTCGCCGAACCACAGTTACTCCGGTTGAAGCCACTGAACGGCAGGCCGCTCCTTCTGATCGTGCCGGAACTGGGACGGTTTGAATTGCTGAAGACCATGCTTGATCGGCATCCGCATCTTTTCGACGAACTTGCCGTTACCACGCCGCAGGCCATGCGCAGCGCAATCTGGAAGGCAGGTGAAACGCGCCGCAGCCAGGAGGCGCAACAACGGCTTTTCAACGCGGCACCGGGCCATTCCGCCAGGATTACATTACAGGGCCAGCAGGGTTTCTACACCGGCATTCTGGTTACGCTGCTGACGCTGTCGTTGCTTTTTTATACGGAAGCGGCCCTGGCTTACATCCACGTCAGCCTGACGATGCTCTATTTCTTCACACTGCTTTTCAGGCTGTTTGCGCTTGTTAATGCTCCGCACGCTCCGACGGAAAACGAAAAACAAGCCCTCCCCGCTCTCCGAAACGACAACGACCTGCCGGTCTACACCGTTCTCGTGGCGCTCTATCGCGAGGAGGCAGTCGTCGAGCAACTCATCGGCGCGCTGGAGCGTCTGGATTGGCCCAGGTCCCGACTGGATATCAAACTCATCTGCGAAGCGGATGATGACGCGACGATCGCCGCCATCAAGCGCGTCAATCCCGGCCCGCATATTGAGCTCATAAAAGTGCCGCCATCCCTGCCACGCACCAAACCCAAGGCGCTGACCTATGCACTCGCCGGGGCGCAGGGCACCTTCGTTGTCGTTTACGATGCGGAAGACCGCCCGCATCCGCAGCAATTGCGCGAAGCCCACGCCACCTTTAGCCGCCAGCCCGACGAAGTGGCCTGCCTGCAGGCGCCGCTTATTATCAGCAATGCACGTTCCTCCTGGCTCAGCGCCTGTTTCGCGCTGGAATATTCCGGCCTCTTTCGCTGCATGTTACCGGTTCTTGCCGCACACAGGCTGCCGCTGCCTCTTGGCGGCACTTCAAACCATTTCCGCACCGCGATATTGCGCCGCGTCGGTGCGTGGGACCCCTATAATGTGACCGAGGACGCCGATATGGGCCTGAGGCTGCACAGGCTCGGTTATCGATGCGGTGTCATCCGGCGACAGACGCTGGAAGACGCGCCAACCTCGCTCTCCGTGTGGCTGAATCAACGGGCGCGCTGGTACAAGGGCTGGCTGCAAAGCTGGCTGGTGATGACCCGTGCGCCCCTTACAACTGCACGCCAGATGGGATGGATCGACTATATCGTCTTTCAACTGTTGATCGGCGGCATGCTTTTATCGTCGCTGACCCACCCTCTGCTATTTCTTTCCTTCGCCTTTATGGCCATGGCGATCCTGGAAAGCGGCACAGATACGCTATTGTCCTGGCAGGGCATTCTGTTCTTGATCGATACGCTGAATATTCTCGGGAGCTACACGATCTTCGTGCTGATGGGCCGAAACAGAATGATACCCTATGAGAAGCAACAGGTCGGACAATATTGGCTGACGATACCGGTTTACTGGCTGATGTTGTCTTTTGCGGCGTGGCGCGCGGTTGTGGAACTGAAAACCAGACCCTTCGTCTGGAACAAGACGCCACATATGCCGGCCGTCAAGAATTCGTCCTGACGCGGCATCGGCAATATCGGTAAATGCAGTTCCTACACGTCTTTCCGGCAACCGCAGAACAAGTCTCACCATTGCAGACGTGTTACTGCATCCCGCAAAAATCCGGTTTCGGCGAGTTGCCGTTATCGATACGGAATACACCAGAAGCCTTGCCGAATGAGATTTCTCCTCCGGCAAGCTCTATCACGCCACCACGCGGGTGACCAACGGCCCTATTTGGCGACGAGTTTGTTCTTGATCAGACCGACAATGATCTGAACGATCAGACCACCGACACCGCCGCCAACCAGCTGACCCGCAAGAGCGCCGATATCCACACCACCGGCCGCCGCATTTCCCGCCGCTCCAAGCAGTGAGCCAAGTACGGTTCCGCCGCCAATGCCGCCAATGGCGCCTGCAATCAGGTTGCCAAGCGAGCCGAGATCGGAATCCTTGACTATCTTCCCGCCAGCCGTGCCGCCAACCGCACCACCGATCACCTGGGCCAATATCGAAGCAAGATCCATGTCATCCTCCTCAATGGTTTCCCCGACCATTCGGGAAAACAAACTTCCCATTCATGTCTGCGCGGGCAGGAAGGAGCTGGCCTTGGACCTTACTCTTCTTTCTCGCCGAAAAGTTTCCAGACCACAGCACCGATGGCGCCGCCGAGGATCGGAGCAAGCCAGAACAGCCACAGCTGCTGTAGAGCCCATCCACCGACGAACAATGCCTGTCCCGTCGAGCGGGCCGGATTGACCGAGGTATTGGTGACCGGAATGGAAATCAGATGGATAAGGGTAAGGGCAAGACCGATGGCAATTGGCGCAAAACCGGCTGGAGCCCTGCCATGCGTCGATCCCAGAATGACGATCAGGAAAAATGCGGTGAGGATCACTTCGATCAGCAGCGCTGATAAGAGCGAATATCCACCCGGTGAATGTTCGCCATAACCATTGGCGGCAAAACCACCCAGTTCGGCCCCCGCCTTGCCAGTGACGATGACATAAAGCGCAGCTGCCGCAACAATCGCGCCCAGAACTTGCGCCACAATATAAGGAACGAGGTTCGATACCGGGAACTTGCCGGCCACCGTCAGACCAACGGAAACCGCCGGATTAAAATGACCGCCGGAAATGCCTCCGACCGCATAGGCCATGGTCAGAACGGTCAGGCCGAAAGCAAAAGCAACGCCGAGGAAACCAATGCCAAGCTCTGGAAACCCGGCAGCGAAAACCGCACTGCCGCAGCCACCGAAGACAAGCCAGAAAGTTCCCAGAAATTCCGAAAGAAGTTTGCGACTCATAACACTTCCCCATAATGTTACGACTGCGTCAACTATTACGTGCAATTTAATCGTAGTCAAGTTAAATTGTAGAGATGCACTTGCCACCTAGCGGCGGCCATGCACGACCTGCCCGCGGGCCGGAAAAGATTTCAGCTATATTGGAAAAATGGAGCGGGTTAAGGGAATCGAGCCACTAAACAACATACTGAAATATATATATATATAAATTTCTCTATTTAGATAATTTTCCCGCTTAATATACCGTGTTTCTGTTGGATGTTGCTGGACGAACCGTGGTACTTCGAAGCTAACTGGCGGTCATCCAAATTCACCAAGAGCTGCATGTCGCCGTGCTGCATAAATCTTTATGAATCAGATAGTCTTATCCCGTTCACCAAAGTAGGCGGGATAGCATGGTCGACGTCAAAGATGTGATTGAATCAAAGGAAATGCGTGATGTTATCGCGGCTATAGACGCGCTGAAGCAACGATGGGCTCCTAAACAACAATCGACCAACCACGTCCACCCAATTGACCTCGCGCTTGTCGGTAAGTACCGGGCCAAAGAAATCTTGCAGATACTGCTCGACAGCCATGATTACTACCCCGGCTACAAGGATGTTCTATCCGTAAGTTTCGGCGGTTGGTTGATCACGCCTCGAGAGCGGCGCGTTCGCGAAGTTATGATGGTGCATGCTGCTCTTGACCATATGGACGATGCCGAATTGAAGTTGGGTTACGCCGAGTTTAATTTGGAAAGAGACATAACGGCACGTTACATCCTCACAAGCATCGATTTTTTGGACGAGATTTATGACGGCTTGGGCGGCTATCAAGCTTTCGCAAACAATCCCTCCTATGAGACACTTTGGGAAGAATTCGAACGCAATGAAAAGGTCATAAGTACTGCTGTCCTCGCCATGACTTTTCTTCATCATGCCGTTGACCGGTTCAGTGCTCGGGGCCGGCCGCTCGTTCCAAGCCTCAACAAAGCGGTGCTCGCGTTGGACGAGTTAAAAGCAACCAAACCGCATTTCCCTTACAAAGAGAGATATGTGTCACGGTCTCTGCTTCACCAGCGATGGAGCCAGAATAAGCAAACACTGGCGTTACTGTATGCAGCGTCAACGATCCGCATCAACCGAAAAACGCTGTTTCAACTTATCTTGGATGGCTTCTTTTCATACAAAAACCACCAGCCTTACCTCGATATTTGGGTGCGCCGCGCTCGCTACGTTGCCGCTCACATCTTTGCGCGTATGAGCGACCTTGATCTCGAACGGAAGACCATGCGCCTCGTTGGCGACGGGCCTACCACCGCATTTGCACCTCCAAAGCTCAACGGTGTCGAGACTGCAGCTTTTGCTAAGGCTTTTCGCGATATTATCAAAAGTTAACGGGATCCCCCTTGTCCGTTCTCGACACCCTGTCCATGGACACACCTTGCTGTTGACGTCCGCTGCTCCCAAACGGCGCCCAGTCGATAGGTCAACGGAACTGAGGCACTGGAGTTAGTGTTCCCGGAAGGGTGCTCACTTGCCCCGGAGGAGGCAAAGGCAGTGAATCGCCGTTGAATACGCCGACTTGTCTGCCGTTATCAAACTTCGGGCAGGTACAGGCCTCACCAAATCGGGAGGCATTGACGGGGCACATCGACATTGGCGTACCCGGAGGCAGTTCACTGGGTCGGATCACGCACTGCTGAAATTTTGGCACAGTCGGCATGGGTGGGCAGGAGAATGCAGTAATTCCAACCGGAAGGCTGTTTTTTGCCTCGAATACAACATTAGTGTTTTTTGCCAACGCGACACGAGCCCATTCTCGACCCGGTTGTTTGAGGAACGGAGGCAACATAAAGCCTTGCGGCGGAGAGCTTTCTCTCACTCCCATCAAAAGCACTTCTCCGGTGCAGTTGTTCGTCGCAGTGAGGTTTCTTGTATTCATATCCGTTGCAACGGCAAGGCAGTCACATCTTCCGAGGAGAGGTCCCGTGTCGAAGTTCGGTACAACACGCTCCCACCTAATTGCAACCGATGCAGGACCACGCTCTGGTGCCGGCTCGGTCCTGAACGCGTTGAAAACGCTGCACTCTCTGCGAATATCTTCTCCATAGACCACTGTAAGGGAAACGGTGACGTTGCGCGCCCTTTCTCGAGAAATCAGTATGCTATCCTGTCCAGAAAATACTTTCTCACGTGGCTGATAAAGCTGCGTCTGCAGCGATGGATCAGAAGCGTTAGAGCCACCGACTATACGAGAGCGAGAGACGATTGTTTCTCGACTTCCGGGCGGCCGCCAGTTTATCGCAATAGTGAGGAGGTCCGGATCGCTATTAGGCTTTGCATAGCAAGTTAGCTCAGGCTGCTGGAGCACGCATGCCTCCCACGCTTGCACGGCCCGCGCAGACAAGGCCTTCTGAGCTTCATATCGAAATTGATCAGTGCGGCTTGAGTTTGATGCATCGCCACAGTTTTCGCTCTTCCACTCATTGAATTTCTGCGAACTGTGGCCGCCGCTGCCGTCAAATATTCCGTACTGAACCGCCAGTTCCGTATTCGAGGACGAGCTAGCTTGGCTATAGTCCATGTTGCAGAACGAACTTTTCGCAGCCGATGATGCGGAGGCTTGATCAACAACCAACGACTGGTTCATCAGGCTTGAGTTAAGAATTGCATCGCAATCCGCTGCGCCGGCATTTACCGCAGCGAGAAAAAATAAAATGGCGGCACAGTAGCTTCTCTGCATTTCTTCCCCCGCTCAATATAGGTGAAAGTCTACAGGCCAACGCAAAAGTTGCAAGGCAGTGTTTATCCGTCTCCGCCTCCGATGACTTCCGCAACATGTCGGAAGCACACCGATTTGATCCGCTCAATATCGAAGAGCAGGCGCAGGAAGCGACCAAGCCGCGCAGACGGCTCCGCACCGGAGCTCACTCCAGATGCCCAGCATCTCGCTGGACACGTTACCTCGACATTTGGGTGCGCCGGTGCATTCGCAATAACGTCCGTCAGACGACGGCCCTCACGTCCGTTGGGCGGTATCATCGCAAGAATGAGCATATGCATCCCGTCACCCGCATGCCACTCGATGAGTGGAAGATACTAGGTGACAAACTCGACAACATTGGCGGCCTTTATGTCTATCGCGACGGTATTCGAATTCTTCCCTACGGCAATTCGGACGTGGATTGGCTGAACATTGAGCGGCGTCGCACACTCTCGGCAAATGACTGGTTTTTCTCCTACCGGCGCCTCATAGGTGACGTCCGGCTGACTAATAAACACAATGCCAATCTCGTCGAAAAGGCTGGCCGAGAGGGCTTCAGGCAGAACAAGGCCTATCGACAGATGGTCTCGCTGCTAGAACGCCTCTTCGAACGACTTGCGTTCGACTTTTTTCGCGAAAAAGCACGCATTTCCACTGACTTCGATGCCATCCGCAAGAACAAACAGCGCGACTATGAGATCCTTCAGAAGCGTGCGAAGAGCGTCAAGACAGCTAAAGATACGTTTAATGATGCCCTGTCGCGCTTCTTCGAGAGCGCCAGAAGCGGGGAATTCGAGTTTGCGTGCAAAGAGGTGCGATCAGGTTTCGCTGCTCGGCTGAACGGCTTGACCGCCCTCGCCAATCCCGTCGCTGCCGGCGACCGTCTTCTGACGATAGAGGCCGAATTCGAAATTGCAAACAAAGGCCTGCGGGATCGCATATCTATTCCGCGGCCTCGGCAATTTGGAATGAATAAGCGGCAGCAACAGGACTTTCAAGCCTACCTACGTGAACGCGAAAGACTTCTGACCGGACACTACGAGCCGATGGTGGCTGAAATCACCGAGCAAATCCGTAGGCTGCTTACCGATGGCACAACGGAAGTGGACCCCCGTCGTCGGTTGGATGAACCCGTCAAGAGGGAATCAGAGGTGGCACTGTCAAGCGCCGGCGATGCCCGCAAGAAGGTGAGCACCACACTCGAAAAGCTCGACAGCGAGATTCGCGCCACGATCAATCGAAGCTGGGCTGACCTCAGCAACCAAGTCGAGGCCGTCAAATCCGATTTGGCGCGAACCGAGGTGGCTGCACTCACACCGCAGGAAATCGAACACCGGCGCGACCGACTGATCGATCAAGTTCGGGAATCTGCCGGACGTTCCACGCAGTTAATGGATGCTTTGGGTGAGCAATTGCGTTCGGTGATGGAGGGAATGGTAAACCAACACGACTTGTTGGACGTTGCCGCCGCGTTGGAAAGTGAGAATGATGAATTGAAGGAGAGGGTCGATCAATATGCTGACCTAGCCCAGATTGGTCTAGCCCTCGGCCTTGTGCAGCACGAGTTCTCTGGTCAGGTCCGCAACATCAACAGGGGACTCGATGCACTTAAGCCCTGGGCAAGTCGGAACCGTGGGCTTGACGATCTTTACAGCAGGTTGCAGATTAGTTTCGAACATCTCGAATCTTACCTGCAACTATTCGTGCCTCTGAATCGGCGGCTGCAGCGACGACGTGTTCCGGTATCGGGTACTGAGATTGAAGAATTCATTCGGACCGTTTTTGGGCCTCGCTTCGAACGGCATGGCATCGAGTTGGACGCGCCCGACGCTTTCCGCGCTACTACGGTTACTACTTTCCCGTCGACGCTCCTACCGGTGTTCGCAAACGTCGTGGACAACGCAATTTACTGGTTGGGAGAGATGCGCGACCAATCTAAAACTATCAAGTTCGATGTTTCGCCCGTAGGTCTGACGATCTCCAATTCCGGCCCAGGCATCGATCCGCGCGACGCTGAAGGTATGTTCGAATTCGGCATAAGCAACAAGCCGGCGGGCAGAGGAATGGGCCTATACCTGTCGCGAGATGGATTACGTAAAGAAAGAATGGACATCATCCTGGAACGAGCGGCCGGAGACGTTTCGCCGACTTTCGTGATCACGGTTCCCGATGACATGATCCTACGAGCAGGGGGACAGTGAATGAGTTTAGACGCCGCACAAGCGAAGCCCGCCTTTAAGGAGTACGGCCTTAAGGCGACAAAACGTTTCTTGAAGACCGCCATAGTGATTGATGACGAGATCATCGCCGAACCTCCTACGCAACTCCCGGAGGAGGATCTGGCGGAACCTCCTCTCTTTGCGAATGCACCGAACGAGAATCACATCGGTGACGCTTCGCCAGACGTTGTACATCAAGCACTGGGTAACGATGCGGAGGTGAAAATTAAGCCGCTGGCGGACGCGTTTCTGGATAAGCGGATCGTTTGCGGCGTCCTTAAGCCGGAGGTGGCCGACACCGACTCCCAAGTCATAGACCGAGCAGTTCGCGCCGCATCCGTCGCCGACGTCGTGATAATCGACTGGTACCTGCGTCCCAACCAAGACAACCTCGCAAGGTCTATCCTCGAAAAAATACTGACTGAAGATCGGGAACTCAACGGCCGGCTCCGCCTCGTGATCGTTTACACCAGCGCCGACCCGCTCGCTGACCGTCGCAAAGCATTGGGCGAGCATCTCAAGAGAGCGAAGTTCGATGCAGTGGAAGATCCCAACGATGACACCCTTCTGACGATCGGAACTTGCCGGGTCCGGTTCGTGAGAAAGAGGTCTATTAATGTCGGCGTAGCGGTCGAGGACCTGCCGGACTTTGCGGTGGAGGAGTTTGCCAAGCTTAGCCATGGCCTTTTGGCGAATTTCGCATTGCTCGGCATTGCGGCATTGCGGGACGCCACACACCATATCCTCGCCAATCTCGACACTAGCCTTGATACCGCCTTCGTTGGCCACCGCATGTTGCTTGGTCACGTCACTGAGGCGCGTGGCTTTGCGATGAACCTATTCCTTCTTCAAATGAAGAGTGTGCTATCGTTGCCCAAGCATTTGGGCAACGCGCTCGGCGACCAAGAGTTATCGGCCTGGCTTGACGAGCACTTCAGCTATCCTGAGGCGGAGGCACATCTGGAAGCTGCCGGCACGACCAAGGATCAGCTCCGCGAGAGCGTTCTAAAGGGCGCCGGTAGGCTTGATGGTTTTCACAAGTCGCTGTTCTTACCGATAAGCAAGAACGACCCCGCCAAAGTCGGTGATATCGAAAAGGAACTCAGCCAGAACTTTGCTCGATTCGCCACTTTTGTCAGAGAGCCCGGCGGTTTTAACCCACTGCCGGAGGGCTGGTTACCGACACTGACCTTGGGTAGCGTCGTCAAGCAGGTGGGCAGAAAGACCCGATATTTCCTTTGTGTTCAACCTGCCTGCGACACGGTGCGCATCACGGAGAGTCGCTATTTCCCTTTCATCGAATTAGTCGCGAAGAAGGCAGCAAAGTCTACGGAAAACTTGGTTATACGGGATGGAGAGAAGAAGGTTGTGGTGTATGTCAGTACCTCGGCCGGATCTCGGCTGTACGACAAGTTCAAGCCTGACCTCTCCGAGACGGTGCGCGCAGAGTCCGAGGACGGCAGGTTCCTGTTCAACAGCTCGAACGACCACGTCTACTGGTGGCTCGGCGACATCGATCCGCTGAAAGCTCAACGGATTGCAACGGACGTCTCCGGGTCGCTCGCCCGTGTCGGGATCGATGAGTATGAGTGGTTGCGTCTGGGCGGTTCCGCGAAAAAGTAGAGAGGCGGGCAGACGCTGCTGCATCTCTGGCGCGATGGAAGCCAATACCTAGTTCCATAGCCGATTGTTAGGTATGCGCGAAACCGGGCATGCTACCTACCTATTCCAAGGCCTCCTAACCGAGAGACGCCAAGGCGCCCCCAAGTGCCTTGTGATGGCGAGCACCAATGTTCGCAAGGCGCAACGGCACGTGTTACATCAGGGTTATACCCTCATGTGACGAACCAGCGGTTACAGCCACTCATGTAACATCTGGGTTGACAGCGACTATTTGTGACGGGGTAGCGTCAAGCCTAAAGCTTGAGGTGACACATGGCTCGAATTGGGTACGCGCGCGTAAGCACGCTTGATCAGGATTTAGAAATTCAGCAACAGCGGCTTGTAGCCGAAGGCTGCCAGATCGTCCGGTGCGAAAAAGTCTCAGGCGCAAGCCGCCGAGGCCGAACCGAGTTGGCAACGATCATCGAGTTCTTGCGCGAAGATGACGAGTTGATCGTCACCCGACTTGATCGCCTCGGCCGTGACACCCGTGATGTTCTAAACATCGTCCACGAATGTGAACAGCGCGGCGCATACATCACTGTTCTCGAACCACACGTTTCAACAAAAGGCGAAATGGGAAAAGTCATTTAGACCGTGCTCGGCATGGTGGCGCAGATGGAACGGCGCTTCATCAGAGAGCGGCAGCGCGAGGGTATCGAGCGCGCGAAGAATCTCGGTGTATACAAGGGTGGAAGTCGTCGTGTGGATCGCGATCTCGTTATACGCCTATCGACGCAGGGAATGCTGCCATCCGCTATAGCTGCTTCGGTCGGCTGTTCTCGAATGCAGGTCTACCGAATACTTCAAAATTCCGCAGATGAGGGCGGCGTGAACACTGGACCAAAAAGAGAATGATATATCGATAGATAGACTAAAGATTATAATCCAAATATCCGCTGGCAAGTCGATTCCATCCCTGAAGACAGGCGATAGCTGTCCGTCGGAATACCGATATCGCGACGCGCGTTTATCGCTGCTATCCGTCCTGCTTTCACCGTGACGGCGATCTCGCAACTTTTCTGCGCGTCGTGCGCAGAAATGAACTCCCTGCGTCTAATTGTCATATTTTGCATATAGTCCGCTGTCTCAACATATTGTCCCGGAATATGCGCGACAATGGTGCGAAACCACACGCGGTTCCCTTCCTTGTCCTGGCCTGTCGGTGCCCCGAACCTGCTCTGAAAGTCTGCGAGTGTCTTGCCTCGCCATTGGGAGTCAAGTTTTCGGTATGGTGACAGCATCGCAGCGACGACACCGCTATTCGCGTCGTTGATCGCCGACGATGTCTGATTCAATGCGGTGCATCCAGTCAGGAACAGAGATCCGACAATAATGGAGGAGAAGGATTTCAACATCTTCATTAATTATATCGGCGTCTTCTACAATGAATCGGATGACTTACCCCAACCCTCATCAAAACCGCCCTTCGCTATGATCGCCATTAAATATGGATTTGTACTCAGCAAGCGCTTCAATAGTGGATTTAATATCCAAACTATATTCTGGATTCTGCCTTTCAAAATCCGTCAAAACCATAATACTATCATCAATACGATAATTTGTTCGACACATTCCATAGAATGTTTCAAAAATATTCTTTAACCATAGCTTCTCACTATACTTTGCCTTTTTAAACTCTTCTATCAAAGTATCCCCTGAAAAATTTATCGTTTTTCCATAGTAAACAGCAGACAAAACTGCGGATATTCTTTCTTCTGGATCGTTGTCAATACGCGACAAAATCTCAATAATTTCTTTTTCCGTTCTGTTTTCTGGCGATTTGTACTTCACTTGACAGGCCTCCCTTTGGCCGTGAACAGCCCAGCACGGATAAGTGCATTTTTCTCGGACTGCCGCAGCTCGTTCCAAGAAGACGGAACATACCCGTGATATACGCTCTCAAAGTGATTTTGAAACACAACAATTTCGCCTGTGGAACTGTCGTAACCTATACGCGCAGTACTATTCCCGCCGAGCGGCACAGAATTAGACAATGCTTGCCCTCCGTTCGTAGGTTGGGCACTTACCCCCGGACGAATCTGGTCATGTTTTGGATTTGCTTCATACCTACCGCTGAATGCCCCGGTGGGAACGGGTAGAATATCGACCGAACTGAAAACATTGCCACGGTTATCAGCTATGACAACGTTACCGTTTGCGTCAACAACTCGTGCAAAACCAACAGGCAAACCGCCTACATCGTTGCCAACCGCACCGGCGCTAGAAAGTGGTCTGTACCCTTCAGGAACGAGAACGACGGTTCCGTCGGATGCGACAACTCTTCTGTATCCGGCCGTTTGCCCCCCGCTTGCCTCCCCGTGACCTGTTCCAATGCCAGACCGCAAACCGATCACACCGTAGGCGATTTCGGTTACAGTCGCTGACACGTATTTGAGAGCTTGGCCATTTGCGAAACACCCATTCGATTGACCATGGTCCTCGCAGTAACCCACACCAGAAGCGACATCCATGATCTTCTGCTCGAAGACGGTGGAATCTCCTGTTAGCCATCGTTCCATGACCTGATAAGAGAGCAGGCGCTGCGCCAGTGACTCACTGACGCCAAGTTCCTGCAGTTTCATCACATCAAGGTATGCAAAACGCGGGTCATCGTTCAGATCACCCAACAGGTCCTGTACACACTGCCTCGTCCGGCAGGCATCAAGCTGACGGTCCTGATCGAAGTCGATCTGGCTATATTTATCTGACACGGCAGCTTTACACGCAGCAGGATCGCCAGCACTGTCGCAGCCCTTTAGTTCCTTGGCGAGATCCTCACTCTGCTTGTGAGTCAGGAAATTATAATTGACGTTGTCTAGCCCGGCGGCCGCGCCGGTTTCGCCTCCGACCGCCGCGCCGACTATTGCCGCCACCCACTGCGTGATGGCGCTTTTCTGGTCGCCGGTCAGGTTCGGATTGGCGCTCAACACCTGCTGCAAGACGCCATTGACGACTTCGCTCAATCCACCTGCGAGCGCTCCAGATCCGGCATTGCCGCCTGCAAGCTGTGCGACCAAGCCTCCAACTGCCGCATGAAGAGCAATCTTCGCCGGACTGCCTTCGGCAAAACCGAGTTTAGCGGAGATGTCACCAACGGCGATGTTGGCAAGCGCAGAGAGGGCAGCTGCACTCTCCTGTTTCGCCTTCAGACGCTCGATGTCAAATGGGTCGGCTGTTGTGTTGGCTTTAGAGAGGTCCGTGTTGAGTGAGGCCAAATCCTGTGTCTGATTGGTGAGCGTCAGCTGACCTGGCGTCAGTGTGGCGCGGGCAACCCCCTGATCCTCCTCGTTGGCCGGCTGGCCGACCACAGGAACGGGAATGCCGCCGGGCGTCAGGGATATTCCAAGACTGGAGCTCGACGCCTCGGAGCGGTTGGTTATATCCGACCATGTCAGCGAATTGGCAGAAAGCGTATTCTGAGCAGGATCGGCCGTGGAACCTATCACGCCACCGACGAGACCAACATTGCCACCGACCTTGACGTTATATCCTCCAGAGCCCGCGATTAATCCGCTTTGTTCGGAGACGTTGGCATAGTTGCCTTCAACATCGCTTTTCTGAACTCCACCGCCAACCTTGCCCGCCGAGGAAAGATTGAGGCCACCACCAGCTGTCTTTTCGTCGTAGACCATCGTGTCCTGGCGGCTGACGATGTTGAGATCGCCACCGACGGCAGCAGTAACCCGTTCACCGGACACAACAGCTCCCGCAAGCGTGGTGTCGTTGCCAGAAGCCAGTGTGACATTGCCGGTGCCCATGACATGGGTGTTGAGGTGAGTGACGCTGTTAGCGTCCTGCTTGCCGCTGCCTGCTGCAAAACCGCCACTCAGACCGCCGTTCGTAAGATTGACACCAATTGAAGCGTTTGCTGACTGGCTGCTGCTCGATGAGGATGAAGCAGACTGGGCGCTTTCCAACAGAATGGAGCCGCCAGCCATGAGAAGCACATTTCCTGATGCCGGATCGCTTTGGGTGCCTGCTGCAATCTGAACGCCACGACCGGTCAAATCGCCGGAGTTGGCGACAATGCTGACCGAATCCCCTGCTTCAATCGTTGTGACAACCGGCGTTAATGTCGAGAGAGTTGCGCTACTCTTTTGGTATGTGAAGCCGATGGACAGGCTTGCAGAGGCCAGCGGCTGAGAACCGCCGTCGATCTGCTTAAGAATGTCTTTTACTCGATACGCCGCGAGCGCAGACGGTGCGAGAGCATAGGCACCGTTCGGACCGCCAAGCTTTCCGGCAGCGTTAGCGAGACTACCCGCAGCACTCGCGAGGCCGGAGGACACCGACAGGCTGATGCCAGCAAACATCTCCTCATGCAGGCTTTCGTAGTTGGACTTGTCCTGCGCCGAAAGCAGATTGACGTTGCGCTCTGCGAGGATAGCAACATCCCGCTCAGCGGACACCTCAGCCGCTTGAAGGTTGGCATCGCGGCCCGCCGAGATTATCAGATCACGGCCGGCAGAAAGGGTGGATCTGGCACTGGTCTCGGAAGACTGGCTTGTTTGATCAACCGACTTGCCGTAGCCAATGCCCACAGAGGCGCTACCACCGCCTGAACTGAAAGAAAGACCGAAACCGGAGCGCTGCTCCTTCTGCGCCGACGAGGCACTTTCTGCCCCGGGAGTGATATTGACGTCGCGAGCTGCATCAAGGGTGATGTCACTGCTGGCTGCGATAGAGGAGCCGATGACATTCACGTCGTTTTCGCGTGCCGTGAGCGTGACATCGGTCCCCGCCTTCAGCGCAGAGCCAACGTTTAGGGTAGATGATTGGCTCTTTTCTTTCTGCTCCTTGCCCCAGAGCGAAAGGAAGCCACCGCCGGAACCGGCGAACAGACCGGATTTCTTGCTGCTGCTCTCCAGCGCGTGCTGCTCCTCCGCCCCGATGATGGCGACGCTGTCGCCGGCGACGCTAATCGCATCGCCTGCCGTTATGTTCGAGCCCGCTATGACAGCGTTGCCGCCAGCATCCAGCTTGATGTTGCCGGACGCGGAAAGCTCGGAGCCGACTGTGGCTTCATCATAGTTGTACTGCGTCGAGCTCTTTTTCGAGAGGAAGCCCTTGGATGAGGAGCTCTGTTCGAACTCCGCCGTATTCTTGCCCGACGCGATCAGAAGATCGCCGCCCGCGCTGACATTGATATCGGCTTTGCTGGTCTCATCGCCAGCCATCACCTTCGAGGCGGAGACGACGGTATCTCCACCTGAGACGATGGACACGCCCTTCCCGCCGCTGACCGATGAGCCGACGACAGTCTGCGTTTCCGTGTGGCTCGTCGTCTGTTTGCTTCCGCCGAACAGACCGCCCTTTTTCCTGTAGGTGTAATCTATCGTGGTGGTGTCGATGGCCTCAGCGACTGTCACATCGCCGGTCGCCTTCAGACCAACCGTTCCATCGGCAGCAATGTTGCTGCCGATGACGTTGAGGTTGCCACCTGCATTGGCTGAGACCGACCCGCCCGCGGTGATCTCGGAACCCTGGCTGGTGGTTCTCACAACCGTCGTAGAACTCCGCTTGTCGCGCAAAGTGCTGGTCGTTGACCGTTCGGTGACGGAGATATTGATGTCTCCGTCAGACGTCAGGCCGAGATTGCCGCCGGCCGTCACCTTCGCATTGGCGAGCAGAATGCCCTCATTGCCCTTCAGCGAGGCATTACCCCCCGCCGTGAAGGTGCCGCCGATTGCCGCGATCGACGAACCGGAAACAGTAAGATCGCCAGTCGATGCAATCATCCCTGATGTTGCAAGCAGGCCGGTATCGATCGTCACCTGATTGCCCGCGATCAGCGCGCCTGCAGAATTCAATCTTTCCCTGTCATTAGCGGCGAGATGCAGTACCGGCGCAAGAACGCTCGCGCCGTTCACCGTCTGCCACTCATAAACGACGACGGATTCGGTGAGGCTGGCGATCTCCTCAGCCGTCAAAGGTTGGCCGAGCGGGCGCTGCTGCGCTCCGAGATAGGCGGCTCCATTGTCGAGAAGCTGCTTTATCTGGGTAATTGAATCCTGCCCGGTAAAACCTGAGCCCGTGGCCAGTCTGATCTGTTGCTCAATATACTGGTTCTCGAAATAGGCGTCCCCAAGGAACTGGATCTGGCGATCCGGCTGGTAGCCGATGCGACCAAGGAAATAGCTGGAGCCATAGAATTTGGAGACGTCAAGGAAGGCGGCGCGGGTCTCATAGAGGAACGTCTGGCCGGGAATGGTGCCGCCAAAGCCGCCGGACTGTGGGGTGGCGACGCTGCCAAGCGTGAACAGCGCACCGCTTGCCGTCATACTGGACAGTAATGCGGTCGGATTGTTCGAAGGCGCAGGCGCTGCAACGGCAACACGGTCGGCGATTGATCCGGCAATCGCGGTATTGTTGACGGTAGCAAAGCCGGTGATACCAAGTGCTCCGCCCGAGCGGATTGCCGCTGGAACCCCACCGATCGCCTCGACGCTTTCCACGGTTCGTCCGGGGCCGATATCCTTTGACGCATCCCGCGTTCCAAACGGGCTGGGGCCAGGCACGGCGACCTGCCACGAACCTTCCCAACCACCTGTATCGCCGCTTGTTTTCGATTCCTGCCACTCATAGATGACATCAGGAAAATACTGGCAGCCGCCGTGCTGGTTGCAATTGAATGAAGTGGTGCGCTGCAATTGCAGGCCTAGATTGGTCAGCGTGCCGGAGCCAACAAGCGTCATGCCTGCGCCAGCTTCGATGGCGCTATAGGCATTGGTAAGGTCGATGGTGTCGACGGAAAGCGTATTACCCGCCTTGATCAGCGCTGCAGGACTGCCTGAAGATATGAGGCGATCCTCGACAACGTCCCGGTAAACGTGGTGAGCGGGAGATCCAATGACGAATCGCTTACCGGAAAACTCGACAGGCGACGAACAGTCCCCGCAGTCAGCCGCATAATAGGTGTTATACGCGGAAACGAGCGAGTTGGAGATCTGCTGGCTTGTATAGGTGGGAGCAATTGTTCTTTCGTTGCGCAGATTTACGGTAACGATCGACATGTTACGGCCAGCGGAGATCAGGCCGGAACTGTTGACAACGGCTCCGTTCCGCCCGCCAGAAGCACTTCCAGCAATTGTGAGGTCACGACCTGCGACAATCGCCCCCTGATCATTGGCAAGCACGCCGCCCACGAAAAGTGCCGCGTCGTTACCGGCATAGATGAGCCCCGTGGCGGTGTTGGTCAGGTTGCCGGCGATATTTAGGGTAAGATCATTGCCAGCAGCGAGCTGACCGGAGTTGGCAAGCTGCGAAAGCGACAGCGTCAAATCATGAGCAGCCAGAATGTTGGTGGCGCCATTAACGGTGAGGTTACCTGCTGTGATCGCGATATCACCTGACCCCTGAACAGAACGAGCTGTGCTGCTCGCGGTGACAGCATTGAGCCGCGCACCCGTCAGATCTGTCGTTCCAGATGAGGTGAGATCAATGCCACCTGACGTCAGCGTGCTGTTGGTGAGATTGATATTATTGGCATTGACGTAGAGCGTGCCGGATGTGGCAAGTCCGCTCCTGTTATTGGAAAGGTCGGCATTTTGCTGCCTGATCCTGATGTCGCCGCCGGCGGCCGTGCGCTTGTCGAAGCTGATGACACCATTTGTCGAAGACAGCAAAATGTCTCCGTTTGCCTCCAGACTGTCATAGCGGATGTCGCTGCCAGCCGAAGCCTGCAAATTCCCTTCCGCAAGCACGAGCCCGGAAATCCCCAGATCAAGGCCGGAGAGCAGAGCCAAATCACCTTTCGAAAGGAGTGAGCCCGCCGTGATCGCTCCCGAGGCCGCCGTAAGCGACATCGCCGCACCAGACTGGGCCGTGCCGCTGATGGCAATGGAGCCAGCCCCCGACCATAGCGAAACAGGGCCGGCAGCCGACGCGTCGGCCAAGGCAATACGCCCATCTGCCAGAAGGTTGAGTGCGCCACTGGCCCCGAGAGTACCGCTGACATCGATGAAGCCTGCCCCGCCATTAATCAGGATATCCTCTTCTGTACCGATAGAAGCGACCCTGGCGTCTTTCCCCGCCTTGACCGACACCGATTTTTTTGAGGTCAGACGACCGGCCGAAACACTCCCCTTCGAAGAGATGCTGACGCCGTTATTGCCAGAGGCATTGCCGATCGAAATTTTACCGTCTGCCGACAGCGAGAGCTCACCGGCATTGGCCGCCATGTCGCCGCGCATGCGAACGCCAGAGCCCTTTTCCGTGACAACCATCTTGATGCGGCCGGCCTGCATAGCCCCGAGTGCTGAACCATCGATTGCGTATTCAGGTGTCCCGGAGGTGGCATCGAGCGCTGTTGCCTCCCCGGTGGTATAATCGAACTTGCTCTTACCGGCGGTCAGACGCAGGTCCTCGCCATAGATCGTTCCGTCGATCTGGATGGTACGGGACACGACATCGAACAGACTGACTGCACCATCACCGAGCGCAAAATTCCCACCCCCAGGGCCGAAAGTGACATCCCCTGCGTTGACCGTGAATCCATTGAGACGTCCGTCAGTGCCAATGTCGGGTACGCCCGTCGTCAGCGTGGCGCGTGGCGTGTTGATGAAACCGCAGCCGTCGCAGGTGATCCCGTTCGGATTGGCGATGATGACGTCGGCCCGGCCACCGAACACTTCGGTTGGACCGAGAAGCGAACTGCGGTTTTGCGACGTGACCTCATTGAGGATGACCGTGGCGGAACCTTTGCCTTGAAGGTTTGGATTGCCAGGCGTCACGCCACCCAGTTTCGACGTGCCGATCTCACCGTTGAAGTTGTTGAGGATGACGCCGGGCGTGCCGACGTTGAAATTGTTGTATTTATTGTGCGACAGGCCCTGACCGTTGGGCCCGACAATATCGATGAGCGGCACGCCGTTCGGGGCAGCCCCTATCCCGGGGCGATTTACGGAAGAGCCTCCAGCTTCGGGCGTTATGTCCTGTGCATGGAGCAGCACCGGCTGAAGCACGAGCGTACAACTGACGACCGTTGCAATGATTTTTTGAGCCAGCGCTCCGGCATTGGCGAACAACGCGAGGTCGGTTGCTTTGCGTGGAAGACGCTTGAACTGGGATGTCATTGTTGTTCGCCTCTCGTGGCAGACGGAAGTTTGGGCTTAGCGGTCTTTTCTGCTCGTGTCGGCCGGCGATGGCTTGCTGTCGAGTTTCTTGTAGACATCTGCCAGCTTCGACGGTGGGGCCGGGCATTTTTTGCTTCTGGCAATCTCGCCAAGAACCTGATTGCGGTTACGCAATGCGTCGATTTCCAGTTTTTCCGGCGATTTCGGATCCATGAAGAAAAGGGCGGGCCAAAACAGAAGAACACCGGTCGCGCCAAGGACCACGTTCTTACCCTGCGCATCGGATCGTTCTTTCACCGTCGCCAGCACCTGGCGCTCATTGGCCTCGAATTCGCGCTTTATGCCGGCGCAATCGAAAGCGCTGTCGGCCGGGTTGGTCGAGGAGACCGGATTTGCCGCCCGACCACCGCAACCGGAAACGACAATGGCCGTTGCCACCAGCGCGGATACGAAAGGTAATTTGGAGGTGTAAAAAGAAGATCTGATCATAATATTCTCTTTTGAAGCCTACCAGCGTGCCGTTACGCTAGCGAAAATGAGATTTCCGCGTCCGCCACTCACGCTGCTGGAAAATGCCTGGGAGTAGCCGAAATCGGCACTGATGTTGCCGCCCACGAGTTTCGCGCCAACGGTCCAGCTTGCGAGGTGGCCGTCGGAGATATCGAAGCGATCCTGTGAAAACACGCGGCCGTAATCGAGACCGAGGTATGGGCGTAATTCGCCCAGAACGGGCGCCAGACTTGTACCCTCCCATGGCATTGTCCGCCACGTCAGTTCGTTACGGCTGAAAAACCCGTTGTTGCCGAATATGACACTTTCCCTCAGGCCGCGTACGTTGCTGGAGCCACCAAGTCCGATCTGTTCTGCGCCAAACATGTTGTCGGGCGAATATTGGGCATTGAGGAGCGTCGCTAACTCGAACCGCTGGCCAGCGGCCTCGAACGGCCGCGTCGCGCTGACGGTCGTGTTTAATTTCAAGAACCGAGGATCGGCGGTGCCGGCTCCCGGCTCTCCTGCCTCCACGGCGTCGAAGAGATCAAGACCCTTATCAAGGGCAAAATCGAGAGCGATGACGCCACCCAGTATTCTTTGCGAACGCGAGAGGCCCAGAGTGCCTATCGTGTATCGGCGACTTCCAACCTCAATTCGATTGCCGAGAAGGAAGTTGTCGGTCTGCTTGTAGCTGAGACCGCCTCTGAGGGTCGTGATGGAATCCTTGTCGCGCAGAATGACGCGGTCTATGCCAAATCCAACCTGACCTGAATTGCCCGAGGTTTCGATCGGTCCAAAATTGCCGGGAATGGTGCTCTCGTATTCGTACCAGGACCCATTCGTTGAAAAAGTCCAGTAGCCATAAGGTACGCTTGTATTGAGCGAATAGCTGTTGCTGTGCCCGCGACCATCATCGTCCCAAGGATAGTCCGGGCCGCTCCGACCGTAGGAGAAACCCAACTGATCATTGATGCCCAGCAGGTCGTCGAAGCCGAACGAAACATTGGTCTGGGAGTAACCGGTACTCTCTTGACCGAGGTTGTTGTTGGAAATGCTCGCGTACCAGCGCTTGCCCGGCTTGTTCTCGACATTCAGGATGGACGTTCCATCGTCCTTACCCGGCAACATCGAGGTTTTCGCGTCGTTCGATGACAGGCGGTTGATCTGGTCTAGCCCCTGTTCAATATCGCGAATATTGGCGACCTCACCCTTCACGCCGGGAAAAGCCGTAGCGAATGAACCGTTCCGCCCGGCCGGTTGACCGTTGAGGTAGATATCCGAGATCATGCCTTCGACCACCACCAGCCGCAGCACCCCTGTTCCGGCAATATCCTGTGGGGGAACATAGGCACGTGACGTCACGAACCCCTTGTCCAGATAGAGGTCGGTGATGGCCTTGAGCAGGGCGGTAATATCCGCAACACCGATGCATCTATTGTCGTAACGCCGCGTCACTTTTCCGAGATCAATGGCAGACAGCCTTGTCGCGTCTTCGATATCTACACGTGAGATATCGAAGCATGGACCAGCGGACTTCGCGTCGCCTCGTGGTGTCCGGTCCGCACGGCCAATGACGCTATCAGGCGTGACCTGTTTCAGGTTTTCCAGCCGCTGCAGCTGCTGTTGCTGATCCTGTCGCCGGGAAAAATCATCGGCGGGCGACTGTGCAGTTGCAGGCTCCGACACGAGCAGGCTTGCAAAAAGCGAAATGGCAAAGGTCCGCTTGAAACTGTTAGGCGCGTTCCCCGAATTCCCGAAGGCGTTCCGCTCTACCCGCACAGTGACCGGGGACTTGGCGGCAACTCGAACCGCCGAGACAATTGCGAGACAAAAATCCGGAAGGAGTGACGGTCGGCAAGCAGAAATGTGAGCAGCAACGGGCATGTTTAGGAGGCCTGCATTGGAGATGAAGTTTGTCGCGGCAATGCCGCCCATGCTTCACTCTGCAGCTGTCCTTGCTGTCGATCCCCTACCGGGTAAATAGATCAGTTCATCTGACCCAAGAAGCGTTAAAGTAGTATTTTTTATTGCGAGATGATCGTCGCAAGTCATTTGCTTAAAGAAACGATGACACCAAGAAACTCACATAATAATCAATTCTACCAACACTATGGCAGGAATATCATTTTTCATCTGTGAGTTTTAAGCGCGATCAGCCAATTTCAAGCCCTTCGGCTCCTCGAGTCAAACAACAACCAGAAGTTACCGCAATGCGCCTCTCTCTGCAAGACACAGATGAAGACCAAAGTTAAGAGGAAACTAAAAATGCCTCTGGCATTGGGCCGAGTCAGGCAATGCAAGCTCTCATTCTTGCCCGCGGATTCCGAAGATCGTCCGTGACCGCATACGAAGCTGTCGGAGTCTCCCGGTTGCCAAAAATCGCTCGACCTTAAAGTTTTTAGTCAGCAGTCTCAGCCAAGCTTCGGTTTTGGACACGCTCTTCATCCAGCAAGTCCGCCCACCACTGCATCATCTTCACTCGCTCGCCCCAATATGTGGCCCGATTGTAGATACGTCTAACGGCCCGCGTATCGAGATGCGCAAGCTGAGCTTCGATAGCATCGATGCTGAACTCTCCAGACTCGTTCAATATGCTGCTGGAGGAAGAACGAAAGCCGTGGGCGGTATGCTGGGCCTCTGTTACACCCATGCGCCGCAAAGCGGAGTTCATGGAGTTTTCGGATAGAATCTTCTTGCCGGACATCATTGAAGGGAAGACATAGGGCTTATCGCCAAACAGCTCTTTCATCTCCGTGAGAACTTCCACTGCTTGTGTCGAAAGCGGCACATGATGCTCTCTGCGCATTTTGGTTTTCTCTGCGGGTATGGTCCAAACTAACTTATCAAAATCTAACTCCGTCCACTCCATCGAGCGCGTCTCACCGGGACGGGCAAAACACAAGGCTTGGATTTTCAAGGCAGCCACCAACGAGGGCCAACCCTCGTAGCCATAAATGGCACGCATCAAGCCGCCCATCTCAGCCTTCGTCGTTAAGGCGGCGTGGTTGACCGGCACATGGCGTTGGAGAGCCCCACGTAGTGCCGACGTCGGGTCATTCTCGGCCCTCGCTGTCGCGATGGCGTAGCGAAACACGCGACCAATGGCAGCGCGAGTAGCCAGAGCGCTCCACACGGCCGCTCTTTTCAATGCTGATCAGCACGGCAAGAACGTCACGCGCCGTGATCTGAGTAACCGGGTAAGGCCCCAGCTTTTCGGCAAGGTCTTTCAACATCCATTTGTTTTTGGTGATTGTGGGCTCTGCGCGCTTGTCGCGTTTCAGCTTTTCAATGAACTCATCCGCAATGACGCCGAAGGTGTTTCCGGCAGCGGCCTTGGCAGCAAGCTGATCACGCTTCTTCGCCAGCGACGGGTCTAGGCCCTCAGAGAGCTTCTTCTTCGCCTCGTCGCGCAATCGACGGGCGTCCGCCAGCCCCACCGTCGGGTACTGCCCAATCGTCAGTGTTTTTCGCTTTCCGAAAAAATCGTAATCGAAGCGCCAAGACTTGCCGCCGGCAACCGATATGTAAAGATAAAGCCCCTTCTCATCAGACAGCTTGCGCGGTTTGCTGTCGGCTTTAGCGTTCTTAACCTGAATGTCTGTCAGTGCCATTTTACGGTATCGGCTTCCTACCACGATGACGAGTACCGTGATTTTTACCGACAAAATTGCTGGATGTCACTGCATACTGTTGCACGACCTTACGCGCGCGCGAGGCAAAAACGCTGAAAAATCAGCGCTTGGTGGACGTCGTTGATCTTGTTGGAAAGGTGGCTGGAGCGGGTGAAGGGAATCGAACCCTCGTATTCAGCTTGGGAAGCTCGATCTATCGTAAATATTTCAATACTTTATGGGTAAAACTCCGCCTCTCGCGTCAAAATTCTCCCAATGTTTTCAATAGCGCTGTAAAACCTTGCTGGTCCTGAAACATGGCGAAGGCACTCCATATTGACTCTTTCTCAAAATGAGAACATTTATAGAACAAACGAGAGAGTAAGTGATATGTCAGACGCCGAAAAGATCATCGTGGTGCAGTTCAAAAAGGGGCGCTACGGGATCGTTCCGGGCGATATGCGCCCTGCAACCAACGCAGCATCCGCCGAAAAAATGGCGAGCGCCATGGCACCGCGCCACATCGGCGTAGCGGCTTATGCCGTCACTGTGGACGAGGAAAGCGGCAGCATGGCTAATCCTCGTCTGCTGGTCCAGCACGGGCAAATCGCCGACCTTATGCCAGACTGATTAACCGGCGCGGGGGCGCGCGCCTTTTTATGACAGGGGAATTTTGCGGCTCTGAAACAGGAGTTTGGAAACGTGCGCCCCAACGCAATCAAACAACCAGACGATATCGCGGCCTATGTTATCCAATGCCATGACGGCGACGCTTTTGCCGCCGTGGAACGAAATCTACCATCTGCAAAATCAGCTATCCATCGCCATCGCAGCCATGGGCCGGGGATATACATGCGGATGGACGCCACCCCCGTCCGGCGAGAGTTTAGCCCTTGGACTATTTACAAGCGAGTCACCTTCATGGAACTATTCCGGTTTGCGACACTCGATAGCCACGCTCTCTATCCGAGCTATATCGTCGCCGATCCATTTTCCGTGGCTGTCTACACCAGAGAAGACGCTGTTCCCGTAAACCCCTGTATCAAAGTATTCTAGATTCACGAAACCAACTGTCGACAGTACGTTAAATAGCTCATGTTTTGAGTATATGTGGCGATGCCCATGCCCGTAAAACATCTTATTAAACGCATCATAAATCGTAGACGAATCGTCATCTACAAATTTCTTAAACCACTCAACATAACGCGTTGCTACAGGCCCATCCGGATAGAAAATTAGCTTAGCCATATTCTCTAGGCACGGCGTTACGATCCTACAGCTCCCCCCTGGCTTCAAAACGCGAAAGGCTTCAGACAGCATGAAGTGACCTTCTGACTTCTGGACATGCTCGATCGCGTGCTCCGAGAAAACGGCGTCAAAAGACTCATCTTCGAAAGGGAACTTTTTGGTAAAGTCCAAAAACATCACAGCGTCATCACCAATCTCTACATCGGTGTTGGTCCAGCCTGTGAGGATATTTAATCCAGAACCTAAGTGCAGTTTCATGCTATACCTTCTATCAACGATATTTCTTATTCAGGTCGTGCTGGAACATCTGCTTCAACTCCCGCCAACGGGCTTCCCAGCCGTTGGCTTTTTGAGACCACAAATGCGCTTTTTGTTGACCGTCGATAAGCAGGCAAAGCCGTTCCTTTGTCAAATCATCCTTGATCAAGTGAACAAACTTCTGCATTCGTTTCGTCTGGGGTATTTGGGTCGCGATGACTTCGAGGCCCGCATTCAGATAATGGTACGCCTTGTCAGGATTAATATGCTTTGTCATCGTATTAGAGACATATGGCAGCAGTCCAACGTGGTAATTCCTAAGTATGGCAGGAAGTTCATCGTTGTCATATTCTCCGTGATAACTAATATAGGATGACGACTCGATAAGTTCTTTCAGTAGCTGCGAAATTTTCTCGTTCTCTTGGTGCACTCTACCGAAAATATCGATCTTGATCCCGTTCAAAGCCATTCGCTTCAAGAGATGAAAATCTACGCGTTCATCAATTGAGCCGATGTATACTATTGGTTGACTGATATCAGCGGGTTCTCCCTTATCCAACCTATCAAGATGCGAAGCGTTTGTAAGCCATCGCGACTTCCGCGGATAAAGAAATTTAATTCCGCAGTCCAGCAACAACTTTCTATCACAAACTCGTCGCCACAAGTAATCAAGCTTAGCGCGCATAATTAAGTCGCGACCTCTAGAGCCGTAACGGAAGTAGTCAAAAACGTCATAGTACACGACGTTTCGCGAAAGTAGCTGCTTTAGCGGTCGAACGAATCTCTTGACCTCCATAGGCGTCCCCAAACCGACGAACACTATTGTTGGTTTATCTCCGAGAAGTCGCACGACCCTACGCGCGACATCGGGACCCAACAAATAGCCCTGAACTTCGTCGATAATATTTTCGTTCAATGTGAGCACGAAATTTTCGCTGCATTGAATATGTAATATATTTGCTCCATCCTTTAGAGCGCTTCTAGCAATATACTTTCGAAAATCCTGCTTGTACGGCTTGTTGTCAATTATTATAAAGTTTATTGACGCCTCATTGTTTAATTTAATGTCTTCTTTGATCACGCAGAATCGGTGGTCAAGCAATTTTTTTACCGATGTCCATACGTCCATCATTGAAATCGTAGATGCGTTTCCAAATATCATCGCAGGAACAACGATACAATTATTACCCCGCGCACCATGTGACTCAATAAAGGTCGCTCCCGAAAATAAACACAAGGTGGGGACATCTAAGCATGCTGCAATGTGTGTTGTTCCAGTGTCATTTCCTACAAACAAATCTAGATCCCGGACAGTTGATATATATTGTCCAATTGAGAGGTTGCCGACCAAATTTATTACGCGATCACTACGCAATCGCTTTTGAATAGTCTCGCCTTCCGATAGCTGTGATGGAGAGCCAAAAACTACTATTGTTGCGTCGTACTCAAGAATGAGTCGCTCAGCAAAACTTAGAAAGTTTCTGATGGGCCAATTTTTCGCGACGTCCCCTGATCCGCAGTTAATGCCGACGATAGGGCCACGCCCCATCCTCAACAACGGAGCTGGGACTTCCTTAGAAGCAACTCTTTCAAGGATCGAATACAAGTTATGCATCTCAGTCTGCTTGGCTATCACAGCAGATATTAGAAGCTCTTGTAGTGTCGAGTGGTGCACCCTCTCGCCTCGCCCGAAACTGTATGCGCCGGAAGGAAGTGCAAGGTCCATGTGATGTGACACGCCGTCCGCTGCGAATCCAGCCCTATAACTAGCACCAACTAAGTCTAGTATAAATCTAGTATCAGGCGCATCCCGGAGGTCTATGGCGACGTCAAAACCCTTGAGACCAAGTCTCTTAAAAGAGAAATTGTCAAAATCGCCTCGCTCTGCCCATTTCCCGGATTGTTCCGGAAAAAAACGAAAACCGTGCACGACGTCGAATAGTCCAGTTGCCTTAGCGATTGCGACATTCCAAGGACCACACAGCATGGTAATCTCTGCTGCAGGATAGGTATCGCGCACTTTCTTGAAGGCAGATAAGCCTAGAACAAAATCTCCGATATGGTCCAATTTTATCAACAGGATTTTTTTTGGCATTACTACGAGATCGCGCACGATCATAGTTCCTTTTGAGTGACACACAATTTTAATTGCATCTTCTGGGCGCACTAATATTCAAGGTCAACTCTCGGCGGAGGTCAATTCCTGGCTGCGGACAACGTTTTGCAAACTAGCGGCAAAATCGCAACAACTGATTGCAATCATGAGAACCGTGATCTACGTTTTATGCAATTAGTCTTGGCCGACATTCCAAGGCGGTTTCGATAAGATCTGCACGATTGGTCAACCGGCCATGCGGCGGTCAAACCATTTATGGAAGAGCGCTTCGACACCACGCGGCCCGAGATAGGCCAGAAGCGCAATCAACCCGGTTGATGCAGGTTGACCAAGATCGGCGTAGGCGGCGGCGCTTTCGCCGATGACCGCCATGCCGAGCGCGACCGGCAGTTCCCAAAACAGTTCGACGCCGAAGAATTTGCGGCGACCTTTCCTCGCCTCATTACCGTGCCACATGAAGCGGCCAAGCAGGGAGGCGATGATAGTGGTGAATGCACCACCAACCCACGCATTCATCAGTTCGATGAAAGAGGTGTACTTTTCCGGCATGTCAGCGACCTTTTCCATGACGGGCGCATTCGTCCCGGTTCCAAACGTCGCCACCACAAAGGCCCGCAACCGTCCGGTCAATTTTCCGTTGATCTTCCTGCGTTGCGCCCCGCGCGCCGATCAAGTCAATTCCGACCACCCGGCGCAGGCCCGATACATCGCCCGGCCCCGAAATCCCACACCCCGCCAGCGCAATCGTCAAAACGATGACGAGCGTTGTCCGCCCGATCCCCTGCCGCATTATTCTGCCTTTCAGTTTTGATGACCGCGCGATAGGTCGCATTCCGGTCGATGAAGAGGATGCCCGCGCCGATGAGAGACACCGCCGCCAGCCCGAGCAAAAGGAAAAGTCCGATTTTCGACATCAAACCGCGACCTCGCGACCCAGCAAACTATTGACCCGCCGAGAGATGACATCGCGCTTGCGGTAGGCGATGACGCCAAGAAAGACCACCGCAGTAAGCAACGCGATCCACCCCCAGGGCAAACCGAGCGACCATGCAGCAAAGCCGGAACCAAAGAGCGAGCCTGCGCCGCCCTGCACCGCTTCTTTCGTGGCAACAGCGTCACGACGCAACTGCGACAAGGTGGCGGGACCAATGATGCCATCGGCAACAAGGTGCGGGTGCGCAGACTGATATGCCTTGACTGCGGCAGCAGTCTTTTCCCCCATCCAGCCGTCGATAGCGCCGGGATTAAAGCCTTTCGCCGAGAGGATAGCCTGCGCTTCCTTAACCACCGGATCGGGCTGCTTCGGTGCGGTCTCTTGGGCGGAGCGCGGCACGCCTTCACCGACGCCAGTGTAGATTCCCTTTTCGAACAAAAGGGCTTCTTCCTTGCGCCTGCGAACGAGGCCGGGCAGCTTCTTGCCTCCAGCCGTATCGTAGTGGGTGGCGAGATAGTCCGCCGCCTGCTTTTGCTTTCCGGCGCGCCAAAATTTCGCCCACTGCCAATCCATGGCGCCAGTGCCGAGATTGAATATCGCGGACACCGCCGCATCCATTTCGTGCTGCTTGCGCGCATTCGGCGACTTGGCGACCACCGCAGGCTCGAATTCATCCCGAAGCACCGCCGCGAAGATGGCTTCCGATTGGCTGGACGTGAGTTTCGTTTTACCCGGCACCAATTTTGTAATGCCAATCTTTTCCAGCTCACGCCGAACAGACCGGCTCCGCATCGTGAAGCCCCGCCCGATGGTGGGGATGCGGACTGGATCAAGATAGCAGGTAAGGGGGTTTCCTTCATGAGCGTCCATAAAGGCGCGCCCACGCGGTGACGTTGTCACAACGGACATGGATATCTCCTAGAGATTTTGGGGAAGAGTGGTAGGGCCGCGCCCTAGTTTTCGTCTGTCCGTCCGAAGCGGCGCGGCGTCAGGAATGAGGAAGGCGTGGCCGGGGTGCCGGGCGCACTGTTGGGCGCAACCTTGCCGGTTGCTTTCGAGGCGTCCGGGGTGGCGTTGGAGCCGCCGCTTTCCGTGCCGGCCGATTTTTCTGTTGCGGATTTGCCATCGTAGAGCCTACCCGAAACCGCCACTTCAAGACCGCCGGTTTTCGTGTATGCGGTTTTGGCCGTCTTAATGATGTAAGGTACGCCGTCCACTCCGGGTCGGATATCGGCGAAGAGCAGCGGCAAGCCCGCGTCTATTCCCGCATCGCCGATCACGGTTACAGACACCGAGCCTTCGCCACGCTGCAACTCCTTGGCCTTCGCCTGCGCGGCCTTGTCGGCTTCGGCGGGCGATGCATAAGGTTCCGGCAGACGGTAAACGCTATCGCCGTCCGCATCCGCATCCGCTTCGATTTCCACGCGCTCCGCCTTATCGGAATCCTGATAGTATGCCACGACCTTGCTGTATTTCGTGCGGTCGTTGATTTCGACTTTCAGGCTTCCGACCTTGATTTTCTCGGGCGTCAGGATGATCGAGCCGAGCGGCGCGGCGGATGCAGATAACCCGGAACCGAGCCGGGTAAAAATCAGGCGCTTTTGCTTGACCGCATACAGGCCGTTGTGCCGTTCGGCCAACCGTCGCAAGAAATTGATGTTGCTTTCGTCCTGTTGCGCTAGCCAGTCATATTCGAAGTCCGCAAGGTCATCATCAACGGCGGGGGTTAAGCCGCTTTCGCTGGCGATCTGAGACAGGATATCGCCGAGCTTCGTTTTATCCCATGACCTTTCCTGCCGCTCTTTCAGCTTTCCGCTGCGAAGGTCCGCAGCCTTACCGGAAATCGACATTTTATAAGGCAGGCAATCGACGTTGACTTTGTCCGCGGTAAAGACGCCTTTCGGCACGAGATCGTCACCGAAACCCATCTTGACCGAAATGATGGCCCCCTTACGCGGGATTGCCAGAAAGTTCGGCGGGCCGTCATTCAGTTCAATATCCACCGTGTCGGATTTCATTCCCTCTTCGTCAGTGACGGTAAGGGAAAGCAAACGCTCATAGAAATGGCCTGCCACTGGCACGCCGTCGATACTCACTTCCACGCGCGGTTTCATGGTTAGTCCCAAAGGCTGGTCAACGGCTTGGCCGTGCTGGTGGCGGGTATGTCCGGCATGGTGATTTTCGTGCCGAGAGGAAGAACAGGCCCGAGCGAGGCAAGACCCGGATTGGCATCAATAACGGCTTCGACCACTTTGGCCGTGCGCCCATAAAAAGCGAGGCAAGCGAGATCAACCGTCTCGCCCTGCCGTGTGGTGTAAATTGTCGCCATGTGGTCACCGGAAAAGTTCAGACAGGAAGGATGCAGCCCGATCCACAAGACCGCCCACACTTGGCAACGTGCCAGAACCGGAGCGTTTGAGCGTGATAGAATAGGCGTTGCGCCCTGCCTCGCCCCGGCGGTTAATGTAGCTGCGATCCTCTTCGACGCTTTGGACCGTAAACATTCCTTGTATGACGCCCTGCGCGGCATCGCCGGTCACAAGCATCATTTCGGTTCCAGCCATCGACGCAGCAATGATACCGTCAAGCTGCGATTGCCCGCCGAACTCTTCGGGAAAAAGAACCCCCGAGATCGTCACTTCGTCCGAAGTGGGTCCGGTCCATTGCTGCTGGTTGAGGGTTTGTCCAACAGGCATATCCACCCAAGGTGTGTTCACCTTGCGTTTGATA
The DNA here is from genome assembly GCF_007002745.1 of Martinezella rhizogenes. Lineage (GTDB taxonomy): Bacteria > Pseudomonadota > Alphaproteobacteria > Rhizobiales > Rhizobiaceae > Agrobacterium > Agrobacterium cucumeris. Next base: position 420,143 of record NZ_SGNY01000003.1, on the reverse strand, counting down.
CCCTGATAGCCAAAGCCCAATCCCTCGAAGGCGAAGCCACCGAGCATCATCGACGTTACGCCGCTCATAACGACTCCCATATTTGAAATTTTCGCGATAAGTATCCCGAGAGGAAAACCAGAAGGGGAAAACGAATGCGCATAGCCGCTGTGGCGATACTGCCGTTCTTGTTCGCTGCGACTGCCGCAAACGCAGCAAACTCAATGGCCATGATGTGCTCTGACTACGCCAGTGAATGGAAAGCGAAGAAGAGCACAGCAATGGAGGACATGCCGCCAAGCGTTCAAGCTGCGACGTTTTTCCTTGCTGGCGCGTACCTAGCTGCAACTAAACAACCGATACAGTCCTACGACGCGAATGACTTTAACGCATTTCTGTCAGCGGTGGCTAATAAGTGCGATGCGAACCCAAAACTGATGATAATGGACGTGGGCTTGAAGGAAGCAGCAACTTGGAAAGGTCGCCAGCAGTCGCGTTATCAGGAAGTAACGCTGATAGATTTGAAGCTGGACATTAGCAAGATGTCCGGCAAAAGCATTGAAACGGAAGCGACAGTACAAATCGTTGGCGACTTCGGAATGCTGCATGCGGGGATGATGGACGCTAACCCACTTTTCCTGGACTACAAAAAAATCCCGAGAGAGCAGCGAAAGAAGCTTCTCGAACAATGCAGCCTTGGATGCTCCGCCCGCATTCAAGGAAAAGTAGGAAGCGTGATGTTCCAGAACGGCATCATCGCAGATGCCGTTCTGCTCGATTAATCGCTAAACGCGGCCTCCACCGCTTTTTGCACCTCGTTCCCGATCTGAGTGGCCGACGCGTTAGCAGCGGCTTGAGGGTCGGAAACTCCTGTGATGCTCACCTGGTTATGAACCGTCACGCTCACAGGCTGCTGGTTCGTAACACGGACATCCTGCGTCCCGTTTGGCTTCACCATTTCCGAAATTGAAGAGGCGTCGATTCGCGTGGTCTTAATGCCGAGATCATCGGCGGTCTTTCCGGGAAGGTTTTCTGTGCTGCCGCCAAAACCGTTAGCGCGCGCCGCCTTGGCAGCATCCAACGCAAATTGAGTTGATACTGATGTTGGGGCTGGATCGGTGGTCAACGACGAAAAGAAGCTCCCGGCAGCATGAAGGGCATCTTCAATTCCCGGAAGCACGGCCTTTCCTTGGCTGTATGGCGTATCGCCCGTATAGGCAGCTTTTCCTAGCTCGTACGCCCCAGCACCAGCCCCACCGTAAATACCCATGCGGGCGAGGCCCAAGAGGATTGAGGACCATCCACCGGCAGCGCCGCCAGCGGCGGCGGCGGTTGCTGCGGTTGCTGCGCCGGTTCCAGCGGCAGCGGGGGTACTTCCGCCGACAATAGCAGCGATGCCCCCGGCAACTTTTAGCGCACCGAGCAACGTGCTTGCGCCGGACAACACAAACAGCGCTGCCGCGAGTTTGCGAATGGTGCCCGCCAACATGGAGATGCCCATGCCCCATGCAAAAAGCTGGAAGCCGTAGCCGGACATTTCCGCAAAAAACTTGGCGATAGGGTTATCCTTTATCGCATCGTTCAATTCGCGGATGGAAGCGCCCCATTCCTTCGCCCGCATAAAGATTGCTCCAATGCGGTCGGCGGCGTTCGGATCAACAGGGCCAAGCAACAGGTCGCCGAGATCGTTCATGAACTCCTTCATGCCGCCGGTATACCCGAAGCCCTGCGCAAACCCCTTCGTGAAATTCGTGATCTGGTCGAAGATCGTCACGCGGTTGCCGAGCGTGTCCAGCACCTCGCCGATGCCCTGCGCGCCCTCGCGGATGGTCGGCAACATGCTGTCACCGATTTCCGAAAAGACGTTGGAAATCTTGTTCCCTAGCAGGTCCAGAACGTTTTGCGTGGTGCTGGCGCGCTGGATGTACTCGTTGAACGCGGAGCCTGCATATTTCGTGCGGTCGGCCACGCTATCAAGCGCTTGATCCAAAAGCTTGATGTTACCGACCAGCGGCATGAAGGCGCGCGCTTCGTCGCCGAAGAATTCGGACAGCAAGGAAACCTGCTTATCCTTCGGCGCTTTCGCAATCGCCGTCAGCACCTTACGCATGGTGCCTTTCGCGTCTTTCTGCATATCCTTGGCAATGGACGGCAGATGCAGCCCGAGCGCCTTGGCGGCGTCCCGCTGCGACTTCTTGGCAAACTCGCCTTTGGTCAATGCGCGGATGACGTTTAACATGGCGGTTCCCGCCGTGCTGGCATCCGAACCGGCGGAGATCATGGCGCTACCCATGGCCGCAAGTTCTTCTTTTGCGAAGCCGCCCATTTCACCAAAGGAGCCGACCCGCAACATAAATTCGGTCACATCCTTGGCCTTTGACGCCATGTTGTTCGACAGATGGTTGATGGCATCGGCCATGTCGCCGGTTTCGGCCACCGTCAAACCAAGCTGCGTTTTCAGCCTGGCAAGGCTTTCGCCTGCCTCACCTGCGCCGAGATCGAAGGCGATGCCGACGCGTGCGGCCATTTCCGCGAAGCTTTGCAAGTCTTCGGTCGCGATACCGCTTTCACCTGCGGCGGCGAACAGTGCGGCAATATCATTTGCGGCCAGCGGGATTTCGCCAGACATGCGCCGGATGCTGCGGCGCATGTTTTCAAACTGCTCGTCATTGGCTTCGACCACCTTTTTCACGTCTGCAAATGCAGATTCGAAACTGATGGCCGCGCCTGCGGTCGCTTCCAGACCGCGCGTGACACCGAAGTATCCAGCGCCGAGCGCGACAGCCTGCCCGATCAGTCCACGCATCGGCGCAAGAGAAGAGGCGGCTTGTGCGCGCAGGCCATCTAATCCCCGCCCGATATGCCGCGCCGTGGCCGTCGCATCATCGATAAGCGAAATGCGGAGACTGCTTTGCTGGACACCCATGGTCATTCTCTCATGATTTTTCGTAACTCGGTGGCCTTATGGAAATATGCCAGGAGTTTTCGGGCGGGCCACCGCTCAATCACGTCAAGCGATGTGTGTGTGGTGTTGGCGACGTAGACGGCGATCAGCCGCCAGTCGTGGTTTTCTGATCGTTTCCCATGAGCGGCTTCGTCTTGGTGATGATCGCCTTGAAATCGCTGCCCTTGATTTTCTTGAAGGCGGGCAATGGCACATCGGAAATGAGGGCCAGCAACGTGACCATTCTGGCAAGGTCGGATGTAGTCTCGTCCGCCACCAGCAAATCACCGACATCCGGTTCGCGGAAGGTCAGGTCTTTGTAGGTTTTGCCGTCATGCTCGACGGGCTTGGCGAGCGTTGCAGAAATTTCGTCCATGGTATCACCTGAAAAAATCGCCCACAGAGCGCGGGCCGGATTGGAAGGATTTGGGGGAGAAAGGAACGCCAGCCGTTACAGCAGCAAGGCGTTTCGGATATCGCCGAACTGCGAGACGCCACCGACCTTGAAATCAAAATCGTCCATCTCGTAGATTTGCTCGCCGTCGATTTCGAGCTTGTAATAGTTCACGTCGACTCCGTAGTCGTTTTCGGAAAGCTCGCCAGCCTTCCACGTCCCGGCGTCCGGCTTGAACACCCTGCCGCGAATGGTCATCACCGCGCTGTGCGTGGTGCCGTCCTCGTCTACCAGCGCGCCGGTAATCATGAAGGGCGTTTCGGAACCGATCTTGATGCCGTGCAGCTTCAAAATCTGCGGGTCCATGCCCGGCATCTTGAAGCTGAATTCAAGCGCGTTGTAACCGAGATGGACCTTGCGGGCCTTGATCATTCCGGCATTACGGACATCCTCGCGGACGGCTTCGGGAACCGGCGGCGTGATATCGCCGATCTGCCCGAGCTTGCTTTGACGGTCGGCCCACAACATGCAGTTCCGCAGGATGTAGGCGGGAAGAGTTTTTTGCACCATGTGGAAAGCTCCTTAGACTGCGGGCGAAAGTGCAGGGCGTTCAATTGCCCCGTTCACTTCGTCCAGCAGCAGTTGATACCGGACGATATTGCGGTGGGTGGTGATATGGATTTGCTCCATGATCGCGACCGGCTCAAACTCGACTTCCAAGAAAGTCTTACCGTTCGCCATCAAAGACGGAGTGTTAACGTCAGAGAGCCAGACGCTACCGCCAAGCGTATCTTCGTTTCCCTGGAAGACGCGCATGGCCTCGTTGCCGTCTTCCACGAACAGCTTGAAAATCCCCTTGGTGGTTTTGCGATCCACGTAGAGGAAGTAAAGGTCTTCCAGCGCTTCATTGACCATATCGGCGGTCGCGCGCACGCTGTCGAACTGCCACAGCGGATCATCAATCGCGAGGCGGCTACCCCACGTCCTGAAACCGCCGCGTTCATTGATGATCGTGGCAACCTGATTTTCATTCAGGTAATTGCTGTCATCGGGATAGGAGATCGTGCGCGCAACGCCGTCGATGGTGCGGATGATCTTGTTCGAGACCGACCCCGAAAACCCTTCCGCCGACGCCACTACGCGGGAACGAACGCCAGCGAAGACAGGTGCAACCGGCTTCGTCACCGGAACACCGTTGACGTTCTTGATCGTCTTCGGATCGATAATAAGAATGCGACCGCCATTGACGGTTTTGCGGAACCGCAGTGCTTCCGCGTCGGTCGTATTCGGTCCCGTGATGTATGCGCGAGCGCGGATTTTCGGAGTGATGGCGTTGAGCGCCGAAACGAACGGGTTCGCCACGTCGCCGACATTGGCCGTGGCGGCAGGCAGAACCTTACCCGCATCGGCTCCCCCGCCCGTGAAGGTCAAGAGCGGAGCCGCCGACATTTTCTTGCCGGGAGCGACGACCTCAACCCCAACCACCTTCTTGGCGTTGGGGCCAGTCCCCATGATTGCTTTGAGTGTCGGCAACACCTTACCGGGGTCTGCGCCGCCACCCGTCGCCGCCACGTCAGGCACTTCGGTCAGATTGTCGCCTTCGGAAGTCAGCGACACCGAGACAACTCCGCCCTCAATCCATGCACCCGTATCGCCTGCGGTAATGAGGACGCGGGGCTGGTAGCTGGTAATCGCCTTAGCGCGAAGCGCCGCATAAAGGCCAGTTCTGGCCACGGGGTCGCCGATAAGGTTATTCTGCAGGGTCGCAGCATCTGCGCTTTCGGGAACGCGGTTGACGATGCACCAAGAGCCGCCTTCGTTGAAAATGGTGGTGACATCTTCCAACAGCGTGCCAGCAGCGCCAAGCGCCGCCGCCTGCGGCAATGAGCGAACGATGGTGGGATAATTCAGGGGAAACGCAGCGGGGTCGGCGTCGGGCGCGGTTCCATTTACGAAGGTGATGCCACTGCGCTGGACGCGCACAAGCGAAGGGGTGTCGGCGCTTTCGACAAGCTTGACGCCATGATGATAGGACAGGTCAACCATTCGGCTGGTCTCCGTTGAAGGTTCCAAATATTTTGAAGGGGGGTTCCGGCTTGAACCGGAGACTAGATAGCACCGCGCCAGATCGGGCGGGGGTGATTTGTCAATTGGCGTCCGGCGTTCCAGCAGGCCAATAGGCAGCGTTCGAAGCGAAGTCCGCCGGTATCGGGTCCATGTCTTTCAGTGCGCGCGCCGCGAAAATATGAGCCTGCTTATGGGCCATAGCAGCCTGCCCCATTGCAAAGGTCGTTTGCGCGTCGAGCGGATGCGTCGAGTTGTCTGCCGCGATCCATTCAAAATCGCTGTCACCGCCGTGCCACCGGAAATCGCCCGGCGGTGCCCCGTTGACCATGGCCGCGAGCGCAGCCGTTGACGCCCCTGCAATGTTCTCGCGATCCTGCCGACGCGACTGATATGCGACCCCGTTGAAGGTGAAGCCTGCCGCAATGCGCCGATCACGCTCACTATCAACTTCCATTTCAGTCGGTGCGGGCACTGCAAACGGTTCGGGAGCGTTTCCCGCCGCTAACCACTCATCTCGCATGCGGCGCAAGTGGGTATCGGCGGGGAAAGAGAGATCATCTGCCCACGAAGTTCCGTCGCCCATAACGATCAGAATGGAGGTAAACGGCGGTGGAGCAGTCCGTCGAATAGAAGTAATCATTCTCAAATCCTCGCGTCAGCGACCCATAGGTTGTTGGCTTGGAAGGTGTCCTGCCTTCCGCTGATGGTCGCCGCAAGGGCGTCTACAGCACCGAAGCCGGTAAACCCTGCACTCACCGCCACAACGGGGACGGCGCGCATTCTCGTGCCCAGATCAAGATAGCAAGTCTTGGTCCTCGTATCAGATGCCGTTGATGTGATGCTGTCGGGAATTGCGACCCTGTTGATGGTCGAGCGGAAATAGTAGCGCAAGCAAGCCCGCCAGGCGTCGCCAATGTTGGGAAGTTCCCATTCCGGCAATTGCCCTCCGGCGTAAAGGCCGATGTCAGCCACCTCTACTACATTCCCTACCGTTGCCATGAACGGGGTAAGGGAAGCCGTGGCAACGAAATTTCCGTTGCCCCACTCGTTTTCTTGGGCCGTAAGGAAGCTGCTGCCGCTGGAAAGCGTTATTCTAACGGATATTCCAGAAGCACTGCTGTCCTTCACCCACGTGCCAGTTTTGCACCCCGGAACTACCGCCGTTATCAGCTTATCCTTGTTCGCCTCTGCCGCCGTCACCGTGAACATTTTTACGTAGGATCGGGTGAGGCTAGTGTTGGTGAACGAAAGACCGTAATTTCCCTGAGGAAGCTTCACAACGCCGCGCCATACGAACGGCATAGCGTCAGCCGTTCCGAATTTGAGGTCGGCAACGTCGATACCCTCAATTGGAAATACGACTCCGTAATAGTCTCCCGTGCCATAAGCGGCATCAGAAGTAAGAACGGTTGCTCTGAACCGATAGGGCGAACCGCCGGGGGTATCAGATGCGACTTGCCCCGCCCTGAGAACGCCGCCACCCGTCGAATTTACATGGACGCCGTCCATGACGTATTGAGCGGTGCCGACATCGACAGTTGCGCCAAGAGCCCTGTCTTGGCAAACTTGGAACGCCGGGTTTAGTTGGCGATTTCGCCGACTGGCTTTCGTTTCAAATGCCGCCTTTTGCGCATCACTGATGGGCTTGTCTTTGTCTGCCGTGTTATCGGCATTGCCCAGACCGACATCAGCCTTCGCCAAGACCACATCACCCGACAGTTCCTTGTCGTTCACCTTGCGCGTGCTAGGCACCTTTCCGGCAAGTCCGTCGGAAAGAGCTTGTGCCGTCGCGTAGTAGGCAGGCTCACGCCCTCCAAATTTGAGAGTGTCGGGAGCCTTGCCGCCTATTATGATCTGGTCAATCTGCTCCTGCGCGAGCGTGATGGATTGCTGCAAGTTGGCAATCTGCGGCGCGACGTTCACCTGAATATAGTCAAGTGAAGCCTGAATGCCTTGCGCCTTCAGGCTTTCGAACGATGCTTCCAGTTCCTCGCGGTCGGACAGCCGCACGTGAATATCGAGCATTGTGGAATTCCACAACTCTCGATCAATGAGCGTTTTCGGCCACGACGGAAGCTGATAGCCGTTAGACCTCTCTGGCATAATCAAGCACCTCGTCACCTTCCTGCTGGATGATTGCCGCAACGACCTTCCCGAGCATTTCGATTTCGTTCAGCGGCTTGAAGGTGAAGGCTCCGCGACGTACCGGGCGCGACAGCTTCACCTTGTAAGTTTTTTCCGGGTCAATCTGGAAAGCCATGGGGACCTCCTAAAGTGCGGCAATGAATGCGTCCTGCACGAACGGCACAGACGCGACGTTGTTGGTGCTGGCCGCAGGGCGCATGCGGGCGGCAGTCGCCGACGCGCCAAGCATGTAGGTTGAAAGATAGGTCCGGCGCGCAGGCATCTGCGGGTCGACCGTGATTTCAGTGGTGCTAGGATTGACAACCGTATTGCCCACCATGATGGCGGGCGTGAACGTGTGCCGGTCGGGATCGAACGAATCCAGCGTGTACTGCGTCTGAATGCTGGTAGTCGAAAACCCAAACGGAAAGCTTTTGCTGACTGCCCTCATGCTGTTCCGGTTCCGGGCAACGCGCGAAACTGCCTTCTGGTCAAGCTGGATCATCGGCTGCAAGTCAGCCGTACCCATCATCACCATACGAAGCTCAACCGACGCAGGAAGGCCGACAAGCGGGTTTGTTGCCGGGTCGCCGTCATCGAGTTCGGTCCAGACGGTGGAGCCGGATGGCCGAATTTCCCAGCCGAGAGAACAACCACCCGGAACCCAACCGGCGTACAGCATGTCAATCTGCGTCATGCCGTCCGCGAGGTTCAGCGCCTGCATCGGAATAACCGTGCGTGGGCTGCGATATCGTGCAGCGTTCAGCCGGAAGCAGATGTCCGTCTCTGTCGACCCCTGCGCAAATGCGCCGTCTGTCGTCAGGAACTGCGTGCCGCCCGTATATTTATTGGACCCTGAAATGTGTAGCGCATGCGCTCCTGTCGTCACAGTGACGAAAGCGTACCGCTTTCCGCTTTCGAGAAGCGTGATCGGAAGAACCACTTTGTTCCAGCCAACTACAAGATCAGCATGGTTCAATTTACCCTGCGCAAGAACCGCATCAAAACGCGGCATGCCCCCAATCGTGGTTTCCACGATGAACACATGCACATCGCCATCGGCACCGACGCGCGCAAATGACAAGTCAAGGCTGGTCACCTGCATTGGCTGCGCTACAAGGAACGATTGCCCGTAGATCGAACCGTTAACCCCCACATCTTCGGTCACATACTGCCAATACGGTTCGCTGTAGATTTCATAGCGAACCTGCCGCACACCATAGGTTTGGTGACCCGGCCCGTAGTTCGCGCCGACATAGACAACCTCGAAGGTCTCGCCACCGACATTCAACATTTGGCCCACCCTGGAATCGCCTCCAAGGCCGGACCAACCGGCAGTATTCTCGCAAGCGCCCATGGTTGGACCGTATGTAATACGGATGCGGGATGCTTCCTTGCGGACAAGAGTGGTTTCGGTGTGCACCAACTGCGAAATATTAAGCGTCGCATCCAGCGAGGTGTTTGCAATGCGCGTCACCTCATCAAATGCTGGCACCATGCGGCGACCGCGAAACGCAATCTTCGGATCGTCTTCCGCCTGCACTTCAAGCCGGGCCTGCGCTTCGGCAGCGAAACCGAAGCGGACGCCCTCTTCAATCCGGGCTAACCAGTCCACGTGCGTCATGTCCCAACGGTCGGGGATAAGGCCGTCATCGAACACATAGGCGCGCGCCTCATCCGGCAAATCGACTTTGAGCCGGGCCGCGCCGATATCGCGTTGCATCTGGCGAATGATGACCGGACGGGGGATTTCGGTTAGCTTGCCTTGAATATTGACGATCTGCGTTTCAATCGTCTCAGTCCTCATGAAAAGACCGTCAAGATCGACTTCCAGCGCAGTAACGCGACCTTCGACTTCGAATAGGGTTTTCACACGGTCGCTGTTGCCCGGCTCGATAGCATTCGCGTCAATCCCCGAAGAGGTCAGCAGCACGAAGGCGATACATGCATCCGTAGACGCCACCACGGGCTTGACCGGAACCGGGTTCGCTTCGCCCGGCTGCACGATCAATTCAACAACCCGGCGAATTGTCTTCGGCGTGCTACGGTTGATGATGACGCTGGTTTCGGGATCGTCGGATGTCTCAAACGGGCGGTTTGCCGAATCCGTCACCTCCTTGCCACGCAATAGGATGGCAACCCAGCGCTGGTCGGAAGCTGCCGCCGGGATATAAATTTGAAGGTTCAAGTCGTTCGGCGCTTCCTGCGCATAAACGATTTCCCCGGCGACATAGCGGCCAGCCGAAACCGTGATTTCCTGCGCCGATTTACGCGCGACGGTAAATGCCGCCCAATGGGCAGGATAGCCGATGGCATCCAGCCAAAGGCCATCTGTTGCGGCCTGCGCCTGCAAACCGATGGCTTCGAAATCCGCATGATCGGCGATTTCAGCTTCTGCAAAGGAAGTGCGCTGCATGTGTCGTTACCCTCAATCCAGCCGCTTGCGATCCATGTAACCGCCGATGGCATGGCTTCCGTCGATGAAAATGTTGTCGTTAAAGGTGATGCCGCGCCGCCATGCGAAGGAAACAGAGTAAAGCGTTTCCGGGGTCTTGGCGGTCGCCATGGCGCGCTTGGCGCGGCGGATGGGTTCAAGGTTGATGGCCGTCATCGCCGCTCGCCCGAAGGCGCTGCGGCCTATCTGAAAACGGTTCTTCGGCGCTGTCAGCGTGACACGAACAAGGTAATGCGCAACATAGGGCTGATGCGCTATCGGTGTCCGGCCAATCACCGCGCGCCCGAAGGTGAAGCGGTTGGGATGCGCAATGCGATCCACGATTTCCGCATCAACAAACGCAAGGTAGCGTTTCAGCCCGGCAAGCGTGCCTTTAAGCGCACCCAAGGGGGACGCGGGATAGAGCGTCGAAACCCCGGCACACTGCGCAATCATTTCCCGCTTGCGCTCTTCGGTCCAATCATCGAACCAGAGATCGACCGAATGATGCACGGCCAGCCACGGCAGAAACCGTGCGGGCGTCTGGTACGGGTCCATCAGAACAGCGTAAGGGATCGGCAGATCATCCGACATACCGGCGGCAAGCGCCTTTTCGAATGGCTCCGCCGATGACGGCAGCAACACACCTACGTCGCTCATGCCCGCACCTCGACAGCGATGTTAAGGCTGGCCATCACTGGCACCTTATAGGCGTCGGGCAGGATGACGACCGGCGCGAGGTCGCGCACCCTGATAACGCCTTCACCGAAGGCCGCACCCGAAAACAGGGCTTCGGGGATTTCGCCGCCGATCAGGATGCGGGCGGTCGCCGCTGCGGTGACACGCTTTTCAGCTTCCTGCCGGACGATATCGGCAGACGGTCCGACCGCCGGAATTTCGAGCACAAGCGAGACCGCATATTCCGTCCGCCCGGCGGCCATGACCGATATAGCCACAGCTTCCGGCGCACGGTTCGGGTTCGTTACCGACGCCCGGACTGCATCCAGCTCCAAGGAAGTCGGAAGCCTGCCCATCGGGCCGATGACAACAACATCCGTGTCGCCGCGACGGCCATGGACCGCCCGGCCATTCACCCGCGCATCCCAAAGCCCAAGGGCCTTGTCAGCAGATTGTGGCCAAGCCGTCCACGCATCATAAAGGTAGCGACCGGCAGAACCGGCGGACGGCAGATCGTAGGACAGCAGATAACGACGCAACAGTGCGTCATCGCCTTCCATGATCGCCGCCGCATTTGCGGTTGCAGGAACCACGGTCAGGCGGACTATGTTGCGGTTTGCGGCGATGGCATCCAGATTGGACCCCTTCGCATATGCCGCCAGAAGCGACCGGAAAGTGTCATTGACGTTCTGGCGGTCCAGAAGGCGCAGGTATGACCAAGCTTCACCGACGACGCCCGCCGGGTCCGTTTCGAGATCCTGCACGTCATATTCCGGTAGCGACGGATTGACCGCCCGCAGCGTGTTCCAGAACGCGAGGAAGCGGACCTTGAATTCGCTGTAAAGCGTTTCGAAATCCAACGGGCTAATCGCATCAGGCAACGGCAGGCGCGAAACATCAATTGTCGTCGGTGCGTAAATCGCCATGGTCACTTGCCCGGATAAATGACGCGGACGCTGGCGCTCTCCGCAACGGAGTAATCGCCGCGATGGCCGCGAGGATAATAGGTGCCGAAGATATCGAGCGCGATGACGCCACCGGCATCCGCTTGGGTCACGCGCCCGGCAGTCATTCGGAAGCGCGGTTCCCATTCGAGGATTGCCGTTGCTGCGGCGGAATAGAGTGCAAGCACGTTCCGCCGCGTCATCTTGCCGTCGATAAAATCAGGGACATTGCTGCCGAAGTTTCGGCGCATGACACGCGAACCTTTCGGCGTTCTCAGAATTTTGCGGATTGATTGCTCCGTATGCGGCCAATCATTCAGCGGTGCGCCGGTCTGACCGTTTACGCCGGTTGAGCTTGCCATGGGCGCTAGCCTCTTTTTCAGGGAGAACGACATTGCCGAAGGGCGGCGCAAGCTCGCGGGCTTCGTCGTCGGTCAGGGGGATGATTTCGCCAGCCGACCGCCAGCGCCCGGCGATTTCGCAGCCGGTTCGAACCTTGTAGTTTTTCATGGGATTTCCTCAGTCCACCGCGAAGACGTGTTCCGAGCCTTCGACAATCGGCCACTTGCCCGACGAAGAACCGGACATGACGTGCACAAGGTCGCCGATCCGGGCGACACGCTTGCCGCCGTCGCCGCCAAGCTGCACGTTCGGCGATTCAACAATCACCTTCGGCGACGTGACTTTCGCCTGTCCCGCCGATGCTTCAATGACGGTATCGCCGATCTTGATATGAAACGGCGTGTCGCTGTTCTCGCGGGCGTTGTCGTCGCTATAGGTGGAAAAATCTATCTGCGCATCGGTCATGTCGCCATTTTCGGAAACAACATCCACCTGTTCGCCAACGCTGTAGAGGACATCGACCTTGACGCCACCGGCAGCGAGGGTCCGCGCCTTGATCCATGGCGTCAGGTAGGGCTTTCCCGCCTGTTCCGACAGCTTGACGCGGTACTTGGATTTGTCGTCGCTGACTTCCGCAATCGTTCCCTTGCGCCGCCGGTTGCGGTTCCGGCGCTCAAGTTCGGCCATGCGAACATAAAGGTCTGTGATCTGGTCCACCAAACTGGCCATCAGGGAAACCCCTCGTAAGGTGTGATCAACAGGGCATCGGCCTCGTCATGAATAAGACCGTATCGCCGCATGGCCGTCTGCAATTCACTCGCATTGCCGGAAAGCTGTGCCCGGATGAGGGCGATCTTTTCCGCCATGGACGGATCATTCGGAGCTAGATCACTTTCGCATTTGGCGAGAAACATGGCGAAAGGCGAACCCGGCTTGAGCGGTTCCCCGCGCAAAGGTTCGGCCACCATACTCGCGGTGACTTTCAGTTGGTGCGCGGCAAGCCGCATCCCGTTCGTGTCGCCGCTAATGCGCGACCGCGTGGCCGATTGAAACGACTGGCAAAGAGAGCGGAAAATTACCGCCCATTCATTATCGGGATCATTGAGGGCATCGCCAGTCTGGCGAAGCGCCATATCAAGAAGAAACTCAAACGTGGCATCCGTCGCAGGCATGCCAAGGATAATACTTTCATCCGTTTCGGAATCGGTGATCGCGTGCGCCGTGGCCACCCCGGACTCGAAGACGATATCAAGAAGACCGGGGGACGATAGGGAGCGAAGTTCAAGACCGTCCACAACCTTAGAACTGTCAGTGTAAACCGAGATAAATTGCTTGTCCTTATCCGTCCGCAATGAACCGTCGGCAGCGATATCGAGTACGCCGATTTCGCTGTCCAACACGTTCGAGCCGACAATGGTGTTTCCCTTGGTCGCTTCCACGGCGGAGATGCGGGCGGCAAAGCGAATGAAGGACATGGAAGCTCCTAAATCTCTTTCAAGGCAACAGCGATAAGGTTGCTGTGCCGGTCGCTGACGAAATCAACCGACCAAGCCGGTTCGCCAGCCCGATCCATCGCCCGCACGCGGTCACCGGGTTTGAGCGCCGGGCCTTCGTATGTCGAACGGTCAATGAACAGGACGGCATCCGCCGCAGCGAAGCGCACACGATGGGGGCCGCTAACCGCATTGCCTGCGGGTCGCGTTGTGTCGTCTTCCGTGTGCAGGGCTTCGCAGCGGATGACGATCTGCGGGCGGTCCGGGTCCGTCTTGCCGTTCACCAAGAACGACAGGCGGACCGTCTCGCCAAAAGCGCCGCCAACCTTACGGTCAACGGCAGCTTCCAGTTTTCGCCAGTCCACCATCTTACTGATGCAAGATGAGGTCGCCGGTCGCCGAAGGATTGGCGGCGACGGCGGCGGCGTAACCGACCTTGGTGTTTGCGCCAGCATTATCGGCGGTGGTCAGCTTGGCACCATCCCAATAAAGGACTGCGCCTTCGGCCCATGCCTGCGCGTTCGTCTTGGGCAGGGTGAAAATGCCCGAGCGGGAAATATTGACGCGCTGGCCAGCCTTGGCGGAAAACTCCGCTACGCCGAACAGCTTGCCGACAAGAACGCCGTCGCCGGAATTGACATCGGCGGGCGCGGTGACTTCCACCGTATCGGCGGGGCCTCGATAGTTTTTCATGGTGATCTTCCTTGCGATCAACGTGACGGAGAAAGGGAGAGCCGAGCGGCTCCCCCAACGAAGTCAGGCAGGCGGCTTACGCTTGGCCGGGGTTGTGATAGCCGAAGCGGAAATCGGTCGCGCCGCAACCGAAGTCGTGTTCCACCGACATGCTGAAACCCTGCGAGCCGAAGGGTTCATCCATGCGAACGCGCGGAGCCTCGTAACCTTCGAGGTAACCCCAACGGTAATTGGAGCCGGTCGAAGGATCGGCGAAGAGGTCCCAGGAATTGTCCGCGATCTGCGACGTTTCCACCAGTTCGAACTTGCCGGAGAAAATATTGACCGTGGAAACCGTGGCGGGCGTGATGGATGCCAGCAGCTTTTCCGCATCGGTCAACTGGTTCGGGCCGACGAGCATGATACGCGCCGGGTTTGCGAGCAACGGCTTGCCATCCAGAGAGGTCTGCCGACCCATCGACTTGCGGCCTTCGCCGACGCTATCGACAGTAATCGCAGAACCAGCAGCCGCAAGGTTCTTATGGTCAGCATGGAAGACGGTTTTGCCGTCAGCAAGCTTGCCGTTGTACGCACCGCCGTAGAAGGTGACTTCTTCGAACAGGGCAACCGAAGCGCCATAGCTCGTCAGCAGTTCGGCGATGGCGCCAAGATCGTCATTGATGAGCATCTGGCGGCTGATATTCAGAGCGATGGCATAGCTGAAAGCCTGCACGGCTTCCTTGCCTTCGCCGAACGAACCGAACTTGATCTTGCCGTTTTCCAGAATCTTTTCCAGCATCGGGAAATCGCCGGTCTTGACGATCGTATCCGGGCGGAAGTCGCGGAAATTCTTCTTGCGGGCGAAGCGCTTGAAGGTCGGTTGCGCCAGCACATAACGCTGTTCCAGCGTACGATTGACGGCACCTTCGAAGATGACAGGGAAATCCGAAGTGGAATGCGCTGCACGGCTGAAGATGTTATCGATATCGCGCGCGTTCAACATACGGCGACCGTGATAGTTCACGCAATCGGCGGCGATATCGACCAGACCTTGACCCATATACTGGCGGGCAGCGGCAGACGGACCGACCTGCGGGAGCGGCGCGCCGAGACCGTAGGCGAGCGCTTCGACACGGGCCGAACGGATGGTATCGGCTTCGTCATTGCCGACCTGCACGCGAACGCGGCTGTCGGTCGGGGCGGTGCGCTCATTGGTCACCATGTGATCCAGCAGAAGACCCCGGAAACTGTCAAGCGAAGTGCCGGAGCGGATATGGTCACGCGCGAAGTCAGGGAAACCTGCACGCGCCGCCAGATCATCGATAGTCGTCACCCGCTCCCGTTCGGCACGTTCCGCGTTCTGCGCAACGGCCTGCGGCGTGGTGGTCACAGGTGTGGGAGCCGTACCGCCTCGCTCCGCAGTTTCGAGCGTTGCAATCCCGGCGCGGACGCCATCGAGTTCGGCGAGAATGTCCGAATGCTCTTTTTCGATGGCGCGGGCCGCTTCATCGGACAGCCCTTCCACCAGTTCCTTGCGCTTGTTTTCGGCACGCGTCGTCAGGTCGGCGGCGGTTGCCCGCAATGCCAGCAGTGCCGGGCTGGCCTGATAGACATGATCCAGAATGCCGCGCGTCTGCACGAACGCATCGTGGCTCATGAGCGAGGCCGCGTGGGAAGGGTCGGCGGAAAGAATGGTGAAGGCGAGACCGAAGCAGACGATTGCGGCGACGGTCGCGAAAACATATGCAGCCTTTTTCATGGCGTGCGGTTCCTTTTGTATTACCGGGCAGGACAAGCGCCGTCGCCCTGCATCCCCGGTGGAAGTCAGGCGGCGAACTGGAAAAAATGGAATGGGTGTCAGTCGAAGCGGCGGGCGTCTTCTGCCATACGCATGCGGGCAGCGCGCAGGCCGTGACCAGCAGCAGACTGGATAGAAAGCGGGAAAGTGGTTTCGCTGGATCGGACCTGCGCACCGGGATCGGCGGGAACGGTCACAAAAGAAATCTCGTTTGGCGTCCAGCGCTCCACGAAAATCTTTTCGACCTCGCCTTTCTTCGCCGCTTCCTCCACCCGGATTTTATCGATGGAGTAACCAACCGACACATTCTTGATGATCTTGTCAGAGACCAGCCCGAACATGCGGTCGGCGGCGAGATCAATTCCGGCCTTCGGGAAACGGATGGTTGCCCATCCTTCGCCCTTTTCGATCCATGCCCGTTCAACAACGGCGATCTGCGAAAAGGTTGACCAACGGGAATGACTGTCGAGAACCGGCGCACCTAGATTCATGCGCGACAGGTCCAGCGCCCGTTCGCTGACGACAAGGACTTCATCGAACGGGACAGCCGTGTCCCATCCGGTATAGCGCAGGCGGCGCACCGCAGCACCGGTCGTGAACACCAGCGTCACGGTGCGGGCCTCTTCATCGATGGAACCGATATTGAGGTCATGCCCGCGAACCTGCATCGGCAGGGCTGCGGGCGCTTTGCGCAGTTCAAGTTTCGTCATCGTCGGGGTCCTTGTCGTCGTCTTCCGGCTTGTCGTCGGGCGGGTCGTCTGTTTCGTCCCGCTGCTGCACCTGCCCGGCCTGAGACATCCGCCGGGGGTCGCTGTCGAGAACAAGCTTGCGCTTGTCGATCTTGGCTGCGTCGGACGCGATTTCGTCCAGAACGTCATCCGGGTTTTCGCCCATCTCGGCGATAACGCTGGACAGAGAGCGGAAGCCCGAGCGAACTTCCTTGATGCGGGCGTTCACGTCTTTGAGCGGATCGGCGGAATAGAAGCGCGGCGGCGACCACTCCACGGGAACCTTGGGCGTCTTGATGATGCCAGCGAAGTAGGCCGCTTCGCAGAACCAGTCCCAAATAGGCTGCAACAGCATCGGAATGATGATGAGCCATTGAACGGCGGAGATCGTCCGGCGGAAGCCTTCCAGCCCAACCTTGCTGGACGAATAGTTCACCTTGTCGAGCCGACCGGACAAGATCGCATGAGGAACCCGCCAGCCCGCCGCGATGGTGTGCAGCATGGAGTTCTTGTAGGGATCGTAGCTGTCCGTCACCGCCGGTTGCGAAAACTCCATGCCCCGGCCACCAACTGCATTGTAGAACATGCCGGGTTCGAATTTTTCGACGCGCCTGCCGTTCACGTCATAGATGCCGGGCTTGGCTGGACTGTTATCCGCCATAGGCATGCCAAGCTGGTCGCCTTCGTCGCCGCCGGTCATCACGCCGACAAGGCAGGCTTCCAGCCGCTTGCGCGTCAATTCCGCTTGCTCGTATGACGCCAGATCGTAGGTATCGGCCATCGCTGGCGTACCCCACGGCGCGCCCATCACCTGCGTGCGCTGCTTTTCGAAAGCGTGGGCAATATCGGAAGCGGGAACCGGCTTCGAAACAATCGTGGACTTCGGGTCAAAGAAACTGTTGCCCGGATGAGATCCGAACATCCAGTAAGCGCGCTTCCTGCCGATGGCATCAAATTCGATGCCTTGGATGATCTTGCCACCATCGGAAAGAACACCTTCCTTGGTAGTGTCGATCAAGTCCGGTTCCAGCACCTGCAATTGCAGCGGGACGGGCAGACCGTCTTCCAGTCTGCGGCGGCGGCGGCGAACAAGGCCGTTCCCGCTTTCGAACATTTCGCGGGCTGTCAGGTTGACGATACCGTTGAAATCAAGATCGCCGTCCGCATCGCAAACCTTGCTCCACTCCGCAAAAAGCTTGTTGAGCTTCTTGTTTTTCGAGCGCGGAATAATGCCGTCGCCGATGGCGTGGGTAACAAGTTCGTGGATTGCCTTCGCAGCATAAGGGTTGTTGCGGGCGAGATCGCGCATGCGGTTGCGCAGGGTCCGACCGGCGCGCGCAATTTCAGCGTCCGCCGATGTTGATGGTGCACGCCTGCCGGATTTCAGGCGGCTGGTATCTGCGCCAGCGTATGCGCGTGACATGATTTCCAGCGCGGCGCGGTGCTTCACCCGCCTAAGGCCAGCTTCGGGCGAGAAATAGCCAATGGTCCGGTCGAGAACGGTAGCGAGGCCCATTAGTCGAGCGCCGCGTAAATGGTACGGGAGCCGCCCGACCGGGTGGATTTGAGGGCGGCAAGAGCCTCCCTCATATCTTTGAGAGAGTGATATTCCACCTCGCGGCGAGTGCCGCCAGAGTGGAATATCACCTTTCGCGCGCCCATTGCGATTGCATCTTCAAGCGCAGCAATTTGATCGTCTGTAGTCGCCATTATGCAAGCCACTCCGGTTTCGCGATTTCTTGTGTGTAGGTTGCGACCGCCGGTTCCGGCGGTGTCGAAAGCTCGCCCTCGCGGTGCGCCCAATTGGCATTGACCATCTGCCGGGCGGCGAAGGCATAAACGGTGCAGTCAAGCGCCTCGTGGCGTCGGCCCGGTATCGGGACGAACTGGCGGCTTGGCTGGCCGCGCAAATAGCGGACTTCCATCTTTTCGCCTGCAAGCTGCTCGTACCAGACTTCCGGCAAGTCCTTCGAAAACCGGATGGACTTGGGCCGGGCCAGCCTGCCGAAAATGTGGCTCTTGATGCCGTCCACGCCGACGATGAAAAGGCGTCCGCCCTTCACGTTCGTTTTGGAGCGCTCGATCCATGGCCGGTTGCCCGCCGCACCCTTGATCGCCAGAACGCGGCGATTGAAGCGCGGGAATGCGAAGCGATAGACCGTTTCCATCGTTTCGCCGTCCGAGCTATCGACGCAAACGGCATCAACCTTGATCTTACCGCCAAGGGGATGGTCCCATTGCGTGGTCAGGGCAACGTCCAGTTCGGCCCATGTGGTATGGTCGTCATAGCGACCCCAAACGACCGTATGGCCGAGAACATAGGGGATGCCTTCCTTGTCCCAACCGACGAAGGTAGCTTCGAGACGATCATCCTGCACGTCCACGCCGACCGTGATAATCAGGACTTGGATCGGAATATTTTCCAGCCCGAAATCTTCGGCCCGGCCCGCAAGCTCGATATCGTCCAGTTCGTCGCCGTCCTCCTTCCACCCTTGGGCAAGGATGGTGTTGACGAATGTTTGCAGCGTCGAAGGGTCGTTTTTGACCGTGACGAATTCACGCGCCAGCCGCCCCCAGGAGGCGTTAGGCAAAAGCGAAATCAGGGCGTTCATGCGGAACCCGGCATGATCCTTGATTTCCGGTCGAAGAGCGCGCCAGCGGCCATTTGCCACCATGCCCGGCTTATGCCGTTCGTCCACGACGGAGCCGCATTCGGCGCAAACATAGTACGCCTTTTCCGGCTCGCCTTCGGGCCAATGGATATCGGCCCATGTGATTTCATGGAAGTGACCGCACTCGGGGCAAGGCACCTCATAAATGCGCTTGTCCGATTGCTCGTAGGCCCGCAGCACGTAGCTGGTCGCCTCGTAGACCGGCGTTGAACCCATCACAATCTTGCGGTCAGCGAACGACAGCGTGCGGCGTTCTGCCAGCAGGATCGGCGATCCTTCCTTCGTCGCGTCCATGCCGTCCGCCTCGTCAATGAAGAGGATACGGACATTGTGACGGCGAAGGTTACGCGGTGCCTTGGCGGCAATGACTTTCAGGAAGCCGCCCGGAAAGCGACGGGCAAGAAGCGTGTTGCGCCCGCCTTCGCTGGTGTCGCCGGTCAACAGGCCGCGAAGCGCTGGCGAGGCGTCGAAAATCGGTTCAACGTCCGAAACCATGTAGTCGCGGCAGTCGGCCTCTGTCGGCAGAAGCGAAAGGATCGGCGACGGATCGTTCGAACAGAAACTTGCCATGGCGCTGGTCAGCAGCGTCGTGAAGCCGACGCGGACCGGCTTGACCAGCGTAACCCGCTCAATCGCGCTATCGCCAATCGCATCGGCAATTTCTCGCTGCGGCGGCCACAGCCGAACCTTGCCGGTGAGCGATGAAACGCCTTCCGGCAAATGGACGGTGTGTTCAATCCATTCCGACAGCCGAAGTTTCGGCGGCGGTAACAGGCTGTCCCATACCGCTTGCCGCAATGTCGCCAGCGCCGTTGTCATCGTCCTCGTCACCAAGTTCGGTAAGCGCCGACCGGATTTCTTGGCCGATCAGGTCCACATCGTAGGTCGTGAGATGCGGGAGCATCTGCCGACAGCGCGAAGGCACCGACAGAACAGCGTTGCGGATGCGTCGGCCTATCGAAACCCATTCGTTCCGCACGTCCGTCATCGAAACCATTTCGCGGCGCATGGCTGCGTTTTTCATCGCCGTCTGGTCTGCCTGTTCTCTCGCCAGTCTGGCGCGTTCGGCGGTCAGAACATCCGCGCCGTCACCGCCGCGACCGGCGGCAACACCCCGCAAATGCTCGCAGTAAAGTTGGATGGACTGGCGAAGATCGAAGCGATTCCGTTCCGTCTTCACCACGATTCCACGCTCTACGAAATCCGACACTGCCCGCTTCGAAACCTTCAGCAGTTCCGCCAGTTCGGATGCGGTGATTTCGATATCGAGCGAGGGCTTTTCAGGTTCGGCAGGTGCCGTTTCGGTAAGCAGCGGGAGGCTTTCGCCAGCTTCCGCATGCTTCTTGTGCGATTTGGCCGCAAAACTCGGGCTGACGTTGAACTTCGCCGCCGCTTCCCGAACCGTATGGCCCTCGTCCATGAAGGCCACGACCTGTTCACGCAACTCGTCAGGATAGCTCTTTGCCATCTGATTCCGATTCCACTGAAAGGGCGGTGGAACCCCCCTATAATTTTCTTCACAGAGCGAAATCCCGCAGTCGCCCACACCCGCTACTTGGCCTCTTTTGGGGGAGGACCCGACCGAGGGGGGGTATGGGGCGGGTCGCGACCGGGGGTCGGGGTGGCCGGTCAGGGGACCAGCTTGGCAAGGGCTGCTTCGACCCGCTCTTTCAGCAATGGCGCTGCGATGCGCTGGAAAGCTTCGGCTGTCGCGCCGCTGGTCATTTCCTTCGGGATGAAGACGCCCGAGCGGGCGAAGGTGATCTTCGTGCCGGAGCGATTGAGCCGGTAATAGGCATGGCCGTTGAACTGCGCCACCGGCTTACGGTCGGGAAACTGGCCGCCACGTAGGAACGCGCCGGGATAGAGCGTAGGCTTTCCGAAGGGTCGCGCCACGACACCGGCTTCGGTTTCCTTCGGGCGCAAGTATTTGAGGCGAATGTTGCCGCCTCGCGTTGTCATGTCGTAGACCAACCGGCCCGGCCTTGCGGTTGCCGGATTGCCGATGGCCTTAACGATGGTGGCACGCGGCAATCCGGTCTGTTTCGTCAGTGTGCGAACAACAACAGTTTTCGACCTGTTGCCGACACCGTTGACGATGCGAGGCAGTACGGTCGGAAACTTGGTTTTCAGAGCAACTATCCGGTTGCCGTACTCCGCAAGATTGCGGTCGGCCCATTTCATGGACAGAACAGCCATCGTCAGATTTTCCCGGAAGTTGCCTACACCCTACGCAAACGAAAAAGGCGACCGGGTTAAGGTCGCCTTCGCTCAAGTCCGCCGATGATATAGCTGTCGCACTGGCCTTGAATCGGTCTCTCTGGCGAGAGGGTCAAGGCAGGGTCCACCCCGGCTTACCAGCGTGGAGGTTTTTGGAACCCCACTCGCCGGTCAAAACCGGCGCGCCTGCACAGGATCAGCAGATCATCCTGCGCTATGCATAGTCACAACTGTTCGAGCAATGCAAGAGGGGCTTCGATGGTCGAAACCTTGCCAAACACGTCAACCGCCACCACAGCGCCGGTAGCAACGCGCTCGCCGTCAACGGTCCGATCCTTGCGCAGTTTCAGGATGGTGCCGCCGAAACTGGCGAAGGGGCCAAGCACGAAACGAACCTTATCGCCGCGCTTGAACTGTTCGCAGTGCTTCACGTCCGGCGCAGTCTCGTCATCGCCGAAAGCCTTGAAACGATTCATTTCCTCGTCTGATACACGATGAGGGTGAACCATCCCGCCAACGAAGCCCGCGACACCTTCCAGCCGGGCAATCCCGCATACCGCTGCGGGAGAATACACGATGTTGACCAGCACATAACCGGGCATCAACGGGCGCAAAACATCATGGATAACCCGACCACGAACGACCTGTTTACCGCCGTTCTCCATAGGCAAAAAAGTTTTCACACCGGCTTTGCTAAGGGCGTCTTCAACAGCTTTTTCCGCCTTATGCTTCGTCTCCACCACGAACCATTCGTGTTTCCCCGGCTGATTCTCCGCCGCCATGGAAAGCATGGTGACGTTGAGTCGCTTCGTGTTCTGCATCTGGTCGAACAGAGACGCGAAACGCGACAGGTCATAAAGCTCCGGGTTGACCGGCTTGCTGGCGGCATAAATCTTCACGTTATGCATCATTGGTGCGTCCCTCGCTGATGGTGGAAAGAAATTTGGAAAGCGCGGCATCAACTGCCGCTTCGAGATCGTCAGCCCCGTCATCGACCGGGGGGAAGTAAACCCATTCGGGCGGATGCTCGATAAAGGGCCAGCCGTTGCGTTCATGCAGGCGCTTCCATGCCGCGAACACATCGCTGTCGCGATGCACCTGCCGGAAGTCCTGCACCAATGGGAGAAGCGAGAGCGACGTGTTGAAAGGCTCGCGGCGACGGGCAAGGTCGCGCATGGTGTTGACGAGTGGCCAGCCATTGTCACGGCGCTTTTCGAACACAAGCTGTTCGCGGGAAATCATGCCCTTGGCGATGCGGGTTTCGTCAAAGCTGGTCACATACAGCAACCCGGTCGGCTCTTTCGACAACGCCTCAAAGCGCGTCCCCATCCAGAGCTTGCCACAGACCTTGGCAATCCCGTGGGTGTTGATCGGCTCAGCAAGGACATGTTCTGGCAAGTCGCGCCAGTGACGGTTTTTGAGGTAGACCGCTGCGGCCATCAGGTCGGCGGGCTTGGCCCAACGAAGATAGGCGGGCGTCCGCTCCACGCACTCGGTCCGATCTTCCGGGGAAAGGGCGAACCATGCGTTGCGGGCATATTCGATATCGCCCTTTTTCCACGTCGCAAACCACAGCGTGAAAGCGTGCTCTATCTTTTTTCGATCAACCTTTTTCAAAACTCCCTCTTCCGCGCCAGCGGCTGGAGAGTTTTCTGGAATGTTAGTTGGAAGATTCTTATCTTGGTGGAACTCCTCCACCACCTTCCGGTCTTCATTTCCACCACCTTCGGGAACGATTTCCACCACCTTGGCGATGGAACGCGGTGGAACTGTTCCACCACCTTCGGAGGCGCGGGCATCGTCGGAACGTGGTGGAGGATTTCCACCACCTTCGTTATCTTCGCTGCTGGCGGCATTGCCGGAAAGGTCGCGCCCCGGCCAGCGCGCAACATATTCGTTCCGCTTCCATTTCTGGCCGCGAAAACCGTGTTGCGTGACGACAATCCAACCGCTCTCTTCGGCGATTTCGAGGTGTTTCAGGACGGTTTTCTTATCGAGGCCCGTCAGGTCCACCAGTTCCGAAATCGGCGGATAGCAGGAACCGCCGGTCGCATCCATTTTCAGGCCAAGCGTATGCAGCACAAGGCGCGTGATCGGCGGCAGGCCGGATTTACCGACCGCGTGACGCCAAGACCATGCGCGCGACATTGCGCCGTGATCCGGTTCCATCACTTGGCACCGCCTTTCCGCACCACGTCGCGCAGGAAAGAGCGCACGGCATGGACGCCGAGAACGACCGTATGCGGCAATCCGCCGTCCGGCAGGCGCGTGGCATTGATGGCTGCGAATTCCACGTCCAGCGCGTCCACGCCGAGCGCAAAATGCGCTTCCTGCAAGACACGGCGGATTGTGGTGTGGTCGCGATAGATGACGCCCTGCGGCGCGCGCAGAAGCCAGTCCGCGCGCGCCGCGTCCGTCTCGCAGTCCGCCAGAATTTCAACGATGGGCATAAGTTCGGTCATCGGCTGATTTCCCGCTCTACCTTGCGCGCCAGAGCGCGGTAGCTGTCCATCGCCTTGCAAAGATCGCCATGCGCCCGGCGCTGTTCGGCAGCAGCCTTTTCAGCGCGTGCGGTCGCTTCCTCGCAGGCGACGAATGCGACTTCCACCAGCTTGGTCTCTTTCAGGAACTCATCATAAAGCGGGTTCGAGCCTGCCGGGCCGAAGAACTGGTCGCGGACTTGCGCAACCCAATCACGCGGCACGCCCAAATCCTTCGCCACGGCAGCATCCGTCCAGGGGGATTTGTAGGCTTCCTTGGCGTAAACCTCATCCAGCTTGTCGTTGATGATGCGCCGGTCCTCGCGGCTCATCTCGCGGGGCTTATCTGCAATCGTCGCTACCGTGTCCGCCATGGCATTCTGTCCTTTACGCTTGGCCGGGCTGGCGTGGATCGGGCAAAAATCCTTGCGCGGACTGCTGCCGACCACCCACCCCTTGTTCTGGAAATGCTGAGTTGCCGCGATTGGCGGCTTTCGGTTGGTCCCGGTCTGATGCGGGAAATAGGCGACCCCGCCGCAGCAGGCGCATGTGATCTGCATGGCCTTTGTGGACTTGTCGCCGTAGGGGATGGAAACTTCTGGAAAGATGCGGTCGCTCACCGGGAACCCCCTCTTTTCCACGCTTCGAAGTCCTTCCGAAAATGAAGGAAGGCGGCTTGCGCGCGCGGGTCGTTGTCAATTTCTTTTTTGCTGGAAATGGCGAGGATGCTTTTCAACCGGGTGTCTGCCTGCGCCTTGTCGCGCACCGGCCCGCCCGCGCCCTTGATTTCAAGGAAACGCTGGAAGGTGCGGTCGGAAAGCAGCATTGCGGCCTGCGCCGCGTACTTTTTCCGCACGGCGGCGGCTTGCTGCGCCTCTACCTGCTTTTTCAGGTTTCGAACTGCTTCAGATGCCCGACCAATAAGACCCAAAAGGAAGGCGAGGTTTTCCGCCGCCCCGCAAATCAGGTCGCGTTCGTCCGGCAGGGCGTCGGCATGCAACGTGCAGATAAGCGCCTCATCGCCCGTCGAACGGCGGACGATGACTGCGATATTGTTTCCGCGTGGCTCGAAAGCCCACACATCGCCGTCCATGCGCGCCGAAAGGTAGCGCAGACGATCAACGGCTTTTAGCTCGCGAGCGCGGGCAGGATCGACAAGCTTGTTCATCGTTCAGCCCGCCATCATCGCCAGATACATCATGCTGGCACCGAGTGCGCCAACGGCGAAGCAGATCGACCCACCGACAAAATCAAGGCGGCATTCGTTGAACCGGACGCCAGCACAAAGGCAGGTCAGCAAACCGACCACAAAGAAAGCGACGGTCATCATGCGACCTCGCTTTCCGCCGTCTCGGCAACTTCCTTCGGCTGGAAATCCTTCCAGTCCACGCGGCGGACAACGGTGGCGCTGCCATAGTTTCCAGCCTCATCACGTTCCCAAACAAACCACGCCGTGTTCATGCGGCTGCTGGCCTTGTTTCCGTCCCATCCGTCGCGGTGCATCATCGGGAGGCGGCGCTTGAAGACGTAGACGCGAGCGGGCGGGCAATCATCCATGACGAAATTGCGGTCATCGTCCGCGAACCCGCAAAGGAAATTCAGATTGAGCAAAAGCGCCATTTTGCGCGGCTTGTAGACGCGCAGGGCATAGGCCACGAAGGCATTGAGTATATCGCCGTAAGGCGGATTGGTGACGATATCGTATGAGCCGGCTTTCGGCGGCTGCGAGGTCAAGAAGTCCTGCACCGCCTGCAATTCGCCGTTGCTGTCCGCCGTGCCGTAGTCGTTGATATCGGCCAGCACCACGGCGTAATGAAACGCTTCCAGCATACGCGATATCGCGCCGCGCCCGCAGGCTGGTTCCAAGACGCATGCGGTGAATTCTTCCAGCGCCAACAGCGTAAACATCGCCTCCGGCGGCGTCTCGTAAAGGTTCGCCCCGCGCTCTTCCTTCGTGGCGCTGGCCGTGCCGACCGCCGCGCGAAGATTTGCCTTCGTCGGCTCCAGCCCGGCAGCAAGCCGCGCCTGAATCGCCCGTTCGACAATGCCGGGTTCACGATGTTCCGCCGCAGCAAGCTTGCGGGCTTCGTGGATTTCCTTGCGGGACAGGCCAGTTTCATCGGACGTAAAACCGTTTCCATCGGAAACGGTTTTGGGCCTTCCGCCTACCGACGCTTGGCCCGCCGCCTGCGCTTCATCCCATTTATCGGCAATCAGGATTTTCGCGCGTGCTTCGATCAAGAGCGCGTCGGCCTGCATGCGCCGAGCCTTGGCGATCAGCTTTTCCGTTGCGCCGATCTGCTCCGCAAACTGTGCGGCGGTCTTCGCCTGATTATAGGCGACAGACGCGACGATGCGGGCGTTGATGATATCGCCATCATCAAGAAGCGCTCGCGCCCGTTCAACCGTGGCGACCAGCCCGGAAGCGTCCGCGACCGGCACCACGGCTGTTTCCGTTTCGCGCTCCGGCATGTCGCCCGGCTCCGCAATGCCTTCCAGCATAGCCAGCATTTCGCGCGCGCGGTCGGTCGGATAGTAGGTTTTGCCATCCTTCTTATCCCGCGTCAGATAGCCGTTGCTGACGGACTTATTCGCCGCCGCACCCTGCTGCTGCGTCTCCACGGTCACGGTTCCGTCGCGGACGGCGGCAGTGATGACGATAAGCGCGCTTGGGCCGGGCTTGGGGAGTTTGACTTGCTTGTAAGGGGCCATCAATGCGCCCTCATCAAGCGGTCAAGATACGCCTGCCCCAAGCCGGTCAGCTTGGCGGTGTCGCCATCGGCTGTTACATGGAGGTATCCGCAGCGGCGGCACTCTTCGGCGAGAATGTGGAAAGCAGCGCCGAGTATGGACAAATCTACTTTGCCGCCCTCTAGTTTCACATGCCGCAAAAAGCCCCTTGCACGTTCGGACAAGGGGCGCTTCATCAGTTCGGAGATGGCCGGATCGGTCAGACGCTTCATTCCGCACCCCCGACAACACTAAGCCCGACCCTCTGACCACCCTTAGCTTTCACACTGGCGAGAGCCTTTCGAAATGCGGCAAGACCGGCTTCCAGTTCCGCCGCGTCACGGTCCATTTTGTTCGCTTCCGCTGGCGTCACCACCATGTCGGCAATCGCAACCGCGCCGCCGGAAATCAGATCGCCAGCCTTGCGGACCATTTCGGAATAGGTGACGACGACGCACTGTTCGGCGGCGCGCTCATTTTCCGGGTCGGCCAGCCGCCGCCCGTTTAGTTCGGCCATGGCGGAAGTGACGACCGGCACACCGCATTCGCTTTCCAGAGCGTAGACGGCATGCAGCGGCATCAATTCCGGGTCGGTCGCGTTGTTCATGCGCCCGATGTGGCTTTTGGAGATCGAGGAAATCTCCGCCGCTCGCTCGATACCGCCCACGAGGCGGATAAGGTCACGTTGCGCGGCTTTAATGCGGTGAAACCATGCGTTTGAAATCATGAGACAATACCTTTCCCGCGCCGGGAAAATCCCAGCGTTTTTCCCGTGGTGGGAATTGATTGGAGATGAGAGTTTCAGGGCGTCAGGAAGTTACGGAGGCCCACATGCAAAACGAGAGTTGCCCGCGCCGGGCGAGAAGAAGGAAAGCGCACCGGCGCGGGTCGCAGCTGGCCGGGAGGATTGGCCGCGCGAAAGGGAAACGAGGCCGGTCATTCTGCGGCCTCACGAAAAACAGAGCGCTCCGCTTCGTCGAGCCAGTCCATCACCTTTTGATAGGTGCGGATGTTGAAGCTCAAGCCAGACTGCACCCGCGAAAGAAACTTGCTATCGCCCACAGCAGCGACACCGATTGCGGAAAAGCTGGTCTTCGCAGCCTTCGCGTATCCGGTGGCGCGTTCAATCAGACAGTTCCGAATATCAGTTTCGGTGATGAGAGGACGATTTTGCATGAAGCCATATTCGGGATTCATCCCGAATTGTCAAGGGACGCTTCCCGATGGACGTGAATATCCACCCCGTGCAAGAAGTAGCCATGGAAACATCGCTGCAAAAACGCCTTAGAATCCGCATGGATATCCTAGGCATCAACGCTTATGACGCCGCCAAGCGGGCGGGCTTGGGGGAAAGCTTTGTTCGCGATATCCTGCGCGGCAAGTCGCGTAACCCCACAGTCGAAAAGTTGGAAAAACTGGCAACGGCGTTGAACACTACGGTTGACTGGTTCCTTGGCGACCCTGCAGCAGGGGCGATCCCTGATGCTCCTACGAGCACCGTCGCCCACGCGGAGCTTAACGGCCTTGTGGTGAAAGGGGATATTCAGGCAGGAACATGGCTGGATATGTCCATTGTAGACGACGATCCAGAACAGAGAGAAGTGATTCCGGTTGCCCGCGATCCACGCTTTCCTTACGCGAAACAATACGGTTTGCGGGTTAAAGGCGACTCGATGGATTTGGAGTTTCCCGACGGAAGCTATGTGTCAGTCGTAGACTTTGCGGATAGCGGCCTATCGATACGTGCGGGATTAATTGTCCACGTTGAGCGGCGAAGTGGTCATCTGGTAGAGGCAACACTGAAAGTTATTGACCACGCCAGCGATGGCGAAATGTTACTTGCGCCGAGAAGCAGCAATCCCAAACACCAGCCTCTTCGGCTGGACGGCGACGACGCCACAGAGATCGTCATTTGTGGAGTTGTGACGGGAAGCTATCGACGCTCCACCATCTGATTCGCACTGATCTCGCAAAAAGCCGCATCATTTGCGGCTTTTTTTATGCGCGATTTCCGGGATTTATCCCGCTCACTATGGCTATTCGGGATTTGTCCCTTGACTTCGGGATATGTCCCGAATACCGTCCGCTGCATCCCGACCGCTGAACCTCGTTGCGGCTCGGGCAGACTGCCGGGCGGCGCACCCTCGAAATGTGAACATGCCGCCCGGCTCCCTCAACGAAAGAAGGATGGAGCCTTATGCTTGCAATGTTCAAAAGCCTCGTCGGAGACAAGGCAAAGAAGTTTTCCGGCAAGACCGATTTTCTGGAAGCGGTTTGCGCCGCGTCCGCACTCGTCGCCACCGCTGACGGCGAGCTTGACGATAAGGAACTTCTGGCGGCTGTCGCCGCCGTGAAATCCAACGCGGCCCTTTCCGGCGCGTTCGATGCCCGCGCCATCGAAACGACGATGGACAAGATGTGCAGCCGCGCCGTGGGCCGCGTTGGCAAGGCCGGTCTCCTCAAGGAAATCGAAGACATCAAGGCCGACCACGACATGAGCGAAACCGTGCTTCTGGTCGCGCTGGACGTGGCAGACAGCGGCGGCATTTCCGACGACGAAAAAACAGTGCTCGCGAAGATCGCTTCCACTGTCGGGCTTGATCTGGCCAAGTACCTCTAACCATGGCGACCGCGAAGAATATCGCCTTGGCGACGGCGGCGGGCCTTCTCGTCACGATGCAGGCCCTCTTCTTTTCCTTCGCCATGGACCTCGTTTCCAGCGTCCTGCTGGTCGCAATCGGCTTCGTCGCAGGCCGCTTGTCCCGCTGAACAGCCCTCCCGAGCATGAGGCAAAAAGGCTCACCCAACCCAATCAGGAGATACCGGAATGCGCATCAATACCGCGAATGACACCGAACTGGCGCAGGCGATGGCGGAGGCCATCCAGCGCGTGGGCGAAGGCTGCACGAAAGCCGACCTTCGCGAATGGTTCACCGCTGATGAAATCCACCGCTGCGGCGATGCTGCCATTGCCCGCTTTCATGACATGCGCGTTCGCGATGCGCGTGCTGCGGCCTGATGCCGTTCGGCGATGGCCTTCGGGCCATCATCCAACAGCATCAACGGAGACAGACATGAACAAGGAACGCCGCAAGGAAATCGCTCGCGCCGCCGCAATGATCGATGAGGCCAAAGCCATATTGGAAACCTGCCGCGACGAAGAGCAGGAATATTACGACAACATGCCGGAATCTTTTCAGGACGGCGAAAAAGGCAGCACGGCCCAAGAGGCAATTGACGCGCTTGAGGAAGCCGTTTCCAGTCTCGAAGACATTACCGCCAACATCGGCGATTTCACGGCCTAGTCATCCGCTCCGGTTTCCGCCTCACGCGAGGCGGTTTCCCGAACGGATGGAGACAGCCTTGATCCAGATTTCACCCATGATCCCGACAGATCGCCCGCAGCAGGTAACGCCAGCCTATGGCCGGTTCTTTCTGGCCTGCATTTGCGCCGTCCTCATCCTCGCCATCATCGGCGGCGCGGCGCTTTGCGCCACCAGCCTCGCCGAGATCAAGCGCCACCACGTCGCCGCCGGGCGCGCGTGACCTTCCTCCAAACCACAAGGAACCATCTGCATGAAGAAAATTCGCGATGCCTCCACCATCATCGGCATGCTGGAAAACGGCCAGCTTAACCCTGCCTTTTCCGCCGAGATCGGCCAAACGCTGGAAAAGCTTTCGGACATGTCCGAAGCCAATCCCATGCAGTCTTTCAAGGGTTCAGTGACCCTGAAACTGTCCCTGTCCGTCAAGGATGGCATGGTGACGATTGCCGCCGATATGGAATCCAAAACCCCGAAGCTGCCGCGCAAGAATTCGGTCTTTTGGGTTGTCGAAGACGGCGCGCTTTCGACCGAGCATCCCCGCCAGCACGACATGTTTTCGCCGCGCGAAGTCTCCGCAGGCTGATTTCCCAACCTTAGCAACCGCGCCCGGCCAGTGACCGGCGCACCAACAGAGGAACCGAAATGGACCAACTCACCCAAACCGCCGTCGCCGAAATCGCAAAGCTCGCGGCGCAGACCAATGCCGCGATTGTGCAGGTTCCGGCACCTGCCGACTCCAAGGGCATTCCCCCGACCGTTCCGGCGCTGCTGGACCCGACCAGTGGCAAGCTGTCTGACGTGTCGGCGGTCTTTGCGCCATGGCGCACCCGCCCCGAGCGCAAGCAGGGCACCGCCAATGTTGAAACGTTGGATTCCTTCGTCAAGCTGGTCGAGCGTCACAAGACGGACAACAGCGTGATCTTTGCCGTGACGGACTGGCGTACCCCCGCCTTCACCGCCGTTATCGACTACCACGGCAACGACCCGGACAACGGCAAGCACCGTGTCCACTATGCGTTCCCGCTTTCCGAAGAGTGGAAAGCTTGGCAGGGAATCCATGGCAAAGCGCTGACGCAAAACGAGTTTGCGGAATTCATCGAAGACCATATCGCCGAACTGGCCTCGCCGGACTCTGACGAGGTGAAAGACCTCGAATTGCTGTTCCGGGCCAAGATTGCCTACCCGAATGAACTGGTAGTGCTCTCGCAGGGCTTGCAGATCAACGCGGAAACCCGCGTTAAGACGGCCCTGAAACTGCAAACGGGCGAAAGCCAGATCGTTTTCGAGGAAGACCACAAGAACGCCAACGGCGACCCCATCACCGTGCCGGGCGTCTTCGTCCTCAATATCGCGCCGTTCTTCCAGGGTGAAAGCATCCGCCTGCCCGTGCGCCTGCGCTACCGCCTTCGTGAAGGCACCCTTTCGTGGACCTGCATGCTTTACCGGCCCGACATCCACATCACGAAGGCCGTCAACTTCGCCTTGCACGAAACCGCCGCAGAACTTGGCCTGCCGAAGTTCGCGGGCAAGCCGGAAATGTCGGCCTGATTTCACCCGGAGCGCGGGCGGTCGCCGCCCGCCTCTATCCAGCCAGAGAGAACCCAACCATGTCCGACAATACAAAAATCGAGTGGACCGACGCCACTTGGAACCCGATCACGGGTTGCGCTGTAGTCTCTCCGGGCTGCACCAACTGTTACGCGATGAAACTCGCAGGAACCCGGCTGAAAAATCACAGAAGCCGGGAAGGACTTACGGTTGAAACGAAGTCCGGGCCCGTTTGGAACGGCAAGGTGCGTCTTAATGCGGATTGGATGGAACAGCCGTTGCGCTGGAGCCGTCCGCGAATGATCTTCGTTTGCGCCCACGGAGACCTTTTTGCCGAAGGCGTGCCGGACGAGTGGATTGACATGGTTTTTGCCGTCATGGCGAGCGCCCCGCAGCACACGTTTCAGGTCTTGACCAAGAGGCCGGAGCGGATGCGCGACTACTTGTTTGCACGCCGACACCTGCCGTTTCCTAATATCTGGCTTGGCACATCCGCCGAGGACCAGACCCGTTATTCTGCGCGCTGGCCGTTCATGGAAGATATTGCCGAACGTGGCTGGATGGTTTGGGTTTCTGCCGAACCGCTGTTAGGCCCGCTTCACCTGCTCGCTACGCCGCTTCGGAAAGTCGGCCCCGATGGCAAAGTACACCTTGCACGCCCTCCTATGTGGGTCGTGGCAGGGGGAGAAAGCGGACCGGGCGCACGTCCGATGCATCCCGAATGGATACGCGCCTTGCGCGACCAGTGCCAAATCCATCGCATTCCGTTTCTGTTCAAACAGTGGGGCGCATGGAAGCCCGTGCCTTGGAAGCTTGAGCGGATCGAAACCGAAACTGATGCGGAATATATCGAGCGGTCCGAAAAAGAATGCTCCACGCACGCACTTTCCCGCACGGGATATTTGATCGAGCTTGATCACAAGCCATGGAGTTGGGCGCGCGTGCTACCGCAGCCGGACACCCACCACGCCGTTAAACTCGTAGGCAAGACGGCGGCAGGCCGCTTGCTGGACGGCGTTGAACACAACGCGTTCCCGGGGGGGCGAGCATGACGCCCGAACAGCTTTCCGTTCTCGCCGCCCTGCCGCAACTGGCGCTGTCGATCCGACAGCCGTGGGTCCACTGCATTTTCGAACTCGGCAAGCCGGTCGAAAACCGGACGTGGGCGACGAAGTATCGCGGGCCGGTCTGCATCCACGCCGCCAAGGGGATGACAGCAGGCGAGTGGCTTGACGGTCTTTACGTCGCCCGTAGTGCGCTGCATCCCGAAGGCCAAACCGGACTTATCTTTCCGGGCCGAAAAGACGAACGCCGCCTGCCACGCGGCGGCATCGTCGGAACCATCGATATCGCAGATTGCGTCACGCGCCACGAAAGCCCGTGGTTCTTCGGCCCCTACGGTTTCGTGCTTGCCAATCCCAAACCCTGCGAATTTATCCCAGTCAAAGGCGCGCTTGGCTTTTTCGACTGGCGGAAAAACCTTGAGGCCACCCCATGACAGACATCATCAAAGCAGCGAAGAAGCTTATTGATTGCGTCGAATTCGACATGAACGGCGCGGGCGGCAAGGGAGGTAACGGCGGCTTGCTGTCCGACACCACCTTGCGCGCCGCCCACGATCTGCGGGTTATCATCAGTCGCGAGGCGTATAGCCCTGCCGTGCAGGCCATCGCCGCCGAACGTCGCCGCCAGATCGAAAAGGAAGGATGGTTTCCGGAGCACGACGACACCCACGTAAATGGAGAACTGGCGCAGGCAGCAGCCGCTTACACCCTTGGACTCTACGCGGTGACCGGCGCTGTTCAATCCGGCAAAAAATTTCTCCCATGGGCGAAAACACTCTGGCCATGGGATTTGAAGTGGTGGAAGCCGAAAGACCGCGAACACGATCTGGTGAAGGCTGGCGCGCTTATCGTCGCCGAACTTGAACGGCTGTACCGCGCGGCAGAATCCGCCAAGCGGACAGGCGGTGCAGCATGAGCAAGGCCATCAGCCGCGCCCTTTTGGGCAAGATCGTGGACGATGTTTTCGGCGGCGCTATCGAAGATTCCAGCGTGATCGAGGAAATCTATGCAGTCATCAAGCGTGAGGAAGCCGCGATCGGCAACGCCGATCCGGTGGCTTGGCTGCGACATGGCGAAGAAACCTTTGTCCAGAATGTGCCGTTTGGCGCGATGTGGATTAGCAATAAGGACGATCCGCGCGCTTTCCCGGTATACGACCGTCCGGAAGACCTCTCGCCATCTATGACTGTGAAGGCTTTGGACGATCTGACATTGCCTATTGCTGGAACGCTCTTTGTTGCGCGAGGTGCGGCATCCGCGAGAGCATATCAGGAAATCGTTGCGGACGGAGACGGCTATTTCAATCTAGCGAAGATTGATGATGTAGCGAAGGCGCTAGAGCCGTTCCGCTCCGCCCTCTCCGCACAGGTGCAGGACGTGGTGGGGACCTCAGCAGCCGACCAGATCATAGGCCAGATAGAGGAAATTTTCCCGAACTGGCCGAAGTATCGCGATCTGGTTGATTGCATCATATGCGAGCTTCACGAACTTCGCCAACGCGCGGAGGGCCAGAACAATGGCTGATAAGGTCATCTACATGCGACCCGGCGAAACGCTTGAAATTCGCCATATCCTGCATGACGACTTCGAGCGCAACGCTAAAAGCTGGCAGGCTCAACCGCGCCCGGAAAAGGACCTGATCAAGATCAACGGGCCTCATTCGATCACGCCAGCTACCCCTTTGCTCGAATGCAAACACTGGAAAACATGGTCCGCAGCATCCGCAAAGCAGGAGGGCAAATAGATGGCCGAAGTTACCGGACCCATCTCCAGCTTGCCCGGCAGGTCGCATGCGGTTCCCGAAGGTATGACTTGCGATCAACACCCGGATAGGCCCGCCGTCGCTCGCATTCAGGGCGAAACGGATTCCTTCGGCTGCGAAATGATCGACATGTGCCAGGAATGTTCTGACGATTACCGGGCATACATGAAATCAGACGAAGCCAAAGAGGACCGCAAAGGAAATTGCGAGTGGTGCGGGCAGTTTGCGGACGATCTGCGGGAAGCCCGAGACTATGAGGAAGGCATGTCCGGGCGGGTTTACCGGGTCTGCGGCGCTTGCATTCGACGCGTCAACGAAGAAGCTGCCGCAGAACTCGACTACCTTGACGACCTCGATTTTCCCGAACCCGACGACGACTATTGCGGGAGGTGCTGCGAAGAAGGCGATCTGCACGGGTGCGGCGGGGTGTGGCACGGCTATTGCACCTGCGAAACCGGCCTTCGTCTTAAGGGAGAAGCCGAAGCGCGCTATCGCGCCAAGTCGGAGGTTCGCAAATGAAAAAGGCGACCGCCGAGGACAAGGCAAACGTTCTGCGTTTCTGTTTCGTTGCGCTTACCGCTTTCAGCGAAAACACCCTTAGCCCAACTCAAAAGCGATGGGCGCGAGAACGTGCGGAGAATTGCCTTTGGGCGCTAAGGATTGCCGAATTTAAGACTGACCGGGCGACCTACACGGCTCGCGAGCTTGAAGGAGCCATGACCACTATCGACCTTAAAGCCACCACGCTTTTGACGGAGGCCGGAAATGGCTGACCTCGCCCCGACCCCAAAGAAGAAAAACCGCCGTCCGACGCTTCGAATTCGCGACGTAAACGCCACGCTTGAAGCGCTCAAAAAGAACGGCATGACCCCGACCGCGTTGGACACATTGCCAGACGGTACATTTCGATGGCATTTTACGCCACCGGCACAGAACGACGAAGACGATCTGGACCGCGAGCTTGCGGAGTTTGATAAGAAGCATGGTTACAGTTGAGCTAAAGGGCATCCACACCGTAAAGGCCAAGGGCAGTGTTTACTATTACGCTTGGCGCGGTGGCCCAAGGCTCGATGGCCAGCCCGGAACGGCGGCATTCATGGCATCCTACAACGAAGCCATCGCCAGCCGCATGGAACCCGAAAGCGGACGCTTCCGCTCAATCATCACCCACTACAAGGCAACCGAGTTCAAGAAGCTCGCCGATTCCACGAAACGCGTCTGGTCGCCGTGGATTGATCGCATTTCCGAATATTTTGGCAATTTGAGCATTGCGCAGTTCAATCGCGCGGACAAAATCCGCCCCCGCATTCGCCAATGGCGCGGGCAATATAGCGAGACACCGCGCGCGGCAGACACAGGCATGCAGGTTCTCTCCCGCATCCTATCCCATGGCGTAGACCCTATGGGAAAGCTGAGCGCTAATCCAGCCGAAGGCATCAAGCATCTTTATAGTTCCGACCGCTCCGAAATCATCTGGACGGACGCAGACATTGCGCAGGTCAAAGCCGGATGCTCTGACGAGGTGAAATGGGTTATTGACCTTGCCGCCCACACAGGCTTGCGCGTCAGCGATCTACTGAAACTGTCATGGTCGCATGTCGGCCCCGATGCCATCATCATTTCGACCGGCAAGAGCAAGCACAAGCGCGAGGCGATCATACCGCGCTACGATGC
Source organism: Martinezella rhizogenes (assembly GCF_007002745.1). Lineage (GTDB taxonomy): Bacteria > Pseudomonadota > Alphaproteobacteria > Rhizobiales > Rhizobiaceae > Agrobacterium > Agrobacterium cucumeris. The sequence continues at coordinate 384,070 of NZ_SGNY01000003.1, read as the reverse complement.
ATTGAATGAAATTCTTGATCGCATTCCAAAGCGCTCGCCCGTCATCCTCACCAGCTCCAAAAAGAAGCCGTGGAAGCCGAGCGGACTGAATACGATGTTCTGGCGCGCGAAAGAAAAGACGAACATGCTTGAGCGCGATTTGCACTTCCACGACCTGCGAGGGACCGCCGCTACAAAATTCTATATCGCGGGCCTGTCGGTCCGCGTGATCGCCGAAATCATGGCGTGGGAGGAAGAGACGGTTGAGAAAATTATTCGCCGTTACGTGGGCCGAAATTCCGCCACGAAAGAAATGATCCGGCAGTTAAACGAGGCCAGAACGCGAACATAACTTGTAAAACTGGCTGTAAAACTGGCCTGTTTTTCGAGGGCAAAAAACGGCGGAAAGCCCTGAGAAATAAGGTGGAGCGGGTGAAGGGAATCGAACCCTCGTATTCAGCTTGGGAAGCTGCTGCTCTACCATTGAGCTACACCCGCACCGTAAGACAAGACATCGGACAGTTCGCAACGGGTGTCAAGCACCCGGTACGCTCATTATCCCGCCCGGAAATGTTTGGAGAGTTTCAGGCCCTGGGCCTGATAATTGGAGCCGAGGCCCGTGCCGTAGAGGCCTTCCGGTTTCTGCAGCATGTGCTCGTAAACCAGCCGGCCGACGATCTGGCCGTGTTCGAGGATGAAGGGTACCTCGTGGCTGCGCACTTCCAGCACGGCGCGGCTGCCGGTGCCTCCGGCCTGTGCGTGGCCGAAGCCGGGGTCGAAGAAGCCGGCGTAGTGCACACGGAATTCGCCGACCAGCGGGTCGAAGGGCGTCATTTCGGCGGCGTAAAGCGGCGGCACGTGCACGGCTTCGCGTGAAACGAGAATATAAAACTCATCGGGATCAAGGATCAGTTCGGCGCGTCCGCGGGCAAAAAGCGGTTCCCAGAAATCGAGGACGTCGTGCTGGGCCTTCTTGTCGACATCCACCACGGCCGTGTGATGCTTGCCGCGATAACCGATCAGCCCGTTATCGCCGAAACCCTTCAGGTCGATAGAGAGCGCGATGCCGCCGCCCGTCACGTTGGGGGTTTCGCTGGCGACCAGCGTTTCCGTTTCGTGCAGCTTCAGAAGCTCGCTTTCGTTGAGCAGCGAATGGCCGATGCGGAAACGGATCTGCGACAGGCGCGAGCCGCGGCGCACCACCACCGGGAAGGTACGCGGGCTGATTTCCAGATAAAGCGGGCCGGCATATCCCGCCGGAATCTTGTCGAATTCCTGCGCATTGTCGGTCATCACGCGGGTAAAGATATCAAGACGACCGGTCGAGCTTTTGGGATTGGCCGAAGCAGACATCTCCGCCGGCAGCTCCAGGCTTTCCATCAGCGGGACGATATAAACGCAACCGGTTTCCAGCACGGCGCCCTCAGAGAGATCGACTTCGTGCAGGCTGAAGCGATTGAGCTTGTCGATGACGCGGGTTCCGGGGCCGGGCATGAAGCTGGCACGAACGCGATAGGCTTTTGAGCCCAGCCGCAAATCGAGGCTGGCGGGCTGCACCTGGTCAACATCGGGCTCGGCCTCGCTTTTCAGCTTGCCGCCCGCAAACAGCGCCCGGATAGCGCCATCCGCCAAAATGCCCGTGGTTCTCGTCATGGTCATCATTCCTTTTTACGGCGACAAAACCAAAAGGAAAGCATTGACGCAAGCCGATAACGGCAGTATGGCAAGCTTATCCCGTGGTGATTTGGCCGGTCGGCTTGCAGCCACGTTAAACAAGTGGCTAAAAAGACCGGGTGCTTGGAACCGGTCTGCTTTTGCGGCCGGTTTTTTTGTTTTGAAGGTGATCACATGAGCAATAAATGGCGCCCGGCAACCCAGCTCGTTCACGGCGGTACGCTACGCTCCCCCTATGGTGAGACGTCTGAAGCGATCTATCTGACCCAGGGTTTCGTCTACGAAAACTCCGAAGCCGCCGAAGCGCGCTTCAAGGGCGAAACGGACGGGTTCATCTATGCCCGTTATGCCAGCCCGACCAATGACATGTTCGAAAAGCGCATGTGCCTGCTGGAAGGTGCTGAAGACGCCCGGGCGCTCGCCTCCGGCATGGCCGCCGTCACCGCCGCCATCATGTGCCAGTTGCGCGCCGGCGACCATATCGTTGCCGCACGCGCCCTTTTCGGCTCCTGCCGCTGGGTGGTTGAAACCCTAGCTCCGAAATACGGCATCGAATGCACGCTGATCGACGGGCGCGATCTCGGTAACTGGGAAAAGGCGATCCAGCCGAATACCAAGCTGTTCTTCCTTGAAAGCCCGACCAATCCGACACTTGAAGTGGTTGATATTGCCGGCGTGGCAAAGCTTGCCAACCAGATCGGCGCGAAGGTCGTGGTCGACAATGTGTTTGCGACGCCACTCTTCCAGAAGCCGCTCGAACTCGGCGCCCATATCGTGGTTTATTCGGCGACCAAACATATTGATGGTCAGGGCCGTTGCCTCGGCGGCGTTATCCTTTCCGACAAGAAGTGGATCGAGGAAGAGCTGCAGGATTATTTCCGCCACACGGGTCCGGCCATGTCGCCGTTCAACGCGTGGACGCTGCTGAAGGGCATCGAGACCCTGCCGTTGCGCGTCAAGCAGCAGACGGAAAATGCCGGCAAGATCGCCGATTTCCTCGCCGATAGCGGCAAGGTCGCCAAGGTCATCTATCCCGGCCGCGCCGATCACCCGCAGGCCGATATTATCGCGCGGCAGATGTCGGGCGGCTCGACGCTGGTGGCTTTCGAACTGAAGGGCGGCAAGGATGCGGCCTTCGCGCTGCAGAACGCGCTGGAGATCGTGAAGATTTCCAACAATCTGGGCGATGCCAAGAGCCTGATCACCCATCCCGGCACCACAACGCACAAGAACCTTTCCGATGAGGCGCGCGCCGAGCTGGGCATTTCCGGCGGAACTCTGCGTCTTTCCTGCGGTATCGAAGATACGGACGACCTGCTGGAGGATCTGGCGAAGGGGCTGGCAGCCGTTTCCGCCTGAGAATTCAATCCATAAGCACCATGGCCCTACCCTGCGTCGGGCCATGGCGCAGCCGACTCCGCAGAGGGCAAAATCCTGTAGCGGGCAACCAATATTTACCTTTATCGTTATCCCTAACGGTGGAAAACGGCGCAACAACAGGTGGCGCCCACCCGTCAAGCCGTTCATTTTCTTGACGATAGCCAGAGCCTATAGTGTAGGATAATGGCAACAGGCATAATATCGAGGTGTGGCGCGTATGTATCGTGCTCTGACAAGGGATATCGAGGTAACGGTCGATCCGTATTATCTCGAAGAACAATCCGACCCGGATGACGACCGTTACGTCTGGGGTTACAAAGTCGTGATCTCGAACAACTCTGATATGACGGTGACACTCGTCAACCGCTATTGGCATATCACCGATCAGAACGGCCAGGTGGATGAAGTCTATGGGCCGGGCGTCGTGGGTGAGCAACCGCACCTGAACCCCGGCGACAGCTATGAGTACTCCTCCGGCTGCCCGCTGGACACGCCTTCGGGCCTGATGTTCGGCCATTATGAAATGGAAACCGAAAGTGGCGAGGTGTTCAATGTCACCATTCCCGCCTTTTCGCTGGATTCACCCGGGCTTTTACGGGTGTTGAACTGAGGTGCACGAGCAATTGAAAAGCCGCGCCTTTTAACAGCGCGGCTTTTTTACTCAGACGTTTTCAAACTCGCTGATGTCGTAGCGATAGGTGGTGGAGCAGAATTCGCACGTCACCGCTATTGCGCCGTCTTCCTCACTCGCCTTGATCTCTTCAGCGGTGAAGCCGGACAGAACGCCCTTGATCTTGTCACGCGAACAGCTGCAACGATCAAAGATGACCTGCGGATCATAGATGCGCACGCCGCTCTCATGAAACAGCCGATACAGGAGACGTTCGACCGGCACCTGCGGGTCGGTCAATTCGTCGGTATCGACCGTATTCAGCAGCGTTACCGCCTCGGTCCAAGCATCGTCTTCCATCGTTTCGTGACCGCCTTCATCGCCATCACCACCGTGGAGATCGCGCATGCGCAGACGCTCCGGCGCCTGCGGCAGGAACTGGGCGATGACGCCGCCGGCACGCCAGCCATGGCGTGGCTTGCCTTCACCGTCACGGTCGAAGAACTCGGCAACGCCGAGGCGCACGCGAGTGGGAAGCTGTTCCGACTGCCGGAAATAAACCCCGGCGATTTCTTCCAGCGACGAGCCATCCAGCGGAACGATGCCCTGATAAGGCTGCATACCCATACCCTGATCGATCGTAAAAGCGAGAATGCCCGTGCCCAGCAATTGTTCGGGCGAGGTGGCGCCGGCAGCGATTGCCTCGGCCAGCCGCTCTTCGTCAAAACGGGCATAGGCGCGCATGCTCTCGGGCGCGGTGAAATCCGCTACCAAAAGGTCCACCGGGCCGTCACCCTTGGTCTGCACCGTAAGCTTGCCGGAAAACTTCAGGGATGTACCGATCAGCGCCGTCAGAACCGTCGCTTCCGCCAGCAGGCGGGCGACAACCGTGGGGTAGTCGTGCCGTTCGAGGATGGCGTTCAGCAGCGGCCCAACCTGCACGGCGCGGCCGCGCACATCCAGACCTTCGACCTGAAAGGGCACGACCTTGTCGTCGCCAGCAAGAACGAGATCATCGAGTTCAACCGTTACATCTGCCATATCATAACTCCCTGGCGCAGCCGTTGCGCCGCTACCGTCCAAAAGTCCGGCTTTTTGAATGTGCTTTTTCCGCTTGTCGCACAGAGATCCGGGAAGCGAAACCGCCTCCGGGGAAAATCGTGCAAATCTTGATGATGGCCCGCCAGCAAAAAACCGACGAGCCTCTTCGAAGTCCCACAGATGGTAATGTATGCGGCCAAGTTCAAGCACCTGGTCCGGCATCGATCAGAACCGGCAATGGTCGTCAGATGACGCCCATGCACCAGGCAATGACGGACTTCTGGGCGTGGAGCCGGTTTTCCGCCTCATCGAAGACCACCGATTGCGGCCCGTCGATAACGCCGTCCGTTACTTCCTCGCCGCGATGCGCCGGCAGGCAGTGCATGAACAGTGCGTCCTTATCGGCCTTGGCCATCAGCGCTTCATTCACCTGATAAGGCTGGAAGATGTTGTGGCCGCGCGCCTTGTGCTCCTGGTTCATCGATACCCAGGTGTCGGTAACGATACAATCTGCCCCGGCAACCGCCTTGTCGGCATCATGATAAAGCGCGATCTCGCCGCCATTATTGCGCGCCCAGTTCAGGAACTTGTCATGCGGCTCAGAGCCCATGGGCACCGCCATGTTCATGCGGTAACCGAAGCGGGCCGAGCCTTCAACGAAAGAGTGCAACACGTTATTGCCGTCCCCCGTCCAGGCGATTGTCTTGCCTTTCACCGGGCCACGATGTTCCTCAAACGTCAATATATCCGCCATGATCTGGCAGGGATGGGTGTCGTCGGTCAGGCCGTTGATAACAGGCACGGTTGCATGTTCGGCAAGCTCAAGCAGGCGCGAATGATCCGTGGTGCGGATCATGATGGCGTCAACATAACGCGACAGAACCTTGGCCGTATCACCGATGGTTTCCGCACGACCGAGCTGCATTTCCGTACCCGACAGGAACAGGGTCTCACCGCCGAGCTGGCGCATGCCGACATCGAAGGAAACGCGGGTTCGGGTGGACGGCTTTTCAAAGATCATCGCCAGCATCTTGCCGGCCAGCGGCTTCTCCGCCGTGCCGGCCTTGGTGGCAATCTTGCGCGCCCGCGCATCATCAAGAATCGTCCGCAAGTCCTCCGACCCAACGGCCGAAAGGTCTAGAAAATGTTTTGGTGAAGCCATTTCAAACTGTCCCATGCTCGCGAGCCTCCGGGAAGAGGCCCGCCCTTGATTGGTTTCAGGCGATTTTCGCCTGTTTCGCTGTCAGGGAGGCGGCAGCCGCTTCCACTCGCGCCAGCCCTTCGCGGGCCTCTTCCGCCGTGGTGACGAGCGGCGGCAGAAGACGGATGACGTTGTCACCTGCCGGCACGCCGAGCAGGTGCTCCGCGCGCATGGCCTGCAGCAGATCGCCCGAAGGAACCTTCGCCTTGATGCCCATCAGCAGGCCTTCGCCACGAATTTCTTCGATCACATCAGGATAACGATCCTTGAGCGACGCCAGACCCTGGCGGAAAACCAGTGCGACATCACGAACCTTTTCCAGAAAACCATCGGCCAGAACGACATCCAGCACGGCATTGCCAACCGCCATTGCCAGCGGATTGCCGCCATAGGTGGTGCCATGCACGCCGGCCGTCATGCCGGAGGCAGCATCCGCTGTCGCAAGGCAGGCACCAAGCGGGAAACCGCCGCCGATACCCTTGGCAACCGCCATGATGTCAGGCGCAACGCCGGTCTGCTCATAGGCAAACAGCTTGCCCGTGCGGCCGACACCTGTCTGAACCTCATCGAAAATCAGGAGCAGGCCGTGCTCATCGCACAATCCACGCAGGATTTGCAGGAATTCCTTGCTTGGCGCCCGAATACCGCCCTCGCCCTGAATAGGCTCGATCAAAAGTGCGGCCGTCTCGGCCGTGATGGCGGCCTTCAATGCATCGACATCAGCGAAAGGAACCTGGTCGAAACCTTCGACCTTGGGGCCGAAACCCTCGAGATATTTCTGCTGGCCGCCGGCAGCGATCGTCGCCAGCGTGCGGCCATGGAAGGCACCTTCGAACGTGACGATGCGGAACTTCTCCGGATGACCCTTTGAATAATGATAACGGCGCGCTGTCTTGATGGCGCATTCCAGCGCTTCAGCACCGGAATTGGTGAAGAACACCTTGTCTGCGAAGGTTGCTTCCGTCAGGCGCTTGGCGAGCTTTTCCTGTCCGGGCACTTCATAGAGGTTCGAGACGTGCCAGACCTTCTCGGCCTGCGTTTTGATTGCTTCCACAAGGTGCGGATGGGCGTGGCCCAGCGAGTTAACCGCAACACCGGCTGCAAAATCCAGATATCGTTCGCCGCTCTCCGTGAACAGCCAGACGCCTTCACCGCGCTCGAAGCGCAGCGGGGCTCTTGAAAACGTATCGAACAATGGCGCGGCGGCTTCGGCCATGGCTGTATCACTCCTTGCGCGGATGCGCTGTCATAAGGTTGTCAATAGGCTTGCGGGGTTATCCCTCGCCTGAAAATCAAAAATGCCGCCTCGCGGCGGCAGGGGCACTATTGTCACTTCGTTTGCCGATGTCAACAAAAGTCCGCGTTTCCCGGGCTTCTCAAGCACTAGTAGGCATCACCGAAAGAGGCCCAAGGTGTTGCCTTTCAGACTCAACTCGCCAGCAAGTTGGGGAAAACCGGAAAATCGATTCCAGATGATTCCCGCGACTCTTGCCACGGAGTCGGGCTGGCACTAGGTTAATCGCTAATTACTAGACTGCATTGCGGCGGAACTAGTCACCTAAAATCTGGCAGAAACCACGCTCGCGGCGCGCCCGTGAGGCGGAGACGGATTCTGCCGAAATATACGCGACAAGCGGAGAAGCGGCATGAACTGGACAGACGAGCGGGTCGAGAAACTCAAGAAATTGTGGGCCGAAGGACTGAGCGCCAGCCAGATAGCAGCGCAGCTGGGCGGTGTAAGCCGTAATGCCGTGATCGGCAAGGTCCACCGCCTCAATCTGCCGGGACGCGTCAAGGCTGGCGGACCGGTCACTTCGGCACGCTCCGCACCCAAGCGCACTGCGGCCCCCGCTCCGCGCGCGACAAATTTCACGGCACGCGTCAACGCGGCACCGGCCCGCACCATGAGCCGTTCGAATGCAGCAACCGCTCTTCACGAAGAGATCGATATCGAAACCGCGCAGGTTCTCGATTACATTCCTTCCAGAAATGTCGTGACGCCGATTTCCCGTCGCCTGACGCTGACGGAACTGACCGAACGCACCTGCAAGTGGCCGGTCGGCGATCCCTTGAAAGACGATTTCCACTTCTGCGGTTGCGAAGCGCTGGAATCCTCACCCTATTGCAAGTTCCATGCGAAGCTCGCTTACCAGCCGGTCAGTGAGCGCCGCAAGGCTTGAGTGTTGCGGCACGCAATCAGCACTCAAAAACTACGGGTCTTCGGGCCCGTTTTTTTATGACAAACTCAGGCCGGCTGCGGAAACAATGCGCCAGCAGAATGTTCGGCCTTTTCCTCCATCGCCGAGGCGCCTAGCCCACAATCCGCGCACCAACAGACAGGCGATTGTCCATTCAAAAGGTCAAGACACCGTGTTTGGGGAAGGTTCAAAATCAAAAAGGCCCGATGCCGCAATGGTGTCGAGCCCTTTGATCTTTATACGTATGTTATGCTGACTGAAGCTGGTCAGTTCGGCTTCGCTCAGGCTTCCATCGAATACCCGGCACCGCGAACGGTGCGGATGACATCCTGCATGTGCGAAAAATTGAGCGCCTTGCGCAGACGTCCGACGTGGACGTCAACGGTGCGCTCATCCACGTAGATATCGTGGCCCCAGACGCCGTCCAGCAACTGCGAGCGAGAGAACACCCGACCCGGAGATGTCATCAGGAATTCCAGCAGGCGGAATTCCGTCGGTCCGAGACGCACTTCGCGGCTCTTGCGGTGAACGCGGTGGGTTTCGCGATCGAGTTCTATATCGCCGCATTTCAGCACCGACGAAAGAACCTCCGGGCGGGCCCGGCGCAGCATAGCCTTGACGCGGGCCATGAGTTCCGGCGTCGAAAACGGCTTGACGACATAATCGTCGGCACCGGTGGCAAGACCGCGTACCCGCTCGCTTTCTTCACCGCGCGCCGTCAGCATGATGATGGGCAGGCGTTCGGTTTCGGGCCGCATTCTCAGGCGCCGGCACAGTTCGATGCCGGAAACACCGGGCAACATCCAGTCCAGGATGAGAAGATCCGGAATACGTTCCTGCAGCCTGATTTCCGCCTCGTCGCCACGGGGTATCGTGTCGACGTCGTATCCCTCAGCCTCGAGATTGTAACGAAGCAGGACGCTCAACGCTTCCTCGTCTTCCACAACTGCAATCTTGGGCACCATATACTAACTCCGCAAGCTTCTGCCTGTCTGTTATTCGGTCACCGAACCGAGTGTGTTGGAACTATCGTCCTTCGGACGCTCGCCCTCCGGCTGGCTGCCAGTGGCCATGTAATAAATTGTCTCAGCGATATTCGTCGCATGATCGCCGATACGCTCGATGTTCTTGGCGCAGAACAGAAGATGCGTGCAGGTGGTGATGTTGCGCGGATCTTCCATCATGTAGGTCAGAAGCTCACGGAAGAGCGACGTGTACATGGCGTCGATTTCTTCGTCACGCTCGCGGATGGCATTGGCCTTCTCGGCGGAACGGGTGGAATAGACGTCGAGCACTTCCTTGAGCTGAACCAGCGCCAGTTCCGACAGATGTTCGAGACCGCGGGCGAGCTTGCGCGGCACGCCGGTGCCGGCAACGGCGATAACGCGCTTGGCAGTGTTCTTGCCGAGATCGCCGACGCGCTCGAGATCGCCAGCAATACGCAGCGTGCCGATGATTTCGCGAAGATCGGCCGCGACGGGCTGCCGTCTGGCGATGGTGACGATGGCCTTGTCGCCGATCTCGCGCTCGGAATGGTCGAGGATCGCGTCGTCGGAAATGACCTTCTGCGCAAGCGCAGCATCGGAATTGACCAGTGCGCGCACGGCGTCGGCGCACATCTGCTCGGCCAGACCGCCCATTTCGGCGATGCGGCGCGTCAGGAACTTCAATTCGTCGTCATAAGCGGACAGAATATGCGAATGGGTCGTTGTCTGTGTCATGGTCTAATCCTCCGGCTTGGCCTTCATGCATGTGCACACCAGCGGGGCACGGCAAAGGCACCAGTCTTGTTCGGTTTCGATAAAGCGCCGGCCGGAAATCAGCCGAAGCGGCCCATGATGTAATCCTGCGTACGCTGGTCGTCCGGATTGGTGAACATCTTGTCCGTTTCGTTTTCTTCGACAAGATGACCAAGATGGAACATGGCCGTACGCTGGGAAACACGCGCTGCCTGCTGCATGGAGTGCGTAACGATGACGATCGTAAAATTGGCGCGCAGCTCGTGGATCAGTTCCTCGACCTTGGCGGTTGCGATCGGATCGAGCGCGGAGCAGGGTTCATCCATCAGGATCACTTCCGGGCTGACGGCAACCGCGCGTGCAATGCACAGACGCTGCTGCTGACCACCGGAAAGGCCGGTGCCGGATTCGTGCAGGCGGTCCTTGACCTCGTTCCACAGGCCGGCCTTCTGCAGGCTCTGCTCAACGATCTGGTCCATATCCGCCTTGTTACGGGCCAGACCGTGGATGCGCGGACCGTAGGAGATGTTCTCGTAAATCGTCTTCGGGAACGGGTTCGGCTTCTGGAACACCATGCCGACACGGGCGCGCAATTCCACGACATCGATCGCCTGATCGTAGATATCGTCGGTGTCGAGCGTGATCTTGCCGGTGACCCGGCAGCCATCGATCGTGTCGTTCATACGGTTCAGGGTACGCAGGAATGTCGACTTGCCGCAGCCCGAGGGGCCGATAAGCGCGGTCACCGTATTTTCCCGAACGTTGAGGTTCACGTCGTAAAGCGCGCGCTTTTCGCCGTAATAAACCGAAACGTCCTTGCCGATCATCTTGTACGAAACTTCATTCATTTTCTTGTCCAGCGCCTTTTCAACTGCTGCTTCCGACAACATGTTCATTGCTCAATCTCCCTCTACCAGCGCCGTTCGAAACGGCGACGCAACAGGATTGCGCCAACATTCATGACGATGAGGAACAAAAGCAGGATGATGATAGCGCCGGATGTCCGTTCGACAAAGGCACGTTCCGCTTCGTTCGCCCACATGTAAATCTGTACCGGCAGAGCCGTGGACGGATCCATTGGCGTTGTCGGATAATTTGCAACGAATGCCACCATGCCGATCAAGAGCAGCGGCGCCGTTTCACCCAGCGCATGGGCGAGGCCGATGATGGTGCCGGTGAGAATGCCGGGCATGGCAAGCGGCAGGACGTGATGGAAGATCGTCTGCATCTTCGAAGCGCCGAGACCAAGCGCTGCCGCACGGATCGACGGCGGCACGGCCTTCAATGCTGCGCGTGTGGCAATGATGATCGTCGGCAATGTCATCAGCGTCAGGACGAGGCCACCGACCAGGGAGGCCGAGCGCGGAAAGCCCATGAAGTTGATGAAGACGGAAAGACCGAGCAAACCGTAAACGATCGAGGGAACAGCCGCGAGATTGTTGATGTTCACCTCGATAAGGTCCGTCAAACGGTTCTTCGGCGCGAATTCCTCGAGATAGATGGAAGCTGCGACACCGATCGGCAGTGACAGAACCAGCACGATCATCATCATGTAGAAGGAACCGATCAGCGCCACACCGACACCCGCCGCTTCCGGACGGCTCGAATTGCCGTTGACGAAGATGCCGGTGTTGAAATGTTTGCCAAGCTGGCCACCTTCGGCGAGCTGGTTCATCCAGCCGAGCTGCTGGTTCGAGATGCGGCGGTTGGCCTCATCCACCGTCAGATCGACCTGGCCCTTGAAGGCGCTGTCCACATCGCCCGATGCCAGAAGCGTGACGGTGCGCGTGGTGCCGATAACGGCAGGATCGGCGACGACGATGTCGCGCAGCTGGGTGCGGACGCTGTCGGAGATCATGACGTTGACGGCGCGAAGACCGGCGCGGTCCGTTGGCGCGACGCCGAGAACCTTGGCAACCGCATCGCGGGCGAGAACGGGATAATTGGCCGTCATCAGCTTTGCGGGATTTGCGGCCCGCTCATTCTTCGGATCGATGATCAGTTCGGAAAACTCGACCGGAACGGTGATCATCGTCTGCTGGAAGGCGGTGTAACCCTTGGATACGACCGACCAGAGCAGCAGGAAGAGGAAGATCAGGCCGAAGGAAATCGCTGCCATTCCATAGGCACGGAAGCGGCGTTCGGCGGCATAGCGACGCTTGATGCCGATATCACGGCGCGTGGCGTTGTTTCCGGCGGTAGCGCCGGCTGTGGGAGAAACGATGTCGGTCATTCATATTGCTCCCGGTATTTGCGCACGATGTAAAGCGCGTAGATATTCAGGCAAAGCGTGATGGCGAAAAGCGTGATGCCCAGCGCGAAGGCGACAAGCGTCTGCGGCGAGGTGAATTCAAGGTCGCCGGTCAGCTGGCTGACGATCTTGACCGTTACCGTGGTCATCGGTTCGAACGGGTTGATCTGCAGACGGGCAGCAACACCGGCGGCGAGAACCACGATCATGGTTTCGCCGATCGCACGCGATGCCGTCATCAGCACGGCGCCGACGATGCCGGGAAGAGCGGCGGGAACGATGACCTTCTTGATGGTTTCAGAGCGCGTGGCACCAAGACCGAGAGAACCATCGCGCAACGAACGCGGCACGGCGGTGATGATATCGTCCGACAGCGACGAGACATAGGGAATGAGCATGATGCCCATCACGAAGCCGGCGGTAATGACGCTCTGCGCCTGGATGAAATTGGCGTAGTTGCCGGTTGCGAGACCGTTGATCTGCGTGGAGATGTCTCGCAGGAAAGGACCCACCGTCGTCAGCGCGAAGAAGCCGTAGACGATCGTGGGAATACCGGCGAGTACCTCGAGCAGCGGCTTTGCCACTGAACGCAGGCGCGGCGAGGCGTATTCCGACATGTAAATCGCCGAAAACAGACCGACGGGGACCGCGACCAGCATGGCGACAAAGCCGATATAGAGCGTGCCGGCGAGCAGCGGGATGAGGCCGAACTGGCCGGACGAGTCCGTTGCACCGGCGGCCGCAAAACGCGGATCCCACACGGTTCCGAAAAAGAACTGGTGTGCCGGAACCATGGTGAAGAACTGGATGGCTTCCGTCAACATCGACAGGACGATACCGATGGTCGTCAAGATCGCGATGGACGAGGCGACAAGCAGGGATGCGAGAATGACCCTTTCGACCTTGTTGCGGGCCCGAAAGCGGGGAGCGATCGAACGCAGCGCATAAGCGGCGCCGGCGAATGCGGCCGCCAGCACGATGACGATCATCGCGATGCGGCTTGTCGAGGTCATCGTGTTCAGCGTCTGGGCCGCATCGACCATATAACGCTCGGGATCGCCGGCAATCGCAACGCCTTTCGATGCCAGAAGCGGCCTTACCGTGGCTGTATCCGCATCTGCCTGCGCGGTTTCTTCCGCCGTCAGGCGCTGAAGTCCACGGGCGATGGAGCTCACCATGCCATATGTCAGGCTTTGCTGCGCCTCGGACTGGGCGCGCACGTCTTCGGGAAAATTACCACGCACGGCCGAGGTGATGACCAGCGGGCTGATAACAAGCCATATACAGAGAATGAACGCCGCGGGCAAAACCGCCCAGACGACCGCGTAGGAGCCGTGATAACCGGCACGGGAATGCATGCTGGCGGGGCGCCCGCCAGACAGAGCAATGGCGCGGCGACTGCCGAGCAGATAACTGCCGATGCCGATCAGCACCAGTATCAGCAAAAGGATCGATGTGTTCATTAGAATTCCCTCGGCGTGCCTCAAGAGCACGGTGCGATATCGGGCAAATCAAAAAGTCATCAAAACGAGACCGCTGGACCATCCAGAGATGCCTGCCTTTTGACTGTATGAAAGTCTGGCAAGCGTCAAGGTTGATACAACCTATCCATCTGTAATCCATAAACAATTATGTGGATGGCGATGGATCGGAACTGTCAACCGGAGACAATCGCCGAAGCGGAGAGGCACCGGGCGGAACAAGGGGCGCGGCAGGCCGCGCCCCTCATCTTTATTACATGGAAGCGCCGGCTGCGAACTTGGCGCGGATTTCTTCGCGCTCCTTGTCCGGAGCAGCAACCAGGCCGTAGTTGGCGAGCGGGGAATCCGGGCCGATCATGTCGTCAGAAACGAAGAACTCGACGTATTCCTTGAGGCCCGGGATAACGCCCAGGTGAGCCTTCTTCACGTAGAAGAACAGCGGGCGGGAAACCGGATACTTGCCGCTGGCAACGGTTTCGGTGGACGGAACAACGCCAGAAACAGTGGCAACCTTCAGACGGTCAGCATTGTTTTCATAGAAAGCGAGGCCGAAAACGCCGAGGCCAGTCTTGTTGGCGTCGATGCGGGCCAGCGTTTCGGTGTAGTCGCCGTCGATGTCGACTGCAGCGCCGTCCTTACGGACAGCGATGCACTTTGCAGCTGCCTGCTTGGCATCGGTAACGATCTTCTTGATGGCGTCGGTAGCGCCGGCTTCCTTGCAGCCGTCAGCCATGATCTTCTCTTCGAAGACTTCGCGCGTGCCGTGCTTGGAACCCGGGATGTAAGCGGCGATCGCTACATCAGGCAGTTCCTTGTTGACTTCCGACCACTTCTTGTTGGGGTTGGCAACGAGCTTGCCGTCCTTGACGATTTCAGCTGCGAGAGCAAGGTACAGATCCTTCGGCTCGAGCTTGATGTCCTTGTTGGATGCGTCCATTGCGAAGACGATACCGTCGTAACCGATCTTCACTTCCTGAACGTCGGTAACGCCAGCAGCCTTACAGGCGGCCAGTTCGTCGCTCTTGATTGCGCGCGAAGCATTGGCGATGTCGATGGTGCCTTCACCAACGCCGGAGCAGAACGCCTTCAGACCACCGCCCGTGCCGCCGGACTCAACAACCGGAGCCTTGAAGTTCGGGAAGGTTTCGGCAAAGGTTTCAGCAACGATCTTGGCATAGGGCAGAACCGTGGAAGAACCGGCAACCTGGATCTGGTCGCGAGCAGCGGCGGCGCCAGCGAAGGCGACAGAAGCCACCAGAGCTGCTGCGGAAAATTTAAGGATGTTCATTTGTCTCTCCCGTCGTGGGCTTGTTTGTGGACGCGGCCGATAGCGGCACTCGCTCAAAGCATGCGCTCGGCGACCTTTTCTTAACCACCGTAGCCACATCCTTTTATGTCACTTCAGTGAAAGATTTGTGACAACCTAAATTATTGATTTAATTTATAAAATTTTACGGCATTAAAAGCTGGCAGATATTTTATGTCAGAATCTGACGGTGAAGTCCGTACCGTTGCCCAATTCCGATTTAATGATGAGGCGGGCACGGTGGCGGGTGAGGATATGCTTGACAATGGCAAGCCCGAGACCCGTTCCCTTTTTGGAACGGCTGTCGGCGACACTGACGCGATAAAACCGCTCCGTCAGACGCGGCACATGTTCGGCGGGAATGCCTGGCCCCTTGTCGATGACGCTCACTTCCACCGGCTTGCCGGGTTCAGCGCGTAGCCAGACATCCACGACCTTGCCTTCCTGGCCATATTTGCAAGCATTTTCAACGAGATTCTGGAACACCTGCACCAGTTCGTCGCGATCGCCCTGCACTTCCGCCGGCCGGTCGGGCAGATGCAGGGTGATCTCCACATCCAGCTCGTTGGCGAGCGGCAGCAGCGCGTCCCGCACATGACCGATGACGGGGACGAGGTCGACCTTCTGGTCGGGCGCGATATTTGCCCGTAGCTCCAGCCGTGAAAGCGACATCAGATCATCCACCAGCCTGCTCATGCGGGTCGCCTGATCGAGCATGATGGCGAGAAAACGTTCCTGTGCTTTCGGGTCGTTGCGAGCCGGACCCTGCATGGTTTCGATGAAGCCACGCAGCGAGGCGAGCGGCGTGCGCAATTCATGGCTGGCATTGGCGACGAAGTCGCTGCGCATCCGGTCGATGCGGCGAAGCTCCGACACATCGCGGAACGACAATATGTAAAATGGCGGGCCGGCCACCTCCCCCGCATCCGCCCGCGCAATGCGAACGATGAAGACGCGCTCTGATGGAAAACGCTCCGAATGCTCGACCTGATTGGGTTGGCCGGTGGTTATGGTTTCGCGGATGACATCCAGCAGGCCCGGGGATCGCAGGCGGGCGGAAATATGCGCGCCAGGCGGAAGCTGGCCGAACGCCCGTTCCGCCGCACCGTTCTGAAACAGCACGCTGGCATTCTTGTCGAGGATGAAGACCGGCGTATCCAGCACCGCAAGGCCGGCCCTGACGCCGGAAATGACACTTTCCGCAGGCACCTCGGGTTCATCCGTTTCCGCAACCGCGGCTTCATCGGTTTTGGGCACCGCTGACCGTTCCCGAACCGCCAGAATGGCGATGATGGCGCAGAGCCAAAGGGCGGCCGGCATATAGGGCGTGTGCAGTTCCGAAACGGCCGCGATGGCCAGCATGCTGACGACGAGAACGGGCAACCAGTTTCGGCCAAGCTTTCGTCCCAAAAGCCTTAATCCACGATCGCCTTCCATGACTGCCATTTCAGCCTGCTTTCCACTTTCACCTGACAGCGCATCGAATTCTCATAGGCCAGCTTCATGACAGAGATTCATCACCGCGCATTTTTCACAACGTATATGCGCAAAATCTGTGCCGCAATCGTCCCCGGCGCCGCACCATGTCCCGCCACTCCTCTTTCACTTGAATTCTGCCGGTGGATATGAACTCATTGGCGGTGAGTTGCCTTTACACAACAATAGCCGGAGAACAAATATGGCCGAAGACACGAAGAAGCGAGCGGTGGAGCTTACCATTGGCGGCAAGCCGCGCAGCTTCGACATCGACGATCCGGTTCTTCCCGACTGGGTGGAGGACAAAAAACTCTCCGCAGGTGACTTTCCCTACGACAAGAAGATGAAACGGGAAGATTACGACGTCACGCTGGAGGCGCTTCAAGTGGAGCTCGTGAAGGTGCAGTTCTGGCTGCAGGCCACGGGCAAGCGGGTGATGGCGGTCTTCGAAGGCCGCGATGCGGCAGGCAAGGGCGGCGCGATCTTTGCGGCCCGGGCCTACCTCAACCCCCGCTACGCCCGCGTGGTAGCATTGACCAAACCGACGGAAACCGAACGCGGCCAATGGTATTTCCAGCGTTATATCTCACATTTTCCGACTGCCGGTGAATTCGTTCTCTTCGACCGTTCCTGGTATAACCGCGCTGGTGTCGAGCCTGTCATGGGATTCTGCACCCCCGAAGAACACAAGCGCTTTCTCAAGGAAACACCACGGCTGGAAAAGATGCTGGTGCATGAGGACATCCATCTTTTCAAGTTCTGGCTCGACATCGGTCGCGAGACGCAGATCGAACGCTTCCATGATCGCCGCCACAGCCCGCTGAAATGCTGGAAGCTTTCGGACATGGATATTGCGGCGCTGACGAAGTGGGATGACTACACGCAAAAGCGCGACGAGATGCTGGAAAAAACCCACACCGACGCCGCCCCCTGGACGGTGGTTCGCGCCAACGACAAGCGCCGCGCCCGCGTGAACCTTATCCGCCATATTCTCAATTCACTCGACTACGACGGCAAGGACAACAAGGTGATCGGCGAGATCGACGGCAAGATACTGGGGTCGGGTCCGGAATTTCTTAAATAGGACAGGAAGATGATTGCAGGCGCCTCCTGAAGGCGGCGCCTGCCTTTCTTCCTGTCAGCCTTACTGGCCGGGCAGAATGCGCACGGAGTAAAGATTGACCGGACGGCTGTTGCCGTCGATGTCGCTGTTGATGAAGATTTTGCCGGGCGCGTTAGGCGCGAGCGAGCGCTCGAATGTCGCGTTCAGCAGCATGTCCGCCCGTTCAGCCGTGGCCGTAAAGCGGTGGCGTGAGCAATCGCCAAGCGTGGCAAAATCGCAGGCGACGGAGACCTGCGTCTGCCGGTCGCTGGATGATTGCAGCGTGATGGATATGGTCGAGGACTTGCCCGCCATGTCCCGCATGACTTCCACCGGAACCTCGACGCTGACCGCACCATCCTGCGAAACACTTCTCGACGTTACCTTTATCGCCTTGCCGGCAGGTGTGGCGATGTTTTCGACTGTGGCGCGCGGGCCTGCCGAAACTCCGGCGCTGCCGCGCTCGGCATTAAAGAGTTCCACCCAGTCATCGGAAAAACCGCGGCCGGCGGAGAGGCTCGGTGCCGGTTCCGCGCCGTTGAAGTCCTCCGCCTGGACCTGGGCCGGCGGATTTGGCACGCTGGTATCGCGCTGCGCGGGCGACAGCAGCAGGCCGGATGAATAGACCCACCAGGCGCCGAAGCCAATAAAGGCGAGAAGCGTCACATATATGAAAAGCCTTGCAAAAAGCCCGCGGCGCTTGCGGCGGCCAACGGCACCCTCCGGGCGAAAAGCAAGCGAGGCATCGCCCGCGCTGGAGCCTCTCCTGGATGGCTTTGCATTGCGTCGACCGGCGCTTGGCGGCTCCGCAGCAACAGTGACGCCCGGCCGCGCGTCACGTGTTTCGCCACGCAGTTCCGGCTCTATGGCCATATCGCCATGGTGCTGTGGCTGTGAAACGGGATCGACCGAGGGTTCATCATGGGCGACACTCTCCGGCAGTGGTGGCCGCAATTGCTGCTCCACCCTGTTTAGAAGCCGGTCACGCTCTTCATTTTCAATGACATGAATGAGGCTTTCGAGCCGCTGGCGTTGCTGGGCGACGACCTGTGGTTCATCTATGCCCTGCTTGCGCAGGCCCGCTTCCAGCGCCTGGCGGGATGATTGGTAAATCCGTGCACGAACTTCGGCGTTCGATCTGTCCGATTTTTCCAGAGCATTTCTGATTGCCGTTTCCAGTCCGCTCACGACCGATCCTTGTTCTGTTGCGCTGTGCAAAAATATGCGGCGCTGCGCCATTGGTTTACGATTCGGTAACGGCTATGCCGCGCCTCCGCAAGCATCGTTTGTTATAAAGACCGGATTGGCTTGGGGAAAATCGATCCATTGTGGCGCTGCGAACGCAGATTTGTGACGCCGATACGGTGTGGTTTTCGCTTTCAATCCGTCGCCGAACACGATATTAACTTACGTGCGCGTAAACGTAATTCATGGGAGGAAACATGCTGCCGTCCGTGCTGAAAGACAATCTGCGTCTTCCGGTCATAGCCTCACCGCTATTCATTATTTCGCATCCGCAATTGACGCTGGCGCAATGCAAGGCGGGTGTCATCGGCGCTTTCCCGGCGCTGAACGCGCGGCCCGAAAGCCAGCTGGACGAATGGCTGGCGATGATTACCGAAGAGCTTGCCGCGCATAACAGCGCCAACCCGGATCGACCAGCCGCCCCCTTTGCGGTCAACCAGATCGTGCACATGTCCAATCGCCGGCTGGAACATGATCTCGGCCTCTGCGTCAAATACAAGGTGCCGGTGGTGATCTCCTCGCTCGGCGCTGTGCCGGAAGTCAATGCGGCGGTCCATTCCTATGGCGGCATCGTGCTGCACGACGTCATCAATGATCGTCATGCCCGCTCCGCCATCCGCAAGGGCGCAGACGGGCTGATTGCGGTGGCAACCGGGGCCGGCGGACATGCCGGCACGCTGTCACCCTTCGCCCTCGTTCAGGAAATCCGCGAATGGTTTGATGGCCCGCTGCTGCTGGCCGGCGCCATCGCCAATGGCGGCTCCATCCTCGCGGCACAGGCCATGGGCGCGGACATGGCCTATATCGGCTCGCCCTTCATCGCCACGCAGGAGGCACGCGCTTCCGATGGCTACAAGCAGGCGATCGTGGATGCCCAGGCAAAAGACATCGTCTATTCGAATTATTTCACCGGCGTTCACGGCAACTATCTGAAAAGCTCCATCGTCGCCTCCGGCATGGATCCCGACAACCTGCCCGAAGCGGACCCCTCCAAGATGGACTTCGAAACGGCAACCGGCGGGGCAAAGGCCTGGAAGGACATATGGGGCGCCGGCCAAGGCATTGGCGCGGTCAAGGCCGTGGAGCCGGTGGCAGACCTCGTTGATCGGCTGGCACGCGAATATGAAGCTGCGAAAAACCGCATCTGCACAACGGCCTGATGCCGCCCGTAAACAATAAGCAGGCAAAGCTTTTTGCGGAAATTTCAAAAGCCGCGTATTCAAGGCTTGAAATCCGTCAGCATTGCCTGTATCAGCCCGCCATGAAGCTGATCCGCCACAGACGGGTCATGTTCGGGCCGCTTTAGCTCAGTTGGTAGAGCACGTCATTCGTAATGACGGGGTCACGTGTTCGAGTCACGTAAGCGGCACCATTTATTTCCCATGATATCAGTACTGTTCGATCCGTAGCTTCGCTTACGCGTTGTTGATCTTTCACGCCATAGGTACTGCCCATGGTGAAACCAAACAGCCCGCCATACGTTGACCGGCAAGTCACTCTCAACCAGAAAGCCTGTTATCGTGGACGTCATTCGTATTCTTATTGCCATCCTTCTGCCGCCCGTCGGCGTGTTCCTTCAGGTCGGTCTTGGCCTGCATTTCTGGCTCAATATTCTTTTGACGCTGTGCGGCTATGTGCCCGGCATCATTCACGCCATCTGGGTGATCCTGCGGAAGTGAACTCACGGCCATTCGCAATGGGACGTCCGCAACATTTTAGTACGTGATTAAATTCTTATGATCTCTGGAACCTCGTCTTGTCCCTCACGTTAAGGTGATGACAAGCAGCCAAGGAGAAAATCATGAACCAGATCATCTACATCGTCGGCCTCGTCGTTATTGTGCTGGCAATCCTGTCATTTTTCGGCTTCCGCTGATCCCCGTTGTCAATTCACCCGCTTGCGCATATTCTAAACAGCAGTGACACACGGCTGCGTTCATGGGTTGCTCCGCTGTCGGGTGTATTTCGGGATCGCGTTGCTCTGGGAGGTGCACGATGAAGAACGAGAGATGGACAGAACCGGTTGAGGTCAATCTTGAGGCGAACGGCAAGAGTGTCGTCGCCGGCCCCTTCGAAGCGCTGACGTTGCTCACGGAAGGCTGGCCGAAGATTGGCGGATTAAGCTTTGTGAGAGCCAGGAGCGCCTGCCGCGCCGCCCTTGACGGACGCAAATCGCCGGAGGAAGCGCGCAAATGCTTCACCGATGCGGTTTCCGAGATACAGAAAAACCCGCATTAAAGCAGATAAACGCAAACGGCTCCTTTTCAGGAGCCGTTTTCTTATGTGGCGTTCCGGGCGCAGAAATGCCCGGAACGTTTCTCATTCTTGAAGCTGGATCGTATAACCCTGTTAGACCTTACATCCAGTAGGGCGCAACGCCGTAATAGTCGTAGACCTTGCGGTCCTTGGCGTTCAGCAGATCGTTATCGTCGAGATTAGCGAAGTGCGGCGCGTTTTCGATCTCTTCCTTGGTGAGATCGATGCGGTAGCCATCAAGTTCTTCATCGTAGTGCAGCTTTTCCCAAGGCAGCGGGTAATAGTCGTCACCGATCCCGAGAAAGCCACCAAAGCTCAGCACGGCATAGGCAACGCGGCCACCGCGCTTTTCCAGGATAATGCGCTGGATCGAGCCGATATGTTTGCCATCAGCGCCATAAACGCGGGTGCCTTCCACCTTGTCGCTGGCGATCAGGCTCGGCGTATCCTTGACATAGGGGTCCTGTCCGGCGCGGGGTTCCTGATGCAACATGACGTCTTCCTCCTTGATTTTCCTCGTTGGTGTCACGTCTTGTAAACCCTGCGACGGAGAAATCGTTCCGCGGCGTTTCAAGCGCTACGGCCAGTATTTTTTTGAGGGAGGATGGAACAAAAAGGCGCTTATTGGCGGATTTTTTGCCAGACGGAGGGGGAAACGCCGACCATCTTGCGGAAGACGCGGGAGAAATGCGCCTGATCTGAAAACCCGCTGGCAATGGCAATGTCGGTCAGCGCCATGTCAGGCCTCATCATCAGTTCCTTGACGCGATCGATACGCGCCTGCATCTGCCATTGGTGCGGAGGCACGCCGGTGGAGGCCTTGAAGGCGTGGCTGAAATGGGATTGTGACAGGTTGGTAAGCTCCGCCAGTTCCTCCAGCCGGATAGAGCGCAGGCAATGTTCACGGATATAGTCGGTCGCCGCTCTTAACTGCCAGGCAGCGAGCTTGCTGCGTTTCTTGACCGGTTCCCGCTTTACCTTGAGGAAGTCCGTCAGCAGCGCCAGCACGAGGCTTTCGCCGTAAAGGTCATGCAAGGGGTCTGGATTATCACATTCGGCGGCGATCAGCCGGGCCAACACCAGCAGGCGCTCATCCTCGAACATCAGATGCGGATCGAGCAGGCCATGCGGGTCAAACCCCTGCACCAGCCGCGCGCCCAGCAAACCCGCATCAAAATGCAGATCGAGATGACGCACGAAGGAAACATTGCTGAGCTCCGCATGCACATCCAGATCGGCGGGCACGAAGGAAATCCGGTTCGCCTTGGAGGAACCGTAATTGTCGCGGTGGGAGCGGTTCATCATGAACCGGCCGTCATCGCTCCCGTCCATATCGAGCAGAAAAACAAACCGCGGATCCTTGCCGACATAACGGCCGCCCGCTTTTGGCGCGCAACGCACATCCCAGAGATCGGCGACAATGCCGTTCCATACCCTGGAGCGCGGGCCGCCGATGACGGCAAAGCCCTCGATCTCATTTTCCATCCGCACGCGGAAAGCCATGGCCTCTTGATCCCGCAAGGCGCAAAGGCGCCTCTATAAACATGATAAATCTATTCATGTTTATAGAGGCAAACTATATTTCCCGCAACTGCTGGCCTGCGGCCAAGCCTTACCACTTCTTTGCGAGCTTGAAGGTGATGGTGCGGCTATCGCCCCAGCCGCACACCGAGACACCGGCGCAGCTCTTGACATATTCCTTGTCGAAGACATTCGCGACGTTGATGGATGCCGTCCAGTCGTTCTTCTCGTAACGGATCGCGGCATCGAAGACCGCCGCATCCGGAACGCGCAACGTGTTTGCCGCATCCGCCCAGGATTTACCCTGATAGCGCACCCCACCGCCGATGCTGAGGCCTTCAAACGTATCATCGGTGAAGGCGTAATCCACCCACAGGGACGCGGTGTTGGTGGGCACGATCCAGGGGGATTTGCCGATCAGGTTGGGATTGGCATCACGGGTAATCTCAAGATCGGTGTAGGAATAGGAAGCAAGGGCCTTCCAGTTATCGGAAAGATTGGCCTTGGCTTCCAGCTCGAAGCCGGTGGATTCCACCTGTCCGAACTGCCCGCTCGTGGTCACGCCGCCAGCCGTATAGGACACGATCGCATTGTCCTTGACCAGCTTGAAGACGGAGGCAGTGATGCTGCCATCAAAGAAGGTCGGCTCATATTTGACGCCAGCCTCGAACTGGTGCCCCTCCTCAGGTGCGGCAGGGGTGCCATCCGCAAGCGTATCGATCAGCGGATTGAAGAAGGTGGCTGCCGAGACGTAGGGTGTCAGGCCATTGTCGAATTCATAAGCGAGGCCGGCGCGGCCGCTCAACGCATCGTCATTGGAGCGGAAGGACGCGCCTGTTGGCAGCCTGTTGTTCAGCTCCGTATCGACATAATCGTAACGGCCGTTGAGCGTCACCAGCCAGCCATCGCCGAAACGCAGCTGGTCCTGGGCGTAGATGCCGATCTGCTGCTGGGTCACGACATTGTCGGCATAAACGAAATTCGTTCCCTGCGTCGAGCCATAGACTGGCTTGAGCGCGCCGATCGCATTCGACCCGCAGCAGGCCTGCACCTGATCTAGCTTGTAATATTTATAGTCGAGACCAAAGAGCAGCGAATGGCTGACCGCTCCGGTTTCGAACTGGCCTTCAATGCGGTTGTCAACGCCGAAACTATCCGCCTTCGACAGGCCGTCATAACCGAAGCGGGTCAGCATATAGTCGTTGGTGGTGGCATCGAGGATCGGCTGGCCATTGGCGTCGGCATTGGCCCAACCGCCCGGATAGGGACCGGTCTCGTGCTTGTAGAGGTGGCCATAACGGGCGTTCTGGCTGATCTTCCAGCCATTATCGAATTCATGACTGACTTCGTAACCCACCATCGACTGGTAGACACGGCCATTGTCGATATCCGGTTCGCCATAAAAGGCCTTGCGGTCGAGCTTGCCGAAGGGTGCGTCAACCACGGTGCCGACATATGGCAGGAAGCCGTTGCCGACATGCACCTGATCGAGCGCCGAGAAATATCCGTAGAGCGTTGCGCTTGTCTGCGCATCCGGCTCGAAGGTGATCTGCGGCATGATGAAGCCGCGCAGATCCTCTGAGTAATCAGTGTAATTATCGCCGCCGGAAACCTTGCCGGTGACGCGGTATTTCCACACGCCCTCAGCATCGACTTTGTCGCCGAAATCGAAACCGAAAAAGGCATTGCCGAAATTGTTGATGCCGATTTCCGTTTCACGAACCGGCGTATCCTGAGTTTGCTTGCGGACCAGCTGCACGATACCGCCAGGATTGGCGCCGCCATACAGTACCGAGGCCGGCCCTTTGAGGACTTCCACCCGCTCCAGACCATAGGCATCCATCTGGAAACCGCCGAAACCATAGCTGAACAGGTTCAGCCCATCGAGGAACACGCCGGTCTGGGTGGCCTGAAAACCGCGAATGTAAAACCAGTCAGTATCGGGGTCGGTGCCGAAGGGCTCCGCCGTCACACCCGGCGTATAACGCAGCACCTCGTCGATTTTGGTAACGGCGCCGCGGTCATTCATTTCCTGGCGGCCAACAACGGATACGGATTGCGGAATGTCTTTCGTTTCCGTGTCGGTTTTCGAGCCGGTCGCGCTTTTCTTCGCGACATAGCCACGGACCGGGCCCGTGGCATTTTCCGCCCCCTGCCCTTCGACGGTGATTTCCCGCAGAACAGTCGTTTCCTGTGCGTGGCCCATCACCGGCGCCATCAAAACAACGGCAGCCGTTCCCAAAGCCAGGCGGCTCAAAAACATCCCATGCAAATTTTTCAAGATATGCCCCGAAACAGATCGCGGCCGACGATCATAGCCGTCAGGCCGCAGCACTTCAATTAAGCTGAGTATTTACATCAGGATTAAGGCGGGATGCTTGTCGTTTTCCGGGAGGATTTGAAGCTTATTGGCCTCTCGCACTGTTTTGTGCCCGTCATTTTATGCGGCGAGACCAGCCATCAACCTTTGCGTCGGCCGATCCTCGCAAGCAGCATGACGGGAAGGATGCCGATGACGACAATCGCCAGTGCGGCGATTGCCGCCTCCTCATAGGTGCCGCGGGCGGCTTCGCCATAGAGGTGGGTCGCGAAGGTCTCGAAATTGAGCGGCCGCAATAACAGCGTGGCGGGGAGTTCCTTGACGCAGTCCACGAAGATCAGCAACGCCGCCGCCGCAAGCGATGCTTTCGAGAGCGGTAGGTGGATCTGGCGGAATGTCTGGGTTGCGGATCGCCCGAGTGTTCGTGAGGCGTGATCAAAAGATTGCGGGATACGGCTCAAGCCCGCATCGACGCCGCCGGCTGCAATGGTGAGGAAACGTGCCGAATAGGCATAGATCAGGGCTGCACCGCTGCCGATGAAAATGAGGCCCGTGGATATGCCAAACCAGTTGCGCATGGTCTGGTCGACAAACCGGTCGAAACTACCGAGCGCAATCAGCACGCCGATGGCAATGACAGTGCCGGGGGCTGCATATCCCACCGTGGAAAGACGATAGGACCACAGCGAGAGACGTCCCGGAGCAAGGCGCATTGCGTAAGCAACCGCAAGGCCGAGAATAAGGGTGATCACCGTCGCCACCCCGGCAAAGACGATGGTGTTCAAAGCCTCCTCGGTGAAACGGGCAGACAGGCCGCTGAAGCGGAACCGTTTCCATGCCTCGATAACGAGATAGCTCGCCGGCGCCACGAAACCGATCAGGACCGGCAGGCTGCCAAGCGTAAAGGCCCCGCAGGCCTTGAGGCCGGTAAGGCGCACCGGCTCCAGTTCCCGGCTTTTCTGCGCGGAAACCGAATAACGCTGCTTGCGCCGCGCCCAGCGTTCAAACGCCACGAGAGCGACGACGATGAACAGCATGGAGAGCGCAATCTGCGCCGCACCCGGCAGATCGGATTTCGTGACCCAGGTCGTATAGACCGAAACGGTGAGGGTGCGGACGCCCAGAAATTCCGAGGCGCCGATATCGTTCAGCGCTTCCATAAGGGCAAGGCTGACGCCGACCGCGATCGCCGGCCGCGCCAGCGGCACCGCAACCTTTAAAAAAGCCTTCTGTCTGGAAACGCCAAGCGTGCGGGCGGCCTCCAGCAGATTGCCGGCCTGTGTGAGGAACATGGCGCGGACGGGAATATAGACATAGGGAAACAGCACGAAGCCAAGCAAAATGATGCAGCCCGTCATCGATCTTATATCCGGCAGACGGAATTCACGCGGGCTGGAGTAACCGAGCAGAAAGCGGATTACTCCCTGCACTGGCCCGATCGGATGCAGAATATCCAGATAGGCATAAGCAACAATATAGGTTGGCATGGCAAGCGGCAGCAGCAGCGCCCATTCCAATATCCGGCGACCGGGAAAATCATAAGCGGTAACCAGCCAGGCCGATGAGGTTCCAATGATACCAGCCAGCAAGCCGACACCGGCGAGAAGGATGACCGTATCCGGCAAGGCCGTCAAAAGAACGGTGGAGCCGAGATGCTCCCACAGGCCGGCAGAACCCTGTACCGCCTGAGAGACCAGCGCCAGAACCGGTACCATGGCGCCGCAGACCGCAACGAGCGATAGGCCCAGCCACCAGAAGGAGGATGAAAACCTTGGTCTTGCGCGGGACGTCAATGGCTGAACGGCGTCTGGATTCATGAGCTTCTTGAAAATACAGGGAAAGGCGCCCGCGGGTGCGAGCGCCTTCCACCTTGTTGCCAATTGGCCTTTACTTGTCGAAACCGACCTTGTCGACCAGTTCGCTCGCCTGCTTGCGATGCGACACGATCTCCGTCAGCGGCTTGTTGTCGATCTTCAGATCGCCGAAGGAAGCGACGATCTCGTTGAGGCCCGCGCCCTGCTTGACCGGATATTCGTAGTTGGCTTCAGCATAGATCTTCTGGGCTTCGTCAGAAACGAGATATTCCAGAAGCTTGACGGCTTCAGCCTTGTTCGGCGCATTCTTGGCAACGGCCGCACCGGTGATGTTGACCTGCGTACCGCCATTCTTGAAGGTCGGCAGAACCACCTTGATGGCGTCGCCCCACTTGACCTGCTCTTCGCCGCCCTTGCCCGAGCGCATCAGACCGACATAGTAGGAATTGGCGATACCGATATCGCAAATGCCGCCGAGGATGTCCTTGGCAACGTCACGGTCGCCGCCGCCAGCCTTACGGGCCAGGTTTTCCTTGACGCCGGCAAGCCACTTTTCAGTGTCGGCCGCACCATAATGGGCGATGTAATCGGCAAACAGCGCCGTGTTGTAGGGGTGCTGGCCAGCGCGAATGCAGACCTTGCCCTTCCACTTGGCATCCGCCAGATCTTCATAGTTGAAGGAAGCAAGGTCGAGATCCTTCGCCGCATAAAGAACGCGGGCGCGCATGGAAAGCGCAAACCAGTGACCCTTGGCATCACGAAGTTCAGCCGGGACTGCCTTGGTCAGGGTTTCGGACTCAACCGCCTGGGTAACGCCCTTTTCGGCGAGATCAACGAGGTTGCCGGCATCCACGGTCATCAGGACGTCGGCAGGTGAGCTTGCGCCCTCGCTCAGAACGCGCTCAGCCAGACCGTCCTTCAGGAATACGGTGTTGACCTTGACGCCGCTCGACGCGGTGAAGGATTCCAGCAGGGGCTGGATCAGGCCCGGCTCTCTGGTGGTGTAGATATTGAGTTCTGCGGCGCTGGCTGATCCGGCTGCAAAAGCAACCGTGCTGGCGAGCAGAGCAAATCTGGTAAATTTCGTCATGGTCGTCTCCCTCTTCGATGGCGGCAATATAGAGGCAGCAGACATCATACCTGATGGATCAAATCAAGTTTTATTTCGCTGTTTTTCGATGAGTTTGATCACCAAGAGTTGAAAATGATGCGGAAATTTACATGCAAATCCGCTCATTCAACTTCAAGTAAATATCAGAACACCCTTGGGGTCGATACCGAAACGCACCGCCTTGGTCTTGGCGGGTGTGCGTTGCATCGTCCGGACACGCAAATCTCCCGGCAACCCCGGCACGGCAATACCGAGCTGTTCGATCTCACCGAGGAAAACCCGGCTCAATATTTCGCCGGCTATCCCGTCCTTCGCTGCATTGTCCTCGATAATCGAAATCGCGTTGGGTCGAACATAGGCAACGGCTGCAAGGCCATCGGGCAGATCGGATGCATCACCCAGCAGCCCGAGCGGCGTTTCGACGCGCCCCTGTTTTACCCGGCCCTCGATCTTGTTGAAGGCGCAGAAAAAATCGGCGGCATAGCGGGTTTTGGGGTTATCGTGGATTTCATAACCCGTGCCGCACTGCACGATACGCCCGCGCTGCATCAGAACCACGCGGTCGCCTGCGGACAACGCCTCTTCCGGATCATGGGTGACCATGATTGCCGTGGTGCCCAATTGCCGCAGAAGACCAAGCGTCTCCTCACGGACATTGTCGCGCAAACCCCTGTCCAGATTGGAGAAAGGCTCATCCATCAATAACAGGCCGGGCTGCGGGGCGAGCGCACGGGCAAGCGCCACACGCTGCTGTTCACCGCCCGAAAGCGTATGCGGATAGCGTTTGGCCAGATCCTGCAGATGCACGTGCTCGATCATCTCTTCCGCACGGCGGCGGGCGTCTGCCTTAGGCAGGGTTCTGAGACCGAACATGACATTCTGTTCGACTGTGAGATGCGGGAACAGCGCATAATCCTGAAAGACAAAACCGATATTGCGCTTTTCCGGCTCAACGAAAACAGCCGAATCGGCAACGGTCGAACCATTAAGGGAAACGCTGCCGTGGTCCGGCGTCTCAACGCCCGCAACGATGCGCAGCAGGGTCGATTTTCCACAGCCCGACCGTCCAACCAGACAAATAATTTCGCCGCGTTCGACGGACAGGTCGATATCGGACAAAACATCCGTATCACCGAATCTTTTCCCAACCGATTTCAGTTCAAGCGCTGCGCTGCCTGCCATTTCCAATCCTGCCCTGCTTTGCGAATTATGTTGATCGCTCAAATCAGGATTAAAGTCAAAAAATCGCACATAACTCCGTTTCATTCACGAGGACGCGAGATGTGCGACAGCAATATTGACGTTTACGTTAGAGTTAAATAGGCTTTACCCATACGATGGACGTCAGGGGATTCCGCGTCTATCATTCGTCACCGGGGAGCGGGAGGAGCGGTCGATCCGGTGGCGCACATGTGGTTCCTTCTATCTCGCCGATATGCCGGCTGGTTGCAGGAGCTTCATGATCATCACGAAGCCTAAAGCGCCCTTGATGCATTCCACCGAATGCACGGCGCGAAAAAGACTCTGGGAGGAGAAGCATGAGTGAATTGTCCCTGGGACAGCCGGAAAATGTCAGCGTAGAAAAGCGTTGGCTGTCGTCCTATCCGCCGGGCGTCCCTTCCGAAATCCCCGTATCGGCCAACGCCTCGCTTGTAGATCTTCTTGAAAAGAGCTGCGTGCAATTTGCCGACCGCAAAGCCTTTTCCAGCATGGGCAAGTCGCTGACCTACCGGCAGCTGGACGCTCAAACCCGCGCCGTGGCCGCATGGCTGCAATCCAGAGGACTGGAAAAGGGTGACCGGGTTGCGGTGATGATGCCGAACATCCTGCAAAATCCCGTCGCGGTTTATGGGATCCTGCGGGCAGGCATGATCGTGGTCAACGTCAATCCGCTCTACACGCCGCGCGAACTGGAACACCAGCTGAAGGACTCCGGCGCAAAGGCGCTGTTCGTGCTGGAAAACTTCGCCCATGTGGCGCAGCAGGCGGTGCCGAAAACCGCCGTGCGGCATGTCGTCGTCGCAACCATGGGCGATCTCCTCGGCTTCAAGGGACATATCGTCAATCTTGTCGTTCGCAAGGTGAAGAAGCTTGTGCCCGCCTATGCGATCCCCGGCTCGATCAGCTTCAATGCGGTGCTGAAGGAAGGCCAGGGATTTTCCCTGAAGTCCGTCGGCCTCACGGCTCAGGATATCGCCTTCCTGCAATATACCGGCGGCACGACGGGCGTCTCCAAAGGCGCGATCCTTACCCACGCCAATCTTCTGGCCAACAAGGCGCAGATCAGCCTGTGGCTGGACGCCGCCTTCAGCAGCCGCAAGGATCGCCCCGAAGTTCTCAACTTCATCTGCGCGCTGCCGCTCTGCCACATTTTTGCGTTGACGGTGAATTCGCTGATGGGCATTGCGCTCGGTGGCCACAATCTTCTGATCGCCAACCCGCGCGATATTCCCGGCTTCGTCAAGGAACTGTCGCATTATCAGCCGCATGTGTTCCCCGGCATCAACACGCTTTTCAACGCGCTGATGAACAATGAGGATTTCCGCAAGCTCGACCTTTCGTCGCTCATCCTCGTTCTTGGTGGCGGCATGGCCGTGCAAAGACCGGTCGCGGAACGCTGGCTTTCCGTGGTGGGCTGCCCGATTGCGGAAGGCTACGGTCTCTCTGAAACATCGCCGGTGGCGACGGTCAATCGCCTCGATTCCCAGGAATTCAGCGGCACCATCGGCCTGCCGCTTTCATCGACGGAGATCGACATTCGCGACGATGATGGCAACAGCTTGCCTGTGGGTGAAGTTGGCGAGATTTGCATCCGCGGCCCGCAGGTCATGGCCGGTTATTGGCAACGACCGGATGAAACCGCAAAAGCCATGACCGCCGACGGCTTCTTCCGCTCCGGCGACATGGGTTTCATGGACGAGCGCGGTTACACCAAGATCGTCGACCGCAAGAAGGACATGATCCTCGTCTCCGGTTTCAACGTCTATCCAAACGAGGTGGAAGAAGTGGCCGCCAGCCATCCCGGCGTGCTGGAATGCGCCGCAATCGGTGTTCCGGACGAACATTCTGGCGAAACCGTCAAACTTTTCGTCGTCAAGAAAGATCAGTCCCTGACGGAAGCCGAACTCAAGGCCTTCTGCGCCAAGAACCTGACAAACTACAAACGGCCGAAGATCATCGAGTTCCGCACCGAGCTGCCGAAATCCAATGTCGGCAAGATTTTGCGGCGCGAATTGCGCAATCTGAACTGAGCACTTGAAGCGAATGACGAGAGCCGGGCGACCGGCTCTTTTCTTTTCTGCCTGCCCTTTTCTTTTATCAAAGTCGCCTTGATTTGGCCGTGCGAAAAAGAATAGTTTCCTCATCCTTCCACGGAAGCCGAGGAGCACATGATGCAGGCCACCATCGAAAAACTCAAAGCAACGGCAAGCAGCACAGCCGCAACCGATCTTCGCGCCGCGTTTGCGGCCGACGACAAGAGATTCAGCCGTTTCAGCGTAAAATTCGATGACCTGCTGATGGATTACTCCAAATGCGCCGTCAACGAGGAGATCGTGACGCTTCTCGAACAGCTGGCGCGCGAAGGTGGCGTCGAGGCCAAGCGCGAGGAGATGTTCTCCGGCAAGGCAATCAACTTCACCGAAGACCGCGCCGTGCTGCATACCGCGCTGCGCAATCGTTCAAACACCCCCGTTCTTGTGGACGGCAAGGATGTGATGCCTGACGTGAACGGCGTTCTCGCCGCCATGGGCAAGTTTGCCGATGCGATCCGTTCCGGCTCCCTGAAAGGTGCGACCGGCAAGAAGATCACCGACGTCGTGAACATCGGCATTGGCGGCTCCGATCTCGGCCCCGTCATGGCGACGCTCGCACTCGCACCTTTCCATGATGGTCCGCGGGCGCATTTCGTTTCCAATATCGACGGCGCACATATTGCCGATACCCTAAAGCTTCTCGACCCGGAAACCTCGCTCTTCATCATCGCGTCGAAGACCTTCACCACCATCGAAACGATGACGAATGCCGCCACCGCGCGCCGCTTCATCGCCGAGAAGCTGGGTGAAGACGCCGTAAAGCATCACTTCGCCGCCGTTTCCACCGCATTGGACAAGGTCGCCGCCTTCGGCATCGAAAGCGACCGCATCTTCGGTTTCTGGGACTGGGTGGGTGGTCGTTATTCGATCTGGTCCGCGATCGGCCTGCCGCTGATGATCGCCATCGGGCCGGATAATTTCGGCAAATTCCTGGATGGCGCGCATGCGATGGACAGGCATTTCCGCGAGGCGCCAATCCGCGAAAACCTGCCGATGCTGCTCGGCCTCATCGGCTTTTATAACCGTAACGTGCTGAATTATCCGACGCGGGCAATCCTGCCCTATGACCAGCGGCTGTCGCGCTTCCCCGCCTATCTGCAGCAGCTCGACATGGAATCGAACGGCAAGGGCGTGACCATCGACGGCACGCCCGTCGAAGGCCAGTCCGGCCCTGTTGTCTGGGGTGAACCCGGCACCAACGGCCAGCACGCCTTCTACCAGCTGATCCATCAGGGCACGAGCGTCATTCCGGCGGAATTCATGATCGCCGCCAACGGTTTTGAGCCCGAACTGCGCCATCAGCACCAGCTCCTCATCGCCAATTGCCTGGCGCAATCGGAAGCGCTGATGAAGGGACGCACGCTGGCCGAGGCAAAAGCCCAGCTTACCTCCAAGGGCATGGAAGACAAACTCGCGGATTTCATCGCACCGCACCGCGTCTTCACTGGCAACCGCCCATCGATCACCTTCGTCTACGACAAGCTGACACCATTTGCGCTTGGCCGCCTGATCGCGCTTTACGAGCACCGCGTGTTTGTGGAAGGCGTATTGTTCCGCATCAATTCCTTCGACCAGTGGGGCGTGGAGCTTGGCAAGGAACTGGCAACCGGCCTGCTGCCGGTCGTGGAAGGCAAGGAAAGCGCTGCCGGCCATGACAGCTCGACGCAGGGCCTGGTGAAGGCGCTGGCCGGCCTGGCGGGGTAAAATCTCCGCACCTCGATCTCAAGAAAGCCGGAAGAACGCTTCCGGCTTTTTTAATGCAGCGACCTCAAATATAAAGCGCCGCCATCTTGCGCCATGCACCTGCCCGATGCGCGCGGCCGTCCCAGACATGCATTTGATGGCCTACCTGCTTGTCGGAAAGAACCCGGCTCAGATGATGGTTGTTATTGAGAAACGGGTCTGCATCGCCGATGGTGAAAACCATGTCGATGCGGCGCAGGTGTTCGAGCCGCTGCGGGCAGGTAAGCCCCGGCAGGAAATGGCTTGGCATGTGGAAATAGACGTCATCATCGTAGTAGCCATCGAACAGATCGCCGAAGGATTCCACCTTCATTGTCAGGTCATAACGGCCGGAAAAGGCGACGAGTTTGCGAAACAGATGCGGGTGGCGAAAAACGAGGCTGGCGGCCTGAAACGCACCGAGGCTGCACCCATGAACGATGGTATCGGTATGGGAATTTTTCTCGGCCATCAGCGGCAGTACCTCGCTGAGAATATAGTTCTCGAAGGCTGAATGGCGGCGGATACGGTCAGCCGGGTGATGATGGGCCGCATAAAAGGTCTCTGTCGCCAGCCCCTCAATGCAATAAAGCTGGAGATGACCTGCCTCCAGCTTATCGGCCAGACTACCGACAAGCCCCAGTTCTTCATACTCGAAGAAGCGCCCGTCCCGGGTGGGAAACATCAGCACCTTGGCGCCGGCATGACCGAATATCAGGAGCTCCATGTCGCGATGGAGCCTGTGACTAAACCAACGGAGATATTCGCGTTTCATGGCACCTTGAAAAACCGTCTGACCTTGTCCTTATGGACCGCATCTTGCGATGCGCTGTCAGGGTAATCGAAATGCCCGGCGTCGAGGATGAAGATTTCATTAAATTTTGAGTGCGGCAACGCATTGGCCACTGCGAACTGGCAGGGAGGCGCCACAGATGGATCGAAAAGCGCCGGCGCAACCAGCATCGGCACTTTTATGCGGGCGGCGGCACAGGCGGCATCGAAGAAACGCAAGGTTTCGAGCACATTCGGATGCGCCTTCTGGTATGACTGAACCGAATTCGCACTGCCAACGGTGGGTAATGTCAGCCAGAACGGCCTATGCCCGAATGTCGGAACCACCAGATGACCACGGTCAATGCGCTCATCAAACGGTATCGCCAGGGCGCCGATGCCACCGCCGAAACTGATGCCGCTATACCCCACCTGCCCTTCCAGCCAGGGGTAAAGGGTCACAAGCGTCGAAACGGCGACCCACAGATCATCCACGCAGCCGCCGATGATGTAATCGTCTTTCCTGTCGATATTGTAGAGAACATGAAGCGCTGATTCCGAAGAAATCGGCGGGCAGGCGCTTAACGAGATACCGCGAAAACAGAGAAACAGGACTGCCGTTTCTTCCACCGGCACTTCGAAATCAGGCTCGGAGCGCCCACCATAACCATGGCCGACGACGAGGCCGCGGCGCACCTGGCCTTCGCGCGGAAGAAGCATCCACCCGCCAATGCGGAAGCCGCCGGTGGAGGTGTAGCTGATATCGAGGACATGCCAGCGCGGATGGCTGAGCCTGCTCTTGCGCAGCACCGGCCGAGGATCCGTGGCGAGCGCGCGACGATAGCGCTTTTGCCAGAAATCATCGAAGCCCGGCGGCGCTTCAGGCGGGGTGATGGCCAGCAACTGCTCGCGCTGCATGCCATAGGTCGGATCGAAATCAAAAGGATGGGTCTTCGGAACACTCATGCGATGCTTGTTTCGCGAAAAAACAGCTGACACAAGCGTGATAATATCGAAATACCGGTTTTTTGCGGCTTTAGCACCGGGGAGAGCGCTGAACCATCTTTTCAAAATGGTTCAACCGCGCGCATCAAAGGCCGATTTCATGCGCAAATGGTGGATTCGCGCCAGCGCGTGAGACGGTGACTGCCGCCGCCTTCGCGCCCAGCGCCAAGGCCTTTCTGATCTGCTCTTCCGTCAGCGCGGCAACCTGCGCCTTTGTGAGGATGCCCTGCATTTTAAGCGAAGCGAGAATGCCGGCGTCAAAAGTGTCGCCCGCGCCGACGGTGTCGACGACTTCGACCCGCTCGGAGGCCACTTCCACCTTGAGATTGGCGGTATAACCCACAGCGCCCTTGGCGCCGCGGGTGACGACCACCAGTTTCGCGCCATGATGCAGCCAGTGGCGGGCGAGCGTATCCTCATCGCCTTCCAGACCGAACCAGGCAAGGTCCTCATCCGAGAACTTGACGATATCCGACATGGCGGCCATGCGGCGGATGCGGGCCATGTGGGACTGCTTGTCCTTGATGAAACCGGGACGGATATTCGGATCGAGCGAGATGACACGGCTTTGATGCTCGCGCGTCATCAGCGCCTCATAGGTGCTGCCGCAGGGCTCGGGAATGAGGCTGATGGCACCGAAATGCAACGCTTCGCAATCGGCGCCCAGTGCTGGAAGCTCGGCCTCTGTGATCATCCGGCCAGCGGTGTTCTCGTCGTAAAAAGCGTAAGTCGCGTGGCCATCCACCAGCTTGACGAAGGCGATGGTCGTCGGCCGCGATAGCGTCGCGCAATAGCTGAAGTCCACCTTGCTGGCGCGCAGGGTTTCCCGCAGGATATCACCCATCATGTCATCGGAAAGACCGGTGAAAAAGGCAGAGGGGACGCCGAGACGCCCCAGCGCAATTGCCGTGTTGAAGACCGCTCCGCCTGCATAGGGGGCAAAACCCGCCTCGCCCAGCGTCGTCTGCCGGGGCAGCATGTCAATCAGGGCTTCACCACAACACAGGATCATTACGGTCCTCCTCAAAACAGCAAATCAAATGAACTTAAATCGATTTAGACGAAGATCGATCGGAAGGCCAGCCACAAGCCGGCTGGCCGCATCCGAAATTAAGATTGCGGCAATTCGCTGACGCCGCCATGCTTTGCAGACCAGGGCAGCGGGTTATCGAGGAAGGCTTCAACCCCCGACAGCGTCTTTTCATCGAACAGTTTTTCAGCCCGTGCGACCGCCAGAACATCGCGCCAGGTCGTCAGATAATGCAGCTTGACATTGCCATTGGCGAAGCGCGCTTCGGCCTCTTCGAAGATGCCGTAATAGAAGAGCGCGATGCCATGATCGACAATACCACCCGCCGCACGGATGGCGTCGATGAAGGTGAACATCGAACCGCCGGCCGTCGTCAGATCCTCGATGACGAGAACGCGGGCACCTTCCGGCATATGGCCTTCGATCTGGGCATTGCGGCCATGGCCTTTTGGCTTCTTGCGGCAATAGATCATCGGCAGGCCAAGGCGCTCGGCAAGGAAAGCGGCAAAGGGAATGCCCGCCGTTTCACCACCGGCGACACAGTCGAACTTCTCGAAGCCGGCCTCGCGCATGACAGCCGCCGCCGCGAAATCCATGGCCGCCGAGCGAATGCGCGGGAAGGAGATGAGCTTGCGCATGTCGATATAGACAGGGCTCTTCATGCCCGAAGCGAAGGTATAGGGGCTTTCGGAATTGAAGTGGACCGCCTTGATTTCCCACAACATCTTCGCAACCAGTTCCGCGACGACGGTGCGGTCAGTGAATGTGAAATGGTTCATAGGCGTTCTCCTTTTCGGCCTTGGTTTATCGCTCCGAAAACCCGGGTCGGTTTGCGGAAAGCACAACGTCTTAGTTCAGTGTTGCAGGCATCCTCAGGCGGCACCGGATTTGAGGGTGGATACCTGAAGACCATAACAAAACCGCCGGCAGTGCCGGCGGTCATTAAAAAAATCAGCTTACATCCCAGTGGAGCGGGAACATCGGGTCAAACACCGTCACCGGCCCGGCGCCGGTCTCGATCTTTTCGGGGAAGGAAACCGCTTCATCACGCTTGACCAGCGTGATCGTCTCTTCATTCGGTGCGAGACCATACCAGGCGGGACCATTGAGCGAGGCGAAGGCTTCCAGTTTGTCGAGGGCATTTTCATCCTCGAAGACATGGGCAAGGCAGCTCATGGTGTTGATGGAGGTATAGATACCGGCACAGCCGCAGGCGCATTCCTTGGCGGGATCAACGTGCGGGGCGGAATCCGTACCGAGGAAGAAGCGCGCATCACCCGAAGTCGCGGCAGCCCGCAGGGCCAGCCGGTGCTCTTCGCGCTTGGCGACGGGCAGGCAATAATAATGCGGCTTGATACCGCCGACCAGAATGGCATTGCGGTTGATGATGAGATGGTGGGTGGTGATGGAACCGGCCAGATTGGCCTTGGATGACTTGATGTAGTCCACGCCGTCACGGGTGGTGATGTGCTCCATCGTCACCTTCAGTTCCGGCAGGCGCTGGCGCAGCGGTTCCAGAACCGTATCGATGAAAACCTTCTCGCGGTCGAAAATATCGACCTCTGGCGTCGTCACCTCGCCATGCACGCAGAGCGGCAGGCCAATCTTCGCCATGCGCTCCAGCACCGGCATCGCTCTGTTGAAATCGCGCACGCCGCCGTGGGAATTGGTGGTCGCACCCGCCGGATAGAGCTTTACGGCGGTGATGAGGCCGCTTTTTTTACCCTCTTCCACGTCGTCGGCAACAGTATCCTCAGTGAGGTACAGGGTCATCAGCGGCTCGAAGCGGTCACCCGCCGGGATCGCCTTGACGATGCGTTCGCGATAGGCGCGGGCATCGGCCGTGGTAACGACCGGCGGCACCAGATTCGGCATGATGATGGCACGGGCGAAATGACGGCTCGTATCCCCGATCACCCCTTCCAGCATGGCGCCATCACGAAGATGCAGGTGCCAGTCATCAGGGCGGCGCAGGGTGAGCGACTTCATCGGGATACCTCGGAGCATGATGGAATTGCGCCCGCTTAGCATCTTTTGTCGCGGGAAAACAGCCGCCAGAGGTCATCGGGCGGCTGTAAATGTCATTTTTTTGAAGCGTGTCTCAGATGTTGCCCGCTTCCGGACCCCAGACATCGGTCATGGCGAAACCATCCGCCAACGGGTCGAAAGGATCGAGACCCACCTGGTGCAGACCGAAGGTGAAGCCGCGCCCGGCAATGGTGGGAATGACGGCCGGACGACCCGCCACCTCGGTGACGGTGGAAAGGCCGATATCGAATTCCGAACCGATGATTGAGCGGGATTTATATTCGTCGCCCACTTTCACCTTGCCGCGCGCATAAAGCGTGGCGAGATTGGCGGAATTGCCGGTGCCACAGGGGGAGCGATCCGCCCTGCCCGGCCACATGGTGGTGCAGGTGCGGATGGAGCCATCGGCATCCACATCGCGGAACATGACATAGGCGACGCCTGATATGGCGGGGATTTCCGGATGAACGACCGTCATTTCACGGTTGACGAGGTCTTTCAGGGTCATGCCAGCGGCAACGAGTTTCGCGGCATTGGCCTTCTCGATGGTGAGACCGATCTGGCGAACATCAACGAGTGCGTAAAAAATGCCGCCGTAGGAAATGTCCATCGTCACTTTGCCCCATTCGGGCGTGTC
Organism: Martinezella rhizogenes; assembly: GCF_007002745.1. GTDB lineage: Bacteria > Pseudomonadota > Alphaproteobacteria > Rhizobiales > Rhizobiaceae > Agrobacterium > Agrobacterium cucumeris. Next base: position 345,858 of record NZ_SGNY01000003.1, on the reverse strand, counting down.
GATGCTGACATCCAGCTCATGCACGAAGGACGGCACCATGGTCAGCTTGACCTTTTCGCAGCGCCCGTCATGGCAGGTGGCCGTCGCTTTGACGAGGCCGGCGGCCGTTTCCAGAATAATGACGGTTTCCGGTTCCTGCATCTCCACCATGCCGCTTTCCAGCAGTGCCGTGGTGGCACAGATGGAATTGGAGCCGGAGCTGGCATGCGCCTGATCCGGCTGGAGAATGACGAAAGCGGCGTGCGCATCCGGATGCTTCGGCGGCAGGAGAAGATTGACCGACCCCATCGGCGTACCACGCGGTTCAAGCGTCAGGAAGCGGCGCAGCGCCTCCCCCTGCGGGTCCGTATTCATCCAGTGAAGCTGTTCAGCAACCGTGTTGCCTGGGATTTTCGGCGCGCCGCCGGTGACGACACGGCCGATTTCGCCTTCGCAATGGACATCGAGAAGCTGGAGGGTGCGTTTCCAACGCATGGGGTCTTACTCCGGAAGTTGGGTTGTTGGCCCAACCATACAGATAAAAATACAAGCTGTATACAAATCTGCGGGGCGTAATGATAAAAACGCTTGGCGTTTTCGCCACCCCCACACGCATTGTAGTTTAGCGGTTACGGCATTCCGCCCGGTTTCGATTGGCGGCGGCATCGCAGTTCACTCTCGAACCCTGAACCGCCTGATCATCCACCACAGAACCGGCCGTATCGCCCACCGATCCGACGGTATTCTCCATGGAGCGACCAAGGCGTTCCACCTGCCGGCCGTAATTTTCCCGCGTGCGCGGATCAAAGACTGCAATCGGTGCGCTGACCACCACGCTGGCCGCCGTTCCGACGGTTTGCGCAGCGCCGATGCTGACCGCGCCAAGCGCCTCACCCAGACCGACATCGGAATCCGTCACCGTCTGGCCAGCGATGAGGCGATCACCGATCAGGCGGACGACCTCGGGGCTTTCGGCAAATTTACCGTGGTTCAGGCGATCACCGGATTGCAGCTTGGTGAGATCGAGAACGGTGATGCCGGCTTTTTCCAGCTGGCTGCTATAAGGCTCGACGGATGGATCGATCTGGCCAAGGCGGTCGACATTGCCGGAGATGCGGCGCGACAGGCTGAGTGCGCGGTCATCCTGTGAAACGAAAAGGGTGAATTTCGGCGGCGTCTTGCCAAGACTTGCGAATTGCCGGCTGAAGACGTCCACATCGAGATCCGGCGCGGCAAGAATGACATTGCTGATCTTTGGATCGACCCGGCCGTTGCGGATCGCCATCTGGCGCAGCGCTTCCACCGCAAGCCAGGTACCCATGGAATGCGCCATGACCGTGACCTCGCCGATGGACTTGTCCTTGGCCAGACGCGTCAGCATCTCTTCAAGCGCATCGCGGGAATAGTTGGTGCTTTCCTTGTCGTAATTATAGTCGAAAATGCTTGCCCGCGACGGCCAGGTGAAGACGACGGGCACAACATCCGTGCCTGAATCATGGACGATCTGGGCGAAGCGATAAACGGATTCTTCGTAGCGATTGTTGAAACCATGCACGAAGACCAGCACGCGGCGGTCCTTCGCGATATGTTTACCGATCCAGCTTCTGGTTTCGGCTTCAGAACGAATAGGCTCCACCGCCACCGTGGTGAAATCCTTCAGCGGGTTCGGCGGCAGTTTTTTCGGCCATTGCACCTGTCCGACCTTGCGGTTGGCGGCAGGCGGAATGGAAATGGTGACTGCATCGACCTTCAAACCCGTTCCACGCTCACCGCCGAAAAGCACGGCGGTGTTTTCCGATGGCGCACGCGTGGTGGCAACCAGAAGATTGACCGGCGTCGTGCCAGCCACGGTCTGCCCCGTCGGCGTCATGACCCCGATAGGACGCCCACCGCAGCCTGCGAGCAGGGCGACAATCGCAATTACGGCCACGAAGCGAATGGGCATCACATCACTCTCCTACAACCCAGAGGCAGCCGGATAGCAGCCAGGGGGAGAGAATTTTCTACCGGAGGCGGAACTGCCGCGCCAGCAACCAAAGCGGAGCAGCGGACACTTTCCGCCCCGGTGTGTCCAAACAGACCCAATTGCCGGCTGGGAGGCCGGAGACTCGGCAGCCGGCAAGAGCGTGGGACCTGTTACTGCGGCAACATCGTTCCTCTTTCCCGAAGCGCATTATGCCAGGACAGCGCCTCTTCGATGAGATGTGGCGTGTGCCCGCCCCGTGCCGCCGCCCGCTGGAAATAATCCGTCAGCGCATCGCGATAGCTGGGATGCACGCAGTTTGCGATGATAACGGCCGCTCGCTCGCGCGGAGCGAGACCGCGCAGGTCAGCCAGCCCGGTTTCGGTGACGAGAATATCGACATCATGTTCGGTGTGGTCGACATGGCTGACCATCGGAACGACGCTGGAGATGGCCCCGCCCTTGGCGATCGACTTGGTGACGAAGATCGACATATAGGCGTTACGGGCGAAATCCCCCGAGCCGCCGATGCCGTTCATCATATGCGTTCCGCCGACATGGGTGGAATTGACGTTGCCGTAAATATCGAATTCCAGCGCCGTGTTGATGCCGATGATGCCGAGGCGGCGGATGACTTCCGGATGATTGCTGACTTCCTGCGGGCGAAGGATCAGCCGGCTCTTGTAGTCTGCCAGCCGCGGCATGACCCGTTCATTCATGGCGGAGGAGAGCGTAATCGACGAACCGGAGGCGAAGGTGAGCTTGCCCGCATCGAAAAGCTCGAAGGTCGAATCCTGCAGGACTTCCGAATACATTTTGAGATCATGAAACGGCGTATCGATGAAACCATGCATCACCGCATTGGCGATGGTGCCGATGCCGGCCTGGAGTGGCTGGAGTTCGTGGGTCATGCGGCCATGACGAACCTCGTTCAGCAGGAATTCGGTGAGATGGCCGGCAATCGCCTTGGTTTCGTCATCCGGCGGCAGCACCGTCGAAAAGCTGTCGCTCTTATCGCTCAGCACGATGGCGGCGATCTTTTCCGGCGGGACCGGAATGAATGGCAGGCCGACACGGCTGTCCGTCGCCACGACAGGAATGGGCATGCGGGTCGGGCGTTTGGCGGGAATGAAGATGTCGTGCAGCCCCTCCAGCACTTCGGGCTGCGACAGGTTGATCTCAACGATGACCTTATCGGCCAGAATGGCGAAGCTTGCGGAATTGCCGACCGAGGTGGTGGGGACGATGCCGCCTTCCGCCGTGATTGCCACGGCCTCGACAATGGCAACATCGACGCCGTGGATCTGACCGCCGCGCAACTGCTCCACCGTTTCGGAAAGATGCTGATCGATGAACATCACCTTGCCGTCGTTGATTGCCTTGCGCAAAGCAGGATCGGACTGGAACGGCATGCGCCGCGCCAGCATGCCGGCCTCGACCATGGTCTTGTCGAGATCGTTGCCGAGGGAAGCGCCGGTCATCAGGGTGATTTTCATGGGATGCGACTTGGCGCGCTCGGCCAGCGCCAGCGGCACGGCCTTGGCTTCACCAGCGCGCGTAAAACCGCTCATGCCGACAGTCATGCCATCCTGAATGAGACTGGCGGCCTCTTCAGCGCTGACGATCCGGTTCAAGAGGGACGCGTTGCGGATACGCTTTTCAAGCATGCACTTCTCCATGATCTACACTCACGATGGCACGTCATCAAGCTGGCCACCTCTTGGGCGACTATGGCGTGCAGTTTCATCGATGAAACTGACATAGATCAAGGGTGCGGCCGGGACTATGGCCTTAGCCCATCAAATCTTGCGCAACAAACCGCAAGTGGTGCATCGACGCTACAGGCTGCGGGGTCTTCGCGACCTCGCAGCCTCGCCAATCGGCGAGCCTTCCGCAGCATCGTATCGGCGGCGAAACAGGATGAGGCGGGCGACCGCCCGTCCTATCGCCAAAATCACCCGCGATCAGGGGCCTTCGCAGATGGGGGCCTGACCAAGCACAACCTGCCCCACTTCGGCATCATAGGCGCGCAGACCGAATGCACCCATTGTGATGACCCGGTAACAGGGGTTGCCACCCGTCCACAGCGGATCGAGAACATCGATATCGGTGATGAAACGATGCGCGCAGGCCTGACCGGAGCTGTAGGCTATGCCTTCGGCCGTCGTGCCGGCCATAGGCACATGGATATGGCCAAAAATGATATGACGCACACCGGCCGGGTGGGCCGCGAGGCGGCGCATGATGGCGCCATCATCATGCATGCCAATATGTTCGAAATGGCGGATACCGCAATCCATCGGTGGGTGGTGGATGAACACCGTCACCGGTAGATCGCCCGCGCTTTCCAGTGCACTCTCCAGCCATGCCAGGCGATCCGCGCCATACCTGCCGCCGATGACATCGGCTTCGTGGCTGTCTAGAAACAGCAGCCGGCCGAAGTCCGTATCGACAAAGGACTGGATATAGCCATTATCGTCGCGCGGCTGTTCCGGGAAAGCTGCCACGAATTCCGGACGCCGGTCGTGGTTGCCAAGCATCAGTCGTACGGGCACGGAGACGGGCGCGAGAATATCGCGCAGCAGTTCATAGGCTTCCGGTTCGCCGTAGTTGCAGAGATCGCCTGTCATGACAAGAAGATCGGCGTCGGCATGTTTTTCGACAATATCGGCCACCGCCGCGCGCAGCTGCTTTTCCGGATTGACGCCGTTTACAGCGATGCCGGGGGGGACGAGATGGGTGTCGGTGATCTGGATGATCTTCATAACAGGTCTTTCTGCACAAAATGGCTGCGGGAACGGATTTCCCCGCAGCCTTCTCGATGGTTTTGCTTATTTCAGCAGGGCGTTGGTCTGCTCGACAACCTGCTTGAGACCGGCTTCCGGCGTCACTTCACCGCGCATGACGGTGCCGATGATATCGCGCTGGGTGCGCCAGATGCGGACGGAATCACCACCCGGATAACCGGCCCATGGCAGCGAACGGTCAGCCTGAAGCGAAGCGGTCTTCACATTCGGGTTCTCGACATAATAGGGAGCGAGGAAGTCCGGGCCGGTTGCCAGCTTGTTGGTCGGCAGGTAACCGGTGATGCGAACGATGGTGTTCTGCGCTTCCGGACCGGTGATCCACTTCAGATATTTCCAGGCAGCATCCTGCTTGGCTTTTTCCTGCGTCAGGATAACGGCAGAGTTGCCGCCGGTCGGCACGCCGCCCTTTTCCTTGTTGTCGAGCGGGAAGGTTGCCGTCTTCAGCTTGAAGCGATCGCCGACCAGGCCCTGGATCGTCTGAACGTGGGCCGGGGTCGAGAAGATGAAGCCGGTGAGGCCTGCACCGAACTGCTGGCGGGACTGATCCCAGTCGAGCAGGTTCTGACCACCTTCGGTGACGAACTGGCGAGCCATCTTCAGGGCGTTGAGGCCGATCTCATTGTCGAAGGCAACGGTCTTGGTCTTTTCGTCAACGAGCTTGCCACCCTGTTCGAACACCAGCGCCTGCCACAACCAGTCATCCGGCCAGCCGTTGATGTCGTAGCTCATGCCAGCAAACTTGGCATCGAGAGCCTTGATCTTCTTGGCGAGAGCGATGAGCTCCGGGAAGGTGGTCGGCATCTTGTCCGGGTCGCCGCCAGCCTTGGTGACGAGGTCGGCGTTGATGTAGATGATCGGCGAGGAAGCGTTGACCGGCAGGCCGTATTGCTTGCCGTCGATCTGGCCGAGAGCGGCCATCTTCGGGCTGTAGTTCTTGTCGAGGAAGGCCTGACCGCCTTCAGCCTGAATGAACGGGCCGAGATCGGTGATCTGGTTGCGCGGTGCGAGCGTGTGAACCAGTTCCGCCGTCAGGTTGTAACCCGAGAAATAAACATCAGGCAGATTGCCCGTGACGGCAGAGCGCAGAACCTGCTGCTGGCCTTCATTGTAGCCTGCGGCCGGGGCGAGGAAGTTGATCTTCACATCCGGGTTCTTCTTCATGAATTCATCGGCCAGCGGCTGATGGAACTTGGTGAAGCCCGGCAGGTTGTAGAGAACGTTGAGCGTGATTTCATTGGCCAGAGCCGGCTGTGCAAGGCCTGCAAAAGCCATGCCGAGGGCCAGACCGCTCACCACAGCGCGTCGGTTGAGTTTCATATCAGTCTCCAGAGAGGTTGGGAGGAGGAGGAGTGTGAACGGCGTCACTTGACGCCGGTCATGGTAATACCGGCGATGAAATGGCGACGTGCGAGGAGGAAGCACAGCACCATCGGCGCGGTAATCAGTGTGGCGCCCGCCATCAGCGCGCCGTAGTTCGCGCCGGATTCAACATCGGCGAAGAACATCATGCCAAGCGGCGGCGGGGCGAGATTGGTATCGGAGACCACGATCATCGGCCAATAGAGGTCGTTCCAGTGGGCAACGAGCGAGAAAACCGAGAAAGCGGCGAGCGAAGGCAGCGAGCCACGCAGGACGAGCCCCCAGCAAATTTCCATTTCCGAAAAACCATCCATGCGTGCCGCCTCGATGATTTCATCCGGGTAGCTGCGGAAGGACTGGTTGAACAGGAAGATGGCGAAGACCGAGAGGAAGAACGGCATCATCATCGCAAAATAGGTGTTGAGGAGCTGCGTTTTCGCCAGCCCGACGAAAAGCGGCAGCGCCAGCGCCTGGATGGGAACGCAGAGTGCGGCGATGACGAGGCCCAGGAGCAGCTTGCGGCCCGGAAACCGGAGCTTCGCCAGCGCATAGGCCGCCGGAACCGAGGTCAGCACCTGAACAATAAGAATGCCGACGCAGACGATGACGCCATTCAGCATGAAGCGCGCCATCGGTACCTGCCCCGCCGCCCGGGCATAGTTTTCCACCGCGTCGAATTTTTCGGGAATCGGCCAGAGCGAGACGTTGAATATTTCCGCCGGTGAGCGGATCGACGTCAGCATCATCCAGTAGAACGGCAAGAGCATCACGAATGCGCCGAGCGCCAGCACCAGATGCGGGAAATATTTGCGGAGAGCGGCCATCAGTAATGCACCTTCCGGTCCATATGCAGCGTCTGGCCTATCGACAGGACCAGCACGATCGCGAGGAAGATAATGGTCAGCGCCGCCGCATAACCGGTGTTGGAATATTCGAAACCCTCAAGATAAAGATCGAACAGCAGGGTTTCCGAACCGAAACGGCCCTTGGTCAGCACGGCGACCGTCTCGAATACCTTGAAGGCCGAGATGGAGGTGGTGACCACCACGAACATGGTCGTTGGCCCAAGCATCGGCCATGTCACCGTCAGGAACCGGTCTATGGGGTTCTTTGCACCGTCCAGCCGCGCTGCCTCATGCAGATCCTTCGAAATGGCGGTAAGGCCGGCAAGGAACAGCACCATGTTGAAGCCCAGAACCTGCCAGATGCCGATCAGCGCCATGGTGGGAATGAGAAGGACGGGATTGGAAAGGAAAGCGACGGGTTCGAAACCCAGCCATTTGATCGCGGCATTCACCGGGCCGAGCGAGGGGTGCAGCAGGAATTGCCACACGGTCGCCATGGCGACGAGCGTTGCAGTGACGGGCAGAAAATAGGCGACTTCCCAGAAGGCGCGGCTGCGCTTGCGATTATAAACGAGCAGGGCCACGCCAAGCGCCAGAAACACACCGAAGGGGATGACTATGACCGCGTAGATGGCCGTGTTTGCCAGCGCGCGCAGGAACACCGGATCCTGAAACGCCTTGGCGAAGTTGCCGAGGCCGACGAAACGCATGGAGAGCGCGCCGAGCTGGTAATCCGTGACGGAAAAACCGGCGAGAACCAGCATCGGAACAATATAGATGGCCAGAAGCAGCAGGCTTGCCGGGGCGGCGAACATCAGGCCGCGCCAGATCATCCGCCGGTCCGCCTTCGACAGGCGTGGACGGGATTTGGCACGCACAATCGTGGAAGCATCTACAACCGTCATGCCGGCACCCGCTCACGCACCGTCGTCTTGCGGCGCAGGCCATCGGCGGCAAAAAGATGAGCGCGTTCCGGAGCAAAACCGAGGTTCAGCACGCCATGCGCATCGGCCTCCAGTGCTTCGCCCGCACCCTGACGCAGGGTGATCGCAACCGTCTCGTCGCTGAGAAGACGGCAGCTGACGAAGCGATCCGCCCCGTGGGTTTCGCTGCGGACCACGCGCACGGCAAAACCTTCGGCACCCGGACGCAGATCTTCGGCGCGCAGGCCAAGGGTGGCCGGGCCGGCGTCGCGAGCTACGGTGTCGATGCCCAGATCACGACCGAAAGCGCTGATCTTGCCGAGTGTATCGATTTCGACCGGCAGCAGGTTGATGGAAGGCGTGCCAATGAAGCGCGCGACGGTCAGCGTTGCAGGCTTCCGGTAAAGCTCATCCGGCGTACCGAGCTGCTCGATGCGGCCTTCCGACATCAACGCGATGCGGTCGGACATGGTCATGGCTTCAATCTGGTCGTGGGTGACGTAGATGAAGGTTGCACCCAGCCGCCGATGCAGCCCGGCAAGCTCCTCGCGCATATGGGCGCGCAGCTTGGCATCGAGGTTGGAAAGCGGCTCGTCCATCAGGAATGCGGCAGGCGAGCGCACCAGCGCCCGGGCGAGCGCAACACGCTGGCGCTGGCCACCGGAAAGCTGCGCCGGCTTGCGGTCCAGCAGATGCGCGATCTGCAGGGTCTCGGCCGCCTGCTCAACGGCGGCGTCGATCTCGCGCAACGTTTCGGCTGGCGCCATCATGCGTCCGATCAGCGGCAGGCGCGCGGCAAACGGCAGACGCCGCATGCGCAGCGGCGTCGCGATGTTCTGGCGGACATTCATATGGGGGTAAAGCGCGTAGGACTGAAACACCATCGCCAGATTGCGATCGCTCGGATCGATCTCCGTCACGTCCTGCCCGCCGATCGACACTGAACCGCGATCCGGCGTTTCCAGCCCGGCAATGATGCGCAGCAGCGTGGACTTGCCGCAGCCAGACATGCCGACGAGGGACAAAAACTCTCCGGGACGGATGGAGAGATCGATCTCTTTCAGAACATCGTCAGCCCCGAAGCCTTTGCCGATTCCTGAAAGCTCAAGTGATTGTGGCGTCATTCTGCGCTCCTTTTCTGAAGCGCATATGCTTATATTGTATGACAATATGACGAAGGTTTGCGGAAAGTTCGGTGACATCAAAAAGCCCGGCAAACCCGGCTCGCCGCCAGGCCTTGTAGTACAGGCTTTCACCAAAACCACTAATATTTAGGGGTTTATTCCCAAATACGCAAAGCTGGCGTTTTTCGGCTTAAAACCGCCTCGGAGTGTGCAGTTCCTAAAGCTATGGCGAGAATCACAAGCACCCGAATTTTGGCTGAAATCTTTCCGCTGCCGCCATACCGTGCCTCAATCGCAGAGGCGACGCAGTCGTGATTTATCGGGGTCGAACCCGCAAACTGTGTTCTCTTCCAGCATGGCTTTTACTCTGGGCCACTGGTGGGCCAGAGACTTCGGCACATATTCGAGTGATCCGGAATTTGTTGGGCTCACGGAGCCTCGTCGCCGATACAGGATGGGGAGCGCATGCGGCCAAACTATACGGATAAGGCCGCGCCACAACAACGATTGGCTTATGTCTTGTCGACAGTTTTATGGGAAGAGAAATGGCGCACCCGAAGAGAAACGCCAACACGCCCTGTAAGTCGCTGAAATTCATCGCCAATTAGACAAGCCGATGAGGTCGCGTGTACCACTTAGAGGGAGTATGTGCAAGGGATACATTCTCTCGCAGTCGATCAACTAGCGATTCAGGAAATTGCCCTTATGGCTGGCTTCCTCGTCCAACTGACGGGAGTTTCCTCATAGTCCAACTCAATTCCCCTAATTGTTTGGCCGTCCTCGCTAATGGCCAAAAGAACCTTTCTCTCCCTTCCCAATCCTAAAATCCCGGATGGCAAATCGGGTGTTTCTCTTGATATTGTCCCCTCCATAGACGAGCCAAACCTTCGTAATTTGATGGTTATCTGGACGCGTTCCTTAACGAGATGTTTTGCAATTAAGCCAAGACCGGCACGGGTCGTTTCGCGAAAGAATTCTAATGATCCTACATAATCCGCCAAACCATCCCTTTTTAATGCGAGCAAGCCGTCCGGGGTCATCCATTCGTCTTCTATCTCGTGTCCTTCAAAAGCGATGGCCCTCTGGCCTACTGCCCGCCTACTTTTTTGTCGAGCTATGCTCTTGGCAAGTAACGTTTCTTTTGCGGTGGCTTCATTCGTCATTGCTTCTTGCAGAGTAGATAGCGCCGCAACCACCATTTTGTCGTGATCTGGCTGAATGAGTGCCGTCTCTGCCTGTGCACGGGCTTCATCAAAGAATCCAGCTCCTAGGAAGAGATTTGCTAGGTTTCCGTCCGCAATTGTTGCCCCTTTTTTCGATGCCTCCCTGTATGCATTAACGGCCATACTACGGAGCTGGTGGCGGTTATACGCAACACCGAGGTTGTTCCATGCGGCCCCGCTTCGTTCTGAGACAGGGATGGCATCATAATGAAGAAGTGCCAGCTCACTTTGGTTAGTCTCTGAGTAATCGTAAGCTAGCTTAAACCGCGAATGAATATCATCGGGCTGCGCCCCCAGAAGCATCTCCATAAGGGTCTTTGAAATTTCCTCAAAGCCTGCTGCTTTTGCTAGCGTGTGAACCGCCCTTAGATACCGAACCTTGTCATCGTGGTTGCTCCTTGGGAGCGAGTTCAGTTTTGTGAGATATGTGAGAACCTGACCTTGAAGATTCGAAGTGCTGTGAATCGCTACTGCGCGATTTACAATTTTGCATACCAACTTCATGCTGTCAGCGTTTTCTAGGGCTTCGTCTAACAGAGTGCCCGCCTGCTCGGGGTCACCGTAATGCTCGATAAAGCGAGAGAGTACCTCTTTGATGCGCGAGCTATCTGCAAAGCGCTCGCTGTTAGACCGAACCAGATTTAGGTTCCCTGTCTGACCAGAGGATAGGATGGCGTACTCCTTCCATGCCTCCCAATAAGCCTTCGACTCTTCGGTCTGAGAGTGCGCTGTTTCGTGGAAAGCATCGTCAATTTGAGCGGCTTCAGCGTCATTTTTGGTCAGGCGGGCTAGGAGGTATCTCCACTCAAACTCTCCCAAGGTCCACTCGCTCTTAGGCGTACTCACGAGCGGTCTACTGTCCTTTGTCTCGGCTGCGTACTCCTTAGGCTCTTCCTTTACGTCAGTGGCATCACCTCTCGGAATAGTGCCTAATTTGGATATCGTCCTTTTGATCTTTGCACACGCCGGGCCCAGTGCAGCTTCTGGATTGTCAGCTAGCAAATTTAAATCGTAAGTCTCAGGAAATATGCCGGTGAGGTCGGTTGGAAGATTAAGGTCTACACCGCGAGGACTGATCAAAAAGGTGCGTTTTCGGCCTAAGCGCCCAATGAAAAGTCCAAGCTCAAAAATGATGTTGTCCCTCACAGCCTTGTACGTTTGGCCGCGCTTGATGGACACGTCGTTCTCTTCGGGGGCACAAATCAGCACCGCAAAGTCAATCTTTTCTAGCGAAACTTCAAGCGACTCCAGAGGGGAGTGTGTCGGCTCGAACGTGCCCTGTGTCCACACTATTGGGCTAACGTCATAATCAAGAAGGCTTTGGACGGTCTCTGCCAGCTTTTTATGCTCGACTGATGACCCAATGAATACGCTTGGTTTCGCCATTTCTGTTCCATCTTCAACCTAGAGATTTGGCTAAGAGTAACTTGCCACTCCTCCAAACACATCCCATAGGCGTGGTAAGCCACAGCTTTCTATGAGGTCTCGGTGGTTGCTGTGGCGGCTCCAACCCTTCGCTTACAATTGGCATAAGTTTAGCCAATTTGTACCTAATTTGTTCCAACTGGTTGGCCAAGCGTTCCTATATGTTCTGCATTTGTATTGCGTCAAATTTTTCTTTAAGTGAGAATATGCTAACTTGATTGCGAATGATTCCATCAACCTGCGAGTTGGCTACTAGCGAGGCATGGCATGAACCAAAGTGTCAAACGCGTCTTTGAAGAAAAGCCTGAATACCTCAAATCGGATTTTCTCGATCACATTAGGCAGATTGGCCTGCCTACAACTTGGCGACACATCACGAATGAGGAGCCACCAAGAGACGGGGTTGATGTAATTCTTCAAGATTTTGTCATATCGCGGGACATCATTGCTTCTCAAGGCTACGCGACCTGTCCCATTTGTAGTCCCATTAAACCCAAGTACGTCAAGGGTCATCTGCTCTACTCTAGAGAATCAAAGGCGTTGTATGCAGTTGGCCATTGTTGTGGTCACGGTTTCTTTGGGGAGGGGTCTCTCGCAAAGGCTCTTAATAAAAACTCCGATGCTCAGCGGAGACGGGAGGCGGAGCGGTTCATTGAGGCGAACTGGCGAGCGCCTTTTCACTTCACCAAGTACTGGGCGACCCTTAAGCAGTCGGTGCGTGACCTTGATGCGGTACTGAAGGCTATACGCGTTGGCTTGCGACCCAGCGCCTGCCGAGACATTCATAGGGCTACAAGGGATGGTGGCTACCTTAAAATCAGAGAGCGCATCGATACCGCCCTAGAAGACGGCCCAGCCGGGATGCGGTCAGCCGAGCGGCTATTCGGCGAAAGGCCAGTCCAAGGTATCACCATATTGCGTGGTGGCAGTCGAGGGCCGCTGTCAACCGAGGCACCTCTCTCCAACCTAGCCGCAGCATTCTCGCATATATCGTGGGAAACAGAGAATGACGCGATTTTGTGGCTATGCGAACAGGTTGACCGTGACGTATTTCTACTAAAAGACTTCATTGAAGAAGCGTTTGAAGGGGTGGCGCAGGCGCTCGCAGATATCGATAACCTGTTACTTTTTCTTCAGCCTGAAAACTTGAAGCTGATCGGAGATTGGTCGCTGACGTCTCAAGGTTTTCGAGCCTCAGTCTCAATTGAAAACGAGGATGGACGTATAACTATATTTCGTGGTGGAAGGCGTCATCGCACCTTCAATACACCACCTAGCCTCTTAAACGCGCCAAGGAGTTTGCCGCCCAAACGGCTACCAAGCCAAAGTTAGGTAAGGCCACGTCGCAGAGGTACACCACTTTAGGGCGGCCCGTCTGTGGTTTGGCACTCCGGAAGTCAAGAGGTCTGTGCAGGGCAGCAATTACGGAGAAACTCGTTTGGACGCCAAGACCTTTTTTGACACCGTGGCACGGCCCAATATTACGGCGTTTATCCAACACGATGGGGACTATCGTCTCGCTGTTAACGCTGCGCTCAGCCTCGATTCCGCCTACGGCATAATCTTTGAGGAGCTGCGGGAAGAGAATCACGCATTCCTTGACAAGCTTGGCCGCAAACAAACAGAACTGAAGGACAACCATTTCAAAGACCACTTTGCAGCCTTGTGCCCTGAGTTTGAAATCCTGAGGGATGTCGCTTATTCGTTAAAGCATGGGCGCTTATCGGCCCGCAGGGCTCGCATGGTGTATTCTGCGCAAGATGTCTCAAGCGAGGCTCTCGTGTGCGGGCTGCTTTCCTGCGGAGACCGTCTAGGTGCCACATCTGTTTTCATATCTTTAGCAGGCGGTGAGCTTGAACGGGCTTGGCCCCTTTTTCGCCGCGCTGAGCTATTCACAGATGAGCTCCTTGGGGACTTGGGATTAGGCCCCCTCGCGTGTCCCGTTCCGGAATATCATGCGTCAGCACCTCTCCGCGTCTCCTCGCAGCCTGACGTGTGCTGAGGCTGGGGCTCAACTTCAGGCCAACTGCCCGACTACACTAGGGGTCAGACATGTGAGAGGTAATACGTGCCAGCGGCGGCGAGCGTTTCCCCCCGGTGGCCCTAAGGGCTCCCTCAAAGCGGCGAAGCGTCCCACCCCCTGTCCTGTTTCGGCAACATGGGCTGCACTGGGGATGGCGACGGACCCGAGTTCGCAAAAGCCTTGGCGCTTGCCCGTAAGGAGAAAGCTGAGGTGTTAGTGGCGAAGCTCGACCGCCTTAGCCGTGACGTTGCAGTCATCGCCCAGACAATGAAGCAGGCCACTAGCCGGGTAGCCTGCATGCCCCATGCCGATAACTTCCAGCTTCACATTTACGCCGCGCTTGCTGAGCAGAAGCGGGAATTCATCTCCAAACGCACCAAGGCCGCGCTTAACGTTGCCAGAGATCGTGGCGTTAAGCTGGGTGGTCTGAGAGACAAGACGATGCGGCGGAATGCCGCCATTCAGGCTAAGGCCAAAAAGGAGGCCGAAAAGCTCATGAAAATGATTGGCCCAATGCGCCAATGCGGCAAGTCTCTAGGCGCTATCGCTCAAGCGCTAAATGAAACGAGCGTGCCTACATCAAAAGGGGGGCTCTTGGACCGCCATGCAGGTGAGCCGAGTGCTGGACCGTGGGCGGCCTAGATGGGCTTCAAAGCGTTTTGCGCTTAGCTCCACCCTAACCCCTCATCAAAGCCAACATTAGCTTTCGCAAAGCGGTAGCCCTTCCACATAAATTTAGCCGCACCGAAAACGCCGAATTTGGGGACCACGTGCATCAATAGCTGTTCGGGTGTCGTGATGGTCACTGACGTTTTAATCTTTGACCGCTCCACCACTTTCTTTAGCTTGTAGTCCATAGTCAAAAAGTAATCAATTTCAGCCTTTTCGGCGCACCAAATGTGATAGGCATCAAGGGCTTGGTTCAAGTTTAGCGGTTTGTCATTACCTTGAAACGCCCCCGTTAACTTTGAAAGCTCCCTGTAGCGCGGGTGGTTGATGCTGCTGACGAAATCAAGAGAATGCTGCTTGAACTTCTTGCCCCCACCAAGGATGGTGCGGCTTGGTCGCGGAACCGGATCGGAGACCCAATCAACGGGACATCCAAAGAAGTGCCCCGAGGCGCTGGCCATTCCGGGCAAACCCCACGTTTCCAAGTCAACTTCGCTATGTATATGGAAGCTTAGCCAATTTGAAATCCCCGCGTAGGCAACCATACTTAGAAGCAAGGCGTCTCGCCTCTGGCCGTCATTTTTTATCTTGTTGATCTCGTTTATCGTATATGGTTCATGTACGATCGTCTCAAATGTCGTATGGCCCCAGTTCAAAGTGTGTTTCGCAGGGCGGTACACGTGTTTCTTTGCCGCAGAGAACTTGAAAATATTTGTGTCAACAAAGACGCTGGCTACAGGTTTCGTTCTGCTCATTTCTTTCCACTGCGATGTTTAAGAGTATTCAGGTCAAGGCCTACGAATGTGCTGGGAGCCCCACTTTAGGTGGTAACAGCATGGTCCTCACGTGGCCACCAGTTCCCAACAAGCCACCCCGGCAGTACCGTTTCAATAGAGGCTTTGGCAGAATACAGCTCACGCCAGAGGCTACGCTTGACGACAACATTCCGTTTTTAACTGCTCGACTAGAAAATGGGTCACATATCTGAGAGGGGTAACTACGGAGAGCGCGGACGATCTTCCCCCCGCGGTGCCTTTCGGCTTCACCGTTTGGGTCCGTATGCCGTCGGTCAGGCGTCACCGATAGGGTGATACTAGGCAAGGTGGGTCTCCACAAGAAAGGTTGCTACCGCTCCGGCTATGTTTACTGCGAGGCTCGCATGGCGGGAGGATGGCCGAACAGGTAGCTTGCCGCCTCGCCCATGTGCATCGGAAAGCCTATTCCTTAAGGTTCCTATACCGTTTACCACAGTCATGGCACCTCCAAGAATAGCCTTGATTGGCTCCTCCGAGTGTTGGCTTGGTGCGAGATTAAGGGCCTTTGCAGTCATCGCATAGAGTTTCGGAAGGTCTTCCGTGTCAATGTAGATAACCTCTCGCTCATCTAGGATGCGCTTACAGACGGTCTCCAGAAGCGTTCTGGCAATCGTGATGGCACCTTCGGGGTCCGAGGCTCGCCTTGAGAGTGCTTTACTCCAGACTACGTGCACGCCTTCGGCATCAAAGGTCTCCAACGCATCTGACATCTCCGTATCGCTAGGTGCCTTCGCTTTCCCCTCTAGGTAATCCATCAGCGGTGTGAAGGCTTCGCTAATTATCTTCCGGCGTTCGGCATATGTGCCTGCCTCGTATTTTATCCATCCCCAGAAGGCCGACAAGTTGCGGTACGAGCGAACAAACGCTGGCAACATTCCCTTGAGCTCATCACGTTGCATGAAGTCCCGGCGAAGTCTTTCATAAGCAGCGCCGTCACCAGAGCCACCAGTAGCGGTATCCACTAGAATGCCCTCTAGCATCGTGGCACGCTCCACGAGGTCCTGCGGTAAGTCTAACTCGTCAAACATACGTATGTGGTCCTCCTTGAAAGAGCCTTGAGGATGGCCAGCGAGTTGATCGACGCCGTCCTAATTCTTGCCGGTATCTACGCCCAAGGATTGTCCAGAAATGGCAACCCATTCGTTAGCACTCAGTTCCCGGAAAGCTGGCAGGTTGCTGACCGGCCTTCCGAAGGTGCCGCCACGTCTGTAGTTTGTGTAGAACGCAAACCCTGTTTCAAACTTCCGATCAAATATATCTGCGTATACAATCCGTCCGACCACCACTAGACACTCGCTCGGATCAAACCTTTGCCGGGCATATTCCTCAAGCAAATCCTCTCCTAGGGTTGGCTCTGCATTTACGGTAAGCTGGGAGTTTCCGCCGAGGGCTGGCCACGCCTTCATCTCATAGTTTCCCAAGACCGCGCTTTGTGAGATTTTGCCGTAAGGTACTTTCTTGATATCGACACCCACCGCGAAGAATTTCGCTGGCGTAGAGCCAGTATTTTTGCAGTAAAGAATCGGCCTGCTACCTTTTCCGAACGTTACTTTATCAACATGAACATATGCGCGGATACTAGCTTGATCTCGTTCCTGAGTTGCCTTTTCAGTTTCGCGGCTGTGACGGATCGCATTCTCGGTTTGTTTTAGTGACCCCCAAAGTGCCAGAAGAGTCAGTACGCCTATCGCGCCTGATACCACTGCGGCACATACGGCCCAAGCAGCATACTCTGCCATATCTTGTTGCGCCTGAAGATCAGCCTCTGCACGCTGCTCTCCACGTATATCCGTCAACGTTGCCTCACTCGGACTATATTGAAAAGCGTTCGCCAGCGGAGGGGCGATGAGAAAAAATAGAAAAATGACTAGCCGCATTCAGTTCATCATCCCGTTTGACCATACGGGCAGACAATGCGTGCCCAGTGAAGCTTTTTGCTAGGAGCGTATCGGTGGCTGTCCAAAGCTTCTCTCATCCCATATGAGGCAGAAGCCAGAAATAGTCCCGGGCGGGTGTACTGTGGGCAACCGGAACGACTTCCAAACTCATGCTAATACAGCATTTTACGAACTTATAGCCGCGCCTTCGAGCGCTTCTGTAAATTTGTGTGCAAGACGTTACTCCGGCTAAACCATCCTCTCAATCCCGCCACGTTGATAGTACAGTCCAATAGAGCTCTGCTTCGAAAAGGTATGCTCAAAGCGAATCGACGTTAGAACCTCGAAATGCCGCTTCGATAAATATCATTGACGACATAAATCGAAGCATGAGATACCGAAGCATGCAAAACGAAGCAAGGAGCTTTCCGCATGTTTATTCGGGCATACCTTCGAGCCTCCACCAAGGAGCAAGACGCCAGCCGCGCAAAGGCGGACCTCCAGCATTTCGTTGATGAAAGGAGTCTGAAGATAGCTGCCACCTACACAGAGAACGAAAGCGGGGCTTCCTTGAAGCGTCCTGAGCTCTTCCGCCTCCTCAGCGATTGCCAACCGGGAGACGTGCTGCTGGTAGAGCAGGTCGACCGCCTGAGCCGCCTCAATGCCGACGATTGGGAAAAGCTAAAGGCAGAGATTGCCGCCAAGCGTGTCCGCGTGGTCGCCTTAGACCTCCCAACCTCTCATCAATTGGCCCGAGCAGGCAGCGATGAATTCTCTGCACGGATGCTTGATGCGATCAACGGGATGATGCTTGACATGCTAGCCGCCATCGCCCGCAAGGACTACGAAGATCGCCGCAGGAGGCAGGCACAGGGCATCCAAAGCGCCAAAGAGCGTGGAGCCTTCAAGGGACGACCAGAAGACGAGAGGCGTAATGCTGCGCTTATCGAAATGCTCAAGGGCGGACAGACTTGGGCAAGCATTGTGGCGGCAACTGGGGTCTCAACCTCAACCCTATCACGTCTGGCAAAGCGCATCAGGGAGGGCGAAACTCACCCGTGAAGATGACTTTAAGGCTCGGCTCGGGCCTTCGCCACCTTCTGGCCCCAAGGTGAACAGCTTGCCACTTGCGTAACACTCAGCCTACATATCGAAAGGTCGCCCGTGCGCGTGTCAAATCGCACTACACCCCGCGCAGTGCTCTCAGCACGGTATCGACCGTCTGCAAGATCACCGAATAGCGTGCCACCTAAAAGGCCTAGAACAGCACCCACTGCAAGCAGAAATATGGGCCTAACATGGTTTGTAAACATCACGGTAACACGTCCCCTTCCGAGGTCTGGCAAGCCCTTTCTATCTCAGCAATGGTCGCATTCTGCTTTTCTGTGACTGCGACACAGGCCATGAGCTCTTTTTCCGCCTTTTTGGCCTGTTGATTAGCATCGCGTTGGCAACGGTCGAATGACCATCCACTCTGATACTCTTTGACGCAGGCCTCGCGGTATCTGACTTCGCGAGCTATGGTGGCCCTTTCTTCCCACTTATCGGCAAAGCCATGGAAGATTATGGTAGCGACTGCCCCAATTACGACACCTAGAAAAGCTGAGCTTAGTTCCATCACGACATCCCCGTGAGGCATCGCCTGCGGTTCGCCCCCGCAAGCATAACCTCCATGACCCATGATCGGGGAGTTGGAAAACCGAGCACAGCCGGTCCCTGAGGCCTTTAGTTCGGAGAACCTGGACATACGCCAAAGGCTCCCCGACCAAAGAAGGTCAAGGATCGGCATCCTTCCGGCGAATGCCATACCGCTGTGCACGAGGTTTCCACGCCCCGGAGCGCCGCGTCTGCGCTCAAAACTTTGTTAGCAGAGTTAATCGATCGAGGTCTAGCGGGCTCTGGAAATTTGCAGCCGAAGATACCAAATAAAATCTACCGTTGATTTTGACGGTGAATTTAAAAGGAATAGTAGGTGACCTCTCCACGTGGTGTGAGTTTCACACTTAACCACGGAAGTGGTCTGCAAGCGTCCCGCCTTATCGGGGGCCACTAAAGGACAACAGTGGTGGGGGTCTAGCAGTGCAGCGTCCCGCTCGAAGCCGTCCAGCGTGCTGAAGGCCTCATTGACAGCAAGGCAGGCCGCTTGGAGATGGGCGATTTGGAGCTCACGGACATCCTGAAGTCGGACTACTTTTTCGCCTGACAAAAAGTTAGCTGACATTATTGAAGAGAACTTGCATATTTTGCCGTTTCAATTGCCGCTTACGAAATAACTCGTTCCATCACAGACGGCTAATCGAAGCACGCTCCTCTCAGATCACATCAGTCCTCAGCTTACTCGGTGGCCCGCCTTTGAGCAGCCCTGAGAGCAAGACCACGCGCCTGCCTTACATCTCCATCAAGGAGCAAGCATCAGGCATCTATCCAATTTCCCACCACCAAACGAAAAGGACACATCAGGTGAGCAACGAATATAAGCTATTCTTCTCTGTGGCAGGCACCCCCGGAAAGACGGGATTCCCGCAGCACGTCTGGGCCGCATACCTCGAAGACCCAGATGGTAAGCAGGTATGGAGCAACACTGTTCACAAGCCCTCCCTGCTGGACGGGGATCAAAGCTCAGCGCTGTACGCAGCCATTGGGGCCGCGCTTGAGAGTATTCCAAGCGGATACACTCTCCTGTTGTTCGCGCCACAGGACGAGATTCGCTGGGTCTATTCCGTGTCACGTGAACAGCGCCGTGCGAATAGGTATCGTGCCTCCAATCGGAGGGAGAGACCCAATGCCCACCTCATTAGACCGCTTGATGATCTAGCAGAACAACTCGGTGTCACGCTAACCGCCCGCCAACCAGTGCTCGACCACGAGTTCGATATGCTGGAGGTGGCCCGGAGGGACGCCAGCGCAAGGTGGACCGATGCATGCCAAGCTTTAGGCAACAAGTTCTAGCTACAAGGGGACAACACTTTTGACCTTCTTTGTTCCCACTCCAAAGCCCGGCCCGCCGCCGCTCTACTTCGACCCTTGGCTGACTGCATCGGGGGCCGCGCTCATCAACGTCAGCGCTGAGGTGTTCGCCTTGCTCCCTACCCCCGAGATCACGCCGGGACGCAAACCCAGAGCCGACGCGGTGCACAGGCGGCTGGCTTGCCTACGGAGCCTACTGTCCAACCTAGCGGTGCTGGCCCTCAAGTCGGGAACCCACTGTGCCCTTGCGGTTTCTCTCCGAGTCGAAAAGAGGTCCCGTTACGATTGCCCTCTTTACCACATTGCTGTGCTCTCCGACATGCTCAAGGGCCTCCAAGCCGCTGGAATGGTGTCTGTTGTGCAGGGAGCCGCAAGGCGAACCAGAACCTATGTTACACCCACGCCGCGCCTTGAGGCTGTGCTTGCAGGGCATGGAGCAACGCTTCAGGATGTTGGACGGCTGGCTGGAGGGGAGACGCTTCTCCTCCGCTCTACTGAGCCTGAGGACGGCGATGAGGCGTTTGTGGAGTATGTTGACACAGCCGCCACCATGGCGATGCGCCGGGGCATGGAGGCCATCAACGAGACGATCAATGCAGCGGACATTCGCTTCGGTGGGAAACCAATAGCGCCCACTCATCTCGTTAGAATGTTTCAGGGGGACTTCCAGCACCATGGGCGGATGTATCGGGGGGTCTGGCAATCGCTTCCCAAACGTGAGCGGCACCGGCTCAGCATCAACGGCGAAGCAGTGGCGGACCTTGATTTCAGCGCAATGTTCCTCCAGCTCGCCTACCTGAGGCAGGGCGTTGAGATGCCGCGTGGCGACCCCTATGCAATCCCTGAGCTATCCGGGTGCAGGGGAGCGGTGAAGCGGTTAGTCGCCTCTCTCCTTGCTCGGAAAGGTCCGGCTCGAAGACTGCCCCCGGGGCTCAAGGAGCAGTTGCCGGAAGGCTGGACCATGAGGCGGTTTGAGCATGCAGCTTGCTTGAAGCACCCTGCAATCGTGGAGCTCTTCGGAAAGGGGCTCAGTCTGGAGTTCATGTTCACAGAGAGCCGCATCATGGTTGCCGTCCTGCTGGGCCTCGCAGCAAAGGGGATTGCGGGTTTGCCGATGCATGACGGCCTGATGGTAGCTGTCAGCCATAAGGAAACAGCCATTGGGATGATGCAGCAGGTTAGCTTTGAAGTGCTCGGCAAAGCGCTGCCAATTGCAGAGAAACCAATTAGTTAGGCGGCACCACAAAATAACTCGTTCTATATGCCCTACATGTATCTCCTCTAGAATATGCCTCCGAGGAGTTTGGACCCCTTCATCATTCACAGTCCCTTTGAGCAGACTCATCGAGTTTGCTTATTGCTGGTCACCTTGAGGTCTAGCCTACAAGTGTCCAACGGAGAGCTCCCATGAAGCCGCCACCAAGGGAATAGTGATGATGGGGGTCTAATAACAGCAAGGCCGCACACCCCAAAGGCTCAGCTCCCTGCACCAGCTTCAAGCCGCTTCAACGCGGCAACGGACTTGGGCACAGGTATACGGTCAATCGCTTCGTGTAGCGCCTTCAGCCCGAACCCGGAGCCATACCCTCTGCCAACGCCGCCATTTCCGGCATGCCCCGTGAGGCAGTCATGAAGCTCTTCCGTAAGGCCAGCATCGCGGGCCAGCCGCTTGAAGGTGTGGCGGAAGGAATGAAACACAATCCGCTTATCCTCGATGCCGATGGTCTTGCGCAAATATCTTCCGAAGAACTTAGTGTAGGCCGTGGCGGAATAGAAGCCGTCCGCTGATCGGATGTCGGGCCAGAGGCTGTCTGTGTTTTTCGTTCCCTTACCGACGAGACCATCACGGTAGCGCAACAGGCCAAGGCGAATGAGTTCACCATGCAGCGGGACTTGGCGGCGGGAGCTTGCTGTCTTGATCGACCTTCCGCCATCTGTGCCTATGTCCATAAACCAGATGCCGCTCTCAGGGTCTTGCCTGATGTCAGCAATTCGAAGCTGCGCTATCTCGTTGAGCCGTGCCCCTGTGAGGAGGCCGATAAGTGGAAACCAGAATGCTGCCTCCCCACCGCCGCCCAATGGCCGCTTGCCGCCTGTGAAAATGGGGGCTGCAAAAAGAGCGCTAAGCTGGCTCTCGGAGAAGGGCATACGCTGGGTGGTCTCATGGCGCTGGTCGATGACGATGTTGAGATTTCGGAACGAATTGACGAAACCCGCCACATTATCCATTTCCCCGTCCCGCTCTGCTGCCCCCACGATGGCCGCTAGAAGATTCAAGCTCTTGTTGACCGTAGCAGCATGGGCCGGGGCGTGATCCGCGCCTATAGACTCCACAAGCCGTCTGAGAGGCATTCCCCGTTGTTTGGCAGTGAGGCGCGTCGGCAGGCGGGAAAGCGCATCGCGGAACTCACGCGCCTTAGGCTTGTCGATTTCTCCCAAGGCCAGATCACCGTGCCACTGCGTGAAATACCTCACCGCCCGCTCAGCCTCTGTGACAGTATTGGGGGACGGCTGCTTACCTCCCCGTGCTTGAGACCCATTTTTCCATTTTGTGAACGCCTCCGATAGTCGGGGACCTTTCGCAGCTACCACCGGGGCGATGGCCGGTGTCGGCACCACGTCACCCTCTTGCCGCTTCCTCAAGAGCTCGTAAGCTTTCACGTGACCACTGAGCACCGCCAGCCCAGCACTCCGATAAAACGGCGATGATGGGTCTATCGGTATGCCAGACGCCCTGAGGTAGGCGTGAAGCTCCGCTTTGACGATTCCCGGCTGACGCTTGGCGTTGGCTTGCCGGTAGTCAGCCAGTAACATCTCGATAACTTCGCCTTTTGCTTCAAGGTGGCCCTCAGCCATCCCGAGTTCACCAAACAGCGGGTCTTCAAGGTCTGGCCACTGGGCCCGTTCCTCAGGGGTCTGTAACTGGCGGCGGGGGTCACCCTCCTCCCGCTCTTCCTCATCCTCGGCAAGGATACCCGCTATAATGCTGGTCTCTATCTTTTCAGAGCTGGGCAAGGACCGCTCAACCACGGTATCGTCACCACCCGCATGCATCAAGTGGACCGCAAGCTCCAACAAATCGGTCACCCGTGCGGCTTCGCTGAGGTCTCTACGTTTGGCTAGTCGGTGATCGGTGGTCGCAAGGGACTTGGTAAGCTCCCGCTTGAAGCATCCAGTGTCGGGATTGATTAGCTCACCGAACGTCGCCTTGAGTGACAAGGGGCATGGCTTTCCCGCCAAGCTTGATGGAAGCCTCTTGCGAAACTCATAGATGCCGCTGCCTTTGCGACGTTGCATATAGGTGAGCCCTGTCATCGAGTGGCCATCCCTTGCGTGCCCCTGTTGTGTACCAGACGGCTTGCGCTAAGGTCCTGAGACCATAGATGTTTTGGCGTTTCAATGCATTAGGAAAATGATGGCGCACCCGAAGAGATTCGAACTCCTGACCCCCAGATTCGTAGTCTGGTGCTCTATCCAGCTGAGCTACGGGTGCGTGCCGTTCCGGTCGTTTCCGGTGGCGTGGCGATCCTCTAAAACGTCCTCATTCCGATTGCAAGCGATTTCGTTTCGAAATTGTCATTTTTCCGCAGCAATTCATTTATGCCATTGATTACAAACGAAATTCCATAGGGACCGTTTTTTCAGCGGCGCACACTGCCCTTTTTACAGGAGGCGCGCCGATGGCTGAGGGTCGTTGACTGAGGGGATTTTCAGGCGGTTCTGGCCGCCTGCACAGTGGCAGCGCGGTCAGCGATCTCGATGCGGAACTGCGTGCCCGGGCCGGGCTTCTCGACAAGCGCTATGGTGCCGCCATGGGCAAGCACCAGTTCGCGGGCAATGACGAGACCGAGGCCGGTGCCGCCGGAGCGGGCCGACCCGCGGAAAGCGGAGAACAGGTTCTCTTTTGCTTTACGTGGCATTCCCGGTCCGTTGTCGTCGATGACGATGCTGACGACACTGCCGGCCCTTTGAGCAGCAATGGACAGATGTCGCGGCGCGGCATTTGTCGCATCGGATTGCAGGGCCTGAACGGCGTTGCGACAGAGATTGTGGATCACCCGGAACAGTTGCTCGGCATCCGCGTCGACGGTCAGATCGGTGGGGACACTGTCATGAAACTCGATGCCGCTCTCCGGCTCGAGCGCCAGAATATCGCGTACATCCCGAACCAGAAGGCTCAAATGAACCGTCTTGCGTTTCGGCGCACCCTCCGTTGCCTGCCCATAGGCCAGAACTTCACCCGTATAGGCCACGGCGCGGTCAATGGTGCGCAGCAGTTTCGGAGCGAAACTGCGGACCATCGGGTCCTTGGCATCCACCAGACGGTCGGACATGAGCTGCGCGGATGAGAGGATATTGCGCATGTCGTGGTTGATCTTGGAAACGGCAAGGCCGAGATCGACCAGGTTCTTCTGTTGCTTTAGCGTTTTCTGCAATTCCGTCTGCATGTCGGCGAGGTGACGGCCAGCAACCGACAGTTCGTCGGTGCCTTCTTCCGGCACGAAGATACGCTCCGGATTGCCCGGATCTTCCGAGAAATGCTGCATGCCGAGCGTCAGCCGCCGTATGGGCCGGATCATGATGCGGTTGATGGAGATAAAGATGAGGCCGGCGGTGACGAGTGACAGGACGATGGAGATCAGGAACACATTGCGGGCATAGGCGAGCATGGCGGCCCGCAGCTTGTATTCGCCGAGCACCAGCTCGATGATGGTGTCACTGTCGCCGACGACATCGAAAACGCGGATGACGCGGTTGCCGCCGAACAGCAATGTGGAAAACGCATCCCGAACCGCCGCCAGCTGCGAAACATCGGAAAGATCATATTGCTCGTCCACCCCGGGCGGGGTTTCCGCCACCGCCAGCAGGCGCGACGTGCCGTCCTTGCGCAGCGCAATCAGCTTTGCCCCGGTTGCCATCAGCGTGTCGTTCTGCACGCTTCGTGGCAATTCGGCCTGCAGGCCGTCGATCACAGCGCCGGCGGCAGCCGCCGTGTTCAGGCGGTCCCGCAGCCATGAAAGACGCATATTGGCGACGGAGGGCACAAAGATCAGCACTTCGGCGATCATCACGAAAATGACCGTGAGCAACAGCAGCCGCCCCGAAAGACCAGCGGTCAACCCCGGCATGCAGTGCACCGGATTGTCCTCCGTGCGGTCCAAGCTGTCTACGCCTTTAGATAACACCTGGCCCTGATCCTATGCGCGCCGCCGCTTCGGTTGAACGGCTCGGTTTATATGCACGCATGATAATAGGACCTAACTGACATTTTTCCAATGCACTGCAAAATAAACGTTTTCATCGTCGCAAAAAAACAAACGCCGCCCGAAGGCGGCGTTCTAACTGTAGCGGGTCTTACGGGAAACCGCAGACCGGCGTTCTCAGAATTCCTGCCAGTCGCCATGCGCCGGCGCGGCGGCCGGCTGCGTATTGAGGGCGCGGCTGACGCTGTTCATCAACTTGCGGGCCGGAGAGGCTACAGCTGCCGCTCTGCCGGATACCGCCACAGGCCGCATCGGCTGCTCGATCCGGGTGCGGAGCGGAGCATCCTCAGCGCCGACCTTGAAGCGCGACACAAGGGTCACGAGATGTCCCGCTTCATTGCTGAGCTTGTGGGTTGCGGCCGAAGTTTCTTCCACCATGGCGGCATTGCGCTGCGTCACCTGGTCCATCTGGTTGATCGCCGTGTTGACCTCGTGCAAGCCGGTGGACTGTTCCCGCGCCGCCGTGGCAATCGAATGGATGTGGTCATTGATCGCGAGAACACGGGTCTCGATCTCGTTCAAGGCGCTACCGGTTTTCTGCACCAGCGATACACCGCGTCCCACTTCCTGGCCGGATTTGGTGATCAGCGCCTTGATGTCCTTTGCGGCGGTTGCGGAACGCTGCGCCAGTTCGCGCACTTCCTGGGCGACGACGGCGAAGCCCTTGCCCGCCTCGCCGGCGCGGGCGGCTTCGACGCCCGCATTCAGCGCCAGAAGGTTGGTCTGGAAAGCGATCTCGTCAATGACGTTGATGATCTGGCTGATTTCACGCGAAGCGTGCTCGATGCGATCCATGGCGGAGACGGCATCGCGCACGACATTGGCGGATTCTTCCGTCTTCTGCTTGGTCTCGGCCACCATGGTGCTGGCTTCCTGCGCACGATCGGTGGAATTGCGAACAACGGCGGTAATCTCGTCCAGAGCGGCGGAGGTCTCTTCCAGCGCTGCGGCCTGCTGTTCCGTCCGCTTCGACAGGTCGTCGGCCGCAGAGCGCAACTCGTTTGCGTTGCCGCTGATGCCTTCCGTGCTGCTACGCACCTCGTGCATGGTTTCGCGCAACTTGGATAGCGTCTCGTTGACGTTGGCCTGAAGTTCGGCAAACACGCCGCGGAACTCACCGTCCATCTTCTCCGTCAGGTCACCGCGCGCCAGACCTTCGATGACACGGCTGGTCTCGGAGACGCCATTGTCGACGCCGGTGAGCAGCGCGTTGATCGTTGCAGCGAAACGGTTGAGGTTTTCGTCGCCGTAATCCTTGTTGATGCGGCGGCTGAAATCGCCTCCCGCAGCCGCATCGACGACGATGGCCATGCCGGCCTGAAGATCGTCGCTCTTGGCGCGCATAGCAGTTTCCTGCACGTTCATGCGGCGCATTTCGAGGCCGTTCTTCTTGAAGACTTCAACGGCTGCGGCCATTTCACCGATTTCATCGTTACGGCCAAGATAGGGCACATCCGCGTCCAGATTTCCGTCCGCCACGGCGTTCATCACTTCCGAAACACTGCGGATGGGCGCACTCAGCTGTCGCGTACCGATATAAAGACCGAAGGCCGCGCCGGCCAATATGCCGCTGCCGGTGACGATGATGACCAGCCAGAATGTCGTCGTTACAAAACCATCGATGCCGGCTTCGACGGCCTCAAGTTCGGCAATGTCATTCTGGACGACGGCATCGATATCCGCCTGATAGGCTTTGCGGTTGGCCCGGTTCGCATCGTTGTTGCCCTGCAGATTGGCCGCCTGTGGGCTGGCCTCGCGGGCAAGCCGCGCGGTTTCCAGGCGGAACGCCTTGAATTCCTTGAAGCGGCTGGCGAGGTTATCAAAGGCCGCCTTCTGTTCCGCCGGAACGAGAGGGGTCCATGTGCCGATCAGCTTTTCCATGGCGTCGAGGTTCTTGACGATGCCATCCGCGAAGGGTGCGGCCTTTGTTATATCGGGGGCGGCATATACGCCGCGCGCCTCCATCACGACCGCGGTGACCAACCGGTTAAGCGCCTCGCCCTTATAGGCGCGCTCCGCGGCCTTTTCATATGCGACCGTACGCACCCGGAATTCGCTGACCGCATAGATGGACAGTCCACCGATGGTACAGGCCACGAGGCTCATCAGCCCGACAAGAAGATTGATACGACCGCGAATTCTCAATTTCGTTCCCCCAAACACAAGCCAGCCGCACGATGAAAAACAGGAAGCTGGCATAACTTTTCGCATCACAACATTTATCAATGCTGCGTTAAGAAAGAATTTCGGATTTTATCGATTGCGCGTTGGAATCAATCTCTATCGACAGTCGGCGAAGGAGAAGGCGGTGCGTTTTCCGCAAAAGGTGAACCGCGAAAACCCCTTCGGCAATTGACTTTGTTCGGCCTATGCCCTTATAAGCCGCGCACGCTCGGCCATTGAAAGCTCGCCCAGGCGGGGTTAGCCGTGCAAAAAACGAAACGCTCTTGCAAATAATTGCAAATTCAAGAAGGGCCGCACACCGCGGTATTAAATAAATGTCGAAGCGTACCTACCAACCGTCCAAGCTTGTTCGCAAGCGTCGTCATGGTTTCCGTGCCCGCATGGCTACTGCTGGCGGCCGCAAGGTTCTCGCAGCCCGCCGTGCGCGCGGCCGCGCACGTCTGTCGGCTTAATTGCCGAGCGTGTGGCCCGATGAAAGTCGCGGGCACATGAGCGAGACTAAAAAACACCCCGGCCGGCTTAAAAACCGGTCGGAGTTTCTTGCCGTTCAGGCAGGGGAAAAACGACGGGGAGGCACCTTTCTTCTGGAAGTGCTTGATCGGAAGACCCCGGAAACCGAACCACGGGTCGGTTTTACCGTAACAAAAAAACAAGGCAACGCGGTCGAGCGAAATCGCATGCGCCGCCGTCTCAAGGAAGCCGTCAGGCTTTCTGCCGGGGTCGCAATGAAGCCCGGTCATGACTATGTGATTGTCGCCCGCAGGGACGTGCTTAGTACGGCCTTCCCGAAACTTCAGTCTCTCCTTACCGAGCGCATTGAAGGAACGGCGAAACCGAAACGGTCCCAGGAGACCCGCTCCAGGAAAGAATGATGGAAAAGAACCGCAATTACTTCATCGCGATAGCCCTTTCGGTTGTCATCGTCCTCGCCTGGCAATTCCTTTACATGAATCCGCGCATCGAGCAGCAGCGCCGCGCCGAAGAGGCCCGCCAGGCGCAGCAGCAGACGACGCAGCAACAGCCGGCACCCGGTGCCGCGCCCGGTGCAACTGTAGAAGGCGCGCCGCCCGCATCCTCCACGCAGGCCGCCGCCACGGCGACCCGGGAAGAAGCGATCGCCAAGACCCAGCGCGTCGCAATCGATACCAACGCCATTGCCGGTTCGATCAACCTGACCGGCGCCCGCTTCGATGACATCCGGCTCAAGGGCTACCATGAGACCGTCGATGACTCGAGCCCGATCATCACGCTGTTTTCGCCCTCCGACACCAAGGACGGTTACTTTACCGAGCTTGGTTATGTTGGCGCTGCCGAAGTCGGTGGCGTTCCCGGCCCGACCACGGTCTGGACGCTTGCCAGCGGCGACAAGCTGACGGAAACCACACCCGTCACGCTCACCTATACCAACGAAAAGGGCGTCGTTTTCTCCCGTACGGTGTCGATCGACCCGCATTACATGATCTCGGTCGCAGATAAGGTCGAGAACCCCGGCCAGACGGCTATTTCCTTCGCCACCTACGGCCGCGTGACGCGCAACAACAAGCCGGCGATTCCGCCCGTCTTCGTTATCCATGAAGGCTTTCTCGGTGTCTCCGGCAAAGACGGCAGCCTGACGGAAGAGAAATACAAGGACGTTGAAGAGGCACCGGTAACGGTTGCCAAGGCGACTGGCGGCTGGCTCGGCATCACCGACAAATACTGGGCCGCGGCCATCGTCCCGCCGCAGACGACGCCGTTTGAAACCCGCTATTCGCATATCACGGGCAATCAGCCGAGCTATCAGGCCGATTTCAAGAGCGACACGATAACGGTCGAACCCGGCCAGTCCATCGAGCTGAAGAGCCTCGTCTTCGCCGGCGCCAAGGAAGTGCCGCTGGTCGACCGTTATGAGACCGAATATTCCATTCCGAAGTTCGACCTGCTGATCGACTGGGGCTGGTTCTACTTCATCACCAAGCCGATGTTCAAAATGATGGATTTCTTCTTCCGTTATTTCGGCAATTTCGGCGTGGCGATCCTGCTCACCACCATCGTGGTCAAGGCGCTCTTCTTCCCGCTCGCCAGCAAGCAGTATGCTTCCATGGCGAACATGAAGCGCGTACAGCCGAAGATGGAAGAGCTGAAGGCCAAGCACGGCGATGACCGCATGGCCATGCAGCAGGCGATGATGCAGCTCTACAAGGAAGAGAAGATCAATCCGGTGGCCGGCTGCTGGCCGATGCTGCTGCAGATCCCCGTCTTCTTTGCGCTCTACAAGGTCATCTACGTCACCATCGAAATGCGGCATGCACCGTTCTTCGGCTGGATCCACGACCTTTCCGCGCCCGATCCGACGTCGCTGTTCAACCTGTTCGGCCTTCTGCCCTACGACGTGCCGCACTTCCTGATGATCGGCGTCTGGCCGTTGATCATGGGCATCACCATGTTCCTGCAGATGCGCATGAACCCGACACCGCCCGATCCGACACAGGCGATGATCTTCACCTGGATGCCGCTGATCTTCACCTTCATGCTGGCTTCCTTCCCGGCTGGTCTGGTTATCTACTGGGCGTGGAACAACACCCTGTCGATCTCGCAGCAGGCCCTCATCATGAAGCGTCACGGTGCCAAGATCGAACTGTTCGATAATCTCAAAGGGCTGTTCAAGCGAAAGCCGGTGCAATCGAAATGAGTGACACCGGCCCGGCAACCGAAAAGCCCCTTTTCGGGCGACCCTGGATATTCATTCGCGGCGTTCCCGCGATGAAATTCCTGCCGCCCGAAGGCCCGCCGGAGATTGCTTTTGCTGGACGTTCGAATGTCGGCAAGTCCTCGCTCATCAATGCGTTGGTGGGCCACAAGGGACTTGCCCGCACTTCCAACACGCCCGGCCGCACGCAGGAACTGAACTATTTCGTTCCGGAAGGTTATTCCGGCGAGCCGGGTGACCTGCCGCCGATGGCGCTGGTCGACATGCCCGGTTACGGTTATGCGCAGGCACCAAAGGACCATGTCGACGCCTGGACAAAGCTCGTCTTCGATTATCTGCGTGGCCGCGCAACGCTGAAGCGCGTTTACGTGCTGATCGATTCCCGCCATGGCATTAAGAAGAACGATGAAGAGGTTCTGAGCCTGCTCGACAAGGCGGCCGTTTCCTATCAGGTCGTGCTGACGAAGACGGACAAGATCAAGGACGTCGGTGTTCCCCGGTTGATCGGTGAAACGCTGGAGAAAATCCGCAAGCGTCCTGCGGCCTATCCGGAAGTTCTCGCCACGTCGTCGGAAAAATCCTTCGGGCTGGACAGCCTGCGCGCCGAGATCGTCAGAACCGTCTCGCTTTAAGAGGCGCGGCCCTTGTCCTCAGGCGATGGTAAAAAGCAGAACGGCGGTCCACAGCATCGCCGTCAATGCCAGAAGCCGCCAGAAACGCACCGAATGCCAGACCTCCAGAAGCATGGCGGCGAACATGCTACCATTGCGCAGAGGCTGACTTTTGAAAGGCAGGCCTGACCGGGTTGGATCCCTTTCAAGCAATGCAGCGACGGTCGCCTTTTCCCGGTACTCGGTTTCAGCCAGATTATCCCGCCAGCGCCTGACCATGGCAGCAAACTGGCGGTCGCGTTTGACGCGTTTGGCAAGCTCCGCCATGCTTTCCGGCGGCAGGGCACCCAGCACATATTCGCCAGCGAGCACTTCGTCCCGCAAACCGCTTTGCTTGTCTCGATCCGGTGCCGTCATAGGTCTTCAAACTCCTCGGTCGTCCAGGCAGCATCGTTTCGCGATGCGCGACACATCCCTGTCGCCCTGCTGAATAACCCCTCCCCTGCCGCAAACAAGGCTGGTCCGATTGGTGCTTTATGTCAATCTTATTACGTGCTTTGCGCCGCCCAAAAGCGGAATTTTACCAGGCATCGACACAATAAGGCCCGGAGGTTATTTCATTCGTCAAAAGCAGACATCCGCCTGTCCCTGCAAACGTGCCGGCATGGCCGATCCATGCATCCTGCACTGCAAAAATCGATTCCGATTTCTGCACCGATGCTGTAGAGCGATGAAAGGCTCTTTTGGGCCGCAACCACAGACCGAGGTTTTTCCATGACTTCTTCCGAAAGCGAAACTCAGGCGCGGCTGCTTGCACAGGCTCTGCCCTTCATGCAGAAATATGAGAACAAGACCATCGTCGTAAAATATGGTGGTCACGCCATGGGGGATTCGACACTCGGCAAGGCTTTCGCGGAAGATATCGCCCTGTTGAAGCAGTCCGGCATCAACCCCATCGTCGTCCATGGCGGCGGCCCGCAGATCGGCGCGATGCTGACGAAAATGGGCATCGAATCGAAATTCGAGGGCGGCCTTCGTGTCACCGACGCCAAGACGGTCGAGATCGTCGAAATGGTTCTGGCCGGTTCGATCAACAAGGAAATCGTCGCACTCATCAACCAGACGGGCGAATGGGCGATCGGTCTTTGCGGCAAGGACGGCAACATGGTCTTCGCCGAAAAGGCGAAAAAAACCGTCATCGATCCCGACAGCAATATCGAACGTGTTCTCGATCTCGGTTTCGTCGGTGAAGTCGTGGAAGTCGACCGCACATTGCTCGACCTGCTCGCCAAGTCCGAGATGATCCCGGTCATCGCCCCCGTCGCTCCCGGCCGCGATGGCGCCACCTACAACATCAACGCCGACACCTTTGCCGGCGCCATTGCCGGCGCGCTGAACGCCACACGCCTGCTGTTCCTGACCGACGTTCCGGGCGTTCTTGATCGCAACAAGGAACTCATCAAGGAACTGACGGTTTCCCAGGCACGCGCGCTCATCAAGGATGGCACGATTTCCGGCGGCATGATCCCGAAGGTCGAGACCTGCATCGAGGCCATAAAGGCTGGCGTGCAGGGCGTGGTGATCCTCAACGGCAAGACCCCGCATTCCGTGCTTCTGGAAATCTTCACGGAAGGCGCCGGTACGCTGATCGTGCCCTGATGCGATTTAATGTGGCGGACGGCCAGCCTGTCCGCCACAGACGACGTTTCAGCCGAACACCAGAAGCGACAAGACCCCGACGACAATTAACAGGCAGCCGGAAAGTTCGAGCCTGTTGATCTTCTCCTTGAAGAACAGCACGGTCGAGGCGAAGGCAAACAGCATCTCCACCTGTGCCAGCGCCTTGACCACGGCGGCCTGCTGCAAGGTCATCGCCGTAAACCAGCCAAATGAGGCCGTAGCACCGACGAAACCGACCGCAAGTGACGGTTTCCACGCCTTTGCGATGCGCCGCAACTCATCCCTCTGCCGCCAGACGATCCACAGGAACATCGATACTGTCTGCATCACGATGACGATGACGAGGGTGTAGCCCGCCTGCACCACCGCATCGGGCGTTGGCAGGCTGGGCGCGAGCGCCAGCGATGCCGACCGATAGGCAACCGAGGACAGGCCGAAGAACGCACCAGAGGCGAGACCTATACCGGCTGTCCGGCTGAAGATGGAGGTGAGAATAGAGGCAGGTGTGACTTCCGTGCGCGCCACCGAAATCAGCATGACGCCGGCGACCGAAACCGCAATGGCCGCCAATGTGCCGCCATTGACGCTTTCACCGATGAAAATGAGCGCAAACAGCGCCGCCTGCGCGGGTTCGGTGCGGGAGTAGGCCGTGCCGACCGCGAAGTTGCGGAAGGAAAACAGGTGGACCAGAAGGAAGGTGGCGGCGATCTGCGCCATGGCCCCGACCGTCGCCCATACGGCAAAAGACATATTCGGCACCGGCAGCGGCCGGCCGACCCCGAAATGCAAAAAGGCGAGATAGGCAAGAGCAAAGGGCATGCCGAACACGAAGCGCACGAAGGTTGCGCCCGTGGTGCCCATCATGCCCTTAAGGTGCTTTTGCAGGGTCGAGCGCAGGTTCTGCAAGAACGCGCTTGCAAAGGTTATGCCTATCCAGAGTTCCATGGTTTGGCGGTATCATGCGCTGCAGGCCCCAGCCAAGCCCGATTTTCTTGCCAATCGTCGTCTTTTCGATTTTCTTCGGCATTCGAAACGGGCATAAAGCAGGCCATGGACACAAAGCCGAAAAACCTGCCCGATGCCGCCGATTTCGCCCATGTGAGCGAATGGGTCTTCGATCTCGACAACACACTCTATCCGCATCACGTCAATCTGTTTTCCCAGATCGACCGCAACATGACGGCCTATGTTGCGGAGCTTTTAAAGCTCGACCCGGAAGAGGCTCGTGTGCTGCAGAAGCGTTATTACCATGACCATGGCACAACGCTTCAGGGACTGATGATCAATTACGGCATCAGCCCGGACGAGTTTCTGGAGCGCGCCCATGCCATCGATTATTCGGCGCTGAAACCCCATCCGGAACTCGGCGAAGCGATCAAGGCGCTGCCGGGCCGCAAGTTCATTCTGACCAATGGCAGCGTCAAGCATGCGCAGGCGGCCGCCGGCGCGCTTGGCATTCTCGATCAGTTCGAGGATATCTTCGATATCGTCGCTGCCGGTTACCTGCCGAAGCCGGCCCGCGCAACCTATGAGAAATTCGCAGCGCTTGCGAAACTCGACACGAAAAAAGCAGCCATGTTCGAAGACCTGCCGCGCAATCTTGCGGCCCCCAAGGCGCTTGGCATGAAAACCGTGCTGCTCGTTCCCTCCAATCTCGAGGGTGTCATCATGGAGCGCTGGGAAATTCCCGTCGAGACCGATGCGCATATCGACTACATCACCGACAATCTGACCGGCTTCCTGACGAAAACCATTGCCGGCTGAGCGCCATAGCCGAGTTACGCCGCAACATTACCGAAGCTTCATCCACCTTACCGATGTTTAAGTGGTGAGGCTCGATAGAGGTCACTATCTTTTCTTCAGGGACACCAAAGAAAGGTAATGACGATGACCACACGAAAAATCGCCCTCTCTGCTCTTGGCGCAGCCCTTGTGCTCAGCACGGCCGCAACGGCAAGTTTCGCCGCACCCGGCAAAGGCCATAAGGATCGCATGCCGATCCGCCAGGAAGCTGCCTTCATTCACCTCCTGAAGGTTGCCGATACCAACAAGGACGGCAAGATTTCGAAGGAAGAATTCGCCGCACGACAGGACGCGCTTTTCACCGAGATCGACAAGGATAAGGACGGTTCGATCACGCCGAAGGAAATGCGCGAATATCGCCAGGCGAAAATGGAAGCTTTCCGCGCCGCCAATCCGCGCCCCGAGCGTGAGGACGCCAAAGCCGAAGACGGCAAAGGCCCGGAGGGCAAGCGCGCCGAAAGACATGCCGAACGCGAGCATGGCGGCCGTTCCGGTCATCAGGGCTGGGGCAAGCATGGCGGCAAGGGTGCGGGCCTCGGCATGCTCCGCTGGGCCGATACCGACGAGAACGGGCAGGTCAGCAAGGCCGAATTCACCGCAGCCGGCGAGAAAATGTTCGAGCGGCTGGACAAGAACAAGGACGGCGTCATCTCGATCGACGATATGCCGGACCGCCCGTTCCTTTAAATCCATCAAGGAAAAAGCCCGCTCAAAAGCGGGCTTTTTCTTTGCATCTCCAGACGGAAAACAGGGATTCACTTTTCCCGTAAATTCTCCATCTGTTTGTTTGCACGCGTTTTTCAGACGTAAAACCGCTACGCACTTTTACGGGAAATGCTCTAGTGCAGGCTGACGGTCTTGAGATCGTCTTCGGCAGCCTTGAAAAAGGTACTTGAACGGTTGTCGGTCAGGAGGATCGGCGTGCCATCCGCACCAAACAGCGCCCAGAGATCCAGTTGCGGATCGAGATCAGGTGCTTCCGGGAAACAGCGGCTTACGTCTTCCGCACGGATTTTGCGGATATATCCCACTTCTCCTTCGCCGATATGGGCCAGCTGGGATCGGGTGAGACGCGCATGCGCTTCTTTTAAAAGCATATTTCAGCCTCCTTCTTCACGCCGAGCGATTCATGTCCGATTCCGGCGTTCACGTTCTACTCTGAGACGGAAATATTAATTTTCTTTACCACGTTCGAAATTTCAGGCCGCACCAGATCGATGGAAAGAAGGCCGTTGCGCATGCGCGCTTCCCTGACCTGCATGCCATCGGCAAGCACGAAGACCCGCTGGAACTGGCGCGCCGCAATGCCCCTATAGAGGAAGTCCCGCTTTTCCTGTTCCTGCTGGCGACCGCGAATGACA
Source organism: Martinezella rhizogenes (assembly GCF_007002745.1). Lineage (GTDB taxonomy): Bacteria > Pseudomonadota > Alphaproteobacteria > Rhizobiales > Rhizobiaceae > Agrobacterium > Agrobacterium cucumeris. Next base: position 310,267 of record NZ_SGNY01000003.1, on the reverse strand, counting down.
AGCTGGTTGTCGGCCGTCGTCACATCCAGATCGTCCTGTGAAAACCCGGCAACAGCGATGGTGATGCGCAGGCGCTCCGGCACGTCTTCGACCCCGGGCAGCCGTTCGATGTTATAGGGGGGATAGCCGTCATTGGCCTTCGCCATGCGCTCCAGCGTTTTTTCCATGGCATCAAAGCCCAGCAGAAGCGGGTGGGTGAATGGCGTCATGCGGCTCATATCTTTTCTGTCCTTGCAACCAAGCGACGTTTCGCGGTCCCGCTTCCGGCAACCTTGCCGGTCAAGCGAACCGGCTCAAACAATATGGGAAGCCAGGCCGCGATGCGCAAGACGGGAGAACGGCGCGAAGGGGACGCCGAGGAATGAGCTTGACAAGTGAGCATCCGTCGCTCGAAAAAAGCGCTCACCTCAACGGCGGGCAAGACATGGCAGAACGCAGAAAAATCATCATCGACACCGATCCGGGCCAGGACGACGCGGCGGCAATCATGCTCGCTTTCGCAAGCCCTGATGAAATCGACATTCTCGGATTGTGCGCCGTCGCAGGCAACGTCCCGCTGAAACTGACCAGCCGCAATATTCGCATCATCTGCGAATTGTGCGGCCGCACCGATATTCCCGTCTATGAGGGCGCAGAGAAGCCGCTGGTGCGCAAGCCCATTACCGCCGAGCATGTTCACGGCAGCACCGGTCTCGACGGCCCTGTTCTCGATGAACCGACGATGGAGGCCCAAAAGCAGCATGCGGTCGATTTCATCATCGAAACGCTGATGCGGGAACCCGCCGGCACGGTGACGCTCTGCACGCTCGGGGCGCTCACCAATGTGGCGCTGGCACTGCTTAAAGCGCCCGAGATTGCCGACCGCATCCAGGAATTGGTGATGATGGGCGGCGGCTTCTTCGAGGGCGGCAATATCACGCCGGCGGCCGAGTTCAACATCTATGTCGATCCGCAGGCTGCCGATATCGTCTTCCGTGCCGGCATTCCTGTTGTCATGATGCCGCTCGACGTCACCCATAAGCTTCTGACCACCAAGGCGCGGGTCAGCCGCATTCGCGACATCGGCACACGCCCGGCCATCGCCATGGCGGAAATGCTGGAGTTCTTCGAGCGCTTCGACATCGAGAAATACGGTTCGGACGGCGGCCCGCTGCACGATCCATCCGTCATTGCCTATCTCATCAGACCCGAGCTGTTTCAGGGTCGCGAGTGTAACGTCGAAATCGAGGCCACGTCCGAACTGACCATGGGCATGACGGTGGTTGACTGGTGGCGCGTGACCGAACGCCCCGCCAATGCCCGCGTGATGCGCAACGTGGATGCGGACGGTTTCTTCGAATTGCTGACGGAACGTTTTGCCCGGCTCTGACCGGAACGCAGGAATGAAAAAAGGGCCGCTGGCGATACCAGCGGCCCTTTTTATTTGAAGCGGGGAAACCCGTCAGAATTCCGTCCAGTCATCCTGCGCCAGTGCGTTTGCACCGCTGGTCCTTGGACGGGGACGCGATGCCGTAGAGCGGGCCGGTGCTGCGGCAGGAGCCGAAGGTGCACGCATGGCAGCTGCCGCGGAGCGCAATTGCTGGCTGGGTTGACTACCGGACACGGCAAAACCGGCGACGAGCGATTTCAGCGTCTCGGCCTCGCCGTTCAGCGTCACGCTGGCCGCCGTGGTTTCTTCCACCATCGCCGCATTCTGCTGGGTGACCTGATCCATCTGGGTAACGGCAGAATTGATTTCCTTAAGACCTACCGCCTGTTCGCTGGCGGAAGCGGAAATCTGCCGTATCAGCTGGTTGATCTGCAAAACCTGATCAGCGATGTTCTTCATCGTCTCGCCGGCCTTGCCGACCAGCTGGACGCCCTCGCCCACCTGGGTGGCCGAGGTGTTGATCAGTCCCTTGATCTCCTTGGCAGCGGTTGCAGACCGTTGCGCCAGTTCGCGCACTTCCTGCGCGACAACCGCAAAGCCCTTGCCGGCATCCCCTGCGCGGGCCGCTTCCACACCGGCATTCAGCGCCAGAAGATTGGTCTGGAAGGCGATCTCATCAATCACACCGATGATGCGGGAAATTTCCGCCGAGGATTGCGCGATGCCCTGCATGGAGTTGACGGCCTGCTGCACCACCTCACCCGACTTGCCGGCGTCATCGCAGGCATGACTGACGGCACCGGCCGCCTGCGCGGCATTTTCCGCGCTGGAATTGACCTGTGCGGTCAGTTGGTTGAGGGCTGCGGCGGTTTCTTCCAGGCTTGCGGCCTGCTGTTCCGTGCGGTGGGAAAGATCGCTGGCAGCGCGGGTGATCTCACCGGTGCCATTGCCGATGGTGACAACCGTCGCATTGACCGTGGAGACGGTTTCCTCGAGGCTTGCTAGCGCCAAGTTGAAATCACTGCGCAGCTTCGCATAGTCGCCAGGGAATTCGTCCTCGATCCGGTAGGTGAGGTTGCCCTGCGAAAGCGCGTTGAGACCCGAGCCGAGCACGCTGACGATGTGTTGCTGCATGCGGCTGTTTTCCGTGCGCTCGGATTCCGACCGTTGGCGTGCCGTTTCCGCATTGCCACGCTGGACAGCGGCGTCCGCTTCCATTTCACGAATGCCGGCGAGTTTTGCGCGGAAGCCTTCCAGCGCGGTGGCAACAGCCCCCGTTTCATCCCGGCGGTCCTGCCCGGACACCGGTTCATCGTAACGGCCTTCGCTCAGCGTCCGCACATCCGAAACCAGCGAGGCGAGCGGGTTGCCGACGAAGTGACGCACGGCGAAGTAAAGTGCGGTGATGACGGCGGCGAGAATGACGAGCGCACCGATGATCATCATGTAGGTCTGCTCTTCCACCGGCGCGTTCAGTGCCTGATGCGGAATATCCACCAGTACGACCCAGGTGGCGTTGAGGCCCGGAACCGCAAAGGGATAGACGAGGCGGTTATAGGGCGCATCGGTATCGAGGCCGAGATTTTCGATGAGACCGTGCTTGCCGGAAGCGAGTGCCGCCTGAATGGCGCTGGCGCCGTCTCCGTCATAGGCCTTCATGTTCTGCTCGGGCGTCGGCGGCACCAGCCACTGGCCGCCCTGCGACACGAGCGTCACGCGGCCGGTTTCGAAAGGACGCAGCGCCTGCAGCTTCTGCGACAGCGAGGCCAGCGAAATATCGACGCCGGCAACGCCAATCATCTTGCCGTCGGACATGACGGGATAGGCAAGCGAGGTCATGGTGGTGGGAACTTCCGTGCCCTGCGCCAGATATGGCTGGGTGATGGCGCCCTTGCCCGTCTTGGCGGCAAGCGCCCACCATTCGGCGGCGTAGTCATTATCGAAAGTCGAGAACTGGATGTCACCCTTCTGGGTCTTCGACCAATAGGGGGCGAAGACGCCATTTTTATTGGTGCCGAGATCGAGCCTGTTGGCAATCTCGGTGCTCTGGCCGTCGAAAAGGCCGAGCTGCTCGCAGAACCAGCTTCCGAAAGCGAAAGTATTCTGCTCGACATTGGCCTTGAGAATATTGATGATGCCGGGGCGATCCATCGATTTCGCCTGATGCGCGCGGCCGATGACACCGGCCATGGAACGCGCGGCGCTGCCAAGCTCACCCACATCGGCGGCGATGACGTTGGCGATGGCGCGCGCCTCGGTATTGGCCTGATCCATGGTCAAAGCATGGACGCGCTCGCTGGTCTGGGAAATGAGGAAGGAATTCGATGCGACAAGGACCGTGGTGATGGCACAGCCGGTAACGAGGATAAGCTTGGTCGCAAGCGACTTCACTTTGAAATTGAACATTTTGGCCTCGATCAAATCGTCTGCCGGGAGGCTGACGTCAACGGATGATAAATCTCCGTCATGGAGGCCCGTCCGCATGGACAGTGCGCTGCAGCGCGACGAGGCAAAATTAGAGTATCTTTGCTAATTAAGCCCTAAAATTTACTTCGTCGCGCCAAGCAAAAATCAGTGTTCGTAATAGGCTGAGATGATTTCCCATGCATCGTCAGCCGTTTCGGCGAAATGCAGCAATTCCATATCTTCCGGGGCGATGGTGCCGAAATCCGCCAGGAATTCGAAATTGACCACCGAGCGCCAGAACTTCTCGCCGAACAGGATGAGCGGAATGGGCGCCATGCGCTTGGTCTGGATAAGCGTCAGCGTCTCGAACAGTTCATCGAGCGTACCGAAACCGCCGGGGAAGATCACCACCGCCTTCGCCCGCATCAGGAAATGCATCTTGCGGATGGCGAAATAGTGGAAATTGAAGCTCAGCTCCGGCGTGACATAGGGGTTCGGCGCCTGCTCATGCGGCAGAACGATGTTGAGACCGATCGACGGGCCGCCCACATCGGCCGCACCACGATTGCCCGCTTCCATGACACCGGGGCCGCCGCCGGTGACCACGACATATTCGAGATGATCGGATTTCGCGGCATAGTCGGTGCACAGCCGGGCAAATTTGCGCGCCTCGTCGTAATAGACGGAGGATTGCTCCAGATTACGCTTCTGCGTTTCGTTGCGCGCCGCCCAGGCCTCGCCACCGGGTTCGGGAATGCGGGCGCCGCCGAACATGACGACGGTGGATTTGATGCCGCGTTCGGTGAGCGCCATTTCCGTCTTCAGAAGTTCCAGCTGCAGCCTGACGGGACGCAATTCCTCACGGCAGAGGAAATCCATGTCCACATAGGCAAGCCGGTAAGACGGGGAATCCGACTGCGGTGTTTTCGGAACGACCTCGGCCTGCTGCTTGTCCGCAGAGCTGCGCTTCAAGGGGTCCCATACCCCATCCTTACGCCGCAATTTGCCATTTTTCAGTCGTGTCATTTCCATGCCTTTCGTCTGACGCGCCAAATCACCCAAATCACATTGACGCCTTTCCAACACTCCCTTAGATCAAATGGCCAAAGCCTTCCAGCGGCGCGGGACCTGCCGTGACCACGACCACACGCGACTTTAAGGAATTTTCCATGAGCCTTACGGATCTCACCTCCCTCGAAACCATCATCGAAACCGCCTTTGACAACCGCGATGGCGTGAACGTATCGACGAAGGGCGAGGTTCGCGGTGCGGTGAACACATCTCTTCAACTTCTCGATAGCGGCAAGGCGCGCGTGGCTGAAAAGCAGGCGGATGGCAACTGGAAGGTGAACCAGTGGCTGAAAAAGGCCGTGCTTCTTTCCTTCCGCCTCAACGACATGGAAATCGTCACCGGCGGACCGGGTGAATCCACCTGGTGGGACAAGGTGCCGTCGAAGTTCGAAAACTGGGGTGAAAACCAGTTCCGTGCCGCCGGTTTCCGCGCCGTGCCGAACGCTGTCGTGCGCCGTTCGGCTTACGTGGCCAAGAACGTCGTGCTGATGCCGTCTTTCGTCAATCTCGGTGCCTATGTTGATGAAGGCACGATGGTCGACACCTGGGCAACCGTCGGTTCCTGCGCGCAGATCGGCAAGAATGTGCACCTCTCCGGCGGCGTTGGCATTGGCGGCGTTCTGGAGCCGCTGCAGGCCGGCCCGACCATCATCGAGGATAACTGCTTCATCGGCGCCCGCTCGGAAGTCGTTGAAGGCTGCATCGTGCGCGAAGGCGCCGTTCTCGGCATGGGCGTCTTCATCGGCAAGTCGACCAAGATCGTCGATCGCGCCACCGGCGAAATCACCTATGGCGAAGTTCCGCCCTATTCCGTCGTCGTTGCCGGCACCATGCCGGGCAAGCCTTTCCCGAACGGCGAGCCGGGCCCAAGCCTCTATTGCGCCGTGATCGTCAAGCGCGTCGATGAAAAGACCCGCTCCAAGACCGGCATCAACGAGCTTCTGCGCGACTGATAAAAGCTGATACCATGACCACGACCGATCCCGTTGCCAATCTCGCCGCCCTCATCCGTTGCCCGTCGGTGACGCCTGCGGAAGGCGGCGCGCTTTCCCTGCTCGACAGCCTGCTTTCGCCGCTTGGCTTTGCGGTTGAAAGGATGATTGCAAGCGAGGCGGGAACGCCTGACGTGGAAAACCTCTATGCCCGGCTCGGCACCGAAGGTCCGCATCTGATGTTTGCGGGCCATACGGATGTCGTTCCCGTGGGTGACGAGGCCGCATGGAGCCATCCCCCCTTCTCGGCAGAGATTGCCGGCGGGGAAATGTACGGCCGCGGTGCGGTGGATATGAAGGGCGGCATTGCCTGTTTCGTCGCGGCCATTGCCCGCCATATCGAAAAACACGGCAAACCACAGGGCTCCGTTTCTTTCCTGATTACCGGCGACGAGGAAGGCCCGTCAATCAACGGCACCTCCAAGCTGCTGGAATGGGCCGCTGCCAAAGGCGAGACATGGGATGCCTGCGTGGTGGGGGAGCCGACCAATCCCGACCAGCTGGGCGACATGATCAAGATCGGTCGCCGAGGGTCGCTTTCCGGCCGGATAACGGTCCATGGCGTTCAGGGTCATGCCGCCTACCCGCATCTCGCGGACAACCCCATTCGCGGGCTGTTGCAGCTGACCCATGCGTTGATGCATCCGCCCTTCGATCACGGCACGGATAATTTCCAGCCCTCCAATCTGGAAGTCACGACCGTCGATACCGGCAATGCCGCCACCAATGTCATCCCCTCACGGGCGACGGCGGCCTTCAACATTCGTTTCAACGATACCTGGACAGCCGAAAGCCTGCGGGCGGAAATCATCCGCCGTCTGGATGCGGCTGCCACCGAAGGTGAGCTTCGCCCTGACCGCAGCCCGGTCAAATACGAGATCGTCTGGGCGGACCGACCGGCCCACGTTTTCCTGACGCGCAACAATGCGCTCATCTCCTCGCTGTCAGGTGCTGTCGAGGCCGTTACCGGCAAGGAGCCGAAACTGTCGACCACCGGCGGCACCTCGGATGCCCGCTTCATCAAGGATTATTGCCCGGTGGTGGAATTCGGCCTCGTCGGACAAACGATGCATATGGTCGATGAGCGTGTGGCGGTTGCCGATCTCGAGACACTGACGCGCATCTACGAAACCTTTATCGAACGATGGTTCGCCCATGCCGACGGCAAGTGAAATAAGGCTTTATCTGAAAGGTCTGTGGCTTCTGCTGCTCGGCGACCATACCGGCGCGCGCTATCTCGATCTGACCGAGCGTGGCATGGCACGATCCTTCTATTCCGCCCTGTGGTGCCTGCCCGCCATGCTGGTTTCCTGGCTGTGGCTGCGCGCGGCCTTCCTCGCCGGATGTCCACCGGGCACCGGAACCGGGCTGATCTTCTTTTTCCGTCTGGCGATGGTCGAGGCCATCTGCTGGATCGTGCCGCTACTGCTGATCGGCATGCTGCTGTTCGCCTTCGGCGCACGGGAAAAATTCGCCCCGCTGGTCACCACCATGAACTGGCTGTCGCTGCCGTTTTCCTACGCCTATGCCATTCTGATCCTGATCGCTTTCTTCCTGCCGCCCTTGCAAGGGCTGATCGCCATTCTGTGGCTGGCGCTGCTTCTGTCGCTGGTCTTCGCCTTTTCGCGGATCGTGCGGTTCTTCATCCGTGACCAGTCGCTACTCGTCTCCGCCATCGTCATGACGCTGCTGGTGCCGGGCATGCTTCTGTCGGAGGCGCTGCAGCGTTTTCTTGGCGTCTACCCGGCTTGATAGCCGACACTCACTTCTGGGTCAGTCCGCGTCTTCCACGGTCTCGACTTTTGAATGCACACGCGGCGGAATGACATCAGGATAATCGACCTGCATGAAATAAAGACCGTCCGGCGGCGCAACCGGGCCGCAGGCCTTGCGATCCCGGGCTTCCAGTGCCACGCGCACATCCTCCGGTGTCATGGCGCCTTCACCGGCCATTTTCAGCGTACCGGCGAAAGAGCGGATCTGGTTATGCAGGAAACTCTGCGCCGTCGCGCGGATTTCGATGAGGTCGCCATTGCGTGTCACATCCAGCCGGTCGAGGGTCCGGATCGGGCTGTTCGCCTGGCAATGAACCGAGCGAAAGGTGGTGAAATCATGCCGGCCGACAAGCATCTGCGCAGCCGCGTGCATGCGCTCATGGTCCATGTCTTTCGAGACCCACCATGCACGTTTGTGTTCCAGCGCCAGCCGAGCCTTCCGGCAAATGATGCGATAGAGGTAATGGCGGCGGGTGGCGGAAAAACGGGCGTCGAAATCTTCCGTTACGGCTGCGACGTCCAGAACCGAGACGGCCTCCTTCGCCATCGCCAGATGGGCGTTCAACGCATTGCGAAGCTTGTAAGGCTCCCAGTCGCGAGAAAGATCGGCATGGGCCACCTGCCCGACGGCATGTACGCCGGAATCGGTACGGCCCGCACCGCGAATGGAAACGGTTTCCCCTGTCAGCGACCGGACGGCAGCCTCCAGCGCGCCTTGAACCGAGGGGCCGTTATCCTGTCTCTGCCAGCCGAAATAGGGTGAACCGTCATATTCGACGGTCATGCGGAAGCGTGGCATCAGCCGAGCCTCGTTTTGACGGGAACCGGCGTGCCACGAACGAAATCGGCGGCCGACATCGGCTTGCCGCCCGCCTTTTGCAGGCGAGTGAGCCGAACGGCATCGCTGCCGCAGGCAATGGTGAGGGCGTCGTCCAGCACGGTGCCCGCTTCTCCCATGCCACTTGCCAGCTCAGAGGCCAGAACCTTCACGCGCTCGGCCTTGCCGCCAATATCCATTTCCAGCCATGCGCCGGGAAACGGCGAAAGGCCCCGAATATGGTTATGGACATCCTGTGCAGGGCGGGAGAAATCGATGCGGGTCTCACCCTTGTCGATCTTCGAAGCGTAAACAACACCCTCTTCGGCCTGTGTGATGAGGGGCAGGTCGTCTGCTTCCAGCCTGTCCATCGCCTGCCGCATCAGCCGCGCGCCTGCGAGCATGAGACTGTCGTGCAGCTCGCCGGCTGTCATATTCTCGCCGATCGCGACCTTTGCGGTCAGCGCGACGGGGCCGGTATCGAGCCCCTTTTCCATTTTCATGACCATCATGCCGGTCTCGGCATCGCCGGCCATGATCGCCCGCTGGATGGGAGCCGCACCCCGCCAGCGCGGCAGCAGGGAGGCGTGACCATTATAACAGCCAAGGCGCGTGCCGGTGAGGATCGCTTCAGGCAACAGCAACCCGTAAGCCACGACAACCGCCACATCTGCGTTGAAGTCCCGGAACTGCTGGCGATCTTCCTCGGCCTTGAAGTTCACGGGCGTCAGCACGGGCAGGCCCAGAAGTTCGGCCGCCTGATGCACGGGAGACTTCTGCAGATCGAGGCCACGACGACCGCCGGGACGCGGCGGCTGCGTATAAACGGCAACAACCTCGTGGCCCGCTTCCACCAATGCACGCAAGGTGGGAACGGAAAAATCCGGCGTACCCATGAAGATGATGCGAAGAGACATCGTCGCCCCCTGCCCTTTGTGCCCTTCCGTCTCCAGACAAGGAGGACGGATCAGACCTTTGCGCGGGCCGCTTTGGTGAATTTCTTGATGACCATGTCGCGTTTCAGCCGCGAGATATGGTCGATGAACAGAACACCGTTCAGGTGATCGATCTCATGCTGCAGGCACGTGGCGAGAAGCCCGTCCGCCTCAACGGTCTGCTGCTTGCCGTCACGACCGACATAGCGCACCGTCAGCGCCGCTGGGCGCTCGACTTCGGCGTAATAATCGGGAATGGAGAGGCAGCCTTCCTCATAGGTCGAAATATCGTCCGACACCTTGAGGATTTCCGGGTTGATGAAGACGACGGGGGTCTTTTCCTCGCCTTCACGCGCAACGTCAATCACCAGCATACGGCGCGCCACGCCGACCTGGATGGCGGCAAGGCCAATGCCCGGCGCATCATACATGGTTTCCAGCATGTCGTCGGCAAGGCGCAGCACCTCGGCATCCACCTGTTCGATGGGTTTCGATTGCTGGCGCAGCACGGGATCGGGCAAAATGATAAGCGGTTTGATAGTCATAGCTTCCCATAACGTATCTCTTGCGCGGAGGAAATAAAAAACACGAGCGGTCAAACCGCGCCGGGCTTCCGCTCTGCCGGACTCATTTCCGCCGCAGGAATGTTCTTGTTTTGATCTTACGAATCACAAGAAATCTGCTAGATTTAATCATGAGCATAGATTTATCCGTTCTCCTCGATCCAGCATTGCGGGCCGGTTCCGTCGATATCAGCTTCGGCGCGCTGCTCGCGGCTCTGCTTTTCGGTCTGGCGATCACATGGCTAGTCACAACGAACCGCGTGAAAAAAGCGGGAGCGGATGGAGAAATCTCCGACCTTCTGAAAACCCAGTCCGAACTGCACGGCCGAATTGCCGCCATGGCGGAGACGCTTGGCACACGCCAGACCGAGATGAGCCAGACGCTCAACCAGCGTCTCGACGGCATGTCGCAGCGGCTGGGCGAAACGCTGACGGAGCAGACCCGATCAACGCATGAAAATCTGAGCCGTCTTCAGGAGCGCTTGGCTGTCATCGATGCCGCACAGGGCAATATTCAGGATCTGGCCAAGGATGTGGTCGGGCTGCAGGCGATCCTTTCCAACAAGCAGACGCGAGGCGCCTTCGGACAGGCGCGCATGGAGGCGCTGATCGCCGATGCACTTCCCGCAGGTGCGTTCCAGCTTCAGCCCACACTTTCGAACGGTTACCGGCCGGACTGCACCATCAAGATGCCGAATAACGCGCCGCCGCTTGTCATCGACGCCAAGTTTCCGCTGGAAGCCTGGAACGCACTGAAAGCAGATGAGTCGCCGGAAGCGAAGCGCGCCGCCATTCAGCAGTTCCGGCGCGATATGGAAGTGCACATTCGCGACGTGGCCGAGAAATACCTCATTCGCGGCGAGACACAGGATACGGCCTTCATCTTCGTGCCGTCCGAATCGATCTTCGCCGATATTCACCAGCATTTCGAATATCTGGTGCAGCGCGCCCATCGGGCTCGCGTCGTCATCGTATCGCCGTCCCTTCTGATGCTGTCGGTGCAGGTCATCCAGTCGGTGCTGAAAGATCAGCGCATGCGCGAGCAGGCGCATCTCATTCAAGGCGAAGTGGCGTTGCTGATGGACGATGTGCGGCGGCTGGACGACCGGACGCGCAAGCTGCAGGCTCATTTCGGGCTGGCGCAGAAGGACGTCGACATGATGCTGATTTCCTCCGACAAGGTCTTGGCGCGCGGCCAAAAAATTGAGGGCCTCGATTTTTCGCCGACGGAAAAAGAAGCTGCGCATGGGGAAATCGAGCAGGCTCGCCGCTTTGCGGATAACAGAGCCGGTGCGGCCAAATTACGGGTAGTTGACGACGAGTGATCGTCTCGGGCAAAGTCGCCGTCTCGCTTGAATTTCATACGGACATGCCGCCCATGATTACTATTTTCGGCTCCATCAACATGGATCTCATCGCCACCGCCAAACGTCTTCCAAAACCCGGTGAAACCGTGACGGGAGAAAGCTTCTCCACCGCGGCGGGCGGAAAGGGAGCCAATCAGGCGCTTGCCGCAAAGCGGGCGGGCGCCACGGTCAAAATGGCGGGTGCAGCGGGTGACGATACGTTTGCCGCACCGGCGCTGACATTGTTGCGTGATGCCGGCACCGACCTCTCGCTCGTCAAGACCGCGCCGGGCCCGACCGGCACGGCGATGATCCTCATCGGTGAAGGCGGAGAGAACATGATCTCGGTCATTCCTGCCGCCAATGGCGAAGTGTCGGCATCCGACGCCGCCAAGGTCGTGTCGGAGATGTCGGCGGGCGATATTCTGATGCTGCAGTTCGAAATACCCGCATCCGCCATCGAAGCGGCGCTGACGGCCGCGAAGGCGAAGCGCGTCACCACCGTCATCAATACTGCGCCGCTGACCGCAGACGGACCTCGCCTTGCCGGCCTTGCCGATATCGTCATCGCCAACGAAACAGAGTTCGAGTTGCTGATCGGCAAGAACGGGCTTTCCGGTTCGGAACGGGAAAACGAACTCAAGGCCTTACATGAAAAAACCGGCCAGACATTGATCGTCACGCTTGGAGCGGACGGCGTGATCGCCATTCGCAACAGCAAGCTTTACCGGGCCGCCGGTCTGAAGATCGTACCCGTCGATACGGTTGGCGCAGGCGATACTTTTTGCGGTTATCTCGCCGCCAGCCTCGATCAGGGGATGGATTTCGAAAAGGCGCTGAAGCGTGCCGCCGTCGCAGGTTCGCTCGCCTGCACCCGCGCCGGCGCCCAGCCTTCCATTCCGCTTGCGGCGGAAGTGGATGCGAATATCTGAGACTTCAGCCGCTCAGCGACGAATAAAGGTGAGATAGGCCGAACTGCGGCCTTCTCTTTTCGCCTTGTTCTCATAACGCGTGCCCGGCCAGTTGGCATAGGGCGTGCGCCAATCGTCAGCGCTCGTCGCCGTCCATTCGAAACCGCCATGGCGGGCGCAATGCTGCAGCGTCCAGTTGACGTAGGTGTCGATATCCGAAGCGAAGCAGAACTTGCCGCCGGGTTTCAGCACCCTGTGGAAGCGGGCAAGATTGACGTCGGAGACGAAACGGCGCTTCCAGTGCTTTTTCTTCGGCCACGGATCGGGGTAGAGAAGATCAATGTGATCGATCGACCCTTCCGGCAGCCAGTCCAGCAATTGCGTCGCGTCATCATCGTAAAGGCGGATATTCATCAACTCGCGTTCGCGCACGGTTGCGAGCAGCTTGGCCATGGAATTGACGAAGGGCTCGACGCCGATAAAGCCTGTCTCGGGGTTTTCAACCGCGCGATGGGCAAGATGCTCGCCGCCGCCGAAACCGATCTCCAGACGAACCGATCTCACATCCGCAGGAAAGAGAGCCGCCAGATTTTGTGGCGGTGTGCTCTCCAGATCGATTTTCAGCAAAGGCAGCAGGTTTTCGATCGTGTCGACCTGCTGATTGCGCAAAGGCTTGCCCTTGCGTCTGCCAAAAAACGCTTCCGTTGCGCGCGAACGCCGTTCTTCCGTCATGTCATACTCTCAAGAACAAATAGATTTAACCCGCACAGCGCCAGATGAATGGCACTATGCGGGTTACAAAAGTTGGTGACGGTATCTCTCAATCGCCGCCAAATAACAAGTGTTAGGCGCTCAACGCTTCCTTGAGCGGCTTCACCAGATCAAGCTTCTCCCAGGAGAAGGAGCCGTCACGGCCGGCCTTGCGACCAAAATGGCCGTAGGAGGACGTCTTGGCGTAGATCGGCTTGTTAAGATCGAGATGACGGCGGATGCCCGAAGGCGAGAGGTCCATGACCTTGCGGATCGCACCTTCAACCTGATCTTCGCTGACCTTGCCCGTGCCGTGCAGATCGACATAGATCGACAGCGGCTGGGCGATGCCGATAGCGTAGGAGATCTGGATTGTGCAGCGCTCGGCCAAACCGGCAGCCACAACGTTCTTGGCAAGGTAGCGGGCGGCATAGGCGGCGGAACGGTCGACCTTGGTCGTGTCCTTGCCGGAGAATGCACCGCCACCATGGGGGGCAGCACCGCCATAGGTGTCGACGATGATCTTGCGGCCGGTCAGGCCGGCATCGCCATCAGGACCGCCGATGACGAACTTGCCCGTCGGGTTGATGTACCACTGGCAATCGTCAGCGATCTTCAGGTCGCCCAGAGCTTCGCGGATATAGGGTTCGACAACGGCGCGAACCTTCTTCGAATCCCAGCTTGCATCGAGATGCTGCGTGGACAGAACGATGGATACGGCTTCCGAAGCCTTGCCATCGACGTAACGAACCGTCACCTGGCTCTTGGCATCAGGGCCGAGCTTTGCCGCTTCGCCTTCGCCGCTCTTGCGGGCGGTGGCGAGCAGCTGCAGGATACGGTGCGAATAATAGATCGGGGCCGGCATCAGGTCCGGCGTTTCCTTGCAGGCGTAACCGAACATGATGCCCTGGTCGCCAGCACCTTCGTCACCCTGCTTGTCGGAAGCATTGTCGACGCCCTGCGCGATGTCTGCCGACTGCGGATGCAGGAGAACATCGATCTTGGCGGTCTTCCAGTGGAAACCATCCTGCTCGTAGCCGATGTCGCGGATTGCCTTGCGGGCCGCGGACTTGAACTTGGAAGGATTGATGACCGGGTGGCCGGAGGCGTCCTTGACGACCTTGCCGTCCTTGTCCTTCTTCAGCAGGGTATCGGGAACCCGAACCTCACCGGCGATGACGACGCGGTTGGTCGTCGCAAGCGTCTCGCATGCGATGCGCACGGTCCAGGGGTCAACACCCGTCTTGGACGCTTCACGATAAATGAGATCGACGATTTCATCGGAAATACGGTCACAAACCTTGTCCGGATGACCTTCGGCCACGGACTCGCTGGTGAACAGGTAATTGGCACGCATGCGGGATTCCCCTCAAAGAACGGTCTTCGAGTTTGTTAGTCATTTCGGCCGCGAAAAACAAGGACACAACCACATAAATATATCTTTATGTGAGAATTCCTTTCTAATCCGGCACAAAAAAACGGCCCTTGCGGACCGTTGAGTGTCCGGCGCCCTTGCCGGAAATTATGGGCATCAACTGTGGAGACTTACTCCGCGTCTCCTTCGGCGGCGAGCGCCTTGACGAGATCAACGAGACGACGGCGGACCTTGGGATCGGCGATCTTCACAAAAGCGCGGTTCAGCTGCAAACCTTCAGCCGAGGACAGGAAGTCAACCACGTAATTGGAGCTGGAGGCTTCCGCCATGCCGGATGCGCCGCCAACCTGATCACCGGGAGCATCTTCGAAAAAGAAGGACACCGGAACGTTGAGGATCGCGGAAATATTCTGAAGGCGGCTCGCACCGACGCGGTTCGTGCCCTTTTCATATTTCTGGATTTGCTGAAAGGTAATTCCAAGGCTTTCGCCCAGCTTTTCCTGGCTCATGCCGAGCATGGTTCTGCGAAGACGAATTCGGCTTCCGACATGAATGTCGATGGGGTTAGGCTTTTTCTTATTCTCGGTCATCATGCGGTCCTGACACTCGGAAAGGGTTGATATCTCGCTTCATTACTATTCGAATAAATGAGCTGCATTTCGACAGCGTCTAAACTTGTTTTACGACTGACGTATTCACTATGCAATTGCGGGAGTTCCCGGTCAATTCTGACGCCGAGCAAAACTCCAGGCAGGAAATACCGCAACGATTAGCATGATTGAAAAAATCAACCAGAAATACGTCCGATGTGTGTCGTAAGTAAATGCGTCGTTTGACCCACCACTCAAAGTGGCGTCAACAATGCCAACCCGACCGTAATCCAACCCGGCAATAATGCGACCATAGGGGTCGATGACAGCCGAAATTCCGGTATTGGCGCCGCGAATCACCGGCACGCCCGTTTCAACCGCACGGACTCTTGCCTGCAAAAAGTGCTGATAGGGGCCAGGCGTGTCGCCGAACCAGCCGTCATTTGTCACGTTCAGAATTGCTGCCGAACCCGACAGACCCGGCGTCATCTCACCCGGAAAAATGATCTCGTAACAGATCAGGGGATAAAAGGTCTTGCCGGACGGCAACGTCAGGGGCGTGCGCGACGAGGCGGCCGAAAAACCACCCGGCAGGCTGATGACATTGTCGATGCCGAACTCCCGCAGAATGCCTTCGAAGGGGACGTATTCGCCAAAGGGCGTCAGGTGAACCTTGTCGCTTGCGGCGAGGATTTCGCCCTGGCTGTCGATCGCATAGACCGAATTGTAATAACGTGGTGGCCGACCGGCACCCTGATCTTCCATTCTGACAGCGCCGGTGAACAGGATTTGTCCATCTTCCAGCGTTTTTGCGATTTCCGCCAGAGCATCCGGGTTCTGCGTCAGGATGAAGGGCACGGAGGTTTCCGGCCATACGACGATATCGGGGCGCTTTTTCCCCTCGCCGGGCGGCAGCGCCGTCAGCCGCAGATGTTCGCCAAATATCTCCGCACGATCGGCATTCAGCATTTTGCGGGACTGGTCTATGGACGGCTGTACGATCCTGACCGTCAGTGCATCCTGCGGCGTTTCCACGGGTGTCTGAAGGCGATAGAAGCCATACCCAAAATGGCCGGCCAGCAGCAGGCCCGCCAGAGCGAGGCCCGGCCACATGCCTTTTTTTGTGCCAATCAGGGCCGGCGCGGCAAAAATAAAGACGGCGAGCGTGGTGACGCTGAAAAGCCCTAGCAGATGCGCGGACTGCATCATGACCGGAATGGGCATGATACCGTAGCCGATGGCGTTCCAGGGAAAACCGGTCGCAAGAAAACTGCGCAGCCATTCAAACAGGCCGAATGCGGCGGCAAGGGCGGCGATACGGCCAAGACCATCCGACCAGACGATGTTGGCCGCAGCGACTGCAAAACCATAAAACAGCGCAAGAAGAGCCGGAAGGCCGATGATGGCGAGCGGCAGTGCCCAGGCGAATTCGTCTGCCTCCAGCAACAGGGCATTACCCAGCCACCAAAGGCCCGCCACGAAATAGCCGAAGCCGAAACACCAGCCGATGCCAAAGGCGGGCAGGATGCGGCTGAAGATGCCGCCGCCGGGCTTGCCCGTGCAGCCGTCCACCAGCCAGACAAGCAGCGTGAAGGAGAAAAACAGCGCCGCGAAAAAACCGAATGGAGGCAAAGCCAGCGCACCAACCGCGCCTGCGGCAATCGCCATCACTGCTCGGCTTTTGCCACCGGCCAGCATTACCCTGCCTGCAAGACGCTCCATGCCATCTCCGTTTTATGCGCGTCCGGAAAATACCGCTCCCGGCAAGGCGGCGCCGCGGAATTTTCCCTCAGACCCGGAGTAACGGAAAAAAGATTCGCAGTCCACAGGAGTGGAGGAAGCCCTGATGACCCGGCGTGTTTTTCGTCGGCCCACAGAAGCATCAGAAGCGGTCAAATCGATATTGAAGCAGCGAACCGACGGGTATTATCCCGTCGGATCCTGTTCAGTCGGCATTCTGCTGGTGCGTGATAAGGCGCACATCCGGCGCGGGCAGCGCAATTACCTCATTGGCATGAGCGTCGCCTGGCGCGCGATCATCCTGCCCTTCCGAGCCGTGATTACGGACAATGCGGACACCCTTGATGCGCCGTGTATCCGCATCGAGAATCTGGAATTCGAAACCGGGCACGGCCCTGACCACCTCGCCCTTGGCCGGAATACGGCCGAGCGCAAAGAAGATGAGCCCACCGAGCGTATCGATTTCCTCCAGATGTTCGCGGACATCGAATTCCGGCCCGATCGCCTCAGCGAGTTCCGTAAGTTCGGCGCGGGCATCGGCCACAAGCACGTCGGGGGACAGGCGCGAAAACATCGCCTCGTCCTTGTCGTGCTCGTCGTCGATATCACCAACGACCATCTCGACGATATCTTCGTGGCTGACGAGACCGTCGGTGCCACCATATTCATCGATCACGAGGGCGAGCTGGGTTCTCTGGGCCTGCATGGTCTTCAAAAGATCGGAGGCCAGCATCGAGGGCGGCGCGAACAGAATTTTACGCACCAGCCCGGCATCGGCAACCGTCTGCTCCAGATCGACCCGCGCCAGATCGAAATTCGGGCGCGGCGAACGCGGCGCTTTCGCTTCGCCATAAGCGACGCTGCGCGATCCCGCCCGGCGCTTGTTGCGGGCCTGCTTTGCGACGTACGCCAAGAGATCGCGAATGTGGATCATGCCCTTCGGGTCATCCAGCGTTTCGTCATAGACCGGCATGCGCGAGCGCCCGGTTTCCTCAAAGAGGATCAGCGCCTCGCCGATTGTCATGTTCTGATCGAGACCGTCAATATCGACCCGCGGGATCATGATATCTTCGACTCTAACCTCACGGAAACGCAGGATATTGTTCAACATCGCCCGTTCTTCGGGCGAAAAGGCGGCACCGATTTCGGTGTCATCCATCAGCGCGTCGGTCAAATCCTCGCGCAGGCGCTCGCCTTGAGACGGTCTCAGCAACCGCGCGATGCGCGACCAGATCGTCGATCTCGGCTTTGCGTTGTAGTCTTGACGTAAATGACTACTGCCCTCTTCCGAGGAGGACTGCTCGCCGTTTTCTCTGCCCTCATTGGCAGGTCGTGCAGAATGTTCGTTCATGGCTCCAGACAATATTCAAAGCGGTTCCTGACCCGCGTATGGATCAGATAGGCCAAGCACCGCCAAAATGCGAGTCTCAAGCGACTCCATTTCTTCCGCTTCTTCCTCGTCCATGTGGTCATAACCAAACAAATGCAGGAACCCATGAACGAGCAGATGGGTCAGATGATCCTCGAAACTCTTGTCAAGTTCAAGGGCCTCACGCTCAACCGTCTCGCGCGCGATGACGATATCGCCCAGCATCGGGCCGGGCATACCGCCCGGTTCCAGCGGAAAAGCGGGGAAAGACAAGACATTGGTCGCCTTGTCCTTGTCGCGCCACTCGGCATTGATTTCCCGAATATTTTCATCATCGGTAAAGACCAGCGACAGCTCCACCGGCATTTTCGGGAAGGGTTGCTCCTCTTCCCGCTTCAGAAAATCGACCGCCGCGTCCAGCACCTTGGTGGCAAAGGCAGCCAAGTCCTCTTCCGAGGACCAGCCTTCGGCCTCGATGCTGATTTGAATATCCAGAGCTGTCATTGTCTTTACGTCAGCTGCCCTTCACGAGG
Source organism: Martinezella rhizogenes (assembly GCF_007002745.1). Lineage (GTDB taxonomy): Bacteria > Pseudomonadota > Alphaproteobacteria > Rhizobiales > Rhizobiaceae > Agrobacterium > Agrobacterium cucumeris. The sequence continues at coordinate 291,725 of NZ_SGNY01000003.1, read as the reverse complement.
CTTTCATCCGGCACCGCCGTGTGGGATTCATACGCCCGGACAATACGCGCCACCATCGGATGACGCACGACGTCGACATCCTTGAAGCGCACGACCGACACGCCCTCCACATCGGTGAGGATTTGCAGGGCCTCGACAAGACCGGATTTCACGCCGCGCGGCAGGTCCACCTGGCTCGGGTCGCCGGTCACGATCATACGGCCGTTTTCACCAAGGCGGGTGAGGAACATCTTCATCTGCATGGTCGTGGTGTTCTGGGCTTCGTCCAGAATGACGGCGGCGTTGGCAAGGGTGCGGCCGCGCATGAAGGCGAGTGGGGCGATTTCGATGACGCCTGCCTGAATGGCGCGCTCCACCTTGTCACCCGGCATCATGTCATAAAGCGCGTCATAAAGCGGACGAAGATAGGGATCGACCTTTTCCTTCATGTCGCCCGGCAGGAAGCCCAGCCGTTCGCCCGCCTCGACGGCAGGACGCGACAGGATGATACGGTCAACCGCACCGCGCTCCAGAAGCTGCGCGGCATGCGCCACGGCAAGATAGGTCTTGCCGGTGCCGGCAGGGCCGACGCCGAAAACCAGCTCGGATTGCTCCAGCGCCCGCATATAGACATCCTGCGTCGGCGTGCGGGCAGCGATGGTCTTCTTGCGGGTGGAAATCTGCGCCATGGAAATCTTCGCCTTGCGCTCCATCGTCGGCAAGGTCAGTTGATCGTCCGCGGCCATCGCCATGCGGATCGCGCCTTCCACGTCGGAAACCTCGGCGGTTCCGCCCTTGAGCAGACGTTCGTAGAGGAAATCCAGCGCCCGGCGGGCCTGATTGGTGGCGACGACATCACCGGTGATGGCGACGGAATTGCCGCGCGGGCGCGTATCAATGTTGAGGCGCTGTTCCAGCAATTTCAGGTTCTGATCGAACTGACCGAATAGCTCTCCCGCTATCCTGTTATTCTCGAACGTGAGGACGAAGTGATTGGCGTCGGTCGCGGCTTGGCGTGGCTGGCGCGATGAAGGTGATACCAATTCATGTGCGTTCAAGCGGTCAGGCTCCTGTCCCAATCAGTGTCGGCTCCTCACTCTAACTCTCTGCCACCTCGGCAAACAAGCTGTTTGGACCCGTTGCGGTGATTCGTACATTAACAATGTCACCGATTTTCAAAGTCTTTGCATCAAGATTCACGGATTGCAGCCAGGGGGAGCGACCTATCAACTGTTCAGGCATGCGGCCGGGCTTTTCCAGCAACACATCCATGGTCTTTCCGACTAGCGATTCCGCAAATTCCTTCTGCTGCCGCAGCAACAGCGCCTGCAATCTCTCCAGCCGCTCGGCCTTTACCTCTTCCTCGACCTGATCGTTAAGGTCAGCGCCCGGCGTGCCGGGACGGGTAGAATATTTGAAGGAAAAAGCCTGCGCGTATTTCACCGTCTCGACCATCGCCATCGTGTCTTCGAAATCGCGATCCGTCTCGCCGGGGAAGCCGACAATAAAATCTCCCGACATGGCGATATCAGGGCGGGCGGTGCGGATTTTTTCGATAAGCTGGATATATTCCTCGCCCGTATGGCGACGGTTCATTGCTTTCAGAATGCTATCCGACCCTGACTGCACCGGGAGATGCAGGTAAGGCATGAGGATCCGGAGATCGCGATGGGCGCCGATCAGCCGATCGTCCATGTCACGCGGATGGCTGGTGGTGTAGCGAAGCCGGGCAAGACCCGGAATTTCCGCCAGCCGGTAAAGCAGTTCGGCAAGACCCCATTTATCGCCCTTCGGGCCTTCGCCCTGCCAGGCGTTGACGTTCTGTCCAAGCAGCGTGATCTCCCGCACGCCGGCATCCACCAGTTTCATCGCCTCATCGACGATCTGCCGCACGGGACGGGAGACTTCCGAGCCACGGGTATAGGGTACGACGCAGAAGGTACAGAACTTGTCGCAGCCTTCCTGCACCGTCAGAAACGCGGTGACGCCGCGGGTGCGCAACGTCGCCTTTTCAGCGACCGGCAGATGCTCGAACTTGTCCTCGACCGCATATTCGGTCTCGATGACGCGTTCACCGCCGCGCACCCGCTTCAGGGCATCCGGCAGGCGGTGGTAGGTCTGCGGGCCAATAACGACGTCCACGGCGGGCGCGCGGCGGAGAATTTCCTCGCCTTCGGCCTGCGCCACGCAGCCGGCAACGCCGATCATGAATTCGCGGCCCTGCTCTTCGCGCGATTTTTTCATGTCGCGCAGACGTCCAAGCGCCGAATACACCTTTTCAGCCGCTTTTTCGCGGATGTGACAGGTGTTCAGCAGAACCAGATCCGCCTCGCCCATATCTTCGGTCTGAACGTAACCGTCCTTCGCCAGCGCATCACTCATGCGGACGGAATCGTAGACGTTCATCTGACAGCCATAGGTCTTGATAAAGACCTTGCGGCTGTTAGAGCCCTCGCGGGCGATCATGTGTGGGGCGTCAAGGCCAAGCGTTTCCTGGGTCATGGCCGCTATTTAGTGTTTTTCCCGGCCAGATTAAACAAAAAAATCCCGGAAAGAGCGACGACACCGCTATTTCCGCCAGCCGCCGCGCAGGCTGAAGGCCAGCATGGAACGGATGGAAGCAGCGATATCGGTCGCCAGGCGCTTGCGGTTATCCGTGCTGTGAAATGGAACACTCTCGCCGAAGGTCACGTCCACATCAATGGCGCCGGCCTTGATGATGCCAAGCAGATGCGGCACCAGCGTTATGCTGCCCGGCCAGGCGGCAATAACCCGGTGGTAGCGGCCCATGGCCATCCCATGTACCCGCGTATAGGCAATCGCAACCGGCTGCACATAAACCAGCTTGCCCGGCACCTGTTCAGCGGCGGTGGAGGCCGCACCGAACAGCGAGGATTTCACCGCCAGCATTCTGTTCCCATCCGAAGTGGTGCCTTCCGGAAACAACACGACAATCTCGCCGTCGGCCATGCGGGCAGCGATCTCGCCGACCTGTGCGCCAGTGCTCCGCTTCTGCTCGCGCTGAACGAAGATGCTTTTCTGCAGGCGGGCGAGCCAGCCAAAAACCGGCCAGTCCCGCACTTCCGTCTTGGCAATGAACACAACGTCGGCAATGCTGCCGAGAACGAGGATGTCCTTCCACGAGGCGTGATTGACCGCCAGCATCAGCGGTTTTGCCCGCTCCACCTCTCCGTGAACATGCACACGAATGCCGAGAACATGACAGGCAATGCGATGCCATAGGCGGGGAATACGGCGACGCAGCCGCCAGTCGAAGGCAAGGCCCAGCAGTTGCAGCGGCAGCAGCATGAGCGTGACGATCAGGAGGACGATCGCGATATAGGCTGTGCGCAGCCACATCATGAGTGAAACGCCCGTTTGTTCACCGGCGTCTCAGCGTTCGTCGGGCTTCAACGGCACGCCGTAGAGTTCCAGCCTGTGATCCACCAGCTTGAAGCCGTGCTCGCGGGCGATCTTTTCCTGCAGCGCTTCGATTTCCGGCGAATGAAACTCGATGACCACGCTGTTCTTCAGATCGATCAGATGATCGTGGTGCTCTTCGGGCACGGTCTCATAACGCGAACGGCCATCGCGAAAATCGTGCCGTTCGATGATACCGGCATCTTCGAACAGCTTCACCGTTCGGTAGACGGTGGAAATCGAGATGCGTGGATCCACCGCGGAGGAACGGCGGTACAATTCCTCGACATCCGGATGGTCGGCCGATTCCTGCAGGACACGGGCAATGACGCGGCGCTGGTCCGTCATCCGCATGCCGCGCTCGGCACAAAGCTCCTCCAGCGTTTTCGAAAGGTCTATCACGTCTTCTGGCCTTTTGAGTATTCCGGTTGAATTTTGCGGCTCTCGCCGAAAAAATGCCTGTCGCAGGGAACTAGCGAAGATCGCGGCGCATGACAAGCGCCGTCGACTTGGTTCCATCCCTGGAGGTGTAATAGGCCTTGCGCTCCGCAACCGTCTTGAAGCCGAGCTTTTTATAAAGCCCGAGAGCGGAGGTGTTGCCGTTGTCCACCTCGAGAAACATGGTTTCAGCGCCGCGCATCATCGCTTCACGTACCGCCGACTGCATCAGGCGCCAGCCGAGACCGGTGCGTCCGAACTTGTCGGAAACCGCAACGGTCAGGATTTCCGCCTCGCCCGCCACTTCCCGCGCCAGCACAAAACCGCCGAGAGGCTTGCTGAAGAACGCGTTGGTCTGGCGGGCAACGGCGCCAAAAACCGAACCTTGCGTCAACAGCCCGGAAAATTCACCGTCATTCCACGGGCGCGGAAAACGCAGCGCATGCAGTTCCGCCACCGCGGCGCAATCCTCATGCTGCATCGGCACGATCTCGAAATAGGGTTTCCAGCTCAGATATTCGTCAAACATAATAGGAATCTGGCATCAAAAGAATCGGGCATTACAGGAATCATTCACGGGCAATGCCCTATCAGGCAACGTCCTGGCGTGCCAGCGCAAAACCGGTTTGCGGACGGGCATCCGGACCGCGCAGATAAAGCGGCGCCGGTTTCGGCTGACCCGCCGGCTTGCGCGCCGCCGAGCGTGCAACCGAAGCAATCGGGAAATGGTCCGGCCCCGAGCCGATTTCCTCTCCTGCAAACAGCGGCGCGGCCGAACCAATCACGGCACCATCGAAACCGGAAAGAACGCCCCTGGCATCATTCAGAGACAAAAGTGTCGCCTCAGCGAGCGGCGATCCATCCGCCGCGAAAGTCTGGAGATATGCTTCGCCACGTTTGGCATCCAGCCCGACGGCCACCGGCCGGCCGGGATTTGTCAGCAGATGATGCAGGGCAAGCGTTTCAAGCGTGGTGATGCCAACGGCCTCGACGCCAAGCGACAGGGCAAAGCCGCGCGCAGCAGCGACACCGACACGAATGCCAGTGAAGGAGCCCGGACCGATGGTCACGGCAATACGCTCAACCTTCTGCAGCGGGAGTTGCGCCTGCTGCAAGGCGCCATCGATGACGGCCATCAGCCTTTCGGCATGACCCTTGCCGATCATTTCGCACACCTCGCCGAGTACCCTGTCGGAGGCGCTGTCATAAACGCAGGCGGAACAATCCACACCTGACGTGTCGAGTGCGAGAACAATCATGTCGGGACCTGGCTTACGATGTCATACCGCTTCGACTTCGCGCACTTCCGGCACGAAATGGCGAAGCAGGTTCTGAACACCGTGCTTCAGCGTGGCCGTGGAGGACGGGCAACCCGAGCAGGCGCCCTTCATGTTCAGGAACACGGTGCCATCACGGAAACCGCGGAAAGTAATGTCGCCGCCATCCTGCGCCACGGCAGGACGCACACGGGTTTCCAGCAGTTCCTTGATCGTGGCGACGATTGTCTCGTCACCCTCTTCGAAAAACTCGTCCTCTTCGTCCGAGACTTCCGCCGCAATCGCCGTACCCATGATCGGGCGACCGGACATGAAGTGTTCCATAATCGAACCGAGAATGGCGGGCTTCAGGTGCTGCCATTCCGCATCGTCTTTGGTCACGGTTATGAAATCGAAGCCGAAATAAACGCCGGTGACGCCGGGAATCGTAAAAAGACGCTCCGCCAGCGGAGAAGCCTGCGCCTGCGAAGGATTGAGAAACTCAGCTGTCCCGCTTTCCAGCACCACCTTGCCGGGCAAAAACTTCAGCGTGGCGGGGTTGGGCGTGGCTTCCGTCTGAATGAACATCATCGTCTCCTTCGAGGTCGCGGTTCACGCCTCGTAATTTAGAATTCTTCCAAAATACGCCCGGCGAAGCTTCACTTCAAGCCCTGACATGATAATTACATTCAAGAAATCGTCAGCCCCTAAATCTTGTCCGAAACCCGGATCAGCAGAGCGCATCGATTTCCTCATCCGTCAGCGTATCCGGCAGGACAGTGACGGGAATGGGGAAGGCTGCCCCTCGCCCGGCGATGGAAGATACGAGCGGCCCCGGCCCTTCCTTTGTCGAACCCGCCGCCAGCACGAGAATGGCGATATCGCGGTCTTCTTCGATCAACCCGTGGATCTGCTCGGTGGCGCTGCCTTCGCGGATCACTGATTCAGGCTCGATGCCGATTGTCTCACGCACCTTCTGGGCGATCTTGGCAAGCGTGGCTTCCGCCTCCTCGCGGGCCTCGGCCCGCATGATCTGCTCGACACCCAGCCATTGCTGGAAATCGCCTTCCGGGATCATGTAGAGCAGCACCAGCCCGCCATTGGAATTCTTGGCGCGACGACCGGCATAATGCACGGCCCTTTCGCATTCCGGTGTGTCGTCGATAACAGCGAGAAATTTGCGACGATGCCCTTCCAGACGCGACAGCCGTGTTGAAACCATTCCGCACTCCCTAAGGTCCGCCGTGATCCGAGAACCGCCCGACGGTTCGGGCGGAGATTATATCAAATCACGGCAGGCGCAAACCGCCCGCCGCATCAGCGCGGCAGCGACCTCTCTCAGCGCAGGAAGCCGATGATGTCGCGCACCTCGTTCATCGTCTTTTCGGCAATAGTACGCGCCCGCTCACCGCCCTCTTTGAGGATGGCGTCGATATGGGTCGGGTCATCGAGAAGGCGGCGCATTTCGTTGTTGACCGGCGCGAGCACGTTGACGGCAAGTTCGACGAGTGCCGGCTTGAAGGCCGAGAATTGCTGTCCACCGAATTCGGCCAGAACGTCCGCCTTCGTCTTGTCGGAGAGCGCAGCATAGATGCCGACGAGGTTTTCCGCCTCGGGGCGGCCCTTCAGGCCTTCCACTTCGCTCGGCAGCGCGTCAGGATCGGTCTTTGCCTTCTTGATCTTCTTCGAAATCGCGTCGACGTCGTCCATCAGGTTGATGCGCGACAGGTCGGACGGGTCGGACTTCGACATCTTCTTGGTGCCGTCCTTCAGAGACATGACACGCGGCGCCGGGCCGCCAATCAGTGGCTCCACCATCGGGAAATAGGCGTGCACCGGCTCGTCGCCCACCTTGATATCGAGGCCGAGACCGGCATTGCGGATGTGGTCGCCGAAATCGATGTTGAATTTCTGGGCGATATCGCGGGCCAGTTCCAGATGCTGCTTCTGGTCGTCACCAACAGGAACGTGCGTGGCGCGGTAGACGAGAATGTCGGCGGCCATCAGGCTCGGATAGGCAAGCAGGCCAAGCGAGACCTGTTCGGCATTCTTTCCGGACTTGTCCTTGAACTGCGTCATGCGCTCCATCCAGCCGATACGCGCCACGCAGTTGAACACCCATGCCAGTTCCGCATGCTGCGGCACGGCCGACTGGTTGAAGACGATGTGCTTTACGGGGTCGATGCCCGAGGCGATGAAGGCGGCCGCGATCGAGCGGGTCTGCGCCTTCAAGTCAGAATGAACGAGCTGGGCAGTGATGGCGTGCATGTCGACGACGCAATAGATGCAGTCGTTATCTTCCTGCAAAGCCACGAACTTGCGGATAGCGCCGAGATAATTGCCGAGATGCAGATTGCCGGTCGGCTGGACGCCCGAGAAAACCAGCGGCTTGAATACGTTCATTGTCGTCCTCGAAAAGGCTTGTGGAGGGCCCCGCCCCGTGATTTGAATTGCACGCGCTTATGCACCCGCAGCCCCTCGCAATCAAGCGGTTTCAGGGCATATCAGCCGCGCGGCTGAAGAAGATCCCAGCGATTTCCATAAGGGTCGACAAAGACCGCGACGGAGCCGTAAACCTCATGGCGCGGCTCTTCCAGAAAACGCACGCCGCGCGCCAGCATCGTCTCGTAGTCGCTTTGAAAATCATCGGTATTGAGGAAAAACCCGACACGTCCGCCGGTCTGATTGCCAATGGCAAGCCGCTGCGATTCACCATCGGCCTCGGCAAGCAGCAGGGCGCAGCCGTCGGTGCCTTGAGGTTTCACCACCAGCCACCTTTTGCCATCACCAAGCGGCTGATCGGAGAGGCACTCAAACCCCAGAACCTCGCAATAAAACGCCTTTGCCCGATCGTAGTCATCGACCACGAGGGTGACGAGGGCGATGCGGCGGTTTTCGGCAAAGGACATCAGCCTGCCTCCGTCTCGACGTTCTTTTTGCCGCGCTTGCGAATGGCGCGCTTGACCATGCCGATATCAGCGCCGCCCGAAGCGAAGGCCAGCACGAAATAAACCAGCATGGCGGCAAAAACGAGAGCCATGATGGTGCCGGCCTGAACGAAAATCGACGAGGCCGAAGATAGCTCGAAACTAAGCCAGGTCAGCGCATAGTGGACGAAGCCCGCCATGAGGGCGGCAGCCAGCAGCAGCCGCGGAATGCGAGTAAGCAGCGGAATATCCACCTGCCAGTGACCGCGCCACAGCAGCATGGCAAACAGCAAGGCGGCATTCACCCAGCCGGCGGTGATCTCGGCAATGGCGATGCCTGGACCGCCGAGACGCGGAAACAGCGTCAGCGCCAGCGAGACGTTCACCACCACGGAAATTGCTGCGAAAATCATCGGTGTGCGGGTGTCTTCGCGGGCGAAGAAGCCCGGAATGAAGGCCTTTATCAGCACGAAAGCCGGCAGGCCAAGACCATAGATGCCGAGGATTTGCGCAACAGTGATGGTGGCGGACGGCGAAAAATTGCCGCGCTCATAGAGAAAACGGACAATCGGTTCCGCCATGACGAGAAGGGCAGCGGCAGCGGGCAAGGTCAGGAAGAGTACGAATTCGACCGAACGGTTCTGCAGGCTTCCCGCCTCGACCATATGGCCACCGCGCAGGGCGCGCGCCAGTTCCGGAAGAAGCACGGTGGCGACAGCGATACCGACGACACCGAGCGGGAGCTGGTAAATCCGGTCCGCATAGGCAAGCGAGGAGATCACTCCTTCGCCAGCAGAGGCGATATTGGTGTTGATTAGCAGGTTGATCTGGGTGATGCCGCCGGTAATTGCCGCCGGCAGCGCGAGGACCAGAAGCCGCTGCACATTCTTCGTCAGTCGTGGCCTGCGGAAACCGATGCGCATGCCGGCATTGCGCACGGCAATCCAGACGATGGCAAGCTGCACCAGACCCGCCACCATCACCCCCCAGGAAAGGGCATAACCCACCTGCAGGGGATCATAATTCTTCCACCATGCCCAAGCGAGCACGCCGATCAGGATGATGTTGAGGAAAACCGGAGCGATAGCAGCCGCGAAATAGCGGTGCAGCGAGTTCAACATGCCACCCATCATCGCCGCCAGCGACATGCAGGCGAGATAGGGGAACATGATGGTGGCAAGATGCACCGTGTTATCGAACTTCACCGGATCTTCGAGGAAGCCCGGTGCAATCACGGTACGCACGATGAACGGCATCGACAATTCCATCAGGATTGTCAGAGCCAAAAGCACGGTGAACAGGACGCCGAAAACTTCCTCGGAAAAGCGCCTTGCGCCCTCCATGCCGTTCGCCTCGATTTCCTTGGCGAAGAGCGGCACGAAAGCCGAGTTGAACGCGCCTTCGGCAAAAAGCCGCCGGAAGGTGTTCGGAAAACGGAAAGCGGCATTGAAGGCATCGGCCACCGGGCCGGTGCCGACGGCGGCAGCCATCAGGGTTTCCCGGAGGAAGCCGAAGATGCGGCTGCCGAGCGTGGCGGTGCCGACGGTGGCGAACTTGCCGATCAGACTCATGGGCGCTTCAAGCCTTTGCCGTGCGCGCGGCCGGCAGTGCGGCCACGTCGGGATGGGCGATGATGCCGTTCGGCATGCGGTCGCGCAATTCATCTTCCTGTTCGCTCATCACCGCCTTCAGGCGGGTGGCGATGCTGGCCTGCCGGTTGTCGTTCGTCACCTTCTGCCCGAAGAGATCAGTCACATAGAAGGTGTCGATGACCTTTTCGCCAAAGGTGGTGATGCGGGCGGAATGAATATCGAGCGACAGATCGGCGATGACAGCCGTCATATCCGCCAGCAGGCCCGGCCGGTCGAGGCATTCGACTTCAATAACGGTGAACTTGTTCGACAGCCCGTTGGAAATGATGACCGAGGGCGGAATGATGAAGGCGCTTTTTTTCTTGCGGCTCTTGGTGCGCGTCGCGATCATTTCCGGCAGGCGCTGCTTGCCGGACAGAACCTCCTCGATGAGCTTGCCGACATTGTTGCCGCGCCGCGTCTCATCTTCATCGATCGGAAATTCACGGTTGATGAGGATCGTATCGAGCGCCCGTCCATCCGATGTGGTGAAAATCTGCGCATCGGCAATGTTGGCGCCGGCCGCCGCGCAGGCGCCTGTTATGATCGACAGCAGGCGCGGATGGTCGGGCGCCAGCACGGTAATTTCCGTAATCGCGTGGAAGGAATGGGTACGCACCATGGTCGACAGTGCCTTTTCCTGCTTGTCGGCCTCGCGGATGAAGCGGGTGTGGCGCACCTGATCTTCCAGCGCCACCGTCAGCAGATAGGGCTCGTAATGCAGCTTGGTATATTTGCGCCGCGCCTTTTGGCCCCAGTCGTCCAGTGCCTCGTAAAGCGCCTGCCGGGCGATCTGTGCGCGTTCCTTGCGAGAGACTTCCGAGAAGCCACCGGAAAGCAGCAGTTCCGTCTCGTAATAAAGCGAACGCAGCAACTGTCCCTTCCAACCGTTCCACACACCCGGACCAACGGCGCGAATATCGCAGACCGTCAGGATGAGCAGCATCTTCAGCCGCTCCATGGATTGCACCTTGTCGGCGAAATCGGTGATGGTCTTGCGGTCGTGCAGATCGCGTGTCTGGGCGACCATGGACATCAGGAGATGCTGCTCGATCAGCCAGACGACGGTTTCGGTCTGCTTGCCGGTGAGGCGGAAACGCTGGCACAGCTTGCGGGCCACGCGCGCGCCGGCAATCGAGTGGTCTTCCTGCCGCCCCTTGGCCACATCATGCAGCAGGACGGCGACATAAAGCGCTTCGCGCTCCTCAAGACCCGGCATCAGCTGGTTGGCCAGCGGATGGGCATCGACAGCCGTCCCCTTGTCCACCTCGGACAACACACCGACCGAACGGATCAGGTGCTCGTCCACGGTATAGTGATGATACATGTTGAACTGCATCATCGCGACGATCTTGCCGAATTCGGGAATGAATTTGCCGAGAACGCCTGCCTCATTCATGCGTCGAAGCGTTAATGCAGGATCGCGCCGCGAGGTGAGGATCGACAGGAAAAGCCGATTCGCCTCCTCGTTTTCCCGCAGAGCATCGTTGATGAGCGACAGCGAGCGCGTGACGACGCGCAAGGCATCCGGGTGCAGTTCGAGATTGTTGATATCGGCGATGTGGAACAGCCGGATCATATTAACCGGGTCATTCTTGAAGACGTCAGGTTTGGCCAGCGCGATGCGCCCCCTATCCTCGACGAATTCCACCGAACCCGGAATTTTACGCACACGATGCGCGAATCGGCTGAGAACGCCGGAGAGGCCCGGTACATCCTTCGCCTGCCGGTCTTCCAGTGCGGCGCAGACGATGCGGGTGAGGTCACCCACATCCTTCGCCACGAGGAAATAATGCTTCATGAAGCGCTCGACGGCCGAAAGGCCGGGGCGCGGCTGGTAGTTCAGCGCATCGGCGATCTCGCGCTGAATATCGAAGGAAAGGCGCTCTTCCGCTTTATTGGTGATGAAATGCATCTGGCAACGGACAGCCCAGAGAAAATCATCGGCCTTCTCGAACAGCCTGAGTTCACGCCGCGACAGAACACCGAGCTTGACGAGATCGGCGGTATCGCGAACGTGGTAATAATATTTGGCGATCCAGAACAGCGTGTGCAGATCGCGCAGGCCGCCCTTGCCTTCCTTGACGTTCGGCTCCACCAGATAACGCGTGTCGCCAGCCTTGCGGTGACGCTGGTCACGCTCGGCGAGCTTGGCTGCGATGAATTCCGGGCCGGTGCCAGTGACGACTTCCGCCTCGAAGCGTTTTTCCAGATCGTCGGTCAAAGATTTCTTGCCGCAGATCGCCCGCACTTCCAGAATTGCGGTCCTGATCGTCATATCGGATTTGGACAGGCGAATGCACTCATCCACTGTGCGGGTGGCATGGCCAACCTTGAAGCCGAGATCCCAGAGCAGATAAAGCACGAACTCCACGGCCTTGTGCATATCAGGCGTATTTTTCGCGGGCAGCAGGAACAGGAGGTCGATGTCCGATCCCGGCGCCAGTGTGCCGCGGCCGTAACCACCGACGGCCGCCACCGCGATCTGCGGGGCATCCTTCGGATAGGCATATTGGCAGGCGAGATCATAAAGCGTCTCGATCAGGCGGTCCTGAAGCCAGGAAATGCGGCGGGCGCAATCAATGCCGCTGCCATCAGCCTTCAGCAGTTCGCGGACCTTTTCCCGGCCTTCCGTGCTGGCCTTGCGAAACAGCGGCAGAAGGTCGGACCTGACATCGGCGATGCGCTTGCCATCTTCCTTAAAGATGATGTCGCAGTCGCGCTTCAGCGCCGAGACATCGAGAATTTCGGAAAAATCCAGGTCCTTGATGGCCATCTATGCCGGTATCCATGTCCTGTGGGAAATCCCACCGCTTGCGATGGGAGTGTCCTATAGCGAGTTTTAAAGGCGATGGACAGGCAGTCTCCGCATCGAACCGAAAAGTGTCAGCGGTTTTCGGAAAATTCGATGCGCAAAAAGTTCAAGCCTTGCCAAGTTCTTTCTTTAACGCATAGAGCGCGTCCAATGCCTCACGTGGCGTCATTTCGTCCGGATTGATCCCCTTCAATGATTCTTCCACTTTCGATGGTCCGGCCTTGCGGGTTTCCTCGCGGCGAACGGCGATCTGGAACAGCGGCAGATCATCGATCAGCTGGCTGGCCGGGTTCTTGCGGTCGGCATCCTCCAGTTTCGTCAGCACTTCACGAGCACGCTCCACCACCGATGCCGGCAGGCCCGCAAGCCGTGCGACCTGAATACCGTAGGAGCGATCCGCTGCACCTGGTCCGACTTCGTGCAGGAAGATAACGTCACCTTCCCACTCCTTCACCCGCATCGTGGCATTGGAGAGGCGACCGAGTTTTTCCGACAAAACGGTCAACTCGTGGAAATGGGTGGCAAAGAGACCACGGCAACGATTGACCTCGTGCAGATGTTCGACCGCTGCCCAGGCAATCGAAAGACCGTCAAAGGTCGCAGTACCACGGCCGATCTCGTCCAGAATGACCAGCGAGCGATCCGTCGCCTGATTGAGGATGGCAGCGGTTTCCACCATCTCCACCATGAAGGTCGAACGGCCGCGCGCCAGATCGTCGGAAGCGCCGACGCGGGAAAACAGCCGGTCGACGATGCCGATATGGGCGGCTTCCGCCGGAACGAAGGAGCCGATCTGCGCGAGAATGGCGATCAGCGCATTCTGGCGCAGGAAGGTCGATTTACCGCCCATGTTCGGGCCGGTGAGCAGCCAGATTGCACCGTTCTTGCCACCATTGACGGCCGAAAGATCACAATTATTGGCAATGAAGGGTCCGGCCGATTGCCGCCGCAACGCCTGTTCTACGACCGGATGACGCCCGCCCTTGATCGCAAAGGTCATGGAGGCATCGACAATCGGACGGCAATAGGCCTGCTCGGTGGCGAGATAGGCGAGGCTTGAGGCGACGTCGATGACGGCGAGTGCGAAAGCACCGGCCTTGATCGCTTCGGCCTGCTGCACCACGGCCTCGACCATGCGGGCGAAGGCTTCCAGCTCCATGGTCAGAGCCTGCGCTGCGGCATTGGCGATGCGGCTTTCGAGATCGGCAAGCTCGGTGGTGGTGAAGCGCATGGCGCCCGCCATCGTCTGGCGATGGATGAAGCGCGCCTTGGCCTCATCCGTCGCCATCATCACATCGGCATTGCCCGCCGTCACCTCGATGAAATAACCGAGAACGTTATTGTGCTTGATCTTCAGTGACTTGATGCCAGTCTCATCGGCATATTTCAGCTGCAGACCGGCGATAACCCGGCGCGACTGGTCGCGCAGCGCCCGCACCTCGTCAAGTTCAGGATTGGCGCCGTCACGCAGGAAACCGCCGTCGCGTTTCAGAAGCGGCAGGTCGTCAGCGAGCATCGAGCCGAGCATGGCTTCCAGCCCGCCCGGCAAGGCTTTCAGATCCTTGAGAGCCGTCGCCAGTTCATCCGGTAGCAACCCGCCATCGAGAATAATCGCGATTTTTTCAGCCGAAGCCAACCCCTGCCTGATAGCGCCGAGATCGCGCGGGCCGCCACGCTCCAGCGCGAGGCGGGATAACGCGCGCGGCATATCCGCGACATGTTTCAAGGCGTCGCGCAGGTCTTCGCAGAGAGAGACGTCATCGATGAGATAGGCCACGGCATCAAGGCGGGCATTGATCTTGTCCGGGTCGGTGAGCGGCGACATCAGCCGCTCGGCCAGCATCCGCGCGCCACCGCCGGTCACCGTGCGGTTGAGGGCATGCAGCAGCGATCCATCCCTTTCGCCTGATAGCGTCTTCACCAGCTCCAGATTGGCGCGGGTGGCGGGATCGATGAAGAGGGTAGAGGCAGCACTTTCGCGTTCCGGCGCGCCGAGAGGCGGACGCTCGGCAATCTGGGTCTTTTCGACATAAGCGACGGCGGCGGCAGCGGCAGCCATTTCCACCCGCGAAAACGTGCCAAAACCATCAAGCGTCGAGACGTTGAAATAACGGGCGATCCGCCCTTCCGCCGTGGCGCTGTCGAAAAGAATGGCCGGCTGCGGCACCGCAACGCGGCCAAGAACGTCGAAGACCGGCCGCAGCTCCTCGTCATGAAACAGGCTGTCGGCAACGATCAGCTCACGCGGGTCGATGCGCCAGATATCGGCGAGAAGCCGCGTTAGCGTGGTTTCCGCCAACCGGAAAACGCCGGTGGAAATATCGATCCAGGCCAGTGCAAACTGTGCCTCGGCACTGCCACGAATGCGGGCAAGCGCCATCAGATAGTTGGATTCCGTCGGCGACAGCAGCTTTTCTTCGGTCAGCGTGCCGGGCGTGACGAGCCGCACCACATCACGCTTGACCACGGATTTCGAGCCACGTTTCTTCGCCTCGGCGGGACTTTCCACCTGCTCGCAGACGGCAACGCGATAACCGCGCAGGATGAGTTTCTGGAGATAGTCGTCCGCCGCGTGGACGGGAACGCCGCACATGGGAATATCATGCCCCATATGCTGTCCACGTTTCGTCAGCGTGATGCCCAGAGAACGGGAGGCTTCGACCGCATCGTCAAAGAACAATTCGTAAAAATCGCCCATGCGGTAAAACAGCAGCGAACCCGGATTGTTCGCCTTGATCTCGATATATTGTTCCATCATCGGAGTGGCCGTCGCGCGGCTCTCCTCCGAGATCAGGGAAGCGGTTGTCAGAACGTCCGTCAATGGCCTGCCGATGTCATATCGTGTTGCGGAAAACGAGCGCCGACACTAGCGGGAATGCCCGCCTCAAGACAACACGCGCAGGCCCGCTGCCCACAGGAACATCCGGCAAAAAGCCGATCAGCCGTTGATGCGCTCGGCCTCGCCGCCGTAATAGCTGATATAGCGGCCGGCGATGGACGTGACCGGCAGAACCACAAGAACATCCGTGGTGTTGAAGGCATGATCCACCACCGCGCCGGAACCGAACATGGCGCCAAGACGCATATAGCCCTTGATCAGCGGCGGCATGGCGTTCAGCGCCTTGCGGGTGTTCAACGCCTCCGCCGGCATCAGGTCCATCTCGTGGTAAAGCTCGGGAAGCGCCGAAGCCTCCCACTCGCCTTTCGCAACGCAATTGTGGTGAAGGAAGGAGAGCGCCAGCGCATGGGTTTCCGGCTGCACGCCGGGGAAGGAGGCGCAGCCGATCATGGCGTCCATGCGATGTTTCACCGCATAGGCCCAGTTGCCCTGCCACAGAAGCTCGACCGTGCGCTTGGTGCGATATTCCGGCAGCACGCAGGAGCGGCCAAGCTCCATGAAGCGCTTGCCCGGATGGCGCGCAACCAGCCCGGCAATGTCGAATTCGCTGGCGGAATAAAAACCATTATTGGCGAGCGCCGTTTCCTGACGCAGCAGACGATAGGTGCCGACGATCTGATCCTCGCTGTCACCTTCGATTGCCTTGTCCAGTACGAGCAGGTGGTCGCAGACACTGTCCCAGGCGTCGATGTCACGCTTGCGCCGCATCGCCTCAGCGGGAAGGCGCGCATTCATTTCCTCAACGAAAACCTTGTAACGCACGGATTGTGCGGCATCGATCTCGCGCTCATTTCTCGCGAGCCGGGTTTCCAGCGTGCCGATACGACCGAAAAGACCCTCATTATCCTGAGCGGACTCAGGGCGTGGGGGAATGACAACATTGTTTTCACAAATGTCGTGATTGAAGATTTCGGCAACCATGGGGAATCGCTCCGCCACCAAAGAATTTTCCTGTCATAAATCACTAATTGACGACAGAATAGTGACAAAATGACGCCAGCGCGAGTCTGTCAAGCTATTATGGCGAAAGGCGTTTCGCCTCCAGCATACGACGAATTTCCTCAACCAGCTGTCTCGGGTCGGTTGGCTTGGTCAAAACCTTGGCTGCACCGGCTTTCAGCAGGATTTCAGCCGTGTCGGCGCTGGCATCACCACTGAGCACGATGACGGGAATATTTCTCTCATCCCTCAACGTGCAGAAAAGTTCCGGCAGCACCTCAAGCCCCTCGCCACCTGGCATATTGAGATCCGAGATGACGAGATGCGGCAAACGGGCAGCACCCGGCGCCAACGACTGCCGCAGGGCCTGAAAATCATCGACGGCACGAACGATATAGCCGCTCTTCTCCAGGACCGCCCGGATGATGCGGGCATTGACGGCATCATCCTCGGCCACGAGAATTTCGACGCCACTTGCCCCTTCCTTCAACCGTGATGAAAAGCCCACATCGGGGTGGTTGTCGTTCAGCGCGTCGCGGCGTTCTATGCCCCGCAGGCGGCCACAGAGGACGTCGATCAGCGATTTTTCGCGCAGTGGTCGGATAAGCCAGGCGTCGAAGGAGACATGCATCGTCGAAGGCCGTTCCTCCGGGCTCACCAGCAGGGTGCGGCGAACATTCTGCTGCGGCCAATCCTTCAGGGTATCCCTGAACAGGGGTGAAACGCGCCGGTCGACGATGATATCGGTGAGATCGGCACTAAGGTCAGCTGCCCCATCCCGCAGCTTTTGCAGATCTTCCGGCTGATGAATGAGAACACATTTGCCGCCAAACGCCTCTATCGCCTCCATCGTCACCGCCCCAGCCACACCCCTGGGCGCAATCAGCAGGACATTGGTGTGTTGCAGACAGCGGCGCCGGCCAGGATCCGGAACTGCAACGGGCGCGCCGCCCGGGCGGAACGAAAGCGTGAAGATACTGCCCTTCCCCCTGTGGCTCGAAACCGTAAGGCTGCCGCCGAATTCCCGCACGATGCGGGCGGAAATCGCAAGACCGAGGCCCGTGCCGGCACTTCGCTGCGACATCGGCCCTGCCTGCTCGAATTCACCGAAGATACGGGCCTGTTCGCTCTCGCTCATGCCCGGACCGGTATCCTCAACGGTCACCTGCAATTCGCCCTCGACCATGCGCGCCCGGATGACAACCCCGCCTTCGCGGGTGAATTTGACGGCGTTTCCGAGAAGATTGAACAGAACCTGCCGCAGTCTTGCCGGATCGAAATCGAGATAATCGGGCACGTCAGGGCTGACGAAGGAGGTGATTTCGATCCCTTTTTCGTGGGCGCGGTGCGCCAGCATCTCGACAATGCTCTCGATCAACCGCCGCAGGTTTTCCGCGCGCGGATTGAGCTTGAAGCGGCCCGCTTCCATGCTCGAATAATCCAGCAGATCCTCAACGAGCTGCACCAGCGACTGGCCGGACTGCTTCATGCCATCAAGATAATTACGCTGCTCTTCGTTGATCTTCGTTTGTGACAGCAGATGGTTCATGCCGAGCATGCCGGAAAGCGGCAGGCGGATTTCATGACTTACCGTGGCAAGCAGCCTTGCCTTTTCGGCATCGGCCTTTTCGGCGCGCAAACGGGCGTCTTCCCTTTCGGCAAGCGCAAGCCGCTCTTCCGTCACGTCTCTGGCGATGCTGCTGATGAGAAGACGGCTGCTGGCCAGATCGCGGGTTACCACATCGTGCCAGGAGAAGATGCGCTGTCCGAAAGGGGTGGCAATTTCCACGTCATAGGCGTGAACCTTGTCGCCTGGACGGAAGGCAATGCCGATTTCCTCGCAACTCAACCCTTCGGGGGCCGAGCATCCCGTCATTTCACGAAAGATCCGGTTCGCTTCAACGATACGCCTATCCAGATTGCGGATGACGACGATATCACCCATGGATTCCTGCATCTCGGCGATCAGCGAGCGGTTCTGCGTCTGCCGCAGCCGGACATCCAAATCCTCGGCCAGCGCGTCTGTATTTCGGACCGGTTTGCCAAACAGCGCGTAGAGAAGGACACCGACGAGCACGGCGCCGAAAAAGGATGCTACGGCGACGGTGATCACATAGGGCACTGCAAGCGCAATCAGCGCAGCGACGAATGCGCCGACCGACAACGAAATGGCAACGTAGAGGGAAATCGGCCCTGAGCCGATCTCGTGTTTCGTGCCGGCATGCCGCCTTGTCGCGTCGACACGATCATCCGGCTGCGCCGCTACAGGCGCCAGCCCAAGCCCGTCTGAAACTTTTTCCCGAAGTTTTGCCAGTTCGCTCATATGCAACCGCTACCATGGCAGCGGTTTTGATATGTTTGGTGCAAACCCTAAAATTTTACTTTTTAGCCGCCCGGGCGTGCAGAAATTCGTCAAGAATGACGCAGGCTGCACCGATGGTTATGAAACTGTCGGCGAGATTGAACACAGCGAAGGACCATGTCTGCGTGTGAAACAGGATGTAGTCGATGACGTGTCCATAAAAGAACCGGTCGAGAAGATTGCCGGCAGCACCCGCGATGATGAAGGCAAAGCCGAGATGGGCAAAGGTGCGGTCCGCCGCCGTCTTGCGCCACAACCACAGCACGAAGACGACAATAACGAGCCGCATGCTGACAATGAACCAGCCCTGCATGTCCGATAGCATCGAAAAGGCGACGCCGAGATTATAGGTGCGGTAAAGCGCCAGAAACGGAATGACCGGCACCATCTCCTGCAATGGCAGATAGGCTTCGACCAGTTGCTTGACGATCTGGTCCAGCACCAGTGCGGCGATGATCAGCGCAAAGGCCGGGCCGAACTTCGAAAACAAAGCCGCTTTGGCCATTACTTCACCGGTGCCAGTTCGAGGAGATGGCGCCGTGCTTCGAAAAGCATCACGGCGGTTGCGATGGCGAGATTGAGGCTGTCGGCACGGCCCTGCTGGGGGATGCGCGCCAGCTGATCCGCCTTGCCAGCCAGTTCCGGCGGCAGACCGGATTGCTCGTTACCCATCAAAAGCACGACCGGCCTGCCGGCATAGTCGATCTTCCGATAATCCGAGGAACCCGAGAGATGGGTGGCGACGACGCTAACCTGCGCCGATTTTTTCCAGGAGAGGAATTCCTCAACCGAGGCACGGGCGACGGGCATGGCGAAGACCGAACCCATGGTGGCGCGAACCGTTTCCAGCGAGAAAGGATCGGTACAATCGCCGACCAGAATGACACCGGAGGCGCCCGCCGCATCGGCGGTGCGGATGATGGTGCCGAGATTGCCGGGATCGCGGACACGGTCGAGCGCGATATAGGTCTCGCCCTTTTCCGGGCGAATATCCCTGAGAGAGGCCCATTTCTGTTCAAAAATGCCGACGACCATCTGCGGATTGTCGCGGCGGGTGATCGAGGCAATGACTTTTTCGCTGACTTCGAGCACCAGCCCGCCTGACGCGACCGTCTTGACCGCCGCCTGCTCTACCAGCGGCTTGCCCTTGGCGGCCTTTGCGTAAACCAGCGTCTTGATCGTCCAGCCGAGTTCGAGGGCATCGATGACCAGCTTCAAGCCTTCCGCCATGAAGGTGCCGGTCTCTTCCCTGCCCTTTTTCTGGGTGAGCGCCTTGATATCCTTGATGATGGGATTGGCGAGGCTGGTCACTTCCTTGACCTGGCCAACCCGGCGCGTGGTGTTTTCGCGCATATCTTTCATCATTTCGGCTCCCAACGGCTGAACAGCGATGTGGAAAGCACCCGGCCCGGCGTCTTGCCGTCAAGCCCGGCCTCGCGAATGACGAGCTCGCCTGACGCAACGGCGCCGCCGGCGCCACGCATGATTTCGCGCATCAGCTCGTGCATCGAATAAAAACTGGCCCTGATGGAATAGGCCGTCAGCACCAGGCCGAGCGCCTTGGGTGAGAGGATTTCCCGGCAGATATCCAGCATCAACGGCAGATGGTCAAACAATTGCCAGACCTCGCCATGGGTGCCTCGGCCGAATTTCGGCGGGTCGGTGAGGATGATGTCATAGGTGCTGCCACGACGCTCCTCACGCTGGATGAATTTCATCGCATCTTCGCAGATCCAGCGGATGGGCGCCTGTTCCAGCCCGGCAAGCGCCTGATTTTCCTTGGCCCAGCCAATCGCCTTCTTGGAAGCATCGACATGGGTGACTTCAGCCCCCGCGGCGGCCGCAACCAGCGAGGCGACGCCGGTGTAACCGAAGAGGTTCAGCACTTTCAGCGGCCGGTCGGCCGTCTCGACGGCATGTTTCAGCCATTCCCAATGGACGATCTGTTCCGGGAAGACGCCGACGTGCCGGAAGGCCGTGAAGCGGCCCAGAAATTCAACGCCGAGCAGGGACAAGGGCCAGGTTTCGCCCAGCGCCGTCTTCGGAAAGCGCCAGCGGCCCATGCCGTCTTCATCCGTATCGCCGGTAAAAATGGCATCGGCATTCTGCCACACCCGGTCGGGGACCGACGGTTGCCACAGCGCCTGCGCCTCGGGACGGACGATGCGGTAGTCGCCATATTGTTCGAGCTTTAGGCCATTGCCGCTGTCGATCAGGTGAAAATCGCCGGCACCGCTCGATTCCAGAATGACCGGAACCTGTTCTGCGGGACGTTCCCCGGTGCGCTGCTTGAGGGGCCGTGCAGGCGCCTGCTCAACCGCCGGTGCGGCAGCAACCTTCTCCTTCGGTGCAGGTTTCGGCACGCTGCGAACCGCGTCGGGTTCGCGCTTTTTCGACGCTGCATCGGCGCGTCGCGCCGGCTTTGCGGCATGAACCTGTTTTTTCTCGCTCCCGGCACGTGCACGATTGCCCGGCCGGCTGTCTTTTTTCTTCAATGGAAATCTTTCCGCTTCTGCCCGCGTCTTATGGCGCAGCAAATAGCATTCCGCACGCCGCTCGACTAGAGCCGGAACGACTGTCGGCTATATCACTTTGCCGGGAGTTGGCCCGCATTCGGAAGCTGAGCGGCCGAAGTCGCCTTTTGGCGGTTCGCCTCATCGTGCCAGCGAACCGCTTCCCTGGCTTCGATACGGGCGCGTTTGCGATGTTTGCCCTGCGCGAACCATGTGGCTGCCGATCCCAGCAACACGCCAAAAATGACGGCCAGAAACAGGAACACGAAAAACGGCGCGGTGAAGGACAGAACGCCGTCATCGGGACGGAAGGGGTTGAGTGCAAGCGTCACGGCCTGACGGTTGGCCACGCACAGGATGACGAGGATGATCGCCAGCGGAAGCAGGATGATGAGGTTGATGATTTTTTTCGACATCCGACATTACTCCATCGCTGCGGGGTTCCGCCGGCTCCGTTTCCGGCGTCCTGCGTCCGGGACGATCAATCGTCCTCTTCTTCGTCACCCATTCCAGGGTTAAGGCGCTCACGCAGCTCCTTGCCCGTCTTGAAGAAAGGCACCCATTTTTCCTCGACGAAAACCGATTCGCCCGTGCGCGGGTTCCGCCCCGAACGTGAAGGTCGGTTTTTCACGGAAAATGCGCCGAAACCACGAAGCTCGACACGATTTCCACCCGCCAGGGCATCGGTGATTTCATCCAGCACCGCATTGACGATGTTTTCCACGTCACGGTGATAAAGGTGCGGGTTACGCGCAGCAACGATCTGCACCAGTTCAGATTTGATCACGGTTGCCCCCTGAAAGAATTGGATTTTTAACGTGGCCCAACCTGCCAAACGGAAACAAGACCGTCAAGAAACAACTTGTCCGCACCGAGCTGGCCGGGTCCCGCAAAGGGAATTAAATCGTCATATCCCAGAAACTTCGCTATTTGCGCAACACTGAAAAACGAAAAAGGCGAACGAGACGACGGTGCGCGCCATTCGACGATCGGCAAATCCTTGGCGACGCCGTGCGTTTCGAGATAACCGCGGATTTCCTTTTCGCCACCGAGCGTATCGACCAGCTTGTTGGCGAGCGCCTGCCTGCCGGTGAAAATCGATCCATCCGCCAGTTTCAGCACATCCTCACGCGGCAGCTTGCGACGATCGGCCACAAGGTCAACGAACCAGCCATAGCTGTCCATCACCATGGCTCGGATCATCGTCTTTGCTTCTTCAGGTGCCTCGTGGAACGGCGAAGGTTCCGCCTTCAACGGGGAGGACTTGATTTCCTGCAGCGAGACGCCGAGCTTGTCCATCAGTTGGCCCACCTGCGGATATTGAAAGATGACGCCGATCGAACCGGTGATCGAGGTTTCCCCCGCGACGATGACGTCGCCAGCCGAAGCGATCATGTAACCGGCGGAGGCGGCCAGCGTGCGGACGTCGGAAACGACCGGCTTCTTGTCCGCAACGCCGCGAATGGCCTTGAAGATACGCTCACCGCCATAGGTGGTGCCGCCCGGTGAGGAGATCGACACGATCAGCCCTTTGACATTGTCGCTCTTGGCGATCTTGTCGAGCCGTTCCAGAAGCTCCGTATTGTCCTGGATCAGACCGGAAATCTCGACGCGGGCGATATGCGGCTTGGCACTTTGCTGCGGCTCGGTCCAGAAAAACCGGTAAAGGCCGAAAATACCGACGACAAACAGCAAAACAGCGGCAATCCGCCAGAAAGTCAGCTTGCGGCGCAATTGCCTGCGATCTGCTATCGCCATATTATCCATCGAGAACCTCTGCCATCCGGCCTTTGACGCCACGCGTGCTTCACGGCCATATGGTTCTTCTAGCGCGAAGCCGCAAGGAAACAATAAGGAAACCAGAATTACGATAAAATTCGCATTTCCCTTGCACCTTTCCAGACAAAAACCATATTGGCAGGACAAAGCACTCGTGCCAAACACATTCAGATAAACATACAAGCTTCAATTGTGCGCCAAAAATGGCACCCAGGAAGTTTCCGGACCCACTCTTATGCTTGAACGACTCCGCGAACCCGCGCCAGCATTTCCGCTGCCGAATGACCAGAACGGCGCTTACGAGCGCGCTCTGCGGCATTCCGCGCGCGTGAAGCGGTTGAAAATCATCCTGCCGCTCAGTGCCGCGGTGATTTCGCTCGCCTTCATCGCCGTTTCGCTCATCCGCACCTGGGCGCCAGACGAGGTTTCGCTGGAAAGCGCAAGGATCGAAGACGGCAAGATCGTGATGGAAAAACCTGCCGTTGCCGGCCGCAACGAGAAGGGGATCGATTATTCCATGAACGCCGACCGTGCGTTGCAGGATATCGCCAATCCCAACCTGATGACGCTGGAAAAAGTTCTGGCCGCAGTGCCTGTCAATGACAGCGTCGCACAGGTGATCGCCAAGGAAGGCATTTTCGACCGGGCCACCAATACGCTGAAGATGACGGCACCTTTTGACATCAATCTCAGCAATGGCATACAAGCGAAGTTCCAGTCTGCGGATGTTGATTTGAAGGCCGGAAAAATGAGCAGCAAAGAGCCCGTTTCGATCAAAACAAACGACGGTGCCATTGTTGCGCAATCGATTGATATCGCCGATAATGGCAAGACAATTACATTTTCGGGGCAGGTACGGGCACGTATCGCTGCATCCAATATCAAAAATGAAGCCAAGTGAGAGCCCGGTCCAGATGATGCAAGTTTCCCGTCCCGTTTCCCTTGGCAGATCCGCAGGCGTTGCAGCCGCAGGTCTTGTTTTCTCCTGTCTCGCAACCGTGGCCTTCGCCCAGAGCACCACCAGCAACATGCAGGGTGTGAAGCTCTCCAGCGATCAGCCGATCGCGATCGAAAGCGACCAGCTCGAAATCCGGGATCAGGAGCGCAAGGCCTACTTCACCGGAAACGTGAAAGTTGTGCAGGGCACGACCACCCTTCAGGCCGGCAAGATGACGGTCAACTACAAGGGCGAGGGCTCCTCGCTCACCAGTGGTGACGCCAATATCGAAAAAATCTTCGTCGATAACAATGTCTATCTGACGTCCGAGACCCAGAAGGCCACGGCTGATCATGGCGAATTCGACATGGCGGCGCAGACCTTCATCCTGACGGGCAAGCAGGTCGTTCTGTCCGAGGGCACGAATGTATTCACCGGCTGCAAGCTCACTGTCCTCATGAACTCGGGACAGGCGAAGCTCGAAAGCTGCGGCGGCCCCGTTCGGATCATGCTCGATCCGAAATCGCAGAAAAAACAGTAGTCTCACCTCGTGAAGATACCTTCGATCTCAAAAATGTTTGGCGGTGGGCGCAACCCATCCGTGGAAGCGACCTCACAGGCCGACAAAGCCCGTTATGAAGGCACGCTGATCGCGCATGGGCTGACGAAGACCTATAATACACGCCGGGTGGTCAACGGCGTGTCACTCGTCGTGCGCCGCGGTGAGGCCGTGGGGCTTTTAGGTCCGAACGGCGCCGGCAAGACGACCTGTTTTTACATGATCACCGGCCTCGTACCCGTCGATAGCGGCAAGATCGCCATCAATGGCAATGATGTGACCGGCATGCCGATGTACAGGCGTGCGCGTCTCGGCGTCGGGTATCTGCCGCAGGAAGCCTCGATTTTTCGCGGGCTGACGGTCGAGGAAAACATCCGCGCCGTACTTGAAGTCCACGAACCGGACAGTGCCAAGCGAAGCCGCAAGCTCGACGAGCTGCTGGAAGAATTCCACATTGCCCAGCTGCGCAAGTCGCCGGCAGTCGCACTGTCGGGCGGTGAACGCCGTCGCCTTGAGATCGCCCGCGCTCTGGCGACCGATCCGACTTTCATGCTGCTGGACGAGCCTTTTGCCGGTGTCGATCCGATTTCGGTCAGCGACATTCAGAATCTCGTCAGACACCTCACCGCACGCGGGATTGGTGTTCTCATCACCGACCACAATGTCCGCGAAACGCTCGGCCTCATCGACCGCGCCTATATCATCCATGCCGGTGAGGTTCTGACCCACGGCCGCGCGGACGATATCGTCAACAATCCGGACGTGCGCCGGCTCTATCTCGGCAATAATTTCAGCCTTTAAGCTTGCGGGCGCGAAAGATTCTTCATCGCGCCCTGCGCCGGCGCTTGACCAAACAAGATAAAAAAGCAATTTTTGGGCCAAGTTTCTTTGCCTTCTCAAAATTTATGAAAACTGTGGCAATGGAGAAGCTGTAAGGGGAGTTTCGCGTCCGCCATGGCATTGTCTGCCAGCCTTTTGCTGCGTCAAAACCAGTCTCTCGTCATGACACCTCAGCTGATGCAGTCCATCCAGCTGCTTCAGATGACGCATTTCGAGCTGACGCAGTTCATCGCGCAGGAAGTGGAGCGTAATCCGCTGCTCGAAATTGCAGCAAACGACGGCGATTTGGGCGGCGACTTACCTGATAATGCGGATAATTTCAGCGATACCGACGGCGAAGCCTCGGATAAAAACCCCACGGTAACGGCCGACAGCGAAGACTGGTACGGCGACCGCGCCGCAAATCTCGGCGAACAGCTCGATACCAGCTTCGAAAATGTCTTCCCGGACGATGCCGAGCCCAGAAAGGCCGATGCGCCCGAACTGGCAAGCCAGTGGAAATCCATGCCCGGGCAGGAATCCGGCGAAAGCTATGATCTCGACGATTTCGTTGCCGCGAAACAAAGCCTTGGTGACCATCTCAATCAGCAAATGCCGCTGGCCATATCCTCCCCCGAGGACCGCATGATCGCCGATGCACTGATCGGCCAGCTCGACGAAACCGGATATATCGCAGCGGATGCCGTCGATGATGTCGCTGAACGGCTGGGAACGGCGCCATCGGCGGTGGAGCATGTTTTAAAGACGCTTCAGGGTTTCGATCCTCCGGGCGTGTTTTCCCGTTCGTTGAGCGAATGTCTGGCAATCCAGCTCGCCCAGAGAGATCGGCTCGATCCGGCGATGCGGGCCCTGATCGATAATCTCGAGCTTTTGGCCAAACGCGACTTTGCTACCTTGAAAAAACTCTGCGGCGTCGATGAAGAGGACCTTCTCGACATGCTGGCGGAGATCCGGACGCTCAATCCGCGTCCCGGCGCGAGTTATGATTCGACCGTTTCGGAGACAATCGTCCCCGATATCATCGTTCGGCCCTCTTCATCCGGCGGCTGGCTTGTGGAGATAAATCCCGACACCCTGCCGCGTGTGCTCATCAACCAGAGCTATTTCGCCGAGGTTTCGAAACATAAGGCGCGTGCAGATGAGGACCAGGATTTCCTTTCCGAGTGCATGCAGACGGCTCACTGGCTGACCCGCAGCCTCGACCAGCGTGCCCGGACGATCATGAAGGTAGCGACCGAGATCGTGCGCCAGCAGGACGCCTTTCTCGTCAACGGCGTTGATCACCTGCGCCCGCTGAACCTCAAGACGGTGGCCGACGCCATCAAGATGCACGAATCCACCGTCAGCCGGGTGACATCGAAGAAGTACATGCTGACGCCACGCGGGCTGTTCGAGCTCAAATATTTCTTCAGCGTCTCGATCAGCGCGGTTGAAGGCGGCGACAGCCATTCGGCGGAGGCGGTACGTCATCGCATCAAGGCCATGATCGCCCAGGAGGCTGCCGAGGCGGTGCTTTCCGATGATGACATCGTCGACAATCTGAAAAAGAGTGGCGTTGATCTCGCCCGCCGCACTGTCGCCAAATATCGTGAGGCGATGAACATCCCCTCCTCCGTTCAGAGACGCCGCGAAAAGAAGGCGCTCGCGAAGTTGTCAGTCTTCTGAGCGGCGCGCCTGATCACGTTTGGAGCGCTTTTTTGCCGCACCATTGACTCTTATCACGCCAGGGGCTAGAAGCCCGCCGCACACGTAAGCAAGGTCATTTGTAACGGATTCATCTCCACCGTCCATGGGCGTAAAATTCGAATGGAGGCTTTTTAAGGTCTTCGAAACGCTTGGATGCGCGCTCGGCTTGACGTAAGCTGGTACTCGCAAATCACTACAAAAAGGAAAATTTCCATGAGTGTGCGTGTATCTGGTAAACATATGGAGATCGGCGAATCTTTCCGTCAGCGGATTGAGGACAATATAGGTCTGGCAGTTACCAAATACTTCGATGGGGGGTATTCAGGCCAGGTAACCGTGGAGAAGTCCGGATCGCGTTTTGCCGCCGACTGCAAGCTGCATCTCGATACAGGCGTTGTATTGCATGCGGCGGGTCAGGCAAATGATCCGCAGGCAAGCTTCGATGCCGCCGCAGAGCGGATCGAGAAGCGCCTGCGTCGCTACAAGCGCAAGCTGAAGGACCATCACAATGGTTCGAATGGCGTGTCGCAGGAAATCGCCTATACGGTGATGGATGCTGTTCCCGATGAGGACCATGAGGTTCCCGAGGACTACGCACCCACGATCGTCGCGGAGAGTTCGAAACAGATAAAGACAATGTCCGTTGCCAGCGCCGTGATGGCGCTCGACATGACGGACGAACCGGTTCTGCTGTTCCGCAGCCCGGGCAAGGAATATCTCAACATCGTCTACCGACGTCATGACGGCAATATTGGCTGGATCGACGCGGAAACGATCAAGAGCTGAACAGTCTGACAAGACGTGGGAGGCAGAACGCGAAAGCGTCTCTGCCTCCTGCATCGTCTCGATGGCATGAAGGAAAAAGAGAATGGCGTTGGCAGATTTGCTGCAACAAGATGCGATTATTCCCGCCCTCAAGGTGAATTCCAAAAAGCAATTGCTTCAGGAGCTGGCCGCAAAGGCAGCCAGAATTACCGGAGTCTCGGAACGGGAAGTTTTCGACGTCATCCTCCAGCGTGAAAAGCTCGGCTCCACCGGCGTCGGCCATGGCATCGCCATTCCACACGGCAAGCTCGCCAGCATTCATCAGATCACGGGTGTCTTCGCACGCCTTGAAACGCCGGTCGATTTCGAAGCGCTGGACGACCAGCCGGTCGATCTGGTTTTCCTTTTGCTTGCGCCTGAAGGCGCTGGTGCGGATCACCTGAAGGCACTGTCTCGAATTGCGCGCGCCCTGCGCGACCCTGAACTGGTGGCCAAGCTGCGCGCCACCGATTCCGACACGGCAATCTATGCTTTCCTCAATCAGGAACAGGCGACGGCGGCCTGATCCGCCACCACTGATCTCAGGTTTTCATGACAATAAAAAACGCGCCTCAAGGGCGCGTTTTTTATTACGGGAAGAAATGCCTCAGGCATCCTTTTCATTGAGAGAGGCCGTGCCGGGCTCTGCCGATGCGGCGGTTTCCGCCTTCGGGCCACCCTTGGCAACACCCACCATGGCCGGGCGCAGGACGCGGTCGCCGATGGTGAAACCGGCCTGGATAACCTGAAGCACGGTGTTGTTCGGAACTGCCGGATTGGGAATTTCGAACATGGCCTGGTGGAAGTTCGGATCGAACTTCTGGCCCTCTGCATCAATCTTTTTGACCCCATGGCGCTCGAGCGTCGACAACATCGAGCGCTCGGTCATCTCGACGCCTTCGATCAGGCCATTGAGACCGGCTTCGCCATTGGTCTTGAGCTCATCCGGGATAGCCTCGAGCGCGCGGCGAAGATTGTCGGAAACCGCGAGCATGTCGCGTGCAAAACCGGCCAGCGAGTAGGCCTTGGCGTCCTTGACGTCGCGCTCGGTGCGGCGACGAAGATTGTCCATTTCGGCGGCAAGACGCAGGAACTTGTCGCGCAGATCGGCATTTTCTGCCTTCAGCAGCTCGACCGGATCGGGTTCGGCAGCATCAGTCGGCTCTTCCCCGGCAAGTGCGGGATCGAGAAACTCTTCGGCGATGTCCGCGTCAGGTCCGGGCTTTTTCGTATCGTCGGTCATGACGTTCTCCAAATTTGAATATTGTTGGTTGCGCCCGATATCGAGCTTTGGCGGGCAAAAATCAAGGCTTGCGGCGAAAAGCTTGCCGCATTCTCTGGCCTTGCGGGCTTGCCCTATCTTTGCTTTCGGGAAAGGCGGGCCATGATCTGGGCGGTATAATCGACCATGGGAACGATACGGGCGTAATTCAGCCGTGTTGGCCCGATGACACCGACAGCACCCACGACCCGGTTGTCCTCATCGCGATAGGGCGCAACAATGAGCGACGAGCCGGACAGCGAAAAGAGCTTGTTTTCCGAACCGATGAAAATCCTCACACCCGAGCCGCTTTCCGCAAGGTTGAGGATCTCGATCAGATTTTCCTTGCGCTCCAGATCGTCGAACAGCAGGCGCACACGATCGATGTCTTCTTCGCCGGCCAGGCCTTCCAGCAGGTTGGAACGTCCGCGAACGATGAGGCGGCCGAGCTTGCCTTCCTCATTGTCACCCGCCCAGACGGCAAGGCCACGTTCAATGAGATCCTGCGCCAGCGTGCCGAGTTCCGATTGCAGCTCCGCACGCTGCGTCTGGAACTGGCCGCGCAGTTCCTGCAGCGTCTGGCCGGAGAGATGGGCGTTGATGAAATTGGCCGCCTCGGTCAATTGCGACGAGGAAATGCCGGCCGGCAATTCGATGATGCGGTTTTCGACCTGATTATGGTCGCCCACCAGCACCGCAAGCGCCTTGGTGGGTTCCAGCCGAATGAATTCGACATGTTTAAGGATGACATCGTTCTTGGCCGTCAGCACGAGGCCGGCGCCGCGCGACATGCCCGACAGCATGCGGCTTGCTTCCGTCAGCAGCCCTTCCAGCGATTGTTCGTGGCCGGCGACCGGGCCGATCTGCCGGTCGATATTCGCCCGCTCGTCGGCAGGCAGATCGCCCACCTGCATGAAGGCGTCAACAAAGAAACGCAGCCCCGTCTGGGTGGGCAGGCGTCCGGCGCTGATATGTGGCGAATAGATGAGGCCAAGTTCCTCGAGATCGCTCATGACGTTGCGCACGGAGGCCGGCGAAAGCGACATTGGCAGCAGCCGCGACAGGCTGCGCGAGCCCAGGGGTTCACCAGTGTCGAGATAGCCTTCGACGATGCGGCGGAAAATTTCCCGCGACCGTTCATCCAGCAGAGATGCCTGATCTTTTGAAAGCGGTGCTGAAAAACCCATCTCGTCCGTTCTTTGTCGCCCAAATCTACTCTGCGCCAATATAATGCGTCGCGCCGCTGCGGCAAAATGGAAATTGGCTTTGCAAAAGCCCGGAGCGCGCCTTAGAAGGCAGGAACCAACATGGAGAGTGGATCATATGCGGCCTTCAGGCAGAAAAACCGATCAGATGCGCAAGGTTTCCTTCGAGCGCAATTTCTCGAAACATGCCGAAGGCTCCTGTCTGGTCAAATTCGGCGACACGCATGTGCTCGTCACCGCTAGCCTTGAAGAAAAGACGCCGCCATGGCTGCGCAACAGCGGCAAGGGTTGGGTGACCGCCGAATACGGCATGCTGCCACGCTCTACCAATGAGCGCATGAAGCGCGAAGCCGCCGCCGGCAAGCAGGGTGGGCGCACGCAGGAAATCCAGCGCCTCATCGGCCGCTCGCTGCGCGCTGTCGTCGACCTCCAGGCGCTTGGCGAACGCCAGATCAGCATTGACTGTGACGTCATCCAGGCGGACGGCGGCACACGCACCGCCTCCATCACCGGCGCATGGATTGCCCTGCATGATTGCCTGAAGTGGATGGAAACCCGCAACATGATCAAGGTCGAGAAGGTCCTGAAAGACCATATCGCCGCGATCTCCTGCGGCATCTTCGCCAAGCAGCCGGTGATCGATCTCGATTATCTGGAAGACTCGTCCGCCGAGACCGACGCGAATTTCGTCATCACCGGCTCCGGCGGCATCGTTGAAGTTCAGGGAACGGCGGAAGGCGCACCCTTCTCCGAAGAAGAATTCCTGACGCTGCTTGGCCTTGCCAAGGCAGGCTGCAGCGAACTGGTCGCCCTTCAGAAGCAGGCGATTGCCTGAGCCGACAGGAAAGCATGATGCGCAAGCTCGATACCAGAACGATCGTCGTCGCCAGCCACAACAAGGGTAAGATCGCCGAAATCGCCGATCTGATCGGACCTTTCGGCTTTTCCGCCAAATCGGCTGCCGAGCTGAATTTCGCAGAGCCGGATGAGACGGGTACCACCTTCGAGGAAAATGCCGCCATCAAGGCGCTTGCCTCCGCCAAGGCATCTGGCCTGCCGGCTTTGTCCGACGATTCCGGTCTTGTCATCGACGCACTGGATGGCGCGCCGGGTGTCTACACCGCCAATTGGGCAGAAACGGCCGATGGCACGCGCGATTTCGCCATGGCAATGCAAAAGGTTGAAGATGCGCTGGCGGAACGCGGCGCATCGAAAGCCGAGGATCGCACGGGCCGCTTCGTCAGCGTATTGTGCCTTGCCTGGCCGGACGGTCATGTCGAATATTTCCGTGGCGAGGTGGAAGGCACCGTCGTGTGGCCGCCGCGCGGAACGAGCGGTTTCGGTTACGATCCGATCTTCAAACCCGAGGGTTACGACACTACATTCGGTGAGATGACGGCGGATGAAAAACATGGCTGGAAACATGGTGACGCCTTTGCGCTGTCGCACCGCGCCCGCGCCTTTAAAGAATTCGTAGAAACCTGCCTGGAGGCATGAACCCGATGGTCGGGGAGCATCATTTTTCTGCCCCCGGCGCATCGCTTCTGCCGGATACGGGCGATCCCGGTTTCGGGATCTATCTGCATTGGCCCTTTTGTGCGGCCAAATGTCCCTATTGTGATTTCAACAGCCACGTCCGCCACCGGCCGGTGGATCAGGAGCGGTTTACCGCGGCCTTCCTGCGTGAAATGGAGCATATGCGGGCGCTGAGTGGCCCGCGGGTCGTTACCAGCATTTTCATGGGCGGCGGCACGCCATCGCTGATGGATCCGCAGACGGTTGCGGCCATTCTGGATGGCGTTGCGCGTTTCTGGCATGTGCCTGATGGTATCGAGATCACCATGGAAGCCAACCCTTCCAGCGTCGAGGCGGAACGGTTTCGCGGTTATCGCGCAGCGGGCGTCAATCGCGTCTCGCTTGGCGTGCAGGCACTGAACGACCGGGACCTGAAGTTCCTTGGCCGTCTGCATGATGTCGCCGATGCCCTGAAAGCCATCCGGCTGGCGCGGGAAATCTTTCCGCGCATGTCCTTCGATCTGATCTATGCACGCCCGAAGCAGACGGTGGCCGAATGGGATGCCGAACTGAAGGAGGCGGTTTCCTATGCCGTCGACCATCTGTCGCTCTACCAGCTGACCATCGAGGAAGGCACGCCTTTTTATGGTTTGCACAAGGCCGGCAAGCTCATCGTGCCGGATGGCGAGCATTCGGCTGTGCTTTATGAGGCGACGCAGGAAATCACCGAGCGCTACGGCATGCCGGCCTATGAGGTTTCCAATCACGCCCGCCCCGGCGCCGAAAGCCGCCATAACCTCACCTACTGGCGTTATGGCGACTATGCCGGCATTGGCCCTGGCGCGCATGGACGCCTGACGCGCGGCGCCTCCAAGCTCGCCACCGCCACCGAACGACACCCGGAAACCTGGCTCGAGACCGTCGAGCGGGAAGGCCATGGCATGGTCGATAAGGAAATGCTGGGTGTCGACGAGCAGGCCGACGAATTGCTGCTGATGGGGCTTCGCCTGCGCGAAGGCATCGATCTGGCCCGCTGGAGCGATCTTTCCGGCCGCGATCTCGACCCGGAAAAGGAAGAATTCCTTCTGCAGCACGGTTTCGTGGAAAGGCTCGGCAATTCGCGCCTGCGCTGCACGCCTTCTGGCATGCTTATTCTGGATGCGGTGGTCGCCGATCTCGCCTGCTGACCGGCAGTACTGCCTGCCCTCAGCCAATCAAGAATTGAGAAAAAAATAAAAAAAGCGGCCCGGAGGCCGCTTTTTTTCATGCGTTGTTTTCGTTGATCAGGCGTTTCAGCAGCTCAACCTCGTGGCCGAGCTTGGTGTCGCCGGAAATCAGTTCCTCGATCTTGCGCACCGCGTGAAGAACCGTGGTGTGGTCGCGACCGCCAAAACGGCGACCGATCTCGGGGAAGGAGCGCGGCGTCAGCATCTTGGCCAGATACATGGCGATCTGGCGCGGCTTGACGATGACGCGGGTGCGGCGGTTGGATACCAGCTCCTGTCGCGACACATTATAGTGTCTGGCGACGATGCGCTGAATATCCTCGATGCGCACGCGCTTGGCCTCACCGCTTCCGACGAGGTGCGACAGCAGCTCATCGACACGGTCAACCGAGAGGTTCGGCTCAAAAGAGCGACGGAACATCAGCTGGTTGAAGGCACCTTCAAGCTCGCGTCCGCTCGCAGTCACGCTTTTGGCCACGTGGGTCAGGATTTCGTCCGAAATCTCGAAAGACGGATCGTCCTGGCGCGCCGAACCCATACGACGGTTGAGCATTTCATACCGCATGTCGTAATCGGGACCTTCGATCTCGATCGCCATGCCGCCCTGAAGACGGGACCTCACACGCGGATCGAGCGATTCCAGCTCCCACGGTGCACGATCAGCAGCCACCACGACCTGCTTGGCGCTGTCGAGCAGCATGTTCAGCAGGTGGCAGAATTCGTGCTGGATCATCTTGCCCTGCAGGAACTGCATGTCGTCGATGACGAGCAGGTCGATATTGCGCAGCGTATCCTTCAGCGTCAGCGCATCATTGTCGCGGATCGCCGTTGCAAAACGCCACATGAAATATTCAGCCGTCAGATAGACAACACGCGGATTGCGCGGGCTGTCGATGGCGGCATTGGCAATGGCCTGCAGAAGATGCGTCTTACCAAGACCGACACCCGCATGGATGAACAGCGGGTTGAAGCGCACGGCGCCGGCACCGGCTTCGGCGATCGTCTTTGCCGCCGCAAGTGCGACACGGTTGGACGAGCCTTCGACAAACGTATCAAAGGTGAAGCGCGTATCAAGCGGCGAACCGAACAACGGCCCGGAGCCGCCCTGACGCAGGGTCGCCTGCGCTGCCGCAGGCTGTGCGGCGGGCGCCGTCGCGGGCTGCGACGGAATGAAGGACTTGTTGCGCGGAGCAGCACCGACCTCAGGTGCGGGCTGCACCCGTTCGTCAGCCTGCGCCGGGCGAACCGGACGGCTGGCCGAGCGAACAAGAATCTCCACCTTCAACACATCCGGATCCTCGCTCTGAACGAGGTTGGTGATCAGATCCATGTAACGGTTGTTGATCCACGACTTCAGAAAGGTCGTCGGAACGGTAAAGCGGACGACGCTTTTCGAAACGGTATGGAGTTTGAGCCGTGCAAACCAGCTTGCATAGACCTCCGGACCAACCTGTGCCTTGAGCCGCGCGCTAAAACGCTCAAACAGCGCATCGTGCTTCATTGCCGATTTGTCCCCTGCCGCATCAGAGCAAGCTGCATCACATGCCTTCGGTGCGCGGTCCCCATCAGCCACCGCACCCATCGCCAAATTCAATTGCATATTGCCGCCTTTCAAATTGCCAATCATAGCCTGACGATCAAAAATCGATCGCCAGAGATCCCCCTCGTATTATTCCGGCCTTCAGTGCTCCCCTCGAAAGAGCATCAAAGGCTACTACTTGTTTGCGAGCCGGTTATCCCATTTCCCTCCCCCTCATGGAGAGGCCTGCGACACGCTAAAGACGCTCCTTTCGCCACAACCCTAAGGCGTATTCTTGAGGACAAAAAACCCCTGCCCGTTCCGAGACCGAAACGGCGCAAAAAGCTCCATGACCTGAGAAAACGGGCCCCGAAAGACCCGCCAGCAAGAAGGTGAATATCGTCGATACGATCATCGAGATAATCTGTGGACTGAGATCCGCACCCCTTGTTGGAATGCATTTAGGCAGGATCGTGGGGAGAGATCAATGGCGTTTTTTCTGCAAAAACTCAGATCGGCCATTGACTCACAAAGGCCGTTTTGCATCACGGGCAAGGCCCGAAGCAGAATCGCTTATGAATCAATGAGATTCAATTTTGGCAATTTTAGAGAGCCTGTTTTGGCAAAAAAATAAAAATCTTCTTGACTCAAAACTCGTCACGACTTCCGTAGAGAAAGCTTCCCATTTTCCGGGAGACCTCCTACAAGCCATTGTTTTTGCTTAATATTTCCTGTCGTCCATCTGACACGCGTTTGTCACGTTACGGCAGGAATGATTAACGGGCAGTTAGAATCACAAAAAGCCCGGTCAAAAGACCAGGCTTTTTGAATAGTTATTTGTGATTAGCCGGATTAGGCCGAAAGAGCCTTAACGCGCTGTGCGAGACGCGACACCTTGCGGGATGCGGTGTTGCCATGCAGGACGCCGCGGGTAGCTGCGCGCTGGATCTCGGGCTGAGCAGCCTTCAGAGCTTCGGTGGCAACAGCCAGATCGCCGGAAGCGATTGCTTCCTCGACCTTGCGAATGAAGCCGCGAACGCGCGAACGGCGAGCCTTGTTGACTGCGGTACGGCGAGCGATCTTGCGGGTCGCCTTTTTCGCCGAAGTTGTATTGGCCATGTATGCCTCTCTTCGAATTCAAACCAAATTCCGCAACCAGAGGATCGGGTCGTTCGACGACCTCACTTAACCCAAGAATGCGGGAGTAATTTCGGACAAGCCGGATGGCTTTCCTTAACCGTGGGCGGGCATATACCGCTAAAGCGCACGCCCGTCAACGCGCAAATGGCGGAAAACGCCGATATTCCGACTCCTTAGCGATTCCGGAAAACGGGTTTGCGTTTTTCGATGAAGGCCGCCATGCCCTCCTTCTGGTCCGCCGTTGCAAAGAGCGACTGGAAGGACCGCCTTTCATATCGCAGGCCTTCCGCCAGCGACACCTCGAAGGAGCGATTGACGCTTTCCTTGGCCATAAGAACCGAGGCACGCGACAGCGAAGCGATGCGGGTAGCAGCCTCCACCGCCTCCTCCATCAGATTTGCGGATGGCACGATGCGCGAGACGAGGCCTGAGCGCTCGGCCTCCGCCGCATCCATCATGCGGCCGGTCAGAACCAGATCCATGGCCTTTGCCTTGCCCACTGCCCGTGTCAGCCGCTGTGAGCCACCCATGCCGGGGATGACGCCGAGGGTGATCTCCGGCTGGCCGAACTTCGCCGTTTCCGAAGCGATGATGAAATCGCACATCATCGCCAGCTCGCAGCCGCCACCGAGCGCAAAACCCGAAACGGCAGCGATGACCGGTTTCCTCGTCGACGCAACCTCGTCCCAGCCGCCGAGAAAATCACCGACATAGGCGTCGACAAAATCCAGCCCCTGCATCTCCTTGATGTCGGCGCCTGCGGCAAATGCCTTTTCCGAGCCGGTGATGATGATCGCACCAATGGAATCATCGGTGGAGAATGAAGAGAGAATGTGCCGCAGCTCTTTCAGAAGCACCGAGTTGAGAGCGTTGAGCGCCTTGGGGCGGTTGAGCGTTATGACGCCCACCTCATCACGCTTTTCGACCAGTATCGTTTCATAGTCCACGGCAATCTCCCCTTCTCCGTTGTTGCGGCCCATTACTCTTGGCTCAGTCACTTCTGGCAGGCGGCGCAATAAAAGGTCGAACGACCGGCCTGTACCACTCTCTCAACCGTACCCCCGCAGCCGGGTGTCCGGCAAGGCTGGCCTTCCTGATCGTAGACCGAAAAGGAATGCTGGAAATAACCGAGTGTCCCGTCTGTCTGTATATGGTCGCGCAGTGAGGAGCCGCCGGCGGCGATAGCGTCCGCGATCACGTCACGGATTTTTTCCGTCAGATCGGTGAGCTGCGCTTTGGGCTTGCCTGATGTCGTCACCAGCGTTCCCGCTGCCCGCAAGGGAGAAAGATGCGCGCGCCACAGCGCCTCGCAGACATAGATATTGCCAAGGCCGGCAATGACCTTCTGATCCAGCAGCGTGCCTTTCAAGGGCTGGCTCTTGCCCTCAAACCGGCTCGCCAGATAATTGGCGCTCAATGCATTGCCTGTTGGTTCCGGCCCAAGCTCGGCAAAAGCCGGATAGAGATCGAGCTTGTTGCGCTCCACCAGATGCATGAAGCCGAAGCGGCGCGGATCATTATAGATGACGCAGACGCGCTCTTCGCCCTTATCCAGATGAAAGACGACATGGTCGTGTTTGCCATCCTTTGAGCGGGCATAATGAAACGCGCCGGGCGTATTGCCGGCTTCATCCGCGTCCGCCTCGATACGAAACGAGCCGGACATGCCGAGATGGGCAATGATCGTCAGCCCATCCTCAAGTTCGATCAAAAGATATTTCGCCCGGCGTCCAAGCGATATGATCGTTTTGCCTTCGATCAGCGTCGCAAAATCTTCCGGGAACGGAAAACGCAGATCAGGGCGGCCAAGGTGGAGTTTGCGAACCCTTGCCCCTTCCATGGCGGGGGCAAGACCGCGTCTGACAGTTTCGACTTCTGGCAATTCTGGCATCTGGCTTATCCGGCAGTTTATCGTTAGGACCATGTGGTCTATACAATGCACGCGAAATGTCGCGCCCAGGCGATGCGGCAACAGATAGCGTCGCCATGGCGTTTCCGCTATGGTCCGCCACGCAATAAAATGGAGACAGACGATGACCGACGCCCGTACGACCGCAGAAGGCGGCATGGAAACGTCCTATGGCTTCCACAAAGTGGACGAAGGCAAAAAGCAGGGGCTGGTCAACGAGGTCTTCCACAAGGTGGCCAAGCGCTACGACATCATGAACGACGTGATGTCGGCGGGCCTGCACCGGCTGTGGAAGGACGCCATGGTCTCTTCGCTTTCGCCGCGCAAGGATGCTTCCTACAGGGTTCTGGACGTGGCGGGTGGCACCGGCGATATCGCGTTTCGCATCGTCGAGGCCTCCAACCGTCTGGCGCACGCCACCGTTCTCGATATCAATGGCTCGATGCTGGCGGTCGGCGAGGAACGCGCTGCAAAAAAGAAGCTTTCCGACAATCTGACCTTCGTTGAGGCCAATGCCGAAGAACTGCCCTTCGAGGCGAATTCATTCGACGCCTATACGGTCGCTTTCGGCATTCGCAACGTGCCGCGCATCGATGTCGCGCTGAAGGAGGCCCATCGCGTGCTGAAACGTGGCGGGCGGCTGCTGGTACTGGAATTTTCAGAGGTCGAAATGCCGCTGCTCGACCGCGTCTATGACGCCTGGTCGTTCAACGCCATTCCGCAATTTGGCAAGATGATCACCGGCGACGCCGAACCCTATCAATATCTGGTCGAATCGATCCGCAAATTCCCCAATCAGGAGGATTTCGCGGCGATGATCCGCACCGCCGGCTTCTCCCGCGTGTCCTACACCAACTACACCGGCGGCATCGCCGCCCTGCATTCCGGCTGGAAGCTTTAAGAGCATGGCCAGCAGAAGCAGGAGACAGGCATAAGCATGAGCACTTTGGGCGCATATTTCCGCCTCGCAAGGGTTGGCTGGGTTCTCGTGCGCGAAGGTGTCGTGCTGGCCCTACCCTCCGACGACCTTCCTGCTCCCGCGCAAATGCTGAAAGCGTTGCTGAAGCCCTTCGCCCGCAGCAAGGCCAAACGGGCGCAGCGTAGCGACCGGCTGGCAACGGCCGTCGAGCGGCTTGGACCGTCTTATGTGAAGATGGGCCAGTTTCTGGCCACCCGCCCGGATGTGGTGGGAGCCGATTTCGCCGACGATCTCGCAAGCCTTCAGGATCGCATGGCATTTTTCCCGGCTGCTGCGGCCAAGGCTAATATCGAAGGTTCGCTCGGACGCACGGTTTCCGACCTCTACAGGGAATTCGGTGATCCGATCGCGGCCGCCTCCATCGCCCAGGTTCATCCGGCAATGGTGGATACGCCGAAGGGACCACGCAAGGTGGCCGTCAAGGTCATCCGTCCCGGCGTGCGCCAGCGTTTCCAGAACGATCTGGAGGCGATGTATCTGATCGCCGACCTGCAGCAGCGCTTTGTCCGTTCAGCCCGCCGTCTGCGGCCAGTCGAGGTGACACGCACGCTGGAACAGACAACCAAGATCGAGATGGATCTGCGGCTTGAGGCCGCCGCCCTTTCCGAGCTTGCCGAAAACACAAAGGATGATCCCGGTTTCCGTGTTCCGGAAGTCGACTGGGAACGCACCGGCCGCGATGTCGTCACCATGGAGTGGATCGACGGCGTCAAGATGTCGGATATCGAAGGGCTGAAGGCTGCCGGTCACGACCTGAACCAACTGGCCGACACGCTGATCCAGTCTTTCCTGCGGCACACGCTGCGCGACGGCTTTTTCCATGCCGACATGCATCCCGGCAATCTCTTCGTCGACGACAAGGGCATGATCGTCGCGGTGGATATGGGCATTGCCGGACGGCTCGGCAAAAAGGAACGCCGCTTCCTCGCCGAAATCCTCTATGGCTTTATCACGCGCGATTACATGCGGGTGGCAGAGGTACATTTCGAGGCCGGTTATGTGCCGGGCCATCACGATAAAGCCAGCTTCGCACAGGCGATCCGCGCCATTGGCGAGCCGATCCACGGGCAGCCGGCCGAGACGATCTCCATGGGCAAGCTGTTGACCCTGCTGTTCGAAGTGACCGAGCTTTTCGACATGGAGACGCGGCCGGAACTGGTGATGCTGCAAAAGACCATGGTGGTGGTGGAAGGCGTATCACGCATGCTCAACCCGCGCTTCAACATGTGGAAGGCGGCCGATCCGGTCGTCGGCGGCTGGATCAGGGACAATCTCGGTCCCAAGCGCATCGTCACCGATCTGAAAGACGGCATGAAGGCCGCTCTAAAGCTTGCCGAAGCGGCACCCGAGATCGCCGCCAAGACGGAAAA
Source organism: Martinezella rhizogenes (assembly GCF_007002745.1). Taxonomy (GTDB): domain Bacteria; phylum Pseudomonadota; class Alphaproteobacteria; order Rhizobiales; family Rhizobiaceae; genus Agrobacterium; species Agrobacterium cucumeris. The sequence goes on along the minus strand of NZ_SGNY01000003.1, from coordinate 251,817 downwards.
GCTGCATTCCGAGCTAATGTATATGAGCGAGAACGGTCTACGTTTCGATGCCCAGACAGCCGAAGCCATCGGCAGGGCGGAAGCGCGCCATACCAAATGGGGGCGGATTGCGCTCTGGGTGATCGCGCTGACGCTTCTCTATATTGCCATCCGAATCAGCTAAGACATATCTGAACCTTGGAGGTGCGCGATGTCACGGTTGGGCACCTCAGTTACCAAAAACCGCCTTTCAAGCCGACGTGACGACCGCATGCCATGCTCATGCAATCTAACGAAGAATAGTGACCTGACCTTCTCAACGAAACAGGTGGCCTATGCGACTGTTAACCCTTCTGGTTGGTTCGCTATTCTTCAGTCTTCAACCGGTCGCAGTGCCGGAAGCAATGGCGCAACACAGGGTCTACGATCCCTGTACGGATGGCAGCATAAGCGATGGCAAGCCGCGCAGTTGCGGCGAGCTGAAACGGGAATTGCGACGCAGTGACAGGTATGGTCGCAGGGAGTGGGATTATTATCGGCCGATGCGCCCCCCGCGCACCGATCCATGCAGGGACGGGCGCGTCAGCGACGGGCAACCGCGATCCTGCGGAGAGTTGCGTCGCTGGTTGAATGGTAGATGATTGCCGGACGGGAATTGAAATTCATGGCAAAAACTCAGGCAGTGAAACAGGCCCTTGTCTATTGTTCGTGGCCGATGGTGTTTTTCTTCGGCCTTGTCGGCTCCTATTTCGCCTTCAACAGCAGCCATCCCATCATGGCGTTCCTCTGCGTCTATGCGGGCGCGGTGTTGAGCCTGTTTCTCCTGGAACGTTATATCCCCTATGAGGTTCAGTGGCTTCAGGGCGATGGCGAAACCGCGACCAGCATTGGCCACACCCTGTTGACCAAGGGCCTTGTCCAGCTTGCCGCCGTTGCGGGAGCAATCTTTCCGATGCTGACCGCCAATGTGCTGCAGCCGCTTGCGGCCATGCGGTTCAATCTGTGGCCCTCCGACCTGCCGATGATCATTCAGGTCGCACTTGCGGTCACCATCGCTGAATTTGGCCTCTACTGGGCGCACCGTATCGCGCATGAGACCGTGTTCTTCTGGCGTTTCCATGCCCTGCACCACAGCGTTGTCCGTCTATGGGTGGTCAATACCGGTCGCTTTCATGTGGCGGATTCGCTCTTCAAGATCGCGCTCAGTCAGCTTCCGCTCTATTTGATGGGCGCACCCTTGCACGTTTTCTGGTGGCTTGGCGCCGTTACCGCCTTCATCGGCATTCTGACCCATTGCAATGTCGATATGAAAACTGGCCCGCTGGACTATGTATTCAGCACGCCGCGGCTGCACCGCTGGCATCATTCCAAGGAGCTTCCCGAGGGAAACACCAATTATGGCGAGAATCTCGTCATATTCGACCAGCTGTTCGGCAGCTATTTCAATCCCGATCGCCCGTCCTCCACCAATATCGGTATCAAGGGGCAAATTGCGAAGGGCTTTCTGCCCCAGCTTTTTCAGCCCTTCACCAAGGAGGGCGTTCGCCAGATCATCGGTCGAAACACAAAAGACAATTCAGGCGAAACGCCCGGCATGTGAGGTTGGAGCATTCCCGCTTTTCTCCGAAATGCGAAAACGCTCTAGTCGAAGAATATGCCCAGCTCAGAGCGCAGTTTCTTCGTCAGGCCGGCCGCAACCAGTTCATAGGAGCGGCGCACATAATGCTCTAGCTCCTCTCGCTCGAGCGGTGAATGGTCACCGATCGATATCCATTTGCGTTTGGCAAAATAGGGCGCCTGACCGATGCCTTCCAGCGAGGTGAGGATTTCGAAACTTTCCTCCGAACATTTCACCACCAGACGCCAATCCACCCGCTCTCCCAGCACGGCAAAGACCTTGTCGCCGACCTTGGCGACATGGGAATCCCACTGATCGACGAAACGCACGCCCGGCCATTCGCCCAGCACTCTGTCGAATGTCTTGCGATCAAACAGGCTCATGCGAGTTTCTCCGCGATAAGGGCTGCCAGACGTTTTGCGACGTCGGCCTTGTCGAGATCCGGCCAGGCCTCAATACCGTCCGCCGATATGATCTTCACGCTGTTTCGATCTCCACCCATGATGCCGGTCTCAGCCGAGACATCATTGGCGACAATATAATCCGCGCCCTTACGCTCCAGCTTGGCGCGACCGTTCTTCTCAACGTCCTGTGTTTCGGCGGCGAAACCCACCACCAGCTTCGGGCGCTTTTCGTGGTGGCCGACGGTTTTCAGGATATCGGGGTTTTCCGTCAATTGCAGCGCGGGCGGTGCATCGCCCGGCTGCTTCTTGATCTTCTGTTCCGATGAACCTGTCACCCGCCAGTCAGCGACGGCGGCGACCATGACTGCGATATCCGCCGGGAGCTTCGAGATCACCGCATCGCGCATCTCTTCGGCACGCTCGACATGGATCGTTGTGACTCCGGCCGGATCGGCGATGGTGACCGGGCCTGAGACCAGCGTCACCTCCGCCCCCAGTTCCGCGAGAGCTGCCGCAATGGCGTGGCCCTGCTTGCCCGACGAGCGGTTGGCTATATAGCGTACCGGATCGATCGGCTCATGCGTGGGACCGGAAGTGACGATGGCCTTCCTGCCCTTGAGTGGTTTGGGGCCATTGTCCAAAAGCGCCTCAACGGCCTCGACGATCTGCAACGGCTCCGCCATCCGGCCGAGACCCGCCTCGCCCTTCTCCGCCATCTCGCCTGCCATGGGTCCGATGAAAAACACACCGTCTTTTTTTAGCGTTTCGACATTGCGGGCCGTCGGCTTCGCCGTCCACATTTTCGGATTCATGGCGGGTGCGATCAGCACCCTGCGGTCAGTCGCGAGAAGGATGGTAGAAGCAAGATCGTCGGCCAGACCATGCGCCATCTTGGCCATCAGATCGGCAGTGGCGGGCGCGACCAGCACGAGGTCGCAGTCGCGCGCCAGCCTGATATGGCCGACATCCTGCTCGTCCTGTCTGGAAAAAAGCTCGGTGAAAACGTGGGTGGCAGACAGCACGCCGACCGCCAGCGGAGTGACGAATTCCTGCGCACCCTTCGTCATGACCGGCGTCACCTTCGCGCCGCGCTCTTTCAGGCGGCGGATGAGATCGAGGCTCTTATAGGCCGCGATGCCGCCGGAGATGATGAGGAGAATATGTTTGCCTGAAAGCGTCATGATGCCGGACCAGTTTCCCGTTTCACCGGGAAACTAAGCCCTTGGCATTCAAAGTGCAATCCGGCTGATATCACGCCGCCTTGGCGACGTGATATTCCTTGATCGCAACCATCTTGATCGCCGGAAAACGCTCGGACTCATAACGCAATGAGAAGGCGTCCTGCGCCAGAAACACCGGATCGCCATCCAGATCGCGGGCGATATCACCGCGCTTGACGTTGAGGAACTTGTCCATCTCCGCCGGCTGATCGGATGAAATCCAGCGGCAGACGGAAAAGCGCGACATTTCGAAGGAGACCGGCAGGCCGTATTCGCCCATCAGCCGTTCCTTCAATACGTCCAGCTGCAGCGCGCCGACGACGCCGACGATGGCGGGCGAACCGTCCTCCGGCGAGAAGAGCTGTACGACGCCCTCTTCCGCCATCTGCTGCAGAGCTTCCTTCAGCTTCTTCGCCTTCATCGCATCTTCCAGCCGCACGCGGCGCAGGATTTCCGGCGAGAAGTTCGGAACGCCCTGGAAAACAAGGTTTTCACCCTCAGTCAGCGTATCACCGATGCGCAGCGTGCCGTGGTTGGGGATGCCGACCACATCACCCGCAAAGGCCGTATCGGCGAGCTGACGCTGCGAGGCAAAGAAGAATTGCGGCGCGGTCAACCCCATCTGCTTGCCGGTGCGCGACAAACGCGCCTTCATGCCGCGCTCCAGCTTGCCGGAGCAGATGCGGGCAAAGGCGATGCGGTCGCGGTGGTTGGGGTCCATATTCGCCTGAATCTTGAAGACGAAGGCCGTCATCCTGTCTTCGGCCGCATGCACGGTGCGGGTATCCGCCACCTGATCGCGCGGCGGCGGTGCGAAATCGCCGAGTGCATTGATGAGGTCGCGCACACCGAAATTGCGCAGCGCCGAACCGAAGAACACCGGTGTCATGTGGCCTTCAAGAAACGCCTGGCGATCGAAGGGACGGCAGGCTTCCAGCGCCAGTTCCGTTTCTTCGATAAAGACCTTGCGTTCGTTTTCAGGCAGCCGATCGGCAACCGCCTGCGGGCCGTTGACGGAGAGGCCTTCCACCTGCGTATCATTGCCACGAAAGGTGTTTTCGGCAAGATTATAAGCGCCACAGAAGCTTTTCGCCCGTCCCACCGGCCAGGTGATCGGCGCAGTATCCAGCGCCAGCTTTTCCTCGACCTCATCCAAAATCTCGAAGGGATCACGGCTTTCGCGGTCCATCTTGTTGATGAAGGTGATGATCGGAATATCGCGCATGCGGCAGACTTCAAACAGCTTCAGCGTGCGTGGCTCAATACCCTTGGCAGCATCGATGACCATGATCGCCGCATCCACCGCCGTCAGCGTGCGGTAGGTGTCGTCGGCGAAGTCTTCGTGGCCGGGCGTATCGAGAATGTTGAAGACGCGGTCGTTATATTCGAAGGTCATGACCGAGGTGACGACCGAAATGCCGCGCTCCCGCTCGATCTTCATCCAGTCCGAACGGGTCTGGATGCGATCCTTCTTCGCCTTCACTTCACCGGCAAGCTGGATCGCTCCGCCGAACAGCAGCAGCTTTTCGGTAAGCGTCGTCTTACCCGCGTCCGGGTGCGCGATAATAGCAAAGGTGCGGCGGCGGGAGACCGCCTCGGCAAGTGTTTCGGCCATCTGACAAATCCTGTGAATTGCGGGCTATCTAGCGTTTCAGGCCCGCATTTGCAATTGACCTCGCCGCGATCTGCGCAAACTAATGCCACATGACCGTTCAAAATGACAATCGCCCCCCTCTTCGCCTCGTCCGCCTCGCCAATGGCGCAGGCCTCGAATTGCCGTCCTATGAAACCGGCGGTGCAGCCGGTATGGACCTGCGCGCCGCGGTGCCTGCAGATCAACCGCTAACGCTGAAACCCGGTGAACGGGCACTGGTGCCGACCGGCTTCATCTTCGAAGTTCCATCCGGTTATGAGGCGCAAATCCGCCCCCGCTCCGGCCTTGCCATCAAGAACGGCATCACCTGCCTCAATTCTCCCGGCACGGTGGACAGCGATTATCGCGGCGAAGTGAAGGTCATTCTCGCCAATCTGGGGCAGGATGATTTCACCATCGAGCGCGGAATGCGCATTGCGCAAATGGTTATCGCGCCGGTAACACAGGTCACCGTGAGCGAAGTGACGGAAACCTCCGAGACGGCGCGTGGCGCCGGCGGTTTCGGCTCGACCGGGGTCTGACCGGCAAGCCGCATGATCGATTGTTTTTACCCGGCAATTTCGCTATTGATCTAGCGGATTTTCCGGGAAACATGATCATGACACTGACGACCCTTCTGGCCTATGCCACTGCCCTCTTCATCGCCGCCGCCATTCCCGGCCCCGGCATGACGGCGATCGTGGCGCGGGCGCTGGGTTCGGGCTTTCGGGAAACCTTCTTCATGGGCCTCGGGCTGGTGCTGGGCGACATGATCTACCTGACCGGCGTAATACTGGGGTTGGCCTTCGTGGCCCAGACCTTTCAGGAAGCCTTCATGGTGCTGAAATTCGCCGGCGCGGCCTATCTCCTCTATATCGCCTGGAAGCTTTGGACCGCCGGCCTTTTGCCGCAGGACCTGAAGGCGAAAAAAAGTACCAGCATGCCGATGTCCTTCCTGTCCGGCCTGCTGATCACCCTCGGCAACCCGAAAACCATGCTGTTTTATGTGGCGCTGGTGCCGACGCTGATCGACATCCGCATGATCGGCCCGTCGGAATATGCGACACTCCTCGCCCTCACCTTCGTCGTGCTGATGGCCGTTCTTTTGCCCTACATCCTGCTTGCGGCCAAGGCGCGCAACCTCCTGAAACGGCCGAGCGCGCTGACGATCCTCAACCGCACGGCGGCGGGCATTCTGGCCGGAACGGCGACCATGATCGCCATCCGCAGCACCTAAAATAATTTCGTTCATTTACCCCGTTTATCGTGAAATTTTTCCGGTAAACCGGCCATATAAGGATGAACGTTCGCTAGCCTGACAGGGCGATTGCTCCTATTCTGCCGCTCAAATCTTGCGGCCATTATTCTGTGGCCTTCATACAGGAGAGCATCATGCCCGAAGCCAGAAAGCCCGGACGCGGACGCGTCTATTCCTCGATTACGGAAACAATCGGCGATACGCCGATCGTGCGGCTGGACAAGCTGGCGAAAGAAAAGGGCGTGAAGGCCAACCTGCTTGCCAAGCTGGAGTTTTTCAACCCCATCGCCTCCGTGAAGGACCGCATCGGTGTTGCCATGATCGAAGCGCTGGAAGCGCAGGGCAAAATCACTCCCGGCAAAACGACACTGGTGGAGCCGACTTCGGGCAATACCGGCATCGCGCTTGCCTTTGCTGCCGCGGCCAAGGGCTACAAGCTGATCCTGACCATGCCGGAAACCATGTCGGTCGAGCGTCGGAAAATGCTGGCCCTGCTCGGTGCCGAACTGGTGCTGACCGAAGGTCCGAAGGGCATGAAGGGCGCAATCGCCAAGGCGCAGGAACTGGCCGAGACGCTTCCCGACGCCATCATACCGCAGCAATTCGAAAACCCCGCCAATCCGGATATTCACCGCAAGACGACGGCGGAGGAAATCTGGAACGACACCGACGGCACGGTCGACATTCTCGTTTCCGGCATCGGCACGGGTGGAACGATCACCGGCACGGGTCAGGTTCTGAAATCCCGCAAGCCGGAAGTGAAGGTCATTGCGGTGGAACCCGCCGACAGCCCGGTGCTCTCCGGTGGCAACCCCGGCCCTCACAAGATCCAGGGCATCGGCGCTGGTTTTGCACCCGCCATCCTCGATACCGGTATCTATGACGAGATCGTCACCGTCACCAATGACGAGGCTTTCGAAATCGCGCGTCTCGCGGCAAGGCTCGAAGGCGTGCCTGTCGGCATCTCCTCGGGTGCAGCATTGGCGGCGGCAATCAAGGTCGGCGCGCGCGAGGAAAATGCCGGCAAGAACATCGTCGTCATCGTTCCTTCCTTTGCGGAGCGTTACCTTTCGACGGCGCTGTTCGAAGGTCTTGGGCTCTAACGACCCCATCCGGTACGCGCGATCGCGGACCAAGGAATCGAGATTTATCATGCCGCCGGTACCGCTGGCGGCATAAGCCTTTCAGAACGCCCGCATTCGGCTGAATTCACGCGATGCGCTTCATATCGTGCTTTCGCATCGGCCTATCGAGAAGGGGCGGAGCTTTTTCAGAGGCTGCCTCCAAACTCTTCCAAAAAAGCGCGCAAACATCACGGCTCTAAGCCGCTGTCGGCAACCTCTCACCCGCGATACGATAGGACACGGCTTCCGCCACATGAATGCGGCCGACCGTTTGTTTGCCGTCCAGGTCGGCCAATGTTCGCGCGACCTTCAGAATACGGTGATAACCGCGTGCGGAAAACTTCAGCCGTTCTGCGGCATCGCGCAACAATTGCAGCCCGGACGCATCCGGCTCGGCATATTTTTCGATCAGGGTCGTCGTGCAGCGGGCATTGGTACGGATGGCAGGAAACCCCGCCGCCGCATAACGCTCCTGCTGGGCGAGGCGGGCATTGGCGACACGGGCGGCAACCACCGCGCTCGGCTCGGACGCGACGGGGCGGATGAGATCAGTGGCGGAAACGGCAGGAACATCAATACGGATATCGATACGGTCCATCAGCGGACCGGAAATGCGCCCCTGATAATCGGTCACGCAACGCGGACCTCTGGCGCAGGTGAAGCCCGGCTCTCCTGCCATGCCGCACCGACACGGGTTCATCGCTGCGACGAGCTGGATTTGCGCCGGATAGCTGACGCGGTGATTGGCCCGCGCGATGATACATTCACCCGTCTCCAGCGGCTGGCGCAAAGCATCCAGCACCTGCGGCGAAAATTCCGGGAATTCATCCAGAAAAAGAACGCCGTGATGGGCAAGTGAAGCCTCGCCCGGTCTGGCGCGCAACCCGCCACCAATCAAAGCCGCCATGGTGGCGGAATGATGCGGCGTGCGGAACGGCCTGCGGTCTGAAAGCTTGCCGCCCGACAATTGGCCGGCGATGGAATGAACCATGGACACTTCCAGCAGCTCTGCCGCCTCGAGCGGCGGCAGGATGGACGGCAGACGCGCGGCAAGCATGGATTTGCCGGAGCCGGGTGGACCGACCATCAGCAGATTATGGCCACCAGCCGCTGCCACTTCCAGCGCACGTCTGGCGCTTTCCTGTCCCTTGATATCCGCCAGATCGGGCAGATTGACCGGACTGGTCCGGATGGCGGGCACGGGGCGCGAAAGCAGCTGCGTGCCGCGAAAATGATTGGCAAGCGCTATGAGGCTGCGCGGGGCAAGGATATCGATGCCGGCACCGGCCCAGGCCGCTTCCGGACCGCTTTCAGCCGGGCAGATCAGGCCCTTGCCGAGAGCGTTGGCGCCGATGGCCGCCGGCAGCGCGCCAGAGACCATGCCGATGGTGCCATCGAGATTAAGTTCGCCGAGAACCACATATTGGCCGAGCGCCTCTGCCGGTATGGCGCCCAAAGCGGCCATGAGCCCCAGAGCAATTGGAAGATCGAAATGCGAGCCTTCCTTTGGCAGATCGGCAGGCGCGAGATTGACGGTCACCTTTTTTGCCGGAAGCGCCAGACCCGAAGCATGTAGTGCCGCCTGCACCCGCTCCCGGCTTTCGGCCACCGCCTTGTCCGGCAGGCCGACGATCTGGATGCCGACCTTTCCGGGTGCGACCATGACCTGCACCTCGACGGGCACACCCTCTATGCCCTGAAATGCAACCGTATTGACCTTCGCCACCATGGCCTGCCCCCGCAAACCGGCCACGACATCAGAGCTTCATGCCCTGTGGCGGCCACCCGCAAGCAACGTGCCATAAGGCAAAGAATAAAACAAGAACATCCGGTGAACAATTTCACGCGGGCGATGTATTTTAGTTGTATCTAGTTGCACCCACGGAACAAACGGAGTTCGATCGGAAATCGCCTCAGAAATCCTGAGCTTCGCGCTTTTTCTCGATGGCGTCCCACAACAGGCTTGCCACATCGGCACCGCCGAATTTCTGCACCTCACGAATGCCCGTCGGTGAGGTGACGTTGATCTCCGTGAGATAATCGCCGATCACATCGATACCAACAAAAAGGAAACCACGCTCGCGCAGGGCGGGACCAATGCGGCGGCAGATTTCCTTCTCGCGCGCCGTCAGTTCCGTCGGCTCTGGCCGGCCACCGGCATGCATGTTGGAGCGGGCATCGTTTTCCGCCGGCACGCGGTTGATTGCGCCCACCGGCTCGCCATCCACCAAAAGGATGCGCTTGTCGCCCTTACGGACGTCAGGCAGATATTCCTGGGCGATGTAAGGCTCACGGAACATCTGGCCGAACATTTCCAGCAGCGAGGAGAAATTGCGGTCGTCACGCGCCGAATGGAAGACACCCGCACCGCCATTGCCATAAAGCGGCTTGAGGATGATATCGCCCATTTCATTGCGGAACCGGGCGATCTCGGCCACGTCCTTGGTGATCAAGGTCTTCGGCATCAGATCAGCGAATTCAGTGACGAAAATCTTTTCCGGCGAGTTGCGCACCCAGGCGGGGTCATTGACAACAAGCGTCCTAGGATGAATACGCTCCAGCAGATGGGTGGAGGTGATATAGGCCATGTCGAATGGCGGATCCTGACGCAGATGGATGACATCCATGGTCGAAAGATCAACGCGCTCCGGTTCCGACAGCGAGAAATGGTCGCCCTTTATGTCGCGCAACTCCATCTGCTCGACGGTGGCGTAAATCTTGCCGTCACGCATGGAAAGACGGTCGGGCGTATAGTGGAACAGCCGGTATCCACGCGCCTGCGCCTCAAGGCTCATGGCGAAAGTGGAATCACCGGCAATGTTGATGCCGGAGACATGATCCATCTGGATCGCGACGTTCTTGATCTTCGCCATGCGCATGTTCCTCTTGCAGCATAGGGATGCCCTGCGGCCCACAATGCCCATTGTCCCGTCTTTTCAAGCTTCCCGGCAAGCCCGGGAGAGACCCGGAAATGCTTCAGAAAACCCTGAAGATGTAGGGCAGCGACCATTCAAACGCAACTGCTGCAAGCGGTGCTTTGTGTGAGTTTTATTGAACCTTCACAATTCCCCCGACGGAGCCGGAAGGCCCCGTCGTTTGAATTGTTTTACCGTTTCAGGCCGCCAGCTTGTAGGAACTGCCGGAAAACAGCTTGTTCTTGACGCGATAGGCCAGCGCCAGCGCCCGGGGGAATGGACGACGCATGAAGGCAACCTTGCGGACATAGTCATCCACCCGCCAGGTGGCCCATGTTCCCGCCCGGAAATAGGCGACGTCGCCAACCCGCAGGATGCTGACCGAACCGTCTTCGGCCGTCACATGCACCTCGCCTTCCAGAATATAGACGGTTTCATCCCAGCCGAAGAACCAGCGGAATTCACCGGCCGTGCAATCCCACATGGCGGTGCTGGAAGCGCGGTCACCGCTTCGGGAATGATCGGCCGCGCGCGCCTGGGGATCGCCGGAGATGATCCAGTCAGGATTGATGGGGGCTGGCTGAAGTCGCAGATCGGTGCAGGATGCGCTGACAACGGCCTCGTCTTTTACTCCGCGCAGATAGGCCGGCAATATTGGCATCGTGCGGATCGCCATGGTTGCAGCCGCCGCGAACATCATTTTGAACGACATATGAGAAAACCCCCGTGAAATATTGGAGGTCTTCTATCATCGGGATCGTAACAAAGCGGTTTTGACAATCGGCGCAATTTTAGTCATCGCGCCGATTTCTTCCGACGTGATCAGGCCGTTGCCAGCTGAGCGGACTGTACCTGGACCTGCTCCGCCTTACCGGCGATGCGCTTGCCGGTTTCGTTGGAGAAGAAGTGCAGTTTTTCCGGCGCTATCGTTACCGACAATGCAGCCGGAACCTCGACATCCGGCGGGAAAGCCACTGTCAGGTTCTGATCGCCGATCATGCCATGCACGAGGCGCTGCGAACCCAGCTCCTCGATATAATCGACGCGCAGCGCAAGGCCCTGCTCGCCCGCCGCGGCAATGCGGAAATCCTCCGCCCGCATGCCCACCGTCACCGACCCCGAAGCGGGGGCAAAACCGTTCAGTGCAAACAGTGACGGACCGATGGCGAGGCTATCGCCATGCAGTTCGGCATTCAGCAGGTTCATGGCGGGAGAGCCGATGAAGCTGGCGACGAAGGTGGATGCGGGGGTGTGATAGACATCAAGCGGCGCGCCGATCTGTTCGATGCGGCCGCCATTCAGCACTACCAGACGATCAGCCAGCGTCATGGCCTCTAGCTGATCATGGGTGACATAGATGGAGGTGGTGCCGAGGCGTTTTTGCAGGCGCTTGATTTCACCGCGCATCGAGACGCGCAGCTTGGCATCGAGGTTAGACAGAGGCTCATCGAACAGGAAGGCAGCCGGTTTGCGAACGATGGCACGGCCCATGGCGACACGCTGCCGCTGGCCGCCGGAAAGGGCGCGCGGTTTGCGATCCAGATAGGGTTCGAGCTGCAGCATACGGGCGGCTTCGGCCACACGTTCATCGATCTCCGTCTTCGGCGTCTTGCGGTTCTTAAGCCCATATTCCAGGTTCTGACGCACCGACATATGCGGATAAAGCGCGTAATTCTGGAACACCATGGCAATATCGCGGTCGGCGGGATCAGCCTGGTTGACCACCCGGTCGCCGATCTTCACCGTGCCTTCGGAGATGTCCTCGAGCCCGGCAACCATGCGCAGGAGCGTTGACTTGCCGCAGCCGGAGGGGCCGACGAGAACGATGAACTCACCATCCCTGATGTCGATATCGACGTGATGCACGGCGCGCACGCCGCCATGATAATCCTTGCAGACCTGACTGATTTCTATAGCGGCCATTTCGGTCTCCTTATTTATCGCTCTCGGTGAGGCCCTTGATGAACCAGCGCTGGAATACGATGACGATCAGCACCGGCGGCAGCATGGCCAGAACGGCGAGCGCGAAAGCTTCGTTGTAATCGGGAATTTGCGAACCAACCCAGACCTGCAGGATCGACTTGATGCCACGCATCAGGGTGAAGAAACTCTCATCCGTCGTCATCAGCATCGGCCAGAGATACTGGTTCCAGCCATAAACGAACATGATGATGAAGATCGCCGCCATCATGGTGCGCGACAGCGGGATGATAACATCGATGAAGAATTTGAACGGCCCTGCCCCGTCGATACGGGCGGCCTCCAGCAATTCTTCCGGAATGGATTTGAAGAACTGCCGGAAATAGAAGGTGCCAGTTGCAGACGCCAGAAGCGGCACGATCAGGCCGGTATAGGAGTTCAAGAGGCCAAGTTTGCTCATCACCTCGTAGGACGGCATGATGCGCACCTCAAGCGGCAGGAGCAGCGTCGTAAAAATGATCCAGAAGGCGAGTGTGGCAAAGCGGAAGCGGAAATAAACGATCGCATAGGCCGCCGTCATCGACAGCACGATCTTGCCAACGGCAAAACCAATGCCGAGAATCAGCGAATTGAGCACCATGTTGAGGCCGGTAATCTGCCCGGTGAAGCCGCCCTTCTGCGTCAGGACCTTTTCATATGTTTCGACGAAATTGTCGCCCGGAATGATCGCCAGGCCGCTGCGATGGATTTCCGCCGCCGTATGCGTCGAGGTCATGAAAGCCACGACAACAGGCAATATCAGGAACAGCGCGCCTGCTATCAGCACCAGATGGTCGAGGGGTTTTGTCTTGTACATCGTCTTTTCCCTCAATTGTAATGGATGCGCTTCTCGATGAAGCGGAACTGGATGATGGTGAGGACGAAGACGACCAGCATCAGAATGACGGACTGGGCAGAAGAACCGCCGATGTCATTGCCGCGGAAACCGTCGAGAAACACCTTGTAGACCAGCGTGATCGGGTTATTGGCCGCCTTGTCCTTCACCATTACGTCGATGACGCCGAACGTGTCGAACAGGGAATAGGTGATGTTGATGATCAGCAGGAAGAAGGCGGTGGGCGCCAGAAGCGGCATGATGACCGTCCAGAAGCGGCGAAAGCCAGAGCGGCAATCAATGGCAGCTGCCTCACGCACAGCGACGGACACGCCTTGCAGGCCAGACAGGAAGAAGATGAAATTATAAGGGATCTGCTTCCACACGGCGACGACGACCATGGCAAAGGCCGTGTCGAAATAATTGAGGCCGACCTTCATGTCCCAGCCGAAAAACGCCGCCATCTTGACGAAGGGGCCGATATGCTGGTCGAAAAACATCATGCCGATGAGGCCTGCGACTGGCGGCGCGATGGCATAAACGGAGATCAGCAATGTCTTGTAGGTCGAACTGCCGCGAATGACCGCATCCGCCTTGACGGCCAGCAAAAGGCCGAGCGCCAGTGAAAAGAAGGTCACCAGGATAGTGAAAACGACCGTGAACTTGGCAATGTTGAGATATTCCGGATTGAATATCGCGTCCGAATAATTGGCGAAGCCCACGAATGACGCCCCGAACCCGAAAGGGTCTTCGAGATAAAACGAGGACTGAATGGCCTGAGCGGACGGCCAGTAGAAAAAGATGAAAATCACCGCGAGCTGCGGCGCCAGAAACAGATAGGGTACGAAGGACGAGGAGAACTGTACGCGCTTCATGCCGGCTTCAGCGGGCTTGGCGGGTTTTCCAGCCTTTGCGGACCAGCCGGATAAAAACCGGCGCGGTTGAGACGATGTATAGGCCACGCTTGCGCCTCCTTATCCAGAAGCGAGCCTCCCTTCCGTCGGAAAGGAGGCTCGACAACGATCATTGGTTTCGAAAAGATCGATCAGCCGGCCGTCTTGGCGAAACGGGCCAGAAGGTCGTTGCCTTCCTTCTCGATGATGTCGAAGGCGTCCTTCGGCGTGACTTCGCCGGAGAAGATGCGGTTATATTCGCGTTCCATGACGGCGCGGATCTGCGGGTAGAAGCCGAGGCGATAACCCTTGGACCATTCGCCGCCCGGCAGCGACAGCTGCTGGATGCCGACTTCGGCGACCGGCTTTTCCTTGTAGAAGCCTTCAGCCTTGGCCTTTTCGTAAGCGGCCTTGGTGATGGCGACGTAACCGGTGGCCTTGTGGTAGAAGACCTGGATTTCCGGCGAGGTCAGGAACTGGAAGAAGTCAGCCACGCACTTGTTTTCGGCTTCGGACTTGCCGGACATTGCGAAGAGGGCAGCGCCGCCGATGAAGGAGTTGGTGCCAGCGCCCTTGATGGAGCCCCAGTAGGGAAGGAAGGTTGCCGAGAACGGCATGGTTGCCGTCTTCTGCAGGCCACCGAACGAACCGGAAGAACCGATCCAGAAAGCAACCTTGCCTTCTTCAAACGGCTTCTGGTTGTCGTTCCAGCCGGCGCCGTAGTAAGCGAACAGGCCCTTGTCCTTCCAGTCCTTCAGCTTGTCGAACATCATGACGAGGTTCGGATCGGTAAGCTTCAGCTTGGTATCGGTGACGCTGTCGTAGCCGTTATTGTTGGTGGCGAACTGGATGTTGTTGCGGGAGAAGAAGTTCTCCGTGAACTGCCAGGTCAGCTGCGACTGAACGAGCGGGATATAACCGGCTTCTTTCAGCTTCGGCGCAACCTGTTCAAACTCTTCCCAGGTCTTCGGTGCTTCGACGCCGGCCTTCTTCAGGGCTTCGTCGTTGACATACATGATCGGAGCGGAGGAGTTGAACGGCATGCCGACGAACTTGCCGTCAGCTGCAGCGTAGAAATAACGCACGCCGTTGATGAAGGCTTCGCGGTCGAACTTGTAACCGGCCTTGTTGATGAGGTCTTCCGCAGGAATGACCGCGCCCTTGGCGTTGATGATGGTGGCAGCGCCGGCATCGAAAACCTGGAGGATGTTCGGCTGTTCGCCGGAACGGAAGGCGGCGATGCCGCTGGCCAGGGCTTCTTCGTAAGAACCCTTGGAAACCGGCGTCAGAGCGCATTCCTTCTGGGCTTCGTTGAACTTCTGGGAAACTTCGTTGATGACTTCGCCGTTACGGCCGCCCATACCGTGCCACCAGGTGATGTTGGTCGCAGCCATGGAAGACGTTGCCGAAATGCTGACCGCCACTGCGGCCATGGAAATCTTCTTCAACATTACTAAATCCTCTCCACCATTTATTGGGATGAGGATGCGAATAGAGGGGTTCCATGACGCCTCTTTAACAGTTTCATGTCAGATTTGTTACGGCGCCTGTTAATGAACTCCGTTCTTTCAAAAATGGATGTCTCAGGCGTCCTTGCGCTTTATCGGCCGGGCCGGATTTCCCACCACCGTCGCGCCGGGCGGCACACCCCGCGTCACCACCGAACCAGCACCGACAATCGCCCCATCACCAATGGTTACGCCGGCCAACAGGATTGCGCCGCCGCCGATCCAGACATCACGGCCGATTGTCACCGGTTTTGCGATTTCAACGCCTTGCGCGCGCGGAACCGGGTCCAGATGGTGTTCAGCACAATAGATCTGCACGGCGGGGCCGAGCATTGCCCCATCGCCGATCACCACCCTGGCGGAATCGAGAATGACGCAGCTGGCGTTAAGATAGACATTCCTGCCCAGCGTGATGTTGAAGCCATAAGCGCAATGAAACGGGGCTTCGATAAATGCGCCTTCCGCGACAGAGGCGAAGAGGGCGTGCAGCAGCGGTGCCATGGCTCCGCGCTCATCCGGCAGCGCGGTATTGTGCTGGTGAACGGCCCGGCGGGCGCGCCAGCGCAGCCCATCCAGCTCGGCATCCATGCAGCTGTACCATTCGCCCGCGGCCATTTTTTCCCGCTCGGTGGACATTGCCTTCCCTCCCCCCTCAAAATGCGTCAATGAAATGCTGCGGCAGGCGTCGCGGCAGAATGGCGACGATATCGAAGCGCAGCGAAAACCGGGCAGCATCCCCGCGACGGGAGAGCCAGAGATCGGCGGCGGCCCGGATGCGCTGCTGCGAATGGAAGCCGACCGCATCGATAGCCCCCAGCCCGGAAGATCGCGCCTTGACCTCGATGATAGCAACGACATCCCGCTTGCGGGCGATGAGGTCGATTTCCCCCAACCGGGTACGATAACGAATGGCGAGGATGCGATATCCCTTCGCCAGCAGATAGAGTGCGGCCCAATATTCCGCCGTGCGACCGCGCCGCTCGGCCTTGCGTCTTCTGTTCCTTTGCGCGTCAGCCGCCATCCCTGTCCTTCATGTCCAGCAGCCGTTGATAAAGCTCCTTGCGTGGCAGGCCGGTCAGTTTCGATGCCTCGCCCGCGGCCTTGGCGGCAGGCATGGTCGCGACCAGATCCTTAAGGAGCTTTTCGACATCCTCGATATCGGGAATTTCGTCATAGGAGGGCGGCTCGATCAGAAGTACGATCTCGCCCTTCACCACGCGATCCTCGTCATAATAATCGGCAAGCTCGCTGAGCGTGCCGCGCCGGAATTCCTCGAAAGTCTTGGTCAACTCGCGACACACCACGGCGCGCCGGTCGCGGCCAAGCACTTCCGACGCCACCTTGACGGTGGTGCCGATGCGGCGCGGCGATTCAAAAAAGATCAAAGTGGCGGGGATTTTCGCAAGTTCGGCAAACCGATCGCGCTTGCCGCGATCCTTCACCGGCAGGAAACCCGCAAACAGAAAGGCATCACTCGGCATGCCCGATCCGACAAGGGCGGCGAGCGGCGCAGATGCGCCCGGCACCGGCACGACGCGATGGCCCGCTTCCAGTGCCAACTGACCAAGACGATAACCGGGATCGGAAACGAGCGGCGTTCCGGCATCCGATACCAGTGCCACGGATTTTCCGGCTTCCAGGGCGGCGATGAGCTTCGGCCCCGCTTCGTTCGCATTGTGCTCGTGGTAGGCGAGCGGGCGCGTGCGAATGCCGTAGCGTTCCAGCAGGATACGGGTGACGCGGGTATCCTCGCAGGCGAGAACATCCGCCGAAGCCAGTGTCTCCAGCGCGCGGATGGTAATATCGCCGAGATTGCCGATGGGGGTGGCCACGAGATAAAGCGCCGGCTCCAGCGGTCGTGCCGGAATGGTGGCCGTCCCGATCCTGAATTCCCTTGTTGCCTGCCTGGCATCGCTGTTCGATAGTTCTTCCGTCACACGGCTTCCAATCATTCTGGCCGATTATTGCCGGCCGGTCGCTCCGGTTTTCCTCCTTTATGGGCAATAGAAAACCGGCGAACAAGGTCCATGGACGGCTCCATCCTGTGGATCATGCTGTATAGCAGCAAAATGAGCCGAGGCAGACGCACTCGGCTCTTGCATTTTCTGCAATAACTCTGCCATTTTGCCCGTCCACATTATCCGGCTTTTTTGCCGGTCAAGACTCTTCTTGCCGATCCGGCGGTGGCCGGTTCGCAACGGTTGAAAGCGGTAGCGTCCATGCGTATTACTCTTGAGCGGTCGAACCTTCTTAAATCGCTGAACCACGTGCACAGGGTTGTCGAGCGTCGTAACACGATCCCGATCCTGTCCAACGTCCTGCTTCGCGCATCCGGCGCCAATCTGGACATGAAGGCGACCGACCTCGACCTCGAAATCACCGAAGCAACACCGGCCATGGTGGAACAGGCGGGCGCCACCACCGTGCCGGCGCACCTGCTTTATGAAATCGTGCGCAAGCTGCCTGACGGTTCCGAGGTGCTTCTGGCCACCAACCCTGATGGCTCCACCATGACGGTTGCCTCCGGCCGTTCGAAATTTTCGCTGCAATGCCTGCCGGAAACCGATTTCCCTGACCTGACAGCTGGCACCTTCAGCCATACTTTCAAGCTTAAGGCGACCGATCTGAAGATGCTGATCGACCGCACGCAATTTGCGATTTCGACCGAAGAGACACGTTATTACCTGAACGGCATCTTCTTCCACACCATCGAAAGCGGCGGCGACCTGAAGCTGCGCGCTGTCGCGACGGACGGTCACCGTCTGGCGCGCGCCGATGTGGATGCCCCTTCCGGTTCCGAAGGCATGCCGGGCATCATCATTCCGCGCAAGACCGTCGGCGAACTGCAGAAGCTGATGGACAATCCGGAACTGGAAGTCACCGCCGAAGTCTCGGACGCCAAAATCCGCCTGACCATCGGTTCGGTGGTTTTGACCTCGAAGCTCATCGACGGCACCTTCCCGGATTATCAGCGCGTCATCCCGACCGGCAACGACAAGGAAATGCGCGTCGATTGCCAGACCTTCGCGCGGGCTGTGGATCGTGTCTCGACAATTTCGTCCGAGCGCGGCCGCGCCGTGAAGCTGGCGCTAACTGACGGCCAGTTGACGCTGACCGTCAACAATCCCGACTCGGGAAGTGCTACCGAAGAACTGGCCGTTGGTTACGACAATGATTCGATGGAAATCGGCTTCAATGCCAAATATCTCCTCGACATCACGTCGCAGCTTTCGGGCGAGGATGCGATTTTTCTGCTGGCGGATGCCGGATCGCCGACGCTCGTTCGCGACACCGCCGGCGATGATGCACTCTATGTTCTGATGCCGATGCGCGTTTAAACGGCTGTTTTTTTGCCAATTCAATCAAAAACGCCGGTGGATCGCTTCACCGGCGTTTTTTGATTCGGATGCTGCGCGTTTCAAGCAATAAGCGAATTTTTCCAGTTACGACATTTTGCCTTGTTTTTGCGCCAAATGAGATCAACAGTGCGTAACCGTTTTTTGACAATGACCAAAAATGTATCCGAGGGGAATTATGGCACTTAACCTGAAGCAACGCCTTGAGCAGAAATTTGAGGAAGAAATCCGCTTTTTCAAGGGCATGGTCAGCCAGCCGAAAAAAGTCGGCGCCATTGTCCCGACATCGTCGATCACGGCGAAGAAAATGGCGAGTGTCATCAATCCCCATTCCGGCCTGCCGGTTCTCGAACTCGGCCCGGGCACGGGTGTCATCACCAAGGCCATTCTGGCGCGCGGCATCAAGCCGGAAAGCCTGACGGCCATCGAATATTCAACCGATTTCTACAATCAGCTGCTCCGGAGCTACCCCGGCGTCAATTTCGTCAATGGCGACGCTTTCGATCTCGATGCGACGCTCGGTGAACACAAGGACCAGATGTTCGACAGCGTCATTTCTGCCGTGCCGATGCTGAATTTCCCAATGGCCGCCCGTATCAAGCTTCTTGACGGATTGCTGAAGCGCGTGCCGCATGGCCGCCCCGTGGTGCAGATATCCTACGGTCCGATTTCCCCGATCGTCGCGCAACCGCATCTTTACCACATCCGCCATTTCGATTTCATCGTGCGCAATATTCCGCCGGCACAATTGTGGACCTATACGCGGGCCTGACCATTCGGCAGAATGGCTAAGACCGTCATTTCCCGGTCGTGACGGATGGTTAGGGTGTTGGTTTGCCCTTTCCATTGCCTTTGAGGATCGGTTTCATGCACGCGCTTTACATCACCCATCCCCAGGTCAAGATCGACCCGATGGTTCCCGTTCCCGATTGGGGGCTTTCGGACAGGGGTGCCGAGCGGGCGCGGGAGGCAAGCCACCTCCCCTGGGCACGGTCATTGCGTCGCATCGTTTCCAGCGCCGAAACCAAGGCGATCGAAACCGCCCGTATCCTCGCCGAAACCTCCGGTGCGACGATAGAGATTATCGAAGCAATGCATGAAAACGACCGGTCCGCCACCGGCTTCCTGCCGCCGCCGGAATTCGAAAAGGCGGCGGACTGGTTCTTCGCCCATCCTGACGAGAGCTTTCACGGTTGGGAAAGGGCGATCGACGCGCAGGCACGGATCGTCAGCGCCGTCAAAGCTGTTCTCGACAGGCACGAACCACAGCAGCCCATCGCCTTTGTCGGCCATGGCGGCGTGGGTACGCTGTTGAAATGCCATATTGAAGGCCGCGGCATCAGCCGCGCCAAGGACCAGCCACCGGGCGGCGGCAATCTTTTCCGCTTTTCCATCGCCGAGTTTTCACTTGCAGCCGCGTCGCCCACATGCGACTGGACGGCAATGGAAACATGGCAGGGATAAGACAATGACCGCGCGCGAAAAACTCATCGTCGGGCTGGATGTTCCGACTGTGCAGCAGGCCGAAGACATCGTGTCGAAGATCGGCGACGAGGTTCTGTTCTACAAAATCGGTTATCAGCTGGTATTCGCAGGCGGTCTCGAATTTGCGCGTGACCTTGTTCAGAGCGGCAAGAAGGTCTTTCTCGACATGAAGCTGCTCGATATCGACAATACCGTTGCCTCCGGTGTCGAAAACATCGCCCGCATGGGCATGTCGATGCTGACCCTGCACGCCTATCCGAAAGCCATGCGCGCCGCGGTCAAGGCGGCCGAAGGCTCCGGCCTCTGCCTGCTCGGCGTCACCGTGCTGACCTCGATGGACGACAGCGATCTGGCGGAAGCCGGTTACGCCTCGGATGCCCGTTCGCTGGTGCTGCGCCGGGCGCAACAGGCACGCGAGGCTGGTATGGGCGGCATCGTCTGTTCGGCCGAGGAATCGACGGCGGTGCGCGAAATTCTCGGTCCGGACCTTGCCGTCGTCACCCCCGGCATTCGCCCGGCCGGTGCGGATCTCGGCGATCAAAAGCGGGTGATGACGCCTTACGACGCCATCAAGGCCGGCTCCAGCCATCTGGTCGTCGCCCGTCCGATCGTCAGGGCGGAAGACCCGAAGGCGGCAGCCCGCGCCATTCTTGATGACATGCTGCGCGCCAGCTTTCCGGCCAATCACTAACGACAGGAGGAGATGAAATGGCAAAGGGATATTGGATCGCCCGCGTCGATGTGCGCGACAATGAGCGTTACAAGGACTATGTCACGACAGCGAAGCCCGCCTTCGAGCGGTTCGGCGCCAATTTTCTGGCCCGTGGCGGCGCATTGACCGAACTGGAAGGCAAAGCACGCGGACGTAACGTCGTCATCGAGTTCCCCTCCGTACAACATGCCATCGACTGTTATAATTCGCCGGAGTATCAGGCCGCGGCCAAAATCCGTCAGGAAGTCGCTGATGCGGAGATGCTGATCGTCGAAGGAATTTGACGCTCGTCAACCGCATTTCCAAAGCCTGCCCCTGCCGCGCGATAACATCTCTTCACCTGCGCGCGGCTTTGGGCTAAGAGACTGAAAAACGCTTTATCGACAGCTTCTGAGGAGCCTCCCATGACCTTGGCCAACCTTCCACCCCTCGTCACCGTTTTCGGCGGTTCGGGTTTTGTCGGGCGGCATGTCGTGAGAATGCTCGCCCGGCGCGGTTATCGCATCCGCGTTGCCGTGCGTCGCCCGGATCTTGCCGGTTTCCTGCAGCCGCTCGGCAATGTCGGCCAGATTTCCTTTGCCCAGGCGAACCTGCGTTATCGCGACTCCATCATCAAAGCCGTCGAAGATGCAGACCATGTGGTCAATTGTGTCGGCATCCTGACCGAAAGCGGCCGCAACACCTTTGACGCCGTGCAGGAATTCGGCGCCAAAGCGATTGCCGAAGCCGCCCGTGACACAGGCGCGACGCTGACGCATATCTCCGCCATCGGAGCGGAAGCAAATTCGCAGACCGGCTATGGCCGCACCAAGGGCCGCGCCGAAGCCGCCATTCATTCCGTTCTGCCAGGCGCGGTGATCCTGCGTCCGTCGATCATTTTCGGACCGGAAGACGATTTCTTCAACAAATTCGCCAAGATGGCCCGCAGCATGCCGTTCCTGCCGCTGATCGGCGGTGGAAAAACCAAATTCCAGCCTGTTTATGTCGAGGATGTCGCCGAAGCCGTCGCCCGCAGTGTCGATGGCAAGCTGAAGCCCGGCGCAATCTATGAACTCGGCGGTCAGGACGTGATGACGTTCCGCGACTGTCTTGAGGCAGTTCTTGCAGCAACTTATCGTCAGCGTCCTTTCATCAATCTGCCTTTTGGCGTCGCCTCGATGATCGGCAAGATCGCTTCACTGGTCCCGCTCATCACGCCGCCGTTGACCGCCGATCAGGTGACCATGCTGAAAAAGGACAATGTCGTTTCCAGCGAGGCGGAAAAGAACGGCCTGACACTCGAAGGCATCGGCATCAATCCCGTTCGTGTCGCTTCGGTTCTGCCCTCCTACATGGTGCAGTACCGCACACATGGTCAGTTCTCCAACGCCGGAAAAGCCGCCTGAAGCTGCACTTCAGGCATCGCCATTCTGAACGGAAGCGGGAGCCATTCCCGCTTTTTGTTTTTGCGCGATTGAATTGCAACCAAACCGCTACTGGCGCATTTCTCCCTCAACTGAAGGGGAGGTGCAGCATCAACAGGGACGGCGTTGCAAAGCCGGGTAAAAGTTAACGGCCATCTGGCCGCAACACGTAAGCGTGGCACAAGCGCAACTGTGGAAAAGACTTCGCATTAACCCGGTATTCAGCAAGCTCCTTTATTGATATTGGCCACATTCCAAACATATCCCGGACCCTCAATTCACACACGGCGGCATGATCCGCACGAACGAACGTCTGAAAGGCAATCATAAAATGGGCAGATCTATCGCACTCTTTTTTGCGTGTGCGGCTTTGGTGGTTCTGGCGGGTTCTTTCATGGCGCCGGGAACGGTTGCGGCGGGCAAGAGCGGTTGCGCTCCCGCTTACGGCGTCGATCCCTGCGCGACGGCTTCGATCAGCGCCAACTGATCAGCCTCTAAAAGCTTCAAAGAAAAAGCGCCTCCGGTTTTCCGGGGCGCTTTTTCGTTTTCAGGTCGGCCATTCAAGACGGCCGGCATTCACTGGCTTAACCAAAAACCAGAAGTGCGATCAGCCCCAGCGAACCGATGACGATGCGCCACCAGGCGAAAGGCGCAAAACCACGCCGCGAGACGAAGTCCAGCAGCGAGCGCACGACAAACAGGCCGGAAACGAACGCCGCGATGAAACCCACGGCAATCAGCGCGCCGTCATCAAAGCTCAGCGCATCGCGGTTCTTGTAGAGATCGAGGGTGAAAGCGCCAAGCATGGTCGGCATCGCCAGGAAGAACGAAAATTCGGCGGCAGAGCGCTTGTCCGTACCCATCAGTAGCGAGCCGACAATGGTAGCACCCGAGCGCGATGTGCCGGGGATCATCGCAAGGCACTGGAACAGGCCGATCTTGAACGCGAGCGACGGCGGATAATCCATGATGTCGGTATATTTCGGTTTTAACGGCATGCGGTCGACGGCAAGCAATATGACGCCGCCGATAATAAGGACGACACAAATCAGCATCGGTGTTTCGAACAGCACCGTCTTGATGAAGTCATGCGCCAGAGCCCCGATCACCGCCGCCGGCAGGAAGGCAAGCGCGACGGCCATCACGAAGCGGCGCGCCTTGGCGCTGGTCGGCAAAGCGAGTGCGATCGATACAAGTTTTTGAAAATAAACAAGAAGGATAGCGAGGATAGCGCCGAGCTGGATAAGGACGGCAAAGGTGTTGCCGGGTGATTTGAAGCCGAGGAAATGCCCGGCCAGCAGCACATGCGCCGTTGAGGAAACGGGAATAAACTCCGTCAGACCCTCGATAATGCCCAGCAGAAGCGCGCTGATGATCGATTGGTCACCCATGAGGTATCCTTTTTTCAGGGGAAAGCGGCAATGGAAAGCAATTGCGTTAAACTTGTTTTAAAGTAGCCAAGCTCTTATAGCGTCTTGATGAAGCGAAACTGAAAAAGTTTTCCGGCAAATGCCGATCATGACAACCAATCGTAAAAATTGAGTACCGATGCCAACTCTCTATCATTCTCCGATGTCGACCGCATCCCGGTTCGTTCGTCTGATCCTCGCAGAATACGGGTTCCAGACCGATCTCGTGGAAGAGCAGCCGTGGGAAAGACGACGGGAGTTTCTGGCGCTCAATCCGGCCGGCACCCTGCCGGTCTATCTGGATGACAATATGCGCTCGCTAAGCGGGCCTTATGTGCTTGCCGAGTTTCTTGACGAAACGCATGGGGTTTTGAAGCGCGACAGGCGACTTCTGGCAGAAGACCCGTTTCAGCGGGCGGAAATCCGCCGCCTGACCGAGTGGTTTCTGCAGAAGATGGAAAATGACGTAACCCGGCCGCTGGTGCGGGAGCGGGTTTATAAATTGCAGATGACAACCGCGCAGGGTGGCGGGCCGCCGGATTCCAAGCTGTTGCGTACTGCCCGCAACAATATCCGCCAGCATATCAAATATCTGGAGTGGCTGGCCGGTTCGCGCACATGGCTTGCCGGCGACCGGTTGAGCTATGCAGACCTTGCCGCCGCAGCCGGTGTTTCGGTGCTGGACTATCTTGGTGAAATCAACTGGCTCGAGGCGCCGATTGCCAAGGAATGGTATCAGCGGCTGAAATCAAGGCCTTCCTTCCGACCGTTCCTGAGCGAACGCATTCCGCGCCTTGCGCCCTCCTCCCACTACGCCGATCTGGATTTCTAAAATACGGTCTTCTGGTTATTTGCTGCGGCCTGCGGCTGTATTTAACGCATGTCATTGTCCCGAAACCGCTGCACACTTTCGGGCGACATGCACTATATATGCCGCAGAATAACCCTCGGGAGACATGACCATCGACGTCGCCAGCGACAAACAGCAGATACGCGCCCGAAAGCTGACGGACTTCGTTCGTCAGGAGGCGCTTTCGCTCGGCTTCGATCTGTGTCGCATTACCGCGCCGGACTGCATTCCACTGGCGCCGGAACGGCTGAGGCTGTTTCTCGACAAGGGTTACCACGGCACCATGGCGTGGATGGAGGAAACGGAGGCTCGCCGAGCCCAACCGAAAACGCTGTGGGGCGACGTGCGCTCCATCGTCATGTTCGGCCTCAATTATGGCCCGGAGGAGGACCCGCGCGGTATTCTTTCGAAACCGGACAAGGCAGCCATTTCGGTCTATGCCCGCAATCGCGATTATCACGACATTATCAAGGGACGGTTGAAAGAGATTGCCACCCGCTTTGCCGCACGTGCAGGCGAGGATGTGAAGGTCTTTGTCGATACCGCGCCGGTCATGGAAAAGCCGCTTGCCGCCGCCGCCGGGCTTGGCTGGCAGGGCAAACACACCAACCTCGTCAGCCGCACCCACGGTTCCTGGCTGTTTCTCGGCAGCATGTTCACCACCGCCGAGCTCTGTCTTGATGAGGCGGAGAAGGACCATTGCGGTTCCTGCCGCGCCTGTCTCGATGCCTGTCCGACGGCCGCTTTTCCGGCCCCCTATCAGCTCGATGCACGCCGCTGCATCTCCTATCTCACCATTGAACACAAGGGGCCGATCCCGCACGAATTCCGGCCGTTGATTGGCAACCGCATCTATGGCTGCGACGATTGCCTTGCCGCCTGTCCGTGGAACAAGTTCGCAGCTAGCGCCTCCGAGATGAAATTGCAGGCGCGCGAGGATCTGAAGGAACCTTCCATTTCTTTCCTGCTGACACTCGACGATGCCGCCTTCCGCAGCTTTTTCAGCGGCTCCCCGGTCAAACGCATCGGCCGCAACCGGTTTATCCGCAACGTGCTGATCGCAGCGGGAAACTCCTCCGACCGGCAATTCGTGGAACGATGCAAGGCACTTGCCGAAAGCGATTCCTCGCCGGAGGTGCGCGGTATGGCCGCATGGGCTTTGTCACGGCTTATGGACAGGGAAGAATTCCGTACATACTCTGCCAGCCGCGCCCCGGAGACTGATCCGGAGGCGGAAATGGAATGGCAATTGGCAGAGGCGTGACGCATGCATGTGATGATTTTCGGCGCGGGATATTCGGGAAAAGCCATCGCAAACGCGCTGAAACCCGCGGCTGGTACCATCTTCGGTACGACCCGCAGTGAGAATAAATTCCCGAACCTCGAAGCCGCAGGCATGACACCGTTCCTTTTTGACGGTGTTCGTTTCAATGACGATCTCATCGCCGCGATGGGCAATATCACACATCTCGTCCAGTCCATCGCGCCCGGCGGGCAAGGCGATCCGCTGCTGGCGTTGCTGGGCAGCGATCTGAAACGGTTCCTGCCGAAGCTGGAGTGGGTGGCTTATCTTTCCACCGTCGGCGTTTATGGCGATCATGATGGTGCCTGGGTGGATGAGGAAAGCCCCTGCCGCCCGGTTTCCGCCCGTTCCGTGGAGCGCGTCGCCGCCGAAGCCGCCTGGACGGCAGCTGCCGAAAAAGCAAATGTGCCGCTTGTCACCCTTCGTCTGTCCGGAATTTATGGCCCCGGACGCAATGCCTTCATGAATTTCGAAAAGGGAACGGCGCGAAGGCTGGTCAAGAAAGATCAGGTGTTCAATCGCATCCGGGTCGAGGATATCGGTGCGGCACTTGCCTTTCTGGCGAGCAGGAACGAACGCGGTATCTTCAATGTCACCGATGACGATCCCTGCCCGCCGCAGGATGTCGTGAGCTTCGCCGCGATGTTGATGGGTGTGGAGCCGCCGCCCGAACAGGCGTTTGAAACCGCCGATCTGACGCCTATGGCGCGCTCCTTCTACGGCGAGAACAAGCGTGTTTCCAACGCCAAAATACGCAGCCTCGGCTTTAATTTCGACTTTCCGGAGTACAAGATCTCGCTGACGAAGTTGTGGGAAAATGGTCTCTGGCGAGGCTGAAGACGAGGCCGTTAAAAGCGATGAAAAATCCTTCCAAACCCACTTTTGAGGATGGTTTTCGTCGCATTTTGGTCAATTAGGACTTTATTAACCAAACAAAATTCACTAAAATCATAGCAATTAGAAAAATATTTCACTCACATTTCGTGAAGTGGATTCACGAAGCCGTGACTTGCAACAGCATTTCGATTGCGCATTGATTCTGCGTTATTTTTTCCATTTTTATATCCGTCTATCACACGGACACCTTTCCGGCTAACGATCACGAATGTTACAGCCTGTAACACTTCGTGATTTGAGCTTAGCTTTTTTTCGCCATTTTTCCCTCGCCCTACAATCTCGCATCAAAAGGCGTTCAGGCCAGTTCATGGTCGTTTAGCAAGGGCACAATCAATCGGCGCGGGGCCGATTTTCAGGGAAGCACAGTTTGTTGAATATCCGTCGTATAACTTTCACCGCTGCAACTATAGCCGCCTGTTCCATCATCGCGCCTCTTCAGGCGAATGCGGCAAATGGTTGTGGAGGCGCATCGTGGTATGCGTTGACCTCCAAGACTGCTTCGGGCGAGCGTATGAACGCCGCCAATCTGACCGCCGCGCACCGCTCGCTGCGGTTTGGCACCAAGGTCAAGGTTACCAACGCGCGCAACGGCAAAGCCGTGGTGGTGCGCATCAATGACCGCGGTCCGTTCATCAAGGGTCGCGTTCTCGATCTTTCCAAGGCTGCCGCCAAGAACATCGGCATGATCAGTTCCGGCACTGCCAAGGTCTGCTACGAGATCGTCAAGGCCGATTGAGCCTTGCCCTCGCCGCCATTCGCGTCTACCAACCGGGCTTATCAGCAAAAGAGGTAGACAATGCGTTTGGGCGGGCGTTTGGCCGGAGCAATCGAAGTATTGGCGGATATTGAAGGGCGCAAACGTCCTGTCGCCGATGCATTGAAGGACTGGGGGCTTGCCCATCGTTTTGCAGGCTCCGGCGACCGGGCCGCGATCGGCAACATCGTCTATGACGCGTTGCGCATGAAACTGTCGCACGCCTGGCTGATGGATGATGACAGCGCAGCCTCGCTTGGCTATGCCGTGCTGCTGCGCCAATGGGGCAAAAGCTTCTCGGAACTGGCGGCGGAATTCGATGGCGACAGGTTCGCCCCCGCCGCACCAGACGAACAAAGGCAGCAGGCCTTTCTTTCCCGCTCTCTCGGTGACGCGCCGACCCATATTCAGGGCGATATTCCCGAATGGGTGCAATCTTCCTTCGAAACGGCATTTGGCGAAAACTGGCTCACTGAAGCGCAGGCGCTGAATGAGCGGCCGACCCTTGACCTGCGCGCCAACACGCTGAAGGCAACCCGCGAAAAAGTTTTGAAGGCACTTGAGGAAAGCGGCGCGGAAGCCACGCGTATCGCCCGTCAGGGTGTTCGCATCCCTGCCGGTGAAGGCCCCTCCCGTCTGCCGAATGTGACCGCCGAACTCTCCTTTCAGAAGGGCTGGTTCGAGGTGCAGGACGAAGGCTCACAAATCGTTGCCGATCTCGCCGGCGCGCATGAGGGCGAACAAATCCTCGATTATTGCGCCGGTGGCGGCGGCAAGACGCTCGCCATGGCCGCCAGCATGAACAATAAAGGCCAGGTTCACGCCTTCGATG
Organism: Martinezella rhizogenes; assembly: GCF_007002745.1. Classification (GTDB taxonomy): domain Bacteria; phylum Pseudomonadota; class Alphaproteobacteria; order Rhizobiales; family Rhizobiaceae; genus Agrobacterium; species Agrobacterium cucumeris. The sequence continues at coordinate 223,470 of NZ_SGNY01000003.1, read as the reverse complement.
CCGACCGCAAACGGCTTGCGCCGATCATCGAGCGGCTGAAGCGGGCCGGCACCCGCAACGTGCAGGTCCATGACCGTACCGCCGGGCTTGTGCCCTTCCAGGGAAAATTCGATCGCGTTCTGGTGGATGCGCCCTGCACCGGCACCGGCACATGGCGCCGCCGCCCCGATACCAAATGGCGGCTGACGGCACGTAATCTGGAAGAACGCGTGCAGCAGCAGGGTGAGGCGCTGTCGCAGGCCAAGGGTTTCGTGCGCCCGGGTGGCGAGTTGCTTTATGTCACCTGCTCCGTTCTGCCTGAAGAAAACGAACAGCAGGTCCGGCGTTTCTGTGAGGAAAATCCCGAATTTGTCATCGGTTCTGCTCTGGAGCGCTGGCAGACGACTTTCGGTGCAAATGCGAACAAACCGCATTCCTCCGACGGAAAGACACTGGCGTTGACGCCTGCAACCACAGATACGGACGGTTTCTTCTTCTGCTTGATGAAACGCAAAGCATAAAAGCCGATTTGCACGCGCTGATTTTACTTGGGAAATGCCACGCGATCTTGTTTTAAAGCATTCTAAACTAGAATGTTTGACACAAGTTTGTGATTGGGTCAGAACTCGCTGGCCGCAGCGTGAAGTCTTTTCACGCCTGCCCAAGGAGAGGGATCATGATCCGCAAAACCATTCTCAGCGCCTCTTTCGCGCTTCTTGCCGCATCGGCGGCTTTCACCGCGCTTCCTGCACAGGCCGCCACTGACGCGGCTGCCGTCGTCAAGCACTACGCCGATGTCGCGCATGCGAAATACGAGGATTCGCTGACCACGGCGAAGGCGCTGGACAAGGCGATCGATGCGTTGATTGCAACGCCGAGCGAAGAGACGCTGAAGGCCGCCCGCGAAGCCTGGATCAAGGCGCGTGTTCCCTACCAGCAGTCGGAAGTCTACCGTTTCGGCAACCCGATCGTTGACGATTGGGAAGGCAAGGTGAATGCCTGGCCGCTGGATGAAGGCCTGATCGATTATGTTGACGGTTCCTACGGCACGGAAAGCGACGAGAACGAACTTTACGTCGCCAACCTCATCGCCAATCCGAAGATCAAGATCAGTGGTGAAGAGGTCGATGCCTCCAAGATCACCCCTGAACTGATCGAGAGCCTGCACGAGGCGGGTGATGTCGAAGCCAATGTGACCACCGGTTACCACGCCATCGAATTCCTGCTCTGGGGCCAGGATCTGAACGGCACCGGACCGGGCGCGGGCAACCGTCCCTATACCGACTACGACAAGGCAAAATGCACCAACGGCAATTGCGACCGTCGCGCCGATTACCTGAAATCCGCCTCCACCCTGCTGATCAAGGATCTCCAGGAGATGGTGGACACCTGGGCGCCGGAAGGCGAAGCCACCAAGACGGTGGAAGCCGATCCGAAAGCCGGCCTCACCGCCATTCTCACCGGCATGGGTTCGCTTTCTTATGGCGAGCTGGCCGGCGAGCGCATGAAACTCGGCCTTCTGCTGCACGATCCGGAAGAGGAGCATGATTGCTTCTCCGATAACACCTATAATTCGCATCTGAACGACGCCATCGGCATCGCTTCGGCCTATACCGGTGAATATACCCGCGTGGACGGCACGAAGATGACCGGCGCCTCGCTGGCGGAACTGGTCGGCGCCAAGGACAAGGCGCTGAACGACGAAATGACGGCGAAGCTGAACAAGACGCTCGACGCCATGCATGCGATGGAAAAGCGCGCCCAGACCGTTGAAGCCTATGACCAGATGATCGGCGAAGGCAACAAGGAAGGCAATGCCGTGGTTCAGGCGGCCATCGACGGTCTCATCGACCAGACGAAGACTGTTGAACGCGTCATCGCCGCACTCGATCTCGGCAAGATCGATCTCGAGGGCTCTGACAGCCTCGATAACCCGAACGCCGTCTTCAAATAAGCGGCAAGACGGGCCGCAATGCACTGCGGCCCGTTTCTCCCATGCGCTCCTGATTTCCATGGAATTGTCACTGCTGCCGATCCGCAAGCCGTTTTTCTTCGCCGGGGCAGCCTGTCTTCTGGCATCGGCAACGCTTGCCGCGCCGTTGCGTGATGATCTGACGAAGAAAGACCGCAGCCGTGTTGAGGCCGTGACCGCGCCGACGACGGATTTTACGAAACCGGAGCCCTTCGAGGCCATGTCCGGTGGCGCGACAACCAGCAACAACAAACCCGACAGCGGCGCATTTTCGCATCCTTCCGCCACCATGCCTTTCGAGCGGAAGCAGGATTTCAAGCTCGGCAATGCGCTGTTCCAGAAGCTCTGGGTCTCCTCTCCCTCCTCCACCCAGGCATCGGACGGGCTGGGACCGCTTTATAATGCCCGGTCCTGCCAGACCTGCCATGTGAAGGACGGCAGGGGCCGCCCGCCTCTTGCCGGGGAAGACGCCGTCTCCCTGTTTCTGCGGCTGGCGCGACCGGCCCGAAACGAAGCGGAACGGGCCGCGCTTGCGCGCCACGAGGTGCTGAGTTTTCCCGACGAAACCTATGGTCACCAGCTTCAAAACCTCGCCATTCCCGGCCTTGCCGCCGAGGGCAAGCCGGTCATCAACTACATTGAAACGCCGGTTCGGCTTGCGGATGGCGAAATGGTGATGCTGCGCAAGCCCACCTATGCCGTAGCGGACCTCAACTACGGCCCGCTTGGCACCGACACGACACTTTCGGCGCGGATCGCCATGCCCACGCTCGGGCTTGGCCTGATCGAGGCGATCAGCGAGGCCGATATTCTGGCCAAAGCCGACCCCGATGACAAAAATGGCGATGGTATCGCCGGGCGTCCGGCATGGGTCAGGGATCATCGCACCGGTGAGGTGAAACTCGGACGGTTCGGCTGGAAAGCCCAGAATGCAAGCGTGCGCGATCAGAGCGCCAGCGCCTTCTCCCACGATATCGGCATCTCCACACCGGATGCGCCGAACGCTTATGGCGATTGCACCGATGCCCAGAAGGACTGTCTGGCCATGCCGACCGGCGTGCAGCCGCGGCTGGGGCCAGTGGAAGCCCCTGACCCGGTTCTCGATCTCGTGACCTTCTACACCGAAAACCTCGCCGTGCCGCAGCGGCGCAATGCCGGTGATGCGACCGTTCTGCAGGGCAAGCAGCTGTTTTACACCTCCGGCTGCACGGCCTGCCACACGCCGAAATTCGTGACCCGCCGCGATGCCAGCGACCCGATGCATTCTTTCCAGCTGATCTGGCCCTATTCGGATTTCCTCTTGCATGACATGGGAGAGGCGCTTGCAGATGGCCAGCAGGTGGGTGAGGCGAATGGGCGGCAGTGGCGCACCCAGCCGCTCTGGGGCATCGGCCTGACGCAGAGCGTCAACGGCAACGGTTTTTACCTGCATGACGGGCGGGCGCGCAGCCTGACGGAAGCGATATTGTGGCACGGTGGTGAAGGGCAAAAAGCGCGCGATGCCTTTGCCGTCTTGCAAAAATCCGACCGGCAGGCTTTGCTGGCTTTTCTGGAGTCCCTTTGATGAAAAATGCCATGCGAAAAATATCCGGCCTTGTTTCCGTGCTGCTGCTTTTGACCAATCAGCCGGCGATGGCACAGGATGTGGAACTGATGCCGCCGCCGCCGCTCGACCCCGCACAGGTGCGGAGCGTTATGGAAAAGGCGGTGAACGGCTTCATTCGCCCCGGTTATGACCACTTCCGGCAATCCGCAGACAGGCTGGAAGGCAGCATGAAGGCTTTCTGCGCCGCGCCCTCCAAAACAACGGATGAGGCGGCTAAAGCGGCCTTTGCCGATACCGTGGCGAACTGGTCGACCATCGAGATCGTGCGGGTCGGTCCTGTCATCGAGCAGAACCGTTTCGAAAGGGTGCTTTATTACCCCGACAAAAAAGGCCTCGGACTGAAACAGGTGCAGCGTTACCTCTCCGAAAAGGATGAAAGCGTCACCAGCGCCGACGGCCTGAAGGGCAAGAGCGTCGCGGCACAGGGGCTTGGCGCGCTGGAATTCGTGCTTTACGGCACTGGCGCGGAAGAACTGCTCGACAAAAAGGGCGATTTCCGCTGCCGCTTCGGCGCAGCCATCGCCGGCAATATCGCCAATGTGGCGGCCGAGCTTTCCGACAGCTGGAATGCCCCTGACGGCGCGCAGAAAAACTGGACCCAGCCGGGGCCGGACAATCCCGTCTTTCGAGACGAGCGCGAGGCCCTGGTTGCCCTGCTCGGCATTCTCGTGCATGGCTCCGAAGCGATCCGTGACCAACGGATCGAAACCTTCTACAAGGGGCCGGACAAGGCGCGTTTTCCACGCACCGCCATTTACTGGCGCTCCGGCCTGACGTGGAAAAGCATCTCGGCAAACATCAAGGCCGTTCAGACCCTGCTGCACACCGCCGATATGGTCGAACTCGTGCCACCCGACCAGCGCTCCATCGTCAATTCCATCGACTTCATCGCCAAATCGATGATCCGCATTTCCGGAACGATCGATACGAATGTCGAAAAGGCACTGGACAAGGATGATCAGCGCGCCAAGGTGGATTATCTGCTCCTCAACGGCAAAGACCTGATCTATCGCCTCAATGACCAATATGGCGGCGCCATCGGCCTCAGCTCCGGCTTTTCCTTCGCCGACGGGGACTGAGCCGATGATATCAGGCGCCAAGCGGATGTTGATAGATCGGCGCAGCTTCATCAGGGCAGCGGGTATTCCCTTTCTTGCTGCGTTGGCTCCCCGTTCACTTCATGCACTGGAACGGGCAGACGCGGTCTTTGCCTCCGCCTTCCGCGCCCGTGACGGCTCCTACGGCATTGCGACGGTGAGCGAACGCGGCGAGATCATTGACCGCGTTGCGCTTCCCGCCCGCGCCCATGGAATGGCGACGAGCCACGCGACCGGCATGGCGGTGGCCTTCGCGCGCCGGCCCGGCACCTTCTTCATGGCTTTCGATCCCGCGCGGCACCGCGAGCCGATCGTGATGCACACGCCGGAGAACCGCCATTTTTATGGTCACGGGCAATTTTCGCCCGATGGGGCGATCCTCTATGCCAGCGAAAACGACTTCGACGGCAATCGCGGTGTTATCGGGTTATACGACGCCAAAAACAGATTTACCCGCATCGGTGAATATGATGCGCACGGCGTCGGTACGCATGACATGACGGTGAGCGATGACGGGCGGCTGATCGTGATCGCCAATGGCGGCATCGAAACCCATCCGGATTTCGGCCGCACAAAACTCAATATCGACAGCATGCAGCCGTCTCTCGTGCTTCTGGACGCCGCAACCGGGCAGCTGATCCAGAAACATACGATGCCGGACGGGCTGCGGCAGCTTTCCACCCGCCATGTCGATCTTGGCGATGACGGCCGCATCTGGTTCGCCTGCCAATATGAGGGGCCGCGCAACGATCTGCCGCCGCTTGTCGGCCATTTTGCCAGGGGCGAGGACCTGGCCTTCGTCGATCTGCCGGAGGAAACAACGGTGCGCCTTGCCAATTATGTTGGAGCCATCGCCGTCAATCGGCGCGAGGGACTGGTGGGCCTGACCTCGCCCAATGGCAATGCCGCCGTGACACTGGATGCGAAAACCGGGCGGGTGGTTTCAGAGGTAAGCGTGCGCGAAGCAGCGGGCGTTGCCCCCGCCGCCAAGGGCATTGCGGTTTCTTCCTATGACGGATTTTTCGAGGCGCTGCGCAGCGACGTGGCATGGGACCAGCATATCGTGCGTATCTCCAGCTAAAATACTGAAAAGGCACGGGAACAAAAGCCCGGCAGGCGCATTTGATGCGTCATGAAAAACCTGACCGTGTACGTTGTTTTTGTGGTTGTCGTTGTTGCCATCGGGGCTCTGATCGGCGTCAACAATGTGCCGGGTGAATGGTATCAATCGCTGCAGAAGCCTTTCTTCAATCCGCCCAACTGGATTTTCGGGCCCGTCTGGACCGCGCTTTACGTGCTGATCGGTATCGCCGGTGCACGCACATGGATCAGGAAGCGGATGGGAACGCGCATGCGCCTCTGGTTCACCCAGATGGTGCTGAATTTCCTGTGGTCGCCGATCTTTTTCGGCATGCAGAGCCCGGCGGGCGCACTGGTCATCATCATTCCGATGCTGGTGTGCATTTTGGCGTTCATAGCCCTTACCTATCGCCGTGACCGCATATCCATGTGGCTTTTCGTGCCCTATGCGTTGTGGGTTGCCTTTGCCAAAGTGCTGAATGCGAGTATCGGCATCCTGAACTAATTTCTCCCTGCCCGGCCCTTGCCTTGCCTGCCGTCCCGCGCCATGTCAGTTTGCGATGGGACTTAAAGCAGGCAGGTAGGCCATGGAGATCACGGATCCCGGCGATTTTCGTCAGCGGATAGAAAGAAGCTTTGCGCGACAGGGCGTGGTGCAGGCAATCGATGCTGAGATCAGCCGCATCGAACACCGGCTCGTGGAAATCGAACTACCCTTCCATGAAAAGCTGACGCAGCAGCATGGCATATTGCATGCCGGCGTCATCGCCGCCGGTCTGGATACGGCCTGCACCTATGCCGCCTATACGATCATCGAACCGGAAGCTTCGCTTTTGACCATCGAGTTCAAGGTCAACCTCATGTCGCCGGGCCGCGGTGAGCGGTTCCTGTTTCGCGGCGAGATCATCAAGCCCGGCAACAACCTGATCGTCGCCGATGGCCGCGCTTATGCCCTTGCCGACGGTCCCGCGAAGCTGATCGCCTCCATGACTGGCACGATGATGGTGGTGAAGGGTCGCGAGGATATTACCGGATGAGCTACCGGCTTTTGCATGTTGCGGATAAATCCGTTCTTTTCGTCATGGCGGCCTCGGCCGAATATGGTCCTCATCTGCAGGCAAGAATTTCCCCCCTCATGACCGGCGTCGGCCCAGTCGAGGCGGCGATTTCGGTCACGGCAGTTCTTGCCGGTCTCGATGCAGCGGATCATCTGCCTGATCTCGTCGTTTCGCTCGGCTCAGCCGGCTCGCGGACGCTGGAACAGACGGGCATTTATCAGGCGATTTCAGTTTCCTATCGCGACATGGACGCCTCGCCCTTCGGCTTTGAAAAGGGGCGCACGCCGTTTCTAGACCTGCCGGCCGAGGTGGCGCTCCCCTTCCGCATACCCGATATTGCCGAGGCGCGGCTTTCCACCGGCGGCAACGTGGTTTCCGGCGCTGCCTATGGGTCGATCGATGCCGATATGGTGGAAATGGAGACCTTTGCCGTTTTGAGAGCCTGCCAGCGTTTCGGTGTGCCGCTCATCGGCCTGCGCGGTATTTCCGATGGCAAGGCGGATGTGAACCACGTGGACGACTGGACGGAGTATCTGCATATCATCGACGAAAAGCTGGCAGATGCCATCGACCGGCTTTGCCGCGCCATTGAGGAGGGCGTGATCGCCCTTTGAAACCTTGCGATTTTCGCAAATTTCCGCTGGTTGATGCCCGCTTGCGGGTTGCCTAAAGCCGCCATTTTCTTTAAAGGCTCGCCATGACCCAGATAGCCCATCCCGACAGCATTCTCATCATCGATTTCGGCAGCCAGGTGACGCAGCTCATTGCGCGCCGCATCCGCGAAGCCGGGGTCTATTGCGAAATCCATCCGTTCCAGAATGCCGCAGAGGCGTTTGAGAAGCTGCAGCCCAAGGGCGTGATCTTCTCCGGCGGCCCCGCATCCGTGACAACGGAAGGCAGCCCGCGCGCACCGCAGGCAGTGTTCGACAGCAAGGTTCCGATCCTCGGCATCTGCTACGGCCAGCAGACGCTCTGCACACAGCTCGGTGGCGTGGTGGAAGGCGGCCATGCGGCGGAATTCGGCCGCGCCGATATCGACATCAAAAAGGCAAGCCCGCTGTTCGACGGCTTCTGGGAACAGGGCAAGAGCTATCCGGTGTGGATGAGCCATGGCGACCGCGTGACGAAGCTGCCGGAAGGTTTCGAGGTCATCGCGACCTCCGAAAACGCACCTTTCGCCATCGCAGCCGACGAGGCGCGCCACTATTACACCACCATGTTCCACCCGGAAGTGGTGCACACGCCTGACGGCGGCAAGCTGCTGTCCAACTTCGTGCACAAGATCGTCGGCTTGAAATCCGACTGGACGATGGCGGCCTACCGCGCCGAGATGATCCGCAAGATCCGCGATCAGGTCGGCACCGGCCGCGTGCTCTGCGCACTCTCCGGCGGCGTCGATTCCTCGGTTGCGGCCATCCTCATTCATGAGGCGATCGGCGACCAGCTGACCTGCGTTTACGTCGATCACGGCCTGATGCGGCTTGGCGAAAGCGAGCAGGTCGTCGGCATGTTCCGCGACCACTACAATATTCCGCTGGTTCATGTGGACGCCGCTGATCTGTTCCTCGGCGAACTCTCGGGCGTTTCCGATCCGGAAGCAAAGCGCAAGACCATCGGTCGTCTGTTCATCGAAGTCTTCGAGGCCGAAGCGGCCAAGATTGCCGCCGATGGCAAAGGCGCACCGAAGTTCCTGGCGCAGGGCACGCTTTATCCTGACGTCATCGAAAGCGTTTCCTTCTCCGGCGGCCCGTCCGTCACCATCAAGAGCCACCACAATGTCGGCGGCCTTCCCGAGCGCATGAACATGCAGCTCGTTGAGCCGCTGCGTGAGCTTTTCAAGGACGAAGTCCGCGCGCTTGGCCGCGAACTCGGCCTGCCGGAAAGCTTCATCGGTCGCCATCCCTTCCCCGGCCCGGGTCTGGCGATCCGCTGCCCCGGCGCGATCACCCGCGAGAAGCTCGATATTCTGCGCAAGGCGGATGCGATCTATCTCGACGAAATCCGCAAGGCCGGTCTCTATGACACCATCTGGCAGGCCTTTGCTGTGCTGCTGCCGGTTCAGACCGTCGGCGTCATGGGCGACTACCGCACCTATGACTTCGTCTGCGCGCTGCGCGCCGTGACCTCGGTGGATGGCATGACGGCGGATTTCTATCCCTACGACATGAATTTCCTCGGCCGCGCCGCCACCCGCATCATCAACGAAGTGCGCGGCATCAACCGTGTTGTCTACGACGTGACGAGCAAGCCGCCCGGCACGATCGAGTGGGAATAACGCCTACAATAGGCATAGCTTGGACGATGACGCCGCGACTAGCTCGCGGCGTTTCTGTTTTGTCTTGTGAGGTAGATGATCTGGGCGGTCAGGCCGACGACGAGGATCGCCAGCAACCCGCCCTGAACGCCGAGGAGCAGCGGCGACTTCAAATCGGTAACAAAGGGATGACCATCCGGAACACGGCGCAGGGTCTCGGTCGCCGTCGGCACCATCAGGAGAAATGCGCTCACACTCAGACAGATGGTTTCTATATATCTGGCGATGCGCGTTGAGCCGAGAATGCGCTCAATTCCGTAACCTGCGAGCAGGAACAGGATGGTCAGCGCGCCAATGGCGTAGCTGACCGGCTGATGCGCCACGAGGAACGCCGTCACTGCGCCAATCAGCATGGACACAAAATAGATGGCGCCCGGCCCGGATCGGGGAACGATCCGACCGTGACGGGCAAACATGTAAAGGGCCACGGGAATGGCGGGCAGGCTGCCGAGTGTGTGGACCCAGCCAAGCGGAGAAATTCCGAACATGAGATTGCCTTTCTCTTCCATAAGGGCGGTGGCGGCCCGGGGAAGCAGACTGTTGACGACTGATCTGGAAGCGTAATGCTGTCTATTTACCGGGTCGGGATGTCGCTCAGGTCATGCATTCACCTCCCTCGCGACGTTTCATTTTCAAGCTGTGATGCGCTCCAGCATGGGGCGGGTTATCGCGCCAAAGGCTGCGGCATCACCGTAGGCGCGGGCCGAGAGCATTGCGCCATGCACGGTGGCCATGAACATTTCGGCATTGGTGCGCGCTGTTCCTGTCAGCACAAGGCGCCCTTGGGTAGCCCCGCGCTCCAGCACGGCGGCAAGCCAGCCCGAGAGGCTTTGAAAATGCGCACGCACCTCAAGAACCACAGATTCGGGAAGGACGGGTATTTCAGTGGCAAGCAGGGCGCAGACGCAGAAGGGATGGGTCGCATCAGCGATACAGCCTTCCCAATAGCCGATATAGGCGCGAAGCTGTTCGAGCGGATCGGAAATGTTTCGCTCCAGCTCGGCGAGCCCGGCTGCAGCTTCCTGCCTGTACTGCTCGACCAGTTTGCGGACCAGGTCTGATTTGCTCGGGAAATGGTGGTGAATGCTGGCATTGCGAATGCCGACCACGCTGGAAATATCGGCGTAGCTGAAACCGTTGTAGCCGCCGCTTACAATCAGAGTACGCGCGCAACGAAGAATTTCATCGGCCTTGGTTTGTGGGGTTTTCATATTCATTACCTACCAACTAGTAGGTAGATTGTCAACTCAATGCACCATGCTGTTATTTTCTGGAGTTCCCCTGCCTGTCGGGATTGTAATTGTTCTCTTTTTGTTCTTTTAATTTCTTCTGGCAATGATAATATCGCGGCCTTGGCAAAAGCCGTGGAGCATCGTCATGGGTTTCGAGTTGACGGATAAGGGAGGTGTAAGGCAGCTTTTCTTTGAAGGGCTGGAGACGCCAAAAATACAGCGCCTTAATCCGCGATTTCGCAGCAAGCTTCTCTTATTGTTGAAGCCGCCGGCAGTCGTGGCCGATAGAATCTTTGCCGATGCTTCACAGTATGCGGAAGGACGGACAAGGCGTGCAGCCTATCCGGCGGAGCTTCTGCATATCACGCTGCTCTGTATCGGATGTTTCGAGACTGTGCCTCACGGGCTGATAAACAGGCTGAAGGCGGCGCTGGGAGAAATCAATGCGCGGCCCGTTCCTATCACTTTCGAAGAAACGTCGCTTTTTGGTAATCGCAATAGTCTGGTGCTGCGAAGCAGCCGCGATATGCCGGAAATCAAGGCTCTCGTGAAGATATTGCAACGCGCCCTTTGGCGGGCAAATCTTCCCTTTGTTACGGCATCATCTTTTACGCCGCATCTCACCATGATCTATGGCTGTGGGAAGATTGAGCTTATGCCCGCCGGTAAACCCTATAGCTGGCTGGCGGGCAATTTCGAACTTGTCTTCAGCCATAATGGCGAAACAAGGCACGAGCCGCTGGCACGTTTTGCGCTTTCAGCGAAGGCGGATCGTTATGAGCGGCCTGAGAGCCAGTTATATTTATCGGAAAAAGTGATCGGCCCGTCAAAGCGGCCGAAACAGAGTGCAGCATCTCGATGACGTGCACTCGAAGCGGCGGAACAATCCCGCGCTGACAATTTATCCCGCACCTGTCCTTCGAGGACTATGCGGGAACCTTCCTGTGTGAATACGGAACGCTTCTTGAGCCATCCGCGACGCATCCACCTCGCCCGTCGAAAACCGGCATGGATTTCGACGCCGAGCGCAAGCGAGGCGATGCCGCCTCGCTACAAATAATAGCCAGCTTAGAGCTGTACCTTGTCGAAAGCCTTACCGTCGATGCCGAGGGCTTCGAGATCGGCACGGGCGGGCTTGCGATGTGCGCGAACAGCGGCCGAAACCGAGAGCGCTGCACCGAGAACGGCGAAAGTTTCACCGAAGAAGTTACGCGATGTCTTTGCAACCTGACGCATTTTTCTCTCCATCTTTGATGCCCAGATAATGGGTATTTTCGGCCTCTTCTACAACTCATGATGTAGCAGGGAAGCCATGCAGCTTTGCTCGCGCTCGTTTGGATATCAGCCATGGCGATTTCGCATGGCTCAGACCTCACACCCCGACAGGCCTGCAAGGGACCTCGGACATGGGTTGAATAAGCCGGATATTTTGTTATGCCGGAAAGCTGAATACAAAGAGGCTGGTAGCATGACGATCACCATTTACGGCATCAAGAACTGCGACACGATGAAGAAGGCCAGAAGCTGGCTGGAAACCAACGGCATCGACTATTCTTTTCATGACTACAAGACGGTCGGCATCGATCGCGCCCATCTGGAGACATGGTGCGATGCCGCGGGCTGGGAAACCGTTATGAACCGCGCCGGCACGACCTTCAAGAAGCTGGATGATGGCCAAAAGGCCGATCTTAGCCGCGAGAAGGCCATCGGTTTGATGCTGGAGCAACCCTCCATGATCAAGCGTCCGGTACTCGAGGCCAAGGGCAAGATAACCGTCGGTTTCAAACCGGAAACCTACCAGACACTTTTTGCCTGAGCGCAGCCGCCATGTCGAAAACGACCCGCGCCACGCAGATGCTGACCAAGGCTGGTATTACCTTCACCACCGTCACCTATGATTACGACCCGAATGCCGACCGCATCGGCCTGCAGGCTGCCGAGGCGATTGGGGAACCGCCGCATCTGGTGTTGAAGACACTGATGGCGGAACTGGATGGCAAACCGGTCTGCGTCGTTGTCCCCTCCGACCGTGAGGTGAGCATGAAGAAGCTTGCCGCCGCCTTCGGAGGCAAATCCGCCAGCATGATGAAGCCTGCCGATGCGGAGCGGGCCACCGGTTACCATGTTGGCGGCATCAGTCCTTTCGGTCAGAAGAAACAGGTGCCAACGGCCATTGAGGCTGATGCCATGGCGCATGCGCATGTTTACATGAATGGCGGGCAAAGAGGGTTACAGGTGAGACTTTCGCCCCGCGATGCGCAGGTAGCGTTGAAGGCCATCATCGCTCCGCTGGTGGCGGACTGACGCTTTTCCCACCGCTTTTGAAAGCATTTGGCTTTCGAAAGGAATGGGCTATGGTCGGCACCTCCGATTGAAATATACGAAGGCAGATCATGACCGTTTCTCCCATCGATCCCGTCAAACTCGAAAAACTGGCCGAAGTCGCCGTAAAAGTCGGCCTGCAATTGCAGAAGGATCAGGATCTGGTGATCACTGCGCCCCTGGCGGCACTGCCGCTGGTGCGGCTCTTGACCAAACACGCCTATCTGGCCGGCAGCGGGCTGGTCACCACCTTCTATTCCGATGAAGAAACCACGCTATCACGCTACTGCCACGCCAGTGACACGAATTTCGACCGGGCTTCCGACTGGCTCTACGAAGGCATGGCGAAGGCCTATGCCAACGGCGCGGCGCGGTTGGCGATTGCCGGCGATAACCCCATGTTGCTGGCAGAGCAGGACCCGGCCAAGGTGGCGCGGGCCAACAAGGCCAATTCCACCGCCTACAAGCCGGCGCTGGAGAAGATTTCCAATTTCGACATCAACTGGAACATCATTTCTTATCCGAACCCCTCCTGGGCTAAGCAGGTCTTCCCCGGGGTCTCCGAGGACGAAGCTGTTCGCAAGCTCGCGGACGCCATCTTCGCCGCCTCGCGGGTGGACCTGGCCGACCCTGTGGCGGCCTGGGCAGAGCATAACGCCAATCTCGCCAAGCGCTCGGCATGGCTGAATGGCGAGCGCTTCTCATCGCTGCACTTCACCGGCCCCGGCACGGATGTAAGGATCGGGCTGGCAGACGGCCATGAATGGCATGGCGGCGCTTCCACCGCCAAGAACGGCGTAACCTGCAACCCGAATATTCCGACCGAAGAAGTATTCACCACGCCGCATGCGCTGCGCGTGGATGGTTACGTTTCCAGCACCAAGCCCCTTTCGCATCAGGGAACGCTGATCGATGATATCCGGGTGAAATTCGAGGGTGGCCGCATCGTCGAAGCCAAGGCTTCGAAGGGCGAAGCGGTGCTGAACAAGGTGCTCGACACCGATGAGGGCGCTCGACGTCTCGGCGAAGTGGCGCTGGTGCCGCATTCCTCGCCGATCTCGGCAAGCGGTATCCTGTTCTACAATACGTTGTTTGACGAAAACGCCTCGTGCCACATCGCGCTTGGCCAATGCTATTCGAAGTGCTTTGTCGACGGTGCTTCGCTGTCGCAGGATCAGATCAAGGCGCAGGGCGGCAATTCCAGTTTGATCCATATCGACTGGATGATCGGCTCCGACAAGGTGGATATTGATGGCGTGAAGCCGGATGGCTCCACGGTTCCGGTGATGCGCAAGGGCGAATGGGCCTGAGGACACTTACCTCGGTAACTGGCTGCGCTGACTGAGCCAGATGCTGAAAAGCACCGCAACAAACCCGGCGATCTGCGCTGGCGTGAGGCTTTGGCCGAGCGCCAGCCAGCCTAGAAGAGTTGCAACGACAGGGCTTAGAAAACCGAGCGATGCCGCAGCCGAGGGCTCTATGCGGGCAAGCCCGCGAAACCACAGAAGATAGGTCAGCGCCGCACCGATGAGGCCGAGATATGCCATGCCGAGGATATTGGCGACGGTTGGTGTTGGCAGGGCCGGTTCCAGAACAAAGGCAACCGGCAGGAGCAGAATGCCGCCCGCGGTCAATTGCCAGGCGGTGAAGGTGAGATTGGAGACCGGCGGTCGCCATTTGCGCGTCAGCACCGTTCCGAAAGCCATGGAGACGGCACCGGCAAGGCCTGCGGCAACACCGATACCATCCAGCGCCGCTCCGGGCGTCAGCACCAGAAGTGCGACGCCCGCAATGCCCAGCAGACCGGCGGCGATGGCAAGCGGCCTGACGGGCGCGGCCAGAAACAGCCGGGACAGGCCAATGACGATGAGGGGTTGCACCGCACCCACCGTGGCCGCCACACCACCCGGCAGCCGATAAGCCGAGACGAAAAGCATCGCCCAGAAGAACGAAAAATTCAGCGCGCCAAGAATGAAACTGCGCGGCCACCAGATGCCTTGCGGCAGCTCCCGGACGAGCAACAGCAGCAGGATGCCCGCCGGCAAAGCACGCAACATGGCGACATGCAGAGGGTAGCCCTGCGGCAAAAATTCCGTGGTGACGAAATAGGTGGTTCCCCAGATGGCAGGGGCAAGCGCGGTCAACAGCACATCGGCGGCGTAGGTCGGATTTTTCTTCATTTCAAGAATCTCTATATCAAGATAAATCCACTTTAGTCGATTTTATCTTGACGTCAAGATATCAATTGTTATGCCTTGGTGATGAGCAAAGAACCGCTGGACCACGTCGATCATATTCTGGCGCAATGGCGCAAGGAGCGGCCGGATCTCGATGTCGGCCCCATGGGCCTGCTTGGGCGCCTGCACCGGCTCAGTACACATCTTGGCCGCGAGGTTGAGGCGGTACTGCTGAAACACGGGCTCTCCTCCTCCGCTTTCGATGTGCTGGCGACATTGCGACGGGCCGGTCCGCCCTATCGCCTCTCCCCCGGCGATCTGTTGGCCATGACCATGGTGAGTTCCGGCACCATGACCAACCGGATCGACCAGCTGGAAAAGGCCGGGCTGGTGGAGCGCATTCACAACCCGCAGGACCGGCGCAGCGTATTGATATCGCTGACGGAGCGTGGACTTGCGATTGTCGAGGATGCCGTCGGCGCGCATGTCGAAAACCAGCATCGTCTGGTTGCTCATCTCAGCGAAGAGGAGCGTGCGGCGCTGAACGAGTTGCTGAAGCGCTTTTTGCAGGGTTTCGAGCAGTAGATTCAAGGATCAGACAAACATCCAATCAAACCAGCGATCGGCGCTTGTTTTGGCGAAAAAAGTCCTGTAAGCAATTCTCCATAAACCTGTACTACAGGTTGGAGGAAAAATGTATAACGCCATTTCCCATGAAACCGGTCTCGTCAGCAGCACGATCGGCGCGATCACGCGCCATATCCGCGAAAACGAGCTTGCCCCCGGGGCAAAGCTGCCAAGCGAGCTTTCGCTTTCCCAGCAACTCGGCGTTTCTCGCACCGTCGTTCGCGAAGCTTTCCGGTCTCTGTCAGCCATGCGGCTGATCGATGTCAGCGCCGGTAAACGCGCCACCGTGGCGACGCTCGATCATGGTGCGATGTCGCTGATGTTCGAGCATGGCATTCACACCGAGCAGATCAACATCCAGCAGATTTACGACGTGCGCCGCACCATCGAAGTCAGAACCGTGACGCTGGCGGCGCTGAGGCGCACGGATGCGGAAGCGCTCACCATTCTCAACCATGCCAACGATATGGAACGGGACTTCGGCGACAATGACAAAGTCATGGAGCACGATCTCGCTTTCCATCTCGCCATTGCCAAATCGTCGAAGAACCCGGTTTTCGAACTCATCCTTGGCGCTTTTCAAAATGTGACACGCCAGACATGGCCGATCGGCTGGAAAAGCCGCACATCCGACGCGCAGCGCCACACCACGGTCTCGCTTCACATTGAGATCGGACAGGCCATTGCCGCAGGCGATCCACAAATGGCGTCAACGCTGATGGCGCGGCATTTCGATGAAAGCGTGCACGCGCTTCTCGCTGCAGGTATCGCCTGATTTTTCAACACAGTCCCAGATGGCAAACTGCCTTCCTCTGGAGGAGAGAGACTCATGAAAATTACGAAAATCGAGACCGTCCGCGTGGCGGAACGGGCAAACCTGCTCTGGGTTCTGGTCCACACGGATGAGGGTATTACCGGGCTGGGCGAAACCTTCTTCGGCGCGGAGACGGTTGAAACCTACGTGCATGAATATATCGCACCCCGCGTCATCGGCCGCGATCCGCTGCAGATCGATCTTCTGGCTCAGGATCTCGTCGGTTATCTCGGCTTCCGCTCATCCGGTGCGGAAGTGCGGGGCAATTCCGCCTTCGATATCGCGCTCTGGGATATTTTCGGCAAGGCCACCAACCAGCCCATCGCCCAGCTTCTCGGCGGTTTCAGCCGCAAGGAAATCCGCACCTACAATACCTGCGCGGGCACGGAATATATCAAGAAGGCGACCGGCCAGCAGACGGCGAATTACGGCATGGCCGACGGCAGGGATTATGATGATCTGAACGGCTTCCTGCACCGGGCGGACGAGCTTGCCCATTCGCTCCTGGAAGACGGTATCACCGCCATGAAGATCTGGCCTTTCGATGCGGCGGCGGAGAAGACGCGCGGACAATATATCTCGATGCCGGACCTGAAAAGCGCGCTCGAGCCGTTCGAAAAAATCCGCAAGGCGGTCGGCGACAAGATGGATATCATGGTGGAGTTTCACTCCATGTGGCAGCTTCTGCCCGCCATGCAGATCGCCAAGGCGCTCACGCCATACCAGACCTTCTGGCATGAAGACCCGATCAAGATGGACAGCCTTTCCAGCCTGACGCGGTATGCCGCCGTGTCGCCCGCGCCGATTTCCGCATCCGAAACGCTGGGTTCCCGCTGGGCCTTCCGCGATCTCTTGGAAACCGGTGCTGCCGGCGTGGTGATGCTTGACATCAGCTGGTGCGGCGGGCTTTCGGAAGCACGCAAGATCGCCTCCATGGCGGAAGCCTGGCACCTGCCGGTCGCGCCGCATGATTGCACCGGGCCAGTGGTGCTTTGCGCCTCCACACATCTGTCGCTCAATGCGCCGAACGCGCTGGTGCAGGAAAGCGTGCGCGCCTTCTACAAGACCTGGTATCGCGATCTCGTGACCGCTTTGCCCGAAGTGAAAAACGGCATGATCACCGTGCCGCCGGGTGCCGGCCTTGGCATGGAGTTGCATCCGGATATCGAAAAGACCTTCACCGTCAGCCGCCGTTTTTCGGATGCGGCGTCGATCTGATCAAAACAGACTACCTTGATTGCCAGGGTCTGAAGAAGCCGGTTTCGCCGGCTTCTTTTTTTGTGCGGCGGCGGCATCCGGGGACGGCGTTCCCTCTCCCGTTGTGATGGCGGAGACGCGACCGTCGGCAAATTCCATAGACACGACAGCGCCGGAGGCAATGGCCGCGGCACGGGTCAGCGGCCGGTTCTCTTCATCACGGATCACGGCATAACCGCGGTTCAGCACGTTCTTATAAGAGAGCGATTGCAGGATGCGATTGTGGGCGGCAAGGCCGGCGCGGTTCTGCGCCATGCGATGCAAGACGGCGGTATCGGCCCGGCGCGCGGCGGTGACGACGCGTTCCTTCTGCCGCTCCAGCTGGCCAAGCAGGCGGGCTGGTAGCGAACGCAGCGCGGAATCGAAGGCATCAACGCGGCCTTTGCCCTGCAAGAGCCGGCGTTCCACCAGGGTCTCGGCCCGGTGCATACGCTCGGTGATCCTCTGCCTGTGGTGTTTGAGACCGTTCAGAAGAGTTTCCGGCCGAAGCCCCGAAGCGGAGCGCTCAAAGGCGCGGCGCTTGTTCAGCGTGGTCATTTCAAGCCCACGACCGAGACCGCTTGCGGCCTCGTCAAAACGGCGGCGCGGCAGGGCCAGAAGCTGGTCGAGCGACGGCAGCGCCCGCACCAGCGCCCGCAAACCCTGGCGGCGATTGTCCATCTGCCGCGATACCGAGCCGGAAAGGCGGGCAGCAAGGCCGGAAAGCTGCGCTTCCAGTTCCGCGCGCACCGGCACGGCCATCTCGGCCGCTCCCGTCGGCGTCGGTGCACGAACATCGGCGGCATAGTCGATCAATGTCGTATCCGTCTCGTGTCCGACGGCGGAAATCAGCGGAATTTCACTTTCAGCCGCAGCGCGCACGACGATTTCGTCGTTGAAGCTCCAGAGGTCCTCCAGACTGCCGCCACCACGCGCGACAATCAGCACATCCGGGCGGGCGATCTCACCACCGGGCCGAAGCGCGTTGAAACCGCGAATGGCGTTCGCCACTTCCTCGCCCGAGCCTTCGCCCTGCACCTTGACCGGCCAGACGACGACATGGACGGGAAAACGATCCGAAATGCGGTGAAGAATATCGCGAATGACAGCGCCCGTCGGTGAAGTGACGACGCCGATGACATGCGGCATGAACGGCAGGCGGCGCTTGCGGGCCGCATCGAACAGCCCTTCCGCCGCCAGACGCCGGCGGCGGTCTTCCAGAAGCGCCATCAGTGCGCCGGCACCGGCCGGCTCGAGGCTTTCAATGACGATCTGGTATTTCGAGGAGCCGGGAAAGGTGGTGACCTTGCCCGTCGCGATGACTTCCATGCCCTCTTCCGGGCGGAACTTCAGCCGCGAAAACGTGCCCTTCCAGATCACCGCATCGATGCGGGCGCGATCATCCTTCAGCGAGAAATAAGCGTGACCGGAAGAATGCGGGCCGCGATAGCCGGAAATCTCGCCGCGCACCCGCACCTGCTCGAAAGCCGTCTCCACCGTGCGCTTGATGGAACCCGACAGTTCGGACACCGAGAACTCGGCGAGATTGCTCAATGCGGCGTGGGAGAAGATATCGCTCATGACCGTTTGTAACCAAAACCCGTCGATTCGGAAATGCCGGTGCTCGCCAGCCCGATTTTAACGGCGATGAAACCATATCCTCAACTAACGAGTTAGGAAAACAGGGAACGGAGGAGAAAACAAGGGTTCGTTAGGGAAGAAGACGCTAGGTCTTGTCCCAGGCCCGGCAACCAAAGAGGAGGCGGCATCCATGATTTTTCTTACCGCCACAGTGCTTGGCGTAACCGCAGTTGCGTTGCGTTCTGTCTTCAGCATCATTTTCATCTGCATGATGATTATCGGCGCTTATGGTGTAGCAATGGCGCTTTCTTCCACGGCCGTGCCGTTGATGTCGCTGCTTTTGGCGCTAGCCGGTTATAATTTTGGCGTCGTCGGTGTCGTCATCGGCCTTCTCGTGCTGCAACGCCCGCGCTCCACGCAACCGACACTTTAAAAGCTCCCGGCCTTGAGACTTCCGCACTTCGCGTTGACCGAGATTTGCGGATTGGCCGCTGAACTTACAGTCACCTGCCTGCTCATTTTCTATCTCGGTGTCGATCCGCTGGCCGCCCGATTGCCCGGTGCGGCGGCAGGCGTTGCGACGAGCTGGCGGCTGAACCGCTCCAACAGCCGTGCACCCGCCACATTGAGCGTTTTTCTCGTGAATGCCGTGACGCTCACATCCCGCATCGTCGGTGTCGGGCTGTTTGTGTTGCTGCAGTGGCGCAACCCGCTGGTCCAGCCGCTTATCCCGCTCGCCTTTTCAGCATTCGCGGCATTGCTGCTGGCGCTTTACGGCTACCGACGGCTGCAAAAACGACAATTGGACCGGCATTAAACCGTTTCCCAACCGTCCTTTTCAGCTGCCCGATAGATGGCGTCGATAAAAAGCTGGTTCTTCCGCGAGCTTTCCAGCGTGACGACTTCGCCCTCACCCTTTGCCGCCCGGGCAAAAGCCTCCGCCTCCAGCTTGTATTGACGGCTATCCTGAAACCGGAAGATTTGCGACTGGCTATGGGCCTGATTGGTCAGCTCGATCTCTTCCGCACCCCAGCGATTGGCGTTGAAAGGGGATTTGACCTCGATGTAACCATCCGTGCCGTGGAAGACCATGAGCTGACGGGCCGCAAGCTGGGTCGACAGATAAAAGCTCAGTTCGAAATCGCCGAAATCAGCCCTGACGCTGGAATAGATATCCGTACCGAATTCCCTGTCGCGCTCAACTGTGGCCTGCACCCGCTTCGGCTCCGCGCCGGTGGCAAAACGGGTCACGATGGTTGGGTAGACGCCGATATCCGGCAGGGCGCCGCCGCCCAGTTCGGGAATATTGCGCATGTTGCCGGGATCGCGATTGAAATAGCTGAAAGCGCCCTGCACATGTTTCAGCGTGCCGATGGCGCCCGATGCCAGCAACTCGTTCACCTTGGCCCAGACCGGCGCATAGGTGACCATGAAAGCCTCGGACACAATAACGCCATTGCGGTCGCGTGCGGCGATAAGCGTATCGATCTCTTCCGCTTTCAGCGCAATCGGCTTTTCACACAGCACATGCTTGCCGGCATCGGCCGCCTTGATGGTCCATTCCACATGCTGGGAGGTGGGAAGCGGGATATAGACCGCATCGATCACATCCGATGCCAGCATCTCCTCATAGGAACCGAAGGCGTTGGGCACGGAAAAACGCTCGGCCACTGCACGCGCCTTGGCGTGATCGCGGCTGGCGATGGCGCTGACCACACAGTTTTGCGCATCCTGTATTGCCGGAATGACGTGATCCTGAGCGATCTTCGCCGTTGAGATTATTCCGAAGCGCAGCATTCCCATTCTCCCACTCTGCCATTTCTTCGGAAACTTACCATCCCGGCACCGTGTGGCAAGCCGGCAAAGTCCGATCAGTATAAAGTATGGCCGGATGTGTCCTGCCTTTGTCGGCCTGGTTGCTTTTATCGAGCTGTGTAAGGGAGAATTATGTTATCAGTACCCCAACGGAGAAACATGAAATGTCCTCTTCTCACACCGCACTGCTCGTCATCGACGTTCAGGAATCGTTTCGGCATACCCCTTATTTCGAGGAAAGCGGGCTCGCCGCCTATCTGGAGAAACAGCAGGCATTGATCGACGGCGCCAAGGCCGCGGGAATTCCCGTTGTTCAAATCTTCCATGTCGATGGCGACAAGGCCTTCTCGAAAGACAGCGGCTATGTCCGTGCGCTGGAGGGTGTGGAGATCGCACCCGATGTGACCTTCCACAAGAACCGCCATTCGGCTTTTGCCGGCACCGGCCTTGAAATCTGGCTGACGCAGAAAGGTATCAACCGGCTGATCGTCTCCGGCATCCGCACCGAACAATGCTGCGAAACGACCACCCGGCACGCTTCCGATCTCGGCTACAGCGTCGATTACGTAACCGAGGCGACGTTGACCTTTCCGATGATGCACGCCTCCGGCACGGTGTTCAGCGCCGACGATATCCGTAAACGCACCGAGCTGGTGCTGGCGGGGCGCTTCGCACGCATCGCCACGGTGAACGACGCGATTGCAACCTTGAAAGAAGCAGCCTGATGGATAAAGGCGGCACACGCATCATTCCGTTTTATACGCTTGTGCCGCCGCACGCGCTGTTGCTCGATATTGCCGGCCCCCTGCAGGTCATCCGTTATGCCAATGACGAGCAAAGCGACATTTTTTTCGACTGCCGCTACATTGCGGCAAGGGACAGGCAACAATCCTCGATCGGCCTTGACCTTTGCGGGCTGGAGACCCTGCCGGCGTCGCTTCCGGAAAATGCGTTTCTCTTGATCTCCGGCAGCACTTCACGTTCCGAGAGCGAGCCGGAAACGCGGCGGGAGCGTCAGGCATTGACGACATGGCTGGGCCGCGTCGCGCGTATCGATACTACCGTCATTTCCATCTGCTCCGGCGCGTTGCTGGCGGGAGAGGCCGGACTTTTCGACGGACGAAGCTGCACCACCCATGCCGATTGCATCGAGGCGCTGCGACGCATCGCGCCATTGTCCCAGGTGGCCGAAAACCGACTGTTCGTTGAGGACGGAAACCGCTTTTCAAGCGCGGGCATCTCCACCGGCATCGACCTGATGCTGCATGTGGTTTCCCGGCTGACATCCCCGGCCGTTGCAGCGCGTATTGCAAAAACCATGGTTGTCTATCTCAGGCGCAACGGCAGCGATCCGCAAATTTCGCCCTGGCTGACAGGCCGTAACCACATGCACCCCGCCATTCACCGCGTGCAGGACCGGGTGATGGCAGAGCCAGCGCAGGACTGGTCACTTGAAGGCCTGGCCGATATTGCAGCCCTCAGCGAAAGGCATCTGTCACGCCTGTTTCGCGAACATACCGGCATCAGCGTCATCGATTATGTCAATCTGATGCGGGTCAATTTGGCCCGTGACATTCTCGCCAATAGCCGCCTCGATATGGAGTCCATTGCCGAACGGGCGGGGTTTGCCTCTGCCCGGCATTTGCGGCGCGTGTGGCAACAGCACAATCACCTTCCGCCCAGCCACTATCGCAGCTATCGGAGCTGATCTCGCCGGCTTCCGTCCATTGCCTGATGAGTGCCATCAAAGGAATTGAATGGTTATGCGGATGAGCAGTTGCTAACCTTGCTACAAAGTCAGCAACAGGAGCATTCCCCGTGGAAAAACGAAACCTCGGCCGCACCGGCCTCTCCATCGCCCCGATCGTCTTCGGCGGCAACGTGTTCGGCTGGACAGCGGATGAGAAGACTTCCTTTGCCCTTCTCGACGCTTTTTTCGATGCCGGGTTCAACGCCATCGACACGGCGGATGTCTATTCCGCCTGGGTGGACGGGCATGAGGGCGGCGAATCCGAAGTCATCATCGGCAAATGGCTGAAGCAATCGAGTATCAAGCGCGAGGATGCGGTGATCGTCACCAAGGTCGGTTTTGACAATCGCGGTCAGAAGACCGGCCTCAGCGCCAAGTGGATCGCAGAGGCTGTCGAAGCCTCGTTGAAGCGGCTGCAGACCGACTATATCGACCTCTATCTCGCCCACAAGCCGGATGCCGAGGTGCCGCTGGAGGAGACGCTTGCCGCCTTTGCAAAGCTGAAGGAACAGGGAAAAATCCGCGCCATTGGCTGCTCCAACTATTCCGCCAGCCAGCTTCAGGACGCGCTGGATACGGCTGCGAAAAACAATCTTCCGCGTTACGACGTGCTGCAGCCGGAATATAATCTCTACAACCGTGCGGATTTCGAAGGTCCGCTTGCTGATCTTTGTGTGAAGGAAGAGATTGGTGTCATCAACTACTACAGCCTCGCTGCCGGCTTCCTCACCGGGAAATACCGCGCCAAGGCCGATACGGAAGGCGTCGCCCGCAGCTATCGCGTCGGCGAATATGTCAACACGCGCGGCCTTGCCGTGCTGGGGGCGATGGATGCCGTGGCGGTACAGACCGGGGCCAAGCTCGCCGATATCGCGCTGGCGTGGCTGTTGCGGAAAAAGGCGATAACCGCGCCGATTGCCAGCGCCACCAGCCTGTCGCAGCTTGAAAGCTTCAAACGCGCCGTCGAGTTGAAACTGACCGATGAAATGATGACCCTTCTCGACAAGGCAGGCGCATAAGATGGAACTTGTAATTCGTAACGCTGAGCCGGCTGACCGGGCGGAATGGCTGCGCCTCTGGAACGATTACCTCGCCTTTTACGAGGTCGAGCTTGCCGATGACGTCACCGACCATACCTGGGCGCGCATCCTTGATCCCGCATCCCGTGTTTCGATGCGTGTGGCCGTGCTGGGTGACAGGATGGCGGGTTTCGCCATCCACCACTTCCATGATTCCACCTGGGTGAAGACGCCGGATTGCTATCTGGAGGATTTGTTCGTCGATGGAGAAATCCGCGGCAAGGGAACGGGCCGCGCGCTGATGGACGATCTTATCACCATCTGCAAGGAAAAGGGCTGGTCGCGGCTATACTGGCACACGGGCGAAGACAACCACCGCGCCCAGAAACTGTACGACAGCTACGTGAAAAGCGACGGCCATATTCGCTATCGCATCAAGTTCTGATCAGCCCCGGAAGCGGAAAAAATCCACGAAAGCCCTCAGCGCCGGACGCATCTGCCGGCGGGAGGGATAATAGATATAAAAGCCGTCAAAGGGTGCGCACCAGTCCTCCAGCACGCGGATGAGCCTGCCCTCCCTGATATCGTCCTCGACGCGCTGCTCGAAAACGAAGGCGAGCCCTGCCCCGTCTATCGCCGCCCGGCGAATGAGGCTTTGGTCCGATAGGATCAAAGGTCCCTGCACATCGACCACCAGCGGCTTGCCGTTCTTCTCCAGTTCCCAGCGATAAATAAGACCACTGGCGAAACGGCGGCGAATACAGCGATGGCGGATGAGATCCCTGGGATCGCGTGGCGGTGGATTTTCCGCGAAATAGGACGGAGAACCAACAATTGCGCCGCGCCATGCGCCGCTGGCTTTCACCGCAATCATATCCGCGTCGAGGTGCTCCCCGAGCCGCAGCCCGGCATCGAAACCCTTCGCGACAATATCTTCAAAACGGTCGTCGGTTGAGATTTCGAGGGAAATATCGGGATAGAGCCGCAGGAACTCACCCAACCGCGGCACGATGAGATCCTCGGCGGCCAGCCTCGGCAGGGTGATGCGCAGGGGGCCGGCCGGTCTCCCGCCATGCTCGGCAAGCGTCTCGATGACCGCATCGATATCTGCAAGCGCCGGACCCAGTGTTTCGAGAAGCCGCCTTCCCTCCTCTGTCGGCGAAACGCTGCGGGTGGTACGATGAAGCAGACGCAGGCCAAGGCTTGCCTCCAGTGACGAGACGGCATGGCTGACGGCGGAGGGCGCAATGGCGAGTTCAGCCGCAGCCTTGCGGAAGCTGCGGCCTTCGGCAACGGCAGCGAGAACGGCCAGCTGGGAGAGTTGCACACGGTTCATTGTTCTAAATGATAGAACAACCCAAGTAGATTTGCAGCGATTATTTTTATCGCCATGAGACGCTATTTTCTGATCACGCCCTGATGACGGGCGGTTCCTTATGGAAGGACGAACAGATGAAACAAAGAACCCTTGGAAACAACCTATCCGTTTCGGCGCTTGGCCTCGGCTGCATGGGAATGACCCATGCCTATAGCCCGACCGGCGATGAAAGCAGCGCAATAGCGACGCTGCACCGCGCCGTCGAACTCGGCGTCACCTTTTTCGATACGGCAGAGGTTTATGGGCCTTATAATAACGAGATTCTCGTCGGCAAGGGTTTGAAGCCCTATCGCGACAAGGTGGTCATCGCCACCAAGTTCGGTTTCAGGATCGACACCAGCAAACCCGCAGGCCAGATGATGGTGGGCACCGACAGCCGGCCGGAAAATGTGCGTGCCGTCGCCGAAGCCTCGCTCAAACGTCTTGGCGTCGATGCCATCGACTTGTTTTACCAGCATCGCGTCGATCCCGATGTGCCGATCGAAGAGACGGTCGGGGCCATGGCGGAGTTGGTGAAGCAAGGCAAGGTGAAACATCTCGGCCTTTCCGAAGCCAGCGCCGAAACGCTTCGCAAAGCGCACGCCACCCATCCGATTGCGGCCATTCAGAGCGAATATTCGCTGTGGACCCGCGATGTGGAGGAAAATGGCGTGCTGGAAACCTGCCGTGAACTCGGCATTGGTTTTGTCCCCTTCAGCCCGCTCGGGCGCGGGGCTCTGACGGGCGCGCTGAAGTCACTCGACGGCCTCGCCGCCGATGATTTCCGTCGCGGCCTGCCACGCTTCCAAAGCGAAAACTTCGACGCCAATCTGGCGCTCATCCAGCTTCTGGAAGACATGGCGACTGAAAAGGGCGTTACCGCCGGGCAACTGGCGCTCGCCTGGGTGCTGGCACAGGGCGACTTCATCGCTCCTATCCCCGGCACCACAAAAATCGCCAATCTGGAGAAAAACGTCGCTGCAGCGGATGTTTCGCTGACGGCGGAAGAAGTTGCGAGCCTCGGCGCCCTCCTCTCGCCGGCAAAGGTTGCGGGGGAACGCTATCCCGCGCGCATGTCCCAGATGGCCAACCGCTAAAAACAAAAAAGCCGCGGCAACCGCCGCGGCTTTTTTCATTCCGTCATCGGCTTTCAGGCGCGCAGAACGCCACCTGTCGACTTCTCGACATTGCCAACGATCTTGGCCGTCAGCGCCTCGAAATCCTCATCCGTCAGCGTCTTGTCGACCGGCTGGATCTGCACTTCGATGGCAACCGACTTGCGATTTTCGCCAAGTGACGCACCCTCAAAGATATCGAAGACATTGACGCCGGTGATCAGCTTGCGGTCGGCGCTCGTCGCGGCCTTGATGATGGCACCCGCCTCGACCGACTTGTCGACCACGAAGGCGAAGTCGCGCTTGACGGCCTGGAAGGGCGAAAGCTCAAGTGCGGGCTTGGTACGGGTCGCCTTCTTCTTCGGCTCCTGCATGGCATCGAGATAAATCTCGAAACCACAATAGGCACCGGAGACATCGAGTTCGGACAGGGTCTTCGGATGGAATTCACCGAAATAACCGAGCACGACCTTCGGGCCCATCTTGATGGTGCCAGAACGGCCGGGGTGATACCAGGAAGGCGCACCGGCTTCGATCTGCACATTGGCCATGGGCAGGCCGCAGGCTTCGAGCACGCAGAGCGCATCAGCCTTGGCGTCATAGACATCCACCGGCTTGCCGCCGCCCTTCAAAGCATTGGACCACATGCGGCCGCTGCCTGCGAGCGAGGCCGTGCCACGGCGGACACCGCCGGCAACACGGCGCTGCTTCTCAGGCGTATCGCCCTCATAGGTGCCGGAAACCTCGAAGATCGCGACGTCACTATGCCCCTTGTCGGCATTGCGCTGGGCGGCGGTCAACAGGCCAGGCAGCAACGAGGGCCGCATGTCCGACATATCGGCCGCAATCGGGTTGGCGAGCTTCAGGGCCGGCGAACCGCCACCGAAGAGCTTCGCCTGCGCTTCCGGAATGAAGGACCACGTGACGGCCTCCAGCATGCCACGGCTCGCCAGGGCACGGCGCGCGGTACGCGTGCGGATCTGCAGCGTGGTCAGGATACGACCATTGACGGCACCGAAGTTTTCCAGCGGTTCCGGCTTGATATTGTCGACGCCGTGGATGCGCATGACTTCTTCCACCAGATCAGCCTTGCCGTCGACATCAGGACGCCAGGACGGGACGGTGACGGAAACGCGCTCGCCCGTTCCCTCGACACCGAAACCGAGGCCCTTGAGAATCGTGAGGCTCTCTTCTGCCGAAACTTCCAGACCCGTCAGGCGTTTCACTTCCGCGAGCGGGAAATCCACGACCTTGGGCTGATGGCCCTTATAACCCACGACCCGGGCTTCGCCAGCGACGCCGCCGCAGAGTTCCAGAACCAGTTCGGTGGTGCGCTCCAGACCCGGAACCATGTATTCCGGATCAACGCCGCGCTCGAAACGATAACGCGCATCGGTGATGATGCCGAGCGAACGGCCGGTCTTGGCGATGTTGATCGGATCCCAGAGAGCGGATTCGATCAGCACATCGACGGTATTGTCATCGCAGCCGGAATGTTCGCCGCCCATCACGCCGCCGATGGACTCTAGGCCCTTTTCATCGGCAATGACGACATTGTTCGGGCCGAGCTTATATTCCCGCTGGTCGAGTGCGAGGATGGTCTCACCCTCTTTCGCACGACGAACCATAAGATCGCCCTTGACCTTGGCAGCGTCGAAGACGTGCATCGGCCGACCCTGATCGAAGGTCATGTAGTTGGTGATGTCGACAAGCGCGTTGATGGGGCGCAGGCCGATTGCCATCAGGCGTTGCTGCATCCATTTCGGGCTCGGGCCGTTCTTCACGCCACGTACGATGCGCAGCGAAAAGCCGGGGCAGAGCGCCGCATCGTCCAGTTCCAGCTTCACATCGACGGGCGTTGCGCCTTCCACCTTGAAGGACGGCGCAGGCCTCGTCTTCAGCTTGCCGAGACCGGAAGCCGCGAGATCACGGGCAATGCCGTAGATCGACGTGCAATCCGGGCGGTTCGGCGTCAGGTTGATTTCGATCATCGGATCGTCGAGGCCGGCATAGGTGGCGAAGGACGTGCCGACAGGGGCATCCTGCGGCAGATCGATGATGCCGTCATGATCGTCGGAAATGTTGAGCTCCTTTTCGGAGCACATCATGCCGTGGCTTTCGACGCCGCGAATTTTGCCCACAGCAAGGGTAACATCGATACCCGGGACATACACGCCCGGACGCGCCAGCGCACCGACAAGGCCGGCGCGTGCATTCGGCGCACCGCAAACGATCTGTACCGGCTTGCCATCACCGGCATCGACCATCAGCACCTTGAGGCGGTCGGCCTCAGGATGTTTTTCAGCGGAAACCACCTTGGCAATGACGAAAGGCTTGTAAGCCGCCTTGTCGTCAACCTCTTCGACCTCGAGGCCGATTGCCGTCAGCCGCTCGCAAATCTCGTCCAGCGTCGCATCGGTATCCAGATGCTCTTTCAGCCAGGAAAGAGTGAATTTCATGTCTTTGCTCCTTGGCTACCCGGATTAAACGCTCAAACCGCCGAACAGCGTCGGCATGTCGAGCGGGCGGAAGCCGTAATGGTTCATCCAGCGGACATCGGCGTTGAAGAAATCGCGCAGATCAGGCATGCCGTATTTCAGCATGGCGATGCGATCGAGGCCCATGCCCCAGGCAAAGCCCTGATATTCGTCCGGGTCCAGCCCACCAGCACGCAGCACGTTCGGGTGCACCATGCCGCAGCCGAGAATTTCCATCCAGTCGTTACCTTCGCCGAACTTGACGATCGGGCCAGAACGGTCGCACTGGATA
The DNA here is from genome assembly GCF_007002745.1 of Martinezella rhizogenes. Taxonomy (GTDB): domain Bacteria; phylum Pseudomonadota; class Alphaproteobacteria; order Rhizobiales; family Rhizobiaceae; genus Agrobacterium; species Agrobacterium cucumeris. The sequence continues at coordinate 194,550 of NZ_SGNY01000003.1, read as the reverse complement.
TCCACCTCGAAGCTCGGCTCCGTGAAGGGGAAGAAGGACGGGCGGAAACGCATGACGACGCTGTCGACCTCGAAGAATGTCTTGCAGAACTCTTCCAGCACCCAGCGCAGATTGCCGACATGCGCCTTCTTGTCGATGACAAGACCTTCGACCTGATGGAACATCGGCGAATGGGTGGCGTCGGAATCCTGACGGTAGGTCTTGCCGGGAATGACGATGCGGATCGGCGGCTTCTGGCTTTCCATGGTGCGGATCTGCACCGGCGAGGTGTGCGTGCGCAGCACCTTACGCTCACCATTTTCATCCGGCTGGAAGAAGAAGGTGTCGTGCATTTCGCGGGCCGGGTGGCCTTCGGGGAAATTCAGCGCCGTGAAGTTGTAATAATCGGTCTCGATATCGGGACCTTCGGCGATCGAGAAACCCATATCCGCGAAGATGGCGGTGATTTCATCGACGATCTGGCTGATGGGATGAATGCGGCCACGCTCGGCCGGGGACTGGCGAACCGGCAAGCTGACATCCACCGTTTCCGCCTTCAACCGGGCGGCGATGGCAGCATCCTTCAGCGCATTCTTGCGTTCGCCGATAAGATCGGTGATCTCAGTCTTGAGCTGGTTGATGGCAGCACCGCGGGTCTGGCGCTCTTCCGGCGTCATGCTGCCCAGCGTCTTCAGAAGCTCCGAAACCGAGCCCTTCTTGCCCAGCGCGGAAACGCGCACGGCTTCGATGGCCGGCTCATCGGCAGCAGCGGCGATCTCCGACATCAATTGCGATTTCAAGGTATCAAGTTCAGTCATCTTTTCCTGCCTTGCCGGTCTTTTTAACAGCGGCTTCGGGGTTCACAGCATTCATCAGATAGTCGGTCGCCATGATAAAGCGTCGCAGATCACTACCCATCCGCACGCGCCCGATCAACCGGGCAAGCGGTAAAAATCGCCCGAGAATGCCGGTCAGGCGGCACAATTCTTCCAGCGCCCGGGGCGGGGCGTTTTCGCGCCAGCGGGCGAAGGCCGCATCGCAGGTCCCCGGCGCATCGCAGGCGCGGGTGGCGACCTGTAAAAACAGCAGCCATATATCGCGGGCCTGCGCCGTTTCCAGCGGCATGACCTCCTGAGGACGCTCCTCGAAATCCATGAAACCGACACGGCCGTCCTGAAGAAAGAAGTCGCGCACATGCGGACGACCATGGCAGAGACCCGCCGCATGCAACTCGCCAAGCGCCTCTGCGGATTTTACAAGCAGCGCATCGTGCTCCACCGGTGTCGTGGCCTTTATCGCATCCATGCGCTCCATGATGGTGGGGCCGACATCGCCAAGCACAACGGCCGTCGACGAGGAATAGATGACGGGGGGCACGGGGAAACCACGGGCCTTGAAGGCCTCCAGCGTTTCGAGTTCGCGGCGCATGAGACCGGCGCCATCAAGCGGCGGCGAAGGACGCATAAAGGTATAGGGAAGCAGCTTTGCGAGAAAAGTCTGCAGCTTTATCCACCAGGACGGCGTTTCCGTGCCCTGGCGTTTTATCCAGACGGTCGTTGTGGAAAGCTCGAGTTTCTGCACGCGGCGCTCGCTTTTAAGCAGAACCCGCATCAAGGCTGCGATATCGCCATCTTCGAGATGGACGTGGAAACCCTTCGCCTTTTCCGCCTCACTTGCGGCAACCAGCATTCTTGCCCCCCAATGGAACATGCCGACCGAAAGCCGGATGCCCCACCCTTCTGGCAACCCCGGCACAAAACGCTCTACGCCTTTGCCGAAACTGCCGTGAATTCCAAAAAATCGAAAACCCGCGCCGGAGGACCGGCGCGGGTTTCAAATGAACAACAGATTGTCCGCGCCGTAATTACTTTACAGCGGTTTCAAACTCGTTGGTCGTACCAGCATCCTTGAGGTACTCAAGAGCCTTCTTCGCTGCTTCAACGAGCGCGCCGAATGCTGCCGGCTCATGGATAGCCATGTCGGACAGAACCTTGCGGTCGACTTCGATGCCAGCCTTGTTCAGGCCGTCGATGAAGCGGCCGTAGGTCAGGCCGAATTCGCGAACAGCAGCGTTGATACGCTGGATCCACAGAGCGCGGAAGTTGCGCTTGTTGACCTTGCGGTCGCGGTAAGCGTACTGCTTGGAACGATCCACGGCAGCCTTTGCTGCGCGGATGGTGTTCTTGCGGCGGCCGTAGAAGCCCTTGGCTGCCTTGAGTGTCTTGGTGTGCTTGGCGCGGGAAGTTACGCCACGTTTTACGCGTGCCATGTCATGATCTCCTTAAAGTGTCCAAAAGTGCGGAAAAGTCTCAGAGACCGTTCGGCAGGTAGTTCTTGACGACTTTCTTGCCGTCAGCTTCGGCGAGAACCATGGTTCCACGCGCGTCGCGAATGAACTTGTTGGTACGCTTGATCATGCCGTGGCGCTTACCGGCGGCGGCTGCAACAACCTTACCGGTAGCGGTGATCTTGAACCGCTTTTTTGCAGCGGACTTCGTCTTCATCTTGGGCATTTTGCTACTCCGTGTTTTTGTATCGAAACAGGCAGACGAGGCCTATTTCAAGCTATTCAGGAACGGCCTCGGCATGCCCTGCCGGACCGTTCGGACGCGCGCTTATAACCGCAGTCGGCTAAAAGCGCAACGGGGAATGAAAATTTCCCCTTGCGGCGGTGATTTACGCAGCTTTCAGGACTGGCGCAAATTATTTCGGGGCGAGAACCATCATCATCTGACGGCCTTCCAGCTTCGGCTCGGCTTCAACCTTGGCAATCGCCTGGGTATCTTCCTTCACCTGGAGGAGAAGTTTCATGCCAAGTTCCTGGTGGGCCATTTCACGGCCACGGAACTTCAGCGTCACCTTCACCTTGTCACCCTCGTCAAAGAAGCGGTTCATCGCCTTCATCTTCACGTCATAGTCATGCGTGTCGATGTTGGGGCGCATCTTGATTTCTTTGACCTCGACGATCTTCTGTTTCTTGCGCGCCTCAGCGGCTTTCTTCTGGGTCGAGTATTTAAGCTTGCCGAGATCGAGGATCTTGCATACCGGCGGCTCTGCGTTCGGCGAAATCTCGACGAGATCGAGACCGGCCTCTTCCGCCATTTTCAAAGCCTGATCCGTCGGCATGCTACCGAGGTTCTGGCCCTCTTCATCAATAAGCTGAACTCTGGGAACCCGAATTTCCCGGTTGGAGCGCGGGCCCTCCTTGACGGGGGCATCGGCTTTGAAAGGTCTGCGAATGGTCGTATTCTCCTGATCTGTTTCTGGATCACGTCAGCAAAAAACAGCTTGTTTGGTACAAGCGGCGGAAATGTCGTTATTGCCGTGGCGAAGTCAATAGCATATCTGCCCGAAAAGATCACCTCTTGCCACGGTTTTTGCAAATACGCCGCCGATATTGCACGAAAATCAGGAGAATTGCATATACATGACCGAACAAGCCGCTGAATTCCTGCATATGGGAGCGGGTGACGACGCCCGCAACATCGCTTTTCTCCATCGCCGCGCAGCATCACAGCCAGACGCACCCCTGCTCGTCTGGCTCGGTGGCTATCGTTCCGACATGACGGGAACCAAGGCTGTGGAGCTCGATCGCTTCGCAGCGGAAAATGGTCTCGCCTGCCTGCGGCTCGATTATTCCGGCCACGGAGCTTCCGGTGGCGATTTCAAAAGAGGCACGATTTCGCGGTGGCTGGAAGAAGCACTCGCCGTGGTACGCGCCAAGGCACCGGCGCGTGTCATCCTCGTCGGCTCGTCCATGGGTGGGTGGATCGCGTTGCGCATGGTCGAGGAGTTACGCAAGGTAGGTGGAGCACCCTCCGTCGCCGGTCTGGTTCTTATTGCCCCCGCTCCCGATTTCACTGCGGAGTTGATAGAGCCCAGCCTGACGGAAGCGGAAAAGACGTCGCTGGTGGAAAGAGGCTATTTCGAGGAACATTCGGAATATAGCCCTGAACCCAACATCTTCACCCGGGCGCTGATGGAGGACGGCAGGCAGAACCGTGTGCTCACGGGCATCATCACCACCGGCTGCCCCGTTCACATCCTGCAGGGCATGCGTGATCCCGACGTCCCCTATCAGCACGCACTGAAGCTCCTCGAGCACCTTCCCGCCGACGATGTCGTGCTGACGCTGATCCGCGACGGCGACCACCGGCTTTCCCGGCCGCAGGATATCGACAGGATGCTCGCAGCCGTCAAAGCCCTTGCAATATAGGCATTTGCGCAACGCTCTTAACCATATTCAACGAGTCTTGCGCGCCACCGATTGCTAATGATTGACTCCTACCCCCCATCCCTCTTAACTTTTCATTAAGAATTAAGGGACGGGTTTCATGATGAACGCACCGCTGGCGCGTGCGCTGCTGTTTGCAGTTGCCGCCGGGCTAATGACTGCTGCTTCCGCCATGGCGGAAATCAAGGGAAGCCCTTCCATGGTGACGGGCGGGATTACCTCCCAGCCGATCGGCCATTACGAGTTCTGTCAGAAATATGCGGATGAATGCAACATTCGCAACAAGATGACGCCGCCACCGCGCGTCACCGAATATGGCTGGGGCGTCATTCGTGAGATCAACACCTCCGTCAACACCACCATCGTGGCGATGACCGATCAGGAAATCTACGGCAAGGACGAAGTCTGGGAATATCCAACGACGGCCGGCGACTGCGAAGATTTTGTGCTGCTAAAGCGCAAGAAGCTGATCGAGCGCGGTTTTTCCGTGGCCGACCTGCTGATCACCGTTGTGCGCAAGCCGGATGGTGAAGGCCATGCCGTGCTGACGCTTCGTACCACCGATGGCGATTATATTCTCGACAACCTCACCGACGACGTGAAGCTCTGGACCGACACGAATTACACCTATCTGAAACGGCAGGCGTCCTTCAATACCGGCCGCTGGGTCTCCATCGAAGATGGTCGTGACGTCCTGGTTGGCGCGTTGCGCTGACACTCAAACTGCCATTCTGGACAGATGAGAGCCCGCCGCCGCGGGCTCTTTCTTTTTTCAGCCATTGCCGATGATAATGCCGGCTGCCAGCACCAGCGAACCGCCAAGCACAACCTGAAACACCGCCCGCAGGAACGGCGTTTCCATGAAGCGGTTCTGAATGAAGGCGATGGCCCAGAGTTCCACGAAAACGACGATGGCGGCGATTGCCGTGGCCGTCCAGAAATGTGGAATGAGATAAGGCAGCGCGTGGCCGAGGCCACCGACGGCCGTCATGATGCCAGAGGCGAAGCCCCGTTTTACCGGCGAGCCACGGCCCGAAAGCTTGCCATCATCATGGGCGGCCTCGGTAAAGCCCATCGAAATGCCCGCGCCCACGGAGGCTGAAAGGCCGATGAGGAAGGTCTGCCAGGTATCCTGCGTGGCGAAAGCCGCGGCGAAGATCGGCGCAAGCGTCGAGACGGAACCGTCCATCAACCCCGCAAGGCCCGGCTGCACATAGGTCAGAAGAAACTGCCGCTTGGCCGTTGCCGCCTCTTCGGACTTGCCGTCTTCATCGAGATGTTTTTCTTCCAGCCGTTGGGCAATCTCTTCGTGCCCCCGCTCCGCCTCGGCCAGGTCACCCAACAGCTTGCGTGTCGAGGCATCGGTGGTTCGCTTGAGCGCTTCATCGTAAAAGCGGATCGCCTGCGCTTCCATCAATTCCGCCTGGGCGCGAATTTTTTCCAGCGACAGGTTCTTCACCAGCCAGTCCGGCGTGCGCTCGTAAAATCCGCGCACATGTTCGCGGCGGATCAGCGGGATGGTTTCTCCGAAACGGCGGCGATGCATGTCGATCAGGACATTTCGATGCCGCTGCTCGACCTCCGCCATGTCTTCGAAAACCTTTGCGGATTGCGGATATTGCCCGCGCAGATGATCGGCGTAGGAGCGGTAAATACGGGAATCATCCTCTTCCGACGAGATGGCGAGTGCCAGGATTTCCTGCTCGCCGAGCGAGGAGAAGGGACGTTTGGACAGGGAAAAAAGACTGCGGAACATGGCTGAAACCTTTTTAGAATAATTCTAAATACAGCGGCAGACCGCCACAATCAAGCTTTTTAGAATGATTCTAATACGTCAAAGCGTCGCATTGCGGCGGACCACCAGACGGCGTAAATTTATGGAAAAGGAAGCACGATGCAGGATCCAATCACGGCAAAGGCCGCCCATAACGCCGACATCCAGCACAAGGCGGAAAGAGCCATGGCAGCGATCGGCGTCGATGCCGGTTTCATCGATCTGCTTGTCGAGACATTTTATGGCCGCGTTCTAAAACATCCGACGCTCGGGCCGGTTTTCGATGCGCGACTTTCCGGGCGCTGGCCGGAACACATGGACAAGATGAAACAGTTCTGGTCGGCAATCGCCTTCAAGAATGGCGGTTACGGTGGCAAGCCGGTACAGGCGCATCTGGGCGTGAGTGGAATGACGGCCGAACTTTTCCCGCAATGGCTCACGCTGTTTTCGGCAACGCTCGATGACATCGCGCCGAGCAGGCAGGCCCATGACTGGTTTATGGAAACGGCGGAACGCATCGCCAAAAGCCTGACACTTTCGCTGTTTTATAATCCTGCAATGGACGATCCGGCATTGAAACGCACGCAACCCTGACCATGGCAGGGCAGAAGCCACAAGAAGAACGCGATCACGTGCCAAAACGGCAATCGACAGGCATTGCAGAAGAGCGCGCAAGTTTGGCACATTCCCTCTTGATGGTTGCAAGGATAAATGGTTAGTAGCCTTTGGGAGGCGTACCGTGCGGTTCGCCTGTAATATGCAGACGTATCAGGGCTTATCGACATGGATCGCAGATCATTTATCCGCAAGGCGGGCGCTCTTGGCGCCGGTGTTACCGCAACCGCGCTGGCCGCTCCGGCCATTGCGCAGGAAAACCCCAAAATCACCTGGCGCATGACGTCGTCCTTCACCAAGGGCCTCGACATTCTTTTCGGTGCTGGCCAGATGGTCGCCGATCACGTCAAGGAAGCTTCCGGCGGCAACTTCGTCATCCAGCATTTCGCCGGCGGCGAAATCGTGCCGGCGCTGCAGGCGGCCGATGCGGTGACGGCCGGAACCGTCGAAATGGCGCATACCTGCGCCTATTATTACGTCGGCAAGGACCCGACCTTCGCGCTTGGAACCTCGGTTCCCTTCGGTCTCAACGCGCGCCAGACGAATGCCTGGTTCAACCAGGCCGGCGGCAATGAGCTGCTCAACGAGTTCCTTGCCCAGCACAATATCTACTCGATCCTGCTCGGCAATACAGGCGCTCAGATGGGCGGCTGGTTCCGCAAGGAAATCAACACCATCGACGACCTCAAAGGCCTGAAGATGCGCATTGCCGGCCTCACCGGCCAGGTGATGCAGAAGGTTGGCGTTACCCCGCAGCAGATCGCCGGCGGCGATGTCTATGCCGCGCTGGAAAAGGGCACGATCGACGCAACCGAATTTGTCGGCCCCTATGACGACCAGAAGCTCGGCTTCTACAAGGTCGCAAAATATTACTACTATCCGGCATGGTGGGAAGGCGGCCCGGCCGTGCATGCCTTCGTGAACCTGCAGAAATTCAACGAACTGCCGGAAAACTACAAGCGCATCCTGAAAGACGCCTGCGCCGCCGGCAGCGCCAGCATGCTGGAGCGCTACGACGCGCGCAACCCGAAGGCCCTGAAGGAACTGGTGGCGCAGGGCGCCATCCTGCGGCCGTTCAGCCAGGAAATCCTTGATGTCTGCCACAAGGCGGCACAGGACACCTATGTGGAAATTTCGGCCAAGAACGAGAGCTTCAAGAAGATCTACGAGAGCCAGCAGGCCTTCAAGAAGGATGCCTATCTCTGGGCGCAGATCGCCGAATATACCTATGATACCTACATGATGATCCAGCAGCGCAACGGTACGCTCTGAGCCTCCTCATTTCCCGACCATCTTCAGACGGTCATCCGGCATCTGCCGGGTGGCCGTTTTGTTTGGCGAGACCAGCTTCCACACCTGCCGTTCACGCCAGTCGACCGGGCTCATGCCGGTGACGCGGCGAAATTCCCGGTTAAAGTTGGACTTTGTCTGGAAACCCGAGGAGAACATGATTGCGGTTACCGATTGCTCCGTCTCCTCCAGCAGCCGGCAGGCCTCGCGGATACGGAGCTGGTTGACATATTGCGAGACATTGATGCCGAGGGAACGATTGATCGCACCGGATATTAGCCGGCTGGGCAGGCCGAGGCGTCTGGCCAGCCGGGTCAGGTTGAGGTTCTCGTCGCGGTAAAGCGCCTGTGTTGTCATGAGCTGGTCGAGGCTTGCGATTATGTCGCGGTCCTGTTCCGATGGTTCTGAGGGAGGCGGCAATTCCTCAGCCGGCTCTGCAGCCGTTTGCGGCGCTTTGCTTTTTCCAGCCAGGGCGGCCATCAGACCGATCAGCAACAGCCCGAAAAGATTGGCATTGCTGACAAGCGCGGCGACATTTTCCCCATGCGCCCACTCAAAATCGAGGAACACGAGAAGATCGAACAGCGCCGAAACACAAAGCGCCACGGCGGCGATAATCAATGCCCTGTGCGCAGAAGTGACGCTGGCGAATTGCGCCTCGTCCAGCCCATCCGGCCCTTTTCCTCCCAGAAGAAGCAGTGCGGCGGCATGGCCGACGAAGATGAGGATCAAGGCAAGGTCGATCACTACCGGCAAGGCGAATTCCAGAACAACGATCAACAAAGGCGAGAACACAAGACTTGCCAGCATCGCTCTCCTGCTGTCTGCCCCGACCCTCATCAAGCCGCGAAAGGCGATATAGACTAGCGGTGGCAGGCAGGCGGCCAGAACCGGCAGGACATAACGTACGGCATTGACGCCATACCCCCAGCGCAGGCCGACAAGAACCGATTGCACGGCGCAAAGCGCGATCAGGGCCAGAAAGGCGCGGTTCGTCCGCACATCGTCTCCGCTTCGGAAAAAGACGATGAACATGACGACCAGCAGAAGCGCCACGACGAATGGCAGGGGAATGAAAAGCACGAATAAATATCCCGGATCGACGACCTGTTGTCTTTTCATGGACCAGATCGCGTTTCGGTACGACCTCAAACGCGATCAAGGACGCGAAAAACAGGTGACGGTGCAGATTGGGTCTCGTTCTTTCCGACCGCAAGAGGTTTTTCATGCGCCCCATCGTCACCATCACCACCATGCTGTTTTCCGCTCTCATTACCCAGCCGGCTTTTGCAAATGAAGCCGTTGGCGTCAGCGAAATCGCCATCCACTCTCCCGAACGTGGCGAGGACCTTGCCGTCACCGTCTGGTATCCTTCGGAGGGCAACGGCACGCAGACGCTTTCCGGCGAGGACCGGATTTTTCAAGGCACGCCCGTCTTCAAGGACGGTGCGGTACAACCGGGTCGCCTGCCGCTGGTGCTTCTGTCACACGGTTCGGGCTCGAGAGTGAGCGGCATGGCCTGGATCGCGGCAAAGCTTGCGAGCGAAGGTTTCATCGTCGCCGGCCCCAACCATCCCGGCACCACCAGCGGCGATTCAACGCCTGCCGATACGCCGAAAATCTGGGAGCGGACGGGTGATCTTTCCACGATCCTCACCGCGTTGACGACGCAGGGCAAATGGTCGGGCGCGATCGATGCGCAGAGGATCGGCGTCCTCGGCTTTTCGCTCGGTGGCAGCGCGGCAATGGAGATTTCGGGCGCACGCGCCGATCTCAACGAGTATAAGCGCTATTGCGAAGACTATGCCACGATGATGGATTGCCAATGGTTTGCCGGCGGCCGGGGTTATCTCAACAACGAGCCGGTCAGTGTACCGAAGCTCGACCTCGGAACCCTCGACAAGGCCCGTTTCGAGCAGCAGAACCGCGATCCACGCATTCGTTCCGCCGTGCTGGTCGATCCTGGCCTCGCACTCGCCTTCCAGCCGGACAGCATGAAAACAATCGACATTCCGCTGGCCTTCATCAATCTCGGCAGCAAGGGGAAAATTCCACCGGCCGTGCTGGCGGACAAACTGGCAGCCGAGGTGCCCGGCGCGACCTATCAACAGGTCGATGAGGCCAACCATTTCAGCTTCCTGCCCCTATGCAAACCGGATGCCGATGCGTTTCTCAAATCCGTTGGCGAGCGTGATCCGATCTGCGAACCAGCCGGGCCGCGCGACCGTGCGGATATTCATGCCGAACTGGAAAAGGTGATTGTTGACGCCTTCAACCGCACGCTGAAGCCGGGACAATAAGCAGACTAAATGCTCTAGTCGATCCGCTTGTAAAACAGCGTCGTGCCACAATAACGCCCATCGGGAAACAGGGCGTAATCGGGAATGACCCCGACCCGTTCCCAGCCAAGGCGGGGATAGATAGCCTCTGCATCACTGCCTGTGGCCGTATCCAGCACCAAAAGGGTACGGCCACGGGCTGCCGTTTCCTCTTCAACCTTCTGCATGAGCTTGCGGGCAAGCCCGAGACCCCGCGCCGAGGGATGCACGAGAAGCTTCATCAGATCGCCGCGATGTGGCTGGTTGGGTTTGGAAGCGAGGCCCACCTGCACGGTTCCCACCACCTTGCCATCCACTTCCGCCACGACATGGATCGTGCCGCCCTCATTCGCCGCTTCCGCCACGGCTCGCCAGAAGGGCTCTGCATCCTGCGGAGAAAAGGGCAACATGAAACCAACGGATGCGCCGCCATTGACGCAGGCGGAAAGGACTTCGCAAAGTTCCGGCAGGACGTCGAGCGTCTCTTGCCCGTTCAGCACGCGGATGGTGGCCATGAAAACTCCTCTGGAAAAAATCAGCGCTGTCTTTGGTCCAGCACGACGGCGTAACGGGCGGGTTTTTCGGAAGGATTGTGAAAGACATGTCCTTCACCGACCGGCATGAAAAGGCAGTCGCCGGGCTCCATCAGATGCACCGTACCGCCGCTCGTCATCTCCAGAACGCCTTCGAAAAGCCAGACATATTGCGTCATGCCCCTGCTTGCCGCATGCGGCGGAAAGCCGACACGCGCACCGGCCGGAAACTCGACCTCGACAATATCGACATCGGAACCGACGCGCGGTGGGGAGATGGCGCGGCGGACATAACCGGTTTCGGGATCTTTCCAGAGCTGCTGGTCCCGCTTCTTTACCAGCGGGGAAACAGCCTCTTCGTTTTCGGCGAAGAAGCCGGAGAGCGACAGGCCCAATGCTGCGCAGATGCGGGCGAGCAGCGACGCCGTCGGGCTCGCCTCACCCCGTTCGATGCGGGAGATCATAGCGCGGCTGACACCGGATTCAGAGGCAAGCCGATCCAGTGTCAGGCCGTTTTCCGCCCGCAACGACCTGATCCGCTCACCGATCGAACGTTCGAGAATATGATCTTCATTTTCCATCATATGAGACTATAATTCCCATATGATGGAGTCAATATCCACGATAGTGGAAACCCGATTACCGTCGGATGGCCATTATCGCGGGAACAATGAAGGCTTCAGGCACCGACCTGGGCAATCCAGTCGTTCAGATTATAGTAGTTTGTTACTCGACTAACTTTTCCATCCTTCAGGTCGAAGAAGGCACCGGCGGGCAGGACGTATTTCTGGCCATCAGCTTCCGGCAATCCCTCATCAGTCTTGAGATATTCGCCATTGACGGTGAATTCGGCGGAGGCACGTTTACCGTCTGCGCTCGCCATGATCACCATGTCGGTGAGGTTTTCCTTATAGCAGCGGTTCATGTGGTCCATGAAGGAGGCAAAAGCCGCCTTGCCGGCCTGGCGTTCGCCCTGATTGATGTCATGCACCACCTCGTCATGAAGAAGCGCCAGAAAGGCATCCATGTCCTGTCGGTTGAAGGCATCGTAATAGGCGCGGATGGTCTCGGCAGCGGTCATCGTCTTCTCCGTTCAATGCTTGCGCGGGTTTTCCATGACGGTATAACCAGCGGAACCGAAAGTGAAAATGCCCATGACCGTCGAAATCAAGTCTCTTTCCGGCATTGACGCCGCACCCTATTTCGATGATCTCGCACGGCTGCGGATTACGGTGTTCCGCGCCTTCCCCTATCTCTATGATGGTTCGGTGGACTATGAGCGCAAATATCTGGCCACCTATGCCGATACGAAGGGCGCTGTTTTCGTGCTGGCGCTCGACGGCGGGCAGGTTGTCGGCATGTCCACGGGCATGCCCATGGCGGCGGAAACCGACGAGGTGAAATCGCCTTTCCTTGTTGCCGGTTACGACCCGTTGCAGCTGTTTTATTTCGGCGAAAGCGTGCTGTTGCCGGATTATCGCGGTCACGGCATCGGCGTGCGGTTTTTCGAGGAACGGGAGGCCCATGCCAGACGTCTCGACTTCGACTGGTGCACCTTCTGCGCTGTCGAGCGGCCTGCGGATCACCCGCGCCGCCCGGCAGATTACGTGCCGCTGAATGCCTTCTGGGAAAAGCGCGGCTATCGCCACCACCCCGAGCTGCGCACCAGCTTTACCTGGCAGGATATCGACGAGAGCGTCGAGAGCCCGAAACCGCTGTCCTTCTGGATGAAGAACATCGCCGCAGGAGATAGAAACCGATGACCCGCCTCGCCGCCAGCCAATATGCGATCGAACTGATCGAGACATGGGAAGCCTATGCGGCGCATCTTGCCGCCATCGTGCGCGAGGCGAAAGAAACGGGTGCGGAACTGCTGCTTCTGCCGGAATATTCGGCCATGGCGCTGACCGGGCAATTACCGCCCGAGGCACGGTCGGATCTGCATCGTTCCATCGAAGAGATACAGCCGCTTATTCCTTCCTGGGTGGAACTTTGCGAAGAGCTGGCACGACAACATCAAATCCTCTTCCAGCCGGGCAGCGCGCCGGTGAAGGACCCGGACGGCAAGTTCCGCAACCGGGCATGGCTGTTTGGACCGGACGGGTTGATCGGTTATCAGGACAAGCAGATCATGACCCGTTTCGAGCGGGAGCAATGGAACATCCATGCCGGTGCAGAGGGTCTGAAAGACTTCGACACGCCAGTCGGCAAGCTCGGCATCCTCATCTGTTACGATAATGAGTTTCCCATGCTCGGCCGCAGGCTGGCGGAACTCGGCGTGGAACTCGTTCTTGCCCCCAGTTGCACCGACACGCTGGCAGGCGCTTACCGGGTGCGCATCGGCGCGCAGGCGCGGGCGCTGGAAAACCAATATGCCGTGCTCTCCTCTCCCACCGCAGGCGAGGCCCCATGGTCACCTGCCGTCGATGAAAATCGCGGCCGTGCGGCGCTTTACGTGCCGTCCGACTATGGCATGCCGGCATCCGGCATCGTTGCGGAAAGCGACAGCGATGCGGTGACGCAGAGCACGCTATTGATTGCCGATATCGATCTTGCCGCTGTCGCAAGACTCAGAACCGAAGGACAGGTGGCCACCCGTCGCGACTGGCCGGAGCAATTTGCGATCTAAAAAGCCCATTTTAAAGGGCTTTTAACCAAATTCCCGCTTTGCGGCATGAGAAGCCCCTGCTATAGCGCGGAGCATGAGCACAAATTCGACCCGCACGCCCCTGGACCATATCCGCAACTTCTCGATCGTTGCCCACATCGATCACGGCAAATCGACGCTGGCCGACCGGTTGATCCAGTCGACGGGCGGCCTTGCCGAACGCGACATGTCGGAACAGGTTCTCGATTCGATGGATATCGAGCGCGAGCGCGGTATCACCATCAAGGCCCAGACCGTGCGCCTGCACTATAAGGCGAATAACGGCGAAACCTATGTGCTGAACCTCATCGACACCCCCGGCCACGTCGACTTCGCCTACGAAGTGTCCCGCTCGCTTTCGGCGTGCGAGGGTTCGCTGCTCGTCGTGGACGCATCGCAGGGCGTGGAAGCCCAGACGCTTGCCAACGTCTATCAGGCGATCGACAACGATCACGAGCTGGTGACGGTGCTCAACAAGATCGATCTGCCGGCGGCCGAACCCGACCGCATCAAGGAGCAGATCGAGGAAGTGATCGGCATCGACGCTTCCGACGCCGTGATGATTTCGGCCAAGACCGGCCTTGGCATTCCCGATGTTCTGGAAGCCATCGTCAACCGCCTGCCGCCGCCGACGAGCGAAGTTGGCGAAAACGGCCCGCTGAAGGCACTGCTGGTCGACAGCTGGTACGACACCTATCTCGGCGTCATGGTTCTGGTACGCGTCATCGACGGCGTGCTGAGCAAGGGCCAGCAGATCCGCATGATGGGTTCAGGCGCGAAATACGGCATCGAGCGCGTTGGTGTGCTGACCCCGAAGATGGTCAATGTCGACAGCCTCGGCCCTGGCGAGATCGGCTTCATCACCGCCTCGATCAAGGAAGTTGCTGATACCCGCGTCGGCGATACGATCACCGACGACAAGCGCCCGACCGCGCAGGCCCTGCCCGGCTTCAAACCGGCACAGCCCGTGGTATTCTGCGGTCTCTTCCCGGTCGACGCGGCGGACTTCGAAGATTTGCGTGCGGCGGTGGGCAAGCTTCGCCTCAACGACGCCTCCTTCTCTTTCGAAATGGAATCGTCTGCCGCTCTCGGCTTCGGTTTCCGTTGCGGCTTCCTTGGCCTGCTGCATCTTGAAATCATTCAGGAACGCCTTGAGCGCGAGTTCAATCTCGATCTCGTCGCCACCGCACCTTCGGTTGTCTATGAAATGACGCTGACTGACGGTACCGAGAAAGAACTTCACAATCCGGCCGATATGCCCGACGTGGTGAAGATCAAGGAAATTCGCGAACCGTGGATCAAGGCGACGATCCTGACGCCGGACGAATATCTCGGCGGCATCCTGAAGCTGTGTCAGGACCGGCGCGGCCTGCAGACGGAGCTGACCTATGTCGGCAACCGCGCGATGATCACCTATGAACTGCCGCTCAACGAAGTGGTATTCGATTTCTACGACCGGCTTAAATCCATCTCCAAGGGTTACGCCTCGTTCGATTACAACATCATCGATTATCGCGAAGGCGATCTCGTCAAGATGTCGATCCTCGTGAATGGCGATCCTGTTGATGCGCTTTCCATGCTGGTGCACCGCTCGGCGGCCGACCGGCGTGGGCGCGGCATGTGCGAGAAGCTGAAGGAACTCATTCCGCCGCACATGTTCCAGATCCCGATCCAGGCGGCCATCGGCGGCAAGGTCATCGCCCGCGAAACCGTGCGCGCGCTGCGCAAGGACGTGACGGCGAAGTGTTACGGCGGCGACGCGACACGTAAGCGCAAACTTCTGGACAAGCAGAAGGAAGGCAAAAAGCGCATGCGTCAGTTCGGCAAGGTGGAAATTCCGCAGGAAGCCTTCATCGCCGCCCTGAAGATGAACGACGAATAAGCAGCACTGATACTGCATCGCTATTGGAGGGAGGCTTACAGCCTCCCTTTTGCGTTTGAAGCGACATGGTTAGGTATGCAGCTTTGCGCCCTTGGTGATTTTGTCGACGATCTTCTTGTCCGCCCGCAGCGCCATACCGACCACCCTGGCATTCTCAGGAGAAAACTCCGAAAATACCTGACGGTTGGCGACATCGTGCCCGGTCGCGAACATTTCCTCAATGTAGAGTGATGTTGTGACATCGCGCTCGAGGGATCGCTGATGGATCTTTCGGAGCGCTTCCTGATCCGTGGCCATGACAACGATCGGCTGGATGGACAGGGGATTGTAGACGTTGCCGGCACCATCGCGGTATGGTTCCCCGATGATCTCTCCGGTCTGGGCGACAATCCCGGACATGAGAAATGCAGTAACGTTCAGTTTTTGCCATACGGCAAGGTCATCACGAAGGATAACGGCGATCTTGGTATCAAACATGCGAACTCAATCTGGCTGTGGTTACGAAAGAGAAGCAACCCTAGACCCTTCGCGCACCGTCGATCTTGAACGTTCGTGCAAATTCGAGGGGATCGTGCAGGCGCCCGCAAGCGAGGGCATAGAACGCATCGAAGCACGCTTTCATGGCAACGCCTATGCGCCGCATCGCCATGATACCTATGCGCTCGGCGTCACCCTTTCCGGCGTCCAGACTTTTTCCTATCGCGGGACCTCGCATTTCAGCATGCCGGGAAATGTCATCGTGCTGCATCCCGACGAAGTGCACGATGGGGGCGCAGGCACGGATGAAGGCCTGCGCTACCGCATGCTTTATCTTCCGCCTGAAAAAATCGCGCAGGCGGGATATCAGGCGCTGCCCTTTGCAAAAAATCCCGTTATCGAGGACGCCGCGTTCCGGCAATGTCTGATCGAGGCGCTCGGCAATCTCCAGAGCGAGCCGGACAATCTGCTCCTGACCGACTGGCAATCGAGACTGGCGGATCTGCTTTCCAAACATTCAAACGGCAGCGCTACAACCATCAAACGGATTGACCACGCCGCCGTTTTGCGGTGTCGGGACTATCTGCTGGAGAACAGTGCCGACACTGTCGGTGCAGAGGAGTTGGAGCGAATAAGCGGGCTCGACCGCTTTACGCTCTTCCGGCATTTCCGTGGCCTGCTGGGAACCAGCCCGCATCGTTATCTCATCATGCGGCGACTACAAAAATGCAAGGAGATGATGCGGGCCGGTGCCAGCCTTGCTGAAACGGCATTTGCCTGCGGGTTTGCCGATCAGGCGCATTTCACCCGGCATTTCAAGAATGCCTTCGGCATGCCTCCCGGACGCTGGCTTAGCCTCACCTCCAGCTGATCATTCCGGAAACAGGATCGACCGGTGCGCCGCGGCACCTGTCATGGCACCATCGCCCACCGCAAGGGCGACAGAGCCTGCCGGCCTTGCGACATCACCGCAGGCAAAGACGCCGCGGACCGTGGTCTGTTTCATGGCATCAGTCACGATGCTCGATCCCATGGGCCCCTCCTCCACGGAGCAGCCGAGTTTTCCGATCCATTCCGAGGTGATCCGCAGTTTCGGCTGGGTGAAAAGACCGGCCAGCGCAATGCTGCGGCCGTCGGCCAGAACGACATCCGCATGTCCGGCAATTTCCGCGATACGGTCTTTTTCCACCCGGACACCACGGGCAGACAGAAGTGCGGCCTGATCCTCATCCGGCACGAACATGCCATTGGTAAAGAAAGTCGTCTCACCCCAGTCCGGCAGCATCAGGGCGTGATGAATAGCCATGGGTGAAGCGGCAATGACACCGATTTTTCCCTGATCGAGTTCGTAGCCATGGCAATAGGGGCAATGAAAGACCGAAGAGCCCCAGCGCTCTTTCAGCCCGGCTATGTCAGGCAGCTGATCGGTAACGCCCATGGCAAGGATCAGCCGGGCCGCACTTTCGCGGCGGTGACCGTCGATCTCAACGGCGAAATCGCCAAAAGACCCCTCGGCGCCGGTCACGCTACCCTCCGCCCACGCTATCGTCTGGTAACGCTCGATCTGCCGGCGCGCTTCGGCGACGATCTCGCCCGGTGCCTTGCCATCCTGTCCAAGAAAACCATGGGAATGGCTGGCAAAACGGTTCCTTCTTTTACCCGCATCCACAACAAGAACGTTCTTTCTGGCGCGGCCCAGCTGCAGGGCGGCGGATAGACCGGCATAGCTGCCGCCGATGACGATGACGTCGAATTTCATGATGCACCTATCGTTCAAGACCGGGCAGGAAGCGCCCGCTTATTTTCACGATACTTATATTGTTACGTGATTTTTCGAGTCAAGGGTCATGCAACTTATATTGTTACGTCACTTCGGAACTGATAGCGTGGCGAAAAACAAATGGGCTTGCGCAATGAGACACGACACGCGCCTTTCAAGGGTGCTGCATATTCTGATCCATATGGAAAAACACGAGAGAGCGGCGACCTCTGAAAGCATCGCGGCCATGCTGCAGACCAATCCTGTGGTGGTGCGCAGAACCATGGCGGGCCTGCGGGAGCATGGTTATGTCTCATCGGAAAAAGGCCATGGCGGCGGCTGGGTCCTTGCTCGACCGCTCAGCGAGATCACCCTGCTGGATATTTACCGGGCGCTCGGCGCACCGGAGCTGTTTTCCATCGGTCTGGCGGGCGACAATCCGAACTGCGTTATAGAACAGGCGGTCAATGAGGCCCTTTTTGACGCGATGAAAGAGGCGGAAACCATCCTCCTGTCCCGCTTTGGGAGCATAACGCTTGCAGCGCTGGCGAAAGAATCGATCGCCCGCTGGTCCAAGGTGTCCAATAGCCCATCGGCGATGGAGCAGCTCTAAACGCGAAAGCTGATTGCACCCACGAAAAAACCGCCTGCCCGAAGGCAGACGGTCTTATAATGTCAGTCAGCCCATTACGGCTGGGTCTGAGTGCCACCCGTATTCGGGCTTGCCGGGGCCGTGTTGTTTGCCGGCGGCGTTGCCGGGGCAGTCGGCGCCATGGGGGCGGGCGCCTGATCCGTGGCCGCAGGCGGCGTGGTGGACGATGTCGTGGCTGGATCGGTGGTCGGGCCGCTCATCTGCGACCAGGCAAAAACGCCCACCAGCACAACGACGATGATTGCCAGCCACGGTACCCAGGACGACGAGGTCCGGGCCGTCGGCTCATTGCTGATATTCAGTTCCGGACGAAGATCGCGGTCCGGGCGCGGGTTGTTGGGATCGAATGTCATGGTATTTCTCCTCTTCACTCTGCGGAGAAAACGGTGTTCACGCGATTTTGTTCCGATTCATCCCCATGCCTTCAGGGCAGGCGGTGATCGGCCGCCTCCCGGAGCGCATCCTCGAGCACCGTCATGGTCTGCGGACTGCCCATTTGCGATACATTGAAACGCATGAAACTGGATGCATTCTGCGAGGAACTGAAGACGTTGCCGGGTGCCAGAACCACCTGCTGCGCAAGCGCGCGGCGCGCCACATCGCCCGCATCCACTCCGTCCGGCAGACGGCACCATAAAAACATGCCCGCCTGCGGCTCGATCCAGGGCACACATCCAATCGACTTCAGACGTGCCGCCGCCTGCGGCATCACGGCCGCAAGGCGCAGTCGAAGCGCCTCGACATGCTTGCGGTAACTGCCATCCGTCAAAAGCGACAGTACCAGCGCCGCAGAAAAATGCGCTCCACCGAAAGCGGTGGCGATCTTGAGATCGGTCAGCGCTTCCACCCATGCCAGAGGTGCCGCGATGAAACCGCACCGCACGGAAGCCGACAGGGTTTTTGAAAAACTGCCGATCTGGACAACACGGTTAAGACCATCAAAAGCAGCCAGCCGCGGTGCCGCCTGTGTTTCGAAATCGGCAAAAATATCATCCTCGATGATGGTCAGCCCCGCCTGTTCGGCGAGCATCAACAGCCGATGGGCGGTAACGGCGGAAAGTCTGGCGCTGGTCGGATTATGGATCGCGGAATTGGTAATATAAAGACGCGGCTGGTGTTCCTTCAGCGCCTGTTCGAACAACGGCAAGTCCGGCCCGGTTGGCGTGTAAGGCACGCCGATGACCCTGACGCGGTGCGCGCGCAGCAGCGCATGGAAATTGAAATAACAGGGATCGTCGACAATCACCGCATCCCCCGGCTGCAGCAGGAAACGGCAGAGAAGATCGATCGCCTGCGTACCGGAATCGGTAAGCATGATCTGGCCGGTGCCCGCCTGTACCCCGTGTTCCGCAAGCCTGCGCGACAGAAGCTGGCGAAGTTGCAGCAGCCCCATTGGGCTCGCATAATCCGTCAGCAGGGCAGTATCCGCACGAGCAAGCCCCCGCATCGCCCGCCGCAGCGCCTCCTCCGGCATCCATGACGCGGGAAGCCAGCCGCAGCCGGGCTTGGCAAGGACGGAGGCCTCATCCAGCGCCTGCCGCGACACCCACAGGGGATCCACCGCCCTATCCAGCCGCGGCTCGATATCGGCCAGAGATAACGGCGCAAGCGGACCCGCCACAAAAAACCCGGAGCCGGGACGAGAACCTATCGTGCCATCAGCCACCAGGCGGTCATAGGCTTCGACGACGGTGGAGGTGGAAACCTGCATCGCCTTTGCCAGCGCCCGCACCGAAGGCAAACGTGCGCCCGGCACCAGGTTGCGCGCGGCGATGCGCTGGCGGATACTCGCCATTACTTTTTCTATGCGTGTTCCGGGCTGCATGCCTGTTCCGGGCTCAATGCGCGTGACGGGAACAACCTGCTCGTTCAAACCGCTCTCCATCCGTACTGGGGCATCAACCATAACAGTTTCTTGAAATTGTACACGACTGTTGCTGTTCCTGCCAGCCGTTCCGGATCAAGAAAGCTAAATGCAGGAGATGACAATGGACAAGACGACAAGCGGCTGGCTGAACGGCCTTATCGGCGTGGTGATATTCAGCGGTTCACTGCCGGCCACACGTATTGCGGTGACCGATTTCGATCCGGTGTTCCTGACTGTTGCCCGCGCCAGCATTGCCGGCATTCTGGCACTCGCCCTGCTGTTGCTGTTCCAGCAAAAACGCCCGGCGCGGAACGATATGACATCGCTTTTCATCGTCTCGTTCGGTGTGGTGGTGGGTTTTCCGCTTTTGACGGCGCTGGCGCTGCGTCACGTGACATCAGCGCATTCCATCGTCTTCGTCGGGCTATTGCCGCTCGCAACTGCCGTCTTCGCGGTGTTGCGCGGTGGTGAACGTCCCCGTCCGGCCTTCTGGCTGTTTTCCTGTCTGGGCAGTGCTCTCGTGGCAGGTTTTTCACTGTCGAACTCGCTTTCAGCCGGAGTTGGGGCTTCGCTTGCCGGCGATCTCCTGATGCTGGGCGCGATCATCGTCTGCGGACTGGGTTATGCCGAGGGCGCCGCGCTGTCGCGGAAGCTGGGCGGCTGGCAGGTCATCTCCTGGGCACTCGTTCTCTCGCTGCCGGTGATGCTGCCGCTTGCCTTTTTCACCGGACCGGAAACGCTTGCCGGCATTGATCCGCAGGCCTGGGGCGGCCTTGCCTATGTGTCGCTGTTCAGCATGTTGATCGGCTTCATCTTCTGGTATCGCGGACTGGCGCTCGGCGGTATTGCCGCTGTGGGCCAGCTGCAATTGCTGCAGCCGTTCTTCGGGCTGGTGCTTGCAGCAACGCTGCTGCATGAAGAGGTGAGCCCTGCCATGATCGGGGTTACGCTTGTCGTAGTGCTTTGCGTTGCGGGTGCCAGAAAATTCGCGCGCTGACACCCGCCCGGATCAGCTTGAACGGCGGTCGATCCAGCGATGCCATGCGTCTTCGCTACCGTTGAAGACATTGAGATCGATACGGCCATCTACACCGTGCGACAGGCCGGAGCCGGAATACTGCCAGAACAGCCACTTACGTCCGGGATAGACCACGGACGGATGCTGGGCGACGGCGCGCAGCCAGAATGGATAGTCCTGGAATTCGCCCGTGAGGTTGTCCTTATAGAAATCAGGTGCCGTATAAATGATCGGCCGCTGTCCGTAATGGCGCTCAAGCTTGGTCATGAAGACGCGCATCTTTTCCAGCACGCGCTCACGGGAATGGCGCATCTTGCAGCTCGACTCGCCGTTATATTCCACGTCGATGACAGGCGGCAGCGCATCGGGATCGCGCGGCACGTTGCGAATGAACCAGTCCGCCTGCTCGCTGGCCGAGCGGCACCAATAAAAGAAGTGATAGGCGCCGCGGCGGATGCCTGCCTCCTTTGCGCGCTGCCAGTTGGTACGGAACATCGGGTCAAGATGATCACCACCATCCGTCGCCTTGATGAAAGCGAAATTGGCGCCACGGGTGCGCAGCTGCGGCCAGTTTATATTTGCCTGCCAGCGGGAGACATCCACACCGTGGACCTGAAAATGGCGCGGCTGAACGCGGCCGAAATTGATTGGCTTGGCATCGCTGAAACTGGAGCGGAAAATACGCGAGCGGATTTGTGCGCCGGCACCCGCTGCCGGGGCGGCGGCCATGGCCAATTGGACTGGACGCTCCATTTCGCGAACCATCGGGCGCTCCGCCGGCCGCACCATTCCCGCCTGCGATGGCGCAGGCAAGCCGATTTCAGGCGCATTCTGAAGCATGGAGGCTTTTGGAGTGACGGCGGAAAAGGCCTTGGGCTCTTCAGGCACCGGCCCGCCCCATGCCAGCACTTCCTGCCGTGGCTGGGCGGTGATGGCCTGCGTGCCAACACTTGCCTGCGGCACGGGTGCCGAAGGCGTGACCGAACTCGTCGTCTCCTTCGAAGGCAGGCCAGCTACCAGGCTTTCCGGCCCGGAACTGGTGCAGCCACCTAACAAAAGGCAACCGAAGAAAAGTGCTGGCACAGCCGATGATCGCATGAGAACCCGTACGCAAAACAAATCGGGGGCACTCAAACGCCGCCCGGAGACCTCGAAATACAATTGCTAACGGAAGATTATCAAAAAAGACTGAATCTTATCTTTACGCCGGCACCTGCCAATGCGCCTGTCATTTCTGGCAGGCAACATGCTTCGAGTTCTCACAGGGCGGCAAAAATCAGGCCGTCATGGTGGTCAGATCGACGGTATCGGCACCGGGAGAATTTTTCTTGATCGACTCGATCGCATGGACGGCCGAGGCCTTGGCCTTGTACCCTTCCGAAGAAAACATCGTTTCGCCGTTGGATGCCTTGAAGCGAAAACGATATTCGCCAGCCTTGTCCTGATAAATCTCAAATTTATACATGCTCTTCACATCTCCTTGCTGATGATGGTGAAACGACCACGACCCTGATTGCCCTCGTTAACGACGAAAATAATCCGCTTAAATGAGCCGCACCCAGGCACGCGCAATTTCCAGACCAGCCGCATCGGCCATATCTGCGCGCCTGCCGCGATGGTCGCTGTATTTTTCCAGCCAGCCGGGCGCCATTTTTTCGACCGATGCCGGGAAGGCCTCGCACCAGCTGTCCACCACAGCGGTAGATGCTTCGAAATGGAACTGGGTGCCATAAACCGCCCGGCCTAGACGGAAGGCCTGATTTCGCGTCGCTTCATTGGTTGCCAGCCGTATTGCGCCCGGCGGAAGCGTGAACGTATCGCGGTGCCACTGAAAAATTGGGAATATTTCATCCAGTCCCGCCAATAACGGATCGGATACGCCGTCTTCCGTCAGCGATACATCTTCCCAACCGAATTCAGGCGGGCCGGAGAGAATATTTTCTCCCCCATAGGCGCGCGCCAGCAACTGGCTGCCAAGGCACACGCCCATCACGGCCTTATCGGCATCACCAAAGGCTTTCATCAAAAGGGCAAGGTCTGGAAGATAGGGATAAAGCGCGTCATTGAGGGCATTCTGCTCACCGCCGAGAACGATGAGCGCATCATGCTCACCGGCATCCGCGGGAAGAGGCTCGCCCGCATAGGCGCGGATGACATGCAAGTCCGAACCCGCCTCTTCCAACGCAACCCCGAGCTGCCCGTGCGGCGTGCCCGCCATGTTTTCGATGATTGCAACGCGCATACGGCCTCTCGATGGTGCTGAAAATTCAAACGGCGCGTTCGCCGTTCAAATTCAAGCTTCACCATGAGAAAAACGGATTTTCAAGAGGCATGAAGGGTGGCGGGGCAATATTGAAAACCCCGCCGACGGAACCTTAGAATTCCCGGGACATTTTTGCGTCGACGGAATGCCGGTTACCACCACGAACGGCGAAGAACAGGAAGATAGCCGCCCATAGGATCGACTTTTCTGCACCAGCCAGGCCCTCTGCCTTTACGATGCCGTGAAAATAGACCGTTACCAGCAGAACGATCATGGCCGCGAAAGAGGCAGGCCGCGTGAAGAGGCCGATCGCCACCAGAATACCGCCGAAAAACTCTGTGGCGGCAAGAAGCGGCGACCAGAACACGCCGGGATAAAAGCCAAGGCTTTCCACCATGCCGACCGCACCGAAAGGGTTGGCAATCTTGCCGAAACCATGGGTGACGAGAAGAACACCCGCCGCAACGCGCAGAATGGTCTCCACCAGATCATGCGTCGAGTTGTAAAGCGGTGCGACAGCGGGAACGAAAAGACGCTGACGGTTATTGTCGAACTGGGCCATAGGATCTCCTCGTTTCAGCCTTCGATGGCTTATCTGTTCGCAAAGCTCCGTGATAAGAACAAGAACGCGCCGGGTAAAAACATGAGTGTTATAGTTGACATTATCGTGACCAGACTTTGAAGGAGACGTGACCATGACCGACACCAAGCCGCGCATAACCATTCGCTATTGCACGCAGTGCAACTGGTTGCTGCGCGCAGGCTGGATGGCGCAGGAGATCTTGCAAACCTTCGCTTCTGATATCGGCGAAGTCAGCCTCATCCCCTCAACCGGCGGTCTGTTCGAGATCACCGTGGACGACGCCACCATATGGGAACGCAAACGCGATGGCGGTTTTCCCGGCCCAAAAGAGCTCAAACAGAGAATCCGCGATATCATTGATCCGGACCGCGACCTCGGCCATGTGGACAGAACGAAGCATGACGGGCTCGACACCTGACCCGGCGACATGTTTCAACAGCCTCCAACCAAGTTTTTTCCCTTTAAAATCAATGATCGTCATAAAAGTTCAAAAAGTCTGTTGACACCGGGCGGCTGCCCTCGTACATCGCTCTCCGTCGCCCAGATGGCGGAATTGGTAGACGCGCCAGCTTCAGGTGCTGGTACTCGAAAGGGTGTGGAGGTTCGAGTCCTCTTCTGGGCACCATTCCTTTTTTGATCTTAGCCAGATCAATGACTTAGACGAAAAAACAGCAACATGCAGGCCTCCCGCGAAACGCAGGGGCGCATGTTGTGTTTTTTTGATCTGATCAAATTCATGGCTCCCGTTCCCCCCAAAAAACGATTGCCGCCTGCGCGAACGCAACATTTGTCACGCCGACAAAATGCCCGCCGCTTCTTCATGCGAAATCATTATATGTGAAAGCCTCGTCTGGCCTCGCCGAGCTTACGGTTGAGAGTCTTTGTCGCCACTGTTTTGCGAATGTTGTTCGCAATTCGGCGTGCAGGAAAGCACGGTTCGTTCCGTCTGGCGGAAAACGCGAACTGTATTGCCTTCATCGATGGAGACGAGAATGCGCTCATCGACGATCGGATTGCCATCGGCATCAAGAAGCACGAGATTTGTCGTGCCGAAACTGCGGCCGGTCAGCACAATGGTCGTGGCATCGGCGACCGTCGCATCGGCAACTTTCGAATTACCAACAATAACCTTGCTGACAGGACGATCGAGACGGAGAACACGGGCGTGGTTCATCGAAACGCGCAATATGTCTTCCTGGGCGAAAACAGATTGCGACGAGCCTCCCATAATGACGGACAAGCCGACCACAATTTTCGCCAGTTTTCCGGATGACACGCGTTTGGCCCTTGTTCATTACCCGCACTTTACTGCGTCGCAGAATGCGCGGTTTTAGTGAATGAAGCGTTAAACGGCGAAAAGGCACGATGCAGGCAGTAACCATGCGCAGCTGAAGTCTTTTTCCGCCTCCACCGGCTCGCATCAAAATTGAACATATATGCCCCATTAAGAGAGTAGCTTTCCAAAAATGGGAAATCCCTTGCGCCGGAATGTATTTGTTTATCAGCAAATATAAAAATACGGGCAATACTTTTTATCTTTGTTTACCAAGAGAAACTCATCATGCCATTTACTTTAGATTAAGGATTTTTTTTAAGTGGTTGGAAATCGCTCGGCTGTAGTTTGAACGCAACCGAACAACGGAAAACAGTTGTCGGCGTGCTGAACCAAACAAGAGTTAGGAGATACTCATGACCAAGATTTTCGCTCGTTTCCTCAAGGACGAATCCGGCGCCACGGCAATTGAATACGGCCTGATCGCTGCACTTATTTCTGTTGCAATCGTTGGCGGTGCCACGACTGTCGGCAGCAAGATCGGTACGCTCTTCACAAACATTGGCACGAAGATGACGGCGGCTTCCACTGCATCTGGAAAGTAATTTCCGCATCATTTCATGGATGGTCGCCCCTAAAAAGGGCGGCCATCTTGGTATTTTTAGGCAACCTCCATGCGTTGTTGTCACTCGTTTGCCAAATCCTCTGTAGGATTGATCTAATGGTCGTAGCAGCAATTTTTCTGACTTTGCCTTTGTGCCTTGCTTTCGCTGCGCTGAACGATCTATTCAGCATGACCATACCCAACAGAATACCGCTTATCTTACTAGTTTGCTTTTTTGTTGTTGCACCGTTTACCGGCATGGAATGGCAGACTTTCGCGATGAGCATTGCCGCAGCGGCCGCCGTTTTTTTCGCCTGTTTTGCGCTCTTTGCTGCAAATGTGATGGGTGGTGGGGACGCCAAGCTGTTGACCGCCGCTACGGTCTGGTATGGATTCAATTCTTCGCTCATAGAATTCTTGCTTGGAGTCACTTTCATTGGTGGCGTATTAACGCTTGGCATCCTGCTTTTGCGGTCACGATCGCAAGAAATCATGGCAATCGGCATTCCCATCCCGGATTCCCTGATGGTGGCAAAAAAAATCCCCTATGGCATCGGCATCGCCATTGCCGGCCTTTTGACTTACGGTGACGCGCCGCTTGTAAAAGCTGCCATCGCCAGTCTTTCCTGAACAAGTTACATAGCTGACGGATTAAAGTCCCGTTAACCACAAATCCAAGCATAATATTAACCATAATTATACCAATCATGCGCCATCCTGAGGGGAGAACAACCTGATTCCCTCAAGGATCGAGCATGAAACCGTCGCGTATCGTTATTCTATCCGTTGCCCTGGTCGCTGCCGGTCTTGCCGGTCTCGTCGCCATGCAGATTTCCGGCGCAAAGCAGGTCATCGAAAAAGCGGAAACGATCATCCAGAAGGAACCGACGGTCAATGTTCTCGTTTCCTCAGTCAACTTGCCTGTCGGTAGCCGCCTGAACGATAGTTCGATGCGCTGGACACCCTGGCCGCAGGGCAATGTCGTCGATAACTTCATAACCGAAACAAAAAATCCGAACGCGATCACCGAACTCACCGGTGCCGTCGTGCGGTTGCCCCTGTTTGAGGGCGAACCGGTGCGGCCGGAAAAGGTCGTCGATTCCAGTACCCGCATCATGTCTTCACTTCTGCCGGCGGGCAAACGCGCCGTCGCTACGGAAATTTCCGTCTCCACCGGCGCCGGCGGTTTCGTGCTGCCGAATGACCGGGTGGATGTCATCATGGTTCGCAAGGGCGATAACGGCAATTTCCTGACCGAAAACGTTTTGAACAACGTCCGCGTTCTCGCAATTGACCAGCAGATCAAGGAAGGCGAGGACGGCATCTCCGCCGTCGTCGGTGCGACTGCGACTCTGGAGCTGACGCCAGAACAGGCAAAAATCATAACGGTGGCGCAGCAGATGGCGGATCGGCTCACTCTTGCGTTGCGCTCAATCGCCGACGCGCAGGAAAACGATACGCTTTCAGCGGGCTACCTTCTCAACGGCGGCTCCGGTCAACCGGAAATACAGGTGATCAAGTCCGGGTCGATCGTCAAGGGCAGTCAAGGAGCATCACAATGACCGGGGAGTTCATGGCAAAGCGTGTTAAAAGACACCTGCGTTCATCGATGCTGGGCGGACTTGCTTTCTGCGTGGCTTTTTCAGGCATTCCAGGCCCGCATTCGCCTGAATTTCTGCGCCTTGGCGAAGCCGCGGCACAAAGCGCAAGTATCGTTCGGATTACCGAGAGCGGATCCGGCATCCGCAAACGTCTTAAGCTCGGCCTCAACAAGGCATTGGTGATTGATCTGCCTGAGGATGCGCACGACATTCTCGTTGCGGATCCAAGCCTTGCCGATGCCGTAACACGCACTTCTCGCCGTATTTATCTCTTCGGAAAAACGGTGGGACAGACAAATATCTTCATTTTCGGTGAGGGCGGTCGCGAAATCGTTAGTCTCGATCTTGAAGTGGAGCGCGACATCTCCGGCCTCGAGGCCAATATCCGCCGCTTTATTCCCGAGTCGGATATCAAGGTGGAAATCGTTTCGGACAACATCGTTCTCACCGGCTCTGTGCGCACACCGCAGGATTCTGCGCGTGCCGTGCAGCTCGCCGACGCGTTTCTAAAGGGCGGGGAAGCCACCACGCGCAATATATCACTCACCGGCGGTGACAATGGCGGCGATGCAGCGATTTTTGCGGAAAGACGCCAAGTATCGCAAATCGTCAACATGTTGACGATCGAGGGCGAAGATCAGGTAACACTGAAGGTGACTGTCGCCGAAGTCAGCCGGCAGGTGCTGAAACAGCTCGGATTCAACGGCTCCATTGGCAGCTCCACAAGCAATAACGGCTTTTCGTTCTCAAATCCGTCCAATCTTGGAAATGCAATCAGCACTGCCTCGCGAATAGCCAGCGGTTCAATCGGTTCCGGCTCGATGAACTTTGCCAGCTACCTCAATGCCATGGAGCAGGCTGGCGTCGTGCGCACTCTGGCCGAACCTAGCCTCACCGCCATCTCAGGTGAACAGGCCAAGTTCTATGTGGGTGGAGATTTCCGTCTGGCCGCAGAGCAAGAAGTATCCGTTGACAAGGAAACCGGCCAGCAGACCATAACACGTACAACAGATACGGTTGACTACGGCATCACGTTGAACTTCAAGCCCGTTGTACTTTCGCCAGGGCGTATCAGCCTTAAGATCGAGACCAATGTTTCCGAGCCGACATATGAAGGCAATGTGGTAACGGGAAATTCGGGCGGCAACATTCCCGGCTCGACCTATATGTCAGTCCGCAAGCGCGAAACCTCCACAACAGTCGAGCTTCCGTCCGGCGGATCGATCGTGATCGCAGGGCTTGTTCAGGACAATGTCCGTCAGGCCATGTCCGGACTTCCGGGCATGTCGAAAATCCCGATTTTCGGCACGCTTTTCCGCAGCAAGGACTTTATCCGCAACGAGACGGAGCTGGTCATCATCGCCACGCCCTATCTGGTGCGGCCTGTTGCGCGCAACCAGATCGCCCGCCCGGATGACAACTTCAACCCGGAAAACGATGCCGCCATGTATTTCATGAACCGCGTCAACAAGGTCTATGGCCGGAAAGACCAGGTTCAGGCAGCGCCCTATCAGGGATCAGTGGGGTTCATCTACAAATGACGACACGCGCACGAAATCTCCTCTTCAGAGCAAGCCCGATAAGGGCAGGGAACGTCATGCCGGAAATAACCTCTTCTTCTTCCCTCAGACGGGCCGGTCTCGTCTCCATGGTTGCGCTCGTCGCCGGCCTGCTGCAAGGCTGCGCACGCGATCCGCTAACAACCAATGCCATTCCCGATGATTATCGCACACGTCATCCGATCACCCTTTCGGAAGCGGAGCACTCGCTGGATATTCCGGTTTCAGCGGGCGACAGCCGCTTGACCACCGCAGTGGCGGATAACGTTCGTGGTTTCGCCCAGAATTACGCATCCATGTCGACCGGCATCATCAATATTCAGACGCCATCGGGATCAGCCAATTCGGCAGCGGCCTCCAGAATGGCAAAGCAGATCCGTTCAACGCTTTCCGGCGCTGGCGTCCCTTCGGGCAAAATCATGGAAACACGTTATGCGGCATCCCCCAACGGCGATGCCGCCCCCATCCGCCTGAGTTATGTCGCTGTTACCGCCATGACCGGGCAATGCGGCCAGTGGCCCGAAGACCTTTCGGACAACACCTTCGCCAACAAGAACTGGTACAATTTCGGATGCGCTTCGCAGAGCAATCTCGCCGCACAGGTTGCCAATCCAATGGATCTGGTCGGCCCGCGGGGCATGAGTCCGATCGATGCCGAGCGTCGCGCCGTGGTCATAGACTCCTATCGCGGCAAGAGCACGACGGCGACGACGGACTGATGTGGTTCCACCATTTGTTACGGCAGGATAGACGATGAGCGCTGTAGAATACGATATCAAATCAAGCGGCGGCACAGACGCCGCGCCCGTCCGCGCCGGGGACATGGATCGTCTGCGGCCCCTGCCCCGCATTTCCGTCCATGCCTTCTGTGTCAGCGACAATATGCAGGGCGTCATGGACGCATTGTCCGGCGACAGACGCATGAGCAAGGTGACCCTTCGGGTGACCAAGGGCGACATCAACGCGGCAGCCACGATGTTTTCCGCTTCGCCCACGCCCAATCTCATCATCCTGGAGACGGCAAGTGCACCCGCTTCGCTGCTGGATGATCTCGCGCCGCTGGCGGAGGTTTGCGACCCCACCACCCGTGTCATCATCATCGGCCGACACAATGACATAACGCTTTATCGCGATCTCATCCGTAATGGCATTTCCGAATACCTTGTCGCCCCGGTCAGCATGGCCGATCTGCTAGCCTCGATCGCGACGATCTTCGTCGATCCGGAGGCGGAACCGCTCGGCCGCAACATTGCCTTCATCGGCGCAAAAGGCGGGGTGGGGTCCTCGACGATCGCGCATAACTGCGCCTTCGGCATATCCACGCTGTTTTCCACCGAAACCATCCTGGCCGACATGGACCTTGCCTATGGCACGGCCAATATCGATTTTGATCAGGACCCTGCCCAAGGCATGGCGGAAGCCGTGTTTTCACCGGAACGGCTGGACGAGGTGTTTCTCGACCGTCTTTTGACGAAATGCTCCGACCATCTGTCACTCCTGGCGGCGCCGTCGCTTCTCGACAGGACATATGATCTCGATCGCCAGGCTTTTCTCCCAATTCTCGAGGTTCTGCAGCGTAGCGCCCCTGTTGCGGTCCTCGATCTTCCCCACCAATGGTGCGACTGGACGCGGGCAGTCCTTGCGGAAGCCGATGAAGTGGTGATTACGGCGGTTCCCGATCTCGCAAATCTGCGTAATACGAAGAACCTGTTCGATGCGCTGATAAAACTGCGACCGAATGACAAGTTACCGCACCTCATTCTCAATCAGGTGGGCATGCCGAAACGTCCGGAAATCGCGCCGGCGGACTTTCTCGAGCCGTTGGAAATCGAGCCGATTGCGATCATTCCGTTCGATACCCTGCTGTTTGGAAATGCCGCCAACAGTGGTCGCATGATCAGCGAGATGGATGAAAAATCCCAGATCGCGGAAACTTTCTCACAGATCGCCCATACGATTACCGGCCGTACCGTGCTGCGCAAAAGCAAACGCGGCGGCCTGGACAAACTCAAGAATATTCTCAAGCGCAAATAGGCTTCGCCTGTGCGTCCTTAGACGGAAACGCCGATGTTCGGAAAACGCGGGTCTGACGGCCCATCCAGAAACACAAAGCCGGATTTGGCCGCAGCTGTCCCCATGCAGGCGGCGGTGGCAGCCGAGCCTCGGCCTCTTACGATCGACACGCTTGAACCCGGCCAGTCGCCCGCGACGCGCCAGGCGCAGGCAACATCGCAGTCGCCGCAGAAAAAACGCGCGCGCACGGAAGATTATTACAACACCAAGAGCCAGGTTTTCTCTGCGCTCATCGATACGATCGACCTTTCGCAGCTTGCCAAGCTCGACGCGGAGAGCGCGCGCGAGGAAATTCGCGATATCGTCAACGATATCATCACGATCAAGAACTTCGCCATGTCGATTGCCGAGCAGGAAGAACTGCTCGAAGACATCTGCAATGACGTTCTCGGTTACGGCCCGCTGGAGCCGCTTCTCGCCCGCGACGATATTGCCGATATCATGGTCAACGGATCCGGCCAGACCTTCATCGAAGTTGGCGGCAAGACCATTGAATCCGACATCCGCTTTCGTGACAACGGCCAGTTGCTGTCCATCTGCCAGCGTATCGTCAGCCAGGTCGGCCGGCGTGTGGATGAATCGAGCCCGATATGCGACGCCCGCCTGCCGGACGGATCACGCGTCAACGTCATCGCGCCGCCGCTTGCCATTGACGGACCGGCGCTGACGATCCGAAAATTCAAGAAGGACAAGCTGACACTCGATCAGCTGGTACGTTTCGGCGCAATCACGCCCGAAGGCGCGACCTTGCTCAAGATCATCGGGCGCGTACGCTGCAATATTGTCATTTCGGGCGGTACTGGCTCCGGCAAGACCACGCTGCTCAACTGCCTGACCAGTTTCATTGACAGGGACGAACGTGTCATCACCTGTGAGGACACGGCCGAACTGCAACTGCAGCAGCCGCATGTGGTGAGGCTGGAAACACGCCCGCCAAACATCGAAGGTGAAGGCGAGATCACCATGCGCGATCTGGTCAAGAACTGCCTTCGTATGCGTCCAGAACGTATCATCGTCGGCGAAGTGCGTGGACCGGAAGTTTTCGACCTGCTTCAGGCCATGAACACCGGTCACGACGGCTCGATGGGGACGCTGCACGCCAACACGCCGCGTGAATGCCTTAGCCGTATCGAATCCATGATTGCCATGGGTGGCTTTACCCTGCCGGCCAAGACCGTGCGCGAAATTATCTCCGGATCAATCGATATCGTCGTTCAGGCGGCGCGCCTGCGCGACGGCTCCCGCCGGATAACGCAGGTTACCGAAGTCATCGGCATGGAAGGCGACGTCATCGTTACCCAGGATTTGATGCGGTACGAGATTGAAGGCGAAGATGCGAATGGCAAGCTGATCGGCAGACATGTGTCGACCGGCATCAGCAAACCGCATTTCTGGGATCGCGCACGTTATTATGGCGAAGAGAAACGTCTGGCGGCCGCGCTCGACGAAATGGAAAAGACATCCTAAGGGAAGGCGACTGCCATGGACCCGACAATCCTGTTACTGGCCGTACTTGTCGCCATTTCGGCAGGAGCGCTGGCTTACGCCTTCCTTTTTCAGCAGATAGAGGTCGAAAAAAAGACCACCAGCCGTTTCAAGCGGGTGAAGGCTGCGGAAACGGACCACGCCAATATCAAAGCTGCGCGCGACCGGGTCCAGGAGCTCGGCAAACGCCGCAAATCCATGCAGGACAGCCTGCGGGAAATGGAAAAGAAACAAAATGAAAAGGCAAAAAGGACAAAGAATGTCAGTTTGCGCGACAAACTGGTTCAGGCTGGCCTGCGACTTTCGATCCGGCAGTTCCACCTGCTGAGCGCAGGCGGGGCTGTTGCCGCCGGTATCATAGCAATTCTTTATGGCCTGTCGCCGCTCATCGCTCTGCTTATAGGAGTGGTCGTTGGGTTGGGACTGCCACGGTGGGTATTGGCCTTTCTTCTCAAGCGGCGGCAGAAAAAATTCCTGGAGGAGTTTCCCAATTCGCTGGACGTCATGTGCCGGTCGATCAAGTCCGGGTTGCCGCTGAACGACGCCGTGCGATTGATCGCATCCGATGGCCAGGAGCCGGTGAAAACGGAATTTCAGCGGGTTGTCGATGCACAACAGGTCGGGATCAGCATTCCGCAGGCAATCGAGCGTATGATGCTGACCATGCCCCTGTTCGAGGTCAGTTTCTTCGGCACCGTCATTACCATTCAGGCGCAGGCGGGCGGCAATCTTTCAGAAGCGCTGTCCAATCTTTCAAAAGTTCTGCGTGACCGCAAGAAGATGCGCGCCAAGGTGAATGCCCTCTCAATGGAGGCGAAAGCCTCGGCGGTCATCATTGGGGCACTGCCTTTCATCGTCATGACGCTGGTGCACTTCACGTCGCCCGATTACCTGTCTGTGCTTTTCACCGATTTGCGCGGGCACATCATTCTCGGAGCATCCGGCATCTGGATGCTGATTGGCATTTTCATCATGCGCCAAATGATCAATTTCGATATCTGAGGGCGGGGCCATGACAGGAAATCTCGTTTCCCGCCTGACGGATCCGCAGACGATCATTGCCATTCTGGTCACGCTTGCGGTTTTTGCCACCCTTTACACCCTCATCATGCCGTTCTTCGAGCGCAAGGACTTCGCCAAGCGCATGAAAGCGGTGTCGACGGAACGCGATGTTATCCGCAGCCGCGAACGCGAGCGGCTCGCAACGACCTCCAGAGACGGAAAGACCTCGTTGCGCGGCAGCAACAACAAGTCCGCGCGCCGCATCGTCGAAAGGTTCAATCTTCAGGAAGCACTTGCCGACGCGAATACGATGAACAAGCTGCGTGCAGCGGGTTTTCGTTCACAGAATGCGCTCAACACATTTCTCGCCGCGCGATTCGTCCTGCCATTCGCCTTTCTTGCCATCGCTTTTACCTGGGTTTTCGTCCTGGGAAACCTCGCTGACAAGGCCTTTGTCGTCAGGCTGATGGCTGTCCTGCTTTTCGGCTATATCGGTTTTTACGCGCCGAATATCTACGTTTCCAACGCCATGACAAAGCGACAGGGGTCGATCAAGCGTGCGTGGCCGGATGCGCTGGATCTGATGCTGATCTGCATAGAATCCGGTGTCTCGATGGAAGCCGCGATGCGCCGTGTGGCGGAAGAAATGGGCGAGCAGTCACCCGAACTGGCGGAAGAAATGATGCTGACGACAGCCGAGCTCTCCTTCCTTCAGGACAGGCGCATTGCCCTGGAGAACTTCGGTATGCGAACACAGCTGGATGGGGTCAAAAGCGTGGTGCAGGCGCTTATCCAGGCGGAGCGCTATGGCACGCCGCTGGCTCAGGCGCTACGCGTTCTTGCGCAGGAAGGCCGTGACGAGCGCATGAACGAGGCCGAAAAGAAAGCCGCGGCGCTGCCACCGAAACTGACCGTGCCAATGATCATATTCTTCCTACCGGTGCTCATCGCCGTCATCCTCGGGCCGGCCATCATCCGGGTTATGGACACGTTCAAATAAAAAACCGCCGGCATTTTGCGCGGCGGTATATTCCGATCCCGGCTGGCAAGATCGCCGGCCACTTATGCCGGCGGCTGCACCTAAAAGCCTTATCAGCCTGCAGGCTTTGCGTCTTTTTTCGCCAGCTGCTGCCAGGAATTCTGCTGTGAGAGCATCGCGCGCAGATAGGTGAGATTTGCCTGCGCCTGCTGCGCCGAAAGCTCCTGAACCGCGATGCGCTCGGCTTCGGCGAAACGTCCCTGAAGACCCACAACAAGCGCGAGGTTCTGGCGGACGCGGCTGTCCGCGCCGGGCTGCGAAATGGCGGACTGCAAATATGTTTCGGCGGTGCGGGGATCACTCGACAGGACATAGGACATGCCGAGGTTCGAAAGCACGCTTGGATCGTTCGGCTTGAGGTCGAGCGCCTGCCGGTACCGCGAGCGCGCCTCGTTCGAGCGTCCAAGCTGATCGAGCACCGCACCTTCGGCGGAGTAAAGCCGCCAGTCGGGACGGTCGGGCGTCTGTGCCCGCTGTATGGTCGAAAGCGCCTGCTCCAGCTGGCCGGCCGCCGCCTGCGCCTTGCCATAGGCCGCAAGCACATCGCGATCCGCCGGATTGGCGATGGCAATCTGCTGCATGACGGCGAGCGCCTGGGTATTTTTGCCCGTCATCATCAGAACACTGGCATAGTTCATGCCCACCGACTTGTCTTTGGGGCTGCGCTCATAGGCCTTGCCGGCGGTCGCTTCCGCCTGCCGCAGTTGATCCATGTTCATCGTGTCATAGGAACGCGTGGCGGCGGGAATGGAACCAGTGGACATGCGATCCGGCTTGTTGGTGCTCGCGCATCCGGAAACGGCCAGAACCAGCGCTACCAGGCATGTTCCGCGCAGCAATCCGGTCCGGCCTGTTTTAGCCAAAGAAAAAGCAGTCATGGCAGCGCCCCCGCCCAAAAATGATCGATCTTGCGCCCGACATACGACAGACTCACATGACGCAACTTTCACTAAAGCAATAATCTGTTAACCCTAACAGAGCGTTAATCGCACCGATTCACGACACTGGAGCGCCGCGTCCGAGAGGATGCAAAAGGCCGCTCCGGCACTTTGAAACTACGCATCGTTCCTGTCGAAAATCATTCCGATTTTCGGGCCGACGCACCAACGGAAGCATACAATGGCGCCCTATCAGTTCATCGAACGCCCCACCCCTTTCAGCTCGAAGGCCGGCAGCACCTTACCGGTTTTTGCCGTCACGCCAGCCCATATCGAACAGGGCGCCATCGATCCTGTCGCTCTGGACTGGGCGAAAAAGGCCGGGTTCAAGGCAGAAGCAGGCGCCATCCTGCTCGTGCCTTCGGCCGACGGTTCGCTGGGTGGCGCGCTTCTCGGGCTTGGCGGCAATCCCTCCGAAATTCCCTTCATAACCGGCAAACTCGCCCGTGAACTGCCGGAAGGCGAGTGGCACATCGAAACGGCGCCCCTGACCGCCAACCGCCTGGCGCTCGGCTTCGGCCTCGGCAGCTATCGCTTCGACAAATACAGAACCACCAAGACCAACGGGGCAAAGCTTCTCATTCCGCAGGATGCGGAAGACGGCGAGATCAAGCGCATTCTGGCCGGCGTTTTCCTTGCCCGCGATCTCATCAATATACCGGCCAATGACATGGGGCCGGACGAGCTTGAAATCGCCTTCCGTGCCCTCGCCGCTCATTATAAGGCAAAGGTCAGCGTCACCACGGGCGACGATCTGTTGAAGGAAAACTTCCCCCTGATCCACGCCGTTGGCCGCGCCAGCGAAAGCGCACCGCGCCTCCTTGAGATGAACTGGGGCAAGAAGGGCAATCCGCGTCTCACCCTCGTCGGCAAGGGCGTCTGCTTTGATACCGGCGGTCTCGATATCAAACCCGCTGCCTCCATGGCTTTGATGAAGAAGGATATGGGTGGAGCGGCCAATGTTCTTGGCCTTGCACTGATGATCATGGACGCGAAGCTGCCGGTCGACCTTCGCGTACTTGTACCAGCCGTCGAAAATTCCATCTCTTCCAATGCTTTCCGCCCCGGCGACATCTACAAAAGCCGCAAAGGCCTGACGGTGCAGATCGACAATACTGACGCCGAGGGACGTCTCGTTCTGGCGGATGCACTGGCCTATGCCGATGAGGATGCGCCGGACCTGATGATCGACATGGCGACGCTGACGGGTGCCGCCCGCGTTGCCCTTGGCCCGGATCTGCCGCCTTTTTATACCGATGACGAAGATCTGGCCCACGACATCGCGGAAGCCAGCATCGATATCGACGACCCGCTGTGGCGGATGCCGCTCTATATGGGATATGACAAGGATATCCGCTCGCGGGCAGCCGATATCACCAACGCCCCGTCAGGCGGCATGGCCGGCTCGATCACGGCAGCCCTGTTTCTCAAGCGTTTCGTGACCAACACCAAGCGCTGGGCGCATTTCGACATTTACGGCTGGTCACTGAGCGAGAGGCATCACTCGTCGATTGGCGGCGAGGCGCAGGGTATCCGGGCGCTCTTCCATTACATCGCACATCAATTCGCGAAGTAATTACTTCCCCGGGCGCTTCGTTGACAGGAGCGCCCGGTCTTTCTCAAACCAGAACCTTCTGTTCCTTGTGGTCTTCCTCTCCGAAGAACTTCAGGTAACGTTCCACTTCGGCCGGCTCGCCCGTCGCCTTTTGCGGATTGTCCGAAAGCTTGACCGCCGGCCGGCCATTGGCATCGCTGACCTTGCAGACGATCGAGATCGGCTTGAGGCTGGCGATGGTCTTCGGCGCGCAGCCGGCAAAGTCGTTGGTAAGATTGGTGCCCCAGCCGAAGCTCATGCGAACCCGGCCTTCGAAATGCCGGTAGGTGTCGATGATCGCGTTGACATCGAGGCCATCGGAAAAGATCAGCATTTTCTTGCGCGGGTCGCGGCCCATCTTCTGCCACCACTCGATGATCTTTTCGCCGCCTTCGATCGGCGGCGCGCTGTCTGGACGAAAGCCAGTCCAGTCCGCCACCCATTCCGGCGCGTTGCGCAAAAACGCTGCCGTGCCGAAGGCATCAGGCAGCACGATCAGCAGGTTACCGCCATAAAGTCGGTTCCAGTCCTTCAGAACCTGATAGGGGGCGGCCGCCAGTTCCTCGTTCGTCTGCGCAAGTGCTGCAACGACCATCGGCAATTCATGCGCGTTGGTACCTACGGCTTCGAGATCGGAGTCCATGGCGAGCAGAACATTGCTCGTGCCCGTGAAAGCCGGTCCAATGCCTTCCTTCAGCGCCTCGACGCACCAGCGTTGCCACAGGAAGCTGTGGCGACGGCGCGTGCCGAAATCGGAAATGCGCAGGCCCGGCAGTTCCCGCAGCCGTTCGACCTTTTCCCACATCTTGGCCTTCGCCCGGGCATAAAGGACATCCAGTGTGAAATAACCGAGCGAACGCATGGCGCTGCGCGAGCGCAACTCGTTGATGATTGCCAGCGCCGGAATTTCCCAGAGCGTCGTATCCATCCAACGGCCGTGGAAGTTCAGTTCATACTGCCCGTCACGTTTGAAAAGCTCATATTCCGGCAATTGATAACTCGAAAGCCAGGAGAGGAACTCCGGCTCGAAAATCTGCGAGCGACCGTAAAAGGAGTTACCCGCGAGCCAGATGTTCTCCTTCTTGGAGAGACGCAGGGTGCGCGCGTGATCGAGCTGCTCACGCAGTTCCATCTCGTCAATCTCCTCGGCCAGCCGCACCGTCTTGGTACGGTTGATCAGGGAAAATGTCGCGTCGACTTCCGGATAGAGCTTCCAGATCATCTGCAACATCAAGAGCTTGTAAAAATCCGTATCGATCAGGCTGCGAACGATCGGATCGAGCTTCCAGGTGTGATTGTGGACACGGGTCGCTATATCGGTCTTCGTCATGCTCGCATTCCCCAACATCGGCCGAGACCCGACGTCACCCCGCACCTCGGCAGGTCTCAACCTGTCATGGCAAAGACTTATCTGAAAAAGCGACAACAAGTCCAGAGCACCGACGGCAGAGGGCCTTAGTTTTGCGCACGCATCGGATTTTTCGAAAAGCGTACCGCACCTTTCGGGCAGAGGCACTCAATGCCTTTGCCTCAGAAGGTCGGGTCGACGGGATTGATGCCGGGATACCAGTCCTTCGAGACCGGATTTCTGCCACCGAAGCTGGAAATACCATTTTCATCCGTGCAGCGATAACCCTGAACGGGAAGTCCCCGGCTGCCAAAAACATTGCGGTAGGCACCTCTGGAATATCCGGTTCTTCCCAGTTCGCTGTGGCAGGTATAACGCACCTTGGGCTGCAGCGTGCGCGGATCCTTGACACCAGGCAGGTTCGCATAGGCATCGGGTGCCGGGGCAAAGCCATTCTGGAAAACGGTCTGCGCCTGAGCCGAGGCGCTCAATAGAACCGCCGTCAGGAATGCTGCCAATTTTGTCGCGGTTTTTGTCTTCATCGATGCCGATCCCGTACCATCCTTCCTCAGATGTAGGCCGTTGACGACCGTCCTACAAAGGGTGGGGCGGGCACGATTTCGTGAAAACGGCTTTCTCAGCCCTCTAGACGACGAAAAGCCGTCGGCTTTTCATAAAGCCAGCCGATACGCTCGATGGCCGCATCGAGATTTTCGCGAGCGACATTCATCGTATGCCCATTGGCGTGAAGCAGCGTTTCCTCGTTTTCCATGAGGCCGACATGGCCCTTCCAGAAAACAAGATCACCGCGGCGCAATTCGTCGCGCTCTATCTCCACGCCGAGCGACTTCACCTGCATGTCGGTATCGCGCAGAACCCGCCGACCCGCCATTGCCATGGAAAGCTGCACGAGGCCGGAACAATCGATGCCATGGCCGGAGCGTCCGCCCCACAGATAGGGCGTCTCGATAAAGCGCAGTGCTATCGCCACATAATCCTCTTCGAGAGCATCACCGACGGCACGGCAATGGGCGGCGATGATGCCCTCGCCTTTTTCAGTCATCAGATAGCGGGTGCCGCGTGTCTCCGCCTCGCCGACGATGCGAACAAGGCTGCCCATGGAAAGGGCCGCGACCGGCGGCTTGCGCAGTTCAGCGGCAGGATAGAGAAAGGTGCGCGGCGCGACGACACGATGGGTGGCGGCAACGACATCGCCGATAGCGGTTTCCGGCACGTAACCGGCGTAGCCATCGGCATCCGCCTGCACCCATGCCCAGCCGTTCGCTCTGTCGAAAACTCGAACAGTTTCGCCAAACAAAAGCTCCGTATCGATACCGGAGGCTAAGTCTGGCGTCGGTCGCAGGCCAATGACGGGAACGGCGACTTGCGCGGGAGAACCACTGACGAAGCGGTCGGCCTGCACCACGCCTTGCAGTTTTTCATCGGCGAGGTCAGAGCGGAAGACATTCAGGCGGCGGTCGAGCATCATGGGTTTCACGTCCAGAGTTAGATCTTACGCGCCTGATCAATAATCAGATCGCCGAATTTTTCCAGATAGAGCGCACCAGTGACGGTGCGTTTTATCACAACATTGCGCCTGTCCCGTTCATCCCGCACCCTGTCGACCAGCCCAAGCGCCCCGAGACTGTCGAGTGCGCGGGTGATGACCGGCTTGGTCACGCCGAGCATTGCGGCGAGACCGCGAACGGTGTGCGGCGGCGGCACGAGATAAATCTGCAGCAGGATGGCGGTCTGGCGCAAGGTCAAATCCGCCGCGTCGGCAATGACCTGCTCGATCGCGACGCGATGCCAGAGCCCCAAGGCTTCCGTGGGCGAAAGTTCTGCAGGCACACTGATAAACCTTCCAGTCGTTATCGTGCCTTTTTCAGGCAACGAAAGGCAAAACTCAAGAACCATGGCGCACAAACAAAACCGCCGCGCTGTTGCAGACCGGATAGGTCGAACAGCGCGGCGGCGTTTCTGGACCCGTTTTCCGGGCTTCCAACGTCCCCTCTGGACTTAAAACAAGAGAAGCAGGAAGCGTGCCAACTTTATTGCAGCGCACAAATATGAGAAAAAACAACCATTTGTCGTGCGATCCTGGCGCCACGGCCAGATTTTCTGCAAACGCAGATGAGCAATAAAAATAAGCAGACAGAAATTCAGTGATTAAAAACTACCTTCCGCCGCAGAGGCGGAAGGCAAGGATCGTTGTGGATCAGATTTCCGCGTTGCTCAGATTTCTGCGCCGCGGGCCGTATCAGCGGCATTGGCGCCTTGCTGCCGGTTATGGCGGATCGACGACCAGAGCGAAATACCGATCAGGGTCGCACCGCCAAGACCGGTGATGACCTCCGGTATATGGAACATGGTCTGCACATACATGATGACCGACAGGATAAGGATCGCGTAAAATGCGCCGTGTTCCAGATAGCGGTATTCGGCAAGCGTTCCCTTCTCAACCAGCATGATCGTCATCGAGCGCACATACATGGCGCCGATGCCGAGGCCGATGGCGATGATGAAGAGGTTCTGGGTCAGTGCGAAAGCACCAATCACCCCGTCGAAGGAGAAGCTGGCATCCAGCACTTCGAGGTAAAGAAACGCACCGAAGCCGCCTTTGGCCGCGCCTTCCAGCATTTCCTGGCTGCGATCGAGAATACCGCCGACGACTTCCACCAGGAGGAAGGTCAAAAGACCCCAGATCGCCGAATGGAAGAAGGTGTTGGCAGCGACCGGGCCGAGTTCCGGGTTGTCACTGGCACCGATGATACGGGAAAACACCAGCATGACGACAAGCACGAAGGCGATCTCGATGCCCTTGACGGAGGAATAGGTCGCAGCCTTTTCCTCGATCCAGCGCACCCAGTGAACGTCCTTTTCATGGTCGAAGAAGAAATTGAGACCGACCATCATCAGGAAGGTGCCGCCAAAAGCCGCAATCGGCAGATGGGCGTCACGCATGATTTCCGAATAACGTTCTGGCTGCGTTGCCGCCATGACGATTGCCGTCCAGGGGCCGACATTGGCGGCAACGACGACGATGAGCAGCGGGAAGACGATACGCATGCCGAAAACGGCAATCAGGATACCCCAGGTCAGGAAGCGGTGCTGCCAGACCGGCGTCATATCCTTGAGCTTGTTGGCGTTGACGATGGCGTTGTCGAAGGAGAGCGAGATTTCCAGCACCGCAAGAACGACGCAGATAAAGAAGATCGTCGCCGTGCCGCCCACCGTTCCGGTCATTTCCCAGCCGAGATAA
The DNA here is from genome assembly GCF_007002745.1 of Martinezella rhizogenes. Classification (GTDB taxonomy): domain Bacteria; phylum Pseudomonadota; class Alphaproteobacteria; order Rhizobiales; family Rhizobiaceae; genus Agrobacterium; species Agrobacterium cucumeris. The sequence continues at coordinate 152,881 of NZ_SGNY01000003.1, read as the reverse complement.
CCGCCGAGGATCAGACCGACGATGGTGACGATAAATGCCCACTTGAAGTAGGAAAGCGTGGTTTTCTGGGCGGGGCTCATGTCCGGTCGCCTCCAATAACGAGGACGTTCACGGACCGACGCGGAGCGTCAGGCCGCACGCAGAAAGCACGCGCGCGAAGCACATTCAGGTTTTTCATAGTTTTTAATCCGCCGGCCAATTTTTGCAGGCGGTACCGACATCGCGAGAGCGCCGTAAAACTCTCGCCAGAGGGGCCCGGCACCTTTGTTTCCTCTGCCCATGCGAGACATATGATCGCAGGGCCTTCTCTTACTCCCTGAAGATCACGCCTTCGTCAAGTCCCGTGATTGTATCGACAGTGCTCAGGAAAGATCAAACCTGTTCTTCGACCAGTCCTTCCGCCGTTTCGCGGCGTCGCTTCAGCGTATTTTCGCGGAAGAAAATATAGAGGCCGGATAGAACAATCAGGCCCGCGCCGATGACGATGCTGATATGCGGCACATCCCCGAAGAATGCCCAGCCGAAGATCACCGCCCACAGCAGCAGCGTATATTGCAGCGGCGCGACGGTCGCAGCATCGGCAAGCTTCAGAGCCCGATTGACCAGCACATGCGCCGCCATGGCGACCACGCCAAGCAGGCTGAGGAACGCCAGATCGAAGCTGGACTGGACCGGCAGCCAGCCGGATGGGGTCAGAAACACCGCAACGATGCCCGCAACCCCCGCACCGATGATCTGCCAGAAGGCAAGCACCGTATCCGGCGTATTGCGCAGCTGGCGTCCGGACAACATCATGAAGGCGAAGGCAGCACTGCCGAGAATGGAAAACAGCGCAGCGGAAGTGAGGCTTGCCGAACTGGGTTTCAAGGCGATGAGAACGCCGATGAAACCGATGGCGATGGCCGTCCAGCGACGCCAGCCGACCTTTTCCCCGAGCAGAAACGGCGCCAGAGCCGCCACATAAATTGGCGCTGCCAGCCAGTAGGTCATGACATCTGCCAGTGGCAGGCTCGCAACCGCGAAATAGAAACAGAAAAGCTCGGCAGTGGAGAAGAAGACACGCGCCGCCTGCAATCCGGGCCGCTCGACCTTCACTAGGCCGGAAAGGCCGGCTCGCCAGACGATGGGGACAAGGATGACAAGGGCCGCAGCACTTCGGATCAGGATAACCTGTCCCTGGCTATAGGTCGACACGAGCCATTTTCCCATGGCATCGTTCAACGCGAAAAGCAGCATTCCAAGCAGCATGACGGCCACGCCGAGGCCAGTCGGCGAAAGCTTTCGTATCATAGTCGACATGTCAGTTCCGATCTCTCCCAATCGCTGCATTGGTCGTTCAGCCAGCCACCCCTTGTCAAGCCCGGAGCGGGCTAACTTGTGTAATTAATATTACTAATGGATCGACCGGCCGACCTCAGGCGAAGATTCGCCGCTCTTCGGCAACGAGTTCCTGAAGAAAATCAACCACCGTGCGGACACGGACCAATTGGCGGGCGGATTCGTGATAGGCCGTCCAATAGGACCTGATGATGCTGATATGCGGCATGATCCGCAGAAGTTCAGGATATTGCCCGGCGATGTAATTGTGCAGAATGCCGATGCCTGCCCCCGACCGCACCGCCTCCGTCTGGCCGGTGGCACTGGAGATTTCAAAGGCGGCGTCCCAGTCGCGCATGACCTCACCGGTAAAGTTCAGTGAGGGCGAGAAGATCAAGTCCTCCACGTAACCGATGCGACGATGGCGCTTGAGCGCTTCGACATCCGCCGGCGTTCCATATTCGGCCAGATAGTCCGCTGAGGCATAAAGCCCGAGCGAATAATCGGTGAGCTTTGAGAACATCAGCCTGCCCTGTTCCGGCCGTTCGATGGTGATGGCAATATCGGCCTCGCGTTGCGACAAAGAGAAGGAACGCGGCACGGGCACGAGCTGGATTTTGAGGTCAGGATAACGGGCCGTCAGCCGGCCGAGCCGTGGCGCGAGAAAGGAAACGCCAAGACCGTCCGGCGCGCCGATGCGCACCGTTCCCGCCACCGCCGTATCGACGCGGCCGAGATTGGCCTGGGCATTCAGCATTTCGGTTTCCATGCGCTCGGCGGCACCCAAAAACCGCTGACCTTCCTCGGTCATTTCGCAGCCATTCGTCCGGCGGATGAAAAGCTGGGTCTTCAGTGCCTGCTCCAGCAGCGTCAATCGCCGCGAAAGCGTTGCATGGTTCAGACCGAGCCGTTTCGATGCGGCGAGGATCTGCCCGGAACGGGCAACGGCCAGGAATATGCGGACGTCATCCCAATTCATGGCTTACTGCGCATCATTACGGGTTCAACTTCGATCAAAGTCAGCGATGTCACCATTCCTGCCACACCCTCTTTATATTTCAGGAAATGCGGCGTTTGCAGATGCGCCTCATATGCAGTCTGGTTCGCATAAACTTCGAGGATGCGAATCTTTTCCGGGCTGCCTTTGATCGCCACCGCATTTAACGCAAGCACGCCATTTTCAAGACGGACAGACGCCTCGATCTCCTCTGCAAGCAATCTGCGATAGGCTTCCAGATGGGTCGGATCGATTTCTATTTCAGCCATCCTCACGACAGGTTCATCGCTTGCCATCTTTTGACTTTCTTTTTGAATGGCGAACTCGCCATGCCGGATCAGGAAACGCCTAAGAATGCTCATCGTGCTTTAATTTACGCACAACGGTTTCTTATCCGAGTTCATTGCTTTGTACAAATTCAAGTGCAATGCTGCACCCATCAAAAAATCGCGGAGGATTACCCATGAAGGAAATCGGTCATTTCATTAACGGCAAGCATGTGCAGGGCACCAGCGGCCGCACATCGAATGTCTATAACCCGGCGACCGGCGAAGTGCAGGCAACCGTTGCGCTTGCGAGCGACGCCGAACTGCGCGCCGCCGTTGAAAGCGCCAAGGCGGCACAGCCGAAATGGGCTGCCACCAACCCGCAGCGCCGCGCCCGCGTCTTTTTCAAATTCGTCGAACTTCTGAACCGCGACCTCAACGAGCTGGCAGTGCTGCTTTCCAGCGAGCACGGTAAGACTGTTGAGGATTCCAAGGGTGATATCATCCGCGGCCTCGAAGTCTGCGAATTCGTCTGCGGCATTCCGCATCTGCAGAAGGGTGAGTTCACCGAGGGCGCTGGCCCGGCCATCGACATGTATTCGATCCGCCAGCCGGTCGGCATCGGTGCCGGCATCACGCCGTTCAACTTCCCCGGCATGATCCCGATGTGGATGTTCGCGCCGGCGATCGCCTGCGGCAACGCCTTCATCCTCAAGCCTTCCGAGCGCGATCCGTCGCTGCCGATCCGCCTTGCTGAACTCATGATCGAAGCCGGTCTTCCGGCCGGTATCCTCAATGTCGTCAATGGTGACAAGGGCGCCGTCGACGCCATCCTGACCGATCCCGATATCGGCGCTGTTTCCTTCGTTGGCTCGACGCCGATCGCCCGCTACGTCTACGGCACTGCCGCCATGAACGGCAAGCGTGCGCAGTGCTTCGGCGGCGCGAAGAACCACATGATCATCATGCCGGATGCCGATCTCGATCAGGCGGTAAATGCACTGATGGGTGCGGGTTACGGTTCGGCCGGCGAGCGTTGCATGGCTGTTTCCGTTGCGGTTCCGGTTGGCGAAGAAACGGCCAATCGGCTCGTGGAAAAGCTCATCCCGCAGATCGAAAGCCTGAGAATCGGCCCCTATACCGATGACAAGGCCGATATGGGCCCGCTCGTCACCAAGGAAGCCCAGACACGCGTCAAGGGTCTGATCGACAGCGGTGTTGAGCAGGGCGCAAAACTGCTGGTCGATGGCCGCGATTTCAAGCTGCAGGGTTACGAGGACGGTTATTTTGTCGGCGGCTGCCTGTTCGACCACGTCACGCCTGACATGGACATCTACAAGACGGAAATCTTCGGACCGGTTCTGTCGGTCGTTCGCGCCAAGAACTACGAAGATGCGCTGGAACTGCCGATGAAGCATGAGTACGGCAACGGCGTCGCGATCTACACCCGTGACGGCGATGCAGCACGCGACTTCGCAAGCCGCATCAACATCGGCATGATCGGCGTCAACGTTCCGATCCCGGTTCCGCTTGCCTACCACTCATTCGGCGGCTGGAAGGCCTCGAGCTTCGGTGACCTTAACCAGCACGGCACGGATTCGATCAAGTTCTGGACCAAGACCAAGACGATCACCTCGCGCTGGCCATCCGGCATCAAGTCGGGTGCCGAATTCGTCATGCCGACGATGAAATAAGCCGAAAAACCGGCAACCAAAACAAAAAGCCCCGCTGCAAAAACAGCGGGGCTTTTTTGATTAAAAAGATTACTAAAAAAATCAAGTTTCTTTCGTCAAAATAATTCCACTTAAAGCTGTTATCGCGTAAGAGAGCCGTTGCGGCGTGGGGACGCTGCCAATCGACGATTACGGGGAAGCCTGCAAACTCAATCTGCCCGGAGAGGGGCATGTCATGAGGGACTATTATGAGTGAAATCTCAGTCAGCGCGGATCAGCGCGCGCTCGAACGTGGCTCGTTCAGTGGAAATGCCAAGGAATATTTTGGCATCTGGATCGTCAATATTCTGCTGACGATCGTCACGATCGGCATCTATTCCGCCTGGGCAAAGGTGCGCCGCAAGCGTTATTTCAATGGCAACACCGTGCTGGCCGGCCGCGCTTTCGGTTATCACGCCACCGGCGGGCAAATCTTCAAGGGTCGGCTGATTGCATTTGCATTCATCGTCGTCTCGCAGCTTGTTGGCCTCATCCATCCGTTTCTGGTCTTCGTGCCGGCGATCCTGCTGATGATCTTCTTTCCCTGGCTCATCACGCGCAGCATTCGTTTCAATGCGCGGGTGACGAGCTATCGCAATGTCCGTTTCGATTTCGTCGGCACTGCGGGAGGCGCCTTCGTCTCCATTCTGCTCGGCAGCCTCGTCGCGCTTTTCTCCTTCGGCATTCTGGCACCACTGTCCAGCCGCTGGGCAAACCGCTACATTTTCAGCAACCTGCGTTACGGTGACCGGCCTTTCAGTGCCGACCCGAAGATCAGCGCGCTTTACCAGGTCTGGATCATTCCTGCGATCATGGTGGTGATCGGCAGCATCGTGGTCGGTTTCTTCGGCATTGCCGCCTTTGCGGCCAATAGCGCTATCCTCGAAGACGAGACGGCCGCCATGGTTACCGCGCTTGCCTCCCTCTATGTCGGCCTTTTCGGCGCATTTCTGGTTTATGGCCTCGCGGGCGTCGTTTATCGCACGGGCGTTCGCAACGTCGTTATTTCGTCCATGCTGCTGGATGGAAAGCACGACCTGCACAGCGACCTGCATCGCGGGCGCTACCTCTGGATCGTCATCTCCAACCTTGTCGTCACCGTTTTCACACTCGGCCTGATGCGGCCATGGGCAGCGGTGCGCGAGGCGCGTTATACCGTGGAACGCACGGCGATCCGCTTCAACGGCGATGTGGGCGAGGTCCTTTCTTCGATGGAAGCAACGGGTGCCGCCGTCAGCGCCGAATATATGGATATGGAAGGCTTCGAATTTGGTTTCTGATATCGGAGAAACCGTTTCGGGCGAGTGGCATGCCGCTCGCTCCAGCCTTTCCAGCGCCGCCAGGCTGAAGTTTGGCGGCACGGTCCTTCTCGTGCTCGACGCGAAGGACAACCATGTCAGAACCCAAGCCGAGATAAAAACGGTCGAGATCAGCCACCGGGTCGGCGCCATTCCCCGGGAGTTGCATTTTCCCGATGGTTCGCTGTTCGAAACACGTGACAATGACGGCGTGGACAGATTGCTGCACGCGCACATCGACAGACGTACCGGCGTCGTGCACTGGCTGGAACAGTTCCGTCCGCGATTGATCGGCATCACCGCGGCAGCCATTCTTCTGGCCTATGGCACCTACAAGCTGGCGCTTCCCGCGCTCGTCGAACTGGCGGTCGCTGTCACCCCGCCGATCGTTCCGCAGATCATGTCGGCCAGTACCATGCAGGCCTTCGACCAGACAGTCTTCTCCGCAAGCGAACTACCGCAGGAGGAGCAGGATGCCATCAGCGCGGAATTTGCCCGGATCGCCGCCCATGCGGAAGGTTCGCCTGAGGACTACAAGCTGAATTTCCGCAAGGGCGGTTACATCGGCCCCAATGCCTTCGCGCTGCCGGATGGAACGCTGGTACTGACGGATGAGCTTGTGGAGCTGGCAGGTGACGACAGGCAGATGATCACCGGCGTTCTCGCGCATGAAATCGGCCATGTGGAATATGAGCACAGCCTGCGACAGCTTTATCGCGCCGCCGGTGTCGCCGGTCTCGTCATGCTGATTGCCGGTGATGTCGGTTCGGCCATGGAAGATATTCTCACCCAGGGCGGCGGTCTTCTGGCGCTATCGCATTCGCGCGATGCCGAGCGGCAGGCGGACGAGCGCTCCGTGGTACTGATGCGCAAGGCTGGACTCGACCCCACCGCCATCGAGCGTTTCTTCGCGTTGCTTGAGGAAAAGCTCGGCGACAAGGGCGGCACCAGCATCGTCTCCACCCATCCGGGAACACCAGAAAGGCGTAAAGCAATCCTCGATTACAACGCTTCACTCGATAACAAACCGGCGGGCAACTGACCCGCCGATAATCCCGGCACTCGAGTTGCAAGCCTTGAGAACGGCGTCAGTTGGTCGGACCGTCGTTGAAACCCACTTCGTCCACCAGTTCGGACGCCTGCTTGCGATGAGCGGCAATATCCGTCAACGGTAGCTTATCCGGATTGATGGGCCCGAAACCCTTGACGACATCGGACGGCTCGGCACCCGGCAGTACCGGATATTCAAAGACCTGCTTGGCGTAGATTTCCTGCGCCTCGCGGGACGCAAGGAATTCCATCAGCTTCAGCGCATTGTCCTTGTTGGGCGCATATTTCGTCAGTGCCATGCCGGAAATATTCACATGCGTGCCGCGGTCGCCGGCATTGGGGAAGATCACCCGCACCGATCCCGCCCACACTTTTTCTTCCGGTTCCTGGTCATTGGTCAGCATCAGGCCGACATAATAGGTATTGCCGAGCGCGATGTCACATTCGCCGGAAAAGATCGATTTCGCCTGGCTGCGGTCGGTCCCATCCGGCTTGCGGGCAAGATTGTTCTTCAGACCGGTCAGCCATGTGCGGGTGTAATCGACGCCATGATGAGCGATCATCGAGGCGATCAGGGCAATATTGTAGGAATGCTGGCCATCACGAATGCAGATCTTGCCCTTCCATTTCGGGTCGGCAAGCTCCTCATAGGTAATGTCCTTCTGGGTTACCCGCTCCTTCGAGGCATAGACCACCCGGCCGCGCGTCGTCAGGCCGAACCACTCGCCCTGCGGATCGCGCAGATTGGCGGGGATGTCCTTCTCGATCACTGGATCGTTCAGAACCGGCTGCGTGACGCCGCCTTCCTTCGCCTCAACGAGACGGGCGATATCAACTGTCAGCAGCAGATCGGCGGGCGAGTTGACGCCCTCGGCCTGAATGCGCTCCACCAGCCCCTTGTCGAGGAAAAGAACGTTGGCTTCTATGCCCGTTTCTTTCGTGAAGGCATCGAGCAGCGGCTGGATCAGCTCGGGCTGGCGATAGGAATAGACATTCACCTCGCCTTCCGCAAAAGCCGCGGGCGCGCCGGAAAGGATCGTCAGCCCTGAAAAAACGGCAGCGGAAAAATACGATTTCAAGCTTGCCATTACGAATGCCTCCATTACATTCAGATTCTTGACTTGTTTGTTCATGAATCATTGAAGCGGTCAACAAGGCTGTTCGAGAAATATCGAATGGCCGCCAGTTTTTTCGGTTTCTGGAATTGTTCTAAACTGAAAAAGAGACTATATAACTCCACATTGAGAGTTAGGAGACCAGCATGCGTTTGACCAAACAGACCAACTATGCCGTTCGCATGTTGATGTATTGCGCTGCGAATGAAGGCAAGCTGAGCCGCATTCCGGAGATCGCCAGGGCTTACGGCGTATCTGAGCTGTTCCTTTTCAAAATCCTGCAGCCGCTCAACAAGGCGGGCCTCGTAGAAACCGTGCGTGGCCGCAATGGCGGCGTGCGGCTTGGCAAGCCTGCCGAAAAGATCAGCCTGTTCGACGTGGTGCGCGTGACCGAAGACAGCTTTGCCATGGCAGAATGCTTCGAGGACGGTGCCGTTGAGTGTCCGCTTGTGGACAGCTGCGGCTTGAACTCGGCGCTGCGCAAGGCGCTCAATGCCTTCTTTGATGTTCTTGCGGAATATTCGATCGACGATCTGGTCAAGGCGCGCCCGCAGATCAACTTCCTGCTCGGGATCGATACGGAAATGCCGAAGGCCATGACCCTTCCCGCCGCCTGATCACGCGGATACCAGAACAGCAAAAGCCAAAGCCCGCGCCCACAGGTTGCGGGTTTTTCTTTTATAAAATACTCATGAAATACAATATTTTTGGCGATGCAGGTTGACGCCGCCTGACGAAGCGGCGCATTTGGTCACGAGCTTTTTCAAGCAACCAATCAGCGTCGCAATGATCATCAAGCCTGAATTCCATACATTTGCGCTTACCGCCCTTGTCGGCAGCATGGGCGCGCTGCTCGCCAGCCTGCTGCATGTCCCCGCCCCCTTCCTTTCCGGGCCGGCGGTTGCCGTAACGATCACGGGACTGGCGGGCGTCAAGCTTGGAATTCCGGCCTTCATCCGCAATGCCTGTTTCGTCGTCGTCGGCATATCGATGGGAACGAGCGTAACGCCCTCGGTCATCGATGCGGCAAAGACATGGCCGCTGAGCTTCGTCATTGTGCTCGTCGCCGTCGTCATCATGCTCTATGTCGCCTATTGGATCCTGCATTACGGTTTCGGATACGACCGGACGACGGCAATGCTGGGCGCTTCCCCCGGCCACCTCAGCTATATCATCAGCCTTGGGGCGGAAACGAAAAGCGATCTTGCGACCGTCAGCATCGTGCAGAGCGTCAGGGTACTGGCGCTGACGCTTTCCGTACCGCTGATCGTTGAATATTTCGATCTGGTCAGCACCGAACCGCTGATAACCAACCCGCCAATGGGCCTGCTAACCCTGGCGCTAACCATCGCTGCATCGCTTCTGACCGGCTGGCTTTTCCTGCGCTGGAGATTTCCGGCAGCCCTGCTGCTTGGCGGCGTGGCAATTTCCATCGGCACCCATATTACCGGCCTCACAGAGGGTGGCGTTCCCACCTGGCTCAGCCTGCCGGTCTATGTATTGATCGGCTGTCTCATTGGCACGCGTTTTTCCAACGTATCCCTGATGGAAGTGCGCAAGGGTTTTCTGGCCGGCTTTGTCGTCACCATCGCCGTGATGGTGATCGCCGGCAGCATTGCCTGGATGATTTCCAGCGTCACCGGCGTTCCGCTCAATGCCGTGATGATCGCCTATGCGCCGGGTGGTCTCGAAACCATGGCGGCCATGGCGGTGATGATGCATGCCGATACTGCCTATGTCGGCTCCCATCATGTCATAAGGCTTCTTTTCCTCTCCGTCCTCATGCCGCTCGTCATGGGCAAGGACGCCCGCAAGCCGAACGGCGAGACCTGACGAAACCCAGCCGTCGCTAAAAATCTGACTGGCGTGCAACCATTTTTCCTCCCACCCGTTGATATTCAGCCGCAACTGCGGCGGCGATCTCTCGCCTGTTCAGCAGGCTGACCCACCGGAGGACCATTCATGAACCGCTTGATGACGTTGACGGGCGCCGGACTTGCGCTTGCCTTTTCTGTTTCCATCGCTCAGGCGCAGGTGGTTGTGTCGTCGAAGATCGACACGGAGGGCGGCGTTCTCGGCAACATCATCCTCGCCGTGCTGAACAAGAATAATATCGAGACGACGGACCGCATCCAGCTTGGCGCCACCCCGGTGGTGAGGAAAGCGATTACGGCGGGCGAAATCGATATCTACCCGGAATATACCGGCAACGCCGCCTTCTTTTTCTCCAAGGCCGATGATCCGCTCTGGAAAGATGCCGCCAAGGGCTATGAAGAAGCGAAAACGCTAGATTACGACGCCAACAAGATCGTCTGGCTGACGCCATCCCCGGCAAACAACACCTGGGCTATCGCGTTACGCAAGGATGTTGCCGACAAGAACAATCTGAAGTCGCTTTCGGACTTCGGTAAATATGTCGCCGATGGCGGTGAGGTGGTTCTTGCCGCATCCTCCGAATTCGTCAATTCCGCCGCCGCCTTGCCGGCGTTTCAGACGACCTATGGTTTTACCCTGAAACCGGAGCAGCTGATCACGCTGTCCGGCGGTGACACGGCGGCCACGATCGCAGCTGCCGCCAATCAGACCAACAATGCCAATGCCGCCATGGTTTACGGCACAGATGGCGGCATCGCGCCTTCGGGGCTTGTCGTGCTGGAAGACGACAAACATGTGCAGCCGGTCTATCAGCCTGCGCCGGTCATTCGCGAAGAGGTTCTGAAAAAGAACCCCAATATCGAGGAACTGTTGAAACCCGTGTTCGAAAAACTTGATCTGGCGACGCTGCAGGATCTGAATGCCCGCGTACAGGTGGGTGGCGAACAGGCCAAGACCGTGGCACTCGACTTCCTGACAAAGAACGGTTTCGTCAAATAATCACCTATGAGACAATGATGCAGGATGGTGAAAAGCAGGTGCGGTTTTCAACATCCCGCCCCAGCTTGGCGTCCAGGGGGAGCGCAATTGACGAAATGGCCTGACAAGGTGGGTGTGCTGATTTCGTGCCTGCTGCTCTACGCACTCTCCGCCTCGCCCTTCATGATATTCCGCGCCAATCGGATTGTTCAGGGTGAAGCACGAACGATTTTCGAAGCCCTTCCCGCAATGGCCGCAGCCTTGCTTGTCGCCATTATTCTGATTGCCGCCTTCATCGCCTTCTTTCGCTTCCCGGCGCGGCTAAAACTGGCGGCGGCGATGGGGGGGCTGGCGGCACTGGCAATCTTCGTCGGACAGGCCGCCTCCGCCCTGATACCGGAGGGTAACAGTTTTGCCCGCGTTTCGCCTGCCAGCGGGTTCTGGCTGATGTTTGCCGGGCTGTCATTGCTTGCGACGGACTGCATTGCGCGTCTCCAGCCGAAGCCCGCCATGCGTATTTTTCTGCTGCTGCTAGCCATCGCTGCCCTCGCAGCGGTCTTGACCAGCGGCCTCTGGAATGACCTCTCCATCATCAAGGAATATGACGGCCGGGCGGATATATTCTGGACCGAGGCCCTGCGGCATGTGGAGCTGGCCATCGGTTCGCTGATCGCGGCGACCGTCGTGGGTATTCCGCTGGGGATACTCTGTTACAAGGTCGAGCGGTTGCGTGCCGGCCTGCTGAACAGCCTCAACATCATCCAGACCATCCCGTCCATCGCCCTTTTTGGCCTTCTGATCGCGCCGCTCGGATGGATCGCCGCCACTGTGCCGGGCGCGGCAAAGATCGGCATTGCCGGCATCGGCATGGCGCCCGCATTCGTGGCGCTGTTTCTCTATTCGCTGCTGCCGGTTGTTTCCAATACGGTTGTCGGTCTTTCCGGCGTCTCGCAGGCGGTCCGGGAAGCGGCGCGCGGGCTTGGCATGACACCGGTGCAAAGGCTGTCGCGGGTGGAATTTCCGCTGGCCATGCCGGTCATCCTCACCGGCATCCGTATCGTGCTGGTGCAGAATATCGGGCTGGCGACCATCGCCGCGCTGATCGGCGGCGGCGGTTTCGGCGTTTTCGTGTTTCAGGGCATCGGGCAGACGGCGATGGACCTCGTACTGCTTGGCACCGTGCCGACCGTTCTCCTCGGTTTTGCCGCCGCGATCACGCTAGACGCCCTCATCGACAGCAATCTCTTCAGCACAGGCGGAAGGCAACAGGCATGATCGAGATCGACACCATCACAAAACGATATGGCGATGCGGCTGTTGTGGATCAGGTGTCGCTGACTGTCGCACCGCGCACCGTCACCGTCATCGTCGGCACGTCAGGATCGGGGAAAACCACGCTGCTGCGGATGATAAACCGGCTGGTGGAACCGACCTCCGGCACGATCCGGATCGACGGTGAGGATGTCAGCACGATGCCGGGTTACAAACTGCGCCGACAGATCGGCTATGCCATTCAGGGCCATGGCCTGTTTCCGCACAGGACGGTGGCGGAGAATATCGCCACCGTTCCGCAGTTGGTCGGCTGGGACCGCAAGCGTATCGAGGCGAAAATCGATGCGTTGATGCACCTCTTCCAGCTTGATCCCGCGCTTTATGCGGATCGTTTTCCGCATGAGCTTTCCGGCGGCCAGCAGCAGCGTGTCGGCGTGGCGCGGGCGCTCGCCGCAGAGCCTAATATCTTGCTGATGGATGAACCCTTCGGCGCGCTCGACCCGGTGATCCGCGCCAAGGCGCAGAACGATCTTCTCGATATTCAAAAAAAGCTCGGCGTTACCATCGTTCTCGTCACGCATGATATGGACGAGGCCTTTCATCTGGCGGATCGCATTGCGGTGATGGACAAGGGCCGCATCGTGCAGGATTGCCCGCCGGCCGAACTGGTGCTGAAACCGGCAACCGATTTCGTACGCACCATGATCGGCGAAAACGAGCGCGCGCTGAAACTGCTGTCGGTTCTCTCGATTGCTGACATCGTGGAGCCGGGAAGCGCCGAGGGTGAACCGCTCACCGAACATACAAGCCAGCGCGATGCCCTGTCAGCGATGTTATGGGCGGGCTGCGATGTCCTGCCGGTCGTCAAAGATGACGGCCAGCTCGCCGGCCGGGTGCGGCGGGACGTTCTCCTCCAGCGTGCTGCCGGAGCCTCATGAAAAACGCGGCCTCTTTCCTTGCAATCGGCTTTCTGGTGCTGGCGCTGATCGTCTTTCTTGCGGCGCCGCAAATCTTCGCGCCGATATTCCGCCCTCTTGTGCAGGCCAATGCACCGGCGATCTACACGCAGGCCAATCTGCTCTCCCTCACTCTCTCGCATCTGACCACCGTGGCGATCGCCACGGGGCTGGCCACGCTGGTAGCGGGCGCGCTTGCAGTTATCGTCACCCGGCCTTTCGGGACGGATCTCCTGCCGCTGTCGCGCAGCATCGTCAATATCGGCCAGACCTTCCCGCCCGTGGCGGTACTGGCGCTTGCGGTGCCGATGATCGGTTTCGGGGAGAAACCGACGCTTATTGCACTGTTTTTATACGCATTGCTGCCGGTGTTCGAAAATACGCTGACGGGGCTTACCACCCTGCCCGCCACGGTGATGGATGCCGCCAGAGGCAGTGGCATGACCGGCTGGCAGCGGCTTGTCAAAGTGGAACTGCCGCTTGCCCTGCCCGCCATTCTTGCAGGTATACGGTTATCGGCAGTCATCAGCCTTTCAACAGCCACCATCGGCTCCACGGTAGCGGCACGCACGCTTGGTGAAGTGATCATCGCCGGCCTGCAATCCAACAATCTCGCCTTCATCCTGCAGGGCGGCTTGATCGTCGCCGCACTGGCAATTCTGATCCACTCTGCCTTTTCCGCGCTGGAAAGAACCGCCGCCCGCAAAACCGGGCACTGACACGGGCTGGCGCCGCATTTTTATATTCCCGATACCTGCCGCACATGTTAGGGGCTGACCGTCGAAACAGAAACATCAGAGGTTCGGGTGACACAGGCAATCGTCGTGATGGGAGTGAGCGGCTCTGGCAAGTCCACGGTCGCAGAGGAGCTTGCGGAAAAACTGGGCATCGCCTTTATTGAAGGCGACAAGCTTCACCCGAAAGCCAATGTCGATAAAATGTCCGAGGGCATTCCACTGACGGACGAAGATCGCTGGCCCTGGCTGGACCTGATCGGCGCGGAACTGCGCAAGGGCAGCGAAGGCAACGGTGTCGTCGTCTCCTGCTCGGCACTCAAGAAAATCTACCGTGACCGGCTTCGCACGGCCACTGGCAGCCCGCTTGCTTTCGTTTATCTGGATGGCAGCCTGGAGCTTCTCAGCCGGCGCATGGGTGAACGCAAGGGCCATTTCATGCCGCTCTCGCTGCTTCAGACCCAGCTTGCCACGCTGGAAGTGCCGACCGGCGAACCGGGCGTCGTCACCGTCAGCATCGACACCACACCGGAAGAAATCGTGAAAAATGCGCTTTCCGGCCTTAAAACAGTGACGTTCTAACTCCCTGTTTCATTTCATTTCCGGAGGCGAAACCGCTTCAGGCTTTTACGGGAAATGCTCTAAAAGCCGAGCCTGTCCCGCATGCCGTACCACCAGGCGCCAAGCACGGTCAGCGGCACGCGGAACGTCTTGCCGCCGGGGAACGGATAGTTCGGCAGCGAACTCCAGACATCGAAACGTTCGGCGTGGCCGGCAACGGCCTCGCCCAGTATCTTGCCGAGCAGATGTGTGGTCGTGACGCCATGACCGCTGTCGCCATGCGAAAAATAGATATTGTCCGAAAGCCTGCCCATATGCGGGATGCGTGTCAGCGTCAGCGCGAAATTGCCGCTCCAGGCGAAGTCGATCCTGGTCTTTTCCAGTTGCGGAAAGGTCTTCAGCATGTTCGGGCGGATAACGCCGGTGAGGTCGGCCGGGTCGCTGCCGCCATAACCGATGCCGCCGCCGTAAAGCAGGCGGTTATCCGAGGTCCGGCGGTAATAATCGAGAATGTAATTGGCATCCTCGACGCAATAATCCGCGGGCAAAAGCGCCTCGATCAGATCAGCATCGAGCGGTTCCGTCGCCATGACCTGACTTGAGACCGGCATCATCCGCTCACCGATTTCCGGCAGCAATGTGCCGAGATAGGCATTACCGCAGACGAGCACATATTTCGCCTTCACGCTGCCCGTCGCCGTGCGCACCACGGGGTTTGGACCCTGTTCTACCGAGATGACCCGTGAATTCTCATAAATCCGCGCACCGAGGCTTTCGGCCGCCGCCGCCTCGCCCTGCACCAGATTGAGCGGGTGGATGTGGCCGCCGAGGCGGTCGATCATGCCACCGGCATAACGGTCGGACTTTACATAAGTGCCGACATCCGCCCTGGAGACCATTTCCAGCCCGCCATGGCCGTGCTTTTCCCAATGGGCCTTGTGAGCTTCCATCTCGCGGATCTGTTTCGGCGTAAAGGCGGCGAAGAAGCCACCATCGACGAGATCACAGTCGATGTCATATTTGGCGATGCGCTCACGGATAATTGCGCCACCTTCCAGCGACATTGCCCCGAGCTTTACCGCCTTGTCATGCCCATAACGGCCAGCGATGGTTTCGAGATCACGGCTATAGCCATTGACGATCTGGCCGCCATTGCGGCCCGAGGCGCCGAAGCCGACACGCACGCCTTCCAGTACGATGACGGCATAACCGCGTTCACTGAGTTCAAGTGCTGCGGAAATTCCGGTGAAACCGCCGCCGATGATGCAGACATCGGCTTCCAGCGCGCCTTCGAGCGTTGGTCGCACGGATTTGACATTGGCGGAGGCCGCATACCATGAGGATGTATGGCCCGGATTGGGGATCGTCGTTACCTCAGCCATTTCTCACACCGTCCTGATATAGGCGTCATATTCGACGTCGGTTACGCGCAGGGAAAATTCGGAAAGCTCCTGCTGTTTGCAGGCGGAAAACAAGGTGCGGTACTTCTGGCCGAGCGTCGCATAGGCAAAGCTCGAGCGCGTGAAGCGCTGCAGGGCGTAATCCCAGTTGGTGGGCAGCGGTTCGTGATTGATCGCATGGCTGTCACCGGCGATCGCGCCGCCCGGCTGGCGCTTTTCCTTCATGCCGGCAAGTGCGGCACTCAGAATCATCGCCACAACCAGATAGGGGTTGGTATCGGCACCGGCCACGCGATGTTCGATGCGCGTCGCGGCCTTGCTGGCAACGATGACGCGCACCGCCGCCGAGCGGTTGTCGATGCCCCATGAGGCGTAGGTGGGCGCATGTTCGCTCGGCGTCAGACGGCGGTAGGAATTGGCATGGGGGGCGAAGATCGCCATGCTTTCCCCCATGTTTTCCAACAGGCCACCAACCGAATGCATCAGCGCATCCGACGGGCCGTTTTCGCCTGCATAGATGTTCCTGCCGTCCTTATCGAGAACGGAAAAATGCACATGCATGCCATTGCCCGCCTGCAAGCCGTAAGGCTTGGCCATGAAGGTGGCGTCGAGTTCATGCCGCCGCGCTACACCCTTGACGATGCGTTTCAGGAAGACCGCGAAATCGGCGGCCTGCAAGGCGTCCGGCACATGGTTGAGGTTGATCTCATATTGCCCCGGCCCGTTTTCGCGTAGTGTCGTATCGGCAAGCACGCCCTGTGCCCGGCAGGCTGTGGCGATGTCGTGGAAGACATCCTCGAAATCCTGCAATTCGGAGATCGACAGGACCTGGGTCTGGCCCGTGTGCCAGCGCCCCTCGCGGCTGTGCGGCGGGCGCACGGGATCCAGTGCGGAGCGGACCGGATCGATCAGGTAAAATTCAAGTTCGGTCGCCACGACCGGCGTGAGGCCGGCCTTTTTATAGGCGCTGAGAACCTGCGAGAGAACATGGCGCGGATCGCCATAAAAGCCGGTTCCATCCGGGTTTCTCATCGCCAGCAGAACCTGCGCTGTTGGACGGCCAAGCCATGTCACACGCGACAGTGTACCGGGAACAGGGAAACAAAAACCGTCGGGATCGCCCGTGCCTTCGGCAAGGCCTGCGGCGTGCACATCCCGACCCCAGATATCCAGCGCATAAACGGAGCGGGGAATGGCCATTCCCTTTTCGAGAACGTCGATCGCCCTCTCACGTGGAATCCATTTGCCGCGCGGAACGCCGTTCGCGTCTATGACGAAGGCTTCGAGAATTTCGATATCGGGGTTATCGGCGAAAAATTTCTTTGCTTTTTCAATATCATCCATCATGCACCAGCAGGCCGTTTCTCTTCTGTTTCGCGCGCGGAAGCGCTTCGCTAACGAAAATCATCCTGTTGCTGATAGATGAGAAACCTCGCCACCATGATGACGTTTGCCCCTTTTCCCCTTTGATAAGCCTATGTTACGTGGCCCGCCGCAGGAAGGCCAGCGGATTCGGCCATCAGGGATTGAACCTTTCCGGGCGATAGGCGTCGATGGCGATAACAGGCGTTTCGCCGGCCATGGTTTCCGCCAGCACTCGACCGGTGATCGGCCCAAGTGTGAGGCCGTGATGAGCGTGGCCGAAGGCAAACCACAAGGTCCTGTGGCGCGGTGCCCTGCCGATAATCGGCATCATGTCAGGCGTGCAGGGGCGTGCGCCCATCCACGGCTCCGCATCCAGCCGGCCGCCAAGGGGAAAGACGGTACGGGCCACCCGTTCCGCCCGCTCAATCTGCACGGGGGATTTCGGCGCATCGCGTTCGGCAAATTCAGCACCCGTCGTCAGACGGATGCCCTTGCGCATCGGTGCCAGAAAATAACCGCGCTCGGCATCGATCAGCCAGTTGTTGAGCTTTGTCCCTTCCTGCGGCGCATAATGCATGTGGTAGCCGCGTTTCACCCCGAGCGGGAAGCGATAGCCAAGCCTTTCTGTCACAGTATCGGCCCATGGGCCAAGCGCCACGACGGCATGCTCGGCCTCTACTGCACCGGTTTCGGTACGCACCGTCCAGCCACTTACCGTCTGGCTAAGCGTCGACGCATCTCCCCGGACAAAGGTTCCGCCGTAGCTCTCAAACAGTCTGAGATAGGCGAGCGTCAGCGCGTGCGGATCGAGCACCGACCAGGGGTCGTTCCATTTCAGGCCGCCGACGAAATCCCGGCTGAGATGCGGTTCGACGGAAGCAAGCTCATCAGCATCGAGTTTCGTGTGGGAAATGCCGTGGTCACGCGCCAGACGCTCGGCGAAGGCATAGTCGGCATCCCGCCTTGCGGCTGTCCTGTAAGCCTCCATCCAGCCATTCTTCACGATCAGATCGCCAGCCTTCGCCTCATCGATCAAAATGCTGTGTTCAGAGACGGAATGTTCGATCAGCGGCGCATAGGCATGGGCAATCGCCGCATGGCGCGTGGCTGCGGAATTATACCAGTAGCGGCCAAGAAAAGGCGCGATCTTCGGCAGAGCCGAGAGATGATAACGGGCATCGATGCTGTTATTCAGGGAATAACGTAGCAGCAGCGCCAGATCCTGCGGAAAGGCGTAAGGTACGACACCTTCTCTCTGGATCAGCCCGGCATTACCGAAGGAGGTCTCCTCGCCCGGTCCGCGCCGATCGACCAACACCACCGATTTTCCCCTTCGGGCCAGTTGCAGGGCGACCGAGACCCCGATGATCCCCGCTCCCAGAACAATCACATCCGCTGCCATGGCAATCAATCCGTTTCCGCATCACGTCTCTCGCAACATGGGTCGGCATTTTTCGCAAAGCAACAGAAAAATCATCACCTTAATAGAAACAGCGATGCGCCTACTGGCTCACCGCTTTGGTTTCGACAGCCTCGATATTGAAGGCCGCCGCCAGCAATGCCCTGGTATAATCCTCCTGCGGATTGGCGAAAATCTCCGCCGCCGGGCCGCTCTCCACCACCTTGCCGTGGCGCATGACGATCAGGTCATTGGCAAGCGCTTTCACCACCTTAAGATCGTGGCTGATGAAGAGGTAGGCAAGTTCGTGCTTGGCCTGGAGATCGCGCAGCAGATCGACGACCTGCGCCTGCACGCTCATGTCGAGTGCCGATGTAGGCTCGTCCAGCATGACGAAACGCGGTTTAAGCACCATGGCGCGGGCGATTGCGATGCGCTGGCGCTGACCGCCGGAAAATTCATGCGGATACCGCCAGCGGGTGGCCGGATCGAGGCCGACCTCTTCCAGCGCGGTGGCGACACGCGTATCGCGCTCATCGGCGGACAGGGCCCGCTCGTGCACCTTCAGGCCCTCGGCGACGATTTCACCCACAGACATGCGCGGGCTGAGCGACCCATAGGGATCCTGAAACACCACCTGCAACCGGTTCCTGAGCGGCTTCATCATCTCATAGGAATAATGATCGATCGACTGGCCGATGAAGCTGATGCGCCCCTTGGATGCGATCAGCCGGGAGAGCGCCAGACCAAGCGTGGTCTTGCCCGAACCGGATTCGCCCACCACGCCCACCGTCTGGCCGGCGCGCAGGGTAATATCGATGCCGTCCACCGCCTTCACATGGTCGACCACCCGGCGCATCAGTCCGGCCTTGATCGGGAACCAGACCTTGATGTCGTCGCCCTGCATGACCACCGGTTTGCTAGCATCGGAATGCGGCGGCTCGCCTTTGGGTTCGGCTGCAAGGAGATGGCGCGTATAGGCGTGCTGCGGATCGGTAAACACCTGCTCCACGGTGCCGGTCTCGACGATCTTGCCCTTGGTCATGACACAGACGCGATCGGCAAATTTGCGGACGATGCCGAGGTCGTGGGTAATGAACAGCATGGACATGCCGTGCTTGGTCTTCAGATCACTCAGAAGCTCGAGGATCTGCGCCTGTACTGTCACGTCGAGCGCCGTGGTCGGCTCATCGGCGATCAGCAGTTTCGGCCGGTTGGCAAGCGCCATGGCGATCATCACGCGTTGCCGCTGGCCACCGGACAATTCATGCGGATAGGCCTTCAGGCGCTTTTCCGGCTCGCGGATACCGACCTGCAGCAACAGTTCCAGCGTGCGCGCCCGCGCCTCAGCCCCGGTGATCGCCTGGTGCAGCTCGAGAATCTCGCCGATCTGCCGCTCGATGGTGTGGAGCGGATTGAGCGAGGTCATCGGCTCCTGGAAAATCATGGTGATGTCGTTGCCCCGCACCGCGCGCAACGCCCGTTCCGGCAGGGTCAGCATATCCTTGCCGTCAAACAGGATTTTCCCGGAAGGGTGGCTTGCCGCCGGATAGGGCAGCAATTTGAGAATGGAGTTCGCGGTCACGGATTTGCCGGAGCCGGATTCGCCAACGAGGGCAACGACTTCGCCCGGCATCAGGTCGAAGGACACGTGATCGACGGCAACGCTGGTCGCGCCACCCTGATGGAAGGCGACCGAAAGGTCACGGACGGAGAGAAGTGGCTGGATGGTTTTTTCCGTCATGGCGATCACCGGAACGTCTTGCGTGGATCGAAGGCGTCGCGCACCGCTTCACCGACGAAAATCAACAGTGAAAGCATGATGGACATGGTGAAAAACGCAGTGAGGCCAAGCCACGGGGCCTGAAGGTTGTTCTTGCCCTGCGCGATCATCTCGCCGAGCGACGGCGATCCCGGCGGCATGCCGAAACCGAGGAAATCGAGCGAGGTGAGGGTCGTGATCGAACCGGAAAGGATGAACGGCAGGAAGGTTAGCGTTGCCACCATGGCGTTGGGCAGAAGATGCCGGAACATGATCGTCCAGTTGCCGACACCGAGTGCACGTGCAGCGCGGACATATTCGAAGTTTCTGGCGCGCAGGAATTCCGCACGCACGATGCCGACAAAGCCGACCCATGAGAAAAGCAGCATGATGCCGAGTAGCACGAAGAAACCGGGTGGAAGAATGGCCGCAATGATGAGCAGGATGTAGAGCACCGGCATGGACGACCAGATTTCGATGAAACGCTGCAAAAGCAAATCCGTCCAGCCGCCAAAATAACCCTGAATGGCGCCGGCGGTGACGCCGACCAGGGCCGACGCGATAGTCAGCGTCAGGCCGAACAGCACGGAAATACGGAAACCATAGATCATCCGCGCCGTGACATCGCGTGCCTGATTGTCGGTTCCGAGCCAGTTGAGATTGCCAAGCGTGCAGCCGGGGTCGGCGTTACCCTGCGGGTAAGCCGAGCAACGGTCTTTTTCATCCATCAGCCAGAAGGGCGCGGTGGGCGCGGAATGCGGAATATTGGAATTGACCGTCTGGTAGGAATAGCGGATCGGTGGCCAGATCATCCAGCCATTGGCGTTGATTTCGTCCTGGATGAAGGAGGATTTGTAATCGGTCTGGGCAAGGAAGCCGCCGAATTTCTCCTCGGGATAATCGACCATGACCGGCACCAGAATCTCACCCTTGTAGGAAGCGAGAATGGGTTTGTCATTGGCGATGAATTCCGCGATCAGGCTCAGGAAAAACAGGACCAGAAACAGCCAGAAGGACCAGTAACCGCGCCGGTTCGCCTTGAAATTCTGCCAGCGGCGTTTGGTGGTCGGCGAAAACCACGGGCGCTTCGGCTTTACCAGTGTTTCGGCAGCGGCGGTGTGGGCAAGCGTCATCACACGTCCCTCCGCTCGAAATCGATGCGCGGATCGATCCATGTATAGATGAGGTCTGATATGAGGCCGACAACGAGGCCCATCAGCGAGAAGATGAAGAGCGTGCCGAACACGATCGGGTAATCACGATTGACGACCGAAAGATAACCGAGGCGGCCGAGACCATCCAGCGAAAAGATGTTCTCGATCAGCAGCGAGCCGGTGAAGAAGGCCGAGATGAAGGCGCCCGGAAAACCGGCAATCACGATCAGCATCGCGTTGCGGAAGACATGGCCGTAGAGAACCTTGCGTTCGGTGAGACCCTTGGCGCGGGCGGTGACGACATACTGCTTCTTGATCTCGTCGATGAAGGAGTTTTTCGTCAGGAGCGTCGTCGTTGCGAAGGCCGAGAGCGACAGCGCGATCAAAGGCAGTGTCAGGTGCCAGAAGTAGTCGATGATCTTCTGCCACCAGTTCAGCTGGTCAAAATTATCCGATACCAGACCACGCAGCGGGAACCAGTCGAAGAACGATCCGCCGGCGAAAAGCACGATGAGCAGGATACCGAACAGGAAGCTCGGCACCGCATAACCGATGATGATGATGCCGGAGGTCCAGACATCGAAAGTCGAGCCATCGGAGACGGCTTTCTTGATGCCGAGGGGAATGGAGATGATGTAGGAGATGATCAGGATCCAGAAACCAAGCGACATCGACACCGGCAGCTTGTCGATGATGAGATCGATGACCGAGGAATTGCGGAAGAAGCTGTCGCCGAAGTCGAAGCGGATGTAATTCCACATCATTTCGAGAAAACGGGTGAGCGGCGGCTTGTCGAAACCGAACTGTTTTTCGAGCTTGGCGATCAGCTCCGGATCGAGACCCTGCGCACCGCGATATTTCGAGCCGCTTTCATCAAAGCCGCCGGACTGGCCCATAAGATCGCCGCCGCCAGAAAGGCGGTCGGACGCGCTGTCGCCCTGCCCCGTCAGCTGCGCGACGACCTGCTCCACCGGCCCGCCCGGCGCAAACTGGATGACGAGAAACGAAATGCCCATGATGCCGATGATGGTCGGGATCATCAGCGCCAGACGTCTGAGGATATAGGCGCCCATCAGTCTCTGCTCCCGGCCGATACATCAGCGGTTTTCGTTTCAGTCAAACCCGGTCCTTTCATGAAAGCGCGGCCCGCGCGCTCCAAGCGATTCGTTTCGCCCTATGTGAATCAAGCCTTCGCCGCGAAAGCAAGGCCGGCGTCAGTTTGCGGCCTGGCTGGACCACCATGCATCCGGAAAACCGATGCCATATTCGGGCAGGTTTTCAGGGCGGGTGAGCGTGTTCCAGTAAGCGAGGAACATCTCGCCGCGGTAAAATTGCGGAATGACGTAGCTGTTTGCCAGGAGCACCCGGTCGAGCGCCCGCGCCGCGGCCACCTGTTCATCCCGGTTGGGCGCAAATATGACCTTTCTGACCAGCGCATCGACGGCGGGGTTCTTGATGCCGGCAAGGTTATTGGACCCCTGCCGATCGGCGGCAGCCGAGCCCCAGAAATCCGCCTGTTCATTGCCGGGATTGGCCGATGTCGCCCAGAGCTTGACGGCGATATCAAAATCGAAGCTGCGGGTGCGGTTGGTATATTGCGAGGCATCAACCGTACGGATCGTGGCATTGATGCCGATCTTCTTGAGGTTCTGGACATAGGGCAGGATGGTTCTTTCCATGCCGGAGGAATCGATCAGGAATTCAATGTCCAGCTGCTGCCCCGTCGCCGCATTGACCATGCGGTTGCCACGCAGCTCGTAACCGGCCTCCTTCATCAGCTTCACCGCCTCGCGCAGATTGTCGCGCTGCTTGGCGGGATCGCCTGCCACCGGGTTGCGGTATTCGGTGGTGAAGACTTCCGGCGGAACCTGATCCTTCAACTCCTGCAAGAGTTCCAGTTCTCGCCCGGTCGGCAGGCCGGAAGAGGCGAGCTCGCTGCCCATGAAGAAGCTGTTGATGCGCTGGAACTGGCCGTAAGCCAATGTGCGGTTCAGCTCCTCGAAATCGAAGGCGTAATTGAGTGCCTTGCGCAGGCTGGGGTTCTGGAACTTTTCGCGGCGCATATTCGGCACGAAGGCCTGCATGATGCCGACGGAGCGATAGATATTCGGCAGTTCCTCTTTCTTGACGCGGCCTTCCTTGACGGCCGGGAAATCATAACCCGTGACCCAGCGGCTGGATGAGGCTTCCTGCCGGAAATCGACGGTACCGGATTTGAAGGCCTGAAATTCCACATCCTGATCGGAAAAGAAGCTGTAGGTGATAGTTTTGAAATTGTTCATCCCGACATTCACATTGACGTCCTTGCCCCAATAATCATCGCGACGCTCATAGGTCATCGTGGAACCGGGAGACAGCGAGGCGATCTTGTAGGGGCCGGAGCCCATCACCGGCTCCAGCGTGCCACGGGAGATATCACGCGGCTTGCCGTCCGGGCCGGCGGCTTCCCACCAGTGCTTGGGAACGATCAGCAATTGCCCGACGATCTGCGGCAGTTCGCGATTGTTCTTTTCATCGAAAGTGAAGGTGATCTCCCTCTCGCCGCTCACTTCCGCCTTGGTGACGTGGGTATAATAGGTGGCAAGCTGCGGGCTCAGGTCTTTGGCTTTTTCGAAGCTGAAAACGACATCCTCCGGCGTCACCGGTTTACCATCCGCCCATTTGGCCTCCGCCCGCAGCCGGAAGGTGGCTTTCGAAATATCGTCGGGATAGCTGACCCCCTCTGCCAGAAGCCCGTAGGAGGCCGACAGTTCCTCCTCCGTCGATTTCATCAACGTGTCGAAAACAAGGGAGAGGCCGGTCGCCGCCTCGCCCTTGGCGAGCAGCGGATTGAGCGTATCGAAGGTTCCCGTCGTCGACATGCGCAACGCACCGCCCTTCGGCGCCTTGGTGTTCACATAGTCAAAATGATCGAAACCATCCGGATGTTTCAGTTCCCCGACCGTCGAAATCCCCTTTCGCCAGACATCGCCCGACTGGGCAAAGGCCGCCGCCGGTATCAGCATGGCGGATGCCGCAAGGGCGATCACAAGGCGGAATTTCAGTCGAGCCAATATCATGCGGGGCGGTTCCTGTTTTCGTGTTTGTTGAAGAGAGCATAAAACAAACATTGGCAAAAAACAGATGCTTCGGCTCACAAGCTCTTTATCGGCACCGTTAACGCCCTGCTTTGCACAAACGGGGCGAAACATGGTTTCAACAAAATCCCGTTCCAGTTTATTCTGCGGGGAAGAGAATCATCTGATCGGACGGACACGGCTATATGACGGCGGGATCATCGAGAGTTTTCAAGGCGGCCATGCTGGCGATTTCGGTCGTTTCCGCGCTGCAGTTGCAGATGGAAACCGCATCGGCCGAGGACCGGCCTGCGAAAGAAGTGTTCGGCCATATGGCACTGCCCTCTGCAGCAACCTCCCAGCCGATCGGCTCCTATGCCAAGGGCTGCCAGTCCGGCGCCATCGCCATGCCGACCGACGGTCCGGGCTGGCAGGCCATGCGACTTTCGCGCAACCGGCGCTGGGGCCAGCCGCAGCTGATTTCCTTCCTCGAACGCTTTTCGCAGGATGCCCAGAAAATCGGCTGGCCGGGTCTGCTGCTGGGCGATATTTCCCAGCCGCGCGGCGGGCCGATGCTGACCGGCCATGCGTCGCACCAGATCGGCCTCGATGTGGACATCTGGTGGCGGCCGATGCCGACCCCGCGGCTCACCGCGGAACAGCGCGAAACGGTGCCTTTCATCTCCATGCTGGACAAGAGCAAGTTCCTGACGGTCGATGACCGCAAATGGTCACCGCTGAATGCCCGGCTGGTGATGATGGCGGCGAGCTATCCGCAGGTGGAACGCGTTTTCGTCAACCCGGCCATCAAGCAGAAACTCTGCCAGACATGGACCGGCGACCGCACCTTCATGGGCAAGATCAGGCCGATCTATGGGCATGACGAACATTTCCATATCCGCCTCGAATGCCCGCCCGGCGCGCCGAACTGCAAGCCGCAGGCGGCCGTGGGCAAGGGCGATGGCTGCGACAAGTCGCTCGCCTGGTGGTTTTCCAAGGAACCATGGGCAGCACCGAAGAAGGACCCTAACGCCAAGCCGGTGAAACCGCGACAGGTGATGGTCTCCGACCTGCCCACCGCCTGCGCCGCCGTGGCTGCCGCCCCTTCCGCCAACCCCGAGGGTATTGCTGCGCAGGCCTATTCGCCAGCACCGGTTCAGGCCGTGCGCCAGCAAAGCGTCGAACAGGTCATTCAGAACGCTCCAACCCTGCAGCCACCTTCGGATATTCCGCTTCCGACCCAACGTCCGACATTGAACTGAAACAGAAATGAGGCATTCAACAGCTTCCCTTTTCAAATGGCGGCAAGCTGTTATAGAAGGCTTCAAATCGATTTAATTCTTTACGGGGACAGGCTGGGACCATGGAAGGGCAACGCTGTATCGCGCTCATCGCTCACGACGAGAAAAAAGACGATATGGCGGATTTCGCCCGTCATCACCAGAAGGCGCTCTCCAGTTTCAGGATCGTCGCCACCGGCACGACCGGCGGGCGGGTACAGGAAGCCTGCCCGGGGCTCGAGGTCATTCGTCTGAAAAGCGGGCCGCTTGGCGGCGACCAGCAGATCGGAGCGATGATCGCCACCGGCGAGGTGGATATGCTGATCTTCTTTACCGACCCGCTGACGGCCATGCCGCATGATGTGGATGTGAAAGCGTTGACCCGGCTTGCCACGGTTTACGACATTCCCATGGCGCTCAACCGCGCCACCGCAGAAAACCTGATCGACTTCAACTCCGCCGACTGACCCGCACCCACCAATATGGAACAGGCAATGCCGAAGACGTCCGATACCGAATATCTGTCCTTTCCGATCCTTCTTGGCGACATCGGCGGCACCAATGCCCGCTTTTCCATTCTGATCGATTCTTTTGCGGATCCCGTACACCTGACCACGGTAAAGACCGCGGAATATCCGACGATCGACGACGCCATCCAGCAGGCGGTTCTGGACAAGACCTCGCTTCAGCCGGTCTCGACCATTCTTGCGATTGCCGGCCCTATCGAAGGCGACGAGATACCGCTCACCAACTGCCACTGGGTCGTCAAGCCGAAGGGCATGCTGGCTAATCTCGGCCTGAAGGACGTCATCGTCATCAATGATTTCGAAGCACAGGCTCTGGCGATTGCAGCGCTTGACGACGACAACCGCGAGCCTATCGGCTCCGGCAAGAAAGACATGCTGGCGTCGCGCGTCGTTCTCGGACCGGGCACGGGCCTCGGGGTTGCCGGTCTGGTTTACGCCCGCCATATGTGGTTCCCGGTGCCCGGTGAGGGCGGCCATATCGATGTCGGCCCAAGAAGCGCGCGTGATTATGCGGTTTTCCCGCATATCGAAACCATTGAGGGCCGTGTTGCCGGCGAGCAGATCCTGTGCGGGCGCGGACTGGTCAATCTCTACCGCGCCGTCTGCAAGACCGATGGCATCGAGCCCGTCTTTTCCGACCCGGCCGATATCACCTCGCAGGGGCTTTCGGGCCAGAATGCGCAGGCAAAAGAAACGCTTTCGCTTTTCAGCACCTATCTCGGCCGTGTGGCTGGCGATCTCGCGCTGATTTTCATGGCCAAGGGCGGCGTTTATCTCGCTGGCGGCATTTCGCAGAAGATCATCCCGGCGCTGAAGAGCCCGGAATTCCGGGCCGCGTTCGAAGACAAGGCGCCACACAGCGCGCTGATGCGGACCATTCCGACCTTCGTGGTCACCCATCCGCAGGCGGCGCTTTCCGGCCTCGCCACATATGCCAGAACGCCTTCCGATTTCGGCCTGGCGCTGGACGGGCGGCGCTGGAGAGCCTGATCGCTCTCCTCTCAAAGGGAACTACCCTTCCCATGTGGCGCTTGCGAAGCGAGCGGCTGGTCTTTAACGTCACCGCTGCAAATATCAAACGTCCGATGCCGGCGGGTTTCGATCCGCCCGAGATGAAAAGTGAGTGAAACATGAGCAGCAGCGGCATGAAACTGGTGGTGGTCGGCGCAGCGGGCCGCATGGGACAGGCGCTGATCCGCCTCATTCACCAGACACCAGGCGTCCAGCTTCATGCCGCCGTCGCGCGCGAAGGCTCGGCCTTTGTCGGACGCGATGCGGGCGAGATTGCCGGTCTCGGCCCGATCGGCGTCGAAATCACCAGCGATCCGCTGCAGGCCTTCCTGCATGCGGAAGGCGTTATCGACTTCACCTCACCGGCAACCAGTGTCACCTTCGCGGGCCTCGCCGCGCAGGCGCGCATCGTGCATGTCATCGGCACCACGGGCTGCTCCCCCGAAGACGAGGAAAAATTCAAGGCGGCGTCGCGCCATGCCCGCATCGTCAAGTCGGGCAATATGAGCCTCGGTGTCAACCTGCTCAGCGTTTTGACGCAGCAGGCGGCGCAGGCGCTGGACGCGCAGAACTGGGATATCGAAATTCTGGAAATGCACCACAAGCACAAGGTGGATGCGCCGTCCGGCACGGCACTTCTGCTGGGTGAAGCAGCGGCGGCCGGCCGCAGGGTCGATCTCACTACCTCCTCGGTGCGCGTACGCGACGGACATACGGGTGCACGCGAGACCGGCACCATCGGTTTCGCCACGCTGCGCGGCGGTTCGGTGATCGGTGAACATTCGGTGATCTTTGCCGGTGAAGGTGAGCGCGTCGAGCTTTCCCACTATGCCGGCGACCGCTCTATCTTCGCACGCGGCGCGATTACGGCGGCTGTCTGGGCCTTCGACAAGAAGCCGGGCTTCTATTCCATGCTGGATGTGCTCGGTCTTTCGCAGGCGGAGTAAGCCCGTACCCTAATTTTCCACCGTGAATTCGACGGTATCGGCCGAAAATCGGCTGACGGCATATTGCACCGGCACGCCATCCATATCGGCATTCAGCGCTTGGGTGACGAGCAGGATGGCACCCGGCGACAATTCGAGATCGGCGAGATCCTGCGTATCGGCGTGGCTGGCTGAAATGACGGTCGAGATGCGCACGTAGTCCGCCACACCGAGCACCTTGAAAGCGGCCGTGATCGAGCCGCTTTTCTGATAGGCCTCGCCTATTCCGGCAAAACGATCCGCCGGAAACCATGTGGTCGAACGGGACACCGGCCGGGTGTCGGCCTTGCGCAGGGTCTCCAGACGCACGAGCGGAGCGCCGGTCTGGAGTTGCAGCCGCGCTGCCAGATCGGCAGTTGCAGGCTCGGTCGTGTGGGAAAGAAGCAGCGCCTCCATTTCCTTCACCTGATCGCCGATGCCTGCCGTGAACCGTGTGCGCAGTGAAATCGGAAAACTCAGCCGTTCCTTGCGGGCAATCATCGTGCCGCGCCCCTGCATCGGCTCAAGAATACCTTCGCTCGCCAGTGCGGCAATGGCACTTCTGACGGTATGGCGGTTGACGCCGAATTTTTCCGCCAGCGCCATCTCAGGCGGCAACATGCCGGTTTCATCGTGATCACCAGCCGCAATCTCGCCTCGGATCCGGTCGGCGATCTGCCGCCAGAGTGCGACGCCGTTCTTTCTTTTCATTGCTGCTGCAGGGCTCATGTCACACGCTTGTCATTCATCAACGTTAATTGTAGCTTATATTGTATAGTTGTCTATATCAATAGACATTAGAGGTCAAGCGATGAATAACGAAGCTGCGAATATACTTAGCGAAAGGAAGCGGGTGGCGGCACTTCTTGCCCGCGCTACCGTCCAGGAACTTGAGGCGGTCTGGAACCGGCAGGACGCCAGCCCGCAGACGGAAAATGTGCGCGGGCCGGAAACCGGCCTCGTCATGGTCAAGGGCCGTATCGGCGGCGGCGGCGCGCCTTTCAACCTCGGTGAAACCACCGTTACCCGCGCGACGATCAAGCTTGCTTCCGGCACTGTCGGCCATGCGCATGTTCTCGGCACCGGCCGCAAGAAAGCCTGGTACGCAGCCGTTTTCGATGCGCTCTGGCAGGAAAATCCGACCCGTAACTTCATTGAAACCGAGCTTCTCTCACCGGTCGAAAAAAGACTGACTGAAGAAAAGCAGCGGAAAACGAAAGAGACCGCCGCCACGCGGGTCGATTTCTTCACCATGGTTCGAGGAGAAGACTAATGGGTGTCAAAGCCGAAGCATTGACGGGCGGCTTTTCCGACGCCGTCTTCGATTCCCAACGGGTTTTTAAAAAGCTGATGGACGGCATGGCCCGTCCGGGCACACCGCAGACGATCGAAACCGCAGTCGCCCCGCCGGCACCGCTTGCCACGGCAACGGGTGCGGTTCTGCTGGCGCTTTGCGACCACGACACGCCCGTCTGGCTAAGCAGCACGTTGCGGAAAACCGCCGTGCCGGGTTGGGTTGGGTTTCACACCGGCGCGATTGCAACGGAAGAAAAGGGTGCAGCGCAGTTCGCCGTCATCGAGGTGGGCAGCACCATTGCCTCCTTCGGTCTCTTCTCTCAGGGAAGCCAGGAATATCCCGACCGTTCGACGACGGTCATCATCGAATTGCCCGATCTTGATGGCGGACAGGAATTGTCACTGTCCGGCCCCGGCATCCGCCACATCAATATCATCAGCCCTTCCGGCCTGCCGGAGATATTCCCGAGGCTGTGGGCGGAGAACAACGCCATTTTCCCGCGCGGCGTCGATGTCATTTTGACCTGCGCCGACAAATTCGTCTGCCTGCCGCGCACGACGCGCATTAAACCCGTGGAGGCATAAGATGTATGTTGCTGTCAAAGGCGGGGAAACCGCCATCGCCAACGCCCATCGGCTTCTGGCCGACAAGCGGCGCGGCGACCGTGACCTGCCGGCGATGACGGTCGCGCAGATCGTTTCGCAGCTTTCACTCGCCGTCGACCGCGTCATGGCGGAAGCCTCACTTTATGATCAGTCGCTTGCAGCCCTTGCCGTCAAGCAGGCACGCGGCGACATGATCGAGGCCATCTTCCTGCTGCGCGCCTACCGCACTACCTTGCCGCGCTTCGGTTATTCGCTGCCGGTCAATACGGCGGACATGACGGTGCAGCGACGCGTTTCGGCAACCTACAAGGACTTGCCGGGCGGGCAATTGCTGGGACCGACCTTCGATTATACCCATCGCCTGCTCGACCCTTCGCTGCTCGAAGACGAGGTTGTCGAAACCGCTGCCATTCGTGAAGGCGAACCGGATTATGTCATGCGGGTTTCCGACATTCTCGCCGAGGAAGGGCTGATCGAAAGCGATGGCGATATGCCTGACGATCATATTGCCGGCGATCTGACGCGCGAGCCGATGGAGTTTCCGATGCCACGCGACCTGCGCCTGCAATCGCTGGCGCGTGGCGACGAGGGCTTCCTTCTCGCACTCGCCTATTCGACGCAGCGCGGCTACGGCCGCACGCATCCTTTCGTCGGGGAAATCCGCATCGGCGATGTAGAAGTGGAGCTGGAGGTTCCCGAACTCGGCTTTGCCGTCTCGCTTGGCGACATTCAGGTTACCGAATGCCAGATGGTCAACCAGTTCAAGGGTTCGGCCAAGGCGCCACCACAGTTCACCCGCGGTTACGGGCTCGTGTTCGGCCAGAGCGAACGCAAGGCGATGGCCATGTCGCTGGTCGACAGGGCACTGCGGGCGGGCGAGTTCGGCGAAGATGTCGTTGCCCCGGCGCAGGATGAGGAATTCGTCATCTCACACGCCGACAATGTGCAGGCGACGGGTTTTGTCGAACACCTGAAACTGCCGCATTACGTGGATTTTCAGGCCGAACTCGGTCTGGTCAGGAAAATGCTCGCCGATTTCGAGGCGATCAACACTGATGGCGCGGAATGGATGGGCGATGCGGCCGAATAGCTCAGCGGCTGTGCTGCTCACCAAACCAGTAAGCGCAAAAGACGGTCGATGCTGCAAACACAGCAAAGAACATGGCTGCAAGAATTCCAATCTCCATGAGCTTGTACTCCTTTTTTCGCAAGGTTAACGCGCAATGCTTGAAGAAGTTTCATTTGACGACGGGCTGGCTGCCTACAACTTCGCCTATCTGGACGAACAGACCAAGCGGATGATCCGCCGGGCGATCCTGAAGGCCATCGCCATTCCCGGTTACCAGGTCCCCTTCGCTTCCCGTGAAATGCCCATGCCCTATGGCTGGGGCACCGGCGGCGTGCAGCTCACCGCTTCCATCGTCGGCCCCGACGATGTGCTGAAGGTGATCGACCAGGGTGCCGACGACACCACCAACGCGGTATCCATTCGTGCCTTTTTCCAGAAGGTGGCGAATGTTGCCGTCACCACCCGCACCAGGGATGCGACCATCATCCAGACGCGGCACCGTATTCCGGAAGAAGAACTGCATTCCGGACAGGTTCTGGTCTATCAGGTTCCCATTCCCGAACCCTTGCGCTTCCTTGAGCCACGCGAAACCGAAACCCGCGTCATGCACGCGCTGGAAGAATACGGCCTGATGCACGTCAAGCTCTACGAGGACATCGCCCGCAACGGCCGCATCTCCACCACCTATGCCTATCCGGTGAAGGTTGCCGGACGTTATGTGATGGACCCCTCGCCGACGCCGAAATTCGACAATCCGAAAATGAATATGTCGGACGCCCTGCAACTGTTCGGCGCCGGGCGCGAAAAGCGTATCTACGCCGTACCGCCCTATACCGACGTCGTCAGCCTCGATTTCGAAGACCATCCGTTTGAAATCCAGCGCTTCGACAAGCCCTGCGCACTGTGTGGTGCGGAGAATGTCTATCTGGACGAGGTGGTGCTTGATGATAAGGGCGGGCGAATGTTCGTCTGCTCCGATACCGACCATTGCGAAGACCGCCGCGCCCATGGCCACAAGGGCCATATGCTGGCGGATGTGAAGGAGGCCGCAGAATGAGCGACGCACCGCTTTTGAAAGTCCGGGACGTTTCCAAATATTACGGCGACCGCGCCGGTTGCCGCAACGTTTCCTTCGAGCTTTATCCGGGCGAGGTTCTGGCCATTGTCGGTGAATCCGGTTCCGGCAAGACCACGCTTCTCAACTGCATCTCCACCCGGCTGATGCCAACGGCGGGCAGCGTGGAATATCGCATGCGCGACGGTTCGGTACGTGACCTTTACCACATGGGTGAGGCCGAACGGCGTTTCCTGATGCGCACCGACTGGGGCTTCGTGCACCAGAACCCGGCGGACGGGCTGCGTATGGCGGTTTCGGCCGGCGCCAATGTCGGTGAGCGACTGATGGCCGTGGGCAACCGGCATTACGGCAATATAAGGCAATCGGCCAGCGAATGGCTGGAGCGGGTGGAAATCGGCACCGACCGCATCGACGACCAGCCGCGCGCCTTCTCCGGCGGCATGCGCCAGCGCCTGCAGATTGCCCGCAATCTCGTCACCTCGCCGCGCCTCGTCTTCATGGACGAACCGACGGGCGGCCTCGATGTCTCCGTGCAGGCGCGCCTGCTCGATCTGGTTCGCGGTCTCGTCAATGATCTCGGCCTTGCCGTCGTCGTCGTCACCCATGATCTGGCCGTGGCACGACTGCTGTCTCATCGCATGATGGTGATGAAGGGCGGCGACGTCATCGAGCATGGTCTCACCGACCGGGTGCTGGATGATCCGCGCGAGCCCTACACGCAATTGCTTGTTTCCTCCATTTTGCAGGTTTGACGCCATGGCGACGCCCCTTATCGTTTCAGAAGTCTTCAAAAGCTTCACCATGCATCTTCGCGACGGCATCGAGCTGCCCGTTGTCCGCGATGTCAATTTCTCCGTTTCGGGCGGCGAATGCGTCGTTCTCGGCGGCCCCTCGGGTATCGGCAAAAGCTCGATCCTGAAAATGCTCTATGGCAACTACGCCATCGACAGCGGGCAGATCCTCATCCGTCATGAGGATCAGGTCGTTGATATCGGCAATGCCTCGCCGCGTACGATCCTCGAAATTCGCCATCGCACCATCGGTTATGTCAGCCAGTTCCTGCGCACCGTGCCGCGTGTTCCGGCAATCGACGTCGTTGCCGAACCGCTCTTCGCGCGCAAAGTGGCCGCCGAGGAGGCGCGTGAGCAGGCAGCTATGCTGCTGTCGAAACTCAACCTGCCGCGCGAACTGTGGTCCCTGCCGCCGGCGACCTTCTCGGGCGGCGAGCAGCAGCGCGTCAACATAGCGCGCGGCTTCATCACCGATCATGCGATCCTGCTTCTCGATGAGCCGACCGCATCGCTGGATGCCGCCAACCGGCGGGTGGTCGTCGACATGATCATCGAGAAAAAAGCCAAAGGCACGGCGCTGCTTGGCATTTTCCACGACGAGGAAGTGCGCGAAGCCGTTGCCGACCGCATTCTCGACGTCTCGCAATTCTCTCCCCGGAAGGCAGCGGCATGAGTGTCAAGGTCGGTCTCGAACCCGTCATTCACGACACCGCCCGCGTCACCAATTCCTCGATCGGCCGCTATACCGAAATTTCGGAGCGCTGCCGCCTCGAGGAGGTTGAGATGGGCGACTACTCCTACGTCATGCAGGATGGCGCGATCTGGTGCGCCACCATCGGCAAATTCGTCAATATTGCCGCTTCCGTCCGCATCAATGCCACCAATCACCCGATGCAGCGGGCGACATTGCACCATTTCACCTATCGCGCCCGCAGCTACTGGGACGACGCCGAGGATGAAACGGATTTCTTTGCCGCACGCCGCGCCAAGCGGGTGGTGATCGGTCACGATGTCTGGATCGGCCATGGTGCGACCCTCCTGCCCGGCGTGACGGTGGGGAACGGTGCGGTGATCGGTGCTGGCGCGGTGGTATCGAAAGATGTCGCACCCTATACCATCGTCGGCGGCGTGCCCGCCCGGCTGATCCGTGAGCGTTTTTCAGCGGAGCTCGGCCGGCGAATGGATAATCTGAATTGGTGGGATTGGGACCATGCAAGGCTGCGCGGCGCGCTCGATGATTTCCGCGCGCTCGCCGCCGAGGATTTCGTGGCGAAATATGGTGGATGAACTCCGCTCATGGCGAGGCAATTGCAGTCCCGGGACCATGTCCCGGGATTTCTGTTTGTCGCCTCCAGACATGCCCGGCGGGATTTCCTGCTCATGACTTGCCTGACGAAAGGTTTGTCGGCGAACCCCTGGGCGTCGTATCTGCGAATTCTGTAATATTTTCTTCATTAAACTGACACGCGCAGTTCATGGACCGCTGTTAGGTCGAACCCCGTCATAAGAAGATTGGACGGGGAAATGAGCTTTCACCTGAAGCAAGTCACGCGCCGTTTCGGCAACCACACCGCGGTCGATGCCGTAAATGTCGAGATACCGCAGGGTCAGATGGTTGGTGTGATCGGACGCTCCGGCGCCGGCAAATCGACGTTGCTGCGCATGATCAATCGCCTCGTCGATCCCTCTTCGGGTTCCATTCACTTCAACGACATGGAAGTTTCGTCGCTGAAGGGTGCGGCGCTGCGCAACTGGCAGCGCGATTGCGCCATGATTTTCCAGCAGTTCAATCTGGTGCCGCGTCTCGATGTGCTCACCAATGTCATGCTTGGCCGTCTCAACCACCGTTCGACGGCGCTCAGCCTGTTCAACATTTTCACCAATGATGAGCGCCTGATGGCAATCGCCGCCCTCGAGCGGCTCGGCATCG
This sequence comes from Martinezella rhizogenes, assembly GCF_007002745.1. Classification (GTDB taxonomy): domain Bacteria; phylum Pseudomonadota; class Alphaproteobacteria; order Rhizobiales; family Rhizobiaceae; genus Agrobacterium; species Agrobacterium cucumeris. Next base: position 118,061 of record NZ_SGNY01000003.1, on the reverse strand, counting down.
AACATGTGGCCATGCAGGCCGCCGGCACGCTTTCCGGCGGCCAGCAGCAGCGCGTCGCCATCGCCCGCGCCCTGATGCAGTCTCCGAAGATGGTTCTGGCCGATGAGCCGATCGCATCGCTCGATCCGCTCAATGCCAAGATCGTGATGGACGCGCTGCGCGACATCAACGAGCGCGAAGGCATCACCGTCATCACCAACCTGCACACGCTGGATACGGCGCGCAATTATTGCGAACGCATCATCGGCATGTCGCAGGGTCGTGTTGTCTTCGACGGAACGCCGGCGGAGCTGACCGCTGCGGCCGTCACGGAGATTTACGGGACCGATTCACAAGGGTCCGGCATCGACGAGACCATGACGTCGACCAGCATCAACATTCCCGGCGCGCAGCTTCCCGCACGGCCGATACAGCAATCTGCCGGTCCCGAACCGCTCGCTCTCGCCGGGCTCTGAGGAACCGCTCAGCATCGTTTGTGCCCGCGTCAAGGGCCGACATTTCACAACAAACTCCGGCTCGCCGGGAAACAGGAGAAAGTCCATGTTGAAGAAAATCCTTCTTTCGGCAGTCGCCCTTGGCGTTCTGGCCGGTTCCGCCATGGCTCAGGACGTCAAGGTCCTGCGTATCGGTCTCGACGGTTCTGAAAACGAAGCCGACCAGATCCGCAACACGAAGTGCGTTGCCGATGGCCTCAAGGCTGCGACCGGCGTTTCCGAAGTTCAGGTTTTCCCGTCGCCGGACTATAACGGCGTCATCCAGGGCCTGCTCGGCGGCACCATCGACATCGCTTCCATGGGCGCTTCCTCCTACGCCAAGATCGCTCTTGCCGATCCGAAGGCCGTCGATCCGATCCTGACCACCGCTGGCGCCGATGGTTCGACCGGCTATTACACGATCATGGTTGCCCGCAAGGACAGCGGTATCAAGACGCTGGCTGACGCCAAGGGCAAGAAGATCGGTTTTGCCGACCCTGACTCCACCTCCGGCTTCCTCGTCCCGAACGTGGCTATCCCGAAGGAAACCGGCGTTCCGGTGAAGGAATACTTCTCCGAGACCGGCTTCGGTGGCGGCCATGAGAACCTCGTTCTCGCCGTTCTCGACAAGAAGTTCGACGTTGGCACGACCTTCGGTTCGGGCGTTGGCAAGTGGGAAGAAGGCTACACGGCCGGCAACCTCTACCAGATGGTCAAGAAGGGCAACCTCGACATGGACGATATCGTCGAAGTCTGGAAGTCGCCGCTGATCCCGAACGGCCCGCTGATGGTTACCAACAAGCTCGGCGACGCCATGAAGCAGAAGGTCGAAGACTTCTTCATGGAACTGCCGAAGAAGGACCTCGCCTGCTTCCAAGGTTTCACCCAGGGCAAGAACACCGCCTACATCAAGGTCGACCCGTCCTTCTACCAGACGATCATCGACGCCCGTAAGTCCGTTATCGGCGGCTGATCCTGCGATCATACCCGGAAGCGGCGGTGCCTTGCGGCGCCGCCGCTTTTGCCAATAAAGGAAAAGCGGCATGACGACCACACTGCATCATGGCACCCTCTCCCCCAAGGGATTGAGCGCATCGTCCCAGACGGTGATGCGTCATTATCAACAGCAGCTTGCGACAAGACGGATTTATACCGTTATTTCGCTCGTGATCTTCCTCGTCATCCTCGCCGCTTCATTGAATTTTGCCAACGCGGCCAATTCAGGCAAATTCTTCGAGCGCCTGCCCTATTTCTTCGACTTCATGAAAACCTTCGTGCCGGACAGCCCGCTTGAAATTTTCCGGGCGATGTTCGACCTGCCGTCACCCTATGCGGACGGTTCGCTGAAATATAACTACGTCGCGGATCGTGTTTACATCACCGATAGCTTCTACATCCCGCACTTCATCTATCAGCTGATCATCACGCTCAACATCGCGCTGGTTTCGACAATCATCGGCACCAGCTTTGCCTTCGTACTGTGCTTTTTTGCCTCCACCAATCTCGTCGGTGCCGGGATCGTGCGCTGGGTCGTGCGCCGGGTAATGGAAGTTTTACGCGCCTTTCCGGAAATCGTCGTTGCCGGCTTGCTGACCGCCATTCTCTCGATCGGTCCGATTGCAGCGATCATCGCGATTTCAGTCCACACGATCGGCGCTCTGGGCAAGCTGTTCTTCGAAGTAGTGGAAAATGCCGACATGAAGCCGGATGAAGGCCTTCGCGCGTCCGGCGCAAACTGGCTGGAACGCGTTCGCTTCGCCATCGTGCCACAGGTCCTGCCCAACTTCGTCTCCTACGCGCTGCTGCGCGCCGAAATCAACGTGCGCGCCTCGACCATCATCGGTGCTGTCGGTGGCGGCGGCATCGGCGAGGTGTTTCGGCTGTCGATCGGCAACGATCATGCTTCCAAGACCTATGCCATCATCATCCTGCTGCTGATCACCATCATCGCCGTCGACCAGTTTTCCAGCTGGCTGCGCCGCAGACTGATCGGCCATCAATCCTTCGAATTCGGACGGGGAGCAGCCTGATGTCCTCCAGCTTCATTCTCAACACTGCCGAGCGCGAAAGGCTGACCGCCGCGCATCCCGCGATTTTCAAACGCGGCTTCATGAAGCGTTACGGTCTGCTGATCGGTATTCTCGCCACCGTCGTCTATCTCATCAGTTGCTTTTTCTTCTTTAATGTCGGGCCGGCTTTCATGCAGGGCCGCTGGGATCGTGCCTCGAGCTATATTCAGGACTGGTATTCCTGGCGTGCCCAGCCGCGCCTGCGCTTCGAAGATGGCAAGGTGGCACCGCAATGGTCGAGCCGCGGGCAATATCCTGTCGACTCAAAGATCGACTGGTTGCAGCCCTTGCCGGATGGCGGCTACAGCGTGATCTATGCGGGCATGGAAAACCGCCTCGACGTGACGCCGACCCGGGTGGACGTTTATGTCGACGGCAAGAACTACCCCGTCATCATCAACGGTGAGCAGGCGCGGGCGCCTGAGGGACTACCGGAAGAAATCCAGCAGGACGGTAACAAGGTTCTCGTGCATTACGGTTTTGCCGGCCAGGCGGAAATCCGCACCAGCCAGGTCTATGTACAGCGCCGCTTCCTTGGATGGGCAAACTTCCTGTTTGACACCAAGTCGGAATTCTGGGGCAAAGGCTATGGCGAACTCGCGGCTCTGGCGCTGTGGGGAGAAAGGCTCGATCCCGAGCGCTCCAATATCAGCCATATGGTGGATGATTTCCTCGACAACAGCGTCTGGCAACATGCAGATATTCTTTCCAAGCTGATGCAGACGCTGGTCATGGCCTTTGTGGGCACGCTGTTCGGCACGCTCGTTGCCCTGCCGCTCGCCTTCATCGCCGCCCGCAACATCACCGCCAACAGGGCTGCCAACTGGGGCATGAAGCGTCTGTTTGACTTCCTGCGTTCGATCGACATGCTGATCTGGGCGCTGTTCTTCACCCGCAGTTTCGGTCCCGGACCGATCCCCGGCATTGCCGCGATCTTCTTTACCGATACCGGAGCGCTCGGCAAGGTCTATGCCGAGGCGTTGGAGAATGTCGATGACAAGCAGCGCGAGGGCGTCAAATCGGTCGGTGCTTCCCCGATTGCCGTCAATCGTTTCGGCGTGCTTCCGCAGGTGCTGCCCGTCTTTATTTCCCAGTCGCTCTATTTCTGGGAAAGCAATACCCGCTCCGCCACGATCATCGGTGCTGTGGGTGCGGGCGGTATCGGCCTGAAGCTGCTGGAAGCGATGGGCACCAACGCCGACTGGGACAAGGTTGCCTATATGGTCCTGCTTATCCTCTTCGTCGTTTTCCTGTTCGACCATATCTCCAATTCGCTGCGTTCGCGTCTGATTGGAAAAACGCAGCACTAGACCATGAAAGATAAGGGCGGGATGTATGCGAAGGCCGTAGGAGCTTCCCTATCCCGCCCTGCTAAAACCACGGGTCCAAAGACGGATTTTTATCCCTGACGCATTCGTCCTGATGTCCGGGCGCCCCCCAAGGGGCATTCCGGGGTTTAACCGCATTTCGAATGTGCTTTTTTCCATCTGCATCATCATTCTGTCACGGAAAGCGATTACCTCGCACTCCTGACCTTGCGGGAAGCGGGCGAGTCACGCCAAATAGCTTCTCATCCCTGGTTTTCCATGACACTGAAGAGTGCTTGCCGTGCGCTACGCCATCTATTTTTCTCCGGCTAAAGATCATCCGCTGACTGAAGCAGCGTCGCGCTGGCTTGGGCGCAATGCATTTTCCGGTACGCTGCATGATGACCATGACGCCTATGCGGACATGACGGAAGAACCCCGCCGTTACGGTTTCCACGCGACCCTGAAGGCTCCCTTCGAGCTTGCGGAAAAATACAGCGAGGCCGAGCTTCTTGCCGCTGTCGAAGGTTTTGCCGCAAGCCAGCCGGCCTTCGATATTCCGCGTGTCGTCGTTGGCGCGCTCGGGCCGTTTTTCGCTCTGGTTCCGGACCGGACCTACCAGCCGCTGCAGGATTTTGCCGCCGAGATCGTCGACCATTTTGACCGGTTTCGCGCGCCTCTGTCGGAGACCGACATTGCCCGCCGGCGGCCACAGATGCTGACGGAAAGCCAGCGGCAAAATCTGTCGCTCTGGGGTTATCCGCATGTCATGGACGACTTCCGTTTTCATATGACGCTGACCGGTCGTATCGACGAAGACGACCAGCCCGCCATGCAGGAGGTGCTTTCGGCGCGTTTTGCCGAATTCGTCGATCAGCCTCTCACCATTTCCGGCCTCGCTTTGTTCATCGAAAAAACGCGCGGCGCGCCCTTTACCGTTCATCGCTGGCACCCGCTTGGCCAGCAGCCAAAGAAAGATGCGAACCCATGACCGAGCACGCCCTCTCCAATGCCCGTATCGTTTTGGAAGACGATATCATTCTGGGATCCGTTCTGATCCGCGACGGCAAGATTGCGGATATCAGTGAAGGCGCCTCCAAAACCGGAGAAGACCTCGAAGGCGACTTCCTGATCCCGGGTCTGGTAGAACTGCATACCGATCATCTGGAGCAGCACTATTCACCGCGCCCCGGCGTGATCTGGGACAAGATCGCCGCCATTCAGGCCCATGATGCACAGGTTGCGTCATCAGGCATCACCACCGTGTTCGATTGCCTGCGGCTCGGCTCGGATGAGGATGGCGGCTTCAAAAAGGGCGAAATGCGGGAAATGGCTGATGCCATCGAAGCGGCGGCGGATCAGAACCGTCTGCGCGCAGATCACCTGCTGCATCTGCGCTGTGAGGTCGCCTCCGCCGATGTACTGGAACATTTCGAAGATTTCGAAACCGATCCGCGTGTGCGGCTGATTTCGCTGATGGACCACTCCCCGGGCCAGCGTCAGTTCCAGTCGATGGACCAGTACATCTTTTATTACCAGAAGAAGCGCGGGCTGAGCGACGAGGCTTTTGGCGAGTTCGTGCGCCGGCGGCAAGCCGCATCGGCCGAATATTCCGCCAAGCACCGGGATTATCTGGCCGCCAGCTGCGCCAAGCGCGGCATCACCGTCGCAAGCCATGACGACGCCACCGAAGCGCATGTGGGCGAAGCCATCGGTCACGGTGTTAAACTGGCGGAATTCCCCACCAGCGTCGAGGCTGCAAAAGCCTCGCATAGCGCTGGCATGAGTGTGTTGATGGGCGCTCCGAATATCGTTCGCGGCAAGTCCCATTCCGGCAACATCGCCGCCCGCGATCTCGCCGAGATCGGTGTGCTGGATGTTCTTTCTTCCGACTATGTGCCGTTCAGCCTGCTTTTCGCACCATTCCTGCTCGCCGATCAGGTGGACGCCATCACCCTGCCGGAAGCGCTCCGTATGGTCACCGCCACACCAGCTCGCACCGTTGGTCTTCTTGACCGCGGCCGTATCGCCACGGGATTGCGGGCCGATCTGGTTCGGGTTCACCGCGAAGATGGCGTACCGGTCACCCGCTCGGTCTGGCGTCAGGGCAAGCGCGTGGCATGACCGGCAACGGAGAAGGCAGCCGGCGCGAGAAAACGCCCGGCACGATGATTGTGGTTGTCGGCCCAAGCGGGGCCGGCAAGGATACGCTAATGGACTATGCGGCAACGCAATTGTCCGGACGGCCCGGCTTCCACTTCACCCGTCGGGTGATTACCCGCAGTGGTGATGCGGGCGGCGAAAATCACGATGCCGTTTCAATGCAGGAGTTCAACCGGCTGCAGGATGAGGGCGCATTCGCCGTCTCCTGGCAGGCGCATGGGCTGAAATATGGTATTCCGGCTGCGGTCTATCGCCAGCTTGAGGCGGGAGACGTGGTCATCGCCAACGGTTCCCGCTCGGCCTTACCCGAGTTCAGTTCCGCCTTTTCCCGTCTCAGGGTAGTGAACATTGTCGCCCGGCCGGAAGTGCTGGCGCGGCGGCTGGAACAGCGCGGACGGGAAAGCCGCGAGGATATTCTACGGCGGCTGGAACGCAGCTCGCTTGCGGTCGTCGGAGATTTTGACGTGACGACGGTGGATAATAGCGGCGCGATCGAAGATGCGGGCAAGACCATCATGCAGGTATTGGAACAAAGCGCCGGCCGCGACTGATCTTGATATCTGAGGCTCGGACCGCTCGACAAAAGGTCACGCAAAGCTTACCATCAGGCGACAAATTCCAAACATGGTACGCCAAGGCGAGGGATGCCCGAAAAGAGGGTCAGTGACGAGATAAGTGTGGTGGCTGGTCTGGCCGCCGGCGTTAGCAATTATGCGCGGTCGCGGGGGATTGATATCGTCCCCATTTGCAAGGCTCTCAATATTGATCCCGCCACTTTCGACAGTCTGACGGAGCGCATAAGTCTCGACAGATTATGCCGATTGCTCGAAACCTGCGCCTTGATTTCCGGTGACGACGCCTTCGGTCTGCAATGCGCCTCCGCATTTCCGGCCGGCGCATCCGGTGCATTTGGTTACGGTTTGATCAGCGCGCCGACGGTGCGGGCTTTCCTGCGGTTTCTTCAGGATCACGTTTATTACGCGACCAACAACAGCAATTTCACCATGGTTGCGGATACCACACATGTAACGCTTTCCTGGTCCTTCGCGCCTGTTATTGCCAAGCGTGATCAATATGTGGATCTTTCCCTGACAGTGCTGATCCAGCGCCTTCGCGATATTCTGGGCGAGCGGATCAATCAGGTCGAAATAGGTCTGGAGCGACAGAAACCGAATAATATTCAGCTATTTAAAGAAAGAATGACCAAACGGATCAGCTTCTCACAGGCGATCCACACGATGCGTATTCCTGTCTCGCTCCTCGACGTGGCCAATCCGAACGCAGATGAGCGGCTGTTCGAACTGATGAACCTGCAATGCCGGATGCTGCGACCGGAAACATCGGCGGATGCAACACATTTCATCGATCAGGTAAAACGGTATATGCAGATGCGGCTGTCGGATGCGGAGCTTTCGCTTGGCGAAATCGCCCCCTACTTCAATCTTTCCGAACGGAGTTTTCAGCGGCGGCTTGCCGAACTTGGCACCAATCTCAACGAGATAAAAGACGCCATACGCAAAAATGCCGGCTTCAAGCTTCTGGTGGAAAGCGACCTTTCGGTGTCCGACATAAGCTATCGACTGGGCTATTCAACGCCCGGTGCGTTTTCGCGCTCCGTTTCCCGCTGGTTTGGGGCAACGCCGACGGATATTCGCAAGAAACATGCGCATCATTCCGCCGGATAAGACAGATTTGCAGCATCAATATTTCGAAAATACACATTAAAATTCAGAATTATGTCGGATTTTTCCGGCTCCTGTGCCGAAACATAACAATAAAAACGTAAAACTTGGCGCGAGATGTTATTCTATCGGTGCAGTATATCGCTTATTAGAGCGCCGCGTGGCCCTTAGGGTTTGACGGAAAACATTCCAAAGCTTTGAATCTGCACATTGTTCTGATCCAGAACCGATTCTGGTTTTGCGAATGTCGGTGTGGCAGCACTCCCTGTGCCTAGGAACAACGTCAATGCGGGGCCGGCTGGCTGCGAAAGCGGCCACTGTTGGATATTCCTGGTGCCAGATGAAACCTATTGGCGAAATTGACGTTTCCGTTCGCGTGCAGACAGAACGTTCGCGGGCGGGCCTCGGGGAATGAAATTATTACCTGATCGCACCGCCGGGCAGGTCAATCTCTTTTGAGGCAGAAAGAACATGTCTTTAAAAACGCCGCATGAACATCGCCAGACGCGCGCGATCGCCCTGTCGGACCGGGAACGGCACTATCTGGGACTGGTGGCGCGGGGTAAACATCCCTCCCACATCGCCCTTGTGACCGGTGGGACCGAGGCCGAGGTGAAGGACACACTGGAAGCTGTGCGTAACCGGCTGGGTGCCACCAATCTGCTGAATGCCGTCAGCATTGCCCTGCTGCGTGGCCTGATCGAGCAGGATATCTGAGGCTTTTTCGCTCCAGCGGCTTATGTGGACGCGTCCCCTTCCCGTAAGCCCAAACCGGATGAGCGGCTTTCTGCGTCAAAATCCCCTCATTTTGATGGCGGGATGGCGGACCAAAAGCGGGCCGGAAATGATTTCCGGTCCATATCGACGCAAATGCAAAGCGGCCATAAACGGTTTGCCCGGCGGATCATCAGGTCCGCCGGGTTTTCATTTTACAACTGTTTAAAGCGACTGGATTTCAGCAAGGATATCGCTTTCGACGACGATGCCGCTTTCCAGCGCCTGCCGGCGAACGCCCTGGCTACGGCGGCCGGGCAAACGCACATTCTCCTGCTTTTCTATCTCACCGGCGATGAGCGCCAGTCGTTCAGTAAAGACTGCACCACCCGAGGACACGGGATCGATGACGATAATCGTGTGGCCGAGTGACGGTGGCGCGCCCTTGTCATCCAGAAGGGAAGAGGCTTCGAACGCGAAATTTCCTCCGGTCAGCGCGGCGGCCATGATTTCCACCATCAGCGCCAGTGCGGCACCTTTCGCCTCGCCGGCGGGCACCATGGTTCCCTCGATGGCTTCTTCAGGATCGGTGGTTGGCCGGCCGTTTCTGTCGAGCGCCCAGTCCCCCGGAATAGTTTCGCCCTTCTGACGGGCCGCCATGATCTTTCCGCGTGCTACCTTGGAAAGCGCCAGATCGATCACCAGAGGATCAACGTCGCCAACCGGGGTCGCGAATGCGATTGGATTGGTGCCATAAAGGGGTTTGTTGCCACCCCACGGGGCCATGGATGCCGGCGCATTGGCGAACATCAGCGCGACAAGACCCATCTCGGCAAAACGTTCGACAGTTAATGCCATGACGCCGGCGTGATGGGAGCGATGGATGGCGGCAAGCGCAATGCCCTGCTGCCGGGCCATTTCAGGCAACTGCTCCAGCGCGCAATCAATCGCCGGATAGGCATAACCGTGGTTGGCGTCGATCGACAGCACACCCGGCTTCACGCGCGTCGCCACCGGCCGCGCCTTGCCATCGACTTTTCCCACCCGCGCCTGGCGGACATAAACGGGGATACGGCGAAAACCGTGACCGCTCTGGCCTGCCGCTTCGGATGCGACGAGCGCCTTCGCCACTGAGCGGGCGTTCTGCGGCAGAACGCCGTTGCGCTCAAAGATAGAGGAGACGAGATCCTCCGCCTCTGCGATTGAGAATTTCATTCCGGAATGCCTCTGCTTGGTAAAGTCGACAAAGACCTACACCATCGAAAACATTCGCGAAATCTTATTCACGCGCAAACGGATGTGCGCGTGAGGAATAGTGGACATGCCCGTTAATTTAAACGGGTTCTAGCGGATGCTGATCGGCAGCGTGATCGTCTTGCTTGCTTCCGGAGGCGGAGCAGGCACGGGTGACGCGCTCTGGATCCAGGCCGCAATCTGCTGGTCGATTGAGGAATCGCCGGTGGACTGGACCACGCTGACCCCACTGATCGCGCCTGCGTCATTGACCCTGAACCGCACCGTTGCCGTCATTGCATCACTGCGAAGCGAACGTGGCTTGCGCCGCTGGATATGGGAACGAACCTTCGATCCCCACTTTGCCGGTGAGGCAGACGACGATGAGAAGAAACCGGCATTGTTGCGCGATGCCGCTGTCCTGTCGGACTGCTGTGCCTCGGCCTTGGCCGTTTCGCGCAATTCCGATGCCTGCTGCGGTTTGGGGCGCTGGCGCTCGACCTTCTTCTTTTCTTCCGGTTCTTTCTTCTCGACCTTCTTTTCAACGGGCGGCGGTGGCGGCCGAATGACAGGCAAGGGAACCTCGATATTTTCGAGTTCCGCCATCATCTGTTCCTGCACGGGGTCGATCTGCTCTACCGGCTCAGGAATTTCCTGTGGCTCGACAATCTCCTCAACCGGCGGTTCCGGCGGCTGCACAGGCTCCGGCGGCGGCGTTTCCGCAACCGGTTCCGGTGGCGGCGGCTCTTCCGGTGGAGGTTCCTCCATCGGCTGGCTGTTGTCGCTCTTCACCTCTTCGGCGTCCTCGACATCCTGCGCCGGTGTCGTTTCTTCAGTGTTGACGGCTTCCGGTATCGCCGCCATCTCAATCATGATCGCGGCTGGCGGTGGCCCGCCAGCATCGAGTTCTTCCGGTTCCTGCATCAGATAATAGGCAAAACCGGCATGAACGCTCAGCATGAGCAGCGCCGCGGCGGACCACAGCGTCACTTCCCCCAGACGGGAATGTCGGGACTGCGGGTAGCCGTTTTCAGTCATGGCGCCGTTCCCGGCGCCGTCGGCGCGGCGGGTTGGGCGGCATTGGCGGGCGGCGATGCCGCACCGACATTTTCCAGACCCACCAGGGCGATCTTCAGGTAACCGGCATCCCTGAGCAGGTTCATGATTTCCATGAAGTGACCGTAGTCGACGGCCTTGTCGGCGCGCAGGAAAATGCGCGTATCCTTCTTGCCGCCCGTCTGCCTGTCAATCGACGCCGCCAGTGCTTCCCGGGCAACGACATCATTGCCGAGGTTAAGCGAGAGATCGTCCTTGACCGTCAGATAAAGCGGTTCTTCCGGACGCTCCGCCGGCTTGGCGGTGGATGCGGGGAGATCGACATTCACATCCACCGTGGCCAACGGCGCAGCCACCATGAAGATGATGAGCAGAACCAGCATCACGTCGATGAAGGGCGTGACGTTGATCTCGTGGTTTTCGGAGAGATCGTCTCCGCTATTTTCGCGAATACCGCCAGCCATGACCGATCACCGTCCAACCAGCGACACTGCGGGCTTGCTGGTGCTGCCCGGCGGAATGCGGCGGAAATCGAGATCGCGGCTCACGAGACGCTCCACGCCGGCGGCGGCATCCGCCAGCAGATGACGGTAACCGGTGATGGAGCGGGCAAAGACGTTGTAGATCACCACCGCCGGAATAGCGGCAACGAGGCCGATCGCGGTGGCGAGCAGCGCCTCGGCAATACCCGGCGCCACGACGGCAAGGTTGGTGGTCTGCGATTCCGAAATGCTGATGAAGGAATTCATGATGCCCCAGACCGTGCCGAACAGGCCGACGAAGGGAGCGGTGGAACCGATAGTCGCGAGAGCACCGGTTCCGCGCGACATGCGGCGACCCGCATGGGTCTCAATACGCGACAGCGCCGAGGAGACACGCTCCTTGATGCCACCGCCGTCCGTGTGTTCGACCACCGCATCGGAAAGCTGCATTTCATGGGTTGCCATGCGCAGCATGAGTGCCGCCGGTCCGCCCTTGTTTTCGACGGCATCAGTCGCTTCAGTCAGGGTTTTCGCCCGGCGAATGACCTTGAGTGTTGCACCGGCACGCACCCGCGCACCCGCGAGCTCGATAGACTTCGCCACCCAGACCGTCCAGGTGACGAGCGACGCGAAAGCAAGGCCGATCATCACGCCCTTCACGACCCAGTCCGCAGCCATGAACATGCCCCATGGCGACAGGTTATGCGGGATATCAGCACGATGTTCGGCACTTGTGGGTTCGGCGCTAGTAGGCTGGGCGCTGGTGGGCTCGGGATTGGCGGGCTCTACCGGAGTAGAGACTTCGTTCGGCGCAAGTGTTCCGTTCGCCTGAGGCGGCTGCTCGGTCTGCGTCGGCTGCGGCGCAGCACCTTCAGATGTGGACTGAGCGGGTGCAGGCTGGTTCGATGGCGGCTGGGCGGGTGTGGCAGCCGGCTGTTCCGGTGTGGTTGCGGAAGGCGGGGTGACAGGCTGGAGCGCCGGAGCGCTTGGCGTTGCGGGCGTTTCCACCGGCGGCTGGGCAGGCTGAACCGTTTCCGCCTGAGGTGCAGGTTGGGCCTGGGGCTCGGATGCTGTCTGAGCCAAAACCGCGCCGGCACTCAGCCCGGCCAGCAGGGTAACTGCCGCAGCAAGGGAAACGTGCCGTGTTTTGTTTGCCCTGTTGAAGGATGCGGAAGAAGTGGAGGTCTCAGCTGACATAATTTTTATCCCGGATTCCGTCGATGAACTCATCCGCAGATTGGCCGGTTTCTGAAAGCCGGGGTCATGAACGGATGCCGTCGTGAAAGCTTGACGTTCCGATAATAAACCTGAGTTCTTTTGACAACTATTATATTATTAAAAGACGACGCGTAAACTCTTCTTTACAAAAAAGTGACTGTCCGAGTGGCTTCAGGTGTTTTGCGAAGGCGAAAATTGCGCCACGAGGGCGTGCCGGTCGCCGGGATAGGTCACACGAACGCTCGTGACATAGTCCGTCCCGTGCCAGGTGCGGCGATCTATGACCAGACAGGCCGCACCGGATGCGATGCCCAGCGCCGCCGCATTCTTGCGATCGGCGGAGACGGCGCTGATGCGATGTTCGGCTGCACTCCAGGGCACCATCTTCAACAGCCAGGTGCCCGGACCGGTCTGCGAAAAATCCGCAACTTCCGCTTCCGGGACGGCAGTGACATTTATAATGCGTTCTTCAAGGCAAAAGGGAACGCCGCCGGCAAAATGCGTGCAGGTGAGCTCCAGCACCCGCGCGTCGGCGGCAAGCGCCATTGCCGCACTGTCTTTTTCACCCGCGGGGCGCAGACGCCGCTTGTCGAGACGGTATCCGTAAACGAGGCCGAGCGCCTGAACCTCCCGCTCGATATCATGGATTTCCAGCACGGCCGATTGCGCATGGGGCTGGCGAACGAAGGTGCCGAGCCGCCGGCGTCTTTCAATCAGGCCGCGCTGTACCAATTCGCCCAACGCCTTGTTCACCGTCATGCGCGAGCAGGCATATTGCCGGGTCATCTCGTGTTCGAAAGGAATACGGTATCCCGGCGGCCATTCGCCCGACATGATATGGCGCTCGACATCGTTGCGGATGCGCTCGTGCAGTGATTTCTCCTGAAGATCGGCACCTGTACTCCTCATCCCGATGCTTCTCTCCTCCCGGTTCGCTGGATCAACTAGCCATGGGCAGCGGCGGCAATCGCCTCACTGCGAATTTCCTCCGTCAGCTTCGCGCGCAGCTGTGAAAACTCCGGGCTGGCCTTGACGGTGTAGTGACGCGGATGCGGCAGGTCGACCGGCGTGATCGACTTGATGCGCCCCGGCCTTGCCGACATGGTCACCACACGCGACGCCATGAAGACTGCCTCCTCGATGTCATGGGTGACAAAAATGACGGTCTTCTGCTCCCGCTCCCAGATGCCGAGCAGCAATTCCTGCATCAGCCCGCGCGTCTGGTTGTCGAGCGCGCCGAAAGGCTCATCAAGCAGCAGGATTTTCGGACCGTTCGCCAAAGCGCGGGCAATGGCGGTTCTCTGCTGCATGCCGCCGGACAGCTGTTTCGGCCAATGGTTTTCAAAACCGCGAAGGCCGACCTTGTCGATATAGCTATCAACGATCTCCCATTTTTCCTTCTCGGCGACGCCGCGTTCGCGAAGGCCGAAGGCGACGTTTTCCCGGATCGTCAGCCAGGGAAACAGCGTGTAGGACTGGAATACCATACCGCGATCCGCACCCGGTCCCGTCACCGCCCGGCCGGACAGCAGGACCTCGCCGGTCGTCGGACGGTCAAGCCCGGCGATGATGCGCAGCAGGGTCGATTTTCCGCAGCCCGACGGGCCGAGGATGGTAACAAAATCATTGCGTGGTATTTCCAGATTGGTCGGCTGGAGGGCCAGCGTCGGCTGCCCGCCCTGCACGCCCGGAAAGGTGCGGCTGACGCCCTTGATAATAAGTTCACTCATCAGGCAAGCCTCCAGGCGAAAAGCTTCCGGTTCAGCGATTTAAATGCGAAATCGGAAATGAGGCCGATAACACCGATGACGATGATGCCGAAAATGATCTGTCCGGTTGCCATCAGCGCCTGGCTGTTGATGATCATATAACCGATGCCCGAGGAAGCGCCGATCAGTTCGGCGACGATGACATAGGTCCAGGCCCAGCCCAGAACGAGGCGGAGGATTTCGGCAATATCGGGCGCATTGGCGGGAATGAGAACACGGCGCACCACGCCTCTGTCTTTTGCGCCGAGGGTATAGGCGGCCTCCACAAGGTCCCGTCGCGTGCCGGCAACCGCTACGGCCACCATCAGGATGATCTGGAAAACCGCGCCGATGAAGATAACCAGCAGTTTCTGCATCTCACCAATGCCGGCCCAGAGAATGAGCAGCGGCACGAAGGCGGATGCCGGAAGGTAGCGGGCGAAGGAGACGAAGGGCTCCAGCAACGCTTCGATGGGCTTATATGCCCCCATGGCGATACCGAGCGGCACTGCGACCACGGATGCCAGCACGAAACCGCCCACCACGCGCCAGATGGTCATGCCGATATCGCCGGCAAAGCCCTGATCGGTCAGCAGATAGATGCCGTCCTTCAGCATGGTGATGGGGTCCGCCAGAAAGGTCGGCGATACGAAGCCGCCAAGCGTGGCGAGGCCCCAGGCGGAGAAAAACAGCACGAAGAACAGAATGCCGAGGGCAATTCTCGTGCTGTTCCTGATAGGTTGAAGTGGTTGCATTCTGTCGCCTGTCTGGGAGAACCGGCGCGGCAGCTACACCGCGCCCTCAGAGCGCTTCCACACCATTCCCGGCGCGGAAGACGCTTTCCTGCATGTCATTGTCGGCAACATTCCGGCAAGGGATGCAGCCGCCTGTGCGCGTTACTTGATGAAGGACGTATCTGCGAGCGTCGAAAGATCGGGCTTCGACTTGATCACGCCGATTTCGAGAAGCAGATCGGCCGACTTTTCGGAGAAGGTCTTGAATTCGCCCTCGAAGAACTTCTGGTTGGCGGCCTTGTCCTGCCATTCCAGGAACTTTGCAGAAGCTGCAAAGGCCTCTCCCGCCTGCTTCACATCCGCGCCCATCGTCGCATAGGACTTCTCAGGGTCCTTCTTGATGAGGTCGAGTGCTTGGAAATAGCTGTCCGCCAGAGCCTTCGCCGCCTGCGGATTGTCCTTGAGGAAATCTGGCGTGCAGCCGAACGTGTCCATGACGGCGGGATAATCCAGCGTCGTTGCGAGGATTTTACCCTTGTCGGGGGCGGCGCGCACGGTGGAGAGATAAGGCTCATAGGTCATGGCCGCATCATTCTGGCCGGCGACGAATGCCTGCGCGGCCGGTCCCGGCTCAAGGTTGACGACCTTGACATCCTTCAGGGTCATGCCGTTTTCCTTGAGGATCCAGGCAAGGAAGAAATAGGGGGAGGTGCCCGGCGCGGAAGCGGCAATCGTTTTCCCCTTGAGATCAGCGACGCTTGAGACATCGCCGCGCACCGCGATACCATCAGCACCATGGGATTTGTCCATCTGGAAAATCTGCGTGGACTTCACGCCATTGGCGTTCCAGGCGATCCATGTTTCCACCGTGGTGGCAGCACACTGGATATCACCCGACGCAAGGGCCAGATGCCGGCTGGCCTGCGGTATCTTCTTGATATCGACCTTCAGGCCGTTCTTTTCAAAAATACCCGCCTGCTTGGCAAGTGTCAGCGGCGCAAAACCGGTCCAGCCGGACATGCCGATGGTGACCGATGTTTCAGCATAGGCAGAAGCGGATGAGAAAAGCGCTGCAATTGTGGCGAGAACCCACGTTTTTTTCATGATCTGAACCCCTTTTGATTTATTTTTGTGCGACATTTTTTATCGCTTTATTTGAGGCATCGTAGGCAGGGTTTTTAGATTTGTCTAGACAAAGTAGAGGCATTTGAGCGCTGCCGGAAAGATTGCAAATCGGTCGCCTACCGTCCTACACATAGAGTGACAGGGACCTGCACAGGTCTGCCGTTTTTCCATCGGGCTGCCATGACCAGACAGAGACGTCGCAACATCATAAAGGCAAGGCGCACCGGAACCGGCATTGCGCTGGTTGCCGCCATTTCCTTCATCGCCGGCATGACGGATGCGGTGGGTCTTTACGTTTCCGGAGATTTCGTCTCCTTCATGACCGGCAACACGACGCGCGCCGCAGTCTCCATGGAGTCAGGCATATACTCCCACGCTGCCAAACTGCTTTTCGCGATCGTCGCCTTCGTGGCGGGCAATGCCGGCGGCATCGTGGTGGCGCATAAATTCGACCGGCGCATCTTCGCAGTTCTTATGGCGGTGGGCGGGCTGGTGGCGATTGCAGCGCTGCTGCGCGACGAGGCCTCCGGTCTCCTGCAATTTTATCTCGTCGTTTTTGCGATGGGCATGGTCAATGCCGCCGTGGAGCATATTGAGGGGCTGCCGATCGGCCTCACCTATGTGACCGGCGCTCTTTCCCGTTTCGGCCGCGGCATCGGTCGCTTTCTTCTCGGCGAACGCAGCCTCGACTGGGGCATCCAGATCGTGCCATGGCTTGGCATGCTCACCGGCGCAATCTGCGGTGCGGTGTTGGGCGCGACGCTGCATTCGGATGCGCTGTGGGTGGTTGCGGCTTCGGTTTTCGCCATAGCCTTCGCAACCCTCGTCATTCCGCGCTCGCTCCGCCAGCGATACAATCAGCGGGTCAAAATCCGGCGAATTGCGCCGTAACGGCTGCCGCCGTCACTTTCGCGAAATGGTGACGAATTTCGTGCCGCGCACCCGCACCGTCATCAGGCAGGGCTCCTTGTCGGTGCGTTCGCAATAACGCGGATGCATTTTCAGCACGAAGACCATGTTGCCGAAACGCTTGATGAAATCGTAGCCGTAAATCCGGGCTGTGGCGATCATCAGATAACCACCCTCTTTTACCTGGACGTAGAAATTATAGGGGCATCCCTCATCATCACAGGCGCGGCCTTTTTCGCCGTCGCAATCCAGAACACCGTGATTAACGACGGCATCCATCAGGCCGTCATTATTGATATCCAGCCGTGTAACGAAATCGTCACCAAACGCCGCCACCTTGCACTCGTTGCGAAAATGGTCCTTTTCATAAATCTCGGGATCGTTCACCAGTTGCTGCTGTGCCGCCAGCGCCACCGGAAACATCAGAAGAACCAGTGTCTGAAGAGCGACAACGATAGCGATTCGCACGGCATTTTCCTTTGCATCCGTTTCGGTTATGGATGTTGCGATCATCCGGGCGGCCAGCCTAGAGTTTAGTGCTTGCGCGACACTGACGTGTTCGCGGCCCATGTTTCGGGGGGAACCTTTTCATGACACTGCTGGGTTTTCTCGACTATGCCGGTGTCGCCATCTTTGCTGCAACCGGTGCTCTGGCTGCCTCACGCAAGCAACTGGACCTGATCGGCTTCCTGTTTTTCGCAGCCGCGACAGGGATCGGCGGCGGCACGGTGCGTGACCTCGTGCTGGGCAGGGCGCCAGTCTTCTGGGTGGTAAACCCGACCTATATTCTTGTCTGCGTATCGGTCGCGGTTTTGCTCTTCTTTACAGCACATCTTTTCGAATCCCGTTACCGGGTGCTGTTATGGCTTGATGCCCTTGGCCTCTCCGCTTATTGCGTGATGGGGGCAGCCAAGGGCCTTGCCGCGAGCGGCTCTGCGACCGTTGCCATCGTCACCGGTGTTCTGACGGCCACATTCGGCGGCGTGCTGCGCGATATTCTCGCCGGCGAACCTTCCGTCCTCCTGCGACCGGAAATCTACATTACCTGCGCGCTTTTGGGCTCTTCCACCTTCATTATCGTCTATTTCCTCGGCGCGCCGCTTTATGCGGCATCAGCCGTCGGCGTGTTGACGGCTTTCGGCGTCCGCTCTGGAGCGCTGATCTTCGGATGGACTTTTCCGCCCTACAAGGCCAAGCCCGGCAGGCGCCCCGAAGATATAATGAAGTGAGCGATAAAGCCGCCTGAAACAGAAATGGCGCCCGAGGGCGCCATTTTCATTTCCAGTCTCTGCCGAAACCTCAGCCGCGCTTGCGACGAAGGCGGATGACCACATCCACATGGGCGATTTCCATGCCTTCCGGCGCTTCCGGCAGGTTGCCGATGTGGAGATTATTGACGGGAATATCGAGAACCTCGTTCTCGCCCTCGACGAAGAAATGGTGGTGATCCGACACGTTGGTATCGAAATAGGTGCGGGCACCCTCGACAGCCAGAACGCGGATCAGGCCAGCTTCGGTAAACTGATGCAGCGTGTTATAAACCGTGGCGAGAGAAACAGGCACGCCGGCGGTAACCGCCTCATCGTGCAGTTCCTCGACCGTCAGGTGGCGATCACCCTTTGCGAAAAGAAGATCGCCCAAAGCCACACGCTGACGCGTGGGGCGCAGCCCCGAGCGCCGCAGCCTCGTTCCGATATCCAAAGTGGCGTCAAATGCCATGCAATCCCATTCCAAGCACAGGGGTGAAATTCACCAATTGCATTAGCATATATCTTTTGCAGCGAATGCTTTCAATAGTTTCAGCGTCGCCGAGTGTCGCAAATGGCTGCAAACCGGCCATTCTTGCAAATTTCCTCTGGTTCCTTCCCGATGGTTCCTGTATGCGGACGGCACATTGAGGTAATGACTTCTGCAAAGAAGGTTCTGAAGACAAAGAATGGGGGCGAAACGGCCTTTGCCCTTGCAGCGCTTCATTTTGAACCTAACTTGCTCTAGTGAAGTCAATCAACACCAGTAACTGGGGAAGTGAAAGCGGTATGGCAACGAGGCAATCAAGTTACAATTACGAGGAGATCCTGTCCTGCGGTCGCGGCGAATTGTTCGGCCCGGGAAATGCCCAGCTCCCATTGCCCCCCATGCTGATGGTTCACCGCATCACCGAAATTTCCGAAACCGGCGGCGCGTTCGACAAGGGTTTCATCCGCGCCGAATACGATGTCAGCCCCGATGACTGGTATTTTCCCTGCCATTTCCAGGGCAACCCGATCATGCCGGGGTGCCTCGGCCTTGACGGCATGTGGCAGCTGACCGGTTTCTTCCTCGGCTGGCTGGGTGAAGAAGGCCGCGGCATGGCGCTTTCCACCGGCGAAGTCAAATTCAAGGGCATGGTTCGCCCGAACACCAAGCTCCTGCAATACGGTATCGATTTCAAGCGTGTGATGCGCGGCCGTCTGGTGCTTGGAACCGCCGACGGCTGGCTGAAGGCCGACGGAGAAACCATTTATCAGGCGACGGACCTTCGTGTAGGGCTGTCGAAAGAAAAGACCGCCTGAAGCAGACGGAATAAGTCTTGGCAAGGCCGGGCGGCGTCGGTCGTCCAGCCGAAATCTTAAGAAAAGGTCCCTTTCATGAGACGAGTTGTTGTCACCGGCCTCGGTATTGTTTCTTCCATCGGCGGTGATGCCGCTGAAGTCACCGCATCGTTGCGCGATGCCAAATCCGGCATTTCATTTTCGCCGGATTTTGCCGAACACGGTTTCAAGTGCCAGGTCTGGGGCAAGCCGTCTCTTGACCCGACCGATCTGGTCGACCGCCGCGCCATGCGCTTCCTGTCGCAGGGCGGCGCGTGGAACCATGTCGCCATGAAACAGGCGATCGCCGATTCCGGTCTCGAAGAGAGCGACATCAGCGGCAATGAACGCACCGGCATCATCATGGGTTCGGGCGGTCCGTCCACCCGCACCATCGTTGAAGCAGCCGATATTACGCTGAAGAACAACAGCCCGAAGCGTATCGGCCCCTTCGCCGTGCCAAAGGCCATGTCATCCACCGCGTCGGCAACGCTCGCCACCTGGTTCAAGATCCACGGCGTCAACTATTCGATCTCGTCTGCCTGCTCCACCTCGGCGCATTGCATCGGCAACGCCGCCGAGATGATCCAGTGGGGCAAGCAGGATGTGATGTTTGCAGGCGGCCACGAAGACCTCGACTGGTCGATGTCCAACCTCTTCGATGCCATGGGCGCGATGTCGTCCAAATATAACGAAACTCCGTCTCTCGCTTCACGGGCCTATGACGTCAATCGCGACGGCTTCGTCATCGCTGGCGGCGCTGGCGTGCTGGTTCTCGAAGAACTGGAACATGCAAGGGCGCGCGGCGCCAAGATTTACGCCGAGATCGTCGGATACGGCGCAACCTCCGACGGTTACGACATGGTGGCCCCGTCAGGCGAAGGCGCAATCCGCTGCATGCGGCAGGCGCTCGCCACCGTCAAGGGCGACATCGACTACATCAATACCCACGGCACCTCGACGCCGGTTGGCGACAGCAAGGAAATCGGTGCGATCCGCGAAGTCTTCGGCGACAGGATTCCGCATATCCAGTCGACAAAGTCCCTCACCGGCCATTCGCTGGGTGCAGCCGGCGTGCAGGAATCGATCTACGGTCTGCTGATGATGCAGGAACGCTTCATCGGCGAAAGCGCGCATATTTCCGAACTCGACCCGGAATTTGCGGGCGTTCCGATCGTTCGCAGCCGCATCGACAACGCCAAGATCGACACCATCCTTTCCAATTCCTTCGGCTTCGGCGGCACCAACGCCACGCTGGTCTTCCAGCGTCATAACGGATAATTGCCAATGAACGGCATCATGCAGGGTAAACGCGGCCTCATCATGGGCGTCGCGAACAATCACTCCATCGCCTGGGGTATTTCAAAGGCACTTGCGGCGCAGGGTGCGGAACTGGCCTTCACCTATCAGGGTGAAGCGCTTGGTAAACGCGTAAAACCGCTTGCCGCAGAACTCGGTTCTGACTTCATCGTGCCGTGCGATGTCGAGGATATCGCCTCTGTCGACGCACTTTTTGCGGCGATCCGCGAAAAATGGGGCTCGCTGGATTTTGTCGTGCACGCCATCGGGTTTTCCGACAAGAATGAGCTGAAGGGTCTTTACGCGAACACGACCCGCGACAATTTCAGCCGCACCATGGTCATTTCCTGCTTCTCATTCACGGAAATTGCCAAGCGCGCCGCCGAACTGATGACGAATGGTGGTTCGATGCTGACGCTGACCTATAATGGTTCGCAACGCGTCATCCCGAACTACAACGTCATGGGCGTCGCCAAGGCGGCACTTGAAGCATCCGTGCGTTATCTCGCTGCAGATTACGGGCCGCGCGATATTCGCGTCAACGCCATCTCGGCTGGTCCGGTCCGCACGCTGGCGGGTGCCGGCATTTCCGACGCACGTGCTATTTACGCATGGAACCAGAAGAACGCGCCGCTGAGGCGCACGGCGGATATCGAGGATATTGGCGGATCGGCGCTGTACCTGCTGTCCAACCTGTCGCGCGGCGTAACCGGCGAGTGCCACTATGTGGATTGCGGTTACAATATCACCTCGACCCCTACACTCGAGGTTCTGTCAAAAGCGGACGCGGAATAATAACCCGTTTCTTCCCTTCGAAAAAGCCCGGCAATATGCCGGGCTTTTTGCATTTGGAGCCTGTGTCATTTTCGTGAATCGCTAAAGTAGAAGCCGTTGGGGTAACTGAATTTAAATACCAGCTGGTTATGGTCTGCAACAAATTCATCGGTTGCGCTTGCCGCATATTCTAGAGATCGACACATATGCGACTGGCCAGACTGACGCCATTGCTACGAAAATTCGGGGTTTCGCGTGACGGCACAGCGGCCATTGAATTCGCGATACTCGCCATTCCCTATTTCCTCGTTGTTTTTGCGATCATTGAGACCTTCATCGCCATGATGGCGGAACAGGTTGTCGTAAATGCCACGGAAACCATGGCGCGGCGTCTGCGCACCGGACAAATCAGCAGTTCGATTTCGAAAGAGGATTTTCGCAAGAACTTCTGCAACGAAGTCTCGGTGATGATCACCTGCTCTGCGGATGAGATAAAAACCGAACAGAAACTCTATATCGACCTTCGTTCCTTTCCGGCCTTCAAGGATATTCCGACCACGGTACCCCTGAAGGCTTACGGCGAATATTACGATCTCGATACGGCGCAATTCGGCTTCAAGCCGGGCGGACCGGAAACAATCAATATGCTGCGCGTCTATTATCGCTGGCGTGTCATCGCCGATATCATCCGTCCATATCTTACCAAAATACGTCCAGCTGACGGGTCTATGCCCTCGCATTTCCTTATTGTCGCGACCGACGCTTTCATGAACGAGAAATATACAACAAGCGGGGGCTCATGATGGCAGGCCTGATAGCCGCCGTCGCGAACGGCAGACTTCGTTTTACAACACTCGTCACACGCTTCGTAAAGGATCGCCGTGGCGTGGGCGCTGTGGAATTCGCAATTCTCTTCCCGATATTGCTCGCCCTTTATGTGACATCCTTCGAGCTCACCATCGGTTACAATACCTATAAGCGGGCAAGCAGCGCTTCAGCGACGATCAACGACCTGATCTCCAAAACGGGCTCCGTCGACAAGGCCTATCTCAAAAACATGCAGAATGTTGCGGCGGCTGTCTTTGCGCCTTACAGCACGAAGGGTTTGAAGCTGAAGATCAGTGGCATAGCGATCGACAAGCAGAAACAGGCGAAAATAACCTGGTCCTGGGATGAGAAGGATCAGAGACCATATGCGGTGGGATCGGCAGTCACGGTTCCAACCCGCCTGCTCATCGAAAACAGCTTTCTCATTCACGTCGAACTTTCCATTCCACATGAATTGCTGATGTTCATGCCCGACATCGCTTCATCGGGAGTAAGATCGATCACCATCGGCCGTGATTACTTCTTCAAGCAGCGCGATGCGGAGGTCACCTGCACCAATTGCTGAGCCAGAAGGCGCAGCAAGGGTGACCCCGTACGATCCGTTTCTAATAGACGTCGCGCAGATAGCGCTTTTCGCGCTTCAGCCGGTTCACATACTCGCTTGCCGCTTCAGCAGAAATGCTGGCTTCGTCGGCGACGATCTGATGCAGGGCGTCATCGACATCCTTGGCCATGCGGGTTGCATCACCGCAGACGTAGAAATATCCGCCCTCTTCAAGCCATTGATAAAGCGCCTTGCCGTTCTGGCGCATGCGGGTCTGGACATAGATCTTCTCCGCCTGATCCCGCGAGAAGGCAAGGTCGAGACGGGTCAGCACGCCATCACGACTCATGTCACCAAGCTCGTTTTCGTAGATGAAATCCGACTGGCGGTGCTGGTCACCAAAGAATAACCAGTTCTTACCAGCAGCACCCCTCGCCTGCCGCTCCTGCAGAAAGGCCCGGAAAGGCGCGATGCCGGTGCCCGGTCCGACCATGATGACAGGCGCGCCGTTATCCTGCGGCACGCGGAATGCCTTGTTGGGCGACACGAAAATCCCGGCATTCTGGTCGGCCTCAACCCGGTCCGCCAGATAGGTGGAGCATACGCCGCCACGCTCGCGGCCATCGGCACGATAACGCACGCTGGCGATGGTCAGATGCACGCTGTTTTCCGCAACCAGCGGGCTGGAGGAGATGGAATAAGCGCGATGCTGCAGCGGCTTCAGGAAGGTCACGAATTCGGCAAGATCGAATACGGGCTTTCCGCCGAGATTGAGCAGATCGAGAATATCCTTGCTCCAGAGAAAGGCGGCCAGCTGCTCCCTGTCCCCATTGGCAAGGATATGGCTCAACTCGTCATGTCCTGCGCGCTTGCCAATTTCAGCCACCAGTTCACGCGAAGGCGTCGATATCTCGAACATGTTCAGAAGCGCATCACCGATCGGCCGGTCGAGGCCGGTGACCTCGCCATCCGCACTCGCTCCAAAGCATTCGAGCAGAGCGGCGACCAGTTTCGGGTCGTTGAGGGGGACGACACCAAGGGCGTCCCCGGCCTCATATTCAAGGCCGCTTGCCCCAAGATCAAATTCGTAATGGCGAATCTCCTTGGACGAGGCCGGGCCGGAAAGAAGGCGATTGACGCTCACCCGTGACGAATAAGGGTTCTTGCGACCCCAGCCCTGTTTTGCCCGCGCGGGCGGCTCGGCGATCACAGGTGTAATCGCGGCGGCATTGTCACCACCGATGGCGAGGGCAAGCGGCAGCGTCTCGCCGATCCAGGCGGCGGCCGCATCCTCGAAATCGATGTCGCAGTCGATACGCGTCTTCATGCGCCTGCCGCCGAGCTGTTCGAAACGCGTATCGATAAGCTTGCCCGCCTGGCAGAAGCCGTCATAGCCGGTATCGCCGAGTGCAAGAACGGCGAAATTCATCTCATCCAGTCGTGGCGCGCCATCGGCGGCAAGCGCCTCCCAGAACAGCTGGGCATTGTCAGGCATCTCGCCTTCCCCGTAGGTCGAGGTGACGACGATGACACGCTTCATGGAGCCGAGACTGTCCATCGAAACGTCGTCCAGCGCCGTCACAACCGGCTGCATGCCCTGGGTGCGGGCAGCGGCGGCAATATCCATCGCCAACGCCTCGGCGTTGCCCGTCTGGGTGCCGACAAGGATGTTCAGCAGGCTGGCCGTCGCCTTGGGGGCAGCAGAGGCCACCGATGTCTCGAGGCCGATGGCGGTGCGGGAGTGGAGCCCGGCCAGAAAACCGGCGAGCCAGGCGCGCTGGTCACCATTAAACGGCGCATCCTGTGGAATGTAAGGTATCTTCATCATGCTGCCCTGTTCTGGCTGGATGCGGTGGCAAGGTCCGGGATGGCGCGAGCGGCGAAAAGCTCCTCGAAGCCCGGCAGACGGCCGATCTTCTCGATGTTTTTCCGGTTCTGCTGAATGATCCAGCCATAGGTACCGGGGCTGTCCACCGACCAGATGTTCCGGCGCGCCAGCGCCTGCTTGTAATCGTCAAGCCGCTTGGCCGCGATCATCACCGCGAGCTGTTCGTCGCTATGGTCGGAAAGTGCTTCACGGGCATATTTCAGCAGGCGCTGCATCAGCGCGTAATCTTCCGTGAGGATGAGATTACGCACGGCTTTTTCTATTGTCGGGTCGGAAGGGCCGGATGCCATCGGCAACCGTTGCAGGGCGATGGCCTGCGCCATGCTCAATACGGTGTAGTTATTGAGAAGCGCATACATGTCTTCCGTATCCGTCTCGCCATAACCCGGCACCGTTCCGTTCAAGACAGCCTTACGGTCCCGATAAGCGAGCTTGAACTTGCGCAGCTGATGGGCGGCAAGTGCCGACGCCAGCTCCTCCAGCAGCTCCTTGCGGGGCTTGGCTTTGAGGATCTCATCGCTGTCCTGATAAAGCAGCAGGGCGCGCGGCATGCCATAGACGAAATTATGCTGCTCACTCTCCCAGTTTTCCAGAAGCCATGCCGCCTTGGCCGAGCCGGTCTCTGCGACATGCAGGCTTAGAA
Source organism: Martinezella rhizogenes (assembly GCF_007002745.1). Lineage (GTDB taxonomy): Bacteria > Pseudomonadota > Alphaproteobacteria > Rhizobiales > Rhizobiaceae > Agrobacterium > Agrobacterium cucumeris. Next base: position 92,602 of record NZ_SGNY01000003.1, on the reverse strand, counting down.
GCTGGTGGACTGCCTGATTGTGGATTGCTGCCTGTTCATCCTCACCGGTGATCGAGCCGAGCAGGATGGAATCATGGCTGACCTTCTTCGGCAGATCGCCATAGGGATCATACTGATAGACGAAGCCGCCGCTCATGCCGTTGCCAAAACCCTTGCCGAAACTGCCAAGGTTGAGAACAGCACCATTGGTCATATATTCGCAGGCGAAATCGCCAACGCCTTCGACCACGGCGGTGGCGCCAGAATTACGCACCGCAAAACGGTCGCCCGCCTGTCCTTCCACGAAGGTGCGGCCGCCGGTGGCGCCGAATAGCGCGAAATTACCGACCAGCACATTGCCGCCCGCCTCTTGCGAACCGCCGCCGGGGGAGCGCACGACGATGGTGCCGCCGCAGGCGCTTTTGCCGACACCGTCATTGCAGGTGCCGGTATGCACCATGACCATGCCGTCATTGCAGAAAGCGCCGAAGGACTGACCAGCCGAACCTGACGTATCGATGCGCACCGAACCCGCTTCCAGAAAACGGCGGCCACGGCCATCCCGCTTGACGGCCGGAAGCGCGTCCAGTTGCTCATCGGAAAGTTCGTGGTTCAACATGCGTTCGATATCGACGGCGAGCTGGCCGCCGACGCTCTTGTTGCAATTGTTGAGGAAACGATTGCCGCCAAGCTCGATGTTCTCGCGCTTGCTGTCGACCAGCGCCGAACGCACGAGATCGATGAAGGCATCGTCGAGTGCGAAGTCCTTTTCCATATAGACCGGGCTGTCGATCTTCACCTCTTCGACCACGGCAAGCATTGCCCGGAGGTCAAGCTGGCCGACGCTTGCCGGATGATCGAGGAGGTGAAGAAGGTCGGAACGACCACGGGCTTCCCGCAGCGAGGCAACCCCGAGCCCGGCCAGAATCTCGCGCGTTTCATGGGCGATGTTCATGAGATATTGCGCCAGCGCCCTCGGATCGCCGTTGAAGGCTTCCTGATTGGTGGTGAGACCGGCCGGGCACTTGATGTTGCAGTTCTTCGCCATGACGCATTTCAGCATCATCAGCGCCGTGGTGCCGAATTCGAAGCTGTCGCCGCCGAGAAGGGCTGATTTCACCACGTCGCTCGCCGTCTGGTGCGCGCCGGAACAACGTAGCAGCACCTTGGCGCGCAGACCGGTGGCGCACAGCGCCTGATGCACCTCGGCTATGCCGATTTCCGCCGCACGGCCGGTATATTTGAGGCTGGTAACGGCCGCAGCACCCGTGCCGCCGGTATTGCCGGCAACGTTGATGACATCCGCACCCGCCTTGGCGACGCCGACTGCAATCGTGCCGATGCCTTCCGACGATACGAGCTTGACGATGACGCGCACGCGTGCCGCCTTGGCGTCGTGGATAAGCTGGGCCAGGTCCTCGATCGAATAGGTATCATGATGCGGCGGCGGCGAGACCAGCTCGACGCCTGGCGTGCCACCGCGCGCCGCAGCGATCTCCACCGTCACCTTGGGAGATGGCAGCTGCCCGCCCTCGCCCGGCTTTGCGCCCTGGCCAATCTTGATCTCGATCTCTTCCAGCATCGGATCGGCAAGATAACCGGCCCAGACACCGAAGCGGCCGGAGGCGAACTGCTTGATGCGCGAGGCACGGATGGTGCCGTAACGGGAGATATGCTCGCCGCCCTCGCCGGAATTCGACATGCCGCCGACCATGTTGGTGCCGTGGGCCACCGCCTCATGGGCAGCAGCAACCAGCGCGCCGTGGCTCATGGCACCCGATGCGAGGGTCTTGGTGATCTCGCTTGCCTTTTGCACGGTCTCAAGCGGAATACTCTCCGGTGCGGTGCGGATAAGCGACAGATAGGCGGCGGCCTCACCCTTTGCCTGAACCATGAGCGCGCCACCTTCCAGCCAATGGCCGGCGATGTCGCCGCCGAAGCGGTCGAGCAGCGACTGGCCGAGTGCGGCGAGGCGGGCAAGTTCATGACCGTGCGGGCCGATCAGATGTAGCCGGAACGCGCCGTCTCCTGCCGCTTCGCAGCGCAATCCGCGCACCATGAAGCTGTTATTGCCCTGCCGGGAAAACCGCCCCATTTCCCGGCGGAATTCTTCGGCCGAACCGGCAAAGGTCACATCGGCCGGCAGTTCCAGAACATCGCGCAGGGCGGCCGGGCGGCGCGCTCTTTCTTCAGCCATCATGCGGGCAAAGGAGCGGTAACCGGGCGTCACCTCGAATGCGTCGATGGCCTCCGGGGTCAGCCGGTCGAAGCTGTTGTGATAATAGGCAGCATCGTTGAGACCGAAGGCATCTTCCAGCCGGTTAAGCGGCAGGAGGCGCAGCGCCTCTTCGTTTTCGGTTCCCTTGTCGAAACCGATCTTCTCCTCCGTCATATCAACGAAGCCGCGAACCGCCGTGGTGCCATAAGAATGGCCGGCGCCTTCAGCGCGCTCCTTGAAGAGACCGAGGAGCGGAATGTCGTTTTCACCCTTCACCGACAATGCTTTTCGATGCCAGTCGGCCACCGCCTGCGCGATAACGGCGAAGGTGACGCCGCCGACCGGGGTCTTCACATTGGGGAAATAACGCTTCAGGACGGGATCGTTGGTATCGAGGAAATTCGGCTCGAAGAACTCACCGCCAATGTAGCTTTCCGCCGTGCATAGGCCGACTTTGCCCATGGTCTTCATCAGCGACTTTTCCGCCGCCTTGGCGAAGCGCTTGAACGCCTTGTCGGCCTCGGCGCCGAATTTCTCTTCCGCACGGAACTGCACGCCGAGCGGATAGACAGCCGAAGCACCGAAACCGAGGCCGGCTGCGATATGATGGGAGGACGAAAACTGCCCGCTTTCGACAATCAGGGAAACGCGCAGCCGCAGACCTTCCTCGATCAGCCGCTGATTGATGGCGGAAACGACCATGATCATCGGCAAGGCCGCGCGGCCCGCCGAGACATGCCGGTCGGTGATGACGGCAATCCCGCCCTGCTCGGCTGCGAAAGCCGCAACCTCATCGCAAAGGCCGTCGATCGCCTGCCGGAGGGCCGCTTCATTGGCGTCAGCAGCATCGAAGACTGGCGTATAGAGCATTTCGAAACGACGAACGGGTGTCTCGGGCTGCTCGCGAATGCGCAGCATATCAAGGTGGGTAAGGATCGGGGAGCGAACGACGATCTGGCGGGCCTTGGCCGCACCGCTGTTCGGCTTTGCGCCCAACGCCACCCGTAGCGTCATACCATCGGCCTCACGAATGCTGTCGAGCGGCGGATTGGTGACCTGCGCGAAACGCTGTGAGAAATATTTGGCCACCCCGCCTTCCTGATCGGAAAGCGCATTGATGGCATTGCCATAACCCATGGCCGAGATTTTTTCCGCACCGGAGGCCAGCATCGGGTCCATCAGGAACTTGAAGCTTTCCTGATTGTGCGAATAGGCGACATAACGCTGATGCCGTTCCAGATCACCATTGTAGCGAAGCGGCGAACCCTGCTTGTCGGCCGGCACCTCTGGCAGATCACCAAGCATTACGCGCGCTTCAGACAGCAGCGACGGATAATCCCGCTGTGAGGCCAGAAGCTCCAGCGCCTCGACGGTTGAAAAGGCGCGACGCTCGGCGTGATCGTAATAAAGCATGCCACCCGCTTCGATGCGGCCACGGCGAATGACGCTTTCCGCCGGGAAGGCAATCTGCCCCGCCTCAGACATGACACAGAGATAGTCCTCCGTCTCGACGGTGCGCAGCGGGCGCAGGCCAAGGCGGTCGAGGCGTGCACCAATGATCGTGCCGTCACCGAAGATCAGCGCGGCCGGGCCGTCGTTCTTTTCCTCATAGAGCGAGAAATATTCCAGCATCGCCTTCACACCGGGCGAGAGCGTGTCGTCGTTTTCCCAGGCTGGCGGCATCATCGAGACCACGGCGGTGACGAGGTCGAGACCATCCTCCATCACCCGCGCCTGCAATGTCTGGTCCAGACGGCAGCTATCCGACTGGCCCTTGGGCCTGACGATGCTGGCATTCTTCGCCAGCGCCACGGCTGCTTCCGATAGCCGGTTTTTCTTGTCGGTGTTGAGTTCGCCATTATGCGCCATCAGGCGGAAGGGCTGCGCCATGGAGGGGTGCGGATCGGTATTGGTGGAGAAGCGCGTGTGGAAATACATCGTATGCACTTCATGGCGCGGATCTGTCAGATCGCAGAAATAGGGCATGACCTCCTGGGAGTTCAGACGCCCCTTGAGCACCTGCGTGCGCGCGCTGAGCGACAGCGGGTAAAAACCGGCAAGCTCCGGCACGGTGTAAGCGAGCGCCTCGATGGTGAGCAACGCCTTGTGGATGCGCCAGTCGAACTCAGCAAGCGTCGCGCATTCCGCTGGTGCCGAAAAAACCCATTGGCGGATCGGTAACTGGTAGGGGATTGCGGCGGGACGGATGGCCGCATCATTCACCGGCACATCGCGCACCAGCAGAACCGAAAAGCCCTGCTCTTTCAGAGCGCTGCCGATGATACCGACGGCCTCACCGTGGAAAGCCTCATTCTGCGGCAGGAAAAAATTGCCGACGCCGAACCGGCCGGCCTTGAGGGAACCTTGTCCCGTCAACTCACGAAAAAAGGAGAGCGATAGGTCCAGGGACACGCCCGCGCCATCACCAACACCTTCCGCCGACATGCCGCCGCGATGCGGCACGGCACAGAGCGCCTCATGGCCGCGCTTCAGCACATCATGCGTCTGCATGCCATCCTTGCGGGTGATGAAACCGACGCCACAGCTGCTTTTTTCAAAAGCCGCATCATAAAGGCCGAATTTTTGCTCCGTCACACTCAAGGCACTCTCCTCTCGTTGCGCATTTCGCGCGGCATCACCCTCTTTTCCCGAAACCCGGCGCGTCAGCCGGCACTCTGCGGGCGGAGCCGCAGGCGACCTGGCTGCTCCTCTTTTTTTGGCTATCGGCGTTTAATGGCGCGAACGGTCGTTTTGCAGCCGGCAAACGGCGTGGCGGCAATGGCCGCTTTTTCGCAAATAATGATCGTCGTCGTTCGCATCGCGTTCCCTGGTGGCCGGCATTCCCGGCAATGAGACACACTGAATTATGTCAGTATTGCTTACATAATATTTCATGATGGACCGAGTCAAGATTAAAATCGGCCTCGCGCAATAAAAAAACAAAAACGCCGCGAAATCCGACAGGATTCCGCGGCGCGATGGCTGCAGGGATTGTTAAATTGCCCAGATCAGTCCGAAGGCATTTCCAGTGTGCGGCTGAACCACAGAGCGATCAGCGTACAGAGCGCACCCGACATCAGGTAAATTCCGACGGCGAACAGTCCGAATTTGGACGAAAATCCAAGCGCGACGAGCGGTGCGAAACCGGCGCCGATCAACCAGGAAATATCCGAGGTGAGCGATGCGCCGGTATAGCGATATTCGCGGCTGAAGCGGGAGGCGAGCGCGCCGCCCGCTTGGCCGAAAGACAGGCCAAGCAGCGAGAAGCCGATCAGGACAAAGAGATAGCGGCCGATATCGCCCGAACCGAGAAGGACCGGCGCAACAAGGCTGAATAGACCAATGAGCACAGCCGCAATGGCCAGAAGCTTCCGCCTGCCGATCCTGTCGGCCAGAATGCCGGACACCACGATCATGCCGCCGGCGATAATGGCGCTGACGAATTGCACGAACAGGAAGTCCGACACGCGCTGGGTGGTGTTGAGGGAGACCCAGCTCAGCGGAAACACCGTGACGAGATGGAAGAGCGCAAAGCTTGCCAAAGGCACGAAGGCACCGGTGACGACGACCGGGAACTGCGAGCGCAGCATCTTGAACATCGGGCGCGGTTCCAGCTCGTGCTGCTCCAGCATGGCCTGGAATTCCGGCGTGACGATCATGCGCAGGCGGGCAAAGAGCGCGAGAACATTGAGCGCCAGCGCCACGAAGAAGGGGAAACGCCAGCCCCAGGCGAGGAATTCCGCATTGGAAAGCTGCGTGACGAAAACGATGAAAAAGGCACTGGCGAGACCGAAGCCCATGGCCGCGCCGATCTGCGGCATCATCGCGTACCAGCCGCGCTGTTTCTGCGGTGCATTCATGGCAAGCAGCGAAACCAGACCATCCCAGGCGCCGCCCAGACCAAGGCCCTGGCCGATGCGAAACACCGCCAGGAGAACGGGGGCGAGCATGCCGGCTTCCGCATAGGAGGGAAGGAAGCTGATCGCCATGGTGGAGCCACAGAGCGTGAAGAGCGCCGCCATCAGCTTGACGGCACGACCGAACTTGCGGTCGATCTGGAGGAAGATCAGCGAGCCGATCGGCCTTGCGATAAAGGCCAGAGAGAACACCGCGAAGGAATAAAGCGTGGCCGTCAGCGGATCGACGAAGGAAAAGAAGACATGCGGAAAAACGAGAGCGGAGGCGATGGCGTAGATGAAAAAGTCGAAAAACTCCGTCATTCTCGCAAGAATGACCGCAATCGTGATGCGATCCGGATCGACCTTGACCGGATCTGTTCCATGACCATTGGCTTCCGGCGCCTGCCCAAATGATGGAGCAGCATTGCTATAACTCATAATATCCCTCCTGCGTCATGGTCGAACCATTCCCTGTAACGCTCGGGCTCCTCTTCCGTTGCGTTACGATGCGACGGATTGTCACACGCACCCTCCGTAACGTCAATTGAAGTTTGATAAGAAAGGCTTGCCCCACAAGCGCGCTATGCGATAATGCAGCCGCTCCGCCTTCAAAGGCAGCTCTGCCAGGCACATGGTGCATCGCGAAGGTTTCGCTGCACCGCGACAATATACCTCATTTGAAAAATGATGTTCGGCAATTAATCGCGGCATAATCCAAACTGTACGAGTTCAGAGAACGTGCGCATGATCAAAAAAATCCCATCCGCCCTTCTGGCTATTCCGGTACTGCTGCTGCTTAGCGGCTGTAACCTCGTGGTCATGAATCCATCGGGCGACGTCGCCATCCAGCAGCGCGATCTCATCATCACGTCCACGGTTCTGATGCTGCTGATCATCGTTCCGGTCATCGTGCTGACGCTTTTCTTCGCATGGAAATATCGTGAATCGGCCAAAGCCGAGGATTACGATCCCGAATGGCACCACTCGACGCGCCTTGAAATGGTGATCTGGTCGGCCCCCGTTGCGATCATCCTGATGCTCGGCACGGTAACCTGGATTTCCACCCACCGTCTCGACCCCTACCGTCCGCTGGAGCGCATCGACGAGAACCGTCAGGTCACCGCGGATATCAAGCCGATCACGGTGGAAGTGGTGGCCATGGACTGGAAATGGCTGTTCTTCTACCCCGAACTCGGTATCGGCAGCGTCAACGAATTCGCCGCTCCGGTCGATGTTCCGATCAACTTCAAGATCACCGGCACGACCGCGATGAACTCCTTCTTCGTTCCCGCACTTGCCGGCCAGATCTACGCCATGGGCGGCATGCAGACCAAGCTGCACGCCGTCATCAACAAGGAAGGCGTTTATGACGGCTTCTCGGCCAACTTCTCCGGCCCCGGCTTCTCCCACATGCGCTTCAAGTTCCATGGCCTCAGCCAGCAGGGCTTCGATGAGTGGGTTGCCAAGGCGAAAGAAGGCGGCAAGGGCTTCGGCCGACAGGAATATCTGGAATTCGCCAAGCCTTCGGAGCGCGAGCCGGTGCAATATTTCGCCTCGGTCGATCCGGAACTTTACAGCGCCATCCTCAACCGCTGTGTCGAACCCAACAAGCTCTGCATGCGCGACATGATGCATATCGACGCCAAGGGCGGCGGTGGCAAGGAAGGCATCGACATCACCAAGGCGCTGAACTCCGTCGTCTGCACGCCGCTTGCGCCTTACGGCGTCGCCAGCGGTCCCCAATCTACTCCGGCTGCGATCAAAGGTCAGACTTTCGAGCCTGCAGCGCTGCCGGAAACCAAACAAGTCGCTGGCTGACGATACGTCCCGGCATTCTTCGGCGCGGCCTGGCTGCGCCGACCTTACGTCTTAGAATCGCAAGAGGCTGAAAATGATCGTCAATTCCGATCAAACGTCGTTCCTGTTCGGGAAGCTGACATGGGAGTCCATCCCGCTTCACGAGCCCATTCTTGTCGCCACCTTCGCGGCCGTGGCGCTGGGCGGCATCGCCGTCGTTGGCGCCCTCACCTATTTCCGGCTGTGGGGTTATCTCTGGAACGAATGGTTCACGAGCATCGATCACAAGAAGATCGGTATCATGTACATCATTCTGGCGCTGGTCATGCTGTTGCGCGGCTTTGCCGACGCCATCATGATGCGTGTCCAGCAGGCGATCGCCTCCGGCGGCTCGGAAGGTTATCTTCCGCCACACCATTACGACCAGATTTTCACGGCCCATGGCGTCATCATGATCTTCTTCATGGCCATGCCGATGATCACCGGTCTGATGAACTTCGTCGTGCCGCTTCAGATCGGCGCCCGCGACGTTTCGTTCCCCTTTCTCAACAACTTCTCCTTCTGGATGACCACGGCCGGCGCCGTCATCACCATGATCTCGCTGTTCGTAGGTGAATATGCGCAGACCGGCTGGCTCGCCTATCCGCCGCTTTCCGGCATCGACGGCAGCCCGGGCGTCGGGGTGGATTATTATATCTGGGGTCTGCAGATCGCCGGTGTGGGAACGACACTCTCAGGCATCAACCTGATCGTGACGATCATCAAGATGCGCGCGCCTGGCATGACCATGATGCGCCTGCCGATCTTCGTCTGGACATCGCTGTGTTCGAACATCCTGATCGTGGCTTCGTTCCCGATCCTGACCGGCACGCTCGCGCTTCTTACCCTCGACCGTTACGTTGGCACCAATTTCTTCACCAACGATCTCGGCGGCAACCCGATGATGTACGTCAACCTCATCTGGATCTGGGGCCATCCCGAAGTTTACATTCTGGTGCTGCCGGCATTCGGCGTCTTCTCGGAAATCGTTGCGACGTTCTCCCGCAAGCGTCTCTTCGGTTATGCCTCGATGGTTTATGCAACTGGTGTCATCACCATCCTTGCCTACATCGTTTGGCTGCACCACTTCTTCACCATGGGTTCCGGCGCGAGCGTCAACGCTTTCTTCGGCATCACCACGATGATTATCTCGATCCCGACGGGCGCGAAAATCTTCAACTGGCTCTTCACCATGTATAAGGGCCGCATCAATTTCGACGTTCCGATGCTCTGGACGATCGGGTTCATGATCACCTTCGTCATCGGCGGCATGACCGGCGTTCTTCTTGCCGTTCCGCCCGCGGATTTCGTGCTGCACAACTCGCTGTTCCTGATCGCCCACTTCCACAACACCATCATCGGTGGTGTGGTGTTCGGTGTGCTTGCAGGTATCGTCTACTGGTTCCCGAAGGCCTTCGGTTACCGTCTCGATCCGTTCTGGGGCAAGCTGTCCTTCTGGTTCTGGTTCATCGGCTTCTACTTCGCCTTCATGCCGCTCTATATTCTCGGCCTGATGGGGATTACCCGCCGTATCAGCCAGTTCGAGGACAATTCGCTGCAGATCTGGTTCCTGATCGCCGCCTTCGGCGCCTTCCTGATCGCACTCGGCATCGCCTCCTTCGTCATCCAGCTCATCGTCAGCTACCTGAAGCGCGATCAGCTGCGCGACGTGACGGGCGACCCCTATAATGGCCGCACGCTGGAATGGTCGACGTCGTCGCCACCGCCCGCCTACAACTTCGCCTTCACGCCGGTCATTCATGACGTGGATGCCTGGGCTGACATGAAGAAGCGTGGCTACGACCGTCCGCAGGAAGGGTTCATCCCGATCCATATGCCGAAAAATACCGGCGCGGGCGTCATCATCAGCGCCATCAGCGTCGTCCTCGGCTTCGCCCTAGTGTGGCATATCTGGTGGCTTGCGGCTCTTTCGATGCTCGCCATCATCGCAGTCTCGATTGCCCACACCTTCAACTACAACCGCGAATACTACATTCCGGCTTCCGACGTTTCGACCGTCGAGGCTGAGCGTACAAAGCTGCTTGCGGAACAGGCGTAACGAATATGGCTCATGCACCTGCACAAAGCGCCGCCGGCGCTGAACCACCGGTCTTCTACCTGAAGGAAGATCACCACCCGGAGAACGGCACGTCGCTGGGCTTCTGGCTTTATCTGATGAGCGACTGCCTCATCTTCGCGACGCTGTTTGCCACCTATGCCGTTGTCGGCCGCAACTACGCGGCCGGCCCTTCGGGTGCGGACCTGTTTGACCTGAAGCTGGTCGCCATCAATACCGGCTTCCTGCTCTTCTCCTCCATCACCTATGGCTTTGCCATGCTGGAAATGGAAAAGAAGAAGGTGAAAACGACGCTGATATGGCTCGGTGTCACCGGCCTCTTCGGTCTCGCCTTCCTTGCGGTCGAAATCTACGAGTTCCATCACCTGATCGCGGAAGGCGCCGGCCCGCAGCGTTCGGCCTTCCTTTCGGCCTTCTTCGCGCTGGTCGGCACGCACGGTCTGCACGTCACCTTCGGTGTCATCTGGCTCGTCACACTGATGGTTCAGGTCGGCAAACACGGCCTCATCCCGGCGAACAAGCGTCGCCTGATGTGCCTGTCGATGTTCTGGCACTTCCTTGACGTCATCTGGATCGGCGTCTTCTCCTTCGTTTATCTCATGGGAGTTCTTTGATGAGTTCCGAAGCACACGCACATCACGACGCGCATGGCGACGACCATCACCATGATGGCGCAAGCCACGGCACGTTCAAAAGCTATATGATCGGCTTTGTCCTGTCGGTCATTCTGACGGCGATCCCCTTCTGGCTGGTCATGGGCGACGTTCTGGAAAACAAGACCGTGCTGGTCATCGCGATCATGGGTCTCGGCGTCATCCAGATCTTCGTGCACATGATCTACTTCCTGCACATGGACACCAAGTCCGAGGGCGGCTGGACCTTCATGGCGCTGATCTTCACCGTTGTGGTGCTGCTGATCACGCTCTCGGGTTCGCTCTGGGTCATGTACAACATGAACAAGAACATGATGCCGCTGCACATCGAAGATGTGAAAAACCTGCCCTGAGCAGCCATAAATCAACGGCCTGCCGGACCTCCGGCAGGCCGCTCCGCGCCAACACATAACCCCATGAATCCTGGCGCGATTTATGGGGTTATTTGCTGGAGGAAGCGCATGCGGGAGCCAAGTGCCCGCCGGAGCAGACGATCCTGCTGCCAGAGGCGCTTCGCAAGGACCATGAGATGAGCGAAATCGCACCCCAAAACCGGCGTATCCGCCCTGCGGCAATCGTCGTCCTGTTTTTGACCATTATCCTGACGGGCTGCCTGCTGGCGCTTGGAACATGGCAGGTCCAGCGCCTATTCTGGAAGCTGGATTTGATTGAGCGTGTCGAGGCCCGCGCCCATGCCGCGCCTGTCGATGCGCCTGCCGCCGGTGAATGGCCGGCCCTCACCGATTCCGCCGATTATGAATATCGCCGTGTGAAACTGTCCGGTACCCTGCTCAACGACAAGGAGGTTCAGGTCTACACGGTCACGGATCTCGGCCCCGGTTACTGGGTCATGACACCGCTGCGGCGGGACGATGGCTCAAGCGTGATCGTCAATCGTGGCTTCGTGCCCTCCGACAAACGCGATCCGTCTACACGCCGCGAAGGGGAAGCGGCCGGAAACGTCGAAATCGTCGGGCTGATGCGCGCGCCGGAAACCGGCGGACTTTTCCTTCGAACTAACGATCCGGCAAATGGCCGCTGGTATTCCCGCAACATTCCCCAGATCACGCAGGCATCCGGCCTCTCCGACGTGGCGCCGTTTTACGTCGATGCGGATGCGACGGCCAATCCGGGCGGCCTGCCGGTTGGCGGCAAAACCATGCTCACCTTCCCCAATAGCCACCTCTCCTACGCCGTCACCTGGTATATTCTCGCGGCCATGGTGGTTGCGGCCGGCTGGTACGTGCTGCGCAACCTCAACACACCGAAATCGAAACGGGATGCTGATTGAACAGCTGGTTTTACCGGATGGTTCATAAAAGCGCTTCCTTCTTCACGTTTTGCTGATCTATAACGACAGTTCGGCCTGACATTGCCCGTCGGCGCATTTTGTTTCGGTGAGTTATGGCAAGAGCATTTCTTCTCGTTCTGGATTCCTTCGGTGTCGGCGGTGCACCTGACGCAGAGCACTATGGTGATCTTGGCGCGAATACCCTCGGCCACATCGCCGAGTTCTGTGCCGCAGGTGCAGCCGACAGGCCGGGGCTTCGATCCGGCCCGCTGAAGCTGCCGAACATGTGCTCGCTTGGCCTTCTGGAGATCGCGCGCCAGGCAAGTGGCGACATTCCCGCCGGCATGGAGCCGCCGGAACGTATTTTCGGCCTGCATGGCTCAGCCAGCGAAGTTTCAAAAGGCAAGGATACGCCATCCGGCCACTGGGAAATCGCCGGAACGCCTGTCACCTTCGACTGGGGTTATTTCCCGACGGAGGGAGACGCCTTTTCCCCGGAGCTAGTGGAGGCCATTTGCAAAGAGGCGGATATTCCCGGCATTCTCGGCAATTGCCATGCGTCCGGCACTGACATCATCGCGCAATTCGGCGAAGAACATATCAGGAGCGGCAAGCCGATCTGCTACACCTCTTCCGATTCCGTGTTCCAGATCTCCGCGCATGAAAGCCATTTCGGGCTGGCCAGGCTGATCGCGCTCTGCGAGACGGTGCGCAAACTGCTTGATCCCTTGAGTATCGGCCGCGTTATCGCCCGTCCTTTCATCGGCGAGACGGTCGCCACCTTCGAACGTACCGGCAACCGCCGCGACTTTTCCGTGCCGCCGCCCGAACCGACGCTTCTCGACCGGCTGGTGGAGGCGGAGCGCAAAGTGCACGCCATCGGCAAGATCGGCGATATCTATGCCCATCAGGGTATCTCACGCGTCATCAAGGCAAATGGCAACGCAGCCCTGATGGATGCGACACTGCAGGCCATCGACGAGGCCGAAAATGGCGATCTCGTCTTTACCAATTTCGTCGATTTCGACATGCTTTATGGCCACCGTCGTGACGTTGCCGGTTATGCGGCTGCGCTTGAGGCTTTCGATGCGCGCATCCCGGAAATTCATCGCAAGATGAAGCCGGGAGACATCGCCATTCTTACCGCCGACCATGGTTGCGACCCCACCTGGCGTGGCACCGACCATACACGCGAACGGGTGCCAATCATGGCATTCGGGCCGGGCATCCGCTCTCGTGATGTCGGAATTCGTTCAAGCTACGCCGACATCGGCGAAAGCATCGCCCATCATCTTGGTATCGAGGCCGGTTCACACGGCAGGAGCTTCATTTGACATCGCATTTGCTGAAAGCAGAAATCCACTGCCACATCGAAGGTGCGGCACCGCCTGCCCTCGTCGCAAAACAGGCAGAGAAATACGGCATAGACACCAGCAGCTTTCTGCGTGACGGCCAATATGTCTGGTCGGATTTCGCCGAGTTCATCCAGTGCTACGATGCGGTGGCGCAGGTGTTCAAGACGGATGAGGACTATGCGGTTCTGACCGAAACCTATCTGACCGAACTGGCGCAGGCCAACACGATCTATAGCGAGCTGATCATTTCGCCCGACCATGGCGACCGTATCGGACTTGGCGCTGACGCTTATCTCGCCGGTATCGCCGAAGGCATCCGGATCGCGAAGGAAAAAACCGGCATCGAGACCCGTATCCTCGTTACCGGCGAACGGCATTTCGGCCCGGAACGGGTGATCGCGGCGGCCGAATATGCGGCACGTGCCCGGCATCCGCTGGTGACCGGTTTCAACATGGCCGGCGAGGAACGCATGGGCCGGGTTGCCGATTATGCGCGCGCCTTCGATATTGCCCGCGATGCGGGTCTCGGACTGACCATCCACGCCGGCGAGGTCTGCGGACCGGAAAGCGTTGCCGATGCACTCGATCTCATCAAACCAGCACGCATCGGCCATGGCGTGCGCGCCATCGAAGATGCCGGTCTCGTCTCCCGGCTTGTCGAGACGGGAACGGTTTTGGAAGTCTGCCCCGGGTCGAATATCGCACTCAAAGTTTATCCGGATTTCGCCAGCCATCCGCTGAAGGCGTTGCGCGATGCCGGAGTGCGTGTATGCATCAATTCCGACGATCCGCCATTCTTCTTCACCTCGCTTGCCCGGGAATATGAGCTGGCCGCCGGCGTGTTCGGCTTCAGCGACACCGAGATCAACGGCATGACCCGTACCGCACTGGAATGCGCCTTCGTGGACGAGGCGACGCGCGGGCAGCTGCTTGCGAGACTGGATCGCGCCCGAGACGACGGTTGACGGGGTAAAACCGCGAAGAAGGCTTGCGAAAAGCCCGCTTTCGGTGAATGACAGGGGCACAAGATCAAAAAGGAAGGCCAGTTTCATGGACGGCGTCACAGTCATTGAACATCCGCTGGTGCGGCACAAACTCACCATCATGCGCAAGAAGGAAACTTCCACGGCCGGCTTCCGTCGCCTGCTGAGGGAAATTTCGACGCTGCTTTGCTATGAAGTGACGCGCGACCTTGAAATGACGATGGAAACCATCGACACGCCGCTCGAAACCATTCAGGCTCCGGTTCTGGAAGGCAAGAAACTGGTTTTCGCCTCCATCCTGCGCGCCGGCAACGGCCTTCTGGAAGGCATGCTCGAACTGGTGCCGTCGGCGCGCGTTGCCCATGTCGGCGTGTATCGTGACCATGATACGCTGGAGGCCGTCGAATATTATTTCAAGGCTCCCGAAAGCCTCGATGCCCGTCTGGTCATCGTTGTCGACCCGATGCTGGCAACCGGCAACTCCTCCATCGCCGCTGTCGAAAAGCTGAAAGAACGGGGTGCAAAGAACATCCGCTTCCTGTGTCTGCTGGCAGCACCGGAAGGCATCAAGAATTTCCGCGAGGCGCATCCCGATGTGCCGATCTATACCGCCGCAATCGACAGACATCTGAACGAGAAGGGTTATATCGTCCCCGGCCTCGGTGACGCTGGCGACCGTATGTACGGCACCAAATAACGCCGTTTATCTTCGCTTAACCGTTTGAGCCATTCGCCGTCCGATACGCGGCGAATGGCTTTTTCTTTTAAGATTTCAGCATGTTTTGCGCTTATCCTGTCCAGGAATAACCTTGGGCTTTGAGGAGCAACGACTTGCTGGCGCGCACGATTTTTCTGCTTATCGGCCTTTCGGTCAGCGCCACGCAAATTCCGGCGCTGGTGGAGAAATTCCAGCAACGCCCTGAAACAGACGTCGAAAAGCCGGTGGCCGCACCCGAGGTCGCCAAGCCGCAAACGGCTTCGTTAGGCGGCATCAATCTGAAAGCAGATGCCCGCGGCCATTTCAACGCCACCTTCCGCATCAATGGCAAGTCCTTCGACGGGCTTGTTGATACCGGCGCTTCGATGGTCGCGATCAACGAGACGATTGCGCGCCGACTTGGTTACGGCGTCAACAGTCTGGACTACAAATATGCGATCTCGACAGCCAATGGCCAAACCATGGCGGCCTATGTGAAGCTCGACCGGGTGGAGATTGGTCCAATCCGCGTTCAGAATGTCGATGCCATGGTGCTGAAGGACAATGCTCTGAGCAACATGCTGATCGGCATGAGCTTTTTGAAACAACTGTCATCCTTCAAAGTCTCGGGCGGTGAAATGCGGCTGGTCAGGTGATCCGCTCGAGGATGGGATCAACGATTTCAGGTGCGTTGTCGGCGATCGCGTAACAGGCCGTTATCCTTTTGACGGCACGTTCCGCCTCATCCGTCGAAGCCGCATGGACAATGGCAATCGGCTCGCCCTTTTCCACCTTTACGCCAAGCGGCAGGATATCCGAAATACCGACCGCCGGATCAATGATGTCCGACGGCATTCTCCTGCCCCCACCGAGCTCGACGACGACCATACCAAGATCACGCGTTTCGCAGGATGTTAGCCAGCCGCTGCGCTCAGCCTGCACCGGAAGAGCGACCGGGGCGGACGGTAGATAACGGATTGCGTTCTCGACGAAATCCGAAGGCCCGCCCAGTGCTGAAACCATCCGCGCAAAGATTTCCATGGCCCGACCGGAAGACAGAGCGGCCGCAGCCAATGCCTCGCCTTCCTCAAGCGTGGCAGCTTTTTGAGCCTGCACCAGCATTTCCGCGGCGAAGGACAGGACCACCTTTTCAAGACGGGTTCCAGCCTTGCGACCGGCCAGGAAATCCAGGCAATTGACGATTTCGACGGCATTGCCGGCGGCATCACCAAGTGGCTGGTTCATGTCGGTTATAAGCGCCGTCGTCGGAAGTCCCGCACCATTCGCCACATCGACCAGCGCGCGGGCCAGATTGCGGGCATCCTCCACGCTCTGCATGAAAGCACCGTTGCCGACCTTCACGTCGAGAACCAGCGTCTCGAGCCCGGCTGCAAGCTTCTTCGACAGGATGGAGGCGGTGATCAGCGGTATGGAATCAACCGTCGCGGTCACATCCCTGATAGCGTAAAGGCGTTTATCGGCGGGGGCGAGATCGCCTGTCTGGCCGATGATGGCGCAGCCGACCGCCTTCGCCGTTTGGCGGAACAAAGCCTCGTCCGGCATGACATTGTAACCGGGGATGGCTTCCAGCTTGTCAAGCGTGCCGCCGGTGTGACCAAGGCCCCTGCCGGAAATCATCGGCACGGCGAGGCCGCAGGCGGCAACGATGGGCGCCAGCATCAGGGAGACGTTGTCACCGACGCCACCGGTCGAGTGCTTGTCCGCCACCGGCCTGCCAATATCGCTCCACGAGAGGACATCGCCACTATCGCGCATGGCGAGCGTCAGCGCCACCATCTCGTCGCGGTTCATGCCGCGGAAAAACACCGCCATGGCAAAGGCGGCCGCCTGCCCTTCCGATATGCCATCTTTCGACAGCGCGTCGATGAAAGCACCAATCTCCTGCGGCTCAAGAGACAGGCCATCGCGTTTGCGGCGGATGATTTCCTGCGGGATCAAGCTCAATACCCGCTGGCGGCCTTGGCCGGTTCGCCGCCGGCCAGCACGTTCAGCACATCGTCGAGAACGCCCGAAGCACCGAAGCGGAAAGTGGACGGCATGGCCCAGTTGGGTGCCATGATGGTTTCCGCCAGCCGCAGGTAAAGCGTCGCATCCTCCACCGTGCCGATGCCACCGGCAGGTTTGAAGCCAACTTTCTGCCGGCTGTCGCGGATCGCCTGCAACATGATGTCTGCCGCCTCCAGCGTGGCATTGATGGCGACCTTGCCCGTGGAGGTCTTGATGAAGTCAGCGCCTTCGGCGATCGCGAGTTCGGAGGCGCGGCGGATCAGAGCCTTGTCCTTCAACTCGCCGGTTTCGAGAATGACCTTGAGCAGCACGGGTGCGACACAAGCCTTGCGCACGGCCGCTACCATTTCGCTAACCGCCGCTTCATCGCCTGCTATGAATTTACGATAGGGGATGACGAGGTCGATTTCATCGGCACCATCACGGATCGCTGCTTCCGTTTCCGCCACGACAGTCGCGACATCAAGATCACCCGAGGGAAAATTGACGACGGTGGCGATACGGATCGCGTGTTCTCTTCCGAATGCAGCGCGTGCCTGCGCCACGAAACGCGGCCAGATGCAGATGGCAGCAGTGTTGCCATAATCCGTATGCGCGCGCTGGCACAAAGCGGCGATCTGCTGCGGCGTGCAGTCTTCCTTGAGATTGGTCAGGTCCAGCAAGGACAGAGTGAGGGCAGCCGCTTCGCGCGGACGCTGGAGTTCCATGGTCACGCTCCTCCTGAGATCATTTCCTTCAGAATGGCGGCAAGTCGCTTGCCGCCCACGGGAGCCATGTCCTTGGTTTCCTCATGGCTCAGTTCCGCGCCAGTCATGCCGGCGCCGTAATTGGTAATAACCGATGCGGCGGCAACGCGCATCCCGAAAAAGCGCGCGAGGATGACTTCCGGCACGGTGGACATGCCAACGGCATCCGCGCCGAGAAGCCGCGCCATGCGAATTTCCGCCGGCGTTTCGAAGCTTGGCCCGGAAAACCACATATAGACGCCGCCGAACAAAGGCACCGTCGCGCGGATCGCGGCGTTGCGCATTGCCAGCATCAGGTCCGGATCATAAGCCGTGGTCATGCCGACGAAGCGGCGGTCGCTTTCCTCGCCGATCAGCGGATTCATGCCGGAATAATTGATGTGATCGGTGATCTGCATGACGGAGCCGGGCGGCATATCCTGCCTCACCGAACCCGCCGAATTGGTGAGGATGAGCGATTGCACGCCGAGACCGGCCAACGCCTCGATGACCGGGCGCATCGCCGCCGGATCGCCCTTTTCGTAGAAATGCACCCGACCGGACAGCATCATGACGGGCTCGCCGCCAAGATAACCGGCCACCAGCTCGCCCGCATGGCCGGAAACGCCACCGGCGGGAAACCCGGGAAGATCGGTATAGGGCACACGGATCGGGTCGCTGACTTCTTCCACCAGCGACCCCAGGCCAGAGCCGAGAACGATGGCGACGCGCGGCATCAGGCCGTTCAGGCGCTCTACCAGAATATCGATCAAGCCATCCGTCATCAGGGCAACTCGGTCTTGAAGACGGAGGGCAGAAGCTCTTCCATGGTCATGACCTTCTGGACGCCGGTTTCGTCGCAAAGATAGATCTTCGTCTGCGGTGTGGCGAATTCGGCAATCTTCTGGCGACAACCACCGCAGGGCGTGCAGAGCGGCAGCTTTTCGGCAAAGACAGCGACTTCGCTGATCTTCTTTGCCCCGCCCATGATCATGGCGCTGATAGCGGATGGTTCCGCGCACCACCCCTGCGGGAAGGAGATGTTCTCGATATTGGCGCCCTTGTAGATTTTGCCGTCATCAGCACGGATCGCCGCGCCGACGGGAAACTTCGAATAGGGCGCATAAGCGAAGGCCATGGCCTCCACCGCCGCCTCGAACAGGGCATGGGATGTCGGGTCAGAAGACATGGGTTTAACGCTCCTTCGCATAGGCAACGCCACCGGCCTTGGGGGGCTTGGCAACGCCGATGAAACCGGCAAGCAGGATGCAGGTCAGGATATAGGGCATGGCCTGGAAAATCTGCACCGGCACCTCGCCGATGCCAGGCACGGATTTGCCCTGCATGAAATTGGCGAAGGCATCGAGAAAACCGAACAGCAGGCAGGCGAACATGACCGGCACCGGCTTCCATTTCGCGAAGATCAAGGCGGCAAGCGCAATATAGCCCTTGCCGGCCGACATGTTGGCGATGAAGGCCGCCGATTGTGCTACGGCGAGATAGGCGCCCGAGAAACCGCAGAGGAAACCGGCGACGATAACCGCGCGGTAACGCATCCACGTCACCGAAATGCCCGCCGTGTCGACAGCACCCGGATTTTCACCGACGGCGCGCAGGCGCAGGCCGAAACGGGTGCGATAAAGCACCCACCAGGAAAGTGGCACCGCCAGGAAGGCGAGATAGGTCAGGATATTGTTGCCGGAAATGACATTGGCGTAGAGCGGGCCGATGAAGGGCACTTCGCGCATCGCATCCGCGCCGGGCAGGATGATTGGCGCAAAACGCCCCTCGCCGGGCAATTGCGGCGTGCGGCCACCTTGCCCAAACCATGCCTGGCCCAGAACCACCGTCAGGCCGGCGGCGATGAAGTTGAGCGCTACCCCTGAAACGATCTGGTTGCCGCGATTGGTGATCACGGCAAAGCCATGGATCAGCGAGAACGCTATGGAGACGCCAATGCCGGCCAGAAGACCAGCCCACGGGTTTGCGGTAAGATAGGCGACACAGGCGGAAGCAAAGGCCGCCGCCAGCATCTTGCCTTCAAGGCCGATATCGAACACGCCGGCGCGTTCGGAAAAAAGCCCCGCCAGTGCGGTGAACAGAAGCGGGATGGTGAGACGGACGGTCGAGCCGAGAATGCTGACCAGCATATCGAAAAAATCCATGTCAGCTCACCCCTTTGCCAAACGCTGGTAGATGTGGACGATCGTCGGCCGGTACATATATTCCAGCGCGCCGGCGAACAGGATCACCAGACCCTGGATAACCACGATCATCTCGCGGGTAATGTTGGGCATCTCGAAGGAAAGATCCGCGCCGCCCTGATAGAGAATGCCGAACAGCAATGCCGAGAAAATGATGCCGAGCGGATGGCTTCGCCCCATCAGCGATACGGCGATGCCGACAAAGCCCGCACCGCCGACGAATTCCACCTGCAGGCGCGCTGAAGCGCCCATGACCGGGTTCAGCGCCATCATGCCCGCCAGACCGCCGGAAATGAGCATGGCGATGATGACGGTGCGTGCATAGGGAATGCCGGCATAAATGGCAGCGGAAGGGCTGACGCCGAGCGTGCGCATCTCATAACCAAGCTTGGTGCGCCAGATCAGCACCCAGACGAGGAAACACATCACCAGAGCGATAAGGAAGGAGACGTTGAACGGCGCCGGCCCGAGCTTGAGGCCGAACCATGCCATCAGCCAGTCCAGCTTCGGCAGTTGTCCACCGGGCAGGAAGGTGCGCGTTTCCGGCGCCATCTTGCCCGGTACGATCAGCACATTCACCAGCAGGTAAACCATCAAGGCCGCAGCGATGAAGTTGAACATGATGGTGGTGATGACGACGTGGCTGCCGCGTTTGGCCTGAAGCCAGGCCGGAATAAAGGCCCAGGCGGCACCAAAAACGGCGGCGCCGACGACGGCGAAGGGCATTGTCACGTACCATGGCACGTAACGGTCAAGTGCCAGCGCCACCAGCGCCGCACCCAGCCCGCCAATATAGGCCTGACCTTCGGAGCCGATGTTGAACAGGCCGGCATGAAAAGCCACGGCGACGGAGAGGCCGGTGAAGATGAAGCTCGTCGTATAAAACAGCGTGAAGCCGATGGCGTCGCCACGGCCGAGCGCGCCTTCAATCAGCAGGCGAAGTGCTGCCAGCGGATTTTCGCCGATGGACCAGACGACGAGCCCGGAAATCAGAAAGGCGGTTATGACATTCAGCAATGGCAACAGGCCGTAGCTGATCCAGTTTGGTAGGGGTGCGGAAGCGGTGCTCATTCATGCCTCATGCGGCGATGCCGGCCATCATCAGGCCCAGCGTCTGTTCTTCGGCTTCCGCCGTTTTTTCTCCAACGACACGGCCGGCGAACATGACCATGATCCGGTCCGAAAGGGAGCGGATTTCATCAAGCTCGACCGAAACCAGCAAAATCGCCTTTCCGGCATCACGCATTTCGATGATGCGGCGGTGGATGAATTCGATGGCGCCGATATCCACGCCGCGTGTCGGCTGGCCGATGATCAGCATCTTCGGGTCGCGTTCGATTTCGCGGGCAACGACGATCTTCTGCTGATTGCCGCCGGAAAAATTGGCGGTCTTCAAATGCGGGTTCGGCGGGCGGATGTCATATTTCTCGATCTTTTCGACGGCATCCCTACGGATGGCCTCGGGATTCAGGAAAGGCCCCTTTCCGTAACGCTCGTCATGGTGATAACCGAGGATGGAGTTTTCATATTCCTCGAATTTCAGCACCAGCCCCATATGATGGCGGTCTTCCGGGATATGCGCCAGACCAAGTTTGCGCAGGATCGCCGGATCGGGACGATCCACCTTCTGACCATCCACCCATATCTCGCCCGAAGAGGGCTTGCGTATGCCGGCGATGGCTTCCAGCAGTTCCGATTGACCATTGCCCGCGACCCCGGCGATGCCGACAATTTCACCGGCGCGGACATCCAGCGAGACATCGTCGACCATGGTGACACCACGGCTGTCCTTGACGGTGAGATTACGGATGGAGAGAAGAACCTCGCCCGGCGTCGTCTCGCCCTTTTCCACCCGCAGCAGCACACGGCGGCCGACCATCAGTTCGGCCAGTTCCTCGACGCTGGTTTCGGAGGTCTTGCGGGTTGCCACCATTTCGCCGCGGCGCATGACGGAGACGGAGTCCGTGATCGCCATGATTTCGCGCAGCTTGTGGGTGATGAGGATGATGGTCTTGCCCTGCTCACGCAGAACACCGAGGATCTTGAAAAGGTGATCGGCCTCAGCCGGCGTCAGAACGCCGGTCGGCTCGTCGAGGATCAGGATTTCGGCACCACGATACATGGCTTTGAGGATTTCGACGCGCTGTTGCAGGCCAACAGGCAATTCTTCGATCACCGCATCCGGATCGACTTCCAGTCCGTAATCATCCTCGAGACGCTTCAGCTCCTTGCGCGCTCCGGCCCGGCCTTTGGCCAGCAATGCGCCGCCCTCCGCACCCAGCATGACGTTTTCCAGAACGGTGAAATTTTCCACCAGCATGAAATGCTGATGCACCATGCCGATACCGGCATTGATCGCGGCCTGACTGTCACGGATCGCAACAGGTGCGCCGTTTACCCTGACTTCACCGGCATCTGCCTGGTAAAAACCATAGAGGATCGACATCAAAGTCGATTTTCCGGCGCCATTTTCCCCGATGATGCCGTGGATCGTGCCCTTGGCGACGGTCAGATTGATATTCTTGTTGGCGTGAACGGCACCGAATTTCTTGTCGATGCCCACGAGCTCGATTGCAGGATCCATACTCAAACCTAACCTCTCCGAAGGCTGGATATGAAAAGGGCGCAAGATGAAAATTCATCATGCGCCCCAGTTACATATCATATCATTTCGGGCAGGAGTTGTCCGCCATATAGTCATGGACCTTGACGGTACCGGCAATGATGTCGGCCTTCGCCTTGTCCACGGCGGCAATCATCTCAGGCGTGATCAGGGCCTTGTTGTTGTCATCAAGCGCATAGGCCACGCCGTCTTCCTTGACGCCGAGCGCCACGATGCCGGGGGTGAACTTGTCGTCCTTGGCATCCTTATAGGCGTTGTAAACAGCCAGATCGACGCGCTTGACCATGGAGGTCAGGACGGAACCCGGATGCAGGTGGTTCTGGTTGGAATCGACGCCGATCGAGAACTTCTTGTTGTCGGCGGCGGTCTGCAGCACACCGATACCGGTCGCACCGGCTGCCGCATAGATCACGTCCGCACCCTGGTCGATCTGGTTCTTGGTGAGTTCGCCACCGCGTACCGGATCGTTCCAGGCAGCACCCGTGGTGCCGGTCATGTTCTGGAAGACTTCGATCTTGTCATTGGCCGCCTTGGCGCCCTGGGCATAGCCACAGGCAAACTTACGGATCAGCGGAATATCCATGCCGCCGATGAAGCCGACCTTGCCGGTCTTGGAAGCCATGCCCGCCAGAAGACCGACGAGGTAGGAACCTTCATGCTCCTTGTAGACGACGGAGCGGACATTCGGCAGTTCGACAACGGAATCGACAATCACGAATTTGGTGTCGGGGAATTCGGCTGCAACCTTTTCCATGGCCGAAGTCCAGGCGAAGGACACGGCGATGACGGGGTTGAAGCCCTTGCTGGCGAAGTTGCGGATGGCCTGTTCGCCCTGCGTGTCGCTGGTCGGCTCAAAGTCACGGTACTCGATACCCGTTTCCGCCTTGAACTTTTCAGCGCCGGCCGCAGCGGCTTCGTTGAACGACTTGTCGAACTTGCCGCCCGTGCCATAGACCAGCGCCGGCTTGACATCCGCAGCGAGCGCGGAAGCCGACATTGCGGCAAGCGCAAAAAGCGTCAGAAGGGATTTTTTCATTGTGCAGCCCTGTTGTTGCAATTGATATTATAAGGGTCCTCCCGCAATCCCGTTTGCCGGGAATGTCTGCGGAACCGCCAACCGTTATACCGGCTGTGCTTGCCTCATATCCTTGCATGGCTCAATGAAAAATTCATCCGGTTTTTTTGACCCGGTGGAAAAACTTTTATCTGGCGCTTTTTTGGTCTTTCCACCGTGGCGACCTGCAAAAAATCTAGTCGATATTGCAGCTTACGCCGGTTCCCCGCAAGCCGCAGTAGCCACCCGGGTTCTTGGCAAGATATTGCTGATGATAGTCCTCAGCGTAATAAAAGGTTTCAAGCGGGCCGATTTCGGTGGTGATGGCCCGTCCATGGCCTGCCGCCTCCAGAGCCTGCTGAAAAGTATCGCGCGCCTTTTGCGCCTGCTGCAGCTGGCCTTCGGTCGTGGCATATATGGTCGAACGATAGGTCGTACCCACATCATTGCCCTGCCGCATACCCTGGGTCGGATCATGCTCCTCGAAGAATATCCTGAGCAGGCCCGACAACGGGATCACAGCCGGATCATAGACGACCTTCACCACTTCTGCATGGCCCGTCTGACCGGTCGTCGTTTCCTGATAGGTCGGATTCTCAGTAAAGCCGCCGGCATAACCAACCGCCGTCACCCAAACGCCCGGCGTCTGCCAGAACAACCGTTCCGCGCCCCAGAAACAACCCATGCCGAGGTAGATGATTTCCAAACCGTCTGGATAAGGCCCCTTCAACGGCCGACCATTGACGAAATGGTTCTCCGGCACCACAAGCGCCTCTCCCCGGCCCGGCAAGGCAGTCTCTTCGGTCGGCATCGTCGTCTTTTTTGAAAGCGTATCGAACAGGAACATCGGGACCTCCGTGCGGCCAATATCGCCGCTTCTCATGGTTCACAACTGCGGGCGCAAGGTCGTGCAGGCTGAAAAATCAGACTGGCAGGCGCCTCATCGCCTTGTGCTTCCTGTAACCGGCCATCCAGCAAAGCAGGGACAGGGCGAGGAAAAAGGCAAATGCGGGCAGCGCCGACAGCGCGTTTTCAATAAAGCGCCACGCTTCAGGGTGAATATAGTGACCCACGGCGGCTTCCACCATGGTGCGCGAGGCAGGAAGAAGATAATTCCAGACGGAAAGGATGCCGGTAATATTGACCGAGGACGTGGAAACCGAGCGGATCGAATCAAGCACACCCAGAAAAACCGCTGCCAGAAGGAGAAGAAAGCTCAAAAAACGCAAAAAAGCTTTCATCAGGACACCTCGGTTATGGTCCATCTCTTCAACGGACATGCTTTGATACATATAGCGCATCGATAAAGGCGGTAAAACCCGTTTGCAACCGCATCGAAATGCAGGAAATTGCCGACATTTCAAAAAACTGTCAGATTCGTGTTGATCCCTGCGAATTCATCGGTATATATCGCGCCGTTCCAGTGATTTGCATTCTTCAAAACATGCAGATTTGAAAAAAGGACAGGTGGCCGAGTGGTTTAAGGCGCACGCCTGGAACGCGTGTGTGCGTGAAAGCGTACCGTGGGTTCGAATCCCACCCTGTCCGCCATTTTCCCAAATAGTCAGATAAGCCCACGACTTAGCGTCTATTGCCGCTTTCTCCTTCGATACCCCTTTTCTTCCCCGCATGCCGTATGGATTTGCAGACTACAGGGTTGCCGCACACAGCAGCGCTCGCGTGACGGACCAATCCTGGCATCGATATTTCCTTTTTACCCGGGTGTAATTGACGAAATTGTTTTACCCGGATATTAATTGCGACATTCATTGTGGCGAGTGTGACATGTCGAATCCCCCCAGCAGGCCATGCACAGCCTTTTCCGGCGACCGATTACTGCTCAGCGGTCTTCTGGCCGAAGTGGCCATCGCGATCCGCCGATTGGGCGAGACGGACAAAACGATCCTCGTATTCGACGATGCCACAGGTCGTGTCGTCGATCTCGATCTGCGTGGCACCGATACGGAAATCGTTGAACGGCTATCCCACCTGCCAAAGGCAATTGTGGGAAGCGATCGACCGGAGGCCGATGCAACCTCCGGCCCGACGGTTTCGGAGGAAGGGCAGAATCAGAAGAGCCGCGGGCGGCCGAAACTGGGTGTCGTCGCCCGCGAAGTGACCCTGCTGCCGCGACAGTGGGAGTGGCTTGCAGCCCAGCCCGGCGGCGCTTCAGCGGCATTAAGGCGTCTGGTGGACGAGGCCAGAAAGGCTGGGCATCCGCATCAGGAAAAGCGGGCGGCACAGGAGGCCGCGTATCAGTTCATGCAAGCGATCGCGGGAAACCTCCCCAGCTACGAGGAAGCGATACGAGCCCTTTTTGCAGACGACCGCCCCGCGCTGGAAGAACGGACCACATCATGGCCCGCAGATATCAGGGCCTATGCCCTGCGCCTCGCATTCAGGTCGCACGACCGGCGGCATTCTTGACGCGCCGAAAAACCGAGCACCGCGAACAGAGCAGAACCCATGCCCTGTTTCCAATGATTTCCGCTGGAGGGCAGCCGTGAATATTGTAAGATCCAATGGCATCGAACTCGCCTGGGACAGTTTCGGTGATGTAACCAATGAGGCGATCCTGCTGATTTCCGGTCTGGGGACGCAGATGATCCGCTGGACGATACCTTTTTGCGAGCATCTGGCCGCAGCGGGTTATCGCGTAATCCGCTTCGACAATCGCGATACCGGCTGCTCCACCCACTTCAGCAGTTCGCCCCCACCGGATTTCGGCGCACTTGCATCCGCATTGATGGCAGGACGCCGGCCCCAGATGCCCTATACACTTGGCGATATGGCAGTCGACGCCGTCAGCCTCCTCGACACACTCGGTATCGCAAAGGCGCATGTCGTTGGACGCTCGATGGGAGGAATGATCGCACAGGTCCTTGCGAGTGATCATCCAGACCGCGTCCTTTCCTTAACTTCGATCATGTCCAGCACCGGTAATCCCGCCCTGCCGCAGGCGGCACCCGATGTCATGGCAATGATGATGGCACCCGCGCCTGACCCCGCCATCGATCAGCAGGGGTTTCTGGCTGCGCGCCTCGCTTTCGCCCGCCGGATTGCCAGTATCGGTTATCCGTTCAACGAAGATGCCCATCGTACCCTCCTGCTGGAAGAGGTGCGTCGAAACCATGATCCCGATGGCGTGGCACGGCAGATCGCAGGCATGGCGGTGGCAGGAGACCGACGCTCGCGTCTGGCGATGATTACAGCACCGACGCTCGTCATTCACGGAACCGACGATCCATTGATCCCGTCAGCCTGCGGTCAGGATACGGCGCTTTCGATTCCAAATGCGATTTATCTGCCGATCGAAGGGATGGGGCACGACCTTCCAGGCGAACTCGAGCAGACGGTTATCAAGGCCATTTGCAGCATGACCAAAAAGAAAAACTTCGCGGGAGCACCACACACCGCGTAGCCCGCCATGGCCCCTGTCATGTGCGATAGCCGCCAAAATCGAACTTCGCCCGTCTCCGTCCGCCAGCACATCTGATGGTGGGACAGCATAGCGTCAAAGTCGCGTTTTCCCGTTTCCGCAAGCGTTGATGGCTATGCTTCCGCACAGACTGAGGTTTCCTGCGCTTTTTGCTGCGCTTACCCCTCTCTTGCGCCTTGCAGCAGGAAAAATCGCTCCTTATATACGCCGCAGAACTGCAGCGAATGTTGCAAATCCAAGTCAAGGAGTTGCCACAAGAATGCCTCACGGGGTTCCGGCAGCTCGCTTCAAGGAGAGAAGAGCATGGCAAAAGTAATCGGTATCGACCTTGGCACGACCAATTCCTGCGTCGCAGTGATGGACGGCAAGGACACGAAAGTAATTGAAAACGCGGAAGGTGCACGCACCACGCCGTCCATGGTGGCATTTTCCGACGATGGCGAACGCCTTGTCGGCCAGCCGGCCAAGCGCCAGGCCGTCACCAACCCGACCAACACCCTGTTTGCGGTCAAGCGCCTCATCGGCCGTCGTTATGAAGACCCGACCGTTGAAAAGGACAAGCACCTCGTCCCCTTCGAGATCGTCAATGGCGACAATGGTGACGCCTGGGTGAAGGCGCAGGACAAGAACTATTCCCCTTCGCAGATTTCCGCGATGATCCTTCAGAAGATGAAGGAAACGGCTGAATCCTATCTCGGCGAAAAGGTCGAGAAGGCCGTCATCACCGTTCCGGCGTACTTCAACGACGCGCAGCGCCAGGCAACCAAGGATGCCGGCCGCATCGCCGGTCTTGATGTTCTGCGTATCATCAACGAGCCGACTGCAGCTGCACTCGCTTACGGCCTCGACAAGAAGGACGGCAAGACGATCGCCGTTTATGACCTTGGCGGCGGTACCTTCGATATTTCCGTTCTGGAAATCGGCGACGGCGTCTTCGAAGTGAAGTCGACCAACGGCGATACCTTCCTCGGTGGTGAAGACTTCGACATGCGTCTGGTCGAATATCTGGCCGGCGAATTCAAGAAGGATCAGGGCATTGACCTGAAGAACGACAAGCTCGCTCTGCAGCGCCTCAAGGAAGCTGCCGAAAAGGCAAAGATCGAACTTTCGTCTTCGCAGCAGACCGAAATCAACCTGCCCTTCATCACGGCTGATGCTTCCGGTCCGAAGCATCTGACGCTGAAGCTCACCCGCGCCAAGTTCGAAAGCCTGGTTGACGATCTGGTGCAGCGCACCGTCGCACCTTGCAAGGCGGCGCTGAAGGATGCCGGCGTTACCGCTGCCGAGATCGACGAAGTCGTTCTCGTTGGTGGCATGAGCCGCATGCCGAAGGTTCAGGAAGTCGTCAAGCAGCTGTTCGGCAAAGAGCCGCACAAGGGCGTGAACCCGGATGAAGTTGTTGCCATGGGCGCCGCCATTCAGGCCGGCGTTCTGCAGGGTGACGTCAAGGATGTTCTGCTGCTCGACGTGACCCCGCTGTCGCTCGGCATCGAAACGCTGGGTGGCGTCTTCACCCGTCTGATCGATCGCAACACGACGATCCCGACGAAGAAGAGCCAGACCTTCTCGACCGCCGAAGACAACCAGTCGGCCGTGACCATCCGCGTTTCGCAGGGCGAGCGTGAAATGGCGCAGGACAACAAGCTGCTCGGCCAGTTCGACCTCGTTGGTCTGCCGCCGTCGCCGCGTGGCGTTCCGCAGATCGAAGTTACCTTCGATATCGACGCCAACGGCATCGTGCAGGTATCCGCCAAGGACAAGGGCACCGGCAAGGAACAGCAGATCCGCATCCAGGCCTCCGGTGGTCTGTCCGACGCCGACATCGAAAAGATGGTCAAGGACGCCGAGGCCAATGCCGAAGCCGACAAGAAGCGTCGTGCGGGTGTCGAAGCCAAGAACCAGGCAGAAAGCCTCATTCACTCCACCGAAAAGTCGGTGAAGGAATATGGCGACAAGGTTTCCGAGACCGACCGCAAGGCGATCGAAGACGCCATTGCCAGCCTGAAGACGGCGGTTGAAGCTTCCGAGCCTGACGCCGACGACATTCAGGCGAAGACCCAGACCCTCATGGAAGTTTCCATGAAACTCGGTCAGGCCATCTATGAAGCACAGCAGGCCGAGGCCGGCGATGCTTCTGAAGGCGGCAAGGATGACGTCGTCGATGCCGACTATGAAGAAATCAAGGACGACAAGAAGTCCGCATAATCGCGTGGCTTCCCTACTCCTCACACCATATGCAAGACATCCGGCTGCCGACGTGCAGCCGGAAATCCATTTGCGGGGCTTGTTAACTTAATGGCGAAAGCAGACTTTTACGAAACACTCGGCGTCAGCAAGACCGCGGACGAAAAAGAGCTGAAAAGCGCCTTCCGCAAACTCGCGATGAAATACCATCCGGACAAGAACCCGGATAACGCCGAATCCGAGCAGAAATTCAAGGAAATCAACGAAGCATACGAAACGCTGAAGGACCCGCAGAAGCGCGCGGCCTATGACCGTTTCGGCCACGCCGCGTTTGAAAATGGCGGCATGGGTGGTGGCGGCATGGGCGGTGGCGGTTTCGCCAATGGCGGCTTCTCCGACATCTTCGAAGACATTTTCGGTGAGATGATGGGTGGTGGTCGTGCGCGCCGCTCTTCCGGCGGGCGCGAGCGCGGGGCCGATCTTCGCTACAATATGGAAATCACGCTGGAGGAAGCCTTCGCCGGCAAAACGGCGCAGATCAGGGTTCCGACCTCGATTACCTGTGACGTCTGTTCCGGCTCTGGCGCCAAACCCGGCACCCAGCCCAAGACCTGCGCCACCTGTCAGGGTTCCGGCCGCGTGCGCGCCGCACAGGGCTTCTTCTCGGTGGAGCGCACCTGCCCGACCTGCCATGGTCGCGGCCAGACGATTTCCGATCCGTGCGGCAAGTGCCACGGTCAGGGTCGTGTGACGGAAGAGCGTTCGCTCTCGGTCAACATTCCCTCGGGCATCGAGGATGGCACGCGCATTCGTCTACAGGGCGAAGGCGAAGCCGGCATGCGTGGCGGCCCAGCGGGTGATCTTTATATCTTCCTGTCCGTGCGACCGCATGAATTCTTCCAGCGCGATGGTGCCGACCTTTATTGCACGGTGCCAATTTCAATGACGACGGCAGCGCTTGGCGGCACCTTCGATGTCACGACACTCGATGGTACCAAGTCGCGCGTCACGGTTCCGGAAGGCACCCAACCGGGCAAGCAGTTCCGTCTGAAGGGCAAGGGCATGCCGGTGCTGCGTTCGGCGCAGACTGGTGATCTCTACATCCAGATTCAGATCGAGACGCCGCAGAAGCTCAGCAAGCGTCAGCGCGAGCTGTTGCAGGAATTCGAACAGCTCTCCTCCAAGGAGAACAATCCGGAATCGACCGGCTTCTTTGCCCGGATGAAAGAATTCTTCGACGGCTGATTGTCGACGGCTACGTTCATTAATAATAACGCCGCCATCCTTCGGGACTGGCGGCGTTTTCATTTCTGGCTCAGCCGGAAAAGCCACCTTCATCAAGATATTGCCGTTCCTCCGGCGTCGTTTCCCGCAGCAATATGTCGTTGCGATGCGGAAAGCGACCGAAACGCTCGACAATATCGCGATGTTCTTCGGCATGGTGCAGATAAAGCCCGCCAAGCGGCTGGTTCAAGTCACAGGCGCGCTGCTGGGCCGCAATATCCTCGGCATGGGAAAAGGGCAGATAGAAGAAAACGCGCAGATCCTCGCTCACTGCCTGATCGTGACCACGGCGTATGGCCTCATCGGCAAACAGACGTGCCAGCGGATCGGTGGCGTACATATGGGCGGTGCCACGAAAGCAGTTGCGCGGGAACTGGTCGAGAAGAAGCATCAGGGCAAGACTGCTTTCTGCACCGGCGAGCCAGCCATCCAGTTCACGCCGTGCAGCAGCGAAATGGGCATCGCGGAAGCGGTCGTGAAAGTGATTGTCGAAGGCGGTATCCTTGTCGAACCATTTGTCCGGCCCGGCCTTTTTCCAGAAATTGGTGATTTCGGCGGCAAGTGCGGCTGTGTCGTTTTTCATCGGGTGCTCCCTGTCAGTAATGCGGTGGCCGGGTGATGGCTGGCGCGTCCAGCGATTGCTCCTCAAGGCTCAGGAACCGTTCCGTCAAGCGGTCGAGCTTGGCGCGGGTCTGCTCCACCACCTTCCACTGTTCCGTCAGCTGATCGGACAGTTCCTCGATGGTCTTTGCCTGATGCGCGATCGTTTCCTCAAGCGCAATGATCCGTTTTTCGGTTTCCGACGTCATATCGACCTCTCTTTCCCGCCCTTCCTTGGGCTTAAAAGCGCGGGAGTCAACCATATGTCGCTTTCGTGAAGCGAATTCGTCACAACCGATCCAGACACAAAAAAGCCGGCGATGCTTCCATCGCCGGCGTCTCAGGGTTTGATATTGCTCAGTCTTCTTCCACAAAAACCTCTTCACGTTTCTTCTTCACGCTGGGCAGGAAGACGATGATCAGGACGGCCAGAGCGATGAAAAGCAGGGTGGCGCTGATCGGGCGAGTGACGAAGGTCGTCGGATCGCCACGCGACAGGATCATGGCGCGACGCAGATTTTCCTCCAGCAGCGGTCCGAGCACGAAGCCCAAAAGCAGTGGGGCAGGCTCGCAGCGCAGTTTCACCAATACATAGCCGATGAAACCGAAGAAGGCGACGGCATAGAGATCGAAGACGTTGGAATTGACGCTGTAGACCCCGATGGCGCAGAAGGCCATGATGATGGGGAACAGCACGTAATAAGGCACCGTCAAGAGCTTCACCCACAGCCCGATCAGCGGCAGGTTGAGGATGACGAGCATCAGGTTGCCGATCCACATGGAGGCGATGATGCCCCAGAACAGCGCCGGCTGTTCGGTTGCAACGTTCGGACCCGGCACGATGCCCTGAATGATCATCGCACCGATCATCAACGCCATGACCGGGTTGGCCGGAATGCCAAGGGTCAGCAACGGGATGAAGGAGGTCTGCGCGCCGGCATTATTGGCCGATTCCGGACCGGCAACACCGGCAACCGCGCCATGCCCGAATTCTTCCGGGTTCTTGGAGACGCGTTTTTCCACCGTATAGGAGGCAAAGGCCGCAAGAATTGCCCCACCGCCCGGCAGGATGCCGAGAGCCGAGCCGATAACCGTGCCGCGCAGCACCGGGCCGATCATGGCCTTGAAATCTTCCTTAGACGGCATCAGGCTACTGACCTTGGCGATCAGCACCGACCGGGTGCGTTCGTTCTCGAGATTGCGCAGGATTTCCGCAATACCGAAGACGCCCACGGCGACCGCAACGAAGTTCAGGCCATCGGCATATTCGCGGATGCCGAGGGTGAAGCGCGGCGTACCGCTATAGATATCCGTACCAACCAGACCAAGCAACAGACCGAGCACGACCATGGCCAGCGCCTTGACGATGGAGCCATGGGCAAGTGCGATGGACGAGACAAGGCCGACGACCATCAGCGAGAAATATTCAGCGGCACCGAATTCCAGCGCGATGGCCGTCAGAGGCGGCGCGAAGATTGCCACGAGGAAGGTGGAAACCGTACCCGCGAAAAACGAGCCGATGGCGGCGATTGCAAGTGCAGCACCCGCCTTGCCCTTGCGTGCCATCTGGTAACCATCAATGGCGGTCACGGCAGAGGAAGACTCCCCCGGCATATTGATGAGAATGGCCGTGGTGGAACCGCCATATTGCGCGCCGTAATAAATGCCGGCGAGCATGATCAGCGAGGAGACGGGCTCAAGCTGAAAGGTGATTGGCAGCAGCATGGCGATGGTCGCAGTTGCGCCGATGCCCGGCAACACGCCGATGAGGGTGCCGAGCAGTACGCCGATCAGGCAGAAAAACAGGTTTGCCAGCGACGAAGCGGTGACGAAACCGAGAGCGAGATTATTGAGCAAATCCATCGGGGCGCCTCAAAATTTAAGCCAGGGGCCGAAGCGCTGGAATGGCAGGCCGAGACCATAATTGAACACAGCAACGGAGAAGACCGTGATGGCGGCGGAAATAACGACGGCCATCAGCGGGCTCATCTTGTGCGAGGCGAAGGCTGCGATAAGCGCGCTGAAAAACAGGGCTGGTACGAAACCCAGTCCGCGGACCGTGAAGCCGAAAAAGATCGGCGCGGGCAGGATGAAAAAAATCCCCCGCCAGGCGATGGCGCCGATGACATCACCCTGCACGCGGGTGGCGCGGAAGAATATGACGCTGCCGAGCAGGATCAGCACGATTGCCAGAACAAGCGGGAAATAACCCGGTCCCATGCGAAAGGCGGTTCCGATTTCCAGCCCGAAGGATTGCAAGGCGAAAAAAGCGCCAAAACCGATGAATATGGCCCCGCAGGCTGCTTCGGCAGGGTCAATGAAAAACGACTTCATGAAAGATGCCCCTCCACTGCGGCCGGCAATACACCGTTCCGCGCGTTAAAAATGACGGCAGAAAACCGGCGGCGAAACGCCGCCGGTCACTTCCTGATCATCAATCGGCATATTGGCCGGCGGACTCGATAACCGGCTTCCAACGAGCGATTTCGCTTTCAAGCTTGGCCTTGAGTGCCGCAGGCGTCGCATCGCTTTCAGGGGAAGGCGTGGTGCCGAGTTCGGCAAAACGAGCCGCGACGTTCTTGTCCTTCAGCGCGACCTGCAGCGACTTGGAGAGCTTTTCGTTGATTTCGGCAGGCGTGCCCTTGGGCGTATAGATGCCGTGCCAGATACCGACTTCGAGTTTCGGCAGACCTTCTTCGGCGACCGTCGGCACATCCGGAAGCACGTCGAGCCGCTTGGCCGTGGTTACGGCATAGGCCTTCACGGTTCCGCCCTGGATCTGCTTGGTGGTGTTGGTGGTCTGGTCGCACATGATATCGACCTGGCCGCCGAGCAGGTCGGTCATGGCCGGGCCTGTGCCCTTGTAGGGAACGGTGACCAGCGGCGTCTCAATGGCGCTCATGAACAACATGCCGCACAGATGCGATGCGGCGCCGATGCCGGCATTGGCGACGGTGACCTTGTCCTTGTTCGCCTTGGCGTAGTCGATCAGACCCTTGAGGTCCTTCGTCTCGAGGTTCTTGCGCGACAGAATGGTCATCGGCACTTCGGTGACCAGACCGACATATTCGAAAGCGTTTGTCGTGTCATAGGCGAGCTTGCGATAGAGCGTGGCGCTGGTTGCCATGCCGATATGGTGCAAGAGAACCGTGTAACCGTCCGGATCTGCCGAAGCCACACGGCCAGCGCCGAGCGTGCCGCCCGCGCCGCCGACATTTTCGACGATGATCTGCTGGCCAAGATCCTTCGACATGGATTCGGCAACAAGGCGCGCTACCGTATCCGTCGGGCCACCGGCAGCAAAAGGCACGACCATGGTGATGTTACGCTCGGGATAATTCTGAGCGGATGCGGACAGCGCAAAAAGGGAAACGGCAGCGGCGGCAGCAAGGCCGGTGACTGTCTTCAGTATTTTCATCGATTCCTCCCGGATGAAAATTTTCGCCACTTCAGCCGCGCATACTCCTCTATGGCGGCCGGGGTGAGCTATTTGCGATCCGGGATTGTCGTTCAGCAACGGCGGTCTTGCCAAGAGATGCGCTTTTATCGTCGTCACAAACAGCAATGGGTGGATTTCTACCCATAGGGGTTCATCCGTGGGTGGAAATCCACCCATCACACCTCTGTCATATGACGGTGTAGCTCGTATTTCTGCATTTTTTCGTAAAGCGTTTTGCGGGAAATGCCGAGGCTCTCATAGACGGATTTCAGATTGCCGCCATGGACGGCAATCGCGCGTGCAATCAGGCTTTTTTCATAAGCTGCAACCCTTGTGGCAAGCCCTTCCCTACCATCGTCCTGAAACGACGGCGAGGCTTCGGAAGCATCACTTTCCAGACCAAGGACGAAGCGGTCCGCCGCATTGCGCAATTCACGGACGTTGCCAGGCCACTCGCGAAGGGAAACGACTGAAAGCAGTTGTTGCGGCACGTCCACATCCTCCCGCCCGTAACGGGCGGCAGCCTCCCGCACCAGATGCAGGAAGAGCAGCGGTATGTCGGCACTGCGTTGCGACAAAGAGGGCACGAGGATTGTCGCGACATTCAGGCGATAAAGAAGATCGGCGCGGAACCGGCCCGCGGCGACTTCCTGTTCCAGATCGACCTTGCTGGTGGCAATGAAACGGACGTCGAGTTCGACGATTTCATTGGAGCCGAGGCGGGTAATCACCCGCTCCTGCAAGACACGCAGGAACCGGCCCTGCAATTCGAACGGCATGGAGCCGATTTCATCCAGCAGGATGGTGCCGCCACGGGCGTGCTCGAACTTGCCGTAACGCGGGCGCAGCGCACCCGGAAAAGCGCCGGCCTCATGGCCGAAGAGTTCGCTTTCGATCAGCGTCTGCGGGAGGGCAGCGCAATTGATCGCGACGAAGGGCCGGTTGGCTCTGGCGCTGATATCATGCAGCGCCCGCGCCACCACCTCCTTGCCCGCACCGGTATCGCCGACGATCAGCGTATCGGCGTCCGTCGCGCCGATGGCACGGATGCGATACCGCAGATCGACCATGACCTGGGTTCGGCCCGGCAAACGTGTTTCGAGATCGTCATGTTTGCCGGCCACCGCCTTCAGGCGGCGGTTTTCCAGCACCAGCGCCCGCCGGTCATTGGCTCTCTTGATGATGCCGGCGAGATATTGCGGCGTGAACGGCTTTTCGATGAAGTCATAGGCGCCATTGCGCATGGCATTGACCGCCAGCTGCACATCGCCGTGTCCGGTCATGAGGATGACAGGTATTTCCGGGTCAAGCTCCCGCACCTTCTGTAAAAGCGTCATGCCATCCATGCCCGGCATGCGGATATCGCTGACCACGACGCCGTCGAAGCTGTAACCGATGAGTTCGAGCGCATGTTCGGCGCTCGCCAGCATGGTCACGGCGAAACCGGAAAGCTCCAGCGCCTGTGCGGTGGAGAAACGCAGCTCCTCCTCGTCATCGATCAACAGAACCCTCGACATGGTCATTCGGCGGCCACCTCCATACGATAGACGGCGGCCGGTAATTCGATCTCGAACTCTGCGCCGCCATCGGCATGGTTTCGCACACGCAACTGGCCGCCGAAATCCTTGATGATGTTGTAGGAGATGGAGAGGCCAAGGCCGAGACCGCGCCCTACACCCTTGGTGGTGAAGAAGGGATCGAAGATGCGTTCAGAAATCGCCGGCGGCACGCCGGGGCCGCGATCGCGAATGAAAATCGACACTGTCTGGTCATGCTGCACAGCCTGCAGGGAAATGCGGCGATCCTCGCGCCCTTCCACGGCATCGGCAGCATTGGAAATGATGTTGACGAGCACCTGCTGCAGCCGCACTGAGCCGGCCTTCACCGCAAGCGGCACCGGGCCAAGATCGACATCCAGCACCGCATTGGCAGCCTTCAATCGCGCACCGACGATTTCCAGCGTATCGCGAAGCACGGCCTCCAGACCGACCGCCGCCATTTTTTCGTTGGGCTTGCGGGCGAAATTCCTCAAGTGTTTGCTGATGGACGCCATACGATCGATGAGGCCCGAAATGCGTCTGAGATTTTCCGTCACATCGTCCAGACGCCCGCGCTCCACCAGAAGGGAGGCGTTTTCTGCATAGTTCTTGGCGGCGGCAAGCGGCTGGTTAAACTCGTGCGACAGAGCCGCCGACATCTGACCGAGTGCGGCAAGTTTACCCGCCTGTACCAGATCATTCTGCATCTTGCGCAATTGCTTCTCGGTCTGACGGCGTTCGGCGATCTCGTGCTTGATCTCCTGGTTGACCCGGGCGAGATCGGCGGTGCGTTCCTCTACCCGGCGCTCCAGCTCCGCCTGCGCCTCGGCCTGATGCGTCAGGCGCTCACGCAGACGCCGTCGCCTCTGCAGGATCGCGGCGATGAGAGCGGCGGCAAGGCAAAGGCACAGGATGATGGCGATCATCGCCGTCTTGACCTGTGTTCTGACTGAACC
This sequence comes from Martinezella rhizogenes, assembly GCF_007002745.1. Taxonomy (GTDB): domain Bacteria; phylum Pseudomonadota; class Alphaproteobacteria; order Rhizobiales; family Rhizobiaceae; genus Agrobacterium; species Agrobacterium cucumeris. Next base: position 55,540 of record NZ_SGNY01000003.1, on the reverse strand, counting down.
CGTATCCATCAGCACGCTGACGGTCCAGCCGGCATCCGGCATCGGCTGGGAAAGGACCATATATTCCCTCTCCCCGTCATTCTGGGTGATCGTCATCAGTTGATGGGAGCCGAAATTGCCGTTTTTCAGCGGCAGCTCCTTCAGTGCAGCATTTGCGTATCGACGGGAGGCCTCCGTGCGCGCCAACCTTTCGGGTGTCAGCGGCATCAAGCCGGAATAGAGCCATTGCGGCGTTCCGGTCATGAAAATGATGCCTTCCGGATCGGAAACGAGAATACGGTTCTCGCCATCACCGAAGGAGGCCTCTATGCCTTCGATATCGACCTTGAAGACGATGACGCCCTTGATCTCCTCATTAAAGAGAATGGGGGCGGAAAAATAATAACCGCGCTTGAAGGAGGTCGTGCCAAGCGCGAAGAATCGCGACTGGAAGCCCTTGGCAGCATCCTGAAAATAGGGGCGATAGCTGAAATTCTCGCCAACGAAGCTGGTCGGTCCATCATAATTGCTGGCCGCGACGGTCTCGCCGTCCAGCGTGATGATGTAGATATCGGAGGATTCCAGCAGGGTGTTGATGGATTTGAGATAGACATTGGCACGCTGGCGCAGCGCCTCATCCTTCGGATGCGCGACCAGTTCCTCAATGTCGTCGTGGTCGGCAATCAGGGCTGGCAGCGGCTCGTAACGGCTCAAGAGCCCGCCGAGGGCCGACACCGCCAGCCGCAGAGTGGTACGCCCCTGATCGGAGACTTCGCCGAAATAGCTTTCCGCGATAATGCCGCCACCCCTTGTCACGGCACCATAACCGAGGCCGAGGCTGAGAAATATCAGCAAAATCCAGCGATATTTCACCGAAGCTCCTCTCCCACATCAGGCTCCCGCTAACTCCCACAGGGAGTGTAGGAGGTGTTATCTTATTTTCCAAGTGACCCGCCTTTGACTGACATCACCTTCAGAAAACAAAAAACCGGCCACGAGGGCCGGTTTTTTGCAAATAAGATTTCAGAAAAGCTTATGCGCTTTCCTTCGGCGTCAGAACCTGACGGCCACGATACATACCGGTCTTCAGATCGATATGGTGCGGGCGGCGCAGTTCGCCGGAGTTCTTGTCTTCAACGTAGGTTGCAGACTTGAGACCGTCAGCCGAGCGGCGCATGCCGCGCTTGGACGGGCTTGTTTTTCTTTTTGGTACAGCCATTTTTGTTACTCCACTTTAGCGGCGAAACAACGGAACCGGCCAGAACCAAAGGCCGAATGTCGGGTGTCTCGATATCGGAAATTTGGCGCGCTTATACATGCCCAAACGGGCTTTGACCAGCCCTGACGCGCATTTTTTCCGATTCAGCGGAATTGGTGCAACGGGCCGCCGTCAGGCGTAGCAAATCATGCCTCACCTCTTATCAAAAACGACAAGCTCCTTGAAGTGGTTCATATCCTTGAATTCACAGAAAGCCGGTGGGCGCATCTCGATGACCGGCGCTGCCGCACGCAGTTCTTCCAGTTCCTCATCGAGCATCGCCTGCCAGCGCGGCAGGCATTCCGGATCGAACCAGCGCGTGATGTAAGACAGCGTAATATGGAACTCATAACTTTCATGGTTGGGATGCCGGTAACCGAAGGCTTCGGCAAACGCATCGCGCCACAACGCAACGATCCGGTTGTCTTGCGCGGTCACACCCTGCATCACCAGTCCTGTGGGCTTGAGGCCAGTCACCTGCATCCTGAAAACCGGAAGGGTGGGAAAGGCCGAAAGACGGTCGCGATAATAGTCCGTCATTGTGTCAATCGGCGTATCGAGCGGCATGTTCTCCGGCCAATAGGGCAGAGCGCGCCGAAATTCGATGATGCCCTGAAACACCGTCATATGCAGGCTGGAAACCGGTGTGAAGGCAAGCTGCGATGCCTCGGGCATATCCAGAAAGCGCTGGCGCGTCCTGATGATCGCGCTTTCGCCCTGCGATCCTTCGACGAGATGGCAAACCACCGTGTTGCCCGGCTCGGGCAGAAATTCGCCGTCCAAATTATAACGGCTGCCAAGATGGCGCGGTGGCATATCGTGGCTGCTGGCGGAGAAATATTCCAGATCTTTCGAGACGAGCGGGGCGTGCATCGGGGAACTCCTTGTGAGAGGCTTCCCCTAATCTGCGCACGCAACAAACCAATGACATTGACCGATCAGATGGCCGGTCAATGCGCCTCGTCCCAATTCTCCGCAGCACGCGCATCCACCTGCAACGGCACCTTCATGGAAATGGCCGGCATGGCCGCGTTTTCCATGACGGAGACGACGACGGGCAGGGTTTTTTCGATTTCCGCTTCTTCGACTTCGAAGATGAGTTCGTCATGCACCTGCAAAAGCATGCGGGCAGAGAGCTTCTCCGCTTCCAGTGCCGGCTCTATACGGACCATCGCGCGGCGAATGATATCAGCGGCAGAACCCTGGATCGGGGCATTGATGGCCGCCCGTTCGTTGAAGGCTTTCACCGAAGGGTTGGAAGAGCGGATTTCCGGATAATGCGCCCGGCGGCCGAAAATCGTTTCGACATAGCCGTTTTCGCGGGCGAAAGCCTTGGTCGCTTCCATGTAATCGCGAATGCCGGGAAACCGCTCGAAATATTTCTTGATATATTCGCCCGCCTCCGAGCGGGCGATACTCAGCTGGTTGGCGAGACCGAAAGCCGAAATACCGTAGATGATGCCGAAATTGATGGCCTTGGCGCGGCGGCGCACTTCCGACGGCATGCCTTCCACCGGCACGCCAAACATTTCCGATGCGGTCATTGCATGGATGTCGATGCCGTTTTCAAAGGCGTTGCGCAGTTGCGGAATATCGGCGACGTGAGCCAGCACGCGCAGCTCGATCTGGCTATAGTCAGCGGACAGAAGCTTGTGACCGGGCGTGGAGATGAAGGCCGTGCGAATCTTGCGACCCTCCGCCGTGCGCACCGGGATATTCTGAAGGTTCGGCTCCGAGGACGACAGACGCCCCGTGGTGGTGGAAGCGAGCGCGTAGGAGGTATGCACCCGTTTCGTCTCGGGATGGATGTATCCCGGCAGCGCATCCGTATAGGTCGATTTCAGCTTCGTCAGCTGCCGCCAGTCAACGATCTTGCGTGGCAGCTCTGCACCTTCCGCTGCCAGATCTTCCAGAACCTGCGCCGATGTCGACCATTGGCCGGTCTTGGTCTTGGAGCCGCCGGGCAAGCCCATCTTGCCGAACAGAATATCGCCGAGCTGCTTTGGTGATCCGACGTTGAAACGCTCGCCCGCCAGCTCGTAGATTTCCTCTTCGAAGGCGGCAGCCTTCTGCGCCAGTTCACCGGAAAGGCGCGACAGGATCTGCCGGTCAACGGTGATGCCGCGTTCCTCCATATGCGCCAGAACCGGCACCAGAGGGCGCTCCAGCCGCTCGTAAACACTGGTCAGCCGCTCGGCGGCGAGCCGGGGTTTCAGGGCCATCCAGAGGCGCAGAGTGACATCCGCGTCTTCCCCGGCGTAAGCCGTCGCCTTGTCGATGTCGACGAAATCGAAGGTGACGCTCGACTTGCCCGATCCCGCTACATCCTTGTAGGCAATCGGCGTGTGGCCGAGCCAGCGTTCGGACAGCGAATCCATGCCATGCGTGGCCTTGCCAGCCTCGAGAACATAAGAAATCAGCATGGTATCGTCAAAGCTCTGCATCACGACGCCATGGCGTTTCATCAGCAGATAGTCATATTTGAGGTTCTGGGCGATTTTCAGAACCGCCGGGTCCTCAAGCAGGCTTTTCAAACGCGCCAGCGCCTCGGCAAATGGCACCTGCCCTTCGGCAAGCTTGATACCATCGCTGAAAAGATCGCCGCCGGAGCCGGTCTTGTGCGTCAAAGGAACATAGGCAGCGCGGATGTCGGTGCCCGAGGCGTCCTTGCCATTGTCGGCGATGGCCAGCGAAAAACCGACAAGTTCCGCCTGCATCGGATCAAGCGAAGTCGTTTCCGTGTCGAAGGCGACGACGCCGGTCTCACGGGCTGCAGCAATCCAGCGGTCCAGTTCTGCAAGGTCTCTGATCGTCGTATAAGCGGTCGTATCGATCTTGGCGGCTGAAAAAAGCGCCTGACGCGCGGCGGCGAGATCGGCAGGCGCGCTGCCATCTCCAGTCAGCTTTCTCGCCGAAACAGAGGGCGAAGCCGAGGCGGCAGTTGCGTTGGCGGCCACGTCACCAATGGCGACGGCCGAAGCAGGCGCATCAAGATCGGGACCATGGGCATCCGCCCCCCACTGCACCGGCACATTGGCGGGGTCGATGGTAGAGGCGTCGCTGTCGGTCGCTTCGGCAACGCGGCGGGTCAGCGTCGTGAATTCCATCGCCTTCAGGAAAGCGATGAGTTTCGGGCCGTTCTGCGGTTCAAGCACCAGCGCCTCAAGAGACTGCTCCAGCGGCACATCGGTTCTAAGCGCCACGAGCTGCCTGGAAAGACGGGCAAGATCAGCGTTGGCGATGATGTTTTCCCGGCGCTTCTGCTGCTTGATTTCGCCCGCCCGCGCCAGCAGCGTATCGAGATCGCCATATTCCTCCAGCAATTGCGCCGCCGTCTTCGGCCCGATGCCGGGAATGCCGGGCACATTGTCGGTGGAATCGCCGGTCATCGCCTGCAGGTCGATCATCTTTTCCGGGCCAACGCCCCATTTTTCGATGACGTCAGGGATGCCGATCTGCTTGTCCTTCATGGCATCGTACATATGCACATTGGCCGTGACGAGCTGCATCAGATCCTTGTCGGAAGAGATGATCGTAACATCGGCGCCGATCGCCTCCGCCTGGCGGGCATAGGTGGCGATGATATCATCCGCCTCGAAGCCTTCGGTCTCGATGCAGGGAAGGTTGAAGGCGCGTGTCGCCTCGCGGATCAGGCCGAATTGCGGAACCAGATCTTCAGGCGGCGCGGAACGGTTGGCTTTGTAGAGATCATAAAGTTCATTGCGGAATGTTTTCGACGAATAGTCGAAAATAACGGCGAAGTGTGTTGGTGTGACGCCGACATCGGTGTTGCGCGCATCCTTCAAGAGCTTCCACAACATGTTGCAGAAGCCGGAGACGGCGTTGACCGGCAGCCCGTCCGACTTGCGGTTCAGCGGCGGAATGGCATGGAAGGCCCGGAAAATGAAACCGGAGCCGTCAACGAGGAAGAGATGATCGCCTTTTTTCATGGCGATATGGATAGCGCGGGGCCGTTTTGGCGTCCACCGAAACTTCGCACAACACACCGCAAAGCACTGGAAACGAGGCGGCCCGAAAAGCGCTGAGAATTCACCCGAACGTTACCGATTTGTAATCAGCTCCTCCCTTGAAAAGCCGTATTTGGAGACACATTTCATAAGGGACGGCGCCTGATCACGCCGTAGTCTGATAGCTGGCTCGTCCCCCGCCGCGTCAGACCGGACAAAGGCCTTTCCCCCTCTCCGGGCCTTTGTCCTCCAATATGACCGCCATGGCCGATCCCTCCCGGCCATGGCGGTTTTATTTTGTGCCGGATTCCGGGCTGGCGCAAACATATCATACGATATATATCGCGCTATCGAATTGCCGGAATGTGCCGGCGGAAATGCTCTACGGACGGAAGAATGGGATTTTCCCGGGACGAATCGGCAATTTATCTCGCCACGAAAATGGCGCGGGAATTCACCATGGCGCTGCAAAAAAGAGCCGCTGCCCTTGGTTTTTCCCCCGGGCAATTCCCCATCCTGATCGAGCTATGGCATGAGGAAGGCCTGACGCAGCGGCAATTGCTCGATAGAATCGACGTCGAGCAGGCAACGCTTGCCAATACGCTCTCACGTATGGAGCGCGACGGGCTGATCATCCGCAAATCCCATCCCAGCGACCGCCGCGCCCAGATCATCGAGCTGACCCAGCGCGGCAGGGATCTGGAGGCGAATGCCATTGCGGCCTCCGAGGCCACCGAAGAGACGCTGCTTAAGGATTTCCGCCGCTTCGAAAGACAGCTTCTGCTGGAATATATGCGCCGGGCGATCGAAAGCGCAAAAAAAGCGAAATAGCATTCGCAACTTGAAACCGCTGCTCATCTGCTCTGAGACCTGTCATCGCCGAGGGTCCGGGGTTTTGTTTATGCGTAATTTCGGATGTAAAACCGCTTCGCAGTTTTCCTGAACTGCTCTATCGTTCCGGCGGCTGCACGTTTGGCGATTCACGACACGTCAGCCCCTTGTTCCCACGCGATGCGCGATGCCCGGATGCCTCGTCCATCGCGGGGTCACGACAGACATGACAGGATCAGCGATGACAGACGTTTCCCCCATTCTTTCCACCGCCGACGACAATCTTACATCCAGCCTCGAGCGGCTGTTCGAACTGGTGCGCATTCCGTCGATTTCCACGGACCCCGCCTATAAGGCAGAATGCCGCAAGGCGGCGGAATGGCTGGTCAGAACGCTTTCCTCACTGGGCTTTGAGGCTTCCGTTCGCGATACGGCCGGTCATCCGATGGTGGTGGCGCATCACGATGCAGCCACCAAGGACGCACCACATGTGCTTTTTTACGGGCATTACGATGTGCAGCCGATCGATCCGCTCAATCTCTGGGAAAATGATCCATTCGAGCCGGCGATCAAGGATATCGGCGCTGGCCGTCAGGTGATTACCGGCCGTGGAACGGCTGACGACAAGGGCCAGCTGATGACCTTCGTGGAAGCCTGCCGGGCTTACAAAGCCGTCAATGGCGGCCTGCCGGTGCGTGTCACCATCCTCTTTGAAGGCGAAGAGGAATCCGGCTCCCCCTCGCTGAAGCCGTTCCTCGAAGCCAATGCAGATGAGCTGAAGGCCGATTATGCGCTGGTCTGCGATACAAGCATGTGGGATCGCGATACGCCCGCCATTGCCGCCGCCCTTCGCGGCCTCGTCGGTGAAGAAATCGTCATCACCGCAGCTGACCGTGATCTGCATTCCGGCCTGTTCGGCGGTGCGGCGGCAAATCCGATCCACATTCTCACCGATATTTTGGCCGGCCTGCATGACGAAACCGGCCGTGTCACACTTTCCGGCTTCTATGACGGCGTGGAGGAAACCCCTGCCAACATCAAGGCCTCCTGGGAAACGCTGGGGCGCACGGCGGAAGCCTTCCTCGGTGAAGTCGGCCTGTCGGTTCCCTCGGGCGAAAAAGGCCGCACCGTGCTGGAGCAGACCTGGGCGCGACCGACGGCGGAAGTCAACGGCATTATCGGCGGCTATACCGGCGACGGCTTCAAAACCGTGATCGCCGCAAAAGCTTCCGCCAAGGTGTCTTTCCGTCTGGTTGGCGAGCAAAACCCCGCAGCCATTCGCGAGAGCTTCCGGGCTTATGTACGCTCGAAAATCCCGGCGGATTGCTCGGTGGAGTTTCATGAGCATGGCGCATCGCCAGCCATCCAGCTTTCCTACGATTCACCCGTGCTGACCAAGGCCAAAAACGCCCTTTCGGACGAGTGGCCAAATCCCGCCGTCGTCATCGGCATGGGCGGCTCGATCCCGATCGTCGGTGATTTCCAGAAGATGCTGGGCATGGATTCGCTGCTTGTCGGCTTCGGCCTCACCGACGACCGCATTCATTCGCCCAATGAAAAATACGACCTGCAGTCCTTCCACAAGGGCATCCGCTCCTGGGTCCGCATTCTCGACGCGCTGGCGGCAAAATAACCAAGAAAAGAGGAGGCGTCGGCTACCCGGCTCCTCCTCCTTTTTTCTGCTTTTGGCCATTTTACGTTTTGGCGCTCAAAAACAAAAAGGCCGGGCAAGCCCGACCTTTCCATCCGTTTTTCGTCAATGCCAGTACATCCGTGGTCAAAGCGTTCAACGGTCTGATGCTTCAGAGCGCGTCGATCATGTCGACGCTGCTTTCACCGTCAGGATCAGCTGTTTCGGTTAATCTTTGGTTAACGCGATCACAGCGGCATTGTCAAAATGCCCGCCCGACAGTTTTCATCCGAAACACTGTTGAACCCTATATTGGTATGCGATCCGTTCTTTTCAAGGCCAGCCCCTTCAGGACCGTCGTCCAAAAGAAAAAGGCCGGAAAAATCCGGCCTTTCCATTTATCTCAATGACCCGTGAGGGCCAAAGCGCTTATCAGGAAACGACGAGTTCGCCTGCGGACATCTTGCCCGAGCGGCGATCCTGCATCAGCTCGTAGGAGAGCTTCTGACCGTCGTTGAGGGCGGTCAGACCAGCGCGCTCAACAGCGGAGATGTGCACGAATACGTCCTGCGAACCGTCGTCAGGCTGAATGAAGCCGTAGCCCTTGGTTGCGTTGAACCACTTTACTGTACCAGTCGCCATAACGATTTCCTTCCGTTGGCAAATTGTATTTGCACTGCGCGCAGTGCGGTCTTGGGTCGAATTTGAAGGAAAGATCGTCGTGTGCACCCAAAAAGGCGCCGAAGCTCTGGTCGTCAAACAAATATCGATGGGCGAACACCTAGGTTGGCAGGGGCTAAAAGTCAAGTTTCTTTGAAAAACGGTGTGATCTTTGTGAAGCGCGGCCAAACCGAAGCCGCTGAAAACAGGGCTTTAAACAGCAAAAACCCGGCGCGGGAGGAGGTGCGCCGGGTTCTTGAAACTGACTGACAATTGGGAGGAGGAGTATTGTCAGTCCAATCGGGCGACGCTGGGAGGAGGAGTGCGTCGCTTCGATGGTTTGAACATACAGGATATCAGCTCAAAAAACAGACACTTCATCGCAGCGCAGCATTGCACAAAATGCATAGCTATCTCCTGGCGTCTTGAAGCTCCCTCGCTTACCGCCTAATAAATACGCATGACTATCGAATCCGTGAGAGCCTTCTTCACCGAGAAATTGCCGGAAGTGACCGTTATCGAAACGGAAGCCAGTTCGGCGACCGTCGCGCTGGCTGCCGAAGCGCATGGCGTCGAGCCGGACCAGATTGCCAAAACAATCTGCCTGAAGGCCGGCGATACCATTCTTCTCGTCGTCACCGCCGGTACGAAGCGGCTCGACAACCGGAAATTCCGTGATCATTTCGGCGTCAAGCCGCGCATGCTGGGGCCGGAAGACGTGGTTGCAGTGACCAGCCATCCCATCGGCGGTGTGTGCCCTTTCGGGCTGCCCTCACCTCTGCCGGTGTTCTGCGACATATCGCTGAAAAACTATGACGAGGTGGTGCCGGCAGCCGGTGCCACCAATGCGGCGGTGCGGATTTCGCCCGATGCCATGGCTGAATTGACGGGAGCGGAATGGGTCGACGTCTGCCAATGACGGCGATTTGATCCCGTCTGGGCTTAACCCCGCCTTAAATTGCCGCATTTAAACTCTTCATCCTGGATTAAGGATCGCGCTGGCATAGAAGCCTGAAGGTCATATGGATGCGCGGTCTCGTGAATTAAGGAGCAATTTCGGCTGGATGGCAGGCAAGGGCAAATCACGTGATCGGGTAGAACCTTCTTTCGGGGATTTCCACGAGTCCGGCGATGACCTGCGCCTCGACGCCAGCGAACGCATCAGCGGAACCGCAAAACAGCCCGCCAGAAAACCGAAGGCCACCACCGGTCGCGCCAAATCGCAGAAAAAAGAAAAGCGCTCACGCAATTCTTCCGGCCGCGGCGCGACGGGCATTGTCCGCTCCCTCTTTTACTGGTGCATCGTGCTCGGTATCTGGGGCGGTATCGGCGTTGCCGGCCTTGTCCTTTATTATGGCGCACGCATGCCAAGCGCCAGCAGCTGGTCCATTCCCGAACGCCCGCCGAATGTGAAGATCGTTTCGGTCAATGGCAGCGTGCTTGCCAATCGCGGCACGACAGGCGGCGAGGCGCTCGCGCTGGAAGACATGTCGCCTTATATTCCCCAGGCCGTCATGGCGATCGAGGATCGGCGGTTTTATTCGCATTTCGGTATCGATCCGCTGGGTCTCGGCCGTGCAATCGTGACGAATGTGCTGACGGGGCGAACAGTGCAAGGCGGCTCGACGCTGACGCAGCAGCTGGCGAAAAACCTGTTCCTCTCTCCCGACCGGACGCTGGAGCGCAAGGTTCAGGAAGTGCTTTTGTCGTTCTGGCTGGAGCATGAATTTACCAAGGACCAGATTCTCGCGATGTATCTCAATCGCGTCTATTTCGGGTCCAATGCCTATGGCGTCGAGGCGGCTTCCCGGCGCTACTTCAACAAATCCGCGCGCGACGTCAATCTGGGCGAAGCGGCAATGCTTGCCGGGCTTCTGAAGGCCCCGTCGCGCCTTTCACCCGCACGTGATCCGCAGGCAGCGGAAGAGCGGGCGCAGGTCGTGCTGCAATCCATGCGCGATGTCGGCTTCATCACGGACGATGAAATCAAGACTGCCATGTCGCAGCCGCCAACCAAGGCGAAACGTTTCTGGTCCGGCGCCGAACATTACGCCGCCGATATGGTTCTGGAGGAAGTGCGCAGCCTGGTTGGCGAGGTCAAGCAGGACATCGTCGTCGATACGACCATCGACCCCAATCTTGAACGCGACGCCGAAAAGGCGCTGACCCATATATTGCAGGGTGATGGCAAGAAGCAGGGCGCTTCGCAGGCGGCGCTGGTCTCCATCGATGGCACGGGCGCGATCCGGGCCGTCGTCGGCGGGGCTGATTATGCCGAAAGCCAGTTCAACCGTGCCGCCAAGGCGAAACGCCAACCCGGTTCGGCCTTCAAACCCTTTGTTTATGTGGCCGCGCTCGAATCGGGGCTTACCCCTTACACCATTCGCAACGACGCACCGGTCCGCATCGGCAACTGGACCCCGGAAAATTACGAGAAGAAATTCCGTGGCGAAGTGACACTCGCCACAGCACTCGCCAATTCGCTGAACACGATAGCCGCACAGCTGGTGATGGAAGTTGGCCCTGACCGGGTGACGCAGGTGGCGCATCGCATGGGCATCGAATCGGAGCTGCAGAACAATGCCTCCATCGCACTCGGCACTTCGGAAGTGTCACTGATGGAGCTGACCGCTTCCTACGCACCTTTCATGAATGGCGGCTACAAGGCGACTCCGCATATCGTCAAGCGTATCACCGATGCCGATGGCAAGGTGCTTTACGAAAACAAATACGACAACCCGCCGCGTGTACTGAGCGAGGAAATCGCCGCAACCATGAACAGTATGCTGTCGCGCGTCATTACCGAAGGCACAGGCAAGGCTGCACGCCTGCAAGGCTGGCAGGCAGCGGGAAAATCCGGCACCACTCAATCCTTTCGCGACGCACTTTTTGTCGGCTACACAAGCAATCTGACCACGGGCGTCTGGTTTGGCAATGACGACGGCACCTCGATGAAAAAGGTTACCGGTGGCGGTCTTCCGGCAAGAGCCTGGAAGGATTTCATGACCGCCGCCCATTCCGGGCTTTCGCCTTCGCCACTCTTCGGCCTTGGCGCAGGTGCCGTGCCGCCGCTTGGGGAAATGCAGCAACCGGCGCCCGAAAACGCGCCCTCTTCCATCGGCGACATCATTTCCAATGCGCTGGGCGGCGGAACAACGGACCCCCGCGCCTATCCCGATGCACCCGCTTCGCCGAACCCGAATCAGCCGGGCATGGCCATGCCGCCGGCGAACATCCCCTCCCGCGACATCGAACCCGGCTATCAGGCCGGCAATGGACCTGTGCCGCCAGCGGATATAGGCGGTCAATCCCCTGCGACATCCGGGCCGAAACAGACGACCCTGCTCGACATTCTGATGGGAAATTGACCCCGCATCGGGTATGAGCCGGCCGGTTTAATGACCGATAGTAGGTTCGGCAGCCATAGGCTCACTTTCCGCAAAGTCCCCGTTTTTCCAGAGGCTTGGTGCTTCAAATCCGCATCCATGAGCGGAGACGCCCTAAAGCCGCAACATATGCGTGCACCAGCATTAACCCTAGATTGCCTTTTGCGCCGAGGCGGCTACATTTCGGGTGACTTTTTACGGTAAATGAATTATTAATTGTTCATATAAATTAATTTTCTTGTTTCAAAATAACTTTTCAGGGTTCCATATTATGCTGGGTACTAAAGGCTCATCGCATGCCGTTTTTTACGGTGCTCCCTATCCTGCGGCCGCCAGTTTCGAAACGGCGGAAATGCAGACTTCCTTTTTAGAAAAAAACCCATCTGCGTTGCAGCGCGGCCAGTTCGCGCTCAAAAGAACAATCGACATTGCAGGGGCGTCCATCGCCCTTGTCGCGCTGGCACCCGTATTGCTGACGGTTGCGGCGCTGGTGAAGTTGGACAGCAAGGGGCCAGTCCTGTTCTCACAAATCCGCTGGGGCATGAACGGGCGAAAAATCCGCGTCTTTAAATTTCGCTCCATGCGGACCGAACTTGGCGACGCCACCGGCGTGGCACAAACGGTGAAGAACGACCCGCGCATAACCCGTATCGGCGCCGTTCTCCGCCGCACCAACATCGATGAATTGCCACAGCTTATCAATGTGCTGAAAGGCGATATGTCGCTTGTCGGCCCGCGCTGCCATGCCATCGGCATGCTGGCGGCCGGCCGACCTTATGAAGAGCTGGTTCCTCATTATCATATGCGGCACCAGATGCGGCCGGGCATTACCGGCCTTGCACAGATGCGCGGGCTGCGCGGCCCGACGGATCGTAGTGACAAGGCGCGGGCACGGATTGTTTCCGATCTCTATTACGTCGACAATTTTTCGGTCTGGCTGGACATCAGGATCATGGTCGGAACCGTGATTTCCGAATTGCGTGGCGGCAAGGGCTTCTGATCGTTTAAGAACTGCCATGCCACAGAATGAAAAAGCCCGGCATCGCTGCCGGGCTTTTTTGTATGAATCAGATTTGCTCAGTTCGTCGGCGCGGGAGCAGCTGCCGGATCCGGCAGCGGTGCCGGGTTTGCCGACAGCGTACGCAGATAAGCGATCAGATCGGCTCTCTCCGTTTCTTTCTTCACACCCGCAAAACCCATGGCCGTTCCGGGAACGTGTTTCTTCGGAGCTTCGAGAAAGAAGCTGAGATGATCGTAATCCCAATGCACGGAACCGCCCTTGGAGAAATCCTTCATGCCTGCGGAATAGCTGAAACCTTCGTGGCTGGCGATCGGCCGGTTGACGATATCGAAGAGATTGGGGCCGACCTTGTTTGCACCACCACTCTCTCCGGTATGACAGCTCGTACACTTCTTGAAGACCGTTTCGCCCTTGGCGGCATCGGCGTTCGCAAGCAATTGCGCGATTGGCGTCGCTGCGGCAGCCGTTTCTCCACCGGCTGCTTCACCGCCGCTTTCTGCAGCAGCAATGGCGTAACCTTCCTTCTCGGGCGTAGGCGCATGAAAAATGCCCTCAGAAGCAATTGACACCGACATCAGGACAAAAACCGTACCCAGCAACGCCCCAACGCCCATATTTACATAAGAATTCATCTATATGCGCTCCCTCGCATCCGCTCCATATAACCGGGCATCTTGAAATTACTCGAAAGCTATGGCTTTTGCACAGCCTGCGCAACTTGAATAATGGTCCCCACTCCGTGACGTTTTGACACTTTTCGGACGGGATTTGAAGGGTGTCGGATGAAGAATCGGGATTTCGAGAAAGCTGTCGTCCTCATACCGGCGCGGATGGCATCCACACGCCTGCCGGGCAAACCGCTTGCGGATATTGGCGGCAAGCCGATGATCGTTCAGGTGGCGTTGCGTGCACGAGAAGCGGGTGCCGAACGAATCGTCGTTGCTGTCGATGACGAACAGGTTTTTTCGGCGGTTCAAAATGCCGGTTTCGACGTGATGATGACCCGGGACGACCACCAGTCCGGTTCGGATCGCATCTTCGAAGCGCTGCAAAAGGCCGATCCTCACGGCAACGCCGAATACGTCATCAATGTCCAGGGCGATCTGCCGACCATCGAGGCGGAGACGATCCGCGCCTCTCTGCGCCCGCTGGAGAACCCCGCCGTCGATATCGCCACGCTGACGGTGGAAATCACTGACGAAGACGAAAAAACCAATCCGAACGTCGTGAAAGTCGTGGGCAGCCCGCTCTCCGAAACTCGGCTGCGCGCCCTTTATTTTACGCGTGCGACCGCGCCTTCTGGCGACGGCCCGCTTTATCACCATATCGGGCTTTACACCTATCGCCGCGCCGCACTTGAGACATTCGTGAGCCTTCCGCCCTCGCCGCTGGAAAAGCGCGAGCGGCTGGAACAGCTACGGGCGCTGGAAGCCGGCATGCGCATCGATGCGGAAATCGTCCGCTCCGTGCCGCTCGGCGTCGACACGCCGCACGACCTCGAAAAAGCCCGCAGCATTCTTGCAAGCAGAACTCTCTAACGGATAATGTCATGACCTTGAGCACAAATCGCATTGCCTTTCAGGGCGAATTCGGCGCGAATTCCGACATGGCCTGCCGTGACATGTTCCCGGATATGGAGCCTCTGCCGTGCCCGACGTTCGAGGATGCCTTCAACGCCATTGAAAATGGCGAAGCCGATCTCGGCATGATCCCGATCGAAAATACGCTGGCCGGCCGTGTCGCCGATATTCACCATCTGCTGCCGGAATCGCGTCTGCATATCATCGGTGAATATTTCATGCCGATCCGCTTCCAGCTGATGGTCATGCCGGGTGTAAAAAAAGACGAGATTCGCACCGTCCACAGCCACATTCATGCGCTTGGCCAGTGCCGCAAGATCATCCGCTCCAACGGCTGGAAACCGGTTATCGCCGGCGATACCGCGGGTGCGGCCAAGCAGGTTTCGGAAAAGGGTGACCGCAGCATGGCAGCGCTCGCACCACGCCTTGCGGCTGATCTCTATGGTCTCGATATTCTGGCCGAAAATGTCGAGGATTCGGAAAACAACGTCACCCGTTTCGTCGTGCTGTCGCGTGATGAAAACTGGGCCAAACGCCAGTCTGACGACAAATCTACCGACGAAATCATCGTCACCACCTTTGTTTTCAACGTCCGCAACATTCCGGCCGCGCTCTACAAGGCCATGGGCGGCTTTGCGACGAACGGCATCAACATGACGAAGCTGGAGAGCTATCAGCTCGGTGGAAAATTCGTCGCGACGCAGTTCTATGCCGATATCGAAGGCCATCCGGATGACGAGCCGGTACGGCATGCGCTGGACGAGTTGCGCTTCTTCTCAGAAAAAGTCCGTATTCTCGGCGTCTACAAGGGCCACGCAATGCGCGGCAAGCTCAACCAGAGCTGAGCCTGCCGCAACGCGGTTCATTTCGTCCATTCCACCCAGTCGCGCATCAGCCGGTGCGCGATGGCGCCGCCCGGAGGGGCGGAAAAGCCTTCGCCCGGCGCCGTCTCCAGCATCGCGGCCACCTCGGTGCGTGTAAACCACCGGCAATCCTCCAGTTCGATCTCGTCACGGGCGATATCGAAAGAGAGCGCTTCGGCATAACAGCCGATCATCAGCGTATGCGGCATCGGCCAGGGCTGGGAGGCGTGATAGCGCACGCGGCCGATGTCGACACCGGATTCCTCATGCGTTTCGCGGCGGACGGCCTGCTCGATGGTTTCACCCGGTTCAACGAAGCCGGCGAGGCAGGAATACATGCCCGGCGCAAAATGGGCGCCACGACCAAGCAGGCAAAGATCACGCTCGATATCGATCGTCATCATGATGACGACAGGATCGGTTCGCGGAAAAATAGTGTGGTTGCAGGCGGCGCAGATCCGCTTGTAGCCGCCGATTCGGAGCTCCATGCTCCCGCCGCACTTCCCACAAAAGCGATTGTCGCCATTCCAGTGCGTGAGACTGACAGCCTGAGCAACTTCACTGAGCAATTCCTCATCGAGCAGATGATCGCGGTAAAGCGTACGGGCGTCGGCGAGCTTGTAATGGCTCGCCAAGTGGTCTTCGGCGACGGCAACCGGCACGGCTATTCTCGGCTCGCCGGTCTCACGGTATCCAAGCAGCACGGCATTGTCGAAATCCGGCTGCAACTCGGCCAGTTCATAGGCGGAGAACAGCGGATCGATGACCTGATCATCGTGCTTCAGGACAAGCCGGTTACCGGAGAAAGCAAAAATATGGGTGCCATCGATTTTCAGCGCATCGGCAACGCACTCTTCCGTCCGCTTCTCGGCGAAACGGTCGAGGGCATTTTTTGAAAAGGCTGTCAGCAGACTTGCTTCGGGATGGGGGGCGTTGGTTTCGAAAATCGTCATTGACATCATCAGAGCGCGCCAGAGATTTTTTTCATCAAAGTTTCCTTTTCACCCGCCGCATAAGGCACCGGCGTTCCGTGCCCCCAGATGGGGCCGGGCCAGCAGGTGTCGCCTTCGTTGCGGGCGATAATATGAACATGAAGCTGCCGGACGATATTGCCCAGCGCACCGACATTGATCTTGATGGCCCCTGTGACGTCTTTCAGCGCAGCGGCGACGAGATTGGTCTCAAATGTCAACATGGCCTGATCGAGCGGGGTGAGATCGAACAATTCGCTGACACCGTCTCGCTGCGGCACCAGCACCAGCCAGGGCCAGCGGCTGTCATTCTGCAAACGCAATTCGCATAGCCCCAAACGCGTCACAAGCACGCTATCGCGTGCCAGCCTGTCGTCCAGCCGGAATGTCTCCAAGGTGTCCTCCATGTTTGTTTTCATTGTGATAGCAGTTTTTTGAAGGCTTGGCTTGCATTTGCTGTCGATATTGCCGATATGTGGCCCCGGGAGGTTGGTGGTGGACGAGCCACTCGCCAACCGGGTCAGGTCCGGAAGGAAGCAGCCCTAACGAGCCCGGCACGGGTCGCCGTGCCAGCCTCCCACCTTTTTTAAAAGACGTGCTCAGCTTTCGCCGGGCCAGTTCAGCGCCCCAAGACAAACTGGCAAAACAAACTGGCGAGGCAATGAGCGACACCGTACCCACCACCACAAGCGAATCCCAGGTCGGGACCGGCTATCGGGTATTGGCGCGCAAATATCGCCCGAAGGATTTTTCCGATCTGATGGTCGGCCAGGAGCCGATGGTCCGCACGCTGACCAATGCGTTCGAGACCGGCCGCATCGCGCAGGCCTATATGCTGACCGGCGTCCGCGGCGTGGGCAAGACCACCACAGCCCGCATTCTTGCCCGCGCGCTGAATTACAAGACAGATACCATCGACAAGCCGACCATCGACCTGCGTATCCCCGGCGAACATTGCCAGGCGATCATGGAAGGCCGGCATGTCGACGTGATCGAGATGGACGCCGCCTCCCATACCGGCATCGACGATATCCGCGAGATCATCGAGCAGGTGCGGTATCGCCCGGTCTCGGCGCGCTACAAGGTCTATATCATCGACGAAGTGCACATGCTGTCCACGCAGGCGTTCAACGGTCTTCTGAAGACCCTGGAAGAGCCGCCGGAGCATGTGAAATTCATCTTCGCGACCACCGAAATTCGCAAGGTTCCGATCACCGTTCTGTCGCGCTGCCAACGCTTCGACCTGCGCCGCATCAGCGCTGCCGATCTCGTCGGCCTGTTCACCGCGATTGCCGGCAAGGAAGGTTTTGAGGCTGAGCCGCAGGCGCTGTCGATGATCGCCCGTGCAGCCGAGGGTTCGGCGCGTGACGGCCTTTCCCTGCTCGATCAGGCAATTGCCCATGGCGGCGGCCGCGTGGAGGCCGAAGCCGTGCGCGGTATGCTGGGCCTTGCCGACCGGGCGCGCATCGTCGATCTTTTCCAGCATGTCGTCAAAGGCGATGTCGCGGCAGCTCTTTCGGAATTCAACGGGCAATATGAGGCCGGCGCGAACCCTGTCGTGGTGTTGAACGACCTTGCCGATTTCACCCACCTTGTCACCCGCATGAAATATGTGCCTGACGCGGCAGACGATCCTTCTCTTTCCGAAATCGAACGTGTGCGTGGCGCGGAATTTGCCGAAACCATCGCCGTAACCGCGCTGTCTCGCATCTGGCAGATGCTGCTGAAGGGCATTCCGGAAACGGAAAATGCTTCGCGGCCTGCGGGTGCTGCTGAAATGGTGCTGATCCGGCTTTCTCATGCCGCCAATCTGCCTGCGCCCGAAGATGCGGCGCGGCGGCTGCTTGAGCTTTCCAACGGTGATGGCGGCTATGCCAACGGCGCGCCTTCCGGCGGCGGTAATGGTGGCGGGGCGCGGGCCTATTCGTCAGCGCAAACCGTGGCTGCGGCAAGACCCGTCGATCTTCCCGCACAGCGCCCGGCAACACCGCAGACATCTGCGATGTTGCGCGCCGTTCCCGATAGCCGCCCGCACGACATGCAGATCGCCGCACCGAAGAGCGAAGAACGGCCGGAGCCGAAGGTTCCGGTCAATTCGATGCAGGATATTGCCGATCTCTGCCAGAAAAATCGCGATCCCGTCATGCGGGCGAAGGTGCGCAACTTTGTCCGGCTGGTCCGGCTGGAACCAGGCCGGCTCGATATGCGCCTTGGCGATGGCGCCCCCGGCTCGCTGCCCGGCGAGCTTGGCGTGAGGTTGAAGGAGTGGACCGGTATCCACTGGATCGTCAGCCTCAGCAAGGAAGAGGGCCAGCCGACGCTGGTGGAGGCCGAGGGCAACGCCCGCGACGCCCGCCTTGTCGATGCGAGGCAGGATCCTGACGTCGTGGCCATTCTCCAGCAATTCCCCGGCGCAAAGATCACCGACGTGCGCATCAGGACTGTCGAACAGGACGAGGCGGACGAGATCGCTCCGCCATCGGTTGCCGAATCGAGCGAAGGCGACATCCTTCCCGGCGACGACATCGAGTTTTAATATACAACAAAAACAGGAGTTTGGCACATGCGTGACATCATGGGCATGATGGGCAAGGTCAAGGAAATGCAGTCCAAGATGGAAAAGGTGCAGGAAGAAATCGCCGCCCTTGAAGTCGAAGGCAGGGCCGGCGGCGGTCTGGTGACCGTCGTTCTCAACGGCAAGGGCGAAATGCGCAGCCTGAAAATCGATCCTTCGCTGTTGAAGGAAGACGAGGTGGAAATTCTCGAGGACCTGATCGTGGCGGCCCATAAGGACGCCAAGGGAAAGGGCGAAGCACAGGCGCAGGAAAAGATGGCGGGCCTGACCGCCGGTCTGCCGCTGCCGCCGG
Organism: Martinezella rhizogenes; assembly: GCF_007002745.1. GTDB lineage: Bacteria > Pseudomonadota > Alphaproteobacteria > Rhizobiales > Rhizobiaceae > Agrobacterium > Agrobacterium cucumeris. Next base: position 36,526 of record NZ_SGNY01000003.1, on the reverse strand, counting down.
GCATGAAGTTGCCGTTCTGATATCATATCGACTGACAGGATGGCGAAACGCTGCTGAGCATTCGCCGTCCTCGTCTCAAGGCAGAATTTAGGCCTCCAGCATCGCGCGAAACCGGCTGGCAAGTGGCGTTTCCAGATAGGCCATGCGCTCGGCTGCATTAAGCTGCATGGGGCGAAAGCGCTGGAGAATAGTTGGTATCGGCAGTTTCGTTCCCTGATAGGGTTCGAAGGCGATATCCTCGCCGGCGGCAAGCATTCCGCCTTTCAGCACCCGGCAATAAAAGCCCGGCTGGCCCGCCTGCCTGAAGCGCGGGGCGAAATCGGGATCGCCGATCCGGGCCGAGAGTGTAGCGCAAGGAATGCGGGCAGCGGTTACCTCCAGCATGACTTCGCAGGCTGAAAACCTGTCACCCACATGCAGCTTTGCGCTGTCGACACCCTCCAGGACGAGGTTTTCGCCGAAAAATCCGGGCTCGACCACAAAGCCCAATATCCGCGACCAGAAGTCGAGATCAATGGAGCCCATGACGTAAATCGCCTGATCCGGCCCGCCGTGATGTTTGCGATTGCACACGGCGTCGCTGACAATGCCCTCGGCATCCACCATGACCGGGCCTTGCACGGGATGTTTGAAGATGCCCGTCTTCATCGTCTTTCCCGGCAGTTTTTTGGCCTCGCCCCGGCACACCGCCTGTATTTTCATGAACTGCCCTTCGTGCTTCATGATTCCCGTTTCCCGATTTATGCAGTAGAAAGCGCTCATGGCAAAACGAGTCACCGGTCCGGAAATCGAAAAACTGATCCAGCTTCTGGCAAAAGTGCCGGGGCTTGGCCCCCGCTCGGCGCGGCGGGCGGCGCTGCATCTCATCAAAAAGAAGGAGCAGCTTCTCGGGCCGCTGGGCCACGCCATGGGCGAGGCCTATGACAAGGTGAAAATCTGCTCCTGCTGCGGCAATGTCGATACCATCGACCCCTGCACCGTTTGCGCCGACGACCGGCGCGACCAGTCGGTCATCATCGTTGTCGAGGATGTTTCGGATCTGTGGGCGCTGGAACGGGCGGGCGCCATGAACACCGCCTATCATGTGCTGGGCGGCACGCTGTCGCCGCTCGACGGTGTGGGGCCGGAAGATCTGAACATCAAGGGGCTGATCGACCGTGTCAGCGTCGGTGGCATTCGCGAGCTTATCATCGCCGTCAATGCGACAGTTGAGGGGCAGGCAACCGCCCATTATATCACCGACCGCCTCTCCGATCTCGGTATCAAGATCACCCGGCTTGCACATGGCGTGCCGGTGGGCGGCGAGCTGGATTATCTCGACGAAGGCACATTGACGGCGGCGCTTCGGGCCCGCACGACGATCTGACACCTTCCTTCACTCCCCGCGACCCAAAGAGGAGACCGAATGCGAAACCGATTTGATTGTTTGTCCTGGCGCATTTCCGGACGGAAAACCGAGCTCCACTTTTCCTGGAAAAGCTTCAAGGCACTGGCTGCCATTCTTTCCGTTTTTTCAGCGACGGCGGCCATGGCGCAATCTGTGCCAACCCGTGCAGCCGCCGCCCGATACGACGCCGAATTCAATACATGGCTGAAAAAGGAAGTCTGGCCGGAAGCACGCAAGGCGGGTATTTCGCAAAAGACGCTCGATGCTGCGCTCACCGGTCTTTCCATCAACTGGAAGCTGCCTGATCTCGTCATCCCCGGCCAGAAACCGCCGAAGGAACAAAGCCAGAGCCAGGCCGAATTCTCTTCACCGGGCGCCTATTTCTCCGAGAAGCGATTGCAGGGGCTTGCCGGCACCGGTCGGTCGCTTGCCGCAACCCATGCAGCCACCCTTCGTCGCATCGAAGCGAAATATGGCGTGCCCGGCGATATCATCGTCGCGATCTGGGGCCGCGAATCCGGTTTCGGCCGCGCGAAACTGCCGCATTCGGTGGTCGATGTGCTGGCTACGAAGGCCTATATGTCCACCCGCAAGGAGATGTTCCGCACCGAGCTGATCGACGCACTGAAGATCGTCGAAAGCGGCGATGTTGCAGCTTCACGCATGATGGGCTCCTGGGCCGGGGCGCTCGGTCAGCCGCAATTCATGCCGTCGAGCTACCTCAAATATGCGGTGGATTTCGATGGCGACGGCCGGCGGGATATCTGGAACTCCGTACCGGACGCATTGGCATCCATAGCGAACTATCTTTCTCAGCGCGGCTGGCAGCGCAATCGCGACTGGGGCTTCGAAGCCTGGATCCCGGCCAATGTCTCCTGCGCGCAGGAAGGCCCGGACCTTGCACGGCCGGTGGCCGACTGGGCGAAGATGGGCATCACCCGCATTTCCGGAAAAGCCTTTCCGGCCAATGACCTTACCGCCGATGGCATGATGCTGGTACCAGCCGGGCGGCATGGGCCGGAATTCGTGGTGACGCCGAATTTCTACGTCATCAAGGAATACAACAATTCCGATCTCTACGCCCTGTTCATCGGCAATCTCGCCGACCGCATCGCCCATGGGGCGGGGCCATTCAAGGCGGAATGGGGCAATGTCGGCTCTATGCTGCGCTCGGATGTTCTGGCCATGCAGAAGGCACTGGTTGCCAAGGGTTACGACGTCGGCAAGGCGGACGGGTTGGCCGGCTTCAAGACGCGCCGTTCACTTGGCGACTGGCAGGCGAAAAACGGTCTTTCACCGACGTGTTTTCCCGATGCGACGCTGAAGGCGACGCTGAGATAATCCGCTTTTAGCCCTCGCCTCTCAATGCTGATCGGTATGCGGCTTGTGGAAGATATCGTCGGTCGGCGGAATGGTCTGCCGCTCGATCATCCGGTGCACGCGCGGCCGTGTCTTGCCGCGATGAAGCTCCAGCAACCGGTCCCAGGCCTCGGCATCCGCCTGGGTGCGGCGGTGGTTATGGCGGACATATTCCACCCATGTCGGCACATGGTAGCTCTCGGTCCAGATGTCAGGATTTTCGAGATCGCGCATCAAATTCCAGTTGCGTGCGCCATCCCGGATGCGGATGCGGCGACGCTCGGCCATCAGCGGCAGGAATTCGCCGAGATCCTCGTCATGGATTTCATAATCGATGAGAATGGCGATCGGGCCGCTGCGCGGCTTGATATCAAGCCTCAACGGCGGCTCGACAAAGCGGTTGAGCGGATCGAGATTGAGCGAGGCGAAGGCTGGCATGGCGAGCTTGAGGCCAACGACGACGCCGAGCAGCATCAGCACGCAGGAACAGAGAAGCGAATAGGAAATACCGTAATCTTCGGCCAGTTCACCCCACAGCCAGCTGCCGACCGCGATGCCGCCGAAGGTCAGTGTCTGATAAAGCGACAGCGCCCGGCCCACCACCCAGCGCGGGGTGGAAAGCTGGACGATGGTATTGAACAGGGAAAGCGCCAGCACCCAGCAGGCGCCGGCGACGGTGAGAACCAGCGAGGTGATGATCGCGCTCGTGCTGATTGCCGTTATGCCGGAACTGAAGGCGAAACCTAAAAAGGCGACACGCACGATCCATTCGCTGGACATGACTTCCCGCAGCCGGGCACTGATGAGCGCGCCACCAATGGCGCCAACGCCGAACGCGCCCAGCATGACGCCATAGGTCAACGGACCGCCCTCGACCAGATCGCGGGCAACGATCGGCATCAAGGCTAGGATGGCACTGGCGGAGAGACCGAAGAGAAAGCCGCGCACCAGCACCTTGCCGATATTGGGCGACATCGCCACATAGCGCATTCCGGCCGATATGGCGGCAAGAAGCTGCTCGCGCGGCAAGGTCGAGGCGTGTTTGGGCGGCTGCCAGCGAAACAGGGCGTAAAGCAGGGTGAAGTAGCTGAGCGCATTGACGAAAAACGCGGCAGCGGCACCGGCGGCAGCGACGATGATACCGCCGATGGCGGGGCCGACGCTGCGGGTGATGTTGAAACCAACGCTGTTCAGCGTTACGGCGGCGGGCAAATCTTCGCGCGGCACCATTTCACCGACGGAGGCCTGCCAGGACGGATTGTTGAGCGCCGTGCCGCAGCCGATCATGAAGGTGAAGAACAGCAGCAGCCAGGGCGTGAGCCAGCCGGACCAGGCAAAAACCGTCAGCAGCACGGAGGCCGTCAGCATCAGGAGCTGCGCCGAGATCATAATGCGGCGACGATCAAAACTGTCGGCCAGCGCGCCGGAAATCAGCGAAAACATCATGATCGGCAGCGAGGTGGAAGCCTGCACCAGCGCGATCATGTTTTCAGAACTCGAAAGCGAGGTCATCATCCATGCGGCGCCCACCGCCTGGATCAGTCCGCCGAAATTCGAGGCAAGGCTGGCGACCCAGATTCGTCTGTAAGTCAAATGCCTTAAAGGCGCGAGTGGCGATTTACGGTCAGGCACGCTCTGTCCACTTGATGCAACTGCGATTTGTTAAACGGCAACTATAGACAGTGCCCAGAATGATGCCACCCCTTCCGACACGGTGAAGGTGAAAATGTGGCTGCGGACGCCATTGAAGCAGGAGCGCCCGCGAAAACCTTGCAATCCCGCCCCGATGGGTCTATATGACCCCTGAAATTCTTGATCGCTTGATGAAGAGTGGGGCCGCAAGGCTCCGCTCTTTTTCGTTAGGCGAACCGGAAACCACGGGCCAGGAGCCCGGTGAAAATCAGAGACCGGAAGGCCAGATGGCAGACACCGCACAAGAATCGCGACTGATAACTGAAACGGGCATCGACCAGCGCATTGCCGAGATCATCGAGCCTGTTTTGGCGGGTATGGGATATCTTCTGGTGCGCGTGCGGCTCTCCAACCAGAACGGCATGACGCTGCAGGTGATGGCCGAGCGCGAAGACGGCACCATGACCGTCGAGGACTGCGAAGCGATCTCCATGGCCATTTCACCGGTTCTTGATGTGGAAGATCCGGTCGATAAAGCGTATCATCTCGAAGTTTCCTCGCCCGGCATTGACCGGCCGATGGTTCGCAAATCGGATTTCACCCGCTGGCAGGGTCATCTGGTGAAGGTCGAAACCTCCATTCTGGTCGAAAACCGCAAGCGGTTTCGCGGCAAGATCGTCGAGGTCGATGCGGACGGCTTCAAGCTGGAACGCGACCAGATCGCCTATGGCGAGGAGCCGACAGTCATCGTTCCGTTCAGCGCGCTTTCCGATGCGAAGCTTATTCTGACGGACGACCTTATTCGTGATGCGTTGCGGGCAGACAAGGCGGCAAAAGCCGCCGCCGCAAACCAGAACGACGAAAACGAAACAGACGAAGACTAATCCCAACGTAAAGCCCGAAAACGGGCGATCCCCGCAATTATGCGACTTACGGAGATAGAAAAATGGCAGTGAGTGCTAACCGGCTTGAGCTTCTGCAGATCGCCGATGCTGTGGCGCGCGAAAAGGTCATCGACCGCGAAATCGTGCTTGCCGCAATGGCCGACGCTATCCAGAAAGCCGCCCGCTCGCGCTATGGTTCGGAAACCAACATTCGCGCCGACATCAACTCCAAGACCGGCGAAATTCGCCTGCAGCGTCTTCTGGAAGTTGTCGAGGCCGCTGAGGACTATTCGACCCAGATCCCGCTTGAGCTGGCCCGCGACCGCAACCCGGACGCCAAGCTCGGCGATTTCATCGCCGATCCGCTGCCGCCGATGGATTTCGGCCGTATCGCCGCCCAGTCGGCCAAGCAGGTCATCGTTCAGAAGGTTCGTGAAGCCGAGCGTGACCGTCAGTATGATGAATTCAAGGACCGTATCGGCGAAATCGTCAACGGCACCGTCAAGCGCGTCGAATATGGCAATGTCATCGTCGACCTCGGCCGTGGCGAAGGCATCATCCGTCGCGACGAGATGATCCCGCGGGAAAACATGCGTTACGGCGACCGCGTGCGCGCCTACGTCTACGACGTTCGCCGCGAACAGCGCGGCCCGCAGATTTTCCTGTCGCGTACCCATCCGCAGTTCATGGTGAAGCTCTTCACCATGGAAGTTCCGGAAATTTACGACGGCATCATCCAGATCAAGTCGGTCGCCCGTGACCCCGGTTCGCGCGCCAAGATCGCCGTTATCTCGAACGATAGCTCGATCGATCCGGTCGGCGCCTGTGTGGGTATGCGCGGCTCTCGCGTTCAGGCCGTCGTCGGCGAATTGCAGGGCGAGAAGATCGACATCATTCCGTGGAGCCAGGAGCCGGCGTCCTTCATCGTCAACGCCCTGCAGCCGGCGGAAGTCGCCAAGGTCGTTCTGGATGAAGAGTCCGAGCGCATTGAAGTGGTCGTTCCCGACGAGCAGCTGTCGCTCGCCATCGGCCGTCGCGGCCAGAACGTGCGTCTGGCATCGCAGCTCACCGGCTGGGACATCGACATCATGACCGAGCAGGAAGAGTCCGAGCGTCGCCAGAAGGAATTCAACGAGCGCACGGCACTGTTCATGGACGCCCTCGACGTCGACGAGATGGTCGGCCAGGTTCTGGCTTCCGAAGGCTTCGCACAGGTCGAAGAACTCGCTTATGTCGATCTCGGTGAAATTTCCTCGATCGAGGGTTTCGATGAGGACACCGCCGATGAAATCCAGACCCGCGCCCGCGAATATCTGGAACGTCTGGAAGCCGAAATGGATGCCAAGCGCAAGGAACTCGGCGTTGCCGACGAGCTGCGCCAGATCGACGGCCTGACCTCGCAGATGATGGTTGCGCTGGGTGAAGACGGTATCAAGACCATCGAAGACTTTGCCGGCTGCGCCGCGGACGATCTGGTCGGCTGGAGCGAACGCAAGGACGGCGAGACCAAGAAGTTCGAAGGCATCTTCTCCAAGCTCGACGTTTCGCGCGTCGAGGCCGAGAACATGGTGGTGCAGGCCCGTCTTCTGGCTGGCTGGATCACGGCCGAAGATCTCGCTTCCGAAGAGGAAGCCAATGCTGAAGCTGCCGAGGAGGCGGATACCGCCGAGCAGGAATGACATCGCAGGCGCATGAGCCGGACGAGCTGCCCGAGACCGATGAGGACGGGCGGCTTGCAGGCAACGTCAATGGACGTATGTGCATTGTGACACGGCAAAGCGGATCGCCCGATGAGTTGATCCGCTTCGTCGCAGGCCCGGACGGCAGCGTCGTGCCGGATCTGAAACGCCAATTGCCGGGGCGCGGCTGCTGGGTAACACCCGAGCGCGCCCTGATCGAGAAAGCCATCGCGAAGAAGATCTTCGCACGGGCACTCAAACGCGACGTCAAGGCCGGACCGGAGCTTCTTGCTCTTCTCGACCGGCTGATGGCGCAGCAGCTTGCCGGAATGATGAACATGGCGCGCAAGGCGGGCCAGTTCATCAGCGGCGCGACGAAGGTCGATGCCGCCGTCCGGTCCGGGAACGCGATTGCCGTGTTCCACGCGACCGATGCTGCGGCGGACGGCGTGAGAAAACTGGACCAGGCCCGCAGGGCCTGGTCGTTCGGCAGCGATGCCGACAATGAAATTCCGTCCTTCCGGCTCTTCAGTAGCGCCGAAATGGACGAGTTGATGGGCCAGAATGCTTTTATCCATGCTTGCGCGCTTGCGGGGCAGGCGGGTGAGGGTGTAGTGAAGCGCGCAACGATGCTTGAACAGTACCGCCTTGGCGGTCGATCTCAGGCGGAACGCGACGCTGCCCGGACAGAACAATGACGCGGTTAACCGACATGAACGGTCGCCGCGTTCCGATGCAGCAATTGAACGACGAGACCTGATGGACGTCATCCGGTTCTCGTCCGAAGGAACGGGAACGAATGACCGACAACAACGACGACAAGACACTTAACGCGCCGGCCAAGAAGACTCTCACCCTCAAGCCGGGCGGGATGAATCAGGGCACCGTGCGGCAGGATATGGGTCGAGGTCGCACAAATGCGGTTGTCGTGGAAACACGCAAGCGCCGCCCCCTACGTCCCGAAGACGAGAAGCCGGTTCAGCCGATCGCGGCAGCAGCAGCACCTGCACCGAAGCCCGCAGCACCGGCCCCTGCCCCCGTGGCAGCGCGTCCGCAGGCTCCCCAGCCGCGCATTCATCAGCCAGGCGGCCAGCAGCAGCGTCCGGGTTCTTCCCAGTCGCAGCAGCGTCCCGGCTCATCCGCACCCCAGCAGCGCCAGCCTGATCGCCCGCGCGGCAACGTTCTGCACGATCTTTCCGCCGGCGAGATGGAAGCCCGTCGCCGTGCGCTGATGGAAGCGCAGGCTCGCGACGTTGTGGAAGCCAAGCAGCGTGCCGAAGACGAAGCCCGCCGCAAGGTCGAGGAAGAACAGCGCATCGCAGCCGAAAAGGTCGAGGCTGCCAACCGCGCTGCCGAAGAGGCCGCGGCTGCCAAGGCAGCGGCAAGCCAGCCTGCCGCTGAAGTGAGATCCGAACCGGCCAGCGAAAAGCCGGCCGCAGCCTTTGCACTGGCCCCCCGCACTGACGCACGTCCTCAGTCCGCCGCCGCTGCCCCCCGTTCCGCTCCTGCAACGCCCGACGCGGCCGCTCCGCGCGGACGTCGTACCGGTGGCGACGAGGAGGATGATCGTGGTGCCGCGCGTCGTGGCAGCAGCCTTCCGGCTCGCGGCAAGGTCACGGCTCCGGTTCCGGCCAAGCCCGCTGCCCGCCTGAAGACGGAAGAAGAACGCCGTCGCGGCAAGCTTACCGTTACCTCGTCCAATCTGGATGAAGACGGCACGCCGCGTGGTCGCTCCATGGCATCCATGCGCCGCCGGCAGGAGAAATTCCGCCGCAGCCAGATGCAGGAAACCCGCGAAAAGGTTATGCGCGAAGTGATCCTGCCGGAAACCATCACCATTCAGGAACTGTCGCAGCGCATGTCCGAGCGCGCCGTTGACGTCATCAAGTTCCTGATGAAGGAAGGCCAGATGATGAAGCCGGGCGACGTCATCGACGCCGATCTGGCGGAACTGATCGCCGTCGAATTCGGCCACACCGTCAAGCGCGTTTCTGAATCCGACGTGGAAGAAGGCATCTTCAACCAGGCTGACGACGAAGGCGAAATGGTTTCCCGTCCGCCGGTCGTGACCATCATGGGTCACGTCGACCACGGCAAAACCTCGCTGCTCGACGCCATCCGTCAGGCAAACGTGGTTGCTGGCGAAGCCGGTGGCATCACCCAGCATATCGGCGCCTACCAGGTTGAGAAGAACGGTCAGAAGATCACCTTCATCGACACTCCCGGCCACGCCGCCTTCACGGCGATGCGTGCCCGTGGTGCGCAGGCGACCGACATTGCCGTTCTGGTTGTTGCCGCAGACGACAGCGTCATGCCGCAGACGATCGAATCCATCAATCACGCCAAGGCAGCCGGTGTTCCGATCGTCGTTGCGATCAACAAGATCGACAAGCACGAGGCAAACCCTGACAAGGTTCGCCAGCAGCTGCTGCAGCACGAAGTTTTCGTGGAATCGATGGGTGGTGAAGTTCTTGACGTCGAAGTGTCGGCCAAGAACAAGCTCAACCTCGACAAGCTGCTCGAAGCGATCCTGCTTCAGGCGGAAATCCTCGATCTCAAGGCAGATCCAAGCCGCACCGCAGAAGGCACGGTCATCGAAGCCGAGCTGGACCGTGGACGCGGCGCCGTCGCCACCGTTCTCGTGCAGAAGGGTACGCTGAGACCCGGCCAGATCATCGTTGCCGGTGACCAGTGGGGCCGTGTGCGCGCGCTCGTCAACGACAAGGGCGAACACGTCAAGGAAGCCGGTCCGGCCATGCCGGTCGAAATCCTTGGCCTTTCCGGCACACCGTCGGCCGGTGACCGTTTTGCGGTTGTCGAAAACGAAAGCCGCGCCCGCGAGATTTCCGAATACCGCCAGCGCCTGGCACGCGACAAGGCTGTCGCCCGCCAGACCGGTCAGCGCGGCTCGCTAGAACAGATGATGAGCCAGCTTCAGACTTCGGGACTGAAGGAATTCCCGCTGGTCATCAAGGCGGACGTGCAGGGTTCGGTCGAAGCCATTATCGCTTCGCTCGACAAGCTCGGCACAGACGAAGTCCGCGCTCGTGTCGTTCACTCTGGTGCTGGTGCCATCACGGAATCGGATATCTCGCTTGCCGAGGCATCGAACGCCGCGATCATCGGCTTCAACGTTCGCGCCAACGCACAGGCACGTACGGCGTCCGAACGCGCCGGTATCGAGATCCGCTACTACAACATCATCTACGATCTGGTGGATGACGTTAAGGCGGCGATGTCGGGTCTGCTTTCTCCGGAACGTCGCGAGACCTTCCTCGGCAATGCCGAAATTCTCGAGGTGTTCAACATCACCAAGGTCGGCAAGGTCGCGGGTTGCCGCGTCGTCGAGGGCAAGGTGGAACGTGGTGCGGGTGTCCGTCTGGTGCGCGACAACGTCGTCATCCACGAAGGCAAGCTCAAGACCCTCAAGCGCTTCAAGGACGAAGTCAACGAAGTGCCGGTTGGTCAGGAGTGCGGTATGGCATTCGAAAACTACGAAGACATCCGCGCCGGCGACACCATCGAGTGCTTCCGCGTCGAACACATCACGAGAACGCTCTAAGCGTTCTCGCCGCAAAACAGGATTTTTCTGTCGGGCGCCGGCTTACCGGCGCTCGCTCCGTTTGAGGCATTACCCATGGCAAAAGCAACATCATCGGCCCCTTCGCAACGCATGCTGCGTGTTGGCGAACAGGTGCGCGCCGCCCTTACCCAAATTCTCCAGCGTGGCGAAGTCCGCGACGACCTGATCGAAGGCACCGTCATTTCCATCTCGGAAGTGCGCATGTCGCCTGACCTCAAGATCGCGACAGCTTACGTGACGCCGCTTGGCGTTGCGGATCACACCGACATCATCAGCGCGCTGAACCGCCACGCGAAATTCATGCGCGGCCGTCTCGGTCCGCAGCTGCGGCAGATGAAATACATGCCGGAGCTGCGTTTCCGCGACGATACGAGTTTCGACAATTACCAGAAGATCGACGCACTCCTGCGGTCACCGGAGGTGCAGCGCGATCTTGGACCTTCAAACGAAAAAGACGACGAACAGAACTGAAGCATGTCCAAACCACACAAACAGCAGCACCGCAAACCCAAGGGCCGCCCGATCTCCGGCTGGCTGATCCTCGACAAGCCGCTCGATTTCGGCTCCACCGAAGCCGTTTCCAAGATCAAGTGGCTGTTCAATGCCCAGAAGGCAGGCCATGCCGGAACGCTCGATCCGCTGGCTTCCGGCATGTTGCCGATCGCCCTCGGCGATGCCACCAAGACCGTGCCTTACGTCATGGACGGCCGGAAAATCTACGAATTTACCGTCACCTGGGGTGAGCAGCGCGCAACCGACGATCTGGAAGGCGAGGTCGTCAATTCCTCCGATCAGCGCCCGGACGAACAGGCGATCCGCGATCTTCTGCCCAATTATACCGGTGTGATCCTGCAGACACCGCCGCAATTTTCCGCGATCAAGATTGCCGGCGAGCGCGCCTATGATCTGGCGCGTGACGGCGAGACGGTGGAAATCCCGGCACGCGAGGTGGAAATTCACCGCCTGACGCTGCTTGCCTGCCCCGACGCCGATACCGCGCATTTCGAAGTGGAATGCGGCAAGGGCACCTATGTGCGGGCACTGGCACGTGACATGGGAAGCGATCTCGGCTGTTTCGGCCATATTTCGGAACTGCGCCGCACAATGGTCGCCCCGTTTGGCGAAGACATGATGGTGCCGCTCGAAACACTGACTGCGCTGGAAGCCATCGAAGACCGCGACGAGCGGGTCGAGGCGCTGGACGCCTTTCTGATCGACACGGCGCAGGCGCTTTCTTCACTTCCGCATCTCATCATCAACGACGACCAGGCACACCGGCTGAAGATGGGCAACCCCATCCTGCTGCGCGGGCGCGACGCGCCGGCCAATCATCCGGAAGCCTATGCCACCGCGCAGGGCAAGCTGGTCGCGATCGGCGAAATCGGTGAGGGAGAGTTTCGGCCAAAGCGGGTTTTTGGCTGAAATAGACTGTCTTCATGTATTTCCGGACGGAAAACCGCGTGCGTTTTTCCTGGAAATGCTCCGCGAGGCCCAGTCAATCACCTCTTTCAATTGTACCCGGAATAGTTTATAGGCAGCGCCAGCTTGGGCTTTGCCTATGCTGCTGAATGGCCAGAGCTGGACGACATCCCGGCTCTAGGCGTCCCCGTTTTTCCTTAAAACAAGAAAGGATCGTACGATGTCGATTACTGCAGAGCGCAAAGCCGCCCTCATCACGGAATATGCCACCAAGGCAGGTGACACCGGTTCTCCGGAAGTTCAGGTCGCAATCCTGACCGAGCGGATCAACAACCTCACCGGTCACTTCAAGGACCACAAGAAGGACAACCACTCCCGTCGTGGCCTTCTGACGCTGGTTTCGAGCCGTCGTTCGCTTCTCGACTATCTGAAGAAGAAGGACGAAGCCCGTTACACCAAGCTGATCGGTGCTCTCGGCATTCGCCGCTAAAACTTGTGCCCGGCGGGTTTCACAACGATACCCGCCGGTTTTTATATTGGGTCTTCTGAAGGCCGCATGAATTTCCGGGCGTTTGCCGCAGCTGTGGCCCCCGGACGATAAGGGTGACCCGGATGGGCCGGTGCCGCCTTTTCAACCGCAGACCTGTCATGGGGCAGGATTGCCGGATGCTTGCACCTTAAAAGCCTCCCGCTGTCTTGCCCGTGATTGCGTCGTTCTTCGCCCCCCATAAGGCGGGCAAGTACAAACAAGGACAAGATATGTTCAATAAGCACTCCGTGGAAATCGAATGGGCAGGCCGCCCGCTGAAGCTCGAGACCGGCAAGGTTGCCCGTCAGGCTGACGGCGCCGTCATCGCAACCTACGGCGAGACGATGGTTCTCGCGACCGTGGTTTCCGCAAAGTCTCCGAAGCCCGGCCAGGACTTCTTCCCGCTGACCGTCAACTACCAGGAAAAGACCTATGCAGCCGGCAAGATCCCCGGCGGTTATTTCAAGCGCGAAGGCCGTCCGAGCGAAAACGAAACCCTCGTTTCGCGTCTGATCGACCGCCCGATCCGCCCGCTTTTCCCTGAAGGTTACAAGAACGACACGCAGGTTGTCGTGACCGTCATTCAGCACGATCTGGAAAACAACCCCGACATTCTGTCGATGGTCGCCACTTCGGCAGCGCTGACCCTTTCCGGCATCCCGTTCATGGGTCCGATCGGCGGCGCGCGCGTTGGCTACATCAACGGCGAATATGTTCTGAACCCGCATCTGGACGAGATGGAAGAATCCACGCTTGATCTGGTTGTTGCCGGCACCTCCGACGCCGTTCTGATGGTTGAATCGGAAGCCAAGGAACTCAACGAAGAGATCATGCTCGGTGCCGTCATGTTCGGCCACAAGGGCTTCCAGCCGGTTATCGACGCGATCATCAAGCTCGCCGAAGTTGCCGCCAAGGAACCCCGCGAATTCGAACCGGAAGATTTCTCCGCGCTCGAAAACGAAATGCTGGCTCTGGCCGAAACCGAACTGCGCACCGCCTACAAGATCACCGAAAAGGCTGCCCGCTACGCTGCCGTCGATGCCGTGAAGGCGAAGGTCAAGGCCCACTTCCTGCCGGAAGAAGGCGAAGCCAAGTACAGCCCGGAAGAAATCGGCGCCGTCTTCAAGCACCTGCAGGCGAAGATCGTTCGCTGGAACGTTCTCGACACCAAGAGCCGCATCGACGGCCGCGACCTGTCGACCGTTCGTCCGATCATTTCGGAAGTCGGCCTGCTGCCGCGCACGCACGGTTCGGCGCTGTTCACCCGCGGTGAAACCCAGGCGATCGTTGTTGCGACGCTCGGCACCGGCGAAGACGAACAGTATGTCGACAGCCTCACCGGCATGTACAAGGAACGCTTCCTGCTGCATTACAACTTCCCGCCCTACTCGGTCGGTGAAACAGGCCGCATGGGCTCCCCGGGCCGTCGCGAAATCGGTCACGGCAAGCTCGCATGGCGCGCGATCCGTCCGATGCTGCCGACTGCGGAACAGTTCCCCTACACGCTGCGCGTCGTTTCCGAAATCACCGAGTCCAACGGCTCTTCGTCGATGGCAACGGTTTGCGGCACCTCGCTTGCACTGATGGATGCCGGCGTTCCGCTGGCAAAGCCGGTTGCCGGTATCGCAATGGGCCTTATCCTTGAAGGCGAGCGCTTTGCGGTTCTCTCCGACATCCTCGGCGACGAAGACCACCTCGGCGACATGGACTTCAAGGTTGCGGGTACGGCCGACGGCATCACCTCGCTGCAGATGGACATCAAGATCGCCGGTATCACCGAAGAGATCATGAAAATCGCTCTGGAGCAGGCACAGGGTGGCCGCAAGCACATTCTCGGCGAAATGGCCAACGCCATCACCGAGAGCCGCAGCCAGCTCGGCGAATTCGCACCGCGCATCGAAGTCATGAACATCCCGGTCGACAAGATCCGTGAAGTCATCGGCTCCGGCGGCAAGGTCATTCGCGAAATCGTTGAAAAGACCGGCGCCAAGATCAACATCGAAGATGACGGCACCGTCAAGATCGCTTCTTCTTCCGGCAAGGAAATCGAAGCAGCCCGCAAGTGGATCCACTCGATCGTTGCTGAACCGGAAGTCGGCGCCATCTACGAAGGCACGGTCGTAAAGACCGCTGACTTCGGCGCTTTCGTCAACTTCTTCGGCGCCCGCGACGGCCTCGTCCACATCTCGCAGCTCGCTTCCGAGCGTGTGGCCAAGACCTCCGACGTCGTCAAGGAAGGCGACAAGGTCTGGGTCAAGCTGATGGGCTTCGACGAGCGTGGCAAGGTTCGCCTGTCCATGAAGGTTGTCGACCAGGCAACCGGTCAGGAAGTTGCTGCCGACAAGAAGAAGGAAGACGGCGAAGCCGCTGCCGAATAAGGTCGCGCCGCCAGACCCTATCGAGGCGCGGGTTCTGCCCGCGCCTTTTTTCTATCCCGCTTAGATCCTTTGGCTTTCCTTCTCACCGCCAGAGAGATCTAACTCTTTGATTTAACGCATTGTCCAGATGTAAAAGCAGTCCCGCTTTTCCTGGAAATGCCCTAAGGACGCTCCCATGAGCCGCGACGCTGTTAAAACCCTTTTCCACCCCTTTGCCGCAGAAATGCTCGATATGCCGAAAGAGGGCGAACGCGTTCTGTTTCTGGGAGCGGAGGCTGGCCCGCGGCTGGATGGTTTTGACGCGGAGATCATTGCCGTTCAGCATCTTCGGCCACTTTACCGGGCTCTGCAGGCGCAGGGCGCGCAGGTCACCCCGGACATTTCGGGCGAGGATTACGATGCGGCGCTGTTGCTGTGCGGCAAACATCGTGGCGAGAACGAAAACCGCGTCGCGGAAGCACTGTCCCGCGTGAAAGCCGGCGGCCTGATCGTCGCGGCGGGATCAAAGGAAGACGGCATCGTGACGCTGCGCAAGACGCTGGCAAAGCTTGGCATCGAGGCCGACTCGACGCCGAAATACCATGGTGTCGCGCTTTGGTTCAAACGTCCGGACGATGTTTCCTCGGCTCTCTCGAAGCTTGCCCAGAAGCCCGTGACGGTTGAAGGCCGCTTCACCGCCCTGCCCGGCATGTTCTCACATGACCGCGTCGATGACGGCTCGGAGCTTCTCGCATCGCGCCTGCCGACCGATTTTGACGGCAACGCCGCTGATTTTGGCGCGGGCTGGGGTTACCTCTCGGTAATGCTGGCGGAAAAATCGCCGCGCACGGCCCGCATCGACCTGTTTGAGGCGGACTGGAATGCGCTTGAATTTGCGAAGACCAATCTTCTTGAAAACAATCCACGACTGACGGCACGTTTCTTCTGGCAGGATCTGGCGAACGAACCGCCGAAGGAAAAATACGATCTCATCATCATGAACCCGCCTTTCCACGCGGCGGGACAGGCGGCAGAGCCCGCTCTCGGTCAGGCTTTCATCAAGACGGCAGCCGGCGCGCTTCGCAGCGGCGGCAAGCTGCTGATGGTTGCCAATCGCGGCATGCCCTATGAGCCGGTACTGGCAGCGGAGTTCCGCACCAGCGCCGAGGTGTGCCGTAATGCCCGCTTCAAGATCCTCAGCGCCCAGAAATAATCAATTCAGCAGGGCGGTCAGCTCAGCAGCCATGCCCACAGCGACACGGAAAGAACGCCGGTCGCCGTGGAAATGCTGATGGTGGAGGCCGCGACGCTGTGGCCGATACCAAAGCGATTGGCGATCAGCCAGGCATTCACCCCCGTCGGCACCGACGAGGTGAGCACAAGGGCCGCAGTCCATTCCCGGCTAAGGCCAAGAGCGTGGCCCATAGCCCACACGCAGGCGGGCAAGAGCAGCAGTTTGAACACCGTCATGGTAAGGGCTATGCCAAGATTGCCGCGAATGGTGTATTTCGTCAGCGCCATGCCGAGCGAGATGAGCGCTGCAGGCCCTGCCATTGAAGCAATCTGATCGACCACGGTTTTGAGGATGGGTGTCAGCGTCACACCGGAAACATTGGTTGAAAGGCCAATCACAAGGCCAATCACCAGCGGATTGGTAACGAGGTTGCGACCGACCTGTTTGAAGACCGCAGCCATGCTTCGCTTTTCACCCCCGACGGCCTTGTGCGTGGCGTTCTCCATCAGGATCGTGCCGGCAATCATCATGACCGGCAGGTGGATGGCCAGCAGAATGGAAAGCGCCACCAGCCCCTCATCGCCAACGGACCGGCCGACGAGCGGCAGGCCGATGAAGATATTATTGGCGAAGGCCGAGGAAATCCCGGCAATGACAGCGATACGCACATCCTGCTTGAAGACGTAACGGGTGACGATATGTCCGATTGTCCAGGTCACGGCCACGCCGGCGAAATAGGTAATCCAGAGCCGGAAGGGCGACGCACCGTGGAAGTTCGCTTCCGCAAGCGTGCGAAAGATCAGTGTCGGTACGGCGATCTTGAACACAAAATCGCTGAGAATCTCGCCGGCATCGGCACGGAACAGACCGGCCTTGACTGTAAGCCAGCCGATCAGGATGAGAATGAAAATCGGAGCGACGTTAGCGGCAACGGCAGACATGGAGGGAAAGCTTTCGCGGCTTTGCGGGAGATACTCCGCTTTAGAGCGTTTTCCGCCGGAATGGAATCGCGAAAACGCTGAGCGTCTTTGTTTTCGCCCGATTGCGGATCGCATGCCGTGGGAGCCAGACCGGTCAAGCGCCATCACCGGGAATGGTCTTCGCTGCCACATACCCCGCATTCCGCGGCGTCAGCGCAAAGAAAAAGCGGGGTTTCCCCCGCCTTTTATGTCCGTTATACGCCGCCAGTACATCCGTGGCGGAGATAACGGTTGAGCCAGAAGACCATCATGTCTTCCATTCCGGTACGCATTCACACACCTTTTGCTCTGGAAGGAGCAATAGCTTAACCACATTACAGGCAGATGACGCGTTTCTTCCTCTCCAGGGGAGAACCGCATATTTTCCCTTTGGGCTTTTCTTGCCGCCAGAAATGTTTAAGACCGTTTGAAAATACGCACACGCCTCGTGCGAACCGGATAGGGCCCCATGACGAAATTCGACGTACTGACTGTCGGCAATGCCATCGTCGACATCATCTCTCGCTGCGATGACCGCTTCCTTAACGACAATGCCATTACCAAAGGTGCGATGAACCTCATCGATGCGGAACGCGCCGAGCTGCTTTATTCGCTGATGGGGCCGGCTCTAGAAGCCTCCGGCGGCAGCGCGGGTAACACGGCGGCCGGTGTGGCGAATTTCGGCGGCAAGGCCGCCTATTTCGGCAAGGTCGCCGAAGACCAGCTCGGAGAAATCTTCCAGCACGATATCCGTGCGCAGGGCGTCTATTTCGAAACCAAGCCGGAAGGCACGTTTCCGCCCACCGCCCGTTCGATGATCTTCGTGACCGAAGATGGCGAGCGTTCCATGAACACCTATCTCGGCGCCTGCGTCGATCTCGGGCCGGAGGACGTGGAAGAAGACGTCGTGGCGCAGACCAAGGTCACCTATTTCGAAGGTTACCTTTGGGATCCGCCGCGCGCCAAGGACGCCATTCGCGAATGCGCCCGCATTTCGCATGAAAACGGCCGCGAAGTTTCCATGACGCTGTCCGACAGTTTCTGCGTCGGCCGTTACCGCGAGGAATTTCTCGACCTGATGCGCTCCGGCACGGTGGACATTGTTTTCGCCAACAAGCAGGAAGCGCTTTCGCTTTACGAGACCGATGATTTCGAGCTGGCGCTGACGAAAATTGCCGCCGACTGCAAGATCGCGGCGGTGACGATGAGCGAAGAAGGTGCCGTTATCCTGCGTGGTACGGAACGGGTGAAGGTAGAAGCCTATCCCGTGCATGACGTGGTCGACACGACGGGTGCAGGCGATCTTTTCGCCGCCGGCTTCCTGTTCGGTTATACGCAGGACCGATCGCTCGAAGATTGCGGCAAGCTCGGCTGCCTTGCGGCCGCGGCCGTCATTCAGCAGGTAGGGCCGCGCCCGATGTCATCGCTCAAGGCGCTTGGCGCAAAGCACGGCCTTATTTAAAGGCCTCACCGGGATAAGCACCCCAGATTTCGCCCTGCGATACCCAGCCCGAGGCCTGACCGGCCTCGGCGCGGCACCAGTCGCCGTTGCATTCACCGATCCTGAAGACGACGCCCGGCTCCAGCCTGGCGATGACCGAAGCACCCGACTGCGCTTCGCGACGCATGTTCACGTAAACTTCCTTGCCCTTGCCACGCATCCATGGAGCTGCGACGGCCGTGCGCTCGCCGGACAGCAGCGCCTGGTTGACCCAGCCTTCCGTGCCATCGGCATCGCGGATGCGCCGCCAGTTTTCATATTCCTGGATGATTTCGACAGGCATTCCCGATTTCAGATACATCCACGACACGGCATAATCCGTGCTGGGGCCAATGCGCATATTAACACGCTTGGATTTCAGGCTGACGAAACGCGGCAGGGGCAGACCACTTGCGCCCTTGGCGGCACCCTGCGCCATGGCTTCGGTGGCCGCGCCGAGGAGGCCCAGAGACAATGCAATGCAAACGATAGAAACCACACTGCGCATGCCCATTTCCGTTTCCCGCCTTCTGCAAACCGGATGATATTTTAAGGAGGCTCGGTTCCACATGCCTCGAGCCTCGGCGAGTTTTGTTTGTCTTCGCCGGCGGGTCTGGTAGAAACGCCCTGATTGAAAGAAATTATCGCTCTTTCTGGTTAATGACTTCTGAACAAGGCAGCGGCAAACGATGACCCACAAGAAGAGACCGACAGTCTATATCACCCGCAAATTGCCTGACGTCGTCGAGACCAGAATGCGCGAACTCTTCGATGCCGAACTGAACATCGATGATACGCCGCGCAGCGAGGCGGAGCTTGTCGCCGCCATGCAGCGGGTGGATGTGCTGGTGCCGACGGTCACCGACCGCATTACTGCAGCCATGATCGAGAAGGCCGGACCGCAGCTGAAGCTTATCGCCAGCTTTTCCAACGGCATAGACCACGTCGACGTTGATGCCGCGGCCAGGCAAGGCATTACCGTTACCAATACGCCGAATGTGCTGACCGAAGACAGCGCCGATATCACCATGGCACTGGTGCTGGCCGTGCCGCGCCGCATGATCGAAGGCACGCGCGTGCTTGCCAATGGTTCGGACGAATGGCTGGGCTGGTCGCCGACCTGGATGCTGGGGCGGCGCATTTCCGGAAAACGCATCGGCATTGTCGGCATGGGTCGCATCGGAACCGCAGTTGCGCGGCGCGCCAAGGCCTTCGGCCTTTCCATTCATTATCACAACCGCAAACGCGTTAACCCGGCGACTGAGACGGAGCTTGAGGCGACCTATTGGGACAGCCTCGACCAGATGCTGGCGCGCGTGGATATTGTCTCCGTCAATTGCCCCTCGACACCCGCTACCTACCACCTGATCTCGGCGCGGCGGCTGGCGCTGATGCAGCCGACCAGCTACATCGTCAACACGGCGCGCGGCGATATCATCGATGAAGCGGCGATGATCCAGTGCCTGCGCGAAGGAAAAATCGCCGGTGCCGGTCTCGATGTCTATGAGAATGAGCCTGCAGTGAACCCCAAGCTCATCAAGCTCGCCAAGGAAGGCAAGGTTGTCCTGCTTCCCCATATGGGCTCGGCGACGATCGAAGGGCGCATCGAAATGGGTGACAAGGTCATCATCAACATCCGTACGCTGTTCGATGGACACCGTCCGCCGAACCGGGTGCTTCCGGGGCGTAGCTAAATCAGCTAAAGAAATCCTCGTCTGATTATCGCGTGGAGGGAAGGTCAATGGGAATCCCGGCGAAGTTTTTGCTGCTCATCTCCGCCTTGCTTGTTCTGGGCAGCAGCCCCGTCCAAGCCGCTTCACTCTCGCCCGAAGAGACAGCGGAACTTTATTATCGTGCCTGGCTGAATTTTGACCGCAGCAGCATGGCTCGACTGGATAAAGAATGGGGTTCTGCGGATGGCGGTCCGCGTTACGTCGATATGGAACTGGTTGCCGATCCGGTCGCCTGGCAGCTTAAATATAAGAGTTCCAACGCGCCAAATGGGACCACAAGCGAACAGCAGACTGAGTTTGCAAAATTGTGGGTGGCAAGCACGAAGCGCGCGCGCTGCCAGGCTGAACCAGCACGCATCGGAGCGCAGTTGCCCACGGGTGTCTTCCTGGCGCGGATCAAGATGAACTGCGTCGTTCCGGATGCCGAACCGGCCTTCAAAAAGCTGAAGGCGGGCGCAAAGCCGGATGACCTCGGTGACGGTGGCCGCATGCCGTCTGCGCACCTTATGAAACAGATGGCGGAAGCCGCGATGACAGCACCGGTGACGCATAAGGTCACGACGGAAATTCAGCTGGTCAGCGGAGCGGACAAGCGCGTCTGGCGGGTCGGATCAGGCGACGTTCAGCCCGAAACGGGCATCGACCAAGTTTCCGCTGTCTTTATCGCGCAAATGCTGCAATCCGGCCTGCTGCGATAGGCCTTTTCACAATACCGGTTTTGCTGCAACGATTGAAAGGCCTCAGCCGAGGAATTTCGTCATTTCAATCGAGGTTGTGCGATCATAACCGGCATGGGCATTTTCAGCGGTCCTGACGAAACCCCAGGCGGCGAATTTGGCGTGATTGGCACCAAGCTCGATGCGCGTTTCCAAGCGTAGCGCCGGAAGTGCCAATTCGCCAGCCAGTGTTTCAGCTCTTTCAAGCAACATCCTGCCGATGCCCTTTCCCTGCATTTTCGGGGAAACACAAAGCTTGCCGACATAAAGGCAGGCCGGCGGCTCCGGCCGGCAAAACAGGCAGCCCAGCAGCTCATCGCCGTCAAGCGCCACGAAAGCGATCTCCGCCCTCGCCTTCTCGGCAAGATTTTCCAGCGTCAGTCGATGGGCCGACGACGGCGGATCGATGACGCCATCCATATAGGCGAAGGACGCCATGATGAGCGCCAGCAATTCCTGCCAGCGATCGAATTTTTCCCCCACCCTTGCGATCTCGATCATGGTTTCTTTCCCGCTGGCCGGCGCTTGTAACGAACGGTTTCGAAACGGGCCGACAGGGCATCATAAAGAAGCAGGCGGCCGATCAGGGGCTCACCGGCACCTGTTATCAGCTTGATCGCCTCCATGGCCATGATGGTGCCGACCACCCCCGTCAGCGCGCCGACGATGCCGGCTTCGGCGCAATTGGGAATGAGGCCCTGCGGCGGCGGCTCCGGAAACAGATCACGATAGCCCGGCAGAAGAGCGCCGTCGGCGTTGGTTTCATAGGGTTTCAACACGGTAACCGAGCCATCGAAACGGCCGACGGCGCCGGTGACCAACGGCCTCTTCGCCGCTTCCGCTGCATCGGCAGCGGCATAACGCGTATCGAAATTATCCGAACCATCGATCAGCAGATCGAAGGAGGGCAGATGGTCATGCGCCCAGACCTGCGAAAAGCGCTCATCATAAACCAGCGCGCGGACATGTGGATTGAGACGGGCGATGGCCTTGCGGGCGCTTTGCGTTTTCAGCTCACCGATCGTGCCGCTATCGTGAATCACCTGTCGCTGGAGGTTGGACAGGGAAACGACATCGTCGTCAATCATGCCGAGCGTGCCGACACCGGCGGCGGCAAGATAATGAAGGACGGGCGCGCCGAGACCCCCCGCGCCGATGACCAGCACGCGCGCCGCTTTCAGCCGCTGCTGGCCGGCACCACCGATCTCCGGCAGCAGGATGTGGCGCTTGTAGCGTTCGATCTCTTCCGGGCTCAGCGGGTCCATCTCGCCCTCCATCTCTCTATGGTCATCCCGTGACGCTCCCGTGGGAAACATTGAAGAACTGCGCCCGCCCGCCAAGGGCGGAGAACATGGCCGCATCCGTTCCGGTCATGAAACTCTGGCCGCCCAGCGCATGGATGAGATCAAACAGGGCGGCACGTCTGCCCTCATCCAGATGCGCAGCAATTTCGTCCAGGAGCAGAATGGGCGCATGTCCCGTCATATTGGCGGTCAGCTGCGCATGTGCAAGCACCAGCCCGACCAGCAATGCCTTCTGCTCTCCGGTTGAACAGCGTTCCGCTTCCATGTTCTTTTCCGCATGGCGTACGAAAAGATCAACCCGGTGCGGGCCATCCAGCGTGCGGCCTGCCGCCGCGTCCCGATACCGGCCCTCCCGCAGCATCAGACCATATTCATCTTCCAGATCGACAGCCGGCCGATGAAGCCCGCCGTCCATGAAGCCGGAGAGCGCAAGCGCCGCCGACGGGAAAGCAGCGTTGCCGGCCCGTCCCTCAATCAGGGCCTTCAACAGGCCGAGCATTTCATAACGGGCAACCGCCATGGAAATGCCGAGTTCGGCCATCTGTTTTTCGATGCCGTCCAGCCAGACCGGATCAAAACGGCCTTCCGACAGGAGGCGATTGCGGCCGCGCATTGCCTTTTCAAAATCGCTTGCCCGCCTGCCATGGGCGGGATCGAGCGACAGCACCAACCGGTCGAGAAAACGTCGACGGTCTGATGACGAGCCGGTAAAAAGGCCGTCCATGGCGGGCGTCAGCCACAGCACGCGCAGATGATCGGTCAGTTCGTCGACGGATTTTACCGATGTGCCGTTCAGCCGCAGGCGACGCGACACCACTTCGCCATCACCTTCAATCCCGGTGCCGATGGCAACTTCGCCATCCATGCCTTCGACATCAGCGAAGATCGAGAACCCGGCGTCCGCGCCGACGCGGGTAACATCGGACAGGGTGGCCCGGCGGAGGCCCCTGCCGGGTGAAAGAAACGAGACGGCCTCCAGCAGATTGGTCTTGCCTGAGCCATTATCACCGGTCAGCACAACATGGCGATCATCAAGTGTGAGCGACGCCGCCGCATAGTTGCGGAAGTCCGTGAGTTTCAGCCGTAAAAGCGACACCTTGTTCGTCATCTGTACGGCCTAAAACGAACATGGCCGGATGGCAAGAAGGGGAATGCCCATCCGCATGAAAGACCGTCACAGCAAGGCAATTCATTCTCCAGTAGCAACTTTTCGGACGGCCGGTTATTTATGAGCCGTTCCTTATCATCGGTAGCCCATTCATGCGCCTGATCTTTACGCTGTTTCTCACTCTCGGTCTTCTTTCATCCTGTGCAGGCAGGCCGGGGGCGGACGTGCTGCAGGCCATAAACACCAAGACCCACGGCACGAAAATCGTGACGGCCTATGTGGTGAGCACACGGGAGAAAAACACGGACGCAAAAAAGGGGTTTGGCACGGAACGGGCAATGGAGCCGAATTATGCAAGCTTCGACATTTCTATTCCTCCCACTCATAAAAGTGGAAAAATCGAGTGGGCCAGCGGCAAGCCAGACCCGAACAAGGATTTTGTCGTTACCCGCGCCGATATGCTGACGAAGCCGAGCTTCAATGCCGATCTTGGCGACGTCGCCCGGTCCGGCAAGCAGATCGCGCTTTTTGTGCATGGTTATAATTACAGCTATCAGGAAGCCCTGTTCCGCGCCGCGCAAATGGCTGCCGATGCCAAGATGGATGGCGTGCCGCTGGTGTTCTCCTGGCCATCGCAGGCCAACGTCACCGGTTACGTGGCCGACAAGGAATCGGCGACCTTCTCGCGTGATGCGCTGGCGGGTGTGCTGATCGACCTTACCCGGCAGACCCCGCGAAAAAGCGTTGTTGTGTTTGGCCACAGCATGGGTGGCTGGCTGGTCATGGAGGCGCTGCGCCAATTGCGCTTGCAGGGCAGGAACGACGCGCTCGCCAAGCTGCAGGTGGTGCTGGCAGCACCTGACATCGATGCCGATGTGTTTCGCAAACAGATCGAGGTGGTGGGCCGGCTCAACCCGCCGCTCACCGTTCTCGTTTCCAAGGACGACCGCGCCCTTAAGGCTTCCTCCATTTTGGGCGCGGATGTCACCCGCATCGGCGCACTTGACGTGACCGACCCACAGGTACAGGAAGCCGCCCTGAAGGAGGGCGTGCAGTTCATCGACATTTCCAAACTCGAGGCTTCCGATCCGCTCAACCATGACCGCTATGCGGCGCTGGCCTCGATGGTACCGCAGCTGGAATCCAGCAGACGCGGGGGCGACATCAACAGTGCGGGTGCCTTCGTTTTCGATGCGATCGGCGCGACCGTCTCCAGCCCCTTCCGCCTTGCGAGCCAGGTGGTGAACCCGCAGTAGTTTCTGCGGGTTCTTACCGTTCTCCGGTCTCAGAAATCCCAGTCTTCATCTTCGGTGGCAACGGCTTTGCCGATGACATAGGACGAGCCGGAACCGGAGAAGAAGTCGTGGTTTTCATCGGCATTGGGTGAGAGTGCCGAGAGGATCGCCGGGTTGACGCGGCAGGCCTCGGCCGGAAACAGCGCTTCGTAACCCAGATTCATCAGGGCCTTGTTGGCATTGTAATGCAGGAACTGCTTGACGTCCTCGGTCAGGCCAACGCCGTCATAGAGGTCTTCGGTATATTTCGCCTCGTTGTCATAAAGCTCGAGCAAGAGATCGAAGGCGAAGTCCTTGATTTCCTGTCTCTTTGCCTCGCCCAGACGATCCACCGCCCGCTGGAATTTGTAGCCGATGTAATAACCATGCACAGCCTCGTCGCGGATGATCAGACGGATCAAATCCGCCGTGTTGGTGAGCTTGGCGCGGCTTGACCAGAACATCGGCAGGTAGAAGCCGGAATAGAACAGGAAGCTTTCCAGAAACACGCTGGCGATCTTCTTCTTCAGCGGGTCACCGCTGTCATATTCCCGCATGATCAGCGCTGATTTGCGCTGCAGGAACTCGTTTTCCTCAGACCAGCGATAGGCGTCGTCAACGTCAGGCGTGAGGCATAGTGTCGAAAAGATCGACGAATAGGAACGGGCGTGCACGGCCTCCATGAAGGAGATGTTGGAAAGCACCGCCTCCTCATGCGGCGTTGCCGAATCCGCCATCAGCCGCACGGCGCCGACACCGTTCTGGATGGTGTCGAGCAAAGTCAGCCCAGTGAAGACGCGGATCGTCAGCTTCTGTTCTTCGGGCTTCAGCGTTCCCCAGGAAGGAATGTCGTTGGAAAGCGGCACTTTTTCCGGCAGCCAGAAATTCGAGGTCAGGCGGTTCCAGACTTCGAGGTCCTTGTCGTCCTCGATGCGGTTCCAGTTGACCGCGCGGATGCGGGACGCGGTTTTTACGGCGATGTTCATTCTCTTGTCCCTCAAATCAGAGCGTGCAGGAAACGCAGCCCTGAACCTGCGTGCCTTCCAGCGCCATCTGGCGCAAACGGATGTAGTAGATGGTCTTGATCCCCTTCTTCCAGGCGTAGATCTGCGCCCGGTTGATATCGCGTGTCGTCGCCGTATCGCGGAAGAACAGCGTCAGCGACAGGCCCTGATCGACATGCTGGGTAGCCGCCGCATAGGTGTCGATGATCTTTTCAGGGCCGATCTCATAGGCGTCCTGATAATATTCGAGATTGTCGTTAGAAAGATAGGAAGCCGGGTAATAAACGCGGCCGATCTTGCCCTCTTTACGGATTTCGATCTTCGAGACGATCGGATGAATGGAAGAGGTGGAGTGGTTGATATAGGAGATCGAACCGGTTGGCGGTACGGCCTGAAGGTTCTGGTTATAGAGACCCGATGCCATCACGTCCTGCTTCAACGCCGTCCAGTCTTCCTGCGTTGGAATGGCAATGCCGGCTTTTTCGAACAGCTCACGGACCTTTTCCGTCGCGGGCAACCATTCCCGATCGGTATATTTGTCGAAATAGTCGCCCGAGGCATATTTGGAGTTCTCAAAGCCCTTGAAGCTCTGGCCCCGTTCCACGGCCAGCCGGTTGCTGGCGCGGATGGCGTGATAGGTCACGGTGTAGAAATAGATATTGGTGAAATCGACGCCTTCTTCGGAACCATAAAAGATGCGTTCGCGCGCCAGATAACCGTGCAGGTTCATCTGGCCAAGCCCGATGGCGTGGCTCGCATCATTGCCCTTTTCCACCGAAGGAACGGAGGAAATGTGGCTCATGTCCGATACCGCCGTCAGCGCCCGGATGGAGGTCTCGATCGTCTTGCCGAAATCCATCGAATCCATCGCCGAGGCGATGTTCAGCGAGCCGAGATTGCAGGAGATATCCTTGCCCATATGGCTATAGGAAAGATCGGCATTAAATTCGCTTGCCTCGCTGACCTGCAGGATTTCCGAGCAAAGATTGCTCATGCTGATACGGCCGGCGACCGGATTGGCGCGGTTCACCGTATCCTCGAACATGATGTAGGGATAACCGCTCTCGAACTGGATTTCGGCGATCACCTGGAAGAATTCGCGCGCCTTGATCTTCTTCTTGCGGATGCGGCTATCCGCGACCATCTCCTGATATTTTTCGCTGACAGAAATCTCGGTCAACGGTACGCCATAGACCCGCTCCACGTCATAGGGCGAGAACAGGTACATATCCTCGTTGTTGCGGGCGAGTTCGAAGGTGATGTCAGGGATTACCACGCCGAGCGACAAGGTCTTGATGCGGATTTTTTCGTCAGCATTTTCGCGCTTGGTATCGAGGAAACGCATGATGTCAGGGTGGTGGGCATGCAGATAGACTGCGCCCGCGCCCTGACGCGCGCCAAGCTGGTTGGCGTAGGAAAAGCTGTCTTCCAGCAGCTTCATGACAGGAATGACGCCGGAAGACTGGTTTTCGATGTGCTTGATCGGTGCGCCGAATTCGCGAATATTGGTCAGGGACAGCGCCACGCCGCCGCCGCGCTTTGAAAGCTGCAGCGCCGAATTGATGGAGCGGCCGATGCTTTCCATATTGTCTTCCACGCGTAGCAGAAAACATGAGACCAGCTCACCGCGGCTCTTCTTGCCAGCGTTCAGGAACGTCGGGGTCGCCGGCTGGAAGCGGCCGGAAATGATCTCATCCATCAGGTCGCGGGCAAGCTGTTCGTCACCGCGCGCGAGAGCCAGCGCCACCATGCAGACGCGATCCTCATAACGCTCCAGATAACGTTTTCCGTCGAATGTCTTCAGCGTGTAGGAGGTGTAATATTTGAACGCCCCGAGGAAAGTCGGAAAGCGGAACTTCCGGGCATAGGCTTCGTCATAGAGATCGCGGACGAAATTGAAGGAATACTGATCCAGTACCTCCTGTTCGTAATATCCCTCCGTTACCAGATAATCGAGTTTTTCCCTGAGGTTATGGAAAAACACCGTGTTCTGGTTGACGTGCTGGAGGAAATATTGCCGGGCGGCAAGGCGATCCTTGTCGAGCTGGATCTTTCCGTTCTCGTCATAGAGGTTCAGCATCGCGTTCAGCGCGTGGTAGTCCAGTCCCGTATCAACCGGTTTCTGGCTTGCAGCTACCGGCTGTTTGGCGTCCTTGCGCAGCGCGCCTGAGGTCAGCGTGTCCAAAATCGTTCCAATCCATGTTTGACGTTGGCGACATCTTCCTCCGTGCCGAGAAGCTCGAAGCGATAGAGAAACGGCACGGCACATTTGCGCGAGACGATATCTCCGGCGGATGCGAAAGCTGCGCCAAAATTCGTGTTTCCCGCCGCGATGACGCCGCGAATGAGATTTCGGTTGGAGGGCTCGTTCAAGAACCGGATGACCGGCTTTGGCACGGCCCCTTTCGTGCCGCCGCCCCCATAGGTGGGGGTGACGAGCACATAGGGCTCAGACACATGAGGCACATCCTCCTCGGCGCCGAGTGGCAGGCGCAATAATCGCCGCCCCAGTTTCAGAAGGAAACGATGCGTGTTTTCAGAGCGGCTGGAATAATAAACGATCAGCCCCATCACGCTGCCGCCTTAGCTGATCGCGCCGATCATATCCGGCCGGAAACCCGCCCAATGGCGTTCGCCGGCGACGACCACGGGAACCTGCATGTAACCAAGGCCGCGAACGTGATCGAGCGCATCCGCATCTTCGGAAATATCGACGATCTCATAGCTAACGCCGATGCGGTCGAGTGCGCGATAGGTGGCAGTGCATTGGACGCAGGCGGGCTTGCTGTAAACGGTGACGGTCATAATTTCCTCTTTCGAAGCCGTTCTTGGACACGGCTCAACATTGCCGATTGCAATCGCAATCGGGTGGCGATGGATCTGTCATTCAGGTGGGGCGCACGGCTTAGAGGGTTTGTCACATTTCCGGACGGAAACCGTTTGTCCCGGTTATCCTGAAAACGCTTCTGGCCGCGTAAAATCACTCTCTACGCCGACGAGCGCAGGAACTTAAAAAAATGCACTGGCATGACTTCACCCCGAAGCTTGTTCTGGAAGGGGTCAGAAAAGGGCGAACGCAATTCATTTGCGCCATACCTTCCTTCCGGACACCCCGCCCGTGGACGTTTTCGCTCAAGGCAGGTCTCCTGACTTACGGGTCACAACATCTATCCCGGCCTTCCCGGAGCTTTTGGCTCCAGTGACCCAAATCGGAACGATGCTCGCCGCTTACAGTTGCGGGGGCAGTTTCGGCATTGTTCCGCCATGATGGCGTTGCTCACCGAATTCCCGTCTTAGCTCCCGACGCTTGCGAATCGGGAGAACCTTGAACACCACATATAGTATATGAGGAAATTTTCTCGTCAATAAATAGACACACAAAAGCCCCACCCTATGGATGAAAAAGATTCAACACATGGTCAACAAAGGCTTAACGGCAAATGCGCCTTGCCGCTCAGTGACGAGAAAGCGTTAACCTATTCCCAGATATCGATGTGAATATCGGCAGGGCGGGCGTTCTCGATCACCCTTTTACCGTTGGGAAGATCGTTTTCAAAAAGTTTGGCGTGGATCGCAGCTGCATCGAGGCCGTAGCCCTGCCATCTGCTCCGCAACCTCTCTTCAAGCACGTTGACCGACGGCCCAACGAAAATAGTAAGGTCGAAGCTCTCGGAAAGCGCCGTCCATGGGGCCTCATTCAGCAGCAGATAATTGCCTTCAGCCAGAATGAAGCGTGTCTCCGGCGCGATGGCGCGGGCGGACGCAATGGCGATTTCGCGGGAGCGGTCGAAAACCGGGACAAGCACCTCCTGCCCGCCCCTGCGGACGGCAGAGACGATATCGAGGAAGCCACGCACATCAAAGGTTTCGGGCGCGCCCTTGCGCGGCAGCAGCCCACGCTCTTCAAGGATGCCATTGTCCATATGGAAGCCATCCATGGGCAGCACGGCGGCCGTTTCGCCTCGCGCCAGCAAAGCATCACAAAGCGCGTCCGCCAGCGTGGATTTGCCGGCCCCAGGGGGACCGGCAATGGCAATGATAAAACGGGATTTGCCCTCTGCCCGCCGAAGAACGTCTTCAGCGATCGTCTCAAGCTTCAGCGTCATGCGGCAAGCGTTTCCTTCGGCGCTTCCTTGGCGCCGGTCATGAAGGCGACGGCGTCGGACATGGAATAGTCCTTTGGATTGATGACGCACAGGCGCTTGCCCAGCCGGTGAATGTGGATGCGGTCCGCCACCTCGAACACATGCGGCATGTTATGCGAGATCAGAACGATCGGCAGACCGCGCGAACGCACGTCAAGAATGAGTTCAAGAACACGCCGGCTTTCCTTCACGCCAAGTGCTGCCGTCGGTTCGTCGAGGATGACGACCTTGGAGCCGAAAGCCGCCGCGCGTGCTACCGCCACACCCTGCCTCTGGCCGCCAGAAAGGGTTTCCACCGCCTGATTGATGTTCTGGATCGTCATCAGACCCAGTTCCGAGAGTTTCTCGCGGGCGAATTTTTCCATGGCCGGACGATCCAGCGCCCGGAACACGCTGCCCTGAATGCCGGGTTTGCGGATTTCCCGGCCGAGGAACATATTGTCGGCTATGGAAAGTGCCGGCGAGAGCGCGAGGTTCTGATAGACGGTTTCGATACCCGCCTTGCGCGCCTCGATCGGCGAGCGGAACTGCACAGGCTGGCCTTCCAGCCTGATCTCTCCCTCATCCGGTGTCACCGCACCGGAAATCGCCTTGATGAGCGAGGATTTGCCGGCGCCATTGTCGCCAATAACCGCCAGGATTTCTCCGGGATAGAGATCGAAATCGGCATGGTCGAGGGCGGTCACGCGACCATAACGTTTGACGAGATTGCGTGCTGTGAGAATAGGTTCTTTTGCCATCAGCCTGCTACCTTTCTGATCCACTGGTCGATTGCGACAGCCATGATGATGAGGACACCGATCAACAGATAGGTCCATTGCGGGTCAGTTCCGATGAGCCTGAGGCCGAGCGAAAAGACACCAACGATCAGGGCGCCGAAAATCATGCCCATGATCGAGCCGCGCCCGCCGAACAGCGACAGGCCACCGATAACCACAGCCGTGATGGATTCGATATTGGCAAATTGGCCGGCGGTCGGCGAAACCGAGCCGATGCGGCCGATGAGGGCCCAACCGGCGAAGGCGCAGATGAGGCCGGACAGGGTGTAAACGGTCGTCAGCATGCGCTTGACGTTGACGCCGGCCAGTTCGGCAGCATCCGGATCGTCACCCACGGCATAAAGATGGCGGCCCCAGGCGGTGCGGTTGAGCACATACCAGAGCAGAGCAACGAGCAGAACCATGGCAATGACGCCATAGGTAAAGACCGCGCTTCCCAGACGGATGTTATTTCCGAAGAACTGCAGAATGGGCGCCTGCTGAGCGATGTCCTGTGCGCGGATCGTCTCGTTTGCGGAATAGAGGAAATTCGTCGCCAGCACGATCTGCCACATGCCGAGCGTGACGATGAAGGGCGGCAGGCGCATGCGCGAGACCAGAATGCCGTTGATGAAGCCGCAGAATGCGCCGACAGCAAGACCACAGAGAATGGAGAGTTCCGCCGGCAGGCCGTAACGGAAGGTGAACTGTCCCATGATGACGGAGGACAATACCATGATGGCGCCCACCGACAGATCGATACCCGCCGTCAGGATGACCAGCGACTGCGCTGCGCCGACGATGCCGACAATCGCCACCTGCTGCAGGATAAGGGTCAGCGTGAAGGCCGAGAAAAATTTGCCGCCAAGGGTCATGCCGAAGACAGTCAACGACAGCACCAGCACGATCAGCGGCACGGCCGCCGGGCTGGAATGCAGAAAGTACTGGAATTTTTCCAGAACACTCTTGTCGTGCGTGTCGAAAGCGGCGACCTGCGTCGAACTTCCCGAAAGCACATTTTCAAATTCATTATGCGGCTGAGCCCGCACCGGCTGATCGCTCATGGATTTTCCTCCCGATCGCTCTATCGCATCCGCCCTTGAAGCAAGGGTCTATTTCTCAATAAAATGACGCGTAGATTCAAAGTGTTGTGAAGCGGGCCAATCTCGTGTCTGCGGGACGCGCGGCGCGCTCGTTTGTTCCTTTGTCCGATCCCCCGGATCGTGGCTGAAATCATTCTGGTCCAAGGGCGGGGGCAAGAATGCCCCCGCGGGTTTCAATGGAGAGGCATCAGCCCCAGCACTTGTTGAGACCTTCCTTCGTGTCGATCGAGTCGAGGCCCTTGACTGGCTTGTCGGTCACCAGCGTCACGCCAGTGTCGACGAAGCTCTTGCCTTCGGTCGGCTTCGGCTTTTCACCCGTATCGGCGAACTTCTTGACGGCTTCCACGCCGAGAGCCGCCATCAGCAGCGGATATTGCTGCGAGGTCGCGCCGATTACGCCTTCCGCGACGTTCTTGACGCCAGGGCAACCGCCATCGACGGAAACAATCAGAACGTCCTTCTCACGACCAACCGCTTTCAGCGCCTCGTAAGCGCCGGCAGCCGCAGGTTCATTGATGGTGTGAACGACGTTGATGGTCGGATCCTTCTGCAGCAGGTTTTCCATGGCCGAGCGGCCACCTTCTTCGTTACCATTGGTAACGTCATGGCCAACGATGCGCGGATCGGTTTCATCACCGATCTTGTTGATGTCTTTCACGTCGATGCCAAAGCCCTTCATGAAGCCCTGGTTACGCAGCACATCCACCGTTGGCTGGGAGGGGGTGAGGTTGAGGAAGGCGATTTTTGCGTCCTTGGCCTTGTCGCCAAGGGTGCCGGCGGCCCATTTGCCGATCAGCTCACCTGCCAGAAGATTGTCGGTGGCAAAGGTGGAATCGGCGGCATCGACAGGCTCCAGAGGCGTGTCGAGAGCGATCACCAGAAGGCCGGCATCACGCGCCTTCTGCACGGCCGGAACAATGCCCTTGGTGTCCGATGCGGTGATCAGGATACCCTTGGCGCCATCGGCGATGCAGGTCTCGATGGCTGCAACCTGGCTTTCGGAATCGCCGTCGATCTTGCCGGCATAGGATTTCAGCGTCACGCCAAGTTCTTTGGCCTTGGCGGTCGCGCCTTCCTTCATCTTGACGAAGAAGGGATTGGTGTCGGTTTTGGTAATGAGGCACACCGATGTGTCTGCCGCGGACGCGACGGAAGCGAAAGAAACGCCAAGCGCAAGCGCGCCCAGAAGAGCGGAAACAGTGGTCTTCATGAGATCCTCCCAATGGATATTTGAGCACCGTGACGGTTACCCGACGATCTCGTCTCCTCCGAGAACAACGACCGTTGGCCCAGATGGAACCACCAAAGGAAACGCCTGTCAATAAATAAATCCGATTGAATTATTAATTCGGTATGGCATTCTAATGTGCGGCAGGGAGGAATATCGCCACCGTTGTTTACGTTGCGATAGCAAGATTGCCATAAAGCCTGCAGGTATCGGTCGTGACGGATATAGCGGGCGGGAGGATGACATTATGAGACGATCTGTCGAGACGGCGCCGCCTGCGCCGCCCACCATTATGGATATCAGCGGCGGTGCCAACCAGATCGGGGTGCGCGCTTATAATGAGCGGCTGGTGCTGTCGCTCGTTCGCCGCCATGGCGGATTGTCGAAAGCCGAAATCTCCAGGCTTTGCGGCCTTTCGGCGCAAACCGTATCGGTCATCATGCGCTCGCTGGAGAAAGACGGCCTTCTCATTCGTGGTGAAAGACTGCGCGGAAAAGTCGGGCAACCATCGACACCCATGCGTCTCAATCCCGACGCCGTCTTTTCGTTTGGCGTGAAGATCGGCCGGCGCAGTGTCGATCTCGTGCTGATGGATTTTGTCGGCCGGATCAAACTCAAGCTGCGCAAGACTTACCCTTATCCCCTGCCGGAATGGATATTGCCGTTCGTGATCGAAGGGATCACGGAGATCGAATCGAAATTGTCCCCGGCGGAACGGCAAAAAATCACCGGAGTTGGTATCGCCGCCCCATTCGAGCTGTGGAACTGGGCCCAGGAAGTGGGCGCGCCGCAGGCCGAAATGGAACGGTGGCGGGATGTTGATATCCGCTCCGAAATTGCCGAAGGCGTCAACTACCCGGTCTTTCTGCAGAATGACGCGACCAGTGCCTGCGGTGCAGAACTGGTTTTTGGCGCCGGCCAGAACTACCCGGATTTTCTCTATATCTTCATCGGCTCCTTCATCGGTGGCGGCGTCGTTTTGAATTCGGCGCTGTTCTCCGGAAAAACGGGCACCGCTGGCGCAATCGGGCCCCTGCCGGTGCAGGGACAGGATGGCAATACGGTTCAGCTTCTGAAAATCGCGTCGATCTTCGTTCTGGAGAACATGCTGCGCGAAAAGGGTATCGATCCACGTCCCCTTTGGTTCTCACCCGACGAATGGATCGATTTCGGCGAACCGCTGGAAAGCTGGATCAACAAGACGGCCGCCGCGCTGGCGCAGGCCGTCATCGCCGCCGCCTCCATCATCGACTTTTCCAGTGTCATCATCGATGGCGGTTTTCCCGATTGGGTCAGAGCGAGGATCGTCTCTGCCACCCGGCTTGCTCTCAAACACCACGACCTTCAGGGCGTCACGCTGCCGGAGATCATCGAGGGCGCGGTCGGCAGCCAGGCCCGGGCGATCGGGGGGGCAAGCCTGCCCCTGTTCTCCCGTTATCTCATCGATCAGAACGTTCTATTTAAGGACACGACCGGCTGAGTCTTTACCCTTTAACTGACTATCCCCAAAGCTGGTCTTGCCGAATTAATCTACCAGTCACTCGCCAGCGGCGTGCTGCATGATCGCCTCCAGAAAGGCGGGGCCGTAACGCTCCAGCTTGGTGTCTCCGACGCCGGGGATTTGCGCCATCTCCCTCGCCGAGGCCGGTTTCGCAGCAGCGAGTTCGATCAAGGTCTTGTCGTGAAAAATCACATAAGGCGGGACGTTCTGCGCGCGGGCAATTTCCATGCGCTTCGCGCGCAACACCTCGAAGAGACCACGATCCGCCTCCGGCAAAGCTGTCGATGCGGCACTACGCGGCGTCTGCTGTCGGGTCGAGCGGGGCGCAGACGGTATTCTCAGCATCAGGGATGGCTTTTCGCGCAGGAACCGCCTCCCGTCTTCAGAAATCGACAATCCGCCATGTCCGGACAGATCCACCTCGATCAGACGCAGCGCAACCAGTTGCCGTAAAATCGCGCGCCAGGTGCGATTGTCATGCTCTTTGCCGATCCCGTAAGTGGTGATCTGATCGTGCCCGAAACGGGAAATCCGCTCGTCCTCGACGCCCAGCAAGACGCGGATGACATAGGCCTGACCGAAACGTTCCCCGGTGCGGTAAATGCAGGAGAGCAGCTTTTGCGCGGCTATCGCCCCGTCAAACAGATCCGGCGGCTCGGCGCAGGTATCACAGTTACCACAGGGCTCGCATCGATCGCCGAAATAGGAGAGCAATATCTGCCGGCGGCAGCCCGCCGTTTCCGCAAGACCGAGCAGGGAATCAAGCTTCTGGCGCTCCATATGTTTGCGCTGGTCCGCGGCGTCTGATTCTTCAATGAAGCGGTTGCGCAAAGCGATGTCTTCATAACCGTAGAGCATAAGCACGTCTGAGGGCAGACCATCACGACCGGCGCGGCCGGTCTCCTGGTAATAGGCCTCGATGCTACCGGGCAGATCGATATGGACAACGAAACGCACGTCCGGCTTGTCGATGCCCATGCCGAAAGCGACCGTCGCAACGATAATCACCGCCTCACCATGTTGAAAACGGGTCTGGTTCTCTTCGCGGGCGGCCTTGTCCATACCTGCGTGATAGGGCAGCGCATCTCGCCCCTCTTCCCGCAACCACGCTGCCGTCTCATCCACCTTGCGTTTCGACAGGCAATAAACGATTCCGCTTTCATTCTCCCGGCCATTGAGAAAACGTTTCAGCTGGGCGCGGGGATTGTCCTTTTCCATGATCGCATAGCGGATGTTAGGACGGTCGAAGCCGGCGATGAAAGCATCTTTGTCATCGATGCCCAGATGGCCGAGAATCTCGGCGCGGGTGGGCTCGTCCGCGGTCGCCGTCAGCGCCATGCGCGGCGTGTCGGGAAAACGCTCGATCAATGTGTCGAGCTGACGGTAAGGCGGGCGGAAATCATGCCCCCATTGCGACAGGCAATGCGCCTCATCGACCGCGATCAACGACAGGTCAATGGATTGAAGCGCGTCGAGAACATCGGGTTTGAGCAGGGTTTCCGGCGCGGCATAAAGAATATCGACCTTACCGGCCCGCATATCCTGCCAAAGCGCCCTGCGCTCTTCCAGAGAAAGATCGGAATTGAGCGCCTCGGCCCGCACACCAGCCTGACGCAGGGCAGCCACCTGGTCGACCATCAGCGCTATGAGCGGCGATACGATAAGCCCCATTCCCGCCCGTGCAAGCGCCGGGATCTGGTAACAGAGCGACTTTCCTCCACCCGTCGGCATGAGGACGAATGCATTGTTTCCCGCCAAGACATGCTGGATGATCTCACCCTGGCGTCCACGGAATGTATCATAGCCGTAGATGGTCTTGAGTATCTGCAAAGGTTCGGCGGTCACGGCGTCTTTCTTCTGCGTTGGATGATTTGCGCATCATGGCCAAATCCGGATTTATGGCAATCTCGAACGGCTGGATCGGCACAGAAAGAGAGGCAGATTACGACCCAGATGATGCATGGGTATTTGAGTGCTTGGAACGCAAAAGCCCACCGCGGCGGGAGGGGATTTTATTGTATGGTAGTCTTTTAGGGGATTTGGTTGCGGGGGCAGGATTTGAACCTGCGGCCTTCAGGTTATGAGCCTGACGAGCTACCGGGCTGCTCCACCCCGCGTTACCAGCGCAAGTTCGCAGAACTTGTCGCGAG
>NZ_SGNY01000002.1 GCF_007002745.1 Martinezella rhizogenes | reverse complement strand
CTCGCGACAAGTTCTGCGAACTTGCGCTGGTAACGCGGGGTGGAGCAGCCCGGTAGCTCGTCAGGCTCATAACCTGAAGGCCGCAGGTTCAAATCCTGCCCCCGCAACCAACGATCCCTGTGATCCCAATAAAGCCCCTTCGTGGGGCTTTTTGCGTTTCTGGGCACCGGATTGATCAGCGCGGCCCATGAGATCTTCCAAAAGTGCCCGCTCGTTGAGAAACTCGGGCTTCCTCTTGCCAGATGCAAACGTCAGGATGGCGGCAAGATCGCCGCGCAGCACGATCACCAGTTCCGCGCCGTCGGGCACGAGATCGATGCGGCTGACCAGCGTGCGAAGTTTGTCGGCCGCCAGTGCTCGCGTTTCTTCATTGCCCAACTGGTCGTGGAGAGCAGCGATCTCCTCATGATAATATTTTGCCAGATTGGGATGCAGCAGGGGAGGTGGCTCCTCCGCATCGTCGAGGAAGCCGACCAGCTCCTTCTTGCGCGCCTCGAGCGCCACCATCTTCGCGTTGATCCTGTCGGCAGCACCACCCTTCAGAATAAGGTCGAGAAGCGTGTATAGAAAGAGCAAGGGAAGGGTGGCAAATCCGGTAAGTCCGGCGGTAAACTCGCTCCGAGGAAAAGGCATTACCGCAAGGCCTATGCAATCAGGTTGATACCCAACCCTCATGCAGGATGTCTCGGAGCCGATAAACTTTAAAGTGTAGCCGTGTCCAGATACGGATGGGTTCGGACAGACCTGCAGCGCAAGCGCCGCCGGCTTTGGCAGTATTGAAGCAGAGGAGACGGCATCGAAGTGTGCCGCCGGTTGTACTTGTAGCGCGTAGGCAGCTGAACGCCGATGGCAGCCAAGCCTCGGAGGTGAGTCGAGGGGGGGGGCTACCCCCTCTCCCTCTTAGTCTTCGATGATCTCGCTCTGCTTGCTGGTATCACGCATGAACAAGTAGACGATGAGCGACACGCCAATCATGGCGGTGACGTACCAGTAGAAGCCCTGTTCCCAACCGGCGGTCTTAAAGCGCAATGCAACGAACTCCGCTGTGCCGCCGAAGAGTGTGTTGGCGAGCGCATAAGGAAGAGCAACGCCGAGCGCGCGGATATGGGCGGGGAAGAGCTCTGCTTTGACCACTGCGTTGATCGAGGTGTAGCCCGTCACGATCACCAGTGCGGCCATGACCAGCAATCCGGCCGTCAGCGGATCCTTGGCATGTTCCAGAGCCGAGAAGATCGGGTAGGTGAAGAGCACGCCCAATACACCGAATGTCACCATCAGCGGCTTGCGGCCGATCTTGTCGGACAGTCCGCCCGCAAGTGGCTGCAGCAGCATGAAGACGAAGAGCGTGACGGCGTTGATCTCGCTGGCGACCTCACGGGAGAAGCCGGAGGTGTTGACCAGAAATTTCTGCATGTAGATCGAGTAGGCGTAGAAGGCCAGGGTGCCGCCTGCGGTCAGGAGCATGACAAGTGCGGTCTCTTTCGGATGCTTGGTCAGGAGCTGCCAGAAGCCAGACTTCGGCGTGCCCTCAGCCTTGGCGTTCTTGAAGCTTTCGGTTTCAGCAAGACCGCGACGCAGCCAGAAGACGACGACGGCCAGCGCCGCGCCAACGAAGAACGGAATGCGCCAGCCCCAGGCATTGAGATCTTCCGGGGTCATGACGTTCTGTAGAATGATGAGGACGGCAATCGCCAGAAGCTGGCCCGAGATAAGGGTCACGTACTGGAAGGAGGAGAAAAAGCCGCGGCGTTCCTTGCCCGCCATTTCGGAAAGATAGGTGGCAGAGGCGCCATATTCGCCGCCGACGGAGAGACCCTGCAGCAAGCGGGCGATGACGAGAAGCGTCGGTGCGGCAACGCCGATCGTCTGGTAATCCGGTGTCAGGGCAATGATCAGCGAACCAAGGCACATGAGGGCCACTGAAAGCGCCAGTCCGGACTTGCGGCCATGGCGGTCGGCATAAAGACCCATGATCCATGCGCCGACGGGGCGCATCACGAAGCCGACGGCGAAGACGGCTGCGGAATTAAGGAGCTGTGCGGTCTGATCGCCTGCAGGAAAGAAGTGCGGTGCGAAGTAGAGCGCAAACGCGGCATAGACGTACCAGTCGAACCATTCGACGAGATTGCCCGTCGAACCGCCGATAATCGATTTCAGGCGCTGCTTGCGGTCTGGCGACTGCGCGGCAGCCTGATTTGCAGCTCCGTGGGTGACAGTATTTCCAGTCTCGATCAACACACTCAGACCCTCCCTTGGTCAAGTTCTACAAAGACGCCCGGTGCCTTCTTCCAGGCAGGGCCAAGATCGTGACGCGCGGCTTGAGCCTGGGATATTCCCTCCGAGTGACCAGCGAGCGTCCCGCAGAAAGCGTCCTTGCTGATCAGCACATGGCCGTTGATTTTAAAGCTGTTCGGCCATCCTCCCGACGGCGCGTCCTCTTCATGCAATCTGCGGCAGGGTGGGATGTCATGTGAAGGATTGATTGATGATCAATTAACTATCTGAATCTAATCAATTTAATTGATATATCCGAAAGGTCTGAGGCAAAATCTGTGCTGATTTTTGCATGGCGTTTCGATTGATTGTGCAATATCCTGCACAGATGTCTCTGAAATCTCGCCTACAAATCCTAGTGCTGGTGCTGCTCGTCCTCGTCGTTATTGCTCTTGTCTGGAGTGGAGCGTCCCTTTGGTCGCGTCGGCAGGCGTCGGAGCAGCTGGCGGAGGAGGCTGAACTGCTGGTGCGCCAGCACAGCCTGTTGATCGACAGCGAGCTTGCCCGTTTTCGGCTGATGCCGATCGTTCTCGGCGAATATGGCGATCTGGTTGATGTTCTATCGACCAAGAATCCGCAGACGGCAGCGCGGCTCAGCGAGAAATTCGGTTCTCTCGTGCGAGAGACCGGAGCCTCCTATATCTATCTGATCAATCGCGATGGCGTTGCCGTGGCCGCTTCCAATGCCCGCGACGACAGGAGCTTCGTCGGGCAGAATTTCGGCTTCCGTCCCTATTTCACCGGCGCAATGCGGGAGGGGAAGGCGGAGTATTATGGCGCGGGCCTGCTCACCCGCCAGGCAGGCTTGTTTCTGGCGCGGCGCGTCGGCCAAAGCGATGCCGCGTCCGGTGTCGTCGTCGTCAAATATGAGTTCGGCGCGCTTTCCGCCATCTGGGCCGGTGATCCGGGGCGCACGCTGATCGTCGATGCCAACGGCATCATTCTGGCGGCACCCGACAAGGACCAGATTCTGACAACTCTTGCTCCTTTGCCCACCGCGGTTCGTCAGCGGATCGATGCGATCGGCCAGTATGGCGATGCAAAGCTCGAGCCCGGCCACTATCGTTTTGCGGGACCGGATCGGATCGAGACGGCGCAGGGCGCGGAGATGATTTATGCCGCACTTCCCATCGTCGGAACGGATCTTCGCATCCTGCATCTTCTCGACACGCGACCGGCGCGTATCGCTGCCGACCGGCGGGCCACGCTTGCCGCGCTTGCCATCCTTCCGCTTCTGCTTCTCGCCGGTTCAGGCGTCTGGTGGCAGGCCAATCGCACGGCACGGCGCGCTGCAGAGCGGCGCAGCCTCGAGGCGGCGGTTGCTCAACGAACGGCGCAGTTGCGTGAAGAAATGGGATATCGGGCGATTGCCGATCAGCGTTACCGAGAAGCGCGGGAGGAGTTGGCACAGGCCAATCGGCTCGCCTCTGTCGGCTCCATTACTGCTGGCCTCATGCATGAGATCAATCAGCCGGTTGCGACCATCCGCACCCTTTCGGAAAATGCGCTCCACCATCTTGCGGCCAGTCGCAGCGAGCGGGTTCGCGACAGTCTCAGCACGATGATTGCGATGACGGAGCGGATCGGCACGCTGACGCAGGAAATGCGTGGTTTCTCCCGCAAGGGGGAGGGGCAAATCGGCGAAGAACCCCTGGATGGTATTATCGCGGGCGCGATGCTGTTGATGGAAGACCGGATCCGGAAGGCAGGCATTCGCCTGACGCTGCCGCCAAGTGGTCAACCAAGTGTACTTGGCAAGCGTGTGCCGCTCGAACAGGTTCTGGTCAATCTGTTGCAGAACGCCATGGACGCGCTCGAGGGACACGCCGATCCGGAGATTGCGATAACGGTGGAGCATCACGAGGACATGATTTGCCTGACAGTTGCCGATAACGGCCCGGGCATCGATCCGCAGCTCGGCAAGCAAGTCTTTCAGCCCTTTGTGACCGGCAAGCCAAATGGCCTCGGGCTTGGTCTTGGTATTGCCCAGGATATCATGAGCGATCTTGGCGGCGCTCTCACCATCACGGCGTCGGCGTTTGGGGGCGCGGCCTTTACCGTTACCATGAGGGCGGCATGACGCAGAATGCACCAGAGAAGATCCTGCTCGTTGAAGACAATATCGCCTTTCGTGCAGCATTGGCGGACAGCTTCGCCATCGCCGGCTTGGAGGTGGAGGTGCATGACGATGGCAAATCGGCACTTGCCAGCCTCTCCACCACGCTGCCCGGTGTCGTCGTCACCGATCTTCGCATGCCGCGCCTCGATGGCAACGATCTGTTCGATGCAATCCTTGCCCGCGATCGCGAATTGCCGGTCATCCTCATGACAGGGCATGGCGATATCGCCATGGCAGTCGCCGCCTTGAAGCGGGGCGCCTTCGATTTCGTGGCAAAGCCGTTCATGACGGACCATCTGATCGCCTCCGTCCGACGCGCGCTGGAAACCCGCCGTCTGGTCGTCGACAATCGGCGGCTGCGTCAGGCGGCTCTCGAGGCGGAACTGACATCGCCGCTGCTCGGCCAGACGCCCGCTATGGTCCAGTTGCGGGACTTGATTGAACGGGTCGCTCCGACGGACGTC
The DNA here is from genome assembly GCF_007002745.1 of Martinezella rhizogenes. GTDB lineage: Bacteria > Pseudomonadota > Alphaproteobacteria > Rhizobiales > Rhizobiaceae > Agrobacterium > Agrobacterium cucumeris. The sequence goes on along the minus strand of NZ_SGNY01000002.1, from coordinate 904,995 downwards.
AATGTGCTTGTCGAAGGCGAGACCGGGACGGGCAAGGAGCTGATTGCCAGGCTATTGCACCAGGGAAGCCCGCGCCGCGCGCGCCCATTCATCCGCGTCGATTGCGCGTCAATTTCGGATGCGATGGTTGACGAGACACTGTTCGGCACGCGCCTTCGTCGTGGGCTGATTGCCGAGGCCCAGCGTGGAACGCTGTTTCTGGATGGGGCGGAAACCATGTCTTCCCTGATGCAGGGGCGGATGCTAGGCGTGGTGGAAAGCCGGGAAATGCCCAATCCAAGCGGCGGGACGACGCCCGTCGATGTCAGGATCATTACCACCTTGACGAGGACACACCTTGCCGGTGACGATGAAAGGGCAGGCTTCCGCAAGGATCTGCTTTATCACCTCGAGACCGTGCGCCTCGGTGTGCCGCCACTGCGTCAAAGGCAGGGGGACATTGCCATCCTGTTCCATGTGTTTTTAGAGGATGCAGCGCGCCGCCATGGGCTCCCCAGTCCGCAGATCGATGCGGAGATCGAAGCGTTTCTCCTGAGCAATGAATGGCCGGGCAATATCCGCGAATTGCGCAACTATGCAACGCAGGTCGCGCTTGGGCTTGCCTCACCGCACCGCCAAGCGTCGACGAGGTTGGGTCTGGTCGAACAGATGGATGCTTTCGAGACAAGCCTTCTGACCCAGGCACTCCAAAGCCATGGCGGTGACGCAACGGCCGTCGCAGAGGCGCTGAATCTTCCCCGGCGAAGCCTTTACGCGCGGTTGCAGCGCTTGGGGATTCATCCCGCCTTCTTCAGAAAGCCGCGTTGAGGCGTCAACTCGTGGTCGCGCCTGAGCACTTGTGCTGACTTCACCCTCAGTGGTCACTGGGCTTTGATTTTATGTTCCTGGTTCGATCAAAGTGGAACGGCCAGCAGACCGGTCGACTTCGGTCTGACGCTGGAAGATTTTTCATCCTGACCTGAGGCCCGACCCGAATTCGTTCTCGAGTTATGATGAATGCTCAAAAAGTACATCTGATGATTGGCGTGGTTCGTGTGACGCTGTTCAAGACATATGGGTCTGATCGGCGCCAACAAGTGTCGTCGGAGCGCCGCTCGGATCTGCAGCGGTGCGCCTTTAGGTTCGGTTTGCAATGGCATGTCATGGCGCGCGGTCCGCTAGTTTAGTCGTTGACTGGTCCTGGCATCGAACAGGTGGATCGATGCCAGATCCGGCTGAATCTGGATGGTCGCCCCCGGCTGCGCCTGTACACGCTCGCGAAAAACACCGATGACCTGATGATTGCCGAGCATCATCGTAACCTGCGTTTCCGACCCCATTGGCTCCACCAGCAAAACCGTTGCGGTGAGGCCTTGGTTGACCAGCTCGAAATGTTCCGGGCGGATGCCGTATATCGCTTCGCCTGTGGCGGAGCCTGCCGGGAGGGGCAAAATGACGCCGTCAGCCTCGAAGCCATTGGTCGTAAGTTGTCCCTTGATGAAATTCATCGCCGGCGAACCGATGAAGCCCGCGACGAAGGGATTGGCGGGCCGGTCATAAAGCTCGAGCGGCGCCCCGCATTGCTCCACCCGTCCGGCATTCATGACTACGATCTTGTCGGCCATGGTCATGGCTTCCACCTGGTCATGCGTGACATAAACGGTGGTGACCCCCAGACGCTGGTGCAATCCCTTGATTTCACCGCGCATCACCACGCGCAATTTGGCATCAAGATTGCTGAGCGGTTCGTCGAACAGAAAAACCTGAGGATTGCGGACGATTGCGCGGCCCATGGCGACACGCTGCCGTTGGCCGCCGGAAAGCTGGCGGGGGAACCGTTCGAGCAATGGCGTCAGCCCCAATATGTCCGCCGCCCAGCTCACCCGCTCGGCAATCTCGGTCTTGCTGCCGCCGCGATGCTCGAGCGAGAAGGCCATGTTCCTGGCCACGCTCATATGCGGATAAAGCGCGTAGTTCTGAAAGACCATGGCGATGTCGCGGTCTTTCGGTTCGATCTCGTTGACGACACGGCTGCTGATCGAGATATCGCCGCTGGTCACGGTTTCAAGGCCTGCGATCATCCGCAGCAGGGTGGATTTGCCGCAGCCCGAAGGGCCGACGAGGACAACGAATTCGCCATCGGCAATATCGATATCGACACCATGGATGGTGGCGAATGCGCCATAGCTTTTCTTGACGGATCTAAGGGTAACGGGTGCCATAGGTCAGCCTTTCGATTAGCCTTTAAGCCCGGTATGGGCGAGGCCTTCGACGAATTGTTTCTGCGCAACGATGAAGACGATGAGTACGGGAATGGCGGTCATCGTTGCGGCGGCAAGCTGGATGTTCCACATCGGTCCGCCATAGGCGTCGGTAAATTGTGTCAATGCCTGGGGCAGGGTGAACTTATCGGGGCTGGAGAGAAAGACTATGGGTTCGAGATAGAGGTTCCAGCTGCCGAGAAATGTGAAGATCGCAACGGCGGCCAGCGCTGGACGGGCAAGCGGCAGGGCAATGGTCCAGAATATCTTGAACCGGCCGAGGCCATCGACCCGGGCGGCTTCCTCCAGTTCCACCGGCAGGGAAATGAAGAACTGGCGCATGATGAAGGTGGCGAAGACCGCCGGCGCACCGAAGATCGGCACCAGGATCAGCGGCCAGTGTGTGTTGATCATGCCCCATTTGAGAAACATCCGGAACAGCGGAACCAGCGTCACTTCTGACGGGATGAGCAACCCCACCAGCACCACCATGAAGATGGCGTTGGCGAAGGGGAACCTGATGCGTGCAAAGGCATATCCGGCCATCGAAGCCACTGCCATGGTGCCGATGGTGACGATTGCGGCGATATAGGCGGAGTTCCAGTATTGCAGCGCGAAGGGCTGTATTCTGAAAACGTCGGAATAGGACGAAAAATCGAAGGCGCGCGGCCAGATATCAGGCGGAAAGGCAAATATCTGGCTGACGGGTTTGACCGACGACGTGACCATCCACCAGGTCGGAAAAACGAAGGGGACAAGCAGCACACAGAGTGTGAAATAGATCAGCGTCTGCGCGCGTGGGCTGAGTTCAGTTTTCATAGAATACGAACTTTCTGCGCAGGTGCCATTGGATGAAGGTGAGCGCGCCGACAATGACCAGCAGGATGATGGAGAGTGTCGAGCCATAACCGAAGAGGTAGAACTGGAAGGCCTGCTGATAGAGGTAATAAACGAGAACCGTCGTGGAAAAGCCCGGCCCGCCCTGTGTGAGGATCATGATCTGCGCAAAGACCTGCAACGCGCCGACAATGGTGACGATGGAGGCGAGCAGGATCGTCGGGCTGATCATCGGCAGGGTGATGCGATAGAATTGCTTGAAGCGCGGCACACCGTCGACGCGCGCGGCTTCAAACAGTTCCCGCGGCACGCCCTGTAGTGCGGCAAGAAACAGGATCATGTTGAGACCAAGGTTCTTGAGCGCCTGCACCACGATGACCGAGATCATTGCCGTCGTGGGGTGGCGCAGCCAGTTGGGCCCCTCGACGCCGATCATTTGCAGGAGGCCGTTGATGCCGCCATTGTTCTGCAGAAGGAAGCTCCACACGATTGTCCAGGCGACCAGCGACACCACGACAGGTGAAAAGAACAGTGTGCGGAACACGGTCATGAAGGCCAGCTTCTGGTTCAGGAGCAACGCAAGCCCCAGCGCCAGGCTCATATTGAGCAGGGCAAGCCCGGCGGAGAACACGGCGGTCACCGCCAGCACTTCGCCTATGGCCGGATCGCTGAGCAGCTTCTGGTAATTGGCGACGCCGGTGAACCGGAACGATCCCGCCAGCACGTTCCACTCATGCAGCGAATACCAGAAGACCAGCACCAGCGGCACGAGCACGAAGACAACGATACCGATGAGTTGCGGCGCTATGAACAGATAACCGGTGGCGGCGTCACGGCGCGCCATGGTCCAGAAACCGCGCCGGGCCTGTGTCTGCGCTGTCTGGAGGGCAAGCGTCATGGCTTTTCTTCCTTCTGCTTTCGCATCCACGGAAAATCGGATGACTACCAAGCCTCAATTGGCCGCCAGCAACGGGTCAAGACGGCCGCAGAGCGCTTGCAGGACAGCCGTGACGTCGGCATCGGGACGCCAGAGACCGTCAAGGCCAGCGCGAACGGTCTGTTGCAGCCGGGCAAAATTGCGGACCTGCTGCGTTGATTGACCGGTGGCGACGCCACGAATGACCACGGCCTCTATCTGTTTACGCGACAGCAATGGGTTGGCGGCTGCGAGGACATCGGCGGTGAGCAGACTCTGCCGTGCTGGCGGGAAAAACCGCGCGAGCTTGGCCACATTAGGCTTGGAGGAGAAAAACGCCAGGAATTCCGCCGCAAGCTTCGGGTTTTTGCCGCTGGCCATGACGCCAATGCCGGCCCGGCCTGTTACGGCATAGTCACCTGCAGGTCCTGTAGGCAACGGCACGAGATCCCAGTCGAACGCCTTGTCGCCTTTCGGCAGCAGCGCTGCGCGGCTGATCTGGGTGGTCGTCATCGCCGCATCCCCGGCAAAAAAGTCGGCAGAAACACCGGGGCCTGGCATGGCTTTTTTCACGAAGATCGCATCGTGGATGAAGCGCATCGCATCAACCATCTCCGGGCTGGCAAAAGCGCAGGACTTTGTATCCTTCGACCAGGGATAGGCATTCCACCCGGTATAGACTTCGGCAAGGTTTTCCCAGGCCTTGTATTCGAAATCACGAATGATCAATCCCTGTTTGCCGGTGGCCGCGACTTTCGCGGCCGTCGCAATGGCATTGTCCCAGTTCCATTCGCCGGCAGCGATCATCTCGGCGGGCGTCTTTGCGCCTGCAGCCCGGATCATGTTGTTGTTGACGAAAACGCCGAAGGGCGATGTCGAGAAGGGATAGAGATATTGTACACCTTCGTAAGACCAGGCGGTGAGTGTTGCCGGGGGGAAGTCGCCCATGTCGTAACCTTCGGTATTGGCAAAGGTTTCGGTAAGGGGATAAAGCGCCCCAGCCGCCATGAAGTCAGGTGCGGTCGTGTCGAAAAGCCAGGCCAGATCGGGAGGGTTTCCACCGGCGATCTGGGTGGTCAGGGTGGTGGCATAACCTTCGTAGGCAAGCGAATCGTAGGTGATCTTGACGCCGGGATGGCTGGCCTCGAACTCATCGGCGATCTCGTTGAAGAGGGCGAGATGGGCTTCGTTGGCGCTCCAGATGGCCATTCGCAATTCCTGCGACAAAGCTGGCGAAACCAGCCCGGATGTGACCAGAAAACCGGTCAATGCAATTTTGACTATACTCCTGCGCATGAATAATCCTCCCAGATTATACGTTTTGGCTAGTAGCCGCGAATATCAGGCCAATGGCGCTCCACCCCTTGGCGTTCGATGTGGGTGTGAAACTCCGCCAGCCGCTTTTCATCGGCATGCACGCCATGCGGGGTCTCGCCCCTGTCAAGGCAATAGGCGGCCAGCATGCCGGCCACTTCGCCGATGTTCCATTCGACCGGATGCAGCCTGTAACAACCATTGGTGATATGCGTCGTGCCGATATTCTTGGATGCCGCCAGCAGGTTCGTTTTGTGGCGGGGAATAAGAGCACCGAGTGGGATTTCGAAAGGGCAGGCACCGACATCGATATAGTTATCGCCGCCCGTCGAGGGGTGCAGGTCGATGCGGTACATACCGATACCGATACTGTCGGGGTAATGCACCGCGCCGCGATCGCCGCGCACGGCAAGCGACAGATCCTGTTCGACCACCGTGGTCAGAGCACGAATGCGACGGCTTTCACGGATATAGGGCGCCATGGCCAGACCATGCTCCGTGCCGGTAATGTCGCCGCGCAGGCGCAGGCCCGGAAAACCCTGACCACCATCCGGGCGGGGCGCTTCGGTCTGCATCCAGTAGAACATGGAATAGGAGAGGCTTGCCGCATCGGCCAGCCGCTCGGCATATTGTTCGGGGGTAACGTCGATGATCGGCGCCTCGAAATAATCGATCATTGGCCAGTTCACGAGGCAGATATCGCTGGCATAGGCGCCGGGCCGAAATGTATGGCGGGCGGCAATGCGGCGGAATATCCACAGGCTCATATCGCCGGCGCTGTGGCGCTGGTCGGCAACGTCGCGTGTTGCGTTGTCGACCGGGTTGGGATCGAAAAAGCGGCGGCTGCGCTCCAGTGTCCGCGGATTGGGCGAGTCCCAGCTCAATAGCGGGCCGCCCCAGAATTCGGGGGCAACCTGACGCCAGTGGTCATGCCGGGCGGGTTTGTCGATGACATGATTGCCGTCAACCTGATCGACGGCGAAACAGATCGAGACGGCCTGCTGATTATGCGGTTGCGCCTCCGCCGGCGCGCTCGGCTCGCCGGTTTCGGATTGGGATTCGAAACCAGTGACATAGTCGGTTGCGGTCAGCGGCAGCAGATCGCCCAGTTCGGTGGCGTCGATGATATAGCGGGCCGAGCAGGAAACGAGATCACCGGTATTGCAATGGCGCAGCGTCACGGCCTGCACGGTATCACCGTCGACCTCTGCTGATATCGGCTCATAGGGCTTGAGGATGGTCAGCTTGCCGCCCGCTGCGTAAGGCGCCAGCATTGCCTCCATCACCGCCAGCGAAACGCGTGGTTCATGGCACAGGCGAGATACGTTGCCGTCTCCGGGGTTGAGCGTCAGATCGGCCCGGGCTGTGTCGGTGAGCGGATAGTGGTCGCGGTAATATTGCCGCACACCCGTGCGCAGGGCGCGATAGCTGGCGGTGATCCCGAACTGTTCCACCCAGCTGTGTTCGTCGGGCGGTACGGCCTGGCTGGTCAGCTGGCCGCCAATCCATTCGAATGCTTCGGTCAGGATAACGCTGCGGCCGTTGCGCAGGGCCCCGAGCGCCGCCGCCACGCCGCCAAGTCCGCCGCCAACCACAAGAATATCTGCATTGTATTCTCTCACGTCAGGTTCTCTTTCCTTGAGTTGGGCCTTGAGTTGGGGAGGCAAGCGTTTCGCCCGCCACGATGTCGCAGCCCAGCAATATCTGCTTTACGGGGCCGGGGGGGCTGGTGAGGGTCTCGACCAGCATGGAAGTCGCCTGCCTGCCCATTTCTTCGCGGGGGATGGCATAGGAGGTGAAGACGCGTTGCAACCGAAGCGTATGCGTGCGGGTGCCGCTGCCCAGCACCACGATGGAAAGATCGGCGGGGACACTCACCCCCTGGGCACGGGCATGATTGTCGAAGACCACCGCTTCGGCCACCTCGGCAAAAAAAACGACGCTTGCTCCGCTGGCGCGAACAGCGGCCAGCTGCTCGGCCGGATCGCCATTTTCACTTTCGTGGGAATAGACCAGCTCCGCCGCGCCCTTGATTGCGGCGAGAAAACCACGCCAGCGATCGCTGATGGATTCCGCCGGACCCGTCGCGCCGATAAAGGCGAAGCGGCGATGGCCAGCGGCAAGTGCTTCTCGGACAAGTGCATGAGTGGCCGTCACATAATCCGCGCCAACATAACGCACGGGCCCGCCGGCATCGTCACGACGACCGACTGCGACGTAAGGATAGTCACCGGCAACCAGCTGGGCCAGCTCATCGCTGTCGAACTGACTGCCCAGAATGAGGCATCCGTCAGCAAGTCGAAGCCGCCCCGTTTCCCCGAAGATACGCTTGCGGCCGTTATCGTCGCGCGCCGCAGCCGTCATCAGCAGAAGGTCGTAGCTCAACCTCTCTGCTTCCTCCTCTATTCCCATCAGGAAAGGCGTGTAGAAATCCGCCTGCGCAATCGGGAAAGCCGGCTGATAGGTGAAAACACCCAGGATCCGGTTGGCGCCCTTGACCATGCTGCGCGCGATGGGGTCCGCCACATAACCGGTGTCGCGAATGGCCTTCAGCACACGCTCGCGCGTTTCAGGCGGAATGCGGCCTTCCGCGGATTTCGCTTCGTTCAGCACGAGCGAAACCGTTGCCTGACTGACCCCCGCGAAGATCGCAATATCACGTTGCGTCACCCGCCTAACCATCGGAACCTCATCTTCAGTCGAATTGCTAATGCGTATTAGCTGCTGATACGTATAAACAGGGTTTGCGAGAGGATGTCAAGAGTGCGGTGTTGAGTGATGATGTGTCAGAGCGAAGCGTGCCATTTGCGTGGAGCCATCAGACATTTTTCAGCCATAGACCTGGTGCTGCCAGCAGAGGCTGCCGAGGATATAAGAAAGATCTGGCGTATCGATGCGCACGATAAGTCCCGGCTCTGGTGCGCAAGGCTTCGCGTATAATCGACGCCCCGGTTAACGGTCATTCGGCCAAAGTCGAAATTTTCAACAGAGCCCGCGCTTGTCGATAACCCCCCGAGCAACGAATCTGACTTCTATTGAAACTTGGTTCTGAGCCATTGATGCAGGGAAGAGGTTCCAGCCAGCAGTGAGCCGCCATCTGCTGGAATGTCGCCCGTGAGGGAGGTAACGAGAGCTCCCGCTTCCTGAGCGATAAGTTTGCCAGCGGCGTAATCGTAATGGCTGAGACCATCTTCGAAGTAGCCGTCGAGCCTTCCGGCCCCGACATAGGCGAGATCAAGTGCTGCCGAGCCAAGTCTCCGGACGCCTGCTGTCTCGTTAGTGATGGAATCCAGAGCTTGGAAGAAGGTGCTGCGGTCGATTGCCTTCAACTGTCCGTGGATCGGCATGGATAGAGAGATGATAGATTCCTCCGGCCGCTTTTCTTCTAACGGAGCCAGTTTTTCGCCGTTCAGCCGGGCACCCAAGCCGCGAATTGCGGTGAACATCTCGCCACGCAATGGGTCCAGGACGACACCCAGCAGCTCGCCTTCGTCGTCGCAGAGGGCGATGCTGAGGGCAAAATAGGGGATCCCCCAGATGAAGTTGCTCGTCCCGTCGAGGGGGTCCACCACCCAGCGACGTTGCGCGTCCGCCTTACGTGCACCGGTTTCTTCACCGACGAAGCCATAGCCCTCGCCCACTGTCGCCAGAACGGTGGCAATCGCCTCCTCGGCGCGAAGATCTGCTTGGGATGCATAATCTCCCAACGCCTTTCGCTGAACACTATCGCCCGAGACAGCGCCAAAATGCTTCTTCAATTCGGCACCTCCAACAAGGGCCGCGGACGACGCGATCTGCATCAGTTCGTCAAGCGACTGGTCCGCCATTATTCATGCTCCCGAAGGTAGAAAGGTAAAGGTCTCGAAATCGACACCGACGCGCGAACCGAGATCGAGCGCTCTGCGTGTTTCCACCGATAAGATTGGCCCGCTGTCAATCCGAAGGCTCTGCGTCCAGGCTTTGCCCATGAAGCGCTTATCTTCCACTCTGGCGTCTACAAGAGCGCTACCGCATTCGCGGATCATCACCTGTTCGGGACGCACCACAAGCGTGCCTTTACCGTGGTGGCTCTTTCCGGTGATAGGGAGCCTTGATCCGTCTGCCATCAGGAAGCCTGTCTCGTCAAAACTGCCCTCCAGAAAGTTCGCGCTGCCGACGAACTCGGCAACGAAACGGTTCGCCGGTCCCGAATAGATGGTTTGAGGGTCTGCAAGCTGCTGCACGACACCATTTTGCATGACGGCAATCCGGTCTGACATTTCCAGGGCTTCTTCCTGATCATGCGTAACGTAGATTGCTGTCAGGCCGAGTGTCTTCTGCAGGCTGCGTAATTCGTGGCGAAGAGCCACGCGAAGGCGCGCATCGAGGTTGGACATCGGCTCATCCATGAGAAGCAGCGGCGGGTTGATGACGAGTGCGCGCGCCAGCGCAATGCGCTGCTGCATGCCACCGCTCATTTCTGCAGGAAAGCGCTTGTCAACACCATGAAGCTCGACTTGTGCCAATGCGGAGTGAACTCTTTCGGCGATTTCGCCTTTAGGAATTTTTCTTAGCTTCAACCCGTAAGCAACATTGTCGAACACAGTCTGGTTCGGCCAGAGCGCGTAGTTCTGGAACACGAAACCGATATTCCTGTCCCAGGCGGGAAGAGTGGTCACGTTTTGGCCGTTAAACAGGATTTTCCCGCCATCAATCGGGTGAAAGCCTGCAAGCGCGCGCAAAAGCGTGGTCTTGCCGCATCCGGATGGCCCAAGCAGCGTGAAGAATTCGCCAGGCCTGATCGTGAAGCTGATGTCTTTCAAGACTGCGTGATTGCCAAAGGTCTTGGAGACGGCATCAATGACGACCTCGCAGCCTTGGGTGGGAGTTTTGGAAGATGAGGTTTCAACCACCGGATTTTCCTCGAATTTGGCCATAGCGGACAATGAAATAGAGCGGGATATAAATGATCAGCATCAGGAGGATTGTTTGCGCTGCCGAGACACCGAAATCGGCGTCCACAAGTGTGTTTTCGAAGATCACCGCCGTCATAGGCTTCCACGGCGGGCGATAAAGAACGATGGTGGAAGACAGCTCAGTGACGATGTGAAGGAAGGTGAGTGTTGCCCCGGTGACCGCGCCCGCAAGCACCAGAGGTGCGGTGATCGTGAGGAACACCCTGAATGGCCGCGCTCCAAGACTGATCGCCGCCTCTTCCAGTGCAGGGTGAACCCGACGCAGGGCAGCCTCTGATGCTTTTACCGTGAAGGGCAGGTTGCGGATGAGATAGGCAAGGACGAGGATAAACCAGGTGCCGGTCAGTTGCAGCGGCGCCTTGTTGAACATCATGATCAGGCCGATACCGAGCACCGTGCCAGGAATGACGTAAGGCATCATGACGGTAAGGCTGAGAACGGGTGCCAAGACTCGATAGCGCTTGCGGATAATGACATAGGCGATCCCCAGGCCGATTGCGCTTGCAGCCAGCGTCCCGGCAATGCCGAGCGACAAGGTCACCCATGCCGGCCCCATGCCGGTGCGCAGCATGGTCGTGTAGTTTGCGAGGGTAAAGTTTGCTCTGGGCAAGCCCACACGCCATTCCATGAAGCTGGAGATCAGTACCGTTAAATGAGGGGTAAATGCCATCAGGAGTGCAAGGATGACTGATCCAAGCACCAATGCCTGGCCAAGAGGCGAGAGTGGTTTGCGCTCCAATGCGCGCGAAGAGACCACGGCAAAACCGCGCCGCGCCAGATAGATTTGCTGTGCCATGAGAAACAAGCTGGAGATGGTGATGAGCACCATCGATCCCGTGGCCGCAAGCGCCGGATTGCGTCCCGCCTCGCTGAGGAAGGACGTGTAGATCAGAACCGGCAGCGCGTTGACATCGAGGCCGATGATGCGCGGCGTTCCGAAATCTGACAGAGCCGCCATCGTTGCGAGATAAAGACCCGTGATGATGCCGGGAAGTGCCAGCGGAATTTCCACCGACATGCGAACGCGTGGGGGCTTGGCGCCAAGGCTTTCTGCCGCTTCGATATGGCCAGCATCGAGACTTTGGAACGAGCTATGGCTGAGGAGAAAGATGATTGGAAAGACCAGCCAGGTGATGACCCAGATGACGCCATGCAAGCCGACAATGGAGACATCGAGGCCGAAGTAGTTTGTCAGAACGCCGTTGCGCCCGAGAAGCAGCCGCCAGGCATACGCGCCCAGAAATGGCGGCGACACAGAGGCCATGGTGACGAGGAAAACGATAGCCGTGCTCCCCGCGACCCGATAACGCGCAACAAGATAGGCGAGAGACACGCCGATTAAGGCGGCCAACCCGGTAGACGTTAGTGCAATCAGCAGACTGTTTATCGTCGCCGAAAGGGTCTCCGAGCGTGTGAAGAAATCTATATAATGAACGGGAGAGAGCGACAACGCCTTGTTTTCAAAGGTGATGTAGGCGTTTACCGCATGGGACAGCAAAACGGTGTTGGACGATTGCGCCTTGATATCCAAGGGCGCTGGAGCCGTTGTGGCGAAAAGCCCGCGCGGCGCCTGTTGCGACAGGGTAAACCGAGCGGAGCCAAGATCGAGTTCAAGCAGCCCGCCTTCGTCCTTGCCAACCAAAATCGGCTGTTGCGACGAGAGGCGAAGCGTTCGGTCGTCCTCGACATCGACAGTCAGGCCGTCCGTCGTATTCAACGATATGACGAGGCCGTCAGGGAGTTTCGCCACGTCGTAGCGGCTGGTCATTTCCGGGACAGATTGCAGTCCATCCCTGTTGTGCAGCAGGGTGAAACGACCGCCCTCTTCCAGAAGGGAGGCAGCAATGACGCGAATTTGCGGGACGATGATCGTCAGGCCGCAAAGCACGAGCGCGACGATGGAAAAGATAAGCCAGTTGTCGCGCAGCGCCTTCATTTCCCGCGAAGCTCCTGGAACCGGGCAACGACTACGGGCCGCGGATCGACCGCGGAAACGATCGTGAGAGAGGACATGTCGGGCAGAGCGGCCGGCGGCGTTACATCCTTGCGGGCAGAACGGCGAACGGTGGCATCGCGGACGATTTCATGTGCAGCCTTACTTCCGAGAAAATCGATGAAGCTCTTGGCGTCGTCGATGTGTTCGGCACCTTTGACAATGGCCTGAGCATCGATCTGCCCGGTAACGGCATCCGACGGATAGACGATATCTATCGGCAGGCCCTGGGCCTTCCACTTGGCGCCGAGATCCTCGTTGATCCAGCCAATTGCCGCTTCTCCATCGCGCACCGCGTTGAATGCGTCATCGGACCCCGGGGCGATGCGCGCGCCCTTGGCCATTTGGCCGACGAAATCCCAGCCGAAATTGCCTGCAAGAGCCGACAGGATGACATAACCTGTACCGGATTTCCCAGGGTCTGGAATAATCAGGCCACCGTCCTTCGCGAAGTCATGCGAGACGAGATCCTTCTGCGTCTTGGGTATCGATTTCGCCTCGACGCGCTTGGTGCTGACGATCAACGGCTGCAGCAGCACCGTGAACGGATGCCAGATGTGATTGGGATCGGTCGTCATCATGTTGGCGTCCGACTTGCTCTCGTACGCCTGGAAAAGCGTGGCATTTTCTTCGAAAGTCTGGGTCGGTCCGCCCCACATTACGTCCGCTGAGGAGTTGCCACCTTCAGCGCGAAGGCGCTCGATGAGCTCGCCTGTCCCGCCGCGCACGACGGTCACCTTGATATCCGGATTTGCCTTGGCGAAAGCATCGAGGATGGGCGCTGATGTTGCCTCCCCATGAGCGGTGTAGACGACCAGCTCTCCGGCATTTGCGACACTGAAGATTGATGCCGACGCAAAAGCGCCAGCCATAATCCGCCGTAAGGTCCATTTCACCATGACTATGTTCCCCTTTTTTAGTCACTGAGAAGAAGGTAGCCAATTAATTCCATTAACCGGATTAAAAATCAAGCCACCCTTTCGTCGAAAACGCATATTGAGATGTGGTATTTTGATATAAACGTTGTTTTCAGCTGTTTCTGTCTGCTTGACGCGTTTGGCGCACCCTGATAAATTCCATTTAATTGATTAAATAGGAATCGGCATCCATGAGCCTGATGGGAAGCAACCACACATATTCGGGCCGTTATAATCGTCGCCTCGTTTTCGATCTTATCCGGTCCGGCGATGGCATCAGCCGGCGGGACCTTGTTGATGTGACGGGTTTGAAGCCGCAAACTATGTCCAATATCTGCAAGGACCTGATCGATCGCTCGCTGGTGGTGGAAACAATCCAACAGGAGGGTGCGCGCGGTGCGCCGCAAAAAAAGTTACGGATTCGCGCCGAAGCAGGTTGTTGCCTGGGCATTCATGTGGATCGCGATGGACTTGTGGGTATCGTCTGCGATCTGGCGGGGCGGGAGCTGGGACGCGAAACCGCATCGGCATCGCTTGAGGATCCATCTGATACAATCCGCGCCATCGCTGACTTGACGCAGCATCTGCGCTCGGTCTCGGTGGACCGTCCTGCCTGGGGCATCGGCATTGCCATGCCGACACTGCAGGAGGCGGAGTTTGAACATCCTGTCGGTCCGCCAGGTTGGGATGCGTGGAACCGCATACCGGTGGCAGAGGCCATCGAAGATGTATGTGGCCTCCCCACCATCATCGAGAATGACGCGACAGCCGCAGCAGTTGCCGAACTGAGGGCCGGCAGTGCGACAGGATTGACGCATTACGCTCATATTTTCGTCGGTTACGGACTTGGTGCCGGCATCATCAATGACAGCATGCCGCTTCAGGGATTTTGGAACAATGCGGGAGAAATCGGTCTGCTTACATGGCCGGCGGAGCTCGCCAACCCGGATGCGGTCGGGCAGACCCCGTTTTCCATCGACGAGCTCGCAGCGATGCTGTCTTGCAAAAGCAGGGAGATTGCGCGGCCTGGCGTGTTAGAGAAACTTTACGCTCAACGCGACAGTATTCTGATGCGGTGGCTAGATCTCAATTCTAGGCGTTTGCGGTTGCTGGTGTCGCTGCTTGAAAACATCATGGACCCGCAGACCATCGTGGTCGGAGGGCATTTTCCTGCAATCCTCACCAATTCCCTGATCGACCGGGCGTACCCCCTTTTGCCCTCCGTCAGCGCCCGAAGCCACCGGGAAATTCCCCGGCTGTGTGCCGGTGCCCTGGGACCGGAGGCCGCCGCCATCGGCGCGGCCATGCTGCCCGTGATTGCCCATGGCAGCCCGGACTTCAGGCGCCTCTCATCCATGCGCGGACGCAGCCAGGCCATCGATTTCGAAAGACGTTTCGATCGAGTCGCCGGAGCACCAACGGATGATGACACTTCGTCCCGATTTATTTAACTCTCGCAGACAGGACTAAAACATGAAAATCGCAGTTGCCGGGCTTGGGTTTCGGCTTGCTAATGTTATTGCCTCGTTCCGCAAGGCCTGCCCCGAACTGGAAATCGTTGGGCTGATGGATCCCCGGCCTGCGGGACTGCCGGACATTCTATCTTCCGGTCTGCCGGAACCGCGCCGCTTCGAGACGGTGGAGACGATGCTGACGCAGACGCGGCCGGATCTTTTCATGGTCGGCTCGCCCAATTTTCTCCATCTGGATCATATCACTGCCGGATTGCGCGCGGGCGTCCGGGTCTTCACAGAAAAGCCAGTGGTGATCGATGAAGACCAGACGATGAGGATGGCACGGCTGCTCGCTGAATATGGCAGTGATAGCGTTATGGTGGGCCTCGTGCTGCGTTACTCTGATCTCTACAGAGATCTGCATGCAGCACAGGCTGAGGGCCACATCGGCGCGATCATCTCGATCGAGGCGTCCGAGCATATCGCACCCTACCACGGCGCGTTCTTCATGCGCGACTGGCGGCGGCATACGCGCTACGCAGGCCCTTTCATCCTGGAAAAATGCTGTCACGATATCGATCTCTATGGCAGTGTCGTTGGGCAGCGGGCGATGGCCGTCGCTAGCTTTGGAGGACGAAAGTCGTTTGTTGCGGAAAACAGGCCGGATAGCCTTTCCGAATTTCAGAAGCAGGAATTCTATAAGAAACCGAGCGGTTGGCTGCAGGGCGATACCGTGTTCGAGAGCGACGGTGATATTATCGATTATCAGACCGCGATCATCGAATATCAGGGCGGGGCGACGATGTCATTTCATACCAACCTCAACGTTCCCGATCAGTTTCGCCGCTTCTGCGTTATCGGCAGCAAAGGAATGGCCGAGGGTGATTTCATCCGCAATCGCTTCGAGGTTCATTCCGCCGTAACGGGCGAAAAGCTTATCGAGCGACGTTACGAAGGGCATGAAAGCGACCACTATGGTGCCGATGACCAGATGGCCTCGGATATCTACCTGCATCTGACAGAGGGCGCACCGCTATCCGTCGGTATCGTCGCGGCTTTGGAGGCTGGGCTCGTGGCAATCAAGATCGATGAGGCACGTCGTGCACGTCGAACCATTGAACTGGTCGAAACCTGGCAGCGCTTCGACGACGCGCTTCTCACCAAGCATACTGCTGCGTTGGGGCAGCGAGGATGACGATGCCAGACCTTTCATCATCCGTCATCATCCGCAACGCCCAACCATCAGATGAGGCGGCAATTCTCGATATTTGCCTGCGCACCTCTGACGGCGGGCAGGATGGCTCACATCTCTACACCGATCCAAGGCTTCCTGGTCTGCTCTGGGCGTTGCCTTACGTCCGTTTCTGCGCAGTCCATGCCTTTGTGCTGACGAAAGATGCAGCCGTCATGGGTTATTGTGTCGCGGCACCCAATACAATCGCTTACGAAGAATGGTTGAAGGTCGAATGGTGGCCGTACCTGAAGAGCGAGCTTCGCGATTTCTGTGCAGAAACAGCAGAAGATGAGGACATTCTGTCCTACATTGAAGGCGCGCCACGAACACCTCCTCAGGTGACAGACCTCTTTCCCGCTCATCTGCATATCAACCTCCTGCCGGAGATTCAGAACGGTGGACATGGATCGGTGCTGCTGCGCCATCAACTGGACGCTCTGGAGAGAGCAGGAGTGACGGGCATCCATCTGGGTGTGAACCAGAAAAATGAGGAGGTCGCCGCCTTTTACGCTAAATTCGGGTTCGTGGAACTCGACAGGAGACCGTCGATCCTGATGGCAAAACGGATAGCGTGATGAAAAAATAGTCCGCGTAGCGGTCGCAGGCGCGGCGGGCTTTCAGAACAACTAACTTCTGGCGGAGATCGAAAGGCTATTATCGGCTAAGGCTTCCTGCAACCAGTTCGGCAGTTGCAGGAAGCCAGTGGAGTTTCACTTCGCGATATGCGATCTCTTCCGAAGAGCGGGGGCGGCTAACCAGTTTATCAGCAGCGATTACGGTCCTTCCGCTGCCTGGAAACAACAACTGACCGGTTGCGCTGTTCAAGCGCACGACAAAAGAGGACATGACCATGGCAACACCCCGGCGACCATCCAATCCGAAAGACGCAGCCGAGGCGCTGTTCAAACCGGCAAAAAAGGTCGCAGCGCCGGCCGTTGAACGGCCTGCAATTCCTAATACCAAGGAGCTTGTATCATTGAAGATCGACAGCGATGTCCTCGCGCATTTTCAGGCGGACGGTCCGGGCTGGCAAGAACGCATAAACGATACCTTGCGAGCCGCAATGAATGTGTCCAATTGAGCTCTTGAATGGGTTCAAACCACCGACCCATTTAGCGAAGCCATTGATACGAAATAACTCCACCGATGTTGATGGTGACCTGAGCCGGCATTGCCAAGTTGTTTGAGCCGGTCATTTGGATTATCGGTCTGGCATGAGGATGCCTGGCGCATTACTCCGGCTGAAGGTTTCGCTTCCCGCGTGAGATCGTCGCCTATGCGGTCTGGGCCACCACCGCTTCAGGCACAGCGCTTCCTGTCGGCCCACGATCAAATCAACACGATCTTCCGCCCCCGTCGCTACACTCCACCCGCCATTTCATACCGTCACGCGCTGGCTGACGCGTTCAGCCTGTGGGATAAGCAAGGCGCTGAAATGATAGTCTGAAACTGGCGACACCGCGTCGCTGGCACCCAACGCCACTCAACGGGCCAATTCCATTTCAGCGCGATCGCCCAGAATGCGAGCTCACTCGTCGATGAATATGGCACGGGCCGGGGTCGCGCCGGTCTCAAGTTGGTGTCGGTTGTGGTCGAACGCCCCCAAAAAGGGTGAAGCGATTTAACCACCGACGACTTATGGAACTCACGGGCAACGTAGCGCTTACCGATCAAAGGTTAGTCTTCCCTTTGTTCAACGCAGCCCAGAGCGGTATAAACTAAGCGAGAATGGCGTTACCTGCGATCTGCTCCGCCGAGCACTTGAGCGCCACGATTTTTTATTTCCGGCTACATCAATCCAAATTTCCGCTGGATCAAATCTTATTTCCATCACCATATGACAGCATCTTTCCGCCCGACGGATATGTATCGTCTATCAGTTAATCAGCATAATCATTATGCTCCAGATGCAGCGATACAGAAGATGTAAATAAAATATCCTCAAAATCGTTTAGAATTACTTTGCACTCGCAGAGCAGCAGGACTGCCATGCCTGGACAGGCTCGCGGCAAATATAGATCCCTGCCAATAATTCCCCAATACAAAAGCCATGAAAGTCGGCCAATGCTTCTTGAATTTAAGAATATTATTCTTGAAATGATCGCCAGAGGCGTGTCGCTTGAAACAACTATTGAGCGCATCTGTTTGGAAATGGAGGCCCGAGTTCCCGGGATATTGTGTGTCATCACCACAGTTAAAGGAGGGGCCCCGTGCGATCTTACATGCCCTTTGTCGGGCATCAACGGTTTGACAGCGATTACTGATCGAGATTTAGAGGATCCTCTCGCTTCGTTCCCACCTTCGGCCCTTGTTCAAGAAGCTTCGACCAAAGCAGAAAACCAAGAGCTTGCATGGATCGATTTAATGGACTTTGTTCCTCCCGTCGGCTTCAAGTCCTGTTGGCCGGCGCCCGTTCTGTCGGGCAACCGTCTCGTGGCGATGGTCAAATTCTACCATTGGGAAAACCGCGATCCAACCGATCTCGAACAAGAGGCGGCAAATGCAAGTGTCCATCTATGCTTGATCGCAATAGAGCGGCACGAACGAGTTTTGGAACGCCAGAGACTGGCATACACTGATTCCTTGACAGGCCTTCCCAATCGCGCACGGTTCAATGAATTTCTAAAAGAGAAATCCATGCAGGAGAACCGCATTTCCGGTATCCTGCTTGCAGATATCGACAATTTGAAATTGGTCAACGATACGTTCGGTCATGCGGCAGGAGATGCCCTTATCCAGCTTGTTGGAAGTCGCATATCAGCGATCATGACAGCCGAAAATACATTCAGACTGGGCGGAGATGAGTTTGCCATCGTCATCTCCGGTGAAGCCCCTATTGATCTCGCAGCTAAGGCCCACAAAATTCTCGTGGCTATCAAGCCGCCGGCAGAGTGCGGTGGACATGTCATCTTTCCGGCGGTGACGCTCGGGGGCGCCTACAGGGAGCATGAATCAGACCTTTCCCAATTGCGTCAAAATGCGGACATTGCGCTTTATCACGCAAAGGAGCGTAGCCGCGGACAATATGTTGAATTTCATCCCGATCTCGGGACTGCGCTCACTCGTCGTACCAGAGACATCCGAGATGTTTCTGTTGCTCTTGTCGAAGATCGAATTGACGTCCACTACCAGCCGATCATTCGTCTCGATACACGTGAGATCGTCGGATTCGAAGCGCTTTGCCGTATGACCACGGCTTCCGGTCAAATCACAGCCGCAGCCAATTTTCACGAAGCAACCAAGGATGCGCACGTGGCTGCTGAACTAACCGAAAGGATGCTCCTACGCGTTGCACAAGATGTCCGCAATTGGCTCGACAGAGGCCTGCCTTTTCAACACGTAGGGATTAATCTGTCAGCTGCCGATTTTCAGAACGGCAATTTGGAGCAAAGATTATGTACAGTGTTCGCAAATGCTGGCGTCCCACTAAAACACATTGTTCTGGAAGTCACCGAGTCCGTTTATCTTAGCCAACGCGACTATGCTATCGCGGAAGAAATCAAAGGACTGAGAACGAAAGGCATGCGGGTCGCTCTCGATGATTTCGGTACGGGCTTCGCGTCCTTGACGCATCTCCTGACCGTTCCCGTCGATATTATCAAGATCGACAAGTCATTCGTGCATCGCATGGTGCCTGGGGATTCGGCTACTTTCATTATTGAAGGACTGGTGGCAATTGCCAAGAATCTCGGCATCGGTGTTGTTGCTGAGGGCATCGAAACTTCCTCACAGGCTGAACAGCTAGTTGCAATGGGATGTGAACTTGGCCAAGGATTTCTTTATTCCAAGGCTGTCAATCGCACAGCCGCGGGTGCACTGATTGAATCGCCCGGTCATAAATAAACGTCTGAGATTTGTTCTCGCGCGCACTGAAATCACCGAGTCTGTCGACCAGACTCACTGAAAATCGTCAGCGCTCTTTCCGCGATCAGCCGGTTTTTTCAACAGGACCGATGAACGGCCCTGCTTTCAATCGTGTCGGTCGCGCAAGCTCGCAAGTCAGCCGAGAGCCCTTTTTCAAGTGCACTTTGCATGTCGAGAAATAGTTCGGCGCGCCAAAAGATAGCACTTATCCGCCAAGTCGGCGAGTGACCGCAGACTTGGATATGTATCCTGAGAGGTGTACCGAACGGGCACGGCCCGTAGGCCGTGCGCATCCCTGCGCATGTTGACGAAGTTAGTCCAGAGAGGTCCCGCTCCGTCAGAAAGGCTTATTTTGTAAGGGCTCACCAGCTGGCTTTGAAACCGACCATCCCGGAAAGGCTATAGCTTTCCCCCAACTTCGCTAAACCGGAGTCGAGTGAAGCTTTGCCATAGATCGCATATCGGTCATCATTCCAAGCGTAGGTTGCGCCCAGTTCGATCCCGCCCCAGAGTCGTTCCTGCCGTGCAACGGTATCTGTTCCGGATATGGTGACCCGTGTTCCCTGAAAAAACTCGTTGCGGACGTTCGTGGCGCCGAAAAAATCCAAATGGGAGACCGTTCCATCTGCCTCTTTCCAGACGCTAGAATATTCAACCGCAGCCCCGAGCCGACCACGAAGACTTTCACCGTCAGAAAACACAACGGCGGCTCCGAATGGATCCGCAAACTCATCGACTTTAACGCTGGTGTAAACTAGCTGCGCCTGTGGGACCAGCGTCCAGTTGTTGCCAATCTTTATGCGTTGCCCAGCTTCCAGACCTATTGCGGCGCCAAAGCTGTTATTGTCACTTGTGAGCGATTGCCCCAACGTATCGGACGCCAAATCACTTTTAAGCCAAGTTGCCTGCGCCCGTCCATCCAGGTAGAATCCGCCGGATCCATACCATGTCAGTGCTGCGCCTGCACCATAACCTTCGCTCGCGATACTGCCTCTGCTTCCGAACGCACCAATCGTTGCAGAACTTTGATCGCGCCGGAGGTTCGCTCCGCCATTAGCGTTCCATGTTTTCCCTCAAGCAAGATGCCATCGACGCCGACCTGAAATGTGGAAGACTCATACTTATAGTCCGCTTCGCTTGCGGAACTAGCCAAAGCATGTCGCCCGCGTCCACCCTCAAGATGAACCCAAAAGCCACTTCTAGCGGTACAGTGGGTCCCATCGGTAGCGCCGAATTCGACATCCTCCGGTGCGTAACATCTGTCAATTCCGGCGAGATTTCCGCCACGCCCAGTTGTTTCATGTTGTTCTAGAGGATTTATCCAAAGACGATTCCGGCCGCTGTTTGACAGATCTGGAAGCTGTGCCATTTCGAGAAGAACCTGCGGGTAGCTTTCGTAAACGGGGACCGTTGGCGCCAGAGATGCCTTTCGGAGGTACCAGTTACCGTCGGCTGCATCACTCCCAACGCCATTGTGATAGAGGCCGTAGGAGTAAGCTCCCAGTACGATCGACTCCGATTCACCGACCCGGGAATCACCAACGAGCGAGAAAACGTTTGCGCCGGAAGCGTCTTTGTTGCGTACTTCGACGAGGAGAATGCCGTTTCCATCTTCTGATGAGCCGTTGCTTTCGCGTCGGGCAATCCTAATCTTGGTCGGACCGCTTGCAACGCGCGTGCTGTCCACGACGAGAACGTCAGCGTATGATTCCGCCGGCTCTCTCGATGCGCCACCGCCATTTGCCACCGCGTTTAGTACGAGGTGACCGCCATCACTGAGGAAAACACCATTGCCCGCGCCTGAATCGGCGGTGGCATTGCCGGTGATGAGGAGCGTATTGCCTGTTGTTGGTCCTGTCAGATCGATCGAGCCCGAATTTTGAAAAGTGCCTAAATTGACGAGCTGACCTTGAACCACGCCAGGTCTATTCAACGAGTAGATATTGGGATCCAATGGGCTCGTGGCTGATTTAGGTTGATAATAGTTGCCTGCGTCGACATTTGTTTCCCCCGTTACCGAGCTCAAATGGACGGTCGCACCGACCTGATTGTGGAAGATGCTGGTGTTGGAGCCAAAATCGGACACAGAGACCCGCTTTGTATCACGCAAACCATCGACATCAGTGTCGGCGAAGTGCCGAATGCTGAAAACACCGTTCTCACCATTGATAAACTGATTGCCGTCGACGCCGGCGTACACAACAAACCCGGTCAGGCTGCCTTGATTGACAACATCCAAATGCCCGTTTGCTGGATGGAATCGCCCCACGTCAACGACGGCACGGTCGGAGCCAGCTTCAATTCGACCGGTGTTAACAAGTTTGCTCAACGTCGCGGAGCCAATTAAAATTCCGGAAGCGGGTCTTTCCGAGGTTGTGCCTATCTCGGTCAAGCCTGGCTGCCATCCGCCGCTCACCGTCGCCTCCCTCCCCACGACAACAGTTGAGGTGGAGGTCGAGGAGTAGGAGGAAATGCCGATACCGAATTGCCCTGAAGAACGAATTTCGCCATCAAAGCGGCCTTCGGACTTGTTTTCCGCCGTTAAATCTACCCCGAAAGATTGATCCCCGGTCACATGGACCGTGGATTTTCCATCCTGGATCATAACGACGTCACCACCACTTGAGCTTTTTATACCATTGGCCAGTGAACCCGCAGTCGTTATGGCTGTCTCTGGGGCGAGACGAACAATTGCCGCGCCTGTCCCTGGCGTTCGAGTTACGATCGCGTGTGATGCATCGCCTTGGGTCGTAATGCGTCCACCCTTGTTAATAGTAACAGTGGCGTCTTGGGAATTGGCTGCGTCATCGATTTTGGAAATGGCACCATAAGCGTAAGCGCCGCTCGTGGTAACGAATGCGCCCGATTCGATCGTCGCCGATCCGAGAGCTTCGTTACTTGCAAGTAGAGCGTCTGCGGCAAAGCCGCTCGTTTGAATAGTCGCACCTTCAGTGGCGATGATGTGAGCCTGTCCAGGATTGGCCGAACCGAGAATGCGAAGAAAAATACCCTGCCCATTTTCTCCCTGAGTTGTAATGGTGCCCTTTGTGATTGCCAGTGCGTCGCCGCTACCCCAATGCTCACCATAGACCCCGCGCCCCATATGTCCCGTGGCGGTTATGGTGCTGTTTTCCCGCTGAAATATGTCGAGATTGGCATGACCAGCCCCGCTTCTGATCGACCCGGAAAGTCCTGCTGCGGAACCTGTATCTGACGAGGGGATCTGCACGTTAATATCAGCGGCCGAAATTATCGAGATATCGCTGTCACTATCTACAAAGACCGCGTCAGAGTTTAGGCCGGATGTGCTAATCGACGTCCCGTAGTCCAAGTCAACTGTTGAGGGGGAGTTCAAAAGCCGCAGTGTTACTCCTCTGTTTCCGTCCCCATCAATCCTGTCAACGGTGACGCCCCGCTCTAGCCTTATCCAGTTTGCCGCGTTTAGGACATAAGTGATACCGTTAGGGTAGGGATTTAGCGACGTGTCGTTACAGGTTACGACGCCCCCAACTGCTGGTCCGCATTCGCCATCGGCAAAGCTGACACTTGTCGTGCCTGCAACTGTAAAAATAACCATGGCAGTTAAAGAGCAATTTCGATGGAAGCCAGTATTAGTCATATTCACCTGCAGTATCTATTATTAATCTTCTTTTACCGGCTGACTCATAACGAAATACAGTTTATGGTTGTGCCTGGCTTGAGCTACAAGAGTTTGCCTTCAGCTGCGGAAGGGTCGTGCATTACAGCTTTACGGACTGGACGAACTGATATCCCAATCGCCGACATGCACCGCTCATAGCATTTGCTGGAGGAAGAATTGGCTGCGTTGCAGGCACATTGTCTACTGCCATATGATGGGGGTACGCCCACCATATTGAATGTTTGGTATGGCCAAGTTGTTTGAGACTGGCGTGTCCGGTATGAAGGCGCCCTGAAATTGCAGATCGCTTTACCCCGCTTGAAGGGGTTTCGTTTCCACGTGAGATTGTCGCTTATGTGGTTGGAATTGCCACGTGGATTGGCGTTGCGTACCAGCGGCGCGGTGTCGCCAGTTTTAGACTGTCATTTCAGCCACATACTCAGCCCACAGGCTGAACGTATCAGCTCGCGCGTGGCGGTATGAAATGGCGGCTGGAATGTAGCGGCGGGGGCGGAAGATCGTGTTGATTTGATCGTGGGCCGACAAGGAGTACTATGCCTGAAGCGGTGTTTTGAACCGACACATGATCTTCTCGCATTTTCGGGTCTGCTGGTAGGAGTTTTGGCCCAGACTGCATAGGCGAGGATCTCACGCGGGAAGCGAAACTCCATCCAGCCGGAGTAATGAGCCAGGATCTTCATGCCGGACCGATAATCAAAATGACCGGCTCAAACAACTTGGCAACGCCTGCTCCCAGATATTCGCCTCAGAACCGAAATGGAAGCGATAGTAAAGTATGGATAGTTGTAAGCTTAACCGCTGGGTTTTATTATAATTAGTCCTATAGTATTCAATAGTAAAGCTAAAATACACGCGTAATGAGGCCGTTATTTCGTTCGCAACTCACGAGGACGTTACAGGGCCGCATATATCAATCCCTATCATATGGTAGTAGTAGATTTACCCGACTAATCAGAATAATAAATCCACGCACTGTAGAGTATGGAATAAATATTACAATACGACCAACGTGCTTTGCGAGTTATAAATGATTGAACTGGATCGTCGGCGGGGACGTTGGAGTTGGACACTAGTTATTTCTCTGAAAAAATGTACGAGGCTGCTTTCTTTCCGGAGCTGTGGGTGCCGCTGCTTGATGAATTGGCGGCGCAGACTGATTCCGGTTTTGGTGGCATCGGAGTATATTGGCCGACTCCAAGGGGTATTACGACCAGTCGCAGGATCCTCCCGGATTATGAAGATTGGCATCAAACTCCCGAAGCCCAAGAGCGATGGACGAGCTATGTTCGCGCTAAAGGGATAATTAATAAAGGTTTCCTTCAGCTCGATCCGTTTGCTGGCGATTGGTCCGATATTGTCGATTTCCAGGAGAGGGTTAAGCGGCATGCCGAACGTGGCTACGGTGTGCAGGCGGGCATGATTGTTGAGTTATTTAACGGCGAAATTATAACGCTCGAATTTACTCGCCGGCTGGGTGAGCCCGGTTACGGTCCGAAAATCATTGCTCAGCTCAACAAACTAAACCAGCCCTTTTCGCAAGCTGCGTTGTTCGCGTCACGTATGTATTTTGAGCGCGTACGTGGAGGAGTAGAGATGCTTAACAGCGTCGGAGTGGCTGCCGCTTTTATCGCTCGCAATAGAGAAATCGTCCTAACAAACGATCTGTTCCACGATAGCCGTCGATATTTTTCCGCGAATTCGTCAGGTCGCCTCGATCTCAAGGGCAGCGATTCCTTGAGGAAGGCCTTCTCCCAGGCGCTGGATGTTTCCATAAGGAAACCCGTGAGCATTCCCATCCCGGCGGACGAAAGTCGTGACGCTGCGGTTATCCAGATGATTCCATTGTATCGAGAAGCGAGACACATATTCGCCGGGCCGGGGACGATAATGATTGTCACGCCAGTTGCAACGACGAGAGGACTTCCCGGTGCGGAATATGTTTCCCGGCTCTTCGGATTGACGCCCGCGGAGGCTCGATTGGCGCTGGCCTTGACATCCGGCCTCTCCCTACGCGACTCGGCTGCGAACCAACGAATAACTTTCGGAACGGCGCGCACTTATCTGAATGCAATTTTCTCAAAAACAGGAACTAGTCAACAGAGCTCATTGGTGAGTCTCTTGAAGAGTGTGCCTTCAAATGAGTTACATAACTCGAACAATGCTTTGCTGCCTTGAAGGCGAGTTTCTGATGAGCGCGCTTTGTGGCGCGCAGGAATGGCCAGAGTCTATGCCGATAAGCTGAATCGGCTCTTTCTTGTTGGGGCGACGGTGCTCTTCTCATCAAGAGCCCAATCAGGTCATCGTGTCTGTCCATGGACCGCATAGCAGCCGGCAAGCATGGCGGGCACAGTCGAGGGGCAGATCGTGCTGCGAACTCGTAAAAGCGCCTGAAATCGGCCCTCGCAACGATTTTTTTGCCCTCTGTGGGTTGTTGCATAAAACTTGATTGTAGTAATCACGTTAAGCGGATGTTGCGATCCGATCCATCATGTGGGTGGGGCAGATGAATCTCAGGGTTGGTACGGTGTGCAATCCGATCAGGACGACGTGGCGTGCGCGGCCAGGGGAGCGAAAGGCGTGACGGATGTGGTCGGTACCGAGGCGCATGATTTTGCCGGCTCGCTCGAAGATGCTGGCATTCTGGAGGAACGGATGGAGATGCAGGGCGATACACGCCGCTGGCGCGAGGTCAGCCCCGGAATGTTCCTCGGCACCACCGATCTTCGCCTCGACACGCCGCTTGCCTATCAGAGTCACACCTTTCCAGCGATCTGCCTCTCCGTCGTACTGGAGGGCTTTGCCACCAACACGACCGAAGGCATCGAGGGTGGATTCTGCCCGGACGAGGTCTGGATCACTTCCACAGGCGAAAGCCGGCCGACGAGCATGACCATCCATGCCGATCAACCGGTTCGCGTGGTGGAGTTATTGCTGACGCCCGCCTGGAGCGAGCATAACCGTGCCGTCATGGATGGCGATCCCACCTATCAGGCCATGCAACGCGCCATGTGCCAGCCGGTGATGATACGCCGCCATTCGCTCGATGCGCGGCTTCGCCAGATAGCCTGGTCCGTGCTGAACCCGCCGGCGCACGGCGCCTTCACCAATGTGCATCTCGATGCCAGTGCCATGAGCCTGCTGAGCATTCTGGCGGAGGCCTTTCGTCCGGCTGAGGTGGCCGCAGTCGCCAACCTCACCGCGAAATCGCTGGAGCGTATGCTGGAAATCCGCCGGCACATCGATGCGAATGCCGCGGCTATCGATTCGCTCGCCGGCCTTGCTGCCCGCTTCGCCATTGGCCAGAGCAAACTCAAGCAGGACTTCCAGCGCGCCTTCGGCATCAGCGCCCGGGAATATCTTCTGGAGCGGCGGCTGCTGATCGGTCGGAACGCTATCCTGCGCGACGGATTGAGCATCGCGGAGGCGGCCTACAAGGCCGGCTACCAGCATCCCGCAAACTTCACTTCGGCCTTCACCCGGCATTTCGGCTATCCACCTAGCCGATTGAAATCTTGAATGATTTAAAACTGGATAATAATCGTAAGCTTTTTGCCGAAACGCATAAGCCAAGCGCCTCGACCCTTCTTACATCCACCGCGATAATCCGCGCCGAACTGGGGTCCGGGGATTGATCATGAAAACTGCCATACGGTTTGCCACGCTTCTGGCAAGCACCAGCCTGCCTGTCATTGCTCTTGCGCAGGAGGCGACGGAAACGACCGTGCTGAAACCGATCATCGTCACGGCGCAGAAGCGCACGGCGGAAAGCAAGGACGTGCCTGCAAGCATCGTGGTGGAGAGCGGTGAGACGCTGGCGCTTCAGAAGACAAAGCGCCGCGATGATGCCATCGCTGCCGCGCCCAATGCTCAGACCGGTGCCGTCACGGCGAAACTCTATACATCCTTCACCGCTATCCGCGGCGTCGGCTCTGCGCTTATCGAGAGCGACCCGTCTGTCGGCGTCTATCTCGATGGTGTCGGCATCGGTAGCGCACAGGCCCATAGCGGCACGTTGCTCGACGTCGACCGTATCGAGATTCTGCGCGGACCGCAGGGTACGCTCTATGGCCGCAACAATATTGCCGGTTCGGTCAACATCATCTCCAACCTGCCTGATCCCGACCGGACCGGCGGCGAACTCGGAGTTGAATATGGTCGCTTCGGCACGGCGACGGCAACCGGCATCTTCAACACGCCGATTGGTGACAATGGCTGGGCAGCGCGCGGCGCCCTTTCGGTCTCGAAGACCGACGGCTCCCTCTATTCAACCATCAATGACGATGATCTCGGCGGCGGCAAGGATGTGCATGGTCGCGTCAGCATTGCCGGCGACCTCACCGATAACCTCGAATTCCTCGGTATCGTCGATATCGAGCGCCAGGTGCTGGACGGCGAGATGCTCGGTATGCCGGAAGCGGATTTCCTCAAGGGCAGGCGGGGAGTTGCTATTGACGATCCGATCCGCATCGAAAGCGATCTCGCGACTGTCTCAGGCCAGTTCACCTACCACCTCGACAATGGCGACAAGATCGTCTCGATCACCGGCTTTCAGAAAAGCGCGGTGGATGTCGGCGGCAACGGCTTTCCGCTCGGATATTTCGCGGCCTATGACGGACTTTTCCAGTCCCTCGGCTTCCCAAATTTCCGCTACCGTGCAGACAATCCGTTCGACGGCAGCTATCGTCAATGGTCGCAGGAAGTGCGTTATGTCTCCGAGGACAACGAGCGCTTTAACTGGGTCGCCGGACTTTATGGCGAGTTCTCGGAGGGTTCGCGCACCTATGGCGCCAACAGCACGTTCACTGGTGGCGCTGCGACGCTTTCGACCCGTGGAGATACGGACACGGTTTCGCTTTCGGGCTTTGCGGACGGAACCTACGCGCTGAACGATCAATGGAAAGTTTTTGGCGGTCTGCGTATCGGCCATGACCGCAAGTCCTTCGACTACGACTTCACCGCCAACAAGACCGCTGAACTGCTTGGCCTGACCGGAACCTTTGCACGCGGTTACAACGCCCGGCTTTCCGAAACCTACGTCACACCACGCATCGGCCTGCAATTTGCGCCGATGGAGGGGTTGAACCTCTATGGCGGTGTCTCGAGCGGATACAAGTCGGGCGGTTTCAACTCCGGCTTCGTCGGCCTTGGTGATGAAGGGGCCTACGATTCGGAAAGCGTAACCAGCTATGAGGTAGGCCTGAAGTCGGCGACACTGGACGACCGGTTGAGGGTCGAGGCTTCATTGTTCTACATCGACTGGCGAGACCAGCAGGTCCAGGGCTTCAATGGGCTGACGGGCGCCACGCCGATTTCGAACGCGCCACAGAGCCAGTCCTTCGGCGGCGAACTCTCCGCCGCGTTCGACATCGACAATCACTGGTCGCTCACGGCCGGCGCTGGTTACGCGGATGCGACTTACAGGGAATACCGCAATGCGCGTGCGCTGGATGGATCGGGTGCGGTGGATGTCAGCGGCAACCAGCAGCAGTTCGTGTCACGCTTCACCGGGTCGGCCGGTCTCTCCTACCAGTGGGAAACGGGCCTTGACGACCTCGTCGGCAAGGTCGGCGTGAACTACCGTTATCGGTCGAGCTACTATTTCGACGTGCAGAACACGATCCAGCAGAAAGGCTATGGCCTCATAGACGCCTATGTCGGACTGGAGAATGACCGTTATGCGGCCTATGTCTTCGCCAAGAACATCGGCGATACCGACTACCGCACGGTCGCCGCAAATCTCGGTGTCGGCACGCTGGTTTCGCCGGGTGACCCGCTGACCTTCGGCGGCAGCTTCAAGATCAAGTTCTGAGCCCAAGATGGCGAAGAATGCATTAGGTGACATGCCCGAAGAGGCCGGGCAGGGAGACGACGTTGCCGGTGGCGGGGCTGCCGGCCATCTCTGGCGACTGACGGAGGGGTATCGTGGCTGGATGGGTATCGTCATCGCGGCGTCGATCCTCTCCGCGGTGCTCGAAACAGCTGTCGCCGTGCTGGTCGCATTGGCGGTGGCGGCGCTCATCGCGGGAGATCGCGACGGCGCGATCTTTTGGTCGGCCGGGCTTCTGGGATCGGTCGTACTGTCCTGCCTCCTGCAGATGGTATCGAACCTGCTATCGCATCGGGTGGCGATCGACGTGCAGGCGCAGACGCGGCTTGCGATAGGCCGGAAACTCTGGTCCACACCGCTCGGTGCTCTCCAGCGCTTCGAGGCTGCCGAAATCCGCCGCACGCTGATGGAGGATGTCGAGCGCATCGAGGATGGCATCGCGCATCTTATCCCCGACCTCGTTGCGGTGATGATCGCCCCGCTCGCTATCGGCATCGCCATGCTGTTCCTCGACTGGCGACTTGCCATTGCAGCATTCCTGCCGGTTCTGGCCGGCTTTATCGCTTTTTCCATGATCCTGAGGCATGACAGAGGGCTGTCCCGCCGGTTTGTCGCGGCGCAAACGGCGGTCGATGCTGCTTTGCAGGAGGCGATCCGCATGGTGCCCGTCATCAAGGCCTATGGTATCGGCCCGGGCGATCTTCGCCGGGCGGAGGCATCTTTCCAGGAAGTGGACGACGTGGTTGGCCGCTGGCTTACCTTCTCCGCGTCCAGCAACAACTGGTTTTTCCTTGCCATCACCTCGACGCTTTTGATCGTTGCGCCACTTGGCCTGTGGCTCCATCCGCTGCCAGACGGCTATTCCGTACTCGTCTTCTTCCTGCTTGCGAGCTTCACCCTTTCCTCGCTTGGCGCGCGGCTGTTCGGCGCGATGGGGCGGCTGCGCATCCAGCAGGCCTCGCTGGCACGCGTTGATGCACTGCTCCGGTTGCCAGACCTGCCGATTATTCAGGATCGACCGCAAAACGGGCAGGATATCCGCTTCGAAAAGCTTGGTTTTGCTTATGAAGATGGTTTCGCGCTGGAGGATATAGACCTGGATATCAAGACCGGTCAAAGCGTGGCGTTTGTTGGTCCGAGCGGTTCCGGAAAGTCGACCCTTGCGCGGCTCCTGCTTCGCTTTTTCGATCCCGATATCGGCCGCATCACGCTCGGCGGCCGCGATATCCGCTCTTTCCCGCAGCATGAACTCGCTCGGCAATTTGCCCCGGTGTTTCAGGAGTCGTTCCTGTTTTCACAAACGATCCGCGCCAATATCGCGCTCGGCCGGCCAGGGGCGACGCAGGACGAGATCGTCGAAGCCGCACGTCTCGCGCAGGCGGATAGTTTCATAATGGCGCTGCCCGAGGGTTACAACACTATCCTCGACCGGGGCGAAGGGCTTTCGGGTGGACAAAAGCAGCGCATCGCGATCGCCCGGGCCATCCTGAAGGACGCGCCGATCCTCGTGCTGGACGAGGCAACGGCCTATCTCGACCCGGATAGCCAGCACGAAATCCAGCAGGCCCTGGATGCGCTGGCAAAAGGCCGGACCGTCATCGCGATCGCCCATCGCCTCTCCTCCGTGTGCGGCTTCGACCATATAGTCTACCTGGAGAACGGCCGCATCATGGAACAGGGCGACCACGACACGCTGCTTGCCCTCGACGGCGCCTATGCCCGGCAATGGCGTTCGCATACTGCTGCCCGATCCTTCGTCCTTGAGAATGGCAGGGTGCGTTGATGGCGGACCGCGATCCTCTCTTGTACCTCGGCATTCGGTTGGATGCGGCTTCGCTCGGGCGTATGCTCGATGGCCTGTTGCTTGTCGCTCAACCGCTTCTTGCCGCGGTTTTCCTGTGGCAGGGTGCTGGTGGAAATTCGGGACGTTCCGCTCTCTGGTGCGCCGGCATCCTGCTCCTGATCTTTACTGCCCGGCGCCTGCTGCTTTGGCCAGCTTTACGAAAGCTCTATGCTGAAGCCTATGGCGGTGGGCTGCGTTTGCGACGGGCGATCCTTGCACACCTGATCCGCATGCCGCTGGGTGCCTTCCGGGCGATCGAAGGCGGCAAGCTTATCCAGGCCGTGTCGGAAGACGTGCTCTGGCTTGAAAACCATGCATCCTATACCCGGCCGGAGATCGCCGCCAATGCAGCAGCACTCTGCGCCTGCCTGATCGGCGCGCTCTTCTTCTGGCCAATCGCTGGTCTTGCAGTTGTTGCCACCATGATTACCGGATTCGTCGTCCTCGTTTTCGCGCAACGCCGGCTGGCCACCGGGTTGGAGCGCCGTGGGCGCAGCCTAGCTGCCGTTTCGCTGGTGATGCAGGAACAGGCGGAAGGTGTTTCGGTGTTGCGCGCCTTCTCAGGTGAAGACGACATAGGGGAAGACTTTGCCCGAAACGTCGCCCAGCTTCGCCATGGCGCCTGGCGCGGCATCCGTCAGATGACGCCGATTGCCATCTTGTTTCGCATGGCGATCGAGCTCTCGGCCGCCATTGCCATGCTCATCGCCGTTTTCACCTTGGGCGAGACGTCGGGCGCCGATACCATTCACAAGGTTGTCGCCTTACTATTGATCGTTTCGGCGATTGTCCCGGCGCGGAACTTCGCAAGCCTCACCGCCATGCTGGTACTCGCCCGCATCGGGCGGCGGAATGTCGATGCCATCTTTGCTGTGCCGGCGCCTGTATCGCATGCCGACAGCCGTCCTGATACCTTCGACATATGCTATGAGAATGTCTCTTTCACACATGGCGGACGGAAGGTGCCGACACTCTCCGGCATCTCCTTTTCGGCAAAGCAGGGGGAGATGGTTGCGCTGATCGGTGCCAACGGCAGTGGCAAGACCACCTGCCTGCAACTTCTCATGCGTTTTTTCGAGCCGGATGACGGGACGATCTTCATCGGCGGTCGGGATATCCGGCAAATCGATGACCAGGTGCTCGCCTCCATGATCGCTCCGGTCTTCCAGGAAACCCTGCTTTTCAACGAGACTATCGCCGACAATATCCGCGTCGGTCGGCCATCCGCGTCCGACGCCGAGGTCGAAGCAGCGGCAAGGGCGGCTGTCGTGCACGACACGATCATGCAATTCGAGAACGGTTATGACACAATGGTCGGCACGCTCGGCGCCCGGCTTTCAGGCGGCGAGCGCCAGCGCATCTGTATCGCTCGGGCAATCCTCAAGGACGCACCGATCATCCTCCTCGACGAAGCGACCTCGGCCGTCGATCCGGAAAACGAGGAGGCGATCCAGCAAGCAATTTCGGCACTTTCCATCGGCCGTACTCTCTTCGTCATCGCTCACAAACTGCCCTCGATCATCGCTGCCGATCGCATCATTCTTCTGGATGCCGGTGCGATGGTGGCGAGTGACACGCACGAAGTCCTCCTGCAAACCTCGCAGGATTACCGCCGGCTTTGGAACCGCTCGACTGTCATGGAGAGCTGGACGATGGCGATACACCAGTAGTTGTTTCAGACGACCGACGAAGCTCGGCCTGCCAGAGTAGAATATCACCGCCCGCCGGCGGACGAGAACGGATTGGCAGACGCGGGCGTGCAAGCCAATGTCACGAGGGGGAAGATGGCGGAACAGGGGATTTCACGGCGCAAGCTCCTTTGTATGCGCGTAGTCATACCCAGGAGAACACCGCAGACGCTATTTAATCCACATCCGTTCCGGGGGAGCCATGGGGGCTGTTGAAATTTCAGCCATGAAGCGGCTCGGTGGGCTCACATCTAATGTTTCGGGAGGCGGAAAAAGGAGCGGAAAATAACTGAGCTCGGCAGCTTGATGAGCGTTCCACCACCATGCCATGTGACTCGGCTCTCATCCCTTGCTTATGGGCGTGTGCATCGGACATACTGACACTCGAACCACAAGGGCCAAGGGCAAGACGAAGCCGGCATTGCATTGCTGGATCGCGGAGCCATGCGAGAAGATTTTACCTCATGAATACGCGATTTCTCGAAACCTTCCTCTGGGCTGCACGGTTGAACAGCTTTTCGGCAGCGGCGGAACGTTTGCACACCACTCAGGCGTCGGTTTCCAACAGGATTGCCGCTCTGGAACGAGAGCTAGGCGTTGTGTTGTTCACCCGCGATGTGCGCTGCGTCAACCTGACGCCGGCTGGTCGTCTGGCGCTGCAGCATGCTGAAAAGATCGTCAACCTGACCGGGGAATTCCGGCAGATCGTGAGCAGTCGTGAGGCGCTGAGAGGTACCGTGCGTATCGGTGCTGCGGATACCATTGTTTATGCCTGGCTGCCGCTTCTTATTCGTCGAATGAACGAACAATATCCCGGTGTCAGCCTGGATCTGACCATCGATACCAGCCTGAAATTATCCCAGCGCATTCAAAATGGTGAAGTGGATGTCGGTTTCATCATGGGACCGGTCATGGCTGCGAACATCTATAATTCGCCGCTCTGTACGTTCGAGTCCTGCTGGGTTGGCGCGGTTGATCTGCCTTTGCCGGAAACAGGTGTCACGCTTGAAGATATCGCGCATTTTCCGCTACTTACCTTCTCGACGGGTTCTCAGCCGCATCAGGCATTGCGTGCGCTGCTCGATGCCCACGGACTGTCTGACAGTCGTATTTATAATTCCAATTCCCTGTCGATCATGACCCGCCTCGTGGCAGCGGCGGTCGGCGTGGGCGCTTTGCCGCGCGTGCTGGTGGACGGCATCATCAAGTCCGGCGAAGCCCGTATCCTCGATATCGCGCCGTCTGTACCGCCCCTGACATTCCACACCGTTTATCAGGAACGTGGCGACAACGCGCTCGCCCGGGCCATTGCCGACATGGCGACGGAAATCGTCAGTGAAACCACCACACAATGGATGACTGTCGCCGCCTAAATTTTGCGCTGCAACACGAAATGATTAATCTATAAGCTTATCTTATGGGTTCCGATAGAGTTTTTCCGTTTGTCATGAAAACCGTTCCCGTTCTTAATTCTCCTCGCAACATGAGAGGAGAGCAACGTGAAAGTCTCACTTGTTCAAATGAATACCCAGAACGACAAGGCAGAAAATCTTAAGGTTGCTGCCGATCTTATCGAAAAGGCAGTCAAGGCGGACAATCCTGACCTTGTTGTTCTTCCAGAATACTTTGCATTTCTTGGGGATAATCCTCAGGAGATGCATGAAAGCGGGGAAGAATTTCCCGATGGCGAGATTTATACGCTGCTTTCGGGGCTCGCCCGAAAGCACGCGATCACGCTGCATGCCGGTTCCATCGTTGAGAAGGAAGGCAACCGTTTCTACAATTCGACGCTCGTTTTTGGTCCTGATGGCAAGCAGATCGCCCGTTACCGCAAGATGCACCTGTTCGACGTCGATACGCCGAACGGCATCAGCTACCGTGAGTCTGACTCCGTCGCCCGCGGCGAAGACGTGGTGACCTATAAGGTTGGCGACCAGACAGTTGGTTGCGGCATCTGCTACGATATCCGCTTCCCGGAACTGTTCCGCGCCCTGCGGGACAGGGGGGCAGACGTGATCGTTCTGCCGGCCGCCTTTACCCTGATGACGGGCAAGGACCATTGGGAAGTGCTGGCCCGCGCCCGCGCCGTCGAAACCCAGACCTATTTTCTGGCTGTCGGCCAGATCGGCACCCATGCGGGCGGCAAAAAGGCCTGCTGGGGGCATTCCATGGTCATCGATCCCTGGGGCCACATCATCACCCAGTGCTCCGACACTGTCGGGACCGCCGGCGCTGCCCTCGACTTCGACTATTCGGCCAAGGTGCGCGCCAACGTGCCGGTGGCAAACCACCACGTGCTCTGATCGGAGAAAGACTTATGTTTATCGTCAATCCAATGCCGGACCAGATCGACGCTGATATCGTCGAACTTCTGGAAAAGGTCGAAGTCGCAACGATCGGCCACGTGCTTCATTCCGGTTTCGTCGATCCGGAAATCCGCGCGGTCCTTCCGGGCAAGCGGGTGGCCGGCACCGCCGTCACCCTGCGCATCCCGAACGCCGATTCGACCATGCTTCACTACCTGACGCAGATTGTGCGTCCGGGCGATATCGTGCTCATTGATCGCTGCGGTGATACCCGCCACGCCTGCTGGGGCGGCGTCATCACCAACACGATGAAAATGGCCGGCGTCAAGGCTGGCGTGGTCGATGGACCGGCGACTGACTTTTCGGAGTTCGTCAAGGTCGATATGCCCATGTGGTGCCGTGGCCCTTCGCCGATCACCACCAAGATCCTTGGCCTTGAAGGGGCGATCAATGTTCCGATCAGCGTCGGTGGCCAGATGATCAATCCGGGCGATGCGATCCTGTGCGATGAAAGCGGCGTTGTCGCCCTTCATCCGAGCCAGGCCCGCGCCATGGCCGAGCGCGCCATCGGCATGCAGGAAGCTGAACTCGTGCTTCTGGAGCGTCTGCGCAACGGCGAGAAGTTGCCGGATATTTCCGGCGCCAACAAGCTCGTTCAGGCCAAGCTGAGCGCCTGACACCGCCTTACGGGTGGCGGACCAGTCCGCCACTCCCAATAATAATAGAGGAGAACAGGACAATGAAGAAATCTATACTTCTGAGCGGGATTCTCATGCTTGGCGCGGCCGCTCTGCCGGCGCACGCCCAGCAGACCGTAACGTTCCTTGGCTATAGCGGCCTTTTCCAGGAGCGTTACACCAAGGCCGTCATCGAGCCTTTCATGGCCGCCAATCCGGATATCAAGGTTGAATATTTCCCGCAGCAGGGTTCCGCCGCCATGCTTGGTTCGCTGCGCGCCCAGAAGGCTGCGCCGCAGGCCGATGTCGCGCTGATGGACGTCTCCGTTGCCAAAACCGGTACGGATGAAGGTCTGTTCGACAAGATCGATGAAAGCGTGACCAAGAACGTCGCCGACCTCTATCCCAACGCCCGCTTTGAAGGCGTGGCCGGCGTTGGTGTGACGTTCGACAATCTTGTGCTCATCTATAATACCGATGCGATCAAGACCGCGCCGGACAGCTGGAACGCTCTGAAGGACAGTGCCCTCAAGGGGAAAGTCGCCATGTTGAGCGCGCCCGATATTGTCGGTATCGGCACGACGATCATCATGGACCACATGAATGGCGGCACTGACTTCATCAAGAATATCGACGCCGGTATCAATGCGATGGCTGAAGTTGCGCCAAACATTCAGACCTGGGAGCCGAAGCCGGAAGTCTATCCGAATGTCGTCAACGGCCAGGTTTCACTGGGCGTGGGCTGGAATGCCCGCAGCCAGGTGAATGCCGATGGCTCCAAGGGCAAGATGAAGGTTGCGCTTCCCAAGGAAGGTACGATCCTCCAGATCAATACGCTCAATCTCGTCAAGGGCGGCCCATCATCGGAGGCCGGACGTAAATTCGTCGATTATGCGCTGAGCCCTGAAGCGCAGGCTGCCTTTACCGCCGCCATGTATTATGCGCCGACCAACACCAAGGCTACCGTTGCCGACGATGTCAGCGAGCGCACGGTCATCAAGGCGATGGACAAGGTTATTCCGGTTGACTGGATCGGGCTTTCAAAGGTCCGCGATCAGATCACACAGGACTGGCGTCGCAAGGTCATTCCGCTCAGCCGCTAGGGCTCTCGTACAGAATGGCAGATCTTCCGCATCACTCATGCGCTGCGGAAGGACAAAACAACACATTCCCTCTGTCGACACTGGGGTCGGCGGAGGGAAGGGTAAGACGGACATGCATTCCCTTTGGCCTGGCATGTCTGCGATACGGGAAACGCCGTGAAACAGCGCAGCGAAGTTCTGCTGCGACTGTATAGATCAAGGGACAGGCCATTTCCGCGCCTAACCGGCCGGACATGTCCTGAAGAAAGGCAAAAAGCCAGAATGGGAACTTCAGACATCATGCAGCCCGGATTCCTCTCGATTCGTTCACTGACCAAGCGCTACGAGACCATGGTCGCCGTAGATGATCTCAACCTCGAGATTCCCAAGGGCGAACTGGTTGCCTTCCTCGGTCCTTCGGGTTGCGGCAAGTCGACATCGCTGCGCATGATTGCCGGCCTCTCTCCCGTCTCCTCAGGTTCGATCTCGATTGGCGGCAAGGACGTGACGCAGCTTGCCCCTTACAAACGTGACATCGGCCTCGTTTTCCAGAGCTACGCGCTTTTCCCTCACATGACGGTTCTCAAGAACGTCATGTTCGGTCTTGAAATGCGCAAGGTGCCGGCTGCCGAGGCCGAACGCCGCGCGCGTGAAGCCATTGCCATGGTGCATCTGGAAGGGCGCGAGGACCGACGTCCCGCCCAGCTTTCCGGCGGCCAGCAACAGCGCGTCGCACTGGCGCGCGCCCTCGTCATCCAGCCCTCCATCCTTTTGTTCGATGAGCCGCTTTCCAATCTCGATGCCAAGCTGCGCGATGAGATGCGCGCCGAAATCCGCCGTATCCAGAAACAGCTCGGCATCACCTCCATCTTCGTCACGCATGATCAGGTCGAGGCGCTCAGCATGTGCGACAAGGTCGCCGTCCTCAACGGCGGGCGCCTAGAACAGCTCGGCACACCGCACGATCTCTATGAGCGCCCGGCGACGGCTTTCGTCGCTTCCTTCGTTGGCCGCACCAACAGGCTGGTGGGCAACGCGGCCGGCGATCGCATCACGGTCGGCGATGCGGTTTTGCGTGCGCCCGGCTCACACGCCGGCAAGATCGACCTTATGGTACGGCCGCATCGCATGGCCATGACGGTTGCTGGCGACGCTTTGCCTGATTTCGATGGAGCGCCGGTCAACCGCATCGCCGGCGAGGTTCGCGATGTCTATTATGCGGGAGATATTCTCCACTACGAGATCGCCGCAGGCGGGCAGATATTGTCCGTGGAACGTGCGACTTCCGGCGGCGAAACACCGGTAGTCGCCGGTAGCGCAGTCAGTCTCGTCTGGCGCGTGGAGGACACGCTGGTTTTCGGAGCAGACCAATGACAGCGTCGGTCATGATCACGGCTCCCGGCAGCCGCACGTCCTCCATGGTGTTTCTCGCCACCCTGCTTCTCGGGCCGATCATCGCGGTCAATGGTCTGGCCTTTGTCATGCCGGTCTTCAATCTGCTTTTGCTTTCCTTCCGCGAAAGCCTCGGCGGCGGCGGTCTCGGGGAAGCCCACACGCTTGAAAACTGGTCGTCCACGCTCACCGACGGTTTTTATATCGAACTGATCGGCCAGAGCATCCTGACCAGCCTCATGATTACGGTTCTGACGCTCATCGCTTCCTATCCAATCGCTCTTTATCTTCACCGGGCGCAGGGCCGCTGGAAGACACTGCTGCTTGTGCTCGTCATTTCGCCGTTGCTCACCTCGGCGGTGGTGCGCACCTATGGCTGGATCGCGATCCTTGCGGATGACGGGCTCATCAACAACATACTCTTCGCCCTGGGTGCTGAAAGCGGCGTGCGTCTGTTGTTCAACAAGGTCGGCGTCGTCATCGGCCTCACCGAAATCCTGATGCCCTATATGATCCTGGCATTGCTCGCCGGTTTCGGCAGGCTTGATCCGCGGGTCGAGGAGGCTGCCGAAACGCTCGGCGCATCGCCCTGGAGGGTGTTCTGGCGGATTATCGTGCCGCTCACCATGCCCGGTGTGGCGCTTGGTTGCCTACTCTCCTTCGTTCTGGCCGTCAGCTCGTTCATCACCCCCAAGCTGCTTGGCGGCGGCCGCGTCTTCCTTCTGGCGACGGAAATCTACGATCAGGCCATTGTGACGCTCAACTGGCCTCTTGCCGCAACGCTTTCGATGATCATCCTCGTGATTTTCGGGGCTGCCCTGGTGCTCTATTCCCGGCTTCTGCGGGCGGTTCTGTAAAGGAGATCGAAGATGGAAGAACGTCCCGTTCCGTTGGCGCTGAAAATTGTCGCCTTTGTCATGTTCCTCTTTCTGCTTGCGCCCGTGGTGCTCGTCGTGCCGATCTCCTTTTCAGCCGACAGCTACATGACCTTTCCGCCTTCCGGCTGGAGCCTGCGCTGGTATATCGAGCTCATGCACAATTCCAAGATGATTGGCGCACTGGGCACCAGTACGCTCCTCGCCGTCATCGTCACGGTGCTGTCGATGCTGATTGCGCTGCCCGCCTCCTACGCCATCGTCCGCATGCGGGTGATCGGTGCAGATGCATTGCTTGCCTTCTTCACTGCGCCCCTGCTTCTGCCGACCATCGTTCTCGGCCTCGCGATCCTGATCGTTTTTGCCGGTGCCGGTCTGCTCGGCACGTTCACCGGCCTGGTAATCGCGCATCTCATCATCGTGCTGCCCTATGCCCTGCGTGTGCTCACCACGTCGCTCGCCGGCCTGCCGCTGATCTTCGAAGAGGCCGCCTCGACGCTCGGAGCATCGCCGTTCACCGTCTTTAGCCGCATCACCATGCCGATGATCGCGCCGGGCGTTGTCGCGACGGCGGCGCTTTCCTTTCTCGTCTCGTTCGATGAGGCCGTGATTTCGCTGTTCCTCACCGGTCCGCGTATCACAACGCTCCCCGTCGCCATGTATCAGCATGTTGAAACCCAGGCTGATCCGCTCGTTGCGGCCATTTCCGTTCTTCTGATCGTGCTGACGCTTGCCGTCGTCCTGATCGTTGACCGAACGGCGGGCCTGACGAAGACTTTTGTCAAATAAAGGCGGCAGGCATATCGAGAAATATTCCTCGTAAGGCTGGTTGAATTCAAAGCGTCGGCGCCAGCTTTGCCGGACTGAAACCAGCACTAATTTCATTCCCGTTGATGAACGCACGCTGCATCGGCGCGATGCGTCACGTCTGTTGATTTCGTTTTTGAACCACGAAGGTAAGGGAAGCCAATGGTCCAGAACCTCTCCACGGAATTCGACGTTGCCGTCATCGGTGCCGGGGTTGTCGGCTGTGCGGTCGCCCGTCGTTTCGCCCTGGCCGGTGCGAAAGTGGTCGTCATCGAGAAGGGTGCTGATATTCTCTCCGGGGCTTCGAAGGCCAACAGCGCCATTCTTCACACCGGCTTCGATGCGCCGGAAGGCAGTCTGGAACTGGAACTGGTAAAGGCGGGTCGGGC
The DNA here is from genome assembly GCF_007002745.1 of Martinezella rhizogenes. Taxonomy (GTDB): domain Bacteria; phylum Pseudomonadota; class Alphaproteobacteria; order Rhizobiales; family Rhizobiaceae; genus Agrobacterium; species Agrobacterium cucumeris. The sequence goes on along the minus strand of NZ_SGNY01000002.1, from coordinate 864,724 downwards.
GGAATATCTGTCCATCCACGGGCAGATGGGCCTCAGCCTCGTCGAGACCGGTGCACTTGTCTGTGCCTGGAATCCGGATGAGGCGGAGAGACTTTCGGCGATTGCCGAGCAGGGGCGGCGCAACGGCATTGCCGAACTCGACCTGCTCACGGCCCGGCAGGCCCGCGAAACCATGCCCGGCCTGTCCAGCCATCTTGTCGCCGCGCTCGAAGTTTCGGGTGAACACATCATCGATCCGTGGTCCGCGCCGCTGGGTTATCTCACGCAGGCCGTGGGGTTGGGGGCGCAGCTGGTGCGCAATGCCGAAGTCCTCTCCGGTTCGTTCGATGGCGCGTGGCGGATCGAGACGACGGCGGGTCCGATCCTTGCGGCAAGCGTTGTCAACGCCGCAGGGCTGTTTGGTGATGTGGTCGATACGCGGCTGGGGCTTCTCCCCGAATTCACCATCATGCCGCGCAAGGGACAATTCGTCGTTCTCGATAAGGCCGCCCGCCGGCATGTGCCGCGCATCGTCCTGCCCGTTCCCACCGAAATCACCAAGGGCATCGTGGTTTGTCCCACTGCCTTCGGCAATGTTCTCATCGGCCCGACGGCGGAAGAGCAGGATGATCGCGAGCGTGCGACCGTGGAGACGGCGACGCTGCAAGCGCTGCTGAAGCGCGGCGCGGAGATCGTTCCGGCACTGGCCCCCATTTCCGTGACCGCCGTCTATGCCGGCTTGCGGCCGGCGTCTGACAAGAAACATTACCGGATTTCCGCGCGGCCGGACCGGCGGGCGATCACTCTCGGGGGGGTGCGTTCCACGGGCCTCAGCGCTGCGCTCGGGCTGGCGCAGCATGCGTTGACGCTTCACGCGGGTTTCGGCACCCGCTTTGACCTGCCGTCCTCCGTGCCTGAGGTGACGATGCCCAACCTGACCGAAACCTGCGAGCGGGACTGGCAGCGTGCCAATCATGGCGAAATCGTCTGCCATTGCGAACTTGTCACCCGGCGTGAGATCGATGCGACATTTTCCAGTCCGGTGCCCCCGGGCGATTTTGGCGGGCTGCGTCGGCGCACCCGCGCCGGCATGGGGCGCTGTCAGGGGTTTTATTGCAACGCCCGGCTTGCCGCGATGACGGGTGACCGTCTGGCCGTACCGCTTGCGGTCAGTGCGGGAGACGAGCGATGAGTAGCGTGACGCTTTTTCAGCAAGAGCGCGAAGACGTTTCATGTGCCGATGTCATCGTGGTTGGCGGCGGCCCGGCGGGCGTGGCGGCGGCTCTGGAGCTGAAAGCCCGTGGTATTGCGCGTGTGATGATCCTCGAGCGCGAGCCGACCCTTGGCGGCGCGCCCCGGCATTGCTCACACTCGCCTTTCGGCATGCGCGAATTCGGGCGCGTCTATTTCGGCCCGGCCTATGCGAGACGCCTAGAGAGGGAAGCGCAGGATGCCGGTGTCGATATCCGCACCGGTCATTCCGTGGTTGAACTCGGACAGGATGGCGCATTACTGGTCACATCGGCGCGCGGTGTCGAGAGCGTGAAGGCCCGGCGCATCGTGCTGGCCACCGGCGCGCGGGAAAAACCGCGCTCGGTGCTGCTTCTGCCCGGCGACCGGCCGGTGGGTGTGATCACCACCGGCGCGCTGCAATCCTATGTTGCCTTTCATGGCATCATGCCCTTTCGTCGGCCGCTTATCATTGGTTCTGAACTGGTTTCATTCTCTGCGCTTCTGACCTGTCTGGCGCATCGCGCGCGGCCTGTGGCGATGATCGAGCCTGAGCCGGAACCGCTGGCACGGTCGCCTTTCCAATGGTTTCCGCGACTGGTCGGGGTGCCGTTTCATTGTGGTGCAATGCTTATGGACATTCGCGGGCGCGGCCGTGTCGAGGAGGCTGACATCCGGCTGGCGGATGACCGTCTCCTGACTGTCAAGTGCGATGGTATTCTTCTGACCGGGCGGTTCACGCCGGAGGCGGCGCTTTTGAATGCATCCGCAGTCGATGTGGCGGCAGGCAGCGCCGGGCCGATGATCGATCAGGACGGCCGGATGGCTAATCCCATCTTTTTCGCCAGCGGAAACCTGTTGCGGGCCGTGGAAACGGGCGGCTGGTCGTTTCGCGAAGGTAGCCGCGTGGGTGCTGCAGTTGCCGACGATCTCGCCCGCGAACCCTGCGATGACCGGGCCATAGCCGTCACTTTCGCCGACCCGGTCAAACTCGTGGTACCCACCATGCTCCGCAGGGGAGGGCTTGACCGACCAGCTTTTCGCGACTTTCAGCTGCGTTTTACCAAACGTGTTCGAGGCCGGCTTTCTCTCCATCTTGATGGGATGGAAGTGTGGAGCAAGAGCGGCCTGTGGTTACCGGAGCGCCGTGTGCTCGTGCCCATTCCCCGCTCTGCGTTTGAAGCAAGCCAGGTTGCCTTTGATTTTCTGGAGACAAACTGATGCGCATTGCGGCGATCGATCAGGGAACGACATCGACGCGATGCCTTGTGGTCGGCGATGGCATGGCACAGGTCGTCTCCAGCCTGCGTCATGCGCAGTTCTATCCGGCGCCAGGCCATGTGGAGCATGACCCCGAGGAACTGTTGCGCAATATCCGCGCGGTGCTTGCCGCCGCCGGCCCGGTGGATGCCATAGCCATAGCCAATCAGGGCGAGAGTTGCCTGGCGTGGGACGCCGAGAGCGGTGAGGCGCTGTCGCCGGTTATCGTCTGGCAGGATGCCCGCACCGCCGATGCTCTTGCCGCTCTACCGCCATCGGCGGCGGATCGCTCGAAAGAGATTTGCGGTTTGCCGCTCGATCCCTATTTTTCGGCAAGCAAACTGTCCTGGCTGCTCAAGCATAATCCAGCGGTGACGCAGGCAAGGGCGGCCGGACGGTTGCGGCTGGGCACCACCGATGCGTTTTTTCTGGATCGGCTGGCCGGCTGTTTCCGCACCGATCTTGCGACGGCTTCGCGCACCGGGCTGCTTGATCTGGCAACCGGAGGCTGGAGCCCGGAACTCTGCATGCTTCACGGTGTGCCGCTGGATTGCCTGCCCGCCATCGGCCCCGTCGATGGTGGTTTCGGCGCAATCGAGGCAACGCCCGTACGCGTTTCCATCGTTGACCAGCAGGCGGCGCTTTACGGGCATGGTTGCCGCAAACCCGGTGATTGCAAGATAACCTTTGGCACGGGAGCTTTCCTGCTGGCTGTTGCCGGCAACGAGCGCCTGCCAACGGGAGAGCTCTTGCCGACTATTGGCTGGCAGAGGCAAGGCGCGCCGGCCGTTTTCGCTGTCGAGGGAGGGGTCTACGATGCCGGTGCGGCGCTCGAATGGGCGCGAAAGATCGGCCTGTATACCGATAATGGCGAACTCGACGGTTTCGAGGGACCATCCGCCATTCGGCGCGGCCTTGTATGCGTGCCGGCATTTTCGGGTCTTGCGGCGCCCTATTGGGACAGACAGGCCGTGCCGCTGTTCATCGGGATGGAACATGCCACCGAGCGGCGTGACATGGTGCGCGCGCTGCTGGAAGGTATTGCCATGCTGACGGTGCGATTGATAGAGGCGATGCCGGCTGCAACTCCCATCGGTGACACGATCTCCATCGACGGTGGCCTGTCGAATAGTCGGTATTTCGCCCGTTTTCTGGCGGCCGCCAGCGGCCGGACCATCTGTGTGCCGGCCATGCGGGAGTTGACGGCGCTCGGTCTGGCGGAGTTGTGCGGTGTCGACGTCGCCGCCATGCGAAACGATACCGAGATATTCATGCCCGATGGGTCGGTTGATGCCGCAGATCACGATCGTTTCGCACGTGCCGTGGGCAATGCGCGGACTTGGCGAAATGCTTAAAGCTTTCGCGAGGACGACCTTGTCCATCGGTGTGCCCGTCGTGAATTTCCTCTGCCAGACCGAACTGTCGTGTCTTTGAAATGTAAAACGTGCATCATCCCTGCAACCTGGGGAGGATCAGATGCGCCTTGCTGTCTACAACGTTGAAAACCTCTTTGATCGCGCCAAAGCGATGAACCTTGGGAGTTGGGAAGAGGGAAAGCCGGTTCTTGAGCATTTCGCGGCGCTGAACCAATTGCTTGGTCAGGTCGAGTATAGTGACGCAGACAAGGTCGAGATCGCCCGGCTCGTCGTCGAGTTGGGTATGGAGCAGTCCGACACGGGGCCTTTTGTTATCCTTCGCCGAAACCGTGGCGGTTTGCTCAAGCGGCCGACTGCGGGCGGTGTCGTGGTCGTTGCCGATGGCCGGGCCGACTGGGTAGGGTCGCTGGAACTGCGCGATGAGCCGGTCAACGAGCACGCCATGCGCAACACTGCGCGGGTGATGGTCGATCTTGAGGCCGACGTGCTCGGCACCGTCGAAGTCGAGAGCCGCCCGGTGCTTTCCGCCTTCAATCGCGAGATCCTGCCGGCGATCGGCGGCACACCGTTTCGCCACGTAATGGTAATCGACGGCAATGATGAGCGCGGGATCGATGTCGGCATGATGACCCGCAAGGGTTATCCCATCGGTGCCATGCACAGCCATGTCGATGATTGCACACCGAACGGTGAGGCGATCTTTTCGCGCGATTGCCCGGAATATGAAATCACCACGCCCGCCGGCGCTCAGCTTGTCGTCATGGTCAATCACCTCAAGAGCAAGGGGTATGGCGGAAAGGCCAAGTCGGATGCCAAGCGAAAGGCACAGGCAAAGCGTATCGCCGAAATCTACGAGAAACTGATCGAACGGGGCGTCGAATATGTCGCTGTTATCGGTGACTTCAACGACACCCCCGGCAGTGATCCGCTGGAGCCACTTCTTGGCGGCACCTCGTTAAAAGACATCTTCAAGCATGACGCTTTTGATGATGGTGGTTACCCCGGCACCTATGGCGGGTGCACGGCCTCCAACAAGATCGACTATATCCTGCTGTCTCCCGCCCTTTTTGCAAAGGTCAAGGACGGTGGCGTGTTCCGCAAGGGCATGTGGCCGGGTGTTCGGCCGAAGAAGTGGGAAAGCTATGACGAGGTCAAGCGTCAGGAGGACGCCGCGTCCGACCATGCCGCGCTCTGGGTCGATCTCGATATTTGAATGTTGCCGGGGTGACACCGACTGATCTGGGGCGCAGTGGGCTGATCTGTCGCGCGCGATCAGCGACAGAGAAGGTGTGAAGGTTGCAAGGGTCATGAAACCCCGCGGGCGTATTGCGTCGAATGCGGTCAATTCCTTGAGAAAGGGTGCCACGGCATCGGGCGCGAGACCAAATTTGCTGGCTTCGCCTGATGTGTTGACCTGTACCCCGCCTGGGGCAGGGTGCGAAGTAGCGCCGGCCGCTGCGGCACAGGGGCAATCCGGTAGCTTTGCTGCGTTATCGGATTTTCCTACCGCTGCCCTGAAACGAGGCGCGATAGTCGCGCGGTGTCATGCCGCGCAGACGCAGGAATTGGCGATTGAAATTGGCCAGCGAGGCATAACCGACATCGGCAGCGATATGCCGGATCGGCTGGGTGGTGCCTGAAAGCCGGGAGCAGGCTTCGCCGACCCTGAGGCCGATCAGATAATCGGACATGCTGACCTGCGTATGTTTCCTGAACATGCGGTGCAGGCCGGATTCGCTGAGAGCGGCTATTGCGGCAATCTGCTCCATGCGGAGGGGCTCATGGTAGTGGCGGTGCAGATGGATCAGGACACGGTCAATCCGCGAGCGGTCCCCTTCCACCTGCTGAGGCACGACGGTTGACAGGGGCGCGCCGTTGTCCTCTGCCGCCAGCCGCGCCAGAATATCCAGAAGTCCGGTCAGCTGCCCGACTGGCGGACGGGAAAATATCGCTTCAAAATCATCCGCCAGAGCCCGGCCAAGCGCGGGGTCGAACGCCAGTCCGGTTGCGGCGTTCTGGATGAGACGCCTGACGGGCGCCAGTTCCACCGATCCGTCAGCCAGTCCTTCGATCCATTCTTTCCTGAACCAGAAGACGAGGGCGACATGGGGTTCAGCCGGATCGAGTTTGTCACGCGACGCCCAGGTGTGCGGCAGGTTCGGGCCGATGAGCACGAGGTCGCCATGATCGTAATCGGCAACATGATTACCCACGAACCGCTGCCCGCGGGAATTCAGTGTCAATGTCAGCTCGAACTCGGGATGGTGGTGCCATTCGAACGGAATGGCGTCGTCAAGCCGCCGGTTGAGCCTGCTCCAGGATGACTCCGGCGATGTCGGCAGATGTTCGAGATGTGGTCTCATTCTGCGCTTTCTGGGATCTATACGCTGGAATAGTATCAGTATTGTCCATCTGCGGACAACACTTTCATCGGGAAAACCGTAGCCTTCCTTTCATCGCCTGATGTTCGGGAGATGATGATGGGAGAACGACATGCAATCCACCGCAGCAATCAAACGCGACAGCCATCCGACGACGGCCGCCACGACCCAGCTCAAGGATATCAACAAGACCTTGCCGCTGCGCGTCCTGTCGGAAGCGGACTGGCAGCACTGGACGACGAAGGGATATATCATTGTCCGTCAGGCGGTGCCTGCGGCGAATGTGCAACGCCTTGTCGATCTGCTCTGGAAATTCGATGAGAAGGACCCGGCCGATGCTTCGACCTGGTATGCGCCGCAAAGACGCGAACACAAGATGAAGGAATTGAACAATACCGGCATGCTGGAGATTTATAATCACCAGTATCTCTGGGACAATCGCGTCGAGCAGCGGGTCTACGACGTCTTTGTCGACATATGGGACCGGGAGGATCTGTGGGTCACCATCGACCGCGCCAATCTCAATCCGCCGAAAAAGGTGAAAGGCAATCCCAACGGTTTCATCCACTGGGATGTGGACACGTCCATCCGCCCGCTGCCGATCGGCGTACAGGGCGTGCTGAGCCTGCAGAAACAGGACGGCGATGTCGGCGGGTTTCAATGTGTGCCCTATCTTTTTGAACATTTTGACGAATGGGTGAAGACGCAGCCGGAAGATCGCGACCCGATGCATCCGGATATGGCTGGCCTCTCCGTCGTCAATATCGATATGGAACCGGGCGACCTGATGATCTTCAACTCGCTGCTTGCCCATGGCGTGCGTCCCAACCATTCCGATGGCCGTGTGCGCATGGCGCAATATATCTCCATGCACCCGGCAGAATTCGACAATGAGGCAGAACGGCAGGAGCGAATCCGGCTCTGGAAGGAGCTCGATCATCCGCAGCGCGACGCCTTTCCCGGTGATCCGCGTGAATGGGAGAAACGTCATGCCGAAACCGCCAGGCTCAACCCACTCGGCGAAAAGCTGCTTGGCCTGACCCGTTGGTGAACTGCATCGAACACACAGAGGAAATGACCGTCCCAAGGGCGGTCATTTATCTTGTCGGTGATCCGCAGTAATGCCGATCCGGACGAATTGCCATGCGGGTGGTGGCCTTAAGACTGGCTTAAGGTGGGGGCCGGCTATGTGTCGCCGAATAGGAGACACATCCCAGAATGCACGACATCCCGATTTTCACCACCCGCAGAAACCTTCTTGCCCTTGGGCTTGCGGGCCTGCTGGCAGGTTGCGCCACATCCGGTGAACCGCCCAAGCCGGCGACGTTGTCAAGAAACGACGACCCCTTGCCCGAGACGCCTGCGCCGGTCATGCCGGCAATGTATGCGGCGCTTCCCGATGAGACATTCCCGATCCCGGCGGTGAACATCAAGCAGGTGGACCCACGCTACTGGCGGCAGGTCGTCGATTATCCGACCGACGAAAAGCCCGGCACACTGATCGTCGATACGCCGAACAAGTTTCTCTATCACATTCTGCCGGGCGGCAAGGCGACCCGTTACGGGATTGGCGTCGGCCGGGACGGCTTCTCCTGGGCTGGCCGGGCGATTGTCGCCTACAAGCGGGCATGGCCGAAATGGACCCCGCCGGACGAGATGGTGGCGCGGCAGCCCAGTCTTCAGCCCTACAGCATCGCCAATGGCGGAATGCCACCCGGTCTCAAGAACCCGCTCGGCGCGCGGGCGCTCTACATTCATCAGGGCGGCAGGGACACGCTTTACCGCCTGCACGGAACACCGGAGGCCTTTTCTATCGGCAAGGCGGTTTCCTCCGGCTGCATCCGGCTGCTGAACCAGGATGTCATCGACCTCTTCAACAATGTGCGGGACGGCAGCACCATCGTGGTTATTCCCGACCCCTCGAAACGTCAGCAACTTGCCGCCTGACGACCGATACGGAAAAGAAAGAAGGCCCATCACCATGGCACATGATGTTCGAAACCGCGCGGATGTTTCAGCCCTTGCCGGGCTCAGACGCCGTGCCTTTCTCCTCGGCTCGATTTCGGTGGTCTCGGCCATCGCATCGCCGGCTACGGCTTCACCCAACGGTCTGAAGCTCGAGATGATCCTGCGCGATCCGGCGGCACCCGTCTCCGGCAATCCCGCCGGCGAGCTCACCATGGTCGCCTTTCTCGACTATAATTGCCCCTGGTGCAAAAAGACGGCCGTTCCCATGAGTAATGCGGTCTCGGCAGACGGGGATGTCAGGATGGTCTACAAGGACTGGCCGATCATAACGCCCGACTCCGTCGAGGGAGCGCGACTGGCGCTGGCGGCGAAATATCAGGACGCTTATCACATCGTCCATGATGCGCTGATGGCGATCAAGACGCCGAAGGTGAAGGCCGATGAGATGCGCGACACCGTGCGTGCGACAAGCATCGACTTTGCTCGTCTCGAGCGCGACATGAAATCGAAAGCGGCGGAGATCGATGATCTGCTTGCGCGCAATCATGAACAGGCAATGTCGCTGCAATTGACGGGAACGCCTGCTTTCATCATCGGCAAGTTCCTCGTCCCCGGTGCGGTACAGAGTGCGGAAGCCTTTACAGACCTTTTCAAAAGAGCGCGTGAACAGGCTTAACGTTCGGAGAATGATGGTTTCAGGTCCGGTCGGACTGAAACCATCGTTTTAACATTCCGGTCGGGCATCGCAGTGCCGATGCCCTTTGCCGTCTCGTCCTAGCCCCGTGCCTTGGCGATTGCTTCCTTCAGGCCCTTTCGGTCAAGGACGCCGGCAAAGCTCGTCGTTCCCACCACAAATGATGGCGTGCCGACGAATTTGAAGGCGGCGGCCTGTACCCAGTTCCGGTCCAGCAGGCCGGAAATCCATGCCTGATGCTCGATAACGGCCTTGCCGACGCCGTCGAAGGTCAGGCCCGCTTTCTTGAGGGCCTTTTCGACATCGGCCTGCTGCAGCTTGTTCGGCGTGTGAAACATGGCGTCGAGCGTCTTTTCATATTTGCCAAGCTTGACGCTGGCGAGCACCGCCTGCGCAGCGATGACCGATGCGCCACCGAAGACCGGCCAGTCCTTCAGCACAAGCCTCACCTTGCCATCCTGTTCGACCACGTCGCGCACCATGCCGTAGGACGATTTGCAATAGGGGCACTGGTAGTCGAAATATTCCACCACCGTCACGTCGCCTTTCGGATTGCCGAGGACCGGGGCGTCCGGATCGTGCAGCACCATCTGCCGGCTTGTCGGGTCTGTCTCGGCAAAAACAAGCGAGGGGGGAGCAATGGCGGCAAGGCCGGCCATTGCGACAAGCTGTCGGCGTGTAAGGGTCATTGGCGGGCTCCTGCGGTATTGTCGATTGCCGGTTTTGCAAGCGCCTGATGCGTTTGCGCCGCCGCATCGATGAGTGAACGGGCCGAAATCTCGCCCACCATGCGGATGGAGGGGAGTTCGGTTCCTTTTTTGTCGAAGAACAGCATGGTCGGCGGGCCGATGACATTGCTGTCCTTCATCAATTGCTGTTTGTCTGACGTCATGTCCGAAAGATCGACGGAGACGAGGTTCGTATCCTTAAGGCTTTCCGCGACCTGCGGATTGCTTAGAACAGAGCGCTCGATGACGCGGCAGGAAACGCACCAGTCCGCGGTGAAGTAGATGAGGCTTGGCTTTCCTGCTTCAGCGACCGCGGCTTTCAGTTCTTGATTGGAACTCACCGTTGCAAAACTCGCCTTTGTCAGGCCGGGCAGGGAGCGGCTGGCGACCGGGCTGCCGGAGAATTGCAGCGGCTGGAGCATGCTGGTGCTGCCGCTTGCCGCGCCGAAAGCGAGAAACGCTCCGTAAAGCATGGAAAGAAGGCTGGCCGATTTCATCAGCCGGCGGCCAATGCCGGCCTGTTGCGGCAGTGCGTCGAGAGCACCGAAGAAAACACCGATTGTAACGAGCAGCGCTGCGGAAAGCGCAAGCGTTGCGGATGGAGGAATGAGCCGGTCGAGATACCAGATCGCGGTGGCAAGGAAGATAAAGCCGAACAGCCAGCGTATCTGCGCCATCCATGCGCCGGCCCGCGGCAGCAATGCCGCGCCGGAGGTGCCGATGAGGATGAGGGGAATGCCCTTGCCGATGCCGAGCGCAAAGAGCGCTGCTGCGCCGAGCAGCAGGTTGCCACTCTTGGCGATATAGAGAAGTGCGCCTGCAAGCGGTGCCGTCACGCAGGGGCCGATCAGCAGCGCCGAGCTGAAACCGAGAATGGCGGTCGAGCCGAACGATCCGCCGAGCGAACGCTGCGATCGCGCCAGCCAGTCGCGAAGGCCGGCCGGAAGCTGGACCTCGACCATGCCGAAACTGGCGATCGCCAGAATGATAAAGACGGCGGCGGTGATGAGAATGGCCGGTGGTGACTGGAGGGCAATCTGGAAGCTTTGGCCAAGCCATGCGGCCAGTATGCCGAACAGGCTGAAGGCGGCGGCAAGCGCGACGACATAGGTTGAGGAGAGGAGAAAGCTGCGACCGGGTGACAATGAAGCGCCCTGCCGGCCGAGCGTGGCCGCGAGGATGGGGTACATGGGAAATACGCAGGGCGTGAATGCAAGGAGTACGCCAAGACCCATGAAGGAGGCGAGAAGCAGCGCCGTGCCGCCTCGGGCAAGAAAACCTTCCACCATGCCCGGCTCGGCCGGGGGTGCGGGTGAGGGTACTGACTGCTCAGCCTTTTCCGGTTCTGCGGACGGCGCGATCAGGGCGAAGGACTGAAATGAGGGTGGATCCTGCGGCCTTATGCCGAACGGCGCCTCTGCTTCGATCCGCAAACCGTCGATGGCGACCGTTCTGAAGGGATAGCAGATGCCGCCATCCTGGCATCCCTGAAATGTCAGTTTCATCGTCTGCGGCGCGTCGGCAAGCGTGGCGGCGGCTTGCCCGAAATAGACTTCGGTGTTGCCGAAGCCGGGATCATCCTTCATCTCCCCGGCCGGCGTCCTGAGATCGAGCTTCGTTCCGTCCTCAGTGCTGGCCTGCAGGCTCTCCCGATAGAGATAATATCCCTCGGCGACTTGCCAGCGGAAGGTGGCCGCCGTTCCCGTGCGGTCTATCGAAAGCTTGAACGCATCCGTCATGTCCATCGGCGGACCGAGCGCGAGCGCCGGTCCACAAATGGACATGAGAACGAGGAGCACGAACGAAAAATTGAAACGCATTCTCTTTCCTTATGGGGTAGGCCTTGTGGGATAAGCCATGGATGGCGCAGGCTTCCGGCCGGAAGCTTAAGCCAGCCTTAAGGTTCGGTTTTCAGGTTCCCGCGCATCAAAATACCCCTGTGCCGGAATGATGGAGTGCTCAATGCGTCTGTTGGTGGTCGAGGACGATGATGTCCTGCTTGATGGTCTGCGTGTCGGGCTGCAGCTTGCCGGCTTCACCGTCGATGCCGTCATGACGCTTGGCGACGCAAAAATCGCCCTCGAGAATTGCCGTTTCGATGCCGTTGTCCTTGATGTGATGTTGCCTGACGGGTCAGGTCTCGATCTTCTGCGCCACACGCGCAATGAACGCAACCGGGTGCCGATCCTCCTGCTCACCGCCAAGGATGCGACCACGGACAAGATTTGCGGCCTCGATGCCGGCGCGGATGATTATCTGGGCAAGCCTTTCGATCTTGATGAGGTTGCCGCCCGGCTGCGGGCGATCATCCGCCGTGGCGAGGGCCGTTCCGAGGGCACGCTGTCGGCGCTGGGCGTAACGCTCGATCCGGCGAAGATGGTGGCGAAGAAGGATGACAATGTCATTGCGCTATCACGCCGCGAATTTGCGATCATCCATGCCCTCATGCAGAATCCTGGCATGATTTTTTCAAAGCCGGTTCTGGAAGAAAAGCTTTATGGCTGGCAGGAGGATGTGGAAAGCAACACCATCGAGGTCCACATCCACAAGCTTCGTTCCAAACTGGGCGCCGGTTTCATCGAGACGGTGCGCGGCGTCGGTTACCGCGTCGGGAGGGTTGCGTGATGTCGATCCGGGCAAGATTGTTTACCGTGCTTCTGTTGATGACGGGCCTCGTCTGGCTGTCGGCCTGCGTGTGGATCTACACCAGCACGAAGGCGCGGCTGGAGCATGTTCTTGATGCGCGGCTGGTGGAATCGGCAAGAATGGTCGGATCCCTCGTCGGCGACCCCCCGGTCGATATCCGCCTGATAGACGGCCATTCACCGACGCATGATGAGGACGCGGACGCTGATGCGGCGGCGATACCCTCCTATGAGCGCCAACTCGCCTGCCAGATTTGGTCCATCAGCGGCCGTCTGCTCAGCAAATCGGACAGTGCCCCGGATGCTTCCCTTTCGGATCATGCCTCGGGCTTCCAGAATACGGTCATCAACGGCATCGAATGGCGCGTCTATGCGGTCGTGAAACCCGACCTCGGTGTCAGGGTTCTGGTGGGCGACAGTGTTGAGGTTCGCGACCGGCTGGTTGACGATGTTATCAAGGGGCTTCTTTATCCGGCGCTTTTCATCATGCCGCTGATGGCTGGCCTTATCTGGCTGTGTGTTTCCCGGGGGCTTGCGCCGTTGCAAAAGCTCGCAAACGGCATGAAAGCACGCGACGCGACTGAACTCCACGGCTTTGCCGACAAGGGAACGCCATCGGAGCTTCGGCCGATGATCCATGCGCTGAACAGCCTTCTGGCGCGTGTTCAGGCGACGCGGGAAAGGGAACGCGAGTTTACGACCTATGCCGCACATGAATTGAAGACGCCGCTTGCCGGGCTGAAGACGCAGGCGCAGGTGGCCATGCGCTCCACCGATCCTGAGGTGCAGCAACAGGCGCTGCGGCGCATCGAGCAAAGCGTCGACCGGACAAGCCGGATGGCGAAACAGCTTATCGACCTGGCTGCCGTCGATGCCACCGAAGCGCAGGCGACGAAAGCCGGCGTCGACATTCCCCGTCTGATCCTTGATGTCATACAGGAGCTGGAGCCGCTCAGGCGAGCGCGCGAGGTTGAAATTACCTGCCGGCTTTCGCAAGAGGCGGATACGATCCTCATTGAGGCTGATCGCTCCCTGCTTCGTCTTGCGATCCGCAACGTGATGGAAAACGCCGTGCAGCACTCGCCGAAGGGATCGACGGTGGAGTGCCGGGCGGAACTGGCAAACGGCAAGGTGAACGTCGTGGTTATCGACGAAGGGGCGGGGATCGCGGTGGAGGAACAGGAACGGGTGCTGCAGCGCTTTTACCGTTCGCCGCGATCGGAACCGGGTGGAAGCGGCCTTGGGCTTGCCATCGTCAAGATGGCAATCGACCGGCTGGGCGGGCGATTGCAGTTTTCGCAATTCGGTCAGCGGTTCGCGGTATCGCTTGAGTTATGAAGGAGGCTGCCACCGGGCAGCTCTCTCTCTCTCAGAGGTCCTTTGCGAGGCGCAGCGCGTCATAGATTGCCGCATGGGTGTTGCGCGCTGCGACTGCATCACCAATCCGGAACAGCCGGTAAGCGCCGGCAGGACTGCGCTCGACGGTCTGGGCCGCGCCCGCAATCAGCGCGTCATAGGATATTTCGCCGAGGTTCTTTGAGCCGGGCTTGAGCTCGAAATAAAGCTCGTCCAGCGGGATTGTGCCGTGATTGACGACGATCTGGTCGACAACGCGCTGTTTCGAAACGCCGCCATAATCGCTGCCGACATGGGCGATGATCTGGTTGCCGCTTCTTTCCGCCGCCTCCAGCCGGTAGGTGACGGTGAATGTCGTGTCGTATTTCTGCAGCGAACGCATATAGGGCACGAGATTCATGGCCATGACTTCCGGGGCGAAAGAGCGATCCGGCGTCATGATCTCGACCTTGCCGCCCGCCTTGGCGATGAATTCGGCGGCCTGAAGCCCGGTGTGGTCGCCTGCATCGTCATAGACGAGAACATTGGTGCCCGGCTTGACGTCGCCGGAAATGATATCCCATGCGGAGACGACCAGCTCGTTGCCCTTCGAAAGCACCTCGGTATGCGGCAGTCCGCCGGTAGCGATAATCACCACGTCGGGTTTTTCGGCGACAACCGTATCCGCCTCCGCCCAGCTGTTGAAATGGAAGATGACGCCGAGCTTCTCGCACTGGCTCATGCGCCAGTCGATGATGCCGATCATTTCGCGGCGGCGTTCGCTCTGTGCGGTCAGGCGGATCTGGCCGCCGGGGTCGCTTGCGGCTTCGAAGACCACGACCGCGTGGCCGCGCTCGGCGCAGACCCTTGCGGCTTCAAGGCCTGCCGGGCCAGCGCCGACAATCACCACCTTCAGGCTTTTCTCAGCCCGGGTGATTTCATGCGGCATGGTTTCCTCGCGGCCGGTTGCCGCATTGTGAATGCAGAAGGCGAGGCCGCCCTGATAGATGCGATCAAGACAATAATTGGCGCCGACACAGGGGCGGATGTCCTCCTCCCGCTTTTCCATAATCTTGCGGACGATATGCGGATCGGTCATGTGGGCGCGGGTCATGCCGACCATGTCGACCTTGCCGGCGGCAATCGCATGCCGGGCGGTGGCGACATCCTGGATCTTGGCGGCATGGAAGATGGGGAAGCTGGTCGCCGCGCGGATTTCGCCTGCGAAATCAAGATGCGGCGCGCTGGCCATGCCCTGAATGGGGATGACGTCGGTCAGGCCGGGATCGGTGTCGATATGCCCCCTGATGACGTTGAGATAGTCGATCAGGCCGCTCTCCTTTAGCCGTCTGGAGATTTCGATGCCTTCCGCCTTGCCGGTGCCGTTCTCAAGACATTCATCGGCGGTGTAACGAACCCCGAGGATGAAATCGTCGCCGACGCGTTGGCGTATCGCCCTGAAGACGTCGAGACAGAAGCGCATGCGGTTTTCAAGCGAGCCGCCATAGGGGCCTTCAAGCTCGTTGGTCAGGGGTGAGACGAACTGGTCGATGAGGTGGCCATAGGCTTCCAGTTCCACGCCATCCATGCCGCCCGCCTTCATTCGTTCGGCAGCGTCGGCGAAATCCTTGATGATGCGCTCGATATCCCAGTCCTCGATCTTCTTCGGAAAGGCGCGGTGCGCTGCTTCCCGCTGATGCGATGGCGCGAGGACCGGCAGCCAGTCGCCCTTGTCCCAGCGGGTGCGGCGGCCAAGATGCGTCAGCTGGATCATGATCGCCGAACCGGCCTCATGCACGGCGTCGGTCATTTCCCGGATCCACGGAACGATTTCATCCTTGTAGGCCAAGAGATTGTTGAAAACAGGCGGGCTGTCTTTCGATACGGCGGCAGAGCCCGCCGTCATCGTCAGCGCCACGCCGCCCCTGGCCCGCTCGACTGTATAGGCGCGGTAGCGCCCTTTCGGCATGCCGTCTTCGGGGTAGGCGGGTTCGTGGGAGGTGACGATGATGCGGTTGCGCAGCGTCAGATGCTTGAGCTGATAGGGCTGAAGAAGGGGATCGTTCGACATGTGCCTGCTCCAAAACGGTTATGACACAAGGCTAAGAGAAAATGTACATATGTGTCAATTAAGAAAACACTGGTGTTTGTGAGTTCGACAAGAGTGTACGCTTTGCCTTGTCGTGCAGGGACTGATTTGCTACGCAATTGTCATGGAAGCGACATTGAATGAAACCGGTTGGCGTGGATCGCAGGAGGGCTGGCTTGAGGCTGCCTACGAGGCGCTGCTGGAATCCGGGGTGGATTCCGTCAAGATCCTGCCTCTGGCGAAAAAGCTCAATCTCTCGCGCACCAGCTTCTACTGGTTCTTCAAGGACCGGGAGGAATTGCTGGCGGCGCTGTTATCCCGCTGGCGCGAGAAGAACACGGGAAGTATCCTCAGGCAATCGGAGGCCTATGCGGAAACCCTGGCCGAGGCGATGCTGAATGTTTTCGATTGCTGGCTGGATTCCTCGCTTTTTGACAGCAAATTCGAATTCGCGGTTCGCAGTTGGGCGCTGCAGTCCGATGATATTCTTGCCGAGCTTCGCAAAGCCGACCAGGTGAGAATGGAGGCGCTTTCGCGCATGTTCATGCGTTTCGGCCACCCTGAAAATACGGCAGACGTGCGCGCCCGCACCACTTATCTCGTGCAGATCGGTTACATTTCCATGCAGGTCGAGGAAGATGTGGCGGTGCGGATGGGAAGGATTGCGGACTATATCGCGATCTATACCGGCGAGGTGCCGCAGCAGCGCGAGCTTGACCGCTTTTATGCGAGACACGGATACAGGCCAAACCCCAAGGCCTGACGACTGTTTGCTGATCACAACATGCCCGGACGACACACGGGACAGCAATAAGTGGAGTCGCCAAAACACCTGCGATGCCAGTCGGATTATGTTGGTTGCGGTGCTACAAGAAGAAGGGCCGGCCCGCCTGCAATCTACCTGCAACCTTCACCGAACAGTGGTGAGGATGGCAAGAGTTCGTCTTTGGGGGAAAGTCATTGCGAATCCTGCTTCTTGAGGATGAACCCGAAATGGCGCGTGCGCTGCTCGAGGCCCTGCGCCGGCGTGATGTGCTTGCCGACCATGTCAGCACCATCAGCGATGCCGATGCCCTTGCGCGGGATGGCTCCTACGATGTGCTGGTTCTGGATCGCCGCCTGCCTGATGGCGAGGGACTGAGCCTCGTATCCTCGCTTCGCCGCCGGAAACATTCCGTACCGATATTGGTTCTGACGGCGCTTGGAAGCGTCGATCACCGGGTTGATGGGCTGGATGCGGGGGCGGATGACTATCTCGCCAAGCCTTTCGCAATCGAGGAATTGCTTGCCCGCCTAAGGGCCCTTCACAGGCGCGGCCCTTCGATTTCCGACAAATATACCAGCTTCGGAAATCTCAGTATCGATCCGAAAAGCAATGAAGTCAGTGTTGCGGGTTCCGTCCTCGAGCTGCGGCGTCGGGAATATCTGGCCCTTGAAGCGCTGATGCGGCGTCCGAACCGCATCGTGACACGGTCGAGCCTGATCGAAGCGGTTTATACGCTTGACGATGAGATCGAGTCCAATGCGCTCGATGCGCATATCTCGCGCATCCGTAAGAAGCTGGCGCAGGCGGAAGCGACGGTGGAGATAAGAGCCGTGCGCAATATCGGTTATCTCATCCGGGCAAAAACATGAGACCGGAGCGCAACCGATCCCTGCGATGGGGGCTGATGAAGCGCCTTTTCGCCTTGCAGGCATTTTTTCTCGTTCTTTTCGTCATTCTCCTCGTCGGCTGGATCTGGATCATCGATCCGCGGCTGGAAGGCGCCAATGAAGAGGCCGCGCGCATCATTGCGGAAAGCGTGACAAAGGATGGGCAGGGCCGGCCACAGGTGTCGGCGACACCCGATCTGGAGGCGCTGAAGCAGCGCTACCCCAATCTCTGGTTTGTCGTGCGGGACGCCGACGAAATCGTCCTGCAATATGGGGATGTCCCGGCACCTGCTCTGGAAGCGGTGTTTCCCCGGGGCATCGAAAGGGCGCGTCTGGAGGCCGGGGAAACAGTCCGGGCCACCATGGAAAACCGCGATACGCCGGCCGGGCGGCTGCAGTTCATTGCCGGGACGGAAAAAGGTTTCCCGAATGACGGCATCAGTCTGTGGATCAATGTGCAACTGGATCTCGAAAAGGATGCCGATGGTGCCATCCGCTGGCTGACCGTTCTGCCCGGCGTGGGCTTCATCATCCTTGTCGCCGTCGTGCCCATGCTGCTGTTGACGGGTATTGCGACATTGCTGGTGACGCCCCGTGCGGTTGGCCGTTCGCTGAGCGGTCTCATGGAAACGGTAGCCGAGGCACAATCGATCAA
Source organism: Martinezella rhizogenes (assembly GCF_007002745.1). Lineage (GTDB taxonomy): Bacteria > Pseudomonadota > Alphaproteobacteria > Rhizobiales > Rhizobiaceae > Agrobacterium > Agrobacterium cucumeris. Next base: position 846,731 of record NZ_SGNY01000002.1, on the reverse strand, counting down.
TTTCGAAAACCGCTCCGCGCGGATCGATCGTTCGAAGGTGCCGAATGAAATCATTCCGCTGGTGGATGCTTTCAATGTTGCGCTCTCGAAACTGGACGAAGGCTATAATCGCCGCAACCGCTTTTTGGCCGATGCCGCCCATGAACTGAGGACGCCGATTGCGATTGCGCGCGTCCGGGCCGATCTTCTCCCCGATGACGAGCTGAGTCGGCAGCTGCGGGCAGATATCGACCGCCTCACCCGCGTCGCGCACCAGCTTCTCGAAATGCAGGCGGTGGGCGCGGTGGAACTGCCTGCCGAAGAGCAGGATCTGAACGTTCTCGTCGAACGCATCGCGACCGATCTTGCGCCGATTGCGATGGATGCCGGTTATGAGTTCGATTTCGAACCCAGCGAAGGAAAGGCTCTCTTCACGGTCCAGACCTCGATCATCGAGATGGCGGTCGTCAACCTCATTCGCAATGCCATCGATCATGGTGGCGGCAAAGGCGCAATCGTCATCCGGATTGGCGCAGCGGGAACCATAGATGTCTGTGACGAGGGACCGGGCATACCCGTTGCGGAACGCGAGCAGGTATTTGAACCGTTCCATCGCATCAATACGAACTCTTCCGGTGCCGGTCTGGGTCTCAACCTGGTCCAGAAGGCGGCGGAGCTTCATCGCGGCCGGGTTACGTTCCTCGACCTTGATCCCGGCTTTGGTGTTCGGCTGGAAATTCGATCGATAATTTTGCGCGATAAGGCTGTTACCGTTGTCTAGAAATATCAGGCATCAGGCTGCGCCGGCATGGGGAAATTTCTTACAATTTAGTTAAGGAATTTCATTTAACTATATTAAATTACTGGATTATTTTTCAATAAATTCGTTTCATGCAATCCAGACGTAATTCTCGTGGGGAAAATGACCGTATCTGCTGAGCCCATCCGCACAGGAGATCAACGGGAGCCGGTTTCCGGTTCTTCAACGCGAACGGAAACCCTGCAGCCGTCAGAGCATGGCGCATCGGTTTCGTCTGGAGTCATTTAATGTCGTTCATCGCAAAATCGCTTGTCACCGTAACGGCTGCCGTCATGGTCGCAACCAGTGCCTATTCGGCTGATCTTACCAACTATAATGCGCAGCAATTCGACTATGCCAATCCGCCGGCCTTTTCCTGGGGCGGGGCTTATGTCGGTGCCCATGGCGGCATCGCCTCCCCCAAATTTAATCCGCTGGCCAGCGGCCGGGGTCTGACGGGTGGCGTACAGGCCGGCTATAACTTCCAGTTCGGCTCCGGCGTTGTCGGCGCGGAACTGGAAGGATCCTATCTTGGAAACGAAGCACGCGTGCCGAACGGTCGGTTGAGAGAGCGCTTCCGGGGTGCGGCCAAGCTGAAGGCCGGTGTTGCGCTTGACCGCACGCTCGTTTACGGCACCGCCGGCCTGACCACGACGAAATTCAAGGATACGAATGGCGTTAACGGTCCCGATGGCTGGAAACAGGGCTATCTGCTGGGAGCAGGTCTGGAACAGAGCTTTGGTGGCGGTCTGTCGGCCAAGTTTGAATATAATTATGTGAGCACCGGAAATGTCACCACGACGACCTCGAGCGGGCGGTCAAAAACCGATGTGACCGATCATGTCATCAAGGCCGGCCTGAACTATCGTTTCTGAGCGGCCGATCCGATGACAGATTCCAGGGAGAGTTCAAAAGAATATCGCCGCTTTCAACATGGAAGCGGCGGTAAAACAGCGCATGGCGCGAAACGGGCGGGGCCGGGGGGAGATACGAAATCCCGAAACGATCATTCGCATTCAAGCGAAGGCTGCCGGAAGCTCGTCACATACCACTCGCTCCCGGAATTGCGGGTGTAGAATGTATAGAAACAATCGATGCGTTCGACATAACCCGGCGTTTCCGACACTTCGTAACGTTCGCCATGCCGGGTCGACCGCACTTCACCGCTGGATGATCCGGCAACGACCTGTGTCTTGTTCTTGCGCCACTGGTAAGCCTGCTGGCCGGGACCCATGCTGTAAATATTGTCCGGCGGTCCGTAGTCCAGCATCACGCTGGTAATAGGCGCGCCAATATAGCTTTTCATGACCGTCGAGGCGCAGGCGGTGAGCACGGCCGATACGGCGGCGATGAGGATGATCGCTGCCGGGACTGCAAGTGACGATCTGTCGGACATGGGAATTCCTTTCAGCTGCGGTGGATTTCCGCAGGGATAGGAACCGGTCATTGCAAGTACATTGCACGTAAAGATCGCAAGGCGAGCGGGGTGCCGGTGTCAGAGGCCGGCAATATTGCGGCCGATATGCCGCAGGATGCTCTTGAAAAGCTTTACCTCATTGGGATCGAGACCTTCGATCGCGGTTTTTTCGAACATCGCGGCGATGGGCATCAGCTCGTCGGCCAATTCCTTGCCTTTTGTCGTCAGCGTGATGCGCACGATGCGGGCATTGTCGGCCGGCCGCTCGCGGCTGACGAGGTTGCGCCGGACCATCAGCCCCACCAGCCGGGATAGCGTGGAAATCTCCACCGACACCATGTCCGAAAGCTCGGTCAGTGTCTTGCTCTCCTGCTGTCTCAGTGTCGCCAGCACGCGATACATCGGCAGAGTGATGTCATAGGAGGCCAGTCTCAGCGAAAAACGCTCGCCAAGCCGAACGCCCACCCAGTTGAGCAGGTAGGGTACCGAGTCGGTGAACTGATAAGACACGAAGCAAATCCCCGTTTGAGAACCATCTGCGCAGATGCTGATGTGCGCCTATCGGCTGTACCGGCACAATCCATCCGTTTCAATAGCTTCGCTCCAGAAGACCGGGGAATGCGCGGCTGCCTCGCCGTCTGAAATGACAAAAAACATTTGCGTTGACAAATGTTGCAAACGCAAATAAATAAGAATGCAGGATTTGGGAGGATCTCATGACATCAGCACTGTTCGGCCTGAGCAACCTTGCACCGGAAGGCGTCGGCCAGACTTTTCGCACGACGATGCGCCGTTTTCCGGCAACCGTGACGGTTATCACTGCCTGTGCTTCCGGCGATCAGCGTGATCATGGCATGACCGTAACGGCCGTCACGTCAGTCTCGATGGAGCCGCCCTCTCTTCTGGTTTGTCTGAACAATCGCACCTTGCTGCATGAATTGCTGCTGTGCCGGCCGGATTTCATCGTCAATGTGCTGACCCAGGATCAGATCGCGCTTTCGGATGCGTTCAGCGGCAAGGTCTCGCCGGAGGAGCGCTTCGGCAATGGTGACTGGCAGCGCCACGAAAACGGCGTCCTCTATTTGCCAACCGCCCATGCGGCCATCGCCTGCCGTCGGGTGGCTGCTATGCCCTATGGAACGCATACCGTGTTCATCGGGCAGGTGGTTTCGGCCGATGTTAGCGAGACGACGCGGCCGCTGCTTTACGAAAACGCCCAATATTGCGCCGCAAGTCCGGCAAGTCTGCCAGCCTGATATTTCCCGGCCTGTCAGCCACCGACCAAGTACCTTTCCGAAGGAGACAATCATGAACGATATGAGCCATGCGCCGCAACCGGCGCAAACGACCCCGCGTGTTCACCTCACCGGCCGCGTTGCTGGCATAGCCGATCTTTTCCGGGCGAGCGCCCGCCAGACGGAAGAGGCGCGGCGCGTTCCCGCCAGCCATATCGAGGCGCTGCGTGGTATCGGTTATTTCGACATCGTCAAACCCCGTGCCTTTGGCGGAAAGGGCGGTGAATTCGCTGAACTGGTCGAGGCCAATATCGAGCTTTCGGCTGCCTGTGCGTCGACGGGCTGGGTGGCTGGCCTGCTTTCCGCCCATCAATGGCTGCTGGCGATGTTTCCGGAAGAGGCGCAGGCCGACGTCTGGGGTGAAAACCCTGACGCGCTGCTATGTGGTTCCTACGCACCGGTGAAAATGGCTGACGTCGCCGAGGGCGGTTATCGCCTCAGCGGCAAATGGGCCTTCGCTTCGGGTTGCGAAAATGCGCAATGGTCGCTCTGCGCCGCCATTCTGCCGCCGCAGGGTGAGGGCAGGCCGGTTCCCGCTTTCCTGCTCGTTCCCGCCAGCCAATATGTCATTGAAGATACCTGGCATGTGGTGGGGCTGGCCGGCACCGGCTCCAAGACGCTGGTTCTCGATGATGTCTTCGTCCCCAAGCATCGGGTTCTGACCTTCCCGGACGCCACGAGCGGCAAGACGCCCGGCGGGCAATATTATGCCGGGGAAGGCCTGTTCAACATGCCGCTTCTGACCGGCATTCCTTCCTGTCTCGCGGCGGCCGGTGTTGGTGCGGCCAAGGGGGCGCTTGCGGCTTATGTCGACCATGTCGGTGGCCGGGTGACGCGCGGTGCGGTGGCCGGTGGCAATAACCGCATGGCCGAATTCCCGACCATTCAACTGCGCGTTGCCGAAGCGGCGGCAAGCGTGGATGCCGCCTGCGAAATCCTGCTGCGCGATGTGGCGCGCGCGCAGGTGCTGGCGCAGGCCCGGATCGAAGGTCGGGCGGAATTCAGCGTGGATGACCGTCTTTTGAGCCGTCGTGGCCAGGCCTTTGCGGTGTCGCTGGCGCTGCGCGCCGTGCAGGCGCTGAACGATTCCACCGGCGGCGTCGGGCTCGATCTTGCCAACCCCGTGCAGCGGGCCTGGCGCGATGCCAATGCGGTCGGCCGCCACATCAGCATGAACTGGGATGCCGTGGGCACGATGATCGGCCAGAGCATGCTCGGGCTGGAACCCAAGGGCCAGTATTGACCGCGCATCTGGCGGCACATGAACAGCAATTTCGGAGGAAACAACATGCAAGGCAAGGTCGCTCTCGAGGAGCATTTCGCAATCCCGGAAACCCTTCAGGATTCGGCCGGTTTCGTACCCGGTGACTACTGGAAGGAGCTGCAGCACCGCCTGCTCGACATTCAGGATACGCGCCTGAAGCTGATGGATGCGCATGGCATCGAAACCATGATCCTGTCGCTGAATGCGCCGGCGGTGCAGGCTATTCCGGACAAGAAGAAGGCGATCGAGATTGCGCGGCGCGCCAATGACGTGCTTGCCGAAGAATGCGCCAAGCGGCCGGATCGTTTCCTGGCTTTCGCCGCCCTGCCTTTGCAGGACCCGGATGCGGCGACGGAGGAACTTCAGCGCTGTGTCAACGATCTCGGTTTCGTCGGTGCGCTCGTCAACGGTTTCAGCCAGGAGGGCGACGGCCAGACGCCGCTTTATTACGACCTGCCGCAATATCGCTCCTTCTGGGGAGAGCTCGAGAAGCTCGACGTGCCGTTTTACCTGCATCCGCGCAATCCGCTGCCGCAGGATTCGCGCATCTATGACGGCCATCCCTGGCTGCTTGGGCCTACCTGGGCCTTTGCGCAGGAAACGGCTGTTCATGCGCTGCGTCTCATGGCGTCGGGCCTGTTTGACGAACATCCGCGCCTCAACATCATTCTTGGCCATATGGGCGAGGGCCTGCCTTACATGATGTGGCGCATCGACCACCGCAATGCCTGGGTGAAGCTGCCGCCGCGTTATCCGGCCAAGCGCCGTTTCGTGGATTATTTCAACGAGAATTTCCACATCACGACGTCGGGCAATTTCCGCACCCAGACGCTGATCGACGCCATTCTGGAAATCGGTGCCGACCGCATCCTGTTTTCCACCGACTGGCCATTCGAGAATATCGATCACGCCTCCGACTGGTTCAACGCGATGAGTATTGCGGAAGCCGATCGGGTGAAGATCGGCCGCACCAATGCCCGCCGCCTGTTCAAGCTCGACGGGGCCTGAGCCATGCAGCCCTTCGTCTACATGGCAGCTCCTGCCCGCATCGTCTTCGGAGCGGGCAGCTCGACGGGGGTGGCGGAGGAAATTCGCCGCCTTGGCCTGTCGCGGGCGCTGGTGCTTTCCACGCCACAGCAGAAGGGCGATGCGGAAGCGCTCGCCGCACGGCTCGGTCGTCTCGCGGTCGGTATCTTCTCCGAGGCTGCCATGCACACGCCGGTTGAGGTGACGAAGAGGGCGGTCGAAGACTACCGCGCCGCCAATGCGGATTGTGTCGTTGCGCTCGGCGGCGGCTCGACCACCGGTCTCGGCAAGGCGATTGCGCTGCGCACCGATGCGGCGCAGATCGTCATTCCAACCACCTATGCCGGTTCCGAGGTGACGCCCATTCTTGGCCAGACGGAAAACGGGGTGAAGACCACCATGCGCGGGCCGGAAATCCTGCCTGAGGTCGTGATCTACGATGCGGAACTGACGCTGGGGCTGCCTGTGGCTATCAGCATGACAAGCGGACTGAACGCCATGGCCCATGCGGCTGAGGCGCTCTATGCTGGGGACCGAAACCCCATCGCCAGCCTGATAGCGGTGGAGGGATTGCGGGCAATGGTCGAGGCGCTTCCCGGCGTGAAGGCCGATCCGAAGAATATTACGGCGCGCGAGACGGCACTTTATGGTGCGTGGCTGTGCGGCACGGTGCTCGGCGCCGTCGGCATGTCCCTGCATCACAAGCTTTGCCACACGCTGGGCGGTAGTCTCGATCTGTCGCATGCCGAAACCCATGCGGTGCTCTTGCCGCACACCGTTGCCTATGTGGAGCAGGCGGTGCCCGATCTGCTCGCGCCGCTCGCCGCACTTGTCGGCGGCAGAGCCGGGGCTGGGCTTCACGACTTTGCCGCCCGACTTGGCGCACCATCGAGCCTCGCAGCGCTTGGTGTGCAGCAGAGCGATCTCGACCCCATGGCCGAGCTTGCGACGGCCAATCCCTATTGGTGCCCGCGGCCAATCGAAAAAACCGCGATCCGCGACCTGTTGCAGCGCGCCTTTGACGGCGCGCGGCCGGAGTGATGGGAGGAAGACATGACGGATACGAAGATGACCAGCGATGATGGCTATTTCGTCGAGGAGCGTTCGGCGGAGACGGTGATTGCCCGTATGCGTGACTGTGACGATCCGCGCCTGAAGGAGATCATGGCCGTCGTCACCCGCAAGCTGCATGAGGCGGTGAAGGAAATCGAACCGACCGAGGAGGAATGGATGAAGGCTATCCATTTTCTCACCGAGGTCGGCCAGATCTGCAATGAATGGCGGCAGGAGTGGATCCTGTTTTCCGATATTCTCGGTGTTTCCATGCTGGTTGACGCCATCAATCACCGTAAGCCGAGCGGCGCGTCGGAATCCACCGTTCTCGGCCCTTTCCATGTGGCTGATGCGCCGGAAATGCCGATGGGCGCCAATATCTGCCTCGATGGCAAGGGCGAGGACATGGTGGTGACCGGCCGTATTCTCGATACTGAAGGCGCACCGGTTGCCGGCGCGCGCATCGATGTCTGGCAGGCCAATGATGAAGGTTTCTATGACGTGCAGCAGAAGGGTATTCAGCCCGACTTCAATCTGCGCGGTGTTTTCGTTACCGGCGAGGACGGGCGCTACTGGTTCCGGGCGACGAAGCCGAAATATTATCCGATCCCGGATGACGGCCCGGTCGGGCGATTGCTGCGGGCCATGGGGCGTCATCCCTACCGGCCGGCGCATCTGCATTATATCGTTTCGGCAGAAGGCTTTACTACGCTCGTCACGCATATTTTCGATCCGGATGATCCCTATATCCGTTCGGATGCAGTGTTCGGCGTGAAGGAGAGCCTGCTGGCCGATTTCCAACGGGTGGAGGATGCGGAAAAGGCCCGGCAACTGGATTTCATCGGCGAGTGGTTCTGGTCGGTGAACCATGATTTCGTGCTTGCCCGATGAGCACGGGCAACCAGACAGGTTTCTATGTTCGCTTTGCCGAAAGCGACCCCGCCGCCGCGGAGCAGCGGACGGCGCAGATGGACGCGCACAAGGCCTATTTGCGCAGTGAGGAGACCGCGCCCCTGGGGTTCAAAATTCTGGCATCCGGCCCCATGCAGGCGGAAAGCGGCGGGTCATCTGCCGCACTCGTCATTGCTGAAGCCCGTTGCATTGAAGATATGATTGCCTTCAGCGCTGCCGATCCGTTTGTCGTTCACGGCGTCTATAAGAGCGTTCGTATTCTGCACTGGACGCCAACACTATCGAGGATTTCCGGGCTGAAGCCTGACTGACATTTCCGTCGGGTCCTGGGGCCTGACAATCATCAATATTGCATTTGCAATTTTTGCAAATGCAATATTTAATCGGAGACGGGTGATATCGGCGATATGTGTCTTGACAGGAGCGGGACACATATCAGGGTGGAGCAGGCCGGGCACTCGCGGAGCTATCGCCAGGAACGGGAGACGCAATCCATTCCGGATAGCGCGTTCAGGCGTGAAAGGGAGGAAGATGTCCACGAATTATATGAGCGCCGCCTCGGTGCGGACGAAAAACCCGGCTGGCGTCATCGCGACATGTGGTCTGATGATCATGTTCGACGGATACGATCTGGTTGTTTACGGCGCGGTTGCGCCGGCGTTGTTGAAAGAGGGCGCTTGGGCGCTCAACCCTGCCATGGTCGGTCGCGCTGCGGCGCTGACGCTGGTGGGAATGCTGCTCGGCGCGCTGTTTGCCGGCACCATGGCGGACCGTATCGGCCGCCGCAAGGTCGTGCTCATCAGCCTTGCCGGGTTTTCATCGATGATGATTGCTTCGGCCATGACGCCGAACTTTCTGGCTTTTGAAATCACGCGCTTCCTTGCCGGTCTCGGCCTGGGCGCGCTTTTGCCGACAGTGACCGCGCTGGTGCTGGAATTCTCGCCGCCGCACCGCAGGGCGCAGGCCAATTCCCTGTCTTTCCTCGGCTATCTCATCGGCGGCATTATTTCCGGTCTGATGGGTATTCTCCTGCTGGAGAGCTATGGCTGGCGACCTTTGATGCTGATCGGTGGTCTGCCACTTGTTCTTCTGCCGATATTCATGCGGTTCCTGCCGGAATCGCCGGAATGGCTGGCAAGCAAAGGCCGGCAATCGGAGGCAGACGGCATTTGCGACAGCTACGGTCTGCAACGCATCGTGCCCCATGCGAAAATTCAAAAGGGTGGCGTCGGCGCGCTGTTTTCGGAAGGCCGGTTGCTTTCGACGCTGAATGCCTGGGGCATTCACTTCTGCTCGCTGCTTCTGACCTTCGGCATGGTCAACTGGCTGCCGACCATCATGAACAAGATGGGTTATGATATCAGCTCGGCGCTCAGCTTCTCGATCATGCTCAATGTCGGGGCCGCGATCGGCATCCTCATTGGCGGGCGGTTTGCCGATAAGGGCAACGTCAAGGTGGTCGTCGCGGTGCTATTTGCCATCGGTGCCGCCTCTATCTGGGCTTTGACGGTGAACAAGGGGCCGCTGCTCTATGTCTTCGTCGCGCTTGCCGGTGCCGGAACGATCGGAACCCAGATCCTTGCCAATGTTCTGGTCGGCCGGCTTTACCCTGTTCATATTCGCGGCACGGGCCTCGGCTTTTCGCTGGCGGTCGGCCGGCTCGGCGGCATCGCTGGCCCGATGATCGGCGGCCTCGTTTTGCAACGCGGTCTCGCGCCGGAATGGAATTTCTACATTTTCGGCTCGGTCGCGTTGACTGGTTTGTTGCTGACCGTGTTGACCCTGCTTTACCGCACATCGGGTGATGAGCGGGTTTGATGGTAGAAACGACGAGCCGCGGGACCGAAATCCGCGGCTCGCGCACTATGCCTTACGGGAAACCGGCGCAATGCTTTCCATTTGCTGCAATGTCCGCTCATTCGTGCGCTTGGCGCGGGCCAGCGCATCGTCGCGATCTTCGGGCAGCGTGTAGGTCATATAGGACAACGAGGTTTCAAGGTCGTTGTTGTTATGTCCGAGAATGGCAGCGAAATAGCTGTTCTTGGTGACGTGGGGCGGTGCGAAATTGTGATAGGCGACCTCGGCATAGAGGTGCCGCAGCCCATAGGGCTTGGGAAGCTCTTCCTTCGGCCAGAAATCCTCGAACAGGTTAAAAACCGTGTCCCGGAGCAGCAGACGGGTTTCTGACGAAAAATCGTCGATCGACATGCCGTGCCACAGTTTTCCCTGACCGCTTGCGCGCAGGCGTTCATAAGCGGAGAGAATGGTGGCGGAGCGGGCAAGAACCGGGATTTCGTAGGTGATCCCGAATTTCGTTCCTTCGCCCTGTTTCGTCTTGGCCTGGCCGTTGAACAGGATGCTCCATTTGGAAACGCCCTTGCCATAGGGGGCGGTGGAAAACTCGGCCTGGGTAAAGACCTCGTAAGGACGTCGTCCCGTCATGCCGATCAGGCCTATGCCGATCATCAGCGGATCGGCTGACTGCAGGCAATCGGCGCAGATCTTCAGAACCTGCCGGTAGTTTTCGAATGTGATCAGGGCGCCATGCTTGTTGGCGATCTTTTCCATCTTGACCTTGCGGGCGTCGTCATACATCGCGGCATCGCCGGTTGCGATCTTCAGCATCGGGTGATCATCACCGAAGGCTTCGCGGATCGCATTGCGGTACTTGGTGATGTAGGAGATGATCGTCGTCTGCGCCCGGTCCTTCATGATGCTGAGTTCAGCATTCCAGAGGGCCTGCATTTCCTCTTTTTTGGCCACGCCGTTCATTGCTGCAATGAAGTCCGCGATGCGCAGAAGAACCGTGGGCTTGCGGCCGGCGGTGTTGAATTCCGCCCGCTCGATTTTTTCGACGATGGATGTCGCCACGCCGGTTTTCGGATAGTCGGCCCGCTCGATATAGGTATTCAGCCGTTCGCGCAGTTTTTTCATGTTGCAGATGGCAAGCGGTGTGCTCTTTGGGCCGAACTCGGCCTTCAGCGCATACCGATATTTCATGATGTAGAGTTCGAGCGTCTTTTCAGTGCGGCCATTGTCGAAATGGTAGCGGACTTCAGCGTCCCACAGATCGCGGATTTTCTTGTTCCGCACAGCGTCGCTGCTTTTCATCGCTTCTCTGACGCCGGCGACGAACTGGTCGATGCGTTCCACGAGGACGGGTGTTTTTGTCTTGCGCTTTAAGGCGGGCATGCGGCGGCTCCCTGAACCGGTCCGAAAATATAAAATCCATGGTTGGCAATCAACAGAAGCATGGTTGAGGAAACGCCATGAACATTCGCCGCCGGCCGGGTTCTTTTGAATAATAATTTAATCGATTCCGCAAGCGTGGGTGGCGATCGAAGACGGGTTTCGAACTGCCGCCGGTCATTCAACCGGGGCTGAAGGCTGCGGGAGATGATGTTTCCGGGGAGGGAGCCTGCAAATTCATGTTCGGAGCTTCGGAAATTCTCCCGAAGCCCCTCAGGTCAAAATACTCTATTTGGGCAGGCGGGTCTTCAGCGATGTCACAATCCGCTTTGCGAGTGCCTCATAGTCTTCGTCGAAATGGTGGCCGCCTTCAATGGCGATGGTTTCCACACCCTTCGCCTTCAGGCCGGGGCAGGGGTCTTCATCCTCCTCCTCCGTGCCATATACGCACTGCACCAGCTTCGGATCGATCTTGGCGATGTCATCCACCGTCTTGCCGCCCTTGCCTTCGCCAGCCACGCCAAGCCAGCCCTGAACGGAGATTTCGAAATCCACTTCCGTCGACAGGCCCAGCAGCGAGAGCTGCACGACGTGGGATTTCGCGCGTTCCGGCAGAAGATTGTAGGTTGCAGGAATGATGTCGGCACCGAAGGAATAGCCGATCAGCACGACGTTGCGAACCTTCCACTGTTTGCGATAGGTGTCGATGATGCGGCCAAGGTCGCTTGCCACTTCCTGTGGCTGCTTTTCTTTCCAGAAATACCGCAGGGCATCGACGCCGATCACGGGAATGCCCTGTTTCTGCAGCGCACCGCCCACTTCCTCGTCGAGATCGCGCCAGCCGCCGTCGCCGGAATAGATCACCGCCATGGTGTCCATGACAGGGCTCGTTTCGAGAACCTTGATCGGCAGGCCGAGCGGGCTGTCGGTGTCGCCGGCGGCGTCGATCTGGTCGGACAGGGTCTGTGTCAGAATTTCGTCCGCCTTGTCCTCCACGTCAGTCACGTCGATATCGGGATGCAGCTTGACGAGTGCGTTGACGTGGTCGCGGCCCTTCTGGTCCGCAGCGGGCGTAAACAGCACGCTGACGGGCGCCGGCAGCGGACCGTCGGTCAGGCCATAGACCGTTTCGCCATCCACCTTGTCCTTGGTGGCGGGCGTGCAGAGTATCTTCTCGAGCGGCAGGCCCGCCTTGGGGTCGACGGCGATGGCGTCGCGGACGGTGGAGACCGGGCTTTGCGCGATCATTGCCAGCGCCAGCGTTCCGCCCTTGCCGATGCCGGCGAGAATGGGCTGGCGATAGCTGCTGGTGCCGGCGGTGCGCTGGATCTGCTGCGACAGCGACTCGATGTCCGAGATCATGTAGATACACTCGTCGTCATCGGCTTCGAGCGCCTTCAGATATTCCCTGAAGTCGATACCGACCACGGCGGCACCCTTTGCGACCAGCGCCTTGGCGCGGGTCTCGTCGGCGGCTGTCCAGCCGTCCGCGTCGGAAATCAGGAAGACGCTGGCGAGAATATCGCCGTCTGGTACCATGATGTGCTCGGCCGGGATCATGCCGGTCTCATAGGCTGGCTTGTCCTGCGCAAAAACGGAGGTAGAGGCGAACAGGGCGGAAGCGGCGATGACCGCCTTCATCATGGTGGATTTTCTCATTTTCCGATCACTCCTCTGACGCCGCCGCTGATCAGAACCGTTGCGTCCATCAGCGCCAGCGCGGCGTCTGCGCCGTTCTGAACGGCAAGGTAACGCGGTTCCCATTTCGGGTGGAACTTCGTCTTGAACGCACGAAGGCCCTTGAAGTTGTAGAAACGTTCGCCGTGTTCGAACAGCGTGCTGCCAATGCGATCCCAGACGGGCGCTGCATCGCGCTTCGACATGCCGGACATGGGCGCCATGCCGAGATTGAAGCTCTCATAACCCGCCTCACGCAGATATTGCATGATACTGACGAAGAGGAAATCCATCGCGCCGCGCGGCGCATCCGCCGAAAAGCGCATGAGATCGACGGTGGCTTCCTTTTTCGTTTCCGTCACCATCAGATTGGCAAAGGCGGTGATCTTTCCATCTTTGCGAAGAATGGCAACGGGCTGGGACAGGATGTAATCCGGTTCGAAAGCACCGAGCGAGAAGCGTTTTTCCCGCGTGTTGTGATGCGCAAGCCAGCCATCGGAGACCTGTTTCAATTCATCGAGAATATCCGGCACCTGCGATTGTTCGACAACCTCGAAGGTCAGCCCGTCGCGCGCGCCGCGGCTCAGCGACTGGCGAAGGGTGGCGAGCTTGCCGCCCTTCAGTTCGAATGCGGTGAGGTCGACCAGTGCCAGTTCGCCGAGCTTGAAGGCGCGCAGGCCAGCATCGGCGCAATGGGAGAGCAGGAAAGGCGAAATCTGATAAAAGGCGGCGCGTGCGCCCGCCGAACGGGCGGCTTCCACAAATTGCCAGACGAGATCGGGAAAATCCTCCTCGTCGCCAACCGGATCGGCAAAGGCAATCCAGGAACGGCCCTGAATGCCGTACATGATGAAGGCGTTGCCGCTCTCGGAGAACATCACGTGTTTGTCGCCCATGCGCACAAGGTTTGCGTCGGCGGCGTCCTGTTTCATGACGATGCCGGTTGCGTTTACCACGTCTTCGGGCTCGATCGCATCCGGCCTGTAGGCCACCGGCCGCATGAGGCTGAAGATGGCGATGGTGGATGAGGCGAGCACGAGACCGAGAAGGGCGCGCAAACCGCGCGGCGCTTCTTCGGAGAATTCGAACTGCCACCACAGGGTCTGACTGTAATCCGTATCGCGATAGACAAAGAGCAGGATGGTTGCCGCGCCGGCGACGATGACGGCCATGGCGGCGAGCCAGCTTGGCCCCAGCGCCTGCTTCACCAATGAGGCATGGCGGTTGAAGCTGCGCATATTGGCGGCGAGTGCGATGATGAAGACGCCGAGGATAGCGGCTTCAAAGACGGCGATGGCCTTGAGGATGGAGAGAACCAGCGCCAGCGAGGCGGCGACCAGCGCAATCCACCAGGCTCCATCAAGCCGCTGGCCGAGGCCACGTGAGGCGACGACGAGCACAAGGCCGAGAATGCTGGTGAGAAAATGCGCGGCTTCGATGATCGGCAGCGGCACGAAATTGGAAAGGAAATCCAGATTGCTGTCGGGCGTCGGCGTCACGCTCGAGAAGATCAGCATGGTACCGAGGATCATCGCGAAGGTGGATAGCAGCGGCGGTGCGAGCCGCACGGCAAGCTGGCTGATATCGGAGACGACAGGCTTTGCGGCGAACTGCTTCATCTCCGAGACCAGCATCACCAGAATGGCGACCACCAGCGGCAGGACGTGATAGATCACGCGGTATAGAACAAGGCTGCCGAGCAGCTGGTCGACGCTGATGGCGTTGCCAAGCCCTGCGACCATCACGGTTTCAAAGACGCCAAGACCGGCCGGCACATGGCTGAGGACGCCAAGGCCGACGGCAGTGGCGTAGATGGCGAAAAATGTCGGCCAGCCGAGATGCGTGTCGGGCAGCAGCACGTAAAGCACGGAAGCGGAGGCGGCGATATCGAAAGCCGAGACGAGGAACTGACGCGACGATGTGCGGCTGTCGGGAAGGCGAAGACGCCATGCGCCGAGACGGATCGTGCGGCCGTTGCGCCCGATATAGGCGGCAACCACGAGAACGGCGATGACGGCGAGCGCCGCCCCTCTGAGGATCAGCGCATCAACGCCGATAATGGCGGCGATGCGTGGTGCGACGATGAAGGTGGAGATGGCACTGACCGAAAGCAGGCCAAGCCCGAAGGACAGCGTGACAAAGGCGATGACGCGGGCGATTTCACCGGGCGACAGCCCAAGCCGCGAATAGGCGCGAAAGCGGATGGCGCCACCGCTCAAGGGGCCGAAACCGGCGGTATTGCCGATGGCATAAGCGGCAAAAGCTGTCGCCGCCATGGGCGGCAGCGGCAATTTGCGGCCGATATATTCGATCGCATTGGCGTCGTAGAGTATCAGTGCCAGAAAGCTGAGCGCCGTGAAGAAAATGGCAAGCAGAACCGCCGAAGCCGAGGTCTGCGTCAGCGCGTCGATGACGTCGTCATAACGCACCTCCGAGGTCAGGTGATAGATGGCGAAAGTCATCATCACGAAGACGAGCGTGATGGCGATCGCGGTCAGATAGGGGCGGTTTCGGGCAATGAAGCTTTCAACCGCGGATTCCGCGACATCGGTTTGTGTGATTTCGCTCTTGTCTGCCATTTGCTTTATCCAGCGCCCATTCCCAGCTTGGCGAACCACAGGAATGTGTCGCTAATTCGTTTCGGTTGAGGAAATGTGATTAGCAGAAAAGCATGAAGTGTCGATGTAGAGTTTGGCCCGCTCGTCGGTGGATTTTCGCCAATCCTAAAGGCAGAAATGCAACTATGAAATGCATGATTTGCCGGATTGTTCCGAAAGATATCAAATTGAGCGCTGCGGTTGCTTGGTGGTGGCGTTTGATGCCATTACACGCTCCTTTTGATTGAAGGAGATGCAGATGAACACGCCCACAAGAATAGCGCTTTCGCTCGTCGTCGCCCTCGTGGCGGGCGGCGGATACATGGCAGTGGACAAGATGCGCGGTGCCGAATGGGTCGTTTCGCCGCAGCAGATTGCGGAGGCCAAGGCAAAAGGGCAGATGGGTTATGAATCCCGCCCGGGCACAGTGACCGTGTTGCCGATCCGCAGTGAAACGGCGGATGTATTGCCGATGAAATGGGCGATGATCGGTGTGGTTGCCGGGCTTCTGGCCTTCCGGGCGAGCGGCAAGAAAAAAGCGGCAAAGGCTTAAGGGCCTGCCGCTTCATATCTCCGGCGTTCCGCGCCGGAGATGGATTTTACGCTGAGCCTTATGCGCCCCAGGTTTTTTCCAGCACGCGGACCCAGTTGCCGTGGCAGATCTTGGCAAGCGCCTCGTTGTCGTAGCCGCCCTTGCGCAGGGCTTCGACCAGCAATTGCAGATCGCCCGCATCCTTCATGGCGGCGGGAATGGTGGTGCCGTCGAAATCCGAACCGAGGGCCACGTGATCGATGCCGATGCGGTTGACGATATAGTCGACATGGCGGACGAGTTCGCCCAGATCGGTATTCGGGTTCTTCACGCCGTCCTGGCGCAGGAACAAAACGCCGAAATTGATGCCGGCAAGACCACCCGTGTCGCGGATGG
Source organism: Martinezella rhizogenes (assembly GCF_007002745.1). Lineage (GTDB taxonomy): Bacteria > Pseudomonadota > Alphaproteobacteria > Rhizobiales > Rhizobiaceae > Agrobacterium > Agrobacterium cucumeris. The sequence goes on along the minus strand of NZ_SGNY01000002.1, from coordinate 830,595 downwards.
CATCCAGCTGGCGATCCGTCAGGTTGCGGCTGTGGTTACACAGCGCATAGGCGTTGGAATGCGAGGCGACGAGCGGTGCGTCTGAAATCCTGGCGATGTCCCAGAAACCCTGCTCGTTCATGTGCGACAGGTCGACCATGATCTTCAGTTCGTTGCAGGTCTTCACCAGTCGTTTGCCGGTATCGGTGAGGCCGGGGCCGATATCCGGCGTCGAGGGGAACCGGAAGGGAACGCCATAGGCGAAAATGTTCGGGCGGCTCCAGACCGGTCCGAGCGTGCGAAGGCCTGCCTCGTAGAGCACGTGCAGCGCATCCAGATCAGCGCCGATCGCTTCCGCGCCCTCGATATGGAAGACCGAGGCAAAAGCGCCCGATGCCATGGCGCTGCGGATATCGGCGGCGGTGCGGCAAACCTTCAGTGCGCCGGCGGATTGTTTCTCGGCGCGGAACAGCAGGCCGGCCATGGAGAGCGTCGCCTTCAGCGCATCGGCTTCTGCCGGTGTCGAAAAATCGCCGTTGGCGTCCTTCTCCATGCTTGGCGACGGCACGTAGATGGCGCAGAGGCCGCCGGCCAGCCCACCCTTCCTGGCGCGTGGCAGGTCGATGTGGCCAACCGTGTCACCCTCGATGAGCAGGGTTTCGGGAGAGGCATTGCCCGACCGCCATAACCGCAGAAGCACATCGTTGTGGCCGTCGAAGACGGGTACGGTTTTTTCATCGGTCATGGTCATTCACCTTCGGATAGGGGGAGGGCGCGGATGCGCGCCTATTCAGACTTTTGGGAATTGGTAGAGGAAAGGTCAAGGCGGGAGCAAATGCAATCCGTGCATAGGCTCTGCCAAATTTGGAATTGGTCGGGCCTCGTTTGCTCGTGTTAATCGCGGGAAAACATAAAAAAAATGACTGGATTGGGGCAAACCCACCGTTTTCCGAAAAATAAGGTCCGAAAGGGGATTTTCGATGATTTCAAGACGCAACCTGTTGATTGCCGGCGCTGCCGTTCCGTTCCTGTCCTATGCGCGCATTCCGGCATTTGCCGCGACACCCAAGGACATTCTTGTCGTCGCGCAGCAGCTGGACAATATGACGAGCCTTGACCCGCATGAAGGTTTCGAAGCCGTCGGTGGTGAAATCATCTCAAACATGTATCAGAAGCTGGTGCGCGCCAACCGCGAGGATTCCACCAAGGTTGATCCGGTTATCGCGAAATCCTGGGAAGCCGATGCGGACAGCAAGGTCTTCACCTTCGTGATCGGTGACGAAGCGACATTCGCGAGCGGTGAGAAAGTGACCGCGGAAGATGTTGCGTTCTCGCTGCAGCGCGCCATCAAGATGAACAAGAGCCCGGCCTTCATCATCAGCCAGTTCGGCTTCACGCCTGAGAATGCCGAGACGACCATCGTTGCCGCCGACGACAAGACGGTGAAGCTGACGACGGCAGAGCCGACCGCCATCTCCTTCCTGCTTTATTGCCTCTCCGCCAATATCGGTGCGATCGTCGAAAAGAAGGCGGTTCTTGCCAATGCGTCGGGCGAAGACCTCGGCAATGGCTGGCTGCAGAAGAACAGCGCCGGTTCCGGCGATTTCATGCTGCAGGCCTGGAAGCCGAGCGAAAGCGTCGCACTCACCGTCAACCCGAACGGTCCTTACAAGGGCAATATCAAGCGTATCGTGCTGCGCCATGTCACCGATCCGTCTTCGCAGCTGCTGATGCTGCAGAAGGGCGATATCGACATTGCACGCGACCTGACGTCGGAGCAGCTGCGTACCGTCAAGGACGACGCCAATATCGAGCTGGAGCGCAAGTCCATCGCCTCGCTGGTGCTGATCTCGCTCAACCAGGGCAATGAGAACCTTGCCAAGCCGCAGGTCTGGCAGGCGATCAAGTGGGCGCTGGACTATAAGGGCATGCAGGAAAACCTGGTGTCACTGACCCACAAGGTTCACCAGAGCTTCGAGCCGGAAGGTTTCCCGGGTGCGGTCAACGACACGCCCTACCAGCGCGATGTCGAAAAGGCCAAGGCGCTGATGGCCGAAGCCGGCCTTGCCGACGGTTTCGAGATCAGCATGGACCACTATTCCGCCCAGCCTTACCCGGATCTGGCGCAGGCCATTCAGGCCAACCTTGCCGATATCGGCATCAAGGTGCGTCTGCAATCGGCTGAAAACCGTCAGGTTCTGACCAAGATGCGCGCCCGCGAACACCAGATGGCGCTGTCCGCATGGGGCACGGATTATTTCGATCCGCATTCCAATGCCGATGTCTTCAACATCAACAAGGACAATGGCGACGACGCCAAGTCGAAGCCCTTCCTGTGGCGTTCGCGTTTCAAGAACGACGACTTCGCCGCCAAGGCGGAAGCCGCCCGTGACGAGAAGGACCCGGCCAAGCGCGTGGAGCTTTATGAAGCCCTGCAGCGCGAGCACATGGAAAACAGCCCGTTCGTGTTCATGTTCCAGACCACGAAGACGGCAGCCTTCCGCAAGGGTGTTTCCGGCTTCGAACTCGGCGTTCTCTCCGAGGGCAATTCCTACCACGATGCGAAGAAAGCGTGACATTGAACAAGCGCGTTAAAAGCATATCGTCGATACTGAGCAGCGTCCTCCTGACGCTGTTCGGTTTGATGGTCATCACCTTCATGATCGGGCGCGTCATGCCCGTCGATCCCGTCATCGCGGCGGTCGGCGATAACGCGCCCGAAGACGTCATCGTGCGGGTGCGGGCCGAAATGGGCCTCGACCAGCCGCTGGTCGTGCAGTTCTTCCACTATGTCACGCAGGTCCTGCATGGCGATTTCGGCAACTCGATCCTGACCCGCAATCCGGTCTGGATCGATATCAAGCGCGTTTTCCCCGCCACGTTCGAACTTGCCACCGCAGCGCTTATTCTCGCAGCGCTGATCGGCATTCCGCTCGGCGTCTGGGCCGCCGTGAAGCAGGGCAAGCTGACGGATCAGGTGATCCGCGTCGTCTGCCTTGCCGGTCACTCCGTGCCTGTTTTCATGCTGGCGCTGATTTCGTTGCTGGTGTTCTATGCCACGCTCGGCGTCGCACCGGGACCGGGCCGTCAGGACATCATCTATGACGGCATGATCACGCAGGTCACTGGCCTGATGACGGTCGACACGCTGCTTGCCGGTGACTGGGATGCCTTTTACGACGCCATCGCCCATATGGTGCAGCCCGTCTGCATCCTCGCCTATTTCAGCATGGCCTATATCACCCGCATGACGCGCGCCTTCATGATCGACGCGCTGAAGGGTGAATATGTCATCACCGCCCGCGCCAAGGGGCTTTCGGCCATGACCGTGATCTGGGGCCACGCCTTCCCGACGGTCGCCGTGCAGCTCGTCACGGTTCTGGCGCTCACCTATGCCGGCCTTCTCGAAGGTGCCGTGGTGACGGAAACCGTCTTCAGCTGGCCGGGCCTTGGTCAATACCTCACCGTCTCGCTCATGAACGCGGACATGAACCCGGTCGTCGGAGCAACCCTGTTGATCGGCTTCATTTATGTCGCCCTCAACCTGCTTGCAGACGTGCTTTACAGAGTTATGGATCCTCGCGTTCGATGATGTTAGCTAATTTCAGAAACTGGGCTCTGGATGAGACGCCGCATTCCCGCACACAGGCTGCCTGGGGAAACCGGTATCGCATCTGGCTCAACCTCAAGTCCAATCCGCTGGCGGTGATCGGTCTGACCATCATCGTCCTGTTCATCGCCCTGTCGCTTCTGGCGCCGCTGCTCGCGCCCTATGATCCGGCAACGCAGAATCTCGGCAACCGCCTGGCATTCCCCAGCGCCGAACACTGGTTCGGCACGGATGAGCTGGGCCGCGACATTCTCTCGCGTATTCTCTATGGCGGCCGCGTCACGCTCGGCATGGTCATTGCCGTCGTCGTTCTCGTGGCACCCATCGGCCTCGCCATCGGCTGCATCGCCGGTTATTTCGGCGGCATTGTCGATACGGTGCTGATGCGGGTGACGGATGTGTTCCTGGCCTTTCCGCGCCTCATCCTCGCGCTCGCCTTCGTCGCGGCACTGAAGCCCGGCGTTGAAAGTGCCATTCTCGCCATCGCGCTCACCGCATGGCCGCCCTATGCGCGCCTTGCCCGCGCCGAAACCATGACGGTGCGCGGCAGCGACTTCGTCGCGGCCTATCGCCTGACCGGCGCTTCCGCCTGGCGCATCATTGCGCGTCACATTGCGCCGCTCTGCGTGCCGAGCCTTATCGTGCGTATCACGCTCGACATGAGCTCGATCATCATCACCGCCGCAAGCCTCGGCTTCCTCGGCATGGGCGCACAGCCGCCTTCGCCGGAATGGGGTGCGATGATTGCAACGGCCAAGCGCTTCATCTTCGAACAATGGTGGGTCGCCACCATTCCCGGCATCGCCATCTTCCTCGTTTCGCTCGCCTTCAACTTCCTTGGCGATGGTCTGCGCGACGTTCTCGACCCGAAGGGACATTGAGCCATGCTGGTCGAAATCGAAAATCTGAAGATCGCTTTCCAGACCCGCACCAGCCGTTTCGAGGCGGTGCGCGGTGTCTCCATGAAGCTCGGCACTGAAAAGCTCGGTATTGTCGGCGAATCCGGTTCGGGCAAGAGCCTGACGGCGCGGGCGCTGATGAAGCTTCTGCCCTCCAATGCGGATATCCGCGCTGACAAGCTTGCCTTCGACGGCATCGACGTGCTGTCCGCAAGCGAAAGGCAGATGCGCCAGATCCGTGGCAAGCGGGCGGGTTTCATTCTGCAGGATCCGAAATATTCGCTGAACCCGGTGAAGACCATGGGTGCGCAGATCGCCGAAGCCTGGCGCGCCCATAAGGGCGGCAGCAAGCGTGCCGCCATGGAAGCGGCCATCGGCCTGCTCGATCAGGTGAAGATCCGCAATCCGCGTCAGGTCGCCTCGTCCTATGCACATGAGGTTTCCGGCGGCATGGGCCAGCGTGTGATGATCGCCATGATGCTGGCGCCCGATCCGGAACTTCTGATCGCCGACGAGCCGACCAGCGCGCTCGACGCCACGGTGCAGGCGGAAATCCTGCGGCTGATCGAGGAACTGGTGTCGGAACGCGGCATGGGCCTCATCCTCATCAGCCACGACCTGCCGCTCGTTTCGCATTTCTGCGACCGCGTGGCCGTAATGTATTCCGGCCGGGTGATGGAGGAGCTGAAGGCGTCCGAACTCCTGAAAGCCGAACATCCCTATACAAAGGGACTTCTGAACTGCATTCCCTCGCTGACGCATCCGCGCGAGCGTCTTCCCGTTCTCAACCGTGATGCAGCGTGGTCCAGCCAATGATCGACGTCGATAATCTCCGTATCAAGTTCGGCGACCGCGAAGTGGTGAAGGGCGTGTCCTTTTCGGTGGAAAAGGGCGGCAGCTTTGGCATCGTCGGCGAAAGCGGCTCGGGCAAGTCCACCATCCTGCGCGCTATGGCCGGCCTCAACGAAAGCTGGGAAGGCCGCATTGCCTTTGCCGGCAAGGACGCACCGCTGAAGCGCACGCCGGAGTTCTTCCGGCAGGTGCAGATGGTGTTTCAGGATCCCTATGGCTCGCTGCATCCGCGCCAGACCATCGACCGCATTCTCAGCGAATTGCCGCTGGTACACGGCATGGACAATATCGAAAAACGCATCCAGCAGGCCTTGTCCGACGTGGCGCTGCCGCAGGCGGTGCGTTTCCGTTTTCCGCACCAGCTCTCCGGCGGCCAGCGCCAACGCGTGGCGATTGCCCGTGCGCTGATCGCCGATCCGCAGGTGCTGCTGCTCGATGAGCCGACTTCGGCGCTCGATGTGTCGGTGCAGGCGGAAATCCTGAACCTGTTGCAGGACCTGCGCGCGGCGCGCAACCTCACCTATATTCTCGTCAGCCACAATCTTGCGGTCATTGCGCATCTGTGCCCGCAGGTTGGCGTGATGCTGAACGGGGACATGGTGGAGCAGCTGAGTGCCGGCGATCTGCGAGATGGCCGGACCAAACATCCGCATACGGAAGAGTTGCGTAGCTTGAGTATCCGGCTGGAAGAACCGGCCTGAGTCTACGTTGCCAATAAACCGAGCGGGTGCCACGAGTTTCTTCTCCCCGAGGGGGAGAAGTCCGCGGCAGCGGGATGAGGGGGCAAGCTTCCCGCAAATCTCTACCGTTGCCCCCTCATCCGACCCTTCGGGCCACCTTCTCCCCGGCGGGGAGAAGAAACAAGCGGCGATGCCGAGGCTTTCTGTAGAGACGACAAGACACGAGACCGAGCCATGCCAAAAGAATTCGACTGGAACGCCGCTTCAACCCTTTCGCAAAGCTTCGTCTCACAATGGGCGGGCAATGAGCCGGGCGGGGCGGTCATCGGTTTTGATCTCGATGGCATCCGTTTCGCTCATGCCGGCGGTGTCGAGAGCCTCTCGACCTTCGCACCCTTTACGCCGCAGAGCGTGGTGCGGTATGCCTCGGTCACCAAACATGCCTTCTGCGCCATGGTGCTTGCGCATTCCGATCTGATCGGGTTGGGCGACCCACTCGGCAAACACCTGCCGGAGTTGCAGCCGCCGCTCCGCGACGTCACGGTGGGACAGGCGCTGGATATGAGCGGTGGCCTGCCGGATACGCGTGAATGCCTCTCGCTGCTTGGTCTTTCCGTCTATACCGAAACGAAGGCCGAACCGCTTCTCGACTATCTGTCGCGGCTCACCCGGCTGAATTTTCCTGCCGGCAGCGAGGTGTCCTATTCCAATACGGGTTACCGGCTGGTGGAAGCGGCGCTGGAGCGTCGCGGTTTCCGTTTCGATGATTTCGTGCAGACACAGATTGCCGATCCCTTCGGCGTGTTTCTGAAGGCGCCGGATGTCTGGAACGATCCAGTCGACGGGCTGGTGCCGGGTTACTGGAAAGCTGAAGACAACTGGCAGCTTTCGGCCGCCGGCCTGCATATCTCCGCTTCAGGTAGCCTTGCGGGCAGCGCCGAAGCACTTACCCGTTGGTTGCAGGGTCTGATGCGGGGCGAGGGAGGCTTCGCGGGTGTTCTTGACGCGCTTTCGGCTGAACGACCGCTCGCCGATGGGCGGATGAGCGAATATGGCCTCGGCCTGCGCTGGTCGCATCTCGGTGACAGGCGTTTCGTCGGTCACGGCGGTTCGCATCCGGGTTACAAGACTTACTTTCTGCTTGATCCGGAAAACGGCACTGGCTTCGTCGTGGTGTCGAACCGCGAGGATACCAATGGCTTCAAGATCGCGCTGGAAGGCATGGCGGCTTTGACCGGCCTGCCTTTGCCCAAACCCGCCGCCAGTCTGCCGGAAGGCCTCTATGTCACCGAAAGCGGGCCGTGGTGGCTGGAGATCAAGGGCAGCACATCCACCTTCATCGATGGTGACGACACGCTTTATGAAGATGTCGATGGCTGGGTCTCCTCCCGTTCCGCATCCTCTCCGATGCGTCTCAGGCTGGATGGTGCCGCCATTGTCGGCGAGGCCGGCCACGCCGCCCGCCGCTTTCTGCCGGTCGGCCAGCATGTCGTGCCGGACGATTTTTCGGGTTTGTGGCGCTCGGATGAGGGAGCGGAATTTTCGATCAGCAGTTCGTCACTGACGATGGGCATCGGCCCCACGCGCCGCAGCATGCCCTTGAAGGCGCTCGGCAATGGCCGTTTCCTTTTCACGCTCATCGACGGGCCGTGGACGAAGCGCGTCTGCCTCAACCGGCTGGGTGAAGACCGGATCGAGCTGGTGTCCAGCCGGGCGCGGATGATCGAATATTCCAGAAACCGCTAACGACTGAGGCCGATCCCGGTGCGCCCCACAAACTCGATGTCATCCTCGGGCTTGACCCGAGGATCCATTGTCGCACTTGGTTGTGGATCCTCGGGTCAAGCCCGAGGATGACGCAAGCGGGCTTTAGTCAGTTTGCTAAACGACCCGAAGCTTTCTAAAGGGTTTCAATCGGCTTCCATTGCTCCTAATAAAGACCCATGTTCCCGGCAGGCTGGGACAACATCTTTGTGGGAGAACAGGCCCTTGGAAGTCAAATGGCTCGAGGATTTCCTGGCGCTGGCCGGAACGCTCAATTTCTCGAAGGCGGCGGATGAGCGGCATGTGACGCAATCCGCTTTCAGCCGGCGTATCAAGCAGCTGGAAGCCTGGGTGGGTGCGACGCTGGTTGACCGCGCTTCCTATCCGTCCCGGCTGACCGAGGCCGGTGTGAAATTCGTGCCGGTGGCGCAGGAGACGCTGAAACAGCTTTACCATGCACGGCGCACGCTTCTTCAGGAAGAAGGGGCCGACGCCAGAACCGTTCGGCTGACGGCGCTGCATACCCTGTCTTTCACCTTCTTTCCCGACTGGCTGAAACGGGTGAACGAGACGGCCGGGCCGCTGTTTTCGGTTCTGCGGCCGGATTCCGGCAGCATGGAAGAAAACCTCAATTCGCTGGTGGACGGGCAGAGCGATTTTCTGCTGACCTATGCCCATCCCGAAGTGCCGATGCTGCTCGATGCGCAGACCTTCGAGTTCCGCGTGCTGGGTGCAGAAAACATCATTCCGGTTTCCGCGCCGGCGAAAGATGGTTCACCGCTGCATGCGCTGGTGGAAAATGCGCGAAAACCCTTTGCCTATCTGGATTATGAAAAGGCCTCGTTCTTCGGGCCGTTGCTGCGCGATCTCCTGAGCGCGCGGCTGCCGCAATTCGAGCGGGTGCATGAGGGCAGCATGTCGGTGGGGCTGAAAGCCATGGCGATGGCCGGCTGGGGTGTCGCCTGGGTGCCGGAAAGCCTGATGCGGCACGAGCTGGATAGCGGCGCTCTGGTGCGCGCCGCTGATTCAAGTTTCGATATTGCCGTCGATATCAGACTTTATCGTTCCAAGGAGAACCGCCGGCCCGTGGTTGAGCGCATCTGGGCGGTTCTCGAAAGTTAGAGCATTTCCGGGAAAAGTGGCCCCCGGTTTTCCATCCGGAAATGCGGCAAACAAAACGCTTTCGATCAGATGGCCGTGCGGCGGGCGTTTTCGAGGTAGAGCGCGCGCAGGCGGCTCACCATCGGGCCGGGCTTGCCGTTACCGACCGGCTTGCCGTCGATCTTCGTGACCGAAACCACGAAGTTGGAGGCGCTGGTCAGGCAGGCCTCGTCGGCATTCAGCGCCTCTTCCAGCGTGAAAGGCCGCTCTTCCAGCGTAAAGCCGGCTTCCTTGGCCAGCTGCAGGGCGGCAAGACGGGTGCAGCCGGGCAGGGTCTTGTTGCTGTTGCCGCGGGTGATGATCTTTTTATCGGCGGTGACGATGTAGGCGGTCGAGGATGCGCCTTCGGTAACGAAACCGTCCTCGATCATCCACGCCTCGTCGCAGCCTTCGGCCTTGGCGATGCGCTTGGCCATGACCTGCGGCAAAAGGCAGACGGTCTTGATATCGCGGCGCTCCCAGCGCTGATCGGGAACGGATTTGACGGCGATGCCGGCTTCTTCGACCGGGGTGCCGATCAGCTTCTTGGCCTGGGTGAACATGACCAGCGTCGGCTTCAGATCGGCGGAGAACAGGAAGTTGCGGTCTTCGGCGCCACGCGTCAGCTGCAGGTAGATCATGCCTTCGACGAGGTTGTTGTCGGCAATCAGGCGGCGCTCTGCCTCGACGATCTCTTTCGTGGTGACCGGCAGCGGCACGTCGATTTCGCGGGCGCTGCGCTCCAGCCGGGCCATGTGCAGGTCGCTGTCGATCAGCTTGCCTTCCAGAACGGAGGTAACTTCATAAATGCCGTCGCCAAACAGGAAACCGCGGTCGAAGATGGAGAGGCGGGCGTCCGCTTCGGGCAGGAATTCGCCGTTGACGTAAACGATGCGACCGGATGGGCTAGTCATGAAAACTCCGTCTGGAAAAGTCAGGCTGAAAGAAGGGTTTTAAGGGCGTCGATGGAAATGGCCTCGACCGTGGAGGCCTTGCCGGTGCCGGCATTGAAGCCCGTCGTCGTCGTTGCCGCACAGAGCGAATTGAGGATCGCCTCCTCCGTCGCCTCTATCGCGGCTTCGAAGAGCGGCGAAATCGCATCGTTGGAAAGTTCCGGATAGTCTGCGACGGCCTTGCGGCGCGCAGGCGTGCGGAGCAGCCGCTCATCGGTGGAAAAGGCCAGAGCGTAATCGCCGGAGCCATTGCTGAGCGCTGCACCCGTGCGCGCCAGCCCGCCGAAGCTTCTGGCCGCCAGACGCTTCAGGTTGCGGGAGGAGAGTGGCGCGTCGGTGGCGACAATGATGACGATCGAGCCATCCTTGTCCTTATGGTCAGGGCTGGCATAAGGCTTGCCGCAGACCAGCAGATGGCCGCCGTAATTGGACTGGACAAGAATGCCGATCGTATAGGTCGTTCCGGCGATGGTGACGATGCGGGATGCGGTGCCGATGCCGCCTTTCATGCCGAAGGCCACCGTGCCGGTTCCGGCACCCACGCCGCCCTCGGCCACCGGGCCTGTGGCCGCGTTTCTGAGCGCGGCTGATATCTCATCGACCGTCGGGCGGCCGGCGCGAATGTCGTTCAGGCGGGAATCGTTGGTTTCGCCGACGACGGCATTGATCGAGACGACTTTCTCATTGCCCGGCTGTGCCAGCGTATGGTGGTTAATCGCCTCGATGGCCCGGCCTGTCGCCAGCGTATTGGTGAGGATAACAGGTGTTTCGAGCTCGCCTAGTTCCTCGATCTGGGTGGAGCCGGCAAATTTGCCGAAGCCGTTATAGACGGCGAAGGCGGCGGGCACCTTGTCCTGAAAGAGATTGCCGCCATGCGGCAGGATCGCGGTTGCGCCGGTGCGGATCGTGTCGCCTTCGATGACGGTCGAATGGCCGATGGTCACGCCTTCGACATCGGTGATGGCGTTGAGCGGGCCGGTCTCGAAATGGCCGGGCCGGAAACCGATATCGCGCAGTCTCGGGCGGGTCGTCTGATGCATCGGGCGATCACTTTTGCGGAATTCAGGCTCAAGGTGGAACAGGCGCGGCTTCATGAAAAGCTTTGCTCTGACTTGACGTTAGACTACTTCGCCGGGAAACGGCATCGCAAAAATGGAATAGTTTTATGCGGGCAATGGATGCGCTCAGGAGGCGCGCAGCGCGGCTTCGCCTTCACGCTCCAGCCATTGCCGCATCGCGTCTTCCGTCCCTTCGCGCGTCGGTGCGCCGATGCGGCCGCCGAATACGGTGCATTTCAGCGCGGCGGCAACGGAGGAGAGGCGGATGGCCGCGCGGCTTTGCATGCCTTCAGCCATCGCCAGCGCAAATGTGCCGTGGAAGATATCGCCCGCCGCCAGTGTGTCCACTGCCTTAACCTGCATGGTCGTCTGGAAATGCACCGTGGGATCGCCGGCCTCCGTCCACCAGCAGCCTTGCGGACCGGCGGTGACGGCGATGAAGGTCTGCGGGTAGCGGGAATGCAGCACCGGCAGCATGTCCTTCACCGTTTCAAGTCCGGTCAGCCGGGCGGCGGCGGGTTCGGAAAAGACGATATGGGTTGCGGCGGGCGCAAGCTTCTCCAGCGTTTCCATCGGCGCCACATCGCCATCCAAAATGGCAGGTTTGCCAAGCGCGCGCGCCACGGTCAGCACATCAAGCGCGAGTTCCGGCCAGCGCACATCCACCAGAACGGCATCGAACGGGGCAATATCTTCCGGTGTACAGGAGCGTTTTTTCTCATGCAGACGATGATCGTAAAAAGGCACGATTAGCCGTTCTCCTCGGTCATCGATGATGATCGTCGACAGGGCCGAGCGCGCGCCGGCGGCGATGGTCATGCCCGCAACATCGATGCCGCTTTCGGCGAGATCGCGCAGGATGCGGGTGCCGGTTTCGTCGTCGCCCACCGCGCCCCAGAGGCTGGCGCGGCCGCCCATGCGATGGGCGGCATAGGCGGCGCTCGACGCCATGCCTTCGGCGATCTGCAGCATCTCATAGGGCAGGACCTTGCCTTCGCCCTTCGGCATGTCATACACACGAAACAGGGTGTCCAGCACGGCGGCACCCACGCAGAGAACATGCTTGCCGCCCGCTTCCTTTACCATTCTCTTCGCTCCTGCCGTGTTCAGATGCGCTTGCCGCTGTCCTTGTCGAACAGATGCACCGTTGCCGGATCGATGGCAATGTGGATCGTATCGCCGAAGCGGACATTGAGGCGCTCGCGGAACAGGCAGGCGATCTCGTCGCCCTTGCAATTGAGCTTGGCGTAGATTTCCGAGCCGGTGCCTTCGACCAGTTCTACCCGGCCTTCAATGCCGGTCTCGGCGGCCCGGATGTGTTCCGGCCGTACGCCGTAGACGAGGTCGCGGCCGCCCAGTTTGCCGATCTCGGCATTGGCGGGCAGCGGCAGGCTGAGACCCTTTGCGGTGCGGAAGACGCCTTCCTCCACCCGGCCGCGAATGAAGTTCATGGCCGGCGAGCCGATGAAACCGGCAACGAAGAGGTTGGCGGGATTGTCGTAAAGCTCAAGCGGCGCGCCGATCTGCTCGATCACGCCATCGTGCAGCACCACGATCTTGTCTGCCATGGTCATGGCTTCCACCTGGTCGTGGGTGACATAAATGGTGGTCGTGCCGATGCGCTGGTGCATGGCCTTGATCTCGCCGCGCATCTGCACGCGCAGCTTGGCATCGAGGTTGGAAAGCGGCTCGTCAAACAGGAAAACCTGCGGATCGCGCACCAGCGCGCGGCCCATGGCGACACGCTGGCGCTGGCCGCCGGAAAGCTGGCGCGGATAACGGTCCAGCAGCTTTTCCAGTCCCAGAATGGCGGCGGCCCTGTCGACCTTGGCCCTGGTTTCCTCGGCGCTGACCTTCTTCAGCTTCAGCGCGAAGCCCATATTGTCCTTGACCGTCATATGCGGATAAAGCGCGTAGTTCTGGAAGACCATGGCGATATCGCGGTCACGGGCGGGCAGGTGGCTCACCTCGCGCGCGCCGATGTGGATTTCGCCGTCGCTCAGTTCCTCCAGCCCGGCGATCATGCGTAGCAGGGTGGACTTGCCGCAGCCGGAAGGGCCGACGAGGACGACGAATTCTCCGTCCTTGATATCGATATCGATACCGTGGATGACGTTGACCGAGCCGAAGCGCTTCTGGACATTTTGAATATTGACCGGTGCCATGTTTTTGGTTCCCGTTATGAGCAATTCCAGCAAAAGTGTGTCGCGGTTTGCGTCCGGAATTGCGTTTAAGAAGCAAGGGCATGGAATGCCCTTTGTTGGTTCAGCCGCCCTTGACGGCGCCGGCGGTGAGACCCGCCACGATCTGTTTCTGTGCGAACATGGTGAGCAGCAGCACCGGCAGCGTGACGATGAGCGCGGCTGCGGCCAGCGGCCCCCAGCTGACCTGTTCGAAGGACAGCATGTTGTAGACCGCGACCGGCAGGGTGCGCGTTTCACGGCTGGCTAGCACGATGCCGAAGACGAAGTTGTTCCACGAGAAGATGACCGCGAGGATGAAGGAGACGACGATGCCGGGCTTGGCAATCGGCAGCGCCACCAGCCGGAACACCTGCCAGGAGGATGCGCCATCGATGCTTGCCGCCTCTTCCAGTTCCTTCGGTGTGGTCTCGAAATAACCGATCATGATCCAGACGACGATCGGCACCGTCACGACAAGATGGATGATGATCTGCGGCCAGAGCGTGCCCAAGAGGTTCAGCCATTGGAACAGCAGGAACAGCGGAATGAGGAATGAGAGGCCCGGCGTCATGCGGGCGATCATGATGATGACGGCGGATTTTTCCGCCTTCAGCCGCGCAATGCCGTAACCGGCGGGAACGCCGATGACGAGCGCCAGAATGGTGGCCGCTCCGGTGACGAGCACCGAGTTCCAGAAATAGAGGAAGAAATTGTTCTCCTCGAACACCTTCACATAGTTCGACCAGGCGAAACGTTCGGGAATGAGGATCGGCGGATAGGCGCCGTTGTCGATCTCATATTTCAGCGAGAGCGAGATCATCCAGATGAAGAACAGGATGACCGGCGAGATCATCACCAGTGCCACGAAGAACAGGCCGATGCGATCGAGTGTCTTGCGTTTTAGAATTTTTCCAGACATCAGCGATCCTCCATCTCGTTCCATTGCGAGCGCTGGCGCACCATCAAAAGCACGAAGGACAGCGCCACGATGATGATGAAAAAGACGACGGCCATGGCCGAGCCGTAACCGATGTCGTAATAGGAAAACGCCGTATTATAGAGATAGATGTTGATGGTTTCAGACGCCGTGCCGGGCCCGCCTTGAGTCATCGCATAGATGATGTCGAAGCTTTTGACGGCATCGATGGAGCGGATGATGACGGCGATCATCAGAAACGGCGCAATCATCGGCATGGTCAGGTAACGGAATTTCTGCCAGGCGTTGGCACCGTCGATTTCAGCACTTTCATAGGGTTCGCGCGGCACTGCAGCCAGCCCGCCGAGCACGATCAGCATGACGAGCGGTGTCCACTGCCAGGTTTCCACCAGCACCAGCGAGGGAATGACGGTCGACTGGTTGTAGATCCATTCCAGCGGCCCGATGCCGATGAGCGACAGCAGATAGTTCAGGACGCCGAGCTGCGGGTGGAACATCATGGTCCAGACGAGCGCGATGGCGACCGGGGTCGCCATCATCGGCATGACGAAAACGCCGCGCAGAAAACCCCGCAGCGGAAACTGCGCATCGAAAACCAGCGCCGCCAATGTTCCGAGGAACAGCGGGGCGACCACCGACAGCACGGTATAAATGAGCGTGTGCCAGAGCGATTCCCAGAACCTGATATCGCCGGCGAGCCGGATATAGTTCTCGAAACCGATAAAGCTCTGCTCCTGTCCGAGCGTCCAGCGGTGCACGCTCATCCACAGGGTAAAGACCCATGGAAAAACGATGACAGCCAGAATGACGATAAGTGCCGGTATAACGAAGGGCCAGTAGTTGGGAGCAAGCCTTGCCGGCCTGCTCCCTTCTCTACGACTGACGCCTGTCTTGGTGTTTTCGATGCTCACGGAGGCCATTATCCCTCGCTACGTGCCAGAACGGGTGCGAACTGTTCCGTCGCCTTTTTCAGCTCGGCCGCCGGGTCCGCGCCGCCGATCATGTTGGTGAGGCCGACGCCGTAGATGTCGCGGAATTCCGTCACCGGAATGATGACGGGAAGCGCAAGCTGCGAGACCTTGCCGGAACCGACAACGGCGTCCAGCCAGGCGGCCGGCATCTTCACGCCTTCGCGGACCTTCTGGTCTTCGAGGATGGACTGGCGGAATGGAACGCCGGCGCCGGCCTGCAACAGACGCGCGCCCATTTCATGCGAGATCGCCCATTGGCAGAAGAGGTAAGCGGCTTCCTTCTTGCTGCTGGCTTCGACAACGCCGAGACCATCGCCAAACGTGCCGGCGGCCTGAACTGCCGGGCCTTTCGGCATGACGCCGTAACCGACCTTGCCGACGACGCGGGATTTTTCCGGGTTCTCGATCGGCGGCGCAAAACCGACGCCATCGAACCACATGCCGATCTTGCCCTGCAGGAAGGCCGATTGCGCTTCCGCCCAGTTGAAGCCGGAGACGCCGGGAGGGGCGGCCTTGGTCATCAGGCGTTGGTAAAGCGCTGCCGCTTCCACCGCTTCCTTGGATTCGGTGTCGATCTTTCCGTCCGCACCGATCGGCTTTGCGCCATAACCCAGCATCAGCGAGGTCCAGACCGGGGTATTGGCGTTCTTCAGGCCGCGGGCGACGAAACCATAGGTGTTGGTTGCGGGATCGGTGATCTTTTCCGCCGCCGTTACCAGTTCCTCGAAGGTTTCAGGGTATTTCAGGCCCTTGGCCTCGAAGAGTTCCTTGTTCCAGTAAACGATCCAGTAATCCACCGAGAAGGGCAGCGAGCGCAGAACGCCATCGCTATCCTTGGCAAACAACATGCCGGCTTCAGCGAAATCCTTTTCGACGAGCGACGGATCGGTGAGCGACGGGTCCTTGAGGAAGCCGCTGATATCGGCCAGCCACTTGCCCTTTTCGAACTGGCGCTTCTGGACGTGATAGCTCAGATGCACGACGTCGAAGCTCGGCTTGCCGGAGGAAAGCTCGATGACGACCTTCTGGCGCTGCTGCTGTTCCGGGGTTGCCTCGGCATTGACCTTGATGCCGGTCAGTTCTTCGAATTCGCCGAGATATTTGATCAGCGTTTCGCTGCGCGGGCTTTTGACGAGGTTGACCTCAAGCGTGGTGCCGGCGTGTTTTTTCCAGTTCACCGCCGCCGATGCCGGGCGAATGCCGAGCATCGCGCTGCCGCCAATCGCGGCCGTGCCTGCCAGAAAGGCGCGACGCGTGGGGTTGAGCAATGAATGCGTCATGTCAGTTCTCCTCCAGATTAGCCGGAAATTCTCCTCACCCCGGCTTGTTGCTTATTTTCATGCAATCCCGGCGCAGGACCGTTTTTTACCCTGCCGGAATTGCCTTACACCGCCAGCGCCCTGTCCCTTGCGTTACGGATATGGGCGGTCAGCCGTTCCACGGCGTCTTCCACGGATCGTTTCTCGATGGCTTCGAGAATGGCGAGATGTTCCTTCATCACCGACTTCACATGGCCAGCGATGCGAAAACGCTCCTGGTTGATCAGGCGCATCTTGATGGAATTGACGCGGTAGGCATTTGATATGATCGAATTGCCGAGACTATCGATGAAGGCATCGTGCATGCCCCAGTCCACCTGCTGGGCATGCTGATCGAGCTCCGGCGATTCTCCGCTATTTTCAGCCGCTTCGGCAATATCGCGATGCTGTTTCAAAAGCTTGGCGATGGCCTCATCGGAAGCCGAGCGGGTGAACAGCGCCACGGCCTCCTTTTCAAGGAAGATGCGGAACTGGAATGCTTCACGGATAAGGTTGATGTCGATATGGGCGACCTGCAAGCCCCGCTGCGGCACGGTCTTGATCAGCCCTTCCGCCTCCAGCCGCGGAATTGCCTCCCGGATCGCCCCCAGTGGCAGACCCGTCAATTCCACGAGGCGGCGTTGCGAGATGAATTGCCCCGGGCGAACATCACGCGAGAGAAGGTGATGCGTAAAGCTTTCATACGCCCGTTCCCGCAATGTCTGTTCGCCGGTATCGTCCATGCTCAACCTTTCAAGGTCTGTTCAAGCGGCCTGTTTGCGAAACAGCGCGTCGAAAGCGCCTTCGATCTGCCGCCGATCCTCAGGTGAAATGGCGACGAGCGGCGCGCGCACATCCGCCCAGATATTTTCGCCTGTCGTGTGTGATACCAGCACCTTGACGGCAGGCGTAACCGGAAATTTCAGAAGTTCCACAACAAGATCGACGATGCGCTTGTCGTCCTTGCCGTCAACGGCCATGGCGCGGACTTCCTGCGTCAGGAAATTGGCGACACCGGAGATGGCGCCCTGGCCGCCGAGGCGGACGCCTCTGGCGAGATCACGCTCATCGCCGATCAGGATGGCGAGATCGCCATGCTCTTTCAGCAGGCGCTCGGTATGGCTCCAGTTGCCTGAGGAATCCTTGACGCCGGTAACGATGCCCGGAAACGCCGCCTTCAGCCGTCCTACCAGTTCGACGGACAATGTCACCATGGTCACGGAGGGGATGTTGTAGACGAGAATGTCGCGTGCATCCTTGCCGATCTTTGCGAAAACCGCCGAGAACCAGGCAAACAGCCCGTCATCGCTGACATTTTTGAAATAGGACGGCGGAGCGAGAAGAATATTGCGGGCGCCCGCTTTCAGGGCCTCGGCCGACTGGTCCGCCGCATCCTCGATGGAGTCCACCAGAACGCCGGTGACGATGCGCGATGGCGCAATACCGGCCTCGACAAAGCGGGACAGGATGACCTGTCGTTCACGGCTGCCGACGGAGCATCCTTCACCGGTGGTGCCGAACAGCGTCACGCTATCACAGCCGTTTGACAGGCAGCGGCGGGCATGCGCGATCATCGCATCGATATCGACGGTTCCATCCGTTTTGAACGGTGTCGTCAGGGCTGCCGAAAGGCCGAATTTCTGGGTCAATTAAGATGCTCCTCCAAGGTGACCGCGGATTGATGGCATACTGACATGTTAGTTGTAAAGCAGTAATTGCAGCGTGATTGTTTGAGGCCTGCAGGACGGGGCAGGAATTCGGTTTTCGACGCGGCGAGTGCCTTGTCTGTGCGGGGTCGGGGATGGGCGATTATGGATGATCGGCGCGGATGCCGTTTTCCGCCCATTTTGCCCGCTTGTTTTCTCTGCCGGTGGTCACGAAAAAATGCGAAAATAAAATTTGACTGTTGGAGTAAAGATTTTTATCAGGCAGTCTGAATATAGGGATAAAGGGACCATCACCATGACCATTGCGGAGCAGACAGCGCCTGTGGCAGAAATCGAACAGAGCCGCGTCAAGCGCCTGAAAGCGGCGACGCGTGGCGCCCATGGCGACCTCGATACTTTCATCATGGCCGCAAAGCCATTCGAGAGCCGCGAAAACTTCGGCAAATTCGTCGAGACGCAATATCTTTTCCATCGCGACCTCGACGTTTTCTTTTCCAATGCCACGCTTGATGGCCTGCTTCCCGATCTCAAAGGCCGCCGCCGTCTTGCCATGATCGAGCAGGACCTTGCCGATCTCGGTCTTGCTATTCCGGAAGCCAAGGCTGCGCGTTTCACCGGCGAAACGCCGTTCGATCTGCCGGAGGCGATGGGCTGGCTTTATGTCGTCGAAGGTTCCAATCTCGGTGCGGCTTTCCTGCTGAAAGATGCAGCCAAGCTCGGTCTTGGCGAAGAATTCGGCGCGCGCCATCTGGCCGGCGCACCGGAAGGGCGCGGCCTGCATTGGCGCACGTTCACCGCAGCGCTGGATGAAATTGCACTGACGGTTGAAGAGGAAGAGCGGGTTGTCGCGGGTGCCGAGGCTGCGTTTCGTGCCGTCCATGCCTATGCGCAGCAGCGGCTGGGTTGAGGTTTTGGCATAGCTGCGCGATTGTTGTCCTCATCGCGCAGAAGTGCTCCGTCGCGTGTGCGATTTTGATTGAGTATCAGCACCCCAGCGCCGCCACCCCGGACTTGATCCGGGGTCCAGCGCGATCAAGTCCTTGATCGCGAAGACTCTATTCATGGCGCAGACGCGCCGCGGCTGGATGCCGGATCGGGTCCGGCACGACGGAGGAGAGCCTTCGGATTTTTTACATCGGTCTGCGAGTGTGGTGAGGGCCGCTCACCTTTGAGCGATCGCTCTCCATATTTGCCAAATAAACAGGCAAATATTTTGACCAAATGATAAATTTTTTGCCTTTTGGTCAAAGCTCCGCCCGCCCCAAAATTTTATCCATTTGATAAAATTATTTTATTTGGTCTGGCACGGAACCTGCTACTCTTTTGTCAAGTCAGGAGACACCTGACGTAAAAAGGGAACAGCAAAATGGAAGTTGGTGTTTTTATCCCGATCGGGAACAATGGGTGGCTTCTTTCTGAAAACGCGCCGCAATACAAGCCGAGCTTCGACTTGAACAAGGCGATCACGCTGAAGGCGGAGCAATATGGCTTCGACTTTGCGCTGTCGATGATCAAGTTGCGCGGCTTCGGCGGCAAGACAGAGTTCTGGGATTACAATCTGGAATCCTTCACGCTGATGGCGGGCCTTGCCGCCGTCACCTCCAAGATCAAGCTTTTCGGCACGGCCGCCACGCTGGTCATGCCGCCGGCCATTGTTGCGCGTATGGCAACGACGATCGATTCCATTTCCGGCGGACGTTTCGGCATCAACCTGATTACCGGCTGGCAGCGTCCGGAATATAGCCAGATGGGGCTGTGGCCGGGCGATGATTATTTCGGTGATCGCTACGAATATCTTGGCGAATACACCACCGTTCTGAAAGAGTTGCTGACGGACGGGCAATCGGATTTCAACGGCAAGTTCTTCAAGATGGAGGATTGCCGCATGAAGCCGGTGCCGCAGGGTGATGTGAAGCTCATCTGCGCTGGTTCTTCCAATTCCGGCATGGCGTTTTCGGCCAAGTTTGCCGATTACAGCTTCTGCTTCGGTGTTGGCGTCAATACACCGAAGGCCTTCGCGCCCACCAATGAGCGGCTTTTGGCGGCAACGGAAAAGTCCGGCCGCGAGGTCAAGTCCGTCGTGCTGACGATGGTGCTTGCCGAGGAAAAATCCGAAGACGCCTGGGCGAAGTGGGAGCATTACAAGGCGGGTGCGGATGAGGACGCCATCAAATGGCTCGGCCTGCAAAGCGCCGTCGACACCAAATCCGGCTCCGACACCAATGTGCGGCACATGTCCAATCCCGTCTCGGCGGTCAACATCAACATGGGAACGCTGATCGGTTCCTATGAGGAAGTGGCGGCCATGCTGGACGAGATGAGCGAAGTGCCGGGAACGGGCGGCGTGATGCTGACTTTCGACGACTTCCTCGAAGGCGTCGAAAAATTCGGCAAATATGTGCAGCCGCTGATGAAGAGCCGGGCGCATGTTCAGGCCGGACTGGAGGCTGCGGAATGAGTGAAGCCGTCGTGGCGGGTTACAAGGGGCCGGAAAGCCGTTCGGAAAGCGTCACGCTTCCCGCAAGGCCGGAGCCGATCACCCTGAAACCCAGCGAGACCGCCGTTGTCGTGGTTGACATGCAGAACGCCTATTCGACCGAGGGCGGTTATGTCGATCTGGCCGGGTTCGATATATCAGGGGCCAAGGGCACCATCGCCAATATCAGGAAGACGCTGGACGCCGCGCGGGCGGCGGGTGTTCAGGTCATCTATTTCCAGAATGGCTGGGACAAGGACTATGTCGAGGCGGGTGGCCCGGGTTCGCCCAACTGGCATAAATCCAACGCGCTGAAGACCATGCGCAAACGCCCGGAATTGCAGGGTCAGCTCTTGGCCAAAGGCACATGGGATTATGCCATCGTCGACGAGTTGCAGCCGCAGCCCGGCGATATTCTGGTGCCGAAGACGCGTTACAGCGGTTTCTTCAACACCAATATGGACAGCGTGCTGCGCGCCCGCGGTATCCGCAATCTGGTGTTCGTCGGCATCGCCACCAATGTCTGCGTCGAAAGCTCGCTGCGCGATGCCTTCCATCTCGAATATTTCGGGGTGATGCTGGAAGATGCCACGCATCATCTGGGCCCGGACTTTATCCAGCAGGCGACGGTCTACAATGTCGAGAAGTTTTTCGGCTGGGTCGCCACCGTCAATGATTTCTGCGGTGTCATCTCGCAGGCCGCACCCGTCAGCGCTTGATATTCAACACAAAAGGAGAACGAAATGCCGAAAAAGATTGTCGTGCCTGCCGGTACCAGCAAACCCATCGCTCCCTTTTCGCCGGGAACCCTTGCCGATGGCGTGGTTTACGTTTCGGGCACGCTTCCCTTCGACAAGGACAATAATGTCGTGCATGTGGGCGATGCCAGCGCGCAGACCCGCCATGTTCTGGAAACCATCAAGTCCGTCATCGAAACCGCCGGCGGCACGATGGAGGACGTGACGATGAACCACATCTTCATCACCGACTGGGCGAATTACCAGGCCGTCAACACGGTCTATGCCGAATATTTTCCCGGCGACAAGCCGGCGCGATATTGCATCCAGTGCGGTCTGGTAAAGCCCGACGCGCTGGTGGAAATCGCCACCGTCGCCCATATCGGCAAATAGGGCTAACGGCAGATGATGCATTTCGAGGTTCATGGCCGGACTGATCCAGAAGCGGCAACCATATTGCTGTCTTCGGGGCTGGGTGGATCGGGCACTTACTGGACGCCGCAGATCGATGCCCTTTCCGATCATTTCCGCATCGTCACCTATGACCATCGCGGAACCGGCAGGACCGGCGGCGAGGTGCCGGCAGAGGGCGACATATCGGCGATGGCGGATGACGTGCTGGAGATTGTGTCGGCCCTGAACCTCGAAAAATTCCACTTCATGGGCCATGCGCTCGGCGGCCTGATCGGTCTCGATATCGCGCTGCGCCAGCCCCGCCTTATCGACCGGCTGGTGCTCATCAATGCCTGGAGCAAGGCCGATCCGCATTCCGGGCGCTGCTTTGACGTGCGGATCGAGCTTCTGGAAAAATCCGGTATCGAGGCGTTCGTGAAAGCCCAGCCGCTGTTTCTTTATCCGGCCGCATGGATGTCGGCACATCAGGAGCGTCTGGCGCGGGACGATGCCCATGGCGTCGCGCATTTTCAGGGCAAGGCGAATGTGCTGCGGCGCATCGCGGCGCTTCGGGCTTTCGATGTCGATAGCCGGCTTGGCGAGATCGATAATCCGGTGCTGGTGGTGGCGACGAAGGACGATCTTCTGGTGCCCTATACGCGTTCCCAGCGGCTTGCCGATGGCTTGCAGCAAAGCGAGCTTTGTCTTCTCGATTTCGGCGCGCATGCGGTCAATATCACCGAGCCCGAGCTTTTCAACACAAGGCTTCTGCAGTTTCTGCTGCCGAGCACCCAGACATTCTGACAGGATTTTAAAGTAACATGACGAAAGCACTTGATGACACGGCTCCTCTGGACAGCAAGGCACTGGCAACGCTTTTTACCGAGGCGCGCACCCATAATGGCTGGACGGACAAGCTGGTCAGTGACGAGACGCTGAAGGCGCTTTACGATCTGACGAAGATGGGGCCGACTTCGGCCAATTGCTCGCCCGGCCGGTTCGTGTTCGTGCGCAGCCCGGAAGCCAAGGAAAAGCTCCGGCCCGCGCTGTCTTCCGGCAATCTCGAAAAGACCATGGCGGCCCCGGTCACGGTCATCGCCGCAATCGACAGCGAATTTTACGAGAAGCTGCCGGTGCTGTTTCCCCATGCCGATGCCCGTTCGTGGTTCACCTCCAGCGCGGCCATGGCCGAGGAGACGGCCTTCCGCAATGGCACGCTGCAGGCGGGTTATCTCATTCTCGCGGCCCGGGCTTTGGGGCTGGATACCGGGGCCATGTCCGGTTTCGACAAGGGCAAGGTGGATGCGGCATTTTTCGCCGGCACGACGTGGAAATCCAATTTCCTGATCAATCTCGGCCATGGTGATCCGTCGAAGCTCTTCGGCCGCCTGCCGCGGCTTGGCTTTGAAGACGCCTGCGTGCTGGCTTGATGGCCTGTTAAGGAAGGATGGGTTAGATGCAGATGATGTCTCTTGAAAAGGAAGCGGAAATGGAGACGAAGACTGCAGAGCAACGCAGCCTCGATTATAGAAACGCCATGGCGCGGCTCGGTGCGGCGGTCAACATCGTCACTACCAATGGTGCAGCTGGTCGTGCCGGCTTTGCAGCAACCGCCGTCTGCAGCGTTTCCGACAATCCGCCCACGCTTCTTGTCTGCCTCAACCGCAATGCTTCAGCCTATAAGGTGGTGAAGGCAAACGGTGTCATCTGCGTCAACACGCTCGCCGCGCATCACGAGGTGCTGAGCACGCTTTTCGGTGGCAAGACGCCGGCCGACGAGCGTTTTGCTGCAGGCAGCTGGAGTGTGCTTGAAACCGGCGCGCCGGTTCTGGAGGACGCGCTCGTCTCTTTCGACTGCCGCATCCGCGAGGCGCATGACGGCGGCACGCATGATATTCTGATCTGCAATGTCGTGGATATGAAGATCAATGGGGGCGATGAGGCGCTGATGTATTTCAACCGGCGTTATCGGATGCTTTGAAGGTGACCGTTTGGCTGAGCACCAGCTCGAACCTGACCGTCGTCATCCTCGGGCTTGACCCGAGGATCCACAACCTGACGCGCGATGGATCCTCGGGTCAAGCCCGAGGATGACGTTGAGGTGGAATAGCGTCTCGGAAATCGAAGGGCGTTTCCGGTTTCCCGGAAACGCCCTTTTCGTTACTTGATCAGCGGCAGGAGATCGTTGATCGACTTCTTCGCATCACCGTAGAACATCCGCGTATTGTCCTTGTAGAACAGCGGGTTCTCGATGCCGGAGTAGCCTGTGCCCTGGCCGCGCTTGGAGACGATGACGAGCTTCGACTTCCACACTTCCAGCACCGGCATGCCCGCGATCGGCGAGTTCGGGTCGTCCTGCGCTGCCGGGTTGACGATGTCGTTGGAGCCGATGACGATGACGACATCGGTATTGGGGAAATCGTCGTTGATTTCGTCCATTTCCAGCACGATGTCGTAGGGCACCTTGGCTTCGGCCAAGAGCACGTTCATGTGGCCGGGAAGACGGCCTGCGACGGGGTGGATGGCGAAGCGCACGGTCTTGCCGTCGGCGCGCAGCTTGCGGGTCAGTTCCGAAACCGCGCTTTGCGCCTGCGCTACCGCCATGCCGTAACCGGGCACGATGATGACGCTGTCGGCATCGTTCAATGCCGCTGCGACACCTTCGGCGTCGATAGCAACCTGCTCGCCCTCGATTTCCATCGCCGGACCCGTCGTGCCGCCGAAACCGCCGAGGATGACCGAGACGAAGGAGCGGTTCATGGCCTTGCACATGATGTAGGACAGGATCGCACCCGAAGAGCCGACCAGCGCGCCGGTGACGATCAGCAGATCGTTGCCGAGCGTGAAGCCGATGGCAGCCGCCGCCCAGCCGGAATAGCTGTTCAGCATGGAGACGACGACCGGCATGTCGGCGCCGCCGATGCCCATGATCAGGTGGTAGCCGATGAAGAAGGCCAGCAGCGTCATCAGCACCAGCGACCATGCGCCTGCGCCGTTGCAATACATGATGAGCAGCACGAGCGACAGGATCGCGGCGCCGGCATTAAGGACATGTCCGCCCGGCAGTTTCTTCGCCTTCCCGTCCACCTTGCCGGCAAGCTTGCCGAAGGCGACAACGGAGCCGGTGAAGGTGACCGCGCCGATGAAGACGCCGAGGAAGACCTCGACCTTCATGATCGCCAGTTCGACAGGCGTCTTGTGGGCGAGGATGGCGGAGAAGCCTGTCAGCAGCGAGCGTGCCGTCTCATCGAGCGAGGCGACATGCGCTTCTTCGATATGGGCGTTGAAACCGATGAAGACGGCGGCGAGGCCGACGAAGGAGTGAAGGGCTGCCACAAGCTGCGGCATTTCGGTCATCTGTACGCGGTTTGCGACGTAATAACCGAGGACGGAGCCACCCGCGATCATCAACAGGACGATGAAGCCTATGCCGACATCAGGTCCGAAGACCGTGGCGGCGGCGGCAAGGCCCATGCCCGTTATGCCGTACCAGACGGCGCGTTTGGCGCTTTCCTGGCCGGAAAGGCCGCCAAGCGAAAGGATGAAAAGAACGGCTGCGGCAACATAGGCCGCGGAAACGATACCAATGGTCATTTATAAGATCCCCGCTTGGCTTACGACTTCTGGAACATGGCGAGCATGCGCCGTGTCACGAGGAAACCGCCGACGATGTTGATCGTCGCGATCAGGACGGAAAGCGAGGCAAGGATCACCACCAGCCAGTTGCCGGAGCCGATCTGCAGCAGCGCGCCCAGAATGACGATGCCGGAAATGGCATTCGTCACTGCCATCAGCGGCGTGTGCAGCGAGTGGCTGACATTCCAGATGACCTGGAAACCGATGAAGCAGGCGAGCACGAAGACGATGAAGTGGCTCATGAAGCTTGCCGGTGCAAACAGACCGACGAGAAGCAGCAGTGCCGTGCCGATAACGAGCAGCCCGACCTGGTTTTTCGTCTGTGCCTTGAACTCGGCCCGTTCCTTTGCGTGCTTTTCCTCGGGTGAAAGCTCTTTGGCTCTTTCCTTCGGTTTCTGTGCGGCAATCGCCTGGATTTTCGGCGGCGGCGGCGGGAATGTTATCTCGCCCTGATAGGTGACGGTGGCGCCACGGATGACATCGTCTTCCATGTTGTGAACCGGCTTGCCGTCTTTTCCGGGTGTCAGATCGGTCATCATGTGACGGATGTTGGTGGCGTAGAGCGTCGAGGCCTGCGCTGCCATGCGGCTCGGGAAATCCGTGTAGCCAATGACGATGACGCCATTGTCGGACACGACACGCTGGTCGGGAACCGTCAGATCGCAATTGCCGCCGCGCTCGGCCGCAAGGTCGATGATGACAGAACCGGGCTTCATCATCGCGACCATGTCGGCAAGCCACAGCTTCGGGGCATCGCGACCCGGAATGAGCGCCGTGGTGATGACGATATCGATCTGCGGTGCGAGCTCGCGGAACTTCTCCAACTGCTTCTCGCGGAATTCCGGCGAGGAGGGGGCGGCATAACCGCCGGTGGCGGCGCCATCCTGCTGCTGATCGGCGAAATCGAGATAGACGAATTGCGCGCCCATGGATTCGATCTGTTCGGCCACTTCCGGGCGAACGTCGAAGGCATAGGTGATGGCGCCGAGCGAGGTGGCCGTGCCGATCGCCGCAAGACCGGCAACGCCGGCACCGATGACCAGAACCTTGGCGGGCGGAACCTTGCCGGCGGCGGTGACCTGACCGGTGAAGAAGCGGCCGAAATTATTGCCGGCCTCGATGACCGCGCGATAACCGGCGATATTGGCCATGGAGGACAGCGCGTCCATCTTCTGGGCGCGGGAAATGCGCGGCACCATGTCCATGGCGATGACGTTTGCGCCCTTTTCCTTGGCCTGCTCCAGAAGGTCCTTGTTCTGGGCGGGGTAGAAGAACGAGATCAGCGTCTTGTCCGAAGACAGGCGATCAATCTCCGACGTTTCCGGCGGACGAACCTTGGCGATGATGTCGGATCCGGCGTAAAGCGCATCCGCGCTATCGACGACGGTAACCCCGGCTGCGCGATAGGCGTCGTCGGAAAATCCCGCCGCCTTGCCCGCACCGGCCTCAACGATGCAATCATATCCGAGTTTCTGCAATGCCTGGGCGCTGTCGGGCGTCATACCGACGCGCGCCTCGCCTTCATATAATTCCCTGGGCGTCCCGATCTTCAAAATGGCTCTCCCTGTGCCTGATAATATAGGGGGGTCATAACCTATTCAGGGGGGCTTTGTCTTCATATTGATTTTGTCTTGCCTGCGACGGAATGACAGCCCGCTGCGACAGGCTCTTTCGATATGCCGGCTTGCCACGCAATAAAAAAACCCGGTGCCTGCGCACCGGGTTCCGAAAGTGTCGATGAGGATGATGATCAATCCATTGTGTGGATGTCGCGATCCTTGGTTTCCGGCAGGAACAGCAGGCCGATGACCAGCGTGATGCCTGCAAAGACGATCGGGTACCAGAGACCGTAATAGATGTCGCCCTTCGCCGCGCTCATCGCAAAGGCGGTGGCGGGCAGAAGACCACCGAACCAGCCGTTGCCGATGTGATAGGGCAGCGACATGCCGGAGTAGCGGATGCGGGTCGGGAACAGTTCGACCAGAAGCGCCGCGATCGGGCCATAGACCATCGTCACATAGATGACGAGGACGGTAAGGACCGCAATGATGACGACCCAGTTCACGGCTGCCGGATCGGCCACCATGGTGAAGGCGCCGCCGCCGGCAATGGTGTAGACGGCCATTTCCGCCGCACCACCGGTCTCGGCCGGTGTCAGCAGCTTGTCCGCCACCAGCTTGTCGGTTGCCACCATCTTCTTGTCGGTGGCGCGAACGGCTTCAGCATTGAGGCTGAGTTCCGGGTTTGCGGCGATGAAGGCGTCCAGTTTTGCGTCCGGAACCTGCGCTGCGCCGCGCACCAGCGGATAACCGCTGTCATGCAGTGCGATGTTGACCTGCTTCTGGAAGGCCTTGTCCTTGGCCGCCGCATCCGCACCGGCTGCGATCGCGTCGTAGCTGGCGATGGTGGCGTCGCCGAGCTTGACGCTCGCCGGCTGGCCGGCCGTTCCGGCAACCACGTCATAGGGAACGGAGTTGCGGGTGAGGAACGAGGTGGCGATATCGCAGGATGTGGTGAATTTCGCCGTGCCTGTCGGGTTGAACTGGAATTTGCAGTCGCCGGGGGCGGCGGTCACGGTGGCGCGAACGGTGGACTGTGCTTGCGCAAGTGCCGGATTGCCCGCCCAGGTGAGCGCTTTGAACAGCGGGAAGTAGGTCAGCATCGCAAGAACGAGGCCGGCCATGATGATCGGCTTGCGGCCGATCTTGTCGGAAAGCCAGCCAAAGAGCACGAAGAAGCCGGTGCCGAGAATGAGGGCTGCCGCAACCATGATATTGGCTGACTGGCCGTCCACCTTCAGAATGCTCTGCAGGAAGAACAGCGCGTAGAACTGGCCGGTGTACCAGACGACGGCCTGACCGATGACGGCGCCGACGAGGGCAAGCAGGGCGATCTTGGCGTTTTTCCACTGGCCGAAGGCTTCGCTGAGCGGTGCCTTGGAGGTCTTGCCCTCTTCCTTCATCTTCTTGAAGGCGGGGGATTCATTCATCTTCAGACGAATCCAGACCGATACGCCGAGCAGCAGAACCGAAACGAGGAAGGGAATGCGCCAGCCCCAGGCGGCGAAGGCTTCCTTGCCGAGTGCGAACTGCACGCCGAGAATGACCACCAGCGACAGGAACAGGCCGAGCGTCGCCGTCGTCTGAATCCACGAGGTGTAATAGCCTCTGCGGCCGTTCGGCGCGTGTTCGGCCACGTAAGTTGCGGCACCGCCATATTCACCGCCGAGCGCCAGACCCTGCAGCATGCGCAGGATGATCAGGATGATCGGAGCGGCGATACCGATCTGCGATGCACTGGGCAGGACACCGACGAGGAAGGTGGAAACACCCATGATGAGAATGGTGATGAGGAAGGTGTATTTACGGCCGACGATATCGCCGAGACGTCCAAACACCAGCGCGCCGAACGGGCGCACGAGGAAGCCGGCGGCAAAGGCCAGAAGCGCGAAGATGTTGCGCGTCGTTTCCGGATATTGGCTGAAGAAGTTCGCGCCGATATAGATCGCGAGCGAGCCGTATAGATAGAAATCGTACCATTCGAAAACCGTTCCGAGAGAAGAGGCGAAAATCACCTTCTTCTCCTCGCCCGTCATTGGACGGGCGGGGCTGCTCACGGCTGCAACATTTGCCATTGTCTGTCCTCCACAGATGTCCCAATCGGCGCAGTGCGGAGCCCGTCTCTCTCCTCCGGGCTCCCCTTTCGGTTGCAATGCGCATGACATCAGAGTGACAGAAAATTAACCCCAATAAGAGCGATGCTTTCGGATTATGACTTTAGTCTAATGTATAACGTGCAAAAATGTCGCGGAGCGGTTTTTGCCTGCCGGGAGCGGACGGACCGAAACATGCCTTTTTTCTTGACACAAACAAGAAACCTTCTAATAGCTTCTCGCGAAGAAGGAGCATCACCTTGCGCAGGCATGTTGCAGACATGATTGTCATGGAAGGACCGGCACAATCCGCCGGCGATGATCCGCGTCTTTCTTATTCCATCCGAATTACGGCCAAAACGACGATTAAAACCGTCTGACGTCTCTGGCCCGCCGCTCTCTCCCCGGTTTGGCTGGGGATCGAGGAAGCCGCGATGCGATGCGGTTTCCCCACCTCACCCAAAAGAGGAGAGACAGAAAGAGAGCTTGATCATGGGTTTCAAAGTTGCAATTGCAGGCGCCACCGGCAACGTCGGTCGCGAAATGCTCAATATCCTCGCCGAACGCGGCTTTCCGGCCGATGAGATCGTGCCGCTCGCTTCCGCCCGTTCGCAGGGCACGGAAGTCTCCTATGGCGATCGCACGCTGAAGGTTTCCAACCTCGAGAATTACGATTTTTCCGACACGGATATTTGCCTGATGTCGGCCGGCGGCGATGTGTCCAAGAAGTGGTCGCCGAAGATCGGCCAGCAGGGTTGCGTCGTCATCGATAACTCGTCTGCATGGCGCTACGATCAGGACGTTCCGCTGATCGTTCCGGAAGTCAATGCCGATGCGGTCGAGGGTTTTTCCCGCAAGAACATCATCGCCAATCCGAATTGCTCCACGGCCCAGCTCGTCGTCGCGCTGAAGCCGCTGCATGACTTCGCAAAGATCAAGCGCGTCGTCGTTTCCACCTACCAGTCGGTTTCCGGTGCCGGCAAGGAAGGCATGGACGAGCTGTTCCAGCAGACCCGCGCCGTCTTCGTCGCCGATCCGGTTGAAACGAAGAAGTTCACCAAGCGCATCGCCTTCAACGTCATTCCGCATATCGATGTCTTCATGGAAGACGGTTACACCAAGGAAGAGTGGAAGGTTCTGGCCGAAACCAAGAAGATGCTCGACCCGAAGATCAAGGTAACCTGCACGGCCGTGCGCGTTCCTGTCTTCATCGGCCATTCGGAATCGGTCAATATCGAGTTTGAAAACGAGATCACCGCCGATCAGGCGCGTGACATCCTGCGCGAAGCGCCGGGTTGCCTCGTCATCGACAAGCATGAAAATGGCGGCTACATCACGCCGGTTGAATCCGCCGGTGAAGATGCGACCTATATTTCGCGTATCCGTGAAGATGCAACGGTTGAAAACGGCCTCAACATCTGGGTCGTTTCGGACAATCTGCGCAAGGGTGCTGCCCTCAACGCCATCCAGATCGCCGAACTCCTGGTCAATCGTGGTCTCATCAAGCCCCGCAAGGCGGCTGCGTGATACGATTTTTTAAGGTTCGTTAAGTATAACCCGTCTGTTCTGTGTGGGGCAGACGGGTTTTCATTTGTGACGATCACGGCCAGTTTATTTGCAGGCCTTGCTGCCGAAAGGCAATTTAAGCCGCCAAAAGACAATTTGGCACCCGAACCCCTGCAACGGCGACGTGTTGGTTCTCGGGATGAATTCCCCAAAGGATATCGAAGGCAGATTTTGATGCGGGCAATGAAGGCAATTCTGGCTGGTGTGGCCATGGTCTCGGTTTTGGCAGCGACGCCGGTTATGGCTGCGCAATGCGGCAACACTTCGGCAGGCTTCGATGCCTGGGTCGGCGCCTTCAAGCAGGAAGCGGCGGGCCGCGGCGTCAGCGCTTCGGTGCTCGACCGTGCCTTCTCCGGCGTCTCCTACAATCAGGCGACCATTCGCGCCGATCGCGGCCAGCACAGCTTCAAGCTGTCCTTCGAACAGTTCATGCAAAAGCGCGGCGGTCAGACGATCATTTCGCGCGGCAAGACCATGAAGAAGAACAACGCCTCTCTCTTTGCTTCGATCGAGAGAGCTTACGGCGTTCCGGCCGGCCCGCTTCTGGCTATCTGGGGCATGGAAACCGGCTTTGGCGGCTTCATGGGCAACCAGCACACGCTTTCCGCCGTTGCAACGCTTTCCTTCGACTGCCGCCGTTCGGATTATTTCACCGAGCAGCTTTATGCGGCGCTGAAGCTCGTCGGCAGCGGCTCGCTCAACGTCAACGCCAAGGGTGCTGCCCATGGTGAAATCGGCCAGACGCAGTTCCTGCCATTGAATGTCGTGCGCTACGGTGTGGATTTCGACCGCGACGGACGGGTCGATCTGGTCGGTTCGCGTGCCGATGCGCTGGCCTCTACGGCCAACTTCCTCGTCGGCCATGGCTGGCAGCGTGGTGCCGGTTACCAGCAGGGACAGGCGAATTATGCCGCCATCCAGGGCTGGAACGCCGCAAGCGTCTATCAGCAGGCCATCGCCTTCATCGGCAAGGCGATCGACGGCCAATAAGGTCGCTTTCAAGGACTAAAGGCCCACTTTCGTCATGCCGGACTAGATCCGGCATCCAGCCCCGGCGCGTCTGCGCCGTGAAAGATCCTTACGCGATCAAAGACTTGATCGCACTGGACCCCGGACCAACTCCGGGGTGACGAAGTTGAATATTATTGGCGGCGACTACGCGTCTAAATCACAGATCCGGGCGGCGAAAGTCGCCCGTTTTGCCGTCCATCACCCACAATTCGCCGGTCGAGATATCGAACCATGCGCCGTGCAGTTTGACCTTGCCGGCGGTCTCCTGCGCCTTGACGAAGGGGAAACCGCGCAGATTGGCGATGGAGTTGCGGATGGAGACGCGTTCCAGCGCGGTCTGTCGCTCGGAGGCGGTCATGACGTCATTGCTCTGGATTTGTTCGGCCGCAGATTTGACCATGTTCATCCATTTGCCGATGAAATCACCGGGCGACAGCGGCTCGAGATTGGGGTCGAGGGCCGCCTGAATGCCGCCACAGCGGCCGTGGCCCATGACGACGATATCTTTCACCTTCAGAACCTGCACGGCATATTCGATGGCCGCCGAGGTGGCGTGGTATTGCCCGTCAGGCTCGAAAGGCGGCACCATGTTGGCGACGTTGCGGACGACGAAAAGCTCTCCCGGTCCGCAATCGAAAATGGTTTCCGGCGCTGAACGGGAGTCACAACAGGCAATGAACAGGGTCTGCGGTTTCTGTCCGGTATCGGCCAGAACGCGATATCTTTCGCGCTCATCGACATAGCGGCCGCTCATGAAGTTCTTGTAGCCGTTCAGAAGAGTTTCCGGAAAATCTTTCATCTATCGCAGTACCGTTATGCTTGGACCAAGATCACGGGGCGAACCTGGCGCGTTGAAGACCAATCCTTTAGAGCATTTTCGCTTTTCTTCGAACCGCGAAACCGCTCCAACTTCCTGTTGCCGCATTTCCGGATGGAAAACCGAGGGCCGCTTTTCCTGGAAATGCTCTAGCCGCTATTTGCGCTTGCTGCGTGAAGGATGCAAGAGATGACGCATCTGCACCATGGCCATGGGTGTGGAAAGACTTGAAGAATCAGTCTCCAGCGTCAGCTCGTTCATTTCGCGTTTTTTTGTTCGCGCCAGAATTTCGAACACGCTGGCGGTGGCCAGTTGCAGCGCCTTTTCATCATCCAGGCCTTCCAGCAGGCGGGCGAGGAACAGCGCCGACATCAGGTCGCCAAGCCCGTTCGGCGCATTCTCGATGGCGCGGTGTTCGGCCAAAAGGGCGTGCCGGCCGCTGAGGTAAAGATTGCCGGTACCACCCGCCATCATTGGCACGGCCGAGGTGACCAGCATTTTCGGCGGGCCGAGTGCGAGCGCCGCATCCATGATGGCATTGTTGGTTTCAAGCTCGGCGCCGCTCATCCACGCCAGTTCGTAGCGGTTCGGTGTCGCGACGGTCGCAAGGGGAATGAGGTGGTCGCGGATGGCTTCGGCGGTCTCAAGGGGAATGTAAAGCCCGCCCAGATCGCCCATGACCGGATCGCAGGCATAAATAAGCCCCGGGTTCTTTTCCTTCAGATTGCGGATCAGCCTTGCGACGGAGCGCACCTGTGACGCGCTTCCGAAATAACCGGTCAGTACAGCCTTGACCTCGCCGACCCATTTGGCGTTCTCAAGGTCGGTCATGGCCTTGTCGAAGTCGTCGTCCTGAAAGCGCATCCGCGTGGACGGGCCATGGCCGGGATGCCAGGGCATGACGATGGTGGGCACTGCCCATACCGGATAACCAAGGGTTTCCAGCGCGAAGACCGCGGCGCGATTGCCGACCGATCCACGCATGACGTGGCTGGAAATGACGATGACGGCGCCCTGTGTATTTTCCTGCATCACGGCCTTCTTGCTTTCAAATGTCGCAGAAGCGCGCAAGTGCCCCTGCCTAGAGATCAAGATGCGCTCTCATGACATATCGCAAGGCCGGTTTCCACCGTTAATCCCGCAAGGGTCTGTCCCGCAAAAGGAAGGGCGGGGCCGGGCGTTCCTGCGCTGCCGGGTTGCCTTCCCGTCATTGCGGGGGGCGAGGCGCTTTTTATTGGCGTATCGGGTCCTCCGAAAAGCACGCTACACTTTTGGGTCTGATGCCCTATAGTTGTAATATGCTCGATCTCGTCATTGCCTATTGGCCCCATATCCTTGCCGTCCTTTCCATTTTGATGGGAACCGTGGCGGCCGTGCATGCCACGATGACGAAAGAGGAGGTCCGTTCCGCACTGGGCTGGGTTGGCGTCATCGTGCTGTCGCCCATCGTCGGCGCGGTCATCTATGCCATTGCCGGCATCAACCGTATTCGCCGGTCGAACATCACACAGCAGCGGTCCTTCATGCAGGACGAGATCATGGATCGCGTGGCGCGTTTCGATGCGGACGCAGAACTGGTTGCCACGCGGTTTGGCCGTCGTTTTGAAGCGATGAAGACGCTGGGTGACCGGGTGACACGCCACGCGCTGACGACCGGCAACACCATCGAACCGCTGGTGACGGGTGACGTCGCCTATGCCGCCATGCTGGAGGCGATCGGGGAGGCGAAGCGCTCGATCATTCTCGAAACATATATTTTCGACAATGACAGGATCGGCGCCCGCTTCGTTTGGGCGCTCGAGCAGGCAAAACTGCGCGGCGTGGAAGTGAGAGTGCTCATCGATGCGGTGGGGGCGCGATATTCCGTACCCAGCATCCTGCCGACGCTCCGGGACAGGGGCATCATCGCCGATGTCTTCAATGGCAATGTCATCATGGGGCTGCGGTTGCCCTATGCCAATCTGCGCACCCACCGCAAGATACTGGTGGTGGACGGGCGCATCGCCTTTAGCGGCGGCATGAATATCCGTGAGGGTTTCACGCTGGAATTCGGTGGCGAGAAGCAGTCGCACGATACCCATTTCAAGATTACCGGGCCGGTGGTTTCGGATTTTTTCTCCATTGCGGCGGAGGACTGGCGTTTCACCACGAAAGAGCGTCTGGACACCCCGGTCTGGGATATCGCCATTCCCGACGGGGTGCCGGGTTCGCAGATCGTCGCCCGGGTTTCCTCCTCCGGGCCGGATAAGAGCATCGAGACCAGTCACAAGATGCTGATGGGTGCGTTTTCCGTCGCCCGTTCCTCCATTCTTATCATGTCGCCCTATTTTCTCCCCGATCGGGAGCTTATTTCGGCACTCATAACCGCAGCAAGGCGGGGAGTGGTGGTCGATATCATCGTGCCCAAAAGCAACAATCTGGTGCTTGTGGACAGGGCGATGACGGCGCAGTTCGACCAGATGCTGAAGAATTATTGCCGCATCTGGCGGGCGACTGGGGCTTTCAACCATTCCAAGCTTCTGGTGATCGACGAGCGCTGGACCTATATCGGCTCCTCCAATCTCGATCCACGCTCGCTGCGACTGAACTTCGAGATCGATCTCGAAGTTATGGATGAGGCGTTTGCCGGGGTGATCGGGGAGCGCATCCGGGATGCGCGTGCGACCGCCTTGCCGGTGCGGCTCAGCGAACTGAATGCGCGCCCATTCGTTGTTCGTTTCGTGGAGCGTGTCCTGTGGCTCGCTTCGCCCTATCTTTAGAGCGCCATGTGCCCATAAGCGGCCATACGGACGTTCTAACAGTTAAGATGTGCGGAGACATTGACGCGTGAAGAAAAACGGTTTGCTCAACAGCGAAAAGAAGGCCCTGGCGACGAATAGCAGTTTGCCAGCCTTCGTCATGCAGTCGCTGCGCGACCATCGCCAGCGGCAGAACGCGGTGCAGGCGGCGAAAGATCATCCCTTCCCCGTCATCGCTTCCTACAATGTGCATAAATGCGTCGGCCGCGACCGCAAGTTCGATCCCGATCGCACCAGCCGCGTCATTCAGGAAATCGGCGCCGACATCATCGCGCTTCAGGAGGCGGACAGCCGTTTTGGCGAGCGCACCGGCCTGCTCGATCTCGCCCGGCTGGAACGGGAAAGCGGCCTCATCCCCGTGCCTATCCAGGCCGGCGTGAAGGCGCATGGGTGGCATGGCAATGTCGTGCTGTTCAAGGAAGGTGCTGTCCGGGATGTGCATACGCTGAAATTGCCGGGGCTGGAGCCGCGCGGTGCACTTGTCGTGGAGCTTGACCTGAAAAGTGGTGGCAGGTTGCGCGTCATTGCCGCCCATTTCGGCCTGTTGCGGCATTCCCGCGCCCAGCAGGCGAAAGCGCTGATCGGGCTTCTGGAAGCGCGCAACGAGTGCGCGACCGTCCTCATGGGAGACCTGAATGAATGGCGGCTCGGTAATGGGTCGTCGCTGAATACGTTCCGGGATGCTTTCGGCGCGCTGCCGCCGGCGGTGCCGAGTTTTCCGTCAAACCTGCCGGTGCTGGCGCTGGACAGGATCATCGCCAATCGTGAAGGTCTGGTCGAGCAGGTGGAAGCGCATGATAGTACGCTGGCGCGCATCGCCTCGGATCACCTGCCGCTGAAAGCCGCGGTCAGGACCGACCTGCTTCAGGCCTGATTTCCCGACATCACATCTTCCAGGTCGTGTCTAAATCCGTTGTGCCGTTGTGAGATGGTTGCGCGAGCGCGCTTCCAGCAATGACCTGCGAATGGCTTCCATCAGTCGCTCTCGATTGTTTCTGGTCTTGCACCGGTCGAGATTTTGCGCGGCAAGCGCGAGATCAAGACCCTCATGCATCACTATCGAATAGGCAACGGTTGTTGCCCAGTTTTCGTAGTCCTGCTCCATCATGTCGCCCCTGAACTAAATCATTTAGTCCGAATCACCCAGTTCTTGAAAGTTACCATAAAATTCAAAGCATAAAATATCATTGTTTCTTTGGTGGTTCGTTACTCGGTGAAGCTATATTGCTTTTTGGCAGTTCTATTGCGGCGCAATATAGATGCTTATTCCAGTTAAGCATTTGAAACTGATTCAATTTCAGGGGAGCCGCATAGACATTTCGTCCATAAAAAACGCCGCGCATCGGGGGGATGCGCGGCGGGCTTGCGTCGAAGGTGGCGGTGGATGGGAGGTTAGGTTTCAGCCGGCCTTTTCGAGCTTGTAGTCCGAATTGGCCGGTTCTTCCTGTTTGTGCTGGATGAGCGGGCGGTTGCCCGCCAGCTTGCGCACCAGCACATAGAAAACCGGTGTCATGAAGATGCCGAAGAACGTCACGCCGATCATGCCGGAGAACACCGCCACACCCATGGCGGCGCGCATTTCAGCGCCCGCACCGGTGGAGATGACCAGCGGCACCACGCCCATGATGAAGGCGAGCGAGGTCATCAGGATCGGGCGAAGGCGAAGCCGGCTTGCCTCGATGGCCGCCTGAAGCGGCGTTCGTCCTTCAAATTCCAGCTCCCGGGCGAATTCCACGATCAGGATCGCGTTCTTCGCCGAAAGACCCACAAGGACGACAAGGCCGATCTGCGTAAAGATGTTGTTGTCCCCTCCTGTCAGCCAGACGCCTGTGAGGGCCGCAAGTACACCGAGCGGGACGATCAGGATGATCGCGATCGGCAAAGTGAGGCTTTCATATTGCGCAGCCAGCACGAGATAGACGAGCAGCAGCGCCAGCGGGAAAACCACGATGCTGGAATTGCCTGCGAGGATCTGCTGGTAGGTCAGGTCCGTCCACTCATAGTCCACGCCCGCGGGCAGGGTTTCAGCGAGGATTTTCTCCATGGCCGCCTGTGCCTGTCCAGACGAGAAGCCCGGTGCCGGACCACCGTTGATATCGGCCGCAAGGAAGCCGTTATAACGGTTGGTGCGCTCCGGCCCTGTCGTCGCATCCACCTTCAACAGCGTCGAAAGCGGGATCATCTGGCCGGTTGCGGAGCGAACCTTCAGGCGGCCAATATCTTCCGCATGGGCGCGGAACTGTGAATCTGCCTGCACCCGAACGCTGTATGTCCGTCCGAAGGCATTGAAGTCGTTGACATAGAGCGAACCGAGATAAATCTGCAGCGTCTGGAACACGTCGCTGACGGAGACACCCAGCTGCTCGGCCTTGGCACGGTCGAGATCAGCGAAGAGCTGCGGCACGTTGATCTGGTAGCTGGAGAAGATGCCCGCCAGCTCCGGCGTCTGATAGGCCTTGCCGATCACCGCTTTGGTTGCTTCATCGAGCGTCTGGTAGCCGTAGCCGGCGCGGTCTTCGATCTGCAGCTTGAAGCCGCCCGTCTGGCCAAGACCGTTGACCGGCGGCGGCGGGAACATGGCGATGAAGGCATCCTGAATGCCCGCATATTTCTGGTTCAGCTGCATGGCGATGGCATTGCCTGACAGTTCCGGCGTCTTGCGCTTTTCGAAGTCGTCGAGAACCGCAAAGACGATGCCGGAATTGGAGCCAATGGTGAAGCCGTTGATCGACAGGCCGGGGAATGCGATGGCATGGCTCACGCCCGGGGTTTCCAGGGCGATGTCGCTCATGCGCTTGATGACGTTTTCCGTGCGGTCAAGCGTTGCGCCATCCGGGAGCTGGGCAAAACCGATCAGGTACTGCTTGTCCTGCGCCGGCACGAAGCCGCTCGGCACTGTCGTGAACATGCCGTAGGTGGCGGCCACCAGCGCCATATAAACGATCATAACAAGGCTCTTGCGCGTCACCAGCCCGCCGACGGTCTTGCCGTAGCCGTTCGATGCGGCGCCGAAGGCACGGTTGAAGCCGCGGAAGAACCAGCCGAGGATTTTGTCCATGAAGCGGGTCAGCCAGTCTTTCGGCGCGCCGTGTTCCTTGAGCAACAGGGCCGCAAGGGCGGGCGACAGCGTCAGCGAGTTGATCGCCGAAATGACGGTGGAGATGGCGATCGTCAGCGCGAACTGCCGGTAGAACTGCCCGGACAGGCCGGAGATGAAGGCGAGCGGCACGAAAACGGCGACCAGAACCAGCGCGATGGCGATGATCGGGCCGGACACTTCCCGCATGGCCTTGTAGGTGGCGTCACGCGGCGAGAGCCCGTTTTCAATGTTTCGCTCGACGTTTTCGACGACCACGATCGCGTCATCCACCACGATGCCGATGGCCAGCACAAGGCCGAACAGGGTCAAGGCGTTGATGGAGAATCCGAAGGCATACATGACGGCGAAGGTGCCGATGATCGAGACCGGAACGGCGATCAGTGGAATGATCGAAGCGCGCCAGGTCTGCAGGAACAGGATGACGACAAGCACCACGAGGCCAACGGCCTCGAGGAGTGTGTCAACGACCTTCTCGATGGAGGAGCGCACGAATTTCGTCGTATCGTAGACGATCTCGTATTTCACACCATCAGGCATTGCCAGCTGCAGATTGTCCATTGTGGCGCGGACATTGTCGGCGATTTCGATGGCGTTGGAGCCGGGGGCCTGAAGCACGGCGACAGCCACGGCGGGTTCGCCGTCGAGCAGCGAGCGCAGCGTGTAATCGGCCGCACCCAGTTCAATGCGGGCGACGTCACGCAGGCGGGTGATTTCACCATTGGCGCCGCTCTTGACGATGATGTTGCCGAATTCCTCCGGTGTCGTCAGACGGCCCTGCGCATTGACGTTGAGCTGCAGGTCGACACCATTAGGGCTTGGCGAAGCACCGATGACGCCGGCTGCGGCCTGCACGTTCTGCTGGCGGATGGCGTCGGAGACGTCGCTGGCCGCCAGATCATGCTCGGCCACCTTCTGCGGGTCGAGCCAGACGCGCATGGAATAGTCACCGGCGCCGAAGACCTGCACCTGGCCAACGCCTTCGATGCGAGCAAGGCGATCCTTGACGTTCAGCGTCGCGTAGTTACGCAGATAGGTGATGTCATAGGCGTCGGTCTTCGAGACGAGGTTGACCACCATGATGAAGTCGGGTGAGCTCTTGACTGTCGTGATGCCGAGTGCGCGGACTTCCGCCGGCAGGCGCGGTTCGGCCTGCGACACACGGTTCTGTACCAGCTGCTGCGCCTTATCGGGATCGGTGCCGAGCTTGAAGGTGACGGTCAGCGTCAGCACGCCGTCAGAGGTTGCCTGGCTGCCCATGTAGAGCATGTCCTCGACGCCGTTGATCTGTTCTTCCAGCGGTGTCGCGACGGTTTCGGCGATAACGGTCGGGTTCGCACCGGGATAGGTGGCGCGCACGACGACGGATGGCGGAACGACTTCGGGATATTCCGAAATCGGCAGGGCGCGCATGCCAAGAAGGCCTGCCACCACAATCAGGATCGACAACACGCCGGCGAATACCGGCCGGTCGACAAAAAATCTGGAAATATTCATATCCAGTCCCTCTCCGGGTCTTTGGGATGCGAAGGCCGTTCCGGCGGCAATCCTGCCGCCGGTGAAGGCCGGTTCTGTCTGAAGGGGCGTCTCGCGGGAGGCGGGACGCTTACTGATCAAAGAGACGGGTTACTGCGAGGCAACCTTGTCTTCCGCCTGCGGTGCAATGGTGGCACCGGGGCGAATGCGCTGTAGGCCGTTGACGACGATCGTATCACCGGCGGCAAGGCCGCTTTCGATGATGCGCTGGCCATCAGCCGGTGCACCGGGCTTGATCTGGCGGTAGCTTACCTTGTTTTCGGCATCGACGATGAAGACGAAGCGCTTGTCCTGATCCGTGCCGATGGCGCGGTCGCTGATGACGATGCGGTTTTCCGGCTTCGGTTCGCCCATGCGCACCCGCACGAACTGACCGGGAATGAGCCTGCCATCCGGATTTTCGAAGACGGCGCGGACACCGATGGTGCCGCTTGCCGAATCCACCTGGTTGTCGATCAGGTGCAGCGTGCCCTTGATCGGCGTGCCTTCATCCGAAAGCGTGCCGATTTCCACCGGGATCTGTTCGAGAGCCGGCAGGGCGCCATCCGTCTGCGGCAGTTCGGCAAGGGCCTTGGCCACCACGCCTTCGCTGGCATTGAAGCTGGCATAGATCGGGTTGACCGATACCAGTGTCGTCAGCGCCGGCGATGTGGAGCCGGCGGCGACGAGGTTGCCGGCGGTGATTTCAATGCGGCCGACACGACCGGAAACCGGGGCGAGGATTTCGGTGTAACCAAGATCGAGCTGCGCCGTGGTCAGTGCGGCGCGGGCGGCGCGAAGCTGGGCTTCGGCATCCGCAAACGAGCTTTGACGCTGGTCGAGATCGCTCTGGGAGATGGTGCGATTGTCGGAAAGCCGGCGGCCACGGTCGAGTTCCGTTTTCGCGAGGCTGACCTTGGCTTCAGCGGAAGCGACCTGGCCCTCAGCGCCAGCAACGGCGGCCTGATAGGGGGCGGGATCGATGGTGAAGAGGGGGTCGCCTTCCTTCACCAGCGCGCCTTCGCGGAAATGCACGGCCTTGATCTGGCCGGCGACACGGGAGCGGATCTGCACCCGGTCAACGGCTTCGAGACGGCCGGAAAATTCTTCCCAGCGCATGACGTCGCGGCTCTCCACCTTGGCGACGGTGACCGGGATAGCCGGCGTCTCGGCGGGCGTGGAAGCTGCCGTCGCATCGCGGCTGGCTGGCAGGTCAAAAAACAGCGCTGCGGCTGCAACGGACATAGCTAGCCCGATGCCGGCGCCCGTCAGGGCCCGGCGCTTTGTGTTCAGCGTCATGGGGTTCTCCTTGGCTCGGTTCAGGAGCCGTCAGTGTCTTAAAATATGCGGTATCAGTGTCTCAACTGGTCAACGAAGGTCTTGAACTCCGAACAGACGGATGAGACCCATCCGCCGCCCTCTCCTTGATAAAGCCCCGTCCAGCCGACGCCGGAGGGGAAAACATGCTGTCGGACGTTGACACCGGAGGCGATGAGCCTGTCGGCATAACCGACCGTTTCGTCGCGCAGAGGGTCGTCCTCGGCGGTAAAGATCAGCGCCGGCGCCACCCGGTTCAGCCGCGTACACTGGCAGGGCGCGGCATAGGGGTGGAAGAACCCACAGGCCTTGGCAAGATAATGGCTCCAGCCATCCGCCCAGCGCTCACGCATGCCGATCCTGTCCGCGTCGCGAAAGGATTCCGTCGTCATCATCGGGTCGATCATGGGCGACAGAAGAATTTGCCCGGCGAGCTTGCCCGGCATGCGGTCACGGGCTTTAAGCGCAAGTCCCGCCGCCACATTGCCGCCTGCCTCTTCGCCGGCCACGAACAGCAGCGATTTCGCGCTGCCATAATGTTTGCGGTCCCGGCTCAGATGGTCGAGCGCTTCGAAAGCGCAATCGATCACCATCGGAAACTCGTTGCCGGACGGCTTGCTATAATCAGCCTCGACAACGATGGCACCGCTTTCCGCCAGGGCGCGCGCTACCGGAAGTTCCGGGCAATTGCCGCCCTTTTCCAGAAACGAACCACCCCGCAGATAAAGGATCACCGGCGGATGGCTGCACAGGCCGGCGCTCTCATATCGGCGCACGGAAAGCTGGGATGCGGGGCCCCCACAGCATTCGATGTTTTCCCAGTGCGCCTTCATTTGATCCGGTCCCGTGTACCGCCATCGGCAGTTCACCATATTTGCAAAATCTGAAATTCATATTATTGTTCGAGAGAAAACGATCAAGTACGTCAAAATGAAAACACTATTCCAAAAAAACGGATAATAGCTTCGATGGATCAGCTTTCCGCCATGCGGGTCTTCACGCGCGTCGTCGAGACCGGCAATTTCAGCCGCGCCGCCACCGCGCTGAACATGCCCAAAACGACGGTTACCAATATGGTGCAGGCGCTGGAGGCGCATCTGCAGACCACGCTTCTCAACCGCACCACGCGGCGGGTGATGCTGACGACTGATGGCGCTCTCTATTATGAGCGAGCCTCACAGATT
The DNA here is from genome assembly GCF_007002745.1 of Martinezella rhizogenes. GTDB lineage: Bacteria > Pseudomonadota > Alphaproteobacteria > Rhizobiales > Rhizobiaceae > Agrobacterium > Agrobacterium cucumeris. The sequence continues at coordinate 788,405 of NZ_SGNY01000002.1, read as the reverse complement.
TTATCGGAAATCGAAGAACTTGATGGTAGCATGTCCAGCGCGCAGGTGCAGCCATCCGGCCGGTTGCGTGTGGAAATGGCGGGTGTCTTTGCGGACCTCGTGGTTATCCCACATCTTTGCGAATTTTACCAGCGTTATCCGCAAATCCGTCTCGATCTCGGCGTAGGTGACCGGCTGGTCGACTATATTGCCGAAAATGTCGACTGTGCGCTCCGGGTTGGCGTGCTGCGCGATCAGTCGCTGATTGCCCGTAAAGTGGGCGAACTCAGGTTCGAGACATTCGCTTCGCCATCCTACATCGAAAATTTCGGCATGCCGCGCGAACCCGAAGATCTGGAGAAGGATCATTATTCGGTGGGTTATCTCAATGCCACCACCGGCCAGATCATGCCGGCTTCCTTCGACAATGGTGTGCGCAGCGTCGAGCTGACCCCGAATTATGTGGTATCCGTCAATGACAGCCGCACTTATCTCAATGCCGCGCTGGCGGGCATGGGCATCGTGCAATTGCCGATCTTCATGGTGAAAGATCACCTGGCGCGCGGCGAACTGGTGCCGGTCCTTTCGGAATGGCAGCGCGAAGCCATGCCGATCTATGTTGTTTATCCGCAGACCCGGCACGTTACTAACAAGGTGCGGGTTTTTGTCGACTGGCTCGCCAAGCTGGTGCACGGCATGGTCTGAGGTGGTCAATCACCGCCCGACCCTTGCCGCGACAAAATCGATGAAGGCGCGCACGCGGGCGGCCAGGTGCTCATGGCCGGCATAAACCGCGTGGATCACTTCCATCTCTTCGGCATTATAGTCTTCTAGCACCGGCACCAGCAGGCCCGCCTCGATATCCGGTTCGATATGAAACTCGCCGACCCTTCCGAGCCCTAACCCCGTCAGGCATAGCCTTCGCATCGCCATGCCGCTGTTGACCGCGACATTGCCGGTGACGGGAAGGCGATAGACTTCCGCCGAGCCGGGATCACGAAACGGCCATTCATTGAGGTTGCGGCTGAAATTGAAGCTGAAGCAATTGTGCTGCGCCAGATCCTGCGGTTTTTCCGGCATGCCGTGTTTTTCGATATAAGCGGGGGAGGCGACGATGATCCGGCGCACCTCTTTCAGCTTTCTCGCCTTCAGGGATGAATCGCCCATCGCGCCCGAGCGGATGGCGATATCGGTGCGCTCCTCGATCAGGCTGATGACGCCGTCGGTCAGTGAGATATCTAGCTCGATGTCAGGATATAGCGACAGGAACTCAGGCGCGAGCGGCAGGAGATAACGTTCGCCGAAACCCAGCGTGGCGTTGACGCGCAGCAGGCCGCGCGGCATCACCTTGCCGCCGCTCGCCACGATCTGTTCCGTCTCGGCTATGTCCGCCAGAATGCGCCGTGCCCGGGAAAGGTAAACCTCCCCCTCCGGTGTCAGCGTTACCACACGGGTGGAACGGGCCAGAAGACGGGTGCCAAGGCGGTCTTCAATGCGGGTGACGAGCTTGCTCACCGCCGAGGGCGACAGTTTCAGCCGACGTCCTGCGGCGGAAAAACTGCCGAGTTCAGCTGCCGCCACAAAGACTTCCATTTCTCCGGCCCGATTGTCCATCGCCGTACCACCTGTGAAATCAATTCAAAGGTATTTATCCAACCTTGCCGATTATCATGCAAGTCCCCTTCGCCCATATTGCGTCCATAGATTTGATCCAACCGGACGGCACCGCTGTCCAGAACGCCCGCGATCCCGCTGGGCGAAGAGGTATTCGTCATGCCATTGGCCATATTTGCCCTGACGATCGCGGCCTATGCGATCGGCACCACGGAGTTCGTCATCGTCGGCCTTCTGCCGACGGTGGCAAATGATCTCAACATTACCCTGCCGCTTGCCGGCCTCATCGTCAGCGTTTACGCGCTGGGCGTCACCTTCGGTGCGCCGATCCTGACGGCGCTGACCGGAAAGATTGAAAGGAAACCGTTGCTGCTTGGACTGATGGCCCTGTTCATCATCGGCAACAGCGCTGCGGCGCTTTCTCCCAGCTACGAGATGTTGCTCGTTGCCCGCGTCATCGCCGCCTTTGCCCATGGCGTCTTTTTCTCGGTCGGCGCAACGATTGCCGCGGATCTCGTGCCGGAAAACCGTCGTGGTTCGGCGATTGCCATGATGTTCATGGGTCTGACGGTCGCCATCGTCACCGGCGTTCCGCTCGGCACCTATATTGGTCAGGTGTTTGGTTGGCGCGCGACCTTCTGGGCCGTTGCCGGGCTTGGTGTCATCGCCTTCTTCGGCATTGCCGCCCTTCTGCCGAACACGCTCAAGAAGGCGCCGCCTGCCAGCCTGCTCGATCAGGTCCGCGTTCTCGGTTCCGGTCGTCTGCTCATCGTTTTTGCCATGACCGCGCTCGGTTACGGCGGCACCTTTGTCGCCTTCACCTTCCTTGCGCCGATCCTGCAGGACGTAACCGGTTTTTCGGAAAAGAGCGTCAGCCTGATCCTCGTGCTTTACGGCATCGCCATTGCCGCCGGCAATATCGGCGGCGGAAAGATCGCCAACCATAACCCTGTCAAGGCGCTGATCGGCCTCTTCCTGGCGCAGTCCATCGTGTTGCTCGTCTTTTCCTTCACGGCTGTCTCGCCGGTGCTGACGCTCATCACACTTGCCGCGCTCGGTTTCCTGTCCTTCGCCAATGTTCCCGGCCTGCAGCTTTACGTGGTGCAACTGGCCAAGGAGCACCGCCCCGGCGCGGTCGATGTTGCCTCGGCGCTCAACATCGCCGCCTTCAATCTCGGCATCGCCATCGGCGCATGGCTCGGTGGTCTGGTGGTGGAATCGCCGATGGGCCTTGCCGCAACCCCATGGGTCGGCGCGATCCTCGTCGCCGTCGCCCTGCTGCTGACCCTCTGGAGCAGCGCTCTTGATCGCCGCGCCGCACTGACGCTGAAAACCGCTTGAGCTTTTCACACCCAATTCCCGGCCATTCCCCTGGGGCTGGCCGGGCAATATCACAGGAGAAAATATATGTTTGACGTTACCGCCAATGGCGCTTCCATTCAGGCGCTCGGCTTCGGCACCTTCCGCATTCCCGGCCCGGATGTCCTGCGCATCGTTCCGCACGCGCTGAAAGCCGGTTTTCGCCATATCGACACGGCCCAGATTTACGGCAACGAGGCCGAAGTGGGTGAGGCCATCGCCGGCTCCGGCGTGGCACGGGGTGATATCTTCCTCACCACCAAGGTCTGGGTCGAGAATTACCGGCACGATGCTTTCCTCGCCTCGGTTGATGAAAGCCTGAAAAAGCTGAAGACCGATTATGTCGATCTGCTGCTTTTGCACTGGCCGAACGAGGCGGTGGCGCTCTCCGAGCAGATCGGCGCGCTGAACGAGGTCCGGCAGGCCGGCAAGGTGCGCCATATCGGCATTTCCAACTTCAATACGGTGCTGATGGCCGAAGCGGTGAAGCTCTCCAAAGCGCCGATCGTCACCAATCAGATCGAATACCATCCTTATATCGATCAGGGCGCGGTGATGGCGGCTGCCAGAGAAGCGGGCATGTCGGTCACCGGTTATTACGGCATGGCTGACGGTAAGGTCTTTGCCGATCCGGTGCTGAAGGATATCGCCGCAAGCCGGGGTAAATCCGTGGCGCAGGTGGTGTTGCGCTGGCTGGTACAGCAGGAGGGCGTTGTTGCTCTCTCCAAAACCGTCAATGAAGCCCGGGTTGATGAAAACCTGGCGATTTTCGATTTTGCGCTGTCGGCTGATGAAATGGCGGCGATCCACGCTCTCGCCAAACCGGATGGCCGTATCGTCTCGCCGGATGGGCTGGCGCCCGTGTGGGATGAAGCTGCCTGAATCGTGACAGCCGGGAGGGGCCAACTCCTCCCGGTTTCATGCATGTGCGGGAAACCGCCACGAAGGCCGAAATTGGTCACGCATCCGGGCTTGCCAGAATGATCACCCGGCACAACAAGCTGCGCAAATCTTTACTTATCGATCCGGAAAAACTGGAGCGGGCGAAGGGATTTGAACCCTCGACCCCAACCTTGGCAAGGTTGTGCTCTACCCCTGAGCTACACCCGCTCAAAACCGCTGGTCCGGGGTAGTTCGCTGGACTGCGGACCGCCGAAGTTCGGCGACGGGTGCTATATCGCTCAATCGATTTTGGAATGCAATAGTTTCTTTTGCGGTTTCGGTGGAAATCCTTCCGGCTGCTGCTTTATTCGAGGGGGCGCGCCGGAGGCAGCGCCATATGCAGTCAGGGGCGGGCGAAAGCTTTGTTTCTGATGGTCTTTATTGCCACGGCAGAAGGCGCGCGGATAACCGGTAGTGCAGAAAATAACCTGTTTACATTTGGTTAAAATCTGATTCGACAAGTGATTCGTTCGGGTGTACAAAATTGATGCCCACGAAAAAAAGAAACGATACTTGGCATATCATCATCGGGAGGATGAGCCTTGTCGTACGCAGCTTTTGAAAGAGTCGGCGCACAATTGTCGCCAGAACAAATCACCGATCTGCAGAATATTTTCGATGGTGTTTGTTTCGAGTGCCTTCAAGATCGCAGCAGCCATGTTGCCAATGAATGTGCAGCAATTTTGATCCGCAGCGCCCAGCGCGGCATTCTGGATCATGAGATGTTGCGCGACATAGGGCTTGCGGTTCTGCGCCGCCATTGATGGCATCATCTTTACGAAAAAAGCGCCCGAGTCTCTCGGGCGCTTTGCTGTGATGAGCCGGCTGCAAATGCCTTTGGCTCAGCTCTTTTCCTGTACGTGTGCTTCGAGAAACCACAGGGATTTGTCGAGATCGCGCGAGGCGGCGGTGAAGATGTCGGCTGTCGTCGGATCGCCGGCCTCGTCGGAATCGTCGATCGCCTTGCGGATCATGTTTGCCACCTCACCATAACGCTCGATCAGAGCGTCGAGATGGTCGTGGATTTTATAGATATCGGTCGGATAGGCCTTGAGCTTCGTCGTTGAGGAGACGTCTTGCAGGCTGCCCAGCGCCGTGCCGCCAAGCTGCACGACGCGTTCGGCAATCGTGTCGCCGTGATTGTCGAGCTGGGTGCGGAAAGTGTCGAGAAGTTCGTGGACGGCGATGAATTGCGGGCCTTTCAGGTTCCAGTGCGCCTGCTTGGTGATAAGCGCAAGGTCGATCACCGAGGCGAGCGATTCATTCAGAATGCCGATCACGGTCGATTTCGCGTTGGAAGGCAGATCGTTTTTCGTCTTGTGCGTCTTCATCGATGTCTCCTGAAGTTGCGGACGGAATGCCGCTTTGGAAAAGTCTGTCGATTAACGTCCGGGCCTGTGGCCCTGTTCCATGTTAAGCACTGCAGCGGCAAAAATCCTGCGCAATCATCAGGTCATTCGTAAAACAGGCAGATGCGCCGGCCGTCTATGTCCTCGACGCGGATCGGCATGTCGTAGATGTCCTTGAGAATCTCCGGGCGGATGATTTCTTGCGCCGGTCCCTGATGGCAGATGCGGCCCTCGCGCATGGCGATGATGGTGTCGGAATACCAGGAGGCGAAGTTGATGTCGTGCAGCACCAGAACCACGGTCTTCTTCAATTCGTCGGCTGCCTTGCGCATGATCTTCATCATGCTGGAGGCATGTTTCATGTCGAGATTGTTGAGCGGCTCGTCGAGCAGCACATAATCCGTGTCCTGACACAGAACCATGGCCACGAAGGCGCGCTGGCGCTGGCCGCCGGAAAGCTCGTCCAGAAAGCGGCCGGCCAGCGGTTCGAGATTGAGATATTCCAGCGCCCGATCGATATGGACCTTGTCCTCGATGGTCGGGCGACCCTTGGAATAGGGATAACGGCCGAAACCGACGAGATCGCGCACCGTCAGGCGCGAGGAAATGTGGTTGTCTTGCCGCAGGATCGAGAGGCGTTTTGCCAGCGTATCGGAAGCGGTCTTGCTCACATCCAGACCGTCCACCGTCACGGTTCCTGCGTCCATGGACATCAGCCGCGCGACGATGGAAAGCAGCGTGGATTTTCCCGCCCCGTTCGGGCCGATGATCGAGGTGACGCCGCCTGCCGGAATGGAGACGGAGACGCCGTCGACGACGAGCGTATCGCCATAGGATTTGCTGATCTGACTGGCGATGATCATCGCGCACCCCGCTTCAAAATAAGACCGATAAAGACGATGCCGCCCAGAAATTCGATGATGATGGAAAGCGCCGTATCGAAGGCGAAGACCCGCTCCAGCACCACCTGGCCACCAACGAGGCAGATTATGGCGATGAGGATCGCCGCCGGCAGCACATAGGCGTGTTTGCTGTTGCCGGTGAGATAATGGGCAAGGGCGGCGACCAGCAGGCCGAAGAACATGACCGGGCCGACGAGCGCGGTTGAGACGGCGACGAGCACGGAGACCAGCACGAGGATGATCGTGACCGTGCGTTTATAGTCGACGCCAAGGCTGATGGCCGTTGCCCGGCCAAGCGAGAGGACGTCGAGCGTGTGCAGGAGGCGCAGCCCGATGATGGTCACGACACCGATGATGATCGCCGAGATCGTCAGAAGCGTGGGATCGATGGAGTTGAAGCTGGCGAAGAGCACGTCCTGCAGCACCGTATATTCGTTCGGGTCGAGCACGCGCTGCATGAAGCCCGAGAGGCTGCGGAAAAAGACGCCGAAGACGATGCCGACCAGTACGAGAAGATGCAGGCTGCGTTCCGCGCCAACGAAAAGCCAGCGATAGAGCAGGGCGGAAAAGGTGACGAGCAGCGCGGTTTCAACGATGAACTTCAGCTGCGGATCGATCATGACAACGGTTGCCGAGCCGAAGACGAAGATCAGCCCGGTCTGCATCAGCACGTAAAGCGAATCGAAACCCATCACCGAAGGGGTGAGGATGCGATTGTTTGTGACGGTCTGGAACAGCACCGTGGAGACGGCGATGGCATAGGCCACCAGCAAGAGCGACAGAAGCTTGATGCCGCGAAACGGCAGTACGAAGCTCCAGCTCCCTTTTGCGCCGAGTGTCATGAAGGCGGCCATGGAGATGAGTGCGAATGCCGCGAGCACGAGCAGAACGGTTTTTGCACGCCGGTCGGGATGTCTCTCACGCATGGTGGCGTTTCCGCAGCAGGAGATAGAGGAACAGCGCGCTGCCGATGACGCCGACCACGGTGCCGATCGGTATCTCGTATGGCGCGCGCACGGTCCGACCGATGATGTCGCAGGAAAGCACGAAGACCGCGCCAAGCGTTGCCACCCAGGGCACGGAGCGGCGCATATTGTCGCCGATCATCAGGCTGACGACATTCGGTACGATCAGGCCGAGAAACGGGATCATGCCGACGGTGACGACGACGACGGCGCTGACCAGAGAAACGATTGTGAGGCCGAGCGCCATCACCCGGCGGTAGTTGAGGCCGAGATTGGTGGTGAAGTCGCGCCCCATGCCGGCCACGGTGAAGCGGTCGGCGGCGAGATAGGCGGCAATGGCGAAGAGGAAACCGACCCACAGCAATTCATACCGGCCGCGCAGCACGCCGGAAAAATCGCCGGTCATCCATGCGCCGAGCGATTGCAGCAGGTCGAAACGATAGGCGAAGAACGTGGTGACGGCGGAAATGACGCCGCCGAGCATGATGCCGATCAGCGGCACCAGCAGCACATCGCGCAGCGGCACCTGTCTCAGGATACGCAGGAAAAGCGCCGTGCCGGCGAGCGCGAAAACGGCTGCCACCAGCATCTTGCCGAAGATCGGCGTTTCGGGTGCAAACAGGGTGACGACGAGAAGGCCGAGACCGGCGGATTCGGTCGTGCCGGCCGTCGAAGGTTCCACGAAGCGGTTGCGCACCAGCATCTGCATGATGAGACCGGCAATCGCCATCGAGCTGCCGGCCAAGATCAACGCCAGCGTGCGCGGAATGCGGCTGACGAGCAGCACGCGCAGCGCATCCGCGCTCGTATCAGGCGAAAAGAGCGTTGTGAGCGAAACGTCGCTCACGCCGACAAACAGGCTGACGATGGCGAGCGTCAAGGCCAGAAGAAGGGCTGATATCAGTGAAAGGGACTTCACGTTGGCAGTTTCCGGAAAAGACGAAAGCTCCCGGCGGCCTCAAGCCATCGGGAGCCCTGATGATATTTGGCAGGGGTTACTTCTTCTCGGAGACGGCCTTGTAGACCTGATCGAGCAGGGTGGAGAGCGCGGTATAACCGCTGCTGACGATATAGGCCGCCTGGGGATCGAGATAGACGATCTGCTTTTTCTTCCAGGCATTGGTCTGGTGGATCAGTTCGTTGTCCAGCACCTGCGCGGCGGCCTTGCCGGGGTCCGTGGCGCGGCCGATGCCGGCGTCACGGTCGATCACGAACAGCCACTCGGGATTGACCTCGGCCAGATATTCGAAGGATACGACGTCGCCGCGGTCGAAGCGGTCATCAATGTCGGCGGCGACCGGCTTGAAGCCGATTTCGGTGTGCAGCCAGCCGGTGCGCGAGCTCGGGCCATACACGCCGACCTTGCCGGCATTGGTGAGGAGGATCATCGCCGTGCCGGAATTCGGGGCGATCTCTTTCAGCCTGGCGACTTTTTCGTCGAGGGCGGCGTCGAGCTTCTTTGCTTCTTCCTGCTTGCCGAAGATATCGCCGAGCTTGGTGATGTTGCCTTTGACGCTGTTGATGAATTCCTTGGAATCGATCGACATGTCGATGGCGGGCGTGATCTTCGAAACGTCAGGATATTTCGCCCGCGAACGGCCGCCGACGATGACGAGATCGGCTTCAGCCGCATTGATCGCCTCGTAATCGGGCTCGAACAGCGTACCGACCTTCAGATATTTGCCGTCGGCATATTTCTGCAGATAGGCCGGCAGGTTGGAGCCGACGACGCCTGTCGGCTCGACGCCCAGCGCATCGAGATTGTCGAGCGAGGGAATATCCAGAACCAGAACCTTCTTCGGTGCCGCTTTCAGCACGGTTTCGCCCTGCGCGTGCTTGATCGTCATTTCCTGCGCGCCCGCGGTCATTGCGCCAAGGCTGAAGGCCGCTGCCGCCAGCAGCCGAACGGGGAAGGTGAAGTTGATGGCCACGAATATGTCCCTTGCAATATGGTTCCGGACCGGCGGAAAGCTTTCCGTCGGGTTAACTTGATGTTCGTTATCAGCTTTATTGACAAGGTCGGCGGAAATCAAAAATATGTTTTAGAACGGTTCTGAATTGCGGTGAGCGGGAAATGTGGGGGGCAGATGAAACATCTGCTCGAACCTCTTCCCCGTCATCCTCGGGCTTGACCCGAGGATCCACTGCGGCGGTGGTGATGGATCCTCGGATCAAGTCCGAGGATGACGTTGAGGGGAAGGAAAGGCCGGCGTCAATTTTGTCGGTGCCTTTTACCCATCACGACCAACGTGACAGCCGCTGTCAATCCGGCGGCCAGTCACCAACAATTTCGCGCCTCTCCAGCTTCAGCGACCGGTCCGGCTGCACCCGATAGGTTTCCACGGCAAACCGCCCATCCTCCATGACAAATTCATTGCTGAGCGTGCTGCCGATGGGGGATTTGGTGAGTTTGGTACGGGGTTGCCCGCCATAGGTGATACTGCCGGGAATGGGTTCCACATCGGGGGCGGCGGTGGAGCAGCCGGCAAGGGCCAGAACCATCATGATCGCGATCGTGCGCATGTTTTTCTCCCAGGTTTGGAGAGTGATCCTATCACGGCTGCACATGTGCCACATATCCCGTTGGCGTGAATAAAAAAGGCCCCGCATCCGAAGATACGGGGCCAGTTGCCTTGGGAGGTTCGTGGTTTCTCAGTCTTCGTTGGCGGCAAGCTGCGTCAGCACCTCGCCACGGCCGCGGATACGCATGATCAGCGGGATGATGAAGGCGGCTGCCGCAACGATGAACAGGCCAACAGCAATCGGCGAAGTGAACAGCACCGTCGGGTCGCCCTGGCCGATGGCAAGTGCACGGCGCAGCTGCTGTTCGGCAAGTGGGCCGAGGATGAGACCAACGACCGCAGGCGCAATCGGATAACCGAAGATGCGCATGATATAGCCGAGGATACCGAAGGCGAGCAGCATGCCGAGTTCGAAGACCGACGGGTTGGCGCCGATGGTGCCGAGTGTCGCAAACAGCAGAATACCCGCGTAGAGCCAGGGCTTCGGAATGGTCAGCAGCTTCACCCACAGGCCGACGAGCGGCAGGTTGAGCACCAGCAGCATCAGGTTGGCGATGAACAGGCTGGCGATCAGGCCCCAGACGAGCTGCGGATTGGTGGCGAACAGCAACGGGCCGGGCTGCAGACCATATTGCTGGAAGCCGGCGAGCATGATGGCGGCGGTTGCCGTGGTCGGCAGGCCGAGTGTGAGCAGTGGCACCAGCGTGCCGGCGGCGGACGCATTGTTGGCGGCTTCCGGACCGGCGACGCCTTCGATGGCGCCATGGCCGAATTCTTCCGGATATTTGGTCAGCTTCTTTTCGGTAGCGTAGGACAGGAAGGTGCCGATTTCAGCACCGCCCGCCGGCATTGCGCCGATGGGGAAGCCGATCAGCGTGCCGCGCAACCAGGCTTTCCACGAGCGTGCCCAGTCCTGCGCGCTCATCCAGACCGAGCCCTTGACGGCTTCGACCTTGTCCGGGCCGGTGCTGCCCTGGGCGACGATGAACAGCGTTTCGCCGATGGCGAACATGGCGACGGCAAGCGTCGTTACTTCGACGCCGTCGAGCAGATCGGGAATACCGAAGCTCATGCGGGTCTGGCCGGTCAGCTGGTCGATGCCGACGATGGCAAGCGCAAAGCCGATGAACAGCGAGGTGAGGCCGCGCAGTGCCGAATCCCCGAAAGCGGAGGAAACGGTGACGAAGGCGAGCACCATCAGCGCGAAATATTCACGCGGGCCGAAGACCAGCGCCAGCTTGACGATATAGGGCGCGATGAAGGCGAGCGCGATGGTGGCGATAAGGCCGGCGACGAAGGAGCCGATGGCGGCGGTGGCCAGCGCCGGCCCGCCTCTGCCCTTGCGGGCCATCTTGTTGCCTTCGAGCGCGGTCACGATTGAAGCGCTTTCGCCCGGCGTGTTGAGCAGGATCGAGGTGGTCGATCCGCCATACATGCCGCCGTAATAGATGCCGGCGAACATGATGAGCGAACCGGCGGGATCGAGCCTGTAGGTAACGGGCAGAAGCAGCGCCACGGTCAGCGCAGGCCCGATGCCGGGCAGAACGCCGACGGCGGTGCCGAGCGTGACGCCGATCAGCGCATAGAGCAGGTTCATGGGTTGGGCAGCAACCTCAAGACCGTGCAGCAGGAATTCAAACGTACTCATGGACAGATGTCCCCCAAAGTGGACCCGATGGGCGGGCGGAACGGCTGGCGTATGCGTCATCGCGCGCCTGCGGTTTCCTGTGATCTCGAATTCGGCGGAATGGCTGTTAGAAGAACAGCCGTTCCAGAGGTCCGGCGGGCAGCGAAAGCTGCAGCAGGCGCGCAAAAATGAACCAGATGGCAAAGCTCAGAACGATGCCGATGGGGATCGAATACCAGAGTTTGCGTTTGCCGAAGGCGCGCGCCGTGAAGGCGAAAAGCAGACCCGTGGCAATGGAGAAACCCGCCACATTCAGCAGCAGCATCTGCGCGGCGAGACCGGCAATGACCCAGACGACCGGAGCGATTTCCTGCCTGTCGCGTTCGGGAAAATCACCGCGCCAGGCCTCAACGGCTGTCCAGAGCGCCAGGCCGACAAGACAGAAGCCGATGGCATAAGGCACGGTTGCCGGGCCGACCGGCGAATAACCGGTGACGCTGGCGAGACGCGCGCTGTCCCAGAAGATCACGCAGGCAATGAGGACGAGGAAGACGGCGATCGCCAGCGCCGCCCAATCAGGGCGGCGCTTTTGATGCTCAGAAGGGTTGGAACCCTGGCTCATTTTACCAGTCCGATGTCTTTGAGGATCGTTTCGGTAGCGGCAGTGTCCTTGGCAAGCTGTGCCTTGAACTCGTCGCCGGAAAGGTAGGTGTCCATCCAGCTCTTGGTCTTCAGGGTTTCCTGCCACTTGGCGGATTTCGCCAGCTTTTCGACGTCTGCACTAACGGCCTTTTCCTGTTCCGGCGTCAGGCCGGGAGCAGCGGCGACCATGCGCCAGTTCTGGACGACGACATCAAGGCCGCTTTCCTTCAGCGTCGGTGCGTCAACGCCTTCCAGCTTCTCTTCGCTGGAAACGGCGAGCAGGCGCAGCGTGCCGGCCTTGACCTGGCTTTCGAATTCGCCGTAGCTCGAAATGCCGGCCGTGACCTGCGATCCGAGGATCGAGGCAAGCGCTTCGCCGCCACCGGAATAAGCGATGTAGTTGATCTTGGTCGGATCAACGCCAGCCGCCTTGGCGATCAGGCCAACGGCGATATGGTCGGTGCCGCCGGCAGAGCCGCCGCCCCAGGAAACGCTGCCCGGGTCTTTCTTGAGCTGTTCGACGAGGTCGCCGATGGTCTTCAGCGGCGAAGATGCCGGAACGACGATGGCTTCATATTCGCCGGTCAGGCGGGCGATCGGCGTCACTTCATTGAGGGTGACGGGCGACTTGTTGGTGAGGATCGCGCCGACCATCACGTAACCGCCGACGATGAGGGCGTTCGGGTTGCCCTTCTGCTGGCTGGCGAACTGCGCAAGACCGATGGTGCCGCCGGCGCCCGGTACGTTCTGCACCTGAACGCTCTTGGAAATGCCTTCTTCCTGCAGCACGGTCTGCAGCGAACGTGCGGTCTGGTCCCAGCCGCCGCCGGGGTTGGCCGGGGCAATGATGGTGTAATCCGCTGCAACCGCCGGAAGAGCGATCACGCCCGCCAGAAATGTGCCGATAAGAAAATGTTTCACTTAGAAAACCCTCCTCAGGATGCCCTTTTGGGCGTCGTTTTTCGTTTATGCGGAAGGGGGCTTCAGGGCGCATCTGTGCCGGCGCTGAGAACTCAGCGCAGGGCCTTGGCAATCCTCAAGATTTCCTCCCGCATCTTCTTCCGCCTCCACGGAATGAAGAAGGATTGCAGAGCATCACAAAAAGCTGTCATCTAACTGACGCTACGCAAGTCCTTGCGCATTTACTCTCTATTAATTTGTGTCGGACGTCCACAGTGGTGTGTCGGGTCAGCGCTTTCAAAGCCTGCCGCTGCCTCATCCCTGTGACAGGCACAGGAATGAGGGACGGTGGGGCGTTCAAACCTATTGCGAGCGCAACGCCTCGTTCCAGCGCTCGATCAGCCGGCTGCGCTTGACCTGGTCCAGATAGACCATCAGGCCGGGGCTGACGGGGACCGGGCGCAATTGTGCGCCGTGGATGGCCTGCATGGTGTTGGCGGTGTTTTCGCCCGCCACTTCCGGGCTGACAGCGGGGATCTGCAATTGCCGGGCCATGATCGTCTGGCCTTCCTTGGACATGAAGAATTCGAGATAACGGCGGCCGAGTTCGGGATTGGCGGCGGCTTCCGGCACCAGCCCGATGCGCGACATGACCACGGTATAATCCTTGGGCAAGACGATGCCGACATCGGGGTGGCGTGAGGCCCAGTCCGCCGCATAAGAACCGAGAATATTGTAACCCAGCACGAAGCGGCCGTCGGAAACGCGCTCCAGAATGGCCGAGGAGGTGGAATAGACCTTCACGCCTGCGGCCCCCATGGCCTTGATGACGCTCCAGATATCGCCGAACTGCTCCTGGTCCCGCGACATGAACAGGAAGCCGACACCGGAGCGCTCAATATCGTAGGTGGCGATGCGGCCATATACTTCCTTGGCGTGGTGTTCGAGGTAATTGACGAATTCGGCACGGGTGGCGGGCGGCTTTTCGGTGGTGAAACTCGGCTTGTGATACACGAAGACCGCCGGCTCGAAGGTCAGCGCATAGGCGGTGTTGCGCCAGTTGGCCCAGGCGGGCCAGCGGGCGCTCATGGCGAGATCCGAGCGCTGGGCGTAACCGTCATTGCTCAGTTTTACCTGCAGATCCATGGCGGAAGAGAAGGCGAAATCAGCGGTCTGTTTGCCGGCATCGGTTTCCTTGACGATGCGGTCATAGATTTCGCCGGTCAGCATATCCTCGTAATGGACGGCGATATCAGGATTGGCCTTCTGGAAACCCTCGATCATCGGCGTTGCCAGAGGTTCATCCAGAGAGGAATAAACCACCAGCGTTTGCGCATCCGCCTTGCCCGATGGGGCCGGAAAAACGGCAACCTGCGCAAGCGCGGGTGAGACCATGCAGAGACAGAGGCAAAGAAGAAGACAGATACGCATGGAAAAGATCATGCCGCAGGCGCTTGCCATTCACAAGCGGTAAGGGCTTGGTTAAACTCGGGAATGCTGCAGGAGGAAGATTTGCGTATTTTGCTGGTCGAGGACAATCAGGTGCTGTCGGAAGGTCTTTCGGCGCTGCTGCGTGGCAGTGGCTATGCGGTGGACGTGGTTTCCGACGGTGCGTCCGCCGATGCGGCGATTGCGGCTGAAAGTTTCGATCTGGTCATTCTCGATCTCAACCTGCCGGAAATGGACGGCATCGAAGTGCTGCGCTCCATGCGTTCACGCCAGGACAAGGCGGCGGTGCTGATCCTGACGGCGCGCGGCACGCCGGAGGAAAAGGTCAAGGGGCTTGATCTCGGTGCCGACGACTACATGATCAAGCCGTTCGACATTACCGAATTCGAGGCAAGGGTGCGGGTGCTGCTGCGCCGCAATGCCGGCCTGCGCTCCTCGGCGCTCAGTTTCGGCAAGGTGCTGTTTGATCTCACATCGCGCACCTTTTCGGCCGATGGGCGTCCGCTCGATATTCCGGCACGCGAGGTGGCGCTGCTGGAAGTGCTGTTCATGCGGGCAGGCAAGGTGGTTGCCAAGGAGGCGATCGTACAGTCGCTGACCGGCTTCGACGACGATATTTCCGCCAATGCCATCGAGCAATATGTCAGCCGCCTGCGCAAGCGGCTTGCCCCCCATGGGCTGACGGTGAAGACGGCGCGCGGCATCGGTTATTATCTGGAAAAGCTGCCGGAGATGGCTGAATGAGACAGGCCGCCTATTCGCTCAGGCGGCGACTTCTAGGCTGGCTTCTCATTTCCACCGCCATCATCGGCTGTGTTGCGCTGACCGATACCTGGCGCGAGGCGGTCAACACCGCCAATGTCGTCTCCGACCGGGTGCTCTCAGGTTCGGCGCTCGCCATTGCCGAGCGGGTGGTGGTGGCCGAAGACGGCTCGCTGGAAGTCGACATTCCCTATGTCGCGCTGGAAATGTTGACATCTGCGGCGCAGGACCGGGTGTTTTACCGTGTCGACGGGCCGAACGGGCAATTCCTCACCGGTTACCAGAACCTGCCGACGGTGGAGAACACGAATGGTGATACGCCCGCCTATCGCGATGCGGTGTTTCGCGACGAGCCGATCCGCATCGCCGCTATCAGGCGTTTTGCCTCCACCGGCATCAATTCCGTGCCGTTTTCCGTAACGGTCGCCGAAACCACCATTGCCCGCAGCCAGCTGGCGCAGGCCATCATTCTGCGTTCGGCGCTGCGGCTGCTTTTGATGATCGTGGGGGCGGCGATCATCGTCTGGATTGCGGTGACGATTTCGCTGAGGCCGCTTTACCGGCTCAGTGAAGCCATTGCCGAGCGCAGCCCCAACGACCTGCACCCCATCCGTCAATCCGTGCCGGTGGAGGTGGAGAATCTGGTGGAAACCGTCAATTCCTTCATGGTGCGGCTGCAATCGGCGCTCGATGCGCTCCGGCATTTCACCGGCAATGCCAGCCACCAGCTGCGCACACCGCTTGCCATCATCAGCACCCAGCTAGCGCTTTCCGCTCGTGCCGGAAGTTTAGAGGAAGCACAGGCGGCGGCGCTGAAGGGCGGCGCGTCAGTGGCGCATGCCGAACATATCCTTGCCCAGCTTCTGCGCATGGCCAATATTGACGCCGCTGGCTCCAGCGAAAAACACGATTTTTCCGCGATAGACCTCGTGGCCGTTGCGCAGAACGTGACTGCCGATTTCGTGCCGCGCGCGGCCGACGCCGGCATTGATCTCGGTTTCGAGGGGGAGGGCGAGGCGACCATTCTTGCCGAGCCGCTCTTGATCGGTGAGCTGATCGGCAACCTCGTCTCCAATGCCATCAATTATGCCGGGCGTGGGGCGGAAGTCACCGTGCGTGTCGGCAGGGAGACGGGCACGGTCTGGCTGGAAGTTGAAGATAACGGCCCCGGTATTCCGCCTGAAAAACGGGCCATGGTACGCCAGCGCTTCGCCCGCGGCGAAGAAAACGCCGCCCCCGGCGCCGGCCTCGGCCTTGCCATCGTTGAGGAAATCGCCGGGCTGTTCGGCGGGCGGCTAACGCTGGAAGATGGCGCGGACGGGCGGGGCCTGAGGGCAAGAATACGCTTCGGGTGAGGCGGCGCATTCAAAACCGCCCCACTATGCCGTCCAATGGGACATCGGCTGGCGTTATTCGTTCATCTTGTCGATGATCTGCATCATGATGTCTGCGCAGGCCTTCATCGGCTCATCGTCAGCACATTTTACATCGATCTTGCGCTCGCCGTCTTCCAGGCGGAAATGAGCTGCCTTGGAGGGCGGCGGCATTCTCTTGCCGTGCGGACCATCCCGCCAACCCGCATGTTTCGGACCGTCAGGGCCGGGCGGCGGCGGGGGCGGTGCATCTGCCCTGGGGCCGGCGTCGGCTGCTCCCGGGGGTGGCGGAGGAGGCGGCTGTTGGGCAAAACTAGACCCTGCCGCGAAGAGAAACGCGGCGCCGGCAATGACCAGTTTTTTCATGTGAATGACCTCGCTGTTGGGCTACGGTCAAGAAACGGCTACATGAGTTGCTCGGTTGCCGGTCGGTGAAAATAATTCCGCATCGTTCAGTTCGGCTGTGCCGTTATCTCACCCCATCCGTTCCGAAGCATAACTTCCCGGGCTTGGCGGGAAGACCACGGTGCGGTTACCGTTGATGAAGGTGCGGTGGTGGATGTGGGCGTGGATGGCGCGGGCCAGTACCTGGCTTTCCACGTCACGGCCAAGCGAGACATAGTCTTCGGCCGATTGCGCGTGGGTGACGCGCACCGTGTCCTGTTCGATGATCGGGCCTTCGTCGAGATCGGCGGTGACGTAGTGCGCTGTCGCACCGATCAGCTTCACGCCGCGCTCATAGGCCTGCTTGTAGGGGTTGGCACCCTTGAAGGAGGGGAGGAAGGAGTGGTGGATGTTGATGATTTTGCCCGACATCTTGCGGCACAGGTCATCGGAGAGAACCTGCATGTAACGGGCCAGCACGACGAGTTCCGTGCCGCTGGTCTCGACCAGGTCCATAAGCTGTGCTTCGGCCTTCGGCTTGTTCTCCTTCGTCACCTTGATGTGGTGGAAGGGGATGTCGTGATTAACGACGACCTTCTGGTAATCGAAATGGTTGGAAACGACGCCGACGATGTCGATCGGCAGCGCACCGATCTTCCAGCGGTAGAGAAGGTCGTTGAGGCAATGGCCGAAACGCGACACCATCAGCAATGTCTTCATGCGCTGGCCATCCGGATAGATGTCCGCCTGCATGCCGAATTTCTCCGCGACCGGCTGAAAGCCCTCGGTGATGGCCTGCAGGGACGCGCCTTCTTCCGACATGAAGGAGACGCGCATGAAGAACTTGCCGGTTTCCAGATCGTCGAACTGCGAACTGTCGACGATGTTGCAGCCTTTTTCCGCCAGATAACCGGAAATCGCGGCGACG
Source organism: Martinezella rhizogenes (assembly GCF_007002745.1). GTDB lineage: Bacteria > Pseudomonadota > Alphaproteobacteria > Rhizobiales > Rhizobiaceae > Agrobacterium > Agrobacterium cucumeris. The sequence continues at coordinate 770,708 of NZ_SGNY01000002.1, read as the reverse complement.
ATGCCGCGGGTCGATTTGCAGGCCACTGTCAGAACATAGGATGTCATGCGTTTCCCCTCAAAGACGTCGCGCCGGCTTGAGCCGACGCGGTTTGGCGCGTTCCATAGCGCAGCTTTGCGGCAGAGCAAAGCGCCAAGACGAACGCAGCCAAAGTCATAAAACGGGAAAGGCACCCGCGCCGTGCCGGAAGCGACATGGAATGTTCCACGGCCAGCACGGCGGCGGCAGGCATTACAGTGGGGCCGTTACGGCCTCAGGCGCGGCGCAGGCGCATGGCCGTGCGGCCGCGGCCGTCGATCAGTTCAAGCGTGCCGCGGCGCGGCTCCAGCCTGAAGGAGCGCGCGCCTTCCAGCGCATCGATGAACTGCCGTTCCTGGCGCATGATATCGGGAGCGCAGGCCATCTGGGTGGAAATCATCCGGCCGAAATCGACGCGATTGCGGCTGATTTTCACTTCACCACCAATGCCGTTGCAGCCGGCATTGGCTGACACGCGGCCATCGCGGGAAATTTCAAGCGTCGCCTGGCGGCGGCCACGAACCCGCTCGCCTCTGATGTCCTGCACCAGCCAGCGCCCGTCAATGCCGGCTTCCGGTTCCGGCCTGCCCGGGCCGGCACCCACACGCTCCAGCACGAGGTCGGTATTATCCCGGCCGCCGGTCAATACCGAATAGCGCTGCGTGGTGGTGAAGAGCAGCCGGTCGCGGTCACGGATTTCGGCGCTCAGCGCATAGGAGCGGCGGCCCCTGATGTCGCGGTCGTCATAACGCAGCACAAAGGGTACCGGCACCTGGCCGCGTGGGCGGATGGTGGTTTCGGCAATGGTCTGCGACGGCGCATCCGCCAGCGAGACATCGATCAGGCGTACGGTCACGGTTGCGCCCGGCGGCAGGGCGATGCGCTCACGATAGGAGACGGTGCCGCGCAGGCTTGCCGGTGCGGCAGCCGCGCCGCCTGCCGCAAAAAGCGGGGCGAGCGCAACAAGCCCGGCAAAACTGCGGCGGGAAAGAAGAGGCTGGCGATCATTCATGGGGCTTGCTCCGTGCGGTTTCCGTTCGAATTTCAACGGATGATAGAAAACGGCACTGAACGGGCGATGAACCGATGGATGTTCCCCCAAATGCTCGAGGAGAGGTTCGGGGTGGGTGATGGCGTGTGCGATTGCGAGAGCCGAGGCATCTCCACCCTCATTCCTGTGCTTGTTACAGGAAACCAGCCCCCGCGCGTCCACGCGGCAGAGGAGTCTTTTCAGCCCAAGTCCTTGGGCTGACTAGATTCCTGTGACAAGCACAGGAATGAGGGCTAGGAGAGGTCGCCGCAGCCGTGGAAAGCAATTCCTCGGGGTGCAGCCTCCGGCTCACCTCAGCCGCGGAAACCGTCCCGCAATGCTTCGAACTTCGACAGTTGCTCGGCGCGCAATTCCTTGTTTTCGTCGCGGCGGACGAAAATCTTGAACATGGCGCCGCCGGCGGCATTCATGAACCAGACGGAACAGGAGCGGCGGCCGTGAAAACCGCGGTCGACGAAGGTTATGCCGGCGCAATTGTCCTTCTTGATGTGACCGCCGATCGGGCTGTCGCCATGGATGTTGAACCAGCCGTGGCTTTCACTGCCTTCCGGCAGGTGGCCGGGCACTTCCAGCACGATATCGCCGGTCTGCACGATCATGAGGACTTCGCCCCAGCCGCGCATCTCGTTCCAGATCGCGTCGAAACGGTCGGCGGCAGCGGAAACGGCGGCGCCTTGCGGCAGGATCGCCAGAATTTCGGCCGGCGTCACCTCGGCCTTGGCGGCGATGGCTTCGACGATGCCGTCGGGCTTTTCGGCAAGGGCTGCGGCGGCGCGGGCCTGCCGGTCATCGGTCTTTTGGGCTGCAATGCTCATCGGTTGCCTCAGGCAGCAATCGAACGGCGTTCGCCATTCTTGTCTTCATGGATGATGACGTCGAAGCCTTCGAAATGCGGGCCGGAGAGATATTCGACCTTGCCGCGGTTATCACCGGCCTTGGCGTGGGCGGCACGGAACTGTTCGGACTTCGTCCAGGCAAGGAAGTCGTCCTTGGTGGCCCACACGGTGTGCGAGGCATAAAGCGTGTGGTCGTCGGCCTTGGGGCCTTTCAGCATGTGGAATTCGATATAACCCTGCAATTCGCTGAGGTGCGATTTGCGTTCGCGCCAGATGGATTCGAAGGTTTCCTCGTAACCCGGCACGACGCGAAAACGGTTCATTGCGATAAACATGGAATTCTCCCTTTAAGTTTCCTGTTTCAGTCAGGATATCCAGCCGCGGCGACGTTGGGAAGAGGCTCACGACAAAGCGAACAAATTTACTCCACTTATTGATTGCGCGGCTCATAAACATGTGCAAAGAACTCAAGTTAAATGGTGCGGGCAAAGCCGCGCCCGCCCGTGTTTGTGTCGTGTTTCAGGATAACGCCATGTTGAATTTTCGCCTTCGTCCGCTTGTTTTCGCCGCACTCGTGCCCGCCGCAATCGCCTTTGCCGCGCCGGCTGCCATGGCTTCGGACAAGGGTAATCCGGAGGCGAAACGCATCGTCGCGGTGGGCGGTACGGTGACGGAAATCCTCTATGCGCTGGGTGCGCAGGACCGTATCGTGGCGCGCGACAGCACCAGCAGCTATCCGGCGGATGCGCTCTCCAAGCCTGACATCGGCTATATGCGGGCGTTGTCTTCGGAAGGCATTCTGTCGCAGAAACCGGATCTCATCCTCTCCGAAGACGGCTCCGGCCCGGCGGATGTCGTTGCTATTCTCAAGGCCAGTGCGGTGCCTTTCGTCACCGTCGATACGCCGCCAAGCGGCGATGCGATACCGAAGAAGATCGAGGATGTCGGCGCGGCCGTGGGGCTTTCCGACAAGGCGAAGGCGCTGGCGGCGGAGACCAGGGCCGGACTGGATGCGCTTGCCAAGGATGTTTCGGCGGTGCCTGAAAAGAGCAGGAAGCGTGTTCTTTTCGTGCTCTCCAGCGCCGGCGGCCGCGTCATGGCGGCGGGCAAGGATACGGAAGCCGCGGCGATCATCGAAATGGCCGGCGGTATTAATGCCGCTCAGGAAATCAGTGGCTACAAGCCGCTGACGGATGAGGCGGTCATTGCCGCCGCACCCGATGTGGTGCTGACGATGGCGCGCGGCGACCATGCCGCCAAGGCGGCCGAGATTTTTGCGCTGCCCGCCTTCCAGTCCACGCCGGCTGCGGCTTCAAAGGCGCTGATCAGCATGGACGGGCTTTATCTCATCGGTTTTGGTCCGCGTACGCCGGCCGCCGGACGTGAACTGGCAGCGAAGCTTTACCCGGAGGCGGTAAAGCCGTGAGCCTTGCTGCCTTGAGCTCCGCTGAGGGCAGGGTTGCCGGCGACAGATCCCGGCAGGGGGTCGTCACGCTTGCCGTGCTTGTCGGCATCCTGCTGTTTGCCTGTGGCGTGTCGCTTGTCAGTGGACCGACGGGCGTCGGCATTTCCGAGCTCTTCACCTATCTTACCGGCGGCGCGGCTGAGCTCGACGCGCGTGACAAAATCATTCTCGAAGCGGTGCGCCTGCCACGCACGGCGCTCGGCATGTTGATCGGCGCGGGGCTTGGCGTGTCCGGCGCGATGATGCAGGGGCTGTTCCGCAATCCGCTGGCAGATCCCGGCATTGTCGGTGTCACCTCGGGGGCAGCGCTGTTTGCGGTTGCAGCGATTTCTCTCGGGGAAGGCGCGCTTGCCACGGTTGCGGTGTTTTTCGGCCCGCATTTTCTGCCGCTGATGGCGTTTTTCGGCGGGCTACTGAACACCTGGGTGCTTTATCTGATCGCTACAAAGGATGGCGCCACCTCCACCACCACGCTCATTCTGGCCGGTATTGCGGTTGCGGCAATCAGCGGCGCACTGACCGGCCTGATGATTTTCGTCGCCGATGACCGGGCGCTGCGTGATATTACCTTCTGGTCGCTCGGCTCACTTGGTGGGGCAACTCCCGCCAAGGTGCTTGCCACCTTGCCCTTCATCATCGTCGTGCTGGCCATCATTCCCTTCGTCGCACGTGGGCTGGATGCGCTGATTCTGGGCGATGCCGCCGCCTTTCATATGGGCATTCCGGTGCAGCGGCTGAAGCGGATCGTCATCCTGGCCGTTGCTGCCGCCTGCGGGGCAAGTGTGGCGGCGGCCGGTTCCATCGGTTTCGTCGGCATCGTCGTGCCGCATCTTCTGCGTCTCGCCATCGGTCCGTCACATCGCTTCCTGCTGCCGGCCTCGGCGCTGGGCGGCGCCGCGCTTCTGCTCTTGGCGGACAGCTTCGCCCGCACGGTGGCGGCTCCGGCGGAACTGCCCATCGGTGTGGTGACCGCGCTGATCGGCGCGCCGGTCTTCCTGTTCCTGCTGCTGGGCCGCGGCGGTTTTTCCATGCGGAATGCGTCATGATCCGGGCCGAAAACATCACTCTCATCCGCTCCGGTCGCCGCTTGCTGGAAGACGTCAGCGTCGATCTGAAACCGGGCAAGGTCAATGTCATCATCGGCCCGAACGGTGCGGGTAAATCCACGCTGATGAAGGTTCTATGCGGTGAGCTGCATCCGGAACATGGTTCGGTGACCTATAACGACATCGCCCTGCCGCTGTTCAAGCCGGTCCAACTTGCCCGCCTGCGGGCCGTGCTGCCGCAGAATACCCAGCTTGCCTTTCCCTTTACCGCACTTGAAATCGTGCGCATGGGAGCGGTGGCGCAGGGATCACGCGCGCCGGAAGAACAGGCCCGCCGGGCGCTTGCCAAGGCGGGCTTGAGGGGCTTCGAGCAGCGCTCCTACAACATGCTGTCGGGCGGCGAGCAGCAGCGGGTGCAATTTGCCCGGGCCCTGGCGCAGGTGCCTTTTCCGGTGGAAAATGGCGAGGTGCGGGCGCTGTTTCTCGACGAGCCGACGGCAAGTCTCGATATCGGCCACCAGATCGCAGTCCTGGAAACCGCGCGCGATTTCGCGGCTGGTGGCGGTCTCGTGCTTGCCATCCTGCACGATCTCAACCTTGCGGCGGAGTTTGCCGATCAACTTATCGTCATGCATGGCGGCCGGGTGACGGCCAGTGGACCATCGCTGGAAACCATCAGCGACGAGACGATTGCGCGGGTCTATGGCATTGGCGGCGTGGTCGGCCGGCTGCCGGCGCGGCACATTCCTTATGTGTTGCCACAGTCGCGACACCGCTAGGGGAAACCCGCTCAGCTTTCCGGGCGCGTGGCGATGAACAGCGCCGAACCGAGCATGACGGCGGCAACGATGGCGGCGCGCATGAGCGGCGGGTCGCTCAGGAACCAGAAGGCGGCGTAACTCACCGTCATGGCCGACAAGGCTGCGATCTTGGCCTTGCGGGCGATTGCGCCACGTTCGCGCCAACGCCGAAGCGATGGGCCGAATCTGGGATGGCTGAGAAGCCATGCCTCGAGCTTGGGCGAAGAGCGGGAGAAGCACCACAGCGCCAGAAGCAGAAACGGCGTGGTGGGCAAAACGGGAAGAAACGCGCCGACAATGCCGGTCGCGACCATAAGCCAGCCAAGACAGAGGTACAGAAGGCGCATGGCTATGCCGGTATCATGACTTATCTACTCATGATAGAGCGGGTGCGAGAAAACCGCGAGCCTTGTTGCCGCAGGCCCTCGCCGCACCTTAAAAACCGGCGGTTTTTACCATCACATTTGCCGTGATCGGACTGTTACCTCCTGTCGCAGGACGCCTTTAGGGTTGAAAGCGGGGTGCACTGTCTTTATCCCCTTGGGCCGCGATGTCCGGAGCATAACCGGACCGTTAACAGGAAGAAGAAGGAAAACACCATGGCCAAGCTGATCCACTCGATGGTCCGGGTGCTGGACGAAAAGCGTTCGGTGGAATTTTACACGCAGGCTTTTGGGCTTGAGGTTGCGGAACGCGCCGAGTTCGAGAATTTTACGCTGATTTATCTCAGCAATGCCGAGGGCGATTTCGAGCTGGAGCTGACCGTCAACCGGGGTCGCGAAGTGCCCTATGCGCTGGGTGATGGCTATGGTCACCTTGCCGTCAGCGTTGCCGATGTGGATGCCGAACACCAGCGCTTCACCGAGATCGGGCTTTCGCCAGGCAAGATCATCGAAGCCGATTTTAAGGGCCAGCCTTTCGCGAAATACTTTTTCATCTGCGATCCGGATGGTTACAAGATTGAAGTGCTGCAGCGCGGCAACCGGTTCAAATAAGCACCATCATGGGAGAGACGGGCATGGCAGAGGCAGGCGTCAAACTCGAAGACAGCTGGAAACACGTTCTTTCCAGCGAATTCGCCAGCCCCTACATGCTGAAGCTGAAAGACTTCCTGCTTGCCGAAAAAACAGCCGGCAAGCGCATCTTTCCCAAGGGTGCCGAATATTTCCGGGCGCTGGATCTGACGCCGCTGGATGAGGTCAAGGTCGTCATTCTGGGACAGGACCCCTATCACGGGCTTGGCCAGGCGCACGGTCTGTGTTTTTCAGTGCAGCCCGGCGTGCGCATTCCGCCGTCGCTCGTCAATATCTACAAGGAATTGCAGGCCGATCTCGGCATCCGCCCGGTTGGTCACGGTTTTCTGGAAAGCTGGGCAAAACAGGGCGTGCTTTTGCTCAACAGCGTGCTGACGGTGGAAGAATCCCGCGCCGCCTCGCATCAGGGGCAGGGCTGGGAGAAATTCACCGACGCTGTCATCCGCGCCGTCAATGATGAATGCGATCACGTGGTCTTCCTGCTCTGGGGGTCCTACGCCCAGAAAAAGGCGGCCTTTGTGGATCAGCGCAAGCATCTGGTGCTGCGCTCGCCGCATCCGTCTCCGCTTTCGGCCCATAACGGCTTTTTCGGCAATGGCCATTTTTCCAAGGCCAACGCCTTTCTCGCCTCCCACGGTCGCCAGCCGATCGACTGGCAATTACCGGAAACGGTGTAAGCCATCCCTGCATGTACTTCCGTCATTCCGGCCTTGAGCCGGAATCCAGCCGACGCGCGTCTGTGCGGCGAGAAGAGTCCTTTCAGCCCAAAGACTTGGGCTGGCTGGATGCCGGATCAGGTCCGGCATGACGGGATTCAAAACCAAAATGTCTTTACAGCGCGGCAGCCTCCGGTCTAAAGAATACTAGACTACAAAGTGAAGGATTATGCCCGTGTCTCTCCTGTCTGCAGAAACCTCCGTCTCGCTGCCCGATCCGCTGTCGATCGTCGATGCTTTCGAGGATCATTTTTCCGAGCATATGGAGATGGAACGCGAAGGCCCGACGGTGCGCTTCAAGACCGAATATGGCCATGGCAGCTTCAGCGCCGAAGGTGGCCGGTTCGCCGCACGGGTCAACTGCATTTCCGAACATATACTGATGTCGGTAAAGGCCATGGTGGCCGAGCATATCGTCGAGTTTTCCGGCGAGACGGGGCTGGATTTCCGCTGGAGCGGCCATGGGGCCCATCAGCGTGAACTGCCCAATCTCTTCATCGGCAGGGTTGCCCGCGCCTATAACCTCACGCCGCATATGCGCCGGCTGGTCGTCTCCGTCGAAAGCGGCATCGAAAGACTGGTCACCGGCGGCATGCATGTGCGCCTGCTGCTGGTGCCGGACCAGGCCCGCGCGCCGGTCTGGCCCTATCTCGCGCCCACCGGCGCCATCGTCTGGCCGGCCGGTGACGACCTGTTGATGCGGCGGGTTTACACCATCCGTTCCGGCGATGTCGGTCGCGGCGAAGTGGATATCGATTTCGTCATGCATGAGGGTGATGACATGCCGGGCGCGACCTTCGGCGCGACGGCAAAGCCGGGTGATGTCCTCGGCATCATCGGCCCGAGCGGCACCTGCCCGGAGGCGGAGCGTTACGTCTTTGCCGGTGACGAGACCGCGCTGCCGGTGATGCTGCGCATGGCGGCCGAAATGCCTGCTGGCAAGAAGCTCCGCGTCTACGCTGAAATTGACGACGAGGCCGAGCGGCAGGAGATCGTCTGCGCGGCCGATGTCGAATGGACATGGCTTTATCGTCGCGGCAAGCCTGCCGGCACCTCCGGCCTCATCGAAAAGGCGCTGCGCGAGCATGCCTGGAGTGCGGACCATGACGGCCTGCATGTCTTCGTTGCCTGCGAAAAGTCCGAGGCAAGGGTGGCGAAATCCTTCCTGACCGATGAAATAGCCTTCCCCAAGGCGTCGCTGCGCGCTGTCGGTTACTGGACCATGGGCGCAGCCGACGATCATTGAGGTCTGCGGCATGGCAGCTTTGGCTGAACAGTAGATTTTATCGTTCACCAATCGGGAACAATCCGTTCCCGTCGTCCACTCTATGCCTGACGCGCCTATTACCCCATCTTTACGCCATGAACAGAGCGGGCCCGATTACGAGGCCTGCCAGGCGAAAAGGGGTTTATCATGCTCAACCAGATCAAGGGCCTGCACCACGTCACGTCAATGGCGGCCAGTGCGCGCCAGAACAACGGTTTTTTCACCGATACGCTCGGCCTGCGCCGGGTGAAGAAGACCGTCAATTTCGACGCACCTGACGTCTATCACCTCTATTATGGCGATGAGCTCGGCACGCCTGGCTCCGTCATGACCTATTTTCCGTTCCCGCATATCGCCCAGGGCCGTCCCGGCACCGGTGAAGTGGGCACGACGCTGTTTTCCGTTCCCGAGGGATCGCTCGGCTACTGGCAGGAGCGCCTTTCAAAGGCCGGTGTTGACGGCCTGAAGGCCGATGAGGCCTTCGGCAACAAGCGCCTGCATTTTGCCGGACCTGACGGAGACGGTTTCGCGCTGGTCGAGGTCAGAGATGATGCCCGCGCACAATGGACTGGCAACGGCGTTGGCGAAGATCAGGCGATCCATGGGTTTCAGGGCGCATCCCTGCGTCTTCGCGACGAGGGCGCAACCGCCGAGCTTTTGAAGTTCATGGGATATCAGGAAGTGGATCGTCAGGACGGTGTTTTGCGTCTTGGCATGCCCGGCGGCAATGGTGCCGACGTCATCGACATCGAAACCATGCCGAATATCTCCGGCGCCCGGCTGGGCGCAGGCTCCGTGCACCACATCGCCTTTGCGGTCGAAAACCGCGAAAAGCAGCTGGAGGTACGCAAGGCGCTGATGGATACCGGTTATCAGGTGACGCCTGTCATCGACCGGGACTATTTCTGGGCGATCTATTTCCGCACGCCGGGCGGTGTGTTGTTCGAAGTGGCCACCAACGAACCCGGTTTCGACCGTGACGAGGACACCGCTCATCTTGGCGAGGCGCTGAAGCTGCCGACCCAGCATGCGCATCTGCGCTCCGTGCTGGAAAAGCACCTGGAGCCGCTGGGTGATGAGAAGGCGGTTTAATCCGCTCTCACTTAACCCTCCATTGCGTTTGGCAGGACGTTGCCGCGTCTTTCTTCTCCCCGTTCGGGGAGGAGGTGGCCTGAAGGGTCGGATGAGGGGGAACCCCCCGCGGTTTATCTCCCGCCGCGCTCCCTCAACCCGCTACCGCGACCTTCTCCCTGGCGGGGAGGAGAAACCGGCGGCAAGCCTCTTGCTCCACATGCGATCGCGCTGCCCGGAAACTGAAAAAGCCACGGGTATCGCTGAACCTTCTCCTTCCAGAAAGGATTATCCGATGAACACGGACACCTATTTCCACAAATCCCGCGCCGGTGCCGCCGGTGCGCCGCTTTTCCTGGTGCTGCATGGCACGGGTGGCGATGAAAACCAGTTCTTCGACTTTGGCTCCCGTCTTTTGCCGCAGGCCACCGTCCTCTCACCCGTCGGCGATGTTTCCGAACATGGCGCGGCGCGTTTCTTCCGGCGCACGGGCGAGGGCGTTTACGACATGGCCGATCTTGCCCGGGCAACCGAGAAGCTGGCGGATTTCGTCAAGGCAAACCGCGAACATTACCAGTCCGGACCAATCATCGGCCTCGGCTTTTCAAACGGCGCGAATATTCTCGCCAATGTGCTGATCGAACAGCCCGAGCTTTTCGATGCCGCAGTGCTGATGCATCCGCTGATCCCGTTCGAGCCGAAGATTTCCCCGGCAAAACCCACACGCCGGGTGTTGATCACGGCGGGAGAGCGGGATCCGATCTGCCCGGTGCCGCTGACGACAGCGCTGGAAAAGAACCTTCAGGCGCAGGGTGGAACCGTGGAGACGGTATGGCATCCGGGCGGGCATGAAATTCGCTCCAGCGAGATCGATGCCGTGCGGGAATTTCTCTCGGTTTACGGGGAATAACGCTGTCTTCCGTCATGCCGGCCTTGAGCCGGTATCCAGCCGCGGCGCGTCTGCGTCGTGGGAAGAGTCTTTCGTGATCAAGGACTTGATCGCACTGGACCCCGGATTTAGTTCGGGGTGACGGGTGCGGATGAGGTGCATTCGCCCAAACTCAACGTCACCTTCGGGTCAAGCCCGAGAATGACGGAGGAGGTGTTTCGCAGTTCCATCATGTCCCTAGATCAGCCTCGTCCCGCCCAGCCTCAGCGATATCCGCATTGCTGCAGCTGCGCCTCATAACGCAGCGCCATGTTGGCGGAGCGGCGCGCGGCCTTCTGGACGGCGGAATTGTTGCGCCAGCTGCCCTTGGCATAACCGGCATGGCCGGAATAATAGGCGAGGTAGAGATTATAGGGGTCGTTCAGCGAAATGCCGTTTTCGCGGCGGCTCTTGGCGTGATACCAGCCGACAAAGTGGATGGCATCGGTGAAATCGGTACGGCTGGCGCCCCGGCGGCCGGTTTCGCGCTGGTAGACACTCCATGTGCCATCCAGTGCCTGGGCATAACCATAAGCGCTGGACTGGCGCGTCCAGGGAATGAAGCCCAGGAGCTTGGTGCGCGGCGGCCGTGCATAGGGACGGAAGGCGGATTCGGTGTAGATCGTCGCCATCATCACAGGCACGGGCACGCCGAACTCCCGTTCGGCCGCTTTCGCATCACGTCGCCAGTTATTGAAGATGCCGTTCCGCTGTTCGAAAATCGCACAGGCATTGGTGACCTGCGACGGTGCGGTGGCACAACCGGCCAGAACGAGCATCAGAAAAACTACGGCAAATACGCCACGCATAACGGAACCCTTTCGTTCCGCTATTCTTAAATTGCTAACCATTAACGTCGGGTTTTAAGACAAGGTTAATTCAAATGCTGCCGATCAGGGACCTGTTAACCCGCTGAAAATTCCTGTGTCCGGGATGGGGCGAAAACGTGCGTTGCACTTCTGCCGCGCGCCTTTTTTGGGATGCATTTATCCCCGCGCGTCCCCGTCTCGGCCGATCAGGCTATAATCGCCTCATCCCGATCATCGAGCGTGCGCGCGGCGCAAGATGGGCGGGGCAGGCGGCCAAAACCGGGGAGTTTCCCGATGTCACGGTTAAGGCGGCCGGCATATGTTCGTCCTCCAAACAGGAACCGGTTTGGCGGGCGGATCATATGTTGAAACCGGGCCGCATCGCCTGCAAAACCTTCCATACCATTTATATCCCCGCAGCGATGCGGCCCATTTATCGCCCCTCAACGCTGCTTCCGAATTCGGGGCGGTGATATCGGCGCATATTTGAATAAAAAGCGGTCGCTGTACAAAAATGAAAACCGATAAAATTGTAGCAATCGGCTTAAAGCGGTCGAAAACAGTCCTGTGCCATTGTGGGATCACAGACGGAGAGCGCCTTTGAAAAGAGACGTTCCCACAAGACAGAAATCGAGACCGGCACAAGCCGGCGGATCGCCAAACGGGGTATGAAATGTTGAAGAAGATTATTGCTGCTGCCATCTGCGGAATTGTCGTTGCTTCCATGTCCACCCATGCCGATGCGGCGGGTGCTGCCGGGTTTGCCCGTGGTTTTGCCGCTGTCGAAAAGAGTGCGGTGACCGAGATCGGTATCTCGGCGCCGGGCGGTTTTGATGGCTGTGTTCTTTCCGCCGGCCAATGTGTTTCGACGATTGCCGCGCCGCTCAACGGCGAGCGTCGTGAGGAACTGTTGCGCATCAACCGCGATGTGAACGCCACCATGGGCGCGCTCGATGATTATTTTTCCGGCTTCGCAACCGATGTCCCGGCGACCCCTTCGTCAAGCCTTGGCGATTGCGGTGATTGCGCCGCCATCAAGCGCACGGCGCTGGCCGGTGCCGGCTGGTCTTCGAGCGCCCTGCGCCTTGCCTTTTCGCTGAACAATGATGGATCGCTCGAAAAAGTGCTGATCGTCACCACCGATAAGGGCGATATCGTCCTCGGCAATGCCGTCTTTTCTCCGGCCGAGCGCGAAACCGCGCTTTAAGCCCATCTTTCATGCCTGCCAGACTGCGCCGGTTTTCCTGACCCCATTGGTTCAGGAAGCCGGCGATTTTTTTCGTTCTGCGACGGCAATGCCGGCCAGCGCCATGACGAGTGCCATGATCTGGTAGGTGTGCAGGGTTTCGCTGAGGACGACAACGGACAGCAAGGTGCCAAAGACCGGCACGAGGTTGATGAAGAGGCCGGCGCGGTTGGCGCCGATCTGCTCCACGCCCTTGATGTACAGGATCTGCGCGATGAGTGACGCAAAAATGGCGGCATAGACCACCAGAACCCAGCCCTTCTGATCCGGCCAGATGACGCTGTCGCGCGACATTTCCCAGAAGACCAGCGGCACCGAGGTGATGAGGGCGAAGAAGGCGGGGATGGCCATCAGCGTGCGCCAGTCTACGGCCGGTTTCCAGCGCAGGATGACGGTGTAGATGGCATAGACCAGCACGGCGAGCAGCATGACGGCGTCGCCGACATTCATTTCCAGCTGCAGCAGCGAGACCGGGTCGCCATGCGAGGCTAGCAGCGCCACGCCTGATATGGTGAGACAGAAGCCGACGATCTGGCCGAACAGCACGCGGGTGCGGAACAGGATGAAGTTCAGGACGAAGATGACCATGGGAATGCCGGCCTGAATGACGGCGGCATTGATGGCCGAGGTGTGCTGCAGGGCCGTGTAGAGAAACACGTTGAAGGCGGTGTAACCGACGCTGCCGAGCACGAAGAAATAGGGCAGGCGCTTTTTCACCACCGGCCAGTCCTTGATCAGCTGCGGCACGGAAATGGCGAAGATGATGGCGACGGCGAAGACCCAGCGCAGGGAGGTGAAGGCCATGGGGCTGATGTGGCCGACGGCGAGCTTGCCGGCAACCGTGTTGCCGCCCCAGCAGAGCGTGGCGATGATGAGGGCGATATAGGCTTTGGAGGGCACGCTGATGTTTCGCTTCTTCACGGGGCGGGAAAAACGGCAAAGGGGTGAATGGCGGTCTTGCGCCCGCGCCTGGCCCCCACGGGGCGAGATAATGCGGGAAATCCACGCCTTGTCACGGAAAAAGCAAAATTCTCCATAAGAAACAGGGTCGCTTTCCGTAAAACAACACAGTATACATTCGCGGGTTTGGGTTTCCCATCGGGTTATCGGGCGCGCAAGCGCCATGAGCAGGAAAGCAAGAAATGACGAATGTTGTGGTGGTCGGCTCGCAATGGGGCGACGAAGGCAAAGGCAAGATTGTCGACTGGCTGTCCGAGCGGGCAGATGTCGTCGTGCGGTATCAGGGCGGCCATAATGCCGGCCATACGCTTGTCATCGATGGCATCAGCTACAAGCTTTCGCTTCTGCCGTCCGGCGTCGTGCGTCCCGGCAAGCTTGCGGTCATCGGCAATGGCGTTGTGGTCGATCCGCATGCGCTGATCGCTGAAATCGGCCGTCTGGAAGCGCAGGGCGTCAAGGTCACGCCGGAAAACCTGCGTATCGCCGACAATGCCACGCTTATTCTTTCGCTGCACCGTGAACTGGACGGCATGCGCGAAGACGCCGCCTCCAACAGCGGCACCAAGATCGGCACCACCCGTCGCGGCATCGGCCCGGCTTACGAAGACAAGGTTGGCCGCCGCGCCATCCGCGTCATGGATCTGGCCGACATGGAGGCGCTTTCCGCCAAGGTTGACCGTATCCTCACGCATCATAATGCCCTTCGCCGTGGTTTCGGCGCGGCCGAGGTTTCGCATGAGACGATCATGGAAGAGCTGGGTTCGATTGCCGAGCGCATCCTACCGTTCAGCGAAACCGTCTGGCTGCTGCTCGACAAGAAGCGTCGCGCCGGTGCGCGCATCCTGTTTGAGGGCGCTCAGGGCTCGCTGCTCGATATCGACCACGGCACCTATCCTTACGTGACCTCTTCCAACACGGTTGCCGGCCAGGCCGCCGCCGGTTCCGGCATGGGTCCGGGTTCACTGGGTTACATTCTCGGCATCACCAAGGCTTACACCACCCGCGTTGGCGAAGGTCCGTTCCCGACCGAGCTGAATGACGAGATCGGCCAGTTCCTGGGCGAAAAGGGTCATGAATTCGGCACCGTCACCGGCCGCAAGCGCCGCTGCGGCTGGTTTGACGCCGCACTGGTGCGCCAGTCGGTCGCCACCAACGGCATTACCGGCATCGCACTCACCAAGCTTGACGTGCTTGATGGTCTCGACGAGCTGAAAATCTGCGTCGGCTACAAGCTTGACGGGCAGGAAATCGACCATCTTCCGGCCAGCCAGGGCGCGCAAGCGCGTGTCGAGCCGATCTACATCACGCTGGAAGGCTGGAAGGAATCTACCGTCGGTGCCCGAAAATGGGCGGATTTGCCTGCTCAGGCAATCAAATATGTCCGTCAGGTCGAGGAATTGATCGGGGCGCCTGTCGCACTTCTGTCGACAAGTCCGGAGCGTGACGACACCATACTTGTGACTGATCCGTTTGAGGATTAATGTCCTCGGCGATCTAGATTCATAAACCATATCGGGCCGGTACGTCGCCGGTCACGACGAGAAAGTGCTTATGGCGGATTTTGTAGCAGTCATTCGCAAGGCCGTGGATGGCTTGGCGAACAATACTCCCGAAAACCGGGCGAAGGTTTACGACAAGGCGCGCAGTGCGGTTGTGCGCCAACTCGAGAATATGAAGCCACGTCCGCCGGAAGAATTGTTGCGCCGGCAGATCGCCAAGCTGGACGCCGCCATTGCCGAGGTGGACAGCGAGTATGCGGAGGCGCTTCCGGCGCTGGAGGAGGATGATGCATTCTCTTCCACCGCCGAAGAGGCCGCAGCACCTTACCATCAGCACGATATCGACGAGGATCGCGCGGCCCATGCCGCCGAGCCTGTCGAGGCGGAAGAACCCGCCTCGACCGAAGTAGTACAGCCTGAGCCGGCTTATGAAGAACCCGCCGTCGAGGAAGAGCCGCGCCACGAGACGCCGGTTTCCGCCGCCGCCGAGCAGGATGAGCAGGTTTATGAGGAACAGCGCGAAGAAGAGCGCGAGCCGGAAGAGCTCTATGAAGCGCCCGCTCCGGTAACGCCCGCCGTTGCCGATGAAACGCACGGAACCTATTTCACTCGTGCGGAGGAAGAGCCGGCCTATCGCTCGGCTGACGAGCACGACCGTGAATTCGAGACCGCGCCGCGTGAAGAAGACACGTCCGTTCCCGCCCATTGGGCAAAGCCTGTGGATGAGGACGACTGGCGCAAGCTGGAAGAGGCGCAGGCCGACGATGTGCGCCCCGCTGACGACTATGCCGACGTGCGTGCCGAGACGGACGAGCGCCCGCTGGTCGCCGGTTATGCCGCGCAGCATTATCAGGACCCGGCGGTGAATTTCGAGCCGGAAAAGCGCGATGAGGATGACCGCTTCGGCCATGCGGCGGTTGATCACGATCCGGTCTTCGGCCAGCAGGATGAATTTTCCGAACCGCGCCCGACGGACGATACGACCCCGAAAAAGTCTGCCGTTGTTGAAGATTTCTCGTCCTACTTCCAGGACACCGAGATTGCCATTCCGGCCAAGGACGCGCCGGCTCTGCCGCGCGCCGACAATGATCCCTTCGGTGATCAGGCACCGGCCAAGGACAACAAGGAACGCACCCCCTGGGACGATCTGGACGAGCTGATCGGTTACGACGGCGCGTCGTCTTCCAGCCGGGCAACTGCGGACGATACGCCCGCCGTGGGCGCAGGTGCCGCGACGCCCGCTTACATGGTCAAGAAGAAGCCGCGCCGCAACTATGCGTCGCTGGTGCTTGCCCTTGTTGGTGCCGGGCTTCTGGCAGGTGGCGGTTATGCGCTGTGGATGAACCGCGATGCCCTGAACGACATGGTCGGCGGGCTGGTGCAATCGGCACAGAATGGTGGCCAGACCCAGACGCCTCCGGCCACTACTCCGACAGGTGAGGCGCAGACATCGACGCCGCCCGCAACCCAGCAGCCGCCCGCCGCCGGGCAGCAGCCGGCAAACCACCAGACGCCGACGCATGGCGACGATGGTTCCGTGACCGGCACGAAGTTCACCCAGCGGCTTCTGGCTGACGGGACCGAGCGTGACGAGGGACCGGCGCCGGGTGCAAACGGCCAGCCGGTTACGGCAGAAGGCCAGTCGGTTTACGAACAGAACGTTGCGCCGCCGCCTGCGGGTGAGGCTCCTGCCAATCCTGCGGGCGCGCCTGCGGGAACCCCCGCTGGCACGCCGCCGGCACAGCAGCCTGCTGCTGCCGCCACCGGCGATCGCATGTTCCTTTACGAGGAAGTGCTGGGCCAGACGGTTCCGACAGCCATTCAGGGCAGCGTTTCCTGGTCGCTGCAGCAGGAAAATGACGCGGAAGGCAAGCCGTCTCCGACCGTTCAGGGCCAGATTACGGTTCCCGGCCGTGGCTTGAGTGCGCTTATTACCTTCAAGCGCAACACCGATCCGTCGCTGCCGGCCAGCCACCTGATCGAAATCGTCTTCTCGGTTTCGCCAGGCTTTGAAGGCGGAGCGATTGACAGCGTCCAGCGTATCGCGATGAAGAGCACCGAGCAGGATCGCGGCAATGCCCTGATCGCGGTTCCGGCCAAGATCACCGACGATTTCCACATGATCGCGCTCAACGACTTTCCGGATGCGATGAAGACCAATCTGGAGCTGCTGAAAAGCCGCAACTGGATCGATATTCCGGTCTCCTATCGCAACGGTCGCCGCGCGCTGCTGACCCTGCAAAAGGGCAATGACGGCATCGCCGCCTTCGACAAGGCGCTCAGCGAATGGGCGGCGGCGGCACCTGCTGCCGGCGGTCAGTGATGATCCGGGGGCTTGCCGAGAGCTGGCCCCCTCATCGCCTCGCTTGCGCTCCGGCACTTCTCCCCGACGGGGAGAAGAAACTGCCGCGCCCGATTGCGCGCTTCAGACATAATCCCTGAGATTTGATACGGAGTGAGATGCCGCCGCAAATTCTTCTCCCCGTCGGGGAGAAGTGCCGGAGCGCAAGCGAGGCGATGAGGGGGCAACGCTCAAGGGTTTCCCGCAACCATGCGTCTGGCAAACAAAAAGCCCGCAAATCTTGCAATCTGCGGGCTTCATATTGATTAGCGTTTCAAGGACCGTTTACGCATCCACCACGCGCAATGCGCGTGCGGCTTCCAGCGCTTCCTTCTGCACCGCTTCCTGCACCTTCTCGAAGGCGCGAACCTCGATCTGGCGGACGCGTTCGCGGCTGATGTCGAACTCGGAGGAGAGTTCCTCCAGCGTCACCGGGTCTTCGGCAAGCCGGCGGGCCTCGAAGATGCGGCGCTCACGGTCGTTCAGCACGCCCATGGCCTTGGCCAGCATGCGGCGGCGGGTTTCCAACTCGTCCTGCTCGATCAGCACGGCTTCCTGGCTTTCATGGTCATCCACCAGCCAGTCCTGCCATTGGCCGGACTCACCCTCGGAGGCCTTGATCGGCGCATTCAGCGATGCGTCGCCATGCAGGCGGCGGTTCATCGAGATGACTTCTTCTTCCGACACCTGCAGTTTGGTGGCGATTTCCTTGACGTGTTCCGGCTTCAGATCGCCATCGTCAATCGCCTGGATACGGCCCTTCAGCCGGCGCAGGTTAAAGAACAGGCGCTTCTGGTTTGCGGTCGTACCCATCTTCACCAGCGACCACGAACGCAGGATATATTCCTGGATCGAAGCCTTGATCCACCACATGGCATAGGTGGCCAGACGGAAACCGCGTTCCGGATCGAACTTCTTCACCGCTTGCATCAGGCCGACATTGCCTTCGGACACGACTTCGCCGATCGGCAGGCCGTAGCCGCGATAACCCATGGCAATCTTGGCAACGAGACGCAGATGGCTGGTGACGAGCTTATGGGCGGCGTCGCGGTCGCCATGCTCGGCATAACGCTTGCCAAGCATGTACTCTTCCTGCGGCTCCAGCATCGGAAATTTACGGATGTCGTCGAGATATCTATTGAGACCGGCTTCACCGGCCGTAATCGTAGGCAAACTATTGCGGGCCATAAAGCACCCCCTTATCTATGGTCTGGAACGGCACCCTCTCTGGCGTGGCAAAATCACCCGCCCGAGGCATGCCGTAAGCTGCGGGTCGTTACCGACCCCGCACGAACCCATGTGACAGATATGTATGCGCCCGCCGTGTTTCAAGCGAACGCTGTGTTCACACATGCGTTATGTTCCGGCGGGACTGTCTCTGACCTGTTTAACTTTCGAACGGTAGATTCGTTCCGAAAAACCGCCAAGGCCGGAGCGTACCATCAGCTCATACATAACCCGCCGCCGCATGGGATTGTGCAGGCGCATGACTTTGGAACCGAGGAACTGCGTCTCCACATGGCCAAGCGCCTGTAGATCGGGGTCGGTGGCAATTGCGCCCGCATAAGTCGCGTGAAATTCCCGGCGGCAGACATAGGTTTTATATTTTGTCATGCTGAAGCAGACGAGGCTATGGCCATGGGTGCGCAGAAAATCGGCGACACCCACCGTTACCTCCGGCCAGGCCGGATTGAAGGTATCGTCGAAAACGATGATGCCGTGCGGGGCGATCACCTCCATCGCCAGTTTCGCATCCGCCAGCACGTGATGCAGGTGGTGGCCGCCATCGATGCTGAAGAAGCGCGCCGGGCCGATGCGTGAGGTGATCTCGGTAGGTGCCAGCCGGGTGCTGTCGCCCCTGATGATCAAGTCCTCGTCCATGGCAAAACCCAGCCGGCGGCCATTTTCCATCAGCCGCTCATATTGATCGAGGCTGCCATCTTCGGGCGGATCAAGATCGAACAGATCGACGCCCAGCACCTTTTCCTGTGTCTGGGCGAATTTGCGCAGCAGGAAATAGGAACGGCCATAATAGACACCGATTTCCGCCATGCCGCCGTTGAGATCATCCCGCGTCTGCGCCTGCAGCAAAGCCTTGAAGACAAGCGCATCGGGTGGGTCGATATAACCTTCTATGCTGCGTAAATCCTGAAATATGAACCGGCGGTCTTCGATATTCATGCGCGATAGATCCCGTCATCATGCCGGTTCCGTTGAGGCTTTAGCATCGAACGGACGGCGTTGCCTGCGGCGTCGGTTATTCGGCAAGCCCGGCGTGCGGCCACGATGTTTACGGGGACGATTGCAAGCTTTGCGGGGGCCGAGGAGGTGCGACGATTGAAGCGAAATTGGGGCGGTCTACAAAAAGGACCGACTGCGGAATATCGCTATCCGCTAATCTTTTTTTATTATCCGGGACTTCCGGCGAGATATATGGCGCGGTTTTTTTGACCGCGCCATACCAGTTTTTAGCTGCGCAGGGCTTCAAGCAGCTCTTGCATATCGTCAGGCATGTCGGTTTCGAACTCCATCACCTCGCCGGTGCGGGGGTGTTCGAAGGCCAGCAGATAGGCATGCAGCGCCTGCCGCGGAAAGCGGTTGACGGTGCTTCTGGCCGGTTCTTCCAAAAGGTTCGCCTTGGTGCGGAAGGACGCGCCATATTCGGGGTCGCCGATCAGCGGATGGCCGATATGGGCCATGTGCACGCGGATCTGGTGGGTGCGCCCGGTTTCCAGGCGGCACTCCACCATGGAGGCGAGGCAGGAAGCGTCAGGCCGTTCATGGAAGCGTTCCATTACCTCGTAATGGGTGATCGCTTCGCGGGCGTCATCGGTATCTTCACGTTTGACGGTACGTTTGGTGCGGTCGGCGCCGCGGCCAAGGGCAGCATCGATGGTGCCGCGCAGGGTGCGCGGGCGACCCCAGACGACGGCCTTATAGGCCCGCTCCAGCGGCCCGGTGCGGCCGTGATCGGCAAATTGCGCGGCAAGATGACGGTGCGCATTATCGTTTTTCGCCACGACCATG
Organism: Martinezella rhizogenes; assembly: GCF_007002745.1. Classification (GTDB taxonomy): domain Bacteria; phylum Pseudomonadota; class Alphaproteobacteria; order Rhizobiales; family Rhizobiaceae; genus Agrobacterium; species Agrobacterium cucumeris. The sequence continues at coordinate 750,594 of NZ_SGNY01000002.1, read as the reverse complement.
ACGCCGGAGGTTTCCTTGTCCAGCCGGTGCACGATGCCGGGGCGCTTTACGCCGCCAATGCCGGAAAGGCTGTCGCCGCAATGGTGGATGAGGGCGTTGACCAGCGTCCCCGTCCAGTTTCCGGCACCCGGATGCACGACGAGACCGGCGGGCTTGACGAGCACGATAAGGTCTTCGTCCTCATATTCCACGTCGAGCGGAATATCCTCGCCCTGCGGTACGGGGTCTTCCGGCTCCGGCATGACGATTTCGATGCGATCGCCCGGATGCACCTTCTTTTTCGGCTCGGTCACGGGCTTTCCGTTGAGAAGAACCGCGCCCTGTTCGATCAGCGCCTTCAGGCGGCTGCGTGACAGATCGCCGCCAACTTCGCCCACCAGCCACACATCGAGGCGGCCTTCGGCATCTTCCCCGGCAATCAGGACTTTCCTTGCGTCTCCGCCTTGTTTAAAGGGGTCGTTCATTGTTATTTTTCCGATCCATCAGCATTTCAGGGAACCCGATGACGCAGATCGAGCCAGACGAACAGGAAGACAAGCCGCTTGATCCGGCCGTGGAAAAAGTTCGCCGCAAGATGATCCGTTTGCAGATCGTGTCGGGCTCCGTGATGTTTATCAGCCTTATGGCCGTCTTCGGTGCGGTTGTCTACAAGGCGATGGGGCCGTCGAAAACCGTTCAGACGCAGAGTGCTGCGCCAAATCTTGCCGTTCCAACCGGTAACGGCCCGCTGGCCGTCACCGCCAGCCTGCCGCAGGGCTTTGTGATCGACAATGTCAGCTATTCCGGCGGCGACATGCTGTTTTATGGTCGGCTTGCCAATGGCACCCGCAAGGCGCTGGTCTTCAACGTCGCGGCCGGCCGTTTTCTGGCCGATGTGACTGTTGATGCCCAGTGAGGGCAACGAGGGTGTGCTGCTGGATGGGCGGGCGCTGATCCCGGTCGAAGATCCGGCCGATTCACGCATCGCCGCCTTTCGCGATATTCGCGAGCGCGACCTGACCGGGCGTCAGGGGCGCTTCATCGCCGAAGGCACGGTGGTGCTGCGCATGCTGGCCACCGCCCACAAAGCGGGCGGCGCCTTTGCGGCGGAGAGCATTCTCATCCTCAAAAACCGGCTTGCCGGCGTTGCCGATATTCTTGCCGATTTCCCTGATGATGTTCCCGTCTATGTGGCCGAAGCGCCGGTGCTTGACGGCATCGTCGGTTTCCACCTGCATCGCGGCATTCTGGCGCTCGGCCGCCGGGTGGAGCGTGATGGGCTGGGGGACATGACGGCAGCACTTCCCGCCGCCTCGCTGGTGCTGGTGGGCTGCGGCATTTCCAATCACGATAATCTCGGCGCGATGTTCCGCAACGCGGCGGCGTTTTATGCCGATGCGGTGCTGCTGGACGAGACGTGCTGCGATCCGCTCTATCGCAAGGCGCTCAGGGTCTCTGTCGGTTCGGTACTGTCGGTGCCCTATCATCGCGGCGGCGGCGCGGTGGCGATGCTGGAGCGGCTGTCCGAGGCCGGTTTTGCGATCTGGAGCCTTTCGCCAAACGGCGAGACCGAAATCCGCAACATTCCCCGCTCCGAGCGCATGGCGCTGGTGATCGGCACGGAGGGCGAGGGGTTGCCGCAATCGGTGCTGTCTCGGTTTCATACCGCGCGGATTGCACAGTCGCCGCAGCTGGATAGCTTGAATGCGGGCACGGCTTCGGGGCTGGCGCTTTATCAGATGGCGGGGGTTATGGGGCGGGTGTGATCGGGCGGTATCAATATGTGCCGGGAGGCTTACAGTTAACTCTGTGTATGCCGCTTCACCCCCCTCTGCCCTGCCGGGCATCTCCCCCACAAGGAGGGAGATCGATACGCGGCGAGGTTTCGACCATCTCAACGTTTGTGAATTCGGCGATCTCGACATTTAAGAATGAAGTGGCTGTAGTGCGTCTTGCCGATCTCCCTCCTTGTGGGGGAGATGCCCGGCAGGGCAGAGGGGGGTGAAGCGGCAAACTCTGCCCTCACCCTTCCCGCTTCCCCATCAACGCACCCGCCCGCGTCGCAAGGCTCTCCCGCGCAGACGAAGCGGAAGCCTTGGCCAGCAACCCCGGAATAGGCGATTTCTCACCCTCCTGCGCCGCCGTCAGTGCAATCATCCTTGCGGCGATCCTTGCGATTTCGCGGCGGATTGGTCCGTCATTGCCGGTGCCGCGCACATTCAGCAGGCGTTCGGTGAGCGCCGTGCCCTGATTGCGGATATCTTCTATTTCCTGCTCCAGACCTTCCGGCGAGGGTGTGGTCGGCTCAGCCACGGGGGAGATTGCGGCCTCATCTGTGGCCACCGCCTGTGCCAGCTCCTCCGTAACGACGGGTGCCGTTTGGGGCGCGGCGGCGGGGGCAGGGGGTGCCGGTTGCAACTGGCTCGCCGGTGTCTCGGCCGGCACGGCGGGGTTCGGCAGGCGAATGATCATGTCGTTGCTGCGGCCGCCGGTTGCCGCAAGCTGTTCCTTGAGGCGGGCGACTTCCTGATTGCGCAGCGTCAGCATCGTATCGAGATCGGCATTTTTCGCCATCACGGTAGCGACCTGGTCTTCCAGTCGGGTGACCTTGCGGCTTTCGCGCGCAACCGCCGTCATGGCTTCCTTGTTGCGGGCCGCCACATCCTGCAATTCGCGGGTGGCGGTCTCGCCTTCCTTGCGGAAGCGCGTGGCGCTCTGTTTTGCCTGCTCGGCCTCCAGATCGCGGGTGGCGGCGGTGATTTTCGAATCATCCAGTTCGCGCGTCAGATTGGTGAGACGGGCGGTAAGATCAGACATCTGGGCGGCGCGCTCGTTGGCGGCCTGTTCCTGTTGCGTGAGGCTTGCGGCAATCGCACCGGCGCGTTCCTCGCTGGTATCGAGGGCGGCGCGCAGTTCGCCGATCTCCAGCGTCAGCTCTTCGATTTTCAGCGAAAAGCTGCGGTTCTGTTCGCCCAGCCGATAGGCATCGCTGGAAGCTGCCTCGTTGGCGAGGCGCAGCGAGGTGTTTTTCTCCCGCTCGGTATCCAGTTCCTGACGGACCTTGGCGTTTTCGGCGGCGTAAAGCGCACGCGCCATATCCTTCTGGGCGCGGACTTCCTGCGGGCTGATGGGCATGGTCGCGCGCAGGCGGTTTTCCGTATAGGCGACGATGCGGCGGTGGATCGCGGGTGCAATCAACAGGGCCAGCAGGGTTGCGGTGAGAAAACCCAATCCGAAAAGAATGGCATATTCGATCACGCGGGACAGTCTCCGAAACTCAGATACGCGCGCATTCGGAAAGAGGAGCGCGAAAGCACGTTACGCTATTATTGCAACCGTGGGGAGGGGTCTCCCGGCAATTGCACAGGCGGTGTCGGCGCCACTTGTTTCTTCTCCCCGAGGGGAGAAGTCCGCGGCAGCGGGATGAGGGGGGTAACGGTCGCGATATACGGAGAGCTAGCCCCGTCATTCGACCCTTCGGGCCACCTTCTCCCCGGCGGGGAGAAAAAACCCGCCGCAATCTCCCGTCCTATATGCCACGGTTGGCTCCGCTGCACCTCGACTTCAGCGAATCAGAAGGGGTTCCAGGTCGGCTGCTGGGTGAGCTTCAAGTAACCGACATTGATGCCGAGGCGCGCGCCGATGCCGGTGCGGATGGGGGCGAGTGTCACGTCGCTGCTCTTCAGATAGGTCATGCCGACGCCGGCGACGATGAAGGCGGAACCGCTGACGCCACCATAACGGCGGTAAAGCGCATCGACGGAGGGAAGATTATAGACCAGCATCATGGCGCGGGTACCCTGACCGCCATAGTCCAGCCCGAGCGACGGGCCCTGCCAGAAAACCGGGTGCTGGCCGGCATTCTTGGTATAAAGCGTGCCCTCGCCATAGGTGAGGCCGGCAACGAAGGCGCCGGAGCCTTCCTGGCCAAGAATGTAACCGTTCGGAAGTCCGTATTGCTGGAAGGCGCGCTCCACCACCTTGGCAAGGCCGCCGGTGGTTTCACCGAAGAATCCGTGGCCTGCATCCACGACTTCCTGGATGGAATATTGATCGCTGGTCTGGGCAAAGGCCGGTGCGACCCACATCAAGAGGCTCGCAAGGAGCGCGAAAATCTTTCCCAGTCCGAGGCGTGCAATGGTGCGGGTTTTCGTAAGGCGCATCGTCATGTCCGTCCGTCTGTTTCGTTAACGCATCAGCCCGAAAAACCGAATCGATTTTCGCAAGGGCCGATGCGTAGAGTCAAAGTTCTACAGCATCTGTCGTGCGTCCTAACGGATACACGGGGCTCCAATGTGGCCTGTTAAGGCATTTGGCATTTTGAAACCATCCTATTAACAATCGGTTTACCAAATATGGTGTCATTATGGCTTAACAATTTCCACACCGTCCGCGCCTCCCTTGCGCAGGAGAGAATTTTATGACGAGCAAACTCAATATCACGCTGTCCGGTCCCGATCTGGCGGCTCTTCTGTGCAGTCGCGTGTGCCATGATGTGATTTCTCCTGTCGGTGCCATCAATAACGGCCTCGAATTGCTGGACGAAGGCGGCACGGATGACGATGCGCTCGATCTCATCCGCACGTCAGCCCTTAACGCATCCGTGCGGCTGAAGTTCGCCCGGCTCGCTTTCGGCGCCTCCGGTTCCGCCGGTGCTTCCATCGATACCGGCGAGGCCGAAAAGGCCGCGCAGGATTTCGCCGCGGCTGAAAAGAAGGCTGAAGTCAGCTGGAACGGTCCGCGCGCTATCGTTCCGAAAAATCGTGTCAAACTTCTGCTCAACCTCTTCCTTGTCGCTTATGGCGCAATCCCGCGCGGCGGCAATGTGGATGTGCTGCTGGAAAGCCCCGACGGAGACGCCAAGTTCGAAATCACCGTCAAGGGTCGGATGATGCGCGTTCCCGCCAAGTTCGTGGAGATTTACGAAGGACGGCTGGAAGAGGCGGTCGACGCCCATTCCGTGCAGCCCTATTACACGCTGCTTCTGGCGGAAGAGGCCAATATGGCGGTGGAATACAAGGTGCATGAAGACCGCATCGTCTTTACCGCAAAGACGATCGCCGAGTGACCGCTTTGCGGATGTGATTTTACGAAAAGGCCGGGACTGCGTCTGCCGACGCGCCGGCCTTTTTTCGTTTTGGGGAGCACGTTCATGGTTCGTCTGACAACAGCCCGTCTCATCCTTCGGCCACAGGCCATCGGGGATGAAGCGCTTTACCGCGCTTTCTGGCAGGCGGATGTTCCACCGATCGAGGGGCTGGCCTCGATTGCGCCGCTGGATGCGGAACTCGCCTTCGCCCGCCTTTTGCGCTTCATCGGCCATTGGTCCGTTTATGGATTTGGTCCCTTTGTGGTGGAAGAGCGCGCCACGGGACGCATCGTCGGCGAAGTGGGCTTTGCCCATATGCGCCGCGGACATGGCGCTGATTTTGACACGGTTCCCGAGGCAATGTGGAAGATCGATGCCGCACTGAACGGCAAGGGTGTCGCGACCGAGGCCGTGGAAGCCGTGACCGGCTGGTTCGACGGCAGCGGAATTTCGCAACGGACCGTCTGCATGATCGATCCGCTGAACAGCCCTTCACTGGCCATCGCTGCCCGATTCGGCTTTCGGCCATTCCGCGAAACGACGTTCCGCAAATCCCCGATCCGGCTTTTCGAACGTGTGACTGAGGTTTAGACGATTGCGTGAAGGCGCTGCCTTGATCGTGTTTCAGTCCGTCCTGAAACCCGTTTGAGGTCTCGGGCAGCGGCGGTTTGAGCCAAGGGGTTGGTGCATATCAACTCCTGGAGCATCTCATGCGTAATTTCCTTCTGGCGACAATTGTCATCTTCTCCCTTGCTCCCGCCGCGATGGCGGAAAGCACTATCGGTTTCAGGCAGATCAAATTGCCTGATGATGCAGGTGCAAGAGCGCTCAATGTCTCATTATGGTATCCGGCCATTCCATCGGAAAAAACGGAGATGGTGGGTGAAAACGCCGCCTTTTACGGCCTTCAGGTTCAACCGGGTGCTTCCTTTCCGCTCGGTTCCCGCCCTCTCGTTCTGCTCTCGCACGGGTTTGGCGGAAGCTGGCGCAATCTGAACTGGCTTGCCGGAGAACTTGTGCAGGACGGTTATGTCGTGGCTGCGCCGGATCATCAGGGCGAATCATTTACCGAAGAAAATGCAGCCGAGGTCATCCCTTTATGGGAACGACCACGCGATATCGGCAGAACGCTGACGGCACTTCTTGATGATGATCGGCTGGCCGGCGAGATCGACAGGACGCGCATCGCCGTCATCGGCCATTCGCTTGGCGGCTGGACCGCGATGGAACTGGTGGGAGGCCGCTATAGCGCCGAACTCGCCTTGAAGGACTGCAATGCGGGGAAAGCGCCACCGCAATGCAAGGCGCCGCGGCTGCTGGCCAAGGTCGGCATCGTCGGCGGTGGCAAGGCCGATCCGCGCCTTTCGATGGATTTGCGGGATATCCGCATCCGCGCGGCCATTGCGCTCGATCTCGGCCCGGCCGCCGGATTTCTGCCGGAAACGCTTGAGGGAGTGGATGTGCCGGTTCTGGTTCTGGCTGCCGGTGTGGAAACGCCTGAGATCGCCGCGATCAGGGCCGATTCCGATTACATCGCCCGGCATCTGCCAAAAACCACGACGGTCTATCGGGAGATACCGGATGCCAGCCACTTCAGCTTCATGCAGCTGTGCAAGCCCAATGGCGAAAAAATCGTCGAAGAGATGTCACCGGGCGAAGGTTTCGTCTGCCGGGATGGCGGGGGCAGGGGCCGGGCTGAAATCCACGCACAAATCGCGGAGACAATCGGCGGCTTTCTCAAGGAGAAACTGCATTAGGAGGGTTGTCCGCCCGATAGTTGGGGGGACGCCTTGCGGAAACCTTTCGGCTCTCCGCAGCGCCTCGATCCTTCAAGCGGCGTTGAGCGGGTAATATCGAAAAACGAGATCTTCCGGGTCGCTGCGCGGCGCGGATGGGTCGGCAGAACCACCGATTCGCCTGGCGACGGCTGCCGATTTGCTGTTTTGCGGCGATACGTAACTCACCAGTGTCGGCAGCCTCAGGGTTTCGAAGGCCCAGCCGCGCAGCTTTATGGCGGCTTCGGCGACATAACCTTTGCCCTCGTGCCCGTCATAAAGCAGCCAGCCCAGTTCCTTTTCGGGAAATAGCGGGCCGTGATTGATGCCGACCTGGCCGATGCATTCCCCCGTTTCATCAAGCTCGATCATCAGCGCCCCGTGGCCGAAGAAGTGCCAGTTGGCCAGATCGTGACAGAACACACCCCATGTCGACGGCAGGTCGTAGGGGCCGCCGACGCCGAGGGAGCGTGGTGATGTCATGAAGGCCAGATAAGCGGGGAAATCCGCCATGGTCTGCGGGCGCAATGTCAGGCGTTGGGTTTTAAGGGTCGGGATAGGGTGGTTCATGGCATTGGTCCTTTTTGGGAGTGCCAATATGCGCTTTCTGTTGCGTCTGAATGAAGCGGGCGTGTTTCGGCTTTGACGCACAACAAAAAACCCGCTGTCGCCAGCGGGTCTTTTAAAACTGTCCTGTTCTTATAGGAGATCAGGCGGTTTCGAGGAATTCCGTGGCGCCGTCAGGCTCGCGCAGAACATAGCCGCGGCCCCAGACGGTTTCGATGTAGTTTGCGCCGCCTGCGGCATTTGCCAGCTTCTTGCGCAGCTTGCAGATGAAGACGTCGATGATCTTCAGTTCCGGCTCGTCCATGCCGCCATAAAGGTGGTTCAGGAACATTTCCTTGGTCAGCGTCGTGCCCTTGCGCAGCGAAAGCAGCTCGAGCATCTGATATTCCTTGCCGGTCAGGTGAACGCGCTGGCCACCCACTTCAACCGTCTTGGCATCGAGATTGACGATCAGCTCGCCGGTGGAAATGACCGACTGCGCATGGCCCTTGGAACGGCGGACGATGGCGTGAATGCGGGCAACAAGCTCGTCCTTGTGGAACGGCTTTGTCATGTAATCGTCGGCGCCGAAGCCGAGGCCGCGCACCTTGTCCTCGATGCCGGCCATGCCGGAGAGGATGAGGATCGGCGTCTTGACCTTGGAAAGGCGCAAGGTTCTCAACACTTCATAACCCGACATGTCAGGCAGGTTGAGGTCGAGAAGAATAATGTCGTAATCGTAGAGCTTGCCAAGGTCCACGCCTTCCTCGCCGAGGTCGGTCGTGTAGACGTTAAAGCTTTCCGACTTGAGCATCAGTTCAATGCTCTGCGCTGTCGCGCTGTCGTCTTCAATCAGTAGAACCCGCATAATTATCCCCTTTGCCGCCCGCGAACCGGTAAAACATTGCCTCGCGCGATGCGGATCCAGACGTTGCCTGATTTGCAGGCTGCCACCAAATGGTTAACAAATTCTAATTGCCTTTGGCAAGGTGTATCGAATTTATTAAGCAAAGAAGGCATTTCTCTGTTTTTGCACGTGAATCCACCATCGCCAAAATTGAAGCTTAACGTGAGGATTTCCCGCTAAGTGATTCAATCGACTCTCACATCGTCTGGCCCATTTTTTGGACCTGGCATTTACCGACCCTTAAATGATCGTGTTTATCATTAACGATGCCCGTAAACGAAAGGTTAACGACGGTGGTTTTTTATTAACGTCGGGTAACTTTTAAGAATCATTCCGGCACAGGAGTTAACCTTTGCGGAGTGACGGGCGGGTTAAACGGGCCGATCAGAGTGGCATAGTGCCTTTTTGATCCGGGTCTCGCTATCCATGGAGTATTGCGTATGAAGTCGCGTGACAGCCTGGTTCGCCTGAAGGAATTTCAGGTCAATGAAAAACGCCGGCAGCTTAACCAGCTGCAGCAGATGATGTCCGAATTCGAGCGGATGGCAAAGGAACTGGTGCATCAGATCTCGCTGGAAGAGAGCAAGTCGGGCATTACCGATCCGACACATTTTGCCTATCCGACCTTTGCCAAGGCCGCGCGCCAGCGGGCGGATAATCTTCAGGTCTCGATCCGGGAACTGAAGGCCCAGCAGGAAGCCGCCGAAGCTTCGCTGGAAGAAGTGCAGGCCGAATATGAAAAGGCCGCTGCCCTCGAAAACCGCGACGGAGCAATCCGCGCCCGCGCCTGACATCAGGCGTATAATCGGACGAATGATCGTCCTCATTGACGGCTGCCGGTGGATCAGGAGGCGGCTTTCAATGACGGGATGACATGCATTTTTTTAAAAGGCCGCCCTTTGAGGGCGGCCTTTTGTTTTGGCGGGGTACCCCGTGTCTTTCCGCGGGACGGCGGCGCCGGATTTTTATTGTCCGGGTATGGGGAAAGGCGTAATTTAAGCGGGTTCCGACCGTGAGCCGGAGGCTTTGCGTGCGCGCCTCAAGCGGGCGCGGACGGCTATGGCAGGGAGGGAAAAATGGCCCGCCAATATATTGATTGCCGCGAATTCCCCAGTGACAGCAAATGCACGATCGCCATCTCCGCCGATTCTCCGGAAGAATTGATGGAGGCAGCGGTGCACCATGCCGTGGCTGTGCATGGGGCCAAGGATACGCCTGAATTTCGCGAGGAGGTCCGCCACAGCATGCATGCGGGAACGCCGCCGCTGAAGGTGGCGTGACGCGCATTTATGAATGACGCGATATTTGGAACGGCCGTGAGGGATCGGGCGTAAGCCGCGTGTTTCTTCTCCCCGCCAGGGAGAAGTCCGCGGCAGCGGGATGAGGGGGCAAGCTCTCAGTTTATCGCTAGCGTTGCCCCCTCATCCGACCCTCCGGGCCACCTTCTCCCCGGCGGGGAGAAGAAACATGAGGCGACGCTTGCGATCATTCTGCCCTCAGACAGAAGATAAAGCCGCCTTACCCCTGGATAACATCCGCCCATTCTTTATGGCGCAGCGCCTGGGCCTTGAAAAACGGGCAGAGCGGAATGATTTTCCAGCCGCCCTTGCGGGCCTCATCAATTGCGTGGGCTGCGAGCGCCTGGCCGACGCCTTGGCCGCGCAGCGCATCGGGCACGCCGGTATGATCGATGATGATAAGGGTGGGGGAGGTGCGCGAATAGGTCATCTCGGCCTTGTGGCCATCGACGGTTGCCGAATATTCGCCGTGCGATCCGGTTTCGGTTGTCTTGATATCCATGATGTGCGCCTCCTTGCTGTTCGTATTGGCCACTGTAACGGCTTGCGCCTGAATTGAAACAGCGGGAAAGCGAACGCAGCGGACACAAACCGGCGACAATCATTTTACCGTAAGACTGGCATGCTGTGCGGGGAAATCCGAAATCAAACCAAATGCTCCGTCGAAAGTCCGACGGAGCATTTTGATAATTCGGTCTGGGCGCGTTACCGCGCCAGCGCAATATCAGTGGCGATATTGCTGAATGCGCGTGGTGCGCAGGCCGGCAAGGCCATGATCGGAGATCGAGGACTGCCAGGACAGGAATTCTTCAACGGTGAGCGTATAACGCTCGCAGGCTTCCTCGAGGCTCAACAGTCCTCCGCGTACCGCTGCAACCACCTCCGCCTTTCTGCGAATGACCCAGCGTCGGGTATTGGCAGGCGGAAGATCCGCGATCGTCAGAGGGCTGCCATCGGGGCCGATGACATATTTAACTCGTGGGCGTATCATTTCGGTCATTGGACACTCTATACAAACTCAAGACCATATGACGGGAACTTTAGCCCCGTACCTTTAAAAATTGCCTAAGCAGGTCGTGACAATTTATTAAGAATTTGAACGGTTTCGCCTGATTTGTTCGAGTCGCCTTATTTTGCCGGGAAAAAATTTTTCCAAAAATCGCAATTTTTCTCACTCGCCGGTTGTTTCCATCAAAGCGCCGCAAGCGAAAGGCACGTTTTCCCGCTGCCCTGGGCAAATTCTGCCGTTCCCTCATGCTGCAGCCGCAATCGGTCGCCGACATTGAGCGGAAGGATGGATGTGGCTGACTGCTGGGTGCCGGTGGCGGAGGCGTTGCCGGCGATGCTGAAGCTGGTCGCCGCACCGTTCACGAACAGCGTTACCCGGTGGCCGGAGGAAGATGCGACGGCAAGCGCCAATACCGCGAGATAGAGGCCTTTTGCTGGAACGACGAGTTCACGCCCGCCGCCATTGACGGCATCGCCAAGCGCAAAGCCGCCCTCGGCGATGAACAGCAGGGAGAAGCCCGCCGCAGAGCCGTTGGCGGGCTTGGTTGTGCCCGCCGGCAGGCCGGCGACGACGAGCGGACGATTGGGCATGGAGACCCGGCCGTCGCCGCTGCACAGGAGTGCCGTGTGCCAGGAGGTTCCGTCCGCACTGGTCTTGATTGAGAACCCGTCATGACCGGCAAGCCCCATTTCCGCCCGGCCGCTCCAGCCGGACTGGAACAGCAGCGAGGCGGTATCGGCCTTTCCCGCCTTGTTGACCGTCAGCCGATGGCTGCCGTCTTCCGGCGTATGGGTGAAGAGGCTGGCGGGGGAGGCGAGTGCCAGACGGTTGGCCGTGTCGGCCTCCGTGCCGATGCCCAGCCTTTCCATCCGGCCGGCGGCGGGCAACGGCATGTCGCGCCAGACGCCGTCGCGCAGGATGCGGTATTTGTCCTCACTGGCAAACCAGGCCGTCCAGCCGGGCTGCGGTGTGATCGAGAGCCACGCGCCATCCTGCCGGAAGGCGAGCCTTCCGCCTTTGCCGGCCCAATCGCCCGTGGCATCCGCGGAGAGGAGGAAGCAGTCTCCTTCCGCCGCATTTTCGGGCGGTGTGGAGACCGTGGCCTTGATGGTGAGCTGCACGACCGCATCCAGCCTTTGCAGGGCTTCGTTGTGGGTGACGTGCTTCTGTGCCTGTGAGGGCAGGATATAGGGAAGGTGAAGTCTCGCCGTCTGGTCCGTCATGGTGTCTCTTTCGCGCTCGGGTATCGTTTGCGAGAGAGTTTGATGCGGTTGGGCGGGGTGGGGATGCGCGGGGATGAGATTATTTTTTGTTGGCGTTGGTGGGTGGAATTTACCCCCCTCTGCCCTGCCGGGCATCTCCCCCACAAGGAGGGAGATCAGCAAGAAGCGCTACTTCCGCTTCATTCTCAAATGTCGAGATGGCCGAAGCTTTGCCTCGAGTCGATCTCCCCCCTTGAGGGGGAGATGCCCGGCAGGGCAGAGGGGGGTGAAGCCGCATACGCCAAAGCGAACAAACCTGCCCAATCATCTCGTCGGTTATCCCGCGATTTCCACCGCCATTGCGCCTTCAGCAATAAAATCCGGATTGGCCAGCGCATCCTCGCCATCGCCCCTTACCGCGTAGGCAAGCAGCCGGCCTTCGCAATCGAGCGTTCGCCCGCCGGCAGCGCGCAGCACGGCGTCGCCGGCGGCTGTGTCCCACATCATGGTGCGGCTGAAGCGGGGGTAGATATCGGCGGCACCTTCGGCCAGCAGGCAGAATTTCAGCGAGGAGCCGACGGAAATGCAGTCTTTCAGCCCGTGTTCGGCCACGAAGGCTTCCGTCTTCGCCGTGCAATGCGAGCGGCTGATCAGCGCCACGGGTGCTGCGCCGCGCTGGCGTGCACGGATGGGGTGGCGCGACAGGATCGCTCCCTCGCCGGAAATGGCGAGCTTTTCCGCCTTGTTGCCTTCACCCGTCCATGCCTGCCAACGGCAGGGGGCATAAACCACGCCGGCAACCGGAGCGCCGTTGCGGATAAGCGCGATGTTGACGGTGAAGTCGTCCTTGCCGGAGATGAATTCCTTGGTTCCATCAAGCGGATCAACGAGGAAGAACTCCATGCCGGTCTCCGGCAGGATGCCGTTTGAGACAGCCTCTTCGGCGATCACGGGAATGTCTGGAAAATGCGCGGCCAGCGCCGCAAGAATGATCGTTTCGGCGCGTTGATCGGCCTCGGTCACCGGCGAGCAGTCATCCTTGTAAGACACGTGCGGGCCGGCGCGATGGACCGCCATGATTGCCTGCCCGGCGTCCAGCGCCGCTTTCGTCAATATGTCGATCATCTCTTTGCCGTTGCCATCCCGTGCCGGGATCTTTCGATCCTCAATGTCGCTACTCCTTTGCCCGTCGCCCGTCAAATAATGGCGGTAGACAAGACTAAAATAAGCATTCCGGCATCATTTTTTCAGCACTTCCTGCCAAAATCATGGCTCTTTTGACCGGGAAAAGGGCAGTCCATGTGGAAATTCCAAATTTTGTGCAGGATCGCCCGTTTTTGACTTCACATTTTTAACGAACACGATATGCATTTTGGGAGTGGGGATACTCGCAGGGGTTCCCCCAATAATTAACATAACGAGGCGTGGCCCATTTGAGGCCATACCCGGGGGAAAGACATGGAGTATTTTATCCAGCAGCTCATCAACGGGCTGACTCTTGGATCGATCTATGGCCTCATCGCTATCGGTTATACGATGGTTTATGGCATTATCGGCATGATCAACTTCGCCCATGGCGATATTTTCATGCTTGGCGGCTTTGCCGCGCTGATCGTTTTTTTGATTGCAACATCATTTTTCGCCGGCATTCCGGTGGCGCTTCTTCTGCTTCTGATGATGGTCGTCGCCATGCTGATGACCGGCCTGTGGAACTGGGTGATCGAGCGCGTCGCCTACCGGCCTCTGCGCGGCTCATTCCGTCTTGCACCGCTGATCACCGCCATCGGCATGTCGATCGCGCTGTCAAACTTCATCCAGGTCACCCAGGGTCCGCGCAACAAGCCGATCCCGTCAATGGTGACGGAAAGCTATCATTTCGGTGCCATCACCGTATCGCTGAAGCAGCTGATCATCATGGTCGTTACTTCGGTGCTGCTGTTCGCCTTCTGGTACATCGTCAACAAGACCCCGCTCGGCAGGGCGCAGCGCGCCACCGAACAGGACCGCAAGATGGCCGCCCTGCTCGGCGTTGATGTCGACAGGACGATCTCCATCACTTTCATCATGGGCGCTGCGCTGGCCGCCGTCGCCGGTACGATGTATCTGATGTATTACGGCGTGGCTTCGTTCAGCGACGGTTTCGTTCCCGGCGTCAAGGCCTTCACCGCGGCCGTTCTCGGCGGTATCGGTTCGCTACCGGGCGCCGTTCTCGGCGGTCTGTTGATCGGCCTCATCGAATCGCTGTGGTCGGCCTATTTCTCCATCGCCTACAAGGATGTCGCGGCATTCGGCATCCTGGCTTTCGTGCTGATCTTCAAGCCGACCGGTATTCTCGGTCGTCCGGAAGTCGAGAAGGTGTGATCCCATGACCAATATCGCTTCCGAAAATGCCGCTTCCAGCCCGAGCCTGATGGCAACGGCGGTGAAGGAGGGGCTGATTGCCGGCGTCGTCTCGTTCGGCATGTTCATTCTCTATATCGGCATCATCACCTATCAGGATATCAATAACCAGCTGATCTGGGGCACCCGCTGGGGGCTGCTGGCGATCTTCGTCGCCGTCGCCGCCGTTGGCCGTTTCCTCGTGGTCGGCTTCTTCAAGCCATCGATGGATCGTCGCAGGCTTGCCAAGGCAAAAACCGGTATTCTGGAAATCTCCGAGAAGAAGGGCTTTTTCCATAAGCACTTCCTCAAGCTGGCGCTCGTCCTGTTGCTGCTTTACCCTGTTATAACAGTGCAATTGTTCGGTTTTCAGGGTTCGTTGAAGTTCGTGGACAATTTCGGCATCCAGATCCTTATCTATGTGATGCTGGCCTGGGGCCTCAACATCGTCGTCGGGCTGGCCGGCCTGCTCGATCTCGGCTACGTGGCCTTTTATGCGGTCGGTGCTTATTCCTACGCGCTGCTGTCCAGCCAGTTCGGCCTGTCCTTCTGGGTGCTTCTGCCGCTTGCCGGCATTCTTGCCGGCTTCTGGGGCATCATCCTCGGTTTCCCGGTCCTGAGACTTCGCGGCGACTATCTGGCGATCGTAACACTCGCCTTTGGTGAAATCATCCGTCTCGTCTTGCTGAACTGGACAGATGTGACGAGGGGCACATTCGGTATTTCCGGCATCGCCAAGGCTTCCGTCTTCGGCATCTGGTCCTTCGATGTCGGTGCGCCGAACAACTTCGCCAAGGCGTTTGGCCTGTCGATGTCATCGGCCTATTACAAGATCTTCCTGTTCTATGTGATCCTGCTTCTGTGCATGCTGACGGCCTACGTCACGATCAAGCTGCGCCGCATGCCGATCGGCCGTGCATGGGAAGCGCTGCGTGAGGACGAAATCGCCTGCCGTTCGCTCGGTATCGATACCGTCATCACCAAGCTCACCGCCTTTGCGACGGGCGCGATGTTCGGCGGTTTCGCCGGTTCGTTCTTCGCCGCGCGTCAGGGTTTCGTGTCGCCGGAAAGCTTCGTCTTCCTCGAATCCGCCGTCATCCTCGCCATCGTCGTGCTTGGCGGCATGGGCTCGCTGACCGGTATTGCCATTGCCGCCCTCGTCATGGTCGGCGGCACGGAGCTTCTGCGTGAAATGGAATTCCTGAAGCACATCTTCGGGCCTGATTTCACGCCGGAACTCTATCGTATGCTGCTGTTCGGCCTCGCCATGGTCATCGTCATGCTGTTCAAGCCGCGCGGCTTCGTCGGCTCGCGTGAACCCACGGCCTTCCTCAAGGAACGCAAGGCCGTGTCCGGCAGCTTTACCAAGGAAGGTCACGGTTGATGGCTTCCGGAACGATGAACATGACATCCAATGCGACTGGCAATACGACTGGCGACACGATCCTCAAGGTCGAACATCTGTCGATGAAGTTCGGCGGCCTGATGGCCATCAACGACTTCTCCTTCGAGGCAAAGCGCGGTGAGATCACCGCGCTGATCGGCCCCAACGGCGCTGGAAAGACCACGGTTTTCAACTGCATCACCGGCTTCTACAAGCCGACGATGGGCATGATCACCATGCGCCAGCAAAGCGGTGAGGCGCATCTTCTCGAGCGCCTGCCGGATTTCGAAATCACCAAGAAGGCCAAGGTGGCGCGCACCTTCCAGAACATCCGCCTGTTTTCGGGCCTCACGGTTCTGGAAAACCTGCTGGTGGCGCAGCACAATGCGCTGATGAAGGCCTCGGGTTACACCATCCTCGGTCTTCTTGGCCTGCCCGCCTATAAAAAGGCGGTTGCGAGCTCGATCGAAAAAGCCAAGTACTGGCTGGACAAGGCCGATCTGACCGACCGCGCCGACGACCCGGCCGGTGATCTGCCCTATGGCGCGCAGCGTCGTCTGGAAATCGCCCGCGCCATGTGCACGGGGCCGGAGCTGCTGTGCCTCGACGAGCCGGCCGCCGGTCTCAACCCGAAGGAATCGCTGGCGCTCAACACGCTGCTGCGCGGCATCCGCGACGAGGGCACGTCGCTGCTCCTCATCGAGCATGACATGTCCGTGGTGATGCAGATTTCCGACCATGTGGTGGTTCTGGAATATGGCCAGAAGATTTCCGACGGCACGCCGGACCATGTGAAGAACGACCCCAAGGTCATCGCCGCCTATCTGGGTGTCGAGGATGATGAAGTGGAAGACGTGATTGCGGAAGAACTCGACGGAGGAGCGGCCTGATGTCCGGTGAACCGCTTCTGAAAGTCCAGGGTGTCGAAACCTATTATGGCAATATCCGCGCGCTCGCCGGTGTCGATGTCGAAGTCAACAAGGGCGAAATCGTCAGCCTGATCGGCGCCAATGGCGCCGGCAAGTCGACGCTGATGATGACCATCTGCGGCAGCCCGCAGGCCCGTGCCGGCCAGGTGATCTTCGACGGCGAGGACATTACGCAGCTGCCGACGCACCTCATCGCCCGCAAGCGTATTGCCCAGTCGCCCGAAGGCCGGCGGATTTTCCCGCGCATGACGGTGCTGGAAAACCTGCAGATGGGCGCCAATCTCGACAACCTGAAATATTTCAAGGAAGACGTCGAGAAGATCTTCGTGATGTTCCCGCGCCTGAAGGAACGCCAGAGCCAGCGCGGCGGCACGCTTTCCGGCGGCGAGCAGCAGATGCTCTCCATCGGCCGCGCGCTGATGGCACGGCCGAAGCTGCTTCTTCTCGATGAACCGTCGCTGGGTCTCGCGCCGCTGATCGTCAAGGGCATCTTCGAGGCGATCAAGAAACTCAACAAGGAGGAAGGGCTGACCGTCTTCCTGGTGGAGCAGAACGCCTTTGCCGCGCTAAAGCTTTCCGACCGCGCTTACGTGATGGTCAACGGCAAGGTGACGATGAGCGGTTCGGGCAAGGAACTGCTGGCTGATCCGCAGGTGCGCGCTGCTTATCTGGAAGGCGGACGGCACTGAAAGATTTTACTTGCGCCGCAAATTTTGCGGCGCAAAACTGCACACGGTGTTCAGCCGAATTCTTCGGGATCAGGGCGGGACGCAAACAATAAAATGCCCACCGGCAAACGGCGGGACGACAGACAAGGCAGGGCCTGGGCATTTTCGCCCGGCACTGATGGGGAAAGAGATGCAGGGCCTTTTTTTCGAGACGGATAGCGGCGTGCGTTATGTTCTGCGCGCACTGGTTGTTCTTCTGGGTTTCTGGACGGCGTGGCGCACGGGCAAATCCGTGGCCGATGGCTGGGGCGATTATACGCGTGTGGTAATCTATACGCTGGCATTGGGGCTGGTGATGCGCTTCCTGCATCACGCGCTCTTCAACGGGCCGTTCATCAACGGCTTTTATTACGTGTTTGACGTCGTTCTTCTTCTGGTCTTTTCCAGCATCGGTTTCCGCATGCGCCGGACAAGCCAGATGGTCAATAACTACTATTGGCTTTACGATCGCACGTCGGCATTTTCCTACAAGAAGAAAGATTGACAGGCGGATTTTTCCGGCTGCACAATGCTCGTCAGAGTGGAACGGTTTCTGTTCGGTTAAGGTGGGTACCGAACAGGTCCTTGCAATCAACCCATCCAAGGAACTGGGAGTAAAGTAATGAAGAAGTCTCTTCTTTCCGCTGTCGCGCTGACCGCCATGGTCGCCTTCGGCGGTTCGGCCTGGGCCGATGTCGTGATCGCTGTCGGCGCACCGCTGACCGGCCCGAACGCTGCTTTTGGCGCTCAGATCCAGAAGGGTGCCGAACAGGCTGCGAAAGACATCAATGCCGCCGGCGGCATCAATGGCGAGCAGATCAAGATCGTGCTGGGTGACGACGTATCCGACCCGAAGCAGGGTATTTCGGTTGCCAATAAATTCGTTGCCGACGGCGTGAAATTCGTCATCGGTCACTTCAACTCCGGCGTTTCCATTCCGGCTTCCGAAGTTTATGCCGAAAATGGCATTCTCGAAGTGACGCCGGCCGCAACCAACCCGGTCTTTACCGAGCGTGGCCTGTGGAACACCTTCCGCACCTGCGGTCGTGACGACCAGCAGGGTGGCATTGCCGGCAAGTATCTGGCCGACCACTTCAAGGACGCCAAGATCGCCGTCATTCACGACAAGACCCCCTATGGTCAGGGCCTTGCCGATGAAACCAAGAAGGCAGCCAATGCCGCCGGCCTGACGGAAGTCATGTATGAAGGCGTCAATGTCGGCGACAAGGACTTCTCGGCGCTGATTTCGAAGATGAAGGAAGCCGGCGTTTCGGTCATCTATTGGGGTGGCTTGCACACCGAAGCCGGTCTGATCATCCGCCAGGCGGCCGATCAGGGCCTGAAGGCGAAGCTGATCTCGGGTGACGGCATCGTCTCGAACGAACTGGCTTCCATCGCCGGTGACGCCGTCGAAGGCACGCTTAACACCTTCGGCCCCGATCCGACGCTGCGCCCGGAAAACAAGGAACTGGTAGAGAAGTTCAAGGCCGCCGGCTTCAATCCGGAAGCCTACACGCTCTACTCCTATGCAGCTCTGCAGTCGATCGCAGGCGCGGCAAAGGCCGCCGGTTCCGTTGAGCCGGAAAAGGTTGCCGAAGCCCTGAAGTCCGGTACTTTCCCGACTGCACTGGGTGACATCTCCTTCGACGAGAAGGGCGATCCGAAGCTTCCCGGCTACGTCATGTACGAGTGGAAGAAGGGCGCGGACGGCAAGTTCACCTACGTCCAGCAGGGCAGCTAAGCCTTTCTGCGTTACACGATCGAAGCCCGGCAGCGATGCCGGGCTTTTTTGTTTGCGACGATGTCTTATCGCCATGGCCCGCCACACTGGAGACAACAAGGCGCGAAACAAACATCTCGCGAAACTGCGATGAGGGGCAGCAATGACGATAAAGCGGGCCTTGTTTCTGTTCCTTGGTCTGACTGCGCTGGCGGCGGTGCTCTTCGGCCTGCACCTCTTCAGCAAATCGCGAACGGTGCAATCATTCGGAACCATCGTCGCCCGGGTCGAAACAGCAAAGCCCTTGGTGGCGCTGACATTCGATGACGGACCTTCGGCGGGCTTCACGCAGGGTGTTCTGGCGGTCCTCAGGGAACGCGGAGTGAAGGCGACTTTTTTCCTGACGGGCAGGGAGACCGAAGAAAACCTGCCGCAGGCGCGTATGATCGTCGGCGAAGGACATCAGGTCGGCAACCACAGCTTTACCCATTCCAACATGACGCTGATGGGGACGGAGCGCATAAGTGAGGAAATCGAGCGCACCGATACGGCCATTCGGGCGGCGGGTTATGAAGGCGAGATCATGTTCCGCCCGCCCTATGGCAAGAAGCTGCTGACTTTGCCCTGGTATCTTTCCCGGCATGAACGGAAAACCATCATGTGGGATGTCGAGCCGGAATCGTTTCCTGAAGTCGCCGGGGATACTGCTGCTTTTGCGAAACATGTGATCGAGCAAACGCAAAATGGCTCGATCATCATCATGCATGTCATGTATCGAAGCCGCGAAATATCCCGGCAGGCCTTGCCCCTGATCATCGACGGTCTGCGCCAACGCGGGTTTGAGTTCGTCACCGTTTCGCAATTGCTGGACAGTCGCTGAGGCCAGTGTTGCTGCGTGCAGGTGCGGTTCAGCCGATCCGCGTCAGGATAAAGTCTGCACGTTCTGCGATGCCCGATTTCGGGAGCACGACGGTGTCGTAGCCAAGCGCGTCATAGTCGTGGAGCAGACGCTCGTATTCCTCGACCGCCGCATCGAAATCGTGCCGGCGCTCGTCATCGCCCCGGTAGATTTCCGGCCAGGGCGGGGTGAGGAAAACCAGCCTGTTGTAGCGATGCGCATGGCGCAATGTATCGATGAAGGCATCGCCGCTGACATGGCGCAGCGCGGAGGCCGCGTCAATCAGGCCACGGTCGAAGAAGACGAGGCCATCCGGCGGCGCCTTTTGCCGGTCTTCGAGTGCCATGGCGATGGCGCGGCGGGCGAAGGCTTCGATGTCGATCCACGGCAGGGCGGTGCCGTTGTTGCGGGTTTCTTCGATGACGATGCGGCGGCCGGGTTCCTCGACAGTGGCAAAACCGCGCCGGGATAGCTCGGCAAGCAGGGTGGATTTGCCGCCGCCGGAGCAGCCGGAAAGGATGAAACGGTTCATGGGTGTTTGTTCCTGTGTTGGGTTCAGCGGATCGGACGGTGATTTTGGGTGGTGGTTTGCCGCGAGTTTCTTCTCTCCCCGAGGAGGAGAAGGTGGCCCGAAGGGTCGGATGAGGGGGCTAGGTTGCCGGACTTCGGAGGGCTTGCCCCCTCATCCCGCTGCCGCGGACTTCTCCCCGGCGGGGAGAAGAAACAAGCGGCCGCCGCTCGTCCGGAATTGGCTGCTCTGCGGGATGTCAGCAGCAGCCTAACGCATCACGCGAGGAAATTCACCCCTGATGCAGAACATGCGCCGCCTTGACGGCCGCCGACGCGCGGTTTTCGACGCCGAGCTTCACATAGATCTGTTCCAGATGTTTGTTCACCGTTCTCGCGGAAAGGCCGAGAATATCGCCGATATCGCGGTTGGATTTGCCCTTGGCGATCCACAGCAGCACTTCCGATTCCCGCGCGGTGAGGGAGAAATGCTCGCGCAACAGGTGGTCGTCGGATTTCTCGCTGGCGGCGGTGAGGCGGAAGAGGAATTCATCCGGCCCCATGGCGCCGAGGAAAGACAGTTGCAGGGCAGGGCGTCCGGCCTCGGTGATTGTCAGCGGCATGTCGCGGCCGGTTTCCGCTGCCGCCCGTTCTGCGAGCCAGCGGCCGATATGGATGACGACGGTTTCCATGCCGTCGTCACGGCCGGTGGCGGCGTTGACGAGCCGGGTCGCCTGCGGTGTGGACCAGTGGATGGCGCCGCTGGCGCGCACGGCAAGCAGATGGCGGCCGGCGGCGTCGAGCGCCACGCGGGCGCTCTGGGCCGAGCGGGCATTGGAAAGGTGCACGCGGATGCGGGCGCGCAACTCATCGATGTTGATCGGCTTGGTCAGATAATCGACACCGCCGGATTCGAGCGCCCGCACCACATGTTCGGTCTCGGTCAGCCCGGTCATGAAGATGACAGGCACCTGCGCCACCGCCGCATTGGCCTTCAGCCGGCGGCAGGTCTCGAAACCGTCCATTGTGGGCATGACGGCGTCGAGCAGGATGATATCGGGCGTGATGCGTTCGGCAATGTTGAGCGCGGCCTGTCCCGAGGTGGCGATCAGCGCCGAAAAGCCGGACTGTTCCAGCGCATCGGTGAGGAAGCCGAGCGCTTCCGGGCTGTCATCCACCAGCAGGACGATGTCTCTTGGAGCCGCTGTTGCCTGAGCGCTCATGCGTTGCCGTCTCCCGTGTCTTTATCCGCAAACCGTTTGAGAAAATGCGTGTAACCGGCCAGATCGAAGGCCTGCACATAGGTGCCAAGCTCCTGCGTGAAAGGCAGGTTATCCGTGTTGCGGGCGAGATCGGCGAGTTTCGCCTCTATGCCGCGGATGTAGCCGATTTCGCCGAGCTGCTGCAAATCCTTGATATGGATTGCGCCGGGATGGATGATTTGCGGTTTTGGCTGCGGTGCGGGTGCCGGGGGCAGGTCCGCCTCGTAAATCCATTCAAGCCCGAGATGCACGGCGAGCCTGTCGCAAAGGTGGCGGATATCGACCGGCTTGGCGATGGCGTCGTTGTGATTGTCCTCGCCAGCGCCCGCCACGGTGCCGTCGCCGATATTGGCCGAGAGCATGAGGAGCGGCGCGGTCTGGCCGGCTTCGCGCAGCTTCGTCACGAGTTGCCAGCCGCTCATGCCGGGCATGGAAATATCGATGAGGAAGAGGTCTGGTTTCACGCCTTCGATCAGTGTCAGGCATTCGGGGCCGCTCTGGGCCGTCAGCACCACGAAATCGAGCGGCGAGAGCACCTGCCGCATCAGCTCGCGGTGGTCCTCATTATCGTCAACCACGACGATGGTGCGGCGTGGGCCGGAATAGGAGCGGATGGTTTTTTCCGGCGCGGGTGCGGTGCTTGGCCGGTGGACGGCTGACAGCATCAGGCGGACGCGGAAGGTGGAACCCTCATCCTTTTCGCTGGAAACGGAAATCTCGCCGCCGAGCGTGTTGGTTAGAAGCCGTGTGATGGTGAGGCCAAGGCCGAGGCCGGGCATCGGGCGCACGCTTTCCGCCTCGCCGCGCTGGAAGGGCTCGTAAATGCGGGCAAGATCCTTTTCGGCAATGCCACGGCCGGTATCGGACACCGTGAAGCTTGCCACCTGGCTGCGATAGGCGACATCGAAGGTAACGGCTCCCTCATCGGTGAATTTGATGGCATTGGAGAGCAGGTTGACGAGGATCTGGCGCAGCCGTTTTTCATCGGTGCGGACATATTGCGGCAGAGCTGCGGTGCGCTCATGGCGGAATTCCAGCCCCTTGGCCTGCGCCTGCGGGCGGAACATATCGACGATCTGGTCGAGGAAGTCCTGAATATTGATCTCGTTGGAATAGACCTGCAGGCGGCCTGCCTCGATCTTGGAAATATCGAGAAGCCCGTCGATCAGGCCCGACAGGTGATCGGCCGAGCGGCGAATGACCTTGATGGCCGATTGCCGCGGAGGGGGAATGGTGTCGTCGCGTTCAAGAATCTGGGCATAACCCAGAACGGCGTTGAGCGGCGTGCGCAATTCGTGGCTGAGGCCGACGACATAACGGCTCTTGGCGCGGTTGGCGGCCTCAGCGGTTTCCTTGGCGTCCTGAAGGGCGGCATCGGTCTTCTTGTGGGCGGCGATTTCCTTGAGCAGCAGCGTGTTCTGGCGGGAAGATTCCTCTTCCGCCACGACGCGGCTGTCATGGGCAAGCACGAGGAACCAGCAGACGATGCCGGCAATGACGGCGAAGACGAAAAACACGATGAGGATGGTGCGGTTGACGACATCGGCCGTTGCCGGCGAGGCGGTGCCGACCTGATGGGCGATCAGAGCGAGAATGCCGCCGATGGTGGTGACGGCAATAGCGGCCGCCATACCGTAACGTCCGAGCCGGGTGGCGAGCTTTGCTACCAGTTGTGCGGGCAGGAAGGATTTCGCGACGGTCGCGACCTGATAGTTCAGCTTCGCCTTCGGCTTGCACATGTCGTGGCAGCGGCTGTCCAGCGAGCAGCAGAGCGAACAGATCGGCGCGGCATAAGCGGGACACCAGGCCATATCCTCCGGCTCGAACGGGTGTTCGCAGATGGAGCAGGTGATGCTGCTTTCTTCCCGCCATTTCTGGCGCGGCTTGCGGGCGAGATAAAATTTGCCCTTCGTGCCCCATGCGATCAGCGGCGAGGCGATGAAAGCGACGATGAGCGTCAGATAGGGTGCGAGCGAGGCGGCAAGTGGGCCGAAGGTGCCGAAATGCGCCATGAGCGCGATGGTGGCCGAAAGCGCCATGGAGCCGACGCCGACGGGATTGATATCGTAAAGATGGGCGCGCTTGAATTCGATGCCTGGCGGGGCAAGGCCAAGCGGCTTGTTGATGAAAAGATCGGCGGAAATGGTGCAGAGCCACGCCATGGCGATGATGGAGAAGATGCCGAGCGTTTCTTCCAGCAGGCGGTAGATGCCGAGTTCCATCAACAGCAGTGCGATGGCCACATTGAAGACCAGCCAGACGACGCGGCCGGGGTGGCTGTGGGTAAGCCGCGAGAAGAAGTTCGACCAGGCGAGCGAACCCGCATAGGCATTCATGACATTGATCTTCAGCTGCGAGACGACCACGAAGGCGACCATCAGCAGCATGGCGGCGGTCTCGTTGGGGATCATGTAACCGAAGGCGGTGAGATACATCTGCGCCGGATCGGCGGCGCGATCCACCGAAACGCCAGAGCTGAAGGTCAAGACCACGAGGAACGAGCCGGCGAGCAGCTTCGGTACGCCAACGACCACCCAGCCGGCGCCGGCCAGAAAGACGGCGATGCGGTGGCGCAGGCGGCTCTGGCCTTCGGCCGGCAGGAAGCGCAGGAAATCCACCTGTTCGCCGATCTGCGACATCAGCGCCAGAATGACGGCGGAGGCCGCGCCGAATTCCACCAGATTGAAATCCGCCACCGTGCCTGATGGCCCCGAGGCGTGGTGGATGCCGGCAAAGGCGCGCCAGAGATCGTATTTTTCCCAGTCCATCAAGGCGATGAAGATGAAGGGCAGGATGTTGAGAATGATCCAGAAGGGCTGGGTGATGATCTGGAAGCGGCTGATGAGCCTCACGCCATGGGTGACGAGCGGAATGACCATGACGGCGGAGATGATGTAGCCGATCCACAAGGGAATGCCGAGCGCCAGTTCCAGCGCGCCGGACATGATCGACGCCTCGATGGCGAAGAGCATGAAGGTGAAGGCGGCGTAGATGAGCGAGGTGATGGTGGAGCCGATATAACCGAAGCTCGCGCCGCGCGTCAGAAGATCGATATCGACGCCGTGGCGGATGGCATAACGGCTGATCGGCAGGCCGACGGCGAGCATGGCGATGGCGGCGGCGAAGATGGCGTAAAAGGCATTGGTGGTGCCGTAGGAGAGCGTGATCGCCCCGCCGATGGCTTCCAGCGCCAGAAAGGAAATCGCGCCAATGGCGGTGTGGGAAATGCGGTTGGAGGAAAATTGCCGGGCGCTTTTGGCGGTGAAGCGCAGCGCATAATCTTCCAGCGTCTGGTTGGCGACCCAGCGGTTATATTCGCGCCTGACGGGGATGATGCGTTGCCGTGCGGCCATGCCTATCGAGCGCCTTTCGTGAACGGGCTTCTCACAGCCGCACCGACATGCCGCCATCCACCGTCAGCACATGGCCGTTGACGAAGGAGGCCGCGTCGCTGGCCAGAAACAGCGCCGCACCGGCAATCTCGTCCGGCCGGCCCCAGCGCTCCAGCGGCACGCGCAGCTTGGCGAAGGCGACCATCTCAGGGTTTTCAGCAAGGGCGGCATTGGTTTCTGTCGCGAACATGCCGGGTGCGATGGCGTTGCTGGTGATGCCGCGTGCGCCATATTCCACGGCGATCGCCCGCATCAGCCCGGTCAGCCCCTGTTTGGCGACGGGATAGATGGCATCTCCCGGCCGAACGATATGGCCGAGAATGGAGGTGATGGTGATGAGGCGGCCGTAACCATTGATGTTCATGGCCTCTGCCGCATCGCGTGACAGCGAGATGGAGGAGGTGAGATCGGTGCGGATCAGCTCCAGCACGTCCTCATCGCTGAATTCGGCAAGCGGGCGGCGGTCACGCGCGCCGACATTGTTGACGAGGATATCGAGGTGGCCAAACTCGTCCATGATGCGGCGGACAAGCGCGCTGCCGGCGGTCGTATCGGCGATATCGAAGGCGGCGTAATCGGCCTTGCCGCCGGCCTTGCGCAGCGTGTCGACCGCCTGTTCCAGCGTTTCGGCATTGCGGCCGGTCAGCCACACATGGGCGCCCGCTTCGGCAAAGGCGCTGGCAATTTCAAAACCGAGGCCGCGGCCGCTGCCGGTGATGATGGCGGTGCGGTTTTCGAGAGAGAATTTCTGAAGAATGCCCATCGCTCACCTTCTTGCTTGACGTGCCGAAACTTCTTGGAGTTCGCGAAGGAAGAATATGCCGCGTGGGGCAGAGGGCGAAAGGTCGCCCGTCCGGCCCGGCCGTTCGGTGGACAGAAAAATGGCGTCGCCCGGTTGCGGGCGACGCCATGTCTTGGCTTATCAGGCAGCGGCCGACTTTGCGAGCGGCACTTCTGCGATCGTCTTCAGAACGACGGAAGCGATCTGGTAGGGGCAGCCTTGCGAGTTCGGGCGACGGTCTTCGAGGTAACCACGGTAACCGTTGTTGACGAAGGAATGCGGAACGCGGATCGAGGCGCCACGGTCTGCCACGCCATAGGAGAACTTGTTCCACGGAGCGGTTTCGTGCTTGCCGGTCAGGCGCAGATGGTTGTCCGGGCCGTAAACGTCGATGTGCTCCTGCCAGTTCTTGGCGAAAGCAGCCATGAGGGCTTCGAAATAGTCCTTGCCGCCAACTTCACGCATGAACTTGGTGGAGAAGTTGCAGTGCATGCCCGAGCCGTTCCAGTCGGTATCGCCGAGCGGCTTGCAATGGAATTCGACGTCGATGCCGTACTGTTCGCACAGACGCAGCAGCAGGTAACGGGCGATCCAGATCTGGTCGGCGGCGCGCTTGGAGCCCTTGCCGAAAATCTGGAATTCCCACTGGCCCTTGGCCACTTCGGCGTTGATGCCTTCGTGGTTGATGCCGGCTTCGAGGCAGAGATCGAGGTGCTCTTCAACGATTTCACGGGCAACCGAACCGACGTTCTTGAAACCGACGCCGGTGTAATACGGGCCCTGCGGAGCCGGGTAACCCTGTTCCGGGAAGCCGAGCGGGCGGCCGTCCTGGTAGAAGAAATATTCCTGTTCGAAACCGAACCATGCATCCTCGTCCTCGACGATGGTTGCGCGGCTGTTCGAGGCATGCGGGGTGACGCCATCGGGCATCATGACTTCGCACATGACGAGTGCACCGTTGGTGCGGGCCGGGTCGGGGTAGATCGCGACGGGCTTCAGCACGCAATCCGACGAATGGCCTTCAGCCTGCTGGGTGGAGGAGCCATCAAAACCCCAAAGCGGCAGCTGCTCGAGTGTCGGGAATTCGTCGAATTCCTTGACCTGTGTCTTGCCGCGCAGGTTGGCGACCGGCTTGTATCCATCCAGCCAGATGTACTCGAGTTTGAACTTAGTCATTACGAACCTCTCATAGGTAAAAATGCGAAGCCTTGAGGCTTCCGTGGCTTTCGCCGCCGGAAGCGCATTCGCGTTCAAGGGCTGACCCCTTAGATGCATGCCGCGTGCCAGATTGGCGATGTTTCGCAAATTCTTCGAAAAATCTTTCAGAGGCTCTGGAACGCAAGGGCCGCGATATTGCGCGAAGCCGGCCCTGTTGCACTGCGGAAAGCAAATTTAACCCTCATGTTTCATCATTGAATCCTGATAGATAGCCGGCGTCTGGGCATGAAATGCCCTGTTGCGGTGCAATGATTTCAATTGCGCGCGACGGATCGGCATTTGCCCCAAAAACCGGCGCTCTCGGAATGGTTTTTCTTGCTGATTGGCCGATTAGTGCCTATATTTTTCGCAACGTGATTTTTTTTTAATCAAACGAAGCGAATCCGGTCTTTGCGGGTTTGCTTCACAACCAAAGTGCTTCGATGCAAACAGAGTGAGATGGTCGAAATGGCAACTGGCTTTCATCGCGAGACGGCAACGATCTATCAATTCCCGGTCGGCGGGCGCGCGGGGCTTTCCAAGTTCCACAATAGCGCGCTGAGCGAGCTTGAGCGTCAGGCACGCGAGCCGCATGTGGATTTTGGCTCCTGGTATCATGATGACGCGATCCGCGACGAAGAGCGGGACGGCAAGCCGCATTCCTGATGTGTCGCACCTCTGATGTGAAACGGTGCCGCGCATTTCTTCTCCCCGAGGGGGAGAAGGTGGCCCGAAGGGTCGGATGACGGGGCTAGCTCTCCGTATATCTCGACCGTTACCCCCTCATCCCGCTGCCGCGGACTTCTCCCCGGCGGGGAGAAGAAACAAGTTGAGATGTCTCGCTCCACTCGTAAGTTAAGCTTGTCCACCCCCCACTGCACCTTTCGCCACCCCGCCTACGTCAATTGACGTATACGGTTTCGCATCCGCGAGATCGATAGTCCCTCCCAGCAGCGGCCGCTGATGCCGCTGAGCCTCCACAGGAGGCCAACAAGGAGAGGGGTTCTTCCGATGACATTCCGCAAGACGCTTAGTGCCGCGCTGCTTGGCGCGATCCTGTCCACCACCGCCTTCCATGGCGCTTTTGCCGCTGACGACACCATCAAGGTCGGCGTGCTGCATTCGCTGTCCGGCACCATGGCGATTTCAGAAACGACGCTGAAAGACGCCATGCTGATGCTCATCGACGAGCAGAACAAGAAGGGCGGCGTGCTCGGCAAGAAGCTTGAAGCCGTGGTGGTCGATCCGGCTTCCGACTGGCCGCTGTTCGCCGAAAAGGCCCGCCAGCTGATTTCGCAGGACAAGGTCGCCGCCGTCTTCGGCTGCTGGACGTCTTCGTCACGCAAATCCGTGCTGCCGGTGTTCGAGGAACTGAACTCGATCCTGTTCTACCCCGTTCAGTACGAGGGTGAGGAATCCTCGCGCAACATCTTCTATACGGGTGCTGCACCGAACCAGCAGGCCATTCCGGCCGTCGATTATCTCGCCAGCACCGAAGGTGTGGAACGCTGGGTTCTGGCCGGCACGGACTATGTCTATCCGCAGACCACCAACAAGATCCTGAAGGCCTACCTGATGTCGAAGGGCGTCAAGGAAGAGGACATCATGATCAACTACACGCCGTTCGGTCATTCCGACTGGCAGACGATCGTGTCCGACATCAAGAAATTCGGCTCGGCCGGCAAGAAGACCGCCGTGGTTTCCACCATCAATGGTGACGCCAACGTGCCTTTCTACAAGGAACTGGCAAACCAGGGCGTCAAGGCCGAGGATATTCCGGTCGTCGCCTTCTCGGTCGGTGAAGAAGAGCTGGCCGGTCTCGATACCGCCCCGCTGGTCGGCCACCTTGCCGCCTGGAACTACTTCCAGTCCGTCGATACCGAGGTCAATGCCGAGTTCATCAAGACCTGGCATGCCTTTACCAAGAACGACAAGCGCGTGACCAACGACCCGATGGAAGCCGCCTATATCGGCTTCAACGCCTGGGTAAAGGCCGTCGAATCCGCCGGCACGACGGAGACGGACAAGGTTCTCGACTCGATCATCGGCGTTTCCGTGCCGAACCTTTCGGGCGGTTACTCCACTGTCATGCCGAACCACCACATCACCAAGCCGGTGCTGATCGGCGAAATCCAGGCCGATGGGCAGTTCGAGATCGTGCAGCAGACACCACAGGTGGTGGGGGATGAATGGTCGGACTACCTGCCGGACTCGAAGGATCTGATTTCGGATTGGCGCAAGCCGATGTCTTGCGGGAACTTTAATGTGGCCAGTGGCAAGTGCGGCGGCAAGGGTAGCTGATTAGCCCCGGGGATAGTGCCGCTCCCTCTTCGTTGGGGGCGGTGCTTCAATAGTTGAAAACTGAACAAGCGTGCCCCCCTCTGCCCTGCCGGGCATCTCCCCCACAGGTGGGGAGATCGACTCGTGGCGAGGCCTCGCATTTCTCGTTTGTCGAGATAGAGCGATGCGGTGCGTCCTGCCGATCTCCCTCCTTGTGGGGGAGATGCCCGGCAGGGCAGAGGGGGGTGAAGCCGCATACTCAAGCCACGCCACACAAACGCCCCGTCGCAAACCGCCCAAGGACCCCGACATGACGATCCGATCTTTTCTCGGAGCCATCTTCCTCTGGCTCATCCTGGGGATCGCAGCCCACTCTTTCGCGCAAAGCGATCCGAAGGCGCTGATCGACGCCCTCGGCACGGCTGACTTCAAGCAGGCCGAAACGCTGATTGGCCAGATTGCCGCCACCGGCGACGCGCGTGTCGTGCCGGCGCTCGAGGCTTTCGCGGCGGGCGATCTTTACGTGCGCAAGGCCGACAATCTGGTGTTCATGACGAAACCTGAAGGCTCCAGCTTCACGCTCATCGACCCACTGACCGGTGAAAGCGCCGGTGAAGTACCGAAGGCGGCCGTTTCCAAGATCAGGGTCAATAACAATCTGCGTCGCGTCATCCGCGCCGCGATGGGCGGTCTGACGCTGCTCAGCCCGGAACGCTCCGTACGGCTTTCAGCGGCAGACGCGGTTCTGAAAGCGCCGAGTGCTGAAAATCTCGAATTGCTGGAAGCGGCCATCGCCAAGGAGACCGATACTGAAGTGCGGACCCGGATGGAGGAAGCGCGGGCTGTCTCGCTGCTTTCCTCCGACCGTCCGCTCGACCAGAAGAAAGACGCGATTGCCACCATCAAGAGCCTTGGCGGGCGCGATGCGATCGGCATCCTCATGGCGGCGTCCTCGTCAGTCGATCCGAGCCTGAAACCCGACATAGACGAGGCGATTTCCAGCATCGAAAGTGCGCTTGCCTTCTGGGATTACGTCCAGAATGTCTGGTACGGCCTGTCGCTCGGTTCCGTGCTGCTGCTGGCCGCCATCGGCCTTGCCATCACCTTCGGCGTGATGGGCATCATCAACATGGCGCATGGCGAGATGGTGATGATCGGCGCTTACTCCACCTTCATGGTGCAGGAGGTGATCCGCAGCCATTTCCCCGGCCTGTTTGACTGGTCGCTGGCGATTGCCCTGCCTGCTGCCTTTCTGGTGACGGGTTTTGTCGGCCTGGTGATGGAGCGCGGCGTCATCCGCTTCCTCTATGGGCGGCCGCTGGAAACGCTGCTCGCCACATGGGGCATCTCGCTCATCCTGCAGCAGGGCGTGCGCTCCATTTTCGGCCCCACCAACCGGGAAGTCGGCAGTCCGAGCTGGATGTCCGGCTCCTTCAGCGTCGGTTATCTCAATTTCACCTGGAACCGGGTGTGGATCGTCTGCTTCTCGCTCTCGGTGTTCTTCGCGCTGCTGGTGCTGCTGAAACGCTCCGCCTTTGGCCTGCAGATGCGCGCCGTGACGCAGAACCGTCGCATGGCCTCTTCCATGGGCATTCGCACGCCGTGGGTGGATGCCTTCACCTTCGCGCTCGGTTCAGGCGTTGCCGGTCTTGCCGGCGTAGCGCTGTCGCAGATCGACAATGTCTCTCCCAATCTCGGCCAGAGCTACATCATCGACAGTTTCATGGTCGTGGTGTTCGGTGGCGTCGGCAATCTCTGGGGAACCTTGGTCGGCGCGCTGTCGCTCGGTGTGCTCAACAAGTTCCTAGAGCCGACGGTTGGCGCCGTGCTCGGCAAGATCCTCGTGCTCGTCCTCATCATTCTGTTCATCCAGAAGCGGCCGCGCGGTCTCTTCGCACTCAAGGGAAGGGCGATCGAAGCATGATTACCGGCTTCCTCCTGCGCGCGCTCGATCGCCGCATTTCCATCGCCATCGGCATCATTCTGGCCATTGCCGTGATTGTGCCTGCCTCCAACCTGCTGTTGCCAGCCGACAGCGCGTTCCGCATCCCGACCTACATCATGTCGATGCTCGGCAAATATCTGGCCTATGCGCTCTTGGCGCTGGCGCTTGATCTGGTCTGGGGTTATTGCGGCATTCTCTCGCTTGGCCACGCCGCCTTCTTCGCGCTCGGCGGTTATGCCATGGGCATGTATCTGATGCGGCAGATCGGCACGCGCGGGGTTTATGGCCATCCGGTGCTGCCCGATTTTATGGTGTTCCTTAACTGGAAGGAACTGCCGTGGTTCTGGCAGGGTTTCGACATGTTCTGGTTTGCGGCGCTGATGGT
Organism: Martinezella rhizogenes; assembly: GCF_007002745.1. GTDB lineage: Bacteria > Pseudomonadota > Alphaproteobacteria > Rhizobiales > Rhizobiaceae > Agrobacterium > Agrobacterium cucumeris. Next base: position 719,023 of record NZ_SGNY01000002.1, on the reverse strand, counting down.
GCTTGTCGTGCCGGGGCTGCTGGCCTTCGTGTTCGGCTGGTTCGCCTTCCGCTCGCGCGTCAACGGCGTTTATCTCTCCATCATCACCCAGGCCATGACCTATGCCCTGCTGCTCGCGTTCTTCCGCAACGATATGGGTTTCGGTGGCAATAATGGCCTCACCGATTTCAAGGATATCCTTGGCTTTTCCGTGCAGGCGGATGGCACACGCGCCGTGCTGTTTGCCGTAACCGCCGTGATGCTGGCGATCTCGCTGCTGATCGCGTCAGGCATCGTCAATTCCAAATTCGGCAAGGTGCTGGTGGGCGTGCGGGATGCCGAAAGCCGGGTGCGCTTCCTCGGTTTCCGGGTCGAAAACATCAAACTTTTCACCTTTGTCGTGTCGGCCATGATGGCGGGCATTGCCGGCGCGCTATTCGTGCCGCAGGTGGGCATCATCAATCCCGGCGAATTTTCGCCCGCCAACTCCATCGAAGTGGTGGTGTGGACGGCGGTGGGTGGGCGCGGCACGCTGATCGGGCCGATCCTCGGCGCTGTTCTCGTTAATGGCGGCAAGAGCTATTTCACCGGCGCATTCCCGGAATTCTGGCTGTTTGCGCTGGGTGGTCTCTTCATCGCGGTGACGCTGTTTTTCCCAAAGGGCATTGTCGGCACCCTGCAGCATTATCTCGCAGGGCGTCGCGAAAAGCGCGTTGCGCGGGCGGTGAGCGTTGGTGACCGGCCTGAAAACGACAGCGCGGTTGCGCAACAGGCGGCGGAGTGAGGCGGATATGAACACGATTTCCGAAAACAGAACGAAAAGCCTGCTTTATCTCGACGGTGTCTCCGTTTCCTTCGATGGTTTCAGGGCGCTCAACTCCCTCTCCTTCGTGGTGGAACCGGGCGAACTGCGCGCCATCATCGGCCCGAATGGCGCGGGCAAGACGACGATGATGGATATCATCACCGGCAAGACGCGGCCGGACAGCGGCACGGTGCTGTTCGAAGACAGCATCGACCTCACCAAAAAGGACGAGGCGGATATTGCCCAGCTCGGCATCGGCCGAAAATTCCAGAAGCCGACGGTATTCGAAAGCCACACCGTCTGGGATAATCTGGAACTGGCGCTGAACCGCAAGCGCGGCGTGTTCGCCACGCTGTTCTACCGGCTGACGCAAGAGGACAAGGCCCGCATCGAGGAAATCCTCGCCACCGTGCGGCTTGGCCACCGCCGGGGCGACCTCGCCGCCAATCTCTCGCACGGGCAGAAACAGTGGCTGGAGATCGGCATGCTGCTCGCACAGGAGCCGAAGCTGCTGCTGGTGGACGAGCCGGTGGCGGGCATGACGGATGCGGAAACGGCCGAAACTGCGGTGCTGTTGAAAGAAATCGCCAAGACCCGTTCGGTTGTGGTGGTGGAACACGACATGGGTTTCATCCGCGAGCTGGGCGTGAAGGTGACGTGTCTTGCCGAAGGCTCGGTGCTGGCGGAAGGGTCGATCGATTTTGTGTCCAGCGATCCGAAGGTGATCGAGAATTATCTGGGGCGGTGATGGAGGCGGGTGTCACAAGGACATTTGGGCGTTTGCCGCTGTGGATCCTCGGGTCAAGCCCGAGGATGACGGCAGGGGGTATGTTGTCAGCAGTGCCCCATTCTCCGCCGTCACCCTCGGGCTTGACCCGAGGATCCACCCCCAAGCCCTCAGCCAAACTCCTCATAAAGATCACGCCATTCCGGATTAAAATCTTCAATCAGCTTGATTTTCCAGTCGCGATACCAGCGCTTCAACGATTTCTCCCGCTGGATGGCGGTGCCGATGCTCATGTGCTCCTCATACCAGACGAGGCGCGTACATCCATAACGACTGGTAAAACCTTCCGTCAGACCCTCGCGGTGTTCGTATATTCGCTGCTCGAGGTTGGACGTGACGCCGATGTAGAGCGTTCCGTGTCTGCCGCTCGTGACGATGTAAACGAAGCCGGTCATGGTGGGCTCCCGGAGGTGGATCCTCGGGTCAAGCCCGAGGATGACGGGTGGGGTGTGGTTACGCCCGGAGCTTATACCTGCAATGTTGCACGAACATTTTTGCACCCTGACGTCCCACAGCCAGGGCGAAATCTCGATGTAGTGGCGTCGTTTTCCGTCCCGCGCCTAGCTACGTCATCCTCGGGCTTGACCTGAGGATCCACAATCCGCTCCCCGATGAAGCTACAGGTGGCACCATGCTGACAGTCGAAAACATCAATCTCCACTACGGCGCCGCCCAAGCGCTCCGCGGCGTTTCGCTTAATGCGGAGATGGGCAAGATTACCTGCGTTCTCGGCCGCAACGGTGTAGGCAAAAGCTCGCTTTTGCGCGCCGTCACCGGCCAGCAGGCCACCAGTGCCGGGACGATCAGTTTCGGCGGCGCTGCGCTGGATGGGCTGGCGCCTTACCAGCGGGCGAAGCGTGGTGTCGGTTATGTGCCGCAGGGGCGTGAAATCTTTCCGCTGCTCAGCGTTCAGGAAAATCTGGAAAGCGGTTATGCGCCGCTGCCGCGCAGGGAACGGTTCATCCCGGACGATATTTTCAGCCTGTTTCCGGTGCTGCAATCCATGCTGTCGCGGCGCGGCGGCGATCTCTCCGGCGGCCAGCAGCAGCAGCTCGCCATCGGCCGGGCTTTGGTGACGCGGCCGAAAATCCTCGTTCTCGATGAGCCGACCGAGGGCATTCAGCCATCGATCATCAAGGATATCGGCCGGGCGATCAAATATCTGCGCGATTCCACCGGCATGGCGATCCTGCTGGTCGAGCAATATCTGGATTTCTGCCGCGAGCTTGCCGATTACGTCTACATCATGGATCGCGGCGAAATCGTGCATGAGGGGCTGGCCGAAACGCTGGATACCCCGGAAGCGCGGCGTCATCTGACAGTATAAATGGAGACTAAAAATACCGCACGCCGATCACGGCGTGCAAACGGCCGATTAATATTTTGAAAGCCTATGCGCCTGAGCATAGCTTTTATGCGCAATTTTAGCATTTCGTTGAATAAAAGCCTGTGATATTGGCAGCGCAAATGCTGCATGCGAGACACAGGAAAAGTCTATTCGCACGCCGCGACAGTTGATCCCTTACATTCCATGCACCTCCGACGTATCGTCGGAGACATAGTGCCAATAAAGGCGTGTCAATGATTCCAGACTTTGCAATTGGCCGGGCTGCCCGGTTGTTCCGCTCCGCCCGCACCGTCATTCTGGGCATTGCGATATGCGCAAGCGCTGGTGCCGCAGCGTCGGCATCAACCTGCGGTCAGCTCCCCGGACCCGGCATGGAGCCTGGTCGGCATGATTTTTCCATTCTCTCTAAAGGGCAGAAACGCGACGGCGTCTATTTTGTTCCCTCTGCCTATGACGGAAAAAAGCCGGTGCCGGTGGTATTCGATTTCCATGGCTCCAACAGCAATCCGCACGGTCAGCTGAACCGCAGCGGCTGGGACAAGCTGGCCGAGCGTGATGGTCTGATGGTCGTGGCGCTGGCCGGCAGTCTGAACGGCGAATTGCCCGGCACCCATGCCTGGAACGTGCCGGGCGTTACCACGCGTCCCGGCGGGCTGGATGAGGTGGGTTTCATTCGCAATGCGATTGACATGGTCAAGGGCAAATTCTGCGTGGATGAAGAGCGCTTTTATGGTTCCGGTTATTCCGGCGGCGGGCGCATGCTGTCGCAATTCATCTGCAATGGCAGCGCGGATTTCACCGCCGCCGGTTTCGTCGCCTCGCTGCGCGCGGGTTATCCGCTGGAGACCGAAGGCAAATGGGGACCGGATGCGGCAAGCTGCCAGCCGGCACGGCCGATGTCGATCATCGCCTTTGCCGGGTTGAAGGACCCTGCCAATCCCTATCAGGGCGGCGGCAAATCCTACTGGCAATATGGCGGCGAGACGGCGCTGAAGCGCTGGGCCGAGATGGATGGCTGCAAGGGCGCTGCCAAAAGCAAGGTGGGCGAGAGCTTCACCGTTAATTCCTACGATGTCTGCAAGGCTGGCGCACGCATCCAGTCCTATGTCATCGAAAACTGGGACCATGCCTGGCCGCGCGCCACCATGAAGGCCGAAGTGCTGGCCGCGAGCGCCGTCGTTACCCGCAAGCCGGGCGGCGAGCAGACGCCGAAGGCGGAACCCGCCGTGGAGCGCAAGATGCCCACAGGCGAAGTGACGCGCACGGTTGATGCGGCTGAAAGAATGTGGGACTTCTTCCGCAATACGGAAGGGCAGCTGGTGGTGGACGCCGTTGTCAAGAAGGATTGTGGCGCAAAGGCCTCGTCCGCTTCCGCAAGTACATCGGAGACCGCGTGCAGCAGCAACAGCAAGCCATCGGCCCTTCCGGTTGTGAAGACGCTCAACAACCTGTCCGGCAGCAGCGCGCCCGTGGCAGAGGACGCATTGTAACCAAGGCGGTTGAAGGGCGCAGCCGGCTGGACGAACTGTTTCAGGAAGGCTGCGCCAAAATCCGACTGCCGGATACGTTTTCAAACGAAGCCGAGGCCATTCTCATCAATTCCTCCGGCGGGCTGACCGGCGGAGACGAAATAGAATGGCAGGCCACCGCCGGTGCTGGCACCTCGCTGGTGGTGACGACGCAGGCCTGCGAGAAGGTCTATAAGGCATCATCAGGCACAGCCACCGTCACCGCCCGCGTTTCGGCCGGACCGGGTGCCCGGTTACACTGGCTGCCGCAGGAAACCATCCTCTTCGACCGCGCTTCCCTGACCCGAAGGCTCGAAGCCGATCTCGACCAATCTTCCGAATTCATCGCCGTCGAAGCCGTTTTACTTGGCCGCCAGGCCATGGGCGAGATGATGACGCATGGCCTTTTTCGTGACCGCTGGCGCATTCGCCATGGCGGCAGGCTGGTGCATGCCGAAGAGCTTCTGCTTGAGGGCGAGGTGGCGGAGCTGACCGCGAAGACGGCGGTTCTGGCCGGTCAGGTGGCCTTCGCCACGCTTCTCTATATCGGGCCCCTCGCCGAGGCGCTTCTGCCTAAAATCCGGGCGATTGCCGGTGAAAGCGGCGGTGCTAGCGAATGGCGGGGCAAGCTTATCGTGCGTGTCTCCGCGGCGAACGGTTTCTCCCTCAGAAAATTGCTTTTTCCGATCATTTCGCTCTTGCGAAACGGCGCGCCAGTGCCGAAAGTCTGGAATCTGTAACCTCCGGATCGCCCGCGACAGGCGACCTTCCGGGGTCTGTCAAACAAGTCGGACCTGTTCTTCGAAACCCTCAGTGGTTTGTGGTGCAGGTGCGAAAGCTGCGGGACGACGATGAACCTTAGCCCAAGAGAAAAAGACAAGCTTTTGATTTCCATGGCCGCCATGGTGGCGCGCCGCCGGCTGGAGCGTGGCGTGAAGCTCAACTATCCCGAAGCGATTGCGCTGATTAGCGATTTCGTCGTTGAGGGCGCCCGTGACGGCCGTGCCGTTGCAGACCTGATGGAAGCCGGCGCGCATGTGATTTCCCGCGATCAGGTGATGGAAGGCATCGCCGAGATGATCCATGATGTGCAGGTGGAAGCGACGTTTCCCGATGGCACCAAGCTGGTGACCGTTCACGAACCGATCCGATAGAGGAGGGTGGCATGGCGCTGGAACTGAGGCCCAATTGCGAATGCTGCGACCGCGATCTCGCGCCCGACAGCCGGGATGCGATGATCTGCTCGTTCGAATGCACCTTCTGCGTTGATTGTGTGACGGATGTGCTTGATGGCGCCTGCCCGAATTGCGGCGGTGAGCTGGTTCGCAGGCCGGTCCGCCCGGCGGCAAAACTCGTCAACAATCCGGCGTCCACGAAGCGCGTGCTGAAGGCCGAAGGCTGCGCGGCCGCGACCGCCGCCTGAAACAGATAAGGGAGAGCACCATGAAGCCAGGCGAAATCATTGCCGCAGAGGGCACCATCGAGCTCAATGCCGGCCAGCCGACGGTGACGATCGAGGTGGCCAATTCGGGCGACCGGCCGGTGCAGGTGGGCAGCCATTACCATTTCTTCGAGACCAATGCCGGGCTGATCTTTGAGCGTGACAAGGCGCGTGGCATGCGTCTCGATATTCCCGCGGGCACGGCGGTTCGTTTCGAACCGGGCCAGAAGCGGGAAGTGACGCTGGTGCCGCTTTCCGGCAAGCGTGAGGTTTATGGTTTTCGTCAACAGGTCATGGGGAGGTTATGAAATGGCCAGTGCGCATTATCATGGAAGCTGCCAGTGCGGCGACGTCAGCTTCGAGGTCGATGCCGATCTCGATCACACCATTGTCTGCAATTGCTCGCGCTGCAAGCGTCTGGGCTCGACGCTTGCCTTTGCGCCGCGTGAGAAATTCACCCTGCTTTCCGGCGAGGAAAAGCTGAGCGAATATCTCTTCAACAAACACCATATTCATCATCTTTTCTGCTCCACCTGCGGCATTGAGAGCTTCGCTTATGCCGACGGGCCGGATGGAACGCCGATGGTGGCGGTGAACGCCAATTGTCTCGATGGCGTCGATCCCCGGGCGCTGAAGCCACAGGCTTTTGACGGCGCGGCGGCCTGAAGATGAGGATGAACCGAAACAGCCTTTTCGTCGCAGCCGTGCTGCTTACCGCAACAGCCGGCTTGTCGATGCCGGCGGCGGCGCAGACCGAGCCGGATTGCAAGGCGCCGGAAACGCAGGCGGACATGACCATCTGCGCCGGCAAGGATTATGAAAAGGCCGACAAGCAGCTCAACGCCGAATATCAGAAGCTGCGCAAGCTGCTCACCGAGCGCGACAAGACGGCGGATGCAGACGGCAAGGGTGCGACCGACGCTCTGGTGACTGCACAGCGCGCCTGGGTGGCGTTTCGTGATGCCAATTGCGCGCTTGCCGGCTTTCAGGCCCGCGGCGGCTCGATGGAACCGATGCTGATTTCGTCCTGCCTGGCCGAGATGAGCGGCAAGCGCGCTGCAGAACTACGCCAGCTTGCCGAGGGTTTCTGAACGGCATGGGGCGGCGCATCACGATTGTCGGAAACGGGGAACTGCCGCCGGGCGCGGCTGATGTCATCGACCGTTCCGATATCGTCATCCGCTTTAATGACTGCCGGTCGCTGGGGCTTGGCGGCAAACGCACCGATGTGGTGGCCGTCTGCAACACGGGGCGGCCGGGCCATGAGATGACGGAAGGCACCGACTGGCGCGAGAGCGACGGCGTGCGGCAGGCCGCCGCCATCTGGTCGGTGCGTGATCCCGCAAAATTTGCCGAAATGGAGCCGGATATTCGCGCGCGCTGGCCGGAACTGACCGATTTCTGCGCCGACTATACTCCCGGTTTCGCGGCCATCGCCCGCGAGACCGGCAAGAGCCATATCGTCATTCCCCGCGGCGTGCATGAGAGGCTGGATGCGGCGCTCGAAGCCTATAAGCCCGCACCCTATGTCTGCCCCAGCACCGGCCTTTTCACCATCGCCCATGTTCTCGAGAGCGTGAGCGGTGATGGTGACGAGGTGGCGATTGCCGGTTTCGGCCATCAGGGCTGGAGCGGTCACCCATTTGCCGCCGAACAACAGCTGGTCGAGGCCCTTGCGGGCAAGGGCCGGCTCAAAAGAATTTCTCCCACATCGATTTTCTCCGCGTCCCAAGGAGCCTGAGCCCATGCCTTACAAGATTTCCCGCGCCGCCTATGCCGGCATGTTCGGCCCGACGGTTGGTGACAAGGTGCGTCTTGCCGATACCGAACTCTTCATCGAGATCGAAAAGGACCACACCACCTATGGCGAGGAAGTGAAATTCGGCGGCGGCAAGGTCATTCGTGATGGCATGGGCCAGAGCCAGGCGACGCGGGCGGAAGGTGCTGTTGATACCGTCATTACCAATGTCGTGATCGTCGACCATAGCGGCATCTACAAGGCGGATGTGGGCCTGAAGAACGGCCGTATCCACGCCATCGGCAAGGCCGGCAACCCGGACACGCAGCCGGGCGTTACGATCATCGTCGGTCCCTCGACGGAGGCGATTGCCGGCGAGGGCAGGATCCTGACGGCCGGCGGCATGGACGCGCATATCCATTACATCTGCCCGCAGCAGATCGAGGAAGCGCTGATGAGCGGTGTGACCTGCATGCTGGGCGGCGGCTCCGGCCCGGCGCATGGCACGCTTGCCACCACCTGCACCGGTGCATGGCATATCGAGCGGATGATCGAGAGCTTCGATGCTTTTCCGATGAATCTGGCACTGGCCGGCAAGGGCAATGCCTCGCTGCCCGCGCCACTGGAGGAGATGATCCTTGCCGGCGCATCGTCGCTGAAGCTGCATGAGGACTGGGGCACGACGCCCGCCGCCATCGACAATTGCCTGACGGTCGCCGACGAATATGACGTGCAGGTGATGATCCACACCGATACGCTGAACGAGAGCGGCTTCGTGGAAGACACGGTCGCCGCCATCAGGGGCCGCACCATCCACGCCTTCCACACCGAAGGAGCGGGCGGCGGGCACGCGCCTGATATCATCAAGGTTTGCGGCAACCCCAATGTCATCCCGTCTTCCACCAACCCGACGCGGCCCTATACCGTCAATACGCTGGCCGAACATCTGGATATGCTGATGGTGTGTCACCACCTGTCGCCGTCCATTCCGGAAGACATTGCCTTTGCCGAAAGCCGCATCCGCAAGGAAACCATCGCGGCGGAGGATATTCTCCACGATATCGGCGCGTTTTCGATCATCTCGTCGGATAGTCAGGCCATGGGCCGTGTCGGCGAGGTGGCGATCCGCACCTGGCAGACCGCCGACAAGATGAAACGCCAGCGCGGCCGCCTGAAGGAAGAGACCGGCGAAAACGACAATTTCCGGGTGCGCCGTTACATCGCCAAATACACGATCAATCCGGCGATTGCGCAGGGCGTCAGCCATGAGATCGGCTCTGTCGAAGTCGGCAAGCGTGCCGATCTTGTCCTGTGGAACCCGGCCTTTTTCGGCGTGAAGCCGGAGATGGTGCTGCTCGGCGGTTCGATTGCCGCTGCCCCGATGGGCGATCCGAATGCCTCCATTCCCACACCGCAGCCGATGCATTACCGGCCGATGTTTGCCGCCTATGGCAAGCTGCGCACCAATTCCTCGGTCACTTTCGTATCGCAGGCGTCGCTGGATGCCGGCCTTGCCCAGCGCCTTGGCGTCGCCAAGAAGCTGTTGGCGGTGAAGAATGTGCGCGGCGGCATTTCCAAGGCGTCGATGATCCACAATTCACTTACGCCGCATATCGAGGTTGATCCCGAGACCTATGAAGTGCGGGCAGATGGTGAATTGCTGACCTGCGAACCCGCCACCGTGCTGCCGATGGCGCAGCGTTATTTCCTGTTTTAACGGGGCGTTGTGTTGAGAACTGTCCTCAGATGGATCGGCGGCGGCGTGCTGCTGATCGTGCTGCTTCTGGTGCTCGGCACTTTGATGCCGCGCCCCTTTTTCGCCGATGATGCAAGCGGCGTGAGGGACCGTGAAATCCTGCTCTTGTCCAACCCGATCCATACCGACATTGCCCTGCCGGTGGATGATGATCTGCGGCGGATGTTCTCCGAATTGCAGGAGGATGGGATAGCGGTCAATCATCCCGCCGCCGCCTATCTGGTGTTTGGCTGGGGTGGACGGTCGTTTTATATAGAGACGCCCACCTGGGCCGATCTGAAACCGATGCCGGTGCTGCGCTCGTTCACGCTGGACCGGTCGGTGGTGCATGTGGACGTGACGGGAGACTTTCCCGCCGATATGGCCGGAGTGAAACGGCTTCGCATTTCTGAAGAGGGTTATCAGCGTCTTCTCGCGGGTATCAGGGCAAGTTTTGTCAGAAATGACGGCAAGGTCCAGCTTGTCCCCAGCGCCGCCTATGGTCTGACGGACGCGTTTTTCGAGGCGAATGGCTGGTTTAATGCGCTGGCCGGCTGCAACACGTGGTCGGCCGCCATGTTGCGCGAGGCCGGTATTCGAACCGGCTGGTGGACGCCCTTGCCGCCGCTGCTGCGCTGGTCGGTCGATCTCCACAATTGATCCCTCGCCGATGCGGCATTTCGTACATTCGATGACTTAAATCCGATTTTTATGCTGCACCGCAGCGCATCTTGCGCTATGGAAACGGCAAAAGAATTCCACGCGGATTGATCCCAAGCGATCCGCGTAAAACACCTGATCAGGAGAAAAGACATGCTCGGCAAAAAAGTGCCCGCCGTAACTTTCCGCACGCGCGTTCGCGACGAGGCCGTTGGCGGCCCCAACCCGTTCCGCTGGCAGGACATGACCTCCGACGATTATTTCAAGGGCAAGAAGGTCGTCCTGTTTTCGCTGCCGGGCGCCTTCACGCCGACCTGCTCGACCTTCCAGCTTCCCGATTTCGAAAAGCTGGCGGGTGAATTCCGCGCGCTCGGCGTCGATGAGATCTATTGCCTGTCGGTCAACGATGCCTTCGTCATGAATGCCTGGGCAAAGGGCCAGAACCTCGAAAACGTCAAGGTCATTCCGGATGGTTCGGGTGAGTTCACCCGCAAGATGGGCATGCTGGTCGCCAAGGACAATCTCGGTTTCGGCATGCGCTCCTGGCGTTACGCCGCCGTCGTCAATGACGGTCTGGTGGAGCAGTGGTTCGAGGAAGAGGGTTATCAGGATAATTGCGAATCCGACCCTTACGGCGTTTCCTCGCCGCAGAACATTCTGGAAAACCTCAAGGCACGCGCTGCGGCCTGATTTTGGTTTTTGCGAAGGCCCGGCACCGATGCCGTGTCTTCGGGTGCCGACAGGAGGCGAAAACCTCTCCTCCGTCATCCTCGCCCTTGAGGCGAGGATCCATAAGCGTCTGACGGGTGGATCCTCGGGTCAAGCCCGAGGATGACGTCGAAAGTGGAGAAAGGTTTGCACCTGGCCCGGCTGTGATGCCGGGCTTTGTCATTCTTGTGGCCATGTGCCCTGAAATCGCGCCTTGAAATCCCCCCGCCTATCCGTCAAAAATCGTCTTCCCAAGACAGTTTTCGAACGGATCATCCCATGCTGCGTGTCACCTCTTACCACCCCGCCGGAACCCCTGGCGACGAGCCTTCCGGTTATGTCACGCTGGCGCATGACCAGCGGCATCTGCGCCGCAAGTTGCTGCATCTGCAAAATGACGAGATGGTGATGCTCGATCTGAAGGAAGCCGTGCTGTTTGCCCATGGCGATCTTCTGGTGGTGGAAAACGGCGATCTGATCGAGGTTCGGGCCGCGGCTGAAAAGCTGTTTGAAATCACGCCGAAGGATCGGCTTCACCTGATCGAGCTTGCCTGGCATCTGGGTAATCGGCATCTTTCGGCGCAGATTGAGGAGGAGCGCATTCTCATCCTGCGTGACCACGTCATCCGCGCCATGCTTGAAGGTCTCGGCGCCACGGTGCGTGAGGTGGAAGAACCTTTCCAGCCGGCGCGCGGTGCCTATCACGCCCATGGCGGCCATTCCCATGGTCATGATCACGGGCACCACCATCACGATCACGGCTGATCCGTGGGCGACGATCGCGGCGTTGCCGCGCTGCTGCGGCTGATGGCCTGGCTGTCGCCGGCCTTTCCGGTTGGCGGTTTTTCCTATTCCGGCGGGCTGGAAAAGGCGGTTGAGGACCGGCGTGTGCGCGATGCCGCTGAACTGGGCGGCTGGGTGGAGACACTTTTGCGCCACGGCAGCCTGTGGAACGATGCGGTGTTTCTGGCGGAAGGCTGGCGCAGGGGCAGTGATGCCGCCGCCCTGAATCAAACGGCCACTCTTGCGCGGGCACTGGCCGGCTCGGCGGAGCGATATCGTGAAACGGTGCTTCTGGGTGATGCCTTCGTTGCCGCCGCAGGCGCATGGCCGCATGTGGTTCTCGAGCTTTTGCCGGAGGAATGTCCATATCCTGTCGCCGTCGGGGCCGTGGCCGCCGCGCATGGGGTGCCGCTCAAGGAAACGCTTGCCGCTTTCGCACATGCCGGCGTCTCGCAAATGGTTTCGGCCGGCATCCGCCTCGGCGTCGCAGGCCAGAAGGATGGCGTCGCCGTTCTGGCCGCAAGCGAGGCGGTGATTGCAGAGATGGCCGCGAGGACCGTGCAATCCACGCTCGATGATCTCGGCAGCGCCACGATCCTTGCCGATACGGCGGCGATGCGCCACGAGGTTCAGGGCACGCGGCTTTTCCGTTCTTGAAGCAGACAGTACGGCAATCGTTGGAGCGGGCGCATACCACTTGTTTCTTCTCCCCAAGGGGGGAGAAGGTCGCGGCAGCGGGATGAGGGGGCGAGCTCTCAGTCTCTCGCTGGCGTTGCCCCCTCATCCGACCCTTCGGGCCACCTTCTCCCCCTCGGGGAGAAGAAACAGGCGGCACGGTTCTTGCTTTCTTTTGAAGCGTTGGTCCAAGGCATTAAGGTAGAAAATACCAAAGCATAGTGAAGGAAACACAGTCGTGAAATCGGGCATGAAATCGGGCAATGGCCCGCTGCGCGTCGGCATTGGCGGGCCGGTTGGTTCGGGCAAGACGGCGCTGACGGAAAAGCTCTGCAAGGCGATGAGCGCCGATTATTCCGTCGCCGTCGTTACCAACGATATCTACACCAAGGAGGATGCCGAGGCGCTGGTGCGCATGCAGGCGCTGCCATCGGAACGGATTGTCGGCGTGGAGACGGGCGGTTGCCCGCATACCGCAATCCGCGAGGATGCGACGATCAATCTGCAGGCGATTGCCGGGCTCAATGCGCGCTTTCCGGATCTGGATGTCGTCTTCATCGAATCCGGTGGCGACAATCTCGCAGCGACCTTTTCGCCCGATCTTGCCGATATCACCATCTATGTGATTTCCGTCTGCCAGGGCGAGGAAATCCCGCGCAAGGGTGGGCCGGGCATCACCCGCTCCGACCTGCTGGTCATCAACAAGAAGGACCTCGCGCCTTATGTCGGGGCCGATCTGACTGTCATGGACAATGATGCGACCCGCATGCGCAATGCCATGCCCTTCGTCTTCACCGACATGAAGCGGGGCGATGGGGTGGAGCGCATCGTCGGTTTCCTGAAAGAGCAGGGTGGTCTCTGAGCCATGAATACGCCTCTTCATTTCGGTCCCTATGCCGTTTCCCGTTTTGTCGATGGCGTCTACAAGGCGCCGGTCGGCCATCTCATCCATCGGCAGGGCGAGACGGCGCTGGCCGCGGTTCTCGCCGGGCTTGAAGGCGAGACGGTGGATGTGGATGTCAATTGTTTCGCGCTCTCCGGGCCTGATGGCATCTGGCTGGTCGATGCCGGTTGCGGCACGGCCTGGGGCGCCGCTTATGGCCATGCCCGCGCGGCGCTGATCGCCGCCGGTATTCAGCCGGCCGATGTAAGGCGTGTCATCCTCACCCACATTCACGGCGACCATGCGTTGGGTCTCATTGATGGCGACAAGCCCTATTTTCCCAATGCGGAAATATGGGTGCCGGAGGCCGATCTTGGCTTTTTCACTAGTGCGGATGCCCGCAAGAGCTTGCCGCCAGCCCGGCAGGGCGGTTTCGATCTCGCCGCCCGGCTGCTCGATATCTGTGGTGCCATTCTGCGGCCGATCCCCATGGGCATGATTGCCGACGACATCGAGGCGATCGCCATGCCCGGCCACACGCCGGGGCATGCCGGCTATCTCATCGGCAGCGGCGATAACCGGCTGTTATTGTGGGGTGATGTACTGCATGTCAGCGGGTTGCAGGCAGATGATCCTGAAATCGCTTTCGTTTACGATATCGATTCCGAACTTGCCTATGCCACCCGTGTTGCGGCGCTGGCCGAGGCCGCCGATCACGGCTGGCTGGTATCCGGCGGCCATCTTGGCGGCTTTTTTCATATTGAACGGCAGGGCGACGGCTTCCGCTTCGTGCCGCAGCCGGGTTGATCTGACCTTTCCGGAACGGCGAAAGGCGGGCTGCCGGCTGGCATCCCGCCTTTCTTCCTCTCCCGCTATCTTCAGATCTGCTTCAATGCTGCGACGTCATTGACCTGCACGATGCGGCCACGCACGGTGACACCTGATTTTTTCAGCGCCGAGAAGGCGCGTGACAGGGCTTCCGGCGCAAGACCGAGCTTGCCGGCAAGCAGGCTCTTCTGGAACGGCAGCCGCAGCGAAAAGGATGTCGCATCCCGCGGGCCCTGATTGATGAGATAATGGGCGACGCGTTGTGGCGCGGTCTGCAGCCGGTCGTTGGCGATGCAATCCATGGTGCCGAGCAGGCTGTTGGAAAGGCAGCGCATGACGGCCTTGGCGATTGCCGGCTCCTGATCGATCAACGTCCTAATTCTCGCGAGCTCGAAACGCGCCACCGTGCAGCTTTCCGCCGCCTGCGCGCTGTAGCGATAGGTGTCGCTGCCGAAAATCAGGCATTCGTTGAACGTATCGCCCGGACCGCTGACGCGCACATCCGCCTCGCGCCCATGCCTGTCCAGCCGGTAAAGGCGGACATAACCCGACAGAACGCAATAAAAATGCTGCGCCGCTTCGCCTTCCTTGAAGAGCACATGGCGGGCGTTGACATTGATGATGGTCGCCGCCTCCATCAGTTTCAACGCCACTGCGTCATCCGCTATCCCGATCAAGGGCGCGCGCAGCAGAATGTTCCTGTCCCTGTTGCTCAGCTTCACGGTCTTGTTCACGTCCATCCGGCTCCCGCTCAAACCTTTTGCCGGGCTGTCCGCAGCGATACGAAACCGGGGATGTTCCGTCTCTCTCACGCCTATCTGCAAAGAACTCATCGCATTATCCTTCGACCGGCAATTCCCGATGCGAGGGAGATTAGCAGTTCACCTGAAAAGCGAATTGATTTCGATCAAACGGGGTTTGACGCTGTCATATTTGGGGGAGCCGGAATGTGACGAGGCCATGCATGCTTCAAAGCGCAGGGGAAATATGAAGCAGGTGGGTGCCGCATGTTTCTTCTCCCCGAGGGGGAGAAGGTCGCGGCAGCGGGATGAGGGGGCGCGCTTGCCGGATTTCGGAGAGCTTGCCCCCTCATCCGACCCTTCGGGCCACCTTCTCCCCGGCGGGGAGAAGAAACGTGTGGCGACGTATTGCGCAAAATAAAAACGCCGGGCACAAGGCCCGGCGTTTCAAACTTCATTCTGCGAGCTTCACTCCGCAGCAAGCGGCGGCAGCCGCAAGATATTGCTGCCCTTGTCGCTGGATTTGTCTCCCGAGCCCTTTTCCATGCCGGCGACCCGGGCCTCCAGCGAGGAGAGAGCCAGGCTGTTTTCGCGGGCGATCTCCGAGAGTTTCTCGTTGGAGAGAGCCTCTTCCTCCTCTTCCTTCTTGCCGACGAAACGGCCGAAGAGGTGGGCGAGCAGGCGCGACAGGTCGTCCATGATCAGGAAGAAGGCCGGAACCACGATCAGCGACAGCACGGTCGAGACGATGATGCCGCCGATGACCGCGATTGCCATCGGCGCGCGGAACGAGCCGCCTTCGCCGACGCCGAGTGCCGAAGGCAACATGCCTGCCGACATGGCGATGGAGGTCATGATGATCGGGCGGGCGCGCTTGCGGCCGGCCTCGATCATGGCGTGGACCCGTTCCATGCCATGACGGCGCATTTCGATGGCGAAGTCTACCAGAAGGATGGCGTTCTTCGTCACGATGCCCATCAGCATCAGGATGCCGATGAGAACCGGCATGGACAGCGCGTTCTGGGTGATGATGAGCGCGACGGCCACGCCGCCGATGGCGAGCGGCAGCGAGAACAGGATGGTGAAGGGCTGGATGACATCCTTGAACAGCAGGATGAGCACCACCAGCACCAGCAGCAGGCCAAGCACCATGGCGTTGACGAAGCCCTGCTGCATTTCGCCCTGCACCTTGGCGTCGCCGCTTTCCGCCAGGCGCACGCTTGCCGGCAGCTTGGTTTCCTCGACGATCCGCTTGAATTCGGCCGTCGAGGTATCGAGCGCCGTGCCGAATGGCACGTCGGATCCGATTGAGACGACGCGGTTGCGGTCATTGCGCTTGATCGAGCTCGGACCTTCCGAATAGTCGATGTCGGCGACGCTGTAGAGCGGCACCAGCGACCCGGATGCGGTCTTGATCTTCAGGGCGCGGATCGTGGCAAGATCGCGGCGGGTATCGATGGATGCCTGCACGCGGATCGGAATCTGCCGGTCATCGAGCGAGATCTTCGTCAACTGGGCGTCGATATCGCCGATGGTGGCGACGCGAACCGTCTGCGAAATCTGCTGCGGCGTGATGCCGAGGCGGGCGATTTCATCCTTGCGCGGGCGGATCTGCAATTCCGGACGCGGCAAGGCGCCTTCCGAGCTGACATTGGCAAGGATGGGCGAGGCGCGCAGGCGGCTTTCGAGAATGCCGACGGCGTCGTTCAGGTCCTTCTCGTTCGACGACAGGAAGTTGAAGCTCAGCTCGCGTTCCGCACGGTCGTTCAGCTTGATGATGCGGACATCCGGAATGGTGCGGACCTTGGCGAAGATATCCCGTTCCACATCCCACTGCGGACGTGTGCGGCCCTTTTCTTCCACCTTCGGAAGATATTGGCCGATGAGCGGAATGGAGCCCAGACCCTTGTTGACCAGCACCTTCAGCAGCGAGTGGTCGATATGCTGGAGGATGACGTTGACGGTGGCGCGGCGAAGTTCCAGATCGCCCTTGGGCGAAGCGCCACCGAGAATGAAGACGCTTTCCACGCCGTTGATGTCACGGATGGCATGGAATATCTCGGTCGTCGTCCGGTCGGTTTCATCCAGTGTGGCATTGGGCGGCAGTTCCACCGAAAGCGTCACACGCGAGGCGTCGTCCGGCGGCAGGAAGCTGCCCGGAACGCCGGCGAGAAGAATGACGGAGGCAACGAGGAAGCCGATGGCGCCGATGAGCGTGAGGTACCGCGCCCACCACTTGCGGGTGGTGGCGGAAACCATGCGCGTATAGGCCTTCATCAGCCGGCCGTCATTGTCGTGATGGTCGTCCATCGCGTCTTCGGCGCGCATCAGATAGGCCGCCATCAGCGGCGTGATGAGGCGGGCCACCGCCAGTGAGAAGAACACCGAGAAGGCAACCGTCAGACCGAACTGGATGAAGTACTGACCGGGAATGCCGGGCATGAACGAGACAGGCACGAAGACGGCGATGATGGTGAAGCTGGTGGCGATGACGGCGAGACCGATTTCGTCGGCGGCTTCAAGTGCTGCCCGATAGGGCGTCTTGCCCATCTTGATGTGGCGGGCGATGTTTTCGATTTCCACGATGGCGTCGTCCACGAGAATACCCGTGGCGAGCGTCAGCGCGAGGAAGCTGACGAGGTTGAGCGAGAAGCCCATGATATCCATGATCCAGAAGGTCGGGATCGCGGAAAGCGGCAGCGCCACGGCGGCAATCAGGGTTGCGCGCCAGTTCCGGAGGAAGAGCAGGACGACGATGATGGCGAGGATGGCGCCCTCTATCAGCGTATCAAGCGCCGCCTTGTAGTTGCCATAGGTGAAATAGACGGCGTCGTCGACCATCTGGATCGAGACTTCCGGATGATCCTTGCGGACCTTTTCGAGGCTTTCCGCCACGGTTTCGGCAACCGAGACTTCGCTTGCGCCCTTGGAGCGGAACACCGCGAAGGTGACGGCGGGATTGCCGTTGAACCGCGAGAAGGATTTCTGCTCCTGATAGGTGTCGGCCACCGTACCCAGCTCGGAAAGCTTGACGAAGCGGCCGTTGGAGAGCGCGATGGTGGTGTTGGCAAGCTGCGTCACGTCGCGCGTGTCGCCGAGCGTGCGGATCGTCTGCTCATTGCCGCCGATCTGGCCGCGGCCGGAACCGAGATCGATGTTGGTGCCGCGCAGCTGGCTGTTCACCTCGCTCGCGGTAATGCCATAGGCATCGAGTTTTTCGGGGCTGAGCGAAACACGCACTTCGCGGTCCGCACCACCGTAACGGTCGACCTTGCCGATGCCGGACTGGCCCTGCAGCGAGCGCTTGATCGTGTCGTCGACGAACCAGGACAGTTCTTCGAGCGTCATGTTCGGCGAAGAGACGGCAAAGGTCTGGATCGCCTGGCCTTCGACGTCGATCTTGCTGACCACAGGCACTTCGATATCGGCCGGCAGATCGCTGCGGATCTTGTCGATGGCGTCCTTCGTGTCCTGAACGGCCTCTTCCGTCGGCTTTTCGATGCGGAAGACGACCGTTGTCGTCGACTGGCCGTCGACCACGGTGGACTGGATTTCATCGACGCCACTGATGGCGGCGACAGCGTCTTCGATTTCCTTCGTCACCTGCATTTCCAGCTCGGAGGGCGAAGCGCCGCTCTGGGTCACGGTGACGGCAACGACGGGAACGTCGATATTCGGAAAACGGGTGATCGGCAGGGTCTTGAAGGCCTGCATGCCGAGGATCATCAAAAGCGCGAAGCCGAGAAGCGGCGCAATCGGGTTACGGATTGACCATGCGGAGAAGTTCATTTCATTCCCTCAGTCAGTTGGACGCAGCCGTCTGGGCTTCGACCGGTCGGATCCGGTCACCATCACGCACGAATGCTCCAGCTTTCTCGACAACCTTGTCTCCAGCGGCAAGGCCGCTGACAATTTCGATGAAACCGCTGTCTTCTATGCCGGTCTCGATCTTCACCTGCTTGACGACGTCGCCTTCCACCCTGCGGGTGGTCGAGCCTTCGCGTCCGGAGGTCACGGCCGATAGCGGCAGGGCAAGCGCGTTCGTCTCTTCGACGATGATCTCGGCGCTGGCATACATGCCTGAGCGTGCCGGGCTGTTTTCCGGCAGCACCACGTGTACGGAACCGAGGCGCGTCGTCGGATCGACGGTCGGCGACACGAGGCGCACCTTGCCCTCTATTTTCTGGGCTCCGCCGGCAACCGTCAAATAGGCTTTCTGACCGGCCTTGACCTTCTGGATATCGGTTTCGGAGAGATCAGCGACGAGTTCGATCGCGCCATCCTTGATGACGGTGAAAAGCGGATTTCCGGCACCGCTGGCAATGGCTCCGACC
Source organism: Martinezella rhizogenes (assembly GCF_007002745.1). GTDB lineage: Bacteria > Pseudomonadota > Alphaproteobacteria > Rhizobiales > Rhizobiaceae > Agrobacterium > Agrobacterium cucumeris. Next base: position 700,071 of record NZ_SGNY01000002.1, on the reverse strand, counting down.
TTGGCGTTCTTGGCGGAGACGATGCCGGCGACAGGAGTTTTCACGCCGGTGCGGGTCAGTTTCAGATCGATATCGTCGATCTGCGCGGCAACGACCTTGATGTCAGCCTCGCCGGCGGACACCGCCTGTCTTGCTGCCTCCAGCCGGGCCTGCGCCACTTGCGCGGCGGCTTCGGTCTTTTCCGTCTCCGAAACCGAACCGGAGCCGCTCTGGCCGAGCTTGGCGGCGCGGTCACGCTGGCGAAGGGCATCGTTGAGATTGGCCTGCGCTTCCAGCACCTGCGCTTTCGACTGGGTGACGGAGGCTTCGGCCTTGGCCTTGTTGGCCTCAAGTTGGCTCTTTTGCAGCACAAGGCTGTCAGAGGACAGCACGGCCAGAACCGCATTGGCCTCCACCCGGTCGCCGATATCGGCATTCAGCGTGTCGATCGACAGGCCGTCAACCAGCGGCTGGACGTAGATCTCGTCCACGGGGCGGATTGTGCCTGTCGCGATGATGCGGTCCACGAGATCGCGTTTCGCGGCGTGCGCCACGATGATGGAGGGCAGGTTCTGCTGCTTGGCCGGTGCCTGCGCTTCGCCTTCGGCGGCAGCCGAAAAGGGCAGTGCCGTTGCGGAAAGAAGGAGGAAAACAAAGCGGTTGAAGGTAAATTTATGCTGCATGTGTCTTGGCTCGCGCAATATCCGATCGCATGTCCTGCAGCCGTGAGGCGTGTTTTAATAGGTCATGCGATAGCGAATGTGAAACAAGGGATCACAATACTTCCTTTTCGATCCTCCCGATTCAAACGCCCCTCAACGCGAATCTCAAGCACCTTGCCCTTGTGCTTTTTCTACAAGATCAAATCTGGCAGTCTTGTGGGCGGGACTCTAATTGTTGTTGTCGTGCAAATCAATCCGCATAGCCACGATGGTTGATATACATTTTTGTATAGCGGTAGATGTTGTAATTCGTCAGATGGGTTACCACTGAGTGAGGCGGTCGGGAATTCTGAGAACGCCTAATACACCGTCATCGTCGGGCTTGACCCGAGGATGACGGAGGAGAGGTCGTCATTCAACAAAATCGCGCGGTCATCGCCGCGCGATCTTATCTTCCCGCCTCAGACTATTTCAGCGCCGCGTCGGTGATTTCGGTGGTATAGGCGCCGGAGGGTTCCCTGGTAATGACCGGGTCGGACCCGCCGCCGAGCAGCGTCTTGACGGTGCGTTCGTAATCCGCCTTGTCGAGCGCGCCTTTCGAGCCGGCAGTCAGCTTGGCGACTTCGCCCATCATGCGCTTCTGGTGCTTTTCGGTCTGGGCGCCTGAGGCGTCGTTTTCGAGAACGATATCTGCGGCATCGTCAGGGTTTTCTTCCGCCCACTTCCAGCCCTTCATCGAGGCACGGACGAATTTGACCATGTCTTCCTTGAATTTGGCGTCCTTCAGCTTGTCTTCGAGAACGTAAAGCCCGTCTTCCAGCGTCGCCACGCCTTCGTCCTCATATTTGAAGGTGACGAGGTCTTCCGGCTTGATGCCGGCATCGAGGACCTGACCGTATTCATTATAGGTCATGGTGGAAATGCAGGCGGCCTGTTTCTGCAGCAGTGGATCGACGTTGAAACCCTGCTTGAGAACGGTAACGCCATCTGCGCCGCCGGTGGTCGGTATTTTCAGGTGCGCCATCCATGACAGGAACGGATATTCATTGCCGAAGAACCAGACGCCGAGCGTCTTGCCCTTAAAATCATCCGGTTTGGTGATGCCGGTTTCTTTCAGGCAGGTGAGCATCATGCCCGACGATTTGAACGGCTGGGCAATGTTGACCAGCGGCACGCCCTTTTCACGGGTGGCGAGTGCGGATGGCAGCCAGTCGACGATCACGTCAGCGCCGCCACCGGCCAGAACCTGTGCGGGCGCAATGTCTGGGCCGCCCGGCTTGATATCGACGTCAAGGCCTTCGGCTTCATAAAAGCCCTTGTCCTTGGCAACGTAATAACCGGCGAATTGCGCCTGGGTCACCCATTTCAGCTGCAGGGTAATCTTGTCGGCGGCCTGCGCACTGAATGCCGTCATCACTGACGCGCCGGCAAGAAGCATGGATGCAAGTTTCATTTTCATCGCTGTTCCCTTTTTCGTTATTTACGTTCGTCCCCCACGGACGGACGGATGCCAGAAGGTGACGGCCCGCTCCGCGAGCGCCACCAGACCGTAAAAGCCGGAGCCTGCGAGCGCGGCGACCGCGATTTCGGCCCAGACCATATCGACATTGCTGCGGCCCATTTCCGCCGAGATGCGGAAACCCATGCCGACGATGGGTGTGCCGAAGAATTCCGCGACGATGGCGCCGATCAGCGCCAGCGTGGAGTTGATTTTCAGCGCGTTGAAGATGAAGGGCCAGGCGGCGGGCAGGCGCAGCTTCACCAGTGTCTGCCACCAGCCGGCGGCATAGGTGCGCATCAGGTCGCGTTCCATGTGGCTGGAAGCGGCAAGCCCCTGCACCGTGTTCACCAGCATCGGAAAGAAGGTCATGATGACGACGACGGCGACTTTCGACTGCCAGTCGAAGCCGAACCACATGACCATGATGGGGGCGATGCCGACGACAGGCAGAGCGGAGACGAAATTGCCGATGGGCAGCAGCCCGCGCTGGAGGAAGGGCGAACGGTCGATGAGGATGGCGACGGCAAAGCCGAGGCCGCAGCCGAGCACATAGCCCGTCAGCACCGATTTGAGGAAAGTCTGGCGGAAATCCGCCCAGAGGATCGGCAGGGAGCTGGCGAGGCGCGCGAGGATGGCGCTGGGGGCCGGCAGCAGGATGGGCGGTACGGAAAAACCACGGACCACACCTTCCCACAAGACGAGGATGGCCAATCCGAAGAGGAGCGGCACGGCGATGCGGCTGATGCGCTTTGCCGAGGGGGAAACGAAGCGGCGGCGCACCAGCCATTCGTTGAAGGCCCAGGCGGCAAGCCAGAACAGGATCGCGCCGATAAACCAGAAGGGGTTCGTCATGGCCTTGCTCCCATTCGTTTCAGGACTGCCGCGTGGGCGATGCCGATAATGGACACCAGAAGCGCTGCGACACCGGCGGCCATGAACAGCGCCGCCCATATCTGCACCGTCTGGCCATAATAGGAGCCGGAAAGCAGCCGCGCGCCGAGACCGGCGACGGCTCCTGTGGGCAATTCACCGACGATGGCGCCGACCAGCGCAATGGCAATGGCGATCTTCAGCGAGGTGAAGAGATAGGGCAGTGCGGCGGGCCAGCGCAGCTTCCAGAAGATTTGCGCAGGCGAGGCATTATAGGTGTGCATCAGGTCCAGCTGGATGGTTTCGGGACTTCTCAGGCCCTTCACCATGCCGACGACGATGGGAAAGAAGGAAAGGTAGGTGGAAATCAGCGCCTTCGGCAGCAGGCCGGAAATGCCGATGGAATTCAGGACGACGATGATCATCGGCGCAATGGCGAGGATGGGGATCGTCTGGCTGGCGATGATCCACGGCATGACGGAGCGATCCATGGCGCGGTTATGGATGATGGCGACGGCGAGCAGGATGCCGAGGACCGCGCCGATGGCGAAACCGAGCAGCGTGGCGGAGAGCGTAACGCCGGCATGATAGACGAGGCTGCGCTTGGAGGTGATGGCCTTGTTGACGGTGGTGTCCCAGAGTTCGGCGGCGATCTGGTGCGGGGCGGGGAGGACCGGGCGCTCCTGCGCGAAGGTTTGCGGCAGGAGCTGCGAGAAGCTCGGCGTCTGGCCGGCGCGGGCGGCCTGATCGCGGGCGAAGGGCATGTTGAGATAGATGACGGCGAGGTGCCAGACGATGAGGATGGCGAGGAGGACGGTGAGGATGGGGAGGATGTGGTGGCGGAGGAGGGTCATTGGTTGACCCTCGGTTGGTGGGGGTTACGTTTGCTCCGAGGGCGCGGTTTACCCCCCTCTGCACTGCCGAGCATCTCCCCCTCAAGGGGGGAGATCGACTCGTTGTGAGCTCTCGTCCATCTGAAAGCTTGAGAATGGAGTGGCGAAATCGCGCCTTGCCGATCTCCCTCCTTGTGGGGGAGATGCCCGGCAGGGCAGAGGGGGGTAACGCCTGCCGCAGCGGCGTCTTTTCCAGCATCACCCCTCATAGCTATGCCCCGCCTTCAACCCCTCACGCACCCGATGCGCAATCGCCAGAAACTCCGGTGTCTCGCGAATTTCCAGCGGCCTTTCCCGAGGCAAGGTGGATGTGATCACATCCGTTACTCTCCCCGGCCGCGGCGACATGACGACAATTTTCGTCGAGAGATAAACCGCTTCCGGAATGGAATGGGTGACGAAGCAGATGGTCTTGCCGGTCGTATCCCAGAGTTTCAGCAGCTGTTCGTTCAGATGATCGCGGACAATTTCGTCGAGCGCGCCGAAGGGTTCGTCCATCAGCAGCAGGTCGGCATCGAAGGCGAGTGCGCGGGCGATGGAGGCGCGCTGCTGCATGCCGCCCGAGAGTTGCCAGGGGTATTTCTTGCCGAAACCGTTGAGGTTGACGAGGTCCATCGTACGCTCAATGCGTTCGCGCTGCTGGGCTTTGGTGTAACCCATGATTTCGAGCGGCAAAGCGATATTCTTTTCGATGCTGCGCCAGGGATAAAGTGCTGCGGCCTGAAAGACATAACCGTAGGATCGGTCCCGACGGGCGTTTTCCGGCGTCGTGCCGTTGACGGTGATCTCTCCCGATGTGTGTTTTTCGAGATCGGCAATGACCCTCAGAAAGGTGGTCTTGCCGCAACCCGACGGGCCGATGAAGGAGACGAATTCGCCCTTGCCGACTTCGAGATCGACATTGGACAGCGCATGTACCGGCCCATCCCCCGTTTCGAAGGTGAGGCCGAGATTTTTGGCGGAAACGACGGAATAGGGGGAGGCCGGATTCATCGTGGCTTGGTTTCGCTTTCCGTCAGGGCCGCGAGCGCCAATGGCAGCATGCGGGTTTCGGTGAGTCTGGCGATCGGCAGATCGGGCGTGGTGTCGAGATCGAGCCAGCGCACTTCCTCAATTTCCGCCTGCGGCAGGACCTCGGTATGAAGTCTGGCTGTAAAAGCATGGGCAACGACATCGGCCCCCGGCTCATTGGCGGCTTCCTCCCGAAAGACGCCCTCATAATGAACGGCATGGTCTGGCAAGGTCAGGCCGATTTCCTCGGCAAGTTCGCGGCGCAGGGCCTGTTCCGGCGTTTCCCCGGGGTCGATCTTGCCGCCCGGTTGCATGAATTGTGTGGTGCCGCGCTTGCGCACCACCAGCATTTGCCGCCGCTCGTTTAAAAGAACGGCAGCGGCGATGATGATTTCACGTTTTGCTTCAGTGCTCATGATCACACACCCGATGCCGGAATGCCGCTGCGTTCCACCCGGCGCGGCGAAACAAGTTCCTTCCAGGTGGAAAGCGCCCGGCTGACGGCGGGGTAGGGATCGCGGGCGATAAACTGGCCGTGGCCCGGCTGGGTTTCGATGCTGCCCTCCTCGATGCTGACGAGACCGCGCGACAGGGTGAAGCGCGGCAGCCCCCTGATCTTCTGTCCCTCAAAGACATTGTAATCGATGGCCGATTGCTGGCTCGCCGCGCTGATGGTCTTTTTCAGTGCCGGATCCCAGACGACGATATCGGCATCGCTGCCAACGAGGATTGCGCCCTTTTTCGGATAGATATTGAGGATCTTGGCGATGTTGGTGGAGGTGACGGCGACGAATTCGTTCATCGTCAGACGTCCGGTCACCACACCATGGGTCCAAAGCAGCGGCATGCGATCTTCGAGCCCGCCGGTGCCGTTTGGTATCTTGCGGAAATCACCCAGCCCGAAGCGTTTCTGCTGGGTGGTGAAGGCGCAATGGTCGGTCGCCACACATTGCAGCGACCCGGAGGCGAGACCCGCCCAGAGACTGTCCTGATGCTGGCGGTTGCGGAAGGGCGGCGACATGACCCGGCGGGCGGCGTGATCCCAGTCGGGATTGGCATATTCGCTTTCATCGAGGATCAGGTGCTGGATCAGTGGCTCGCCATAAACCCGCATGCCGTTTTGGCGGGCGCGGCGGATCGCTTCATGCGCCTGCTCGCAGGAGGTGTGGACGACGTAAAGCGGCGCGCCGGCCATATCGGCGATGATGATGGCGCGGTTGGTGGCCTCGCCTTCCACCGAGGGCGGGCGGGAATAGGCATGCGCTTCCGGCCCGGTATTGCCTTCCGCCATCAGCTTCTCCTGCATCTGCGCGACGATATCGCCGTTTTCCGCATGCACGAAGGGAAGGGCGCCCAGTTCGGCGCAGCGCGAGAAAGAGGCGAACATCTCGTCGTCATTCACCATCAGTGCGCCCTTATAGGCCATGAAGTGCTTGAAGGAGTTGATGCCCTTTTCCAGAACCACTGTCTTCATGTCGTTGAAGACCTGCTCGCCCCACCAGGTAACGGCCATGTGGAAGGAATAGTCGCAATTGGCCCGCGTCGCCTTGTTGTCCCAGCGCTGCAGGGCGTCGAGAAGCGGTTGGGCGGGCTCCGGCAGGCAAAAATCCACCACCATGGTTGTTCCGCCGGCCAGTGCCGCCCGCGTGCCGCTCTCGAAATCATCGGCGGAATAGGTGCCCATGAACGGCATTTCCAGATGCACATGCGGATCGATGCCGCCGGGCATGACGTAACATCCGGTAGCATCGAGGATGGTGCCGCCGGTGAGATCAAGCCCGATCTCGGTGATTTTGCCACCTTCGATTTTTACATCGGCCTTGTAGGTGAGGTCGGCGGTAACGATGGTGCCGTTCTTGATGATGGTGGCGGTCATTGAACTGTGTTCCCGGTGGCGAGGGCTGGCGAATAGCGGTCGGGATGATTAGGCGGGAAAGTCTTAGTGTTCAGCACGGCGAGGATGGTGTTGAGCGTAAAGGAAAGCTCTTCGAAGATTTCGTGGTTCCAGAACCGTAGAACTGCATAGCCGTGATTGTTAAGCCAGAGCGTTCTTTGCCGGTCATGCATGGAAGAGGCGTGCTGTGATCCGTCAAGCTCGACAACCAGCATTTGTTCGCGGCAGACGAAATCGGCGATGTAAGGGCCAAGAGGGACTTGTCGGCCGAATTTGAAACCGTTCAACCGCCGGTCCTTCAGTTCGTACCAGAGGCGGTATTCGGCGTCGGTCTCGTCGCGGCGGAGTTTTCGGGCTTGTGCAGTTTTGCCTGAGTGGCGTTTTGCTGCTTTTTTACCGGTATGGTCTGCCATGACCCTTGCCCCCTCATCCGGCCCTTCGGGCCACCTTCTCCCCGGCGGGGAGAAGAATTGGGAGGAACCGTCGCATATTTCTGTGACGTCGATGGTCGGGGTGAGGGGCTTGCCACGGGTTTCTTCTCCCCGCCGGGGAGAAGGTGGCCCGAAGGGTCGGATGAGGGGGCTTGGCCTCGTTGGTACGATCATTCCACGATCTCCGCCGTCTCCAGCACCGCATGCAGCAGCACGTCGCAACCGGCCTTTGCCCATTCGGGCGAAATCTCTTCCGCTTCGTTGTGGGAAAGCCCGTCCACGCAGGGGCAGAAGATCATGGTGGAGGGGGCGACCCTTGCGGTCCAGCAGGCATCGTGGCCGGCGCCGGAGATGATGTCCATGTGGCTGTAGCCGAGTTTTTCGGCAGCAGTGCGCACGCGGCCGACCAGAACCGGATCGAAGGTGACGGGGTCGAAATGGCCGATGGCTTCGATCGCGCAGCCGACGCCGAGTTCTTCGGCGATCACTGGCACCTCGCGCTCGAAAATGGCGCGCATGCTGTCCAGTTTCGCCTGAGACGGTGTTCGAAGGTCGATGGTGAAAACCACTTTGCCGGGCAGCACATTGCGGGAATTGGGGGTGAAGATCATCTGGCCGACGCCGGCGACAGCGCCCGGCTGGTGGGCCATTGCCACTTCCTGCACCTTTTCGAGAATGCGGGCCGCGGCAAGGCCGGCATTGACGCGCATGGCCATCGGCGTGGAGCCGGTATGGGCCTCCTTGCCGGTCAGTGTCACTTCCAGCCACCACAGGCCCTGGCAATGGGTGACGACGCCGATCTGTTTGTCCTGCGCCTCCAGAATGGGTCCCTGTTCGATGTGATATTCGAAATAGGCGTGCATTTTACGCGCGCCGACATCTTCCTCGCCCAGCCAGCCGATGCGTTTCAGCTCGTCGCCATAGGTCTTGCCGTCTGTATCGGTGCGGCTGTAGGCGTAATCGAGATCATGGATGCCGGCAAAGACGCCTGATGCCAGCATGGCGGGCGCAAAACGCGCGCCTTCCTCGTTCGACCAGTTGGTGACAACGATGGGGTGCCGGGTTTTGATGTTGAGGTCGTTGAGGCTGCGCACCACCTCCAGCCCGGCCAGCACACCGAGCACGCCGTCATATTTGCCGCCCGTCGGCTGGGTATCGAGATGGCTGCCGATATAGACAGGAAGCGCGTCCGGATCCTCACCGGCGCGGGTGGCGAACATGGTGCCCATGCGGTCGACGCCAAGCGTCAGGCCCGCCGCCTCGCACCAGCGCTTGAACAGATGGCGGCCTTCTCCGTCCTCATCCGTCAGTGTGCGGCGATTATTGCCGCCGGCGATGCCGGGGCCGATCTTCGCCATGTCCATCAGACTATCCCACAGACGGTCGCCATTGACCGTCAAGTTCTTACCCGCCGCCATGAAATGTCGTCCTCACCTGTTTTGTTTTTATCGAAGCAAAGCTTGTGCCGTTCCTGTTTTTGCCGGCTAAGATAACAGCCATTGCCTTGTGCTGGCGATGATGGATAAATTGACCGGCTGGTAAACAATGCAAATTTGCGATGACGTCAGCAAGGGACTTTTGTGACGAATCGCACTATTTTGCCTAAACTGTACGCGTCGATTATTTTTTAATCATACTGTAGCGGCAATTGCATCGAAAAGAAACAGAGAGCAGAGAATGGCCATACCGCGCGCAGCGAAAACACAGAAGCGGACCCGCATTCAGGAGGAAAAGCAGGAAGCTATCCTCGAGGCAGCGCTCAGTGTCTTTTCCATCAACGGCTTTCGTGGTTCCACCATAGACCAGATTGCCGAGGCGGCCGGCATGTCCAAGCCGAATGTGCTTTATTATTTCCGCACCAAGGAGGCGATGCATCGCGCCCTCATCGAGCGGGTGCTGGATACATGGCTTGATCCGCTCAGGGCTTTTGATGCCGAGGGTAATCCTGAAAGCGAAATCCGCTCCTATATTCGCCGCAAGCTGGAAATGTCGCGGGATTTTCCGCGTGAAAGCCGGCTGTTCGCCAATGAAATCCTGCAGGGTGCGCCGCATATCGAAGATGAGCTGAAAGGGCCTCTCAAACAACTGGTGGATGAAAAGGCCGAGGTGATCCGTGCCTGGGTGAAGGCCGGGCGGATTGCCAAATGTGACCCCTATCATCTCATCTTTTCGATCTGGTCGACCACCCAGCATTATGCGGATTTTGATGTGCAGGTGCGGGCGGTGCTGGGTGACAGGCATGGCGGCGATGGCCGTTTTGAAGATGCGGCCCGACATCTGGAGCAGCTTTTCATTGGTGGATTGCGGCTAAACGGCTAAGCGGGACGGGTTCTCGCGAATATGTGATCGATGTTTTGTGTCAAAACATGAGGAAAATGATCACCTTTATACTTTACTCCAAAACTCATCTTTACTATGGTGCCGCTATCCCGAATGTCCGGGGCATGAAAAATCAACCGGCAGGTGAGGGAATGGCACGCAAGGAAAAGAAGAAGGCCGAACGCGGCGGCAAGCAGGGCAAAGGCGCGCCTCAAAACGAAAAGGACGTGGCCGAACAGCAGCTTTCCGGGCCGAAGAGCTTTCTTTATGTCGGCGGCCGTGACTGTCAGGTTGCCCATCTTCGCCAGATCGCCAGCAATTTCGGCGCTGAACTGATCCATCACGATGGCGGACTGCGTGAAGCGGTGTCGCGCATCGATACCGTGCTTCCTTCCGTCGACTGCGTTTTCTGCCCGATCGACTGTATCAGCCATGATGCGTGTCTGCGGGTGAAGTCGGGTTGCAAGAAATTCGGCAAGACGTTCATTCCGCTGCGCAATGGCAGCAAATCCAGTCTGGAGCGGGCGCTGCAGACCATGAATGAACGGACCTCCAGCGATGAGCGACGAGCGCAATAATTTCCATGATGATGAGCCCGCGGCAGCAGAAGCCTGCCGCGTGGAACTGCACAAGATGGCCGAACAGGGCGCCGATCCGGCCCTGACGGACATGTATGAAATCGTCGGCGAACGGGAGCGGCGCAACCGTGCGGCGGCCGCCGACAGCAATGTGGTGACCTTTCCCCATCTGCGCACCCGCCAACCCGGCGAAACGCCTTCCTTCGCCCTCGGCGAAGCGGCTAAAGGCGGCCGCAACATCCTGTCGTTTCGCTGGAGGCGTCGTTAAGGCCGATCAGCCTTTCGGCTTCAAAAATGCCCCGGCGCAGAGCACGAGCCATCCGGTGATCATGCCAAGGCCACCCGTGGGTGCGGCGAAGGGAAACAGGCTGTGGCCGGAAAAATGCCTGACGACGAGATCACCGACAAAGATCGCGGTGCCCAACCCCAGGATCAGGCCGGCTGGAATGGCGGTCCTGATACGGTCCGCACCGATATGGAGCGCCACCAGCACCGGGGCATGCGCCAGCGCCATGGCCGAGGCATTGCCCAGCATATAGGTCTCGCCCGTATGCGTGGCGGCGGCGGCAAGCATGACGCCGGCGGCACCCAGAAGGCCGCCGAGCAAAAGAATGAAGGCGCGCAATCTGTCGTGGGTCATGGATTTTCCGCTTCCTGATTCTGCATATGAAAAGCCAGCCGCTCCACCGGCGCCCAGATGATCTCGCGCAGCTTGGGGTTCTCGATGGTCTCGTCCATGGCGCGGCGGAAGCAGAGCAGCCATTCATCGCGCTCGGCAGGGCCGATGGGCGCGACGAAATGGCGGCGGCGCAACATCGGATGGCCGTGTTTCTCGACATAGACGGGCGGTCCGCCAAGATATCCCGTCAGATAATCGTAAAACTTCGCCTCGCTGCCGGAAAGATCGGCAGGGTGGATGGCACGGCAATGCGCCGCCTCCGGCAGGGTGTCCATCAATTCATAAAAGCGCCGGGTCAGGGCCTTGACGGTCGCATCGCCGCCGATCGCTTCATAAAGGGTAGTGGTCTCGCCGCTCATCATCCGCCTCGTCTGGCCCTGCGGTCCTTATCGCTTTCTCAAGCGGGAAGAGCAACAAGGAAAGGTGGGATGCGACATTTGCGACATTGTGCTGATCGACCCCTCAGTTTTCGGGCCCGACGTATCGTTGAATAGCCTGAACGGCGATTTTGAGTGGCGCGACATGTTCTGTCACCACGGCCCAAACCACATCGTCCGCGATCTTGTGGTATTCATGGCGGAGAATATTGCCGATCCCGCGAATCTGTTTTCATGGGATGTCCGGCGCGAGGTCCAGCAATTCCTCCGGTATGTGCCGTGATGCCTCGGAAACGATCTCCAAGGCGCGCTGTACAGCAAGCTTGAGGAGCCAATTTTGCTGAAAATCAGCAAGTGACAGGCCTGCAGTGTGGTCTCAATGCCGTTTATGGCCTCCATAATTTCAGAGAGAACTGGCCCAACCCTGCGTCTGATCATCAAAATATCCGTACTGCGGATCGCTCGATGTCATTCCGGAGCAGCGGGTGGAGGCTGTTGCGTGTCGTCACGTCCACTTCCACCGCCAGCTCTTCTTCCAGAAACTGCTTGATACCGACGAGATCGAGCAATGAGAAACGGCGGCTCGGATCATAATCGATAAAGATGTCCAGATCGCTTGAACCAAGGGCTTCATCGCGGGCCGTCGATCCAAAAATATAGAGCGACGTTGCGCCCATGCTTTTCACCGCATGGGCGTGCCGCTTGAGTTTTCTGATCGCGTCCGTTCTCTTCATGCGTTCAGCTTATATCATCCCGCATGCGCCATCCACTCATCCAAAATTGCGGATGAGATCGAGCCCCTTGTTCAGAAGTGTTTCGGCTTCTCCCTGATTGGCGGCTTCGACGTAGCAGCGCATTTCGGGCGCGTTGCCGGAAGGGCGGAAGTGGATGGTGCTGCCGTCGGTGAGCGCCACGCGCAGGCCGTCGATGTCGCTCAGCGTCTTCACCTTGCCGACCGGGGCGAGGAAAGCCTCGAGATTGTCGCGCGAAGCGCGCAGATGCGTCATCAGGGCGGCGCTTTTTTCCTGGGCGAAATTCTCCAGACGGTCGGCGGCGGCGACCGGCAGATTGTAGGCGGCGGCGATCTCCGACAGCGGCTTTTTCTGTTCGGCCGACAGAAGCAGCACGGCGAGAACCGGCAGAAAGCTGTCACGCGTCGGCAGCGGCGAGACTGCCCTGCCGTTGAGGGTGAAGGCTGAAGCCGTGAGCAGGCCGCCATTGGCCTCGAAGCCCATGACGCCGTTTCTGCCGGCGGCAAGCGCCTCTGCCATACCTGCGATGACGAAAGGCGAGCCGACCCTGGTGCGAACGACCTCGAAGGAACCGCTCGCTTCAATGCCGGAATTGGAGGTGACGGGGGTGACGACCACACCGGCATCGAGGAAATTGGCGGTGATGAGCCCGATCAGGTCGCCGCGCAGCGGCACGCCGTTTTCATCGGCAAGCAGCGGGCGATCGCCGTCACCGTCAGCGGAAACGATGGCGTCGAGACCATGTTCCGGCGCCCACTTCTTGAGAAGCGTAAGTGTTTCCGGCGAGACCGCCTCGGTATCAACAGGAATGAAGCTCTCCGAGCGGCCGAGCGCCACGACGTCAGCGCCATAATGGGCGAGAACGTCGACGAAGAGATCGCGCGCTACGGTGCTGTGCTGGTAAACGCCGATCTTGAGGCCCGACAACGCCTTTTCCGGCAGCAGCGCGATGTTGCGTTCGTAAAACAGTTCGGCTGCGATTGCGGAATGGTTTTCCGCCGTCGCGGCCTCGTCGCTCACACCTTCGGCTTCGACTTCGGCTGCAAGAGCGGCGATTGCCGTTTCGTCCTGCTTGTCGATTTCGCCATCCGGGCGATAGAATTTGATGCCGTTGCGATCGGCCGGAATATGCGAACCGGTGATCATCAACGCGCCTGCCTTCAGCGACAGGCCGTAAAGCGCCAGCGCGGGTGTCGGCACGGTGCCGCAATCGAGCGGTGTGAGACCGGCCTTTTTCAGCGCGGCGATGCAGGTTGCCGAAACATCGGGGCTCGAATCCCGGAAGTCGCGGGCCACGAGAATGGGATCGCCCGCCTTTGCCTGGCCCGATGTGAGAAGGTGCCTTGCAAATGCCGTGGCATAGACGGCCGAGGCTTTTCCTTTCAGATCGACAGAGAGGCCGCGAAGGCCGCTCGTTCCAAATTTCAGGCTCATGCCAAACTCCGTTTCGATAAAATCTTTGAGGTTCAAATGGATAATATAAAAATATAACGGCTGAAAGAACCGTATTGATCCATTCACGTCAATCATCTCTTTCATAGCGGTCCCGAATGGGCGATGATTGCGGGGATGAAGCGGGTAACCTAAAATTCACCCGTCATATTTAAACTTGTCCGTCGATAGCGGCTGTGGCGACAGATGGAAACCATCTGTTGCCGGCCTTTTTGTGGTTCATTCGAGTTGGATTGGCTGATGTACAGGCTTCAAAAGGCGGGACATAAGCAGGCACGTCCGCTTGATGAAAAAACGGCGCCCGTCGCCAGGCCCCATGGTTCCCTGCTGGACGATCTGGTGGATGAGGACGAGGTTTTCGAACGCACGGTGCTGAAAGAGCATCTGGAGCCGAAACCGGTCGCCGCCGCCGAGCCGCCCCCGGCTGAAAAGCCCGTCAAACCATCCTCGCCGACCGGTAGTCTGGCGGCCGCGCTGCCGGGCCTGAAATATATCGACAGGATCGGTGTGGACGATATCCTCGTCTGGCTGCGTAACGGCATTGTCTGGATCGCGCTGGCGATCATTCTCTGCGTCGCCGCCGCACTGACCTATGCTTCCATGACGCCGCCGCGTTACACCGCCTATACGGATATCGTCGTTAATCCCTCCAATCTCAACGTCGTCAATGACGGCGTGTTTTCGCCGAGCCAGCAGCGCGACACCCAGATACTCGAAGTGGAAAGCAAGCTGCGCACCATCACCTCGCGCAACGTGCTGGCGCGGGTGGTGGATGAGCTGAAGCTCGATCAGGATGCCGAATTCATCAATCCGCCGCCACTTGCCCGGCTGAAGGCGATGTTTTCGTCGAAGCCGGAAGATGGCGACAACCGGGTCGGGGCGCTCCGTTCCCTCGGCGACCGGGTGGCGGCGGAACGCGATCCGCGCTCCTTCGTGGTGACGCTTTCGGTCTGGACCAACGACGCGGAAAAATCCGTGACGGTTTCCAAGGCCATCGTCAAAGCCTTTGAAAGCGAGCTGTTCCAGACGACCTCCGACAGCAGCCAGCGTGTTGTCGACGATCTCAAGAAACGGCTCGAGGAGATGCGCGAGAACGTGACTGCTGCCGAAAAGCGGGTGGCGGATTTCCGTCGTGAGAACGGATTGCAGGAAAATAACGGCCAGCTGGTCAGCAATCTCGCCTCTGGCGAACTGAATGCGCAGGTTCTGGCGGCACAGCAGCGCGTCATTCAGGAAGAATCACGCCTGAAGCAGATGGAAGCGGCGATTGCCCAGAACCGCACGCAGAGCGACGCCATCTTCGACAGCCAGACGATGAACACCATCCGCGCGCAATATAGCACCCTGCAGCAGCAGATCGGCGCGATGACGCTGACCTATGGCGCGCGGCATCCGCGCCTGGCAACCGCGGGGGCGGAGCGCGCCATGCTGGAACGCGGCATGGCGGATGAAGCGCGGCGCATCCTGCAGGCGGCCAAGACCAATGTCGCCGAGGCCCGCTCTTCGCTTGATGCCCTCAGATTGAAAGCGGTGGCGGAACGGGCCAACGTCTTCACCGATAACGAGGCGCAGGTGCGGCTCAGGGATCTGGAGCGCGACGCCAATTCGGCCGCCGCGATCTACGAGACCTATCTTACCCGCTCGCGCCAGCTTGCCGAACAGCAGTCGATCGATTCCACCAATGTGCGGGTGATTTCGCAGCCCGTCGCGCCGAATTCCAGAAGCTGGCCGCCGGGCAAGCTGACCTTCCTGATTGCCGGTGGCGCAGGCGGTCTGTTCCTTGGTCTCGGCATTGCCGGGGCGCTCGGGCTCTGGGGTTATCTGCGCCGCAACGACCACGATGAAAGTGCTGCGCGTTACGCCTGATGGGGCCGACCCGTTGCGCTTATTCTTCCGACGTCAGGCCGTCATAAACTTCGAGCAGGGCAGCGGCGATGGCGGCACCCAGCGCATTGCCGGCATCGCGAATGCCGGCCTCGTCGCCGTCGCGGACGGAAATGGCGAGATCGGACGCTTCGTTGGCGACGATTTCCTTTGCCCGTTCTATTGCCCAGAGGCCGAAATCGCCGCGGTTGTCGATCGAGATGGTTTCCATGGCCTTGACCTTTTCTGTGGTGTGGGTTCGCGGTTCCTTAACCCATCGGCCGGCAAACCGGAATAGGCGGAAAGAGTGGTCTCAACCTGTGGGCGTGTAAATTGTCGGCTTCAAGCGAAGGGTTTATAAAAATATTAATGATAGTTCTTCGTAGTGTTTGAAGCCTTATACTCTAAGCATATGTGTGACTATAACAATGAAACGACGCCTATCTTGGACACCGGACAGATTATGACAGGGAGCGAAATGCCGGATGCGAAAGGGCCGAACAAGACCTGGCCCGTCATTCCGCTTGCGGCTTTACCCATCACTGACGCGACGATTGAAGAAACGGCGGAGGATTTCATCCTGCGGGCGGGGCGTGTGCGCGCTACCGGCGCAAGGCCGTTCTATTCGACCTCGGCGAACGGTCAGGTCATTGCGCTTTGCCATCACGACAGGGAATTTGACGCCATGCTGCGGCAGGCGGACCAGATTCATGCCGACGGCATGTCACTGGTAATCTTTTCCCGCAAGTTCTGTCCGAATGCACTGCGCGAACGCGTTGCGACGACGGATCTCGTTCATGCGGTTGCCCGCCGGGCCGAAGAGACGGGTGCGCGGTTTTATTTCCTCGGTGGCTCCGAAGAGGTCAACCGCGCCGCAGTCGAGGAAATGCAGAGGCTTTATCCGCGTCTGGTTTTTTCCGGGCGGCGCAACGGTTATTTCAGCCGGGACGAAGAAGAGGCGATCCTTGCCGATGTCGTGGCAGCGCAGACCGATATTCTCTGGGTTGGCTTCGGAATTCCGCTGGAGCAACGCTTCGTCTCGCGCAATCTGGACAGGCTTTCCGGCGTTGCCGTGGTCAAGACCTGCGGTGGCCTGTTCGATTTTCTCGCCGGTAAAAACAGCCGCGCGCCGCAATGGATGCAGGATATGGGGCTGGAATGGCTCTACAGGGCGATGCTTGAGCCGAGACGCCTTGGCAAACGTTACCTGCTGACCAATCCGATCGCTATATATTCGCTTCTGAAGCACAGCTACCGGGCTTCGGGACGCTGACGAAGCGGCGGTTTTGCCATCCGCATGTTTGATTGCGCAGCGGATTTTTTGAGAGCCGCGAGCGCCAGTCTATATGAGATCACCCTAACGTATTGAAACGATGCGCCTTGCCGCTGAAATTCGTTGCAACTGCGCGCAACGGCGCTACACTGGGAAAATATTATAAATTTATTCGAATCAGAGATATTTGAGGGCAGCGATGGTCATTACGTCCATTTCTCTTTTTGTTTATGGGATTGGCACTGTTACCTCTCTCGCCATGACCTACATTGAAGGCGCTCGCCGCGACAGGGATTGGGATTTTTACCGGGTGACCGGTATCGTGCTTTGTTTCTTGTGGCCGGTTCTCGTTCCGCTTCTCATTCTTGCCGCCGTCTTTTCTTCCCTCGGTTTCCAGAAACGCATGAATGCGCTTTCGCTGGGCAGGGAAAAAACGCTGGGCTGATACGGGCACCCGTAATGAGGAATATCAGGTCTTTTTCACCGGCGCCTTATAGGGCGTGAGCGTGATGCCCAGGCTTGCCATCACGCGGCCGAGGGACATCAGCGGCGGATGGGTGGCGGGCAGCAGCGCCCCGGTTTTCAGGAAAGCGGCAACGGCGCGGATAAGCGACAGCCCGAGGCTGACGACGTTCTTGGCGGCAAGCAGCAATCCGCCCTTGAGGCCGGGACGGCGAGCGCGGTCGATGCTGTAATTGATGATGCCGGTTCTGAGCGAGCGCTCCATGATCCAGCGCGGCGCCATGCGGTTTTCCGGCACATATTCGATGATGAGGGCCTGAGCGCTCCAGGCGAATTTGAAACCTGCCTTGCGGCAGCGGGTGAAGAAATCCATATCGCCGCCGCCGAGGAAATTGAACCGCACGTCGAATTCCGGTTTCGGCAAGCTCTCAAAAACTTTCCGAGAAATCAGACAATTGCCCGATCCGTGGATCTGTTCGACGGGACCGGTTGGCGCTTCGATGGAGCCGAACAGCGGATGTGACAGCACCGCCTTTGGCGCGGGTGCGTCGAATTCGCGGTTGACCGGTCCGCCGACGATATCGGCGCCGAAGGACTTGGCCGCCGACACCATTTCGGCGAGCCAGACGGGGGAGGCGGCCTCGTCATCATCGATCATCAGGAACCATTGAGCGGACGGATAGCTCTGCCGGGCGGTGCGGAAGGCGGTATTGATGGCGTAACAATTGCCCTGTGTCGGCTCCACCAGCGTCTGGCCGGCCATGCCGCTTTCACCAAAAAACGCACGCGCCACGGCAAGGCCCTGCTGGCCTGCGCCATCATTGTCGACCACGACGATGGCGAAGGGAAAATCGACCTTCTGGGCCGCCAGCGACAAAAGCGTCTTTCGCAGGCCTTCGGGCCGGCGGAAACTGGGAATGCACACCACCGCTTCCGGCATGATCTCGGGCATGGAAACTCCTAAATACCGGCAAGCGCTGCGGCGGAAAAAACGACGGCCCTGAGGCTTTGGCGGGGGCGATGAATGAGCGTATCGGCAAGTGCCTTAAAGGCCTCGCGGTAACGGCGGGCGCGGAAAGCCTGCGCCACGGTATAGGCATTCATGTGGTTTTCGGATTTGTGGCGAAGCCGCCGCAGTTCCTGCGGGGAAATGGCGGCGACGATGGCGGGGTCGGAAAACACCGCCTCGATGGCCGGCTCGCAGTCCCGGAAGGTCAAAAGCCGGTTCATCATCACGCTCGTCCGGTGCACCCGGTAATCGAGAACATGGCAGCCGGGCAGATAGACAAAGCGGCCGGCGGCGGCGAGCCTGCACCAGCCATACCAGTCTTCCGCATAACGCAATGTCTCGTCGAAACCGCCGAAATCCTGAAAGATGCGGGTCCTGACCAACATGATGCCGCCATTGACGATGAAGTTCCCGCCCAGCAGCGGCTGGAGGATGAAACCGTCAGGTTTTTCACGGCGGCGGATGAGATTGCGCCGGCCGATCTTGGCGCCGTTTTCGTCGATGCGCTCATAATCGCCATAGACGGCAACGACGTCAGGGCCGGAGATACCGGCGCAAAGAGCGGCGATGGCATCCGGCTTCAGCCGGTCGTCGGCATCGAGAAACATCGTCCATTCGCCGCGTGCCTGCGACAGGCCGAAATTGCGCACGGCGGAAACGCCCTGCCGGCCCTGCGGCCGGGCGAGCAATTTGACCCGTGGATCGGAAAAACCTTCCACCTTCTGCGCGGTGGTATCGGTGGAGCCGTCATCAACCACCAGCACCTCGCGGATGGTCTCGCCCTGAAGCAGGACGCTTTCGATCGCTTCCACGATGTAACGCTCGCCGTTGCGAACGGGAATGACAATCGAAACGGAAACCAAGGTTTTCAACTCCATAAGGGTGGGCCAAGAATTCGCACAGCGAAGTTACTACCGGATTAAGCGGACCTCGCCAATTATGACGTGGTATAGCGTCGGTTAACCTTGCAAATCTTTAATATCCTTTTGGCATGATCGAGATGTTATGTTTTGAGAATTAGAGCGTGGTTGCGTCCTTTCGGACGTTGATGCGCGAGGGTTGCGGAGGCGGGTGAATGCGGATCGGGCGGCGGAATTTTCTGGGCGGTGCGGCGAGTGCCGGCCTGTTGCATGCCATGGCCGGTCCGACCCTTGCCGCGCAGAAGAAAGCGCCGGTCAAAACCGCCCCTTATGGTGCGGCGGTTTATCTGCCGGATCTCAATGCCGATAGCCGCATCGGCGAGGCTGTTGTCAAATATTGCTCGCGCATCACCCCGGTTACCGAAATGAAATGGGAGGTCATGCGGCCTTCCGCTGACGTGTTCGATTTCGCCGCCGCGGATGCAATCGCCAACTTTGCGCGCCAGCACAAGCTTTCCATGCACGGCCATCCGCTGATCTGGTACGCCTCCAACGCGCCCTGGCTTGCGAGTGTCGGCGGCAGCGGCAAGGTCGAGAAGCTGATGGAGACCCACATCGTCAAGGTGATGGAGCGTTACAAGGACGTGATCCACAGCTGGGACGTGGTCAATGAGCCGATCCCCGATGTGCCGGGCAATGTGCGCGCGCGGCGGGATGCCTGGTATTACGGGGCGGGATCGGACGCCATCAAGAAGGCCTTCGATATTGCGCACGCAGTCGATCCGAAGGCGCAGCTCGTTCTCAACGAATATGATGTGGAATTCGCGGTTGAAAAATCGCCGGCCAAACGCGCGGCCTTCCGCAACCTTATTCTCGAACTGCTTGAGAAGGGCGCGCCGATCAACGCCATCGGCCTGCAGGGACATCTGCGCGGCGGCTGGCCGATCGCCAAGGACGAGCTTGCCGCGTTCGCCACGGAAATGCGCAGCTACGGTCTTGCCATTCTGGTGACGGAGCTGGATGTGATGGACCAGACGCTGCCCGGTCCGGAGGCCGAACGCGATATGCTGATCAACGGCCAGGTCCGCGATTTTCTGGAAGCGGCCTCGGCGGGTGGCGGGCTCTCCTCGATCACGACCTGGGGTATTTCGGACCAATATAGCTGGATCCGTTGGGCCTATCCGCGCCGGGACGGCACGCCCAACCGGCCGCTGCCGCTGGACTGGAGCTTCAACGAAAAACCGATGATCGCCGTCATCAATGAATTCCGGAACCGTGGTGCATGAGCATGAGTGCTGAAACGTCGCTTCCTCCCGTACAGAAAGCGCTGCAGATCAATCTGCATCCCTTCGATGCTCCGCATGCGGCCCTTACCCTGCCGCATCAGCTGCGGGTCTGGGGCGGTCAGGTGGACCGCATTCTTCTGACTGTTGATACCGGGCAGGTCGGGGCGGGCCGTTACAAGGGCAACGGCTTTGATGCGGCCAGCAAACGCCTTTTCGACATGCTGGAGGAAATGCAGACCAATTATCCGCATCTGCATGTGGATGTGGTTGATTACAGCGATGCGGCGCGCAACCTGGTGGCAAAGACCTTCTTTTCGCGCTCGCCGATCCCCTATCCGGCCAAGGCCTTCGATGGGGGGCCGTTTCATGTGTATTTCTATGGCCTGAAACGTGCCAATGCCCGTTATGTGCTGCATATGGACAGCGACATGATGTTTGGCGGCGGCAGCCAGAGCTGGTTCGAAGAGGCCGTTGCCCTGCAGAAGGCCAACCCGGATGCCCTTTGCATCACGCCGTTTTCCGGGCCGCCAACGGTGCGCGGCGATCTTGATATTTCCCGCCATGTCGGCATGCCGGGGGTGAGGAACATCCCTGAGCCGCGCAAGCTGCCATCGCGCATCCCCACATGGCGTTTCGCCACTGTCTCCACGCGGCTTTTCATGATCGACATGGACCGTTTTGCCAAGCGGATCGGCTCTCTGGAACTGCTGCGGCCCGATGCCAAGCGGCGTATCCGCTCCTATGCCTATAACCAGCAGCCGGTCTCGATGCCCGCCGAAGAGGTGCTGAGCACCAACATGATGCGCGTGGGCGTGCACCGGCTGGATTTTCTCGGGACGGGGAAGGGCATGTATTCGCTACATCCACCCTATCGCTCGCCGGAATTTTACGCGGCGCTGGGGTCGATCGTCGAGCGTATCGAAAAGGGTGACGTCCCCGAAGGACAGCTGGGTGACTTCGATATCAACGGCTCGATGGTGGACTGGACCAGCGCGCTGGCAGCCAAGACGCGCTCCAAACGTTATGCGAAGGCGCTGCGCCACCTGATCTCGGCGAATGTCCAGCGTTTCACCAAGGCGTAGAACGCTTGCAGCCTGCCTTCTGCGCCAAGGGCGTGGGGGCGGCTCAATAGTCGGTTATGAGCTTGCTCCAGCTTTCCGAGCACAGCCCGCCAATATAGATGTCGCCGGCAATCGCCCGGTCGCGCAGGGCTTCATCCCGGGTTGCCATGCAGAAATATCCGTCATGGCGAAAGCTCATATGGTTCTGGCGGTACAGCGCGTTTATGAGAAAGGGCTGTGACATGCCGGTGACGTGGGCGTAGTTCTCGTCGTCGAAATGGCGGAACAGGGTGTTGAGCACGTCGTTTTCACGGCCGGCATCACAGACGAGATTAAGCACATAGGCGGTTCTTCCCGGCTGGCCGAAAAACAGCGCGGCGCCCATGACATGGCCTTCTGCGGTCTCGATCGTCAGGCTTTTCAGTTCACCGAGGCTCTCGTTGGCCCTGCTCATTTCTATCAGCCAGTGAAACTCCTCGTGAGACCATTCCGGACGAATGGAAAACCGCTCGATCATCGTCAGCGCCTTGCGGCGGAATGTCTCGAAATCCACGGTTCTGACGCTGGCGCCGGCGACCTGATGCGGCCTCAAGCCTTTTTTCCATGATCGCAGGATGCCGTCGATAAATCCAAGCGCCGACAGGGCAAGGGTGGTCTTGACCAGTTTCGAGCGTCGCGGCATGCGCAGCGCAATCGTGCAGAAGGGCTTGAGGGCCTTGTGCCATTGCAGGCTTTCGATCGGCATCATATTGCCGCCGATCGCCACCCAGTGATCGGCGCTGACGGGGGAGGCCGTGTCCGAAAACAGCATGTCATGTTTCGTTGCCCGCATGCTGCGAGACAGGCGGGCAGCCCCCAGCGCGCCGAGTTTCCCATCTGATGCGAAAGCGCACAATAACCTGGCGGTAATGGCTTTTCCATTCGCGATAAACCGCATGGGGACTGCGAGGATGACGCTAGTGACCCTGTTTTCCCCCGCATCATAGACGACGCTGCCATATTCCGGATCAAAGGTGGGGCTGCTGAAGAACAATGTCTCGACATAGGAGCGGAAATCGAAATTTACGTCACGCCCGGTCTTCTTGAACGCGCTGTTGAGAACCGCCTCGACAGCCTCGACATCGTCCTTGCGCATGGGGCGAATGCCGACCGTTCCGGGCTTGCCCGTGCACCGTGTGGATTGACCGATATCGCCATCGTCCATGTTGGTGTGTCTTGGAACGTCCACCTTAGGTCTCCAGCCTTATGCGCAATTATGAGATCAACTCCAGGATATATCTTGAGTTGTTAATATACGCTAAAGAGAGCCAGGAGTCATACCCTCAATACGTCCAAATTGTCCTTCTGCAGTACAGGCGGAAGCGATTTATTCCAGGTTATATTTCGTTTTGAACTTAATAAAATCAAATATTTGATGTCAATTCACAAAATTGTTTCCAGCGGAAATTCCATCGCTCCCCGAACTGACCTCCAGAATAATGCGTCATTTCTCTGTTTGCGGGTCTATCTCTTTATAACAAAAGAAAAAGACGGAATTACTATTCTTCCGTGCATTATGCATAACTAAAAAATAGGATTTTTGCTGGATATTCCTGTGACGGGGAGGAAGCATCGGATACGATGTGTGCTGACGTGGAAAAAGGAAGAGAAAAACCCCTTATGGATGCAGCGGACGACGGACAGGGGCGTGGCTATTGGCGGGACGCATTGTTTTATGTGACCTTCCTTTACTTCACGATCGGCTTTTCGCCCTATGTTTCACTTTCCTCCACCTATTCCGGCTCCGCCATGGCAGCCGGCTCCAGCCTTCTCAACCAGCTCACCGCGATCATTCTGCTTTTCAGTTTCGTGGCGTTCATGGCGAAGGAAAAGTCGTTCTCGATCCTCTTTGCACCGCGCCTGCTGATCGCGGCGATTTTCGGCTGGTATGCGTTCACTTCGCTGGTGGGCGAAGCGCCGATGTTCTCGCTGCGGCGGCTGGTCATGTGCGCCATCATCTGTGCGCTTGCGGATGGTTTCCTGCAGTTGCCGCGCACCGAGCGGCATTTCACCACCATGCTTGCCTTCTGCGTGTGGATTATCCTGTTCCTGTGCTATTTCGGGATCGCGGCTTTGCCCGGGCGGTCGATTCATCAGGTCAGCGATGCGCTTGAGCCGTTTCTTGCGGGCAACTGGCGGGGCGTCTTCAATCACAAGAACGAGGCCGCCTCGATCATGTCGGTGCTGATCATCGTCGGGATCTACCTTTGCAGGCGCTGGTCCTTCTTCGGGGGGATGGTGGTTCTACTGCTGTCGCTGATCTTTCTGGTCAAGTCAGGCGGCAAGACGGCGCTTGGGCTGATGCCGATCATCATCGGTACAGGCTGGTTCATCGTGCGCTGGCCCCAATGGCGGTATCTGGTCGTGACCCTGCTGATGGTGGTCTTCACGACGGTGGTTATCGGTACCACTGTCGATCCGGTCTTTTCGCAGATGCTGACCAATATGGGGATCGACGCCAGTTTCACGGGCCGAACCGATATCTGGACCATCGCCATTGATTATATCCATCAGCGACCGGTTCTCGGCTACGGGTATCAGGCCTTCTGGCGCAGCGATGCGCTATTATCGAGTTCCATTGAAAACAACAGCTGGGCGGCGACCGCGCCGGCTGCGCATAATGCCTATTTCGACCTTGTGCTTGCGGCCGGCATTCCGGGTCTGGTGCTGGTGCTGGTGTGGATCTATCTGCTGCCGCTTCATTATCTTGGCAAGATGGATGAGGCCACGCGCAAAAGCCCGCTGACGCGGCTTTATGTCGGCGTCTGGCTATATGTGCTGCTTTACAGCTTTCTGGAAACGATCCTCATGCTAAGCGCTGGTTTCGTCTGGTTTTTCCTTATCGTCGCCGTGATGGGCCTGCATCTGCAGGCGACTGCCAGCCTGGTCCAGGATGAGAAACGGCGGGAGCCGGCCCGCGCCGATGATGACGGGATAATGGTGCCGAAGCCTCTTTCGCGCCCCACATCATAGGCTGTTCGTTGCGGACGATGTCTGGTGGGAAGACGCCGGTTCGTGCCGGTTCGTGCCGGTGCGCGCAAGTGGTGCTCCGCCGTGCTGGTGGCAGGACTGGAGATGCCATTCGCCATTGATGGGGTACATTTTTTCATCGCAGCTATTGACCTCAACTATTGTTGAGGAATTATCAGAGCATGGAACACTGTTGAAGGACGTTCCATGAGCGATATCATACTCTCCCTACGGATCATATCTGGCCGCGCCCGCAACCCGCGCTCCCCTTCCAGGGAGGCGTGACGATGGCTGAAAATTCCACGGCGCTGAAAATCACCCTGCTGTTTGTCGCCACACTCACCATCATGGCCGGAACGACGGTTGCGCCCTCGCTGCCCGCCATCGAACAGAACTTCCTGTCGACAGCCAATGTCGGGCTGTTGAGCCGTATGGTGTTGACCTTGCCATCGGTTTTCGTTGCGCTCTGCGCGCCCGTCGCCGGAATGCTGGCGGACCGCTTCGGCCGCAAACGGCTGCTGCTGGGTGCCATCCTGCTTTACAGCCTTTCCGGCATATCCGGTCTTTTTGCCGATAGCCTTGCGGGTCTGCTCGTTGGACGGGCGTTTCTGGGTCTGGCGATCGGCGGCATCATGACGATCGGCACGGCGCTGGTGGGCGACTATTTCGAGGGGCCGGCACGGGAGCGTTATCTGGGGCTGCAGCAGGCTTTCACCCAGCTTGGCGGTGTCTTTTTCGTCGTCGCGGGTGGATTGCTGGCAGATATTCACTGGCGCGCACCCTTTGCGGTCTATGCCATCGCCCTGCTCATTCTGCCGGCGGCCCTGCTTTTCCTGAAGGAACCGGCGAGGGGTGATAGCCGCGGCGGCGAGGGCGGGCCGGCTTTTGCCGTCAATTGGCCTCTGGTGGCCGTGCTGGCGGCGGCAGTGTTTCTCGTCAACGCGCTGTTTTACACCATCCCTTCGCAATTGCCGTTTTTCATGCGTGAACTCGGCGTGTTTTCCGGCAGTGTTGCGGGATATGCGATTGGCATCTTCAATCTGGCGGGTGCGCTGACGGCGCTCAATTTTGCAAGATTGCGCAGCCATATGGGTGTGGCCGCCATTCTTGCCGTCGGGCTGGTGCTGATGGCGACGGGATTTGCGCTGCTTGCCATGGCAGACGGGCTGGTATTCATGCTGTCGGCGGTTGGCGTGGCGGGGCTTGGTCTTGGCCTTGTGATGCCGGCCATCATGTCCACGACGATCATGCTTGCACCGCTGCGGCTGCGCGGGCGTATCGCCGGCATCGTCACGGCATCGATGTTCCTCGGACATTTCATCTCGCCGCTGGCGAGCCAGCCGTGGATTGCCCGGTTCGGTTTTGCAACGGCCTATCGCGATATCGCGGTGGTCTTTGCCGCCATGGCCGGTCTTGCCCTGCTGGCCGCACTGGTTCAGCGCTGGACGATGATGCGCAAAGCGCGGACTTTTGCCCGAAGCGGATGATGGGCCGGGGGCGGTGGATGCGTGTTGCAGGCGCCGCTTCGTTCGGCAAAGCAGGCGGCAGAAATACCTGTCGCCGCTTTATAATCCTAATATTCTGCAGGCCCGAGGGACATGAAGGAATTGTAAAGTTTTTGACTATAATCATTTTATCGAACAAGGAATGGTGATCGGCATCCAGCAAATTGGCCGCGCTCCATTTCTCTCGAAATGCGCCTCCGCTCTCTTTCGGGTCGCCTGTGCTTTAGAAGGTAACCTGTCGATATTTGATGGGCGGGCATCACTTTTGGCGGGCGCATGCATGATGCAAATCGCGGCTCGGGCCGGTGATGCGTCTCGCGAAGCCTCAATGATCGAGGCGTTCGACGTGCAATGTCAGTTTTGCCGAACACCTCCGGCACGGGGAAGGAGCGGTTTTTCATTGACGTGAGGTTTCCGTGTCTTTCCTTCAAAACGCCAGCATTCGCACCAAAATCCTGTCGCTTATTCTGCCGCTCTGCATCGTCGGTCTCGCCGCGACCGCCTTCATGTCCAGCCGTTACAAGGAGGCGGATACGGCCTATTCGTTCTTCATTGCCAATGACAACGCCGCTCTGGTGGAGCTTGCGCGGGCCAACCGAAATCTCGCCGCGGTTGCCTATGGTGCCTATCAGGTGATGGCCTATGATGCGAGCGGGCCGGATATCAAGGTTGCCAGGGAATTTTATGCCGAGAGCAAGCGGCTGCTGGTGATGCGCCTCAACAATGTGAAGGCGGCCTTTCCCGAAGAGGCGACTGCAATCAACGGCTTTATGGCGAAATCGCAGGAGATTACCGCGATTACCGACAAGGCGGTCGAATTTGGCATCGCAGATCGCTCCGCGGAAGCGGCAGCGGAGATGCTGAAGGCTGATGCCTCCATTCGCCCCGCCGCGGTTGAGATGGCGGCGCTGCTGGACAAGCTGGCGAAAGGCGTCATCAAGGGTAGTGACGATCTGACGGACCAGACCAATTCGACGATCCTGACATCGCTTGCCGCGATCGGATTTGTTTTCTCCATCGGTGTCATTCTGGCGATTTTCGTGGCGTCGCGTGGCATCACCGCGCCGATTGCCCGCCTGCGCGAACGGATGGTAGCGTTGGCCGGCGGCGAGACGGCGGCGGAAATCGACGGCACGGGCCGCGGAGACGAAGTCGGCCAGATGGCCAAAGCCGTTCAGGTATTCCGCGAAAATGCGCTCGAGCGTATTCGTCTCGAGCAGGAAACCGAAGCCAATCGTAGCCTTTCGGAAAAGGACCGCATCGAGCGTGAGCAGCAGAAGGCGCGCGAAGCGGCTGACGTTAAGTTCGCAGTCGATAATCTCGCTGCAGGTCTGTCGAAACTGTCCGAAGGCGATGTTTCCTATCGCATCGGCCAGCCGTTCACGGCAGCGCTGGATGGCGTTCGCAACGACTTCAACATGTCGGCTGAAAAGCTGCAGGGCGCGCTGACCAAGGTTGCGCAGAATGCCGGTGGCATCGGTGCCGGCGCAAACGAGATCAAATCGGCCGCCGATGATCTTGCCAAGCGCACGGAACAGCAGGCCGCAGCCGTGGAAGAAACCGCCGCCGCCCTGGAAGAGATCACCACCACGGTGCGCGATTCCACCAAGCGCGCGCAAGAAGCCGGCCAGATCGTCAGCCGCGCCAAGGCGGGTGCCGAACAATCCGGCGAAGTGGTGCGCCGCGCCGTGGTCGCCATGGAACAGATTGCCAAATCCGCCAATGAGATCAGCAATATCATCGGTGTGATCGACGAAATCGCCTTCCAGACCAATCTTCTGGCGCTGAATGCCGGTGTGGAGGCCGCGCGTGCGGGCGAGGCCGGCAAGGGATTTGCTGTCGTCGCACAGGAAGTGCGCGAGCTTGCGCAGCGCTCCGCCAGTGCGGCGAAGGAAATCAAGGCGCTGATCACCACGTCCAACGATCAGGTGCAGCAGGGTGTTCAGCTGGTGGGCGACACCGGCAAGGCGCTGGCGACCATCGTCTCGGAAGTGCAGGAGATCAACCGGCACGTGGTTTCCATCGTCGAATCCGCACAGGAGCAGTCTTCCGGCCTCCAGCAGATCAATACGGCCGTCAACCAGATGGATCAGGACACGCAGAAAAATGCGGCGATGGTGGAAGAAACCAATGCCGCAAGCCACAGCCTCGCCAAGGAGGTCGCCTCGCTTAACCAGCTGCTCTCGCAGTTCAGGCTTGGTGAAGCCGCCTATCAGCAGAAGAGCCAGCCCGCTCCGGTTCGCAATGCCGGCGGCAACGACAGGCCGGTCGCATCCCCCGTCCGCGCGCTGGGCCGCAAGCTCGCCTCCGCCTTCTCCGGCAATGCGGCGGTGGATACGTCAAAGGATGACTGGCAGGAGTTTTAAGCGACGGTCGGTTATTTGCAGGAACGTCGGCGGGGATATCTCCGCCGATGTTCAAGGAGGTTAACGTTGGGCGGCTTTGTATTGCGGGCTCAATGAAGACCGGACAGCTTTCTCAAGTCGCTGTTTATGCGCGACTGCCAAACCTTACCCATGGCTTTGTGTTGCTCCACAACTTCGGGGTCGAGCCGGATCGTAACGGGCGTTTTCAACGTTTCCGCTTTTGGCCTGCCGCGACGGGCGAGTTCCCGATCGATGCTTTTTCCAAGGCCAGGGAAAAACTTGCGAAATGGCTTTGCCAGGGCGACTTGTTCGTCCGTGGCTTCCGGGGGCATCCGCATCAGATGCGATCATCCGCTGGACTTCCACCTCTTCCTTTTGCGTGAGCAAACGTTTCGAAGAAAATTTAACAGGCATCAGAGCCTCCTTTCCCTGGCGCTGGCTGGCCGCATTGAAATCACGGACAGGCACTGCGAGCCCAACGGGCGAAAAAAACCGCGACAATGATACGTCCCTCAAATTCACCCACGGCCATAAAGCGGTTTTCATTGGCCGATATGACAATGGAGCCTGCGAAAAATTCAATCGGCGATCTGCCTGCCCGATACCGATCGGCGCGGGTTTGTCATGGGCGCTTACAGCGCCATTAGAAACAATGGAGGGACTTTACCCTTGGGCGCAGCGGCGCGCTCCCTTTCGGGTGAGATAGTTTCAATCTCATTTGCCAAGTGATTGAAATAATGGCGCACCCGACAGGATTCGAACCTGTGACCTTTGGAATCGGAATCCAACACTCTATCCAGCTGAGCTACGGGTGCAGCGGTCACGCTTGAATCGCGTGCAGCGGTTGGTTCATACCCCAGCTTTCTTTCCGCATCAATGTCTAAAAATCAGAGATTTGCGAAACGGCACGTGTTTTTCTGCCGGGGTGAGACGCGGTTTGTTGTGGGGTGCTGATGCCTTTGTGCGGGTTCCGGAAACAATGCGTCGTTTGGCGTATTGCTTTTTCTGTTGAAATCGGGTTTCCCCTATAAGTAGTATGTTATCGCCTGATCCTGTTGCTGTTTTGCCGCCACCACGGGCAGGCGCCGGGATTGGCGCGATGCCTTTCAAACACGGTGCGGCGGGCCGTGCGATACCCTCAAAATCGGCGGGTAAATAGTCATATTTTTCCCGGCCTCCGGATGGCGGCCTGGAGGCGAGGTTTGGGTTTTTGCGGATTAACTGTCAAATTATTATACAATATTAGTATCATCTACATTTATTTGGGATACAGTTTTGGAACGTTGTCGGTTATGATTTCGGCAGGGTAAAGGAACGAATCAAGCGGGGGATCGGATGGCTTTGCGATTGGCACATAGCAACGGGCCGCGGGCGGAAAAGGCCGAAAGCGACGGAGTGGAACCGGTGCATCTTACGGCAATTGACTATGGACTGTTGACGACGGCGATCGGCTATCATTTACGGCACTCGCAACTTGCCGTGGCAAATGGGTTCTCCGATGTGCTGGCGGAACGGGGATTGCGACCGGCTGATTTTTCGGTTCTCGTCATTGTTGGTGGCAATCCGGGCCTGAAACAGAGCGATGTGGCGGAAGCGCTCGGCATCCAGCGCGCCAATTTCGTCGCGATCGTCGACAGCATGGAAGACAAGGGGCTGCTTGTCCGCCGCCGGTCGGAAGAGGACAGGCGTGTTCATTTTCTCGACATGACCGAGGAAGGCAGCCGCCTTCTCGACAGCCTTTCCGATTCATGGCGCGACCGTGAGGAAAAGCTGATCGACAGGATTGGCGGCAAGAAAGCCCGCGACCAGCTGCTGTCGCTGCTTGGACGTCTGCGGGACTAAGCGGGGCTCTCGTCGACGGGGACTGCTCTGCGAGCAACGACCCGGAAAGTGCGGGTCGGGCCTAACCTCCGGCTCGCCGGGTTGTGCATGGTGATTTGCCGTTCCGGTATTTTCACGACAGCCTGATCGGTGGCGGCTCGATTTGCGTTGCAATTTTCCTGTGAAACGGCCAAGACGACCTGCATATGCCTTTGGTCACCCGATGCCGTAAGAGCGCGGTGTGGCGGAAAAGGCCGGAAACGGGAACGCCATGCTGAACATCGATACCAGCCATCCGCTTTATCGCCCTTTATGGGTCAGGTTGCTGATCGTCGGTTTCTGTGCGGCCTGGGCGGTGATCGAATTCGTCAATCGCGAATTTTTCTGGGGCACGATCGTCGGCGGCATCGCCGCCTATGCGGCCTATGAGCTTTTAGTGAAATTCAAACCCGTGAGCGTTGATGATGCGGCCAAGGGCGGAGCGGACAAGGCTGCGCCAGACGAACCCGCCGATAACGCGCCCGTCGATAAAAACGACGCCGGCTGACAGCGGCATATCCTCCTGCAGGCATCGCTGCCTCGCATTCCACTATTTAAGTTTTCAGCATCCGGATCGCCTGGTCGATCAGCAGATTTGCCGCGGTCATGCGCAGGGTCGCATTGTGCCGGAATTCCGGTTTCACGCCGTCGGGGTGGTTGAGACGGGCAAAGGCGCGGCGTTTTTCCGCAAGCGTTGCGGCGGTGTCGGTTTCATGGATCGCCAGTTCCATTGACACATCCGCGAGCGAGGTCTTTTCGAGATGGGCCGGCATGGGTTCCGGCTCTGGCTCCGGCTGGGGTTCAGGCGGCGGTGCCGGGTCGGCCAGAAAGGCGAGATAGGCATCGAGACCGCCATTGACCGGTTGCGGTGCAGCAGAAGGCGTGCCGACGACGAAGCTGGAATTGAAACCGGCGATGCGATGACGGGCAGGCGGCGGCGGTTCCGCGGCTTCCTCTTCTCTTTCCTGCTTCAGTCTTTCGACGACCGACTGGAAGACGGATTGTCCGAAAAGCATGCGGCTGTTCCCCTGTGCCGGCTCATAAATCCAGGCTGTTTATAAGATGAAGGTGGCGTCTGGCTTGCCACCTCGTCGTGGGCCCGTCGTCAGGCGGCCATCATCATGGTCCCGTCAGCTTTCGGCTTTCATCCAGTACCAGATCGTAAAGCAGCCGGGCGCTGGGCGGCAAAACACGGCCTTTGGTGGTGATGATGCTGTAAGGCTTGACCACAAGTTCGAAATCCGTCGGCAGGATGCGGGTGCGGCCGATGCCGGCCTGCTGGCCGGCCACGAATTCGGCCATGTCCTGCGCGATCGGCGCAATTGCATTGGTGTTGCAGATCAGCGCGAGCGTCAGAAGCATGGACGGCGTGTTGATGATATTGCGCGGCATGGCAACGCCATGGGTGAGGAACACGTCCTCCATCGTTCTGCGCAGCAGGGCGCCCGGCGGCTGGAAAACCCAATCGTAGGCGGAAAGATCGTTCAACGTTACCGGCTCGCCGCCAAGCAGGGGGTGGCCTTCGCCGACCACCAGACAGGCGCGCTCGATGCCGATTTCATGGATGGAAAACAGGCCGGGGTCGAAATCGTCAGGAATGCGGCCGATGATGAAATCGTGACGCGCGGCCAGCAACTCCCGGGCCAGCACATTGCTGCTTTCCACCTGCACGTTGATCTCGATGCCGGGATAGGTGTCCGTCGCCCGCTTGATGGCGGGAACCACAAGGCTGATGGCGGGTGCCGTGACGGCGCCGATATAGACCGAGCCGCCGCTGCCGGATTTCATCTGGTTAAGCTCGCGGCTCGCCTCGCGCAGCTCCAGCAATATGGTGCGCGCCCGACGGGCCAGTGCCTCGCCGAATTTGGTCAGCACCACGCCGCGCGAGGCCCTTTGACAGAGCGGGCTTTTGACGATGGCTTCCATTTCGGAAAGCATGCGCGAGGCCGCCGGCTGTGTTATGTTCATGGCCGCTGCGGCGGCGCTGACCTGCCCGTGTTCCTCGATCATGACCAGCATGCGCAGATGGCTCATCTTCAATCCGGCGCGCAGAAGCGGGTTGTCTTCAAAGACGAAAAGCGCGTCTGTTGTTTGCGTCTGCTCATACACTTTTTGGTTGTTCATTCGCCGTTTTATACCCCTCATCGGTTATTGTATCGATTTAATATAGCATAATTGATATAGGTAAGCCGATATATTCTATTTGACAGTTATATGGATTCAGAACAGTTTGCGGGATGCCGGGGAGGAGCGGCATCTGTTCCATTTCGCAGCTGCGAGATCGGAACGGGCCGAACGCGGCTCCTTCCTCTGACGGCATGAATTTCATGGTGCGCCGCAACATGCGGGTGCCAGAAAAGGGTTCAAGGGAGAGAGTTAATGAAGTCCATTATTTCGCTGATGGCGGCTTGTGCCATCGGTGCTGCTTCCTTCGCAGCACCGGCTTTCGCACAGGACAAGGGTTCCGTCGGCATTGCCATGCCGACCAAGTCTTCCGCTCGCTGGATCGATGACGGCAACAACATCGTCAAGCAGCTGCAGGAAGCCGGTTACACGACCGACCTGCAATATGCCGACGACGACATTCCGAACCAGCTGTCCCAGATCGAAAACATGGTCACCAAGGGCGTGAAAGTCCTCGTGATCGCCTCGATCGACGGCACCACGCTTTCGGACGTTCTGAAGCAGGCTGGCGAGCAGGGCATCAAGGTCATCGCTTATGACCGCCTTATCCGCAACAGCGGCGACGTCAGCTACTACGCAACGTTCGACAACTTCCAGGTTGGCGTTCTGCAGGCGACTTCGATCGTTGACAAGCTTGGCCTGAAGGACGGCAAGGGTCCCTTCAACATCGAGCTGTTCGGCGGTTCTCCTGACGATAACAACGCCTTCTTCTTCTATGACGGCGCAATGTCGGTTCTGAAGCCTTACATCGACAGCGGCAAGCTGGTCGTGAAGTCCGGCCAGATGGGCATGGACAAGGTCGGTACGCTGCGTTGGGATCCGGCAACGGCCCAGGCCCGTATGGATAACCTGCTGTCGGCTTATTACACCGACGCCAAGGTTGACGCCGTTCTGTCGCCTTACGACGGTCTGTCCATCGGCATCATCTCCTCGCTGAAGGGCGTTGGTTATGGTTCGAAGGACCAGCCGCTGCCGGTCGTTTCCGGTCAGGACGCTGAAGTCCCGTCGGTCAAGTCGATCATTGCAGGCGAACAGTATTCCACCATTTTCAAGGACACCCGCGAACTCGCGAAGGTTACCGTCGACATGGTGAATGCCGTTCTGCAGGGCAAGGAGCCTGAGGTAAACGACACCAAGACCTATGAAAATGGCGTCAAGGTCGTTCCGTCCTACCTGCTGAAGCCGGTTGCCGTGACCAAGGAGAACTACAAGCAGGTTCTCGTTGATGGCGGTTATTACAAAGAAGACCAGCTGAAATAAGCCTGAAGACACATGCGGGGATGACTTGGCGTCATCCCCGTTTTTCCATAAAAATAAAAACGCCGAAATTAATCGGGCGCTGGATTGCGATATGGCCAATACCATTCTCGAAATGCGGAACATCACCAAGACGTTTCCGGGCGTGAAAGCGCTTGAGAACGTCAACCTCAAGGTTAAAGAGGGTGAGATCCACGCACTCGTCGGTGAGAACGGCGCGGGGAAGTCGACCTTGATGAAGGTCCTTTCCGGTGTTTATCCCGCCGGCACCTATGAGGGCGAAATCCACTATGAAGGCGCAGTGCGGAATTTTCGCGCCATCAATGATAGCGAAGATATTGGTATCATCATCATTCACCAGGAACTGGCATTGGTGCCGCTCCTGTCGATTGCGGAAAACATCTTCCTCGGCAACGAGGTCGCCTCGAACGGCGTCATCAGCTGGCAGCAGACCTTCAACCGGACCCGCGAACTGTTAAAGAAGGTGGGCCTGAAGGAATCGCCGGAGACGCTGATCACCGATATCGGTGTGGGCAAGCAGCAGCTGGTGGAAATCGCCAAGGCATTGTCGAAGAGCGTGAAGCTGCTCATCCTCGACGAGCCGACCGCCTCGCTCAACGAAAGCGATTCCGAGGCGCTGCTCAACCTTTTGATCGAATTCCGCAAGCAGGGCATGACCTCGATCATCATCACCCACAAGCTCAACGAAGTGCGCAAGGTGGCCGACCAGATCACCGTTTTGCGTGATGGCATGACGGTGAAGACGCTCGACTGTCATCAGGAAGAAATCAGCGAGGATGTCATCATCCGCAACATGGTGGGGCGTGATCTCGAAGATCGTTATCCGCCACGCGATGTGCCGATCGGCGAGACCATTCTCGAAGTGAAGAACTGGAACGCCTATCACCAGCAGCACCGTGACCGGAAGGTTCTGCACGATATCAACGTCACCGTGCGCAAGGGCGAAGTCGTCGGCATTGCCGGGCTGATGGGGGCAGGGCGCACTGAATTCGCGATGAGCGTGTTCGGCAAGTCCTACGGCCACAAGATCAGCGGTGAAGTGCTGATCCACGGCAAGCCCGTGGATGTCAGCACCGTGCGCCGCGCCATCGATGCCGGTCTTGCCTATGTGACGGAAGACCGCAAACATCTCGGCCTCGTGCTCAACGACAACATCCTGCACAACACCACGCTTGCCAACCTGGCCGGCGTGTCCAAGGCCAGCGTCATAGACGACATCAAGGAAATGAAGGTGGCGAGCGATTTCCGCACGCGCCTGCGCATCCGGTCTTCGGGCATCTTTCAGGAAACGGTCAATCTTTCGGGCGGCAACCAGCAGAAGGTGGTGCTGTCCAAGTGGCTGTTCTCCGATCCTGACGTGCTGATCCTCGACGAGCCGACCCGCGGCATCGATGTCGGCGCTAAATATGAAATTTACACTATCATCAACCAGCTCGCTGCCGACGGCAAAGGCGTTCTGATGATATCATCGGAAATGCCCGAACTGCTCGGCAATTGCGACCGCATCTACGTCATGAACGAAGGCCGCATCGTCGCTGAATTGCCGAAGGGAGAGGCGAGCCAGGAAAGCATCATGCGCGCTATCATGCGCTCAGGGGAGAAGAACTCATGAGTTCGGCAAACACAACAAGCGAAGAAAGTAACGTCATCTCGATCTCATCCTATATTCGCTCGAATATCCGCGAATATGGCATGCTGATCGCGCTCGTCGCCATCATGGTTTTCTTCCAGTTCTACACTGGCGGCATCCTGTTCCGTCCGGTCAACCTCACCAACCTCATCCTGCAGAACTCGTTCATCGTCATCATGGCGCTGGGCATGCTGCTGGTCATCGTTGCCGGGCATATCGACCTTTCGGTCGGCTCCATCGTCGCCTTCGTCGGCGCGATAGCGGCGATATTGACCGTGCAATGGGGCATGAACCCGTTTCTGGCGGCGCTGATTTGTCTCGTCATCGGCGGCAT
This sequence comes from Martinezella rhizogenes, assembly GCF_007002745.1. Lineage (GTDB taxonomy): Bacteria > Pseudomonadota > Alphaproteobacteria > Rhizobiales > Rhizobiaceae > Agrobacterium > Agrobacterium cucumeris. The sequence goes on along the minus strand of NZ_SGNY01000002.1, from coordinate 664,693 downwards.
CATCGGTGCTGCCCAGGGTTACTGGATCGCCTATCACCGTATTCCGTCCTTCATCGTGACCTTGGCGGGCATGCTGGTGTTCCGCGGCCTGACGCTGTTCGTGCTCGGCGGCAAGAACATCGGTCCTTTCCCGACCGACTTCCAGATCATCAGCACGGGCTTCCTGCCTGACATCGGTGGTATCGAAGGTCTCAACACCACCTCGATGATCCTGACCGTGCTGATCACCGTGGCGCTGTTTTATCTGGCGTGGCGCCGCCGCGTGGTGAACGTGAAGCATGGCATCGACGTGGAGCCGTTCGGTTTCTTCATCGTGCAGAATCTGCTGATCTCAGGCGCTATCCTGTTCCTGGGTTACCAGCTGTCCACCTATCGCGGCCTGCCGAACGTGCTGATCGTGATGCTGGTCCTCATCGCGCTCTACAGCTTCGTGACGCGCCGCACGACCATCGGTCGCCGTGTCTACGCCATGGGCGGCAATGAGAAGGCAACCAAGCTTTCCGGTATCAACACCGAACGCCTCAGCTTCCTCACCTTTGTCAACATGGGCGTGCTGGCCGGTCTTGCCGGCATGATCATCGCGACCCGCCTCAACTCGGCGACGCCGAAGGCCGGTGTGGGCTTCGAGCTTGACGTGATCGCGGCCTGCTTCATCGGCGGTGCTTCGGCCTCCGGCGGTGTTGGCAAGATCACCGGTGCGGTCATCGGCGCCTTCATCATGGGCGTCATGAACAACGGCATGTCGATCGTCGGTCTCGGCATCGACTTCCAGCAGATGGTCAAGGGCCTCGTGCTGCTCGCTGCCGTGTTCTTCGACGTCTACAACAAGAACAAGGGCTGATCGGCCCAACCAAATCGCAAGTCAAAAAAGTGGCCGGTTTCCGGCCACTTTCATAAGATGCAGGCGCGATGCGCCGTAGCGGATAAGGCGCATGGCGCCGCAGGAAGGAAAACCCGTGCTCATTTCACAGATCAAAGATGCCAGTGGCAAAATCATTGTAGCGGTTCGCGAAGACGGCGGACAGGCGCAGGCGGTCAAGGGTGCCGGTTCGGTCTACGCGCTTGCCATGGAAGCCGCCAATAGCGGCAAGAGCCTTGCCGACGTTGTTTCCGCCCATGGTCTGGGCGATGCCGTCGATCTCGAAAAGGCCTATGCCGAGGGCCGTTTCCTGCCGCCGATCACCCATCCCGATCCGGCGCATCTGCATCTGACCGGCACGGGCCTCACCCATCTCGGCTCGGCCGCAACCCGCGACAGCATGCACAAGAAGACCACGGAAGCCGCCGAGGAAAGCCTGACGGATTCCATGAAGATGTTCCGCATGGGTCTGGAAAACGGCAAGCCGAAGGCCGGTGAAAAGGGCGTACAGCCCGAGTGGTTCTACAAGGGCAACGGCCATGTGGCTGCAGCACCCGGTGCGGCGCTCACCTCGCCATCCTTCGCGCTGGATGGCGGCGAAGAGCCCGAGATGGCCGGCATCTACGTCATTTCGGATAAGGGCGAGCCCGTGCGCATCGGCTTTGCCGTCTCCAACGAGTTTTCCGATCACGTCACCGAGCGGGTCAACTATCTCTACCTCGCCCACTCCAAGCTGCGCCCTGCAAGCTTTGGCCCGGAAATCCGCGTTGGTGCGGCACCTTCGGATATTCGCGGCACCTCGCGCATCCGCCGCGGCGACAAGGTCGTCTTCGAAAAGCCGTTCGTTTCGGGTGAGGACAACATGTCCCATACCTTCGCGAACCTCGAATATCACCACTTCAAATACGGCCTGTTCCGTGCGCCGGGCGACGTGCATGTGCACATGTTCGGCACGGCCACGCTCTCCTTCGCAGACGGCATCAAGCCGGAAGCGGGCGACGTCTTCGAGATCGAGGCAGCCGGTTTCGGCCTGCCGCTGAAGAACCCGCTGGCCGTGGACGCGGAAGAAGAGATCGCTGTTCGGCAGATCTGATCTGCGGGCTGATTTTGAGAATGCCAAAGGGGGTGGGGCCATCACATGGTAGTCCCACCCCTCGACCTCATCCTCGGGCTTGGCCCGAGGATCGGCAACAGACTGACCCGTGAGACGTGGTTGGATCCTCGGGTCAAGCCCGAGGATGACGCTGAAGGTCAGGCCTTATGTCCAATTGTCCCTTCGCGCGCGGGCAATGTTCAGGCGATTGCGTCTCAACCGTCGTCGTCTGTCAGATGCGCAACATCCGCCAGTGAAACGACGGCGCGATTTTGCCAATAGTCGTCTTCCTTCAAATGCGTGATGCTTCCAGACCGCGCCGGAAAACTGACATGGCCGACGTTTTCGATCGGCATCTTGATCCATGCCGCGATGACGAAGGTAAGAGCAAAGCCATGGGTAACGATGACCTGCGTGGGGCAGGGGCGTGATATAATGGTATTCACGGAGCGGTACACCCTTTCCGCCACTTCGCGTCTCGTTTCTCCGTCGGCAATTCCGCCGCGATGATCCAAACGGTTATGATGAGGGGCGGGGATCTGGCGGGCGTCGAGCCATTCCTGCGGCATGCCGCCGGCTGAACCATAGCTTATTTCCCGCAGGTCATGCGTGGTTTCAAAAGGGTGCTTGAGGTGTTCAGCGACGATTGCAGCTGTCTGGGAGGCTCGGAGAAGATCGGAGCTGAAGATTTCAACCGGGGCGCTGCCGATCAAGGCCATAAGCTTGGCGGCTGTCGCCTCCGCATCGGCCCTGCCCCTGGGTGTCAGCTCGGTGTCATACCAGCCCCCGACCTTGTTCTCGACATGGTGGACGGACTGAGTGTGCGTGACGACAAAGATGTTCTTCATAGCGTTTTTCCCGGTATTTTCAGGCCTGCTCAATCCCCCACAGCTTGCCTTCGCCCACCTCCACTGAATTACCCGCGGGATCGCGGACATAGACCGAATAGCTGTCATTCGGCCAGCGATGGTAATGTTCGACGGGAATTCCAAGCGCTTCGAACCGGTCCTTCCAGCCATCCACTTCCGATTTATCCTTTGCATAAAAGCAGAAATGGCCCTGGCCCGCCGCGCCGTGGCGAGGGATCGGATTGTCGGGATCGGCCCGGCGGGATTGCTGCGGATCGAAGATCAGCAGCATTTGTCGGCCGCATCTGAAAAACACGAATTGGCCGGGCAGTCTGCGCACCACCTCCAGCCCGAACACATCGCGGTAAAAGGTCTCGGCGGCGTCGAGATCATCCACGTAGATTGCGGTTTCCATGATGGCTGCTGGCGGGCGCATGTTTCCTCCGGTATCTACTGGGCGTCCGACACGGCAAGTGGCGGGACGCTTATGTTTTGGCGCTGTAGGTCAGTACGGTCAGATCGTGTTTGCCGACGCCGCGTTCCAGAACCGTCCAGCCGCAATTGACGTAATAGGTCTCGAGATCGCGCTGGCAGCACAGGTAGCTGGTATGGTGGCCGAGTTTGGCTGCCCTTTGCGTGGCGGCCTGCATCAGGGCCCGTGCTACGCCTGAGCGCCGTCGGTCTTCCTCCACCCAGAGAGCGGCAACCCATGGCAGATATTGCGGCCGCTCCTCCAGATCGCAATGGATAAGGAATGCGGAGCCGACATAAGCTTCACCGTCATGGGCAACGAAACCGGTGGGCAGGGCGTGCGGGTTGGTCATGTCCTTCAGGTGCTCGGCGACATCATCGACCTTGAGGCCGCTGTCCTGCCACCACGCCGTCCAGACACGGTCGGCGATGACGGGGCCATGGGACTGGCAGTCGCAATAGTCGGAAATAGTGTACAAGACCGTCTCCCGGCCGGCTTTTCTGCCCGCAGGCTGGAGCCGGATCATGCTTTCAAATCAATGCGGCGATTTAAACGGTCGGGAGACGCTTTCGCAACCGGCAAGTTCCGGAAATGGATCAGGACTTCGTTGCCGTCACATGCAGCCAGTCGGTCGGCATCTTGTCGTAACCGCTGCCTTGACGGGATGTGATCCCGACGCTCGTCCAGCCAAATTGAGCGTAGAGATTTTCGAGCCAGGCTTTGGAAGGATAGTTGTAATAACGGCCAAACGTGTCACGGCCTTCCGCCTCTCCGGCCTTGAAACTGGCGTAAAATACACCGCCCGGTTTCAGTGCCCCGTGAATACGGCCGATAATGCCGGCAAGTGCTGCGCGTGGCACATGCAGCAGGCAGGCATTGGCCCAGACGCCGTCATAACGTTCCCTGTCGTCAATATCCTCGAACAGCAATGTCACGACTGGAACCCCAAGCCGGGCTTGCGCCGCCTTGGCGATCTCGGGTGTTCCATCGGTGGGGTGAACGTCGAAACCGGCAGCCAGCATGAATTCGCTGTCCTGCCCGCCGCCGCATCCGAGCTCAAGAATGCTCGCGCCCTCCGGCAGCTGCGCCAGAAATGTCTCCAGATGCGGGCGGTCAGGAGCCTGTCCCCGGGTGGTGTAGGCGTTGGCATTATCGGTGTAAAAACCGATCGTATCCTCGTCTTTGGCGGCCATCATCTCAACTCTGCGACTGGTTCTGGCTCTGCGACTGCTGCACGGTGACAGTCACGTTCAGCGTCTCACCGGCGGGGCCGATGCGCATGCCTGATATCGGCGCGCAATCGCGGTAGCACAGGCCCGACGCGATGCGGACATAACGGTCATCGGGGCAGATATTGTTGGCGGCGTCGAAGCCGACCCACCCAAGCCCCTGAAGATGCACCTCGGCCCAGGCGTGGGTGGCCGTCTGTTCTTCCACTTCTTCCATCATCAGATAACCGGAAACATAACGGGCCGGCAGGCCCATCAGCCGCGCTGCGGAAATCAGGATATGGGCATGGTCCTGGCACACGCCCTTGCCTGCCTCCAGCGCCGTTTCCGCCGTGGTTTCAATATCGGTTGCATCCGGCACATAGTCCACCTTGCGGTGAATATTCTCCATGAGGTCATGCAGGCGGGAGAGTTCAGTGTCACCAGTGCTGACTTTTACCAGCTCACGCACCAGTTTTCCCGGCTTGGTGCGCGGCGTCTCGCGCTGGAAGAGCCAGAGCGGCGCATTGCCAATATGGTGCCCGAACACGCCGGCCCTGTCTTCGGTGGTGACGAGGCCGCTTGCCACAACCTTGACCTTGCGTTGCGGGCCTTCCGTTTCCACTAGCGAAACCCGGTTACCGAAATGGTCGTCATAGGTCACTTCGACGGTGGCGCCATCCACCGAGACATCCCAGTTCTCCACCGTCTGGCAGGGGCCGGTCTGCGGTGTCAGGCGCAGCCGCTGCAACGCATAGGGCGTCGGCTCGTCATAGACATATTCCGTCGTATGGGTGATTTTCAGACGCATAAGCTGTCCCCGTCCACGCGCTTATTGATAAAAGCGGTAGCCTTCCATGATTTCCTGTCCCAGCTGCCCGTTGCGGTTTATGAATCTCTCCAGAAACTCGTGCAGACCTTCATCCATGACGCGGTTGATCGTCGTCTTGCGCAGGCTGTCACGAATGCTTTCGGCCGTCTCATGTGCCTGGTGCCTTTCGCCGTAATCCTCAGCTATGTAATTGAGGTTGCTGGCTATCTTCTCGTAACAATAGGCGAGCGAACGCGGCATGCGGCCATTGAGAATGAGGAAGTCGGCAATATTGGCCGGCTTGTATTCCGCATCATAGACCCAGCCATAGGAACGATGCGCCGAGACCGAGCGCAGGATGGATTCCCATTGTGCGTTGTCGAGCGAGGAACCGACATGCGCCACAGCCGGCAGCAGCACGTAATATTTGACGTCGAGAATGCGGGCGGTGTTGTCGGCCCGTTCGATGAAGGTGCCGATGCGGGAGAAATTATAGAGATCGTTGCGCAGCATCGAGCCGTGGAAAGCGCCGCGAACCAGACCGGCGCGGTGTTTGATGCCGTCGATGGTCTGCGGCATGTCCGCCGGCTTCACCCTGCGCTCGAGGCTGGTCTTCAGCTCGATCCAGAATTCGTTGGTCGCTTCCCATGTCTCGCGCGTCAGCGCGGTGCGCACCATGCGGGCATTGTTGCGGCCCGCCTCGATGCAGGAGAGGACGCTTGACGGGTTGGCTTTGTCGCGCAGGAGATAATCGATCGCATCCGCCGTCGTCACCTTGTCGTGTGTTTCGAGGAACGCCTCGTGGACGCCAGCACTCTGCAACACGCCGTCCCAGTCTTCATCGCCGCTGCCCGAGCGCGTCAGTGAAACGCGCAGACCCGCATCGATCAGCCGGGCGATGTTTTCAGCGCGCTCGATGTACCGGAACATCCAGTAGAGCCCGTTTGCCGTTCTGCCCAGCATGGCTTAGTCCTCCAGTACCCATGTATCCTTGGTGCCGCCGCCCTGGCTGGAATTGACCACCAGCGAGCCCTGCTTGAGCGCGACGCGGGTCAGGCCGCCGGGAATGATCTTCACCTTGTCCGACACCAGCACGTAAGGGCGCAGATCGACATGGCGCGGCGCGATGCCGTTTTTCACCATGATCGGCACGGTGGACAGCGACAGCGTTGGCTGCGCAATATAGTTGGAGGGGCGGGCCTTGAGCTTTTCGGCAAACAGCGCCCGTTCCTTTTTTGTCGCCGTGGGGCCGACCAGCATGCCGTAACCGCCCGAACCGTGGACTTCCTTGACGACCAGTTCGGCAAGATTGTCGAGCACGTATTTCAGGCTGTCCGGCTCCGAACAGCGCCAGGTCGGCACGTTTTCCAGGAGCGGCTTGCGGCCGGTATAAAATTCGACGATCTCAGGCATGTAGGAATAGACGGCCTTGTCGTCGGAGATGCCGGTGCCGGGGGCATTGGCGATGGTGATGTTGCCGGCACGGTAGACATCCATGATGCCGGGCACGCCGAGCGCCGAATCCGGACGGAAGGTCAGCGGATCGAGGAAGTCGTCGTCGACGCGGCGATAGAGAACATCGATTGCCTCATAACCGCGGGTGGTGCGCATCTTGACCTTGCCGTCCATGACACGCAGGTCGGATCCTTCCACCAGCTCCACGCCCATCATGTCGGCGAGGAAGGAATGTTCGTAATAGGCGGAATTATAGATGCCGGGTGTCAGCACCGCGACGCGCGGCTTGCCGGAACAGCCGGGCGGGGCGAGCGAGGCGAGCGATTGCCGCAGCAGATAGGGATAGTCCTCCACCCGCCGCACGCGGTTTTCATGGAAGAGTTCCGGGAACATCTGCATCATCGTCTCGCGGTTTTCCAGCATGTAGCTGACACCGGAGGGCGTGCGGGCATTGTCTTCCAGAACATAAAACTGGTCTTCGCCGGTGCGGACGATGTCTGTGCCGACAATGTGGGTATAGACGCCGCCGGGCGGGGTGAAACCGATCATCTCCGGCAGGAAGGCTTCGTTTTTCTCGATGATTTCGCGTGGGATGCGGCCGGCGCGGATGATTTCCTGCTTGTGGTAGATATCGTCGAGGAAAGCATTGAGGGCGAGAACGCGCTGTTCGATGCCCTGGGCCAGTTTGCGCCACTCACGTCCGGAGATGATGCGCGGGATGATATCGAAGGGGATCAGTTTTTCTGAACTGTCGGCATGGCCATAGACTGCGAAAGTAATGCCGGTTTTTCGAAAGATGTTTTCCGCGTCTTTTGATTTCTGGATCAGGTGCGACCTGTCCTGTCGGCTGTACCACTCGTTATAGTTTTCATATGGGCTTCGCGGCGTTTCGTCCGCATTTATCATTTCGTCAAATGCCAACTTCGATGTCCCCTTTTTTACCATATGAATACAAGGCCAAATGCAATGCAAGAACTATGCGGACCTCCTCATGAAGATTTTTTCTCGCCCTAGAGTTTTAAAAAAGAAGCGTTATTTCGGTTTCAGCCTATAAATGCGGCATCGTCAAAATGGTTGCGCGGCGCGGCAGTGCGGAAGGGCATGATGGTGCTGTGTGCGCCGTGGGCGAATGCACAAAATTTGTTCGTTCGTTTTCGGTTGATGGATTGCGGATGCCGCATAAGAAAAACTGAAAGATGCGATCACGAAAACGCCTTTGACCTTTGGCGGCGATAGCGATACCGCCTTGGCAAACGGCGTGTATGCCGCCACAGGCCTGGTGCCAAGCCGGCCTGCTTTTTCACCGGTGTTCCTTGGCCGAAATATCAATTCGCTGCATGGTCTTGCATCCCCGGCAATGTCCGAGAGGCGGGATTGTGCCGCACAGGGGATGTTCCCATGTCGCTTGACCGTCTGGCTCCGGCCATCTTCGTGTTTCTCTGGTCGACCGGCTGGGTCACGGCCAAATATGCCGTCTATTATACCGGGCCGCTGACCTTCCTCTGTCTGCGTTACCTGCTGGCCGGCCTGATATTATGGGCGATCTGCCGGCTGTCCGCCATTTCCTGGCCGAAGCAGCGCGCCGATGTCCTGCGGGCGATCCTGTCCGGCGTGTTCCTGCACGGCATTTATCTCGGCATGATCTGGTGGGCGATCGGGCAGGGCGTGCCGGCGGCGATCGGCGGCATCATCGCTGGTCTGCAGCCGCTGATGACGGCGGTGGCCGCCCGTTTCATGATTGGCGAGAGAATCTCACCCATGCAACGTGCCGGTTTGCTGCTCGGTTTTGCCGGCATTGCCATCGCCGTGCTGCCGAAGGTCATGGCTACGGGTGCGCTTGGCATGTCCGTGCCGCTTTATGCCGTGGCGGTGAATGTGCTCGGCATGGTGTCGGTGACCTATGGCACGCTCTACCAGAAGAAATATGTCCATGGCGGAAACATCATGGCGGTGGCGACGCTGCAATATGTCGGCGCGCTGCTGGTCACCATTCCCTTTGCGCTTTTACTGGAAGACGGGCATGTGGACTGGAGCCTCGGGCTGGCCGCCACGCTTGGCTGGTCGGTGGGTGCGATTTCCATCGGCGCGGTTGCATTGCTTCTTTATCTCATCCGGCGTGGGCAGGTATCGCGCGCGGCCTCACTGATCTATCTCGTGCCGCCGCTTGCCGCCGTGGAAGCTGCGCTGCTGTTCGGGGAAACGCTGACGCCGGCCATGATTGCCGGTACGGTTCTCGCGGTCACGGGGGTCTATCTCGCCAACCGCCGGCCCACTGCATCGGTTGCAGCGGGTTAATTACTACAACCTCATATTAGGGGTTTGTTAACCATAAAATTATACCTCTCGTTAATCACATGATTTGGCGGGGGTTACATGTCTATTTCACGTCGTGGGGTTCTGTTCGGATTGCCACTGTTTCTGGCCGGCTGCGCAAATACCGGTATCGGTCAGCAAAGGCTTAATTATGCGGCGATGCCGGAAGAGAAATTCCCGCTGCCCGCCATGCATCTCGACAAGGTCAAGCCGGAACTTCGCCGGCAGGAAGTCACCTACGATACCAGCCATCCGGCCGGAACGGTGGTGGTGGATACGCCGGCACGGCGACTCTATTATGTCATGGGCGATGGTCGCGCCATGCGTTACGGCGTCGGTGTTGGCCGGCAGGGTCTTGCGCTGAAGGGCGACGCCTATATCGGCCGCAAATCCGAGTGGCCGTCCTGGACGCCGACAGCAAACATGATGCGCCGCGATCCGCGCAATCTGAAATTCGCCGGTGGCATGGCGGGCGGCCCGAACAATCCGCTCGGTGCCCGCGCGCTTTATCTCTATCGCGGCGGCAACGACACCATGTTCCGCCTGCACGGCACCAACCAGCCGCAATCCATCGGCCACGCCATGTCCAGCGGCTGCATCCGCATGCTCAACCACGATATCATCGATCTTTACAGCCGCGTGCCGGTTGGCTCCAAGGTGGTTGTGCTGCAGGCGTGATGGAGAGGCGGATTTTTCCGCCTTTGCCTCGCCAAAAAATGTCTGTACCCTTGAGTTGAGTTTTTCAGCAGATGGCCAATTTTATGCTGGAAAATCAACCATGTGTAGAATGCCTCCCTTTCTGTATTTAAGGGAGTTCTGCAATATCGGAAACGTGATTTCCGGTGTTCGAGACGTGTATCCATAAAGGCTTGAATGCACTGTATCGAGCGCGGCACCACTTCAACGGGGACACATGAACATGGCAGCTTTCGACAATCTTTCTCGCTATCGACCTTATGCTCTTGCGGCACTGCGCATCATCGCAGCGCTGCTTTTCATCGAACATGGAACGCAGAAGCTGTTCGGCTTTCCGGCATCGCAGATGGAAGGCTCGTTGCCGACCCTGATGCTGGTGGCGGCGCTTCTGGAACTCGTCGGCGGCATTCTCGTGCTGATCGGCCTGTTCACACGACCGGTCGCCTTCATCCTTTCCGGTCAGATGGCCGTCGCCTATTTCATGGCGCACGCGCCCAGCAGCGTTTTCCCGGTCCTGAACGGTGGCGATGCCGCCATCCTGTTCTGCTTCGTCTTCCTCTATCTGGTCTTTGCCGGTCCAGGCGCTTTCTCGGCGGATGAACGCCGGGCCTGATCTGCCCGACCGATCAGCATCGATCCTTTTACCGAAGCCCCGCATGGTCATGCCGTGCGGGGCTTCTTTTTTGGAAAAGCGGTAAAACTTCGGCCGCCACCGAAGCATAGATGCCTGTTTTCGGGTTAAGAACGGTTGATCCTGAACGCTGTTGGAAAGTCGATCCGTGACCACTCAAAATCCCATTGCCCGCGAATTGCTGCTGCTCGCGCTTCTGTCCACGCTATGGGCGGCCTCCTATACGTTCATCAAGATCGGGGTGGAGACGATACCGCCCATCACCTTCATCGCATCGCGGACGCTGATTGCGGGTCTGCTGCTCTACGTCGTGATCCGGTTGCGCGGGCTGCGATTGCCGAAAGATTTTGCCACCTGGCGGCTGTTTTTCATTCAGGCCTGTATCAACAGCGTGTTGCCTTTCACGCTGATTGCCTGGGCGGAGCAGAGCATCGACGCCGGGCTTGCCGTCATTCTCAATGCCACGACGCCGATCTTCACCTTTCTTCTCACCGCGCTGGTTATCAGGCATGAGGCGGTCAGCGGGCGCAAGCTGTTCGGCACCATTGCCGGCATGACGGGCGTGTGTCTCATCATCGGCATGGAGGCGCTGGGTGGTGCGGGCGAGGCGATATGGAGCCAGCTCGCCGTGCTGATGGCGGCGTTTTCCTATGCCTGTGCGGCGATCTTCGGCAAGAACTTCAAGGGGCTTGATCCGATCATGCCGGCTGCTGGCTCGCTGATCTGCGGTGCGGTGCTGCTTTTGCCCGTCAGCCTGGTCGTTGACCGACCGTGGACATTGTCGCCTTCGGCCGCCTCGCTCACTTCGCTTGTGTGTTTGAGCGTCTTTTCAACCGCGCTCGCCTTCATGATCTATTTCCGGCTGATGCAGACGCTCGGCTCGGTCGGCACCACATCGCAGGCCTATCTGCGGGTGCCGGTCGGCGTGGCGATCGGCATGGCATTTCTGGGGGAAGTGCCGACACCTGCCATGTGGGTGGGTCTCGTCTGTGTCATCGCCGGCGTGCTGGCCATGACCCTGCCATCCCGGCGTCGACCGGTTGTGCAAGGCGGGTGAGGGCAAAGAAAAACCCCGCAGGCTGGTGGCTTGCGGGGGGTGATCTGAAGGCGTCTCGGAAGAGAACAACCGCATGGTAGACCGAGCGGGTGCCGCTTGTTTCTTCTCCCCGAGGGGGAGAAGTCCGCGGCAGCGGGATGAGGGGGCGCCGTTGCCGGATTTCGGAGGACTTACCCCTCATCCGACCCTTCGGGCCACCTTCTCCCCGGCGGGGAGAAGAAATGGGCCGCGAGCGTCCTCAATCCACGCGAAGCAACTTAACGGTTGCGGCCGCGATGGCCGTTGCCGGAAGCGCGCTTTTCCTGGCCGTTGCCGCCAGCAGGTGCGTGGCGGTTGGCGCCGCTGCCGCCGGGCTTGCGGGCCGGACGGCGGTGCTTGCGGGGGCCGGCCGGACGACCTGCGTCGCCTTCAGCCTGCTTCACACGCTTGAAGTCGGACGTGACTTCCAGATCATTGTCCGCATCGCGCGGCGCATGGTTGCGGGATGGGCGAGATTCGCCATTGTGACGTCCACCTTCGCGCGGGCCGCGCTGCTGGCCACCATTGTTGTTGTTGCGGCCGCCACGGTTGTTGTTGGGGCGCGTCGGGCTGGCGAGACCGGCCGGACGTTCACCTGATGCGACCGGGATATCGATCTTCATCAGCTTTTCGATGTCGTGCAGCAGGCGGGTTTCGTCCGGTGCGCAGAAAGCGATGGCGATGCCGTCGCGACCGGCGCGGGCGGTACGGCCGATGCGGTGAACGTAGGCATCAGGCACTTCCGGCAGGTCGTAGTTGAAGACGTGGGTTACGGCCGGGATATCGATGCCGCGGGCGGCGACGTCGGTTGCGACCAGAACCTTGATGTCACCATCTTTGAAGCCCTTCAGTGCCCGCTCGCGCTGGCCCTGGCTCTTGTTGCCGTGGATGGAGGCGACCTTGAAACCGATATGTTCCAGATGCTTGTAAAGCTTTTCCGCGCCGTGCTTGGTGCGCAGGAAAACGATCGAGCGACCGTCCGGGTTCTCGTTCAGCGACTTCTTCAGGAGATCGGTCTTGTCGTTCTTGCCGGCGACGAAATGCACGTACTGCTCGACCTTGTCGGCAGCCTTGCCCGGAGGCGTGACCTCGACCTTGATCGGGTCGGTCAGGAAGTTGCTGGCAAGCTCGGAAATCGCCTTCGGCATGGTCGCCGAAAAGAGCAGCGTCTGGCGCTTGGGCGGAACCATGCGGGAAATCTTGCGCAGATCGTGGATGAAGCCGAGATCGAGCATCTGGTCGGCTTCGTCGAGAACGAGATACGTCACCTTGGAGAGCGAGATGGCGTTGCGGGCGATGAGGTCCAGCAGGCGGCCGGGCGTGGCGACGAGGATGTCGGTGCCTTTTTCGAGCTGCAGCTGCTGCTTGTTGATCGACGCGCCGCCGACAACCTGGTTGATGCGCAGCGGCGTCTTCTTCACGAAGGAGCGCAGGTTTTCGCCGATCTGGTTCACCAGTTCGCGGGTCGGTGCAAGGATCAGCGTGCGGGTGGTGCGGTTTGCCGGACGGTCGGCCTGCTTCATCAGCATTTCGATGATCGGCAGGCCGAAGGCTGCGGTCTTGCCGGTGCCGGTCTGTGCGAGGCCGATGAGGTCACGGCCTTCGAGCAGCAGCGGAATGGCTTTTGCCTGAATGGGGGTCGGGGTTGTGTAGCCAAGCTGGGTAACGCTGGCCACAATCTTTTCGGAGAGGCCGAGTTCGCTAAAACTGGTCAATATATTGCCTTTCGGGGCGCCAAAACAAACTCAGCCGGAGCAGGGCTGCTGTCCGGTGGTTTCGGCGTCAAGAACCCCGCGTGAATTGGGAACTTGTGGGTTGGAATAACTTTCTGCGCATCAGTGCGGCAAATGCCGTCTTCTGTATTCGTTGCGCTTTTCCTTCATGCGGGCCAGATTTCTCTTGGAACAAGTCGTTCTGGACATACGCTGCAGCTCACGCGGCTGCCGAAGGTGAAAGCTTGACCGGCATGTGGGCGTTTTGCGCGTTAAAGTCAAGCGATAGTTTTATAACGCGGCTGTCCCGCGACGCATGGCAGCCATGCGCAAGGTCGGCCGGTTATGGTCGGAATGGCGCATCGGAGCGAATATTTATGGTTAAAAAAGGGTAGCAGTGCCGCACGGTACATAGCAAACGGCGATTTTATCACATAACGTTTTTACGACGATATCCGGAAATATTTGATTCGACAGAAATGGAACTGCACGGTGTGGAGTATCGATTGACCGAAGGCAGCGGGTTGCTGGAAAAAGCTTACAGGGCCGTCGCCGCCCTGGACTTGCCCGCGTGCATCAAGGACAGCGAGCTGCGCTATCTCATGGTCAACGCCGCCTATGGCCGGATCATGGGGCGTCCACCCGCGTCGTTTCAGGGGCAAACGAGCTTTTCCCTCTCCGCCGATATTCGCGATGCCGAACGGGAAGACAGGGAGCGCCGCTCGCTGGTTTTCGCCACGGATGAGCTGATCGCCTGTCATGGTGCGGCGTCTTCCGGGCCATATACGCTTCGTTGCGAACGTTTTATCGGCGATGACGGCAATCTTTTCCTGTTTGAAGCATTCGAGGAAATGCCGGCGGTTGCCATTGAGGGCTTCTCCAGCGGCGATAACGCCTCCGAGTTGCTGTTCGGCAGTGGGGTGATTGATCTCATCGATGCCGGTATCGTTATCTATGACGAAGAAAACCGGCTGATTTATTGCAACGCCCGCTTCCTGGAATTCTACAGTGCCTTCGGTGTTGCGCTGAAGCCGGGCATGCGGCTCGAAGCGCTGATGGAAGCGGTCTATTTTTCAAGCGGTTACAGCCGCGCGAAAGAGGATGATCAGGCTTTTGAAAGCTGGAAGCAGGAGCAGCTGCGGGATTTTTCCCTGCCCTACCTGGAAAGAGTGGAGCAGTTTGCCGATGGCCGCTGGGTGCGCATGGTCAACAAGCGGCTGGAAAACGGCATGCTGGTGGGGCTGCGCATCGACGTGACCGAGTTCAAGGCGCATGAGACCCTGCTCAGCACGCAGATCCGCGAGACCTGGCTGCTGCGCGCCGCGCTTGAGCAATTGCCGGTGGCGGTCTTTTTGCGGGATCATGACAGGCGGCTGACCTTTGCCAATGCGGCCTATGAGAAATTCGTCGGAGGCGATCTCGCCCATTTTATCGGCAAGACCGAAAACGAGATGTTTCCGGCGACCGGCGAGCAGTCCCGGCTTGAAAACGAGCGGCTGCTTGAAACGGGCGAGGCAATCGAGAAGGCGGAAACCCTGCCGCTGCCGGATGGCAGCTCCGTTCCCGTCATTACCCGCCTCGGCCGGGTGGCGACGCCTGACGACGAATATTATCTGGTCGGCTCGGTTACCGATGTCAGCCTGTTGCAGGACCGTGAAAATGCACTGATTGCGGCGCAGGCACAGGCCGAAGCGCTGCACCGCCAGCTGGAGATGATTCTTCATGCCCTGCCGGTGGGCGTGCTGCTCATCAACGCCGATCTCGTCATCGAATATGTCAATCCGTTCTTTTACGAGGTCTGGGGCGAAATTGGTGGCGAGAAATCGCTGGTCGGCAAAAGCTATCGCGAATTCATGGAATTGAATTTCGAAAGCGGCCTTTACGACTACGGCGACATGTCCTTCGCTGATCTTTATAGTCAGCGAACGGCGCGGCTTCTCAGCAAGGAGGCCTCTGCGCCGCGCGAAGTGCGCAGCAAAAGCGGCAAGGTTACCGTCATCTCGAAAACCCGCCTCGATGGCGGGAAAATCCTCAGCACCTATGCCGACGTGACCGATGTGCGCATGCGCGATGCAGAGATCATGAAGGCCAAGGCCGAGCTGGAGCGCGTCGGCGAATATATGCAGGGCGCCACGCGCGCCATGGCGCAGGGCCTGGTGCTGGTCGAGCAGGGCACGATCATCATGTCCAACGAAGCGATGGCGCGGATGTTCGACGTGCCGCCGCATCTGCTGGAAAAAGGCCGCAACTGGTCGGGCTTCTTTGCCCATTGTGCCAAGCGCGGAGATTTCGGCACCGCCGAGGAGGCGGCGGCAACGCTTGCCGCCTGGAAAGACAACATTGCCGCCAACCAGCCGTTTTCCTGGCTCATCCATGTGGCCGGCAAAACCTGGCTCAATCTGGAAGCCACCAACAGTTCCGGCAATTACTGGCTCGTCATCGTCACCGATGTGACCGAGATGAAGCTGCGTGAAGAGGAATTGCAGCGGCTACTTTCGCGGGCGGAAGCGGCGGATCGCGCCAAATCGGAATTCCTGGCCAATATGAGCCATGAAATCCGCACGCCGATGAACGGTGTGCTCGGCATGGCGGAGCTTCTGGCCAAGTCCAATCTGGACACGCGCCAGAAGACTTTCACCGATATCATCGTCAAGTCAGGCAATGCGCTTCTGACGATCATCAACGACATTCTCGATTTTTCCAAGATCGAGGCCGGACAGATGAAGCTGCGCAGCGTGCCTTTCGATCCGGCCGAAGCGGTGGAGGATGTGGTTTCGCTTCTCTCCTCGGCGGCGCTGGAAAAGGACATCGAACTGGTTGTCCGGATCGACCCGTCGGTTTTCGGCAAGGTCATGGGCGATGCCGGGCGGTTCCGCCAGATCGTCACCAACCTCGTCGGCAACGCCGTGAAATTCACCGAAACGGGGCATGTGCTGATCGAGCTTGCCGCGCAATCGGCCGAGGCGTCGGAAACCATGCTCTCGCTGCGCGTTGAAGACAGCGGCATCGGCATTCCGCCTGACAAGCTCGAGACGATCTTCGACAAGTTCAGCCAGGTGGATGGTTCGGCGACGCGCCGGCACGAGGGAACAGGGCTTGGACTGGCGATCACGGTCGGCCTTGTCGGTCTTTTCGACGGTTCGATCAATGTCGTGAGCGAGGTCGGCAAGGGATCGACCTTCGAGGTCAATATCCCGTTTCAGGTCACCGAAAGGCGGCGTGACGTTCCGCTTATGTCCGTGGCGATCGACGATATCCGGGTGCTGGTCATCGACGACAACGACGTCAATCGCCGTATATTGACCGAGCAGCTGAAGACTTGGGGCATTGATGGCCATGCGGTGGAGGACGGCCCGTCCGGCATCGCCGTGCTGCAGGAGGCCGTGTCGCTCGGCTTTGCCATCGACGCCATCATCCTCGATTATCATATGCCTGTCATGAACGGCCTGGATGTGGTCGAGCGTATTCGCGCGGACCAACGTTTCGATGAGATTGCCATCGTGTTTCTGACCTCCATGGATGTGGTGGGTGACGAGACGCTGTTTACCGATCTCAACGTACAGGCGCATCTGATGAAACCGGCGCGGGCGCGGCTCTTGCGCTCCACCCTGTTCGATGTGGTGCGCGACGTGCGGCTGAAACGCGCCCGCCTGCAGCCGCTGGCACTGGATGCAGGCGGCGGGCCGGTGCGCACGGAAAGGCGTCTGGCTGAAAATAAACAGCGCATTCCGCCAGCGACCCCGGCTGTTTCCGAACGCCGCCGGCCGAGCCTGATCGACGTGCTGGTGGCCGAGGACAATGACGTCAACCAGATTGTCTTCACCCAGATTTTGCAGCAGGCGGGTTTGCGTTTCCTGATCGTCGGCAACGGCAAGAAGGCGGTTCAGGCGTGGGAAGAAAACAATCCCGCCATCATCCTCATGGATGTCTCGATGCCTGTCATTAACGGCCATCAGGCAACGCTTGCCATCCGCGCCGCCGAACAGGCGGCGGCGGACGGCCGGCATGTGCCGATCATCGGTGTTACCGCCCATACCCAGGACGGTGACCGGGAGCTTTGCCTGCAGGCGGGCATGGATGATTATCTGTCGAAGCCGATCAGTCCTGAAATCCTCGAGGACAAGATCGCGCAATGGCTGGGGGATGCCATGCCCCGGCGTGACGCGCCGGGCGTCTGATCATCCGGCGCGGCGAGGGTTTTCGGAATTGCCTCAGGCGGGCCGTTTGGTGCCGCAGAGCATTTCCCGCTTTCCGGCAAAGCCCTTGCGCCGTTCCAGGTCAAAACCCGCGGCGATGAGGTTGCGGCGAACGAAACCGGCGGCGGCATAGGAGGCGAATGTGCCCTCCGACGCCGTTTTGGCAAAGAGCGCCTGCATGATTTCCAGCGACCACATGTCCGGATTGCGCGCCGGCGCGAAGCCGTCCAGAAACCACGCGTCGAAACTCTCGTTGCTGCTGGAGATTCCGGCAAAGGCCTCGCCGCAGACCACCGTCAGGCGCGTCTCGTCATCCAGTGCGATGTCGACCCTGCCTTGCGGCTCTTCCGGCCAGAGGGCGACAAGCGCCTTGCGCTCAGTATCGATCTCCGGCCAGCGGGAAAGCGCCCGGTCGATCTCGTCCGCCTTCATCGGGTAAAGCTCGAAGGAGATGAAATGCAGCGTGGAGCGGCCGTTGCGCATCTCTTTCCACTGGCGCCATGTCTCGCAGAGATTAAGGCCGGTGCCGAAGCCCAGCTCACCGATACGGAAAACGCCCTCCCGTTCAAGCCAACGCTCCGGCAGGCCGTTTCCGGACAGGAAGACATGGCCGCATTCCAGCCTGCCATCCGTCTGGCAATAAAAATGATCGTCAAAGGCCAGCGAATAGGGCATATCCCCGTCACGCCAGTCGAGTGCGGTACGGGTTTCTCCGGTTGCGGAACCGGTCTCTGTGCCAGCCTCTGGGATAAAGTCGTTGGAATTTTTCATGGCTAATGCCGATAGTCCTGCTTTCGAACAGGGTCAATCTCCAAGATTGCCGGGCTCCGTGCCGCTCCTCATCGTTGGTGGCGGCATTATGGGGCTATGGGCCGCCGTCAAGGCGGAACGGCTCGGAATAGACACCCTGCTGGTGGAGGCGGAGCAACTCGGTAGCGGAGCAAGCGGCGGTCTGCTTGGTGCATTGATGCCGCATATGCCGGACCGATGGTCGGACAAGAAGCAGTTCCAGTTCGATGCCCTTGTGGCGCTGGAAACGGAAATTGCCGGGCTGGAGGCCGTGACCGGGCTTTCGGCCGGTTATCGCCGTTGCGGCCGGATCATTCCTTTGCCGAGACCACATCTGCGGGGCATCGCGGAGCGGCACGAACGGGATGCCGGGGAAAACTGGGTGTCGGGTGAGCGCCGGTTCCACTGGCATGTCGGCGACGGGCCTTCGGTGGCAGACTGGGTGGATGATGCGGCAGGGCAGGCCGGCTTTGTGCTGGACACGCTGGCGGCGAGGGTTTCTCCGCGCGCGATGATCGCCCTTCTCTCGGCTTTTCTCCGCAAGGCCCGACATGTGCGGGTGGTGGAACGGTGCTCGGTGGTTTCGCTCGACCCGCAAGCTGGGCGAGCGATGTTATCTTCGGGAGATGAGGTTGCCTTCGGCCATGTTGTCGTCGCCAACGGGCATGGTTCTTTTCCCCTGCTTCGTGACGCGATGGGTCTGGAGGCCGGTGTTGCGCTTGGGCAGGCGGTGAAAGGGCAGGCGGCGCTTCTTGACGCGGCGGCCGACCCGGCCATGCCGGTCGTCTTCCTCAACGGTCTTTACATCGTGCCGCATGAGGATGGCACCGTCGCCATCGGCAGTACCAGCGAAGATTGTTTTTCTGAGCCTTTCAGCACCGACGAAAAGCTGGAAAAGCTGCTTGCAGAAGCATGTAGCGTGGTACCATCGCTTGCCCGCGCACCGGTTCTGGAACGGTGGGCCGGCCTGCGGCCGAAGGCGGTCGGCAGAGACCCGATGGTGGGGTCGGTTGCCGGTTATCCGAAGCTTGTCGCGCTTTCGGGTGGCTTCAAGGTCAGCTTCGGTCTTGCCCATTTTCTTGCCGCTGCGGCCTTGCAAACCGTGTGCGGGGAGACAGCTGACGTACCCGCCGGGTTTCGCCTTCAACAACACGTGAATATTGCCGTCACGGACTTTAGAAAGTGCTGATCAGGCCGTCCACGTCGTTAATCTGTCACGCAAATCACCTATTTGCTGGCCTGCAACGAGGCCGGTTTGGCCGCTTTTGCGGCGAGGTGACAGCGCATGCGATACGCCATTCATTTCACGCCTACCCCCAATGACCCCCTGACGCAGGCAGCCGCCGCGTGGTTGGGGCGCGATGCCTATTCCGGTCAGGCAGTGGAGCCGCCGGGCATGATCGATCTCGGCATGCAGGAGATTTCATATCACACGGCGCTGCCGCGCCGTTACGGTTTCCATGGCACGATCAAGGCGCCTTTCCGGCTTGCCGAGGGCCACTCCGAGGCCGCGCTGTTGCGCGACCTGATGTATTTTTCCGGCAAGCAGGACCCTTTCACGCTTCCACAACTCGTGGTGGCAAGGCATGGGAATGTCTTCAGCCTCGTTCCCGAGCGCCCCTGCGAAGTGCTGCATTTTTTTGCCGCCCGCGTGGTGCAGGAATTCGACCGTTACCGCGCGCCGCTGTCCGAGGCGGAAATCGAGCGGGCGGATCCGGACCGGCTTTCAGCCTCGCAGCTCACCAACCTGCACCGCTGGGGCAGCCCGCACGTGATGGATGAGTTCCGGTTCCAGATGTCGCTGACGGGCGGTGTTGAGCCTGCCAGCAGCCAGCGAGTCGAGCGCGCCGTGCGCAAGGTTTTCGAGCCGCTGCTGACCCGGGAACTGCAATTTTCAAGCCTTGCGCTTTTCATCGAGGATGAACCGGGTGCGCCCTTCCGGGTGCATTCGCTGCATCCCATGGGCCGCGTTTCCGCCCGCAAGATTGCCTGAGAAACGGCTGCCCATAATCGTATACAAAAATGCATCGGAATGTCGGCAAAATTGATCTCGACATTCCGGATGCGGATGATACCGTTCGGCATCGCATATCCGAAGTTTGCGCCGTTTACCCATTCCGGGCCGGTGCACTTTGGAGATTTGTTTATGTCTCCCGAAGTCGGTTTCCGCCTGGGGAGAGATGTCTTGGGTGGCTGAATGATTTCCGACAATTACTCCCGCAATCTGGTGGGCTATGGCCGTAACGTTCCCGATCCGAAATGGCCGGGCGGCGCGCGCATCGCCGTGCAATTCGTCATCAATTACGAGGAGGGTGGCGAAAGCTGCATTCTCGACAATGACAAGGCCTCGGAATCGCTGCTGTCGGAAATCGTTGGCGCCCAGCCCTGGCCGGGCCAACGCAACCTGAATATGGAATCGATCTACGAATATGGTTCGCGCGCCGGCTTCTGGCGGCTGTGGCGCATGTTCACAAGTCTTGGTGTCACCACCACCGTTTATGGCGTGACCGCCGCCATGGCCCGCAATCCGGAAGCCGTCGCGGCCATGAAGGAAGCCGGCTGGGAAATTGCCAGCCACGGTTATCGCTGGCTGGAATATAAGGATTTCTCCGAAGAGGAAGAGCGCAAACATATAACCGAAGCGGTGCGCCTGCATAAGGAGGTGACCGGTGAACGGCCTTACGGCATGTATCAGGGCAAGCCTTCGGACAATACGCTGCGCCTCGTCATGGAAGAGGGCGGTTTTCTCTATTCGTCCGATTCCTATGCCGACGATCTGCCCTATTGGGTGAAGGGCGCGAAAGAAGAGCCTTTCCTGATCATTCCTTATACGCTTGACACCAACGACATGCGTTTCGCCACGCCGCAGGGTTTCAACTCCGGTGACCAGTTCTTTGCCTATCTGAAAGATGCTTTCGACGTGCTTTATCAGGAAGGCGCTGAAGGCGCGCCGAAGATGATGAGCGTCGGTCTGCATTGCCGCCTTGTCGGCCGTCCCGGTCGCGCCGCGGCTTTGCGTCGTTTCATCGAATATGTGCTTAGCCATGACAAGGTGTGGATCCCGCAGCGGATCGAAATCGCCCGGCACTGGCATGAACATCACAAGCCGGTGGCTCCGTGATGTCGGCGCGGCAGGAATTTGTCGCCCGGTTCGGTGGCGTGTTTGAACATTCGCCCTTCATCGCCGAGCGGGCCTATGATGCCGGTGTGGATGAGGGGGATTTGACGGCGAAGGTGGTTCACGCCGCACTCACCGCGCAGTTTCGTGGCGCTTCCGAGGCTGAAAGGCTCGGCGTGTTGCGGGCGCATCCCGATCTTGCCGGCAAGCTGGCGATTGCGGGCGAGCTGACGGCCGATAGCCTGAGCGAACAGGCAGGTGCGGGGCTCGATCGGCTTTCGCCGGCGGAACATGCGCGTTTTACCGAGCTGAACAGCGCCTATACCCAGAAATTCGGCTTTCCCTTCATCATCGCAGTCAAGGGGCTGAACAGGCACGATATTCTTTCCGCCTTCGAGACCCGTATCGGCAATGATGCGGCGCAAGAGTCCGCGACCGCGACGGCGCAGGTGGAAAAGATCGCCTGGCTGCGCCTTTCCGCGATGCTGCCGGAGGGCTGAATTGGCGAGCGGTGGCCGTTCTGCTAGGATCGTGCTGTCTGGAGATGAGATCATGAGACCCTCCGAGGTACTGGAAAACAACAGGGAAGCCATCCGCGAAGCGACGAAGCGCTTCAACGCGGCAAACCCCCGCGTGTTCGGCTCCGTTGCCCGCGGTGAGGACCGGCCGGACAGCGATCTCGATATTCTGGTGGATGCATTGCCGGGCACGACACTGTTTGATCTCGGCGGTTTACTGGAGGAACTGAAGGCGCTGCTTGGTGTCGAGGTCGACGTCGTCACCTCAGGCGGTCTGCATTCGGATATAAAGGCGCGCGTGCTGAAGGAAGCCAAAGCGGTATGAGTACGGATCGGCTTCTGCTCTATCTGAAGGATATGGATGTCGCCGCGTCCAGAATACGGGATTTCATTCAGGACATGGATGAGGCCGCTTTTTCCTCCGACACGCGTACGCAGATGGCGGTCATGATGGGGCTTGCCCTCATTGGCGAGGCGGTTGCCAAACTCGACAAGCACTACCCCGCGTTTTTACAGCAGCACCCGGAAATCCCCTGGATAAAGATGAAGGGTATGCGCAATCTGATCGTGCATGATTATTTCCGGGCGGAGCTCTCGGTTGTCTGGAAAACGATAACGCAGAGCATTCCGGATTTACAGGCGCGTCTCTCCCTCCTCAGAAACTGGCATGCCCAAGGTGAATGACATTTGACCGATTTTCTCGACATAAAACCCCTTACCAAAGAGGCATTCGCATCCTTCGGCGATGTGATCGAAATCACGCCTTCTTCCATGCGGCACATCAATGGCGGCCAGACCGAGCGGCATCATGCGCTTGCCGCACCCGAGGCGGCGGGCGAGGGCGCGCGCATCATCCTCAACATCTTCCGGGGGCAGCCGCGGGTATTCCCGCACAAGATCGAAATGATGGAGCGGCATCCGTTCGGCAGCCAGAGTTTTTCGCCGCTTTCCGGCAGGCCTTTCCTCGTCGTCGTTGCGGAAGATGACGGAGGCCGTCCGGCCCGGCCGCAGGTGTTTCTGGCACGCGGGGACCAGGGTGTGAATTACCGCCGCAATGTCTGGCATTATCCGCTGATGCCGTTACAGGCGGTTTCTGATTTTCTGGTTGCCGACCGCGAAGGGCCGGGCAACAATCTGGAAGAGCATTTTTTCGATGAGCCCTTCATGATCGCGGAGCCCAACCCATGACCGGTCTGACCACCCATGTTCTCGACGCCGCCCATGGTACGCCGGCTGAGGGACTGACGATCGAGCTTTACCGGCTCTCCGGCGATCGCCGCGAGAAGCTGAAGACGGTGACGACCAATAGTGACGGCCGTGTGGATGGCGGGCCGCTGCTGGTCGGCGAGAGTTTCAAGGCTGGCGAATATGAGCTGGTTTTCCATGCCGGTGATTATCTGCGCGGCAGGGGCGTTGTGCTGCCCGAACCGGCCTTTCTCGACATTATCCCGATCCGCTTCGGCATTGCCGATGAGAGCGGCCACTACCACGTGCCGCTTCTGCTTTCGCCCTATAGCTATTCCACCTATCGAGGAAGCTGATTGCCATGATCTTTGCCGCCATTGCCGATATTCACGGAAACTGCGCTGCGCTTGAAGCCGTGCTTGAGGATATCGCCAGGCTTGGCATCAAGGATATCGTCAATCTCGGTGATTGTTTCAGCGGGCCGCTGGAGGCGGGTTTCACCGGTGATGTGCTGGTGAGCAACTGGATCCCCAGCATTCGTGGCAATCACGACCGGGAACTGATCGAGCGTACTCCAGAGGATATGGGCAGCTGGGAAAGGCCGGCCCATGCGCAGATGACTGCCGCGCATCTGGACTGGCTGCAAACCCTGCCCTTCAGCATGGTATTCAAGGACGTTGCCTATTGCTGCCACGGCTCGCCGCTCGGCGATCTCGACTATTGGCTGGAAACGCTGTCGCCGGAAGGTGTGCTGAAACTGCGGCCGCTCGCCGAAATCGAGGCGAGGGCGGAAGGCATAACCCAGCCGTTGATGCTGTGCGGCCATACCCATATTCCCCGCGCGGTGCAGCTTTCCGATGGCCGGCTGATCGTCAATCCCGGCAGCGTCGGCTGCCCCGGCTGGAAGGACGATACGCCCTTCGAACATCACGTCGAGGCCGGTCATCCGCTCGCCAGCTATGCGGTTCTGGAAGAAACCGGGCGTGGCTGGCAGGTCTATTTGCGGAATATCCGCTACGACAATCTGGCCATGGCCGAGATGGCGCGAGTCAACGGCATTCCGTATCTGGCCGATGCTCTGGAGAATGGCTGGCTCAAGCGGTAAAACTTACCCCTCGCTGTTCATCACCACGCAGGCGTAGGACTGCGCCTTCAGTTCCTTGCAGGCGGAAACCGCCGAAGACTGGTCTTCGAAGCCGGTAAAGCGGGCGCGGTAGAGCGTTGCTGAGCCGCTTTGCACCGCTTCGGTATAGGGGGCGATCCCGGCATAGCTGCCGATGTTGGAGCGGGCGTTGGCGAGCAGCGAGCGGGCGGCGGCTTCGCTATCGGCAGCGGCGATCTGCACTTCCCAGCGGCTTCTCTGGCCCGTGGGCTGGCCAATCGCAGCAGCGGGGGAGGGTTTCGGAATGGCGGAGACCTGGATCATGTCGGCCATCTGGTTGTTGGCCGTGGCGATCTGCGTGGCAACGGGGTCGGAGCGGCGTTCGGCAAACATCGGCAATGGTACCGATGCGGTCGGGACGGCTGCGGGCGGCACATCGAAGGTGCGGCTGACATTGGCGCTGGCGACGAGCTGTTCGGTGTTGCGGCTTCTCGATGCCTGCGGCACGGCCTTGTCGAGAAGGGCTGCCATCTGCGCATCGCGGCTGCGCGCGGTCTTGCCGCCTAGCACGACGCCGACGACGCGGCGGCCATTGTCATTGATGGCGCTGACGAGGTTGAAACCGGAGGCATTGGTATAACCGGTCTTGATGCCATCCATGCCCCGATAACGATACATCAGATTATTGTGGCCACGGATGCGTTTTCCCCGGAAGCTGAAGGATTCCATGGCGAAGAGGTCATATTCCTTGGGGAAGTCGCGCTGCAGCGCAAGGCCGAGCTTCGCCATGTCACGCGCCGTCGTCACCTGCGATTTGCTGGGCAGGCCGGAAGCGTTGCGGAACACCGTTTTCGACATGCCGAGCTGGCGGGCCTTGCGGGTCATCATCTCGGCAAACCTTGCCTCGGAGCCGCCGAGGTGATCGCCCATGCCCTCTGCCATGTCGTTGGCGGATTTGACGATCATGCCATAAACCGCTTCGCGCACGGTGAAGGTCTGGCCCTGGCGCACATAAAGCTTGGAGGGGATGACGGCTGCACCATTCTTGGACATCTTTATCTTCTGGTCCCAGCGAATGCGGCCGGCATGCAGCGCCTCGAAGGTCATGTAAAGCGTCATCATCTTGGTGAGCGAAGCGGGGTGGTTCAGCACATCGGCATTGCGGGACGCCAGAACCTTGCCGGTATTGGCATCCATGATGAAATGGGCGTAGCCGGCCTGCGCCGGCGATGCCTGCAATGAGAGGAACGCGCAAAAGAAGGCGAGCGCGAAGACCCATGTTCCCGCCATTCCCCGTTTGACCGTTCCCGACATAATCCGCCCCTTTTGTTTGACCGCCGCTGTTGATTTCAAGTTTTACTGACACTTTCCGGCAACAAAACCGCTAAAACTTTAGAGATCGCTTTCATGCTTAATTAAGTATGAATTTCAACCCGTCTGCTGCCCTCACAATTTCCTTGAAAAGAAACCTACCATCCGGTATGTTTTGAAGCATGACAAATGCTCACGAACGAAAGAAACAGCCCGAGATCGTGCGTCGCAGCCTCCTTGACTGCGCGGCGAAACTTGCTGCTGATCAGGGTGTTGCGGCACTTTCCATACAGGCGGTGGCCGATGCGGCCGGGGTGACGAAGGGTGGGCTGTTCCACCATTTTCCCTCCAAGCAGGCCTTGCTGGAGGCCGTCATGGCTGACCTTCTTTCGGCGCTGGACGCGGAAATCGATGCGCTCATCTCACAGGATTGTGAAGCTTATGGATGCTTCACGCGGGCCTATGTGAAGGCGGTTTTCGATGATCGTGACCGGGATTCGGGCAGGCAATGGGCGGCAATCTCGGTTTCCATGGTCGGTGAGCCGTCGCTTCGGCGCATGTGGACCAGCTGGGTCGAAGGACGTCTTGCCCGTCATAAAGATACGGATGACGGGGTGGTACTGGAGATGGTGCGACTTGCGGCTGACGGCATCTGGTTTGCCGATCTTCTGGCCGATGATGGCAGGGCAGGTGGCGACAGGGCGGCTCTCAAGGCCCGGATGATCGCCCAGACGACAAAGGAAACGGAACGATGAACGCGGCACTTTTCACCTATGGGGCGCTTGTCGCGGCCATTATCTGCGAGGTCATCGCGACCTCATTCCTGCAGCAGTCGCAGCAATTCACAAGGTGGCTGCCGACGGTGCTGATGGCGGTATTTTACGGCGCGGCCTTTTACCTTCTGTCGTTCACGCTGCGCGTCATACCTGTCGGAGTTGCCTATGCGATCTGGAGCGGGCTCGGCATCGTGCTGATCTCGGGCATCGGTTATTTCGTGTTCCGCCAGACGCTGGATATTGCCGCCATTATCGGTCTCGGTTTCATTATCACCGGCGTGGTGATCGTGAATGTGTTTTCGAAGACCGTGGGGCACTAGGTTCTCTTGTCCTCATTCTTGTTCCCCGGAACAAGCCCGAGGATGTCACAGGAATCCAGCCGGCGCGCGTCGGCGCGACAGAAAGAGTCCTTTCAGCTCAAGGACTTGGGCTGGCTGGATCCCTGTGACAGGCACAGGGATGAGGGAGGCAGCGTAGGGCGGGACTTTATGGCGCATCGGCTCTGAGGCCCTGCCCATCTACTCGACGTCAGCATCAAGCCAGAATACTGCGATCCACATCCGTGATCAGCCTTTTGCCGCAAAGCGCCATGCTGACATCCATCTCCTTGCGGATGATTTCGAGCGCCGTCGTCACGCCCTGCTTGCCATCAGCGCCGAGGCCGTAGAGGAAGGGGCGGCCGATATAGGTGCCTTTGGCTCCGAGTGCCAAGGCCTTCAGCACGTCCTGACCGGAGCGGATGCCGCCATCCATGTGCACCTCAACCCTGTCGCCGACGGCATCGACGATTTTCGGCAGCATGGCGATGGAGGAATGGGCGCCATCGAGCTGGCGGCCGCCATGGTTGGAGACGATGATGGCGTCGGCGCCGGTATCGAGCGACGCGCGCGCATCTTCCTCGTCAAGAATGCCCTTGAGGATGAGCTTTCCGCCCCAGCGTTCCTTGATCCATTCCACGTCTTTCCAGGACAACCGCGGATCGAACTGTTCCGCCGTCCAGGAGGAGAGCGACGAGAGGTCGGAAACGTTCTTGGCGTGGCCGACGATGTTACCGAAGCTGCGGCGCTTGGTGCGCGCCATGTCCAGGCACCATTTGGGCCGGGTGGCCATCTGCCAGATATGTTTCGGGGTGAATTTCGGCGGGGCCGAGAGGCCGTTGCGCAGATCCTTGTGGCGCTGGCCGAGGATTTGCAGGTCGAGCGTCAACACCAGCGCCGAGCATCCGGCGGCCTTGGCGCGGTCGATCAGATTATTGACGAAATCCCGGTCCTTCATCACGTAGAGCTGGAACCAGAAGGGTTTCGAGGTGACGGAAGCGACATCCTCGATGGAGCAGATGCTCATGGTCGAGAGCGTGAAGGGCACGCCGAATTCCTCCGCCGCTTTTGCGGCCAGCATTTCGCCATCGGCGTGCTGCATGCCGGTGAGCCCGGTGGGGGAGAGCGCGACCGGCATCGAAACCTTCTCGCCAACCATTTCTGTGGCCAGCGACCGGTCAGTCATATCCACCAGCACGCGCTGGCGCAGCTTTATCTTGGCAAAATCATCCTCATTGGCGCGGTAGGTGCTTTCCGTCCACGCGCCGCTATCGGCATAGTCGAAAAACATTTTCGGCACACGGCGCTGAGCCTGTTGCTTCAGGTCCGTTATGGTCAGGATTTTGCCCATGGATAAAGCCTTCACATTTGAATGAT
Organism: Martinezella rhizogenes; assembly: GCF_007002745.1. GTDB lineage: Bacteria > Pseudomonadota > Alphaproteobacteria > Rhizobiales > Rhizobiaceae > Agrobacterium > Agrobacterium cucumeris. Next base: position 636,831 of record NZ_SGNY01000002.1, on the reverse strand, counting down.
GGCTTCACATAACATGAATGTGGCGGTCACGACATCAAAATCGACGGATTTCCATCACCAGAATGCCCGCAAAAACAGCTCGGCTCCCAGTATGAGCAGGCAGATGAGAAACCAGCGCCGGAATGTTGCCGGGCTGACGACATAACGGATTTTCTGGCCAAGCCACATTCCGGCAAGGGCCGGCAGCACGGCCAGCGCGGAAAGCGACAGATGCTCGACGTGAAAGGCATTCTGGGAGGCAAGGCCGGTAGCGAGCGCGATGGTGGAGACGGTGAAAGAAAGGCCGAGCGCCTGCACGAGATCATCCCGGCTGAAACCGAGCGACTGGATATAGGGCACGGCTGGCACGACGAAAATTCCGGTGCCGCCGGTCAACAGGCCGGTTGCGAGCCCCATGACCGGGGAGAGTTTCGGTTCCAGCCCGGCCGGAATCGAGATGGGTCTGGCAAGCAGGCTATAGGCCGCGTAAGCCGCAAGGCACAGGCCGAGCGCCGAGGTGGTCCAGACGCCGGTGCCTGATGTCATCAGCCGGATGCCGATGAGGGTGCCCAGCGCAATGGCGATCATCATCGGCCACAGCCGCTTCACGATGGCCCGGAAATCCGGCCCGGCCAACAATTGCCAGATATTGGTGATGAAGGAGGGCAAAATGAGCAGGCCGGCGGCGATGACCGGCGGCATGAAGAGGCCGAGCACGCCCATGGCAACGGTGGGCAGTCCCATGCCGGTCACGCCCTTGACGATGCCTGCGATGATGAAGGTCGCGAGAACCATGAGCATGGTGGTTGTGTCTAGATTCAGCACGGGGTGCTCCGGAGGGTTTTCACGTTTTGGCCAAGATGGCGTCAGGAAATCATGTGGAGCGAGCGGGTGCCACGGGCTTCTTCTCCCCGCCGGGGAGAAGGTCGCGGCAGCGGGATGAGGGGGCAAGCGTGAGGTCTATCGCTGGCGTTGCCCCCTCATCCGACCCTTCGGGCCACCTTCTCCCCGGCGGGGAGAAGAAACAAGCGGCACCCGCTCGATCTTATATTTCAATGGTATAAACCACGTCGTGACCGGATGTTTCGGCCCCAGCCGAACTATGCCAGCACGCTTTTCAATGCCCTGCCGGCCACATAGGTTTCCACCACGGTGCGGTCATCACCCATGGTCAGCATCAGGAACAGTTCTTCCGTCAGGCTTTTCACCACTTCCATCTTAAGGGACATGGCGGGCGTCGAGGAGGCGTTCAGCACCGTGATGTCGGCATCCGTGCCGGCCTCCAGCGTGCCGATGCGGTCGACCATGGAAAGCGCTTCGGCATTGCCGCGCGTCATCAGATACCAGCTTTCCAGCGGGTTGAGGCGTTCGCCCAGCAATTGCTGGATTTTGTAAGCCTCGTCCATGGTGCGCAGCATGGAATAGCTCGATCCGCCGCCGATATCGGTGGCGACCGCGATGCGCACCGGCTTTTCGCGGCGTTGCAGCTTTTTCATCGGGAACAGGCCGGAGCCGATGAAGAGGTTGGACGTGGGGCAATGCACGGCCACCGCGCCGGTTTCCGACAGCGCATCGGCTTCGCGCTCCGAGAGGTGGATGGCGTGGCCGAGCAGGGTCTTGTTGCCCATCAGTCCGTAGCGCACATAGATGTCGGTATAGTCGGTCGCTTCGGGGTAAAGCTCGCAGGTATATTTGATCTCGTCCAGATTTTCAGAGAGATGCGTCTGGATGAAGAGATCGGGAAACTCCTGCGCCAGCGCCTGGGCGGCCTCCATCTGCTTCGGGGTGGAGGTGATGGCGAAGCGCGGCGTGATGGCGACGTGGTTGCGGCCCTTACCGTGCCAGTCGGCGATGACGGCCCGTGTCTCGTCATAGGATGTTTCCGGCGTGTCCAGCAGGCCCTGCGGGGCGTTACGGTCCATCATCACCTTGCCGCCGACCATCAGCATGTTGCGCTTCATTGCTTCAGCGAAAAAGGCATCGGCGGAGGTTTTGTGCACGGAGCAATAGGCGGCGGCCGTGGTGGTGCCGTGGCGCAGAAGTTCGTCGTAGAAATGCGTGGCGATGCGCTGCGCATGGGCGCTTTCGACGAATCGGCATTCTTCCGGGAAGGTATAGGTGTTCAGCCATTCCAATAGATTGGCGGCATAGGAGCCGATGACCTGCATTTGCGGGAAATGCAGGTGCATGTCGATGAGGCCGGGCACGATGAGATGCGGGCGGTGGTCCTTTTCCTCGACCTCTTCGGGGGCCGTCTTACGGATATCGGCATAATCGCCAATGGCGGCGATCCTGCCATTTTCGAGCAGCAGGCCGCCATCTTCGATATAGAGATAGCTTTGCGTGTCGTCGATTGCGAGCGGCGCGCGGCGGAAGCTCAGCAGGCGGCCACGCAGCAGAACCATGCTCATTCAGTTTTTCCTTCGGCTTTTCCAGCCCCGGAAACCGCACTTTCATACCAGGCGGTCAGCACCTTGCGCTCATCCGGGGTGATGGCGGTGATGTTGCCGGGAGGCATGGCATGGCTGCGGCCGGCTTGCAAATAGATTTCGCGCGCATGGGCGGCGATCTGTTCGTCGGTTTCGAGCTTCACCGATTTTGGTGTGAAGGGCACACCTTCCCAGACAGGCTCGGCCGCATGGCACATGGAACAGCGACCCTGAACCACATCACGCGCCTTGGTAAAATGAGCGTCGCTGACGAATTGCTGCTGCATGGGGGAGAGCGTCGCGGCCTTCTGCTCCTCCTCGCCGGTCAGCACTTTCGGCACGGTGGAAAGCCACATGATGACGATGAAGATGAGGGCGGTGAGAAGCCAGGTCCATGTTGGTTTGCCCTTGCGGGCATGGGTGGTGTTGAACCAGTGCCTGATAGTGACGCCCATCAGGAAGACCAGCGCTGCGATGATCCAGTTGAACTCAGTGGCGAAAGCCAGCGGGTAATGGTTCGACAGCATGAAGAAGATGACGGGCAGCGTCAGGTAGTTGTTGTGCAGTGAACGCTGCTTGGCGATGCGGCCATATTTCGGGTCCGGCGTGCGCCCGGCAATCAGGTCTGCGACGACGATCTTCTGGTTGGGAATGATGATGAAAAACACGTTCGCAGACATGATGGTGGCGGTAAACGCGCCGAGATGCAGGAAGGCGGCACGCCCGGTGAAGACCTGCGTATAACCCCATGCCATCGCCACCAGCGCGACGTAAAGCACGATCATCAGGCCCCAGGTATTGTTGCCGAGTGGCGATTTACAGAGGAAATCATAAAACAGCCAGCCGATGGCAAGCGATGCCAGCGACAGACAGATGGCCTGGAACTGGGTGAGATCAAGCACGGAATGATCGATGAGGAAGAGATCCGCACCGCCATAATAAACGATGCAGAGCATGGCGAAACCGGAAAGCCAGGTCACGTAGCTTTCCCATTTGAACCATGTCAGGTGTTCGGGCATCTGGGCAGGCGCAACCAGATATTTCTGGATGTGGTAAAAACCGCCGCCATGGACCTGCCACTCCTCGCCATAAGCCCCCGGCGGCAGATGCGCCCGTTTGACCAGCCCGAGATCGAGCGCGATGAAATAGAAGGACGAGCCGATCCAGGCGATGGCGGTGATGACGTGGAGCCAGCGGACGGCAAAGGCCATCCATTCCCACGCAATGGCGTATTCGTACATGCGGTTCCCCTGATCCTTGTGCAGCGCACCTTGCGAGAAATTTGACCGTTAGGAAAGGGAAAAGCAGCGGTCGGGGAGTGATTGTTCACAATCCGGTGGTCTTGTGTTCACAACCCGGTTCGGGCCGCGAGCGGACCGTGGCAAGCCCGGTAAAGTTGCAATGTGTGCTTCCTGCCGCATAGTTTGTGCTTAGCTGGCTAACGCGACTCAGCTATTATCCTGTAAGCGGCCCGCCAATGTGCTAAAATATAGGGCTGCGGAGCTTTTAAAGCTCCCATAACATGTTTCGCTGGCGGTTATTCCGAAAGCGGGTGCTGCGAACCCTGGGGCGGGGGGCAGATCAGGGGCAGGTGTCGCGGTTCCCGGTGCCGTTGTGTCCGGGTACGTGTTGATGTGTGGAATTTGAATGAAGGGACGCAATGACCTTCCGGCAGCCGCCGTTGTTTTCAACGGAGACCATGCCGATGCGCCTTATTCTGACGGTCCTCTTCTTATTTCTGGCGTGCACCGCCACGGCACTTGCCCATGAATCCCACAAGGGGTTCAAATATGAAAGCTACTGCTGCAATGGCGATGCCCAGACGGGCGACTGCCAGATGATCCCCACGCGCAGCGTTCGTGTCACGCCTGATGGTTATGAGGTTTCGCTCGCCCCCGGCGATCATCGCATGGTGACGCGACGCCATGTCTTCAACTGGTCGCAGAGCGAGGCAAGACGGTCGGAGGACGGCGAATATCATCTCTGCCTGTTTCCGGATGAGGATACGCCCCGCTGTTTTTATGCGCCGGACATGGGGTATTGATGGGGCTGCTGCGGCCGGCTTTCCTCGATCCGCTTCAATATCCAGTCGCGAAACAGTTTGATCTTGCGGATGTTCCTGCGGTTTTCGGGATAGACAAGCCAGTAGTTCTTGCCTTCGCTGCTGAGATGCTCGAAGGGCTGGTAGAGACGGCCGAGCGCGATCTCATCGGCGTAAAGTTCAGGGGTGAGCATGGCCACACCCTGACCGGCGATCGCCGCTGCGGCTTCAAAAGCCTGAACGCTGAGACGGCTGCGCGGATATCGTTCGAGATTTGGGTTTTCGATGCCGACTTCCCGGAACCATTGGCTCCACCACACGTCACCGGGATCGATGATGCGCAGGCGCAGGAGGTCTTCCGGCTGCTTCAAGCCACCGATGCTTTGCGCAAGATCGGGATGCAGCATCGGCGTATAAACACCGCGAAGCAGCCGGTGATAGGTCAATCCCCTCACGTCGTCGCGGCTCCAGCGAATGGCGACATCGCAGTCCGATTGGTTGAAATCGATCAGGGCGCCCGATGTTTCCAGTCTGACGGCGATGGAGGGATGCTCCAGTTGGAAAGCGCCCAGATGTCGCGACAGCCAGCGTGATGCGAAGGTGGCCGTGGAATGTATGGTCAGGGTGGCATCCGGCGCGTCGCGCACACTGTCGACGGCCTCCCGAAGCGTATTGAAGGCGTCGGCAACCTTTGGCGCCAGTTTTTCCCCCGCCTCCGTCAGCGACACCTGCCGTGCCATGCGCAGGAAAAGCGGCTCGCCAATATTCTCCTCCAGCAACTTCACCTGATAGCTCACCGCCGTCTGCGTCATGCCCAGCTCTTCGCCGGCCTTGGTGAAGCTCAGATGCCTTGCGGCGGCATCGAAGACGCGCAGGGCATTGAGGGGGAACTGGCGAGACATCTTCATGGATAAGTTCTCTTTATGCCAAAGGCCAAAGGTTTCATTGGTTTTTCTCCGGAAACCAGAGCATTTTTAGCCCAATTCATCAACTGAGCTTCTGACATTTTTGAATGGAGACGAACATGCGCACAGCACTTTTGCGCGCGTGGTCCCGCCTGCGTGCGGGCCTGCGGACAGCGGAACGGTTTACCCTTGAAAGCCTTGCACCGGACAATCTGGCGGATGAAAGCTTGCCGGATGGGCTCAGGCGTGATCTTGGTCTTGAGGATGGGCGTGTCGATTTTCGTTGCGACGGATTTCGGCAGCGGAAAATGCTTGCAGCAACTCGGCTGCCACAAGGGCCGCTATGACGGCGGGGCGTTTGTCTCTCACGCTTGTGCCGCCGATGGGCAGGGTGAGCTTTGCAAGGCGGGAAGGGGGCTCACCTTCCCGTTCCAGCCAATGGGCGAAGGTGGCGCGTTTGGTCTTCGAACCAATCATGCCGACATAAGCGAGATCGTCGCGGGCAAGCGCTTCCTTCGCAATCAGGAAATCGAGCGCATGATCGTGGGTGACAATGATGGCCGCGCCGTTTGCCGGGATTTTCGGAACGAATGCTTCCGGCATGGGGGTCAGTATGGACGCCACCACTGAGGGAAGATCGCGCAGCTCGCTTTCACGGGTTTCCACCACCGTCAGGGTCAGGGGCAGCAGCGACAGGGCATCTGCCAGTGCCTTGCCGACGTGACCTGCGCCAAAAATGAAGACGGCGGGCTGCTGCTCGGCCTCGCCCTTCAGCCGCGCCTCAAGCCCGGCAGCGATCTCTGCCGTTATCCGCCGGAAGCGGATGAGGGTGCGGCCGCCGCAGCACTGGCCTATTTCCGGCCCTAGCGGAATATCCATGCGGTCTTCGGCAGCACCCGTTCGCAGCATGGCGCGGGCGTGGTCTATCGCCATATATTCGAACTGCCCGCCGCCGATGGTTTCCCACAAGTCAGCCTGTGAGACCAGCATGAAGGTGCCGGCCTCGCGTGGGGATGAGCCTTTCACGGCCTCGATTTCCACGAGGATTGCGGGAGCAGGGCGGGCGAGGAAGGCGGAGAGGGAGGCGTCAGGCATTGAGGCTGGCCCCCTCATCCGGCGCTGCGCGCCACCTTCTCCCCGGCGGGGAGAAGAAGGGTCCCGCAAGCTCCGCACTACGACGGCAACATTTTTGAATTGCCGTGACGGGGCGGCAAATTTCTTCTCCCCGCCGGGGAGAAGGTGGCCCGAAGGGACGGATGAGGGGGCTCGGCCACATGGATACGCCCTCCCTCACACCTTCTTCAACCGTTCCACCGCCATCAGAATCCGTTCGGGCGTTGCCGGTGCATCGAGGCGCGGGCAGACCTTGTAGTCGGCGACGGAGGCGACGGCCATGGAGAGGGCTTCGAGAACCGAGATCGCCAACATGAAGGGCGGTTCGCCCACGGCCTTGGAACGGCCGATGGTGGGCTCGGCATTTTCCGCCCATTCCGCCAGCTTGACGTTAAAGCTCTTCGGCCGGTCGGAGGCGAGCGGGATCTTGTAGGTGGAAGGCGCGTGGGTGCGCAGCCGCCCCTTGCCGTCCCACCACAATTCCTCGGTGGTCAGCCAGCCCATGCCCTGCACGAAGGCGCCCTCGATCTGGCCGATATCGATGGCCGGGTTCAGCGATTTGCCGACATCGTGGAGGATATCGGTGCGTTCCATCAAATATTCGCCGGTCAGCGTATCGATCGATACTTCCGAGCAGGCCGCGCCATAGGCGAAATAATAAAACGGCGTGCCACGGCCGGCGGCGCGGTCCCAGTGGATTTTCGGCGTCTTGTAAAAACCGGCGGCGGAAAGCTGCACGCGGGCGAAATAGGCCTTTTTGATGAAATCGTTGAAGGCGATTTCCTCAAGGCCGATGCGCACCCGGTTTGGCAGGAAGACGACTTCCTCTTCCGGCACGTTCCAGTTCTCAGTGGCGAATTTGACGAGCCGCTCGCGGATCTGGCGGGCGGCGTCATAGGCCGCCATGCCGTTAAGGTCGGTGCCGGAGGAGGCGGCGGTGGCCGACGTGTTCGGCACCTTGCCCGTGGTCGTGGCTGTGATCTTCACCCGGCCGATATCCACCTGGAAGGCATCGGCCACCACCTGCGCCACCTTGGTGTAGAGGCCCTGGCCCATTTCGGTGCCGCCATGGTTCAGGTGAATGGAGCCGTCATTATAGATATGCACCAACGCGCCCGCCTGATTGAAGGCGGTCATGGTGAAGGAGATGCCGAATTTGACAGGGGTGAGCGCGATGCCCTTGCGGATGATCGGGCTGGTTTTGTTGAACTCGATGATTGCATCACGTCGTGCGCGGTAGTCGCTTGACGTCTCCAGCTCCTCGACAACGCGGGCGATGATGTTGTCTTCGACTTCCTGATGATAGGGCGTCGTGGTGCGGCCGGAGCCGGTCTCGCCGTAGAAATTCAGCTTGCGGATATCGAGCGGGTCCTTGCCAACGGCATAGGCGATCTCCTCGATAAACCGTTCCGCGCCGAGCATGCCCTGCGGCCCGCCGAAACCGCGAAAGGCGGTGTTGGAGACGGTGTGGGTTTTCAGCGGCCGCGAGGTCAGATGCACATGCGGGTAGAAATAGCTGGAATCGGCATGGAACAGCGCGCGATCCGTGACCGGACCGGAGAGATCGGAGGAAAAACCGCAGCGGGCGGCATAGGTGGCGTCGACGGCGTGGATGCGGCCTTCTTCATCGAAGCCCAACTCGTAATCGACGCGGAAATCATGGCGCTTGCCGGTGGCGCTCATGTCCTCGTCGCGGTCCGGACGGATTTTCACGGCCCGGTTCAGCTTCTTGGCGGCGATGGCGCAGAGTGCTGCAAACTGGTTGCCCTGCGTTTCCTTGCCGCCGAAACCGCCGCCCATGCGGCGCACCTGCACCGTGACGGCGTTGGACGGCACCTGCAGGATGTGGCTGACGATATGCTGGATTTCGCTTGGATGCTGGGTGGAACTCCACAACGTCACCTCGTCATCCTCGCCCGGCACGGCCATGGCGATGTGGCTTTCGAGATAAAAATGCTCCTGCCCGCCGATCCGCATCGTGCCGGTGAGGCGACGCGGTGCGACATCCATTTCGATCTTGGCATCGCCACGTTTCAGCGTCATCGGATCGATGACGAGCGCGCCGCCATTTTCAATCGCCGTGTCGATATCGGTGAAATGCGGCAGGTCCCTATAGGTGATCTTTGCCTTGCGGGCCGCCTTTCTGGCGATATCGCGGGTTTCGGCAAAGACCGCGAAGATCGGCTGGCCGTGGAATTCGACCTTTGTCTCGGCCAGCAAAGGTTCGTCGTGGCGACCGCCTGACGAGACATCGTTTTCGCCGGGCACGTCCTTGCCAACCATGACCCAGAGCACGCCCGGTGTGGCCTCCACTTCGGAAAGGTCCATGGAGACGATTTCGGCATGCGCCCGGTCGGAAAGGCCGAGTGCGCCGTGAACGAGGCCTGCGGGCTCAGGGATATCATCGATATATTCGGCGCTGCCCGTCACGTGCTTATGGGCGGAGTCGTGCCGGAGCGACCTGTGGATGGGGCCGTCGATTTCGGTCTTGGTCTTGTCGAAGCTTGTGGTGTCCATGGTTCAAGCCTCCTCCAGCGTGAAGCGCGCGAGTTCCTGCTTCTCGCCCGAAGTCTCAAGGAAGAACCGCGTCAGCAGGTTCTTGGCCGTCATTTGCCGATATTCGGCGGTGGCGCGCCAGTCGGTCAGCGGGGTGAAATCCTCGTCCAGCACATCGCGCGCTGCGTCGATGGTATCCTGCGACCACGCCTTGCCGAGAAGAGCTGCCTCCAGATGAGCGGCGCGTTTCGGCGTGCCGGCCATGCCGCCAAAGGCGATGCGGATGTCCTCGATGGTGCCGTCAGCGTCGAGCGTCAGATTGAAGGCGGCGCAGAGGGCGGAAATATCCTCGTCGCGCCGTTTGGAAATCTTGTAGACGGCGTAGTGGCTTTCCGGCTTCTGGAACGGAATGAAAAGCTTTTCGACGAATTCGCCGCTCAGCCGGTCCTGTTTGCCGTAATCGATGAAATAGCTCTCCAGCGGCACGGTGCGGCCGCCGGAAGACGAGCGCAGGGTGAGCGTCGCGCCAAGCGCGATCAGCGCCGGCGGTGTATCGCCGATTGGCGAGCCGTTGGCGATGTTGCCGCCGATGGTTCCCATATTGCGCACCTGCTCGCCGCCGAGGCGGTTAAACAGCCGGGCAAGCGGTGGGAAATGGTCTGCAATGGTCTTGAAGGCCTGGCTGTAGGTGACGCCGGCACCGAGAGTCACGCCATCCTCATCCACCGTAATCGCCTGCAAATCTCCGAGATTGTTGATGAAGATGACGGGGTTCAGCGCCCGCATCTGCTTCGTTACCCACAGGCCGACATCGGTGGAACCGGCGACGATGGTGGCCTTTGGTTCAGCGGCGTAAATCTCGGTCAAATCAGACAGCGTCGCCGGAATGATGGTGCGATCCTCGCCTCTGACGACGGTGATCGTCTCGTTTTCGCGGATCACCCAGAGCCGTGCCATGATGTCGGTGCGGTCTCGTTGCAGCGGATCGAAGAGCGCACTCGGGCGGGCCGCGGCGATTTTTTCGGCGGCCTTCACGATCGGCTCGTAACCCGTGCATCGACAGAGATTGCCTTGCAGCGCCTTTTCAATATCGGCGCGGCGGGGTTTTTCGCTGGTCAGCCAGAGGCCGTAAAGCGACATGATGAAGCCCGGCGTACAGAAGCCGCATTGCGACCCGTGGAAATCCACCATGGCCTGCTGCACCGGGTGCAGCGTGCCATCGCGCGCGGCCAGATGCTCCACCGTGACAATGTGGGTGCCGTGCAGCGAGCCCAGAAAACGGATACAGGCATTGACGCTTTCATAACGCAACGAACCATCCAGCAGACGCCCGACCAGCACCGTGCAGGCACCGCAGTCGCCTTCCGCACAGCCTTCCTTTGTCCCGGTCAACCGCTTGCTGATGCGGAGGTAATCGAGAAGCGTGTCCGTTGGTCCGAAATCCCTGAGCGAGATGGTTTCGCTGTTGAGGATGAAGCTGATCGCGTCTTTCATGCAATGCCCTGCTTTTTGTCCGGCTGCCGAGCCGGTTTCTTGTCATTATCTCAGCATATCTATGCACGACCGCGCGTGCATATCGATTTCCGTTTTGGCAATTCATTGTTTCCATAACGGAAAGAAAATCCGGCAATTATTGCGCCGTCCAGCCGCCATCGACGGAAATATGCGTGCCGGTGATGTTGCTTGCGGCGTCACTTGCCAGAAACAGGGCGGCCGCCGCCACGTCATCGACGGTGACGAATTGCTTGGTCGCCTGCAATTCCAGCATCACGTCGTTCTTCACCGCCTCTTCGCTGATGCCGCGCACCTTGGCCATTTCCGGTATCTGCTTTTCGACCAGCGGCGTCAGCACGTAACCGGGACAAATGGCGTTGACGGTGACGCCGGTCTGCGCAAGCTCCAGCGCCGCTGTCTTCGTCAGGCCCATGATGCCGTGTTTGGCCGCCACATAGGCCGATTTGAACGGCGAGGCGACGAGACCGTGGGCCGAGGAAATATTGATGATGCGGCCTTTGCCGGCCTTCTTCATCAGCGGTATCACGGCACGCATGGTATGGAAGGAACTGGTCAGATTGATGGCGATGATCCAGTCCCATTTTTCCGTCGGGAAGTCCTCGATCGGCGCGATGTGCTGGATGCCGGCATTGTTGATGAGCACATCCACCGAGCCGAGCTTTTCATGGGAGGAATTGATAAGGTCGGCGATCTCGTCCGGTTTCGTCATATCGGCCGGGTGATAAAGCACGCGCCCGCCGCTTTCGGCTTCCAGCAAAAGGCGGAGTTTTTCAATCTCGTCCTCGTCGCCGAAACCGTTCAGCACGATATTGGCGCCTTCCCTCGCAAATCTCTGGGCGATGGCAAGGCCGATACCGCTTGTGGAGCCTGTCACGATAACTGTCCGATGCATGCTTTCCCCTTTTTGCATTACTTCGCACATGTTTAAGCAGGTTATGCCCAAAGGGGGCGGGCTGGCAATCGCCATTTCGGGCGTCATTGCGCGGGCCATTTCAGGCAAGGGTGACGCGGTGGCGAATCCGGCTGCGCCTATCCATTTTTTCGAAGCTAAGCTTCCAGATTTTGCGTTTGTCTGGGGGGCTGTGCGTCCCTATCTCTGAGGCAAGCAAACAGAGGTATCGTTTATGGAACTCGGTCTTTACACATTCGCGGATGTCAATCCCAACCCCGCCGATGGCCGCGGGCCGGAAGGCGCGCGCCGGCTGAAGGATCTTCTCGAGGAAATCGAGCTTGCCGATCAGGTCGGGCTCGATGTTTTCGGGCTGGGCGAGCACCACCGCCCGGATTATGTCGCTTCCTCGCCCTCCACCGTGCTTGCGGCTGCGGCTGTCAAAACCAGGAACATTCGTCTCACCAGCGCCGTCTCGGTGTTGAGTTCGGATGATCCGGTGCGGGTGTTCCAGCAATTTTCGACCGTCGATCTCCTGTCGAACGGTCGCGCCGAAATCATGGCCGGGCGCGGCTCCTTCATCGAATCCTACCCGCTGTTCGGTTACGATCTCGAGGATTATGACGTGCTCTTCGCCGAAAAGCTCGATCTGCTGCTGGCGCTGCGCGAACAGGAAATCGTCACCTGGTCCGGTACCAAACATCCGGCCATCAACGGGCGCGGCGTCTATCCGCGCCCGCTGCAGGAACGTCTGCCGGTATGGATTGCGGTGGGCGGCACGCCGCAATCGGTGGCGCGGGCCGGCGCCATGGGCCTGCCGGTGGCGCTTGCCATTATCGGCGGCGAATATCGCCGTTTCGCGCCGCTGTTCGATCTCTACCACGAGGCGGCACGCCGGGCGGGGCAGGAAAAGACCAAGCTGCGCACCAGCATCAATGTGCATGGCTTCATTGCCGACACCACCGAGAAGGCGGCGGACCAGTTTTATGGCCCGCAGGCGGAGGTGATGAACCGCATTGGCCGCGAGCGTGGCTGGGGGCCGACGAACCGCGCGCATTTCGATGCGGCACGCGGGCCGGAGGGCAATCTTTTCCTCGGTGAGCCGGAACTGGTGGCGGAAAAGATCATCAAAGCACATGGCGTGTTCAGGAATGATCGCTTCCTGCTGCAGATGGCCATCGGCCTGATGCCGCATGATCAGATCATGCGCGGCATCGAGCTTTATGGTACGAAAGTCGCCCCTGTTGTCAGAAAAGAATTGACGGGGAGTGCCGATCCGGTGAAAGCCACGGCCTGATGATTACCAAGGCGGGCGTTTTCAGACCCGCCAAATAGAACGACGGACAGAGACATGGTCATTTCCACCGAAGAAGAACTTGATCTGCTGAAGGATATCGGCCGTTTGTGCGCCGTTGCCATGCAGACCATGGCGGACGCGCTGGAACCCGGCATCACCACGGCCGAACTGGATGCTATCGGCCGCAAGGTGCTGGAGGATAATGGTGCGCAATCGGCGCCGGAATTCTGCTACAAGTTTCCCGGCGCGACCTGCATCAGCGTCAACGAGGAAGTGGCCCACGGTATTCCGGGGCCACGCATCATCAAGGCAGGTGATCTCGTCAATATCGATGTCTCGGCGGTGAAGAACGGCTTTTTCGGTGATACGGGTTCGTCTTTCGCCGTGCCACCGGTGAAGAAGGATATCGAACGCCTGTGCCGTGATGGCAAGCGCGCCATGTGGACGGGCCTGCAGCAGGTGAAAACCGGCCGGCCCTTTGCCGATATCGGCAATGCCATCGGCGCTTTTGCCAAAAAGAACCGCTATACGCTGATCACCAACCTCGCCAGCCACGGCATCGGCCGCTCCCTGCATGAAGAGCCGAAGGAACTGGCGACCTGGCCCGACAAGGGCGAGCGCCGCATCATGCAGGAAGGCATGGTGTTCACCGTCGAGCCGTTTCTTTCGACGGGCGCCTATTGGGCCGAAGACGGTGACGATGATCCATGGACGCTCTACAGCGATCCGAGCGCGCCGACGGTGCAATATGAGCATACGGTGGTGGCAACGAAGAACGGGCCGCTGGTGCTGACGCTGGTTGAGTGACGGGTGGGGCTGAGTTCCGTTCATCAAGGGCAAATTACAACGTCTATCTTCTCGTTCTCGCCCCTGAGTGGGGCGAGCGGGTGCCCCTTGTTTCTTCTCCCCGAGGGGGAGAAGTCCGCGGCAGCGGGATGAGGGGGTAAGGGTCGAGATATACGGAGAGCTTGCCCCCTCATCCGACCCTTCGGGCCACCTTCTCCCCCTCGGGGAGAAGAATACACGCCACCCTCGGAGCGTATCGACGCTCGCCACGTGACCGATAAAGGCGGCTTATGACGCCGATCAAAATAACTCGCTTGTCGCTTATTCGCCCGGTTGCGATAAGCCATGCATGATCACCGACAAGCCACTTTCCGCCAGACATCTAACTGCACTCGGTTTCGCCGGGGCTCTGATGATGGCGTCCGCCATGGGTTTCGGCCGCTTTTCCTTCACCCCCATTCTGCCTGGCATGATGGCGGATGTGCCGCTTTCGGCTGGGGATGCTGGCATCGTGGCGGCGGGCAATTTTGCCGGTTATCTGGCGGGTGCGGTACTTTCGGCCTATTCCTGGGGTTCGGGGAGGGAGCGGCTTGTAGCACTTGGCGGGCTGTTTTCCACCGCCGCGCTGCTGCTGGCCATGGCCGCTTTCAATTCCGTCGCGGCCTTCACCGTCATCCGGTTTCTGGCCGGTGTCGCCAGTGCGCTGACCATGATCTTCACGTCGCAGATCGTCATCGGCCATGCCATGAAGGCCGGCAAGGATCATATTCAGGCGCTGCATTATGGCGGGGTTGGCGCGGGTATCGCCATCTCCTCGCTTGCGGTCTATCTGATCGGCGTGGTTTTTGATGGCGGTGGCGCCTCCTGGCGGGAGGAGTGGATCGCCGGTGCCGTCTTTTCCTTCCTGGCCTTCCTTCTTGTCTGGCGGGTGCTGCCCGCAGGCCCGCCACGGCATGCGTCCTCGGTGGCCGAACCGCCACTCCAATGGACGCGGCCGCTCGTCCTGACAACGCTTGCCTACGGGCTTTTCGGGTTTGGTTATGTCATCACCGCCACCTTCATAGTGGCGATTGCCCGCATGGCCGCTGCCGGTGCTTTCGTGGAGTTTCTGGCCTGGTTCATCACCGGCTGCGCCGCCGCCATTTCACTGTTCCTGTGGAAACCGGTGCTTAAGTCACAGGGATTGAAACGCGCTTTCGTGATCGTTCTCGCCGTCGAAGCCGTCGGCGTCTTCGCTTCCGTGATGCTGCCTCCGGTGCCTGGTGTTCTCGCGGGCGGCCTGCTTCTGGGGCTGACCTTCATGGTCATCACCGCCTATGGCCTGCAGCTCGGCCGGGAATTTGCCGGGCCAAGCCCGCGCCGCGCCTTCGCGCTGATGACGGCCGCCTTCGGAACGGGCCAGATCGTCGGGCCGCTGGCCGCCGGCTGGATTGCCGAGGTGACGGGCAGTTTTACCGCACCCAGCATTCTTGCTTCCGCCGTGCTCGTCGTCAGCATTCTCCTGATGCTGCCGGTGCTCGCTACCGAGCGGCGGCGTTAGGCAGCGGGTCGTCTCTGCCGGCTTTTCTGCGGTGTTCCATCGCGGCTCGTTTCGCCAGCTTCGCCTTACATCTTGTTAAGGTCCGCGCTTCTCCGTTGCTGTGCACAAATTTCTGCCCTAGGTTCGGGCCATCTAGTGCTTCGCCAATAATGGCTGATTTCAAACGCGCGTGAGTTCGAAAACGTGTTTCATTCCTTCTTTCCCAAGCCGAAAGCCTTCTTTACCTCCGCCATCGTTTGGGCCTTCTTCGCCATTCTTGCCTGGTATTTCATCTTTGAAAGGCTAGGGGCGTCCTGGGGTTATGCGATGCCCGAGCAGGAACCCTACGATCTCAGCTATTTTCTGGTTCCGGCAAATCTGTTCTTTTACGGCTATCTCGCATCGTGCCTGGCGTTATTCGGCGTTGTCTGGACCGTCATCGCCAAGGATCACCCCTGGAAGCTCTGGTCTATCTGGGGATCGCTGCTGATTATCGCGGTGACCTATTTCGGCGTTCAGATTTCCGTCGTCATCAACAATTTCCGGCGGCCTTTCGGCGACCTTCTGCAAAATGCCCTTTCCAAACAACCGGGTATCGAAGTCTGGGATTTCTACAGCCTCCAGATCGTCTTCGCCAAGATTGCCTTTCTCAGCATGGCGGTTTCGATCCTGACGGATTTCTTCACCAGCCACTACATCTTCCGCTGGCGAACCGCGATGAACGATTTCTACATGTCCAAGTGGGAAAAGCTGCGCCATATCGAAGGTGCTTCCCAGCGCGTTCAGGAAGATACGATGCGGTTCTCCTCCACGCTTGAGGCATTGGGCATCACCCTGATCAATTCGGTGATGACGCTCGTCGTTTTCCTGCCGATCCTGTTTGCGCTGTCTTCCTATGTCTCCGAATTGCCGATCATCGGCGAAGTGCCGCATGCGCTGTTCTGGCTGGCGATCGTCTGGTCGATATTCGGCACGGTGCTTCTTGCAACGGTCGGCATCAAACTGCCCGGTTTGAACTTCCGCAATCAGCGTGTGGAAGCCGCCTATCGTAAGGAACTTGTCTATGGCGAGGATCACGCCGACCGCGCCCAGCCGCCAACAGTCAAGGAGCTCTACTCCAATGTGCGGAAGAACTATTTCCGCATGTACTGGCACTATCTCTATTTCAACGTGGCGCGGTATTTCTACATTCAGGCCGATGCGGTGTTCCTGCTCCTGATGCTCGTTCCCACCATCGTCGCCGGCAAGATCACCTATGGTATCTATCAGCAGATCGCCACGGCCTTCGGTCAGGTCAGTAATTCGTTCCAGTATCTGGTCAACTCCTGGACGACGATCATCGAACTGCTTTCCATCCACAAACGTCTTGTCGCCTTCGAAGCGGCAATCGACGACAAGCCCCTGCCTGACATCGACGAGCGTTATCTGCAGCGCGAAGCGGAAGCCGGTGAACTGGCGGCCAACAAACCCTGAGAAAAGGCGGTCGATTGGCCGCCTTCAGGTCTTGAGCACGTCCTACGGAGACGATGTGTTTGGTGAACTGCCTCATCCGCACGTCGTCACCCCGGACTTGATCCGGGGTCCAGCGCGATCAAGTCCTTGATCGCAAAAGGCTCTTGTCACGGCGCAGACGCGCCGTGGCTGGATGCCGGGTCGAGCCCGGCATGACGGAGGAGAGGTATTCGACCTTTGTCACGAAACGGAGAGTGTGAGGAAGTTTACCCCTCGGTTTTCTGCTTCTTCCGCGCCTCGATCATCGGCATGGCCTCAGCATAACTCACGCAGGCGACATCGTCTTTCCGGCAGACTTCGCGCAGCAGGCGTTCATAAGCGTTCCAATAGGCGCCGCCATTCATCTTCACGAAATGAAAGCCCATCTGCAGCGGAATGCGCTCGCCATTGTATTGTCTGTCGAAAGCGTTGCGGAAGGCCGTATAGGCGCGGTCTTCAAATTCCCTGGCGCGATCCGGCGTCTCGACGCCGATTGAATGGCGGATGAAGAGATTGTAGTCCATGGCGATGATGGGGCGGTTACCCGGCCCTTCGGGAATGAGCGGCAGGCCGAAATGCTCGATACCGTCGCGTTCCGCCGGCCATTCCGGCCCTTTGGTGATGCTGGTGGCATCGTAAACGAAGCCATGTTTTTTCTGGGCGGTGGTCAGTGCCGGTCCCTGCGACAGATAGGGCGCACGGAAACCGTTGATGTTCTTCACCATGTTGCGCCAGCCTTCGGGCTCCTCGCCCTTCTTGCCGATCATCTGCCAGGCATTTTCCAGCGTGCTGGTGAAGGTGGTGAATTCGCCGTCCCATTGTTCGGCGGTCCATTGGCCTCCATCGAAGTGGCCGCAGGTGTGGTTGCCGATCTCGTTACCTTCACGATAGGCGGCCCAGATGTTTCTGAGCCGCGTCTCCACCTCTTCCGGTGACTGACCGAAACCGACATTGGAGCGACCGGCCTTCTGGCCCGGACCCTGATAGGTCTTGGCGCTGGTCTTGCGGTCCATGACCAGCGTGCAGGCGAGAAAATAGGTGAAATGCGCGCCGACCTCCTTCGCCGTCGCCCGGCTTCTTTCCCACAGCGTATTGTCGCCCGCACCGTCAAAGGACACGATGACAAGCTGCTTCGGCTTTTCCGTATTTTCGGCAAAAGCGGGCAGGGCGGCGAGAAGCGACAGGGAAAAAGCGGCAAATGGGCGAAACATCAGTCATCCGTCATATGATACACCGTGGCCTTTTGCGGGTGGAATAAGGCGAAGCTTTGAATAGTCTGGCTTTTTTACGTCTTTCAGCCTAATTCCTGTTCTGCCTCGCGGTGATAGGGCCGCGTTCCGATCCACCGGGGGACCGTGTTCCATGCTTTTTCTCGTACTCTGTCTTGCCTTGTTTTTCCTGACGCATCTTTTGAAGGTATTTGCGCCGCAATTTCGCGGGCGGATGATCGCGAAGCTGGGTGAAGGTCCTTTCAAGGGGCTTTATTCCGTCGCCAGCCTCATCACGCTTGGCCTTGTCATCTATGCCTTTGGGGAAGCCCGGCAGGAGACGGGCATGTTGTGGTATCCGCCGGTCTGGACGAGCCATCTTGCCGTGACGCTGATGTTGCCCGCGATGATCTGTCTTATCGCCAGCCTCATACCGGCTGGCAACATCGCGGTAAAGACGAAGCATCCGCTCATTCTCTCCGTCAAGATCTGGGCGCTCGCCCATCTTCTGGCGAATGGCGAAACCTCTTCGATCCTGCTTTTTGCGTCCTTCCTTGCCTGGGGTGTGGTGATGCGCATTTCGCTGAAGCGGCGGGAAAGGGCGGGCGAAAAAGTGCTCCGTCCCTTCGTCTCGGGCCGTTATGATGTGGTGGCCATTGTCGGCGGCATCGTTCTCTGGGGGGCTTTCATCCTGAAACTGCACGAATGGTTGATCGGCGTTCAGCCGATCGCGATGTAGGAAATCAACGTTTCCCCCTTACATATCAGGCAAAATAGGCTAGAAGGCCGACCATGATCCGGTCGGCCACGCTTGTGCTTGCCCGGGTAAGCGGCTTGGTATGTCCGCGGACGGATGGATCGGCGACGATCTCCGCGCGGGTAACGGAGAATTTGATGGCAAACGAAAATGATACCTTTATCCGCGAAGTGAACGAGCAGATCCGCTCCGAGCAGCTGTCGCGCTTCTGGGGCCGTTACGGTATCGTGGTTGCGGGCGCCGCCGTTCTCGTGGTTCTCGGCGCTGCCGGCGCAGGCATTTACGAATACTGGAACACCAGCCGCGCTTCCAATTCCGGCGACCAGTTCCTTGCGGCGCTGACGCTTGCTTCCGAAAACAAGACGGATGAGGCGCTGAAGGCCTTTGCCGATCTCGAAACCTCCGGTCATGGCAATTATCCGGTGCTGGCGAAGTTCCGCTCGGCCACGCTGCTGTCGCAGAAGGGTGATGCGGCCGGCGCCATCGCCGCCTTCACCGCCATTGGCAACGACACATCTGCACCGCAGGTCTTCCGCGACACGGCAAAGGTGCGCGCGGCCTGGTTGCTGGTGGACAACGGCACCTATGATCAGGTGGTTGCACTGGCCGAGCCTTTGAGCGCCGAAGGCCAGACCATGCGGGCCTCGGCCCGTGAGGCTCTCGGACTTGCCGCCTACAAGGCCGGCGATTTCGTCAAGGCCAAACAATGGTTCGAGCAGATCGTCAACGACACGCAGGCACCGCGCAACGTGACGAGCCGTGCGCAGATCATGCTCGACAATATCACCGCTTCGGGCAAAGCTGCTTAAAGCCGCTTATCCCGAGCCATCGCCCGGCATTTCTTCGCATTGCCAAAGCGATCCAACTGATTATTTTACGCATGTCTTTTGCCCAAAACAGGTAACGTTTTGGGCAGACTTGCTCTAAGGAACAGACAACAATGAGCTTCACCGTCGCCATAGTCGGGCGCCCCAATGTCGGCAAGTCCACGCTTTTCAACCGTCTGGTCGGAAAGAAGCTGGCGCTGGTGGACGATACGCCAGGCGTGACCCGCGACCGCCGCCCCGGCGACGCCAAGCTTGTCGATCTGCGTTTCACCATCATCGATACCGCCGGTCTGGAGCAATCCGGGCCGGAAACGCTTCAGGGCCGTATGTGGGCGCAGACGGAAGCGGCGATCGATGAAGCCGATGTGACGCTGTTCGTGGTTGACGCCAAGGCCGGGCTGACGCCCGCCGACGAGACGCTGGGCGAAATGCTGCGCCGTCGCGGCAAGCCTGTGGTGCTGGTGGCCAACAAGTCCGAAGCGCGCGGTTCTGACGCCGGTTTCTATGATGCCTTCACGCTGGGTCTTGGCGAGCCTTGCCCGATCTCGGCTGAACACGGTCAGGGTATGATCGACCTGCGCGACGCCATCGTTGCGGCGATCGGCGAAGACGCCGCCTTCCCGCCTGAAGTGGATGAAGCGGAGACGGATATCGTTCTGCCGCGCACTGAACCCGGCAGCGAGGAAGAGGAAGACGAAGAGCCCGTCTATGACGAGACCAAGCCGCTGCGCGTCGCCATTATCGGCCGGCCGAATGCGGGCAAGTCGACGCTCATCAACCGTTTCCTCGGCGAAGACCGGCTGCTGACCGGCCCGGAAGCCGGCATTACCCGCGACAGTATTTCGGTCGAATGGGACTGGCGCGGCCGCACCATCAAGATGTTCGATACGGCCGGCATGCGCCGCAAGGCCAAGGTGACGGAGAAGCTGGAAAAGCTCTCTGTGGCGGATTCGCTGCGCTCCATCCGTTTTGCCGAGACGGTGGTGATTGTGTTCGACAGCACCATCCCGTTCGAAAAGCAGGATCTGCAACTGGTCGATCTCGTCATTCGCGAAGGCCGCGCCGCCGTGCTCGCCTTCAACAAGTGGGATCTGGTCGAAGACCCGCAGGCCTATCTGGCCGATCTGCGGGAAAAGACCGAGCGGTTGCTGCCGCAGGCGCGCGGCATTCGCGCCGTGCCGATCTCCGGCCAGACGGGTTATGGTCTCGACCGGCTGATGCAGAGCATCATCGATACGGACAAGGTCTGGAACCGCCGTATCTCGACCGCCAGGCTCAACCGCTGGCTGGATGGGCAGACCACGCAGCATCCGCCGCCGGCCGTTTCCGGCCGTCGCCTGAAGCTGAAATATATGACGCAGGTCAAGGCCCGCCCGCCGGCCTTCATGATCTCGTGCACCCGCCCGGAAGCCATTCCGGAGAGCTATACGCGTTATCTGGTGAACGGCCTGCGCAAGGATTTCGACATGCCGGGCGTGCCGATCCGCGTGCATTATCGCGGCTCGGACAATCCGTTCGAGAACAAGGCGAAGAAGCGGCGTTGATTTTGACGTGAAGGGTCGCCGCGTCTTTCTTCTCCCCATCGGGGAGAAGGTGGCCCGAAGGGGCAACCTCTCCGCATATCTCGACCCTCGCCCCCTCATCCCGCTGCCGCGGACTTCTCCCCCTCGGGGAGAAGAAACAGGCGGCTGACGCTCATCCAACGCCTTGTTTTGAAGAGTAAAAAACCATGCTGATCAAGCAGACCGACTATCACCGGATTTACCGGGTCATCAACAGCCTGCTCATCAGCCAGAACGCCGATCCCGCCTCGGCCTCGATGTATTTCAGTACCTTCGGTGCTTTCATCCTCAAACAGCATTACAAGGTCAAGGCTGTGCCGAAGGGCGGGCTTGCCGCCTATAATCTCGGTGGAAAGGTCCTGCTGTTTGCGGATCACCGCGATGATGGTTACGTGACGGGTGCTGGCGAGAATTTCCATTGCTGGGTCGAGGCTGATGGCTGGGCGATTGATTTCATGGCGCCGGCTTTTTCAGATGGCGCGCGGGAACTGTCCGTGCCGCCGAAGATGTTTCAGCGGCCGCTTGCTGCAATGGCGGCATCGATCAATGATCTCGGACAATCCGGTGATTTCTTCTACCGTTCAGAAGCAGAAGCGACGGCAAGACGGTTCGCCGACTGGCACAGCCACGCCATGCTCGGTGATATGGCAAGCGTCGCCGCCAGCTGGTTCCGCAAATCGCCAAAGCAGATGTCTGCATCGCTCTCGGTGACGGACAAGGACGGCAAGGCGCGGACTGTACCGCTTTCCGGGCAAATGCTTACCGGAGCATGGTGAAGGCAGGTTTCGCCGCACGGCGTTGATCCCCAGAGGTTTCGGCGGCGAAAGGTCTTTTGATTTATAAGGGCAACCCTGTTACGCAGATTAAACTGCACAGGGACGGGATGACGTGCTCCTATGGCCGATGAAACGATTTCAATAAGCTTCACGCCCGACCCGAAACATGTCCCCGACTATGTCCACGGCTATCAACATCAGGCCTACGAAAATTACGGCATGATTCTCGACAGGTCCTGGACGCGCCATCTTGCCTCGGCAAGAGTGAAGCTGTCGATATTTGCGGGACTGGCGGCCGGTTTTATCTATTCCCTAAGCCTGCCATGGTTCCCGGGTGTCTGGCCGGTGGTCGGTTATTGGGTGTTTGCCCCTGCACCATTTGTGGCCCTCGTCGTCTGGTACATTATCTGGCAGGGCGCGAGACGGGAGGCGAAATCCTACTACGAGGTCCTGGCACACTGGAATATCGCTCACGAGCGTATGTATTCGCCGCACTCGCAGATCGAAATCGGGCCCGATGGCTTCAAGCAGGTCACGCGACTGGACACCGTGCAATTGAGCTGGGCGCGTTATCATCTCGCACTCACGCCGCCGGACAGTCTGGTGCTGGTTTTTCATGGAACAGTGGTTGTCATCCCCAACAGCGCGCTGCCGATGGCGCCGATGCAGATTGTCGAGAAGATCAATGATTGGTGCGCAGCCCAGCAAAAAGAGCTTCTTCCTTTACCCGGAAGCGCATCTCAAGGGGGCGGCTGAGTATCGTCGGGAAATAGGACGGCCAGCGTAATCTCGCGGCAACCGCCTGACGTCAATCAGCAGCCCGACCCCGTTCTGAAGATAACGGCAGTCGCGTCCTGATCGCCTTGTGACATTACCGTCATGTTTCGTCCACTGGCACGGCGCAAAAAAACCGGGGATGTGCTTGCCTTCAGGCAAGCTGTGAACGCGACAGAAGCGGTAGGGATTTTCCCGCCGCATGGATGACATTGTCGAGGAACTGTCGTGAGGCCTTTTCCCAGCTGTAGCTTTTTGAAAGCGCCAAGGCCTCCTGCGGCGAACAATCCAGCGCCGCGAGACAGGCATTGCGAAGATTATCATCCAGCGCGCCGGCGGCCGGGTTGCCACCGAGAATATCGATCGGCCCGGTGACGGGGAAGGCGGCGACGGGCACACCGCTTGCCAGTGCTTCCAGAATGGTGTTGCCGAAAGTGTCGGTTTTTGAGGGGAAAACGAAGACATCGGCCTGCGCATAGGCATCGGCCAGCTCTTCGCCGGTCTTGACGCCGGTAAACAGCACGCCGGGATATTTTTCCTGCAATTCGTGACGGGCCGGACCGTCGCCGATGACGACCTTGGATCCGGGCAGGTCGAGTTCCAGAAATTCCGGCAGGTTCTTCTCCACCGCCACACGACCGACAGTCATGAAGATCGGCCTTGGCAGATCAAAGGGTAGCGTGGTTTTCGGGCGTGGATGGAACAGTTCGGCGTCGATGCCCCGGCTCCAGCGCTTCAGGTTCTTGACGCCGCGTGCTTCCAGCTCGGTCTCGAGGCTTGGGGTCGCCACCATGCAGGTGTTGCCGCCATTGTGGAACCAGCGCACGAAAGCATAAAGCCAGCTTTCGGGGATCGGGAAACGCGCCGCGACATATTCCGGGAAGCGGGTGTGATAGCTGGTGGAAAACCGCATGTGGTTTTTCACACACCAGCGCCGCGCCATGAAACCCAGCGGCCCTTCGGTGGCAATATGCACGAAGGAGGGCTGGCTTTTTTCGATCTCCGCCGCGACACGGCGATAGCCGGCGACGGAGAGGCGGATTTCCGGATAGGTGGGGCAGGGAATGCTGTAGAAACTCTGGGGCGTGACCATGTTCACATCCACACCCAGCCGCGCCAGCTCGGTATTGGTGTTCTCGATCGAGCGAACCACGCCGTTGACCTGCGGGTGCCAGGCATCTGTGACAATCGTGATTCTCGTCATGAAACACTGATCCTGCTCATCTGCGCGCAGGCGAATCCCCATTGCCCGGCTTCCGCCCGTATATGCGGCGCGCGTGTTACAGGATCATGTCAGGCCATATGACTGTCAATATCGTCCCTTTTCAGGGCAGCCTGCCGGCCTATCCGACCAGCGGCAGCAGTTCGGGGCTGATCAGCGCGCCGTGGTGGCCGATGACGGTTGCCGCTGCCCTTGCGGCAAAGGCGGCGGCTTCCTGTGGCGAACTGCCCGTTACATAACGGGCAAGGAAGGCGCCGTTGAAGCTGTCGCCGGCGCTCGTCGTGTCCACCACCTCCACGGCCTTTTCCGCCGGGGCATGGGTGCGGTTGCCGCCGAAATCGAGTGTCGCACCCTTTGCGCCGTCTTTCACCACGATGTTTTCGACGCCGAGGGAACGGTAACGGTTGATGGTCGCTTCCACGGAGGCGTCGCCGAAATGGCTGGCCTCGTCATCAAAGCTTGGCATGACAAGTGTTGCGGCGCGCGCACCGTTGGTAATCGTCTCGAGCATCACGTCTTTGTCTGCCCAGAGGCGCGGGCGGATGTTCGGATCGAAAACCACCGGCTTGCCCGCCGCCCTGGCGCGGCGAAGCTCGGCCAGAAACGTATCGACATCATGGGCGGAGGCGAGGATGGCGAGGGTGATGCCGGAGAAATAGATGACGTCAGCGCTTTCCACCGTTCGGCGCAGGTGATCCGCGTCGGCGGCCAGCTGTCTTGCGGCGGCGGCATTGCGCCAATAGCTGAAGGTGCGTTCACCATCCTTCAGGTTGATGAGGTAGAGACCGGGCGTGCCACCCTTGATGCGGCGGATCTTTTCGGTGCCAATGCCGGCTTCCGCGATGAAGGCGAGCATGTCTTCCGAAAGCGGATCATCACCGAGTGCCGTGAAATAATCGACGGACCAGTCTTCCGGCAGGCAGGCGCGGGCATACCAGGCGGTATTGAACGTATCTCCGGCGAAACCCTTGCGCAGCAGCCCGTTGCCGGCCTGCGACAGTTCCACCATGCATTCGCCAATCGATAAAAACCGTCCGCCCACGCCGTCATCCTCCCGTTTTATCCAGCCATGCGGCTTACGACGAGCGCGCGCCGCTGACAAGGGCGGTTCTGGCCGATTGTGCGTGTGCGAAGTTCCGGTTTACGCGGCCGCACAGGCTTTATATTCTCCCGCCAGACACATCAGGAGATTGCCGATGACGCTACCCCATGCCCCGGTCCACAAACCTCAAGCGCAATCGGACTGGTGGAAGGGAGCGGTGATCTATCAGGTCTATCCGCGCTCGTTTCAGGATACGACCGGCGACGGTTATGGCGATCTCGCCGGGGTGACGAAACGGCTGCCCTATATCGCGTCGCTTGGCGTTGATGCCATCTGGCTCTCGCCGTTCTTCACTTCGCCCATGGCCGATATGGGTTACGATGTTTCCGATTATTGCAATGTCGATCCGTTGTTCGGCACGCTTGCCGATTTCGATGCGCTGATGGCGGAAGCGCATCGGCTGGGGTTGAAGGTCATCATTGACCAGGTGATTTCACACACGTCGGATCAGCATCCTTGGTTTGTGGACAGCCGGGCGAGCCGGACGAACAGCAAGGCCGACTGGTATGTCTGGGCCAATCCGAAGCCTGATGGTACGGCGCCCACCAACTGGCTTTCCGTGTTTGGCGGGCCGGCATGGGAATGGGACGGCGTGCGCAAGCAATATTACATGCACAGCTTCCTTGCCTCGCAGCCGGATCTCAATTTCCACAATCCCGAGGTTCAGGACGCGCTCCTGGAAACCGTGCGGTTCTGGCTGGATCGCGGCGTTGACGGTTTCCGGCTCGATACCGTCAACCACTATTTCCATGACAAGCTGCTGCGTGATAACCCGCCGCTTTTCGACGAGGAGAGCTTTGGTCTCGATGCCTCAGACGTCAATCCTTACGGCATGCAGGACCATCTCTACGACAAGACGCGGCCGGAAAATGTTGCCTTTCTCAAACGCTTCCGGGCGTTGCTCGATGAATATGAGGGCCGCGCCACGGTGGGAGAGGTGGGCGATGGGGCTCGATCACTGAAGACGGTTGCCTCCTATACGTCCGGTAATGACAAGCTCAACATGTGCTACACTTTTGACCTGCTGGGGCCGGATTTCAGCGCAAAACACCTGCGCGGTTCGGTCGAGACCTTCGGCAAGGTGGTGACGGATGGCTGGGTGTGCTGGGCCTTTTCCAACCATGATGTGGTGCGTCACCTCAGCCGCTTTTCCGAAAGCGTGGAGGAACAGACGCGGGTGGCGAAGCTCGCCATCTGCGTTCTTGCCAGCCTGCGCGGTTCCATATGCCTTTATCAGGGTGAGGAGCTGGGGCTGACGGAGGCCGAGCTTGCCTTTGAGGACCTGCGCGACCCATATGGCATTCGTTTCTGGCCGGCCTTCAAGGGGCGTGATGGATGCCGCACGCCGATGGTGTGGGAGACCGGCAAGCCGAATTCCGGGTTTTCAAGCGCTGAAAAGCCGTGGCTGCCAGTGCCCTATGTTCATGCCATGCAGGCTGTGGATGCGCAGGAGCGCAAGCCGGATTCGGTGCTGAACCATTACCGTGCGGTTTTGTCCTTCCGTAAAAGCCATGGCGCATTGCGTGACGGGGACATACACTTCATCAAGACCAATCTCGATGTACTGGCCTTCACGCGCAGCAAGGGTGACGAAAAACTGCTATTTGTTTTCAACCTCACCCGCGAGCCGGTTGAATTTCCCGTGCCCAAGACGATGCGTGTCACGGATATCCTGCCGATGCCGGGTTTTGCGCCGCTATTCGATGCTGATATCGTGAAGCTCGAGGGGCTGGATGTGTTTTGTGGGGTTGTCACATGAGTGGCCAATTCATCATTGGAAATGCCGCCGACCATCGAGATGACTGGTCGCTTTTGCGACATCGCCTGTGGCCGGATACCTCGCCCGCCGAACATATGACGGAATTGCAGGACGTCTCCGAAACCGGGGCTGGATTGATTGTCCATGATCCGGCCGGAGTGGCAATCGGTTTTGCCGAGGTCAGCCTGCGGCGGGACTACGTTAATGGCTGCGATACCACGCCCGTGGCATTTCTTGAGGGAATTTATGTCGAGGAGGCGTTTCGCGGCCAAGGCATTGCTGCCGCACTGGTGGCCGAAGTGACCCGCTGGGCGGTTCGTCAGGGTGTGAGCGAGCTTGCTTCCGATGCCGATATTGCAAACGTCGATTCACATCGCATGCATGCGGCGCTGGGGTTTGAGGAAACGGAACGGGTGGTTTATTTCCGCAAGCTGCTGCCCTCGGATTGAAGGGGAGACACAATGATTTTTGCCGATCCTCCACTCTTGTGACAAGCACAGGAATAGGGATCGGCATTTCATCCGCCCAGCCGGGATGTTTTCCGGTCAATCAAATCAGCGCAAACCGGTCCACGTCCACCATGCCCATATCCGAAATCTTCAGATGCGGGATAACGGGCAGGGGCAGGAAGGCGACCTGCAGGAAGGGCTCTTCCAGCGTGGTGCCGAGCGCATAGGCTGCTTTTCTGAGCGTGTGCAGTGTGTCGCGCACCGTCTCATAGGGTTCGAGGCTCATGAGGCCGGCGACGGGGAGCGGGATTTCGCCGGTCACCTTGCCGTCTTCGACCACCACGAAACCACCCTTGATTTCGCCGAGCCGGTTGGCAGCCAGCGCCATGTCGTCCTCACCGACGCCGACGACGCAGATATTGTGGCTGTCATGGCCGACGGTGGAGGCGATGGCGCCTTTCTTCAGGCCGAAGCCCTGCACGAAACCATTGGCATGGTTGCCGTTCTTGCCGTGGCGTTCGATGACGGCGACCTTGATGATGTCGTTCTCGAGATCGACTGTCGTCTGGTTGCCATCCGTCGGCAGTTTATAGCGGCGATGTTCGGTGATGATCTTGCCGGGAAGCACGCCCATGACGGGTGTTTCGCCTTCGGTGACAGGCACGCCGAAATGGGAAGCGAGCACCGGTCTTGCCTTGACGCTATCAAGCCCAACGGGGGCGACCGGCTTGCGGGTGGCAAACAGGGCGTCATCGACGATCCTGCCGCCGGAAAGCACCATGCTGGCCTTGCAGTTCTGCAGGCTGTCGATGACCACGAGATCGGCGCGCCAGCCGGGCGCGATGAGACCACGGTCGCGCAGGCCGAAGGCCTTTGCGGCGGAAATCGAGGCGGCGCGGTAGATGGCGAGGGGCTCCACACCGCTGGCGATGGCGGTGCGGATCATATAATCGAGATGGCCCTGTTCGGCGATATCGAGCGGATTGCGATCATCCGTGCACAACGCTAGATAGGGCGACAGGCGCTCGGTGATAACAGGCATCAGGGCATGCAGGTCTTTCGAGACCGAGCCTTCGCGCACCAGAATATGCATGCCCTTGCGGATTTTTTCGAGCGCTTCCGGTGCATTCGTGCATTCATGTTCGGTGCGGATGCCGGCGGCGAGATAGCCATTCAGCGCAGTGCCTGACAGAAGCGGCGCGTGGCCGTCGATATGTTGCCCCTGAAAGGCCTCCAGTTTTGCCATGCACACCGGGTCTTTATGGATGACGCCGGGAAAATTCATGAATTCGGCAAGCCCGATGACCTTCGGGTGATTGCGGAACGGCAAAAGTTTCTCGATCGGCAGATCGGCGCCCGAGGTTTCCAGATGGGTCGCGGGCACGCAGGAGGATAGCTGCACACGGATGTCCATGATGGTTTCCATGGCGCTGTCGAGGAAGAATTGCAGCCCTTCCACCCCCAGAACATTGGCAATCTCATGCGGGTCGCAAATGGCCGTCGTGACGCCATAAGGCAAAACGCAGCGGTCGAACTCATGGGGGGTGACGAGCGATGATTCGATATGAAGATGCGTATCGATGAAACCCGGAACGACAATCTTGCCGGTAATATCGACTTCGCGACGGCCTTCATAGTTCTCGCAGGTACCGACGATGGTATCGCCGCAGATGGCGATATCCGAAGCAACAAGTTCCCCGGTCACCAGGTCGAAGAAGCGTCCGCCTTTGAGAATCATATCTGCCGGTTCACGGCCAGTACCCTGATCGATGCGCGTTTCTAGTTTCGAATTCATGCGGTTCTTCTTCAGCTCCTGGTTTACGTCGTAAGCGAGAATTCTGAATATCTACATTCTAAGGTTGTTTCTTGCTTTATTCAGATTGATTCTTCGGTTTTTAAATATATCCTGAGTAAATAATTTTCATATTCGTGCTATCTTATGTTCTGTGTTGCAGAGTTAAATAGTTCGGCGGGCTTATCTTTATCCGTCTCAAGGCTGGTTTTACGTTGGTCTTTACCAATAGCGGGTCACGTTATCATTCCCGGGAAGGAAAATAAAAGCGTCTGATGCTCAAGCGAATTTCCACCCGGCAATTAACTGTTGGCATGTTTATCGAAGCGGTCGAGGGAACGCTGTCAAACCGGCAGGTTATGCAGCGACATCGGTTTCTCCTGCGGCATGAGGATGTGGTGCGCCAGCTGAAATCGAGCGGCGCGGAAAGCATCGTCATCAATACGGCCAGGGGAAATGATGTCGAGGGAAGGTCAGGCGTTGGCGGACCTGCATCAGTAAAACCGGGCAATTCCTCCGAAACCACGGTGGCCGTCAGCCATGCCGTTCGTTCGGCAGCCGATGCGGTTGCGCAGACCTTTGCGGTCGCAGAAGCCGGCGGTGGTGTCTCGCTGAAAGGCGTGGCGGCAGAAACGAGCAAGATTTCCGAAGCGGTGCAGTCGAACCCCGCGATCTTCATCGGCGTCACCCGCCTGAAATCGAAAGACGAAACAACTTTCGTGCATTCGGTTTCCGTCAGCGGTTTGATGATGCATTTCGGCTGCTATCTCGGGCTGGACAAGGCAACGGTGGATCTGCTGGGGATCAGCGGCCTGCTGCATGATATCGGCAAGGTGGAAATTCCCTCGTCGATCCTCAACAAGGCGGATGGTCTTAGCTCCAGTGAGCGGGAGATCATCAATCTCCATCCCGCCTTCGGCCGGGAAATCCTGTCGCGTAACGATCAGATGCCGGAGATGGTTCTGGATGTCTGCTTCAATCACCACGAGCGGATGGATGGCGGTGGTTATCCAAGCGGCCGGTCTGGTGCCGAGATCAGCCTTTACGCCCGCATTGCGGCGATCTGCGATGTCTATGATGCCGTCACTTCGGTCCGGCCTTACAAGAAGCCGTGGACGGCGAATGATGCGCTGACCTGGATGCTGCGCCGTGAAGGCCATTTCGATGTGCAGCTTCTGAAGAAGTTCGCGCTCTGCATCTCAGCCTCGCTGCCGAGGGCTTAATCGCCGAAGATGACCGCCATCTGCAGGCTGTCGATGTAATGCCCGTCGATCAGAACGGCGTCGCGTGACCGGCCTTCATGCACGAAGCCGATTTTTTCATAAAGCGCAATGGCTCTGGCATTGTCCCCATGCACGCTTAATTCAATACGATGCAGCCCACATTGACGGGCGGCATCAAGCGTCCGCCGCATCAGCCGCGCACCCAGTCCCTTGTCACGATAGGCTGGCAGGATACCCATGCCGAGCGTGCCGCAATGGGCGCGGGTTTCTCTGCTCACGCGGCGAATATCGCACCAGCCAATAACTTCATCGTCCACAATCGCCACGAATTGCGGATGGCCGTTTTCGATCATGTCATGCACGAAGGCGCGCACCGCTTCGAGCGGCGGCGCCTCCAGAAAGCTCAGATACTTCCGCTCGCGCGACACCGCATCGAGAGCACGATGAAAGCTTTCAACGTGCTCCGCCCGGATGGGTTCGATGCTGATGGTGTCGGCAGCAACCATCATGCCGCCTTCGTCTTCGCCTTGCGGGTCAGATGGACCACGACGTTTTCGATCATCCGCATGCCGGCATCCTGGCCGAGCGTCATGATCGATTCCGGGTGGAACTGAACGGCGGCCACCGGCTCCTTGGCGTGTTCGATACCCATGATCGTGCCGTCCTCGCTTTCCGCGGTGATGATGAAATCACGCGGCAGGGTGGTGGGATCGGCGAAGATCGAATGGTAACGGCCAACGGTGACTTCCTTGCCGAGACCGGAGAAGACCAGACCGGGTTCCAGTACGCGAATGCGCGAGGGCTTGCCGTGCATCGGCACTGCAAGCTGGCGCAACTCGCCGCCATAGGCTTCTGCCAGGGCCTGAAGGCCAAGGCACACACCGAAGATCGGCAGGTCACGGGCGCGGGCGGCCTTGATCGTTGCCTTGCAGTCGAAATCCGTCGGGCTGCCGGGGCCGGGAGACAGAACGACCAGATCGGGCTGGAAGCGATCGAACACGTCCGCAGCGACCGGCGATCTGACGGTGGAGACAGTGGCGCCCGTCTGGCGGAAATAATTCGCCAGCGTGTGCACGAAGCTGTCCTCGTGGTCGACGAGCAGGATCTTGACGCCGGTGCCAACCTTGGCGGCATCGCGTTTGGTGGCGGCAGAGTTGGTGCCCTTGGCATCACGAATGGCTGATATCATGGCGGAAGCCTTCAGTTCGGTTTCTGCTTCTTCTTCCTGCGGATTGGAATCGTTAAGCAGCGTCGCACCGGCGCGCACTTCGGCGATGCCATCCTTGATGCGGATGGTGCGCAGCGTCAGCCCGGTGTTCATGTCGCCGTTAAAGCCGACCATGCCGATTGCGCCGCCATACCAGGCGCGCGGGCTCTTTTCATGGCCTTCGATGAAGCGCATCGCCCAGAGCTTCGGTGCGCCAGTGACGGTGACGGCCCAGGCGTGGCTGAGGAAGCCGTCAAAGGCGTCCATATCGTCGCGCAGACGGCCCTCGATGTGGTCAACGGTGTGGATGAGGCGCGAATACATCTCGATCTGGCGGCGGCCGATGACCTTCACCGAACCCGGTTCGCAGACGCGGCTCTTGTCGTTGCGGTCCACATCCGAACACATGGTCAGTTCGGATTCGTCCTTTTTCGAATTGAGCAGCTTCAGGATCTGTTCGCTGTCGGCAATCGGATCGTCACCGCGCTTGATGGTGCCTGAAATCGGGCAGGTCTCGATGCGGCGGCCGGAGACGCGCACGAACATTTCCGGCGAGGCGCCGACCAGATATTCCTGATGGCCGAGATTGATGAAGAAGGAATAGGGCGACGGGTTGATCGCCTTCAGGCGGCGTGAAATCGCCGACGGATTGCTTTCGCAACGCTCCATGAATTTCTGGCCGGGAACGACCTCGAACAGGTCGCCGCGGCGGAAGCTTTCCTTGGCCTTGACCACCAGTTCGGAATATTCGCCTGGACGGTGGTCGCCCTTGGGCGGGATCGTATCGGTGGTCTTGAAGGGCTCGGGCGTAATGTCGGAGGACTTGCCGTCCGTCGTCACGCCGGCCTTTTCGAAGTCGTAACGGTCGATCCAGGCCTTGGCGGAATAGTGGTCAACGACGAGGATTTCATCCGGCAGGTAGAGCACCATGTCGCGCTGGTCTTCCGGGCGTGCCAGCGACAGCTTGATCGCATCGAACTGGAAAGCGAGATCGTAACCGAAGGCGCCGAACAGGCCGATGGCCGAATCCGCATTCGAATAGAAGAGATCGACGATGGCTCTGAGCGCCGTGAAGACGGTCGGGATTTTCGAGCGTTCCTCTTCGGTGAAGACGCGGTCCGGCTCATTGACAGTAAGATCGAGACGGCGCGTGGTGGAAGCGCCGAGGGTAAGATCGGGTGTCGTCTTCAGCTTTTCGGTGATGAAGCCGAGCAGCACTTCGCCACGGCCATTATAGGCCTCGATCCACATCTTGCGGCCAAAACAGGAAATGCCGAGCGGTGGGTCGATAATGGCCGTGTCCCAGCGGGTGTAACGGCCGGGATATTCATAGTTGGACGAAAAAACCGCGCCGCGATGGGAATCGAGCTTTTCGATGTAATTATCGATGGCGCTGGCGTAATCGGCGGGCCGACGCTTCCGGCTGACTTTTATGTCGCCTTTCGTCTCGTAGGTTTCCGCTCCGTCATCCTGAATGATCGTTACCATTTCTTTCGTACTTCCTGTTGTTCAGGCCCGATGACAGGCGGCAAAATAACAAAAAAGCCGCCTGAAAATTCGGGCGGCTTGGACTTTGTCTGAAGACATGACTGGTCAAGGCCGCGTAAAGCTGCTCCACCACCAGTTAGCAATGTTCATAGACACGATATTCATGGGAAAATTGTTAGCGTGCACGATCCGCCTTGGCAAGCGGATTTCGGTGGGGGAATGAACCTTACCTGCCGCTGCTGCGTTGCTCTCCTGCCGAAACGGTCAGGAGTACCCCGTATAATGCTTCATCGCCTGTGTCTTCTGGTAGCCAGCCTCGCATTGATTTCCGCCTCGGAACCGCCGCCCCAGGTGCCCGTGCCACAGCCCAAACCGGGTGCGGCGCAATCCTCCACCCCCCCGGAAAAACCCGCTGAGGAAAAGGCGCAAGATCCGGTGGAAGCGCCGAAACCGGTCCCAAAGCCGCAGGCTCCGGAAGAGCAGAAGCCGGATGGTGAAAAGACACCCGCTGATAAGGGTTCGGATGATGCGAAGGGGAAAAGCGAGGGCAAGAACGGCGGGGAACAACAGAAACCGGCTGACGAAGCGGCGAAACCGGAGGAAAAACCGCCGGAGCCGGTAAAGCCGGAAGACCCGGCAGCACTTGAGGCCTGCCTCGGTGCTCTGAAGGAAATCGGCGCGGAATTCAAAAAGCTTGAGCCGATCCGGGACGAGGAACAGGGCTGCGGCATTGAAGCGCCGATTGAGCTTTCCACGGTTCTGCCCGGCATCAAGCTCGAACCTTCAGGCACCATGCGCTGTGAAACCGCGCTTGCCCTTTCCCGCTGGACCAAGGAGATGATGCTGCCGGCGGCAGCCCTTGCCCTGCCGGAGAAGAAGGTGACGGCGATCGCCAATGCCTCGACCTATATCTGCCGCAACCGTAACAGTGCCGAAACGGGCAAGATTTCCGAACATGCCAAGGGCAATGCGGTGGATATTTCCACCATCGGCTTCGATAAGGGCGAGCCGCTGGT
Organism: Martinezella rhizogenes; assembly: GCF_007002745.1. GTDB lineage: Bacteria > Pseudomonadota > Alphaproteobacteria > Rhizobiales > Rhizobiaceae > Agrobacterium > Agrobacterium cucumeris. Next base: position 603,209 of record NZ_SGNY01000002.1, on the reverse strand, counting down.
GATGAAACCGCGCGGCGAGGACGCGACGCCGGAAGGCGCCTTCCAACGGACGATTACGGCCGCCGCCTGCCTGTTCTTTCGCACCGTTCTTTCCCCCGGCAGCGATGCCACCCATCAGGATCACCTGCATCTCGACGTCCTGGAACGCAAGGGCAGCTACCTCTATTGCCGCTGACAAAAAAGGGGCGACCCGAAGGCCGCCCCGACTGGAGATGATATTTCTGCCCGGTTTTAGAATTTCTGGGTCAGAGAGATTTTGAAGGTGCGTCCGGCTTCGGAATAGAAATCAACCGGCTGGTTGACGGTGCTGGCGGTGTTGGGGTTGATGTCGCGGACACCGACGGCATTCCAATACTTCCTGTCGAACAGGTTGTAGATGCCGGCCTGAATACGCAGGCCCTTCGTCTGTTCAGGCTCCCACCAGCCACTCAGGTTGAAGACGCCGTAACCGGGGGCATCGAAGGTGTTGGCCACCTTGTCGTCACGCATGCCGGATGAGAAGACGCCCGTGAATTCCGTGCCCCAGGTTTCCTGCTCGTAGCCGACGCCGAGGACGGATTTGAACGGCGCAACCGTGCGAATGAACTCATTCGTGTCGGTGTCTTTGCCATAGGCGTAAGCAAGCGAGGCGTGGGCGAAGAAGCCGTTTGCGAGCTCCTTGCGCACCTTGGCTTCCACACCGGAGATTTCGACATTGTTGCGGTTGCGATAGGTGAACAGGCTTCCCGGCGACCCTCTGAAGGAGAAGAGGTTGGTGGTCGTCGTATATTGCTCGATGAAATTCTTGTACTTGTTGTGGAACAGCGTCAGGCTTCCGGCAAGATCGCCGGAGGCGTAGTTCGCGCCGATTTCGAAACCATTGCTCGTTTCTGGCTTCAGTTCGGAATTGCCGATAACGGCATATCCGCCCGAAGTGATGTTCGAGAAGTTCAGATAAAGCTCGTTAATGGTCGGTGCACGGTAAGCCATGGACCATTGTGCGAAAAGCTGCACCTCGGGGGTGAGGTCATAGGTCGCGAGCAGTTTTGGCGAGAAACGCGAGCCGCTGTTGCCACTCGGCAGACCGAAGGTTCTGTAGCCGCTGTTGCTGGATACCGAACCATCCGGATCGTAATCATAGGAATCGAAGCGCAAACCGGGGGTAAGGCGGAAGCCATTGCCGAAGGCGATTTCGTCATCGAGATAAAGACCGAGACTCTTGCCGCTCACGTCAGGCATGTCGGACTGCGACGAAGACGTCACTCCGGCCGTATTGGCGTAAAGCTCCTGGCTGAAATCGGTCGTCATGGCGTTGCCGCCGAAACGGACCGTGTGCTGCACGCCGCCGAGTTCGAAGCCGGATTCAAGGCCGCCGACGATACCAAATGCGCTGTTGCGCATGCTGTCTTCGCGAATATAGAGCGAATTGTTGGTCAGTCGGTCGCCAGCACCGGATTCCTTGGAGAGGCGCGTCCAGTAAAGCGACAGATTGGCGGCATCGATCAGGCCGTCGGTCGAAGGTGCTTCGTATTCGTAGTCGAGAGATACGCGATCTCGCTCCGTATTCTCATAGCCGCGGTAGTCGCCGATCCGATAGCTCGATCCCGTGCCCGTTATGCTGACGCCCTGCAGGGTTTTCATGTCGCTGCGGTTTCTCAGCGAGTAACGCTCTGCTGTCAGGCCGATGCGATGGCCGCCTTCAAGATCCTGACGGATCTTGAACATCAGGTTGCTTTCATAGGTATCGGCGGGGTTGGGCTTGGTGCGGCGCAATCCGTAGATATCGTCCGTGCCCTTGTTATCCGTCTCGTTACCACGCTTGTAGGAGCCCTGGAAGAGAACAGAGGTGTTCTCGATCTTCTTGGCAACGGCAAGCGAGCCGCCGACGCTTCTGTCCTCACTGTCATAGGTGGTTTTGGCAACGCCGCCCCAATCCTTGCCTTCGCCGATCAGGTCTTCCGGCTCGAGTGTGCGCAGCACGAGCGCACCACCGAGAGCGCCGGAGCCGATACGGCTGGAGTCGGCGCCGCGCACCACATCAACCGTCGAAAGCGATGAGAAATCAAAGCTCGAATTCGTATTGCTTAACGTGGTGGTGGCCTGACCCTGGCGAGCGAAGTTTTCAAAGAAGGGGACGGGGATATTGTCGATCAGTGTCACGACGCGTGCGCCGCCGAGGCCGCGAATGAACAGGCCACCAGGCTTGCCGGGCTTGGCTTCGATGAAATCGACGCCTGGCTCGGTGGTGTTTCCAAGATTCTTGATGCTGCCGATATCCTTCTTGCGAATCTCTTCCGCCGTCGTCTGGCTTGCCAGCGGCGTATCGGCAGCGGCGTTGGCGCTTTTAACGCGCTTGCCCTTGACCACGATCTTTTCAAGCGTCGTCGTGCCGTTCGCCTGCGAAGCGGCATCCTGCGCCCGTGCAGGGCCGGCAAGCGGCAGAAGAGACATGGCAGTGCACAGAAGCAGCGCGGAATGTGTGCGCGAGATGGACATTAGTACCCCCGGTATGCGCGCGGATAAACACGGCGCGCGAAAACGCGCCGCACTTGTGCGCGGCTGAAAATGTTCTGAATTGTTACGGGCGAGCCGATAGGTGAGGACTAGAAAACATGATGATAACTGTCAACATATTATATATGACTTTTCGCATCATGTTTTAAAGCATAACGGTATGTTGCAGAAATGTTACGAGCTGTCGTGGCGTCTTCCAGCCGCTGAATGCGGCAAAAACGCCATGGTGCCGCCAAAGTCCCGACATTGCCGCTTGCTAGGATATTCGCAGCCAGTTTACATGGCGAAAGAAAGCATGCTCCAACAGTAAACAGATTATTATCGGATACGGAAATGAAGTCTCTTGAACTGCTCGTCGAGCGGATCATCCTCTCCAGCCGCTGGCTGCTCGTCGTTTTTTATCTCGGGCTTGTCGCGGCGCTGGCGGTTTATGCGTTTTCCTTCGCGCTCAAATTCCTGAAGGTTGCAAAAAACGTCTTTATTTATGACGAGTCGGATATGATCCTCGCCATGCTTGGGTTGATCGATGCGGCGCTGGTCGCCAGCCTGATCGTCATGGTGATGATTTCCGGTTACGAGAATTTCGTCAGCCGCTTCGACAATGCGGATGACGAGGTTTCGTTTCTTGGCAAGCTCGATGCCGGCAGTCTGAAGATCAAGGTCGCATCGTCGATCGTGGCGATTTCGTCCATCCATCTGCTGCAGATATTCCTCAACGCCAACCAATATTCGGACAGCAAGCTGATGTGGTTCACCATCATTCATCTGGCTTTTGTCGTCTCGGCGGTTATGCTCGGTTTTCTGGAAAAACTGATGGCCAAGCCAAAGGGCAAGTCCGAAAAACCCGCGCTTTAATTCAGGTGGTCCGCCGGTCATGAAGGTCGCAACCGTCTTCGCCTTTGCTGTCTGTTCCTCACATTGGGGCATTTTGCGCCCATCGGGTGGTGGTGGCTGAATGTCGAAAACGGAGCGCCAGGCCAGACTTTGCCGTGACCTGTCGGCCGCTGCCGACAGGCAGCAATGGCTGATGGCGCTGCTAGAGGTAATGCGCGCGTTCGGTTATGCGCATGTGACACTGATGAAATTACCCGGCGGCAGCAATGCCTATGCCTTGCCAACAGTTGTGGAAAGCAGCCTGCCGGTCTGGGTTGTGAATGCGATGACGGCGAATGGTGCGCTTGGCGAGTGTCCCGTTATCAAGCGTGGCGCCTCATCGATGATGCCGCAATACTGGTCGCTGGACGACGCGGATATTGCCTGCGGAACCCTGGCGGAAGCGGGGGCATCGCTCGGCAGCATCGGCATCACCTCCGGGCTCATGGTGCCGGTCAGCGGCATGAGCGGAAACCGGCATCTGATGAATTTTGCCGGCGATCGCGATGCCCTCTCACAGGCATCGCTGAATGAACTGGGCATGATCGTGCTGCATGCTCTGGAGGTCTATGACCGTCTTTGCCGCATCGGCTCCAAAAGCCCGTCACCCTTGACGAAACGGGAGCTCGATGTGGTGCGCTGGACCGCGCAGGGCAAGACCTCCGTGGAGATCGCCGAGCTTCTCTCCATCTCGGAGCACACCGTCAATACCTATATGAACAACGCCATGCGCAAGCTCGACTGCGTCAACCGCACGCAACTGGTGGCAAAGACCATACGTCAGCGCCTGATAGATTGAGCCGGCCGCAAAGGGCCGGCATCATTGTCAGCGGTCGAGAACGGAACGGAGCTCGACGAGGTTCGAGCGAACCCGCAGCACGTAAAATCCCATGGTGGCGAGATGCGAGGGCATGATCCAGCCGCTTTCCTCGCCGTTGGAAATGATCGCCGGCTGGATGCGCAGCGCCGCGCGGGTCTGCACCAGCGTGTCGTTCCACAGGTTGGTGAGGTTACGCTCGCGGATGACCTGCGCGAAGTCCGATCCGGCGGCCGAAAGCACGCCGTAATAACCGTAGAGCTGGCCATAGGCGAACCAGAAACGGTCGTCGGCGCGGGTGTCGAACCAGCCGCCATTATAGTTCTCCGAACGCTCGCGCAGAATTGCCGATGTGGAGCCGATATCGCCGGCAATGCGGTCGATGAACTGGATGAGGTTGTCGGCGCGGGTATCGAAAACCGCTTTGCAGGCGGTCAGTTCGCCGTTGAAAGCCTGGAAACTGCGGATGGCGGCGCGGTAGTAGCTGGGTGTCGGCGTCTTCGGACCGAAGGGATCAAGGCCGAAATACCAGGAATATTCGCTGAACTGCATGTTGCCACGCGCTTCCTGGAGATTGTTGTTGATACCAGAGGTGCCGCGCACGCGGCCGAGCGTATCCACCAGTTCCACCGAGGTGCGGCGCACGGCCTGGTTCACGCCACGCTGGAACGAAGCCTTGTTATCCAGAAACGGCGTGCTGTCCCAATCCATGCCGAAGAGGCCGAGACGGTAAAGCAGCATGGAGGAAATCCATGCGTTCTGGTTGACGTTGAAATCGGTGAGATCAGCGGCGGCATCGACGATGGCGGATCGCTGGCACACGGGTGCGGACGTGTTGGCGGCAGCGCCGGTGGCGCCGGCGGCTGCAGCCGGGGTGGCTGCCGGCAATTCCTGTCCGGGCGGCACGGTGCGTTCGGCCAGCTTGTAACGGGAAATGTAATCCGGGTCGAAATTGCTCCAGACCTGCGTCTGCCAGACGAAATATCCGTAGAAGCCGGCAAGCAGGATGAGAACCAGAGCGATCGGTCCCTTGATGATCCAGTTGCGGTCGCGATACCAGCCATGGGCGGCCATGAAGGGCCACAAAAGCCAGGCGACGACCATGCCGGCGGCCTTGCCGATGGCGCTGAAGGCTGCCTGAATCAATGCGGTGATCCGGTCGATCATGTCGTCATAGTCTCCTCTGCCCGTGGGGCTGGACGCCGGAAGAAAAATCCGCGGTTCAACCGGGCGCCCTTCGGTGCTTCGGAAAAACCACGGTCATTTACTGTCTTCCAGATATGTCCCGGTCAACCGGGATACAACATGATTGCGAAACTTTTCTCAACCTGCGGTCCGCGTCGGCCATTCCGGCATGCTCAGACTGCTTAACCGGATATTGCCGGCGCGGAGCCGCGGGGATATGCGGTTACAGGCCGAGTTTGGTGATCTCGGCATTCAGCCGGTCACGGGCTTTCTTCGGCAGCTTGCCGTTCTTGACAGCATCCAGATTGGCCGGCGGTGCGTCGCCAACGACAATGAGAGCGACCATGCCCATGCCCAGATGCGGTGTGCATTTGACGACATAAGCGCCTTCCTTGTCGACCGTCACCTTCACCGTCTCGTTCATCTTGCCCTTGAAGTCGGCGACGCCCTCGGGGATCATTTCCTTGACGGCTGCCGCATCATGGCCCTTGTCGACCGGAACGAAGGTGATGACGTCACCGACGGCGGCCTTGACGGTTGCCGGTTCGAAGACCATCGCCTGGCCGTCGCTGCCCTTGTTGAGCATCTTTACTTCGATTTCAGCCGAGAGGGCGGGAAAGGCGAAAAGGCCTGCGATGATGGCGAGGCTGGCGAATTTGGCAGTTTTGTTCTGCATAATTTTGCTCCTGAGAGAAAGCACATCCACGCGAATGTGTCGTCCTCGTCTTAGCGCAGGAGCAGGGCAGCCATCTTTGCGAAAAATCAAATGCGGCAACCGGACGCAGAGGCTTAGCCGCCCTTGATGGTCTCCACCCAATGGCGGCGGCAGAAGGAAACGTATTTTTCATTGCCGCCGACCTCGATCTGCGCGCCTTCCGTCACGACCTTTCCTTCATTGTCGAAACGGGCCACCATCGTCGCCTTGCGACCGCAATGGCAGATGGTGCGGATTTCGCGAAGCTCGTCGGCGATGGCGAGCAGTTCCTTCGAGGCGGGGAATAGCTTGCCCTGAAAATCCGTGCGCAGGCCATAGGTCATGACCGGAATATTCAGCCTGTCGGCAATGTTGGCCAGCTGCCAGACATGGTGTTCGGAGAGAAAGTTGGCTTCGTCGATGAAAACGCAGGCGACCGGCGCTTCGGCATTAAGGGCCGATACCTCGGCGAAGAGGTCGGTATTTTCATCGAAGGTCAGGGCGTCGGAGGACAGGCCGATGCGCGAGGCGACGCGACCGACGCCCGCCCGGTTGTCGAAGGCGGCCGTGAAGATCAGGGTGCGCATGCCGCGTTCCTGATAATTATAGGACGCCTGCAGCAGCATGGTCGATTTGCCGGCATTCATCGTCGAATAATTGAAATAGAGTTTTGCCATTATCCACTCCCGGAGCGCCTTTGCGTTCGTCAGACGCGTCGCAACCATGCTCCAATTTTCTGAATCGGCGCATCGCGCCTTGCAAAACCGATTCTCATTCCCGAGCCGATGCTGCAATCTGCGTCTTTTGACGGCGAAGAAGCGGGTTGAAAAGTGCGGAGATGGAAAAAACACAGATTTCCGCGGCCTGCCATTCTCGACATTACACGGTTGAAGGCCGACATTTTCACGGTTTTGTCGCAAACGGTGGGCCAAAGCACGCAAATGCACGCGAGTTGATTGTGGCCGGCAGATATTGATAATGGCAAGGGAACGAAAAAAAAGGGAGCAAACAATGTTTGCAAATAGAAGCCGCTGTCTGGCCCTGGCCGCAGCAATCTCCTCCATGACGTTCAGCGCGGCCGGTGCCGCCGAGCCGGCAAGTTGCGGTACGGTGCGTTTCTCAGATGTTGGCTGGACCGACATCACGGCCACAACGGCGACCGCCACCGTACTCCTGAAAAGCCTGGGTTATGAAACCGACGTCAAGCTTCTCTCCGTACCCGTTACCTATACATCCTTGAAAAACAAGGACATCGATGTCTTCCTCGGCAACTGGATGCCGACCATGGAAGGCGATATCGCGCCTTACCGCGAAGACAAATCTGTTGAGACGCTGCGTGAAAACCTGACGGGCGCCAAATACACGCTGGCGACTAACGCCAAGGGTGCCGAACTCGGTATCAAGGACTTCAAGGATATCGCCGCCCATAGCGCCGATCTCGGCGGCAAGATTTACGGCATCGAGCCGGGCAATGACGGCAATCGCCTGATCCTCGACATGGTGGCCAAGGATAGTTTCGGCCTGAAATCATTCGAGGTGGTGGAGTCTTCCGAACAGGGCATGCTGTCGCAGGTTGCCCGTGCGGAAAAATCCGGCGAGCCGATCGTCTTCCTCGGCTGGGAACCGCACCCGATGAATGCGAATTTCAAGCTGACCTACCTGACCGGTGGCGACGAGGTCTTCGGCCCCAATCTCGGGGGCGCGACGATCCATACCAATGTGCGCAAGGGTTATGTCGAGGAGTGCCCGAATGTCGGCGCGTTTCTGAAGAACCTGCAATTTTCCCTGCCCATGGAAAACGAGATCATGGGCAAGATCCTGAATGACGGCCTTGAGGGCGAAGCGGCAGCGACCGCCTGGCTGAAGGCCAATCCGGCAGCGATCGAGCCCTGGCTCGCAAACGTCAAGACCAGGGACGGTAGTGCCGACGCCTTGCCCGCCGCCAAGAAGGCACTGGGCCTTTAACGCAAGACTATGCATGACTGCGTCCGGCCTGTGCGACAGGCCGGATTGCAGCGGGAAATAACGATGCCCATGCATGACCTCAGCCGGCGAATTTTGCCGCATCGCAGGTCACGCGCCAGCACCGCGCCCGGCAGTCCCGCTGCCGGCCGTCGTTTCTGCATTTGTTCACGAAAGGTCTTTTCTTACCGTGGAATGGCTCAGCGCTCCTGAAAACCGCCTGCCTGTCGGCCGATATGCCAAGGAGGCCATCGATTGGCTGACCGGCAATCTCGCTTTTTTCTTCGATTGGCTTTCTTTCATCTTCCAAAGCGTCATCAACGCCCTGCTTTATGTCTTACAGGCGCCGCATCCGCTGATCATCGTCGCGATAGTGACGGCGCTTTCGGCCTGGACACGCCGGTCTGTCGGTATGCCGCTCTTCACGGCGCTCGGCCTGTTGCTCATCATCAATCTCGGTTACTGGAAAGCCACGACGGAAACGCTGGCGCTGGTGATGGCCGCGAGCGCCGTGTGCATGATCATCGGCATACCGCTCGGCATATTGGCGGCGCGGCGCAAATGGATTTATGCCGGCATGCGCCCGGTGCTGGACCTGATGCAGACCATCCCGACCTTCGTTTATCTTATCCCGGCGCTGGTGCTTTTCGGCCTCGGCATGGTTCCCGGGCTCATCGCCACCGTCATCTTCGCCATCCCGGCCCCCGTGCGGCTTACCCGCCTCGGCATCGTCTCGACGCCACCGGCGCTGGTGGAGGCGGCGGTCGCCTTCGGTGCGACGCCGTCCCAGGTTCTGCGCAAGGTGGAGCTTCCCTTCGCCGCGCCGCAGATCATGGCGGGCCTGACCCAGACGATCATGCTGTCACTGTCGATGGTGGTCATCTCCGCTCTCGTCGGCGCCAACGGGCTCGGCGTACCGGTGGTGCGCGCGCTCAACACCGTCAACATCTCCATGGGCTTCGAGGCAGGGCTGTGCATCGTCATACTGGCGATCGTTCTCGACCGGCTTTTCCGACTTCCCGGCGCGGAGGATGACCTATGAGCGACGCCATCATCTTCGGAAATGTCGATATCGTTTTCGGCGACCGGCCCGATGCCGCCCTGCCGATGATCGACAGAGGCAGTACCCGCGACGAGATCAATAACGAAACCGGGCTGGTGCTCGGTGTTGCCAATGCCTCGCTGTCGGTGAGTGAAGGCGAAATCCTTGTGCTCATGGGGCTTTCCGGATCCGGCAAATCGACGCTGCTTCGCGCCGTCAATGGTCTGGCGCCGGTGGTGCGCGGCAATGTCGGTGTGAAGACCAAGTCCGGTTATGTCGATCCCTATCGCTGCCCGGCGAAGGCGTTGCGCGACCTGCGCACGCACACGGTTTCCATGGTCTTCCAGCAATTCGGCCTTCTGCCCTGGCGCAATGTGGCCGACAATGTCGGTTTCGGGCTCGAGCTTTCCGGCGTACCGGAAGCAGAGCGCAAACGCATGGTGGCCGAGCAGCTGGAACTGGTGAACCTCTCCGCCTGGGCCGACCGCAAGGTGGGAGAACTTTCCGGCGGCATGCAGCAGCGCGTGGGGCTGGCCCGTGCCTTCGCCACCGGCGCGCCGATTCTCTTAATGGACGAGCCGTTTTCGGCGCTCGATCCGCTGATCAGGAGCCGTTTGCAGGATGAGCTTCTGGAATTCCAGAGCCGGCTGAAGAAGACCATTCTCTTCGTCAGTCACGATCTGGACGAAGCATTCCGCATCGGCAATCGCATCGCCATGATGGAAGGCGGACGTATCATCCAGTGCGGTACGCCGCAGCAGATCGTCAAGCAGCCGGCCACGCAATATGTCGCTGACTTCGTGCAGAACATGAACCCGATCTCGATGCTCACCGCCGCCGACGTGATGAAGCCCGGTGTCGACGAGCGAAACGGGCGACTGACCGTGGCCGCCACCGCGCTTGCGTCATCGCCGCTGATCGACATTCTCGATGCGCTTGCGAAGCATTCGGGCGCGATCGGTGTCGTCGACAATGGCGCGATCATAGGCACAATCTCCGCCGACGAGATCGTGACCGGGCTGACCCGGCATCGCAAAAAATAATATTCCCCCGCGGTGAAAAAGCAAAAAAGGGCCTTCCGTGATGGAGGGCCCTTTATGCTTTTAAAGCGGGCCTGCGGCGCAAGTTATACCTTCCCACGGTAGCAAAGAATATTTTTGGTATCATAAGTTATGCATGAAAATAATTACTAATAAAAATCATATTGCAAATTTCGAGAAAATTGCGCAAAGTTAATCTAGATTCTGTAGGCCGTTGCTAAATTTAAGGTGGTATAAGATTGCAGCCTCAAAACCGGGCACTGGTCGTCAAGATTTATACGCTCAAATTTTGATCGTTTACTGCTTATAAATACTACTGCTAATACATAAGGTTATTGCTAAATTGATAAAAATCAGGCAAAAAGATTATAATTTAGTCGCGATGTCTTAAGTAAATAAATGGTCAAGAATAGTCTTTGAAAGGGACACGATATAAGCAAGATTTAGGTATATACAACGTATCCGCCGAATTATAAAAACTTCTTTTGGAACACCTATTATAGCCACCATGACGGTCTTTCCGACTGTCATCAGGAGACTTGAGCGTATGGATAACCAATCTCTGTCGGAACATAGCATCGCCGCTGCAGACTTGCTCTCAGCGATGGCGAATCCCAAGCGCCTGATGATCTTATGCACGCTGGTGGATACGGAAGTGCCGGTCGGTGTTCTCGCTTCGCAGGTTGGCCTCAGCCAGTCCGCTCTTTCGCAGCATCTTTCCAAATTGCGTGCGCAACGGCTGGTCAAGACACGACGGGATGCGCAGACCATCTATTATTCCAGCAACTCCGAATCCGTCAAAAAAATCCTCGCCTCCCTCGAGGAAATTTATTGCCAGGTGCAGAAGAGCAGCAGCAAGACCGCCGCTTGATCCCACGGCCATTTTCAGGCCTTCGCGGCAACATATCCGTTGAAACCGGCGCACGACGCCGGTTTTTCGTTTTCAGGTCCTGCGTCTGGATCGGAGGGCCATCAGGCTTAAGAGGTGTACCTCTCACACCGGCGGGTCTTATGGGGATAGCGCCGCCTGCATCTGTTGTTTGAGGCGGCTTGACGCTGCCGCATATCCGCCGTCCGCACCGTCCACGAAATGCATGTGATCCCGCGAAAGCGGCGAGGGCACGATACAGGTCATCAGGGCGGCCTCCTGTTCGTGCAGGCCAAAATAACAGGTTCCAGACAGGCGGGCCTGTTCCAGACGGGCATGGATTTTTTCGAGCCGCGCGGCGTCTATGTCCACCGTCATCTTCAGGCCGTCATCGAATTTCCTGAAATCGGTGTTGCTGGCCACCGAGCGTCGGTAACGCTCCGCATTGAACCGCCCGAGCGACACCCCGGTCAGGCCGAGAAGATTGACGAGCAGGCTTTCGCCGAGGATGCGCAGCGAACGGCGCTTCTGCCCCCAGCCATCGTGATAGGCAGCGCCAGCCTTTGCTTCGAGACCGAGGCCTTCTCCGACAAAACCGAGTTTCGGTCCATCCTCCGGCACGGGGTGGCCATGTCTGGCATCCTGGGCGGCCAGATCAACGAGATCGACGACCAGTTGCCGGAAGGCGGGCATATCCTGCGACGGTCCCGGCACGGCGATGATCGACACCACCTTGCCATGGGTGGCCGGAATGGGGTTCCAGCGGCATGAGAGGCCCGTGAGATCCGGCCGCTCACCCGCTGCGGCGGCTGGCAGGGTATATTGCCCGGCCTTCATCTGCGCTTCCGCCCAGCTGTTGCCGCCGCCCGAAAACATTGCATAGGAAACATCTTGGCTTGCCTGAAAGCGTGCGACCCTGACATCGAAGCCGTTTGTGCGGATGTCTTCGATCGGCACCAGGGCAACCCGCATCGAAAGGTCAAGGTCGTCCTTCACCCAGCGCTGAACGTTCGAAAGGGCGATGCCCGCAAGCGGCATTCCATTTGCCGGCACGGCGACGGCGGCGCCATCGCCACCAAAGACGAATGGCAGGTCATGGCGGCCAAGACTGTTCGAGACGCCTGATATGACCGCCGCGCCAGCCATGTTGACGGACTTGTACCTGCCGGCACCGATCGCGGCCGTCGAATCGACGATATCGGCGATGGCCAGGCCCCATCCCGGCGGCAGGGCGCGGTAAAGCGCCGGGTCTGCCACGTCCTCAAAATGCCGGAAGACGGGAAGGCCCGTCAGAAATGCGTCATCTGCTGCGATCATGCCGGTATTATCCACTTCTGGCAGCCAAACGCCAAGGGTTTACGAAGGGTCGATTATAGGTTCTGATAGCGCAATCATGACGGGCGGGGCGATTGATTTACAGGTAATAGACCTTATCCAACAAAGGTGACTTGCATAAATCATCAAACCTTCCGTATGAGTTGAGATTGAAGGCTCGGAATTCAAACATGGAACGAGTTTTCGCCGGGAGGCGTCCGATAAGTTTCATTCGGTCAACGCCCATGGCGCTCACCGGGTCCGCGACCCCTTTTAAGGAGACACCAGGATGAAACTGAAGACATTGACCAGCGTGACGCTTGCCGCGTCCTTCGCATTCGCACCCCTTGCCCATGCCGAAATCGTCATCGGCCTGATTGCGCCGCTCACCGGTCCCGTCGCTGCCTATGGCGACCAGGTCAAGAACGGCGCGCAGACGGCAGTCAATGAAATCAACAAAAAGGGCGGCATCCTCGGCGAACAGGTCGTGCTGAAGCTGGCCGACGATGGCGGCGAGCCGAAGCAGGGCGTTTCCGCGGCCAACCAGCTTGTTGCCGAAGGCATTCATTTCGTCGTCGGTCCGGTGACGTCTGGCGTTGCCATTCCGGCATCGGATGTCTTTGCCGAAAACGGCGTGCTGATGATCACCCCCACGGCAACTGCGCCGGGCCTGACCAACCGTGGCCTTTCCAACGTCTTCCGCACCTGCGGTCGTGACGACCAGCAGGCCGAGGTTGCGGCGAAATACGTTCTCGCCAACCTCAAGGACAAGAAGATCGCCATCATTCACGACAAGGGCGCCTACGGTAAAGGTCTTGCGGATGCCTTCAAGGCAACGCTGAATGCCGGTGGCGTGACCGAAGTTCTCTATGATGCGCTGACACCAGGCGAAAAGGATCTCGGCGCGCTGACAGCCCGCCTGAAGTCCGACAATGCCGATGTCGTCTATTTCGGCGGTTACCACCCGGAAGCCGGTCTTCTGGTGCGCCAGCTGAAGGACATCGGCTCCAAGGCTGCCGTCATCGGCGGCGACGGCCTGTCGAACAGCGAGTTCTGGAACATCGGTTCGCAGGCTGGTGAAGGCACCATCTTCACCAACGCCTCCGACGCGCTGAAGAACGACGACTCCAAGGCCGCAGCCGAAGCGCTGAAGGCTGCCAACATTCCGGCGGAAGCCTTCACCCTCAATGCCTACGCCGCCGTTGAAGTGCTGAAGGCCGGCATCGAGAAGGCTGGAAGCGCCAAGGATGCCGAAGCGGTTGTCACGGCTCTGAAGAGCGGTGATGCTTTCGCCACGGCAATCGGCAAGGTCACCTATGGCGAGAATGGCGACCTGACGTCGCAGACCTTCTCGCTCTTCAAGTGGCAGGACGGCAAGATCGTCGCCGCCGAATAAGCTGACGATACCGGCCGCACCTGTTGCGGCCGGTATTTTTTCATGGCCTTAAAAACGGGAAAGTGCGCATGCGCGACGCCGAAAAGCACAGCCTTTCAGAAATCGGTTTCGAGCGGACCTTCCCGATCGTCAGGATTTTCGACGAGGCCAAGGCCCGGGAATTTTATGTCGATTTTCTCGGTTTCGAGATCGACTGGGAACATCGCTTCGGCGACAATTTCCCGCTCTATATGCAGGTGTCGCGCGCTGGAATGGGGCTGCACCTCAGCGGCCATCACGGCGATGCGACGCCGGGCTCCAACATCTTTGTCACCATGCGCGGCGTTCACGCCTATCGGCAGGAACTGGCGGCACATGACTATCGCTTCATGAAGCCGGGCGTCGAAGAACTACCCTGGGGCGATGTGATGGAAGTCACCGATCCCTTCGGCAACCGCATCCGTTTCTGCGAACAGAAAAGCGAGGACTGAGGTTGTTGATGCGATCTTGAGGCTCTTGACCTTGCCTGCGGTTTGAACGATAGAAAATCCCAATAGCGAACCGCGCGCACGGAGACCCCGTGCGCGCGGTTCGTGCGTTTTGGCAGTCGGTCATGCAATTCGTTCGCATCCGCACGGGGGCAAAAATGAACAGTGAAGGCAATGCACTGGTAAGGAAGCTCGCATTCTGGGGCATTCCACTTTCTTTCGGCGTGCTGGGCCTCAAGCTTCTGGCATGGTGGGTCACGGGGTCCGTCGCACTTCTGTCCGATGGTCTGGAATCGACCGTCAACGTGGTCGCGGCCTTCATCGCCTATTTCGTCATTCGTTATGCGCAGAAGCCCGCCGATGACGACCATCAGTTCGGCCATCACAAGGCGGAATATATTTCCGCCGTGGTTGAAGGCGTGCTGATCGTCGTAGCCGCGCTCCTGATCGTGCAGGAAGCGTGGGGCAGCCTTTTCAGTCCGAGGCTGCCGGAAGCGCCGGTTCTCGGTCTTGCCATCAACGCCTTTGCAGCCGTGATCAATGCCGTCTGGGCGACAACCCTGATCCGCGTTGGTAAAAAATACGCCTCGCCGGCGCTTGCGGCCGATGGCCATCACATCATGTCCGATGTCGTGACCTCGGCGGGTGTTCTCGTCGGCCTCATTCTGGCGCTTCTGACGGGTTACGCCATTCTCGATCCGCTGCTCGCCATTCTGGTTGCCATCAACATCCTGTTTCAGGGATCGAAGGTCATCCTGCATTCGTTGGGCGGGCTGATGGACCGGGCGGTGGAGCCGGAAGAAGACGAGGCGATCAAGAAGGCGATTGCCGAACATTCCGGCGGCGTGATGGGGGTGCATGACCTGAGAACCCGCCGTGCCGGTTCGGCGGCTTTCATCGATTTCCACGTGGTTGTTCCCGCCACGATGACGGTGCGGGAGGCGCATGATATTTGCGACCGCCTTGAAGATGCCATAAGGGAGGTCATACCGGGCGCCAGCCTTGCCATTCACGTCGAGCCTGAGGGCGAAAAGGCGCATGGCGTCAAAGTCATTGTATAAGTAATCAGGAGTTTTCCATGTCCGTGACGGATGTTTCCGGCCTGTCGCAGCTGGGCACGAAGGTCGATACGCCCGAGAGCCCGGAAAAGGCCATTCTTGAAAAGGTGCCGAACGGCAATGCCGGCACTGATTACGTGGTGCGCTTCACCGCGCCCGAATTCACCTCGCTTTGCCCGATGACCGGCCAGCCGGATTTCGCCCATATCGTCATCGATTATATTCCGGGTGATTTTCTGGTGGAATCGAAGTCGCTGAAGCTGTTCCTGCAGTCCTTCCGCAACCACGGCGCATTCCACGAGGATTGCTCCGTCTATATCGCCAAGCGTCTGGTGGAACTGCTGCAGCCGAAATGGCTGAGGATCGGCGCGTACTGGTATCCGCGTGGCGGCATTCCAATCGACGTCTTCTGGCAGACTGGAGCTGCGCCCGAAGGCGTGTGGCTGCCGGATCAGGGTGTCCCGACCTATCGCGGTCGGGGCTGATCCGGCTGTTTACAGGCATGACGATTCAGGCGAACGACCCGTCGTCGCCTGAATCGGAATCCATATCGTCGGCGCTGTCGTCATAATCGGCCTGCTGGATATTATCGTCATCGTCGTCGTTATTCTGCTGGTTTGCGCTGTCGCCGTAATAATTGTTGACGACGGTTTCTTCGACGGGGGCGTTGCCTGCGGCATTACCGCCGCCGAAGGGTGAACCCAGCCCCAGCGACGACATGTGGCTGCCGAAAATGCCGCTCAACGAATTGGCAAGCAGCATGCCGCCCGCGACGCCGGCGGCGGTGCCAAGCGCACCCTGCAGAAAGCCACCACCTGAACGTCCGACGGCATTGGTCTGCTGGCTCCAGGGGCCGCCGGGTTGCTGCTGACCGGCCGGCGATCCCCAGGGGCCAGCCGTCTGGCCGGCGGTATCATTGCGCCATGAGGTTGGGGCGGCAGCCGGGGCTGGCGTGGGTGCGGGTGGCTGGGGCTGGCCGGTGCCGAAAATGGAACTCAGGAACCCGCCCTGTGCGGCCGCCTGCGGGGCGTTGTTACCGCTTTCCAGCGCATGGATGCGGTCTTCGAGCTGCCTGATATGGGCTGCTGCCGCCTCCAGCCCTTTTTCCTGAACGATTACCGCCTGGGCGAGATAATAGGGGGCTGCGGGCTGATCGCGCACGGCGTCTGCGATCAATGTTTCCGCCTCGCGGTCACGCGGGGTGGCGGATGCGGTTTTGGTCCTGTCGAACAGGCCCTTGAGAAGCTGGCTTTCTTCCGGTGACATGTGCTGCCTCCTTACCGTGAAGCGTAAATCCACGATAAGGAGGTAGGCCTCAATTCTGGCTTTTCAAAGCGGCCCGAATTTTAAATTTCGGTAATGATCGTCAGCCGCCGAGGGCAAGCGACAGGCCGGCGATTGCCGTCAGCGCGCCGATGGTGCGGCTTGCCGCCGAGCCGAAACGGGCAATGCCAAGGCCGAGCGCGATGCCGGCCAGATGCAGTAGCGCGGTGGCGATCATGAAGCCAAGGCCGAATTGCCAGGCGCCGGCACTGCCCAGTTCACCGCCATGGGCATGGCCGTGGAAAAGCGCGAAAGCGCCGACAACCGCTGCCGCCGCTGTGGCGGGAAGCTTTGCCGCTGTGGCAACCAGCAGGCCGAGACCAATGACGGAGGCGAGGATGGCGGGTTCGACGAAGGGAAGACCGATACCGTAAACCGCCATCAGAAACCCGACGGCCATGGTGCCGACAAAGGCGGACGGCACGATCCACAAGGCTTTTCGGTCACTGTTTGCGGCGGCGATCTGCGAGGCCCATATGCCGACGGCCACCATTGCCAGAATATGGTCCGCGCCAAAGAACGGGTGGGAAACGCCGGCCATGAAGGAGCCGTGTTCTTCCGGGTTCAAATGGGCAAAGGCGGGCAGGGCGGTAACGCCGAGCGCTGTAGCGGCAAGGCCTAATCTTTTCAGCATGTTTCCCTCTTTCGATTGTTGCCGCCGGTCCGGATCCTGGGCTTCCGGTATGGGCGGCGCTGCAATGAGGGGACGACGATATCGTGAACGCAAAGAAGCTGTCCATGCGTCATCTGCCGGGGGTACTGTTTATTGTTCAGGCGCGAACCTTGTCTTTTTCGCTCATTGCCTTACGTAACAAGTCGCACTATGTCCGAAGGGCATGCAAGAATTACGCTGGAGAGAGCCGTTGATGAACGAAGACGAAGACGACAAGAGCAAGGAACTGCCGATCGGCAAGGAAACGGAAGCGAATCTTTTCAAGTCGCGTTCGATCTTCATCTATGGTGGCATCACGCAGGAACTGGCGCAGAAGGTCTGCACGCAGCTGGTCGCGCTTGCCGCCGCCAGTGACGACGACATTCGCGTTTACGTCAATTCGCCGGGCGGTCACGTGGAATCAGGTGATTCCATCCATGACATGATCAAGTTCATCAAGCCGAAGGTCTATATCATCGGCACGGGCTGGGTCGCTTCCGCCGGCGCGCTGATCTATGTTTCGGTGCCGAAGGAACGTCGTCTTTGCCTGCCGAACACCCGCTTCCTGCTGCACCAACCCTCCGGCGGTACGCGTGGCATGGCATCCGACATCGAAATCCAGGCCCGCGAAATAATCAAGATGAACCAGCGCCTGATCAAGATCTTCTCCAAGGCCACCGGCCAGAGCGAAGAAAAGATCGCCAAGGATATCGATCGCGATTACTGGCTGAGCGCGGATGACGCCAAGGATTACGGCCTCGTCGGCAAGATCGTCGAGAGCCAGTCGGAACTCTGAGTTTCTGAGATTATCTGTTGAAAAAGCCCGTGCCGGTGAAAACCGGCGCGGGCTTTTTCCGTTCAGGCTAGGGCATCTCCAGTAAAGCGGGATCGCTTTTGCGTCAGGACAATGGGTAACAACAAAGCGACAGAGTGTTTTCGCGTTTCGGAGAAAAGCGGAAATGCCCCGGTGTCATTTCATGGCGTCACAGGCCTTCATCATGTCGGCCTTCTTCATCTTGTTCATTTCCATGCCAGCCTTGTGCATGCAGTCCTTCTTGCCTGCCATGGACATGCCGTCTTTTTTCATCGTCTCCATTTTCATCTTGTCGCCGTGCATGGCATCCTTCTTCATCGTGTCGGTTTTCATGCTGTCGGCATGGGCGATGCCTGCGAAAGACAGGGCGGACAGCATGGAAGCGACGGCAATGGTGCCAAAAATCCGGGTCATGAAAGATCTCCTCTGGACGTCCTTTTATGTCCGCCAGCGTTGTGCCGGGGGCTCACGACTGTCCATTCGGTCGGAAACGGCCCATCGTTACAGCTTCACGTGCTTGTGAGAGCATATTCGGGCGAGATTATTTTTAAGCCATTATGTAACAATATCCTGCGGACTGCGAATAACCCGATAGTGACGATGACAGGCAGCCTTTCGGAAGAAACATTAAAGATACTGATGCTGCGTTCCCTTGACGGGGACGATAGCGCCTACAGGCATTTGCTCCACGCCTTGCGCCGGCTGCTTATCGCCTATTATGGGCGGCGCATGGCCTCCACTTCCAGAGGCGATGTGGAGGATCTTGTACAGGAAACCCTGTTGTCGCTTCACGCCAAACGGGGGACCTATGATCGTGCGCGACCTTTCACGGCCTGGTTTTTTTCGATCGCCCGTTACAAGCTCATCGACCACTATCGTGGCAGGGGTGGGCGCATGCTGGCGGAAGTGGAGCTCGATGAGACGCTGGAGGCCGAGCCAACCATCGATGCGGTGACGGCACGCATGGATGTGGAACGGCTGCTCGACGACTTGCCGGAACGGCAACGCGACCTCATTCGCAATGTGAAGCTTGAAGGGCAGTCGATTGCCGAAGCGGCAAAAAAATCCGGCCAGACCGAGCTTGCGGCAAGGGTCGGTATTCACAGGACACTGAAAGTCCTGGCGGCAAAATTGCGGGGAGATTCGTGAGAAAGACGGACGACATGATTGACCAACTGGCGGGTGACCTCAGGCCCGTGCCCGCTTTTGCGATGGAGCGCAGGCTCGTGCTTGCGGTTCTGCCCGCGCTTGGCATTTCGCTGTTGCTGATGCTCGTCATTCTCGGGCTGCGCGTCGATATGGATGATGCCTTCACCGAACTGGGTTTCTGGATCAAGTCTGCCTACAACGCCCTGCTGGCCGTGGCTGCATTTGTCGCCGTCAGACGCCTTGCCAGCCCCGATGGGGACAGCGGTCTTTTCTTCGTTTGGCTTGCGCTGATTTTCGTCGCGATGGTGGCGATAGCGCTTGTCCAGCTCGGTTTTGCCGTGCCGGGTAGTTATCGCGCCCTTATTCTGGGGCGGTCGGCGCTGCATTGCCCGTTTCTGATCGCGGCTTTTTCGGTTCCCGTCTTTTTGGCGAATTTCGCCGTTCTCAAACGCGCCGCCCCGGCTGACCCGACGCTTGCCGGTTTTGTCGGTGGCCTTGCAGCGGGTGCGGCCGGAGCGTGGGTTTATTCCTGGTTCTGCACCGAAAACGGCATGGCATTCGTATTGATCTGGTATTCGCTTGGCATTCTCATGATGGGCCTGATCGGCGCCTTTGCGGGTTCCCGTTTTCTTCGCTGGTGAAAGGCGCTCCTTGCCGGCTCCGAACGTGGTCCGGAGCCGGTATCTCCTGTCGTCACGGATTTCATTGACCCAGATTGGCGGGAATTGCGAAGGCCGCGAACTGGGTGAACTGCTTGCCCGCATTGAAATTGTCGTCCGAGGCGATGACGAAAAGCTGCTTGCCATCCACCACCGGTCCGAAGGCGAAGCTTTCGATATTGTCGATGTCGAGACCGAAATCGCCTTCGTTGATCTCGAACCACGGGGTTTTCGATACGGCGCGCACATTCGCCGCCTCTATCTTGTCCTTGCCGAGGATGTTTTCCGCGCCGGACAGGTCGGCAATGAAAAAGCGGATATGGTTGCCGACGCCGGAAGCGAAATTGCGCTCCACCGTGACAAACCGGCCATCCGGCATGGCGGCGATGGCGGAGAGACCATTGTCGTTATATTTCGGTTCGGCGGCTGTCGGGGTCTTCGAGATCGCCTCGGTGACATAGACATGTTCGGCAACCGGCGTCAGTGTCGCCGTGTCGATGACGAGAATGCGGGACGGGCTGCCGGCCTGCGGGGTGGCCTTCTGGCCATCCTGGGTCAGCGCGTTTTCCGTGGCGGCGATGAGCTTGCCGGATGTCAGCGTTAGCCCCTCAAAGCCGAGATTATTCTGCACGCCTCTCGTCTTTGCATCATTGACGAGATAGGCCTCGGGCAGTTCCAGCCGCCTTACATCGCTGCCATCGAGGTTCGAGACATAGATCGCCGGCTGGTTTTTCAGGTCGCGTTCGGACGACCAGTAGAGCTTGCCGGCCTTGCGGTCGAGTGCGATGCCTTCGGCGTCGATGCCCTTCAGCGCGAAGGCTGCGCCGGTCTCGTCCTTCAATTCGCGGGTGGCGGCGATGTTCAGCGTGACGGCACCTTCCGTCACGGCCAGTTCCAGTTCGTAATAACGGGCTGGGCCTTTTTCGACACGGTCATCGGAAATGGCCAGATAACGGCCGGTTTCGCTATCAAAAGTCAGATCGGAAATGCCGCCGAAAGCAACGCCATTGATGGATAGGCCGGAGGGCACGACGATCTGGCCGAGAAAGGCTGGCGGTGGCGGGGTCTGGGCGGCGGCCGGAAGGGCCACAAGGCAGAATGCGGCGATGGCGGCGATGCGAAACATGGAGACGATCCTTCTTGTGGCGGCTGCCCTGTTGGGATGGATGCCGCGAGGATTAGCGCCCTGCCGCTAAACTTTGATGACGTTTTCCGTATCTCCGTACCTGAAGTCCGGCGGCTCATCTTGCCAAGCCTTGTCTTTTTTGATCCTGAATATAGTCATGCTTCATCCAAAGCGTGTCGCGCTGTCCGGATTCGCGCCCTACGCTTCAAATTTTGTTCCTGCCTGTCGCCCCGCCGTCCGTTGCGGTTCTTGCGACTGGCAGCAGGCCCGCAGAGTGCTTCATGCTGAAAGATTTTTCCGTCCAGAGCCTGTTCATGGGATGCCTTACCGCCTTTGTCGGTTTTGCCAGCTCCTTTGCCGTCGTGTTGCAGGGCCTCAAAGCCGTCGGCGCGACGGATTTCGAGGCGGCCTCCGGGCTGATGGCGCTTTCGGTGGCGATGGGGCTTTGCGCCATCGTTCTTTCCGCCACCACCCGGCTGCCGGTCAGCATTGCCTGGTCGACGCCGGGTGCGGCCCTTCTGGCAACCACCGGTGTGATCGAGGGCGGGTTTCCGGCGGCGGTGGGCGGGTTCATCATCTGCGCCGTGCTGATCATCATCGCCGGCCTGTTCAAGCCGCTCGGGCGCGCGGTCGCCTCCATTCCCGCGCCGCTCGCCAATGCCATGCTGTCAGGTGTCATCATCGGCCTGTGCTTTGCGCCGGTAAAGGCGATCGGCTTTAACCCGGCGCTTGGTTTGCCGATCATTCTTGCCTGGATCGTGGTGGGAGCCTTCAGGCGGCTTTTCGCCGTGCCTGCCGCCCTTGCCGCCTTCGTACTTGTCATGATCTTCGGCGTCGATATTCCGGCGGGGGCGCTTGATAGCGTGGCGCAATCGCTGACGCCGCCGATGGAATGGGTGACGCCGGTCTTCAGCCTGCACGCCGTCGTCTCCATCGCGCTGCCGCTGTTCATCGTTACCATGGCCTCGCAGAACATTCCCGGCATCGCGGTGCTGAAGGTCAATCATTACGATCCGCAGCCTGGTCCACTCTTCGCCACGACGGGTTTCTTCTCGCTGCTTTCCGCACCCTTCGGCGGCCATGCCGTCAATCTCGCAGCGATCACCGCGGCTATGTGCGCGGGCGAGGACGCCCATGCGGACCCCAAACGGCGCTATTGGGCAGCGATCATTGGCGGTGTCGGTTACATCATCTTCGGTCTGTTGGCCGGTGTGGTCACGGCCTTCGTGGCTCTGGCGCCGCCCATCCTAATTCAGGCGGTGGCGGGGCTGGCACTGGTCGGCGCCTTTTCCGGTTCCGCCGTCGCGGCCTTCAAGGAGCAGGAAACCCGCGAGGCGGCGGCGATCACCTTTCTCATTACGGCCTCGGGCCTGTCTTTCGCCGGCGTTTCCGGTGCATTCTGGGGGCTTATCGGTGGCGGGCTGATGATGGCGTTGCAGCGGGTAGTGAAGCGTGGTTAGATGGTGGAAACGGTATAGTTTTTATATTATATTCTCATGGTATTCGAATTTGATCCGGTAAAGAGCGCTGGCAATAAAGACAAGCACGGCATCGATTTTGTCGATGCGCAGGCATTGTGGCACGATAAATATGGTTTGACGGTTGCCGCCCACGGTATTGGCGAAGAGCGGTTTGCGCTCATCGCGCTTCTCGGGGAGAAGCTATGGTTGGCTGTCCACACACTGCGGGGCGGCCGTATTCGCATCATTTCCGTGCGTCGTGTCCGGGAGTTAGAGAGGCATCACTATGAAGACAATAAGCGCAGAAGAATTCGACAGGATGGCCGATGATGGCGAAGACATCAGCGAATATCTCGACTGGTCGACGGCTCGGCATCTGAACATCGAACCCAAGCGCGTGAATATCGATTTTCCGACTTGGGTCGTCAACGATCTCGACAATGAAGCGCGGCGCCTCGGTGTGACACGACAGTCACTTGTCAAATTGTGGATCGCCGAAAGACTGGAGACTGGCCGTCACGTAAAATAAGCCGGTCATCACAAGATCACTTGTCAGACTGCCAGTCGCTGTTTATACACGTCGCCATGAGCAACAGCATCGCAATCATTTTCGGCATGAGCGCGCAGATTTCTGCGAAGGCCTCGCCGTGCGGTGCACTCTCGCTTCTTAGCCTCGACCTTACACGCGGTTGCCGGGTCCAGTGAGGAGCGCCCGGCGGCCGAAAGCCCGCTGGCGCAAACGCTCCTCATCTCGAAATCTCATTTTATACTGGATTTAGGCTCTCAAGGGCCGCGCATCCGCCGATGGCTTGAAGAAGCCCGCGGACTGCGCAAGGAGGAAGCGACATGGACGGCAAGATCACCAATATTTCCAAGGGCATGAACGACGCGAGCGTGAAGTATCGCCCTTACCCGACCATCAACATCCCTGACCGCACCTGGCCGGGCAAGATCATCGACAAAGCGCCGATCTGGTGTTCGGTGGATCTGCGCGACGGCAACCAGTCGCTGGTCAACCCCATGGGCCACGACCGCAAGGCCCGCATGTTCAAGCTGCTGCTCGAAATGGGCTTCAAGGAAATCGAGATCGGTTTTCCTTCCGCCTCGCAGACGGATTTCGATTTCGCCCGCTGGTGTGTGGAAGAAGGCAATGTGCCTGACGATGTGTCCCTGCAGGTGCTGGTACAGTGCCGCCCGGAGCTGATCACCCGCACCTTCGAGGCGCTGGAAGGCGCCAACAAACCGATCATCCACTTCTACAATTCCACTTCGGAACTGCAGCGCCGCGTGGTGTTCGGCAAGGATGTGCACGGCATCAAGCAGATCGCCGTCGATGCGGCCAAGATGATCACCGACATGGCGGCCAAGGCCGGCGGCGGTTACCGCTTCGAATATTCGCCTGAGAGCTTTACCGGCACCGAGCTGGAAGTGGCGCTGGAAATCTGCAACGCCGTGGTCGAGGTTGTGAAGCCGACGGCCGACAACAAGCTGATCCTGAACCTGCCTTCGACGGTGGAAATGGCGACGCCAAACATCTATGCCGACCAGATCGAATGGATGTGCCGCAATATCGATAATCGCGAAAACGTCATCATCTCGCTGCATCCGCACAACGACCGCGGCACCGGCATTGCTGCGACCGAACTCGGCCTGATGGCCGGTGCGGACCGCGTCGAAGGCACGCTGTTCGGCAATGGCGAGCGCACCGGCAATGTCGACGTCGTGACGCTGGCGCTGAACATGTATACGCAGGGTGTCGATCCGGAGCTGGATTGCCGCGATATCGAGCGCATCAAGGCGGTTTACGAATATTCCAACGAGATGACGATCCCCGAGCGCCACCCTTATGTCGGCGAACTGGTCTATACGGCCTTTTCCGGCTCGCATCAGGATGCGATCAACAAGGGCATGAAGGCGATCAAGGTCGCCAACCATCCCGTCTGGGAAGTGCCCTATCTGCCGATCGACCCGAAGGATGTCGGCCGCTCCTACGAGGCGATCATCCGCATCAATTCGCAATCCGGCAAGGGCGGCATCGCCTATATTCTGCAGCAGGATTACGGCATCAACCTGCCGCGCAACCTGCAGGTGGAGTTCCGCGAGGATATCCAGCGCATTACCGATGAAGAGGGCGTGGAACTGCCGGCCAAGCGCATCTATGAGCGCTTTATCGAGCGTTACGTGACACAGCCGAAGGCGCGCATCAAGTTCGTCGATCACCACACCTATCCGGCCGGCGATTTCAAGGGCGTGCGCATCGTTGCCGCCGAGATCACCGATAATGGCGAGGTGAAGCGCATCGAGGGCAAGGGAACCGGCCCGATTGACGGGTTCATCAATGCGCTGTCGGTCTATCTCGGCATTGACCTGTCGGTAAATGATTATTCGGAGCATTCGCTGCAGCATGGCTCGAATGCTTCGGCTATTGCCTATGTCGAGATGGAGCATCCGGGCGGCAAGCTGTTCGGGGCGGGGGTCAATACGAATATTGTGGCGGCTTCGCTGGAGGCGATCGTTTCGGCGGCCAATCGGGTGCTGGAAGAGCGGGCGCGGTAAGTGGGCCTTGAGGGTGGGCAAGGTACCCCCCTCTGCCCTGCCGGGCATCTCCCCCACAAGGGGGGAGATCGACAAGCGGCAAGGTCTCGGCCATCTCGATGTTTAAGAATGGAACGGCGATAGTGCTTCTGGCCGATCTCCCCCCTTGTGGGGGAGATGCCCGGCAGGGCAGAGGGGGGTAAAGCCCCACGCACCAACCTTCAACGTTGCGGCCGCTATTCCCCCAGCCGCGAAAACCCCAGCGGACGCCCGTTGTCATAAAACACCCGCACATCCTCCAGCGCCACGCCCGTCCCCGTCTCATCAAGGCTGTGCCGTTCGCAGGTAACGTTCCATGTGCCGGGACCACCGGAAATGTGGAAGAGATTATAGGCCGCGCGCGGTTTTTCCCCACCCGGTCCCTGGCTGGCCGAGGCGATGCCGACGACCGGAATATGGTCTTCCCCGTGATGCGTATTCAGCCAGTAAACCGTGTTGAGATGGGTATGACCATGCAGCACGAGTTCCGCGCCGCCGACGCCCAGCGCCGCTGCGAAACGGCGGATGCCGATCATGCGTTTGTGGGTGGCGGTGGCGCCGCGGATGGGCGGGTGATGGATCATCACCACGCGGAACAGCCCCTGTTCGCCAGCTTTTTTCAAAAGTTCCGCCGTGGCACGCGCCTGCCGGTTGCCGAAGTAACCGGTGGCTGAAAAGGGCGGCGTGGCAATCGAGGTTGAGCAGCCGATCAGCGCCACGGGGCCACGCACGCGCATATAGGGGAAAATCTTGCGGTCATCGTCCCATTCCGGCGGGTCGCCATCGCCGCGCACGTAAGGATACCAGGCCTGCATGGCCTTGTCATGCGCGCCGGAAACATAGGCGTCATGATTGCCGGGAACGACGGATGTTTTTTCAGGATCGCCCACTTCCTCCAGCCAGTCGGCGGCGGCGCGAATTTCAATGCCGGTCGCAAGATTGACGAGATCGCCGGTAATAGCCAGATGATCCGGTGACTTTGTCTCGAGATCGTCGAGCAGCTTTTCCAGCGTATCGGTAAAGAGATGCTTGCGGCGGTTGCGGTGCCAGTTGACGAAACCGGTGATACGCTTGGATGCAAGTTCCCGGAAAGTGAGTTTTGGCAGTGGCCCCAAATGGACGTCTGAAATATGCGCAAGTTTGAACATGGCGGCAGAGATAACCTATGATATGCGGCACGTCCAATAAAAGCCTGCCGGCGGGGAGAAACCAGGGTGAATGACGAGACAACCGGGCAGAAGGCCCGTCCGTTCCACATGCGTGTCTTCATCCGCTTTCTGCATTTCATTTTTCTGCTTACGCGGGGCGCCACGCTTGGTGTGCGTGCGGCCTGTTTCGATGAAAAGGGCAGGATTTTTCTGGTGCGGCACACTTATCTGCCGGGCTGGTATCTGCCGGGCGGCGGGGTGGAGCGTGGCGAGACGCTGATCGCGGCACTGCACAAGGAAATCCGCGAGGAAGGCAATCTCGAAGCGGCTTCAAAGCCTGAGCTTTTCCACGTCTATCTCAATCTGGAAGGCAGCAATCGTGATCATGTCGCGCTTTACCGGCTTGATGTCACCCAGACCCGGCCGAAAAAGCCGGATCATGAAATTGCCGAAAGCGGCTTTTTCGACCTTTCGGCTTTGCCGGAAGGGGTGACAGCCGCCACCCGCCGCCGCCTCGCCGAACTTGCCGGCGAAGCGGAAATCGCCGACCACTGGTAGCAGCGGGAGGCGTTCTGTCAGGAAAGTGCCTCGCGGCCATGGGCCATGGTCAGGTCCAGCTCCGGGCCGACGGGCACGATGCCGGTCGGGTTGATGGTGCGGTGGCTGCGGTAATAATGTTCCTTGATGTGGCGCATATCCACCGTGTCAGGCACGCCCGGCGTCTGGTAGAGATCGCGCAGGTAACCCGTCAGGTGCGGATAGTCGTGGATGCGGCGGATGTTGCACTTGAAATGGCCGACATAAACCGGGTCGAACCGCACCAGCGTTGTGAACAGGCGCCAGTCCGCTTCCGTCTGTTCTGAACCGAACAGGAAGCGCCGGTCCTTCAGGCGGTTCTCAAGCATATCCAGCGTTTCGAAGACCTTCACGGCATTCTGTTGATAAGCATCCTGCGTGGTGGCGAAACCGGCCTTGTAGACGCCGTTATTGACGGTGTCGTAGATGACGTCGTTCAGTGCATCGATCTCGGCGCGCAGCGCCTCGGGGTAATAATCTGCCTTCGATCCGGTGAGATCGTTGAAGGCAGAGTTGAGCATGCGGATGATTTCCGCGGATTCATTGGAGACGATGGTGCCGCGCTGTTTGTCCCAGAGCACCGGCACGGTCACACGTCCGGAATATTTGGGGTCCGCCCGGGTATAGACCTGCCAGAGCGTGGAGGAACCGAAAAGGTGGTCTTCCGTTGCGCCCGGTGTGCGTTCGCTCTCAGGCTTGAATTCCCAGCCGTTTTCCAGCATCAGCGGATCGACAACGGAGACGGAGATCAGGTCTTCCAGCTTTTTCAGCTTGCGGAAAATCAGGGTCCGATGCGCCCAGGGGCAGGCGAAGGAGACGTAGAGGTGGTAGCGATCCTTCTCCGCCTTGAAACCGCCTTCTCCCGAAGGGCCGGGGGCTCCATCTGCTGTAACCCAATTGCGGAATTGCGAGGCGCCGCGCTTGAAATGCCCCTTGGTTTCCTTGGTGTCGTACCAGACGTCTTTCCATACGCCTTCCATCAGCATGCCCATGACGATCTCCTTGATTGTTTCCTTGACGGCGATCCTAACCGTTCCCTGTCGTCTCGCGAACCCGCAAGGCGTTGAACAATGCGTTTCTGCTCTTGCATGGGCTGAATGGGGCAGGCATAAGATTTGTTCTGGACGGGTTTGAATTTTCCTGATAATTGCGATTTTCACAAATCTGAGGAAATTGCTGACTATGATCGAACCACGGATGCTCCGACGACGCTGACGCTCCTGAACGCCCTTACCGGCGCAGCCGTCATCTATTGTCGCATCCGCATTCTGGAAGTTTCGGTCTTTTCATGTCCAAGCACGATCTTGTCTACCTCACCGAGGACGCGTCGCACGACGCCATCATCGAAGTCATCAACGAAGAAGCTTTTGGTCCCGGCCGGCACACCCGTGCGGCAGCGCGCATCCGCGAGCAGGGGCCACATGACCGGTCTCTGTCCTTCGTCTGCGCCGATGATGGTGAGACGATTGCCTCGGTGCGCATGACGCCGGTTCTGGCCGGCGGGGTGAAGGGCCATATGCTTGGCCCGCTTGCGGTGCGGCCCTCGCACAAGAACAAGGGCATCGGCCGGGAACTGGTGCGGATCGCCATTGCGGCGGCCCGGCGGAAGGGCTCCGAAGCCGTTATCCTGATTGGCGATCCGCCCTATTACATGCCGCTCGGTTTCGAGAAGGTCGCTTATGCGGCGCTCGATTTTCCGGGTCCGGTCGACCCGAACCGGGTGCTGGTGGTGCCTGTTGGTGACGACGTGCACCAGCGGCTGAAGGGCAAGATCGGCTGGCGCAAATGCGAGGCTGCGATGCCGGCCGCCGCGGCGGACGATGAGGGTTTTGAGGAGCCTCTTCGGGTTTACGGCTGAGGGTTTTCTTCTTGCCATGATACTATCCCATCTGTCATTCCGGCCTTGAGCCGGAATCCAGCCAACCCAAGTCTTTGGGCTGAAAGGACTCTTCCCACGGCGCAGACGCGCCGTGACTGGATGCCGGATCAAGTCCGGCATGACGGAAGGGGCGTTGCGCGCTATGGCAAACATCGAGACTGCCGTGCACATCTTTTTGTGTGGTAAAATCTTCTTCCGATGGTCTGTCTCGAAACAACGCGTCTCCCCTCCACAGAATTCAATTCCGTTTCCTCCCCCTATACGATAGCTAGTGAAAGTCGATTACTGCGAAGGGGCGGGGCATGACGGCGATTACCATGAACGATGCGCTGGAGCGCGCGGGCGCAGGCGCCTATCAACGGCGGCTGATGGGCATTTTCGGCCTCGTCTGGGCGGCGGATGCCATGCAGGTTCTGGCGGTTGGTTTCACCGCCGCCTCGATTGCCGCAACCTTCGGCCTGACGGTGCCGCAGGCCTTGCAAACCGGAACGGCGTTCTTTTTCGGCATGTTGCTCGGTGCTGCCGGTTTCGGGCGGCTGGCGGACCGTTACGGCCGCCGACGTGTGCTGATCGTCACCGTCGCCTGTGACGCCCTGTTCGGTGTGCTTTCGATATTTTCGCCCGATTTCACCATTCTGCTTATCCTGCGTTTTCTCACTGGCGCGGCGGTGGGCGGCACGCTGCCGGTGGATTATGCGATGATGGCGGAGTTCCTGCCTGCCAAAAATCGCGGCCGCTGGCTGGTCTTTCTCGAGGGCTTCTGGGCTGTCGGCACGCTGATCGTGGCGTTGGCTGCCTGGGGTGCAAGCCTTGCCGGTGTGGCCGATGCCTGGCGTTATATTTTCGCTGTGACGGCTTTTCCGGCCGTTCTTGGTCTTGGCCTGCGTTTTCTGGTGCCGGAATCGCCGCTTTACCTGCTGCGCAGCGGGCGATTGGACGAAGCCAAGGCCGTCGTCAACCGTATGCTGGTGACGAATGGCCGTGCGCCTCTCGATGCCGGGACGGGGCTTTTCCAGCCTGATGTGGCCAAGGGGCAGGGGATATTTTCACCGGCACTCCGGCAGCGCAGCATCATGATCCTTGCCATCTGGTTCCTCGTCTCCGTTTCCTATTACGGGGTCTTCACCTGGATGCCGGCTAAACTGGTGGGCGACGGTTTCGGTTTCGTGCGCGGTTATGGATTTCTGGTGCTGGTGGCGCTGGCGCAAATCCCCGGTTACGCGCTTGCCGCCTATGGCGTTGAAAAATGGGGCCGCAAGCCGACGCTGATCGGCTTCTGCCTGCTCTCCGCGCTCGGATGCCTGCTTTTCACGCTCGCTTCCGGCGGCGCGATGATTGCCGCCTCGCTCCTCATCATGAGTTTTGCCCTGCTCGGCACATGGGGCGCGCTTTATGCCTATACGCCGGAGCTTTACCCAACGGAATCGCGGGCGACCGGCATGGGGGCCGCGGGCGCCATGGCAAGGCTCGGCGGTCTGCTGGCACCGTCGCTGCTCGGTTATGCCATTGCGCAGGGCTTTGGTGTCGCGATCGGCATATTTGCCGGACTGCTGGTGCTGGCTGCCATTGCGGCCACGATGATCAATGCTGAAACGCGGCAGGTGGCGCTGACTTAGTTGCCGCCAAGGGTGATGGCCTGATCTGATCCACGATCAGGCCATTCTGTTCTGCGCTTACAGCGTCGTATAATTGACCGGAAGCCAGTCGTAATTGGTGCTGTCGGTACGCACATGGCCGATGCCGGGGAAAGCGATGTGAGCGCCGGCCACCAGATATCTGCCCTCCACCGCCTGTTTGAATGCCAGATCGCGTGCCACGACGGCGGCCTTCTGGTCGACATCGAACTCGATCGCCACGTCAGGCTCATCAAACTGGAGGATATCGCCATGGGTGATATCGCCCCAGAAGACGATCTTCTGGCCGTCGCTTTCCAGAACAACAGCGCTGTGGCCGGGTGTGTGGCCGGCGTAAAGGATCGAGCCAAGACCGGAGACCGGTGCGGCATTATCGCCGAAAGTCTCGAATTTACCGGCATCAATATAGGGCTGGATGCTTTCCTTCGCTTCGGCATAACCCTTTTTCAGCGCTTCAGGGGCTGCCTTGGCCTTTGCCTCGTCAAGCCAGAAGGCGGCTTCGCGCGCATTGACCCGGAGCGTCGCATTGGCAAAGACACGCTTGCCATTCGAGGAAAGCCCGCCGGAATGGTCCGTGTGGATATGGGTGAGGACAATGTCGTCTATCTCGTCGGTTTTGTAACCGGAGGCCTCGATATTGGCGACGAGCCTGCCAAGGCTCGGACCGAGATAGGTGCCGGTGCCGGCATCGATCAGCACCAGCCTGTCTCCGGTGTTGACGAGAAATGCATTGACCGATGTCGGCGTCTCTTCCGGCAGGAAGGCATCGCGCAGCACCTTGGCGGCATGTTCCGGCGTGGTGTTGGTGTAGATTTTGGCGAGCGGCAGCGCAATGACGCCGTCCGAAAGGGCGGTGACTTCCACCTTGCCGACCATCAGCCGATAAAAGCCGGGTGCCTGTGTGGCGGCCAAAGGCGCCTTGGCGAATGCGACGGTGGGCGCCACGAAAGGGGCGGCGAAGATGGCGCTGGCGGCGCCTTTGAGAAGCGAACGACGTGATGGCATGGGTGGCTCCTGAGTTTGGGGAACGTCTTGAAAGTTTCCGAACTCCAGCTAAGTGTAGAGAGGCCAGCAATCAAATCGATGTGACTTATGCAAACTATCGATCATTTCAATCTCCGTTCCTTCGACCTCAATCTTCTCATCGCCTTTGATGCGATGATGGAGGAAATGAATGTCACGCGCGCTGCGCGTCGGTTGAAAATCCAGCAGCCGGCCATGAGCCATAACATCTCCACCCTGCGGACATTGTTTCAGGATGAGCTTTTCATCCGCGTGGGGCAGGAGATGAAGCCGACGGCACGGGCGCTCAACCTGGCCGGGCCAGTGCGGCAGGCGCTGAGGCAGGCGCAGGCGGCAGTGCTGACGGCGGATGTTTTCGATCCGGCCACGGAGCGCCGCACCTTCCGGCTGGGCATGTCGAGCGAGGTGGAACTGCTGCTGCTGCCGGACCTGACGGCGCGGCTGCGCGAGATCGCGCCCGGCATCCGCATTCTGGCCCGCAGCGGGCAGGAGCAGGAAATCACCGCGATGCTCGATACGGGTGTGATCGATATGGCCGTGGGATGCGCCTATTCGCAGGAGCAGCGTCACCATTGCGAGCCGCTTTATGTCTCAAGCGTTCTTTGCTGCTTCAACCCGAATTTGCTCGATCTCACCACGCCCGTGGGGCTTAATGCCTATATGGCGGCAAAACATGCGGTGATATCGCAGACGGACAGTTTGCAGGGCTGCATCAAGGACGCGCTGGAATTGAGCGGCGTGGAAATCGATGTCATTGCAGCCGCGCCGGATTTCCTCTCGGTTCTGGCAACAGCGCGATCATCAGCAGTGCTGGCGACCGTATCTTCACGCATTGCGTTGCGTTATGCGCCGATGCTCGGGCTTGAAGTGAGCCCGGTGCCGGTGACGCTGAATTTCCCGCCGGTTGCCATGGTCTGGACCTTGCAGACCGATGCGGATCTCGGTGCCATGTGGCTTCGCCAGCAAATCCGCGAGGTCATGGGCCGAACCGTTGATTGTGGGATATCGGGGATCGCGGCCTAGACACTCGCCTGAACTCTGGATCGCCTCCTGTTGAAACGGAAGTGTCAGGGAGGACGCTCTATGCCTTTGTTTCCATGTGTTTTCCGAACGTAAAAACGCCACGCATTTTGAGTTGAAATGCTCTAGAAGCGCTTCTCCAGCCATGTAATCGACTGGCCGCTGGAAAGCGGCGCGAGCGAGCCGATCCTGGTGAAACCGTAGCGTTCATAAAGCCGCAGCGCATCCGGGTTCATGGTGTCGATATAGGCGCCGGTGCAGCCGCGCTTTCTGGCTTCTTCCTCCGCCATCGCAAGCAGCTTCGCAGCCGTGCCCTTTCCGCGCATGGTTTCCGGCACGAAAAGAAGCTGCACATAAAGCCAGCCGCGGCCGGTATATCCCACCAGACCGCCGGTCACAGCGTTTTCGTCATCGCGGATGGTGATATTGAGCTCGCGTTTGTCACTTTCACCGAAACGGGCAATATTATAGGCCACCAGCGGATCGCGGATGGCCTTTTCAGCGTCCGCATCCGCGACATCGCTCAAAACGAAATTCATGATTTTCTTTCCCGGACGCCGGGCGGCGGCCGTTTGTCGTTTTCCAGTTCAAGACGCGGAAAGTCTTGCACTACTGCCAAGGTTTTACCGCCCTTCACGCCACCAGAGCGCGGAGAAGGCAAGCAGGAGGGCGCCAAGCCCGGCAAAACCGGCAAAGAGCGGCAGGGTGTTGACGCCTTTCAGCACTGTCTCGTCGGTCAGACGTATCAGCATGCGATCCTCGTCGGCAACCCTGATGTCACCCCGCACCGGCAATATATCGGGCAGCGCGATGCGGCCGGAATTATCGGCGACACGGTGCACGCTGCCCCTGGTGGCGTCGGCCAGCGGCTTCAGCGTCTCGGTCGTCGAAATCATCGCCTTGAACTCCGGCGCATCCACCGCGCCGACATGGACGAGGGTGGTGAAATCGCCGTTCTTGATTTCGAACAGGCCGGTTTCGTCCATGCGGCGCTCGATCTTGTAAAGACCGGGCTCGGTGGTGGTGAAGGCCATGTTTTCGGTCTTGCCGGAGGGGAAACGCACGCTTGCCTGACCGGGATCGTCGCCGATGGTCTGGCGGGTGATTTCCAATGTGCGACCGTTGGCCCGCGCCGTCAGCGCCTCTTCTTCAAGCTCGGGCTCCTTCATCAGCCAGTGGGCGATGCGGCGATAAAGCGCCACATGCGGGCCCCCGCCTTCAAAACCACGCGCCCACAGCCAGCCCTGATCGGACAGAAGCATGGCGACACGGCCTTCGCCCTGACGGTTCAGCACGAGAAGCGGGTCCTGCCCATCGCCCAGCATCACGGTCTGGCCCTGCGGCGGGTCGACGCTGATGGTGCGGAACCAGCGGCCCCATTGCGGCGGCTCGTTGGCCGATCCATCCAGCCCGCGGGTGACAGGGTGCTTCTTTCCCGCTTCCGAAAGGCGAGGATAGAATGCCGCCTGATGCACCTGACCCGTGGGTTGAGCCGGCAGCACGGAGGCGAGCGGCGTCATTGCGATCGAATCCTGACCGGCATGTTCCGGGCCTGCGGCAATCAAGAGCGCGCCGCCCTTTTCGACATATTGGGCGATGTAATCGTAATAGAGGATCGGCAGCACGCCGCGATGCTGGTAGCGGTCGAAGATGATGAGGTCGAAATCCTCGATCTTTTCGACAAACAATTCGCGGGTCGGGAAGGCGATCAGCGAGAGTTCGTTGATCGGCGTGCCATCCTGTTTTTCCGGCGGGCGCAGAATGGTGAAATGCACCAGATCGACCGAGGCGTCGGATTTCAAGAGGTTTCGCCAGGCGCGTTCACCGGCATGCGGCTCGCCGGAGACGAGCAGCACGCGCAGGTTCTGGCGGATGCCTTCGATCAGGTGAACGGCGCGGTTGTTGGCCGCCGTCACTTCGCCGGGAAGCTCGGCGACGGAAAATTCCATGACATTGTTGCCGCCACGCGGAACCTTGAAGCTGAACGGCGTCGGCTGGCCGGGTGTGGCCTGAAGCGTGGCGATTTCTTCGCCATTCATCTTCACCGTCACTTCCGCCGAGCCGCCGCCTGCGGGGCGGCCGTCATCAAAGACACGCAGCGTCAGCTGCTGCTCTTCATTGACGATGCCGAAGCGCGGGGCGCGGACGATCTCGATGCGGCGGTCGAATTCATCGGCCTTGCCGGTGATCAGCCCATGCACGGGGGCGCGGAAGCCGAGCGCCTGTTCGGCATTGGGCAGGGCATTCGGGATATCGTGGATCTGGCCGTCGCTGAGGAAAATCGCGCCGCCGACGCGGGACGGTGAGACATCGGAAACGGCCGAGGAGAGCGCCGAGAAAAGCTGGGTCGAGGGCGAATCACTCTCGCCATCGTCGCGCACCTCCACGATGCGCGGTTCGATACGCGGGAAGCGCGACAGCCGGTCTTTCAGTGTCTCCAGCGCCGTAACGGTCATTTGCGGCCGGTCCTGCACGTCCTGGCTCTGCGAGCGGTCAACGATGACGGGCACGATGGTGGAAAGCGGCTCGCGTTCCTCCTGCGTCAGAAGCGGATTGGCTATCGCCGCAAGCAAGGCGGCAAGCGCCAGCCCGCGCAGCCATGCGCCACGCACGCCACGCCACAGGCCGATGAAAGAGAGCGCAAGAGCGGCGACGGCCAGAACGGCGATCACGATCCACGGCAGGAATGGGGAGAAGGTCAATGTCATGTCACTGCCCCAACCGTTCGAGAAGTGCGGGAACGTGAACCTGATCGGCCTTGTAGTTGCCAGTCAGCATATACATCATGATGTTGACGCCGGAGCGGAAGGCGTGTTCGCGCTGCATCTCGTCCGGCGGCACGGTGGGCAGAACCGGCGCGCCCTGCGGATCGACGGCCCAGGCGCCGGCGAAATCATTGCCCGTTATCATGATCGGCGTCACGCCATCGCCGGAAGAAGAGAGGCCCGAGGTGGTCTTGGCGGCTCCCTGTCGCGATTCCACCCAGAGTGGCGAACCATTGTAACGGCCGGGGAAATTGGTGAGCAGGTAGAAGGACCGCGTCAGAACGTGGTCTTCCGGCACCGGCTCCAGCGGCGGAATATCGATATTGGCGAGGATCGCCTGCAGTCGTTCGCCGTTAGGGCTGGTCGCGCCGGTATCGAGCGAAGAGAACTGGTCGCGCGTATCGAACAGCACGGTGCCGCCGGCGCGCATATAGGCGTCGATGCGCGAAATCGCCGCGCTCGACGGCATGGGGGCCGTCGCCGATACCGGCCAGTATATGATCGGGTAGAAGGACAATTCATCCTTGGAAATATCCAATCCAACCGGCTGGCCGGGTTCCAGCGTAGTGCGCCAGGTCAGGAATTCGCTGAGACCCTGGAGACCCTGCTCGGAAATGCGGTCGACATCATCCTCGCCGGTGCGGACATAAGCGAGATGGGTAGTGTCCAGCCGCTCGAAAATCTGCTCGTCGCCGGGTTTTGGATCGTCGGCGCGGGCATCGGTTGGCGACATGGCGGCAAAGGCGCCAAGCGCCAGCAGCAGGGTGGCAACTGTCGCGCTGCGGGCTTTCGGCAGGCGCGCGAAGGCGCCGTTCATGAAGAGGACGATCAGGCTGTCGGCAATCAGCATCAGGAAAGCGGCGATGAACAAAGCAGGGCGCAGCGATTTCGCGGTTTCACCGATCAGCGCTTCACTGGTGGTGCTGACACCGGCGACGGATGCGTCAAGCGGGCGCAGCGTCGCGCCTGCGGGCAGGAGGTTGAGAGCCACGAAACCATCCTCTGTGCCGTAAAGGCCGGGGGGATTGTCGAAACCGGTGCGCGGTGGCTGGCCGGCGCGCATTTCCAGCGGCCGGGCAGTGCCGGTTTCGGCAGATAGCGCGCCTTCGGCTGTCAGGAGGCGGAACGGGGGCAGGGCTGCGGCCGGGGCATTGGCGGAAGCCGAAGCGCCGCCCGCTTTCGACAATTGCACGATACGGCGCAGCATATCGACGAAATGGCCTGAGATCGGCAGGTCGGACCAGCTTGCCTCGGCGCTGACATGGAAGAGCACGATGCGGCCTGCCTCGACAGTGCGGGTGGTGACGAGCGGCGTGCCGTCGGCAAGGCTTGCCCAGGTGCGTTCAGCCAGATCGGGTGTCGGTTCGGCCAGAACCTGGCGTTTGACGAGAATGCCATCGGCCTTCGGCATGCCGGCAAAGGCGCCGAAAGCAGGGAAATCGGCAAGCGGCTGTGGCTCCGCCCAGGAGAGCGCGCCGCCAAGCGCGCGTTCACCCTGCCTGAGCGTCACCGGCACCAGCGGATCGTCGGCCGGGGCTGCGGCAAGGCGCGGCCCGGCAAAGCGGATCAGCGTACCACCGGCTGCAAGCCAGCGCTGCATTGGCTCATAGGTTTCCTGTGGCAGTCGGCCAATATCGGCCATGACGATGACCGACGGATTGGATTGCAGGATCTCCGGGATTGCCTGCGCCAGATCGGCCTGCCGCTGCGGAATGAGATCGACAAAAGGTTGAAGCGCGCGGCTGATATAATAAAGCGGCTGCAGCAGCGGCTGGAAATCATTGCCGGTTTCGCCGGCGAGCAGCGCCACGCGGCGGCGGCGGAAACCGTCATCCAGAAGATGCACGGCGCCCGCCGTCGAAACGCCTTCGAGGGAGAGGCGGGCGAAATCGTTGCGCAGTTCGAAGGGGGCTTCCACCGTTGCCGTTGTTTCGGCCTCGCCGGGGGCGAAGCTGGCTGTGCCATTGGCGAGAATGCGGCCTTGGCTGTCCTGGGCATTGACGGTCAGCCGGGCGGCTTCGGCCGTGTCGAGCCGCGAAAGGGTGACGCTCATGGCATCGGCATTGTTGGTAGCGCCGGTAATGGCGGCGATGGCCTTGCCGTCGCCCTTCACGATGCGGAATTCGGCCGGCGAGAGGCTGGCAAGCGTTCGCATCGCGTTTTCATCCTGCGCGGTCTGAACACCATCGGCAATATAAGCGAGTGTGCCGGGGGTTGTGCCGTTCAGCGCCTCGGTGATGGCTTCGGCCGTGCGCACGCGGTCCGGCATCAGCGGTTTCGGCTTGGCGGCGGCGAGCTTTTCCAGCGCCACGGCTGTCGTTCCCGATACGGCATCATGTTCGGCATCGGCGGTGAAGCTGATGGAGACGGGGCGGTCGGCCCGCTCCGCATCGCCGATCAGGGCCTGAGCGGTGGCCACGCGTCTTTCCCAGTCGGGCGCGGCGGCCCAGCTATTGTCGACCACCAGCACCAGCGGGCCGCTGCCGGCAATGCTGTTGTTGCGCGGGTTCACCACCGGATCGGCCAGCGCAAAAATCACGGCGGCGGCAAGCGCCATGCGCAAAAGGGTCAGCCACCATGGGCTTTTGGAGGGCGTTTCCTCGCGTTTCAGCACCGTCGCCAATATCTTCAGCGGCGGAAACACTTCCGCCTTGGGGCGCGGCGGGGTGAGCCGCAGCAGCCACCAGATGGCGGGCAGCGCCAGCAGGCCGAAGAGGATGTAGGGGCTGGTGAAGACGAAAGGCAATGCGCTCATCGGTGCCCACCGCCCTGTGCCGGCTCGCCGGAAAGATACATGTGAACGGCCACAAGCGCCTCGGAAGCCAGATGATCGGTGCGGTGGAAGACGAAGTTCCAGCCGAGACGGCGCAGCGACGAGGACAGCGCCTCGCGTCTTGCGAGATAGGCGCGGGTGTAATCCTCGCGAATGGTCTCGGCGCGGCCGGATACCAGTTTTTCGCCGGTTTCCGGATCGGTAAACTCGGTGCGGCCGGAATAGGGGAAGGTTTCTTCGGCCGGATCGGCGATTTCCACCACATGGCCGCGCAGGCCGCGCCGGGCGAGAGGCGAAATCCGCTCCATCACGTTTTTCGCATCATCGAGAAAATCGCCAATCAGAACAATGTCGCTCGCGCCACGGATCATGCCCGTTTCCGGCATACCCGTTGTCAGCGGCGCATGCATGATGGCGGCGGCCAGCCGTTCGGCGGCGTTTCTGGCCGAGACCGGCTCCATGATGCCGGGGCAACCGATGCGTTCGCCAGAGCGCGCCAGGATTTCCGCCAGCGCCAGCATCAGCACCAGCGCCCGGCTTTCCTTGGAGACGGAGCCGAGGGTGGATTTGAACATCATCGACGGCGACATGTCGGCCCAGAGCCAGATGGTGTGGGCTGCCTCCCACTCCCGGTCGCGCACATAGGTATGGTCGTCGCGGGCCGAGCGCCGCCAGTCGATGCGCGACAGGCTTTCGCCTTCGGCATAGGGGCGGAACTGCCAGAAATTTTCGCCGATGCCGCGTTTGCGGCGGCCGTGCCAGCCGGCGGTGACGGTGTTGGCGATGCGTTTTGCCTCGACCATGCAGTCCGGCACCAGTGCGGCACGCTGGCGCGCGCGCGCCAGAACTTCGCTACCCGGCGTCTTGTCTACGATCTGGCCGATGGATGCCACAGGCACTCCTTTCGCGAAAGGTTAGGCACGTGTCTTTTAATTCTTCGCCTGCTCCACGAGGGCCGCAATCACATCGCGCACCGACATGCCTTCGGCGCGGGCCGCAAAGGTCAGCGCCATGCGGTGTTCCAGCACCGGTTCGGCGAGCGCATGGACATCGTCCAGCGACGGGGCGAGCCGGCCTTCGTAAAGCGCACGGGCGCGGGCCGTCAGCATCAGCGACTGGCCGGCGCGCGGGCCCGGACCCCAGACAACGTGTTTGTCGGTCAATTTGTTGCCATGGCCGGGGCGGGCGGAGCGGACGAGCGAAAGGATCGCGTCCACGACCTTGTCGCTGACCGGCATCTGGCGGATGAGGGCCTGGATTTCCATCAGGCGCTCGGCACCGATCACGCCGCGTGCTTCGCCGGAGGCGGTGCCCGTCGTGTCGAGCAGGATCTGGCGTTCGGCGGCAAGCTCGGGATAACCGACATCGACCTGCAGCAGGAAACGGTCGAGCTGGGCTTCGGGCAGCGGATAGGTGCCTTCCTGTTCCAGCGGGTTCTGGGTGGCGAGAACGTGGAACGGCTTCGGCAGCTCATAGGTCTGGCCGGCCATGGTGATGTGATATTCCTGCATGGCCTGCAAAAGGGCGGACTGCGTGCGCGGGCTGGCGCGGTTGATTTCATCGGCCATCAGCAGCTGGCCGAAAATCGGACCCTTGATGAAACGGAAGGAACGGCGGCCGTTCTCGTCCTGATCCATGACTTCCGAACCGAGGATGTCCGAAGGCATCAGGTCCGGCGTGAACTGGATGCGGTTGGCATCGAGGCCAAGGACAGTGCCGAGCGTGGTGACGAGCTTGGTCTTGGCGAGGCCGGGAACGCCCACCAGCAGCGCATGGCCGCCGGACAAGATGGCGAGAAGCGTGTTCTGCACCACTTTTTCCTGGCCGAAAATGACCTTGGAGACCTCCGTGCGGATGGCCGCAATGTCGGAAAGCGCCTTTTCGGCCGAGGCGACGATGGCCTTTTCATCGAGGGTTTCGCCGGTATTCATCACGCCCATGTCGCTCTCCTCATACCTTCGCCGCTGTCACATTCGCATCCCGGTTTTGCTGGTTGCCAACCGGGGCGGATTTTGCGCTGCATCTAGCTTATTGCTCTCTTGGCCGCTGACAAGCGCCATTCGAATGACTATGTCGTGACTTAGTATTTCCTTATCGGCAAAGCGAGACTCGAATATGGCAGCGGAGACGATAAATTCGGCTGATGATGCGGCGGGGCTTGCGGCGATGATTTCCCGTGCCGCCGAACAGAGCGGCGATGCCAAGCGCGGGCCGGCCCCGGTGGAGCGCTGGAATCCGCCTTTTTGCGGTGATCTCGACATGGAAATCCGTGCTGACGGCACATGGTTCTACCTCGGGACGCCCATCGGACGGGCACCTCTGGTTCGGCTGTTTTCCACGGTTTTGCGCAAGGATGAGGATGGCAGGACCTACCTTGTAACTCCTGTGGAAAAAGTCGGCATCCGGGTGGTGGATGCACCCTTCGTCGCCGTGGAAATGACGGTGACTGCGGCCGGTGCGGATGGCGAATCCCTGCTGACCTTTCGCACCAATGTCGGCGACGTGGTGGAGGCGGGGCCGGAGCATCCGCTGCGCTTTGAAATTTTCGGTGAAAACCGCGAATTGAAACCCTATCTTCTGGTGCGCGGCCGGCTGGAGGCGCTCGTCTCACGGGCCGTGATGTATGATCTCGCGGCGCTCGGCGAGGTGATCGACGTGGATGGCGTCGACATGTTTGCGGTGCGCTCGGGCGGGGTGATCTTTCCGGTGATGCCCGCCAAGGAACTGGAACGGCTTTCGCAATGACGATGATGACGACGGGCCTCAAGGCTTTTACCGCCACCGATTTCCGCCGCCGGGTGCTGCAGGAAGGCGAGGGCGTGGCGGAGCGGGAAAATGGCGACCACGTGCTCAATCCGGGTGTGGTGCTGTCTGGCAACGGCATCCGGCTGAAGGATGCCGCAGTGCTGATACCGGTTATCGACGATGGCAACGATGCGCGGGTGATCTTCACCCAGCGCACCGCAACCCTGCGCCAGCATTCAGGCCAGATTTCCTTTCCCGGCGGCGGCATCGATGCCGAAGACCGCACGCCGGAAGAGGCGGCGCTGCGCGAGACGGAAGAGGAGATCGGCCTGTCGCGTTCTTTCGTGGAGACGGTTGGACGGCTGCCGGATTATATTTCCGGGACGGGTTTTCGCATCAAGCCGGTGCTGTCAGTCGTCCGCCCGGGCTTTGATTTAACGCTTAATCCCACTGAGGTGGATGAGGTTTTCGAGGTGCCGTTGTCCTTTTTGATGGACCCGGCCAATCACGGGCGTGGCAGCCGCATCTTTCAGGGGAAGGAGCGGTTTTTCTACGAAATGCCCTATGGCGAACGCTATATTTGGGGCATTACGGCGGGCATCGTGCGAACGATTTACGAGAGGTTTTATACATGAATAGCCTTGCCGGGCGGGACTGGTTTGAAAAACCGGCGCTGAAGCGCATCTTTACGCTTCTGAATGCCGATGGCGGCGAGGTGCGGATCGTCGGCGGCGCGGTGCGCAATGCGCTGATGGACCTGCCGGTCGTCGATGTCGATATGGCAACGACGCTTACTCCTGACGTGGTTGTTGAGCGGGCGAAGGCTGCGGGCATCAAGTCGGTGCCAACCGGCATCGAGCACGGCACGGTGACGCTGGTGATCGATGGCGAAGGCTTTGAAGTCACGACGTTGCGCCGCGATGTCGAGACCAATGGCCGCCATGCGCAGGTTGCATTCGGCACCGACTGGCAGACCGATGCCGAGCGGCGGGACCTCACCATCAACGCCCTTTACGCCAACGAAAAGGGCGAGATCATCGACCT
The DNA here is from genome assembly GCF_007002745.1 of Martinezella rhizogenes. Taxonomy (GTDB): domain Bacteria; phylum Pseudomonadota; class Alphaproteobacteria; order Rhizobiales; family Rhizobiaceae; genus Agrobacterium; species Agrobacterium cucumeris. Next base: position 561,636 of record NZ_SGNY01000002.1, on the reverse strand, counting down.
CATCGATGGTCTTCCCGATGTGGAAACCCGCACTGTGCGCTTCATCGGCGATGCGGCGATGCGGATTGCGGAAGATTATCTTCGTATCCTGCGGTTTTTCCGGTTTTTCGCCCATTATGGCTCAGGTCGGCCCGATGCCGACGGTTTGCGTGCCAGCGCCCGGGCCAAGGACAAGCTTGGGACGCTTTCGGCCGAACGCGTCTGGAGCGAGACGAAAAAACTGCTTTCCGCCCGCGACCCATCCCGCGCCCTTTTGTGGATGCGGCAATCGGGCGTGCTGGCGGAAATTCTGCCCGAAACGGAAAAATGGGGCATCGACGCCATTCACGGCCTGGTGGCGACGGAGCAATCCCTTGGCTGGGCGGTTGACCCGATGCTGCGGCTTGCCGCCATCGTGCCGCCCGACAAGGACAGGTTGGCGGCCCTTGCTGCGCGGCTGAGGCTGTCCAAGGCTGAGGCGGGATATCTCGCCAATTGGGCTTCCGCCCCGGCGATCGACCCGGAAATGAAGGAGACGGCGCTTGACCGGCTGCTTTATCGCCAGGGTGTCGAAGGTGTGAGGACGCGGCTGAAGCTCGCGCTTGCCTCGGCCCGCGCCGACCTTTCGGCGGGAGATGCGGCGATGCAGAAAGTGGCGCGTCTTTCGACGTTGCTGACGAGAGCGGAAAAATTCAAAAAACCGGGATTTCCGTTGAGCGGTGCTGATGTGATGGCCGCCGGCGTCGAGGCTGGCCCGAAGGTTGGCGAGGTGCTGAAAAACCTCGAGGAAAAGTGGATCGACGTCAATTTTTCGCTCGACCGGGCAGCGCTGACCGCCCGGCTTAAAACCATGCTGGAGAATTGAGATCGCAGCGATGACGGCGGTTCGGCTTAAGCCGCATTTGCCTCGTCGCGGATGCGGGCCTTGATATTGTCGATCATGTTTTCGCGGATCGTGGTTTCGCCATGGGCCGAGCGCATATGTTCCACCGTGCGGCGGACAACTTCGGCGTCGTCATCGGCGCGTGTATGCCAGGCACAGCCGGGCACGAGCGTTCCACATTCAAACAGTCTCATTGGTTTTACCTCCCTGTTTCGAGTGAGGGACAGCATTGAAAGGACATGCTGTCCCTCTGCCAAGAAACGAACGGTTGCCGCTTATGTTCCAGAGCGACACCCTTCGACCCTGTTCGGGTCTCTATTCTGGCCCCTATTCCGGCATTGCCCAGCACTGGAAAACAGAGGATGTGCCGGCTGCCGGAATTTTTGTACGAGGCATTTCGTCATTGGCCGCCCGCCGTGCCGTCGTTTGTCCGGCAAGGGTGCGCTTTACCTGTTCGACATAAAAGGAATGCGGCAGTTCACGATCGCCCGTGGCACGCATTTCCGCTGCCAGGCGGTCGATCAGTTCGGGGGTATCGATGGATTGCGGTGCTGCCTCGGGGGCAGCAGAAATAGGCATGCTGTTCGAAGTAATCATGACGATAGCTCCTCCAGTACGTCTGCGGGAGGAGACTATCACTGCCTTGATTTTTCCATAAGTCCTAATTTGCGCTATTTGCGACAAATTGGCTGATGAGCGTCAAATTTGCGTGAGGTTTTTTAAGGCCAGCGCACTACCGGCGGCAGAGACGAGAGGATCGATTCGACATTGCCGCCGGTCTTCAGGCCGAAGATGGTGCCGCGGTCGTAAAGCAGGTTGAATTCCACGTAACGGCCGCGGCGGATAAGCTGCTCGTCGCGATCCTCTTCCGTCCAGTTCTGGTTGAAATTGGCGCGAACGATCTTCGGATAGACCAGATTGAAGGCGCGGCCGACATCCTGCACGAAGGCGAAATTGGCGTCCCAGCCGCCCTTTTCTTCTTCCGGGTGCAGCCAGTCGAAAAATATGCCGCCGATGCCTCGGGCTTCGTTGCGGTGCTTCAGGAAGAAGTAGTCATCGCACCAGCTTTTGTAGCGCGGATAATCGGCGACCGGGTGGCGTTTGCAAGTGATCTCGAAGGCGCGGTGGAACAGCTGGCTGTCCGCGTCCTCCTGCGTCCGTCTGCGGCCCAGCACGGGTGTCAGATCCGCACCGCCGCCGAACCAGTGGCTGGTGGTGACGACCATGCGGGTGTTCATGTGCACGGCCGGGACATTGGGGTTGACCGGATGGGCGATCAGCGAAATGCCCGAGGCCCAGAAGCGAGGGTCTTCTTCCGCACCCGGTATCTGCTGGCGGAATTCCGGCGAGAACTCGCCATAGACGGTGGAGGTGTGCACGCCGACCTTTTCGAAGACGCGGCCTTCCATCATCGACATCTTGCCGCCGCCGCCTTCGCCATTGTCGCGCAGCCAGTCCTTCTGCACGAAGCGGCCGGGCTCCTGATCCGCCAAGGGGCCGGTCAGGTCGTTTTCGAGCGTTTCGAAGGAGGTGACGATGGTGTCGCGCAGATGCTGGAACCACGCCTGGGCAACGGCCTTCTTGTCTTCGATGTCCTCGGGCAAGCCCTTCGGCAAGATTGGCCGTTCCATATCTCTTCTCTCCTGCGGTGAAGTCCGTTCCCTGCCGCGTCTAGCAGGTGTTTGCGCCGCGCACAAATTCGACTCGCCAAGGCGGCGTGCCGACACTATCTTTATCGATGTAGGTGCCAGAGGTGAATATCATGACGAAATTTGCCGGACCGCCCCTCGACGGGCTGAAGCGCAGGATTGCCAATCACCGCAGGGAACGCGAAAGCGCCGGCGGTGAACAGAAACGTGACGGCATGTTCGTGCGCCAGACCTTCTGTCTTGGGCGTGAGGAGGCCCGCGCCAAGGCGCGCGAATGGTTCGACAGCTTTCCCAAGGCCGCCTATTGGACGGAAGTGGAAAGCTGGCGGCAGCTGGAAGGCGATCGCATCGAATTCACCATGCGCAGGCTTCCCTCTGCCGATTGAGTTTCAGAGCGGTTTTGCGTTTCCGGGCGGAAAGCCGGGGACCACTTTTCCTCGCTCAGGCGCGCGGTTCGGCATAACGCAGGCGGCTTTCGATCAGCACGCCGCTTTCATCCAGAATGGGGTGGGCCACCGTTACGATATGAGCGTTGATGCGCTTCAGATCCCGCAGCATGTCGAGATGCAGCGAGCTGGTTTGCATGCTTTCCGCCAAGCCGTCCCGCAGCCGCTCCAGATGGCGGTTTGAAGATTGTTTTTCGAGGCGGCGTATATCCACCTTGCTCTCCATCAGCCGCCGGGCGAGATCGAAATCGCCGGTGACCAGAATGCTTTGAGCGGCCCGCAGGTTCTCGATGGTCATGTCGAACAGGGTCTTCAGCTCCTCATACCCGTCGTCGGAAAATTTGAAGCTGTTCAGCACCTTCTTGCGGATCTGCTCGCAGATGCCTTTTTCGATGATATCGCCGATATGTTCGAGATTGATCGCATAGTCGATGATGGCGATCGAACGGCGCGCTTCTTCGTCGGCAAGCCCCTTGCGCCCCAATTGCGAAAGATAGACCTTCACCTCCTGCTGACGGCGGTCGACCTTCTTTTCGAGCAGGGAAACTTCCTGAAGCGGTGCCAGATCATTGTGCTTGAAGGCGTTTTCGGCGCGGATCAGCATCCGTTCTATGCTGTCGCCGACGCTCAAAACCTCGCGGGTGGCGTTGGCAAGCGCGACGACCGGCATATCAAGCGCCTGCTGGTCGAGGAAATTCGGGCCGTCTTCAGCCTTCGGATCGCCCGGCACGAGTTTCGCCATCAGATCGGATATCAGGCCGGAGAAGGGCCAGGCCACCGCCGCCAGAATGACGTTGAAGATGAGATGCGCATCAACAGGCAATTTGGCCGGCGAAAGCGGCAATTGCTGCAAATACGTCGCACCGTAAGAGGCGAGCGGCATGGCGATGAGGCAGCCGATCGTGCGCACCACGAGGTTGCCGATGGTGATGCGCCGCGCGGAGGCGGGGCCCGAAAGTGTGGCGATGACCGGCGGAATGGCGCCACCGAGATTGGCGCCGAGAATGAGAACGATGATGAGCCCGGTGGACAGGGTGCCGGTGGCGGCCAGCGACAGGATCAGCACCACGACGGCGAGGCTGGAGGAGGAGACGAACGCCAGCACCGCGGAAAAGATCAGCGCGACGGGCCATGCACCATCCAGCAGGCCGATGAAGACGCCAAGCGCGGGGGAGGCGCGCATCGGTTCGGTGGCCCCGCTCAAAAGATGCAGCGACAGGAGCATGAGGCCGATGCCGATCACTGCCGTTCCGCCGCCCTGTCTGGCATTGGAACTGCCCTTCTTGAGAATGATGCCTGAAAGGATCAAAAGTGGTGACAGCCATTCCACGCCGGCTGCCACAATCCAGGCGGTAACGGCGGTGCCGACATTGGCGCCAAGCAGCACCACCTGGGCCATGCGCGGTTTGATGAGGTCACGTTCGGCGAAGGAGGCGACTGTGAGTGCCGTTGCCGTCGAGCTTTGAAGTGCGACGGTGGCGAAGAAGCCGGAAAGGAAGGAACGCGGGCCGTTCTGGGTGCCTGTGGCCAGCACGCTTCTGAGTTTCATGCCGAAGGCGCGGGTGACGCCGTCCTTGACCTGCGCCAAGCCGAAAAGCAGCAGCGCGACCGCGCCGAGAAGGTTGACGATGACAATGGTGGATTGCATTCTACGTCTCCTCACACCCGCCGGCGGATTGTTCCGGCGAGGGTGGTTTTTAATTGCCCGGCTAATCAGTATAGGAGCGTGAACGCGTCCGGTACAGGCCATGTTGCGACAGTTTCGCGATGAAACCGGTCAATTTTCATATTTGCCTGAAAAAATGGCTGCAAAGATGGCAGGTCAGGCCCATTCCGTCTGGCGCAGGACCTCGCCGGTGATCATCGCCGCCGACATGGCGACGTTGATGGAGCGTTGTCCGGGCACCATGGGGATGATGATTCGCTCGTCCGCCTTTTCATGCACATGGTCAGGCACGCCGGCACTTTCCCGGCCGAAGAGCAGGATATCATCGGTGCGGTAGCTGATATCAGTATACGGCAGGGCGGCCTTGGTGGAGGCGAGAACAAGGCGGCGGCCGGTGGTTGCACGCCATTCCTCGAAGCGATCCCAGCTGACATGGCGCGTCAGCGCCGCCGCGGCAATATAATCCATGCCCGCCCGTTTCAGATTGCGGTCGGAAATATCGAAGCCGGCCGGCTCGATGATATCGACGCCGAGGCCAAGGCAGGCGGCCAATCGCAGTATGGTGCCGGTATTGCCGGGAATATCAGGCTGATAAAGGGCTATTCTGATTTCAGGCATGGTTTTCTCATGGCGATTGGAGTGCCTGCCCGATTATCACGGGCGGCGGGCGGGCAACAGATGCGGCACAAAAAGTCCCTTTCCGGTGCCGTTGCCGGCCGGATATTCATTCGCGTGACACACAGGGCGGCTACCCATTCACCAGCACATCGTCAGGCCTGCCCGCAATATCGGACATGGCCGTTACGATATCTTTTCGAGCCGGATTTTCTGCACGCAACAACAGGAGGACGCCATGTCCGAACGGGTGAATTTTGTCCATCTGACTGATCTGCATATCGGCAATCCGCAGGTGCAGGATGATGATCTTTATTCCGAGACATCGGCCACGCTGTCCGCCACCCTTACGCAGATCAAGGCGCTGGTGCCGCCGCCGGAATTCATCGTTGTCAGCGGCGATCTGACCAACCGGGGCGATGCCGGCAGCTATGAAGAACTCAAGCGTCTGATGGCTGAGGCGGAACTGGATGTGCCGGTGCTTTTCGCGCTTGGCAATCATGATCGTCGCGACGGTTTTTATCCCGTCATGCTTGGCCGCCACGAAGATCTGGACGCACCCTACGACCATTCGCAGGTGATTTCGGATATCCACGTCATCGTCATGGATACCAGCGTTCCCGGCAAGGTCGGTGGCGCTTTCGAGCCCGGCCAGATCGAATGGCTCGAGGAGGAACTCGAAAACCATCCCGATCTGCCGAAGCTTCTGGTGATGCACCATGCGCCGGCGCTCGATTTCGACCGTCCCGACGCGGAGTGGGAATCCCTGTCCTTCGACGATACCGAGGCGCTGGACGAAGTGTTGTTTGAACACGACGTCATGGGCATTCTGGCGGGCCATATCCATTATGATCGCATGTCGCACTGGCAGGGTATTCCCGTTGTCGTCGGCATCGGCCAGCATTTCGCGACCGACCCGTTGTGGCTGCATGAGGGTGTGCGCATGCTGTCAGGTGCATCTTTCGCCATCGGCACGGTGCGGGATACCGGTCTGACCGTCACCTTCGCGCCGCAGCCCAGCGATCGCCGGGAACTCAAGCGTCATACGCAGGCCGGCATGGTTGAGCTCGTTACGGAATATGAGAGCGGGCAGGCGCAGGACGCAGCTGAATAAGACGACACAATCGGGTTGAGTGATGGGCGGAAACCTTTGCGGGTAAATCCGCCCATTTTGCTCTGTTCAACGCAATCGGGAGTTTTCTGGCGCATCCAGTATCTTTCCGACTGGTCATTGATTAATTTTTGCGCTACAAGGCCACATCTTCAACACCAGCTAGGGAGGTTCTCATGGATATTTACGTTCGCTTTCGCCTCCCGGCCCCAGTAGTGCCGCTGCTGGCTTAGGTGTTACTCCGCGGTTTGACCGCGTTTCCCATTTCTCGATTCGTCATGTGGCTGTTACGGCCATATCCAAAGACTTTTCCGTTCCGTCGTGAGCCATATTTGCGTTTGCTCACCTTTCGATGGGGCGATTGATTGCCGGAGCTTGGCCTATGTTTGGCTGGTTTGAAAAACGCCTCGATCCTTTTCCCTCTTCGACGCCGGATGTGCCGCCGAAGAAGCTGTTGCCGTTCCTGTGGCATTATGTGAAACCGGCCTGGCCGTGGCTGCTGCTGCTTGGCCTGATGTCCATGGGCATCGCCATTGCCGAAGCCATGCTCTACAAATTCCTCGGCAATATCGTCGACTGGCTTTCCACGGCCGATCGCGCGACGTTTTTTGCCGATGAGGGCTGGCATCTGATCGTCATGGCCGGACTGGTGCTCGTGGTGCTGCCGCTGATGGGCGCCGTCCACACCATGACGATGCACCAGACGCTTGCCGGCAATTTCGGCATGATCGCACGCTGGAAAATGCATCGTTTCCTGCTGCGTCACTCCATGAACTTTTTCGCCAATGAATTTGCGGGCCGGGTTTCGACCAAGGTGATGCAGACGGCGCTGGCGATCCGCGAAGTGGCGCTGAAGGTGATCGACGTCTTCGTTTACGCCATCAGCTTCGTTGTCTCGATGCTGTTCATGGTAGCGGCGGCCGACTGGCGGCTGGTCATCCCGCTTCTGGCATGGCTCGGCATCTATATGTGCATTCTTGCATATTTCGTGCCGAAACTCGGTCGGCTGGCGCAGGAGCAGGCGGATGCGCGCTCGATGATGACGGGACGGATCGTCGACAGCTACACCAATATCTCGACGATCAAACTGTTTTCCCATGCGGGCCGCGAGGAGAGATATGCGCGTGAGGGTATGAATGTGTTCCTTGGAACCGTTCACCGCCAGATGCGCAAGATTTCCGGCTTCAACATCCTGATCGACCTCAACAATGCCGTGGTACTGTTTTCCACGGCGGCGCTTGGTCTTTATTTCTGGATGCAGGGTTCGGTGACGGCCGGTTCGGTCGCCATCGCCATCAGCCTTGCCATGCGCGTCAACGGCATGTCGCAGTGGATCATGTGGGAAGTCACGTCGCTGTTCGAAAATATCGGCACGGTCTATGACGGCATGTCGATGATGACGAAACCGCACGATATCGTCGATGTCGCCAAGGCGCCGCAGCTTGCGGCACCACAGGGCGCCATCCGTTATGACAATGTCCGCTTCCACTATGGCAAGAACAAGGGCGTGATCGACGGGCTGACGCTCGACATCAAGCCGGGCGAGAAGGTTGGTCTCGTCGGCCGCTCGGGCGCCGGCAAGACGACGCTGATGAACCTGCTGCTGCGCTTCTATGATCTGGAAGCGGGCAGGATCACCATCGACGGGCAGGACATTTCCAAGGTGTCGCAGGACAGCCTGCGCGAACTGATCGGCGTGGTGACGCAGGATACGTCGCTGCTGCACCGGTCGATCCGCGACAACATCGCCTATGGCCATCCCGAGGCCACCGACGAGCAGGTAATCGCGGCGGCAAAGCGGGCAAACGCCTGGGATTTCATCGAAACGCTGGTCGACATGCATGGTCGCCAGGGTCTCGATGCCCAGGTGGGCGAACGCGGCGTGAAACTGTCAGGCGGCCAGCGCCAGCGTATCGCGATCGCCCGCGTCTTCCTCAAGAACGCACCGATCCTGGTGCTGGATGAGGCGACCTCGGCGCTCGACAGTGAAGTTGAGGCAGCTATCCAGGAGAACCTGTTCTCGCTGATGGAAGGCAAGACGGTGATTGCGATCGCCCACCGCCTTTCGACGCTGACGGAAATGGACCGGCTCATCATCCTCGACAAGGGCCAGATCGTCGAGGCGGGCAGCCATGCGGAGCTGGTGGCGATGGGCGGCATCTATGCCGATCTGTGGCGGCGCCAGTCCGGCGGTTTCATCGCCGACCACGAGGCGGAAGTTGCGGCGGAATGATGAAAGAGAAAGGGCGGGAAGCATGTTTTCCCGCCCTTATCGCTTATGATATGTGCGCCAAGCTCTCCTCCGTCATGCCGGCCTTGAGCCGGCATCCAGCCACGGCGCGTCTGCGCCGTGAGGAGTGAGTCTTTTGCGATCAAGGACTTGATCGCGCTGGACCCCGGATCTCGTCCGGGGTGACGGTGTGGGGATGCTGCCGATGCGCAAAATGTCGCTGGGTAGATTTGAGGGCGGGGGAACATTCTCCGCCCTTTTTCATTCTCGGAATGTTACCGAAATATAATCTCTTCCCCAACCCTCTGCGGCTGTTCCGGCGACGGGAATCCGCCTATATCCGGATGATGGTCATTACGCGCATCTTCGAGTTCTTCGAGAACTGGATTAGGCCCTTCGCCCGCAAGGACGACCTGCGGCCGCCTGAAAACACATTCGCTTTCATCTGGTTTTACATTTCGCAGGCCAAGGCGCCGTTTTTTGCGATGCTGGTGCTCGGCGGGCTGACGGCGGCCATCGAGGCGGCGCTGTTCTGGTTCGTCGGGCGGCTGGTGGATATTCTCTCGACCGTGAAGCCGGAAGAGGGCTGGGCTGGGTTGCTTTCCGCCCATGGCGGCGAACTGGTGGGCATGCTGGTGTTGATCGGCGTCGTGCGTTTCATCGTCACGATGATCACGGCACTGGTGGACCAGCAGATCATCACGCCCGGCTTTTACAATCTGGTGCGCTGGCAGTCCTACATGCATGTGGCGCGGCAATCGCTTTCCTTTTTCCAGAATGATTTTTCCGGCCGCATCGTCACCAAGGTCTGGTCGGGCGGTCAGGCGGCGGGCGATCTCGTCACCTCGCTGATGGAAAGCGTCTGGTTCGTCGGTATTTATTCCGTCTCGATGCTGTTTCTGATCGGTGGGCTGGACTGGCGGCTGGCGGTCGTCGTGCTTGTCTGGGTGCTGATCTTTTCGGCGCTGGCGCGCTATTTCGTGCCGCGCATCCGCTATCATTCGAAAGAGACGGCGGAAGCCGCTTCCATGCTTTCCGGCCGCATGGTGGATGCCTATAGCAATATCCAGACGCTGCGGCTGTTCGGGCGTGACGATGCGAATGACCGCTACATGCGGCAGGGTTTCGACATCTTCCAGAATGCCACCATGACCTTCACCCGGTTCATCACCGGCGTGCGTGCTTCCATGGCGTTGCTGTCGGGCGTGATGATCACCTCCATGGCGGCGCTGTGCATTGATCTGTGGCTGTCCGGCAGGATCAGTTCTGGCGCGGTGGCCTTCACGCTGGCGCTGGTGCTGCGCCTCAACTTCCTGCTCGGCCGCTTGATGACGCAGTTTAACGGCATCATGCGCAATTTCGGCACGGTGCAGAATGCCGCCGAGTTGATCTCGCAACCGATCGGCCTGGTTGACGCGCCGGATGCGGCGGTGCTGGAGGTCAAGAAACCGAGCGTTCGCTTCGACAATGTCAGTTTCCATTACGGGCGGGCGAATGGCGTCATCGACAATCTCAATCTGGAGATCCAGGCGGGCGAGAAAGTCGGCATCGTCGGACGCTCCGGCGCGGGCAAATCCACACTCGTCAATCTGCTCCTGCGGTTTTATGACGTTGAGAAAGGCCGTATCCTCATCGACGGGCAGGATATTGCCAAAGTGACCCAGGAATCGCTGCGCGCCCATATCGGCATGGTCACGCAGGATACCTCGCTGTTGCACCGCTCCATCCGCGACAACATCATGTTCGGCCGCATGGATGCCACCGAAGCGCAGTTGCGGGAAGCGACGCGCCGGGCCAAGGCGGATGATTTTATCGAGAGGCTGGAAGACCAGCGCGGCCGGACCGGTTTCGACGCCCATGTTGGCGAACGGGGCGTGAAACTCTCCGGCGGCCAGCGGCAGCGCATCGCCATCGCCCGTGTGATGCTGAAGGATGCGCCGATCCTCGTGCTCGACGAGGCGACCTCGGCGCTCGATTCGGAGGTGGAGGCGGCGATCCAGAGCAATCTGGATGAGTTGATGCAGGGCAAAACGGTGCTCGCCATCGCTCACCGACTATCGACGATCGCGGCGCTGGACCGGCTGATCGTAATGGATCAGGGTCGCATCGTCGAGCAGGGCAGCCATTCCGATCTGGTCTCCCAGGGCGGACTTTATTCGGAGCTTTGGGCACGGCAATCGGGTGGTTTTCTCGCTGCCGAGGAAGCGGCCCAATAAAGACGCGCGCTATTTTCCGATCATGAAATCCGCCATCAGTCCGTAATGATTGGAACCCAGACTGTCGGGCAGGCGGGTCGTCTTCATCAGTGTTGCCGGCGCGCGGGCGAAGATGTGGTCTATGGCGATGCCGAAGCGGCCGGCTTCCGTCGGCCAGGTGGCGGGTTCCCAGGTCGCTTTCTTCAGCTCGTTGGCGGAAAGGAAAGCGCGCATGTCGGGGGCGATGCTCGCCGAATTGAAGTCTCCCGCCAGAATGAGCGGGCCGGTGACGCGAAAGAGAATTTCGCTGACCTCATCCAGCTCATCGCGGTGATAATCGTCGAAATAGGGTTTGGTGATGTGCCCGGCGGCAAGCGTCAGTTCCGTGCCGTCGACATCGACGCTGGCGATTGCGAAACGGTCGCGGCGCAGATCGCTAAGGCTGTGGAAACGGCCTTCCAGCAACGGTCGCTTCGACAGGATCAAAAGGTCGCAGGTCGGTGTTCCCGAATAACAGCCAAGCCTGTGGGGATAGGTTTGCTGAAGCCGTGGCAGAGCCGATTGCAGCGCCGCCGCTTCGAACAGATAGACCGCATCCGCGCCTGATTCGAGAATGGTGTCGGCAATCGCATCCGCGTTGACGGCATTGTCCATCAGCACGTTGAAGGACAAAAGCCGGAAGGGCCTCGCATCCGGTGGCGGATTGGCGGATGTGGAGAATTCCATCAGCATGGCGATGGCGTGGATGGCAAGCGCCAGCGACCAGACCACGAGCAGGGCGGAAACCGCATCGCGCGTCACCCAAAAGACGAGGCACGACAACAGGATACAGACAATGGCGATGTGGAGCTGGAAACTTGTGACGAAGGCGAGAAGCCAGAAATCCGTAACATAACGCAGGCTGGCGATGAAAAGAACGGCAGCCACCACGGTGGAGACCATGCAAGCGAGCTTCGCCGTCATCCGAATCCCTGCTTTCCAAGCTCTCCCTGCGCGTCTCGTACCATGGGGCACAGGCGGGCACAATGTTGCCCGCCTGCCAAGGCTCGGGAAAAATGCGAAACAAATCGGCCCCCTCAGGCAGAATTACGGCAGCTTTGTGTGCTTTGCTCTTGCCAAGTCAGTCAATATTTTGCGATCAAACACAATGACGCGGTTTCTTTATGCCGCAGTTGTGTCCAGGACGATGGGACGGAGTTTGTCCTGGATCAAATCATAGCGGGAGGACTCATGCGATTTACGGCAAAAACAGCGCAGAGGATGGTGTAGCGGTGAGCGAGCACGTAACCAATCACGACGCCTCGGGTGAACCGACCCGTCGCGATTTTCTTTATCTAGTAACCGGAATGACGGGCGCCGTTGGCGCTGCTGCAGTCGCATGGCCTTTCATCGACCAGATGCGTCCCGATGCATCGACGCTGGCGCTCGCTTCCATCGAAGTGAATGTCGCGGCGGTCGAGCCGGGCATGTCGCTTACCGTGAAGTGGCGCGGCAAGCCGATTTTCATCCGCAACCGCACGGAAAAGGAAATCGATGAAGCCAAGGCGGTCGCTCTCGGCGATCTCAAGGATCCGGTGGCACGCAATGCCAATATCGCCGTCGACGCCCAGGCGACGGATATTGACCGTTCGGCCGGTGAGGGCAAGGAGAACTGGATAGTCATGATCGGTTCCTGCACCCATCTCGGTTGCGTTCCGCTCGGCCAGGCCGGCGATTTCGGCGGGTGGTTCTGTCCCTGCCATGGCTCGCACTACGATACGGCGGGCCGCATTCGTAAGGGTCCGGCGCCGCAGAACCTCGCCATCCCGACATTTGCATTCACATCCGATACCGTGATCAAGATCGGATAAGGGGACAGATATTCATGAGTGGCCATTCCAGTTATCAGCCGTCCACCGGCATCGAAAGGTGGATCGATTCGCGGCTTCCCTTGCCGCGCTTGATCTATGACAGCTTCGTTGCCTATCCTGTCCCGCGTAACCTGAACTACGCCTACACCTTCGGTGCGATGCTTTCCGTCATGCTGATCGTGCAGATCCTCACCGGCGTCGTGCTTGCCATGCATTATGCCGCTGAAACGACGGTTGCCTTCAATTCCGTCGAAAAGATCATGCGTGACGTCAACCACGGCTGGCTGCTGCGTTATATGCACGCCAACGGCGCGTCGTTCTTCTTCATCGCGGTCTATCTGCACATTGCCCGTGGTCTTTATTACGGGTCCTACAAGGCGCCGCGCGAAATCCTCTGGATCCTCGGCTGCGTGATCTATCTGCTGATGATGGCGACGGGCTTCATGGGCTACGTCCTTCCCTGGGGTCAGATGTCCTTCTGGGGTGCGACCGTCATCACCGGCTTCTTCACGGCTTTCCCGCTGATTGGTGAATGGATCCAGCAGTTCCTGCTCGGCGGCTTTGCGGTCGACAATCCGACACTCAACCGCTTCTTTGCGCTGCATTACCTGCTGCCCTTCATGATCGCGGGTGTCGTCATCCTGCATATCTGGGCGCTGCATGTGACCGGCCAGACCAACCCGACCGGCGTGGAAGTGAAGAGCAAGACCGATACGGTCCCCTTCACGCCCTATGCGACGTTGAAGGATGCGCTCGGCGTTTCGGTGTTCCTCATCGCCTATGCCTGGTTCATCTTCTACATGCCGAACTTCCTCGGCCACCCTGATAACTACATCATGGCGGATCCGCTGAAGACGCCGGCGCATATCGTGCCGGAATGGTATTACCTGCCGTTCTACGCGATGCTGCGCGCCATCACCTTCAATATCGGGCCGATCGATTCCAAGCTCGGTGGCGTTCTCGTGATGTTCGGCGCGATCATCGTGCTGTTCTTCCTGCCCTGGCTCGATACGTCGAAGGTTCGCTCCGCAGTCTATCGTCCGTGGTACAAATTGTTCTTCTGGATTTTCGTGGTCAACGCCATCCTGCTCGGCTGGCTGGGTTCACGTCCTGCGGAAGGCCTCTATGTCGTCATGTCGCAGATCGGCACGCTGTACTATTTCGGGTTCTTCCTCGTCATCATGCCGATCCTCGGTCTGGTCGAAACGCCGCGGCGTATTCCGAATTCCATTACCGAGGCCGTTCTTGAAAAGAACGCCGCCAAGAAGGGTGCCGCGCCAGCGGCCGCCCAGATCTGAGCGCGAAGGAAGGATGACGACAATGAAGACGCTTCTCACGAGCATCGCGCTCATCGCCGCCATTGGCTGTTCCTCCGCCGCATTCGCGGCCGAGGAGAGCCATGACCTTGCCACCAAGACCGAACATGCGGTTGCCGGCGGTCACTTCCCGGTCATCAAGCCCGAGGAGCAGAGCTGGTCCTTTGCCGGACCTTTCGGCAAATACGACAAAGGCCAGCTGCAGCGTGGTCTCAAGGTCTATAAGGAAGTCTGCTCCGCCTGCCATTCGATGAGCCTTGTTTCCTTCCGCACGCTGGGAGATCTCGGTTATTCGGAAGATCAGGTGAAGGCTTTCGCTGCCGAATATGAAGTGCAGGACGGCCCGAACGCCGATGGCGAAATGTATAGCCGCAAGGCCGTACCTTCCGATCACTTCCCTTCGCCGTTCCCGAACCACGAGGCGGCAGCCGCCGCCAATGGCGGGGCCGCACCGCCTGATATGTCGCTGCTTGCCAAGGCGCGTGGTGTTGAACGCGGGTTCCCGCAATTCATCATCGACATGATCCCGATCATCGGCGGTTACCAGGAAGGCGGCCCGGATTATATCCATGCGCTGCTGACCGGATATCAGGATGCGCCGGCCGGTGTTGAAGTGTCGGAAGGCACGCATTTCAACCCGTATTTCGTCAGCGCCGTGGCGCTGAAGATGGCGCCGCCGATCAGCGCCGATCAGGTGACCTATGATGACGGTGCACCGCAGACGGTGGATCAATATTCCAAGGACGTCTCTGCCTTCCTGATGTGGGCTGCGGAGCCGCATCTGGAACAGCGCAAGCGCACCGGTTTCATGGTCATGGTGTTCCTGTTCATCTTCACGGCACTGATCTATCTGACCAAGAAATCGATCTACGCCAACAAGGAGCATTGAGCCGGTTTCAAGCGGCTGCAATCAACGGCCCCCACGGTTTCCGTGGGGGCTTTTTTGTGGCCTGTCGAACAAGGGAGCGTTGTCTGATCGCAGCTCACGCGACCCGAAAGTTGAGGTTCAGTACCAACGGAGGAGGGCTGACGGTCGCGGTCCTTTTTTGTTGGTCCGCCGCCATCAAGTTGATAGGGTGGCCTGAACCTTCTGATCATTCCCATACTAAATGGAAATACCATGACCGTTATCGCTTCGGAGCTTTCCGCTGCCATCCGCTCCATTCCCGACTATCCGAAGCCGGGCATCATCTTTCGGGACATCACCACATTGCTCGGCAATCCGCGGGCTTTCCGCCGGGCGGTGGACGAGCTTGTACAGCCCTATGCGGGAACGAAGATCGACAAGATCGCCGGCATGGAAGCCCGCGGCTTCATTCTGGGCGGGGCGGTGGCGCATCAGCTCTCGGCCGGCTTCGTGCCGATCCGCAAGAAGGGCAAGCTGCCACACACCACGGTGCGGGTAGCCTACAGCCTGGAATATGGCGTGGACGAAATGGAGATGCATGTGGATGCCGTGCAGCCCGGCGAGAAGGTCATTCTGGTCGACGATCTGATTGCGACCGGCGGCACTGCCGAAGGCGCGGTCAAGCTTTTGCGGCAGATGGGCGCGGATATCGTTTCCGCCTGTTTCGTCATTGATCTGCCCGATCTCGGTGGTCGCAAGAAGCTGGAAGACCTTGGCGTCGAGGTACGGACGCTGGTGGAGTTTTCCGGCCATTGAGGCAGAAATAACGGTCAGGGCTGCTGCAGCAGCCCGCTCGTTCTGCCGGTTTTTCGCAAGGCAATCCATGTCCAGTGAACGCCCAGAGCGCGGTTCCCGGCCTGAATGGAACCCACCTCCGCTTCCCGGATTAACGTGAAGCCAAGACGGGCGGCCTCGTTTATGGTTTCCGCCGGGGAAATGGCAAAGGCGCGGCGGCCCTCGGGTGCCGGACCATGACGCAGTGACATGATCAGAAATCCGCCTGTCGCCGTCATCGCCGAGAGGCTTTCCATCGCAGCGCGCCTTGCATCATGATGGATGTGGTGCCAGACGCCGCACAGGGCAACCAGATCGAAGGTGCCATAGCAGCGAGCCCTTGTCAGCGCGGGCAAGGTGTCATCCAGCCACGTTATTTTCTCCGATGAATGTAATTGCATGCCGGGTTCACGGAGCTCTCCGACCGGCTCGACGGCGAGAACCTCATGGCCCTGCGCGGCAAACCATGCGGCGTCGCGGCCGGTGCCGCTGCCAATATCTGCGATCCGGGAGGGTGCCGTCGGCAGCAGGTCGATGACGGGTGCGTAAACTGCTCCGCAGTCGAGATTTTCGAACCTGGAAATCAGGTCGGGCGTTGCTGCCTCGGCATAACCCTTGAGAATATCATCCATATTTACCGGCCCGCCGCGATTCCTGCTGAAGGGTATCGCGGCGGCGTGATATGGGCCAGTGCCTATTCGAACTCCAGAACCCCGCTGCGGAAGGTCAGCACCGTTTCTCCCGACTGGTTCACGCCTTCGTTGAAGGTGGTGTTGAGCCAGACGCCGGCGCGGGATTCCAGCGGGCGGGTATCGAGCAGGGTGACGAAATAGGTCACATCATCACCGGCAAACACCGGCTTCTTCCATTTGAGCTCTCGAAACCCCGGTGAGGGGCCGAGCCGCGGTGGCTCAATGCCCTGCTGTTTCAGCCTTTTGACCTCTTTTGCCCAATGGGACAGGAAACACTTCATCCAGCCCGCGCCCGTGTGCCAGCCGGAAGCGCAGAGACCGCCGAAAACGCTGTTTCTGGCGGCCTCGGCATCGAGGTGGAACGGCTGCGGATCAAAATCGCGGGCGAAACGAATGATGTCTTCGGCGGAAAAATGCAGCGTGTCGAGGGTGACGCGCTCGCCGATGGGGGATAATTCTGCCAGTCTCATGCTGCAAGGCCTCCGTCTGCCCGCATCAGGAACATTACGGTGTTTTCGCCCTGCGCGACCAGAATGCCACGCTGATTGTAAAGCTCATGGCGGAATTTCACGAGGCCGATGCCAGCGCGCGAGGCGGAAGGGCGCTGTTCCAGAACGATGGATTTTCCCGAAAGCGTATCTCCGGCCAGAACCGGCTTTTTCCAGTCGACGTAATCGATGCCGGGGCTGCCTTGCGAGGTTGAACCGGCAATATAGCTGTCTGCCATCATCCGCATCAGCAGGCTGCAGGTGTGCCAGCCTGATGCCGCCAGCCCGCCGAGAATGCTCTGGCGGCCGGCTTCTTCGGAAAGATGCATGGGTTGCGGGTCGAATTCGCTGGCGAAAGCAATGATCTGCTCCGCGGAAATCGATTGCGGTCCGAGGGGAAATTCCCGTCCAACGGAAAAATCCTCATAGGTGTAAATCGCGACCGGCGTCATGGCGTCCTCCCTTCGCACAGTCAAAGTCGGCGCATCTAAGATGATTTTTCCCTTTACGTAAAGGTCAAATCGAAGGTGTGATGCGAGGGAGGGATGGCGAGCGGGTAAGGCCCGTTTCTTCTCCCCGCCGGGGAGAAGGTCGCGGCAGCGGGATGAGGGGGCGAGGGTAGAGATATGCGGAGAGGTTATCCCTCATCCGACCCTTCGGGCCACCTTCTCCCCGGACGGGGAGAAGACACAAGCGGTATGTCCGCCCCACCTAGCGCTTCAGAGGAAGCAAGCCCCGTCCAAACCAGATCAGGTGTTGAAGCGGAAGTGGATGACGTCGCCATCCTGAACGACATATTCCTTGCCTTCGTCGCGTCCCTTGCCGGCTTCCTTGGCGCCCACTTCGCCCTTATAGGCGATGTAGTCGTCAAAGCCGATGGTGAAGGCGCGGATGAAGCCGCGTTCGAAATCGGTGTGGATGACGCCGGCGGCGGCGGGGGCTTTGGTGCCGCGCACGATCGTCCAGGCGCGTGTTTCCTTCGGGCCAACGGTGAAATAGGTGATGAGGTCGAGCAGGTGATAGCCGGCGCGGATTAGGCGGTCGAGGCCGGCCTCGTTAAGACCGAGCGCCGAGAGGAATTCCTCGGCTTCATCAGCCGGAAGCTGTGCAACTTCGGCTTCGATCGCCGCCGAGATGATCACGCATTCGGCGCCCTGCTGCTTTGCCATCACTGCGACGGCCTCGGTATGCTCGTTGCCGGAGGATGCATCGGCTTCCGAGACGTTGCAGACATAAAGCACCGGGTGCGACGTCAGAAGGTTGAGGCCCTTGAGGATTTCGATCTCCTCGGCTGCCAGCGTCTTCAACAGCAGGCGTGCCGGCTTTCCGTCGTTGAGTAGCGTGATGACGGCTTCCATGACGGGCAGTTGGGCGAGGGATTCCTTGTCCTTGCTGCTGGCGCGCTTGCGGGTCTGCTCGACGCGGCGTTCCAGGCTTTCGAGGTCGGCGAGCATCAGCTCGGTCTCGATTGTTTCGGCATCGCCGACCGGGTTGATGCGGCCTTCCACATGGGTGATATCGTCGTCTTCAAAGCAACGCAGCACGTGCACGACGGCATCGACTTCGCGGATATTGGCGAGGAACTTGTTGCCGAGGCCTTCACCCTTCGATGCGCCACGCACCAAACCGGCAATGTCCACGAAGGAGATGCGGGTCGGAATGATTTCCTTCGAACCGGCGATGGCGGCAAGCTGCTGCATACGCGGATCGGGCACCGCAACCTCGCCGGTGTTCGGCTCGATGGTGCAGAAAGGATAGTTGGCGGCCTGTGCGGCGGCCGTTTTCGTCAGCGCGTTGAAGAGGGTGGACTTGCCGACATTCGGCAGCCCGACGATACCGCATTTGAAGCCCATGGCTTGAAACCTGTCCGTTTGAAAGAATTCGTTGAGGAGCCTTTTGCGGAAAGGGCAGGGCAAGGTCAAGCCCGCGGGCCGATTTGGGCTGGCAAAGCCCTGCGAAAGGTGCCGATTTCCGGGCAGGCTTGCCGATAGCGCGGTTGCGGCGCAATATAAGCGGGTCCAAAGCGCGATCTTTCGCCATCCAGCGGGATTTTCCCCCTGAACCACGATGATGAACCACCATGACGAGCGACAATCATGAGTGACAGTCCTGTCGACCTCAAACCGAAACCGAAAGTCAAACCGAAGCTGGAGCGGCCGAAGCTCTACAAGGTCATGCTGCTGAATGATGACTATACGCCGCGCGAATTTGTCACCGTGGTGCTGAAGGCCGTCTTTCGCATGAGCGAGGAGACCGGCCACCGGGTGATGATGACGGCGCATCGCTTCGGCAGTGCGGTGGTTGTTGTCTGTGAGCGCGACATCGCCGAGACCAAGGCCAAGGAGGCGACCGATCTCGGCAAGGAGGCCGGTTTTCCGCTGATGTTCACCACCGAGCCGGAAGAGTGAGCGTATTTTGTCTTACGCATTTTCCGGACGTAAAACCGCTACGCACCTTTACTGGAAATTCTCGCTCCGGATCTGAAAGCCGGTCTTGTTCTGCACAAAACCGCAGCTTTCGTAAAAGGCATGAACCGCGGGGTCGTCACGGCCCGTCAGCAGCATGACCTTGTAACAGTTTGCGGCAAAAGCGGCCTTGATGGTATGGCGCACGACCTCGCGGCCATATCCCCGGCCGCGCAGGGCTTCCAGCGTCACGACATTTTCGATGAGCGCATAGGGGCGGGCGGCGCGCGTCAGGTTTGGAACAACCAGAAGCGTGGCGGTCGCAACCGGCTTTCCGTCATGCATTGCCAAAAACACGGTCAGGCCAGGTTGCTCAAGCATGGCGGCGAAGGGCGCGCCAGCCTCCTGCACCGTCAACGCGGGGTCGGATGGATTGAGCGCCTGGTAAAGTTCAAGCAGGCCAGGCAGATCGCCGGGACCGGCTTTGCGCAGGGCAAGGGTCTCTGAAGGCATTCGAGTTAGTCTTTCTTGCCGAACATTCGCTTCAGCATTTCTGCCATCGGCCCGGTTTCCGGCAGTTTTTTCGGCTGGGCGCTGTTGCGCGCCTGATGGATGTGGGACTGCCCGGCGGGTTTGGCCGCCTTCACCGGTTTTTCGGCCTCCGGCTTGCTGCCTGTGGCCAGCGCCAGCTTGTTCATCAGCTGCGAATCCTCACCCTTCACCAGCATGGCGGCGTTGTCGGCAATGGCGTCCAGCAGCGGATCGAGCCAGACCCGGTCGGCCTTGGCGAAATCGCCGAGTACGTGGCCGTGCACCCGCTCCTTGTCGCCGGGGTGGCCAATGCCGAGGCGCAGGCGACGGTATTCCTTGCCACAATGGGCATCGAGCGATTTCAGGCCATTATGGCCGCCATGACCGCCGCCCGTCTTGATGCGGGTGCGGCCGGCAAGAAGATCGAGTTCGTCATGGATGGCGATGATGTCGCCGGGCGAGAGCTTGAAGAAGCGCATGGCTTCGCCGACGGATTCGCCCGAAAGGTTCATATAGGTCAGCGGTTTCATCAGCAGAACTTTCTCGCCGGCGATTTCACCTTCGGAAATCTCCGCCTTGAACTTTCGCGCCCAGGGCGAAAATGAGGGCAGGCGCTGCAGCGCGTCGACGGCCATGAAACCGATATTGTGGCGGTTTCCCGCATATTGTGCGCCGGGATTACCAAGTCCTGCGATGATCTTCATGGGGGCATGTCCGCGTTTTACCTGATGATGCTGTTGTCACCACCCCGAAATGCGCCGACTGTCAATCTTTTTATGGATGTGCAGGATGCCGCTCAGGGGCTGACGAGGTTGTAGCGGTCGAATATGCGCTGTTGGGTTCCGTCAGCGATCAGCCCGTCCAGCCGAGCCTGCAATTTTGCGATGAGCGCGTCGGGAACGCTCTTGTTGCAGGCAAGGCCCAGTTGTTGTCGCGTCAGGGTAATCACTTCCCTGAACGTGTCGGCCGGCAGAGTTTTGAAGGTGCTTTCCGACATGGGCATCAGGTCGATGCGCCCTGCTTTCAGCTTGTGAAGGGTGATCTGGAAATCTGCACCGACATCCACCAGCGGGAAGCCGAGCGTTTCCAGAAGCGCTTCGGTATAGTCGCCGCGCTGAGTGCCGATGCGGTATTTCTTTGCGTCCTGAAGGCTGGAGACATTGATATCCGCCTTGCGACGCGCCACGAGAATGTTGCGATCGGTGTGGATCGGGGAGACCCATTTGAAGAGTTTTTCCCGCTCCGGCGTTCGCGCCGTGGCGAAGACGCAATGCATCGTCTGTGTCGCGGCCAGCGCAATTGCCCGCGCCCAGGGCATGACAGCGACTTCATAGCTGGTGCCGGTTTCCTCCAGCATGATTTTCAGCTGGTCGAAATAGACGCCCTGCACGCTGCCATCGGCAGCCTGCAGATTATACGGAGGATAGACTTCGGTCGTCAGGAAAAGCTTGGCCGCGCTGGCCGGCCATGGGGCAAACAGGAGTGCGAAAGCAAGAAAGATCAGACAAATGCGGATCAATCCCATGGCTCTGCCCACCGCCTCACGCTTGCCGTGCCGCAGCGCGGCCAATATCGGACATTGCGTCCAGTGTGGTGATCAGCCTTTCGACGGGCTGTGGCCTTGCGAAGAAATAGCCCTGTCCGTAATCGGCGCCTATTTCCGTCAGAAGTTCCTTCTGCTCTTCCGTCTCGACGCCCTCGGCAATGACGGTGCAGTTCATCTTGTGCGAGATGGCGGCTATGCCTTCGACCAGCATGCGGTTGCGCTGCCTGATTTCCACTGCGTCGTCGCAGATGGAGCGGGTGAAGGACTGGTCGATCTTGACGATATCGACCGGAAAACGGCTGAGATAGCTGAGCGAGGAGTAACCTGTGCCGAAATCATCCAGCGCGATGCGGCAGCCGAGCTGGTGAATGGCGTTGAGGATCGCCCGGATTTGCGGGTCGTCCTTCATGATGACGGCCTCGGTTATCTCGATGACCAGTCGGCTCGGAACAATGCCGTGCCGGTGCAGAACGCCGGCGATCCGCGTCGGCAAGCCCGGTTCGAATTGCAGCGGTGAAAAATTCACGGCCACATAGGTCTGTTCCATGCCCGGCAGGCGCGACAGCCTGGCAAGGTTGGCGATCGACTGATCGAGAATGACATTGCCGATGCGATTGATGGTGCCGTTTTCTTCCGCAAGGCTGATGATGGCGGCCGGCGAGAGCAGACCCTTTTCCGGGTGGTTGAGACGCAGCAAGGCCTCGAAGCCCGCTGTTCCGCCCTTTGCGAGGTCTTGAATCGGCTGGAAATGCGCCTCGAACCAGCCTTCGGAAAGCGCCTGTGCGATATCCCGCTCCAGTTCGGCATGTTCGCGTGCCCGGTCCATGATCGAGGGATCGAAGATCTGCGAGCCGTTCTTGCCCGTTCTTTTGCGGCTATACATGGCCATGTCGGCATTCTGCAGAAGTTCGGAGGCGCTGGTGGCGTGCAGAGGATAGACTGCCATGCCGATGCTGGCGCTGAGGCGGATGCTGTTGCTGCCGATCTCAAAAGGCGTATCCAGTATGGCGCAAATCCGCTCGCAGAACTGCAGGGCACGTTCTTCCACCGTGTCGCCGGCAAGCAGGATCGCGAATTCATCGCCGCCGAGACGCGAGGCGCTGTCGAGAGGCGTCAGCAGCGGTTCGAGTTTCAGCGTGAATTCACGCAGAACAGCATCACCCACCGCATGGCCGAGATTGTCGTTAATGGATTTGAACCGGTCCAGATCGATGAACAGGCAGGCCAGTTCGCTGTCGTTCGTGTCCGCTTCACGGATCTGCAGGTCTAGGATCGCCTCGAAACCCTGACGGTTGAAGAGGCCGGTCAGATGGTCGGAAATGGCCTGCTGGCGGTTGCGTTTTTCCGACTGGCGCAATTCCGTCACGTCAGTCATGACGCAGAGGCATGTGCTCTGCTGTGCCGCATCGCCGGAATCAAGGGCTTTTTCAAGGATGAGCGCATCCATGACGCTGCCACCCATGCAATGAAAGCGGATGGTGATGCCGACCTGCGAAGCCTCGGGCGACTGTTGCGCCGCCTTGCGTTCCCGGAACAGGGAACGGTCATCCGGGTGGATAAGATCGGCGAAGTTGAGGCCCAGTATCCGGGCGCGGCCATAACCCGTCGCCTGCACCCAATAATCGCTGACGGCGGCAATCCGGTCGTACCTGTCGAGCGAGAACAGCATGGCGGGTGTGCGGTTGTAGATTTCCGTCTTGCGCTCATGGGCGTTCTTGATTTCCAGCTCTTCCTTTTCAAGCTGGGTCTGCATTTCGTTGAAGCTTTTCGCCAGCCGGCCGATCTCATCCTTCGAGCGCCAGTCGACATGATGGCGGGAGCCGAGGCGACGTGTCGCCTCTATCGCTGCCGCTAGCCGCATCAGCGGGCGGATGACCATGAAGCGGTTGCCGGCAATCGCCGCCAGAACGATGGTGAGGATGGCGAGAACGAAAATGGTGATGAAAGCCATTTCGGTGCGGCTGAGAGAGGTGAGAAGGCTGACATTGTCGTAATAGACCGTCAGTTCGCCAACGGTGACAGTGCCCTTCGTCGTCTTGTAGGTTACCTCGCGCGTGGTTGAGGCAGCATCCTGAATGAAATCGCTACCGGCCGTCTGCACGATATCGAGCTGTCCGGACGTATCCTTGACCTCGACCATCTTGATCATCGGGTCGGAAACAAGGGTTCCGGTAATCTGGTTTATGGTGTCGTCATCCATATCCCATAGGGGACGGGCGAGCGCCTGCGAATTTGTCGACAGCAGAATCTCAAGGTGATTGCGCTGGCTACGGATGGCCTCGTTGTAGGAGAGCGTCAGCAAAAGGGTAAAGAGCGGAGCGACCACTGTAAGAAGTGCGCCGGAAACAATCGCGATAAAGCGGCTTTCGACGGAATGAGCCATGTTTGATTGTAGCTACCCTTTGCCCCTGAATTTTTGCGCGCCGTTTTCATCCGTCCAGAGTTTCCACGACAGCGCGAGGGTATCGTTTCATGGAAGTGTTAATCGACGCTAAAACAGGGTGGGCGTCCTGCACGGTCGGCAGGCTTTCTGTTTTTAAAGTTCATAAAAACTAAAAGGCCCGTTCCGAAAACGGAACGGGCCTCAATGCGCAAAGCTATCCGGCCTTGCGGCCGCCGATTATTCTTCGGAAGCTTCTTCGGTCGTTTCGTCTGCAACGCCTGCAGCCGGAGCGACGATCGTTGCGATCGTGAAGTCACGGTCGGCGATAACAGGCGAGATGTTCTTCGGCAGCTTCACATTCGAGATGTGGACGCTGTCGCCGATCTTCAGGCCGGACAGATCAACCGTGATGAATTCCGGAATGTCGTTGGCCGGGCAGTGGAATTCCACCGTGTGGCGAACGATGTTCAGAACGCCGCCGATCTTGATGTCCGACTTTTCTTCGTTTTCGAAGTGAACCGGAACTTCAACGTTGACGAGCGTGTTGCCCGAAACGCGCAGGAAGTCGACATGCATGGTGAAGTCGCGGACCGGATCAAGCTGGTAATCCTTCGGGAGAACCTTGATCTTCTTGCCGTCGACGTCGATGGTCGCAACCGTCGTCATGAAACCGCCAGCGTGGATACGCTTGGTGACTTCGTTGGTCGAGAGTGCGATAGAAATGGGGGCCTGCTTGTCACCATAGATGACAGCGGGAATCAAACCGTTGCGGCGAAGTTCACGAGAGGACCCCTTACCAACTCGTTCGCGCGCCTCGGCCTTGAGCTCATACGATTCTTTGCTCATGGCAATTCCTTTCGAGGTTATATGGAGAGTTCACGCCGACGATGCGGCCTGAACTGGAGAGGCCCATAGAGCCATCCCGCCCGCGTTGCCTCCAAGGGTGTCTACACGGGTGCGGGCGCTATAATACAAAAGACCCATAAAGACAAGAGCAGCCGGTTTTCACGATCGTCTAGCCAGGATTTCATTAGTTGCAACTAATTCACTCTTTTGTTGCAACTTTTAATATGTGCTTATCCATGCATATAAACTAGCTGAAAACCTGGCAAATGATAAAGCTGCACGGAATTCCAATTGTGTAGACAACAATGCTGACCGTTCTCCAGTGCCTCGCCATCAATCATGACTTCCGATACACCGCCGCAGCGGTTTTCGTGTGCATGTTGGGAAGCTTCGTTACAATACGTCTTTTCTCGAGAGCGCGTCTGGCGACCGGGCTGCAGAAGGTCAATTGGCTGTTTCTGGCGGGTGTGAATGGTGGCGCTGCGATATGGACCACCCATTTCGTGGCGATGCTGGGTTATTCCGCGGCAGGCGAGGTGGGCTACGATCCCTATCTGACGGGACTTTCGCTCCTTATCGCCATTGCCACCACGACTGCCGGCTTCGGCATTTCCGCCTATGCCGGACGCAGTGCGCTGGTGGAAGCCGGTGGCGTCATCCTGGGTCTTGGCATCGCGGCGATGCATTACACCGGCATGGCCGCTTATAATGTACAGGGCGTGATTTTCTGGAACCAGGCTTATGTCATCGCCTCGCTGGTGCTGGGGGCGGTGCTGGGCGGGATTGCCGTCAACAGAGTGGCGCGGCCGCTTAACCGGTTCTGCCAATATAGTGCGGTGACGTTTCTGATCCTCGCCATCGCCTCGATGCATTATACCGGCATGGCCTCGATGTCCTTCGCGTTTGATCCTCGCGTCGTCATTCCCGAGAACCTGCTGCCGCCGGCCATCATGGGCGGAGGTGCCATCGCGGTCACGCTTCTGCTGCTGGCGCTCGGTCTTTCCACCTATGTCATCGATGCCCAGTCCACCCAGCAGGCGGTTGCCCGCTATCGTCATCTTTCGCTGCACGATCCGCTGACGGGCATTCCCAATCGCGCGGCCTTCATCGAACATCTCAACCGCCGCACGCGCCATATCTCCCTCGGCGCGCATACCGCACTTCTGTCCATCGATCTCGACCGCTTCAAGGAAATCAACGACGTGCACGGTCACGCGGCGGGGGACGCGGTGCTGCGCGCCATTGCCGACCGGGCGAGTTCCGTGCTGAAGGCCGGGGAGTTTCTGGCGCGCATGGGTGGCGATGAATTCGTGGCGATGACCCATTCCTATTATACCCGTGCCGATGGCGCGGAATTCGCCCAGAGACTGATCGAGCAGATCAGCAAGCCGGTCGAGTGGAACGGGCAGACATTTTCCGTGGGCGCGAGTGTGGGCATATCGGTCCGCAACAGCGGCGCCATCGATGCCGACACGCTGATGGCGCAGGCCGATGTCGCCATGTATCGGGCAAAGGGCGGCATTTCGGAGACGATCTGCTTCTATGACAAATCCATGGACGAGGCCGCCCGCGAACGCAACGCGCTTGCCATCGCCATGCGCAGTGGTCTCGCCAACAAGGAATTCGAGCTTTATTACCAGCAGCAGAACGATACCAAAAGCGGCAGCATCGTCGGTTTCGAGGCGCTTTTGCGCTGGAAGCACCCTGAACGGGGCATGGTTTCTCCCGCTGAGTTCATTCCGATTGCCGAACAGACCGGCTTTATCGTCGAACTCGGTGAATGGGTACTGCGGGAAGCCTGCGCGCAGGCCGCGCTCTGGAAGAAGTCGCTTTCCATCGCCGTGAATGTCGCGCCGCAGCAGCTCGCTGACAATGATTTCCCCGAAAAGGTCGAGAGGATCATTCTGGAGACCGGACTTGCGCCGGAGAGGCTCGAACTGGAAATCACCGAAGGCAGCATCATCGCTGACCACCGCCACGCGCTGGTCACGATCCGCAAGCTCAAGTCGCTCGGCGTAAAGATCGCCATGGACGATTACGGTACGGGCTATTCCTCGCTATCGACCCTGCAGAGTTTCCCTTTCGACAAGATCAAGATCGACCGCGCTTTCATCGATGGCCTGTCGACCAACGTGCAGTCGGAGGCAATCGTCCGCTCGACGCTCATTCTGGCGCACAGCCTCAATATACCGGTGCTGGCGGAAGGGGTGGAGACCAAGGCCCATATCGAATTCCTGCGCCGTGAAGGCTGCCTGCAGGTGCAGGGCTTCTTTTTCGGCAAGCCCGGTCCGCTGAATTCCATCGCCAATCTCGTCGATGACACATTTCTTTCGGTTGAGGAGGAAACTGACGCGGGTGACGGCCGGCGTTACTTCAAGGCGGCTCGATAGGCTGGCCGCAGCCCGCGGTTGCGCCCGGCCATGCCGGTCGCGAAGTTTTTAGTTGAAACATGAACGCTTCCAGCGCACCATCGCCGAAAAGCTTTGGGAGGAGCGTATGCCGACCGACATCGCCCATGCAGAACGCGTGTATGAAACAGCGCGCCACCGTTCCGCAGCCGCAAGTTCTCCGATTGTCGCTTCATGGCGCCGCTGCATGGTCAAGCATCGTCTTGCGCCGGAGGAAAACCGCAAGCCGATCTTTCTCAGCGAATTCGAATTTCGCCGCGCCCGCGAAAGTGCTGCCGGCCTGATCGCCGAAAGCACCGACGAACTCGACCGCATCTTTCACAGTGTCGGCAAATCCGGCTGCTGCCTACTTTTGACCGATGCGCAGGGCGTTGCGCTGGAACGGCGGGGTGCTGCCGGCGACGACCGGGATTTCCGCGCGCTCGGCCTCTGGTCCGGCGCCGTCTGGAGTGAAGCGAGCGTCGGCACCAACGGCATCGGCACGGCGCTTGTCGACGAGCGCTCGGTGGTGGTCTATCGCGACCAGCATTTCTTCACGTCGAACACCGAACTCTGCTGCACCACCGCGCCGATCCGCGATCACACTGGCCGGGTGACGGGTGCGCTCGATATTTCCACCTGCCGTGACGACATCAACGAGATGACCTTCTCGTTCGTGACCCAGGCGGTGAGGGATGCGGCGCAGCGCATCGAGGGCAATCTCTTCCGCCGGGCCTTTCCGGGCGCACGCATCGTCGTGGTGCCGAGCGGTTTCGGTGCGGCGCTTTCGCTACTGGCGGTGGATCAGGACGATCTCGTTCTCGGTGCGACACGTGCCGCCCGTCTGGCGTTGAAGCTTGACGACCATGCCATTGCGCAGGGTTTGCCGGCTGCCGATATTCTGCAGGAGGAGCGTCATGACAGCGGCTCCGACCTCGCCGAAGCGGAGCGTTCGGCGCTGCGACGGGTCCTGTCGCGCACCAATGGCAATGTCACGCAGGCCGCATCGCTGCTCGGCATCAGCCGGGCCACGCTGCATCGCAAGATGAAGAAGCTTGCCGTGCATTGAGGCTGTTTAAGCCATCCCGCAGCGGGTCTGTCGCAGATGTGAGACAATGTGCGCTGCGGAACCGCGCCGCCCCTCTACCCGACCGTACTATCTAGGCCCACCTTCCTCCCATGCGATCCGTCACGGATCGTTTTCATCAGGGAGGATGAAATCATGAATATTCAGGTTCAGCAGAAAGCCGGCGAAGCGCCCTTCAAGCTGAAATACGGCAACTACATCGGCGGCAAATGGGTGGAGCCGAAATCCGGCCGCTACATGGATAATCTTTCCCCCGTTACTGGCCACAAGATCTGCGAAGTTCCGCGTTCAGACGCATCCGATATTGAATTTGCGCTGGATGCCGCCCACAAGGCCCGCGACAAATGGGGCAAGACGAGCATAACCGAACGCTCCAATATCCTGCTCAAGATCGCCCAGCGCATCGAGGAAAATCTCGACCTCATCGCCCGGGCCGAAACCTGGGATAACGGCAAGCCGCTGCGCGAGACCACCAATGCCGATATTCCGCTGGCCATCGATCATTTCCGTTATTTTGCAGGCTGCATCCGCGCGCAGGAAGGCACGATCGGCCAGATCGACAACGACACCGTCGCCTATCATTTCCATGAACCGCTCGGTGTTGTCGGCCAGATCATTCCGTGGAACTTCCCGATCCTCATGGCCGCGTGGAAGCTTGCACCGGCGCTTGCTGCCGGCAATTGCGTGGTGCTGAAACCGGCGGAACAGACACCTGCCTCCATTCTCGTCGTGATGGAACTGATCGAAGATCTGCTGCCGCCCGGCGTTCTCAACATCGTCAACGGCACGGGCCTCGAAGCCGGCAAGCCGCTGGCGCAAAGCAATCGCATCGCCAAGATCGCCTTTACCGGTTCCACCTCGGTCGGCAAGGAAATCATGCGTTATGCGGCCGA
Organism: Martinezella rhizogenes; assembly: GCF_007002745.1. Classification (GTDB taxonomy): domain Bacteria; phylum Pseudomonadota; class Alphaproteobacteria; order Rhizobiales; family Rhizobiaceae; genus Agrobacterium; species Agrobacterium cucumeris. Next base: position 532,757 of record NZ_SGNY01000002.1, on the reverse strand, counting down.
TAACGTTACCAACATCACGCTGGAACTGGGCGGCAAATCGCCGAACATCTTCTTTGCCGATGTGATGAACGAGGACGACGCCTTCCTCGATAAGGCGCTCGAAGGTTTCGCCTTCTTCGCGCTCAATCAGGGTGAGGTCTGCACCTGCCCGTCGCGTGCGCTGGTGCATGAATCGATCTATGGCCGCTTCATGGAAAAGGCCATCAAGCGCGTTCAGGCCATCAGCCAGGACGATCCGCTCAATCCGTCGACCATGCTGGGCGCACAGGCCTCGCAGGAACAGTTCGACAAGATCATGAGCTATCTGGAAATCGGCAAGAAGGAAGGCGCCAAGGTTCTGACCGGCGGCGACCGCAAGACGCTGACTGGCGATCTGAAGGACGGTTATTACATCCAGCCGACCGTCTTTGAGGGCAACAACAAGATGCGGGTCTTCCAGGAGGAAATCTTCGGTCCTGTCGTTTCCGTCACCACCTTCAAGACGGTGGAAGAAGCGCTCGAAATCGCCAATGACACGGTTTACGGATTGGGTGCCGGCGTCTGGAGCCGCGATACCAATATCGCCTATCGCGCCGGTCGCGGCATCGAGGCGGGCCGTGTGTGGACCAATTGCTATCACGTCTATCCGGCGGGTGCGGCATTCGGTGGCTACAAACAGTCGGGCATCGGTCGCGAGACCCACAAGATGATGCTCGACCACTACCAGCAGACCAAGAACCTGCTCGTTTCCTACAGCCCGAACAAGGTCGGCTTCTTCTGAGCTCCTCCCCGGAAGCCGGCGAGGGTCATCGTGATCTCCCTTCGCCGGCGCGTTCCCAGGGGCTTTGGCCCCTGGGAGCCCGGCACAAATAAAAAGGCCGGAGGTTTTGCCTCCGGCCTTTTTTCGTTGCGGCTTATGCCGCGTAACGCTGATCCCGCTGTTGGGTATGGCCGACGGAGAATTGCCCTACCTGTTCGGTCAGGCCATCCGCTTCGTTGGCCAGCGAGAAAGCCGCTGCCGTGGTTTCCTCCACCATCGCCGCATTCTGCTGCGTCACATGATCGAGTTCGTTGACCGAGGCATTGATCTCGCCAAGGCGGCCGGACTGTTCGCGCGAGGCCGTGGCAATCGCGCCGATCTGGTCGTTGACCGACTGGATGCGTTTCTGGATCTGCTCCAGGCTTTCGCCGGTCTTCAGCACCAGCGCCACGCCGCTTTCCACATCGCCCGCCGAAGTGGCAATCAGTGTGGTGATATCGCGGGCGGCGGCTGCAGATTTCTGCGCGAGTTCGCGAACTTCCTGCGCCACGACAGCAAAGCCCTTTCCGGCTTCACCGGCACGCGCCGCTTCCACGCCGGCATTCAGCGCCAGAAGGTTGGTCTGGAAGGCGATCTGGTCGATGACGTCGATGATCTGGCGGATCTTGGACGACGAGGTTTCGATACGCTCCATGGCGACGATGGCTTCTTTCACGACAGCCGTGGATTTATGGGCGTCCTGCATGGTTTCCGCTGTCGTACCAACTGCGACATCGCAGCGTGAAAGCGAAACATTGACGGCCTGCGTCATGTCGCCCAGTGCGGCTGCCGCTTCTTCAAGGGCGGCCGCCTGCCGTTCTGTGCGCCGCGACAGATCTTCCGATGCGCTTTTCAGCTCGCCGGAGCCGGAGCGGATGGCATTGGCGCTTTCGCCGATATTGGAGATTGTCGCTTCCAGCCCCGCCATGGAGTTGTTGAAGTCGATGCGCAGATGATCGAGCGACGGCACGAAGGATTTTTCAATGCGCAGATCGAGCCTGCCGGCTGCAAGATGGGCAAGGCCGGAGGCAAGCGCATCGACGGCCTCTTCGAGTTCCTTGGCGCTTCTTGCCTTTTCCATCTCGCGCTGGGCGCGTTCCTCGTCCAGTTCTTCGCTCTTGCGATGGGACTCGGCTTCCATGTTCTGTTTGTCCAGAATGCCCTGACGGAAGGATTCCAGCGCGCGCGCCATGGTGCCGATCTCGTCGCCACGGGAAACCGCCTTGATCTCGATGTTGTTTTCACCACCGTTCAGGCGCTCCATCAGCCTGGCAAGGCCAGTCAGCGGCTTGGTGAGGCTGGCGGAAACGAAGATGCCGACAAGCGTCATGACGGCAAGCACCGCCAGTGTCGCCAGCGTCGCCCAGAAGGCCAGATCATTGGCGGCGGCGAGAACCTTGCTTTCCTGCTGGCCGATGGCCAGAAGATGCTTCTGACCGAAGACGGAGACCGGGCGATAGGCATAGAAGATCTTGCCCGCAGATGTCTGCGCCATCACCGTTCCGGCTTCGCTGGTGCCGGAGAGGGCCGCGAGGCTTTCCGAAACCGCGGCATCTGCGCCGCCCGAGAGCACGCCTGCCCGGCGCTTGCCCTCCGCCGTCAGAAGAACGGCGTCATCGATGGTCTTGCCGGTTTCTTCCGGCGTGACCACCGCGCCGATGCGGTCGGCTGAAATGCGCATGATGACGGCGCCCTTGCGCTGCAGCTGGCCCCAGTTGGAGACCGCGAGCGGCATGCCGACCATGGCTGAATCATTCGCGCCGCCGCTAAATCCGGTCGTGCTGACGACACCGTCCTTGCCAGCTTCAACGCGATCGAACAATTCCTTGATCGCGCTGTTCTCCGGGTCCTTGACACTGGTCAGGAAGTTTTTGCCCTTGGTGACGGAATAGATAATCAGCCCGGTCTTGTCGATCACATAGATATCGCTGACCCGGGTGTTGCGCCAGACGCTGGCGATGGTCGCGTTGATCGTCGCGTGGCGAATGGCGTAGAGCAACCGCAATCCTTCGCCGTTGAAGGAGGCGCGCTCTTCCTCGGAGACACCTTCGCGGCGGAAAGCCTGGATGATCGCATCCTTTTCCGTCGGAACGACATTGGTCATGGTTTCCAGCGCCTGGGCGATCGCGGCATTTTGCGACAGTTCGGAAATGCTCTGCTCAACCCGCAGCGTATAGGCGTCCAGCTGCTTGGACTGATTTCCTGCAACCGTCTCCAGCCTTATTTTGCTGGCGTCGATCAGGCCCGACTTACCCATCTCATAGGACAGCAGCCCCACGGACAGGCAGGAAACCAGCGTCGCACCGGTGACGAGCGCCGCAAATTTGGCCTTGATTGACAATGATTTAGCTCTGACAGCAGTCGGATTTGCACCCGGCATCTGTTTCCTCCCCCAAAAAAACGTTGCCGCAGCGTCGCAACAATTGTTTACGGCCACGTTAAAGGGCTGAAATTTGTATGATTATTTCCCGCATACCGCGAAAAAATCGCCGACCTGTTCAGGCGTCGTACCCGTTATAAAACTGCAACAGAACGGGCGCATACCGTGCGAAGTTCAACGGTCGTTCATGTTCATGCAAGCTTTTCGCGCTCCATCTCCTGCCACTATCGATGATGTTTGCGCCACCCGCGCAGACGGATGTGACGGAGCCACTTTGCGATCGACGCCGGATTTCGCCGTTATCGTGCCCATGCACAATGAAGAAGCGAGCGTGGAAACGCTCGTGGCGGAGATCGTGGCTGCCTGCCAGCCGGTCGGCCAGTTCGAGATCGTCGTGGTGGATGACGCTTCCTCCGACCGCACGGCGGATACCGTTCTTGCGCTCGGCGATCGTTATCCCATGCTGCGGCTGGTGCGGCACAACCGTCAGGGCGGGCAATCGGCGGCGATCCATAGCGGTGTGCAGGCGGCGCGTGCGCCTGTCATCTGCATGCTTGATGGCGACGGCCAGAACCCGCCGGATAATCTGCCGGCGCTTCTCGCGCCGCTTCTTGCCGCCAATGCCGCCGGCCGCCTAGGGCTGGTGGCCGGCCAGCGCGTCGGCCGGCGCGATACGCTTGGAAAACGGCTTTCCTCACGCTTTGCCAATGGGCTTCGGGCGCGGATATTGAAGGACGGAACGCGCGATACCGGTTGCGGCCTCAAGGCCTTCCGCCGCGATGCCTATCTCGCCTTGCCCTACTTCGATCACCACCACCGCTATTTCCCGGCGCTGTTTAACCGCGACGGCTGGCAGGTCGCCCATGTCGATGTGACGCACCGGGCGCGGCAGCATGGCAATTCCCATTACACCAATATCGGCCGCGCGCTTGTCGGCATTCACGATCTGATCGGCGTCGCCTGGCTGTTGCGCCGGCGCAAGCGGGCAAGCTGGGCCGAAACTTTCAAAACGGAGACATCGCCGTGAATACACCGGCCATATGGTCCATGCTGCATGTGAACAGCTGGAAGGAATTTCTGTGGGTCATGACCGGCTTCATGGGCCAGATGCTGTTCACCATGCGTTTTCTGGTTCAGTGGATTTCGTCGGAACGGGCCAACCGTTCGGTCATCCCGGTGGCCTTCTGGTATTTTTCCGTTCTCGGCGGCCTTGTGCTGTTGTCCTATGCGGTTTGGCGTCGCGACCCGGTCTTCATCATCGGACAGGCGTCCGGCCTGTTCATCTATGCCCGAAATCTCTGGTTGATCCATGCAGAACGCCGCCAGCATGCGTGACGGGGCAGCGGCTTTGCCCTATGCGCAGGCGAGCCAGCAGCGCCAGTGGATGACGCTGGCGCTTGCGGCCATCGTGTTTGTAACGGTGCTGCGCGTCCTCGGCCTTGCCTTCAATCGAACCGATCTGTTCGTCGATGAGGCGCAATATTGGCTGTGGGGCCGGGAGATGGCTCTCGGCGCCTATTCCAAACCGCCGCTGATCGGCTGGCTCATTCGTGCATTCAGCATTCTGGGCGGCGGCGAGGGCACCTTTCAGGTGCGGTTGGCCGCACCCGTGGTGCATGGCGTCGCGGCGGCGGCCATCCTTGTTCTCGGGCGCATGATTTACGATGTAAGGCTGGCGTCGCTCGCCGCCGTCGTCTATCTGACGTTGCCCGCCGTGACGCTCGGCAGCCTGCTGATTTCGACCGATACGCCGATGATGCTGTTCATAGTGATGTCGATGATCTGCGTGCGCAAGCTGGCGCAGGCTCGGAGTGAGGGCAGGGCGGCAGTGGGCTGGAGCCTTGCGCTCGGTCTCTGTTTCGGCCTCGGCCTGATGTCGAAATATGCGATGATCTATTTTCTGCCCTGCTTCATCGCGGCTGGCTGGCTTTGCATGGGCTGGCGCATCCGGCTGCGGGACGCAGGCATTGCCGCCCTTGTCTGCGTCACGGTCATAGCTCCCAATCTGTGGTGGAATGCGGCACATGATTTCATGACTGCGCGCCATACGGCCGACAATGCCAACTGGAACGGCATTCAGCTGAAAATCGGTCCGGCGCTTGAGTTTTTCTTCTCGCAGGCGGGTGTTGTCGGGCCGTTTGTCTTCGTCGCCATGATCGTCGCGACCTTCCGGGCAAAGAGTGCCGAAACCCGGGCGCTGGTCGCCCTCTCGGTGCCGATCGTGCTGTTGATCACGGCGCAGGGTTTGATGTCGCGGGCGCTCGCCAACTGGGCTGTCGGGGCCTATGCCGCGGGTGTGCTTCTGGCGGTGCCGGTGCTGGCATCCCGGCGCTGGCTGACGGTCTCCACACTCGTGCTCGGTGGCATCGTCGCCGTCGCGCTGCCCGTCATGACGATTGCCGGGACGGAACTGCGCCTGCCGAGCGGCGAGCTGGCGATGAAGCGTTATCTCGGTCGGTCGGAATTGGTGTCCACCGGTTTTACGCGGGCGAAAGAGGCGGGGGCGGATGCCATTGTCGCTTCCGATCGCTCCATATTGGCCGAGCTTTTTTATCAGCTGCGGGATGAAAAACAGGTTCTGACACGCGCATTGCCGGAAACCGGCGTGCCGTCCAGCCATTATGCGCTTCTTTATCCGCTGAAAGCCGGTGAGGCCAAAAATCCCCTGTTCCTGGCAAGCATGGATGGCCTGCCGGCCTGCCTTGCCAGTGAGGCGCCGGTTGCGCGCTGGACTGCCGGGCCGGGCTTCCTTGAAGGCAGGGAAATCGGGCTGTGGCGCCTGCTGCCGCAGTGCATTCCGGGAGGTGCCAATGGACAATGACCTTTCGCATATGCGGATCACCATCTGGGTAATGTTCGTTACCCTGGCGCTTGTCATCCTGTTTGCGACCTTCCCATCTATCGATCTTGGGTTCTCTTCGCTGTTCTTCTCTCCTGAGGGAAATTTGTGGTCTGGCCGCGAGCCGCTGCCTGAGTGGTTTCGCGACACATTGCGCGAGCTGACGGAGCTCGCCACCATTCTGGCCTTCATCGTCCTTATCGGCAACATCCGGCTTGGCTCCCTGCAGCGCACCGGCTGGCGGGTCTGGGCTTTCCTCTGCGGGCCGGTGGTTCTGTGCGCCGGGCTTCTGGTGAACGGCGTGCTTAAGGCCAATATTGGTCGCGCCCGGCCATTCAGCGTCAGCGATTTCGGCGGGCAGCAGCTATTTACGCCGCCTTTCCAGTTCAGCACGCAGTGTTTTTCCAACTGTTCGTTTTCCTCGGGGGAAACGGCGCTGATCGCGAGTTTTTTCCTGCCGCTCTGCGCGCTCGTCTGGCCCGGCCTGCAATGGCGCGGTCGTGTTGCGATGGGCAGCTTCGCCGCCGGCGCGGTTATCCTCATGTCCGGTCTTCGTATCGCGGCCGGTGGGCATTTCCTCAGCGATGTGGTGATGTCTGTGCTGTTTTCAGCCCTGACGACGCTGTTTCTCTACCGGGCGCTGGCAATTGGTCGCCATCGACATCTGTTTACGAGTGATGCCGTCACGGCCGATACCGTGAGCCTGTGGCGCAATGGCAGCCATGCGGTGCGTGTGCGGGCCCGGCGCTTGTGGCCGAAAATCAAGGCTGCCGCCACACGCCTGCAGCGTCCGCCGGATGCGGGTGCGGCATCGCCTTGAGGGATGCAGAATGATTCTTGAGATTGCGCTTTAACGCGTCAATGGTTTCCGTAAGGCGAAAGGCAGCGACCTTTGGTCGAGAATACGTGCTGCAGGGCGGCTTGTGTTCCCAACAATATAAATCGTGCGATTTTTTGACTTGAAACGCGCATGCGTTCAGCGAACGCTCGGATGCGAGGTTTTCAAACCCTCAGTCATCCTCGGGCTTGACCCGAGGATCCATAACTCGTTGAAATCAAAGAATCCTCGGGTCAAGCCCGAGGATGACTGAGCGCGAGATGACGGCAGCGTCAGTCGAACAGGCCGGACACCGACTGTTCCTGCGCGGTGCGGTTGATCGCTTCGCCGAGCAGGCCCGCCGTGCTGATGACGCGGATATTATGCGCGGATTGCACGCCGGTGGTGGGCTGGATGCTGTCGGTGATGACGAGTTCGCGCAGCTTCGAGGAAGCCACGCGGGCAACTGCGCCGCCGGAAAGCACGCCGTGGGTAATATAGGCGGTGACGCTGGTGGCGCCCTTCTTCAACAGCGCTTCGGCCGCATTGCAAAGCGTGCCGCCGGAATCGATGATGTCGTCGATGAGGATGCAATCCTTGCCGGAAACATCACCGATAACGTTCATGACTTCAGATTCACCCGGACGGTCGCGGCGTTTGTCGACAATGGCCAGCAGACAGTCCAGACGCTTCGACAGGGCGCGGGCGCGCACCACGCCGCCGACGTCGGGTGAAACGACCATGACGTTGTTGGTGTCGTAATGTTCCTTGATGTCGCGGGCCAGAATGGGGGCTGCGAAGAGATTGTCGGTCGGGATATCGAAAAAGCCCTGGATCTGGCCGGCATGAAGATCGAGCGTCAAGACGCGGTCGGCGCCGGCTTCGGTGATCAGGTTGGCGACGAGCTTGGCGGAAATCGGTGTGCGGGGGCCGGCCTTGCGATCCTGGCGGGCATAACCGAAATACGGAAGCACCGCGGTGATGCGCTTTGCCGAGGAGCGGCGCATGGCATCGATCATGATGAGCAGTTCCATCAGATGATCGTTGGCCGGAAACGATGTGGACTGAACGACGAAAACGTCCTCGCCACGTACGTTTTCACTGATTTCTACGAATATTTCCTGATCAGCAAACCGCTTTACGGTGGCATTTCCGAGAGGAACGTTGAGATACTTGCAGATCGCTTCGGCAAGGTGCCGGTTCGAATTGCCTGCGAAAACCTTCATTGCGGCCGCCTGTTTCCATGCCATCGCCTTGCGCTACGGAAGTCTGTCTGCCGTAACCAAGCGTCGTTCAAGGGGAGGAACATCCGGCCGAAAAGCCTTTGCCGGACACGCCTTGTTGCCATGCGCGCCTTAATAGCGTTGTTGCTTCCGATTGCAAGAGGACTCAGCGCTTTCGCAATGATTTTCATGAAATCTCTGTGACTTCTCCCGCCGTTTCACCTCATCCCCTTTGAGACTGCTTCCATGATGAATAGTCATTGAGCGTTTTTGCGGCGATATCCTGCATCACCCTGTCGGTCACGGCGGCCCATGGATCGCTGCCCTTTGCGGCCACTGTCTCCTGTCCCTGAAGACGGTGAAGCCGCACGCCATTGGCATCCAGAACGTCCCAGACGTAAATGACATTGACCTTGCCGCCATCGGCGAAGGCGGAGAAATATCCTTTCAGGATGTTCTCTGCCGAATTGTCGTTGGAGGCGCGGATGGTCAGTCCCTTGGCCCGTGCTTCGGCACCCAGTTGCCGCGAGAGCGGCGTGACGGCCTGAACGGGCGCGCCGATGATCGGCAGGAAGCGGATGGTATTGCCGGAACCCGCCGGAGCAAGGGCGGCCGTCTGTTGCGTGGGTGGTGGCTGGCCACCTGCAGGCGATGCTGCGGATGAAGGGGCCTCGCCAAGCGGCTCACCATACTGGTTGCCGCTCGAAAGCGCCTGTGCCTGCGCCTGCAAGGAATTCTGTGGCGCATAGGCCGGCACGGACGATGCGGTCGCCGAAGCGCCTGGCGGCGCGCGGTCGGCGGCGGCGGCCATCTGGTCGAGATCGCCCTGGGTTACCGGCGTCGATTGTGTAGCGTTGTGGCCGACGTCCACCTGCGGGGTCAGCGCCTCCGTGGTGTTGCAGCCCGCGAGGGCCAAAACCAGCGCTGGAACGGCAAGAGCTGGAAAGACAAAGGCTGGGAGAGGGGGGACGAACCCCGTCCGGCTCATGTGACGTTTTCTCTCATGTTCCGCTCCTTCTTGCCCAAGGTGCGGCAATGTAAGGGCGGTTTTCCCGCTCTGTCAAACCCGGCGGTGATTTAAGCTGTGAGAAGATCGAGGCTATGGCGTGAGAGCGGCTCGGGAGCGCCGTCGGTGGTCAGATAGGTCTGGCCGAGCGTCATGGCGGTGCCGGCGTCGGAGTCCATCACGATCATATGCACGAACAGCGTCATGTCGCTGGTAATCTCCTGCGGATTGCCGGCATGGAACATCTGATGCTCCATCCAGGAAGGGGAGAAACGCGCTCCCAGCGAATAACCGCAGGAGTTCAGCCGGTGGCGGGTGAGCCCGCGCTCGTCCATGACGCGGGCATGCACGTCGAAGACATCGCCGAAGGTCTTGCCCGGCCGCAATACATCCTCAATGGCGGTGAGGTTTTGCAGGCAGGCGCTGTAAAGCTCCTTCTGGCGGAAGTCCTGTTCGCCGATTACCACTGTGCGCATCATCGCGGCATGGTAATGGGCGCTGACGCCGGCCCATTCCAGCGTCAGCTGGTCCTTGGTGTCGAGCCTGCGGCGGCCGGATTTGTAACGGCACAGCAGCGCATCCGCGCCGGAGCCGATGATGAATTCATTGGCGGGATAATCGCCGCCGCCCGCCAGAACCGCGCCCTGCATCGCTGCAAGAATTGCGGCTTCGTCCGCGCCGGCCTTGATGAGCGGCAGAGCGGCGTCTAGGGCGTCGTCGGCCAGCTGGCCGGCCTTGCGGGCATAAGCAATCTCGGCCGGGCTTTTGACGAGCCTGAGCGTGCTGACGAGGTATGAGGCGTCAACCATCTGGCCAAAGCTGGCAAGCTGGTTGTCCAGCAGCCGGGCAACACGGCCGGTCATGCCGTGGGTATCGTATTCCACGCCAATCTTTGCGCCGAGCAGGTCGAGGTCACTCAGGAGATTTTTAAGATCGAGCGTCGGGTCGGCATTGGGCCGGTCGACCCAGATGAGGATATTTTCGATGATCGAGGTATTGCGCGCCTGGCGCAGGTCGGCCGAGCGGGTCAGCAATGTCATCGAGCCATCCGACTTGACCACCAGCGTCTGGAAGAAGCAGTAGCCGAAGGTGTCGTAACCGGTCAGCCAATACATGCTTTCCTGCGCGAAAAGCAGCAGGGCATCCAGCTTCTCTTCCGCCATTTTCGCCATCAGCCGTTCGCGGCGGGCATCGAATTCCGAAAGCTCGAAGTGCAGGGCCATGTCAGTCCTCCAGAATTGCGATTGCGGAAATCTGCCGGCCGTAATCGGGTTCGGCGCGGTGGGTCGTGCGGCGATAGGAATAAAAACGTTCTTCGTCAGGATAGGTGCAGAGGCCGAGATTTTCCGCCCTGACGCCGGCTTTGGTCAGGCGGTCGATGGTAAACCGCTTGAGGTCGAAGAGCGCGTGGCCCTGCTTCTCGGCTGCGGTGAAATAATCCGCGTAAGCCGGATCGATATCGGTGAAGCGTGCCACATATTCCGGCCCGACCTCGTAATTGCTCTGGCTGATGGAGGGGCCGAGTGAGGCGACGATACGCTCGCGGCTGGCACCCAGTTTTGTCATGGTCTCGATGGTGTTTTCGAGAACGCCGAACAATGCACCCTTCCAGCCGGCATGGGCGGCGCCCACGACGCCGGCTTCGGCATCGGCAAACAGGATCGGGCCGCAATCGGCGCTCAAGACGCCGAGCACGAAACCCGGTGTCGCCGTCACCATCGCATCGGCCTGCGGGCGGTTGCCGTCATAGCTTTCATCGACCACGAGAACATCGGGGGAATGGACCTGATGCACGGTGGCAAGGCGTTCAGCCGAAAGGCCGAACCATTGCGCCACGCGCCGCCGGTTTTCCTGCACAAGTTCCGGCTCGTCATGCGAGCCGAGACCGACATTGAGACCCTGATAAAGCCCCGAGGAGACGCCGCCCTGCCGGGTGAAGAAACCGTGGCGAACACGGTTTTCACCAGAGGCGGCGAGCAGGGGGCTCTGGATGGGGAGCGGCAGCGTTTCGTTCTGCATGGTGCGGGAGTTCCTTGGAGAATATCGCTGTTGGCCGGTGGGGTGCGTTAAGCGAGATGTTTCCTGTTGCTGCGGCGTTGCGCGGCGTGTGTGATGCAGTGTGCCTGCTTCGTGTGTCGCGGCGATGTTGGCCCAGAGGTTATTGCGCTGTCAATCCACCGCACGAAACGGCATGAGATGAAGCGCGGGACTTGAAACGGCGACGACCTTGAAAAGTTCCCCCATCTTGCCGGCCCCTTCGCCGGCAAGGCGGTTGACCGCTTCGGCAATCGCCAGCGTCTGATCGGGTGTAGCCTTGGCGGCAAGGGCTGCTGCCCGCTCCTTGAGGCCGAGGCCATAAAGAAAGTCGCCCTGTCTCAGGGTGCCGTTGACATGCACGCCGGTCGCTTCGGCCGTTCTGACGAGGCTTTCGAAATCGACATGGCTCGTCAGGTCGGCCTCGCCCGGATGTGCCAATGGCGGGTCGAAGGCATGGTTGCGCATGGCCTGCAGGGTGTCACCAAACCCGGCAACCAGATGGCCGTAATCGGTGGCGAGCGCTGTGCCGCCATGGGCCGACAGGCGCTGGCAGATGGCTGTCATCACGGCTTCGCGGGCAGGTGAAATTTCGAATATGGTACCAAGCGGCTGTCGTTCAGGCTGCGGCGGCAAGAGGGCCGGGTCGATGCTGGCAAGGCCCGTCGAGAAGACAAGCTCGTCATTTGCATCGAGACTGACAACCCGTTCGCGAAAACCCTGAGGCGTCTTGACGAATTGCCGTATGGGGATGGCGTCGAAAAGTTCGTTGGCGACGAGGAGCAGGAAACCTTCGGGCACCACGTCGAAACTTTCATGCCATGTCAGCCGGCCGGCATGGTCGGCAAGCGTTTCCTTCTGGATCGTGGAAAGGCGGGGACTGGTTTCCACCAGATGCACCCGCATCGTCTCGTAAAGCGGCGGCGCGATGCGGCGGATGACGCGCAGCATGTCCGACATCATGGTGCCGCGGCCGGGACCGATCTCCACCAGCTGGGTTTGCACCGGTGCGCCGTGCCGCTGCCAGGCATGGACAACGAAAACGCCGAGCATTTCGCCGAACAGCTGGCTGACCTCAGGGGCGGTGATGAAATCACCCGAGCGGCCGAAGGGTTCACGGCTCTTGTAATAACCGTGTTCGGGATCAGCGAGGCAAAGCGAGAAATAATCGGTGACGCTGAGCGGACCGTTGAGCCGGATAAGGGATTTGATGCGTTGCGCGAGCGGTGTCGTCATGGCAGGCCATACCGCTTAGGCGATTTTTGCCGCGCGGCGTGCGCGCAGGACCGCCCAGAGGCCGAGAAGGAACATCGGTGTGGAAAGCACCATGCCCATGGTCAGCCAGTTACCGGCGAGATAACCGATCTGGGCATCCGGCTCGCGGAAAAATTCCACGAAGATGCGTGACAGCGCGTAACCGCAGACGAAGATGCCGGTGACGACGCCGGGCGTTTTCAGCGCCCTGAAGGCATAGATGGCAATGGCCAGAATGATGACGAGCACGAGGCCTTCGAGGCCGGCTTCATAAAGCTGGCTCGGGTGCCGCGCAAACGGGCCGCCGGTCGGGAACACGACTGCCCACGGAACATCGGCGATGCGTCCCCACAATTCGCCATTGATGAAATTGGCGATGCGGCCGAACAGCAGGCCGATGGGTGCCACGGCCGCAATGACGTCGAACATGCTCCAGACCGGGATGCCGTTCTTGCGGGCAAAGAGGATCATGGCGACGGTGGTGCCGATCAGGCCACCATGGAACGACATGCCGCCGTTCCATATTTCCAGCGCTCTAATCGGGTTGACGGCAACGGCGCCGAGATCATAAAACAGGATGTAGCCGATGCGGCCGCCGAGCACGATGCCGCCAGCTGCCCACAGGATGAAATCATCAAGGTGCTGCGCCGAGATCGGCGACGTCTCGTTTGGCCACAGGCGATCCGTGCGGGCGAGGCGACGGGCATAAAACCAGCCGAGCATGATGCCGGCGACGTAGGCAATGCCATACCAGTGGATCGCCAGAGGCCCGATGGAGAGCGCAATCGGATCGATATTGGGAAATGGCATGATGGCAAGTTGAGTGGGAGCGGCTAACAATCCGTATATTCCGTCATCGTTGCTGGGCGGACAACAGAATGATCCATTGCCTCGAGGGGCCGGGCGATGATGCTCACCGGTCTCCCTGACGCCAAGGAAAATGGCGATTGCCGAGGCGGCGGTCAAGGTGATTTTTCGTGAGCGGATTGCGATGTCGGGCGCTGCAGCGAAAGGCCGCATTTTTCGATTTCGCTTGCAAGGCGGCTGTCGAGCACCTACCTGAAAGGCATCAACAGCAGGGAATGGACTGCTCCCTGAACCGACGAAGGAACAGCGCCATGAGCACGACAGGCACCAACCGTATTCTGGATGAATTCGCCAAGCTGATGACCGATGCGGCCGGCGCGGCGCAGGGCGTGCGCAAGGAAGCGGAAGCCGCCCTTCATGCACAGGCCGATCGCTGGCTGAACAGTCTTGATGTCGTCAAGCGCGAGGAATTCGACGCGGTGCGTGAGATGGCCATCAAGGCGCGTGATGAAAACGACGCGCTGCGCGCCCGCATCGAGGCTCTGGAAGCAAAGCTTTCGGCCACTAACGACTGATTCTTTAGCGCTTTTTCCTGATGGGTCCCGGATCGCCTACGATTCCGGGACTTTTTGTTTGCGGGCCATGCAACCCGAAATAATCTCCGGTTGCCGAAACCGGCCTCTGGCGCGATTTTTTTGGTGCCTGTGGACACTTCCAAAAAACGCAATCGCCAGAGTCGCTTATGTATCTCGCCTGAGGTGATGGGGGAGAAGATATCCACTGTTCAAAAAGCAAAAATGGCGGACGAGGGGTGGCAGCAGGACTCGGTCATTATACACTGATTTTAAATGATGATTCGAAACGACCTGGTAAGCTCCGGACAGGGTGAATGCGTAATTCTGTTGGTGTCGGGCAATCGTCTCAAATGTTGAATCCGGTTTGTGTGTGCGTTTTGTGCCCGGCGTTCAAAACAGAACATCCATACCGGCTGAGAAGGTGCCGCATGAGCCTGATAGAATTTGAAATTGAGCGTCAGTCCAATCCCGTGGACATGATCGAGATTGTCGCTGCCTCGAATGACTGGTCGTTCGAGCGTTCCGGCGAAGACGAGATCGCCATGACGGTGGCTGGTCACTGGGCCGACTATCACGTTTCCTTTGCCTGGATGGAGGATTTCGAAGCGCTGCATCTGGCTTGCGCTTTTGACATCAAGGTGCCCGACCACCGCGTCAACGAAGTCATTTGCCTGCTTTCGCAGGTCAACGGCCAGGTGCTGATGGGTCATTTCGATCTGTGGCGGCAGGAAGACGTGGTGATCTTCCGTCAGTCCCTGCTTCTGGCTGGTGGCGCCGAACCGAACAACCAGCAGGTGGAAGTGCTGCTTTCCAGCGCGCTTGAGGCCTGCGAACAATATTATCAGGCATTCCAGTTCGTCGTCTGGTCGGGGCTGGATGCGAAAAGTGCAATCGAAGCGGTCATGTTCGAGACCGTCGGAGAAGCGTGAAGATGGTATACAAGGCTTCCGGTCCGCTGGTGCTCGTCGGCGCCGGCAATATGGGCGGCGCCATGCTTTCGGGCTGGCTGAAAAAGGGCGTGCCGGGATCCCAGGTCATCGTCATCGATCCGCGGCCTTCCGATGCCATGCGCACAACGATTGCCGAAGCGGGTGCAACGCATAGCCAAAGCGTGCCTGACGGCATCAAGGCAGGCATTCTTTTCGTGGCGGTGAAACCGCAGATGATGGAAGCCGTGCTGCCGTCCCTCAAAGCCCTTCTGGGAGCGGATACCGTCGTTGTCTCGATTGCGGCGGGCACGACGATCGGCACCTTCGTGTCGCATTTCGGTGCGGTTGCCGCCGTGCGGGCCATGCCCAACACGCCGGCCATGGTCGGGCGCGGCGTGACGGGGGCCTATGCCAATGAATTGGTAACGCCGGAGCTTAAAGCTGTGGTGGACGGATTGCTGAAGGTCAGCGGTCCGGTCGAATGGGTGGAAAGCGAAAGCGATATCGACGCGGTGACCGCGGTTTCGGGCAGCGGCCCGGCCTATGTCTTTTATCTGGTGGAATGCATGGCCGAAGCCGGACGCAAGGCCGGTCTGCCGGCGGATGTGGCCATGCGTCTGGCGCGGGAAACAGTGGCCGGCGCGGGCGAGTTGCTGCACCAGTCTCCCGATGAGGCGGCGCGGCTGCGCCAGAATGTGACCTCACCGGGCGGAACGACGGCCGCGGCACTTTCCGTGCTGATGGCTGACGATGGCATGCAGCCGCTTTTTGACAAGGCGGTTGCGGCGGCAAAGACACGCGCCGAAGAACTTGCTGGTTGAAGCATTGCAGGCAGATGGGGCAGGCTATGAGCGGTGAAATTTCCTACGCCGATTTCGAGAAGGTCGATATTCGTGTCGGCACGATCATTGAGGCCGAGCCCTTTCCCGAAGCCCGCAAGCCGGCAATCAAGGTAAAAATCGATTTCGGACCTGAGATCGGCATCAAGAAATCTTCGGCACAGATTACGGTGCATTATACGCCGGAAAGTCTGGTTGGCCGGCAGGTGCTGGCTGTGGTGAATTTTCCGCCGCGCCAGATCGGCCCGTTCCGCTCCGAGGTCCTGACGCTGGGCTTTGCTGACGGTAACGGTGATATCGTGCTTGCCGCCGTTGAACGGCCGGTGCCGAACGGCGAGAAAATGTGCTGAGATAACAAAACGGGTGCTCGATCTCTCGGATTGAGCGCGGGATATATCTTACGCCGGAATTTTGACGATTACCCGCAGTCCGCCCAAGGGGCTGTCATCCAGCGAGACGTCGCCGCCATGGCTGCGGGCGATGTCGCGGACGATGGAGAGGCCAAGTCCCGTACCCGAAGCGTTGAGGTTGCGCGCCTCATCCAGCCGGAAGAACGGCTTGAAGACATCCTCTCGAGAAGCTTCCGGAATACCCGGGCCATCATCATCGAAGGTCATGATGATGGAGCGCGGCGCCTTGCGGATATCGATGTGCAGATTGGTCGCATAACGCCGGGCATTCTCCGCCAGATTGGCGACGAGGCGGGAAAGAGCATTCGGGCGCGCGATGATGCGCTCGATATTATAAAGCTCGTAGCTGAATTTCTTGCCGTGAAGCTCGAAATCATGGCCGATCTTCTCCAGAAGTGCGGGAAGCTCGAGCGTGCCGACATCCTCTTCGACATCGGTGCGGGCAAAGGTCAGATAGGCCTCCAGCATCGACTGCATGTCCTCGACATCCTTGTCCAGCCCTTCAAGGTCCGGATTGTCGCCCGCCAGAGCCAGTTGCAGCTTGAAACGGGTGAGGATGGTGCGCAGATCGTGGCTGACGCCGTTGAGCATGGCGGTGCGCTGTTCCATCTGCCGCTCGATGCGTTCGCGCATCAGGATGAAGGCGAGACCCGCCCGCCGGACTTCATCTGCGCCACGGGGAGAATAGGCTGTGAGTTTCTGGCCGCGGCCGAAATTTTCTGCCGCTTTGGCAAGCGCTTCGATGGGCTTGATCTGCCCGCGCAGGAAGAGGATCGAGATTGCAATCAGCACCAGCGATGCGCCGACCATCCAGACGAGGAAGATATGGGTATTTGAGGCATAGGCCGCGCTGCGGCTGGTAAAGACGCGCAGGGTCTTGTCGTCCAGCTGGACGCGGATTTCGACCAGCGAGCCGTTGCCATAGGTGTCGATCCAGAATGGCCTGCCGATCTGCTGGCGCAACTGATCGGCCAGAATTCTGTCGAGGATCGAAAACAGCGGCTCGGGCCTCGGCGCGGGCAGGTCTGCCTTCGGTTCGATATAGACGCTGAGATCCAGCTTCTCGCGGGCAATGCGGATGACACGCTGGTAGTCATCTTCCTCGGGGTCGGTTTGCAGCAGCTCGATGATCGCGGCAATATCGCGCGTCACGGCGGCGGAAAGACGCTCCGTCACCAGCTGCCAGTGGCGTTCCATGAAGACGGCGGCGACCACGCCCTGAAGCAGGATCATCGGCAAAATGATGATCAGCAGCGAACGTGTGTAAAGCCCGGTGGGCAGCCAATGGCGCAGCCCTCTGGCAAACGAGCGCCAGGTCTTTGCTATGCCGCTTTTTTTGACCGTATTGAGAAAATCGAGGCTCGCCATGGCCGTGCGCCCGCCTTTCGTTTGTCCTTGTCAGTCCACGCTTAGCCGGTAGCCGATGCCGCGCACCGTCTGCAGATAGACCGGATTGGCAGGGTCGTCCTCGATCTTGCGGCGAAGACGGTTGATCTGCACGTCGATGGTTCTTTCGCCCACTTCCGATTCCGCCTCGACCAGTTCATGCCGTGGAATGGTGTCGCCGGCGCGGAGCGCAAAAAGCAGCATGATCTCCTGCTCGCGGTCCGTCAGGCGGATGGTTTCGGGGCCGCGGCGCAATTCCCTTTTGGGAATGGAGAAGCTGTAGGGGCCGAACATGATCTGCTCGATCTTCGGGGTATCCGGCGAGGTGTTGCGCCGCAGGATGTTGTTGATGCGTAGCACGAGTTCGCGCGGATCAAAGGGTTTGGCGAGATAGTCATCCGCCCCGGCCTCCAGCCCCTCGATGCGGGAATCCGCTTCCGAGCGGGCGGTCAGCAGAATGACCGGCACGGATTTGTCCTCGTTCAGCGAGCGGGTGAGCGAAAGTCCGTTTTCTCCCGGCATCATCACGTCAAGGATGAGCAGGTCGAAGCGGATGCCGATCATCTTGCGCCGGGCTTCGGCCGCATCCCCAGCGACGGAAATGCGGTATCCCTTCTCACCCAGAAAGCGCTGGAGAAGGTTGCGAATGCGGGCGTCGTCGTCAACGATGAGAAGGTGGGCGGCGTCATCATCCGCCGGCGGGCGCTTTGTCGTTGCTGTCGCCATCGTCAGTCGCCTTCCCCTGTTGTCGGGCTGCGCATCTGCGCCAGGAATTTCCGCACGCAGGCGCGGGCATCGGGACCAAGGCCCTCCAGCGCACGATCAATACGCCGCGATTGCGGTTCGCTCAGCGCCAGGGCCAGTTCGCGGCCGGTCAGTGTCGGATAAAGCCGGCGCTGGCGGCGGTCTTCGGGGCCGGCCATCTGGCGGATGTAACCGTCATCGATCAGTTGCTTCAGCACGCGGGCGAGGCTCTGTTTGGTAATCTGCAGCGTGTCGAGCAGATCCGCCACCGTCATGCCCGGCTGCCGGCTGACGAAATAGACTACCCGGTGATGGGCGCGGCCATATTCCAGCTTCGACAGGATGACATCAGGGTCGGAGACGAAATCGCGATAGGCAAAAAACAACGCCTCGATCGTATCGAAGTCAATCTTGCCGTCGTCAACCTTCGGGAGTGCCGGTATTTGTCTCGCGGCGGCGGTTTTGAGCGATTGCGGTGGCACTGCGGTTCCTTCATATCCTGCGGCTGACATACGTCGATGCGCCAATATTCTGTAAACATAGCCGAAAATGCGTCCGCTCGGGAGAATGTCGCCGATCATTTTCTGTTGCGGTGGATAATATGCTGCGGGTGCGGGTGCAACTGGAATCCTGAGTGGCCTTTACCGGAAATAGAAAAGAGCGCGGAAAGCCCGCGCTCTTCAGTTGTTTCATACGATTTAGCCAGGGGTCTACTGGTAGACGTAGACGATCCGGTGGGTTGATGGCTCGACCAGAACCGGCACGTCGTTCACCCGGACATATCGATACTGATAATCGGGAACTTCGACGAGACGGGTATCGGACGGCAGGGTTGTGCCGACGACCACGTCGCCATCAAAGGTGACGGTGTCTGCAGGATGCTCGTCCATGTAGGTGATAACCGCTTCGGGCGGGGTGATGTCGACATCACCGACGCGGCCGAGGTTCGGATCACCGGGATTGGGTTCAGCCTGCACGCTTGCGGTTTTCTCATACGTAACGACAGGCACACTGAGTTCGGTGCGACGGTCTTCGAGAATGACGGGAGAACCCTCATACATGACATTCAGATAATCGGCATGCGCCCAACCTCGCAGGCCATTGACCTCGATGCGGCACCAGCTGCTGCCGTCCATGCAACCATCCAGCACGGCATTGCTGCCACGTGTGGCCAGACCCAGTTCGGGATAGTCTTCGCCGGGGCCTGAACGAACGGAAATGTCCGATGCGGTGGTGGCGACCATGGCGGCGTTTGCATAACCGGCCATCAGGGCGAAAGCGCCGCCAGCCATGAGCATTTTAAGCGTCTTGTCCATGTGTCTCACTCCTTTCAAGACTGGAGCTACAACGTCGGGGCCACCCGGGTGTTCCACATTTTTTGGGAGTACTTCCTGTTTTAAGAAGTAATATACCGATTATCTTATTGAATTTTATCGCAATTTTTAGGGGCGATCTGGCAAAGGAAAAGCCGTATCTTTTCTCCGCCATTGTACTGTGATCGGTCGCAGTCTATACGAGGCGGGATTTTTCGGACAAGGAGACACGGGATATGGGAAAGTTGCAGGCGGGCATTATTCCGGTCACGCCGTTCGAGCAGAACTGCACCATCCTCTTTGATCAGGATACCAAGGAAGGTGTTGTCGTTGATCCCGGCGGCGATGTGGATGTCATCCTTCAGGTCGTCGCTGAAAACGGCATCACGCTCAAGGAGATCTGGCTGACCCATGGACATCTCGACCATGCCGGTGGTGCAGAGGAACTGCGCGCGAAACTCTCGCTGCCGGTCGTCGGTCCGCATGAGGACGACCGGCCGTTGCTGGAGAGGATCGAGGTGCAGGCCGAAAAATACGGTATCGCCGGTCTTCAGAACGTCGTGCCGGACAAATGGCTGAAGGACGGGGACAGGGTATCCTTCGGGGATCATGTCTTTGAGGTCTATCACTGCCCGGGCCATGCCCCCGGCCATGTCATCTATTATAATCGCGACCAGCAATTTGCCCATGTCGGCGATGTGCTGTTTTCCGGGTCGGTGGGACGGACTGATCTGCCCGGCGGGAACCATGAGCAATTGATGGCGTCCATTCGCGACAAGCTTTTGCCGCTCGGCGACGATGTCGGGTTCATCTGCGGCCATGGTCCTGGCGGTCGGCTGGGCGATGAACGCCGCAACAATCCCTATCTTCAGGGGATCTGAGCGCGTTACGCATGGCGTGTGCGCAGGCATAAAAAAACCCGGCATTCCTGCCGGGCTTCAACTAGAAAAGAAAGCCGTTTTAGGGTCAGCCAGCAATCTGCAGATTGACTGCCTTCGGGCCCTTGCCGCGACGATCCGGTTCCGTGTCGAAGCTCACTTTCTGATTTTCTGAAAGTCCGGACAGGCCAGAAGCCTGTACAGCAGAGATGTGAACAAAGATATCAGCGCCACCATTGTCTGGCTTGATGAAGCCGAAGCCTTTGTCTGTATTGAAGAATTTTACGGTGCCAGTTTCGGCCATGCATCAGGTCCTTTTCGCTCTGCCCGCGTTCAGCTACAGGCAGCATTACAGTTTTGCCCCGCGAGGGCGTTGGCAGGCAGTTCTTGACTATTGAGAAAATGGACCTTCGCAGCGGGAAGTAATGGCGTTCTCATCCAACGTTTTTCGTCCCACCGCCCGAGGTTTATAGCGTCCCCAGTGCGCAAAATTATAGGCCTTCCCATGCTCGCAAATTGCCCGAACCGCGGTAGAGTGATGCGTTTATGGAAAATTGGCAAGCAAAAGTTTTCACGGGCTTTTTGTCAGATAAAAAACCTGCGGTAGAATAACGGCGTGCAATCGCACATTTTTTTCGCATAGGCGATATTTGATGAAATAATTGCCGGTTAGGGCGGGCGTTCCCGGCAAAATTTTGGATGCCGAAACGCGTTTTTGACGCGGAGCGAGAAAAAACGGTTCTTTTTGCGTCAGGCCGTTCCAGCCACGGTTTTTTGCCGTTTTCGCGTCAGTTCAGGCACCAGTTCCACGATCAATATGGCGATGAATATGATCAGGCAGCCGACATAACCGGCGCGGGAAATGGTCTCATTCAGGAAAAGCGAGGCCATCAAAGCGCCGAAAAGCGCCTCCGAGGACAGGAATATCGCCGCCTGCGGCGCCGTGGTGTAACGCTGGCCAATGACCTGCAAAACGAAGGCGAGGCCGGAAGATACGAGGCCGACATAGAGGATTTCCGCCAGCGAGGCTTCGATTGCGGCCATGCTGATGGGTTCGAAGGCAATGCCGATCATGCAACTAGGAAGGGAGCAAACCGCGAACTGGGTGCAGGAGAGGGCGAGCGGTCGCCCGCTCTCGGAGACGAAGCGGCCGGCAAGCGTGATCTGGATCGCCCAGAAGAAGGCGCAGATGATGCTGAGAATATCCCCCCTTGTCAGCGCCTCGAATGCGCCGCCGGACAGGAGGAAGATGCCGCCGAGCATCATCAGCGCGCAGGGCCAGACGATCCAATGGGGATGCCGCCGGTAAAGCACGACAGCGATCACGGGCACGAAGATGACGTAAAGCCCGGTCAGGAAGCTGGAATTTGTGACGGTCGTGGTCAAAAGCCCGACCTGCTGGGTGGTGGCGCCGCCGAACAGGGCAAGTCCCACCAGGATATAACTGCCGATTTCCTTGCGGCGCGGCGGTGATTTCTTCGACCGGGTTTCCATCATGGCGAAGGGCAGCACGGCGATTGCGGCAATGGCGAAGCGCAGACCGACGAACCAGAAAGGGCCAATGGAGGCCATGGCGGAGGACTGCGCGACAAAGCCGCCTCCCCAGATCGCTGCGGCGAGCAGAAGCAGCATATTGGCCTGAATACGCGTCATTGTTGGCACCAGCACACAAGAGGCCGGAAGATCAGTCCATCGCGGCCTTGGCAATTCGGGGATTTTTTGAAATGTCGATCAGACGGTTTCCCGGGTGCTTTAGCAGCAACCTGCCGGTGCCGCAAGCCGGCGAAAGGCGGTCACCGTCAGACGTTGCGACTGCCGTAGCTTGTTGAGCGCCAGCTTATTTGTAGCGGCGGGCCTCGTCCTTGAGACTGCGGCGGGTCAGCGTCAGGCCGCCGATGCCCAGGCCGATGAAGGCCGCAGCCGAGAGGATGATGAGCAGGAAGTGCGGACCCGCCCGCGATGTGGCCGCTTGCGGAATAGACGCGGTGTGCAATGTATCGACGGCTTGGGCCGCCGCATTGGCGGATGTCGCGATACCCGCGGCCATGGTGACGATGACAAGAAAAGCAGCCGCTGCCATCCAGAGGGAAAACAGCGTTCTCTGCGCCCTTAACCTTTCAACGGAAGTCCGGTCGTTGGTAAACATGGCGATTGCCTCTTGTCCCTGTCCATGAAGGATAAAAGAGGCTTCGAAATGGACGGCTTGGAGACCGAATTCTGGCGTTCCGCGGCATTTATTGCGGCAATATTGTGGCAAGTGCGACTACGGGCGGCTGCTTGCCGCAGATAGCCTCAGAGGCCGCGTTTTCCGAAGGTGCGGGTCTGGCGTTGCGGATGCGGCTCAGCAGGGCGCTCTTCGCGCAAAAATGGCGGCGTCGTGCCGTTCCGGTCCGTCCGCGGCGCGGTGTTGAAATAGGCGCTGCCGAGTTCGGGAAAGCGTGCGTCGAAGCTTGTGGGTGCGAGTTCCGGTTTGGCGAGAGCATAACCCTGCATCAGCAGGACGCCGAGGTCCTCACACAGATCGACCTGCCAGCCGCTCTCCAGCCCTTCGAATACCGGTTCTATTCCATCGTCGCGAAACTGGCTGACGATGACCCGCAGAAGGGCGGCTCCTGCGGAATTCTGCATGAAATCGCGCACCCAGCCGGCTTCGAATTTGACATAATCGGGCTTGATGAGCTTTACCCGGTCGATGTCGGAATCACCGGCGCCGTAGTCGTCCAGCGCCACGCGAAAGCCGATGTCATGCATGTGGTAGGCGAAGTCTGCGACCATCTGCGTGTCGGAGGCCTTTTTCTCGGAGATTTCGCAGACAATGCGCTCTGCCGTCATGCCGGCCTCGTGGGCGGCAAGACGCATGCGCTCCACTTCCTGGCGCATCTTGGCCGGGGTCTGGAACAGGCCCGGATGGAAGTTGACGAAGATACGGGCGCGGGAACGGTTGAGCCTGCCGGTATTGAGAATGTGAATTGTGCGCAGGATGCTGTCGATAGTCTCGATATCGTCAGGCTCCACCAGCGAGAAGAATTCGCCTGGCGTCACCGGTTCGCCATTGCGATGGGGCCGCACCAGACCTTCGAAGGAATCGATATCGAGCGCGCCGCTCGGTGTTCGACGGAAAATGGGCTGCAGGGCCGATTTGAGGTTGAATGTTTGGTAGGCCGTGGACCATGTGCCATCGACCTCGCGGACAAGACTGGAAAAGATGCTTTTGGGCGCCATTTTTCAACCAGCTATAGAGACACGACCCCTAGGCTCGCGAATGTAGCGTATCAAGCGTTACTTCCGGGTTAAGGAAGGTTTAAATTCTCTGCTACAGCACATAAGCCGGCTTTTGACCTTGAAAGACGGCCTGTCTTTCGACATAGAAAGTGCCGCAGAAAACAAGTTTTTCAGCTTCTACCGATGTCAACCCCAATAGGACCGATTAAAAATGGCCTTCCTTGCCGACATTCTCTCCCGCGTAAAGCCATCCGCCACCATCGCCGTTACCCAGAAAGCCCGCGAGCTTAAAGCGAAGGGCCGCGATGTGATCAGCCTTGGCGCCGGCGAGCCGGATTTCGATACGCCCGAAAATATCAAGGAAGCGGCCATTGACGCCATCAAGCGCGGCGAAACGAAATACACGCCCGTTTCCGGCATTCCGGAACTGCGCAAGGCTATCGCCGAAAAGTTCAAGCGCGAAAACGGCCTCGACTACAAGCCGGAGCAGACGATTGTCGGCACGGGTGGCAAGCAGATCCTTTTCAACGCCTTCATGGCCACCCTCAACCCGGGTGACGAAGTCGTCATTCCCGCACCTTACTGGGTCAGCTACCCGGAAATGGTGGCGATCTGCGGCGGCACGCCCGTATTCGTCGACACCACGCTTGAAGACAATTTCAAGCTGACGGCGGCAGCGCTGGAAAAGGCGATCACGCCGAAGACGAAGTGGTTCGTCTTCAACTCGCCTTCCAACCCCTCGGGTGCCGCCTATTCGCATGACGAGCTGAAGGCGCTGACGGACGTGCTGGTCAAGCATCCGCATGTCTGGGTGCTGACGGACGACATGTATGAGCACCTGACCTATGGCGACTTCAAATTCGTCACCCCGGTCGAAGTCGAGCCTGCGCTTTATGACCGCACGCTGACGATGAACGGCGTCTCCAAGGCCTATGCCATGACCGGCTGGCGTATCGGCTACGCGGCCGGCCCGCTGCCGCTGATCAAGGCCATGGACATGATCCAGGGCCAGCAGACCTCGGGCGCCAGCTCGATCGCGCAATGGGCGGCTGTTGAAGCGCTGAACGGCACGCAGGATTTCATTCCGACCAACAAGAAGATCTTCGAAGGTCGCCGTGATCTCGTCGTCTCCATGCTCAACCAGGCCAAGGGTATCAATTGCCCGTCACCGGAAGGCGCATTCTACGTCTACCCGTCCTGCGCCGGCCTGATCGGCAAGACCGCGCCATCTGGCAAGGTCATCGAGAGTGATGTGGACTTCGTCTCCGAGCTTCTGGAAGCCGAAGGCGTTGCCGTCGTGCAGGGATCGGCTTTCGGCCTCGGCCCGAACTTCCGCATTTCCTACGCCACGTCGGAAACCCTGCTGGAAGAAGCCTGCAAGCGCATCCAGCGTTTCTGCGCCGATTGCCGCTGATCGGTTGATTTAGTCTTGAAGGAAGCCCGGCAGCGATGCCGGGCTTTTTTGTTTTTGATAGATGCCCGCACATTCTACGTCATCCTCGGGCTTGACCCGAGGATCTACAACCCGGGACGATGGATTCGGGTCAAGCCCGAGGATGACGGAGGAGAGGTTTCGGCGACGCCTTGTTAGATGCTCGAAATCCAGGCGCAACGCTCGTTTTTAAAGCCCCAGAAACAGCAGCATGACGAAGGTGGCGAAGAGGATAAAATGTGTCATTCCCTCGATCGCATTGGTCTCACCGTCGTTGAGATTGATGGCGGCGGCGATGAGGGTGATGAAGACCATGACGGTTTGAACCGGTGTCATCGCCATGATGAAGGGCTGGCCGGTGTAGAGCGCGATGCCCTCCATGACAGGCACTGTGAGAATGACCGTCGACAGCGATGCGCCCATGGCGATGTTGACCACGGCCTGCATGCGATTGCGCAAGGCGGAGCGGAGTGCGGTGAGGATTTCCGGTGATGCCGAGATTGTCGCCACCACGACCGCCATCAGCGCCGGTGGCGCGCTGGTGCCTTCGAGGCTGACGCTCAAAAAGCTCGACATGAATTCCGCCAGCACGCCGATCAGCACCACACCGGCGATGATGAGGCCGATGGAGAGCGGCACGCTGCCTTCGTCTTCTTCCTCGGCATGGCTCTCCGATGGTTGGCCGGCCGGATGCGCCTTGCGGGGATAGGCATAGCTGAAGAAATAGCTGTGCGGACCGACCTGCATTTTCAGGAACAGGGCATAAAGCGCGATCATGGCAACGATGGTGAAGGCGGAATAGACGTGCCAGCTTTCATCGGGAATGAATTCCGGCACTATCATCGAAATGCCCATGGCGGTGAGGATCATCACCCCGTAGGTCTTGCCGGAATCGTCATTATAGGGCTGCTCGCCGTGGCGCAGCCCGCCGAGCAGGGCGGCTAAGCCAAGAATGCCGTTGATGTCGATCATCACGGCGGAATAGATCGTGTCGCGCACCAGTGTCGGTGAGCTGGATTCACTCATGATGATGGCGAGGATCAGCACTTCCACCGCAACTGCCGACAGTGTGAGGATCATCGTGCCATAGGGATCGCCGACCTTGGCGGCGAGGATTTCGGCGTGATGGGCAACCCGCATAGAGACCAGAACGATGAGCCCGATCAGGGCGATCGCGGCAATGAGCGATGCCGTTTTCCCGCCCTCGAATATTGCATGTTCGGCCATATAGGCAACGATTGCCGCCGGTATCGCGAGCAGCAATATGCGCTCCTGCTTCAGAATAGAACCCACCATTGATTTCCCTTCCCCTGACAGCCGCAGGCTGTGACGTATCGTCCCTCAGATCAAGCAGGATTTGCGCTTGAGTGCTTTTGGTAGGATAGTGATGTCGCAGGACATGCTGCTCATGCCGCGGTGTCCCCGTTGGGTGCAATGCTTGAAACGCGGTTGTGGTTGCCATGTCGCCTACTGAAACAGGAGGAACATGCATGACCAAAGTGGTGTATGAAATCGTCGAACATGACGGAGGCTTCGCTTACCGCATGAACGGCGCTTATTCTGAAACCTTCCCTTCCTATGCGGATGCCGTCGAGGCTGCGCGTATCGTTGCCGCTGAACAGCAGGTGGGCGGCGATGACGAGGAAATCAGCTATCAGGACGAACGCGGCCAATGGCATGAAGAATATAGCCAGGGCGGCGACCGGCCGGAAGCTGAAGTCGTGGACAAGACTTTACCGTCGGCCAGACCGTTTTGATGAAAGAGCCGGCATTTCCGGTCAAATCGGCACCACGTTACATGTTCCGCAAGTTGGTTTTACATCATCGCGGACCGAGGTCCGTGCGGCAACCGCTTCCCAATAGTCCTAGCGCCGTTGCGGCGGAGCGCCCGGGTCGGTCTCCTTGAGATGTGCCTTCAGGCCTTCGACGAGGGCGCTGAACACGGCACGGCATCGTGGTGAGGTCTTCAGGTTTTCATGCATCGCCACCCAGGTATGCAGCGGGATGTCGATGTCAGGCAGAACCTGCACCAGTCGCGGGTCCTTGCGCGCAAGGCCGATCTGACAGACGCCGATGCCTGCGCTGGCGCGGATCATGGCAAGCTGGGCAAGATTGCTGTCGGCGCGGATTTCGAAGCAGATATCCTCAATATCGGGTATTTCCGGATCAAGGGCGCGCATCCGCTGGATGGCCGCCCTGATAAAAGGCGTCTTGCGGTCGAAACCGACCATCCGGTGCTCGTTTAATTCTTCCATGACCTTCGGAATCCCGGCTTTCGCCAGATAGTCGCGCGTCGCATGAAAGCCCAGACGGAAATTGCCGATGTAGCGCATGACGATCGCATCCTGCTGCGGTTCGGTCATGCGGATAGCGATATCGGCCTCGCGCCGCAAAAGGTCTTCCAGCGTATCCGATAGCGAAAGCTCGATTTCGAGCCGGGGGTGAATTTCCTGCATGGCCGCGACGATGGGCGGCAGCATTTCCACGCCGATGATGTCAGATGCGCTGATGCGCACCGTGCCTTCGATCTTGCCGACTTCGCCGGATGCCGCACGCATGAGCGCTGCCGCTGTCGCTGCGAGATTTTCCGCATAGGGGCGGAGCGCAAGGGCAGCTTCCGTCGGCATCAACCCGTGCGGTGAGCGGATGAACAGCGGAAAACCGACCGCCTCTTCCAGCGCGCCGATATGGCGCCCTGCAGTCGGCTGAGTGATGCCCAGTTCACGCGCAGCCGCAGACAGCGAGCCGTCACGCAGCACACTGAGGAAGGTGCGGTAAAAATCCCAGCTGACATCCCTGCTCTTGATCATAAATTTTTGTATACCTGCTCCACCCATTTCGACAATTTCGTATATCGCAGGACGGAACGATACTCCAGCCCACAAGAAGGAGTGATGGTGATGATATATGAAAAACACGCAGATACAGCAGAAAATCAGCCTCTGGCGCTGATCGTCGGGGCGAATGGCGGTGTGGGCAGCCATGTGGCAAAGATGCTGTTGCAACGCGGCTGGCGGGTGAGGGCGCTGACGCGCCAGCAGGCACCATCCGGTGCGACGGATGGTATTGAGCGCGTGACCGGCGACGCCATGAACCGGCAGGACGTGGTGGAGGCCGCGAAGGGGGCAATGCTCATCGTCCATGCGGTCAACCCTCCGGGATATCGCAACTGGGACAGGCAGGTACTGCCGATGCTCGACAACACCATCGCGGCGGCTGAGGCTTGCGGGGCGAGGATCGTGTTTCCCGGCAGCGTTTATAATTTCGGGCCGGATGCCTTTCCGCTCCTGACGGAGGACAGCCCGCAAAAGCCTTTCACCCGCAAGGGCACGTTGCGGGTGGAGATGGAGCGGCGGCTGAAGATGGCGTCGATGCGCGGCGTGCCGGTGCTGATTGTCCGCGCCGGGGATTTTTTCGGCCCCGATGCGAAAAATAACTGGTTTTCGCAGATGCTGGTGCGGCCGGGTAAGCCAGTGCGCAGCGTCCAGAACCCTGCGGCGCCCTATGCCGGACATCAATGGGCCTATCTGCCTGACGTGGCGGAAACGATCGGCCGGTTGCTCGACCGTTCGGGCGATCTTCCGGCGTTCGCCGTTTATCACATGGAAGGTTTCTGGGATTTCGACGGGTTACAACTGGTTGCGGCAATCGAGCGGGTCGTTGGCCACCCGGTCAAGATGCGTCGGCTTTTCTGGCCGGGCATAAGGCTGGCCGCACCCTTCGTTCCGCTGTTTCGTGAAGTGCTGGAAATGCGATATCTCTGGCAGATGCCGATCCGCATGAGCAACCGCAAGCTTGCGGATTTTCTCGGCACGGAACCACGGACGCCGATTGATGCAGCCGTCTCGGCGACATTGGCGAGCCTCGGCTGCCTTCAGCAGGTGCCGCAACCGGCGAGCCTCCATCCGGCTGATGCCGGGGGCAGGGTGTGATGGCCACCGCGGCAAATGGGATGTCAGCTCGGCGTCGCGTATTCGCGGTGATTTCGGCAGGGGTGCCGGTGCTGATTTTTGCGCAGGTGCTGCTGGCGGGGTTGTCGATCTATTATGACGGATCGCTGCTTTCGGTGCACAAGGGGCTTGGCATGTTTATCGCCATCCCCATCGCGTCGCTGGTCTTCCTCGCGCTGCGTTATGACGATCTGCGGCCGAACCTCAATCGAGCGCTGGTGCTGCTTGCGCTCTATTGCCTGCAGGTGGCGCTGATGAGCATCGGCCGGGAAACGGGCAATGGCTTTCTGCAGGCGCTGCATGTGGCAAATGCCTTTGTCATGGGGGCGTTTTCCGATTTCGCCGCCCGGCAGGCACGCACCGCATCCTGAAACGGAAAACGCCGCACTGCGGAGAAGCAGTGCGGCGTCTGGTTTTATCAATGATCAGCCGAGCGCCGGATAGTCGGTATAGCCTTCTGCGCCGCCGCCATAGAAGGTCGGCTGGTTCGGCTCATTCAGCGGTGCATCGTTCTTGAAGCGGCGCACCAGGTCCGGATTGGCGATGAAGGCCTTGCCGAAGGCGACAGCATCGACCTTGCCGCTTTCCACGGCTTCAATAGCGCTTGCACGGTCGTAGCCGTTATTGGCGATCCACAGGCCCTTGCCGCCGGCATTGCGATACGCACCCTTGAAGGCGGCGTAATCGAAGGGCTTGTCGCCCTGCTTGAAATCACGCGGGCCACCGGTCGCACCCTCAACGACATGGATGAAGGCGAGATTGCGCTTGCCGAGCTCTTCCGCAACGTAATTGTAAAGCGGCTGCGGATCAGCCTCGAAAATATCGTTGGCGGGTGTGACGGGGGAGAGGCGGATGCCGGTGCGGCCTGCGCCGATTTCTTCCGTAACCGCATCCACCACTTCCAGAAGGAAGCGGGCGCGGTTTTCGATCGAACCACCATAGTCGTCGGTGCGCTGGTTGGTGCTGGATTTCAGGAATTGCTCGATCAGATAACCGTTGGCTGCGTGGATTTCGACGCCGTCGAAACCAGCTTCCAGCGCGGCACGGGCGCCGCTGCGGTAATCCTCAAGGATGAGGCCGATATCGTCGATGGTGAGCGCACGCGGCTCGGAGGTTTCCGCAAAAGCACCGGTGCCGTCATCATTGATGATATAGGTCTTCGATTTGGCCGGGATGGCGGAAGGGGCGACGGGCTGGCCGCCATGCGGCTGCAGCGACGTATGCGAAATGCGGCCCACATGCCAGATCTGCGCAACGATCTTGCCACCGGCCGAATGTACGCCGTCGGTGATCTTCTTCCAGCCTTCGACGGCTTCCTGCTTGTAGAGGCCCGGAACATCCGCATAGCCCTGTCCCTGCTGGGAAATCGGCGTGCCTTCGGTGACGATCAGCCCGGCCGTGGCGCGCTGCTCGTAATAGGTGGCGTTCAGATTGTTGGGAATTGCCCCCGGCGAACGGTTGCGGGTGAGGGGAGCCATGACGATACGATTGGCGAGTGCGATATCGCCGGCCTGTGCCGGTTCGAAAAGACTTGTCATGCGACTTCACTTTCTGGTCGGTTGGCGAAATTGCGCTTAAGGCGCGCTGTCTTTCGGTCTGGGTGCCGGAAGGAGAACCACGTGCTGGTTTCCAGTCCGGCACCCCAGGGCTCAAAGCTTGGGAGGCTCAGAGATTCGCGTGCAGATAATTGCGGAACGCGTCGATGGTTTCCTCGTTGCGTTCGAAAAACACCCATTGCCCGACCTTCTTCGACCTTATCAGGCCGGCTGCCTGCAACACCGCCAGATGCGACGAGACGGTGGATTGTGACAGGCCGCTGATCTGAAACTGGTTGGCGCACACACCCATGCTGAACGGATGGTCCTGACAGAAGTGATTTTCCGGGCACTTCAGCCATTCCAGAAATTTCAGCCTGGCAGGGTGGGAAAGGGCTTTGAGGACTTCCTCCGGGTTCATCGGTGTTTCTCTAATATCTGGCATGAGCGATGCTTATATCGATGGTTTCCGATATACAAATCACGTATCCGTGAGGGCCTGTGGGGATGGCGGGGATGCTTCCCAAAAAAGAAGGCCGCTGGATGTCTCCGCGGCCCGATAAGTTTGAAGGTTAAAACCTCCAGAGGGGAACAGCTGTCGCGTGCCTTACGGGAGCGTGACAGCCAGCTAAAATATGGGAGCGTCAATAATGCAAAACAAGGTTGCATCGTGCGATATTTCGCCAAATTGGGGAAAATTCTTGCGGGTAAAAAAAGAGGGCCGCCGGATAGATCCAGGGCCCTTTAAGTGTGAAGGTCAAAAACCTCCAGAGGGGAACAGCTGATGCGGTGGAACTGGGAGGAAAAGCCACCGTGTGCATCAGCTGAGAGCGATATGGTGCTTTTTTGTGCACGAAACAACTCTTTTTTGTGCAGGTCAGGCATGCGCGCGATGCAGGCCTCGATATTTCCGGTATATTTTATGTGCAATGCTGGTGAGGGCCGCCTGTCGGCAGCCCTCTCATCCGCATTTTCAAGTGTTTGAATTTAAAAGGATATCCAGGTTTTCCGGCTATTTTAACGTCAGAAGTTCCAGTTCCGCGCCTTGGCGACGATGAAATCGCGGAAAGCTTTCAGCTTTGCGGCGTTTTTCATTTCATCGGGATAGCAGAAGTAGGTATCGAATGACGGAATATCTGCGGCCAGCGACAGCTGGATGAGACCAGGATCGCGCCCGACGATGTAGTCGGGCAAACAGGCGATGCCTATTCCCAGCAGGCAGGCGCGTTTGATCGAGGTCTGGCTGTTGATCTGCAGATGCGGGATGCGCGTGTTGTCTGAAGACCGCCCGGCGTTTTCCAGCCAGTTGACATCAAGAAGGTAGTTTGGCGCCGGTTCACCGAAGGAGATGATCCGGTGATTGTCCAGATCCTCGATCGACTGCGGTTCGCCGTGGCGATTGATGTAGGACGGCGCGGCATAGACATGCATGTGCACCGTAAACAGCTTGCGCTGGATAAGGTCCGATTGCTGCGGCTGGCGCAGGCGGATGGCGCAATCGGCGTGGCGCATGTTCACGTCAAGCTCCTCATTGTCGAGGATGAGCTGGATCGACATTTCCGGATAGAGTTGCAGGAACTCCTGCACCTTGTCCGTCAGCCAGCCCTGGCCGAGACCAACCGTCGTCGTCACGCGCAGCTTGCCGCTCGGCTTTTCCGTCGTTTCGGTCAGCTGCATCTTCACCGTTTCGAGCTTCAGCAGCACGTCATGGGCGGTGCGGTACAGCAGCTCGCCCTGTTCGGTGAGGATCAGGCCACGAGCATGACGATGGAACAGCTTGACGCCGACATCCTGCTCCAGCGCGCTGACCTGGCGGCTGATGGCCGACTGGGACAAATGCAGCTTGTCGGCAGCGTGGGTGAAAGACCCTGCTTCGGCTGCGGCATGAAAAATGCGCAGTTTATCCCAGTCCAATGGCATTGCCATGCCTATCCTGCCTTTCGGTTATTCCGCTGCGACCGCGAGCGGTTGTTGCGCGGTGAGATAGCGTTCTGCTTCAAGCGCTGCCATGCAGCCCATGCCGGCGGCGGTGATCGCCTGGCGGTAAATGTCGTCGGTCACGTCACCGGCCGCGAATATCCCTTCGACGTCGGTTGCCGTGGAATCGGGAGCGGTCCACATGTAGCCGTTGTCTTTCAGCTTCACTTTGCCCTTGAACAGTTCAACCGCAGGCGCATGGCCGATGGCGACGAAGACACCGTCGATGGGCGTATCGCTGATGACACCGGTTTTGGTGTCACGCAGTCGCACACCGGAGACGGAGGGCGGCATGGGCGGCTTGGCGGGTGCGCCGGTAATTTCGGCGATTTCCGTGTTCCACAGGATCTTGACGTTTTCCTTGGCAAACAGCCGTTCCTGCAGGATCTTTTCCGAACGGAAGCTGTCGCGGCGATGCACGACTGTCACGGATTTGGCGATATGGGCGAGATAGAGCGCCTCTTCCACGGCGGAGTTGCCGCCACCGACGACGATCACGTCCTTGTTGCGATAGAAGAACCCGTCGCAGGTGGCGCAGGCGGAAACACCGAAACCCTGAAAATGCTGTTCGCTCTCGATACCGAGCCACTTGGCCTTGGCGCCGGTGGCGATGATCAGCGTATCGGCGGTCCAGACCTGACCGGAATCGGTCTTGACCACGAAAGGCCGGGTCGTGGTGTCAACTTCGGTCACGAGGTCGCTGACGATTTCCGCGCCCACATGGGTTGCCTGTTTCAGCATCTGGTCCATCAGCCACGGACCCTGAATCGGATCGGCAAAACCCGGATAGTTTTCGACGTCAGTGGTGATCATCAGCTGGCCACCCTGTTCCATGCCGGCAATCAGCACCGGCTTCAGCATTGCGCGGGCCGCGTAGATGGCCGCCGTATAGCCGGCGGGACCGGAGCCGATGATCAATACCTTCGTGTGGCGGGCAGACATGGAAACATTCCTTCTCAATAGCAGGGTCTTCGCTCAAGGGCCTTCCAGCCGTGGACGGCGGACGGGCCACAACCCCTTCGTTGGCAGGTATTTAAGGTTGTCTAGTGTCTTTATTCAAGGGCAGCCTTGCGTTACCAACAAGGCAGTTGTGGATGCGCGCGCAATTTTGTAACCGGCCGGCGGCATATTGTTGCGAATCCCGTGCCGAATAGTACAAGGAACTTCTACGGCTTAACGAGGAACTTCTCCGTGACCAGCGTCGAACTCGATGCCATCGATCTGAAAATCCTGCGCGAATTGCAGCGCGACGGGCGCATGACCAATGTGGAACTGGCCGAAAGGGTTGGTATTTCCGCGCCGCCATGCCTCAGGCGTGTCCGCAAGCTCGAAGAAGCGGGTGTGATCGAGGGTTATCACGCCATGTTGAACGCGCCGAAGCTCGGTTTTGATCTCGTCGCCTTCTGCATGGTTGGCCTCAAGCGCCAGTCGGACAGCAATCTGAAGGCTTTCGCTGCCGCGACGGGCGGCTGGTCGCTGGTGCGGCAGGCATGGATGGTGTCAGGCGAAAGCGATTTCCTGTTGCATTGTGTTGCCAGAAACCTCACCGAGTTTCAGGATTTCGTCATCGAAGTTCTGACGGCTGACGAAAATGTCGACACGGTTCGCACCATGCTCACCATCCGTCAGGTCAAGCGCGTCGGCCTCGTGGAAATCTGAACGGCAGATTTGCAGTTGCTTTGCTAGGCGTTATGCGCGCCTTAGCGTGTCATAGACCGCACCGAGACTTGTCGCCTCTTTTTCCAGCGGGAATGTGGTGCGCACATGCGCAAGCCCGGCCAGCGCATGGTTTTTGGCCAGAGCCGGGTCGGCAAGATAGGGCTTTATCGCATCCACGAGTGCTGCGTAGTCACCCGCTTCGACCACCATGCCGGTCTTTCCCTTGACGATCATTTCCTCGTAAGCGCCGGCATTGCTGGCAACGACTGATGTTTCCGACGCCATCGCCTCGAGCGGTGTCAGGCCGAAACCCTCGTTTCGCGACGGTGCAACATAAAGCGTCAGCCGTCTGTACCAGGGTTTGATATCATCGACTTCGCCCTGAAACACGATCCGGTCGGAAAGGCCGGCTGCGGTAACATCGGCTTTGAGCGTGTCACCAAAGGCCTTGTGTTCCGCCGTCACGCGGCCGGAAACCACGGCCGTCCATTCAGGGTGTGCGGGCAGAAGCTCGATCATGGCGCGCACGAAGAGATCGGTGCCCTTCTGGTGGCGCACCCGCCCAAAACAGCCGATCAGATAGTGTCCCGGCAGGCCGGTTGAGGCGATCGTGTCCTCGGGGCCTTCCGCCGGATGAAACAGATCGGTGTCGACGCCATGCATCACGACGCTGTGGGGAACTTCAAGAAAAGAGCCGGAACGGCCGCTGGTTGCCACCACGGCATCCATCTTCGAAATCAGGAAACGCGTATAGGCGGAATGTCGCCTTTGCGCGGCCGAGGTGAAGAGCAGCTTTACCTTCATGCGCAGCACATCGCGCATGAAAATGCCCGGCAGCATTTCAAGATTGCGGCGGGCGTGCCAGATGCGGGGGCCGCCGAACGGCCCGTTTTGCCAGAGGCGCCACAGATCGCGGAAGCGCACATGCGGCAGATGCGGCGGCAGGCCGGGACCGATGACGGCCACCTTCTGTCCCAGCCGGTTCTGCACCGGAATGAGCTGAACGATGGTGGAGGTGACGCCGGAGAGCCTGCGCTTGAAGTTCGGTGCAAGCACCTGCACATCTTTCAGACTGACGTGGGACAAGATGGGCTTCCGTCTCTGCGGCTGGTTTGGCGGTTTGATACGTCAAAAGGCAATGCGCCCGCGAGGGGCGCATTGCGGTGAGGCTCATCAGCCCCACTGTACCGCGAGGATTTCGTAACCCTTGGCGCCGCCCGGGGCGTTGACTTCGATGCTGTCGCCAACTTCCTTGCCGATCAGGGCACGGGCGATGGGCGAGGAGATGGAAATGCGGCCAGCCTTCACATCGGCTTCCTGGTCGCCGACGATCTGGTAGGTTTTTTCCTCGTCGCTGTCCTCGTCCACCAGCTTGACGGTGGCGCCGAACTTGATCTTGGAACCGGACATCTTGGAAAGGTCGATGACCTCCGCGCGCGCGGTCAGGTCTTCCAGTTCGGTGATGCGGCCTTCGTTATGGCTCTGGGCTTCCTTGGCAGCGTGGTATTCGGCATTTTCCGAAAGGTCGCCATGGGCGCGCGCTTCCGCAATTGCCTCGATGATACGGGGACGTTCCTCCTGCTGGCGAAAGCGCAGCTCCTCCTGCAGCTTGACGAATCCACCCTGAGTCATCGGTACTTTTTCTACCATTTTTTTATCCTTCGCATTCCGGTCGCTTTACTTGCAGACACAAAAAGAAACAGGTTCCGGAGAGGAACTCCGGAACCATGCCAAAATCATAACTAAGCCGACTATATCAGAAGACGACAGCGAAATGCCAGCAAATTTGAGGCGGGCAATTTTATGCATTCATTCATGAAGTTAGGCGGCATGATTGACATTTCTCAATAGAACATATAGTGAACATAATTATGAAGAAGTCAATCAGGCAACGTCTGGCCATTCTCTCCGATGCGGCGAAATATGACGCATCCTGCGCCTCCAGCGGTACGACGAAACGCAGCTCGGCTGCATCCGGCGGATTGGGCTCCACGGAGGGATCGGGGATCTGCCATGCCTATGCGCCGGACGGGCGCTGCATTTCGCTGCTGAAAATCCTGCTCACCAATTTCTGCATTTATGACTGCGCCTATTGCATCAACCGTTCCTCCAGCAATGTGGAGCGCGCGCGGTTTACCGCCGAAGAGGTGGTGTGGCTGACGCTGGAATTCTATCGGCGCAACTATATCGAGGGATTGTTCCTGTCCTCCGGCATTATCCGCTCTTCCGACCATACGATGGAGGAGATGGTGCGCGTGGCGCGGGAGTTGCGCGTTACCCATGGATTTCGTGGTTATATCCATCTGAAATCGATCCCTGAAGCATCGCCGAAGCTCATAGAGGAAGCGGGGCTTTATGCGGACCGGCTGTCGATCAATATCGAGTTGCCGACCGATAGCGGTATCGGTCGTTTCGCGCCGGAAAAGCAGCCCGCAAATATTCGCCGCTCCATGGCTGATATCCGCCTGAAAATCGAGGAGGCCGGCGAGCCGACGGTGCGCACGCGTCGGACAAAGCGCTTTGCGCCCGCCGGGCAGAGCACGCAGATGATCGTGGGTGCTGACGGTGCTGATGACAGCACCATTCTCTCCACCAGCGCCCGGCTTTATGGCAGTTATGGCCTGCGCCGCGTCTATTATTCCGCCTTCAGCCCCATTCCGGATTCCTCGAAAAACCTGCCACTGATCAAGCCGCCCTTGATGCGTGAGCACAGGCTTTATCAGGCCGACTGGCTTTATCGATTTTACGGTTTCGATATTGGCGAGATAACCGCGATTGGTGGCGACGGCATGCTCGATCTCGATATCGATCCGAAGCTGGCATGGGCGCTCAAAAATCGCGACCGTTTTCCGGTGGATGTGAATGCTGCGGATCGGGAAATGCTGCTGCGCGTTCCCGGCTTCGGCACCAAGGCGGTGGCGTCCATCCTGTCATCACGACGGTTTCGGCGGGTACGGCTGGAGGATGTTGCCCGTTTTGGGGTGTCCCTGAAAAAGGTGAAGGCCTTTATCGTCGCGGACGGCTGGACGCCGGGCAAACTGACTGAACGGCCTGATCTGCGGGCGATGTTTGCGCCGCAGCCCGAACAATTGTCGCTGTTGTGATGTATGGCCCGGTTCTGGAAGGGCGGGGCGATTTCGGCGAGTGGCGCGATGCGGCTCGGGCGGCGCTTGCCGCCAACATACCGCCAGAGGCGATTGACTGGCGGCTGCGGGATGACGAAGCTGGTCTGTTGGATTTTGCCGGGGAGCCGTTGCCGACGCCCAGGCCTGGGGAAACCCAGGTCTCCGTTCCGGCCGCTTTCGTGGCGCTGGCACAGGCGGTGATCTGTCACAGCGATAGGGGCCGTTTTGCGCTGCTATACCGGCTGTTGTGGCGGCTTAGGCAGGATCGCGCCCTGCTGCAATTCAAGTCCGATCCGGATGTATCACAAGCACGGCTGCTCGAAAAATCTGTCCGTCGTGACTGTCACAAGATGACGGCCTTCGTTCGTTTCAAGGAGTTACCCTTACCGCAGGGGCAGGTCGGGCGACGGCGCTTCGTTGCCTGGTTCGAGCCGGATCATTTTATTGTCGAGCGCGAGGCGCCGTTTTTTCAGCGGCGGTTCACCGACATGGACTGGTTGATCGCGACGCCGAAAGGGTCTGCGCGATGGGATGGGAGCGTGCTGCAAACATCGCGAGAGGCCGCTGCCAAACCCGATTTAACAGACGAGACGGACGATCTCTGGCGGACTTATTATGCCAATATATTCAATCCCGCCCGCTTGAAGATCAAAGCAATGACGGCGGAGATGCCGAAAAAATACTGGAAGAACCTGCCCGAGGCGGATCTCATTCCCGGCCTCATTCTGGGCGCGGAGGCGCGGGTGCTGGATATGGCGGCCAAGGCGGCAAGCCAGCCGCAGCCTTTTCACCACCGCCTGCAGGCCGTTGCCGCCGCGGCACGGGAGGAGGTCCTGTCGCCGGAACCGGAAGGTTCGCTTGCCTCCTTGAGGCGGCAGGCAGGCCAATGCACCCGGTGTCCGTTGCATTGCAAGGCGACGCAAACTGTTTTTGGCGAGGGGCCGGAGGATGCGGATGTCATGATCGTCGGCGAGCAGCCGGGCGATCACGAAGACCTTGCCGGAAAACCTTTCCTCGGCCCTGCCGGTCAGCTCTTTGACCGGACGCTGGGCGAGATCGGCGTGGATCGCAGGCGGCTTTACGTCACCAATGCCGTGAAGCATTTCAAATATGAAACACGTGGCAAGCGGCGTATTCACCAGCGGCCGGATGCGGGTGAGGTGCAGCAATGTCGCTGGTGGCTGAGCCAGGAAATTGCATTGGTGCAGCCGAAGCTCATCGTCGCCATGGGCGCGACGGCGCTTTATGCGCTGACCGGTGGCAAGGAGAAAGTCACCGACGTTCGCAGCCGCCCTCTGCCCATGCAGGAAGGGCGAACGCTGTTTGCCACGGTGCATCCTTCCTACCTGCTGCGCCTGCCGGACGGGGAGGCGAAGCACGCGGAAATTCTGCTCTTTAAAAAGGATATGGAGTTTATAAGATCATTCGAATAGATTGTTTTATTAATTTATGAAAATATTGTATTTTATTTTGATTTTTATGAATATAATTTACGATTTTTTGGTTCGCTATTTTTATTGAAATTTTATACTTATAGATGATAATTGAATTCGTTTTATTTATTTATTGCGTGGACATATTATGTTGGGTGAACTCGATCTCACGACAGTCATACTGATGCAAAAGTGCTCTTATATTGTAGGGTTGCTGAGTTTCATCTATCTGAAGTTGTCAAATCGTGGATTGCGTGGCCCGGTTGCTCTTGCCGCCGGCTTTGCTGCCATGACAATTGGCTCCACCCTCGCCGGTTACGGCGAATGGGGGATAATGTCACCGGCTTTTTGGCAGCTCGGCAGTGTCGTTTTCGGCATTATCGGTTATGCGCTGATCTGGCTCGGTCTGAAAGTTTTGAGCGATGGACGCCCTGTGGGTCGCCGAACGGTGGTTGTCCTCTGTCTTGTCGCCCTGCTGGCGATTATCGTCGCGCTGCAGGTGGCT
This sequence comes from Martinezella rhizogenes, assembly GCF_007002745.1. Lineage (GTDB taxonomy): Bacteria > Pseudomonadota > Alphaproteobacteria > Rhizobiales > Rhizobiaceae > Agrobacterium > Agrobacterium cucumeris. Next base: position 493,707 of record NZ_SGNY01000002.1, on the reverse strand, counting down.
GAAAACAATGCCTATCGTGCGGCTCTGTTCAATGGCTGCGCGGCTCTCGCCTATCTTGCGGGCGCGGGTGGTCTTTTCACAAGATGGCGCAAGGAGCGGCTTCTCTCCCGTCTGGCACTCGGCGCAATCACCGGGATTTCCGGTCTGATTTCGCTATCCGTGGTGAAAAGTATATTCCTCCCGGACTATGCCATCATCAATCTGGTCAATGCGTTTTTCTTCATCATCATGCTGAACTTCGCCATCGCGCTGTTCGTGATGATGCTGGTGGCCGAGCGGTCCGAACGGAAATTGCTGGTTCTCGCCAACACCGATCCGCTGACCGGCGTCAAGAACCGCCGCTTCTTTTTCCAGGCCATGCCTGCGGCTCCCGATCCCGCCGATGCGGCCATGCTGCTGGATATCGATCACTTCAAATTGATCAACGATCGTTTTGGCCATGCCGTCGGTGATAGCGTCCTTCAGGAAGTGGCGAAACGCATCGGTGGCAGCATACGCGGTGCCGATGTGCTGGCGCGTTACGGTGGTGAGGAATTCATCATCTTCCTGCCGGGAGCAGGTGGTCAGAAAGCCTCTATGATCGGCGAGCGTATTCGCAATGCGGTTGCCGTCAATGACGTCGATTGCGGTGGATTGCGCGTCGGCGTGACGATCAGCATCGGCGTCGCGACCACCGGCGAAATGCGCTGCGACCTGCAGACGCTGGCGGAAATGGCGGATCGCGCCCTCTACCGGGCCAAGAGCGAAGGGCGCAACTGCGTGCGCGAGGCGCTGGCGGCCTAGCCCTGCTGCTCGCTCAATTCATTCACCGCGGCGCGATGGTGCAGGGCTTCCTTGAGCAATATCTCGATCTGGGCGTTGATGCTGCGCAACTCACCGCTGGCCGTGCTCCTGATCACGTTCAATATTGCGGGTTCGATCCGCAGCGGAAAAGCCACCCGTTCCGGTCCCGGCGGACGTCCTGCCATTGCTTTAACCCCGCAAGGTTTCGGTGCTGATCACCGGAGTTGCGTCGACAGGCGCGGAAATGCCGGCGATTATGCGGGCAAGCGCAGGCGAAATATATCCGCCTGTGGCCGAGGTCGGCATGTCGGTCTTGGATAAGGGCATCATGAACCTCACGTCGGAATGATGCGTTTTTGATACCGGAAACGGATTGCAGGGGGATTACGCAATGCGAAACGCCGCGGATCTTGCGACCCGCGGCGTTTCGTTTTCACTCAGCACGTGACGGCGCGGATTTCCCGCGGGTCGCTTACTGGAAATAGCTCTGCAGCGGCTTCACTTCCAGATTGCCGGCCTTCAGCGCCTGGATGGCAAGGGCTGCAGCTTCGGCACCGGCCATGGTCGTGTAATAGGGCACCTTCTGCATCAGTGTTGCACGGCGCAGCGACTTGCTATCGGAAATCGCCTTGTTGCTATCAGTGGTGTTGATGACGAGCTGGACCTGGCGGTTGCGGATGGCGTCTTCGATATGCGGACGGCCTTCCTGCACCTTGTTGATCTTTTCGGCGTTGATGCCCCGTTCGGCAAGGAAACGCTGTGTGCCGCCGGTGGCCACGACCTTGAAGCCGCTTTCCACCAGAATGCGGATGGCGGGGAGAACACCTTCCTTATCGTCGTCACGCACCGAAACAAAGACCGTGCCGGAGCGCGGCAGGTCGACGCCGGCGCCGAGCTGGCTCTTGGCGAAGGCGAGCGCAAAATCCGTGTCGAGGCCGATGACTTCACCGGTCGAGCGCATTTCCGGTCCGAGCAGGATGTCGACGCCGGGGAAGCGGGCGAAGGGGAAGACGGCTTCCTTGACGGCGATGTGCTTCAGGTTGCGCGGATCGGGCTTTTCGCCATAGGCGGCAATCGCTGTATTGAGCTTTTCACCGGCCATGACGCGGGCGGCGATCTTGGCAATCGGCGCGCCGATGGTCTTGGCGACGAAAGGCACGGTGCGCGAGGCGCGCGGGTTGACTTCGAGAACGTAGATCGTGCCGTCCTTGATCGCATATTGCACATTCATCAGGCCGCCGACATTCAGCGCTTTTGCAAGAGCCGTCGTCTGGCGCTCCAGTTCGTCGAGGGTTTCCTTGCTCAATGAACGCGACGGCAGCGAGCAGGCCGAGTCGCCCGAATGGATGCCGGCTTCTTCGATGTGCTCCATGATGCCTGACACGAAGACGCTTTCGCCGTCGCACAGCGCATCGACGTCCACTTCCACGGCGTTGGTCAGGTAGCTGTCGAACAGCAGCGGGTTCTTGCCGAGCAGGGTGTTGATCTGGCCGGTCTTGTCGTTCGGGTAACGCTGCTTGATGTCTTCGGGTACGAGGCCCGGAACCGTGTCTAGCAGATAGGTCTGAAGCTGGCCTTCCGAATGGATGATCTGCATGGCGCGGCCACCCAGAACGTAGGACGGGCGAACAACCAGCGGGAAGCCGATTTCAGACGCGACGAGGCGGGCCTGCTCGACCGAATAGGCGATGCCGTTGTTCGGCTGGGCGAGATCCAGCTTCATCAGCAGCTTCTGGAAACGGTCGCGGTCTTCGGCAAGGTCGATCATGTCAGGCGCGGTGCCGAGGATCGGGATACCGTTCTTTTCCAGCGCTTCTGCGAGCTTCAGCGGGGTCTGGCCGCCGAACTGCACGATGACGCCAACCAGCTCGCCCTTTTCCTGTTCGGCGCGCATGATCTCGATCACGTCTTCGGCCGTCAGCGGCTCGAAATAGAGGCGGTCGGAGGTGTCATAGTCGGTGGAAACCGTTTCCGGGTTGCAGTTGATCATGATGGCTTCGAAGCCGGCATCCTTCAGCGCGAAGGCGGCGTGGCAGCAGCAATAATCGAACTCGATGCCCTGGCCGATACGGTTCGGGCCACCGCCGAGGATGACGACCTTCTTGCGGTCGGAAACCTGCGCTTCCGAGCGGGCTGCGCCAACGAAGGGAATTTCATAGGTCGAATACATGTAAGCGGTCGGCGAAGCGAATTCTGCCGCGCAGGTGTCGATACGCTTGAAGACCGGGCGAACATTGAGGCTGTTGCGCAGTTCGGCCACTTCTTTCGGGCGCTTGGACGTCAGGCTGGCGAGGCGGGCGTCGGAGAAGCCCATGGCCTTCAGCATACGCAGGTTTTCAGCATCCTGCGGCAGGCCATGCTCGCGGATGCGAGCTTCCATGTCGACGATGGCCTTGAACTGGGCGATGAACCACGGATCGATCTTGGAGTTTTCGTGGACTTCTTCTTCGGTCATGCCCATGCGCAGCGCCTGGGCGACCATGCGCAGACGGTCCGGCGTCGGCGTGCCGATGGCGGCGCGGATGGCGTTCTTGGAGCCTTCGCCTTCCTCAAAGCCGGGGATTTCGATTTCATCGAGACCGGTGAGGCCGGTTTCCATGCCGCGCAGCGCCTTCTGCAGCGATTCGGCGAAGGTGCGGCCGATGGCCATGACTTCACCGACCGACTTCATGGCGGTGGTAAGGATCGGCGACGCGCCCGGGAATTTCTCGAAGGCGAAACGCGGGATCTTGGTGACGACATAGTCGATGGAAGGTTCGAAGGAAGCAGGTGTCGCGCCGCCGGTGATGTCATTTTCCAGCTCGTCCAGCGTATAACCGATAGCGAGCTTGGCGGCGATCTTGGCGATCGGGAAGCCGGTCGCCTTCGATGCCAGCGCGGACGAGCGCGATACGCGCGGGTTCATTTCGATGACGACGAGACGGCCGTCTTTCGGATTGACGGCGAACTGCACGTTCGAGCCGCCGGTTTCCACGCCGATCTCACGCAGCACCGCAATCGAGGCGTTGCGCATGATCTGGTATTCCTTGTCCGTCAGCGTCAGCGCCGGTGCGACCGTGATCGAATCACCCGTGTGGACGCCCATCGGATCGATGTTTTCGATGGAGCAGATGATGATGCAGTTGTCCGCCGTGTCGCGGACGACTTCCATCTCATATTCCTTCCAGCCGAGCACCGATTCTTCGACCAGCACTTCGGTCGTCGGCGATGCATCGAGGCCGCCCGAGACAATGTCGAAGAATTCCGAGCGGTTATAGGCAATGCCGCCGCCGGTGCCGCCAAGCGTAAACGACGGGCGGATGATGGCGGGCAGGCCGACATGGTCGATGGCCTGGGCGGCAATCGCCATGGCGTGGGCCATGTAACGCTGCTTGCGATCGGTCTCGCCGAGGTTCCACTGGTTTTCGAGGTCATCCAGCGCCTTGTCGAGCTCAGGACCCGAAAGCTTGCCCTTTAGTTCGGTGCGGGCGATTTCGTGCTTCTTGCGGTCGGCATCCTTGATTTCGGTGGCGTTGGCGAGCATCGACTTCGGGGTTTCAAGGCCGATGCGGGCCATGGCTTCGCGGAACAATGCGCGGTCTTCCGCCATGTCGATGGCTTCAGGCTTCGCGCCGATCATTTCGACATTGTAGCGGTCGAGAACGCCCATGCGCTTGAGAGAAAGCGCGGTGTTGAGCGCGGTCTGACCGCCCATGGTCGGCAGCAGCGCGTCCGGGCGCTCCTTGGCGATGATCTTGGCGACGACTTCCGGGGTGATCGGCTCGACGTAAGTGGCGTCGGCAAGGCCCGGATCGGTCATGATCGTCGCCGGGTTGGAGTTGACCAGAATGACCCGGTAACCCTCTTCCTTCAGCGCTTTACAGGCCTGTGTGCCGGAATAGTCGAATTCACATGCCTGGCCGATGACAATCGGTCCTGCGCCAATGATGAGGATGGACTTGATATCTTGGCGCTTCGGCATGGCTCTCTCGTTCCGCTTTTTGGTTGCGCAAAACACCGGCCAGGGTGGAAGATCACCGGCCGGGGAGCGCAATTCAAATGTTTTCAGGCTAGAAGCGGCTTATAGGCAAATGTTTTTGAGAACGGAACCCCATAAATTCCGGAATCGACAGAAACTCTTAGCCGGCGGGGGCACGCGCGGCAAAACGGGCCTGCACCGCCGCGCTGTAAGAGCGGCTGACGGGAATTTCCGTGCCGTCTTTTGTGACGATGTGCAGACGTCCTGCCTGCCTGCGCAGCGAGACGATATCGGCATCGGCAACCCAGTGGGATCGGTGGACCTGCAAGCCCTCGCTCTGGCCTATTTCTTTCAGCGCATCAGAAAACCGCAGCAGAACGAGTTGGCGCCCGCGCGTGGTGACGATTTCAGTATAATGGTCCTGAACTGACAGCCGCAGCAATTCTCCGCGCTTTTGCGGCGGCAGCCGCTCCAGCAGCGGCGCGGTGTCTTTTACCTCGCATTTGCCGTCTTCCCCGGTATCCGTTACGGCAACTGCCGTCGTTTCGAGGGACTGGCTGGCGGTGAGATAGCTCAGCAGGCAAAAGATGGCACAAAGAGGCAGGGACGACAGGCTGCTTTGCAAAAAGGGGCCGAAACCCATTTCCGTGCCTGAAAAGACCCGGTTGGTGATGGTAAGTAAGAGCCCTATTGGCAGCGCGGCCGTCAGCGAGCCGAGCATCATGCGCGCCAGCATGTTTCTGATGCTATCGGCGAAGATGCGGTTGGCGATGATGGAAAAGGATATGGCAAATGTCCAAGCGCCGGCCTGTATGATTGTCCAGTAAAGCAGCCGGTCGGCGAAGCTCATGGTTTCGCTCGTCCCGAAAGGTCCGGTCACGATAAAGATCGCCAGCACGGCGAGAAATGTCAGCCACAGCCTGCGCGACTGCAGGATGGCGTGCATTTCACGAAGCGTGGATTGCATATATGGGTGATCCACGAAGTTTTCCTGCTGATGGCGCCAATCCGTTTTCCCTGAACGCATGTTTTGCCGAAATTGCCGGTGATTTCAACAGAGCCGAAACAGCGCCCATGTCATTCCAGCCTTTATTAGATGCACCGCTTGCCGTGCAATTCCATGTCGCCACCGTCGTGCCCGCAGCCATTCTCGGGGCCTTCGTCTTCCTGCGTCCCAAGGGCACCGCCATCCACCGGCTACTTGGCAAGATCTGGGTGGTGCTGATGGTCGCGACTGCGGCTTCTACCTTCTTCATCCATGAATTGAAGGTGTTTTATGGTTTCAGCCCGATCCATCTGCTTTCCATCTTCACCATCTACGGGTGTCTGCAATCGGTTTATTGCGCCCGCCGCGGTGATATCAGACGGCATATGCGGATCATGCAGAGTGTTTATCTCGGCGGTATCGTGATTGCCGGCGGCTTCACCTTCGTTCCGGGGCGCATCATGCATGAGGTTGCCTTCGGCGACGGGAGGGCGGGTTTTGCTGCCCTTTCCGCTGGCGCATTGGTGTTCGCTTTCCTGTTTCTGGCGGTGTTGAAACAAAGACGTAGAGCCGTGTGAGAGGTTCCGTTTGCCGCCTCTGCTTTCTTCCGGAACAAGATGTATTATAGTGCCGTTATAAGGCAGCTTGTTGAGGCGGTATTCGCCGGGAGAAGAGCATGGAATGGAGAGGGCGTCGCCAGTCGGACAATATCGAGGACCGGCGCGGCATGTCAGCGGGATCGGGTGATCCTTTTTCCCGTGGCGGGATGCGGGTACCGATCGGACGTCGCGGCGGCGGTATCGGGATTGGCGGTCTTCTGGTCATACTTCTGATCAGCTGGGTGCTCGGCATCAACCCGCTGACGCTGCTGACCGGCGGCGATATGTCGATGGACGGCGGCGGCACGACGCAACAGCAATCCGGCACGCGCCCGCAGGGTCAGTCGTCCGACGAAACGACTGCTTTCGTACGCACCGTGCTGGCGGAAACCGAGGATACCTGGAGCGGTATCTTCCAGTCTGCCGGCGAAACCTATCAGAAACCGACGCTGGTGCTGTTCTCCGGTCAGGTGTCTTCCGCCTGCGGTAACGCCTCCGCAGCCAGCGGCCCGTTTTATTGCCCTGGCGACCGCAAGGTCTATCTGGATACCAACTTCTTCAAGGAACTGGACCAGCGTTTCGGTGCGGCCGGCGATTTCGCGCAGGCTTACGTGATCGCGCATGAAGTTGGCCATCATGTGCAGAACCTGACCGGCGTCCTGCCGGAGTTCAACCGCCGCCGCCAGTCAATGAGCCAGGTGGATGCCAACAAGATGTCGGTGCGGGTGGAGCTTCAGGCGGATTGTTATGCCGGCATCTGGGGCAAGTTTACCGAGCAGAAGGGCATTCTCGAAACCGGCGATCTTGAAGAAGCACTGAACGCCGCCCACCAGATCGGCGACGACACCTTGCAGAAGCAGACCCAAGGTTATGTGGTGCCTGATAGTTTCAACCACGGCACTTCGGCGCAGCGCATGGAATGGTTCAAGCGCGGCTTTCAGAACGGCCGTGTCGAAGATTGTGATACTTTCTCGGCGAATATCTGAGATAAAGACAGGAGAGGGGGCTTTCAGCCCCCTTTTCATTTAGCGCATCAAAAGCGCCACGGCATACATGCCCAGCGCGAAGATCGTGTGGGCCACGAGGTTGAGAATACGGACTTTGGTGGGATTGGGCGTTTTTGATGCCGCCCAGCCGATGCCAAGACCCGGCTGCAACAGGAACCAGCCCGCACCAACCGTGACGATGCCAACGATCCATGGCTGGATGAAGGACGGATTTGCAAACCACGCAGCCGGCACCACCAGTGCCAGAATAATGCCGTAGAGGATGCCGACGGCATAATGCGAAATCCAGCCGAGCGCCAGTTCATGCTCGTAGGGTGCGGCCGTGGCGATGCTGTCGTGAAAAATCGTGCCTTTTGGCACATGCCAGAACCAGCGGCCGACCGGCGCCCAGTTCGGTGCTGACTGGCCGAAAAACCGATGCAGCACAATCGCCCATATATCCATAAACACGGTGCCGCCAATGCCCATGGCAATGCCGCGCCAAATCAGTTCCAGCATAAATCCCTCCACATATCATGATCGATCAAGCTCTAGCGGATCGGGCCGGTAGAGAGAACGGGGTATCGTTCGCGCGGCAAATAAAAATGGCCGGATCGCTCCGGCCATGAAAGAGGTTGAAACCTCTCCTCCGTCATGCCGGACTTGATCCGGCATCCAGCAACGGCGCGTCTGCGCCGTGAGGAAATGAGTCTTTCGCGATCAAGGACTTGATCGCGCTGGACCCCGGATCTAGTCCGGGGTGACGGGGTTTGTATGCTTTGCCTCCACCAACTAGCAGGCGGTTCTCCTAAGCAGCCCGCCCATATTCCGCCTGCCGCCGCGTGGCCGTAGCGAGCTGGAATTGCGCCAGCAGATCATTGAGCGCCGCCGCTTCCGAAGCCAGTCCGTGGCTGGCCGCCGTCTGTTCTTCGACCATGGCGGCATTCTGCTGGGTGCCCTGATCGATGGTGTTGATGGCGGTGTTGATTTCCTGAAGCCCGGTCGACTGTTCGCGTGACGACGTCACGATGGCGTCGATATGGCGGTTGATCTCCTGGACTTCGCGGACGATGGTTTCCAGCGCCTTGCCGGCATTGCCGACGAGATCGACGCCGGATTGTACCTGCGATGTGGAGGCGTTGATCAGCGTCTTGATCTCCTTGGCGGCATTGGCGGAGCGCTGGGCGAGCTCGCGCACTTCCTGGGCGACCACGGCAAAACCCTTGCCGGCTTCACCGGCGCGGGCCGCTTCCACGCCGGCATTCAGCGCCAGAAGGTTGGTCTGGAAGGCGATTTCATCGATCACGCCGATGATGTTGCTGATCTCCGACGATGATTTTTCGATGCCTTCCATGGCGCGAACCGCATCTTCGACGATGATGCCGGATTGTTCGGCATTGCCGCGGGCGCGATCAACCAGACGGCCGACTTCCTCGGCGCGGCGGGCGGAGTCCTTCACCGTGGTGGTGATTTCCTCGAGCGCTGCGGCGGTTTCTTCCACCGAGGCGGCCTGCTGTTCGGTGCGCCGTGCCAGATCGTCGGCGGATTGGCGAATTTCACCAGCACCGGCGTCGATTGCGCGGGCGTTCTGGCCAACGGTGCTGAGCGCCACATTCAGCTTGGCAACGGAATTGTTGAAATCGTCGCGCAGGCGGTCGATGCGGGTCACGAAAGGCGTGTCGATGCGGTAATTGAGATCGCCGTCCGAAAGATGCGCCAGGCCTTTGGCGAGCGAATCGACCGCGAACTGGATGTCTGCGGCATCTTTTGACGCCAGTCTCTCGCGCTCATTGCGCTCCTGTTCGGAAAGCGTGCGGTTCTCTTCGGCATCACCTTCCAGACGCAGGCGTTCCATGGCGTTCGATCTGAAAACGGCAACCGCTGCGGCCATCGAGCCGATCTGGTCGGTGCGTTCCTGGCCGGGAATGGCGACATCGAGATTGCCGGCTGCAAGGCCTTCCATGGCCGAGGTCATCTGCGTGACGGGGCGGACGATGAAACGGGAGAGCACGGTTGCAAGCAGCGCGATCATGATTGCGGCGGCAAGAACCGTGGCAATGGTCGCCGCCAGCCGGAACTGGCCGATTGCGCTGTAGGCGATATCGGAATCGACGACGAAGCCGAGATACCACTCGACTGAGGGCAGGCCGGCAACCGGTATGAAACTGGTGATCTTGCCCTTGCCGTCAATTTCAGTCTGGGAAATTGCCGAGGAAATTGTCGGTGTGTTGACCTTGAAAAGATCGCTCAGCGGCTTTTCGACGAGTTTCGGATCGGGATGAATGAGGATCTTGCCATCCTTGTTGACAAGGAAGGCATAACCGTCCGTGCCGGCATCCACGGACTTGATCATCGTGACCAGCGAATCCAGCGAGAAGTCGCTTCCCGTCACGCCAGCCAGCTTGCCGTCAACGGAGACGGGCATGGCGGCAGTGATGACGAGGCCGCCGGTTGAGGCGTCGGTGTAAGGTTCGGTCAGCACCGGCTTGCCGGCCTTGACCGCATCCAGATACCAGGGGCGCTTGCGCGGGTCATAACCTTCCGGCAGCGGTGTTTTCGGGAATGTCGTGAAGACGCCGGTTTCGGCATTGCCGAAATAGGTGGACATGAACTGCGCTGTCAACACGTCGTTCTGCAGGAACTGCAGCTTGGCGTCGTCCTCCGGAAGCTTCGCAAGCGTTTTCGCCACCGTGTCGGTGAGCATGATGCGGCCGCTCAGCCAGTTGGCGATGCTCTGTGCGGCCTGCTTGCCGGACGAATCGATGTTTTCCGCCACCGCTTCCGTCGTGACCCGGTGCTGAAGGCTATCGATATAGAAAGAAAAGCCCGCAAAGGCCGCGACAACAAGTGATGACGCCGCAAACAGAATGCGCGTCATGAGGTTGGATTTTTTTGGCAAGCTACACGTCCTTGAAACCAGATATGCCCGGTCGGGTCATCTTGGAGAATGGGGGGAAAGACATGCCTCTGAGGCGGGAATATTCTGCGTCATGCAGCTTATGATTTAAAAGAACTACGCGATGTTCTAATAGGTAAAGCGAAATGGTAAAATTCGGCTAAATTTGTTCAGGTTCATGCCGTTTCAGCCGGTGCAGGCAGGCTTTGAAATTCTGCGTAAATTTTGATCATCGGGCCGCAAAGGTTGCGTGCAGGAAGGGAATATTTTATTCATCACCCTGCTGCCGTTGCGCAATTCGCGGGCAATGGCCAAAATTCAGGTGAATTACAATGTCTTCGTCGGTTGTTGCAGAAACCGTTCCCTCCGGATCGGGGTCGTGGCTTTCGCATTTCAAGGCTACGCTTGCGCTTGGAATTCCGCTTATCGGTGCGCAGCTCGCCCAGCTTGGCATCCATACCACTGACATGGTCATCGTCGGGCAGCTGGGGGCTGAAAAGCTGGCGGCCATGGTGCTGGCCGGGCAGTTCTTCTTCGTCGTCTTCATTTTCGGCTCGGGATTTTCCGTGGCCGTGGTGCCAATGGTGGCGCAGGCTTACGGGCAGGGCGATGCGACGGCGGCTCGTCGCTCGCTGCGCATGGGCATGTGGGTGGCGATCGCCTACTGGATTCTCGCTTTGCCGGTCTTCTTTAATGCCGAGCGGATTCTGGTCTATCTCGGGCAGAACCCCAATGTCGCAGCGCTGACCGGCCATTATCTCGCCATCGCCAAATTCGGCCTGCTGCCGGCTTTGCTTTTCTACGTGCTGCGCGGCCTTGTCAGCGCCATCGGCCGTGCGGGCATCATTCTTTATGTCACCATCATCATGTTGGTCATGAACGGTTTGATGGCTTATGCGCTGGTGTTCGGTCATTTCGGCCTGCCGGCAATGGGCATGAATGGCGCTGCCGTCGTTGCCGTCATCGTGAATGCTTTCAGCTTCATCTTCATCGTTGTCTATGTGCAGACGCGTGAGGAGACGAAGAAATACGAGCTGTTCGTGCGTTTCTGGCGGCCGGACTGGCATGCACTGTTCGAAGTGCTGCGCTTGGGCCTGCCGATCAGCATCACCATCCTTGCCGAAGTGACGCTGTTTGCCGCCGCATCGATCCTGATGGGGCAGATCGGCACCGTGCAGCTTGCGGCGCATGGCATTGCCCTGCAGCTTGCCTCCATCGCCTTCATGATCCCGCTCGGCCTGTCGCAGGCGGCAACCGTGCGCGTGGGCATCGCCCGGGGTCAGGGCGATTTCAAAAACCTCATTCGCGCTTCGATCATGATCTACGCCATTGCCTGTGGCATTGCCCTTTGCGGCGGCATTTTGTTTGCGGTCGTTCCGGATTTTCTGGCGAAATGGTTCCTCGATCCAAAATTGCCAGAAGCTGCGGAAGTGCTCGCTTATGCCAGCAGCCTCGTTGTCATCGCCGGCGTCTTCCAGCTGGTGGATGGCATTCAGGCCGTGACGGCAGGGCTGCTGCGCGGACTGAAGGATGCGCGCATTCCAGCGATGCTGGCGCTGATTTCCTATTGGCCGATCGGCCTGGCGCTTGCCTGGACCATGGCTTTTCCGCTCGGTTTTGGCGGGCGTGGCGTCTGGTTCGGTTTCGTGATCGGCCTTTCGACGGCGGCTGTTTTGCTCACCGTCCGCTTCGTCATTCTGGTGAAGCGCGAAATGCAAACGGCCCGCTGATAGCGGGCCGTTGTGTTCTTTCTGGAATGTAACGCTCTGTCGTCACCCTCGCCCTTGAGGCGATGATCCATCGACGTGGTTCCTCGGGTCAGGCCCGGGGACGACGTCGAACGCGAAAGGTCCATCAGCGCTCGGCGAGCGCTGCCTCACCCTGTCTTTCGCGCAGCAGATTGACGAAGCGGCGGAAGAGATAATGGCTGTCCTGCGGGCCGGGCGAAGCTTCCGGGTGGTGCTGAACCGAGAAGACCGGCTTGCCGACGATGCGCAGGCCGCAATTGGTGCCATCGAACAGCGACGTATGGGTTTCCTCGACGCCATCAGGCAGCGATTTGGCATCAACCGCAAAACCGTGGTTCATCGAGACGATTTCCACCTTGCCTGTCGTGAAGTCCTTGACCGGATGGTTGGCGCCGTGGTGGCCCTGATGCATCTTTTCGGTCTTTGCGCCGACGGCGAGACCGAGCATCTGGTGGCCGAGGCAGATGCCGAAGATCGGCAGTTCGCTCTTGATGAGGTTCTGGATAACCGGCACGGCATATTCGCCTGTCGCGGCCGGGTCTCCCGGGCCGTTGGACAGGAACACGCCATCCGGCTTCAGCGCCAGAATGTCTTCGGCCGAAGTCTGGGCCGGAACCACCGTCACCTTGCAATCAAGACCGGCGAAAAGGCGCAGAATGTTGCGCTTGACGCCGAAATCCACGCAGACGACGTGATATTTGGCATCGGCTTCACCGAGCGTGCCGTAACCCTTGTTCCAGACCCACGGCGTTTCAGCCCAGGTGGAGGACTGGCCGGAAGTCGCCTCGATGGCGAGGTCGAGGCCGACGAGGCCGCTCCAGGCCTTTGCTTCCGCCTTCAGCGCCTCGATGTCGAAGACGCCGTTCGGATCATGGGCGATGACCGCGTTCGGTGCGCCGTTTTCGCGGATCCATGCCGTCAGCGCGCGCGTATCGATGCCGCAAAGGCCGATGACGCCGCGGGCCTTCAGCCAGGCATCCAGATGCTTGACGGCGCGGAAGTTCGAAGGGTCGGTGATATCGGCCTTGAAGATGACGCCAACGGCGCCGCGGCGGGCGGCGGGGGTCAGGTCTTCGATGTCTTCCTCATTGGTGCCGACATTGCCGATATGCGGGAAAGTGAAGGTGACGATCTGGCCGAGATAGGATGGGTCGGTGAGGATTTCCTCGTAACCCGTCAGGGCCGTGTTGAAACAGACTTCGGCCTGAACCTTGCCGGTTGCGCCGATGCCTGTGCCCTCGATCACCGTGCCATCGGCAAGAACAAGCATTGCAGTCGGTTTGCGGGTAGTCCAGGGCGCTGTCTCGGTCATCTCGTTCCGTTTCTGCCGCTTCGCACCCCACCTCTTGAAAGGCAGGGGGTAAGGGGCCATTTTTGTCGCAGGCTTCGTGACATAAAGGGGCGCGCGATAAAGCTCGCGTTCCGACCCTTCGTTAAAATCTCGTGCAGGTGCCGGAAAATAACGAAAGCAGCCCAAGCGGTCAACCATGGGCCCAAGATTTACGCGGATTTAAGATGCCGTGGATTCAAGGGCTTATGCAATTGATTTGCTTGAGCGTAGTTGCTCGTTTATGTCGTTGCGAAAAATAAGGTGGAAAGTTTGCCTATCGCGAAGCTGCGGAATGGCTTTCCCAAGGAGAAGAAAAATGATGCGCGACACGTTCGCAAATACTTTGAAAGATGCGCTGAAGGCTCGGGACGCCAGACGTACCTCGACCGTGCGTCTCATTCAGGCGGCCATCAAGGATCGCGATATCGCCAATCGCGGCGTGGGCAAGGACCCCGTCAGTGATGAGGATATCATGCAGATTCTGACCAAGATGGTAAAGCAGCGCGAAGAGTCCGCCACCATATATGACGGTGCTGGCCGACCCGAGCTTGCCGCGCAGGAGCGCGAGGAAATCGTCATCATCAAGGAATTCATGCCGGAAGAGATTCCGGCCGAAAAGGTGCGCGAACTGTGCCAGGCCGTCATCAGCGAGACCGGTGCCTCCGGCCTGCGTGACATGGGCAAGTGCATGAACGCGCTGAAGGAGCGTTATCCCGGCCAGATCGACTTCGCCAAGGCCTCCGGCGTTGTCAAGGATCTGCTGAAGTAGGCTTCCAGCGTGTTGGAAAAAGTAAAGGCAGGGTAGCCACGGCTACCCTGCCTTTTTTCTGTCGACGAAAGCGCATTCCGGCGGATCAAAATGCGGTCCTCACAGGCTTTTTTAGGGGGACGTGCCTGTGGGCGTCGGCAGATTTATGGAAATGTTCACGCACTACCTTTGACTGTGTTTTGTTTTTACACCGCCGCGACGGGGCGCTCAAATTACAAAAACATAATTTTTGGTGATGTTGCACTGCCATAAATTTGCCGGAAGCAGGCGCAATGGGGACCTGCCGTCTCCCACTCGCTCGAAAATGATCCTCGTCTTCTGCGCCGAATCCGGGCAATCCGTCCCGAGACGTTTCAGCCCGGCCGTTTTTTCTGCTCGTGCACATAGTGGCGCAGCACCGCATTCATGCGGGTTTGATAGCCTTTGCCGGTGGATTTGAAGAAATCGACGACATCCTGGTCGAGGCGAATGGAAATCGATTGCTTGGCTGTGGGGAAAACCACTTCGGCCTTTGACCAGTCTATGTTTTCAAAGCCGGCCCAGTCCGGATCGTCGCGCATGGCGCGGTCGATATCTTCGTCGGTCATGGCATCGACTCGCACCCAGTCTGTCTCGCTCTTTTCGCCGCGAGCGCGCTTAGTGCGTATTTCTTCCAAAGTTATTCGCGTGGTAGGATTGTTGCTCATTTTTCCGTGCCGCTCGCGCCGATATGATCCGGCATGTTTCGCCCCGCATCGTATAAATGATGGTTATAAGGCGCCCCATGAACGGGCAAACCGCGCGTATGCGAACCTCTCCATTTTGGTCGGACTGTATTTCGATATGTGGCTCAAAAAGCGCCTCGACCGCATCCTCGAAATCGATACCGTGCTTTTCGATATTGATCAGCCGCTTTTTCTTATCCCAATCAAAGGATATGAAATCCCTTGTCACAATGTCCATGAGCCACCTGAAACTGATTCCAGCTTTAGGGCACTCATGCGTCGTTTCTGTATATTCTTTTGTATATACACTTATGTCAATGCCGCCTGTGAATATCGGGTATTATTTACCTACCCATTTTGTATTGCGGCCTTTATGCGCTTATATGAAAGACTGGCCTCGAACAGGTAACCCATGCGCTTTTCCAATTCTTTTCTCGATGAGATACGCGACCGCGTGAACATCTCCGATGTGATCGGTCGACGTGTGTCTTGGGACAAGAAGAAGACCAATACGCCGCGGGGCGATTATTGGGCCTGCTGCCCGTTTCACGGTGAAAAAAGCCCCAGTTTCCATTGTGAGGACCGCAAGGGGCGGTATCATTGTTTCGGTTGCGGTGTTTCCGGCGATCATTTCCGGTTCTTGACAGACCTTGAGGGCTTGAGTTTTCCCGAGGCCGTGCAGCAGATTGCCGATATGGCCGGCATTTCCATGCCGCAGCCCGATCCGCAGGCGGAAAAGCGTGAGCGTGAGCGCACCTCGCTGCAGGATGTCATGGAAATGGCGACGCTGTTCTTTCAGGATCAGTTGCAGACGGCGCTTGGCGCGCGGGCGCGGGCTTATTTGCGCGATCGCGGGTTGACCGGACGGACCATCGAGACTTTCAGGCTCGGCTTTGCGCCGGATAGCCGTAATGCTCTCAAAGAACATCTGGCCAGCAAGGGTGTGGCGCGCGAGCAGATGGAGGCCTGCGGGCTGGTGGTGCATGAGAACGTGCCGGTTTCTTACGACCGGTTCCGGGATCGCATCATGTTCCCGATCCTGTCGTCGCGGGAAAAGGTGATCGCTTTCGGCGGCCGCGCCATGGCGGCGGATGCGGTGGCGAAATATCTGAATTCCAACGAGACCGAGCTTTTTCATAAGGGCAATGTTCTTTACAATTTTGCCCGCGCCCGCCGCGCCTCGCAGGCTGCCGGCGGCACCGTTATTGCCGTTGAAGGCTATATGGATGTCATCGCGCTTTATCAGGCCGGTGTCGAAAACGCCGTCGCGCCGCTCGGCACGGCGCTGACGGAAAGCCAGCTCGATCTCCTCTGGAAAATGTCACCGCAGCCGATCCTCTGCTTTGATGGTGATGGCGCCGGCATTCGCGCCGCCAACCGTGCGGCCGATCTGGCTTTGCCGCATATCAAGCCCGACCGCTCCGTCAGCTTTGCGCTTTTGCCTGACGGAAAAGACCCGGACGATCTCGTGCGGCTGGAGGGGCGGGCGCCCTTCGACCGGGTGCTTTCTGAAGCCAAACCGCTTGCCGCGATGGTCTGGAGCCGTGAAACATCCGCCGTTACCTTTGATACGCCCGAAAAGCGGGCCCAGCTTGAAAGCCGTCTGAGACAGATCGTTTCCGTGATCGGCGACGAGACGGTGCGCCGTTTTTACCAGCAGGATATGCGCGACAGGCTGAATGGCTTCTTCCAACCGCGCTTTCAGCAGGGCGGGCAACAGGGCGGGAACTTCCGTCGCGATGGCGGGCAGGGCGCCGGGCGCGGCTTCCAGCGCAATGCGCCGGGGCGGGGCGGGGCGATGTCGGCGCCTGCCAGCAGTATTTCGGACCGGTTGGCGCAATCGGGTCTGGTGAGAGGGTATCAGACCAAACCCTCGCTCCGGGAAAGCGTTCTTGCCATCACCATCGTCAACCATCCCGAATTACTGCTCGAGGAATATGACGAGATCGCTGCCATCGATTATGAAAACCGCGATCTGCAGCGCCTGTGGTCGACAGTGCTGACCTATGCGGCGGAAAGTGCGGCGGAGATATCGCGGGCAGGGCTGATAGAGCGCCTGTCGCAGCAGGACTTCGAGGCGCTGTTGAAGACGATGGACCAGCAGGTGCGCAATGCCCGCCTGTGGACGGCGACTGAACAGGCGGCGATGGAAGATGCGCGCGAAGGTTATGTGCAGGCGCTTTCCTTGCACAAGCGAACCAAATCCCTGCTCTGGCAGAAGCGGGAGCTGGAACGGGAAATCGCCGAGGCGACGGATGACGAGCGCGGCACGCTTCTGGTGCGGGCATTGGCCGAGGTGCAGCTTGAAATCGGCCGAATGGAAAATCAGGAGGCGATCATCGATGGTTTCGGGGTCATGTCCGGCCGGGTGAAGGGGCCGGCCTTCGG
The DNA here is from genome assembly GCF_007002745.1 of Martinezella rhizogenes. Lineage (GTDB taxonomy): Bacteria > Pseudomonadota > Alphaproteobacteria > Rhizobiales > Rhizobiaceae > Agrobacterium > Agrobacterium cucumeris. Next base: position 476,561 of record NZ_SGNY01000002.1, on the reverse strand, counting down.
CCATGGCTGAAAGGGCTGGCCAAGAATTGAAAGACGTGTGGGGTTGCCTTTTGCGGCAAGCGTCCTAAATAGGGGATAGTCTGGTGATAACCGTGAAATGCGGCCTTTTTTGAGAATTTCCGTGGCTGTCTCGCCCTCAAAGGCTTGACGGGGCGGGAAATAGCGGGAATCACCATTTCAGGAAAAGTAAGGTGGAATGAGCCTTGGCGGATAGAAATTGCATGAGCAAGCATTTCCGGGTGCACTGTCTTTGCATTCTGCCTGAGGCTGCCGTGGTTAATCGGCAATTAAAGATCACTCCGTTAGGTGTCTGACAGTGATTCGCGGCAAACCGCTGGATGCTCAAGGGGCGGACGGCGATGCGGCGGAACAGGTGTTAGCGTCAGGGAAAGCGACGAGATAGATGGCAACCAAAGTCAAAGAAAACGAAGAAGCAGAAAACGAACGCGACGGTGCGACGGACGGTCCGCTTCTCGATCTTTCGGATGACGCGGTCAAGAAAATGATCAAGGCCGCCAAGAAGCGCGGCTATGTGACGATGGACGAGCTGAATTCCGTCCTGCCGTCCGAAGAGGTGACCTCCGAGCAGATCGAAGACACGATGGCGATGCTGTCCGATATGGGCATCAACGTCATCGAGGACGAGGATGCGGAGGAAGCGTCTGGCGAGGCCGAAAGCGACGATTCGGAATCGGAAGATTCCGAAGGCGGCGAACTGGCGCCCTCCGGCGGCACAGCACTTGCGACCGCCAAGAAGAAAGAACCGACCGACCGTACCGATGACCCGGTACGCATGTATCTGCGCGAAATGGGTTCGGTCGAGCTTCTGTCGCGCGAAGGCGAAATCGCCATCGCCAAGCGCATCGAGGCCGGCCGCGAAACGATGATTTCGGGCCTGTGCGAAAGCCCGCTGACGTTCCAGGCGCTGATCATCTGGCGCGACGAACTGAACGAAGGCACGACGCTGCTGCGCGAGATCATCGATCTCGAAACCACCTATTCCGGTCCGGAAGCCAAGGCTGCGCCGCAGTTCCAGAGCCCGGAGAAGATCGAGGCGGACCGCAAGGCTGCCGAGGAGAAGGAAAAGACCCGCAAGCTGCGTGCGCCGAGCGGCGACGATGACGTGACCGATGTGGGTGGCGATGGCCTGCCGCCGGAAGAGGAAGAAGAGGACGACGACGAGTCCAATCTTTCGCTTGCCGCGATGGAAGCCGAACTGCGCCCGCAGGTCATGGAAACGCTCGACACCATCGCTGATACCTACAAGAAGCTGCGCAAGCTTCAGGACCAGCAGGTTGAGGCGCGTCTGGCCTGCACCGGCACCCTGTCCTCCGGTCAGGAGCGTCGCTACAAGGAACTGAAGGATCAGCTGATCACGGCCGTCAAGTCGCTGTCGCTGAACCAGAACCGCATCGATAGCCTCGTCGAGCAGCTCTACGACATTTCCAAGCGCCTGATGCAGAATGAAGGCCGCCTGCTGCGCCTTGCCGAATCTTACGGCGTCAAACGCGACAGCTTCCTCGAGCAGTATCACGGTGCGGAACTCGACCCGAACTGGATGAAATCGATTGCCAATCTGGCCGCTCGCGGCTGGAAGGAATTCGCGCGCGAGGAAAGCAATACGATCCGCGAAATCCGTCAGGAAATCCAGAATCTCTCCACGGAAACCGGCATTTCCATCGCCGAGTTCCGCCGCATCGTTTCGATGGTGCAGAAGGGTGAGCGCGAAGCGCGTATCGCCAAGAAGGAGATGGTCGAGGCCAACCTGCGTCTGGTGATCTCGATTGCGAAGAAATACACCAACCGTGGCCTGCAGTTCCTCGATCTCATTCAGGAAGGCAATATCGGCCTGATGAAGGCGGTCGACAAGTTCGAATACCGTCGCGGTTACAAGTTCTCGACCTATGCGACCTGGTGGATCAGGCAGGCGATCACCCGTTCGATCGCCGACCAGGCCCGCACGATCCGTATTCCGGTGCATATGATCGAAACGATTAACAAGATCGTTCGCACCTCGCGCCAGATGCTGCACGAGATCGGCCGCGAGCCGACCCCGGAAGAGCTGGCCGAGAAGCTGGCCATGCCGCTTGAAAAGGTGCGCAAGGTTCTGAAGATCGCCAAGGAGCCGATCTCGCTCGAAACCCCCGTGGGTGACGAAGAGGATTCGCATCTCGGTGACTTCATCGAAGACAAGAACGCGCTGCTGCCGATCGACGCGGCCATTCAGGCGAACCTGCGCGAGACGACGACCCGCGTTCTGGCGTCACTGACGCCGCGTGAAGAACGTGTTCTGCGCATGCGTTTCGGCATCGGCATGAACACCGACCATACGCTGGAAGAAGTCGGCCAGCAGTTCTCGGTCACGCGCGAACGTATTCGTCAGATCGAAGCGAAGGCGCTGCGCAAGCTGAAGCATCCGAGCCGCTCCAGAAAGCTGCGCAGCTTCCTCGACAGCTAAGCGTTCCGCTTCCTTTAAAATTGAACCCGGTCAGTCACCTCTGGCCGGGTTTTTTGTTTCCCGCACTGGCGAACTCTGCGACAAGCCTTATGTGTGAAAATAAAGCGCTCCGTTTTTCTGTGAAAAGCCAGATGCTTTATCCCTTTGTTTTTACGCATTGTCCTGATGTGACGGCGGTTCCGCTTTGACAGGCAATGCTCAGGTTCGATGAGATGGAACAGGTTTCGGCAGAAAAATGGCGGTGGAGAGGTTGGGCTGTGCCCGTCTCCGTGCTGCTGCATCTTGCCGTTGTCGCGATCTTCCTTTTCGAACTGCCGGAACGGATAGCCGAACCGCAGGAGCCGGAAAGCATCAGCGTCGATCTGGTGTCGCCGCCTGAGGAGAAGAAGGCAGAGGAAGGCAAACCGCCCGGTGCGGAAGAGGCAAAGCAGGAGGAGAAGCCGCAGCCTCCGCCACCACCGCCAGCGCCGCCGGCAGAGGAAGCAAAACCTTTGCCGCCCATGCCGGCAACGTTGCCCGCCATCGCCATGAGGCCGGAAGAGGCGCAGTCCGACCCTGAGGACAAGCCGGGAAAAGCTGAAGAGGCGGAAAAGACCGAGCCTTCCGAGCAACCAGAAAGCCAGCCGGAAAAAACGGCAGAGGAGAAGCCCGCGCCTGCTGCCGCCAATAGCGACCTTCAGGCTTCCGCCGATCAGGGGGAGATTGCGGTTTCGCCCGCCAAGCAAGAGGCTGAGCCGGATCAAGCACCCGTGCCGCAAGCAAAGCCCACGGAGGAAAAGCCAGCTGACGTGGCGGAAGAAAAGCCCGCAAAACTTCCTGCTGCCAAAAGTCTGCTTTCCTCGTCGCTGCTTTCTCCCGCCCAGAGACGTCAGATGTTCGGTGATCTTCCACCGCGTCGCCGTGTCGTGCAGCTTTGCAGCACGGAGGCCCTGGCCCAAATTCAGGGTGCGGGTTTTGCAGCCAGGGGCATGATACCCTTTTCAGATACCGGTGGCAGGATCTCCGGGAACTCGATCGATGCTTCGGGCGGTGCATTCAACACCGGCAATAGCTGGCACGATGTATCGTTCCAGTGCGAGGTTGATCTGGAGAATTATACCGTCACGGAATTCCGGTTTAAAATCGGCAATGCGGTAAGCCCGGATGATGCGAAAAAGCGCGGCTTCACGCGTTTCCAGTAAGGGCACAGATTCTGAGGTCGCCGGTGAAACGCCCAACATCTCTTTCGTCACCCTCGGGCTTGTCCCGAGGATCTGCAATCGATTGATTTTGTTGATGTGCTTAGATCCCTGGGACAAGCCCAGGGATGACGCAGTGCAAGGCACTAGTGTTTCGCGAGCTAAGGACGTTATACCCTCTCCGGATCACCCACCAGCAGCCCGATACCCGCCATCAACGCATCCTCGTCATAAGGCTTCCGGATCACCGGCACAGCCCCGAATTCATCCGGCACCATGCTGCCATCCGCATAACCGGTGGCAAAGAGGAAGGGGATGCCGCGGCGGTGAAGTTCCCGGGCGACGGGGATCGAGGTGTCGGAACCGAGATTGATGTCGAGAATGGCGACGTCAGGCACGTAGCTCTTCAGCTTTTCGATCGCCATCGCCGATGAGGTTGCTGTTTCGATCGTCTTGATGCCGTTGTCTTCCAGCATGTTTTCGACATCCATGGCAATCAGCATCTGGTCTTCGACAAGCAATATCTTCAACGGTTCCTCCCGATTGTAACGTCTGGCCTGCGGCACGATTTCTTCCTCGGTTTTTGCGGTGGAGGCCGCCATGGCCGATGAAACGTGGCGGGAGGGCAGGAGAATGTCCGCCTCCAGCCCGTCCGGCAAATATCGTATCGTGCTGCGCCCACCGAGATCGTAGGGAATGCTGCGGCTGATGAGCGCCGTGCCGAAACCGGCGCGCGACGGCGTCGGCAGCTTGGTTGGCAGGGTTTCACGCCACTGGATTTCGCAATCGCCGTTCTCGTTGACGTCCCAGTTTACGTGCAACTGCCCGCCGGTCTGCGAAAGCGCACCGTATTTGGCGGCATTCGTTGCCAGTTCATGCAGAACCAAGGCCATGACGGAGAAAGCGCGCGAATCGAGCGTGACCTGCGGACCTGCAAGCTTCACCGTCGTTTCCGGCGAGCGATGCGGCGACAGTTCAGCTTCCAGCAGATCGCGCAACGCGCCGCCGCCTTCACCGCGAATGATCTGGTCATGGGCAAATGACAGCGCCTGAATGCGGCCCTTCAGCGCGCTCACATATTCCTGCAGCGTCTTGCCCTCCTGCGAGGGGTTGCCGACCAGCGATTTGATGATGGCGAGAACATTCTTGACGCGGTGATTAAGCTCCTCGTTCAGCATGCGCTGGCGCACTTCCGCGCGCTCCCTCTCGCCGGCCATCAGCTCGCTGTGATGGAAGGCGACCTCGACAAGCGCAATTCTGGCCGCTTCGGCAATTTCCCGGTCGGCTTCCGACCAGGGCTGCGCCTGCAGGCGAACGGTTTCTTTCCAGATCGCGAAACTCTTACGGGGGGTGAGGCGGTCGCCCAACGGGCCGGTCTCATAGGATTTTTCGGGATTGCCGGCCCAGTTCAGATTTTGAACGATCTCCTTGCGGAAAAACAGCAGATAGTCGTTCTTGACCTGCGACAAGGGAATGGCAAGCATCCCGGCGGCCGTGCCGGCATAGATTTCCGCTTCCGGTATGGCGTGCGACAGCGCATGGGTGGCCCAGACCTTACTTTCGGAAGCCGAGGCGACGAAGCGCGCCAGCCTTGGAATGGCATCCTGCGGCGGCGTTGCGCCATGGCCGTGCCAGTTGTTGCCAACCCAGAGCCCGACGCCATCGCAGGGCATCAGCTCGGCAAAATCCTGGAAACTGTCGATCAGCAATTCTTCGATATTGGCGTGATGGGCGGCAAGCCGCAGGAAGCGGTCAAGTGCGGCATGGGCGTGGTTGACGGTATCGAGCCGGCGCTTCTGCTTCAGAACCTGCAAATGCATGGAGAAAAATTCTCCGAACATTTCGGCGGCGATCCGGACCGGCATCGTCAGAACGCGCGGAGAATAATGGTGACAGGCGATGAGGCCCCACAGCGCCCCATCGACAATCACCGAAATCGACATGGAGGCGCCAACACCCATGTTGCGAAGATATTCGCAATGGATGGGCGAGACGCTGCGCAGATGCGCGAAGGACAGATCGAGCGGTTCACCGGAGGCGTCGAGAGCGGGCAGGACGGCAACGCGTGCACCGCTGGCATCGGAAATGATGCGCAGCGTGTTCTTGAGATAAAGCGCCCGGGCTTGCTGGGGTATGTCGCTCGCCGGAAAATATTGCCCGAGAAAGCTCTCCAGTTCCGGCTGTTTTGCCTCCGACACCACCTTGCCGGCCCCGTCTTCCTCAAAACGGTAGATCATCACCCGGTCATAACCTAAAGTCGCCTTTATCAGCCGGGTCGTTCTTGAAATCAGGCTTTCGACGCTGTCGGCCTCGCGGATGCGGTCCACCATCTTGCGCGCCGTGCCAAGCGGTTGCGTTTCGCCTTGCGATGGTTCGAACTCGATGATGGTGGTGGATTTGTAACGGTGCAGGGCAATATCGAAGCTGCGGCCATCGCTCATCTGCATGTTGGGCAACATGGCGGGGCGGGTGGTTCTGCCGGTTACAGTCAGCGCGTTGCGAAGATCGTGGACGAGGTCCTTGCCGAGCACTTCTTCGGCAGTTCTGCCGTTCAGATCGCCCTCGATGCCCAGAATGTCGCGGCAGTTTTCCGAATGCCGCAGAACCATGCGCAGGGCATTGTCGCAGGCGATTAGACAGCCATGCGGTTGAATATAACCTGGAATGTGGATGGGTTCGCGATCGCAATTGGTCAGGTCGACTTGATAGTCAGTGGATGCCATGAAGAAGTCTTTCGCACCCTGTGCCCGGCTTGGTACTTGTCTTGTGTTGAAAATAGTCTGTTCGTCGAGGAACGGGGAAGCCTGAATAATTCATTCTGATATTGCCAACCCTTCCCCGTTTTCTTGCAACCGTGACGTCGCTTTTCCGTTAGTTGTTACGGCCCGCCGTCGCGTTATTGTTTTATCTCTACCCCTATCGGATAGAATTTGACATGGCGTAACGTTCGCAGTGCCGATTTTGTTCCAGCCTGTTTGAAAGAAAAAAATGTGCCGCAGAAGACAATAACCATCGCCACCCAAGGACAGGGGCTCTACGAGTTCACATCCGAAGCCAAGGGTTTCGTGAGAGGGAGCGGTGTGGACGAAGGCTTGCTGACAGTCTTTGTCCGGCATACATCCTGCTCGCTGCTTATCCAGGAAAATGCCGATCCGGATGTCCAGCGTGATCTCTCGATGTTCTTTTCCCGCCTCGTGCCGCCTTCGGACGATGCCTCAATGCGCTGGGTCATCCACACACTGGAAGGCCCTGACGATATGCCTGCACACATCAAATCGGCCCTAACGGCGGTTTCGATCGGCGTGCCGATCGGGCAGGGCAGGCTCGCGCTTGGCACCTGGCAGGGGATCTATCTTTTCGAGCACCGCGACCGGCCGCACCGCCGCGAAATCGTGCTGCATATCTCCGCCTGATCTTCCATTCATGAATGGGTGTTTTGCCGTTAATAACCATGAACCCCTGCTGAACATGCGGTTCTGTTAATGTTCAGACGGCTGGAACTAGGGTCTCCTCAATCGCTGAGGGACGTTCCCTGCCGGCGAAGAACAAATGGAGTGAGTTCATGTTCAACACCTTTGCAAAAGCCGGCCTTGCCGCTCTCATTGCTTTCGGCGGCATCTCCGCCACCGCTCCTGCGGCTTCGGCTGGCTCGGATGTTCAGTTCAGAGTTCAGGTTCAGGATGGCTATGGCCATGACAGAGGCCGCGGCTGGGGTCGTCCCGATCGCCCGCGCTTTGGCTGCTCGCCGCGCTTTGCGGAAGAAAAGGCAAGCCGCATGGGTCTTCGCCGTGCCCGCGTTGTTGACGTATCGCCGCGCCGCGTCGTGGTTGCAGGCTTCGACCGTCAGGGCCGTGACCGCATCGTCTTTGCCAATGAGCGTGGCTGCCCGGTCATCCGCCGCTAAAGCGGACAATATCGATCCGGTGACATCCCCGTCCGCCGGATGGATAAAAAATGCCCCTCGCTTGTCCGGAAAGGCAGGCGAGGGGCATTTCTTTTTTTAACCGGCCGATGCCGGATTTAGAACGGGCGGGAGGCGACACGCAGGTGCCGCCCCTGACGTGTTCTTACTGTTCGAGGGCGAAGGTGACGTTGACCACCACGCTGTAATTGTTCTCACCCGAAGCGATCGGCACGCTGTCGGCTTCCTTCATCATCGACGCGCGCATCGCGCCGGCTGGCATCGGCATCGGGCGCTGCGAGTTTTCGCTGATCTGAATGACGCGGCCGAGCTTCACGCCTGCCGCTTCCGTCAGCGTCTTCGCCTTGGCGATCGCATCGGCCACGGCCTGTTTGCGGGCCTCGGTAACCGTGGCTTCGGGCTTGTCATTGGTGAAGGTGATATCGCCGCCCTGATTGATGCCAAGCTTGACGGAGGTATCGAGGATCGCGCCGAGCTTCTTCAGGTCGCGCACCCGCACCGTCAGGCCGTTGGAAACCTGATAGCCGGTGATCTCAGGCGCAACATAAACGCCGTCCTTGGGCTCATAATGCTTGTAGAGCGGCTGTACCGAGAAATTGCTGGTCTGCAGATCCCGATCTTCGATGGCGGCTTCTTTTAGCGCCTTCAGAACCTCGGCGAGCGCCTTGGAATTCTCGGTAAGTGCCGCAGCCGCCGTTTCCGCCTGCTTGACGACGCTGAAGGACAGGATCGCCATATCAGGGGCAATGGCCGCCTGGCCTTCGCCGGAAACACTGATGGTGGCTTCGCGCGGGTTGGCTTCCTGTGCAAGCACCTGGCTGGCCAGCGGCACCATTGCTGCTGCGGTCAAAGCGGTGAGTGCGAAAAGGCGGGCCTTTTTTGTCGTCATGGTGTTTCCTCGTTGATTGTGTCCCTTTGGAGGGTATTGCCTTAGATTGTGTAGCTAATACGGCGGCGGTGCCTTGCGGAAGCATCAATGGCTTGTCGGGCTATAAAAATTACGTTAGAGCGTGACCCACCGGATTCGAACCATTGCGAAACCGGTATTTCGGATCACCTTGCTCCGATAAGGGCCTGTAGCTCAATGGTTAGAGCCGGCGGCTCATAACCGCTTGGTTGGGAGTTCGAGTCTCTCCAGGCCCACCATTTTTCTTTCATATTTCGAATGAATTGGCGATTCCGCTCATCAGCTAGCGATGCTTCATTGATCATTGCCGCCTTCGACACCTTTTGCTCCATCCAACAAAAAATCCGACCAGCCATTCAGACTGATCGGATCATCCAGAGCGAATTTTCAGCGATGCGGTCAGTTACAGACCCGCATGCTCTCCGTATGCCAGCCGCCGTCATAGGAATTGGGGACGCGGCGGTCTTCGAACCAGCAGCGCGGGCGGGGCGGCGGCGGGGGTTCGTAGTAGCGGGGGCCGTTGTTGCTGTTGGCAATCGCGCCGCCGATCAGGCCGCCGATGACGCCTGCGGCAAGGCCGCCGGCGATTGCGGCGCCATCATTGTGGCGGCGGTGTTCGCGGTAGGGCGGTGGGGGTGGGCCGCCACGGTCATAACCACGGTCGTAGCGCGGACGATAGGGATAATCCTGCGCGGCAGCGGTGCCGTAGGATGCGAAGACGCTGCCGGTGGCGACCAGCGCGGCAAGGGTGGAAAGAATGATCTTTTTCATCGGGGCTACTCCATAAGCCTGCCTTGGGAGATAGAGGCTCATTATGCCCGCATGATGGCACGGGTCTGCTGAACGGTTTGTGAATGTTTTGTTGTTCAGGGGTTCATGTTTTTGGCATCGCTAAAGTCGGCGGGTTGAGGCGGGCATTGTTTTGTCAGTCAAGAAAAAGCCCGGCGAATAGCCGGGCTTTTTTATGTTTGATCCGGTCGGGCAGGATCAGAATTTCACACCGAGGCCCACCTTGACGGTGTGCTGGTCGAAATCGGTATTGACGCCAAAAATGTCCTTGTCGCCATAATCGTTGTAGCGATATTCCAGCCGGCCGAACACATTGTCGGTGAAGGCGTAATCAAGACCCGCGCCAACGGTGAAGCCGTTGAATGTGGTGCTGTCCTTGCCGGCGCCGGGGGTTTCGATGAAACCACGTGTGGCTGTCCAGCCGGCCGTGCCGTAGAGCAGGGCGCGGTCGAAGGCATAACCGACGCGGCCACGGACTGAGCCCTGCCAGTCGGTGCCGATCTGCACACCGGCATAGTCATTGTCGTTCCAGTTATAATCGACGTCACCTTCGATGCCGACGACGAAATTATTGTCGAACTGGTAATTATAACCGGCAAAGGCACCCAGAATGCCGCCATCGAAATTATCCGAAGCGACGGGGCCGCCAGCCGAAAAATCGCCATTCGCCCAGCCCGCGCCGCCTTGAATACCAAGATAAGGACCAGACCAGGTGAAGACCGGCAGGGTTTCCTGCGCGACCGGAGGTGCCGGCGTTTCGTATACGGCATCCGCAGCCATTGCGGTGCTGGCGGAAAGGGCCAGAAGTGACGTTACGATCAGCGTTTTCATCGTTATACTCCCTGAGCTACTGTCGTCTATAGCATATATTAGTCGCATTTAATATGGTCTCGGGCCTGGCAATTCCAAGAGGCGCTATGTCCTCCGGTGTTCTTGACTGTCGTGCCCGGATCGCGGCGATTTTTCTCGCCCCGCCATGCTGTTCTGATGCGGCGAACGTCCTCAGCGGCGTTTGGTTCCCTTTGTCTTTCCGTCAGTGGCCCGGCGAACTGTCAGTCCGGTGTCACGCTTGGTTGTCTTGACAGCGTGGGGCACGACCATAGAGTTGTGTCTGTCCGTGGCAGGACCGCTGCTTCGCCGCTCCAGCCGCTTCACATCGGAAAGGGTGTGGAGAGCGGTTGAAACGTCGCTATCACGCCGGGTCGCCATGGACGGAAATGGGTAAGGGAGGGCAGCATCGCATGCGGGTTTGTTTTTATGAGGGAGGGGCGACGTGATCGTCGGAGCCGTTCTCAGTGCCATTCTTCTGCTGGTCCTCATTGCATTTCCGCGGCATCTCAAACCCGTCGTCATCTGCCTGCTGCTGATCTGGGGGGCGACAGCGGCCTTTGTCATTTATGACTGGTGGCGTGGCAGCCAGCGGCTCGGCCATGTCATTGCGACAGCCAGTTTCGATGCGGCCTGCCCGGATCCGGCTTTGCCCATTCGCGTCAGCTTCCGCAACGACAATGATGTGGCCGTGCAGCGCCTGACCTATACTCTCGAAGGGTTTGAACCCGCCTTCCGCGCTTCAGTCGCCTTCGATCCCTATCAGGTGAGCGAAAGACGCATCGAGGCGGGGGAGACTTTCGCCGCATGCCGGGCTTTCCGGTTGCGCAACAATGAAAGAGTGGAACCGCAGCGGCTGGAATGGCGTGTCACCGTTATTTCGGCGGAGTTCGACTAGGCGGCCGGGCGCGGTTCCCGTCATCACGGTATTTTGAGAATTTTCGCGCCGTTGCGCAGCCACCGGTAAACCCTTGCGGCGCAACGGGTCTGCGAGGGCTGTCATCGAGCCACCGGCCATGCCCATGCTTGGTTTGGCCGGTGCCGGACTTGTTTTCGCCGGTTTGCGATGCCATCTCGCCCCCGTCCGATGAATGTCGCGGGTTGATGTTTTGCGTATCGTTTTGAAGTTTTTGAAAATCACGGCCATTGGCCTTGTCGCCCTGCCGGTTCTGGCGGGCGCGCATATGGGTATCGGCCAGCTGACCGGAAATTTCCACGAGGTCATCCCCGGCGAACTTTATCGTTCGGCCCAGCCGAGCGGCAAGGACATAGCAGCCTACGCCAAGTCCTATGGCATCAAGACCATCATCAACCTGCGTGATGAAAAGCGTGAAGGCTGGTATGACGCCGAAAGCCAGGCGGCGAAGAAAAACGGTATCCGGCTGGTCGATTTTCCGATGAGTTCTAGCGAAAAGCTTTCGCCGGAAGACGCGGAAACGCTGGTGGCCGTGCTGCAGAATGCGGAAAAACCGATCCTCATCCATTGCGAACACGGTGCCAACCGCACGGGGCTTGCCTCGGCGATCTATGTAGGAGCGGTGGCCGGCAAGAGCGAGGCGGCGGCCGAATTCCAGCTCTCGCCCTATTACGGGCATGTGCCTATCCCCGGTATCGGCAGATATGAGATGTATCAGTCCTGGGATGATTTCGAGGAAACCATCGGTTTCTGAGGTTTAACGAGTGGCCGTCACCCCGGACTTGATCCGGGGTCCAGCACTATCCAAGTCCCTGATCGTGAGAAACTCTTTTCACGGCGCCGACACACCGTGGCTGGATGCCGGCTTAGGGCCGGCATGATGGAAGGTATTGACGCCTCAATAATCCCCGCCGTTTTCCGCAATCACCTTCGTCAGGCTTCCCGTGGCCGGGAAAAGCGGAATGAGGCAGGCCTGCAGCGCGTGGTAGATATCGCCCTTGCCGGGGAACAGCGTATGCGCCGGAACCAGATTTTCCGTCAGTTCCTCGTGCCAGCCGCCATTGTCATGGTCGATGAAGTTGTTGGCGATGGTGCTCCAGATGCGGCGGTAGCTGTCTTCATAGAAGGGGTCCGCCGGCAGGTTTTCATTGAGGAAGTGGGCGGCACCCGCCGCCTCGCACATCGGCCACCAGAGTTTTGCCTGCTTGTCGGGATTGTCGTCCCAGTCGAGCGTATAAAAGAAGCCGCCCTTTTCGCGGTCCCAGCCCAGCGCCATGGATTGCACGAACAGCGATTTTGCGGCGACCGGCATCCAGTCGTGGCGGCGTTCGCCCAGTATCCATAATTGCAGGATGAGGCGTGCCCATTCCAGCCAGTGGCCGGGGGTGGAGCCGGAGGGGCGGAACATTTCATTGCCGCGATACGCCTTGTCGAGCGTCCAGTTCTCGTCGAAATGCTCCGGCACCCGGAAGTCCAGCTCGCCGGCGCGGCGGCGGATGACAAGATCGGCGATGCGTTCGGCCTTGGTGAGATAGTTGCTGTCCCCTGTCGCCTCATAGGCGGCCATCAGCGCTTCGGTCAGGTGCATGTTGGAGTTCTGGCCACGGTAATTCTCGATGGGTGACCAGTCGCGGTTGAATTCTTCGGCGATGGCGCCGTGTTTTTCTTCCCAGAAACGGGTTTCCAGCACTTCGGTAATATCGGCCAGCATCTGGTCGGCCAGCGGATGCCCGACGGTCTTGGCGGAAGAGGCGGCCAGAAGCACGAAGGCATGGCCATAACCCTGCTTGGTGGCGTCGACAGGGCCGGCATCGTTCACCTGCCAGAAATAACCGCCATGCTCGTTGTCACGGTGTTTGTTCCAGAGATAGGTCATGCCGTGGTCGACGATATCGCCGCAGCCAGGCCGGCCGAGTAGATGGCCGATGGAGAAGCAGTGCACCATGCGGGCCGAAGCGTGGATGCCGCGTACTGGATCGTCTTTCTGCAGCGGCGCGCCCTTGGGATCGAGGTCGAAAAAGCCGCCGGCGGAATTCACGGCGCGATACTGGAAGAAATCGAAAAGTCCCTCGGCCTGTTTCACCAGCCATTGGCGGTGCCAGGGCAGGGTGTTCCAGTTGCGGCTGTTATGATCTTCCTCGGGCATTCTCGTCCTCCATGCGGTTTGCTGCATTGGCTTATATCCTTGCCGTATAAACCTGTCATCTGTCAGTGAAATTTCGTAGTCTGCCGCAACGGCGCAAAGCTATGCCTGTCCCTTGAAGATATATTGACATAAACATATCTTTATGTGACTTGACGGCTTGCGATCTTGCAAATCGAAATGAGGAGTGTGCCCGTGTTTGACGACCTGTTTGGCCCCGAAGGGGCAAAGCGCGACGGCGCGGAAATTTTCAAGGCACTGCGCGAGGCCGCAAGCGAACGCATCCTCATTCTCGATGGCGCCATGGGCACGCAGATCCAGGGTCTCGGTTTTGACGAAGACCATTTCCGCGGTGACCGTTTTATCGGCTGTGCCTGTCACCAAAAGGGCAATAACGACCTTCTGATCCTGACCCAGCCGGATGCAATCGAGGAAATCCATTATCGTTACGCCATGGCGGGTGCGGATATTCTTGAAACCAACACGTTTTCGTCGACGCGCATCGCGCAGGCTGATTACGAGATGGAAAATGCCGTCTATGACCTCAACCGTGAGGGCGCGGCAATTGTTCGCCGTGCTGCCCAGCGCGCCGAGCGGGAAGACGGACGCCGCCGTTTCGTGGCCGGCGCCATCGGCCCGACCAACCGCACGGCCTCGATTTCGCCAGATGTCAACAATCCCGGTTATCGTGCCGTCAGTTTCGATGACCTGCGTATTGCCTATGGCGAGCAGATCGACGGCCTGATCGACGGCGGTGCCGACATCATCCTCATCGAGACGATTTTCGATACGCTGAACGCCAAGGCGGCGATCTTTGCCTGCGAGGAGCGTTTCGAGGCCAAGGGCATTCGCTTGCCGGTGATGATCTCCGGCACGATCACCGACCTTTCCGGCCGTACGCTTTCCGGCCAGACGCCGTCTGCTTTCTGGAATTCGGTGCGCCACGCCAACCCCTTCACCATCGGGCTTAACTGCGCGCTGGGTGCGGATGCAATGCGTCCGCATCTGCAGGAATTGTCCGACGTGGCAGACACCTTCGTCTGCGCCTATCCCAATGCCGGCCTGCCGAATGAATTCGGCCAATATGACGAAACGCCTGAAATGATGGCGCGTCAGGTTGAGGGCTTCGTTCGTGACGGTCTCGTCAACATCGTCGGCGGCTGCTGTGGCTCGACGCCGGAGCATATCCGGGCGATTGCCGAAGCCGTGAAGGGTTACAAGCCGCGCGAGATTCCCGCGCATGTGCCCTTCATGTCGCTTTCTGGTCTCGAGCCTTTTGTGCTGACCAAGGACATTCCTTTCGTCAATGTCGGCGAGCGCACCAACGTTACCGGCTCGGCCCGCTTCCGCAAGCTCATCACCGCCGGCGATTACACGGCGGCGCTGGCTGTCGCCCGCGATCAGGTGGAAAACGGCGCGCAGATCATCGACATCAACATGGATGAAGGCCTGATCGATTCCGAAAAGGCGATGGTGGAATTCTTGAACCTCATCGCCGCCGAGCCTGACATCGCCCGCGTGCCTGTCATGATCGACAGCTCCAAGTTCGAGATCATCGAGGCCGGTCTGAAATGCGTTCAGGGCAAGTCGATCGTCAATTCCATTTCGCTGAAGGAAGGTGAGGAGAAGTTTCTCCAGCAGGCGCGGCTCGTTCATAATTACGGTGCGGCCGTGGTGGTCATGGCCTTTGACGAGGTCGGGCAGGCGGATACCTATCAGCGCAAGGTGGAAATCTGCGCGCGCGCCTACAAGCTGCTGACCGAAAAGGCCGGCCTGTCGCCGGAAGACATCATCTTCGACCCGAATGTGTTCGCCGTGGCGACGGGTATCGAAGAGCACAATAATTACGGCGTGGACTTCATCGAGGCCACCAAGACCATCCGCGAAACCATGCCGCTGACGCATATTTCCGGCGGTGTTTCCAACCTGTCCTTCTCCTTCCGCGGCAACGAGCCGGTGCGCGAGGCGATGCATGCCGTGTTCCTTTACCACGCCATTCAGGTCGGCATGGATATGGGCATCGTTAATGCCGGGCAGCTTGCGGTTTACGACAATATCGATGCGGAACTGCGCGAGGCCTGCGAGGACGTGGTGCTGAACCGTCGCGACGATGCGACCGAGCGTCTGCTTGAAGTGGCGGAGCGTTTCCGTGGCACGGGCGCCAGGGACACCAAGGTGCAGGATCTTTCCTGGCGCGAGCTTGCCGTCGAGAAGCGGCTGGAACATGCGCTGGTCAACGGCATCACCGACTATATCGAGGCCGATACGGAAGAGGCGCGCCAGAAGGCTGCCCGTCCGCTGCACGTTATCGAAGGGCCGCTGATGGCCGGCATGAACGTGGTCGGCGATCTCTTCGGCTCGGGCAAGATGTTCCTGCCGCAGGTGGTGAAATCCGCCCGCGTGATGAAGCAGGCGGTTGCCGTGCTTTTGCCTTACATGGAAGAGGAAAAGCGCCAGAATGGCGGCTCCGAGCGCAGTGCCGCCGGCAAGGTGCTGATGGCGACCGTGAAGGGCGATGTGCACGATATCGGCAAGAACATCGTCGGCGTCGTTCTGGCCTGCAACAATTACGAGATCATCGATCTCGGCGTCATGGTGCCGACGACGAAGATCCTTGAGACGGCGATTGCCGAAAAGGTGGATGTGATCGGCCTTTCCGGCCTTATCACGCCGTCGCTGGATGAAATGGTGCATGTGGCCGCCGAAATGGAGCGGCAGGGTTTCGATATTCCGCTGCTGATCGGCGGCGCGACGACCAGCCGTGTGCATACGGCGGTGAAAATCCATCCGCGTTACGAGCAGGGGCAGGCGATCTATGTCACCGACGCTTCGCGTGCGGTAGGCGTCGTGTCGGCGCTTCTCTCGGCCGAGCAGAAGCCGGCTTATATCGATGGCATCCGCAGCGAATATGCGAAGGTGGCGGAAGCCCATGCCCGCAACGAGCGCGAAAAGCAGCGTCTGCCGCTGTCGCGCGCCCGTGAGAATGCGCACAAGATCGACTGGTCGAGCTACAGCGTCGTCAAGCCGCAGTTCTTCGGCACCAGGGTATTCGAGACCTATGATCTGGAAGAGCTTTCCCGTTACATCGACTGGACGCCGTTCTTCCAGACCTGGGAATTGAAGGGCCGTTTCCCGGCGATCCTTGAAGACGAAAAGCAGGGCGAGGCGGCGCGGCAGCTTTATGCCGATGCGCAGGCAATGCTTGCGAAGATCATCGAGGAGAAGTGGTTCCGGCCGCGCGCGGTGATCGGCTTCTGGCCGGCCAATGCGGTGGGCGACGATATCAAGCTGTTTACGGATGAAAGCCGCAGGCAAGAGCTCGCCACCTTCTTCACGCTGCGCCAGCAGCTTTCCAAGCGCGATGGACGCCCGAATGTGGCGCTGTCGGATTTCGTGGCGCCTGTCGATAGCGGCGTTGCCGATTATGTTGGTGGCTTCGTGGTGACGGCGGGCATCGAGGAAGTGGCGATTGCCGAGCGCTTCGAGCGGGCCAATGACGATTATTCGTCCATCCTCGTCAAGGCGCTGGCCGACCGTTTTGCCGAAGCCTTTGCCGAGCGCATGCATGAGCGGGTGCGCAAGGAATTCTGGGGTTATGCGCCGGACGAGGCTCTTGGCGGCGATGACCTGATCGGCGAAGCCTATGCCGGTATTCGCCCTGCACCCGGCTATCCGGCGCAGCCCGATCATACCGAAAAGAAGACGCTGTTTGCCCTGCTCGACGCCACCAATGCGGCGGGTGTGGAGCTGACGGAAAGCTATGCCATGTGGCCGGGATCCTCGGTCTCCGGCATCTATATCGGTCATCCCGAGAGCTATTATTTCGGTGTCGCCAAGGTGGAGCGGGACCAGGTTCTCGACTATGCGCGCCGCAAGGATATGCCGGTGACAGAGGTCGAGCGCTGGCTCGGGCCGGTACTTAACTACGTGCCGACAAATGGCGCTGAGGAAATCGACAGCGCGGCCTGATGTTTCGGGCGTCGTTGCTGCAAAAAAAAAGCGCGGGTTCTGCCCGCGCTTTTTTGTTGGCCGTTGCGCTTACGATCTCAGCGCCGCCAGTTCCTCGATGCCGACATGGCTTTCGACCTCGCTGCCACGCAGATAGAGGTAAAGGCCAATGCAGAAGGCGAGCACGGCGATGAAGACCAGATACCAGGCATGCGCCATGGGATTGATGGCGAGCGCGGTCGTCACTCCGATCGGCGTCAGCCCACCGAAGACGGCATAGGAGACGTTGTAGGCGAAGGAGAGGCCGGAGAAGCGGACCGACGCGGGGAAGGCGCGGACCATGACATAAGGCACGGCTCCCGCCATGCCGACCGAAAGGCCCATGACGCCGTAGAGAATGAACATGGTTTCAAGCGACGCGCCGGCATAGCTGTAGAAGGTGAAGGTGGCGATGCCAAAGAAGATGCTGGCAGCCATGAAGAAAATGCCGGAGCCGACACGGTCGATCAATGCACCGGCGATAATGACGCCGAAAATCAGGAACAGCGTGCCGAAGCTGGTGCCAGCCAGCGCCTGCGTCGGGGTGTAGCCATAAAGCTTCTGCAGAAAGGTGGCCGTCATCAGCGTGGTCACCACGATGGCCGCCGACAGAACCCAGGTGAGCAGGGCGGAAATGATGACGCCGCGCATATGGTGCTTCAGCACCAGCCCGAGCGGCAGCTTGTCCGTCAGCGACTTCGATTTTTTCATCTCGTTGAAGATCGGCGTCTCTTCCAGCCAGCGGCGCAGATAGACGGCGATCAGGCCGAAAATCCCGCCGAGCAGGAAGGGAATACGCCATGCATAACCGGCAACATCTTCCGGCGAAAAGAGCGAGTTGATGGCAAAGGCAATCAGCGATCCCAGCATGATGCCGAAGGAGAGGCCGGATGTGAGGAAGCCGCAGGCAAGCCCGACACGACGGAAAGGCACGTGTTCGGCAACGAAGGTCCAGGCGCCCGGCACTTCACCGCCAATGGCTGCACCCTGCAGCATGCGCAGGATGATGAGCAGGATTGGGGCGGCGACGCCGATAGTGGCATAGGTCGGCATCAGCGCCATGCCCAGCGTGGAGAGCGCCATCAGGAGGATGGAAAAGGCAAAGACGCGCTTGCGGCCATAACGGTCGCCATAATGCGCCAGAACGATGCCGCCGAGCGGTCGCACCAGATAACCGGCGGCGAAGATGCCGAAGGTCTGGATCATCACCAGCCAGTCCGGCATTTCCGGCGGAAAGAACAGGTGGCCGATGACGGTGGCGAAAAACACGAAAATGATGAAATCGTAAAATTCGAGCGCGCCGCCCAGGGCCGAAAGACCCAGAGTTCTGTAATCCTGGCTGTTCAGGGGCCGGGCAGCTGCCGGTGTGCTGGTGGGAGACATAGGCCTGCTTCTTTTTCTAATTCACATGTTGCTAATGGGCATGCTGCAAGAGAAGCGGGATTTCAAGCTTTATCGGTTCTCAATCGCTTATGAATTTTGATGGGCGATCGAGAAAGCGCCGCAGGAAAGTGATGTTCTCCAACTCGTCATAGAGGCGTTCGGTGATGCCATCCTCATCGAAATAATAGATCGTCGCTTCCGGAATGGCCAAAAGCACCGGTGAATGGGTGGCGATGATCAGCTGTCCGCCACTGTCGGCGGCGTGGCGGATGATGGCCGCAAGCTCCAGCTGTTTTTGCGGTGAAAGCGGGCTTTCGGGTTCGTCGAGGAAATAGAGGCCGGCACCATGTACCCGCTGCTGCATGATATCGAGAAATCCTTCGCCATGCGACCGCCGGTCGATGGTGTTGTTCCTGACGATCCTGCGAAAGGTCTCCGGGGTTTCTTCCGGAAAGTCCTCGCCTTTTTTCAAGGCTTTTTCCCGCTCCCAGCGAAAGTCGTCCAGCGTCTCTTCATTCAGCCGGCGGACATAGCCAAGCACATCTTCGGCGCGCATGAACATGCGGATCTTCGGATATTTCTTGCGGGCGAAATAAAACGCCCTTGCCACGGTCTCGGCATGCTGAAGATAAAGATCACCCGAAACCTGGCCATGGTTACCGATGGCATAGGCCGTCATTCCGGCCGCCAGTCCTTCCAGCAGCGTTGATTTACCCGAACCATTATTGCCGGCAAAAAAAGTGATCGGCGTTTTGAACTCGAGGCGTTCCAGATGGCGCACCGCCGGAACCGAGAAAGGATATTCATCCCGTCCGCCCGGGGTTTCTTTCATGGTTACGCTATCGAGAAACAGCATGTCGCGGTCCTTGCATCTCATACGTCATGTTCACCGACGTTGCGCTCTGTCGCATCATTGCGGCGCTGTGCTCAAAGCAATTGCGTGTGATTGCGGCTTAACGTGGGGCGCTGTTCGCACCAATGGTTTACAGCGTTGGCGGAGATACGTCATGTCGCATCGTTAGAATTCCATTTTATTATAAATTAGTGGGCCTAATTCCAAGTAATAAATCGATATATATTAGATATATACAATATATATCTTAAATTTAAGATGTTATCGTGAGTATATACTTCAAATTAATTCAGTAATGCCAGTTGTCATCATTCTCGTTGTTGTTGGAGAGAGTGAATGAAGCATATTGCGCTTTTTTCGGTCGTATTTCTATTTTCCGCGATATTCGTGGGCGAAGCTGAGGCGCGGAAGTCTCGGTTTTTTGCCATCCCCGGATTCGGTGGCGGCGAGACCATCGATCTCGTTTATGATCTGCCGGACAGCGAGCCTTTTCTTCGCGACGGTGAAGCATTCGACGTTGGTTATCTCAACAGCGGGGATAGGAGCGGTTATGTGCTGTATCGTGACGAGCGTTACAGCAGGCTCAGCGATGCTGACATCGCCAGGCTGAAGGCGACGCTTGGTTTTGATCCGACGACAAAAGATCGCATGGAGCGGGCGGCGAGGGACAGTGACGCGCCCTGGAACCTCGTGATTATCATGGCGGTCGCAATTATTGGCATCTTTGTGCTTGTTCACAAGGGCATGCAACTCGTGCGGTGGATTTCGCGTTTGGCGACGATCTCAGCAGTCACCGGAAGTAAGCAGCAGCAGGAGGAGGAGGACGCCCCTGACCCGCTTGAGGTCCGCACGAAACAGCTGGTGAACCGTCAATGGCGCGATAGCCAGACGGATCACGCGACGCGTAGCCCGGCAGCATCGTCGGTCCATGCATCTGCCCCGGGAGCCGCTCCGGTCCGGGCGTTCGGGCGCAGGGGTGCCTGACCCGGACGCAATTCGCGAATCAGGTGGTTGCGGGCGCCTGCACTATTCGAACCGGTCGATGATGCTTATGCCGCTTTCCTGGAAACTGTTCATGGCGGGCAGGGCCGTGATGGCGTCGGAGAGGCTGATGTGGCGGCCGATCAATTTTTCCGGCGCAAGCTTGCCGCTCTCGATCATGGCCAGCATGTCTTCGTAACGCCACGCCTGCATGCCGTGGCTGCCATAAATCTCCAGCTCGTGGGCGATGACCCGGGCCATGGGGATGGCGGGCATGGCATGATCGGCCAACATGAGGCCGACCTGCACGTGGCGTCCGCGCCGGCGCAGATTGCTGATGGAATTGCAGCAGGTCTGCGGGTGGCCAAGCGCATCGATCGACACATGCGCACCGCCGCCCGTTACTTCGCGCACCGCTTCCGAAACATCGGCGACCGAGCGGCTGTTGATGGTGGCCGCCGCACCGAGCCGTCGGGCGAGTTCGAGCTTGTCTTCGGCAATGTCGATGGCGACGACTTGCGCGCCGAGACCTGCACCGATCATGATGGCGGAGAGGCCGACGCCGCCGCAGCCGTGCACCGCCAGCCATTCGCCACCCTTCAGACGTCCCTGATCGGTCACGGCGCGGAAGGAGGTAGCGAAACGGCAGCCGAGGCCGGCGGCAGTGGCATAACTCATCGTATCAGGCAGATGCACGAGGTTCTGGTCGGCATAATCGATCGCGACATATTCGGCGAAGGAACCCCAATGGGTGAAGCCCGGCTGGAACTGCGCCTCGCAGACCTGCTGGTTGCCGGAGCGGCATTCATGGCAGTGGCCGCAGCCGGAAACGAAAGGCACCGTAACACGGTCGCCTGTCTTGAAACGGGTGACGTTCTTGCCGACCGCGGCGATGACGCCGGCGAATTCATGGCCTGGAACATGCGGCAGGCTAATATCCGTGTCATGCCCCATCCAGCCATGCCAGTCGCTGCGGCAGAGGCCTGTCGCTTTTACTTCGATGACCACACCACTATCGGTCGGTTCCGGATCGGGCAGGGATGCAACGACAGGGGTCTCGCCGAATCGTTCGTAAAAAAGCGCGCGCATCATGGCCTCATATCGCTGGCATGCAGGTTCGAGTTCAATACCTGCTCTAGCCTCTTCCCCCAATGGAGAAAAGCGGTTTAGTCCCTGATCACCATCAGATCGCCTGCCGCGAATTTGAGCGTCACCTGTTCGCCAAGGGCAGGCGGCGCGGTGCCGGGATCATTGAACATGTCGAAAGACAGGGTCGAGCCGCCGAGATCGAGACGGGTGCGGATAACGGAGCCGAGGAACTGGCTGGAGGTGACGGTGCCGGAAATGGCGACATCGCCTTTCGCGTCGTTGCCGAGCGAGCCCGCTTCCGGGCGAAGCGCGAGGGTGATTTTTTCGCCGTTTGCGGCTTCGACCGGTTTGTGCAGCGTCACGTTTTGCTCTCCGACACGAATGGTGTTGGTGGAGGAGTCCATGACCGTGGCGTCGATGAGGTTCAGTGTGCCGACGAAGGAAGCGACGAAACGGGTCGCGGGCTTGTTGTAGATATCGAAGGGCGTGCCGATCTGGTCGGCGCGGCCGGAATTCATCACGACGATACGGTCGGAGATCGACAGGGCTTCTTCCTGATCGTGGGTCACGAAAATGGTGGTGATGCCGAGCTTTTGCTGGATCTGGCGGATTTCCTCGCGCAGCGATACGCGGATCTTGGCGTCGAGCGCGGAAAGCGGCTCGTCCAGCAGAAGCACTTCCGGTTTCGGCGCCAGAGCGCGGGCAAGCGCCACGCGCTGCTGCTGGCCACCCGACATCTGGTAGGGATAACGATCCGCCAGATGTTCCAGATGGATGAGCTGGAGCATTTCCTTCACGCGGGCGTCTATCTCGGCTTTCGGCTTGCCGGCGACTTTCAGGCCAAAGGCGACGTTTTCGTAGACATTCATGTTCGGAAACAGCGCATAGGCCTGAAACACCATGCCGATATTGCGCTGGTTAGGGCGCAGCGTCGTCTGGTCCTTGCCGTTGATGACAATCGATCCGCCGGTCGGGATTTCGAAACCGGCGATCATGCGCAGCACGGTGGTCTTGCCGCAGCCCGATGGCCCGAGGAAGGAGACGAATTCGCCCTTTTCGATGGCCATGTTGAAATCATGCACGACCTGCACGGCGCCGAAGGATTTCTTGATGTTGCTAAGTGTCAAAAAGCTCATGAAAATCTTGTCCTCAGGCCTTGGGAGGCGCGCCCTTCTGGTAACGTGAAACGAGTTGGATCAGACCAAGGCAACCCCAAGTGATGCCGAAGGAAATCACGGCAAGGGCTGCCGGTTCATAGGCGCGGTTGGCGCCAAGCAGCTGCATGTAGGGGCCGAAGGCCGGGCGGTTCAAAAGCGCCGCCATGGTGAATTCACCGATGACGATGGCGAAGGTCAAAAACGCACCTGACAGCACGGCAACCAGAACATTGGGCAGGATGATGCGCGAAAGGATGGTCGTCCAGCCGGCACCGAGGCTTTGGGCAGCTTCTGTCAGCGTCGAGACATCGATGGTTCTGAGGCCCGTATCGACGGCGCGGTACATATAGGGTAAAGCGAGCGTGGCATAACCAAACATCAAGAGCAGGTTGGTGCCGGAGGTGGTGCCGGTCAGCGGCAGCCAGCTGGAGGTGTTGTAAAGCCGGATATAACCGAAGACGATGACGATGGCCGGAATGACCAGCGGCAAAAGCGTGATGAATTCGATATAGGGCCGCAGGCCCGGCAGTTTCAGCCGTACCCAATAGGCGGTGGGCACGACCAGCAGGACCCCGAAAACGATGGTGAACAGCGCCATCACCACCGAATAGCTGAAGGTTTCCTGGAAACGCGGATCGGTCAGCACCTTGCCATAGGCGTCGAAGGAATATTCGCCGCGCCGCATTTTCAGCGAGAAGTTGGTCATGCCGATCAGCGGCAGGGCGAAATAGAGCAGGCCGAAGATCAGCGCGCCCCAGGCGAAAAAACGCTTCATTTCAGCCACCTTTCGCTGCGGGCACGCAGCCAGATATACAGCGCATTGGCGATGCCGGTGACGACGATCATGCCGAAGGCGAGTGCGTAACCAAGATGCGGATTGCCGAGAACGTCGCCGCGAATCTGCGCGAAGAGCAGGATCGGCACGATGTTGAGCGAGGAGCCGGTGAGCGCGATGGCGGTTGCCACGGCGCCAAAGGCATTGGCAAACAGCAGCGACATGGTGCCGAGCAGCGACGGCAGCAGGATGGGGAAGGCCACCATGCGCCAATATTGCAGGCCGGTTGCGCCGAGAATTTCCGCAGCCTCGCGCCATTCGCGCTTCAGCCCGTCCAGTGCCGGCGTGATGATGAGGATCATCAGCGGTATCTGGAAGAACAGATAGGTGACCGTGAGGCCCCAGAAGGACAGGATGTTGAAGCCGAGGAGCCGAAGATCAATGCCGATCTGCGTCTTCAGGAAGACGGTGAGCAAGCCGACAGGGCCAAGCGTGGCGATGAAGGCGAAGGCGAGCGGCACGCCGGCAAATTGCGAGGCGACGCCCGAGAAGGTCAGAAGCGGCCCGCGAATGCGCTGCGGCAGACCGCCCAGCACCACGGCGGCGGCCACGGCAAAACCGATCAGGCAGCCGAGAACCGCCGAGGCGAGGCTGATCTTGATCGAAATCCAGTAGGCCGAAAGAATGGACGGTGTGAAAAGCCCGCCGATGTTTTCCAGCGTGAAGCTGCCATCGGCATGCTGAAACGCGCCGATGACGATCTTCATCGTCGGCAGGATTAGGAAGAGCAGAACAAAGACGGCAAAAGGTACGACGCCTATCCAGTGCAGCGGCAACTTTCTGCCCGCGTCGGATGGTCCGCCGGTGTTGGTTGATGGCATGCCTTGTCCCCAAACGCCGTTTTCGAACGGTCTGTCTATTAAGGTCTTTATTATTAGAGAAACACCCCGGCTTTTTGATCAGCCGGGGTGCGTTTTCAACAATTACTTCACGTTTGCGCCGACGACGCTGTCCCAGCCGGCCGTAACGGCCGCCTTGTTGGCGTCAACTTCCTCGAGCGTCGGGAAGATCGCCTTTTCATAGGCTGCTGCCGGCGGCAGGCTGTCGATCAGTTCCTGCGGAACCTTGCCAGCCTTGACCATGGCGTTGAAGCGGATCGGGTGGCAATAGCCCTTCAGCCAGCCGAGCTGACCGTCGTCGGAATAGAGGTGTTCCATCCACAGCTTGGCGGCGTTCGGATGCGGCGCGTAAGCGGAGATGCCCTGAACGTAAACGCCGGCCAGAACGCCCGTCTCAGGGACGACGACTTCTGTCGGCGGGTTGTCGTTCAGCGTCTTCTTCCAGGACAGGGCGTTATAGTCCCAGGCGATGATGATCGGAGTTGCGCCCTGTGCCAGCGTGCCGGCCTTGCCGATAACCGGCAGGAAGTTACCGGCCTTGTTGAGGTCGGCGAAGTACTTCAGGCCGGCTTCACCGGCTTCCTTGCCGGATTTCGCACCGGTGGAAAGACCAGCGGCGAGAACGCCAAGGATTGCCTGGTTGGAAGCGCGCGGATCGCCTGCGAGTGCTACCTGACCGGAATATTCCGGCTTCAGCAGGTCAGCCCAGTCCTTGGGAGAGTTGGTGACAAGGTCCTTGTTCACGAACATCGACATGACGCCGTAATAGTCGCCGTACCAGTAACCGTCGGCATCCTTGACGTTGTCAGGAATTTCGTCCCAGGTGGAAACCTTGTAGGGCTGCAGCAGGCCTTCGGCCTTCATCTGCGGGCCGAAAGCAAGGCCGACGTCGACGACGTCAGGAGCCTGCGGGCCCTTGTTGTCCTTGTTTGCCTTGATTGCTTCCACTTCGTCGGCGGAGCCGGCGTCGGGGTTCAGTTCGTTGACGGTGATTTCCGGGTACTTCGCCTTGAAGGCGGCGATGACGTCGCCGTAACCGCACCAGTCGTGCGGCAGCGCAACGGTTGTCAGCATGCCTTCCTTCTTGGCGGCAGCGATCAGTTCGGCGCTCGGTTCAGCGGCGGCGATCGCGGTGGAGGCGATGACCAGTGCAGTGGTCGTAGCAAGCAGTCGGCGGCAGTGAGAGATCACTTTTTTCTCCTCTTCGTGTTCTCATATTGCGGACGCTGATACGGATTCTAGATGAAGCTAATGTGACGGCTGGATTACAATTTATTTATCCGGATTCCGCCACTTTACGCCCATTTTCCGCCATCGTCAGGCTTTTTGCCTGCAATTGCGGGATAATCCCCTCATCATCCTATTGGCCAGATCTGTTCCCCAGCTTGGTTATGTACCCTGTTTTTCGTGCTGGTAGCGATCACAGGTATCCAATCAGCGTGCGGCATTCTCGTCAAGCAAGTTGCCGGCTATATAATTTCTCATGTCCTGTCCGGTCGGCGAAACAGCCGCGTCTGCTCGAACAGGCCCTCCAGCGCGTTCATGCGCTGCTTGGTTTCATCCCAGGTGCCGCTTTGCACCGCTTCGATCAGCGCTTCGACCACGAATAATGTGACGACCGAGGAATCCCAGGCCGAAGGTGCCTCGATCTTCACACGGAAAGTGTGCAGCGCGTGGCGCGCCACCGGCGATGTCCATTGGTCGGTAAAGAGAATGATCTGCACGCCGTTTGCTTTCGCGACTTCGGCGAGCGTCGTCATATCGTGTTCGTAACGGCGAATGTCGAAGATCACCAGCACGTCGCCGGCGCTCATATTCAGCATATATTGCGGCCAGGCGCTGGAATTTGATGACATCAGCGTCGTTTTCGGCCGGATCACCTGCATGTGGGTGAAGAAATATTCGGCAATGGCGCCGGTGATGCGGCCGCCGACGAAATAGATGCTGCGTTTGCGGTCGGAAAGCAGGGCCGCGGCATTGTCGAAGACCGCGGTGTCGAGGTCGCTCAACGTGTCGCGCAGATTGCCGGTGATGGCATCGGCAAAGCGGTTGAGGATATGCAGCCCCGGCGCATTGGTGGCCCAGCGGTCGTGTTTGGCAACCGGGCCGGAGATCGTCGCTTCAAGCTCCTGGTGCAGATGCGCCTGAAATTCCGGATAACCTTTGTAGCCGAGTTTCTGCACCATGCGCGCCACCGTCGGCGTCGAAACGCCGGCATTTTCGGCGATGGTGGTGATGCTGCCGAGGCCGGAGACGGGATAGTTGCCGAGCAGGCTTTCCGCCAGCCGTTTTTCCGAACGGGTCAGCGCATCGTAATGGGCATGGATGACATCCGACACGGTCGCCGTCGTGCTGCGCAAATCTTTCCCCTTCCGGTCTTTTTGCCGGTGCTTCCACTAAAATAAACATCTGTGTCGGCGATCGAGTCAATGGGAAAAATGAAGAGAAAATTTCAAAATTCCATTTGACACTGGCAATAATGTGAAGAATTCTTTTCGTCGTTGACGGAACAGCGGGTTTCCGGGTGGGGTTCGTGCATGACGGTGCGTTCACGGTTTTTCACAGAAATGGAAGGACAGGCGGTTGGCGTCGAGAACGCTGCGGGAAAGGGCGACGTCCTTCTCGTCTGCGAACACGCTTCCGCCACCATCCCTGAAAAATACGGTACGCTTGGTCTTTCGCCGGAGGTTCTCTCGAGCCATGCGGCCTGGGATCCAGGTGCCCTTGCCGTGGCGCGGCTGCTTTCGCAGAGCCTTGACGCCACGCTCGTCCATCAACGGTTTTCGCGTCTGGTCTATGATTGCAACCGGCCACCCGAATCGCCTTCCGCCATGCCGGTGAAAAGCGAGATTTATGATATTCCGGGCAATCTCGATCTTTCCGAAGCGGAGCGATTTGCCCGCACTTCTGCGCTCTATGTCCCATTTCACGACCGCGTCAGCGAGATCATCGCCGAGCGGCAGGCCTCCGGGCGCAGGGTGGTCGTGGTGACGATCCACAGTTTCACGCCGGTCTATCACGGCCAGTTTCGCGCCGTTCAGATCGGTATCCTGCATGATAGCGACAGCCGTCTGGCTGATGCGATGCTGGCGGGCGCCGAGGGGTCGGCGCTCACGGTCAAACGCAATGATCCCTATGGCCCGGAAGATGGCGTGACGCATACGCTGAGGCTGCATGCGCTGCCGGACGGGCTTTTGAACGTCATGATCGAGATCCGCAACGATCTTGTCACCAATGAAGGGGAGCAGGCGGCAATTGCCGGGTTCCTCCACGAGCTTATGGGGAAGGCGCTCTCATCAATTGATGAGTGAGGGAGCAAGGGCTGGCCAATGGTGAAAACACCAGGGCCGGCCACCAAACGAGACTGCCGACATTCACGAAAAGCCGGAAAGGCATGAAGCGGCAAGGGAACAGCAAGTGCGTGCGGCACAGCGCGGAAACCTTCCGCAGGTGCTGAAAACTGGGGCACAATCGGCCAATAACGGCTGACTGGCTTGTTTTTTTCTTATTCAGGAGAGAAGGGCATGGACAGTTCATCGTCAGGCGTCAGCTATAAGAAGGCTGATGCATCCTATTTCGAAAAACGCGGACTTTCCCGTTATGCGGGCGTCTGGTCGCTCTGGGCGCTCGGCGTCGGGGCGGTTATTTCAGGGCATTTTTCCGGATGGAATTTCGGCTTTTCCACCGGCGGCTGGGGCGGCATGCTGGTGGCGGGCATCATCATCGCCATCATGTATCTCGGGCTGACATTTTCGATCGCGGAAATGAGCCCGGCCTTGCCGCATACGGGTGCAGCCTATTCCTTCGCCCGCACCGCGATGGGTCCCTGGGGCGGCTTCGTCACCGGACTTTGCGAGAATGTCGAATATGTGCTGACGCCGGCGGTCATCGTCACCTTCATCACGGCCTATATAAATTCCATTCTGGGGCTCGATCCGGCCTATTCGCCATTTGTGTGGATAGGTTTTTATGTGATCTTCCTTGCGCTCAACGTTTTCGGGCTGGAGCTTTCCTTCAAGGTCACATTGGTCATCACGCTGATTTCGCTTGGTGTTCTGGTGTTCTTCTGGATCAGCGCCATTCCGAACATGGATTTCTCGCGTTTTGCGCTGAATATCGGCGTCGGTCCCGACGGCAAGGCCGTGGAACTGCCGGAGGGTGGCGGTTCATTCTTCCCCTTCGGTTTTTCAGGCGTTCTCGCCACGCTGCCTTTTGCGGTCTGGCTGTTCCTTGCCATTGAACAGCTGCCGCTGGCGGCGGAAGAATCGGTCGATCCGAAACGCGATATGCCGAAGGGCATCATTCTCGGTGTCATCACACTGATGGTTTCGGCCTTCATGATCGTGCTGCTCAACCCGTCGCTGCCGGGTGTTGGCGCCTTCCATCTCGGTTCTTCGCTCGAACCGCTGCTGGATGGCTTCAAGGCGATTTACGGTGATGGCGGCGTGGTGCTGCTCGGTCTCGTGGCGCTCACCGGCCTGATCGCCAGCTTCCATACGATCCTCTATGCGCAGGGTCGGCAGATCTATTCGCTGTCGCGTGCGGGCTATTTCCCGACCGTACTGTCGATTACCCATCCGAAATACCGCACGCCTTTTGTGGCCAACATCGCCGGTGCGCTTGTCGGTCTGGCGGTCATGCTGGTCATCTGGTTCTCGCTGGGCGCGGAACAGGGCGGCAGCATCATCGGCAGCGTGCTTTTGAACATGGCCGTTTTCGGTGCGATGTTCTCCTATATCCTGCAGGCGATTTCCTTCATTCTGCTCCGCAGGAACCTGCCGCATATCGAGCGGCCGTTCCGTTCGCCCTTCGGCATTCCGGGTGCGGTGCTGACGATCATCATCGCCATCGTCACGCTGCTTTACCAGATCCAGGATCCCAACTTCAGCAAGGGCGTGCTGTGGGTAGCGGTCTGGTTTGCCGTGGCGATCGCTTATTTCGCCTTTATCGGACGCCATCGCCTCATCCTGTCGCCGGAAGAGGAATTTGCGCTGGAGCACAAGCAGGCTGCCATGGCGGCGGCGGCTGCAAAGGCCTGATGCCCAAACAAACGGGCGGCCGTATCCGGCCGCCCGGCCAAGACAATAAAGGGAACGGACAAAATGACGAGCTACACATTCGACGCGCTTAAGATGGATGTCGCCGAGGGGCGCATCGACACGGTTCTGGCCTGCCTTGTCGACATGCAGGGGCGTCTGATGGGCAAGAGATTTCAGGCCGAATTCTTCGTTGAAAGCGCCTTTGAGGAAACCCATAGCTGTAATTACGTGCTTGCCACCGACATGGAGATGGAGACCGTTCCCGGCTATAAATCCTCCAGCTGGGAAAAGGGTTATGGCGATTATGTGCTGAAACCCGACCTTTCGACGCTGCGGCGCGTGCCGTGGCTGGAAGGCACGGCGCTGGTGCTGTGCGACGTGCTCGATCATCACACCCACGAAGAGGTGCCGCATTCGCCGCGCGCGCTGTTGAAAAAACAGGTGGCGCGGCTGGAGGCCATGGGGCTGAAAGCCTTCATGGCGACCGAGCTGGAATTCTTCCTGTTCGACCAGACCTTCGATGCGGCGCGCGCCAGCGGCTACAAGGGGCTGAATCTCGCCAGCGGTTACAACGAGGATTACCATATCTTCCAGACCACCAAGGAAGAGGACGTCATGCGGGCGCTGCGCAAGGGCCTGCAGGGCGCTGGCATTCCGGTTGAAAACTCCAAGGGTGAGGCGTCTCCCGGCCAGGCGGAAATCAACGTGCGTTATGCCGAAGCGCTGACCATGGCCGACCGGCACGCCATCATCAAGAACGCCACCAAGGAGATCGCCTGGTCCAAGGGCAAGGCGGTGACGTTCCTTGCCAAGTGGAACTATAACTCCGCCGGCAGCTCCTCACACATCCACCAGTCGCTGTGGAGCCTCGATGGCAAGACGCCGGCCTTCCTCGACAAGGATGCCAAGCATGGCATGTCGGAACTGATGCGGCATTATGTTGCCGGGCTTCTGGCCCATGCCAGCGAGATAACCTATTTTCTGGCGCCCTATATCAATTCCTACAAGCGGTTCATGGCCGGCACGTTTGCGCCGACCAAGGCGATCTGGAGCCTCGATAACCGCACGGCCGGATATCGTCTCTGTGGCGAGGGCACTAAGGGCATCCGCATCGAATGCCGCGTCGGTGGATCCGATCTCAATCCCTATCTTGCGATGGCTGCTCTTCTCGCGGCGGGCATTGACGGCATCGAAAATAAACTTGAACTTGAACCCGCTTTTGTCGGTGACGCCTATGGCGGCAAGGATGTGCGCGAGATACCCAAGACCCTGCGTGACGCCACTGCCTTTCTGGACGGATCGAAAATGCTGCGCAACGCCTTTGGCGATGATGTGATCGATCATTATGTCCATGCCGGACGGTGGGAGCAGGAAGAATACGACCGCCGCGTGACCGACTGGGAAGTGGCGCGCGGTTTCGAACGAGCCTAATCATTACGGGAAAATATCATGACCATGATCCAGAATATCTCGCCCATCGATGGCTCGGTTTATGCCGAGCGGGAGGCGATGTCGCTGGAGGCGGCGCGGGCCGCCGTTTCGAAAGCGCGCAAGGCGCAGAAAGACTGGGCTCGACGTCCGCTTGAGGACCGGGTTCAGCTGGTTCTGAAGGGTGTGGCGCGCCTCAACGAAATGGTGGCGGAGGTTGTGCCGGAACTGTCGCATATGATGGGCCGTCCGGTGCGTTACGGCGGCGAGTTCAAGGGCTTCAACGAGCGCTCCAATTATGTCGCGTCGATTGCGGCTGATGCGCTGGCGCCGCTCGTCATCGAGGAAAGCGGCAATTTCGAACGTCGCATCGAGCGCGAGGCGCATGGCGTGGTCTTCGTCATCGCGCCGTGGAACTATCCTTACATGACGGCGATCAACACCGTCGCGCCCGCTTTGATGGCCGGCAATACGGTGGTCATCAAACATGCGGCGCAGACGTTGCTGGTCGGCGAGCGCATGGTGCGGGCTTTTGTCGAGGCTGGGGTGCCTGACGATGTCTTCATCAACGTCTTCCTCGACCATGGCACGACCTCGGCGCTGATTTCCGAGGGCCTGTTCAACTTCGTCAATTTCACCGGTTCGGTGGAAGGCGGCCGTGCCATCGAACGCGCCGCTGCCGGCACCTTCACCGGCCTCGGGCTTGAACTCGGCGGCAAGGACCCCGGTTATGTGATGGAGGATGCCGATCTCGACGCCGCCGTCGATACGCTGATGGATGGCGGCACCTATAATTCCGGGCAATGCTGCTGCGGTATCGAGCGCATCTACGTCAATGAAAACCTCTATGACGAATTCGTCGAGAAGTCCGTGGCGTGGGTTTCGAACTACAAGCTCGGCAATCCGCTCGAGCAGGAAACCACGCTCGGGCCGATGGCCAACAAGCGGTTTGCCAAGGTGGTGCGGGCGCAGATTGCCGACGCCGTTGCCAAGGGCGCCAAGGCGCTGGTCGATCAGACGCTTTTCCCGGCCGATGATGGCGAGAGTGCTTATGTCGCGCCGCAGATCCTCGTCAATGTCGATCATTCCATGGAATTCATGACCGAAGAGACTTTCGGTCCCGCCATCGGCATCATGAAGGTCAAGAACGACGATGAAGCCGTCGCGTTGATGAATGACAGCAAATACGGCCTCACCGCCTCGCTCTGGACGCAGGATGCGACACGAGCCGCGAGGATCGGCCGCGAAATCGAGACCGGAACCGTGTTCATGAACCGCGCCGATTATCTCGACCCGGCGCTTTGCTGGACCGGTGTGAAGGAAACCGGCCGTGGCGGTTCGCTTTCCGTCCTTGGTTTCCAGAACCTGACCCGCCCGAAATCCTACCATCTGAAGAAAGTCACGAAATGAATATCGTCGCCAACTGGAGCTACCCCACCGCCGTCAAGCTTGGCCGTGGCCGGATCAAGGAACTGGCGGAAGCCTGCAAGACGCTCGGCATCAAGAAGCCGCTGCTCGTGACGGATCGCGGCCTTGCCAATATGGCGATCACCGCGCATGCGCTGGATGTGCTGGAAGAGGCAGGCCTCGGCCGGGCGATCTTCGCCGAGGTCGATCCGAACCCCAACGAGATCAACATGGAAGCCGGCGTGAAAGCCTATCGCGATGGCGGTCATGACGGTGTCGTCGCCTTTGGCGGCGGCTCTGGCCTCGATCTCGGCAAGACCATTGCCTTCATGGCCGGGCAGACCCGCCCGGTCTGGGATTTCGAGGATATCGGTGACTGGTGGACCCGGGCGGATGCTTCCAAGATCGCGCCGATCGTCGCCGTTCCGACAACCGCTGGTACGGGTTCGGAAGTCGGCCGCGCCAGCGTCATCACCAATTCGCAGACCCATGTGAAGAAGATCATCTTCCATCCGAAGCTCTTGCCGGGCGTCGTCATCTGCGATCCGGAGCTGACGGTCGGCATGCCGAAGGTCATCACGGCCGGCACGGGCATGGATGCCTTTGCCCATTGCCTTGAAGCCTATTCCTCACCGTTCTATCACCCGATGAGCGCCGGCGTGGCGCTGGAGGGCTTGCGTCTCGTCAAGGAATTCCTGCCGCGCGCCTATAAGGACGGCACGGACATCGAAGCGCGCACCAATATGATGGCAGCGGCAGCGATGGGTGCGGTGGCGTTCCAGAAGGGTCTCGGGGCCATTCACTCGCTCTCGCATCCGATCGGCGCGGTCTACAACACCCATCACGGCATGACCAATGCCGTCGTCATGCCGGCGGTGCTGCGCTTCAACCGCCCTGCCATCGAAGACAAGATTGCCCGCGCGGCCGCCTATCTCGGTATCTCCGGCGGTTTCGACGGTTTTTATGATTACGTGCTGGAACTTCGCAAGGAACTCGGCGTACCGGAAAACCTGACCGCCATGGGCATCAAGCCGGATCGTATCGACGAACTGGCGGCGGAAGCGATCAAGGATCCTAGCTGCGGTGGTAATCCAGTGCCGATGACGCTGGAAAATACCAAGGCGCTTTTTGAGGCTTGCTTTTAAGGAGCTACCTTTATTCATCAGGTTTGTGAGAGGTTGAGAGGGTGCTGCTTGTTTCTTCTCCCCGAGGGGGAGAAGTCCGCGGCAGCGGGATGAGGGGGCAAGCTCTCCGAAATCCGGCAAGGTTGCCCCCTCATCCGACCCTTCGGGCCACCTTCTCCCCGGCGGGGAGAAGAAACAAATGGCAACGTCGTGCCCTGCACCGGGAGCGAGCTACGTACGATCTCTAATCCAGCCCGCGACGACCCGGTCGCGGGCTTTTCGTTGCCCTGCATAACCGTTCTTAGCCTTTTATTAACCCTGTTCGTTAAGATTATGGAAAGCACCATGAGTTGCTTCGGTGCGTGAATGAGCATGAAACGGCTCTGACCAACAGGGGGTATCATGTCAGTCATCACTTTCGCCAATACCAAGGGCGGTGCCGGAAAAACCACGGCCGTGCTGCTTCTGGCAACCGAACTGGCCCGCAGCGGTCACCGCGTGACGGTTCTGGATGCCGATCCGCAATTGTGGATTTCCCGCTGGCACGAATTATCAGGCGATATCGAAAATCTTTCGGTGATTTCGCATGTGACGATGGCATCGCTTGAGGGCCATATTCGCGAGAATAAAACCAGCACCGACTGTTTCATCATCGATCTGCCGGGAGCGAAGACCCCGCTTCTGACCATGGCTCTCGGCATTTCCGATCATGTGCTAATCCCGGTTCAGGGCTGCGCCATGGATGCGCGCGGGGCCGCCGAGGTTCTGGATCATATCGAATTTCTGAACCGAAAGATGGGCAAGGAGATTGCCCATTCCATCGTGCTGACGCGGGTCAACGCCATGGTGGCGACGCGTTCGCTCCTGCTGGTCAAGATGCTGCTGGCCGAGAAAAATGTCTCGGTTCTCAACACCCCGATCGTCGAGAGAGCCGCCTATCGCGATATTTTCGACCTTGGCGGCACGCTTCTCTGTCTCGATAAGACCAAGGTGAGCAATATCGACAAGGCGGTCGAGAATGCCAGAGCATTCGCGGGCGAAGTGCTTGACTTGCTGCCGAAACGCCTGTTGCGGCTCGGTACGCCACCCGCGCGCCTTTTTACTCGTAAAGCCGCCTGAAATATTGCTTTCAATTTTCGATCCGTCTGCGGCGGTCATAACCGCAGACGGATGATGCTGCCTCGGACCATCGGCGGCCGTCAGGCTTACCGGCGTGTCAGTCGTTGCTTTTCAGCGATGGCTTCATTATTCGCTTGATTTGGAAATGATCGTTTCCTATATTTCGGCCATGAGCAATATCAGCCACAACCAGTCCGAGGAACAGCGCCATCGCGGCAGGCCGCGCGAGTTCGATATCGACCGCGCGCTCGATGGTGCGATCCGGGTTTTTTCTAGGCGCGGTTATCACGCCACCTCTGTGGGCGACCTTACCGATGCGATGGAGCTGGCGCAGGGCAGTCTTTACAAGGCCTTCAAGGATAAGAAGGCCATCTTCATCGCCACGATGGAGCGCTACAGGATCGTGCAGACCGAGCGTTTCGAGGCGGCGGTGGCGGGTTACGATACCGGTCGCGAACGCCTGCGGGCAGGGCTGATGTTTTACGCGGAACGGTCGCATGGCGGGGCCGGCTCTGATGGATGTCTGGTTGTTGGTGCCGCTGCCGATCTGGCGGCGCTGGATGACGACATTGCCGTTGTGGTCGAACGGGCCGTGAAGGCGAGGGAGCGGATCGTCGCCCGCCTCGTTGCCGAGGGGCAGAAGGATGGTTCGGTGAATTCCAAGGCCGATCCCGATGATCTTTCCCGGGCGATGCTCTGCATGATGTACGGCATGCGCGTGGTGGGAAAGACAGGGCGCAGCCTCAAGGACATGGTGGCCGTGGTGGATATCGCCATGAAGCTTGCTGAGTGATTTCGTGTCTATTTAGGAAACGTTCGTTTCCATATTGGAGAAAATGATGACGACGCGTGTAATTGAAGGGGAGGATGTTGATGCAACATCCCTTTCTCCGGCTTTGACTTTTCTGCTGGCGACAGCCTGCGGGTTGATTGCCGCCAATCTTTATTATGCCCAGCCGCTTGCCGGCATCATCGGGGCGGAACTTGGTCTCTCCGCCGGCGCTACAGGCTTGATCGTGACCCTGACGCAGATCGGTTACGGTGTCGGCCTGCTGTTCGTCGTGCCGCTCGGCGATCTCGTTGAAAACCGCAAGCTGGTGGTCGGTTCCGTCTCGATGGCGGTGCTTTCCCTTGTGGCAGCGGCATTCGCGCCGCATGCGGCCCCGTTTCTGATTGCGGCCTTCCTGGTCGGCGTCAGTTCGGTGGCAGTGCAGGTCATCGTTCCCTATGCCGCCCACATGGCGCCGCACGCCATTCGTGGCCGGGTGGTCGGCAATGTCATGAGCGGTCTGATGGCCGGCATCATGCTGGCGCGGCCGGTCTCCGGTCTGCTGTCGGAAGTCGTTTCATGGCGCGGCGTCTTTCTGACGTCGGCGGCAGTCATGGCGCTTCTTGCCGTCGTGCTTTTCCGGCTTTTGCCGCCGCGCATGCCGGAGGCAAGGCTGGGTTACGGCTCGCTGATGGCCTCGATGGGCAGACTTGCCCTCCACACGCCGATCCTGCGGCGGCGGGCGATCTACCATGCCTTCCTGTTTGCAGCCTTCAGCCTGTTCTGGACCACGACGCCGCTTTATCTGAGCGGGCCGCATTTCAACCTGAGCCAGGGTGAGATCGCGCTGTTTGCACTTGCCGGGGCTGCGGGCACCGTGGCTGCGCCAATTGCTGGGCGGATGGCCGATCGCGGCTGGACCCGTGCGGCGACTTTCCTTGCATTGGTGGCGGTAGCGCTCTCCTTCGTCGTCACGCATCTCGCGCCCGAAGGCTCGCATCTGGCGCTCGCCATTCTGGTAGTCGCAGCCATCGTTCTGGATTTCGGCGTCACCACCAATCTGGTGCTTGGCCAGCGGGCGATCTTCACGCTTGGGGCGGAATTCCGCAGCCGTCTGAACGGCATCTATATGGCGACGTTTTTCATGGGCGGCGCAATCGGTTCCGCCGTGGGTGGCTGGGCTTATGCTGTCGGCGAATGGCAAGCCGCCTCGTGGATCGGTTTCGCCTTGCCGGTGGCCGCCCTGCTGTATTTCCTGACGGAGAAGCGCGACTGAAACACCACTCAATGAAAAAAGCCCGACGGACCAAACCGCCGGGCTTTTTCTGTTTTATTCCGGTCGATCCTATTCCGCGAATTCGACCACAACGCCGGGACGGACCATCTTTGCCAGTTCGGTCGCATCCCAGTTGGTCAGGCGGATACAGCCATGGCTGTTTGTCTTGCCGATCTTCGAAGGTTCCGGCGTGCCGTGAATGCCGTAGGTCGGCTTCGACAGGGCAATCCAGACCGTGCCGACCGGGCCGTTAGGACCCGGCGGGATCTGCAGGATCTTGTCGTTCTGGCCCTGCTTGAAGTTGATCTTCGGATTATAGGTGTAGCCGGGATTGAGCGCGATCCGCTCCACCGTGTGCGTGCCGCTCGGCGAAGGCGTATCCGTAGAACCGATGGTGGCGGGATAAGCGGCGATCAGATTGCCGTCCTGGCCATAGGCGAAGACCTGCTTGATGCCCTTATGCGCGACGATGCGGGCCACCTGTCCCTTTTTCGTCTCGCCCGGATTGACCACCTTGATGATGGTGCCGGGCACCGTGAAGTCGATGCCGGGGTTCAGTTCCTTCAGATAGTTCTCATCCATATGGAAGCGCTCGGCCAGCGCCTCGGAGGTGGAGGTGAAGGACAGCGCGGGCAGCTGCGACTTCTCGGCATAGTCGTCCGGAATGGAGGCGACATAGGGGCCGGCGGCATCGGCGGCGGTGATGGTGTAGTCGACGATCGGCATGCCGCCGGAAGAGCGCAGGCGTTCCAGTATATCGTCGGAATTGTTCGGGTCCAGCTTTTCGCCGGTCATGTCCTGCCAGGCGGCAATGGCCTTGTTGACGTTGTCACCCATCTTGCCGTCGATAACGCCGGGCGAGATGCCTTCACGGTCAAGGAAAGTCTGCAGTGCGACGATCTCCTGACGGGAACGGTTGACCGGTGTCGTCACCGGTGTGTGGCGTTCGATCAGGTGATCCGGCTGCGGAACGGCGGCGGTGGTGCTTTCGCCGGGCATAGGCTGGCCGAGCGGCCCGCTTTCCACCGCGCCGGGGCCGGGAACGGAGCCGGTATAGACATTGTCATCGGAGCCATCACCGCGATATTCGCGATAATCACGCACGCTGCCATTGTCCTGATAGCCGTAGTCGCGCTGTGGTTCGCGATACTGGCCGCCGGGGGCGGGCGGATAATAGGTGGTGTCGCGCTGCTGGCGCGCCTGCTGCCGCTGCTGATAGCCGGAGGGCATTTCGGTGGCGAGCAGATTGCCGTACTGGTCGTAAAACACCGTGCGACCCATGGTATCGCGGCTGATAACGATATCGCCGCGCTCTGGCATGAAGTCGAGCACGCGACCGTCAGGTGTCACCAGCATCGTCTGCTGGTCGCCATAACGCTGCTGCGCGCCAGCCTGTAGCGGGGCGAAAGCTGCCACTACCGCGACTGTCAGACCCAGAGCTGCGTTAAGAAACTGTTTCACGATTCTGCTATCCTTGCTTCGTTCGCCCATAAACACACCGCAATCTTGACCCTATTGTGAAAAAGGTGAATTCGCGGTTAATGCAATCTTAATTTCCGTCACGACTAGTAGCGTTTCCGTGATTCATGCGTTTTTACTGCCACAGGAGAGGTTGTCTTGCGTTCGTTTCAGGCCGGCAGATCGCCCCGTATTTTCCTCGATGAAACCTCTGTTTTCGATATTGGTTCGTGTATTGTCGATGGCATCGACATCGCGCCCGGCCGCGCCATTCCCGATGATGGCGATGCGCGCATCGACCATTCGCTGGAAGGCTTTCTCTTCACCTGCGGTCCCGATCATATCCGCCATCCCGAACCGATTGATGGTGACGGCGAGGGGCGTCGATATCCGTTGCATGGGTCCTTTTCCTCGCATCCGGCAAAGATAGTCGCCTTCGACGTTCATGAGACCAATGCACTGGCGCGCGTCGAGGTTCCCGTAAAGCTTGCCGATGGCGGCGCTGCACTGCTGGAGCGGACGTGGCGCATTGATGGCGAAAGCGGCGAAGTCAGCCTTGAGGACAAGGTCGTCAATACGTCAGACCGGCCGATGCCGGTGTTTCTGATGTACCACATGAATGTCGGTGCCCGTCTGTTTGACGATGCGGTGCGGCTGGAAGGCGCAATGCTGGATGGCGGCGGCCATGGCTGGCGTTTCGGCGAGGAGCCGGGCAATGTTTTCTGTGTTCCCGCCGGTAATGATGATTGGGCGGAATTGAAGCTTGGTCCCGTCGCGGCCATTGGCGGGAAGACGCTGACCGTGCGTTTTCGCACGGAGACACTGCCCTATCTGCAGATGTGGCGCAACCAGCAGGAGCCCGCCAATGTGCTCGGCATCGAACCGGTTTCGCATCGCTGGGTGGGGCGGAGCGAGCTTGAGGCCGCCGGCGAGTTCAATATTGTCCACCCGGGTGAAAGCCGCTCCTTCGGCCTGCGTTTTTCCATCCTCTGAATGCCGTACCGAATGAGGACACCGCATCATTGACGCATGGGTTTTGAGCCCTTACATCGGATGCGGATTTCTAAGGGTGGCGAGAGCGTGCCAGCGGCGCGGATGCCGATTTCAGCGGAGGCATAAGATGGATATCAGGCGCATAGACGACGAATATTCGGTAACGGGACAGATCAGCGTCGCCGATCTGGATGAGGTCAAGGCACTCGGCTTCAAGTCGATCGTCTGCCACCGCCCTGATGGTGAAGAAGACGGCCAGCCGCTTTTTGCTGATATTGCCGAGCGCGCAGAGCAGCTCGGTATTACCATCATGCATGTGCCTGTCGGCCGTTATGGCGTCGACGCCGATGCCGTTGCCGGCATGGTGGATGCGCTTGACGAATTGCAGCGCCCGATGCTCGGCTATTGCCGTTCCGGCGCGCGCTCCACGGCGATCTACGAAAAGACCCATCACCTGCGCGGCTGATTTTTCGCGCTTCATTTTGTTTTCAAATGCCAATCAACAGGAGTTTTCCATGACCATCAAGCGTATCGAGCCGGGCAAGCGCATGAGTGGCGCCGTCGTTCACGGCAACACCGTTTATCTGGCCGGCCAGGTTGGCGAAGGCACCAGCGTTACGGAACAGAGCAAGTCTGCGCTGGCTGAAGTCGACCGCCTGCTGGCTGCTGCCGGTTCGGACAAGTCGAAGATCCTGCAGACCATCATCTATCTCTCCGACATGTCCACATTCGGCGAAATGAACGCCGTCTGGGAAGGCTGGATCGACCCGGCAAACCCGCCGGCCCGCGCCACCAGCGGTGCACCATTGGCAACGCCGGATTACAAGGTTGAGTTCATCGTGACCGCTGCTCTCTGAGCATCCGTCTGAGTTTTTAAGAAAAGGCCGGGTCGCGGAATGCGGCCCGGCCTTTTTTGATGGGAAATTCGAAACGCTCGTTTCGTCATCCTCGGGCTTGTCCCGAGGATCCACTCACGTATCACAACTGACAGGTGGCAGATGCTCGGGACAGGCCCGAGCATGACGGAAGAGAGACGATTGTCCTAGGTTTGTGAATCGTTTGCGCCATTCATTTCAGAAGCAAAGCAAGCGCCTTCTCAAACTGCTTCAGCGTCTCCACCCGCTCCGCAAACCACAGCCGCGCCAGATCATTTACCGAGGCGAAATCGATACCATCCGGGTCGATGGAGGTGATCGTCCAGCGGCCGGCCTTTGCGCCGGCGAGAACTGCCAACCGCGACGCTTCGCCCTTGATGGCGTTGAGGCGGGCGGCTTCGCTTTCCGTCGCAGCCATCAGTTCCGCCGCGCCTGAGAGATCGGTGCGCAGGTCGGCCGGGGTGATGTTGCTGGCATTGCGGGCCGGGCCGCCATTGATCTGCACACCTTCCGTCTGCAGCCGGTAAAGCCTCGTGTCGGGAAGCGAGAGATAAAGTTTTGCTTTGGGGTAACGGGCAATGTAGCGCCTGATGGCGAGTTGCGTCTCATCCGGGCCGAGTTGTTCCACCTTGCCCACCAGTGTCAGCCGCGGCAGCGTCAGCGCATCGCCCTTGCCGAAGGGCGC
This sequence comes from Martinezella rhizogenes, assembly GCF_007002745.1. Classification (GTDB taxonomy): domain Bacteria; phylum Pseudomonadota; class Alphaproteobacteria; order Rhizobiales; family Rhizobiaceae; genus Agrobacterium; species Agrobacterium cucumeris. The sequence continues at coordinate 436,123 of NZ_SGNY01000002.1, read as the reverse complement.
GAGCGTCAGCGAGACGCGCGGGTCGGCCTCCATGTTGCGGGCGTGCAGCGTCAGGCCGGCCGCGAAGAAAAACGGCGTACCGTCCGGCTCGATGCCGATATTGGTGGCGGTCGTGTAGGGATAGCCGCTGACCGGATCGAGTGTCGCAAGCGCCGCCGTGCGGGATGTGTGCAGCACATCGCGGGCCACGCGCACCGCCTCGAAAGGTGCGCCGGCCGAGGGCTCGATCTTTGCGCCGCGTGGGGTGATGACGGGAGGGGCAACGTCCGGCATGTCTTATCCTGAGTTAGTGGATGCTGAGAGAAGCGTTAGACTTCTCCACGTCATGCCCGGGCCTGTCCCGGGCATCTGCAACCGATCGATTTAACGCGACGTGGTTGGATCCTCGGGACAAGCCCGAGGATGACGTCAAGCGAGCGTCAGGATTTACACCATGCCGGAGGCATGTCCATGCGGCATGTCAGCTTTTTGTCCTGATCTGTGTCAGCGTGCGCGTTGGCGTGATCGCCTCCGGGTCCAGCTTCACCTCGATGATCGCCGGCTTGCCGCTTGCACGCGCCCGCTCGAAGGCGGCGGCGAAGTCCTGCGTTTTTTCCACCGTTTCACCGTGCCCGCCATAGGCTTTCGCAAAAGCGTTGAAATCCGGATTGACGAGATCGGTGCCGCTCACACGGCCGGGATATTCCCGTTCCTGATGCATGCGGATGGTGCCATAGGTGCCGTTATTCACCAGTACGGTGATGATCGGCAGGCCATAGCGCACGGCGGTGATGAATTCCTGCCCGTGCATCATGAAGCAGCCATCGCCGGCAAAGCAGATCACCTCCCTCTCCGGGAAAAGGTGCTTTGCGGCAACCGCTGCCGGTAGGCCGTAACCCATCGAGCCGGAGGTTGGCGCCGATTGCGTGTTGAAGCGGCGGAAGCGGTGGAAGCGGTGCACCCAGGTGGCATAATTACCCGCACCATTGGTGAAGATCGCATCCTCGGGCACATTGGCTTCGATCCAGTCCATGATCGGACCCATCTGCACCGGGCCAGGGCCGGTCTGCGGTGGGGTGGACCAATTGAGGTAAGCCGCGTGTATGGCGGCCGTGCGATCGGCCCATGCGGCGTTTGCAGGAAGCGAGATGGAGGAGAGGGCGGCGACGAAATCATCCGGCGCGGCGCAGATTGCGAGATCGGGACGGTAAACGCGGCCAAGCTCTTCGGCTTCCGGATAGATGTGGATGAGTTTCTGCGACGGGTAGGGGATGTCGAGCAGCGTATAACCGGAGGAGGGCATTTCGGAGAGGCGGCCGCCCAGCAGGACCACGAGATCGGATTCCTTGATCTCCTTTGCCAGCGCCGGGTTGATGCCGATGCCGACATCGCCCGCATAGGAAGGGCTCAGATGATCGAACAGCATCTGGCGGCGGAAGGAACAGCCGACGGACAGCTTGTGGTTTTCGGCAAATGCCCTGAAGCTCGCCACGCTTTCCTCGGACCAGCGCGTGCCGCCGATAATGAAGATCGGCCGTTTTGCCTCGCCCAGCATTTTTGCGAAGGCCGCGATCTGTGACGGGCCGGGATGCGCTTCGACTGATGTGTAGGGCTTTGCCTCGGGCGCTTCGACCTCTTCCACCAGCATGTCTTCGGGCAGCGTCAGCACCACCGGGCCGGGGCGGCCGGAGGTGGCGACAGTGAAGGCGCGGGTGACGAATTCGGGGATGCGGCGGGCATCATCGATCTCGCCCACCCATTTGGCGAATTCGGTGAAGGCGCGGCGATATTCCACTTCCTGAAAGGCTTCGCGCTCGCGGGCTTCGCGCTGCACCTGGCCGATGAACAGGATCATCGGAATGGAATCCTGCCGCGCAATGTGCAGGCCGGCCGAGGCGTTGGTGGCACCCGGACCGCGGGTCACCATGCAGATGCCGGGTTCACCCGTCAGCCGGCCCCAGGTATCGGCCATCATGGCGGCGCCACCTTCCTGGCGGCAGACCACGGTTTCGATGCCGCTTTCATAAAGCGCGTCCAGCACCGCCAGATAGCTTTCGCCCGGAACGCAGGAAACGCGCGAGACACCATTGGCCTTCAGCGCTTCGACGATCAGTTGCCCACCGGTTCTTTTCATGGCGTCGTGGTCCTTTCGATGTTTTCCAGTTCGGCCAGCACCTGCGCCTGATGTTCGCCGAGCTTCGGGCTCGGGCGTTCATAGTGCAGCGGCGTCTGTGACATTATAATCGGTGTTCGCACACCGGGGATGACCGTGCCATCCTGAGCTTCGAGATCAACACGCAGGCCGCGTGCCTGAACCTGTGGATCGGCGAACATTTCCTCGATGGAGTTGATTGGCCCGGCCGGCACGGCATTCTGCTCGCAAGCGGTCAGAAGATCGCGCTTCTGCCATTTCAGCGTTTCGGTGGAAATGATCTGCCGGACTTCGACCTTGTGCGCCACGCGGGTCTTGTTCGTCGCGTAACGCTCGTCATCCGCTATCGCGCCTATGCCGAGGATATTGCAGAGGCGGCGGAACTGGCCGTCATTGCCGACCGCGAGGATGAGGAAACCATCGGCCGTCGGCACCACCTCATAGGGGGAAATATTCGGATGGGCATTGCCAAGCCGGATGGGCGGCTTGCCGGAAATCAGGTAATTCATATTCTGGTTGGCGAGCACGGCCGATTGCACATCGAGAAGCGCCATGTCGATATGCTGGCCTTCGCCTGACCGTATGGCGTGGATCAGCGCGGCCTGGATGGCTGTCACGGAATAGATGCCGGTGAAGATATCGGCAACAGCCACGCCAGCCTTCATCGGCTGGCCATCCGGTTCGCCTGTTATCGACATGAAGCCCGACATGCCCTGCACGATATAGTCGTATCCGGCGAAATCGGCATAGGGACCGGTCTGGCCGAAGCCGGTGATGGAGCAATAGATCAGCTTCGGATTGAGCACCTTCAGGCTCTCGTAATCGAGGCCGTATTTGGCAAGCCCGCCGCGCTTGAAGTTTTCGATGACGACATCGGCGGTGCGCACCAGCCGGCGCACGAGTTCGCAGCCCTCAGGCGTCTTCAGATCGGCAATGATGGAGCGTTTGCCGCGATTGGTGGCGTGATAATAGGCGGCGGAGAGGTTTTCGCCTTCCGCGCCTTCAACGAAGGGCGGTCCCCATGTGCGGGTGTCGTCACCGCCTTCGGGGTTTTCCACCTTGATGACGTCAGCGCCCATATCGGCCAGCATCTGCCCCGCCCAGGGACCGGCCAGAACACGCGCCAGCTCGATGACGCGGATGCCTGATAGTGGCGGTTTCCTGTTCGGCATGTCGGTCATCTGTCCCCCGGTCTTTTGTGCCTGCCGGTTATAGACCGGGCGTTGCCCCGCCGCATGTGATTTTATCTCATGGACTTATTCCGTTTTGGAACGGCACTAAACTGGGGCTGACACGGCAGCTTAGACATTCGTTGTGTTTTGAGAGTCCCCTAATTCCGTCATTCCGGCTCAAGGCCGGAATGACGGGGAGGGCGTTTTACTGTCATCCACGACGAGGCCGCACCAGGCGGCGAAATCCGCCGCTACCGCCTGCCAGCCGATCTCGTTCAGGGTCTCGTGCCGCATGCCCTTGTAGATGGTGTGTTCGACATGGCTGAAACCTGCCTCCCGAAACCGCTCTGCGAGCCAGACGATCTCCCTGCCATCATTGGTCGCGGCGTCCTGATCGCCGCTGACCAGCAAAAGCGGCAATGTCTTCGGCAGGCGCTCAATGAGTTTCGGGGCGCGATAAGAGAGTTCGAAGACGTCCTGCCACAGGGAAACGCTGGCCTCGAACTGGCAGAGCGGGTCTTGCACATAGGCGTCCACTGGCAGCCTGTCATGGCTCAGCCAGTCGGCATGGGTGCGCTTTTCCGGCATTTTTGCATTCCAGGCGCGAAAGGTTGCTTTCGGCAGGATGGCGCTTGGCACATCGGAGCCTTTCAGCATTTTTTCAAGCCGCAGCACCACCTGCGCGAGGCGGCCCATGACACCGGGATTGAGATTGGAATTCCAGATCGACAGGCCATCGAAGGCATCCGGATTGCTGACGGCGGTGTTGAGCGCCACGAGGCCGCCCATGGAATGGCCGAACAGGATGACCGGCAGGCCGGGATGTCTTTCTCCGACCATGACCCGCATCGCCATGACGTCGGCGACCACTTTTTCGGCGCCATCCTTCCAGGCGAAGCGGCCGATCGGTGCGTCCGCCGCTTTCGTGCGGCCGTGGCCGCGATGGTCGTGGGCATAGACCTCGAAGCCCTGCTGCGACATGACGTCGGCAAAACGCCGGTAACGGCCCGCATGCTCCACCAGGCCATGGCAGATCATCAGCACACCGCGGGCCGGGACAAGGGCGGAAGGCTGGTGGCGAAAGGCGATGGATGCGCCGGAGGGAGCGTCCAGTCTCTGGATCTGGCTGAACGCGAAGTTATCGGTCGTCTCATTCATCATCGCACCCATCGTGTCATCACGCAGCTTGTCATAATCATGGGGTCATAATCGTGCCAGAGGTTGCCCCACGGTCCTATTTACCCTACATAGCGGCAAATTTCCCGATACGTACTCTTAAAAATCCGATGTGGAGCATTCGCTACAATGGCACGTCAATTCATCTATCACATGGCTGGGCTGAACAAGTCCTATGGCGCGAAGAAGGTTCTGGAGAACGTCCATCTCTCCTTCTACCCCGATGCCAAGATCGGTATTCTCGGCCCGAACGGCGCTGGTAAGTCGACCGTTCTGAAAATCATGGCCGGCCTCGACAAGGAATATACCGGTGAGGCCTGGCTCGCCGAAGGTGCGACGCTCGGTTATCTCGAGCAGGAGCCGAAGCTCGACGAAAACAAGACCGTGATGGAAAACGTCATGGAAGGCGTGGCGAGCAAGACGGCGATCGTCGACCGCTACAACGAACTGATGATGAACTATTCCGACGAAACGGCGGATGAGGGCGCAAAGCTCCAGGACATGATCGACAGCCAGAACCTGTGGGATCTGGAAAATCAGGTCGAAATGGCCATGGACGCCCTGCGTTGCCCGCCCGGCGATTCGCCCGTGACCGGCCTTTCGGGTGGTGAGCGCCGCCGCGTGGCGCTTTGCAAGCTGCTGCTTTCGCAGCCCGACCTGCTGCTGCTCGACGAACCGACCAACCATCTGGACGCCGAAACCATCGCGTGGCTGGAAAAGCACCTGCGCGACTATCCCGGCGCCGTGATGATGATCACCCACGATCGCTACTTCCTCGACAACGTGACCGGCTGGATTCTCGAGCTCGACCGCGGTCGCGGCATTCCTTACGAAGGCAACTATTCCGCCTATCTGCAGGCAAAAGCCAAGCGTATGCAGCAGGAAGCCCGCGAAGACGCCTCGCGCCAGAAGGCCATCAGCCGCGAACAGGAGTGGATCGCTTCCAGCCCCAAGGCTCGCCAGACGAAGTCCAAGGCGCGTATCCGCGCTTATGACGAGCTGGTGGAAGCCGCTGAAAACCGTCGTCCCGGCGACGCACAGATCGTCATCCCCGTCGCCGAGCGTCTGGGCCGTGTCGTTATCGAGGCGGAAAACCTCACCAAGTCCTATGGTGACCGGGTGCTGATCGAAAACCTCACCTTCAAGCTGCCTCCGGGCGGCATTGTCGGCGTCATCGGCCCGAACGGTGCGGGCAAGACCACACTGTTTCGCATGATCACCGGTCAGGAACAGCCCGATAGCGGTTCGGTGACTGTCGGTGAAACGGTGCAGCTGGGTTATGTCGACCAAAGCCGCGATACGCTGGCGGGTGACAAGACCGTGTGGGAAGAAATCTCCGGCGGCAACGACATCATCAAGCTCGGCAAGTTCGAAGTGAATTCGCGCGCCTATTGCGGCGCCTTTAACTTCAAGGGCGGCGATCAGCAGCAGAAGGTCGGCAATCTCTCCGGCGGTCAGCGCAACCGCGTTCACCTTGCCAAGATGCTGAAGGCCGGCGGCAACGTGCTACTGCTCGACGAACCGACCAACGACCTTGATACGGAAACGCTGGCGGCGCTTGAAGAAGCGCTGGAAGCCTTCGCCGGTTGCGCCGTTATCATCAGCCACGACCGCATGTTCCTCGACCGTCTGGCCACCCACATCCTCGCTTTTGAGGGTGACAGCCACGTGGAATGGTTCGAAGGCAACTTCGAAGACTATGAAAAGGACAAGGTCCGCCGCCTCGGCCCGGAAAGCATCAAGCCCGGCCGGGTGAGCTACAAGCGCCTGACGCGCTAATCCTTTTCCACATCGCTTCAGAAAGGCCCGCCGCAAAGCGGGCCTTTTCTCATGTAATAAGTGGACTTGATGGCGGCGCACCACAGTTTGCGCTTGCATCCAGCCCCACATCGACATAAAGATATCTTTATATGTTGATTAGCTTGCGAGGCGCGGCAGAGTGGCGTTCGGTTTAGACAAATTGGTGGATCTTTTGAAGGCGGCGGGTGAACCGACGCGCTTTCGGTTGCTGGCGCTTCTGGCTGCCGGCGACTTGACGGTTACCGATCTTACCGAAATCCTTGGCCAGTCGCAGCCGCGCATCTCCCGTCATCTGAAGCTTTTGACGGAAGAGGGGCTGATCGAGCGTTATCAGGAAGGCGCATGGGCCTATTTCCGTCTGCGGCAGGATGGTGAGCCCGCCGTTGTGGTCAGGCAGCTGCTTGGCGCTGCATCGCCCTCCGATGCCGTCCTCCAGCGTGACAACGAGCGGCTTTCTACCGTCAAGCGGGTGCGGGCGGAGCGGGCGCAGGATTACTTCAGCCGCAACGCGTCCGCCTGGGACGAGTTGCGCCGGCTGCATGTGAGCGATGAAGCCGTGGAAGGCGCATTGCTGAAGCTTGTCGGCACCACGCCTGTCGATTCGCTGCTTGATCTCGGCACGGGCACGGGCCGCATTCTCCAGCTTCTGAGCGGCATCTATCGCCGGGCGATCGGCGTTGATGCCAGCCGTGACATGCTGTCTGTGGCGCGCGCCAACCTCGACAAGGCGGGTGTGGTCAATGCGTCCGTCCGCCATGGTGATATTCTCAACCTGCCGCTGGAAGGACAGGATTTCGATCTGATCGTCATCCATCAGGTGCTGCATTTTCTTGACCAGCCGGAGATCGCGCTTTCCGAAGCCGCGCGTATGCTGCGTCCCGGCGGGCGACTGATCGTCATCGATCTTGCGCCGCATTCCTTTGAATATCTGCGTGACGAGCATGCGCATGTGCGGCTCGGCTTTTCGCATCCGTTGATGGAAGAATGGCTGAAAAAGGCCGGGCTTGCGCCTGACCGCGCCGTCGATCTTCATTCTGAAAGGGCGTCCGAGGAGTCTCTGGACGTGACGATATGGGTTGCCCGCGACCAGCGGCTGCTGATGGCAGACGATGTGGTGCAAGAGGCGGTATTACTTGGCTCCCGGAGGGCATGATATGTTGAGGTCGGAAACCGCGCGCCGTGATGGCGATATCCGGTTATCTTTCGAGTTTTTCCCGCCCAAGAATGCCGAGATGGAGACCCATCTCTGGGAAACGGTTGCCGAGCTGAAAAAATGGAACCCGGATTTCGTCTCCGTCACCTATGGCGCGGGCGGTTCCACCAAGGCGCCGACGCTGGATGCGGTGCGCCGGATGATTGGTGACAGCCATCTGCCGACAGCTGCGCATCTGACCTGCGTGGATGCCAGCCGTGACGATGTGCATCAGGTTGTCGAAGAGTTTCGCAATGCCGGCGTTCGCCATTTCGTGGCGCTGCGCGGCGATCCCTCCACCGGCATCGGCACGGCGTACAAGCCGCATCCGGAGGGTTATGAAAACGCCGCCGCACTGGTGAAGGGCCTGCGCGAGATCGGCGATTTCGAGATTTCCGTATCGGCCTATCCGGAGAAGCATCCTGAGAGCGCGAGCGAGGCGGTTGATATCGACATGCTGAAGCGCAAGGCGGATAATGGCGCAACCCGCGCGCTGACACAGTTCTTCTTCGATAATGACGTGTTCGAGCGTTATATGGAGCGGGTGACGGCGGCAGGCATCACCATTCCGGTGGTTCCGGGCATCATGCCGATCCAGAACCTTACCCAGCTCAAGCGTTTTGCCGGTCGTTGCGGCACCAGCGTTCCCGGTTTTCTGGATGAGCGTTTCGAAGGTTACGATGAAGACCTTGAAGGGCGCGCCCGCGTGGCTGCCGAAGTTGCCGCCGAGCAGATCGCCGATCTGCAGCGGCGCGGCGTGAACGAATTCCATCTCTACACCATGAACCGCGCGCCGCTGGTTGAAGCAGTGCTGGAAAATCTCGGGCTGGAACGTCTGCGCCGCAGCGCCGCCTGATTTTTAAAAACTCTATTTTCGACATGAAAAAAGCGCAGACCCGAAAGGATCTGCGCTTTTTAAATTCGTGTCATCTACGGTTCTTATCTGCGTTTGGTCTTCACGTCTCGTCAGATGAAAAGCATCATCGCTACGAACAAAAACGCCAAACCGACTGCCAAGGCATTGAGAGATTTTGTAAGTCCCATGGGTGCCTCCTGTTGTTGACAGGTTCGATAATATGACCGTTTTGTGGCAGTTGAAAAGCGGTTTCTGTGATGCAGTGCAGCACGCTTTGAGGCGGCATAAAAAAGAAGATTCTGTAATTATCTGAAAATAAAAGATTATTTCTCTTTCACGCAGTGCTTCATACGTTTAAAAAAAGTAAATGACCGGGGTGTTATCCCCAGTCATCCAGTCGAGATTAACGATTTCGCCTTGATTCCGTCGGAGAGATTAAAGGCCCGACGGCGTCGTTAAGATTGCTTAAAGCGCCTGCAGAAGTGCAGCTGACGGCCAGCCATCCGCGGGCATGCCGAGGCGCTGCTGTTCCTTCTGGATGGCGACACGGGTGCCGGAACCCAGGATGCCATCGACCTTGCCGACATTGTGCCCGCGCGCCTCAAGCTTGGTCTGAAGTTGCTTCATGGTCGCGTCATCGAAGCCCGGCTCGGGATTGCCCTTGTTGTAGACGGGAGAACCCATCAGGCGGGTGGCGAAATAGGCCGCCGACGTCGTGTAGATGAACGACTGGTTCCATTCCAGATAGATGTTGAAATTCGGATAGGTGATGAAGGTCGGCCCCTTGCGGCCCTGCGGCATGATGAGAGCTGCGGGCAGGGAGGCGAAGTTTTTGTTGCCGTCACGCGGCGTCACGCCAAGAGCGAACCATTCACCGGCGGTGAGCGGACCGCCGAGGCCGGATTTTTCCCATGGCAGGTTTTCCGGCAGGGAGACTTCCTGAATCCACGGCTCGCCCTTCTTGAAGCCGAGATGCTGGATGAATTTCGCAGCCGTCAGGATGGCATCCGGGGCGCTATCCTTGACGTTGATGTGGCCGTTGCCATCACCATCAACGCCGAAAGCAATGATATCCTTGGGCAGCATCTGCACCTGGCCGATTTCACCGGCCCATGCGCCGGTGTTGGCGGCAGGGTCGAGATCGCCATGCTGAACCATTTCAATGAGCGCCAGCAGCTGCGGACGGAAAAGTTCCGGGCGGCGGCAATCATGCGAGAGGGTCACCAGCGCGTTGCGGGTGTTGAAATCACCCTGGACGGCGCCGAAGTCGGTTTCCATGGCCCAGAAGGCGGCGATGACGCCAGCCGGTACGCCATATTCACTTTCTGCGCGGGCGAAGGTGGAGGAGAGCTCCTGCAGCTTCCTGCGGCCTATATCCAGACGGGCCTGGCTGACGGTGCGCTGGGAGAATTCCAGGAAGGTCTGGCGGAAGACGCCCTGTGCCCGGTCACGCGAAAGCACTTTCGGATCGATCTGGGCGCCGGCAAGCGCCTTCTGGATCGCGTCGGCCGGAATGCCCTTGGCCAGCGCATCGGCTTTCACGCCCTCGAGAAATGCCCCGAGATCACCGCCGCAGGCGACCTGCTTGGGATCGTCAGGCGAGGCAACGGGCGGCGTGGCAAGGGCGGAGCCAGTGGAAAGGAGCGACAAAGCGGCGGCAAAAATGATGCTGCGCGACCGGAAGGTAGACATGGGAATTTCCTCAATGGGTTGTAGGCCCGCTTTACCCATATGTTTGCGACAAAAAAACGGGTCTCGCAGCCAGACGACAGGAGAGAACGCGGTTTTTTCGAATGTGTTGCTTCTTGGCCGTGTTTATTTGGCGGAAGCGACCCATTTGCGCCAGTTTTTCTCGCTGCCGGCAAAAACATTGATGTCGGTCGGGCCGTTTACGCCGGGCACAACGCCGGTTGCCGTATATTGCCAGAAGGCCCATTGGCGTTCTTCGTAGATCTTGGCCGGATGGGCTGCGACGGAGCGCACCCAGAAATGGTAGTTCTTGAACTGGCCGACGAGATTGTCGCGGTGGAAATCGACCGACGTGTAGATGATCGGGCGCTTGCCGTAATGCGCCTCCAGGCGGTCGAGGAAACGCTGCATCTCGGCACGCACGATGCCGGGGGCGGGCCTTGTCTTGCAGGTGGGGGAGGCGGGGTTCCATTCGACGTCGAGAACCGGCGGCAGGGTGACGGCTTCCTTCGGCACGTTGCGAATGAACCAGTCGGCCTGGGCATCGGCCGTCGAGCAGAAATAATAGAAGTGATAGGGCGCGTGGAGGATATCCGCCGCTGCGGCGCTGCGCCAATGGTCGCCGAATTTCGGATCGATGCGGTCCGATCCTTCCGTCGCCTTGATGAAGACGAAGGAAACGCCTGACTTGCGGACGGTCTGCCAGTCGACATCGCCATTCCATTTGGACACGTCGATACCGTGCACCTCGTGGCGATGCGGGTTGTTCATACCGAAATCCTGCGGGTCGGTATCGGCGAATTTCGGCTTGGAAACGGACGCGGTTTCAAGCAGGTCGTAACTCGTGGACGTGCAGCCGCCGATCAATAGCAAAGCCGACAATAGTGCCGATAAACGCAGCCGCATTGGAACCCTGATGAAAGTGTTGTTGCCCATCCCGCAGCCGCAACATGGTGCGGCGCATCTCCCGATTTACCCATAACATGGTAAACAAACTGATATGGCAAGGGGCAACGGCCCTTTTAGGCTTCGCAAGTCGCTGTATTCGAAGCGATTTGTGGTGCGGTGGCGGGAATAACGGCAAAGTGCTGCAAAGGGGAAGTCGCGTTGGCGGGGGCCACACCTTCTCTTGCCAAGGTGCCGGAATCTCTTTCGAGAATCAGGCGTCCGCCAGCATCCGGCTGATTTTCGGCTGTACTTCGGCGACCGGAAGCGTGATGACGGCCCGCCACGCGTAACCGCGGGCGATCTCCTCAAACTCCAGATTACCGTCAAAGCGGCCAGCCATATTTGCCAGCACATAACGAAGATTGGCGCGTGGCGTGACGTGGAAACGGGTGAGCCACGCCTGCAGGAGGCTGCGGAACCACTTCGGCAATTGTTCCTGCTGGCCAAAATCGACAATATGCAGGGAGCCGCCGGGTTTGAGCGCCATGAGCGCCTGTTCGATCGCCTTTTCCCACTCCGGTATCATGGAGAGTGCATAGGGGATCATGACGCGATCGAAACCGTCCGGCTGGCCGAATTCAGCGGCGCGGAAGGCGGTGGCATCGGCTACACGCAGAATGGGACGCTCGGCCTTGCCGGCAAAGTTTTCCGATGCGGTCAGCAGCATTTCGGACGAAATATCGAGGCCGAAGAGTTTTGCCTGCGGAAATTTCCGGCTGGCCAAAAGCAGATTACGGCCGGTGCCACAGCCGACTTCGAGCAGCGTGCCGCCATTGGGCACATCGAGACTGGAAATGGTCCTGTCGCGGCCCAGGAGATAATATTTGCGGGTTATATCGTAGATATGCCGCTGGTGGCGATACATGCGGTCCATCAGGCCCGCATGCGCGCTGTCTGCTAGGCCCACATTCTCGCCGATGGTTTTCATGCCATAGCCCTCTGGTAGATATGGAAACCGCCGTAAATGGCCGATCGATCCATGGCGTTCAGCTCTTGCGACCGCTCTTCGAGATAGACCCACTGGTTGCGGATGTCGGTGGAGAGCCGGCCTTCGATAACGCTCTTTTCGGCAGCGGTGCGGAAGATGACGCGTGCGCCGGGAGCGGCGGTGCGACTGATCTGTGACCACAATTCGTTGAGCTGCCCGTCTGTCATCCAATCCTGCGCGTCGAGGAGAATGTATCGATCGACACCGCTTGCCGGCTTTTTGGAAAGAAGCTCGGTATAGGTGGCGTGGTGCACGGCGACGCGCGCGGTATTGTTGCGGATCGTCTCGTAATATTCCGGCTTCAGATAGGCGGGCAGGGCGCCCTCATGCGGCTCGGGATAACGGCGCGCAAAGGCCTGCCAGGCGAAATAATTGTCACTGAGCGGGAAGTTGCAGGCAAGCTTCTCCAGTCTTTCCTTGAGCACGGCGGCAACCGTGCCGTTAGAGGAAAGGCTCGCCAGTTCGTCATATTGACGGGGCGGAATACCGAGGCCGAACAGCGAGCTTTTGCGCTTCGTCAGCCAGCGCACCACCGGCTTGTCGAACAGGGGGGCGACCTTGCTGTCGAAAAACTGGCGTTGTTCGTCCAGCGTGCGGGTCTTGGCCATTTCGGTGAGTTTTACGCCGTGCAGGCGCGCCATCAGATGGCCGGCGCCGATGAAACGGCCGAGCAGGCCGGTGCGATAGATGTTCCGGTCGAACACCGAAATCCGGCGGCGGCCGGAGAGGGTGCGCTTCGACCAGTAGGCCTTGGTCGTATCGTCGAGATGGTCGGCGATGAAGCGATCGTAGCCATGGCTGTTGCTGCGCGTATTGGCGCGGCCGAAGTGACGCACGACGTCCTGATGGGCAGGCAGGTGGCGGAAGGCGGCGAGCTTCAGCTTGTTGAGGGCAATATGATGCGGGTTCAAATCCACGACATCGATGCTGGCAGGGTTGCGGGAGAGATAGGCCAGCATGTTGCAGCCACCCGAACCGATGGTGACGACACGGTGGCCTTCGCCAAGCTCCATCGCTTCCATGTCGATTTCCGGGTCTTCCCAGATTTGCGGATAAACGAGACCGGAAAAAAGAACTCCGAAGAACCGTTCGGAAAGGCCGCTTTTCGAGAGTGCCTTGTGCTGGAGCAATGCGGACTTCAGTTTCGTGTTTTTGCTGAAGCCGGTCTTGGGTGCCGCACTCGTCATATGTTCACCTCTCAGTCGATTGAGAGGCGTCTACAGCCGTGACGCTACAGTTTGATGACAGGGGCTGTGGGTGAAAGCAACGAATCAAAGAGACTGTGGGAAACCATCGGCGTCTAAGTTGCGAGCGGGACCTCGTTACACACGACGTCTTCCTCGGGCTTGACCCGAGCATCCATAATGCATTGCAATCGTGGATCCTCGGGTCAAGCCCGAGGATGACGGAGAGAAAATTTCAGGCGCTTTTGTCGCCGGCCTCGAGAAGCCGAATGAATTCAGACGGCATTCCCAATGCAGCCGGAGCTATTACTTCCGCAGAACGTGCAGCATGCCCTTGCGCTTGGCATCGTAATAATAACCGCGGGCATAAAGACGGACCGCGTTGTCGCGGTTGTTATCGGCCACCACCCATGCGCCGCTCAGATATTTGACGGCGTATTTTAGGTTGGTTTCGGCATCGAACAGACCGGAGGCAGGGCCATCAAAGCCCATGGAGCGGGCCGTGGCGTGCCTGATCTGCATCAGGCCGAAGTTGCCGCTGTTATAAGCGCCGGGATTATACATGCTTTCACGCTGCACCACGCGGTGAACCAGATCTTCCGGCACATTATACATGACGGCATATTTGGAAATCAGCCCGCTCAGCTTTTCGCGCCCGGCCGGTGCCGCTTTAAGCGGCGTCGTCATCGCTTCGTTCTGCCGGATGGCGGCAAGCGCGGCGTTGGTGGGGCCAGAGGCGTAGGCGAGAACCGTGCTGTCGGGCTTCGGCAGCGGAATGACTTTCCGCTCCGCCGTCAATTCGGTGCCGATGGAGGGCGAGCCGGGCGGCGGCGGCGCGGGCGGGAAGCTGCCCTTCACGGCAACGACCTGCGGCAGATCGGCTGCGGCATTGTGGATGGTCGGCTGTGCCGCTGCACCAGCGGTTTCAATCGCGGCTGCTGCTGGCGTGACGCCTGTCGGTGCGAGAGCCGCGACCGTGGTCGGCGCGGATGTCATCACCGCGGCTTGAGCCACTTCATTCTGCTGCGGCTGCATCTGCGCGCTGATCGCGGCCGCCGCTGCAATTTCAGAGGCCGGCGGCAGCGCCACGCGTCCGCCCTTGACGGCGACTGCGGTGGGAAGTGCTGCAGGCTGGGAAGAGGTTGCTGCATCAGCGGTCTGGGTCGCCGGTGTGGCGGCTGTTGCGCCGGGTACCGTTTCGGCTGCTGCCGTCTGCGTCGATGCCTGGGCGGGTGCCGTAGCGGGGCTGACTGTTGCGATTTTCGGGCCGTTCGGACCTTCCTTCGCGGTATATTCGACGCTGGTACAGCCGCTTAATGCCAATGCCAGACCCACGGTGGAAGACAGAAGAAGTGCACTTCTTCCGCGGAATTTGCCCGAATTTCGCATGTTGCCGCCTTCGTTATGCCTGTCTCTCGATACCCCCGCGTCAAGCGAAGCAGGCAGTGTCCCGTCGAGCCTTCATTAACCTATTGTAAGGATAGCGGCAAGCCGGGACGTGGCATCGCGGTTTTTCAGGCTGCAATGCGCCTGTAACCGGCGCTGACGGCGCGGCCGGAAATGAAGTGCGTGCGGTACTTTGGCCGGATTTTTTTCTCGCCCGACATGCGGCGCACCAGCGCCAGTGTGGAGCCGGCAAACAGCGCCTGTGCGGTGAGAACGGCAAGTGCCAGAAGCAGGATTGCGGCCTGCGCCACCGCCAGTGTTTCCATGGCGTTACCGGAGGTGGAAATGAATTGCGGCAACAGCGCCAGAAAGAATGTGAAGTAACGCGGGCGCAACGCGGCAATGGCGTAACAATCGCGGAAAATGCCACTCCATGATTTGCCCGGCAGATTGTCGTTATCGGCATTGGCCGCCTGGGCGGCGGGTGTCGCAAAAGTCCACAACAGGAACAGCATCAGCCAGCCGATGCCGGCCCATTGTACTATGCCTAAGAAGGATTGCGGCAGATAAGCCAGACCGGCCACCGGAATGGCCGAAATCGTCATGGCCGTGACGATGCCGAGCGCCCCGCCGCTGACGGAGGCGAAGATGGTTTTTTTGCCGCGGATGGCGGCATAGGAGGCGACAGAGAATACAAGTGGGGAGGGAAGTGCGAACACAACGGCACATGCTGCACAAAAAATCAGCCAGGCCTGTCCAGACATTCTCTTCCTCCTTGCCCTCCCTGTCACCGCATTAATTAGCCTATCGTAAAATTAGGCCGCTGTGAACGGTTGACCGACGTGTTCCATCACTTCGGTAAACCATTTTGCAGAAAGGTCGAAATGCTTTCCACCCTTGATACGCGGAAACTCGATGGTCCGCAATTTGCCGTTCTGGTCTTCGTCATGGCCGGTGACGCCGGAGACCTTGTTGAGCGCGCTTTCGACGGCGAGATCGACCATGCCCTGGATGAGGCGCAGATCATCGCCATTGGCCGGCGCGGAGCGGGCGAAATAGCCTGACTTCTGCACCATGGAGCGTTCTGCGCCGATGAGGCCGGCGAATTGCTTCTGGAACCAGCCACCGACATTGATGGTGTCGATCTTCACATGGCCGAAGGCGTCGCGCTTGACGGCTTCGCCCGAGGCTTCCCGTTCGGCAACGATGGAATCGAGGCCGGCACCTTCGGAAACAAACAGCGTGACGTAGCCGTGTCTGTCCATGATCGCCTTCAGGCGTTCGGCTTCCGCTTCTATGTCGAAGGCCATTTCCGGCAGGTAGATGCCGTCGATGTTCTTCATCTGCGTGTTCATCATCAGGCCTTCGACATATTCATTGCCGCTGGTCTTCTGGATATAGGCGCGGGCGGTTGCCGCCGTCAGCCAGCCGCAATGGCGGCCCATGACTTCATGGATGACGAAAGTCTTCGGCGCAGCGCTCTGTTCGTTGCTGACATTGTCGAAGAAGGCTGCGCCGACTTCGGCAGCGGTCCATGCGCCGAGAGACTGCTTGATCGGCACCACGTCATTGTCCACGGTCTTCGGCAGGCCGACGACGGTGAGGTCGTAACCATTTGCGCCGAGATAGGCGGCGAGGTCCGCGGCCGTCGTATTGGTGTCGTCTCCGCCGATGGTGTGAAGAATGGTGATGCCGTCAGCGGCCAGCCGTTCGGCGGCGACGCGAAGCGGATTGTCGCCTTCCTTGACCAGGCCGCGCTTGGCGCAATCGGCGGCATTGGTAAGCTTGACGCGGCTGTTGCCGATCGGCGAGCCGCCGTAACGGTGCAGCAACGGGGCCTTTTCACGCATGTCCCTGGTGATCTCGATGCGATCGCCCAGAAGCACGCCCTGATAACCGGAGCGATAGGCCACGATGTCGATTTCAGGCGCAATGTCGCTATAGCGCTCGATCAGGCCGCCGACGGCCGAAGAGAGACAGGGCGCAAGGCCACCCGCGGTCAGCATTGCGACTTTCTGTTTGGCCATCATGGCTCTCCTTTTTGCATAAACTCAAAGACATGTCTGGCAAATGGATGCGACAGCCGCGTGTAGGTGTAAAGTGAATTTATCAAGAAAAACGCCGATTTCTCGCGGCTTTTCAGCGGCTTGAGGAAACTGGCCGAATATAATCGTTTCAATCCGCATCGAGGCCACCGGCTGCCTGTATCCGCTTGCGGCACCTGTGGAAAACCCCGGGCGTGGTGTTTGCCCCGCTCTTGTTCCTGAAGCAAAACTGTCGCAAAGATGAATAAAAGTTAATGCCGCCGCACTGCCGGACATATTGCATTCACGGCAATATCCCGTCATGCTTGACGGCATGATGTTCGATTTTGCCTGTCTGCAAATTTCATCCCTGTGGGAGCGGCTGCTCGGCGCAATCGGCGACGCGGCAGGTAGTGCGCTTGGGCGCGTGGTTGAAGCCATCCGCACCCTTTTTGAGGGAGACCCGGAGACGCGGCGCAAGGTTTCCTTTTCCGTAGCGATTATCGCACTCTCCGCCAAGATGGCGAAGGCTGATGGCGTCGTCAACGACGCGGAGGTGCGCGCCTTCCGGCAAATCTTCGATTTCCCCGAAGAAGAAGCGCGAAACGTTGCCCGTCTTTATAATCTCGCCCGTCAGGACGTTGCCGGTTACGAAGCCTATGCCGAGCGGCTGGCCGGTCTCTGCGGTTCCGGGCACGACAATTGCGAGATGCTGGAAAGCGTCATCGACGGACTGTTCCATATCGCCAAGGCCGATGGGCTGATCCACGAGCGGGAACTGGCCTTCCTTGGCCGTATCGCCGAGATATTCCATATCACCGAAGACCACTTCGAAACGATCATGGCGCGGCATGTCCATATGGACGGGCGCGATCCTTATCGCGTGCTTGGCGTTTCGCCCTCGGACGACTTCCTGGATATTCGCAAGCGTTACCGTTCGCTGGTTGCCGAACACCATCCCGACAAGCTGATTGCACGCGGCGTGCCGATGGAATTGCATGCCGCCGCCAATGAGCGTATGGCGGCTCTCAATGCCGCCTATGCGGCCATCGAGAAAGAACGCCGCGTCGCATGAGTGAATGTCTGCCGGATTTTACCCCGGATTTTCCGGGCGCAGCCGTTGCGCCGTCGCCTAACCATGGCGAAAGACTCGATGTGGCCGGTCCCGATATCATTCTTCTGCATTATACCGGCATGACGACGGCGGACGGCGCGCTGTCGTGGCTCCGCAACCCCGAAAGCCAGGTCTCCAGCCACTACTTTGTCTTCGAGGACGGCCGCGTCATCCAGATGGTGCCGGAAAGCCGTCGCGCCTGGCATGCGGGCAAGAGCACCTGGGCTGGGAATCAAGACATCAATTCCCGCTCCATCGGCATCGAAATCGCCAATCAGGGTCATCCCGGCGGCCTGCCGGAATTCCCTGGAAAACAGGTGGCTGCGGTCATCGAATTGTGTCGCGATTGCGGCCAGCGCTGGAATATCGCGCCTGAACGGGTGCTTGCCCATTCGGACGTAGCGCCTGTCCGCAAGGTCGATCCGGGCGAAAAATTCCCGTGGGACATCCTGTCGCAGAACGGTGTCGGCCACTGGGTGGAGCCTGCGCCGATCCGCGGCGGGCGCTTTTTCCAGCGCGGTGACCACGGGCAGCCGGTGGAAGCACTTCAGTCGATGCTGTCCATTTACGGATATGGCGTTGAAATAACAGGCGCTTATTGTGAAAAGACCGAAGGTGCCGTTGCTGCCTTCCAGCGGCATTTCCGCCCGGCTCTGGTGGATGGCATCGCGGATTTTTCCACCATCGACACGCTTCACCGGTTGATTGCCAGCCTGCCGAAATTTTCGGCCGCCTGAACGCGGATTCTGGAAAATAGTTCCCCGTTTTCCGGGCGTTCAAGTCGCTTTTTTTGATGTGCCACAGTTAATCCGCATTGAGGAAGTTTAAGAACAGCACTGCATGCGGTGTCGTTCTTCAGGGGAACCAGCCGTCAATATCAATCAAGGAGACTGGACTGCGGAAGGTCGAGATCGACTTTCCGGGCGCTGAATATTTGTGTCGCTTCATTGGTTCAGTCATCCGATCTGGAGACTTTTTCTACATATGAACAGGGTTGTTGTTGCTGTTGCGGCGGGCGTTGTTATGCTCGCTTCACAGGCGGGGATTGCTTTTGCCAAAGACGAGGACGTGAAGACCAAAACCGTGACGCTGGAGACCTTCTTCCGCAAGCCCGGTTATCCCATTCCAGAAAAGAGTCTGCCTGCGTCGCTGAAGAACGACTATTCCGATCTGATCGTCAAATATGCCAAGCGTTATGGCGTTCCCACCAATCTGGCGCATGCCGTGGTTTCGGTGGAAAGCAAGTTCAACCCCAAGGCTCGCGGCAGAGCAGGCGAGGTCGGGCTGATGCAGATCAAGCCGGCAACAGCGCGCATGATGGGCTTTCGCGGCACGACAAAAGCGCTCTACGATCCCGAGACCAATATTCGCTGGGGCATGCAATATCTGGCGACCGCCCACCAGCTTGGTGGCGGGCAGGTGTGCAGCACGATCCTGCGTTATAATGCCGGCCATGGCGCCACACGGATGAACCCGGTGTCCAAGCGTTACTGCGGCAAGGTGCAGGCGCTGCTGGCCAGCTGAGGTCTGCGCGGATCTTTTCAGGAAGCATTTCCTGGAAAGGCGAAACCGGTTTTTCCGCCCGGAAATCCGACAACGCCCCCGGCTTTTGCGAAAAGCGATTCCGGTTCGTGCGGGCATGCTGTAGTCAGGGATAAATCTGATACGGAGCATGTCATGCCGGATTTCAAATATATCGTGGTCGGGGCCGGGATGATGGGTGCGGCCGCGGCGCGGCACCTTTCGGCGCAAACGGATGGCGTTGCGCTGATCGGGCCCGCCGAGCCCGCCGATCGCAAGACCCATAAAGGCGTGTTTTCGAGCCACTACGACGAAGCGCGCATCACCCGTGGGTTTGACGGTGATCCGGTCTGGGCGGAACTGGCGCAACGTTCGATCCGCCGTTATGCGGAGATCGAAGCCAAAAGCGGCATCCGTTTCTTTACCGAATCGGGCTGCCTGTTCACCGGGAACGGCAAGGGGCTTGCCGGAGATTATGTGTCGCGGGCGCTCTCCTCTGCCAACCGTCTCGGTCTTGGTGTGGAAACGCTCGGCACCGACGCGCTGGCTGGCCGGTTTCCGATGTTCTCGCTGCCCGCCGATCACGGTGGCAGCTTCGAGGCCCGTAACGCCGGCCATATCAATCCCCGCGCCTTGGTAAAGGCGCAGTGCTCGATTGCCGGGGCGCAGGGTACGCATCTGGTGCGCGAGACCGCAGCGCATGTTCGCGATACCTCCCACAGCGTCGAGGTGGTAACGCGGGAAGGTACTGTTCATACCGCTGAAAAGGTCATCGTGGCCGCAGGCGGTTTCACCAACATGGCTGAGCTTTTGCCTTCCCCGGTCGATATGGCGGCCACCGGTCGCACCATCGTATTTTTCGAACTGGATGAGGCAAGACAGGCGATATTCGGCGCCATGCCGTCGACCATCGTGCTGGCGGAGACGGAGGACGACATCGTCTATATCCTGCCGCCCGTGCGGTATCCCGATGGCAAGGTCTATCTGAAGATCGGCGGCGAAAGCGAGAAGGGCAGGCTTGAGACACTGGCCGAGGCGGTGGACTGGTTCCATTCCGACGGCACGCCGGGTGAGGTGGAATTCCTGACGAGAAAGGCCCTGTCGCTGATGCCCGAACTTGCCGGCTGCCCCGTGACCTCCGGCTCCTGTGTCGCATCCATTACCCGCAGCGGTTATCCCTATATAGGCTATACACAATCCTCCAATATCGCAGTTCTGACGGGTGGCAATTTCGTCTCCGCCAAGTCTTCGGATGAGATCGGGCGGCTCGGCGCAGTGCTGCTTGCGAGTGGTCAACTGACCGAGGATGAATTCGCGGCCGAAATGTCACCGGTTTTCGTCTGACATCCTTCTGTTAAGCGGCTACAAGGTTGCTACTGAACAGGGCGGATGAAGAGGGCAGCATGTCGGGACATTTCAACTATATCGTCGTGGGTCGCGGCATGATGGGTGCCGCCGCCGCCCGCCATCTGGCGGAAACGGTGGATGGCGTGGCGCTGATCGGCCCCGGCGAACCTGCTGATATCAAATCACATCAGGGCGTTTTCGCCAGTCACTATGATGAAGCGCGGATTACCCGCACCATCGATGGTGATGCCGACTGGGCGCTGCTCGCCAACCGCTCGATTGCGCGTTATGCCGATATTGCCGCGAGAAGCGGCGTGGAATTTTACGCGCCGGTCGGTTGCCTGATGGTGGGGCCTCAGCGGGGCGGCGACAATCCCTTTATCGATGATGTTTCCAAAGCGGCGTCGCGGCTCGGTGTTTCGACGGAGTTGCTGGATGGCGAAAACCTGAAAAGCCGGTTTCCCTATTTCTCCTTCGAACCGGGCTGCGAAGGTGTGTTCGAAAGGGACAATGCCGGATACGTCAATCCACGTGCGCTGGTGAAGGCACAGGCGGTTCTGGCGGAAAAGGCCGGCGTCACGCTGATCGACGATATCGTCGTCTCGACGCGGGAAGAGGATGGCCGCGCTTCGGTTCAGACGGCTTCCGGTGCGGTTTACACGGCAGACCGGGTGCTGGTGGCGGCCGGCGGTTTCTCGATCACGAAAGGCCTGCTGCCGCAGCCGGTCGCGCTCAATGTCTATGCGCGGACCGTCGCCTTCTTCGAGATTGATGAAGCTGATCTTGGGCAATATGCGGCCATGCCGTCGCTGATCTACGAGCCGCGCGACACCACGAAACATATCTATCTTTTGCCGCCGGTGCGTTATCCCGATGGCAAATTCTATCTGAAAATCGGCGGCGATCCCGACGACAAGGCGGTCGGCAGCGACCCGGAAATCCGGGAATGGTTCCGGTCAGGCGGACGTGAAAGCGTGCGGGATCATCTGTCGGCCATCGTCGAAACACTGGTGCCTTCCGTTGATCTCTCGCGTGTCTCGATGGCCGCCTGCGTCGTCTCCAAAACCCGGAGTGGTTATCCCGCCATCGGTTTTACCGCCTCACCGCGTATCGCGGTTCTCACCGGCGGCAATGGCACCGCGGCGAAGAGTTCCGACGAGATCGGGCGGCTGGGTGCCACGCTGCTGCGGGATGGAAAAATCGCCGATCGTGCTTTCACAACGGATTTCACGCCGGCATTTCTTTGATCGTTGATTGCGCTTTTCGGTGGCTTTCGCTCCGGAACATGGTTATGCAGCCCATGCCAGTTGGCCGGGCAGCCGCGCTTTACCAATGTCGAAAGACGGTAAGGTGAGGAAAGTCCGGGCTCCACGGAAATACGGTGCCGGATAACGTCCGGCGGGGGTGACCCCAGGGAAAGTGCCACAGAGAGCAAACCGCCATGCTTTGCATGGTAAGGGTGAAAGGGTGGGGTAAGAGCCCACCGCGCCGCTGGTGACAGTGGTGGCAAGGTAAACCCCACCGGGAGCAAGACCGAATAGGGATGACACGGGATGGGCGAAAGCCCGTTTACAGCCGGTTTCCGGGTCCGTCATCCGGGTGGGTTGCGAGAGGCGGCATGCAAATGCCGTCCCAGATGAATGGCTGCCACGTTCCGGGTCAAACCGGGGCCATACAGAACCCGGCTTACAGGCCAACTGGCGAATTTTCCTCAATATATGCAGCGATCCTCTTGGATGCCGGGTCGCTTTGACCAATGCGCGAACGTGTATGATTAAATCACATGCCGTGATATGAAAGGCGTAGGAACGAAAGGCAGAACCATGCGCACTACTCAGGCTTTCAGTATCACTCTTCCTCTGGATATGGCCGAGATGGTCAAGGCAAAAGTAGCCTCTGGTGAATATGCGACGGAAAGCGAAGTTATTCGTGATGGCCTGCGCACCCTAGTCGCACGCGATGCAGCTGTGGAGCGTTGGCTGCAGGAAGAGGTCGCAGCCGCATACGATGCTCACAAAGCCGACCCGAACCGTGCGAAGCCGCTCAATGAAGGTATGGCTGAGGTGAAGGCGCGGATCGCCAAGGGCGAAGGGCGCACGTAGCATATTTCCACTTCAACTCCTTGTTTTTTAAATAATTCATAATGAAAAGCTGCTGCAGATTTTTGCTGGAATTGCTTCAATGAAATATTACGTCGTGCGTTTGTCCCCTGAAGCGCAAACCGATCTGGTGCAAATCCATAGCTATGTTATTCGCAAATCTGGCTCAGCTGTCACGGCGGATCGGTATATTGAACGTGTTGGTGCTTTTCTCGCGTCGCTGAACGTATTCTCCGAGCGTGGCACGGTGCGCAATGAGGTACGATCAGGGCTGCGCATAATCGGTTTTGAGCGAAGTGCCAGCATAGCCTTTGTCGTAGAGCACGATGATGTGGTTGTTCTCCGCGTCTTGGTCAAAGGTCAGGAGTTCGAAGGAGAGGCGCAGAGCTTGTGGCGAGGAGAACCGGTCGCCGCTTCGCCCGATTGATTTTCGGTATTTTCGAATATTGGTGTTTGTTCTATCGCGTGGGAACGCAGAGGCGTTCATTCACACTCTTGTTTCAAAAAAGAAAAACGTCAATTTCACCGCATTTTCATGTGCCGTGAAAGCGCATCTGTGCGCCCGAAGTAAACCATTCGTTAAACTTAACGGCTTATGAATTTCCGATGCGAAGTCGGTATCGTGCCGGCTTCTCCCATTGACGCCCATAGTGTCCCATGATATCCCAAATACACACCACACTGGGTCGTGTTTTTGACCCGCAATCGCTGAAACGAGTGAGGAGCCTGCAAGGGGCTGCTGCAGGGCATGTTGCCCTGGCGCTTGGCGATGTGTCGTGCGTACCGGTGTTGTCTGTGGGGCGGATGGTTCGCCTGGCGGATTGCGGTTTGGGCGAGTTGAGTAATGGACCGCTTTTTATCGAACGTGACGAACAGGATCGACGCCAAGGGGCGCGTTTCGGTTCCGTCTCCGTTTCGTTCGGTGCTGGTGAGGCGCGGTATCCAGGAGCTTTATTGCCTTCAGGATTTCGCTTTCCCGGCAATCAGTATCGGCGGTCCGGATTTGCTGGAGCGCTACGAGCGGCAGATTGCGTCGATGGATGCCTTCTCGCCGCAAGCGAACGCGATGTCGCTGCTGGTTCACGGCGGCGGTGTCTTCATGAAGCTCGACCAGGAAGGTCGGTTGATGGTGACGGATTTCGTGCGGGAATTTACCGGCATATCCACCGAGGTCACCTTCGTCGGACGGGCGGATCATTTTCAGCTTTGGCAACCGCAGGCGTTTTTGGGCGCGCAGGCGGAAGCAAGAGCGGGGCGCGGTTTTTCGGCTGCTCGCCCCGCATAGGACGGGGACACGGAATGGCGGCGAATTCTGGTGGGCGATCTTCTGATGCCGATGGCGGACCTCAGCGTCACATCCCTGTCCTGCTTCGCGAAGTTATCGCCGCGCTTGAACCCGCATCCGGAAAGATCATCCTTGATGGCACTTTTGGTGCCGGCGGCTACACTCAGGCCATTCTCGATCAGGGTGCCAATGTCATCGCGCTCGACCGCGATCCGACCGCGATAGCCGGCGGTCAGGCGATGGTTGCCGCCAATGGCGGCAGGTTAAACCTCATTCAATCACAATTTTCCGATCTGGCGAGGCACGCGCCAGAGGGCGGCCTTGACGGCGTCGTACTTGATATCGGCGTTTCCTCCATGCAGATCGACGAGGCAGAGCGCGGCTTTTCCTTTCAGAAGAACGGTCCCCTTGATATGCGCATGTCCGCCTCCGGCGTTTCGGCGGCGGATGTCGTCAATCGCGCGAAAGTCGGCGATCTGATTCGTATTTTCGGTTTTCTCGGTGAGGAAAAGCAGCCGGGCCGCATTGCCCGCGCCATCGAGAAGAAGAGGGCGGAAGAGCCCTTCCGCACCACGCGTGATCTCGCCGGTCTCATCGAGATCGTCACGCCGCGCAAGGCGAAGGACAAGATCCATCCAGCGACACGGGTGTTTCAGGCGCTTCGGGTTTTCGTCAATGATGAACTCGGCGAGTTGGCGCAGGCGCTTTTCGCTGCAGAGCGGTCCCTGAAGCCCGGTGGTCGCCTGGTCGTCGTTACGTTTCATTCGCTGGAAGACCGCATCGTCAAGAAATTCTTCTCCGACCGTTCCGGCAAGGCTGCCGGTTCCCGGCATCTGCCGATGGTCGAAGACAAGCCGGCCATTTTCGACAATATCGGCAAGCCGATGATCGCCGCCAGCGACGCGGAGGCGGAACTCAATCCGCGTGCCCGGTCAGCCAAGCTGCGGGCCGGTCTGCGCACGACCGCGCCAGCGCGCGCGGCGGATTTTTCGATCTTCGAGCTTCCCGATCTCGCCAGCCTTGAAAAGATGGGAGGCTGATATGCTGCGCACTTTCGATGTTATCTTGATGGGGGTCATGGTTGCTGCGGCCGTTGTGACCTATTCGATCAAGCACAAGGCCGATCTGAAGCTCGAAGAGGTCCGCAAGCTCGAGGCCGAAATCAAGCTCGAGAAGGACACGATCGATCTGTTGCGGGCCGACTGGGCGCTCCTGACGCAGCCGAACCGTCTGCATCGTCTGGTCAATGCCTATCAGGACGAGCTTGGCCTTTCGCCGACGCTGCCGACGCAACTGGCGCAGCCGCGCGAACTGCCCATGCTGCGCTCGCAACTGCCGCAGCCGCCTGAGCCGGAAGGCATGAGCGTCGAGGATGTGATTGCCGCCGCCGTCAACGGTTCCAAGCCGGGCGCGACGCTTGGCGCAGCCACCAAAAAGAAATCGCCGCCGGCCGGCCAGATAGCCGCCAATGGCGCCCCGGTTCCGACGCCGAGGGCCCGCGTTTCCCGTCCCCCAGCGGCTCCGGCCGTCTCCGCCGTCGCCGGTGATGAAACCGATGACATGGATGACACGATAACAGGATCGGTGAACCGCTGATGTCTTTTCTCTCCCGCGTCATGGTTTTGAAGAGCAAGGCTCATTTTTCCGCCAGCACCACCGGTGTTTATACCGATCATGCGGCTTTTGAGGGAGCCCGCAAGAAGCGTGCTGCCCAGGCGAAAAGCCGGGTTGGCCTGATCATTTTTGGCTTCGTGGCCTTTTATGCCGTCGTGGGCGGGCGTCTCGTACAATATGGCATGGCGGAACAGGAAACCGTTTCGAGCATCGCGCCCGCAGACCGGCTGATGGCGTCGCGCCCGGACCTTCTCGACCGCAATGGCGAGGTTCTCGCCACAGACATCCGCACCGTCTCGCTGTTTGCCGAGCCGCATCGCATCGTCGATATCGACGAGGCGATCGAGAAGCTGCGCACCGTTCTGCCTGATCTCGATCAGCGCGGCACCTATCAGAAGCTCACCTCCAATTCCCGTTTCCAGTGGCTGCGCCGTCAGTTGACGCCCAAGCAGCAGAGCCAGATTCTCGCACTCGGCATTCCCGGTGTGGGGTTCCGTCCGGAAAAACGCCGGTTCTATCCGGGCGGGCCAACGGCTGCCCATGTCGTCGGTCATGTGAACATCGACAATCGCGGCGTGGCGGGTATGGAGCGTTATGTCGACAATCAGGGACTTGCCGATCTGACGGCACTTGGCATGACCAGCGATCAACCGCTGGAGCCGGTAAAGCTTTCGATCGATCTGCGCGTGCAGTCCATCGTGCGTGAGGTCGTAACCTCCGCGATCGCCAAGTTCCAGGCAATCGGTGCCGGTGCCGTGGTGCTGGACGTGCATACGGGTGAAGTTCTCGCCATGGCCTCGGTGCCGGATTACGATCCGAATAACCCGGCCGAAGGCGCAAAGGAGGGCTGGCTCAACCGCATGTCGAACGGCACGTTCGAAATGGGATCGACCTTCAAGTCCTTTACCATCGCCATGGGCCTCGATTCGGGTCGTGTGCGTCTGGGTGACAGTTTCGATGCCCGTTATCCGATCCGGATCGGCGGTTTCACCATCAAGGACTTCCATGGCAAGAACCGCGTTTTGTCGGTGCCGGAAATCTTCCAGTTTTCGTCCAACATCGGTACGGCCAAGATCGCCGACACTGTCGGTACCGAAGGCCACAAGGAGTTTCTGACGAAGCTCGGGCTTTTGACCCGCATGCAGACCGAATTGCCGGAGGTGGCGCTGCCATCGCAGCCGCGTGAATGGAAGAAGATCAACTCCATCACCATTTCCTTCGGTCACGGTGTTTCGACGACGCCGCTGCAGACGGCGGTTGCGGGCGCTGCCCTCGTTAATGGCGGCAAGCTGATCGAGCCGACCTTCCTGCCGCGCACCCGCGAACAGGCGGATCTGGTGGCAAAGCAGGTTCTGAAACCCACCACCAGCAAGGACATGCGTTTCCTGTTCGAGTGGAATGGTGTGAACGGATCGGGCCGCAATGCGCGCGTCGACGGTTTCAACGTCGGCGGCAAGACCGGCACGGCGGACAAGGTCGTTAATGGCCGCTATGTCCGCGACAAGAACTTCAACGCCTTCCTGTCAGCTTTCCCGATCGACGACCCGCAATATGTGGTGTTGACCTTCATCGATGAACCGAAAACCGACAAGGGTAATGGCGCAGCACTCGCCGGCACCTCCGCAGCGCCGATGGTGCGCGATATCATCGCCCGCACCGCAGCGGTGCTGGGCGTGAAGCCGAAGTTCGGCAAGGATGGCTCGGCCTTGCTCGTGTCTTATTGATTGTTAGAGCTTATGATGTTCCGGCGATTCGCGCCGGGGGGACAAGACGGACACAGTCGATGAATTTGCGAGATATATCCGGAAACGCGTTTCCGGAATTGAATGAATTGCTCCTGTCTGAGATCGGGGCGATCGAAATCGGGGGAATAACCGCAGACAGCCGCAAGGCTGCGCCAGGCAGCCTGTTCGTGGCGGTGGCGGGAACCAAGGCGGATGGCGCGGCCTATGTGAAGGACGCGGTTGCCAAGGGTGCGGTTGCGATCGTTTCCGCACATGCGGTGGAGGCCGATGTACCGGTTCTCGCTGTCACCGATCCGCGCCTCTATCTCTCCCTTGCCGCCGCCCGGTTCTACGGAAAACAGCCTGAAACCATGGTTGCTGTGACCGGCACGGCTGGAAAGACGTCCGTTGCCTCCTTCGTGCGGCAGATCTGGGCCTTTGCCGGCCATGCCGCCGCACAGATCGGCACGACGGGTGTCATTGCGCCCGGCCGCGAGGATTATGGCGCGCTGACGACACCCGACCCTGTGACATTGCATGCACTTCTGGCCGAGCTTGCCGACGAAGGCGTAACGCATGCGGCGATGGAGGCTTCGAGCCACGGTCTTGACCAGCGTCGCCTCGATGGCGTGAAGCTCGCGGCGGCCGGTTTCACCAATCTCGGCCGCGATCATATGGACTATCATCCGACCGTTGAGGACTATATGGCCGCGAAGATGCGGCTGTTCGATACGCTGATGAAAAAGGGTGCACCGGCAGTGATCTTCGCTGACGATCCCTGGTCGCAGCAGGCCATCCGCGCCGCTGGTGATGCGGGCCTTGATGTTCGCACTGTCGGCCGCAAGGGCGATTACCTGACGCTGAAACGGGTGGAGCATTTCCGTCATAAACAGATGATCGAAGTGCATCATGACGGCGTGATCCACGAGGTGGATATTCCGCTTGCCGGCGATTTTCAGGTGGCCAACGCGCTCGTGGCGGCCGGTCTTGCCATGTCCACGGGCGTTTCCGCCACTGTGGCGATGAAGGCGCTTGAAAAGCTGATCGGTGCGGCCGGTCGTCTGGAACTCGTAGGCCAGACGAAAAACGGTGCGCTTGCCTATGTGGATTATGCCCACAAGCCGGATGCGCTGGAAAATGTGCTGACCTCGGTCAGGCCTTTCACTTCCGGCCGTATCATCACCGTCTTCGGCTGCGGTGGCGACCGTGACAAGGGCAAGCGCCCGATCATGGGTGAGGTGGCGACGCGGCTTTCTGACATCGTCATCGTCACCGATGACAATCCGCGCTCGGAAGATGCCGCAACGATCCGTTCCGAGGTCATGGCGGCGGCGCCGGGTGCAGTGGAAATCGGCGACAGATCGCAGGCGATCCACCATGCGGTGTCGCTGCTTTCAAATGGCGATACGCTGATCGTCGCGGGCAAGGGGCATGAAGAGGGGCAGATCGTCGGTTCCGTGACGCTGCCGTTTTCCGATCATGAACAGGTGCGCGCTGCGCTGGAAGGATTGAAGATTTGAGCTGGTTATGGACAGTCGCCGACATGATCGCCATCACGGCAGGACGCCCGGTGGGCAACCTGCCGACCGGAATCACCGGCATTTCCATCGACAGCCGGACCGTTAAACCCGGAGAGGCCTTCTTCGCCATCAAGGGTGATCGGGTCGACGGCCATGATTATACCAGCTTTGCCGTTGCAAACGGGGCCGGTCTTCTGGTGGTGGCCGAAGGCAAGCTGCCGGCTCTCGGCCGGCTGACTGTGCCGATGATCGTGGTGGAGGATGTTCTCGCCGCACTCGGCAAGCTCGCGATCGCGGCGCGTGAAAGAACCTCGGCGCGCATCATCGCGGTGACCGGCTCGGTCGGCAAGACGACGACGAAGGAGATGCTGCGGCAGGCTCTGGAGCCGTCGGGGCGGGTCCATGCGGCGGTCGCTTCCTTCAACAACCATTGGGGCGTGCCGCTGACGCTGGCGCGCATGCCCGCCGATACCGAATTCGGTGTGTTCGAAATCGGCATGAACCATTCCGGCGAAATCCGGCCGCTGGTGAAGATGGTGCGCCCGCATGTGGCGATTATCACCACCATCGCTGCCGCCCATCTCGGCAATTTCAAGAACATCGAAGAGATCGCTGCCGCCAAGGCGGAGATATTCGAAGGTCTGGAGGAGGGCGGCTCCGTCATCCTCAACCGCGACAATGCCCAGTTCGAGCAGCTTGAAGAGGTCGCACAGGAGCAGGGCATAGAGCATGTTCTGACCTTCGGGCAGCATGCGAAAGCCGATTTCCGGCTTGCCGATTTCGAAAGCACACCGTCGGGTTCAACCATCTGGGCGATCCTGAACGGTGAGACCAGCGAATTGCACCTGAACGTTCCCGGTCGTCACATTGCCGATAATGCCATGGCTGTGCTTGGCGCTGTTGCCGTGACCGGCGCCAATCTCGACAGGGCTTTTGAGGCGCTCGGAACACTCGAAGCGGTGAAGGGGCGTGGCCAGCGCCACCGCCTGACGATCGACGGCGGCTCCTTCCTGCTCATCGACGAGAGCTATAATGCCAATCCGGCTTCGATGCGGGCGGCGATTGCCGTGCTGGCGGAGACCGAAACGCAGGGCCACGGCCGACGCGTTGCAGTTCTCGGCGACATGCTGGAAATGGGTGAATTTTCCGCGCAGCTGCATGAAGAGCTGGCCGGGCCGCTGCTTGCGGCGGGTATCGAACATGTCTGGCTGGCGGGAGAGGCGATGGCCGCTCTTCGCGATGCGTTGCCGGACAGCGTCACCGTCATCTGGTTCCCGACGACGGCGGAACTCACCGATTTCGCCCTGCAATGGGTGCAACCGGGAGACGCGCTCATGGTAAAATCGTCACTGGGGCTTGGTTTCGGCAAGATTGTCGCCGCCCTGCTTGACAAGTATCCGGCATTCCCCGAGACGGAACGCCAAGTCTGAAATAGCCTTTTGAAAGGGCAAATATGCTGATCTGGCTCGTCGAACTGTCGGATAAAGTTCAAGTCTTCAACCTCTTCCGGTACATCACCTTCCGGGCGGGCGCCGCAATGTTCACCTCTGCGTTGATCGTCTTCCTGTTCGGACCGGCAATCATCAACTCGCTGCGCGTTCGCCAGGGCAAAGGCCAGCCGATCCGCGCCGATGGGCCGCAGACCCATTTCAAGAAGGCCGGTACGCCGACCATGGGCGGGCTGATGATCCTTGCCGGTATTCTCGGTGGTTCGCTGCTCTGGGGTGACCTGTCGAATGTCTATGTCGTCGCCGTTTTGATGGTGACGCTCGGTTTCGGCGCAATCGGCTTTTACGACGATTATCTCAAGGTGACGAAGCAGAGCGACAAGGGTTTTTCCGGCAAGGCCCGTCTCGGCATCGAATTCGTGATCGCGGCGATTGCCGTGTTTTTCATGATGAAGATGGCGCTCGCCTCCGCACCGCATGGCGGCACGCTCGGCAGTTCCATCGCCTTTCCTTTCTTTAAGGAATTCGTGATCAATCTGAGCTATTTCTTCGTGCTGTTCGGCGCATTTGTCATCGTCGGTGCCGGCAATGCGGTGAACCTGACGGATGGTCTCGATGGTCTCGCCATCGTGCCGGTCATGATCGCTGCCGCCACCTTCGGCGTGATTGCCTATCTCGCCGGTAACGCGGTGTTTGCCAACTACCTGCAGATCAATTTCGTGCCGGGCACCGGCGAACTTGCGGTCATCGTCGGTGCGGTCATCGGCGCGGGCCTCGGTTTCCTGTGGTTCAATGCGCCGCCCGCCGCCATCTTCATGGGCGATACGGGGTCGCTGGCGCTCGGCGGTCTTATCGGCTCGATCGCAGTTGCCACCAAGCATGAGATCGTCATGGTTATCGTCGGCGGCCTGTTCGTCATGGAGACACTGTCGGTCATCATCCAGGTGTTCTGGTTCAAGCGCACCGGCCGGCGCGTCTTCCTCATGGCGCCGATCCATCACCATTTCGAGAAAAAAGGCTGGACGGAAAGCCAGGTGGTCATCCGTTTCTGGATCATCTCCGTGGGTCTCGCGCTGCTTGGCCTCGCCACCCTGAAGCTGAGGTGAGCGATGATCCCGGTCACGTCGTTCAGAGGTAAGAAAGTCGCCCTTTTCGGGCTTGGCGGTTCAGGTCTTGTCACGGCCCGGGCGCTGGTTGCCGGTGGTGCGGAAGTCGTCGCTTTCGACGACAATCCCGACAGCGTTGCGAAGGCTGAGGCCGAAGGCATCGTGACGGCGGACCTTCGAACGATAGACTGGCCTTCGTTTTCTTCCTTCGTGCTGGCGCCCGGCGTGCCTTTGACACATCCAAAGCCGCACTGGTCTGTGGACCTTGCGAAAGCAGCGGGCGTCGAGGTCATCGGCGATATCGAGCTTTTCATCCGCGAACGTCGTGCCCATGCGCCGGATTGCCCGTTTATCGCGATTACCGGCACCAACGGCAAATCCACGACGACGGCGCTGATCGCCCATATTCTCAAGGCCTCCGGCCGCGATACGCAGCTCGGCGGCAATATCGGCACGGCGGTGCTAAGCCTCGATCCGCCGAAAGCGCAACGTTTTTACGTGGTCGAATGCTCGTCCTACCAGATCGATCTGGCACCGACGATCAATCCGACTGCCGGTATCCTGCTCAATCTGACGCCTGACCATCTCGACCGGCATGGCACCATGCAGCATTATGCCGACGTCAAGGAACGGCTGGTGGCGGGCAGCAACACTGCGATCGTCGGTGTGGATGACAGCCACTCGACGCTGATTGCCGACCGTATCGAGCGCGCCGGCGTCAAGGTGGAGCGCATTTCCAAGCGCAACATCGTTTCCGAAGGTCTTTATGCCGAAGGCAACCACATCCTGCGGGCACATGGCGGTACGTCTTCGCTGCTGGTCGATCTCGACGGTATCCAGACGCTTCGTGGCAGCCACAATGCGCAGAACGCGGCGGCGGCAATCGCTGCCTGCCTTGCGGTCGGGGTTTCCGAAGACGAGGTTCGCGCCGGTCTCAAATCGTTCCCCGGCCTCAAGCACCGCATGCAGCCGGTCGGGAGGCGCGGTAACGTCACCTTCGTCAATGACAGCAAGGCGACCAATGCCGATGCCGCGGCACCTGCGCTTTCCAGCTATGAGCGGATTTATTGGATCGCCGGCGGTCTGCCCAAGGCGGGTGGCATAACCAGCCTGTCGCCGCTGTTTCCTCACATCGCCAAAGCCTATCTGATCGGTGAAGCGGCGGCGGAATTTGCCGCGACGCTTGGCGAGGCGGTGCCTTATGAAATATCCGGCACGCTGGACAAGGCAGTGCAGCATGCGGCAGCCGATGCAGAAAAAGATGCGACGGCCGGCAACGTCGTGATGTTATCCCCGGCTTGCGCAAGCTTCGATCAATATAAGAACTTTGAAATCAGAGGTGATTCGTTCGTCGCACAGGTCGCGGCGCTCGACGGCATGACGATGCTCGTTCACTCTGGAAAAGGGGGCTGAAGGCCATGGTAAGCCGAGTTGATCGCGGTCCGGTCGCAGAGTGGTTCTGGACTATCGACCGTTTCTTTCTGGCGGCGTTCGTCGCACTGATGGGCATCGGCCTGATGCTGTCCTTTGCGGCGTCGCCTGCGGTTGCCGAGCGTATCGGTCTCAACAGCTTCTTCTTCGTCGAACGTCAGGCGATGTTCATGGTGCCGTCGCTGGCGATCATGGTCGGCCTTTCCTTCCTGTCGCCCCGTCAGGTCAGGCGTGTTGCGGTCATCATGCTGATCGCTTCGCTGTTGATGATGATCTTCGCGCTGTTCTTCGGCATCGAGGTCAAGGGTGCGCGGCGGTGGATTTCCATCGGCACCTTCTCGATCCAGCCTTCGGAATTCATGAAGCCTGCCTTCGTGATCGTCTGCGCCTGGCTGTTCGCCGAACGGGCGCGCCATCCTGAAATTCCCGGCAATCTCTTCGCCATCATCACCTTCGGCATCGTGGCAGCACTCCTGATCGCCCAGCCGGACTTCGGTCAGACGATCCTGACCTCGGTTGTCTGGGGCGGCATGTTCTTCATGGCCGGCGTGCCGTGGTTCTGGATCATCATGCTCGGTGGCGTTGGTGTCGGCGGCATCATTTCCGCCTATCTGATGTTGCCACACGTCGCCGGTCGTATCGACCGCTTCTGGACCGGTGAAGGCGATACGTTCCAGGTGGATACGGCGCGTGAGGCGATCATTCGCGGCGACTGGTTCGGGCGCGGCCCGGGCGAGGGCATCGTCAAGCGCATCATTCCCGACAGCCATACCGACTTTATCTTCTCGGTTGCGGCTGAAGAATTCGGCATCGTTTTCTGCATGTTCCTGGTGGCGATCTTCGCCTTTATCGTGCTGCGCGGCCTGTCGCACGCCTTCAAGGAAAAGGATGATTTCTGCCGCTTCGCCGTGGCTGGTCTCGTGCTGCAGATCGGCATGCAGTCGATGATCAATATCGGCGTTAATCTGGAGCTGATGCCCGCCAAGGGCATGACGCTGCCTTTGATTTCCTATGGCGGTTCGTCGATGATGGCGATCTGCGTCACCGCCGGCTTCCTTCTGGCGCTGACACGCCACAGACCTGAAAAGCGGGCGCAGGAGCGCAGCTTCTTCCGCGTCGGTTCCGGCGTTCCAGCGGAGTAAACGATCATGAGCAAGGGTATTGTTCTTCTTGCCGCCGGTGGAACCGGCGGCCATGTGTTTCCGGCAGAGGCCCTGGCACATACGCTGAAGGCGCGCGGTTATCAGGTGCATCTCGTCACCGACAGCCGCGCCGAGCGTTATGCCGGCAAGTTTCCGGCGGATGAAATCCATGTCGTGCCATCCGCCACCATCGGCTCGAAGAACCCGATTTCCGTCGTGCGTTCCCTTTGGAAGCTGTGGGTAGGTCTTCGCGCAGCGCGTCGGCTGGTTACGAAACTGAAGCCGGTCGCGGTTGTCGGTTTTGGCGGATATCCCACCGTGCCGCCGCTTCTGGCATCGACCGGGCTTGGCGTTCCCTCAATCATTCATGAGCAGAATGCGGTGATGGGCCGCGCCAACAAGGCGCTGGCTGCCCGCGTGAAGGCAATTGCCGGCGGTTTCCTGCCGCCCGCCAACGGCCAATATTCCGACAAGACGGTGGCGACCGGCAATCCGGTGCGCCCGGCGGTGCTGGCGGCCTCGGAAATTCCCTATACGCCGTCGCAGACGGGGGAGCCTTTCCAGCTGGTGGTTTTCGGCGGCAGTCAGGGTGCGCAGTTCTTTTCGAGCGCCGTTCCGGCGGCGATCTGCCTGATGAAGGACGAGCAGCGCAAGCGCGTCGTCGTGACCCAGCAGGCCCGACCCGAAGACAAGGACAGCGTGATAGCCTCCTACCAGAAGCTCGGTGTGAAGGCTGACGTTTCGCCCTTCTTCGGTGACATGGCCTCGCGCATCGCTGAGGCCGATCTTGTTATCAGCCGCTCCGGCGCTTCGACGGTGTCGGAGCTTTCGGTGATCGGTCGTCCGTCGATCCTTGTGCCCTATCCGCACGCGCTCGATCACGATCAGGCAGCGAATGCGGCCGCACTTTCGGCCGCCGGGGGCGCAAGCGTCATCAAACAGTCGGAACTGTCGCCGCAAAAACTGTCGAGCCTGCTATCGTCAGCACTTTCGGAGCCGGACAGGCTTTCGACGACGGCAGCGGCTGCCAAGGCAACCGGAAAACCGCATGCGGCGGATGTGCTGGCCGATCTGGTGGAAGCGATTGCCGAAGGCCGGTCCGTACAGGAATTTAAAAAGAAGAATGAAGGAGTTGGGGCATGAAGATGCCGAAAGCCATAGGCCTTGTCCATTTCATCGGCATAGGCGGGATCGGCATGAGCGGCATTGCCGAAGTGCTTCACAATCTCGGTCATCGCGTACAGGGGTCGGATCAGGCTGACAGCGCCAATGTGCAGCGCCTGCGCGACAAGGGCATCGAGGTATTTGTCGGACATACCGCTGACAATCTCGGTGACGCCGAAGTCGTGGTTGTTTCCACCGCCATCAAGAAGAACAATCCGGAGCTGATCTCGGCGCGGGAAAAGCACCTGCCGATCGTTCGCCGTGCCGAAATGCTGGCCGAGCTGATGCGTTTCCGCAATGCCATCGCCATTGGTGGCACCCATGGCAAGACCACGACGACCTCCATGGTCGCGACCCTGCTGGAAGCCGGCAATCTCGATCCGACCGTCATCAATGGCGGCATCATCAATGCCTATGGCACCAATGCCCGCATGGGTGAGGGCGAGTGGATGGTGGTGGAGGCCGACGAGTCCGACGGTACCTTCCTGAAGCTTCCGGCCGATGTGGCCGTCATTACCAATATCGATCCGGAACATCTTGACCATTACGGCAATTTCGATGCCGTGCGCGCCGCGTTCCGGCAGTTCGTCGAGAATGTGCCGTTCTACGGCTTCGGCGTCATGTGTC
The DNA here is from genome assembly GCF_007002745.1 of Martinezella rhizogenes. GTDB lineage: Bacteria > Pseudomonadota > Alphaproteobacteria > Rhizobiales > Rhizobiaceae > Agrobacterium > Agrobacterium cucumeris. The sequence continues at coordinate 400,435 of NZ_SGNY01000002.1, read as the reverse complement.
TCGACCATCCCGAGGTTCAGGCGCTGGTTGGCCGGATCGAGGACCGCAAGGTCATCACCTATGGCGAAAACCCTCAGGCGGATGTGCGGTTTTCGAATGTACGCATTGACGGCACGCGGTCCATTTTCGATGTGGAAATCCGCCGTCGCCGCACCGGCAAGATATTCTCTTTCACGGATCTCGTTCTGCCGATGCCCGGCCGTCACAATGTGTCGAATGCGACGGCGGCGATTGCCGTTGCCAATCGCCTCGGTATTTCGGAAGCCGACATCAAGAAGGGGCTTGCCTCCTTTGCCGGGGTCAAGCGTCGCTTCACGCTGACGGGCGAAGCCAATGGCGTGCAGGTCTTCGACGATTACGGTCATCATCCGGTTGAGATCAAGGCTGTGCTGGCGGCTGCGCGGGAAGCCTGCAAGGGCCGCATCATCGCCGTGCACCAGCCACACCGTTACAGCCGTCTTTCAAGCCTGTTTGACGATTTCGCGCATTGCTTTAACGATGCTGACACGATTATCCTTGCTCCGGTCTATGCCGCGGGCGAAGATCCGATCGAAGGCGCAAGTTCGGAAGCGCTGGTTTCGGCCATCAAGGCCGCCGGCCACCGCGACGCCCGTTTTCTCGAAAAGCGGGAGGACCTTGCGTCACAGGTTGCAGCCATTGCGAAACCGGGTGATTTCGTGGTTCTCTTGGGGGCTGGAAATATCACGCAATGGGCAGCGGTGCTGCCTTCGGAATTGAAGAGCATATCAGGAAAGTCTGAATGAGACAGGTCGATGGGGTAAAATTGCTGGGGAGGCTCGGCGACGGGGTAAAGGAATTGCGGGGACGTCTGACACCGGATGCGCCCATGGACCGCGTGACGTGGTTCAGAGCCGGCGGTCTGGCGGAAGTCATGTTCCAGCCGCACGACACGGATGATCTGATTGCCTTTCTGAAAATTCTGCCGGAAGACGTGCCGTTGACCGTGGTCGGCGTCGGCTCGAACCTTCTGGTGCGTGATGGCGGTATTCCGGGCGTCGTCGTCCGTCTGTCTGCCAAGGGTTTCGGCCAGGTGGAGCTTGCCGGCGAGAACCATATCAAGGCGGGCGCGATCTGCCCGGACAAACATATTGCCGCCATGGCCATGGATAATGGCATCGGTGGGTTCCATTTCTTTTACGGCATTCCCGGTTCCATCGGTGGCGCGCTGCGCATGAATGCCGGCGCCAATGGCGGTGAGACACGCGATCGCGTCGTGGAAGTCTATGCGGTCGACCGTCAAGGCAACCAGCATGTGCTGTCAAACGCGGATATGGGTTATAGCTACCGCCATTCCGGCGCCGATGCCGGCCTGATCTTCACCGGTGCGCTGTTTGAAGGTTATCCGGAAGACAAGGCGAAAATCCGCGCCGATATGGACGCCGTGCGCCATCATCGCGAAACCGTCCAGCCGATACGCGAGCAGACGGGTGGTTCGACCTTCAAGAATCCCGAAGGTCATTCCGCCTGGGAACTGATCGACGAGGCGGGCGGCCGTGGTCTCGTCATCGGCGGGGCGCAGATGTCATCGCTGCATTGCAATTTCATGATCAATACCGGCCACGCGACTGGCTACGATCTGGAATATCTGGGCGAGACCATCCGCAGACGGGTGTTCGAGAAATCGGGCATCCGGCTCGAATGGGAAATCAAGCGCCTTGGCCTGTTCATGCCGGGCCGGGAAGTGGAGCCGTTCCTCGGGGCTTAAGCCTCGGCGAATGCTGTCTATTGCAAGAAAAATCTGCTGTTGATCTGGCCGTTTCGTGTATCGTAACGGTCAATCAACAGTTTTTTCCGATATTATCGGGGTGAGGCGACGTCTCGTCCTTCAATATTAAATTACTTTTTATCAAGAAATACCAACGGCATTACGTGATCTAGGTGCTTTTGAGCATGATGTTGGGTCTTTGGAAAAAACCGATCGAAATGATAAGTTTTTCGGTCGCCACGTCGGAGGGCCGCAGGCGGCTCGAGCCGCTGGAATTCTCCATTCGTATCGCTTGTCTCGTGACGATCATTGTCATTCTGATGTGCATCGGTGGCCTGACGCTCCTCGCACAGTTCGGGCTGGTAACCGATCTCTTCAACGGCATCATGTTGAGTGTGACGCTCGGTGGTACGGTGGCGTTTACGATTACATTGCTGGTCTGCTGGCTGAATGCCAGGGAAGTGAAAATTCTCGTGCAATCCCACGAGCGCTTCCTGCATCTGAGCCATACGGACGCCCTGACCGGCCTCAGCAACCGGCTCGGCCTTTATGCTGCATGCGCTGAACTGGGCAGCGACTATTGTGTTGCCTTTCTCGATATCGATCATTTCAAGTCGGTGAATGACAGATACAGCCACCTTGCCGGTGATCTCGTCATCTCGAACGTCGCTCGCAGGATAAGGGAGCAATTCGATCCTTCTGCGCATGTCGCCCGTCTGGGTGGCGAGGAATTTGTCGTTGTGCAGGAAACTAGTCCGCTCGCCTTTCTGCAGATGTGTGAAAGGGTTCGCGCAGCCATCGAGACCACCCCGGTGGAGTATCTGGATTTACGGATCACGGTGACGATTTCGATTGGCGTGGCCTTTCGCGGTGACGCCGACATTTTCGACAAGGTCATGCACAATGCCGATCTGGCGCTCTATCGGGCAAAGGGAGGAGGGCGCAATCGCGTCTGCATGACCGGTCATGTCGAGCGGCGCCAGGCCGTGGCGTAAGCGTTAAAGCAGGCAAACAAAAGCCCGCGAAACGAAGGTTTCGCGGGCTTTTTAATGTCAGGAAATCCGTTCGGATCAGACTTCGTCCTTGCGGGACAGAAGAATGCAGGCGAGCGTGATGATGGCGGATACGCAGAGGTAATAACCGACGTAACCCATGCCGTAATTCACCTGCAGCCATGTGGCGATATAGGGCGCCAGCGACGCGCCGAAGATGCCGGCCATGTTGAAGGTGATGGACGAGCCGGTGTAACGCACGCGGGTCGGGAAGGGGGCGGCGAGCGCCGTTCCGATCAGGCCATAGGTCATGCCCATCAGCGTCATGGCAAGAGCTGCGAAGATGAAGATCGAGCCTTCGCCACCCGTCATCAGGCTGGGCAGCAGGAAGGAGAACAGGCCGATCAGCACCGTCGTCAGGATCAGGATTTCACGACGGCCGAATTTCTCGGCAAGCTTGCCGGCGATCGGGATGAAGATACCGAAGACGATGGAGCCGAGGATCTGCACTTCCAGCGCGTCGAGGAACGGAATTTTCAGAACCTTGACGTTGTAGGACAGAAGATAGGCAGTGCCGATATAGAACAGCACGAAAGTGGCCAGCGCCACGAAGGTGCCGAGCACGAGGCTGCGCTTGTGGTTGCGGAAGAGTTCGGCGACCGGTACGGCAACACGTTCTTCCTTTTCGATGGCCTTCTGGAAGTCGGGCGTTTCGGTGATCGACAGGCGAACCCACATGCCGACCGCGATCAGGATGATCGAAGCGACGAAGGGAATGCGCCAGCCCCAGCTGAGCAGCGATTCCTGCGACATGAAGTGCAGGAGGATCCAGAACACGCCGGACGAAAGGAACAGGCCGACGGGTGCGCCGAGCTGCGGGAACATGCCGTACCAGCTGCGTTTGCCGGGAGGAGCATTTTCGGTGGCGAGAAGCACGGCACCACCCCATTCTCCGCCAAGACCAAAGCCCTGACCGAAGCGGCAAATCGCCAAAAGCAGCGGCGCAAGAACGCCGGCCGTCTCATAGGAGGGCAGAAGGCCGATGACGACGGTCGAGACACCCATGGTCAGGAGCGCTGCGACGAGGGTCGTCTTGCGGCCAACACGGTCACCATAGTGGCCGAAGACCACCGCGCCGAGCGGGCGGGCGAAAAAGGCGATGGAGAAGGTGGCGAAGGACGCCAGAAGCGCCGTCATCGGGTCGTTGTTCGGGAAGAACAATGCCGGGAACACGAGCACTGCGGCCGTGGCGTAAACGTAAAAATCGAAAAACTCGATGGTCGTGCCGACCAGGCTGGCAGTGAGAACTCGTGCAGGCGAATTTGTCTTTACAGCGTTCGAATTGCCAGCTGTCGACGATACCGGAGATATCGCGTCAGTCATGGTTTGGGTTCCATTTCAGATGATTGGAATGTCATGCCTTGGGAGGCAGGGACTGCGTTAACGCAATTTTTGTTCTTATGGAATGCTAAAAAAGAAATAATGCAAATAATGTGATCTTTGAATGCGAGATCCCGACGGCGAAGCTTTTTCACGCGCTCCAGTGATTGAGAGACTGATTCAGGTCGCGGATTTAAAACGCTGAAACGCCAGATAATTTTCGCTGGGGAAAAACGCCTTTCGTTAACGTTTCGACCTTGCCTTCAGCGGGGCGCCGTTGTCGCGCTGGCGCGGCTTTATTTCCGATCATTGAAAACCTGCATGTTGCAATCGGTGCAACTCTCTGATTCCAAGGAGGGAATCCGGATCGATGCTGATTCTTTAATGGAACTCGGCATGTTGGGCGCGGCGGTTAACGAAAGTAAACGATTCATTAACCTTAATGGCGTTTAACTGATCTCAAGGATCATGTGCCAGAATCACCGTCCGTCAAATTCGGTCGGTTCGGGCGTGGTTCGTAACGGAGAGTTGGTGTCAGAGGGTTCGATGGGCGGCAAGCACGTAGCTGTTCTTTTGGGTGGGTTTTCGTCGGAGCGGCCGGTCAGCCTCTCGTCGGGCAACGCTTGCGCGCTTGCGCTGGAAGGCGAGGGCTACAAGGTCACCCGGGTCGATGTAGGGCGCGATGTCGCTGCCGTGCTCGCGGAACTGCGCCCGGATGTCGCCTTCAATGCGCTGCACGGCCCCTTCGGTGAAGACGGCACCATTCAGGGCATTCTCGAATATCTGGCCATTCCCTATACCCATTCCGGCGTGCTGGCTTCCGCCCTTGCCATGGACAAGGCGCAGGCCAAGAAAGTTGCTGCCGCCGCCGGCGTCCCGGTTGCCGTCGAGCGCGTCATGAACCGCTTCGATTTCACCAGCGAACATCCGCTTGCGCCACCTTATGTGGTGAAGCCGGTACGCGAAGGTTCGAGCTTCGGCGTCGTCATCGTCAAGGAAGACCAGTCGCACCCGCCGCAAATCCTCACCTCGTCGGAATGGCGTTATGGGGATCAGGTCATGGTCGAGCGCTATATTCATGGGCGCGAACTGACCTGTGGCGTGCTTGATGGCGAGGCGCTGGGCGTCACCGAAGTGGTGCCGCTTGGCCACAATTTCTATGATTACGATGCGAAATACGCGGCTGGTGGCTCGAAACATGTCATTCCCGCAGAAATTTCACCGAAAATTTACCAAAAGATTCAAACATTGGCGGTTATGGCGCATCAGGCGATCGGGTGCCGTGGCGTAAGCCGTTCAGACTTTCGTTACGACGACCGTTTCTCAGAAGATGGCGAAGTTATCTGGCTTGAAGTGAATACACAGCCGGGCATGACGCCGACCTCCCTGGTGCCCGAAATGGCGGCCCATGCTGGCCGCTCCTTTGGTAACCTTGTCAGCTGGATGGTGGAGGACGCTTCGTGTTTGCGGTGACCGGCAAAAAGTCGACGGCAAAAAAGCGCGAGCAATATGCGGCGGCAGCCAATGCCGACGATCGCAGGGTGCTGCCGCGTCCGCTGCGTCGCTTCGTGCGTTTCGGTGTCAGCCTTGCGACCGGACGCATTCACATTCCCGCCCATACCGGTACGATTTCGGCCATTGCTTTTTACGCGGTGACCGGGCTTTACGGCATGTCGCTCGGCGGACACACCAACATCGTCACCCAGACCACGACATCTGCCGCGGGCTTTGCGGTTGAGGACGTGAAAGTTTCGGGCAATCGCCAGACGTCGGAAATCGAAGTCTTTCAGCTTCTCGGCCTCGATGGCAGCACCTCGCTCATCGCGCTCGATATCGATGCGGCGCGCCGCAAGCTCGTACAGCTTCCCTGGGTGGAAGATGTCGATATCCGCAAGGTCTATCCGAAGACCGTCGAGGTTCGCCTGAAGGAGCGTGAAGCCTTCGGCATCTGGCAGCACGGAACGGAACTGTCGCTGATCGAAAAAAGCGGCAGCGTGATTGCGCCGCTGCGTGACAATAAATTCGCCGAGTTGCCGCTGTTTGTCGGACGTGACGCGGAAACCGGTGCTGCCGGTTTCGTCGGGCAGCTGGCCGACTGGCCGGAAATCCGCAACCGTGTCCGCGCCTATGTCCGCATTGCCGGCCGTCGCTGGGATCTGCATCTCGATAACGGCATCGTGGTCAAGCTGCCGGAAGAAAACCTGCCGCAGGCGCTGCAATTGCTGGCGCGGCTCGATCTCGAGGAAAAGGTTCTGTCGCGCGATGTCGCCGCGGTTGATCTGAGGCTCGCGGACCGCACCACGATCCAGCTGACCGAGGGTGCCACGGAACGCCGTCAGGCCGCCGTCGATGCGCGCACCAAGGCTCTCAAGAAGGCGGAGAAGAACACATGAGCTTATTCGGTTCTTCCCATTTCGGCCTGCCTCGCCTGAAGCCGCTGTCCTCCAAGCGCAGCCACATCGTATCGGTGCTGGATATCGGCTCGACCAAGGTCGTATGCATGATCGGCCGGCTGACGCCGCGTCAGGAAAGCGAAATTCTGCCGGGCCGCACCCACAAGGTCGAAATCATCGGCATCGGCCACCAGCGCTCGCGCGGCGTGAAGTCAGGCGTGATCGCCGATCTCGACGCGCTGGAAGGCGTCATCCGTCTGTCTGTCGATGCGGCCGAGCGCATGGCGGGTCTCACCGTCGACAGCCTGATCGTCAATGTTTCCGCCGGACGCCTGGCAAGCGATATCTATACCGCGAGCATCGATCTCGGCGGCCAGGAAGTGGAAGCCAGCGACCTGCGCAAGGTTCTGGTGGCGGCAAGCCAGCAGTCCATGCGTCAGGACCGGGCGATCCTGCACTCGCTGCCGACAGGTTATTCGCTGGATGGCGAACGCGGCATTCGTGATCCGCTCTCCATGTATGGCGACCTTCTTGGCGTCGACATGCATGTGGTGACGGTCGAGCGCACGGCGCTGAAGAACCTCGAGCTTTGCGTCAACCGCGCCCATCTTTCGGTCGAAGGCATGGTGGCGACGCCCTATGCCAGCGGTCTTGCAGCGCTGGTGGACGATGAAGTCGAACTTGGCTGCGCGGCCATCGACATGGGCGGCGGCACCACGACGATCTCGGTTTTCGCCGAAGGCCGGCTCATTCACACCGACGCGATCGGCCTTGGCGGCCATCACGTTACGACAGATCTTGCACGTGGCCTCTCGACACGAATCGAAGATGCGGAGAGACTGAAGGTGGTGCATGGTTCGGCTTTGCTGAATGGCGCGGATGAGCGCGACATGATTTCGATCCCGCCGATTGGCGAAGATGATCGCGATCAACCATCGCAAGTTTCAAGAGCCCTTGTAACCCGCATCGTGCGGGCGCGTATCGAAGAGACGCTGGAATTGATCCGTGATCGTATCCAGAAGTCCGGCTTCAGCCCCATTGTCGGCAAGCGCGTGGTCCTGACCGGCGGCGCAAGCCAGCTGACGGGACTGCCGGAAACGGCACGGCGCATTCTCGCCCGCAACGTTCGTATCGGCCGCCCCATGGGCGTGGCCGGTCTTCCGGTAGCGGCGAAGGGACCGGCATTCTCAACCGCCTGCGGACTGATGATCTATCCGCAGGTGGCGGACATCGAAATTCATGCGGCGCAAGGCGGAATGTTCTCGCCGTTTGGTACGGGCAGCGGCCGGATAGCCCGGGTTGGGCAATGGCTGAAAGAGAGTTTTTGAGTGGCCTCGTGGCGTAAGCCGGAGGTTTCAGAGTTGAGTTTTCAAGAATCGGCCAGCGGGGCGATGCGGCCAGAGAAAGAAGGAATGCTAAAATGACGATACAGCTGCAAAAGCCTGATATCACCGAGCTGAAGCCACGCATCACCGTTTTCGGTGTTGGCGGCGGCGGCGGTAACGCTGTCAACAACATGATCACGGCTGGCCTCCAGGGTGTCGATTTCGTTGTCGCCAACACAGATGCGCAGGCACTGACCATGACGAAGGCAGATCGGGTCATCCAGCTCGGCGTCAACGTCACCGAGGGTCTTGGCGCCGGTTCCCAGCCGGAAGTCGGCCGCGCCGCCGCTGAAGAATGCATCGATGAGATCATCGATCACCTGAATGGCACCCATATGTGCTTCGTCACCGCCGGCATGGGCGGCGGCACCGGCACCGGTGCTGCCCCGGTCGTTGCACAGGCTGCCCGCAACAAGGGTATCCTGACGGTCGGCGTCGTCACCAAGCCTTTCCACTTCGAAGGCGGCCGCCGCATGCGTCTTGCCGAACAGGGCATCGAGGAACTGCAGAAGTCCGTCGATACGCTGATCGTCATTCCGAACCAGAACCTCTTCCGCATTGCCAACGACAAGACGACCTTCGCCGACGCCTTCGCCATGGCTGACCAGGTTCTCTACTCCGGCGTTGCCTGCATCACCGATCTGATGGTGAAGGAAGGTCTCATCAACCTCGACTTCGCCGACGTTCGCTCGGTCATGCGCGAAATGGGCCGCGCGATGATGGGTACCGGTGAGGCTTCCGGTCCGGGCCGCGCAATGCAGGCTGCGGAAGCGGCAATCGCCAACCCGCTGCTCGACGAAACCTCGATGAAGGGCGCACAGGGCCTGCTGATCTCCATCACCGGTGGTCGCGACCTTACCCTGTTCGAAGTCGACGAAGCGGCTACCCGCATTCGCGAAGAAGTCGATCCGGATGCCAACATCATCCTCGGCGCCACCTTCGACGAAGCTCTGGAAGGTCTCATCCGCGTCTCCGTCGTTGCCACCGGCATTGACCGTGTTGCCGGCATCGGCGAACAGAATGTTGCCGAAATGCGCGCTGCTGCTGCGAAGCCGCTTATCCGTCCTTCCGCGGCCGTTGCTCCCGCTCCGGCCGCAGTTCAGCCTGCACATGCAGTATCGCAGGCACCAAAGACCGTAGACCAGATCGCCCAGACCATCCGTTCGGCGGAAGCTGAAATGGAACGCGAACTCGGTTTTGCCGCTCACCAGCAGCCGTCTCAGGACTTCCGTCCGCAGAGCAAGCTGTTCGCATCGTCCCCGGCTGAAGCGCCGGCTGCTCTTCGTCCGGCTCAGCCGGTTCAGCAGGTCGCTCCGGCGCCGGTTGCTCCGGCACCCGTCTACCATGCACCGGAACAGGTTGCCGCTCCGGCTCCGCGCATGCAGCAGCCGCAGGCACCGGTCTACCAGGAGCCTGCTCCGGTTGCCCGCCAGCCAGAGCCGGTACGCATGCCGAAGGTCGAGGACTTTCCGCCGGTCGTGAAGGCCGAGATGGAACACCGCGCCCATGCCGCTCCTGCCGCCCAGGAAGAGCGTGGCCCGATGGGTCTTCTGAAGCGCATCACCAACTCGCTTGGTCGCCGCGAAGAAGAAGAAGTTCCCTCCGACATGATGGATGCGCCGAGCATGGCGCCGCAGCGCCGCGCGCCGCTTTCGCCGGAAGCCAGCCTCTACGCACCGCGTCGTGGCCAGCTTGACGACCACGGCCGTGCAACGCCCGCATCGTCCAGCCACCATGATGACGACCAGCTGGAAATCCCGGCGTTCCTGCGCCGCCAGTCCAACTAAAGGCGATTCCATCCGCCTCTTCAAACGCCCGGGTTTCACGACCCGGGCGTTTTGTTTATTTTGCGTGATTAACACTAAATTAATTTGCGTTTTCAATAGTTTATGCGTGTAACAATCCGAAACGAACAGTGATTTGTCGTGGCACCTACATGTGCGTATGTATGAGGCTGGGTAAAGGAAAATACGGACTTGGCCGGTCGCCAAAACCGGCTTTAAAACTTGAACGGCGCTTCACCAAACGGCGCGGTTTGCAAAACAAGGCATATACGCATGACTATCGGACTGCTCGGATTTCAGACAACTATCGCAAATGCTGTTCAGCTTAAAGGCATTGGCGTGCATTCCGGCAATCCGGTCTCTATGACGTTCCAGCCCGCAGAAGCTGGGACGGGCATCGTATTCCATCGCCTTCATGACAATGGCAACGTCACCGAGTTGAAGGCGGTTTCGGCCAATGTCGGCAATACCGACCTGTGCACCGTGCTCGGCCGTTCGCTGTCCCAGTCAGTGGCGACGATCGAGCACGTCATGGCCGCCATCTACGCCATGGGCCTCGACAATCTCGTCGTTGAGGTTGACGGTCCGGAAGCACCGATCATGGATGGCAGCTCTGCTCCCTTCATCGAGGCCATCGAATCGGTCGGCATCAAGAACCTTGGTGCGAAGCGCCGCTATATTCGCGTCACCAAGCCGGTGCGCATCGACTCGGGCGCTTCCTGGGCAGAATTCCGTCCCTATGACGGCACACGCTTTGAAGTCGACATCGATTTCGACACGCCGCTGATCGGCAAGCAGTCCTGGAAGGGCGACCTGACGGCTGAGACGTTCAAGAACGAATTGTCGCGCGCCCGTACCTTCGGTTTCATGCGTGACGTGGAGCGCCTGTGGGCTGCCGGTTATGCGCTCGGCTCCTCGCTTGAGAATTCCGTCGTCATTTCCGACGATAACAGCGTCATCAACATGGAAGGTCTGCGTTACGCCAAGGACGAATTCGTCCGTCACAAGACGCTGGACGCCGTGGGCGACCTGGCGCTTGCCGGCGCGCAGTTCATCGGCTGCTACCGGTCCTATCGCGGCGGCCACAAGGTCAATGCCAATGCGCTGAAGGCTTTGCTGAGCGACCGCACGGCTTACGAGATCGTCGAAGCACCGGCTGCCCGCAACCAGATGGTGCGCGCCCGCGAATTCGTACCGGTCAACATGCCGGAATTTGCGCCCTGGTCTGCTTGAGTTTGTTCGCAGGCTATCGATTGACAGAAAAAGCCGCTCCCCTGGGGGCGGCTTTTTTATGATGCAGGGCAAGATGTTTCGTCATATCGCCTGATATTCATGCGATTGCGCGCGCGGATGCCATAAAAATGCGTTAATGCGTCATCATTGCGTTGCCCTGCGGATGCTTTTATGGCTAGAAACGCCAGTGCAAAGCCGATGCTTATGTATTTGCGCGGGAAGTGGGAACTGTCGAATGAAGCATGTAGGGTCTGGTGCGATGAAGGGTACGATGCGGGGGATCGCCGTTTCGTTGTTGTTGGTCGGTGCAAGTGTCGCCGTCACGGCCTGCCAGTCCGATCCGGATATCGACATTACCAAGCTCGGTTTTGAATCCGATCCGCCTGACGTTCTGTACAAGCAGGGGCTTGCCAACATGAACGCCGGCAACATGACGGAAGCCTCACGCAAGTTCGAGGCGATCGACAAGCAATATCCATTCACCGAATGGGGCCAGAAGGCGCTTGTCATGCAGACGTTCATTGCGACGCGCACCAACAAGAATGATGTGGCCATCACCAATGGCAGCCGCTTCCTGCGGCAATATCCGCGTTCCAAGGATGCGGCTTATGTTCAGTACATGATCGGCCTTGCCTATTCGAAGCAGATTTCCGACGTGACGCAGGACCAGCGCGCAGCACAGCGTACGGTCGAGGCGATGAGCAAGGTCGTCAACGACTATCCCGATTCGGAATATGTCGCCGATGCGCAGGCCAAGATCCGTTTCGCCCGCGACCAGCTCGCCGGCCGCGAAATGCAGGTCGGCCGTTATTACCTTGAGCGCAAGGAATATCTCGCCGCCGTTTCGCGTTTCCGCATCGTCGTCGAGCAGTACCAGAACACCAACCAGATCGAGGAAGCGCTGGCGCGTCTGACGGAGGCCTATTATGCGATGGGCCTGGTGGAAGAAGCGCAGACCGCGGCCGCCGTTCTCGGTAACAACTATCCCGACAGCCAATGGTATGCGGACTCCTACAAGCTGCTGAAAGGCAACGGGCTGGAGCCGCGTGAAAACAAGGGGTCCTGGATTTCGCGCGCCGGCAAGAAGCTTATCGGCGCCTGAGACGGGGCATAGGCCATGCTGGTCCAGCTCTCGATTCGCGATATCGTCCTGATTGAAAGGCTCGACCTCGGTTTTGAGGCGGGCCTTTCCGTGTTGACGGGGGAAACCGGCGCGGGCAAATCGATCCTGCTCGACAGTCTTTCCCTTGCGCTGGGTGGCCGGGGCGATGGCGGCCTTGTACGGCATGGCGAGGACAAGGGGCAGGTGACTGCCACGTTCGAAGTCCCCAACAATCATCCGACACGGCTTCTTCTGCGGGAAAACGGTCTCGATGACGACGGCGACCTGATTTTTCGCCGCGTGCAATCCTCCGACGGACGTACCAAGGCCTATATCAACGATCAGGCCATCAGCGTGCAGATGATGCGGCAGCTCGGGCAATTGCTGGTGGAAATTCACGGCCAGCATGATGACCGTGCGCTTGTCGATACCGATGCCCACCGCACGCTGCTGGATGCCTTTGCCGGGCTGAGCGATGAGGCCCGCGCCGTTCAGGGTTTCTACCGCACCTGGAAAGACGCCGAGCGCGCCCTGAAGACCCACCGCGCCAAGGTGGAGGCCGCCGCCCGCGAGGCGGATTACCTGCGCTCTTCCGTCGAGGAACTCGAAGGGCTTTCGCCGCGTGACGGTGAAGAGGAGGAGCTTGCCGAGCGCCGGGCGGTGATGCAGAAATCCGAACGCATTGCCGGCGATATCGCCGAAGCCAGCGAGTTTCTGAATGGCAATGCTTCGCCCGTGCCTGTCATTGCATCCATGATGCGCCGGCTTGAGCGCAAGAGCCACGAAGCGCCCGGCCTGCTGGAAGACACCGTGCAGTTGCTGGATGCCGCGCTGGACAGCCTTTCCAATGCACAGATGGAAGTGGAGGCGGCGTTGCGCCGCACCGAATTCGATCCGCGTGAACTGGAGCGGGTGGAGGAGCGACTGTTCGCGCTGCGCGCCGCCGGCCGTAAATATAATGTCGCTGTGCCTGACCTGCCGGCTCTAGCCGAAAAAATGGTGGCTGATCTTGCCGATCTCGATGCCGGTGAGGAAAAGCTCGGCAAGTTGGAGGCCAATCTCGGCGTCGTCAAAGCTGATTTCGACCGTGCCGCCCAATCGCTTTCCGACAAACGCCGCCATGCGGCGGATGCGCTTTCCGATGCTGTGATGGCCGAGCTGCCGGCGCTGAAGCTGGAGCGGGCACGGTTTACCGTCGAGGTCACCTCCGATACCGATCAGGCGACGGCCGACGGCATCGATACCGTCGAATTCCACGTTCAGACCAATCCGGGCACACGGCCGGGACCGATCATGAAAGTCGCCTCGGGTGGTGAATTGTCCCGCTTCCTGCTGGCTTTGAAGGTTGCGCTGGCGGATCGTGGTTCGGCGCCGACCCTGGTGTTCGATGAAATCGATACGGGTGTTGGTGGTGCCGTGGCGGATGCTATCGGCCAGCGGTTGCGTCGCCTGTCGAAGACGGTGCAAGTTCTCTCCGTCACCCATGCACCGCAGGTGGCGGCGCGGGCGGCGACCCATCTCTTGATTTCCAAAGGCCCATCCGGCGATGGCAGCGAGCGCATCGCCACCCGCGTGGCGACGATGGAGCCGAAACACCGGACCGAAGAGATCGCCCGCATGCTGGCCGGCGCATCGGTGACCGACGAGGCGAGGGCTGCGGCGGCCCGTCTGCTGGCTGCCAAGGACTGATCGTTCGCCAAAGCGTTGCGAGAGCACGATCGGCATTGTGGGTCTTGTGAGTCTGGCGGCAAAACTGATTTTATTGCTGTTTTATTTCGGCTAAAAGCGTTCGGTAATTCCGAAAAGAGGCCGACATGTCGAAAGACCAGATTCCCGTCGAAAACCTGACTGAACTTGAAGCCTCTTCCGAGCTGGCATTTCTGGCAGCCGAGCTTGCCCGTCATGACGCGCTTTACCACGGTAAGGACGCGCCGGAGATTTCCGATGCTGACTATGATGCGCTGAAGCGGCGCAACGATGCCATCGAGGCGGCTTTCCCGGCATTGGTGCGGGCTGACAGCCCGTCGAAAAAAGTCGGCTTTACACCGCTGCCGACCTTTGCGCCCATCGTGCATGCCCGCCCGATGCTGTCGCTCGACAATACATTTTCGGAAGAGGACCTGCGCGATTTCGTCAGTTCCGTCTACCGTTTTCTCGGGCATCTGCCTGACGATTCCATCGCATTTACCGCCGAGCCGAAGATCGACGGCCTTTCCATGTCCATTCGTTATGAGAAGGGCAAGCTGAAGACGGCGGCGACGCGCGGCGACGGCACGACCGGTGAGAACGTCACCGCCAATATCAGGACCATCAAGGAAATCCCGAACGAATTGCCTTCGGACGCGCCCGATGTGGTGGAGGTGCGTGGCGAGGTCTATATGGCCAAGAGCGACTTCATGGCGCTCAACGCCCAGATGGAGGCCGAAGGCAAGCAGACCTATGTGAACCCGCGCAACACGGCATCCGGTTCGCTGCGCCAGCTCGACGCCAATGTGACCGCGAAACGCAAGCTGCGGTTCTTCGCCTATGCCTTGGGCGAAGTCTCGAATGGCGGCCAGCCGGCGCGGATCGCCGATACGCAATATGGCATCGTCGAGAAATTCCGGGAGTGGGGTTTTCCGGTCAATCCGCTGATGAAGCGATTCACGTCCGCCCAGCAATTGCTTGAGCATTATAATGAAATCGGCGTCGCTCGGCCTGATCTCGATTATGATATCGATGGCGTTGTCTACAAGGTCGACCGGCTTGATCTGCAGGAACGGCTGGGCTTTCGTTCGCGCAGCCCGCGTTGGGCTACGGCGCACAAGTTTCCAGCCGAACAGGCTTTCACCACGGTCGAGAATATCGAAATCCAGGTGGGGCGCACCGGGGCGCTGACGCCTGTGGCGCGCCTGACCCCGATCACCGTCGGCGGCGTCGTCGTCACCAATGCGACGCTGCACAATGCCGATTATATCGAAGGCATCGGCAATAGTGGCGAGCGCATTCGCCCAGAGGATCATGACATTCGCATCGGCGATACGGTCATCGTGCAGCGCGCTGGCGATGTCATTCCGCAGGTGCTGGATGTGCTGCTGGAGAAGCGCCCTGCTGAAGCGGTGAAATATGCGTTTCCGGAAAAATGTCCGGTCTGCGGCAGCCATGCGGTGCGCGAACGTAATGAAAAGACCGGTAAGCTCGATTCGGTCACGCGCTGCACCGGCGGTTTCGTCTGCCGGGCGCAGGCGGTAGAGCACTTAAAACATTTCGTCTCGCGAAATGCCTTCGATATTGAAGGGCTGGGCACCAAGCAGATCGATTTCTTCTTCGAAAGCGATGATCCGGCGCTCTCGATCAAGACTGCGCCCGATATCTTTACGCTGAAGGCGCGGCAGGAAGCATCCCACCTGACCAAGCTCGAGAATATCGACGGTTTTGGCAAGGTCAGCGTCAGGAAGCTGTTCGATGCCATCGATGCCCGCCGCGAGATCGATCTGCATCGGCTGATCTTTGCGCTTGGCATCCGTCATGTCGGCGAGACAACGGCGAAGCTTCTGGCGCGTTCCTATGGCACCTATGAACATTTCGAAGAGGCGATGAAGGCGGCGGCGGATCCGGCAAGTGACGCCTGGGCGGAGCTCAACAGCATCGACGGTATCGGCGAGGTGGTGGCCCGTGCCATCATCGAGTTCTACAAGGAACCGCGCAATCTCGACGTCATCGACCGGCTGATACGGGAGTTGCAGCCGAAGGAGGCCGAGAAGCCGTCCACCGAAGGCAGTCCTGTGGCGGGCAAGACGGTGGTCTTCACCGGCTCGCTGGAAAAATTCACGCGGGACGAGGCAAAAGCCCGGGCCGAAAGCCTCGGCGCGAAAGTGGCTGGTTCCGTTTCGAAAAAGACGGATATTCTGGTGGCCGGGCCGGGGGCGGGCTCCAAGCTTGCCAAGGCGACGGAACTGGGCGTGCAAACCATGGACGAGGATGAGTGGCTGGCGCTGATCGGCGGCTGATATGCCGTCATCGCCGTGTTGTCCTGCATCGCCAGAGGTTTGCGCCTGAAACGGGGAACGCATCATGGATGACCGGATTGTCGTCACCACGCAGCAGGTCCGGGCGCTGATTGCCAGCCAGTTTTCGCAATGGGCGGCGCTCGATGTTCGGCCGGTGGAATTGAGCGGCTGGGACAATCGCAGCTTCCGCCTTGGCGACGACATGCTGATCCGCATGCCAAGTGCTGAGCGCTATGTGGCGCAGGTGGAGAAGGAACATCGGTGGCTGCCGGCCCTTGCGCCGTTCCTGCCGGTTCCGATTCCCGCGCCCTTGGCGCTTGGACAGCCGGGTGAGGATTATCCGTTTTGCTGGTCCGTCTATCGCTGGCTGAAGGGTGAACCTCTCGCCCGGCAGCTGGAAAGCATCAATCTTTCGGCCATCGCCAGCGATGTTGCGGGGTTTTTGAACGCCCTGCATGACATCGATGCTTCGGATGGCCCCCTTGCGGGCGCACATAATTTCCATCGCGGTGGATCGCTGGCAGTCTATGATGGCGAGGCGAGAGCCTCGGTGGCGCGCCTTTCCGATGAGGTGGATCAGGCGCTGGCCATGGAGATATGGCAGCTTGCGCTTTCGAGCCGTTGGCAGGGGCAGGGCGTGTGGGTGCATGGCGATATTGCCGAGGGCAATCTCTTGGTGCTGGACGGGCGCCTGTCGGCCGTCATCGATTTCGGCAGTTCCGGCGTCGGCGATCCGTCGTCCGATCTCATTCTCGCGTGGAATGTGCTTGATGCGGAAAGCCGGGCTGTTTTTCGCCGGGCGCTGGATCTGGATGAGGCCACATGGCAGCGCGGGCGCGGCTGGGCACTGTGGAAGGCGTTGATCGTACTGGATGCCGAGCGCGGGCGGAACGAAGAAATGACCGAATGGTCGCGGCGGACCATTCGGCGCGTGTTTGAGGATCATTGCTTGGCTGTCTGAACCATTACCGCAGACGCGCCATGCAATAGGCATCGATATACTCGCCGTCGCGGAAGGCGAAGGATTTCAGATGGCCCTCGACCTCGAAACCGAATTTACGATAAAGCGCCAGCGCCGGCTCATTGTCGGTGAAAACGGTCAGTTCGATCCTTTTCAGGTCCAGCCAGCGATCCGCAATGGCGAGGATTTCGCCGATCATGGCGCTGCCGATTCCCTGTCCCGTATAGGCATCATGAACACCCATGCCGATGCTGCCCGCATGGGCCCGGCGGTTGGTGTGGCGCGTCAAGCCGATATCGCCGACGATCTTGCCGTCGAGGATGGCGACCAGCGCAAAGCTGTTGGCCGACTGGGTTTCGATCCCTTTGCGAATATCTTCCGGATTCTGATGCGGCCAGCGCAGCGTCCCGTTGCGAAATCCGGCCATGTTGTGCAGTGCCGTTATCCCCGGCGCATCTGCCGGGGTGCGGGCGCGAATACACAGGCCTTCGGGCCAGCGCGCATCGGGGTCCAGGGGTGAGGGTATATCGCTTTCCGGCATGTCTGCTCTCCTTGGATTTTTCAGCCGAGGCAGAGCGGGAACACCAGACCCTGCCAATATGCGGCAGGGTGGTGGACGGATGACCAGTTGACTAACGCACTGACACCGCCACGCGCCCTGCGGGGCGAATGGTCACGGTGAGATGCATGTTGGTGGCAAAGCTGGTCATGGCGGCATAAGGCCAGAGGAGCCGCCGGGCGTCAAGACGGCACGGAAGCGTTCATTGCCGGAAAACATCGGGCTGAGAGGAAAAGAACGAGGCCGTCTCGCAAGTCGGCCTCGATCGTCCGGCCTCATTGCAGCCGCTGGCGCGGCTGGCGCAATCTGGAAAACAATCTGCCATCGATTGCGGCAAGACCGGCAGCGATCATCGCCATGCCGGCGAAATGCTTCATTTCCAGTTGCTCGCCGAGAAGCAGCGAACCGAGCAGGATGGCGCTGACGGGAATGAGGAAGGTGACGAGGGCGAGGTTGGTGGCGCCGGCGCTGGCAAGAATGCGGAAGAAGATGAGGTAGGCGAGGGCCGTCGACAACAGGGCGATGCCGATCAGCGCGCCCCAGGTGCCGAGGCTTGGCATGGTGAGTGTCCATGGCCTGTCGACGAGAAGGGCGACCGGGATCAGCATCAGCGTCGAAGAGGATATCTGGCCGGTGGCGGTCATCAGCGGCGGCACGCCCATGGCCTTGAAGCGGCGGCCGAATATGCCGGCGAAGGAATAGGAGATGGCCGCGCCGAGAATGGCGATCTGGCCCCAGAGGCCGGATGATCCGCCAAAGGCTGCAGGACCTATCATCGTCGCCACGCCGGCAAAACCGATCAGTACGCCGACGAGCTTGTTACCGGTCATCTTTTCGTCAGCGGTCAGGAAATGCGCGACGATGACGGTGAAAAGGGGCGTGGTGGCATTGAGGATCGAGGCAAGCCCGCTGGCAATATGGGTCTGGCCCCAGACGATCAGGCAGAAGGGAATGATGTTGTTGAGCAGCCCCATGCCGAAAAAGGCGCGCCACACCGCCCATTGGCGCGGCAGATGAAGGCCCATGATACGGCAGACGATGAGAAGCGCCGCAGCGGCAAGCGTGACCCGCAACGTGACGATGGTGACGGGCGGCAGTTCCTTGACTGCGACGCCAACGAAAAAGAATGATCCGCCCCAGAGTAGTGAGAGCGCTATGAGCATTGCCCACTCTCGGGCATCCATCTGTTTCTGTATCGCCATAATCGTCTCCCACGCTATATGAATATCGACATGATTGCAGGAAGGCACGCTGCCATCCACCCGATATCGGTTGAGTTTACCTCAAGCCGATATTGCGGCACTTTCTCCGCCCCCATATCCTGTTGCGTCTATTTACTCCCTGCTTTATTGTGTTTTCAAACGATAGTTTCTCTCGCGATAATTGAGCTCAGCTAAATCATGGCAACGGAACTTCCATCGCTTAAAGGGCTGCAGGCCTTTGAAGCCGCGGCGCGGTATCGCAGCGTCACGCTTGCTTCCAACGAGCTGAATGTCACCCCTGGCGCGGTCAGCCTGCAAATCCGGGAGCTGGAGACGCGGCTTGGCGTGCAGCTGTTTTTCCGCAAGCCGCGCAGTATCCAGCTGACGCGGGAGGGGGAGCGTTATTACGGCGCGCTTCGCACCGCCTTCCGGATGATGCGCGAGGCGACGGCGGAACTGACGGCTCGATCCGAGATCACGGTTCTGACCCTCAGCTGTACGCCGACTTTCGCCATACAATGGCTGATGCCGAGATTGCCGGCCTTTCAGCAGCAACACCCCTATGTGGACGTCCGCATCAGCGTGACCAACCGGCTCGTGGATTTTTCGCGGGACGATGTCGATCTGGCGGTGCGGCACGGTTTTGGTCGTTATGAAGGGCTGGAGAGCATCCGTTTCATCGATGACAGCACTCTGCCGGTCTGTTCGCCGCAGCTTCTTGAGAAATACGGACCGCTTCAGGAGGCGGGAGACCTGAAAGCCGTGCCGCTTCTGCATGATGAAAACCGCAATGAGTGGCGGCGCTGGCTGGAGGCGGCCGGAGCATCCGATGTCGATGCCTCCGGCGGCACGGTCTTCATCGACAGCAATGGCGCACTGGATGCGGCGAAAGCCGGGCATGGCATTGCGTTGACGCGACGCTCGCTCGTTTCCCGCGAGCTTGCGGAAGGTGCGTTGATCGCGCCCTTTGGAAAAGACATGGCCAGCACGCTTGCCTATTTTCTGGTTTATCCGCGGCGCATGCTTGATAATCCCGATCTGGTGACGCTCATCGAATGGATGCTTTCGCAAGCGCGTTCAGCCGAGGCCGGTTCTCTTTGATGCCAATCCGGTCTATGCCGGAATGAAACAACGGGAATCACTCTTGAAAACCATCGCCATCGATTTCGAGACCGCCAATGAGGAACGGGGCAGCGCCTGCTCCGTCGGGCTTGCGTGGATAGAAGACGGTAATATCGTTCGTGTCGAGGAACGTCTTATCCGGCCGAAGGACATGCGGTTCTCGCCCTTCAACATTGCCGTGCACGGAATTCGGCCTGCTGATGTCGAGGATGCGCCGGAATTTCCTGAGGTGATGGAAGAGTTCATTGATGACTTCCATGGCGCCACCATGATCGCCCATAATGCCGCTTTCGATTTCAGCGTCATGCGGGCGTCCTTCGACAAATACCGGCAGTCCTATCCTGATCTTTCCTATCTCTGCAGCGTCAAGATCGCCCGGCATGTCTGGCCACATCTGGAATCACACAAGCTGAATGTGATTGCCCATCATCTCCAGCTGCGCTTCGTGCACCACAATGCCGCCGAAGACGCGGTTGTCTGCGCTGCCGCATCGATTGCGGCGGCGAAGGCCTTGCGTGTCACCCATATCCGCGATCTGCCGGAAAAGATCGGCATGGTCGCCGGCCGTCTCACCTCCACCGGCTACCAGCCCTGCAGCATGAAAAAACGCGCCGTCGCCCGGGTTGCTTAATGGTGTCGCCCACCTATGTTTGAAGCAGCGTAACGGAGAAGATGCGATGACGATGAAAACTCTGTCGGGTTTGTTTGCGGGCTTTCTGGCATTGCTTCCGGTGACAGTGGCGCATTCGCAGGTCGTGGGTGAAGTCGGGGTCGACTGGATCGGCAATGATATCGTCATCGAGGCGATCGCCGATCCCAAGATCAAGGGTGTCACCTGCCACGTTACCTATTTCGAGCGTGGCGTCATCGACCGGCTGAAGAACGGCAACTGGTTCGAAGACCCTTCCAACAACGCCATTTCCTGCAGCCAGACGGGGCCGGTCGAGATCGGCGACATCGATCTGTCGAAGGGCGGGGAAGAGGTATTCCGGCAGGGCATGTCGCTGGTCTGGAAGAAGCTCGTCGTCAGCCGCGTCTATGACAAGGCCAATGACACGCTGATCTATCTGGTGCATGCGCGGGAATTGACCGACGGTTCGGCCAAGATGGCGATTTCCACGGTGCCGCTCTATAATCAGCAGGTGACCTGGCAGAAGGGCAAGCCGTGATTGCTTCTATGAAGCTTGGAGTGGTAAATCTCTCGCCGTCATTCTCGGGCTTGTCCCGAGAATCCACGACCTAGCGACTCGACGATGCATTGATGGATCCTCGGCACAAGGCCGAGGATGACGACGTGTGTGGAGACACGTTTCTCTCCATCACTACTCCCCTGCAAACCGTAAGATTTCTCACGCATGCAGCTTGCAGTGATCCACGCTGTCGATCAGGCCGCTTCGCGCGCCAGTTCGTCCGCAATGACGGTGTCGAGGTTGAGGAAGCAGACCATGCTCTTTTCCAGCGCCACGATGCCGCGGCAGAAGCTGCGCTGTTCTTCCGGAATGATATCCGGCGCGGGCTGCAGGTCTTCGGAGCGGATGGTCATCATGTCGGAGACCTGTTCCACCAGCAGGCCCACCAGCTTGCCGCCGATATCGGTGACGATGATGGCGGAGCGTTCGGACGGTTCGGTCATCTTCATGCCGAGGCGGCCGGCCATGTCGATGACGGGAATGACGGCGCCGCGCAGGTTGATGAGGCCGAGAACATAAGGCGGCGTGTGCGGCATCGGGGTAACCGGCGCCCAGCCGCGAATTTCGCGGATCGCCATGATGTCGATGCAGAATTCCTGATCGCCCAGATGGAAGGAAACGATTTCGAGATATGCGCCGGATTGCTTGATGGCGTTGGACATGACGGCAGGTTTCCTCTGATGGCTCTCTAACAGGCCCAAGCAGGATTGAGCTTTATGCGGTGGCCGGCATGCACCGGGAGACATCATGTCGAGGCTTTAAAAACCGCTATGGTCATAATGCACAGCAAGATTTTAAACTTTCCCTAACAATTGCTGCGCTCTCCCACGCAAAACCCGGTATTTTGGCGGTTTTCGCGTCGGTGCAAAAAGGTTATGATGGTGGAATGAACGCACTCGTTTCCAACCCGCTGAAGTTTGTTCTGGCAAGTCTTGCGGTCGTCGCTTCGCTTGCCATCGTGCTTCTTGCCTTCGACGGCTGGGTGCGGCACAGCACGGATATTTTCCTCTCCACCGTGCAGAGCGGTATCGCCTGGTGTCTGTGATCGTTTGGGCCGTCTGCGCTTTGTGACAAATCAGCGCGGTTGCCGCAAATACGTCCAGTTGATTTGCCGTCGCCGTCGCCGTTCGTTATCAGTCTGCCAAGGCCTGCGATATGCTGCGGGCTTTCGGGGTAGGATTGGACAATGAGAAATATTCGCATCGTATTGTGGGCCGTGGTGGTCGTTCTCGCCGGTGTCGTCAGCTGGCTGACGATCGAAATGACGAAGACCCGTGAGGAGATGGTGGAAACGGCCTATGGCGTGCCTTTCGCGCTGACCGCGCAGGACGGCCAGCCTATCACCGAAAAGGCGTTTCAGGGCAAACCGACGGCCTTGTTCTTCGGTTTCACCCATTGCCCGGAAGTCTGCCCGACGACATTGTTCGAGCTGAACGGCTGGATGGAAAAGGTGGACCCGGCCGGCGACAAGATGCAGGCCTATTTCGTTTCCGTCGATCCAGAGCGTGATACGCCCGAGATCATGCAGCAATATGTTTCCAACGTTTCAAAGCGGATTACCGGCATTACCGGTCCGGCCGACAAGATTGCCGAGACGCTGAAAGGCTATCGCATCTATGCCAAGAAGGTGCCGGTGGATGAGAAGGATCCGAATGGCGATTACACCATGGATCATACCGCGTCTGTCATCCTGCTTGATGCCAAGGGCCGTTTTTCAGGCACCATTGCTTATGGCGAAAACCCTGAAGTTGCCGAGCAGAAGCTCCAGAATCTTCTGAAGGGCTGATAGAGCCGGCATAATTGCGCCAGGCTTATTGGACTGGCGCAGCTTTTGTGGCAAAGGCAAGACAACAACCTCAGCCAGAGAAAGCAGCCCGCCGTGAGCGAAATCCGACTTTACGTCACCACGACCGAAATCAAGGCCGGCGAAATCCTCGATCTCATGTCGGATTATTTCGGCGAGGAGGATGTTGCGATCGCCACGACCGAGGTGGATGAGAAGCGCGACATCTGGGAAGCCTCCGTCTATTTGATGGCCGAGCAGGAGGATGAGTTCCGCGAGCGTGTCGGCGCTTTGCTTGCACCTGACTTTCCCGGTCTCGTCATCGAAAAAGAGATCGTTCCCGATGTTGACTGGATCGCCAAGTCGCTCGAGGGGCTGAAGCCGGTCAGGGCAGGGCGGTTCATCGTGCATGGCGCGCATGATCGCGACAAGGTGCAACCGCATGATCTGGCTATCGAGATCGAGGCGGGGCAGGCTTTCGGCACCGGCCATCATGGCACGACGGCGGGTTGCCTTGAAATGATAGAGGATGTTCTGCGGGCACGGACGGTCCGCAACGCGCTCGATCTCGGCACCGGCAGCGGCGTGCTGGCGATCGCCGTGCGCAAGATGCGCCCCATTCCCGTACTGGCGACGGATATCGACCCCATTGCCGTCAAGGTGGCCAAGGAAAATGTACGGCTGAACGGCATCGTGTCTGGAATGGCGCTGGAAACCGCGCCCGGTTTTCACTCCGATGCTTTCCGCAAGCATGGTCCATTTGATCTCATCATCGCCAATATTCTGGCACGGCCGCTGATCAAGATGGCGCCGCAGCTTGTCACGCATCTGGCGCCCGGCGGCACCGTCATCCTGTCGGGTATTCTTGCGTCCCAGCGCTGGAAGGTTCTCGCCGCTTATAATGGCGCGCGGCTTTCTCACATCCGCACCATCTGGCGCAACGGCTGGGTGACGCTGCATCTGCGCAAAGACTGACGCTCTTTCGACCTTGCTTTCGGGCAAAAGAAAAGGCGGCGCTTTCGCGCCGCCTGGAACCCGCGAGCATATGGGAGGAGCTTGCTCAAGCGGGTCGACGTATTCCTGTTCAGACGCGGTGGAGGGAGGATCGCCGCGCCTGACTTGATCAGAATACGTAGCTGGACTTTGCCTTGCGACGCAGATCGGCGCGGTTCATGCCCAGCGCTTCGAGCGACTTGTCGTCAAGGTTCAAAAGTGCTGCGTTGACGTGGCGGCTCACCTGACGCTCGCGTGCTTCAACAACACGATCGAAGGCGGCGCGGAGGAAAGATTTTGCCATTGCTTCAAATCCCTTTTTGCCAGGAGAGTGTTTCTCTCGCTGTGTTGATCTTGATATAAGCGATGTGATTTTGTTTGGTTAGATGGGATATTTCACGGTTGATATGCGTAAAATGCATGCCACTTGTCTTCTAGTATTACTTATTTCGCAAAATATGCACAATTTATCGCCGTAATCGGTTCTGTCATATATGGCTTGAAACCGGGTTTGCCCACGTGGCATTGTCGTTGTGCGCCAATGATTTGACGGCGTGAATGAACCGCTTTCCTCATGACAGTTCCCGAAAGACACCCATGTTCCAGACCTTCGAAAACAAATCCGCGCCGCAATTTGGCAAGGCCCGTGTCGAGGCGCTGCGCGCCGGTTTCGACGCGCTGGCTATCGACGGTTTTCTGGTGCCGCGCGCCGATGAATATCAGGGGGAATATGTGCCGGAATGCGCCGAGCGCCTGTCCTGGCTGACGGGCTTCACCGGTTCGGCCGGCATCGCGCTGGTGACACGCAGCGAGGCCGTGGTTTTTGTCGATGGGCGGTATACGACACAGCTCAAATCGCAGGTCGACCAATCCGTCTTCACGGGCGGTGATCTGGTCGGGGCGCCGCCCTCTGTCTGGTTATCCGAGCATGCGGCACAGGGCTTCCGGCTGGGGATCGATCCGTGGCTGCATACCGGCGCTGAATTGAAGCGGCTGGAAAAGGCGCTTGCGGCCAAAGGCGGATCCGTCGTGCTGCTGGAGCGCAATCCGCTTGACGCCCTGTGGCAGGACCGTCCGTCCGAGCCGCTGGAGCCCGTTATTATCCAGCCGGAAGCCTTTACGGGCAAGCTGGCGAAGGAAAAGATCGCGCTGCTGGCGGAGACGGTTTCGGCCAAGCAGGCAGATGCCCTGCTGGTTACCGATCCGTCTTCCATTGCCTGGATTTTCAATATTCGCGGCAATGACGTGCCGCATACACCGCATCCGCTTGCCCGTGCCATCATCTATGCCGACGGCAGGACGGATATTTTTCTCGACAAGCGCAAGACCGGCATCGAGGTCGAGGCCTATCTGGCGCAACTGGCGACGCAGTTGCCGCCATCGAAAATTGCCGACCGCCTGCATGCGATTGCCAGCGCCAAGGGCCGGGTCATGGTCGATGCCGATCTGACGCCGGTGGTGCTGACGGGCGCAATCACGGCAGCGGGCGGCACATTGGTCGAAACGGCCGATCCCGTCCGCCTGCCGCGCGCCTGCAAGAACAAGGCGGAGCTTGCCGGTTCGGCCGCAGCACACGTGCAGGATGGCGCGGCCATGGTCGAATATCTGAGCTGGCTGGACCGCCAGCAGCCGGGCAGCGTCACCGAAATCGCTGCGGTCAAGGCGCTGGAGGCAGCGCGGGCCAAAGTGGGGCAGGCGATGCAGAACCCGTTGAAGGACGTGTCTTTCGATACGATTTCCGGCGCTGGCGAACATGCCGCCATCATCCACTATCGCGTCACCACCGATACGGATCGTACACTTGCCGATGGCGAAATGTTCCTCGTCGATTCCGGCGCGCAATATGTCAACGGCACTACTGATATTACCCGTACCGTCGCAATCGGCACGGTGCCGGAAGAGCAGAAGCGTTTCTTCACGCTGGTGCTGAAGGGAGTGATCGGCATCAGCACCGCACGGTTTCCGAAGGGAACGCGCGGTTGCGACCTCGATCCCCTGGCGCGCATCGCGCTGTGGAAGGCAGGCGCCGACTATGCCCATGGCACCGGCCACGGTGTCGGTTCCTATCTTTCGGTGCATGAGGGACCGCAGCGTATCGCAAGGCTTTCGACGCAGGAGCTGCTGCCGGGCATGATCCTGTCGAACGAGCCGGGTTACTACCGCCCCGGTGCTTTCGGCATCCGTATCGAGAACCTGATCTATGTGCGTGACGCGCAGGAGGTGGCCGGCGGCGACCAGCCAATGTTCTCCTTCGAGACGCTGACCTGGTGCCCCATCGACAACAGACTTGTCGTCGTGTCGCTGCTGACCGACGAGGAACTCGACTGGCTGAACGCCTACCATGCCGACGTTCTGGAAAAGCTCTCTCCGCTAATCACCGATGAAGAGGTGAAAGCCTGGCTTGTTGCCGCGACCAGGCCACTGGAGAGGGTCGCTTAAAGCAGCCCGAAATGCCTGATGGCGATGACGACGGCCCAGCCGATTGCCAACATCGTCAGACCGGGAAACCGCAGGCAGACCAGAAGGGCTGCCACCATGCCGATCTTCACCTCGTATCCACCTTCGAAAAAGGCGGGTGCGACAAGCGTGGTCAGAACCGCAACGGGCACGGCGTTCAGGCCGGCTTCCATGCGCGGCGGGATGGATTTCATCCGCGTCATCAGCACATAACCGCCGATGCGGGTGAGATAGGTGGCGATGGCGGCGAGCGCGATCAGGATCATCGTGTCGGTATGGAGCATGTCGCTCATGGCGTTTCCACCCTGTTTTCAGGATTGGCCTCGCCGTTGGGTTTGGGCGGATAAAGGACGGCAACGAGAATGCCGGCAATCGCCCCGAGGCTGACATGCCAGGGCGAGCCGACGAAGTGATAGGCGACCGTTGCGCCGGCTGCGCTTGCCAGCATCACGGGGTAGAAATTCTCCCGCTGGCGGAAGCTCAGGACCATGCCCATGAAATAGATCGGCAAAAGCACATCGAGGCCGATGGCCTTGGGATCGCCGACGAGGTTGCCGAGCGAGGCGCCGAGAATGGTCATGGCCAGCCACAGCACATAGACCGGCGCGGCAAAGCCCATATACCAGGAAAAACCGACTGTGCCGGTGTTCTCGTATTTGCGGACCGATTCGGCGAATTGCGGATCCACCAGCACAAAGAAGCCGGCAGCTTTCTGCATCAGCGACCAGCCGGAGATCATTCGGGCGATGGCTGCCGAATAAAGGATATGGCGGAAATTGACGGCGAAGACGGAAAGAACGATCAGCCATGGGGCGACCTTCTGGCCAAACAGTTCGATGCCGACAAGCTGGCTTGCGCCGGCATAGACGGTACCGCTCATGATCGTGGCTTCGGTGACGCTCAGGCCGTTATCGACTGCAACCGCGCCGAACAGCGCGCCAAAGGGGGCGGCGGAAAGGGCGATCGGAAAACCGGTCCTCAGTCCCTCGCGAAAATCTTTATTGAACATTCTCTGGAAACTCCTTGCCGCCGCTCTATCGCCGTCCCGGCCGGCTGGCAAACGAATTGCATGAATGGATCGATTGATTCCCTTGAAGCTTCCGTTACGGTAACGCCGACAGTCAGCGCCGGACGAAAGACCTCATCGGGTTTCGCCGGTGCATCCACACCGTGAAATCATGGAAGATCAATGCTCGAAAAGCAGGAAAAGGCGGTCCTGGCCGCGCGTATCAAGGACTACCTTGCCCGGGAGACCGAAACCGAGATGGGGCTTCTTGAGGCGGAAATCTTCGTGGAGTTTCTGGCCGAGGAGGTCGGATATGTTTTCTATAATCAGGGGCTGAAGGATGCACATGCTGCAATCCTGCGGCGTCTTGAGGACGCGGCGGGTGACATCGATGTGCTGGAAAAACCGCGGCTGCGTTGAAATGGCGGTCAGTCGCGCAATATGTCGCGGCTGTTGACGATTGCTGCGCCCTTTTCCCGCATGGCCGCAATCGCGGCCTTTATGCCCTGCGGATCGATGCCGCGGCTTGCATCCTCGATGAAACGGACCTTGATGCCGGGCAACATGTCGATGGCATCGAGCACCGAAAAACTGACGCAATAATCGGTGGCGAGGCCGCATATATCGAGCTGCGTCACGCCCTGACGGGCCAGATAATCGGCAAGGCCTGTCGTCGCCGACTGGTCATTGTCGCGAAAGGCGGAATAGCTGTCGACGGCGGGGTTTTCACCCTTCTGCTGAATATAGTCGAATGCGTCCGTCTTCAGGTCGGGGTGGAATTCCGCATCCTGCGTGCCCTGCACGCAATGGTCCGGCCACATCATCTGCGGTTTGCCGGAAAGCTCGCCCATGTCGAACGGTTTTCTGCCGGGGTGCTGGGAGGCGAAACTGCCGTGGTTTTCCGGGTGCCAGTCCTGTGAGGCGACGATGAGATCATAACCGCCATTGTCGATGAGGGCATTGGCGGCGGGTACGATCCTGTCCCCTTCGGCAACGGCCAGATTACCGCCGGGGCAAAAGCCGTTCTGGATGTCGATGAGCAGCAGCGCCTTCATGATGTGCCTCCCTTTTGCCAGCAGGATGCCAAGCCGGCTTTGGCTGATCAAGTACCCATTCAACCTTTGTGCGCACGTGGCTGGTTGATGACGACAGCTTGTCCCGTCGCAGTCCTGCCGCATTTACAGCAAATTTCCGGCCAAGTCGGAATTTACCTGACGATGCGGCGACGGAAATTTTAAAGGCCGATGACGCCCCGCGGGGCATTTTTTGGGACGAGCGATGCAGTGTACGCCGTCCCCACAAGGTCATCGTTTCCCCTTCGCCTGACATGCGCAGACCTTAACGAAGTATTTTTGCAGGGACTCGTAAACACTTTGGTTACCATAATTCGTCATGCTTCGAACCAGTCAGTTCCGAAAGCGGCGTGGTGTTCACCCGCTCTTTGGATGCCCCAAAATCCCACCGGCATTGGCCGGGTGTGCGTGAACGGTTCGAGTAACGAGTATCATGGCGTTTTCTGCTGCGGCCTATAATGGCGCCGGTGTTGCCGGGTCGTCCTGCCTCAAGAAAGGCAAATCCTTTTCGCTTGGCCGAATGTCCGCGCTGCTCGGTGGCGGTGCCTTTGCCGGTCTTTTTGCCTTTGCTGCCTTCGCATCGCTGCATAGCATGGCAGCCGCCTCGCATGGCGTCGGGCAATTTGAAAAGACGCTGGTGGCGAGGCTTGATTCTGCCGAGACGGCGATCGGCCACGCGACTGGGCGGGATATTCACGTCCGCAAATTTTCCCGCCTGAGCGATCACAGCCATGGCCCGCAGAAGGCCGTTCGCCTTGCCGGCATCATGCCGGAGATCGGCGCGAAGGAATTTCGCGAGCGCTTTGGCGCGGCGGCAAATGCCAAAGGGCAGGCGTCGGTGAAGGAACTTGCCGCGCTCAGGCCTTCGGCAATCGTCGATTCGGCGCTTGGGCGCACCACCGAGGTCGCCTATCAAAGCGCTGCCTCGCAACATCCGGCATTCGAAGTGGCGCTGGCGCGCCCGCAGATCGAGGAAGAGGCGAGCAGCCTGCTTCCCGATGATGTACCGCTTCCGAGCTTCCGGCCCGAAGTGGCGGCGGCCGAGACGGTGGAGCCGTCGCCGCGTCCCGCCCTTTCCAAGGCTGCGGTTGCGTCAGCCCCCGATTTTGATGCGCCGGTTCCGCTGCGCGCGCCGCAGCAGCCGAAGCAGAGCACCGGCGCCATGCTTGCCTTTGCAAAGCCTGATAATCCGATGCGCGAGCCGAGCAAGATGGATGCGGTTCCGTGGCCGGATCGCGGCAATGGCACGGCGATTTACGATATTTCCTCCGGGACGGTTCACATGCCGAATGGCGAGAAGCTGGAAGCGCATTCCGGCATCGGCAAGATGCGTGACAATCCCGACTTTGTTCACGTCAGAATGCGTGGCTCTACGCCGCCCTCCAGCTATCGCTTGACGATGCGCGAAGCGCGGTTTCATGGCGTAGAAGCCATTCGCCTGACACCGGAAAACGGCGTCAACCCGCATGGCCGCGATGGGCTTCTTGCCCATACCTACATGCTGGCGAAACGCGGTGAATCGAACGGCTGTGTCGTGTTTCGGGATTATTCGCGCTTCCTGGCCGCCTTCAAGCGCGGCGAAGTCAAGCGCATGGTCGTGGTGCCAAAACTGAACGGCAACCGTCCGACGCTTGCCAGCAGCAGCGGGAAAAGTGGCGGCAAGACGCTGCTCAGCATGTTCTCGCGCGGCAACGATTCCTGAGTTTATTTGAATTTCATCAACGGCTGCGCCGTTGCGTCAGCACCATGCCGGCGATGATGAGAAGAATGCCAAGCGCGCTTGCCCAGATTTTCGGCGGATGATCGCCGAAGAGATCGAGCACAACGCCTGACACCATCTGGCCGCTGATGACCAGAAGGGCGGTATTGACCGCGCCGATGCGCGGAATGAGCCAGCTTCCCGAGGCGATGAAGACGACGCCGATCGGGCCGCCGATAAAGGCAAGCCAGGGCGCATCGGCCGCGCCGGGCGGAATGAGGCCGCCGACGATGAGGCCGATGACGGTCAGCACGGCAAAGCCAACGATATGGTTCCAGAATGAAGCGATAAGTGGTGAGTTCGACAGGCTCAAGCGGCCGTTGATCTGACGGCTCAGCGCCACGAAGACGCCGCCGGCAAAAGCCATGGCTATCCAGACGATCATGCCGTTCTCCCGACAAGAATGATGAGCGCGCTGCCGCAAAGGATCAGTGCCACCGCTGCCATGTCCCGCATATCCGGCCGCCGTTTCGGCAGGCCGAAAAGGCCGAAAAGATCGGCCAGCAGGCTGAAAATCACCTGTCCGCCGAGGCCGAGCGCGATGGTGCCGGAAAGCGCCAGCGGCGAATTGACGGCGGTGGAGGTGAGGATGACGATGGCCGCACCCACAACCCCGCCGCAATAGGCCCAGAGCGGTGCCTTCGGTTTTGCCGGTGCCGTGGGGTCGTTCTTCGGGCGCATGATGGCGAGATAGATCAGCGCCGCCACCGTACCTGTGCCATGCGCCGTCCACGAGGAAAACAGCGCGCTGCCGTAATGGGCAAGCTGGCCGTTGAAATGCACCATCAACGTCAAAAGACAACCGCTAGCGAAGGCGGCGGCAAGATGCAGCGGGTTGAGGCGGGGATGCGTCATATCTGTCATGGCGGGTCTGTTGTGGCGTGCCGGGAAAGCTGAAGAAGTATCCGAGCTTTAGCCGATATGTGCCTGAAGCGGAATCGAATTGCGCCGTTTCGCGGCTTCACGTGGCATTATCCTGTGCGCTACGGAACCAGTGACCCTGCCGCGCATTATTCCAGCATGAAGAAAACGACACGCAAGCCATTGAACCGGATGACGATTTTCGTCATTTCGATTTTCATTCTCGCAGCCGTGATCGCTGCGGTTTATCTCATCGGCTTTACGCCCGGCGAGGCATGATCCAGCTTGTTCAATTGCCGGCGGGAGCAGTCTTGCCCTTGCCGCCTTCAAGCGTAACGCTCAGCCTGGCGATGGCGAAGCGCAGGCCGCGCAGAAGAAAGCGGCTGGTTTCCAGGTAGGCGCGATAGGGCAGCACAGTAAAATAACGCCAGCGCGGCAGGCGATAAATGCGCAGGTTGTTCTGAATCTGGCTTTCGCCATCCGCATCCTGCGTGGCGCAGAGCGGATAGATGAAAGCCCCCTTCAGGCCTGCCAGATATTCCAGATCGAATGCGATATCATAGGCCAACCGCATGGGGATCAGTTTCGATATCCATTTTCCGGCGCGACGGTTGACGAGATAGGCGCCTGAGCCTTTTTCCCGCGTCAGGGCAATGGCCAGCGAACGGCCATTGGAAAGCGGGCGAAACGGGAATTTGCGGCCGTTGCTGACCGTCGTCAGCCGTAGCAAATCCCAGTCGCTGCCGTTCAGTACCGCCTCATCGATTGCATTCAGAAAATCATTGTCGAAGACTACGTCGTCTTCAAGGATGAGCGCGATATCGGCATCGCCATCCATGAATTTATTGGCACAGGCGACATGGCTGAGATAACAGCCGATTTCCGGCGGCGAGGTGCGCCGGCCATGCATGAGCATGTAGGAAATCTCGCTGAATTCCGGGATCGGATAATTGAGTTCGCGGCCATTGACGCCGGCGATACGCTCCGCCTGCAGCCCGATGGCGTCGAGCCTGGCGGTCATATCCTCAAGGCGCTTCGTGGCGCTATCCATGTTAATCAGGAAAACGGCAAGCTTGCGCTGGCTTTTCGGTAAAATATGCAAAGCGGTCCTCGCCCGGTTTTCGCTCTCGTGTAGCAATTTCTTTATTGCAACGATGTGACGCGGGCTATGGAAAAAGCTGTCTTGAACCTGTCTTAACCGTTCGAATCAAACCTTTTCCACAAATCCATCCAGCACGCGCTTTTGTCCTGCGCGGTCGAAATCGATGGTCAGCTTGTTGCCCTCGATGGCGGAGATGTTGCCATTCCCGAATTTGAGGTGGAAGACGCGGTCGCCGACCACGAATTTCGACGGTGTGTCGGCAACGGATTTGGCCACCAGCTCGCCATCAATCGTGCGGGTCCGCGGGCCGCTTTCGCCATAACCAATCCGCTCGACCGCATGGCCGGAGCGTGTGCCCCAGTTGTCGCGGGTGGCATCTGATTTGTTGGCCTGTGCCCGTTTCCAGCCGGGAGTGGAATAATTATTGGCGAAGGGTTCCGCCTTGTCGAAGCGCGACTGGCCATAGCCGCCGCGCCCGCCATAACCGCCATAATTGCTGTCGGATGCCGCGACATCCACATGGGCGGGCGGCAGTTCTTCCAGAAAACGTGAGGGCAGGGTGGATTGCCATAAGCCATGGATACGCCGGTTCGATACGAACCAGATATGGCAGAGTTTCTTGGCGCGGGTGATGCCGACATAAGCCAGACGGCGTTCTTCTTCGAGACCGGAGCGGCCGCCTTCGTCCAGCGCCCGCTGGTGCGGGAACAGGCCTTCTTCCCAGCCGGGCAGGAAGACGGTGTCGAATTCCAGACCCTTGGCGGAATGCAGCGTCATGATGGATACGGCATCCAGCTCGGCATTCTGCTCGGCATCCATGACGAGCGCGACGTGTTCGAGAAATCCACGCATGCTTTCGAAGGATTCCATCGACCGGATGAGTTCCTTCAGGTTTTCCAGCCGTCCGGGCGCTTCCGCCGTCTTGTCGGCCTGCCACATGGCGGTGTAGCCGCTTTCGTCGAGGATCTGTTCGGCAAGCGTGGTGTGCTCGGTGTTTTCCAGGAGGCCCTGCCAGCGGCGGAAGTCCTGCACCACGTCGAACAGCGCCTTGCGCGCTTTCGGTTTTAACTCGTCGGTTTCGATAATGTCGGCCGCTGCCGCCAGCATCGGAATATCGCGGGCGCGGGCATAGTCATGCAGGTTGCGGATCGTCGTATCACCAAGACCGCGCTTGGGTGTATTGACGATGCGCTCGAAGGCGAGATCGTCGGCCGGCTGGCAGACCAGCCGGAAATAGGCCATGGCATCGCGGATTTCGAGGCGCTCATAAAAACGCGGACCGCCGATGACGCGGTAATTGAGACCAAGCGTGACAAAACGGTCTTCGAATTCGCGCATCTGGAAGGAGGCGCGAACGAGAATGGCCATGTCGTTCAGCTTGTGGTTCTTGCGCTGGAGCTGCTCGATCTCTTCGCCGACGGCGCGGGCTTCCTCCTCGGAATCCCAGGCGGCATGCACCATGACCTTTTCGTCATCAGGACTGCTGCGTTCGGTGAACAGGGTCTTGCCGAGACGCCCTTCATTATGGGCGATCAGATGGCCGGCCGTGCCGAGAATATGTTCGGTGGAGCGGTAGTTGCGTTCCAGCTTGATGACCTTGGCGCCGGGGAAATCCTTGTCGAAACGCAGGATGTTATCCACTTCGGCCCCGCGCCAGCCATAGATCGACTGGTCGTCGTCACCAACACAACAGACGTTCTGCGGCTCGCCCTTGGCGCGCTGTGCGAGAAGCCTCAGCCACATATATTGCGCCGTGTTGGTGTCCTGATATTCGTCCACCAGAATGTAACGGAACTTCTGGTGATACTCCTTCAGAATATCGGTGTGGCGGCGGAAGATACTGATCGGGTGCATCAGAAGATCACCGAAGTCACAGGCGTTCAGCGTCTTCAGCCGGTTCTGGTAGGCGGTGTAAAGCTCGCGGCCCTTGCCATTGGCGAAGGCGCGGCTGTCGCCTTCCGGAATATCCGGCGGTGTCAGGCCCTTGTTCTTCCAGCCGTCGATCATGCCGGCGAATTGTTTGGCGGGCCAGCGCTTGTCATCAAGACCTTCGGCCTGAATGAGCTGCTTGATCAGCCGGACAACATCGTCCGTATCGAGAATGGTGAAATCCGATTTCAGGCCGACGAGTTCCGCATGGCGGCGCAGGAGCTTGACGCCGATGGAGTGGAAGGTGCCGAGCCAGGGCATGCCCTCGACAGCGCCGCCGACCAGAACGCCGATACGTTCCTTCATCTCGCGGGCAGCCTTGTTGGTAAAGGTCACTGCAAGGATCTGGCTCGGATAGGCACGGCCGGTTGCCAGAATATGGGCGATGCGGGTCGTCAGAACGCGCGTCTTGCCGGTGCCGGCGCCCGCGAGCACGAGAACGGGTCCGTCCAGCGTTTCCACGGCATCGCGCTGTTCCGGGTTGAGGCCGGACAGATAATCGGGCGCGGCACGTGTCTGGTCGCGCGCCGCCATGGCACGGGCGGCAATGCCAAGCCCGCCGCCGTTTTCCGAAGGGGCATTGTTCGTTGCCCTGCGCGGTGCGGCGGGTTCTTCATCGAAGAACGGCATATCGTCAAAACTGTTGCTCATGCGGCCCAATGTAGTGATTCGGGATATAAAGGCCAGAACCGTGTTCTGCTTTTATTCCGGTATCGTCAGTCAAAACGCCTATTCCAAGGCATTTTCTTCGTCTCAAACCCGTCTGTCGGCATCGAAAGCGGCGTCAACGGGCACTTGCAGCGCCACGGCAAGCTGGTTGGTCTTGGCTGCAAGCGCGATGATGCGCAACAGATCGGCATGTTGTTCAGTGGTCATGCCCTTGGCTTTTGCGGCGGCCGTGTGGGAATGGGCGCAATAGGAGCAGCCATTGGTGACGGAAACGGCGATATAGAGCATTTCCTTGACCACGGGATCGAGTGCCGAAGGCGTCGCCATCACCGCCTTGACCTCGGCCCAGGTCTTTTCCAGGAGATCAGGATCAAAGGCGAGGTAGAGCCACATATTATTGATGAAATCCGATTTGCGGGTGGTGCGGATATCATCGAACACGGCTTTGACGCGTGGGTCGGCTTCGGGATTTTCGGCTTTCGTCACGGTGCTCATGGCTTCCTCCGCAAATGGTTTTCGGCTTTTAGAGTAACCGATCGGCGGAGATTTGCGACAGAAACGGTTGCGCCATGCGTCCCGACGAAAATTCATCACAAATTACAATTACGTAAGGAACGGTTTTGTGCGTTGCCTTCGTCAAGGCAAGCGGGAATACTTTGCACGTTCCAACAGGGTTCGGTTTGGAACTCCATTTTACTGCGCGGATCAACCGGAGAAATACATGCGGGTCTGGAAACAGGTGGGTGTCAGTGTTACCGTGGTGGGAGCGGGGCTCTGTCTCTGGGGCTTTTATTCGCCCGACGCCCGCAATGTTCTCGCTGCCATCGGGCTTGGCAAAATGCCGGCCGATGCGATCGAGGTTGCCGCATCCGGCGCCGGAGCCTCCGGCACGCCGGCGGGCCAGAATGCCGGCGGCGCGCGTGGCAACAGCAACGCGACCCTGGTGGTCATGGCTCCCGTCAAGAAAGGTACGGTCAATGACCGGCTGAACGCCATTGGCAATGGTGAGGCGATCCAGTCGGTCGTCGTCATGCCGCAGGCCTCCGGCACCGTTTCGGAAATTCGCACCTCCTCCGGTGCTCGCGTCGTGAAGGGGCAGGTCCTCGCGCGGCTCGATGATGAGGAGCAGGTGATCGAGCGCGACAAGGCGCAGGTCACACTGCGCAGCGCGGTTGAAAAATCCAATTCCTACAAGAACCTGAAATCGGTTTCCCGGCTTGACGTGCTGGATGCGCAGATTGCCGAAGAGGCTGCCAAGCTTGCGCTGAGCACCGCCGAGCTCAATCTCAAGCGCCGCGACATCGTCGCGCCCATCGAAGGCGTGGCCGGTATCGTCGCTGCCAATATCGGCGACAACGTCACCACGCAATCGACCATCGTCAGCATCGACGATCGTTCTGAAATTCTCGTCAATTTCTGGGCTCCCGAGCGCTTCGCAACCGCGATCAAGGTCGGCATGCCGGTGGAGGCGACGTCGATTTCCCGGCCCGGCGAGGCCTTCAAGGGTGAGATCGAGGCCGTCGACAACCGTGTTGACGAGGCAAGCCGGACGATCCGCATCCGGGCGAAGTTCGGCAATGAGAAGGATGAGCTGAGGGCCGGCATGTCTTTTGGTGTCACCATGCGTTTTGCCGGGGAGACCTATGCTTCGGTCGATCCGCTGGCCGTGCAGTGGGATGCGGAAGGCTCCTATGTCTGGCGCGTTATCGACAACAAGTCGAACAAGGTGCGGGTGCAGATCGTGCAGCGCAACCCCGATGCCGTTCTGGTCAAGGCCGAGTTGGCGGAGGGCGAGCCTGTCGTGATCGAGGGTCTGCAGCGTGTGAGAGAAGGCGGCGCGGTCCGCGTCAACAATCAGCCGAAGCCTGAAGAGGTTGCCAGCCAATGACGATGCAGCCACCCTCCGGGCAGGATTCCAAGCTCGCCTTTACTGCCCTGTTCGTGCGCCGGCCCATTCTGGCGGCGGTTCTCAACACGCTGCTGGTCGTCGCCGGCCTTGCCGCACTCGTTGGCGTCGAAGTGCGTGAATTGCCCGATGTCGACCGGCCGACGATCAGCGTCAGGACCACCTATGAAGGTGCCGCGCCGGAAACCATCGACCAGGAAGTGACGCAGACCATTGAAGGTGCTGTCGCCCGTGTCAGTGGCGTCAAGTCCATCTCGTCCAATTCGCAATTCGGCACCAGCCGCGTGACGCTGGAATTCGGCGACAATGTTGATCTCGCCGTTGCCGCCAATGATGTGCGCGATGCCATCGGCCGCGTCACCAATCAGCTGCCTGATGATGCTGACGAACCGCAGATCATCAAGGCGGATTCCGACAGCCAGCCGATCATGCGCCTTGCCGTCACCTCGACCACGCTCAGCATGGAAGACCTGACCAAGCTGGTGGATGACGAGATCATCGACCGTCTGGCCGCCGTTGATGGCGTGGCGGATGTGGAGCTTTACGGCGATCAGGAAAAGGTTTTCCGCGTCGATCTCAATCAGGCGGCACTCGCCAGCCGTGGTCTGACGGTCACCGATGTCTCGAACGCGCTTGCCAGTGCTGCGCTTGACGTGCCGGCGGGGTCGCTGAAAAGCACGACGCAGGACATCGTCGTGCGCGCTACGGCGAGCCTGACGAAGCCCGAAGACTTCTCCAATCTTTTGATCAAGAACAATATTCGTCTCAGGGACGTGGCAACCGTCATGCTCGGGGCGGATGATGAATCCACCTCGCTGCGCTCCAATGGCGTGCAGGGTGTCGGTCTCGGCGTCATCCGCCAGGCGCAGTCGAACACGCTCAGTATTTCCACGGGCGTGAAGGCCGCTGTTGATACCATGTCGGCCAACCTGCCGGAAGGCACGCGTATCGTCGTGACCAGCGATGACGCCGTCTTCATCGAAGGCGCGCTGCACGAGGTTGAACTGGCACTCGGCCTTTCCGCGCTTATCGTCGTCGTGGTGCTTTACCTGTTCCTGCGCGACTGGCGCGCCACTCTCATTCCGGCAATCACCATGCCGGTGGCGCTGATCGGCACCATTGTCGCCATCTATATGGTTGGCTTTTCCATCAATATTCTGACGCTGCTTGCCATCGTTCTCGCGACCGGCCTGGTTGTCGATGACGCCATCGTCGTGCTGGAAAACATCGTGCGCCGCCGCACGGAAGGCATGGGGCCGCGGGCCGCTGCCGTTCTCGGCACGCAGGAAGTCTTCTTCGCGGTCATCGCAACGACGGCGACGCTTGCCGCCGTGTTCATTCCGCTCTCCTTCCTGCCCGGCCAGCTTGGTGGCCTGTTCCGTGAATTCGGCTTCGTGCTGGCCTTCGCGGTGGGCCTGTCCTCGATCGTTGCCTTGACGCTCTGCCCGATGCTCGCCTCGCGCATGCTGAAAGAGGGGCTGAAGGAACCGACGGGGCCGCTCGCCTGGTTCGGCAATGTCTTTGCCTCCACCTATAAGTCAACGCTTTCCGCCTGCCTCAACAATCCGCTGATCGTCATCGTCGTGGCGCTGATCTTCTCCGGCCTGTCGTGGATCGCCTTCGGCATGATCCAGAATGAGCTGACGCCGCGTGAAGACCGCGCCTCGCTCATGATGCGGGTGACTGCGCCGCAGGGCGTCAGCCTCGAATATACCCGTGACCAGTTGCAGCGGATCGAGGAAAACCTGCAGCCGCTGCGCGACAGTGGCGAAATCCGCAATATCTACTCCATCACCGGCATGAACGGTTCGTCCAATACCGGCTTCATGGTGCTGACGCTCGCCCCCTGGGCCGATCGTGAGCGTACGCAGAACCAGATCGCTGCCGACGTCACCTCCGCTGCCAACAGTGTGCCCGCGCTGCGCGGCAATGCGATGCAGCCGAACAGCCTCAGAATTCGCGGCGCCGGCAGCGGGTTGCAGATGGCGATGGTCGGCAGCAATTATCCGGCGCTGACGGCGGCGACGCAGAAGTTGCTGCTTTCCATGGAGGAAAGCGGCCTGTTCGACACGCCGCGCTTCGATAACGAGCCCAATCAGGCGCAGATCTCCGTCTCCATCGACCGCGAACGCGCGTCGGATCTCGGTATCGATATCACCGGCCTGTCGCGTGCCATGCAGTCGCTGCTAGAGGGACGCTCGATTGTTGATGTCTTCGTGGATGGCGATGCGATCCCCGTACGGCTCCTGTCTTCGACCCGGCCGATCAACGATCCGACCGATCTGGAAAACGTCTTCCTGAAAACGGGCGACGGCAAGATCGTGCCGATGTCGGTTATTGCCACGCTCAAGGAAAATGCGGTTGCGCCGCAGCTGAACCGCGAGCAGCAGCTTCCCTCCGTTGGCTTTACCGCCAACCTCAAGGATGGCGTTTCGCTTGGTGAGGCCCTTCAAAAGGTGAATGAGCTTTCGCAATCCGTGCTGCCGCCGGGTGCTCGCCTGCTGCCGCTCGGCGAAGCGGCGACGCTTGAAGAAAATTCGAGCGGCATGTTGCTGACCTTCGGTTTCGCCATCGCCATCATCTTCCTCGTGCTCGCCGCGCAGTTCGAAAGCGTTCTGAGTTCGGTCATCATCATGACCACGGTGCCGCTCGGCCTTGCCTGCGCAGTCATCGCCCTGCTGGTCACCGGGTCCAGCCTCAACGTCTATAGTCAGATCGGTCTCGTGCTGCTGGTCGGCGTCATGGCCAAGAACGGCATCCTCATCGTCGAATTCGCCAATCACCTGCGTGATCAGGGCGCCACCGTGCGCGAAGCCATCGAAAAGGCCACCAGCATCCGTCTGCGCCCCGTCATGATGACGATGATCGCCACCATTCTCGGCGGCGTGCCGCTGGTGCTGGCGCAGGGGGCGGGTGCGGAAGCTCGCATCGCGCTCGGCTGGGTCATCGTCGGCGGTCTCGGTTTTGCGACGCTGGTGACGCTTTACATCACGCCGGTCTCCTATCTGCTGATCGCCCGCTTCGCCAAGCCGCAGGCGGATGAGGAAATCCGCCTCCACCGCGAACTGGAACTTGCCGCCCGCCGCAAGGCGCTGGAGGAAGACAAGCCGCTGCTTGCTGCCGAGTAGGAAGGCGATGGGCAAACCGGTTGCGAGTTTCGCCATAACTTGAGCGGAAGCCTGTTTTCTCAGGCCACCGACAGAATTAAGCAGACCTGCCAGCTGATTAATCCCCGTTCGGGCGATAAATCTGGACACCTTTGTAAGACAGTTCAAAGGCTCCGACGCTGACTCTGCCGTTCGCGTCCGTCTCAATCAGGTTCCCTATTCTGTCATAGCTATTGAACAGGCTGGAAATCGTCCGGTCGAGTTGGTCTTTGGCGCGTTTTTTCCAGTAGTTACTGGTGTCTTCGAGCATTTTACGAGTTGCTCGCTGTTTATCTGTCAGAGTTTCCGAATCTACCTTCTGAATTTCAGTTTTGTGCGTGCTGTTGTAAAAATCGATTGCATTCTGAAGCGTTTGTATGCTTCCGGGAACGCCCATGGCTGCATAGGCCGGGTTGTCTACGCCTGCCACATAGGCGTCGAAATCGCGGCCGTGATATGCCCAACTCTCCCTCTGTTCGCGCTGCGAAGCGTTGTAGTATGCTTTACTTAGCTCAGCTTGATATGCCTCCGGTGTCAGTTCATACACACTCTCTTTGGTCATGCCTTCTGGAACGAAATTGCGAATAATATCTTGAGGCCGTACGCCTAGGATGTGGATAGCCTTATTGAACCGCAATTCCTCTCCCCATATGTCGCGTCTGCTGGAGGCCGGGGAAACATCAAGGCTGGTGGTTCGGATAATTTCTTCCTTCCAATCTGTTTCGCCCTCTGCGCCTGATTTGTCCTTTGCGTTTTCAACATCCGCGCTGCGTTTCTCTGGCATGCTTTCGATCCTGCCTGTCCTGTCGTAGGTGAGGTCGCCGGTTTCATTGTCCAGGTCGGACGCAAGCAGCACGGTAAGAGGATTGACGCCTTTCATGGCGTGTGAGGGGGAGCTTGCCTGGTCTCCGGGGGAAATGTTTTCGGTCAGCGGCCGAAAAGAATTCGATGCGGTGAAGGGCTGACTTGTAATTGTAGTCATCTTGAAACCCTGATGTTTGAACGCGGACATGCTTTTCCAGGATCCGCATTCCGGTTGTAATTCATATGCATTTATGAGTATCGATGAATAAATTCACGTATAAGGTGTATATGGGGCGGAGCTTGCTCGGGGCTGGCAATACGCCGAGCAACGAAGCCGCGGCGGTAGCAGTTCGTTCTTGCCATTCGCGCGGCTGATCGGCTGGACAAAGCGTTAACCTTATCCCATACCACCTGACGGAATTTCGTAATGGATCTGCTCCGTTACGGGCGGATGTTGCGGTGGAGACAGACGATGGCGCTGAAAGATGTGGTGGCGGGAAAGCGGAACGAAGAGGGCATTGCCTCGGTGCTCGCGGTGCTGAAGCAGCAGCTTGGTGAGAAGCTCCAGACCGGGCAGGCGTTTCGCGAACAGCACGGCCACACCACCACCTATCTGACCCTGCAGGCGCCTGACGGCGTTGTCTTTGCCGAAAACGCTGATGATGTGAAGGCCGTGGTGAAGGCTTGTGCACTGTACAAGGTGCCGGTCATTCCGTTCGGAACGGGGTCTTCGCTCGAAGGGCAGGTAAATGCGCCCAACGGTGGAATCTGCATCGATTTCAGCCGGATGAATCGCATCATTGAGGTGAATGCCGAAGATCTTGACGTGACGGTGGAGCCGGGCGTGACGCGCGAGGACCTGAATGTCTACCTGCGCGATACCGGCCTGTTTTTCCCGATCGATCCGGGCGCCAATGCCTCGATCGGCGGCATGGCCTCGACGCGGGCGTCAGGCACCAATGCCGTGCGCTACGGCACGATGAAGGACAATGTGCTGGCCGTCACCGCCATCGTCGCCAATGGTGAGGAAATCCGCACGGCACGCCGCGCCCGCAAGTCGTCTGCGGGTTACGATCTGACACGGCTTTTTGTGGGGGCGGAGGGGACGCTCGGCGTCATCACCTCGGTCACGCTGCGGCTGCAGGGCATACCGGAAAAGATCGCCGGCGGGGTCTGCACCTTCGATAGTATCAAGGCAGCCTGTGATGCCGTCATCATGACGATCCAGATGGGCGTTCCGGTTGCCCGCATCGAACTGCTTGATGAGGTGCAGGTGCGCGCCTGCAACGCCTATTCCGGCCTGAACTACGCGGAAAAGCCGACGCTGTTTGTGGAGTTTCACGGCACGGAAGAAACGGCGGCGCTGCAATCGCAGCAATTTGCCGAGATCGCGGCCGAATGCGGCAGCGTCGATTTCCGCTGGACGGGCGATGCTGCCGAGCGCAACAAGCTGTGGAAGGCACGGCATGACGCCTATTGGGCATCGCGGGCGCTTGCGCCTGACCTCGACGGGCTTTCCACGGACGTCTGCGTGCCGATTTCAAGGCTGGCAGATTGCGTGGTGGAAACGCAGCGGGACATCGAGGAAAACGGTTTTCTGGCGCCAATCGTCGGCCATGCGGGGGACGGAAACTTTCATGTCCTTATTCTGTTCGATGGCAAGGATGCCGAAAGTGTCGCGAAAACCGAAGCTTTCGTCGCCCGCCTCAACCGCCGGGCGATTGCCATGGACGGCACCTGCACCGGCGAGCACGGCATCGGCCAGGGCAAGATGAGTTTTCTGGCCGAAGAGGCTGGAAATGCGCTGGATGTGATGCGTGCCATCAAAACGTCGCTCGATCCGGATAATATTTTCAATCCGGGCAAGCTGTTCCGGCTTGTCTGATCATTCTCACAATTGATTGGTACAAAAGGCTGCTTGCCGTTAAGGCAGAAAAGAATAGGTTTGCAGCGTTCGCGAAGGGAGATGCAGGTCAGTGCTCGGGCGTATTCTGGTTTTTCTGGGCGGACTGCTGGCCTTGGTGCTGTTTTCGGCGCTGCTCATTCCCTATTTCGTCGACTGGACGGATTTCCGCCGCGACTTTGAAGACCAGGCAAGCCGCATTCTGGGCAAGAAGGTGGTGGTGCACGGCCGGGTGGAGGCCCGTATCCTGCCTTTCCCTTCGGTAACCCTGCATGATGTGCGCGCCGGAACGGATGCGGATGGATCGCCGCTCATCCAGGTCGCCCGTTTCTCCATGGATGCCGAGCTTGCCCCTTTCCTTTCCGGCGAGGCGCGTATCTTCGACATGCGCATCGAGGAGCCAAAAGCCAAGATCAGGCTGTTGAAGGACGGCACGCTGGACTGGATGCGTGGCAGCCGGGCGGAAATTCCCGCCCGCACCGTGGTTCTGGAAAGCGTACAGATCGAAGGCGGGCAAATCGAATTCATCGATGAGCAATCCGGCCGCAACCGCGTCGTGACCGGCCTTAACGCCGACATGTCCGCCAATTCGCTGGCCGGGCCGTGGAAGGCGGAAGGGCGTGCTGCCGTTGACGGGCATCCGGGTTCCTTCTCCCTCTCCAGCAGCGAGCCCGATTATGCCGCCGGCCGCATGGGGCTCAGGGTGCGGGTGGTGCCGGATGAACATCCGGTCGAGGTCGATCTTGATGGCGCGATTGCCGCAACGGCGGGCAAGCCTGCCTATATCGGCTCTTTCGCTTTCAGCTTCCG
This sequence comes from Martinezella rhizogenes, assembly GCF_007002745.1. Taxonomy (GTDB): domain Bacteria; phylum Pseudomonadota; class Alphaproteobacteria; order Rhizobiales; family Rhizobiaceae; genus Agrobacterium; species Agrobacterium cucumeris. Next base: position 357,216 of record NZ_SGNY01000002.1, on the reverse strand, counting down.
GGAAGACGAAAAGCAGAAACAGGCCGGGCAATCGCTGTTTTCTTCGCCGCGTACACGCGGCAGTTTCGAACTGACCAATGAAAGCGTGCGCATATCGAGCTACCGCATGGAGCTTGGTGGCAGCGAAAACCCCTATGTCGTGACCGGCGAGGCGACACTGGATACCGGTGCGAAACCGGAATTCCTGCTGACGGCGGATGGCCAGCAGATCGATGTCGCCCGCTTTGCGCCACCCGTCGTGCAGACGGGCAAGACCTCGCGCCAGCCCACCGTCTCCGTGCGCCAGCGCATCGAGGCCTTTGCGGCGATGGTGGCGCGTATTCCGGTGCCGCAGGTACCGGGCAAGGCCAGCATCAGCCTTCCGGCGCTGGTTTCCGACGATACGACCATTCGTGACATCAGGCTGGATGTGCGCCCGGAAGGCAGCGGCTGGCAGGTGGTGAATGCGGTTGCGACACTGCCGGGCAGGACGCAGCTGGAAGCCAAGGGATCGTTGACATTGCTTGGCGGCCCGGCCTTCAACGGCAATCTGCTTCTCGCATCCAACCAGCCTTCGGGGCTTGCCAACTGGCTCTCCGGCTCGGTCGATCCGGCGATCCGGCAGCTGAATGCGGCCGGTTTTTCCGCCGATGTTTCGCTGACAACGCTCAACCAGCGTTTCAACAATCTCGAGCTTGCCATTGGCGACGCTTCGCTGAAGGGTGAGCTGGAGCGGCGCTCCGATGGCAAGACGTCCAATCTTTCCATTGATCTGGCCGGCAATGAAATCGATCTTGATGCGCTGAAGGCGCTCGGCAGTCTGGCGCTGGGCGATCAGGTTGGAAGCTCGGTTCTCGATCATCGCATTGACGCCAAGTTCAAGGCCGACCGGTTCAACATGGCCGGCGTAACCGCAAATCATGTCGAAACCGCCTTCACCATGGCCGGCGGTGTTCTGACGCTTGAAAAGATGACGGCTGGCGATATTGCCGGTGCTGAGGTCAAGGCCACGGGGCAGCTGCAGGGTTCGTTGCTGAAATATGCGGGCAAGGGCACGGTAAACCTGCATGCTCCGGATATGCAGCCGTTCTTCACCATGCTGCAGCAGAAATTGCCCAACCACCCCTTCCTCAGCCGCCTGGCCGCCAGCGCGCCGTGGTACGCCAATTCCGACCTTGCCGTCGATGTTTCGGTGAACAGTGAAAATGGCGGGGCCAATGTGGCCGTATCAGGTACCGTCAATGGCAGCCGCCTGTCGGCCGTTGCCAAGATGCCGGATTTCCTGTCGATCACCGATGATACGGCGATGTCGCTGGAAGCGGTGTTGAAAAACCAGTCGACGGCGATCCTGTTCGGGCAGGCGGGGCTTGATCCGCTGCCGTTCGATGCGGATGGCGAGGGGCTTCTTTCCGTCAAGCTCAATGGCACGCTTGGCTCGCCGGTCCAGACCGATATCCGCTTCTCGACGGAGCGTACGCATTTTTCGATGAACGGCTCCTTTGCCGTTGCTGCCGCCAATTTCGGTGAGGGCAGCGCGGATGTGGCGCTCGAAAGTGCTGATATCGAGCCATATCTCATCATGAACGCGGTGGGTTTGCCGCAACTCGGCGGCGGCATGGCCGTGAAGGCCAATGCGAAAGTGGCGGTCGATGCGCAGAAGATCGCTTTTTCCTCCGTTGGCGGGCAAGTGGGCGGCAATCCGTTCTCTGGCAATCTCGCGGTTCAGCGCGCCGCGCCTTATCCTGTCAGCGGTGATCTGTCGGTCAGGACCGCCGATCTCGCCTGGCTGGGCGATGCGATCTACGGGCCGGTGATCGATCCGGAAAGTGGTGCGCTCAACGCCAAGCCGCTGGCCATGGCCGCGTTCCCCCAGCTCAAGGCCTCGGTGTCGCTGAAAGCGGAGAATTTCGAAGCGGGTCCGTTTGGCACGATCACGGGTCTGGCGGCCAAGGTCACGCATGATTCGGGCAGTCTTTCGCTCGATGATGTCACGGGCGGCTTCATGGGCGGCAAACTGGCGGGCCGGCTTGCCATGTCCACGGGTGAAGGGGCGGGGATTTTCCGCACCAAGATCGCGGTGACCGACGCCAATCCGGAGCCTATCCTGTGGGCGAACGCCAATGGCCCGGTGGCGACCGGCCGGGTTGCCATCGACCTGACGGCCGAATCGACGGGCAAGAGTGTCGGTGAAATTCTGAAATCAGCGGGTGGTTCAGGTGAAATCCGCGCTGGCGGGTTGGTGCTGAAGGGGCTCAACCCCGGCGCCCTGTCGCCGATCCTGCAGGCGGCGGATGGTTTGCAGCAGCCGATCGATGCGCCCAAAGTTCGGCCACTGGTGGACCAGAACCTGTGGCAGGGCGAAATCGGGCTTGGCGATGTGGCCCTGCCGTTCTCGCTGAATGGCGGCGCGCTTCATTTCCAGAATCTGCGCGCCGGGATCGATCCGGTGACGCTTGCCGGCGATGCGACGGTGGATATTGCCGCATCGACCGTGAATGGCGATCTCGATCTTCTCTTCAATCCCGGCACCGAAGCGGTTGCCGGAGCCGAACCGTCTCTGCGCCTCAACTATAATGGTCCGCTGGCGGCGCCGGCTTTGACGATCGATGTTTCGACGCTCAGCAATTATCTCTCGCTCAGGGCTTTCGAAAAGGAGCGCCGTCGGGTGGAGGCCATGCAGGCCAGCGTTCTTGAAAAGCAGCGTTTGCGCCGCGAGGTGGCGCTTTATCGCTCCCAGGCGGCCGAGCGGCAGGCTGAAAAGGAACGGGTGGAGGCGGAAGCCAAAGCAAAGGCGGAAGAGGAGGCCCGGCTGAAGGCTGCGGCCGAGGAGCGTCTTCGCCAGGAGAAAGAACAGCAGGAGCGGTTGCAGCAACAGCAGCAGCAGCAACCCGTGCCGGAGCGGCAATCGGCGCCGATTCTGGTCGTGCCGCCGACGGAAAATGCAATCCGGGACCTGGCGCCGGAAAATGCTCCGGTCAATCCATAGCTTGTTTGAAATCTGAGGGTGGATCGCCTTCAGATTTGCAGGATGTCTAGGCCGGCACCCAAAAACGGGGCATTCCTTTTCCCGGGGTCCATGGCCATCGTCGCACCCGGTCGGGCACCCTCAAGTCAAGTGAAAGGAGGGGGTGTCTGGCAACGGCTCATGACATTGCCTCAGAATAATTGTTGGTGCGGTGGTCTGGACAGCTGTGTTTTTTTGGCGGTCTTTCCAGCGTTGCCGGGCAGCCGGTTAAATCCAGCTCTCGCGTTCGCCGAAAGGCGTGTCGGCATCGAAGTTTTTCGTGCCAATCCTGCTGCTCTCTCCCGAGAGGCCGGGCTTATCCGCACTGCTGCCCGACGCTGCCGATTTCTCGGCGCTGTTTTCGAGAGCTTCAAGCTGAGCCTTGAGCGAGGCGATGGCGCTCTTCAGTTCTTCCTGGGCTTTCGCTTCGGTCGTCTGGGCGAGCTCCGACTGCTTTTCGGCAATCTGCGATTTCAGCTCGGAAACGCTTGAAGAAGAGGTGGATGAAGAGGAAAGGACGGAAACAGCGGCGCTTGTTCCCGAAATGGCAGAAACCATGGGTCGCCTCGTGGCGGATGTGGGGATTGGAAAAAACTATGAAACAAAGACTGAAAACAAGGCTACGCAATACGGGAATGCCTTGCAGCGCAGATTAGGCCGCGAATGTTTAATGAATGCTTTCGCGACGTTACGAGTTTTATGGCCGGAATGTTTGTAGTCTGTGGGCTGGAAGATCAGGGCCGGACCATGTCGTGGGCTTGAGGGAAAGATTACCGGGTCTTCAGCCAGTTCAGCACATAAACGCGCAAAGACGAGGACAGATTGCTGTCGGCGGGCCGGTTGTCATCTATTTCCGCGAGCAGGGCGGCGAAGCTGATCTTGCGCCTTTCGGCAATCGTCTTCAGTTCTTCCCAGAAGGCATCTTCAAGTGAAATGCTGGTGCGGTGGCCGTGTAATGTGGCTGAGTGCTTGCGGATCATCAGATCGGCCTCCGGCTGGAAATCTGAATCATGTTTCGCCGGCAAGCCTCTGTTTCGCGATTGGTTTCCGATTTTGCGGGGGAGTTGGCTGCGGCAGGTCCGATCGTCAGTCCCTGTCGGTCCCGCCATCATCCTTTTCGAGTCGTCCCTGATCGAGCGCCTTTTCAGCTTTCTCATTAAGGGCCGATGTCAGGTTTTTTTCGGTCTTGTTGCGGCCGAAGGACAGGCGGTTCTGTTCCGCCTGTTTTTCCTTTTCGCTGCGGGCTTTCTGCTTCCGAAACTGACGCAGATTGACGATATCGGCGGCCATGCGGATATGTCTCCTTGGGTTTCGGGTGGCGGAAGAACGGCCTTACTGCTTCTTGCGGAAGGCATCCAGCGAAACGACGGAGCCTTCCTTCTTTTCCTCGCCGGCCTTGGGGGCCTCGGAGGTGGAAGCGGGCTTTGCCTCGTTGGAAACGGGATAGGCGGTGATTTCGGCCTCTTCAATCTCTTCTTCATCGGCCAGAGGCACATCGAACTCAAGCTCGAAGTTGACGGAAGGATCGTAGAAACCGCGAATGGCGTTGTAAGGGATAACCAGCTTTTCCGGCGTATCGGAGAAGGACAGGCCGATTTCGAAGCCGGTTTCCGTTACCTTCATATCCCAGAACTGGTGCTGGATAACGATGGTCATCTGCTCGGCATATTTCGACTTGAGGTGCTGGGAAATCCGCACGCCCGGCGCGCCGGTCAGGAATGTGATGAAGAAATGATGGTCGCCGGGCAGGCGGCCGGTGGCGGCCACTTCACCCAAAACCTTACGAATAACGCCGCGAAGGGCATCCTGTGCGAGAATGTCGTAACGGATATGATCCTGCCCCATGCGGTCCTGTCTTTCCCTTATTCGAACGTCTTTTAATGCGCTGCGCGCCTTGCGCGCCAAGGACGCTGTAACACTTTGAATCTTTGCGCAATCCTGAACCGAAGATCCAACTTGATCCAGACGGCTGCGCGTTGCCCAAGTATACGCAATGTCCCGAACGGCAGCAACGGAAAAGCCGATGCCGTTCGCAAGTCAGCTATCATATAACCAATTCAGGCAAAATGGAGAAGGTGGAGGTTTCTGTTGCCAGGTACCTCCGAACCCCGCCTTACGGGGCTAACCGTAAGGACTTAGAGCGGAATTCCCGCACCGCCATTAGGCAGCGAGAGCATATTCCTTAGCGTTGTTGTCGTTTGCAACTACACTTGTGACCCGATAACGGCGGTATCATGCCGAGCAAAAGTTCGATCTTTACGCCCTTGTCGATCCTATTTCGCCCCCATCAAAAGCCGGCCTTCCCTTTAAAGAAGTCCGCCGGTTTTTGGTGGAGGCGCCGGGTACCGCCCCCGGGTCCAATAGGTTTATTACACCGACCGTTTATCGCCATAGCCGGGTTGCCCCGGCAAAGCTCATATAGGCGTTTCGCCCGGCGGAGAAAAGGGGGGCTATGACAATTCCATGAAAAGGTTTCGTGTTTGACGTTGACGATTTAGACAATTCTTGACGACGAGAGATTGCTGTCACATTCTCCATGCAACCGGTCACCAGAAGCAACGTGGCGCCGGGGACACACGAAGGAGTTGATATGACCGACTATCTCGCAGATGTGAAGAAATACGATGCGGCAGCCGACGAAGCCATCGTTGGCAAAATCGTCAAGCATCTCGGCATTGCGTTGCGCAACCGGGATTCATCGCTGGTGTCCGCTTCCGATCCGGAAGAGCTTGCGCGCGTCAAGGCAAGCTGGTGCGGCAAGAAGCTCGGCGTGACAGACGACAGCGCCGACAAGGCGATCGACGCCACTGCGAAAGCCATGGCTGCGGATCGCTCCAAGTCGCGCGTGACCTTCTATTATCTGGTGGCCAAGGAACTGGGCAAACTCCAGTCGCTTTGATTTGAGCCGGGGATAGCCCGCATTAGGTGATTGGTTCTGCCGCCCTGTGCTATTATATTCTCCTGATATCAGGGAATCGGCGGCAGAACGCATGAAACAATATCTCGATCTTCTCCGGCATGTGATGGATACCGGCTCCGACCGCGGAGACCGCACCGGCACCGGTACGCGCTCGGTCTTCGGTTACCAGATGCGTTTCGACCTTTCGCAGGGCTTTCCGGTCCTCACCACCAAGAAGCTGCATCTGCGCTCGATCATCCATGAACTGCTGTGGTTCCTGAAGGGCGACACCAATATCGCCTATCTCAAGGACAATGGCGTTTCCATCTGGGATGAGTGGGCCGATGAAAACGGTGATCTCGGCCCGGTCTATGGCGCGCAGTGGCGCTCGTGGCCGGCACCGGATGGTCGTCATATCGACCAGATCGCGCTTTTGATCGAGGCGCTGAAAACCAACCCCAATTCCCGCCGCCACATCGTTTCGGCCTGGAACCCGGCGCTGGTGGACGAAATGGCGCTGCCGCCCTGCCATTGCCTGTTCCAGTTCTATGTGTCGGATGGCAAGCTGTCCTGCCAGCTTTACCAGCGCTCGGCTGATATCTTCCTTGGCGTACCCTTCAACATCGCCTCTTACGCGCTGCTGACGCTGATGGTGGCGCAGGTGACCGGTTTGAAGCCGGGTGATTTTGTCCATACGCTTGGCGACGCGCATATCTATGCCAATCATTTCGAGCAGGCGCGGCTGCAGATGACGCGAACCCCGAAGGCCTTGCCGACAATGCGCCTCAACCCTGATGTGAAGGATCTTTTCGGCTTTAAGTTCGAAGACTTTACGCTGGAGAATTACGAGGCCGATTCAAGCATTAAGGCACCGATCGCAGTATGAGCGAGCCACGCGTCACCATCATCGTCGCCGTCTCGGAAAACGGCGTCATCGGCCGCGACCTCGATATGCCGTGGAAGCTCTCCACTGATCTCAAGCGCTTCAAAGCGATGACGATGGGCAAGCCGCTCATCATGGGCCGCAAGACGTTTCTGTCTGTCGGTGAGCGCCCCTTGCCGGGCCGGCCGCATATCATCGTCAGCCGCAATGCCGATTACAGGCCGGCGGGCGTTGATGTGGTCTCGTCGCTGGACGAGGCTTTGAAGCTTGCCAAAGACAAGGCTGCGGAAATGGGTGTCGATGAGGTTTTCGTGGCCGGCGGCGGCGAGATTTATCGTCAGGCCATGCCATTTGCCGATCAACTTTCCGTCACCCATGTGGCGGTAAAGCTCGATGGCGACACTTTTTTTCCGGAAATCGATCCCGCCGTCTTTGAAAAAATCGAGGAAAGTGCCGCTCCCGCAGGGGAAAGGGACAATTATCCGGTTCTGTTCACCACTTATTTGCGAAGAGCCGCGTCAAAGTGAACTATTTACCCTGATTGGGTATTTAGTTACCACCTCTGCGTTGAAACGGACGCTTCTCCTTCCTATAACGGGTCGATATTCCCGCCGCACGCGAGCAATCGCTTTCGAACGGAACCGGGAGAGGCTTTTATAAAGAGGTATTGATGCCCTGGAGCAATCAGAATGGCGGCGGCGGCCCTTGGGGCGGCGGCGGTGGAGGAAACAACCAGGGTGGCGGTGGCGGCCCGTGGGGACAGGGGCCTAACCGGCCTCGCGGCGGCGGTGGCGGCAACAATGGCGGCCCACCTGATCTGGAAGAGATCATCCGGCGCAGTCAGGACCGTTTCAAGAATGTCCTGCCGGGTGGCTTCAATGGCGGCGCGGTTGCGATCCTCGTTCTTGTCATCCTCGTTTTCCTCGGCATCCAGTCCATCTATACCGTCCAGCCGGACGAGCGTGGCGTTGAGCTGCGTTTCGGACGTCCCAAGGATGAAATCTCGATGCCGGGCCTGCATTTCCATCTGTGGCCGATCGAGACGGTTGAAATCGTCAAGGTCACCGAGCAGCAGCAGAATATCGGTTCGCGCGCCTCGTCTTCGTCGTCGAGCGGCGTGATGCTGACCGGCGACCAGAACATCGTCAACGTGCAGTTCTCGGTGCTCTATACCGTTTCGGATCCGAAATCCTATCTCTTCAATGTCGACAGCCCGGCGGAAACCCTGCAACAGGTTTCTGAAAGCGCCATGCGCGAAGTGGTTGGCCGTCGTCCGGCGCAGGATATTTTCCGCGATAACCGTCAGGCGATTGCCGGCGACGTTCGCACCATCATCCAGTCCACCATGGACGGTTATGGCGCCGGCATTTCCATCAATGCGGTCGCCATCGAAGATGCGGCACCGCCGCGCGAAGTGGCCGATGCCTTTGATGAAGTGCAGCGTGCCGAGCAGGATGAAGACCGTTTCGTTCAGGAAGCCAACCAGTATGCCAACCAGAAACTGGGTGCGGCACGCGGTCAGGCGGCACAGATCGTCGAAGAGGCGAACGCTTACAAGTCGCGTGTCGTCAACGAGGCTGAGGGTGAGGCGCAGCGCTTCATCTCCATCTACGACCAGTATCGCACGGCACCTGATGTGACCCGTCAGCGCATGTTCCTTGAAACCATGGAACAGGTCCTGAAGGGCTCCAACAAGGTCATCATCGACGAAAAGCAGGGCGTGGTGCCTTATCTGCCTCTGAATGAGATCATGCGCGGCAATACGGGCGCAGCACAGCAGGGAGGCAACTGATATGGGTAACCGTCTTACGGCCATTCTCGTCGGTCTCGCCGCCGTGCTTTTCCTCGGCTATTCATCGATCTTCGTCGTCAACGAGCGCCAGCAGGCCATCGTCGTGCGCTTCGGTCAAATCCAGGATGTGAAAACCGCGCCGGGCCTCTATTTCAAGCTGCCCTTCGCCTTCATGGATGCCGACCGGGTGCAATATGTCGAGAACCGGGCGCTGCGCTTTGATCATGACAATATCCGTGTTCAGGTTTCGGGCGGCAAGTTCTATGAAGTAGACGCCTTCGTCGTCTATCGCATCACGGACGCACGCCGGTTCCGCCAGACGGTCTCGGGTGACCAGATGTCGGCCGAATCGCGTCTTCGCACCCGTCTCGACGCATCTTTGCGCCGGGTCTACGGTCTTCGCGGCTTTGAATCGGCGCTTTCGGATGCACGCGCATCGATGATGCAGGAAGTGCGTGACGATCTGCGTCCTGACGCGGAATCGCTCGGCATCAGCATCGTGGATGTCCGCATCCGCCGTACCGATCTGACGCAGGAAGTGTCGCAGCAGACCTTCGAGCGCATGAAGTCGGAACGTCTGGCTGAAGCTGAACTCATCCGCGCCCGCGGTAATGAAGAAGCCCAGCGCCGCCGCGCCATCGCCGACCGTCAGGTCGTCGAGTTCGAGTCCGATGCGCGTCGTCAGTCTGAAGTGCTGCGCGGTGAAGGCGATGCCAACCGTAACCGCATATTCGGCGAGGCGTTCCAGCGCGATCCGAACTTCTTCGAGTTCTATCGCTCGATGGCCGCCTATGCCAATTCGATGACCGGTACCGGCACGACGCTGGTCCTGTCGCCGGATTCGACCTTCTTCCGTTATTTCAACAACATCAACGGCGCGCCGTCTGCGGCTCCTGCCGCACCCGCGGCGCCCGCGCCGGCGAACTGATATCGGATCAAGAGAGTTTGAAAGGGCCGGTTTTACCGGCCCTTTCTTTTTGACAGCCCCCGCACGGCGTCATCCTCAGGCACGACCCGAGGGATGGCCGAGGAGAGGGCTTGGCGGCCGTTGTTGGTAATCTGAGGACTGGTTTTGGCCGGCCCTTTCTTTTCACTCCCGTTTCGTGCCAATGCTGTGGGCAGGGGCAAGGCATCATCCGCCTGTTCACGAAAAGGTATTTTTACACTTCATCATTCCGCCTTATGCTTTGTCGATATATGCAAGGCGAGACTATCTGAAACGCGAGGACGCTTATGGCCGTGACCCTTCTTTCGCCTTTTCGCAACAGCATTGCCGCAGTCGCGGGCATCGCGCTTGTGGCGGGCAGCCTTTCGGCGCCGGTTGCGGCAAGGGCGCAGAGCCATGGGCCGGAGTCTGTGGCCGATCTTGCCGAGCCGCTGCTGGATGCGGTGGTGAATATTTCGACGTCACAGAACGTCAAGACCGAGGGCAAGGGTCCTGTTCCGCCGAAGCTGCCGGAGGGGTCGCCCTTCCAGGAATTCTTCAAGGATTATTTCGACAGCCAGAAGCCGGAGGGCGGTGAAAAGGTCAACTCGCTGGGTTCCGGTTTCGTCATCGATCCCGCTGGCTATGTCGTCACCAACAATCACGTCATCGAGGGTGCTGATGCCATCGAGGTGATTTTCCCGAACGGCTCGAAGCTGAAGGCAACGCTTGTTGGCACCGATACCAAAACCGACCTTTCGGTCTTGAAGGTAGAGCCAAAAACGCCGCTGAAGGCCGTCAAGTTCGGCGATTCGCGCAGCATGCGCATCGGTGACTGGGTAATGGCCATCGGCAACCCCTTCGGCCTTGGCGGTTCGCTGACTGTCGGTGTCATTTCCGCGCGCGGCCGCAACATCAATGCCGGCCCCTATGACAATTTCATCCAGACGGATGCGGCGATCAACAAGGGCAATTCGGGTGGTCCGCTCTTCAACATGAAGGGTGAGGTAATCGGCATCAATACCGCGATCATTTCGCCGAGCGGCGGTTCGATCGGTATCGGTTTTGCCGTTCCGACGGAGCTTGCGCAGAATATCGTGCAGCAGCTGATCGAATTCGGCGAGACCCGTCGCGGCTGGCTCGGCGTTCGTGTTCAGCCGGTCACCGACGATGTGGCGGCAAGCCTCGGCATGGAAAGCGCCAAGGGTGCGCTTATCTCCGGTGTGGCCAAAGGCGGCCCGGTGGAGAACGGCCCTATCCAGGCAGGCGATGTCGTGCTGAAATTCGACGGCAAGGACATTCATGAAATGCGTGATCTCTTGCGAATCGTGGCGGAAAGCCCGGTTGGCAAGGAAGTCGATGTGGTGATCCTGCGTGACGGCAAGGAGGAGACCGTCAAGGTCAAGCTCGGGCAGTTGCAGGATACGACCGACGAAAAGGCCGCGACCGAAGACCCGCAGGCCGAAGACGGCGATGGCGGCGTGGTTGCGCCTGATGATGATGGCGGCGCCGACGATCAGGCGCAGGACCAGACGCCGGAAGTGCGTGAAGCGCCGCAGAGCGTGCTTGGCATGAACCTGGTCGTCCTCAGCAATGAGCTGCGCACGGAAAAGGGCATTGCCGAAAGCGTTGAAGGTGTGCTGGTCGCAAGCGTCGATACGGGTTCGCCGGCCGAACAGAAGGGCATGAAACCGGGCGATATCATCGTCGAAGTCGGTCAGGATTTCATGGAAGTTCCCGGCGACGTGCTGGTTCGCATCAACGGCCTGAAATCCGAAGGCCGCAAGAACGCCCATATGATGGTTGCCGATGCACAGGGCAATCTGCGCGTGGTGGCGCTGCCGCTGGAGTAAAGCGCTTTCCACCCGGTTCGGCAGGAATCGGGTGGTTGTGATCCCGGCCCCTCTCTAATCCTTGGTCTCCATCAATGGAGGTCAAGGATATGAAATTACTCGAAAACAAGGTTGCCATCATCACTGGTGCGTCATCCGGCATCGGCCGGGCGACGGCGAGGCTGTTTGCCTCGCAAGGGGCAGCCGTCGTCATCAATGCGCGGGGTGCTGCGGCACTGGAAGAGGTTGCCGCCGGCATTCGCGAGACCGGTGGCTGTGTCCATGCCGTTGTCGGCGATGTCAATCGTGAGGAAACTCATTCCCGGCTGGCGGATGCGGCCGTAAGCATTTTCGGCGGTCTCGATATCGCCGTCAACAATGCAGGCGCGGTCGGCGCCATGAAGCCGCTGGCGGAGATTTCCGCCGAGGAATGGGATCATGTAATCACAGCCAATCTCACTTCCGCATATCTCGGTGCGCGCCACCAGATTCCGTTGATGCTGAAGCGCGGCGGTGGCTCGATCGTCTTTATCTCCAGCTTCGTCGGCACCAGTGCCGGCATACCGGGCATGGCGGCCTATGGCACGTCGAAGGCGGCGCTGATGGGGCTGGTGAAAGGCATTACCGCCGATTATGCCGTGCAGGGCATTCGCGCCAACGGGCTGCTTCCCGGCGGGGTCGACACACCCATGGCCGGAGATGCGGCCCAGAAGGAATGGGCGGCAGGCCTGCATGCGATGAAACGCATCGCCGAGCCGGAAGAACTGGCGCAGGCAGCCCTTTTCCTCGCCAGCCCGATGTCGAGTTTCGTTGCCGGGGCGGCGCTGTTTGCGGATGGCGGCAATGCGGCGGTGAAGTAAGGTTCCAGACTGGCGGGAAGGGCGTTATTGCGACTGCCGTTCCCGCCATTCCGCCAGCGTCAGCGCATAGGTTACATGCGGACGCAGATGCGGATGCGTGTCATCAGGCACGCGCGGATGATCGAAATCGCGTGACGGGTCACGCTTGAGGCCGATGCGCTCCATCACGCGGGTCGAGCGGTGGTTGTCGTGAACGGCGAAGGAGACGATTTCCGGCGTTTCCTTTTCATCAAAGGCCATGACGAGCAGTGATTGTGCGGCTTCGGTGACGTAGCCGTGGCCCCAGAAGCGGGTGGCGAGCCGCCAGCCGATCTCCATGGTGCCGAGCGGGAAAGGCGGATCGAGGTTCATGACGGGCGATATGCCGCAGAAACCCATGACTTCGCCGGTTTCGCGCAGTTCCATGGCGTAGAAGCCATAACCGCTGCCACGGATCATGCCGTTGATGGTTTCCAGTACGGCGTCCGCTTCCGCGTGGCTGCGACGGAAGGGAAAAAACTCCATGACCTTTTCGTCTGCGTTGATTTCGCGGAACAGGTCGCGGTCGCTCTCCTTCCACTCGCGCAGAATGAGCCTTGGTGTTTCGCGGATGATCATGGAGTGACAAAATCCGTCTTGCGGTAACCCTGAATGTAAAGCAGCGCGGTCAGGTCGCCGTGGTCGATGCGCATCTGCGCTTCAGCCGCGACGGCGGGCTTGGCGTGCAGGGCAACACCCGCGCCGGCCAGATGCAGCATGCCGAGATCGTTGGCGCCATCGCCGACCGCCATCGCCTCTTCCGGCGAGATGCCAAGCTTTGCGGCGATGTCGTTCAGCGCGTCCACCTTGGCCTGCTTGCCGAGGATGGGTTCGGCAACGGTGCCGTCAAGCTCGCCATTGGCTTCGCCGAGCAGATTGGCGCGGTTTTCATCGAAACCGAGCATCGCTGCGACGCGGCCGGTGAAAACCGTGAAGCCACCGGAAACCAGGGCGGTGTAATAGCCTTTCGCCTTCATGGTGGCGATCAGTTCCTTGCCGCCTGATGTCAGCGTAATGTGCTTTTCGATGACGTCGTCGATGACCGAAACCGGCAGGCCTTTCAGCAGCGCCACGCGTTCCCGGAGCGCCGGCTCAAAAGCGATCTCACCATTCATGGCGCGGGCGGTGATGGTGGAGACCTTGTCCTTCAGGCCGACTTCGGCGGCCAGCTCGTCGATGCATTCCTGGCCGATCATGGTCGAATCCATATCGGCGATCAGCAGTTTCTTGCGGCGCTGGTCCTGCTCCTGGATGACGATATCGATTGGCTGGCCAGTCAGCGCGCCGGCAATGGCGTTGCGGGCTTCTTCGGCACTGGTGCCGGAAGGCAAGGCGATATCGCAGGCGACACCATCCGCCAGCCAGTAAAGACCTGACGCATTGACGGCCTTTGCGGCGGCTTCGCCGAGGGCCGGTGTCAGAACAGGATTTGACGGATTGGCGATAAGCGTGGCAACGAGAGCCATGATGAAAAACCTTGATGAGAATTTTGATGCGATCCTGATAACCGGCCCGACGGCAAGCGGCAAGTCCGCGCTTGCGCTTCGTCTGGCGCGGGAGCGGAATGGCGTCGTCATCAATGCCGACAGCATGCAGGTTTACGACACGCTGCGGGTGCTGACCGCCCGGCCTTCAGAAGATGAAATGCAGGGCGTGCCGCATCTGCTTTACGGCCATGTGCCGGCGAGCAGCCTTTATTCCACGGGTGAATGGCTGCGGGATATTTCAATGCTGCTTTCGGATATGAAGGGGCAGAGACGTCTTCCCGTCATCGTCGGTGGCACGGGGCTTTATTTCAAGGCGCTGACCGGGGGACTGTCAGATATGCCTGTCATCCCGGACGAAATCCGCGACAGGCTGCGCGGCCGGCTGATTGAATTGGGCCCGGCGGTTCTCCACACGGAATTGTCGAGCCGCGATCCCGAAATGGCAGAGGCTCTGCAGCCGGGAGACGGCCAGCGTATCGTCCGGGCGCTGGAAGTGATCGAAGCGACCGGAAAATCGATCCGGGATTACCAGAAAGCCAGCGGCCCGGTGATCGTTGACCCCGACCGGGCGCAGAAATTCGTCGTTTTGCCCGACAGGCCGGTGCTGCATGACCGTATCAACCGTCGTTTCGAGGCGATGATGGAAAGTGGCGCGGTGGAGGAGGTCGAGGCGCTTCTGGCTCTCAAGCTCGCGCCCGATGCGACGGCAATGAAGGCGATCGGCGTTTCCCAGATCGCCGAGATGCTGGCCGGAGGCATGAGCGAGGCGGAGGTGATCGAAAAATCGGCCGCTGCGACCCGCCAATATGCCAAACGGCAGATGACTTGGTTCCGCAACCAGATGGGGGAGGACTGGACGCGTATCCAGCCCTGAAGGCTGGCATCAGTCCTTGCGATAGAGGCTGCCGAGCGGCTTTTTCAGGAGGCTTTCGCGCAGCGACGGGCGTGTATCGGCCGGCGGGGGACCATTTTGCGTCTGCATCTGGAAACCGGCCCGGCGCAAGTCGTTGACGGCACCGGAGGCGCTGTCCATCCTCTCCGGGTTTTGTGGCGGTGGCGCTGTGCGTCCGGGCAGCATGTCCGGGCGGTAGGGCTCATAGCCCTCCGCTGCGGGTGTTCCCAATTCTCGCTTCCAGCGATCGATATCGTCCGCTTCTCCGGGCGCCACCAGCGATTCCGGCAGATCGGAAAAGGCCGCTTCGACACTTTGCTGGAAGCCGGTGATGACCGGCCGGGCTGTGGCGCGCATGCGGGTGACAATAGTATTGAGATCGACGGTATCGGGCGTTTCGTGCGGTACGTGGCTGACTGTGCCGCTTGCCTTCGGCAATTTGATTGTCGGCACGCGGTCAAAACGCATGCGCATCGGCACCCCCACGGCTTCGCCGAAAGCGATGGCTTCACCATTGCCGATGGAGGACAGAAAGCTGGTGGTCGAGGCCGAGGCGTTGGGCACGGCCGACAGAATGATCTTCTGGTCAATCTCGTTTGACAGCCGCATGGCGAAAACGGTCGAGCATTGCGACAGGATGGTCTGATCCAGCTCGCTGGGCCGCTGACTGATGACGCCGAGTGAAATTCCGTATTTGCGGCCTTCCTTGGCGATCTGGGCGATCGCCTGCCGGGTCGGGAAAAAGCCGCGCTCGGGATCGGCAGGAACATAACGGTGGGCTTCTTCGCAGACGACAAGCATATGCAGCGAGCCGCGCGCCAGCACCGCCAGCTCAAACGACATGCGGCAGAGAACGGAGACCACCGAGTTTACCACCTCGGAGGGGATGCCCGAGAGCTGGAACACTGAAATGGGCTTGCCTTCCCCGGGAATACGGAAAATATGCGCCACCGTCTCCAGAATGGTGTCGCTGATCGTATTGCTGGAGAACATGAAATTGTAGCGCGGATCGTTGATGGCGGAGAGGATGCGGCTTTTCAGGGAACGGAGCGCCGGCTTTTCACCGCGTCCTTCCAGCCGCCCGATACGCTCGTCGATGGAGGCCAGAAGATCGGCCATGCGGTAGGGCACCGGCGAATCCGGTGTGATCGCGCTCTTGTCGGAGGTGCGGCGGACAGCGGAACCATCCGTGCCGCGAAATGCTTTTTTCGCCTCGGGTATGACGTCACGCAGAACGTCCATCTCTTCCGGCACAGGCTTGCGGCCACGGAAAACCACTTCCGCAAATTCCTCAAGACGCATCAGCCAGAAGGGAAGGTCGAGCGTATCGGTATCGATGACAACCGAATGATCGGGAAAAGCGGCTGCAAATTCGTTGTGCGGATCGAGAATGAGGACGCGCAGTTTCGGGTCCGTCTCGATTGCCTTGTTCAAGAGCAGGGAAACCGCAGTGGTCTTGCCGACCCCGGTCGAACCGACGACGGCGAAATGCTTCGAAAGCATCTGCGGAATATTGATGGCCGCGCCGATCGTATCATCCTGCGTCAGCTTGCCGATGATGCAGCTGTCACGCTTGCCGCTGTCGTAGATCCTGGCAAGGTCGCCGGTGCGGATGCGGTGGGCCACGGCGCCAAGATAGGGATAACGCGAAATACCGCTGGAAAACCGTTCGCTGCCGTCATCGGTGCGGTAAACCTCTCCCATCAGTTCCACGTCGATCAGCAACCTGTTCGACCTGTCCGGGGACCATTGTCTCTCATCGGTGCGCATGGCGAAGACCAGGGCTGCGACACGGCTCGTGCCCATTTCGATGGAGATCAGCCGTCCGACGGACCAGAGTTGTGCAACATCGGTGGAGCCCGGTTCCGTTTCCGCGGCGATGGTGGCATGGGCGCCGTCGCAGGCGATGACGCGGCCAAGCATGCGGTCTGCCGGTTGCAGAGCGGATCGCCGTTCGGTTTCGTCCATGCCGGACGCTTTATGAAACTCGTTATTACTCACATCTTATCCCGGGACATGCGGATGAGCGCGGTGGTTCGGGCAATACCTGCGCCCTCGATAATAAAAGATTATATTTAACAACAGGTGTATCAATTGCGTTCGAAAATTTCGTCGACTTGCGGTTTTAAGTAATAAAAGAAGCGGTCGCCGATTTTTTCCGCAATATGCGTTGACGGCTGGGGCTTTTGTGGCTAACACTCCGGCCCATGAAAAATCTTAACGTACTTATCGTGGTGGGACGGCGCATGGGCAGGATGGTGTAACCATCCGGCGAAAGCACCCATGCGCTGAACGAGGCTCCTTAAGGGGCCTTTTTTTATGTCTTCAAACAGGCCCTCGGGCTCCTCGATATCCAAAGCCAAAGCGGGATGGAAACAGGCAATGACGGATAAGGACAATACGGAAAACAGCAATCGCATGACAGGTGCGGAGATCGTGCTCCAGGCGCTGAAGGACAATGGCGTCGAGCACATCTTCGGTTATCCCGGCGGCGCCGTGCTTCCGATTTATGACGAGATTTTCCAGCAGGAAGACATTCAGCACATTCTCGTGCGTCACGAGCAGGGCGCCGGCCACGCTGCCGAAGGTTATGCCCGCTCCACCGGCAAGGTTGGCGTCATGCTCGTCACCTCGGGTCCCGGCGCCACCAATGCGGTAACGCCGCTGCAGGATGCGCTGATGGATTCCATCCCGCTCGTCTGCCTGTCCGGCCAGGTTCCGACATCGCTGATCGGTTCCGATGCGTTTCAGGAATGCGATACCGTCGGCATCACGCGCCCCTGCACCAAGCACAATTGGCTGGTCAAGGACGTCAACGAGCTGGCGGGCATCATCCATGAAGCCTTCCGCATCGCGCAGACCGGTCGCCCCGGTCCCGTCGTTGTCGATATTCCCAAAGACATCCAGTTCGCCACCGGCACCTACACGCCACCCTCTGCCGCCGTTCAGCAGAAGAGCTACAAGCCGAAGGTCCAGGGCGATCTCAATGCCATTCACGCCGCCATCGACCTGATGTCCAAGGCGAAAAAGCCGGTTTTCTACACTGGCGGCGGCGTTATCAACTCCGGCCCGGAAGCCACCCGTTTGCTGCGCGAACTGGTCGAGCTGACCGGTTTCCCGATCACCTCGACCCTGATGGGTCTCGGCGCCTATCCGGCGTCCGGCAAGAACTGGCTCGGCATGCTGGGCATGCACGGATCCTACGAAGCCAACATGACGATGCATGATTGCGACGTCATGGTCTGCATCGGCGCGCGCTTCGACGACCGGATTACCGGTCGCATCAATGCGTTTTCGCCGAACTCCAAGAAGATCCATATCGATATCGACCCGTCCTCGATCAACAAGACGGTTCGTGTCGATGTGCCTGTTATCGGTGATGTCGGCCATGTCCTGGAAGATATGGTTCGCTTGTGGCGCGCTTTGCCGAAGAAGCCGGAGAAAGCCCAGACGGCCGACTGGTGGTCGCAGATCGAGCGCTGGCGCGCCCGCAATTCCTTCGCCTACAAGAATTCCAAAGACGTCATCATGCCGCAATATGCCTTGCAGCGGCTTTATGAGGCTTCGAAGGGACGCGACACCTACATCACGACCGAAGTCGGCCAGCACCAGATGTGGGCGGCACAGTTCTTCGGCTTCGAGGAGCCGAACCATTGGATGACCTCGGGCGGCCTTGGAACCATGGGTTATGGCCTGCCAGCGGCCATCGGCGTGCAGGTCGCACATCCCGAAGCGCTGGTTATCGACATTGCCGGTGATGCCTCGATCCAGATGTGCATTCAGGAAATGTCCTGCGCCATCCAGTATGGTCTGCCGGTGAAGATTTTCATCCTCAACAACCAGTATATGGGCATGGTGCGGCAATGGCAGCAGCTGCTGCACGGCAACCGCCTGTCGAACTCCTATACCGAAGCCATGCCTGATTTCGTCAAGCTGGCGGAAGCCTATGGCGCGGTTGGCATGTATTGCGACGACCCGAAGGAGCTGGACGACAAGATCGCCGAGATGATTGCCGTCAACAAGCCTGTCATCTTCGATTGCCGCGTTGCCAATCTTGCCAATTGCTTCCCGATGATCCCGTCTGGTAAAGCCCATAACGAGATGCTGTTGCCGGATGAGGCGACGGATGAAGCTGTTGCCAACGCCATCGACGCCAAGGGCCGTCAGCTAGTCTGAGCCGGGAGAGGAAAAGGACATGAACGCACACCTACAACCCACTGGCTCCGCCTATTTCATCCAGAAGGAAACGGCTGCCGTCGAAAATCACACGCTGTCGGTTCTCGTCAGCAACGAGCCGGGCGTTCTCGCCCGGGTCATCGGCCTGTTTTCCGGGCGGGGTTACAACATTGAAAGCCTGACGGTTTCGGAAACGGAACATGAGGCGCATCTCTCGCGTATCACCATCGTCACGCGCGGCACACCGATCGTGTTGGAGCAGATCAAGGCGCAGCTTGAGCGTATCGTGCCGGTGCACCGGGTTCTCGACCTCACCGTTCGCGCCCGCGAGCTGGGACAGGAGCGGCCGATCGAGCGCGAAGTGGCGCTGATCAAGGTTGCCGGTACGGGCGAAGTTCGCGCCGAAGCGCTGCGCCTTGCCGATGCGTTTCAGGCCAAGGTGGTGGATGCGACTGTCGAGCATTTCATCTTCGAAATCACCGGTAAGTCGTCGAAGATCGACCAGTTCGTGGCGATCATCAAGCCGCTCGGCCTGATCGAGATCTGCCGCACGGGTATTGCCGCGATGAACCGTGGCTCGCAGGGGATGTGATCCCCGCACTCGAAGCAAGTGCCTTTGAAATATCAAGCCCGCGGTTCGCCGCGGGTTTTTTTATGGAATTTGCTCTGTGAAGTTATATTCAACCATATGGTTGACTTTCGCGGACGATGATCTATATTCAACAATATGGTTGAATTATCTGCTCCACACCTCGACACTGTCTTTCATGCCCTTGGCGACGCGACGCGGCGCACGATGTTGCGCGAGCTTTCCCGTGGCGAGCGGACGGTCACCCAGTTGGCCGCGCCGTTCGACATCTCGCTTGCGGCAGCCTCCAAGCACATCAAGGCATTGGAGAATGCCGGGCTTATCCGCCGGGAGGTGAGGGGGCGCACCCATATCTGCCACCTAGCGCCAGAACCCCTGGCAAACGCGCAGGAGTGGCTGAATTACTACCGGCAGTTCTGGAACAGCCGCCTCGATATTCTTGAGCAGATGCTCAGGGAGGAAGATCAGGGAAAATCCCCTGCAAATGGAGGAAATGACAATGACTGATATTGCAGTGCCTGACGCCTATGGCCAACTTGTCGAACCCGCGACGCTGAAGATCGAACGGCTGTTGCCGGGGCCGATCGACCGGGTCTGGGCCTTTCTGACACAAAGCGAGCTTCGCCGCCGCTGGCTGGCCTCCGGTGAAATGAAACTTGCGCCCGATGCACCGTTCGAACTGGTCTGGCGCAACGACGAGCTTTCCGATCCGCCCGGCCGGCGGCCGGAGGGCTTTTCCGAAGAGGAAAAGATGGCGTCCCGCATCATTACCGTCGTTCCGCCGCATCGCCTTGTCTTCAGCTGGGGTGAGGGGGCGGAGGTTTCGATCGAGCTTCAGGCTCTGGGCAAGCAGGTGCTCCTGACGCTCATCCACCGCCGGCTGGGGGATCGGAATAGCAAACTCAATATCAGCGCCGGCTGGCACACGCATCTCGATATTCTCGCCGCCCGTCTTCAGGAAAAAGAGCCAGGCCCCTTCTGGGATACATGGCTGGAACTCAAGAAAGACTATGAGCACCGCATACCGTCATAGAACGGGTAGCGCATCTACCGGACGGCGCGGTTTGCCGCGCCGTCATTGCCGGTTTCTGTGCACGCGCGCTATCGATCTGGTTCTCATATTTCGATTCAACCGCTTCAGCACCTGATTCCGGAACGCCTCTTAAGGCCATGTTCTCTCAGAGCATTTCCAAGGCTGTCTTGCGCGTTGGCACCGGGAAGGCGGCGTCGAGGGCGGTCCAGTCTTCGTCGGTTATTTCAAGATCGGTCGCGCCGCGGTTTTCTTCCACACGGGAGGCGCTGGCGGATTTCGGGATGGCGATGACGCCGTCTCTTTCCAGCAGAAAGGCCAGCGCCAGTTGCGCCGGCGTCGCCTGATAGGCCTTGGCGATGCGGATGAGTTCGTGGTTCTTCAGGATGCGGCCCTGCTCGATGGGCGAATAGGCCATCAGCGGCACGCCGTGCTCCTGGCACCATGGCAGCAGCGAAAACTCGGGGCCGCGCCGCGACAGATTGTAAAGTACCTGATTGGCGGCGCAGTTTTTGCCATCGGGAACAGCGAAAAGTTCTTCCATGTCGTCGGTATCGAAATTGGAGACGCCCCAGTCGCCGATCTTGCCGTCGCTCTTCAGTCTTTCGAAAGCCGCCACGGTTTCGTTCAGTGGGTGCTCGCCGCGCCAGTGCAGCAGATAGAGGTCGATATGATCGGTGCCGAGCCTTGCAAGGCTGCGCTCGCAGGCCTCCACCGTTCCTTTGGCGCTAGCGTTCCACGGATAGACCTTGCTGACCAGAAACACGTCGTCACGGCGGCCGGCAATTGCCGTGCCGACCACCTCTTCAGATCGGCCATCGGCATACATTTCGGCCGTATCGACCAGCGTCATGCCAAGATCGATCGCCTTGCGGATGCTCTCGATCTCCTGAGGCGCCGACGATCTGTTTTCTCCCATGTTCCAGGTGCCAAGGCCAAGGGCTGGAACCTCTTTTCCGGATGGCAGGGTAACGGAAGGAATGTCGTCATACATTGTTTCGCTCCAGCGGTTGTCGGGGGAGAATAGCCCTTTGTGCCGACTTCTCAAACCCGGCGCGAGCGGGATCGATCCATCAAAAAAATTGACCCCGGCCATCGGTCTGCCGGGCTGGTTTGATAGTGGTCGTGTGGCTAGGGTCTTTTTCACAGGAGAGATCATGACCGTTGAAACCTTCGCTGCACTGGTGTTGTTTGCCTTCACCACGTCCATCACACCCGGCCCGAACAACATGATGTTGTTTACGTCAGGCGTGAATTTCGGGTTCCGCCGCACCATCCCGCATATGCTGGGTATAGGCGTGGGGTTTCTGTCGCTTTTGATCGGCGTCGGTTTTGGCCTTGGTGCGGTGCTGCATTCCGTGCCGTTGCTCTATACCGGGCTGAAATTCGCCGGCGGGCTATATCTCGTCTGGATCGCCTGGAAGATCGGCACTTCCCGCAGCCTGAATGAAGGAACGGCCGCATCGCGGCCGATGAGCTTCCTTGCTGCCGCAGCCTTTCAGTGGGTCAATCCGAAAGCCTGGGTAATGGCGGTGACGGCGATGGCGACCTACACCAACGAGGCGCAATATTTCGTCACTGTTCTGGTGGTTGGCGTGGCCTTCGCCGCCGTCAATCTTCCCAGCGTGTCCACCTGGGCAGGTTTCGGCTCGGCGCTGCGCGACTGGCTGTCCGTGCCGGTCCGGCTCAAATGGTTCAATATCACCATGGCCGTGCTGCTCGTCATCAGCCTCTGGCCGATGCTGAAATAACAGCCTTTACGTCGGGAATTGCCGGTAACATTCCTCGGCGATTGCCTGCACCTCGTCGCGTGTCAGTTCGGCCGACACCGCGTAACCGAGTTCGTTGTCGATCCAGTAGAAAGTCTCGATGCCGTCGGCGCTCGCCATGCGGAAACTGGTGGTGCGGTTTTCCTCGTTATGGCCGATCAGTACCGTCACCCGGCGGCCCGTCTTGTCCTGATACATCAGCATCGCGCCCGGCTTGCCGCTGACGGGGATGAGACGCCCGCCGACGAGATCGTATCCGATCTTGGAAAGATCAGGGATCGCAAAGGGATAACCGAGCCGCTTGCCGAGCCATGTCGCGAGATGCTGCTGCTCTCCCGCACCAACTTCGACGGGGTGGCGCACTTCGCTTGCATAGATGAGATAGGCGGATTTTGCCTGTGCCGGAATATCCGTCGTCAACGACGCCAGCGTCACGTCCTGCGGTGTGGAGGCGGATGGCGGCAGAAGCCGGCCAGCTGCGGCGCCCGCGGCAAAGATCATGAGGGCGGCCGCTATTTTCGCAAGAGCTGGCTTCAGCCGCCATGTACGGTCCGGTTTCGGTGGGCTGAGCATCGATGCGTCGTGCGGATGGGCGGCGGCGTAGGAAGCGAAGGCATTGCGAAGAATGTCGGCCTGCTGTTTCCAGTCCTGCACGCGGGCCTGTTCTTCAGGTCTTTCTGCGAGCCACGCCTCGACAGCCGCGCGGTCATCGTCGGAAAGAAGCCCGTCGACATAGGCGTGCAGGTCGTCTTCGGTTATGGCATCGGGCCGTTTCATCGTGGTCTCCGCAGGGGAATGATATTGTCCGCCGCCAGCTGCTGGCGAAGGGTTTCGCGGGCGCGGGACAGTCTGGACATGACCGTGCCGAGCGGGATCGATAGCATCTCGGCCGCCTCCTGGTAGCTGTAGCCTTCCACCGTCACCAGCATCAAAACCGCCCGCATATCAGGCGAAAGAAGGGCGAGCGCGCCGTGCAGCCGATCATTCTCCAGCGTATCGGACAACTGATCGGTGACGGCGATGGTCTCATGGCCATCAAGGCTTTCGGACGGGTGGCGTTTCTCGGCGCGGTGGCGGTTGCGATAAAGATTCGTCATTATCGTGTAAGCCCATGATTTCAAACCCGTTCCGCGCCATTGCCTTTTATTGACGAGCGCTTTTTCCACGCAGTCCTGCAAAAGGTCTTCGCCATCCGCATCCGAGCGGGAAAGGCTGCGGGAATAACGGCGCAGCATGGGTATCAGCGCCAGAACCTCCGCTTCGAAGGTGCCGGCTGCGGGGGAGAGGCTCCCCCGCGTTTTGCCATTCATACCGTCAGGGTTTTGCGGCATCCCATACACCGTTCATACCATCACCGGTGGCGTCGCCTTTTTTCATGTCCTTGACCCAGTAATAGAGCGGCATGCCGTCCTTTGCCCATTGCATTTTGCCGTCCTTGCGCGTCACGGTCGTATATGCCCCCTCGGCCTTGGCGCCAGTAGCTGCGAAAAACGGCGGCCAGTTCACCGCGCATTTGTCATAACAATTGGATACGCCCTTCTTGTCGTTCTTGAAAGTGTAGAGCGTCATGCCTTTTTCGCCGGCAAGTACATTGCCTTTGTCGGTCTTGACCGTTTCGACCGCCGGGGCCGCATAGGCCGTTCCGGCAAAAGCCAGAATGAGGGCGGGAACGATAAAGCGGATCTTCATGGACATATCCTCCTTGGTTCGGGCGGGCTTTGCCGCCAACAGACCAAGAGACACCGCAGGCGGCGGGTTTATTCCCTGTCGCGACACGATTTTTGCGATTTTAAAACTTATCCATTGAGCTAAGTATTTTATCGTGATAGTTAGCCTTATGGAAAACTATTCAGACGCGCTCGACGATATCTTCCAGTCTCTTGCCGATCCGACCCGCAGGGCGGTGATCCTGAGGCTGGGCGGCGGGGAGGCGAGCATCGGAACGCTGGCCGAACCCTTCGACATGGCCCTGCCTTCCTTCATGAAACACATTCGCCAGCTGGAAGAGGCCGGGCTGATCGCGACGCGCAAGCAGGGCCGAGTGCGGTTCTGCTCGCTGGAGAAACAGCGGTTTTCCATGCTCGATGGCTGGCTGTCGCAACAGCGCGCCATCTGGGAAGATCGCACGGACCGGCTCGAACAATTCGTCATGGCGCAACAGGATAGAGCGTCAGGCAAAGGGGAGAATGACCAATGACCGAGACTTTTAATCCCGATCTCGACCTGAAGATTTCACGCATCATAAGGGCGCCGCGCCGGCTTGTGTGGAATGCATGGGTGGACAAGAACAGCCTTGAACAATGGTGGGTGCCGCATCCCGGCCAGTGCCGCGTCGAGAAAATGGAGCTTCACCCCGGCGGCGCCTTCGAAACGCGTTACAGCGAGGATGGCGCGGCATTCGGTGACCATATCAGTGGCTGTTTCCTGGCTGTGGATGACGGCGAGCGTCTGATTTTTACCGATGCGCTGACGGCGGGTTTCCGCCCCTCCGCCCGATCGTTCCTCACCGCCGTGATGACTTTCCGTGATCACCCGGAGGGCATGGAATATGTGGCCTATGCCATGCACAGAAACCCCGTGGATCGCGATAAGCACGCGGAGATGGGGTTCTTCGACGGCTGGAACACGGTCGCGGAGCAGCTGGCGCAGCTTGTCGAAAAGCAGGCGGCCCATTGAACGGCATCAGCCGAACAGGGGAATATCCGGCTTGTTGAGCATCAGCCAGATGATGCCGAGGACCGCGAAGAAGGCGGGGAAACCGCAGGCGAACCAGATGCGGTAAAGGCGGAACCATTGCGCTGGCAGGGCCTGTCCCGTGGCGGCGCAGTCTCTGGCGATATTGCGCAGTTGGATTTGGATCCACACCACCGGCAGCCAGAAAATGCCGGTGAAGACATAAAGGCCAAGCGAAAGGGCGATCCAGCCTTCGGTCAGCGGCCAGCCGATGATGCGCGCGAGAAGATAGCCGGTGACAGGCTGGATGATCGCCGCCGTGGCGGTGAAGATCGTATCGGCAATGACGACCGTTCCGGCGACATGGGCGATCAGCGCCGGGTTTGCCGTTCGCCGCGCCATGACCATGAAAAATGCGATGCCCGCGCCGGTGCCGAACAACACCGTTGCGCCGATGACATGGGCAAGCCGCAGCAGTTCCTCAAGCGTCATCAGCGTTCATCCAGCGTGGCAAGGGCGACAAGTGTCAGGGCTATGGAAGGCAGAACCTTGACCAAGGGACCGAGCGGATCGAGCCACAGGCCCGGCTCCAGCAGGCTGCCGCCAGCAAGGTAAGCGGCGCTGACCAGCAGCATGCCGATGAGCGCCTTTCTGGCGAGCGGCCGTAGCAGGACGGTGACGCCGAGGGCGACATCGAGGAGGCAGGTGGCGAGTGTGAGCGCGACTGCCGGTGCCTGCGGCATGAAGGGCAGAAAATGCGCTGCAGCTCCGTTGATGTTCAGCAGCGGCACGAGGCCGGATAGCAGCCAGAATAGAGACAGGCAGAGGATGACCAGCGGTTTGAGCAGATAGGATCTGGCAAACCACAGGTCCTGCACGCCGGAAGGGTGGGCGGCCAGTGTCTGCGTCAGGGGCCTGAGCGACAACGTCCTTGGTCGCGCCTCATCCTCCGTCACGATGCCTTCCGACATGACTGTCATCGCGGTTGAACGCAGCGGCGAGCGCCAGCCGAGCGCGCCTGCGGCGTCCGCAACAAGGCTGACGGGTCGCATGAAGGCCGCCGGAAGGTTTACGACAGGGGCAGGGGGCAGGCCGAGCCATTGCCGGTGCGTGGTGACCACGTCCTGCAATGTCAGCATTTCTTCTGCGGCGAGTTCGAGATCGCTGCCCGGCGGAATTTCACCATCGACCGCCGCGCTGACGGCCGACGCCACATCTTCGACCGCGACCGTGCGAACGGGCATCGCGCCATTGACAAGTGGCAGCATGAGGGGAAAGCCGGCAAGCGCCCGCACCAGCGCCGTTCCGCCATGGGCATTGCGCCCGACAACGAGGGCTGGGCGGAGAATGACATAGGGCAGGCCGCTTGTGGCCAGTGCTTCGTCGGCGCGGCGTTTGGTGGCGAGAAAGGGCAGGTCGGCCGCCGCTCCCGCCGTGCGGGCCGATATCTGGATCAGCAGCCTGCCGCCCGCCTGCGCCGCCGCCGCGTAAAGCGCCAGCATGGCTTTTTCCTGCGTCGCGGCCAGGTCATCCGAAAGACCGTCCTGAAGCGCGCCGGCGCAATTGACGATGGCGTCATGATCCCTCACCAGCACGTCCCAGTCTGCGACTTGCGTCATGTGGGCGAGATCGGCGGAAGTCCAGTTGGCGAAAGGCCACTTGTCTTTGGCGCGTCTGACGGAGCGGGCCAGGCCGGTGACGGAATGGCCTCTGCCGTGGAGGCTGCGCATCACCTCCGAACCGATGAAACCTGTCGCGCCGAGAATCAATATCTTCATAGGCGGCATGATAGCCGCCGTGGTTTAAAAACCAGCCGTGTTTTATTGCCGCATTCTGGTGTCACGATTCATCTTTCGTTCTTTTTCTGTTGCGCAGGGTGCTCGAATCCTGCGATGAGGGCGCATGTTATTTTCACCGCAACAGGACGAAGCGCTCAAGGCTGTTTCCCGCTGGCTGAAGGAAGGCCGGACGCCGGTTTTCCGGTTGTTCGGTTATGCCGGAACGGGCAAGACGACGCTTGCCAAACATTTCGCGGAAAATGTCGATGGTGAAGTGCTGTTTGCGGCCTTCACTGGCAAGGCAGCGCAGGTGCTGCGCTCCCGCGGGGCGACCAATGCTCGCACCATCCATTCGCTGATCTACCGCCCGCGTGGCGAAGAAACGGTGGAAGACGAGGAAACCGGCAAGACCTCGGTCGCGCCGATGTTTTCCATCAACCGCCAGAGCCCGCTTGCCAAGGCAGCGCTGATCATCATCGATGAATGTTCGATGGTGGACGAGCAGCTCGGCAAGGATCTGATGAGCTTCGGCACGCCGATCCTCGTGCTTGGCGATCCGGGCCAGTTGCCGCCGGTATCGGGTGGTGGTTTCTTCACCGAGCAGGAGCCGGATTATCTTCTCTCGGAAATCCACCGTCAGGCCAAGGACAATCCCATCATCCATCTTGCCATGGATGTGCGCGAGGGCCGCGAGATCATGCGCGGCGATTATGGCTCGGCGCAGGTGATCTCGAAGTCAGAAGTGACGCAGTCACTGGTGCTGGAGGCCGATCAGGTGCTGGTCGGCACCAATCGCACGCGCCGCCGCTACAATCAGCGGCTTCGTGAACTCAAGGGTTTTTCGGCCGATTATCCGCAATCCGGTGACAAGCTGGTTTGCCTCAGGAACGATCCGGCCAAGGGCCTGCTGAACGGCTCGCTCTGGCAGGTCATGAGCTCCTCGCGCGAGACGGTGAAGCCCGGCATCAACCTGATGATCCGGCCGGAAGATGACGATATGGATCGCGGTGCGGCCAAGATCAAATTGCTGAAGGCGGCGTTCGAGGATGTCGAGACCGAAATTCCGTGGTCGACCCGCAAGCGTTATGACGAGTTCGATTTCGGCTATGCGCTGACCGTGCACAAGGCGCAGGGTTCGCAGTGGAACAATGTGGTTCTTTTCGATGAGAGCTATGCATTCCGGGATTCACGTGAGCGTTGGCTTTACACAGCCATTACCCGCGCGGCCGAGACGCTTACGATCGTTCGTTGAGATTGGGCATGGGCCCAATCTCCTTGTCTGCGCATCGTCCGGGCGGAAAATCGCTATGCACTTTTCCTCGACACGCTTTTATGCGCGGATAACACCAAGCAGGACTGCCTTGGCGACCGCCTGAAAGCGGTTGCTGGCACTGAACTTGCCGATGATCTTCGCTTCAAGCGCGTTGAGGTCGCTGCCCGAAAGACCGAGAGCCCGGGCGAGACGCACCGGCGCATAACCTTCTGCCATCAATTCCAGACATTTCCGTTCGGTATCGGTGAGGGCAATGTCCTTGGCCGGACCACGTTCAGCGCCGTCAAAGCCATCCGCATCGCTATCGATGACGAGCAATTCTTCAATCTGCTGTGCCTGACGCTGAAGGGTTGAAAGCTCGGCCGTCAATTCTCTCTTCCGCTGTCTCAGCGCGGCGTGGAAAATGTCGTCCGCCTCTTCCTGCGACAGGGAGCGGACGAGTTTTTCCATGATCTCGGTAATGGCAGCAACCGAAATGCCGACCTCGCGGCAGACATTGATGACCGCCATGCGCTGGACGTTGCGATGGGTGTAGACCCGCATCTGGCCGATGCGCTTCGATGTCAGCAGCGCCTTTTCTTCGTAAAAATGAAGGGTCCGGTGGGTCACTCCGAAGATATTGGCCATATCGGCAATGGGCACCGGTTCGGCGGGCAGGGAAGAGGGCAGGCTTATGTCAGGTAAAAAGCTGCTGAGCCTTAGATTGGGTTTGTCCTCGTCGCCGTGTTCAAACGGCATACGGCCATCCTGCATTCTTTCCCCCCTTTGCGCTCTTTGGCGGCGCGCCTGCTTTTAAAAGACGTCCGTTGCTTGTTCCCCCGCAACGGTCTGTCTCCTGATCAAGACATCATGCCAAACGCTACATAAGAACCGTAACGTGTATTGTGTGTTTTCGTTCCCGTGTTCCAAAAAATTTTATCGGCCTCCTTGCGGTCGGCGTCAACCTGCGTGAAACAGGATGCAGATTCCGAACCGGAGCCCGACGCCATGCCCGCAAAACTTTCCGTCAATCTCAATGCAATCGCCATGCTGCGTAACCGTCGCGACCTTCCGTGGCCGGATGTCGCGCATTTCGGGCAACTGGCACTCGCTGCGGGTGCAAGCGGCCTGACTGTACACCCTCGTCCCGATCAGCGCCATATCCGCTTTTCAGACCTGCCGGTGCTACGCGCGTTGATCGATGACAGCTTTCCCAAGGCGGAATTTAACATCGAAGGTTATCCGACCGAGGATTTTCTCGTTCTTTGCGAAAAGACCCAGCCGGAACAGGTAACGCTGGTGCCGGATGATCCCTCGCAGGCGACATCCGATCATGGCTGGGATTTTCGCAGGCACGGCATTTTCCTGAAGGAAGTCGTCGGACGCCTGAAGGCTGGCGGCATGCGGGTTTCACTGTTTGCCGATGGTGACGGGGAACGCGAGCCGGTGGAACTGGCGGCTGAAACGGGTGCGGCGCATATCGAACTCTACACCGGCCCCTATGGCGGTTGTTTTGACGATCCGCAAAAGGGCGAGGCGCTTCTTGAGAAGCTCGGACAGACGGCGGACCATGCTGCGGCACTCGGGCTTGCCGTCAATGCCGGCCATGACCTGACTGTCGCAAACCTGCCCAGGCTGATGAAACGCATTCCTTATCTGGCTGAAGTTTCTATCGGTCACGGATTGACGGCGGATGCGCTGGAATATGGCATGGCTGAAACAGTCCGGCGTTTTTGTCAGGCCTGTGGTCAGCCTATTTCATAACCAAAGTCAATTTTTTCGCCTATGCTCTGGCTGCGCATGCTCCGTGCGCGAGCTTTTGAAGGCAGAGACATATGCAAGAACATCATGTTGTCGTCGTGGGTGGAGGCTTCGGCGGTTTACAACTGGTACATGGGCTGGAGGGGGCCCCTGTCCGCATCACATTGATCGATCGCCGCAACCATCACCTGTTCCAGCCACTGCTTTATCAGGTTGCGACCACGGCGCTGGCGACATCCGAAATCGCCTGGCCGATCCGCCATCTTTACCGCGACCGCAAGGAGGTAACGACCCTGCTTGCGGAGGTGACCGGCATAGACCGGGCGGCGCGGACCGTGCATTTAAGTTCGGGTCAGGTGATCGGTTTCGATACGCTGGTGCTGGCCACCGGCGCGCGCCATGCCTATTTCGGTCGCGACGAGTGGGAGCGTTCCGCCCCCGGTCTCAAGACGCTGGAAGATGCAACGACAATCCGCCGCCGTCTGCTTCTGGCTTTCGAAAGGGCCGAACTTTCCATCAGCGAAGAGGAGCGGCAGGCGCAGCTGACTTTCGTCATCATCGGGGCGGGCCCGACGGGCGTGGAAATGGCGGGCATGATCGCCGAGCTGGCCCATAAGGCGCTGCCGGCGGAATTCCGCAATGTCGACACCCGGCAGACCCGCGTGCTGCTTGTCGAGGCCGGCCCGCGTGTCCTGCCGGTTTTCACCGAGGATCTTTCTGCCTATGCCAAGGAAGCGCTCGAAAAACTGGGTGTCGAGGTTCTGCTCGGTACGCCGGTGACGGCCTGCAGCGATGAAGGCGTGACGGTGGGCGACACTTATTATCCCTGCCGCACGGTTGTCTGGGCCGCCGGTGTGCAGGCGTCTCCCGCCGCGAAGTGGCTAGGGGCGGCGGCT
Organism: Martinezella rhizogenes; assembly: GCF_007002745.1. Classification (GTDB taxonomy): domain Bacteria; phylum Pseudomonadota; class Alphaproteobacteria; order Rhizobiales; family Rhizobiaceae; genus Agrobacterium; species Agrobacterium cucumeris. Next base: position 326,721 of record NZ_SGNY01000002.1, on the reverse strand, counting down.
GACAGGGCGGGGCGCGCCATTGTCGGACCTCATCTCAATCTGGAAGACGATGCCGATATCTTCGTCATCGGCGATACGGCCGCCGTCAATCAGGAAAACGGCAAGCCGGTGCCGGGCATTGCGCCCGCGGCGAAGCAGCAGGGCGCTTATGTTGCAAAGGTCATCAGGGCGCGGCTTGACGGCAAACCTTCACCGGCTCCGTTCCGCTACAGCCATCAGGGCAATCTCGCCACCATCGGCAAACGTGCGGCGGTGATCGATTTCGGCAGGTTCAAGCTGAAGGGCGTGCTGGCATGGTGGATCTGGGGCCTTGCCCATATCTACTTCCTGATCGGAACGCGTTCGCGACTTGCCGTGGCGTGGAGCTGGTTGTGGATTTATCTGAGCGGCCAGCACAGTGCGCGGCTGATTACCCAGAAAGAGACGCTGAAGGACGAGGCCTGAGGACCGGGCAGGCAAATGACAAGGGCGGGAAGCATGGCTTCCCGCCCTTATGTTATGACAGCTGCGCCAGACTACTCCTCCGTCATGCCGGACTTGATCCGGCATCCAGCCGCCGCGCGTCTGCGCGGCGAGAAGAGTTTTTCAGTCCAAGGACTTGGGCTGGCCGGACCCCGGATTTGGTCCGGGGTGACGGCGGGTGGATGGAGCGGGTTTGCCCCAATCCAAGACTCACGCGTCGAGCGATGCCATGTCGATGACGAAGCGATACCGCACGTCGCTCTTCAGCACGCGCTCATAGGCTTCATTGACATCCTGGATGTTGATCGTCTCGATCTCCGAGACGATGTTGTGCTCGCCGCAGAAATCCAGCATTTCCTGGGTTTCCTTGATCGAACCGATCATCGAACCCGACAGGTTCTTCGCACCGAAGATCAGCGCGAATGCGTGGACGGGGATCGGATGTTCCGGTGCGCCGACCACGACCATGCTGCCCTTGGGCTTCAGGAGGCCGAGATAGGCATTCCAGTCGATGGCGACGCCGGCCGTGCAGATGATCAGGTCGAAGGTGCCGGCCAGCTTCTCGAAGGTCGAGGCGTCGCTGGTGGCGTAATATTCCTTCGCGCCGAGCTTCAGGCCATCTTCCTTCTTCGACAGCGTCTGGGACAGCACGGTGATATCCGCACCCATGGCCGCGCCGAGCTTGACGCCCATATGGCCAAGGCCGCCCATGCCGACGATCGCGACCTTCTGGCCGGGGCCGGCGTTCCAGCGGCGCAGCGGCGAATAAAGCGTGATGCCGGCGCAGAGAAGCGGTGCGGATGCATCGAGCGGCAGGTTGTCCGGGATCGACAGGACATAACCTTCCTTGACGACGATCGAGTCGGAATAACCGCCATGGGTCGCGGTTTTCGTGAACGGATCGACATCGTTATAGGTCTGGACGAGGCCGGGCATATAATGTTCGTTGTCGAGATCGCGGGTGGCGCAGCCGACGCAGGAATCGACGAAGCAGCCGACGCCGACATGGTCGCCGACCTTGAACTTCGTGACCTTGGAGCCGACAGCCTTGACGACACCGGCAATTTCGTGACCCGGGACGATCGGGAAGACGGCATTCTTCCATTCGTTGCGGACGGTGTGGATGTCCGAGTGGCAGATGCCGGCATATTTGATATCGATGACGACGTCGTCATCGTTCGGCTCGCGGCGTTCGAAGGTGAACGGGGTAAGCGGCTTCGACGCGTCGGTCGCAGCATAACCTCTTGCAATAGCCATCTGAATATCCTTTCGGGAGTTGGGGACGGCGGAATATGCAATGGAAGTGCAAGGCGGCGTTAGAGCGATCCTCCGAGCTTTTTGCACGATCCTGCAAAAATATGCGGGCATGCTCTTTGCGGAAGTCCGGCGGCTTTCTAGATAAGTGGCATCTAACGCATCTCTTCCTTCAGTTAAGGGATTTCCCTCATGTCCTTGCCGTTCAATGTCTATCAGGAGATCGCCTCCATCGCCGCACGGCATGCCACCCGTGACGGTGAGGTGCAGACGGCAATCGAATCCCTCGGCATCAGCCGGCGTACTGCGCCGAGCGCGCCGTGCCACGGTAGCTACCGTCCCTGTCTGGCGATGGTGATACAGGGATCGAAATGTGTTCAATTGGGAACGGATACCATCAATTACGGCGCCGGCGACTATCTGCTGACCTCGCTCGACCTGCCGGTCGCGTGGCGGGTGGTGGAGGCGAGCAAAGAGGTGCCGCATTTCTGCATCGCGCTTGCCATCGACAGCGAGAAGCTGCTCGATCTCATGCGCCGCGTGCCGATCGATACGCCGACGGAGCCCGCGAATGCGCAGCGCGGCATCGTCGTCAACGCTGCCACGCCGGAGCTTCTGGATGCGGCGATCCGGCTGCTGCGCTTGCTCGATCGTCCAACAGAGATTGCCGCCATGGCACCGCTGATCGAGCAGGAAATCCTCTATCGCATCCTGACAGGACCAGCCGGCGGGCAGCTGATGAACATCATCGCGGCCGGCAGCCAGGGCAACCGCATCGCCCGCGCCATTGCCTGGCTGCGGGAGAATTTCGCGCGCCAGCTGCGCATCGAAGACCTTGCCGAGCATATCGGCATGAGCGTGTCGTCCTTCCATCATCATTTCAAGACGATCACGGCCATGACGCCGGTGCAGTACCAGAAGCAGCTGCGGCTGCATGAGGCGCGCCGGCTGATGCTTGCTGAACGGCTGGATGCCGGCACTGCCGGCCATCGTGTCGGTTACCAGAGCCCGTCGCAGTTCAGCCGCGAATATAGCCGTTTTTACGGATTGTCGCCGTCGCGGGATATTGATGCTTCGCGTGAGATTATCGCGGCGGAACAGGCTGTTTCGCCCTCGACCATTCGGGCTTGAGCAACGGTCGCTGTTTTAAAGCCCGTCCCCTCCCGGCGCGGGGTGGAACGGGCCGGCATTTCAGCCCAGCAGTGCGGATTTATGCTCGCTGAAGAAATCCGCTGCGGATTGCGGCGTCGCACCTGTCAGCGTTTCGAAGTCTCGGGTCACGATGTCGAAGTTTCCGGCGGCGATATTGGCGTCGGCGGAAGCGATCATGCCGGCAATGATGTCGGGCAATCCCGTCGCAGTTATTGCCTGCTTGAGCTGCTCGGGCGTGACCTGCACCACGGCAAGCGGCTTGCCCGTCACCTCGCTTATCAGGGAAGCCAGACCGTCGGCCGTCGATGTTTCCGCCCCGGTCAGCGTATAGGTCCGGTTTTCCGCCGGTTTCAGTAGTGCGGCGGCGGCAGCATGGGCGCAGTCTTCCCGGGAGACATCGCCGACCCTGCCGTTGCCGCGGGCCGTGAACCACTGGCCATTCTTCAGATTTTGCGGCATGCCGTGCAGGTGGTTGTCGAAATACCATGCATTGCGAAGAATGGTGTAGGGCAGGCCGCTTGCCTTGATCGCTGTTTCCGTTCCCAGATGATCGGGTGCGAAGCTGACGAGCGATTTGTCGGGGCTTGGCATCGACGTATAGGCGATATGCCGGATACCGGCTCTTGTGGCTGCCTCCACCGCCGTTTGGTGTTGTCTGAGGCGAAGGCCGGGGACCATGAGCGCATCGGTGGAGATGACCAGCAGCGTGTCGATGCCGGAAAAGGCGGCGTCAAGCGATGCGGGATCGTCGAAATCCGCGCGTCGCACTTCGGCGCCTTTTGCTGCAAGCGCGGAGAGCCGGGATACGTCGCGGGTGGCGGCGACGATATTGGCGGCCGGGACGTGGTAGGTTTCCAGGAGGTGGCGGATGACGGCCTGTCCAAGCTGTCCGGCGGCGCCGGTCACCAGAATTCTGCTCATGATTTTTATCCTTTCGGTCGTCTCAAAAAGAGAGCAGCACTAAAATAGGAATTGCCTAGAGGCTGTAAAGAAGGCAGGTTCTGCGCGGATCGTTACCAAAAGGGAACCATGCTTATGGATGTTGTCGGGCCCGCGAGGCAGGAAAACAGGCTTGACGAGGCCTTCGGGCTGGTGTTTTCCGCCACCAGTGTTGCCGATTGCCCCGTGCGGGACGTCATGAGCCAGATCGGCGGCAAATGGTCCACTTTGCTGCTGGGGGCGATAGCATCGAAGCCCTACCGTTTCGGCGAGCTGCGGCGCATGGTGCCGGATATTTCCCAACGCATGCTGACGCAGACACTGCGGGATTTGCAGCGCGAAGGCTATATTCACCGGCAGGTCTTTCCGACGAAGCCGCCAAGCGTGGAATACAGCATCACCCCGCTCGGCGCATCGCTCTACACGCCGCTTAAAGTCGTCATTCAATGGGCGCTCGATAATCACGATGCGATACGCAAGGCGAGAAGCCGGTTCGACATCGAGAACTGAATGCCGGCGCCTGCCACGCTTCATGCTGCGGCGCATGGCATGCCGCAGCGCGTCAATTCTCGTCCTCCTCCGAAGAATCCGCTTGACCGGGAAGCAGCCTCCGCTTAAATGGCGCTCGAACCGTACCGTACGGTACATTAATCGAGCCCCTGGAGTGGAAAAGACTTGGCTTCCGACCCGATCACAGCGCAGGAATTTTCGCCGCGTCAGAACGCCGTTCTGGACCAGGCATTGCGTCTATTGGTCGAGGGCGGCGAGAAAGCGCTCACCACATCGGGGCTGGCGCGCGCCGCCAACTGTTCCAAGGAAAGCCTCTACAAGTGGTTTGGTGACCGGGACGGCCTGCTGGCGGCGATGATTACATTCCAGCAGAGCAAGGTCCGCACCTTCGAAAAGGCAGGCGACCGCGTTTCCGCGCCGCAGCTTGCCGATCATCTCGAGGTTTTTGCGCATGATCTGCTGGATGTGCTGGCGGGTGACGTGTCGCTGGCGCTCAACCGTCTGGCCATCGGGCAGGCGAGCCGCGATGGTTCCAAGCTCGGCGATCTGCTGCTCGAGCGCGGCCGTCGCCAGATCGACCGCCGCGCCCGTGGACTGATCGAGGCGGGTCGCCGTTCCGGCTACCTGCGTTTCGATGACGCTGAAGAGGCGTATCGCGGTTTTTACGGTCTCATCGTTTCGGATCTGCATGTGCGCATGCTGCTGGGCGAGGCGCCGGACAAGGATTTTTCCGCCCGGGCAAAGAAGGCGGTCATCGCCTTTCTGACGCTCTACGGGACGGAAAAGGTACATTCGGAACTCAGCGGCAAACCCGCCTGAGATTCCGGTTCAGACAACTGAGAGACAAGCATTAGGGAAGGACCATAAAATGCGCGTTTATTATGATCGTGATGCCGATCTCAATCTCATCAAGGCGAAGAATGTCGTCATCGTTGGTTACGGCTCCCAGGGCCGCGCCCATGCGCTGAACCTTAAGGATTCCGGCGCCAAGAACGTCGTCATCGCCCTGAAGGCCGGTTCGCCGACCGTCAAGAAGGCAGAAGCCGACGGCTTCAAGGTCATGACCGTTGCCGAAGCCGCCAAGTGGGGCGACCTGCTGATGATGGCGACTCCTGACGAATTGCAGGCCGACATCTACAAGGCCGACATTGCCGGCAACATCCGCGATGGTGCAGCGATTGCCTTCGCACACGGCCTCAACGTTCACTTCGGCCTCATCGAGCCGAAGGCATCGCTCGACGTCGTCATGATCGCACCGAAGGGCCCCGGCCACACGGTTCGCGGCGAATACCAGAAGGGCGGCGGCGTTCCCTGCCTCGTTGCCGTTCACCAGAACGCTTCGGGCAACGCTCTTGAACTCGCTCTCTCCTACGCCTGCGGCGTTGGCGGCGGCCGTTCGGGCATCATCGAAACCAACTTCAAGGAAGAGTGCGAAACCGACCTCTTCGGCGAACAGGTCGTTCTGTGCGGCGGTCTCGTCGAGCTCATCCGCGCCGGTTTCGAAACGCTGGTCGAAGGCGGTTATGCGCCTGAGATGGCCTATTTCGAGTGCCTGCACGAAGTGAAGCTGATCGTCGACCTGATCTATGAAGGCGGCATCGCCAACATGAACTACTCGATCTCCAACACGGCAGAGTGGGGCGAATACGTCACCGGTCCGCGCATCATCACCGCCGACACCAAGGCAGAAATGAAGCGCGTCCTGCACGACATCCAGACCGGCAAGTTCACCACCGAGTGGATGCAGGAATGGAAGGCCGGTGGCGCTCGCTTCAAGGGCATCCGCCGCAACAACGACTCTCACCAGATCGAAGAAGTCGGCGCCAAGCTGCGCGGCATGATGCCCTGGATCGGCAAGAACAAGCTGGTCGACAAGGCTGTCAACTAAGCTTCATTGTTTGGTGGAAGATATGGAGGCCGGGGCGAAAGCTCCGGCCTTTTTCGTTCTGGGCCAAACTACCTAACCTTGACTTTCGTCGTCAAATACGTACATAAATCTGTACATATTTCCGAAAGGCGGCTTCTATGGCAAATGTGCGATTTACGGAATTCCGTCAGAACTTCGCGACCCATTTCGACCGGGTTCTGGAGACACGGGCGCCCCTGCTGGTTACCCGTCAAGGCAAGGAAGCCGTCGTCGTTCTGGCCGAAGGCGAATATGAGAGCATGCAGGAAACGTTGCACCTTCTATCCAACCCGGCAAATGCGTCTCGGCTTCGTGCTTCCATGCAAGAGCTTGAACGCGGTGACACCGTCGAGCGGGATCCGACCGAAGAATGAAGCTCGTCTGGAGCTTGAGTTCGTGGGACGATTATGAGTTCTGGCAGAGAACCGATGCCCGCATGGTCGAGAAAATCAACGACCTTATTCGTAATGCCAAACGCACACCCTTTTCGGGGCTTGGAAAGCCGGAGCCCTTGAAGGGCGACATGGCCGGTTACTGGTCGCGGCGAATTACCGGCGAGCATCGCTTTGTCTATCGGGTGTCCGGGTCTGGAAGCGAGCAAAAGCTGGAAATTATTCAGTGCCGCTTCCATTACCAGTAGGCGATCACTTCGGCGGGATGACGCCCTTTGTCAGCAGAAAGCAGCCATAAAACCGCGTTTCGCCTGTCGTGATGACGCAATAGGCCTGTTTGGCTCTTTCGTAAAAAGCGAAACGCTCGATGCCATACATCGGTGCGGATTTTCCTTCCGCTGCGTCGATTTCCTTCTGCACCTCGGCCTGGACCGGCTCCAGCTGATCGGGTGCGCCCATCACTTCCATGCGGCCGACCGAGGGCTGCAATGGCGTATCGAGCGGCAGGACGGACAGGATCGCCTGCATGGCGCGCGCGGCAGAGACGTTGTCGATATGCAGCACCTTGCCGACCGTTGTGTGACGGGAAACCGAATCGGACGGGAAATTGGTGTCGGAGATTACCAGCGTATCGCCGTGCCCCATGGCGCGCAGCGCGTGCAGCACATCGGCGTTCAGCGCCGGATCGATATTTTTCAGCATGTCGTCTCACTCCCATCGATGCTTTCGCCGCGTCACGGCGCTTGGCCGCAATCCAGCCGGAAAAGCTTGCCGCGTCAATCGCAAAGGTGAGATTGTGAAGCTTTGCGGGAGGGTGTATTTGGCTTTGTCCGCAAAAACGGGCCTCAGGGAGGGCCGGCTGCGGGCAATGTGCAGGGAGGCAGAAATAATTCGAAAAACTGATAAGTCAGTATTGCTGACATATCGACATTTCTGTAAAGATGCACGCATAAAAACGACACAAGAGGAAACGTACCCATGCTAGATTGGGAACAAATTTTCGCCACGCGCTCTTCGCGCATGAAAGCGTCTGAAATCCGCGAGCTGCTGAAGCTGCTCGAGCAGCCCGACATCATCTCCTTTGCCGGCGGTATTCCGGACCCGGCTCTTTTCCCCGCAGAGGAATTCCAGCAGGCTTATGCCGAAATTTTTTCAGGCGCGCAGGTCAATGCAGCGCTGCAATATTCGGTGAGCGAGGGTTACAAGCCGCTGCGCGAATGGCTGGCGGGCGAGATGGTCGATATCGGCATCGACTGCACCGCCGACAATGTCTTCATCGTTTCCGGCTCGCAGCAGGGTCTCGATTACCTCGGCAAGCTGTTCCTGTCGCCGAAGGATACGGCGCTGGTCACCTGGCCGACCTATCTCGGCGCACTTTCCGCCTTCAACGCCTATGAGCCGAATTACGATCAGCTCAATCCCGGCGGCAACCGCACGCCGGAGGCCTACCGCGAAACCGCCGCCAAGCATGGCGGTGCGGTGAAGTTCGCCTATCTCTCGGCCGATTTCTCCAACCCGACCGGCGAGACCGTTGATCTGGCCGGCCGTGAAAAGGTTCTGGCGCTGGCCGACGAGCTCGACATTGCCGTCATCGAAGACGCCGCCTATCAGTCGCTGCGTTACGATGGCGAGGCGGTTCCGCCGATCATGGCGCTCGACATTGCCCGTTCCGGCGGCATCGAGAACACCCGCACCATCTATTGCGGCAGCTTCTCCAAGACACTCGCACCGGGCCTTCGCGTCGGTTACATCGTCGCTTCCGCACCTGTTATCCGCAAGCTGGTGCTGATGAAGCAGGCCGCTGACCTGCATTCCTCGACCATCAACCAGATCGCCATCGAACGTGTCGCCTCGCGCGGTTTCGACAAGCAGGTGGCCAAGATCAAGGCCGCCTATAGCGCCCGCCGTAATGCGATGCTGGCCGCACTCGACAGGTACATGCCGAAGGGCACGCACTGGACGAAGCCGGAAGGTGGCATGTTCATCTGGGTCACCTTGCCGGAAGGCATGGATGGCGCCGCCCTGCTGGCAAAATCCATCGCCACGGAAAAGGTCGCCTTCGTTCCCGGCCGTGCATTCTTTGCGGATGGTTCGGGCACGAACACGCTGCGCATCAGCTTCTCCTGCGCCAACGAGGCGATGATTGAAGAGGGTATGAAGCGGCTTGGCCGGTTGATTACGACGGCGCAGGCGGAAACGGGCGAAGTGCTGCCGGCGATTTGATGTCATCGGCTTACGGCAGCGGTGGAGGGTGCGGCTTCACCCCCCTCTGTCCTGCTGGACATCTCCCCCACAAGGGGGGAGATCGACTCGTGGCGAGGTATCGCCCATCTCAACGGTTGAGAATGAAGTTGTGAGAGAGCCTCTTGCCGATCTCCCTCCTTGTGGGGGAGATGCCCGGCAGGGCAGAGGGGGGTAAGCCGCGATTACCAGGGAACATTGTTCCTCTCGATCGCGACGGCCCCAAGAGAACCCACCCCAAAAATCCTGCCTGTCACATACATGTTATGCAATCATGTTTAAGCGGTCCCACCAAACAACAGGGACTGGACCCATGAAAACGCTGCTTTCCGCTTTCACCGCCATCGTATCGCTCGGCTTTATCGCCACTGCTGCCAATGCCGCCGATCTGGTGCTCTATACCAGCCAGCCGAACGAGGACGCGCAGGCGACCGTTGATGGTTTCAAGGCCGCCAATCCCGGTCTTGAAGTCGAATGGGTGCGTGACGGAACGCCGAAGATCATGGCCAAGCTGATGGCCGAGATCAGCGCTGGCAATCCGGTTGCCGACGTGCTGTTGATCGCCGACACCGTGACGCTCGAGCGCATGAAGCAGGCTGGCCAGTTGCTGGCCCACAAGTCTGCCGAAGCCAAGAACATCGATGCTTCGCTTTATGATGCGGACGGCTTCTATTACTCCACCAAGCTCATCACGACAGGCATCATGTACAACACCGCTGCCGCGATGAAGCCGACGAGCTGGAAGGATCTGGCCAAGGCTGAAGCCAAGGGTCTCGTGACCATGCCGAGCCCGCTGACCTCGGGTGCAGCGCTGATCCATGCGCAGACGCTTGCTGCTGCCGATGGTCTCGGCTGGGACTATTACAAGCAGCTGAAGGCCAATGACGCCATTGCCGGCGGCGGCAACGGTGCGGTTCTGAAGTCTGTTGCTTCGGGCGAAAAGGCTTACGGCGTGGTCGTCGATTACATGCCGATCCGCGAAAAGGCCAAAGGCGCGCCGGTCGAGTTCGTTTTCCCGGAAGAGGGTGTTTCGGCCGTCACCGAGCCGGTCGCGATCATCAAGGGCACCAAGCACGAGGAAGCCGCCAAGAAGTTCGTTGACTACGTGCTTTCGGAAAAAGGCCAGCAGGGCTTCGTCAAGCTTGGCTACATTCCTGTTCGTGCCGATGCCGGCATGCCGGAAGGTTTCCCGGCCCGCGACAAGATCAAGGTTCTGCCGCTCAGCGCTGCTGATGCGCTGAAGAACTCAGAGCAGGACCTGAAGACCTTCTCCGATATTTTCGGCTCCAAGGGCTGATATAGCGGCATGTCCCGTTCAAGTGCCTATGGAAGCAGCCAGCCGCGCTGGCTGTTTCCTTTTGTGGTGAGTGTCGTTTTTGCCCTCAGCGCCCTGCCGCTCGGCCGGCTGGCCTATACCGGCATCATTTCATCACTCAATGGTGACATATGGCGGCTTCTCGCTGATCCAGCCCTTTGGGATGCGGCGCTAAACACGCTCTCCACCTCGTTTTTCGGCATGGTGATCTCGCTGGCGATTGGCGGCGCCTTTGCGCTTTCGCTGACGCTTTGCGACATTCGCGGCAAGTCGATCTTAAGCTTTCTGTTCATGCTGCCTATGATGATCCCGCCGCAGGTGACGGCGTTGTCGTGGATCGGCATGACCGGCCCGTCGAGTACGCTGTTAAAGGCCATCGGCCTTGCGCCGCCGATGGGATCGCCGCAGCCGCTTTATTCGATTGCGGGCATCGCGCTGCTGCTCGGCGTGCAGCATGCACCGCTTGTTTATCTGTCGCTGCGCGCCGGTCTGCTTGCGCTGCCGCAGGATGGCATCGAGGCCGCCAAGCTTTCGGGCGCTTCGCCGCGCCGTGTGCTGTTCGATATTATCCTGCCACTTTCCACGCCGGGGCTGATCGCCGGGGCGGCGATTTCCTTCGTGTCCAATGTCGGCAATTTCGGCATTCCGGCAATCCTCGGCATACCGGGGTCGATCTTTACCCTGCCGACGCTGATCTACAGCCGTTTCGCCAGTTTCGGCACCAGCACCTTCGGCGATATCGCCATTCTCTCCACCATGATCGCCATCATCTCGGTCGCCGGGCTGGCGCTTCAGGAACGGGCGATGAAGGGCAGGGACTATCGCATCATCGGCCTTTCCGGCAAGGCCGCGACCTTCGGGCTGGCGCGCTGGCGGGTGCCGGCAGAATGTGCCCTGTGGTTGGTGCTGTTCTTCATGCTGGTTGCGCCGCTTGCGGCACTGGTGGCGAGTTCGCTCGCGCCTGCCTATGGCGTGCCGCTCAGCCTCAAGACCGCGACGCTGCATGCCTATGAGGAACTGCTCTACCGCCAGAGCGTCACCCGTACCGCCTTCCGCAATTCGCTGTTTCTGGCAACCGCCACATCGCTCTGCCTGCTGGCGGTAACTGTGCTGACCGCCTATTTCCTGGTGCGCGGCAAGAGCCGCTTCATGTTCCTGCTGTCGGCCCTGGTGGATATTCCCTATGCATTGCCGGGCGTGGTTATCTCGGTGTCCTTCGTGCTGCTTTTTGCAGCCCCCATTCCGTTGTTGGGCATCACGCTTTACGGCACGATCTGGATCATCCTGCTCGCCTATTTCTCCTCCTTCTTTGCCGTCAGCCTGAAACCCATGGTCAGCGCCTTCCTGCAATTCGATCCGTCGCTGGAAGAGGCCGCTCGGCTGTCCGGTGCCGGTTTCTGGCGGCGGCTCACGGATATCATTCTGCCGCTGGTCGGCCCGGCGGCGGGCGCTTCGGTCATTCTTGTTTTCCTGATCGCCTGTAACGAGCTAACGGTCTCGGCGCTCCTGTGGTCGGCCGGCACGCAGACGCTCGGCGTGCTCATCTACAATCTCGATGACAGCGGCAGCTTCGATCTTGCATCCGCGCTTTCGGTGCTTGTCGTCATCATGGTGATTTTCCTCATGTTGCTGCTCGAAATTCTGGGGCGCTATCTGCCGAAAGGAGTGGTTCCTTGGCGAAACTGATCCTCAACCGCCTGTCGAAAAATTTCGCAGCCGGATCGAAGCCTGCCGTCGACGACGTGTCGCTTACCGTGCGCGATGGCGGCTTTCTCGCCTTGCTCGGCCCTTCCGGCTGCGGCAAGACGACGGTGCTGCGGATGATTGCCGGTTTCGAACAGCCGACCGACGGCTCCATCCTGCTTGGCGAACGCGTGCTGGCCGATGGGGGCAGCATGGTGCCGCCGGAGCGGCGCAACATGGCGATGGTGTTCCAGTCCTATGCCTTGTGGCCGCATATGTCGGTTGCCGACAATGCCGGTTACCCCTTGAAGGTGCGCGGCATTTCCGGTGAAAAATATCGCGAGAAGGTGCGTCAGGCGCTTGCCGCCGTCCGCCTCGAGAGCTTTGCGGATCGCCGTCCCGCCGAGTTGTCCGGCGGCCAGCGGCAGCGTGTGGCGCTTGCCCGCTGCCTCGTTACCGAGCCTGACGTGGTACTGCTCGACGAGCCGCTCGCCAATCTCGATCGGCATCTGCGCCAGGAGATGGAGGAGACGTTCCGCGAATTCCACATCCGCTCCGGCGCGACGATGATCTATGTTACCCATGATCAGGCCGAGGCGATGGCGCTGGCAACCGATGTCGCCGTCATGTCGCAGGGCAAGCTCTTGCAGGTGGCGGCACCGGCAGAGCTTTATGCGCGGCCGGAAGGCAGGCTTGTCGGTTCGCTGGTGGGGCAGGGGGCGATCCTGACCCTGCCGGTAACGGAAGGGGTTTCGCGCGATCTTGACTGGACGGCGCTTCGGGCGGCGATGGAGAGTGACAGGCACCTGCCGCAGGCGGATATTCTCGTGCGGCCACAGGATGTGGTGCGGGACGCGGAGGGTGTCAGCTGCACTGTCACCTCGGTCCTTTACGAGGGCGAGCGTTATGCTCTCCGTCTCGACCTGCCGGATGGGCAGGCGCTCAGGGCGTATTCGCGGGAAGCGGTTGCCATTGGTGATCGGCTGCCGGTTGCTATCAGGGCGGCGTGGCGGCTTTAGACTATTGGCGAGACAGGGCCGGAGCGGTTAAGCTTTCCTTCCAGCAATAGGAATGAACCATGTCGCTTCGGCTTGCCACCTTCAACATCGAAAATCTTCTCACCCGCTTTGATTTCACCGGCTTTCGCAACCAGACGCGACGCGACAGGGCGATCCAGCTGTTCGATATCAGGGACGAGGCGACCTATCAGGCGCTGGAAAGCGCGCGGACAGTCTCCTCCACCGACGATACCCGCCAGCTTTCGGCGCTCGCCATAGCGGATGCGGATGCCGACATTCTCTGCCTGCAGGAGGTCGATAACATGGCCGCGCTGCAGGCCTTTGAATATGGTTATCTTTACCGCATGGTCGGTAATGGCTACCTGCAGAAATATCTGGTCGAGGGCAATGACAGCCGCGGCATCGATGTCGCCGTCGTCATGCGCGAGCAGACCCGAGATGGTGACAAGATCGAGGTGGTCGACATCAAGAGCCATGCGGCGCTGACCTATCGCAATCTCGATCTCTTCAATCCGACGCTTTCGGCCACCAACCAGATCGATGACAAGATTTTCAAACGGGATTGCCTGGAAATCGACCTCCGGATCGGCGGCAAGCCGCTGACGCTTTACGTCACACATTTCAAATCCATGACCAATTCCCGCGATCCGGTCGATGCGCGGCTCGCCACCATGCCGATCCGCGAGGCGGAAGCCATGGCCGTGCGCCGTATCATCGAAAACCGCTGGGGCGTCGGCAATACGCGCAACAAGAACTTCGCCATCTGCGGCGATATGAACGACTATCAGGAGCGGGTGGCGATTTCAGGCGATCGGCGCAATGGCTATAGTTTCACGCCCGTCGAGGAGGCGAGGAGCGCGCTCGATGTCTTCACCGCCGATGATTTCGTTACCAATCCGATGATGCGCCGCGATGTCATGGATCGCTGGACGCTTTATCATTCGCGTGGGCCGCAGGAGCAGCATCTGTGCCAGCTGGATTACATCTGGCTTTCACCGCGTCTGGCTGAAATCAACGCGGCAAGGGCTCCTGAAATCATCCGGGCGGGCCAGCCGTATCGCACCATCTTTCCGCCGGGGCAGGAGGTGGAACGTTATCCGCGCACCGGCTGGGATCGCCCCAAGGCTTCCGACCATTGCCCTGTCGTGATGACGCTGGACCTGATCTAGAGATTTTTCGGGTTTTTTCGACGTAAGAAACGATTTCCGTTCTGACTGGAAATGCTCCAGCCGCCGGCAGCTTGCCGTTCCATGCCAGCAGCTATCCGTTGGCGACCTTTGGGAAATAGGTGGCCCAGACGCGGTTGCGGCCGGCACGCTTGGCTTCATAAAGCCGGTCGTCGGCGATTGCGATCAACTCGTCCCAGCTGTTTATCGCCCGCGCTTCCTGCCACACCACGCCAAAGCTTGCCGTCAGCGACAGGCCGCTTTGCTCATCGATCATCTGTGCTTCGATCAGACGGCGAAGGCGGTCGGCGGTTGCCGTCGCGGTGGCGTGGCTGACATCCTGCAGCACGACGACGAATTCCTCACCGCCGTAACGGGCCAGAATATCGTTCTTGCGCAACGCGCTGCGCAAAAGCCCCGCCGTCTTTTGCAGCGCGAGGTCGCCCATGGCGTGGCCATAACGATCGTTGATTGACTTGAAGTGGTCGATATCGACAATCATCACGCCGAGCGACTGATACTGTTCCTCGCCGCTCAATATGGCGCGAACGGCCCTTTCCAAGGCACGGCGATTGAAGACGCCCGTCAGGGCATCGGTTTCAGAGAGCGTGCGAAGCTGCTCGGCCAGCGCGCGCTGCTGGTTTTCCATTTCGCCCTTCTGGCGAAGCTGCTCGCGCAGGAAATCGAGTTCCTCGAACATCTTCTTCACTTCGGGAGCAACCCTGTCTTCACAACGGGCTTCGGAAAGGTCTCCGGCGGCGATCGCGGCGATCTGCGCTCGGACGGATTGCATGGGCTGGAACAGCGCCGTTCTATAGACGGAAGTGAGCCGCAGCAGGACCAGAACCGCGATGGCGGCGAGAAGAAGGGATGCTGCACCAAAGACCAGAGCCTCGTTCTTCCTTTTCTCGAGTCTTGCCCGGGTTTCGGCGAGAATGAGGTCGCGCAGCGTATCGGACGAGCGCATGCCGGCAATATAGTTCCTGGAGAATTCAAGAATGCTTGGCTGGGCGGAGGGCATGGCTATCACGATGGTATTCTGCGCATAACGCAACGCCTGACCGAAATAATAAGTCTCCATGTCCTGAAACGCCTTGTCCAGTTGCGGCGTCGACAGATAGGCGGCGGTGTAGTTGATCAGCGACGCTTTCAGCGACAGCAGGCTCTGCATCTCATTGTCAAACCTGGCACGATATCCCAGCTTTTCCTGCCTGTTTGCCCGCAGGCTCATCACCACATAAGAGCCGAGCCGCCCGATCCTGTCGCGCATCACGCCGGCGGTGCCGGTCATGGTGATATCGATCGCCACTTCAGGCGTGACCTTGATGACGGCGCGTGCCACCTTGCCGCGCAGCAGGTTGACGCTGTCAGCTGCCTTGAACATCGATAAAATCGCGTTGGACATGGCGCTTTGGCTGCGTGTGGCAGGGGGCAGCGCGGCAACCCGATCCACGGCTTCGCGGGATTGCGCCAGTTTCTGTCGGGTTTCGGCGAGTGATTTCGAAAATTCAGGCTGGGCCTTGATTTCCTCGGTGAAGGAAACTTCAAGTTCCGAAAGCTTGTCATCCGTCGCCTTGCGTGCAGCCGCAAGCCCTTCCGCCAGCTTCGGATCGGGGGCGGATGCGCCCATCAGATTGTTTGCAGGGCCGCGCTCGGCCGAGATCAGCCATGCGGACTGAAGTGCGGTCTCGAAACGGGTGAGCTGGGCGGCATTGGTGCGGTAACGCAGATAATTGGCGACACTTGGCACTGCGGCGAGAGTGGCCAGCAGTATCGAACTCGCGGCGATGACGATCGTGCCTGTCAGCTGTATTTTCTGTATGCTCGCGCGCATCTGAGGCGTCGTTCTCGCTGCAATGGTTATGTTTCATCGCCATCTTACCGGCGCTGCGTAAATACTTCGCTTATTTTCCGGGCCTTTGCGGCGATGATAGTCTGGGGTACGATGAGCGCAGGTGATGTGGAAAAGCTATTCGCTGATGCCGTGTCATCAGTTTTTGCTTTACACCAAGTCAGAATCTGATAGTTGGCAAGGCACTGGATTGCCCTTGTAGCTCAGTTGGTAGAGCACCTGATTTGTAATCAGGGGGTCACGAGTTCGAACCTTGTCGGGGGCACCAGTATTTTCAATAGCTTGAACCTGCCTCCATCCGCACTTCCGTTGCTTTTCCGGACCGCACCTACCGCTTGATGTGGTAGAGCTTGTGCACGATCGACCAGTTGCCTTCGTGTTCCAGCAGGGACAGGTATTCGTAAAAATCCATGCCATCGAAACTTGTCGTCAGCTTCACCGAGGCGCTGTCGCCCTCCTTGTCGATGCCCATGATTTCGAATGTGGGGTCGTGATCCGGCAGGCCGCGTTCGTTTTTTCGCATCTGGTCCACGAAGTCCTCCAGGGACAGCCATTCGGTCTCCCCTTCGAAGGTGCCGACAATGCTGGCGCGCGGATCGAAAACGTCACGCATCAGGCTCTCATCGGCATAGGCCATGGCGTGCACATAGTCCGTGACGGTCTGGGTAATGGTTTGCGGCATCGGATCATCCCTCCCTTCAGATCCAAAAGCCGAGCTTACACCCGTTGGTGAGTTTCCACCATAACCTCCTGAAAACGCGCTCCTTACGCCTTCGCAAAAGTGTTTTACGGTGGCCTGCCGCAAAGGCGGCGGGTGGAGTGGCGGCATGTTTTGCTGCCGCTTTCCACAATTTTGTCCCGCCTGTCATTATAGTCGCCTTGGGTCCGACAAATTTCGGCATCAAGGGCTTTTCCGCCGGTCGTCCTGCGGCGTGCCATGAGGCTTTTATGTGGGCTTTGCCGGTTTAACCGCCGGTACGGGGTGCCGTGCGGGGCGGATTTGGCCTATGATCCGCCCGCAGGTCCTGTGACGGTGGTATCGGGCATGCGGGTAACAGTTTGCGTTTGAAGGTGTTTTTGTGATCGATCCCTATGTTTTGCTTGGCGTGGAGCGCGATGCCGACGAGGCGGCGGTCAAGTCGGCCTATCGTAAGGTTGCCAAGGCGGCCCATCCCGACAGCGGTGGCGACGCCGATCAATTCGCCCGCCTGCAGACGGCCTACGAGCTTTTGAAGGATCCGGTGCGCCGCAAGGTGTTCGACGATACGGGTTACGATCCACAGCTTGCCGACGCCAAGGACCTGAAGGGCCTGCTGATGCTGGAAACACTGGTCAACGAGTTCATTCTGGATGAGCGTGAACCCGGAAGTTTTGATCCCGTGGCCGCCATGCGTCGCAAGCTGACCGACGATATTCTCAAAAGCCGCTTCCACATTCTGGAACTTGAGCGGCACCGCACCCGGGTTCGCAAACACATGGATCGTCTCGGCCGCAAGCCGGAGACCGATGTGCTGAGTTCCATGCTGCGCGCCCGCAGCCAGTCGATCGCCGAAGCCATCCGCAATGCGGAGGCCCAGATCGAGGCAATCGAGCAGGCCTATACGATGCTCGAGGGTTATTCCTATGAGCTGGAGACGATGGTGCTGTCCGAGCCGCTGCTGAAAGGCGAGGCGGCGGAATAATCGCTCTTCAGGGCCCGTTGACCAGCGCGAGAATGAGCTTGTGCACCCGCCCGCCGGGGGAAAGCTCGTCCCGGTCGAAATCACGGCCGCGCTGGCGCTGCTCGTTGGAAAGCTCGCCCAGCCGTTGCTGCAGGACAACGCGCACCTTCTGGCATTTCGGATCGTTTTCCGCCCTCAGACCCGTGCTGAAGGCTTCGATCTTCTGCACCATGTCGAGAATATGTTCGCCATGGACACGCTCATGGGTTTCGACGCCGGAAATGAAGGTTTTCCAGCTGGCGGCAACGGCGGATGGCAATTGCGCCGGTGCTTTCGGCCAGGTGTAGATGATGGTGAGATTGGGCCTTGCGGTGGCCAGCACACAGGCGCCGTCTGGCTGCGGACGATAATCCCGCCGCCAGGTCAGCTTGAAGGTCGTGTGGGCGATCGCCTGTACGCCGGCGGTCGGGCCGCGTTCGCCGATAGACTGGTACAAAGCACCGCCGGTATTGCCGCTGATGGCATAGGTTTTTATCTGCTCTGCGGGTTTCCAGCCGGTGGATTGCGCGAACAGCGGAACGGCGCTTAGCAACATCATGACGGTGCTGGTGGCGAGGGCGGAGACGGTCTTGGCGGGCACGCATGGATCCTTGGTGATTTGCGAGCCGAAGATAGGCGAGAGGCGGGCTGTCAGGCAAGGGTCTGTGCGATGGGATTACCAGATGCCCTGCCGGAATATAACGCAGGAAAAACCCCCGCGATGACGGATCGCGGGGGCAAGCTTGCGACTGCAGGGGTAATCAGTCGTCCAGCTTGTCGTAGTCGAGCTTCGGCGCGTTTTGCAGCGCTTCCTTGGTGGTGTCGACATAGGCCTTCCAGGTGCCGTTGTCGTTGTTGACCGCGACCGAGGCCGGGTCGAGCACCACGTAGCTCTTGTCGATACCGAGGAAACCGCCGACGCTGGCCACAAGGCCGATCACCGACTTGCCGTCGCCGATGACGACATCTTCGATTTCGCCGATGTTTTCGTTCTGCGCGTTATAGATGTCCATGCCATCGAGCTGGGACGCGGTGAGGTCGGTCTTCTGGACATTGACGAACTTCAGCGGGCCGCTGGCCTTGGTGCCCATGGTAATGCCAGGGCCGGACAAAGCGGCGTCCGCGCCGGCAGCAGGAGCCGTAGTGGCCGTCTGTGCAAAAGCCACGGAAGAGGAGAGCGCTGCTGCCGCAGCGAGCGCGATGACCTTGATTTTCATGATGTTTCTTCCCTTTGTATGCTGAACGTTGCGTTCGGGGAGGAAACGACGGGAGGCGGATTTGGTTCCGATGATCTGCCTGAGAGAACTAATCAGAACTTATTAGCGTAAAAGGCTACTAATCTTTGCCGGTTGCAATTCAATCTGCCTCGCGTAAAAATAGTTAAAATGATTCCAAAAGGTGTAAAATGGCTGGGAGCAGAACGATTATTCAACATAAGACGGTCGATCCGGCAGTGGTGGGCGAAGATATACAGTCCGATGAACTTGTTACGTTAGACCAACGACGTACACAGGAGTTAGTTTTTGCTATGGTCGCGCCTATCGGATCGGGCGCATCCACAGTAGCTGAACTTATAAAGTCCAAAATTGCCGAAAATTTCGGATATGAGACTAATTTAATAAAAGTAAGTGATTTAATAAACGAACGTGCTGAAAGTTTGGGTGAAAATAAAGTTCGAGCTAATGATCGTGATCGTGTTGAACGTCTGCAACAGCTCGGTAATAATCTTAGAGAGAAGCACTCAAGTGATGTTCTTGCAGTATTTAGTATTGATAAGATTAATCACTCACGAAAAGATACGCAAAACGGAGAGGACAGGCGATTTTGTACAATTATAGACTCTCTAAAAAATCCTGAAGAAGTTGCATTGCTAAGAAAAGTTTACGGTGATTCATTCTGGCTTATTGGTGTTTTTGCCCCAGAAGATAAGAGAATATCTAGATTAGAGAATAATATTTCAAATTCTTCTTATATTTCAAAGATAAAAGATGCTGATTATGATGAGGGGCTTGATTTCGGTCAGTCCGTTCGAAAGACAATGAATTATGCGGACATATTTTTTCGTAATGATGGCGATAATACAGATGGTGTAGGGAAATCTGTTGATAGACTATTGAATCTTGTATTTGGAATTAGTGTGCAAACGCCAACCCGCGAAGAGTACGCTATGCAGGCTGCTTCTGGGGTTTCATTAAATTCAGCATGTCTTTCCAGGCAAGTTGGTGCAGTTATTGTATCAAGGACGGGTGAGATTATTGGGCAAGGCGCGAACGATGTTCCTAAATTTAGGGGCGGAACCTATAACGTCGATGATGGTTCAGGCGATAATCGCTGTTATAAATGGAAAGCATGTCAATGTTGGAACGACTTTCATAAGGATAAACTGTTCGATCAAATAAGCGCCAAGCTTGGAAGCGACACAACCAATGATCTCAAAAACGGATTGCGTAAAACGGACGTTAAAAATCTGATTGAGTTTTCTCGTGCCGTTCACGCAGAGATGGAAGCTATCATGTCGGTCGCTCGTCAGGGTAAGCAGGGGATAGTTGGCTCTAAACTTTTTACTACGACATTTCCTTGTCATAGTTGCGCTCGCCATATTGTAGCAAGCGGAATTGAGACGGTTGTTTATATCGAGCCTTATCCCAAAAGTTTGGCATTGACGCTGCATTCTGATGCTATAACTACGAATGCAAATGAGAGCGAAAAGGTAGCTTTCCTTCAATATGAAGGGGTGTCTCCATCTAGTTTTTCGCGCGTTTTTGGACCCAAGCTTGAACGTAAAGAATCAGGTAAGGTAAAAAATGTTATACCCAAACAAGCGCGCCCGCTTGCGTCGCCGCCACTGGATTCATTGGTGAGCAGAGAGCAGCTTGTTTTAGCACCAGTATTGGAAAAGGAGAGGATATGAACATGAAACGCGAAAAGCAGTTAAATTTTCTTCTGCCTATCACCAATAAAAATGTTAAAGCCGGGGAATATAAGGCGGGGGCCTCACAATCGTTGAATGATAAGATTGACGATGAAAAGCGTTATATCAAAATAAAAGAGTCATTGAGAAGTAAGGGGCTATTCAAGTCTCGCTAGGCTATTCCGAGTGTGGTATTCGACAGGGCGTGCCTCAATCCTTGGCTTTGTCGGCAGCCTTGTCCCATTCCCCATCGATGAACTTCAGCGCGTCGATAATCGAAACCTTCCACACCGACCAGACGTGATCGCCGTCGGTCACCCGCAGCTCGGATTTGCGCTTGTCGGCCTGCAGCGTCTCGTGCAGGGCGATGGCCCCGCGCCAGAGGAAGAAGCTGTCATCGTCGCCGACGGTCAGATAGGTGGCGGGCAAATCCTGGCTTTCGGCCACATGCTGCGCCACGAGGGTGAAGACGTTCTTTTCGTTGAAGAGCCTCGCATCGAAAGGTGTGCCGAAGGCGCCAGAGAAATGGTCGCCGGTTGAAGGAAGCACGATGCCGCTGGTGACGGTGGTGCGGTCGACCCGGTGGAAAAAGGCGCTGTCCTGAATGAGCTTGAGCTCGGCGGGTGTCTTGTCGAGATCGGAGGCGGGGACATTCTGCCAGATGGCGCCCGACAGGCTGGCGACGGCGCCATAGAGGCCTTCATGGCCATAGGCGAGATGCAGGGCGCCGAAACCGCCCATGGAGAGGCCGGCGATGGCGCGGCCTTCCCGATCTTTCCGCACCGGCAGCGTTTTTTCGATCTGGTGGCGCAGATCGCCGGTCAGGGCGATTTCGTAATCGCCGGGGCCGCCGACAGCGGCGGAATCCACATACCAGCTGTTTTTCACACCGGGCATGACGACAACCAGCGGGCGGATGGCGCCGGCAGCGATGAGCGTATCGAGCGTCTTTTCGATATTGCCGAGATCGCGCCAGCTGTTCTGGTCGCCATCATGGCCGTGCAGGAGGTAAAGCACCGGCCAGCCGTTTTCCGGCGGTGCGCCGTCCAGGCGATAGATGTTGACGGGGAGCGGCGCATTCAGGGCGGCACTATGGAGGGTCGCATCCTCGATCTGTCCGGCAAAGGCCGGGGTGCAGGTGAAGAGAAGGCAGAACGCCGCCAGATTTTTTCGATACATGCGGTTGCTCCCTGCTGCCATTCCGGCGGAAAATGAAGACAACATTGCCATGGCCCTGGATGCCGATCTGGTGAAAGTTTTTGGTGCGGGCCACGTCGCAGCACGGATCAGGCAGTGCGAAAGCTGATCGCCGTTGCCGGAGCGCGTGAGTGCTCCGGCCATGTTTTTCGCAATACATATGCCTGGCGTCGAATATCGCCGATGCGTGCGTCAGCGCCCCGGCCGGCCCGTCTTGCCCTTGGTCCGGCTCTTGCGCTTCTGCTCGCCGGCATCCTCATAGGAACCCGCGCCGATCTTGCCGCGCGCCAGCGGCCGCGGGTCATCCGTGGCGCGTTCGGGCTGACCTTCGAGAAGCGGTGAGAACCGTTTGCCGGGCTCGGTCTCGGGCTTGTCGGGCACTGCGCCGCGCACGGGTTTTTCGGTCCTGCCCACCGTCATCTCGTCCAGCGTGTTCCTGCGGAACAGCGGTTTGCCCGCATCCGAGCCGGGGCCCATTTCGTCGAGCGAGGGTTTGGCGAAGAGGGATTTGCCGCTTTCGTTCGCTGCGGCGTCTGTCTCCGTCCCGCCGGATGTCTCGCCCTCCGGTGGGGAGATCGACAAGTGGCTGCGTCTGTTGTTTTTTCCGCCGCCTTCGATGGCGCGGGCCTCCTCCTTGGCCATCGGGTCGTCCATGGTCGCCAGTTCGGCGGCCTTGAGGCGTTTGATTTCGTCGCGCAGGCGAGCGGCCTTTTCGAAGTCGAGGTCGGCTGCGGCATCGCGCATGGATTTTTCCAGCGCGTTCAGATGGACCTGCAGATTGTTGCCGACCAGATGGCCACCATCGGCGAAGCCCTTGCCGGAAACGCCTGAAATATCAGCCCTTACGTGATCGCGCTCATAAACTGAATCAAGAATATCGGAGATTTTCGCCTTGACCGATTCTGGCGTGATGCCGTGTTCGGCGTTGTAGGCCATCTGCTTTTCGCGGCGGCGGGAGGTTTCCTCCATCGCCCGTTTCATCGAGCCGGTGATGTTGTCGGCATAAAGGATGACCTTGCCGTCGACGTTACGGGCGGCGCGGCCGATGGTCTGGATCAGCGAGGTTTCCGAACGCAGGAAGCCTTCCTTGTCGGCATCGAGGATGGCGACGAAACCGCATTCGGGAATATCGAGGCCCTCGCGCAGCAGGTTGATGCCGACGAGGACGTCGAAGGCGCCGAGGCGCAGGTCGCGGATGATCTCGATGCGCTCAAGCGTGTCGATGTCAGAGTGCATGTAACGGACGCGCACGCCCTGTTCATGCAGATATTCGGTCAGGTCCTCGGCCATGCGTTTGGTCAGCACGGTGCAGAGCGTGCGGTAACCCTTGGCGGCGGTCTCACGGATTTCGCCGAGAACGTCGTCCACCTGGCTGCGGGCGAAACGTACCTCCACCGGCGGATCGATGAGGCCGGTCGGGCGGATGACCTGTTCGGCGAAGACGCCGCCGGACTGCTCCATTTCCCATGAGCCGGGGGTGGCTGAAACCGCGACGGTGAGCGGGCGCATCGCATCCCATTCCTCGAAGCGCAGCGGCCGGTTGTCCATGCAGGAGGGCAGGCGGAAGCCATATTCAGCCAGCGTCGCCTTGCGCCTGAAGTCGCCGCGATACATGCCGCCGATCTGACTGACGGAGACGTGGCTTTCATCGATGAACAGCAGCGCATTGTCGGGGATATATTCGAACAAAGTCGGCGGCGGCTCACCGGGGTTGCGGCCGGTGAGGTAACGCGAATAGTTCTCGATGCCGGCGCAGGAACCGGTCGCTTCCAGCATCTCGATGTCGTAACGGGTACGCTGCTCCAGCCGCTGGGCTTCCAGCAGGCGTCCGGCCTTTTCCAGCTCGGCGAGGCGGCCCTTCAGCTCTTCCTTGATCGACTTGATCGCGCCATTCAGCGTCGGGCGCGGGGTGACATAGTGCGAATTGGCGTAAATCTTGACCGATTGCAGATCGCCGGTCTTCTGGCCGGTCAGCGGGTCGAATTCGGTGATGGAATCGATCTCGTCGCCGAACATCGAGATGCGCCAGGCGGCATCCTCAAGGTGGGCGGGGAAGATTTCGATGGTATCGCCGCGCACGCGGAACGAACCGCGCTGGAAATCCATGTCGCGGCGCTTGTATTGCTGGGCCACCAGGTCGGCCAGAAGCTGACGCTGGTCCAGCCGGTCGCCCACCTGCATCTGGAAGGTCATGGCCGTATAGGTTTCCACCGAGCCGATACCATAGATGCAGGAGACCGAAGCGACGATGATGCAGTCGTCACGCTCCAGCAGTGAGCGGGTGGCGGAGTGGCGCATCCGGTCGATCTGTTCGTTGATCGAGGATTCCTTCTCGATGAAGGTGTCGGAGCGCGGCACATAGGCTTCCGGCTGGTAATAATCGTAGTAGGAGACGAAATATTCCACCGCATTATCGGGGAAGAAGTTCTTGAACTCGGAATAGAGCTGTGCCGCCAGCGTCTTGTTGGGTGCGAGAATGACGGCGGGGCGCTGCGTCGCCTCGATGACCTTGGCCATGGTGAAGGTCTTGCCGGAGCCGGTGACGCCGAGCAGCACCTGGCTGCGCTCACCGGAATCGATGCCTTCAACGAGGTCGGCGATGGCGGTCGGCTGGTCGCCGGCGGGCTGGTAGTCCGAGGCCATGCGGATGGCGACGCCGCCTTCCGATTTCGGCGGGCGGGCGGGTCGGTGCGGTGTCCAGAGCTTGCCGTCCTTGAACAGTGGATTGCCGCTCTCGATCAGCTTGGACAATGCGTCCACCGTGGCGGTGACGGCGCCTGGCGCGAGATTGGCGGCTTCCTCCAGCGAAACGTCCATGCCGGCCACCGGATTAAGACCAGCGGCGGCACGGGTCTTCGGATCGCTCGACGCGCCGATGGACACGCCGCGCGCGGTTTTGGACGCGGTGGTGTTCTTGGCCGTCTTGGAGGCTGCCTTTTCCGCTTCCTTGCGGGCCTCTATCTCGATCTTCTTGCGGTGCTTGCCCGCTTTCGAGGCAATTTCGCGCTGGGTTTCCACCGAGCCCGCCTCGGCTTCCGCCTCCAGCTGCTTCACCCAGTCGGCGACGCTGCCGCTGAGCGGCGCGCCTTCGAACGACGATTGCGGGGCTTCCTCAAAGCCGGAGGGCGAGGACGGGGGATTTTTCGGTGATCTGGCCATGCGCGAAATATGGAGGGAGTCACGCGCAAAGGGAAGGGGAGGCCGTGAAAAAATGAGTACAAAAAGGAAACGAAGCGTCCGGAACAAAATTCAGGCGGATGCGTTGCATAGCGGCTGAATGCAGCTTTATCGAAACCTGTCGAAAATCGATTCCGGTTTTCGCTGCGATGCGCTAGAGCAGATCTCTACCGGCAGAATGATGTGGTTGCGTTTTCAAACTGCCTTTCATGACATCCCTCCCTATTTTCAGGAACCATCATGCCGTTCTCGATCAGTCCCGCCCACATCTGGCCTGTCCTGATGCTCGTCGCCTCAAATGTTTTCATGACTTTCGCCTGGTATGGCCACCTCAAGCACAAGGGCAGCGCGCTCTTCCTGGCGATCATCGCAAGCTGGGGCATCGCGTTCTTCGAATATATGCTCGCCGTGCCGGCGAACCGTATCGGCTCGGAGGTCTATTCCACGGCGCAGCTCAAGACCATCCAGGAAGTCATCACGCTTGCGGTCTTCGCGCTGTTCTCGATCTTCTGGCTGAAGGAGAGCATCACCATCAATCATGTGATCGGTTTTGCCCTGATCGCTTTTGGGGCTTCCTTCATTTTCCGGTCCTGATCCGCATGGTGAGGCTCCGGTCCGGGACCATATGCCAGCAGTCGCAACCTATGAGGTCGATACATTGATGAAGATACGGCCTGCGAGAGACGATGATGCGGCTGGCATGGCGGCGGTCCAGAACGAGATATTCTCGGCAGGCCTCCGAAAGGCGCCGACTGATATCGGTGCGGTGCTGGAAAATTACATCCGGCATGCAGAGCGTATCGAGTGTTCGGTCGCCGAGGATGAGGACGGGCGTATTCTGGGCTTCCAGTCGCTGCGTTACGCGCGGGCGGACAATCCCTACGGCGTGGCGGAAGGCTGGGGTATCATCGGCACCCATGTCAGCCCGCATGCGGCGCGAAGGGGCGTGGGGTCCGCGCTCTTTACGGCTACCCGAAAGGCGGCGGAGGCTCGCGGCCTGAAAAATATCGATGCCAGTATCGGCGCGGATAACAGGCTCGGGCAGAATTATTACGAGGCGATAGGCTTCACGACCTATCGTCAGCCGGAAGGGCTGGTGTGCAAGGTCTATCGTCTGGCCTAGGTATGATTTGCGATTCTGCCCGTGCCGGCAGTGCGATCAGCCGCGATTGTCGTTTTCGGAATATTGCAGGCGCGCCTTGCAGATACGAACGTGGTTCTCGTCGGCCCATTGCACCAGCAATTGCATCGGCACCAGAAACGAGCGGCCGAGATTGGTGAGTTCATATTCCACCCGCGGCGGCACTTCGGCATAAAGCGTGCGGCGGATGAAGCCGTCTTCTTCCAGCCGCTTCAGCGTGCGCGACAGCATCTGCTTGGAAATATCGTCGATCCTGCGGTTCAGTTCGTTGAAGCGCAGCACGCCGCCCTGCAGGGCTTCCAGAACCAGCAGGCTCCACTGATCGCCGATGCGATCCAGTACGTCACGGATCGGGCAGGGTTGCTCGAAGGTGAAGATTTCCTTTGTTTGCGTGTCCGACACTGCTTCTTACCCCTTGCCCTTTTTCACTCATCAAGGTCATCGCCATGTGACCAGATCAGCCGCCGCTGACTTCTTGCGGCTATGGTTGCGATATCATAGCTCTCTTTCGCGGTCTATTATCTAGACCGATAACGATTGTGACGAAAGGACAGAAGCCATGGCTAAAATCGCGCTCGTCGGCGCTTCCGGCAATGCCGGCTCCCGTATTTTGAAGGAACTTTCCGATCGGGGGCATCAGGTAACGGCGATTGCCCGCGCTCCTGAGAAGATCGCCAGCCTGCCGAATGTGGTGGCCAAAAAGGGCGATGTCTTCGATCAGGCGGGGCTTTCTGAGCTGCTTAAGGGTCACGATGCTGTGATAAGCTCGGTGCACTTCACTGCCAGCGATCCCCTGAAGCTCATCGAGGCCGTGCGTGCTTCCGGTGTTCAGCGTTATCTCGTGGTCGGCGGTGCCGGCAGCCTTGAAATCGCGCCCGGCCAGCGTGTGGTCAATCTTCCGGATTTCCCCGCCGCCTACAAGGCCGAGGCGACGAAGGGTGCGGAGTTTCTAGACCTGCTGAAACAGGAAAAGCAGCTCGACTGGACCTTCCTGTCACCCTCAGCCGAATTTGTGCCGGGGGAAAGAACCGGCAAATTCCGGATCGGCAAGGACAGCCTGCTCAGCAATGACGAAGGCAGCCGTATTTCCTTCGAAGATTATGCCATCGCGCTTGTCGATGAAATCGAGAAGCCGCAGCATTCCCGCCAGCGTTTCACCGTCGGTTATTGAGAGGTATCACCCATGAATTTCGTAACACGCCGTCTTGCCATTGCCGCTTTCGCGCTCGTGCCCGCTTTAGTGGCCGCACCGGTTCTGGCGCAAACCGCAAATCGCGATCTGGCTCAGGAAGAAGCCAACCGCAAGCTGGTGATCGAATTTTACGACACCGTCTTCAACAAGCACGAGGTGGAGAAGGGCGCTGCCGTTGTCGTCGACAGCTACAAGCAGCACAACCCCAATGTGCCTGACGGCAAGAAGCCGTTCGTTGATTATTTTACGGGGCTCTTTAAGGAAAACCCGCAGTCGAAAGCACGGATTGTCCGCAGCGCCACGGATGGCGATCTCGTCTATCTGCATATTCATTCGACGAAGAGCGACGGTGATCGCGGCAGGGCCATCGTCGACATCTTCCGCGTCACGGATGGCAAGATCACCGAGCATTGGGATGTGATCCAGCCTGTGCCGGAGACGGCGGCGAATAACAATACGATGTTCTAAGTCAGACTTTCGTCAATATCGAGGGAAACAGCCGGGATTTTCGCCCGGCTGTTTTCATTTTAGAGGACGCTTTTTTTTAACCGGCCCGCCGCTTCTGGCGAGACTGCACGATCAGGTCCAGCGCCAGCATCACCAGCAGGCTCGCACCCACCAGCGGGAAAAGGATGCCGCCGATGGCGAGTACAGCGAGGAGCCCGCGTAGCACACGTTTTTCCTGCGGCAGGGGCGGAACGCCGAGCGAGCCTTGCGGGCGGCGTTTCCACCACATGATACCGGCGGAGACGGCAAGCAGCACAATGCCGATACAGGCGACCAAAAGCACGATCTGGTTGGCGAGGCCAAATTGCTGGCCCAGATGCACGTTGATGCCCCATTCGAGCGCTTTGCCGAGCGGGCCGTAATCGGCGTAACTCATATCGATCAGCGGCTCGCCGCTATATTGATCGAGGTGGACGACGCGTTGCTGCGTCAGATCGTCAGGATAGGCGGAGCCGCTATAGACACCGGACGATTTGGTGGGCAGTGCGACGGCGTAACCGGCAGCGAGGCCCAAGGCGTCGAAACGCGCCATGGCCGCATCGATCCCGATCGGTTGGCCGGTGCCGGACGTACTGGATTCGGGAATTTTTGCCTGTTCCAGCGACCAGCTTGTTTTGGCTACGTGATCGAGATGGTCACCGGACATCGGAACATCGGTGCGGACGCCCGCCGGATATCCGAAATTGCTGCCATTCGCCCATTCATTGACCTTCGCGCCCCAGACGCCCGACCAGGGCATGCCGGTGACGGCGAGGAAGACGATGAAAAAGCCGACGAAGATGCCGGTGACGGCATGGGTATCACGCCAGAAGACCCGCTTTTTCGGCGTACCGCGCACCGTTACGACACCGCCCGTCTGTTTTCGCGGCCACCAGAGATAGATACCGGTGGCGACGAGCAGGATGGACCAGCCGGCGGCGATCTCGATCAGGTAGCGGGCATAGGCACCGAAATATTTTAGGCTGTGGAGGTAGCGGATCGTCCACATGACGGTGCCGCGATCCGGCAGGGAGCCGGCAACCTCAGCCGTATGGGGATTGACGTAGACGGCGCGCTTGCCATCCGCCGTATTGACGGTGATTTCCGTCGACGCGCCGGGATCGGCCGGGGTCGTATATTTGACGGCAGTGCCTGGAACCGCAGCAAGTGCAGCGGCAACAATTTCGGAAGGCAGCGCTTTCGGTGCGTTTTGCACCACCTCTATCCGCTTCAAATCCGAATGGATGAGGTTATCGAATTCGTCCCGGAAAAGATAAAGGGCGCCGGTGACGGCGAGCGATATCATGAAGGGCAGGACGAAGAGACCGGCATAGAAATGCCAGCGCCACACGGCGCGGTAAAGATTGATGGACGAGGAATGCGCAGGCGCGCGCTCGCCCTCGAAAGAGGTCGTAACGGACATGGATGTCTCCGCAGGAAGAGTGATTTCCGGCAAGCCGGGCGTGTTTCAGTTCTGCGGAGGGGCGGGCGGTGCGCGGGGGCGTGATTCCAGATTGGGCGGCGATGGCGGCAATGCCGCATCGAAGTTCAAAAAGGCGACTTCGTCCGTCGTAACGACACTGTCTGCGCGTTCGACAGGTGTGACCGGAAGAGTGGCAATGGTGGCCGATGCCAGCCGGCACAGCGTTCCGCAGCAGTCGGCGGCAATTTTGCCCGCCGGGTCCTGCTTTGCGGGCCCTTCGGGCATGTGGCTGGAACAGATGACCTCATCTGCCGCAAGCGCGGCCATGGCCATGTTGCCGCTGGTCAGGCCGTTGGCGAGACCCTGCAGGAGGAAAAGCAGGACGGCCAGCGTGGCGATGGCGCCAGCCGAGCTTCTGTCCTGCATGATCCTGCGAATATGTCCCATAAGGCCGGAATGCCATAATCGCGGCGAAATGTCACCGCGACACAATGACGGCATCAGGACGTTACGGTCTTCAGGCCAGCAGGTCGTAGGTGCGGAAAATCCAGGCGATCTGGTAGATCAATGCGAAGATGACGAGGAACCGGTGGAAGCGGCGGTTGCCGATGAAGGCGGCGGATGTGAAAAGAACGACGTAAATGGCGGTACGGATGAGATATTCCGGGCCGAGCGTTGCAAGATAGTCCTGTCCCTTCAGCAGCGTGTCACCGACATCGGTGACGAAAAGCGCTGCCAGAAAACCGAAGAACCAGCTTTTGCGGGAAAAGAAGTAGTCCTCATATCCCTTGTATTCCTTCATGTCGGTGGGAAACAGCAGCACGCAGAGGAAATAAAACAGCGAGCAGAACAGGATGAGGAACAGGAAAGCGCCGAAGCCCAGCACGTGGCCGGTGGCGGAAAGCCGGTGTTCCCACCACCAGAAATGCACCAGCATCAGAAACAGGAACGCCACCCAGCCGAGATGCAGCGGATAGATGCGTTCCTTCTTTGGGTGTTGCACGAAACCGGCAAGGCCGGTCAGCAGGCGGGCGAGGCTGAGGCCGACCACCATGCCCATGACGGCACGGATGTGCGAATAGGCTTCCGCGGCGTTGACGGCGGCCTCCATCGTGCCTACTCCCCCGGAGGAATGGGCGTCGGCTGCCCGTTTTCGTCCATCGCCACCATGATGAAGGTGCCGGCGGTGACCTTTTCCAGCTTGTCGAAACGCGACCGCTGTGCCCAGGCTTCAACCGTCAATGTGATGGAGGTGCGGCCGACGCGGGCGATATCGGTATAGATGGACAGCGTATCGCCGATCTTCACCGGCAGTTCGAAAGCCATTTCCTTGACCGCCGCCGTGACCACGCGACAGCGTGAGCGTTCCGCTGCGCGGATGCCGCTTGCCAAGTCCATCTGCGACATGACCCAGCCGCCGAAAATATCACCGGCGGGATTGGCGTCGGCCGGCATGGCAAGCGTCCTGAGCGTCAGCTCGCCGGTCGGTTTGATGGTCTGCTCGGTCATGTTGAAATTTGCTCCTTGCGAAAAAGCGCAGCATGCGTTGCGCTTTGTGATTTCGCAAGGAAGGGAAAGCGTCAGGACGACGCTTTGCCCAGAAATTGCTGCGTTGCGTAAAGGGCGATGGCCGCCGCATTCGACACGTTAAGCGATTTGATCTCGCCGGGCATATCGAGACGGGCGAGCGCCGAGACGGTTTCGCGAGTCTTCTGGCGCAGACCCTTGCCTTCAGCTCCCAGTACCAGCGCGACTTTTGCGCCGCTGAAGGTCTGTTCGATGGGGGCGGGGCCTTCCGAATCCAGCCCAACCGAAAAGAAGCCGAGTTTGTGCAACTCGCCCAGCGCATCCGCCAGATTGGTGATCTGGATATAGGGGATGAGTTCCAGCGCGCCGGAGGCGGATTTTGCCAGGACGCCCGACTCGGTCGGGCTGTGGCGCATGGTGGTGATGACTGCGCCGGCGTTGAAGGCGACCGCCGAGCGCATGATGGCGCCGACATTGTGGGGATCGGTAACCTGATCGAGCACGAGGACGAGCGGGCTGTCCTTCAGCGCGCCGAGCCTCTTGACCGGCAATGGCTTCGTTTCCAGCATCACGCCCTGATGGATCGCCTCGGGGCCGAGTACCTTGTCGATATCCTGCGGGGAAACCATCTCGACAGGGAAGGGCTGGGCGTCCGCCTCGCCGATATCCAGACGTGCAAGCGCATTCTGGGTGACGGAGAGCTTGACGATCTGCCGTTCGGGATTGGTGAGTGCGGCGCGCACCGTATGCAGGCCGTAAAGATGCACCTGATCCGGTGCAAGCTGCGGCGGCTTCCAGTCGTCCGCATCGCGGTTCCTGCGCCTCTGCTGCGGCGGAGTGGGGATTTCGCCCCTTTCGCGCTTGGCGTCGCGTACGGCGCGGCGCAGGGTGGCGTAGTGCGTATCGCGGGTGGATTTGTTGTTTGGATCGTCTTTGCTCATGGCGCCTTATATCTCCGCTAGGAGGCGCGCACCAGCCCCCGCGATAATCCACAGGACTGTAAACATGTTTGAATTTTTTCCCGAAAATTCGTGAAAGGGCGTGTTGACAGAAACGAACGAGGCCGTCATATACGCGCCACAGACGACGCAACGGCGCTTCGCCGCGGCAAAATCTGAAGAGCTTGGTAGCTCGATCCTAGCAGAAAGCTGGAGGGATGCCCGAGTGGTTAAAGGGGACGGACTGTAAATCCGTTGGCTACGCCTACGTTGGTTCAAATCCAACTCCCTCCACCATTCTGCACGGATCGAAATCACCACCGCGGGTATAGCTCAATGGTAGAGCAGCAGCCTTCCAAGCTGAATACGCGGGTTCGATTCCCGCTACCCGCTCCATTTACTCTCCCGGTACAATCAAAGACGTTCGTTAGATACGGTTTGCAGCGTTTTCTGACGCCCGCGAGATCGTGTAGGGCATCCAGCAATTCTGGTGTTAGAAATCGCGATATTGACTAAAGCGGTTGGAAGCCGGGCCGACCTCGCCCTCAAAATGTCGCGACTTGAAGTCGCCCGTCAAAAATCTCGCTGGAAATCCAACCGCTCTTTCCAACATCGATAGAGTTTTTGGAGCAGGGACCCAAATGGGCTTGCCTGTCGACTATCTGATGTTAGTCTCAATTCACGCAGTTGCGTAATCAGCGCTCGCCGGGCCAAACCCACAGGTGACGCTATCGTGTTTACATATGATTTCGACCGGCACCATAACAGCATGCTACATTGCTCTCGCGGGGCCAGGATGCGCCGATTATTCCTGTCCCGGCAAGTGCAGTAATCACTCGACGCCAGCGAACGTCCGACAAGAGCGGCCAACGACCGGTGTCGTAATTCCAACCGAGGAGTGACACATGGGTTCGAAGCCGACGATTATTCTCGTGCATGGGTTCTGGGGTGGGGCTGCCCACTGGAGCAAAGTAATCGTCGATCTTGCCGGCAGAGGTTACACTCTCAAGGCTGTCGAATTACCACTGACATCACTCGCCGACGATGTTGAGCGCACCCGCAAGATGGTTGCGCAACAGGATGGCCCCGTTCTGCTTGTTGGACACTCCTACGGTGGCGCGGTCATCACGGAAGTCGGCAATCTGCCGAATGTTGTCGGGCTTGTTTATATCGCCGCCTTCGCTCCCGATGCCGGCGAGAGCCCCGGAGGCATTACTCAGCAGCATCCGCCTGCGGCGGTTGCAAATCTTGCGCCTGATGACGACGGTTATCTCTGGCTGCGCGCAGACAAGTTCCATGAGAGTTTTTGCCAGGATCTCAGCGCTGATGAAGCGCTGGTCATGGCGGTGACCCAGAAGGCGCCGCTCGCCTCGACCTTTGGAAATGCTATCTCGAAGCCTGCCTGGAAGGCAAAACCGTCCTGGTATCAGATTTCAACCGATGATCGGATGATCTCCCCGGAGAACCAGCATCTGATGTCGGCTCGACTGGGGGCTCGTCAGGTTATTTCACTTGAAGCAAGCCACGCATCCCTTGCGTCGCATCCTGCCGCCGTCGCCGGATTGATCGACGAGGCGGCTAAAAGCGTATCGTAACTGGAGCCAGCACCGGAACCTGCGTGCGCAACAGGCTGTTCTCGCAGCCGGGCGTTAATAGGGAGAAAGACACTGGGTGCGTGTCCCCGCGGGGGCCATGTAGCTGTTATCGGTCGGATGGTAGGAGGTGTATCGCGCCGCACACCATTTGACGTGATTTATCTCCGCCTGCGACAGGGCGTAACCATTCGATGTGGCTTCCTCACCCTTGCCCGCGGCGAAGGCGGACGCGGGGTAGCCACGCTGGTTCGAATTCTGCGCCTGTTCCGGCGGTTCATAGGCCGGCTGTATAAGGCTCAGCGCGTGGGCGGGAATGACAGAAGCGCCAGATAATGCGACGCCAAGAGCGAGTGCGGAGATAGTCTTCGGCATCCTCAACATCGATAAATCCTCGTTATTCGTTCGGGATGCTAACGAAAATTTAGGAAATTCGTTCCGTGAGAGGGTTGACGCCACACGAACACGTGATTCTTCGCGATCGGTAAAAGGTGAGGCGGCGGGATTGGAGAGGTCGCTTGCGGCGGCTGTTGGGCCTTACGCGTCCACGCGCAAATGTGAGCCGGCATGATGCCGTCTTTACCAGGAAGATGCCGTGTCCTCTGAACACGTTTCATTCCCCCGTCAATTCGACTTTCCGTCCTTCCCGCACTGCTCGTTGACAAGCGGAAAATCCGGTCGGATAGTCGGCCGGCAATCATGCAAACGGGAGTCTTCAATGTTTAACAGGGTTGTCATTCTCTCATCCTTTGCGCTGCTGGCATCGGCAGCGTTCGTCTCCCCCGCAGCCGCACTCACCATGAAGGAGTGCAGCGTGAAATATCAGGCGGCGAAAGCCGACGGGTCCGCGAAGGACGTCAAGTGGAACGACTATCGCGCCAAATTCTGCGGTGCCGATGCGGCGGCCGAAGATGCGGCCGACGATAAGCAGGTCGCGGCCACAACCGACAAAGAACCCGAAAAAGCGACGACAAAGGCCCCGAAGGGCGTCGCTTTTCCGAGTGCTGTCGATAAGAAATATTCAAGCGAAACGCCTGGCAAGGCACGCCTGAAGACCTGTGTCGACTCCTACCACAAGAACAAGAATGACGGCACGCTCGGCGATCTGAAGTGGATTCAGAAGGGCGGCGGCTACTGGAGCCTGTGCAACACGGCGCTGAAGAGCTGACAAGCGACGGGGCGGCGGCCGACTGCCGTCGCCCGACCATCAGACTGATTCCAGAATCATATTGGCAGGCGGGAACCGTTTCAGCCGGGGAGGGTGTGTTCATGCGCTCTCCATCGCCGCCACCAGATAGGGCAAAGGTGGGCAAGGCTTCTATGGCCATGCAAGATGGTCAGGCGTGGCCGGGAATTAACTCTTACAGCCGGTAACATCCGGAGCCCTGGGGCAACCCCGTTTTCGGGCGGGTAAAATCTGTGAATAGTCCGTGATTCAGTATCTTGGTAGAAAGAGTTGATCCTGCGGTTCGACCCGCATCCAGCAATTCAACGGTGCGAGTTGTCCCGTGACGGCCGACCGGCAATGTGGGCGGATGACCAGACGATTTCGAAACTATCTTACAGTGCTGGCCATATCATTGCTGATGTGGGCGGTGATCCTTGGCGCCGCTTATTGGATGTATCGATAAGGGCACCGGGTGTGCCTTCCGGCATGAGCTGACAGCGGATAGACGTGTCGTCGATACGCTTCGGTATGTCCCCGTCGTTCATGTTCCCGCAAATTCCAAAAGTCAGGAATGGCCCGCCCAATTTTGGCTTTGCTGTCGTGACCTTATGTTTCGACTGGATCAGGAAAGGGTCATCATGAGAAAATCCATCGCCATCACGTGTCTTGCAATCCTGTCGCCGATGGTCGCTTCCAGCGCTCTGGCTGAAGACTTGGTGATTCCGCTTCCGAAGGACCTGACGATCGAAAAGGTCGAGGCTGTCTATCAATGCGACGCCGACACGGTGGACGCCGTTTATTTCAATGCCGGCGATATCAGCCTCGTGCGGCTGGGGCTGAAGGATGGTGTCATCGTTGCCGCGAATGTCATTTCAGGCTCAGGTGCCAGATATCAGGGCGGCGTTCACGTCTGGTGGTCGAAGGGTGAGGAGGCCGATCTTTATGATCTGATGGCGGATCCGGAGATGAAGAAGCCGGTTCACTGCGTGGAAAAGAAGAAGTCCTGATCGGCAGCGGCAGCACTTAAAGGAGCGGCGGCAGGGCGGTTATGAAACCTTGCCATGCCGCCGGTCAGTGTTGGTCTGCGCTTGCGGCGCGTTCAGACGAGAACGAGCGACGCCAGCAGCGCGAGAAGGATGAGGGAGCTTGCGACAACGCCGAGTTTCACCCTTCGAAGGCGACGGGTACGACCGCCGCTCCAGTCATAAGCCATTGGCAGCTTTACCTTTCTTTTTATTATTATGACTTATTACTAGCTCCCTAGGCTTGCTTGTGGCTGACCTCAATTGCCAGAACCCATAGGCGAGAAATTACGATTTCCCTGCCTTGCCCGGATGTTGCAGCGGTTGAATCGCGTGATTCTCGAGGTGTGCCTGCCGGTGGGTCGAAGGGGTTTTCGAAGACGTTCATCGCACTCGGCAGCGCGTAAAAAAGGCCCGGAAACCTTCACGTTTCCGGGCCTTTCAAATGGCGCTCCTGCGGGGCGGCTCAGCCCAGATAGGCCTTGATATAGGGCAAGACTTCGATCACGCCGTGATAGAGCATGTTGAGCGCTACATAGATGATGACCATCAGACCGAGAT
Organism: Martinezella rhizogenes; assembly: GCF_007002745.1. Taxonomy (GTDB): domain Bacteria; phylum Pseudomonadota; class Alphaproteobacteria; order Rhizobiales; family Rhizobiaceae; genus Agrobacterium; species Agrobacterium cucumeris. The sequence goes on along the minus strand of NZ_SGNY01000002.1, from coordinate 290,795 downwards.
AGGAAATCCAGCGATAGCGGTGCAGAAGCTTGGCGACGAAGTTGGCCGCAAGCCCCATGAGGGCGATCGAGACGATGAGGCCGATCACCAGGACGGTCACATGTTCCTGTGCGGCGCCGGCAACAGCCAGAACGTTGTCCAGCGACATGGAGACATCGGCGATGACGATCTGAGTTGCGGCCTGAAAGAAGGTCTTGTGGCCTTTGGTCAGATCGGCTTCGTCGTCGGTCACCTCGTCTTCGATGGAGCCGGCAGCTTCGCGCAGTTCGGACCACATCTTCCAGCACACCCAGGCGAGCAGCAGGCCGCCGAACAATTGCAGCCCGACAATGGCGAGAAGCTGCACGGTGACGGCGGCAAAGGCGATGCGCAAAACGGTGGCGGCGATGATGCCCACCAGAATTGCCTTGCGGCGAAGATGGGCGGGAAGACCGGCGGCGGCAAGGCCGATGACGATGGCATTGTCGCCCGCCAGAACGAGATCGATCGCGATGACCTGTAAGAATGCCGTGAAACCGGCGGCTGTGAAGATTTCCATGGAATGGTCCTGAAACGGATAGAAAGGTCGCGGGGGAAAGCGACGGAACGAGATAAGGCATGGGATGGCGCCCAGCGCCGCATCGGGATCGCCCGTCTCCCCCCGGCGATGGATTGTCCTTAAGCCATCATGGCGGTGCAGGTAAAGAAGTTGTGATGGAAATATCTTAATTAGTGATCGAGAATAGCAGAAAGGCACTCCGCGCGGCTTGCGTCGATGTCATCCTTCCAAGGGTTTAAATGTCGCAAACGGCACACCATATGCGGGCCTCGGGGCACGCTTGAAGCGCGTGCGCAGGCGCTTTCACAATTAAGTCTTGCGCATTCGCTTACAAAGCCTTAAACGGCGACACCAAACCGGTTCGCCGGGGAAACTACTTCACGTTCACAGGAAGCAATTCACATGGCAAAGAGCAAGTTTGAGCGCAATAAGCCGCACGTCAACATTGGCACGATCGGTCACGTTGACCATGGCAAGACGTCGCTGACTGCCGCGATCACGAAGTTCTTCGGCGAATTCAAGGCGTATGACCAGATCGACGCCGCGCCTGAAGAAAAGGCCCGTGGTATCACGATTTCGACGGCACACGTTGAGTATGAGACGCCTGCCCGTCACTACGCGCACGTCGACTGCCCCGGCCACGCCGACTACGTGAAGAACATGATCACCGGTGCTGCGCAGATGGACGGCGCGATCCTGGTTTGCTCGGCTGCTGACGGCCCGATGCCGCAGACCCGCGAGCACATCCTGCTTGCCCGTCAGGTTGGCGTTCCGGCAATCGTCGTGTTCCTCAACAAGGTCGACCAGGTTGACGACGCCGAGCTTCTCGAGCTCGTCGAGCTTGAAGTTCGCGAACTTCTGTCGTCCTACGACTTCCCGGGCGACGATATCCCGATCGTCAAGGGTTCGGCACTTGCCGCTCTTGAAGATTCTGACAAGAAGATCGGTGAAGACGCGATCCGCGAGCTGATGGCCGCTGTTGACGCCTACATCCCGACGCCTGAGCGTCCGATCGACCAGCCGTTCCTGATGCCGATCGAAGACGTGTTCTCGATCTCTGGCCGTGGTACGGTTGTGACGGGTCGCGTTGAGCGCGGTATCGTCAAGGTTGGTGAAGAAGTCGAGATCGTCGGCATTCGTCCGACCTCGAAGACGACGGTTACCGGCGTTGAAATGTTCCGCAAGCTGCTCGATCAGGGCCAGGCTGGCGACAACATCGGTGCACTGGTTCGCGGCGTTACCCGTGACGGCGTTGAGCGTGGTCAGATCCTGTGCAAGCCGGGTTCGGTCAAGCCGCACAAGAAGTTCATGGCAGAAGCCTACATCCTGACGAAGGAAGAAGGCGGCCGTCATACGCCGTTCTTCACGAACTACCGCCCGCAGTTCTACTTCCGCACGACGGACGTTACCGGCATCGTTTCTCTGCCGGAAGGCACGGAAATGGTTATGCCTGGCGACAACGTCACGGTTGAAGTCGAGCTGATCGTTCCGATCGCGATGGAAGAAAAGCTGCGCTTCGCTATCCGCGAAGGCGGCCGTACCGTCGGCGCCGGCATCGTGGCTTCGATCGTCGAGTAATCTTTTCCCGCAAGGGATTTGAGAAAACCCCGCTGGAGACAGCGGGGTTTTTTATTGCAAAAAAGCCTCAGCAATCGATCCGGGCAATGTCGCCGTGCCTGAGATGAAAAAACGCGTCTTGCGGTACTTCGAGGCGCAGTGTCCCGTCTTTCGGGAGGCTCGCATAAACGCCGCGTAATATCCGGCTGGTGATGCCGTGGCAGATGATGATCGCGTCGCGGGCCTGCCTCTGTTTGATCGTCTCCAGGCTGCGGGTGACGCGGTCCGTCATTTTCTCAAATGTTTCACCCCCGGGGGCGTGAAAAAACCACTCATGCCGGTCCAGTCCGTCGCGCATGCCGGGATATTCGTGATCGATCTCGTAATCCGTCATGCCATCCCATGCACCCATGCCGATTTCCATCAGACCCGGATCGAGGGTGATGCCGTCTATCACGCCGATCTCACGGGCTATGATCTCGCAGGTCTGCCGTGCCCGTCCGAGCGGGCTCGAGAAAACATGCGCTTCACCTGTGCCGGTCAGCGCGGCGAGCTTACGCCCCATGCGCGCCGCCTGTTGTCGTCCCAGCTCCGTCAACGGCGAATCGACCTGACCCTGCCAGCGCTGGACGGCATTAAATTCGGTCTGGCCGTGACGGACGAGATAGATGCTCATGGGTTTTTCCTGTTGGGGAGTGTGAGAAAGATCAAGGGAATAGGCATTGTGCCGGGTGGGGCAGGCGGCTCGTCCGTGTATTTTGCCAGACATTGTGAAAAAACGAAAAACACCCTTGCCATTCTTTTCCCGGCGTCTTAAAGGAGCGCATACCGAATTGGCCAAGCGATTTTCGCGGTCGATTACGGTGATGAAGGGGTATAGCTCAGTTGGTAGAGCGGCGGTCTCCAAAACCGCAGGTCGTAAGTTCGAGCCTTACTGCCCCTGCCACTTTCCATTCGCAAGCGCGGTCTTCGCTGCACGGCAGATGGATACCGGATTTCCGGTGAATTTCGCGGAATGTCGATTTCCTCTTGTTAAAAGTGGAATCGGTGTTTATGTAGGTCAAAACAGACACGCGGTGCGTGGGGCTGATTAGTTCGGCTTTACGCGCCGTAATTGCGTGGGCAGTCAATGGCATCCAAAACCAATCCGTTTACGTTTCTGCAGCAGGTTCGCGCCGAAGCGTCAAAAATTACTTGGCCGTCGCGCCGCGAGACCATGATTTCGACGGCTATGGTGCTGGTGATGGTCATTTTTGCGGCTCTGTTCTTCTTTGCTGCAGACCAGCTCATCGGCTGGCTGCTCAGCCTCGTGCTGAACGTAGGCCGGTAACGGCCTGGTGAAGGATTGAACGGAGAATAAAAATGGCAGCACGCTGGTACATCGTTCACGCATATTCGAATTTCGAAAAGAAGGTCGCCGAGTCGATCGAGGAAAAGGCCCGCCAGAAGGGTCTTGATCATCTTTTCGAGAAAATCCTCGTGCCGACCGAAAAGGTTGTCGAGGTGCGTCGCGGCCGTAAGGTTGATAGCGAACGCAAGTTCTTTCCGGGTTACGTGCTGGTGCGCGCCAACCTGACGGATGAGGCCTATCACCTCATCAAGAACACGCCGAAGGTTACCGGTTTCCTCGGTTCGGACAATAAGCCTGTTCCGATTCCCGATTATGAAGCCGATCGTATTCTCGGTCAGGTTCAGGAAGGTGTCGAGCGTCCGAAGTCTTCGGTTTCGTTCGAGATCGGCGAGCAGGTTCGCGTTTCCGACGGTCCGTTCGCGTCGTTTAACGGCGTGGTGCAGGATGTCGACGAAGAGCGTTCGCGCCTGAAAGTGGAAGTTTCGATTTTCGGCCGCGCTACGCCGGTCGAGCTGGAATACAATCAGGTCGAGAAGGTCTGATTGGAGGGGTGAAACCCCAAGCGCGTGGAAGGCAATCTGGCTCTTAAAGCCGGGGCAGGGCGCCGCACCACGCAACCGCAGCCGCCGGAGCGATCCGGCTAGAGAGAAGCCGGGTAACCGGTTTGAATTGAAAGGCAGAGAGATATGGCTAAGAAAGTTGCAGGCCAGCTCAAGTTGCAGGTAAAGGCTGGGTCGGCCAATCCGTCCCCGCCGATCGGTCCGGCACTTGGTCAGCGTGGCATTAACATCATGGAATTCTGCAAGGCGTTCAATGCCGCCACGCAGGAAATGGAAAAGGGTATGCCGATCCCGGTCGTCATCACCTATTACCAGGACAAGTCCTTCACCTTCGTCATGAAGCAGCCGCCGATGACCTATTGGCTGAAGAAGGAAGCTAAGATCACCTCCGGTTCCAAGACGCCTGGCAAGGGCGCCAAGGTCGGCTCCATCACCAAGGCTCAGGTCAAGACGATCGCTGAAGCCAAGATGAAGGATCTGAATGCAGCCGATATCGAAGGCGCAATGGCAATGGTTGAGGGCTCCGCCCGCGCCATGGGCCTGGAAGTGGTAGGTTGATCATGGCCAAGGTAGCAAAGCGCATTCAGAAGATCCGCGAAGGCGTGGATCCCAACAAGCTTTACGTTCTCACCGACGCCATTTCGATGGTCAAGGAACGTGCGGTTGCCAAGTTTGACGAAACCGTTGAAGTTTCGATGAACCTCGGCGTTGACCCGCGCCATGCGGACCAGATGGTTCGTGGTGTTGTCAACCTGCCGAACGGCACTGGCCGTGACGTTCGCGTCGCCGTTTTCGCCCGTGGCGTCAAGGCTGATGAAGCCACGGCTGCCGGCGCTGACGTTGTTGGCGCGGAAGAACTGGTTGAAATCGTTCAGGGCGGCAAGATCGACTTCGATCGTTGCATCGCGACCCCGGACATGATGCCGCTCGTCGGCCGTCTCGGCAAGGTACTCGGCCCGCGTGGCATGATGCCGAACCCGAAGGTCGGTACGGTGACGATGGATGTTGCCGGCGCTGTCAAGGCGTCCAAGGGCGGCGCTGTCGAGTTCCGTGTTGAAAAGGCTGGTATCGTGCATGCCGGTATCGGCAAGGCTTCGTTCGACGCCAAGGCTCTTGAGGAAAACATCAAGGCTTTCGCCGATGCAGTCATCAAGGCAAAGCCGACGGGTGCCAAGGGCAACTACGTCAAGCGCGTTGCGATTTCCTCGACCATGGGTCCGGGCGTCAAGATCGACCCTTCGTCGGTTACGGCTTAATCAATTCTCGCGCGTCTTTCGGGGCGTGTGACTAAAAGAATTTCCGGCTCTCAGGGAGCCGGAGATTTCCGGGGAAACCCGGAACTCCTGTCCGAGATTGCAGGTGGCCATGTCTTTCGGGATCTGGCCTTAATCATTCAACCTGCATGAGACGGGTGAGGCTGGATTTGAGACATCCAAGGATGTCTGACTGTCCGGTTCGAACCTGGTGTGCCTGTGCCTGGAGCCGTTTGCGGCGACAGAGCGGGGGACAGGATCCTCGAGCGTCGCTCGGGATCTTTGTAAGAAGGTCCCCTGGGGCAAAGGCAAACCCGACGGGTTCACAATCATGTGGTCCCGTCTACTGGAGACAGACAGTGGAAAGAGCGGAAAAACGCGAATTCGTCACGGAGCTGAACGAAGTCTTCAAGGCTTCCGGTTCGGTTGTCGTGGCCCACTATGCTGGTGTCACCGTTGCGCAGATGAACGACTTCCGTTCGAAGATGCGCGCTGCCGGAGGCACCGTCAAGGTCGCGAAGAACCGCCTGGCCAAGATCGCTCTTCAGGGCACGGAGTCGGAAGGGATGACAAATCTCTTCAAGGGCCAGACGCTGATTGCATACAGCGTCGACCCGATGATCGCTCCGAAAGTCGTCATGGACTTCGCAAAGACCAACGATAAAGTCGTTGTTCTCGGCGGCGCCATGGGTGCAACCACGCTCAACGCCGAAGCAGTCAAGTCGCTTGCGACCCTGCCTTCGCTGGACGAGCTTCGTGCAAAGCTGCTGGGCCTTCTCAATGCCCCGGCAACTCGCGTCGCTACGGTTGTCGCCGCACCTGCAAGCCAGCTTGCACGCGTGTTTTCGGCTTACGCCAAGAAGGACGAAGCCGCTTAAGGCGGTTTTTCGCTGTAATTATTCAAACTGGTTCGAACTGAACAAAAGGAACTATCAAAATGGCTGATCTCGCAAAGATCGTTGAAGACCTCTCCACCCTGACCGTTCTGGAAGCTGCAGAACTGTCGAAGCTTCTTGAAGAAAAGTGGGGCGTTTCCGCTGCTGCTCCGGTAGCTGTTGCTGCTGCTGGCGGTGCTGGCGTTGCTGCTGCTGTTGAAGAAGAAAAGACTGAATTCGACGTGATCCTGGTTGACGCTGGCGCCAACAAGATCAACGTCATCAAGGAAGTCCGCGCTATCACGGGTCTCGGCCTGAAGGAAGCTAAGGACCTCGTTGAAGGCGCTCCGAAGGCTGTCAAGGAAGCTGTTTCCAAGGCTGAAGCTGCTGACCTCAAGAAGAAGCTTGAAGACGCCGGCGCTAAGGTCGACGTTAAGTAATCTTGCGATTGCTGGCGGAAAGGGGCTTCATGCCCCTTTCCGTCGTCATCGTTTTTAAAACTTATTACCCAAAAGCCGCGTGAAAATGGCTTTTGGGTAATGGGTTCTTCAAGAGAATGGTTCCGAACCGGCTCATCTAGGCAATCCGGCCTGATCGATCCGGGATGTGGAACGAGATTGATGATACCCATTGCTTGACGGGGTCGACTGGCCATCGGTTCCCGTCCGTTGCAGGCCCGGATGCAATTTTAAAGGAGCGACGATGGCTCAGACCCTTTCGTTTAACGGTCGCAGGCGCGTACGCAAGTTTTTCGGCAAAATTCCAGAAGTAGCGGAAATGCCTAACCTCATCGAGGTTCAGAAGGCTTCGTATGACCAGTTTCTCATGGTTGACGAGCCCAAGGGTGGCCGTCCCGACGAGGGATTGAATGCCGTATTCAAATCCGTATTCCCGATCACCGATTTTTCGGGCGCATCCATGCTCGAATTCGTATCTTACGAATTCGAAGCGCCGAAGTTCGACGTCGAGGAATGCCGTCAGCGCGATCTGACCTATGCAGCGCCGCTGAAAGTGACGCTGCGCCTCATCGTGTTCGATATTGACGAGGATACAGGCGCGAAGTCCATCAAGGACATCAAGGAACAGTCCGTCTACATGGGCGACATGCCGCTCATGACCAATAACGGCACGTTCATCGTCAACGGTACCGAGCGCGTCATCGTTTCGCAGATGCACCGTTCGCCGGGCGTGTTCTTCGATCACGACAAGGGCAAGAGCCATTCTTCCGGCAAGCTTTTGTTCGCTGCCCGCGTCATCCCGTATCGCGGTTCCTGGCTCGACATCGAGTTCGACGCTAAGGACATCGTCTATGCGCGTATCGACCGTCGCCGCAAGCTGCCCGTGACCTCGCTCCTGATGGCGCTTGGCATGGATGGCGAAGAAATCCTGTCGACCTTCTACACCAAGGCTTCCTACGAGCGCTCCGGCGATGGCTGGCGCATTCCGTTCCAGCCTGAGACGCTGAAGAATGCCAAGGTCATCACCGACATGATCGACGCCGATACCGGCGAAGTCGTTGTCGAGGGTGGCAAGAAGCTGACCCCGCGCCTCATCCGCCAGCTCTCCGAAAAGGGCCTCAAGGCGCTGAAGGCGACCGACGAGGACCTGTACGGCAACTATCTGGCCGAAGACATCGTCAACTACGAGACGGGTGAAATCTATCTCGAAGCCGGCGACGAAATCGACGAGAAGACGCTCGGCATCATCCTGCAGTCCGGCTTTGACGAGATTCCGGTCCTCAACATCGACCACGTCAATGTTGGCGCCTATATCCGCAACACGCTGTCTGCGGACAAGAACGAGAACCGTCAGGAAGCCCTGTTCGACATCTACCGCGTCATGCGTCCGGGTGAGCCGCCGACCATGGATTCGGCGGAGGCGATGTTCAACTCGCTGTTCTTCGATGCTGAACGTTACGATCTCTCGGCTGTTGGCCGCGTGAAGATGAACATGCGTCTCGACCTCGACGCGGAAGACACCGTGCGCACGCTGCGCAAGGAAGACATCCTCGCGGTCGTCAAGATGCTGGTCGAACTGCGCGACGGCAAGGGCGAAATCGACGACATCGACAACCTCGGCAACCGCCGTGTTCGTTCTGTCGGCGAGCTGATGGAAAACCAGTATCGTCTGGGCCTTCTGCGCATGGAACGTGCGATCAAGGAACGTATGTCCTCGATCGAAATCGACACCGTGATGCCGCAGGACCTGATCAATGCGAAGCCGGCAGCTGCCGCGGTTCGCGAATTCTTCGGTTCCTCGCAGCTGTCGCAGTTCATGGACCAGGTGAACCCGCTTTCGGAAATCACCCACAAGCGTCGTCTTTCGGCTCTTGGACCGGGTGGTCTGACCCGTGAGCGCGCCGGCTTTGAAGTCCGTGACGTTCACCCGACCCATTACGGCCGTATTTGCCCGATCGAAACGCCTGAAGGCCCGAACATCGGTCTGATCAACTCGCTTGCAACCTTTGCCCGTGTGAACAAGTACGGCTTCATCGAAAGCCCGTACCGCAAGATCACCGACGGCAAGGTGACGACCGACGTGATCTACCTCTCCGCCATGGAAGAGGCCAAGTACTACGTCGCACAGGCCAATGCCGAACTTGATGGCGAAGGCGCCTTCGTTGAAGAGTTCGTTGTTTGCCGTCACTCGGGCGAAGTCATGCTCGCACCGCGCGACAACATCAACCTGATGGACGTTTCGCCGAAGCAGCTCGTTTCGGTCGCAGCGGCTCTCATTCCGTTCCTGGAAAACGACGACGCCAACCGCGCTCTCATGGGCTCGAACATGCAGCGTCAGGCCGTTCCGCTTCTGCGGGCCGAAGCGCCGTTCGTCGGCACGGGCATGGAACCGGTTGTTGCTCGCGACTCCGGCGCTGCCATCGCGGCTCGCCGCGGCGGTGTGGTCGACCAGGTGGATGCGACGCGTATCGTTATCCGCGCTACGGAAGACCTCGATGCCGGCAAGTCGGGCGTCGATATCTACCGTCTGCAGAAGTTCCAGCGTTCGAACCAGAACACCTGCGTCAACCAGCGTCCGCTGGTCTCCGTTGGTGACGCCATCTCCAAGGGCGACATCATCGCGGACGGTCCGTCGACCGACCTCGGCGATCTGGCGCTTGGCCGTAACGCGCTCGTCGCGTTCATGCCCTGGAACGGCTACAACTACGAAGACTCGATCCTGATGTCGGAACGTATCGTTTCCGACGACGTGTTCACCTCCATCCACATCGAAGAATTCGAAGTGATGGCGCGCGACACGAAGCTTGGTCCGGAAGAAATCACGCGCGACATTCCGAACGTTTCGGAAGAAGCGCTGAAGAACCTCGACGAAGCCGGTATCGTTTACATCGGTGCGGAAGTTCAGCCGGGCGATATCCTCGTCGGCAAGATCACGCCGAAGGGCGAAAGCCCGATGACGCCGGAAGAAAAGCTTCTGCGCGCCATCTTCGGTGAAAAGGCTTCCGACGTTCGCGACACCTCCATGCGCATGCCTCCGGGCACGTTCGGTACGGTCGTCGAAGTCCGCGTCTTCAACCGTCACGGTGTGGAGAAGGACGAGCGCGCGATGGCTATCGAGCGCGAAGAGATCGAGCGCTTAGCGAAGGACCGCGACGACGAACAGGCAATTCTTGACCGTAACGTCTACGGCCGCCTGATCGACATGCTGCGTGGCCACGTTTCCATCGCCGGTCCGAAGGGCTTCAAGAAGGGCGTCGAGCTTTCCAACGCCGTCGTCTCCGAATATCCCCGCTCGCAGTGGTGGATGTTCGCGGTCGAAGACGAGAAGGCCCAGTCCGAACTCGAAGCGCTTCGCGGTCAGTACGACGAGTCCAAGTCGCGCCTTGAACAGCGCTTCATGGACAAGGTCGAAAAGGTCCAGCGCGGCGATGAAATGCCTCCGGGCGTCATGAAGATGGTCAAGGTCTTCGTTGCTGTTAAGCGCAAGATCCAGCCGGGCGACAAGATGGCCGGCCGTCACGGTAACAAGGGCGTCGTCTCGCGTATCGTTCCTGTCGAGGACATGCCGTTCCTCGAAGACGGCACGCATGTCGACATCTGCTTGAACCCGCTCGGCGTGCCTTCGCGCATGAACGTCGGCCAGATCCTCGAAACCCACCTCGCATGGGCATGCGCAGGCATGGGCAAGAAGATCGGCGAGATGCTCGAAGAGTATCGCAAGACGATGGACATCAGCGAGCTTCGCAGCGAGCTGACGGAAATCTACGCGTCTGAAGCCAATGACGAGGTTCAGCGTTTCGACGACGACTCGCTGGTGAAGCTTGCCGAAGAAGCCAAGCGCGGTGTTTCCATCGCGACCCCGGTCTTCGACGGTGCGCATGAGCCCGACGTCGCCGCGATGCTGAAGAAGGCAGGTCTGCATGAATCCGGTCAGTCCGTCCTTTATGACGGTCGTACCGGTGAGCCGTTCGACCGTAAGGTCACCGTCGGCTACATGTACATGATCAAGCTGAACCACCTTGTCGACGACAAGATCCACGCTCGCTCGATCGGTCCTTACTCGCTCGTTACCCAGCAGCCGCTGGGCGGCAAGGCGCAGTTCGGCGGACAGCGCTTCGGGGAAATGGAAGTCTGGGCTCTGGAAGCATACGGCGCGGCCTACACGCTGCAGGAAATGTTGACCGTCAAGTCGGACGACGTGGCCGGCCGCACCAAGGTCTACGAAGCGATCGTCCGTGGCGACGATACCTTCGAGGCCGGTATTCCGGAGAGCTTCAACGTTCTCGTCAAGGAAATGCGGTCGCTCGGTCTTTCGGTTGAGCTGGAAAACTCGAAGATCGAGAACCAGCCAGAAGACCAGCTGCCCGACGCGGCGGAATAAAAATGAGAGAGGCGGGCGCCTTCCGGGCGCCTGCCGGTTTCCCGTCAGCCCGGCTGGCGTGGGACACTTTCGCCGCATTGTGCGGTTAATCCGTATTTAAAGCTCTGGACGGCGACCCGGGAAGAAACCGGTCCGGATGCAAACAGGGGCAGCAGCTAGCCTCTCAAGGAGACAAGGCATGAACCAAGAGGTCATGAATCTTTTCAATCCTCAGGTGCCTGCGCAGCATTTCGATTCCATCCGGATTTCGATTGCTTCGCCGGAAAAAATCCTGTCGTGGTCCTACGGCGAGATCAAGAAGCCGGAAACCATCAACTACCGTACGTTCAAGCCGGAACGCGACGGCCTTTTCTGCGCGCGCATCTTCGGACCGATCAAGGACTACGAGTGCCTGTGCGGCAAGTACAAGCGCATGAAGTACAAGGGCATCATCTGCGAAAAGTGCGGCGTCGAAGTCACGCTGTCGCGCGTTCGCCGTGAGCGCATGGGCCATATCGAGCTCGCAGCGCCGGTTGCCCACATCTGGTTCCTGAAGTCGCTTCCCTCGCGTATCTCGACCCTGCTCGACATGACGCTGAAGGATGTCGAACGCGTTCTTTATTTCGAGAACTACATCGTCACCGAGCCTGGCCTCACTTCGCTGAAGCAGAACCAGCTTCTGTCCGAAGAAGAGTACATGATCGCCGTCGACGAGTTCGGCGAAGACCAGTTCACCGCCATGATCGGCGCTGAAGCCATTTACGAGATGCTGGCTTCGATGAACCTCGAAAAGATCGCCGGCGACCTGCGTGCCGAACTTGCTGAGACCACGTCTGATCTCAAGCAGAAGAAGCTGATGAAGCGCCTGAAGATCGTCGAGAACTTCATGGAGTCGGGCAACCGTCCTGAATGGATGATCATGAAGGTCGTTCCGGTCATTCCGCCGGACCTGCGCCCGCTGGTTCCGCTGGATGGCGGCCGTTTCGCGACGTCCGACCTCAACGATCTCTATCGCCGCGTCATCAACCGTAACAACCGTCTGAAGCGCCTGATCGAGCTTCGCGCACCTGGCATCATCATCCGCAACGAAAAGCGTATGTTGCAGGAATCCGTCGATGCGCTGTTTGACAACGGCCGTCGCGGTCGCGTCATCACGGGTGCCAACAAGCGCCCGCTGAAGTCGCTCTCCGACATGCTCAAGGGCAAGCAGGGCCGCTTCCGCCAGAACCTTCTCGGCAAGCGCGTCGACTATTCCGGTCGTTCGGTCATCGTGACCGGTCCGGAACTGAAGCTGCACCAGTGCGGCCTGCCGAAGAAGATGGCGCTCGAACTGTTCAAGCCGTTCATCTACGCCCGCCTCGACGCCAAGGGTTACTCCTCGACCGTCAAGCAGGCCAAGAAGCTGGTTGAAAAGGAAAAGCCTGAGGTCTGGGATATCCTCGACGAGGTCATCCGCGAGCATCCGGTTCTTCTGAACCGCGCACCGACGCTGCACCGTCTGGGTATCCAGGCTTTCGAACCCATGCTGGTCGAAGGCAAGGCCATCCAGCTGCACCCGCTCGTCTGCACGGCCTTCAACGCCGACTTCGACGGTGACCAGATGGCTGTCCACGTGCCGCTTTCGCTGGAAGCCCAGCTGGAAGCACGCGTGCTGATGATGTCGACCAACAACATCCTGCATCCGGCGAACGGTCATCCGATCATCGTTCCGTCGCAGGACATGGTTCTCGGCCTCTATTACCTGTCGATCATGAACCAGAACGAGCCGGGCGAAGGCATGGCCTTCTCGGATATCGGTGAGCTGCATCACGCGCTTGAAAACAAGGTCGTGACGCTGCATGCCAAGATCCGCGGCCGCTTCAAGACCGTGGATGCCGATGGCAAGCCGGTTTCGAAGATCCATGAAACGACCCCTGGCCGTATGCTGATTGGCGAACTTCTGCCGAAGAACGTCAACGTGCCTTTCGACGTCTGCAACCAGGAAATGACCAAGAAGAACATCTCCAAGATGATCGACACGGTCTACCGTCATTGCGGCCAGAAAGACACGGTCATCTTCTGCGACCGCATCATGCAGCTCGGCTTCAGCCACGCCTGCCGCGCCGGCATTTCGTTCGGCAAGGACGACATGGTTATTCCGGACAGCAAGGTGAAGATCGTTGGCGACACCGAAGCCTTGGTGAAGGAATACGAACAGCAGTATAATGATGGTCTCATCACCCAGGGCGAAAAGTACAACAAGGTTGTCGACGCCTGGGGCAAGGCAACCGAAAAGGTCGCCGAAGAAATGATGGCACGCATCAAGGCTGTCGAGTTCGATCCGGAAACGGGCCGCCAGAAGCCGATGAACTCCATCTACATGATGTCCCACTCGGGCGCCCGTGGTTCTCCGAACCAGATGCGTCAGCTGGGCGGCATGCGCGGTCTGATGGCGAAGCCGTCGGGTGAAATCATCGAGACGCCGATCATCTCGAACTTCAAGGAAGGCCTGACCGTTAACGAGTACTTCAACTCGACCCACGGTGCCCGTAAGGGTCTTGCAGACACCGCCCTGAAGACGGCGAACTCGGGTTACCTTACCCGTCGCCTCGTCGACGTCGCGCAGGATTGCATCGTCGTTTCCACCGATTGCGGCACCGACAAGGGCCTCACCATGACCGCCATCGTCGATGCCGGTCAGGTCGTTGCCTCGCTCGGCGCGCGTATCCTCGGTCGTACGGCTCTTGATGATATCGATCATCCGGTTTCGGGCGAAAACCTCGTCAAGGCCGGCACGCTCATCGATGAAGCCGATGTGGCCGTCATCGAAAAGGCGGGCATCCAGTCCGTGCGCATCCGCTCGGCTCTGACCTGTGAAGTGCAGGTTGGCGTCTGCGGCGTCTGCTACGGTCGTGACCTTGCACGCGGTACGCCTGTCAACATGGGCGAAGCCGTTGGCGTCATCGCCGCACAGTCGATCGGTGAACCGGGCACGCAGCTCACCATGCGTACCTTCCACCTTGGCGGTACGGCGAACGTGGTTGACCAGTCGTTCCTCGAAGCCTCTTACGAGGGCACGATTGCGATCAAGAACCGCAACATTCTGCGCAACTCCGAAGGCACTCTCATCGCGATGGGCCGTAACATGGCCGTCACCATTCTCGATGAGCGCGGCCAGGAGCGGTCTTCGCAGCGCGTTGCCTATGGTTCGAAGATCTTCGTGGACGATGGCGACAAGGTAAAGCGTGGCCAGCGTCTGGCAGAGTGGGACCCCTACACCCGTCCGATGATGACGGAAGTGGAAGGTACCGTTCACTTCGAGGACCTCGTCGACGGTCTTTCCGTTCTGGAAGCCACCGACGAATCCACCGGCATCACCAAGCGTCAGGTTATCGACTGGCGTTCGACGCCGCGCGGTTCGGACCTCAAGCCCGCGATCGTCATCAAGGACGCTTCCGGTGCGGTCGCAAAGCTTGCCCGTGGTGGCGAAGCCCGCTTCCAGCTGTCCGTGGACGCCATCCTGTCGGTCGAGCCGGGTTCCAAGGTCTCCCAGGGTGACGTGCTTGCACGTTCGCCGCTGGAAAGCGCCAAGACGAAGGACATCACCGGTGGTCTGCCGCGCGTTGCCGAACTGTTCGAAGCACGTCGTCCGAAGGATCACGCCGTCATCGCAGAGATCGACGGTACGATCCGCCTGGGTCGCGACTACAAGAACAAGCGTCGCGTGATGATCGAGCCTGCGGAAGACGGCGTCGAGCCGGTCGAATACCTGATCCCGAAGGGCAAGCCCTTCCATCTTCAGGAAGGCGACTACATCGAGAAGGGCGAATACATTCTCGACGGCAACCCGGCACCGCACGACATTCTGGCAATTAAGGGCGTGGAGGCTCTGGCTTCCTATCTCGTGAACGAAATCCAGGAAGTCTACCGACTGCAGGGCGTTGTGATCAACGACAAGCACATCGAGGTGATCGTTCGCCAGATGCTGCAGAAGGTCGAAATCACCGATGCCGGCGACAGCCAGTACATCGTCGGCGACAATGTCGACCGTATCGAGTTGGACGACATGAACGACCGCCTGATCGAGGAGGGCAAGAAGCCGGCTTACGGCGATCCTGTTCTGCTCGGCATCACCAAGGCTTCGCTGCAGACGCCGTCCTTCATCTCGGCCGCATCCTTCCAGGAAACCACCAAGGTTCTCACGGAAGCTGCGATTGCCGGCAAGACGGACACGCTGCAGGGCCTCAAGGAAAACGTCATCGTCGGCCGTCTCATCCCGGCCGGTACTGGCGGCACCATGACGCAAATCCGCCGCATCGCCACCTCGCGCGACGACCTCATTCTCGAGGAACGCCGCAAGGGTACGGGTGCAGGTTCTGCGAACCAGATGCTGCAGGACATGACGGATCAGGTTCCGGCCGCCGAATAAGCTTGGGGCAGGGGCTTTACGAAGCCCCGCCAAAATTCAGTAAAAACGCCCGGAGCAATCCGGGCGTTTTTTGTTTGGTGGGTGGGAGAGCTGATCCGATCTTTCAGATCATCAGTGCCGGCGTGTTCTCAGCCCTGTTCGCCGATGGTGTAGCGCGTCAGAACGGAGAGGCGGCGGACGAGATCGGTCTGGCCGGTACTGCCGGTTTTGGCATAGATCGACTTGGCGTTGCTGCGCACCGTTTCGTGGGAAATCCGCAATTGCTTTGCCACGGCGGGAAGGGAAAGTCCCTTCATGATTTCCAGCGCAACACGGGCTTCGCCCTTGGTGAGGTCATAAAGCCCCTTCAGCAGCGGCGTGGCGTCGAAGACCGTGTCTGAGGGCTGGGATATCAATACGATGGCCGAGCCGTTCGGGGAAAGGTCCAGCGCGTCCTTACGTAGCGGTATGACGTGCAGTATGCATGCCCTGTCTTCGGTCGGCAGGGGGAAGGAACCGACGCTATGTCCGGCAAGTGCATTGTAAAGCAGCCGGTTGACCCTTTCATCGGAAATCAGAATCCTGTCACGGGCGCGTGTAGAGATACATTTCTGAAGTGAAAGAAACAGGTCATTGGCGGAGAGAAGGCGTCCGCTTGCCTGAAGCACTGCCGCCGGCGCGCCGATGGCGTTGAGGCCAAGCGTCATCGCATCGGCTTTCTGACGCTGCAGCCGGGTCGCCAGCGTGAGGCTGCGGGCGATATGCGGTCTCAGCCCGCCGAGAGCCGCCATCGTCTCCGGGCCAATGATGCCGCTGTCGAGCTTGCGTTCGAAAATCACCGTCATTTCCGGATGATCGGGTGGAGCGACCTGGGTCGCCACACCATAGCCCAGTCCGCGCGGCATCAGGAAGTCACGCACGATCGGCAGCCCGGCCCATTCATCATGGGTAAAAACATCAAAATCATGCACGAAGGAAAATTGTCCCTCGCGGATTGCGCGGGTGAGGCGGTCATTGCGATGATTCCAGCCGCCCTCCATGAAGGCCTGCATCAATTCCTGGAAATTGGGCGTGAAAAGCCAGGCTTCTTCCTCTCCCTTGCCCCAGGTAAGGGCGCCGCCCCAGAAATCCAGCTGTTGACCGATTGTGGCGATGACTTTCGCCCAGCGGTCGGGAAAAAGCGCCGCTTCGTAAATGTCATCGATGATGTCTGCCGAAGATATATGATCCAACCTGCCACCGGAGATTCATGTCAGGATTGTTTTACGCCAATATATTCGCGTTGTTCAACAGAAATGAAATAATACTACTGAACTTAAAGTATATAATCTATAAGTGACTTAATATGTTGATCAGTCTGCCAAAGGGATCGCGCAGGAACAGGCGGCGCACACCCCATGTTTCGATGGCCGGGCCGTATTCGACCGGTAGTCCGGCTTCAACTATGCGGGCGTGAACCTCGTCGAAATTGTCGACCTCGATGGAGATGTCGGGGACCGCCGTGCCGGAGCCGCCTTCACGGGCAAAGCTGATCTGGGCAGGTGTTTCAACCGGGCTTGCATAGGTCACGATCCAGCCGTGATCCATGGCGATGGTCATGCCGAGAATATCGCCATAAAAGACACCCGCCCGTTCAAGGTCGGGTGTCGCGATGTTGGTGACGATGCGTCTCACCACCATGGCCGCGCCTCAGGCGAAGCGGATGATGGCCACTTCGCCTTCCAGTGCGCCCTGATAGGCGGAAGCGTGCGGCTCTTCATCGGGGATTTCGGTCAGCATGCCGATCTGGTCGAGGTCGGCCTCGATGAAGCCTTCCTCGGAAAGCGCGTTCAGCGTTTCACGCACGGCGGTGTCGTCGTCCGGGGCGCGAAGGATGACGTGGATGTCGATGCCCTCGGAGTTATCGGTCTCGTAAGCCTTGCCGATGACGATGAAGACCATCGGCTCGTCGCGTCCATTGTCGTTGTCGGGGAGGGTGCTCATGACGCGGTTCCTTGATCTGTCGTTGCTATGTACGCGGGTCGACCGGAGCGGGTCTTGCGCGTGGCGGGCCAAGTCTGGCCGCTTGAGGGAATCAATAGACGGATTTTATGAAAAGCCAAAGGCCGGAGCGCAAAATCGCTGTTGCCGATGGTGACTTCTGTTAGAAGGAGGGCGAAATGGCCCGCCTGCGGGCTTTGTGGCCGCGGGCGCGGGCGCAAAATGCGGATTCGGCCTTGACGAAAGCTGGCTAAAACAGTAGTACGCCCGCCATCGGAGCCTCTGTGGGTGCTGGCCGTTCGGAAACCTTTTTTCCGAACATCATCTCAAACAAGACTCCATTGCACGTAGAAGACACGAATGTTGCATGCAAGACGCCTCGTTGAGGTGTCCTCTGCTCTTGGTGGTCCATCCGTGAAAACGGATCGGGCCACGTTTTGCGCATGAGGATATATACGTGCGTCGTCGCCGGCAACGGCATAGCCGCCACCCGTTCGGGTGGCTAAAGTAGTTTTTGCAAGGGATGGTTATATGCCTACCGTAAACCAGCTGATCCGCAAGCCCCGCCAGGCACAGGTAAAGCGCAACAAGGTTCCTGCTCTTCAGGAAAACCCGCAGAAGCGTGGTGTTTGCACCCGCGTTTACACGACGACCCCGAAGAAGCCGAACTCGGCTCTGCGTAAGGTTGCCAAGATCCGCCTCACCAACGGCTTCGAAGTCATCGGCTACATTCCGGGCGAAGGTCACAACCTTCAGGAACACTCCGTGGTCATGATCCGCGGCGGCCGCGTAAAGGACTTGCCGGGTGTGCGTTACCACATCATTCGCGGTGTTCTCGATACCCAGGGCGTCAAGAACCGCAAGCAGCGCCGCTCCAAGTACGGTGCGAAGCGTCCGAAGTAATTCGGTTTAAACAAATTCCGGCGCTGCGCGAGGTTCTCCGCGTGGTAAAGCGTCAATAACATTGAGAGACAAAGAATATGTCCCGTCGCCATAGTGCAGAAAAGCGTGAGATCAACCCGGATCCGAAGTTCGGCGATCTGATCGTTACCAAGTTCATGAACGCCATCATGCTTCACGGCAAGAAGTCGGTCGCAGAAAGCATCGTTTACGGCGCGTTCGACGTCGTTCAGGGCAAGACGAAGCAGGAGCCGCTCGGCGTGTTCCATTCCGCCCTCGACAACGTTGCTCCGCACGTTGAAGTGCGTTCGCGCCGCGTTGGTGGTGCTACGTATCAGGTTCCGGTCGACGTTCGCCCCGAGCGCCGTCAGGCTCTGGCCATCCGCTGGCTGATCACCGCTGCGCGCAAGCGCAACGAAACGACCATGGTCGATCGCCTTTCCGGCGAACTCATGGACGCTGCGAACAACCGTGGTTCGGCTGTCAAGAAGCGCGAAGACACGCACAAGATGGCTGACGCCAACCGCGCATTCTCGCATTACCGCTGGTAATCTTAACCGGTCGCATATCGAAAGGCAGTCCATTATGGCTCGCGAATATAAAATCGAAGACTACCGCAATTTCGGTATCATGGCGCATATCGACGCCGGCAAGACGACGACCACCGAGCGTATCCTTTATTACACCGGTAAGTCGCACAAGATCGGCGAAGTCCATGATGGCGCTGCCACGATGGACTGGATGGAGCAGGAGCAGGAGCGTGGTATCACCATCACGTCTGCTGCGACCACGACCTTCTGGAAGGGCCGTGACGGCAAGATGCGCCGTTTCAACATCATCGACACCCCCGGCCACGTTGACTTCACCATTGAAGTCGAGCGTTCGCTGCGCGTTCTCGACGGCGCCATCGCGCTGCTCGACGCCAACGCCGGTGTTGAGCCGCAGACGGAAACCGTCTGGCGCCAGGCTGAGAAGTATCATGTTCCGCGCATGATCTTCTGCAACAAGATGGACAAGACCGGTGCTGACTTCTACCGCTCGGTAGAAATGATCAAGACCCGTCTCGGCGCCATTGCCGTCGTCATGCAGCTGCCGATCGGCGCTGAGACCGAGTTCAAGGGCGTTATCGACCTGATCGAGATGAACGCACTCATCTGGCGCGACGAATCGCTCGGCGCTCAGTGGGACGTCGTCGAAATTCCCGATGACATGAAGGCCAAGGCTGACGAATATCGTGAAAAGCTGATCGAGACCGTTGTCGAGATCGACGAAGAAGCGATGGAAAACTACCTGAACGGCATCATGCCCGACAACGAACAGATTCGTGCACTGGTTCGCCGCGGCACCATCGACGTGAAGTTCCACCCGATGTTCTGCGGTACCGCGTTCAAGAACAAGGGCGTTCAGCCGCTTCTCGACGCCGTCGTCGACTACCTGCCTTCGCCGCTGGACATTCCGGCGATCAAGGGCATCGACTTCAAGACCGAAGCCGAGATCGAGCGTCATGCTGACGACAGCGAGCCGCTTTCCATGCTCGCGTTCAAGATCATGAACGACCCCTTCGTCGGTTCGCTGACGTTTGCGCGCATCTACTCGGGCAAGCTCGAAAAGGGTACGTCCGTCATCAACACGGTCAAGGACAAGCGCGAGCGCGTCGGCCGTATGCTGCAGATGCACTCCAACTCGCGTGAAGACATCGAAGAAGCCTTTGCAGGCGACATCGTTGCTCTGGCCGGCCTCAAGGAAACCACCACTGGCGATACGCTCTGCGATCCGCTGAAGCCGGTTATCCTCGAGCGCATGGAATTCCCCGAGCCGGTCATCCAGATCGCGATCGAGCCGAAGACCAAGGGCGACCAGGAAAAGATGGGCCTTGCGCTCAACCGTCTGGCTGCTGAAGATCCTTCGTTCCGCGTCAAGACCGACGAAGAGTCCGGTCAAACGATCATCGCGGGCATGGGCGAACTTCACCTTGACATTCTCGTTGACCGTATGCGTCGCGAGTTCAAGGTTGAAGCAACCGTTGGCGCGCCGCAGGTTGCCTATCGCGAAACGATCACGCGTCAGCACGAAGAAGACTACACGCACAAGAAGCAGTCCGGTGGTACCGGTCAGTTCGCGCGCGTCAAGATCATCTTCGAACCGAACCCTGAAGGCGAAGACTTCAAGTTCGAATCCAAGATCGTCGGTGGTGCTGTTCCGAAGGAATACATCCCGGGCGTTCAGAAGGGTATCGAAAGCGTTCTGTCTTCCGGTCCGCTCGCTGGCTTCCCGATGCTCGGCGTCAAGGCGACGCTGATCGACGGTGCATTCCACGACGTCGACTCGTCGGTTCTCGCCTTCGAAATCGCATCGCGTGCCTGCTTCCGTGAAGCAGCCAAGAAGGCTGGTGCACAGCTTCTCGAGCCGATGATGAAGGTCGAAGTCGTAACGCCGGAAGACTATGTCGGCGACGTTATCGGCGACCTGAACTCCCGTCGTGGTCAGATCCAGGGCCAGGAAAGCCGTGGTATCACCATCGTCATCAACGCGCATGTTCCGCTCGCGAACATGTTCAAGTACGTCGACAACCTGCGCTCCATGTCGCAGGGTCGCGCTCAGTACTCGATGACGTTCGACCACTACTCGCCGGTTCCGTCGAACGTGGCGCAGGAAATCCAGGCAAAGTACTCCGGTCAGAAGTGATCGGGGTACGCCCCACCAGATTTGAAGATTATTCCCGTCAAGGGACAAGAATGGAGAGCCACTAATGGCAAAGAGCAAGTTTGAGCGCAATAAGCCGCACGTCAACATTGGCACGATCGGTCACGTTGACCATGGCAAGACGTCGCTGACTGCCGCGATCACGAAGTTCTTCGGCGAATTCAAGGCGTATGACCAGATCGACGCCGCGCCTGAAGAAAAGGCCCGTGGTATCACGATTTCGACGGCACACGTTGAGTATGAGACGCCTGCCCGTCACTACGCGCACGTCGACTGCCCCGGCCACGCCGACTACGTGAAGAACATGATCACCGGTGCTGCGCAGATGGACGGCGCGATCCTGGTTTGCTCGGCTGCTGACGGCCCGATGCCGCAGACCCGCGAGCACATCCTGCTTGCCCGTCAGGTTGGCGTTCCGGCAATCGTCGTGTTCCTCAACAAGGTCGACCAGGTTGACGACGCCGAGCTTCTCGAGCTCGTCGAGCTTGAAGTTCGCGAACTTCTGTCGTCCTACGACTTCCCGGGCGACGATATCCCGATCGTCAAGGGTTCGGCACTTGCCGCTCTTGAAGATTCTGACAAGAAGATCGGTGAAGACGCGATCCGCGAGCTGATGGCCGCTGTTGACGCCTACATCCCGACGCCTGAGCGTCCGATCGACCAGCCGTTCCTGATGCCGATCGAAGACGTGTTCTCGATCTCTGGCCGTGGTACGGTTGTGACGGGTCGCGTTGAGCGCGGTATCGTCAAGGTTGGTGAAGAAGTCGAGATCGTCGGCATTCGTCCGACCTCGAAGACGACGGTTACCGGCGTTGAAATGTTCCGCAAGCTGCTCGATCAGGGCCAGGCTGGCGACAACATCGGTGCTCTGGTTCGCGGCGTTACCCGTGACGGCGTTGAGCGTGGTCAGATCCTGTGCAAGCCAGGTTCGGTCAAGCCGCACAAGAAGTTCATGGCCGAAGCCTACATCCTGACGAAGGAAGAAGGCGGCCGTCATACGCCGTTCTTCACGAACTACCGCCCGCAGTTCTACTTCCGCACGACGGACGTTACCGGCATCGTTTCTCTGCCGGAAGGCACGGAAATGGTTATGCCTGGCGACAACGTCACGGTTGAAGTCGAGCTGATCGTTCCGATCGCGATGGAAGAAAAGCTGCGCTTCGCTATCCGCGAAGGCGGCCGTACCGTCGGCGCCGGCATCGTGGCCTCGATCGTCGAGTAATTTCGACTTTTAAAATTCGCTCCGACGGCGGTGTCACAAACACCGCCGTCGGGCTTTTAATAAAAAGCCTGGCGGCGTTGCATTTTTAGTGCTTGAAAAATTCGGTGAAAGCGCGTAAACGCGCACTCACACTCACCGCTGGATTCGCAAGAATTTGCGAAACGCGGTGTTTTAGCACAATACAGACTACTGAAATGATTGGGGTGCGAGGCGCATCTCTCTCGATTTTTGAAAATCTGCGGCGCCACGATCAATAGAAGTTCATGTGTTTCCGCGTGCGGAAACGAATAACAAAGAACAAGGACAAGACGAATGACCGGCCAGAATATCCGTATCCGCCTCAAGGCGTTCGATCACCGGATCCTCGATGCCTCTACCCGTGAAATCGTGTCGACCGCAAAGCGCACCGGCGCCAGCGTTCGCGGCCCGGTTCCACTTCCTACCCGCATCGAAAAGTTTACCGTCAACCGCTCTCCTCACGTTGACAAGAAAAGCCGTGAACAGTTCGAAATGCGGACGCACAAGCGTCTTCTCGATATCGTTGACCCCACCCCGCAGACTGTCGATGCTCTTATGAAGCTCGACCTCGCTGCTGGCGTTGACGTGGAAATCAAGCTCTAAGACCCGGCCCGATCCATCCAAGGTGAGGGCTGAAATAACAAGGAAGGTACGTGGAGCAATCCAACGACTTCCAAACCGGAGACCGGAAACATCGTGAGATGTCGAAGGGCACTCCTTAACAAAGGCCAGAGAGGGTTTTCCCTTCAAGGCTCGCAAGAGGATGAACCAATGCGTTCAGGTGTGATTGCACAGAAAGTGGGTATGACACGCGTCTATAACGACGCAGGTGAACATATCCCCGTAACAGTATTGCGACTGGATAACGTACAAGTCGTTGCCCAGCGCACGGAAGACAAGAATGGCTATACCGCAGTTCAGCTCGGTGCCGGCCAGTCCAAGGTCAAGAACACGACGAAGGCGCTTCGCGGTCATTTTGCCGCTGCCAATGTCGAACCGAAAGCCAAGCTCGTCGAGTTCCGGGTTTCCCCCGAGAACCTGATCGACATCGGTGCAACACTGACCGCAACTCATTTTCAGAACGGCCAGCTGGTGGACGTCACTGGAACCACGATCGGTAAAGGTTTTGCCGGTGCTATGAAGCGTCACAACTTCGGTGGTGGCCGCGCTTCGCACGGTAACTCCGTATCGCACCGTGCACACGGTTCGACCGGTAACAACCAGGATCCGGGCCGCGTCTGGAAGGGCAAGCGCATGGCTGGTCATATGGGCCAGACGCGCGTTACGACCCAGAACCTTGAAGTCGTTTCGACTGATGAAGACCGTGGCCTCATCCTCGTGAAGGGTGCAGTTCCCGGTTCCAAGGGTTCCTGGATCATCGTCCGCGACGCCGTCAAGTCGGCTGCGAAGTAAGGGAGCCTTATCATGGAATTGAACGTCAAGACCCTCGAGGGAAAAGACGCCGGCAAGGTTTCTCTGTCGGATGAGATCTTCGGCCTCGACCCCCGCCAGGACATTCTGGCCCGCATGGTTCGCTGGCAGCTTGCAAAGAAGCAGCAGGGAACCCACAAGACCAAGAACCGGTCGGAAGTTTCCCGCACCGGTGCCAAGATGTACAAGCAGAAGGGTACGGGCCGCGCTCGTCACCATTCGGCTCGCGCACCGCAGTTCCGCGGCGGCGGCAAGGCCCATGGCCCGGTCGTTCGCAGCCACGCCCATGATCTTCCCAAGAAGGTTCGTGCGCTTGCTCTGCGTCACGCCCTGTCTGCAAAGCTGAAGGCTGAAGAACTGATCATCGTTGATCAGCTCGTAGCATCTGAAGCAAAGACCAAGGCTCTGCTGGGCAGCTTCGCTTCGCTTGGCCTGACCAACGCTCTCGTTATCGGTGGCGCTGAACTTGATGGCAACTTCAAGCTCGCAGCCCAGAACATCCCGAATGTGGACGTTCTGCCGGTACAGGGCATCAATGTTTACGACATCCTGCGCCGTGGCAAGCTGGTGCTTTCCAAGGCTGCTGTAGAGGCTCTGGAGGAGCGGTTCAAATGACGGATCTTCGCCACTACGATGTGATCGTATCTCCTTCGATCACGGAAAAGTCGACGCTGGTATCCGAACAGAACCAGGTCGTATTCAACGTCGCCAAAAGCGCTTCCAAGCCTGAAATCAAGGCTGCCGTGGAAGCTCTCTTCGGCGTCAAAGTCACGGCTGTGAACACGCTTATCCGCAAGGGTAAGACCCGTCGTTTCCGTGGGTTCGCCGGTAAGCTGAAAGACGTCAAGAAAGCCGTCGTTACGCTCGCCGAAGGTCAATCCATCGACGTGTCCACCGGACTCTAAAGGTTAGGCCCAAGCGGGCAAAGACCCAAAAGGGAACAATAAAATGGCATTGAAAAGTTTCAATCCGACCACGCCAAGCCAGCGCCAGCTGGTTATCGTGGACCGCGCTTCGCTCTACAAGGGCAAGCCGGTAAAGGCTCTGACCCAGGGCCTCAGCTCCAAGGGTGGCCGCAACAACCAGGGCCGGATCACCGTCCGGTTCCAGGGTGGCGGTCACAAGCGGACCTACCGTCTGGTGGATTTCAAGCGTCGCAAGTTCGACGTTGAAGGCACCGTTGAACGTTTGGAATACGACCCCAACCGCACCGCGTTCATCGCGCTGGTTACGTATACCGACGGCGAACAGGCTTACATTCTCGCGCCACAGCGTCTCGCTGCTGGTGACAAGGTGATCGCCTCCGACAAGGCAGTGGACGTGAAGCCCGGCAACACCATGCCGCTTCAGTACATTCCGGTCGGTTCGATCATCCACAACGTCGAGATGAAGCCGGGTAAAGGCGGTCAGATCGCCCGCTCCGCCGGTACGTATGTCCAGCTCGTCGGCCGCGATGCCGGTATGGCCATCCTGCGTCTCAACTCGGGCGAACAGCGTCTGGTGCACGGCTCCTGCCTCGCATCGATCGGCGCTGTTTCGAACTCGGATCACGGCAACATCAACGACGGCAAGGCTGGTCGTTCGCGTTGGCGTGGCAAGCGTCCGCACGTTCGCGGCGTCGTCATGAACCCGGTCGACCACCCGCACGGTGGTGGTGAAGGTCGCACGTCGGGTGGTCGTCACCCGGTTACTCCGTGGGGCAAGCCCACGAAGGGCAAGCGCACCCGTTCGAACAAGTCGACCGACAAGTTCATCATGCGCTCGCGCCATCAGCGTAAGAAGTAAGAGAGGTAGTCACTAATGGCTCGTTCAGTATGGAAAGGTCCGTTTGTTGACGGCTATCTTCTCACCAAGGCTGAGAAGGTGCGCGAGAGCGGACGTAACGAAGTAATCAAGATCTGGAGCCGTCGCTCCACGATCCTGCCGCAGTTCGTTGGTCTGACCTTCGGCGTTTATAACGGCAGCAAGCATGTGCCCGTCTCGGTCAACGAAGACATGGTCGGACACAAGTTCGGTGAATTCTCTCCGACCCGTACCTATTACGGTCACGGCGCGGACAAGAAGGCAAAGAGGAAGTAATCATGGCGAAGGCTAAGACCGAACGCCGGCTGAAGGACAATGAGGCTCAGGCCATTGCCCGTACGCTCCGCGTCAGCCCCCAGAAACTGAACCTGGTTGCCGCTCTTATCCGTGGCAAGAAGGTTGATCGCGCTCTCGCCGAGCTCGAATTCTCCCGCAAGCGCATTGCAGGCACCGTCAAGAAGACGCTGGAATCTGCAATTGCCAATGCGGAAAACAACCATGACCTCGACGTCGACGCTCTCGTCGTCGCCGAGGCCTATGTTGGCAAGTCCATCACCATGAAGCGTTTCCACGCTCGTGGCCGTGGTCGTGCGTCCCGCATTGAAAAGCCGTTCGCTCACCTCACGATCGTTGTTCGTGAAGTTGAGGAAAAAGGGGAGGCCGCATAATGGGTCAGAAAATCAATCCAATCGGCTTCCGCCTCGGCATCAACCGTACCTGGGATAGCCGCTGGTACGCTGACACCGCGGAATACGGCAAGCTGCTGCATGAAGACCTGAAGATCCGGGCATACCTGATCAAGGAACTCAAGCAGGCCGGTATCGCCAAGGTGGTCATCGAGCGTCCGCACAAGAAGTGCCGCGTTACGATCCACTCGGCGCGTCCGGGTCTCATCATCGGCAAGAAGGGCGCGGACATCGAGAAGCTTCGCAAGAAGCTTTCCGAGATGACCAACTCCGAAACGCACCTCAACATCGTTGAAGTGCGCAAGCCGGAAATCGACGCAACTCTGGTTGCCCAGTCGATCGCCCAGCAGCTCGAGCGTCGCGTGGCTTTCCGCCGTGCAATGAAGCGCTCGGTTCAGTCTGCAATGCGTCTTGGCGCCGAAGGCATCAAGATCACCTGCGGCGGCCGTCTCGGCGGTGCTGAAATCGCTCGTACCGAATGGTACCGCGAAGGTCGCGTTCCGTTGCACACGCTGCGTGCGGACATCGACTACGGTACAGCTGAAGCTGAAACCGCATTCGGCATTTGCGGCATCAAGGTCTGGATCTTCAAGGGCGAAATCCTTGAGCACGATCCGATGGCTTCTGAGCGTCGCGGTCTCGAAGGCGATGCGCAGGGCCCTGCAAGCCGTGAGCGTGGCGATCGTCCCGATCGTCGTCGCGAAAACGCTTGATTGACGCTGGCGAAAGATAAGCTCGGAGAAGTAAGAAAATGTTGCAGCCAAAGCGTACTAAGTACCGTAAGCAGTTCAAGGGACGCATCAAGGGCGTCGCCAAGGGCGGCTTTGACCTGGCATTCGGTGAATTCGGCTTGAAGTCGCAGGAACCGAACCGCGTGAATGCACGCGAGATCGAAGCGGCCCGCCGCGCGATCACGCGTTACATGAAGCGCGCAGGTCGTGTGTGGATCCGCGTATTCCCTGACGTTCCGGTAACGGCAAAGCCGACCGAAGTTCGTATGGGTAAGGGCAAGGGTTCGGTCGAATACTGGGCATGCAAGGTCAAGCCCGGTCGTATGATGTTCGAGATCGACGGTGTTACCGAGGAGATCGCCCGTGAGGCGCTTCGTCTCGGCGCTGCCAAGCTCTCGGTCAAGACGCGCTTCGTACAGCGCATCGCAGAGTAAGGAGCAAGGCACATGAAAGCCGATGAAGTTCGCGGCCTCAGCGCCGACCAGCTCAAGGACAAGCTCGCCGATCTGAAGAAGGAGCAGTTCAACCTGCGCTTCCAGAAGGCGACCGGCCAGCTGGAGAAGTCCTCGCGCATCAACGAAGTCCGCAAGGACATCGCCCGCGTTAAAACCATTGCCCGCCAGAAGGCGGCAGAAGCCAAGGCCTAAGGAAAAATAATATGCCGAAACGCATTCTGCAGGGCGTCGTAGTGTCCGACAAGAACGAGAAGACTGTCGTGGTCCGGGTTGAGCGTCGATTCGCTCACCCGCTCATGCAAAAGACCGTTCGTCGTTCGAAGAAGTACAAGGCACACGACGAAAACAATCAATACAAGGTCGGCGATGTCGTTTCCATCGAGGAATGCGCACCGATCTCCAAGGACAAGCGCTGGACGGTTGTCGCCGCCCAGGCTTAATTTCATCAGAATCGCGCCAGGCATCTTGTACTTGGCGCGAATTCCTGTATGAAGCAGCGCAAGGACGCTCGTGAATCGAGCGTCTTTTGCTTTGATGCGCACGGAAGGTCCTTCGGGAAACCACCCTGTCACGACATTTCCGCGCAAAAAAAGAGATATTCATAAGCTGGAGCAGGGGGCTCACTCGGGAGAGTTTGCCCAACCGTTCCGGTAACAACAAGAAGGCGACCTGACATGATTCAGATGCAAACAAACCTCGACGTGGCGGATAATTCCGGCGCACGTCGTGTCATGTGCATCAAGGTGCTGGGCGGCTCGAAGCGCAAATATGCTTCTGTTGGCGACATTATTGTCGTTTCCATCAAGGAAGCTATTCCGCGCGGCCGCGTCAAGAAGGGCGATGTGATGAAGGCGGTTGTCGTGCGCACCGCCAAGGACATCCGTCGCGCTGACGGCAGCGTCATCCGTTTCGATAACAACGCAGCCGTTCTTATCGACAACAAGAAAGAGCCCATCGGCACCCGTATCTTCGGACCGGTTCCGCGCGAACTTCGCGCCAAGAACCATATGAAGATCATCTCGCTGGCTCCGGAAGTACTGTAAGGAGCAATCGCGATGCAGAAAATTCGTAAAGGCGACAAGGTTGTCGTATTGACCGGTAAGGACAAGGGCCGTACCGGCGAAGTAATCCAGGTTTTGCCGAAGGAAGACCGGGCTGTTGTGCGTGGCGTAAACATGGTGAAGCGTCACCAGCGCCAGACCCAGGGCCAGGAAGCCGGCATCATCAACAAGGAAGCATCCTTGCACATCTCCAACATTGCCATCGCCGATAAGGATGGCAAGCCGACCCGCGTTGGCTTTTCTGTTGTAGAAGGCAAGAAGGTCCGCGTGGCCAAGCGTTCGGGAGAAGTGATCGATGGCTGACAAGTACGAGCCGCGTCTCAAGACGGAATATGTGTCGCGTATCCGCGGCGCCATGCAGGAGAAGTTCTCCTACGCCAACGTGATGATGATCCCGAAGATCGAAAAGATCGTGATCAACATGGGTGTTGGCGAAGCGACTGCTGATTCCAAGAAGCCCACCATTGCTGCCGGTGACCTGGCTGCGATTGCCGGCCAGAAGCCGGTCGTTACCCGCGCTCGTAACTCGATCGCTGGTTTCAAGCTTCGCGAAGGCATGCCGATCGGTGCGAAGGTTACCCTTCGTGGCGCACGCATGTATGAATTCCTTGATCGTCTGATCAACATCGCGCTGCCGCGCGTTCGCGACTTCCGGGGTCTGAACCCCAAGAGCTTTGACGGCCGTGGCAACTTCGCCATGGGCATCAAGGAACACATTGTGTTCCCTGAGATCAACTACGATAAGGTTGATCAGATGTGGGGCATGGACATCATCGTTTGCACGACGGCGACGTCGGACGACGAAGCTCGGGCTCTGCTTACAGAGTTCAACTTCCCGTTCCGTCACTAACCGTAACGACGAGCGTAGAAAAGGAACTCCGATATGGCGAAAACAAGCGCAGTTGAAAAGAACAAGCGCCGCCGCAAGTCGGTCGCCCAGCAGGCTACCAAGCGTGCTGCACTCAAGGCGATCGTAATGAACCAGTCCCTTCCGATCGAAGACCGGTTCAAGGCCACTCTGAAGCTCGCTTCGCTGCCGCGTGACGGCTCGAAGACGCGTATCCGCAACCGCTGCGAAGTAACGGGCCGTCCGCGCGCGTTCTATCGCAAGCTCAAGATGTCGCGTATCGCGCTTCGTGAGCTGGGCAATTCCGGCAAGGTGCCGGGCATTGTCAAGTCGAGCTGGTAAGGAGACGGGCACATGACCATGACTGATCCTTTGGGTGATATGCTCACCCGCATCCGCAATGGTGCCGCTCGCCGCAAGTCTGCGGTCAGCACGCCTGCTTCCAGCCTCCGCGCACGCGTTCTCGACGTGCTGCAGGCTGAAGGCTACATTCGCGGTTATTCCAAGGTCGATTTCGAAAACGGCAAGTCCGAATTCACCATCGAACTGAAGTACTACGAAGGCGCGTCCGTGATCCGTGAGATCGGCCGCGTTTCCAAGCCGGGCCGCCGGGTTTATGTCTCGGTAAAGTCCATTCCGCAGGTCGCGAACGGCCTCGGCATCACCATCCTTTCGACTCCGAAGGGTGTGATGGCCGATCACCAGGCTCGCGAACAGAACGTTGGTGGCGAGGTTCTTTGCTCGGTCTTCTAAGATCGAGCACGGATCTCCATAACGAACAGACAGGATTGAACAATGTCTCGTATCGGTAAAAAGCCCGTTCCGGTTCCCGCAGGTGTGACGGCCAATGTTGACGGCCAGAAGGTCACTGCGAAGGGCCCGAAGGGTGAACTGTTTTTCGTCGCAAACGACGATATTCAGCTGAAACTCGAAGATAACGGCGTTTCCGTAACGCCGGCCAATGGCACCAAGGAAGCTCGCTCGAAGTGGGGCATGTCCCGCACGATGATCGAGAACATCTTCAAGGGTGTTAAGGACGGTTACGAACGCAAGCTCGAAATCAACGGCGTTGGTTATCGTGCCGCCCTGCAGGGCAAGAACCTGCAACTGGCGCTCGGTTTCTCCCACGACGTGGTTTATGAGCCGCCGGTCGGCATCACCATTGCCGTGCCGAAGCCGACGGAAATCATCGTTTCCGGTATCAACAAGCAGCAGGTCGGTCAGGTAGCCGCGGAAATCCGCGAATACCGTGGTCCCGAGCCCTATAAGGGCAAGGGCGTGAAGTACGCTGAAGAGCGTATCGTCCGCAAAGAAGGCAAGAAGAAGTAAGGATCACGCGAAATGGCTAGCAGGAAAGAAGCACTTGCACGTCGCGCGAGCCGTGTGCGCCGCCAGATCAAGGCGGTTGCCAACGGCCGCCCGCGCCTGTCGGTTCATCGCTCGTCGAAGAACATCTACGCCCAGATCATCGATGATGTTGCTGGCAAGACGCTTGCGTCTGCCTCCACGCTCGAAGCTGATCTGCGCGGCTCGCTCAAGACCGGCGCCGACGTTGCTGCGGCATCTGTCGTGGGCAAGCTGGTTGCCGAGCGCGGCGTCAAGGCTGGCGTCAAGGATGTCGTATTCGACCGAGGCGCGTTCATCTATCACGGCCGCGTCAAGGCCCTGGCAGATGCTGCCCGCGAAGGCGGTCTGAACTTCTGATATTTTTCCGCCCGGGCAACGATCCGGGCGGAATTTCACCGGGCCATGCGGATCTCTTCATCGAGGCCGCTGGTCTTTTCGTTTGCCGTTCCACCCGTAAAAGAAAAAGGACAAGGACAATGGCACAGGATAAAAGAGGTTCTCGCGAAGATCGCCAGAACCGCGAAGAGCGCGATAGCGAATTCGTCGACAAGCTGGTCGCGATCAACCGCGTTGCAAAGGTTGTTAAGGGTGGCCGTCGCTTCGGCTTCGCCGCTCTCGTCGTCGTCGGCGACCAGAAGGGCCGCGTCGGCTTCGGCCACGGCAAGGCTCGTGAAGTTCCGGAAGCGATCCGCAAGGCAACTGAAAGCGCAAAGCGCGATCTGATCTTCGTTCCGCTGCGCGATGGTCGCACGCTGCATCACGACGTCAATGGCCGTCATGGCGCAGGCAAGGTTCTGCTGCGTTCGGCCAAGGCCGGTACCGGTATCATCGCCGGTGGTCCGATGCGCGCTGTTTTCGAAACGCTGGGCGTTCATGACGTCGTTGCGAAGTCGACCGGTTCGTCGAACCCTTACAACATGGTTCGCGCAACGTTCGACGCTCTGAAGCATCAGGTTCATCCGAAGGACATCGCTGCACAGCGCGGTCTTAAGTTTGCGACCCTTCAGGCTCGCCGCGCCGCGTCCGGCAACGCTTCTGAAGAATAAGGAGCTGGATCATGGCCAAGAAAACTACTGAAGCCAAGAAGACTGTTACGGTCGAACAGATCGGCAGCCCTATTCGCCGCCCGGCAATCCAGCGTCAGACGCTGGTCGGTCTGGGTCTCAACAAGATGCATCGTCAGCGCACCCTGGAAGATACTCCGGCGGTTCGTGGCATGATCCGTGCGGTCCAGCATCTCGTTCGCGTCGTTGACGAGAAGTGAGACGGAGTAACCTATCATGAAACTCAATGAAATCAGAGACAACGAAGGCTCCTCCAAGGATCGTATCCGCGTAGGTCGCGGTATCGGTTCTGGCAAGGGCAAGACCGGTGGTCGCGGTGTGAAGGGTCAGAAGGCTCGTTCGGGCGTCGCCATCAACGGCTTCGAAGGCGGTCAGATGCCAATCTACCGTCGCCTGCCGAAGCGCGGCTTTAACAACATCTTCGGTTCCGAATATGCTGTTGTGTCGCTCGGCCGCATCCAGACCGCCATCGACGCCAAGAAGCTCGATGCTTCCGCAACGATCGATGCTGCTGCTCTCAAGGCAGCCGGCGTTATCCGCCGCGTCAAGGACGGTGTCCGCATCCTCGCCGACGGCGAGCTGAAGGCCAAGGTTGCCTTCGAAGTTGCCGGCGCTTCCAAGCCCGCGCTCGAAAAGATTGAGAAGGCCGGCGGCTCGATCAAGCTTCTCGTGGTTGCAGCCGAAGCTTCCGAGTAATATATAGACTTCAGGCGCCCGGGGCTTCGTGCTCCGGGCGTCTGCGCTCCCTGGCCAATGTTGCTTTCGATCTAAATCGATTTAGAGATGCATCATGGCAAACTCTTCGCGGTGCAGCTGTTATGCGCGCCGCTTGCGGCATAAAGTGCTGCAGGGAGAGCCTCACAGTTCTTGAACTTCCGTAGGGGAGGGGATAGGACATAAAAAAACAGGGTGAGGCATGATGGCGGCGCAAAGCCGTGTTCGTCCGAAGCCCGGTTTTTGAACCGGTATCTTTTAGACCTTTCCGCATCGGCCGGTTTTGCTGGCTGGCAAGGGTCATTCGGAGAAATTTATGGCTTCCGCAGCGGAACAACTGGCTTCGAACCTGAATTTTTCGACCTTCGCTAAGGCGGAGGATCTGAAAAAGCGTCTCTGGTTTACTCTTGCCGCACTTCTCGTCTACCGTCTTGGCACCCATATTCCGCTTCCGGGCCTGAACCCAGAAGCCTATGCGCAGGCCTTCCAGGGCCAGGCCAACGGTATTCTCGGTCTTTTCAACATGTTTGCGGGTGGTGCTGTCGAGCGTATGGCGATTTTCGCCCTCGGCATCATGCCTTACATCTCCGCTTCTATCATCGTGCAGCTCATGACCTCGGTCGTGCCCTCGCTCGAAGCGTTGAAGAAGGAAGGCGAAGCCGGCCGCAAGATCATCAACCAGTACACCCGCTACGGCACGGTGCTGCTCGGTACGCTGCAGGCATATGGCATTGCGGTCGGCCTTGAAAGCGGCAGCGGCCTCGTGGTCGATCCGGGCTGGTTCTTCCGTATCTCCACCGTTATCACGCTGCTCGGCGGCACGATGTTCCTGATGTGGCTCGGTGAGCAGATCACCTCGCGCGGTATCGGCAACGGTATTTCGCTGATCATTTTCGCAGGTATCGCTGCTGGCCTGCCCAAGGCGCTTGCCGGCACGCTGGAACTCGGCCGCACCGGTGCGCTTTCGACCCCGCTCATTCTGATGGTCGTCGTCGTGGCTATCGGCGTTATCGCGCTGATCGTCTTCGTGGAACGCGCCCAGCGTCGCCTGCTGATACAATATCCGAAGCGACAGGTCGGCAACCGGATGTTCCAGGGCGATACCTCGCATCTGCCGCTGAAACTCAACACCGCCGGCGTTATTCCCGCGATCTTCGCATCCTCGCTGCTGCTTCTGCCGGCGACGGCTGCCGGTTTTGCCGGAAACACCAATCTGCCCGGGTGGGCGACGTCCATCATTGCGTCGCTGCAGCATGGACAGCCGCTGTTCATGGCGCTCTACGGCCTGCTGATCGCGTTTTTCGCATTCTTCTACACGGCTATCGTCTTCAATCCGAAGGACACGGCCGATAACCTCAAGAAGCATGGCGGCTTCATTCCGGGCATTCGTCCGGGTGAGCGCACCGCGGAGTACATCGATTACGTCCTGACCCGTATCACGGTTGTCGGCGCTGTTTATCTTGTCTTCGTGTGTATCCTTCCTGAGACACTTATCGCACGCACGGGCATTCCATTAGCCCTTGGTGGTACTTCGCTTTTGATCGTTGTCAGTGTAACTCTGGACACGGTTGCGCAGATCCAGGGCCACCTGATCGCGCAGCAATATGAAGGGCTGATCAAGAAGTCGAAGTTGCGTGGAGGAAAGAGGGGACGATGAGACTGATATTTTTGGGTCCGCCGGGTGCGGGCAAGGGAACCCAGGCCAAGCGGCTGACTGACAAGTACGGGATCCCGCAGCTTTCCACCGGTGACATGCTTCGCGCTGCGGTCAGCGCGGGCACCGAAATCGGCAAGCGCGCCAAGGCCGTCATGGACGCCGGCGGGCTGGTTTCCGACGATATCGTCAATCAGATCGTTTCCGAACGTATCGAAGCACCTGACTGTGCCAAGGGCTTTATTCTAGACGGCTATCCGCGCACCGTTCCGCAGGCCAAGGCGCTTGCCGAGAACATGCGCAACAAGAATCTTGCCCTTGATGCCGTCATCGAACTGAAGGTGGACGAAGAGGCGTTGATTCGCCGAATCGAAAACCGCGTCGCAGAAACCATTGCCGCCGGTGGTACGGTTCGTTCGGACGACAATCCGGAAGCCTTCCGCAAGCGCCTGACGGAATATCGCGAGAAGACCGCGCCGCTGTCGAACTATTACAGCGAGCAGGGTGAACTTGTGACGCTGGATGGCATGGCGGATGTCGATGCCGTGACCGAGGCTATCGAAAACGTCCTCGAAAAAGCTTCTGCCTGACGGCTGTGGCAGGGTGGCAAAATCTGCCGGCGATTTTCGCCCGATTTGCCGCTCTTATGATTTAGCTCGTCCTTTGGATGGCAAAAGAATCTTGGCGGAGCCGGTTGCTTTTTTGCGCTGATTCCGTTAAACACCGCGCCAACTCGCGACATCCCAAGCGACTGGCGCAGATTTCCCTTAAGGGAGGGAGATCCGGGTTCGGTCGTTTTGACCTGTCACGGACATCAATTTTGAACTGGCGACCCTGTTGGTCGCTCGACTGGAATCACCACTTGCCGGATGGCAACTGGAACCAAGGAGAAAAGACGTGGCACGTATCGCTGGCGTCAACATCCCGACTGCGAAGCGCGTTGTTATTGCGCTGACCTACATTCACGGGATTGGTCCGAAATTCGCGCAGGAAATCATGGACAAGGTCGGTCTTCCGGCTGACAAGCGCGTTCATCAGCTGACGGATGCTGAAGTTCTTCAGATCCGCGAAGCCATCGACCGCGACTACCAGGTCGAAGGTGACCTGCGTCGTGACACGTCGATGAACATCAAGCGTTTGATGGACCTCGGCTGCTACCGCGGCCTGCGTCACCGTCGTGGCCTTCCGGTCCGCGGTCAGCGCACGCACACCAACGCCCGCACCCGCAAGGGTCCGGCGAAGGCTATCGCTGGTAAGAAGAAGTAATTTTCCGGTTCTCCGGAAAGGGGAGGCTGGTGCAGTCCGCGCCAGCCTTTCTGAGTTTGGCGAAAAGCTCGAATACGGGCTGATTGCCGGTGTAGCCGCTGGTGTTACGGCGGTGAAGAGATCAATGAAAGGTATAACATGGCCAAGGAAGCCGCACGCGTCCGTCGTCGCGAACGCAAAAATATCACGTCGGGCGTCGCGCACGTCAACTCGACCTTCAACAACACGATGATCACCATCACCGACGCACAGGGCAATGCTATTGCCTGGTCGTCCGCTGGTGCCAAGGGCTTCAAGGGTTCGCGTAAGTCGACCCCGTTCGCTGCCCAGATCGCT
Organism: Martinezella rhizogenes; assembly: GCF_007002745.1. GTDB lineage: Bacteria > Pseudomonadota > Alphaproteobacteria > Rhizobiales > Rhizobiaceae > Agrobacterium > Agrobacterium cucumeris. The sequence goes on along the minus strand of NZ_SGNY01000002.1, from coordinate 255,238 downwards.
GCTGAAGATTGCGCGAAGAAGGCTCAGGAACACGGCATGAAGTCGCTTGAAGTTGAAGTTTGCGGTCCGGGTTCCGGCCGTGAATCGGCACTTCGCGCTCTGCAGGCTGCCGGTTTCATGATCACTTCCATTCGCGACGTGACGCCGATCCCGCACAATGGTTGCCGTCCGCGCAAGAAGCGCCGCGTCTGACGCGACCGTGGTTCGGAAATTCCGCCTTACCTCAGGTCTGGCGGAATTTTCGTGTATCTGGCGTGTGCGCGTCGATTTCGATCGACGGACTTGCGCTCAAGAACCCACTGATGAACCACTGAATTAGGTTCCTCTCGGTGTTTTCATGCTCGGTCCGTCACGATTGGATGGTGGCGGCGAACGGAAGGTTTAAAGATGATTCAGAAGAACTGGCAGGAACTTATCAAGCCGAACAAGGTCGAGTTCACCTCGTCCAGCCGCACCAAGGCAACGCTGGTTGCCGAGCCGCTGGAACGTGGTTTCGGTCTTACTCTCGGCAACGCGCTGCGTCGCGTTCTGTTGTCTTCTCTGCGTGGCGCCGCTGTAACGGCCGTGCAGATCGACGGTGTCCTGCATGAATTCTCCTCCATCCCCGGCGTTCGGGAAGATGTGACGGATATCGTGCTCAACATCAAGGAAATCGCCATCAAGATGGATGGCGACGATTCCAAGCGCATGGTCGTGCGCAAGCAGGGCCCTGGTGCCGTAACCGCTGGTGATATCCAGACGGTTGGCGACATCGAGATCCTGAACCCCGACCACGTGATCTGCACGCTTGATGATGGCGCTGAAATCCGCATGGAATTCACCGTCAACAACGGCAAGGGTTACGTACCGGCTGAGCGCAACCGCGCGGAAGATGCCCCGATCGGCCTCATTCCGGTGGACAGCCTCTATTCTCCGGTCAAGAAAGTGTCCTACAAGGTGGAAAACACCCGTGAAGGCCAGGTTCTCGACTATGACAAGCTGATCATGACGATCGAGACCAACGGTTCGGTTTCCGGCGAAGACGCCGTTGCCTTCGCCGCTCGCATTCTTCAGGACCAGCTGGGCGTCTTCGTCAACTTCGACGAGCCGCAGAAGGAAGCAGAAGAAGAATCGGTTACCGAACTCGCGTTCAACCCGGCGCTTCTCAAGAAGGTCGACGAGCTCGAGCTGTCCGTTCGTTCGGCAAACTGCCTGAAGAACGACAACATCGTTTACATCGGCGACCTGATCCAGAAGACCGAAGCCGAAATGCTCCGCACGCCGAACTTTGGTCGCAAGTCGCTGAACGAAATCAAGGAAGTTCTCGCTTCCATGGGTCTGCACCTCGGCATGGAAGTGCCGGCATGGCCGCCAGAGAACATCGAAGATCTCGCCAAGCGTTACGAAGACCAGTACTAACAATCAAAAAGGCAGACCCTTTAAAGACTGCCTTTCCCCGTCAAACAGCAGATAAGTCATCTGCATGTGCCAGGAAACGGCAGGCCTTAGAGAAGGAACCTGCGTAGAAGGAGAATAGCAATGCGCCACGGAAATTCAGGCCGCAAGCTCAATAGAACCGCCAGCCACCGCAAGGCAATGTTTGCCAACATGGCTGCTTCGCTCATCACCCATGAGCAGATCGTCACCACCCTTCCGAAGGCGAAGGAAATTCGTCCGATCGTCGAGCGTCTCGTGACCCTCGGCAAGCGCGGCGACCTGCACGCTCGTCGTCAGGCGATCTCGCAGATCAAGGATCAGGACGCCGTTCGCAAGCTGTTCGACGCGATCGCTTCGCGTTACGCAACCCGCAATGGCGGCTACCTGCGTATCATGAAGGCCGGCTACCGCCAGGGCGACAACGCGGCTCTCGCCGTCGTTGAATTCGTCGAGCGCGACGTTGACGCCAAGGGTGCAGCCGACAAGGCTCGCGTTGCTGCTGAAGCTGCTGCTGCCGAAGCTGCGTAATATGTGACGCCTTCGGGTGTCACGAGTTAGAAAGCCGGGTGAGAGATCGCCCGGCTTTTTTGCGTTTCGTATCGGGAGGAGGGCAGGCGCGGATCTCGCCACCTTGAGCACATTCGTGCGGGTACTTTAATTTGCGAATATTGCCGCAGCCGTGAGCTGCCCAGCCAGTTGCTTGGCTGCAGAGAATCCTCTCTCACTCCGGAACGTGGATACGGGCCTTGATGTGCTTGAGATGCGCGACGATGGTGAAGGTCATGATGACCAGCAGCGACCATGAACTCCATTTCCCGATATGCACCACGGACCAGGCGCCGAGTTGGTCGGGATATTTCCAGATGCCGAAGAAGGTGGAGATGTTTTCCGCCAGCCAGACGAAAAATCCTATGAGGACGAATGAGAGGAGCAGCGGCATCTTTCGATCCCGATCATAGGGGCGATAAATCACGGTCGCGCGGGAATAGAGCCCTATGGCGCAGGCGGCGATGTACCAGCGGTAGTCGCCGATGAAGTGATGGGTGAAGAAGTTGGCATAGATGGCGATGCCGATCAGCGTCGCCATCCAGTAGGTTGGATAGTGGCGAATGCGCACATCCAGAAGGCGCCATGCCTGAATGATGTAGCTGCCAACGGCGGCATACATGAAGCCGGAGAAAAGCGGCACGCCGAGGACCTTGCTATAGGCGAAATCCGGATAGGACCACGACTGGATGGCGCTGGATGTCTTGAATACTTCCAATACGAAACCGACGACGTGAAACAGCAGGATGGCCTTGGCCTCATCAAGCGTTTCAAGCCTGCTCCAGATCATGAAGAACTGGATGGCGAGCGCAATGATCAGCAGTACGTCATAACGCGGGATGCCGAACAACCCGCCATGCGGCACGACGAAGATGGAGATGAAAAACAACCCCGCAAACAGGCAGGCGCGGGCCTCCTTGATGCCGAAATAGAGAAATTCGACAATAAAGCGCCTGAAGCCCTTGAGTTCGCCCCAGGGATAGGTATCGCAAAGCAGATTGTCCAAAACCGAGAGGCGGCTTGTGGCTGGGCTGGTCCCTGTGCTCATGTTCTCGCCTCGATCTGCATCCGCCACGTTCATACGAAAACCGGAAGGAGCCTGCATGGGCCCGCCAAGCCTATCCCCGTCTTATTTTGCGCGCCTCCGGCTTTTGGGAGCTGCTATCGCGGTGATCATGTGCGGTCTTTGCCTGCGGGCATTCGGTTATGACGTTGGGTTACCGTTCGTGGCGGTAAAATATGGCGGATCCGTGCTGTGGGGAGCTATGGTTTTTCTGTTGCTGGCGGCGGTGTTTCCGTCCGGTTGGCGTGGTTATGAGGCTCGGGCCGCCATTCTCGTCGCTGTTGCCGTGGAATTCATCCGGCTTGTCCATTTTCCGGCGCTGGACGCGTTTCGATCGACGACGGCCGGAGCCTTGCTGCTCGGTCGCGTTTTTTCCCCATGGAATATCGTCTGTTACATCACGGGCATCGCGGCCGCATTCTTCATGGCCGGGCGGGTTTCGCGCGTTTCGCCCTCTTCGCCGCCATGATCGTCGGCCGCACCAGCCGATATCCGAGCAATACCACCATTGTGCTGATGTAAAACACCGGCTCCAGCGTGATCGATTTTCGTGCCAGCACGAAATGCAGCACGCCAACGATGAGCACGAGATAGACGAGCTTGTGCAACGTGTTCCAGCGGCTGCCAAGCTTGCGGATGGACCAGCGGTTGGAGGTGAGCGCAAGCGGCGTGAGCATGACAAGCCCGGCCATGCCGAGCATGATATAGGGGCGTTTGAGAATATCTCCGGCGATGGAGCCCAGCATCAGGCCGCGATCCAGCACCATATAGACGGTGAAGTGCGCCAGCACGTAATAAAAGGCAATCAGGCCCAGTGCCCGACGATAGGCGATGAGGTTGATGTTGAAGAGGTCGCGCAACGGCGTCACCAGCAGGCCAAGGCAGAGAAAGCGCAGCGCCCAGATGCCGAGCAGGTGCTCGAAATCCTTGACCGGGTTAAAGCCGAGGCCGCCGGTTGCGGCGAGGTAGAAATACCAGACGGCCGGACAGAGACCGATCACATATAGCGACCAGATAGCCGCCGGCTGGTAACGCTTCGGCAGCGATGGAAGCGACAGGGCAAAGGCCATGGTCAATAATTCGCTTTCAGGTCCATTCCGGTATAAAGGCTTGCCACCTCGTCATACCCGTTGAACATCAGGGTAGGGCGGTTCTGGGTGCCGAAAAAGCCGCCTTCGCCGATACGCTGTTCGGTCGCCTGGCTCCAGCGGGGATGGTCCACATGCGGATTGACGTTGGAATAAAAGCCGTATTCGCGGGCATTGGAATTTTTCCACGTCGTTTCCGGCTGCTTTTCGACCAGCGAAATCTTGACGATGGATTTGATGCCCTTGAAGCCGTATTTCCATGGAACGACCAGCCGGATCGGTGCGCCGTTCTGGTTGGGCAGTGTTTCTCCGTATAGGCCGACGGCAAGCAGGGTCAGCGGGTGTCGCGCCTCATCGAGGCGCAGGCCTTCGATATAGGGCCAGGACAGCGGCTGGAACAGGCCGGTTTGGCCCGGCATTTCCTCCGGCCGCACCACGGTTTCGAAGGTGACGTATTTCGCGCTGCCAAGCGGCTCGACCTTGTCGAGCAGGCTTGCAAGGGGAAAACCGATCCACGGAATGACCATCGACCAGCCTTCGACGCAGCGCATGCGATAGGTGCGCTCTTCAAGCTGGTATTTCATCAGCTCTTCAATGCCGAATTCCTGCGGCTTGGAGACGAGACCATCCACCTTCACCGTCCATGGGGTGGGCTTGAACTTGCCGGAATTTTCCTTCGGGTCGGATTTTCCGACGCCGAATTCGTAGAAATTATTGTAGCTGGTGACGGCATCGAGCGGGGTGAGCTTGTCATCCAGCTTGTAGGCGCCGGGTTTTGCGGAAAGCGGTGCGGCGATCGCTTCGCGACCGGTAAGTCCAACTGCCGCAAGTCCGGCCGCCGTGCCGAGAAAGCCGCGTCGGGACAGGTAGGTACTCTTCGGCGTGATTTCACTTGCCGCGATGAGGGGCGGACGATAGGCGGGCATTTCAACCTCCACAAAAGCCGGGTGCATCGGCGATAAATCGATTATGATAACCAATACGACCGCTGCACAGATATGTTTCAGCGCTGTGCGAAAAAACAACGACCGCACGGTGAAAATCGCGCATTTGTGATGAGCCAGTGCCGGAATGGCAGCAGCAGACGGAGCGTACCGTACCGAACCGTACTGTTTTGCCGGAAGGTGACAGTGACAGGGCTTGCGGTTTGCGCTAGAAAAACCGCAAAATAGGGCAGAGGCTGTTTTGACCGCGCTGCGGAAGACGGCCCTTCTGTTCAAGAGATCGAGGAAAACACCATGCCAGCCTATCGCTCCAGAACGACAACCCACGGCCGCAACATGGCGGGCGCGCGCGGCCTTTGGCGCGCCACCGGCATGAAGGACAGCGATTTCGGCAAGCCGATCATCGCGGTGGTCAACTCTTTCACGCAGTTCGTACCGGGCCATGTGCATTTGAAAGATCTCGGCCAGCTGGTTGCCCGCGAAATCGAAGCGGCGGGCGGCGTTGCCAAGGAATTCAACACGATTGCAGTCGATGACGGTATCGCCATGGGTCATGACGGCATGCTTTATTCGCTGCCGTCGCGCGAGATCATCGCTGACTCTGTAGAGTATATGGTCAACGCCCATTGCGCTGACGCCATGGTGTGCATTTCCAACTGCGATAAGATCACCCCCGGCATGCTGAATGCTGCGATGCGGCTCAACATCCCCGCCGTCTTTGTGTCCGGCGGCCCGATGGAAGCGGGCAAGGTGGTTCTGCATGGCAAGACCGTCGCGCTTGATCTGGTCGATGCCATGGTGGCGGCTGCCGATGACAAGATTTCCGATGAGGACGTCAAGATCATCGAACGCTCTGCCTGCCCGACCTGCGGTTCCTGTTCCGGCATGTTCACCGCCAATTCGATGAACTGTCTGACCGAGGCGCTGGGTCTCTCGCTGCCCGGCAACGGCTCGACGCTTGCCACCCACTCGGATCGCAAGCGCCTTTTCGTCGAGGCCGGCCATCTGATCGTCGATCTGGCCCGCCGTTATTACGAGCAGGATGATGAGACCGTTTTGCCGCGCACAATCGCCAACAAGGCGGCGTTTGAGAACGCCATGTCGCTGGACATCGCCATGGGCGGCTCCACCAACACGGTTCTGCATATTCTGGCTGCTGCGCACGAGGGCGGTGTCGATTTCGGCATGGAGGACATCGACCGTCTTTCCCGCAAGGTTCCATGCCTTTCCAAGGTCGCGCCGGCCAAGCAGGACGTGCATATGGAGGACGTTCACCGCGCCGGCGGCATCATGCGCATTCTCGGCGAGCTGGAGCGTGGCGGTCTCATCAACCGCGATACCTATACCGTGCACGAGGCGACGCTGGGCGATGCCATCGATCGCTGGGACATTACCCGCACCAACAGCGAGACGGTTCGTGAATTCTTCAAGGCGGCCCCGGGCGGCGTGCCGACCCAGGTTGCCTTCAGCCAGTCTTCGCGCTGGGATGATCTGGATACCGACAGCGATAACGGCGTCATCCGCTCGGTCGAAAAGCCGTTCTCCAAGGATGGCGGTCTAGCCGTGCTTTATGGCAACATCGCGCTCGATGGCTGCATCGTGAAAACGGCGGGTGTTGATGAATCGATCCTGAAATTCAACGGTTCGGCCGTCGTTTACGAAAGCCAGGACGCCGCGGTGAAGGGTATTCTCGGCAATGAGGTCAAGGCGGGCGATGTTGTCGTCATCCGTTACGAAGGGCCGAAGGGCGGACCGGGCATGCAGGAAATGCTCTATCCAACCAGCTACCTGAAATCCAAGGGTCTCGGCAAAGCCTGCGCGCTGATCACTGACGGTCGCTTCTCTGGTGGCACGTCAGGTCTTTCCATCGGTCACGCCTCGCCGGAAGCGGCACAGGGCGGCGCCATCGGCCTCGTGCGTCAGGGTGACCTGATCGAGATCGATATTCCCAACCGCACCATCAACCTCAAGGTCACGGATGCGGAACTTGCAGCGCGCCGGGCCGAACAGGAAGAGCTCGGCTGGAAGCCGGTAGCACCGCGCAAGCGCAATGTCACGACGGCGTTGAAGGCCTATGCGGCCTTTGCGTCGAGCGCGGACAAGGGCGCGGTGCGGATTTTGCCGGAGTAAGCCTGCAGGGTTTTGACACGCGAATACCTCTCGGCCGTCATGCTCGGGCTTGTCCCGAGCATCTGCAACCCTTCGATTTTGTGCGACGTGGATGGATTCTCGGGACAAGCCCGAGGATGACGTGGCATGTGACGCAAGATTGCTATCCTCAAGTCAGCCGCCTTCCGGGGCGGTTTTTTAATGCCCTTCCGGCGAATGCCGCGTCGGGGTTCGCAAACTGATTCAACTGCCTCAGAGGATCATTCTCCAAGTCCACGCAACATGCTGTTTTCATGATAAAATTCGAAACTATCCAACCGGGTGCCAGCCTTCATCTTGGTCACATTGGAGTGATGTTCGTCCATCGGCTCTTTTCCGTAGCGTAGCGATGCCTAACTTCATCAGCATGAAAAGACGAACCGCACTCGCCCTCATCGCCTCGCTGCCTTTCGCCCCGCTTGCGCGCGCGCAAAGCTCCGGAAATGGCGCCCGTTTTGATCCATTGCTGAGGGACGCGGATGCGCTTTCGAGCCTCAAGGCCGTCATCGTCAGCATCGACGGGGCGGAGGTTGTCAGCCGCGCCTATCATGGTGCGACCCTTAACGGCTCCACCAACATCAAGTCGGCATCGAAATCGGTCATTTCGGCACTGGTCGGCATGGCGATCGACCGGAAGATACTCTCTGGTGCCGATCAGCCGATTGCGACCATCCTGCGCAGCGATTTTCCGCCGAATCCCGATCCGCGGCTGGAGAGGGTCACCATCGGCAACCTGCTTTCGATGCAATCCGGTCTGGAGCGCATGTCCGGCCCGAATTATGGGCGCTGGGTTGCCAGCCGCAACTGGGTGCGCATGGCGCTGGGGTCCGGTTTTGCCGGAGAGCCTGATGGTGGCATGCTTTATTCCACCGGCTCCACACATCTGCTTTCGGCGATATTGACCAGGGCCTCCGGCCGCTCGACGCTCTCTCTGGCGCGAGACTGGTTCCGGCCGCTGGAGGGATTTGCCATTGGTGGCTGGGAGCGCGATCCGCAGGGCATTTATCTCGGCGGTAACCAGATGGCGATGACGGCGCGCTCATTGTTGGCCTTTGGCGAGCTTTACCGGCGGGGCGGGGTGACGCCCGGCGGTGAGCGGCTGATCTCGCAGGAATGGATCGACCAGTCCTGGCAACAGCGCACCAACTCCGTCTTCAACGGTGATGGATACGGCTATTGCTGGTTCATCAAGGAGATGGCGGGAGAAAAGGTCTATTACGCCTGGGGTTATGGTGGGCAGATGCTCTACATCGTTCCCGCCAAGCGCCTGTCCGTGGTCATGACCTCACGTGAGGATGCGCCGTCGGCCAGAACCGGTTATCGCGATCAGCTGCACGGTTTAATGGAGAACATCATCCGTGCAGCCTGATAATCACCGTATCGATTAAAGGGGTCTGTTGATGCTCTGGAAAGCTTCTCCGAGCTTCTTCATACGCTCGTCGTAAGCGCCCGTCAGGCAGGCGACATCCGCCGCGCATTCCTGGCGTTTCTTCAACCATTGGCTCTGCTCCTCGCGCAGTGTGTCACGGGCGCCCATGGCCATCAGCTGGGTGAGGATATCGAAGGTGGTGGCCATCTTCACGTCCTGGTCGTTCAGGGCACGGTTGTCGCAGATCGCCTTTTCATCCGCCGCCAGATCGGTCTTGGTGCAATCAAAGCTGGCTGCCGAAGCTGGCGAGCCGAGAGTGGAGGCGCAGAGGAGGAGGCCGCAGGCGAGGAAAGTCTGTTTCAGATGCATGGATCGTTTCTTTCAAGGACAATCGATGCGGATGAAACCAAAAAGGGGCGTCGGTGGTTCCAATTGCCGGAACCGGCCTGCACAGGGAAAAGGCTGGCCATCATCTTGCCGCTCTTTGCTTTACAGGCTTTGGCGTTATAACTCCATCATACTGATGACGATGAGGAATCACATGCGAAGCGTGTTGAAGTATCTGTCCACCGGCTTTTTCGCCGCGCTCATTCTCCTGCCCGCGGGCGCGCAGGCGCAGGACAACAAGACCGTACCGTCAAGCCACACGGAAATGCAGCTTTCCTTCGCGCCGCTGGTCAAGCGCACCGCGGGTGCTGTGGTCAATGTCTATGCCGAACGTGCCGTGCAGCGGCGTCTGTCGCCCTTTGCCGGCGACCCGTTCTTCGAGCAGTTCTTCGGCCAGCAGATGCCGAACCGCACGGAAAAGCAGTCGTCGCTCGGCTCGGGCGTGATCGTCACCGCCGGCGGTCTGGTCGTGACCAACAACCATGTCATCGATGGTGCCGACGACATCAAGGTAGCGCTGGCGGATGGACGCGAGTTTTCCTCCAAGGTGCTGATGAAGGACGACCGTATCGACCTTGCCATTCTGCAGATCGATGCCAAGGAGCAGTTCCCCGTGCTGTCGCTTGGCAATTCTGACACCATCGAGGTGGGTGATCTGGTGCTGGCCATCGGCAACCCCTTCGGTGTCGGCCAGACGGTGACCAGCGGCATCGTTTCGGGTCTGGCGCGTAATCAGGTGACGCAGGGCGATTTCGGCTTCTTCATCCAGACCGATGCTTCCATCAACCCCGGCAATTCCGGTGGTGCGCTGATGAACATGGCCGGTGAGCTGATCGGCATCAATACCGCGATCTTCTCCAAGGGCGGCGGGTCTAACGGCATCGGCTTTGCCATTCCTGCCAACCTCGTCCGCGTGTTCGTCGCTGCGGCCGAACGCGGCGATGCAAACTTTCAGCGGCCCTATATTGGCGCGACTTTCGATCCCGTAACCTCTGATGTCGCCGAGGCGCTTGGTCTGCATCGCGCCCGTGGGGCGCTGGTCGTCAGTGTCGTCAAGGATGGCCCGGCGGAGAAGGCGGGCATCGAGCCGGGGCAGGTTGTTACTGCCGTCAATGGTTTCGAGGTCGAGCATCCCGATGCACTGGGTTATCGCCTGACGACGGCGGGCATCGGCAAATCCGCCGAGCTTACCGTGATGGACAAGGGCAAGGAAAAGAAGCTGACCATCGCACTCGACACGGCGCCGGAAACCGCGCCGCGTGATGAGCGCCTGGTTGAAGGCCGCAATCCCTTCGCTGGCGCCACCGTCGCCAATCTTTCGCCCAAGCTTGCCGATGAGCTGCGCATGCCGTCGCAGGTGACGGGCGTGGTCATCACCGATGTGAAGCGCGGTTCGCCAGCCTATCGCGTCGGTTTCCAGCCGAAGGACGTGATCCTGTCGCTGAATGGCGCGGATATCGGCTCCACGGCTGCGGTCGAGAAGGCGCTGGATGACAATCCCGGTTTCTGGCGGGTCGAAATCCTGCGCGACGGCCAGCGCATCCGGCAGTTCCTGCGATGAGTGACGACCTCTTCGCCCCGCAAGTGCCTGTCGAGGTCGCCAATCGGCGGCCTCTTGCCGATCGCCTGCGTCCTAAGACACTGGCCGAGGTAAGCGGGCAGGCGCATCTGACGGGTGAAGAGGGCGTACTGCGCCGGATGATCGACAGTGGCTCTTTGGGCTCGATGATCTTCTGGGGGCCGCCCGGAACCGGCAAGACGACGGTTGCCCGTCTGCTTTCGGGTGAGGCAGGGCTGGCTTTCGAGCAAATCTCGGCGATCTTTTCCGGGGTCGCTGACCTCAAGAAAGTATTCGAGGCAGCGCGTACCCGCCGGATGAACGGCCGGCAGACGCTGCTGTTCGTTGACGAGATACACCGTTTCAACCGCGCCCAGCAGGATAGCTTCCTGCCGGTGATGGAGGATGGCACCATCATTCTGGTGGGCGCCACCACCGAAAACCCGTCCTTCGAACTCAACGCCGCTCTTTTGTCGCGGGCGCGGGTGCTGACATTTGGTTCGCATGATGAGGATAGTCTCAGTGAACTTCTGAAGCGCGCCGAGGAAGCGGAGGGCAAACCTCTGCCACTGACGGAAGACGCGCGAGCGAGCCTCATCCGCATGGCGGATGGCGATGGCCGCGCCGTGCTGACGCTTGCCGAAGAGGTCTGGCGGGCGGCGCGCAAGGATGAGGCCTTCGATACCGAAGGGCTGACACGCATCGTGCAGCGACGCGCCCCGGTTTATGACAAGAGCCAGGACGGTCACTACAATCTCATTTCGGCGCTGCATAAGTCGGTGCGCGGCTCGGATCCGGATGCGGCGCTTTATTATCTGGCCCGCATGTTCGATGCCGGCGAAGATCCGCTTTATCTGGGGCGGCGGCTGGTGCGCATGGCGGTGGAAGATATCGGCCTTGCCGATCCGCAGGCGCTTGCCGTCTGCAATGCCGCCAAGGATGCCTATGATTATCTCGGTTCACCCGAGGGCGAGCTGGCGCTGGCGCAGGCCTGCGTTTATCTCGCCACCGCACCGAAATCCAACGCCGTTTACACCGCCTTCAAATCGGCAATGCGGGCGGCCAAGGAAAACGGCTCGCTGGTGCCGCCCAAACACATTCTCAATGCCCCGACTAAGCTGATGAAGGGCGAGGGGTACGGCGACGGCTACCGTTATGACCATGACGAGCCGGATGCTTTTTCGGGACAGGATTATTTCCCGGAAAAAATGGGCCGCACGACTTTTTACGATCCGCCCGACAGGGGTTTCGAGCGGGAAATCCGCAAACGTCTCGACTGGTGGGCGAAGCTGCGCCGTGAGCGTGGCGCGCGTTAGGCGGCATTCTTCACAAACAGAATCATGTGCTTGGCAAAAAGAGTCGCAAAGCCGCGCTATCTCTTTGTTTATTAGTGAATTTCCGTCAAAATACGTGGCGCTTTTACGCTCGGAAAATGCGTAAGGATACGAGAGCGTGTGGCGTTTCCGAGAAAAGCCGAAATGCTTTGAAGAAATCAGGACGCTTTGCGCTGTGGCGCGACCTGCGGCTGTGCCGGCAGCATCTTTACCGAGGACTCCGCCAGGCCACTATGCCCCTCGGCGTCGATCACCAGGTGCCAGTGCATCGTTTCCGGAATGGCGATGCGGATCGGTGATTTTTTCGCGACACCGCCGAGATATTTGAAGTCGAGCAGTTCGGTGAAACGCTGGAAATTCGCGCCTGTCATCAGCCGCACATTGTTGACGGCCGACAGCGATATTTCAATGGTCGTCCCAGCCCGCAATTCCTTCAGGTCGTAATGCGTAAAGCGGAAATTCGGCCGTGCCATCGCGTGCTTCCCATACCGTATATTTGGCAAAGGAGGATAGGACGCCAGAGTTAACGAGCCCTTTAAAGCCAGGCGCGCGCTCGTCGAATTTCGGACAGCCGTGCCGCTTTTGAATGGCTGTGGAGAGTATCGACGGGTTTCACGGAGACGGCCGGGAATAATACTAACGTATAAGATGCGTATTTAATGATAATAAATTTTTCAACTTTAACATCGGCTGATGGGAATGCCATCGTCGGCGTTGGGGGGAATATGAAAAACGTTACGATATCTATGCGTCTTTATGCGCTTGTCGCATTGTTTCTGACAATATTGACCGCGGCGCTGACATTCAGCCTTTTTGAAACCTTCCACGAGATGGAGCGCGAGCGCAAAGCCGGGCTTGCGGCGATGAACGAAACCGCCGTTGCCATTCTCGAGCAATATTATCGTCTGGAGCAGAATGGCAGCCTGACACGGGAAGCCGCGCAGCAGCAGGCCAAAACGACAATCGCGGCGATGCGTTATGGCAATGGCAGCGGTTACTTCTGGATCAACGACATGCATCCCAATATGGTGATGCATCCGATCAAGCCTGAAATGAACGGCACCGACCTTACCGCCAACAAGGATCCGAACGGCAAGGCGCTGTTCGTCGAATTCGTGAACACGGTGAAGGCGGGCGGTCAGGGTTTTGTCGATTATTATTGGCCGAAACCCGGTGCGCCGGACCCGGTGGAGAAGTTTTCCCATGTCGCCGGTTTCGCCCCCTGGGGATGGATTGTCGGCACCGGTGTTTATGTGGACGATCTTGAGGCGGTGTTCTGGAGCGATGCCTATTTCAACATCGGTCTGTGCGTTCTGTCTGCCCTTCTGGTCATCGGCGTGGCAGCCGCCGTCGTGCGCAGCGTGACGCGACCGATCGATCTTATTCGCCAGAGCATGAAGCGGATCGCCGATGGTGACGGCGCGGCCGAAATCCAGTTCGCTGACCGCCGCAACGAAATCGGCGCGATTGCCAAGACGCTTCTGGTCTTGCGTGACAGCGTCAATGAGCGCAGCGCCCTGCAGGCCCGTGAGGCTGACCAGCAGCGGGCACTGGAAGAGGCGCGGCGGGGCAATGAAACGGTTCTGCGCTCCGCGTCTGAACGTCAGGCCCATGCCATGACCCAGCTCGGCAATTCGCTGGAGGCGCTTGCCAATGGCGATCTGACCGTCGAGCTTGCCGATATTGGCGCGGATTATGAAAAACTGCGCATGGATTTCAATCGTGCGGTTGGCGCGTTGCACGGCGCCATCGAGGCGATTGCCAGAACCGGCGATGTCGTCAATGACAGCGCCTCCGATATCAGCGGCGCGACGGGTAATCTTTCACGCCGGACCGAACAGCAGGCGGCGGCGCTGGAGGAGACGGCAGCGGCCCTTGACGAGATCACCGCCACCGTGCGCACCGCTTCCGAACGGGCCAATGAGGCGCGGCAGATGGTGCAGGACACGAAAACCAGCGCCGGCCGCTCGGGCGAGATCGTTCGAAACGCCGTTGATGCCATGGGTCGTATCGAGGATTCCTCCAAACGCATCGGTCAGATCATCTCCGTCATCGACGAAATCGCTTTCCAGACCAACCTGCTGGCGCTGAATGCCGGGGTTGAGGCCGCACGGGCGGGCGAAGCGGGACGTGGTTTTGCCGTGGTGGCACAGGAGGTGCGCGAGCTGGCGCAACGCTCCGCCAACGCGGCCAAGGAGATCAAGACCCTCATCAACCGTTCGGCGGAAGAGGTCGGCGGCGGTGTCGCGCTCGTGCGTTCCACGGGCGATGCGCTGGAAGAGATCGTGGCGCTGGTCAACCGCGTCGAAGGCCATGTGAACTCTATCGCCACGGCGGCGCGGGAACAGGCAACCGGCCTGCAGGAGATCAATACCTCCGTCAACCATATGGATCAGATGACGCAGCAGAATGCCGCCATGGTGGAAGAAACGACGGCGGCCAGCCAGACGCTTGCCGAGGAAAGCCAGCAGCTGCGCTCGCTGCTTTCCCGTTTCGAACTTGGACAGGGGGCAGGGCGCGAGGTTTCTCGGGCCGCGTGAGTTGATCCGCTTGGGGTAATTGGAGGGCGCGGCTTTGGCTGCGCCCTTAGCTTGTTGACGGACCTTCATCCACACTCGACGTCATCTTCGGGCTTGACCCGAGGATCCATCCCTCGTGCGGCTGTAGATCCTCGGGTTAAGCCCGAGGATGACGCTGGAAGATTTAAGCGTCGTTTGGTGAGGAGAGGTTTCAGCGTTTTCGTCATCGCCTTTGATACAATTTCCGACGGCCCTTCACCATTCCCCGTGCCGCGAAACACAGCATTCGTTATTTCCCGCAACCAATAAGGTTTCGTTTACCTCATTTCTTTAAAATTTGACCTGTATTGCCGCGTTTGCGGCCGCTGAAGGTACAGGTTCTCGTATGGCGTATGTTTCCCTTCCGCGTCGTCTTGTGACGTTGCTGATGATTTCCACGGTCATGGTGTCGTGTTCGGCGGAAGGCCTCGTGCCACCGGCGGAGGTGGATGGCACCACGCGTGTCAGCGCCATAAGGTCGTCGCGGCAGCAGGGCTACAGCGCACCGTCAGGCGCGGTCTATCAGGCCGAGCGGGCCGGGCAGGCCTCCGATTATCCCACAGCCGTGTCGCAGCCGATGCCGGAGCCTTACGCTTCGCAGGACCCCCTGCTGCAATCGCCACAGGGCGGACAGGGCTATTCCACACTCGACACCCAGCATCAGGCGCGCATGGCCGCGAGCGGCCACAGCGCCCCGACGCAGACGATGTCAAATCAGGCGATGCCAAACCAGGCGACGCAAGGTCAGACCATGTCTCCGCAACCGATGGCCGGCAGCCAGATTGCCGAAGGTGAGGGAGGGGTGAACATGGATTCCATGCTGGGCGTGGAACCGGTTCGTGGACTTGCGGAAGAGCAGGATGCCGATATTGCCGAAGGTGTTTCGGAGCAGCCGGTGGTGGATGGTATCGGCACCGACAATCCGATGGCCGTTTCTCCTCCTCGCCGGCAGCAGAGCGCCGGTCAATCGCGGTTGATACCGCCGCCACCCGTTGGCTCATCTTCCCGCCGCCAGCCGGTGGAGGAGGTTGCGATGTTGATGCCAAATGATCCGATGGCGCGCGGTGGGCAAAGCAACCGGTCGTCGATGCCGCCCGGCGTCATGCCTTCCTCCGAAGTTGCCTGTCGCTCCGAGCTGCGTCGTCTTGGCGTCGCTTTCCGCGATGTTGCGCGTATCGCCGATGGTCCGACCTGCGGCATCGATTATCCGATCGAACTCAGCGGTCTCGCCAGCGGCGTCGCCATCCGCCCGGCGGTGAAGCTTAATTGCCAGGTCACGCTTGCCTTTGCCAAATGGGTCAAGTTCGAACTCGTGCCATCCTCGCGCTTCCGTTATCTCTCCGGCGTCGGCCGTATCACGCCGATGGGTGGCTATTCCTGCCGCAAGATGAATTCGCGCTCCAGCAACCCGTGGTCGGAACATGCGCGCGGCAACGCCATCGATATCGGCACCATCACGCTCAAGAACGGCAAGGAAATCGACGTCCGCAGCAAGAACTTCTTCGCCTTCCGCGAAAAGGCGCTGCTGAAGGCGGTGAGGTCCGACAGCTGCAAATATTTCTCGACCGTTCTCGGGCCGGGCAGCGATCCCAACCACTGGAACCATTTTCACTTCGACCTGCGCACCCGCAAGTCGGGTTACAGGCATTGCGATTAGAGCAGCGAGAGATAAATCGAAATCGGTCCCGCCGCTCTCAGTTTTTGTTTGAGCATCGGGTTTTCCGAAAACCGCAATGCAGTTTTCGTTCCGATGCTTCAGGTGTGAGTTTTCAGTGGGTTGTCTATTGGCAGCGGACTGGAGGTGTGTGGGGCTTACCCCCCTCTGCCCTGCCGGGCATCTCCCCCTCAAGGGGGGAGATCGGCAGGAGGTGCTACCTCCACTTCATTCTCAAGCTTCGAGATGAGCGAGACCTTGCCACAGATCGATCTCCCCCCTTGAGGGGGAGATGCCCGGCAGGGCAGAGGGGGGTAGGCCCCACGCACCCTCGACCAGTTTCCAATGGACACCCCCTGAAATCTAACATCTAGGACGTTCGGTGAGACCTGCCTTGTGGTGCGGGACGATATTCGCTGGGCAAATCGGCGTTTGTTGCGACGCCGTGTATTTTCCGTCATTCCCGTCGCCGAAGCCCGAGGATGAGCCGCAATGACGGAGGGACGGCGTTGGCATCCATCTCCCAACACATATGCCCCTGTCATATGCACAAAAAAAGACCGGCCCGAAGGCCGGTGAAGAAGACTGCCTTATCGGGGGGATATCGGCGTCTTTGCAAGGGCATGCAATGGGACATGGTCCCAAGAAGTGGTCCATCCGGCGCGGATATGCGGCAAAAGACATCGTGCCGTACTGACCTGCGGCCAACATGGCTTGCCGCCCGTCTCTGATACGCTATGAGGGTCACATGTTTGTGACAACGGCCGCCAGGAGCCCACCTTCATGCCCCCTGTTTCAGAGGTAATGGTCTTCGCTGCGGCGCTTGCGGCGGCCGGCGTCATCGCCGGCCTTCTTGCAGGGCTGTTCGGCATTGGTGGCGGCGCGGTTCTGGTGCCGGTTTTCTACCATGTCTTCGGGCTTCTGGATGTGCCGGAAGCGGTCCGCATGCATCTTTCACTCGGCACCTCGCTTGCCATCATCGTGCCGACCTCCATCCGCTCGTTTCTAACCCATCGCCAGAAGGGCGCGGTTGATATCGACCTTCTGAAGGGCTGGATCGTCGCCGTACCGCTTGGCACCATCCTCGCATCCGTCGTGGCCGCCCATGCCTCCAGCGTCGCGCTGCGACTGATCTTCGCCTTCATCGCACTGGCGCTCGCCTTTCGGATGGTCTTCAACCGGGCGAGCTGGCATCTCGGTTCCGACCTGCCGCAAAATCCGGTCCGGTTTCTGGTGGGCACCGGCATCGGCCTTCTCTCCGGCCTGATGGGCGTGGGCGGCGGGGTGATGAACAATACTTTCATGACGCTTTACGGGCGCACCATCCATCAGGCGGTTGCCACGTCCTCCGGCGTCGGTGTGCTGATTTCGCTGCCGGGGCTGCTGGGTTACATCTGGGCCGGCTGGGGTGATGCGGGCCTGCCGCCATTTTCAACCGGCTTCATCAATTGGATCGCCGTGGTGCTCTTGATCCCCATTACGCTCGTGGTCGCGCCCTATGGCGCCCGGCTGGCGCATGCGCTCAGCAAAACGCAGCTGGAGCGGGCCTTCGGGGTGTTTCTGGTCTTCGTCGCGGCACAGTTTTTCTACAGCGTTTACGGCTGATTTTCCTCGATTGCCGAACGCAGTGTTCAGGCCTCCGGGCTGGCATTTGCGCATTCTACGGCCTATATGGCGTGCATCTTACTCGGTTTTTCGAAAGATTCGCGATGAATGCCATTGTTTCGATACGGAATCTGACCAAATCCTACGCAAATGGCTTCCAGGCGCTCAAAGGCGTCAGCCTTGATATCAGAGAGGGAGAAATCCTCGCTCTTCTGGGTCCGAACGGTGCAGGCAAGACGACGCTGATCTCCATCGTTTGTGGTCTCGTCAATCCGGGTGAAGGTTCCGTTTTTGTCGGCGGGCATGATGTGGTGAAGGATTTTCGCCAGACCCGCGCCCTGATCGGTCTCGTGCCGCAGGAGTTGACGACCGACCAGTTCGAAACTGTGTGGAACACCGTCAGCTTTTCGCGCGGCCTGCACGGGCAGAAGAAGAACCCGGAACTGATCGAGCGCATCCTCAAATCCCTGTCGCTGTGGAGCAAGAAGGACAACATGCTGCGGGAGCTTTCCGGCGGCATGAAACGGCGTGTGCTGATTGCCAAGGCGCTGGCGCATGAGCCAAAGGTGCTGTTCCTCGACGAGCCGACCGCCGGTGTGGATGTGACCCTGCGCCGTGACATGTGGAATGTCGTCTCCGAGCTGCGCGCCAAGGGCGTCACCATCATCCTCACGACGCACTACATCGAAGAGGCGGAAGAGATCGCCGACCGCGTGGGCGTCATCAATGGTGGCGAGTTGCTGCTGGTCGAGGAAAAGACGGCGCTGATGAAGAAACTCGGCCGCAAGCAGCTTTTCCTTGAACTCGCGCAGCCGGTGGAGCAGTTGCCGGAAAGCCTTGCGCCCTTCGGGCTTACGCTTTCAGACGATCGCTGCACCATCACCTATGAAATCGAGGATAATGGCGAGCAGGGGCGCATGGCCGATCTTCTGGGTGCCCTTTCCGCCGCCAACATCCACTTCAAGGATATTTCCACGCGACAGAGTTCGCTGGAGGATATTTTCGTTTCGCTGGTGGGAGACCAGAAATGAATTTCGAAGCCATCAAGGCCATCTATCTTTTCGAAATGGCGCGCACGCGGCGCACCCTGTTGCAGAGCGTGGTGTCTCCGGTCATTTCCACCTCGCTCTATTTCATCGTGTTTGGAACCGCGATCGGCTCGCGGATTCAGGAAGTTGGCGGCGTTTCCTATGGCGCTTTCATAACGCCCGGCCTGATCATGCTGACGCTTCTGACTCAATGTATCAGCAACGGCTCCTTCGGCATCTATTTCCCGAAATTTACTGGCACGGTCTATGAGATATTGTCCGCGCCCGTCTCGATGACGGAAATCGTCGCCGGTTATGTCGGGGCGGCGGCGACCAAGGGGCTGATGATCGGCACGATCATTCTGATCACGGCCACGTTCTTCGTGGATATCCACATTGCCCACCCGTTCATGATGGTGCTGTTCTTCGTGCTGACGGCTGTCAGTTTCAGCCTGTTCGGTTTCATCATCGGCATATGGGCGACGAATTTCGAGCAGCTGAATCTCATTCCCATGCTGGTGGTGCCGCCATTGACCTTCCTCGGTGGCAGCTTCTATTCCATCGACATGCTGCCGCCCTTCTGGCAGACGGTCAGCCACTTCAATCCGGTGCTTTATCTCATCAGCGGTTTCCGCTGGAGCTTTTACGAGATCGCCGACGTCAATCCCGTCATCAGCCTTGCGATGATCACGTTGTTTCTGGGGCTCTGCCTTGGCGTTGTCGCCTGGATGTTCAAGACCGGGTATCGGCTGCGTAACTGACGGCATCCGCATTCCCCTCGTTCCTGTGCCTGTCACAGGAATCCAGCCGACGCGCGTCTGCGCGGCGGGGAGGCTCTTTTCAGCCCAAGGACTTGGGCTGGCTGGATCCCTGTGACAGGCACAGGGATGAGGGAGATCGGGGCGTGCTGCCCAGTTCCCAAACAAGCCTCAAGACATGATCAACCCACCATCGACATTGATCGTCTGGCCGGTGATGTATGCCGCATCTTCGGACGCCAGAAACGCCACCAGTGCGGCCACTTCGGCAGGCGTTCCGGCGCGGCGCATGGGGATGTTGCGTACCCATTCGGCCATTAGTTCGCCCGGCTTGTAATCGCCCAACATCTGGCCCCAGACGCGGTCGTTATAGTCCCACATTTCGGTGTGGATGATGCCCGGGCAAATGGCGTTGACGGTGATGCCCTCAGGCGCCAGTTCCTTGGCAAGGCTTTGCGTCAGGCCGATAACGCCGAATTTCGAGGCGGCATAATGCGGGGTATAGATGAAGCCCTGACGCGCCTGGCCGGAAGCGGTGTTGACGAGACGACCTTTGATGCCGCTTTCGCGGAAGCGGCGGATCGCCTCCTGGCAGCAGAGGAACGCGCCCTTGGTGTTGACGTCGAGATTGAAATCCCACTGTTCCTGCGTCAGTTCCTCGATCTTGGAAATGGTGATGACGCCGGCATTCTGGACGGAGATGGAAAGCGCGCCGATCGCTTCTTCGGCAGCACCATAGGCCTCGCGCACGGCTGCCGCGTCGCGCACATCGAGGATGACGCCGTGTGTGACGGCGCCGGTTTCGTCCGCCAGTTTTTTGGCGGCGTCATGCGTGTCCCTGTCGACAGAGGCGATGGCGACTTTCGCGCCTTCCTCGGCAAAACGGCGGGCGATGCCGTATCCGATGCCCTTATTGCCTCCGGTCACGAATACGGATTGACCTTCAAAGCGCCTCATGTCTCCTCCTTTATGGGATTTCGGCTATGTTTCCTTGCCGACCAGTCGTTCGGCGGTGAATTTATCGGTGACGAGCACGTCGATCACACCGGTTCTGAGTGCGCCGGCAATCGCCTCGGTCTTTTTCGAGCCTCCGGCCAGCGCAATGACGCGGTCGACATTGGAGAGGTTTTCCAGCGGCAGGCCGATGACCCGGTCGTCGAGCGGCGTCTTCACCGGCTTGCCTTGCCTGTCGAAGAAGCGCAGCGAGATGTCGCCCACCGCACCCGCCTGGGCGAGATCGGCCAGTTCCTTGGCGGAAAAGATGTTGCCAGAACGGGCGAGAAGCTCCGATGGTTCGACGGCGCCGACGCCGACGATGGCGAGCGTGATCGACCCGAAAAGATCGATGGTTTCGCGCACGAAGGGATCGGCGAGCATCAAGAGCTTGGCTTCGCGCGAGGTGGCGACGCCCGGCACCGGCAGCAGTTTCGGTTCGGCCTCCGTCAGCCGCGCCAGCCGGGTGGTGATCTGGGTCGCATGCGTCTGCACGGAAGGATCGCCCATGCCGCCCAGCGTCTGGACGATGTAGCGCGCCTTGGCACCTTTAAGCGGGTGGATGTTCTCCACCATCTTGAAGATTGTCTGGCTCCAGCTGGAGACGCCGATGATCTCATTCTGCGACAGCGTTACCTCGAGAAAATGCGCCGCTGCCTCGCCAATGCGGGCCATGATTGCGCCGTCGCGATCCTCGCTGCAATCGACAACGATGGCTTCCGGCAGGTCGAAACGTTCGCGCAGCTGCGCTTCCAGATCGCTATAGGTGCCGGGCGGCGGAATGATGCTGGTGCGGACGATGCCTTCCGCCTCGGCACGCTTCAACATGCGCGAGACGGTGGCCTGCGACAGGTTGAGATGCTGCGCAATTTCCGCCTGCCTTTTGTGCTCGCTGAAATACATCTGCGCCACGCGGGATATCATTCGAAGTTCGTTTAGCCTGCCCATAAGCCCTCCAGGGTGAATTTTTATTCACCATTACCCGAGGTTACAGGCAAGGTCGAGCGGGCAATCGCATCGCGCCAGACGCTGAGCCGCTGGCTGTTTTCGCTCGCGGACGGCGCGATGGTGTTGCCGTTGCTGTTCAACGCCGCGATGGCATCGAGGTCGCTCCAGACACCGAGGGCGAGGCCGGCGAGATAGGCGGCACCCAGTGCCGAGGCTTCCGGCGCGTCACGCTGGATGACGGGGTGTTGCAGCATGTCGGCAACGCATTGCATCAGGAAACGGTTCTGGCTCGGCCCGCCATCCACGAACAGCCGTCCAAAGCCCGAAGGCGACTGCGCGCGCATGGCCGCGAAGACGTCATGGACCTGAAAGGCAATCGAGTCGGTGACGGCGCGGGCCATCTGGGCACGCGTGGTGCTGAAATTGATCTGCGAGAACAGGGCGCGCGCATTGGTATCCCAATAGGGTGCTCCAAGGCCAACGAAGGCCGGCACGAAACCGGGACCGTTTGGCTCGGCAGTGGCGGCGAGTTCCACCAGCGCGGCGACATCCGGCAGGCCGAGAATCTCCGTCATCCAGGGCAGGGAGGCTGCCGAAACGAGAACATTGCCTTCAAAGGCGAAGGTCGGTTTACCGCCGAGCCGCCATGCAACGGTGGTGGTGATGCCGCGTTCGGGCGCGATGAAATGCGGCAGGGTGGTCATCACAGATGAGCCGGTGCCGAAAGTGACCTTGCCGTCGCCGGGGTTGAAGGCGCCGTGGCCGAAGAGGGCTGCGTGGCTGTCGCCGATGGCGGCGAGGATCGGTGTGCCGTCCTTGATACCGGGAACGCCCGATGTGGTGCCGAAGTCGCCGCTGCTGTCGCGCAGATCGGGCAGGGTGTTGATATCGATGCCGAAGAGCTCGCAAAGCTCATCGCTCCAGACCTGCCGGTTGAGATCGAGCACCTGGCTGCGGGCGGCGTTGGAGGCGTCGCAGGCATGGACTTTACCGCCCGTGAAGCAATGGATGAGCCAGCTATCGATGGTGCCGATGCGGAGCCTGCGCCCCTTCGGCGCGCGCTCCAGAAGCCAGCGCATTTTTGCGCCGGGAAACATGGGGTCGATCGGCAAGCCGGTCAGCGCCATGACGCGCTCGGAATGGCCTTTCTCGATCAGCTCAGCACAGTCTTGCGCCGTTCTTCGGCATTGCCAGCTGAGCACCGGGCCGAGCGGCTCGCCGGTCTCGCCATCCCATATGGTGACGGATTCGCGCTGGTTGGAAATGGCGATGGCCGCGACATCGATGTCAGAGGGCGCGGCGGCGAGGCAGGCGGAGATCGCTTCACTGACCGAGGCCCAGATGCGGTTCGGATCCTGTTCCACCCAACCGGGCTGCGGATAGGCGATGCCGACGGGAGATGAGCCGCGCGCCAGCAGCTCTCCGCTTTCCGAGACGAGTATGGCCTTGGAATTGGTGGTGCCCTGATCGATGGATAGAATGGCGCGCATCATGGGAGTCTTTCGTCGGCAGTTTTTCGTTTCCGCCTTGCGGCGATTAAACGACGATATTGCAGAAAGGGTGTCGCCGCGCATCCGAAGACACGCGACGACTCTGGGAGGAGACTTTATTTTCTCTTGATCAGCGCTTCGGCCGCATCCGCAATGGCGGCCGGCGCCATGCCGAATTCATCCAGCAGCCATTCGGCCGAACCGGTGTGAGCGAAGACGCCGGGAACGCCGAGACGTTTCATCGGCACGGGGGCTTGCTCGACCACGACTTCGGCAATGGCCGAACCAAGGCCGCCGAAGATCGAATGTTCTTCAGCCGTCAGGATCGCGCCGGTTTCCTTCGCTGCGGCGACGATCGCCGCCTCATCGATGGGACGTACGGTCGCCATGTTCAGCACACGCGCCTTGACGCCACGGCTCGCCAGAATATCGGCGGCCTTGACGATGCGGTGGGTCAGCGTGCCATTGGCGATCAACGTCAGGTCGGAACCTTCACGCAACAGGTTGGCGCGGCCAAGTTCGAAGACATGGCCTTCCGGGAGCAGATCAGGCACGCCGACGCGTGACAGGCGCAGGAAGCAGGGGCCGGCATAGTCCGCCGCCCATTTGACGGCGGCGGCCGTTTCGATGCGGTCGCAGGGGGCGATGACCGGCAGGTTCGGCAGAACGCGGGTCCAGGCGAAATCTTCGATGGAATGATGCGTCGGGCCGAGTTCGCCATAGGCCATGCCCGAGGAGATGCCGATCAGCTTCACATTGGCGTTGGAATAAGCAAGGTCGGCCTTGATCTGCTCCAGCGCGCGGCCGGTGAGGAAGCAGGATGCGCCGCAGACGAAGGGTAATTGGCCGCCATTGGCGAGACCGGCGCCGACGCCGACCATGTTCTGCTCGGCAATGCCGACATTGACGAGACGTTCCGGGAATTTCGACTTGAAGCCGCCGAGCTTGGAGGAGCCGACCGAATCGTTGCAGACGGCGACGACCCTGTCATTGCCGGCGGCCAGCGCTTCCAGCGTTTCGGCGAAGGCGTCGCGGCAGTCATAAAGCTTGGCGGCGGTTACGGGCGCGTTCATTACAATGTCTCCGAAAGTTCTTTGACGGCGATTTCATATTGTTCCCTGCTCGGAACCTTATGGTGCCAGTCAACGCGGTCCTGCATGAAGGAAATGCCGTGACCCTTGTTGGTGTGGGCGACGATGCAATGCGGGCGGTTGCCGCGATGCTCCAGCGCCGGCACGACTTCCGCCATGGCGTTGCCGTTGATTTCGCTGACTTCCCAGCCGAAAGCCTCGAGCTTCGGGCGAAGCGGCGCGACATCATTGGTTTCCGAAAGCGCCGCACCCTGCTGGAAGCGGTTGTGATCGACGATCAGCGTCAGATTGTTGAGGTCGAATTGCGCGGCGGACATGATGGCTTCCCAGTTGGAGCCTTCCTGCATCTCGCCGTCGCCGGTCATGACATAGGTATGGTAGTCCGCACCGGAAAGCTTGGCCGCCTTGGCCATGCCGACGGCAACCGGCAGACCGTGGCCGAGCGGGCCGGTATTGGTTTCCACACCCGGCACCTTGTTACAATTCGGATGGCCGTTGAGGCGCGAATTCGGCTGCAGGAAGGTCGAGATTTCCTCTTCCGGGATGAAACCGCGCTTGGCAAGCGTCACATACAGCGCGCAGGCCGTATGGCCCTTGGAAAGCACGAAGCGGTCGCGGGCAGGGTTCTTCGGATCATCCGGCCAGATGCGCAGGACGCGGAAATAAAGGGCCGTCATGATGTCGATAGCCGACATTTCGCCGCCGACATGGCCCGCACCCGCTTCAAAAACAGCCTGTACGTCGCGAAGGCGAATCTGGCGCGCAATGCGCTCTAGCTCCTGGGACTGCATGGAATCCTCTTCAAAACATGCGTGTGAATATTTATGCATCTATTTATATAATTGCAGAGATGGCGTTTCTGTCAAGATGGAATTGCGGATTGTTTATCGTCAGGCGGTATCGGCATTGCCGTTAAAGCCCTATTGACAAGCTTCTCTCAACTGGCTTATGCATGTTTCGCCGACGATGAATAATTATTCTAATCGGTTTAAAAAATGCAAGACAGTCATCGGGAGGAGCCATGTCCGCGCTTGAACGCAATGAGGGGGTCACGCACACCAGGAGCCCGCTTGCCTGGCTGAGTGGTGCGACCGGACCGCTTTTGGGCCTGCTGCTGCTGTGTGTCTTTTTGACTTTCGCCAGCGAGAACTTCCTGTCGCTCCGAAACGGGCTCAACATTCTCGACCAGATCACCGTGCTCGGCATCATGGCCGTCGGCATGACCTTCGTGATCCTGCTTGGCGGCATCGATCTGTCCGTCGGCTCGGTGCTGGCGCTGTCGATGATGATCATGGGCTGGACGGCCAATGTCGCGGGCATGCCGATGGGCATGGCCATCGTGCTGGCGCTTGTCGCCTCTGCCGCCTGCGGCCTCGTGGTCGGTATTCTGGTGACGGCCTTTCGGGTGCCTGCTTTCATTGCCACGCTGGCGATGATGTCGGTGGCCCGCGGTCTCGCCAATATGATCACCGATGGACAGCAGATCGTCGGTTTTCCTGACTGGTTCATGATGCTGGCGATTGAGCGCCATTTCGGCGTGTTGACCGCAACCGTGCTGCTGATGCTGGTCGTGGTGCTTGTTACCTGGATTTTCCTGCGTTTCCGCTCCGAAGGCCGCACGGTTTATGCTGTTGGCGGCAACCCGGAAGTGGCGCGTCTTGCCGGCATCAATGTGCCGCTGGTGACGATCTGCGTTTATGTCGCCTGTGCGGTTCTGGCCGGTCTGGCCGGCATCGTTCTTGCGGCACGTCTCGACTCGGTGCAGCCCTCAAGCGGCTTTGGTTACGAGCTGGATACGATTGCGGCTGTCGTCATCGGCGGAACCTCACTTTCGGGCGGTGCGGGCGGTATTGGCGGCACCCTCATCGGCGTGCTGATCATCGGCGTGCTGCGCAATGGCCTCAATCTGCTCAACGTCTCTCCCTTTTTGCAGCAGGTCATCATCGGTGTGGTCATCGTGCTGGCCGTGGGTGCTGAAACCTTGCGTCGCCGCAGAAGCTGAATTTGCCTGCGGATGGCGAAGAGCCGTCCGCGCAATAAACGACCCTCCCGGCATGGGAGGCGTGAAAAACGGCCGGAGGGGAGGAGGTTTGATCTGCCCGAAGGTCAACAATCAACAAATGGAGGAATAATCATGAAATTTTCACGCATTCTGCTGACATCCGCCGCCCTTCTCGCCATGTCGCTCGGCCAGGCCAATGCCGCCGAAGTCAAGAAGATCGGCCTTGCCGTCGCCAATCTGCAGGCGAACTTCTTCAACCAGATCAAGCAGGCCGTTGAAGCCGAAGCCAAGACGCGCGGCATTGCCGTCGTCACCGTTGACGCCAAGGGCGATGGCCCGACGCAGGTGAACCAGATCCAGGATCTGCTGACCCAGAACATCGATGCGCTGATCTACATTCCGGCCGGTGCCGCCGCCGCGACCGTTCCGGTAAAGCTTGCAAAGGCCGCCGGCGTTCCGGTCATCAACATCGACCGCAATGCCGATGGCGCGCCGGGCGATACCTTCCTTGCCACCGATTCCGTCGCCTCCGCCAAGGCGGTTTGCGATTACATCATCAAGCAGGCCGGTGGTTCGGGCAAGATGGTCATCATCCATGGCCAGAAGGGCACGACACCGGAAGTGGACCGCACCAAGGGCTGCATGGAATCGGTAAACGCCAATTCCGGCGTGAAGATCGTCGCCGAACAGTGGTCCAACATGTGGAGCCAGGATGAAGGCTTCCAGATCATGCAGAACATGCTGCAGGCCAATCCGGATGTTTCCATCGTCTTTGCACAGGCCGACGGTCTGGCGCTCGGCGCGGCGCAGGCGATCAAGGTCGCCAACCCTTCGCAGAAGATCGTCGTTGGCGGCTTTGATGGTGATACGGCAGCGCTTGAAGCGCTGAAGAACGGCGTGTTCGACGTGACCGCGACGCAGCAGACCCAGAAGATGGGCCGCATGGCTGTCGAAATGGCCGTCAAGATCGTCGGTGGCGAGAAGGTTCCGGCCGTGCAGCTCTCCGATGCGACGCTGACGACAAAGGAAAATGTCGAAGGCTTCATCGCCAACCATCCCTGATCCTGCTGCCCCGCGCGACCCATGGGATGCGCGGGGCATTCACTGGTTTGTCTTTAGGTTATTTCGGACGCAAGGCTTGGGCATTGCCGCTGCTTATGTGTCCTGGGAGGTCCCGTCATGCGCGAGCCGGTTCTTTCGCTCCGTGGCATCAGCAAACGTTATGGTCCGCTTGAGGTTCTGAAAGCCGTCGATCTCGATGTCTATCCGGGCGAAGTGGTGGCGTTGCTGGGTGAAAACGGCGCGGGCAAATCCACGCTGTCAGGTATCATCGCCGGTTCGCGTGAGCCGTCCGAGGGCAAGATGACATGGCTTGGGCAGCCATACGCGCCTGCATCGCCGCGCGAGGCGATCGATAAGGGTATCGTGCTCATCCATCAGGAGCTGAAGCTTCTGCCGGAGCTTTCCATTGCCGAGAACGTGTTCATCGGCCGCTGGCTTATGAAGAACGGCGTTATCGACCGCGCCGAGATGGTGCGCAGAGCCCAGCAGCAGCTGGCGCGCCTCAATCTCCACATTCCCGCCACCCGCAAGGTGGCCGGCCTTTCCACCGCCAACCAGCAGCTGATCGAAATCGCCAAGGCGCTGGCGCTGGACGCGAAACTTCTGATCCTCGATGAGCCGACGGCGGCACTTGGCGGCGCGGAAACGCAGGCGCTGTTCGAGCAGGTGCGCAAGCTGCGCGCTGAGGGCGTCGGCATCATCTATATTTCCCACCGCATGGAAGAAATCAGACAGATTACCGACCGTATCGTCGTGTTGCGCGACGGCGAGCGTGTGCATGAATTTGCAGACAGCGCGACGCCGGTGCGCACCATCGTCGAAAGCATGGTCGGCCGCTCGCTGGAGCGCCTGTTCCCGGCGCTGCCGGAACCGCAGGACAAGATGGTGCTGGAGGTCAAGGGGCTGACCGGCGCGACCAATGCCTTCCGCGACATCAGCTTCGGCGTTCGCGCCGGTGAAATCCTTGGTATCGCCGGTCTTATCGGCGCGGGACGCACCGAGCTGGTGCGGGCGATTTCCGGTGCCGACCCGACGAGTGCGGGTGAGGTGCTGCTGGATGGCAAGGCGCTGACGCTGAAAAGCCCGGCGGACGCTATAGAGAAGGGCATCGTCATGGTGCCGGAAGACCGCAAATTGCAGGGGCTGGTGGTGGAGCACGAGATCGGTGAGAACCTGATCTATGCCAATCTCGACCGCGTCGGCACCGGCTGGATCACGCCACGCATCAAGCGCGCCTTTACCAAAGAGGCTATTGCCAAATTCGGCGTGAAGGGCCGCAGCGAACAGCCGGCATCGGATCTTTCCGGCGGCAACCAGCAGAAGGTGGTCATCGCCAAGTGGCTGGCCCGCAATCCGCGTGTGGTGGTGCTGGACGAGCCGACGCGTGGCATCGATGTGGGTGCGCGTGCGGGCATCTACGATATTATCGTCGGTCTGGCGAAAGACGGTGTGGCCGTCATCGTCGTCAGCTCCGATCTGGAAGAAGTGCTGGGCGTTTCGAACCGCATCCTCGTGCTTGCGCAGGGAAAACAGGCCGGCATCCTCAACCGCGACGAGGCCAACGACGTCTCGGTCATGGAACTGGCAACCATCTGAAGAAGGAAATATCGATGTCCACCATCACGCTCAACGCGCCGAAACTGTTCGATCTTGCCGGTCAGGTGGCTCTCGTCACCGGCGCCGGTTCCGGCATCGGCCAGCGGATCGCCATGGGGCTTGCCCAGTCCGGCGCCAATGTCGCGCTGCTTGATCGCCGCACCGATGACGGTCTGGCGCAGACGGCCGATTTTATCGCCAAGGCCGGGCGCAAGTCGATCCAGATTGCGGCTGACGTCACCAGCAAGCAGGCATTGACTGAAGCGGTTGCGCGTACTGAGGCCGAGCTTGGCGCGCTTTCACTCGCCGTCAATGCCGCCGGCATCGCCAACGCCAATCCAGCCGAGGAGATGGAGGAAAGCCAGTTCCAGACGATGATGGACATCAACCTGAAGGGCGTTTTCCTCTCCTGCCAGGCGGAAGCCAGTGCCATGCTGAAGAACGGTCGTGGTGCAATCGTCAACATTGCCTCCATGTCCGGCGTCATCGTCAATCGCGGGCTGATGCAGTGCCATTACAACGCCTCGAAGGCCGGCGTCATCCACATGTCGAAATCCATGGCGATGGAGTGGGTGGGGCGCGGCATTCGCGTCAACACCATCTCGCCGGGTTACACGGCAACACCGATGAATACGCGGCCGGAGATGGTGCATCAGACCAAGCTGTTCGAAGAACAGACGCCGATGCAGCGCATGGCGGGCGTCGATGAGATGGTCGGTCCGGCGATCTTCCTGCTGTCAGATGCGGCGAGCTTCGTGACGGGCGTGGATCTGCTGGTGGATGGCGGTTTCTGCTGCTGGTAGGGTTTTGGCGTCGTGGAAGTACTGACTTACTGGTCTGATGAACATAAACGTCCGCGCCAACCGGCGGTTCACCACACTCCACGTCATCCTCGGGCTTGACCCGAGGATCCATGGGCGGCCGAGTTGTGGATCCTCGGGTCAAGCCCGAGAATGACGGAGCTGAGAGGTTTCAGCGCTTCAGTTACGCATTTCACGCCCGGCTTGCGCCGGGCGTTTTTGTATTCACACCACAAGCAGCAGCTCACGCAACCTGCTTCTGCACCACGTCCTCGACAACTTCGCCCTTGAGGTAAGCAACGAGATCCTTGATCGTCACGACGAGCAGGCCGTGGCGTTCGGCGAAGACTTCGAGCTGGGGCAGGCGGGCCATGGTGCCGTCGTCATTGGCAACTTCGCAGATGGTGCCGGACGGGAATTTCCCGGCAAGACGGCAGAGGTCTACGGCGGCTTCCGTGTGGCCGGTGCGGCCGAGAACACCTTGCGGATTGGCGCGCAGCGGGAAGATGTGGCCGGGACGGGCGAAGTCTTCCGGGCGCGAACCCTCCGACACCAGCGCACGCACTGTCTCTGCCCGGTCGGCGGCGGAAATGCCTGTCGTGGTGCCCGGAATATAGTCCACCGAGACGGTGAAGGCCGTCTTGAGGGATTCGGTGTTGCGCGACACCATCAGCGGAATGTCGAGCGCGTCGAGGCGCTCACCCGGCATGGCGACGCAGACCAGCCCGCGCGCATGGTTCATCATGAAAGCGATCTGCTGCGGAGTGATGCTGTCGGAAGCGGCGATGATATCGCCTTCGTTTTCGCGGTCTTCATCGTCAACCACAATCACCATCTCGCCACGGGAAATGGCATCGATCGCGTCTTCAATTTTAGCAATGGTCATTCTATTTCAAGCCTTTCAAGGGGTTATGCCGTTTTGCGGCATTTTCGCGCTTCAAGAAGCGCCAAATATCCCTTGGGCGAACAATGCAATGCGAAACCCGCTCACGCGCGGGCGTCTTATGCCTTGTCCTCTTCCATCCGGACTATACCGTCGGCTCCGGCCTCTCACCGGATCTGCTGACCTTCCGGCTTTGGAGACCGGAAGCGCTCGCGGGCTCCGGGAAAAATCCCGATACCGCCGGTGGGGAATTGCACCCCGCCCTGAGAACAACACCAACATAAATTATCAAATGGGAAGGAATCAAGGGGCAATGGTTCGCTGGGCGGGGGCCGGGCAGAAAGAAATGTCTCGGAAGGGTGTTTCTACGAGTATTTTAATTCGCCGATTAATATGGTCGCACCCTTACCGTGTTTTCCCATCGTGACCGATCTGACATCGGGAACGCAAGTCATAGCCCCGCTTACGATTTGAAACGGCGTCTTAGTATTGTTAATATTGGCGAATTATGATTTTTATATTGCCGTTATTACAAGGTTTATTTTTATTATATTTATGGAGATCGTTGCATGTCAGCGACGCAGCAAATATCTGAAACCCCGCAATTGCTCGCTGCAGTGGTCGCGGCTTCCACAGCCTTCACGCTCTGGATACTTGGTCAATTCGTAGCAGTGGGCGTCGGCGTCTGGAAAAAATCGCGAGAAAAAGAGAAATCTATTCGATCCCTGTATGCTGAAATCGACTTTAATACAGCCGATATGGCGATCTTTCTCGCAGCGCCTATTTCTTATGTGACCTTCAGGGAGCGTATCAAGGAAAACAAAGATTTCGTTCCGCATATTACAGATGCACGTCACACCCATTTCTATCTGAGGAATATCGATTCCATATCCGCCACTGGAAGAGAGTACATTGGAGATGTCGTCTACTTCTATGGTGTTCTGGATAAAATCCGCGCCAAGATAGATGGAATATACCGCAAGAGCTTCACCAATATTTCACTCGAGGGGCGAGAAAGCGCTATTCGGAGCCTCTATGAACATGCGGAGGAGGCAAAGAAAACCGGCGAGAAACTTTTGGAGACGATGGAACGAAAATACAGGAGATATAAACTGAAGCGAAAAATTCGTTCGCCGGGCGTTTCTAAAAACCAAAAAGCGCCGAAACCATAGTTCGACGCTTCGCTTCTCGCAGTGGAAAGACGTTCAGATCAAAGTAGGATGGGATCAGGACCGATCATGTAGAGAACTCCTGCGTTGAACATGTAATCTTGTCTCATGGCCAATGTGGGATGTCAATCATTTGCCGAGGTGGCGAGATTTTCCGGAAAATCCACTGTCTCCAGCGGTTCTGCGTCGCCCAAAGTTCTCGTTGTTGCTTCACATATATTGTGGCGAAAGCCTTTGATTTCAAGATGAGATGGCTTGTCCGAGATGAGTTTATCGATCCCGCAACCGCAATTCGTCCGTCTGCATCTGCAGCGAACCGAGCGTCGACAGGAAGCTCATGCCGAGCAGGCTCTGGCCCAATTGGCCGTCCTGGGCGACGAGGGCGGGGATGTTGCGGCGCACGATCGGGCCGATGCCGATTTCCGACAGGGTGACGGGGGCTGCTGCCGTGCGGCCATTTGCGGTCATAACAGGTACGGTATAGCGCAGGCTGCCGGTGTCGATGCCGATTTCGGCGGCGTCGGCATTGGCCAGCACCACGGAGCTAGCGCCGGTATCGACGAGCATGTGGATGGTCTTGCCATCAACGCTGACATTCGCCTCGAAATGGCCGCTCATCGATTTATGCAGCACGATTTCCTGTTCGCCGCCGGCGGTCGTCACCACCACGGCGCGGCCCGGCATCAGGCCACCAAGCAGCCGATCACCGAAGGATTGCAGGTCGTAGCGATAGAGATAGAGCGACACGAGGCCGAGGATGATGACGAGCCAGACGGCGAGCTGGCGGATGACGGTGCCGAAGCCACCGCGTCTTCCGGCCAGGATACCGACCGACAGGAGGCCGGCAATGGGCACGAGATAGAGGGCCTGTGCGAATTGATCATTATCGAGGCCGAATGTGCGGCCACCATCGTGATTGATGAGAAGCAGGCCGAGGCCCACGGCGAGGAGAAGGAGAACGATGGTCAACCTGTTCATGCGGTATGCGTCTCCTTGGCGGTCTCGCTCAAATTTTCCAGTCTTTGCGGCAGCGTCTGCATGATCGCGCGGCGTTTCTCGTCGCTATAGCCTGTCCAGCCGCCGATTTCATCCAGCGTGCGGCCGCAGCCGATACAGAGGCTGTTGGTCGCATCGAGGCGGCAGATATGGATGCAGGGTGTTTCCATGACGATCTATATCAGACCGTTACGTCGCAAGGGCAAGGGCGACAAGAGTAACGATCTCCGTGATCTGCTGGCAGGCGCCGATGGTATCGCCGGTATGGCCGCCGATCTTCCTGTCGCACAGCCGGCCGAACAGCACGGTGGCCAGAATGGCTGCCGCCAGCACAAGTGCAATCGACAGAAGAGGCAAAGCGTGCAGTGTGAAGAGAATGAAGACGAGCAACCCGATCGCCAGCGCGATATTGCGCTCGGTGTCTCCTGGCTGGCCGGCGCCGGCGGCAATGCCGGAGGTTTTGGCGGCGGGCATAGCCTGCCAGTGCCACACCATCAGGGCACGGCTCAGGACAAGTGCGGCGATAAGGCCGGCGGCGGCAGTTTTAGCGGGAAGTGTCTCGATCAGCGATGCGAGTGCGGTGGCGCGCAGGGCAAAGGACAGCACCATGGCGATGGTGCCATAGCTGCCGATGCGGCTGTCCTTCATGATCTCAAGTGTGCGTGCCTTGTCCTTGCCTGCGCCAAAACCATCAGCCATATCGGCCAGTCCATCCTCATGCAGTGCACCTGTCAGAAGCGCCGTGAGGGCGATGGCGAGCCAGCCGGTGAGCTGCGGCGAGGCATCGAAGGTGGCGAAAATCACCACCAGAAAAGCCGCAGGCAGGGCGATCAGCAGGCCGGCGGCGGGAAAGGCGCGGGCGGTGCGGCGCATCGACACGCCATCGGCATTTTCGAAAAAACGCGAAGGAACCGGCAGGCGGCTGAGAAAGGCAACGGAATGCATGACATCTGTTATAAAATCCCGGGCCTTCATGCTCTCTCCGTTGCTGCACTTGCATTTCCGGTTGTTCCGCGGCGCATCCGCGATTATGAGAGGCGCAACAAAGACCGATTTGCCGGAAAACACAAGTTCCGGACGCATGAGCCGATGCGACAGCCAACCCGGCTACGAAAGAGACAGACACCATGAGCATGAGCGGATTGCCCTTCGACGATTTTCGCGCGCTGCTGCGTGAGCTTCCCGGCCCGGAGACGCATGCGCTGGTGGCGGCCAAGGAGCGCAATGCGCAGCTGACCAAGCCTGCCGGTTCGCTCGGCCGCCTTGAGGAAATCGCCATGTGGCTGGCCGCGTGGTCAGGCCGTTCGCCCGCCGTCACGCGTCCGCTGGTGGCGATTTTCGCCGGCAATCATGGTGTCACCCGTCATGGTGTTACGCCCTATCCGACGTCCGTGACCCAGCAGATGGTGGAGAATTTTGCAGCCGGCGGTGCGGCCATCAACCAGATCTGCGTCGCCAATGATCTTGGCCTGAAGATATTCGATCTCGCGCTTGATTATCCGACCGGCGACATAACCTGCGAGCCGGCCCTTTCGGAGCGCGACTGTGCGGCGACCATGGCCTTCGGCATGGAGGCGATTGCCGGCGGCACCGATCTTCTCTGCGTCGGCGAAATGGGCATCGGCAACACCACGATTGCGGCGGCGATCAATCTCGCGCTCTATGGCGGCACGGCGGAAGAATGGACCGGTCCCGGCACCGGTTCGGAAGGCGAGGTCATGGCCCGCAAGATTGCGGCGGTAAAGGCTGCTGTCGAGTTCCACAAGGACCACCTGTCCGATCCGCTGGAAATCATGCGCCGTCTCGGCGGACGCGAGATCGCGGCTATCGCCGGCGCTATCCTCGCGGCGCGCGTGCAGCGTATTCCCGTGCTGATCGACGGTTATGTGGCAACCGCCGCTGCCGCTCTGCTGAAGGCCGCCAATTCTTCGGCGCTTGATCATTGCCTGATCGGCCATGTCTCGGGTGAGCCGGGCCATCTCGCCGCCGTCGAAAAGCTTGGCAAGACGCCGCTTCTGGCGCTTGGCATGCGGCTGGGCGAAGGCACCGGTGCGGCACTGGCCGCCGGCATCGTCAAGGCTGCCGCGGCCTGCCATTCCGGCATGGCGACTTTCGAAGCGGCGGGTGTGGATACCCGCATCAGCCCCCGCACAGATCATTGAGGCCGAAGATGGACGCGACGCCGCAAAAGAAACAACCCGAACCGGCATTCCGCAAGGAAAAAGGCTGGCGGCATCTTTTCGCCGCTGCCCGCTATTCCGTGCAGGGGCTGGGCCGGCTGTGGCAGGAAGCGGCGTTCCGGCATGAGGTTCTGGCTTTCGGCGTCGGGCTTGGCCTGCTTCTCATCGTCGCTGCGCCCTTTGCGCATCTTCTCGTCTTCACTGTGCTGATGTTGCTGCTGTTTGCGGTCGAGGCGCTTAATACCGCGATCGAGGAGCTGGTGGACCGCATTTCGCCGGAAATTTCCTCGGTCGGGCGACATGCCAAGGACCTCGGCTCCTTCGCCGTTTTCTGCCTGTTGATGGCGAACGGATTCTTCGTGCTTTATTCGCTGGTAACGACGTTGTTCTTCTGAGGCCTTGAGCCCTTATGCGAAGGACCGGCGGCGCGGCTGGATCGCGTGGGTTTCCTCCACGGCCGGCAGGCTCTGCAACACGCGTTTTGCCGGCAGGATGGCGATGCCTTCGGTGCCTTCGCGCAGCTTCGATTTCAGGATGAACTGGCCGTCATGTTTGGCAAGAATGGCCTGAACGATGGGCAGGCCAAGCCCGGTTCCCTGTTCGGCGCTCTTGATGGCGATCGATCCCTGACCGAAGGCCGACAGCACCACGGGAATTTCGTCTTCGGGAATGCCGGGACCGTTATCCTTGATCGACACATATTGCCCGCCGCCCGCCGTCCAGCCGGCTTTCACAAGGATTTCACCGCCCTGCGGCGTGAATTTCACGGCATTGGAGAGAAGGTTGAGAATGACCTGGCGGATCGATTTTTCGTCAGCCCAGACCTGCGGCAGGCTGCTTTCGAACTGCTGCGAAATCCTGATCGTCTTGGCGCGGGCGCGCAGCTGGATCATGCCGATGCAATCCTCGGCGATTTCCAGCATCGAGATGGATTCCTCATTGAGATCATAGCGACCGGCCTCGATGCGCGACAGGTCGAGGATTTCGTTGATGAGATCGAGCAGGTGCTGGCCGGAGCGATGGATATCGCCGGAATATTCCTTGTAGAGCGGGTTGTTGAGCGGGCCGAGCACTTCTGACGCCATGACCTCGGAGAAGCCGAGAATGGCGTTGAGCGGGGTGCGCAGCTCATGCGACATGGAAGCGAGAAAACGTGATTTGGCCAGATTGGCCTCTTCGGCGCGGCGTCGCGCTTCATCCGAAACCGAGTTGGCGACTTCGAGTTCGGCGATCAGGTCGTCCTTTTCCGTCTGGGAGGACAGGAGCTTGACACTGGTCTGGTAGAGCCGGCTGGTGATGCGATGACAGAAGAGGATCGCCATGCCGAACATCAATGCAAGGCCGACATCGAATGGATCACGCGAGATGGCCGAGGTGACGCACAGCGCTGCCATAACCGGCAGGAAAGTCATGAAAGTCGCCCGCCGCAGCATGAAATTGGCCATGGCGGTCAGCGAAAGCGCGATCAGCAGCGTTGCGCCCTTGAAGAAGAGGACAAGCGTCGGGTCGTTGCGCGCCGGTTCGGCCAGTGCGAACATGGCCCATGCGCAGCCGATGAGGATCTGCATGCCGAGGAACAGATTTTTCCAGTGCTGGAGATTTTCTGACGTGATCTGCTGTTTCGCCGCTCTCTTGGCCAGCACCAGAGCCATGGCGTGGAAGCTGAGCGCAATCAGCGACCAGATGATCAGCCCGATGTCGCGGGTGATATAAAGACCGATGACGGAGGCGAGCACGATGAAAAGCGGCATGAACATCGCGCCCTGAAGGGTCTCGGCGATGTGCATGGTCAGCATTTCGCGTTCATAGGCTTCGGTTCCGCCGGCACCCTGCTGCAGGCGTTCACGCGTCGTCTTCACCGTGTCGAAAACCGCCTTGTTGCGGTGTTTTTTCGAGCGGTCGACGATGATCTTGTCGGTGGACGTGCTGACGCTTTTACTCATTGTTACAACGCAGGTGACATGAACCCTTGCAGGCTACGCTCAAAATCTTAAGAAGATGCTGCCGTGAAAGGATTTGTTTGCCATTTCTGACAAGGGTTTGTTGTTACATGGGACGAAACGGAGGCAGGCGCAGGGGTTTTTCGGCGTTTCGCGACGGCGGACTGTTTCTTGCCGCGGTTTTTCTCGGCATCCTCATCGCCGCCAAGCTCGACCAGATCAACAGCGAGACGTATAGCGGCCGTTTCTTCGTGATCGACGGCGATACGCTTTCAAAGGGTGAAGAGCGGTTTCGTCTGCTGGGTATCGATGCGCCTGAACTGTCACAGACATGCCGGCGCCGCGCCGAGACCTGGCCCTGCGGGGAGGAGGCGCGCCGTGTGCTGCAACGGCTGGTCGTGGCGCAGAATTTTTCCTGTTCCGGCAGTTCGAGGGACCGTTACGGCCGGCTGCTCGTTTATTGTGCCGCCGGCGGCAGGGATGTTTCGGCGGAAATGGTGTCGGCGGGTTTTGCCGTCGCCTCCGGTTACTTCCAGTTTTCAGGTGAACAGGCCGCAGCGCGCCGGGATGCGCGGGGCATCTGGGCGGGCGAATTCGAAAAACCTTCGCAATGGCGGCGTGAGCACCGCGCAGCGGATATCGAGACACCGGCGGCGGGGTTCCTGACCGTCATCCGCCATCTTCTGGGATGGTCGCATGGCTGAGATGGATCAATCCATGCCGGGGTTCGATGATGGGCTGGATGCGTTGCGCGGCGAGATTGCCCGCTGTCGCATCTGTCGGGACGCGCCTGTCAGGGGCATGGCCGATCGCCTGCCGCATGAACCGCGGCCGGTGGTTATCATGTCGAAGAAGGCCCGCATCCTGATTGCCGGGCAGGCGCCGGGCCTGCGTGTGCACGAGACGGGACTGCCGTTTAACGACGCTTCAGGTGACAGGCTTCGGCAATGGCTCAATGTCGACCGCGAGACCTTTTATGATCCCGACCGCTTCACCATTGTGCCCATGGGTTTCTGTTTCCCGGGTTACGACGACAAGGGCAGCGACCTGCCGCCGCGGCGCGAATGTGCGCCTGCATGGCGTGAGCGGGTGATGGAAGCGATGCCGCAGGTGGATCTGATCCTTGCTGTCGGCCAATATGCGCAGGCTTTTCATCTGGGCGAAAAGCGACGCAAAACCATGACCGAAACCGTGCAGAACTGGCGCGGCTACCTGCACGCCAATTCCGGCCCCGGCATTTTACCGCTGCCGCACCCCAGCTGGCGCAATACCGGCTGGCTGAAAAAGAACCCGTGGTTCACGCAGGAGCTGCTTCCAGTTCTGCGGCAACATGTGGAAATGCGGCTTTAGTGAAACAATTTTCTGTTTTTCTGCAAAAATTAGTGTATTGAAAGGAAATTAATTCAGGAGGATAGACGCATTGGATCGCCTTGACCGTAAGATTTTGCGCATTCTGCAAGAGGATTCCACGCTGGCCGTCGCTGATCTGGCGAAAAAGGTCGGACTTTCCACGACGCCCTGTTGGCGGCGTATCCAGAAGATGGAAGAGGACGGCGTCATCCGCCGGCGCGTGGCGCTGCTTGATCCGGTCAAGGTCAACACCAAGGTCACGGTTTTCGTTTCCATCCGCACCGCCTCCCATTCCATCGAATGGCTGAAGCGCTTCTCCGAGGTGGTTTCCGAATTTCCGGAGGTCGTCGAATTTTACCGCATGAGCGGCGATGTCGATTATCTCCTGCGCGTCGTCGTGCCTGATATTGCTGCCTATGACGCCTTCTACAAGCGGATGATCGCCAAGATCGAAATTCGCGACGTGTCGTCGGCCTTTGCGATGGAGCAGATCAAATATACGACGGAACTGCCGCTCGATTACATGCTGCTGGATAATCCGAAATCCGGCGAAGAGTGATACGCCGCTCATCCGGTTTTTGAGCAATGCCCTTTCCGGCTGCCGGGGAGGGCATTTTTATTTGCGGGTTGTTGCGACGGAAAGTCGAATCTCTTCAACTGGCTGGGCGATCTTGATGAGATATTGATTCAGCACGGCAGAGTTCGTCGCATTGGGCCGAGCGGACGCCACTTGTTTCTTCTCCCCGCCGGGGAGAAGTCCGCGGCAGCGGGATGAGGGGGCAAGCTCTCCGAAATCCGGCAACGTTTCCCCCTCATCGGACCCTTCGGGCCACCTTCTCCCCGGTCGGGAGAAGAAACCTGCCGAAATGCCGAGTTATCAGCCCTTGAGCTTGGCAATCACCAGATGGCCCGGTGTCGGGTTGCCGTCCTGCATACGGACGTTGATATCGGTGACTTCGAGGATATCGAAACCGGTCGCAGCCAGTCTTTCGCGAACGTAATTTTCCGCATGGGCGAAACGGTGATGCGGGCCGACCATATAGGGACGTCCGGCCAAGGTCTTTTCGTCCAGGGTTTCCGAGGAGAAGATCAGCAGGCCGCCGGCATTGAGGTTTTCGGCGGCGCCGAAAAACAGCGGTTCCAGCGCGCCGAGATAGGGCAGCACGTCGGTGGCTGTGATGATATCGAAGGGTTCGTCGTCATTATCCTCAAGGAAATCTTCGACTTCCGCGACGTAAAGCGTCTCGTAGAGGTCCTTTTCATGGGCGATTTCGACCATGTTTTCGGAGATGTCGATGCCGGTGATGTCCTCAGCCATGTCGCGCAGCGCCTCGCCCGTGAGGCCGGTGCCGCAGCCGAGATCGAGCAGGCGTTTGAAAGGGCCGAGGTTCAGCGTCTGCAGCCGTTGGCGCACCATCATCGGTACGGCATAACCCAGCTGTTCGACAAGAATGTCCTCGAAGGCTTCGGCGTGCTGATCGAACAGGGT
The DNA here is from genome assembly GCF_007002745.1 of Martinezella rhizogenes. Taxonomy (GTDB): domain Bacteria; phylum Pseudomonadota; class Alphaproteobacteria; order Rhizobiales; family Rhizobiaceae; genus Agrobacterium; species Agrobacterium cucumeris. The sequence continues at coordinate 215,793 of NZ_SGNY01000002.1, read as the reverse complement.
TTCGACGTAGGCGTCGGGCGCTTTCGGCGGCGTTTCGCCCCGGCCCATGGCGGCGATACGCACGGCGGCGCCACCGTGATCTTCCGGATCGATCGCCAGAACTTCCTGATAGGCTTTTACCGCCGCTTCCACATCGCCGGCTTTTTCAAGCGTCAGTGCGCGGTTGTAGGCCTCGGCAAGCGCCTCTTCGTCGATTTTCTGGTTCTTCGTCATCGTGCGGTATCCATAACGTCTTCGGTTGACGTTTGCTGTAAGCCGCAACGGTGGTTGGCGCAACGTTTATGTGGGGACAGTTCTCAGTGGATGATGAACTCCCCTTTCAGCGCGCGCCATTCCTGCGCCGAGATTACCTGCCGGTGCACGTAGCGGACGGAATGTAGCGGTCCGTCGAGCTTTTCCTGCCAGAATTTGAGGAAGCCGTGCATTTCGGGAAAATCCGGGGCGAGATCATAGTCCTGCCAGACATAGGTCTGCAGAACCAGCGGATGGTCCGGCATGCGGTAGAATATCTGGGCGGTGGTGAGGCCGTAGCCTCTCAGCATCATTTCCATGTCCTTGTTCATGACGGCGGTTCCCGTTTCCATGATTGCCGATCACAGCGTTGCCGCTGTATCTGACATGGGAACACGACACGGTTAATCCAACCTTGCCAAAGCCATGGACTGTCACAAAATATTTATATTTTTCAAAATGTTGGCAGCCTCAGTTGATGAGTGCTGCCAAGCTTTGGCTTAACGCTTGAGGTGGCGTGTCAGGCGGGCTTCCAGCCAGGCCCAAACGTGCCTCAGCGTCTCGACGATTGTCAGGTAGAAAATCGCGGCCCAGAGATAGGCCTGGTAATCGAATGTGCGGGAAAAGGCGTAGCGGGTCTGTCCCATCAGGTCGAAAACCGTGACGATGGAGACGACTGCCGAACCCTTGATCATCAGGATGATCTCGTTTCCGTAAGGACGCAGCGCGACGATGAGTGCCTGCGGCAGGATGACCTTGCGGAAGGTGATGAATTTCGAAATGCCGAGCGAGGCGGCGCCCTCATGCTGGCCGAGCGGCACGCTGCGGATTGCGCCGCGCAGGATTTCGGCTTGATAGGCGGCGGTGTTGAGGGTCAGCGACAGGAGGCCGCAATACCAGGCTTCACGGAAGAACCACCACAGACCAACGGCTTCCAGTTGCGGGCGGAAGCTGCCGAGGCCGTAATAGATCAGAAAAAGCTGGGCCAGAAGCGGCGTGCTGCGGAATACATAGACATAGGCATAGGCCAGTGCGCCGAGGACGCGGTTTTTCGACATACGCGCAAAGGCGATCGGCACCGACAGGATTGCGCCGAGAATGATCGAACTTCCGACCAGCGTGATGGTGGTGATGAGGCCGTCAATGTAACGTGGTCCGTAACGTTCGAATTTCGCCCAGTCCCACCCTTCGATCATGGCGAAGATCAAGCCGGCGGCGAGCAGCAGCCAGAGCATGATGACGGCGATGCCGACGATGCGCGATATGTTGAGCGGCTTGTCGGCTATGGCTGGCGCCGGGCGCGGCGGAATGAGTTCATTGATATGGCTCATCGGCGTGCCTCCGACTTGCGCGACCAGCGATCGATGAAGCCGATCCCGATGGAGGAGAGAAGTGCGAGGATGAGGTAAAGCAGGCAGGCGATGCCGTAGAAAAAGAAGGCTTCCTTGCTGACCCGGGCGGCGATGCCGGTCTGACGTATGATATCGGCAAGTCCGATGATCGAAACGTAGGACGTGTCTTTGAGCAGGATGACCCAGAGGTTGGTCATGCCGGGCAGGGCGATCCTGACCAGTTGCGGAATGATGATGAGCACCATGGTGCGGCCGCGCGACAGGCCAAGCGCATGGCCCGCTTCATATTGGCCCTTGGGAATGGCCTTGAAGGCGGAGAGCAGCACTTCGGAAGCATAGGATGAAAACACCACCGATAGCGCGACCATGCCGGCCACGAAGGCATTGATCTCGACCGGGCCGGTGATGCCGACATAACCCGCTGCTGATTGCAGCAGCATCTGAATGCCGTAATAGACGATGAAGAGCGTCAGCAATTCCGGCAGACCGCGGAAGATGGTTGTGTATATGCCGGTTGCCAGCCGCAGCGACTTTTCTTCCGATTGCGCCGCAAGCGCGATGAGGAAGCCGATCAGCAGGCCGACAGGCAATGTCGCAAGCGCCAGCGAGATCGTGACCTTGACGCCGAAGGCGATTTCATCGCCCCAGCCTGCATCACCACACGCAACAAGGGTGCCGTTTCCGAAAAGCGAGAAGAGACCGACCGGACCGCAGAAGGGGTCGAGAAGTGTCGAGACATAGGTCCAGAACGCACCTATGGCGGAAAATGCTCCGCTCATGCCAGTTTTCCCCCGCGGTCTTAAGCCGCCGTGATTGTTATGGTGACGTTTTCAAACAAAAATGGCGGAAGGGCAAGCCTTCCGCCACCAGATTTCAACAGATCGAGCAGGCTTACTCGCCGTAAACGTCGAAATCGAAGTATTTTTTATTGATCTCCTGGTATTTGCCGCTGGCGCGGATACCGGCGATGGCAGCCGTGAATTTATCGGCGAGCGCTGTGTCACCCTTGCGGACCGCAACGCCTGCGCCATTGCCGTTGATTTCGACATCGACCTTGAGCGGCGTCAGGATCTTGCAGCAGGCGCCGGCATCCGTCTTCAGCCATTCCGAAAGCACGACGATATCGTCGATGACGGCGTCGATACGGCCATTGGCGATATCGAGCTTATATTCGTCGGCGGTCGGATACATCTTCACGTCGGCATCCGGAAAATGCTTTTCAGCATAGTTGGAGTGGGTGGTGGAACCCTGTGCGCCGAGCGACTTGCCCTTCAGGTCGTCGAGAGACTTGATCGGCGAATCCTTCGGCACGGCGATGGCCGGCGGGGTGTTGTAATATTTCTTGGAGAAATCGACCTTCTCGAGACGCTCGGGCGTGATCGACATGGACGCGATGATGGCATCGAACTTCTTGGCCTGAAGGGCGGGAATGATGCCGTCCCAGTCATTGGTGACGAAGGTGCATTCGGCTTTCATTTGTTCGCACATCGCCTTGGCGATGTCGATGTCGAAGCCGGTCAGCGTGCCGTCGGCTTCAAGATTGTTGAAGGGCGGGTAGGCGCCTTCGGTGCCGATGACGATCTTGTCCTGCGCAAGGGCGGCACCAGAAAACAGCGAGATAGCGGCAATCGATACGGCTGCGAGCAGACGGGTGGAAATAGGCATTTCGATCCTCTCTTTTGGTCGTTCATCCGCAGTCTGTTGTTGTTTTCAGTGCGGACGCCATAAGCGCAAGGCGCGACGGAATGTTTTTTTGTTTTCCGTGGCCTTCAGCGCCGGGGCAATTATTCATCCGGTTGGTCAAAAAATGCAACTGCAATATTAGTCATCTCGATTGCGCCGCAGAGCTTTCACGAAAACGCCTTGATCTGTTCATTTCCGGTACACAAGGCTTTGTCCATCATGGGAACCGAAGCGTGTGCAAGGCGTTGACCAGCGCCTGCATGCGCAGCCGGTTCAAGATGTCGCGATACAAGCGACCAATAATGGCAGATGAGGAAGCACCGATGCTGAAGAAGAACAGATTGCTGACGGGGGTGGTTTTCCCCCTCATGTCGCTGGCGATTGCGGTGGAGCCGGCTGCTGCCGGTTTTGCCGGAGCCGCGCGGGCGCAGACCCAGATGCCCAAGTTGCAGAGCCCGCTGATTCTGGCGCAGGCGCAGCCCGAAGGTCAGGTCGCCGAGGAACAGAACCCGGAGGAGCTTCTGCGCAAACAGCGCCAGCAGGCCGAAGAAGCGCAGCCGCAGGCCGAGCCGCCGAAGCAGGAGCAGGCACCCGAGCCGCCACGTGAACGCCCGCCCGAGCCGAAGCCGGAAGCCGCACCTGCCGAACCGCGCCCCGAGCCGCAACGCGAAGCGCAGCCCGAACCCAAGCGTGAAGCACCGCCGGAACCTCAGCGTGAGCCGCAGCAGCAGCGCGAAGCCCGCCCTGAACCGGCGCCTGCCGAACAGCCGCAGGAACGCCCACGCAAACCCGAGCGGACACAGGAGCCTCAAGGGGAAGGCGAGCAGCGGCCCGCACGCCAGCGCCCGGAGGCCGCCCCCGAAGCCGCACCTGAGGCGGCACCCGCTGAACAGCAGCCGAAGGAGCGCCCGCGCAAGGAACGTGCGAAAGAACCCGCCGCCGAGCAGCCTGCCGCACGTCCTGACAATGCCGAGCAGCCTGCCAAACCGCGTGAGAAAAAGCCGCAGGTAGAAGAAAAGGCTCCGGAACAGAAATCCGAACCGGCCGAAAAGGCTGTTCCGGAGAAAAAGCCCGACGCTCCGGAACCGGCCGCGAAAGAAGCGCCTGTTCCGACGGAAGCGCCGACACCCGCACGTCCGCCGGCGCCAGAGGCACAGCCCAACCCCGCACCCGGCCAGCAGCCTTCCGAGAAGCCGCCAGTCGAAGGTCAGGGCAAGACAGAGCCTGCAGCGCCGCTGCCGGGCACGCCGACGCCCCCGCCGCCAAGCGGCGCCACGACGGGACAGGCGCCTGCCGGTGAGCCCGTTCCCAACCAGGTTGCCGTTCCGCAGACGGAAGCACCGCCCATGACGAAGGAGGAGCTGGACAAGGCCAAGGCGGTTGCCAAGGATCCGTCCAAGACCGCCGATACCGTCATCCTGCCTGTCGACAAGGGTGCGGCCGTTCTCGACAGCGACAAGGAAGTGGAGCGCTCCGGCAACAATCAGGCCCGCGAGCAACGTCGCCGCGAGCGCGAACAGGCCGGTGACGTGAAGGTTCCGACCTCCGACGCCGAGGCGCAGCGCGCTGGTGCCGCCGAAGGAAAGACCCCGCCGCCACCCGTGAAAATGGAGGCGATCACCTCCCAGCAGGGCGAGCGCATCGACCGTCGTCCGCAATATGAGCGGCCGGAAGGCGTGCGCGAATGGCAGCCACGTGAGGGCCGCCCGCGTGACCGGGATCGTGACCGCGATGCGCCGATCATCCTGCAATTCGGCGATCGTGTCGTCGTGCGTGGCGATGACAACCAGCGCTTCATACGTGATGGCGGCGAGCCCTATTACGAGCGCCTGCCGGGCGGTCGTGTCCGCGAAACCGTGGAGCGCCGTGACGGCACGCAGGTGGTGACGATCCGCAATCGTTATGGCGACGTGATCCAGCGCTCGCGCATCGATGATCGCGGCCGGGAGTATGTGCTGTTCTATGCGCCCGAGCTGATGGACGATCCAGACCGCGATTATGTCTATCGCGATCCGGGCCTCGACCTGCCGCCGATGCGCCTGCGTATCCCCGTTCGTGACTACATCATCGACACGTCGAGCGATCCGGACCGCGATTATTACCGCTTCCTCGAGCAGCCGCCGGTCGAGCCCGTGGAGCGTGTCTATTCGCTGGATGAAGTGCGCTATTCGGCCCGTATCCGCGACAAGGTGCGCCGTATCGACCTCGATACGATCACCTTTGCCACCGGCAGCGCCGAAATTCCGATGGCGCAGGCGCGCTCACTGCGCAAGGTGGCGGACGCGATCAACAAGGCGCTGGAAAAGAACCCGGCGGAAACCTTCCTCATCGAAGGCCACACCGACGCCGTGGGTTCGGATGAAAGCAACCTCGTACTTTCCGACGAGCGCGCTGCATCCGTTGCCAATGTGCTGACCGATGTCTATGGCATTCCGCCGGAAAACCTTGCGACGCAGGGTTATGGCGAGCGTTACCTGAAGGTCCAGACACTCGGTCCGGAACAGCAGAACCGCCGCGTCACCATCCGCCGCGTCACGCCGCTGGTAAAGCCGGTCGCGCAGAACTGATCGGGTTCTGGCAGGAAAACAAAGGCCCGGAGAGCGCAAGCTTTCCGGGCCTTTTTGTTGGTTTCGAGCTTGCTACTTTCGCACCGTCATCCTCGCCCTTGAGGCGAGGATCCATTTCTGCTGTCGCAACGTGGATCCTCGGGTCAAGCCCGAGGATGACTGAGAAAACTGAATGCTCTTCAGTCCAGCGCCACGGCGATCTCCGCCGCCAGCCGCGCATTGTTGCGCACCAGCGCAATATTGGTCTCCAAACTGCGGCCATCCGTCAGCCGGAAGATATCGCCGAGCAGATAGGGCGTGACCGCCTTGCCGGTGACTTCGTCGCGCTCGGCATGGGAAATGGCGCGGTTGATGTAGATTTCCATTTCTTCGCGGGGGATTTCGTCTTCTTCCGGCACGGGGTTGGCGATCAGCATGCCGCCATCGATGCCGAGTTGTTCGCGTGTTACCTGGAAATTGGCTATTGCTGCCGGGCTGTTCAGCGAAAGCGGGCTCGCCAGGCCGGAGGAGCGCGACCAGAAGGCCGGGAATTCTTCCGAGCCGAAGGTGACGACGGGCACGCCGTTGGTTTCGAGAACCTCGAGCGTCTTCGGAATATCGAGGATCGCCTTGGCGCCGGCGCAGACGACGATGACGCCGGTCTTGGCCAGTTCGGTCAGATCGGCGGAGATATCGAAGGTCTCTTCCGCTCCCTTGTGTACACCGCCGATGCCGCCGGTGGCGAAAACGCGGATGCCGGCGCGGGCGGCGGCGATCATGGTGGCGGCAACCGTGGTGGCACCGGTGCGGCGCTCGGCGATTGCGAAGGCGATATCGGCGCGCGAGACCTTCATGGCGTCAGTGGTCTGGGCGAGCGCCTCCAGCTGGTCCTTTTCGAGGCCGATATGCAGGGTGCCGTGAATGACGGCGATGGTCGCCGGAACGGCGCCCTGGTCCCGAATGATCTGTTCGACGCTTTCGGCCATCTCGATATTGCCGGGATAGGGCATGCCATGGGTGATGATGGTCGATTCAAGTGCGACGATCGGCGCACCGCGCTGCTTGGCGGCGGCGACTTCCTGTGAATAAACGATGGGCAGGAGCGGGGAGATTGGGCGGGTCATTTATTCTGTTCCAGTTCTTGAAAGCGGGTTCATGCCAGTATTTCAGCTGCGGGAACAAGTCCCAACATGGCATCGACACTGTCTTTTGATAAATCCTGCGAGGTGGCGAAGGGCGATTGTACGGTGATGGCCGCAGCCGCCGCACCCTGTCTTAGCGCTTCCGCGATGGTCTTTCCCTCGGTGATCGCGGCAAGATAACCGGAGGCCATGGCGTCGCCGGCGCCGGTCACGTCCTTCACCTCGCGGATAAGGGGCGGGTTGAGCGTTACGGTTTGCGTCCTATCGAAAGCAACGACCTCGCTTGCGCCGCGGGTGACGACGCCGCCGGCAAGCCCGGCCTTGCGCAGAATGCCGGGCCAGTCGCGAACATTTTCCGCCGTCTCTCCGGTGAGCGCGCGTGCTTCTGCCTCGTTCATGAAGAGGATGTCGATATCGGCAAGCGCGCCCTTCAGTTTCACCGCCTTGGCGGGTGAAATGGCGATGGCGGCGAGCGGCTTTTCGCAGGCGCGGGCGACGAGGCCGAGCGCCGTCAGCGTGTCATCAGGAAGATTGGCATCGCAGAGCAGAAAGTCGCTTGCCGTGATCGCCTCGCGCACGGCACGCACTTTCAGGCGGCGCGGGGTAAAGAGCCTGTAGAGGTCCATATCGGCAAGCGCGATGACCAGATTGCCGTCACGCTCCAGAATGGCGGTGTAGCTCGGCGTGCGGCGGTCAAGGAAAATGAAGGGCGTATCTTCGACGCCGGCATATTTTGCGGCCTCCGCCACCGCTTCGCCCGTCACGTCGCCGCCGCGTGGCGCGATGATGCGGACGGCAAAACCGAGCCGGGCAAGATTGCGCGCCGCGTTGAAACCACCGCCGCCTGCCTCCTCCATCCAGGAGCCGGGATTGCTGGCGCCGGGCGCCGTCTCAGTCTCGATCATGCCGCGTCTGTCGATATGCGCGCCGCCCAGAACGAGTATTTTCTTCACGCTTGCGTTTCCCTCTTTGGCGGATGGAAAGGCCGGACGATTCGGCCGAACCTCCTGTCCGTTTCCCTGTCACTTCCCGTTTGCGGCGATAGGCCGGAGCCGAAAAACAAAGATAGAACAAACCACTTATCGCTATTTGTTTTCAATATGCTGGCTGCGCCTTGCGAAATGAGAACAAATGGAGTACATACCATTTCCATACTGCTTCATTGCCTGTGCGGCTTCAATAACCTAAAGGTGGTTCAGATGGCACAAAATTCTTTGCGTCTCGTAGAGGATAAATCCGTGGATAAAAGCAAGGCACTGGAAGCGGCGCTCTCCCAGATCGAACGTTCGTTCGGCAAGGGATCGATCATGAAGCTCGGTTCCAATGAAAATGTGGTTGAAGTGGAAACCGTTTCGACGGGTTCGCTCAGCCTGGATATCGCGCTCGGCATCGGCGGTCTGCCGAAGGGGCGCATCGTTGAAATTTATGGTCCGGAAAGCTCGGGTAAAACGACGCTGGCGCTGCAGACCATTGCGGAAGCCCAGAAGAAGGGTGGCATCTGCGCCTTCGTGGACGCCGAACATGCGCTTGATCCGGTCTATGCCCGCAAGCTGGGTGTGGATCTGCAGAGCCTGCTGATTTCGCAGCCGGATACCGGCGAACAGGCACTGGAAATCACAGATACGCTGGTTCGTTCCGGCGCGGTCGACGTTCTGGTCGTCGATTCGGTCGCGGCGCTGACGCCGCGGGCGGAAATCGAAGGCGAGATGGGTGACAGCCTGCCAGGTCTTCAGGCGCGTCTGATGAGCCAGGCGCTGCGCAAACTGACCGCTTCGATCTCCAAGTCGAAGTGCATGGTGATCTTCATCAACCAGATCCGCATGAAGATCGGCGTCATGTTCGGTTCGCCGGAAACGACGACGGGCGGTAACGCGCTGAAGTTCTACGCCTCCGTGCGTCTCGACATTCGCCGTATCGGCGCCGTCAAGGAACGCGAAGAGGTGGTCGGCAACCAGACGCGCGTCAAGGTCGTCAAGAACAAGATGGCGCCGCCCTTCAAGCAGGTGGAATTCGACATCATGTATGGCGAAGGCGTTTCCAAGACCGGCGAGCTTGTCGATCTCGGCGTGAAGGCCGGTATCGTCGAGAAATCCGGTGCATGGTTCTCCTATAACAGCCAGCGTCTGGGGCAGGGGCGTGAGAACGCCAAGACCTTCCTGCGCGACAATCCGGAAACGGCCAATGAGATCGAGCTGGCGCTGCGCCAGAATGCCGGTCTGATCGCTGACCGCTTCCTGCAGAATGGCGGTCCGGATGCCGGCGATAGCGACGGTGACGGCGACGAGGGCTGACACCTCAAAAGCGGCCGGGCATGAATTGTCGGGCCGTTTTGCCGAAATGAGCTGATCGAAACGAAATGGGCCGTGCGATTTTCCCTCGCCTGGCCCTTTTTGTTTGTCGATGCGCCTTGGTTTACCTGCATGGCTGGACAGGGCAGGATACGGACGATAAAAGCCATTGATTTTGCAATATAGCCGTCATTTGTGATGGCAATGATGGACTCCAGCTGTGAGCGGTGTGTGGGCATGAGCGGTGTAAATGAAATTCGGTCGACCTTTCTCGACTACTTCAAAAAGAATGGACACGAGATCGTGCCCTCCAGCCCGCTGGTGCCGCGCAACGATCCGACATTGATGTTCACCAATGCCGGCATGGTGCAGTTCAAGAACGTCTTCACCGGTCTTGAAAGCCGTCCCTATTCCACCGCCGCTTCGGCGCAGAAATGCGTGCGCGCCGGTGGCAAGCATAACGACCTCGACAATGTCGGTTATACCGCCCGTCACCATACGTTCTTCGAAATGCTCGGCAATTTCTCCTTCGGCGATTATTTCAAGGAAGAGGCGATCACCCATGCCTGGAACCTGATCACCAAGGAATTCGGCATCGACCGCAACCGGCTGCTGGTCACGGTCTATCACACCGACGACGAGGCCTTTAATCTCTGGAAGAAGATCGCCGGTTTTTCCGACGACCGCATCATCCGCATTGCGACCAGCGACAATTTCTGGGCGATGGGCGATACCGGTCCCTGTGGTCCCTGTTCGGAAATCTTCTACGATCACGGTGATCATATCTGGGGTGGCCCGCCCGGCTCGCCGGAAGAGGATGGCGACCGGTTCATCGAGATCTGGAACCTCGTCTTCATGCAATATGAGCAGCTGACGAAGGAAGAACGCATCGACCTGCCGCGCCCGTCGATCGACACCGGCATGGGCCTCGAGCGCATTTCGGCACTGCTGCAGGGCAAACACGACAATTACGACACGGACCTGTTCCGCGCATTGATCGCCGCTTCCGTCGAGGCAACCGGGGTTCCGGCCGAAGGCGAGCACCGCGCCAGCCACCGGGTCATCGCCGATCATCTGCGTTCGGCCTCCTTCCTGATTGCCGATGGCGTTCTGCCATCAAGCGAAGGTCGTGGTTATGTTCTGCGCCGCATCATGCGCCGCGCCATGCGCCATGCCGAGCTCCTGGGCTCGCGCGAGCCGCTGATCTATAGGTTGCTGCCGGCGCTGATCCAGCAGATGGGTCGCGCCTATCCCGAACTGGTTCGGGCCGAGGCGCTGATTTCCGAGACACTGAAACTTGAGGAAACCCGTTTCCGCAAGACGCTGGAACGCGGCCTGTCGCTGCTGTCCGATGCTACTTCGACCCTGCACAAGGGCGATATGCTGGATGGCGAAACCGCCTTCAAGCTTTACGACACCTATGGTTTCCCACTCGATCTGACACAGGACGCGCTGCGCGCCCGCGAAATCGGCGTCGATATTTCCGGTTTTACCGATGCCATGCAGCGCCAGAAGGCGGAAGCCCGCTCGCACTGGGCCGGCTCCGGCGATACGGCAACGGAAACCGTGTGGTTCGAGCTGAAGGAAAAGCTCGGCGCAACGGAGTTCCTGGGCTACGACACCGAAACCGCTGAGGGCGTCATTCAGGCGATCGTCAGGGATGGCAAGGCAGTCGATAGTGCTGCCGAGGGCGAGACGGTGCAAATTATCGTCAACCAGACGCCATTTTACGGTGAATCGGGCGGCCAGATGGGCGATACCGGTGTCATCGTCGGCGAAACTGGCAGCTTTGATGTCACCGGAACCCACAAAAAGGGCGAAGGCCTTTTTGTGCACTCCGGCACGGTGTCCAAGGGTGGATTGAAGGTCGATGAAGCCGTACAGCTGACGGTCGATCATGATCGCCGTTCGCGTCTGCGTGCCAACCATTCCGCAACCCACCTGCTGCATGAGGCGCTGCGCGAAGTGCTCGGCACCCATGTTGCCCAGAAGGGTTCGCTGGTTGCGCCCGAGCGCCTGCGCTTCGACGTTTCACATCCCAAGCCGATGTCGGCCGAGGAGTTGAAGGTCGTTGAGGACATGGCGAACGAGATCGTGCTGCAGAACTCGCCTGTTGTCACCCGCCTGATGAGCGTTGACGATGCCATTGCCGAAGGTGCCATGGCGCTGTTTGGTGAAAAATACGGCGACGAGGTTCGCGTGGTGTCGATGGGCACCGGCTTGCATGGCGCAAAAGCCAATCGTCCCTATTCCGTTGAGCTTTGCGGCGGCACCCATGTGGCTGCCACCGGTCAGATCGGCCTCATCCGCATTCTCGGCGAAAGCGCTGTCGGTTCCGGCGTACGTCGTCTTGAGGCCGTCACCGGTCAGGGTGCGTTCGCCTATCTTGCCGAGCAGGATGAGCGGGTGAAGGCTCTGGCGTCGTCGCTGAAGGTTCAGCCGGGCGACGTGCTGTCGCGCGTCGAAGGGCTGCTTGACGAGCGCAAGAAGCTGGAGCGTGAGCTTGCGGATGCCCGCAAGAAGCTGGCCATGGGCGGTGGTTCGTCGGATGCCGGCGCAAACGATGTGCAGCAGGTCGCGGGCGTCAATTTCCTTGCGAAATCGCTTGCTGGCATCGATGCCAAGGATCTCAAGGGTCTTGCCGATGAGGCCAAGGCCAATATCGGCTCTGGCGTCGTGCTGCTGATTGCGGTTTCCGAGGATGGTAAGGCAAGCGCCGTTGCTGCCGTTACCGAAGATCTGACGGCCCGTTTCAGTGCTGTCGATATTGTCCGCACCGCTTCGGCCGCACTTGGCGGCAAAGGCGGCGGCGGACGCCCGGATATGGCACAGGCCGGCGGCCCGGATGGCGCCAAGGCGCAGGAGGCCATCGAAGCGGTGGCCGCGGCACTGGCGGCCTGATCCGGAAAGATTGAGGAAGGGGCGGGGTTTTACCCCGCCTTTTTTCATTCTGCGCTGAGGCTGGCGAGAGACGGTATGAATCATCGAGGGCTGAAGACGGGGAGGAGGTCATGCGATGCGCTTTGTAAATCCCATCCCTTTCGTGCGCGATATAGACCGCTCCAAGGCGTTTTATCGTGACCGGCTCGGCCTCCGAATATTGCGGGACTTCGGGGATTTCGTTCTCTTTGAAGGCGTCTTTGCCATCCATGAGGGGCGGTCGCTTGAGGAGACGGTGTGGCAAGCACCATCCGGCATGGAAGAGCCGTATGGCAGGCGAAACCTGCTGCTGTATTTCGAGCACGCAGATGTGGATGCGGCTTTTCTAAATATCGCACCGCATGTGGAGCTTATTCATCCCGTTCAAGAGCAGGCCTGGGGGCAGAGAGTATTCCGCTTTTATGATCCGGACGGGCATGCAATCGAGGTCGGAGAACCATTCGGCCAATCCGAAGAATAGACCCGTCGCAAGAACCGACCCTATGGGCGATTTTCGGACAGGCCGTGGTTCGTTTTTCGCAATATCGCAGGCCGACTATCCGGTTGCCTGCAAATCCTTCGCCGCATCTTCATCAAGCTGGGCGGCACGCTTGAAGGCCGGGCGTTCGGTGAGATGCGCCATGTAGTCGATGAAGGCCGGGCGTTTTTCGATCGTGCCGAAGTGTAGCCCCCAACCGATATGGGCACCGACATAAACATCTGCTGCGGTGAAGAGATCGCCGGCGATGAAGCGGTTTTCGCTGACGGCGCGCTCAAGCGTATTCATCACATCCGCATAGCTGCCGCAGCCCGCCATGCGCAGCTTGTCGGCCGGTACTTCAAAACCCATTGCCTTCATGCTGGCCGCCATCTCCAGGGGGCCGGCAGCGAAAAACATCCAGCGATAATAAAGTCCGCGCGCCTTCGGTGTCGGAGCAAGATTTGCACCCGGAAAGGCGTCGGCCAGATAAGCACAGATAGCCGCCGCCTCGGTTACGATGGTATCGCCATGTTTGATGGCCGGCACCTTGGCCATCGGGTTTATCAGGCGGTAAGCGGGTGATTTCATCGAGGTTTCGAAGCTCAATATTTCCGTTTTATACGGAACACCCACTTCTTCGAGCATCCAGCGCGCGATGCGTCCGCGCGACATGGGATTGGTGTAGAAGATCAACTCACTCATAGTTTTGCCTCCCCAAGCAAAATAGCCGCAACCTCATGGGGAAACCCTGCGGGTTTCTCACTGGCGCGGTGTGTTTTTATAACCCGCGGCATCATTCTCACGCTCGTTGAGGATCGTACTGACGCTACGGTAAGTTTTGACTGCGCCGGGCAAGTTATCTGTAAGTAGATGCTGTTTCAGCTTTGTCTTATTGTTGTGCTGGCCACGGCACGGTGCAGAATCGAAGTCTGCGCCTAGTGCAACGTCTAATCAAGATACTGTGAACAAAAAAAGAAAACCGGGCGTTTCGGCCCGATTTTTCAGTTTTTCCACGTTTTTCTGCCCAATGCAGCCCAGATCGTGACCACGTCATGCCGAAACTTGCGGCCTATTTTCAGGCATTGGAAGAACGCGGTGTCATATGCGCTGACATGCTGGAAGGGCCGGGCGAGATCTGGCTATCGCTTCTGGTCGGAGATTTGCAGGTCAGGCGCGCGACGGGTGCACTTGGTCTCCCAGTGCAGGAGGAGGTGAGGGCGCGCTCGGCCCGTGCCGCGGCGCTGACGTTTCAGATTAGTGGCGCAAAGAAAAAACCCGGCGCTGAGGCCGGGTTTTAATGTCGCTGAGTGAAGAGGCTTAAGCCGCCATCGCCTTCTTGAGGTTCTCGTCGATCTTGTCGAGGAAAGCGGTGGTGGAGAGCCAGGGCTGGTCCGGACCGATGAGCAGGGCCAGATCCTTGGTCATGAAGCCGCTTTCGACGGTGTCGACGCAGACGGTTTCGAGCGTTGTCGCGAACTTTGCGAGTTCGGCATTGTCGTCCAGCTTGGCGCGGTGGGCGAGGCCACGGGTCCAGGCGAAGATCGAAGCGATCGAGTTGGTCGAGGTTTCCTGACCCTTCTGGTGCTGGCGGTAGTGGCGCGTCACCGTGCCGTGTGCCGCTTCGGCTTCGACCGTGCGGCCGTCCGGCGACAGGAGAACCGAGGTCATCAGGCCGAGCGAGCCGAAGCCCTGGGCAACCGTGTCGGACTGAACGTCGCCATCGTAGTTCTTGCAGGCCCAGACGTAACCGCCGGACCACTTCAGCGCGGAAGCAACCATGTCGTCGATCAGGCGGTGCTCATAGATGATGCCGACTTCGTCGAACTTCGCCTTGAACTCGGTCTGGTAGACTTCTTCGAAGATGTCCTTGAAGCGACCGTCATAGGCCTTGAGGATGGTGTTCTTGGTGGACAGGTAAACCGGCCACTTGCGCATCAGGCCGTACATCATCGATGCGCGGGCGAATTCGCGGATGGATTCGTCGAGGTTGTACATGGCAAGTGCCACGCCGGCGCTCGGAGCGTCGAAGACGTCCTTCTCGATGACCTGACCGTCTTCACCAACGAACTTGATCGTCAGCTTGCCCTTGCCGGGGAACTTGAAATCGGTTGCCTTGTACTGGTCGCCGAAAGCGTGGCGGCCGACGACGATCGGCTTGGTCCAGCCGGGAACGAGGCGCGGAACGTTCTTGCAGATGATCGGCTCGCGGAAGATGACGCCGCCCAGAATGTTGCGGATCGTGCCGTTCGGGCTCTTCCACATCTGCTTCAGGCCGAATTCCTCGACGCGTGCTTCATCCGGCGTGATCGTGGCGCACTTGATGCCGACGCCGTGCTTCTTGATGGCGTGTGCCGCATCGACGGTGACCTGGTCGTTGGTGGCATCACGGTTTTCAACCGAGAGGTCGTAATATTCGATATCGAGATCGAGGTAAGGCAGGATCAGCTTGTCCTTGATCAGCTGCCAGATGATACGGGTCATTTCGTCGCCGTCGAGATCAACGACTGGATTGGCTACCTTGATCTTTGCCATGAATTCCTCACCTTCGAAGCTGTGGCGCCTGATGACGCCGGTATCCGGAAAAATATCCGGTGCGGCTATAGCATCGCGAGCGTCTGAGGCAAAGCCATGGGGGGCGCTTTTTTGGCGCAGCGCAACAGTGGATTGCGCATTGCCAAACCACAATGCCGGAATACAGTCAGGCGAATCGCTTCGCCCGCGTGTCGGGCCTATCCCGGGATCACATCATGCGGAATATTCTGCTTCTGACTGCCGCCGTCCTCTTTTCGCACAATGCCCTTGCGGCCGGGCCTGCCGATCCCGTTCAGAAGGTGATGGACATCACCGTCAAGAACTGGTCCGGCGACGCCGAAAACTGGAAATATATTTTCGACGAGGACATGCTGACCAGCCTGTTCAGCAAGGACTTCGTCACCCAGTATCGCGAAGCATCCAAGAAGCCGGCATATGAGGCGGAAAGCGGTGAGACCGGCGATCCCTTCGGTTACGATGTGGTGACGAACTCGCAGGATGGCTGCCCGCTGGCGGATGTTTCGGTGACGCCGGGCGCGGTGAAGGACGGCGTGACTGATGTGACGGCGAAATTCAAGCTGTGGGCCTGCATGGACGAGGCGGAGATGAAGGCGACCGTCGATGAAGTTCATTTCGATGTCATCGAGGAAGACGGGCGGCCGGTGATCAGCGACATTCACCGCGTTGGCGATGAGGGCAGGGATTCGCTGCGCGAAGAGATGGCGAATATCATCAAGGGCGAGTGAGGGGTCGCGTTTGAGCCCGTTGAGGGTGATGCGAGGCTTTCGCCACAATCGTCGTCATCCTCGGGTTTGACCCGAGGATCGATTGATTTCAACGGTTTGTAGATCCTCGGGTCAAGCCCGAGGATGACGGGGTAGTGGTTTTGCTCTCATCTTCAGCAAATCCGAGCGGGATGCGTGCTCCCTCCGACTTTGATTTTAGCGCCGATCTATGCCAGTGAGGCGCGCTTTACAGTATCGGCGTTAAAGTCGATGCGGCGCTTTTGAAAACGGACAAACGACGATGGCAGGCACTAACAGTGAGCTTGAACTTCTGGCGGAAGGCCCGGCGATCATTCTGGTCGAACCGCAGCTCGGCGAAAATATCGGCATGGTGGCACGGGCGATGGCCAATTTCGGCCTTTCCGAACTGCGTCTGGTCAATCCACGTGATGGCTGGCCGAGCGAGAAGGCGCGTGCTGCCGCTTCCAAGGCCGATCATGTCATTGACGGCACCAAGGTATTCGAGACGCTGGAAGAGGCGATCAAGGATCTCAATTTCGTTTATGCCACGACGGCGCGCGAGCGTTACGGTTTCAAGCCGGTGCGCGCGCCGGTAACCGCTGCCGATACGCTCAGGGCAAAATTCAAGGCTGGCGAAAAGACCGGCATCCTGTTTGGGCGGGAGCGCTGGGGGCTGACCAATGAGGAAGTGGCGCTGGCCGACGAGATCGTGACCTTCCCCGTCAACCCCGCTTTTGCCTCGCTGAACATTGCGCAGGCTGTGCTGCTGATGTCTTATGAATGGATGAAATCAGGCATGGACGACCTGGGGGAGACGCTTTTCCAGTCCGTCGAGCAGCGACCTTCGACCAAGGAGCAGGTTTTCGGCCTGTTCGAACATATCGAGGAAGCGCTGGACGCGCGCGGTTATTTCCACCCTGCTGAAAAAAAGCCGAAAATGGTCGACAATCTGCGTGCCGTGCTGTCGAGACGGGGTTTTTCCGAGCAGGAAATCAGCGTTGTCCGCGGCGTGATCAATTCGCTCGACCGTTTCCCCCGGCAGTGGCCAAAGCAGGCAGGCCGGGCGGCGCCGTCGGCTGAGGGCGCCAATTCGGAGAGGACCGGGGAGAATGCTGAAGACGAATGAGGCCGCGGCCGATGTGCTGAAACCGGTGCTGGTGTTTGATTCCGGCATTGGCGGGCTGACTGTGCTGCGCGAAGCGCGCGTGCTGATGCCCGAGCGCGGTTTCATTTATGTGGCCGACGATGCGGGTTTTCCCTATGGCGGCTGGGAAGAGGAGGCGCTGAAGACGCGTATTCTCTCGCTCTTCGAAACGCTGCTACAGGACTACAGCCCGGAAGTCTGCATCATCGCCTGCAACACCGCCTTCACACTGGCCGGTGCCGATCTTCGCGCCCGGTTTCCGGACATGACGTTCGTCGGCACCGTTCCCGCCATCAAACCGGCTGCGGAGCGCACCCGCTCCGGCCTCGTCTCCGTGCTGGCGACGCCGGGTACCGTCAAGCGTGCCTATACGCGTGATCTCATCCAGTCCTTCGCCACACAGTGCCATGTCCGTCTCGTGGGCTCTGAAAATCTGGCGCGCATGGCGGAAAGCTGGATCAGGGGTGAGCCGGTTTCGGACGAGGCGGTTCTGGCTGAAATCGAACCCTGCTTCATCGACAGTGACGGCAAGCGCACCGATATCGTCGTTCTCGCCTGCACCCATTACCCCTTCATGGCCAATGTGTTTCGCCGGCTGGCACCCTGGCCGGTGGACTGGCTTGATCCGGCGGAGGCGATTGCAAGGCGGGCGCGCCATCTGGTGCCGCTGCCGCAGGATGCGGAACACCCCGATGGCTTCGACTTTGCCGTCTTCACATCGGGCAAGCCGGACTTCGCCACGCGGCGGCTGATGCAGGGGTTTGGGCTCAGCGTTTCGGCAGCCTGAGCGCCTGTTGTATTTTTGCATCTATCTCATTTGACTTTTACAATTCGAGATTGCGACCACTTGTCGCGCCTGACATCTCGTGTAAGATGCTCCTCGTGTGTAACCGCTATAAAAGGAGGCGTGGAATGACTGACGATTTTAATATGCGCCTTAACGGCATGTCTGGCATTTCCGGCATGGTCATCGGTGGTTACATGGTCCGAGGCATCAACCTCCGATAAGGCTTATTGCCTGATTTCCTTGCCGTTTGGCATTTTCACTTCGTTCGACATCGGAAATTGCGCGTTCGCGTGGCCTGAGTGCTGCGCCCGTCGTTCCGGCATGTCGTTTTCCATCGATAAAGGACCTGGCTGCTTCGCTGCGCCGGGATGGATCTCCATGCAAAAAAATCAACCATTGGTAGCATATGCGCTGCCGGATGCGGTCGACCGTTTGTTCGTCACGTTCGGCGTCTGGAAAACCCTAAGGGCGGTTCTCGTTGCGGCCATGGTGCCGCGTGCACCGCCGACGGATATCACCGATCTACCCGAACGTATGCTGGATGATATCGGCCTCGAGCCATCCGAGCGGAAGATGCGTCGGGACTGGGCACCACCTTACTGGGCGCCGCGGTTTTGAGTTGGGGCAACTGCACTTCGCCGGCCCGAAAGGTTCGGCGAAGCTGTTGCCGGTTTTGTGAAACCAACGTCATGATCCCGTGCTTTCGTCGTATTTTTGGAGTGGAATTTTATGCGAATCCGAAAAGTCACCGCGACCGATATCGAGCTGCTTTGCCCTGTGTTTGTCGATATGGAGCGGCATTACGAGGGGGCGGGCGCGATTGGTGAGGCGGCGGTGCGGACCCGTCTCGGACATTTTTTACAGTCCGGCAACGGTATCATGCTTGTCGCTGTCGATGACGGCGCTCGGGGCATTCTCTCTATGTTCGAGATGTTTCCTGGTGTCGCGCTGCGGCCGGTCTGGTTCATGAAGGAACTTTACGTTGCGGAATGGGCGAGGGGGCGTGGTGTCGGTGAAGCGCTGATCCGTGAGGCGGCAAAAATTGTCGTCGAACAGGGTGGTTCGCGGCTCGATTTCACGACGGGTCGCGACAATAGCGGCGCGCAACGGTTCTACAGCCGTGTTGGCGCAAACGAGGTGGAGTGTGCTTTCCTCCGCTTCGACGAGGCTGCACTTACGCGTCTTGCCGAGCAGGAGACGGAGCTCTTGCCAGAGTAGGATTTCCGTGGCTTGCTCACCGCATCGAGTGAAGGGAGATTTCCATCATGCCTTTGGAGAACTGGCTGGCCTTCGTGGCCGCATCCGCCAT
This sequence comes from Martinezella rhizogenes, assembly GCF_007002745.1. GTDB lineage: Bacteria > Pseudomonadota > Alphaproteobacteria > Rhizobiales > Rhizobiaceae > Agrobacterium > Agrobacterium cucumeris. Next base: position 196,633 of record NZ_SGNY01000002.1, on the reverse strand, counting down.
CATGCTCGCCATTCCGGGACCGACGATCCTGTTGGTGATTTCTTACGCGCTCGGCCATGGCCGCAAGGCGAGCACCGCGACGGTGACGGGCGTGGCGCTGGGTGATTTCACTGCCATGACGGCCTCAATGCTGGGGCTCGGCGCGCTGCTTGCCACATCGGCCGCTCTTTTCACCGGTCTGAAATGGATTGGCGCCGCCTACCTCATCTATCTCGGCATCAAGCTGTGGCGTTCACCGATCAGCGGCGAAGGCGCGGACGGCAAGGGTGTGACGGGCCGTGAAAGACCGCTCAAAATCTTCCTGCATGCCTATATCGTCACCGCGCTGAACCCGAAAAGCATCGTGTTTTTCGTCGCCTTCCTGCCGCAATTTCTGGTGCCGACATTGCCCTTCTGGCCGCAGGTGCTGATATTCGAGGTGACCTTCCTGGTGCTTGCCACCGTCAATGCCGCCCTTTATGGACTTCTGGCAAGTGCCGCCCGCAACACGATCCGCAAGCCGAATGTTCAGCGCATCGTCAACCGCACGGGTGGTGGTCTCCTGATCGGCGCCGGTCTCATTGCCTTTGGCTGGAAGAGGGCGGTCGCGCCGTAAGGCAACTCTTGATCGCCTGAAATTCGGACATAACAAAATGGCATTGCCGCATATACTTCTCGCCCTGATCACCGTGTTTTTGTGGGGCTTCAACTTCGTCGCCATCAAGGTCGGCGTCACCGACATGCCGCCTTTGTTTCTGACGGGTGTACGTTATTTCTTTGCAGCCGTGCCGCTGGTATTCTTCCTGCCGAAACCCAATGTGCCGTGGCGGCATATGATCGTGTACGGCATGGCGATGGGCTTCGTGCAGTTCGGCCTGCTTTATCCGGCCATCAAGCTCGGCCTGCCGGCGGGGCTCGCTTCGCTCGTCATGCAGTCGCAGGCCTTCTTCACGCTGGCGCTTGCCGTGGTGTTTCTCGGCGAGCGGCCGTTGCCTTCACAGATCATCGGCGCGATCATTGCTTTTGGCGGGCTGGCGGTCATCGGCGTGGAACGCATGACGGTCGCAGCCCTGGTACCGCTTCTGATGGGCGTCGGCTCGGCCATTGCCTGGGCCTGCGGCAACATCGTCAACCGCCGCATCGGCCAGGTGAATGCGGTTTCCTTTGTCGCATGGACGAGCCTTGTGCCAGTTCTGCCGTTGATCCTGCTTTCGCTGGTGGTGGAAGGACCTGAAGCGATTGCGGAAGGCGTGCTCAATGCGACGCCGACGATGGCTCTCGTGGTGATCTACATGGCCTATGGTGCGACGATTGTCGGCGCGGGCATCTGGAGTTACCTGCTTCTGCGTTATCCGGCCGGAACGGTGGCGCCGTTTTCACTGCTGGTGCCGATTGTCGGTTTCATCAGCGCCTATCTCGCTTTCGCAGAGCATATCACCGTCTTTGAAGTGGTCGGCGCCGCATTGGTCATCATCGGGCTGATGCTGAATGTGTTCGGCAGACGGCTTGCATTTTTGCGGGTCTCGTCCGGGGCGGCTTAGAGGCGGTGCAATTGCCTGTGCATTATCGGCACGGGGCAGACGCAACCGGCGATTTTTTTGGTAAAGAGCATGTTCGGCCGCCGCCAAGAGAATCGGCCGCATCAGATGCAGCACGAGGAATTGAACATTGCAGGTCGGCATCGACATGGGGACCCTATCGGGCGGGCAGCAGGCCAAGCTCGATATCGAGGAATTGCTTGCGACGCGTTTGCTGGTGCAGGGCAATTCCGGTTCCGGCAAGTCGCATCTGCTGCGCCGGCTGCTGGAGCAATCGGCGCCATGGGTGCAGCAGGTCATCATCGATCCCGAGGGCGATTTCGTCACGCTTTCCGACAGGTTCGGCCATGTGGTGGTGGATGGCGAACGCACGGAAGCCGAGCTTGCCGGCATTGCCAACCGCATTCGCCAGCACCGCGTTTCATGCGTGCTGACGCTGGAAGGCCTTGATGTCGAACAGCAGATGCGGGCCGCAGCCGCCTTCCTCAACGGCCTGTTCGATGCCGACCGCGAATTCTGGTATCCCGTGCTTGTGGTGGTGGATGAGGCGCAGATGTTTGCGCCCTCCGTTGCTGGTGAAGTGACGGAAGATGCGCGCAAGGCGTCGCTGGGCGCCATGACCAATCTGATGTGCCGTGGCCGTAAGCGCGGTCTTGCCGGCGTCATCGCCACGCAGCGTCTGGCGAAGCTTGCCAAGAACGTGGCAGCGGAAGCCTCGAACTTCCTGATGGGCCGCACCTTTCTCGATATCGACATGGCGCGCGCGGCTGACCTTCTTGGCATGGATCGGCGACAGGCGGAAATGTTCCGCGATCTGCAGCGCGGCAATTTCGTGGCGCTCGGCCCGGCGCTCTCACGTCGCCCGCTGCCCATCGTCATTGGAGCGGTGGAGACCTCGGCGCGCTCATCCTCGCCAAAGCTGATGCCGCTACCGGATGCGCCCCAGGATGTGGAAGACCTGATCTTCACGCCGGACCCGGAAGAATTCACGCGCGCCGCCGTGCGCCGTACGCCGCCCGCGCCGCGTCCGACCACGGACATTCTGGCAGAGCTTTCCCGTTCCACACCCGCCGCCGTCGGCCCTACACCGGAGCAATCGCCGCGCGCAGGTCAGCCGGAACTGACGCCGGAAGAGCGTGAGGAAAAGATCGGTGCGGTTCTTGTGGAAATTCTCGACGATCCGCAATCGGCCTATCGCACGGATGCCGTGCTTTATCAGGATTTTCTGGTGCGCGCCCGTATGCGCCGTATTCCCGGCACGCCAATGACGCTGGCGGAATTCCGCCGGCAGGTGGCGATTGCCCGCTCCGGTGTGGATGCGGCGATGGCGGCAAGCGAAGGCTGGGAAAAGGCGCTGGAATTGTCGATGTCGGTTTCCGATGATCTGCAGGGGGTCTTCCTGCTGCTCGTCAAGGCGGCGCTGGGTGAAGAGCCTTGTCCGTCGGATGCCCGCATTGCCCGGGCCTATGGCACCCATTCCGCCCGCCGCGCGCGGCGCCTCCTCGGTTATTTCGAGGAGAAGGAGCTCGTGGTGGTGCATGCCGATTTCTCCGGAAAGCGCATCGTGGCGTTTCCCGATCTCGACGCAAAAACTGCACCCGGCGATGCGGATGCGGCTGAGGATGATACGCGGCTTGCGGCGGAGTAATCGCTATTCTGCAAAAAGCCGCATTGCGGAGCCGATTGTCGTGTATAGGCCGACAAGGCTGAGGGCCAGGACGCAAACCAAAGAGACGATCACCAATATCGAGGTCATGCGATGCGACCGTTGATAGGGACGAGCGCCGATATCCGTTTGTATTGGAAGGATGTGGGAGAGCTGCGCGGCGGTCCATCCGCTGCGTTCGAATTCCGGCGAAGCGATAAACTCCGCCAGATGCCGTTGCCGTCTCATGGAAGAGGGCAACTGCGCCAGAAAGCGTTGCGGTTCGCGCCTGTCATTTCTTGAGAGGAAGATATCAATCGCTTCCCGGAAGCGCTCGTCCCTTGCGCCCGAGCAGAACAACATACGCCCCGCTTCGATGAGATCATTCATCTCAAGCAGCACTTCGCCATATTTTTGAAAGAGCGCCAGATTGACTTCAGGATGGCTGAGCCTGCCTTGAAGGATTTCCTTCGCGCGCCAGAATTTCTGTTCGGAAATGGCCTGATCTACGGGTTCAAAGGTCATTTTAACGCAATGAGTTTCTTATATCGGAGCAAATAGATTTTCGTCTCGGCAGCAATAGTACGAAGTTTATATTTTCACTATCAAAAAAGAAAGAGGAGGCGTCACCGCCTCCTCCTTGCTCATCATTACTCGACTGCCTTCACTTCCTTGCGTGTCGCGATCAGCGAACCGATGATGCCGGTTGCGAGGATGGCGACCGTGACGCCGAGTGAGACGGCGGGCGGGATCTTGGCGATGCCGAGCATATCGGCGACGAAGATTTTCGAACCGACGAAGACCAGTACCGCAGCCAGCGCATATTTCAGATAAGCGAAGCGGTGGATCAGGGCGGCGAGCGCAAAATAGAGGGCGCGCAGGCCAAGAATCGCGAAGATGTTCGAGGTGTAGACGATAAACGGATCGGTGGTGATCGCGAAGATCGCCGGGATCGAATCGACCGCGAAGATCAGGTCGGCGATTTCAACCATGATGAGCGCCAGGAAGAGCGGCGTCACGAAGGTTTTCAGCTTGCCGGTGGTCGCATCCGTTTCCTTGACGAAGAACTTCTCGCCATGCAGCTTCTCCGTCACCGGAAGGCGGTTGCGCAGGAACTTCAGGATGCGGTTGTTGCCGATATCGGCCTCGTCATGGTCGGACGAGAACAGCATCTTGAGGCCCGTGAAGACGAGGAAGGCCGCAAAGAGATAAAGCACCCAGTGGAAGTTTTCGACGATGGCCGCACCGCCGGCGATCATGATGCCGCGCAGGATGATGACGCCGAGGATACCCCAGAGCAGCACACGATGCTGGTACTGACGGGGAATGGCGAAATAAGAGAAGATCATGGCGATGATGAAGATATTGTCCATCGCCAGGCTTTTTTCGACCACGAAGCCGGTGACATATTCCATCGCAGATTGCTGGCCGGACTGATACCAGATCCAGCCGCCGAAGGCCAAACCGATGGCGATGTAAAAGCCGGACATCAGCAGGCTTTCGCGAATGCCGATTTCCTTGGAATTCTTGTGCAGCACGCCGAGATCGAGCGCCAGGAGGCCAAGGACAAGAGAAATGAAGACCGCCCACATCCATGTGGGGGTACCGAGAAAATCGTTGAGGAGAAACTCCATCAGTCAACCTTTAGCCGGACGAGGTTGGCTTTGCGGATGGGGAACGTGTGTCAAGAATATACGTGGGCCCCAACCTAAAGAAACTCGACATCACGTGTTGTCCGGTAACACGTCAGAGGGGCCCGAGTTCTGATCACGATGGGTAGATGGGTGGCCGCTCGATGTTTTCAAGGGGAGGTCCAAGAAAAAAATCGGCAGGCGCTGTTTGACAAATTTGTAAAACGACTATAGAAGCCGCCCCAACGCCGGGCAGTGATGTCCGGTGTGTTTTGTTGACTGCCTTGCAGTTTAAAGGCTGACGTTCGGCGGTCAATATCACCGACATGTCCCGTGGTTTCTCCATTTGCATGTGAGAAGCCTGTCAGAGGCCCTGAAACGGGCTTCAGAGGAGGGCGTGTTTCCTTAAACCGGTTTGGCAACAGACCGGCATAACCTTTTGAGAAGGAAATACGATGAGCAAGCGCGAATCGGCTAAGTACAAAATTGACCGCCGCATGGGCGAAAACATCTGGGGTCGTCCGAAGTCCCCGGTTAACCGCCGCGAATACGGCCCGGGCCAGCACGGCCAGCGCCGCAAGGGCAAGATGAGCGACTTCGGCACGCAGCTGCGCGCCAAGCAGAAGCTCAAGGGCTACTACGGCGAACTGCGCGAAAAGCAGTTCCGCGCCACTTTCGACGAAGCAAACCGTCGCAAGGGTGACACTTCCGAGAACCTGATCGGCCTGCTCGAATCGCGTCTGGACGCCATCGTCTACCGCGCCAAGTTCGTTCCGACCGTTTTCGCATCGCGCCAGTTCATCAACCATGGCCACGTCACGGTTAACGGCGTTCGCGTCAACATCGGTTCTTACCGTTGCAAGGCTGGCGACGTCATCGAAGTTCGTCAGAAGTCCAAGCAGCTGGTTACGGTTCTTGAAGCCGTTCAGCTCGCAGAGCGTGACGTTCCTGACTACATCGAAGTCGATCACAACAAGATGGTTGCGACCTACGCCCGCGTTCCGTCGCTTTCCGACGTTCCGTACCCGGTCGTCATGGAACCGCATCTGGTCGTCGAATTCTACTCGCGTTAATCGACGCGTTTCAGTATTGAGAAAGCCGCCCCTCGGGGCGGCTTTTTTGTTTGCTGGGGAAGGCTTTGCATGCAGGATATTCAGGCGATCGTCGATTCCATCTATGACAGCATGCTGCCAAGACTGGGCGAGGGGAAGGTTGCGGATTACATTCCCGAACTTGCCAAGGTCGATCCCAACCAGTTCGGCATCGCCATCACCACCGTCGATGGAACCACCTATACGGCCGGCAATGCGCTTGTGCCGTTTTCGATCCAGAGCATTTCCAAGGTCTTCATGCTGACGCTGGCGCTCGGCAAGGCCGGCGAGACGGTGTGGAACCGGGTGGGGCGCGAACCTTCAGGCTCTTCCTTCAACTCCATCGTCCAGCTGGAACATGAGCACGGCATCCCGCGCAATCCCTTCGTGAATGCCGGCGCAATCGTGGTGACCGATATCGTTCTTTCCGGCCACCAGCCGCGTGAGGCGATCGGCGAGCTTCTGCGCTTCGTGCGTTATCTCGCGGACGATGACACGATCAGCATTGACGACACGGTGGCAAAATCCGAGCAGGCGACGGGTTTCCGCAATTTCGCGCTTGCCAATTTCATGCGTTCCTTCGGCAATCTGCACCATCCCGTGGAACATACGCTCGGCGTTTATTTCCATCAGTGCGCGCTTTCCATGACCTGCGCCCAGCTATCCCGTGCCGGGCTTTTCCTCGCCAATCGCGGCCGCAATCCGCTGACCGGCCACACGGTCGTCTCGGACCGCCGGGCGCGGCGCATCAATGCGCTGATGCTGACCTGTGGCCATTATGACGGATCGGGCGATTTCGCCTATCATGTCGGCCTGCCGGGCAAGAGCGGTGTCGGCGGCGGCATCATGGCGGTGGCACCGGGCAATGCGTCGATCGCGGTCTGGTCGCCGGGTCTCAACAAGGTGGGTAATTCGGCGCTCGGGTCACAGGCGCTGGAATTGCTGGCGACGAAAACCGGCTGGTCGGTATTCGGGGCTTGATATTGCCAGCGGATGGGGGCATTGCCTGCATGAAGAACGGCAGTCGTGCCGGAGCGAGCGGATGATGAACATTCTCACCAAGATCGATGACTTTGTAGATCAGGCCGGGGCCGCACCGATCGGGGCGGATCAGGACGCGTCCGAGGAAAACGGCAGCTCGCATCCGCTGTTCGACAATGCGCCGCGGTCTGTCTCGTTCAACAAGCTGCGCAAGCGGCTGCTGCGCAATGTGCGCCAGGCGTTTGAAGATTTCGGCATGCTGAACGGCCAGAAGCGCTGGCTTGTCGGCCTTTCCGGCGGCAAGGACAGCTACGGTCTTCTGGCCTTGCTGCTTGATCTCAAATGGCGCGGGCTTTTGCCGGTGGAACTGGTGGCCTGCAATCTCGATCAGGGCCAGCCGAATTTTCCCAAGCACGTCCTGCCGGAATATCTGGCGAAGATCGGTGTCGCGCATCGCATCGAATATCGCGATACCTATTCGGTGGTGAAAGAAAAGGTGCCTTCCGGCGGCACTTACTGTTCGCTCTGTTCGCGGCTCCGGCGCGGCAATCTCTACCGCATCGCGCGGGAGGAGGGCTGTGACGCGCTGCTGCTCGGCCATCACCGCGAGGATATTCTCGAGACCTTTTTCATGAACTTCTTCCATGGCGGCCGTCTCGCCGGCATGCCGGCGAAGCTTTTGAATGACGAGGGCGACCTGATGGTCCTGCGCCCGCTTGCCTATTGCGCCGAAGACGATATGGCGAAATTTGCGGCGGCGATGGAATTCCCGATCATTCCCTGCGACCTCTGCGGCTCGCAGGACGGGCTTCAGCGCAATGCCATGAAAGAGATGCTGGCGGATATCGAACGGCGCATGCCGGGCCGCAAGGATGTGATGCTGCGGGCGCTTGCCCACGTCAATCCGTCGCATCTGCTTGATCCCAGGCTTTTTGATTTTTCGGCGCTTGCTGTCACCGGGGCGTCACCTGAAGAGCGTAGTGAGGCCAGCCCTCCCTGATGAAGAAGTGCCCCGCGCCATGAGCCTCTCCGATAAAGATATCGAATTCCTCGTTTCCACCGTCGCCGCTGCCGGCGCCCAGGAAATTCTGCCTCGCTTCCGAAATTTGAATGCAGGTGCGATCTCCGAGAAAACCTCCGCCGTCGATCTCGTTACCGAGGCTGATATTCTGGCGGAAAAGGTGATTACTGCTGCTCTGTTACAGCGGTTTCCGAAAGCTCACATCGTCGGCGAAGAGACCTATGAGGCGGACCCATCAGTCATTCCCGCCCTTGCCGATGCGCCGCTTGCCTTCGTGATCGATCCGATCGACGGCACGTTCAATTACGCTTCCGGCTTTCCCGCTTTCGGCACGCTGCTTGCAGTCACCGTCAAGGGTGAGACGGTGGCGGGCATCATCCATGATCCTGTCATGGGCGACACCATTGTTGCGCTGAAAGGCGAGGGCGCTTATCTCCATCGCAGGAACGGCTCGCAGGCCAAGCTCAAGGTCGCGGATCCCGCGCCGCTATCCGAGATGGTCGGCATTTTTTCCTGGGGCCACAGCCACGAGGATCGCCGTCCTGTCATCGCCGCCAACATGGCGAAGATCAAGATGGCGTTTTCGCTGAATTGTTCTGCACATGAATATTGGCTTGCCTCGGCCGGCAAACTGCATTTCATCGGCCATGAAAAGCTGATGCCGTGGGATCATCTTGCCGGCGTGCTCGTTCATCAGGAAGCGGGTGGTTACACAGCCCGTTTCGATAATACGCCCTATCGGCCGGGACAGACGGCGGGCGGCATCCTGTCGGCGCCCGACAGGGAAAGCTGGAAGATGCTGCGACGGGAAATCGTCGCCTTATAGCAGGTACATCACAAGGAAGGATATCGCCCATGGCTCTCGAACTCGACATCGCCTCTCTTGCCAACGCGCTTCAGGAGGCGGCGGCAGTGGAAATCCTGCCGCGGTTCCGCAATCTGGGCGATGGCGACGTCAGGATAAAGTCCGAGGCGATCGATCTCGTCACCGAGGCTGACGAGGCTGCCGAGCGGCTGATACGTGCCCGCGTGCAGGAAATCATGCCTGATGCGCTGTTCATCGGCGAAGAGGCCGTCGCGGCCGATGCTTCGCTGCTCGGCAAGCTTGCGGATGCCGATCTTACCGTGGTGGTCGACCCAATCGACGGCACCTATAATTTCGCGTCGGGCCTGCCGCTCTTCGGTGTGATGATGAGCGTCATTTCCAAGGGCGAGACCGTAGCCGGTCTGATCTTCGATCCCATGGGCAATGACTGGGCAATCGCCGAAAAGGGTTCCGGCGCGTGGCTTTGTGGCGCAGATGGTACCCAGACGCAGATGTCGGTGGTGACGGCGCCGCACCTGTCGCAGATGGTCGGCATCGCCAATACCGGTTATTTCGATGTGGAAACACGCCGCAAGATCTTGATGAACCTTGCGGATGTGCGGCTGTTCACCAGCTATCGCTGCGCTGCGCACGAATACCGCCTGTTCTGCGGCGGCCACATGCACTTTCTGATGTATAACAAGCTGATGCCGTGGGACCATCTGGCCGGTACGTTGATCTCGCAGGAATCGGGCGCCTATGCTGCCCGTCTCGATGGTTCGCCCTATCTGCCGCGTCATGTGGATGGCGGGCTGCTGCTGGCTCCGGATCAGGAGACCTGGGAATTGCTGCGCGAGAAGATTTTTACGGTGTGAAGCTTCAGATTCGTGGGGACGACGCAACACCCTCCACCGTCATGCCGGACTTGATCCGGCATCCAGCCGCGGCGCGTCTGCGCGGCGGAAAGACTTTTCTCAGCCCAAGGACTTGGGCTGGCTGGACCCCGGACCAGGCCCGGGGTGACGGCGGGTGGATGAGGTCAGCTTGTATCCAAACAAAAAGGGCGCGGAACAGAATTCCGCGCCCTTTCTTTTTTCCAATGGCTCTCACCGTGTCGGCTTGTTGTGAGCCTGAAACAGCATGCCCTTTTCGCCGATCAGCACGAAGATCAGACCGATGATGGAGACGACGAAGAAGCCGGCCACCATCGGCAGCGCCGTGCCGTCGAAAGCCTGGCCGATGCCGGCGCCGATCAGCGAACCGCCGACGGTTCCCATGAAGCCGATGACGGAGGAGGCAGTGCCGGCAACATGGCCGAGCGGTTCCATGGCGAGCGAGTTGAAGTTCGAGCCGATCCAGCCGAACTGGAACATGGCCAGCGCAAAGAACACGATGAAGATGGCAAAGGGCATTGGCTCCGGTCCCACCACCTGCACCACCAGCCAGATAAAGGTGATGGCGATGAAGCCGAGCAGCGATCCGTGCGACAGCTTGCGCATGCCGAACCTGCCGACCAGCCTTGCATTGATGAAGGACGAGAAGGCCATGAACAGCGCAACGCCGGCAAAGGCCGCCGCAAACCAGGCGCCGAGGCCATAAATGCCCTTATAGACCTGTTCAGCCGAGTTGATGAAGCCGAACAGCGCGCCGAAGATGAAGGTGCTCGAAAGCGTATAACAGAGCGCGATACGGTTGGTGAGCACGATCTTGAAGCCGCCGAGCACCGAACGGGCGGTGAAAGGACGGACATCATCCGGATGCAGGGTTTCCGGCAGGCGGAAATACATCCAGGCCGTCACGACGGCGGCGATGCCGGCCATGAAGGCAAAGATCAGATGCCAGTTGCCGAAGAAAAGCACGATCTGGCCGGTGCCGGGCGCGATGACCGGAACGACCATGAAGACCATCATGATCAGCGACATGACTTCCGCCATCTGACGGCCGCCATAGATGTCACGGACGATCGAGATGGTGATGACACGCGTCGCCGCCGAACCGATGCCCTGAATGAAGCGCAGGACCAGCAGGCCGGAGAATGACGGCACGAAGACCACGGCAATGGCGGAGATGATATAGATGGCCAAACCGACGAGCATCGGCTTGCGGCGGCCGAAACGGTCCGAGATCGGCCCATACAGAAGCTGGGCGACGCCGAAGCCGAGAAGATAGGTGGAAATCACGTATTGGCGGTGGTTTTCATTGACGACGCCCAGTGATGCGCCGATTTCCTGAAGACCGGGCAGCATGATGTCGATGGCAAGCGCGTTCAGCGCCATCAGCATGGCGGCAAGCGCGATAAATTCCGTGCGCCCCATCGAGCCTGCGCGCGAAGTGGTGGATTGTGAAAGTTCTGTCACAGGATTGCCCCAAAAAGAACGGCAAAGGCGTTGCTTGAAGCAACGCCTGGCATACATTTCTGACAATCAGGGTGGGCCGGTTAACCGGCCGAAATCAGGCCGCGCCGCGGACGCTGATACCCTGTTCTTGGAAGTGGTTTTGAAGTTCGCCGGACTGGAACATCTCTTTTACAATGTCACAGCCGCCGACGAATTCGCCCTTGATATAGAGCTGCGGGATGGTCGGCCAGTTGGAATAGTCCTTGATACCCTGACGGATGTCAGCATCGGCAAGCACGTTGATGCCTTTGTAGTCGACGCCGAGATAATCGAGAATCTGTACCACCTGGCCGGAAAAACCGCACTGCGGAAATTGCGGGGTGCCCTTCATGAAAAGAACGATGTCGTTGCTCTTCACTTCGCTGTCGATCATGTCGTTAATGCCGCTCATAGGCTTATTCCTTTCACATGCGGTTCAAGGCCGCTGCTTTCTGTTTGTCCCTAGATAACATGTCGCGGCGCGATTTCCACCCGGAAAGCGTAAAAAATGCGCGGGTGTGGCAATGCACGACATGCCAAAAACGTGGCTTGAGACGCCTTAGCGATATCTCTGCCGGCTGCGGGCGGCGGCGGTGCGCCTTTTGCTCACCTGCTTCTTGGCCGGCTTGGGTTTGACGGCGGCGTTGATCGCGGCTTCCAGAACGGAGCCGACGATGCCGCCTGCGAGGGAACCGCTGTTTTTCGTCCGGCGCGTGCGGCGGGTTTTGCGGATACCGGTCTTGGTGAGGATTTCAGAGAGCGCGCCCTTGACGACGCCGTTGAGCAATTGATCGACGATGCTAGACAAATTTCCCTCACCGCTAAATAAATCATATTTCCGTCGCGATTTTTACTATACGTGCATCGCCCACTGTATCAAGCGATCCTTTCGGGTGTCTCTAGAGCATTTCCGCTTTTCTCTGAAACGCGAAAACGCTCTATCTATTTGTTTCTACGCATTGTCCTGGCGTAAAAGCGGCCCCGCTTTTACTGGAAATGCTCCCGCCCGAAGGTTTGTGCATGCCGACCGTCAAGTCACGACTTGTTCTTTATTTCCCCGGTTTCGATCCGCTTGATGCGGCGGCCCATCATCTGCGTTACCAGCGGGCGGCGGCGCTTGCCGGCAAGACCTGGGATGTCGATTATGCGGTGGGGCCGCTGGAGAATGCGCCAGGGGGTGAAACATTCACGGTGGAGGCCTCGGCGGGCGACTGGCGAACCCGTTCGGAGATTTTTGTCTATGATCATAATGGGGTCATCTCCGAGCTGCGGGATGAACCGGTCTGGCGGCAGATCTGGCTCGGATTCAAGGCCGGGGCGGGCATCGTCAGTGAAGGGGGTGCGGCGCGCTACTTTCGCCATGCCTGGCGTTTCGGCCTGTTCTTCATCTTTCCGTTCCTGCTGATGCTTGTCGGTGGCGGGCTTGCTGCCGCTATTGCCCTTTCGCCATGGCTGTTCGCTTTGCCACTCTGGCTGTTTGTGATCAGCCTTCCTGCCGCCGCGCTGTTTTTCGTGAAGGCGTTTCTGCCGTTTGCCGAGCGGTTTCACACCCTGCACCTTTACGCGGACTGGCGGTTCGCGCTTGCGGTCGGCCGCGATGAACCGATTGCGCGCGACTGGATCGAGGAGAGGGCGGCGCTTGTCCTGACGGCGCTCGAACAGCCCTCGGACGAGGTTCTGGTCGTTTCACACAGCATGGGCGCCAGTCTTGCGCTCGCCACCATCGGCCGCGTGCTGGAGCTGAAGCCGGACGCGCTTGAAGGCCGGAAACTGTCTTTCGCCACCTTGGGTGGGGCGGCGCTGCAATGCGCGTTCCTGTCGAGTGCGGGCAGGCTGCGTGAGAGCGTCGGCACGATCGCACGTCACCAGCAAGTGACGTGGTTCGACATCCAGTGTCTGACCGATCCAATCCATCTTTACCGGTGCAATACCGTGGCCCTGACCGGTCACGCAGATGCGCCGCAGCCCAAGATCGTGCCGATCCGTTTCAAGCACTCGCTTTCGCCGGAGCGTTATAAAAAGAACAAGCGCAATTTCCTGCGCATGCACCGGCAATATGTTCTCGGTCCGGATCGCAGGTCCGGCTACGATTTTACGCTGCTGACGGCAGGGCCGGTGCCGGCCGCGTCTTTTGCCGATCTGGATTCGCAGACGCCGCCTGCCTTGTAAGCAGCGTTTTGCCATTCCATCGATGTGAAAAGGCCCGCGTGAGAGTGTCACGCGGGCCTTTTATTTAGTCCGGAGCCTTTATGCGTCGGCGGGACAGTGAAACTGTCTCGCCGGCATCGCTTTCACGGTCGCAATCATTCGGGAGCCGAGGTCTGCAGGGCAAGGGCATGCAGAACGCCGCCCATATTGCCCTTCAGCGCGTCATAGACCATCTGGTGCTGCTGCACGCGGGTCTTGCCCTTGAATGCTTCCGCAACGACTTCTGCCGCGTAATGGTCGCCATCACCGGCCAGATCGCGGATCGTGACCTTTGCCCCGGGAATTCCCGCCTTAATCATGTCTTCAATGTCGCCGGGTTTCATGGGCATGGTGTTTCTCCTTAATTCATTCTGCGGCGAGCAAAGTTTCGCCGTCCATGAATTGAGGGAACCACGATTCATAGGCCAAGTGCAATTCTTTAATCTCGACAGCGCGCGCCGTGCCCAGCTTTACGGTGGAACCGCCGGTAACGCCAATGGCCACGCAGGAAACGCCCGCCGTCTTGGCAGCCGCCTGCACCTTGTCGAGATCGCTTTTCTTGACGGTGAGGACATAACGGCCCTGATCTTCGCCATAGAAGGTGAGGACCGGATTGTGGCCTTCGACCGCATCGATCGTTGCGCCGATACCCGAGGAAATCGCCATTTCGCCGATCGCAAGCGCCAGACCGCCCGAGGAGCAATCGTGGACGGCGGTGGCCAGGCCGTCGGTGATGACGCCACGAACGAAATCGCCGTTTTGCTTCTCGGCAGCCAGATCGACATGCGGCGCCGGGCCATCGATACGGTTATGGATGTCACGCATGTAAACCGACTGGGCGATATGCGTGCCGAGGCCGGCAGGTGCGCCGACCAGAAGCACCACTTCGCCCTCGGCAGCGAAACGGATGCGTGCCATGCGGCCCCAATCCTTCAGGAGGCCAACGCCGCCGATGGTGGGGGTGGGCAGGATCGCCTGGCCATTGGTCTCGTTATAGAGCGAGACGTTGCCAGAAACGATCGGGAACTCCAAGACGCGGCAGGCTTCGCCGATGCCCTTGATGGCATGGACCAGCTGGCTCATGATCTCGGGCTTTTCCGGATTGCCGAAATTGAGGTTGTCGGTGGCCGCCAGCGGCAGAGCGCCTGTCGCGGTGATATTGCGCCAGCATTCGGCAACCGCCTGCTTGCCACCCTCGAAGGGATCGGCCTCGACATAACGCGGGGTTACGTCGGAGGAGAACGCGAGCGCCTTCTTGTCGTGGCCTTCAACACGCACCACGCCGGCATCGCCACCCGGTAGCTGCAGGGAATTGCCCTGGATCAGCGTGTCATATTGCTCATAGACCCAGCGGCGCGAGGAGTTGTTGGCCGAACCGAGCAGCGACACCAGTGCATCGGCAATATCGGCTGCGGGAACGTCGGTTTCGGCCAGCGGCGCCGGCACCTTGGCGGGCGTCCATGGGCGGTCATATTCGGGAGCCTCGTCGCCGAGTTCCTTGATCGGCAGGTTGGCGACTTCCTCGCCATTGTGAATGACGCGGAAACGCAGATCATCGGTGGTCTTGCCAACGATGGCGAAGTCCAGACCCCATTTGACGAAGATCGCCTTGGCGACTTCTTCCTTGGAAGGCTCGAGAACCATGAGCATGCGCTCCTGGCTTTCCGACAGCATCATTTCGTAAGCCGTCATGCGCTCTTCGCGCACCGGCACGGCGTTCAAGTCAAGCTCGATGCCGAGGTCGCCCTTGGCGCCCATTTCGACGGCCGAGCAGGTGAGGCCGGCGGCGCCCATATCCTGAATGGCGATGACCGCGCCGGTCTTCATCAGTTCAAGGCAGGCTTCCAGCAGGCATTTCTCGGTGAAGGGGTCGCCGACCTGAACGGTGGGGCGCTTTTCTTCGATGGATTCGTCAAATTCGGCCGAAGCCATGGTCGCACCGCCGACGCCGTCGCGGCCGGTCTTTGCGCCGAGATAAACGACCGGCAGGCCGACGCCCTTGGCCTCCGAGAGGAAGATCGCATTGGATTTGGCAAGGCCGGCTGCGAAGGCGTTGACGAGGATGTTGCCGTTATACCGCGGGTCGAATTCCACTTCGCCGCCAACCGTCGGCACGCCGAAGGAATTGCCGTATCCGCCGACACCGGCGACGACGCCGGCAACCAGGTGGCGGGTCTTCGGGTGGTCAGGCGCACCGAAGCGCAGCGCGTTCATGGCCGCGATCGGGCGGGCGCCCATGGTGAAGACGTCACGCAGGATGCCGCCGACGCCGGTTGCCGCACCCTGATAGGGCTCGATATAGGACGGGTGGTTGTGGCTCTCCATCTTGAAGACGACGCAGTCGCCATCGTCGATATCCACCACGCCGGCATTTTCACCGGGGCCCTGAATGACGCGCGGTCCTGTTGTCGGCAGGGTCTTCAGCCACTTCTTGGAAGACTTGTAGGAGCAGTGCTCGTTCCACATGGCCGAGAAGATGCCAAGCTCGGTAAAGCTCGGCTCCCGTCCGATCAGGTCGAGGATACGCTGGTATTCGTCGGGCTTCAGCCCGTGGGATGCAACGAGTTCCGGGGTGATCTTGATGGAGTTTGAGATAGACATAGGTCTCACGCGGTTCGAGCCGAGGAAAGTTTCCGGTTCTTTAGCGCAAGAGGCTCAATGGTGCGACAGGAAAATGCGTGGATTCACCCGCTAATTGGCGGTTTGTGCCGTTCACGGCGGCTCATGGGTGATGCCTGCGGGTCCAGAAAGGACTACGCCACGCTTTCGTAACCCACCGACCCATTGTCGAGCAGATGTCTGAGGATGCCGAAGGCCTGCGTCATTTCCTTTTGTTCGGATGGGCCGGAAAAACTGATGCGGATGCGGTGGAAAACCTTGTCCGTCCGTCCGGCCTTGAACTCGTCCTCGTCGTCGATCAGCACGCCTTCCTTCATGGCCGCGCTGCGGAAGGTTCCCGAAAGCCACGGTTCGGGCAGTCTCAGCCACAAAAAGGCAATATCGGGCAGCGAATTGAATTCCAGCCCGGAAAAGACGCGTCGGGCGATCGCTTCGCGCTGGTTGATTTCGGCAATGCAATCCTTGCGGATATCGTCGGCGTCGCCGCTATTGACGAGGCGGGCAT
The DNA here is from genome assembly GCF_007002745.1 of Martinezella rhizogenes. GTDB lineage: Bacteria > Pseudomonadota > Alphaproteobacteria > Rhizobiales > Rhizobiaceae > Agrobacterium > Agrobacterium cucumeris. The sequence continues at coordinate 180,256 of NZ_SGNY01000002.1, read as the reverse complement.
TCAGTTCGGCCAGCATGAAGGGCAGGCCGCCGGTCAGCATCGAATGCGAAATCCGTATTCTCGATGAAAATTGCGAGGGGCAGGCCACCCAGCCGCCCCTGGTGCCGGCCGAAACGGATTTCGACAGGCCGCCGACGACGAAGGTGATGTCGGGTGCAAATTCCGCGATGAGCGGGATCGCATCCCGGGTCATAGCGCCGTAGAGATTGTCCTCTATGATCCATACGCCGTATCTGCGGGCGATATCGGCAATTGCCCGCCGCCGATCTTCAGGCAGGGTGGCGCAGGTGGGGTTCTGGCCCGCCGACATCAGGAAGATCATTTTCGGATGCTGTTGGGCGCAAACGCGCTCGAAATCATCGGGAACAATGCCCTTTTCATCCGCTTCCACCAGTGTCACGCGGCGTCCGGCAAGGGCGGCGCTGCGGCTGATATGGGAATAGGTGACCGGTTCGAAGACGATGCGGTCCCCCGGCGCGGTCATTGCCGTTACCACGCTCATCACTGCGGCATGGGCGCCGAGCGTCGAAACGATGTTTTCCGGTTTGGGTGACCAGCCGTTCTGGGACAGCCAGCGAGCGCCCGCCATGCACCAGTTGTCTGGAAGGGTGCGGGTGTAGTTGGAAATTTCGAAGGGATGCTCTTTCGCGAGCGCCTCGATGTACTTGCCGATCAGCACGCTTTGGCCAACATCGGGTGCCGCCGTGGTGTTCAGGCGGAACTCGGCGCTGGTGTCGATGGCATAACGCGTGCCGCCAAATGCCGCCGCCGCCGGTTCTACCCGCGACAACGGGGCGGGGCTCTTGCGCTCGTTGACATAAGTGCCGCGGCCGACTTCGCCGCTGACGAGACCACGTTCATGGATCAGCGCGTAGGCGCGGCTGATTGTACCAATTGTCACGCCCAGATCGTAAGCGAGATTGCGCTGAGGCGGCAATTTCGAGCCGGCCTGCAGGGTGCCGTCGGAAATCGCGCCTTCGATACTGTCCGCAAGGCGCAGATAAATCGGGCCGTCGCCCTCGGTGAGATCAGGAAGCCAATTTGTCATGGTGACAATTTATGCATTGTATCTGTCAGCAAGTCAATTGTATTTATTGTCTGCATTGATTGAGATTAAACGCACGGAGACAATAGGTGCAATATGCGCAAGATGGATCAATACCTTTCGACAGCGGATACGCTTTATCCTGATGGCTACGAACGGGAACGCGTGTTCCGCGATGCCGGCGACATGGTCGCACCGGCGCCCTTTCCGGCCGAGATCGCCCGCACGCTTATTGGTCGCCTGATTATGGGCATGTTGCGCTGGCAGCAGAAACGACGGGGACGGCTCGCCTTGCGGGAATTGCCTGACGATCTTCTGGAGGATATCGGCGTTACACGGGACGAAGCCTTGAAGGAAGCCGCGAAATCGCAGCTTTTCTCATGGCCGTCGCGGTCTTTATAATTTTTGTCGAAGAGCGGTGCCTTCTTTCCCCGGCGCCATCAAGCCATTCGGCAGCCCGCCACGCCACTCCCAACCGGCGTCGGCGGGTTTTTTTATTGGATTTGCGCGGGGATGCAGGCAAATGGCCCGCCGTCATCCTCGGGCTTGTCCCGAGGATCTGCGACGGATTGATTTTATTCGAGGTCATCAGATCCTCGGCACGGGGCGAGACTGACGTCTTTGACGTAGACGTATCTAGTCAGCAGCCCTTGCCGCCATTCGCCCAGCGCTTGACATCGGTTGCGATGCGGCCGGAGATGGCTTCGTTCATGACGGGTCCGAAAGCATCGAGCTTCGCCGGATTGCCTTCTGCCTGAACGACCAGCATGGGGCGTGATTCCGGGCTGTTGCGTGGTACGAGCAGGATGCGCGGACGGCCGGAGAAAGAGTTGAGTTCCGGGGCCAGACGATAGGCCTTGAACGCCGCATCACCCGATTTGAACCAGCAGGCATTCGCGCCAAGAGCAATCCGTTCCATCGTCGGCAGGGCGGCGCGGGATACGGAGGCAGCCGGCTGCGTTTTCGGCTGGCAGGCGGCGAGCGCTACTGCCGCGAGCAGCAATGCGGTGGCTTTATAAGCATTGTGGCGAAGAAGACGAGGCATCAGGTCATCCAGAAGAGAAGCCGAAACTTAGCCGGAAGCCGGCATTAAAAAAGGCGGGCCCGAAGCCCGCCCGATCTATCAGGCTGCGATGACGCCGAGCGCCGAAGCAAAGAGGCCACGCCCGTCATTGCCGCCATGGGCGGCTTCGATGAGGTTTTCCGGATGCGGCATCATGCCGAGAACGTTGCCCTTTGCGTTGATGACGCCGGCGATGTCGTTCAGCGAGCCGTTGGGATTGGTGCCTTCAGCATAACGGAACACGACCTGACCATTGTCTTCCACCGACTTCAGCTCATCCGTATCGAGGAAATAGTTGCCGTCGTGATGGGCGACGGGGCAGCGCAGGATCTGGCCCTTGTCATAAGCGCGGGTGAATTCGGTGTCGTTATTGGTGACTTCTAGCTTCACTTCCCGGCAGACGAATTTCAGCGAGGCGTTGCGCATCAAGGCACCCGGCAGCATGCCCGCCTCGACCAGGATCTGGAAACCGTTGCAGACGCCGAGAACCTTGACGCCCTTTTCCGCCTTTTCGCGAATGGCCTGCATGACCGGCATGCGGGCGGCAATCGCGCCGCAACGCAGATAGTCACCATAGGAAAAGCCGCCCGGAATGACGATCAGGTCGACGTCGGGAATATCCGTTTCTGTCTGCCAGATGGTGACGGGCGCGCTTCCGGAGATTTTCGTCAGCGCGGCGATCATGTCGCGGTCGCGGTTGAGGCCGGGAAGTTGGACGACAGCGGATTTCATCGGGACGGCTCCTGCGGCTTAGAGCGTTTCCAGTAAAAGCGGAAACGCTTTTACGTCCGGACAACGCGCAAAATCAAAGACATAGGTCGGTTTGGAGATTCGAAGAAAAGCCAAAACGATCTAGAGGATGGCGATAGCGTAGTTTTCTATAACCGTATTGGCCAGAAGCTTTTCGCACATTGCCTTCAGGTCGGTCTCGGCCTTGGCCTTGTCGGCGCCTTCCAGTTCCAGATCGAAGACCTTGCCCTGACGGACATGGCCGACGCCGCCGAAACCGAGGCTGCCGAGCGCGCCTTCGATTGCCTTGCCCTGCGGATCGAGAACGCCGTTCTTCAGCGTAACAGTCACCCGTGCCTTGATCACCTGATCTTCTCCTGATTTTACCTTAAGAGGCCAATATTACTTCACGAGGCCGATATTACTTTACCAGGACTGGGCCGGTGCCGCGGATCGGTTCGTTTTCATTGATGATGCCGAGACGGCGCGCCACTTCGGAATAGGCTTCCACGAGCCCGCCCATATCGCGGCGGAACAGGTCCTTGTCCATCTTTTTCTGGGTCTCGATGTCCCACAGGCGGCAGCTGTCTGGCGAAATCTCGTCGGCCAGAATGATGCGCATCATGTCGCCTTCGAACAGGCGGCCGCATTCGATCTTGAAATCGACGAGCTGGATGCCAACACCGAGGAACAGGCCGGACAGGAAGTCGTTGACGCGGATGGCAAGCGCCATGATGTCGTCAAGCTCGGCGGGGTTGGCCCAGCCGAAAGCCGTGATGTGCTCTTCGGAGACCATCGGGTCTTCCAGCTCATCCGACTTGTAATAAAACTCGATGATGGAGCGCGGCAGCACCACGCCCTCGTCAATGCCGAGGCGCTTGGAAAGCGAGCCGGCGGCAACATTGCGCACGACGATCTCAAGCGGGATCATCTCCACTTCCTTGATCAACTGCTCGCGCATGTTGAGGCGGCGGATGAAATGGGTGGGAATGCCGATCTTGTTCAGATGCGTGAAGACATATTCGCAGATACGGTTGTTCAGCACACCCTTGCCGTCGATGACTTCGTGCTTCTTCTTGTTGAAGGCGGTCGCATCGTCCTTGAAGAACTGGATAAGCGTGCCTGGCTCCGGACCTTCGTAGAGGATCTTGGCCTTGCCTTCGTAAATACGGCGGCGACGGTTCATAATGGCAGGTCTCTTGGTTGACGCCGATTCTGGTGGCGTTACGTTTCTGTCTTTGAGCGGTCCCATAAAGGAAAAGAGTGCATTCTACAATGCAGCTCGCATATCTTCCCTTCAATTCTTGTGTCGGGCCGGAAGGTTGTCCGGCCGGAAACCGGCCGGTGCAACTGGCAAGTGGCGGGACGGGTCTTGCCTCAGCCCCTCGTCAGGGTTCGTTCGCCTTCAGTCGGCTCAGGAACTGGGCGAAGACCATGCCGCCCTCCGGCCATGGGCCGTGGCCGGACTCAGCGTTGATATGGCCGGACATGCCGGCATCGATCAGCAGCGAACCCCAGGCGGCGGCAATGTCATCGGCATGTTCGTAAGTGCCGAAGGGATCATTGCGGCTGGCGATGGTGATCGTCGGAAATGGCAGCGGATCGCGCGGATAAGGGCCGAAGGTCATCAGATGTTTCGGGCGGATATCGGGATTGGCGACATCGGGCGGCGCGACGAAAAGCGCGCCCGAGACCTTCTTGCCGATTTCCGGCAACGCATGGATCACGGTCGGCACGCCGAGTGAATGGGCGACGAGGACTATGGGCTTGGTGGAGGCATTGACCTCTTCCACCAGCCGGGCGACCCAGTCTTCCTTCACGGGTTTTGTCCATTCCGCCTGCTCGACCCGGCGGGCGGTGGAAAGCTTGCGCTCCCAGCGGGTCTGCCAGTGGTCGGGGCCGGAATTGGTATAGCCCGGTACCATGAGGATATCTGCTTCTGAAACTTTCATGCGCCCATATCTGTGTTGTGATGCCGCCGCGATCAAGGCCGCGACGGCATTAACTTTGGAGACCCTGCCTTACGCCTTGCCGAAGACGCGCGCGAAGATCGTGTCGACATGCTTGGTGTGGTAACCAAGGTCGAATTTCTCGCGGATGGTCGCTTCGGGAAGGGCGGCGCGCACTTCCTCGTCACCCAGCAGTTCCTCAAGGAAATCTGCGCCCTGTTCCCAGACCTTCATGGCATTGCGCTGGACCAGACGGTAAGCGTCCTCGCGGGAAACGCCGGCCTGCGTCAGCGCCAAAAGAACGCGCTGCGAATGCACGAGGCCGCGGAACTTGTTCATGTTCTTCAACATGTTGTCCGGATAGATCACCAGCTTTTCGATGACGCCGGCAAGGCGGTTCAGCGCGAAATCCAGCGTGACGGTCGTGTCGGGACCGATGGCGCGCTCCACGGAGGAGTGGCTGATATCGCGCTCATGCCAGAGCGCCACGTTTTCCATGGCCGGCACGACCGACATGCGCACCAGACGGGCAAGGCCGGTCAGGTTTTCGGTCAGAACCGGGTTGCGCTTGTGCGGCATGGCGGAGGAACCCTTCTGCCCGGGAGAGAAGAACTCTTCGGCTTCCAGAACCTCGGTGCGCTGCATGTGGCGGATTTCGATGGCGACGTTTTCGATCGACGAGGCGATGACGCCGAGAACGGCAAAGAACATGGCGTGGCGGTCACGCGGGATGACCTGCGTGGAGACCGGCTCGGGGATGAGGCCGAGCTTTGCGCAGACATGCTCCTCAACGCGCGGGTCGATATTGGCGAAGGTGCCGACGGCGCCGGAGATCGCGCCGGTGGCGATTTCCGCGCGGGCATTAACGAGGCGCTCGCGGTTGCGGTGCATCTCGGCGTAAAAGCGGGCAAAGGTCAGGCCCATGGTGGTCGGCTCGGCATGGATGCCGTGGCTGCGGCCGATGCGCACCGTGTTCTTGTGCTCGAAGGCGCGGGTCTTAAGTGCTGCGAGTACACGGTCCATATCGGCAAGCAGCAGATCGGCGGCCCGCACGAGCTGGATGTTGAGCGTGGTGTCGAGCACGTCCGACGAGGTCATGCCCTGATGCACGAAACGGCTGTCGGGACCGACAAATTCGGCAAGGTGGGTCAGGAAGGCGATGACGTCATGTTTGGTCACGGCCTCGATCTCGTCGATGCGGGCGACGTCGAAGGTGGCGCTGCCGCCCTTTTCCCAGATCGTCTGGGCCGCCGATTTCGGAATGACGCCTAGCTCGGCCAGTGCGTCACAGGCATATGCCTCGATCTCGAACCAGATGCGGAACTTTGTTTCCGGCGACCAGATGGCGACCATTTCCGGCCGGGAGTAACGAGGGATCATGGCAATGACTTTCTTCGTAGAGAGGCTTGGCTTGGTGGAGGAACTTGGCTTTGTGGGAGTTTTGCTGCCCGTTTAGCAAAGTGTTCCGGTAATCTCAATCTAAAGCTACATGGCTATGTAGCGCGATGGGCCCGCCGGCAAAGGATTGCGCCCGCCAGGGTCAGCGGAACGGCTGCATAGGGGAAATAAAGGCCGAGGCCGAGAATGCAAAACTGGTAGATTGCGCCGAGCGAGGTGAAGATCTGCTGGAAAAACCAGATGCGGGAAAACGCCGGCGCATGCCACTGCGCATAAAAGATGCGGTACTGAAAAGCGAAAAATATCGCCGCGACCGCCAGGGTGAAGAATGCGATGGCGAGACAGCTTGCCGCAAAGCGCAGCGTCAGGCTGGTAGAAGCGGGCAGGAAGCGCAGTGCCACCATGGCCAGCGGCCAGCCGAGAAGGCCACCGCAGAAGAACAATATCCAGATATCAGCGGCATGGTCGGTTTCCAGCCGGTTTCGGAGATAGAGGCCGAGGGCGGCGGTGGCCGCCGAACAGACGGCCCAGACAAGCGGGGCAAGGAGAGGGAACAGCGATGCCGATACTGTATTGCGGAAATCCTGCCTGTCGCTGTCCATCAAGCCCTCATCCAAACGCCCCGTAGTCCTGCTTCCGGCGTGTTTTCTCCGTGGGTCAGGACCTTCCGGCCTCCGCCGCCGTGCGCAACAATGACACTGTCTTGCGGTAGTCTTCGACACCATCGCCCTTGAAGACCGCCGAGCCGGCCACCAGCGCATTGGCCCCGGCAGCGATGATCGCGCCGGCTGTCTGCGCCGTTACGCCGCCATCCACTTCAAGCTCGATCGGCCGGTCGCCGATCATCGCCTTTGCCGCGCGGATCTTGTCGAGCATGGCGGGAATGAATTTCTGGCCGCCGAAACCGGGATTGACGCTCATGATCAGGATGAGATCAACATCATCAAGCACGTTTTCGATAACGGAAAGCGGCGTGGCGGGATTGAGGGTCACGCCGGTCTTCCGGCCGAGTGTGCGGATGGTCTGCAGCGAGCGATGCAGATGCGGTCCGGCCTCCGCATGCACGGTGATGCTGTCGCAACCGGCCTTGGCGAAGGCTTCGAGATAGGGATCGACGGGGGCGATCATCAGGTGACAATCGAAAAAGGCGTTGCTGTGCGGGCGAAGTGCCTTGATGACGTCAGGCCCGAACGAGATGTTGGGGACGAAATGACCGTCCATGACATCGAGATGGATCCAGTCGGCACCCGCTTCCGTGACATCGGCGACCTCCTGTCCGAGCTTGGCGAAATTGGCAGCCAGGATCGACGGGGCTATCCGGATGGGCAGGGACATGGGGCAAACTCCTCTCGACGCGTTGCGTAAGCTGCCTTTAGCACCAAGTATCCGGGTTTGAAACGGCCTGCCGCGCGGTTGGCGGTGCTTTTCAGCCCGGCTTCCTCAAATTTCCCGCCGCACTGGCTTTGCCTATTGTTTTTCGGCCTTGTCCGCCGGTTCGAAGCGCTGGCCGTTCCAGCGCTGCAGGCGGTAGGGATTGTCGGCAAGTTCGTGCGAGGGATTAAAGCTCAGGTCGCCAATCACGGTTTTGAAGACGGTGCCGGTCGTCAATATTTCCGGCGCGGGTTTCGACTGTGCCTGCGCCGCTTCCGAAAGCGCTGCCGTCAGTTCCGAGGCCGCATAGGCGGGCAGGACATAACCTTCCGGTTCAATGCCGGCGGCGCGCAATTCACCGGTGACGGCCTGGGCCGATGGCAATGTGTCATAGGCCGGGCGGGTGATGGCGAGCACATTTACCGTAAGTGCTACCGGGGCGTTGGCCGCATTCATGGCATCGCCGCCCATGATGGTGAGGGGGGAACTTTCCGAGGCGGCGTCGCGGGCGACAATGGCAACATCGTTGCGTTCCGCGCCGATGAAGACATGGGTGATGCCGGTTCGCGCCAGCCGGCGCACCAGCGCTACCTGCTGTTCCTGGTTGGGGCGCATCGTGTCGGTGAAGGTGGGCTTCAGCCCGTTTTCCTCCAGCTTGGAGCGAATCCTGTCCACCAGGTCGCGGCTGTAGATCGTGCCGTCATCCACCAGTCCGATGGAGTGACCTTTCCAGTCGCGCAGGATGATTTCCGCTGTCCTTTCCGATTCGGCCCTGTCGGAAGGGGCGAGGCGGAAAAGCGGCCAGCCATATTTCAACGCATCTTCCATCAGGATAGGTGCGCGGCTGGAAAGCGTGATTGCCGGGATGGCGGCCGCCTTCAATGGCGGCAGAACATCCTGGAGCGTTTCGGTGCACAGGAAGCCGATCGCCGCGCTGACTTTGGCGGCCACAAGGCCATCGGCGATGGCGCCGCCGCTGCCATCCTCGCAGCTTTCGTGGATTTCGACGACATCAAGCCCGAGTTTGGCGGCAGCGGCCTTCGCGCCCTGTCGCACCTGCTGCCCCAGAAGCTCATATGGCCCGTTCTGCGGAGCAACAATGCCGATCGACGCCGCGCTTGCTGAGCCCGCAAAGGCAAAACCGGCGATGATCGTTAGCAGGCGAAGTGAAAGCATGACGTGAGCGAAATCCTGTTGTCCCGCTTGATGTTTATCGGCAACAAACGGTTTTCCAAAGGAAAAATCGCCGGAACCCCAGCATAATCGCATATCGCGGTGCACGAGGCAGCGGTTTTGATCGCCAGTTGTCCGATTCAAGCAAACCGGGCCTAAAGACACGTTGTAGTTGCTGCTATCCAATATGATTGTGCGCTACTGTCTTGATTGCGGATTCATTTTTGCTGATCGACAAGTCGCTTGTGAAAAGCGTGACGGGAGAAGTATCTCCATTACTTGTTGAGAGGATTTTTACTTTATAAAACTGTAACACGCGATGCGTATAAGCACAGTTTAGCAATGGCTTGTGCGCTGTTTTGCCCTTTAAAGTGCAGCCGTGAAAAGTGCACATTTTATTTTCATATATTTAAATTATTGATATTAAAAGAAAAAAATTAGTTTTTTAGCTCTCCGTCAATTTTTCTTCGTGTCTTTTTTCGCATTTGCGAGAAGATTTGCTTGACGGAAAGTAAATGTTTAGCTTAGATATACGTGTTTCAGGGGACGACTGAAATTGGCTGTAACCAGCCTCGGAAAGTGTTCCGATTATAAGCACTGCCAGACTATATTACATTCTATATTCTATTATTTTCATTACGTATAAACCGCTTCGGGAAACTGGGGCGGTTTTTTACATAAAGCTAATTTAAGCAATTTAAAATTGAATCTGAAAAGCTTCACGCAAAGCTGTTCTCTTATTATTATATTTGCCGAAAAGAAATCGCTCTGCCGGCTTGCCTTCATTGCAGGCAGGAGAGGCTTCCGCCTTTTTCGACGCACCCGTTCCAGATTTGAAAGATGCCCGGCCTGCGGCAACCGTCGCACTTGCCGGTCCCTTATTCGGCTTCATTTCAGGGCGGCCAGCGCGTCCTTCGCGAAGGCGGAAATGGGTGCAGGAAGATTGTCGGGATAAAACCAGCCAATATCGGAAAGCTTGTCCGGTTCGGTCAGTGCCGGCTCGCCACGGGTATCGCGGGCGACGAAGATCAGCGACACCCAATGGTGCCGCTCTTCGGTATCGATATATTCACTGTGACAGAGAAATTCGACCTTGCCGATGGTCAGCCCGGTCTCTTCTTCGGCCTCTCGCCGTGCTGCGGCGAGGGAGGATTCGAGGTGATCAACCTTGCCGCCCGGAATACTCCAGTATCCGGCTTCCGGCGCTTTCAAGCGCCGGCAGAGAAGCAACTGGCCATCGCGCAATATCGCAAGGCCTACGCCGACACCCGGAAAATCGAGCCCTGGTTTGATTGTCGGCGTCATATTGGTACTGGCCTCAGCCCTTGGCGTTGGCGACGATCAGCATGAAGGCGGGAATGTCGTCGCCGAAGCCGACCGGGGTCGGGCCGTCATCATGGTCGCGATAGTGGCGGCGGCGCTCGCGGTTGTCGTCATTGGCGTGCAGCGGATTACGGATGTTGCGGTCGGAATTGCGCGGGGTCTTTTCCGGTCTGCGTTCTGCTTTCACCTTGTCGTCTCCGTGAGCCACGATCTCGGTAACCGCAGCGGATTGTGCATCCTGATTAATGTTTTCGACCGGAGCCGCATCGCGACGGTTCCTGTCGCGACCCCTGCCACCCCGTTCCTTGTTGCCCCGGCGGCCGGAATTGCTTTCAAAGCTTTCCATGGGTGCGGGCAGCGAGGAGAGGTCGCCATTCAGCCACTCGATCTTTTCGCCGATCAGCTTTTCGATCGCGTCGAGATATTTAGCGTCATTTCTGGTGACGATGGTAAAGGCCTTGCCCGAACGGCCCGCACGGCCGGTGCGGCCAATGCGGTGGACATAGTCTTCGGCATGAATGGGAACGTCGAAGTTGAAGACGTGGCTGACATCGGGGATATCAAGTCCGCGCGCCGCAACGTCGGAGGCGACGAGCAGCGTCAGATTACCATCCCTGAAGTTCTGCAGCATCGTGGTGCGCGAACGCTGGTCCATGTCGCCATGCAGCGCGCCGACGGAAAAGCCGTGACGGTCAAGCGAACGGAACAGGTCGGCGACATCTTTCTTGCGATTGCAGAAAATGATCGCGTTCTTGAGTTCGGCCTCTTCGGCGCGGACGAGATCGCGCAGGACAGCGCGCTTCTCATAGTCCTTGTTATGCGCAGCGACGATGTTCTGCGTAACGGTTTTCGCGGTGGAGGAGGGCTTGGCGACCTCGATGCGTTCCGGGTTCTGAAGGAAGCGGTCGGCCAGCTTCTGGATTTCCGGCGGCATGGTGGCCGAAAAGAACAGCGTTTGCCGGGTAAAGGGAATCATCTTCACGATACGTTCGATATCGGGAATGAAGCCCATGTCCAGCATGCGGTCGGCTTCGTCGATGACGAGGATTTCAACGCCGGTCATCAACAGCTTGCCGCGCTCGCAATGGTCAAGAAGGCGGCCGGGGGTGCAGATGAGAACATCGGCACCACGCTCGAGCTTGCGATCCTGATCTTCGAACGACACGCCGCCGATAAGCAGGGCGACGTTCAGCTTGTGATTCTTGCCATATTTCTCGAAATTCTCGGCCACCTGCGCCGCAAGCTCACGGGTGGGCTCAAGGATCAGCGTGCGCGGCATTCTGGCGCGGGCGCGACCCTTTTCGAGCAGGGTGAGCATCGGCAGCACGAAGGACGCGGTTTTGCCCGTGCCGGTCTGTGCGATACCGCAGATATCACGCTTTTCCAGTGCGGGCGGAATGGCGCCGGCCTGAATGGGTGTCGGCGTCGTGTAGCCGGCATCTGCAATAGCGGAAAGAACTTTTTGGCTCAGGCCAAGATCAGAGAATGTTGTCAAAGGAAGAACTTTTTCCGTTCTGGTTCGGTAAGAACACCTGCGTGCCGCTGCGACACTTGCAAAGACTTGGCGCGGGGATATGCCCAAATTGCCGGAAAGTCAAGGAAACAACGGGAAAAGCACGCGAAACGTCGCGGTTCTGACGAGGCTTTTCAGCCCGTGGCGCAGTTTCGTGCGATTTATCGTAAAAAGCGCAAAAAAAGCGTTAAATCTGGGGCGTCATTTTAAATAGGTTTTAAGCTCGGCACCGGCGATCAGGAACCGCATCGGATCGACCGGCGTATCGTTGCGGCGCACCTCGTAATGCACATGTGGACCGGTCGAACGGCCGGTGCTGCCGGCGCGGCCGATGATGTCGCCGGCCTCCACCTTGTCGCCGGCCCTGACGAGGATTGCGGAGAGATGGCCGAATCGCGTCGAGACGCCCTGACCGTGATCGATCTCGACCATATTGCCGTAACCGCCGGAATTTTCCGCTACTGTTACCTTGCCCGCCCCAGTGGCCTTGACGTCGGCGCCGGTTTCGGCACGAAAATCGATGCCGGTATGCAGAGCCGGCCGCCCGAGAAACGGATCAATGCGATTGCCGAAGCGGCTGGTGATCGTCCTGCCGGGAGCGGGGTTGCCGAAGGGCAGGGCGGTTGCGGTTTCCTTGACGATGTCCAGCCGGTTCAGCGCATTGTCGAGATTGTTCAGCGACAGGTTGAACGGGTCAGTTTCGCTGCGTTCGGGCGCCGCATAGGGGCCGCCAATATCGTCCGTGCCGCTTTCGTCGATTTTCAATCCGGCCTGCCGGATGATGTCCTGCATCGCGCTTGCCTTGTCTTCGGCGTCGTTGGTCAATCTGGCAATGCGCGATATCTGCTGGCGCTCGATATCCTTCAACGAAATGGTCACTTTGGAAAACACCCGATCGGCCCGGTCCGAGGGTGTTTCGCCGGACTGAGGCACGTAAGCGGCGCGTCTGTCGGTTGCGGCGGGGGTTTCCGGCTGCGGCTTGCGCGGCGCCATAAGCTTTTCGATTGCCGACAGGCCGCCCGTCAGATCGGCGCGTTTTTCCGGCGCCATGGCGTTTGAAAGGGAAGAGGGCGTGGCGGGTGTGGCGGCGACGCCGGAATTTTCGGCGCGCTCCAGCAACTCGCTCATTCGCCCGTGCCTGGAGGTCAGCGCCGCCTGCTGTTCCAGTAGCTTTTCCACTTTCTTTTCAACGACCTGCTGGTCGAGCAATTGCCGGGAGGTGACCCGGTCCACCTGCGCCCTCAGTGCTGCGATACGGTCTTCATAATCGTTCTGCATGCGGGTCTGGCGCGCCATGGTCGCACCGATCAGGTCGTCACGCAGGATGAGGTAGCCGGTAGCGCCGAGATAGCCGAGCGAAAACAGGCCAATGGTGCAGCCGGCAAGGGCGGCCATCCACGGCCGAATGGTCATGTGCCGAACTTTTTCGCCGCTCGCCAGTATGAGGACGTGCTGCGGCCGCTTTTTGCCGAATACCCGGTTTTCCGCTGTATCAGTCAAAATCTCTCTCCGGACTGGCCGATTTCTCACAGGAAATCATAATTCGTTAAGGTTAACGAAGTTTTGCCGGAAGCATCTATCTGCGCTTGTGCCGTGTTGCCTGGTGCGGTTTTAGCTGTGGCTGACGGAGGTCAGCGAGCGATAAAAGGACGGTGTCAGGCCGGCCTCGGCACGGGCGAGGTCGTTGAAGGGCGGTTTCAGGGGGCCGCGGAAATTGGCACGCACCAGTTGTCTGAAGGTTGCAGCCGGATCCTTCTTTTCACGGGCGCACAGGAACCGGAACCATTTGGCGCCGATGGCGACATGGCCCTTTTCGTCGTTATAGATGACATCGAGAACGGCAGCGCTTTCGAGATCGCCGGTTTCCCGCATCCTGGCCTGCAGGGAAGGGGTAACGTCCAGTCCGCGCGCCTCCAGAATGAGCGGCACGACGGCCAGCCGCGCGGTCAGGTCGTTGCGGGTGGAATGCGCCGCCTGCCACAGCCCGTCATGGGCGGGCAGATCGCCATAATCCGCCCCGAGGTTTCTGAGCCGGTCGCGCACCAGCCGGAAATGTTTCGCCTCCTCGAAGGCGACCTGCATCCAGCCGTCGAAAAAGGAGTGCGGCACCGGTTCGCTTGTATAACGGGCAACGATGTCGAGCGCGAGATCGACGGCGTTGAGTTCGATATGGGCGATGGCATGCAGCAGGGCGATGCGGCCCTTTACGGTGTGAAGCGAGCGGCGCTCGACGGCGGTCGGCGGCACGAGTTCCGGCTTCTCCGGTCTGCCCGGACGTTCGGGCAAGGGCGGATCGAGCGGAGAGCGCAACGACAGCCGACGCTCGAACCACCGTGTCGCCGTTTCCTGTGCCAGCGCGGTTTTACGGTCGAGATCGGCGCTCGCAATGGCATCCGTCGCTCCGCCGCGCAGCGAGATGATTTTTAACGGGGGCGTCACATAAGATCCGTTTTTTTTCAGAGCTTTTTTGCAGCCTCGAGAACGGCCTGCGCGTGGCCTGCAACCTTCACCTTGTTCCAGATTTCCGCGATTGTGCCGTCCGGTGCGACGAGGACGGTGGTGCGTTCCACACCCATGTATTTCTTGCCATACATGCTCTTTTCCTTCCAGACGCCATAGGCTTCGAGAGCCTTGCGGTCCTCGTCGGAGGCCAGCATGACGGAAAGCGCGTGTTTGGCGGCAAATTTGTCGTGGCTTTTGACACTGTCCGGCGAAATGCCGATGACGACGGCGTTGGCGGCTTCAAATTCGCCGCCCAGCGCGCTGAAGTCGATCGCTTCTGCGGTGCAACCCGAAGTATCGTCCTTCGGATAGAAATAGAGAATGACGGCCTTGCCTTGAAGTTTGGACAATGTCACCGTTCCTTCACCGTTACGGGGCAAAGTAAAATCCGGAGCCGGGCTGCCAATCGTCAAGTCTGTCATAATCTACCTTTCTTTCGCCGGGATGTTGAGTGAAAGTCGCCACATTTGATATATAGCGAAACCGCGCGTCGTCCAGATCACGATTGAGATTTCAGGTCTAATCGGTCCGAAATCTCAATCGTGATCTGGATTAAAGAATTAAAGCGGGATTCCAGACGAAAACCGCTTACACTTTTCGCCATCCCGCTCCGGTGTTGCGGCGAAACAAAAGCTATTCAGGGGCAAGCACGGGCGTATGGCTGAAGTCAGGGGTGAAAAGGTCAAGTTCGGCAGGCGCGATATCATTGCCCTGCACGATCTTCCTTCGGCACAGGCCGAAGATCCCATCATCGTGCATTGCCCGGCGCCGCGCTCCATGCTGCGCGCCTTTATCAAGATTTTCGCGGCTCTTTTCGTGCTGGCCTTCCTGTCCATCGGCGGCATCATTCTTTCCGTCGAGACGGGATCGATCGACAAGACGCTCTCCAGCCAGGCGCAACAGGCGCTGGAGAGGGCGCTTGGACCGCATTACAGCGCCCGGATCGGCTCTTCGGCCATAAGGTTCTCCACCGGGCTGCGGTTGGCGCTGGTGGCCGAGGATGTGGATATCGTCGAGAAGGATTCCGGCCAGCATCTGAGCAGGGCCCGGGCGATCGGCATGGCGCTTGATCCGCTTGCGCTGCTGACCGGCCGCATCTCGGTACAGAGCCTCGAAGCCGATGGCATGGAGCTCGACACGGCACTTTTGCCCAAGGGTAACGGTTTTGATCTTTCCAGCATCAAGCTCGACGCCGTACCGCAGCAATTGCAGGCTGCCTTCGGACAACTCGACAAGCTTGCCCAGGCTTTCCTAAGCAGCGGGACCGAGGAAATCGATATTTCCAGCGTTTCGGTGCATCTGCCGCCCGGCGAGCTTGGAAAACCACGCACCATCGAGATACGCGAGCTGTCGCTCACACCCGACCAGCAGGGTGGATATTCGCTTGACGGGGAGACGCTGTTTAACGGCGAGATCGCCAGTCTCTCGCTGACGACATCTGGGTCCGGCGGCGTGATCGACGGTTTTCAGGCGCGGATCGACGGTTTCGATATCGGGCCGTTTCTGGAAAAATTCGATCCGCAGGGCAATCTGCATGAGGGGCTAAACGTCAAGACCGGTGTCAGCATCGTCGCCCGGCGCGCTGCGGAAGGGCATGAGCCGCAGCTGGAAGTTTCTGTCGGCATGGGCAACGGAACGCTTCTGATTGGTGGCGAAGCCCAGCCCTTCACGGCCGGCAGCGTCAATGCGCGCTATGATTTCGAAAAAAGTACCCTGGTAATCGCCAATTCGCGGCTTGAGCTGGGACGGACGATTATACCGGTTACCGGTGAAATCCGCGATACGGAGGAGGGTTTCGGCCTTTCACTCCGGGTCGACAACGGAATTGCTTCGGCCGAAGCCTCGGGCGAGGAGCCGGTTCCCTTCAGCCTGAAGGCGGATGGGCAATTTACGGCGGCGACAAAGCAGCTCGACGTTCCCGCGCTTTACGTTACCGGTCCGCTTGGAGACATGGCGGGATCGCTGAAAGTCCGCTTCGGTGAAGGCTCGCCGGAAATCAGCTTTGGCGGCCAGATTCCGAAGATGGAGGCCACGGCGGTCAAGCAGCTCTGGCCGTTCTGGATGGCGCACAAGCCGCGTGAGTGGGTGGTAACCAACCTTTATGGCGGCACGGTCACCAATGGCTCGATTGCGATCTTCATTCCGCAGGGGCGGATGTGCGGTCCCGGCTGCCCGCTGGTGCTCGGCGAGAGCGAAATGCAGATCCGCTTCGATATTGACGATACGCGGCTGAACACCACGGGCGATATTCCGCCGCTTCGGGATGTCGATGCACATTTCAATATGGTCGGCGGCGGCATGACCGTCGACATCGAGCGGGCGACATCCTATTTCCCGTCCAACCGGTCGCTTGCGCTGGAGAACAGCCGGTTCCTCATCTCCAATGTTTATGACAAGCCGCTGCTCGGAAATGTCGAGTTGAATGTTTCCGGCTCTGCCGACGCCGTTGCCGAGCTTGCGACGCTGAAGCCGATCAATGCGCTGAAGGATACGCAGTTCAAACCGGAAGATTTCACCGGTGACGTGAAGGCCAGTGCGAAGCTGACCGTTGGCCTGCTGTCCAGCCAGAACCCGCCTCCGCCGGTGTGGACGGCCGATCTCGATTTGAAGAACCTGGCGCTGACGAAGCCCTTTGCCGGTCACAAGGTGACGGCGCTGGACGGTTTCATGGCGTTGAACGACCGGCAGCTCAAGCTTCAGGGCAAGGGCCGTGTGGACGATGTGCCGATGGATATCGAGATGACGGAGCCGGTGCGCAAGAACGGCGATGTCCCCTCAACGCTGTCGCTGAAGGCGACCCTGAACGAAACGCAGGTCGCCAAGCTTGCGCCGGAACTGTCCTCGGTTCTTGGCGGCACGACGGTGCTGGAAGTTGATGGTGCGGATCCGAAACGGCAGGACATCAAGCTTGATCTGACCCGGGCGTCGATCATTCTGCCGGGGCTTGGCTGGAGCAAGGGTATCGGCATTCCGGCAAAAGCCGCTTTCACCACCGA
This sequence comes from Martinezella rhizogenes, assembly GCF_007002745.1. Taxonomy (GTDB): domain Bacteria; phylum Pseudomonadota; class Alphaproteobacteria; order Rhizobiales; family Rhizobiaceae; genus Agrobacterium; species Agrobacterium cucumeris. The sequence continues at coordinate 163,194 of NZ_SGNY01000002.1, read as the reverse complement.
GACAGTGGATGGCCGCACGACGATCAGTGATTTTTCCCTCGACGGGGACGGTTTCGGCGCCGCCGGCGATATCGCCTTCAGCAAGAACGGGCTGATTTCAGCCGATCTCAGCCGTGTGCAGCTGTCGCCCTCCGACAATTATGCCGTTTCCGTCGCGGCCTCCAAAAACGGCTATATCATCACCGCCTCGGGAAAATCCGCCGATGTCCGGCCGTTCCTTTCGAAACTGCGCAGTTCTTCCGGCGGCGGTGATGGCACGTCGCGCTCGCAGCCCTCGCTTGCCATCAAGACACAGTTCGACAAGGTCTATGGTTTCAACGACGAAATCCTCGCCAATGTCAGTTCCGATATCAGCGTGCGCGACGGCAAGGTGCGTTCGATCGATTTTCGCGGTGTCACCGGCAACGGCCAGGCGGTGGTGGCGCAGACCACCAATCGCGGCGCGACGGGAACCGTGACGCTGACCAGCAGTGATGCCGGTTCGCTTGCCCGTTTCGCCAATATCTACAGCCGCATCCGTGGCGGTCTTCTCAATCTGGCGCTGACGACCGCCAATGGCAGCGACTGGAGCGGTTCGCTCGACCTGCGCAATTTCGCCGTGGTCAACGAAGCGAAATTGCAGGATATCGTCGCCACCCCCGCCGGTGAAGATGGCAGAAGCCTCAACAATGCGGTTCGCCGCAACATCGATGTCAGCTCGGAGAAGTTCCAGCGCGGTTTTGCCCGCGTGGTTTACGTCAATGGTTCGGTTGCGGTGGAAAACGGCGTGGTGCGCGGTGAACAGATCGGCGCGACGTTCCAGGGGTTGCTCAAGGACCAGAGCGGCCGCATGGACATGACCGGTACCTTCATGCCCGCTTATGGCCTGAACCGGCTGTTTGGCGAGTTGCCCTTCATCGGCATCTTCCTCGGCAACGGCCGCGACCGGGGACTGCTCGGCATTACCTTCAAACTGTCCGGCCAGACGGACCAGCCGAAGCTGACCATCAACCCGCTGTCGCTGATCGCGCCGGGTGTCTTCCGGCAGATTTTCGAATTTCAGTAACAGGGCCCACATCACAAGGCGGCCACACACTCGACGTCATCCTCGGGCTTGACCCGAGGATCCATCATTGCGCCGGGCTGTGGATCCTCGGGTCAAGCCCGAGGATGACGGGGAGGGGTGGAGTTGTCCCGGGAGATGCTTTCGTTCCCCCGGAAGAACATCTCTCCGTTGCCCTTACGCCGGGCGAACCAGAACGTGCTTCTTCTTGCCGACGGACAGCTTGATGACGCCGTCGCCGGTCACTTCACCGGTGCCGATCGTCTGGCGTTCGTCGGAAACACCCTGATCGTTGATCTTCACCGCGCCGCCCTGAACGTGGCGGCGGGCTTCGCCGTTCGAACCGGCAAGGCCGGCGCGGACGATGAGGGAGAGGACGCCGACGCCGGCTTCGAGTTCGGATGCCGGAACCTCGATGGAGGGCAGGTTTTCAGCCAGCGCGCCTTCCTCGAAGGTCTTGCGCGCGGTTTCAGCCGCTTCTTCCGCTGCAGCGCGGCCATGCAGGATCGCCGTCACTTCGGTTGCGAGGATCTTCTTCGCTTCGTTGATCTCCGATCCGCCAAGCGCCGCAATGCGGGCGATTTCGTCCATCGGCAGGGTGGTGAAGAGCTTGGCGAAGCGCACGACATCCGCATCTTCGGTGTTGCGCCAGTATTGCCAGAAATCATAGACCGGCAGCAGGTCCTTGTTCAGCCACACGGCGCCCGATGCCGACTTGCCCATCTTCGCACCCGAAGAGGTGGTCAGAAGCGGTGAGGTCAGCGCGTAAAGCTGCGGTGTCCCCATGCGGTGACCGAGGTCGATGCCGTTGATGATGTTGCCCCACTGGTCCGAACCGCCCATCTGCAGCCGGCAACCGGTGCGCTGGTTCAGCTCCACGTAATCGTAGGCCTGCAGGATCATGTAGTTGAATTCGAGGAAGGACAGCGACTGCTCGCGGTCGAGGCGCGTCTTCACGCTGTCGAAGGACAGCATGCGGTTGACCGAGAAATGGCGGCCGACATCGCGCAGGAATTCGAGGTAGTTCAGGCCACGCAGCCAGTCGGCATTGTTGATCATCAGCGCCGGATTATTGGCGCGTTCATAATCGAGGTAGTTGGCGAAGACATGCTTGAGCGACGTGATGTTGTCCTCGATCATGTCGATCGTCATCAGCTTGCGGGCCTCTTCCTTGAAGGAGGGATCGCCCACCATGCCGGTGCCGCCGCCCATCAGCGAGATCGGCTGGTGGCCGGTCTTCTGCATCCAGTGCAGCATCATGATCTGGGTGAGGTGACCGACATGCAAACTCGAAGCCGTCGGGTCATAGCCGATATAGGCGGTCACGGTTTCCTTGGCGAACAGTTCGTCGAGACCTGCCTCATCGGAGATCTGGTGAATGAAGCCGCGCTCATCGAGCGTGCGGAGGAAATCGGACTTGAACCTGGACATAACCTTTTACTTTCTGGTTGGATATTTGCTTCATTGGAGCCAATGAACGCCGGGGCTTTATCACTGTTTTTTAAAAAGTGCACCCGTTTCGGCCATGAATAACCGCGATTCATGTCAGCATGATTCGATATTGCAAGGGAGCGGCGCGTGGGTGAGGTTAAAACGGCAATCGGGTTGATGAGCGGCACATCGATGGACGGTATCGATATAGCCCTGTTACGCACGGATGGCGAAAACGTGGTGCGACACGGGCCGAGCGGTTATTTCCCCTATGATCCCGGTCTGCGCGCCATCTGGCAGAAGGCGCTCACGACAGCCAAATCCATCCGCGAACGGCGTGAGCGTCCGGGTGATCTGGGCGAGGCCGAGCGCAAGTTGACGCTTGCCCATGCGGCGGCGGTGAAATCCTTTCTCCATCGTCACCGGCTTCTGCCCGGTGATATCGATGTCATCGGGTTTCATGGACAGACCGTGCTGCACCGGCCGGATGAGGCACTGACCGTACAGATCGGCGACGGCGCGCTGCTGGCCTCCGAAACCGGCATCGACGTGGTGTACGACATGCGGGCCAACGACATGGTGCATGGCGGGCAGGGCGCGCCGCTGATCCCCGCCTATCACATGGCGCTTTCCGCCAATCTGCCTGATGGGTTCGAAACGCCCGCCGTTTTCGTCAATATCGGCGGTATCTCCAATCTGACTTATATCGGTGAGGCGGGGCGGCTTGCCGCTTTCGATAGCGGCCCCGGCAACATGCTGATCGACCAGTGGATCGAGGCGCATACGGGAAAGGCCTTCGACAAAGGCGGGAAGACGGCGGCGGGCGGCAGCGTGGTTGCCTCGCTGGTGGCGCGTTATATGGAAAGCCCGTTCTTTTCGGCGAATATTCGCCGATCGCTGGACCGCGGTGATTTTGTGCCGCCGAAAAAGGGTGAGGTTTCTCTGGCGGATGGGGCGCGGACGCTGGCGCATCTGACGGGGGCCGCGATCCTCAAATCGGCGAGCTATTTGCCGGAAACGGCGAAGACCTATGTGGTTTGCGGTGGTGGGCGGCTCAACCCTGTGATCATGGGGGAATTTGCCGAGCTTGCAGCAAAGTCGGGTGCGCGGGTGATCGCGGCGGAAGAGGCGGGGTTTGATGGCGGTGCGATGGAAGCGGAGGCCTGGGCCTATCTGGCGGTGCGTTCGCTTCAAGGGCTGCCGCTGACTTATCCTGGGACGACGGGGGTGAAGGAGCCGGTGACGGGTGGGGTTTTGGTGCGATCCCCATGAAGATCATGAATAAGATGGTGGGTGGGGCTTACCCCCCTCTGTCCTGCCGGACATCTCCCCCACAAGGAGGGAGATCGAATCGTGGCGACCTTCTGGCCATCTTTAACCTGGCAGTCTAGGCGAGGAGCAGGCGTCTTGCCAATCTCCCCACCTGTGGGGGAGATGCCCGGCAGGGCAGAGGGGGGTAAGCCCAGCCCGCCGGATATCACTATAGGAATTCAAGCCTGCCCGGATACCGGGCAGCCAATCACCGAATACGCTTCGCCGCCGGTTCCGGCACAAGCTCACCGTTCAGACGGCGGTCGAGGTAGTCCTCGCATTCGCCCATCAGCTCATCCACCTTGCCGTTGAAGAAGTGGTTGGCGCCGGGAAGGGTGCGGTGGGTGATGAGGATGCCCTTCTGGGTCTTCAGCTTTTCGACCAGACCGTTGACGTCCTTCTCAGGCGCGACCTTGTCGCTATCACCATTGATGATGAGGCCGGAGGACGGGCAGGGAGCGAGGAAGGAGAAGTCGTAGGTATTGGGCTGCGGCGCAATCGACATGAAGCCTTCGATTTCCGGACGGCGCATCAGAAGCTGCATGCCGATCCAGGCGCCGAAGGAATAACCGGCGACCCAGCAGCTTTTCGAATCGGGATGCAGGCTCTGCACCCAGTCGAGCGCGGAGGCGGCATCGGAAAGCTCGCCGGCGCCGTGGTCGAACTCACCCTGGCTGCGGCCGATGGAGCGGAAGTTGAACCGGAGCGTCGTGAAACCGCGCTTCTGGAAAAGATAGAACAGCTGATAGACGATCTGGTTGTTCATCGTGCCGCCAAACTGCGGATGCGGATGAAGGATGATCGCGATCGGCGCGCTCTTTTCCTTGGAGGGTTGATAACGGCCTTCGAGGCGACCCGCAGGGCCGTTAAAGATGACTTCGGGCATTGGTACTCCGGTCCGTGTTTTTTCGTTCCCGAACCGCATTCTGCCAATGAGAAGACTTGACGAACTGTGTCAGCTTTTCTAGAACGCAGTTTAGAACAATTCGAAACTTTGCGTGTGCTTAAGCACTCGGGTGGTGTCATAAGGCAAGCGCAACTGTAATTTCAAGAAAAATGCGTTTTTGCGCATTGAAGATTGGATAAAGCTTCACCGCCATGACGGTTTTGACGCGCACATATATGGACTGGAACGCCACGGCGCCGCTTTTGCCCGCCGTGCGTGATGTTCTTGTGGCTGCGCTCGATCTTGCCGGCAACCCGTCTTCGGTTCACCGGGAAGGGCGTGCGGCCCGCGCTGCCATCGAGACCGCCCGCCGCGAGGTTGCAGCGCTTGCCGGTGCGCAGGCTGCCCATGTCACCTTCACCAGCGGGGCGACGGAAGCTGCCAATCTGGTGCTGACACCCGAATTCAAAATGGGGCGCAGCCCGGTGCGGGTCAGCCGCCTTTACGTTTCGGCCATCGAACATCCGGCTTTCCGCGAAGGCGGACGGTTCGGCAAGGATGACGTTGCGGAAGTTCCCGTAACGTCAGCGGGTGTCCTTGACCTTGCGGCGCTTGAGGTGCTGCTGGCGTCACACGATGCCGCTGCCGGCCTGCCGATGGTTGCCTGCATGCTGGTGAACAATGAGACCGGAATAGTTCAGCCGGTGGCGGAAGCGGCGCGGCTGGTGCATGCGGCCGGCGGATTGATGGTTGTCGACGCCGTGCAGGCGGCAGGCCGTATTCCGCTCGATATCAATGCACTCGATGCCGATTTCCTCGTCGTCTCGTCGCACAAGCTTGGTGGACCCAAGGGTGTCGGCGCTCTCATCTCGCGCGGTGAGGTGATGATGCCGAAGCCGCTGATCCATGGCGGCGGGCAGGAGAAGGGACATCGCTCGGGTACGGAAAATACCCTGTCTGTCATCGGTTTCGGTGCTGCGGCGGCTGTTGCGACCCTGACTGTGGGCGTTGAAGCGGCGCGTCTTGCCGTTTTGCGGGCGCGACTGGAGGACGGCATGCGGGTGAGTGCGCCCGACGTGATCATTCACGGCGAGGATGTCGCCCGTGTCGGCAATACCACGTTTTTCACCCTGCCTGGCCTGAAGGCGGAAACGGGGCAGATCGCCTTCGATATAGAAGGTATTGCGCTGTCTGCCGGTTCGGCCTGCTCGTCCGGCAAGGTGGGGGAAAGCCATGTGCTGAGCGCGATGGGGCGTGATCCGAAGCTCGGCGCGCTCAGGATTTCGCTTGGCCATGCGACTGACGAGGCGGACATAGACAGGACGCTTGCAGCGTTCACGAAAATTGCCGGGCGGCGCAGGCTGGCCGGTCAGGCCGCGTAAAATGCGGCAAAGAATTGCGGAATAGCAATTTTCCGCTTGCCGGGATGTGTGAAAAGCGCCATCCCGCACCTACATGGGTATAAGCTCCGCCCCGGCTGACGGCTCGGAACGATTTGCCCGAAGATGAATAAGGCGGCTTTCCGCCTTGATACGTTGACAAGCCACCGGACCTTGGCTCCGGCGAGATTGGAGAACGACATGGCAGCGGTTCAGGAAACGATCGATCAGGTACGCCAGATCGATGTGGACCAGTACAAATACGGCTTCGAAACCAATATCGAAGTCGACAAGGCCCCGAAGGGCCTTTCGGAAGAGGTGATCCGTTTCATCTCGGCCAAGAAGCAGGAGCCCGAATGGATGCTGGAATGGCGTCTTGAGGCTTACAAGCGCTGGCTGACGATGGAAGAGCCGACCTGGGCGCGCGTCAGCTATCCCAAGATCGACTTCAACGATCTCTATTATTACGCGGCGCCGAAAAGCACGCCCGGCCCGAAGTCGCTCGATGAAGTCGATCCCGAGCTTCTGAAGGTCTATGAAAAGCTCGGCATTCCGCTGAAGGAACAGGAAATCCTCGCCGGTGTTGAAAAGCGCCAGGTGGCGGTGGATGCCGTGTTCGACAGCGTCTCGGTCGTCACCACCTTCAAGGCGGAACTGGCCAAAGCCGGCGTCATCTTCATGTCCATCTCGGAAGCCGTGCGCGAGCATCCGGAGCTGGTGAAGAAATATCTCGGCTCGGTCGTTCCGACGACGGACAATTTCTACGCGACGCTGAACTCCGCTGTCTTTACCGACGGTTCCTTCGTGTTCGTGCCGAAGGGTGTTCGCTGCCCGATGGAGCTTTCCACCTATTTCCGCATCAACGAAAAGAACACCGGTCAGTTCGAGCGCACGCTGATCATCGCCGAAGAAGGTGCCTACGTCTCCTATCTGGAAGGCTGCACCGCACCGCAGCGCGACGAGAACCAGCTTCACGCCGCCGTGGTCGAACTCGTGGCGCTTGATGATGCCGAAATCAAATATTCCACCGTCCAGAACTGGTATCCGGGCGACAAGGAAGGCAAGGGCGGCATCTACAACTTCGTGACCAAGCGCGGCGATTGCCGTGGCAACCGTTCGAAGATTTCGTGGACGCAGGTGGAAACAGGCTCGGCGATTACCTGGAAATACCCGTCCTGTATTCTGCGCGGTGATGACAGCCGTGGCGAATTCTATTCGATCGCGGTCTCCAACGGCCACCAGCAGATCGATAGTGGCACCAAGATGATCCATCTCGGCAAGAACACGTCGAGCCGCATCATCGCCAAGGGCATTGCCGCCGGTTTTTCGGAAAACGTCTATCGCGGCCAGGTGTCTGCCCACCGCAAGGCGACCAACACCCGCAACTTCACGCAGTGCGACAGTCTGCTGATCGGCGACAAGTGCGGCGCGCATACCGTGCCCTATATCGAGGCGAAGAATTCCTCCGCTCATTTCGAGCATGAGGCGACGACGTCGAAGATTTCCGAAGACCAGCTGTTCTACTGCCTGCAGCGCGGCATCCCGGAAGAAGCGGCCATCGCACTGATCGTCAACGGCTTCGTCAAGGAAGTCATTCAGGAGCTGCCGATGGAATTTGCCGTGGAAGCGCAGAAGCTGATCGGCATTTCGCTGGAAGGCTCGGTCGGTTAACTCTTGCTCGACGTCATCCTCGGGCTTGACCCGAGGATCTACGGCCCTTGGCCTGAGCAGAGACAACCCACTTCCTGGATCCTCGGGTCAAGCCCGAGGATGACGGATGAGAGATTTGAGACAAGCCCTGACGGGGCGCACGAGGCGGTCCTTGAAACCGCACCATGAACAGGAACAAAACCATGCTTGAAATCATCGACCTGCACGCAAAGATCGCCGATACCGAAACCGAGATCATCAAGGGTCTCAACCTGAAGGTTGCTGCCGGTGAGGTTGCCGCCATCATGGGGCCGAACGGTTCCGGCAAGTCGACGCTGTCCTACATCCTGTCGGGTCGCGAAGATTATGAAGTCACCTCCGGTGACATTCTCTACAACGGCGAAAGCATTCTGGAACTGGATGCTGCCGAGCGTGCGGCCAAGGGCATCTTCCTTGCCTTCCAGTATCCGGTTGAAATTCCCGGTGTCGCCACCATGCAGTTCCTGAAGGTTGCGATGAACGAGCAGCGCAAGGCGCGCGGCGAGTCCGAGCTGACGACGCCGGACTTCATCCGCCGCGTCAAGGAAGCGGCCGGCGATCTGAAGATCGACATGGAGATGCTGAAGCGTCCGCTGAACGTCGGCTTCTCCGGCGGTGAGAAGAAGCGCGCCGAAATCCTGCAGATGGCGCTCTTGGAGCCGAAACTCTGCGTGCTCGACGAAACCGATAGCGGTCTCGACATTGACGCCCTGAAGATCGTTGCTGACGGCGTCAACGCGCTGAAGTCGCCGGATCGCGCCACCGTCGTCATCACCCACTATCAGCGCCTGCTTGATTACATCGTGCCTGACAGCGTTCACGTTCTCTACAAGGGCAAGATCATCCGCTCGGGTGACAAGGCGCTGGCGCTGGAACTGGAAAACAATGGTTACGCCGACATCATCGGTGAAGCGGCCTAAGCCAGAGGCCAGGAGGTGATGTCCATGAACATTCAAGCTACCAACCGGCTGACGCCAGCGGAAACCGCGCTGGTCGATGCCTATACCGCCAAGTTCAGCGAATTGCCCGGTGACGGTGCCGTTGTCGCTGCCCGCGACGTGCTGTTTGATGATCTGAAGACCGGTGGTCTTCCGACCCGCCGCATCGAGGCGTGGCACTATACCGATCTGAAAAGCCTGCTGCGTGCCGTTCCGGAAGACCGGCCCGCGCCGGTCATCGAGAAGCAGGCGCCGACGGTTGCCGGCTCTCTGGTTGCCTATATGCAGCACGGCACGGCCGATGTCGGCAAGATCGAAGACATCCGCGTGTCGCGCTTTGCCGAAAGCCTGGCTGACGGTTCCGCGGCCGCAGGCCTTGCGGAAGCCAGCAAGGATGACGCGATCGGCCGCATCAACGGCAGCTTCGTGCGCGATGGTCTGGTGCTCGATATCCCTGCCGATGCCGAGATCGAAAAGCCGATCGAGTTGCAGGCGGTCCATGGCGCAGGCCAGGTTCACAGCCGCTTCCCGGTTCGTTTCGGCAAGGGTTCCAAGGCAACCGTCATCGAGCGTCACCTTTCGGTGACGTCCGATGCAGCCTTTGTTTCCTCCGTTACCGACATCGTCGTTGAAGACGGTGCGGAAGTGACCTGGATCATCCTGCAGCAACAGGGTGCAGCCGATATCCATCTTGCCCAGCTGCGCATGAAAATCGGCGCGGATGCCAAGATCCGCCTGTTCATTGTCAATGCCGGCGGCAAGCTGGTGCGGCAGGAACTGCGCATCGACGTGGAAGGCGAGGGCACGGACCTCATCGTTCGCGGCGTCAACCTTTTGGGTGGTGAAACCCATACCGACGTGACGATGGTTCTTGGCCACAACGTGCCGAACACGACCTCGACGGAAGTGTTCCGCAACGTGGTGTTCGACCGTGCCAAGGGCATTTTCCAGGGCATGATCCGGGTGGCGCCCGATGCCCAGAAGACCGACGCGAAGATGGCGTGCAATACGCTGCTGATGTCTGACGATGGCGAGTTCTCGGCAAAGCCGGAACTGGAAATCTTCGCTGACGACGTTCAGTGCGGCCATGGTGCGACGGTTGCCGATATCAGCGACAACCATCTCTATTACCTGATGGCGCGCGGCGTACCGCGGGCAAAGGCGCGGGCGATGCTCGTCAACGCCTTCGTCGCCGAGATCGTCGAGGAACTGGAAGAAGAAAATCTGGTAGAGGCGCTGGAGACGATCATCTCCGGCTGGCTGGAACATCATGCCTGAGAGCGAACGCGCCGCAGTGGCGGCCCCTTATGACATCGAAGCCGTGCGCCGGGATTTCCCGATCCTGTCGCGCGAGGTCTATGGCAAGCCGCTGGTCTATCTCGACAACGGCGCGTCCGCTCAAAAACCGCAGGTGGTGATCGACGCCGTTTCGCATGCTTATGCGAACGAATATGCCAATGTGCATCGCGGCCTGCATTTCCTCTCCAATGCCGCAACCGACGCCTATGAGGCGGCGCGCGAAAAGGTGCGCCGGTTCCTGAACGCCAGTTCGGTGGACGAGATCGTCTTCACCAAATCCTCGACCGAGGCGATCAATACGGTTGCCTATGGTTACGGCATGCCCAAGATCGGTGAGGGCGACGAGATCGTCATCTCGATCATGGAGCATCATTCCAACATCGTGCCGTGGCATTTCATCCGCGAGCGGCAGGGTGCGAAGCTCGTCTGGGTGCCTGTTGATGATGACGGCGCGTTCCACATCGAGGCTTTCGAAAAGAGCCTGACGGAGCGCACCAAGCTCGTTGCCATCACCCATATGTCGAATGCGCTCGGTACCATCGTGCCGGTCAAGGAAATCTGCCGCATCGCGCATGAGCGCGGTATTCCGGTGCTGATCGATGGTTCGCAGGGCGCGGTTCACATGCCGGTCGACGTGCGCGATATCGATTGCGACTGGTATGTGATGACCGGCCACAAGCTTTACGGTCCCTCGGGCATCGGCGTGCTCTATGGCAAGGCGGATCGCCTGCGCGAGATGCAGCCGTTCCAGGGCGGCGGCGAGATGATCCTCGACGTTTCCGAAGACAATGTCACCTATAACGAGCCGCCGCACCGTTTCGAAGCCGGCACGCCACCCATCGTGCAGGCGATCGGCCTCGGTTACGCGCTTGATTACATGGATAATCTCGGCCGTGCCGCGATTGCTGCACATGAGGCCGATCTTGCCGCTTATGCCGCAGAGCGCCTGCGCGAAATCAATTCGCTGCGCATCATCGGCAATGCGCCTGACAAGGGCGGCATCTTCTCCTTCGAGCTTGCCGGCATCCATGCCCATGATGTCTCGATGGTGATTGACCGGCGCGGCGTTGCCGTGCGGGCCGGCACCCATTGCGCCATGCCGCTCTTGAAACGGTTCGGCGTCACCTCCACATGCCGGGCATCGTTCGGCCTTTACAATACCCGCGCCGAAGTAGACTCTCTTGTTGAGGCGCTGGACTATGCGCGCAAATTTTTCGCCTGATATCGTCATCAAGAGATCAGGATTGAGGATCAGACCATGACTGCGGAAGCCACTGCAAAGACACCCGATGCGACCGAAGAAGCGGCAAAGCCGTCTTCCATTCCGCCTGACGAGCTGGCGCGTCTCAGCGACGACGTGATCTCGGCGCTGAAAACCGTCTATGACCCGGAAATTCCGGCCGATATTTTCGAACTTGGTCTGATCTACAAGATCGACATCGAAGACGACCGGATGGTCAAGATCGTCATGACGCTGACGGCACCCGGTTGCCCGGTGGCCGGTGAAATGCCGGGCTGGGTGGAAAACGCGGTTGGTGCTGTCGAGGGTGTTTCCGGTGTTACCGTCGAAATGACATTCGATCCGCCGTGGACACCGGACCGCATGTCGGAAGAAGCGCAGGTCGCCGTCGGCTGGTATTAAGTCTGACGCGATTTTGACAGGTGTCATCTCTTGATGACATTGTCGGGTGCACTTAAATTGAATTCCATAAGCATCGAGCCTTGAACTCGATTGTCGAAGGAGAATGGGCCCATGGGCTTTGCGATCATGACCATGACCGGGGCTGCTGCCTCGCGTGTTAAAGCAATCGTCGAAAATTCCGCCCCGGACGCCAGGGGCGTGCGCGTCGGCATCAAGAAGGGTGGCTGCGCGGGCATGGAATATACCATCGACCTCGTGACCGAGCCGGATGCGAAAGACGATCTGGTCGAATTCGAAGGCGCCAGGGTCTGGGTTCAGCCGTCCGCCGTGCTTTATCTGCTCGGCACCCAGATGGATTTCGAAGTGACCAAGATGCGCTCCGGCTTCACCTTCAACAATCCGAACCAGACATCCGCCTGCGGCTGCGGTGAATCGGTTGAGCTGAAGCCCGCCGATCTGGCGGCGCTGGCAAAGCAGCGCGAGGCAGAAGCCAGCGTTTGATTGGTTACGCTATCTCTGCGATGGAGAGACAGACCATTCTTATGCACACAGCGCTCCCACAAACGCGACGTCATCCTCGGGCTTGACCCGAGGATCCATCCCCGTCAAATCGCTTGAGACGTTTGTAGATCCTTGGGTCAAGCCCGAGGATGACGGATAAGAGGGGTCAGATTGTTTTTCTGCAAACTGCGCCCCGCGACCGCTGTTTGAGGGCTTCGATAAAATCCGCCAGGGGATGAATTGATGGCGTCGTCATCAACAGCGGCTCGAGAGCCGCAGCGATCGTCCCGCAATCCTCCCCAGCAAGTGACCGAAGGCTTGAGCTGACTTTGTTATAGTCGGGTGTGACGCGAGGGAGCGATTGATCACAAACCGCTCCGTCTGTCCGTCAATCCGTTCGACGAAGAGGGCGAGCGAACCGCCGTCTGCGGCAGCGGCGCTGTCCGATACCGATTTGAACATCCAAACTCTATCCGGTAAACTTGAGAGCGAGCGTATCCGATTAGCGCCCTGACGCACTATCAGCGAGCTTGTCGGATATTTTGCTAGGTTTGGCGGAGATGCGTAACCGCAAGCCTTCCATGCTGTGGGAAGGCGTTTCGGGCCGCCGGCAGGATTGATCGTGGGGAGTGCCGGGATGGACATCAGCAGCGCCTCGATTGATATCTGGACGATAGGTGTGATCGTCGCCAGCGTCGTGGCTGGCCTGACGCTGATTGCCGGTATTGTTTGCCTGGCGTTTTACTGGGAGGAGACAAAGGGAACTGCCGCATCCAAGGGTGACGCGTTGAATAGCCCGCCGCTCGAACGGACTGAGGGTGGAGACTGGCCGACAGCGCACGGCGACGGCAGTGGGGGAGCGCATCATTGAACAGGCAGACTACGTGATGAGGCCGGAACCCGATATGATTGCGAATGCAAAAGCCACGGTGCGAGCGGCATTTGCGGGTGTCACTTTGGGTGGCGGCGTCGGCCTCTCCGAGGCGCAGGCGCTTGACGAGTACGCGAGCAATGAGGTTCGCGGCGCATGTCGTGCTGGCGATGAGAAGAATGATTGGGCGGCGATCCCGCTGAAGGACCTCAACAGACATTCCGGCAGCCCCGCCTTCCTTGATGCTGAAGGGATGCGATTTCATCTGCCTGCCTATATGATCGCTGATCTTGATGGCGACTACAGGCATGAATTCGCACCCTATTTATGCGGATGCCAGGAGACGTTTTCCTTATTGACCCCTTTGCAGCGGAATGCCGTGGAAATGTATCTCCGCGTCATCAGTGAAAAGGAAAACCTGCCGTCCTATCAGGACGATGTGGAGCGCGCGCTCGAAGAATGGGCGGATAGTGCACATTCCCCGGCGAGCGATTAGAGCGGATCGGGTCAATCCACCAGGAAGACGTGGAGGTTGCGATTTCTTCTCACAAAAAGCCGGTTGCGGTTTGAACGCCGGCTTTCATTCATGTCGCAATGCTTCGATCGGACTTAAACTTGCCGCCCGCCGCGCCGGGAAATAGCCGAAAATCACGCCGATGGCCGCCGAAAAGGCAAAGGCAAGGAAGATGATTGACGGGCTGGTGACGAAGGGCACGTTGAGATAACCGACGACGGCATAAGCGAGGCCGAGGCCGGTCAATATGCCGACGAGGCCGCCGAAGGCCGACAGCATGACGGCTTCCACCAGAAACTGAGTCAGCACCTGTTTTTCGAGCGCGCCGATGGCGAGACGAATGCCGATCTCCCGGGTGCGTTCCGTCACCGAAACCAGCATGATGTTCATGATGCCGATGCCGCCGACCAGAAGGCTGACGGCGGCGACCGCGCCTAAGAGACCGGTCAGCAGCGTCGTCGTGCCGGTCATGGCCGAGGCGATCTGCGTCATGTCGTTGACGGTAAAATCATCCTCGCGGCCAATGTTGATGCGGCGGCGCTCGCGCAGCAGGTTCTGCAGGTCGCTCTGCACCTTGGCGGTGGAAACGCCGTCCTGCGCCGAGACCATGATCGAGGAGATGGTGGTGGTGCCGCCGATGCGCCGCTGATGAATTTTCAGCGGCATGATGATGGTGTCGTCCTGATCGTCACCGAGGCCGGACTGGCCTTTTCTGGCGAGAACGCCAATGACGGGGCAGGAGATGTTGCTGACGCGGATCGTCTGTCCCACCGGGTTTTCCGCGCCGAACAGTTCCTGGCGCACCGTTTCGCCGATGATGCAGCCGATCTGGCCGCCGCGATCTTCGGCTGGCTGGAAGTCGCGGCCGAGCGCGATGGTCCAGTCCTGCGCGATCAGATAGTCGTTGGTGGTGCCGATGACGCTGGTCTGGTGGTTCTTGCCGCCGAAAATCACCGTCGCGGCTGAGCTGCGGTTTTGCGGTGCGACGGCGCGAATGCCTGATATCTGGTTGCGGATGGCCTCGACATCGCGGTCGTCGAAGCGCTTCGCCTCGGTGCTGGCACGGCCGGGGCCAAATTGGCCGGGGCGCACGAACAGCATGTTGGTGCCGAGCCGCGACAGTTCCGATTTCACCTGTTCCGTGGTGCCGTTGCCGATGGTGACCATGGCGATGACGGCGGCCACACCAATGACGACGCCGAGCACGGTGAGGAAGGAGCGCAGGAGGTTGCGGCTGATGGCGCGCAGCGCCAGACGCGACGTTTCAAAGAACATCGGAGCTCTCCTTTTTTTCCGCGGCACTGTCGGAGGCGAGATGTCCGTCAACAAAGCGCAGCAGGCGCCCCGCATGGGCGGCGATATCCTCTTCATGCGTGACCATGACGACCGTGATGCCCCGGTCGCGATTGAGCGCTGTGATGAGGTCCATGATCTCGTTGCTGGTCTTCGTGTCGAGGTTACCGGTCGGCTCGTCGGCCAGCAACAGGGCAGGGCGGGTGACGATGGCCCGTGCAATGGCCACACGCTGCTGCTGGCCGCCGGAAAGCTCCTGCGTGGTGTGATCCTCGCGGCCCTTCAAACCCACCTGTGCCAGTGCCTCCATGGCGCGGGCGCGCCGTTCAGACGCCTTCATGCCGCGATAGACCAACGGCAGCTCAACATTTTCCACCGCCGAGGTGCGTGACAGAAGGTTGAAGCCCTGAAACACGAAACCCAGCATGTGGCGGCGCAGCAGCGTCAGGTGCTCATTGTCGAAGCCGCTGGTCGGCACGCCCTGAAACAGATATTCGCCAGCCGTTGGCACATCCAGACAGCCGATGATGTTCATCGACGTGGATTTGCCCGAGCCTGATGGGCCCATGATGGCGACGAATTCCTTCTCGTGGATCGACAGGCTGACGCCGTCGAGCGCGCGAATGGTTGCTTCGCCGCGGCCATATTGCTTGACGACGTTACGGAATTCGATGAGCGGCGGCTTTTGCATCAGCTCTTCCTCCGTCAGCCGGCGTTGCGGGCCGTTGCGTCGGTAATCACCTGATCATCGGCTTTCAACTCGCCCGATTTGACCACGGTGTGCTGGCCGTCAGTGGAACCGGTTTCGATGGAGACGGAGACGGGATTGTTGTTGCGCAGCACCCACACCGTTCTTTTGCCCGTCGCGGCCTGACCCGCATCGCGGTTCTGCGACCGGCCCATGCGGGGCGGGCGGAACAGGCTCATCAACCCGCCACTACGCGAGGCGGATTCGCGCGGCGGCGTATAACGGAGCGCCGAATTCGGCACCAGCAGCGTGTCCTTGATTTCCTCGACAATGATATTGGCGGTCGCAGTCATGCCCGGGCGCAGCAGCAGTTCCTCATTATCGACGGTCAATATGCCCTTGTAGGTCACGACATTGGATACGGTTTCCGAGGCGAAACGCACGGTCTCAATTTCGGCCGGGAAACTGCGATCGGGATAGGCATCGACATTGAATGTCGCTTTCTGCCCGGTCTCGACCTTGCCGACATCGGCCTCATCGACCGAGACCTGCAGTTCCATGTGACGCAGATCGCCGGCGATGGTGAACAACACCGGGGCATTCAGCGAGGAGGCAACGGTGGCGCCGGGATCGACGCTGCGGGTGAGGATGACGCCATCGATGGGCGAAACGATCTTGGCCTTGCCGAGATTGACCTCGGCGAGCCTCAGATCCGCTTCCGCTGAAAGCACTGTCGCCTCGTTGACGTCAAGCGTGGCGGCGGCGGCATCGTGGCTGAACTGGGCCGCATCCAGATCCTGCTGGCTGGAGACCCGGTTCTGCACCAGCGATCTCAGCCGCTCCATGGAGGTTTTCGCCGAACCGAGATCGGCGCGCGCCTTCAGCACGCTGGCCTTGGCGGAGGCAAGCTTGGCGCGGGCGCTCTGCACGTCAGCTTCGAGCTTGTTGGTGTCGAGCTCGGCCAGAATATCGCCGGACTTTACCGGGGTATTGTATGTGACGTTGACCTTGCGGACCGTGCCGGACAATTCGCTCGATATATCGACCTGATCGGTTGGCTGGACCGAGCCGGTGGAGGTGACGATGACGGAAAGATCACCCTGTTTTGCCGGTTCCGTGACATAGTTGTAGGCGACGCCTGCGGCACGCGACTGGTAATAATAACCGAGACCGCCGCCGATCAGCACGATGGCAGCCACGGCATAAAGATACCGACGCGATTTCTTCTTCCTGCCGGATCTGTTCGTGCCCAGAATCTCCCGCAGATCGGGCTGGCTGTTTTCCGTGTCGCGGCCTTGGCTGTTGGCGTCATTCATTCTTGTCACCTGCAAAATTCAAAACACCACAGGGGATTGTCGCCACCCCGTGTTTTCCGCTCGGTCCATTGCTATTTGTATTCCTCTGATTGTGGGAAGTGACATAGCTTGCCCAAAGGGTGAAGTGAAAACTTGGTAATATTTATGATAGTTCTGGTCTGTTAGAGATAATTCCGGAAAGGCCGATGCCAGCGATACGGCTGAGGCTTCAGCAGCGACATTCAGGACGATGATAGAATGAACGACAATGTGGTGAAGTTCCGCAAACCGGTGCCGCCGAAAAAACCGCGCGAACCGCTGGGGCCGAAAGCGAAAACGACGCTGACGATTGTGGTTGTCATCGCGTTTTTTGTGGCGGCGTGGGGGTATTTCACGCTGATGGGGCAGGGGTAGGGCATAAGGCCGGCGTTGGCGCTCCTGCTTGGGGCGGAATGGACGGCGTAAGTATTCAAGACGGGCAAGACGGGTGTCTCTGGAGACGATTTGGACCTAGGGGTGGCGTCGCTGGTTCTGTTGCCGGCTATTGGCCCATAGCGGTCATAACCTTCATACACGAAGCGGCCATTGCAGAGGGTTTAGCTCATCTCAGGAGGGGTAGCCGGCTTCCTTTTGCATAACGATTAAGGCAGGCATCAATTACGCAGTACGGCGGTGTCCATACCAAAGCCTCCGCCACTTCTCCCACCGCGTCGCCTCCGCCAGGCAATCGGACCATAGCACGCTAGTCGCTGTGTGGCCCTGAACGGATATCATTTGCAAGAAATTATGTTCGCTCATGCGTAGGCTACCCAGCCGCGGAAACTGATTGCTTGATAAAATTGTGTGATGCTCGTGAAACCTGCTTCCTGCAGATATTCTCGCTCTTCTTCCGGTGACCTTATGAAGGCTTTTCTCATCCCTATCTTAGCTGCGTTATGTCTATCGGCGTCCATCTGTGAAGAAGCGCCAAATTTGACATGCCGTTCGATCCAGGTTGAGTAAGCTGGTTCACTCAATGGGAAACTGACGTGAGCTAGCACGAACGGCGAGCCCGGTCGTAGACGCTGGCGAATGCCATCAAGCGTGACCTTCCTATCCTCGGGCGAGATATGGTGGAATACGAGCAGACATACTGCACCATCGAAAGGCCCAGCGGGTGCAACAGAGATGTTGCCATTGTGAAGAGCTATGCGCTCACTAAGGTTTCCAATCGTTTTTTGTGCCAATGCAAGCATGTCCGATGACGGATCGACACCATCAAATTTCCAACCTGACTGCTGTTCAGACAGTGCTTTTAGCTCAAGGCCACCACCCGCACCGACCACGAGCACTCGCCCGTCCTGGGGCACCCGTTCGGCCAAAAGCAGTCCTGCCATGCGATGAAGTCCATCGAGCCCTGGAACGTTGCGTCTAGCTCCTTCGATATAATCAGCCTGCCTTCCATCAAATGTACCCACAGCGACAACTCCTTTTTTGCGTCTATCGTAACAACATAAGTTACGTAATACACCGGTGCAATACCTCATATCAGGACAGCGAGCACCGCGGCGACAGCTATGGTACAATACCGCCCAATCAACACGGCCAAGGGAGATGGAATGTATGAAAGGTTTTCGCGACAGTGTGCTTTTTCCGATCACCCTCCTGATCAGCGGCGTGGTCGTGTTTTTCCTCTTCCTCTATGTGACAGGCCACGACCCTGATGAGCGACCCTTGACGCTCGCCGAGTGGGTTATCGGCGGCATGCTGATCGGACCGGGTTTCGGTTATCTCGTGAAATGGAGAAACATGAAGAATAGCCGCGATACTAACGCAGACTGATCGCGCGCTGCGATCGGACCCAAACCAGTCATTCATGGATGATGTGAGAAGCGGTGGCGACCCCTGCAGGACTCGAACCTGCGACCTACTGCTTAGAAGCCGTACCGGCGAATGATAACGTTCCTGCCGAGCTGCGCGCACTCGGCGCGGCGATCGGGAAGGCCAGCACAGCCACCCTGCCACCCGTCATCGCTCTCACCGGTCTTGCTGGCGGCGGTAAGAGCACGGCCAGCAAGTACCTTGTCGAGAAGCCTGGCTACCAGCTGGTAAAGTTCGCTGGGCCGTTGAAAGACATGCTGCGGGCGATTGGTCTGGGTGAGGGTCACATCGAGGGCGCGCACAAGGAGACCGAGCTTGCGATGTTGTCGGGGCACACGCCAAGGCATGCCATGCAAACGCTCGGCACAGAATGGGGCCGCAAGTGCATGGGTGAGGACTTCTGGACCAATCTCCGGCGCTCACGCGTAGACGGCGTGCTTGCTTTTGGCGGCCGCGTCGTTGTTGACGACTGCCGATTCCCCAATGAGGCCGACGAGGTGCGCAAGCTTGGCGGCGTTGTCTGGCGCCTAGTCGGCCGTGGCGGGATTGCCGGCAGCCATGAGAGCGAGGCTGGGTGTGGTGAGGTTGATCGGATTATCTTGAACAACGGATCGAGGGACGCTTTCAACGAGCGCCTGGAAAGTAATCTAGTCTCAGAAACAATATTTTCGCAAACGGCCTAAACAGCCTCCACTCGTTAGAATTTCCAGAGTTTGGCACCGAGAACTACGGCGAAACATTTTCACGGAAAACGCAGATAACGTGCTTGACCAGCGAGTGTACCAGTAGGCAGTTGCCATTCAGGCGAGATTGGGGTCCGTCTTGTCTCAATCAAGCGGGTGGGGATTTCGATGACACTCGTTTTGTCAGCGCTCATTAGAACGACCATTTGGTCATTTTGTATTAGCAGGAAACCACGCACAAGCGCGGGCGTAGTAGACTGTGTAAGTTGCACCTCATACTCAATGCCACCGCCGTATCGGATTACCCTTAGGAAGCTTCCATAGAGGCCAACGTTGAAGAGGCATACGATGGAAACAAGCAGGACTACCGCCGAAAGACCAACTTGGAACTGAAAAAAAGACGCCAAGTTAGCAAATACAGCGAGAGCTACTATCACGATTGAAGAGCAGATTAATATAAATGCTGCGGCAAGGATGTAGTTCGGATCGTCCGTTGTATAGGAATAAACGTAGACAAATAAAACGGTACAAACAATCGCAGACGTTATGAGAGCAAGCCAAGCTTCTCGAGCGCTCAAAATCTGCTCAATTGGTAGTGCTACTGATTCTGGTAGCCATGGTATTTTCTTTGTAAGGTAAGATGAAATCCGAATAACAAAGGCGGCTTGTCTTAGATTTACAACGAAGTACAACATGCATAGGCCGGTCGCGAGAAAACCTAGAAAAGTAAGAGTGGCCATGGCTGCTGAGACATACTGTACTCCCTCTATGGGGACGCGAAAGCCTAAGCTCATGGCATAATATGCTGTAGCTATGGGCGTCAGCTGGCCAAGAATAAAAGATGCGACAAGAGATTTTGAAATTAAGAGGATCAACGACCTAGAAAATAAAGACAGTTTATTCCATGTACGAATGACGCAACGCCTGATCCTCTTTATTGTGTAGGTGAAGTCTCTTAAATTCATATTTTGCCCCCAAAATGAACGAAGGGGTAATCACGCATGTTAGCGAAAAAATCAAGCGTCGAGCAACCTTAAGTTTAACAGCTGCTTCAAACGCCCTGTTTCAGGCTCCGTCAATCTGCCATCGCATAAGTTGCACCACGAGAACGCTCGCAGAACGAATTCTGCAAACTGCGCCAGAAAACTGCAAACTGGTGATTCAGGAAATGCCGCTAAGTGCTTGAAAAGATTGGCGACCCCTGCAGGACTCGAACCTGCGACCTACTGCTTAGAAGGCAGTTGCTCTATCCAGTTGAGCTAAGGGGCCGTCATGCCGGGCAAAGATGCTCCGGCAGAAATCTTAAAATGATCGTGTTTCAGTGCGTCCAGGGCTGGGTGCGGTTGAAACGGAAATTGTCGGTGTAGGAAACCACCTTGCGGGTCGCTTCCTTCGGCAGGATGACGCGGTATTCGATGCCTTTGCGCTGCGCATAGGCTTCGGCCTGCTCCTGCGTCTCGAATGTCAGCTTGACCTGTTGCTTCATGTCGGAACTGGAAGTGTAGCCCATGATCGGGTCGATCTTGCGGGGAACTTCGGCGTCGAATTCCAGGACCCAGACATTGGTCTTCGCCGTGCCGGATTGCATGGCGGTTTTTGCAGGGCGGTAAATCTTCGCAGACATGTCGAAACTGCTCCGGTTGGGCGGCGGGGCGTGGCACCCCGGATTATTCTTCACGTACCTGAATAGAATAACCAAATCGTGTCAGGAACGCTGAATTTGGAATGGACTGACTTACCCTGAGAGTCAAGATGATTATCCCCTCGCTTTCCCGCGGTGATCCTCCCGCATCGGCACCGTGCTCCGCCGATCAAGACAATGGCTGAACAAAGATGAATTTCCCTGTTGCGGACTTCAGGTGAACCGTGTATTCCCCAGCCATCGCCTCGGCGGAGTGTAGCGCAGTCTGGTAGCGCATCTGGTTTGGGACCAGAGGGTCGGGAGTTCGAATCTCTCCACTCCGACCATTTTAAAGCAGAACATCAGCTTTCCGGCGTAATCCCTTCAAACATGATTCTTTTCAGTCTGCGGATGGCCCGGCCAATGTGCTTTCGGCCGTGCCGATTGTCATGACATTGCCGCGCCAGGCAACCGCGCTGCCGATCCAGCTGCGGGTCCAGACGACGGGCATGATCATATCCCGGGCGATCATGGCAGGCAGCGTATAGAGGGATAGCGGCCAGCCATTGAGGGCTGCGAGCACCAGTTCCGGCACATACATGGTGGCAAGCACGGCAAAAGCGGTAATGGCGAGGTTTATGTCCATCATCGCAGCGGCAGCGAGCGCAAGGAGGAGCGGGGGAAGGGCGCCGGTCAGGATTTCCGGTGCGAAATATTGCGGGAAGGTCACGCGCCTCAGCCGCGCCCAGCGGGTCTGGCGCGACCAGATTTCACTGGGGTGGCGCTGGCCGAGCGGCTGCTCGAAAGGCGGCAAGACCAGATGCACCCTGCGGCCGGCGTTTCGGACCAGTTTGGTCGAGGCGGCGTCTTCGGCGATTTCGGCGGCGAGCGCGCGGATGCCGCCATGGTCTTCGAGGAATGGCTTGTTCCACAACATCGACTTGCCCTGTGCGAAACCGATGCCGATCGCTTCCGCCGCATATTGCCAGCGCCCCTGTGATCCGTTGAGGAAGGCGCATTCCACATGCGCCCAGAAGCCTGCCGGACGTGAGCCAAGCGGCGGCGAGCAGACCAGCCCGCTATCCGGCCGCCAGGCTGACATCATGGTCGCTATGTAGGATTTCGGCATCAGCACGTTCGAATCGGCAAGGATGACCCATTCGTGCCGTGCGGCGCGCCAGCCCTTGACGCAATTGTTCAGCTTCGGATTGGCGCTGATACGGTCGTCGCCGAGGAGCACCTGCGCCGAGACCGCCGGGAAGGCGGCGCTCGTCCGGCGCACCTCCTCGATCACCGGATCGAATTCATCGGCGATGCAGAACAGCAATTCATAATCCGGCCAGTCGAGTTCAAACGCCCGCGACAGCGTCAGCGACGTGAAGTTTTCGACACCGCGCAGGGGCACCACGATCGAGACGGGTGGCTTTTGTCGCACAAGTGCGTTTTCCGTGTCGCGCCGCCTCAGGCGCCAGCCGGCCAGAAAAATGCCGAGAAGATTGAAGGCAAGCAGCAGAATTGCGCAAAGGGCAAAGACAGTTTCCATGCTGGCCAGTTCCACTCCCTAGCTTCCGGCGGTTCACCCGCCAACCGATTCCATGGAATTCGTCTCTGCCGATTATAACGTTTAGGTGACAGTTACATGTCATCATCGGCGGGCGGGCAGGCTGCATGGCATGAGAAAAGGCGCTTAAGCATCCGGCGTACCGCAAAGAAAAGCCCTTCATTGAGAAGGGCCCAATCGTCACCATGGCATGAACTTTAGTGGATGTTCAGAATATGTGCGTGACTGCTTGCGACGAGAAACGATTCCCGGGCTTTTTCGATGTCGCACCTGCCGGCGATCGCATCGAGACAGTTTCTGCGCGCTTCTTCATATTCCGGCCCATGTTCTTCCGGCCAGCGGTACATCAGCATGTCCAGCGCCACCAGCGGGCTGTAGATTTCCACGGCTACGCACAGCGGCAGATGAATGGCAACGGGCTTCATCCACGAGGCGTGGTGACACGGCTCCGTCCTGTTAATCAGCATGTCATTCCTCCCTGTTTTCAGCGCCTTCATGGCGGTTTTCACTCCCATGCGCGTAATGCCCGCCTCACGAAATGGTTCCCGATCACCTAAAATGTGATCGATTGGGGGGTTCCAATTTTGCAAGATGAATGGAAGATGAACGGAATGATGAACCGGAGATGAACAAAACCGCTACTGGCGCGTTGTAAAGTCCATAAGAAGGAGAACGCACATGTTCAATTTGTCAGGCATTCAGGAAAGCTTCTTCGGAGACCGCATGGCAGGCGTTTGCCAGGCGATCACCTCGGCTCTTGCCTTCGAATCAGGTCTCGAAAAGTCGCGTATTTCCGCAACCGTTGAAAACGATGTGATCTATCTGGAAGGCACGGCTGATTCGGTCGAGGCGATCGATATCGCCATCAATCTTGCTGCTTCCATCTCCAATTGCCGGATTCTGAGCCATATCGAGCCGGTTTACTGAATGTTGCACCAGCCGGGCGAAACATCGTCCGGCATCATTCAGATGCAATAACGCGGCAACGTTATTTCCGGTTGCCGATTTGTCCGCTGCGGACCATATCGCCCGGCTTGATGCCATAGCGCTTTGCGGTGCCGCCATTCAGTTCAAGCACAAATTTAACCGGACCACGGGAGCTTATGATCGCTTCCGAATGCGGAACTGCATTTTCGTGAATATGGGTGATACGCCCATCGCGGGCGATGAACAGCATGTCGAGCGGGATGAGCGTGTTACGCATCCACATGGCCACGTCGCGTTCCTGGCCGAAATCGAACAACATGCCACTTTCAAGCGGCATGGCTTTGCGGAACATCAGTCCCTGTTCGCGCTGGGCATTGCTAAGCGCCAGCTCCGCCGTGAAATCGTGGTTTTTTCCTGACGTGGTTTCGATCGTCAGCGGCTCGGTCGTGAAAGTCTGTTGCTGGGCCTGAACGGCGCCTGCGAGCGAGAAAAAAAGAAGCGCCATGACGGCGCTCTTCATTATTTTAGGCAACAGGCCGGCCATCAGTGCGACATCCCGACTGAAACCGGATTGTCGGGGTGGATTTCCGCCGCCATCAAACCCTTGTCGCCATCGCCGAAACGCACCAGCACCACCTGGCCCGGGCGCAGTTCCGTCAGGCCGAAACGACGCAGCGTTTCCATATGCACAAAAATGTCTTCCGTTCCTTCGCCGCGCGTCAGGAAGCCGAAACCCTTGGTGCGGTTGAACCACTTGACGATGGCGCGCTCCAGCCCGCTTGAGGGTGTGACCTGCACATGGGTGCGCACCGGCGGCAGCTGCGAGGGGTGAACGGCGGTCGATTGATCCATCGACAGGATGCGGAAAGCCTGGAAGCCGCGGTCGCGCCGCTGGATGAGGGCGACGATGCGGGTGCCTTCGAGAATGGTCTGGTATCCGTCGCGGCGCAGGCAGGAGACGTGCAGCAGCACATCCTGCGTGCCGTTATCAGGCACGATAAATCCGAAACCCTTGGCGACGTCGAACCATTTCACGACGCCGGTAATTTCGGTCAGGTCCACGGCATCGCCCGAAAGGTCCTCGACATCGACTATCGTCTTCGATGACATCCTATCAGCCATATCCTGCCAACCCCTCGATTACGCGCCATACACCGGTCAACTGATTCCTGTGTACCAGATTAACATCTTGGTAACGGTTCCACGCAAGCCCTAGTTTTTGATTTGCGCAGCTGCTTTTATGTCGCCGTCCTTGTCCGGGGCTTGCGATCATGCGTTTAACGGCTCCGGACCCGTGTATTGGAGAGGAAGAAAATGCGGTATCTGCACACAATGGTTCGTGTCAAAGACCTTGGCGAATCAATGAAATTCTATTGCGACCTCATGGGTCTCGAAGAAATACGCCGAATCGAAAACGAAAAAGGCCGATTCACTCTGGTTTTTCTTGCCGCACGTGATGACATTGCTGTGGCCAAGGAAAAAAAGGCGCCGAGCCTCGAACTCACCTATAATTGGGATACCGAGGATTACACCGGCGGCCGCAATTTCGGCCATCTGGCTTACGAGGTGGACAATATCTACGACTTCTGCGCCAGGCTGCAGCAGAATGGCGTCGTGATCAACCGGCCGCCGCGTGATGGGCACATGGCCTTCGTTCGTTCGCCTGACGGCATTTCTTTCGAGATTTTGCAGAAGGGCGAAAGCCTCGCACCAGCCGAACCGTGGATATCTATGCAGAATACCGGTTCCTGGTAAGGGATTTTCCCGGCCAATAGCGGCGTTTTCGGGCGCTCTTGCCTTATCCTGACGGGATGAGGCATAGTCCGCGAATCGAAACGGCCCGTCCCGTTTGGGGAAAGCACACGCGCCCGTTCCCGTGCTGCTGTTGGAAATGCAAGATACGGAGGCCATCCATGAAAACTGTCGAGGGCGCGAAAGGACGCGTTTCCTGTCAGCGTCTCGTTATTGCGGTTTCGCTGCTCGGGCTTTCCGGCTGCGTTTCGGCGGTGACGGATGATGAGATGGCCGCCAACACCAAGAAGCCGGAAATCGCCGCGCAACAGCGCCCGCAGACGGCTGCAGCGGCCGTCGCGGCACCCGCGGCCGGTGCCCAGCCGGGGCATTATGTGGATCCCGCCGTTGCATCGGCATCCGGTGGCGCCGTGCCGGCCCAGCCGCAGACACCGGGTGGCCCGGCGCAGGTTTATGGTGCCGCCGCCGATATTGGCGGGCTGACGACGCAGCCAACGGCAATTTCCGCCGGCACATCCAGCATCTATTCCACCGCCCGCGCGGCAACCCCTTCCGTAGCGGCAGATGGTTCCGCTGCCGCCGCCCCATCACAGAAGATCATTCCCGCCGTCAGCAGCGTTTATTCAGCGCCGGCGCAGCCGCAATTCCAGCCGCAGCCTGTCTCCGCGCCAGCTCCGGTGCCGGTGGCGGAACAGCATAGCGAAAACCGCCAGCCTGTTCCTACACCCGCGCCGCAGCAGCTTGCAGCCGCCGCCGCTGCGCAACCCGCGGCAAACGCGGTGCCCGCAGGCGAGAAACAGGAAAGCGAAGGCACGGGCGTAACGCTTGCGGCATTTTTCGCCGGCGCCGCTAAAAAACGGCTGCCGAAAATGATCGAGAGCGGCACGGCCGCGACGACCGAGATTGCGTCACTGCCCGGCGGGTCGGACCCGACAATGGGCATCGCGCTTTCCGGCCGTTCGATGATGTCGGAGGAATTCGACGATGCCCATCTCGAAGACGAGGATGACCAGCCGACCGGCCTCATGAAGCTGGCGTCGCTTTCCGGCCTGACCCGTGTTTCCCCGAATGGTCTTTTCCTGCAGACGGATCGCGTCGAAGTTGGCTGCTTCAAGCCGGAACTGGTCCGCATGATCAAGGATGTCGAGCGGCATTATAACAGCCCGGCGATCGTCACTTCGGGCTATCGTCCGCCAAAGGGCGTGAGGCAGGGTTCCAAGCATTATACCTGCGATGCCGCCGATATTCAGATCAAGGGCGTCTCCAAATGGGAGCTTGCCACCTATCTGCGTTCCCTGCCTGAACGCGGTGGCGTCGGCACCTATTGCCACACCGAATCAGTTCATATGGACACGGGCGAGCCCAGAGACTGGAACTGGCGCTGCCGTCGCACCGCCGCGCGCAAGTAAAAACCAGCGACTGCCTGTGTTTCGGGTCTGAAACCTCCTGTCGCCGAAATCCCGGTATTCCGCCTGATGAGATCGCGCGTTTTGGTGTCCGAATGGACGCCGCACGCGCCTTGCTGTAGGAGACGGTCTCCCGTCTTCATGCGCATGGTGTGTTCTGAATGCTGCCGATTTCCACTTTCCCCATCTACATCATTTCCATTGCCCGGGCGCGGGCGCGGCTTGAGAAGATGCTGGAGGGCGCTGCCGGCCTTGGGCTGGATCTGCGCCCGGTGGAAGGTGTCGATGGCAAGACTGTTCCACCCGCCGAGTGGGCAGATTTCGACCGGAGCGGTTTCGAGCTGCGCAATGGCCGCCATGCGCTCGCCGGTGAATATGGCTGCTATGCCAGCCATATAAAGGCACTGGAGATATTCCTTGCCACCGATGCGCCGGTGGCTGTGATCGTCGAGGATGATGTTGCCTTCACGCCGGAGTTTTCCGAACGGGTCAAGGCAATGGTTGCGGTAATGCCGGAAAATGCCGTCGTCAAACTGACCAATCACCGCCGCAGCGGTTTCAAGGGCCGGAAAACCAGCGCGCTTGGCGATACGCTTGGCCGCTGCATCTACGGTCCGCAGGGATCATCCGCCTGCTACATCATCTCGCGGGGCGGGGCGCAGCAGTTTCTAAAAACGGCTAGGGTGATGACGCTGCCTTTCGACCGTGCCCTGGAATGCGGCTGGGGCTATGGCACGGAAGTCTATGTAACCGACAGGGACTTCCTGCCATTCGGTGACCCGGACACGCTGGTCGGCACCCGGGCGGAATATCGCGGCAGCAAGTTCGCCCGTATTAAACGGATTCCGGCCTATCTCTCGAGCTTCTATGACAATATTGCGCGGTATGTGTATGCGTATCGGTAGGTCGCTGCGATTGACTGGCCGAGGAGAACGCCGAGGTCTGCTCTTGCCCTGATATTTGCGCCGCCGTTTGCATGCAGTCGAAAACAACGCAAAACTCGCTCGGCCAGTTTGCTGGCGGAGCGAGTTTTTTTGTAATGCCCAGACCTATTTTGACATCATTTCCAGCGGCCACAGCACGATCTGCGGAAAGATGACAAGAAGAACAAGCACCGCAATCTGCGCGACCATGAAGGGCACCACGCCTTTGATAACCCCGGTCATTGGTGCGCGGGCAACACCGCACACGACGTTGAGGACGGTGCCGACCGGCGGCGTCACAAGGCCGATGGCATTATTCATGATGAACAGCACGCCGAAATAAACAGGGTCGATACCCGCCTGCTTGACGATGGGCATCAGCACCGGCGTCAGAATCAGCACTGTCGGGGTGAAGTCCATCGCCGTGCCGACGATTAGCACGATGACCATGAGGATCGCCATCAGGAGGATCTTGTTATCCATGAAGGGCTGGACCATGTCGGCCAATTGCTGCGGAATATTTGCCGTCGTGATCAGCCAGGCGGAAACACCTGCTGCGGCGACGAGGAACATGACGACGGCAGTCGTCTCGGCCGCGCGATACATGAGGCCGAAGAGATCCGAGAACTTGATCTCGCGATAGACAAAGACGCCGACGAACAGGGAATAGACTGCGGCGATTACTGCTGCCTCCGTTGGGGTGAAAGCGCCGGCTTTCAGGCCGCCGATGACGACGACGGGCATGACCAGCGCCCAGAGCGCCTTGCGGGTTTCAGTCAACCGCTCGCCGAAGGTCTTTTTCTGCTCCACCCGCGGATTGTCTCTGCCGATGCTCCAGCGCCAGGCGAGCATGATGGCAACGCCCATCAACAGACCCGGGACGATGCCTGCCAGAAAAAGCTTGGTGATGGAAACACCGCCGGCAACACCAAAGATGATCATGCCGACAGATGGCGGAAGCACCGGCGCGATGATGCCGCCGCAGGAAATGAGGCCGCACGAGCGATTAATGTCATAACCGGCGTTTCGCATCAGCGGAACAAGTACGGCGGCGAGTGCTGCCGCATCGGCAACCGCCGAGCCGGAGAGCGACGCCATAACGACGGCGGCCAGAACCGCCACATAACCCAGCCCACCGCGGATATGGCCAATCCAGGCCATGGCCATGGTGATGATGCGCCGCGTCATGCCGCCGGCGTTCATCAACTCGCCAGCCAGCATGAAAAAGGGAACCGCGAGCAGCGGGAAACTGTTGGCGCCGTCCCACATGTTCTGGATTATGATCTGCGGATCGGTGATGCCCATGTAGAACATCATCACAAGGCCACATCCGATCAGCGCGAAAGCAACCGGCATTCCAAGCGCCATCAGGCCGAGGAGAGACGCGATAAATACAAATACGATCATGATCAGCGTCCCTTGTGTTGGTCCGCAGCGCGTGCGGCATGAAGACCTTCGTCGAGGCCTTCCTCGTGAACGCCGATGAGTTCGTCATCCGAGAGGCGGCCGCTTGCCAGGCGCAGCAGATTTGAAATGCAGATAAGAGCGATGGCCGCGCCGGTGACGTAACTGACGCCGTAGACCCACAGCATGCTGATCTCCGCCACGGGAGATTCCGTAATTTTCAGGATATCGTGCTGAAGCCAGGTTCCGTAGAAGATGAAGATGGCGCAGACGAGCATCACCACCTGGCTGATGGCCCAGCACACTTTCCTGCCCAGAAGGGGCAGCGCCAGCACGACGATATCCACGCCGAGATGGCTGCGCCTATGAAGGCCGATGATGCCGCCGAGGAATGTCATCCAGACAAAAGCAAATCTCGGAAGCTCCTCCGAAATATCGATGCCGGTGTTAAAAAATAGCCGCAGGACGACATTCCCGAAGACCATTACCAGCATCGTTGCCATGCAAAGGACGAGGATGATTTCGATGGCCCGGTAAAAACCGTTGACCCCCGCATCCAGAAATGCACGCATTTTTTTCTCCCAAACGAGACGGGCCTCCGCACGCCTGTGCGTCCGCCTCAAATTTCACGCGTCCCGATCAAATCGTAGAAAAGAGCCGGCTCTCGGCCGGCTCTTTCAGATGAAAATCTATTTTCTCTGTTTTGCGATCTCGGCGTAAAATTGATCGACAAATGCCGGACCAATCGTCTCTTTATTCTTGGCAATGACGGGCTCTATGGCGCTTCTGATGGCATCGAGTTCTGCAGCCGGCATCACGGTCGCCGCCATGCCTTCTGCCTCAAGTTTTTTCAGAGCTTCGCCGGCTTCGCGCAATTCTGCCTCACGCTGGAATGTGCGGGTCTTTTCCGCTGCCGCCTGCAAGGCCTTCTGCTGATCCGGCGTCAGCGAATCGAAGAACCGGTTGGAGGTGAGCAGTGCGACCGGCGTGTAGACGTGGTTTGTCACCGTGAGGTATTTCTGCACCTCATACATCTTGTTGGCATACATATCGACGAAGGGGTGTTCATAACCATCGAGTGCGCCGGTCTCCAGCGCCGTATAAACCTCCGTAAAGGCCATCGGCACGGCGTTCATGCCAAGCGCCTTGAAGCTTGCAAGCGCCATTGGGCTCTGCATCACACGAACCTTCAGGCCCTTCATGTCGGCCAGTGCGCCGACAGCATGCTTGCTGTTGGACAGGTTGCGGAAAGCGCCGCCAGACCAGACGAGACCGTGGATTTTCAGGGCGGAGAGATTGTCGAGCAGACGCTGCCCCTCCGGGCCATCCAGCACGGTTGCCGCTTCGGCATCGGTGGCGAAGAGGAAGGGGAAGTCGAAGATCTGCAGTTCCTTCTGGTGCGTCGCAATGGGTGCAAGCGCGCCCATGTAAAGATCGACTGTTCCAGATTGAACGGCCATCAGCATTTTCTCTTCAGAGCCGATTGCGGAGTTGCCGAAAATATCGATCTTCACGCTGCCGCCGGTGGATTTCGCCACTTCCTCGGCGAAATATTTCATCGCTGCCGAACGCGGATGTGTATCGGCAAATCCGTGGCCAAGCTTTGCCACCTTGGCATCCTGCGCCAGGGCAGGGGCCGCCGGCACCAGCGACAGCGCCACGGCCGCGCACATGCCGAAGGCGACCGCGCGACGCGATAAAGCGGGCGTGGCTGCCATGCGCACGCACGACATCAATTGGCGCTCTCCTGCACGCAGGATGCGCTTAAACGACAAGAATTCCATGCATTCCTCCCTTTGTTACAGGAACCTGTGACGCCGTTCCCAGGGCGTTTGATAATTGAAGCGCGCGCTCCCGACGCCGCTTACAACACAGAGATCATGCCGCCATCGGCATAGACGATCTGCCCGTTGACATAGTCCGATGCGGCGGAGGCAAAGTAGATGACGGTACCCGCCAGCTCTTCGGGCCGGCCCCAACGGCGGGCAGGTGTCCTTGCCTTGACCCAGGCGTCGAATTCCGGATTGGCGAGCAAGGCCTCGTTCATGTCCGTGATCATGTAGCCTGGGCCGATCGCATTCGCCTGAATGCCCTTTTCCGCCCATTCGGCCGCCATCGCCTTCGTCAACATCTTGATGCCGCCTTTCGCCACCGTGTAGGGGGCGACAGTTGCGCGCGCGAGTTCGGAGGTGAGCGATCCGACATTGATGATCTTGCCGGAACCGCGCTTTGCCATCCGCCTTGCGGCCTCCCTGCCCACCAGAAAGGCCGAGGTCAGATTGGTGTCGATCACCCTTCGCCAGTCTTCCGTCGCCAGTTCGAGCATGGGCTTGCGGAACTGGATGCCCGCATTGTTGACGAGGATGTCCACCTCGATGCCGTCGCGATCAAATTGCTCGAAAGCTGCGATGACGACCGATTCGTCGGTGACGTCGAACGCAGCGGTCAAAACGTCACGGCCGGTCGCGCTCATCGCTGCAGCTGCATCCTGAAGCCTGACGGCGTCCACACCGTTGAGGATTACTCTCGCGCCGGCATCAGCCAGCCCTTCTGCAAAGGCGCGGCCCAAACCACGGGAAGAACCGGTCACAAGAGCGGTCTTGCCGCTCAGGTCAAACAGCGAAATACTCATGGCGATCTACCTTCAGAGTTCGGATACGCGCACGGTCAGATCCGTGCGCTCGAAGAAGGATGGCTGCAACTCGGTGCCGAGGCCGGGACCTTCCATTGGATAGACAAATCCGCCTTCGATACGCGGAACCTCTGTCACCAGTTCGCGATACCAGCCCTTGTAGAATGCGCGCACGCTCTCCTGAATGAGCGTGTTGGGCTGAGAGAAGCTCATATGGATCGCAGCTGCGAAACCAACGGGGCCAATGCAATCATGCGGGGCGAACGGACGGTGATAGGTTTCCGCCATGGCGGCGATCTTGCGGCCTTCCGTCAGGCCGCCTGTCCAGCAGAGGTCGGCCATCACGACATGGGCGGCGTTGCGGTCTAGATATTCCTTGTACGCAAAGCGGGTGCCAAGCGTCTCCGACGCGCAGGTCCACACATCCGTCGATTGCGCATATTCCGCCAGCGCCTGCGACGAGTTCATCCTGATCGGATCTTCGTACCAAGTCGGTTTGAAAGGCTCGAGCGCCCGCGCGATCTGTTTGGCGACGGGCAGGTTCCAGAGTGAGTGGAACTCGACCATGATGTCCATCTTGTCGCCAACGGCCTTGCGGATCAGCTCAAAGGGGCGGATCGCCGTCTTCATCTGTTCCGGCGTTATGAACAGTCCGCGGTTCTCCATAGCCGCAGGATCGAACGGCCAGATTTTCATGGCCGTGATGCCGTTGGAGAGGAGGTCTTCGGCAAGCTCGCCGGCCCGGTTCATGAAGCCGTCAAGATCTTCATAGGGTCCGGTTTCTTCACCGAGGTTCCAGGTGTCTACCGGCTTGATCTTTTTCGTGCGC
The DNA here is from genome assembly GCF_007002745.1 of Martinezella rhizogenes. GTDB lineage: Bacteria > Pseudomonadota > Alphaproteobacteria > Rhizobiales > Rhizobiaceae > Agrobacterium > Agrobacterium cucumeris. The sequence goes on along the minus strand of NZ_SGNY01000002.1, from coordinate 130,817 downwards.
ACATAGCGGCTTCCGGCGCAGGTGTTGTAGATCCGCATCTTGTCGACGCACAGCCCGCCCAGCATCTGGTGCACTGGCTGCCCGCATACCTTGCCGAAGACATCCCACAACGCGATGTCGACTGCAGAGGCCGCCCTGTGTTCTGCGCCCGTCGAGGCGTGAGCCATTGGCAGGTTGAGCATCTCCCGGTGAAGCGCCTCGATGTGAAGCGGATTACGGCCCACCAGCCGGCTCGCCAATGTGTCGTGAATGTGGGCTTCGACGGCAGCAGCGCCGTAAAAAGTTTCCCCCAGGCCCGTCACGCCTGCATCGGTCTCCACATGGACCCAGAGAACATTCGAGAACTCCTCCGCCCGAAACGTCTTGATCGCCGTAATTTTCATCATTGCTTCCGTCAATTGTCCGGACATTGCCGGGCTGCCCTACGAGGCCTGAAAGCGCAAAGACAAAGGAAATCCGTTGACCGCCCACTGGAGCGAGCGGCCCTATCTACTTTTAGTCTGAGTTGCTAATCTTTCTGCCTGATATTCTGTTATAGGTCTGACAGTTCGGCGTTATGCTGTCAACCGAAATATTCAAAGGATTGTTCCGAAATGGATAAAGCTGTAGGACAGGTTGAGGGTGTTCCCGACGGTCTCGTGGAGCGTGCGGTTGTCGGCATTCGGCATTATATGCGTGAAAACGAACTGAGGCCGGGTAGCCTGATGCCCAGCGAAACGTCGATGGCGGCGGAGCTCGACGTGTCGCGATCCGTCACCCGGGAGGCGTTTCGCGCCCTTGCGGCGCTTGGTATCTTGGAGGTGAGCTCGGGGCGGCGCGCGCGTGTGGCCGCGCCAGATGCTGCGCCGCTCAGCATGATCCTCGACCACACGGTGAGCATGAAGCAACTGACTGTTCAGCAGGTCCTGGACGTGCGCCGCACGCTGGAATTGCGCACGGTAAGCCTTGCTTCCCTGCGCAGAACGGATGCGCAGGCACAGGAACTCCTTCAAATCGTGGAGGACATGTTCGCATCGCTCGATACGCCAGATGTTCTGATGGAACTCGACATCCGTTTTCACGAGCTAATTGCCCAGGCCTCAGGAAATTCGCTTTACGGAATCATCGTCGGCTCGTTCCGGGTCATAACGCAGCAGACATGGGACATCGGCTGGCGCAGCCGGGCAACGGTGGAGAACCGCACGGAAAACATCCGCTGCCACCAAAGGATCGCCCAGGCCATCAGCCTTCAGAACATCGACATGGCGGAAGCCGCCATGAGCGAACACTTCGATTCGGCAACCGGCGTTTTGATCAGGGCCGGAGTGACCTGAAAGGATGGGAAAACCGCATTGTGGGACGTTGCCTTTCGGCCAGATAAGTCCGTCCCGCAAGTTGACAGGCGGTGACGACCTCTGGCCGTAAAAGTGCGCGTGCGCCGACAAGCGCATGGATATCTACGCGTTATCCGCTTAAGCGATCAGATGCTAAGGTATTGAAATAATGGTGAGAGCGCAGGGATTCGAACCCTGGACCTACTGATTAAAAGTCAGTTGCTCTACCGGCTGAGCTACGCTCTCCCGTGTCGGGGCTGATTTGCCCTTCGGAAGTGCGCGGAACATATGTAGAGCGATCCGTTCGGTCAACCCAAAAAAAGCGCTTTCGACAATCAATCTGGTTTTTTTTGTCGCACCCCCAAAAAGGTGATTGGAGAGAGGGGGCGGCTGGGGATAAAACCGGCTTCAGGCGTGTCGGGCAAACGGGTGAAATCGTTTTGCAGCAATGACATGCGCGAAAATGAAGCGTGAAGTGCCGGCGAATCTTCAAATTCGTGGCGGCTTTGCGGGATGCGGAGTTCCTCTTGTCGATTGCCGATATTTCCCTGTTCACCGCGCTCCTGGCCGGCGCTCTTTCGTTTCTGTCGCCCTGTGTGCTGCCGCTGGTACCGCCTTATCTCTGTTATATGGCCGGTGTTTCCGTCGAGCAGTTCCGGACGGAGGAGACCGCGCCGCGGCCGGAGATTCGCAGGGCCGTGATGTTTTCGGCTTTCTTCTTCACCCTCGGTTTTGCCACTGTTTTTGTGGCGCTCGGGGCAGGCGCCTCGACGATCGGTACCTTGCTGCGCCAGAACCTCGATATTCTCGCCAAGATCGGTGGTTTCATCATTATTCTCATGGGCCTGAATTTTCTCGGCGTTTTCCGCATCAGCCTGTTTTCGCGCGAGGCGCGGTTTCAGGGGGCGGGCAAACCGGCAACGCTTTCCGGGGCCTATATCATGGGCCTTGCCTTCGCCTTCGGCTGGACACCCTGCATCGGTCCGGTTCTGGGGGCCATTCTCGGCGTTGCCGCCTCGCGTGAGACGGTTGGCGACGGCGCGATGCTGCTTGCCGTCTATTCGCTCGGTCTTGCGGTGCCGTTCTGGATTGCGGCGGCGTTTTCCGGTTCCTTCATGCGTTTCCTCGTGCGCTTCCGCCGCCATCTCGGTCTCGTCGAAAAGGTGATGGGTGTGCTTCTGGTGCTTACCGGTATCGCTTTCATGTCCGGTTTTATCACCAATGTGGCGATCTGGTTCCAGGAGACCTTTCCGATCCTGATGAAAATCGGCTAAGCCTCTCGCGGACTTGGAGCATTTCCGTTTTTCCCCGAAACGCGAAAACGCCCTGCCTCTTTGTTTTACGCATTTTCCGGACGTAAAACCGCTACGCACTTTTACTGGAAATGCTCTTGAGGGACGACCGTGGCTGATATCGTTGGATTGCTGTTGCCGTTTTTCGGCCTGATTTTCATCGGTTACGGTGCGGCGCGCATCACCAGGCAGCCGGTCGAGGCGATGGGCTGGCTGAACACCTTCATCATCTATGCGGCCTTACCGGCGCTGTTTTTCAAGCTGGTGTCGAAAACGCCGGTGGAAGAGCTGGCGCGGATGGATTTCGTCGCCGCCAGCCTTGCCTGCACCTATGGCATTTTTCTGCTGGTGTTCCTGATCGGCCGGTTTATCCGCAAGAACAGCATCGCCGAAACCACAGTCCAGAGTTTCGCGGCAAGTTACGGCAATATCGGTTACATGGGGCCAGGGCTTGCGCTTCTGGCGCTCGGTGAAAAAGCGGCGGTGCCGGTGGCGCTGATCGTGTGCCTTGAAAACGCCGCGCATTTCATCGTCGCACCGGCGATGATGGCTGTTGCGGGCGGCGACAAGCGCTCGGCTGGAAGGCTTGCGCTGGATGTGGCGCGCAAGGTCATCACTCACCCGTTCATCGTCTCGGTGATTGCCGGATTTCTTGCCGCTTCGCTGTCATGGCAGCCGCCGGAGGCGGTGCAGCGGCTGGTGGATTATCTGGCGCAATCAGCAGCACCCTGCGCGCTCTTTGCCATGGGCGTGACGCTGGCGCTGCGGCCCATGAAGCGGGTGCCGGTAGAAATCAGCTATATCGTGCCGGCCAAGCTGATATTGCATCCGCTCGCCGCTTATCTCGTCCTGTCGTCGCTCGGGCGGTTCGAACCGGTGTGGATTTATTCCGCCGTGCTATTGGCGGCGCTGCCGACCGCGACGAATGTCTTCGTCATCGGCCAGCAATATCATGTCTGGCAGGAGCGGGCTTCGGCGACGATCCTGATTTCGACGGTGCTGTCGGTCTTCACGCTGACCGGCGTGGTGTATTTCATCCAGCCTTTTTGAAGCTGCCGAACAGCAGCGAGGGCAGGGCCTTCAGCCCACGACCCGGCTCGATGCCTTCGCGCATGACCATGCTTCTGAGCGTGCCGATGCCGGAGAGCACATGCAGGCCCGCCGCGCGCACCATCTGCACCGGCAGGAAATCCGAAAGCAGCGACCGGTTCAGGAGATCGACGCTCAGGGTGCGGCTATAAACATCCGCCCGCCGTTTGCGGTCGAAGCTGCTGCCGGCGTCCGCCGCGATCGGCCGGTCGGAGACGGCGCCCAGCAGTTCCGTCAGCACGATGATGTCGCGCAGGCTGAGGTTCAGTCCCTGCGCGCCGATGGGCGGAAAACCATGCGCGGCCTCGCCGATCAGCGCCACGCGGCCCTTGCCGAAGCGGTGCGCCGTCATGGAAGACAGCGGCCATGCCTGCACACTGTTTTCGACGGTAACCGCGCCGAGCATGGATTGCATGCGTTCCTCGACCTTCAGGCTCAGGGCTTCCAGCGGCAGCGCCGTCAGTTCCTCGGCCTGCTGTGGCGTGACGACCCAGACGAGGCTGGAACGGTTGCCGGGCAGGGGAACCTGGGTGAAAGGCCCGGTGGGCGTGTGGAATTCCGTCGAGACATTGCCATGCGGCCTGCCGTGGCCGAAGTTCAGGACGACGGCGGTCTGCGGGTATGACCAGGATTTGACGCCGATACCGGCCGCGTCCCGCACCATCGATTTCCTGCCATCGGCGCCGATCAGAAAATCGGCCGATAGCGTTTCGCCATTCGCCAGCGTCACCGTTATGCGATCGTTACCGATGTCGATCGTTTCGGCGAAAGTGTCGAGACGGGTAATATTGTGTTCCTGCTCGACTGCTTCCGAGAGAACACCGAGCAGTGCCTTATTGGGAATATTCCAGCCGAAAGCATCAAGCCCGATTTCGGAGGAGCGGAACTGTACCGTCGGCGCGCGCAGCAGGCGGTCGGTACCGTCGATGATTTGCATGGTGGAAAGACGTGCGGCGGCAGGCGCGATGCGTGACCACAGGCCGAGACGGTCCATGAAACGGATTGACTGGTCCATCAGCGCCGTGGTGCGCTGGTCCTTCTTCTCGCTTGAAGGAGCAACGAGCGCCACGTGGCGGCCGGCCCGGGCGAGTGCTATGGCGGCGATCTGGCCTGCAAGTCCCGCACCGGTGATGGCGATATCGAAGTGTCTCATGGTCCTGATCCGTTGTAATTTCCAGAGCATCATAGAGGCTTTGCGCCGGTAAATCCACTTGGACGCCGGAACATCCGGGCGCAAACATTCGTTGGTTGCGCCACTATATTAGTCTTAGGATAAGCGGATTGAGCCGGTTGCAAAGCGTGGTGAATGGCCGCATACCGGAATGAACAAGGCGGATGAAAAGCGGGGCGCAGACGCTGACCATGAAAATTTTCAACTACAAGCGTGTTCCCTACGCGGAAATCCGCGCCTTTTCCGTGCATATGCTCACGGCGTCCGGTTCGTTCCTGGCTTTTCTCGGCGTCGTCGCCGCTGCCGAGCATCGTTTCGTCGATATGTTCTGGTGGCTGGGGCTTGCGCTTCTGGTCGATGGTATCGACGGACCCATCGCCCGCAAGGTACGGGTGAAGGAAGTTCTGCCCAACTGGTCCGGGGATACGCTCGACAATATCATCGACTACGTCACCTATGTGCTGTTGCCCGCCTTTGCGCTTTACCAGAGCGGCATGATCGGCGAGCCGCTGTCCTTTGTGGCCGCCGGCATGATCGTGGTCTCTAGCGCCATTTATTATGCCGATATGGGCATGAAGACGGATGAATATTTCTTCTCGGGTTTCCCGGTCGTGTGGAACATGGTGGTTTTCACGCTGTTCGTCATGGACGCGAGTGCAACCACGGCCATGACTGTCGTCACCGTTTCGGTTTTCCTGACATTCCTGCCGATCAACTTCCTGCATCCGGTGCGGGTGAAGAGGTTGCGTCCGCTCAATCTGGCCGTCGTGTTCGTCTGGTGCGCGCTTGGCGGTTATGCGCTGCTGGCGCATTTCGAAACGCCGACATGGGCGGTGATCGCATTCGTGACGAGCGGCATCTATCTTTATTGCATCGGTGGAATCTTGCAGTTCTTCCCCTCGCTCGGTGCGAAGTAAGAAAAATCTAAAGCCGTTTATTGCTTGTGCAAATTGCATTTAAGCAGTTTCTTTTTCTGTTGTGCGCAGCAGCAAAACGGTTATCAATAAATCATGGTCCCGTAGCATTGCATACGCATTGCCGCCGGATTGGGAACAATGACCACTGTTGTTGAAATGCTTCGAAGAAAGCGTGGACAGCCGGTGAAAGAGGGGATCAGTGACTGGAAATCTGGCGCCAGAGGCCACGCCTCTCCTGTCGGTTCGCAAGCTGACAAAGCTGTTCGGCAATTTCGCCGCCTGCAACGGTATCGATCTCGATATTGCGCCGGGCGAAATCCATGCGCTTCTGGGTGAAAACGGTGCCGGCAAGTCGACGCTGGTCAAGATGCTGTTCGGCGTCCTTGCGCCGACGGAAGGCGACATCATCTGGCAAGGCCAGCCGGTTTCCGTGGGCTCGCCCAGCGAGGCCCGCAGGCTCGGTATCGGCATGGTCTTCCAGCATTTTTCCCTGTTCGAGGCGCTGACGGTTGCTGAAAACATTGCCCTGTCGCTCGACCCGAAAATTTCGCTGAAGGAAATTGCCAAGGAGGCGGAAACGTTGTCGCGGGCCTATGGTCTGCCGCTCGATCCCAATGCGCATGTGGCCGATCTTTCGGTCGGCGAGCGCCAGCGCATCGAGATCGTCCGCGCTTTGTTGCAGAACCCGCGCCTGATCATTCTCGATGAGCCGACCTCGGTTTTGACGCCGCAGGAGGCCGACAAGCTGTTCGAGACGCTGGCAAAGCTGAAGGCCGAAGGCCGCTCGGTGCTTTATATCAGCCATCGCCTCGAAGAAGTGCAGCGCATCTGTGATCGCGCCACCGTCTTGCGTCACGGCAAGGTGACGGGAGCGTGTGATCCGCGCAAGGAAACGCCGGCGTCGTTGGCGCGCATGATGGTCGGCAGCGATGTCGCCAGTGTTTCGCGCGCAACGGGCGAGGCGCTCGGTGCACCGCAGATCGAGGTCATGGGGCTTTCGGTTGCGCCGCGTACGCCTTTTGCTGTGGCCTTGAAGTCGATTTCAATGAATGTACGCGCCGGTGAAGTGCTGGCGATTGCCGGAGTGGCCGGAAACGGGCAGGGCGAGCTGTTCGATGCACTCTCTGGCGAATATCCCGTTTATAATAATGACGCCATCCATCTGCGCGGCAAGCCGGTTGGTCGCATCGGCATCAATGGCCGGCGTCTGATGGGTGCCGGTTTCGTGCCGGAGGAGCGCCACGGTCACGCTGCGGTTCCCGGCATGAGCCTTTCCGACAATCTGTTGCTGGCGCGGGCGCGTTCCGACCGCAAGGCGTTTCTGACCGGCGGTTTCCTGCGTATCATCCGCGGCTCGGCCATCCGGGCGGCGGCGCGGCGCATTTCGGAAACCATGGATGTGCGCAAGAGCGGTGCCGATCCGCTGGCGGGATCGCTTTCCGGTGGCAATCTCCAGAAGTTCATCGTCGGGCGCGAGCTTGACCGTCAGCCGGCGGTGCTTGTTGTCAATCAGCCGACCTGGGGTGTGGATGCAGGGGCGGCAAGCCGTATCCGCCAGGCGCTGGTCGATCTTGCCAAGGCTGGCTCGGCCGTCATCGTCATCAGCCAGGATCTCGATGAAATCTTCGAGGTCGCCACCAATATCGCGGTCATTTCCGATGGCAAGCTCTCCGATGCCCATCCGGTGGAAGAGATGACGCTTGAAAAGATCGGCCTTTTGATGGGCGGCATTCACACGTCACATTCGGGAGCCGCCCAGCATGCGCATTGAGCTTGAAAAACGCGCGGGGGTCTCGAAGCTTTTCACCCTGCTTTCGCCGCTTCTGGCGCTGGTGCTGACGCTGCTTGTCGGCGCTGTCATGTTCGCCATGCTCGGCAAAAATCCGGCTCACGCGCTTTACGCCTTTTTCGTCGAGCCGCTGCTGGAGGTCTGGTCGCTGCATGAGCTGGCGATCAAGGCTGCGCCGCTGATCCTGATCGGCGTCGGCCTGTCGATCTGTTATCGCTCCAATAACTGGAATATCGGCGCGGAGGGGCAATTCACCATCGGCGCCATCACCGGTTCCATCCTGCCGGTGCTTTATCCCGACTGGCACTCGCCGCTCATCCTGCCGCTGATGATGGTGATGGGCGCTGTCGGCGGCGCGCTTTATGCCGGTATTCCGGCGCTGTTGAAAACGAAGTTCAACACCAATGAAATCCTCGTCAGCCTGATGCTGGTCTATGTCGCGCAGCTTTTCCTCGACTGGCTGACGCGCGGCATCTGGCGCGATCCCGGCGGTTACAATTTCCCGCAGACCAAGCCCTTCAACGACAGCGCCGTGCTGCCGGAAATGCTGGCCTCGGGCCGGGCGCATTGGGGTTTCGTGTTCGCCATCGTTGCAGCCATCGCGCTGTGGTTCATGATGCGCTACATGCTCAAGGGCTTTGAAGTTACCGTACTTGGCCAATCGGCGCGGGCAGGGCGCTTTGCCGGTTTCTCCTCCAGCCGCATGGTGTGGTTTTCGCTGCTGCTATCGGGCGCGCTGGCCGGGCTTGCGGGCATTTCGGAAGCTTCCGGTTCCATCGGCCATCTCCAGCCCAGCATTTCGCCGGGTTATGGTTTCACCGCCATCATCGTCGCCTTTCTCGGCCGCCTCAATCCGCTTGGCATCATCCTTTCCGGGCTGGTGCTGGCGCTGACCTATCTCGGGGGCGAGGCGGCACAGCTTTCGATCGGCGTCTCCGACAAGGTGACACGGGTATTTCAGGGGCTGATGCTGTTCTTCGTATTGTCCTGCGATACGTTGATCTTCTATCGCATCCGGGTGGTCTTTGCCGGCAAGACACATCGTAAAGAAGGAGCGGCATGATGGATATGCTTCAGGCCATTCTTCTCACCGTCATCACCGCTGCCACGCCACTTGTCATTGCCGCTTCGGGCGAGCTTGTGGCGGAACGTTCAGGCGTGCTCAATCTCGGCGTTGAGGGCATGATGATCATGGGCGCGGTCTGTGCTTTCGCCGCCACGCATATGACGGGTTCACCCTATCTCGGCATTCTGGCCGGCATTGCCTCGGGCGCGGTGTTTTCGCTGCTGTTCGGCTTCCTGACGCTGACGCTTGTCACCAACCAGGTGGCGACGGGTCTTGCGCTCACCATTCTCGGCCTCGGCGTCTCCGGCATGCTGGGCGAGAGTTTCGTCGGCCTGCCTGGTATCAAGCTGCAGCCGATCGTCTTTCCTGTCTTGTCGGAGATTCCGTTTTTTGGTCCGCTGCTGTTCCGGCAGGACCTCATCTTCTACATGTCCATCGCGCTGGTGTTCGGCATCAGCTGGTTCCTGTTCAAAAGCCGCACGGGCCTGAAAATCCGCGCCATCGGTGACAATCATGCCTCGGCCCATGCGCTTGGCATCAACGTCATCCGCACGCGGTATCTGGCGGTCATGTTCGGTGGTGCCTGCGCGGGCCTTGCGGGCGCACAGCTGTCGCTGGTCTATACGCCGCAATGGGTGGAAAACATGTCGGCCGGGCGTGGCTGGATTGCGCTGGCGCTCGTTGTCTTCGCCTCCTGGCGTCCGTGGCGCCTGCTGGCGGGCGGTTATCTGTTCGGCGCCGTCACCATCGGCCAGTTGCATGCGCAGGCCTTCGGCATCGGCGTGCCGTCTCAGCTGCTTTCGGCGATGCCTTATCTCGCAACTATTGTCGTGCTGGTCATCATCTCGCATAATCGCCGCACGACCTTGATCAACACACCGGCATCTTTGGGCAAATCCTTCGTGCCGGACAGGTGAAGAAGAATCCTCAAGTCTCCAAACCAACAGGGGTAAAAATGAAAAAACTGGTCATCGCACTTGCCGCTTCCGTCGCGGCGCTCGGCGGCGTCGTTTCCTCGGCGGAAGCCGCCGACGCCAAGAAGGTCTGCTTCATCTATGTCGGCAGCCGCACCGATGGCGGCTGGACACAGGCGCATGAGATCGGTCGCGAAGAGCTGCAGAAGCATTTCGGCGACAAGATCGAAACGCCGTTCCTTGAAAGCGTTCCGGAAGGCCCGGATGCCGAACGCGCCATCGAACGTATGGCCCGTTCCGGCTGCGAACTGGTGTTCACCACCTCCTTCGGCTTCATGGATGCGACCGTGAAGGTTGCCCAGAAGTTCCCCAAGGTGAAGTTCGAGCACGCCACCGGCTTCAAGACCGCTGAAAACGTCGCGACCTACAATGCGCGCTTCTATGAAGGCCGTTACATTCAGGGTCAGATCGCCGCGAAGATGTCGAAGAAGGGTCTCGCCGGCTACATCGCGTCCTTCCCGATCCCGGAAGTGGTGATGGGCATTGACGCCTTCGTGCTCGGCGCACAGTCGGTCAACCCGGACTTCAAGCTCAAGGTCGTCTGGGCCAATACCTGGTTCGACCCCGGCAAGGAAGCCGATGCGGCCAAGGCGCTGATCGACCAGGGCGTCGATATCCTGACGCAGCACACCGACACGACGGCTCCGATGCAGGTTGCCGCCGAGCGTGGCATCAAGGCCTTCGGTCAGGCTTCCGACATGATCGCAGCCGGTCCGCAGACCCAGCTCACCGCCATCAAGGACACCTGGGGTGCTTATTACATCAAGCGCACGCAGGCTTTGCTTGACGGCACCTGGAAGTCTGAATCCATCTGGGATGGCCTGAAGGACGGTATCCTGACCATGGCGCCCTACACCAACATGCCTGACGACGTGAAGAAGATGGCTGAGGAAACCGAAGCCAAGATCAAGTCGGGCGAGCTGCATCCCTTCACCGGCCCGGTGAAGAAGCAGGACGGCTCGGAGTGGCTGAAGGCTGGCGAAAAGGCTGAGGACAAGGTTCTGCTCGGCCTCAACTTCTACGTTGCCGGCGTGGACGACAAGCTGCCGCAATAATGCGGATTATCTATCGCTACTGAAGCAAGGCCGCACATGAGAAATGTGCGGCCTTGCTTATTTTCATGCGTTTTACTGCATGGATGCAGTTTACCTTTGCTTTTCATGCGACTTGATGTTTTTCACTATAATCTGACTTGAGATACACACGTCTGGCGCGATTTTTTTAAGGTCGCCAACCGAACGGAAGGACATGGCACTTGCAGCGCGGAATGCTCGATGCGGCGATTGGTTTTCGAAAGCTGCGGACAAATCATGCACAGGTCGTTCACAAGCTCGGTCTCGATATCGTCTCCGGTACTTTCAGGACGGGTGAGATATTGCCTGGGGATGCCGAGCTGATGGAGCGGCTGAAAGTATCTCGCACGGTGCTGCGCGAAGCGATGAAGACGCTGACCGCCAAGGGCATGATTTCCCCCAAGGCGCGCATCGGCACAAGGGTGACGGAGCGCGAAAGCTGGAACATGTTCGACAGCGAAGTGCTTCTCTGGCACTTCGAGGCAGGTGTCAGCGACGAGTTCCTGCTGCATCTCTATGATATCCGTCAGGCTTTCGAACCCTATGGCGCGGGGCTTGCCGCGCTCAGGGCAAAAGACGCCGATATCGCCAAGCTCGCTGCTTACGCCAACGAGATGGGCAATACGGCTTATTCCAAGGAAAAACGGGCGCTGGCGGATATGAATTTCCATGTGCTCATCACCGAAATGTCCGGCAATCCGTTCATGCGCACCGTCGGTTCGCTGATCAAGGCGGCGCTGGCGGGCATTTTCCGGATGAGCAATCCGGAAGCCGATCCCAACGAGATTTCCGATGTGTCCGCCTCTCACTTGAGGCTTGTCGAGGCGTTTCGTCTGCGTGATGAGGCCGCGGCGCGCCGCGAAATGGGCAGGCTGATTGAAAATGGTCGTCAGCAGGTCCTGCAATTCACCGCCCGTCACCCGCGCTGAATAAATCACTTCTTCCCGCCGCTGATCACGTTTGATGAAAATCGGTGCGGAAATTTTGGTGTGGATTTGCATGGTTTCTTAAGTGGGCCGCCGTTATAGCAATGCCGGAACGTAATTACCGATGCGCCTGTCTGTTCAACCGGCTGGCGTTAAGTCAAACACATGCCACTGTCCCGGCTGCCCTGCGGCCGGTAACGGGGTGTTGGAGGTCTTATGGAGCGCAGCTCTCTAGCCGTTATTCTCGCTGCGGGCGACAGCACGCGCATGAAGTCGTCGAAATCCAAGGTGCTGCACACGGTTGCCGGGCGGCCGATGATTGCGCATGTGGTGGAGGCTGTGGCTGGATCGGGCGTTGGTGCCGTGGCGCTGGTGGTCGGGCGCGATGCTGACAATGTTGCCGCGGCTGCCAGCCTCAGGGGTCTTGAGGTCGAGGCTTTCGTGCAGACGGAGCGCAAAGGCACCGGCCATGCGGTTCTTGCCGCACGCGCAGCCATCGAGCGCGGTTTCGATGACCTGATCGTCGCTTATGGCGACGTACCGCTCATCACGTCGGCGACGCTCGATCGGGCGCGCGAGGCGATTGCCGCCGGTGCCGATGTGGCCGTAATCGGCTTCCACACCGAGCGTCCGACAGGTTATGGCCGGTTGCTGGTTGAGAATGGCGAGCTGGTGGCGATCCGCGAGGAAAAGGACGCAACCGACGAAGAACGCAAGGTAACCTGGTGCAATAGCGGCCTGATGGCGATCAACGGGCGTAATGCCCTTGATCTGCTCGACCGGATCGGCAACAGCAACGTTAAAGGCGAATATTATCTCACCGACATCGTTGAAATTGCCCGTTCGCTCGGCCGTCGCGCCGTGGCCATCGATGCGCCGGAAACCGAGCTGGTTGGCTGCAACAACCGTGCCGAACTGGCTTTTATCGAGAAGCTGTGGCAGGAGCGCCGCCGCCATGAGCTGATGGTGGACGGCGTTTCGATGATCGCGCCCGAGACGGTTTTCCTCTCCTTCGATACGAAGATCGGCCAGGATGCCCTGATCGAGCCGAATGTCGTGTTCGGTCCCGGCGTGACGATCGAGCCGGGTGCCGTCATCCATGCGTTCTCGCATCTGGAAGGTGCTCATGTTGCGGAAGGTGCGACCGTCGGTCCCTATGCGCGGTTGCGTCCAGGCGCCAACCTGCATGCCAATTCCAAGGTCGGCAATTTCTGTGAGGTCAAGAAGGCCGAAATCGGCGAGGGCGCCAAGGTTAACCATCTGACCTATATCGGTGATGCCTTCATCGGTGCCGGCAGCAATATTGGTGCGGGCACCATCACCTGCAATTACGACGGTTACAACAAGGCTGAAACGCGGATCGGCGCGAACAGTTTTGTCGGCTCGAACTCGTCGCTGGTTGCACCCGTGACGATTGGAGAAGGCGCTTACATCGCATCCGGCAGCGTGATTACCGATGACGTTCCCGATGATGCGCTGGCCTTCGGGCGTGCGCGCCAGGAAGTGAAGCCGGGCCGGGCAACCGTGGTGCGTGAGCGGGCGAAAGCGCTGAAAGAAGCCAAGAAAAGGGCCTCTTGAAAGACGTTACCGAGCGATACCGAAAGTGACCGGCGGGATAATTGCTGATTTCGGGGAAACGGTTAGTAGTTTCGGCGAAGAGATCGCCGTCTGGAGAAATATATGTGCGGAATTGTCGGAATAGTCGGAACCCAGCCTGTTGCTGAACGGCTTGTCGATGCGCTGAAGCGTCTCGAATATCGCGGTTACGATTCGGCTGGTGTCGCCACCATCGACAATGGCGCGATGGACCGCCGCCGGGCGGAAGGCAAGCTGTTCAACCTGGAAAAGCTGGTTTCGGAAAAGCCGCTGCCGGGCGTGGTGGGTATTGCCCACACCCGCTGGGCGACGCATGGCGTACCGAACGAGACCAATGCCCACCCGCATTTCGTTGAAGGCGTTGCCGTTGTTCATAATGGTATCATCGAGAACTTCTCCGAACTGCGCGAAGAACTGACCGCCGAGGGCGCGACCTTCACCACCCAGACGGACACTGAAGTGGTGGCGCAGCTTCTGGCGAAATATACCCGCGAAGGGCTTGGCCATCGCGAAGCGATGCTGAAGATGCTGAACCGCGTTACCGGCGCCTATGCGCTGGTCGTCATGTTTCAGGATGATCCCGGCACATTGCTTTCGGCGCGCTCCGGCCCGCCGCTTGCCGTCGGTTATGGCCGCGGTGAAATGTTCCTCGGTTCGGATGCCATCGCGCTTTCGCCCTTCACCAACGAGATCACCTATCTGGTGGATGGCGATTGCGCCATCGTGACCCGACAGGGTGCTGAGATCATCGATTTTTCCGGCAAGCCTGTGAAGCGCGAGCGGCAGATTTCGCAGGCGACGGCCTATGTGGTCGACAAGGGCAACCACCGCCACTTCATGGAAAAGGAAATTTACGAGCAGCCGGAAGTCATTTCCCATGCGCTCAGCCACTACGTGGATTTCGCCTCCAAGACGGTGAAGGATGCCGACAAGGCCATCGACTTTTCCAAGCTTTCCGGCCTTGCCATTTCCGCCTGCGGCACAGCCTATCTGTCAGGTCTGATCGGTAAATACTGGTTCGAGCGTTATGCGCGCCTGCCGGTGGAAATCGATGTCGCCTCGGAATTCCGTTACCGCGAGATCCCGCTCGTTCCCACGCAGGCGGCGCTGTTCATTTCGCAATCGGGCGAAACCGCCGATACGCTGGCGGCCCTGCGCTATTGCCAGCAGGAGGGGCTGAAGATCGGCGCCGTCGTCAACACGCGTGAATCGACCATGGCCCGTGAATCGGATGCGATCTTTCCGATCCTCGCCGGTCCGGAAATCGGCGTTGCATCCACCAAGGCCTTCACCTGCCAGCTTGCCGTGCTCGCTTCGCTGGCCGTTGCCGCTGGAAAAGCGCGCGGCACGATCACGCCTCAGCAGGAAACCGAACTGGTTCGCCACCTGACCGAGATGCCGCGCATCATGAGCAAGGTTCTCAACAGCATTCAGCCGCAGATCGAGGCGCTGTCGCGCGATCTGTCGCGCTTCAAGGATGTGCTTTATCTCGGGCGCGGCACCAGCTTCCCGCTGGCGCTGGAAGGCGCGCTGAAGCTCAAGGAAATCTCCTATATCCACGCCGAAGGTTATGCTGCCGGCGAGTTGAAGCACGGGCCGATCGCGCTGATCGACGAGAACATGCCTGTTATTGTCATTGCGCCGCATGACCGCTTCTTCGAAAAGACCGTGTCGAACATGCAGGAAGTCGCCGCGCGCGGCGGCAGAATCATCTTCATTACTGACGAGAAGGGGGCTGCCGCCTCCAAGCTCGACACCATGGCGACGATCACCCTGCCGACTGTTGATGAACTCATCGCACCGATGGTCTTCTCGCTGCCGATCCAGTTGCTCGCGTACCACACCGCGGTCTTTATGGGCACGGATGTGGACCAGCCGCGCAATCTGGCGAAATCGGTGACGGTGGAATGATCATCCGGCCGGAACGGCAGGGTGACGAAGGGGCAATTGCCCGCGTTACGGAAAATGCCTTCCGTAACGTCGATTACAGTGACAGGACCGAACATCTGATCGTTGCGCGGCTGCGCGCCGCCGGCGCTCTGGTGGTTTCGCTGGTGGCGGAAGACAGCGAAGGCATTATCGGCCATGTCGGTTTTTCGCCGGTCACGCTGAGCAGCGGCGAGAGCGGCTGGTTCTGCCTTGCGCCGCTCTCCGTGGCACCGGAGAGGCAGGGGCAGGGCGTCGGTTCACTGCTGGTGCAAGAAGGGCTTGCTGCACTGGACCGGTTGAGTGCCTCGGGCTGCGTGGTCGCGGGTGATCCGGATTATTATGGACGCTTCGGTTTTCGCCACCTCGAAGGCTTGAGTGCGGCGGGGATTCCTGACGAATATTTCACAGTTCTTCGCTTGCATGGCGGAACTCCATCCGGCATTGTCGGTTTTCATCCGGGTTTCGATGGCGAAAACGCTTAATTCCGAACGGTAAATGACTGAAATTCCAGTAAAAATATCCTTCGCAGCCCGTCTGCGCAACAGCTTCCTCACGGGCGTTCTCATTCTCGCGCCCGTCACCATCACCATGTGGCTGGTGTGGAGCTTCCTGCAATGGGCGGATAGCTGGGTGAAACCCTATATCCCCGCCCGTTACGATCCCGAGCAATATTTCGATGTGGCGATCCCCGGCTTCGGGCTGCTGATCGCCGTCGTGGGTATCACCCTCATCGGTTTTCTCGGCAATAACCTCATCGGCAAATGGATCGTCGGGGTTGGCGAATCCATCCTCAACCGCATGCCGCTGGTGCGGCCGATCTACAAGAGCATCAAGCAGCTGTTCGAATCCGTTCTGAAGGAGCATGCGAACTCCTTCAAGAAGGTCGGCCTGATCGAGTTTCCATCTCCCGGCACCTGGGCGATGGTCTTTGTTGCCTCCGAGGCCAAGGGCGAGCTTGCCCACCGCTTCAACGAGATGGGCCAGGAGATGGTCGCCGTCTTCCTGCCGCCGACCCCTGTGCCGACGGCGGGCTTCCTGCTGTTCGTGCCGAAGGACAAGATCGTGATGCTGGACATGACGCCGGAAGATGCGGCGAAACTGCTGATATCAGGTGGTCTGGTGGCGCCGGATTTCACGCCGCCGAAGGCGATTGCGCCGGTTTGATGATATTCGCGCCTATCCGATCCCTTGCTCCATTGTCACTCAGGGGTGAAATGTCGCGCGATTGACGAACCAATGTGGTTCACCAATAATCATAGTGAACCGAAAGAGGCTGCACCCATGACTGCGTTTACAGTACGCCTGCCGGACGAGGTTGCTGACAAGCTTGATCAGCTGGCAGAAAAGCTCGATCGCTCGCGGTCCTACATGGCGGCGCGGGCGATTGAGGACTATGTTGCCCGTGAGGAGTGGCAGCTAGCCGAGATTGAGGCCGGTTTGGCGGAAGCGGATCGCGGCGAGTTTGGCACACCCGAAGATCTCGCAAACATTGTCGGAAAATACGTCAAGTCCGCCCGGCCGTCATGAGCGACCGGAGAATTCGTTGGACTTTGCGGGCGCTGCGACGGCTCGATGAAATTGGTGCGCATATCGAAAAGGATAATCCAGCGGCTGCGGCCCGGGTAATTTCCCGCATTGTTTCTGCCGTAGATATGTTGATGGACCAGCCGGCAATGGGACGGGTCGGGCGTATCAGGGGAACACGGGAAGCCGTGCTATCCGACATTTCCTACATTATTGCCTATCGTGTCAGCGGTGATATCGAAATTCTGACGATCATTCACACATCGCAGCGATGGCCTTCGTCGCTCTGACTAAACAACGCTCCTAGAGTGCTGATCAATCCTCGTCATCCAGATCATCCACCTCCGTGCCCATCGTCGTCGCGTGAAATACGGGAACGAAAAGACGCATATAGACCAGCCGCACGCTCCAGCCTTCTTCCAGCGCCTGGTCCCAGGCTTTCTTGCGGCCTGGTTTCTTGAAGGCCTTGCCGACCGCCTTTTTTGGGCTTTTTGCAAAGGTCTCAGGCTGCAGGATATTTTGCGGCGAGCAGAGCGCGTAGCCCTTGCGGAAGGCGGGTGGTGGGCGGCGTGGGTCAATCATGTTCATGATGGTCAAAACTTTCAGCCGGCGTGCAGGAAGCGGATCGCTTCGTCGCGGCGGTGCAGATAGAGCAGGGTGCGCAGGCTTTCGCCGCGCGGACCTGTCAGTTCGGGGTCGCGCTCTATGACATAGGCCGCGTCCTTGCGGGCGATTTCCAGAAGGTCGGCATGCGCCTCGAGGCTGGCGATGCGGAAACCGGGCGTGCCGGACTGCCGGGTGCCGAGCAGCTCGCCTTCACCGCGTAGCTTCAAGTCCTCTTCCGCGATCAGGAAGCCGTCTTCGCTATCGCGCAGGATGGAGAGCCGGGCGCGGCCGTTTTCGCTGAGCGGTCCCTTGTAGAGCAGGATGCAGGTGGAGGCCTCGTCGCCGCGCCCGACGCGGCCGCGCAGCTGGTGCAGCTGGGCGAGGCCGAAACGTTCGGCATGTTCGATGACCATGATGGTCGCATCCGGCACGTCGACGCCGACTTCCACCACCGTCGTTGCCACCAGCAGCCGGGTTTCACCACTCTTGAAGGCGAGCATGGCGGCGTCTTTTTCCGGACCGCTCATGCGGCCATGGATAAGGCCGATATTGGCGCCGAGCATCTGCGACAAAACCGCGTGGCGTTCCTCCGCAGACATCAGGTCGGACTCTTCCGTCTCTTCCACCAGCGGGCAGATCCAGTAGGCCTTCTTGCCATCTTTGAGCGCGGCACGCAGCCGCTCGACAATGTCGCCGATGCGTTCGGTGGGGATTGTCACGGTCTGGATGGGTTTGCGACCGGCGGGTTTTTCGGTGAGCTTGGAAACATCCATGTCGCCGAAGGCGGCCAGAACCAGCGTGCGCGGAATGGGCGTGGCGGTCATGACCAGCATATGCGGCGTGATGCCCTTGGCGGTGAGGCGCAGGCGCTGGTGCACGCCGAAACGATGCTGTTCGTCCACTACGGCGAGCACGAGGTTTTTGTAAGCGACGCTATCCTGAAACAGCGCATGCGTGCCGATGACGATCTGCGCTTCGCCTGACGCCACGCGTTCTTCGATTTCGCGGCGCTCCTTACCCTTGGTGCGTCCGGTGAGAACCTCGACGGTGATGCCCGCCGCATTGGCGAGTTTGGAGATGGTGGCATAGTGCTGCCGGGCAAGGATTTCGGTCGGTGCCATCAGCACCGCCTGTCCGCCGGCCTCCACGGCGGTTGCCATGGCCATCAGCGCCACCAATGTCTTGCCCGCGCCGACATCGCCCTGCAGCAGCCGCAACATGCGGTCTTCGCCGGCCATGTCGGTGAGGATATCCTTCACCGCAGCACTCTGGCTTGCGGTCAGCGAGAAGGGCAGCTGCGACAGGATTTTTGCGGCGATATCACCCTTGGCACGGATTGGCTGGCCAGCCACCTTGCGCAGCCGCTGGCGCACCAGTGCCAGTGACAGCTGCCCGGCAAGGAATTCGTCATAGGCCAGCCTCCTGCGCGCCGGGGCTTGCGGATCGATATCGGCGCTGTCGCGCGGGTCGTGCAGCTCGCGGAAGCTTGAGGCCACATCGCCGAAGCCCTGCCGCGTCTTCAGTGTCTCGTCGATCCATTCGGGAAAGACCGGCAGCTTTGAAAGCACGCCTTCGATTGCCTTGCGCAGCACCTTGGCAGACAGCCCGGCGGTCATGGGATAAACGGCTTCCACCAAAGGCAGGTTTTCCGCCTCTGATAGCTTCACCATGAAATCCGGATGCACCATGGAGGCGCGGCCGTTGAACCAGTCCACCTTGCCGCTGACGAGAACCTCTTCGTCCACTGGCAGGGCCTTGGACAGCCAATCTCCCTTGGCGCGGAAGAAGGTCAGCGCCAGTTCGCCGGTCTCGTCATGCAGGAAGACACGATAGGGCGCGGAACGATTGCCTGCGGGCGGCGGCTGATGGCGGTCAACGCGTCCCTGAATGGTGACAATGGCGCCGGGGGCCACCAGCGCAATGCCAGGACGATTGCGGCGGTCGATGACGTTGGATGGCGCGTGGAACAGGAGATCGATGACGCGGGTGTCGTCGGCGCTTTCCCGGCTCAATAGCTTGGCCAGAAGATCGGCAAGCTTCGGCCCCACACCGGCAAGGGTGGAGACGGAGGCAAACAGCGGATCGAGAATGGCCGGGCGCATGGGTCAGCAAAATCGGGGAAGGGGACGCGTTATGCAAGACTTGGGGGCTGACAAAGGCGGGTTATCACCGGTAGATTTTCACCACTGCGGCATTATTTCGATAAAAACCGGTTCCCAAGCGTTCGCCTCCTGTTCTATAGGAGGTCGCAGTCAACATCCTGTTGAATAGCCAACCGAAAGGTGAATGCGATGACTGGACTGGTGCGCACGAGTGCCGACCTTGATCCGAGACGCCGGCGGATCCTTTACCGCTGCTGGCACCGGGGCATTCGCGAGATGGATCTGGTGCTCGGGCAATTCGCGGAAGACAATATTGCCGGGCTTTCGGATGATCAGCTCGACGAACTCGAGATCATCATGGCGGAAGAGGATAACGACCTCGTCCAGATGGTGACAGGCGCGCAGCCGGTGCCGGAAAAATTCCGCACACCGTTGTTTGAAAAGATCGCCTCCTACCGTCCCGATTTCGATCTCGTCACCGCCGAAACCCTGAAGGCCTGAAACATGATAGCCGGATTCGATGCAAAGCTGGTGATGTCGGCCGATACGCCGCTGACCATCGGAAATGTGCCTTCCGGCATGGAAGCCCTTTTGCTTGCCGACATGGCACGGGCAGGCACATCGGTGGCTTACGTGATGTCGGATGGCCAGCGGGTCGCCGATCTCGAACAGATTCTCGGTTTCGTCGCACCTGATATTCCGGTCATGACGCTGCCGGCCTGGGACTGTTTGCCCTATGACCGCGTGTCACCGAGCGCCGACACTTCGGCGCGCCGGCTGGCGGCGCTCTCCGGCCTCATCGCCCACGCGAAAAAGCCGCATCCGGCCATCGTGCTCGTCACCGTCAACGCCATGCTGCAGAAGATGGCGCCGCGGAATATCATTGGGAACCTCGGCTTTTCGGCGAAGCCCGGCAACCAGATACGCATGGAAGAGATTGCCGCGCGGCTGGAACGCAACGGTTTCGACCGGGTGGCGACGGTGCGTGAAGTGGGCGAATTCGCCGTGCGCGGCGGTATTCTCGATGTTTTCGTTCCCGGTACGGAAGAGCCGGTGCGGCTCGATTTCTTCGGCGATACGCTGGAGAGCATCCGCACCTTCGATCCGGCCAGCCAGCGCACCATTGCCCAGGCGCGCTCGCTCGACTTGAACCCGATGAGCGAAGTGACGCTGACACCGGATACGATCGGCCGGTTCCGCAAGAATTACCTGTCGCTGTTTGGCGCTGCGACCCGTGACGACGCGCTTTATCAGGCCGTCTCCGAAGGCCGCCGATATGCCGGCATGGAGCATTGGCTGCCGCTGTTTTACGAGAAGCTGGAAACCGCTTTCGACTACCTCGAAGGTTTTCGCATCGTCACCGATCACACAGCAAGGGAAGCCGCAAAAGAGCGCTCCAAGCTGGTGCTTGATTATTACGAGGCGCGCCGGGCTTCCGGCGAAACCAAGGGTTCGACGCAGGGCGCGCCCTACAAGCCGGTATCGCCGGGCCAACTTTATCTCGACGGCAAGAGCTTCGATGCGATGCTCGCCGGCGTCAATGCTGTGCGGCTGACGCCCTTCAATGAACACGATAGCGAAGGCCACCCCGTCGCAACGCTCGATGCCCATGTCGGGCCACGGTGGGCGCGTCCGCCAACCGAAGGCGAGAGCGAAGAGCGGGTCAATGTTTTCGATCTGGCGGTAAAGCATATTGCCGAGCGCCGCGCCAAGGGCTGGAAGGTGCTGATCACCGGCTGGTCGGAAGGTTCGCTCGACCGGTTGTTGCAGGTCCTGAACGAGCATGGGCTTGAAAACATCAAGCCGGTGACATCGCTGAAAGAGGTGGAAAAGCTCGGCAAGGGTGAGGCGGCCGCAACGGTTCTGAGCCTCGAAGCCGGGTTTGAAACCGGAACGCTGGCGGTTATCGGCGAGCAGGATATTCTCGGCGACCGCATGGTGCGGCGCTCGAAACGCCGCAAGCGCGGCGCGGATTTCATCTCCGAAGTGGCGGGTCTGGACGAGGGGTCGCTGGTTGTTCACGCCGAACACGGCATCGGTCGTTTCGTCGGCTTGCAGACCATCGAGGCGGCGGGTGCGCCGCGTGCGTGTCTGGAATTGCATTACGCCGACGATGCCAAGCTGTTCCTGCCGGTCGAAAACATCGATCTTCTTTCCCGTTACGGTTCCGATGCGGCGGAAGCGACGCTCGACAAGCTGGGCGGCGGCGCATGGCAGATGCGCAAGGCCAAGCTTAAGAAGCGCCTGCTCGACATGGCCGACGAGCTGATCCGCATTGCGGCAGCGCGCTTGGTGCGCCACGCGCCGGCCTTGGTTGCGCCGGACGGGCTTTACGACGAATTTGCCGCCCGTTTCCCCTATGATGAGACCGAAGACCAGCTGAACGCCATCGAGGCGGTGCGCGAGGATCTCGGTGCTGGCCGGCCGATGGATCGCCTCATCTGCGGTGACGTTGGTTTCGGCAAGACGGAAGTGGCGCTGCGCGCCGCCTTCCTTGCCGCGATGAACGGTGTACAGGTGGCGGTGGTTGTGCCGACTACGCTGCTTTCCCGCCAGCATTTCCGCACCTTCTCGGAACGTTTCCGTGGGTTGCCGATCCGGGTGCAGCAGGCTTCGCGGCTTGTCGGGTCCAAGGAACTGACGCTGACGAAAAAGGAAGTGGCCGATGGCAAGACGGATATCGTTGTCGGCACCCATGCGCTGCTTGGCGCGGGCATCAGCTTCGCCAATCTCGGCCTGCTGATCATCGACGAAGAGCAGCATTTCGGCGTCAAGCACAAGGAACGGCTGAAGGAACTCAAAAGCGACGTGCATGTGCTGACGCTGTCAGCCACGCCCATTCCGCGCACGCTGCAACTGGCCATGACGGGCGTGCGCGAGCTATCGCTCATCACCACGCCGCCTGTCGATCGCATGGCGGTGCGCACCTTCATTTCGCCCTTCGATCCGCTGGTGATCCGCGAAACGCTGATGCGCGAACATTATCGCGGCGGCCAGAGTTTTTATGTCTGCCCGCGCCTTGCCGATCTCGCCGATATTCATGCTTTCCTGCAATCGGATGTGCCGGAGCTGAAAGTGGCGGTGGCGCATGGCCAGATGGCGGCGGGCGAACTTGAAGACATCATGAACGCCTTTTACGACGGCAAATATGATGTGCTGCTGTCGACCACCATCGTCGAATCCGGTCTTGACGTGCCGACCGCCAATACGCTGATCGTGCACCGCGCCGATATGTTCGGTCTCGCACAGCTTTACCAGCTGCGTGGCCGTGTCGGCCGCTCCAAGGTGCGCGCCTTCGCGCTGTTTACCCTGCCGGTCAACAAGGTGCTGACGACGATGGCGGAGCGGCGGCTGAAGGTGCTGCAATCGCTCGATACGCTGGGGGCCGGTTTCCAGCTGGCGAGCCACGATCTCGATATTCGCGGCGCGGGCAATCTGCTCGGTGAGGAACAGTCCGGCCATATCAAGGAAGTCGGCTTCGAGCTTTACCAGCAGATGCTGGAAGAGGCCGTTGCCGAGGTGAAGGGCGACGAAGAGGTACGCGACAGCGGCTGGTCGCCGCAGATATCGGTCGGCACCTCCGTGATGATCCCGGAAGATTACGTTCCTGACCTGCATCTGCGCATGGGCCTTTACCGCCGTCTTGGCGAGCTTGCCGATATCAGCGAGATTGATGGTTTCGGTGCGGAAATGATCGACCGTTTCGGCCCGTTGCCTAAAGAGGTGCAGCATCTCCTCAAGATCGTCTACATCAAGTCGCTCTGCCGTGTTGCCAATGTCGAGAAGGTGGATGCCGGGCCGAAGGGCGTGGTGCTGCAATTCCGCCACAAGGAATTCCCGAACCCGGCGGCACTCGTGTCCTATATCGGCAAGCAGGGCTCCATGGCGAAAATCCGGCCCGACCACAGCCTGTTCCTGACCCGCGATCTGCCGACGCCGGAAAAGCGTCTGGCGGGTGCGGCGATGATCATGACGCAGCTGGCGGAACTGGCGCGGTCGTAGATTTGAGCTTTCCGGGGCGGGCATTGGTCATAGGGCGTGTGTCGCTTTACCCCCCTCTGCCCTGCCGGGCATCTCCCCCACAAGGGGGGAGATCGATCTGTGGCAAAGGTATCGCCCATCTCAACGTCGGCGAATGAAGCTGTGGTAGTGCCGCTTGCCGATCTCCCTCCTTGTGGGGGAGATGCCCGGCAGGGCAGAGGGGGGTAAGCCCCACGCGCGTCGCCCGCCGTCAATGAACAAGCTCCCGAAAACCAACACCTAAAGCACATCCAGACAAACCAACATCGAAACCTCCGACATCCATCTGCTTTACCGGACCTCCCAGCCCCCGGAGGCTCCGCAAACATTACCGGGATGTAATGAAACGGACATGCGCCGGTAGCGTCGGCGGGCGTAGTCTTGTTTTCATCTCCTGCATTACGCTCAATATGATGCGTGAGTGGGAAGACGAAGGAGCAAGACAATGTGGACCAGGATGAACAGGTTCGCCTCCGCAGGTCTGGTTGCTTTGACAATTGCGGGCACCACAATTGCCACCACCAACCAGGCGGAAGCACGCAACCACTTTGGACACGGGCATGGCGGCGGCGGCATTGCCGCAGGTATCGCCGGAGCGATTATCGGTGGCGCCATCGTCGCCGGGGCGCGGCATTCCTATGGCGGCCCCTATTATGGAGAGCCATTTTACGGCCCGCCGGTTTATGGCCCGCCGGTGATCTATCAGCCCGCCTATCCGCGCTGCCACGTCGTCTGGCGACAGAATGGCTGGGGCGATATGTATCGGGCCAGGGTTTGCGACTAGGTCGTGAAATCCGACAGGCGCAATGAGCCACGCGACGCGGAAAGCGAGAGGCAGCTTCCGGCCTTTGGCCGGTAGCTGACGACGCTCTGTTCAATGTCAGTGTCTCACTCGCCACTGGGCTGGCGTCACGCCTTCCCAGCTTCGAAACGCTCGATAGAACGAGCCGGTGTCCTGGAAACCGAGCAGGAAGGCTATCTCTTCAATTCCATTGCGTTTGTCTGAAAGCAGGTCGCGACCGAGTTCCTGCCGCGCTTGCTCGATGAGCGCTCGATAGTTCGATCCCTGTTCGGTAATACGACGCTGCAGGGTTCTTTCGCTCATGCCGAGTTCACGCGCCACCTCGGAAATCTCCGGTTTGCCGCTTGCGATGCGGCGTTTGATCAGAATCTTGACCTGCTCCGGCAGCGAGGATTGCGCCTCGATATCGTGAAGGGAGGCCGCAAGTGCGGGCTCCAGTATAGCCAGCAGTTCGGGATTATGCCCGGCAAAGGGAAGATCGAGATCGTCGCGTTTCAGCACCATGGCATTCTGCGGACAGCCGGTGCGGATGGGTGCATTGAAATAACTCCGATGGACGTCGGAAACAGGTCCACGGCGAATCATCTCCACCCGAACCGGGGTGACGTGTCTGCCGGTGCCCCGCCGCCCCAGTTCGAGAAGGGCGGCGAAAGTGACGTCGGCCGCAGCGTCCGGCTCGGCCTCGTCAGTGTGCAACCATCTTACGGCGATCCGGGCCTCGCCGTCGCTTTCCGTTACCGAAAGCTCTTCAGGGGTGCACAGTCGCTTGAAGCGGGCCAGCCGGTGCAGCCCGTCGCGATAGTCGCGGGCGAAGAAGGCTGACATGGTGGCGGGTGGATGCATCGCCGTGTCTGTCTCGACCGTCATCCGCAGGCCGATGGCCGAATCCTGCGACAGGGCCTCGACCGCCCGCCACAGGTCGAAATATTGCGCCGTGGTCAACCACGCGTCCGGGGCGATGTGCAGCGTTGCGGGAAGCTTCGCCTGCCGCAGCAGGGCCGGAGCTGGCAGCCCCATACGCTCCGCCGCCGGCCAGAAAGCCTGGGGCAGCCTGCACCTGTCGCTTAAATCCCTGCTCATGATCCGACCTCCGGCCTTCTTTTACATCTGGCTTCTGATCAGCCTGTCGAAGGCCCGGTCGCCGAACCATTTGCGCACGCCGATCATCAGCCGGGCGTATTTGCCGGCCGCATAACGTGTCTTCGGGCGGGCGGACCTGACCGCCTTGCTCACCACGTCGGCAATGACCTCGGGATCGGTACCCATACCCTTACCGTAGCTTCGGTCCATGGAAGCCGCAACGCTCTGCGCCATCTTCGCATAAGGGCCGTTTGCCGAGCGTTCGAGGAGACCCTGCGCTGCGGCCGCACCGAAACCGGTCTCGATCAGGCCCGGTTCGATCACCACGACGCGGATGCCGAATGGCTCGGCTTCCAGCCGCAGACTGTCCGACCAGCCTTCCAGCGCATGTTTGGTCGCGTGATACCAGGCACCCAGAACGGTGTAGATCTTGCCGCCCATCGAGGTGATGTTGACGATCGTGCCTTTGCCCCTTGCGCGCATGGCCGGCATAAGGAGCTGTGTCAGACGGGCGGTGCCGAAGACGTTGACCTCGAACTGGTAGCGCGCCTCGTCGAGCGGAATCTCCTCGACCGGGCCGTAGAGCCCGTAGCCGGCGTTGTTCACCAGCACGTCGACGCCACCGGATCGTGCGGTAATCGCGGCGACAGCGGCGACGATGTCCTCGTCGCTTGAGATGTCCATGCGCAGCGTAATCGCGCCAAGCTTTTCCAGGTCAGCCATCCTGTCGATGCTGCGCGCGGCGACATAGACGAGATAGCCATCGGCGATCAGGCGTTTGGCGATGCTTTTGCCCATGCCGGATGACGCGCCCGTAACGAGGGCGGTCGGTTGGGTTCGTATGTTCATGTCGGCACCTCTTGCTCTTGGAGAGTGCCAACATAAGTCGCGCATCGTGCCATCGCAGTGGCGGAACACGCCATATTTATGGTGCAAGCCGCCAAGTCTCGTCTTTCAAACTTATGAGGGGCAAACTTATGAGGGATTTTCCGGTGTGATGCCGACGGCAACGTTCTGGTCGGTGGCAGCGATCGAAGCGGGCAGCGGCACCTTTCTCTGCTTCTCGCGGATCAGCGTCAACAGGCCGGAGCCGACGATGAGGGCGATGCCGACGAGCATCCATCCGTCGATACGGTCGCCGAAAATCAGGTAACCGAACAGGATGGCCCAGAGCATCTGGCTATATTGTGTCGGTCCGATCATGGCGGCGGGCGCATATTGGGCGGCATACATGACCAGTACGTTGCCAAGGGCGCCGAGCAGGCCATATCCCGCCAGCAGCAGCCATTGCTCGCCGGCTGGCATGACAAAAGTCGGCACCATGGCGATGCCGCTTATGGTGAGACAGCCGAGCACACCGGCACCATAAAGCGAGACATTCTTCTCCGACGGTCCCATGGCGCGGAAGATGACGATGCTGAGTGCACCGCTGAAGCCGCCGATGATGGCGCCGAGATGGCCGATGCCGAGTTCGCGGAAGCCCGGCCGCAGGATGACCAGCACGCCGAGGAAACCGATGATGACGGCCGACCAGCGCTTGATGCCCACCTGTTCCTTCAGGAACACCACCGACATGATGGTGACGAAGGAAGGGAGCAGGAAGATCAACGCAAAGGCTTCCGCCATGGAAAGATGGGTGAAGGCGGTCACGCTGCCGACTGCGCCGGTGCCGGCGGCAAAAAAGCGGATGATCCACAAGGGGCGGTTCGTCGTTCTGACGATATCCACCCAGCGGTCGTTGCGTTTGCGGATGAAGGGCAGGGCGACGAAGCCGAACAGGGCGCCGAAGAAGGCCGATTCGATCGGCGAAATCTGGCCTTCTATGAGTTTAACGCTCGCATCGCTCCATGCGTAGGCAGCGAAGGCGGCAAAGGCAAGCAGAATGCCTTTCAGGGTCTGGTCGGACACGGGAAAACACCAACAGTTTATCGGTTAGGGTAAGCTGCCGGTGGTTCGACCGTCAGTTCATCGACTTATGCTCGTCCGCCTTGATTTTTGCAATATCCCGCAGTGCAGCAATCAGGACATCAGGCGTTTGCGCACCGCTGATGGCGTATTTCTGGTCGAGGATGAAAAACGGCACACCGGCGACGCCCATTTGCTGCGCCGCATCAATTTCGGCGACAACCGTATCCTTGTCCGCATCGGATGCCAGAAGCCGCGCCACCACCTTGGCGTCCATGCCCGCCTTTTCGGCGATATCGGTCAGCACGGCATGATCGCCGATGTTGCGGCCTTCCTCGAAATTCGCCTTGAACAGACCGGTGACGATCTTTTCCTGAACGTCGCGGCCTTCCGAATGGGCCCAGAGCGACAGGCGGTGCGCATCGAGCGTGTTCGGGCCGATCTTGATCGCATCGAAATCATAGTGGATGCCGACTTCCTTGCCGAGCTGCACCAGCGTGACATGTGCCTGCTCCAGACGCTCCTTGCCGAGCTTTTCCTCAAGGGCGGCCTTCTGATCTACGCCCTCAGGCGGATAATCCGGATTGAGGCGATAAGGACGCCAGTTCACGTCGACGCTGATCTCGTCCTGCACCTCGGCAATGGCAAGATCGAGCCTTGCCTTGCCAAGATAACACCAGGGGCAGACCATATCCGATACGACGTCGATAACGATGCGTTCCATGGTTTCATCTTCCCTTGTCTGGACCGGTTATTGCGCCCGCGCATCCCACCAGGTCTGTTTCTGATTGCCTGATATCGGGGTGATATCCGGGCGGTCGATATATTTCCAGCGGGCGATCCATTGCGCACCGATGTAATAGAGCGGAATGACGTAGTGACCGGCAACCAGCAGACGGTCGTAACCCCGCACGGCTGCCTGGAAATCTTCCGTCGAACGGGCCTGCAGCAGGGCCTCGATCATCCGGTCTATATCGGGACTGGCGGCCCCGGCATAGTTGAAGCTGCCCTGCGCGTCGCGTGACAGCGAACTCCAGCGATTGAGCTGCTCCGCCCCCGGCGAAAGCGAGGAGGGCAGGGAGCGGATGATCATGTCATAATCGAAGCTGTTCGAACGGGCCTGATATTGACCGTCATCGACCGAGCGGATGCCCATGGCGACGCCGATGAGGTTGAGCGAGCGTTGATAGGCAAGCGCTATGCGCTCCTGCGCCGGGTTCTGCGTCATGATCTCGAAGGCGAGCTGACGGCCATTGGCATCGGACATTTTTCCGTTCTTGATGCTGTATCCGGCCTCTTTCAGCTTATCGACGGCCAGTTTCAGCACCTTGCGGTCCGCACCGGTGCCATCGGTGGTGGGCATGGCGTAGGTTCCCGCCAAAAGCTGCGGCGGCATGGTTTTCGCCGCGTCGCCCAGCAGCGCAAGCTCGCGCGCATCTGCGGCATTGCCGAAGGCGCCGAGCGGCGAATTCTGCCAGTAGCTCTGCGTGCGCTTGAAGGCGCCACCGAGGATATTGCGGTTCATCCATTCGAAATCGAGGACATAGGACAGGCCCTCGCGCACCTTTTCATCGGCAAAGACGGCACGGCGGGTGTTGAACACCAGGCCGAACATGCCGGAAGGCAGCTGCGGCTGGAACACATCCTTGACGATATCGCCACGATGCACGGCCGGGAAATTGTAAGCCTGCCCCCAATGCGAGGTATCGGAGGTGCCGTTGATGGCGTCGCCTTCCGGGTAAATGTCGATATCGCCCTTCTTGAAGGCCTCGAACATGGTGGTGACCTGAAGGAAATAGGTGACGGTTATCTCGTCGTAATTCTCAAAGCCAACCTTGCTCGGAATATCCTTGCCCCAATAGTCCGGGTTCCGCTCCCAGGTGATTCGTTCTCCCGGCCGCAGGGTCTTGATTCGGTATGGACCCGAGCCGACGACCGGACCGAGACCCGCCTGTTCGAATTTTTCCGGATCGATCGCATGTTTCGGCAAAATGGGGGTGGAGGAGGCGAGAATAAGCGGCGTTTCGCGGTTTGCCTTCTCATTGAAGGTGAAACGCACGCCATGATCGCCGATTTTTTCCAGCTTCGCCACGCCGTCCAGACG
Organism: Martinezella rhizogenes; assembly: GCF_007002745.1. Classification (GTDB taxonomy): domain Bacteria; phylum Pseudomonadota; class Alphaproteobacteria; order Rhizobiales; family Rhizobiaceae; genus Agrobacterium; species Agrobacterium cucumeris. The sequence goes on along the minus strand of NZ_SGNY01000002.1, from coordinate 101,539 downwards.
GCTGTTGAAGGGCGGGCGGCCTTTCTCCTTCAGGAGATTGAATGTGAAGATCACGTCATCAGGCGTTACCGGCTCGCCATCCGACCATTTCGCCTTCGGATTGATGTTGAACTGGATGAAGCTGCGCTCCTCGTCCCACTCTGCCGTTTCAGCCAGCAGGCCGTAGAGACTGAAGGGTTCGTCGGTGGAGCGCTGCATCAGCGGTTCGTAGAGCAGGTTGCCGAATTCCGGGTCCCAGACGCCGCGCGCGGTGGTGCGCATTCCCTTGAGAACGAAGGGATTGAGGCTGTCAAAGGTGCCGACGACGCCATAGGAGATGCGGCCGCCTTTTTTGACGTCCGGATTGACGTAAGGGAAGTGCCGGAAATCAGCCGGCAGTGCCGGTGTGCCGTGCATGGAAATGCCGTGAAGCGGCTGCGCCTGGGCGCTCCCGGCGGGAAGCAGGGATGAGCCCAAAAGAAACAATGCGGGGATGAGGGCCGCAAGGTTGCGCATGTTATTATCCTGTCTCAACTGTCCGTCCGATTTGTCATGATGATCGGTTTATCGTCATGATTTGGCTTTTTCGTTATGATTCTGGCAAATATGTAGCACAGGCCCTTGGCGGGACCCATGCGAGGGTGGGAAATCTTGGCCCACCTCAAGAAAAAGTTAAAGAAGTGCTGGATATCGCCGCGATCGGCATGTAACAGGGTGGCCGGAAGAGACGGGTCACGCATTTGCCTCATTTAAACGACAGTTGAACGGGCAGAAGGATACCGCCATCGGCGAACAGGATCTTAGCGGTTCTGTTCTGGCAGACATTCAGGAGACGGAACTCTTATGATGCAAAAGGCAAACACATTCACCCGGACGGCTCTGTCCGCTCTGGTCCTTTCTCTCGGCGCAGTGTCCGCTCCGGCCATCTCGCAGGCACAGGATGCTGCTCCCGCCGCTCAGGGCGCCGGCGCTCCGCCGCTCGGCTGGTTCAAGACCTGCTCCAAGCAGGAAGACAACGATGTCTGCGTCGTGCAGAACGTGGTTCTTGCCCAGAACGGCCAGATGATCACCGCTGTCGGCCTCATCACCGTTGAAGGCAAGGTCAACCGCAAGCTGCTGCAGGTTTCCGTTCCGACCGCGCGTCTCGTTCCTCCGGGCGTGATGATGCAGATCGATGGCGGCAAGGGCCAGAAGCTCGATTACGCCGTTTGCCTTCCCGACAAGTGCACGGCTGAAGTGCCGCTGACGGATGCCATGATCGCTTCCCTGAAGAAGGGTAGCGAGGTGGTCTTCACCTCCATCAACTTCCGCCGCGCGCCAAACCCGATCAAGATCGCACTCTCCGGTTTCACCGGCGCTTACGACGGTGCTGCCATCACCCAGTCGCAGCTGGCCGAAAGCCAGCGTAGCCTGCAGGAAGGCATGCAGAAGAAGGCAGAAGAGGCCCGCAAGAAGCTGGAAGCCGCTCAGGACGCCGCCAAGACCGCGCCGAAGCCCTGATCGCTCCACCAGCGTCAAGAATGACAAAACCGGTCTGGAGACAGACCGGTTTTTTTATGCCCTGGGAGGGGTGGGTATTTCAGGCTTGCGTCAATGCGCCGTCGACATCTTCGGACGCCATTCACCGTTCGGCGCCTTGTCAAAGATGCGGCCGATATTGGGATTTCTAAGCGGCGTCTCGTTTTCGTCGTGGACGAGGTTCTGCTCGGAAACATAGGCGACATATTCCGTCTCCTCGTTTTCGGCCAGAAGATGATAGAAGGGCTGGTCGCGATCCGGCCTGATATCGGCGGGAATGGCGTTCCACCATTCTTCGGTATTGGCATATTCCGGGTCCACGTCGATGACCACGCCGCGGAACGGAAACACCTTGTGGCGGACGATCTCGCCAAGCGTGAATTTTGCGTCTCTTTGTTTCATGGCATGAACTTCCTTTCCCACTAATAGTTGGGGGCGGAATGCGAAATATCAAGGGCTAGGGGTATCCCGCCCGTATTACCGTCCCGCCGCTCACGCCCTTCGGCCGATTGGCGCGGTGGCGATGACCACACCGCCGGTGACCAGCACGATGCCGATGGCGTGATAGGTCTCGAAGCTCTCCCCAAGGAAAAACGTTGCCATGATGATCGAGACCGGCGGCATCATATAAAGCGTGATGCCGGCCGTGGCCGGGCCGAAAACGCGCACCGTATGGGTGAAACAATAAAAGGCGAGCAGCGAGGCGAAAAGAATGATGCCGCCGATCTTCGCCCAGGCCATCGGTGTCGCCGGCAGCATTCCGCCCTGCGCCAGTTCGAGAGCCGCCGGCGGCAGCAGCACCAGCGCGCCGGACAGCGCAATCAGGCCGAAAAGGCTGAAGGAGGCCATCTGCCGGGCTGCCGGATCGCGCAGCAGCAGCGAATAGATCGCAAAGGCGATGGCTGCCGTCAGTATGGCGAAATCGCCGATGTTGAAATTCATGTGCCACAGAGCGGACATATCACCCTTGAGCACGATGGCCGCCACGCCTGCAAAGGCGATGATCATGCCCGCCACTTCGAGCTTTCTGATGCGGCGACCCTGAAAGATGCGCTGGAACAGGATGATGAACAGCGACGATGTCGTGTAGATCAGCGTGCCGTTGGCAGCAGTCGTCATGGTCAGGCCCCAATAGACCACGCCGCCGCAGATGCCCATGCCGAGAATGCCGAGAACGAGCCACAGCAGCGTTTTGTGACGCAGGAACGCCAGGCAGTTGCGCCAGTCGGCGATCATGAAGGGGGCGATGATGAGGGTCGATCCGATCCAGCGAATGAAGGCGGCGATGAAGGGTGAGACCTCGCCGACGACGCCACGGCCGAAAATGACGTTGCTGGAGAAAAAGAACGGCACAGCCAGAAAGATGAGCCAGTCCGTAAGGCGGGTTTGCTGAGAGGCTGGCTTGTTCGACATCGTTCGCGATATGGCTGGGCTTCAAAAGAAAACGGCGGCCTCCGGAGAGGCCGCCAGACTGGAGTGGACACCTTGCAGAGCGTCCGGATTACGACTTAGGCCGAGTAGTACATGTCGAATTCGACCGGATGCGGGGTCATTTCGAAACGCATGACTTCCTGCATCTTCAGCTCGATGAACGAGTCGATCTGGTCGTCGTCGAATACGCCGCCGGCGGTCAGGAACTTGCGATCCTTGTCGAGGCTTTCCAGCGCTTCGCGCAGCGAACCGCAGACGGTCGGGATCTTCTTCAGTTCCTTGGCGGGAAGGTCGTAAAGGTCCTTGTCCATCGGCTTGCCGGGGTGGATCTTGTTCTTGATGCCGTCAAGGCCGGCCATCAGCATGGCCGCAAAACCGAGATAGGGGTTCTGGGTCGGATCCGGGAAGCGGACTTCGACGCGCTTTGCCTTCGGGTTGGAGCCGAAGGGGATACGGCAGGAGGCCGAACGGTTGCGGGCAGAATAGGCCAGCAGAACCGGCGCTTCATAACCCGGCACCAGACGCTTGTAGGAGTTGGTGGTGGGGTTGGTGAAGGCGTTGATGGCCTTGGCGTGCTTGATGATACCGCCGATGTAGAAGAGGCAGTTTTCAGACAGGCCGGCATATTCGTCACCAGCGAAGGTCGGCTTGCCGCCCTTCCAGATCGACTGGTGCACGTGCATGCCCGAGCCGTTATCGCCGAAGATCGGCTTCGGCATGAAGGTTGCCGTCTTGCCATAGGCATTGGCGACCTGGTGCACGACGTACTTGTAGATCTGCATCTTGTCGGCGCTGGAGACCAGCGTGTCGAACTTCACGCCCAGCTCGTGCTGCGCGGCAGCCACTTCGTGGTGGTGCTTTTCAACAACGACGCCCATTTCGGCCAGAACCGTCAGCATTTCGGAGCGCATGTCCTGCAGGCTGTCGATCGGCGGAACCGGGAAGTAGCCGCCCTTGACGCGCGGACGATGGCCGAGGTTGCCGGTTTCGTAATCCGTGTCGTCGTTGGACGGCAGTTCGGACGAGTCGAGCTTGAAACCGGTATTGTAGGGGTCTGCCTTGTACTTCACGTCGTCGAAGACAAAGAATTCAGGCTCGGGACCGACGAAAACGGTGTCGCCGATGCCGGATGCCTTGAGGTAAGCTTCGGCCTTCTTGGCGGTGCCGCGCGGGTCGCGGTTATAGGCTTCGCCCGAGACCGGGTCGAGAATGTCGCAAAGGACGACCAGGGTGGACTGGGCAAAGAACGGGTCGATGTGGGCGGTAGCCGGATCGGGCATCAGCACCATGTCGGACTCGTTGATGGCCTTCCAGCCGGCGATCGAGGAGCCGTCGAACATGACGCCATCGGCGAACATGTCTTCGTCTACGCACACCACATCCATGGTGACGTGCTGCAGCTTGCCCTTGGGGTCGGTAAAGCGCAGGTCCACGAACTTGATGTCGTTATCCTTGATCTGCTTCAAGATATCGTTTGCGGTCGTCATTTAAACGTTTTCCTTGAGTGTGATGATGACGAGGTGAAAACCCAAGCCTCCCCGGCCCGGGACCTTCTTGATTATATGGCGTCCACGCCTGTTTCACCGGTACGGATGCGGATGACTTCCTCGATATTGGAAACGAAAATCTTTCCGTCGCCGATACGTCCGGTCTGGGCCGCATTGCGGATCGCCTCAATGACGGCTTCCGCATTCTCGTCCGCCAATACGACTTCGACTTTCACTTTCGGCAGAAAGTCCACGACGTACTCCGCACCGCGGTAAAGTTCCGTGTGGCCCTTCTGACGACCAAAGCCTTTTGCTTCCGTGACCGTGATTCCCTGAAGTCCGACTTCCTGAAGGGCTTCCTTCACTTCATCGAGCTTGAAAGGCTTAATGATCGCTTCGATCTTTTTCATGAGAAAATATCTCTCCGCTTCTCCCGTTAAAGCAGGTAACTCCCGCTCTGCCACAAGAATGCACGTATTGTGCCAGATCGGAAGCGGGCTTGAAGAAAAAACTTCGCCCACTCGGCTTTCCGGCACAAAATGCATTCGCTTTTGGCGGTTTTCCGGCGAATTTCTCTCGAAAATCCGAAAAATCCATCCGCATTTCTGTTGATTTGTATTATTTTAGCGATCTCTTATATTTTGAGTTTCAGTACGCGTGTTTTGCTGGTCTGTTTATATTTTATGCATTTGACTATTATTCGGTCAGGGCAATCTGCTTATTTTTGTATCGATTGCCTTTCCGACGTTTTGAAGGGATGATCGGTCCATGACATCCCTTTCGCAGCTCTTCCTGATCGACCCGGTTGTGATGGCCCGCATCGATGCGACGGCCGGGCAGTCCGGCATTCCACTATATGACCTGATGGAGCGGGCGGGGCAGGCGGTTGCCGCCTCGGCCCTGCGCCATTATCCGCAGGCGCTGCGTTTCGTCGTGCTTTGCGGTGGCGGCAATAATGGCGGCGACGGTTATGTGGCGGCGCGGGTGCTTTTGCAGAGTGGCGCAGCCGTTGCGGTTTATCATCTTGGCGATATGGCGGCGCTCAGGGGCGATGCGCGGACGGCATTCGAGCGGAGCGGGGTGACGCCATTGCCGCTTGGCGATTATGTGCCTGTTGGCGGCGACATGGTGATTGATGCGGTTTTCGGGGCTGGCCTGTCACGTGATATTCCAGGCGAACTTGCCGATGTGATCGCGGCGGTAGCAAAGGCGGGCGTGCGTGTGCTTGCCGTTGATCTGCCCTCGGGCCTCTGCGGCCGGCGTGGCGTGCCTCTCGGTGCATCGTTCAGGGCAGATCGAACCGTGACTTTCATGGCGCGCAAGCCCGGTCACCTGCTGATGCCGGGGCGCGAGCTGTGCGGGGTGCTTGAGGTCTTCGATATCGGCATTCCCGCCCGCATCCTCGCTGCCCATGCGGGTTCAATTTCGGAAAATGATCCGCTTGTGTGGCGGCATGCCTTGCCGCGCGCCGATATGGAAACCCATAAATTCCGCCGCGGGCATTTGACGGTCTTTGCCGGACCGGCGCATGCGACCGGGGCAAGCCGCATGACGGCGCTTGCGGCGTTGAAGGCGGGGGCGGGGATCGTGACCGTCGCTGCCCCGCGTGCAGCGCTGGACGTGTTATCGATGATGCTGACGGCGGTTATGAACTCGCCTTTGGACGATGCCGATGATTTACGGCTGTGGCTGGATGACCGGCGTCACGGTACTTTCGTTCTTGGCCCGGGTTTCGGCGATTTAGAAAAGGCGCGGCAGTTCGTGTCCCTGCTTGGGGACAGGGCGGTGGTGCTGGATGCCGATGCGATCACCGCTTTCAGGGATTGCCCGGAGACCCTGTTCGAGCAGGTTACATCCGGTACGGGCAAATTCGTGCTGACACCGCATGAGGGAGAGTTTGCGCGGCTGTTTCCCGATCTCGCTGCAGATGCCGGATTGAGCAAGATCGAGAAGGCGCAGGTTGCTTCGGCGCGTAGCGGTGCGGTGCTGGTCTATAAGGGCGCGGATACGGTGATCGCCGCACCCGACGGCCGGGCGCTGGTCAACACCAATGCGCCGGCGAGCCTTGCGACGGCCGGATCAGGGGATGTGCTGGCCGGTATCATCGGCGCGCTGCTGGCGCAGGGAGCTCCCGCCTTCGAAGCCTCTGCGGCCGGGGTCTGGCTGCATGGCGAGGCCGGCCACCGGGCAGGCGACGGCTTGACGGCGGAGGACCTTGCCCATGCGGTCCGGCCGTTTGGGTGAATTTGTCTGATTGTGTTTGCTAGCCGCTGACAGATTCGGTGGTTTAGCAAAGTTCCATCATCCCCACTCCGTCACCCCGGACTTGATCCGGGGTCCAGTGCGATCAAGTCCTTGATCGCGAAAGACTCTTCTCACGGCGCAGACGCGCCGTGACTGGATGCCGGATCAAGTCCGGCATGACGGAGGAGAGGTTTTTTATCCTGAAACAAGCTCCGTCGCGTTTGCGGCATTCAGCCCGCATTCAATGCGCGGCCTTGCCACCCTGGCTCGCCATTGCCATTCGCGAGGCACTGATCAGCAGCTTGCGTTCGGCGCGTTCCTGCTGCGGTGTCCGATTGTAGATTTCGCGATAACACTTGGAGAAATGCGAGGCCGAGACGAAACCGCAGGCGACGGCGACTTCGACAACCGGCATGGCCGATTGCACGAGCAGGTGACGGGCGCGGTCGAGGCGGATTTCGAGGTAATAGCGGGCGGGCGAGCGGCCCATTTCCTGACGGAACAGGCGCTCCACCTGCCGGCGTGACAGATCGGCGGCATCGGCTATGTCAAGCAGCGACAGCGGCTCGGCGAGATTGCCTTCCATCAATTCGATAATCGACAGGACCTTGCTGTTCTGCACGCCGAGGCGGGCGCGCAGCGGCAGGCGCTGGCGGTCGTTGGGGCTGCGCACCCGGTCGGTCAATTGCTGTTCGCAGACGCGGTTGACGAGGTTTTCGCCGAAATCCTGGCCGATCAGGCTCAGCATCATGTCAAGCGAGGCCGTGCCGCCGGCGCAGGTGTAGATGTTGCTGTCGACTTCGAAGAGATCGGCATAAACTTCCACCTGCGGAAAGGCTTCGGAAAAACCCGGCAGATTTTCCCAGTGGATCGCACAGCGCTTGCCGTTCAGCAGGCCTGCCTGTGCAAGGATATGGGCGGCGGTACAGAGGCTGCCGATGGCGATGCCGCGATTATAGGCTTCGCGCAGCCAGGCATTGACGGACTTGTTGATGTGCTGGTCCACATCGATGCCCGAACAGATGATGGCCATTTCTGCGCGGTTTTCGCCGCTCACATACCGCCGCTCGTCGGCGAGACAGGTGTCGACCTCGAGACAGATGCCGCTTGAAGACATGACCTTCTGGCCATCGAGCGAAGCGATGCGCCATTCGTAGGCCTGATAGCCCAACATTCGGTTGGCGATGCGAAGCGTTTCAACCGCTGCGGCGAACGGCAGCATGGTAAATTGCGGAATGAGAAAAAAGACGATTGAGCGTTTCTTCTGGGAGTTTTTGCTCATTTGCCCGTGCTCCGTTGCGAATACGCAATTCCTCCCTTGGAATCGGTCTTCTGGATGTCCTGTTTCCGACATCTTTAACGAAAAATACGCCGTGGAATCGGGCCTGTCAAAAAATCGCTTTTGAAATATGCAAAATTTGCGACAAGCCTTTTAAAAAGGCGTCGTGTCGCATGTAAAACAGGCAGGCTTTTTTACGCCGTTGCCGGAGCGTATTGGCACGGGAAGAGATGGCTCGCAAGTCTCAAAATAGCTGCGAGCCACCGGTCAGAGATCATTTGCGAATGGCACTTGTGCGATAATTGTCTGTGGTCGGCCATCCGATATCCTTCAATGTTTCAGGCGGCAATGCCTCAAGCGCACGCAACATCCGGGCACGACGCCATGATCTGTAAAGAGCAGAAACGTGGCCTGACAGGCGATGAAGCCAGCCATTGGAAGAGGGACGATGCGGGGAGCGGTTCGCCGCCGGGAGATAGTGTATCATGGTCATGTCCTTGATCCTTTCCTGAACCACGATTGATTTGCGCCGTCGATATGCGCCTGGATGTTTCATCAAACAAGAGAATGAATTTCATATCATTCATCAATTATCTGAATGACTGACGGATTGCCTGCCGGCTGCGCGTGGATCCCATGAGGGCAGTTCGGTGCTTCGTCACAGCAAGCTTTTTTGCGCCCTGTCATTCGATATCCGGATGGTGCGCGCTTGTTGACATTCAATCAAACGAAATGATATCCATCTATAAATCAAAATATTTGAAGGTGCGTGCCATGACCGTGACTTTCCGCCAACCGCTGCCGTTGCTGGATAACGACATATTGAGAACCTTCGTCGCGATTGCGGAAACGGGAAATTTCTCCACCGCCGCGGAAGTGGTGTTCAGGACGCCCTCGGCCGTTTCCATGCAGATCAAGAAGCTTGAGGAACAGTTGAAGACGACATTGTTCCTGCGCGATGCCCGCTCGGTAACATTGACCGCGCATGGCGAGACGCTGCTGACCTATGCGCGCCGCATGATCGCGCTCTCCAATGAAGCCGTGTCGCGTTTCGTCATGCCCGAGCTCTCCGGTGTGGTGCGTCTCGGCGCGCCGGAGGATATCGGCGAGCGTGGCCTGCTGCCAGGCATTCTCAAGCGCTTTGCCGAGGCTTTCCCCGGCATCATGATCGACGTCACCATCGATTCCAGTTCCAATCTCTACAAGCGCATGGACGAGCAACGGCTTGATCTGGCCCTCGTCAACTGCGCCTCGCATCCGCTCAGGGACACGGGCGAGGTGCTTATGCGCGAACGCCTCGTCTGGGCGGGTGCGAAATGCGGCACGGCTTATCTGCGCGATCCGCTGCCGATTTCGATCTGGGAAGAAGGCTGCATCTGGCGTTCGGAGGCGATCAATTCGCTGGAGAGGCGCGGGCGCAATTTCCGGGTGGCTTATCTCAGTGGTCATACGATGGCGCAGCGCGCGGCGATTGCCGCCGATCTTGCCATCGCGCCTTTGCCGCGATCCTACGTGTTGAACGACATGGTCATTCTGGGCGACAAGGAAGGCCTGCCGGAACTTGGCTGTTTCGATATCCGCCTGATCATGGGCGACAAGGCGTCACGTCCGGTGCTTGCGGTGGCGGAGAGCATTCGCAGCGCCTTTGTCGAGGTTGCCAAGGCGGCGTGACATGGCCAGGCCTGCACGGTGGTCTTAAGGCCGGGCGCGCGGGCAGGCATGTTTCAGACCGCGACGGAATCCGGTGATGCCGAACGGTCTGCAATGCCCGTTTGCCAGCTTCCGCGATTAACCAGCCAGTCGGCCGAATTCTGCAGGCCGCCAAACGGAAAGACATGAATTTGCCGGATCGGCCCTTGCGGATTGGCCTGCCAGTGCCGCTCGATCGGTCCGACGACGCTTTCCGGCGAATGGCCCTTGGCCAGCGTCGTGAGGGAGAGCGCGTTTTTCTTCAGATAGGCAATGGAATTGCCGACACCGCATAGTGCTGCATATTTCAACAGCGTCGTGATCTTGGCCGGGCCGGAAACGCCGATATGCACCGGCAGATCGATGCCTGATGCGGCAAGCCCTTCCGCCCAGGCGATGAAACGGGCTGCATCGAAACCGAACTGGGTGACGATGCGCATCGTCGCATCGCTTCTTTGCGCAAAATCACGCTTCAGCCGCAGCGCGGCAATTGCCGTCTCCTCGCTGAAATCCGGGCTGCCTTCGGGATGGCCGGCGATGGCGATCTGGCTTATTCCATAACGGTCGAAAATGCCGGTGGACAGCATATCCATGCTGGACGCGAAGGGACCGGCCGGCCTGTCGACGCCGCCGCCGACAACCAGCACATCCGATACGCCGGCTTCGTCCGCCAGCCGCTTCACCTGTTCTTCAAACTCCGCGCGTGACGGGATGCGCCGCGCCGCAAGATGCGGCACAGGCTCATAACCGAGATCGCGCAGATGTCTTGCTGCATCGACAAGCTTCACCTGCGAGGCTGTGCCGGTGTCGGTCAGATAGACGCGCACGCCCTGCGGAAAGAGACCGGCAAGGCTTGCCGGGCCAAGCACGTGTGCGGGTGAGGCTTCGATGGAGGCGGGGATGATGGAGGAGGCGGAAATGTCGGGCAATTTGTGCATGGTCCTTTTGATTATCATGCATCTTTTTTTCGGTGCCGTCTGTGCCTGATGCGGCAATACAGCCCTGCATCTGCGACGAAGCTTGGCAACACGATGCAGCGCGGGATCACCAGATCCGTTTTGTCAGGCCGTTCCAGAGCCAGGTCCAGATCGTCGGCGGAAAGCGCAGTACCGATTTTCCGGGTGAGGGCGGCTGTGGTGCGAGGCTGCCGGATAATGCGTCTTCGACCGCGTTGACGGCGATATCCACCGAGGCTGCGGTGAGAAGCAGCGGATAGGTGGCAATCGTATCTGAAGGCGAGGGTTTCAGCCGTTTTTCGTAAAGCGTGGCGCCGGTATCCACGCCCTTGTCAACCAGATGTACGGTTGCACCGAAGTTGCCGCGGTCCTTTTCCACCAGTGCCCAATACCCGCCCATCTGGCCGCGATAGGCGGGATTGATGCCGGCGTGGAAATTGATGACCGGGCATTGCAGGGCCTGCAGCGTCGCGGGCTTCAAAAGCCGGCAGGAAATGGTGAAAATCGCCGCCGGCTTCAGCAGATTGGCGGCCCTGTGGCATTCCTCGTCGTTCAGCGAGGCAAATTGCGTGACGGGAACGGTATCGCCAAGTTCGGCGGAAAGACCGTGCTCGGCGATGATCTGATGGCTTCTTTTAACCGTGAAGCGTTTGCCGAGCCGGGAGGCGACCATCGTCGCCAGCTGGCCGGCGGCGACAAACCAGCCGAGCCGACGCGCCCGCCGCCTGAGAATGACCGATTTGCTTTCGGGTTGTTCGACAAAGACGTGAATATCCGGGAAACGGTCGGCCAGCGCGTTGATCATGATATTGGGGTTCACGCCGCCTGCCGTCATCACCAGAAGCCGATTGTTGATGTCAGTCATATCACCCACGGTATTTTCCTCAGCCATGATCCAGGTGTGGAGTTTCCCTCGTGAACTTCAACACCCTGTTAATTTTCATCGACGGGATTTTTTGAAATGCCGCTGGAACCGATTTTCGGGACTCACGTTATTGTGACGCATATCACATCGGCGCTTGCCTTGGACGGCAAGTCATAGGGGAGTTATTTCAATGATTACACGCATTCTTTCGACCGTTTTCGTGGCTCTGTTGACCGTCGTGACGCTCAGCTCTTGCGGCAACACCATTCGTGGCATGGGCCGGGATACGGCGAATGCCGTTGATGCGACGCAGGACGCCGGCCGCAATGTGGACCGCGCTGCCCGCCGCTAACGGCACTCCCCTTAAATGTTGCGGCGTCATCCTGAAACAGGGGTGACGCCTTTTCTTTGACTGAATTTCCCTGCGAATGTTCCCCTGACGAGAATCACGGGGTGGGCATGAACGGATCGATGAAAAGACTGGCGAAGCTGCTGTTGCCATTGTTGCTGCCGTTTTCGGCGCAGGCCGGCGGGCAGGCGGATTTTTGCAAAAGCATGGACCATGCGGGCGGTCGCTACACCGTGTGCAGTTTCGATCCGGCAAAGAACACCATCCGGATCTATGATCGCGATCACGTCTCCGGGCAGGGATATCGCTCCTTCGCCGACCTGTCCTCCGCGCTCTGGCGGCAGCATATGTTCAGCATCTTCGCCATGAATGGCGGCATGTATCATTCCGACTATTCGCCGGTTGGCCTGTTTGTCGAAAATGGCGTGGAACGTTCGTCGATCAGCACCCGGGGCGGCTGGGGCAATTTTCACCTTCTGCCGAATGGCGTGTTTTATCTGAAAGACACGACGGCCGCCGTGCTGGAGACTGAGGCCTATCTGGCGGCAGACCCCAGGCCGGATTTCGCCACCCAGTCGGGGCCGATGCTGGTGATCGACGGCAAACTGCATCCGCGATTTCTGCCCGACAGCGACAGCCTGAAGCGACGCAACGGCGTCGGCGTCTCCCGCGATGGCATGGTGCATTTCGCCATTTCGGAAAATTCCGTGCGCTTCTACGATTTTGCCACACTGTTTCGGGATGTGCTGGATGCGCCGAACGCACTTTATCTCGACGGCACGATTTCGAGCGTCGACATTCCCGCAATGAAGCGACGCGACACGCTGTTTCCCATGGGGCCGATCATCGCTGTTGTTGACCGGGTGCCGGATTAGATGTTCGCTTTCAGGAGGTTGTCCATTGGCACGGGTCAAGGGTGCGTGGGGCTTTACCCCCCTCTGTCCTGCCGGACATCTCCCCCTCAAGGGGGGAGATCGGCAAGCGGCATTACCATCGCTTCATTCGCCGAGGTTGAGATGGGCGAGACCTTGCCCCAGATTGATCTCCCCCCTTGAGGGGGAGATGTCCGGCAGGACAGAGGGGGGTAAAGCCCCACGCACCTCCGGTCCGTTGCCAATGGAAAACCTCTCGAACGATCACAGCTAGAGCAGGTTTTCGCCCGAAATCCCGCTCCAATCATCATGCTCCAGCCGGAAGATCAGATCGGCGCTTTAGGGTAGGCTTTTTCAAGTCCCGCCGATGCCGTCAGCCCTTTGCGGAAGGCCAGATAAACGGGGTGCTGGCTGGTTTTGGCGGCTTCCGCGAGGCGAATCTGCAGGCGGGCAGGGGCGTTGGCGCCAAGCCATTCACCGGCGGCTTCCAGTTTCAGGCTGTTGAGGAAGCGGGCATTGGCCTGCTGGTCGAGATATAGATTGAGGCCGGCCAGCAGGTTTTCATCCTGCAAGGCGTTTTCCATCAGCAACGACACCCATGCCTTGTCCTCGCTTGCAAGCGACGTCAGTTTCGAAGCGACCGTTTCGCGATCGGGAAAAGAGGATGCCTGCTGCATGGAGTGAGTCCCGTTGTCGTTATCCGCCGTCGATAAAGCAGAGGTGTTGGGCTTTCAAGGCGCGGCGACTGCGGAATAAATTCGACTTTGCCGTGCCGGCGACCAAGGTTTTCAACAGGTGTTTGTACGAAAGCTTTAAATAACGGTTACACTTTAGCCTAAATTGAGGCGAAGGCCGAAATGCCGGTTTTGAAAGTCGCGCTCTAACACCTTGTTTTTTCATGCACCTATGCGCGGGGCGAATGGCAGCCCGGCGAAAAAGCCTTCATTTAGCCGCTTTTTGCATTTGCGTTCGTCGCCGGATTTTAATAAATGCTTCTTCCAACGGGCCGGGTCTTGAAGATCCCCCGGAGAGTGAATAGCTGGAGTAATCATGGAAGAAACCGCTCAGAAATCTTGCTGGGGCGTTACCTTGCGCGCACTTGCAGGCTTTGCCGCTTTTCTCGCATTGACGTACATTTTTGGCAGCCCATAAGCACTTCTCCTGAATTGACGGGTTTTGAAAACGGCGCGGTTTCCTCTGGAAACCGTGCTGTTTTCGTTTCAGCGATCTGCATGTCGCAGCCGCAAAAGCCGGTGACGCTCTTCGTTCTTGCCGAAGCGCCGGATTTCTCCGAAAATCCCGACAGATTTTGCATCCGACGCTGTGGTGGCGATCCGTCGCGGCTTTGGATATGATGATGGTGGAATCCATCAGTCAGGAAAAACTTCATGTTTCTTTCGGTCTTTGACGTCTTCAAGATCGGTATTGGTCCTTCAAGTTCCCACACGATGGGTCCGATGACGGCGGCCAACCGCTTTCTGGCGCTGATCCTCAGCGATGAGTGGCCGCGCCCGGCCGGTGCCAGCGTTTCGCGGCTGAAGGTCAGCCTGCATGGTTCGCTCGCCTTTACCGGCATTGGCCACGGCACCGGGCGTGCCGTCATTCTCGGCCTGACCGGCGAGCGGCCGGACCTTGTTGATCCCGACGCCATGGATGCGATCATCGAGACGGTGGAAAAGGCCGGCACGGTCACGCCGCCCGGACACCCGACCTACGAGTTCCGGGCTGCCGAGGATCTGGTATTTGACAAGAAGAACCCGCTGCCCGGCCATGCCAATGGCATGACCTTCTCCGCCTTCGACAATCAGGGCAGGCTGCTGGTCAAGCGCATCTATTATTCGGTCGGTGGCGGTTTTGTCGTGACCGATACCGAGTTGGAGGCAATCAAGCAGCGCGGCAAGACCATCGATAATGGTCCGCGCGTGCCCTATCCCTTCGCCTCGGCAAAGGAAATGCTGGAAATGGCGACCCGTTCCGGCCGCACCATCGCCCAGATGAAACGGGCGAATGAGGAGACGGTGGTTTCCCGCGACGAGTTGAACGACCGGCTCGACCAGATCTGGGAAGCGATGGATGGCTGTATCGAGCGCGGGCTGAAAGTCGACGGCATCATGCCGGGCGGCCTGAAGGTGCGCCGTCGTGCCCGTTCCATTTACGAAAAGCTGAATGCGGAATGGCGCAGCAACCGGTTCAATCCTGTCATGGCGAATGACTGGCTGAGCGTCTACGCCATGGCCGTCAACGAGGAAAATGCCGCCGGTGGCCGGGTGGTTACCGCGCCGACCAACGGTGCGGCGGGCGTCGTGCCGGCCACTGTCCGATATTTCCGGCATTTCCATGAGGATGCAACGGTTGACGACGTGCGTGACTTCCTGCTGACGGCGGCGGCAATTGGCGGCATCATCAAGCACAATGCCTCGATTTCCGGCGCGGAAGTGGGCTGTCAGGGCGAAGTTGGATCGGCGGCGGCCATGGCGGCGGCAGGTCTGGCGGCGGTCATGGGCGGCTCGCCCGAACAAATCGAAAATGCCGCTGAAATTGCGCTCGAACATCATCTCGGCATGACCTGTGACCCGATTGCCGGGCTGGTGCAGGTGCCCTGCATCGAGCGTAATGCGCTGGGGGCCGTGAAAGCTGTAACGGCGGCGTCGCTGGCGCTGAAGGGTGACGGCCAGCATTTCGTGCCGCTCGACGCCTGCATCGAAACCATGCGTCAGACCGGCAACGACATGAGCGAGAAATACAAGGAAACCTCCACCGGTGGCCTTGCCGTCAACGTTGTGGAGTGCTGAGCGGGCAGGGCGGCCGGCATCCTCCAGATGCTTGACGCCTGCCGCAAAAAGGCATTGATAGGAATATGCCTTTACATCTCATCAAACTTTGCGTTGGCGCGGATTCACTCCAGGATTTGAGAGACTGGGTCGCGCAGCGCTCGCTGACCGCGATGGCCGCAGGTCTGGAACCGCACAGCGTGCACACCACCCGCATGATCCCCAAAAGGGCCGAGGAATTGCTGGAAGGCGGCTCGCTCTACTGGGTCATCAAGGGGCAGGTGCAGGCGCGGCAGAAGCTTCTCGATCTCCGTTCCTTCAAGGGGGAAGACGGGATTACCCGCTGCGATCTCATTCTTGGCCCCGAAGTGATTGAGACGTCACCCGCGCCGAAGCGGCCGTTTCAGGGCTGGCGTTATCTCAAGGACGATGAAGCGCCCCGTGATCTCGGTGGCGGTGGTTTCGGCGGTGAGGACATGCCATCCGATCTGAGGCGCGAACTTGCCGAGCTTGGACTGCTCTGACACTTGTAGCTCTTTACGACAATGAAAAAGCCGGCCTCCTTGCGGAGCCGGCTTTTTCATTTGGGGAGACTTTAGTGGGGTAGCTGGTGTTAGCGGATGCCGCCAACCGCATTGGTGGCGCGGCCATCCTGAATTTTCACCCAGCGACCCGGATTGGCGGTGTCCTGACGCTTCAGGTAGGTATATTCGGTTTCCGACCAGTTCATGACCTTGTTGCGCATGTTGTCGAGTACGAAATCGCCGCGATCGGTACGAACGGTCAGAACGGCATGGCCTTCGCCATTCGGCTGCAGAACGACGGTGATAAGCAGGTTGGAAGCCGAGAAGCCCTTGTTCATCAGCATCTTGCGCTTCAGAAGCACGAAATCTTCGCAATCGCCAACCGTGGTGGGGTATGCCCAGCGCTCTTCAACGCCGTAGATTTCCATGTCGGTCATCGGCGTGATCGTGGTGTTGGCGGTGTAGTTGACGTCGAGCATCGCCTTCCAGCGCTCTTCGGTCAGCTTCATCGGGCCGGTGTCAACCGAGGTCGCCTGGCACTCGCTCTGATAGGTCTGGCAGAATTCATAGTGGCCGATCGGCGGATTGGCCTTGCCGATGACGCGCATGACGGCAGCCGGCGATGCGCTGGCCTGCTGGGCGAAGGCGCTGACGATGAATGCGATCAGGACGAAAACGATACGGTTGTTGTTCATTGCTTGTCTCCCCGTGTTGAGGAGACATTCGCAGGTATATTTTGATCCGGCGGAAATTTGCGAGAGGCAATTTGAGCTTAAGTTTCAGCAAATTAGCCGTTGTTTTGAATTGTATTTGAGTCAAATTTTACGGGTATTCGAAGCAAATTTTACTACAATTTTATGGATCGCGGCCTTAGGTTTTTGGTAGCCATTTATGCCGCTGTATTGACAGCGATTTTCTGGGCGGGGCGATTTTCACAGCCGCGTGAAGTCTTCAGGAGAAGCCGGGCGGGGGAGCGGATTTCCCGTTTTGGGATGGATGTTTCAGGTTGGGACGCCATGGAAAAGCGGCTAAAAAAACTTCAAAAAAACTGCTTTTTTTGCGGAAAAATGTTTTGAGCGAGCGCTTTGCGTTTCGATCTGCGCCATTGCCGAGCCGGAATTGAAGAGTTTGGTGTGCCACCACCGCGCATCCAAAGGGATGGGAAGTGGGGGCTGGGACGGCATCCCGCGCTGAAGTGTTTCAATTTCGCGGCGTCGTCCTTGCATCGGAAGCCCGTCGAAGCGGGTTGACGCGACGGGGGGGACTTCTCCGAGATCAAGGGTTTGGCTGGCTGGATTCTGGCGTAAGGTCGGACGGCGGAAAAGAAAAGCCGCACAGATGCCCATCAACACCGGGCGCACAGCCGTCACACATTCAGCGTGACGGAAGTGGGCTTGCCAGGAATGTTGGGCATTCCTGACGTCATGGATTTTCGGCTGTTAATGGCTGCGCAGGTGTCGCAGCGGCGACTTAGAGAAATTCGATCAGCGCGTCGGGAGACTGGACGCGGTCGAATTCGACTGCGACGCCTTCCATGAAGTGGCGCACAATCTTGCCGCTCATGTTCTTGCCGAGCTGGACCCGGCTGCCGAGCGGCGGACGGTTTTCGACTTCGATGGCCGCACCGGACAGGGAAAGGTCGATCAGCCGGCAGGAGACGAGCACGCCATCTTCCAGAACCAGATGCGCCTTGGCATTGCGCGGCGTCAGTCGGTCGTGGCGGCGGTCTTCCGGAAGGCCGAGAAGTTGACGCTTGGCGATCCATGCCAGCTGGGCGGCGAGCTTTTCCCGCTTGCGCTCCGGCGCATTGATGCTGATGACGAAGCCGGAGGCGGTGAGTGACGTTACCGAGCCTTCGATCCGGCCGATATGCTGGAGATAAGCGATGACGCGGTCACCATTGCGGGCCATGCCCGAGCAGGTGAACTGCGCTCTTTCGGCGGTCATCTCGGTTGCGGTGCAGTCATATTCTTCATGGTCGGGCAACATGAGGCGGCCGGAAAAGGACACGACGACGGCGTCGTCAAGCGGAACCTCTTCAACCGGACGCAGGATTTGGGCAGTGTTGACCGAACGAGATGAAAACATGGACAGCGCAATTGTAACGGATGATGATGACAAATCTCTACTCTGCGCGGGTTAACAGACTGTATTACTTGATATCTACAATTCTTACGATCGGCGATATCGTTACAGCTTTGACCTATTTTCAGCAAAGATTCCTGGTTGCAGGGCGCCATCCGTCCTCACATTGAAGGAGGGATGGGCCCCGTCAACAGCTCCCCGCGAATGGTGTGAAAGCCGTATGCGTGTTTTCCGAATGTTGCGTCTGCGCGATATCCATCTGCAGCAGGCGGCTGCTCTTCATCCAAAGGCAATTGATGGGGGTGGCGAATTCGTGACGCGGATGTGCCGGAAGCAAGGCGCCGAGCAGCCGCGGGGCGGTACCTTCGTCCGGACGCAGCGGCAGCAGCAGCATTTCGAATGCCAGCGGTGCTGCGCCATAGTCATCCTCCGCCTCGACATCGAAGACGACGGGCAATTGATGTTGCAGGATACCGCGCGCGACGCGGCAGGGGAAAACGGCTTTTGCCGCCGGCCATAGTTCCGAAAACGGGCGGTCGCGCAATTCCCGGCCAAACAGGTCACAGATGCGCGTGCCGGCGAGGCGGAAGAAAGGCGCTTCCTCTCCCTTTTCCGTCAGGATGAAGAGATCACCGAGATGATGTTTCAACTTTGCGGGATCGATGTCTTCGCGACGGGGTGCGGGCCTGTTGCCGCGCAACTCGTCCCAATAGTTATATATGTCCAGTCCGGCCATGCTTTTCATAGCGCCGTTCTCCATGTTCGCTTTTGGGACATCATGTCCATTCGAACGCCTGTATGGGGAGGTGTAGCGATTTTCATGCCAGCCGGTTTTGTTAAGGTTAACAAAGGGTTGATATTGCGCGGCGATGAAGCCCGTGGCATCGGTGCGGCCATGTCGGGGACAAACTCCGGTCAGCACAATTGATGGCAGCGCCCGTGATTTTACGGCGTGGCCGCAAGCCGGACTGCCTTTGGCGGCGGCGCTTGAACCGACCCCGGTTTTGGCGTCAGCTGCGGGAAAGGCAGGACGGCTTTTTTTTCGTCCGGGCTTCCTATATTGCTCGGAAGATAGAAATTTCGACAAGACAGGGATGCGATCATGTCCTACGGGGACGGCGAACAGCCGCCGGTTTCGGAAACGCCGGAGCCGAAAGACGACACGAACAATCCCGTCTTCAACCTGCCGCCGCTTCTCGTCGGCATATTGGCGGCGCTCCTGGTTGCCTATGTGGTTCCTGCCTATCTCCTGTCGGAGGATGGCAACGGCTGGTTCATCTTCACCTTCGGCTTCATTCCGCTGCGTTATGCCGTGCCTTTCTCCCAGCAGGGTCTGGAATGGCTCTGGACGCCGGTCAGTTATTCTTTCCTGCATGGCGGCATCGAACATATTCTGTTTAACGGATTGTGGCTGATGGCCTTTGGCGCACCGGTTCTGCGCCGGATCGGAACATTACGCTTCGTGCTGTTATGGTGCATTTCCGCCGCCGTTTCGGCCTTCGGCCATGCGGCGTTGAACTGGGGCGATGTCACGGTGCTGATTGGCGCGTCCGGCGTTGTTTCGGCACTGATGGGAGCAGCCTGCCGGTTCGTTTTCCCCGCCCGTGGTGGCTACAATGCCTCTTTCGGCCATCTGATGCCGCGGCAGGGCATTCTGGAGGCGCTGTCCAACCGCACCGTACTGATCTTCACGCTCATGTGGCTGTTCGGCAATGTGCTTATCGCGGTCGGCATACCGCTGTTCGGCGATGTCGGTGGTGAAATCGCCTGGGACGCGCATGTTTTCGGCTTTCTGCTGGGCTTCCTGTTCTTCGGCCTGTTTGATCGCCCGCTGCGCTAAAACGGGCCCGGCAGAGGCGCGCCACGGTTTGTGGCGGCGCGTCGAAGCGATCACGCTCCTTGTCGGCCATGGCGCAAATTTGCTTGGGCGCGTCCCATCCGGGATTGCATTCACACGGGCCTCAGCGCACCATGCTTCATGATTTGCAACCGCCGGGGGAGACTGCGGCGTGCTGTGATCGCTGAAAAGAGGAGGAAGGCATGCCAACATTCGTAAAGGATCTTCTCGACCGCAAGGGCCGGGATGTCGTGACCGTGGGGCCGGAGGTCAGCATCGGCGAGGCAGCGGGAACGCTGCATGCGCACAAGATCGGTTCGGTCGTCGTGACGGATGCCGATGGTGTCGTTCTCGGCATTTTCACGGAACGTGATCTGGTGAAGGCCGTGGCTGGCCAGGGCGCCGCTTCCCTGCTGCAATCCGTCTCCGTGGCCATGACCAAAAACGTCATCCGCTGTCATCACAATTCTACCACCGACGAGCTGATGGAAATCATGACCGGTGGGCGTTTCCGCCATATTCCAGTCGAGGAGAATGGCCGCCTTGCCGGTATTATCTCCATCGGTGACGTGGTGAAGGCGCGGATCGGCGAGATCGAGGCCGAGGCGGAACACATCAAGGCCTATATCGCAGGATGACTTTGCGTCCCGGTTGGAGGCGGCCGGGAAATGCGTAAAAACAAAAAGGTAGAGCGTTTTCGCCTTTCGTAGAAAAGCGGAAATGCTCTAGCCGGAACTCATGCGTCGTCTCGCGTCACAAGTCGCCATTGAAGGAAGTCGGCTATTTTAGTGGATATTTCCACGTAGAACTCTCGCCGCTCATCATCGGAGCAGACGATTTCAACCCGATTGAACTGCGAAATGAATGTGCCATTGCTGGACCAGTTGCCCTCGGCCGTTTCTTTCACAATGGTGATGTCGATCCATGGCTGACCGTCTGCCGATCCAAAACTGACGGCGTTTCTGCGTCTGAGCTGAGGCTGCCCTTCCAGAAATCCGATTAGCAGAGCCGTATCGCATAATGTGTTTTGCGCGGCTGGAGGCAGGATTGAGATATACCAATACATGGGCTCATGAAAGCTCGGCGTTTCATCCATCCGTTTCACATGATTTATGAAGCTGGAGACGTGTCACAGTGGCCGGCGCTAACGCCGGAACGCCTGCTGCATGCGCTCCAGTTCGGGAATACGGGCGCGCGTTTCCTGATATCCCCTGTCGATGGCTTCGCTGGCGCGATGGAATTCCGACAGGCCGATATCGTTGATGCGCGGATGCAACATGAGGTCGGGCGGATCGCCGGCGAGGCGCGAGCGTGAAATCCGGTCCTGAATGATGTTAAAGGCCTGTACCATGACGCCCGGCAGGCCGGGGCGCGGGGTGTTTTCCACGGCCGGAGCGGAACCTGAATGTGGCGAAGCTGCATGCTTGACCACGGCGGAGCGGCCAAACAGATCGTAATTGAGGTTGACGGCAACGACCAGCGCCTGCTCATAGGCCCGGCAGACCGAAACCGGCACGGGATTGACCAGCGCGCCGTCGATCAAAGTGCGGCCGTTGCATTGCACCGGTTCGAAAATTCCCGGCAGCGCATAGGATGAGCGAAGTGCGGTGACGAGGTCGCCCTGATGGATCCAGACCTCATGGCCGGTGCGCAGTTCCGTGGCGACGGCGATGAAGGGATGTTCGAGGTTCTCGACGCGCAGGCCTTCCAGATGTTCCTGCATGCGTTTGGTCAGCCGCATGCCGCCAAACAGGCCGCCGCCGCCGATCGTCAGGTCAAGCAGGCCGGCAATACGGCGCATGGTCAGCGAACGGGCGAATTCTTCAAGCTCATCAAGCTTGCCGGCCAGATAACACCCGCCGACCAGAGCGCCGATCGAGGTGCCGGCAATCATGCCGATTTTCACGCCTGCCTCGTCCAGCGCCCGCAGGACGCCGATATGGGCCCAGCCGCGTGCGGCCCCGCCACCGAGCGCCAGCGCGATGCGGCGCGTATCAACGCGCTCGCTGACGATGGGCGGCTCCATGTCTTCGGGGTTTCCAGCCGCGAGCTGATTGCGACGATTTCCCCATCCCAACATGATCGCACTCCCTGCCAGTTCCGTGAGGCTCCGTCCTATCCCCGGAACCTGTTATATTGGTAGCAAATTGGTGCGGCCGATGGAAGCCGGCCGTTTAGGTGCCGGAATAGGTGGTTGCTGGATCAAAATGGCGGGTATCGTCGGTGATTTTGGTCACGGCTTTGCCATCAGACATTTCCACGGTGCGATAAAAGCAGGAGCGGCGGCCGGTATGGCAGGTGGCATCATGGCCAGCGACGGAGACTTTCAGCCATACGGCGTCTTGATCACAATCGGTGCGGAATTCCTTCACCGTCTGCAGGTTGCCGGATGTTTCGCCCTTCTTCCAGATCTTGTCGCGCGAGCGGCTGTAATAGTGGGCGATGCCCGTTTGCAGCGTCAGCGACAGGGCTTCGGCATTCATATGGGCGACCATCAGCAATTCACCGTCGCGAGCGTCGGTGACCACGGCGGTAACGAGGCCGTTGGCATCGAATTTTGGCGAAAAAAGGCCTGCGTTTTCGAGCACTTCCTTATCCGCTGGCGCGGATGGAAAGGGAATGGACATGGTAACCCCGGAAACTGAACTGGCGGAACGATCAGAGCGGCGAAAGAACGGAATCGATTCCGCCACTCCAGGTCTTATCTGATCACCGGATTTCCCGAAAACCGCGCTGTGCGATTCGGTCCGATGCCTAGCGGTTCCGCACCATGGTCATGAAGCGGACCTGCTCGGCCGGGTCGTTCTTGAACGAGCCGGTGAAGCTGGTGGTCAGCGTTGTCGACCCCTGCTTGTTGACGCCGCGCATCGACATGCACATATGTTCGGCATCGATCATGACGGCCACGCCACGCGGTTTCAGCGTTTCCTCAATGGATCTGGCGATCTGCGCGGTCATGTTTTCCTGCGTCTGCAGGCGGCGGCCGAAAATCTCGACAACGCGGGCAATCTTCGACAGGCCAAGCACGCGGCCAGCCGGAAGATAGGCGACATGCGCCTTGCCGACGATCGGCACCATATGGTGTTCGCAATGGGAGAAGAACGGGATGTCGCGCACCAGCACCACATCGTCATAACCGCCGACTTCCTCGAAGGTCGTGCCGAGCACGTCCTGAACATTCAGCTCATAACCGGCGAAGAGTTCGCGATAGGCCTTGGCGACACGCTTCGGCGTATCCAGAAGTCCTTCACGGGCAGGATTTTCTCCCGCCCAGCGCAGAAGAACGCGTACTGCTTCTTCAGCTTCCGCCTGGCTTGGGCGAGCCTCGGCCACGTCGGGTTTTGTGCCAGCGCCGGGGAAATTCTTCACGATCGCATCCATTTCGTCTCTCCCGATGCGGGTAAAGGCCGCACCTGAACTCGTTTTTCATCGCGAACTCATGTTCGCAGTTGCTGCTATCTGGTTGTTTTACAGCATTTTGGCAAGGCCGCTGCTGATAATTCGGTATCGAAGCCGTTAATTTCATCATGGCTTGATGTCCAGAAAGCTCGTTAGCATATAATGAGAATGAAGGGCAGGAAAGCTTCACTGCGACAAACGCTGTGTTTGAAAAATCTGACCTGTCCCGTTTTGGGCATTTTGAGCGCGCCGGACACCTGACGATGGATGACATCTACAATAACCGCATTCTGGACTTTGCCGGGAATATTCCGCTGATCGGTGTTCTTGAGGATGCCGATGCCAGCGCCGAAAAACACTCCCGGCTATGCGGCTCGAAGCTCAAGGTCTATCTGAAGGTGAAAGACGGCATCGTGACCGGATTTTCGCACGAGGTTCGTGCCTGCGCGCTCGGTCAGGCGTCTTCTTCCATCATGGCGCATCATGTCATCGGCGCTTCCAGCGGTGAAATCCGCCAGGCGCGGGAAGATATGCTGGCGATGCTGAAACAGGGCGGCGAGGGGCCGACGGGCCGTTTTGAGGATATGCGGGTGCTTTCCCCCGTCCGGGATTTCAAGGCCCGCCACGCCTCCACCATGCTGACTTTCGAAGCGGTGGTCGATGCGCTCGACCAGATCGAAGGCCGGCCGGTTCTGAACGCTGCGGGTTAGACGATGTGCGGCGAACCGGGCTGCCGGCACCAGCAGACAGCGGTGAAAGCCGGACGATCCCGCAACTGGGCTGGCGCTTTCGCCAAAACACCGGGACGGCTTTTCGGCGTCGGTTTTATCAGGCTTTATCAGCTCACACTTTCCGGTTTCATCGGCAATTCCTGCCGCCATATCCCCACCTGTTCCGAATATGGTTATGAGGCGATTGCCCGCCACGGGCTTTGGGCAGGCGGCTGGATGACGCTGTTTCGCGTGGCGCGCTGCGGCCCGGGCGGCACCAGCGGGCTCGACCCGGTGCCGGAAACGCTCGGTGAAAAGCGACGCTGGTGGGCACCCTGGCGTTACTGGAGCCTGCGCAGATGAGTGAGTATGTGGCGCTGCTGCACAGCATCGTTCTGGGCGCCGGCAAGCGGCTGGTGATGGCCGATCTGCGGGCGATGGCCGGGGAACTGGGATTTCAGGACTGCAGAACGCTGGTTGCCACCGGAAATCTGGTCTTTCGTGGTGAGGCAGCCCCCGTTTACGAGATCGAGGACAGGCTTGAGCGCGCTTTTGAGGCGCGGTTCGGCAAACATGTCGATATACTCGTTCGGGCGGGTGGCGACTGGCTGAGGCTGGCGTCAGACAATCCGTTTCCGCATGGCAATTCTCCTGACGTCTGCATTCGGGTGATGCGGGAGCCGCTTGGTGAGGACGTTCTTGGATCACTCGAGAAATATCGTCAGCAGGAAAAGATTGCCGTCGTCGGCGGCGACCTTTGGATCGATTTTCAAGGCAAGCCGAGCGAGAGTCGGTTGCTGTCAGTCCTGACCACGAAAAGGCTTGGCGTAGGCACGACCCGTAACGCCAATACCGTCAACGGGCTGGCGAAAATGCTCGGCTGAAATGCCCTTCACCTTTGACTGGAATGGCAAAAGCCTTTATCAGCCTGCCTGTTCGCTTATCGCGGGCAAATCATTATTCCAACACCACCCGCATTCGTTGGCGGGACTGGACAGGAGCACTAGACGATGTCTGAAGCCATTTCCCTTACATTTCCCGATGGATCCGTGCGCAGCTACCCCGCCGGTACGACCGGCCGTGAGGTCGCCGAATCCATTTCCAAATCGCTTGCCAAGAAGGCTGTCGCCATTGCGCTTGATGGCACCGTGCGCGATTTGTCCGAGACCATCACCGATGGCAAAATCGAGATCGTCACGCGTGAAGACGGGCGTGCGCTGGAGCTCATCCGCCACGATGCCGCGCACGTGATGGCTGAGGCCGTGCAGGAGCTGTGGCCCGGCACGCAGGTGACGATCGGTCCAGTGATCGAAAACGGCTTTTATTACGACTTCGCCAAGAACGAACCTTTCACGCCGGAAGATCTGCCGAAGATCGAAAAGCGGATGAAGGAAATCATCCAGCGCAACAAGTCGTTTACCCGCGAAATCTGGTCGCGCGAAAAGGCCAAGGAAGTTTTTGCCGCCAAGGGCGAGAACTACAAGGTCGAGCTGGTTGATGCCATTCCAGAAGGCCAGGACCTGAAGATCTATTATCAGGGTGACTGGTTCGATCTTTGCCGTGGCCCGCATATGGCCTCCACGGGGCAGATCGGTACGGCCTTCAAACTGATGAAGGTGGCCGGCGCCTATTGGCGCGGTGACAGCAACAATGCGATGCTGTCGCGTATCTATGGCACCGCCTGGGCGACGCAGGAAGAGCTGGACAATTATCTCCACATTCTGGCCGAAGCTGAAAAGCGTGATCACCGCCGCCTCGGCCGCGAAATGGACCTGTTCCATTTCCAGGAAGAAGGCCCGGGCGTCGTGTTCTGGCACGGCAAGGGCTGGCGCATGTTCCAGACGCTGACGGCCTATATGCGCCGCCGGCTCGCCAATACCTATCAGGAGGTCAACGCACCGCAGGTGCTGGACAAATCGCTGTGGGAGACCTCCGGTCACTGGGGCTGGTATCAGGAAAACATGTTCGCGGTGAAATCCGCCCATGCCTTTACCCATCCCGATGACGAGGAAGCCGATCAGCGCGTCTTCGCATTGAAGCCGATGAACTGCCCCGGTCACGTTCAGATCTTCAAGCATGGCTTGAAGTCTTACCGCGAAATGCCGGTTCGCCTTGCGGAATTCGGCAATGTCCATCGCTACGAGGCATCGGGCGCGCTGCATGGCCTGATGCGCGTGCGTGGCTTCACACAGGACGATGCGCATGTCTTCTGCACGGAAGAGCAGATGGCGGCGGAATGCCTGCGCATCAACGACCTGATCCTCTCGGTTTACGAGGATTTCGGTTTCAGCGAGATTGTCGTCAAGCTTTCGACCCGTCCGGAAAAGCGCGTCGGTTCCGACGATCTGTGGGACCGTGCCGAAAGCGTGATGACGGATGTTCTGCATACCATCGAGGAACAGTCCGGCGGGCGCATCAAGACCGGCATCCTGCCGGGCGAGGGCGCTTTCTACGGGCCGAAGTTCGAATATACGCTGAAGGACGCCATCGGCCGTGAATGGCAGTGCGGCACGACGCAGGTGGACTTCAACCTGCCGGAGCGCTTCGGCGCCTTCTATATCGACCAGAATTCCGAAAAGACGCAGCCGGTGATGATCCATCGCGCCATCTGCGGTTCGATGGAGCGCTTCCTCGGTATCCTGATCGAGAACTTCGCCGGTCATATGCCGCTGTGGTTCGCGCCGCTTCAGGTTGTTGTTGCCACCATCACCTCGGATGCCGACGATTACGGTCGCGAGGTTGCTGAGGCGCTGCGCGAGGCGGGCATGGTGGTGGAGACCGATTTCCGCAACGAGAAGATCAACTACAAGGTCCGCGAGCATTCGGTGACCAAGGTTCCGGTCATCATCGTCTGCGGCCGCAAGGAAGCGGAAGAGCGCACCGTCAACATCCGCCGCCTCGGTTCGCAGAACCAGACGCCGATGTCGCTGGAAGACGCGATTACCAGCCTCGTGGACGAGGCAACGCCGCCGGACGTCAAGCGCAAGCTTGCGGCGAAAAAGCAGGTTGCCTGATGAAGATGACGGCCCCTTCGGGGGCCGTTTTCGTTTTTGGGTGAGGGGCGCTAAAAGCTCTCTGCACGTCATCCTCGGGCTTGACCCGAGGATGACGCGGAGTGTGATGGGATTTCAAGGCACTTCGTCTCTGAACAGGCAGCGAAACCTACTCAAAATCCCCGGTCATATCTTCCGGCGCCTGATCCTTCATCAGCACTTCCACATCGGAATCCCGACCGGACGTAACCTTGAAGTTGCGCTGGAAGACCTTGTCCTTGTTGCGGGCGATGGCGGTATATTCGCCTTCCGCCAGCACCATGGTTGAGAAAGCGCTCACACTTTCATTCACCACGTCGCCGCCGCCGTTCAGCACCGACCAGGCCGTATCGGCGATCGCTTCGCCGCCTTCTTCAGAGACGAGCTTGAGGGTAATCTGCGCTGCCTGATGCTGCAGGGTCGCTTCGGTGAGCTTGCCGGCTTCCACCTGGATATCGGCGCGCACCACTGCATTGACGTTGCCGTATTCGGAAACGACGTGATAGGTGCCGGCGTTGAGGCGAACGACGGTATTGGGCTTGATGTCGGCCATCACCAGGCCGCGCTCGCCATCCGGGCGGGCATCGGAGGAGTAGACCGAGAATTTCAGCTGGTTGCCGGAGATCTGCTTGTCGGACCCCGCAACTGCATTCAGCACGAAACCGCCGGCATCGAGAATCAGCACCTGCTTCTGGACGTTGCCTGATGTCGGAATATTGAGTTTCTTGGTGACGCCGGCGCGGCCGAAGGCGACGTTGACGAAATATTCGCCGGGTACCAGATGGAATTCCGCCGAGCCGCCCTCCGAGCTTGCCAGCATCGGCAATTTGCCATCGGCACCCGGAATGGGGCTGAAGACGCGCCAGGACAGACCTTCCTTCACGGCTTCGCCGCCGCTCGTCAGCTTGGCTTCCATGGCGATATCGCGGGCGGTGCTTTCCGGGGCGTTGGGTGCTGTCGGTGCGGTGAAAGCGTTGAGCTTCGGCATTTTCGGCGTGCCGCCGAGCTGCTTGAAGTCTTTAAAGGCGTCCTGCGAAAAAGCGGCTTGTGATAAAACGCCGAGCGCGGCGCACGCAATGGCCAGACGTGTCGCGAATTTCGCCGCGAATTTGATTGCCGACATTTTCGATACCGATTGACTTCTTGATTTTCCCGGATCACTTCAAAACCAATGCCATGGCTATTTCAAGGCCCATAATTTCGCGATGACAGCAGAATGGAAGATTTTTGATCATGACCAGCGATATCAAGCTCCTCGACTACCTCAAGGTCCGCCGCTCCACGCCCGCTATGCAGCTTGCCGAGCCGGGGCCTTCCAAGGGGCAAATCGAGGAAATCCTGCGCCTTGCCGTGCGCGTGCCCGACCATGGCAAACTCGCCCCCTGGCGTTTCGTGGTTTATCGCGGTGAAGATCGTGTGCGTCTCGGTGAGACCGCGCTCAGGATCGCGCTTGAGAAAAACCCGGAACTGGACCTGCAGCAGCAGGATGCCGAGCGCACCCGCTTTACCCGCGCGCCCGTCGTCATTGCCGTCATCAGCACCGCCAAGCCGCATTTCAAGATCCCGGAATGGGAACAGGTCATGTCGGCCGGCGCTGTCTGCCTCAATGTCATCTTCGCCGCCAATGCCAATGGTTTTGCCGCGAACTGGCTGACGGAATGGCTTGCCTTCGACACGGCTTTTCTGACTGAAATCGCTGTCAGCGCCGAAGAGAAGGTGGCGGGTTATATCCATATCGGCTCGACGACATTCCCGCCGGTGGAGCGGCCGCGTCCGGAGCTTGCCGATATCGTCACCTGGGTTGGGGACGTCTGATGTTCTACACCACCGACACCAACCGGCATGGCCTGCCGCATGACCCGTTCAAGGCCATCGTTGCGCCGCGGCCAATCGGCTGGATCGGCTCGAAGGGCAGGGAGGGCGTGCTGAATCTCTCGCCCTATTCCTTCTTCAACGCGATTTCGGACCGGCCGAAGCTTGTGATGTTTTCCTCCAGCGGCCGGAAGGACAGCCTGCGAAATGTCGAGGAGACCGGTGTTTTCACCGCCAACCTCGTCAGCCGCCATTTGATCGACCGGATGAATGCATCTTCTGCAGCGGTTGCCTACGATGTGGATGAATTCGCCCTTGCCGGATTGACTGCCGTTGATGGGCAGGTGGTGGATGCGCCCTTTGTGGGCGAGGCGCTGGCGGCACTGGAATGCCGTGTGACCCAGATACAGCAGCTGAACGATATCGATGGAAAGCCGTCGGAGTCGTGGATGGTGATCGGTCAGGTCATGGCGATCCATATTGATGATGCGATCATTGTTGATGGCCGCATCGACATGGGGCTTGCACGCCCCGTGGCGCGCATGGGGTATATGGACTACTGCGATGGCGGCAGCGATGTATTCCAGCTGCAGCGTCCCTCTACTGCGCCGTAAATATATTCCTTCGCCGGCAAGGGTTAAATTTTATGGTGAACCAAACGTAAACCATTTGCGCCTAGAGTTTTATACATGGTGGCGGCGATGATGCCGTCATCCATTGTTGCGAATGTGTTTCGAGGCTCAGGTGATCGTACAGGCATTTCTTCGCTGGTCTGAAAAGGCTGGATCGACCGAGCGGGCGAAAGCCGCCAATGCTCTTGGCCGTGCCTATCTGCATTCCGACATGGCGCGGGAAAACCGCGACGCTGCCTATATGGCGATGACCTATCTGCTCGACGACCCGTCGCCGCGTGTGCGGCTGGCGCTTGCCGAGGCGCTGGCGGATGCCGATGACGCGCCGCGCGCCATTCTCGTTTCACTTGCCGAAGACCAGCCGGAGATCGCCTGCACGGTGATTGCCCGTTCGCCGGTCCTTACCGAAGCCGATCTGGTCGACCTTGCCGGGCGCGGCGAGAGCCTGACGCGGGCCCTCATCGCCGCAAGGCCGGGCCTGCAACGCGGGGTCTGCGCGGCGCTTGCCGAAGTCGGCGATCTCCCGGAAACCATCATTCTTCTCGAGAATGACGACGCCTTCATCACGCCGTTCTCGCTGCGACGCATTGCCGAGCGCCATGGCTGCGACGCCGATATTCGCGATCTCTTGCTTTGCCGTGAGGCGCTGCCCGCTGATGCGCGGCACCTGTTGATGGCGCGTGTCAGCGAAGCTCTGGCGGGCTCGGCGCTGGTTCATGCGCTCATCGCACGCAACCGCGCCGACAGTATCTTCCGCGAGGCGGAGGATTCCGCCACCATCCTCATTGCGGCAGCCGTTTCGTCGCCCGAACTGCCGGCGCTGGTGGAGCATCTGCGCCAGAGGCTGGAATTGACCCCGGCGCTGCTCATCCACGCCGTCTGCTCGGGCCGGCTGGAATTCTTCACGGCGGCTATAGTCAACCTCTCCGGTCTCGAAGACCGCAAGGTACGCGCCATCCTGGCAACCGGGCGGCCGCATGCGTTGAAGGCCCTGTTCCAGTCGATCGGTCTTTTCGGTGACGCCGTCGATGTCTTCATCGAGGCGACGCTGATGTGGCGGCGCGCCGCCCGCTCGCAGCTTTCAGAGGCGGCCGCTTCCGTCTCTGCCGAGTTGCTGGCGCATTTCCGCAATGTGAACGGTTCCGAAACGTTGTTCGAACTGCTGCATGCCGTGCGCAAGCTGGCGATTGCCGAAGAACGGCAGAAGGCCCGGTATTATGCCGAGGCACTGACGGTTGAGGCTGCGTAACGTCCGGTTTTCCGCGGTTGCATCCTCTCATCCTCATTCCTGTGACAAGCACAGGAATGAGGGCAGTGGCCGCTTTCCTCTCACAGGAAACCTCTACATTGCAGCTGGAAAGAAAGCGGACGTGACATTTCCCGCAATCATTTATCGAACCGCTTTGCGATCCATGAATAGCTGTTTTCAACCATCCTCACCGGCGTTCCCAGGAAATGCTTTATGCCTTCGGTGGAGGGCAGGATACGGCCGACGCGGCTGATTGCCTGTTTGGTGAGGCTTTCCTCTTCCTTCGGCGTAACCGCTGCCGATGCCTGCGGTGCCGTATCAGCCGGTGCCGTCGCGGCAGGGGGCTGCGTGCCGGCCGTCTGCGGCGTCTGTTCGCCCGGTGTCTGGCAAACGGCCACCACGACCGGGTAGGAGGCATTGGCGTAGCGCTCCAGCTCCTTTTCCGAGACGGCGTCGCAAAGCTCGATGCTTGTCCAGCGCTGCTGCGAGGTGGCAAGGTAGTGGCAGTCGGTGGCGCTGTCGTCGCAGCCAAGGAAGGTCATGAGAACGAGGGCTGTTTTCATGGGATGTGTTGCCTCTGTCGGGAATAATGCTCTAGAAACTCATCTATCCGGATTGCAGTGACATTACGACGAAATACGCATTTTTTGAGAGAAAGCAGGCATCGCATTGGCCACCGAAATCAAGCTTGAAACACCCCGGCAGGAAGCGGTTCTGCGCCTCATCGACCTTTCCAATGCCTATATGGCGTCACTTTATCCCGCCGAGAGCAATCACCTGGTCGATATCGGCCTGCTGGAGAAGGACAACGCCTCGTTTTTTGTGGCGCGCCATGATGGGCGTGTTGTCGGATGTGGTGCGCTGGTGGAGGCGGGCGATGGCACGGCGGAAGTGAAGCGCATGTTCGTTGATCCCGACGCGCGGGGATTGCGGATTGGCAAGCTGATCATGGATACGCTTGTTGCGCGCGGCGTCGAACTTGGCCTTACCGCCATCCGGCTCGAAACCGGCATCAGCCAGCCGGAAGCGATCGGTCTTTACCGCAAGGCGGGGTTTGTGGAAATCGAGGCCTTTGCGCCCTACAGGCCGGATCCGCTCAGTATGTTCATGGAAAAGGCGCTTTAGGGCGAAGGCATGGATTTGCCGGATGGACCGGCGATGGTGACGTTTAAGACGTCGCCATAGCATCCGCCCACGTCACCCCGGATTAGATCCGCGGTTCAGCGCGATCAGGTCCTTGATCGCGAGATACTCTTTTCACGGCGCAGACGCGCCGTGACTGGATGCCGGATCAGGTCCGGCATGGCGGAGGAGATGTGAACGATCTTCGTCTGCCATCTGGCGTTTCAGGCAATCGCCCTTCGCCGCAGCGTTCTGCAATCAAAACGCCGCTTTTCGAAACGCCGTCGTTTCGTCGCTTTCGTCTTCACGCGAGATGGCATCGGCGACCGGATCGTCCTGCGTGGGCGGTGGGGGCGGGGTCTCGGTGCTTACGGCGGCGGAGATTTCCACTTCACGCACCCATTCGCGCCAGATTGCCACCAGCAGCGCCATCAGCACCGGGCCGATGAACAGGCCGAGGAAACCCATGGTCTTGACGCCGCCGACGAGGCCGAAAAAGGTCGGCAGGAAAGGCAGCTTGATCGGCCCGCCGACGAGTTTCGGGCGGATGGTCTTGTCGACGATGAAAAGCTCGACCGAACCCCAGACGAACAGCGCCAGACCGTAAGCCGGAGAGCCGCTGGCAACCAGGTAGATCGACACCAGCGTAAATGAGAGCGGCGCGCCGCCCGGAATGAGGGCCATGACGCCTGTCAGTACGCCAAGCGTGACGGGCGAGGGCACGCCGGCGATCCAGTAGGCGATGCCGAGGATGATGCCTTCGCCGATGGCGATCAGCGTCATGCCCGTGACGGTGGAGCTGATCGTGGCGGGCACGACGCGGGAAATGCGCTCCCAGCGTGTCGGCAGGATGCGTTCACCGACGAGATCGACCTGGCGGGAGAAGCCGGCGCCGTTGCGATAAACGAAGAACAGCGCGATCAGCATGAAAAGCAGGGTAAGGACAAGGTGGAAGGCACCGTTGCCGGCGGCAAGGATCGCCCTATAGATATTGCCGATATTGGCGCCGCTGACGAGCTGTATGACTTCACCGATGGCGCCCGGCGTGCCGATATATTTCACC
The DNA here is from genome assembly GCF_007002745.1 of Martinezella rhizogenes. Classification (GTDB taxonomy): domain Bacteria; phylum Pseudomonadota; class Alphaproteobacteria; order Rhizobiales; family Rhizobiaceae; genus Agrobacterium; species Agrobacterium cucumeris. The sequence continues at coordinate 68,634 of NZ_SGNY01000002.1, read as the reverse complement.
CATTGTTCGCTTAGCCACGGGCCTATGCCGGGCAGCGCGGCGATCCAGTCCGGTACAGGAGCGCCCGCCTTGTTGACGTGCACCGCCCAGCCGAACCATTCGCGGATTTCGCTTGCCGTATAGGAGGCGGCGATAAAGATCGGCACCACGAGAAAGGTAAGGATGAGAACGATGGCGATGGATGCGCCGAGCGTGGTGTTGCCGCCCACCTGTCGCAGAAGCCGCGTATAGACCGGCCAGCTGGCAAAACCGATGACGAGGGCGGCGAGAACCGGAACCAGAAAGCCGTGGAAGAAATAGGTGCCCGCAAGGGCAACGAGAACGAGCAGCCAGCGCGCAGCCGAGATGGGCGGGATCAGGGCGATCCGCGTCGGACTGGCGGGACCAAGCCATCTCGGTTCGCCACTCTGCTTACGACTGTCATTGTTACTCACGGCAGGCTCTTTCTCGCATTCTCCCCCGAAGGGATGCATTCACTCTGTCACACCGATACATATAAGTGCAATATAACCCGATCACATTACCGTTGTGTGTTTATTGCCGAAGCTATTGAACGATTTTGGTAAAAATAGAACATCGGTCTTGGCGCGCGCATTGAAATATGACAATTGAACTCCCGTTTTCTGCGGCGCGAATTTTGCCGCACCCGCTCTCCAGGTCATGCCATGCTTCGCCGTTTCTTCGCCTATTATCGTCCCTATCGCGGTCTCTTCATCCTCGATTTTTCCTGCGCGGTCCTGTCCGGCGTGCTCGAACTCGGTTTTCCCATGGCGGTGAAGGCCTTTGTTGACGTGCTTTTGCCGGGCGGGGAATGGGCGATCATTCTTGCAGCCTCGGTGGGCCTGCTGGTCATCTACGTGCTGAATACCGGGCTGATGGCGACAGTCACCTATTGGGGACATATGCTCGGCATCAATATCGAGACCGACATGCGGCGTCTGGCCTTCGATCACCTGCAAAAACTCTCCTTCCGTTATTTCGACAACCAGAAGACCGGCCATCTGGTCGGGCGGCTGACCAAGGATCTGGAAGAGATCGGCGAGGTGGCCCATCACGGGCCTGAGGATCTGTTCATCGCCATCATGACCTTCATCGGCGCGTTCCTGCTGATGATGTCGGTCAATGTGCAGCTGGCGCTCATCACCGCCGCCGTCGTGCCCGTCACCGCCTGGGTGACCAGCCGTTACGGTGGCCGCATGACGCAGAATTTTCGCGCGCTTTACGGCCGGGTGGGGGATTTCAACGCCCGCATCGAGGAAAATGTCGGCGGCATGCGGGTGGTGCAGGCCTTTGCCAATGAGGACCACGAGCGCGCGCTGTTCGAGAAGGACAACCAGAAATACCGCCGCACCAAGCTCGACGCTTACAAGATCATGGCCGCCAGCACCTCCCTGAGCTATATGAGCATGCGCCTGACGCAGATGATCGTGATGATCTGCGGTGCCTGGTTCGTGCTGACGGGCAGCCTGACGGAAGGCGGCTTTGTAGGCTTCCTGCTGCTGGTCGGCGTGTTTTTCCGCCCGGTGGAAAAGATCAATTCGGTCATCGAGACCTATCCGAAGGGCATTGCCGGTTTCCGCCGGTTCACCGAGCTTCTCGACACGGCGCCGGATATTGTCGATGCGCCCGACGCAATCGAGGCGCCGGCACTTTCCGGCAGCATCGAATATCGCCATGTCGGTTTCGCCTATGCCGAGGGCAAACAGGTGCTCGCCAATATCGACCTGAAGATCAGCGCCGGCGAGACGGTTGCCTTCGTCGGGCCTTCGGGGGCGGGAAAGACGACGCTCTGCTCGCTTCTGCCGCGCTTTTACGACGTCTCCAGCGGTGCGATCACCATTGACGGCATTGATATCCGCAAGATGAAACTTGCCTCGCTGCGCAACCAGATCGGCATCGTGCAGCAGGATGTCTTCCTGTTCGGTGGCACGATCCGTGAGAATATCGAATATGGCAGGCTTGGCGCCTCTGACGAGGAGATCATGGATGCGGCGCGGCGTGCGCGGCTGGATGGCGTGATCGAGGCCATGCCGCTCGGGCTCGACACCGTCATCGGTGAACGCGGCGTCAAATTGTCCGGTGGGCAGAAGCAGCGCCTCGCCATTGCCCGCATGTTCCTCAAGAACCCGCCGATCCTCATTCTGGACGAAGCGACCTCGGCGCTCGATACGGAAACGGAGCGGGCCATCCAGCAATCGCTGACGGAGCTTGCCAAGGGGCGCACGACACTCGTCATCGCCCACCGGCTGGCAACGATCCGCGATGCCTCGCGCATCGTGGTGGTGGACCAGACTGGCATCGCCGAAACCGGCGCCCATGCGGAACTTCTGGCTGCCAAGGGCCATTACAGCCGGCTGCATGAGGCGCAGTTCAGCGGGCACCTTGCGGGCCTGAGCTGAGCTGATGGAGAGCAGCGCTTCCTGCGCTGCCGCTATCCGCCGTTTTCCGCTGCCTGTTCCTCGACGATGCCGGGATTGGGTTCCGGCTTGCCGGGGTGGCTGGTGACGAGATAACCCATGGCGACCGCGGCGGCGACCACAAACAGCAGCACGATGCCGCTGATCGTCATCAGCCAGTCACGCGGCCTTCTATGTGCCATGATATATCTGGGCCATCGCCTCGGATGGTTCACCAGGCTGAATTTGCTGCCGTCTCGCATGAACTTCCCCGGAATTGGATTGCTTCTCTGGAGATCAACGCAGGCGCGCGTGCCGCTGTTCCGTAACGGCAGGGGCAGGGGTGATGACAAGGCCGTGAGGGCCGTTACCTGAACGGCATACCTTCGTCATCGAAGGCCGGGCATCGAAGACGGAGTGATGCGCCGGCCATTCTTCAATTTACAATGCATGCTGCCGGGTCAGGCGGATTGCACCGCGATGCGGTTTCCTTCGCTATCGGAAATTTCGGCGACGAAGAGATTGTCATCGACCGGCGTTTTGGGAAACAGGATTTCGCTGCCCTGCTGCACGGCTCTCTCAAGCACATCGTCAATGTTTTTCACGCCGAGATAGATGATCGCCCCGTCTTTCGTCGGAACATAGGTCTCACCCTCGGCAAGCGCGCCGCTTGCGCCATCCTTGCCTTCCTCGAAGGGGAAATAGGCCATCCTGTTGTCGTGGATCGTGACGATTTCCGCAAAGCTCACATCAAAAACGGCGCTGTAGAAACGCATCGCCCTTTCAATATCAAGCACGGGAATTTCGACATGGGCAATCAGGTTCACGCGGTTGCTCCTTCTGGAATATCTCTGACCGGTATCGGCGATCTGTGTACACGCTACGACATCGATGCTGTCAATGGCCCGGTGCAATCCGGCCACCTGGCCGCCTGACGGCCGGCCCCTTACGGCGCGGCTGATGCTGTCGGCTTTCATGCCGCGGCTTCCCGTCGATAGGAGGCCATCCGGTCCGGCGATCCCGACGACGCAATACGCAATACCCGGCAATCTTTCGCGATGGTGCAGGCGCTAAAAAGCCCGCTTGCCAGCCCATTACGTTTATGCGAATGATTTGCAATTGCATAAACAGAATCTCCCAATTGAAAGTTCTTGGAATGGACAAGCCAGTCTTTGGATGGCGGCGGAATGGCGACGATCTGTCGTTGTCCGACGTACACGGTTCGATCAAGGTCAAGCCGAATGCCGGCACGTTTCGCCGGGCGATGGCCTTTTTCGGGCCGGGATATCTCGTTGCCGTCGGTTATATGGATCCAGGAAACTGGGCGACATCGCTCGCCGGCGGCTCCAAATTCGGCTATACGCTGCTCACCGTTGCACTGGTTTCCAACATCATGGCGATTGTCCTGCAATCGCTCTGCGCCCGTCTGGCGATTGCTTCCGGCCGCGATCTCGCCCAGGCCTGCCGTGATGCCTATCCGAAGCCGGTGGCGATGCTGCTGTGGGTGCTGGCCGAAATCGCCATTATCGCCACCGATATTGCCGAGGTCATCGGCACGGCCATCGGCCTCAACCTGATTTTCGGCATTCCGCTTGAACTCGGCGTTCTCATCACCGCGCTTGATGTGTTCCTGATCCTTTATCTGCAGAAGCTCGGTTTCCGCTGGGTGGAGGCGATGGTCATCACGCTGCTTGGCGTCATCGCCGTGTGTTTCGCCATTCAGGTGGCGCTTGCCGACCCCGACTGGGGGCAGGTGATCCTCGGTTTTGCACCGACGACCGAGATCGTCACCAATCCGGACATGCTGTATCTGGCGCTCGGCATTCTCGGCGCCACCGTCATGCCGCATAATCTCTATCTGCATTCGGGCATCGTGCAGACCCGCGAAATCGGCGAGACGATTGCCGAAAAACGCGAGGCGCTGAAATTCGCCACGCTCGATTCCACCATCGCGCTGATGTTCGCCCTCACCATCAACGCCTCGATCCTCATTCTGGCGGCGGCGACCTTTCACAAGACGGGGCAGACCAATGTCGCCGAACTTGGCGAAGCGCATAATCTGCTCGCGCCGCTTTTGGGTCTTGCCATTGCGCCGACGCTGTTCGGCGTGGCGCTTTTATGCTGCGGCATCAATTCCACCGTCACGGCAACACTTGCCGGCCAGATCGTGATGGAGGGGTTCCTCAAGATGCAGCTCGCCCCCTGGCTGCGCCGCCTCATCACCCGCGGCATCGCCATCATCCCGGCTGCCGGCGTCACCATCTTTTACGGCGACAGCGGTACGGCGGAACTCCTGATCCTGACGCAGGTGGTGCTTAGCCTGCAACTCTCCTTCGCCGTTTTCCCGCTGGTGATGTTCACCTCCGACAAGGCCAAGATGGGCGCACTGAAAGCGCCGCTCTGGCTTTCGGCTTTTGCGTGGCTGATTGCGGTGGTGATCGCGGCGCTGAATGTGAAGCTGCTGCTGGATTTTATGGGGTGAGGCGGGTCAGGCCGCGCTTTTTTGAAGCGCGGCTGCTGTGCCTTCCGGATCGACGGCAATGAACTTTCAGATAGGCGCGGGCCGGTTGATCCGGCTCGCTGCGGCCCTGTTAGAGGTGCGCATCATCGGTCGGTTGATCGCCTATCGAGGGCATTCCAAGTTCAGAGCGGACAAGATCGAAAAGCCGATCTAGGTGGACCATAAAATCAGTCGCCAATTGTTTGTGCGCTCTAGTTGCGCTTGACCACTTGTATAAGCTCCCGTCCTGAAGCGATAAAACAGCAAAGTCATCGGGCCGATCATTGGTGGGTGGGAAGTTTGAAGCCACCAAAGTTAGAGCGGCAAGCGCATGAGCCTCATTGATTTTCTTTTTACTGTTCCAGAGATGAATTGCAGTACGCCGGCCGTCTAAATCCACTACGCAATCTGCTTGAAATTTCACACGAAATAGGCTTTTTGGGCTATTTATTTTCAGCGGCGCTATTAAAGTGGCTTTGCTTTTTAGAGCTAAATACCACCTTAAAAATCGCACGATACCAAATTTCGTATAACGTCTTTCTGGTAGCTTTTTTATATTTCGAGTCGCTCTGAAGACTTCGACAAAGGTCGCTTCTCCAGCCAGAATTTTGCGTACACTTACGTGAAAGCTTCTATGAAAATTGTGTCCGCCTTTTGAAGGCCTGTAACGCTTTTGTATCGCTGCTCGTTGCGGATTTTCCTTGGCGTCAAGTAAGCGCAGAAATGCCGAAAATCCAAATTCGGGTGTTCTCTTTGTCATTGGTTGTGTCTCGTGTTCGTGGAAATCTTCCGAAGATCACTCGACTCCAAAAGCGAAAGCCCTATAATTTAATTGCTAAGGGGCATAGGGCTTTCTTCTTCTGTGCCAAGTGACGGCTTAGGCTGATCGCAGCGTGTCGTGGCTAAGTTGGCGCTTAGTCACGACATTGCCGAGCATCAGCGTTCCTTTCGTACACCTTTGAAAGGTGCCCCGTCTTTCTTCCCGTCCATAAACTTTCCATCCGGGCCGCGTTTGGTCCAGATTTCTGTTTGGGGGTTATATACCTGCGATCTGTCTTTGACCGCACCGATGCGGTGCCCGTCGCCTTTGGGGGGATTTGTTGCCATTTCAACCTCGTTACGGTTATCGAGTGCGCACAACGCGAATCACTCAACAAACAAAATAATGAGGCTATCCAGCAAAGTAAATGGATATATTTATGACTGTGGAAATGTATCGGACTTATAGTCTGCGTCATATGCAGTGTCAAGGTGTATTGACTGTGAATATATTGTTGGTTCTTATTTTTTATACGTTGACTTAAAACAAAAAATCGGCCGCCAAATCTTGACGGCCGATTTTACAATTAATTTCTGTTGCTTTCTTGACTACTCTCAAGAGCAACCGCTCGTCGCACCGCACGTATCGCACTTCTCACAAGTGCCGTTGCGCACCATCGTGAAGTTCTGGCATTCCGAGCACATGTTGCCCGTATAGCCCTGAGCGATCGAGCGCATGCGGCGTTCGTTTTCCACCTTCTTGGCTTCCGCCTTGGCCGATGCCGCGTCTGCGGCGGCCTTGTCGGAGAAGAGGGCGGTGGCGGTCTGCTGGGATTCCTGAACCACCTCGTCGATCACTTCTTCGGCGATCTCTTCGGCCAGTTCCTTGGCGCGCTCTTCATAGTCCCGCTTGAAGGAGACGATTTCGGAGGTTGCGATGGCGACCGTCGGTTCCAGCTTGCGGGCGGCGGAGCCGGCAAAGGAGGTGACGTTGGCGGAGCCACGGGCAGGGGTGGCCGTTGCCGAGCCCTTCGGCTCGGAAGACGAACGTTCGCCGCCATTGCTGGAAACCAGCGTCGGCTTGTAACCGCGGGTCCAGCCGGTGGAAACGAGGTTGGTCTTGCCTTCCTGGATGCCCTTGCCGAGTGCCGTGTTGGAGAAGTCCGACGTATCGACATGGGCCAGATCGTGGCGGCCGAGATAGGAGACGGCGAGTTCGCGGAACACGTAGTCGAGGATCGACGTGGCGTTCTTGATCGCGTCGTTGCCCTGCACCATGCCGGCCGGTTCGAACTTGGTGAAGGTGAAGGCCTCCACATATTCTTCCAGCGGCACGCCATATTGCAGGCCGAGCGAAATGGCGATGGCGAAGTTGTTCATCATCGCACGGAAGGCGGCACCTTCCTTGTGCATGTCGATGAAGATTTCGCCGATGCGGCCGTCACCGAATTCGCCGGTGCGCAGATAGACCTTGTGACCACCAACGGTTGCCTTCTGGGTGTAACCCTGACGGCGGTTCGGCAGCTTTTCACGCTCGCGCGAGACACGCTCGATGACGCGTTCGACGATCTTTTCGGTGATCGTCACGGCCTGCTGGGCGAGCGGCTGCTGGATCAACTCCTCGACGAAATCTTCTTCGTCGTCATCTTCCACCAGCGAAGCGTTGAGCGGCTGGGAAAGCTTGGAACCATCGCGGTAAAGGGCGTTTGCCTTCAGCGCCAGCTTCCAGGACAGCATGTAGGCTGCGCCGCAATCTTCCACCGTCGCATCATTCGGCATGTTGATCGTCTTGGAGATCGCACCCGAGATGAAGGGCTGTGCCGCCGCCATCATGCGGATATGCGATTCGACCGAGAGATAACGCTTGCCGATCTTGCCGCAGGGGTTGGCGCAATCGAAGACAGGCAGGTGCTCGGACTTCAGGAACGGTGCGCCTTCCAGCGTCATCGCGCCGCAGACGTGCACGTTCGCTGCTTCGATGTCCTTCTTGCCGAAGCCGAGATGCTCGAGCAGGTTGAAGCTCATGTCGGAGAGCTGCTCGTCGGAAACCTTCAGCGTGCCCTTCAGGAAGTCGGCGCCCAGCGTCCACTGGTTGAAGACGAACTTGATGTCGAAGGCGCTCTTCAGCGCGGCGTTGACGGCTTCGATCTTCTCATCGGTGAAGCCCTTGGCCTTCAGCGTCGAGGGGTTGATGGCCGGCGCCTGGTTGAGATTGCCGTGGCCGACGGCATAGGCCTCGATCTCGGCGATCTGGCTTTCGGAATACCCAAGCGAACGCAGTGCATCCGGAACCGCGCGGTTGATGATCTTGAAATAACCGCCACCGGCAAGCTTCTTGAACTTCACCAGCGCGAAGTCAGGCTCGATGCCGGTCGTGTCGCAATCCATCACGAGGCCAATCGTGCCTGTCGGCGCGATAACGGTGGTCTGGGCGTTGCGGTAGCCGTGCTGTTCGCCAAGCGCCAGCGCCTTGTCCCAGGCGGCTGTTGCGTGGGCGATGAGATCCTGATCCGTGCAATCGGCATGGATGAGTGCGACCGGGTTGACCGACAGGCCCTCATAACCATCCGACAGGCCATGGGCGGCGCGGCGGTGGTTGCGGATGACGCGCAGCATGTTGTCGCGGTTCGGTGCAAAGCTCGGGAAGGGGCCAAGCTCGCCGGCCATTTCAGCCGAAGTGGCATAGGAAACACCGGTCATGATGGCGGTCAGCGCGCCGGCAATGGCGCGGCCTTCGTCGCTGTCATAGGGAATGCCAGACGACATCAGGAGGCCGCCGATATTGGCGTAACCGAGGCCGAGCGTGCGGTATTCATAGGAGCGCTCGGCGATCTGGCGCGAGGGGAACTGCGCCATCATCACGGAAACTTCGAGCACGACGGTCCACAGGCGCACGGCATGTTCGTAATCGGCGATATCGATGCGCTTCGTCTTGGCATCCTTGAACTGAAGCAGGTTCAGCGAGGCAAGGTTGCAGGCCGTGTCGTCAAGGAACATATATTCCGAGCACGGGTTGGAGGCGCGGATCGGGCCTTCGTCCGGCGAGGTGTGCCAGTCGTTCATGGTGGTGTTGAAGTGCAGGCCCGGGTCAGCAGATGCCCAGGCGGCATGGGAAATCTTTTCCCAGAGATCGCGGGCCTTCAGCGTCTTCATGACCTTGCCGTCCTTGCGGGCGGTGAGGTTCCAGTCGCCGTCATTTTCGACAGCGCGCAGGAAGTCATCCTTCAGCGAGACGGAGTTGTTGGAGTTCTGGCCCGAAACCGTGAGGTAGGCTTCCGAATCCCAATCCGTATCGTAGGTCTTGAACTGGATGTCCTTGTAACCCTGTTCGGCGAACTGGATGACGCGCTTGACGTAGTTTTCCGGCACCATGTCCTTCTTGGCGGCGCGGATTTCGCGCTTCAGGGCAGGGTTCTTGGCCGGGTCGAAGCAGTCACCATTGTCAGCTTCGCAGTTGACGCAGGCCTTCATGATGGCCTTCAGGTGCTTGGCGACGATCTTGGAGCCGGTCACGAGGGCGGCAACCTTCTGCTCCTCGTTCACCTTCCAGTCGATATAGGCTTCGATGTCGGGGTGATCGGCATCAACGACGACCATCTTCGCTGCGCGACGGGTCGTGCCGCCGGACTTGATGGCGCCGGCTGCGCGGTCGCCGATCTTGAGGAAACTCATCAGGCCGGAGGACTTGCCGCCGCCGGAAAGCTTTTCGCCTTCGCCACGCAGATAGGAGAAGTTGGAACCGGTGCCGGAGCCATATTTGAACAGGCGCGCTTCACGCACCCACAGGTCCATGATGCCGCCTTCATTGACCAGATCGTCTTCAACGGACTGGATGAAGCAGGCATGTGGTTGCGGATGTTCGTAAGCGGATTTGGACTTGGTCAGCTTACCGGTGAAGGGGTCGACATAGAAGTGGCCCTGGCCCGGACCATCAATGCCATAGGCCCAGTGCAGGCCGGTGTTGAACCATTGCGGGGAATTCGGGGCGACGCGCTGGGTGGCGAGCATGTAGGCAAGCTCGTCGCGGAAGGCGAGCGCATCTTCTTCGGTGGAGAAATATTTGCCCTTCCAGCCCCAATAGGCCCAGGTGCCGGCCAGACGGTCGAAAACCTGGCGCGCATCGGTCTCGGAGCCGTAACGTTCGGCTTCGGGCACGTCTTTGAGTGCTTTCTCATCGGCAACCGAGCGCCAGAGGAAGGAAGGAACGTCGTTCTCCTCGACCTTCTTCAGCACCTTCGGCACACCGGCCTTGCGGAAATACTTCTGCGCCAGAACGTCGGTCGCCACCTGGCTGAACTGCGCGGGAACGTCGATATCCGCCAGACGGAACACGATGGAACCGTCGGGGTTCTTGATTTCACTGACGGCCTTGCGGAAGTCGATTTCCGCATAAGGCGATTGGCCGGGCTTCGTGAAGCGACGTTCAATGCGCATGGTTTCCTGTCCTCGTCCATTGGGCGCCCGGCAAAGGGCGCAAAAATCCGGTCCAGCCGTGCGATGTCTTCGCGCAGCCGGTTGTTGCCGATCTGAAAGGGATGTTCATCCTTGGATGTGATCCCTGTATATCGTGGCTTATTCGGCTGCAAGCATAGTGTGGAATACTAAATATAGTATCAACAGCTTCCTGCCGCCAGTCCCCGCGTCATGTTTTTGGCGGTTCCCGAAGGCGCGCAGAAACCCACCGGCAAACCGCCCCCTGATGGCCGGGACGCCGCGTCTGGATTAGCGAGCTGAGATTGAAAGGAACCGGCCTCGTTACTTTCCGGTCCGTTGCCGCCGCAACATAACTGTCACTTTCCTCTTGCGGCATAGATTCGTCAAGCCATAGATTGAAACGCATTTTTAACCACAAGATATTGTGTGAAGTGCCTGTGGAAAACGGGGAAAGCAAAAGCTTTCAAAAGAATCAGTCACTTGGCGGGGAAATCTCAAGCCTGTGCGGGGCTGGTTTCCGCAGCGGAAAGCCAAAAACCAGCATTTCCGGGGTGAGGCATAAAGGCGACACTGCGGTTTTTCCGTGTTTTTCCGCTGCCGTGGAAAAGGCCTTTTCGCACAAAAAAAGCCGCCCCGGGTCTGACGGCGAAAGAGTGGATATTGCTGGGGGGAAGTCTTGCGCGGTTGGTGCATCCGCACTCCGTCACCCCGGACCTGATCCGGGGTCCAGCGCGATCAAGTCCTTGATCGCGAGAGAGTCTTCTCACGACGCAGACGCGCCGTGGCTGGATTCCGGCTCAAGGCCGGAATGACGGATGAGAAATGGGTTCCTCTGTGGGCAATCAGCCGCGCGATCCCTTGGCGATCGGCTCCTGATAGGTGAAGCCCATGTCCCAGGGAAAATAGATCCAGGTGTCCTGGCTGACTTCGGTGACGAAGGTGTCAATGGTCGGCACGCCCTTTGGCTTGGCATAAACGCAGGCAAAATGGGCTCTCGGCAGCATTTCCCGCACTTCCAGCGCTGTCTTGCCGGTATCGGTCAGATCGTCAAGCACAAGCACGCCTTCGCCGCCATCCGCGGCCAGTTTCGGGTCGACGCCCTTCAGCAGCACCGTATCGCCCTGATTGACATAGTCATGACGGGTGGCGATGCAGACCGTGTCGATCAGGCGGATGTTCAGTTCGCGGGAAATGATCGCCGCCGGTACAAGGCCGCCGCGGGTGATACAGACGATTGCCCGGAACTCTTTATCGAGGCCGGCAAGACGCCAGGCAAGCGCACGGGCATCGCGGTGGAACTGGTCCCAGGAGACGGGAAAGGCTTTATCGGGAAGGGACATGTCGTCTACCATCTGGTCAAAATTGTCGATGGCTTTGGCTAATAGCCGCAAGACCGGCAAAAAGGCAAGCTTTCCGCGTGAGGCGTGTTGTTTGAGCCGGGAGATTGCCGCCTGTTTCTTCTCCCCGCCGGGGAGAAGGTGGCCCGAAGGGTCGGATGAGGGGGCAACGTTGCCGAATATCTCTACCCTTGCCCCCTCATCCCGCTGCCGCGGACTTCTCCCCGGCGGGGAGAAGAAATATGCGGCACTCGCTTGATCCATGTGGAATGCCGAGCGGGCGGTGGCGCTGTTTGCGCCGCTTCCATATTTAGCGCGAGAGCAGCGTCATCGCCGTCATGGAATCGAGCAGGGTGCGCGTGACGCCGCCGAACAGCAGTTCCCACCAGCGGGAATGGCCATAGGCGCCCATGACCAGAAGGTCGATGCTGTTATCCGACAGACGGTTTTCGATGGCTGCCTGCGGTGAAACGCCGGCGATCTTTTCCTGCGAGGTCACTGTGACGTTGACACCGTGGCGGGCAAGCGTTGCGGCCAGTTCCGTGCCGGCGAGACCGGCGGACTGTGTTTCACTCTCTGCCTGGTCGACGGAGAAAATCTCGACGCTTTCGGCGGCTTTCAGGAAGGGCAGGGCGTCGAAGGTGGCGCGTGTGGCCTCCCGCGAGCCGTTCCAGGCGATGAGGACGCGCTTGATCGGCTTGGCGACGGTCAGCACATGCGGCACGAGGAGAACGGGGCGGCCGCTTTCATAAAGGAAACCGTCAATATCCGAGCGGCTGTCTGACAGTGCCGAGGAGCTGCTCTGGCGGGCGACGATCAAATCGGCGCAACGGGCGCTGTCGATGGCGGATGCGGAGGCGTAACCGACCGACGTGACGAAGCTGCGCCATTCATGCGAGACGCCGTTGGCAGACAACGTGCGTTCGAAAAGGGTTCCGACATCGGTGGTTTCCTTGTGCGCCACATCCTGCAAAGCCTGCACGGTGGCGGGATCGGGAATTTCCATCGGTGCGACGAGCGGAACGGCGGCCAGCGTTTCCATGTGCAGGCCGATCACATGTGAGGAAAACTGGTCGGCAAGGCTTACCACGAATTCGCCGAGCTTCTGCGTGTTCGAAACATTGTCGACCACTGCCAGTATCGTTTTGTAACCCATTTTTCTCTCCTCGGTGACATGTCGTTTTCAGATCGTTCTGGCTTTTCTTCGAATCGCCAGAGCGATCTCAGTCTCTGTTTTACGTATTGTCCGGACGGAAAAGCTGTTCCGCTTTTCCTGGAAATGCTCAGGGGGGAGAGTGGCCGCCTTTACAGACCGCCACCTTGATTTTGGTCAAACCTTTTCGTTTCAGGCCTTTGCCAGTTGCTTCTCCTGGCCGATGGTTTCGATCATGGCCGCAACCGCCTCGGTTGCCGCCTTCAGCACGCCGGCGTCGCGGGCGCGCACGACGATCTCCGTCGAAAAACGCTGTCCGTCATATTTCGGGTAGGAGCCGATGCTGGTTTCGGGATGAGCCTTCTGGATGGCCGTCAGCGGCGTGCCGATATCACCTTCGCCATAGGGGGAGCGCACCGCCTGCGACATGACCTTTGCACCGGTGCGCAAGGTCGGCATGACATTGTCGAGCATGGCCTGGAACACCTGCGGTACGCCGGCCATGACATAAACATTGCCGATGACGAAGCCGGGGGCGACGGAAACCGGATTGGCGATGTGCGCGGCACCTTTTGGCATGCGCGCCATGCGCTTGCGCGCCTCGGTGAACTCCATCTCGCGGACGCGGTACATGTCGCCCAGCAGGCGCAGCGCCTCGGCATCGTGCTCGCAGGGCAGGCCGAATGCCACTGACACCGCATCCGCGGTTATATCATCATGGGTCGGGCCGATGCCGCCTGACGTAAAGACATAATCATAACGGCCGCGCAGCGCATTCAGCGCCTCGACGATCTGCTCCTCCTCGTCGGCGACGATGCGCACTTCCTTGAGGTCAATGCCGGACATGGTGAGAACATCTGCAAGATGGCCGATATTCTTGTCCTTGGTGCGGCCCGACAGCAATTCGTCGCCGATGGCGAGCATGGCGGCGGTGACAACGGAGGAGGTGGAGGAGGGATTGGACATGGTTGCACTCGTCATCTGTTTCCCCTGACGTTAGCCCTGCTCCCGATGAATGCAAAGCAGTTTTGAAAAAATGTCCTTTTGTAAATGGTTGACATTCCGGTTTTCCGTTCACTCATGGTGAACAGTGCGTATGCCAATCCCCGGCTGGCGGGAGGAGGGGCCGTGGGCTAGGTTTTCGTCACATACATTTGACGGGTCAACGCCGATGATCATCCAGTTTTTGAAAAAGCTTCTGGCCGGTACGCCGGAAAAAATTCCAGCAAAGGAAACAAAGAGAATGACGAAGGTTTTGGTACTTTATTACTCCGCTTACGGCCATATCGAGACGATGGCCTATGCGGTCGCCGAAGGCGTCAAGTCCACCGGCGCGGAAGCCGTGGTGAAGCGCGTTCCCGAACTGGTGCCGGAAGAGGTCGCCAAGGCCTCCCATTTCAAGATGGATCAGTCGGCCCCGGTGGCGACGGTGGAAGAACTGGCCGAATACGACGCCATCATCGTCGGCGCCGGCACGCGCTTCGGCACGGTTGCCTCGCAGATGCGCAATTTCTGGGATCAGACCGGCGGTCTGTGGTTCAACGGCAAGCTGGTCGGCAAGGTTGGCTCGGCCTTTACCTCTTCCGCGACCCAGCATGGCGGTCAGGAATCGACCATTCTCGGTTTCATTCCCACCTTCCTGCATCACGGCATGGCCGTTGTCGGTCTGCCCTATGCTTTCCAGGGCCAGATGGGCGTCGATGAAATCAAGGGCGGTTCGCCCTATGGTGCTTCCACCATCACCGATGGCGACGGCTCGCGCCAGCCTTCCGAAATCGAACTCGAAGGCGCACGCTTCCAGGGCGCGCATGTGGCAAAAATCGCTGCCAAGCTCTCTGCCTGATTTTCACGGTTCTTTGAAAAAGAATGCGGCCCAAAAGGCCGCATTTTCTGTTCCTGCATTTTTAATCGCCGGCCCCCTGGGAAAGGATTTTTTGAGGCGGGTCAGATCGGCAGGTTGACCATGAAAAGGCAGCTTGCGACCACGAAGCCGAGCATCGAGATTTCTAGAAAACCGTTCAATCCGTCACGCATTTCAATCCTCCTTGTGTCGGGCGAAAAGAGAACGGACAGAGCCTATTGCGGTTCCATAACAGAAGAATGAAATTTAGAGATTTTTAATGCCTTGCCATTCCGCGTGTGGATAAGGCGATCTGGACACTTCAGCCCGTGACGACGAAGGCGACGACGAGATGGCCGATGAGGCCGATTGCGAGGCAGGAGAGAAGAAAGATGAACAGGGCTTTTTTCATGTTTCCGGAAGCTTCCATCGGTTTTTATCCATCCAACCTGTTGTCTTGAAATTTCAGCGCCGCAGGGCACATCGCATTGTCCTGCGGCAGGCGAGCCAGTTCCCGTCAGGCCTTGAAATCAAGGCCCGCTTCGATGGCGGCGGCGAGGAAAGCCTTGCGCGCATCTTCCGGCTTTTTCCGCCCGGCATCAACGGCGGCGCAGATGAGCAGCGCCTTGTCCAGCGCATCGCCATCTTCGATCGGCCAATCTTCGATCAGCGCCCAGGAGGCTGCCTGCGTGGTTTCGATGCTCGTATATTCGCCCGGCGTTTCAAACGCGATCAGGACGGGTTTTTGCCAGCGCGTGTTCATCGCCTATCCGTATTGTTTGTCGTGCCGGGCTCTAACCGAAGCGGCCTGAATGCGCAATCCGTTTCGGCCCGGCTGTGGTGCGGTCAGTCGTCGCGTCCGAACAGCCAGTCGCGAATGATGCGCCGGTCGATGAGTTCCAGCGAGCGGTCGGGCGCGATCCGGTAGGTTTCCACCGCCCTTGTGCTGCCATCGATACGGAATTCGTGGCTGAAGGTGCTGCCGATCGGCGATTTCGTCAGCTTGGTGCGCGGCTGGCCTCTATAGGTAATGCTGCCGGGGATCGGTGCGACATTGGGTGCCGGTCCAGTATAGGGGGGCGGTCCGACCGTGGTGCATCCCGCCAGCACCAGTGGCAGCGCGATAGTGGCCGATGATAGGAGCGTTTTCATCCTGTCCTCCGAAGTGCGTCTGCGAAAACGATATGGAGGCGCAGCGGTTCCCGGCGGGCAAGAAGATCAAGGATTATTCGTCCTGTCTATTTGCTTTTCGGATTCTGAATGTCGCGCGCGACCCAGCGGAAGAAAGCGTAGACGAGGAGGCCAAAGATGAAAAGCGGGATGAGGTTCGCAAAACCGGACATATGATTCTCGTTTCTCCCTCCCGGTCCGGGGTCTAGCCGGAGTGAAACCGGCAAGGCAAGAGAAGCGCCTGTCACCACCAGTAAAATATCCGTGTGCCTCAAGGGGGAGATTTGTGGCTTGCCGGGGAGGGCGGGAGAGATCTGGCGCACTGCCAGTGATGCCAGATCTCTCTGTCTCCCGCCAGTTTCAGGGTACGGGGGACTTGTTATAGTATAACGAATAACCACCAATGGACATAGGCCGAAAAATTACCACGAATAAATCGCTGCCATCGCCGGTCATCGAAGCCCCCGACGTTTGGCCTCGAGACCCGCGCCCTTTCAATGCCTGCGGGCGAAGACGTTTATCCGGCAAATTATTTCAGCCAACGGAAGCAGACACGGGCTCATCGCAGATAGCGCTTTAACCCGTTGAAACGGCTACGATGCTTTTTGGGAAGCAGGCCACAGCGCGGAAACTGAAGGGAACCTTTTTCATGCTGCGTCATTGAATCAGGCACAACACATGCCAATAGCGGAGGGTTAAACATGCTCGGCACCATCCTCGTCATCCTGCTTATTCTGTTCCTGATCGGCGCGCTGCCCAGCTGGGGTTACCATAATTACGGTTATGGCCCGTCGGGCGGTCTCGGACTGGTTCTGGTTATCGTCCTGATCCTGGTTCTGATTGGGCGGATTTGATCGACCACCCTTGGGACTGAGCCACCGCCCGCACTGCCGCAATTGCGGCGGATGCGGGCGTTGTTTCTTCTGGAATATGAGGAAGATACGAAAAAGCACGCAATCTTAACCCCTTAGACCGTGGGCGGCTGCATGGCGCCTATGAGGTCTGAAAAAACACCACATTCGGAACGAACCCTCTTGCGCCCAAAATGGATTCGTTCTAAATGCCCGCCATCGCTCGAATGAAGAGCGTGTGAGGCCTCGTGGCGGAGTGGTGACGCAGAGGACTGCAAATCCTTGTACCCCGGTTCAATTCCGGGCGAGGCCTCCAAAATTTCCACAAATAGCAAATGTTGTCTTGAGCATATCTCCCGCTTTGCGGTGATTGACCGCCTTTGCTGTTTTAAAAAATCCCCGTCATTTCGCTTTTTCCCGCACATCCCACTCACCACGCTTGAAAGCGCGCGCCTTGGCAATTATGAGATTATCCAAAGGTGAGGGGAAACCCGCGCCGTTTTGAGCTTTTGGAGCCGAGGCTTCCCGACCGGCATCCGTGAAATTGAGGCGATAAGGACATGATGGATTTCGAAACCGCGCGCGCCAATATGGTCGACAGCCAGCTGCGCACGACTGACGTGACTTCGCATTCGGTGCTGAAGGCGTTTTTGAGCGTGCCGCGCGAGGCTTTCGTGCCGGCGGGCGTGCGGCAGATTGCCTATGCGGATGAGGATATGCAGATCTGTCCGGCCCGCGACGGCCGCCCTGCGCGCTATGTCATGAAGGCTTCGCCGCTGGCGAAACTGCTGCAGCTTGCCGCCGTCTCCAAGGACGATGTGGTGCTGGAAGTCGGTGGTGGTTCCGGTTATGCGGCAGCCATCCTTTCCCAGCTGGCCGGTTCGGTGGTGTCACTTGAATGTGACGAAGCGCTGGCGGCACAGGCAACCGAGACGCTGGCATCGCTCGGATATGACAATGTCGCTGTCGTGACCGGCGATCTTGAAAAGGGTTATGCAAGCGAAGCGCCCTATGATCTGGTTTTCGTCAACGGTTCCGTCGAGGAAGTGCCGGCGGCGCTGACCGACCAGCTGCGCGACGGCGGACGTCTGGTCGTTGTTGTCGGATATGGCAACGCCGCAAAGGCCACCGTCTATCGCCGTGATGGCAACAGCACATCGGCTGCAAGCTCCTTCAACGCCTCCATCAAGCCTCTGCCCGGTTTTGCCAAGGCGGCAGAATTCGTTTTCTGATCCATCGATATATTCGTTGCCGGTTACGCCGGGGTGGACCTTCCGCCCCGGCGTTTGTTTTTGCGGGGCCTGTATGCTGCGCCCCGCTTGTCCGCGGCGGTGCCTTGACAGCCTGTTCTCACAAAGCTGTGCATCACCGTGAAACTTGTCGAATCAGTGATTTAGTTCCTGATCATGCTGCCCTAGACTAAGGGTGATTCGGGGTGTGCGTATTTCTGCCCCGCATGACCCTGCGACAGGGACGGCAAAAACGCCCGGCGGTTTTGTCCGAACATGTTTCAGAACATCGGCGCGGCAGCCAGCTTCGGCTGTCACGGACGCGATGTAAGAATTGAACAGGTGCGAAGCGCCATGTCCGGTATCCAGAGGGATACGGCCTGCGCGCTCAAGAGTGGAAACCGGGGATTGATATGGCTCAGCCAAGCGTAGCGCGTGAACCGTCCATGGAAGAGATTCTGGCGTCGATACGCCGGATCATCGAGAGCAACGAGCCGGGACCTGCCGGTGCGTTTTCCAGACAGTTGCCGCCGGTCTATGACGATGAAGACGATGCCGCCGGTGAAGCGGCCTTCGTGACGGAGCCCGTCAGCCCGCCGGCCCGCGTTCCTCCCGCCGCAAACCAGGCCTATGGTGCGCGGCCTGCGCAGGATTATTCGCCGGCTTCCGAAAGGCCGATGCCGGAACAGCCGGAAATCTCTGCCGAGAAGACCATGTCGCTGGCCGACGTTGCAGCCCGTGTTCGCGCCGCCGCCGACCGTAACGCCGCGATGGGGCCACAGGCATTTGCAGCGCAGGCGCAGCGTGGCGCTACAGAGCCCGCACCGGCTGCGCCCGCCGCATCTTCCCCGAGCGTAATACCGGCTGAACGTCCGGCGCCGCAGCGTCCGACGGATGTGCGGCCGCTGATGGCGGCAACCGCTGCTGCTGCCAGCGAACAGCCCGTGCCTTTCGCTACCGAGGATCGCGCCGCCGCCGCTGCCATCGAAAATGCGCCTTTTGCCGAGAACCCTTTTGAGCAGCTTGCGTTGCGTGGCGCGATCGAGACGCCGCTCCCCAAGGAGCATTTTGAAATCGAAGTGCACCAGCCGGCCGTCGAGATGCCGAAATTCGATCTGGCCGAGCCCGAGGTGGAAGCTGAGAGCGCTTTGTCGCTCAATCTCATTTCCGCTGCCGCCGGTGCCCAGATCGCCCGTTCCTTCAGCGAACTTGCTGATGTGTTCGATGGCGTCGAGCGCCGCTCGATCGAGGATCTGGCTGCCGAGATGCTGCGCCCGATGTTGCAGGACTGGCTGGAAGACAATCTGCCGACTTTGGTGGAGCGTCTCGTGCGCGAGGAAATCGAGCGCGTCGCACGCGGTTCGCGCCGTTAAGTTCTCTGCGGTCGCCTGTCGCAAATGCGCCGGGCCATGACGAAACAGGGGCCGCTCCGGCATCGGGGCGGCTTTTTTGTTGAAGATGAAGGCGTTATCGGGGCATAGTCATATGCAGGGTCGCCCAATCGGCGGCTTAAGCGGGTCGGTTTCTGTTGACTCTCGACCATCCATCCTTATTTAAAAAATCCACACAAGAACTCTAAAATTCAGGTCAGGAAATGCTCGAGAAGACCTACGATTCCGCAGCCGTCGAACCGAAGATCGCCAAAGCATGGGACGAGGCGAATGCTTTTCGTGCCGGCGCCAACGCCAAGCCGGGCGCGGAAACCTTCACCATCGTCATCCCGCCGCCGAATGTGACGGGCTCCCTGCATATGGGCCATGCGCTCAACAACACGCTGCAGGACATATTGGTCCGCTTCGAGCGCATGCGCGGCAAGGATGTGCTGTGGCAGCCGGGCATGGACCATGCCGGCATCGCCACCCAGATGGTTGTGGAGCGCAAGCTGATGGAACAGCAGCTTCCGGGCCGCCGCGACATGGGCCGTGAGGCCTTCGTGGAGAAGGTCTGGGAATGGAAGGCCGAATCCGGTGGCTTGATCTTCAACCAGCTGAAACGCCTCGGCGCATCCTGTGACTGGTCGCGCGAGCGCTTCACCATGGACGAGGGTCTCTCCGAGGCTGTCCTCGAAGTCTTCGTCACGCTCTACAAGCAGAACCTGATCTACAAGGACAAGCGTCTCGTCAACTGGGACCCCAAGCTGCAGACCGCGATTTCCGACATGGAAGTCGAGCAGATCGAGATGAAGGGCAATCTCTGGCACTTCCGTTATCCGCTGGAAAAGGGCGTGACCTACCAACATCCGGTCGCCTTCGACGAGGAGGGCAAGCCCACCGAGTTCGAAACCCGCGACTACATCGTCGTCGCCACGACCCGTCCCGAAACGATGCTCGGCGATACCGGTGTTGCGGTTAACCCGGAAGACGAGCGTTACAAGGGCATTGTCGGCAAGCATGTCATCCTGCCGATCGTCGGCCGCAAGATTCCGATCGTTGCCGACGACTATGCCGATCCGACGGCCGGCACCGGCGCAGTCAAGATCACGCCCGCGCATGATTTCAACGACTTCGAGGTCGGCAAGCGCTGTGGCCTGCGCGCCATCAACGTCATGAATATCGATGGCACCATCTCCATCAAGGAGAATGAGGATTTCCTCGAGGGCCTTAGTCATCCGGCCGCCCTGCATGGCGCATGGGATCGCCTGGAAGGACAGGACCGCTTCTTTGCGCGCAAGGTCATCGTCGAAATCTTCGAGGAAGCCGGTCTGCTCGACAAGATCGAGCCGCACAAGCACGTCGTGCCGCATGGCGACCGTGGCGGCGTGCCGATTGAGCCGCGTCTGACCGATCAATGGTGGGTGGACAACAAGACGCTGGCCCAGCCGGCGATTGCCTCGGTTCGTGAAGGCCGCACCAATTTCGTGCCGAAGAACTGGGAAAACACCTATTTCCAGTGGATGGAGAACATCCAGCCCTGGTGTATCTCGCGGCAATTGTGGTGGGGACACCAGATTCCCGCATGGTACGGCCCGGATGGGCAGGTCTTCGTCGAAAAGACCGAGGAAGAGGCGCTGCAGGCGGCCATCCAGCATTACATCGCCCATGAAGGCCCATGGAAGGCCTGGGTCGAGGAGAAGCTTGAGAACTTCAAGCCGGGCGAAATCCTGACCCGCGACGAAGACGTGCTCGACACCTGGTTCTCGTCGGCGCTCTGGCCGTTCTCGACGCTGGGCTGGCCGGAAGAGACGCCGGAACTGGCGCGTTATTACCCGACCAATGTGCTCGTCACCGGCTTTGACATCATCCCGTTCTGGGTGGTGCGCATGATGCAGATGGGCCTGCATTTCATGAAGGACGACGCCGGCAACCCGGTTGAGCCGTTCAGCACGGTCTATATTCACGCGCTGGTTCGCGACAAGAACGGCCAGAAGATGTCGAAGTCCAAGGGCAACGTCATCGATCCCTTGGAACTGATCGACGAATATGGCGCCGATGCGCTGCGTTTCACGCTCGCCATCATGGCGGCGCAGGGCCGCGACGTTAAGCTCGATCCCGCGCGTATCGCCGGTTACCGCAACTTCGGCACCAAGCTGTGGAACGCCACGCGTTTTGCCGAGATGAACGGCGTGAAGCGCGATCCGCACTTCCTGCCAGAAACCGCCTCGCTGACGATCAACCGCTGGATACTGACCGAGCTTGCCAATACGGCACGCGACGTGACGGCTTCGCTTGAGAATTTCCGTTTCAATGATGCCTCCGGCATTCTCTACCGTTTCGTCTGGAACCAGTTCTGCGACTGGTATCTGGAACTGCTGAAGCCGGTCTTCGGTGGCGAAGATGAAAAGGCGAAGACAGAATCGCAGGCCTGTGCGGCCTATGTTCTGGATGAGATCTACAAGCTGCTGCATCCCTTCATGCCGTTCATGACGGAAGAGCTGTGGGCGCATACGGCCGGCGAGGGCGAGGAGCGTGATGATCTGCTCTGCCTCACCGACTGGCCGGTGCCGGAATTCCGCGACGACGCTTCGGCTGCGGAAATCAACTGGCTGATCGATCTCGTATCGGGCATCCGCTCCACACGCGCCGAGATGAATGTGCCGCCAGGTGCGACAGCGTCGCTGGTGGTCGTCGGCGCCAACACTTCCACTGAAGCGCGGCTTGATCGCCACGCCGCCGCCATCCGGCGCTTAGCGCGGGCCGATGAAATCCGCGGTGGTGATGTCGCGCCGAAGGGTTCGGCCCAGATCATCATCGGTGAAGCCACGGTCTGCCTGCCGCTCGGCAACCTTGTCGATCTCTCAGCTGAGAAGGCCCGCCTTGAAAAGGCGATCGGCAAGGTGGATGCGGAAATGGAACGTATCGACAAGAAGCTCTCGAACGAAAAATTCGTGGCCAATGCCGATCCGGAGGTTGTGGCCACTGAACGCGAACGCAAGGCGGAACTCGAGGTGCAGCTGACAAGCCTGAAGACCGCCATGCAGCGGGTGAACGAGGCGGGATAACCTGCCAGTGCCTTTCCAACGCAAAACGCCCCGTTAATGCGGGGCGTTTTTTTGCCTTTTGTCAGGTTTCATTTCTTTTCATTGCTGCGTTGCAGCGGCGAATCATTTCCGGGAAACAGTGCGATTATTTCATCGCGAAATTCGTCCGGATCATCCGGAAAAGCGGAAAAAAACCAATAAAAACGGTCTGATAAGCGGGTTTCTTCGGGAAAATGCGACTGTGGTTATTTAGCGACATTTCCTGTTGGCTTTGGCAATTTGTTTCGTTTCGCGTCAGTTTTTCCGAACGGATTAGAAAAATAGCCTAAAATGATTATATAAGAGGGCAGACATAAAATTCTTACGTAAAAAAATCGCCGCATTTGTGCTACAGCCGGAAACTGCGGCAGATTGTCATTTGCCCTTTGGCGTTTCACTCTATCCTCGATCACATTGCCTTGATTGGGGAGAGAGATGGCAAAAACTGCAATTTTTCGCGGCGCGGTATGTTTCGTAGCCAGCATCGCGGCGGTCACGCCTTCACTGGCCGGCGGCCTGGAGCGCGGCGGTTATAATATCGACCTGCTGTTCGATCCGTCCGATTACGTTCTCGATAGTTCGGCCACATTCGTTGCGCCGCAGCGCAAGGTCGAGAATGCACGGGACAATCCGTTCAAGAGCCCGACCAGCGCAACACCCATTCCGTTGCCGTCAAGCTGGAGTACGTCTGCCGACGATTCTGAAAATTACTGGTCGCCGCGTATCGGCGCCAAGGCGGCCATCGGCGATTTCGGCGACTGCATGTTCGATTATTCGCAGCCGTGGGGTGCGGATCTCAATCCCGGCACATGGCAGGGTTCGAGCTACAACATTGAAACCAAGGTCAAGTCGCATAATTACGCCACCACATGCCGTGTGAAGTTCGATCTCGGCAAGGGCGACTTCTCGATTATCGGCGGTGGTTTCTATCAGGAAATCAGCGGATACAAATATCGTCAGGTCGTATCGCCGATCGCGCTTGCTGCCGGCGGCATCCCGACCTCGATTTATAACGGTATCGGCAAGCTGGACATGGAAGGCGACGGCTGGGGCTGGCGCGCCGGTGTGGCTTACGAAATTCCTGAAATCGCGTTCCGCACGAGTCTTGTTTATAACAGTGCCGTTGATGTCGATCTGACCGGTAACGTCAATCTCACCAACCTGCCGGTTGGCCTGAATGCCATTTCCGGCAAGATCACCCCGGTTTACGGCAGCGTTTCCATGCCGGATAGCATCGAGTGGAAGGTTCAGTCCGGTATTGCGCCCGGCTGGCTCGCCTTCGGTTCGGTGAAATGGACTGACTGGAGCCAGATCCAGACGATTCCTTTCTGCGCCGTCGGTTCGCCGAGCTGCGTTGCTGGAACGGCCAGCGCCATCAACACCCTTGATCTTTTCTATCGTGACGGCTGGACGATCTCAGGCGGTATCGGTCACAAGTTCAACGAACAGTGGAGCGGTGCTGTCAGCCTCACCTGGGACCGCGGCACATCGACCGTCATCGGCACACAGACCGATACCTGGATGGTCGGCACCCAGCTGATTTATTCGCCCAACAAGAATATCGAGTTCAAGATTGCCGGCGCGCTCGGCCTCCTGACCTCTGGCACGTCGTCCATCGGCGGCGCACCCTGCGGTCCTCTGGGCGCACGATGCGGCGATGAAGCGGGCTACACCTTCGGCAACGATCTCGTGGCCGCCATTTCGACGGGTGTGAAGGTCAAGTTCTGACGCCACACTTCCATTGATGCTAAAATAAAGGTCCGGTTTACCAACCGGGCCTTTTTTTATGCCCGACTATGATTCCTTCTCGATAAAATCTTCCAGGCCGAAAGTTTTGTGACGATTTGGCAACACTTTTCTGCAAGCGTGGAGCCGCGTTGGAATGTGAGCATATCTGTCCATTTCCCGCCACAAACAGAGTGCTTGGCTTATGTTTATGGACGCGGGAATGAAAGAACATGCGGGCGTTTGATGTGGATCTCTGGAATTGCAGAAAGTGAAAACGGGTTTGGATTCAGGGTTTAAGCAAGTAATACGGGAATTTGGTCCGGCTTTCTTGTTTGGCGCTGACTGGCAGATGGTGAAACGCCGTTATATTGCCGGAAATTATGCCTATATCTGTTTCACTGAAAATTTGGAGCAATTACCGCAAGAGACCACCGGTGGTGCGCTGGGAAGTGCTGCCGGAAAGACGCAGTGTGTTCGAAAAATCGCGACCCGGCGGGGTTCGGCTTTGCAGTATTCCGCAAGTATTGGCTATATGCCGGGAAGAGTTATGAGAAGTTCGCCGAAATGCTGAAATGTGAAGCCAACGTTTTAAAGCCGCTTCTTATGGGCATGTTGCTTGCGTCGCTCGCAATGCCTGCCGCGGCTTTTGACATCAATGCGGGCGTGACCAAGGAATCCGGCCCCTTCGACCTGTTCAAGTTCGGCTTCAAGGCCTACAAGAACGGCAACAAGGGCGAAGCCGTTGAGGCCTATCGCTACGCGGCTGAAAAGGGCCACACCGGTTCGCGCTGGGCGCTTGCCAATATGTATGCCTTTGGCGATGGCGTCGCCAAGAACGACTTCGAAGCTTTCAAGATTTACAGCGAAATCGCCAGCCAGGGCGTTGAGCCGGGTTCCGAAGATACCGGCTTTTTCGTCAACGCGCTGCTGTCTCTGGCTGACTATTACCGGCACGGTATTCCCGGCAGCCCGGTGAAAATGGACCTTTCACAGGCCCGCCAGCTTTATTTCCAGGTGGCTTCCACCTTTGGTGTGGCTGAAGCGCAGTTCCGGCTGGCGGAGATGATCCTGGCCGGCGAGGGCGGCCGGGCGGATGTGCAGCAGGCCAAGAAGTGGCTCAATCAGGCGCGCAAGCACGGCCATGCCGGCGCCATGTCGATCTTCGGCAATCTGATCTTCCAGGAAGGCCAGACGGCGCAGGGGCTGGCTTTCATGACGGCGGCGCTGGACAAATGCACGGCGATAGACTGTACGTGGATCCAGAACCTGCAGGAGCAGGCTTTTTCGCTGGCTGGCGAAAATGATCGACGCGCGGCCATCGCGATGGCGCAGAACATGCAGATCGACGATTCCAATTGAGATGATGCCGGTCGAAGCGATTTCGCCCGTCTGACACGAGCCGGTCAGCCGACCGGCTGGAAATCGAAATAACCGCAGACCGGAACGTGGTCGGACGGTTTTTCCCAAGCCCGCACATGTTTTTCGATGTTGACGGATTGCAGCCTGTCGGCCGCCTCCGCCGAGAGCATCAGGTGATCGATGCGGATGCCGTTATTTTTCGGCCATGCACCGGCCTGATAATCCCAGAAGGAATATAGTCCTGCCTCATCGGTGGTTGCGCGGGCGGCATCGGTAAAGCCGAGATGCTCCAGCTTGCGGAATGCAACGCGTGTTTGCGGCAGGAACAAAGCATCGCCTTCCCACACGCGTGGGTCGTGGCAATCAAAGGGTTCGGGAATGACGTTGTAGTCACCCGCGAGAATGAGCGGTTCCTCGAGCGCAAGGCGATCTTCGGCAAAGCGCCGCAGCCGTTCCATCCAGGCGAGCTTGTAGGGATATTTGACCGGATCGTCAGGCGGATTGCCGTTTGGCAGGTAAAGCGAGCAGACGCGGATCGCGCCGCCATCGACAGAAAACACACCTTCGATGAAACGCGCCTGTTCATCGGCGTCATCGCCCGGCAGGCCGCGATTGATCTCGTCCGGTTTCATCTTCGACAGCAGGGCGACGCCGTTGAAACCCTTCTGGCCGTGGGTCTCGACGTGATAACCGAGCGCTTCCAGCTCAAGGCGGGGAAAGCCCTCGTCAACCGACTTTATTTCCTGAAGGCAGACGATATCAGGCGATGAATCCTTCAGCCACTGGCAGAGGTTTTCGATACGCGCCTTGACGCCATTGATGTTCCAGGTGGCAATCTTCATCGGAGTTTCCCTTTTGTGGGGGTACTTTTACCCGATGCAAAGGCGATTGCCACCGTTTTTGGAACGCGGTGGTGAGGATGTGGTGGATAGAATGGTGTCAGATCGAGAAGCTCGTCCCACAGCCGCAGCTTGCGACCGCATTGGGGTTCTTGATCTGGAAGGACTGGCCAAGCAGATTATCGACGAAGTCGATTTCGGAGCCGGCCATGTAGATGACCGACATGCTGTCGATCAGCACCTTGGCGTCGCCGCGGGCAATCACGATGTCGTCATCGGCGGGGTCTTCCGCGAGATCGAACTTGTAGGAGAAGCCCGAGCAGCCGCCGCCTTCCACCGAAACGCGCAATGCGTGCTTGCCCGCATCGGCTGCGACGATCTGGGCGATTCGCTTTGCTGCGGCTTCCGAAAGGGTAATGTCGCTGTTTTCCATGTCGTTCCTCCTGCCGGGGTCAAGAACCGGAGAGCAAAAATCTCGTTGTCACTATTATAAACCGGTCAAATTAACGGTCTATAGCCTGTGTGAAGGCGGTCTGCGCGGCGATGATGCTTTGCGCCGACCTCTGCGATAGGTATGAAGGGTGAATGAAAAGGTCAATGGCCGAGGCGAAAAGGACGTCATAGCCTAGGTCATGGCGGCGAAGACAACAGGTGGATGCATGATCATAGACCAGCGCGCATTGGGTTTCGGAAGCGGCGAGAGGGCGGTTTTCGCCTCGGATCCATGGACCACGCGCGGGCGTCTTTTCCCCGAAGAAGGCAGTCTGACGCGTTCCGAATTCCAGCGTGACCGGGACCGCATCGTCCACACCACAGCCTTTCGCCGCCTGAAGCACAAGACGCAGGTGTTCATCAGCCCGGACGGAGACCATTACCGCACCCGTCTTACCCATACGATCGAGGTGGCACAGATCGCCCGGGCGCTCGCCCGCGCGCTGAAGCTCGACGAGGATCTGGCGGAAGGCGTGGCGCTGGTGCATGATTTCGGCCACACGCCCTTCGGCCATACCGGCGAGGATGCGCTGGATGCGGTGCTGTTGCCCTATGGCGGTTTCGACCACAATGCCCAGTCGCTGCGCATCGTCACCAAGCTGGAGCGCCGTTACGCCGAATATGACGGCATCAACCTGACATGGGAAACGCTCGAAGGGCTGGTCAAGCACAATGGCCCGCTGGTGAATGCCAGCGGCGAGGGGGTCAAGGCGCCGGTTCCGCTGCCCATCCTCGAATATTGCGAGCTGCAGGATCTGGAGATTGGCAGCTATGCCAGCCTTGAGGCGCAGATGGCGGCGATTGCCGACGACATCGCCTATAATACCCATGATATAGATGACGGCCTGCGCGCCGGCTATCTCACTTTCGAGATGCTGGAGGAGGTGCCGTTCCTGAGCGACCTGATGGCCGAGGTACGCGGCAAATATCCCGTGCTCGACAAGGAGCGTTTTGCCAACGAGATCATGCGCCGGCAGATCACCCATATGGTGGAAGATGTGATCGGCGTGGCGCAGCAGAATCTTGCCCGCCTGAAACCGCAGAGTGCGGCCGATATCCGCGCCGCCGATTTCACCGTCGCGACATTTTCGCCCGAGATGGCCGAGACCGACCGGCAGATCAAGAAGCTGCTGTTCGGCCATATCTACCGTCATCCGGAAATCATGCGCATCCGGGCTGGCGCTACGCAGATCGTCACCGACCTTTTCCACCGTTATATGCAAACGCCGGCGGAGATGCAGAGCCACTACTGGGTGGACAGCATTTCCGGCATGAGCGAGGCGGCGAAAGCCCGGCATGTGGGCGATTATCTGGCCGGCATGACCGACAGTTATGCACTGCGCGCTCACCAGCGGCTGTTTGACCGCACCCCCGATTTGCGATAGGGCAGCGGGCGATCGCGAAGCCGACCCGGTTATGATGGCCGGACTAAACAGAAGCCCTTCGCGCAGGTTGGAACGATGAACATTTTTGCCGATTTCGATACCAGGATCAAAAACGCGCTCGAGACTCTCGATCTCGTCAAAGAGAACCGCGAAAAGGTCGATTTCAGTCGAATTACCGTCGAATCCCCGCGTGATCTGAGCCATGGCGACGTTGCAACCAATGCGGCGATGGTGCTGGCGAAGCCGCTCGGCACCAATCCGCGCGCGCTCGCCGAACTCATCGTGCCCGCCCTTCAGGCGGATGGCGATGTCGACAGCGTCAATGTTGCCGGTCCCGGCTTCATCAATCTCAAGGTCTCCGTCGGTTACTGGCAGCGTCTGCTTGCCGACATGATCGGCCAGGGCATTGATTTTGGCCGTTCTACGATGGGCGCCGGCCAGAAGATCAATGTCGAATATGTCTCCGCCAATCCTACCGGCCCGATGCATGTCGGTCATTGCCGTGGTGCTGTTGTCGGCGACACGCTGGCGAACCTGCTCGCATTTGCAGGTTATGGCGTCACCAAGGAATATTACATCAACGATGCCGGCTCGCAGATCGATGTGCTGGCGCGTTCGGTCTTCCTGCGTTACCGCGAAGCTCTGGGTGAGGATATCGGCGCCATTCCATCGGGCTTCTACCCCGGCGATTACCTCGTTCCTGTCGGCCAGGCGCTGGCGGATGAATATGGCATCAAGCTGCGGGCCATGCCCGAGGAAAAGTGGATGCCGATCGTCAAGGACAAGGCAATCGCTGCGATGATGGCGATGATCCGCGAAGATCTGGAGACGCTGAACGTCAAGCACGACGTGTTCTTCTCGGAGCGCACGCTGCATGAGGGCAATGGCGGACCGATCCTCTCGGCCATCAACGACCTGACGTTCAAGGGCCACGTCTACAAGGGCACGCTGCCGCCGCCGAAGGGCGAATTGCCTGACGACTGGGAAGATCGTGAGCAGACGCTGTTCCGTTCCACCGAAGTGGGCGATGACATGGACCGTGCGCTGATGAAATCGGACGGCTCCTACACCTATTTCGCCGCCGACGTTGCCTATTTCAAGAACAAGTTCGATCGCGGTTTCTCCGAGATGATCTATGTGCTCGGTGCTGACCATGGCGGTTACGTGAAGCGGCTGGAAGCGGTTGCGCGCGCCGTCTCCGAGGGCAAGTCGAAGCTGACGGTGCTTCTGTGCCAGCTCGTGAAACTGTTCCGTGATGGTGAGCCGGTGAAGATGTCGAAACGCTCCGGCGACTTCGTCACGCTGCGCGATGTTGTCGACGAAGTGGGTCGCGATCCCGTGCGATTCATGATGCTCTATCGGAAGAATTCCGAGCCGCTGGACTTCGATTTTGCGAAAGTGACCGAACAATCGAAGGATAATCCGGTCTTTTACGTGCAATATGCGCATGCCCGCTCACAGTCGATCTTCCGGCAGGCGCAGGAAGCGTTTCCGGGGCTTGCTCCCTCTGCGGAAGAGATGGCGGCATCTGTTGCTTTGATCAGCGATATCAATGAGTTGCAGCTGGTTGCAAAGCTCGCCGAATATCCGCGCCTGATCGAATCCGCGGCCCTTTCGCATGAGCCGCACCGGCTTGCTTTTTACCTCTATGATCTCGCCAGTTCCTTCCATGGACACTGGAACAAGGGCAAAGACCAACCGGAATTACGTTTTATTAACGATAAAAACCGAGAATTGAGCATTGCCAGACTTGGGCTGGTGAATGCTGTCGCGAATGTTTTGAAGTCTGGCCTTACGCTTTTGGGAGCGGACGCACCTGACGAAATGCGATAACATATCACCATTATTTGCTCACAATACGCTGGCAAGAGCTGCAATGCGTAGATGGTGGAACACGTAATGGTCGAAAAAAATGTCGCGTATAACCGGGACGCCCGGTCCGAAGGGTTCGCTGACAACGATCCTCTGGCAGAACTGGCGCGTATCGTCGGCTTCGAAGATCGTCCTTCGCATGCGGGTTCCGAGGCTCAGCCATCGGTGACCCGTCGCGAACCCGAATTTAACCTCGAAGATGAGCTTCTGAGGGAATTCGAGGTTTACGATGCGCCGCACGCCGATCCGGTCGTTCTTGATCCGGCGAACGATGTTCGTGCGGGGATCCACCCCAACGACTTTATGCAGCGTGTCGAATCGGTTTTCGCCCGCCGCGAACCAGAGCTTGCACCCGCACCTGCACCCGAGGTGAGGGAAGAGCCGCTTCCCGAGGTCGATCAGGCCTATATCCATAATTACGTGGAAACATCCGCTCGGCAGGATATCCGTTCGGATTTCCGTGACGATGCCGGCGCTGTCGCTGAAGTTTTCGATGTGCATTCCCGCCAGCCGCGCGCCGCCGAGCCGGTGGTTTACCAGCCGCCCGCCCAGCAGGTCGCATGGGAAGAGCCGCAGTCTGTTGAAACGGCCGAGCCCGAATGGCACGCCATGCCGGAGCTTCCGGCCGATGTTTCGAGCAATGTTGCTTTTGCCGGTCAGGCCTATGCGCCGGAACCGCAGGCTTTCGATCTTGCCGATGAGGTAGAGATCGCGGTTGCCGAGGAAGCGCCTGCGCCGGTTTCCGTGCGTCCGCCCTCGCATGGCGGTCGTTCTTCACTGGAATTCTCCAGCCTGCGCCTGCCGCTTGCCAATTTTGGTGCGCGCCGTGACGTTTCTGCTGTCGATCCGAGAAGGGTCGAGCCGCGCTCCGAGCAGCCGCCTGTCGTGGCCCGGATGGAGCCACAGATCGAGCCACAGATCGAGCCTACGCCGGCACCTGTCGTCATTCAGGCGGAAGAGGCAGCACCTGCCTTTGCGCCTTCGGTTGCGGAAAGCTTCACGCCTGCTGAACAGCCTGTGACGCCTCCGGTTGCTCAGAG
Source organism: Martinezella rhizogenes (assembly GCF_007002745.1). GTDB lineage: Bacteria > Pseudomonadota > Alphaproteobacteria > Rhizobiales > Rhizobiaceae > Agrobacterium > Agrobacterium cucumeris. The sequence continues at coordinate 37,794 of NZ_SGNY01000002.1, read as the reverse complement.
GCCGGTCGCGACCAATCTGTCGCCGATGGACGAGCTGATCTACGACGTTGCGAAATACTCCATTCCGGGTCGTGGCGAAGAACCCGTCGTACAGTCCGCGCCTGTCGTTCAGGCTGCAAAAATCGAGCCGCCGGTGGTTGCCGCAACGCCAGTTGCTGCGGTGCCTGAGCGGGTGACGCCGGTTGCCCCTGCCGTATCGCAGGCTCCTCTTCAGGAGCCGGATTTCACGGATTTTGCCGGTTTCAACGATGATGATTTCGAGCTGGCGCTCGACGATCTCGATCTTGATCTCGACCTTTCGGAAATTGCCGAAGCGGAGGTTGCTCCTGCGCCCGCGCCGCAACCCGTTCGCCAGCAGCCGGTTGCTCCGGTGGTGGCGGCCGCGCCGCAGCCGGTGAGGGAACAGCCTGTTCCGCAACCACGCGCCGCAACCGTTGCCGCCCCCATCGCGGCAGCAGCTGCACCCGTTCAGCCGCGTCCGGCCGTCGCCGCGCCGCAGCCGGCAGCACCGCAGACGCTGGAAAGCCTGCCTTTCGATCCTTCGCAGATCGGTGAAACGGAAGAACACCCGGAAACCATCATCGAGATGGATGTTCCGGAACTGCCGGTCGGGGTTTTCGAACCCAAGCCCGCGCCGCGCCGTCACGAAGAAGATCTCGATATCGACACCGAGCTTGCGACGCTGTTTGCGCCTGCCGTTGCCGGCGGTCTCGACCGCCATAAACATGCGGAAAACCGCGCTGCGGCCCCGCAGGCGCGTGCCGCGCAGGCTCCCGATGACGCCGATGAATTCGAGCGGGCCCTGGAAGAGGACTTCCGCCGCTCCATGCAGGAGGCTGCTGCTTCCCGTGGCAATGCGTCGCGCGATGCCGAGAATACCTATGTCGATCATCAGGCGGCCTATCGTGAGGAAGATGAACGTGGCGGTCGCCGCTGGATCATGCCGGTGGCAGCTGCCATCGGTCTGGTGCTTGTCGGTGGCGGCGTCTACGCGCTGATATCGGGCGGTTCTTCCAGCACCGGCTCCAATGGCGCGCCGGTCATCATCTCCGCCGATAACGACCCGATGAAGGTCGTGCCGGAAAATCCGGGCGGCCGCGTTGTGCCCAATCAGGACAAGGCGGTTTATGATCGCGTTGCCGGTGGCAGCGCTGCCGATCCGAAGCAGCCGGCGCTGATTTCCAGCAACGAACAGCCGGTGGATGTGGTTCAGCGCACGCTGATCCCGGAACAATTGCCGCTGGAAGGCGAAAACGACGGGGACATGGAAGCGACCGGCACGCCGGTTGGCGAGACCGAAGATCCGCGCCTGCTTTCGCCGGAAGAAAAGGCCGCTCAGAACGAAGGTTCTGGCGCTACCGGTGTTTCGCCGCGCAAGGTCCGCACCATGATCGTCAAGCCCGACGGTACGCTGGTCGCCCAGGAAGTGGACGCACCGGCAGCCCAGCCGCCGAAGGCCGACAAGGTTGCCGAGCTTGCCGCACCGCAGACCGCCAAGCCGGGTGAGGGCGCTCCTGCCGTCATCGCCGCTTCGCGGGTTCCGGTGGCGCCCGAGCAGGCTGCAAAGCCGCAGGCCAACACGCCTGCTGCCGCTTCCACGCCGGCCGCGCAGTCTGCAGCACCGCTTCCTTCGGCGCGCCCGTCTGCCCAGCCCGCCAATGTGGTGGCAACCGTGACCAATCAGGGTAATGTCCGCCCGACGACGGCCGCTCCGGCCCAGCCGCAGGCCGCGCAGCAGCAGACGGCTGCCGCAACACCTGCTGCAACCAGCACGCCTTCTGCCGGTGGTTATTACATCCAGATCGCCTCGCTGCCGAGCCAGGCTGAGGCCCAGAAGTCCTACCAGAACATGTCGGCCAAGTTCGGCTCGGTCATCGGTGGACGCGGCGTCGACATCAAGGCGGCTGAAATTGCCGGCAAGGGCACCTTCTACCGCGTCCGCATCCCGGCTGGTGACAAGAACGAAGCCGTGGCGCTGTGCGAAAAGTTCCGCTCGGCCGGCGGCAGCTGCCTGGTGGCACGGTGATAGCGGCCGATCTGGCTTCGTAATGATTGGGGCTGCCGAGTTGGGGCAGCCCTTGGCATATTCGGACCTTCCGGCAAACTCTACGTCATCCTCGGGCTTGACCCGAGGATCCACGGCCGCCGAAATGGATCCTCGGGTCAAGCCCGAGGATGACGCGGAGAAATTAACTGGACCTCTCCGCAGTCTCGATGGCTAAAGGCCATTCTTCCCTTACCCCTTTTGTTCTCAGACAGGCGTGACACCATGACCGATTGCAAAGCTATGATCCTCGGATGCAGCGGGCTTGCGCTGACCGCCGACGAGGTCGCCCTTTACCGCGACCAGCAGCCGTGGGGCTTCATCCTGTTCGGGCGCAATATCGGCGAGCCGCAGCAGATCACCGATCTCGTCGCATCCATGCGCGATGCTGTCGGGCGGCCGGACGCGCCGGTGCTGATCGATCAGGAAGGCGGGCGGGTTCAGCGTATCAAGCCGCCGATCCTGCAAGCCTATCCGAATGCCCGCATCCTCGGCGAAATCTACGAGCGTGACCGAAAGGAAGGCCTGCGCGCCGCCTGGCTGATGTCGCGCCTGCATGCTTTTGACCTGATGAAATTCGGTATCAATGTCGATTGCCTGCCGGTGCTCGATGTGCCGGTGGAAGGCGCCAGCAATGTCATTGGCAACCGCGCTTATGGCTATTCGCCGACCATGGTGGCGCAGATGGGCCAGGCGGCTGCCGATGGCCTGAAGGCCGGTGGCATGTTGCCCGTCATGAAACATATGCCGGGTCACGGTCGCGGCATGGTCGATTCGCACCATGAGCTGCCTGTTGTCGATGTGCCGCTTGATGAGCTGGACGCCCATGATTTCGTGCCGTTCCGCGCGCTTAACCGCGAATTGATGGCGATGAGCGCACATCTGGTGTTCAACGCCGTTGACCGCGAACGACCAGCGACCACCTCGGCAAAGGTGATCGAGGAGATCATTCGCGGCCGCATCGGCTTTGACGGGCTGCTGATGTCCGACGACAGTTCCATGAATGCGCTGAAGGGCACACTTGGCGAGCGGGCTGCGAATATTGTTGCGGGTGGTTGCGATATAGTCTTGCATTGCAACGGCGTGATGGGTGAAATGCTTGAGGTTGTGAAGGAAGTTCCCGTTCTTTCCGGCCGTTCGCTGGAGCGGGTGCGGGCCGTGGAGGTGGGTTTCCCCGCTGCTGACGCCTCCGACGAAGCCGAACTGAGAGCTGAATTCAACGCCATGTGGGCCGTTTCCTGACGATCGGGCGGCGGTCGCCCACTCGGGATCACAGGCCGGATGCCCGGCGGATGGAACAATGGCCGCAGACAAGTCTCGCAATTCAACGCCGATGGACAAGCTCTGGCAGGATGTGACGCCGGAGCGGCTGACCGGCGAGGCCGGGCTGGTCATCGACGTCGCGGGTTTCGAAGGCCCGCTCGATCTTCTCCTGCATCTTGCCCGCACGCAGAAGGTGGATCTGTCGCGCATTTCGGTGCTGGCGCTTGCCGAGCAATATCTGCAATTCGTGGAAAGCGCGCGCCGCGTGCGCATTGAGCTGGCCGCCGATTATCTTGTGATGGCGGCCTGGCTTGCCTTCCTGAAATCCAAGCTGCTGATCCCGCAGCAATCGAAGGATGACGGGCCTTCGGGTGAGGAAATGGCCGCGACGCTGGCCTTCCGGCTGAAACGCCTGGAAGCGATGCGCGAGGCGGCCGAAAGGCTCGTCAACCGCGCCCAGCTTGGTCGCGATGTTTTTGCCCGGGGTGCACCGGAGCATATTCCGCATATCAACCGTTCGGCTTACGAGGCGAACCTCTACGATCTCCTGAGCGCCTACGCCAATCTGCGGCAGAGGCAGGCCATAACCCAGGTCACTATCGAAAAGCGGCAGGTGTGGTCGCTGGTGGAGGCGCGTGAGCTTCTCAACAGTCTCCTCGGTGATGTCGGTGAATGGACGGTGCTCGATCAATATCTGCTGCAATATGTGCCGGATCCCGCCATGCGGGTGACGGCCATCGCCAGCGCCTTTGCCGCCTCGCTGGAGCTGGTGCGCGAGGGATCGCTGCAAATCCGGCAGGAGGGGGCTTTTCAGCCCATCTATATGCGCCGTGGCACAAGGGACGAGCGTGCAGCCCAAGCCGGGGAGACCGATAATGACAAATGATGAGACCGGCGAGGCGATGATCGTGACAGACGAGATGGCCCCCGAATCCACTGTTTTTTCCGAACGTCAGCTGAAGGAGGCCGAGCGGATCACCGAAGCGCTGGTTTTCGCCTCTGCCGAGCCGGTTTCCATCGGTTTCATCGCCGAGCGTCTGCCGCGCGGCATGGATGTCGTCGCCATCCTGCACCGGCTGAAGGCCGCCTATGGCGACCGTGGTGTCAATCTCGTGCAGGTGGGCGGGCAATGGGCGTTCCGCACGGCCAGCGACCTTTCCTTCGTCATCCGCACGGAGGAGAAGGAGCCAAAGAAGCTGTCGCGCGCAGCGCTGGAGGTTTTGGCGATTATCGCGTATCATCAGCCGGTGACACGCGCCGAAATCGAGGAAATCCGCGGCGTGCAGACCTCACGCGGTACGCTCGACGTGCTGATGGAGGCGGGCTGGGTGCGTTTCCGCGGTCGCAGGCGCACGCCGGGCAGGCCAGTGACGATCGGCACGACTGTGGAGTTTCTCGATCATTTCGGCCTTGAGGAATTACGGGATCTACCGGGCCTTGAGGAACTGAAGGGGGCGGGGCTGCTTTCGGGCCGCATTCCCTCCAATTTCGGCGTGCCTCTGCCGATGATGAGCGACGAGTTGCGCGAGGATGAAGACCCGATCACGCAGCTTGATCTGGAGGAACTGGGCCTGCTTGCGCCGGGTGGGGGCGATGGTGACGATTGATATCGTCATGAGCCTGCGTGATACACGCGAAAAGTTTATGGGCACGGCCCGTCCCAGCGACGATTTGTCGTTTGAAAAAGCCTTTCAAACGTCTTACATCGTCTGAAAGCGAAATTCAGGAGTTGCAGTTATGGGTTCTTTTAGTGTGTGGCATTGGCTCATCGTGCTGGTGATCGTTCTCGTCCTGTTCGGACGCGGCAAGATCCCGGAATTGATGGGTGATGTCGCGAAGGGCATCAAGAGCTTCAAGAAGGGCATGGCTGACGAAGACCAGACGCCGCCGCCGGCAGATGCCAATGCGAAGACTGTCGACCACAAGGCTGACGAGATCAAGTAAGCGGCTCGTGTCGTTTGGTTTGAGGCCGGCGCTAGGGTCTCGGGAGCGTATTGATGTTTGATATCGGCTGGAGCGAGCTTCTGGTGATTGCGGTCGTGCTGATCGTGGTCGTCGGACCGAAAGACTTGCCGCCCATGATCCGCGCCTTCGGCAAGACGATGGCCGGCCTTCGCAAGATGGCCGGGGATTTCCGCACGCAGTTCGATGAGGCCCTGAAAGAGGCCGATATGGACGATGTGCGCCAGACGATTTCCGATGTCCGCAATCTCAACCCGACAAATTCGCTGCGCGATGCGATGAACCCGCTGCGCCAGCTCGGCAATGAGATCAAATCCGACCTGCAGAAGGCAACGGCAGCACCCGATGGGCTGTCCTCCACTGCCGCACCCGCGACGAGCGAGCCGGTTGCCCCGCTCGTGAGCACGCCGGAGCCGGAAATGAAGCTGCCGGATACGCCGCCCGTCGTCGCCGCAGCAGCACCGGTTGCTGCCACTGCGGCAGAAAAGCCGAAGCGCGCCCGTGCGAAATCCGTTGCGACCGTCGAAGCCGAAGCGGTTGCCGCCAAGCCGAAGCGCGCCGCCCGCACCAAGGTGGCTGCAACGCCGGACGCTGTCGCTTCCGCGACAACGGGCGAGCCCGCCGTTTCGAAGATACCCGTGAAGGCGGTTGTCAAAAAGGCGGCCGTCAAGAAGACCGCGGCTGACACGACGACGGCCGTGGCTGACGCCAAACCGGCCAGAGCGGCAAAAACAAAGGCTGTGAAGCCGAAAAAGGATGAAGCATGAGCGGGGATACCGAAGATAAGCCACAGCCGCTTATCGAGCACCTCATGGAGTTGCGCACCCGGCTGATCTGGTCGCTCGGTGCATTCTTCATTGCCTTCATTGCCTGTTTTGCGGTTGCCAAGCACCTCTTCAACCTGCTTGTCATTCCCTATAAGTGGGCAGTGCTCTGGGCGGGTCTCGATGTGACGAAATCGTCGCTGATCTATACCGCGCCGCAGGAATTCTTCTTCACGCAGATCAAGGTCGCGATGTTCGGCGCGATGGTCATCTCCTTTCCGGTGATCGCCTCGCAGCTATACAAGTTCGTCGCACCCGGTCTCTACAAGAACGAGCGCGCCGCCTTTCTGCCGTTCCTCATCGCGTCGCCGATCCTTTTCCTCATCGGTGCGGCGCTCGTCTATTTCTTCTTCACGCCCATGGTCATGTGGTTCTTCCTTGCCATGCAGCAATTGCCCGAGGATGGCGAGGTGGCGATTTCGCTGATGCCGAAGGTGTCGGAATATCTCAGCCTCATCATGACGCTGGTGCTGTCCTTCGGTCTGGTATTCCAGCTGCCGGTCGTCACCACGCTTTTGGCGCGCGTCGGCATTCTGACCAGCGACTGGCTGCGCGAGAAGCGCAAGTTCGCCATCGTCATGGCCTTCGTGGTCGCCGCCGTCCTGACGCCGCCCGATCCCATGTCCCAGATCGGTCTTGCGCTGCCTGCGATCATTCTCTACGAGATTTCCATCTACATGGCTCGACTCGTGGAGAGGAAACGTGCGGCGGAATCCAAAAGCACGGAGCTGGAAGAGACCTGAGCCTTTGCCAAGGTTTCCCCCGCTCACAAATCTCTTCGCGCCGGGCCTTTGCCCGGCGTTTTGCTGAGGGCAATGCAACAACGGTCTGGAACGACGATGCACGACATTAAATGGATACGCGAAAACCCCGAAGCCTTCGATGCGGCTCTCGCCCGCCGAGGCGCTGAGCCTGCCGCCAGCGGCCTGATCGCCCTTGATGAAAAGCGCCGTTCCGTCATCCAGTCCCTGCAGGACATGCAGTCCCGTCGCAATGCCGCCTCCAAGGAAATCGGCGCCGCCATGGCGCAGAAGAACATGGAGCTTGCGGAAAAACTTAAAGCCGAAGTCGCCGACATCAAGGAAAACATGCCGCGCGCCGAGGAGGAAGACCGTCAGGTCACCGCCGAGCTGAACGACGCTTTGTCGCGCCTGCCGAACATTCCCTTTGACGATGTGCCCGACGGCAAGGACGAGCACGACAATGTGGTCACCCGCGTGGTCGGCCAGAAGCCCGGCTGGAACCATGCAGCCAAGGAACACTTCGAGATCGGCGAAGCGCTCGGCTACATGGATTTCGAGCGTGCCGCCAAGCTGTCGGGTTCGCGTTTTACCGTTCTGACCAGCCAGCTGGCGCGGCTGGAGCGGGCGCTTGGCCAGTTCATGATCGACCTGCACACGACGGAACACGGTTACACTGAAGTGTCTTCGCCGCTGATGGTGCGTGACGAGGCGATGTTCGGCACCGGGCAATTGCCGAAATTCTCCGAAGACCTGTTCAAGACCACCGATGGCCGCTGGCTGATCCCGACGGCGGAAGTGACGCTGACCAACCTCGTGTCCGGCGAAATTCTCGAGCAGGAAAAACTGCCGCTGCGTTTCACCGCGCTCACACCGTCCTTCCGTTCGGAAGCGGGTTCGGCCGGCCGCGACACGCGTGGCATGCTGCGCCAGCACCAGTTCTGGAAATGCGAACTCGTCTCCATCACCGATGCGGAAAGCGCTGTTGCCGAGCATGAGCGCATGACAGCCTGCGCCGAAGAAGTGCTGAAGCGTCTCGGCCTGCATTTCCGCACCATGACGCTCTGCACCGGCGACATGGGTTTTGGCGCACGCAAGACCTACGATCTGGAAGTGTGGCTGCCCGGCCAGGACACCTATCGCGAAATTTCGTCCTGCTCGGTCTGCGGCGATTTCCAGGGCCGACGCATGAATGCGCGTTATCGCGGCAAGGACGACAAGGCGACGAAGTTCGTTCACACGCTGAACGGTTCCGGCACGGCCGTCGGCCGCTGCCTGATCGCGGTTCTCGAAAATTATCTGAACGAGGACGGTTCCGTCACAATTCCAGACGTGCTGCTGCCCTATATGGGCGGTCTGAAGCGCATCGAGAAGGCGGCTTGAGAATTACACTACCGTCGTGCCGGACTTGATCCGGCATCCAGTCAGCCCAAGTCCTTGGGCTGAAAAGAGTGCTTCCCGCCGCGCAGACGCGCGTCGGCTGGATGCCGGATCAGGTCCGGCATGACGGAGGAGAGGATGCTTCGTCCCCTGCGACATGAAAGCGGAGAGAAAACATGCGGATTTTGCTGACGAATGATGACGGTATCCACGCCGAGGGTCTGGCCGTGCTGGAGCGTATCGCCCGCACGCTGTCCGACGATGTCTGGATCGTCGCGCCCGAGACCGATCAGAGCGGCCTTGCTCATTCGCTGACGCTTTCCGAACCACTGCGCCTGCGAAAAGTTTCCGACAAACATTATGCGCTGCGCGGCACACCAACCGATTGCGTCATCATGGGCATTCGCGAAGTTCTGCCTGAGAAGCCCGACCTCGTGCTGTCAGGCGTTAATGCCGGCGCCAACATGGCCGATGACGTGACCTATTCCGGCACCATTGCCGGCGCCATCGAAGGCACGCTGCAGGGCGTGCGTTCCTTCGCGCTCAGCCAGGCCTTCAGCCATGCCGACGGCCGTGTCGTGCCGTGGGAAGTCGCCGAAACCTATGCGCCGGATCTTCTGCGCAAGCTGATGAATGTCGATCTGCCTGATGGCACGTTCCTCAATCTCAATTTCCCCAATTGCGCGCCCAAGGATGTGCAGGGCGTTTCCGTGACCGGGCAGGGCAAGCTCGATTTCGGCCTGACCGTGGAAGAACGACAGGACGGCCGCGGTTTCCCCTATTACTGGCTGCGCTTCGGCGAGCGTCTCGGCACCTTCCGCGAAGGCACCGATATCCACGCCCTGAAGCATGGCAAGATTTCGGTCACGCCGCTTAAGCTTGACCTGACGGACTACACGGTGAAGGATCGGGTTGCGCAAGCACTTGGATTCGGAGTCGCCGATTGAAATCCGCAATGGTCGAAAAGGAAGGTTTTGCCGCTCTCGTTCTCCGCTTAAGGGGCGAGGGGATTTCCGACCTTGATCTTTTGACGGCGGTCGAGCAGACGCCCCGTTCCAAATTCGTGCCGCCGCAATTTGCGGCCGATGCCTATTCCAGCCGCACGATCCCGATCGACTGTGGTGCCTTCATGGAAGGCGCCGACATGGCGGTGAAGATACTTGCCCGCCTGCAGCTGAAACCCGGCCAGCGCGTGCTGGAAATCGGCACGGGCAGCGGTTTCATGACGGCGATCATCGCCCGCCGGGTCGAGCGGGTGTTTTCGCTGGAGCGTTACAAGACGCTGGTGCAGCAGGCGCAGAACTGTCTCGATGATCTTTCCATCCGCAATGTCGTCATCCGCCAGGCGGATGGCAGCAATGGTCTGGTGGGCGAAGGCACCTTCGACCGGATTGTTTCCACCGCCGCCTTCACCACCATGCCGCGCTTCTTTGCCGAGCAGATCGTTTCGGGTGGAATGATGATCGCGCCGATCATCATCGAGGGTGATCGCTGCGTGATGACCCGCTTCTCCAAGACCGGCAGCCGCTTCGAAAAGGAAGAGCTGTTTGAGGCACCTTATCTGCCGCTCAGCACCCATATTGCCCGGCATTTGTGACGAAATGAAAATTTTGAAGGCAATTCATTTTTGTCTTCTAATGTTCTGAATTGTCGCAACTATCTGATTTTCAATATCATTATTGTCCCAACATGACGCATACGGTTTTCGTCATGGTTATCGAAGTGTCAAAAAAGCGCCAAACGGCTTAACGTTTTAACGGCGTGGTAACACTAACGCGCTTTAATCATAAACATCGACGCATGGTTTTCCCCACCTCGGGAAATGGGCCTTGCAAGAAGTGAAATTTGTGCCGGATCGGTCTCGATGCGGCGGGTTGGCGTCAGTGTAGATCGAGTCATGCGTATGAGACATTCGTCTAAAATCGGAAAATCAGTCGCAAAAATGTTCGCAGCGGCATTGCTGGCAAGCGTCGCAACGGGCTGTAGCTCGGATGCAACGCGGTTCGGCGGCCTCTTTTCCAGTGGACCGGATCAGATGACCACGGCGTCAATTCCAGCCCGGCAGGGTGGCGGTGCTTATGCACAGGCCCCGGTTCCGCAGGGCGACATGAATGGCGGTTACGCCTCTGCCGCGCCGCAGGGCGGTTACGCCAACCAGAACATGGCGGGTAATTCCTATCCGCAGTCCGGCGGTTACGGCGGCGGCATTCAGCCTTCCACGGCCCGCTCGGCTTCGGCCTCTCCGGTGCAGCGCTCCGAACTGTCGGCGCCTTCGGCAGTGGCAAGCCGCGATCCGTCGACCCGCAACGAAGCCATGGCTCAGCCTTTCCCGTCGGCGCAGCGACAGGCTGCTCCGTCTCTGGCCGCACCGGCCCGCCAGGCCGCAGCACCCGTTACCGACAATCTGACGACCGCAACCGTCCGTTCCGACAAGAATGGCTGGCATACGGATGGTGCTTCTTCCGTGACGCTGCGTCCGGGCGAAAGCATCACCACCATTTCCAACCGCTACGGCGTTCCGGAAAAGGAGCTGCTGCGCGTCAACGGCCTGAAGTCCGCGTCTTCGGCGCAGGCCGGCCAGTCGATCCTCATTCCGAAATTCGGCCAGGTGCGCAACGCCGCCAAGGATGCGGCCGGCAATATCGCGCTGAACCGCAATGGCGACCAGCCGACGCCGCTGCGCAGCCCCGAAGGCAATGTGGCCGTTCTGCCGTCGCAGGCCGCCGCTCGCGACAAGGTTTCCTCCGAGGCCGGCAAGCTGACACCTCCCGGTGGCAAGCCGCTGCCGCCGACTGGTGGCTACAAGGTTCAGCCAGGCGACAGCCTTGCGAAGATCGCCCGCGAAAACGGCGTCTCGGTTGCCGCGCTGAAGGCCGCCAACGGTCTTTCCAACGAAAGCATCCGTGTCGGCCAGACACTTTCCATGCCGGGTGCCGGCACTGACAACGTCAAGACGGCCTCCGTTCCCGCCAAGGAAGCGGCCAAGGCAGTCGAGACCGCCTCCGCCAAGCCGGAGCCCTACAAGGCCCCTGCCGCTGCTGCCGCGACTATCCCTGCCGCGCCGGCCGCTACGGCAAGCGTCAGCGATATCGAAAAGAAGTCCGACATGGCTTCCCTTGCTCCGGAATCCACGGGCATCGGCAAATATCGCTGGCCGGTTCGCGGCGCGGTCATCAACAATTTCGGTGACAATGTCGAAGGCAGTCGCAATGACGGCATCAACATCTCGGTTCCCGAGGGTACGCCGATCAAGGCCGCTGAAAACGGTGTGGTCATCTATGCCGGCAACGGTCTGAAGCAGCTCGGCAACACGGTGCTGGTGCGCCATGACGACGGCAAGGTCACCGTTTACGGCAACGCCGCCAATCTCGACGTGCAGCGCGGCCAGAAGGTCCAGCGTGGCCAGACCATCGCCACCTCGGGCATGACGGGCAGCGCCAAGCGTCCGCAGGTTCACTTTGAAGTTCGCAAGGATGCGACGCCGGTGAACCCATCAGGTTTCCTTGAATAGGTATTGCGTCTCAAGGAATGATGAAGCCGGGTGAAGAGCCCGGCTTTTTCATTTTTGGGGGTGAGGGATCATGGGAGCTTGCGTCGTCGTTGCGACAGGCGTTGTGGGTTTTGGCTTCATGGCACTTCTCTTCCGTCATGCCGGACCTGATCCGGCATCCAGCCGACGCGCGTCGGCGCGGCGAGAAGGACTCCTTTCAGCCCAAGGACTTGGGCTGGCTGGATACCGGCTTAGGGCCGGTATGACGGATCTGGGGATGTGGCCTTAAACGGCTAAGCTGCCCCTGTGTCACTCTGTCTGTTGCCGTCTCACCAACCCCACCGTCTTCTCGATGAAATCCGCAATACTCGCGGTATCATCGAGATCGAAAACGGGGAGCGCCGTGTCCGTCACCTCATGATCGGCGGCAATTGCAATGATATGCGGATCGAGCGGCGCAAGCGGCTCGGTTTTCATCGCTTCCAGCCGGCGCGCCTCGATCTTCGGCACCGGCTCATATTTGTAACCTTCGATCAGCACGAGATCGCAGGGGGCGAGGCGGGAGAGGATGTGCTCGAAGGACGGCTCCGGTTCGCCGCGCAGTTCATGCATGATGGCGAAACGCGTGCCGGAGACGATGGTGACCTCATGCGCGCCGGCCTGCCGGTGACGCCAGCTATCCGCACCGACCTTGTCGATATCGAAATCATGATGGGCGTGCTTGATGGTGGAGACGCGGTAGCCGCGTTCTGTCAACTCGGTGACGACGCGGACCGCAAGGCCGGTCTTGCCCGAATTTTTCCAGCCGGCAATGCCAAAGACCTTTTGTGTCGTCATGGTTGCAGCTCCATCTCTTTGTTTCAACGCATTATCCTACTGGAAATGCTCCAGATAGCTACGCGCCAGCGCCAGCTCGTCCGGGGTGTTGATGTTGAAGAATGGATCGAGGCTGCCCTTTGCCGTTTCCACCGGCGGGAAGGCCACGCCGATGGTGACATGCCGGGCAAGATAAGCCCGGATACGGCGGTTGGCATCGTTCTTCAGCCAGTCCTCCAGATCGTCGGCAAGCGCCACCGGCCACAGTGCGAAGACGGGGTGAAGCTGGCCGCTGGAGGCGGCGATGACGATCGTATTGTCCGATACGTGTTCGCAAAGCCGGGCGACGAGATCGTCTGGAAAGAACGGGCTGTCGGCAGGCGCCGTCAGGAAATGGCTGCCGGTGGCCTCGCGATTGCGGAAATGCCGCATGCCGGCGAGAACCCCTGCAAGTGGCCCGGCATGGCCGTTCAGTGTATCGGGCAGCAGCGGCAGACCGAAACTGTCCGCCCAGTCGCCCTTTTCTTTGGTGGCGGCATTGATGGTGACATCCGAGACCTGTGGTGCGATGCGGCGCACGACGTGAGAAAGCAGCGGTGCATCGCCCAGCGTTACCATTGCCTTGTTGGTGCCCATGCGCCGCGACAGGCCGCCGGCGAGCACGAGACCGGGTATATGATGGGGAAGGGTGCTCATTGCCGCTGTTCCTGCAGCCTTACGACATAGGTGGTGAGAAGGGCGACAAGGCCGGTCGCCAGCATCACCATGAGGAGCGGCCAGGTTCCGTCTTCTTTTGAGAGGACCGATGAGGCAAGCACGGAAAGGGCGGCGCCGCCGCCGATGGTCATCGCGCCGCCAAGACCGGAGGCCGACCCGGCCAGATGCGGCTGGACACTGACCATGCCGGCATTGGCGCTGGGCAAGGTCACGCCGTTGCCGACGCCGATCAGGGCAAGCGGCACGAAGAACGCATAGGCGCTTTCCGCCCCGCCGGTGATCAGCACAATGGTCGTGACGATGCCGGCAATGGCGATGACATTGCCCGAGAGCATCATGCGGGTGATGCCGATCTGGCTGGCATAACGGCCGGAGACGAAATTGCCGAGCATGTAACCGCTGGCCATGAAGAAGAATTGCAGGCCGAGCATGGCCGGGGCAAGCCCATAAAGCACGCTGCCGACGAAGGGCGCGCCACCGAGGAAGGAAAAGAACATGCCTGACGAGAAGGTCGAGGTCAGCGCATAACCCCAGAACAGCGGCGAGCGAAGAAGTTCGGGCCAGGCGTGGAACTGCTGTGAAAAACTCGCCGACTTATTGTGGTTGGTTTCGCCGAGATCGAACCAGGCGAGCACCAAAATGCCGACGCCGAGCAGGGCAAGGAGCGCAAAGCTCGACTGCCAGCCGGAAATGTCGTTGAGCAACCCGCCAACCGTCGGGCCAACCATCGGCACCACGGACATGCCCATGGTTACATAGCCGATCATCGAGGCGGCCTGTTCCATCGGTACCATGTCGCGCACGATGGCGCGGGCCAATACGAAGCCGGAAACGACGGCCGCCTGTGCGACGCGCCCGATCATGAAGACGGTGATGTTGGGCGCCAGCATGCAGACCAGCGTGGCGGCAATCATGATCGCGATGCTGGCAAGCATGACCGGGCGGCGGCCGAAGAGATCGGAAAGCGGGCCGATAAGCAGTTGCAGGCAGGCGGTGGCGGCGAGGTAGCCTGAAACGGCAAATTGCATTACCGCGTAATCGGTCTCGAAATAGAGCGCCATGGCCGCAAGCGAGGGCAGGAACACATTCATGCACAGCGCCGCGACGCCGGCGATGACGACCAGCGTGATGATGTGGGGCGGAGTGGTCCGATCGAGAAAACGGCCGCTTTTCATCTCACTCTCCCGCCTCTTCCGTAACGGCAGTTTTCGTTACGGAAGCTGGCCGCACCGTGGTCGCAGCCGTTGGTGTCGCGGCTGCGCGCTTGGCCATCTGCGAGCGCTTGCGCAGGCTTTCGCGGTAGAAGGTATAAAGGCCTGAACCGATGACGATCATGGCGCCGATGATGGTGAAACTGTCGATCTTTTCGTTGAAGAAGAACACACCGATCATGAAACCCCAGAGCAGGCCGGTATAACGGAACGGTGCGACGAAGGAGATTTCGCCTGATCTCATTGCGAGAATGATCGCCTGATAACCGACCAGCACCAGAATGGCGGAAGCGGCGAGATGCGAGACGATCGTGACGTTCATCGGCTGCCAGCCGCCGAAAGGCACGATCAGCAGGCCGCCCACCGCCATGTTGACGAAGGCGGTGATGACGGTGATGGCGAGCGAAGGTACGTCGGCATACATTTTCCGGGTCAGGAGATCGCGTGCGGCGGTGACGGCGAGTGATGCGACGACCAGCAATGCACCGGGCGTGAAACCTTCCGGGCCGGGCCTGATGATGACGAGCACGCCGATAAAACCGACGATGATGGCCACCCAGCGCCGCCAGCCGACCGGCTCGCGCAGGAACAGCGCCGCACCCAGCGTCACCACCAGCGGCAGGGACTGCAATATGGCCGAAGCATTGGAAAATTCGATGAGGCCCAGCGCCGTCAGATAAAGCACGGCCGCAGTCACTTCACAGAGACAGCGCAGGATGATGATGGGGCGCAGCAGGGTTTTCAACGGCCGGAGCGCGCCGAAATGCCGGGCGGCGATATAGATCAGCACCACGGTCATGATGCCGCGCACGAACATGATCTGGCCGGTGTTGATGTAGGGTGTGACGGATTTCGTCAGGGCGTCGTTGGCCGTGAAGCTTGCCATGGCGAGCGCCATGAAAAGCGCGCCGCGCGTATTGTCCGTCAATGCCATTCCATACGATCCCAGACCATGCGCAGTTTGACCCTGATCGCCCTTTCAGACGGTTTCGGGCGGCCTCGCGGGCGCGACGGCGCATTCCTCCATGTAAAGAGACGTGACACGGCCAAGCCGGCAATTCAACCGTTTATATGGGTGGGTGGACGAGAAAGAAGTTCAGCCGCCAATCAGCCGCCCGTCACGCTCATATGGCGGGCGACGGCGGGGCGTTTATGGGTGCGGTCGATGATGAAATCATGACCTTTCGGCTTGCGCAGAAGGGCTTCATCGATGGCGCTGGACAGATAGGCGTCGCTGTCGGAAGCGCGCAGCGCCGTGCGCAGGTCGGCGGCATCGTCCTGGCCCAGACACATGTAGAGCGTGCCGGTGCAGGTGAGGCGGACACGGTTGCAGCTTTCGCAGAAATTATGGGTCATCGGCGTGATGAAGCCGAGCCGGCCGCCGGTTTCCTTCACCGTCACGTAACGGGCCGGGCCGCCGGTCTGGTAATCGCTGTCGATAAGCGTGAAGCGCTTTTCCAGATCGGCGCGCAGCTGCGACAGCGGCAGGTAGCGGTCGGTACGGTCTTCCTCGATCTCGCCCATCGGCATGGTTTCGATGACCGTCAGGTCCATGCCGCGACCATGGGCAAACCGCATGATTTCAGGCATTTCGGTGTCGTTGAAATCCTTCAGCGCCACGGCGTTGAGCTTGACCTTGATGCCGGCTGCCTGTGCGGCATCCAGCCCTTCCATGACACGGTCGATATCGCCCCAGCGGGTGATCTGGCGAAATTTATCACGGTCGAGCGTGTCCAGCGAGACGTTGATGCGCTTGACGCCGCAATCGGCGAGTTCGGCGGCGAATTTGGCCAGCTGCGAGCCATTGGTGGTCAGCGTCAGTTCTTCCAGCGCGCCGGTGCGAATATGGCGGCCGAGATTCCTCACCAGCGACATGATGTTCTTGCGCACCAGCGGCTCGCCGCCGGTGAGCCTGAGCTTGCGCACGCCGCGCGTTATGAAGACGGAACAGAGCCGGTCGAGCTCTTCCAGCGTCAGAAGGTCTTTCTTCGGCAGGAAGGTCATGTGCTCGGACATGCAATAGGTGCAGCGGAAATCGCAGCGGTCGGTGACTGAAACGCGCAGATAGGTGATGGCGCGGCCGAAGGGGTCAATCATCGGTGCGTTGTTTTCCGTCAGGAATTGCGCTTTTTCAAGCGATCCGGGGAAACTGTTCACGTCTCCATCCTCATTGCGCGATGCGCCTTTCAAATGATGTAGTGGCTTGCCTATCGTGAGGCAAGTCCGTAATTTTGACGCATATTATGAGCGTACGGAAGTGAAAAATGAGTGATGCCTGGCCGACCGAGCTGCTTGTGTCGAAAGACCGGCGCGAATTGACTGTTTCCTTCGACGATGGAAGCGTTTACCGCCTTCAGGCCGAGATGCTGCGGGTGCTTTCGCCCTCGGCGGAAGTACAGGGCCACGGTCCGGGACAAAAGGTCACGGTACCCGGCAAACGCAATGTCGCCATCCGTTCGATGATCGCCACCGGCAATTATGCGGTTCGCATCGTTTTCGACGACGGCCATGACAGCGGTATCTACACCTGGAAATATCTGAGGGAACTGGGCGAAACCGGCGACGCACTGTTTGACGATTATCAACGGCAGCTTGCTGAAAAGGGCTTGAGCAGGGAGCCGCTATCCCGGTAGGCGGACGCAAGGCCTGCGACACTCCCACCCTCATTCCTGTGCTTGTCACAGGAATCCAGCCAGCCCAAGCCCTTGGGCTGAAAAAGACTCCTCCCGCCGCGCCGACGCGCGTCGACTGGATTTCTGTGACAAGCACAGGAATGAGGGGAGGAGGACAGCGGCATCTGAAGCCCGCATGCCTGATGGACAAATAACCCGTTGAATCTGCGCATCGTCCTTCAGTAAAATCGTTTTCGCTTTTCACCTCGATGCGCTAGGAAGTGAGGGAGGGAACACCCTCGTCTTATCGATTTTCAGCGGGGTGGCGTGTGGCTGTCGAAGCGAACGGAAATGATCTGGCCCAGGTGGTCGTGTTGTTGGCGGCAGGCGTTGTCGCTGCGCCGATTTTCAAACGTATCGGCCTTGGCTCGGTGCTGGGTTATCTGGCCGCCGGCCTGGTGATCGGGCCTTACGGGCTCGGCTTCTTTTCCGATCCGCAGGCCATCCTGCATATTGCCGAACTGGGCGTGGTGATGTTCCTGTTCATCATCGGCCTTGAAATGCAGCCGTCGCGACTGTGGTCGATGCGGCAGGATATTTTCGGGCTGGGGGCGCTGCAGGTGCTGGTCTGTATGGCCGGCCTGACGTTGATCGGTGTCGGTCTTGGCTTTCCGGTCATCATGTCCTTCGTCGCCGGCACGGGTTTCGTGCTGACCTCGACGGCGATCGTCATGCAGATGCTGCAGGAAC
This sequence comes from Martinezella rhizogenes, assembly GCF_007002745.1. GTDB lineage: Bacteria > Pseudomonadota > Alphaproteobacteria > Rhizobiales > Rhizobiaceae > Agrobacterium > Agrobacterium cucumeris. The sequence continues at coordinate 19,985 of NZ_SGNY01000002.1, read as the reverse complement.
GCAACAGCATGTCCAGCCTCAAGGGCCAGCGCATCATCGCCATCCTGCTGTTTGAGGATCTGGCCATCGTGCCGCTTCTGGCGCTTGTCGCCTTTCTCGGCTCGGGCGGCGAACATGTGACGCCCTCGGAGCGCTGGATTTCCCTGGGCATCGCGCTTGCCGCCGTCGGAGCGCTCATTCTTGCCGGGCGTTATCTGCTCAACCCGTTCTTCCGGCTGCTCGCCGCCTCCGGGGCGCGTGAGGTGATGACGGCGGCCGCCCTGCTGGTGGTGCTGGGGTCTGCGCTGCTGATGCAGGTCAGCGGGCTTTCCATGGCCATGGGCGCCTTCCTTGCCGGCGTGCTTTTGTCGGAATCGTCCTTCCGTCATCAGCTGGAAGCGGATATCGAGCCGTTTCGCGGCATTCTGCTCGGCCTGTTTTTCCTTGGCGTCGGGATGGCGATCGATCTTGCCGTCATTGCGTCCAACTGGCAGCTGGTGGTAGTCAGTGTCGCAGGCTACATGCTGCTCAAGGGTTTTCTCATCTATGGCGTGGCGCGGGCGCTCGGCACCACCAGGCGTGAGAGCCTGGAACGGGCGGTGCTGATGGCGCAGGGCGGCGAATTCGCCTTCGTGCTTTATTCCGCCGCCGTCAGCGCCGGCATTCTCGACCGGGAAGCCAACGCCATCCTGACGGCGACCATCATCATTTCGATGGTGCTGACGCCGCTGATGGTCATCCTGCATGACCGGCTGGTGCCGGCGGCGGTTCCCAATACCGACGATCTCGATGTGCCCGAGAATGTCGAAGGCAGCATTCTGCTGATCGGCTTCGGGCGTTTCGGCCAGATCGTCAGCCAGCCGCTGCTGGCGCGGGGTTACACGCTGTCGCTCATCGACAAGGATGCCGAATTCGTGCGTGATGCGGCGGAGTTCGGTTTCAAGGTCTATTATGGCGACGGATCGCGGGCGGAAATCCTGCATGCGGCAGGTGCGAGTACGGCGCGCGCCGTTCTCATCTGTGTCGACGACAAGGACGCGGCGGTGCGGATCGCGGAGATCGTCAAGCACGAATTCCCGCTGGTTCCGGTTCTTGCCCGCGCCTATGACCGTGGCCACGCCATCGATCTTCTCAAGGCAGGCGTGGATTACCAGATCCGCGAGACGCTGGAATCGGCGCTGAATTTCAGCGAGGAAGTGCTGGGCGCCATGGGCGAGGAGCGTGAAGACGCTGCCCGTCTGGTGGAGGAGTTCCGCGATCGTGACGAGGAACGTTTCGCCATGGAAGTCGTCGGCGGCATCTATGCCGGCCGTTCGCTGATCCGCGGCAATGCCCAGCCGGCCGACCTCGTCGCCGCACGCACCGCACGCGAGCGGGCGGAACGGGAAAAGGCGGAACTGGCGGAAGAATAGGGCCCGCTTAGCAGTGAAGCAGATTTCGAGGGATTGAGGCGAATATGACGATCATTCGTACTGTGGAAGAACTGAAGGCCATCTATGACGGCACGAGCGAAGCCTCGGTCGCGAAGGTGACGGCGAAGCTGACGGCGGAATACCGGCTGATGATCGAGGCATCACCCTTTCTGGCGCTGGCGACGGTGGGGCCGGAGGGAATGGACTGTTCGCCGCGTGGTGACAGGGGCGGTGTGGTGCGGGTGGCGGATGAAAAGACCGTGCTGCTGCCGGACTGGCGCGGCAATAACCGCGTCGACTCGCTTTTGAACATCGTGCGCGATCCGCGGGTGGCGCTGATGTTCCTGATCCCCGGCTCGAATACGACGATGCGCATCAACGGCCGGGCCGTTGTTTCGGTTGATGCGGAACTGCTGCAAAGCTTCGAGATGGATGGCAAACATCCGCGCACCGTCATCGTGGTGACGATCGATGAGGTTTATTTCCAGTGTGCCCGGGCACTGATGCGCTCGGAACTATGGAACCCGGAACACTTCGTCGCACCGGCGTCGCTACCCACGCCGGGCGTGCTGCTGAAAGCCGCGAAAGCGGAGTTCGATCAGGAAACCTATGACCGCGAATGGGCGGCGCGGGCGGCGGCCACGATGTGGTGAGGGGTTGTCGCCAAGATTGCTCATATCAATGTAACGACAGGCTGACGTCTTTCCTCTTCCCTCATTGCTGTGCCCGTCACAGCACACCAGTCGACGCGCGTCTGCGTGGCGGAGGGAGTTTTTCAGCCCAGGACCTTGGCCGGCTACATTCCTGTGACAAGCACAGGAATGAGGGTAGGGGAAGCAGGGTGGTTTTAGTGCACCCGAACTGGCGCATTACGCGTCACGTCCGGTAGATAAGCCAGTTCTTGCCGGTATAGTTCTTCTGCATGCCGTCCTCGTAAAAGACGGAGCGGTTTCTGCCGGTTTCCTTGGCGTGGTAGAGCGCCGTATCGGCATGGCCATAAAGCTCGCCCGGATTGTTGGCCTGTGAAGCGGATGCGAAGCCGATGGAGATCGTCACCGTGCCATAATCGGCGCCCGATCGTGAATTGCGGAAGGGCGTGCTTTCCAGCGACAGGCGGATGCGCTCGCACATCACCATGACTTCCTCCGGCGTATTGCCGTCGAGAATGATCGCGAATTCCTCACCGCCGCTTCTTGCGACGAAGCCATCCTTGCGGACATTGGCGCGGATGACCGAGGCGACGGTTGCCAAAATCTTGTCACCGACGGGATGGCCGAACGTATCGTTTATCCGCTTGAAATGATCGATATCGAGCAGCACCAGCGATGTATATTGCAGGCCGATCGAGCTGTCATAGACGGAAGCCAGCCGGTCATCGAAAGCCCGGCGGTTGGAAAGGCGCGTCAGCGAGTCTGTATTGGCGATGCGCTTATATTCATCCAGTTCCAGACGGACCTGATGCATTTCTTCGGCATGGCGATTGACGTCGTTAAACGCCTTCTCGCCGTCGATGATCTTCGTGCCCGTGGCTTCGGCCAGCAACAGGATCGCATTCTTCAGAATATTGGTGCTGGAGGCGTTCTTGTCATCGATGCGCTGGCGCGTTTCGCCAAGTATCCTGTTGTAGTTCTCGATGGAGGATTGCTCCCGCCGCAACGTACCCAGCAACGCTTCCAGTTCGCGCCTGAGCTTTTCATGCGCGTCGTCGATTGCCCTGACCGGATTGCTTTCGCCGTAGCGCGTGGACAGTTCGTCCAGATCCTCCTGCGTGGCCCGGCTCCCAAGTGCCGCCAGATCCTTGGTCAGCGCCGGGTTCGAGCCGATATAGGCTTCGTAGAAAAGGCTGTAATTACGCGGGATCGGCGAAACACCCATGCTCCGCATGGCGTAGGCAATCTGCCCGGCAATGTCGGGTCCCGTTGTTTTGGGCGTGGATGCCGTGTTCATCAAGAAACTCCAGTGAGTCTGCTTATAGACTATGATTATTATTATGCGGGCTGTTTTGGAAAGCTTAATTTATAGAAAACTAATTTTTGTTCCCGGAAATTCCATTTTCGCTGATTTTTATCTTATTTAATTGATAATTATAAGTAATTTTCATTTTTAGAGATTTCCGGTGTTTTTTCCCTCTACTGTGCGCCTTGGTGACAGCATCGTATTTATTCTGTCAATCCCGATAACGCTTTTCGAGTGATTTATTTTGGCACAGCAATGCAGGGTACAACGAAGGGAAACGTCAGGTCAGTGCCTTTTTTCAATTCGGTAAGACATGACCTATAGGCGGCAAACTTCGCCGATTATGTCTATACACAAGAATCTTACAGTTTTTATTTGGTCGTCTCAACGCCAAACGGCGCGGTTTGCGCCGGTATAGACATGATATTTGTCACGCTTTTGAAACGGTGCGCCGTTCTCAGGACCACTTCGATCCGGCGGCGTCAGGTCCTGAGCTTTATAACCGGGCATTCCGTGCCTGCCGGTGCTTCCGGCGCATGCGGCGGACGGATGATCAGGACATCGGAATGGGCAAGGATGTTCATCATCGATGAATCCTGTTTGGCATAGGCTTCCGCCACGCGTTCACCGCTGTCGTCGGTGCGGAGACGGGCGCGAAGATAATCCTGCCGATGGTCATTGGCCTTCAGCGGCGTTGCGATTCTGACTGTCGCTGTGCGTTGCAGAGGCACGCGGCGGCCGATCCGGCGGATCAGCGGTTCGAGAAACAACAGGCTGCAGACGAGGCTGGCGACCGGGTTTCCGGGCAGGCCGAGAACCTGCATGGTGCCGATCGCGCCGACCATCAGCGGCTTTCCGGGACGCATGGCGATGCGCCAGAAATCCAGCTGCATGCCTTCCGCCTTCAATGCCGCCTGCACGAGATCGTGGTCGCCGACGGAGGCGCCGCCCAACGTCACCAGCACATCCACCTTGGCTGCGACAGCCTTGCCGATGGCGGCGCGGATCAGCGTATCGTCATCGGCGATGATGCCGAGGTCGAGAATATCGGCCCCCGCCTGACGGGCGAGGGCAGCGACGCCAAAAGTGTTGGAGGCGATGATCTGGGCCGGGTTCGGCGTGCTGCCTGGCGGCAGCAGTTCGTCGCCAGTGGCGAGGATGGCGATGCGCGGCCTGCGATAGACAGCCAGCGTGGCGTGGTTCATGGCCGCCGCAAGTGTCAGGTCGGTGAAGCCAAGTTCGCGCCCGGCTTGCAGAACCGTTTCGCCCTGCGCAAAATCCTGCCCGCGCGGGCGAATGTGTCTCCCTGCGGTGACTTCGAAGGTGGTGCGGATCTTGCCGCCTTCCAGCACCTCCGCATCTTCCTGAATGAGGATGGTATCGGCTCCCTCCGGCACGGGCGCGCCGGTGAAGATGCGCACTGCTTCGCCTTCACCCAGAGTGCCGGTAAAGGCATGGCCGGCAGCCGCCTGGCCGATGACGGTCAGGACTGAGCCGATTTCAGATGCATCGACGCTGCGCAGCGCGTAGCCATCCATGGCGGAGGCGTCAAAAGGCGGCTGGGTGAGGCGCGCCGCCAGATCGGCCGAGAGGACGCGGCCATCACATTCGGCAAGCGGCAGGGTTTCGCTGTCGGTTACAGGAACCGCCGCTTCCAGAAGGCGCCGTGTGGCATCATCTACGGGCAGCAGCGGTTTCATTCAGCTCTCCTGCCGGCGAAAATCACCGGATTTGCCACCGCTTTTTTCGAGCAGGCGGATATTGACGATTTCCATCGCCTTGTCGGCAGCCTTGGCCATGTCATAGATCGTCAGGCAGGCGATGGAGACGGCGGTCAGCGCTTCCATCTCCACACCGGTCTTGCCCGACAGTTTCACCATGGCTTCGACGCGCAGGCCGGGCAGGGTGGTATCTTCGGTAATGTCCACCGCGACCTTGGTCAGCATCAAGGGATGGCAGAGCGGGATGAGATTGGCCGTCTGCTTGGCGGCCATGATGCCGGCAAGGCGCGCGGTGCCGATGACATCGCCCTTCTTGGCGTTGCCGTCGCGGATGAGCGCCAGCGTTTCCGGTTTCATCTTCACGAAGCCTTCGGCGACGGCGACACGGATGGTTTCCACCTTGTCGCCGACATCGACCATATGCGCCTCGCCGCTGGCATCGAGATGGGTGAGCTTTGAGGCCTCGCTCATCGGGGATTTACTCCGCTGCCAGAATGCCGGATTGGCCCGTCAGCAGCGCCTTGGTGGCCGCCGTCACATCATCCTTGCGCATCAGGCTTTCGCCGACGAGGAAGGTGCTGATGCCGCTTTTTTCGAGGCGCTGGCAATCCTCATAGGTGAAGATACCGCTTTCGCCGACCAGCAGCTTGTCGGCCGGTACGAGGCCCGCCAGCTTCTCGCTGGTTTCGAGACCGACTTCGAAGGTGCGCAGGTTGCGGTTGTTGATGCCGAGAAGCGGCGAGGCGAGCTTCAGGGCCCGTTCGGTTTCCTCTGCATCATGCACCTCGACCAGCACATCCATGCCGAGTGCGAAAGCCTCGTCTTCGAGGCGCTTGGCCTCGTCGTCAGAGAGCGATGCCATGATGAGGAGAATGCAGTCCGCGCCCCAGGCACGGGCCTCATGCACCTGATAGGTCTCGAACATGAAATCCTTGCGCAGAGCCGGCAGAGCGCAGGCATTGCGGGCGGCGGTCAGGAATTCCGGTGCGCCCTGAAAGCTCGGGCTGTCCGTCAGCACCGAAAGACAGGCGGCACCGCCCGCCTCATAGGCAGCAGCCAGCGCCGGCGGATCGAAATCCGGGCGGATGAGGCCTTTCGACGGGCTGGCCTTTTTGATCTCGGCGATCAGGCCGAACTTGCCTTCGGCCTGCTTTGCCCGGAGCGCCTTGTAGAAACCACGCGGCGCACTCTGGTCAGCGGCCATGGCCTTGAGATCGGCCAGCGAGGTCTTCGCCTTGGCAGCGGCGATTTCCTCGCGCTTGTAGATCTCGATCTTTTTCAGAATGTCGCTCATGGTCTCGCTTTCATTCCTGCTTGTGGTCGGCCTGCGCGGCATCGGCTTCATTGGAAACGGCGACCAGACGGTCGAGTGCTGCTGCCGCCGCACCGCTGTCGAGCGCTTCGCTGACGATCGTCATCGCCTGACCCAATGTTTCGGCCTTGCCGGCGATGACAAGGGCAGCCGCCGCGTTGCAGAGCGACACGTCACGATAGGCATTGCGCTTGCCCGACAGGACGTCGCGCAGGGCTGCCGCATTGGCAATACCGTCGCCGCCTTTCAGATCAGCCATCGCCGCAACGTCGACGCCGAAATCTTTCGGGGTCAGATCGAAAGTGCGGATCTTGCCATCTTCCAGCGCGGCGACATGGGTGACGCCTGTCGTGGTGACTTCATCCATACCATCGCCATGGACGACCCAGATGCTTTCCGAACCGAGATCGCGCAGCACTTCGGCAAGCGGCACCAGCCAGCGCGGCGAAAACACGCCGAGCAATTGGCGCTTTGCACCCGCCGGGTTGGAGAGCGGGCCGAGCAGGTTGAAAATCGTCCTTGTGCCGAGTTCGACCCGGCTCGGGCCGACATGGCGCATGGCGGAGTGGTGCATCTGCGCGAACATGAAGCCAAGTCCCGCCTCTGCGATGCAGCGGGCGATGAGATCGGGACCGATATCGAGCTTGACGCCAAGAGCGGACAAGGCATCCGCCGTGCCGGATTTGGAGCTCAGCGCCCGGTTGCCATGCTTGGCGACCGGCAGGCCCGTGCCGGCAACGATGATCGAAGCCAGTGTCGAGATATTATAGGTGCCGATGCCATCACCGCCGGTTCCGACGATATCGATGGCATTGGCGGGGGCCGAGACCGGCAGCATGCGGGCGCGCATGGAGGAAACGGCGCCGACGATTTCGTCGACCGTTTCGCCGCGCACGCGCAGCGCCATCAGGAAACCGCCGATCTGCGACGGGGTGGCTTCGCCCGACATCAGAATGTCGAAGGCCGTCCGCGCATCCTCGCGGTTCAGGCTTTCTCCGTTCGCGACCTTGGCGATCAGCGGCTTCAGTTCGGCCATGGTTTCCGCCCCCCGGTCAGAAGCCGACCATCGCCTGATCGGCGAGGGCCTGATTGATGGTCACACCATAGTCGTTCTGCAGACGGTTGACCATCTGGTCCAGCATATCGTCGCCGGCTGCACGGGCAATGGCGGTAAACTGCTGGTCGTCATTGGCAAGCGCGTCGGCAGGGGCGTTGGTGTCAACCGATGTGACCTTGAAGAGGATGCGGCTGGAACCATCGGCATCTGCCGCCGTGCCAACCACGCCTTCAGCGCCGGAGAAAACGGCGGCAATCGTCTGGCGGCCGAAAATCGCATCCTCGCTGGTGCGGCGCAGGCCGGATTTCTGCTCGACGGCAAGGCTGAGCTCGCCGGCAACAGCCTCGAGCGTTTCGCCCTTTTCAACGCGGGCCTTCAGTTCGTCGGCCTTGGCGGCCAGTGCTGTACGCTGCTGCTCGGACGTCCAGTCGGCCACGACATCGTCGCGGACTTCGGCAAGCGTGCGGTCACGGGCGGGGATGATCTGCTCGACATCGAACCAGATGTAACCTTCGCGGCCGAGATTGATCGGCAGGGCTTCGGTGCCGGGTTCGGTCTTGAAGACTTCCTGTGCCAGCTGCGGCGAGGGCAGGCCTTCGACCGTGTCACCCTTTTCATCGAGGCCAGCGGCATCGATGGCGGCAATGGTGACGGGCTTGAGGTTCAGCTGCTTTGCGGCATCGGCAAGCGACGAACCACCGGCGCGCAGATCCTCGTAACGGTCGTGCACATTGGTGACTTCTTCCGCCGCAGCGGCGGTGGCGAGATCCCTGCGGATATCTTCCCTGGCCTCATCCAGCGTGCGGGTGGTTTCCGGCTTGATGCCGGTGACGCGCAGGATGACCGGGCCGAAGGAGCCTTCAACGACGGCAGATACGCCGCCATCCTTCTGGATGCCGAAGGCCGCGTCGGCAATCGACGGATCAGGGATGGTATCCTTGGTGAATTCGCCAAGCGTCACGTCGGAAGCGGTCTTGCCCTGATCCTTCACCACCTGATCATAGGTGGTGTTGCCGAGGCGGATCTGTTCGGCGGCCGCGGCAGCCATTTCCTTGTCCGTAAAGGTCAGCTGTTCAACCGTACGGCGGCCGGCGGTGCGGAAGCTGTCCTTGTGGCTGTTGTAATAGGCGGCGATCTGCGCCTCGGTCACCGAGGACTGATCGGCAATGTCTGACGGTTCCAGCTTAACATAGGTGAACTTGCGGAATTCCGGGGCGCGATATTTCGTCTTGTTGGTTTCAAACCACGGGGTGAGCACGTCGTCGCCCGGTGCCTTGACCGGCGGGATGACGGCGTTGGAAAGAATGACGTAATCGACGGCGCGCTGCTCGTTGCGATACTGCTTCAGCGCATCCACCAGCACCTGCGGTGCGGTAAAGCCATCCGAGACGGCTTCGACAATCTGGCTTCTGACGGCAACCTTGCTGCGTTCCTTGATATAGTCGTCCTCGCGGAAGCCGGAATTGCGCAGGCGTTCGCTGAACAGGTTGCGGTCGAACTGGCCGTTGACCGACTTGAAGGCCGGGTCTTCGGCAATGAGCTTGGCAAGGCGATCTTCCGAAAGGCCGAGATTCATCTTGGATGCAAGCTCGTCAAGCGATGCCCCTGCCGCAAGCTGGCTGAAGACCTGCCGGTCGATGCCGAAGGCCTTGGCCTGTTCGGTCGTCAGCCTTGTGCCGAACTGGCGGCTGAGATCGGAAATCTGGCGCTGATAGGCGAGGCGGAATTCCTCCGGGCTGACCGTCTGGTCACCCACCGTCATGACGGCGTGGGAATTGGCGGTGACAAGCGATGCGGAGACGCCCCAGACGCCAAACGAAACAACAAGCAGGAGAAGCAGCAGCTTGGCTGCCAGGGTTCGAGAAGCATTTCTCAGGGAATCGAGCATCGTTATGCAAACCTCACAGGAACGTCATCGCGGTCGCCAGCCTTCCGGCCCGCAACGTATCGGCGTTCCTTAAATCAATCCAAACGGAAATTGAAGGGAATTTCCCTTGGAAAAACGGGGTTTTGAAAACGCTTATGTGATTGGAGCGACGTTTTTCCGCCTTCATCTTCGCCGCATCGCCTTAATGAGGCGCAAAATAAAACCGCCCGGAGCGCCCAGGCGGTTGCGAAGAATCGTTTTTGAACCGGCGGTTAAGGCCGTTCGCCGCACTCAGAAAGCGCGGTCGCGCCGGATCGTCGCCTTGAATTCCTCGTCTTCACGCCGCATCTCGGCGATGACGGAGATCATCGATGTCACGAACATTACGCTGATCAGGGCCAGAAGCATCGTCAGAAATGTGAACATGATATCGTCTCCGGTCGTTTCGAGGAAATTGGCCCCGTTATCAGTAATAATTCATATACTGGTAACGGGCGGTCAGCTGCGGATAGTCCGGTCCCTGGGCTTCAGGCTTCTGCTCATAAAGGCTAAACGTCGTTGCTACCATTGCGATAACCAGTACTGTCCAGGCGGTGCTGATGACGCTGATTTTCGCCGAAGTAGACTGTTTTTCTCTTACAAACATCTGTCCGTTCCTTTGGTTCTTTCTTAACGCGCCATGCCTCAACATGTTCCGCGTCAATCGTAAAAATCGATTAGCATCGCGCCTGTGAAACTTCCTTGAATGGCTTGTTCATCTGGCGTTCAGGAAACTGGCTAAGGGCGTCATTCGAGAAAAAGATACTCGGCAGCGAATGATGCGATGACCGAAAGGACGATCATGAAGGCCAGCATTTTCAATTCTCCGGATGCTTAACGGGTGAGGGGCGTTTCGGTTTCCCGATGTTGTGCATTTAAACAAAATAGCTCTGAAACCGCACTGAACGGCCCATTCATCGCGGGTTCACGGCACAGCTCCGGTTGTGCTGCGCGGTTATAATGTCTTGCGCCGCGTGGCTCTCCATGACAAAAGGCGGGCACATGATACCCAGCATCGAAGCGCGCCCACCATCTGAGAGCGATATGACGATTGCCTTTTATCCAGGATCATTCGATCCGATGACCAACGGACATCTGGATGTGCTTATCCAGGCGCTGAACGTGGCGTCGAAAGTCATCGTTGCCGTCGGCATTCATCCCGGAAAAGCGCCGCTGTTCAGCTTTGATGAGCGGGCGGCGCTGATAAAGCAGGCGCTTGCCGAACAGCTGCCCACCGAGGCGGCGCGTATGGAGGTCGTTTCCTTCGACAATCTGGTGGTGGATGCCGCCCGCCAGCACGGAGCGCGCCTTTTGCTGCGCGGCCTGCGCGATGGCACCGATCTCGACTATGAAATGCAGATGGCCGGCATGAACCGCCAGATGGCGCCTGATATCCAGACCGTGTTCCTGCCCGCTGGAACATCTTCGCGACCCATTACAGCCACATTGGTCCGGCAGATCGCCGCCATGGGCGGCAATGTCGATGCCTTCGTGCCGAAAGCCGTGCTTGAAGCCCTCAACGCCAAGCTGAAGCGCTGACTTCAGCCCCACATTCTGGAGCCAATCCGATGAAACTCGTTCGATTTGCCTTTGCCGGCGCCATGTTTGCAGGCGCGCTTGCCGCCAGCACCATTGCTTCCGCCGCCGAACTTCTCACTGTCCAGCTGAAGGACGGTCCCGTCGTCATCGAACTGATGCCGGAAGTCGCGCCCAAGCACGTGGCGCAGATCGAGGCACTGGCCAAGAAGGGCGCTTATGACAACGTCGCCTTCCACCGCGTCATCGACGGTTTCATGGCGCAGACCGGCGACGTGCAGTATGGCAACATGGAAAAAAGCTTCAACGCCCAGCGCGCCGGCACCGGCGGTTCTGACCTGCCGGATATTCCGGCTGAGTTCTCCAAGACGCCGTTCACGCGCGGTGTGGTCGGCATGGCCCGCTCGCAGGATCCGAATTCCGCCAACTCGCAGTTCTTCATCATGTTTGCCGATGGCCCGTTCCTGAACGGCCAGTACACCGTGGTCGGCAAGGTCGTATCCGGCATGGAAGCCGTGGACAAGATCAAGCGCGGCGCCGGCAGCAACGGCGAAGTTTCCAACCCCGACCGGATGATCAAGGTCACCGTCGGCAAGAAGTAAGGTAGGGCAATAGAGCCCGAACAGAGGAGAATAATCATGGCCGAGATCAAGGATCCGGAAAACACCATCATCATGGAAACGACGACCGGCAAGGTCGTGATCCAGCTGCTTCCGGAAGTTGCTCCGGGTCACGTCGCCCGTATCAAGGAACTGGTATCGGAAGGCGCTTATGATGGCGTCGTGTTCCACCGCGTCATCGAAGACTTCATGGCCCAGACGGGCGACGTGAAGTTCGGCAAGAAGGGTTCGGAAAGCTTCAACCCGGCACGCGCCGGCATGGGCGGCTCTGAAAAGGAAGACCTGAAGGCTGAATTTTCCGCCATTCCGCACGTTCGCGGCACCTGCTCGATGGCCCGTTCGCAGAGCCCGAACTCCGCCAACTCGCAGTTCTTCATCTGCTTCACCGATTCGCCCTGGCTGAACAAGCAGTACACCGTCTGGGGCCAGGTCATCGAAGGCATGGAAGCCATCGACAAGGTCAAGCGCGGCGAGCCGGTGAAGGATCCCGATTCGATCGTTTCCATGAAGCTTGCTTCGGCGGCTTGAGGTTAAAGAGTTTCTCCCGCCTTGCTGAACTGCAGGGCGGGCGGATGTTTTGCTGATGGAGTGTTCCTCGCACTCGACGTCATCCTCGGGCTTGACCCGAGGATCCATTCCCGCCAGCGTCATGGGTCCTCGGGTCAAGCCCGAGGATGACGTGGAGGGGAGGAAGCCCCTTCACCAACAACGACCCGCCGGCAGTTTGCTGCGAGGCGGGTTTTGATATTTTCGAGAGCCCTTGCAATGCGTGTAGACCTGTTCGATTTCGATCTGCCCGAGGAGAATATCGCCCTTCGCCCGGCGAACCCGCGCGATAGTGCGCGTCTGCTGGTGGTCGATCCGAATGAAAACCGCATGGAGGACCATCACGTCTTTAACCTGCCGTCTTTCCTGCGGCCCGGCGATGCGCTTGTCTTCAACGATACCCGCGTCATTCCCGCTCAGCTGGAAGGTGTCAGGCTGCGTGAAGGTGCGCCGGAGACGGCGGTTTCGGCCACGCTGCACATGCGTACCGATCAATCCCGCTGGAAGGCTTTTGCCCGCCCCGGCAAGCGCATCAAGGAAGGCGACCGCATCCGGTTTGGTTATGAGCGCGACAATGCCTGCGGCCTTGCCCATCTGGAGGCCACCGTCGAGGAAAAGGGCGAGGATGGCGAAATCACGCTGCTGTTCGATGTGTCCGGCCCTGTTCTGGACGAGGCGATTGCCTCGGTCGGCCATATTCCTTTGCCGCCTTATATCGCTGCCAAACGGCCGGAGGACCAGCAGGACCAGACCGACTACCAGACCATTTATGCCCGTGAAAAGGGCGCTGTCGCTGCCCCCACCGCCGGGCTGCATTTCACGCCTGACCTGTTCGAAGCACTGGACAAGGCCGGCATCGAGCGGCATTTCGTGACGCTTCACGTTGGGGCAGGCACTTTCCTTCCGGTAAAGTCCGACGATACCGACGATCACAAGATGCATTTCGAGATCGGCCATGTGTCGCAGGAAACCGCTGACCGGCTGAATGCGGTGAAGGCGCGGGGCGGGCGCATTATCTGCGTCGGCACCACTTCGCTGCGGCTCATCGAAAGTGCGGCCGACGAGAATGGTGTTATCCACCCATGGTCCGATGCCACCGGCATCTTCATCACGCCTGGTTACCGTTTCCGGGCCGTCGATATGCTCATGACCAATTTCCACCTGCCGAAATCGACGCTGTTCATGCTGGTTTCGGCTTTCTGCGGTCTCGAAACGATGCGTGACGCTTACAGGCGCGCCATCGAAACCGGATACCGTTTCTATTCCTATGGCGATTCCAGCCTGTTGTTCCGGAAAAACTGATGCACGACAAATTCACCTTCACCCTGAAAGCCACGAGCGGCGGCGCGCGCCTCGGCGAAGTCGCCATGCCACGCGGCGTCATCCGCACGCCCGCCTTCATGCCGGTCGGCACTGTTGGCACCGTCAAGGCCATGTATCTCGATCAGGTGCGCGAGCTGGGGGCCGATATCATTCTCGGCAATACCTATCACCTGATGCTGCGTCCCGGCCCGGAGCGTGTTGCGCGTCTTGGCGGTCTGCATGAGCTGATCCGCTGGCCGCATCCGATCCTCACCGACAGCGGCGGTTTTCAGGTCATGTCGCTTTCCGGTCTGCGCAAGCTCGACGAGAAGGGCGTGACCTTCAAGAGCCATGTGGACGGTTCGCTGCACCACATGTCGCCGGAGCGCTCGATCGAAATTCAGGGCATGCTCGATTCGGACATCCAGATGCAGCTCGATGAATGCATTGCGCTGCCGGCCGAGCGCAAGGAAATCGAGCGCGCCATGGAAATGTCGCTGCGCTGGGCGGAACGTTGCCGCGTCGCCTTCGGCGAGCAGCCCGGCAAGGCCATGTTCGGCATCGTGCAGGGCGGCGACCAGCCGGATCTGCGCATTCGTTCCGCCGAAGGGCTGAAGCAGCTTGATCTCAAGGGTTATGCCGTCGGCGGTCTTGCCGTCGGCGAACCGCAGGATGTGATGCTCGGCATGCTCGATATCACCCTGCCGGTGCTGCCCACCGAAAAGCCGCGTTACCTGATGGGCGTTGGTACGCCTGACGATATCCTGAAATCGGTGGCGCGTGGTATCGACATGTTCGACTGCGTGATGCCTACCCGCTCCGGCCGTCACGGGCTTGCCTTTACCCGTCGTGGCAGGGTCAATATCCGCAACGCCCGGCATGCCGAAGACATGCGTCCGCTCGACGAGCAGTCCAACTGCCCGGCCTCGCGCGATTATTCCCGCGCCTATCTGCATCATCTTACCCGCTCCAACGAGGCGCTGGGCGGCATGCTGCTCTCCTGGCACAATCTTGCCTATTATCAGGAGCTGATGCAGGGTATCCGCAAGTCGATCGAGGAAGGCCGTTTCGCCGATTTTTATGCGGAAACCATCGAAATGTGGGCGCGGGGCGATATAGACCCCATCTGACTCTTCCCGAGTTTTTCTCCTGTTTCGGACGCTTTCCTTGGCACATGCGCCTTACGTTCTTTTCCGGGATGACACGACCGGCACGGTGACAGCCTTCGCCGAGCCGGAAGAGATCATCGTCGCGGATGAGCCTGAGGCGTTTTTCGCCGCGCTCAAGCGCATGGAGGAACTGCGCCGGGCCGGTAAATATCTTGCCGGCTATATGTCCTACGAGGCGGGTTTCCTGTTCGAACCAAAGCTTGCGCCTTTTGCCGCCGAGCCTCGTAATGTACCGTTTCTGACCTTCGGCGTCTTTTCCGGCCCACAGCCGGATGCGGGGCGGTTTGCGCGCCCCGACGCGCTGTCGGATGCGGATGCGTTTCTTTCCGATCCCGTGCCGGCCTGGACGCTCCAAGAATACCAAAAGCGCTTTGCGCGCTTGCACGACCATCTGCGTCGTGGTGACTGTTACCAGGGCAATCTGACCATGCCCGTCACTGCCCGCTGGAGCGGCGATCCGCTCACTGCCTTCTGGTCGCTGATCGAGCGCCAGCCGGTGAAATACGGCGCGCTGGTCGATCTCGGCGGCCCGGTCATCCTGTCGCGCTCGCCGGAACTGTTTTTTTCGGTCGATGGCGAAGGTTTCATCGAAACCCATCCGATGAAGGGAACGACACCGCGCGGGGCGGACGCGGAGGAGGACCGGGCAATCATCGCGGCGATGCTGGCGGATGAAAAGACGCTGGCCGAAAACCGAATGATCGTCGATCTGCTGCGCAACGATATTTCCCGTATCACCGAGGTCGGCAGCCTTCATGTGCCGCGGCTGTTCGATATCGAGACTTATCCCACGGTGCACCAGATGGTCAGCCATGTCAGGGCGAAGCTTCTGCCTGATGTGACGGTGGAAGACATCTTCGCCGCGCTGTTTCCCTGCGGTTCCGTCACTGGTGCACCAAAAATGTGGGCGATGAAAATCCTGCGGGAGCTGGAAGCCGGCCCTCGCGACGCCTATTGCGGCGCGATCGGCTTCATGTCCCCTAACGGTGATATGCGGTTCTCAGTGACGATCCGCACCCTTAGCCTGTTCGATAACGGCCGCGCCGTCTTTAATGTCGGTGGCGGCATCGTCTTTGATTCCGATGCGGAAGCTGAATATGACGAGTGTCTGCTGAAATCGAAATTCGCGGTGGGGAACAGGTTGCTGCGGCGGTGATCAGCGTCCGATCACTTCAAATACACCATCTTCCACCAGCACTTCCTTCGCCACCGCGTGGCTGAGAAAACCCGCAGGGCTGGCGCTGGCGCCATAGGCGCCCGATTGCAGGATAGCGAGTAAGTCACCGGCCTTCAGTTTCGGCAGTGCTGTATTGCGGGCCAGTGTGTCGAGCGGTGTGCAAAGTGGACCGACGATGGTTGCGGTCTCGTCGTAATCTGCCTGCATCTTGGCGGGCGCGACGATGGGATAGTTGCGCTTGACGATCTGGCCAAGATTGCCCGAGGCCGCCAGATGGTGGTGCATGCCACCATCCGTCACCACGAAGGTGGTGCCGCGCGAGGTTTTCACCGAATTTACCTCCGCCACATAGATGCCGCCGGGGCCGGCGAGGAAGCGGCCGGGTTCGACGATGATATGGGCGTCGGTTATCAGCGGATGCGCTTTCACAAGCGCCTTGAGTTCGGGAATGGCGGCGCTGACCGTTGCAAGATCAAGCGGCATTTCCCCGGCGAAATAGGGGATGCCGAGGCCACCGCCGAGATCGATGGTTTCAAGCGGTCTGCCCAGCATTTGCGCCATGCGTGCGGCAAGGGAAATGGCGTGTCGCCATTGGGAGACAAGCATGTCGGCGTCGAGAATCTGCGTGCCGCCATAGATGTGCACGCCGACGAGATCAATATGTCTGGCATCCCTGAAAAGCCGCAGGACGTTTTCCAGCTCTTCCTCGTCGAAACCAAAAGCGGTGGCCTTGCCGCCCATACGCATGGCGCCGGCCTGCGCATCCGGCACGGGGTTGATGCGGATCGAGGCTTTGACCGGTTTACCGATCTCTTCGATGCGGGCGATTTCCTCGGCGCTTTCAATATGGATTTCGCCGATGCCGCCCTCGATCACCTCGCGCAATTCGGCCATGCCCTTGCCGGGGCCGGCGAAGATGATGTTCTCAGGTGCGATGCCGGCCTTGATGGCGGCGCGATATTCGCCGACGGAGGCGATTTCTGCACCCGCGCCCTGTTGCCGGAAGAGCGCGATAATGGCGGGCAGGGGATTGGCCTTTACCGAATAATAGATATCGGCAAAGCCCGAGAGCGCCGTTTCAAGGTTCCGATAGGCACGGCGCATGGCGCTGGCATCATAGAGGAAGCATGGCGTTCCGGTTTGGGCGACGATATCGCGCACCGCAAGCCCGCCGATGACAAGGTCATTGTCAGTGACCGCAAATTGCGCAGCCGCAAGGGCCGGGCCGTGGCTCTGGGTTTTATCCGTGGGCGACATTGTCCGTCCGTTCGCGCACCAGCGCGCGGTAATCCACCTTGCCATTGGCGGTGACCGGCAGCCGGTCGACCAGTTCGATGGCGCGCGGGATCATGAAGGGAGCGAGCATTTCGGCGGCTTTCTTAAGGGCTGCCGAAACGTCGATATTTTCATTGGCGGCGGTTGCCACGGCATGCACCCTTTCACCGGCAAAGGGGTCCGGCAGACCAATGACGGCGACCTGCTGGAACAGCCCTGTCGACATCAGGCTTTCCTCCACCTCTGTCGGGCTGATGCGATAGCCTGACGATTTGATCATCGCATCGTTGCGGGCAACGAAGCTGAAGAAACCGTCCTCATCTTCCACCGCCAGATCACCGGAATAACAGACGGTTTCGCCGCCCAGCGCCGCTGGAGTGAAAGGATGAGGGCGCAGCACTTTTGCCGTGTCTTCCGGCCGGTTCCAGTAGCCCAGCGATACGGTCGGGCCGCGGTGGACGAGAATGCCTGGCTCGCCCGGTTTTGCCCGTTGTCCCTTGTCGGTGACGATGAAGATTTCGCATTCCGGAATGGCCTTGCCGATGGAGGTCGGGCGGCTGTCGATTTCTTCCGGTGGCAGGAAGGTGGAGCGGAAAGCCTCGGTCAGACCATACATCAGGTAGATTTTCGTATCCGGCAGCTTTTCGCGCAGCGCTTTTACGGTTTCCTGCGGCACACGCCCGCCGGAATTGGTGATGTAGCGCAGATGCGGCAGTGGCGTCTTTGCGAGCGACGGGGCCGCTCTGGTCAGGATCGCCCAGACGGTCGGCACGCCGGCGAGACCCGTCACGGCATGGTCGCGCAGATCGCGGACGATATCGTCGCCCAGCCGGAAGGTGGAGATGATCGTGGTCGCGCCCTGTTCCACAGCCGTCAGCAGCTGGTTCAGGCCGTAGTCAAAGCTGAAGGGCAGGAGGGAAAGAATGCGGTCGCTTGCGGTAATTTCGAGATAGGTCCGCACGATGCGCGCGCCGGCCAGAAGATTGCGGTGCGACAGCATCACGCCCTTCGGCGAGCCGGTGGAGCCGGAGGTATAGAGGATCGCCGCGAGGTCCTCGCCGATTGCCGCCGAAGGGCGGGCAGGTGCGTTTGTGCTGCTCTCGATATCTTCCGCCAGCAATAGGCTCACATCCGGCAGGCCTTCCAGCGCTGCGCCGAGTTCTTCCTGCATTGCCCTGCTGCTGATGACTATTTTCGCGCCGCAATCCGTGATGATATGGCGGATCTGCTGTGATTTCAGCAGCGCGTTGACCGGCACAAAAACACAGGATGCCATGCTGACGCCGAAGATCGACCAGCATTCCTCGATGCCGCGCGGCAGGAAAATGACGACGCGGTCACCGCGCTCTGCGCCGGCCTGCTGCAGGGCTGCCGCGCAGCGGTTCGCCGCCTGCGCGAATTCCCGATAGGTCAGGGCTATATCTTTATGGACAAGGGCCTGATCGTCGCTTGCCGCCTGGGCGGTGAGCAGGTGATGCAGCAGGAAATGGGGTGTCATTTCCTTCGTTCCCTGAGGACGAAGGCGATGAGATCGGCGGGTGTGCCGAGATTGTCAGGCGTGAAATGCTCGTCATCGAGAACGATGCCAAAAGTCTCGCCGAGGAAGATCATCAATTCCAGAAAACCGAGCGAATCGATCACGCCGCCTTCGAGAAGCAATGTATCGTCGGTAAAAGGTGCATAGGCGGGAAAACGGTTCGAGAGATAGGAGTAGATGGTATCAGCAACGTTGGTTTCGCTTTTCTTTGCGGCAAGCATGCTTGTTCTCCGATGTCCCGTTTGTTCCCCATAAAACCTGCCCGGAATGACGCTTTATCTATAAAGGTCGAGAACCTGTCAGGTCAGCTATGGTTCAGTAAAATACCTAGGGTGGCAATAACACCAACTCTGAGTATGTTTCGTTAATAAAATGTGGGTTCCATGCGCCTTTTACTTGTATAGGTGCGAATTTATGTGCGGCAAACCCGCCGGCATTGCGCTCACCATCAAGTGCCGACATGGTCAGGGCAAGCCTGCCTCGGCCAAGAAGATGACGGGCGATTGCGGAAATATGCCTTTGCGCTACCTCTCGGTCCTCGCAATAAATCAGCCGGGCGGAGGGCAGCTTCTTGGTCGTGGTTTTCAAGAATACCAGCGGATGGTGATGGCCATCCGCCTGCATTATGGCGACGATGCAGCCGAGCCGCAGGTGATCTTCGAGCATCTCGCGCATTGCGGCCGGCAGGGTATCGGCCGACACGGCGGCAAGTGGGCTGAGCCGCGCGCCCGAGGGACGCAGAGCCTTGAGCGGCAGTGGATAAAAAAGCGTGTGTTCCGTCACCGTATGAAAACCGAGCCGCTCGTTCAGCTTGCAGGCTTCGGGAGACGGGGTGAGGTCGGTAAACAGCTCTTCCTCGGACGAGGAGGCCATTTGCAGCATGCGCGGTGCGAACCACCGGCATGAAGGCTCGACATACCAGCTGGACAGGTTGGCGACGATCCTGCCGGTTTCGGGCAGGCGGCTTTTGATCGTCAACAGAACGCCCTCCGCGTTCTCACCCTTCATCAGCAATTGCCCGATCGGACCAAGTTCCCGACGCGCATGGTGGTCGCTGATAAGCGCCAGCCCGCGGGACCAGAAGACCTCGCTTTTTTCGGGGAAACCTTTCGCCAAAAGGGCAACGGCGGCGGCGCGGTTTCCGTTGTCAATCGGTACGATTTTCAGGGGTCGCTCTCCGCAATCTGGCGTTAACTGGCCGGGGAAAGAGATTTTTCAACTTCGCCGCGTAGTACTGGCTTACGACGATAGATTTACTGTCCCGTTAATCGCCTGGGCTGCAAGGCGGCGGAGCCGATCACGTTTGCATGAAAGCAGGCGCGCCAAACGCGCCCGCCTCCTGTCATTGGCGGATCAATAGACCACGACGCCGCGTATGCTCTCACCCTTGTGCATCAGCTCGAAGCCCTTGTTGATGTCTTCGAGCGGCATCACGTGTGTGATCATCGGATCGATCTGGATCTTGCCTTCCATGTACCAG
>NZ_SGNY01000001.1 GCF_007002745.1 Martinezella rhizogenes | reverse complement strand
GGTCGCCTTGACCTCAACAAGCACTTCGCCGGCGCGCGGACCTTCCAGCTGAACGGTCATGACCTCAAGCGGTTTTCCTGCCTGAATGGCAACAGCGGCGCGTACGTCCATTTTCGATCTCCTGGCGTTGTCTGATGATTGGATAGGGCTGTTTTGCCCGAGCTTGCCGGCAGGGACAAGGGGCAAAAGCGACCTTCACGTCTCAGTTACGACCAAAAAAGTGAAGCTGTCTCCGCACCGGAGAAGGAGGGCGAGCCTCGGCAAGATTGTATCCGCAATCGAATATCGACCTGGCGTATTCAATTGAATATTTCGACTATAATAAATTATGAATATCTGATTTAAATATATGATTTTACATACTATTTTTGATGTTCTGGTGATCTTTAATTTACGAATCTGATGTTTAATTCGCCATATAAAATGACGAATGAAATTGGGCTGCCATCGATCGGTGGTTCCGGAAAATACCTTTATCTCGCGAATGCAACAGGCCTTCGCCACTTGTGTCGCGCCGCCATGATCGCGGCGAGCATCAGCGGTTTTGCTGAGTTTGTATCCTGTGGCCCCAGGGGATTTCGCCCGGCTGCAGTCTTTGTGTGTCCGGCTGGGGAGGAGCCGGGGCGATCCGTGGCGGTTGGATGAAAAGCGATTATTGCAGATGTTTCATATTGAAAAAATCTTGAGCGCGTCGGCGCATCATTTCCGCCTGCTTCTTCAGGATCGGCGGGGAAATTTTGCGATCATGACGGCATTGCTGATGCCGGTTTTTCTGTTCACATTCGGGCTATTGTTCGAAGGCGGCCGGGCGCTGGCCTATTACAGCCAGTCAAAGCGGGTGATCGCGCAGGCCTGTGAGCGCTCGACGAAACCGACCCGTACGAATGTGCCTCTCGATGAAGTTCGCCGCAAAAACGTGCTGGATACATTCGATGCGCTTATCACCTCCACCAAACAGGAGGTGGTGAGCCGCGACGTGACGATCGACTGGCTGACCACCGATATCGACGCGAAATTTACCTACAAGACGGTGTTGGGCGGCCTGTTCAATGTCGAAAAGATGGACTACGCGCTGACTTACCGTTGCGACGGTATTCCTCCCTATCCGTATGACGGCGAGGTGATCGTCAACAACACATTCGACCGGCTGAACGGTAAAGACCGGATTCTCGAAAACGGTAAAGGCCCCAACGCCATGAATGGTTGCTGGGGCGTCCTGAGCTACGAGGAGCTTGGATGGGACGGCGGTACAGGTCCTGGCATCGAGCTTCAGGACTGGAGCAATGCGGCGTGCCGCAAAAAATTCGGCTGGCAGGGTTATGACGAGCCGAAGAAGGATGCTGGACCCGCTTGCGTCAGCGTCTCACAGCAGGACGTCGCATCGACTGACGTGAAAGATCCGAAAAATAACAACAAACTGAAAGAATCCGAGAAGGACGCGTCGCAATCCGCGGCAACAAATCCATGTCCGCCTGAATCGGACGAGTTGCAAAAACCTTCCATTCTGACTGCCGCGAATGGCGGGATACCGCCGACCAAATATGTGGTGGAACTGGACAGCCATTGGGAAGGGCAAAAGAGAAGAGACGCCAACAGTTCCATTTTCAAGATTGTGGAACTGCACCCCGGAAAATATGAGGTTTCGGTCTGGTATAATGGCCGCAACGACGCCTATGGCGGCACCAACGACATCGACATCTTCCTGCAGCTCCAGCGTCCGCAATTGGGCCCCGAAAAGAAGATCATCGAAATGGCGCAGAAGGGCAAGGTCTTCTGGGAGCGCCGCACGTATTCGATCACGGTCGATACCTATTCCGTCTACAAGCTGACGATTGCCGCAGGCGGCAAAAGCGACAGTCTTGGCGGCATCATCACGGCTTTTGAGGTGAAGTATGTCGATTCACCGAAATAAAGGGCTCGCTCGGTTCCGCTCTTATGCGCTCGATATCCGGGCGGCCACCGCCGTCGAGTTCGGTCTGCTTCTGCCGGTATATTTTCTGCTGGTCTTCGGCATTTTCGAAGTCGGTCTGGCGCTGCTGCTCACTCTCAATCTGGCAACGGCGGCCAATGCCGGCGCGGAAATGCTGCGCAAGGCGGCGGCAAGCCATACGGCGGTTACCGAAATCGATTTCAGACGGGCCATCGCCTCCAATTTCCTGCTCGGCACGACGGAAAGCGACATGAAGATAACGCTCGTCCCGATCCCGGATGCGGATTTCACCGCCGTGCCGCTGACATTTCCCGTCGAGAACAGGTTTCAGGCGCCGGATAAAAACGCCGGGCAATATCTTCTGGCGCTTGGGTACAATTGGCCATTCATTCTGCCCACGACGCGTCTGCTGATCCCCGGCGGCGGCGACAAGAAGCCGCAACTGCAGAATATCTCCCTGGCGATCACCGCCGTTCGGGTGACGGAATGATGGTGTTTCGGCTGAAATCCGTCCTCGCCGCCATGCTGCGATCGCGCTCAGGTGTCGCCGCCGTGGAATTCTCGCTGCTATTGCCGATGCTGATCATTTTTCTGGCGGTGATGATCGAGACCGGTCGTGGCTGGCTGAGTTATGACCGTTTCGTCACGGTTGTCGACAATACAGCCCGCTGGTCCGCCCGTTTCCCGGAATTCGAGGAGCGGGTGAGGACAGGAGTGAAAACCTTTGTCATCGACGCCGGGCAGCCGCTCAATCCGGAGGAGCTCGATCTGACCTTGCGGAGCGCCAGGCTGGTCGGCGGTGTCGCAACGGTCGAATTTGCGCCTTACAACTTCTTCGGCTCCGCAGAAGCCGTCACCTGGGACAAGATGCTGAAGGCGGGGAATTTCAAGGAAGAAGAAGCCGTCATCGTGATTTCGGGGCGTTATAAACATAGCCCGTTATTCTCGTTCCTGCGCCCTACGACCATCGAGTTCGAATATGTCGCGACGGTCAATCCGTATTTCTCGCGGCACTACAAATACCAGAAGGGCAAGTCGGACTGGTCCTTCTGGAATGTTCGCTGACGGCATTGGCCACGGAACGTTGCCTGGCCGATGCTTCGATCATTCAATGATCCTGCGCGGCAGCGACTGCCAGGGCGGTTTCGCCCGTCCCCAGCCATTCCGCACAATCCTTCAGCGCCCGCGCTGCAACCAGCTGGCGCTTCATGATCGTCTTGTCCTTGCCGCGAAAACGTTTCACGCCCTCCGGTTTGACGATGGAGCCCGGCTCCAGTTCGGGGAACAGGCCGAAATTGATGTTCATCGGCTGGAAGGAACGCTTGCCCGGCTCATCATCTGAGGAAAGATGGCCGCCGGTGATGTGGTTGAGAAGCGAGCCAAGCGCCGTGGTGGCCGGCGGCAGGCTCAGGGCCTCGCCCTTGCGTTCGGCGGCGGCGAAGCGGCCGGCGAGAAGGCCGACGGAGGCGCTTTCCACATAACCCTCGCAGCCGGTGATCTGGCCGGCGAAGCGCAGGTCGGGGCGGGATTTCAGCTTCAGCGACGGATCGAGCAGGACAGGGGAATCGATATAGGTGTTGCGGTGCAGGCCGCCGAGGCGGGCGAATTCCGCATTTTCGAGGCCCGGAATCATGCGGAACACATCCGCCTGCACGCCGTATTTCAGCTTGGTCTGGAAACCGACCATGTTGTAGAGCGTGCCGAGCGCATTGTCCTGGCGCAGCTGCACCACGGCATAGGCCTTGACGGTGGGGTTGTGTGAATTGGTCAGCCCCATCGGTTTCATCGGGCCATGGCGCAGCGTCTGGCGGCCACGTTCGGCCATGATCTCGATCGGCAGGCAGCCGTCAAAATAGGGCGTGCCTTCCCATTCCTTGAAACCGACCGTGTCGCCGGCAATCAGCGCGTCGATGAAGGCGTTATATTGCTCTTCGTCCATCGGGCAGTTGATGTAGTCCTTGCCCGTGCCGCCGGGGCCGACCTTGTCGTAACGCGACTGGTACCAGCAGATATCCATGTTGATGCTGTCGCGGTGGACGATCGGGGCGATGGCGTCGAAAAAGGCGAGCGCATCCTCACCCGTTTCGGCCTGGACCGCTGCCGCCAGATCCGGCGAGGTGAGCGGCCCGGTGGCGATGATGGTGCTGCCCCATTCCTTCGGCGGCAGGCCGGAAACCTCCTCGCGGACAATCGTCACCAGCGGGTGACGTTCCAGCATTTCGGTAACGGCAAGCGAAAACCCGTCGCGGTCGACGGCAAGCGCACCGCCGGCCGGTACCTGGTGTTTGTCGGCGCAGGCCATGATCAGCGAACCGGCAAGCCGCATTTCGGCATGGATGACGCCGACCGCATTGGCCGTCGCATCGTCCGAGCGGAAGGAGTTGGAACAGACCAGTTCCGCCAAGCTATCGCCCTTATGCGCGTCCGTGCCGCGCACACCACGCATTTCATGCAGGATGACGGGCACGCCGCTCTGCGCGATCTGCCACGCGGCTTCCGAACCGGCCAGTCCGCCGCCCACGACGTGAATGGGAGAATGGGTCTTGTCTTGCATGCTGGCGTCCATCTGGCGTCCATGGGCCGCATGCGGGGCAGAGGCTCCCGTTCGGCGGCTGTCTCTTGAGTGATTGTTTCGCGCGGGTCCCAGAGGACGCGGCATTGTTGCGGATGACTAGCATGCATGGCCGGGGCAGCCAAATGTTTTTGGGATTGGGCGGGCGAGGAAGAGGCGCGGGGCATTGTGAAACGAGCGCGTGCCGCCTGCTTCTTCTCCCCGCCGGGGAGAAGTCCGCGGCAGCGGGATGAGGGGGCGAGGGTAGAGATATTCGGAGAGCTAGCCCCCTCATCCGACCCTTCGGGCCACCTTCTCCCCGGCGGGGAGAAGAAACAAGCGGCGATCTCGACCCCGATGTGTTTGGCGTAGCGCCGTATGCGAGATGCGGACAAGCTCTATTTTTAAGGGTGGCGGATATGAGGATAATCAGGCTACCAAGTTCGCGACAGGGCTAAAAAGCCGGCAAGCATCTGGGGAGCGAGCGCTTGCCGCCTGCTTCTTCTCCCCGAGGGGGAGAAGTCCGCGGCAGCGGGATGAGGGGGCGAGGGTAGAGATATTTGGAAAGCTAGCCCCCTTCATCCGACCCTTCGGGCCGCCTTCTCCCCGGCGGGGAGAAGAAACAAGCGGTGCCGCACTGCCCGTCAGATCGCACCGCACGTTGCGGGAGGCGCTTCTGCAGGCGGCACGCAGGGAAGGGGCGAACCTCTGTTATGTTTGCAGCGATGCCAAGTGCCAGCCGACTGCCAGAATCAAAAACGGCGCCAGAGGCGCCGCTTTTTTTACCTGTCGCTCGATCGTCGCGCCCTGGAGGTCGGGCAGCGGGACGATCGTTTACGCCTTAGCGGAACGAACGGGCTGCTACGTTACGGATGTCGTAACGGGTCAGACCGATGTCGCTCAGAGCCTGGTTGGAGAGGCTGCCGAGTTCGTTGATCGTGCGGCGGTAGGAGATCCAGTTCTTTGCAATGCGGATAGGGTTCATGGTCGTTTCCTCAATCTATCTCTGTTGATTTCGTCTGCCGGCTCAGTGTTTCTCTGTGCTCTCGGCTGTTGAGGTTTATATATAGACATTAAGCCATGTTGTGCAGTGCAGAATTTAGGCTACTGCCATGCATTTGTGCACTATGTCGGCTAAATTTGCGGCTCTGAATATCATCTGAGCAAAATATAAGCGGAAATGCCTGTGTTTCGGGCGGTTTGGATGGGTCTGGCGACCCGTTGCGGCGATGAAGAGGCATTTCGGGGAGGTTTAGTGGAGCGAAAGCGGTCTTAGCCTTGCTCAAACGTTGTGCGGGCATGGGGGAATAGGGCGATTTTTTCATCCGCTGCTCTTCGCATATGCAGGAGAGAGCCGCTTACGCCGTCAGAAATGCCCAAAAACGAAAAAAAGGCCAGAGGCGGGAGCCTCAGGCCTTTTTGGGAGGGTCGTCTCGCATCCGCCGCGTTTGCGCGGCGGGGCGTCTCTGTTAGATGCCGACGGCGGTGCGGGCGACGCGGCGGATGTCCTGACGGCCAATGCCGAGGTCACTCAGTTCGCGGTCGGTCATGCGGCCAAGTTCGGTTACGGTCTGACGATACTTGCGCCAGTTGGTCAGCGAGCGGGTGATGTTCATGGTCATTTTCCTCTTCGTGCTGTTCAGTCCGCGCGGCCAGTCTTGGGAGGCTTTGGGTCCGGGGCTGAACTGATCTCTGTATGACCATGAATATAATCGGTTTAATCAAAACAAAAACAGACAAAGCAAGATGTCACCTATGCACCCAATGCACGACACGACGGTAAATGAGCCCGATTGCGGCGATTCATGCATAATTTGTGACCAATTTATGTGCTTTTGGTGACGCCAGATGGCCGGAAGATGTGCAGCCGTGCGGCAGGGCCGGCCATGCGTGAACAGGCAGGTGCAGGGCAGGGGCGACGAATCTCATCGGCTGACGGTGACCCGGCTATGGGAGTTGCCGGCGATGCTATATATAATGTCAATGTAGCCGCATAAATGATGTGCGCATTTTCTGCCTGCATAAGTGTCGCTGCGGGGGCAGGGGCGGCGGGCGGGCTGAGGCTCTGGACACAAGCGTGGCCTGCCGTTTTTTTATCTGGAACCGGTGCTGCCTTCCTTGCTGCATCACCTTCCCTTGTTGCCGAGGGCAAATGGCGAAAGAGGAATACTCATCCGCGCCCTTGGAACGGAGCCAAGAAAAGTCCTGATGAAACCGGAGGCAGGGGAACGGCGTGCTTGACCCTTTCTGAACATTGTGACATACCGCCGCCCAACGTGCGGGTATGGCGGAATTGGTAGACGCATTGGTTTTAGGTACCAACGCTTCGGCGTGGGAGTTCGAGTCTCTCTACCCGCACCACAAGCAAAGCATGGCTGTGCCACGCTTGCGCCAGAGTGCATCTTTATAAGATGCGGGGAGCTTCGGGGTTCATCATCCCCCTTGCACCTTTGTCTCCGGCGCGGGCGCAATGTTGCCCGGCAGGCGCTTGTGTAAAGAAATAAGGGAAGCCACGGCCGGGGAACGATGTTTCCGGCGCAGTGCTCGAAAGTAAACCAACGGCTGTCTGAGCACCGCCGCCATGATGTGAAGGTTAGGAAAATGCAGGTTATCGAAACGCTCGCTGAAGGGCTGAAGCGCGAACTCAAGGTCGTTATTCCGGCCGCCGACATGAAGGCCCGTCTGGACGAGCGCCTGGTTGACGCCAAGGACAAGGTTCGCATCAACGGCTTCCGTCCCGGCAAAGTGCCGATGGGCCACCTGAAGAAGATGTATGGCAAGTCCATCATGGCCGACCTCGTCAACGAGCTGGTTCGTGAAAAGCCGACCGAAATCCTTTCCAGCCGCGGCGAGAAGTCTGCTACCCAGCCGGCCATCTCCATGACCGAAGACGAGCAGGAAGCCGAAAAGATCCTGTCGGCTGAATCCGATTTCGAATTCACCGTTGCCTATGAAATCATCCCGGCCATCGAACTGAAGGCCAATGACGGTATCAAGGTTACCCGCGAAGTTGTTGAAGTCTCTGAAGACGAAATCAACGAGCAGATCCTGAAGATCGCTGAGAGCGCCCGCACCTTCGAGGCCAAGAAGGGCAAGGCTGCCGATGGCGACCGCGTTACCATGAACTATCTCGGCAAGGTTGACGGCGTTGCCTTCGACGGCGGCGCTGCTGAAGATGCTGAACTGGTTCTCGGTTCGGGCCGCTTCATCCCCGGCTTCGAAGACCAGCTGGTCGGCGTCAAGGCTGGCGATGAAAAGACCATCACCGTGACCTTCCCTGCTGACTATCCGGCTGCAAACCTTGCCGGCAAGGAAGCCAACTTCGACATCACCGTCAAGGAAGTTGCCGCTGCTGCTGCCGTTGAAATCAACGACGAGCTGGCTGAAAAGCTCGGTCTCGAATCGGCTGAAAAGCTGAAGGAAATCGTCAAGGGCCAGATCGAAAGCCAGTACGGCAACATCACCCGCCAGAAGGTCAAGCGTCAGATCCTCGACCAGCTGGACGAAATGTACAAGTTCGACACGCCGGCTGGCCTGGTTGACGCCGAGTTCGACAACATCTGGCGCCAGATCAACACCGATCTCGCCCAGTCCGGCAAGACCTTCGCTGACGAAGACACGACCGAAGAAGAAGCCCGCGAAGAATATCGCAAGCTTGCTGAGCGCCGCGTCCGTCTCGGCCTCGTTCTCTCCGAAATCGGCGAAAAGGCCGGCGTTGAAGTGACCGAAGAAGAAATGCAGCGCGCGCTGTTCCAGCAGCTGCAGCAGTTCCCCGGCCAGCAGAAGGAAATCCTCGATTTCTTCCGCAACACGCCCGGCGCTTCCGCTTCGCTGCGCGCTCCGATCTTCGAAGAAAAGGTCATCGACAAGCTGCTCTCCGAAATCTCGGTAACGGACAAGACCGTTTCCAAGGAAGAGCTTCTGGCTGACGATGCCGAAGAAGCTACGGAAACCAAGAAGAAGGCCCCGGCCAAGAAAAAGGCTGCTGCCAAGGCTGACGACGCCGCTGAAGGCGAAGAAGCCGCTCCGAAGAAGAAGGCTCCGGCCAAGAAAAAGGCCGCTGAAGGCGACGCCGAATAATCTTCTTCAGTGCAAGCTGATTGAACAAGGGGCCGTGGCGAAAGCTGCGGCCTTTTTTGTTTGGGCTGAGGAGGGTGTCGGATTTTGGCCCGAAGCTGTCATGCAGAGTCCGCTGAATAGCATCATTTGGCGATCCGTGAACCGACAGGTCACTGTCCAAATGTTATGATGAAGCGCGACTTGTTCTGGTAATCCGCTCCCTCACGACGGTAAAAACGAACAGCTTGCTCGTTCCAGATCGGAGTCTGCCATTCCATTCGGTCGACGCCTTCCTGCATTGCAAGGATTTTTGCTGCAGTAAACAGTCGCCTACCGATGCCTCCTCCGCGATTGAGTTCGGAAACGAACAGGCAATCCAGATGAGCATAACGTTGCGCTCGCCAGACTGACCAATCGAAAGTCAGCGCTGCATAGCCGAGGAGCGTTTGCCCCTCGGCCGCAACAAGGAACCGAATGGCTTCATGCTGACACTGGAGTAAGCCGAGGTCGATCTCTGTCAGAGATGCGACGCTTTTCTCGAACGCTGCGTGCTCCTTGATCAATCGGTATAGAGCCGAAGTGTCGGACAGGGTGGGCGTCTGGATCGTGTAATTCACGCTTCAGGACCTTTGGCGAGTTCGAAGCCTTCATCAATCCAGCCAGTGATGCCGCCTGCCATGATTTTTACCGGGCGGCCGAGTTCGGCAAGGCGGAGTGCTCCACGCGCCGCTCCATTACAGTGAGGACCTGCGCAATAGGTTACGAAGAGAGTGTCGGCTGGCCAGCGGTCCATTTTGGCGCGGGTCATCTTGCCATGGGGCAGATGAACAGCTCCAGGTACATGCCCCTCGGCAAACATTGCTGGCCCGCGCACGTCCAGAAGGACGAAACCTTGCTCTTCTGCGAGTGCAGCATGAACGTCCCAGCAATCCGTCTCGAACGTGAATTCAGCGGCAAAATGTTCGCGAGCAATGTCGCTGGGGGCGGCGGGGATGGAAATGACGGCGTTAGACATTTTCGGCTCCTTGACGTGTGAGCCTCATTTTCACTCAAGGGTGTTTGTGCTTGCAATTGGCGTGTATGACATTATACGGGCATATCATGCCAAATTTAAACGGTCCCCTAGTTGTCGCTGTTCTCTATGATGGTCTCTGCACCTTCGAGTTCGGTATCGTCGCCGAGATATTTGGGCTTCCTCGGCCTGAGATGGGGGATACCTGGTACAGGTTTGCGAGCTGCGCAGTCGAAGAGGGACCGCTTCGCGCTCATGGCGGGTTCCTGTTGACACCTGATTGTGGGCCTGAATTAATCGACAAGGCCGACATCATCGTAGTGCCTGGATGGAGAGGCATAGATGAGGCGGTTCCGCAGAGCCTCATCAATCTGCTCCGCAAGGCGCATGAGCGTGGAGCACGATTGGCATCGATCTGTTCTGGCGCGTTTGTGCTTGCAGCCACAGGCCTTCTCGATGGCGCGACCGCGACCACGCATTGGCGCTATGCCGACGCTCTCCGGTCCCGCCACGCGGCAGTTCTCGTGGACGAAGTGTCACTTTATCGCTCTCACGAGCGCATCTACACATCGGCCGGAAGCGCGGCAGGAATTGATCTCTTAATCGAGATCGTTCGTCAGGACTACGGCGCTGAGGCTGCAAACTCGGTTGCACGGCGGCTTGTGATGCCCGCCCATCGTAAAGGCGGACAGGCCCAATTTCTGGAGCGCCCCGTTCCGGCTGCGCACCAGTCAGCCGTCGCTCCACTCTTGGATAAGATGCGCGCTCACCTTTGTAGGCCATGGACATTAGAACAAATGGCATCCGAATGCGGAATGAGCTTGCGGACCTTCGTCCGCCGTTTTACCGAAGCAACGGGTGGGCCACCTGGTGAATGGCTTGTTGGTGAAAGGATTGAGGCGGCCAAATCTCTCCTAATCGCGCGACGTCACAGCATCGATGAGATCGCAGCAGCCGTAGGGATTGGATCGTCTGATACCTTCAGGCACCACTTCCGAAAACGAACGGGCGTAAGTCCAACGGCTTACCAGAATCAGTTCGGTGGGTTTGTGGTGTGACACCAGGTTCCAATGATATGACCGCAATTGGCGAAATGAGGCCATGAGGGCGTAGTGCTAATCCCATCTTCATCGCACTGCACATAATTTGCTGCATATGCGCTTGTTCATCTCCCGTTCATCTGGCACAATAGCCAACATGATTTCCCGGCTGCTTCGTGTTGCCATTCTGGGAAAGCGGGTCATCCTGATGGGTGGCCTTCGTCGCCGACAATCTCGTTGGACTCGACTTTTACCGTGCATGACCGGGTCTCCCGGCATGCCCTTAAATGGCTTGGGAACAAGATATGCCATCACGCACATCCATTTTCATCTTCGGTCTGCCGCTTATGGCGTTGGTGGGGATTTCAACATCAGCTCTTGCCGATGAGGCCGGGCTGATCTGGAAGCCGGTCAAGAATTCCGACCGTTCCTATACGGCGCGCATCGGCGCGAAGCTGCCGGTCGATACGCCGATCCGGGCAGGGCTGGAAATGGGCATGAGTGCTTCAAAGACGGGGCAGGTGGTGGATACGCCGGTGCGGGTGTGGGGCAATGTCACGCTGCTTGCCGAACAGCTGCCCGGTGTTTCGCTTGCCCGCGATGTCGGTGTGCTGTTCAACGCGCTGACGGGATCGAGCAGCGTTTCCGTGACTTCGCAGCAGAAGCGTATTGTCACGCCGGAACTGGATATCGAGGCGAACCGCAATTTCACCGTGCGTTATGATGGCACGGCGCAGCAATGGAACGGTCTTGACGTGTCGCAGTCATTGCGGCTTTCCCGCTCCGAGACCGGCACCGCTTTTGTGCTGACGGGGGCCAGCCGCAACAGTTTCAATGAGTTCAGCAGCGGCGTGGCGGTGGAGCAGAAACTGGGCGATCACCTGACTGTGCGGGGGACGCTCGATCAGGGTTTTGCGGATCATTTCCGGCCGGGGGTGAGTGCGCGGTATAGCATTAGATGGTGAGCGTGGTTCCACCCATAGTGGGGTGGCTGAAAAATCGTCGTCATCCTCGGGCTTGACCCGAGGATCCATGGTGCGCCGGTTTGTGGATCCTCGGGCCAAGTGTAACCCGCAATAACAGGTGGCAGGAGTAGGCATTAACCGGGAATATCTGGGAAAATCCGGGAACCTGCGGTTAAAAGCCTTATTTTCCCGGCACTCACGGTATCATAGAGACGGCATTAAAGGGCCTTCATCGAAAATCCGACCGCAAGAACAAATGGCAGGTAACGCGGTCGGAACGAAACTCGTTGGCTCTTACAGTGACCGACTATACCACATCACCCGACCGGCGATAGACAGCCCCGGCACCTCTGCGGAAGTGACCTCCTCTGGCGGATAAACAGCATTGTCGCTGATCAGCTGCAGCGAGCCGTTCATTCTTGGGTGAACGCGCTTAACCAGAAGCATATTGCCGTAGACCACACAGTAGATGCCGTTATCGCGGACTTCGCTCACGGACGTATCGATCAACAAGACGTCACCATCGCGGATTGTCGGCTCCATGCTATCGCCACGCGCCGTGATAATGCGGGCAAACGACGGCGCAACACCGATCGACCTAAGCCACTCTGACTGAAAAGCTATAATTTCAACGGCTTGCTCTTGAAATGCGACCAAGCCATGTCCGGCAGATGCGCGGACATCGAGGCGGGGAACTAGCGTTATATCGTGTTGTTTT
Organism: Martinezella rhizogenes; assembly: GCF_007002745.1. Classification (GTDB taxonomy): domain Bacteria; phylum Pseudomonadota; class Alphaproteobacteria; order Rhizobiales; family Rhizobiaceae; genus Agrobacterium; species Agrobacterium cucumeris. The sequence continues at coordinate 1,077,651 of NZ_SGNY01000001.1, read as the reverse complement.
CCGTCAACTGAAACGAGGTTCGGCTCTCCCGCGATGATCAGCGTTCCCGCAACGTTGTCATTGTCTGGGCGCATCCGCCCTCGACCAGTCGCCAACCAGTCCAGCGATACGTTGCCAGCCTCGCAAATCGAAATCAGCTTTTCCAGCCCCGGCATGGTGCCAGCCAGATACTGCCGGAAAGTCGAATCAGGAATTTTTGCCCTTTTCGAAAAAGCGTGAATTGATTCGCCGTCCAGCACGATTTCGAGCCGCTGAGAGAATGTTTCTCCCGTCATAACGCAAACCGTGACCGCGAGCCACGGTCATAAAACCGCGCAATTTTTCCGAATTTCCCAAACATTATCAGTGCCTTCCGGGGGATTTTCGGAATTGCGTGAATTTCAAAACTGTGACCCGCGTTATCGCGAGACTTTTATTGACAATTTCACGTAATTACGCGAATATCCCGTTGCAACAAAGTTTGAACGCCAACCCCCAACCAAACCGACCTTTTGCCGAAGGTCAGAAAAACAGGGAGCAATCATGACGACCACAAAGAAGTGGGATCGGGCAGCCATCAAGGCGGAACTGTTACGGCAGAATAAAACCCTGACCGGTATAGCCCGCGATGCTGGCCTTTATCCCAGCGCATGCCGTGCGGCGGTCATCGGGGCAAGCCGTCCCGGCGCTGAGGCTTTGGCCAAGGCGCTGGGCGTGCCTTTCCGCGAGATGTTTCCCGACAGCTACACGCTTGGTCGTCACGACCGAGGCGACACTAGCAGCAACACGAGCGGCAACACCAGAGCAAAAAAGTCGTCGAAGTCTGACGGCGCGCAGAGCGCCGCCTGATGTTTCCGTCAGGCCGCGCATCCTTTCCTGACAATCCAGAGTGCCCAATGCAGATTGAATTTCTGTCCCCCCAACTGATCGACGTCTCCTCCGACGCGAAAAAAGTCTCACCCGACGCCATTCAGGCGTTGGCCGAAAGCTTCCAGCAAATCGGACAGCGCGTCCCGGTCGAGGTCGTTGCCGGACCCGAAGGACGGTATCGCCTCGTCTTCGGTGTCAAACGCCTCGCTGCAGCCGCATCGCTCGGCGTCAACATATCCGCCATCGTCCGCCAATCGGACGAGTTCGCGAACGACGCCCAAATCCGCCTGACCGAAATCTCCGAAACGCTTTATCGCCACGAGCTCTCGGCGCTGGAGCACAGCGTCGACGTTGCCGATTGGTGCGCGATCTGGCGAGCCGCGAACCCCGTCCGGCGCGGCCCGAAACCGAAGCAGGAATTAAGTGCAGAGTCTGCACCAAACTCCGACGACGAGACGATCGAGACCGCCGCCGCGTTCTCCGGCACCTTCAGCGAGGCAGCGCAGCGCTTCCTCAAGATCAGCCGCCGCAATGTTTTCAATGCCCTCAGGATTGCCAGCATCCCGGCTGAACTGAGGGAGCGTATCGCGCTGGATGAGGGCTTGGCAGACAACCAGCAAACCCTTCTGGAAATTGCTGGCCAGCCATATGAGCGCGCCGCCCGTATCGTAGAGCTACTGATTTCCGGCGAGGCGACAAATTACGCCGACGCCATCGCCATCATCGATCAGGTTCCCCGCGCCAACCCGCTGGCCGCATGGGAAAAGCTCAATGACCGTTTTACGCGGCTGAAGCCCAACGAACAGGACGCGTTCTTTAGCCTGAACGAAGCTTCCGTCATGCGTTGGCTTGCCGAGCGGAAGGCTGCTCGCCGATGAGCAGACGCCGCGACCCTCTCACGAAAGACCTTTTCGAGTGGACACCGCCGCAGGTGGCGATCCGCTACGAGGAAGGCGTGACCGGTCGCGGCCCGCTCGATAACCGCATTTCCCGCCTCATCGCCCGCGCCCTGCGCGATGCCCGCGATGACGGGTTTCAGCGGTCAGAGATCGCCAGCGCAATGAGCAAGTACCTCGGCCGCACGATCTCAAGCGCGATGCTCGACAAGTGGGCGTCGGAAGGAAGTGGCGAACACCGCATTCCGCTCGATGCCTTCATCGCGCTTGTCCATGCCACCAAAGCCAAGGAGCTGCTCGGTTTCGTGCCGGGCGAGTTCGGCCTGACCGTCATCGAGGACGAATACGCCGAGATGATCGAGGACCAGCTCCTTGAAGATCACATCAAGGAAATGGAGGCGCTGAGAGCAGCTCGCGCCGTAAGGAAGAGAGCACGCCGATGAACATAGCCACCAGCATCGCGCCATTCCTGCAGTTCATCTGCCATGTCGCGAAAAGCCAGATCGTGAAAGACGTTTCAGCCTTTTGGGCCATCGTCTGTTTCATCCTCGGAATGATCTATTTCTCGCAGGTCGCTACGGCGCTTGTCCTGATCGTGAGGGAAGTGCGTTGAATACAGTTCCCTTTGCCTCCGCAGCTTCCCGCCTGAAGGAATGGTTGACCGCCCGCGAAATTGCGGCGGAAGCCTTGCCCGGCCTGCCCACCACAAAAAGCGCCGTAATCCGTTTCGCGAAACGCGAGGGTTGGAACGACGTTCCTTCATTGACGCGCAACCACGCTGGCTATGGCGGCGGTCTGGAATATCACTACCGCCTGTTCCCCACGCTCGCCCAGGTGGCCTATGTGCAGCGCTACATGGTTGTCGGCAGCGAGCCGGTGGACCAGCAACCCGAGCCTGAACCCGCTGCCTCGGCGTCGTTGAGCGAGCGCGCCCGGCGCGAACGCGATGCCCGCTTGGCTGTTGTCGCCGCTTTCGAGACCTTCTCAAAGGGCCTTCCAATCTCAGTTCAGGCCTCAATGTTTATCTTCTGCGACCGGTGGAACATGAACATGATCCAAGCGGACGCTTGGGTGAAGGACATCCTGCCGCAGATTTCGCAGCGCTCGGTCTTTCGGTGGCGTGCTGCCAAACAGGCTGGTGCGAAGGATAAGCTCGCCGTCGATCGCTCCGAGGCGCGCAAGGGCAAGGGCTTGCTTGACACGGCGAACGACGGCGAAGTCCGCGCCTTTGTGCTGGCATGGATTGCCAAGAATCCTGCACTGTCGGCGGATGCCATTCGCGGCTATTGCGAGCATCATTTTGGATCGGAATTGACCGATCGTAACGGCGAATTGAAACCGCTTCCGCCGCCGCGCACCTTTCAGCATTTCATCGCGCAGTTGAAAGCAGACGAAAAGGTCGTGCTCACTAAGATCACGAACCCCGATCAGTTCCGCTCGACAATGAAGCTGTCCGGTACCGGCACCTATCGTCATATTGATGAGCCGAACGCACTCTGGATGATCGACGCTTCTCCTGTCGACGCGCTCTGCATCGACGGTCGCCATTCCTTGTATGCCTGCATCGACATTGCCACGCGTCGGTTGGTCATTACGCTGTCGAAAACACCGCGAGCCTTGGCCGTAGGTTTGATGATGCGTAAAGCCATTCTCAAATTGGGCGTGGCCAAGGTCGTGAAGACGGACAACGGTAGTGATTTCGTTGCTGTTTCAGTCAAACGCCTGTTCGCCGATCTCGATATCGAGCCAGATGTTTCCGATGCCTATTCGCCAGAGCAGAAGGGTCACGTCGAGCGCGTCATCAAGACATTTCAGCACGAGGTTTGCCCGCAGTTGCCCGGTTACATCGGCCACTCCGTTGCCGATCGGAAAGCGATTGAAGGCCGCAAGTCCTTCGCGCAGCGTCTAGGCGCGGACGAAAAAGACCTGTTCGAAGTCGCTCTGACCGCCGAGCAGCTCCAGCGCCATATCGATGACTGGTTGGAATATGTCTATCACGAGCGGGAACACGGTGGCCTGAAAGGCCGCTCCCCCAACGCGGTCGCAGCCGCGTCGACGGCGAAGATCAAACGCGTTGACGAGCGTGCGCTGGATGCGCTGCTGATGCCGGTCGCTGGTAAGAACGGCCATCGCGTCATGCAGAAGCGTGGCATTCAGAACGATGGATTCTTCTACCTCTCCGGCTCCATCATGGTCGGCACTGATGTCTTTTGCCGCCTTGATCCGCTCGACATGGGCAAGATGTACGTCTTTGACGGCGAAACCGGCCGCTATCTCGATGTCGCGATCTGCCCCGAACTCGCGGATGTCAATCCGCAGGCTTTCGTCAAGGCGCAGAAGCAGATTGCCGCTGACCTCATCAGTCAGAAGGAACGCGAGATCAAGGCTGATCTCCGCGAGCTGAAGAAAGGCCCTTCCGGCATCGAGCGCACCATTGAGCTTGCCAAGAGAAAGAAGGCAGAGCGCGAAGTCGAAACCGCCAACGTCATCCAGTTGCCCAAGCGCGAACAGCAGCACAGCACGCCGGCCATTGCCGCCGCACTGGAGGCCATGACCGCGCCGAAGGCACCGCAGCCCGCGACGCTCAATGAGAAGGCGGCGGAAATCCACGCGGCCATCGTTCGCGAGGCCGAGCTGAAGGGCAATTCCACAGTCATTCATCTGGACCCGGATGCGGCGCTTTCCGACAGCGCCCGCATGTTCAAGTGGGCGCAGGCCGTCGAGGCGCAGATCGCCTCCGGTGTCGTCATTGACGACGCCACGGCGGGCAAGCTCGCCCGCTACAAGGCCAGCGCCGATTACCAGACGCGCCGGGACATTTTCGAGGATTTCGGGATCGACGCCGCACTGCGCGGCTAGGTCAAGAAAAAGGGGCCGACTGCCATCGACCCCTCTGCATTGCAATAATTACGAGGATCAAAATGACGACACAACCGATGAAAGTCAATGGCGACACAGCTCCGATCAAGAACGTCACTACGGCGCTCACTCTTGTCCGGTCGCTGCAGAACCGCCATCCCCTGCAACCCAACCTCGGCGTTCTCGCCGGTTACTCCGGTTATGGCAAAAGCGTAGCGGCGCTCTATTGCCAGAACAAGACGGGCGCTGCCTACGTCGAAGTGCGGGACACATGGACCCGCGCCAAGTTGCTGCGCTCGATCCTTTCCGAACTCGGCGTTTACCAGCCACGCGGCACGCTGTCCGACATGGAAGACGAGGTCATTGGCCTTCTTTGCCGCGACCCGCGCCGCCCGCTCATCATCGATGAGAGCGACCTGCTTATCAAAAAGAACCTGATCGAGCTGGTGCGCGGCATTGCCAAAGCCAGCGGCGTGCCGGTGATGCTAATCGGTGAGGAGCTGTTCCCGCAGAAGCTGGAACATGTCGGTGACCGATTCCGCGATTTGGTTCTGGATACCAAATACGCCAATCCCTGCGATCTGGACGATGCTCGTGCACTGGCCAGAACGTTCTATCCTAAACTGATGATAGCGGATGACCTGCTGCACAAGGCGTGCGTCGAAGGCGAAGGCCGCGTCCGGCGCGTCGGCAACTCCCTGCATAACATTGCCGAGGCGGCAGCGAGGATGGGCGTCAGCTCGATCGACGTTGTTTCCTACGAGGGCGGCAACGGCCTGTTTTCCCGCTCGCGCCTTCCCACCAGAAGGGAGGCAGCATAATGCGGGTTACTCCGATCGCTCTCAAGATTTCCGTCGCCAAGGGCCAGCGCGTGCTGACCGGTCAGGATCATTACTGGAAGCTGATGATGGACGCCGACATGCGCAACCAGCCCTTCAGCGTGGACGATATCTTCGGCCTTTCCAACAATCGCGGCCGGGAGCAAATCTCGACCTTCCTCTCCATGTGCGAAAAGGCTGAACTCATCAGCCGCACCGGTGACCAGAACCCGCGTGGCATGGCCTTGTTCCGCATCGTGGCTCGACAGTCGGCCACGCCGGTATTCAAGCGGGACGGTACATTGATCGCCGATCCGATGACGGCTCGGCAGGCGCTCTGGAATGCCATGCGCTCGCCATTCTTCAGGAATGGTTTCAAGCTCATCGACATTTCGGTGCATGCCTCGACGGATTCGCTAACGGTCGCGCAGCGGTCGGCCCGGCTTTATATTTCCTGCCTGCTCCGGGCCGGGTACCTGACCGTTCTGCAGAAGGGAACCCGCTCGGAGCCAACGATCTGGCGGCTTGTTCGCAACACCGGCCCGATCGCGCCGAAGCTCCTCAAAACCGAGTGCATCTATGACCCGAACGCCGAGAAGATTTTCGGCGAGCCGGAGACTGTCGAGGTCGAAGCATGACCCCGACGAAGCCCAAGCCCGACAATCTGGAAAAGGCCCGCGCCGCATGGGGCGAGCAGCCCCCGGAATGGATTATCGCTCTGGCGGAGGCCTGCAACGCCGAAAACCAGACGCTGGTCGGCAAACGCATCGGCTACGCCGGTTCGACTGTCAGCCAGCTCCTTTCGAACAGCTATCCCGGCGATGTCGGTCGCATCGAGCAGCTCGTGCGCGGCGCTCTCATGTCCGAGACCGTGCGCTGCCCGGTCCTGCAGGAGATCGGCCGGGATGTCTGCCTCGGTTGGCAGCGCCGCCCCTTCAGCACCGCCAGCGCCAACGCCGTCCGCATGCATCAGGCCTGCCGGAATAATTGCCCTCACAGCCGCATAAAGGAGACGAACAGTGAAGCGTTTTGATTACCTTTCCGATCGTTTGCGCGACACCCGCAACAGGATTGCCGAACACCGGCATGGCGGCGTTGTCATGTCCAGCGAAGAGGTCGAGCTGCTCGTGAAGCGTCTCGACGGTTATGCCGAGATGGCCGTCGCCATGGAAACGCAGCTCAACGACATGCAGCTCTTGAACAGCGCCGAGTTGAACAAGCTCGTCCCTCCGGCAAGCGCGACGATCCTGCACCTGATGCGCCCTGGCACCAACGTTGTGCCGTTCCCGCGCTCTCCGCACAGCTCCTGAAGCCGCCTTCAAAGGGCGTTTGAGCGCCCTTTAATCCAGTTCGAACAACGAGGAAATTTACATGCAGTCCGTTATCTTGGAAGAAACCAGCAAGCCCGGCGTCACGATCATCAATGGTCGCGAGTTCATGCACAACGCCAAGGGCGGCCTCGATCCGATCGGCAACGTCAAGGATCAGTACAAGCTTGAAGACCAGACGGTGCGCAAGTGCATCGAGTTTGCCCTTAATCTGAACGCGCAGCTCTCCCGGTTCCGTGGTCATACTGCAGCGGACCTTTCCGCGCTGGATGCGCTGCTCGGCGAAAAGTACAACGTCACGATCGGCGGCAAGAAGGGCAATCGCACTTATCAGACCTATGACGGCCTGATGAAAATTCAGGTGCAGGTTTCCGACCTCATCACTTTCGGCCCGGAACTACAGGTCGCCAAGACGCTCATTGATGAGTGCCTGACGGAATGGAGCGCCGACAGCCGTCCGGAAATCCAGTCCATCGTCACCCGCGCATTCAATACCGAAAAGGAAGGTCAGGTGAACCGTGCGGACGTGTTCATGCTGCTCAAGCTGGAGATCGAGGACACTCGCTGGAAGAAGGCCATGGAAGCCATCCGTGACGCCATCCGCGTGACAGGCTCCAAGGAGTATGTCCGCTTCTACAAGCGCGACAGTCTTGAGGCCGACTGGCAGGCCATCACCATCGATCTGGCGAAGGCGTGAGGGCGGAGTGGTGGAAAACATTCGCGTAGAAAATCCAGTCACGCCGGAAGCATTCATTCAGGCCATGTCCGAATTAGGAGTTTCGTTCCCCCTGACATGCTCCCAGCGAGATATGGGAGTACTGTTGGATGCGGATGGTGATGAGCTTCTCACTATCGATTCCTCCGGCTCTATGCCTGACAATACCGTGGCGCTGCTTTGCGCCAACATCGTCATGGTGCTGAACAATGCTGCAGGCTATCGGGCGGTTGCCGCGCTAGTTCCTTTGGAACAAGACGGTTCAACAGCGGCGGCAATCGCTGACACGAAGCTTGTCATGCTTGAGATGCACCTGAAAAGCCTCGTCATCGCCAACCCGGAGAAAGCGCTGCTGGCGGCGCTCGATGACGACGTCCGGATGTGGTTCGTCGCAGAACTCACCAGTGTTGCAGGTGCCAGCGTGCCGCTTACCGACATCGAGGCCATGGTGTCGCGTAGTCTGACGCCGGCGAAAGGCGGTACGGCGTGACCAGCATCTACTTCTCCGACGCAACCGTGAAATCCTTTTCCGCCGCCAGCAAGGGCGGAAAGTCCACGATCAAGATCGAGATCGAGACGGCCGATCGCTACCAGATGGCCAGCATTCTCAACCAGCTCGATGAGATCGAGGCCGAACAGAAGGCAGCGAAAACGCCTCGCAAAGCCCCTTCCAAGAAGACGGATGCGCCCCTGTTGGCGCTTCCGGCTCCCATGAAACAGATCAGCTATCACGGTGACGATCATGAATGACGCTATTGCCAAGGCAAAGGCTGAGGAAGCCCGCCAGTCGCAGATACTCGCCGATGCGATCCACAAGGCGATCATCGAGACCGGTGAACAGTTCGATGTCCCGATCCTGAATGCGGTTGGCGGCGCGCTTGCCACCAACATCGCGGAGGTTCTGGCCTCAATATCCGATCGCCGTCACCGCAAAATGTTCCGTGACCAGCTCGATCGCGCAGTATCCCTCGCGCTCGCTCAAGCCGCCACGCGGCCGATGGCGCCTGTCGAGACGATCATTATCGGAGGAGCGCGGCAATGACGGTGCTCCTGTTTGCGAGCTTCATCCTTCTTCTTGTCATTTGCGATCTCATGGGAGCCGATCGATGACCGAAATCCAAAATCACCCCCTTTCAGATGAGCAGGTGGCGATCGCGCTTAAAATCATCGCGGTCATTCAGCCCCACAGCGCCGACAATGTTCTGACCGCCATGGTGTCCATCATTTCGCATGCGGTCAGCCAGTCGGACGATCCTGTTGGCAACGCACAGTTTTGGGCGAACACCATTCTGAATACTGTCGACTATGCCCGCGAGAACGGCGACCGCGCTTACGGCGGAGGGTCGATCCAGTGAGACTGTTTCCCGAACTCTGGCCGTTTGGTGACCTCCCGCCATTCTCCTTCGACCTCATCATGGCCGACCCGCCGTGGCTATATAAGCTTCGGTCGGAGAAGGGCGAAGGCAAGTCCGCGCAGGCTCATTACAACTGCATGTCGCTCGATCAGATCAAAGCCATGCCAGTTCTCGATCTTGCCTCGGAAAATTGCCTCCTATGGCTTTGGGCAACCAATCCTATGGTCTTTCAGGCCTATGAGGTTCTGCTCGCGTGGGGCTTTAATTTTGTCTCGGCGGGTTCGTGGGAGAAGATCACGAAGAACGGGAAACAGGCGTTCGGGCCGGGCTACGTCTTACGCACATCCAACGAACCTTACCTGATCGGCAAACGCGGCGAGCCGAAAACCACGAAGTCTGTTCGCTCCTCATTCCGGGGCGTGGTCCGTGGCCACTCCCGCAAGCCCGAGGAAGGCTATCGGCAGGCCGAAAAGCTGATGCCGAACGCCCGGCGGCTTGAGCTTTTCAGCCGGACTAACCGCAAGGGTTGGACCGCATGGGGTGATGAAACCGGAAAATTTGGAGAAGCAGCATGAGCATTCAACGTGCAATTTTCGGCGGTTTCCGCCAGCTCGGTATCACTGAGGAAGACGCCCAGCGCGAGATTTACTCTCGCGTTACAGGGCAATCTCGCCTTTCCCTGATGACGCCGCCGCAGCAAGACGCCGTCATGAAGGAACTGCGCCGCCTCGGCTACAAGCCGGTGGCCGTGCGCCGCAATGGTCGCCGTCGCCTCGACGGCCGCTATGCGCCGAAGATGCAGTCGCTGTGGATCGCAGCCTACAATCTCGGTATAGTCGAGGACCGCGAAGACCGGGCGCTGGAGGCGTTCGTCAAGCGCCAGACCGGTCTCGACAGCGGCCGGTGGGTCAACAACGCCGACGATGCCAGGGCGGTTGTCGAAGCCCTGAAAAGCTGGATCGCCCGCGAGGCCGGCGTTGTGTGGGGCGATCGCAAGCCCTGCGAAGCGTACACCATGCGTTACGGTTACAAGATCGCGATCGCGCAGCACGCCATGCTGAAATCCATGCTCTGTGACGGTTTCTGGCCTTCAGTGACCGGCATTCTCGATCAGGACATCACCTATAGGAACGTGACCGACAAAGAATGGATCACGGTCATGGATTACTACGGCAAGCTTATTCGCGGCCGCCGTGCACCAAAGACAAAGGCGAGCGCGTGATGGTCGCCTACGGTTTCAAACCCTTCTTCAGCGGCCATATCGAGAGCGGCCACAAGCGGCAGACGGTGCGCGGTGACCGCGCCCGCCATGCCCGGCCGGGTGAGCGCGTCCAGCTCTACGAGGCCATGCGCACCAAGTATTGCCGCAAGATCATTGCCGATCCGGTCTGCACGCATGTCGTTCCGATCGAGATCGTGGTGAGCGACCTCATCAATGAGCTGATCGCCAGCATCGTCATCGCTGGCGTGCATCTGCACAGGACCGAGGTCGAGGCATTCGCCCGCCGCGACGGCTTCGCGCCCGAGCTGCTCGGCAACAGCTATCCGGCCAAGCTCTACGGCCGGACAGCACGGGAGACGATGGGCCGGTTCTGGATGAAAAACCATCCGGGCGTCTCGAAGTTCACCGGCGTTCTGATCCGCTGGCAACCGGAGGCACCGACGCCATGAACCGGGACGTCTCTCCCATGACCGTCATGCCGCTCTTCGGCTGGCCGGAGCAGCGGGAGATAGACGTTCTGCAGGCAAAGCGGGACGAACTGGCGGCACGCGCTGCCAAGCTCCCGCGATTTTCACACAAACGTATCGAGCTGGAAGTGCGGCTCAAAGCGCTGACCGAAGAACAACTGAGAATTTCGAACAGGATCAATCATGGCCGATGACAGTGCAGCGCCATCCTTGGAGATCATCGTAACCGATCATGCGCTCATTCGGTATCTGGAGCGGGCGCACGGTCTGGATGTGCTTCATTTCCGGAAGCACATCGCAGCACTTGTGACCAACGGCGTCAAGGCCGGTGCGAGCGGCGTTACGGTCGAAGGCGTCAAGCTTGTGCTTCAGGGTAACACCGTAACGACAGTCTTGCATCGCGAGTGGCATTCCCGCGACCTGAGAAACAAAGGCGGTGACTCGACATGAGCACGCTTCCGGGCATCCTTGGCGACATCGCCGATATCGCCGGCGCAACCGTCGCCCTTGAGATCGCACAAAGCCATGGCGGCACCCGCGTCTCTATTCCGCCCCGCGCCGAACCGGATCACTGGCTGACGACGCTGGTCGGCCTCGAAACGGCCGATAAGATTTGCCGTGGCCTCGCAACCCTCGACGCTGAAGGCCGTTTAAAGGGCATCAGCAAAGAGGTCGTTCCCCTTGGACCTGTTTCTGTGATGAGGAATGCCCGCCGAAAAGCGCGTCAGGCGCTGGCTGAAGGCAAGAGCGCCAGAGAGGCCGCACGCCTTGCGGGCTTGCATGAAAGGACGATTTGGCGCATGAAAGCAGAGGAAGATGACGGCCAAGATAGTCTCTTCTAACTTGGGCCTGACGCCTGTCAGCCCCGGCGCTCATCCTGAAAAACGCATAGTCGCTCCAGTTCGCAATCCGCGTCTGGAGCTTTTTTCATGCCTCGAAACGTCAGCCCGCGAGGGCGGAGATATATCTACACCCGCGAAGGTGTTGTCAGAAAGGCCTATCGTGATGCTGTCGGCAAATGGACGATCGGTGCCGGCCTGACCGCCGACTCCGGTGTTATCGTGCCGAAAGCCGGCATGGTCATTACCGAGGCGGAGAACGATCGGCTTTTCGATCTTGCCGTCGATCGAAACTACATGCCCCGTGTGGTCAAGGCTCTCGGCGCAAGCGCCAGCGAACAGGCGATCGACGCCGGCGTGTCTTTCGACTGGAACACGGGCGCGATCCTCAAGGCATCTTGGGTGAAATCGTACCTTGCCGGAAAACCTGCCGAAACGCGCCAGCGGCTCGGCCTCTGGAAGAAGGCCGGCGGTAAGGTACTACGCGGCCTTGAGCGCCGCCGTGCCGAAGAGGCCGACATCCTGCTGCTCGGAAAGTATCCTGCCGACATCAATGTCGTCGGACTGACGCCCACTTCCGAGACCACGCGGTTTGCGGTCTTTGTGGTGTCGGTAACGCCCTCGGAAATCGAGGACATCAGGAAGGCTTTCACCAGCATCGGCTTTGATGCTGGCCTCGCCACTGGCAAAATCCTGCGATCGGCAGTCGAGACGTTCCAGAAGGCCTATGACCTCACCATTGATGGCAGGATCGGCCGAGCCACGCTGTCCACCCTGCAGCGCGAACTGGACGCCCGCCGCAAGGCAAAGACTGGCACGGTAACGACCGCTGCCAGCACCACCGTCGCGGCTGGCGATCAGGTCGTCAGCACGGTGACCACGCCAGCGCCGGTCGATCCGACCTCCGCTGTTCCCGATCATCTCGCTTCATGGGTGGGCGGCGGCATTGCCGTTCTCGCGGTCGCCTATCTCGCATGGCAGGCTTACCAGTACCGTGACATCATCGCCGTTCGCGTTGCCGACAAGGCCCCGCGTCTTGCGAGCTGGCTGCGGAGCTTCTGACATGAGCGCAGCCATCACCTCCATTCTCATCGCGGCCGCCACGAAAGTTGGCGCTCCCATCATCAAGGGCGTGCTGGAGAAGCATGTCGGCGGGCTTGCCGGGACGCTCGCTGGTACCGTGGTCGATCAGGTTGCCGAGCGTCTCGGTGTCGAGCCGGAAGCCTTGCCGTCCGTCGATGGGGCGGAACTCGGCAATGCCGTCAGTGAGGTCAATGCCAATATGCCGGAGTTGATCGCCCTCTATGAAAAGGGCCTTCAGGGGCAGTTTGCACTTCTCCAGGCCGAGCAGGCCGAGGGCTTCTGGCAGAGCGCTTGGCGCTGGGGCTGGATGTATCTGCTTGCGTTTCTGTGGATTTGCGCCTTCCTGCTTTTCCCGGTTCTGCGCGTCTTCGGCATTCATATCGAGCCGATCGACAACACCACGCTGATGACGCTGACCGGCTGGTTCATCTCCCTCTACATGGGCGGCCATACGCTGAAGGAGTTCGGAAAGCAGGCGGTGGAAGCGGTCAAGACTTGGAAGCGCACCCCATGAACTTCGGTGGAAATGCTGCTTTCGAACAGGCCGACATGCGGGCCGAGCAGGAACGGGAGGCAGGCATCGCCGCTGCCTCCCTCTCATTGCGCAGCGTCGGCACCATCCAGTGCGAAGACTGCCCGAACGACATTCCCCGCGAGCGCCGTCTCGCCCTTCCGTCCGCCACCCGGTGCATCCGGTGCCAGACCAAACACGAACAGAAACAAAGGTACCGGTGATGGACATGGAAAACCTAAGGTCTTGGCTCGGGCTGGTGTCGCTCGTGATTTCGGTCGGAGCGACCATTTGGCTGTGGCTGACTTCCGGCGCGAAGAAGACCGCCAGCGATCTGGCCGAGTTCCGCCGGCAGGACGCTGAAGAAAAGAAGACGATGATGGCGGCAATCACCGCTCTCGGCCAGCGAACGCAAGCTCTCGAAAGCGACATGAAGCATCTGCCCGACGCGAAAGCCGTCATGGAAATGCGTCTGTCGATCTCGGAACTGAGCGGCAAAATCGGGCGGATGGAGGAAAGCCAGATCGGCGTGGCGCGCACCGTCAATCGCGTCGAGGACTTTTTACTGAAAGGTAATGCGGCAGCATGAGCGACTATAACCAGCATCTTACCGTTGATGCTCGCCTCGTCATTTTGCGGGCTTTGAACGACCAGCCTGATGGCCGCCTTAACGAGAGCATCCTTTCAACGGTGCTCGAAACCTTCGCCCATCGCCGATCGCGGGAATGGATTCGCCAGCAGCTTCGCTATCTGGCGGACATCGGTGCTGTCCGCAACACCGAAGCCGGAACCGTTCTCATCGCTGAAATCACCCGCCTCGGTATCGATCACGTCGAGCGCCGGGCCATCCTCGAAGGCGTGAAGCGTCCTTCGCCGGCGGTGTGATGATGGGACGTGGCCGCCTGTCCGGAATCGAGCTGCTGCCCGACGCCTGCGCCGACGCCGTCGCATGGGCGGCCGAGGAGCTGCAGAAGCGTGAAAGAACGCAGACGGAAATCTATCAGGATTTCGTCAGCAAGCTTGAGGGCGTGCATCGCGAATATCGCGGCGAGCTGGATTTCACCATCCCCTCGTTTTCGGCTTTCAACCGGTATTCGATCCGGCTTGCGACGCTGACGCAGCGCCTCAACCAGACGCGGGAGATTGCCACCACGCTCGCCGGCAAGTTCGATGCCGCCGCCTCCGACGATCTCACCCTGATCGCTTCCGAGGCGATCAAGACGCTCGTGTTCGAACTGGTGACGGCCGGTGGCGAGGCCGGGTTCGATCCGAAGGGCGCGAAGGCGCTTGCCGATGCCCTGTTTTCTGCATCGCGAGCACAGGGCGTTTCGACCGCCCGTCGCCAGAAGGTCGAGGCTGATCTTGCCGAGCGGGCAAAGCAGGCAATTTCCGCTGTCGTGAAGAGCAAAGGCATCACCGAACAGGGCGCGCGCGAAATTCTCGATCAATTCCTTGGAGTGACGAAATGAGCGGGCCTATCTCGAAAGAGGAATGGATCAAGGCCCGGCGTCTGTCTACGGACGCCGTGCTGGATCGCATCGAGCGCCGCAAGGCGCTCTTGCCTTATCAGCAGCGCACGGTTGGGCTGCTTGAGAGCGCCGGCTGCGAAGTGCTGTTTGTCGAGAAAAGCCGCCGTATCGGTCTGACGTGGGGATTTGCGTCCTATGCGGTCCTGAAGGCCGCCCGCACCAAAGCCGCCGGCGGCATGGACGTGATGTACATCTCCTATTCGCAGGAGATGACCCGCGAATTTATCGACGCCTGCGCAATGTGGGCGCGAGCCTTTAATCAGCTTGCCGGCGAGATCGAAGAAACGGTCTTTGACGATAGCGACGACGAAGGCCAGCGTTCGATACAGGCATTCCGGATCAAGTTCGCTTCCGGCTTTGAGATCATCGGCCTTTCGTCTGCTCCGCGCTCCCTGCGCGGCAAGCAGGGCGTGGTCATGATCGATGAGGCCGCGTTCGTTGATAACCTTAAAGAGCTGCTCAAGGCAGCACTCGCCTTCCTCATGTGGGGCGGTCAGGTTGTGGTCTGCTCGACCCATAACGGCGTCGATAACCATTTCAACGAACAGATTCAGGACATCCTCGCCGGGCGAAAACCATACAAGCACCTCCGCATCGATTTTGACGATGCGCTGAACGAGGGACTTTATGAGCGTATTTGTCTGGTCACCGGCAAGGAATGGTCTGCCGAGGCGGAAGCCGACTGGCGCCAGAACATCATCAAGTTTTATGGTGACGGCGCGGATGAGGAGCTTTTCTGCATCCCGACGCAGGGCAGCGGCACATGGTTACCCGCGCCCCTGATCGAAGCGCGCATGACGCTGAAGCCGGAAGATGCTCCAATCATTCGGCTGGAGCTGCCCGCAAACTATCTGCAGCTCTCCCGCCTGCAGCGCGCCACTCTTATGGCACCGTGTCTCCTTCAGCTCACAGCAGCGCTGCAAAATCTGCGGCGGGACCGGCAGCATGCTTTCGGTTTCGACTTCGGCCGCGTGGCCGACTTGTCCGTTGCCAAGCTGTTGTCGATCGACAAGCTGCTCTGCCGGCGCAGCGCCCTCACGGTCGAGATGCGCAATGTGCCAGGTGATGAGCAGAAGCTGATCACCGGTATGATCTTGAAGTCAGCGCCGAGGCTTGTTGGCGCTGCCTTCGACGCCACCGGCATGGGTTGGACGGTCGCCGAGGACATGGGCCGCATATTCGGTTTCCGGGACCCCGAAGGCGGTGGCGGACTGATCGACCCGATCAAGTTCACCAGTAATTCGGACTGGTACCGGCTTCACATGCCACCTCTCAAGGCGGCCTTTGAAGAAGATGGCATGCTGGAGCTGGTCAAGGATGATGAGCACCTCGGCGACATCCGGCTGGTCAAGGTCATCAGGGGCATCCCAAAAATTCCCGACGCCCGCACGGGTGAGACCAACAAGAAGCGCCACGGCGACTTTGCCGTGGCGCTTGCTCTCGCCCACTACGCCAGCCGCCAGCAGTGGTTCGAATACGCCTACATGGCGGCGAGCGCACTGAACGAAGACAGCGTCGATGACGATGACGAAGACGGCCATTACGGAAGGCAGCACTGGTGACCACCCGCACATCATCCATACTCGGCCCTGACGGCCGCCCGATCGTTCTCAAGACGTTGTCGGAAGAGATCGCAACGCCCACGGTTGCCGGTGTCCGCCGGACGCATGAGGAACGCGTGGCCACGGGCCTCACGCCTGAGCGCCTCGGTACGATCCTGCGCGATGCGGCCGAGGGCAACGCTCGCTCCTATCTGACACTCGCCGAAGAAATGGAGGAGCGCTATCTGCACTATGCGTCTCAGCTCCAGACACGCCGGCTGGCGATCGAAAGTGTCGACCCGACGATCGAGGCAAACGGCGCTCCCGCCAAGATCGTTGAAGCGATCGAGGAACTGATCAATGATGACGGCTTCCTTGAAGCGCGTGGCCACCTGCCGGACGCGATCAATAAATCCTATGCGGTGTGCGAGATGATGTGGGAATACGAGCGCAAAGCCTTGCGCCCGGTTGCCTATCTCGATCGTGATGCCCGCTTCTTTCAGATGGACCGGCTGTCGCTCCGGAACCTTCGGCTTGCCGTCGACGGCTCGATCGAGGGCGAGGAGCTGCCGCAGGCAAAGTTCATCCGCCACATTCCTCGCACCCGTCTCGGCCTACCACTTCGCCGTGGCATGGCCCGACCTGCGGCGTGGGCTTATCTCATCCAGCAGTTCGGCCTGCAGGACTGGGCGGCCTTCTCCGAAGTCTACGGCATGCCTCTGCGCGTCGGCAAATACAATGCCGGTGCCAGCGGCGCGGACAAGCGCACACTCCTGAAGGCCGTTGCCTCGATCGCCAATGACGCCGCCGCCATTATCCCGGCCGGCATGGATATCGAGTTTCATGAGGTGAACGGCAGCAACGGCTCGGCTGTGTTCGGTGGCCTGCTTGAATATGTCGACAAGCAGATTTCGAAGCTTGTCGTCGGCCAGACCATGACATCCGATGACGGCTCCTCGCTCGGGCAGGCCAAAATCCATAACGAGGTCCGTCTGGAGCTGTTGCGCGCTGACTGCCGGCAGCTTGCCATCACGATCAACCGCGATCTTATCAAGCCGTTCGTGGACCTGAACTTTGGGCCGCAGGAAAGGTATCCGTTTCTTCAGTTGCCTGTTCCCGATCCCGAGGATGTCAAAGCCTTGTCGGAAGCGCTCGGAACTCTGGTGCCACTCGGCTTGAGAGTGAAGCAGGCCGAGATCCGCGAAAAGGTCGGCCTCTCCGATCCGCAGGACGGTGACGAACTTCTGACGCCGCCGGCGGCGTTGGCAACATCGACCGGAGAGGCAAAACCGGAACCGAAAGCCGCTCCAAAAACCGAGGCGGTCAAGGATGCGAAAAAGACGGCCGAGGAAGAAGACGTCAAGTCCAAGGTGGCTGCGCTATCGGCCATCGTCTCTGATCATCGTCGCGCCTGCCATTGTGGAGCATGTGAGGCGCTGGCGGCGGCCGAGGCCGGAGAACCGGACGCGCTTGAGCAGCTCGACAAACTCTTCATAGACGCCATGGACGATTGGCAGCAGATGGTTGATCCGATCATGCAGCCCATCGCCGCGATCGTTGAGACGGCCGGCAGCTTTGAAGAGGCTTTA
The DNA here is from genome assembly GCF_007002745.1 of Martinezella rhizogenes. Taxonomy (GTDB): domain Bacteria; phylum Pseudomonadota; class Alphaproteobacteria; order Rhizobiales; family Rhizobiaceae; genus Agrobacterium; species Agrobacterium cucumeris. The sequence continues at coordinate 1,060,050 of NZ_SGNY01000001.1, read as the reverse complement.
AAGCTGCTTCAAACGCAGCGCCCTGATGCAACGAAATTGGCAGAACGCCTCGGCCGGCTGACCGCGATCGCTCGCGGTATCGGCGATATCGCGGACTGACCGGCATGGCCGAGATCAGGAAAGCCCTCACACCGCCGGCCGGCGTCGTAAGGTACTTTGACGGAAAGACCAATGCGCCGGCGTTTTCGTGGCTGGATGTGTGGGCCGAGGAGCACGCTTACAAGTTCACAGTTGCCAAGGCCGTCGAGCTGGACGTGCTCAATGCGTTCCGCTCGACCGTTTCGCACGCCATGACAACCGGCCGGGGTTATGAGAACTGGAAGCTCGATATCCAGAAGGAACTGGTGAAGCTCGGATGGTGGGGACCGCGCATGATCTCCGATCCGGAGGGCATCGATCCCGATCGCATGGTGAACTTCGCCAGCGACCGGCGTCTGAAAACCATCTTCTGGTCGAACATGAACTCCGCCAGAGCAGCCGGCCAGTGGGAACGGGCGCAGCGGTCCAAACGGGTGCTGCCCTATGTTCTCTATGTCCGCACCACCTCTGCCGATCCCCGGCCGGAGCATCTCGCATGGGTCGGGCTGATCCTGCCGATCGACCATCCATTCTGGCGCACGCACTGGCCGCCCAACGGGTGGATGTGCAAGTGCCAGGTGCGCATGATTTCTGATCGTGAGGCGAAAACACTCATCGGTACAAAGCGCGTCATTGGCAAAGACGAGGACGGTAACGACATTTCCATCTGGTACACGGACGAGCTGCCGGAACTCGGACCTGATGTTGCGTATCGCAACCGCCGGACTGGCGAGATCTCGATGGTGCCGGCGGGCATTGATGCCGGATGGGCGACCAATCCCGGTCTTGCTCGCACCGAAACGCTGATCCAGAATTTCGAGGCGAAGCTTGCCGAGGCGGATCATGGTGACGCCACCCGCGTCCTGAAGGAGCTTTGGAGCGATCCTTATCTGCAGATTGCACCACGGTTGCCGCAAAAGGTCTGGTTGCCAGCAGGACATAACCCGGCTCTGGCGGAGCAGCTCGGCGCGAAGTCGCCCGTCATATCCATCACCAGTGAGGCGATCGCCGAGCGCATCGAGCGCCACAAGATGCCTGTGGAGGATTTTGCGACCCTTCCAGACTTATTGTCTTCGGGGGAAATCCTGCCCGACCTGCGCGGCAAGGAAAACACGCGCTCGATCTTCTGGCGTGCAGGAAAGTCGGTCTGGCGCTCTTTTGTTTCAATCAGCCAGAACGGCTACATGCGGGCGAACTCGCTGCATCAGAAAGACGAGAGGGAGGCAAGAAGGCAGGTGGAACGGGCAGGCTTCAAATGGCCGTGGGAATGAAGCGCGGCAGGGAGGGACCGATTCCGGGGCTTTACCCGGCTCCCTCCAAGGGCCATCTAGGGCTACGGACTTCTCTGCCGCGCTTTTGTAAATATAAGCTTATGGGATCGCTGGCGCAATCATATACCGAGCATTTTCAGCATCCGGCGGGATTGCGCTTCAGCAGCACGCCGCTCGGCCTTGTCGACGTTCTCGGGGCCGCAATAATATTCCAGATTGCTAGTATCGCTGCTGTCAGCCGAGAGGTGTCCGCTTTCGAGGATAACAAATCTCCATGCGCATCCGAGCATTTTGTTTACCCGGATCGCGCCGTGACACCCCGTGGAGAGGCAGTAAGCTACGTTGCGCTGCCCTTGGTATTCGCCCTTAACCGCCTCGCCGTATTCCTTCACCCACACATCGCGAGAATACTGGCAGCTGCCGGGCTGCTTGCTGGCGCTGCAGTCTTCAAGGCCGTTCAGATAATCCGTCGCAGGAGGCCAGTCGGCTGCATATGCGAAACTGCTCATTGCGGCCACGATTGCCAGCGCCAGAACCTGCCTCATTACCCATTTCCCCATGTTGCGATGACCGACACGATAAAACGGCCACAGACGCGCGTGAAGGGGTTTCACGCCCCTTCTTTCATCCACGGTTAAAATTCGCGCCCACGGCCTTTAATCGTGCTTCAATTTTGACGTTGCTCTTGATCCTCGCCCCCCAAGAGGATTAGATGCGGACATCCCCCCAAAAGAACTGATTTTGCCGTGCTGACAGGTGTCAGCCCGAGTGCGTGGAATTGATGGCTAGATTGGCCGTCATGATGACACAGCGCCCCGACCTCTTCCTTTCCTGCCTTGCTCCTGAAGCGACCCCAAATGCCGCCGATGCGATGACGGGTATCGCCGTGCTTGATGCCTATGCCGCTGATCCGTCCGCCGCGTCTTCCGAGACCAAGCGGGGACCTGAGTGGATAAAGCTCGCGCCGCGAGGAAAGCTGAACGCCCGCGACGGTCGCGTTTTCACAATCGATCCGGAATTGCTGGTGTCGCGCTTCGAAGCGGATGCCGTCGATCTCCCGATCGATATCGATCACGCTACCGTCAAGAAGGCCATTTTCGGTGATGCCGCGCCCGCGATCGGCTGGATCAACAAGCTCGAAGCGCGCCCGGACGGTCTGTTCGGTAAGGTCGAGTGGCTGGAGGAAGGCATCCGCGTTCTTGGTGCGCGCACCCACCGGTATGTCTCTCCCACATTCAAGGCCGACGATAACGGCAAGGCCACATGGCTTCACTCGGCGGCGCTTGTCGCTGCCCCCGCCGCATCAATGCCGGCCGTCGCGTCGGCAACCCTCACGACAACAACTCAAACGGAAACGAACATGCTGAAAGCACTCGCCGCCGCCCTTGGCCTCAATGAAGACGCCTCCGAGGCTTCCTGCCTCTCGGCGATCACCACCCTGAAAACCCGCATCGATCCCGCCGTGCATCAGGAAGCGCTCGACAGGATCAAGACGCTGTCGACCGAGATCGAGGACGGCAAGAAGGCTGTTCATAAGGAAAAGGTCGACACGCTGCTCGAAGGCGCGCTGAAGGCGAAGAAGATCACGCCGGCACAGCGCGAAAGCTACGAGGCCCTCGCCACATCGCCCGAAGGTTTTGAGCAGGTGAAAAAGCTCATTGAAACTCTCGGCGTCGGCCTTGCTGCCTCCAACCTTGACCAGCGCCGCGCCGACGATGCCACCGCCACCCTGACCGCCGAGGACCGAGACGTCATGAAGCAGCTCGGCCTGTCTGAGGACGAATATCGCAAGGCGAACGGCCTGACCGCCGCCTGACCAAAATTTCCCCCGAAGGAGAACCGCAATGACCGCAATGTCGCAGGCCCGTCAGCCGGCAGAGACCGAAGGCCTCCGCTCCACCGCGCCCGTCAAGGGCGCAACCACCATTCTGCAGGGCGCTCTGGTCGTCACCGAAAACGGCCTCGCAGTGCCGGGCAAGGTCGCGGCCAACCTCACCATTCTCGGGGTTTCCGAGAAGACGGTAAAAAACGCCGGTGCTGACGGCGCTGAAAAGGTTCCGTTCCGGCGCGGCACCTTCGGTTTCGCCAACCATTCTGCCGACGCCATTACCGCCGGTGACATCAACAAGACGGCCTATGTCGTGGATGACCAGACGGTCGCCAAGACCGATGGTGCCGGAACGCGATCGGCCGCCGGCAAGATCATGCATATCGAAGGCGGGCAGATTTTCGTCCGCGTCGGCTTCTAACAACTCCAATCTCAGGACCGTTTTCAATGACACGCGTCATAACGCCCGAACTTCTTGCCGCAGCACAGCGCGGCTTCAAGACCTCCTTCCAGAAGGGCTTCGCAGGTTACACCGCGATGTACACCCTGCTTGCCACGGTCGTGACCTCGACCGCCGGCGAGGAAACATACGGCTGGCTCGGCGACATTCCGAAGCTTCGGGAATGGATCGGCGATCGTCAGATCAAGTCGCTCTCTTCGAAGGGCTACACGATCAAGAACCGCAAATTTGAATCAACGATCGGCGTTTCCCGCGACGACATCGAAGATGACAAACTCGGCCTCTATGCGCCGCGCTTCGAGATGCTCGGGCAGTCTGCCTCGACGCATCCGGACGAAGTCCTGTTCGAGCTGATCAACGCCGCCTTCAACACCGAATGCTACGATGGCCAGAACTTCTTTGACGCTGACCATCCTGTCGGCCCTCAGGGAGCACAGGTCAGCGTCTCCAACATGCAGGCAGGCACGGGCGAGACATGGATTCTCGCCGACATGAGCCGACCGCTGAAGCCGTTCATTTTCCAGAAGCGCCGTGACTATTCTTTCGTTGCCAAGGAAGACGGCAAGACATCCGACCACGTCTTCATGCGGGACGAGTATCTCTACGGTACGGACGCCCGCGTTTCCGCCGGCTTCGGCTTCTGGCAGATGGCTTATGGCTCCAAGGCAGAGCTGAGCGCAGCCAACCTCCGCGCCGCCTTCACCGCCATGAAGGAATTCACGGATGATGAAGGCCGCAAGCTCGGTGTTCGTCCGACGCACCTGATCACGGGCAACGGCAATTTCTTCAAAGCCCGCGACATCCTCATGTCCGAAAAGATCGACGGCTCGACCAACACCGACCGCAACCTTGTCCAGATCATGGAAGCGCCGCTGCTAGATTAGTCCTGGCATCTGCGCGATCCCGGCGGCCAACCTCCCGGCCGCCGGGTTTTCCGGCAAGCGGCATGCGTGCCGTTTTCCCGAAAACCCAAAGGAGAAGCGAATGTCCAAGCGGACCACAGCCAGACCGGTCGCAAAGCCGGTCGCCCCCGAAGTCCTCAACGGTTCGAACACGTTGCCGGCACTGATCGAGGTCGCCGAGGGCAAGTCCCTCCAGCTCGGCGCAGTGGTGGTGGTTGCTCATCAGGCATCCGGCCTAACGGTGGATGCTTGGAACGCTCTACCCGAGGCGGAGCGCGATGAGCACCTCAACAAGACGATCGAGAACATCAAGGCGGCTGTTGCCGCCGGCGCAGAACCTGATCAGGTCATCCAGAAAATTGCCGAGGCTGCCGCTCCTGCGAGTGAAGGAGCCACCGTCACCTCGGATGACACGGATTTCGTCACGGTCGAGCCTTTGCTGATCGTTTCGGCTCCGGGCGGTCCCCGCCGCCGTGCCGGTTTTGCGTTCGGCCCCGAGCCGGTCGACCTCACCTATGACCAGCTCGGCGCGACCGATGAAGAGCGAAAAGCCGTTCTCGAAAGCCTGCGCGCTGATCCGAAGCTCAAGCTCGACAGCCGCATGATCGAGGTCAGCGACGACGAATAAGACTTCCGCGGAGTGGACCAACGGTAGGTCATCAGGCTCATAACCTGAAGGTTGGCGGTTCAAGTCTGCCCTCCGCATCCAGATACGGGGTGGGAGCGCCGCGAGGGGAAACCCGAAGCCCACCGGTGGTGAGAGTGCCTCCGGAAAACAGCGGCAAATTCTTGAGGACCATATCCATGATCGCCTATGCCACTCTTGCCGACCTTGAGGCACGTTTCCCGAACGAACTGACGCTTGTCGCAGCAGACGAGCAGACCGGCATTCGCGATGATGACCGCATCGAAAAGGGTCTGGCCGACGCCTCTATCGAAGTCCGCGCCATTCTGGCTGCTCGATACTCTCCGGCCGAACTGTCCGCCCTCGACCAGAACTCGCTCGATGCGCTGCGCCTCTACACCATGGACATCGCATTCTACCGCATCGCGCTTGCCTTCTCCCGCTCGTCCGAGAACATCAAGGAACGCTACAACGCGGCGATCAAACGCCTAGAAGCGATCGCCGCCGGCAAGGGCGCGTTGACCACCACGATTTCCGGTGGTGGCGATAATGGCAGCGCCGGCGGCGATGTCGGGCAGAACGAAGTTATTCTGGAAGCTCCGGAGCGCATGTTCACGCGTGAAAGGCTCGGCCGGATATGAGCGGGATCTCGATTGTTCTGGATGTGTCCGATCTAGAGACGGCCGAGCGGAAGCTACGGCCGCTCTTCGACTTCGAAGCCTCCGAACTCATGAGCGCGATCGGCGCGGTTGGCGAAAACCAGACGCGCCGGCGTATTGCCGAGGAGAAGACAACGCCGGACGGCACGCCATGGAAACCGAACCATGCCGGCACGCCGATCCTTGTGGCAACGGGCCAGCATTTGCTGTCGTCGCTGGTGTGGACCGCCTCGGCCGAGGAAGCCGAGTGGGGGTCGACGTGGGAATACGCCCACGTTCATCAGGACGGTATGACGATCGTCCCGAAGAACGCCGATCGTCTGGCCTTCCAAATCGGTGGCCAAGCTGTCTTTGCCAAGGAAGTCGAAATCCCGGCCCGCCCGTTTGCCGGCCTTTCGGAAGAAAACCGGCGTGAGCTGCTCGATGTCGTCACTGATCATTTCGGAGGGCTGCTGCAATGATCGAGCCGAAACCGCTTTCCGCGCTCCTTCTGGATGACCGGCTGTTGCCCCTGCAGTCGGCGATTGTTGCCCGGCTGCAGGCACTGCTGCCCGGCGTTGCCGTTGTGCGCCATCCGGGAAAGGTCGATATTTCCGAGCTGATAGCCAAGAGCGTCGTTTCCGCTCCCGGCGTCGGTATCGGCTGGAGCCGCATTCGCGAGATCGCGATTGTCGACGGCTCCTTCAGCCTTTCCGTCGAGTGGACCGCATATATCGTCGCTGAGGCGAAGGCGATCGACGGCAGACGCGTGGAAAAAGAGGCACTGGCGCTCGCGATCGGCGCACGCCTCCTGCAAATCCTCGGCGACGATGACACCGCGATGTGGGGCCTGACGGGCATTCTGCCGCCAGAGACCACGCCTCAACCCGAGCTGAAGCCGCTCTTTACGGTTCGTGATGCTTCGCAGGGTGTGGCCTATTACACCGTGACCTGGACTCAGATCGTGGTCGACCTCGGCGAGACGGCTTTCCCGACAGACGCCGGCGCGTACAGCGAAGAGGACAACTGGATCAAGTTCGCCAGTGACGCGACGATCGAAGCCATGCGGCCTTTCATTCCGGCGAAAGAGGAGCCGGACAATGCGTGATCCGGTCGAACTGGAGCTGCGCCGGCAGGCCGCCCGCACCGAAGCCGCAGAGCGTCGTCTGGCACAGACGGTGCTTTATGGAAAAGTCGCGGAGAAGGATTCCGAAAAGCGCCGCCTTCGCTTGAAGCTCGGCACGTCCAGCAAGGGCGATGACGTTCTGTCGCCGTGGCTGCGTTGGCAGGAAGCCGGCGTCGGCAGCCTTTCGATCCACGGCGAACCGGCCGTGGGCGAGCAGATGATGATGCTCTCGCCCTCCGGCACGATCGGAGCCGGCTCGATCGCAATGCGCGGCTCCTATGACCGGGACCACGCCGCGCCTTCGAAATCCTCCGATACCGCCGTCATCACGGCCGGCAAGGGCCGCATCGAGCTTGGGCCTGACGGCATCGAGCTGATCGGCAACGTTCGGATGCGCGGCGGCACCTTGGAACACGAGGGCGTCTACATCGGCGAAAAACACAAACACACCGAAGTGCGGCGCGGCGGCGAAGTGTCCGGCCCGCCCGAATCCGACAACTGAAGGAAACCTGAAATGGCGAAAGCACCCCGCAACACTCCAGCGACCGACGCGGCCGAACAGCCAGCAGTTCCTGCCGTGGCCACACCGGACGATGGCAAGAAGGACTATGTCGTAACGGAAACAGCGCCCACGCGTGTTGCCGACCGTCGCGTCAAGGTGGGCGATACGCTCCGCCTGTCCGAGCATGAGGCGCTTGCTGAAGAACTCGCTCAACACATCCGCCCGGCCGGCTCCGCTGAGAAGGCCGACGCCGGCGCTGACGCCTCAAGCGACGTTTAAGGGGCTTTTGAAGAATGGCAGGAGCGTTGCGCATCCGTTCGGGTTTCGACCAGAAGACAGGCAGGATCATTACCGGTCCGACCCATCTTGCACAGTCGCTCGGCAAAATCTGGCACACCCGCATCGGCACCCGGATCATGCGCCTGTCCTTCGGCTCGGACCTTCGGTCGCTTCTGGCCGAGGACTTGTCGCCGGCGCTTGCGCTCCTGCTTTACAACGAAATGGTGGCGTCGGCCGCAAGGTGGGAGCCGGAATATCGCATCACGCAGCTCCAGCTCGTCAGGATGACGGAAGGCGGCGCACTCGGTATTCGCCATGGCGGCCTCTATTATCCTGAAGGTCGTTTCGGGAATTACGAAAAGGCCGTGGTTCTCGGCCTGTCGGCGGCCAGCGCTGTGAGGTTCGCGGCATGACACTCGAAACCATCGACCTTTCGCGTCTGCCTGCTCCTGAAGCTATCGAGGCGCTTGATTTCGAAACGCTGCTCGCAGCCTTCAAGGCTCGCTTTTCGACCGCGTGGAATGCAGCACGGGCGAAAGACCCTTCCTTGCCTGCTTATGACACCATCGATCTCGAAACGGACAGCGCCAACATCGCTGGCCAAGCGTGGTCGTGGCTGCGCCTGCTTGATCGCCAGCGAGTGAATGACGGCCTGAAGGCCTTGCTTGCCGTTCTGGCCACCAAAGGCAACCTTGATACGGTAGTTGCAGGTAAGAACGTGCAGCGCCAGGTCATTATCCCTGCGACTGGTGACGCCGCTGCCGTCATGGAAGGCGACGTCGCTCTGTTGCGCCGATATCTTCTGGCTTACGACCTTCCGTCTTCGGCGTCGGCCGGGCGCTATCTCTATGATGCGTGGACCGCTTGGCCTCAGTCGGCCGACAGGACACTTGGGCTTTGGGATGCGCGTGTCAACGGCCGGGCCGTGCATGGCCGGCGCGGTGATACAGACGTTGTGCTGATCGGACCGGGCGGCCGGTTGCTGACCTCCGGCGAACTGGCAATGATCCGGAGCGCCGTCGCGCATCCCGACCGCACACCGGAGGCTGTTGGCCTCTCGGTCATGTCGGCATCGCGGCAGGAGTATCAGGTCGCGCTCACTGTCGAGGTCGCCGCCTCGGGACCATCGCCGGAGCTGCTGAAGGCGGAAGCGGAGAAGCGCGTCATTGCCGCAGCGACCGACCGGATCGCGATCAACGGCGAGGTTCCTGCAGCGCTGCTCTCGGGTGCTGCTTATGGGCCGGGCATCGTCAAGGTGATCGATCGCGCTCCGGTGATCATATCCGCCGATCCTTACGCGGTACCGGTTATGACCAGCCTCGATATCACGGTCGAGGTGCGCTCATGAGCGAGGCTTTCGAAAAAGCCCTGATTGCCGGCATGACCGACGATCTGCCTGTTCCTTATGACGTCATCATGGACCCGTACCGTACACCGGCGCGCTTCCTGCCATGGCTTGCCGCACATCATTCCGTCGATCTCTGGTACGATGACTGGTCCGAGGAGCGGAAGCGCGAGATGATTGCGCAGTGCGCCGGCTTGTCGACTGACTATCCCGCTTCACCCTTGGCGGCATTGAAAGGCACGCTTGTCGGCCTGAAGCGCTATCTTGCTTTTGTCGACGCCGATATCGTTGACCGCATTGCCCATCCGGCCCGGTTCACCTTCGGCCGTGCCGTCATCGGCCGCACGCCGATCGCGCACCAGCCGTTCACCGCCCATTACCTAGTGCACGTCACGTTGCGTGCTCCAAAAAACCATTTCCAGATCGGCCGATCGGCTTTCGGCCGTGCCGCTCTCACATCCGTCGATCTTGAGCCGATCCGCCGCGCACGCCGGGCCATGGTCACCGCCAAGACGCCGGACACCCTTTACACCGTCACCTTCGCATGGCGTCGACCAATCACCCTGCAGGACGCCGTCACGATCGACGGCGGCACTTCGCCGGGCGGTTATCGCCAGCGCCAATATCTTTGATACGAGGACCTGCCTATGCCCCGCGTTACTTTCTCGAATGCCGAAATCGCCGATCACAGCGACTTTGAAAATATCAGCCTGTTTGCGCAGCAGGACATTGATGGCGTCTGGCGGGACGCAATCGGCTATCCAGCGCACTGGTCGCACTTCACGGTTGCCCGCAAGTCCGTGCAAGAGATCACCGTATCGCCGGGCCGGTATGTTGCCGGTGAGAAAGTCTACGCGCAGGCGGCGTCCAAGGACGTCAACCTTCAGCTCCAAATTCCGCCTGCGGCGTCTGATCAGCGCTGGGTGGCCATCCTGCTGCGCGGCGAAGAAATCACCGAAACGGCGAGTAGGCCGTTCGAGACATCGCAGGACCCTGAGACATCAATCCCGGTGCAGCGCGTCACCCCCAAGACTGTCCGCCGCGTCGTCAATCTGATCGTGCAGGCTGGCGAGGCGAACCCGGTTCCGGCAAAGCCGGTGGTCGCAGAGACCGACGCCTGCATCGCGTTCGTTCTCCTGAAATCGACGGGTGTTGATGTCATCGAGCCGGGCAACGCCAGTCGCGTCAAGACGCTCTACGAGGTCGAGGGCCGTGTAACGGCGCTGGAAATAAATCTTTCCGGACTCTTCCTCCGTACCGAAACCATCGAGACGCAAATCACCAACATCGCCACGCGCCTCACGGAAATTCCTCGCCCGGCGATTATTCGTCAGATGCAACGCGATATCGGTGCCGCTCGGCTGAAGGTGGATTTGCCCGACGAAGCCCGCGCCTATGTTTATGACAACGGCCTCATCCCCGATCGGTGGGACATGCAGCATGTCGACTGGTTGGCACGCGTCGAAGAAGGCGTTCGCTTTGGATTTGCCGCGATGACGCAGGCGCGTCTCGAAGTGCAGGCCGATGACAATCCGCAGATCGCCTTCCGGAACCGCCGCATGATCCCGGCCTTTGACGAGGTGGTGAAGATCGAGAACACATCACTCGACAGCACGCTCAACATCTCCCAGCTCGTCCACACGCAGACGACTTTAAAGCGGCTTGAGGCATCCCGCGTTCGACTGACCTATGGACCGACCATGGGCGCATGCGAAAACGCGGCGGGTTGGGCTGGCCTCGGCGGAGACGCCAGAGTTGGACAGATGCTCAATGTCGCCGGCGAGCAGTTTGAAGTGGTAGAAATCCGGGCAAATCTCGGCGTCGGTCACCAAACCTACGGCGTGCGCCAGATCCGCTACGAAATCTATAGCGAACCGTATTGGGAGTACGTCACCGAGAAGGTTGGGATGAACGGCTCCATTTACGCGCAGTCGTTCCTTGTCGCCCAGCCTATGCTGATGACGTCGATCGACCTGCATTTCGCCAAGGTTGGACTTGATGGCGATGTTCACGTCGCTGTGGTCGAGGTTTCCACAGGAGGCACGCCGTTGTTTGACCGTGTGCTTGCGGTGAGCAAGATCGAACACAAGGACATGGCGGTGGGCTGGGTGAATTGCGTCATGCCCTACACGCTGATGGAGAGCGGCAAGCGCTACGCCATCATGACCGTGACGACCGGCGCACATGCGCTGTCGGTTTCCACCGGCAACAAGTACAGCGGTGGAACGCAGTTTATCTGCACGGACGGCGTGTTCGCCCAAGGCTCGATGGACATCGACTTCTGCTTCAGGGTGAAGGGACCGCGATTCCACAGCCCGCGCACCGTGGTCCCCATGCAGGCTCTCAATCTCGCTGACGGCATGACCCAGATCGATATGCTTTTCTCGGGTTGGGTACCGGGCGGCACAGCACTTGTGTGGGAAATCCGCCCTGTAGGAACAACCGCGTGGGTCGAGCTGGATGACGGCGACCCCACCACCAACCCACTCGTTGGCTTGCCTGCATCGGTGGAGCTGCGCCTCGTGATGGTCGGCACGGCTGATCTTCAGCCGATGATCCAGCTCGACGCGACCGCTATCTCGCGGGTGGCCAGAAACCGCACCAACATGAAAGCGGTCACCAAAGCTTTCGATTTCGGCATCTCAACCAGCGCGATCGTGACGCAATACACGCTCGATTCTTTCGACCCGGCTCATCATACCTTCACACCCCGGATCATGGTGGGCAACAATGTTATTGCTCCTGGCACAACGGAAGTCACGATCGACCCGAGCAACCCGGCGCGGCGAACCTTCCTCTCTACCTATTCGCTCGGCGCTGCCACACAGAACGCCCGCATGCATTTTGCGGCGAACACGGACAACCCTGTCACCGTCCCGTTCCTTCAGGACGGCTTCATTTCCGCCCTTTAGCCCCGAGGCATCCATGAAAATTGATGAAAAGAAGACCTATGACGTCAAATTGAAGCGGCCGGTGACGCTCGGGCCGTTTCGGTATCGGCCACTCAACAAAATCGAAATGTCCGGCTCGGTTTTGAAAACCGTCATCGAGCAGGAAGGGGAGGATGTCATTGACTACGCCAACGCGCAATAATCGCTATCAGCTTCCTTCTTGGCCTCCGACCGAGTTTACGGTCGATCTATGGAACGCGGTGTTCGGCGACCTTGCTGACCGTATCACTGATCGTGAGCAACTCGAAGCGACCTTCGAGACACTGAAGGCGCAGGGTATTCAGGCGTCACTCGACTATATTCAAGTCAATGTCGCGCCGTATCTTGCCAACCTCAAAACATCGATTGACCTTGCGCAAGCGCAAATCGACCAGATCATCATCGGTGGCAAAGCACCCGACACGCTGAAGTTTGGCGGCAAAGAGCCTTCGTATTACGCGACGGCGCAGGCGCTGTCTGACGGTCTGGCGAGCAAGGTGCCGAACTCCCGCAAGGTGAATGGTAAGGAACTGTCGGACGATGTGGTCTTGGCGAAGGGTGATGTCGGTCTGGCGAATGCTGATAATACAGCTGACAAGGACAAGCCCATCAGTGATGCGCAAAAGGCGGCACTTGAAACGAAAGCCAGTCGGCGAAATCGACAACTGAACCCGGCTTTCCAAGTTTGCCAAGACAGGGCTCTTGGCGCAACTGTCGATGTCGGTACCGCTCAATACGTCATGGACGGCGTCCATGTAAATTCCACGGGTGGCGGCGTTCTCAGGGCGGGACAAGTCGCATCTGACACGCCCGGCGGTTCGCCGTACCGGTTCAGAGCAACCGTTCTTACTGCCGATGCCGCTTATGGCACGGGAGACTATTACGGAGTCGTATTTCCGATTGAGGGTATCGACGTTGCCGACCTCAAATTCGGAACGGCTGACGCTGTGCCGTTCGTATGGCGCGGCGTTGTGAAGCTTCCTCAGGGAAATTACGGTCTTTCGTTCACCAACACTAGCCTCACCCGATCCTACGTCAAAATGTTCACGGTGACGGCGGCAGAGGCGAACAAGGATAAACTGATAACGGCGGTAGTTCCGGGGTGCAAAACTGGCACGTGGGTGAAGGACAGCAGTGCTTCTGGAATATCCGTTAGAATAACGCTTTCCAGCGGCAGCAGCTTCCTTACGGCCCAAGAAAACGAGTGGGCCAACGGAGATTTCGTCGCCACGACGTCCCTTACCCCGTTCATGGCAACGGTGGGGAATGTAGTAGAGGTGGCAGACATCGGCCTTTACGCCGGAGGGCAATTGCCGGAATGGGAACTCCCCAACATTGGCGACGTCTGGCGGGCTTGCTTGCGGTACTATTTCCGCTCGACCATCCCTAAGGTTGCGCTTCCGGATAGCATCACGGGAAATGGAGCGGATGTGCGAACTAAGTCTTGTTACATGGACATCGGAACTAGAATGCGAGCTATCCCCAGTGTTGCCGTAAGCGCCGGTTTCACCGGCTTTGGTGGGGTGGAAACACTTACGGCGTCTATCAATGGAAGGCAGGACACCTTCCAAGCCAACAACCTATGGGTCGCTGACGCGAGGGTTTGAGAATGATTACTTCTATTCGACGGACTTCTCCACCGCCGTTTACGTCCATTCTGATTGTTATGGGCGACGGGACTTCGTGGGCAGATGATCTCTCCATCCCCGCCGATACCCATTTGCGCCGGATGCGGGATGATTGGCTGGCGGCGGGCAACGTGCCAGAAGCCTACGTTCCGCCCACTCCAGAAATCCCGCCAATCCCACGTCTTGGCTTCTGGCTTGCCGCCGCTGAAATCGGCGTCACCAAAGCGGGCGTGAAAGCCCATATCGACGCCATGCCTAACGGCATCGAGAAGCAGCAGGCGATCGTCTATTTCGAGGATGCCCAGCTTTATCGTCGGACCGATCCGCTGTTGAACCAAATGGCCGAGCTTGAAAACATTTCTCAGGCGCAGCTTGATGATCTTTGGGTTTGGGCGCTTGCGAACTACGCCTGACCGGATGGACAGGCGTCCTTAAATAGGTCATTAAATGGGCTTCAAGGGCGGTTTCGACCGCCCTTTTTTCATGGTGCTGACGAGTGTCAGCCACCTACCATGACATCTGTCAGCCATATTCCCCGCAAGTTGCGTGATAAACTATTTTTCGGGGACCGCTTATGTCTGGCACCACGGATTTCGTCGGCGTACGCCGGTTTTCCAATCTTCGTTCGACTGTCGCAAAGATCGATACTCGCGACAGCACCAAAATCGGCATCGTTGCGCCGGCACCCACGGCCGACAACGCCGCCTTTCCGCTCGATGAGCCTGTCAGGCTCTCCCTCGACAATGTCGAGCAGGTTGCGAAACTTGGCACCGGCGTCGTTCGCGACACCGTCGACCAGCTCCTGTCGGAAGGGATTGTCACCGATCTCGCTTTCGTCCGGACGCAGCATTCGAGCGCCGCAGCTCCGGCCGAGAAGCTCTCCGAAGAGACCAACCACATCGTTGGTTCCGCCGGCGCAAAGACCGGTATGTACGCGCTGCTCGATGCCAAGAGTGAGCTGAAGATCGAACCGGGCATCATCATTTCACCCGGCTACATGACTGCTCGCCTCGGCGGAGCGGCCAATCCGGTTGTCGCGGCCGCCCGCGTCGTAGCCGATCGCATCATCGATTGCATGGTGATTGGCGACACGCCGTCCACCTCGATCGAGGCGGCCATCGAATGGGCTGAGGACTTCGCGACGGCGCTGAACGTCATCGGGCTTTACCCGCAGGCCGTGGTCAACCTTGGTGCTGGTAACGTCACGCGGGCGCTGTCCCCACATATGGCAGGCGCGATGGTCCGGCGCGACAAGGAAACTGGCGGGCCCTACAAGGCCTCATGGAACCGGCCGCTGACCGGCGTTCTCGGTCCATCGGTTCCAGTCGGCTATACGGACGGCGATATTTCCTCCGAGGCCAACCAGCTCGCGCAGGCGGGCGTCGGCACCATCATTGAAGGCAATCTGCTGTGGGCACCTTTCACCACGGCGACCGACCCGACCGTCAATAGCTGGCGCTCGATTAAGAAAATCCGGACACGCCGGGCGATCGAGAAAGCCATGCTTCGCCCGATGCGGCAGTACCTTTCCGAGGACATCACGCCACATCTCGTGACCCTGATCTACCGTGCCGCTGACCAGTTCCTGTCCGACCTGAAAACGCTCACCGCCATCATCGACTACGAGCTGATCTGGTCGAAGGCGCTGAACTCGGCGGCAATCCTCGAAGCCGGCGCATTGCGCGTAAAAATGCGGTGGGCCGAAACGCCCGATCTGGTCGATCTTCAGCTCTACGACGAACCGATGCCCGAGGCCTTCGATGTCCTGGAGTCGGCGATCGCGTCGGCGCTGGCCGCTCTCGGCAATTCCAACATTCGCGTTACCGCGTAAAGGAGCCTTCATATGGATCGCATTATTCGCGGCGCGAACTGGTACTGCGGCGAGATCAACCAGCGCCTCCGCATTGACGAAACGACGCTGCCGGCGCTGAGCCGGGAAATGTTGCCGATGGTCATGGGCGGCGGCTGGTTCGGCTTCGAGCTGCCGGCGGAAATCCAGCCTCTTACTTGCGAGATGAGCGTCAACGGCGTCCACGAGGACCTCAAGACGCGTTTCGGCCGGGAACCCGGTGACTGGACGACGATCGCCTATTACGAGGCGCTGCTCAATGTATTCCCGGCCAACTCCACGGGTGAGGCCAATGCATCAGCTTCGCCTCAGTTGAAGGGCCGCACCGTTATCCTCAAAGGCTTGCTCAACAACTTCGAGCAGGGAGGCGTCAAGGGGCAGAAGTCTACGGCGGCCACGCGGCTCCGTTGGTCTTCCATCGTTCTCTATCAGGACATGATGGATGGCAAAGTCATCCACAAGTTCGACATCCAGAACAACACCCTGATCATCAACGGTGTGAATTACACGGCCGAGTTCAACAATCTGATCTCGGCATGATAGCCAAAGGGCATCGTACATGCAGAAAAGCGACGACACTTTGACCGCCCGTGTGGCGGTCCCTCAGTCCAAGTCGGACCCCAGCGACGTGGAATTCGAAGAAATCCCGCTTCCGCCCCGCGATATGTGGGGCGATAGCGTCACTGCGGCATCAGGTGCATCGACAGAAGCGACCTCCGCCGTGGTTACAAAAGGTCCGGACAGGGAGATCGAGACGCTAGATTTTCTTCTCGAAGAAAACTCTGATGTGCTTCGGAACATCCCTCTGAAGTTCCCCTTCAATTGGCAAGGAAATCCCGTTCGTACGATCTCGGTTCGCCGGCTGACAACCGGAGAAGTGGGAAACATCATCGACAAACGGCCCGCTGACGTTCCGGACAACTTCGACATTTACGGCGCTATGACTGGTCTACCGGCAAGCGTTCTGAGAGGCCTGATCTCCGATGACGGTGAGCTTGTTGCGGAGGCTTGTTACGATTTTTTGCCCCGCTACTTCCGCCCGGCGGAGATGGACCAGTCCGCATCGTCATAAGGCTGACCGACTGGCGAAAGGTAACATCTCGCACTGCGGCGGTACTGACCGATCTTTCCACGGCATTAGCTATGCCGTGGGATGAAATGCTGCGCTGGTACATCGAGGCCGACGCAATTTACAAGGAAACGTGGGACCGCCGACGATGAGCACTATGGATGTTTCTCTGCGTTTGCGGCTGCTCAACCAGCTTTCCCGCCCGGCTGGTGAAGCCGAGCGCGACCTTAGAGACCTCAAGAAGACCGCTGAGCAGCTTGGCCGCGTCAAGGGCGGCGACACGCTCTCACGAGGTCTCGTTGACGTTGGTCGTAAAGCCGACGCTGCCAAGATCAAACTTGGTCAGATTGAAAAAGAGGCCGATCAGCTTCGTCGGGCGATCGGCAAAACAGGGTCCGGTTTCGATAACTTCAAAGCTGATGCAGCTAAGGCGGAAACGTCCTTAGCGAAGATCAGGGATCGCGCCGATAATACGCGGCTCGCTATTGCTCGTATCGGCGACGGCTTTGGGAACCTGAAAGCAGATGCAATATCGGCTGAGGCCAGCCTGAAGGGCATCGAGCAGCAATCTAACGTCACGCGAGCTGCGATCGGCCGGATCGGCGATGGCGCTTTTTCAAATTTGAAGGCCGATGCGGTCGCTGCCGAGTCGGCGATAAAGCAGATTGGCACGGCGGCCGATGCGGCCGATGCGAAGCTCCGGTCGGTGCGGGGATGGTCGGCCGGCGGGCGCGGTCCCCACTCTAGCAGCGGTGCACCCGGCACTCGGATGTCCACGCTGGAAGGCGCAGTTGATCAGTTCGGCCTACCTGTCGCCATCGGAGCTGGTGGGGCCTATCTTGCCGGTGCGCTTCCGGCCGGGGCAGCGGTCGCGGGCGGAGCCGCGATAAATGCGGCGGGCAAAGACGAATTTTCAATGGACCAGTTGCAGACGACTGGCGGGTTCGATGAAACGGAACGCGAAAAATACCGTCAGATGCTCGGGCGCGCAGGTGCTCGGCGCGGTGTCGGAACCCAAGGTGCTATGGGCGTCTTTGGTGCGTTACAGGCCGGCGGGCTTGCCAGCGCAGACGCTGCGACAATGACGGATGACGTCCTTGTTTTTGCGAAAGCAACCAATTCAAACCCTGAAGACGCTGCAAATACTTCGATTGCTTTACGCAACAACATGAAAATCCCTGCCAATCAGATGATGCGCGCATACGACACGATGGCTGTCGGTGGAAAAGAAGGGCAGTTCGAGGTCAAGGACATGGCTCGCCAGTTTCCATCGATGCTCGCCGCTATGGCTGCTCAGGGTTCTGAAGGCTTCGAGGGGGTCAAATTAGCTACCGCCATGTCTCAATCGATCCGAAAAACCACTGGTTCCGGCGACCAAGCGAAAACCCGATTTGAGGCGCTCCTCTCCGACCTGACCGCGCCAGAGGTTGTCGATCGCGCCCAAAAGATGGGGTTTGACCCGAATCAAACCAAACAAAATGCGTTGAAACGGGGGGATGATCCCGTTCTAGCTATGATCGAAGGCTATCGAAAATTGATTGGCGGTGACGAGCCAAAGTTCAAAGAACTGTTCCGCAACAGCGAGTCCTATGCAGGTCTGGCGGCGATTTTCAAAGACATCGATGAGATGAAAGCGATGGTCGGGCGAATGGGCGGCGCCGAAGGTACGATCGCAAAGGACTACGAGACCTCAACGGGCAATTTCGAAACACAAAAAGATCGTCTTTCCGCGAACATTGGCACAAACATCAAATCACTTGCGGCACCTCTGCTTCCGCTTCTCACATCTCTAGCTGAGCATGCCTCTTCCGCAATGGAACGTGCTCGGGAAAATGAGCAAAAAAATCCTCTCTCCGTCGCGCCAGCGTACGGCCTCTTGGAGTGGTTCACCAAGCTTGCCGTCGATACTGGTGGCGAAGGCCGGCCATCCGCCGCGAAACGGTTTCTTCTTGGCGATGCCGCCGATCCCGATTTCAGCTTCCGTAAACACATGGCCATCGGTGGCGGAACAAGCGGAGACCTTGGTGCATCAACTGGAGCCATACCAGTTCCGACACCGAGGCCCGCCGAATTCGGGCAGGCCGCTAAAGAAGGGATGGCGGCCTATAATAGCGCGCTTTCCAGCGAGGGAGAGGCGGCAAAAGCTGAGGCGAGTAGCATCGCGGACTACATTAAGTCTGTACTCGGCTTCACAGTGTCGCCGACGATTTCGCCCACATTCGTCCCTCCTGCATCAGTCCCAGCGCCAGCGCCCGCCGGTGAGAAGCACTCTTCGTTGCAGCAATCCAGCAACGTCAGGCTGACACAGAACATTACAACGCCGAATGCCAAGCTTGCCGCAGTGAAGGCCCGGCGGGAGCAGTCGCGGGCGATCGAGCAGGCGCGCTCTCGTTCGTTCTATGACCTCGGCCCGAGGCTGGCATGAGCATCTTTGTTGAAAACGGCGCGCTGATATCGATCGGAGGCGCGAGGCTTTGCATAATCGGGATGAACCCCCAGCGCGTCAGTTACTCGTCTTCAGCGCGCTTTCCGGCCCATCCTGTGCAGGGCGGTTTGAGGTATCAGGCGACGGGTCCGGACGCCGAACTGGTGACGATCGAGGCCATGACCTTTCCGCATATTTTCGGTGGTCTGGATTCGGTCGCCATCCTGAAAGCACACCACCGTCGCCAGTCGATCGTCCCGTTCATTCGCCTACGCGGAAATTACCTCGGTGAGGCGCTTGGTCTCTGCGTCATCGAAACGCTCGACTACGATGAAGAGCGCCTGCATCCGGTCGACGGCGTCGGCCGACAACTCGACGTGACGATGGGCCTGATCATCCTGCCGGAGTCGACCCCGTTTTCCTCTGTCGGCGTTTCCAGCCTCGGGGATATTCTCGGAGGTGCTTTCTGATGCAATACGTGGTTCCCTATGGCGGAGAACGTCTCGATCGCATTGCCAAGAAAGTCCTTCAAACCGAGCGCGAAGGCACCGTTGAGGCATTGTTGACGGCAAATCCCGGCCTCGCGCATCTGGCTTCAGCGATAGTTCCGGCAGGCACAATCATCACCGTGCCAGAGGATTTCGCGCCGGCCCGCACCGCAGATTTCACTCTGGCTTGGGAGTGACGTCATGAAAACACCGATCGTTCGCATCACGGGCCAGTCCGGAACCGACCTGATTCCGAAATGGAAATCTCTGCTCGAAAGCGTCACCTATACCGACAACGAGGGCGGCGAGGCTGACGAGCTGGAGATCACTTTCGTTGTTGCTCCGCCATTTCCTGCCCCGCCACCAAAAGGCACGCGTTACGTCTTGGAATACGGATGGGCCAAGGAAAGGCTTCGGAACGCAGGGGTGTTTACCTATCAAAATTCCGGCCTCAACAAGTCTGCAGGTGACGCGTGGACTATGACCATAACCGCGAGGTCGGCCGACTTCGTTGAAGCCGATAAGTCGGCCGACCTAGAGCATTATGAAAACACGATGGCCGGCAAGATATTCGAGAAGCTTGCTGCAGAAGCCGGGAAATCGGCCGTGGTCGATGGCGATATCGCGAAGGTCGAAATTCCTTATCGCTTGCGATTAAATCAATCCGCGATCGGCTTCGGGCAAGCGCTGGCTGACGAGGTCGGCGGCTCCCTGAAGCTTGCTGGCGGGAAATGGATCGTGACGGCGAAGTCGTCCGGCCGGACAGCTACCGGGAACGCTTTGCCCGCGATCGTCATATCTCCCGACATCGTCTTTGACGCTGGCCTGACGTCTGAGGGCCGACCTGAATATGGCACCGTCGCTGCCGGCTACTTCGATGAGGACGCCGGCGCGTGGGTTGAAGAGAAAACCAGCGGCAAGGGCAAAACCTCCAGAACCTCTATGCTGCATCCAGCACCATCATCCGCTGAAGCCAAAGTGCGCAGCAAGACACAGGCGACCGATCTGGCGCGGGCAACCGTGGCCGGCAGTCTAACGATCGAGGGCGATGTGGAAGCTATGGCGGGCGCTCCGCTGTCGCTGCCCGGCTTCGGTCAATGGGCAGGAAGCACACTCAGCGCCGGCAGCATCTCCCACGCCTTCACCTTCGATGAAAGCGGAGGCTGGCTGATGACTGTCGAAATCGCAGCAAAGGATACATAGGCAGCAATCGCGACCCGGCTAGACCGGGTGGCCTGAGGTGCCTCGTGCACCCCAAGCGACGGGCCAAAGTTTGGCGACCTAACCCGTCCGACAGCACTGTTCGATAACTGTCACACCCGTACCCTGCAGGGCGGATTTGCTGTGACTGAGTCGAGAGATATTTGAAATGGTGAATCTGATGCCAGTTGCTCCGGCCACTCCTCCCGCCCCTTATATCGGTGGAAAACGCGTTTTGGCGAAAGCCATCATCGCCCGCATTAACGAAACGCCGCACGAAAGTTACGCGGAGGCGTTTGTTGGCATGGGTGGTGTCTTCCTCCGAAGAAATCTTCAGCCGCGCATGGAGGTGATCAACGATATCAGCGGCGATGTCGCTAACCTCTTCAGGATATTACAGCGGCACTATCCGCAGTTCATGGAGACGCTGCGATATCAGGTTACGAGCCGGCGCGAATTTGATCGTCTGTCGCGCACTGACCCTTCCACATTGACCGATCTGGAACGGGCAGCGCGGTTTCTCTATCTTCAAAGAACGGCTTTTGGCGGAAAGGTTGCCGGGCAGAACTTCGGTGTCTCGATGCAGGGCGCTCGCTTCAATCTCCTGAAGCTCGCTCCGCAACTGGAGGCGATCCACGAACGGATGGCAGGTGTCGTCATCGAGCAACTTCCTTGGCGGCGCTTTATTGAACGTTACGACCGGGCGGGAATGCTGTTTTATCTCGATCCGCCATACTACGGGAACGAGACAGACTACGGCTCCGGCGTGTTCGCTCGTGAGGAATTCGCCGAGATGGCGGATGTCCTCGGTCGGATTAAAGGCCGCTTCATACTGTCTTTGAACGCTGTTCCAGAGGTCTATGAGATTTTCAGGATTTTCAAGATCATGGAAATTGACTGCACGTACTCACTGCATGGTCAAGGTCAGGCCAAAGCCGTAAGGGAGGTCATCATCACGGGTGGCGCTGGATAGCGTCACTCAAGGCTGGATGACATTCACCATTATATTCGCAAGCGGCGTGTGCTACCGAAGTACCTAAACAGGAGAGATTTTGATGGCAGTTTTCAAATTTGGCCTCGCGGCCGTTATTGTTGCGTTCTCAACGCTGCCTTCGTTTTCGCAAGATTTAAAGATTTCAATCCGAGCAGCGGGATACAGTGAAGCTGATGTCCGCGCCGCGCTGACGGTTTTTCGCAACGCTTGTCGACCCCTCGGAACAGAGTTTTGGGATGACGTCGAAGAAGTGACCGTTAACATTCAAAAGGAAGTGGCAGACCATAGGTTGGCCCGTGGTTGGGATACCAGTTTCCAGCTCGCATTGAAGTACGCTGAAAATCCAAAGCGTGGTCCGTCGTTCGCATCAGGAACAGGTGTCTTGGCCGGGCACACTCTTCATTACAGTTTGGGTGGCGGTCGAACGCCGGGATATCTCGCGTCGAAACGGTCCTCTCAATATCTCTGTGGGCTGGCTATAAGCCCCAACGGTGAGGACGTTTTTCAGTCGGTTCCGGCGCTCGACATACTGGCCAATTAGCGCAATAGGATTTCGGTAAGTGTTGCCATGCGATTTTGCGCTCCGCGCCATTCGATTTTGCGCGCTACACCAAGCCCGAGGATGACGGAGGCGGTATCGTGGCTGTGGAATGAGTCTCTCAGCCCAAGGACTTGGGTTGGCTGGACCACGGATCAAGTCCGGGGTGACGGAGTGGGGATGTTACGACCTTACCACAAGCGCGCAAGGCAACTTGCCATGCCTCTCGGCAGCTTCGCACCCCTTTGAAAATCCGCCGATCAATCCTTCTTGATCTCACCCATGCGGTTCCAAGCATCCAGCCCGGCAATCTTGTAGGCCTCAGCCAGCGTGGGGTAATTGAACGTATTCTCCACGAAATATTCCACCGTGCCTTTGAGGTTCAGCACCGCCTGGCCGATATGCACCAGTTCGGTTGCGCCTTCGCCGACGATGTGGACGCCCAGCAGGCGGCGGGTTTTCAGCGAGAAGATCATCTTCAAGAGCCCGCTGTCGAGGCCCATGATATGGCCGCGGGAGGTCTCGCGGAAATGGGCGATGCCGCATTCATAGGGAATGCCGCGTTCTATGACTTCTTCTTCCGTCAGCCCGCAGGTGGAGATTTCCGGCACGGCATAGATGCCGTAGGGGAAGAATTGCGGCGGTTCGCCGGCCGGTGCGCCGACGGCATGGCGGGCGGCGATGCGGCCCTGTTCCATTGACGTGGAGGCAAGGCTCGGGAAACCGATGATATCGCCGGCGGCATAGATGTTCGGCACCGAGGTCTGGAAGGTTTCGGGATCGACCTTCAGGCGGCCACGGCTGTCGGCTTCCAGCCCGCAGGCCGAAAGGTTGAGCGTATCGGTGGCGCCGACACGGCCGGCGGCAAACAGCACCGTCTCGGTTTTGAGGACGCGGCCATTGCCGAGCGAAACGAGGCATTTGCCACTCTCGTCGCGCTCCACCTTTTCCGCCTTCTGGCCGAAGATCAGCTTCATGTTGCGGTCGCGCAGCTGATAGGTGAAGTCCTCGACGATTTCCTTGTCGATGAATTCCAGCATGGTCTCGCGCGGTTCCACCACCGTCACCTGCGTGTCGAGCGCGCTGAAGATCGTCGCATATTCGATGCCGATGACGCCGGCGCCAACCACGACCATGGAGCGCGGCAGTTCCTTGATTTCGAGAATCTCATCCGAATCAAGCACCGCCTGGCCGTCGAAGGGAATATGCGGCGGCCGGTAGGGCCGGGTGCCGATGGTCAGCAGGATGGAGGTGCCGGTGACATTCATGATCTCGCCGTCGTTCTTCACCACTTTCATGGTATTGGCGTCAACGAAGCTTGCCGTGCCGCGAATGTGCTGCACGCGGTTGCGGGCAAACTGGTGCTCCAGCACCTCGACTTCGTGATCGAGCGTAATGAGCAGGCGGCGGCGCAGATCGTCGGCGTCGATCTCCTGCTTGACGCGGTAGGAGCGGCCGTAAAAACCGCGCTCACGCCAGCCGGTGAGGTTGAGCGCGGTTTCGCGCAGGGTCTTGGAAGGAATGGTGCCGGTATGTACGGAAACGCCGCCGACGCGGCTGCCTTTCTCGATGACCAGAACCTTCTTTTCGAGCTTGGCGGCCTGAATGGCGGCCCGTCTTCCCGCCGGACCGCTGCCGACAACAATCAGATCGAACTGGTGCATGAAAAACCCCGGAACAGAATGCATTGCGATAACCGGATGTCGCATCCGGCACGGCGTCGTCGCGAAATGGTCGTGATGCCATTTTGACGATGGGGAGTGATTCCCCCGTCAACCTTGCCCGCAAGAGTGCAATGCAACAAACGCCTGCGTCAATCTGTAGCGCAAGATTCTGACGGATTCGTAACTGGGGGTGAATTTTCAGTGGACCGACCGTGCCTGGGGCTTACCCCCCTCTGCCCTGCCGGGCATCTCCCCCTCAAGGGGGGAGATCGATCTGCGGCTAGGTCTCGCCCTCTCTAAGCTTGAGGATGAAGCGATGAAAGAGCCTCTTGCCGATCTCCCCCCTTGAGGGGGAGATGCCCGGCAGGGCAGAGGGGGGTAAGGCCACACGCGCCTCCGTCCACTATACTCCACCCCCCACCCGGCAGGCCTGCATGCAGGATAACAGCACGCGGCATGGCGGGGAAAAGCGGGGATGAATTTTGCCGGTGTCAGCCGTCCTTGCGGGTGACGTGGTGGTGGAGTGCGGCGAGGTCCTGTCTCAGCGCCGCAAGCTCGGCCAGCACCTTGACGTCGATCTTTTCATGCAGCGACAGCACTTCCAGCTCCGCCTTCAGGTTCACCTCGTAATCCTTGGCGGCTTCGAAACGATCGCGGGCGGCCTGGCGGTTCTGTGACATCATGATGATCGGCGCCTGAATGGCGGCCAGCATGGAAAGCAGCAGGTTGAGGAAGATGAACGGGTATGGGTCGAAGGCGCCTGTTGTCAGTATTATGGTGTTGATGATCGCCCAGAAGATCAGGAAAAAGCAGAAGCCGAGGATGAAACCCCAGGAACCGCCGATCTTGGCGATATTGTCGGCCAGCCTGTCGCCGAGACTGGCGCCGGCGGAAAATTCCGCATTGATGTCGCTCGAAACCAGCTTCTTCTGGTGCGACAGTTCCAGAATGTGGCGCTCCACCTCACCAATTTCGCGGGAGGAACGTTTGAAATGCGACGTGATGTAGTCGGAGATATCTGACACGGTGTGTCTCCGGTTTTGATGAGATGCCTGCGCTCCGTGCGAGATAAACCCGCATGGCGGCGGAATTCAAACGATTTCCGCCGCCATGCGGTGCAGGGGTCCCCGCCACACATCATCAGACGGCCGGCGCGCCCTCGTGCAGCCAGTTGAAACCGGGGAAGAAGCGCTCGCGGCCATATTGGGCGCCGAACATCATGTCGAACTGCAGCAGGCGGTAATCGCGCACCACGTCGGGAACGGCGTTCGGGGCGATGGACCAGTCGGGCAGGGCCTTGCCATCGGTCGCCACCAGCATATGACGGTCGATGACGGAAAAGGCCTGCTGCACCTCGCCGAGCGTGCCGGTGTAGAAGGGATCGGAGAAGCCGGAGGTCTTCAGCACGTGATAGGGCAGAAGCGCCGGGCTGATGGTGCCGATATTCTTGCGCACACCCTTTTTCGAGGACCAGACAACGAGCGGCGTCTCATGCTCCTTCTTCATCACGTCAAGCGGTGCACGGCGGCTGGCGACCATGCCCGGCATATAACCGCTTTCCACGAAGGCCTGGCCAAGCGGCGGCAGGTGATCGCCAAAGAGGACGATAATGGTTTCACGGTCGCGCTTCTTTGCCCAGCGCATCATTTTCAAAAGCGCATCATCGGCTTCCACGACGCCTTGCGAATAGGTGGAAAGCGCCTGCGAGGCCGATGCGGAGAGATCGCCTTCGACGCCGATGGTGTTTTCGGCGTAACGGGTCGCCTCGTAAGGCCCATGTCCCTGCAGGGTGACGGCGAAGAGGAAGAGCGGGTTCTGCGCCTTGTCGGCCGTCGCCATGATCTCGTCCATCAGCGCATCGTCAGAGGCGAAGTTGCCGCGTTTTTCCATGGCCGGCAAAGTCTCTTCGGAGCGGAATTCCTCGAAGCCGAAATTCTGATAGACCTGCTTGCGGTTCCAGAACCATTCCTGGAACGGGTGCATGGCGATGGCCGAATAACCTTCACCGCGGAAGAAGCTGGCGAGCGAGGGCACGGGGCGGCGGATATATTGCTGATAGGGAATGCTGCCATAGGGCAGGAAGGCGTTGGAAAAGCCGGTCAGCGCCTCGAATTCCACATTCGCCGTCATGCCGCCGAACTCGGGCGAAAACACGTTGCCGGACTGCTTGGCGCGGATGGTTGGCATCGGATCGGCGGAGAGCTTCACATTTTCAAGCCGGGTCGGGTCCCACAGCGATTCGCTCATCAGCATGATGACGTCAGGATAATCGCCCTTGTTGGCGGCGAAGGCGGCGGGTTCCGCGGTCAGGTCGGCGATGCTGTTTTCACCATAACCCTGCGGCGCCGAAACATTGGCCATGGGAATATTGAAGGCGAAGGCCATCAGGAAGCCGTTGTGACGGTAATTTTCCTGCTGGTCCCACATCATCGGAATGATGTTGAGGCGATCGCGGACCCAGGAATAATGCGAATAGTCCATCAGCGAGGCGAGGCCGGCAAGAAGCGGCAGCGCCAGTGCAAGCCCCGCGGCGCGTTCACGCCAGCTCAATGACGGAGAATGCCGGCGCGCCAGCAGCCAGAGCGCCACGAGAGCGGCAATGGCGGCGCAGATGCCAAGACCGACCAGCACCGCCGTCAGCGGTTGCGCCTTCAGCATTGTGGGCAAAAGCTCGAGAATCTGGCGGCCGAACAGCAGGTCGGATGGGTAAAGCGGATCGGAGAGATAGGTCTGTTTCTGCGCGGAAATAAGCCCGGTCAGCGCGCACAGCGGCGCAACTGCGATGAGGGACAGATAACGCCGGCCAAGGATCGCATCCAGCGCGACCAGAAGAGTGAGCACGGCGGCAATGGTGGTCATGCCCGGGCGGGCGGACGAGGTGAGGAAAGCACCGACATCATGGAGCGAACCGCGGGCGATCCATTCCAGCGCCACGACGAGCACGATGGAGGCGACCGTCAGATTGCCAAGCGTATAGGCCGCGGCCGAAAGCTTCGAAAGGCTCCTTGTCCATGCAGGCGAAAAGACGAAACCAGCCTTTCCGGAAGCCGTTGTTTTTGGCGCCGAATCTCTCAAACTCATACTCCGGTATTGCAGGCGTCCGCCCAATCCGGGGAGATGAATCAGGCGTCGCAAAAGTGTCATGTAACTGTCACATAAGCGCGATGAACGCGACATGAACTTTGCGGAGGATGGCTGGAACGGTGATAACCTTAGCGTGAACGCAGCCGTGGCGCATCGCCCATGCGGTGGCATGCAATTGCCGCGTTGCGGAGTGGCCACGGGCGCGGTATTGAAATGGCATGAGCGACAGACACGATATCCAGAACCATCTCCGGATTGCCGTCGGGCAGTTCAATCCCACCGTTGGCGACGTGGCGGGCAATCTCGCCAGGGCGCGTGAGGCAAGGGCCGATGCGGCAACGCAGGGCGCCGATCTTCTGCTTCTGACCGAGCTGTTCATTTCAGGTTATCCGCCTGAAGATCTGGTGCTGAAGCCGGCTTTCCTGAAGGCCTGCCTGAAGGCGGTGGAAGAACTGGCGGCAGACACCGCCGATGGCGGACCGGGTGTCGTCATCGGTTTTCCACGCCAGGGCGAGACGGGCCGGCACAATTCGGTAGCGCTTTTGGATGGCGGCAAGATCATTGCGCTGCGCGACAAGATTGACCTGCCCAATTACGGCGAGTTCGACGAGAAGCGGGTTTTCGCCGAAGGTTCGATTTCCGGCCCCTATAATTTCCGTGGGGTCAGGATCGGCATTCCGATCTGCGAGGAAATCTGGAACGACATGGGCGTGTGCGAGACGCTGGCCGAAAGCGGTGCGGAAATCCTGCTGGTGCCGAACGGTTCGCCCTATTATCGCGGCAAGCTGGACGTGCGCCATCAGGTAGCGCTCAGGCAGGTGATCGAGAGCGGCCTGCCGCTGGTTTTCGCCAACCAGCTGGGCGGGCAGGACGAGCTGGTGTTCGACGGTGCAAGCTTTGGCTTCAATGCCGACAAGACGCTTGCTTTCCAGATGAGCCAGTTCGAGGCCACACTTGCCGTTACCGACTGGAAACGCACGGCCGATGGCTGGCATTGCGAAAGCGGGCCATTTTCGAAAATACCAGAGGGTGAGGAGGCGGATTACCGCGCCTGCATGCTGGGCTTTCGCGACTACGTGAACAAGAATGGCTTCAAGAGCGTGGTTCTCGGCCTTTCCGGCGGCATCGATTCGGCGATCTGCGCCGCACTTGCCGTTGACGCGCTGGGCGAGGAGCGGGTGCGCTGCATCATGCTGCCTTACCGTTATACATCGGAAGAATCGCTGAAAGATGCCGCCGATTGCGCGAAAGCGCTGGGCTGCCGGTACGATATCGTGCCGATCGTCGAGCCGGTGGAGGGTTTCCTTTCGGCGCTTTCCGATCTCTTCGAGGGCATGGAAGAGGGCATTACCGAGGAAAACCTGCAGAGCCGCACGCGCGGCACCATTTTGATGGCCGTCTCGAACAAGTTCGGCTCGATGGTGGTGACGACGGGCAACAAATCGGAAATGTCGGTGGGTTACGCCACGCTTTATGGCGACATGAATGGCGGTTTCAACCCCATCAAGGACCTCTACAAGATGCAGGTCTATGCCATTTCCAGCTGGCGCAACGCCCATGTGCCGCCAGGTGCGCTCGGCCCTTCCGGCGAGGTCATCCCCGCCAATATCATTTCCAAGGCGCCATCGGCCGAATTGCGCCCCAACCAGACCGACCAGGATTCGCTGCCGCCCTATCCGGTGCTGGACGATATTCTCGAATGCCTCGTCGAGAAGGAAATGTCGGTCGAGGAAATTCTGGCGCGCGGCCATGATGTGGCGACCGTGCACCGGGTGGAGCATCTGCTCTATCTCGCCGAATACAAGCGCCGGCAATCGGCTCCGGGCGTGAAGATTACCAAGAAGAACTTTGGGCGTGACCGGCGTTACCCGATCACCAACCGCTTCCGGGATCGGTAACTAAGGCGGTTTCCGGAAGGGGGCCTTTAACGCGGGTCCTGTGTCATCGAGAGTAATTGTCTGTAAGGCGGCGCGGCAAGT
This sequence comes from Martinezella rhizogenes, assembly GCF_007002745.1. Lineage (GTDB taxonomy): Bacteria > Pseudomonadota > Alphaproteobacteria > Rhizobiales > Rhizobiaceae > Agrobacterium > Agrobacterium cucumeris. Next base: position 1,031,148 of record NZ_SGNY01000001.1, on the reverse strand, counting down.
TTCTTCTCCCCGCCGGGGAGAAGGTGGCCCGAAGGGTCGGATGAGGGGACACCGTTGCCGTATCTCACTACCCTTGCCCCCTCATCCCGCTGCCGCGACCTTCTCCCCCTCGGGGAGAAGAAACAAGCGGCATGCGCTCGGTCCACGATGGGGGTTCATGAATGGCGCAGAGAAAACCCCGCGCCACTCTTCACTCACCTTAAATAACCTGCCCCACATCGATACGGTTGCCGTCAGGATCTTCAAACACGAAGGCTCTGAGGCCATAATCCTTGTCCTGCAGAGCCTTGATGATGCGCAGCCCATGGCTTTTGCAAATCTCATGCAGCGTATCGACATCGCTGACCATCATATGCGCCACATTGAAGGGCGCTGCCTTATGGGTGGGCTGCAATGTCAGGTGCAATTCGGCATTGCCCTGTTTGAGGATCATGAAGCCGACGGGAGTGCCGTTTTCGAAGGTTTTTGTGAAGCCCAGCACACCGACATAAAAGTCATGGGCCTTTTCGATATTTTTGACAGGAAGCATTGCGGCGATCCGCCCGAAGCGGATGCCGTGATCGGCGATGGTATTCATCCCGGAACCTCGGATCTGGGAGAAACGGGAAGGGTTACGGGCGGTGCCGGAACGCTGGCGTTTTTTCCGATTTGAATTTGCAGGACGGTGCCTGCGGCCATAGGATCATAATCACCATGGCGGCGAAAGCAAATGGAATGTCTGCGTCCGCCCCCGATCAGAGCCAGAGTGTCGACAGCCCCGGGAGGCAGCATGCGCAGTTCCATCGAAATCTTCAACATCCGCACCCGGCAGATGCGGGTGGTGTGGCAGACGCCGGAGCTGTTCGAAGCGCCGAACTGGTCGCCGGATGGCAAATATCTGCTGTTGAACAGCGAGGGGTTGCTCTATCGCCTGTCCCCATCCGGTGACGCTTCGCCGGAGAAGGTCGATACCGGTTTTGCGACGCAATGCAACAACGACCACGGCATTTCGCCTGACGGTTCGCTTTATGCTATTTCCGACAAGGTGGAATTCGGCAAGAGCGCCATTTATCTTCTGCCATCGGCGGGCGGTGCGCCAAGGCTGATGACGAAGAACCTTCCGTCCTACTGGCATGGCTGGGCGCCGGACGGGAAGAGTTTCGCCTATTGCGGCATTCGCGATCAGGTCTTCGACATCTATTCCATGGATATAGAGAGCGGCATCGAGACACGCCTGACCCATGGCGAGGGACGCAATGACGGGCCGGATTATTCGCCTGACGGTGCGTGGGTCTATTTCAATTCCAGCCGCACCGGGCTGATGCAGATCTGGCGGGTGCGGGTGGATGGCTCCGCTGTGGAGCGCATTACCGACAGTTCCTATGGTGACTGGTTTCCGCACCCGTCTCCCAAAGGGGACAAGGTGGTGTTCGTTTCCTATGACGGCGACGTTTTCGACCATCCGCGTGATCTTGATGTCCGCGTGCGGCTGATGGATATGGATGGCAGCAATGTCGAAACGCTGTTTGAGCTTTTCGGCGGGCAGGGCACGATGAACTCGCCCAACTGGTCGCCGGACGGGGATGAATTCGCATATGTGCGTTATTTCCCTGTGGCGTAATGCGATTTGGCTTTCGTTAAGGTCACATTGCCGCACCGGCCTTGCGATACTTGCATTCGCAAGCCTTCTTGCTCATAGCTTCCTCAGTCAGGTGCCCGCCCTTGTGGCGGGAGAATCGGGAATTCGGTGAGAAACCGGAACGTGCCCAGCGCTGTGAGGCGGATGCCCTTTTCAAAAAGCCACTGAAGTCATTCGGGAAGGCGAAGAGGGCGGATGAAGCCGAGTCAGAAGACCGGCCTGGCAGGATAGACCGAACCGCGCGGACGGCGGCAGGTTGCTGAAGAGGCGCGTCGTGCATGCGAAAACCGACATGGTTTCGGCATCCGCGCGCCCGCATTGTTGGGGTTAAACGATGCCAACCGACCCGTCCGCTGGCAATCCATTGCAAACCGATCCATTCGACCATGCGCTTTCGCCTGCCCAGCCGTTTTCCGGTGCGGAGCGCGAGGCGATCTACCGCGCCATCGAGACGCGTCGCGACGTGCGCGACCAGTTCCTGCCTGATCCGCTGCCGGATGAGCTTGTCGAGCGTCTCCTGAAGGCGGCGCATTCGGCTCCCTCTGTCGGTTTCATGCAGCCGTGGAATTTCACGCTCGTCACCGATGGGGCCGTGCGCCAGGCCGCCTTTGTGGCCTTCAGCCGCGCCAATGAAGAGGCGGCGGCGATGTTTACGGGCGAGCAGCAGGCGCTTTATCGCAGTCTCAAGCTCGAAGGCATCCGCAAGGCACCGCTCAGCATCTGCGTGACCTGCGATCCCACACGCGGTGGCAAGGTGGTACTGGGGCGCACCCACAATCCGCGCACGGATGTCTACTCCACCGTCTGCGCCATCCAGAACCTCTGGCTTGCCGCCCGCGCCGAAGGCATCGGCGTCGGCTGGGTCAGTATTTTCCACGACAGCGATATTCGCACCATTCTTGATATTCCCGAGCATATCGAAATCGTCGCCTGGCTTTGCCTCGGGCGCGTCGATGCGCTCTATACCGAACCGGAACTGGCGGTGAAGGGTTGGCGCCAGCGTGTGCCGCTGGAGGAGCTGGTGTTTCGCAACCGCTGGGGTGGGCGGTAAGGCACTGATAACGGTCTGCGGATGAAGTGAAGCATTGCCGCTTTTTCTTCTCCCCGTCCGGGGAGAAGGTGGCCCGAAGGGTCGGATGAGGGGGCTAGCTTACCGAATATCGCTGACGTTGCCCCCTCATCCCGCTGCCGCGGACTTCTCCCCCTCGGGGAGAAGAAACAAGGGTCGGGCGCTCGCTCACGACACATATTACTGCTGTGGCTGAATGCCCTTCAGAGCCGGGTTCTTCAGGTCGATGCGGCCCGTCTGGTCCGGCAGGAATTTCGGGCCGATGACGCGCACTTTTGCGTCGTTCGGATCATAGTCGCGTTCGGGAACCGGTTGCTCCGGCGGTTTTGCGGCCTGTTGCTGTTCGGCCGGTTCCTTCGGCTTGTCGCCCTGCGGTGACGGAATGGTGGTGATGCCGGAATAGGGCTTTTCGGCCTGTGGCCGGGCGGCCTCTTCCTGCTTCTGCATGTCCTCGTGATAGGCGGCCATGTTGCAGGCGCAGCCGGGTGCTTTCGTAGACGCGTTGCGATAGGCGAAGGCGGTGGGCAGGTCCTTGTAGGGTTTGCCGGTTTCGGCCGAGACCATATCGGAGGTTTCCTGATCCGTCATGGAGTGGAAATAAAGCTCGGTTTGCGTGCCCGGGCACATTTTCTGGCATTGCTCCGCCTGGGCGCGGAAATCGAGCGGCGAGGCATTGGAGGCGATCGGGAAAAACGAGCCGTCGCAGGTGCGTACGCAAAGGGTGCGCAGTCCGCCCTCGGCGGCGGCATTGGGGTAAGGCGACAGGCCCGTCCGTCCCGGCTCACGGTCGCCCTGGCGGAAAGCATCGGGATAACGGGTGACATCCGGGGCCTGCGGCGATTGCCTGTCCGTTTCCGGCATTGCGCTGCAGCCATTGGCGTCGAGTGCGGCGAGAATGCGCTGGCGCCTGATGCCGCCATCATCGCTGCGCTGAGCCGCCATCGCGTCATCACGGTCACGAATGATGGCGTCACGTTCGGCCTCGGCATCCACCAGCGCATCGCCGATCTCGGCGCAGAGGCCGGCATTGGGGTTGCCGTAGACAATGACGCTGCCGGATGAACAGCCGTAGCTGCGCAGATCGTTCCTGATCTTGCGCACGACGATGTTCTGGCGGGCGAGTGCATTGGCGTAACGCCGCACCTCTGCCGTGTTGCCGATGACGCGTGGTGGTTCGCGCAGTTGCGCATAAAGCGTATCGCAGACCTGATCCGCGAAGGCGGCGGCCGGGGCGAGGAAAACAAGGGGAAGCAGGAGGCCGATGATGCGGCTGCGCCGGGTCAATTGTGCGATCCGTTTAATGTCCCCGGCCGGTGGCAGGGGCGTTATACTTCACGAAATCCGTGTTTCAGGAAGATAACATAAGCTGTTGCCGCAATGCGGCAACAGCTTGTTCAAAATTGCGTTAATGCGCCCGCAGCATCACACCGAAGGGTGCGAAGCCTGGACCACGGCAAAGGCCGCCATGTTGACGACGCCGCGCGAGGTGACGCTGGGCGACAGGATGTGGGCGGGCAGGGCCGTGCCGAGCAGGATCGGGCCGACATGCAGGCCTTCCGTCAGGGTGCGGGTGACGCCGAGCGTGATGTTGGCGGCATCGAGGTTCGGGAAAACCAAAAGGTTCGCTTCGCCGGTCAGCACGCTGTTCGGCATGGCGCGCTTGCGCAGCGCTTCCGAAAGGGCTGAACCGCCCTGCATTTCGCCGTCCACTTCCAGCTCCGGGGCTGCCGCCTGCACGATCTTCAGCGCGCGGCGCATCTTGCGTGCACTTTCAGAATCGCGCGAACCGAAATTGGAGTGGCTGGCGAGCGCGATCTTCGGCGTGATGCCGAAACGGCGAATTTCCTTGGCCGCAAGAATGGCCATTTCCGCCACTTCCTCTGACGTCGGATCGTTATTCACGAACGTATCGGTGAGGAACAGCGCGCCCTGCTGGGTGATGAGCAGGCTGAGGCCAGCAAAGGAGCGCACATTCTCCTGCTTGCCGATGATCTGGTTCACGTCGCGCAGATGCCGGTCATAACGGCCTTCCAGACCGCAGATCAGCGCATCGGCTTCGCCGCGCTTGACCGACAGCGCGCCGATGACGGTGGAGTTGGTGCGCACGATGGTACGCGCCGCTTCCGGGTTGATGCCGGCGCGGCCGACCAGCGCGAAATAATCATCGACATAATCGCGGTAGCGCGGATCGTCTTCCGGATTGACCACGGCGAAATCCGTATGCGGGCGGATGCGCAGGCCGAAGCGCTTCAGGCGCGTTTCGATGATCTGCGGGCGGCCGATGAGGATCGGGATGCCGGTGCCTTCTTCCAGCAGAACCTGGGCGGCGCGCAGCACGCGTTCGTCTTCGCCTTCGGCGAAGATGATGCGCTTCTTTTCGGCGGCCTTGGCGGCATTGAAGACCGGCTTCATGATGAAGCCGGAGCGCCAGACGAAACGGTTCAGCTGGTCGAAATAGGCTTCGAAATCGGTGATCGGCCGGGCGGCGACACCACTTGCTGCGGCGGCGCGGGCAACGGCCGGCGCAATGCGCAGGATGAGGCGCGGATCGAAGGGCGAGGGGATGAGATAGGTCGGGCCGAAGACCGGGGTTTCGCCGCTATAGGCTCTGGCCGCCACTTCCGAGACTTCCTCGCGGGCAAGCTCGGCGATGGCCTGCACGGCGGCCATCTTCATTTCTTCGTTGATGGTCGTCGCACCGCAATCCAGCGCGCCGCGGAAGATATAGGGGAAGCAGAGAACGTTGTTGACCTGGTTCGGGAAATCCGAACGGCCGGTGCAGATCATCGCGTCCGGGCGCGCCGCACGCGCCACTTCGGGCATGATTTCCGGATTGGGGTTGGCGAGCGCAAGAATAAGCGGATTTTCCGCCATGCGCTCCAGGAGTTCCGGCTTCAGCACGCCGGCCGCCGAAAGGCCGAGGAAGACATCGGCGCCGTCGATGGAGTCAGCCAGCACGCGTTTGTCGGTCTTCTGGGCGTAGACTTCCTTCCACTCGTCCATAAGCTCGTTGCGGCCGTCATAAACCAGGCCTTCAATATCGTGGACCCAGATGTTTTCCTTTTTTGCGCCCATGGCGACCAGCAGGTTGAGGCAGGCGAGGGCTGCCGCACCGGCGCCCGAGGCGACGATCTTGACGCTGGACAGCGACTTGCCGGCCAGTTCCAGCGCGTTGGTGACGGCGGCGGCGACGATGATCGCGGTGCCATGCTGGTCATCGTGAAAGACGGGGATGTTCATCTTCTCGCGCAGCTGGCGTTCCACCTCGAAACATTCCGGCGCCTTGATGTCCTCAAGGTTGATGCCGCCGAAGGTGGGCTCCAGCGCGGCGATGGTCGACACCATGTCATTGATGCCGGGGGCGTCGATCTCGATGTCGAAGACATCGATGCCGGCGAATTTCTTGAAGAGGACGGCCTTGCCTTCCATGACAGGCTTGGAAGCAAGCGGGCCGATATTGCCAAGGCCGAGCACGGCGGTGCCGTTGGAGATGACGGCGACGAGATTGGCGCGCGCTGTATAATCCGCTGCCATTTCCGGATTTTCATGGATGGCGAGGCAGGGAGCGGCCACACCCGGCGAATAGGCGAGCGCCAGATCGCGCTGGTTGCCGAGCGGCTTGGTGGCCTGGATCTCCAGCTTGCCGGGGCGCGGATAGCGGTGGAAAAAGAGCGCCTGTTCCTCGATGTCGGCCTTTGCCGTGTTGGCGGGCGTGTTGTTCTTATCGTGAGAGGTCATTCTTCCACCGTCATATCTGGTTTCATTCCGGCCCCCTGAATACAACAAACTTCCCCATGGTACAGCCGTTATTTGACGCACATTCATGCAAATACGGGCATGGCTTATTCGCGTTTTCGTGAAGCCATCAGTCATATTCCATACAAAAACCGGCCTCTGTCATGTTGCTGAAACACGAGTCTGGTTCTGAGAGGTAAGAAAGCCGCAGGGACGCAACCGAACAGGGGGATGAAATCCGTGGCCGGTCAAATCGAAACCAGACAGTTCAGAACCCTTTTCATTTCGGATGTTCATCTTGGCTCCAAGGCGGCCAAGACGGATTTCCTGCTCGACTTCCTAAAGTATCACGAAGCCGAAACGATCATCATGGTCGGCGACATCGTCGATGGCTGGCGCCTGCGCCGCAGCTGGTACTGGCCGCAGGGCTGCAACGACGTGGTGCAGAAGCTGCTGCGCAAGGCCCGCAAGGGCACGCGCATCATCTATATTCCCGGTAACCACGATGAATTCCTGCGGGAATTCCCGGGCATGCATTTCGGCGGCATCGAAGTGGCCGAGCGCATGATCCACGAGGCGGCCGACGGCAAGAAATATCTGGTCATCCATGGCGACGAGTTCGACGTGGTGGTGCGCAATGCCCGCCTGCTCGCCTATCTCGGCGACTGGGCCTATGACGCGGCGATCGCCATCAACATCGCCATTGCCGCCGTGCGCCGCCGCATCGGCCTGCCTTACTGGTCGTTTTCGGCCTGGGCGAAGCTTCAGGTCAAACACGCCGTCAACTTCATCGGCGAATTCCAGCGCGTGGTTGCGGATGAAGCGCGACGCAACAATGTCGACGGCGTGATCTGTGGGCACATCCACCATGCTGTCATGGAAGACATGGACGGCATCCGCTACATCAACACCGGCGACTGGGTGGAAAGCTGCACGGCGATTGCCGAAAATGCCGATGGCAGCTTCGAGCTGATCACCTGGATGCAGACCAGCGACGCCACCGCCGGTCAGGCATCGGACGAGATGGAGCCGGTGGATATTCCGGGGTTGATTGGCAAGCACGCGGCCTGATTGGGCCTGCGAGCTAAAGGGATACCTGGCCTTCGGTGTTTCCTTGCGATCAATGCGCGCTCGTGTGGGACGAGTGGTTGCCGCTGGTTTCTTCTCCCCGCCGGGGAGAAGGTCGCGGCAGCGGGATGAGGGGGCAAGCTCTCCGAAATTCGGCTACGTTTTCCCCTCATCCGACCCTTCGGGCCACCTTCTCCCCGACGGGGAGAAGAAACCAGCGGCGGCCTCGCGCCTCATCAGGCTTTAATTTCAGGGCTTACCCCTGCAATTTCGGACGGGCTGGATAACTTGCGATCTTTCATATTGGAGCACCGACTCTCGCCTGTATGGCGAGTGGATGCCGCGTGCTTCCTCTCCCCGCCGGGGAGAAGTCCGCGGCAGCGGGATGAGGGGGCGAGCTCTCCGTATACCGCTAACGTTCCCCCTCATCCGACCCTTCGGGCCACCTTCTCCCCGGCGGGGAGAAGAAACCAGCAGCGGCGTTGCACCTCATCTGGCTTTAATTTCAGAGCTTACCCCCACAATTCCGGCCGCGCCGGATAAGCCAGCGAACCCTCATAAACCAGCCCCGGATCACGATCCTGCGCTAGCAACAGCGGCCCGTCGAGATCGGCAAATGCCGTGCCCTGCGCCGCCAGTACGGCGGGCGCCATGCCGAGCGAGGTGCCGAGCATGCAGCCGACCATGATGGTGAAACCGAGCCTTTCGGCCTCCGCCTTCATGACAAGCGCTTCGGTGAGGCCGCCGGTCTTGTCGAGCTTGATGTTGATCGCATCGTAACGGTCGCGCAGGCCGGCGAGGTCCCTGGTGGAATGCACGCTTTCATCGGCGCAGATCAGCACCGGATGATCGATGCGGGCGAGGATGTCATCCTTGCCGGCGGGCAGCGGTTGTTCGATCAGCGATATCTTCAGTTCTGCCGCAAGCCGCAGATAATATTCGATATTATAATCGTTCCAACCCTCATTGGCGTCGATGATGATGCGCGCTTCGGGTGCGGCGGCGCGCACGGCCCTTAGACGCGCTTCGTCATCCGCCGTGCCGGTCTTGATCTTCAGCAGCGGGCGGCCTGCGTTTTCCGCCGTCTTCGCGGCCATGGTCTCGGGGTCGGCAAGCGAGATGGTGTAAGCGGTGACGAGCGGCTTTGCCGCCTGTCCAAGGATGCGCTCGGCAACAGTTTTGCCGCTGATCTTGGCTTCGAGGTCCCAGAGCGCGCAATCCACCGCATTGCGGGCGGCGCCGGGTTGCATCGCCTGCTGTAGTTCCTGCCGTGTCAGGCCGGCGGCGATCCGCTCTGCCATGGCCTCGATATCGGCAACAACACCCTCGATGCTTTCGCCATAACGTGGATAGGGTACACATTCACCTCTGCCGGTGAAGGAACCTTCGCGGATGATGCACGTTACGACATCCGCATGCGTGCGGGTGCCGCGTGAGATGGTGAAGCTGCCGGCGACGGGGAAGCGTTCTGTTGTGGCTTGCAGGTAACGGGGCATATTTTTTCACTTCCGATTGGGCGACAAAAGACACATGACGCCAAATTTATCACGAATTGTCAGCCGTCACTGTGGCTTGCCGGAGGCCAAAACGTTATGAAACCTTTAAGAATCTCGTGACGGCTGCACTCGCTCGGAGCATTATGCAAGAACAGGACACACGGCAACAGGCGAACCCGGCCGCAATCACCGAAGACGGTTCTGTCTCCGGCGGCGGTTTGCGTTATGTCATGAGCGGCTCCTGGCGCAACAGCAATCTCTCCGGAATTTTTGAAAGCCTCGACAGGATCGAAAAGAGCAAATCCGGCGGCTCCGTCGAGATCGATCTTTCCGCCGTCGAAGCCATCGACACGACGGGTGCGTGGATCATCCAGCGCCTGCGCAAGGATCTGGAGGCGAACGGCGCGACTGTCACGCTCACCGGCAACGAGCGGATCGAGGACGTCATCGGTCAATTGCCCGATAAGGCGGAGATGCAGGGCGAGCCAGCCGCCAGGCCTGGGCTGGTGGAGCGCATCTTCGCGCCGATCGGTCAGGCCGTGGTTCAGAACGGCGCGGACTTTCTGGCGGGCATGTATATTCTCGGCTCCGCCGTGCGCGGCGCGCAGATGAAGCTCGGGCGCGGGCGCGGCGTATCGCCGGCGGCGATCGTCAACCAGATCGACCATATGGGCGTGCGCGCCGTGCCGATCATCATGCTGATGTCGTTCCTGATCGGCGCGATCATCGCCCAGCAGGGCGCATTCCAGCTCAGATATTTCGGTGCGGAAGTCTTTGTCGTCGATCTGGTCGGCATTCTGCAATTGCGTGAAATCGGCGTTCTCTTGACCGCGATCATGATCGCCGGCCGTTCCGGCAGCGCGATCACGGCGGAAATCGGCTCGATGAAGATGCGCGAGGAAATCGACGCGCTGAAGGTGATCGGTCTCAATCCGGTCGGCGTGCTGGTGTTTCCGCGGCTGGTGGCGCTCACCATCGCGTTGCCGCTCTTGACCATTCTTGCCAACTTCGCAGCGCTTTTCGGTGCTGCCATCGTGGCATTGCTTTATTCCGGCATCACTTTCGAGGTCTTCCTGTCGCGCCTGCATGGCGCGGTCGAGGAATCGACCATTGCGGCGGGCATGATCAAGGCGCCGTTCATGGCGCTCATCATCGGCATCGTCGCGGCGGTGGAAGGCATGAAGGTGGGCGGTTCGGCGGAATCGCTCGGCCAGCACGTCACCTCGTCGGTGGTGAAGTCGATCTTCGTCGTCATTCTGGTCGATGGTCTTTTCGCCATCTTCTACGCAGCCATCGATTTTTAGGGAGGGCGCGTTGGAGCAGCAGGACCAGACACAGCAACAGATCAAGACCGAAAAAGGCGGCCGCGAGGTGGTGCTTTCCGTCGAGGGCGTGACCGTCGGTTTCAACGGCCGGAACGTGCTCGAAAATCTTGATCTCGATGTCTATCGCGGCGAAATCCTCGGCTTCATCGGTCCCTCCGGCGCGGGTAAATCCGTGTTGATGCGGGCGATCTTGCGGCTCCTGCCACGGCAGGCGGGCGCGATCCGCATTCTCGGCACCGATTACGACAAGGCGAGTGAAGACGACCGCATGATGCTTGACCAGCGGCTCGGTGTGCTGTTCCAGCAGGGCGCGCTGTTTTCCGGCCTGACGGTGAAGGAAAACATCCAGCTGCCGATGCGGGAATATCTGGACCTGCCGAAGAAGCTGATGGATGAGCTTGCTTATCTGAAGATCGAGATGGTCGGCCTGAAGCCAGATGCCGGCGACAAGTACCCGTCGGAACTGTCAGGCGGCATGATAAAGCGCGCGGCGCTTGCCCGGGCGCTGTCGCTTGATCCCGACCTCGTTTTCCTCGATGAACCGACATCCGGCCTCGATCCCATCGGGGCGGCGGAATTTGATATGCTGATCGCGCGCCTGCGTGATTCGCTCGGCCTGACCGTTTATATGGTGACGCACGACCTCGACAGCCTGTTCTCCGTCTGTGACCGCATTGCGGTTCTCGGCGACAAGCGGGTTCTGGTGGAAGGGACATTGCAGGACATGTTCGCCTGCGACGACCCGTGGGTGCAGTCCTATTTCCGCGGCAAACGGGCGCGCTCTGTCGTTCTTCCGGACGGCAAACATGAAAATCCGGTGGAGTAACAGAAGCATGGAAACCAAGGCGAACTACACCATAGTCGGAATTTTCACGCTGATCGTGATCGCCGCCGCATTCGGCTTTGTTTACTGGATGGCGGAATTCGGCCGTGGCGGCCCGACGGCGCAGCTTGTCGTGCGTATTCCCGGCTCCGCCAACGGCCTTTCCGTCGGCTCGCCGGTGCGCTTTAACGGCATTCCTGTCGGCACCGTGCGCGGGCTTGCCATCGACCGCGACGACCCCGCTTATTCCATCGCCTTTACCGAGGTGCAGGCGGATGCGCCGGTTTTCCCTTCGACCCGTGCCGTGCTTGAAATTCAGGGCCTGACTGGCGCTGCCTATATCGAGCTTTCCGGCGGCAACAAGGATGGTGAGCGCATTCTGCAGAAATCCGCAGAGACCGGCGTTCCCGCGGAACTGACGGCCGATCTTTCCAGCGTCACCAACCTGCTTGCCACCGCCGACAAGATCTTGAAGCGCGCCGATGGCGCCATCGGCGAATTGCAGGGCTTCGTGCAGGACGCCCGTGGTCCGCTGACGCAGACGGTGCGTAACGCCGAGAAATTCTCCGACGCGCTGGCGGCCAATTCCGATGGCATCAAGAATTTCATTGCAAGCCTCAGCTCCCTTTCCACCACCGTGCAGTCTGTCTCGGTGCGTCTCGACGGCACGCTGACCGCCATCGAGGATCTGGTGAAGGCGGTGGATGCCGGCAAGATCGATTCCATCCTGTCGAATGTCGACAAGGTGACGAAGGATGTAGCGTCGGCTTCCAGCGATATTCAGGGCATCATGGAGACGGTGCAGAGCACGGCACGCAATTTCGAGGCGGCGAGCACGGAAGTGCAGACGGTCGTGAAGCGTGCGGATGAGCTTCTGGCCTCCGTCGATCCCGCCAAGGTCAGCACCGTGGTCGGTGATGTTTCCGCCGCGACCGCCGATGCGCGTGATGCCGTGGCGAACTTCAAGCGGATTGCCGATGATGTCGGTGCCCGCCGCGCCGATATCGACCAGGCGGTTTCCGACTTCACCGACATGGGCCGCAAGCTGAACCTTGCTTCCAGCCGCGTCGATGGCATTCTTGCCAAAGTGGACGGCATGCTGGGTACCGATGACGCCAATTCGCTGTTTGCCAAGGCGCGCGAGACGCTTACCTCGTTCAAGGCCGTGGCCGACAATCTCAATGCCCGCATCGGGCCGATCGCTGACAATCTGACCCGCTTCTCCAGCTCTGGCCTGAAAGATTTCCAGGCGCTGATCGGCAGCACGCGACAGACGGTCGACAATCTCAACAATGCCATCACCAATATCGACCGCGATCCGCAGCGGTTGATTTTCGGCGGTGAAACCGTGAAACAATATGACGGCAGAACAAGGCGCTAAGAGGGGTATGGGCCAATGACACGATCGATGACCGGCCATAAACGCCGTGCCCTTATTCTGGCTCCGCTGCTTGCCGCGCTGCTGGCCGGCTGTGCCGGCGCGCCGAAGAACGACACGTTCGATCTTTCCGTGTCTTCGGCGACGGTAACGCAGGGACCTTCGCTGAAAGGCCGGCAATTGCTGATTGCCGATCCGACCGCACTCAAGGCGCTGGACAGCGAAAATATCGTGGTGCGGCTCTCCGGTTCGGAAGTGCAATATCTCGGCAATTCGCAATGGAGCGACCGCCTGCCGCGCATGGTGCAGTCCAAGCTCGTGGAAGCTTTCGAAGACACCGGCAAGCTTGGCGGCGTCGGCCGTCCGGGGCAGGGGCTGGCGATCGACTATCAGGTCGTGACCGATATTCGCGCTTTCGAGGTGGATACGGCGAGAAACATCGCCAATATCGAAATGTCGGTGAAGCTTCTGAACGACCGCAATGGCACGGTGAAGGCGCAGGAAGTGTTCCGCGCCAGCGCCCGTGTCAGTGGTTCCGGCAACGCCAATTTCGTCAAGGCGCTGGATCAGGCCTTTGCCGCTGCCACGCGCGAGATTGTCGCCTGGACGCTGAAGTCGCTTTAAGCCTTCGCGGTAGTCATCAGCGCCATAAGAAATTGCCTTATGTTTCGGGCAAGGCTGGTTGATGACCGGCCTTGGCTCAATGTTTCCGATCCGCGAGTTTCTGATGCGATTGCTGGTGGTGTGTTGCCTTCTTCTGATTTCAGTTCTTTCCGGGACGGGCGCTGCCACGGCCGCCGGCCTGCGGTTGATCGAGGTTCCATCCACCGATGGCAAAGCTCCCATCAGGGCGGCGGTCTGGTCGCCCTGCGCGGCAGCGCCGGTGGAAAGCCGTATCGGTCCCTTCGTATTGCCTGCGGTGCGCGATTGCCCGATCGTTGACGGGCAATATCCGCTTATCGTCATTTCCCATGGTTTCGCCGGCACATATTTCAGCCATCGCGATACGGCGGCGGCGCTGGCGGATGCCGGTTTCATCGTCGCGGCGCTTAATCATCCCGGCGATAATGCGATTGATATGAAGCGGGCAGGCGAGCTTTCCGCGCTGACCGACCGACCGGCGGATATTATGCGCCTGCTTGATCATATGCTGACAAACTGGAAAGAGGCCGGCGTCATCGATGCCGGGCGGATCGGTGTCTTCGGATTTTCGCGCGGCGGTTATACGGCGCTGGTGCTTGCCGGTGGCGTGCCGGATTTTTTAAACAGCAGATTGCCATGCCCGGACGAGCAGGCGCCGATATGCGCGCAGATGCGGGACAAAAGCGCTGTTGCGAAAGACCGGGTTCACGATAAGCGGGTAAGGGCCGCGGTTGTAGCAGACCCGCTCAATGCCTTTCCCGGTGCTGAAAATCTGAAAGATATCGGTATTCCTGTCCAGCTGTGGAGTTCGGAACAGGGCGGTGATGGCATTGTGCCGGAGGATATTGCAAGATTGCGCGATGAACTGCCGAAGAAACCGGACTACCGGATGGTGAATGGGGCAGGGCATTTTTCGTTCATCGCGCCTTGCCCAACAGAAATGTTAAAAGCTTTGCCGCAGGTTTGCAGCGATGCGCCCGGTTTTGACCGGGCAGAGTTTCATCGCGGTTTCAACGCCGATGTCGTGAGCTTTTTCAAGGAATCGCTACGCTGAAGTTTTGCTGTCTCTAGCCGTGGCCGTCGATCAGACGGCATCCTGCGATTGCCATTCCGGCAGCGGGAAAATCCGGTCGTAGCTCCAGTTGAAGACGAAAGCATAGACCACGTAAAACAGCGCAAACGAAACATCCATCACCAGCGCATGGGCAAGGCTGATGCCGAGATACCAGGCGATGAAGGGCATCAGCACAATCAGCAGGCCAAGTTCGAACAACAGGGCGTGTGCGACGCGGATGGCGGGCGTCTTCAGCGTCGTGCCCTTCATGCGCTGCATCGCATGGTCGAAGCCGAGATTATAGACGTAGTTCCAGATGGTGGCGAGTGTGGCGCTGACCAGACCGACAATGCCGATATCTTCCAACGGCATGCCGAAGACGAGTGCACCAAGCGGCACGACGAGCATAAGGCCGATGATTTCGAAGCTGAGCGCGTGGCGAATACGATCTTGCAGGGAGCGCAATTTATTCTCCGGTATGTGACCGGGCCGTCCCGCATGCTGTCGCCATGATGGCCGAGGTCGTCCTCGCGGTGAGGCATATAGAGGCTTTGGGAGACATTTTCAAGCGTTGAGGGGATGGATGGGATTGGGAGTGCGCCACTGTTTCTTCTCCCCGTCGGGGAGAAGTCCGCGGCAGCGGGATGAGGGGGCAAGGGTAGAGATATCCGGAGAGCTAGCCCCCTCATCCGACCCTTCGGGCCACCTTCTCCCCGGCGGGGAGAAGAAACGCGCGGCGTACACTGCTTCTCCATTGGCGGCTGTTTCACGTCGATGCGGAACTAGAATGGTGTTTTTTCGTTATCGCTCATGGAAGGAGGCGCGCCATGCAGCAGAATTCCTCTGATGGAAGAACGATCAAGGCCGCCAACACGGCAAAGGTTTCGACTTACACGCCCAGCCTGATTTCCCTCAAGGGAAGTTATGTGGCGATGATATTTCGCCGGCCGCTTTGCCAAAATCCGCTGGATGTGCGGAAGAAATAACGGCGATACAGTCAGCATATCGCTGCCATGCACATCGATGACGACGACTGCCGAAATGATCTGGTGCTTTAGATGTCTCTAAAGTGTGATTTTCAATCCGGTTCGTCTCCACCTAGACTGGAGAGCGCCACAAAAGCGAAGGGAGAATGACATGAAATCAGTTCTCATTATCGCCGCTGTCTTTGGCTTTTCCGCCAGTGCAGCGCTTGCGGAATGCGCGGGTCATGAAAAGATCAACGCTTCCGTTCCTGCCGTCGACCGTGAATTTAAAACCGCAAGCATCGTTCCGCCGACGGAACCGGTGGACAAGCCCGTTGTCATCCTCAAAAAGACCGACCGCCTTCCAGCGGCAACGGTTGCGACGACCGGTGAGCCCGAAGCCGCAATGCAACGCATGCAATAAGACAAAACGATGACCTCTTCATTCTGAAAATCCCGTGCGTGAGGTAATCCGCACGGGATTTTGCTTTCGCGAGCAAGGCCGTGAGAGGAGAACTCCGCTGTCGGAGCACTGCGCCCGCCATGATTGCGTCAGGACTCCCGTAGCCACACGCCCCGCGTTTTTGCCCCAAAGCAGAGCTGATGTTCGCACGCATGCTCAGCTGTCGAGTTTCAACGACAGCTGCTTCGGCTCGTTCTTTTTCAGCACGTAAAGCGGCCGGGTGATGATGACTTCCGTTCGCCGCTGCAACTCGCGGCGCCGTTCCAGCGCGCGCTCGCGCATATCGCGGGAGCGGGCGACGACGGAGAGGGCATTTTCTATGGTTGCGTCTGCAGTGTTCATCGCTGACCTCCATAATGTTCACTTTATGTTCTCATTATTGGTGGTCTGTGTCAACACTATGGCGCGGTTTCCGACCGGCAATCGATGCGTTCTGCGGGGTTGGGCTGACCCGGAATATGGTGGGGGGCGGCCTTGCAGCGATATTGGCGTGCGAGGCAGGCTTCGCCCTGGGTGATGGCGTCCCGACGCGACCAAGGGTTCCGGCAGCGTCTGTGAGGACACTCCGGGCGCGCAGGATTGATTTTCAAGATGATGTCTGGACAAGCGGGCGCTGGTTCCGCCCGCTTCAGCGGAGGTCAGGAAAGGGAACGTTGATCCAGCAATGCGGGGCCACCGGCAGACAACAGGTCGGTCAGATGTTCGCTGGCGAGTGCTACAATAGCAAGCGCAGCCTGCTGGCGGTTCCAGCCGGCGCTCTCCGCCTTTTCAATAAGGCCCTGGATGGATGGTTCCAGCGCGAACTGGCACTCGGCCTGATAGTCCATCGTGTCGATCGAAAGCGACGGGGAATTGATTGCGGCCCGCATCCTTTGGTCTCCCTGTTTTCCGTCATGCCCAGCAAACGCAAAACGCAAATCGGAACATGCACATTCAGAGGCCTGTGATATAGGGAATGCCCACCGGGCCCATATATCACTGGCAGCGAATCCCCCAGCAGGCGGAGTTAACGGTAAGTGCTTATCGCTGTCAACGAACGCGCGGTAGCGATGGCGGCGTAACGCGCTTTTTCAGAAACGTCCATTGCGGAACGGTTTTCGTCTCCAGACGAGCAAAGCCATGACATAAAGCGCAAAAAGTATGAACCATGCGACCGGAAGCACCATAAACAGCGCCGCATAAGCGCAATTTCCTTCAAAACAGGAACCCAGCAGCCCGGAATCGGGAAGCGCTGCCGATAATAAAAACGCACATATTCCACTCCCGACCGCGCCGAGGACGAACAGCAATATGTTGATGATCAATCTCATCGTGCCAATCATAGGGATGATTGAGACAGCTTTGGGGAAAAGGGCGGCGCGGCAGTGCCAATAATTGCCGTGCCGACTTTTTTTCGGAGCTTGGCCGCCGCAGGCCCTGCCTTTGCCGGGCAGGGCCGTCACTGGATTATTCGGTGATGGTATATTCGCCGAGCTCGCAGAGATTCTGCGTATCCTCCAGATCCTCCAGCGCATCGCCCTGGAATTCGAAGCGCATGTCATATTTGCAGACGCTGCGGCCATCGGCGATGGTGATTTCCATCTCTTCGCCGGGGCCAAGCGCCTTCTTGCCGAACACATCGTCTTCCCAGTCATCAACGCCCACCGGTGAGGTGTAAAAGGCGTTAAGAACGGAGCCCGTGCCGTTCTTCAGCGTGAACACCAGGTCTTCCGCCTGCGCCGCACCCGCAACCGTCATCGCTGTGCCGAAAAACACTGCCAATACCCATTTCGATGTCATGATATCCCCCTTTTTTCCTGTTCTGGCAGGCCATGCATACAGCCAAATCATTGGCTTGCAATGTAAACCGCAGCCATTGGTTAAGACGCGAAGCCGCGTTTCCGGAGAATATTTTACAGCTGTCTGTATATTCAATAAGATAAGATTTATTGATTGACAGTCCGAATATTACTTTTGTTTTTATAATTTATATATAAATATAATTTAATATACTTTGCTTGTGTTTTTGGTTTTTAAATTTATTTTTCCCGAAATATGTATTTTTATCTATTTCAGTATTGTTTTTATTGATGTATTTGTGATTTTATTTATTTATGTTTACATCACGTCACATGGAGCTTTCAAGATATTTACGGAAAAACCAATTTTTTAAAATGGTTAGACCGGCGAGCCAAAGCAGCCGGATTGCTTCCTGATAGAGGATATTGGATTTGATCGACCATACTTCTTTGGTGTTCCGTCGTTTCAGGCTGCCCGGTCTCGTGGTGTCGAGCATCTTGGCTGGAGGCATTCTGGCGCCGGCTTGGGGTCAGTCGCGGATTTGCAATGATCCGACGCCTGCCAGTAATCTCAACGAAATGTTCGATGCGATCTATGCCTGCTGGGTGCCGCCGGAAGACACGGAGGGGCTGGTGGTGACGCTACGGTTCATTTTGCACAAGGACGGGCAGATACGCGGCAAAGTGGTTGTCCTCGCCTCGCGACCTCAGGAGGAGAGCCCGAGACGGCAGGCGTTTATCGATTCCGCCATCAATGCGGTAAAACAGGCTGCACCCGTTCGTTTCACGGAAGAATTCGGAAGCCGTATTGCCGGTCGGCCTTTGGAGCCGCGCTTCATCGGGACAAAAAGCGTATCGGAAACGAATTTGTAGATTTGCCGGGGAGCTGTTGCGCTAGTGGGCCTGCGCGGCACGGCGTTCTCCGTGACGGGTAACGTTTCTTTCGCTGGCATTGCTGGGAAAGGGCGATTGCAAAAGCTCAATCGCTCGGGCGATGCTTTAAGTAAGCATCGCAACATTCTGTCATTTAAAGAGAATTTGGTGGGTGATGTAGGGCTCGAACCTACGACCCGCTGATTAAGAGTCAGCTGCTCTACCAACTGAGCTAATCACCCGACCGGCACCGTGTGGCGGTGTGAGGGGGGCTATAAAGGGGAAGTTTGGGCTTGTCCAGCGCGGAAATGTAATTTCTTCGATTTTTGTGACGGAAAAATTTCAGTCGCGCTGGAAAAGGCTGGAAATCCGGGGTTTTACGGATTTTACTTTTTGCTCAGCCGCGTCTGAAGGCCCGCCCGATAAGGATGAGGATGCAGGCGCCGATGAAGCCGGCGATGAGATAACCGAGCCAGCCGGTCAAAACGATTCCAAACACGGACAATATGGCGTTGGCGACGATGGCGCCGACGATTCCAAGAAGGATGTTCATGAAAACACCCATATTGCTTTTCATGAATTGTTCGGCGAGCCACCCGGCGACACCACCGATGATGATAGCTGCGATCCAGCCAATACCAGCAGATTCCATGATTTCCTCCCATGTTTGCTGCACTATCAAAGGTGATGATTCTCGTGGTGAAAAGCAAGGTAAACTCCGGAAAACCTCGCTTCATGCGGGTGGTTTTCCCCGGCGCAGGCGTTAAAAAGCCTGGGACGGCGTGAAGAGACGAAAGGCATGGATGTGCGGTTGATGTTCGGCGGATTGATGAATGGCAGACGGGTGTTCGGTGAACCGGCATCTGGTCGGGGGCGAAGCAGTGCCATGGCCATGATATTGGTCATGATGGTTTCGCTTTTCGGCGGTTTTCTGTTGCCCGCAATGCCGGCATCCGCGCAAGGGGAGACAACGCCGCCGGCGCCTGCCGTGATCCAGGCCACCACAGTCGAGCAGGCGCGGGCGGAACTGGAAAAATGGAAAGCCGATGTTGCAACCATCGCCGGGCAGGTGGAGGCGGGCGGCAGCGACGACGTGCATCTGGTGGATATGAAAGGCCGGGCCGATGGCATCGCCGCCGATGCCGCGGCGGCCAACACCAAGCTGCGCACCCGGCTGGACCAGATCAAGACTCGTCTCGATGCGCTTGGCGAGCCGCCGGCCGATGGCCAGCCGCCGGAAGCGAGCATGGTGACGGAAGAGCGCGCCCGGCTGACGGCGGAGCGTGCCGAGGTGAATGCGATTGCCGGTGAGGTGGAAAGCACCGCCACCAGTGCCGCGCAGATTTCCAACAATATCACGGCGGTGCGCCGGGCGCTTTTTGCCGCCACCCTGTTCAAGCGCACGGAAGTTTCTGCCCAGACGCTGGGCGACGCCTCTTCGGCTTTCGTTACCGAGGTGACCAACCTCAACAACGCTTTCAGTAGCTGGGCGGGTTTCGTTTGGAGCTACAAGCGGTTGCCGATGTTCGGGGCCGTGATGCTGTCGATCATGGCAGGACTGCTGTTCCTCGTCGGCGGTTACCGGTTTTTCGGCAGCCGCATGGACCGGCGGGCCTTTACCGGTGAGCCATCTTATCTCAGAAGGCTCTCCGTGGCCTTCTGGTCAACCATGGTGCAATCGCTGTCGCTGTTCCTGTTTCTGGTCACCTCGGCGTTTTTCCTCGATAATTTCAACGTGCTGCGATCCGATATAGCGCCGATCCTGTTCGGGGCGATGGCCATCCTCGGCTTCGTTTATTTCGTATCGCGACTGAGCTACGCGATCTTTGCGCCCACCCAGCCGGAATGGCGTCTGTTGAAAGTGTCCAATCGCGGCGCGCATACGCTGTCGTCTGCGGTGCTGCTGATGGCGCTCGTCAATGGTCTCGACTATCTGTTTGGAACGATCAGCGAGACGCTTTATTCGCCCTTGATCGTTACCGTTGCCAAGAGCTTCGTCGCCTCGATCATCATCGGCATCATCCTGCTCACCGTATCGTTCCTGCGGCCGATGATCGGCGAGGGGCAGGATTATGAGACCGGCAACCAGCGGCTGCCGCGCTGGCTGGTCATCCTGCTGCGCGTCGGCGGCCTCATTCTCATTGGCGCGTGTCTGACGGGTTATGTCGGTCTTGCGCGCTTCCTTGCCACGCAGATTGTCGCCACCGGTGCCGTACTGGCAACCATGTATATCGGCATTCTGTCCGGCAAGGCGATTTCGAGGCAGGGCGCCTTTGCCGAATCCCTTGCCGGGCGGTATCTCGCGCGGCGTTTCGGTCTCGGTCCGGTTGCGCTTGATCAGGCCGGTCTGGCCGCCGGGCTTGGCATCTATGCCGTGGCGCTTGCCTTCGGTGTGCCGCTCATCCTGTTTTCCTGGGGCTTCCAGCCGGGCGATATCGAAAGCTGGGCCTATCGCCTGCTGACGGGCATTACCGTCGGCAACGCCTCGATATCGCTGATCGGCCTCTTCGGCGGCGTTCTGGTTTTCGCCATCGGCTACATCATCACGCGCTGGTTCCAGAAGTGGCTGGATAATAACGTCATGGCGCGGGGCCAGGTGGATGCCGGGGTGCGCAACTCGGTTAAAACCGGCATCGGTTATCTCGGCATCGCGGTTGCGGCGATCTTTGGCGTGTCTTCCGCCGGCCTCAACCTCTCCAGCCTGGCGCTGGTCGCGTCCGCCCTTTCGGTCGGTATCGGTTTTGGCCTGCAGAACATCGTCTCCAACTTCGTGTCCGGCCTCATCCTTCTGGTCGAGCGTCCCTTCAAGGTGGGCGACTGGGTGGTGACGGGTACGACCGAGGGCACCGTCAAGCGGCTGTCCGTGCGTGCGACCGAGATCGAAACCTTTCGCGGCCAGTCGATCATCGTGCCGAATTCCGAGTTCATCAATTCCTCGGTCGGCAACTGGACACACCGCAACCGCATCATGCGTGCGGAAATTCCGGTTTCCGTGGCTTATGATTCCGATCCGCAGCGGGTCATGGATATTCTGCTGGAACTGGTGCGCGCCCAGCCGCCGGTGCTGCGCAACCCCGAGCCGCATGTGGAGTTCCTGCGCTTTGGTGATTTTTCGCTGGATTTCGAATTGCGGTTCCACCTTGCCGATCTGTCGACCGGGCTTGGTGTGAAGAACGCGCTGCGGATCGCCATCCTCCAGCGCTTCCGCGAGGAGGGCATCGCCATCCCGTTCCCGCAGCGCAATCTGAACATCCATGTGGAAGGCGACGCCAACCCGCAAATGCTGGCGGCGCTGCTTTCGGAGGAGGGTGACAAGGCGGTGGTGGCCCATACGGGTGCGGCAGCACCTGCCGCGGCAACTGTAGTCGAAAAGGATGCGGCCAAGGCGGGTGACAAGACCGTCGTGGAGCCGAAGGCAACGCCAAAGGTGGCCGGCAAGGACAATTGAGCTTAGGCTGCCGCCGCTGCCGCAACGCAGCCGTTATGGGGCTTTGACGGGCGCGGGGAATTATCCTCGCGCCCGATTGCATTGGTGCGGATGAGGAGCCAAGCAGGGGAGAGATTTTCCGAGGAGGGAAGCCGGTTTTTGTCGGACGTCTTCATGAAAATATAATAAAAATTCCCTTCATGACTGTATTGTTGTTTAAACTATAAGTTGATATGTTGTGTTATATTTAGATCATTTCTTTCCTGTCGGGGCTCACATGACGAATCCAGTCAATGGAAATGGCCAGCCTGCCCAGCCTGCCCAGCCTGCCCAGCCTGCCCAGCCTGCCCAGCCTGCCCAGCCTGCCCAGCCTGCCCAGCCTGCCCAGCCTGCCCAGCCTCCGGGCCAACTTCCCGCAAAAACGTCCCTGCGGGAAAAATTAAGGAGTGCCTGGAGGTGGCTGACGCCCCATGCGGCCAGATTGTCCTTGCTGGCGGCGGGTGTCGCTATCGGTTCTGCCGGTCTGTTTTTCCTGATGGGCGAAACCGATGTGACGGATGATTACCTGCCGAAACGCTGGAATGAATCCATCCGCAGATTGGGCATCGAGCCGGTCTATCCTCCGCAGGAGGATATCTATGTCGGAGACATCATCGCCGAGGTCGTGGATTCAGGCCACAAGTTCAAGTCTTTGCCCACGGATCTCGAAAGCGAATCCTTCATCGGCCGCTACGTCAAGATTACCCAGATACCGAATTTGCGGGGATATCTGGCGGTCAAGTCGGAGGCGCCTTATTTCGGCGACAGCACCTGGTCGGAGGATAAAAAGTCTCTCTTGATTGCTCAACCGCGTACCGAGGTTGCGGTTGATGGGACGACGTCCGGCCTGGTGGTGAAGGACGCGCTGTTTCCCGTCATCAAGATAGAACGCAAGGAAGGAATGGCAGGACTTTTACGCAATATCGCCTTCGGTGGTGCACGGGCGGATATCGAGGAAATCGAGCTTCAGAATGTGCAGACCTATGCGATCAATCCCTTCCACGCGCAAAATGCGCTGATGGGATTTTGCAATGATGGCGACACCAAGGTCTATTGCACCGACGACTACCTTCGCGAAAAACTTTCCTACATTCTCAGTCGCGATATTTTGAGAACCGCAGAGACGGAGGATTGTGGTTCGCGCTATATTTACGACATCCGCCTGCTGGTCGTGCGTCAGGCGTTTCTGACACGCGGGGTGAAGGTCACCAACGGCCGGGCACGCGCCGCTTTCCTCGATGCGGGAGGGAACAAGGGCGACGTCCAGAAGACTGTCGATGGTGCGGCCGTTGCCGCGACCACAGGCCCGCAGGGCCAGCAGCCGGTGGCCGAAAACATGGCCGGCAATGACAACAGTATTCGCAGCACGAACAGTTCCGGCCTCTTTTCCGATAGCCAGTTTGCGAGACCGCTTGTCATCGGCTTCAACAGCGTTTCCATTGGTATGCGCAACAGCACGCCCGCATGGCTGGACGCAGCGGCAAAGGCTGCCGCCGGCAAGGACGTGAAAGACCGCGCCAAGATTTGTGCATCTTCGCAGGAGGTTGCGAAATGAGACGGGCCATTTTTCTCTTCGGTATGTTTTTTCCGTTTCTGGCAGGGGCACAGGACGCCATTCGCCCTTCTGTGGCCGCAGGTGGGCTTGAGCAATTCACTGGTGATTGCATCTATCGCATTCCGCCCTGTGGCAGCGGTGGCTATCCGCCGCCACCGCCACCGCCCGGTGGGGGCGGCGGAATACACAATCTGCCAGGCGGTCCAGTCCTCAAGGACTCGATCATCGTTCCCGGCAATGATGTTCTCAAGGGTTTGAAGCTGGATGGCCCGGATGTGCGGGGGCTGCAATTGCAGCTGCAGAACAGATAGCCGGTTGATCCGGCGCTTCAACTCCAATCCGTCATTGACAGACAGCTGATCTGTCTCGGTTGGTATTTTCCGATATGTTCGCCGCCGTCGTCTTCAAAAGGCGACGGCGGTCTCAATCCTGTCCCCGGCGACGGCATTTTTGCGGCTGTCGCAGCACCCTATGGCCATGTCGCAATCAGGCGGCTGAACCGCAGCGGAGCGCTTCATATTCCCCTCATCGATTTGGCAGCACGACAGTCAATGCCGGCGCTTTTTAGGGGTTCTGTAAATGAAGACACATGCACGGGCGGTGGTGATCGGTGGCGGCGTGGTCGGCGTCTCGACGCTTTATCATCTTGCCAAAAAGGGCTGGAGCGACAGCGTGCTCATCGAGCGCAAGGAGCTGACCTCGGGCTCCACCTGGCATGCGGCCGGCCTTCTGCCGTTGTTCAACATGAGCTATTCGGTTGGCCAGATCCACAAATATTCCGTGAAGTTTTATGAGGAGCTGCAGGAAGAGACCGGCATGAATGTCGGCTTTTCCAAGGTCTCGAACATCCGTCTCGCCCGCACCAAGGATCGCTGGGACGAATATATGTATTATGCCGGCATTGCTGAGACGATCGGCGTGCGCGTCAACATGCTGACGCCGGAGCAGGTGAAGGAAATCTGGCCGCTCTGTGAGACCGACGGGCTACTCGGCGCCATCCAGCATCCCGATGATGGTTATATCCAGCCGGCAGACCTCACGCAGGCGCTGGCCAAGGGTGCGCGTGACCGTGGAGCAACGATCTATCGCAATACCACCGTCACCGCCATCGAGCAGACGGAAGACGGTCACTGGAAGGTGACAACGGATAAGGGCGAGATCATCGCCGAACATATCGTGTCCTGCACCGGCTCGTTTGCCCGCAAGACCGGCGAGATGGTCGGTATCGATATTCCGGTCATTCCGGTCGAGCATCAATATATCGTCACCGAGCCGCATCCGGCCATTCAGGAACGCCGCCGTCAGGGCTTGCCGGAAATGGGCGTTCTGCGTGAATCGGACTCGGCCTGGTACATGCGCGAGGAGGCCGGCGGCCTGATCCTCGGTCCTTATGAAGTCGGCGCGCCGGTCTGTTATGTCGATGGTCCCTCCGACGACAGCGAATATGAGCTGTTCCAGGAAGAACTGGACCGCCTGATGCCGCATATCGAAACGGCGATGGTGCGCGTTCCGGCCTTCGGCGAAGTCGGCATCAAGAAGGTTTATAATGGCGCGATCGCCTATACGCCCGACGGCAATCCGATCGTCGGTCCCGCACCCGGCCTCAAGAATTTCTGGCTGAATGAAGGCCATTCCTTTGGCATCACCGCTGCCGGTGGCGCTGGCTGGCAGCTGGCCGAATGGATCGTCGATGGCGAGCCGACACTCGATCTGATGGGCGTTGATCCGCGCCGTTTCGGGCCTCACGCGACGGAAGGTTACCTCATTGCCAAGAATGAGGAGGCCTATGCCAACGTCTTCACCATGCATTATCCCGATGAGGAGCGTTCCGCCGCCCGTCCCTTGAAGACGACGCCGGTTTACGACCGTCTGAAGAAGCTCGGCGGCGTGTTCGGCTCCGTCTACGGCTGGGAGCGCGCCAACTGGTATGCGCCGGAAGGTTATGCGCTGAAGGAAGAAGAGCTCGGCGTCGGCGCCGATGTCATCACCAGCCATAACCATGCGCCGCCGCTGGAAGATGGCCGCATCGTCGAAAAATGGTCGTTCCGCCGCTCGAACTATTTCGAACATGTCGGCAACGAGGTGAAGAACGTCACCAACAATGTCGGCGTGCTTGATATGTCGGCCTTCGCCAAGATGGAAGTCTCCGGCCCCGGCGCGCGCGCCTGGCTGGACAGTATCCTGGCCAATATCGTGCCGAAGAAGCGCGGCCGCATCGCGCTGACGCATCTTCTGACGCCGAATGGCGGTGTGAAGGTGGAGTTCACCGTTTATGAATGGGCGCCTGGCCGGTTCTATATGGTTTCGGCAGGCGGTCTTGAGGCCCACGATCATGACGTGCTGCGCCGCCTTGCGCCGACCGACGGTTCCGTGGTGCTGCAGCCGATCACCCAGAAATACGGCGTGCTGGTGCTTGCCGGCCCGAAGTCTCGCGATCTGTTGAAGAAGCTGACCCGCACCAGCCTGGAGAACAAGGATTTCCCCTGGCTGACGGCAAAGCAGATTTCCGTCGGCGTGGCGACGGCGCATGCGCTGCGCGTCAACTTCGTGGGCGAACTGGGCTGGGAGCTGCACCATCCGATCGAGATGCAGAATTATATCTTCGACCGGCTGATGGAGGCAGGCGCGGAATTCGGCATCAAGCCATTCGGCATCCGGGCCATGGTGTCCATGTCGCTCGAAAAGTCCTATCGCAACATGGGCCGCGAGCTTTCGGTGGAATATAACGCCTATGAATCCGGTCTCGACCGCTTCCTGCGCCCGGAAAAATCCTTCATCGGCCGCGATGCGCTGGTGGCCTATAAGGAAGCCGGTCTGAAATCGGTGTTTTCGACGCTGACCGTGTCGGGCAATACGGATGTCGATGCGCGCGGCTCGGAAGCGATCTCCGATGAGAACGGCAATCTTGCCGGCCGTGTCACCAGCGGCGGCTTCGGCTGGCGTCTCGGCAAGTCGATTGCGCTTGCCATGCTCAAGCCGGAATATGCGGCGGTTGGCACCAAGCTGAAGATCCGCATTCTCGGCACGCTCTACGATGCCGAGGTGGTGGAAGAGAGCCCCTTCGATACGGAAAATGCGCTGCTGCGCGCCTGAGACCATCCCCTCCCGAAGCTGGAATGCGGCCCCTTGTGGGCCGTATTTCCGTTTAGGTAAGCATATGCTTGCATTCCTTTCCTGCAAAAGTGCTATTAATCATTCTGAAAAATGCGCCTGATATGTTTTCCTCACATACGATGGGGGATCGGGGCAGAATGAATTTCCTGGGCATTACGGGCATGCAATATTCTGGCGTGCCTTTTACCAACAGCCGCATCTTGCTGGCGGAAGATACCAATGTGTTCACCCAGATGGTGAGCATGCGCCTGAAGGAGCTGCTGGGCGTTACCGTGGAAGTGTGCCGCAATTTCGAGGAATTGCAGGCCTGTTACGAACATTCTCCCGAACCGGTGACGCTGGCGATTTCCAACATCAACCTGCCGGGGGCGGAAAAGGGCGAGGCGCTGGAATATCTGATCGATCTTTCGATCCCGACCATCGTCTTCACCAGCACCTTTCACGAGGGGACGCGCGAAACGCTGATCGCCAAGGATGTGGTCGATTATATTCTGAAGGACAATATTTTCGCCGTGGATATGCTGACGGAATCCGTCTGTCGCTTCCTCACCAATCATCGCCATCATGTGCTGATCGTCGATGACAGCCCGACGGCGCGGGCGCTGCTTTCGAGCCGCCTCAAGCGTTATAATTTCCGCGTCAGCCTGGCGGATAGCGGTGCGAAGGCGCTCGATATCCTGAAGGCCAACCCCGATATCGGCCTCGTGGTGACCGACTACAACATGCCCGATATTGACGGTTTCGAACTGACGCGGCGCATCCGCACCGTGCGCGGGTCGCATGAGCTGCGCATCATCGGGGTGTCCTCCTCCACCAACCGGCTGCTTTCGGCGCGGTTCCTGAAGGCGGGCGGCAATGATTTCATGCTGCGCCCCTTCATCGACGAGGAGTTTTATTGCCGGGTCAACCAGAACCTCGATACGCTGGTGCAGATACAGCTGGCGAAAGCGGGGGTAAGGCCGGCGGCCTGAGCTTAGGCTTTCCCCGTTAAAGCTGCGATTCAAACGGCAGGAAGCGCATGATGCCGGCGACGATGCGGCGGCTGATGGCGGCGTCGGGTTCGCGCCGGTAGGTTTTCGTGCGCCCCTGTTCTTCCGTCATCCAGACAATGTGCCTGCCTTTGTCGATTTCCAGCTCGAAGCTCATACTGCGGCGGATTTCGCCGGCAAATATCTCGTCCATACAGGCAACCAGCGGCGCCGAGTTGAAGACGACGCCCATTTCCGTATTCAGTGAGGCGGAGCGTGGATCGAAATTGAGCGAGCCGATATAGCCGGTCCTGCCATCGCGGGTGAAAGCCTTGGTGTGCAGGCTCGCCTGTCCCGAGCCGCGCAGGGTGAAGTTGGACTGATCGGCCTGCGCGCGCAGCTCGTGCAGGCGCACCCCGCCCGAGAGAAGCGGTTTTCGGTAGCGGGCATAACCGGCATGGACGGCGGCCACATCTGTCGCGGCCAGCGAATTGGTGAGGATGGCGACCGACACGCCGTTTTCTGCGAGCTGTAGAAATATCCCCACGCCCTGTTTTCCGGGAATGAAATAGGGCGATGTGATGTGCAGGCTGTCGCTTGCCGCCTGCATCAGCGGCAGCAGGCTCTCCATCAGGAAGTTATGACCCTTGCGGCGTTTGCCAGCCGCCTTTTCCGGCGGATCGGCAAGGATATCCGCCGCTTCGACCCAGTGCAGGCGGTCCGACATCAGGAAATGGTCGCGGTCATATTGGCTTTCGATCCGCTCCAGATAGGGTTTGGCGGCCTCGCTTTTCGGCAGGGCATCCAGTTCGCGGCGCAATCTGGCGAGTTTGTTTGGCCGTCTTGCCAGCAGCGACCGCACGGGCACGGAAACGGCGCTGTTCCAGTAATCATCGAAGATTTCGGTGGCGTCGGCGACGATGTTGCCGAAACCGAGAATATCGAAATCGTGGAAATTCGCGCGCTCGGCGGCGTCGAAATAGGCGTCGCCAATGTTGCGCCCGCCGACGATCACGGCCCGCCCGTCGGCAATCCAGGCCTTGTTGTGCATGCGCCGGTTGACGCTTCGGAAGCGCAGCACCAGCTCGATGCTTCGATGCAGGATGTTTTCCCGCGCCCGGGTGGGGTTGAACAGTCGCAACTCGATATTCGGATGGCTGTCGATGGCGTGGAAGATGCGGTCGGAGATGGAGACGCCGAGATCGTCGAGCAGCAGGCGCACCCGCACGCCGCGATCGGCTGCGGCGATGACTTCGCGCATCATAAGCCGTCCGGTCAGGTCGGCATTCCACATGTAATACATGAGATCGAGGCTGCGCCCGGCGGCACGCGCCGCCGCCACGCGCACCGCAAAGGCATCGAGGTTGGAATGCAGCAGGCAGAGCGCATTTTTCTCGTTCCAGCCGTTTCTTATCGATTGCCAGTGCCGGTCCAGCGTCGTCGCGTCTTCGGCAAGGGGCAGGGCGGTGGAGGGGCGCTTGGGAATGGCCTTTTCCCGCTGCTTGCCGATGACGACAAACAGGCTCGGCCCGATGACCATAAGAAGAATGACGATGAAGACCGTAAATGCAGTCACTTGTTTTGATCGCTCCCGGCCCGAAGAGTATCAGGCGGGATGAAAACGCGCGAGGGGATAAAGCGTTCACCGCACCTCGTGCCATCAGCGTGAAAAAGGCGCGTTTTCCACGCACCGAAGGGGCTTGTGAATCACATAAGTGTGTGCTTATGTGTTGTCATGACAGAGAACGATATTTTCCGGGCGCTGGCCGATCCGACGCGCCGCGCCATTTTCGAAAAGCTGGCGGATGGCGCCATGAACGCTTCCGCCCTGCGTGAGGGGATCGAGATCAGCCAGCCGGCCATGTCGCAGCATCTTTCAGTGTTGCGCGGGGCGGGGCTGGTGGTCGAGAAGCGGCAGGGCCGTTTCGTCAATTATGAAGTGGATCCGGACGGGCTGACGCGCATTGCGGCCTGGCTCGGTAAATATCGCGCCTACTGGCCGCAGCGCATTGAGGCTCTCAAACTCCTGCTGAAGGATATGGACCAATGAACAGGCAGACACCGGAAGCGCCGAAAAACGGCATCGAGCTTGAATATGATCTGGACGAGCCGCCGCAAAAGGTCTGGCGCGCCATCAGCATTCCGGCGTTTCGTGAAAACTGGCTGCCGAAGGAGGCTTTGGCGGAACCTGACGCAATCGATATCAAACCCGGCGAGGAGGTGCGCTACCGGCTGCGCGAGGATAATCCGCCATTTCTGGAAAGCACCGTCACCTTCAGGATCGCGGCGAATGCCCATGGCGGCACCAGCCTGCGCATCATTCACGACCTGCCCGTCAATACCGGCCGGATGATAAAGGCCGCCGCAAACCACAACGGTTCGCCGATCAAGCTCGCCGCCTGATCCGGAACGTTCCCCGACATTTCAAAGACAGGAGTTCGCCGATGCGCGAAGCGATGCAACTCGTCCCTATGGTAGTCGAACAATCGTCTAGGGGAGAAAGGTCTTTCGATATCTATTCCCGGCTGTTGCGGGAAAGGATCATCTTCCTCAACGGTGAGGTGAACGATGCGGTTTCGGCGCTGGTCTGCGCGCAATTGCTGTTTCTCGAGGCGGAAAACCCGAAGAAACCGATCCATCTCTATATCAATTCGCCGGGCGGTGTGGTGACCAGCGGTCTCGCCATGTATGACACCATGCATTACATCCGCGCCCCGGTTCATACACTGTGCATGGGAACGGCCCGTTCCATGGGATCGTTTCTGCTGATGGCGGGTGAACCGGGTGAGCGCACGGCGCTTCCCAATGCCAGCATCCACATTCACCAGCCGCTGGGCGGCTTTCAAGGTCAGGCTTCGGACATGCTGATCCATGCCGAGGAGATGCGGCTGACCAAGCACCGCATGACGCGGCTTTATTCCGAGCATTGCAAACACGGCTATGAAAAATTCGAAGCGGCCATGGACCGGGATTTCTTCATGACGGCGGAACAGGCTCTGGAGTGGGGATTGATCGACCGTATTCTCGGGGTTCGCGAGGATGTTGCGGCATAAGGTCGGCGCTTACTCGGATTTTCTGCTGATGCTGGCGCCTACAGGCAGGACTTCCAGGCTGCGCCGGGCAAGCCCGGCCAATACGTCCTCGAAGCCGAACCGGGATGTCCAGCCAAGCCCCTTTGCGGCGCGGGCGGGTGAATAGACCCGATCGATGGTCATCGGCAGCGCCCAACCCTCCCGCGCAAACGCGTCTGCAAGGGCCGGGGTCCGTTGCCGGAGAACGGAAGGCGCATCCCTGGCGAGGATGTCGCAATCATCAGCGGAAAACGGGGTGGCTGCCGATATGATATAGCGCTGGAAATTTTCTCCCGCATTGCCGAGTGCCAGCGCATGAGCATCAGCGACATCACGGATGTCGACGCCGCGATGCAGCCGATAGGCGGCCATTACGTCAGCGGGCTCCGGGAAACTTCTGGACATGCGCAGCACGCGCACGGCGAGACGCGGGCTGGCCATTTCTTCAAGCAGATGCTCGGCTTCGAGCTTCGTGCGGTGATAGATGCTTTTTGGCTGGGGCGGCGTATCTTCATCGATAAAGGTGCAGCACCCCGCTGAAACCGCGTGTCCGTAGAGCGCCGTCGTGCTGGTGAAGACCAGCCGCTCAACGCCTGCCGCCATTGCCGCTTCCGCGACCATGCGGGTGCCATCGACATTGATACGCTGAAACTCGGCGTCTGGCACGCAGCCGACATGCGGGGCATGAAGGGCCGCGGTATGGATTACCGCATCAGCCCGCTCGAAAACTCTCTGCAGAAGCACCCTGTCGGCGAAATCGCCGACGATATGGGTTGTGGAAAAGGGAGAGCGGTCTATGCCCGTGACATCGTGCCGGCCGGCCAGCGCACTGAAAATCGCGCGGCCGACCCGGCCGGAGCTGCCCGTCAGCACTATCCGCATGATGTTTCCTCCGCATCAACGCAAAAGGCAGCGCGGGGCGCTGCCTTTCAAGGGGCCATCTGGATAATCAGATATCCAGATTATCCGCAAAGGCCGCCCGTTCCTGAATGAAGCGGAAGCGGGCATCGGCCTTGGTGCCCATCAGATTGTCGACGGCCTCGCGGGTGCCTTCGAAATCCACGTCGTCGATCTCGACGCGCAGCAGGGTGCGCTTTTCGGGATCCATGGTGGTTTCCTTCAGCTGCTGCGCCATCATTTCGCCAAGGCCTTTGAAGCGGCCGATTTCGACCTTCTTACCCTTGAAGACGGTTTCCATCAGCTCGGCGCGGTGCGCGTCGTCGCGGGCATAGGCGCTCTTGGCACCCTGACGGATGACATAGAGTGGCGGCACGGCCAGAAAGAGATGGTTGCCGCGAATGAGTTCCGGCATTTCCTGATAAAAGAAGGTAATGAGCAGCGAGGCGATATGGGCGCCGTCGACATCGGCATCGGTCATGATGATGATGCGCTCATACCGCAGGTCTTCTTCGCGATATTTCGTGCGGGTGCCGCAGCCGAGCGCCTGAATGAGATCGGCGATCTGCTGGTTGGCGGAGAGCTTTTCGCGGCTGGCACTACCGACGTTGAGGATTTTACCGCGCAGCGGCAGGATGGCCTGGTTGGCGCGGTTGCGCGCCTGCTTGGCCGAGCCGCCAGCCGAGTCCCCCTCGACGATGAAGAGTTCGGCATTTTCGGCGGTGTTCTGGGCGCAGTCCGCCAGCTTGCCGGGCAGGCGCAGCTTGCGCACGGCGGTCTTGCGGTTGACTTCCTTTTCCTTGCGACGGCGAAGGCGCTCTTCAGCGCGCTCGATCACCCAGTCGAGCAGCTTGTCCGCTTCACCCGGATTGCCGGCGAGATAATGGTCGAAGGGATCGCGCAGCGCGTTTTCAACGATGCGCTGGGCCTCGACGGTTGCCAGCTTGTCCTTGGTCTGGCCGACGAATTCCGGTTCGCGGATGAAGACGGAGAGCATGCCGGCCGCCGAAATCATCACGTCATCGGTGGTGATGTCCTTGGCGCGCTTGTTTTGCGTCAGTTCGGCATAATTCTTCAGGCCCTTGGTGAGCGCAATACGAAAACCGGCCTCATGCGTACCGCCTTCGGGTGTCGGAATGGTGTTGCAATAGGAATGGATCTGCGTGTCGCCGCCATACCAGGTGACAGCCCATTCCAGCGCGCCGTGGCCGCCGGTCTTTTCGGTGCGGCCCGAGAAAATCTCGCGGGTGACGGTGAATTCCTTGCCGAGCGTGGCGGCGAGGTAGTCCTTGAGGCCGCCGGGGAAATGGAACACGGCTTTTTCGGGGATTTCACCACCGGCCGGCACCATGCCGGGATCACAGCTCCAGCGGATTTCAACGCCGCCGAAGAGATAGGCCTTGGACCGGGCCATGCGGAAGATGCGGGCCGGTTCGAACTTGGCATGATCACCGAAGATCTGCGGATCGGGATGGAAACGCACGCGGGTGCCGCGGCGATTGTGCACGTCGCCCAGTTCCTCAAGCCCGCCAATCGGCGCGCCGCGCGAAAAACGCTGGCGATAAAGCTTGCGGTTACGCGCCACTTCCACTTCGAGAAGATCGGAAAGCGCGTTGACCACGGATACGCCGACGCCGTGCAGACCGCCCGATGTCTCATAGGCCTTGCCGTCGAACTTGCCGCCGGCATGCAGCTTGGTCATGATGACTTCGAGCGTGGATTTTCCGGGAACCTGCGGATGGTTTTCCACGGGAATGCCGCGGCCGTTATCAGTGACCGTCAGAAAACCTTCGGCATCGAGATGAACCTCGATGAAATTGGCGTGGCCGGCGACGGCCTCGTCCATGGAGTTGTCGATGACTTCGGCAAACAGGTGGTGCAGCGCCTTTTCATCGGTGCCGCCAATATACATGCCGGGACGCATGCGCACCGGCTCCAGCCCTTCGAGCACGCGGATCGAGGAAGCGCCGTAGTCGTCACCGGAAGGAGACACGGGCGCGGGCGGGGCAGGCGGCGTGACGGCCGCAACGGCTGCGGGTTTCGGCTGCACGTTCACATTCGCGGCTGCGGTCGCCGGGGCCTTCACGGGTTTGCCCGCGTCCTCGTTCGTTTCCGTTTCGCTGTTTTGTGCCGCCGGAAGACCGGAGAAGAGATCGTTGCTGTCGTCCATCATGTCCAAGGTTCAAAAATAGTGTCGTCAGAATTTCGCCAGGCGAATCATTTGTATATGAGGCGATTATAGCGCCAAACGTGTAAGCCATGTGGCCGAACGCGGCGCGCCATACGCCAAGACCCATGTCAGGGTTTCGCAACAGGAGGATTGCGCCGCCGCCTTTGTGATGGCAAGTCTCGCAGCCACGAATGAACGGTTAACCAAGTCATGTCCACAGCTCATTTCACGTTTTGTACTCTTTTCTGCCTGACTGTTGCGGTGATGCCGGGCGCTGCTTCCGCTGCCGATGGGCCGCTGCGCCCCTTCAAGGACGAGCTGTTTTCCAGCCAGACGGTGCTTTCCACCGGAGATGGCGGCGCGTCGGAAGTCATCGATTATCAGGAGATGCGCGACATCAACGGCCGCGACGAGGTGCCGGAGCGGCGGGTGAAGCGGCAATATGTGGATATGACGCCGAAGAAGACGCAGGCGCTGGAAACGGTGTCGATTGAGGGCAGGGCGCTTGAGGTCGGCCGCGTCGGGCCGGCAAGCGGGCAGGCCTTCACGGTCATCTTCATCCATGGACGCGGCGGCGACCGGCGGCTCGGCATGAACGACTATACGTTCGGCGGCAATTTCAATCGGCTGAAAAATCTCGCGGTGGCCAATGGCGGAACCTATTATGTGCCAAGCGTGCGCTCCTTCGATGAAAACGGCGTTGCCGATGTTGCGGCGCTGATTGCCGATGCGGCCAAAAAGTCGGGCGGAAAGCCTGTTGTGCTCACCTGCGCCTCGATGGGCAGTTTCATCTGTTATGGCATCAGCCGCGACAAGCTTGCGGTCGCCAATCTCAAGGGTATGGCGATCCTTGGCGGTGCGGTCGATCCCGATTTTCCGAAAAGCGCCTTTGCCAAAGCGAAGAAACCGGTCTGGTTTACCCATGGCAGTGCTGACAAGGTCTATTCGGCCGATCAGCAGGCGACGATTTTCCGTGCATTGCTGAAGGCCGGGGAGCCGGCGCGGTTTACGCGGTTCGAGACCGGCAGTCACGGAACGCCGGTGCGCATGACCGACTGGCGGGCGGTTTTGAACTGGATTTTAAGTCGCTGAGGCCGCTGTTTTGGGTCAGCGGTGGCGAATTTTCAGAAATTGGCCGTCGTTTTGAACCTTCGGACCGCTTTTTTGTACCATTTATCGCCGGGGCCGTTTAAAGGAATATCCCGGGATTTCCGGCAGTGTTTCTGTCGCGATTATGGGCCGTGAGACGGCTGAGGGAAGGGGTGCTGCCAAAGGCGGCAGCCTCGAGACAAAGGGAATGGGATACGCATGACGCCGAATGTTCGACCGCTTGTTGCCGGAAACTGGAAGATGAACGGCACGCGTGCCTCGCTCGATCAGATCAAGGCCATGGCAGAGGGCGTCAAGGGCGCGCTGTCCGAGAAGGTGGATGCGCTGATCTGCCCACCCTCGACGCTGCTTTATGTGGCAACGGCGCTGTGCGATGACAGCCCGCTGATGATCGGCGGACAGGATTGCCATCAGAATGCATCCGGCGCACATACCGGCGATATTTCCGCCGAAATGATTGCCGACTGCTTCGGCACCCATGTCATCGTCGGCCATTCCGAGCGCCGCACCGACCATGCAGAGACGGATCATCTGGTGCGCGCCAAGGCCGTGGCCGCCCATCAGGCCGATCTCATCGCCATCGTCTGCATTGGCGAGACCGCCGATGAGCGCAAGGCTGGCCAGACGCTCGATATTCTCAAGCGCCAGTTGGCCGGCTCCCTGCCGGATGAAGCGTCGGCTGAAAATACCGTCATCGCCTATGAGCCTGTCTGGGCGATCGGCACCGGTCTCACACCCACCACGCAGGACGTGCGCGAGGCCCATGCCTTCATGCGCGACGAGCTCGTCAAGCGCTTCGGTGAAGCCGGCAAGACCATGCGCATTCTCTATGGCGGTTCGGTGAAACCCGCCAATGCGCTGGAACTGATGGGCGTTGAAAACGTCGATGGCGCGCTGATCGGCGGCGCCAGCTTGAAAGCCTCGGACTTCCTTTCCATCTATGCGGCATATGAGCAACTGACGGCCTGAGACCAGCTTTCCTGTCACAGGGGTTGGAAAGGGGCTTGGAATAAACCTTCGCCTCATGTAAAGAGCCGCGAAACCTTCTTTGTAGTGCTCCGCGCGGGGCATGGAATGGATTGTCATGCAGACCGTTTTGATTGTTATTCACCTCATGATCGTGCTGGCGCTTGTCGGCGTGGTCCTGATCCAGCGTTCCGAAGGCGGCGGCCTCGGTATCGGCGGCGGTTCGGGCTTCATGTCCGCGCGCGGAACGGCCAATGCGTTGACCCGCACGACGGGGATCCTCGCCGCGCTGTTCTTCCTGACGTCGCTCGGCCTTGGTCTTATGACCCGCTACGAATCGCGCCCGACCGACATCCTGAACCGTATTCCGGCCACACAGGGCCAGGGCAACGGCATTCTCGACACGCTCGGCCCGGCAACGACGCCCGCAACACCGGCTCCGGCTGGAAATGGCGTTCCGACCAATAGTGGCGCAGCCGCACCCGCACAGACGGCTCCGGCCGCTTCCGGCACGGCCGCTCCGGCACCGGCGCAGCCCGCCGATCCGAACGCAGTTCCGACCGGTCAATAAGCCCGGTTCTGATTTAACGCTCCGGCAGGCCAAAAGCCTGCCGGTTTTCTTTTGTTCGTATTCCGGCCAGTTGAATTACACATTCGTCAACAGCGAATTTGTAACAGCATGAAATTTGGGCTGGCGGAATCAGAGGTAAAAAGGTATCCGGTGAATCCCATGGCGCGATATGTATTCATCACAGGCGGCGTGGTCTCCTCTCTCGGTAAGGGCATCGCAGCTGCGGCACTCGGAGCTTTGCTGCAATCCCGTGGTTATCGGGTGCGGCTTCGCAAACTCGACCCCTATCTGAACGTTGATCCCGGCACCATGAGCCCGACACAGCACGGCGAAGTGTTCGTGACGGACGACGGTGCCGAGACGGACCTCGACCTTGGCCACTATGAACGCTTTACCGGGCGTTCGGCCACCAAGACCGACAACATCACCACCGGTCGCATCTACAAGAACATCATCGACAAGGAACGGCGCGGCGATTATCTCGGCGCAACCGTTCAGGTCATTCCGCATGTCACCAACGAGATCAAGGATTTCGTGATCGAAGGCAATGACGATTACGACTTCGTCATCTGTGAGATCGGTGGCACGGTGGGTGACATCGAGGCGATGCCGTTCATGGAAGCGATCCGCCAGCTCGGCAACGACCTGCCGCGTGGCACGGCGATCTATCTTCACCTGACGCTGATGCCCTATATTCCGGCGGCTGGCGAATTGAAGACCAAGCCGACCCAGCATTCCGTCAAGGAACTGCAGGCGCTCGGCATTCATCCCGACATCCTGCTGGTGCGCGCCGACCGGGAAATTCCGGAAGCCGAACGCCGCAAGCTTTCGCTGTTCTGCAACGTGCGTCCTTCCGCCGTCATCCAGGCGCTGGATGTGGCGAATATCTATGACGTTCCGATTGCCTACCACAAGGAAGGCCTCGATTCGGAAGTGCTGGCCGCTTTCGGCATCGAGCCGGCGCCGAAGCCGCGTCTGGAACAGTGGGAAGAGGTTTGCAACCGTATCCGCACGCCGGAAGGCGAAGTGACGATTGCGATCGTCGGTAAATATACCGGCCTCAAGGATGCCTATAAGTCGCTGATCGAGGCGCTGCATCACGGTGGCTTCGCCAACCGCGTCAAGGTCAAGCTGGAATGGATCGAGTCGGAGG
Organism: Martinezella rhizogenes; assembly: GCF_007002745.1. Classification (GTDB taxonomy): domain Bacteria; phylum Pseudomonadota; class Alphaproteobacteria; order Rhizobiales; family Rhizobiaceae; genus Agrobacterium; species Agrobacterium cucumeris. The sequence goes on along the minus strand of NZ_SGNY01000001.1, from coordinate 993,820 downwards.
TCTTCGAAAAGGAAGATCCGACGCCCTATCTCGAAAAGGTCAACGGCATTCTGGTGCCCGGCGGCTTCGGCGAGCGCGGTTCGGAAGGCAAGATCATGGCGGCGCAGTTTGCGCGTGAGCGCAATGTGCCCTATTTCGGCATCTGCTTCGGCATGCAGATGGCAGTCGTGGAAGCGGCCCGGCATCTCGCCGGCATTGAAAATGCCTCCTCGACCGAATTTGGCCCGACGTCCGAGCCTGTTGTTGGCCTGATGACCGAATGGGTGAAGGGCAACGAGCTGGAGAAGCGTTCCTCCAAGGGCGATCTCGGTGGCACGATGCGTCTTGGCGCTTACAAGGCGGCGCTGAAGAAAGACACCAAGATCGCCGATATCTACGGCACCACGGATATTTCCGAGCGCCACCGTCACCGCTACGAGGTGAATGTGGACTACAAGGATCGGCTGGAAGAATGCGGCCTCGTCTTCTCGGGCATGTCTCCGGATGGTGTGCTGCCGGAAACGGTGGAATATCCTGATCATCCGTGGTTCATCGGCGTTCAGTATCACCCGGAACTGAAGAGCCGCCCGCTCGACCCGCATCCGCTTTTCGCCAGCTTCGTTGAAGCGGCGGTGGAGCAGAGCCGGCTGGTTTGATGGTTTGAAGAATATGAAAAGGGTCGCGACAGCGGCCCTTTTTTTCGTGCACGCACCCACCGCCAAAGTTTCGACGATGCGTCTTGCTCGGTCATCCTCGGGCTGACCCGGGGATGACGGAGGAGAGGGTACAACTAGTCCGAAGATGCACGGTGCGGTGGATCGCCGGGCTGCCTCATGCCAGAAAGTTCTGTCTCCGCAACCACGCCTCGTACCAGCTTGGCCACTTTTCCGATGGGGTGCCGGCCTTGCCCATGCCAAAGCCGTGGCCGCCGGACGCTATTGGATGAAGTTCAACATCCACACCAGCCTTTTCACAGGCCTCTTGCATGATACGGCTGTTGGCGGGATTGGAAATCCGATCATCATCCGCCTGTGTGAGGAAGACCGGAGGGCAGTCTTTGCTCACGTGACTTTCCACCGACCATTGCCGCGTTGCTTCATCTGCCGGGTGCCTGCCGACGAGCGATCTGCGGGTTGATGTGTGGTCATAGGGAGCTGCAAGCGTAATGACCGGATAGATCAGCGCTGCGACATCCGGCCGGGCTGATTGCCTGTCGATGTCATCGACGCCTTCGTAAGACGTGAACGCCGAACGGGCGGCCGCGAGCCCCATCAAGTGCCCGCCAGCAGAGAAGCCGAGCGCGCCGACCCTGTGGGGATCGATCTGCCATTCCGGGGCGCGTGCACGCACCAGACGAAATGCGCGCTGCGCATCCTGGAGCGGTGCGAGCGGCCCGGCGGCCCATGCTTCAATTGGCAGGCGGTAGCTGAGGACAAAAGCGTAAATGCCTCTGGCCGCGAGCCAGTGTGCGGCGGGATAGGATTCCTTGCCTTCCTCTATGCGTTTATATCCGCCACCACCGGCTATGATCATCGCGGCCCCATTGGGCGTGTCAGGGGCAAATATCTCAAGGCTTGGTATGGCGATATTGGTGACTGCGCCTTTTTTGCTGATTTCCGCAGGGCCGTCAGGGCCGCCGCCACCGGGAGGCAGGCCGGGCCAGAGGGCAATGCGAGATCGATTGTTCTCAGCAAACAGGTTGGGGACTTTCATCGCCGTTGCGAGGAATGCGCCCGCAAGAAGCAGGCTGCGGCGGCAGATCATGGCGTCATCCTCATCGCGAATTTGGATCCGGTATTCCCCCGGAAGAGCAGTGTAAGAGGCCGATATAAAAACCAACAGGACAATATGGAGGCAACCGGATATTCCGGTTCGCGCCAGCGATGTCACGGCCGGCCTGCGGCGTGTCAATCGAACAAACAAAAACGGGCCCGAAGGCCCGTTTCCATGTCCGTTGCATGTGACCGGCTTATTTCGGGCCGATCATATTTTCCGGGCGTACAAACTGGTCGAATTCCTCGTTGGTGAGGTATCCACCACCAACGGTTTCTTCGCGCAGCGTCGTGCCGTTCTTGTGTGCGGTCTTGGCAATCTTGGCGCAGATGTCGTAGCCGAGCTTGCCGTTCAGTGCCGTCACCAGCATCAGCGAGTTTTCGACGCCCTTCCTGATATTGTCTTCGCGGGCCTCGATGCCGACGACGCAATTGTCGGTGAAGGAGACGGCGGCATCGCCCAGAAGCTGGACCGACTGCAGGAAGTTGTAGGCCATCATCGGGTTATAGACGTTGAGCTCGAAGTGGCCCTGCGAACCGGCAAACGAGAGCGCCGCATTGTTGCCGAAGATGTGGGCGCAGACCTGGGTCAGTGCTTCCGACTGGGTGGGGTTGACCTTGCCCGGCATGATCGACGAGCCGGGCTCGTTTTCCGGCAGCGACAATTCACCGAGACCGGCGCGCGGGCCTGAACCGAGGAAGCGGATGTCGTTGGCGATCTTGAAGAGTGCAGCGGCAGCCGCATTGATTGCGCCATGGGAGAAGACCATGGAATCATGCGAAGCAAGCGCTTCGAACTTGTTCGGCGCGGTGACGAAGGAAAGGCCGGTGATCTTGGAAATCTCGTCGGCAACCTTTTCGGCAAAACCGATGGGAGCGTTGAGGCCCGTGCCGACGGCCGTGCCGCCCTGGGCGAGCTTGGAAAGCGCGGGCAGGGTGGTTTCAATGTTGGCGATGGCGGAGGCGACCTGCGCGGCATAGCCGGAGAATTCCTGGCCGAGCGTCAGCGGGGTCGCATCCTGCGTGTGGGTACGGCCGATCTTGATGATCTTCTCGAACTGCTTGACCTTGGCTTCCAGCGCCTTGTGCAGGTGCTTGAGGGCGGGCAGCAGGTGGTGAACGATCTCTTCCACGCAGGCGATGTGCATGGCCGTCGGGTAGGTGTCGTTCGAGGACTGGCTCATATTGACGTGGTCATTGGGGTGGACGGGCTTCTTGGTGCCCATTTCGCCGCCGAGCATTTCGATTGCACGGTTGGAAATCACCTCATTGGCATTCATGTTGGACTGGGTGCCGGAGCCGGTCTGCCAGACGACGAGCGGGAAATGCTCGGTCAGCTTGCCGTCGATGACTTCCTGTGCGGCGGCAATGATGGCGTCGCCGACCTTGGGGTCGAGACCGGCCAGCGCCATGTTGGCGCGGGCGGCAGCCTGCTTGACGATGCCCAGCGCACGAACGACAGAGGCGGGCTGCTTTTCCCAGCCGATCTTGAAGTTGCCGAGCGAGCGCTGCGCCTGCGCGCCCCAATAGCGATCGGCCTGAACTTCAATTGGTCCAAATGTATCGGTTTCCGTCCGTGTGGCTGTCATCAATCTTGCCTTTTTACTCGTGTTCCTCCGCCAAAACGGCGCCTTCGCCCGCCTTGCGCGGCCGATATATAGAATCATCGCGCCGGCAATGAAAGCGCTGCAATGCGGCAGAGGCAGATATTTCCCGCCGCGTTAGGGCGATTTCGGCACGAGCGCAGGGCCGGGGTGAAAAACGAACCGGCGTGTCATTTTTACTACGTCCCGAAATGACCGGAAAACCGGGCTTTCGGTGGCATGTGAGTGGTGCTGGGAGCCACGGCAAAGTGAATGAAATAAATAGAAATTTAACCATTCTCACCAATTCTGGAAATTACGTTTTTATGGCTTTGGCTGTATCATAAGGTTCATTTCGGCACGGTTGTGAACTTTGGGCGTTTCTTTTCAACGGGCCGTTGATCGGCTAGACAGGCATGAAACTGATGCCCGCCGTTTTTCTGGCGGTGCTGGGTGCTACGAGGATCAAATTGCAAGTCACATCTGGAAAAACATCGGCAGCGCTGGTGCTGGTTCTCGGTCTTTCCGTTTCCACCGCTCTTCCCGGCAGCGCCGGTGCGGTAACGCTGATGGACCTTCTGCGCGGCGGCCCGGGCAAGGTTGCGCGTGACCGTGGTGAATTGCCGCCAGCCGGTATCGTCACCTCGCCGTCGGTTTCAGGACCGAGCGCCGATGCTTCCGATCCCGAGCCCCTGCCGCGCGTTTCCGGCCCGCGTTATTACGACTACAAGGCGGATACCGCCCGCGCCGTGAACACGGCCAATTTCAGTGACGATCTCGCCAATCTGAAGTTCAGCGCCACGCCTGAAATCGCCAAGGCACTGGAAGCCTATTACGGCGCCGGCGGCAAGACGCTGTGGGTTTCCGGCGGCGAGTTGACCGAGCGTGCCAACGCCGTCATCGCCTTCTTCGAGACGGTTGGCGAAAGCGGCCTCGATCCGGCCGACTACAGCATTTCCGCACCGGCAAAGGATGTGACCGCCAGCATCAGCAGCAATGCCACTGGCACGACGGCAACCGGTACACCGGTGGAAACGGCATCGGCATCGACCTCCGACGCCTATCAGCGGGCGCAGATGCGGTTCGAACTGGCGCTGTCTGCCAAGGTTCTGGCCTATGTGCAGGATACGACCCGCGGCCGTGTCGATCCGAACCGGCTCTCCGGTTACCATGATTTCAAGCGCAAGACGGTAAACCTCGCGCCGGTGCTGAAGCTTGCGGGCCTCAGCCCCGATGTCGCTGCCTATCTGCGCAGTCGCGAACCATCGAGTGCCGAATATCAGGCGCTGAAGGCTGACCTTGCCCGCCTGCGCGGTGAGGGCGATGCGGCTCACACGGTCCGCGTTCCCGCCGATCTGGTGCTGAAGCCCGGCAATAGCAGCGCCGACATGGCCAATGTGGTCAAGGCGATCGAACATCGCGCTTCGCCCGCCTTCAAGGCCGAACATGCGGCGATCATTTCCGGCTACCAGCAGACGCAGGACTATACGCCTGATCTCGTCGATCTGGTGAAGGCGTTCCAGAGCGAAAACGGCCTCAAGCCGGATGGCGTCATCGGTCGCGCCACCGTTCGCGCCATGGTTGGCGAAAGCAACGAGGCGAAGATCGCCAAGGTGCAGGTGGCCATGGAGCAGATCCGCTGGCTGCCGGCCGATCTCGGCCAGCGTTACGTCCTCATCAACCAGCCCGCTTTCATGGCCTATTACCACAATGATGGCGTGGAACAGTTCGGCATGAAGGTGGTCGTCGGCTCCAAGGCCAACCAGACCTATTTCTTCCAGGACGAAATCCAGACCGTCGAGTTCAATCCCTATTGGGGCGTGCCGCAGTCGATCATCGTCAACGAGATGTTGCCGAAGCTGCGCCGCGATCCGTCCTATCTCGACCGGCTGGGTTACGAAGTGCAGGTGGGTGGCCGTGCGGTCTCCTCCACCAGCGTCAACTGGTATGGCTCGACCAACGCCGTTTCCGTGCGCCAGCCGCCGAGCAGCGACAATGCGCTGGGCGACCTGAAAATCCTGTTCCCCAATGCGCATGCCATCTACATGCATGACACACCGGCCAAGAGCTTCTTCAACCGCGACATGCGGGCGCTGAGCCATGGCTGTATCCGTCTGGTCGATCCGCGCCGCATGGCGGCTGCGGTTCTTGGCACCAGCGTCGACAAGGTGGGCGAGCAGATTGCTTCAGGCAAGAACCGCGCCGTGCAGGTGCCGGTGAAAATCCCGGTCTATGTGGCTTATTTCACCGCCTGGCCGGACAAGGACGGCAAGGTGCAGTTCTTCGATGACGTCTATGATCGTGACAGCTATGTGCAGAAGGCGTTTGCCGTGACGACAAAGGCGCGGGCCGCGTCGATCTGATAAATCGCATTGAGAGAAAAGCGCCGGAAACGGCGCTTTTTTTGTTTCGCCCGCTTATGGTTCCGGGGTTTGTGGCTTGAAGAGTTCGAATGCCAGTTCGTCATCGCTATCAAGCAGGCTGGCGAGCCTCAGCGCTTCTTCTAGCGGCGATTTGCGGACGAGCAGTTCATAAAACAACAAATGCACGAACAGCGGTGTCGCGGCACCGTCTGGATAACCTGATGACGCCACATAGGCTTTTGCACCGCCCTCGATAAAGGCTTTGGCGAAAGCCCCGGAGCCCGTGCAGCAGGCCGTGCTGAAAACAACGGTGTCGCGCAGATCGACGGTTCCGAGGAACGCTTCGGCGGGCATGCTGCCGTCCAGCAATTTCATCCGGGTCACTTCAGGGTCGAATTCGCCGACCACAAGCCCGTTTTCATCGCCATGGCCGCTGATGATGAGATAGGGCGGCGGGTTGTCGGGTTGTTTCAGGCACACCAGAATATCTTCCGGAGTGCCGGGAAGATGCAGCCGGACCGATGCGCCAAGGCTTTCCAGCACCGCTCTCAGAAGCAGGGCTTCGCCGGTATCGCCAATGGCGATGATGCTGACGGCGGTGCGGGGAAAGAAGAATTTGTGATCGACCATGGCGAAGCTGCGGATATCACGGCGGTTTACGCCGCCGCGTCGCGTCCGGTCAGCAACCGGCCCACCAGATCGGGCGTCAGTGCTGCAAAATCATCGATCACGACGTCAGGTTCAAGCTCGGCCATCGGCACATCCGTGTAACCGAAGGTCACGCCGATCGACGGTACGCCGGCGTTCTTTGCGGCGAGAATATCGTTGATGCTGTCGCCGACCATGATGGAGCGTCTGATATCGCCGCCGGCCTTTTCGATGGTGCCGAGAATATGGCGGGCATCCGGTTTGCGGAAGGCGAAGGTGTCGCCGCAGGTGATGGCCGCGAAATATCGCGTCAGCCCCAGTTTTTCGAGCAGCGGCACAGCGAGGATTTCAGTCTTGTTGGTGCAGACGGCAAGCGTGATGCCGGCTTCCGAGAGCGCATCCAGCGTGTTGATGATGCCGGGATAGGGGCGGCTTTCACCCGGCATTTCGGCGCGGTAATGGGTGATGAAACGCTCATAGAGCGGATCGATCTCGGCTTCCGGCAGTCCCGTCTGGCGCAATGCGAAAGCCCGCTTGATCATCACCCGCGCACCCTGGCCGACGAGGTGGGTCAGGTCGTCATAGGTGACGGGCGCAAGGCCGGCAACGGCTATGGTGTGGTTGAGGCTCGAGACCAGGTCGGCGGCGGTATCGACGAGCGTGCCGTCGAGATCGAAAATGGCAAGCGGAGAGAGCGGGCGGGATGTCACGGGAACGGGCCTCTTGGAGAATGCGGGTGTCGAGGTGTCGGTGCTTTCATTCGCGCCAAGCCTAGGCAAACGGGCCTGTCTTTGCAACCGCGTCACAACGTTCTGTTCGTTGGCTTGAAAAAGGCTTTCGTTTGGCTTTCGACCCGTGTAAACAGCACGGCGACGACAAAGCTACCGGAGTTTCAGGCACATGGATGCCCGCCAGATGAAGATCAAGGCCGCCGAGGCCGCATTGTCCCACGTGCAAGACGGGATGAGGCTTGGTATCGGCACGGGTTCGACGGCCGAGGAATTCGTCAGGCTTCTGGCCGAGAAGGTCGCCGCCGGGCTGAAGGTCGAGGGTGTTCCGACATCCGAGCGCACCGCGCGTCTCTGCGTCGAGCTTGGCGTGCCGCTGAAATCTCTCGATGAATTACCGGAACTGGATCTGACCATCGACGGCGCTGATGAAGTCGATCATGCGCTGCGCCTCGTCAAGGGCGGCGGTGGTGCTCTTCTGCGCGAAAAGATCGTTGCGGCGGCATCTGCCCGCGTGATCGTCATTGCCGACCAGAGCAAGGTCGTCGAGACGCTGGGCGCCTTTCCGCTTCCCATCGAAATCAACCCGTTCGGCCAGGTGGCGACACGCATCGCCATTGAAAAGCTGGCGGCTCGATCCGGTCTTTCGGGCGCACTGACAATGCGTTCATCCGGCGACGGCGCCTTCATGACGGATGGCGGACACCTTATCCTCGACGCATCTTTTGGCCGTATTCCTGATGCAGAAGCGCTAGCACGCGAGCTGAACACGATTCCCGGTGTCGTCGAGCACGGACTTTTCATAAATTTGGCATCGCTTGCCATTATCGCGGGTCCTGAAGGCGCCCGCGTGATGCAGGCAGTATAACAGGAGCGAGATTTTCATGATCAAACTAGCGGGACTGGGCAAAGCTGCCGCTGCTTCGATCCTCATTTCCGGCGTTGTGTTCGGTACTGCCGTACGCGCTCAGGAAATTTCGGAAGCGCATGTTGCTGCCGCACGGCAGGCAATCGCCTCTCTTGGCGTTACCGACCGTTTTGACGACATTCTGCCTGGACTGGCCGAGCGTCTGAAGGCCGAACTCATTCAGGCCTCGCCGAACGTCGAAGACGCCATCACCGAGACCGTCGATGCCAAGGCTCTCGAGCTTGCGCCGCGCCGCGCCGATCTGGAACGCGAGGCTGCACTCACCTATGCGCGCGCCTTCAGCGTTGAAGAGCTGAACGCCATTTCCGCCTTCTACAGCAGCGAAGCGGGCAAGAAGCTTCTGAAGGACGGCCCGATCGCCACCCGCGAACTGATGAAGGCCGCCGATATCTGGGCTGCCGGCATCAACCGCGATCTCAACGCGTCCAGCATGTCTGAACTGCAGAAGGTTGCCGGTGCTGATCTGAAGCCGCTTCCGGCCGACCAGAACGCCACGGGCGGCGCTCCGGCTGCTCCCAAGCCCTGATTGAATGAACAGACAATTCAGAAATATTCAAAGCCCGGTCGCAAGACCGGGCTTTTCATTTGTGCGTCGCAGCACCTATATGTGCCGTGAAGACGCCACCATTCGCCTTAAGGGCTGATGGCGTGGTTTTGATCAGGGGTTTTGACTATGACAGCTTATGACTACGATCTTTTCGTCATCGGTGGCGGCTCGGGCGGCGTGCGCAGCGGCCGCGTGGCGGCCTCGCTCGGCAAGCGCGTGGGGATTGCTGAAGAATATCGTTATGGCGGCACCTGCGTCATCCGCGGCTGCGTGCCGAAGAAGCTGTTCGTCTACGCCTCTCAGTTCCCCGAACATTTCGAGGACGCCGAAGGTTTCGGCTGGAGCGTTGGTGAGCGCAGCTTCGACTGGAAGAAGCTGATCGCGGCGAAGGACAAGGAAATCACCCGTCTCGAGGGGCTGTATCGCAAGGGGCTGGAAAACGCCAAGGCAGATATTTTCGACAGCCGCGCCGAACTGGTCGATGCCCATACCGTGAAGCTCACAAAAACCGGTGAGACCTTCACGGCCGAGCGTATCGTTATTGCCGTCGGCGGCACGCCGAACGAGCACAAGGCGTTGCCCGGCCATGAGCTGACGATTTCGTCCAACGAGGCGTTTAATCTGGAAGAACTGCCGAAATCGATCCTGATTGCCGGCGGCGGTTACATCGCTGTTGAATTCGCCAATATCTTCCACGGGCTCGGTGTTGAAACGACGCTGATCTATCGCGGCAAGGAAATCCTCTCGCGGTTCGATCACGACATGCGCAAGGGCCTGCATGAGGCGATGGAGGCCAAGGGCATCCGCATCATTCTCGAAGATATCATCGAGGAAGTCAGCAAGGATGGTGCCGATGGTTTCGTGGCGCGCACCAAGCAGGGCAGCTCGCTGCATGTCGGCCTGGTCATGCTGGCGCTCGGCCGTGATCCGAATACCAAGGGTCTGGGTCTGGAAAATGCCGGTGTGAAGCTGGATGCGCGCGGCGCGATCATCGTTGATGATTATTCGCGCACCAACGTGCCGAGCATTTTCGCGCTGGGCGACGTCACCGACCGGGTACAGCTGACGCCGGTGGCGATCCATGAGGCCATGTGCTTCATCGAGACCGAATACAAGAACAACCCGACCAAGCCTGATCACGAGCTGATCGCGACGGCGGTGTTCTCGCAGCCGGAAATCGGCACCGTCGGTCTTTCGGAAGAGGAAGCGGGCAAGAAATATCCGGAGCTGGAAGTCTATCGCGCCCAGTTCCGGCCGATGAAGGCAACGCTTTCCGGCCGCCAGGAAAAGACGATCATGAAGCTGATCGTCAATGCCGCCGACCGCAAGGTTGTTGGCGTGCATATTCTCGGCCACGAAGCGGGTGAGATGGCGCAGCTTCTCGGCATCACGCTGAAAGCCGGCTGCACCAAGGATGATTTCGACCGCACCATGGCGGTTCATCCGACGGCCGCTGAAGAGCTGGTGACGATGTATTCGCCGAGCTACCGCGTGGTGAATGGCGAGTGCGTGTAGCGCTGACACAAGCGTGATATGATCGCTGTCCGAATGCGCCCGCCGCCCTTCGAAAATGGATGTTTTCTGGAAGGCGGCGGGTCGGTTAAATCGTTTGAATTGACTTTTGTGCATCTGGAGTGCCCAAAAGGGGCAGATTGAGCCCGATAGCCCTGACATCGGCTATGCAAAGCCGATGCTTGGAGCTATAAGCCGCTCAATTTTTCGAGGCGGTCGCGCGACAGTCGCGCGGGCGAAAAAAGGGTAAGAACATGGCACAGAATTGGACACCCGGCAGTTGGCGGCAGAAACCGATCCAGCAGGTTCCCGAATATCCTGACGCAGCAGCACTTGCTGCAACGGAAGCCACACTTGCGACCTATCCGCCGCTGGTTTTTGCCGGTGAGGCCCGCCGCCTGAAGAAACAGCTCGCCAATGTGGCTGAAGGCAACGCCTTCCTGCTGCAGGGCGGCGATTGCGCCGAAAGCTTCCTCGAGCATGGCGCGGACAATATCCGCGACTTCTTCCGCGCTTTCCTGCAGATGGCCGTTGTGCTCACCTATGGCGCGCAGCTGCCTGTCGTGAAGGTGGGGCGTATTGCCGGCCAGTTCGCCAAGCCGCGCTCTTCCAACGTGGAAGTGCTCGATGGCGTGACGCTGCCGTCCTACCGCGGTGACATCATCAACGGTATCGAATTCAACGAAGGTTCGCGCATACCGAGCCCGGAGCGCCAGCTCGACGCCTACCGCCAGTCGGCCGCGACGCTGAACCTGCTGCGCGCTTTCGCAATGGGTGGCTACGCCAACCTTGAAAACGTTCACCAGTGGATGCTCGGCTTCATCAAGGACAGCCCGCAGGCGGACCGTTACCGCAAGCTGGCCGACCGGATTTCCGAAACCATGGACTTCATGAAGGCGATCGGCATCAGCGCGGACAATAATCCGAGCCTGCGCGAAACCGACTTCTTCACCAGCCACGAAGCCCTGCTGCTTGGCTACGAAGAGGCGCTGACCCGCATCGATTCGACCTCCGGTGACTGGTACGCGACATCAGGCCACATGATCTGGATCGGCGACCGCACGCGTCAGCTCGACCATGCGCATGTGGAATATTTCCGTGGCATCAAGAACCCGATTGGTCTGAAATGCGGTCCGTCGCTGACGCCTGACAATCTGATCGAGCTGATCGATGCGCTGAACCCGGCAAACGAGGCCGGTCGCCTGACGCTGATTTGCCGTTTCGGCCATGACAAGGTGGCGGACAGCCTGCCGAAGCTCATTCGCGCCGTCGAGAAGGAAGGCCGCAAGGTCGTCTGGTCTTGCGACCCGATGCATGGCAACACGATCACGCTCAACCACTACAAGACGCGCCCGTTCGAGCGCATCCTGTCGGAAGTCGAAAGCTTCTTCCAGATCCACCGCGCCGAAGGCACGCATCCGGGCGGCATCCACATTGAGATGACCGGCAAGGACGTGACGGAATGCACGGGTGGCGCGCGTGCCGTGACGGCGGATTCGCTGTCGGACCGTTACCACACCCATTGCGATCCGCGCCTCAACGCCGATCAGGCACTGGAGCTGGCGTTCCTTCTCTCCGAGCGCATGAAGAGCGGCCGGGACGAGAAGCGTCTGGCGATTGCCAACGCCTGATACAAAGAGCGATCAAATGAAAAGCCGCCAGGACATTTCCCGGCGGCTTTTTTGTGTCTATCTGCTGGGTTATTGCACCAGCGCCGGCTGCTGGCAGCGCACATCGGTGACGCGCACATCGGCTTCGCCGATCTTGACGCCGAGAACCAGAAGCACGTTGTAGAGCAGCTGATCGACCGGAGCGGTAACCACCGCAAGCGTGTTGGCAAGCGCTGCCTGAATGCCCGCCAGGCCTCCCAGATCAAGGTTGAGGAAGAGCAGCCTGATATCCAGATTGAGGTTCTTCAGCAGCGAGCTGACAAGAGTGGTGACGGTGTCCTTGGTGGATACGCTCTTGATCTTGGCCTGGGTGATATCCGACTGCGTGAAGGTCAGCTTGGTTTTCGTCATGTTGGTGGCATTGATGAGGGCACTGCCATTGATGGCAAGCAGCGCTGAATCGACGATCGCCGCCTTGGTGACACGCGGGTCCTTGCCGAAATTGGCAAAAGCGGAGGTATCGACATTGCCGAGCGCAATTTCTGCAACGCCGGGAACGACCTCTACATCGACTGTTCCCTGTCCACCGCCCGTGCAGCGAATATCGGCAAGCCGTGCTTCGGCATGGGCGACTTCCACATAAAGCGGGATATTGACCTTGAGGCCGGCAATGGCTTGAAGTCCGTCCACCACGACACTGACGGCCAGCCGGGTCTGTGCGGTGCGGACGATGGTGCCCTGACCACCAACGGCGAGCGACGGGGTTTCGACCGGCGGCTCACCGATGGCAAGCGTTGCCTTGACGGAGGCGAGACCGAGAACGTTGGCGTTGAGATTGAGCGCCAGCTGGTTGCCGCCATTGCCGGCAACGGCTGCGGCATTGAGGAGATCGAAGACGCCGGCGGTGACCTTGAGGTTTTCACCGCTACCGATCAGCTTGTCCGAGAAAGGTCCGAGATTGAGGATTTCTTCCAGCTTGAGCTTGATGTTGCTCTTGTTGGCGGTTTTTTCCAGTGTCTTCAGAATGTTGGTGACAGCCGGCTGCAGGCCGGTGGTTTTGGTCAACGCATTGAGGAACTGACCGTAGGTGATTTCCGTCTTCAAAACATCCTTGTAGGTGCCGGCGGTGAGCTTGAGATCGATGGCAAGCGCCTCGACGACGTGCAGCGCGTTGACATCAGCGGCAACCAGCCCCTGGTAATCCATGAGTTTGAGCGAAACCGTGGTGCCGAGCAGGCCGCCGAGCAGGCTGTTCAAAATGCCTTCATCGAGACTTGCCAGTCGTGAGCCCACCGAAAATGCCGCGATCTTCTGGGACGACGCCGTTCCGACCGCAGAAATCTTGGGCGGGGTGGTGAAGGCGGCGGCGAAGAATATCTGGCCCTTTTCAACGATGTTCACTTTCACCGCATTGGTGGGCAGGGCGTTGTCCACGAACCGTGCGCCGACAGGAATGGTTGCATCCGGCTCATAATGGCCCTTGATGACCTCGGCGTAACCGTTGCTGCTTGCAAATTCGTTTGCGGGATCGAAGGGTTGAAGACCGTTTGGAGTGAGCAGGCCCTGCGGCGTCTTGACGCCGAGATCCATGCCGTTGAGGGCGAAATATTGCTGGACCGCCTTTTCCGGATCAGCGGCATTTGCGGCCGCCGATATGGCTGCGAGATCTGCGGTCTGCTGCAACTGCCGTTTCTGCAGGGTCAGATAACCGTAGTCGACGCCAAGAGCCAGGACGCCGATGAAAAGCGGCGCGGTAAGCCCGGCCGAGATGGCGATGTTGCCGGCCCGATCCTTCAGGAAAGCGGGGAGCAGGGAAGGAATAGTCCGCATGTCATGCTCCTCCGATCCGGATGGTGGAAAAACGCCGGATGACCGGCTCTGGCATGGTGTAGCTGTAGAGGCTCCAGATCGGCAGATCGCGGGCATCATATTCGACCTTGACCGTGAACTGGTTGGCATTGGCGGGATCTGTGGCGACATCGACGGTGAAACGTGCCTTGTCCATGAAAGCGTAACTGAGATCGCTTTTGGTGACGAAATCCCGGGCAAGCTGCTGGCGCTCGGTTGTATTGAGGCCGGCAACCGCCGTTCTCGCCGCATCTGCGGCGATCTGCTGCACCGAATAGGCCGCCATCAGGTAGATGCCGTAGGCGATCATGGTCAGAAGGACGAGAAAGAAGATCGGCGCGACGATGGCGAACTCGACAGCATTCGAGCCGGACCGATCGCGAAGGAAACGCACTGCATTACGCATAAAGCACCCCCGTTCCTCAAGGCACCAAGGTTCGATGCCTTGTTTTATTATTTTCGGAAATGCTAATTTATAGGTGTTAATTTTTTGTTGATGCCGCCCTTATGGGTTGCATGCGCGTTAAAGCCTTCGCGTCAGTACCCGTTGATTTTCAAATAAGCCGAAGCCCTTTGAAGCTGGCATGGCCATCCTTGCCGATGATGATGTGGTCGTGGACGGTGATGCCGAGCGGCTTGGCCGTATCGATGATGGTTTTGGTCATCTCGATATCCGCCCGCGAGGGGGTGGGATCTCCACTCGGGTGATTATGTATTAAAATCAAGGCTGTAGATGATAGTTCAAGGGCGCGACGCACCACTTCACGCGGGTAGACCGGCGTGTGGTCCACGGTTCCCTGACCCTGCACTTCGTCGGCGATCAGGACATTGCGCTTGTCGAGGAAGAGGATGCGGAACTGTTCGCGCGTTTCATGGGCCATGGCGGCATGACAATAATCAATAACCGATGACCAGGAGCCGAGAACCTGCTTGTTGCGGATTTCGCTTTTCAGCATCCGCTGGGAAACGGACGCAACGAGTTTGAGATCGAGCGCCACGGCCTCGCCGACGCCCTTCACCTCCTGCAACAGTGGCAAAGGCGCGCCGAGAACACCGCCGAGCGTTCCGAAACGGGCAATCAGCGCCTTGGCGATCGGTTTGGTATCGCGCCTCGGGATCAGCCGGAACAGCAGGAGTTCCAGCAATTCATAGTCGGCAAGCGCGGCGTCGCCGCCATCGCGGTAACGTGCCCGCAACCGGTCCCGATGGCCGTGATAGTGCGCGGTCTCCGCTTCCTGTTCGGCAATGGCGACGGTTGGTTTTTTCGGAGCGTTTCGCGGTTCGGCAAAAAAGCCTCGCTCATCCACCGCATCGAACAGGTCGCCTTCGCCCGCCTCAAAGCCTGACGTCGGGGAAAGATCGGCGGGAGGCGGGGGAGGGCGTTTTGCCATAGGCGGTCTGGCCTTATGCGAGTGGCGGCAAGCCCGGGCGATCAAAGCCGCCCGGTGACAGCGTGAAGATTTCGCAGCCGGTGGCCGTGACGCCGACGGCATGTTCATATTGCGCGGAGAGAGAACGGTCACGCGTCACCGCGGTCCAGCCGTCCGAGAGCACCTTCACATGCGGCTTGCCGAGATTGATCATCGGCTCGATGGTGAAGATCATGCCCTCGCGGATCTCCGGCCCTTCCTCCGGCTGGCCGTAATGCAGGATGTTCGGCGTGTCGTGGAACAGGCGTCCGACACCATGGCCGCAGAAGTCACGCACCACCGAGCAGCGCTCGGCTTCCGCATAGGCCTGGATTGCCGCGCCGATTGCACCGGTGCGCACACCGGGCTTGACCGCCGCGATGCCGCGCATCAGGCATTCATAGGTCACTTCCATCAGCCGCTCGGCGGCGCGCTTGATCTGGCCGACCGGGTACATGCGGCTCGAGTCGCCATGCCAGCCGTCAAGCACATAGGTCACGTCGATATTGACGATATCGCCGTCGCGCAGCGGCTTTTCATCCGGAATGCCGTGGCAGACCACATGGTTGATCGAGGTGCAGACGGATTTCGTATAACCGCGATAATTCAGCGTCGCCGGCAGCGCGCCATGGTCGGCACCGAATTCGAAGACGAAACGGTCGATGGCGTCAGTCGTCACGCCGGGCTTGACGATCGCTGCCAGTTCATCGAGGCAACGCGCCGTCAGCTGGCACGCCTTGCGCATCCCGTCGAAATCCTCAGGCGTATAAAGGCGGATGACGCCGGTATTCTTGAGGGGGGCGGAGGCTGCGTCGATATAGGTAACCATCTTGGTGCTTTCTGTCTCTTTACGTCCCTGTTCATAAAACAGCGGGACGCCATTCGTCCATCTTAACCGTTCCGCTGACCGAAATTTGTGTCGGGGAGACCGCGCATTTCACCGCATAGGCCTCGACACCACGCGCCATTGCCCGCTGAAACGCCAGCGCGTAGACGGGATCGAGATCATCACAGATGCGCATCCGCTCGCAATCGTCGCGCTGAATGAGATAGAGCATCACCGAGCGGTAACCGGCTTCCGCTGCGTCACCCAACTCCTCCAGGTGCTTGGCACCGCGTTTGGTGGCGGTATCGGGGAATTCGGCCAGACCCCTTTCGCGCATGAAATGCACGTTCTTCACCTCAACATAGGCGTCCGGCCGGCCGGGTTCGGACAACAGAAAATCGATGCGGGAATTGCGGCCGTATTTCTGTTCGCGCCGGATCGTCGAATAGCCGCCAAGTTCAGGGATACGGCCGTTCAGGATCGCCTCTTCCGCCAGCCGGTTCGGCATGCCGGTATTGATGCCGACCACGGTGCCATCGGCCTCGACCATTTCAAACATGTGCCGGTATTTGCGGGTCGGGCTGTCATGTTCGGATAGCCAGATGCGCGAACCCGGTGTCGTCAGCCCGCGCATGGAGCCGGTATTGGGGCAGGAACCGGTAATCGCCGTGCCGTCGTCGAGAACAGCATCGAAGAGGAAACGCTTGTAGCGGGAAATCAGCGTGGCGGGAATAAGCGGGGGCGTGAAGAGCATATGGCCTGGAAGATGTGAGATGATGGAACTGGTCAGGAAAGGACGTAGGTTCCCGGCGCATCGCCGAGCACGGGCCGCTTGCCGTCTTCCGGCTTGCGCGCCTTTACCTTTTCAGCGTTCTGGCTTTCGATCCAGTTCTGCCAGTGCACCCACCATGAGCCCTTGTGGGCGGTGGCGGCAGCCTGCCATGCATCAAAGTCTCCAGCCGGTGACGATCCCGTCCAATATTGGTATTTTTCAAGCTGCGGCGGATTGACGACGCCGGCTATGTGGCCGGAAGCGCCAAGCACGAATTCCACCGGCCCGCCGAACAGCGCGGCACCCGTGAAAACCGATTTCGCCGGCGCGATATGGTCGTCGCGGGTGGCGAGATCATAAACGGGTATCTTGATATCGCCGAGATTGATCCGCTTGTCGGCGACCCGCATCAGCCCGCGGGCGAGATTGTTCTCGAGGTAACAATTGCGCAGATAGAAGGAATGGCTGGCGGCCGTTACCCGTGTCGAATCGGAATTCCAGTAGAGCAGATCGAAGGGCAGGGGCTCGGTGCCGCGCAGGTAATTATCGACCATGTAGGGCCAGATGAGATCGGAAGCGCGCAGCATGTTGAAGACGGTGGCCATGATCGAGCCATCGAGATAACCGACCGCCTGCATGTGCCTGTCGAGCGCGGCAAGCTGGCCCTCATCGATGAAGACCTTGAGATCGCCGGCATGGATGAAATCTGTCTGGGCGGCCAGCAGTGTGGCGCTTCGGATGCGCTCATCGCCCTGCTGTGCATGCAATGCCAGTGCGGAGGATAAAAGCGTGCCGCCGACGCAATAACCGATGGCGTTGATTTCCTTCTCACCGGTCCGTTCCTCGATGGTGTCGAGGGCGAAATCGATACCTTCGCGGATATAATCGTCCCAGCCCTTGTCGGCGAGGCTGGCATCCGGGTTGATCCAGGAAACCATGAAGACGCTGTGGCCCTGCTCAAGGCACCAGCCGACGAAGGATTTTTGCGGATTGAGATCGAGAATGTAGAACTTGTTGATCCATGGCGGCACGATCAGCAGCGGCCGTTTGAAGGCCTTTTGCGTTGTCGGCGCATAATGGATGATTTCGCACAGCGGACTTTTCGCCACCACCTTGCCTGAGGTCACCGCGATATTCTGGCCGATGACGAATTTGCTGTAATCCGTCTGGCGCAGTTTCAGGTGGCCATTGCCGGCCGCGACATCTTCCGCCAGTTGCGCCATGCCCTTGACGAGATTGGCGCCGCTGGAAGCGACCGTCTCGCGAAAGACCTGCGGATTGGTGAAGACGAAATTGGCGGGTGAAAGCGCCTCCGTCACCTGCCGCATGTAAAACAGCGCCTTGGTGCGGGTATGTTCGTCCAGCCCTTCGGCTTCTGTCACCATCCGGTCGGCGAAGCCCACGGTGGTCTGGTAGGCTTTCAGGAGAAAATCAAAAAACGGATTGGCCTGCCAGTCGGCATCGGCAAAACGCCGGTTGCGACGTTCGGCTGAGCCGGTCTCATTGGGTTTTTCCGAGGCCGAATCGGCATCGCCGGAAAACTGCGCCACGGATTTTGCCCAGAGATCGTAATAGCTGGAGAGCAGATGGGTCTGTGCCTCGAGTGAACGCTTCGGTTCGGCCATCCAATATTCCGCGACATCGGACAGCGTCTTGACGAGGTCGGTCATCGGATCGGCGCTGTTTTCGGGGATTTCACCGCGTTCGCGCGGCGCCAGCCATTCGGAGGCGGCCTTGCCGAGATTTTCAAGCGCGCGGGCGATGTTGATCGCGAAGGCTTCAGGGTCGCGGATCAGGTAGGCTTCGGCGGATCCGGCGTCGAAACCGGGCGTTTTGCCGCCCTTTTTCTTCTGCCCGCCGTCAACACCCGCCATGCGCTGTCCTCCGCCAAATTTGTGTTTGCACATTCTGCATGAAAACGAATACAAGTTCCACCAGCAAGGGGAGGCCGCAAAGGGCCGAACCGCAGTCGAATTCGATATCGGCAGATATCCTTTACAGGCGGAACATGACGATGGGCAAGCACATGGGCACATGGGGAACATATGCGGAAAATACTGCGAGAATCGCCGTGCTTTCCCTGTCCGGCGTCCTGGTTGTTACCGGGCTCGCCGCCTGCAAGGCTCCCGAACCGATCGTGGCACCGGCCCATATGCGCCGCCCGACAGCCGAAATCGTCGGTCCGCGCCCCGTCAGCGACAATGCGGTGAGCCAGAAGCGCGACACCGGCACCTATCCGACCTTCTCGGCGCCCATGACGGCGGCCGGCACCCAGATGGGCGACGATGAGGCCTCCACCATGGAATCCAGCCTCTCGCGCCTTGGCGCGGCGCGCCGCAACGGCCAGATTTCGGAAGCCGAATACAAGCGCCGGGTCGCCGAACTGCGGGCGCTTGGCGAAAACCAGAAGCCGGTTGCGACGCCTGCTGCTTCGCAGTGAGATCATACCGCGCGTTATGCGTGATATAACGGACCCACCCCAACATCCTTTAGTGACGAAACACGCCCTGAAACCAAGCCGGCCCATACGAGGCTTGAGATGGAGCGAGCGCATGCCACGTGTTTCTTCTCCCCGAGGGGGAGAAGTCCGCGGCAGCGGGATGAGGGGGCAAGCTCTCCGCATATCGCTAGCGTTTCCCCCTCATCCGGCCCTTCGGGCCACCTTCTCCCCGGCGGGGAGAAGAAACAAGCGGCGATACCGAGCCCGGGATGGTGGCACTTGCCGCTAACGGGTCAGGCCGTCGCGACATCATAACCCCTTCTTTACCCTGCCTTTGAACCATCCGCTTACCGAAGATTTTAAGCGGATGGATGCGGTTTGGCGCTTATGATGCAGCCATAACAAACAGGCCGCTGAAACAGCGGCATACAGGGTGAATCATCATGAAATGCATCGCCGCTTTGCTGGTTCTTGCCGGTTTTGCGCTCGCCCCCGCTCAGGCGCGGGCGCCGCACATCAATATTGGAACACCCGCGCTTCAGGGTCGATGAAAAAAATTGCGAATGCCGGTCAGTCGTTGCCGGCAGCTTCGTTCAAGACGTCGAGATCGGGCACCGTGATATGGCGGTTGTTCTCGATGCGGATAATGCCTTCCTTGCGCAGCTTGGTCATTTGCCGGCTCACCGTTTCGATGGTGAGGCCGAGAAAATCGGCGATGTCGGCGCGTGAGAGCGGCAGGTCGAAGGCGGATTTGTCGTCGTTTTCCGGGTCGATATGGGTGGCGATCATATAAAGGAAGCTGGCAACCTTCTCCTGCGCCGATTTACGGCCAAGCGTCAGCATCCAGTCGCGCGCCTCATCCAGTTCCTTCAGGGACTGGTTATGCAGCTTGCGCTCCATATCAGGGACTTCCGAGACCATGCGATCGACGATGCGGCGCGGGAAAAGGCAGATTTCGACATCCGTTGCCGCTTCCGCCGTCATCTTGCTTTCCGCCATGAACGGGCGGCCGAGAAAATCCGGTGCGAATTGCAGGCCGACGATCTGCTGGCGGCCATCCGACATCATTTTCGAAAGCTTCACCACGCCGTTGAGGATGTTGCCATAGGAGGTGACAAGTTCCCCCTGGCCGAGCAGCTCATTGCCGGCCTCCAGCTTTTTACGGCTGGAATAACGGTTGAGATCGCAGAGCTGCTGTGGCGTCAGCGTGCTGCAAAGACCGCCGTGACGCGCCTCGCAGGAGCGACAGACAAAGGGCTCTTCCGAATTGTGGATGGTCTTCTGCAGCGTATCCATAAGCCTTTTCCAATGCTGGCTTTTTCGGGACGATTGCGACCTTGGGTATCAAATCCGGTCTCTTTAAAGGCTTGCGCCGCGTAGCCGTCGTCCCCGCGTCTACTTTAGGAAGAACTTATGGCGCAATTTGATTGAAGTCAAAGTTGCAAACTGTCGCAGCCGTTACTGAAAGGGAGGAAATCGACATTTTCTTGATAAAAGGCAAAACCGGTGATGAATACCGAACTTCTTCGCAAATATTCTGGCGCCGTACCCCGTTACACGAGCTACCCGACCGCGCCGCATTTCCACGAGAGAATCGATAATGCGACCTATCGGCAATGGCTGGGCGAGCTCAACCACAGGAACCGGATATCGCTTTACCTGCACATTCCCTATTGCGACCGGTTGTGCTGGTTCTGTGCCTGTCACACCAAACACACGCTGAAATACGAGCCGATTGCCGTTTATCTGGAAGCACTTAAGCAGGAGATCGAAGCGGTCGGCGCACTCGTTTCCCCTGATGCGGTGGTGAGTGCCGTGCATTTCGGCGGTGGTTCTCCCACCATGCTGAAACCGGAGGATATGGTCAGTTTGATGGACTGTCTGAGGCGTCATTTCACCTTCGGGCTTGCGCCGGAAATCAGCGTGGAAATGGACCCCAACGATCTGGATGACAGCCGTTACGACGCCCTTGCCGCCGTCGGCATGTCGCGGGCAAGCCTTGGCGTGCAGGACTTCGATGACAAAGTGCAAAAAACCATCAACCGCATCCAGTCTTTCGAACAGACGAAGTCGGTTGTGGATGCGGTGCGGGCGAGGGGCGTTCACTCGGTCAATTGCGACATTCTCTACGGCCTGCCGTTCCAGACCTGCGAGACGCTGAAGAAGACGGTGGATCAGATCGTCTCGCTTGATCCGGACCGGGTGGCGCTTTTCGGTTATGCCCATGTTCCGTGGATGAAGAAACACCAGTCGCTGATCCCCGAACACGCGCTTCCGGATATTGCCGAGCGGTATCGCCAGATGACGATGGCGGGCGAGATGCTGCAAAAGGCGGGTTACAAAGCGATCGGCATCGATCATTTCGCCAAGCCGGCCGATAGCTTATGCCAGGCGGCCGAAGCGGGTGCGCTGCGGCGGAATTTCCAGGGCTATACCACCGATACGGCCGATGCGCTGATCGGCCTTGGCGCTTCTTCCATCGGCAGGCTGCCGCAGGGTTATGTGCAGAACATGGTGGCGACCGGAGAATATCAGCGGATGACCGGCGAGGGCGGCCTTGCCGTCGTCAAGGGAATAGAACTGTCGGAAGAGGACCATCTGCGCTCGCATGTCATCGAGCGGCTGATGTGCGATTTCGCGCTCGATTTTTCGGATCTCGACCGGCGCTTCGGCAAGGCAAGCCATTCCGTGCGGACACAGGCACAGCATTTTGCCGCCGGCAACAGCGATGGCGTGGTGCGTATGGATGCCGATATTTTTGCGCTCACGGAGCTCGGAAGGCCCTTCGTGCGTAATATCGCGGCAATCTTCGACACTTATCTCGGCAATGGACGCGGCCGCCATTCGGTTGCTGTTTAGGCAACAGTTTTGGGGCAAATTTCAAAGTTACGTCACGAAACCATTGGCTTTTTTGTGCGACTTGCCTATGTGGTGCGTCAGACAGGATAATTCATACGAACGACAATAAGGATTATGGGCGTGACAGCTACATTCGACAAGGTTGCCGACATCATCGCCGAAACCAGCGAAATCGACCGCGAAACCATTACGCCGGAAAGCCACACGATCGACGATCTGGGCATCGACAGCCTCGACTTTCTGGATATCGTTTTCGCTATCGACAAGGAATTCGGCATTAAGATTCCGCTCGAGCAGTGGACGCAGGAAGTCAACGAAGGCAAGGTTTCCACCGAAGAATACTTCGTGCTGAAGAACCTCTGCGCCAAGATCGACGAATTGCGCGCAGCCAAGGGCTGAGATGATGATGCCCGCTTCAGGCGGCATTTCTCTTTCTGGACCCGGCCTTTCATTGGACGGGTCGCAACCGACCAGAGACGGGCCGGACGGATGTTGCTTGAATATTTTCAGATGATCGACAAGGTCGAAGCCGTGGATATGGCGACGCGCACGTTGAAGGCGCAGTCCGTCGTTCCCGACAAGAGCCCGGTTTTCGAAGGCCACTTTCCCGGCATGCCGCTGGTTCCGGGTGTCCTCCTGATCGAGACCATGGCGCAGGCTTCAGGCATGCTGGTTCTGGCATTCAGCGATTTTGCCTCCATGCCGTTCCTGATGTCGGTGGATGGCGCCAAGATGCGCACCTTCGTTGAGCCGGGCGCGGTTCTCGATATCGAGGCCGTGCTCGAGCATGACGGTTCGGGCTTTGCGGTAACCAAGGCGAAGATTACCAGCGATGGAAAGAAGGTCTGCGATGCGCAGCTGAAACTGCGCACCATGCCGTTCAGTGAAATTCCGCTCGGTCCCATCGTCAAGAAGCGGGCCGAAGAAGTCGGTCTGATGGCGGCCATTGCCGCGGATGCGCAGAAATAAGCGCTTCCGCCCGTTTCGAAAGAGGGCGTTTTTCCCGTCGGCCCGGTTTCGATGCATGAAAATCGTGGGCTGGCGATGGCCGAACGGGCCTTCACCATTGCCAATCCGCACCGCGCGCTTTATTCCGCAACGCATGAAGTGGTTGTTCGCAACCGCTGTTGGATAGCCGTGACCGTTTCGGCGGGGCCGGCTGCAAAGGATGACAGACGATGAAATCTGACAATGATGTGGTGATAACAGGGGTCGGCATCGTGACCTGTCACGGCGTCGGCAGCCAGGCGCATGTGGCGCTTCTTTCTGGAGCAGCCGCGCCGGCGACGATTGTCGAGACCGAAAAATTCAAACCCTATCCGGTCCATCCCATGCCTGAGATCGACTGGTCCGCGCAGATCGCCAAGCGCGGTGACCAGCGCCAGATGGAAAATTGGCAGCGGCTCGGCGTGTTCGCCGCCGGCCTCGCGCTTGATGATGCCGGGCTTAAGGAAAATGCCGAGGCCTGCGCCACCATGGACATGATCGTGGCGGCCGGCGGCGGCGAGCGCGACATCAATGTCGATACGCTGATCGTCGATGAAGCGCTGAAGCGCAACGACCGCGAAGTGCTGCTTAATGAGAAGCTGACCACGGAGCTGCGCCCGACGCTGTTTCTCGCCCAGCTTTCCAATCTGATGGCCGGCAACATCTCCATCGTGCACAAGGTCACCGGTTCGTCCCGCACGTTCATGGGCGAGGAAGCGGCAGGTATCTCCGCCGTCGAAACCGCCTTTCACCGCATTCGTTCCGGCGAATCGAGCCATGCGCTGGTTGGCGGCGCCTTTTCGGCTGAACGTCCCGACATGATCCTGCTGTTCGAGGCGATCGGCGCGCATGCGCAGGGTGGCTGGCAGCCGCTGTGGTCGCGTGGCGACCAGAACGGCGGCGGCATGATTTCCGGTTCGCTCGGCGCGTTCCTCGTGCTGGAATCGCGCAAGCACGCCAGCGAACGCGGCGCGCGCATCTATGCCCGCATCGACGCCATCGAGGGTGACCGTGGCAGCCGCGATGACGGCCGCATGGAAAAGCGCATGGAGCGGTTGCTTGCGCCTGCAAAGGACAGCGCTGCAACCGTCGTGTTTTCCGGCGCGAGCGGTTATGACGAGGTGACCCGGCGCGAGAAGGATATTCTCGAAAAGGCGCTGCCGAAGGCCGTCATTCGTGGTTTTGGCGGTATCACCGGCCACGGACTTGAAGCGCAGTTTCCGCTCGGACTGGCGCTGGCGGCGCTGACGCTTGAAAGCGGCGCGAAGGTTCCTGCCTTCGACGCGGCTGCGGAAAAGCAGATGGGCGAGGCGGCTAGTGAAGCCGTCGTCACCACTGTCGGCCATGTGCGCGGCGAAGGTGTCGCCGTTCTGTCGCGCGACGTTTGAGGAGAATAGACCATGACTTCCAATTTCAAGGATCATCTCGGTCGTCCGATCGTCGCCGTGACCGGCATGGGCATCATCACCTCGCTGGGACAGGGGCTTGCCGACAACTGGGCGGCGCTGACATCTGGCAAGTCGGGCATCCACAAGATCACCCGTTTCCCGACCGAGGGGCTTTCCACCCGCATCAGCGGCACGGTGGATTTCATCGATATCCCGGTTCCGAACTCCGTCGAGCGCTCCTATGCCTTCGCCCGCGAAACCACCATCGAGGCTCTGGCGCAGGCCGGTATATCCGGTGATTTCGATGGGCCGCTGTTTCTCGCAGCACCGCCGATCGAGCCGGAATGGAGCGCCCGTTTCGAGCTTGCCGATCGTTCGCCGCCAGCCGCACAGCCGGGCGACGCCTATGAGCGGTTCATGACGGCGTTGCGCCAGCGTCCCGATCCGGCGTTCCAGGAAGCGGCGCTTTTCGGTGCTATTTCCGAGCGTCTTTCCGACCGCTTTGGCACACGCGGCCTGCCGGTCACGCTGTCGACGGCCTGTGCATCTGGTGCGACTGCGATCCAGCTCGGCGTTGAGGCTATCCGCCAGGGCCGCACCGAGCGGGCACTGACGGTTGCGACCGACGGTTCGGTCAGCGCCGAGGCACTGATCCGCTTCTCGCTTCTCTCCGCGCTTTCGACCCAGAATGATCCGCCGGAAAAGGCCTCCAAGCCGTTCAGCAAGGATCGCGACGGTTTCGTGATCGCCGAAGGTGCCGCAACGCTGGTGCTGGAATCGCTCGAAGCAGCGGTTGCACGTGGCGCGAAGGTGCTCGGCATCATCAAGGGTGCGGGTGAAAAGGCCGACAGCTTCCACCGCACGCGGTCTTCGCCCGATGGTGGCCCGGCGATTGCGACGATCCGTGCGGCACTAGCAGATGCGGGCGTGGCCGAAAGCGATATCGGCTATATCAATGCCCATGGCACTTCGACGCCTGAGAACGACAAGATGGAATATGGCTCGATGCTCGCCGTCTTCGGCGAAGGCCTGAAGAATATTCCGCTGTCTTCCAACAAGTCGATGATCGGCCATACGTTGACGGCCGCAGGTGCCGTAGAAGCAGTATTCTCGCTGCAGACGATGCTGACCGGCACGCTGCCTCCGACGATCAACTACAACAATCCCGATCCGACCATTTCGCTCGACGTGGTGCCGAATGTGAAGCGGGATGCCGAGGTGAGCGCGGTTCTGTCCAACTCCTTCGGATTTGGCGGACAGAATGCAAGCCTTGTCATGACGCGGGAACCGGCTTAACCGGTTCCGCCACAAACAGAAGCGTTTCCGGACCTGAACAGAACTCTGGAAACGCTCTCGCTTCTTTGATTACGCATTCCGGCCGCAAAACCGTTACAGAGGTTTGCTGGAATAGCCCTTTAGATAAACGCCCTCGGGCGAAGGACTGAAATATGCGCGCTCTTCAACTCGTGGACGACCGGAAGCTCGAAAAAGTGGACCTGCCTGAACCGGATGCACCGGGCCCGGGCGAGGTGACGCTGCGCGTCAAGGCCGTGGCGCTCAACCACATCGACGTGTGGGGCTGGCGCGGCATGGCTTTCGCCAAGCGCAAGATGCCGCTCACCATTGGTGCCGAGGCTTCGGGTGTGGTCGAGGCCATCGGCCCGGGCGTTTCGAATGTGCTGCCTGGTCAGCTCGTTGCGGTTTATGGCGCGCGCACCTGCGGGCTGTGCAAGCCCTGCCGCGAAGGCCGTGACAATTTGTGCGAACACGTCCAGGGCGTACACGGTTTCCATCTCGACGGTTTTGCGCAGGAAAAGATCAATATTCCCGCCCGCCAGCTCGTGCCGGCACCGCATGGCATTGACGCCGTCGCTGCGGCACTTGCGCCGGTGACCTTCGGCACGGTCGAGCACATGCTGTTCGACAATGCCAAGCTTGAGCCGGGCGAAACAATCCTTGTTCATGCCGGCGGTTCCGGCATCGGCACGGCGGCGATCCAGCTTGCCAAGAAGATGGGCTGCACCGTCATCACGACAGTCGGCTCCGATGACAAGATCGAGCGGGCAAAGGCGCTCGGCGCCGATCACGTCATCAATTATCGTACCGACCGTTTCGAAGGCGTCGTGCGCAAGCTGACGAAAAAGAAGGGTGTCGACGTGGTGTTCGAACATGTTGGCAAAGATACGTTCGTGGCCTCGATGTTCTCGCTGAAGCGCGGCGGCCGCCTCGTCACCTGCGGCTCCACCTCGGGCGTGTCCACCGACATCAACCTGATGATGCTGTTCCAGCAGCAGCTGAAGCTGCTCGGCTCCTTCGGCTGCCGCATGGAAAACATGGCCAATGCCATGCAGAAGATGGCGCGCGGCATCGTTCATCCCGTCATCGACACCGAAGTGACCTTCGATGATATCGACCGGGCACTGGAGCGCATGGAAACGCGCCAGGTGTTCGGCAAGATCGTTCTGCGGATGGACTGACCAACGTGAAGCTGTTCCTGACGCGGATCGTCCTTAAACTGGACCACTTCCGGCAGTGGCTGATTGCGACATTCGCCTTCGGCCTTCTCAACCTGCTGAAGCTTTTCCCTGCCGATGCGGGCATTCGCGCCGCCGACCGGCTGGCGCGCTTCGTGGGGCCGAAAACCGGCCGCCACAAGCTGATGCTCTACAATCTGGCCCGTGCCTTTCCGGAAAAGTCCGAGGAAGAGCGGCTGGCGATCGCCATGGACAGCTGGGCCAATATGGGTCGGCTTGCGGCGGAATATGTGTTTCTCGACCGGTTGTTCGATTTCGATCCAGAGAAGAACGAGCCCGGCCGCATTCAGGTCGAGGGCATTCCGACATTCCTTGAGCTGCGCGACAATCCGCGACCCTTCATCGTCTTTACCGCCCATAGCGGTAATTTCGAGTTGCTGCCGGTGGCGAGTTCTGCCTTTGGTCTTGACGTGACGGTGCTGTTCCGTCCGCCCAACAATCCTTATGTCGCCGACAAGGTGTTCAATTTCCGCAAGGAGCGCATGGGCAATCTCGTGCCGTCGCATGCCGGCTCGTCCTTCGCGCTGGCGCGGCAGCTGGAAAGGGGCGGCGGTGTCGGCGTTCTTGTTGACCAGAAGTTCAGCAAGGGGCTGACGACCAGGTTCTTCGGTCTTGAGGTTCGCACCAATCCGCTGCTGGCCAAACTTGTGCGGCAGTTCAACTGCGATGTTTATCCCGCCCGCTGCGTGCGTCTGCCGGATAATCGTTACCGGCTGGAGATCGAACCGAAGGTCGAGATTCCACGCGATGAAAAAGGTAATGTCGACATTCAGGCGACGGCGCAGCTTTTGAACGACAAGGTGGAAAGCTGGGTGCGCGAATATCCCGGACAATGGTTGTGGTATCACGACCGCTGGGACGTAAAGCACCAGATCTGAGGTATTTGCCGCCGGGTTCGATTGCGCCTGATTTTTACAAAATCAGGCTGCGAATTTGTGCGTTTTGATATTTTTTCATATTAGTGGAACCTCATTTCTCGTTCATGGATTATCGAAATTGAAAAAATAGCGGCGGCTGTGATATTTTGAACAATAATCCCTGCGGCGTTTCTGTGTTTCGTTACGTCATTTTTAAGCGCGCAGACGTTATGATTGAGGGATATAGGGTCTATCCTTTTGGATTGGGAGCGGGGTGTTTGCCCGTTCAGGGAGAGTTGGGTTGAAAGATTTGATTGAGCTGTTCTGGCTGCGTTACACGGAACTGCAATCTGCCGTTGGTAAGAACGAGACCGACAAGATTGCGGTACTGGAGCGTGAACTGGAGCAGCTGCTCGACCGGGTCATCGGGCGTCAGACCGGCAGTTCCGAGGATATTCGCGAGCAGTTCCGTTTCGCCATCGATCTCCTCAACCATGAGGCGGAAGACCTCGGTTGCGTGCAGCGCAATTCCGAGCTTTTGCGAACGCTTGTCGATCGTTATGTCGGCATGCCGCTCAAGGCGAAAGTCATCGGCGACGAGGACCAGGACAGTCTGGAGTGGCATCACCGCCATCTGATCCTCGACGAGGATATGCTGAACGACCTCGACGAACCCGTGATGGTGGTTTCGCCCGGCTACCGCGTGTCCTTCGCGAACGGGCTGGATGCGTTTCCGCACAACAGGCCGGACGGGCTTATGGGGTGCCATATCGCCGAGCTCGTCGGGGTGCACCGTTTCCAGAACGACCTGCGGGAACGGCTCGACAATTGTTTCAAGGGCGGTACCTCGAAATATACCTATGCCGAAGATCACGACGGACAGACGATCGTGAAGTCGCTTGAAATGTCACCGTGCTACTCCTCCAGCTACAAGCTTGTCGGCGCCATGGTGGTCATCAGGGAAATCGCCGATCGCAGGCGCGGTCGCGCCACCGGGTGAACCAGCGGATAATTTTATCCGCGTTTCCGTGTTCAACGGAGCGTTTCGCCTGAGGCTTACGTCGGGAAGATGGTTTCCCAGATCGTGGCGATGGACCAGGCGGATGATGCATCGACAAGAAGCTTCGTTGCCATTGCCAGACACGAAAGCACCAGAAGCGGGCGGATGATCTTCGCGCCGTTTTTCATCGCGAAACGTGAGCCGATCTGCGCGCCGACGAATTGGCCGAGACCCATGGCGAGCCCGAGTTTCCACAGAACCGCGCCGCCAATGGCGAAGACGATGAAACCGCCGAAATTCGAGCCGAGGTTCAGAAGTTTGGTATGGGCGGTTGCCTTCAACATGCCGAAGCCGGCAAGCGCCACGAAGGCCAGCATGTAAAACGAACCCGCGCCGGGACCGAAAACCCCGTCATAAAAGCCCACCAGCGGCGCGACCGTAAGGCCGAAGACGAAGGGGGTGATGCGACGATGGCTGTCGATATCGCTGAGCTGCGGTTTAAAGGCGAAATAAAGCGCGATGGCGATCAGCAGGAACGGCATGATGGTGCGCAGCAGATCGGCCGGCACGAAAGCGGCGGTAACGGCCCCCAGCATTCCGCCGGCCATGGCCATCAACCCCATCGGTAATTGCTCTTTCAGATTGACGTGGCCGCGTCTGGCGTAAGCAAGGGTGGCGGAGGCCGAACCGAACTGCGCCTGCAGCTTGTTGGTGCCAAGTGTGTCGAGCGGTGCAATGCCCATGATCAGCATGGCCGGAATGGTGATGAGCCCACCGCCACCGGCAATGGAATCGATAAATCCGGCAAAGATGGCGACGCAGAAAAGAACGACGAAAACGTTGAGAGCGATGTCTTGCACTTGGGATGTCCGGGCAGGCGGAAGGGAGAGAGCCCCTTCTTTCACCGAAAACAACGCCGCGCAATATTTTTCTCTCCGATCTGCGACGGGCAGGGGGATTGCGGTGTTGCCGCTTATGGGTATGTTTCCGTGGCGCGTCGGCAATAGGGGCCGATGACGCTCAGGACATACGGATGAGGGCATTATGCATAAAGTGATTTTCGATACGGATCCCGGTGTAGATGACGCCATGGCGCTGCTGTTCCTGCATCGCCATCCCGATATCGATCTGATCGGCGTCACCACGGTTTTCGGTAATGCCCCCATCGATATTACCACACGCAATGCGCTGTTCCTGAAGCGGGAATGGCAGATGACAGCGCCGGTTGCCAAGGGTGCCGGTGTAACGTTCGATCCCGCCCGCAAGGAAGGCCACTGGCCGACCTTCATCCACGGAGAAAACGGTCTCGGCGATATCGACATTCCAGAGACCATTGATCTGCCGCTCGATCCCCGTCCGGCACATCGTTTCATCATCGAGACGGTGAAGGCCAATCCGGGTGAGGTGACGCTGATTGCCGTCGGCCGCATGACCAATCTGGCGCTTGCGCTGCGCGAAGAGCCGGATTTTGCGGCGCTGGTGAAGGAAGTCATCGTCATGGGCGGCGCCTTCGACATGAACGGCAATGTGTCGCCGGCGGCCGAGGCCAATATTCACGGCGATCCGGAGGCGGCCGATCTCGTCTTCACGGCACCCTGGCGCGTCGTCGTCGTTGGTCTCGACGTAACGACGAAAACGGTAATGACCAGCGCCTTCATGGCTGAGATGGCAAAGGCCGGCGGCAAGCCGGTGCAGCTCTTGTCCGACCTGTCGCAATTCTACATTGATTTCTACAAGACCCGCACCGGCGACGGCATGGTGGTGCATGACAGCTGCGCCTGCGTCTATCTCGTCGCGCCTGAGCTTTTCGAGACCCGCAGCGGCCCGGTGCGCGTCGTCTGTGGCGGCCTTGCTGACGGCCAGACCATTCAGAAGCCTGACGGACGTGCCTTCCCGCCGGGTGACTGGGACGGGCATCCAAGCCAGCTTGTGTGCACGGATATCAAGCCGGAGCGCGTGCTTTCGGTCATCCGTGCGGCAATTGTGACGGGTGAGCGCGGCTGAACGACAGGAATGGCCGTTCTTGAGCATGGCTTGCCTTGCATTTTCCAAGAATCTGGCGTTATGCAAGTTCCTTGATCCTATTGCGCGATCCGCCTTGCCAAAGGGGCCGAAAAGGCTGTGCCGAAGCACAGGCGGATGACCGCGGTGGCGTGTGAGCCGAGAAAAGCCTTGTAGGTTTTCCCGTGCTTTGCGCTACTATGAATAACGCCTGCCGGATCGGTTCGTGTCGGCGGCGTTTAAAAACAAAAAACGAACCTTCGTTATGGGCCGGCAGAACCGGTCCATTCCCATGAGGAAAGTGATGGAAGAGTTTCATAAGGTCCGGCGTCTGCCGCAATACGTCTTCGAACAGGTCAACCGTTTGAAAGCGAGCGCGCGAGCGGCCGGGGCCGATATCATCGATCTCGGCATGGGCAATCCCGACCTTCCGACCCCCAAGGCGATCGTCGACAAGCTTTGCGAAGTCGTTCAGGACCCGCGCACCCATCGTTACTCCTCGTCCAAGGGCATTCCCGGTCTTCGCCGCGCGCAGGCCGCCTATTATGCCCGTCGTTTCGGCGTGAAGCTGAACCCCGATACCCAGGTTGTTGCCACGCTCGGCTCCAAGGAAGGCTTCGCCAATATGGCGCAGGCCATCACGGCACCGGGTGACGTGATCCTGTGTCCGAACCCTACCTATCCGATCCATGCCTTCGGCTTCCTGATGGCGGGCGGCGTTATCCGCTCGATGAATGTCGAGCCGGATGAGAGCTTCTTCGGGCCACTGGAGCGTGCGGTGCGCCACTCCATTCCCAAGCCGCTGGCACTGATCATCAACTATCCGTCGAACCCGACGGCACATGTGGCTTCGCTGGATTTCTACAAGGACGTCATCGCCTTTGCGAAGAAACACGAGATCATCGTGCTCTCCGACCTTGCCTATTCGGAAATCTATTTCGACGACAACAACCCGCCGCCTTCGGTTCTTGAGGTTCCCGGCGCAATCGACGTTGCGGTGGAATTCACCTCCATGTCGAAGACCTTCTCCATGCCCGGCTGGCGCATGGGCTTTGCCGTTGGCAACGAGCGGCTGATCGCGGCCCTGACCCGCGTGAAGTCCTATCTCGATTACGGCGCCTTCACGCCGATCCAGGTTGCGGCCACCCATGCCCTCAACGGCGACGGTTCCGACATCGCTGAAGTGCGCAGCGTTTATCGCCGCCGCCGCGATGTCATGGTCGACACCTTCGGCAAGGCCGGTTTCGAGGTTCCACCACCGGCGGCGACGATGTTCGCCTGGGCTAAAATCCCGGAAAAATTCCGCCATCTCGGCAGCCTGGAATTCTCCAAGCTTCTGGTCGAGAAGGCTGATATTGCCGTTGCTCCCGGCATCGGCTTTGGCGAGATGGGCGATGATTACGTCCGCCTTGCGCTCGTGGAAAACGAGCATCGAATTCGTCAGGCAGCGCGCAATCTGAAGCGTTTCCTGTCGAGCGCAGACGAAACGATGCACAATGTCGTTTCGCTTAACGCCCACAGATAAGGGCAACCGAAGGCGGCCGGGCCTCGGCCGCCACCATCACCAGCAAATCAGGAACATACCCATGGCAGATTCATTGAGAATCGGCATAGCGGGGCTCGGCACTGTCGGCGCTTCGCTCGTGCGCATCCTCCAGCAGAGAAGCAACGAACTTGCGATTACCTGCGGACGCGCGATTGAGATTATTGCGGTGAGCGCGCGCGACCGTTCGCGCGACCGCGGCATCGATCTCAAGGGTATTACCTGGTTCGACACGCCGGAGCAGATGGCGAGCGAAGCCGATATCGACGTGTTCGTCGAACTGGTCGGTGGCGCTTCCGGCCAGGCGGAAAATGCAGTGCGAGCCGCACTTGCACGTGGTCTCCACGTGGTGACAGCCAACAAGGCACTGCTGGCCAAGCATGGCGTGGAACTTGCGACCATTGCCGAAGACAAGGGCGCGCTTCTCAATTTCGAAGCGGCCGTGGCCGGCGGTATTCCCGTCATCAAGGCGCTGCGCGAGTCTCTCACCGGCAACCATGTGTCGCGCATCTACGGCATCATGAACGGCACCTGCAACTACATCCTCACCAAGATGGAGAAGGAAGGGCTGTCCTTCGAGGCCTGTCTGAAGGAAGCACAGCGGCTCGGTTACGCCGAAGCCGATCCGGCTTTCGATATTGAGGGCAACGACACCGCCCACAAGCTCGCCATTTTGACGACGCTTGCCTTCGGCAGCAAGATTTCGGCCGATGACATCTATCTCGAAGGCATCACCAATATTTCGAGCGAGGATATTCAGGCGGCGGCCGAACTCGGTTATCGCATCAAGCTTCTCGGCGTGGCGCAGGTGACCGAATCCGGTATCGAACAGCGGGTGCATCCAACCATGGTGCCGCTCGATTCCGTCATCGCGCAGGTCGATGGCGTCACCAATGCGGTGGCGATCGAATCCGATATTCTCGGTGAGCTGCTGATGGTCGGTCCGGGTGCCGGCGGCAACGCCACGGCGTCGGCCGTGCTGGGTGACATCGCCGATATTGCCAAGAGCCGCCCCGGCGCCCAGCAGGTGCCGGTTCTCGGCCGTCCGGCAAAATCGCTGGCCGATTATCGCCGCGCCAAGATGAAGAGCCATGAGGGCGGTTATTTCATCCGTCTGACGGTGAAGGACCAGGCCGGTGTCTTCGCCTCCATCGCCGGCCGTATGGCTGACAATAACATCTCGCTGGAATCCATCGTGCAGCGCCAGCGCGTGCATGTGGAAGGCGCGCCGCAGACAATCATCCTCGTGACCCATGCGACGATGGAAGATGCGATCCGCAAGGCCGTGAAGGCGATCAAGAACGAGAAATATCTGGTCAGCGAACCGCAGGTCATCCGCATCGAGCGGACCTGAGATAGTCCACGATTTTTCTGAAATTGACGACCGCGCCTCCACATGGAAGCGCGGTCTTTTTTGTCATGGGGAGACCTTGGTGAGGGTGTAAAAAACGCCCCCGAAACACCGGCTTTCAGCCGTCATAAAATTTTAGAAAACGGCTGCTGAACCGCTGGAATGCGACACGATTCGGCCCTATGGTTAATCCTGTTCACCAAGCGAGGGAGGCGTGGCCGTGACATCGATCATCCTGTTCAAGGACAATAAGCGTGCAGACGTTCCGGTCGCCCATCATCGGGCACGGCCTCACACTGCCAACGACAATATTCGCAGCATGGAATTCGATATGGCCGAACACGAGCGCAACTGGTGTTCGCTTGCCGTGTTCTCGCTGCTGCTGCTGGTCGGTGCGGTATCAATCGTCAGCCCGTTTTTCTCGATATTTGCAGTGTGAAAGCCGGAACAAGCGTTTTTGCTTGAAAAACGCGCCATCGCCATTTAGCCCGTTCTAAGCATTAAAGCGCCGATATACGCGCATGACAGGACGAATGGACAGGATGGCAATGATGGAGCCGGCCGACACCGTGGCCCGCGCATTTTTGAGCGTGGAGCGGTCGGCGACAGAGCAGCGCTGGGTATCACGGCTGGATCAGGCCGGACAGAACCGCGCGTTGGCCATGTCCCAGATTCATGCCATTCCCGAGCTGATTGCCCGCGTGCTGGCCGGACGCGGAGTAGGCGTGGATGATGCGCTGGCTTTTCTTGATCCGACCATCCGTTCGCTGATGCCCGATCCGCATATGTTGACCGATTGCGAAAAGGCGGCCGAGCGGCTGGTGCGCGCCATCGAGACCGGCGAGAAGGTGGCGATCTTCGGCGACTATGATGTCGACGGAGCTGCTTCTTCCGCCTTGATGTACCGGTTTTTCGCGCATTTCGGGCTGACACCGGAGATCTATATTCCCGACCGTATTTTCGAAGGCTACGGGCCGAACCCGGCGGCGATGCAGCAGCTTGCCGCCAACGGCGCGACCCTGATCGTGACGGTCGATTGCGGTTCCACCAGCCATGAATCGCTGCAGGCCGCCAGGGATGCGGGAACGGATGTGGTCGTCATCGATCACCACCAGGTGGGTTCGGAACTGCCGCCGGCTGTCGCACTGGTCAATCCCAACCGGGAAGACGATCTGTCAGGGCAGGGGCATCTGTGCGCCGCCGGCGTGGTGTTTCTCGTGCTGGTCGCCACGCTGCGGCTGCTGAAGGACCGACGCAACAGGCAGGCCTTCACGCTCGATCTGCTGTCGCTGCTCGATATCGTCGCCCTTGCCACGGTATGCGATGTGGTGCCGCTGAAGGGACTGAACCGCGCCTATGTGGTGAAGGGACTGATTGCCGCGCGCCATATGAACAATGCCGGGCTTGCCGCTCTGTTCAAGAAGGCTGGATTGGGCGGACCTGTCACGCCCTATCATTTCGGTTTCCTGATCGGGCCGCGCATCAATGCCGGCGGCCGCATCGGCGATGCCGCTCTCGGCAGCCGTCTGCTGACCATAGAGGACCCTTCGCAGGCGGAAGTGATCGCGGAACGGCTGGACGAGCTGAACCGTGAGCGGCAGGCGATGGAAGCGGTGATGCTGGCGGAAGCCGAGGCGGAAGCGCTGTTTGAATATGGTGACGGGTCTGGCGCCGGTGTCATCGTTACCGCCCGGGAAAACTGGCATCCGGGTATTGTTGGCCTGCTTGCATCGCGGCTGAAGGATCGTTTCCGTCGTCCGGCCTTTGCCATCGCTTTCGATCCTTCCGGCAAGGGCACCGGTTCTGGCCGTTCGATCAATGGTTTCGATATGGGCCGCATGGTGCGCGCCGCCGTGGATGCGGGTTTGCTGGTCAAGGGTGGCGGTCACGCCATGGCGGCCGGGCTGACGGTGGAGCGCGCCAATCTCGGCAAGCTCAGGACGTTCTTTGAAGAAGCAGCCGTCAAGACGGTCAGCGAACTGGTGGAAAGCAGCGTGCTGAAGATCGACGGCGCCATCGGCGCGTCGGGCGCGACATTGCAGCTTGTCGACCAGCTGGAGCACGCCGGTCCTTATGGATCAGGTCACTCACAGCCGATCTTTGCCGTCCCGGCCCATCGCCTGCGTGATGTGCGTCTCGTCGGCACCGCCCATGTGAAGATCACGCTCGAGGCCATGGACGGCTCTCGGCTGGAGGGCATCGCATTCCGGGCCGCAGAGGCGCCTCTGGGGCAGATGCTGCTGAATGCGCGCGGCAGGTCCATCCATGTTGCAGGCACCGTGGGTGCCGATCTCTGGCAGGGCCAGAGGCGTGTGCAGCTGCGCGTTCTGGATGCGGCTTTCGCGCCCTGACGGGGTTGCCAATCTGTCTGAATTTTCGGGGAACAGCTGGTGGACGAGCTATAAACGGCAATCGTCACCACATTCACGTGCTACGTGAAGTTTCTTATGCAGAGCGCTGATTTTTAAGGAGAAGCAAGTGGCACGCCCTAGGGGAGTCGAACCCCTCTTTTCAGAATGAAAATCTGACGTCCTAACCGATAGACGAAGGGCGCGTGCGCTTGTGGTGTGGCGCCCTTATAGTCAGGCTCCCGTTGGTCCGCA
The DNA here is from genome assembly GCF_007002745.1 of Martinezella rhizogenes. Taxonomy (GTDB): domain Bacteria; phylum Pseudomonadota; class Alphaproteobacteria; order Rhizobiales; family Rhizobiaceae; genus Agrobacterium; species Agrobacterium cucumeris. The sequence goes on along the minus strand of NZ_SGNY01000001.1, from coordinate 957,732 downwards.
AGCGGAAAAATTGATTTTTTTCGCTTCGGGACGAGATTTTTTGAGGAAGTCCGAAGGGCTGTGGAAAACCATGCATGATCTGGCCAAAGCCTTGAAATATCGCCCCTATCACTTGGCGGGAGTATTGCCAGTTTGCCTCATAAGAGGTCGGAGACGCCGCTTTTATCCCCTTAGCTGGCATCTCTGCCGGGGGAATCGGAAAGGCGCTGTCATCGGGTGTGGGGGAAAGGCAAGCCGGTCGATCTGCCCGTTGGCGTTTCCCCCGGCTTGCCTTCCATCGGGGGGACAGCATTCTAACGTGCCGATCGGGAATCGGTTCCGACGCATCGGTTGCCCACGGCAAATTCGCGGGCATGAAGGATATCTGTATATTTTTGATGAGGGTAACACGAAGGCAAGTGGCACGCCCTAGGGGAGTCGAACCCCTCTTTTCAGAATGAAAATCTGACGTCCTAACCGATAGACGAAGGGCGCGTGCGCTTGTGGTGTGGCGCCCTTATAGTCAGGCTCCCGAAGGTCTGCAAGCGGAAAAATGCATGATTTGACAAAAAAATGACATGGGCGGCCACAATGCCTGGAAAACAAGGATTCTTGTTTCGTAACAAATGGTTAAAGCGTCTGAGTATCGCTGCTTTCGAGGCCTTTCGCTCGGGAGGCAGGCCGCGAGATGACGACTCAGCGCGGTTGTTGGCTGGATTGGAACAGTACGGTGACGCAGTCACGAGGGAGAACACGTTTACCGTCATCCTTGCCCTTGAGGAGAGGGATCCACTCTTCAGCCGCCCATGGATCCTCGCCTCAAGGGCGAGGATGACGGGGTGTGTGGCGCATTGACCCTGCAACAAAAAACGGGGCCGAAACGGCCCCGTTGAATGATGCATTGATGGTAAAAGGTCTCAGTGCAAAATCTGGCTGAGGAACAGACGTGTACGTTCGTGCTGCGGATTGTCGAAGAATTCGGCGGGCGAATTCTGTTCGACGATCTGGCCTTGATCCATGAAGATGACGCGGTTGGCGACCTGGCGGGCGAAACCCATTTCGTGGGTCACGCACAGCATCGTCATGCCGTCTTCGGCAAGGCCGACCATGGTGTCGAGCACTTCTTTCACCATTTCCGGATCGAGCGCCGAGGTCGGCTCGTCGAACAGCATGATCTTCGGCTTCATGCACAGCGAGCGGGCAATCGCCACGCGCTGCTGCTGGCCGCCGGAAAGCTGGCCCGGGTATTTGTGGGCCTGCTCGGGGATCTTGACGCGCTTCAGATAGTGCATCGCCACTTCTTCCGCTTCCTTCTTCGGCATCTTGCGAACCCAGATCGGCGCCAGCGTGCAGTTTTCGAGGATGGTCAGATGCGGGAAGAGGTTGAAGTGCTGGAACACCATGCCAACTTCACGACGGACTTCATCGATCTTCTTCAGGTCGTTGGTCAGTTCGATGCCATCGACCTGGATAGAGCCCGACTGGTGTTCTTCCAGCCGGTTGATGCAGCGGATCATGGTCGATTTGCCCGATCCCGAAGGACCGGCGATGACGATGCGCTCGCCCTTCATCACCTTCAGGTTGATGTCGCGCAGCACGTGGAAATCGCCATACCACTTGTTCATGCCGATGATTTCGATTGCCACGTCCGTTGTCGAGACGGCCAGTTTTTTTGCTTGGTTTTCTGCCATTTTGAGCGTCCCTTATCGTTTATGCCCGGTGTCGAGGTGCCGTTCCATGAACAGCGAATAACGCGACATGCCGAAGCAGAATATCCAGAATACGAAGCCTGCGAAAATATATCCAGTCATGGCGGTGACGGGTGTCGCCCAGTTCGCATCCGATTGGTTGAGTGTGACAATGCCGAGCAGGTCGAACATGCCGATGATCGAGACCAGCGACGTGTCCTTGAAAAGCCCGATGAAGGTGTTGACGATGCCCGGGATGACCAGCTTAAGCGCCTGCGGCAGCACGATCAGCCGTGTTTTCTGCCAGTAGTTCAACCCGAGCGAATCCGCCCCTTCATATTGTCCCTTCGGAATGGCCTGCAGGCCGCCGCGGATCACCTCCGCCATATAGGCCGAGGAGAACAGCGAGACACCGACCAGTGCGCGCAGGAATTTGTCGAAGGTCCAGCCGTCAGGCAGGAACAGCGGCAGCATGATGCTGGCGAAGAACAGCACGGTGATCAGCGGAATGCCTCTGATGACTTCGATGAAGAGCACGCAGAGCATCTTGATGACCGGCATGTTCGACCGGCGGCCGAGCGCCAGAAGAATGCCGAAGGGCAGGGATACCGTTATTCCGAAGAATGACAGGATGAGGGTCACCATCAGGCCGCCCCAGAGCTGTGTTTCTACCTTCGGCAGGCCGAAGACGCCGCCGATGAGCAGGAAAAACGCAATGAAGGGCAGGATGATGAACAGCACCAGAGCGTTGAGGCGCTTGAACGGCGCTTTCGGGATGAGCATCGGTATCAGCAGGATGGCGAACGTCACCATCACAAGGATAGGACGCCAGCGCTCGTCAAGCGGATAACGGCCAAAGACGAATTGTCCGAGCTTGGCCGAGACGAACGCCCAGCATGCCCCGGATTGACCGTCCGGAAGCGCGCCGCCCTGCGAGGCGGTAAGGCAGGCGATACGATCGCTGCCGGTCCACACCGCATCGATGAACAGCCACTTCACCACCGGTGGCAGAATATATGCCAGAAAGGCGATGGCGAGAACCGTGAGAATGGTGTCCTTCGGTGTGGCGAAAAGTTTGGTGCGCAGCCAGTGGCTGAAACCAACGGCGCTGGAAGGGGCGGGTTTCGCCTCTTCGATGGTGTGTCGCACGAATGCGGGATTGCTTGATGTCATCGATTATCTCTCCACCAGCGCCATTTTCGCGTTGAACCAGTTCATGACCACGGCCGTGAGCAAGGACAGCGAGAGATAGATGACCAGCCAGATCGCGACGACTTCGACTGCCTGACCCGTCTGGTTGAGGATCGTGCCGCCGACGGAAACGATATCGGCAAAGCCGACCGCGACCGCAAGCGAGGAGTTTTTGGTCAGGTTGAGATACTGGCTCGTCAGCGGCGGGATGATGATGCGCATCGCCTGCGGCACGACGATCAGACGTGTCGTCGTGCTGGAGCGCAGCCCCAGTGCTTCCGCAGCTTCCGTCTGGCCCTTCGCCACGGCCTTGATGCCGCCGCGAACGATTTCGGCGATGAAGGAGGCTGTGTAGAAGGACAGCGCAAGAAACAGCGACATGAATTCAGGTGCGACGACTGCGCCGCCCGACAGGTTGAACCGCCCGGCAATCGGGAAGTCGAATGTCAGCGGTGAGCCGAGCGCCAGAAATGTCACGGCAGGAAAGCCGATGAGGAGAATGGTAAGGGTGATCCCGGTGCGAAACTGCTTGCCGGTCTGCTCCTGTCTGGCCTTCGCCCAGCGATAGACAAAAAAGCTGATGACGATGGCGACCAGGAAGGAAAGCGGTATCAACCACGTGCCGTCTCCCCAAAGCGGCTTCGGAAAAAAGAAGCCGCGATTGTTGAGGTAGCTTCCGAGCGGAAGCTCCAGCGAATCGCGCGCCTGCGGCAGGACGGAGATAACCCCCTTGTACCAGAAGAAGAGAACAAGCAGCGGCGGGAGGTTGCGGAAGATTTCCACATAGGCCTGCGCCAGCTTGGCGATGAGCCAGTTGTTGGACAGGCGCGCGATACCGACTAGGAATCCGATGATCGAGGCAGCGATGATGCCGAAAAATGCAACCTGAAGCGTGTTGAGAATACCAACGAGCAATGCCCGGCCATAGGTCGCGTCGCTGGTATAAGCGATCAGCGACTGGCCGATATCGAAACCGGCGCGTCCATTGAGGAAGCCGAAGCCGGATGAAATGTTTGACCGTTGAAGATTGGTGATCGTATTCGTCACGATGATCCAGACGAAGGCGGTCAGGATGACGACTGTCAGGACCTGATAGAAAATTCCGCGTATGCGTGGATCGTTGATAAGTGACGACGCGCTTTGCGCGCGCGATCGTTGCGAACTGACCGCGTTGCCTGCCATAGGCACCTTTCCCTTTTATATGCTCTTTGCGAGCTTATTTATATAATTTTAAATGGAGGCCGGGTGTTGCCCAGCCTCCTGTCATGATCTAGCCGATGATGGGGTCGATCAACGGACCGGTGGTGCGTATTGCAGGCCGCCCTTGGTCCACAGCGCGTTCTGGCCACGCTCGATCTTCAGCGGCGAGCCCGCACCGACGTTGCGGTCGAAGACTTCGCCGTAGTTACCCACCAGCTTGACGATGTTGTAGGCCCAGTCGTTGGTTACGCCGAGGTCGGTACCGATCTTGGTGCCTTCTTCGGTGCCGAGCAGACGCTTGATATCCGGATTGGCGCTGGACTTCTGCTCATCGACGTTCTTGGAGGTGATGCCCAGTTCTTCGGCATTGACCATGGCGTAGTGAACCCAGGTCACGATGTCGAACCACTGGTCGTCACCCTGGCGAACGGCCGGTCCAAGCGGCTCCTTGGAGATGACTTCCGGAAGAACGATGTTGTCGTCCGGGTTCTTCAGCTTCAGGCGGATGGCATAAAGACCGGACTGGTCGGTGGTGTAGACGTCGCAACGGCCCGAATCATAAGCGGAGGTTGCGTCGGCTTCCTTTTCGAAGACGACCGGGTTGTACTGCAGATTGTTGGTCTTGAAATAGTCGGCGAGATTGAGTTCGGTGGTCGTGCCGGTCTGAACGCAGACGGCGGCGCCGGAAAGCTCAAGCGCGGACTTCACGTTGAGGCCCTTCTTGGCGATGAAGCCCTGGCCGTCATAATAGTTGACGGTACGGAAGTTGAAGCCGAGCGACGTGTCGCGGCTGATCGTCCAGGTGGTGTTACGGGTCAGAACGTCGACTTCGCCGGACTGGAGAGCCGGAAAGCGGTCCTTGCTCGAAAGAGCGACAAACTTCGCCTTGGAAGGGTCACCGAAAACCGCTGTGGCAATACCACGGCAATAGTCCACGTCGATGCCGGACCATTCGCCCTTGTCATCGGGATTGGAAAATCCCGGAATGCCGGCGCTTACGCCGCAGGTGACGAAACCTTTTCCCTTCACGTCCTGAAGCGTCGCAGCCGAAGCGACCGAGGCTCCTCCCAAAACTGCTGCGCCGATAGCGGCTGACAGAATTGCCTTTTTCATTTTTCCCAACCTTTGTTTGTTATCGTCAATAGCAAGGGGACCGGCATGTTTGTTTTACCCCAGCTCCCCCCTCGGCGAGATCTTTTCGATCCGCTTTTTCTATCACAATCGCAATTGGCAGCGGGGTCAAGACATGCCGGCGATAATTGTGCCTATAAAACGGAATTTTCGGAATTTTGGTCGGGAAGTGTGCAAAGGGTGAAAATATAAGCATATTTTTGCGGAAATTTGCACTTGCACGATTTTTGTATACTTCTTGTATGCTGTTTCGCGATGGATCAATCGAGCCATCCCGCGTCGCCTTACGGGGCTTGACCTTGCCCCTGGCTCTCAGCATTGTCGCACGCGTCAATATTCTTCGAAAGCTGATCTGAAATGACCAAGAAAAATGACCTGCTTTCCGCCGCAGGTGTGAATACGCGCCTGACCCATGGCGGCAACGATCCCGCAGACTGTTTCGGTTTCGTCAATCCGCCCATCGTACGGGGCTCGACCGTGCTTTTTCCTGACGCGGAAACGCTTTCGACTGAAAACCAGAAATACACCTATGGTACCCATGGCACGCCGACGACGGACGCGCTGTGCAACCTCGTCAACGAGCTGGAAGGTTCTTTCGGAACTATCCTCGTGCCGTCGGGCCTTGCTGCGATCACCGTGCCATTCCTTGCCTATCTCGGTGCGGGCGATCATGCGCTTGTCGTCGATTCCGTCTATTTCCCCACACGCCGCTTCTGCAACACGATGCTGAAGAAGCTCGGTGTGGAGATCGAATATTACGATCCCGCGATCGGGGCCGGCATCGAGGCACTGATCCGGCCGAATACGAAACTCGTGCATCTGGAAGCGCCGGGTTCCAACACGTTCGAGATTCAGGATGTTCGGGTGATCACGGAGATCGCCCACAGGCATGACTGCGTGGTCACGATGGACAATACCTGGGCGACACCGCTTTATTTCAAGCCGCTTGATTTCGGCGTCGATATTTCCATTCACGCCGCCACCAAATATCCCTCAGGGCATTCCGATGTGCTGATGGGCTTCGTCTCGGCCAATGAAAAGCACTGGAAAGCGCTTTACCAGGCCAACACCAATCTCGGCATCTGCGTTACCTCCGATGATGCCTACCAGATCCTGCGCGGCATGCGCACCATGGGCATCAGGCTGGAACACCATCAGAAAAGCGCACTGGATATTGCCCAGTGGCTGGAAGGCCGTGACGATGTCGTGCGTGTTCTGCATCCGGCATTGCCGAGCTTTGCCGGCCATGAAATGTGGAAGCGCGATTTCAAGGGCGCGAGCGGCGTGTTCTCCTTTGTCTTGAAGGCGGAAGAGGGCAAATACAAACAGGCGGCGTCGGCCTTCCTCGATGCCTTGGCCTTTTTCGGGCTTGGTTATTCCTGGGGCGGATACGAATCTCTTGCGGTTTCGGTGTCGCTCATCGACAGGACCATTGCGAAGGGGCCTTCGGAGGGACCGGTCATCCGCCTGCAGATCGGGCTCGAAGACATAGCCGATCTGAAAAAGGACCTCGAAGTCGGCTTCGCAGCCGCGGCTGGGGTCTAGTCAGGCTCCAGTGCCCAGACCCTACTGCTCAGCCCTTTGCGTGATAGCCATAGAGCCAGTCGAAATCGCCAAGGAAGGCCTCTGAGGGACGTGTGGAAAATACGAAGTCCCTGGCAATACGAACCGGGCCTTTTGCATGATAGGCAAAACGATTGAGAGAGGCCCGCTTGCGGGCCTTTTCTATGCGCGGCAGGCGCAGAGCCTCAAAGGCGGCAAGGGCCTGCGGCACGGGCAGGGAGGCTGTACCTCCGCTGCCTGCCATTGTTCCCGCAAGTTCAAATGCATCCTCTATTGCCATGGCCGCCCCCTGTGCCGCGAAAGGCATCATGGCGTGGGCCGCGTCGCCGATCAGTACCGTGTCGCGGCCATTGTGCCAGCGTCCGGGGCCGGCCTGATAGAGCGGCCAGAAGGTGGGGTTCTCAGCCTTTTCCAGCAGCCGCAGCAGATCAGGGCTCCAGCCGCGAAACTGTTCGAGCAGCATGGTTTTCTGCCGTCCACTCGATTCGGCCCGCCATGTGGCGCCGGGATCGGCGCCAAGCGCGATTGCGACGATGTTGAAACCGCCGACTTCCTTCAGCGGATAGGCGACGATATGGCCGCCCGAGCCGAGATAGGCCGTGACGGCGCTTTTATTGATGGCCGGTGGAACGTCGTTTTCGCTGACGGTGAAGCGCCAGGCGATATTGCCGGAAAAGGTGGCTGTCGGCGCGGAAGGCACGGCAAAGCGGGCCGCCGACCAGATGCCGTCGGCACCAACGATCAGATCGTGATCGCGAAAGGTGGTTGCGGCGATGACATCGACTGTCGCGTTTTCGATGCGCTTGCCGAGATGCAGCCGGCAGAGCGGATTATCCTTGACCGCATTCAGAAGTGCGCTTTGCAGCGTCGAACGATGCAGCACGCCATAGGGTGCGCCCCAGCGGGTGCGGGCCACCGCGCCCATTGGCAGCGACAATAGCGTGGCCAGTGACTTGCCGGAGGCGAGATCGACGCTGACCGGTTCGGTCCAGCGCGCCTCGATCTCGGGCAGCACACCGAGTTCGGCGAGAATGCGGGCGGCGTTGGGGGAGAGCTGCAGGCCGGCACCGACCTCCGTCAGCTCGCCTGCCTGCTCGATGATGTCACAGTCGATACCGAGCCGGGCAAAGGAAAGGGCAGCGGTGAGACCGGCGATGCCGGCACCGACAATGGCTACGGATTTTATGGGCATGATGCGGCCCGATCAGCAAAAGTGGAGGTCAGGCGGCCTTCACATGGAAGACGCAGCCCGGAGGATTGGTCTGCTCGGCCTTCAGCGACGGATTGTAGCGGAAAAGGGTGGAGCAGTAGGAACAGACCTTCTCGTTGTCGTCGCCCATGTCGATGAAGATATGCGGGTGATCGTAAGGCACGGAAGCGCCGGTGCACATGAATTCCTTGACGCCGATCTCGATTACGCTGTGTCCGCCATCGTTCTGGAAGTGGGGAATGGAATGCCCGGCCATGTTCGTCTCCAAATGCAATATCGTTATCGAGCCGCAATCCATCGTCGCGCAGCGGCTCTTCGTTGCGGATATGTAGCCTCAAACGCATTGCATCTCCATAAAAATCGTCAGGAAAATATGTTCAATCTTGTGCTTTCCTGCCATATGGTCCGGCAAAAAGGATGTCCTTGATGAATCTCAACGTGCCGCAATTTTCAGATTTTTCCCATGACGGCCTGCGCCTTGCTTATTTCGACGAGGGCGATCCGGCGGGTGATCCGGTTTTGCTGATCCACGGCTTTGCCTCCAGCGCCAATGTCAACTGGGTGCATCCCGGCTGGCTGAAGACGCTGGGCGATGCGGGTTACCGGGTGATCGCCATCGATAATCGCGGCCATGGCGCAAGCGACAAGCCGCACGATTCTGAAGCCTATTATCCGCCGGTGATGGCCGGGGACGCGGTGGCGCTGCTCAATCATCTCGGCATCGCGGAAGCGCATGTGATGGGTTACTCCATGGGTGCGCGGATTTCGGCCTTCCTCGCCATGGCCCATCCGGAGCGTGTGCGTTCGCTGGTCTTCGGCGGGCTCGGCATCGGCATGGTAGAAGGCGTGGGCGACTGGGATCCGATCGCCGAGGCGCTTCTTGCGCCCTCGCTCGATGTCGTCACCCATGAGCGCGGCCGCATGTTCCGGGCCTTTGCCGACCAGACGAAGAGCGACCGGCTGGCGCTTGCCGCCTGTATCGAAACGTCGCGGGTTCTCGTCACGCCTGAACAGGCGGCAAAGATCGAAGCGCCGACATTGATTGCGGTCGGAACGAATGACGATATTGCCGGATCGGGCGCGGAACTTGCCGCGATCATGCCGCATGCGCGGGCAATCGACATTCCCGGTCGCGACCATATGCTGGCCGTTGGCGACCGGGTGTTCAAGGCGGCGGTGCTGGAATTTTACCGCTCGCTTTGATCTGGAGCATTTCCGGGAAAGCGGAACCCGGTTTTCCGTGCGGCAATGCTCCAGGCGGCAAGAAACGGTTTTTCATGCTGCATGAAGAAAAACTGAAGCTTTGCCGTCTTTAAAGTCGTCATTCGAATCCCATTTCTTATGCACGTCTTTTTCTGTATAAAGAACGACCACTGCAAACGAGGAGACCGTTCATGGTCGCACGTACCGAGGCCCGTCAGCCCGAACAGCTGGCGATCGTCGATCCGATCTGGGGCAGCCTGCTGCATGAAGCGCGTAGCGCCGCAGCTCAGGACCCGCTGCTTTCCGCCTTTCTTTATTCGACGATCCTCAATCACCGGTCTCTCGAAGAATGTGTGATCTATCGTATCTGCGAACTCCTCGATCATCCCGACATGCAGGCCGTGCTTCTGCGCCAGACCTTCCAGGACATGCTGGATGACTGGCCGGAATGGGGCAGTGTGCTGCGCGTCGATATCCAGGCGGTTTACGACCGCGACCCGGCCTGCACGCGTTTCATGGAGCCGCTGCTTTATTTCAAGGGCTTCCACGCCATCCAGACCCATCGCCTCGCGCACTGGCTGCTTGCGAAGGGCCGACGGGATTTTGCGTTTTACCTGCAAAGTCGCTCATCGAGCATCTTCCAGACGGATATCAACCCCGCCGCGCGCATCGGCAAGGGGATCTTCCTCGACCATGCCACCGGACTGGTGGTTGGTGAAACCGCCGTTATCGGTGACAACGTTTCCATCCTGCATGGCGTGACGCTTGGTGGTACCGGCAAGGAGGGGGCAGATCGCCATCCGAAGATCGCCAATGGCGTGATGATCGGCGCTGGCGCCAAAATCCTCGGCAATATCGAGATCGGCAGCTGCTCGCGCATTGCCGCCGGTTCGGTGGTGTTGAAACCGGTTCCGCCAAAGACCACCGTGGCCGGCGTGCCGGCGCGCGTGGTAGGAGAAGCAGGGTGTTCGGAACCCTCGCGTCTGATGGACCAGGTTATCGGGGCCGATATCTGACAGGTCGTGAATATTGCGCTCGTCCGTGTGGAAGACACGGATGATGCGCCGCTTTCACTTTACTTTGGCCTTTGTCCCATGCCAAAAGCGGCCAACCCGAACCGCACAGGAGAATACTGGTGAAAGCCGACGAAATCAAAAAACTCGACGCCTATTTCAAGCGCACCTTCAACGAGAAGATGATTGTCAAGGCGCGTCCGCGCAAAGACGATTCCGCCGAAGTGTATCTTGGCGAAGAGTTTCTCGGCGTCGTCTACATCGATGACGAAGACGGCGACCGCTCGTACAACTTCTCCATGGCGATCCTCGACGTCGATCTGTGATCGTCACCTTCAGGTGACATATTCAGCAATAATGGTCGCCCGCGGTGATTACACCGCGGGCGATTTGTTTTAGCGCTGGGTGATCTTCATCATCAGCCGGTCCTGCGGCCGCAATGTCACCCGCATCAGCGGCTCCGCCGCAGTCATGGACCTGTTTTCGAGATGGACGGTCTGCAGAAGAACGGCAAGGATCGCCACGGCCTCCATCATGGCAAAGGCATTGCCAATGCAGACGCGCGGGCCAGCGCCGAAAGGCATATAGGCATAACGGTGGCGGGTCTTGACCCTGTCGGGTTCGAAACGTGACGGGTCGAAGCGTTCGGGTTCATCCCACAATGCGGTGTGTCGGTGCACGGCATAGATCGGCACATAAAGAACCGTTCCGGCTGCAATTTCGTGCTCTCCGAGCCTGAAATCCTGCAGCGCCGTGCGCGTGATGACCGGGGCAGGCGGGTAAAGCCGCATCGCCTCCGAAAACACCTGTCTCGTATAGGTGAGATTGGCGATATGTTCGGCCGCGACAGGCTCGCCGCCGGTGATGCCCGCAATTTCTTCGACAACTTTTCTTTCTGTTTCCCTGTCCTGCGACAGAAGGTGGAAGGTCCAGGCTAGGCCGAGTGCCGTCGTTTCATGACCGGCGGTGATGAAGGTCAGAAGATTGTCGATGATTTCCTCATCGCTCATCATGCGTCCGGTCTCCGGGTCTTTTGCTTCCAGCAGCATGGAGACAAGATCGGTTCGGTCGGTGGGGTTTTGCCGCCGGCCGGCGATCACCGTTGCAAGGCTGGCGCGCAGATAATCGACGGCGGCGCGGGATTTGCGCCGGCCGGGATGGGGCAGCCATTCCGGTGCGCCGAGCATCGCGAGCGCGAAGGTCCAGCCCGTCGGCCTCAGATAATCGGTGATGCTCTGTTCGACGCGCGCGATGTCGATACCATATCCGCCGGACATCATGGTTTCGACAATGATGTCGAAGGTGGTGTGCATCATTTCATGGCCGATATCGATGTCGCCGATCGAAGGGGAGCGCCAGCGCGCTTGCGTGCGCCGCGCCGTCTCGATCATGGCCGGCAGCAATTCCAGCAGCTTTTCATGCCGGAAGGCGGCCGCGACGGATTGCCTTTGCCATTTCCAGTGGTCGCCATCGGCGGTCAGCAGACCCTGCCCAAGCGCGGGGCCGAGCACCCGGCGGACATCTTCACCCTTGCCAAGCAGATTGGCATGCTTGACCAGAGCTTCGTGGATCAGCACGGGATCGGCGAGATGAACGCGCATCGTGCCACCCAGCCGGGTGAAGACGGCGGGTTGGCTGAAAATATCCGGCGGCAAGGCTTTTAACGGGTTACGGACAAGCGAGATTGCAAGACGCGCCGTGGCCAGTTTTGACAGGGGCGCCGCCCCGGTCTTATCCATGGGCGGGGTGTGAAGGCCGGTTCCGATCATCGACAGCTCCTTATTCGCGTTTGAACAATGGGGTTTTGCTGTTAAGGTGCATACCTTATTTTAGGTATTTAAGGTGCATGCCTTAGGTTTCAATGGCAGGACAGGATTTTGATGAAGAGCAATGAGCCGGAGCGACCACGCAGAGCACGTACGCGCGACAGAATTCTGGATGCCGCCCTGGAACTGTTCAACGGGCGCGGGCCTGATCGCGTAACGACGGCGGAGATCGCCCTTGCGGTCGATATTAATGAGGGCAATCTTTATTATCATTTCCGCACCAAGGAAGCGCTGGTTCTCGCGCTGTTTGCGCGGTTCGAAGCCGATGCGATGATGCTGGTCACAACCGTTGACGGGGCAGACGAGGGGGCGGCGGCCACCTATGCCGGTTTTCTTCGGCAATGGTTCTCGCTGGTATGGAGCTACCGCTTTCTGTTTCGCGATCTGGTCGGCCTGATCGCACTGGCACCATCACTGGTGGAGCCGGTCAGAACCATAAGCGCCGCAATGCGACTGGCAGTTGGCGACATTGTCGGCCGCATGCAGAAGGTGGGTCTGGTGACTATTCCCGAGAGCGAGCGCGACGCGGTTTTGACCAATCTGTGGATCGTCTCGACCTATTGGGCGGCCTATCTCAATCTGCAGGAAGGCGTCAGCGAATTCGGGCAGCAGCAGCTGGATTGGGGGCTGCAGCAGGTCTCCAGCCTGTTCAGGCCTTATCTTTCCGCGGAGGCGGTGGCCGAGCTTGAAGCGCTTGCCGAGAGCGAAGCATAATATCTCCGGCCGGAGACATGCTTGGGCATGCAAAAACGCCCGCGACGGGGTGTGTCGCGGGCGTTCTGTCATTCTTGCCTGTTGATCGAGGCGTCAGGCCGCTTTCAACAGATCACCGTGCGGGTCGAGCACGAACTTGGTTGCCGCGCCCTGATCAAAGCTTTCATAACCCTGCACGGCATCGTCGAGCGCGATGATCTTGGCATTGACGATGTCGGCGATGGGCAGGCGGTCATGCAGGATCGCCTGCATGAGCTGGCGGTTATATTTCAACACTGGCGTCTGGCCGGTGTGGAAGGATTGCGCCTTGGCCCAGCCGAGGCCGAAACGCAGCGACAGGGCGCCCTGTTTCGCCGCATTGTCAACCGCGCCGGGGTCTTCGGTGACGTAGAGGCCGGGGATGCCGATGGAGCCGGCGGCGCGGGTGATTTCCATCATCTGGTTGAGAACGATGGCCGGCTGTTCGCCGCCGGAATGGCCGCGTGCCTCGAAACCGACGGCGTCGATGGCGCTGTCGACCTCGTTGGTGCCGACGATCTCGGCAATCATGTCGCCCAGGCGGTCACCCTTGGAAAGATCGACGGGCTCGAAACCGACGCGGGCGGCGTGGGCGAGGCGATCCTTGTTGAAATCACCGACCATGACGACGGCTGCACCCAGAATGCGGGCGGAGGCGGCTGCGGCAAGACCGACCGGGCCGGCGCCCGCGACATAGACCGTGGAACCGACACCGACGCCCGCCTTGACGGCGCCGTGGAAGCCGGTCGGCAGGATATCTGACAGCATGGTGAGATCGCGGATCTTCGACATCGCCTTGTCGCGATCGGGGAATTTCAGAAGGTTGAAATCAGCATAGGGGATGGTGACATAACGGGCCTGTCCACCGATCCAGCCGCCCATATCGACGTAACCGTAAGCGCCGCCGGCGCGTGACGGGTTCACCGTCAGGCAGACGCCGGTATCCTGCGATTTGCAGCAACGGCAACGGCCGCAGGCAACGTTGAACGGCACCGAGACGATGTCGCCGATTTCCAGCATCTCGACATCGACACCTTTTTCGATGACTTCGCCGGTAATTTCATGGCCAAGGACGAGACCCGGCATAGCCGTGGTGCGGCCGCGCACCATATGCTGGTCGGAGCCACAGATATTGGTGGAAATCACCTTGAGAATAACGCCGTGTTCGATACGGCGGCCATCCGGCGCCTCAAGCTTGGGGTCGTCGATGTCGCGCACCTCGACCTGTCCGGGCTTCAGGTAAACGACGCCTCTGTTCCTGCTCATATCCATCTCCTCCTCGGGTTGAACGCCAATGCCGGCCCGCTCCTCCGCGGACAGGATATCGTCGAAATACGCGCCTGAACCGATGTCCGGTTCGAGCGGAATTTTTCGGCGAAGGGATGGAAAGGGGAATGGTCATATGTCCATAAAGGACGCAGCCTGCCTCCCGATCACCGCCCGCCGCAGCCACCGGCATTTCGCCGGTGTTCCGACTGTTCCGCCTCGAAATTCGAAGCGGAACCGGATGGCTGCAGCAAACCATGCGGGGCGCGGCTTGTCGTTCGGAAATACGACACGCTTTGTGGCCGTAACGACACTGGCTTTCGCCAGCCGTCACTGTCGCGTTATCGGTCGATGGATTTCCTCAAACGGCCAGCGGCGTCCTGAATATATTGCCAGGCAACGCGGCCAGAGCGGCCGCCGCGGGTGGTTGCCCATTCCAGCGCTTCGTGATGCAGGGTTTCGCGGTCCACACCCAGATCGAAGTGTTCGGCATAGCTGTCGATCATCGTCAGATAGTCTTCCTGGCCGCATTTGTGGAAGCCGAGCCACAGGCCGAAGCGATCGGACAGGGAGACTTTTTCTTCGACTGCTTCCGACGGGTTGATGGCGGTCGATTGTTCGTTTTCCATCATGTGGCGTGGCAGCAGATGGCGGCGGTTGGAGGTCGCATAGAAAAGGACATTGTCCGGCCGCCCTTCGATACCACCATCGAGCGCCGCCTTCAGCGATTTGTAGGCCGTGTCGTCGTGATCGAAAGAGAGATCGTCGCAGAACAGGATGACGCGCTGATCCGAGGTTTTCAGTATGTCGAGCAAAGCGGGCAGGGTGTGGATATCCTCACGGTGCACTTCCACCAGTTTCAGGGGAACGCCGCTTGCGGTGCGCACATCTTCGTGAACCGCCTTGACCAGCGAGGACTTGCCCATGCCGCGTGCGCCCCACAAAAGCACGTTGTTGGCGGGAAAACCATCGGCGAAACGCAGGGTGTTTTCATGCAGGATGTCACGCACATGATCGACGCCGCGAATGAGTTTGAGTGCGATGCGGTTGGGGCGGGGGACGGGCTGCAAAAACGAATTGACCGGCGACCAGACGAAACAATCGGCTGCATTCCAGTCGTTTACGGCGGGGGCCGGGCCTGCCAGCCGCTCCACGGCAACGTTCAGCCGGCGCAGTTCGGCAAGAAGCAGGGTGGCCGTTTCTTCTCGAATCATGGTGTTTCTTCCGCTTGTCTGGTGTTCAAAACTCTGTTTTGCGACCGGCCTAGCATGGCGTTTCCGGCCCATAAAGGTTAAGAGGTCCGGAATCGGTACGGCGTGGGCCTTGCATCTGTTGCAATCCCGGCGTTCCCCACTATATTCCGGCGGCTTGAAAGCTGGGGCGGCATACGAGGTCGTGCCGTAATCGTTGAGGAGTTTTATATGTTCATTAGTCAAGCTTTTGCCCAGGACGCAACGGGCGGCGCATCGGCCTTCGGTTCCGGCCTGGAAATGCTTTTCCTGTTTGCGCCCCTTATGGTCGTCTGGTACTTTTTCCTCATCCGCCCGCAGCGCGCGCAGATGAAGAAGCGCCAGGAAACACTGACCAGCATTCGCCGTGGCGATCAGGTCGTTCTTGGCGGCGGCATCGTTGGCAAGGTGACCAAGGTCATCGACGACAATGAACTCGAAGTCGAAATCGCCGAAGGCGTGAAAATCCGCGCTGCCCGCGCTTATATCGCCGAAGTGCGTGTGAAGGGTGAAGTGGTCAAGACGGAAGCCGCTTCCTGATCCTGCCGGATAACCGGACGCCCGATTGCGAATTTTGACGGGTTGCGCTGTCCGCGCAACCCCAACCCTGACCGAGATCGAAATGCTTCATTTTTCCCGTTGGAAAACAGTCTTCATCTGGCTGCTTGTGCTGGCAAGCGTCTTTATCGCCTCTCCTAACCTGTTTTCGGAAAAACAGCTGGAGAGCATGCCTGCCTGGTACAAGGACAACAAGGTAACGCTCGGTCTCGACCTTCAGGGCGGCTCGCACATCATGCTCAAGATCGAGCGTTCCGACATTGTCAAGGAACGGCTTGAGACGATTGTCGGCGATGTGCGCACCCAGCTTCGCGACGCCAATATCCGCTATTCCGGGCTTGCCGGCAACGGCCAGCAGATTCAGGTTCGCATCAGCGATCCCGCCCAGCTGGAAGCCGCCAAGACGGCGCTTCGCGATCTGACGCAGCCGGTTTCCGCCGGAACGCTGGTCGGCGGCTCCATCACCGAAGTGACGATGAGCGACGGCGGCGACAATCTGTTGCGGCTCAACCTCACCGACGAAGGTGTTGATTACCGCCTGTCATCGGCCGTATCGCAGTCGATTGAAGTCGTGCGCCGCCGCGTCGACGAAGTCGGCACCACCGAGCCGCTCATCCAGCGTCAGGGTTCCGACCGCATCATCGTGCAGGTGCCGGGCCTTCAGGATCCGCAGCGCCTGAAATCGCTTCTCAACCAGACGGCAAAGCTGTCCTTCCGCATGGTCGACACCACCATGCCGGTGCAGGAAGCGATGAATGGCCGTCCGCCCGCAACCTCCGAAGTTCTCTATTCGCAGGACGATCCGCCGGTTCCCTATCTGGTGGAGCGCCGTGCTCTCGTTTCTGGCGACAACCTCGTGGATTCGCAGGCGAGCTTCAACCAGCAGACCAACGAGCCGGTCGTCACCTTCCGCTTCGACAGCCGCGGCGCGCAGCGCTTTGCGCAGGCGACGCAGCAGAATGTCGGCAAGCCTTTCGCCATCGTTCTTGATAACCAGGTCATTTCCGCACCTGTCATCCGTGAGCCGATCATCGGCGGTTCGGGACAGATTTCCGGTAACTTCTCGGTGCAGGGTGCAAACGACCTCGCGGTTCTGCTGCGTGCCGGCGCACTTCCAGCCACGCTGACCGTCGTTGAAGAACGCACCGTCGGCCCGAGCCTTGGTAACGACTCCATCACCGCCGGCCTGACGGCAAGCGCCATCGGCGCCGTCGGCGTTCTCATCTTCATGTTCGTCTTCTACGGCTTCTTCGGCCTGCTGGCGAACATCGCCCTTGTCGTCAACGTCGTCATGCTGCTGGCGGTCCTCAGTGTGATCGGATCAACGCTGACATTGCCAGGTATCGCCGGTATCGTTCTGACGATCGGTATGGCGGTGGATTCCAACGTTCTGATCTATGAGCGAATACGCGAAGAGGTGAAAAGCGGCAAACCGCTGATCCAGTCACTGGATAACGGCTTCACCCGCGCCTTTGCGACCATTATCGACGCCAACCTGACGACGTTGATCGTGGCGAGCGTGCTGTTCTACATGGGCACCGGTCCGGTTAAGGGCTTTGCGGTGACGCTGGCTGTCGGTATCATCACCACCGTCTTTACCGCCTATACGCTGACGGCGTGGATGTTCGGCTACTGGGTTCGCCGCAGCCGTCCGAAACACCTGCCGAAGGGTGTCCGCACCGCCATGTTCGATGGCCGCGATATTCCCTTCATGCGCTATCGTCGCGTGGTGTTCATGATCACCGGCGCCATCATGCTGGCCTGCATCGGCGGTTTCGTTGGCAAGGGCCTGAACCTCGGCATCGACTTCCAGGGCGGTTCGGTCATCGAAGTGCGCGCCAAGCAGGGTGAGGCAGATCTCGCAGAAATCCGCGATCGTCTGAACCAGCTGAACCTCGGTGAAATCCAGGCACAGAACTTCGGCACGCCGCAGGATGTTCTCATCCGCATTCAGGCGCAGGAAGGCGGCGAGAATGCCGAACAGTCCGCCATCACCATGGTGCGTGGCGAGCTTGAGGACAAATACGATTTCCGCCGCGTCGAAGTCGTCGGTCCGGCCGTGTCGGGTGACCTTACCTTCACCTCGACGATCGGCATCCTGCTCGCGATGACGGCGATCATGGTCTATATCTGGGTTCGCTTCGAATGGCAGTTCGCGCTCGGTGCGGTCATCTCGATGGTGCACGACGTGGTCTTCACCATAGGCCTCTTCGTCTTCCTTGGGCTTGAGTTCAACCTGACGAGTATCGCGGCGATCCTGACGATCATCGGTTATTCGCTGAACGATACCGTCGTCATCTATGACCGTATCCGCGAAAACCTCCGGCGTTACAAAAAGATGCCGCTGTCGATGGTCATCGACGTGTCGCTGAACCAGACGCTGTCGCGTACGATCCTTACCGGTCTGACCGTGCTTCTGGCACTGCTCGCGCTCTACCTCTTCGGTGGCGAGGTTATTCGCTCCTTCACCTTCGCCATGCTGTTCGGTGTCGGTATCGGCGTGTTCTCCTCGCTCTATATTGCCGCGCCCGTGCTGATCGCCTTCAAGCTGCGTCCCGACAACAAGGATGCGGAAGACGAGAAGGATGAAAAGCCCGGCAACGCCATCGGCGGCAAGCCTGCCGTCTGATGGCCGGCGGGATAGAAATACGCCCGGCCCATTTTCCCGGCCGGGCGCCCATCGATGCCTATGGCAATGGCGGTTTCCGTTTTGCCGAGATGTCGCATCGCGGCTCGCTTCTGCTTCTGCCGTCCGGCATTCATGGCTGGGAGCCGGTCGATGCGAAAGAATTGACCGTCGGGCATTTCGAAAAGGTTCTGGCGGAAGCGCAGGACATCGAGGTGCTGTTGATCGGTACGGGGGACGGCATGCGTGTTCTGCCGAAGGAACTGCGCGCGGCCTTCAAGGAAGCGGGCATTTCGGTCGACCCGATGAGCACGGGTGCTGCCGTGCGCACCTATAATATCATGCTTTCGGAATCGCGCGCCGTCGCTGCGGCGCTGATTGCCGTCGAAGGCTGACAGGACGTTTCGCGCGGGGAACCATGGCACCCACAGAAAATCTCGACGTCTGCCTCGCGACGCTGCGCGACACCGATCGCGACCGCTATCTCGCCTGTCTTCTGTCGCCTGCCGATAAACGCAATTCTCTGGCGGCGCTTTACGCTTTTAATGCCGAGATCGCCCGTATCCGCGATTCCGTGCGCGAGGCGCTGCCTGGCGAAGTGCGCATGCAATGGTGGCGCGATCTGCTTGAGGGCAATGCGCATGGCGACAGTCTGTCCCATCCCGTTGCTGCGGCTCTCTTGACCGCTATCGAGCAATATCGTCTGCCGCGCCCGGTGCTGGCCAATATGATCGAGGCGCGTATTTTCGATCTCTATGACGATCTGTTCGAGGATCGAAACGCGCTTGAAGGTTATGCCGGGGAGACCGCCTCGGCGCTGATCCAGCTGGCGAGCCTCGTGCTCTCGGCGGAAGACGCGACCGCAAGTGCGGAGGCGGCCGGACATGCGGGCGTCGCGCAGGCCATGGCCGGCATTCTGCTGCTGATGCCGCTGCATCGCCGTCGCGGGCAGGTCTATATTCCCGCCGATATGCTCGCGGCCGCCGGGCTCGATCGCGAGACCTTTCTTGAAGGCGATGACCGACAACGCGTCGGCATCGCCATAGAGCTATTTGCTGCTCATGCGCTCGATCATCTGGAAAAGGCAAGACGCGCGAAAATCCCAAGGTCCGTCTTTGCCGCCTATCTGCCCGTTGCCCTGTCCGGACCGGTCATCCTCGCGGCAAGAAAGGCCGGGGTGGGCGTGTTCGAGGGCGAGTTGCAGCTGTCGCAGCTTCGCCGGCAATGGGCTCTTGCAAAGGCATCGTTCCTGAAGCGGTTCTGATTTTCCATCCGTCCCGGGTCTTCCGACAAGCCACACTTCACACAAGCCTCGATCTCTATGAAGCTGAATCAGGTTCGCGTCGTTTCGATTCGCGAGTCGTGATGTTTCAGTGCTGAGGGAGCGTCCCCGATGAATATGGCGATCTGGATTATCGTCTTCGTGCTGCTGTCGGTCTTTGCCGTTTATGCCTGGCGCATGACGCGGGCAACGGATGAGGACAACAGCCATGATGTGGGGCAGGCGATCATGGATTTCGCCCGGGCTTTTCCCAATGAGGCGATCCGAAGCCTGCATATGACGGTGGATGGCGGTGCGGCCTTCGTGCGGCTGCACGACAACAAGGCCGGCTTCATGCGCAATATGGGATCGCACTATGTCTGCGTGATGATCGACCCCGAGCGGATCAGGGTCGAGAGCCTGGAAAGCGGTGACGGTTTTGTCGTCACCTTCTTTGACATGCCGAAATATAGCGGCTCATATCGCTTCAAATCCGCCGGTGAAGCGGCTGAGGTATCCCTATGGCTGCTCGGCAGCCTCGTGGAGGCGCAGGATCATCACGACGAAGGACCGCTGCCCTCGGGCACTTGAACGTGGGCTTGGCGTCTCATTGCCCATCAAGCGGCGGGGTGGCATGCGCCTGCTTGCTTTCCCGCCAGATGATAAACAGGCCGGATGCGACGATGATGAGGATGCCAAGCCATTTCGATGGCGTCGGGAAATCCGAAAACAGCGCATAACCGAGAACCGTCGCCGAGATGATCTCGAAATACTGGAACGGTGCCAGAAGCGACAGCGGCGCGAGCCTGAAAGCCCTGACGATCAGCAGGTGCATGTAGCCGGATATCGATCCCAACAGGATGAGCAGGACAAGCGCAAAGCCGGATTGCGGAAGCGACATGGTGAAATCCTTGTCGCCCATCGCATCGCCGGCCAGAAGCACCACACCCATGAATATCGTGCCGGCAATGCCGGACATGGTCTGCATGACGAGCGGGCTGTCGGCATCACCAATGGCGCGGTTCAGGAACAGATAAAGCGTATAGAGAAAGGCGCAGGCGACCGGCAGCAGTGAAGTCCAGCCGAAGATTTCGAAACTCGGCTGAATGACGATCAGCGCGCCACCAAAACCGACGACGATCGCCGTCCAGCGCTTCCAGCCGACTTTGTCACCCAGGAAGAGGGCCGACATCATCGTCAGCATGAAGGGCTCGACGAAATAGATGGCAAAGACATCGGCAAGCGGCATGTATTTGACGGCGGCGAAGAACATCAGGCTGGCCGAGGCATGCAGCACGCCGCGCAGGCAGTTCATCCACGGCCGTTTGGCGCTGAACAGGGCTTTCGGCGAAACCAGGAGCAGCAGCGGCAGGGTGCACACCACCTGAAAGAAAAAGCGGTAAAAGGTCACCTGCGCCGGCGACATGCCGCCGCTGACCGCCATGTATTTGGCAATCGCATCCATGACCGGCAGCACGAACATGCAGCCTGCCATGATGGTCATGCCCTTGGCGACATCGCTGAAACCGGTCTGGCTGGTCATGGTTGGGGCTGCGCTTTCGACCGGAAGGTCCAATGAGGAAGGGGACGCCCACAAGGCCGCCCCCTCTCAGGATCAGGCGGCTTTCTGGCGTGGCAGGCTCTTCATATCAATGACGAAACGATAACGCACATCGCTTTTTATCATGCGTTCATAAGCGTCATTGATCTGACCGATATCGATCATTTCGATTTCGGCGGCTATGTCTTTTTCGGCGCAGAAATCCAGCATTTCCTGTGTTTCCGGAATGCCGCCGATCATCGAACCGGCAAAGGTCTTGCGGCCGGGGATAAGGCTGAAGGCGTGAACGGAGAGCGGCTTTTCCGGCGCGCCGACCTGCACCAGGGCGCCATCGCGCTTCAGCAGTGCAAGATAAGAATCGATGTCGTGATCGGCCGCAACCGCGTCGATGATGAGATCGAGGCTGGAAGCGGCTTTCTTCATCTGTTCGGCGTCGCGCGAAACGATAACCTCGTGGGCACCCAGCTTCTTTGCGTCTTCCGCCTTGCCGGGCGAGGTGGTGATCATCACCACCGTTGCGCCCATGGCATTGGCGATCTTGACGGCCATGTGGCCAAGACCGCCGAGACCAACGACGCCGACACGTTTGCCGGGGCCGGCATTCCAGTGGCGCAGCGGGGAATAGGTGGTTATGCCGGCGCAGAGCAGGGGTGCCGCGGCCGCCGGATCGAGCCCTTCGGGAATATTGAGCACGTAGCGGTCATCCACCACCACATGGGCGGAATAGCCACCCAGCGTATGCGCGCTGCCGCCCATCGCCTTGTCAGGCGAATTATAGGTGCCGGTCATGCCGTTTTCGCAATATTGTTCGAGCCCCTCGGCGCAGCTTGCGCATTCACGACAGCTATCGACGATACAGCCGACGCCGACACGGTCGCCTGCCTTGAACTTCGTGACGTCCGAACCCAGCCGGGCGACGCGGCCGATGATTTCATGGCCGGGAACGCAGGGGTAGAGAGACCCCGGCCATTCGCTGCGGGCCGTGTGGATATCCGAGTGACAGACGCCACAGAACTCAATCTCGATTTCGACATCGCGGGGACCCGGATCGCGACGTTTGATCGTCGCGGGCTTCATCGGCGAAGACCCGTCATCGCAGGCATAAGCGGACGTTGTGAACATGGTCGTTCCTCCTCTTGTGGTGATCGATGCATCAAACACCGGCCTGCGACAAAGGTTGCGGTGGGATTAGCCGCCTGCGCCGGTTTCGGGCGCTGCCGGTCCGAAAACCTCCTCGAAGGCCTCACGCAGCAGAACGTCGACATCGCCGATCATAACCGGCAATCCGAGATCGACAAGGCTGGTGACGCCATAGGCGCTGATGCCGCAGGGAACGATGCCGGAGAAATGCCCGAGGTCAGGGTCGACATTGATCGATAGCCCGTGGAAGCTCACCCATTTGCGCAGCCTGATACCGAGTGCGGCAATCTTGTCCTCGGCCATGCCGCCGCCCGGCAGTAACGGTTTTTCAGGCCGCCTGACCCAGACGCCGACCCGATCTTCGCGCCGCTCGCCGCGAACATTCATCTTGTCCAGCGTGCGGATGATCACGTCTTCCAGCGCCGCCACATAGGCGCGGACATCCTGCCGGCGTCGTTTCAGGTCCAGCATGACGTAAACGACCCGCTGCCCCGGGCCATGATAGGTATATTCGCCGCCACGACCGGTGGCGAAGACGGGAAAACGGTCCGGCTCGATGAGATCGGCGGCATCGGCGCTGGTGCCAGCGGTATAAAGCGGCGGATGCTCAAGAAGCCAGACAAGTTCGTCCGCCTCGCCGCTGGCGATGGCTGCAACTTCGCGCTCCATTTCCTCGATCGCCTGTCCGTAAGGGACGAGACCTTCCGAGATTCGCCAGCGAACGGGCGGCGAACCGGCGAGGGGGAACATATTTGTCTCGATATCCGTGCGTGTGAGCATGAAAAAGTCCTTTCCACAGCCTTCTCGCAAAATGGCGACAAGGCGGCAACCCCAGCATTTCCGGGCTTCCTGCATATAGGGTGGGTCGGGGCGATTTTTAATTTCAAAAAACTGTCACGACGCTCTTGTGCACCGAAAATCCTTTTGCTACATGCACCCCCGTCGGCGCAAGTTGACATCTACCACGATGCGGTCGTGGCGGAATTGGTAGACGCGCAGCGTTGAGGTCGCTGTGGGGCAACCCGTGGAAGTTCGAGTCTTCTCGACCGCACCAAAGAAACCCGCTTCGGCGGGTTTTTTCTTTTTGGCCAATTGGTTAGACCTTCGCTTTGCTAAGCGGTAAGTTCCATCGGTGTAGATCTGGCGTAATCCGGCTGCGTTAATGTACAGCCGGAGCGCTATGCTTTAAGGGCGGAAAATTATGTATCGCCAGTCACGGTTCAGCGTCGAATAATATTCGAAGCGGTCCCGTTTTCCTGATGGTTTCCATCGCCGACGCGATATGGGTCACCATCCATGACCTGATCCATTCGCCAGCCGCTTCCGCGATATGGACTTTCCCACGTCTGACAACCTGCGAGAACGACAGTTGTCGTCAGCAGTCCAAAAGTAAGAGCGGTTCGCAGCATATTGACCTCCTTCGAAATGATATCGAAAAGCTATGTAGGTGCAGGCGGGGGGCTTTGCGATATCTCTTCGGGATTTATCGTGGCTTTGAGAACGATATATGGATTCACTCATTATAAAATTTCGGTGGATATCGATGCACGCTGCAGTAGCCGGGCGGTTACCCCTACAAAAACGAGGGGTGGAATATTAGAGGTCTGGTGTTAGCTTTTGTCAGAAAAAAATGTCCGGGGGTTTTCGTGCTGGGAGACAAGACGGATTCGGACGATGCGCTCGGTTATTACATGTGGAGCATTTCCGATAACAGGCTGATCATGGATGCGGTGACTGCGGAATGCCACGGTTTTTCCGAACCGGCGGCATCGCGCGGGGTGACGATCGAGGAAGTCCTTGAAAAAATCGATGTGGAAATGCGTGATCGGGTGGCCCAGGCCATTTTTGACAGCATAACCACCGGTGTGTTCTTCGATCAGCGTTACAAGGTCAATTTGCCAGATGGTTCAGTCCGCTGGATTTTGGCGAAGGGCAGGGCGATTTTTGATGCCGACAATACGCCGTTTCTGGGTATTGGCAGCGTTCGGGATATTACGCTCAAGAAACCCTATCAGTTCGAGCCTCGACAGTAGGTCGAGAGTCTCCAACAAAAAGAGGCGGCTTTCGCCGCCTTTTTCCGTTCGCGCTTCACCGGGACATCAGAAGACCGCGAGATATTTCAGCAGCGAAATAATGCCGATGATGATGACGATGATCTGCGCGATCTGTTTCGCGCCGCCGCCGACTGGCAGTCTTGCGATGAGCCACAATACGAGCACGATCACCAGGAAGGTGATCAGAATGCTGACGAGCGTAGATGTAACCATATGTCCCAGCTCCCTGTAAAATAAAGGTTTCAACGGTCGTTCACCGTTGTGTGAGTAAAAAGCGCCAGATAGATTTTTGTTCCATGCGTTCAGTTGCACGCGATTAAATTAGGATTTGTTTGAATGGCTGATGGTGCGAAGGTGAGGTCGAGACCGGTAGGCGCTGCCGCCAAACTCGGGCGGCTTGGTCGCCCGGTTATTTCGACGGTGACCGGCGGCGCGCTGGAGATCGTCACCGGTGTCTCGGAACCGGGATTTAACCCGATCGATCTCCTCTACTCCTCACTCGCCGCCTGTCTGGCGCTCAGCGCCCGAATCGCGGCAAGCCAAATGGGATTGCTTGATCGTTTCGAAGGTGTCGTCGTTGAGGTCTCCGGTGAAAAATCCGCCGCGGAGCCCTATCGTATCATCCGTTTCGATATCAAGATCGAGTTTGTCGGGGATTTCGACGATGCGACCCGCAACGCGCTCGCCCATGCGGCCGAGGATATCTGCACCGTCAGCAACACATTGAAGGGTGACGCTGAATTCGTGCTGTCGATTGCCGACTGACCATCACGGCTTGCGGGACTTTTCCCATTTTTTCACCAGCCGGTCGCGCTTCAGCTTTGAAAGGCGTTTAAGCCAGAAAATGCCATCCAGCTGGTCGATTTCATGCTGGATGCAGATGGCGTGAAATCCTTCGGCGGTCTGCCGATGCTCCGCACCTGATATATCCTGAAACCGTACCTCGACCTTATCTGGCCGCTCCACCTCATCCGTGAAACCGGGCATGGAAACGCTGCCCTCCATATGGCGCATGGTCTGGGTGAACTGGGTTATGATTTCAGGATTGACGTAGGTCAGAACGGTACCCGGTGTCAGTTCCAACACGAAAACGCGTTGTTTTATGCCGATGTGGGCGGCGGTGATGCCGACACCGGGGGCGGCGCGCATGGTGTCGATCAGATCTGTCACCAGATTTTGCAGATGATCATCAAAAGCGGTGACCGGCGCGCAGGTTTCGGACAGGCCGGCATGAGGATAGGGCAGGATCGGCCTGATTGCCAAGGGATGCTCCGTTCGTTTCAAATCCGGGTGGAGGACGCGGCCAGTGCCTGTCCTTCCGCCGTTGCCTGCAAGAAGCTACGCTGCGTGCGGGCATCGCGTTTCGTGACCCGCACGAAGCGGGGGGACAGGGCAGTGATTTCGCGCAGAACGAGGGCATGCGCAAGCCCCAGCCGGTTGGCGATGCTGCGGCTGTCGGTGGCAATGTCGAGATGGATTGCCAGAAGGATTGCGGCACCCGTGGCCGTCAGTTCCTGCGATTGCCCTTTAATCTGTTCCACCGCCGCCATGAAGGCGGCAGCGGATTGCTCGTCATCCATCAGGAGGCGTCCGGTCGCAGGCGGATGGAGACCAGCACCGATTTCGACGTTGGTGTGAAGCTGCCATCACCATAACTTGACAGCGGCACCAGCACGTTCAGTTCCGGATAATAACCGCCGACGCTGCCCTGCGGGATATTATAGGGCACCAGCCGGAAATTCTCGGCTATGCGCTCGACGCCGTCACCATATTCGCCGATGACATCCACACGCTGGCGGGAATGGGCGCCGAGCGTCTCCATGTCCTTCGGGTTCATGAAGATGACGTGGCGTTCGCCATAAACGCCGCGATAGCGATCATCCATGCCGTAGATGGTGGTGTTATACTGATCGTGGCTGCGGAAGGTCTGCAGCACGAATAGGTCGTCGCGCGTCAGCGCCTGCTGGTGTTCGGTCTTTTCGGGCAGTGGGCCGCTATAGAAGGTCGCCTTTTTCGCCGGCGTGTTCCATTCCCGTTCAGATGCTGTGTTGCGCAGACGAAAACCACGCGGCACGCGGACGCGTTCGTTGAAATTGTCGAAACCGGGAATGACCCGCTCGATCATGTCGCGAATGAGATCGTAGTCATCGGCGAGCGCCTTCCAGTTCACATGGACATTACCGAGGGTTGCCTGGGCAATGCCGGCGACGATGGCGACTTCGGAACGCAGTTCGTTCGAAGCGGGCGGGTTGATGCCGCCGGAACCATGCACCATGCTCATAGAATCTTCGACGGTGACGATCTGCGGACGGCCCAATGAATTCAGATCGATTTCCGTTCGTCCGAGACAGGGCAGCACGAAGGAGGTTTCGCCTGGCACCAGATGCGAATGGTTGAGCTTGGTGGCGATGTTGACCGTCAGCTTCTGCTTTTCGAACGCCTTGACGATCAGCGGGCTGTCGGGTGTCGCCCGCATGAAATTGCCGCCAAGCGCGATAAAGGTCTGAGCCTCGCCATCCAGCATGGCGGCCACGGCCTCGACGGTGTTGTGGCCGGGCTTGCGTGGCATGGGAATGCCGAGTTCTTTCTCCAGCGCATCGAGAAGGGCAGGTGGGGCTTTTTCATCGATGCCGACGGTACGGTCGCCCTGCACGTTGGAGTGGCCGCGCACCGGGCAGAGGCCGGCGCCGGGACGGCCGATATTGCCGCGCAGCAACATGAAATTGGTGATTTCGCGGACAATGATGACCGAGTGGCGGTGCTGGGTAACGCCCATGGCCCATGTGGTGATGACGGAACCGGCATTCATGTAGATGCGTGCCGCTTCCTCGATTTCCGCGTGGGTAAGGCCCGACTGGTCGAGAATGGTTTCCCAGCTTGTCGCCTCCACGGCAGCGCGGTAGGCCTCGAACTCCACCGCATGTTCGGCGATGAAATCGTAATCGATCATGGCGTCTTCACCCGCAGCCCTTGCGGCATCGTCGGCGGCGAAGACCGCCTTGCTCATGCCGCGCACCGCCGCCATGTCGCCGCCCTGTCGCGGCTGATAATAGTTGGTAGCGATCCTGGTGTTGCTGCCGGTGATCATCTCGATCTTGTCCTGCGGATCGGCAAAACGCTCCAGACCTTTTTCGCGAATGGGATTGAAGACAGCAATCCTCGCGCCACGAAGGGCTGCCCGGCGCAGATCACCCAGCATGCGCGGGTGGTTGGTGCCGGGGTTCTGGCCGATGACGAAAATCGCATCGGCGTGCTCGAAATCCTCGAGCAGCACCGTGCCCTTGCCGACACCGATCGAGGCTTTCAGGCCAACACCGCTTGCCTCGTGGCACATGTTGGAACAATCGGGGAAATTGTTGGTGCCGAAAAGCCGGACCATCAATTGATAAATGAAGGCGGCCTCGTTGGAGGCGCGGCCTGATGTATAAAATTCCGCCCGGTTCGGATTGTCGAGGCTGTTGAGAATCCGGCCGATTTCGGCAAAGGCGTCGTCCCAGGAGACAGGCAGATATTTGTCGGTCGCCCGGTCGTAACGCATCGGGTGGGTGAGGCGACCCTGTTTTTCCAGCTCGTAGTCGGACCAGCCGCGCAATTCGGAAACGGTGCGGGTGGCGAAGAAATCCGGCGGCACCCGGGCTTCCGTCGCTTCCCATGCCACCGCCTTGACGCCGTTTTCGCAGAATTCGAAGGAAGACCCGTGTTCGGGATCGCCCCATGCGCAACCGGGGCAATCGAAACCATCAGGCTGGTTCGCCTTCAACAGCGCACGCGCGCCGGAAAGCGGCGCACCGGATTCCATAAGCCGTTTGCCCACGCTTTTCAGCGCGCCCCAGCCGCCTGCGGCCGAAGATGCCTTGCCGATGAAATCCGTCTTGCTCATTGCTGTATTTTTCCTGAAATCTGCGTGATCGGCCATGTGGCGAATGAGGCCGATCATATGTAAAGAAGCTTCTTCAGAATCGTCTTTAGGCGACATATGTCAATCTTTAACTTGCCGTTTTCTGCGGAACAGTCGGGCATTGCGGGGCGTTGTGCGAAGTGCGGCGCTCGTGGATTATTGTCGCGTGAAAGGGCGGTTCATGACATTTTCGTCGCAGTTGCGAGGCTTGTTGTTTTCCGCCTATCCGGTTGTTGACAATGCGCTTTTTAACGCCATTCTGCCTGCGCATTCGTGCACTGCGGCATTTTAAGAACAGGGGGACGCCAGATGACAGACCGTGACGACGATCTTGCCGCTCCCGAAGAGTTGAGGCCGACAGAAGCACCCTCCGACATCTATGCCGAGGACGGGTCCGTCCGTTCGGATTTTCTGGCGATGGTAGGGGCGGCGATCGCCGACCGCGACCTGCTTTTCCTGCGCAAGAATGTGGCGCGGCTGCATGAGTCTGAACTCGGCGACGTGCTGGAATCCATTCTGCCCGAACAGCGCCACGCACTCGTGCGGCTTCTCGGTTCCGATTTCGACATGACGGCGCTGACCGAGGTGGATGAAGGCATCCGTCTCGATATCGTCGACCAGATGTCGAACGAACAGATCGCCGCCGGTATCGGCGAGCTGGATTCGGACGACGCCGTCTATATTCTCGAAGATCTCGATGATGACGATCGCGAGGATATTCTCTCGCAGCTGCCGTTTACCGAGCGGGTGCGGCTGATGCGGGCGCTGGATTATCCGGAAAGCTCGGCCGGTCGCCGCATGCAGACGGAATTCGTCGCCGTGCCGCCGTTCTGGACCGTCGGCCAGACCATCGATTATCTGCGCGAGGAGGAGGAACTCCCGGAATCTTTCTCGCAGATATTCGTCATCGATCCCACCTTCAAGCTGGTCGGCGCGCTCGATCTCGACAAGGTGCTGCGGGCCAAGCGGCAGGTGAAGATCGAAACGATCATGCACGAGACCAACCATGCCATTCCGGCCGAAATGGACCAGGAAGAGGCGGCGCAGCTTTTCGAGCAATATGACCTTCTGTCCGCCGCCGTGGTCGACAGTAACGGCCGGCTGGTCGGCGTGCTGACCATCGATGATGTGGTCGACGTCATTCAGGAAGAGGCTGAAGAGGACTTGCTGCGCCTCGGCGGTGTGGGTGATGAAGAGCTGTCGGATAGTATCGTCAGCACCTCGCGCTCGCGTGTGCCGTGGCTTGCGGTCAACCTGCTCACCGCGTTTTTGTCTGCTTCCGTTATCAGCCTGTTCGATGCGACGATCCAGCAGATCATTGCACTTGCAATCCTGATGCCGGCGGTGGCCGGCATGGGCGGCAATGCCGGATCGCAGACCATGACGGTGTCGGTGCGGGCGCTGGCGACCAAAAGCCTCGATATTCACAACGCCGCGCGCATCATCCGGCGCGAAGCGGGTGTCGGTATCCTGAACGGCATGTTGTTCGGCTGCGCCATTGGCATCGTTGCCGGAATCTGGTTTCAGGATATCCATATTGGCGGCATCATCGCCACGGCCATGTGTCTCAACATGCTGGCGGCGGCGCTGGCTGGCATTCTCATTCCGCTGGTTCTGGACAAGTTCGGGGCTGATCCTGCCGTTTCTTCGGCGGTGTTCGTGACTGCGGTCACCGATATTGTCGGCTTTTTTGCCTTTCTGGGCATCGCAACCTGGTGGTATGGTATTTCCGGGTAGGCGGATGGCAAAAATTGACTTTTACGTGAAGGTCAAATAATATTATCCGGTGATGAATCGGATAGGCCCTTGGACAAGTATTATAGCATAACCGAACTGACACGCGAATTCGGTGTTTCCACCCGCACCTTGCGTTTTTACGAGGATGAGGGCCTCATTCACCCTGAGCGCCGCGGTCGCACACGGCTTTTCAGGGCCGCCGACCGTCGTCTCATTCAGGAAATCCTGCGCGGCCGCCGTATTGGATTTACGATAGCCGAAATTCGCGAGATCATTCACGTCTACAAGGAGCCGCCGGGCGAATCGGGTCAGCTCGTGCTTTTGATGAAGAAGGTCGACGAAAAGCGTGCCGATCTCAGGCAAAAGCGCAAGGACATCGAGGAGACGCTGGCGGAACTCGATAATGTCGAAGAGGCCTGTCTGACGCGGCTTGCCGAAATCGGCGTCGGGACTTGAGCATAGCTCGATAGCTCCCGCTTCATAAATGATGAAACATCGGCGCCTCTGATTTCACTTCTGAGACAGAAAATTGTGAGGTGATATCTGGAGCGGGCGATAGCCGCTTGTTTCTTCTCCCCGCCGGGAAAAGTCCGCGGCAGCGGGATGAGGGGGGCAAGCTCTCCGAAATCCGGCAACGTTTTCCCCTCATCCGACCCTTCGGGCCACCTTCTCCCCGGCGGGGAGAAGAAACAACGGGCAATGTCGCCGCCCTTATCGGAAGTCCGGCAAAGCGGCGGCAATACCTGATGGTTCCCCTTACTGCGCCTCAACCGTACACTGCTGTGCCAGTTCGCTGACCTTCGTCTGCTGATCGGCGCTGAGCTTGCCTTCCATCATGATGTCAAACAGGCTTTCCGCCTGCAGTTTTTCCAGCGTGCAGCCGCAGAAACGTTGGCATAGTTCCACCCCGTTCGCCTGTTCGACACAGCTTTTTTCGCAGCTGGATTTGTAAAGCTCCACCTGATCCACGGGAGGAGGCGGTGCCACGACCGACAGGACATAAACGAGGCCGATCAGTACCGGCTGATGAATGAGGTAGAAAGCCAGGCTGTGCCGGCCGGCGCTGGCAACCAGATTGCGTGGTGAGCTGGGGTTGCGAAAGCGATCCAGCCAGCCGCGAGGGGTGACAAATTGCGAAACGCCAAGTCCGGCGAGGAACGGGGCGAGCCAGGGCAGCAACGGCACATAGTCGTTGGAACGGGGCGGCATGGTGGAAAAGCCGATCCAGGCCAGCCATTTCGCATTAAAGAGATCGGATTGCAGATATTGCGGCAACGCGAAGGCGATCACCGCGAAAAGCAGCGTCACCAGCGCTGGTGCGCGCAGTAACAGCAGCCCGACGAGGCTTGCGGCGGCGATATTATGCAGGATGCCGAAGAAGATGAAACTGTCGGGAAAGGCGAAATAGGTGGCGGCGGTAATCAGCAGCGCCGAACCTGCCACCATGGCGAAACGCTTGCCGAAGGACGGCCAGTTCAGGCCTTTGCCATGGGCGAGAAACAGGCTGAAACCGGCCAGAAACAGGAATGAAGTGGCGATGCCGCGGGCGTAAAGCTTCCACAGGCCTGTGGTTGCCGTGCCGGGTTCGAGATAACCGAAATATTCCAGGTTCCACGTGAAGTGGTAGGATGCCATGGCGAGAAGCGCCAGCCCGCGCAGGGTATCAAGACCGCCTATGCGGCCCCTGCGGCTGGTTTCGGTGATGGCTGCGTTTTTATCCATGTTTTCCGCTTTTCACGAGACCGGTATTCATTCGGGCTTGGCCCTTGAAGTGCGGCTATTTCAAGGCCTGCTGTCTTCCATGATGGCGCGACGCGCCTCGGAAAAGAACTGCCGGCGCAAGAGCGCCACGATAATGATGACGGTGCTGGCGATGAAGACATAGGGGCTGATGAACCAGCCGAGATAACCGATGGACAGAAAGATCGTCCGCAGGCCGTCATTGAAATTCTTAGCAGCGATGATGTTCATCTTTATGACGTTTTCGGCGGCGCGCTCGGCCGCCTCGCGGTCGGAACTCGCATCATGGACCATCGGAATGGCGCCGAACAGGATCGTGCAATAGTTGAACAGGCGGTAAGACCAGCCGAATTTGAAGAAGGAATAACCGAACAGACAGGTCAGCCCGATGACCTTCAGCTCGAAAGCCGTGCGTCCGGAATAATGCACGAAAGGCATGTCGCGAAACACCGATTCCACCTGTTCGGTGGCGCCCAGCAGGGCAAAACAGCCGCCGATGGCAAAGATGGAGGTTGAGGCGAAGAAGGCCGTGCCGTTCTGTAGGCCGGCCATGATCTGGGTGTCGATCATCTTCAGGTCGCGTTTGAGCGAATTCATGATCCAGTCACGCCGGCGTTCGGCCATGGCCTGGTTGAGGCTGGCGCGCGAAAACAGCCGCGATCCCGTCGTGATATGGGTATAGGCAGCCCACAGCACGACGAAAATGACGATCGATATATAGTCCATGACGGTCATCACGGGCGGGTCACCTTGCTGTTTGCGAATCTTCGAAAGCATATTGATTTGAAGGTCATGGCAAGGCAATGGCGGCCGCCCCTTCGTCCGAATATTCTGCGGCCGCGTTGCAGCTTCGTCATGGCGCGGTTTCGCTAACCTTCCGGTAACCCTATGGCTTTATCAATCGCTTCGCGGACGGAAGGTCTGCCGGTTCCGGGTGAGGTTTTGCGTACCGGTTCCGTGTAAATTCCCGGCACTATCCCCGGCCGATTGACAGAACAGCCATTCGCACCTAGCCTTTCATGAGGACCGGTGTTTCCGGTATCCGGAGTTGCCAAGGCTGATATGTCCCGCATCCCGCAGGCAGGTTTTGTCTCTCCGGTCCGGTATCAGCGGCAGTCCGGCATGAACAACCGGGGGACGCCTTTTTCTACGAATCGTTCCCTTCATGGCCGCCTGTTTCTGGCTTGCGACATCGCAAAGACGCCGGTCCGTTTCATTTTCCTCATTCAGGTTTCCGATGACAGATAAAAACCGCTCCGTTTTCATTCTTGGCGGCGCGCGCTCCGGCAAGTCGCGTTTTGCGGAAGAGCTTGCGGTAAATGCCGGCGGAAGCCTGCATTATCTGGCCACCGGCAGGCCATGGGATGAGGAGATGCGTGACCGCATTGGCCATCATCAGGCGCGGCGTGGCGGCGAGTGGACGACCCATGAAGCGCCGGTCGACATAGTTTCGGTGCTCGCGCGCCTCGACCGGCCGGAGAATGTCATCCTCATCGACTGCCTGACATTGTGGCTCACCAATCTGATGATGGAAAATGCCGATATCGAGGCCGCCTTCGACGTTCTGGCGGCGGCGGTGGGGTCGGCAAAAGCGAAACTGATTCTCGTCTCCAACGAAGTCGGTCTTGGCATCGTGCCTGAAAATCGCATGGCGCGTGAATTCCGCGATCATGCCGGCCGGCTGCACCAGCGTATCGCGGCCATTGCCGACGACGTATTTTTCGTCGCCGCCGGACTGCCCCTCAAGATGAAGGGCTGACGCGACACCTGCAAAAGCAGGATCGCCATCACCGCGCGCTTTTGTTTTTACGCAAATTCCCCTCGTAAAGCCGTGCCCTGTTTTACCGGGGCTGCGACAGCTTTGCTTTCTTGATCTGGATCAAGGTGGCGTTGCCCTGCCGGTGGCAATGCTCCAACCGACGCAAAGGCGCGTTTCCGCTCTCCCAGGCGCACAACCTGCCTTTCGTCGGTCGGCTTGCACGTTGGGGGAAACCAACAATGAATTACACGTTAGAAACCGCGATCGTGGCCCTTGGGGCCTTTCTCGCGTTGCTTGGGGCAGCTTTTGCCCATGACAGTCTTTTCGCCGCCCATATGTGGGTGCTGTTCTTTACACTGCTGGTCAGCACGGTGCTTCTGTTGCGCCGTGTCTCCTTCGCGCCTGTCGATCCGGCCGCGCTCGCCCGCCGCAAGTCGGAATATTTCGACGAGGTGGTGAAATACGGCGTCATCGCCACCGTGTTCTGGGGTGTCGTCGGTTTTCTGGTTGGGGTCGTGGTGGCGCTTCAGCTTGCCTTTCCCGATCTCAACATCGCACCCTATTTCAATTTCGGCCGCATGCGGCCGCTGCACACCTCGGCGGTGATCTTCGCTTTCGGCGGAAATGCGCTGATCGCCACGTCCTTTTACGTGGTGCAGAGAACCTGTCGGGCGCGCCTGTTCGGCGGCAATCTCGGCTGGTTCGTATTCTGGGGTTATAACCTCTTCATCATCATGGCCGCCACCGGCTACCTGCTGGGCATCACCCAGGGCCGCGAATATGCGGAGCCGGAATGGTATGTCGATATCTGGCTGACCATCGTCTGGGTCGCCTATCTCGTGACCTTCCTCGGCACGATCTTCATGCGCAAGGAGCCACATATCTATGTGGCGAACTGGTTCTATCTCGGCTTCATCGTCACCATCGCCATGTTGCACATCGTCAATAATCTGGCGGTGCCCGTGTCGTTCCTGGGCGTCAAGAGCTATTCGGCGTTCTCCGGCGTGCAGGATGCGCTGACGCAATGGTGGTACGGCCATAACGCCGTCGGCTTCTTCCTGACGGCCGGCTTCCTCGGCATGATGTATTATTTCATTCCGAAGCAGGTGAACCGCCCGGTCTATTCCTACCGCCTGTCGATCATCCACTTCTGGGCGCTGATCTTCATGTATATCTGGGCCGGTCCGCATCACCTGCACTATACCGCGCTGCCCGACTGGGCGCAGACGCTCGGCATGGTGTTCTCGGTGATGCTGTGGATGCCCTCGTGGGGCGGCATGATCAACGGCCTGATGACGCTTTCGGGCGCATGGGACAAGATCCGCACCGATCCCGTCGTGCGCATGATGGTGATGGCCGTGGCCTTCTACGGCATGGCGACCTTCGAAGGTCCGATGATGTCGATCAAGGCCGTCAACTCGCTCAGCCACTATACCGACTGGACAATCGGCCACGTTCATTCCGGCGCGCTTGGCTGGAACGGCATGATCACCTTCGGCGCGATCTATTACCTGACGCCGAAACTCTGGGGCAGGGACCGTCTCTACAGCCTGCAACTGGTCAACTGGCACTTCTGGCTCGCCACGCTCGGTATCGTCGTTTACGCCGCCGTCATGTGGGTGGCCGGTATCCAGCAAGCTCTGATGTGGCGCGAATATGATAGCCAGGGCTTCCTCGTCTATTCCTTCGCGGAATCGGTCGCGGCCTTGTTCCCCTATTACGTGATGCGTGCACTGGGTGGCCTGATGTTCCTCAGCGGCGCGCTGATCATGGCCTACAACGTCACGATGACCATCCTCGGTCATCAACGCGAGGAGGGCGCCCGCAAGGACGCGGCTCCTTCGCTGCAGCCTGCTGAATAAGGAGAGGCCGATGTCCATACTTGACAAACACGGCGTCATCGAACGCAACGCCACGCTGCTTCTGGTCGGCTCCCTGCTGGTCGTCTCCATCGGCGGTATCGTGGAAATCGCACCGCTCTTTTATCTCGAAAACACCATCGAGAAGGTGGAGGGCATGCGACCCTACACGCCGCTGGAACTGGCCGGGCGCAACATCTACATCCGCGAGGGATGTTACGTCTGCCACAGCCAGATGATCCGGCCGTTCCGCGACGAGGTGGAGCGTTACGGGCATTACAGCCTGGCGGCGGAATCCATGTACGACCATCCGTTCCAGTGGGGCTCGAAGCGCACGGGGCCGGACCTCGCGCGCGTCGGTGATCGTTATTCGAACGAATGGCATGTGCAGCATCTGGCCGATCCGCGCTCCGTGGTGCCGGAATCGATCATGCCGTCTTACGCGTTCCTCAAGACGACACCGCTGAAGATCACCGACATCTCGATGGAGCTGAAGGCCAACCGCGCCGTTGGTGTGCCCTATAGCGATGAGATGATCGAGAAGTCCGCGGCTGATCTTGTCGCCCAGGCCGATCCGAATGCGGATTCGTCGGAACTTCTGGCGCGTTACCCGAAGGCGAAGGTCGGCGATTTCGACGGCGATCCGGCCAAGCTTACCGAAATGGATGCTCTGGTCGCCTATCTGCAGATGCTCGGCACGCTGGTCGATTTCTCGACCTATGACGATGCCGCCGGATACCGGTGAGGAGGCGAAACGATGGAAACCTATACGGCCATGCGCCACTTCGCCGACAGCTGGGGCCTGCTTGCCATGACCCTGTTCTTCGCCGGCGTCGTCGTTTTTACCCTTCGCCCCGGCTCCAAGAAGGCCGCGGACGATGCCGCCAGCATTCCGCTCAAGGAGGACTAGGATATGTCCGAAAAACACATTGATGACATCAGCGGCGTCGAAACCACCGGCCACGAATGGGACGGTATCCGCGAGCTGAACAATCCCATGCCGCGCTGGTGGGTCTGGACCTTTTATTTCACGATCCTCTGGGCCATCGGTTATACCATCGCCTATCCGGCTTACCCGCTGATATCAGGCGCAACAAAAGGGCTGCTCGGCTGGAGCAGCCGCGGCGAAATCGCCGCCGAAATTGCCGATGCGAAACAGGCGCAGAGCGTCTATGTCGACAGAATCGCCAATTCTTCGCTCGCCGAAATTCAGGCGGACCCTACCCTGATGCAGTTTGCCCTTTCCGGCGGTGCAGCCGCTTTCAAGGTCAATTGCATTCAGTGTCACGGTTCGGGCGCGGAAGGCGGGCAGGGTTATCCCAACCTCAATGACGATGACTGGATGTGGGGCGGCAGTGCCGACGATATCTACACGACGGTGAAGCACGGCATTCGTTTTGCGGATGATCCTGATACGCGCGCTTCGGAAATGCCGGCCTTCGGCGACATCCTCCAGTTGAACGAAATCCGCGAGGTCGCGGCCTATGTCGTCAGCCTTACCGGCACGCCTTCCAACCCGGCGCTGGTGGAACCCGGCAAGCAGCTCTTTGCCGACAATTGCGCCTCGTGCCACGGGGAAGACGCCAAGGGTAATCGCGAATTCGGCGCACCCAATCTGGCCGACGCGATCTGGCTGAAGTCGCATGGGGAGGAAGGCATCGTTTCGCAGATCCGTTCGCCCAAGCACGGCGTCATGCCCGCCTGGGGTGAGCGTCTCGGTGACACGACCGTCAAGCAGCTGGCGATCTTCGTGCATTCGCTTGGTGGGGGCGAATGAGGCAAGTAGAATGTAAGGAAGGGCGCCGGGGAGGCGCCCTTTTTTATTGTTCAGATCAGGCGCTTTCCGACCGTCCATCCGGATATTCGGCCGGTCCCTTCAGCTCGATCTTGTTGCCGAAGGGATCACGGAAATAGAACGAATGTCCCATCCCTCTCGCGCCGCCGTGAAAGGCTTCCTGTTCTATCATGACGTTAAATTTCGCCAGATGGGTGCGAAGCGCATCATGGTTCAGGGGACCGGTCGCTATGCAGATGTGATCGACATTACGACCTCCGGAGACGGGCGGAGCGGCCTTTGTGCCACCGGGGTGCGTGACATCCCACAGCACGATCAGGGCATTTCCGCACCAGACTTGTTCCATCCCGAGAGCAGGGTAAGAGTAACCATCCCTGCATCCCAGCACGTTCCGGTAAAAATCGAGCGCCCGCGTCATGTCGTCGACGATGAAGACGATATGATCGATACCGACCAACGAAAAAGGCGGTGTTGTCAAAGTCATGGCGAGCTCCTGCCGATCAGCTTTTCGACCAGACGGCCAGTTCATATCCGTCCGGATCGGTGAAGTGAAAACGCCGTCCGCCCGGAAACTCGAATAGCGCGACGCTGATCTGTCCGCCGGCGGCTTCGACACGCCGCTGCACGTCCTCGATATCGGCGGCGTAGAGAATGACGAGCGGTCCGCCCCTGGCCGAAACCGGCGCCGTGGTGGTGAAACCGCCGGTCAGCCGGCCATCGGAAAACTCGCAATATTGCGGACCGTAATCCTTGAAGGTCCAGCCGAATGCGCCGCCGTAAAATTCCTTGCTGCGTTCGATGTCGGCGACGTTGAATTCGACATAGTCGATGCGCCGGTCATTGGCATTTTCTGTCATCATTTACTCCATCAATCCGCTTCAAGCAGCGATTTCAGCGTTTCGAGATCGGCCGTGATTGCGCTCGCATCCTGCTCGAACTCCTCGTCCGTCATGCCGTCAAGCCGAAGCAGCGTGAAGCTTACTTCCGCGCCGCTGCCATTCGGCGTTACCCGAAGCGCGTTATAGACCTTCAGGCCGTCCGGCAATGTGACGACATGATCTATGACGCCGAATTCGTTGGCGGGCGCGAAATTGACACGCACCTCGCCAAGCGGCCCGCCATCGGCGATCCATTCGTTGCCATCCGGCTTCAGCCCGCCGCCCAGACCTGCCGCCCAGCGCGGCATGTTCTGCGGGTCGGAGGCGAAACCATAGACCTGTGCCCACGGCTTTTCGACTGACAGGTGAATGATTCTCGACTGCATGACAGGCATCTCGTCCTCCCTCTGCGGCGCGGTCCCTCCCTGCGCCACTTTGTCGTCACTTGATGTAAGTCAAGGATGTTTCCCTGCTGAGATGGGAGAAAGCAAGGAGATAAAAATGGACTCCTATCATGAACATCTATCGCGCCGGACAGGATCGCCCGCAGCAGCCCGTCGAAAGGCTGGAGGCGGAAGCCGTCAATTCCGCAAAAACGCGCAAACCGCTTTACGAAGCGCGCAAGAAGATTTTTCCGAAGCGCGCCGAGGGCAGGTTCCGGCGGTTCAAATGGCTGGTGATGCTGGTGACGCTCGGCATCTATTATCTGACGCCGTTCCTGCGCTGGGACCGCGGTCCCTATGCGCCCGATCAGGCGGTATTGATCGATATCGCCAACCGGCGCTTTTATTTCTTCTTCATCGAAATCTGGCCGCAGGAGTTCTTTTTTGTTGCCGGCCTGCTGGTCATGGCGGGGCTGGGGCTGTTTCTCGTCACATCAGCCGTCGGGCGTGCATGGTGCGGTTACACCTGTCCGCAGACCGTCTGGGTCGACCTGTTTCTGGTGGTCGAACGGGCGATCGAGGGCGACAGGAACGCCCGCATGAAACTGGACGCGGCGCCCTTCACATTTGGCAAATTGCGCAAGCGGGTGCTGAAACATGCGATCTGGCTGGTGATCGGCGTTCTGACCGGCGGCGCCTGGATTTTCTATTTCGCCGATGCGCCGACGCTGGCGATGCAGTTCATGACCGGGCAGGCGCCGATGATCGCCTACTCGACCGTCGCCACGCTGACCGCCACCACCTATGTCTTCGGCGGGCTGATGCGGGAACAGGTTTGCACCTACATGTGTCCCTGGCCGCGCATCCAGGCGGCGATGCTGGATGAGAATTCGCTTGTCGTTACCTATAATGACTGGCGCGGCGAACCGCGCTCGCGGCACGCCAAGAAGGCTGCGGCAGCTGGGGAGAGCATCGGCGACTGCGTCGATTGCAATGCCTGTGTCGCGGTCTGTCCCATGGGCATCGACATCAGGGACGGGCAGCAGCTGGAATGCATCACCTGCGCGCTCTGCATCGATGCCTGTGACGGGGTGATGGACAAGATCGGCAAGCCGCGCGGGCTGATCGCCTATGCGACGCTGTCCGAATATCAGTCCAACATGGCGCTGGCGACCGGCAATGGCGAATACGCCATCCGCCCCGCCAATGTGCGTGAGGAGGACGGCAGTTTCAGCAAGCGTGTCCGCCACTTCAACTGGCGCATCATCTTCCGGCCGCGCACGCTGCTTTATACCGCCATCTGGGCTGCCGTTGGCATCGGCATGCTGTTTGCGCTGGTGACGCGCGAGCGGCTGGCGCTCAATGTCCTGCACGACCGTAATCCGCAATATGTGCTGGAATCGAACGGTTCGATCCGTAACGGCTATACCGTGCGCATTCTCAACATGGTGCCGCAGCCGCGCATAATGAACCTGACGATAGAAGGCCTTCCGAATGCGGTGATGAAGATAAACGGCATGCCGGATACGGCCGCGCGCGCCTTCGAGGTGACGGTGGAACCGGATGAGGCGACGACGCTGAAGGTCTTCGTCACCCTGCCGGGCAAGGATATCGCGCGGGCGGCGGAAAACTTCGAATTCATCGTCAGCGATACGGCCGGCCACGAAACGGCCCGTTACGATGCGGTCTTTAATGCTCCGGGAGTGAAAAAATGACAGTCAACAATCGCCAGACATCCGGCTTCGTTTTCACCGGCTGGCACATGCTCGGCGTCATGGTGACGTTCTTCGGCACCATCATCACCGTCAACATGATCATGGCCTGGAATGCGGTCCACAGCTGGAGCGGGCTCGTCGTGCCCAACACCTATGTTGCCAGTCAGCAGTTCAATGCCAAGGCGGAAGCCGCCAAGGCACGGGCCGCAACCGGCATCAAGGGCAGGCTCGTGGTGGATGAGAAGACCGTACGTTACGAGGTTTTCCATCCGGATAAAGGTCCGATCGATACGGATACGGTGACGGCGCATTTTCGCCGGCCCGTGGGTGAAAGCCAGAATTTCGACATGGAACTGACCCCGGCCACCACCGGCGTCTTTACCGGCGCACATGACATGCTGCCGGGGCAATGGATCGTCGAGGTTACTGCCGTCAAGGACGGCCGGATCATCGTGCATGAGGGCACGCGGATTGCCGTTATCAGGGGACGTCAATGAGCTGCTGCGCACCGGGAACGGAAGGCTCGCTTCAACTCGGCGAGCCGGTCAATCCACCATCGTCGGAGGAATTGCTGCTGGCGAGCCGCGATCTGGGGCAGGGGCTGCGCCAGACCGATCTCAGCGTGCCGGATGTTTATTGCGGCGCCTGCATCACAACCATCGAGACTGCGCTTAACCGTTTGCCACAGGTGGAACGGGCGCGGGTGAACCTGTCGTCCAAACGTGTGGCGGTCGTCTGGAAGGAAGAGGTCAATGGCGTCAGGACTGATCCCGCCGAGATTGCCCGTGCAATCCTGTCGACGGGATATCGCACACATCTTTTCGCCAGCGGGCAGGATGCTTCGGACGCGTTGCGCTCGCAGCTGATCAGGGCGGTGGCGCTGTGCGGTTTTGCCTCCGCCAATATCATGCTTCTGTCCGTCTCCGTCTGGTCGGGGGCGGATGCGGCGACGCGCGACATGTTCCACTGGATTTCGGCGATGATTGCCGCGCCGGCGCTGATCTATGGCGGGCGTTTCTTCTATCAATCTGCCTGGAACGCGCTGAAACACGGCCGTACCAATATGGATGTGCCGATCGCGCTTGCCATCACGCTCTCTTATGCCGTTTCACTGTGGGAAACGATCCATCACGGTGAGCATGCCTGGTTCGATGCGACCGTATCGCTGCTGTTCTTCCTGCTGATCGGCCGTACGCTGGACCATATCATGCGCGACAAGGCGCGTTCGGCCATTGCCGGACTGGCCCGGCTGTCGCCGCGCGGCGCGACCGTCATCGGGGAGGATGGAACGCGGGAATACCGCCAGCTTGCCGATGTCCAACCCGGAATGTCGATTGCGATTGCGGCAGGTGATCGTGTGGCGGTGGATGCGATTGTCGTCTCCGGCAGCAGCGATCTCGACATGTCCATCGTCAA
Source organism: Martinezella rhizogenes (assembly GCF_007002745.1). Lineage (GTDB taxonomy): Bacteria > Pseudomonadota > Alphaproteobacteria > Rhizobiales > Rhizobiaceae > Agrobacterium > Agrobacterium cucumeris. The sequence goes on along the minus strand of NZ_SGNY01000001.1, from coordinate 916,121 downwards.
TGGTGAAAGCGCGCCGCGTCGCGTTGCGGCAGGCGACAGCCTGCAGGCCGGTACGCTCAACCTCACCGGTTCGCTCACCGCCCGGGTGACCGCCTCGGCAAGGGATTCCTTCCTGTCGGAAGTGATCGGGTTGATGGAGGCGGCCGAAGGCGGGCGGGCGCGTTACCGCCGTATCGCCGACCGCGCCGCAAGCTATTATTCACCCGTGGTGCATCTTCTCGCGCTGGTAACGTTTATCGGCTGGGGCGTTTTTGGCGGGGACTGGAAACAGGCGATGCTGATTGCCATTGCGGTTCTCATCATCACCTGCCCCTGTGCGCTCGGCCTTGCCGTTCCCGTCGTGCAGGTGGTGGCCGCTGGACGGCTTTTTCGGCACGGCATCATGGTCAAGGAAGGCTCGGCCATGGAGCGGCTGGCCGAAATCGACACCGTGCTGTTCGACAAGACCGGCACGCTGACCGTCGGTAAACCGAGACTGGTCGAGACAGGGGATGTGAAGCCGGCCACCATGGCAATTGCGGCGGGACTTGCCGCTCATTCGCGTCATCCTCTCTCGAAAGCCCTGCATGCCGCCTATAACGGTGCCTTGCCGATCTATGACGCGGTGCGGGAAATTCCGGGCTCGGGTGTCGAGGCCGAGACGGAAGCCGGTATTTACCGGCTCGGCAATCGCCGTTTCGCCTGCCCGGATGAGGCACGGACCGACAATGGCGATGCGCGGTCGGAAGTGGTGCTGTCGCTCGATGGCCATCAACTGGCAAGCTTCGGTTTCGAGGATAATCCGCGCGCGGGTGCGGTTGCGGCTTTGCGTAATCTCTCAGTGCGGGGCCTGATGCAGGAAATCGTTTCGGGTGACCGGGCCGCCGCCGTCAGCGCCATGGCGCAGCGGCTGGGGATCGGCAACTGGCGTGCGGACCTGTCGCCGAAGGACAAGGCGGCGCGCTGCGCCGAACTTGCCGGTGAGGGGCGCAGGGTGCTGATGGTGGGAGACGGTATCAACGATGCGCCGGCGCTTGCCGCTGCACATGTTTCCATGGCGCCCGCCACCGGCGCCGATATTGGCCGTCAGGCCGCCGATTTCGTGTTCATGCAGGAGGATCTCGATGCCGTGCCTTTTGCGATCGAGACATCTCAGCGGGCCGGAAGGCTTATCCGGCAGAACTTCGCGCTTGCCATCGGCTATAATATCATCGCCGTGCCGATTGCGATTGCCGGTTATGCGACGCCGATGATTGCGGCCATTGCGATGTCGACATCTTCACTGATCGTCGTTGCCAATGCGTTGCGCCTTGCCGGTGCGGCGGAAACCATCCGTCCCCGGAGCGACGTAAAAACAGGATTTGCGGGCGAGGGGGCACAACTGGCATGAACATGCTGATCTATCTCATTCCCGTCGCGCTGTTTCTGGGCGCGCTCGGGCTTTTCGCTTTCCTCTGGTCGGTTCGATCAGGGCAATATGACGATATGGACGGGGCTGCCTGGCGGGTAATCGATGATGGTGACGACCGGCCACGGCCCTCTTGAAGGGGAAGCAAAAGGTCAGTTTTGAACTGGTCTTGACCTGTCGCAAATATGCAAAGCTGACTTGCGTCATCAAAATTTAATCGTTTCAGTCCCGGCTAGCCTTGCCGTTTGTCCATTACAGTGCCACAACACGACCACCTAAAAGCAAGATGGAGGCACATCCGTGGAACAGGCAGAAATCGGTTTGATCGGTCTCGGCGTCATGGGCTCGAACCTGGCGTTGAACATCGCGGAAAAGGGCAACAAGATTGCCGTATTCAACCGAACCCCGGAAGTTACACGAAAATTCTACGCCGATGCGGGCGAACTGCAGGGCCAGATCATTCCCTGCGAAACCATCGAGGAATTCGTCGCTGCAATTCGTCCTCCGCGCCCGATCATCATCATGATCAAGGCCGGCGATCCTGTTGATCAGCAGATGGAAATCCTGAAGCCCCATCTCGCCAATGGCGACATCATGATCGATGCCGGCAATGCCAATTTCCGCGATACGATCCGCCGTTTCGACAATCTGAAGGATAGCGGCCTGACCTTTATCGGCATGGGCGTTTCCGGCGGTGAAGAAGGCGCGCGTCACGGACCGTCGATCATGGTTGGCGGCACCGAAGACAGCTGGAAGCGTGTCGAGAAGGTGCTGACCTCCATTTCCGCCAAATATAATGACGATCCGTGCGTGGCATGGCTCGGCAATGACGGCGCCGGCCACTTCGTCAAGACCATCCATAACGGCATCGAATATGCCGACATGCAGATGATCGCCGAAATCTACGGCATCCTGCGTGATGGCCTTGGCATGAGCGCCGTCGAAATCGCCGATGTCTTCGCCGAATGGAACAAGGGCCGCCTGAATTCCTACCTGATCGAAATCACCGAGAAGGTTCTGCGCGCCGCCGATCCGATCACCGGCAAGCCGATGGTCGATCTGATCCTCGACAAGGCCGGCCAGAAGGGCACCGGCAAGTGGTCGGTCATCGAGGCGCAGAACATGGGCGTCGCCGCAACCGCCATCGAAGCGGCCGTGGCTGCCCGTATTCTCTCCTCGCAGAAGGATGAGCGCGAAGCTGCCGAAAAGATCTTCGGCCTGCCGACCCTCGCGGCGGCACCGGCTGACAAAAAGGCCTTCATCGCCGATCTGGAAAGCGCGCTTCTGGCCGCCAAGGTCGGCGCTTATGCGCAGGGCTTCGCCATCATGTCGGCGGCATCGAAGGAGTTCAACTGGAACCTGCCGATGCCGACGATCGCCCGCATCTGGCGCGCTGGCTGCATCATCCGCTCGGAATTCCTCGATGAGATCACCTCGGCCTTCACCAAGGATCCGCATGTGGCCAACCTCATCGTGACGCCTGCCTTCGCCGCCATCGTCAAGGATACCGATGCGCCGCTGCGCCGCGTGGTTTCCTACGCCGTGCTCTCTGGCCTGCCGGTTTCGGCGCTGGCTTCGGCGCTCGGCTATTTCGACGCCTATCGCCGCGGTCGCGGCAGCGCCAACCTCATTCAGGCGCAGCGCGACTTCTTCGGCGCGCATGGTTTCGAACGCACCGACAGTGTGGACAAGCCGCACGGCCCATGGGGCAGCGGCGCCGACATTTTCTGATCGGCTGAAACGATAAAAACAAAAGGCCCGCGCAAGCGGGCCTTTTTTCATTTCGGTTGCTGCTTCAACTCAGCGGGCGGCGGCGAGGCCGACGATGAGGCCGCTGACGGCGTTGATCAGCAGGAACTGGTTGTCGACGCGTACCCAGCGCTGGTCGCGGCGCGGTTCTGCGAGGTGGTAACGGCGGTAGTCACGGCGGTCCACCATGTTGCGGCGCTCACGGGCCGAGAGGCGCTGGCCGCGATCCCAGCGGTGCTTCTTGACGATGACTTTCTTGGTGGTGACCTGACGCTCGACGGTGACGCCGCGATGGCGATCGTCGTGGCGGCTCTGGGCCTGTGCCATCGGAGCTGCAAGAACGGTGGCTGCCAGAAGAATGGTGACGAACTTTTTCATGGAAGTTTCCTCTCGGGTTTCGATGAGAAGAACTTACGAATAAACGAATGAACGGAAACTGAATTTAAAATTACATTTATGTAATGGTTGTTAATGCTTAGGGGCGGGAGTTAATCTTTTGTTTTGAGATTTTTCTGCTGCCGGAGTGATCGGACCGCCTGGCATAATTGGGCCGCCGTTTTGTTCACCCCGCGGTTACATGTAAATACTGGAAGGCGTTCAATGTCTATCTGTGTCAATTATACTTTTATTCACCTCAAAAAGCGTTCCAATTCTGAAACATTTGCAAATAGATAAACACCACTTTAGTGAGAGCAAAATATCCATCCACGACCAAAGCGAGTAGAAGAGATAAGCATGAAGCCAAGACTAGTTACATCAGTGTCGCTCATATTGATCACCCTTACTGGCTGCACAACTGCGCCGGCAACGCTTAAGAACTCCGGGCCGACTTCTGACGCTTGTGGTGCGTCGCGCTATCAGAAATATGTTGGAGGGCTATCATCCGCGACGGTTGGTCTGAATATTCCCGGAGACTCGCGGCATTATGGGCGACAAGAGCACGTTGCCAACGACACACCGTCAAGACTGAACTTTGTTCATAGCGGCACTGCCACAGAATCTGTAACTAATCCGAAGTCGACCGTCATTCGGGTGTTCTGCGGTTAAAGCCGCCTAATTGAGTGATCGGACCGCCCGGCATAACCGGGCGGTCGTTTTTTCCATCAGACCCGTTCGGCGGATTTTGCCCAGAGGTTGATATCCGCATCCCTGGCGTAACGATCGATTTCCGCCAGCTCCTCGGTGGAGAACTCGGCATTGTCGAGCGCCTTGACGCAATCCTCGACCTGTTCGACACGGCTTGCGCCGATCAGCGCCGAGGTGATGCGACCGCCGCGCAGAACCCAGGCAATCGCCATCTGCGCCAGCGTCTGGCCGCGGCGTTCGGCAATGCTGTTGAGGGAGCGGATGTTTTCAACATTGCGCTTGTTGAGGAAGGCCGGGTTCAGCGACTTGCTCTGCGATGCACGGCTGCCATCCGGCACGCCGCCGAGATATTTCGTCGTCAGCATGCCCTGCGCCAGCGGCGAAAAGACGATGGAGCCGATGCCCAGTTCTTCCAGCGTATCGACGAGACCGTCTTCCTCGATCCAGCGATTGATCATCGAGTAGCTCGGCTGATGGATGATGCAAGGCGTGCCGAGGTCCTTGAGGATGGCGGCGGCCTCGCGGGTGCGCTTCGAGTTGTAGGACGAGATGCCGACATAAAGCGCCTTGCCCGAGCGCACGATCTGGTCCAGCGCGCCGCAGGTTTCCTCAAGCGGTGTGTTGGGGTCGAAACGGTGGGAATAGAATATGTCGACGTAGTCCAGCCCCATGCGCTTCAGGCTCTGGTCGCAGGAAGAGATCAGATATTTGCGGCTGCCCCATTCACCATACGGGCCGGGCCACATGTTGTAACCGGCCTTGGAGGAGATGATCATCTCGTCGCGATAGCCGGCGAAATCCGTCTTCAGGATTTCACCGAAGGCGGTTTCGGCACTGCCGGGCGGCGGGCCGTAATTGTTGGCGAGATCGAAATGGGTGATGCCGAGATCAAATGCGCGGCGGCAAATGGCCTGTTTCGTCTGGTGCGGCGTATCGTTGCCGAAATTGTGCCAGAGCCCCAGCGAGATTGCCGGCAGCTTCAGGCCGGTCTTGCCGCAATGATTGTATTTCATGGACGCGTATCGGTTTTCGGCCGGTTGCCAAACCATGGGTCTTCCTCCACTTGCTGATGACTGGCTGCCGGAGAACCCGGCAACCCTTTGAACCGATGAAAACAGGTGCGGGCGCACCTGTCATTCCCCAGAGGGATGGTTATGCCTTTCTCTGCATTGTTTCAATGCCGCGATTGGGCGAGGATTGGCAGGAATGAAGATCGAAGATGCGGAAATGCGGCTGGGGGCCATCCGCCTTCGGGGTGAAGATGATGCGGCGCGTTTCGCCGGCGGAAAGATCGAACAGATTGTCCGAATATCGCCCCGGCTGGTCCGCCTCCAGCATGACGAAGAGGGCGAGACCGGCGGCGGTGACATCGATTTCAAACTGACCGTTCTTCAGCGGGCCGACTGACAGATCCAACCCGGCGGGCTGAAGCTCCAGCGCCTTGTAGGTGTCGCGCACGTGATGGCCTTCCCCGGTCATGCCGTTGGAGGCAATGAAGCTCCACGCAAGGATGGCGCCATCCGGCAGGCTGTCCATGTCGATTTCGGTCAGCGTCGCGGCCTTATCCGTCGCGCATGTGCCGTTGGCGGATTTCAGCGGCACGCGGTTGCCGTCCATGGTCAGCGCAACGATGTTCATGTCGATCTCGACATCTTCCGCCGTGTCGTTGACCATGGAAAAGCTCACCTGTCGCCCATCCCTGGAGGAAATGGCCGAGACCGTGACCGGCTGGAAAAAACGGCGGGCGGCATAATGCAGCGCCTTCCAGCCACCGCCATAATCGAGGCTCGACCATGAGGCGACCGGCCATGTGTCGTTCAGCTGCCAATAAAGCGTGCCCATGCAATGGGGTTTCAGCGAGCGCCAGTAGTCGACCGCCGTGCGGATGGCCAGCGCCTGTTGAACCTGGCTCAGATAGACGAAGTTCTCGAAATCCCTGGGGAAGCGGAAATAACGGAACATGGTGCCGGCGATCCGTTCATTGCCGCCGACATTCTTCTGGTGCAGTTCGATGACCGGGGAGGCGATGTTCATGTCCTTGTCTTCGGCATAGGTGCGGATGACGGGCATGGATGTGTAGGACTGGAAACCGAATTCGGAGCAGAAACGCGGTTTGACCGACCGGTAATTGTCGAACGACTTATTCTCGTGCCAGACGGACCAGTAATGCATGTCGCCGGAACCATCCGCGTGCCATGCATCGCCGTAATCGAGATAACCCGACGCGGGACTCGATGGCCACCAGAGCGCTTCGGGGGCGGCTTTTTTCAGGGCCCGTTCGATGGTGCGGTTCAGGCGATCATAGGCGACGAGATAGCGGTCGCGATTGTTGCGGGATTCATCGAACCAGGTCAGCGCGCCCACCAGCTCGTTATCGCCGCACCACAGCGCGATGGAGGCATGCGAGGACAGGCGTTTCACCTGGTAATCGACCTCGTGTTCGACATTGTCGAGAAAGTCCTCACTGCAGGGATAAAGATTGCAGGCGAACATGAAGTCCTGCCAGACCAGAAGGCCAAGGCGATCACAGAGATCGTAGAACCAGTCTTCCTCATAGAACCCGCCGCCCCAGACGCGGATCATGTTCATGTTGGCCTCGACCGCGGAGCAGAGGAGATCTTCGGTCTTTTCCCGGCTGGTCAGCGAATGGAGCGCATCTGCCGGAATCCAGTTGGCGCCGCGGCAGAATATCTCCCGGCCGTTGATGCGGAAAGCGAAACGGCTGCCCGCTTCATCCTTGTCCGTCAGTAGTTCGATGGTCCTGAAGCCGATCTGGCGGGTGACGGTCTCGTCGGGCAATTCCACCGTCAGCCTGTAGAGTGTCTGCTCGCCACTGCCGACCGGCCACCAGAGTTGCGGATTTTCCACGAAGAAGACGTGGCGCACCACCGTCTCGCCCGCGCCGACGCCGCAATCGAGCCGCAGTCTTTCATCGTTGAGGGAGAGGTAGACCGGCAGGCTTGCCGGGCCTTCGGCAAACAGCGTCACGGCCACATGCAACTCAACGCCGCCTTCGACATGATGCTGCGAGGTGATGACATGCTCGATGCGGGCCGTATCGAGGCGCTTCAGCAGGATTTTGCCGTAAAGCCCAAGCGGCGCAATGGCGATGTTCCAGTCCCAGCCGAAATGGCATTGTGGCTTGCGCAACATGTTGCCATTGGCGATCGGCGAATTGCCGGGGTGATAGGGAATATAAAAGGGCTGCCGCGCCTGACGTTCTGCACCGGCCACGATGTTGGAATGGAAATGGATGCGGATGGTGTTTTCACCCGGCCGCACTGCGCGCGAAATATCGGGGCGGTAACGGCGGAAGCAATTGTCGGCGCTCAGGACCGGGACATCGTTGACAAAGACGATGGCGACGGTGTCGAGATAATCAATATCGAGATACCAGCTGGCATCGGCCTCATCGAGGATGAATGTGCGCTCAATGATCCAGTCCCGCTGCGCCACCCATTGCACCGCGTTTTCATTGGCGCCGTGATAGGGGTCGGGAATGATGTCCGCATTTTTGAGCGCGGTGTGAATATCGCCGGGGACGGAAAGCTCGGTGGCATGGTCTCCCTCCACCGAACTCAGGCGCCAGAGCCCGGCCAGATCGATGGTGGTTTCGGGCGTGGAAGAAGAGATCATGGTGGGACCCTGCATAATATGAATTCAACAAAGACGGCCCGGCATTGTGAAGCAGGCTTGTGTCAGAATCTGGGGGAACTGCATGCCGGCAAAACGGCTTTTGCCGGTTCGCTCCACGTCACGATCTTCTCCCTTCGGCAACGTTACCGTAAAACAAACGTGCCGTCATGCCTTTGATTGCCGACTGGCGAGGTTAAATGCGTCTGTCATCAACGTCACGCGGTGAAGAGGTAGCCTTATTCTAATTATTCGATAATTTATTTATATATATCAATAAGTTATATTTGTTTTTTAATTTAAATAATTAATTTCTGTATGTTTTCGAGGCTTGGGTTTCATGGCTGCGGGAACAGTTTCATGGGAGGAAATATTTTCTGCACCTGCATCGTTATAGCTGAATTGAGGCGTGATGGGATGAGGCCGAGCGGTGCGAGGGGACGTTTGCCTTTGCAACAGCGCAAAAGCTATCTATGATTATCGTTCGGTAAAGCGTGGCGAAATGACATGAACGATACTGGTAAATCCGGCGGGGGCGAAGCACCCGCGACGACGGGCGAGCGCCCGACCTTGAAGACCATCGCCTATATGACAGGTCTTGGCATCACCACAGTCTCGCGTGCATTGAAGGATGCGCCCGATATCGGCGCCGAGACCAAGGAGCGCGTGCGGCTGATCGCCCGGCAGATCGGCTACCAGCCCAACCGCGCCGGCGTGCGGCTTCGCACCGGCAAGACCAATGTCATCGCACTGGTGTTGAGTGTCGACGAAGAACTGATGGGTTTCACCAGCCAGATGGTGTTCGGCATCACCGAGATACTCTCCACCACGCAATATCACCTGGTCGTCACGCCACATATCCACGCCAAGGATTCCATGGTGCCGATCCGCTACATTCTCGAGACCGGCTCGGCGGATGGGGTCATTATTTCGAAGATCGAGCCGAACGATCCGCGCGTCCGTTTCATGACCGAGCGCAACATGCCCTTCGTCACCCATGGGCGGTCCGATATGGGCATCGAACATGCCTTTCACGATTTCGACAATGAGGCCTACGCTTACGAGGCAGTCGAGCGTCTGGCGCAATGCGGGCGCAAACGGATTGCCGTGATCATGCCGCCATCGCGATTTTCTTACCACGATCATGCGCGCAAGGGGTTCAATCGCGGGATCAGGGATTTCGGCCTTACCGAATTTCCCATTGATGTCGTCACCATCGAGACGCCGCTCGACAAAATCCGCGATTACGGCCAGAGGCTGATGCAATCGGATGATCGTCCCGATGGCATCGTCTCGATCAGCGGCAGCAGCACCATCGCGCTGCTGGCGGGTTTCGAAGCGGCGGGTGTGAAGATCGGCAAGGATATCGATATCGTCTCGAAACAGTCGGCCGAGTTCCTGAACTGGATCAAGCCGCAAATCCATACCGTCAACGAGGATATCAAGCTGGCGGGCAGGGAGCTTGCGAAAGCCCTTCTGGCACGTATCAACGGCGCTCCGCCGGAAACCCTGCAGAGCGTCAGCGAGCCGGTCTGGTCTTCCATGGCGCCGAAGCCGTAAAGAGCAGCGTCGGAATCGATGCTTTGCACCCGCCTCTGTTGCGGGTTGCCACTTACTCGCCGTCATGCCGGCCTCGAGCCGGCATCCAGCCAGCCCAAGTCCTTGGGCTGGAAGGAGTCTCCCCGTCGCGCGGACGCGCGTCGGCTGGATTCCGGCTCAAGGCCGGAATGACGGAAAAGAAGCGTTATCGCTCACGGCTGGACCAGGCAGTCCTTCAGCGAGCCGGCAATGCCGCGCATCAGCTTGAAATAGAGGTCGGGACCGGGCTCCAGCGTGGCCGCTTCCGGATCGAGCGTCGCGGACTTTGCCGCCGTGCCTTCAGTGATGACCGAGATCAGTTTCGGCTCGAATTGCGGTTCGGCGAAAACGCAGGTTGCGCCTAGCTGGCGAACCTTTTCCTGCATCTGCTTGACGCGGTCCGCACCGGGCAGGGTCTCGGGGCTGACGGTGATCGACCCCGCCGTCTTCACGCCATAACGGTGCTCGAAATATTGATAGGCGTCGTGAAAGACGATGAAAGGCTTGTCCTTGATCGGCTTGACCGTTTCAGCCAGTTCCGTGTCGAGTGCATCGAGATCGTCGATCAGCTTTTTGGTGTTGGCCTGATAGGTCGCAGCATTGCCGGCATCGGCCGCAATCAGTGCGGTTTCGATCGTCTGCGCCATGGCCTTGGCATTGGCGGGATCAAGCCAGAGATGGGTATCATAGGCGCCGTGCCCATGATCATGGTCGCCGTGGTCATGGCCATGATCGTGTGCCGCCTCGCCATCCGCATGGTCTTCATGACCCTCTTCGCCATGGTCATGCGCCTCGAAGGGGCCGCCTTCACGGAAAGGCAGCTTTTCCAGCCCCTTGGCGTCTTCCAGTTCCACCACCGTCGCCTTGCTGGCCAGTGCCTCCAGCGGCTTTTCCAGGAAAGCTTCCAGCCCGGGCCCAACCCAGAACACCACATCCGCCTTTTCCAGCTTGCGCGCATTGGAGGGCCGCAGGTTATAGGTATGTGGCGAGGCGGCACCCTCAACGATGAGCTGCGGTTCACCAACGCCGCGCATGATGGCTGCCACGAGTGAGTGGATGGGCTTGATCGAGACCACGACATCGGGCGCGGCTGTGGCGCCCGAAGCGGCGGCCGCGATTGCGACCGACGCCATGAGCGGGATCAGGATCGATTTCATGCAATGCACTCCACTTGAAGAAGTATAGTTATGTTATTACATTTATTGCGTAACTCTATAACGTATGCAATAGCGGTAGGCAACATCGCCGAACGGACAATCCCATGCTTCATTCCTCCCGTCAGGGTAACGATATACTGGTTTCCCTTGCCAATGCCGGCGTGCAGCGCAATGGCCGCTGGCTGGTGCGCGGCGTGGAGTTTTCCGTCAGCAAGAGCGAGATCGTGACGCTGATCGGCCCGAACGGCTCCGGCAAATCCACAAGCGCGAAAATGGCGATCGGCGTAATGAAACCAACCGAGGGTGAAGTCTCGCGCATTGCCGGCCTGCGCGTTGGTTATGTGCCGCAGAAGCTTTCGGTGGACTGGACCATGCCGCTTTCGGTACGGCGGCTGATGACGCTGACCGGGCCGCTGCCCGCCCGCGAGATCGATGCGGCGTTGAATGCGACAGGCATCTCACATCTGGCGAACGCCGAAGTTCAACACCTTTCCGGCGGCGAGTTCCAGCGTGCGCTTTTGGCTCGCGCCATCGCCCGCAAGCCCGATCTTCTCGTACTTGACGAGCCCGTGCAGGGTGTGGATTTCTCCGGTGAGATCGCGCTCTATGATCTGATAAAAAATATCAGAAATTCAAGTAATTGCGGAATTCTGTTAATCTCGCATGACCTGCATGTGGTGATGGCGGAAACCGATACCGTGATCTGCCTGAATGGCCATGTCTGCTGCCGGGGAACACCGCAGGCGGTAAGCCAGAGCCCGGAATATATGCGGCTGTTCGGCGGTTCTGCCGCAAAGGCGCTTGCCGTCTACAGCCACCACCACGACCACACCCATCTGCCCGATGGCCGGGTGCAGCACGCGGATGGTTCGGTGACGGATCATTGCCACCCTGAAGACGGCCACCACCATGCCCATGATCATGGCCACCATCATGATGACCATGGCGACGAATGCGGTTGCGGCCATGAACATGAACATGGGGACCATGCGCCCTCGAAACACGCGCAGGGAGAACGGCATGTTTGACGATTTCTTCGTTCGCGCCATGGTCGCCGGCATCGGCGTTGCCCTTACCGCCGGACCTCTCGGCTGTTTCGTGGTCTGGCGGCGCATGGCCTATTTCGGGGATACGATGGCCCATTCAGCGCTGCTTGGCGTCGCGCTCTCGCTGCTGTTGCAGCTCAACCTCATCATCAGCGTCTTTCTGGTGGCGTCCGCTGTTTCGATCCTGCTGATTTTTCTGCAGCGGCGGCAGGCACTGTCGTCCGACGCATTGCTTGGCATCCTGTCCCATTCAGCTCTCGCCATTGGCCTTGTCATCGTCGCCTTCATGAGCTGGGTGCGTATCGATCTCGTCTCGTTCCTGTTCGGCGATATTCTTGCTGTCACCCGCAGCGATATCGCGCTGATCTGGGGCGGCGGGCTGGTGGTCATCGTTTCCATGGTGTTCCTGTGGCGGTCGCTGCTCGCTTCCACCGTCAATACCGAACTGGCTGAAGCCGAAGGGCTGAACCCGGAGCGGGCGAAGCTCATCTTCACGCTGTTGATGGCGCTGGTGATTGCCATTGCGATGAAGGTGGTCGGCATCATGCTCATCACTTCGCTGCTGATCATACCGGCTGCCACTGCCAGACGTTTTTCTGCCACGCCGGAGGTGATGGCCGTGGTCGCGTCGCTGATTGGCGCCATCGCGGTTATCGGCGGCCTGTTCGGCTCGCTGACCTATGATACGCCGTCCGGCCCCTCCATCGTGGTTGCCGCGGTGATCCTGTTCGTTATAAGCCTGTTGCCGGCGCCGGGTTTTTCCCGCTCCGCGGATGAAGGAGGCAAATCATGAATGCGCAGACCCAGCAGAACCTCACCAAGAACCAGTCGCTGGTCATGAATGCCCTGTCAAACGCGCATCAGCCGCTCAGTGCCTATATGATCCTCGACAAGCTGCGGGATGACGGGTTCCGCGCGCCGCTGCAGGTGTACCGGGCGCTGGAAAAGCTGGTGGAATTCGGTCTCGTGCACCGGCTGGAAAGCCTCAACGCTTTCGTTGCCTGCACGCATACGCAGGCCGAGTGCTGCTCGCACCACCATGGCACCGTGGCGTTCGCCATCTGCGAATCCTGCGGGCAGGTGACCGAGTTCCATGATCACGAAATCGACCACCGTCTTGAGCGCTGGGTGAAGGACAGCAAGTTCAAGGCGGAAAAGACCACCATCGAGATTCGTGGTCTCTGCGCAAACTGCGCGTCCTAGGCTTTGTTTGCGGGGTGGGCATGGTTGCCCACCGTTGCTCATCCTTCGATAATCGCCAGATCTTTCGAAAAACGCTTCCAGTTCTCAATGTATTTTTCCGCGGAACGGCGCAGGCCGGCGACGGCTTCGTCATCCAGCGTTCGGATGGCCCGCGCCGGCGAGCCGACGATCAGTGAATTGTCGGGAAATTCCTTGCCTTCCGTCACCAGCGCATTGGCGCCGACGAGGCAGTTGCGGCCGATCTTTGCGCCGTTCAGGATCGTTGCGCCCATGCCGATCAGAGAATTGTCGCCGATGCTGCAGCCATGCACGATGGCGTGGTGGCCGATTGTGCACATTTCGCCGATGGTCGCGGCAAAGCCGGGATCGCTGTGCACCATCGCGCCTTCCTGGATATTGGTGCCGCGCCCGACGCTGATCGGCTCGTTATCACCGCGCAATGTCGCGCCGAACCAGATGCCGACATCTTCGCCGAGCGTTACCGAACCGATGACATTGGCATCGGGGGCGACCCAGTAACGATCCGGGGCAGGGGTTTGCGGCACCCGGTCGGCGAGGCGGTAAAGCGGCATTCGGTTTCTCCCTCTGGAATATGCGCCGGCAGCGATCAGGCGACCGTGACCGACAGCGTACCGACACCATCGACGCCGCAGTCGATGCGGTCACCGCGCACGATCGGACCAACGCCGGCCGGCGTGCCGGTCATGATCACGTCACCGGCGGCAAGCGTGAAGAGCTTGGAAAGCTCGGCGATCACTTCCGGCACCTTCCAGATCATCTGTGCGAGATCGCCCGTCTGCTTGCGCTCGCCATTGACATCAAGCCAGATCGCGCCGGTTGCGGGATGGCCGATCTTGTCCGCGGGAACGATGGCGGAAACCGGGGCGGAATATTCAAACGCCTTGGCGCCTTCCCAGGAACGGCCCATCTTCTTCAGCCCGTCCTGCAGGTCGCGGCGGGTCATGTCGATGCCGACGGCATAACCCCAGACGTGGTTCAGGGCCTCGGCAGCTGGAATATCCGCGCCGCCGCTTTTCAGCACCACGACGCATTCCACCTCGTAATGCACGTTCGAGGACAGGGACGGATAGGGGAAATCATTGCCGGCGGGCAGAAGATTGTCCGGGTTCTTCTGGAAATAAAAGGGCGGCTCGCGCGAGGGATCGTGGCCCATCTCGATGGCGTGATCGGCATAATTGCGGCCAACGCAATAGACCCGCCGCACGGGGAACATGTCGCCTGTACCTTCAACGGGCAGGAGAACGGGTTTCGGGGCGGGGATGACGGTGGCGGCCATGGGAATTTCCTGTCGTGTCTTTAAGGTGCAATTCTTGTCCCGCGATTCCGGGCTGATTTCCAGTTGAAAATGCTGTCGAGTGCAAAACTGGCTTTTTGCGGTCCTTTGCTGTAGAAGCCGGCGCAAAGAGGTTAATCCATGTACAGACAAGCGCTTGCCAGCGGCGAAAAAATCTTCGCCGTGGCCCCCATGATCGACTGGACCGACACGAGGTGCAGGTTTCTGCACCGGCAATTGTCGAAGCGCGCGCTGCTGTTTACTGAAATGATCGTTGCCGATGCCATCATCCATGGCCAGCGCGACAGGCTGCTCGGTTATCATCCGCAGGAACATCCCGTCGCGCTGCAGCTTGGTGGATCGGACCCGGCCAAGCTTGCCGAGGCGGTTCGTATTGCCGGCGATTACGGCTATGACGAAATCAACCTCAATGTCGGCTGCCCTTCGGATCGGGTGCAATCCGGCACCTTCGGCGCCTGCCTGATGCGCGAGCCCGAAGCCGTGGCGCAATGCGTTTCGGCGATGAAGGCGGTTGCCACTGTGCCGGTGACTGTCAAATGTCGCATCGGGGTGGATGATCAGGAGCCGGAAACCGTGTTGCCGGATTTTCTGGCGCGTGTTGTCGCGGCCGGCGCGGATGCCGTGTGGATCCATGCGCGTAAAGCCTGGCTGCAGGGGCTCTCGCCGAAGGAAAACCGCGAGGTGCCGCCGCTCGATTATGATCTCGTCCATCGTATGAAGCGGGAAAATCCCGATGTCTTCGTCGGCATCAATGGCGGTATCGCCGATCTCGATCAGGCGTGTGACCATCTGCAACATATGGATGGCGTCATGCTCGGCCGCGCCGCCTATCACAACACCTCCATTCTCGCCGATGTCGATCACCGCATCTACGGTGACGAGGCCCGGCAAGCTGACTGGATGGGGTTGCGCGACGCGATGATGGCCTATGCCGCCGATTATATTGCTGCTGGTGGGCGTCTCAACCACGTCACCCGCCATATGGTCGGTCTGTTTCAGGGCATGCCGGGCGCGCGCCGTTTCCGGCAAATCCTCTCCAGCGATGCCACCCGTCCGGGGGCAGGGACGGAGGTGATCGAGGCGGCTTTCGCAGCGATCGATTTCAACCCGACGAAGGAACTGGCGGGCTGAAGGCTGGAAACGGCATTCTTTCGATTTTATGCCGTCGGCAACCAGGGCGTTGCGGAGAGTTCCGCAGCCTCAATCGGGAGATATCCTGGAGCATTTCGAGTAAAACTGCGTAGTGGTTTTACGTCCGGAACGTGCGGAAAAACAATGGGCTTGAGCAGGTCCGGCTATTCCGTTTGGACCGGACTGCTCTAGGGAGCGACCCAGACCAGCCCGCGCCATTCCTTGTCCGTATGACCGGGCATGGAGAAATCGCGCGATGGTTCGCGGATCAGGCCAAGGCGCGACATGACGGCCTGGGAGCGAAAATTATCGGGGCTGGTATAGGCGATGATCCCAGCTATTCCCGCGTATCCGGTAGCATGGGTCAGCGAGGCTTTTGCGCTTTCGGTCGCATAACCTTTTCCCCAGGCCTGCCTTATGAAACGCCAGCCGATTTCGTGGTGCTGGCCAAGTGGATGGTCTTCGGACAGGCGCGGCATGACGCCGGCATAACCGAGAAACAGGCCATCGGGATTTTCAACAGCCCAGCGGGCGATGCCCTGTTCGCGCTCTGCCCTGCGGTAGCGCTCGAATTTCTCCCTGCTCCGCGCCTCGTCCGCCGGCCCGCCCTGATCGGCCATCACCTCCGGATCGGATTGCATCGCGGCGAAGGCTTCAAAATGGTCGTCCCGCCAAAGGCGCAGGCGTAAACGTTCCGTCTCGATCATATTCATTCCGGCCAGCCCTCTGATAACGACAGCCTTTTGCCGGCGAAGCGCCTTGTGCCGTCATTGGCATTCTTGCCGGCGTGAGATGACGGGAATGAGACGCGAGCTGTTTATTCTCCGGATACCGAATGTTTTTCGGTACGACGATTTATCGGTGACGCCGCAACATCAGGTGTTCGGCGTCGCCGCGTCACTCAGACAGCCTTTTGCAATTCCTGTGCACCGTTGGGCGCATTGACTTTGCCACCGGTGATGAAGAAGGCGAAAACGTCACGCGGCGTTTTTTCCGCTTTCCGGTCGGGCGCGATCAGCGGCAGATCGTCGGGTAGGCCGCCCGCCGCATAGGTCTTGACCCGTTCTGCCCAATGGCCGATCTCCGCCTTCGGGTAACAGGTTGCGATGTCGTCTTCGCCCTTTTGCAGGCGGCAATAGACGAAATCGGCCGTGACGTCAGGCAGCATCGGGTAATCGTGGTGATCGGCGCAGACGACGGCGACCTTGTGTCTGGCGAGAAGATCGATGAATTCCGGCACCTGGAATGTCGGGTTGCGCACCTCGACCACATGGCGAAGACGGATACCATCCTGCTTTTCAGGCAGGAGCGCCAGAAAGGCGCCGAAATCATCCGCGTCGAATTTTTTCGTGGGGGCGAACTGCCAGAGGATGGGGCCGAGATGAGAGCCGAGTTCCGTCAACCCTTGAGTCAAAAACTTCGTCATGGATTCCCCGGCTTCGGCCAGAACCTTGCGGTTGGTGACAAAGCGGCTGGCCTTCAGGGAGAAGATGAAATCCTCAGGCACTTCGGATGCCCATTTGGCGAAGGTCTCGGGCTTCTGGCTGCTGTAATAGGTGCCATTCACCTCAATGGCCGTCAATTGCCGGCTGGCATGTTCGAGCTGGCGTTTCTTCGGCAGCTTTTCCGGATAAAACGTGCCTTCCCATGGCTCGAATGTCCAGCCGCCGATACCGGTGCGGATCGTGCCTGATGTCGACATATGCTGTTCCTCCTTCAGCCTTTGGCCCATTCGACCTTTGCTGTGAAAGACTGCGGATTACTCCGCAGCCTCGCGTTTGCCGGCCGGCCGGCGTTCCAGAAGTTCCTTCAGGAAATGACCGGTGTAGGAGCGCTCGATCTTGACGATGTCTTCCGGTGTGCCGGTCGCCACAATTTCGCCGCCGCCCGTGCCGCCTTCGGGGCCGATGTCGATGATCCAGTCGGCCGTCTTGATGACCTCGAGGTTGTGTTCGATCACCACGACGGAATTGCCCTGGTCCACCAGCGCCTGCAGCATTTCCAGCAGCTTGTTGACGTCGTGGAAGTGAAGGCCGGTCGTCGGCTCGTCGAGAATGTAAAGTGTGCGGCCCGTCGAGCGCTTTGACAGTTCCTTGGCGAGCTTGACGCGTTGCGCCTCGCCGCCGGATAGGGTGTTGGCCTGCTGGCCGACCTTGATGTAACCGAGGCCGACATCGAACAAAGCCTGCAGCTTGTCACGCACCGCCGGCACGGCGGCGAAGAATTCCACGCCTTCCTCCACCGTCATATCCAAAACGTCGGCGATGGATTTGCCCTTGAAAGTCACGTCCAGCGTCTCGCGATTGTAACGCTTGCCGTGGCACACGTCGCAGGTGACATAGACGTCAGGCAGGAAGTGCATTTCGATCTTGATGACGCCATCGCCCTGGCAGGCCTCGCAGCGGCCGCCCTTGACGTTGAAGGAGAAACGGCCGGGCGCATAACCGCGCGCCTTCGCTTCCGGCAGGCCGGCGAACCAGTCACGGATCGGTGTAAAGGCTCCGGTATAGGTGGCCGGGTTGGAGCGCGGCGTGCGGCCAATCGGCGACTGGTCGATATCGATCACCTTGTCGATGAATTCGAAACCGTCGATGCGATCATGTTCGGCCGGAATTTCGCGGGCGCCCATCACCCGGCGTGCCGCCGACTTGTAAAGCGTCTCGATCAGGAAGGTGGATTTGCCACCACCCGATACGCCGGTCACGGCCGTGAAGACGCCAAGCGGGACCGCCGCCGTGACATTCTGGAGATTATTGCCGCGTGCGCCATGGACCTTGATCTCGCGGCCCTTCTTGGGCTTGCGGCGCTCTGCCGGCACGGCGACCCCGAGTTCGCCGGAGAGATATTTGCCGGTTAGCGATTTCGGATTGGCCATTACGTCCTGCGGCGTGCCTTCGGCGATCACCTGACCGCCGTGAATGCCGGCGGCCGGGCCGATATCGACCACATAATCCGCTGTCAGGATGGCGTCCTCGTCATGTTCGACAACGATGACAGTATTGCCGATATCGCGCAGATGCTTCAGCGTCTCGAGCAGGCGGGCATTGTCACGCTGATGCAGGCCGATCGACGGCTCGTCCAGAACGTAGAGAACACCCGTCAGGCCTGAGCCAATCTGCGAAGCGAGGCGAATGCGCTGGCTTTCGCCGCCGGACAGCGTGCCGGAGTTACGCGACAGGCTGAGATAATCCAGTCCGACATCATTGAGGAAGCGCAGACGTTCGCGGATTTCCTTGAGAATGCGGACGGCGATCTCATTCTGCTTGGCGTTGAGACTTTCCGGCAGCACCTCGAACCAGTCGCGTGCCTTGCGGATCGACATCTGGGTGACTTCGCCGATATGCAGCTTGTTGATCTTGACGGCGAGGGCTTCGGGTTTCAGGCGATAACCGGCGCAGGCCGGGCAGGGCGCTGCCGACATATAACGCTCGATTTCCTCGCGCGCCCAGGCGCTGTCGGTCTCTTTCCAGCGGCGCTCCAGATTGGGAACGATGCCTTCGAAATTTTTCACCGTCTTGTAGGCGCGGGCGCCGTCCTGATAGTTGAATTCTATCTTGTCATCGGTGCCCTGAAGAATGGCGTGCTGCGCGTCCTTCGAAAGCTCCGACCATTTGCTGGACAGTTTAAAACCGAAGGCCTTGCCGAGCGCTTCCAGCGTCTGGTTGTAATAGGGAGAAGACGACTTGGCCCATGGGGCAATGGCGCCGTCGCGCAGCGTGCGGGCCGGTTCCGGAACGATCAGGTTTTCATCCACCTTCTGCTGCGAGCCGAGGCCATCGCAGCTGGGGCAGGCGCCGAAGGGATTGTTGAAGGAAAACAGCCGCGGCTCGATCTCCGGAATAGTGAAGCCGGAGACGGGGCAGGCGAATTTTTCCGAAAACAGCACCCGCTCATGGGTTTCGTTGAGCGACTTGTTGGCGGAGCCGCCGGCGGCGGTTTCTTCCGGCGGCAGAGGCTTGTCGGCGAATTCGGCGATAGCCAGCCCATCGGCGAGCTTGAGGCAGGTCTCGAGACTGTCGGCAAGGCGTGCGGCCATATCCGGGCGCACCACCGCACGGTCGACCACAACATCAATGTCGTGTTTGTATTTCTTGTCGAGTGCCGGCACATCGGCGATTTCGTAGAACTGGCCATCCACCTTGACGCGCTGGAAGCCCTTCTTCATCAGCTCGGCAAGTTCTTTCTTATATTCGCCTTTGCGGCCACGCACGATCGGCGCAAGAATATAAAGACGCGTGCCTTCCTCAAAAGCGAGGATGCGGTCCACCATCTGACTGATGGTCTGGCTTTCGATCGGCAGGCCCGTGGCCGGCGAATAGGGGACGCCAACACGCGCAAACAACAGGCGCATGTAGTCATAGATTTCCGTGACCGTGCCCACCGTGGAACGCGGGTTCTTCGAGGTGGTCTTCTGCTCGATGGAAATGGCCGGCGACAGACCCTCGATACGGTCGACATCCGGTTTCTGCATCATTTCCAGGAACTGGCGCGCATAGGCCGAAAGGCTTTCGACATAACGGCGTTGGCCCTCTGCATAGATGGTGTCGAAGGCAAGCGACGACTTGCCCGAGCCGGACAGCCCGGTCATGACAATCAGCTTGTTGCGTGGCAGATCGAGGTCGATACCCTTGAGATTATGCTCACGGGCACCACGGATGGAAATCGTCTTCAGTTCACTCATGACAAGGCTCGTGGCAAGGCTCGGACAAAAATAACAGGCTTGATGGCGGCGTGTCCTTATGTAGTGACGCAGCCGGAGGTGTCGAGGTCTATTCCCCATCGGTCGGAGCTTTTCAGCCCACTTGACTCGAATTTCGCGATTAAATAGAACAAAAAAGGAACAAATAGCAAGTGCGAATATCCGCTGTTCGAAGCTCTGGATTATTCGTTGTGGATAGTTCCACGCCTGCGGTGCCCTTTGCGGGCGGTGATGGTTATTGTGTGCGGAATTTTTTGAAATGCAATTGCCGGTCATGATGGCCGGCGGACAGGATGACGAGATGGCTGGTAGCGTAAACAAGGTAATTCTGATCGGGAATGTCGGCGCAGATCCCGAAATCCGCCGTACGCAGGATGGCCGCCCCATCGCCAACCTGCGTATCGCCACCTCGGAAACCTGGCGGGACCGCAATAGCGGCGAGCGCAAGGAAAAGACCGAATGGCACACGGTCGTGGTTTTCAACGAAGGCCTGTGCAAGGTCGTCGAGCAATATGTCAAGAAGGGCGCCAAGCTCTATATTGAAGGCCAGCTGCAGACGCGCAAATGGCAGGACCAGACCGGGAACGACCGCTACTCCACCGAAATCGTGTTGCAGGGCTTCAACTCCACGCTCACCATGCTCGATGGTCGCGGTGAGGGCGGCGGCGGTGGCCGTAGCGGCGGTGGTGATTTTGGCGGTGGCGGAGATTACGGCAGCAGCGGTGGCGGCTCCAGCTCCGGTTATGGCGGCGGTTACGACCAGCAGTCCTCATCGCGCGGCGGCTCTTCACGTGGCGGCGGCCAGCCTTCCGGCGGCTTCTCCAACGATATGGACGACGATATTCCGTTCTGAGCCGAAGACGAATGATGTTATGCGTGACAGGAGGCGGGCATGAGTGATGATACGGCACCGAAACAGCCGATCTCAAAACAACCGGCTTCCTGGCGCATCATTCTCGCTTTTTTCCTCGATTTCTGGACAGCGTTTTTCGCCGCCGGATTTCTCGTCGCAGCGGTCGCAGGCGGGCGCACGCCACATGGTTTCGCGCTGAACGGCCTGCCTGCCTTTATCGCCTTAATGCTGATCATCGCCTATTTCATCGTGCTCGGCCGGTTTTTCGGCGGCACGCTGTGGCAGCGGCTTTTGAAGGCTAAACGTTAGCCAAAAGGCTTTGCCGGTTTTTAGGGGAGCCGGTTATTTCGATGTCGCGGTGGTTACGCCGCGACTTTGTCGGCCAGCATCGCCACCATGACGTCGGATTGTGAGACAATCCCCACCATCTTGCCATTGGCATCGATCACCGGCAGGTAATGCAGCCCTTCTTCCGCAAAACGGATGATGGCTTCTTCGATCGAGGTTTCCGGTCGCACGGTTCTGACCGGCGATGTCATGATGTCCTTGACGGTATCGTTGGGGGCACTTGCACCGGAAAGAATGAGGCGCAGGCGCTGCAGGAAACCGATGGAGGGGCGGCCGTTTCTCCAGCTTGCCTTTTCCAGAAAATCCGTCTGGGTGACGATGCCGACGATTTCCGCCCTGTCATTGGTGACGGGCAGGGCCTTGAAATGGTGGCTGTGCATCAGCGCATGGGCATGGCGCAGGCTGTCGTCAGGGGCAACGCCGACCACATCGCGCGACATGACGCTGGCGCAATCGAGATGCAGCGCGCGGCGGCGATAGGAGCGCAGCTCGGTCTTGCGCAGGATGGTCTCCAGCTCCTCGCGATCGATGTCGAGAACTTCGTCATATTCTTTCAGCACCTCATCGAGGTCGGTGGAGGAGAAGCCGATTTTCTGGATGGGGGTCGGATCCGTCGTGCCGTGGGCGGCCTTTCCGAGCTTCAGACCATGCGGATAGGCGCGGCCGGTGGCATTGTTATAGGCGAGCGCCAGCGCAAGAAGGATCAGCGAATTTCCGGCGACCGGCCACAGAAGGAAACCATATCCGAGGCTGTGCACGGCGGGGCCGCCAAGAACCGCCGTCAGCGCCACAGCACCGCTTGGCGGGTGCAGGCAGCGCAGCGCCATCATGGCGGCGATGGCAAGGCTGATGGCGAGCGCGCTGGCGAGGAATAGATCCGGAACCAGCAGCGCCACCGTGACACCCACGAAAGCCGATACCAGATTGCCACACATGATGGACCAGGGCTGCGCCAGCGGGCTCGAGGGCACGGCGAATAAAAGCACGGCCGAAGCGCCCATCGGCGCGATCATGGCGGGCAGGGTGGGGTCGAAGCTGAGTGCGAGACTGCCCAGAAATCCGGTCAGGAGAATGCCCACGAAGGCGCCGGTCGCGGAACGCAGCCTTTCCCTGATACTGACGGGTGCGGCATCCGGGATGAGGCGACGCAGCGTGGAGCGCATGAAGAAAACTTTCGAATCCGGAAAAGATGCGCGTCTTTTAACCGAAACGATGGCCGGATTTAAAGGATGGATTTTTTACAGTTTCAGCGGGATGCGGGATTTTGTTGCGAGATATCGCCACCATGCCGCGTTTCAGAAGGCAAAGGCCGATTTTATGCCGTCGACCACGAATTGCACCGAAAGGGCTGCAAGCAGCACGCCAAGCAGCCGGGTGAGGATCGCCCGGCCGGTATTGCCGAGAAAACGGTCCATGCGTTCCGCAACGATCAGGGCCGCGTAGACAAGGGCCATGGCGAAAGCGAGGATCAGGATCAGTACGACCATCTCGATGGTGGTCTTCATCGTGCCGGCAAGAAGCACGGTGGCGGAAATGGCGCCCGGCCCGGCAATCAGCGGCAAGGCCAGCGGAAAGACCGCCAGATTGTGCAGATGGTCCTTGGTTATGGCGATTTCGGAGGTCTTTTCCTTGCGCTCCTGACGCTTCTCGAAAATCATCTCGAAAGAAATCCAGAACAGCAGAAGGCCACCGGCGATGCGGAAGGCGCCAAGCGAAATGCCGAGCAGGTTGAGGATGGTAAGGCCGAACAGGGCGAAGACGGCGAGAATGCCGAAAGCAATCAGCGAGCCGCGCAGGGCAACCTGACTGCGCTGGCTGCGCGTCATCCCTGCGGTAAGCGCAAGGAATACGGGCGCAAGACCGGGCGGATCGAGCGTGACCAAAAGTGTGGTAAGCGCGTTGATGAGCGTTTCGCTGCTGGCCATTCTTTCCCCGCTTATTGCCTTTTTGTGCGCGAGCCTACGCAAGTCGCGGCTGCTTTGAAAGGGAGCGGCGTTGCTTTTGCCGGGCTAAATCGCGAAAAGCGGTGTTCGTCTTGCAAATGACGCAAAAGACTGTTCAAAACTCGCCGGGAAATTGGCTTAACGTGGCTGTTTCCGCTATAAAAATCCATCCGATTCTTAACAGAGAATGTGATCCGTTTTGACTGACCAGAGCCCCCCCGGCGGCGGAAAACTTCCGCCAGGCATTGAACCGATTTCCATCATGGAGGAAATGCAGCGGTCCTATCTCGATTACGCCATGAGCGTCATCGTGTCCCGCGCGCTTCCCGATGTCCGTGATGGTCTGAAGCCGGTTCACCGCCGTATTCTTTACGGCATGTCCGAACTCGGCATCGACTGGAACAAGAAATACGTCAAATGCGCCCGCGTCACCGGTGACGTGATGGGTAAATTCCACCCGCACGGCAATTCGGCGATCTATGATGCGCTGGCGCGTATGGCGCAGGACTGGTCGCTCCGCCTGCCGCTGATTGACGGCCAGGGCAATTTCGGTTCCATCGATGGCGATCCGCCGGCGGCCGAACGTTATACCGAATGCCGCCTGGAAAAGGCCGCGCATTCGCTGCTCGACGATCTCGACAAGGAAACCGTCGATTTCCGTGACAACTATGATGGCACGTTGCAGGAACCGGTGGTTATTCCGGCGAAGTTCCCGAACCTGCTGGTCAACGGGGCAGGTGGCATTGCGGTGGGCATGGCCACCAATATTCCGCCGCACAATCTGTCCGAGGTCATTGACGGCTGTATTGCGCTGATCGAGAACCCGGCGATCGAGCTGCCTGAACTGATGCAGATCATTCCCGGCCCGGATTTCCCGACCGGTGCTCTGATCATGGGCCGCTCCGGCATCCGCTCGGCTTACGAGACGGGTCGCGGGTCGGTCATCATGCGCGGCCGCGCCACCATCGAGCCGATGCGCGGCGACCGCGAGCAGATCATCATCACCGAAGTTCCCTACCAGGTGAACAAGGCCTCGATGATCGAGAAGATGGCCGAACTGGTCAAGGAAAAGCGCATCGAGGGCATTTCCGACCTGCGCGACGAATCCGACCGTCAGGGTTATCGCGTCGTCGTCGAGCTGAAGCGCGATGCCAATGCCGACGTCATCCTGAACCAGATTTATCGCTACACGCCGCTGCAGACCTCGTTTGGCTGCAACATGGTGGCGTTGAACGGCGGCAAGCCGGAGCAGATGACGCTGCTCGACATGCTGCGCGCCTTCGTCGCGTTCCGCGAGGATGTCGTCAGCCGCCGCACCAAGTACCTGCTGCGCAAGGCGCGCGACCGCGCGCATGTGTTGGTGGGTCTGGCGATTGCGGTTGCCAATATCGACGAGGTCATCCGCGTTATCCGTCACGCTCCCGATCCGGCTTCGGCCCGCGAGGAGTTGATGACGCGGCGCTGGCCGGCGCGGGATGTGGAAAGCCTGATCCTGCTCATCGACGATCCGCGCCATCGCATCAATGAAGACGGCACGTACAATCTGTCCGAAGAGCAGGCGCGTGCCATTCTCGAATTGCGTCTTGCCCGTCTGACGGCGCTGGGTCGCGATGAAATCGGCGACGAACTGAACAAGATCGGCGCGGAAATCAGCGAATATCTCGACATCCTGTCTTCACGCCTGCGCATCATGCAGATCGTCACCGAGGAACTCATCGCCATCCGTGACGAGTTCGGCACGCCGCGCCGGTCCGAGATCGTCGAGGGCGGTCCTGACATGGACGATGAAGACCTCATCGCCCGGGAAGACATGGTCGTCACCGTTTCGCATCTCGGCTATATCAAGCGCGTGCCGCTCACCACCTACCGGGCGCAGCGTCGTGGGGGCAAGGGTCGTTCCGGCATGGCGACGCGCGACGAGGATTTCGTCAACCGTCTCTTTGTTGCCAACACCCATACGCCGGTGCTGTTCTTCTCCTCGCGCGGCATCGTCTACAAGGAAAAGGTCTGGCGCCTGCCCATCGGCACGCCGCAGTCCAAGGGCAAGGCCCTTATCAACATGCTGCCGCTGGAACCCGGCGAACGCATCACCACCATCATGCCGTTGCCCGAGGATGAAACCACCTGGGAAACGCTTGATGTGATGTTCTCGACGACTCGCGGTACGGTTCGCCGTAACAAGCTCGGCGATTTCGTCCAGGTCAACCGCAATGGCAAGATCGCCATGAAGCTCGATGAAGAGGGTGATGAAATCCTCTCCGTTGAAACCTGTACGGATCGGGATGACGTGCTTCTGACCACGGCGCTTGGCCAGTGCATTCGCTTCCCCGTGGACGATGTGCGCGTCTTTGCCGGCCGCAACTCGGTCGGCGTGCGCGGCATCAACATGGCAGATGGCGACCGCATCATCTCCATGACCATCGTCGGCCATGTGGACGCTGAACCGTGGGAACGTGCCGCTTACCTCAAGCGCTCGGCAGCCGAACGGCGTGCCGCAGGCGTCGATGAAGACGACATCGCGCTCGTTGGTGAAGAAGTGACGGAAGAGGGCGAACTCAGCGAAGAGCGTTATCAGGAGCTGAAGGCACGCGAAGAATTCGTGCTGACGGTATCCGTGAAGGGCTACGGCAAGCGCTCGTCCTCCTACGACTTCCGCACATCTGGTCGCGGCGGCAAGGGCATCCGCGCCACCGATACCTCGAAGACGGCGGAGATCGGCGAACTCGTCGCGGCTTTCCCCGTGGACGAAGGCGACCAGATCATGCTGGTTTCCGATGGCGGCCAGCTTATCCGCGTGCCGGTCAACGGCATCCGCATCGCCAGCCGCGCCACCAAGGGCGTGACGATCTTCTCCACCGCCAAGGATGAGAAGGTGGTTTCCGTGGAACGCATCAACGAGCCGGAAGGCGACGAAGAGGCGGAAAACGGCAATGGCGACGAGGCGGAAGACAATCTGCCGGATACGCCTGAGGCACCGGAGAGCGAGGCGTAAGCCGCCTCGTTTCCCTTTCGTCAATCAACGGAAAACCCCGCGGCGCTCAGGCACCGCGGGGTTTTTCTTTGAGTCTTATCTGGTTAGTTCGGTTTGTTAGCGAATGCGGATATGGATCGGCGCACGTCCGGAACGGCGGGCTACGTGAAGGTGGATGCTGGCTTCCGGCTGGTTGGCGCGCCAGGCGCGGGCGCCATGCGACAGGAGCAGGCTGACCAGATCGCGCGTCTTTGCCTTGGAACGGTTGAGACCGAGATCGGCGATCCGCATCGCCGCTTCATGAATGGGATGCAGAACCGACAGACTGCTTTGCCCGTTGCCAGACGCAATGTCCGAATAATTCTCGTTAACTGCCATCTTGGAAAGCCTCGCTACACATTACACAATTCGAGGAGACAGGCGATGTTGCGACAATGAACACCGCCTGCGGAAACGTCGGTTACTGGAGTGACGCCCAGCAGCTGACGCCTTTCTTTTTCAATGCATTGCATGCATTTACCGCGGCATTCTGGCCATCAAAGCCGCCGAAACGGGCGCGGTAGATCTGGGAGCCGTCCTTGCTGAAGGCGACCGTGAAGGGCTTTGCGGAACGCAGGGCCGCACCACCTTTTTCCTGTGCGTTCTGCAACAGGCCGCGGGCGGAGTTTTCGTCCGGCGATGCGCCGATCTGGATTACCCAGCCACCCTGAGGTGCGGCAGACGTAGCCGACGCCGAAGGGGCAGGGGCGACGGAGGCGGTGACGATATTGTCCACCTTGGTCGAGTTGGTGATCATGCTGCGATCAGGAGCGATCGGCGCCCGAACAATCGGATCCTTGCCCTTCTGCCAGGTAGCGGCTTCCATGGCCTTGACGGCGGCATTGGAAGAGGAGCCTGCAAAGGCGGTGACCGGCGCTTCTTCATAACGGGCCTGCGGTACAGGGCCGGCATTGGGCAGGCCGGCATTGGTAGCCGCAACCGCAACGGAAGGAACAGCTGCCGCCACGGCGACGGGCTCTTCGACGGGTGCAGACCGCGTCTGGGCGATCAGGTTGCTGTTGCCGCCACGCGATGCCTGCGGCAGATAGGTTGCGACAAGCTTGCGCATGGTGGCGTCACGGGCGGCGCTGGAGCGACCGCCGAGAACGACGGCAACGATGGAACGACCATCGATCTGCGCCGAAGTGGCAAGATTGCTGCCGGCTGCACGGGTGTAACCGGTCTTGATGCCATCCACGCCCTTGACGGTTCCGACAAGGCGATTGTGGTTGCCGATGACCTGCTTGCCAAAATTGAAGGTGCGGGTGGAGAAGTAACCGTAATATTGCGGATAATGCTGGCGAAGGGCGATGCCGAGGCGGGCCTGATCGCGTGCCGTCGTCATCTGCGCCGTGTTGGGCAGGCCGTTGGCATTGCGGTAGGTCGTGCGGGTCATGCCGAGCGCACGGGCCTTGGCGGTCATCATTCTGGCGAAACGGTCTTCCGAGCCACCGAGATATTCGCCGAGCGCCGTCGCCATATCATTGGCGGAGCGGGTGACGAGAGCCAGAATGGCCTGCTCGACCGTAATGGCACCGCCAGCGCGCACGCCAAGCTTGGATGGTGGCTCCTTGGCGGCATTGGCCGAGACCGGCACCTTGGAATCAAGTGAGATGCGTCCGGAATTAAGCGCCTCGAACGTCAGATAAAGCGTCATCATCTTTGTCAGAGAGGCGGGATAACGCAAACCGTCCGGATCCTCGCCGTAGAGAACCTTGCCGGTCTTGGCGTCGATGACGATGCCCGCATATTTCGGTTCCGCCTGCGCGGTGCCCACGGATGTTGCGGTTATGAACGCCGCAGCAAGGGTCAACGCCAGAAACCTTACAAAAGACGTCGCACCCGCTTTGCGCGAATGTGCCCAAGATACACTTTTCAACACTGCTGAACTCTTCAATCGCATATTTCTGTTCCGCTCGGACATGCCCCGCCCGATAGCTCCGGGGAGAAACTTTATCGGGATGGCGTTACCAAGTGGTTTATGAAAGGTATCCACCCTCCATAAAATGCGACTTTTCGCACGCAATCTGTGCCATGCCGTTTCACGGATTTCCGTCTTTTGCGAGGCGCTGCTCAATATAATGTTTCACATCGGTGTCGAGCTTTTGCCATTGCGGCAGCAGGCCGGAGGAGAATCGGTAAAAAAGACTGAGATCCTGCCCGACGTGGATATCCCTCTGGCAGTCGCTGCCCGTGGCCTCCTGGGGTGTCTGCGGCAGAAGGCAGCGCACAACATAGTCGCTTTCGCCTTCGCGCCGTCCGGTCAGGATAACTTCCTTGCCGTAACCGGAATCGGCACGCAGGCGGTGCAGCAACAATCCGTGCTTCAGCTGTACGGGGTCTCCTTCCGTCAGCCGTGTATAGATCGGCGCGAAGCGGCCGGACATGTCCTGTGACATGGTGCTTTGCGACAGCTGAATATAAATCAGCCCCGTTGCCTCAGCCGGATCGTCGAATATTGCGCGATTCCCTTCCTCGTATCCCTTGAGACCGGGCCAAGTCAGATAAAGATCGACCCGCTCCTGTTCGCCGCCCTCACGACCGGAGGGCAGGCGCAGCGTGTTCTTCGCGAGCTTCAGCCGGTCGTTGCCGATCACTATCTGCACCTCGTCGGTCGCCGTCGTGTGG
Source organism: Martinezella rhizogenes (assembly GCF_007002745.1). GTDB lineage: Bacteria > Pseudomonadota > Alphaproteobacteria > Rhizobiales > Rhizobiaceae > Agrobacterium > Agrobacterium cucumeris. Next base: position 887,355 of record NZ_SGNY01000001.1, on the reverse strand, counting down.
CCCGCCTTCAGTATGCGTTCGCCATATAATTTGACGCCGAAATTAAGAGCGACGACTAAAACGAGAAGGATTCCGGCGATGATGGCGGCGCGGCGCATCAGCGACGATGAAAGCAGGGGTGTTCCGTTCTGCATGGGCGTCCAGATTCGTTCTTGTCGCGGGCGGGATTTCCGGGCCGAAAATTGGCTGACAAAGCTTTAACCTGCGGCGATCGCCATTGAAATGCTGTTTTGCCGCTGCTACCTGATAGGGCGCAAGCAAAGGACGGCATATGGCAGCGCGCGACAGATATTCCCGGAAACTCGAATGTTCCAAATGTGGTCATCAGGGTTTTGCCGAAGTGTCGGAATCAGACGAGAAGAGCCGCGCCGATGTCGATTTTCGCGTCGATGAAATGCCGCGGGGGTTTCGCACCGAACGCGCCTCGGGTGATCCGACCGATTTCATGATCCGCTGCGGCCAGTGCGGCAACATATTTCGTTTCCTGCAGAAAACTGCCTATGCGCCCGGAGGCGAACCGCGCGTGAAGGCCTGAACGGGAGGTGCCGGATGACCATGCCGCAACAACCGAACGGAGCGCCGCCAAGGCGCAAGCCAATCTGGCCGTGGATCGTGCTTCTGGTGCTGACGCTCTGCGCCATCTACTCCTATAATCGCGCCAACGAAATCCTTGCCGAATTGTCTGACACGTTGCCGCCAGCGGTGCTGAACCTGTTCGAGGATATTCTCCGGGGTGGCGGACGACACGGTGATGGCGGCCCCAGCATCGGGGTCTGAATAGACAAGCCGACAACAGGGTTTGCCTGCAGGCCGGGTCTCTCGCACACAGACGTTTTTTAGAGGCGCATAAAAGAAAAAAAGCCCCGCAAACGGGCGGGGCAGGTTGATCGCTCGGGGAAAGTTGGGCAATGCCCGGGAGCGATGTGACTATATAAGCGACAATATTGCTGACGCGATAGGCCACTTCCGTCCCAAACAGTACTCCGGCGCATAAAATTTGCTCAAGTGAGGGGGATTTAAAGAGATGAACTCGCTAAATCTGTCAGGCAACTTGACAGCAAGCCATCCTATTCTTTCGCTTGCCTCGAATTGCACATATTTGCTCCTAACATAAAGAGACATGAGCAGACGCATGGATAAATCCGGAATCTTCTTCGTGGCGCTTTTGCTGGTGCTTGTTGCAATCGTTCTCAGCCTGACGCTGTTTGATTCGGCCGAGCAAGGTCCAACGGTTCCCGCGGGCGAGGGGTCTCTGCTGCCGCCGGCGACAACGCCCGGCCAATGACGGGTGAACGGAAGACAAGGGACCGCAACGGCGTGCGCCTGCCGGGATTGACGGCCCTTTTCAAACCGCTATAAAGCCTCACCACCGAAGGATGGGTGTCCGAGTGGTTTAAGGAACCGGTCTTGAAAACCGGCGTGCGTGAGAGCGTACCGTGGGTTCGAATCCCACCCCATCTGCCATTCAGCTCAAAAGTGACTCTTTAAAACGCGCAACGATTGCCGATCCTTGTCGCGTCGTCTCGCCGGTGCTGCTTTAATCTTATCCACAACGAAGAAACCCGCCTTTCGGCGGGCTCCAGATTTCACATTGAATTAGATTTCGTCATCAGATTTCGGGGCAACCCCGTTCGTTGGCGAAGGTGATGCGATCCGGGCCGCGGCGGGTGAAACCCTGAACAACGACGCGGCCGGGGGTGACGCGCACGACTTCAGGATCTCGAAGGCCAGCCTCACGGGCGGCGGCGCGGGCTTCGCGTTCGCTGCAGCCGCGCATGCGGGGCGGGCCACGGCGGTCAACGTCTCTGTCGCGATCTCGATCGCGGATGACGGGGCGGACGCCATCGGGACCAATCCTCAATTCCATGTCCTGCGCCGCGGCCGGGACCGGCGCGGTGATGGATACCAGGGCGATGCCAAGCGCCAGACCCGTAGCTTTTATTGACTTGATCATGGTTTCCTCCCTCAGCCGAAAAACCGGCGGAAGCTTGTTTGTTTGCGGGGAAGAAACGCGGTCGCACTGCCTTTGTTCCGTAATCACGGATGCCGGGTAAGGTGCGGATGAGCGTCAACGGCAGATTTCAGGCACCCAAAAAAGAGATAAATCATTAACCACGTTCATTACAATTTTATCGAATTTGCAGAAGTCGTTCGCATTTTCGCCACGTTATGCACAAGATTAAGCGACTGTTAGGTGCTTCGATGGCAGGGGCAATTAATCGAGGCAAGTGAGGGTGCGGTTCTCCGAGCCAATAGCAGCGTGGGGCAGACGATTTGAATTCTACGGTCAAGAAACTCGGCATCAGCACCAGATCGGGTGCGAAGTGGCTTGCAATTTCCGTGCTTTGCGCTGCGACAGCGTCGTGTTCCACCACGACCGAGACCAAGCCTAAGCCCAAGCGCAGCAAGGAATATTTCTCTGAATCGGAATATGGCGTCAAAGCCAGCCCGCGCGTTGCCGATGGCAAGAGCATTCCCAAGGGCGGCGGGCGAGAGCTGATCGGCAATGCCTATACCGTCAAGGGACGTCGTTATTTTCCGAAAGAAGAGCCGGGTTATAACAAGACCGGTCTTGCCTCCTGGTACGGTTCCGCCTTCCATGGCCGCCTGACGGCGAATGGCGAAGTGTACGATAAAGAACATCTTTCTGCCGCACATCCGACATTTCCCCTGCCCAGCTATGCGCGCATCACCAATACGGAAAATGGCGCATCGGTTCTGGTGCGCGTCAACGATCGCGGACCTTTCCATGAAGGCCGCCTGATCGACGTTTCCAGCAAGACAGCCGATCTTCTCGACATGAAGGCGACAGGTACGGCGAATGTGCGGGTGCAATATGCCGGCCGCGCCCCGCTTGACGGTCACGACATGCCCTATCTGATGGCGTCTTATATTCCGAAGGGCTCGCGCTCGCCGGGTGTGGCGCCGGAAGGGCAGATCGCAACGGGCGTGATGGTGGCTTCGGCCTCTCCGAATTTCGTTCCGGCTCCGGCCTCCAATCCGAATTATAGCGGTTCGACGCAGACGGCGCTGGTCGGTTCCAAGAAGAATGCGGCCCTGCAGGCCATGCCGCTGGTCAATGGTCCGGCGCCGGTATTCGAGCAATTTGCGATCCTGCCGGAAATCGGTCCGTTCCTGGCCGAGCGTCCCGAAGGAAACTTCATGCGTGAGCCGACAGCACCCGGCGGCAATTATCTTCGCGTGCCGACACCATCGTCCAAATATGCAGCGGCTTATTCGGAAGAATCTGCTACGGTTTCCCGGACCGCACGTGCCTTCGACAGCGTGCTGGTCGATCGTGGCGCGCTCAACGAGCAATCGATACTCGCCCATGTGAAGCGTCAGCAGGCGAAGTCTCGCTGACGGATTGAAGGGTAGGGCTGCATCCGTTTCATTTCGGGCGGCCGGTTGCGGCAGGCAGGACTGGGCGGTTTCATGCGCAAGGCCATTTATCGCTCCTATTGTTCGGTCGTCGTCGCGGCCGGACTGGCGTTTTTCAGTGCGGGTGCGGCGCAATCGCAGACTGCACCCTTCATCGCCAAGGCCGAACAGGCCTATATGATCGATGCCGAAACCGGCACCGTGCTTCTCTCGCAAAATGAGGATCAGTCGTTTCCACCGGCTTCGCTTGCCAAGCTGATGACGGTGGAGGTGGCGCTGGATGCGCTTTCCAAGGCGCAGGTGACACCGGAGACCGCTTATCCCGTCTCTGAATATGCCTGGCGCACGGGCGGCGCGCCGTCACGAACCTCGACCATGTTCGCGGCGCTGAAATCTTCCGTCAGCATCAACGATCTCCTGACCGGCATCATCGTGCAGAACGCCAATGATGGCTGCATCATCATCGCCGAAGGCATGGCGGGGTCGGACCCGGCATTTGCCAAGCGCATGACCGCGCGGGCGGGTGAACTCGGCATGAACCGCAGCAGGTTCACCAATTCCACGGGGCTTCCTGATCCGGGCAACCAGACGACGGCCAGGGATATGGTGCGTCTTGCCCAGCATCTGCACGATACCTATCCGGATCGTTATGGGCTTTTCACCAAGCCGGATTTCGAATGGAACCGGATATTCCAGCGCAACAAGAACACACTGCTTGGAAGCGGCATAGATGGGCTCGGGCTTGGCTTTGCGGAAGGCAGCGGCTTTGCGGCCGTGGTTTCGGCTGAGCGGGAGGGTCGGCGGGTCTATCTCGCGCTGTCAGGCATAACAGACGACAAGACGCGGCAGGAAGAAGCCCGCCGTGTGGTCGAGTGGGGCCTCACAGCTTTCGAAAAGCGCCATCTTTTCAGCAAGGATGAAGTGGTGGGGTCGGTCAGCGTCTATGGCGGTGATGCGTCCTATGTCGATCTCTCGCCGAAGGAAGATGTCAGCGTGCTGGTGCCGGTCAACAATCCGGAGCGAATTTCCGGACGGATTGTTTATCGCTGGCCATTGAACGCACCGCTGGACGTGGGCGCCAATGCGGGAACGCTCAAGGTCTTTTCCGGTGAGCGGCTGCTGCGCGAAGTGCCGCTTTATACCAAGGGTTCGGTCGGCAAGGGCTCGCTGACGCAGAATGCGGCGGGCGCGTTGAAAGAACTGCTACTGTTCTGGCTCTGAAAATCCGCGCTTTGCGCTACTTTCCTCTATGCTTTTGTTCAGGCACCGGATTTTCTGAAAAGCGCTTCACACTTTTTGGTTCGATGCTGTAAACAGGCATTTCAATATTTCCGGGAATTCCTCGCAGGACGTGACATTGGCCGAAAAGACTGGATTGTTCATCAGCTTCGAAGGCGGCGAGGGCGCCGGCAAGTCCACGCAGATTCGCACACTTGCCGAGGTGCTTCGTGGTCGGGGCTTCGAGGTGGTCGTGACGCGCGAGCCGGGCGGCTCGCCGGGTGCGGAGGCCGTTCGGCATGTGATTTTGTCCGGTGCGGCGGAATCCTTCGGTGTGCGCATGGAAGCAATCCTGTTTGCGGCGGCGCGCAACGACCATGTCGAGGAGGTCATTCGCCCGGCGCTTGCGCGTGGCGAGATCGTGCTCTGCGACCGCTTTCTTGATTCCTCCCGCGTCTATCAGGGCACGACCGGTAATCTGGAGCCGGATTTCATCGAGACGCTGCAACGCATTGCCATCGATGGTGTGGTGCCGGAACTGACGCTGATCTTCGACATTGCCGCCGAAAAGGGGCTGGCCCGCGCCAGAAAACGGGCGGATGAGGGGGCTGCGCCTGACCGGTTCGAAAAAGAGGAAATCGAAACCCACGAGAAGCGGCGGGAAGCCTATCTTGATATAGCGCTTGCCGAGCCGCGTCGCTGCCGTATCGTCAATGCCGACCAGCCGGAGGAGAAGGTGGCGGAGGATGTGAGGTCCTTTGTCGAGCCCTTGCTCGAACAACTGGGAACTGCGGCGGGCGCGGCGCATGAGTGAGGTTCAGGGCGTTCTCGACGGCGCGATTGCGCCGCAGCAGAACACGAAGCTTTTCGGGCATGAGGAAGTCGAAGCGTTCCTCGCCCAATCCTATCGTTCCGGCAAGGGCCATCACGCCATTCTCATCGAGGGGCCGGAAGGGATCGGCAAGGCAACACTCGCCTTCCGTTTCGCCAATCATGTCCTCAACCATCCCGATCCGTCTTTGGCACCGGATGTCCTTGCCGATCCCGATCCGCAATCGCTCGTCAGCCGGCAGATCACTGCCGGGGCGTCGCACAACCTGTTGCATCTGACACGTCCGGTGGATGAAAAGACCGGCCGCGTGAAATCCGCCATCACCGTGGATGAGGTGCGGCGGGCCGGGCATTTCTTCTCGCAAACCTCGGGCACCGGCAACTGGCGCATCGTCATCATCGATCCGGCTGATGATCTCAACCGCAACGCCGCGAATGCGATCCTGAAAATACTGGAGGAGCCGCCCAAGCGGGCGATGTTCCTCGTCCTGTCGCACGCGCCGGGCAAGTTGCTGCCGACCATCCGCTCGCGCTGCATGCCGCTCCGGCTCCTGCCACTTTCCGATGCGGATATGGTGCAATCACTCGATCATCTCGGCATCGGCTCCGCCGGCGAAAAGCGCGATGCCCTGATTGCCGCCTCGAAGGGCAGCGTGACGCAGGCGCTCAAGCTGATGAATTACGGCGGTTCCGACATTGTCGAGGCCTTTGCCGAGGTGATGTCTGCGGAAGGGCCGGGCGCCCGCAAGAAGATGCACAAGTTGGCCGAAGTTCTGGCGCAGAAGGATGGCGACATCGTCCTCGGCTTCTTCATGGAGCATGTGACGGAAGAGCTGATGGAGCGGGCCCGGGCGGCGGCCATGGCGGGTGACATCGCGGCAGCGGAAAGACATGCGCGGCTATCCTCGATGCTTGCGGAGCGCATCAGCGTGGCGCAGGCCTATAATCTCGACAAGAAGCAGATGGTGCTTTCCATTCTGGAAGATGTTCGGGGCGTCTGACGGGCGAGAGATCGTATGGAACGTACGATTTCGATGGCGTATAAACCTCTTCCGTCATGCCGGCCTTGAGCCGGCATCCAGCCACGGCGCGTCTGCGCCGTGAGACGAGTCTTTTGCGATCAAGGACTTGATCGCGCTGGACCCCGGATCTCGTCCGGGGTGACGGAGTGCGGAGCCGAGCGTTCGCCAAAATCCACTTTGTCTGCAAGCTGTCGTACAAAACGTACGCTTTTTCTTTCGCTGCTGCGAACAATGGTTTAAGAGCGGTCTATCCAAAAAACAGCCTGTAAAGTCGATCGACCGTCATGACAGACAAGACACCATTCTACATCACCACTGCGATCTCCTATCCCAACGGCAAGCCGCATATCGGCCATGCCTATGAGTTGATTGCAACGGACGCCATGGCACGTTTCCAGCGCCTGGATGGAATGGATGTTTTCTTCCTGACAGGCACCGACGAACACGGCCAGAAGATGCAGCAGACGGCGCGGGCGGAAGGCATTTCGCCGGAAGAGCTGGCGCAGCGCAATTCCGACCAGTTCCGCGCGATGGGCAAGCTGCTCAACGCCTCGAATGACGATTTCATCCGCACCACGGAAGAGCGTCACCACGAGACCTCGCGCAATATCTGGAACCTGATGGCCGATAGCGGCGACATCTACAAGGACAGCTATGCCGGCTGGTATTCCGTGCGCGACGAAGCCTATTACGGCGAAGACGAAACGGAAGTGCGCGCCGATGGCGTCCGTTATGGGCCGCAGGGCACACCGGTGGAATGGGTGGAAGAGGAAAGCTACTTCTTCAAGCTCTCCGAATACCAGGACAGGCTGCTGAAGCTCTACGAGGAAAACCCTGAATTCATCGGCCCGGCCGAACGGCGCAACGAGATCATCTCCTTCGTGAAATCCGGCCTGAAGGACCTGTCGATTTCCCGCACCACCTTCGACTGGGGCATCAAGGTTCCGAATGATCCCAAGCATGTCATGTATGTCTGGGTCGATGCGCTGACCAACTACATCACCGCCACGGGTTACATCGAAGACAGGAACGGCCCGCGCGCCAAATACTGGCCGGCCGATGTACACATCATCGGTAAGGACATCATCCGCTTCCACGCGGTCTATTGGCCCGCCTTCCTGATGAGCGCCAAGCTGCCGCTTCCCAAGCGCGTTTATGCGCATGGCTTCCTGCTCAACAAGGGCGAGAAGATGTCGAAGTCGCTCGGCAATGTCGTTGATCCTGCCAATCTGGTTGCTCACTTCGGCCTTGATCAGGTGCGGTATTTCTTCCTGCGTGAAGTTTCCTTCGGCCAGGATGGCAGCTACAGCGAAGACGGCATCGCCACCCGCATCAATGCCGATCTCGCCAATGGCATCGGCAATCTTGCCAGCCGTTCGCTGTCGATGATCGTCAAGAGTTGCGATGGCCAGATCCCGGCACCCGGCGCGTTCACCGACGAAGACAGGGCGATGCTCGCTTCGGCCGACGGCCTGCTGGCAGTGTGCCGTGAGGAAATGGGCAAGCAGCTCATTCACCGCGCACTCGCTGCCATCATCGCCGTCGTTTCGGAAACCGACCGTTATTTCGCATCGCAGGAGCCATGGGCTCTGAAGAAGACCGATCCGGAGCGCATGGGCACCGTGCTTTACGTGACGGCGGAAGTGGTGCGCCAGATCGGCATTCTCCTGCAGCCCTTCATGCCGGAATCCTGCGACAAACTGCTTGATCTTGTGGCAGCGGCCGCTGACAAACGCGATTTCGCAGCGCTCGGCGAGGCCGGTCGTCTGGTTCCGGGCACGCCGCTCGAGGCACCGAAGCCGGTCTTCCCGCGTTACGTTGCGCCGGAAGCGTGAAGGCTACAACCATGCTGATCGATACCCATTGCCATCTGGATTTTCCTGACTTCGATGCTGAGCGCGACGACATCATCGCCCGCGCCCATGCCTCCGGCGTGAGCCAGATTGTGACGATCTCGACCCGGGTGCGTCGTCTGCCCGAGCTTCTAAAAATCGCGGAAAAGTATCCGTCGGTTTTCTGCTCGGTCGGCACGCATCCCAACAGCGCTGCCGAGGAACTGGATATCTCGGCTGACGATCTGGTTCGGCTGGCGGAGAGCCACGACAAGATCGTGGCGATCGGTGAGGCGGGACTGGATTATTTCTACGATACGCAGAAGCCGGAAGACCAGAAGACCGGCCTCATTCGCCATATCGAGGCGGCAAGACGGACGAAGCTGCCGCTCGTCATTCACAGCCGCAGCGCGGATGACGACATGGCCGCTATTTTGCGCGCGGAAAGCGACAAGGGGGCATTCCCCTTCATCCTGCACTGCTTCTCCGCTGGTCCTGAGCTGGCGAAAACCGGTGTCGAACTGGGCGGGTATGTTTCCTTTTCGGGCATTCTCACATTCCCGAAATCACAGGATATCCGCGATATTGCCGCAACCGTCCCGCTTGACCGGCTGCTTGTCGAAACCGACGCGCCTTATCTTGCCCCCAAGCGCTGGCGGGGAAAACGCAACGAGCCTTCCTACGTGGTCAATACGGCAGAAGTTCTGGCCGAAGTGCATGGTGTTTCTTTCGAGCGCATGGCCGAAATCACCACCGAGAACGCCTTCCGCTGCTTTTCGAAGATGACAAGGGTGTAGCGTGGCAATCTACCGTCGTCGCTTCACGGTTCTCGGCTGCGCGTCTTCGCCCGGTGTGCCGCGCATCAACGGCGACTGGGGTGCCTGCGATCCCGAAAATCCGAAGAACCGGCGCACGCGCACGGCCTTCATGGTGGAGCAGATCGGCCCGGATGGCGGCAAGACAACTGTCGTCATCGATACTGGACCGGATTTTCGCGAACAGATGATTGCAGCCAAGGTGGAGGCCGTCGATGCGGTGCTTTACACCCATGCCCATGCCGATCACCTGCATGGCATTGATGATCTGCGCATCTATTTCGCCATCCAGCAAAACCGTATTCCGATCTATGCCGATCCCGTCACCATGGCGCGCATATGGGATGGTTTTGCCTATTGCCTGGAGACCCCGCCGGGCAGCAGTTATCCGCCAATCGTTGAACCGCGGATCATCGCCGACATCAATGCGCCGGTGATTATTAACGGGGCAGGTGGGCCGATAGCTTTCAACGTGCATATGCAGCAACATGGTGATGTACATTCGCTCGGCTTCCGCATAGGCGATGTCGCCTATTGCACTGACGTCAGCGATTTTCCTGCTGAAAGTGTGCCCAAGCTTTCTGGCCTTGATATTCTCGTCATCGACGCGCTTCAGCACCGTTACCACCCCAGCCATCTTTCGCTGGAACAGGCGCTTGGCTGGATCGAAAGATTCGCACCCAAACGGGCGATCTTGACCCATATGCATATTCCGCTCGATTATGAGACGGTAATGCGTGAAACGCCTGATCGCGTCGAACCGGCCTACGACCAGATGCGTTTTGAAGTGGAGTTCGAAGCGCCCTGAGCATGTCTCTCAAAATCGGTTGCCGGTTTTGGAACAGAGACGTGCTTTGAAACACTAGTACAGGCGCGTCGCGCTTTGACGTTGCCTGAGAAGGAACAGCATGTCGACCCGGCCTTTCCGTGCACCCAGTATGGCGAGCTTTTTCGACAATCTGCGCGCCAGCCGGTTGCGGGCAATGTTCCGTCGCGGCGAACTGGGGCTGGTGGCTCTTGCCGCTCTCATTGGCATTGCAGCGGGCCTTCTGGTGGCGCTGATCGGCGCGTTGAGCACGGCGCTGCATGTGCTGGTCTTCGGTACCGAGCGGCTGAGCAGCAGCGATCTCTCTGGCCCCGTCGTGCTTGCCGGACCGGTTGTCGGCGGCATCGTGCTTGGCGTGATTATCTTCATTCTTTCAAAGACCCGCAAGAAACCGATGGTCGACCCGATCGAGGCCAATGCCCTGCATGGCGGCCGCCTGTCGCTGACGGACAGCATCATCGTTTGCGTGCAGAACATCGTCTCCAACGGTTTCGGCGCGTCGGTCGGGCTTGAAGCCGGTTATACGCAGATCGCCAGCGGTGTGGCCTCGAAGATCGGCATCAAGCTGAAACTGCGGCGAGGGGATATGCGCATCCTCGTCGGCTGTGGTGCTGCAGGTGCGATTGCGGCGGCCTTCAATGCGCCTCTGACGGGGGCGTTTTACGCCATCGAACTCATTATCGGCACCTACACCGTCGTGACGCTTGCGCCGCTCATTGTGTCGGCGCTGGTGGCCACCACCGTTATCGGGATTATCGGCGGTCATGGCCTGTCGATCGATATTGTCGATGCCAGCCGCGTGACGCCTGCAGATTATGTGCCCGCCATCTTTCTGGGAGTCGTGTGCGCGGCGATCGGTATCGTGCTGATGCAGACGGTTTCCTTCATTGAGGAGACGGCCCGCAAAAGCGCCATTCCCGGCTGGCTGCGTCCGGCGATTGGCGGCATGGCGGTCGGCGCTCTTGCGCTGATTTCACCGCAGGTCCTGTCGAGCGGCCACGGCGCGCTGCATCTCAATATTGATGCCGAACTGACGATTTACGGGCTGGTCGGGCTCTTCCTGCTGAAAGCGGCGGCCAGCGCCATTTCCATCGGTTCCAATTTTCGCGGCGGCCTGTTTTTCGCCTCGCTGTTCATGGGGTCGCTTCTGGGTAAAGTTTTTGCGCTCTGCGCCCCCTATATCGGCTATGGCTCGACAGCGCCCATCGTTTATGCGGTGATCGGTATGAGCGCCTTTGCCGCCGCCATCATCGGTGGCCCTTTGACGATGACGTTCCTGGCGCTGGAACTGACGGGTGACTTCCAGATCACGGCTCTGGTGCTCGCCGCCGTCATCACAACGTCGCTGGTGGTGCGCACGACCTTCGGTTATTCCTTCGCCACGTGGCGTTTTCACCTGCGCGGAGAGAGTATTCGCAGCGCCCATGATATTGGCTGGATCCGCGACCTGACGGTCGGCAAGATGATGCGTGCCGATATCCGCAAGGCCAATGTCAGCATGGGGCTCCCGGCCTTCAAGGAGAAGTTCCCGCTCGGTTCGACGCAGCGGGTGATCATGACCCATGATGACGGGCGTTATGCCGGCATCGTCCTCGTGCCGGAAATTTACGCCGACCCGATGGATCGTGATCCAAGCAAGATCAGCCTTGAGACCTATCTGCAATATAAGAACGACGTGCTGTTGCCGACCATGAATGCGCGTCAGGCAGCAGCCGCCTTTGATGCCACGGAAAGCGAAGCGCTGGTTGTCGTTAACGACAAGATAGAGAACCGCCCGGTTGGTCTGCTTACCGAGAGCCATACGCTCAGGCGCTACAGCGAAGAGCTGGAACTGAGACGCCGGGAGGCATCCGGAGAACTATAAATTTGGATTAGAAAATTCTTTTTATATATTGATATAATTCGCATTTCTTTACGAATACGGAAATTAGCACGGCTTGATATGTTCACGCGTGAAAACCATGCAAGCGCAAGTGTCGAACCTGTGACGCCCTGACCTTCAAGCCATCTCAACGTCCTGCATTCATGCACGGTCCAATGTCTGGAGCGCGCTAGCCCGCACGGCGTTCTCGCTGCCTTCCTGATTTTTCTCGTGCCAGCTTGACAAAAAAGACTTCTCCATAATAAATAGACTGACTACTTAATTAATGAAACATTTGATGCTTATGAGTGGGCGAGCGGGGTTGCTGACGTGACCTGTCGCGCGCCTTGGCGCAGCCGTGCGCTCAAGTCATTTGCCGCCGTCATCATCGCCCGCAGCACTGGTTCGGTGAAATTTGGAGATCGTAATGCCTTCAGACAGCAGCCCTGCCGAGACGATGCGCCTTGCGGCGGCATATGCTGATCTCGACGCCGGCTCCGAGGCGGGGCCTCGCGGACTTGGTCTTCCGCACAGCCGCATTCCGCTCTATGGCATCATCCTTGCCGGCGCCCTGTCGCTTTTCGGGAATGCGGTGGCCGGCGTCGTGCTGCCATGGATCGTGCTTTCCCTGACAGGCAATGCCGCATGGACCGGGATTGCGGCGGCGGCCGGCATGATGCCGCTGGTGATCGGCGCTTTTTTCGGCGGGCCGATCGTTGACCGTTTCGGTTCGCGTGTCGTTGCCGTTACTGCCGATCTTGCCAGCGCATTGAGCGTTGCAGCCATTCCGTTGCTGATGATGACCGGACAGCTGGATATCGGCCTGCTGATCGGCCTGATCGTGATCGGCGCGCTTCTCGATGGGCCGGGCATGATCGCCCATGATGCAAGGGTGCCGGAACTCGCCCGTGTTGCACGCATGCCGATCGAGCGGGTGACGTCGATTGATGAACTGCTGGAAAACACTGCGCTGATCTTCGGCCCGCCGGTCGCCGGCATCGCAATCGCCGCTTTCGGCATTGAATATGCCCTGCTGATCACGGCCGGCTGCTCGCTGCTTGCCGCCGTCATCGGCGCGATCTGCCTGCCGCGTCATCGCCGCAGGATCACCGATCCGGACAAGGGCGGTGCGGCGCTTGCGGGCCTGTGCTTCCTGCTGACCGAACCGCTGCTGCGTCTCATGCTTGTCGTCGCCATGGTGATGCTGGCGGTTTTCGGTGCGCTCAACGCCGTTGTTCTACCGGTCCTGTTCAAGGCAAGCGGGGCGGATGTTCTCGACCTCGGGCTGTTCCTCGCGGTTTCCGGGGCAGGGGCGGCCTTCTCGGCTGTCACCTTTGCCATATGGGGCCATGGCTGGAACGGACGCTTTGTGCTTCTGGCGGGCATATCCGGCGCCACGCTTGCGATCGGTCTGATAGCCTTCATTGAGACCGGTCCATATCTATTTTTCGCGGCTGCCTTGATCGGCCTGTCGACCGGGGCGCTTGGCCCGCTCGCCAATGCGATGTTCCTGAAACGCGCACCGGCCTCGATCCGGGGCAGCGTGCTTGGGACGACCGCGGCAATTGCCATGATGGCGACGCCGCTCGCCGTGCTGATCGCCGGTTTCGGCATGGAGGCTGTCGGTCCCGCATTGTTCCTGTGGGGGCTGACGGCAACCCTCTGTTTGCTGGTGCTCTGGGTTCTCCTCAGCCGGGCGACGCGGATGCTCGGCAAATCGCCGCCATGATCGGGGAGCCGTCGCAATCCTCCCATCTCCTTCAATTTCCCATCCGGACCGCTTCCATCATGACCGAACCGAACTCTATCGCTGAAAATTCCACCGGATATGCCGAGCCCACATCTTCCGAAAAACGCAGGCGGGGTTTCACCACCAGACTGTTCTGGTGGGGGGCGGCAGCTGCCGCTTTTTTGGGTGTCACTGTGTGGCTGATGCTGGCTGGCGAAGAAACACCGGCAGCGGCGCAGAATGCGCAGGCCGCCAAAGTGTTGCCGCATGTGTCCGTTGTTGCGGCAGCGTCCTATGACTTTAACGCGAGCCAGGATGTGGCCGGTCTTCTGGCCGCCCGCAATGATATTTCGATCGGAACGGCCGTGACCGGTCAACGCATTGTCGAGGTTTCTGTTGATGTCGGCGATACCGTCGCCGCCGGGCAGCTGCTGGCGCGGCTGGAGAGCAAGACGCTCGCCGCACAGGTCCAGCAGACGGAGGCCAATGTTGCCCGTTCGCGTGCTGCGCTTGCGGAAGCCGAGGCCGCCGAGATCGAGGCAAGCGAAAATCTGCGTCGCGCAGAAGGGCTTTCCGGCTCCAGCGTCAGCAAGGAGCAGCTTGGCCAGCGGCGCGCTGCGGCGGCCATGGCGGCGGCGAAAATCGAAGGCGCGCGGGCGGAACTTGCCGGCACGCAGGCGCAGCTTACCCAGAACCGTCTTGAACTGGAGCGTACCGAAATCCTGTCGCCCAAACCCGGCGTCATCACCCAGCGTTACGCCCGCATCGGCGCGATGCCCGATAGCACTGAACCGTTGTTTCGTCTGTTGCAGGATGGAGAGTTGGAGTTTCTGGCCGAAGCGCCGGAACGGGTGCTGCCGTCGCTGCAGGCCGGCCAGTCGGTGACGATCACTGTCAATGGTGTCAGCCGGCCCATTCAGGGCACCATCCGTGTCGTCGAACCGGCGGTCAACACCCAGAGCCGCCTCGGTATCGTGCGGATCGCCGTTTCTCCGTTCGCAGATCTGCGCACCGGCGCGTTTGCCCGTGGCAAGGTCGATCTTGGTGAGCGCCGGTTCCGTGTCGCCGTGCCCGAGGCGGCCCTGCGGCTGCGCCGTGGAGGCACCGCACAGCTCGTCGTGGTCGATCACAATGACAGGGTGGCGCGACGCACCGTTCGCCTGGGGCAGGCGCAGAACGGCATCATCGAAATCCTTGAGGGGCTGGAGCCGGCCGAACGCGTCGTTAAAAGCGCCAGTGCTTTTCTGCGTGACGGCGACCAGATCGTCGGCGTGGATGAGATGGCGCAGAAAGGGGAGGGGCGTTGATGACCAATATTTCGTCCTGGGCCATCCGCCGTCCGATCCCCACTCTCGTTCTCTTCCTGCTGTTGACGATCGTCGGCATTCAGTCCTTTTTGAAGCTGCCGGTCAACGCCAATCCCCGCGTCGATTTTCCGATCGTCACGGTGTCCATCGCCCAGGCCGGTGCTGCCCCGGCCGAACTGGAAACACAGGTGACCCGGCGTGTCGAAGGCGCGATTTCAGGCCTTGCCGGCATCCGGCATATCCAGTCGACCATCGGTGACGGCCTGTCGACCACGACGGTGGAGTTCCAGCTCGGCATTGACACCGCCCGCGCCACCAATGATGTGCGCCAGGCAGTCTTGCAAATCCGTACCGAAATGCCGCGCGACATCGAGGAGCCGATCATTGCCAGCCTGGATGTCGAGGGTGGGGCGATCCTCTATTTCGCCGTTCGTGCACCGCAGATGTCGCCTGTCGATCTCTCATGGTTCGTTGACGAGACGATTGCGCGGGAACTCCTGACAACCAAGGGCGTGCAGCGCGTGCAAAGGCTTGGCGGCGTCAGCCGCGAAATCACGGTGCAGCTTGACCCCGACCAGCTCATTGCCTTCGGCATTACCGCCGAGGATATCAACAATCAGGTTCAGGCGTTCAACACCAATGTGCCCGGCGGCAGAAGCCGGCTCAATGAAAAGGAACAGTCGATCCGCGCCGTCGGCGGCGCGATTACCGCCGGCGAGCTTGCGGAACGGCCGATCAGCCTTCCCAACGGCCAATGGACGACACTCGCCACGCTTGGCAAGGTAACGGACGGATCGGCCGAACCGCGCGAGTTGTCGCGCCTTGATGGTGAACCGGTGGTCGGCTTTTCGGTGTTCCGGACCAAGGGTTCGAGCGATACGGCCGTCGAAAATGGCGTGAACGCCACCATCGCACGGCTGATCGACACTTATCCGGGCGTCGAAATCGATCGGGTGCTTTCGACGGTCGATTATACGAGGGCGAGCTACGAGGTCGCCATGGAAACCCTGATCGAGGGCGCGGTGCTGACGGTCGTGGTGGTGTTTTTCTTCCTGCGCGACTGGCGTGCAACGCTGATCGCCGCCGTTGCCATGCCGTTATCGATCCTGCCTACGTTTGCGGTGATGCTGTGGCTTGATTTCACGCTCAACAGCATCACCCTTCTGGCGCTGACGCTGGTGATCGGCATTCTCGTTGATGACGCCATCGTTGAGGTGGAGAATATCGACCGCCACCTCCATATGGGCAAGCGGCCGTTTCAGGCGTCGATCGATGCGGCGGACCAGATCGGTTTTGCGGTTCTGGCAATCACCGCCACCATTGTTGCAGTGTTTCTGCCGGTCAGCTTTATCGGTGGGGTGATCGGGCAATATTTCAAGCAGTTCGGGCTTACCGTTTCGGTCGCAGTCCTTGCCAGCATGCTGGTTGCGCGTCTCGTCACCCCGCTGATGGCCGCCTATCTTCTGGCGCCGAAGGCGGTGAAAGTGGAGGAGCATGGAGCGCCGAAATCACGCCTTGGCCGGGCTTATGTTGCGCTTCTCGAGCTTGCGCTGCGCCACCGGTTGAAAACCTGTGGCATTGGCGTTCTGGTGCTGGTGGGTTCCTTCCTTCTCGTTCCACTCCTGCCATCGGGCTTCCTGCCGAGCGACGACCGCAGCCTGTCGCGAATCCAGATCGAACTGCCGCCGGAATCGACGTTGCGCGATACGGATGATGCCGTGCAGTCGGTAACGGCGGCGCTCCGGCAAATGCCGGAGGTCAAAAGCATCTTCGCCTCTGTCGGCCGCACTGATGACGGGCCGGATGTTGCTCGCGCTTCGCTGCTGGTCAATCTGGTGCCTTCGTCCGAGCGGACGCTTTCCCAGCGCCAGTTCGAACTGGCTGCCGCAAACGTCATAGCCCGCACGCCGAATATTCGCTTTGCATTCCAGAACGAAAATGCGGCGCGCGATATTTCCATCATTCTCGTCGGCGATGCGCCGGAGAAGCTCGCGGCCGCGGCGTTTGCCGTCGAAACAGGAATGCGCGGCCTTGCCGGCATTGCCAATGTGCAGACCATCGAACCCCTGCCACGCGCCGAATTGCAGATAAGGCCACGTTTCGATGAAGCGGCCCGGCTTGGCATTTCCACGCAGTCCATCGCCGCCGTCATGCGCATTGCAACCACGGGCGATACCGACGCCAACTCCGCCAAGTTCAACATTGGCGACCGGCAGGTGCCGATCCGCGTGATGATCGACAGGGATGCGCAGAGCAATCTCGATACGCTCGGCATGCTCAGGGTGTCGGGAGCAAATGGCAGCGTGCCGCTGATGTCCATCGCCGATCTTTCAGTTTCGGAAGGGCCGGGACAACTCAACCGCTTTGACCGTCAGCGCCGTGTGACAATCAGTGCCGATCTTGCCGGCATTCCGCTGGGCGTGGCGCTGGAGCGCATTCACGCCTTACCTGCCATGGCGTCGCTTCCAGCCGGGGTGCGGGAAGTGCAATATGGCGATGCGGAATATATTGGCGAGATGTTCCAGAGTTTTAGCGCGGCCATGTTGTTCGGCCTGCTTATGGTGCTCGCCGTACTGGTCGTCCTCTTCAAGGACTTTCTCCAGCCGATCACCATTCTTGTGGCGTTGCCGCTTTCGGTGGGGGGAGCGATCGTCGGCCTCATGCTTTACGGCGGCGCCCTCGATCTGCCGGCCGTCATTGGCCTGTTGATGCTGATGGGCATCGTTACCAAGAACTCCATCCTGCTGGTGGAATTCGCCATCGAGAAGCGAAACAACGGCCTTGACCGCCATCGAGCGCTGGTTGAATCCGGGGTTGAACGTGCCCGGCCGATCATCATGACCACGCTTGCCATGGTTGCCGGCATGATGCCGGCGGCGCTGGGCGTGGGGGCGGATGCCGGTTTTCGCGCGCCGATGGCGATTGCCGTCATTGGTGGCCTCATCACCTCCACCCTGTTGAGCCTCGTTTTCGTGCCTGTCGTTTTCACCTATATGGACGACCTGCGCGGCTGGCTGGGCCGCAGGCTGCAGCGCCTCACTTCCGTCACGGCCGCTGACCGGGCAGGGGCGGAACAGCTGATGACCGGCGGGGCCGAAACGTTGCGGGGGCAAGGATGATGCCCGGCCACCAGATTTCAGGCACCAACGCACCCGTCATGCGAGACGATATTGCCGCCGCCGTTTGCCGTTCGGACGGTTTCCTGTCCGGCCCGGTTTTTCTCGATACCGGCTCGAAAAACGTCGTCGCGCTCGAAGCGCAATATCATCTGCCCTGTTATCGGCCGGCGCTGTTCGACAGGCTGGAGGTGGTGATGCCAACGCTGCTTGCCGAGGCTGTTCCCAAACGGCAGGCCGAGTTTCTCGCAGGGCGTTTTCTGGGGCAGGCGGCGCTGAAGCTTCTGGGCAGGCCTTCTGTTCCGATCGGCATCGGCAACAAGCGCGAGCCTGTGTGGCCGCCGGGCATATCCGGTTCCATCAGCCATTCCCACGGCATATGCGTCAGCATGGCGACGCTGGACGGTGAAGCGATGGTTGGCGTTGACGTCGAGAAAATAGAACCTAGCGCGGTTACCGAGATCATCCTGAAACGCGCCCTCGACACGCTGGAGCGAGAGCTGATTGCCGACCGGGAACAATGCGACGGTCGGGTGCTGCCTTTTCTGGTGTTTTCCGCCAAGGAGACGCTGTTCAAAGCACTTTATCCGATCGTTGGACGTCACTTCGATTTTCATGCCGCACGTCTTTTCGAGAGGCCCGACCGTGACGAATTGCGGCTGGAGCTGACACGCCCGCTGCATCGGTCGCTTCCGGCCGGCAGCCGTTTCCATATTCGTTTTTCAGTGACAGGCAGTTTCGTCCGCACCTGGCTGATTTGTCGTTAAAACCATGTTTTCAAGGAGATATTCATGAGTGACAGGGATCTTCGCATAACGCTGGTGCAGGCGGATCTGGCCTGGGAAAATGCCGGGCAGAACCTGCTGCAATTCGACCGTCATCTGGATGAGATCGGTGCGACGGACCTGATCGTTTTACCGGAAATGTTCACAACCGGCTTCAGCATGAATCCGCAGGCTGTCGCGGAACCCATGGACGGGCCGGCGGTGGAATGGTTGCGGGAGACTGCCCGTCAGCACGATGCCGACATCGTCGGGAGTGTGGCGATTAGAGAGGACGGCCGTTATTTCAATCGGCTGCTCTGGGCCCGCCCGGATGGTACGCTCATTCATTATGACAAACGGCATCTCTTCACCTATGCCGGGGAGCATGAGCACTATACGCCGGGGCAGGTGCAGCAGGTGGTGCACCTGAAGGGCTGGAACATTGCGCCCTTCATCTGCTTCGATCTCAGATTTCCGGTCTGGTCGCGCAATCGCGGTCAATATGACGCGGCGCTTTATATTGCGAGCTGGCCCGCCCGCCGGGCTGCGCATTGGAAAAGCCTGCTGCCGGCACGCGCCATTGAGAACCAGGCCTATGTCATAGGGGTGAACCGCGTCGGCATTGACGGCAACGACCTTGCTTATGAAGGCGACAGCATGGTCATCGATCCCCTGGGAGACATATGTTTTCACGCCAATGTGAATGCTGTCGTGCACCAACAGCAGCTTTCGCGCCGGATGCTCGACGATACAAGGGCGAAATTGCCGTTCCTGCGTGAATGCGAGCAGTTTGAATTGACCGTTTAAGGTGTAATCGGCGCACAGGTCCAGTCGTGGCGGGTTGACAGTCCGCCTCGATATAATTAATGGACTAAGCGCTCAGTTAATTTATGGGAGCAACGATGGCCCGCAAGCTCGATCCGGCAAAGCATGAAGCCAAACGGCAGCAGATACTTGAAGCTGCCATAAGCTGCTTTGCGCAAAACGGGTTTCACCAGACCACCACGGCGCAGATATGCGCGGCGGTCGGCATGAGCTCCGGCAATCTTTTCCATTATTTCGCCAGCAAGGAAGCGATCATCGAAACGATCGTTGCCGAAGAGCGGCGGGAAACCGCCGCCTATTTTGCCGAACTTGGCGCGGCGGACGATCAGTTCGGTGCGGTTCTGGGCTTTGTCGATGCATCGCTGGAACTTGCCACCGACCCCACCTATGCCCGGCTGGTGCTGGAGATCGCCTCCGAGGCGATCCGCAACCCGGCTATTCACGCGCTTGTCAGGGCAGCCGATCAGGAAATCCGGGCAGGGATCACCGATCTTTTGCGCAAGGGAATGGAGCGTGGCCAGATCGACGCCAATCTCGACGCCGAGCGTGCTGCGACATGGATCGCGGCGCTGATAGACGGCGTTTTCTCACGCCTGGCGGTTGATCCCGATTTCCGGCCACTCGAAGAAGCCGACATGATGCATCTGATTATCGGCCGCTTTCTGGCTGCAAGACAATCTGCCGGTGAAATGGCTGAGATCGGGCAAAATCCGACGCCGGCAACGGCTGGTTGATAGGCCTGCAGGGAATGCCCAGGGAAAATCGGTCCGCGGTTTTCTGTTCCTTTGCTTCCGGCAGTCGCTGACAGGCGGCTCCGGGTTCGCGGATATTTACGAGAAAATCCGAGATTTAAAGCGGGGCTTTTGACAGTCAGTTTTCATTAATTCAACTGAAGATGTCGGATTTATGAAAATTTCAACGCAAAGTATATTAATGCTTTTCAAATGAATGAATGTATGTTTTATACAGCCTCAGACGCATAAAGGCGAAATGAGCTGAGAAAACTCTCATATTAATATTCCGAACTCGGAGTATTAATAATATTTTTTGCATGCGATACGGCCTCCATTTCTGAATTACATCGTAATTTTTCTTGTCTCTGACGGGAGCGTTGCTTCTCGTCCCCAGGGAAGGACTATTCCTGTGATGCTGCAAAACCGTAATTCCGCACCGCCACCTCTCGATATCGCCATTGTCGGCATGGCCAGCCATTTTCCCGATGCGGCCGATCTCTATGATTTCTGGTCCAATATCGTGAACGGTCATGATGCGATCCGCGACATAGGCACGGTCGATCCTGTGGAATATTGGCGGCCGGAGGACTTCTACGATCCCGATCCGCGCGCCGCTGACAAGGTCTATGGCCGCAAGGCTGGCTTTGTGCCGCCGATCGATTTCGATCCCGCCGGTTTCAAGCTGCCGCCGCTGATGCTTCAATCAATCAGCACGGCGCAGCTTTTCGCGCTGCATGTTGCAAAACAGGCGATGGCGGATGCAGGGCTGCTCGGCGCAGGCGCTGAAAAGACCGACCGTGACCGCATCGGTGTCATTCTGGGCGGCTCCGGCAACGGCAATACGGCGTTCTCGCTCGCCGTGCGGCAGCAGGTTCCGTTCCTGCGCCAGATTCTTGTAAATAGCGGGCTGTCAGCCGAAGTGGCGGAAGAAACGATTGAACGCTTGCAGGGGCTGTCGCTGGAATGGAACGAGGATAGTTTTCCAGGATTTCTCGGCAACGTTGCCTGTGGCCGTATCGCCAGTTATTTCGATCTCGGTGGCACGTCCTATATGGTGGATGCCGCCTGCGCGAGCAGTCTCGCCGCCATCAAGGCCGCCATTGGTGAACTGACGGATGGCAGCTGTGACGCTGTTCTGACCGGCGGCGTCAATCTCGAAAACTCGATTTTCTCGTTCCTGTGCTTCAGCAAGACGCCGGCTTTGTCGAAAAGCAACCGTTCGCGGCCATTCGACAAGCAGTCGGACGGCATGATGCTGGGTGATGGCGTCGGTTATCTGGTGCTGAAGCGGCTTGCGGATGCCGAGCGTGATGGCGACCGCATTTATGCAGTGATCCGCGCGCTTGGCGCCTCCAGCGACGGTCGCGCCAAAAGCATCTTTGCGCCGCGTTCCGAAGGGCAGGTGAAGGCTTTGAAGCGCGCCTATAGCCAGGCCGGGCTGACGCTTGCCGATATTCAGCTGATCGAAGCGCATGGCACCGGCACGGAATCCGGTGACGAGACCGAGATCAAAAGCCTTATCAGACTATCCGAGGAACAGGGCATCGATGCGGGCCATGCCATTGCGATTGGCAGCATCAAATCGCAGATCGGGCATACGCGCTGCGCGGCAGGTGCGGTGGCAATGATGAAAGTGGCGCTTGGCCTCTATCACAAGGTCCTGCCGCCGACCATCAATGTGGAAGACCCCACCGATGTTCTCGCAAAACCCTTTTACGTCAACAGCCTCGCACGGCCATGGATGCGCCCGGCCGGCGGCGAGCTGCGGCGCGGCGCCCTGAGCGCCTTCGGTTTCGGCGGCACCAATTTTCACGTCATTCTCGAGGAATACGAACCGGAAACGCGGGAACAGACATACCGGCTGAACCGCGCCGCTGAGGTCTTCGTGTTTCATGCGGCAAACCCGGCTCTGCTGGAGGCGACCTGCCGTGATGCGCTTTCGCAGCTTTCCGGCGAGGGCAGGGCGGCGTTCTTCGACGCACATCTGGCCGATGGCGGCAGGCTTTCTCCACCTGCGGCATCCGCTCGCCTCGGTTTTGCGGCCGCGACGCCCGAACAGGCGCGCGCGTTGCTGACGGAAGCTCTGGCGCTGTTGCAATCCAGTCCCGATCAGGGTTTCGATCATCCGGCCGGAATTTACTACAAGCCTGAGGCCGCCCCAGTGGCAGGCCGTATCGTCGCACTTTTCCCCGGGCAGGGCGCGCAATATGTCAATATGGGGTCCGGGGTCGCGGTCGATTACCCGGAGTTGCGTCATGCCGTGGAAGCCGCGGATGCCGTGGCTGTAGAGGCAGGCCTGCCAGCCCTTTCGGGTGTGATCTATCCGCCGCCAGCCTTTTCCGACGAAGAGATCATGCGGCAGGCCCGTGAACTTACCCGCACCGCCAATGCGCAGCCGGCTATCGGTGCGGTAAGCGCGGGTTATTTCCAATTGCTGAAACGGCTTGGTTTCACTCCGGATTTTGTTGCTGGACACAGCTATGGCGAGCTTACAGCCCTGTGGGCGGCAGGCGTGCTTTCGGATGCGGATTTTCACAGGGCCTCGCTTGCCCGTGGCCGGGCTGTCGAAACTCCGAGCGGGCTTGACGATCCCGGTGCGATGCTGGCGGCACAGATGCGCCGGGAGGATGCGGCGGAACTGCTGGCGGCCGTGCCGGATATCGTAATCGCCAATGATAATGCGCCGGAGCAGCTGGTATTCGGCGGTGCAACCGAGGCGATTGCCCGCGCCCAGGCCTGGCTTGCCGAACGGGGCCGCCGTTGCCAGACGCTTCCGGTTTCGACGGCCTTTCATACATCTTACGTCAGACATGCGGCGGATCCGTTCCGGGATGGAATTGCCGGAATTGAATTCTCGCAGCCAAACTGCGCGCTTTATTCAAGCGCGACGGCGGAGCCTTACGGCAGCGACCCCGCACTTTATGGTGATGCACTTGTCGAGCAACTGGTGCAGCCGGTGCGGTTCCGGGACATGATCGAGCGACTACACGCCGATGGCGGTTATCTGTTCGTCGAGATCGGCCCGAAAGGCATTCTCGGTAAACTGACCGGTGACATACTGAAGGGCAAACCGCATGCGGTGGTTTCGCTCAACCCAAGCGCCAATGGCGAGGAAGCACTGCAATTCCGCCGGGCACTGGCAAAACTGGTGGTGGAAGGTGTGGCTCTTGCCGAAGCCGACCCCTATGCCCGCCCGCGCCCGCCGGAGGATCGATCGGTGAAGCCGGCGACTAGCTTCAGGCTGCAGGGCGGCTTTTATCTGACCGACAAAAACCGGGCGCGGCGCGAACACGCGCTGCGGCATGATACGGCCGTGGTGGAGAAGTTCATCGCTGAGCGTGCTGCAGGATCGCCTGAACCGGCCACTTCTCCGGTCGTTCAGGCTGTGCCTCAACCTGTTGCGCCGATTGCGAAAACTCTTCCTTCCTTTCCCCCTTTGTCCTCCTCCATTCAGCCCTCCCATGACACTGACAGGATCGAGATAGCGATGACCAGCCAATCCGAAAATATGTCGAAGCCGGACCAGATGGACAGGCAGATCGAAAGCCAGAATCTGCTCAGCCAGCTTCACCAGCAGTTTCAGACCAACCAGAGCGAATATATCAATATGCTGGGATCTCTGGTCAGCAAGCAGCATAACCTTCTGGAAAAATTCCAAGGTCATCCGCAGATGGAAAGCATGACCGCGAGCCTTGCGCGCAGCCTGCAATTGCTGGAGCGCAATCAGGAACTCTACCATCTCAATCACGAGCGCTATTTCGACAACCAGATGTCCCTGATCAGCGGCGAGGTGGTTCGTAGCCTGCCGCATTCCCCCGCCTATATTCCCAATATGCTGGACATGCCGAAACCGGCGCAGCCGGTTACGGTAACGCGGCAGGAGAGTTTCGCGCCGGCGCCATTGGCTGCCCCCAGGGCTGCCGATAGGGCGGTTTCTGCACCGATCGCCTCCATAGCTGCACCGAAACCGGTGATGCCGGTGATGGCTGCGCCGCAGATAACCGTGCCTCAAACGCCGGCACCCGCCGCACCGGCTCCTGCTCTCAGTGACGAGGACCAGGCGAGGATCGCCGTTCTCGAAGGTATCACCGAAGAGCGGCTGATCCGCGAGTTGACGGATATCGTCAGCGAGCGCACGGGTTATCCGGTCGATATGATTGGCGACCAGATGGACCTTGAGGCCGATCTCGGCATCGACTCCATCAAGCGGCTGGAGATTTTTGGGGCGATGTTCGACCGGCTGTCGAACGGCACCCGGCTTCTTGAAGATGCGGACAAGAACCGCAACGACGAGAATTTCGACATCGAAACCATGAGCAATATCCGCAAGATGACGCAATTCTTCCTGCGTACGGTCGATGAGTTGCTTGTGGCCGTGAAAGGCAGCTCAGCCGTTGCTGCTGCCCCAGCACCGGTTATCTCGGCCCCGGCACTCAGCGCCGAGGATCAGGCAAGAATTACGGTGCTTGAAGGGATCACCGAGGAGCGGCTGATCCGCGAACTGACTGACATCGTCAGCGAGCGCACGGGTTATCCGGTCGACATGATCGGCGATCAGATGGATCTCGAGGCCGATCTCGGCATCGACTCCATCAAGCGGCTGGAGATTTTCGGGGCCATGTTCGATCGCCTGTCGAACGGCTCCCGGCTTCTTGAAGATGCGGACAAGAACCGCAACGACGAGAATTTCGATATCGAAACCATGAGCAATATTCACAAGATGACGCAGTTCTTCCTGCGCACTATCGGTGAGTTGCTGGCCGATATCAAAGGGGCCACTCCAATGGCCGCGGCCGTCGCCAAAACCTCCGCGTCGACTGCACCCGCCAGCGCCCCGGCTTCAACCGGCGCCTCAGTTGTGACCCTGCAACGTCTCGGCGTGGTGACATCAACGAAACTGTCGGACATCGGCGATGAGGAGATATCACAGCCAAAAAAAGCTTCGGCTGAGCGGGATGCGTCTGCGTTTCCTGCTCAGCCGCTCAATGCCGCCCCTTCCGTCTATCGTCAGCGGGTGGTTCGTCAGGCCCTTGCCCGGCCCGACCGGACATCGCTGACCCTTGGTGCCGGACGGATCTGGCTGCTTGTTGATGATGGCAAGGGACTGAGTGAGGCGGTGGCTTCCCGCCTCGTTACCCTGGGCGAGAAGGTCGCACGCCTTCAGTTGTCCGCGCCGGCCAAACCGGCAAAGGGCAAGAGAACCGCAAAACAGTCATCGTCCATGCCGACGATGGAAGGTGTGCGGGATTACGGTCTTCAGGATCGCGGCAGGGTGGCTATAGAGGCCATGATCGCTGAAATCGAACAGGCGGAAGGCCCGATTGGCGGCTTCATCCATCTGCAGCCATCAACGGCTGCGGCATCGATCGGCGAGGTGTTTACGGAAACGGGTTACGAGGCGGCGGAAATACTCTTCACGCTGGCTGGAGTGCTTCAGCCACGCCTGACGGGGACGGGAGCACGCAGTTCCTTCTTCATCGCCAGCCGATGCGACGGTGCTCTTGGAACATCGGGCAGGGGATTGTTCAACGCCATCGGTGCAAGTTTCGGCGGATTGTCGAAATCACTTGCCGTTGAGTGGGACGATGTTTTCTGCCGCTTTGTGGATATCGATCCGGCACTGCCCGACGAGGAAGCAGCCGGCATCCTGATCGAAGAGCTGGAAGACCCGCAAACCGCACTGGCGGAGGTGGGACGTGGTCCTGATGGATCCCGCATGACCCTGACGAACCAGGCCGAACCGGTGGTCGACCAGCCGGAAACCGTGCTCGATGCGGATAGCGTGCTTCTCGTCAGTGGCGGCGCGCGTGGCATTACCGCGGATTGCGTGATCGCTCTTGCGGAGCGCCATCCCGTTCGTTTCGCTCTCCTTGGACGAACCGATATCGACGCGCCATTGCCCGACTGGGCAGAAGGCATCGAGGGAGATGAGGCGCTGAAGGCAGCCGCGATTGCGGCGATGCAGGCCGAAGGTGAACAGCCTACGCCGGTGAAGGTCGAAAAAATGCTGAATGGTGTACGCCATGTGGTGCAAATTCGGCAGACGCTGGCGAAGATCGAAGAGCTTGGTGGCAAGGCGGCCTATTTCGCCTGCGATATCGCCGACGCGAAGGATGTCGAACGCACCATGACTGCGGTGGAGGAGACCTTTGGCAAGATAACCGGCATCATTCACGGTGCGGGCCTGCTTGCGGACAAGCGGATCGAGAAAAAGACGGCGGAGGATTTCCGCGCGGTCTTCCACACCAAGGTGCGGGGTCTGCAAAATCTGATCCAGGCAATGCAGCCGGATACCATCAGGCAGCTTATGCTCTTTTCATCCGTATCAGGCTTCTTCGGCAATGCCGGACAGACCGACTATGCGATGGCGAACGAGGTGCTGAACAAGTTCGCGCATATGTTCAAGGCGCATTATCCGGATGCCTTCGTACGCAGCATAGGCTGGGGTCCCTGGGACAGCGGCATGGTCAATGACGTGCTCAAGAAGGCCTATGGTGAACGCGGGCTGGCGATCATTCCGGTGGAAACGGGGACACGGTTCTTCGCTGAAGAATTCGGTTCCGGTCATGGTCCACAAATTCTCGTCGGCGGCGACAGCTACAGGGTCGCAAAAACGGTCAAGACGAAGGTCGCACCGCGTGTCGTGGAGCGCAGGGTCGATCTCACTACTGCGCCTTTCCTGGCCGACCATGTGGTCGACGGACGTTACGTCCTGCCTGCCACGGCCGCGGCCAGCTGGCTGGTCAAGCTGGCGGAAGATATGCTGCCTGGCTACCGTTTTGAAACCCTGCTCGGTTTCAAGGTTCTGAAGGGTGTCACGCTGGAGGCGGAAGAATCCTGCTTGCTGGAAGCGCAGATAGAACCGGCGGCGGACGTTTCAGGCCCTATGGCCGGTGACAGGCATGCCCTGACGATCTCGGTCTATAGCCGGACGGGCTCCGAGCGTCAGAACCGCTATATGGGCACCGTGGTGTTAAGCCACGAGCTGAGCCTTCGCCCACGTCTCGGGGCCTTTGATCTGGGTAAGGATGACGAGCCGCTGGGTTACCCGCTTTACGGCATGCCGCAGGAAGGTCCGCTTCTGTTCCATGGCCCGAGCTTCCGGGGGCTGCGGGAGGTGCTGAACGGTGGCGATCACGGCCTCACACTCGCTTGCGAGCTGACGCCGGTGAAAGAGGAAATGCAAGGGCAGTTTCGCACCACCTCGTTTAATGCCTATCTCGGCGATGTCTTCATGCAGGCGCCGTGGTTGTGGCTGATCCTCGGCAGCGATTATGCTGGGCTTCCTTCCGCCATCGGCCGCGTCGACCAGTTTGCAGCGCTCGGTTTCGGCCAGCCGTTCTTCCTCTCCATGACGATAAAATCCCTGACGCAGGCGAGCCTTCTGGTGGATATCGCCGTGCATGACGAGACAGGACAACTTTATTTCCGGCTCTCGGATGTCCAGTTCACCGTTTCCCGGCAATTGCGAGAGCGGCTGGTCGGGCGCGAAGACAAGGTCGAGGCGGCAGAATAGCCGCCCCGATCAAGGTCCGGAAAAGCGAAGGCTTGCCATAAACTCATAACGACAGGCAGTGAGAAGCGTTTCCGTGTTCCGGTTCAGGCCGGAGACGCTCTCCCTCTGCGCGCCATTTGAAGGATGATCGCGATGGGACAGATAGCAATTACGGGGCTTGGATGCGTCTTTCCGGGTGCGGATACCCCGGATCGTTACTGGCGCAATCTGGTCGAGGGCAGGGACAGTACGTCGCCGCTCTCCGTTGCTGAACTGGGTGTCGATCCAGCGCTTTATTATCATCCCGAGCCGGGTACGGCCGATCATATCTGCTACAACCGAAATGGCCACGTGCGTGACTTCCGTTTCGAGGCCGAAGGTTATCGCCTGCCGGCGGAGGACCTTGCCACACTCGACCCGCTGTTTCACTGGACCATGCATGCGGCACGTCAGGCGCTTGAAGACAGCGGCGCATCTCCACAGCGTTGCGGCCTGATCGCCGGCAATATCGGCATGCCGACTCATTCCGGCAAACGCCTGATGTCGGGCTTTTATCACCGGATTCTCGAGCCCTATCTGCGGGAACTGCTGGACCGGCCGGACTTTTCCTTCCCCGCCTATTGGGATACCAGCGGCCTGTCCGGGCTCAATCTCATGACCGGCAGTCACAATGCCACGATCGCGGCGCTGGCACTTGGTCTTTCAGGGCCGACCTATGCCATCGACGCGGCCTGCTCCTCGGCGCTTTACGCCATCCGCGTGGCTAGTTCCTATCTTCTCGACGGCAGCGCCGACATGATGCTGGCGGGCGCGGTCTGCCATGCGGACCATATCTATCTCGACCATGGTTTCAACGTTCTGAAGGCTTTTCCGACCGATGGCCGCTCGGTCCCCTTCGACCAGTCCTCGCAAGGATTGAAGGCCGGGGAAGGCGCCGGCATCGTGGCGCTGAAACGTTACGAAGACGCGCTGCGCGACGGCGACCGGATTTACGGTGTCATCGAGGCGATCGGCGTTTCCAATGATGGCGGCGCCAAGCACATGCTGCTACCCGATCCGCATGGGCAGATGCTGGCGCTGCAACGCGCCTATGCCAGCATTTCGCCTGATATCGATTATCTGGAATGCCATGCGACGGGCACACCGGCGGGCGATCAGGTGGAGCTTTCGACCATCGAGCGCTTCTTTGGCGAAACGTCGATACCGCTTCTTGGCGCCAACAAGGCCAATAACGGCCACAGCCTCACCGCATCGGGCATGGCAAGCCTGCTGAAGGTGCTGCTGGCGATGCAGCACGACCTGATACCGGCGACGCTGCAAATAGAAAACCTTGTGACGACGCCCAAAGGGCTTGTGAATCGCGATCATATCGTTCGCGAAAACAAACCCTGGGCGAGGGGTGAAAAACCGCGTCGTGCCGGCATCAATGCCTTCGGTTTCGGCGGCGTGAACGGCCACATGGTGCTGCGCGAGCATGTTGCGGGCGCGATGGTGCCGACGATTACAACCCCACCTACCACCACTCCGGCCGGAATTGATATTGTCGGCATAGCCATGGCCCTGCCGGGAACCGATAATATCGAGGCGTTTCGCGAGACGATAACGACCGGACGTCAATGGTTTCAGCCATTGCCACGCACGCGCTGGCTGGGTCTCGAAAAGCGTGCCGATATTCTGGCGCTGGGTGGGATCGGAGAAGCGCCGGCCGGCGGCTATATCGAGAGTTTCGATTTCGATTGCCGCCACTTCAAGCTGCCGCCGAAAGTCATCGGCAATCACCTTCTGGCCCACGCCTTTCTGCTGCCGGTGGCCGAGCGGGCATTTCTGGATGCGGGTTATGCGCTGGACGGGCAGAGGCGTAACATCGCGGTCATCGTCGCACGGGATGTCGATCATAGCTGCCTGCGTTATCAGGCGCGCAACGAGATCGGCTGGCAATTGCGCGACGGCCTCGAGAGGTCGGGCATAAAACTTTCGGCAGAGCAGCTCGTCGGTCTGCAAGGAATCGTGAAAGAAAGTCTTTTTCCCGAACCCTTCGCCGAAGGCATTACCGGTGGGGTGGGCAATATAGCCGCAAGCCGCGTGGCTGCGCATCTGCGGCTGGATGGACCGGCTTTTGCCCTGTGCGCGCATGAAAGCTCGGCTTTCAAGGGGCTGCAACTGGCGCGCTACATGCTTTCCGAGAATATGGTCGATGCGGTCATTCTGGCCAGCAGCGCCTGTGATGGCGGGCTGGAAAACATGATCTATGCCAACCCAAATCGCAGCCAGCCCGTGGGGGAAGGCTGCGGCGTGCTTATGCTCGAAAGAGCGGATGGCGGACCGGCCGGACGCGCCTATGCCCGCCTTCGTGGCCTTGAAATCCGCCATGACACAACGCCGGGCACCACCTTCCAGCCATCGGCGGATGCCGTGGCCAATGTGGCGGAGGCCTGCCTGCAAAAAACAGGCGTTGCGCCGCAAGAGATAAGTTATCTCGAACGCTACAGCATGGCGGATGATGTGGAAGCCCGCATCGAGGCGGAGGGGCTTGCCAGGGTCTATGGCGCCACCGTTGCTGCGGACAGTTCAAAGCGTCACTACGGCCATCTTGGCGCGGCTTCCGGCATGCTGAGCCTCATCCATACCGCGCTGGTCCTGCATTACGGCCTGTCACCGCAGCGCTCGACGGGGCCGCAACTGGCGGCAATCAGTGGTATGGGGGTCGATCGGGCCTATACGCATATATTGTTGGAAAGCCCGACAGTGGCGCGGCCTCAGGCGGTCAGCGCTCCCGCGGGTGTTTCGGCGACCGATCCTTTGCTCGTAAGGGTCTTCACCGGGCGGGAGCGGACCATGGCCGAGATCATTCTCGATCCCGCCAATTTTGCCCTGTTTGGAAAATCTCCACCTGCAATGCGGCCACAGATGTCCCCGGCAGTGGTGACCGAAGCTCTCGATGGCCCGGTCTCCGGCTGCTTCCCACGCCTGCCGCTGACCTGGCAGCAGCGGCAGGCGATCCGGAATGCGCAGACGAACCTGCGCTTCATGCAGACCGAGCAGGCGTTCTATCGTCGCTTGAGCCATATGATGTCCGGTGAGACGGTTAGTCCAGCGCGTGCCGCATTGTTCGATGAAGCGCAGTTGATCGAGCTGACGGATGGTGCGGTCAGCCGCGTGCTCGGGCCGGATTATGCGCTGGCCGATACCTATGCGGTGCGCACGCGCATGCCATCGCCGCCCTATATGTTCGCCTCGCGCATTACCGGCACGACGGCCAAGGCCGGTGCGCTGGAGCCCTGCCGCATCGAATGGGAACTCGATCTGCCCGCCGATGCCTGGTTCATGTGCGAGGACAAGGTTCCAGCTTTCGTGGCGCTGGAATCGTCACATGCGATGATCGTCGCCTTCACGCTTATCGGCTGCGATCAATTGTTCCGGGGTGAATTGCGCTATCGGGCGGTGGACAGCCGCACCTTCGTTTATGGCGAAATGCCGCGCGCCGGCGAATTGCTGCGCGGTCGGGTGGATATCAAATCCTTCCTCAAGGTCGGCCGTAATATTCTGGTTTCCTACGAATATTGGTGCCTTGCCGATGAGCGGCCCGTTTTCCGGCTGGAGGCTAATTCCGGCTTTTTCCTGCCGCGCGATCTGGAACGCTCAAAGGGTGTCGATCCGGCTCCCTTCCTGAAAAATGACGGCGCTGTGCGGCAACCCTTCACACCGCTGCTGAACTGCACGAAGGATCGTTTCACCGAAGACGATATCGAGGCACTGGGCCACGGCGATCCGGCAAGCTGCTTTGGTCTTGACTACAGAACTGAAACTGCCGCGCCAAAGCTGTGGACACCGATGGCCAGAATGCTCGACCGGGTGGTGGATGTCGACCCCAAAGGCGGCGCGTTCGGCCTCGGCGTGGTGGTCGGCGAGCGCGACATTGATCCTGATCACTGGGCTTTCAAGGCGCATTTCAAGAACGACCCCTGTGTGCCGGGAACATTGCTGGTGGAAGGTTGCGAACAGCTTCTGAAATTCTACCTGGCCTATCTCGGGCTTTATTCGGTGCCTCACCTGAGCGGACATACGCTGACCGACCATCAATACAGCGCCAAGTTCCGGGGGGAGGTGAAACCACAGCGCGATACGCTGAGGTATCGCCTGACCTGCAAGTCGATCGACCTCGCTTATGGCGAGGACGGTGTGACGCTGGAGACCGCATCCTTCGTCTTCGTCGCCGAGATCATCCACAAAGGCAATGTCATCGGCATTTGCGACAATCTCGGCGCCGGTTTTGCCCGTCGCCGCACCGACCAATCATCATGGGTGGCCGCAGCATGAATGAAAATCCGCACATCAATTCCACACCGCTTTTCCGGACATGGAAAAAACAGGCGGGTATTGACCCCACTACCATCGAGGCAATGGGTGGGCTTCTCGCTGATCTCGATAAACGCCTCTATGTACTCGAATTTGGTGGCCAGCGGTCGCTCGAAGCTTCCTGTACCGACGTGGAAAAATGCCGGGGAATTGTACCCGTGCTGACACCCAGCCAACTCGGCGATCCGGGTTTCCTGCGCGATTACGGCGTGCGCATGGCCTATTATGCCGGGGCGATGGCCAATGGCATTCACTCCGAAGACATGGTGATCGCACTTGGCAAGGAGCGGCTTCTGGGTTTCTTCGGTGCAGGGGGCCTTGGCAGGGAGCGTGTCGTCTCGGCGCTGGCGCGCATCAGCGCCGTCCTGCCGCATGGGCCTTGCGGCGTCAATCTGCTGCATAATCCCGGCGATGCCGAATGGGAAATGGATGTGGTGCGTCTGTGCATCCGCCATGGCGTGAAGGTGGTAGAGGCTTCTGCCTATATGAACCTTTCGCCGGCCATCGTTTATTGGCGTGCGGCCGGGCTTGTTCGTAACGGGCAGGGGACAGTCGAAGCACGCCATCGCATCATCGCCAAGGTTTCGCGCCGCGAAGTGGCGCAGCATTTCATCAATCCGGCCCCGGAAAAAATCCTTTCAAGGCTGGTCGAGGACGGTCTGATTTCCGCCGAACAGGCGGCGATGGCGGGCGAGCTGCCGATGGCCGACGACATCACCGTCGAGGCCAATTCCGGTGGCCATACCGATAATGGCGTGCTGAATTGCGCGTTTCCTTCCGTTGCGGCGCTAAGAGATGAAATAGCCGACCTCAGGGGAGAGGCATTCCGCATCCGCATCGGCGCAGCTGGCGGCATCGGCAATCCGCAGGCGGTCTATGCGGCTTTCGCCATGGGCGCGGCCTATGTCTGCACGGGGTCGATCAATCAGGCCTGCATCGAGGCCGGCACGTCGCCGCAGGTGAAGACCCTGCTGGGGCGGGCGAAGATGGACGACATGGCGATGGCGCCATCCGCCGACATGTTCGAGATCGGCTCCAAGGTGCAGGTGCTGAAGGGCGGCACCATGTATGCCATGCGCGCCCAGAAGCTTTACAATCTCTACAAGCAATATGACGGCCTCGAAGACATTCCGGCAGCGGAAATCGCCAGCCTGGAAAGCGGATTTTTCCAACGCTCCTTGCCGCAGGTCTGGGAAGAGACCCGGCAGTTCTTTCAGGCACGCGGCAACCCCCGACTTATCGAGGCGGCGGAAACGCATCCGAAAAAGCGCATGGCGCTGGTCTTCCAGTGGTATCTCGGCCAATCCTCCCGCTGGGCGATTGCCGGAGAGAAATCCCGCGCGGTCGACTACCAGATCTGGTGTGGCCCGGCCATGGGCGCGATCAATGAATGGTTGCGTGGCAGCCCTTACGAGCCGGTCGAGCACCGCTCCGTCGTCGTTATCGCCGATCTTCTGATGCGCAACGCGGCCTATCTTGCAAGGCTCGAAGCGCTGAAAAACGCTGGCCTACCGGTGCCAGACGAACTCTACCGCTGCCGGCCCTGGACGGAAAATCCGGCCCGTCCTTCAACGCCGCCAACACGGCATCCATCCCCGTCAATCGGAACCGCCCCGGCAGCATCGCCGGCCAAACTGGAGAACGCACAGCCATGATCACAGATACGGACAGCAAGCTGACGCTGAAGATTTCGCGCGATTTTTACAAACGGCTCTGGGAACTGATGCCGGGCGGCACCCACTATAATTTCGGCGACGCCGAGCGTGCCTTCGTGGTGCCCTTCAACAAGGGCCGCAATTCCCGCGTATGGGATCTCGACGGCAATGAACATCTGGATCTCTTCTGCAAATTCGGCGCACTTTTCGTCGGCCACCACAATGAGGCCTATAATGAGGCGCTGATCCGCTACATGGAGAAGGTCACTTCCGTCGATACCTGCGATCTGGAGATCGAGGTGGCGGAACTGATGATCAAGCATATTCCCTGCGCCGAGATGGTCCGGTTTTGCCTGAGCGGTACCGAGGCGGTGCAGAATGCGCTGCGGCTGGCGCGCGGCTTTACCGGCAAGAACCGCTTCATCCGCTTTCATGGCCATTATCACGGCAATGCCGACAACGTCATGGGCTTCCGCAAGAAGGACAATCTCGATTTCCCCGTACCGGAAAAATACCAGGGCGACATGCTCGATACGCTAGGCCGCGCCGAGGGCGTGCTGGAAAGCCAGAGCTTCATGCTGCCGTGGAACGACATCAACGCGCTGGAAGCCACCATCCGCCGCTACGGTAACGAGATCGCCGCCGTGCTGATGGAGCCGATCTGCATCAATGGCGGCGGTATCTTCCCGGTCGAAGGTTATCTGGAGCGCACCAAGGAACTGTGCGAAGAGCATAATATCGTCCTGATCTTCGACGAGATCATCACCGGCGTGCGTCTGGGTCTCGGCGGCGCGCAGGATATTCTCGGCGTCACGCCGCATCTCGCCACCTTCGGCAAGGCGCTGGGCGGCGGATCGATGCCGATTTCCGCCATTGCCGGCCGGCGCGACATCATGGATCTCTATACGCGCGGCAAAGTCATCCATGCCGGCACTTTCAACGGTTACCCGCTGGGTCTCGCCGCCATCAAGGCGACCTTCGATATCGTCGAGAAGGATCCGGGTTGCTATGACCGGATGCGTCGCTACACCGAACAAATTTCGGGCGTCTTCACCAAGGCGGCGAAGGCTGCCGGAATGCCGCTCGTCATTCAGGGCATGCCGACGGCGCTGGTCTACCATTCGCAGGAAGAGCCGGTGGATCGCTCCGAGGGCTATTCGCACAAGGTGAAATTCTGCGACATCATCATCCGCGAGGTGAGCAAGCGCCACGGCATCCAGTTCTCACCGCTGTCGCGCATCTATTCCAACCTCTTGATGAACCAGGACGACGTGCATTTCTTCGAGGAACGCATCTCCGATGCGCTCGTCAATGCCCGCAAGGTCATGGAAATCGCCTTCAAGGACGAGGAAGTCGCGTGAGCCAGCAAATTGCGGTCGTGACCGGTGCTTCAGGCGGCTTCGGCGCCGCCATTACCCTTGCGTTGCTCGATGTTGGTTATGCGGTAGCGGCTGTTGATATCGACGTTACCGCGCTGCAGCGCCTTGAACAGGAGATCGGAAAACCCGGGCACCTTGGCATTTTCGCCATGGATGTCACCGATCATGGCAGCGTCGAGCAGGCATCGGGTGCCATTGCCCAGAAAATGGGTTTGCCGGTGACCGTACTGGTCAATAATGCCGGCATTCTCGATCGCACCTATTGCGTCAACGACCGCAGCCAGACGCAGTCCCGCAAGGTCATCGACGTCAACCTTGCGGGTGCGTTCAACTGCACGGGTGTCTTTACGCGCTCGATGGTGCGCCAGCGTTACGGGCGGGTCATCAACATCGCCTCGATTGCCGGCATCTGGGGGGCAGGGGGTGGGGCGGCTTATGCCGCCTCCAAGGCCGGTCTCATCAAGGCTTCGGAATCCTGGGCGCAGGAACTCGGACAGTTCAACATCAGCGTCACGGCGATTGCGCCGGGCATCTGCAAGACCAACATGTCCAAACCCTTCGAACAGGAAGGCATCAACGACACGGTGGCCGATGAACGTCTGGTGCGCTCGATCGTCCCGGTCGGACGCTGGGGCACGCCTGATGATGTGGCGGAAGTGGTGACGTTTCTGGCCACCTGCAAAACCAATTACCTCAATGCCGCAGTGATCCCGATGGATGGCGGCATGCGGGTCGGAACGCTCTAAACGGAGATCGGCGATGACTTACGATAACGGCGTGGACAATATTCTGCTAACCGGCGCCACCGGCGTCATGGGCGGACGCCTGCTGCAGGAACTGCTCAACACAACGAAAGCCACGATCTATTGCCTGGTGCGTGCCGCCGACATGGCGGAGGCGATGGGCAAGATCGAGAGCATCCTCTTCTGCTATGACGAGGAACGCAGCCTCAAGGGGGAGGCCGCCGCCCGCATCGTGCCTGTTCTCGGCGATGTTTCCAGATCGCATCTCGGCCTGCAAAGGCATGCATGGCGTGACCTTGCCGAAAGGATCGATATTGCGCTGCATTGCGCGGCCAATGTCAATCTCATCGCATCCTATAGCAAGATCGCGCCGGTCAATGTCGGCGGTTCGGCCAATATGGTGGAGTTTTGCCTCGAGGGTAAGATCCCGTTGATGCATACATCGAGCTTCAGCGTCATCGGCGACAAGCTCTACGAGGAGTTTACGCTCTATGAGGATGCGCTCGACGTCGGCCAGCGTTTTCCCGACATGGATTACGAACGCTCCAAGTTCGAGTCGGAAAAGCTGATGCACGCCGCCGGGCAAAAGGGTCTCGATTTCATCATCGTACGCCCGGGCAACATCTGGGGTGACAGCCGCACCGGTCGTTATCCGCTGACGCAGACCAAGGTGAAGGGTATCTATTACGAAGCGGTGCGCGCCATTGTGGAAACCGGCTTCACTTTCGCATCGGATGAAGATTTCGATATCACGCCGGTCGATTACGTGGCACGGGCGAGCCTGAATCTCGCCATGAACTGGCGCGCTCACAACCGCCGCACCTTCAATCTCGTCAATCCGAAACCGATCGACTGGAACACGCTGGTGGAACAGGTGCGCGATTGCGGCTATGTGGTGCGCGAATTGTCACGCGACAATTATTTCGATGCGCTCAATCAGGGCCGGATGCTGCGGGACGGTAAAGCCTACAGCTCGGTCTTCACCGATCTTCTGTCGATGCTGGGCAATGCCGATTATGTGCGTGACAGCGCCAGATACGACACCAGCAAAGCCCGGCAGGCGCTCGCCGGAACCGGAATCAACTGCCACGAATGCGATGTGATGCTGATGATGCGTTATCTCGATTACGCCTTCGAAAAAGGTTTCCTGCCGCTGGCCGGAAGCGGCTTTCCGCTGGCGGAAATTTCGAGGACGGTTGCGCCGCGCGGTTTCATGGAGCGGCTTTACGACGCGAAGCTGGTTTAGATGCGAGTGCTTCCGTGTCTATCGGGCATCCGGCTCCCTAGTCGTGCAAAGCCATGTCGTGCATGAGGGCGCTGTCCTTGTCCGAATGCAGTGATCCGTAGGCGACGGATGCGGTAACTGTTGCGTCGATTGCCGACCTGTTGTCGGGGAGCGTCCTTGCAGCGAACACAGCAAGGACGAGCAGCGCCAGTCTGAAGGCGATGGCGCGGAGGAGGGCTTCTGAGGCGTCCATGTATGTCGTTCCGGATCAATAAACTACGGCGACAATGATCGTTGTCCGTGACTTCGCACAATGCGGAAGATACAAGGAAACCCTTCGGATTATCCGAAGGGTCCGGACCGGAGGGGCAAATGCGCTTCGATTTGACCGACCTCCGCCTGTTTCTTCACGTGGTCGAGGCGGAAAGTATTACGCAGGGAGCAGACCGCACGGGCATGGCCTTGCCATCGGCGAGCGCGCGTATTCGCGGCATGGAAGAAATGAGCGGCGTATCCCTTCTCGATCGTGGCGCCCGCGGGGTCAAAGCGACGCCGGCGGGGGATGCTCTGGCCCATCATGCCCGTATCGTGCTTGGGCAGATGGAGCAGATGAGGGGTGATCTGCAGCTTTATGCGCGGGGTCTGCGAGGGCAGGTCCGGATATTTTCGGGGCGGGCGGCAATGGCGCATCTTCCCGGCGCCCTTCTCCGATATCTCGTGGATCACCCGACCATCGACATAGACCTTGAAGAGCGCCAGAGCCCCGATGTGGTTGCAGCCGTTGCCGCCGGGCAAGCGGATCTCGGCATTGCGGCGGACACGACCGATACGGGAACGCTGGAAACACGGCCTTTCGAGATCGACAGCCTTGTTCTGATCACACCTGCCAGCCATCCGCTCGCGGACCGGGATATGGTGACGTTCGCGGAGCTTCTCGACGAACCCTTTGTCGGTCTGCCGGCGGAAAGTGCGCTTCAGGGGCATCTGGCAACCCATGCGGCGCGCGAGGGCCGGCCGTTCAAATTGCGTATCCGTCTGGATAGTTTCGAAGATATCTGCGCCATGGTCAGCAGCGGTGTCGGGCTTGCCATCGTGCCGGAGGTCTATGCCTTGAGGTATCAGGCCGAATTGCCCTTCAGGACAGTCTCGATCTCCGATGTCTGGGCGCGCCGTCATCTGCTTATCTGCGCGCGAAGTTTTGCGGGACTTCCCGTGCATGCCCGCGCCGTGGTCGATTATCTGACGGCGTTGAAAGGCTAGGTCGCCTGTCTTTCGTCGATTTGACCCACAGACATCAAACATTGTGGTTTCGCGTCCCGCCAGTCTCTCAGCCAATTCCTTAGAGGAGAGCCTTGACGGCCAGGTATCTGTCATGTTTAACGTTACTTTATAACGTAACATGATTATAAAGCTTTGTTGCGTGGAAATCAGACTACCCGTGCAGGCGGTTGACAGTGACCGGCGGCAGTGTAGGGTCGCTCCGTCATGGTTCTTTCGCCGCCCGGCGGAAGCTAAGAGGGAATCCGGTTAAATTCCGGAGCTGTCCCGCAACTGTAAGCGGTGAGCCGATCGCCCACGATGTCACTGGCAGCGATGCCGGGAAGACAGGTGAGACGGCCTCGACCCGCAAGCCAGGAGACCTGCCTGACATCATGTAATTCCGTGGTCGGGGGGTGCCATGGGAATGATGGCTGTTTCCGGTCTTCTGCCGGAGACCCGTCATTTTCGACGCCGCCTCGTGAATGAGGCAATGTGACAGATAGTACCCATCCCACCCATCGCGAGCCTTCCGTGCCGGACGCGGTGCTGCTTGTCGCCAAGTCGGCCTTTGCCGCCGCGCCTCATCAGGACATGCAGCGGCTGGCAATGCAGGCCGAAGGGCTTTGCGGCGCTCAGACCGTTCGCATCGCCTTCACGGAGCAGGGAACACCGTCACTCCATGAAGCGCTGTTCGAGCTGATCGATGAGGATGTCGGCCATGTCCTGATCGTTCCGCTGATGCTGCCGCTCGAGCCCAGTTTTCACAACTGGATGACCAAGACATTGAAACGATGGCGGGCAGGCGACCTCCGGCCATGGCCGTCCCTTTCCATAACAGCAAGTCCCACATCGAGCAGCCTGATGGCGCGCCTGCTCGAAGATCTGGCCGAAACGGCGCAGGCGCTTGACCTTTCAGGGCCTGTTCGCCCGGCAGGTGAAGGATCGCTGGTCCCGGCGCAGAAGCGTCGTGTGCTCGTCTGCCAGGGGGCGCCATGCAACTCGGCGGGTGCGGATGTGATCTGGGGCCATCTGCGCAACCAGCAGGAACGGCAGAAACTTCGGGTAACGGGAGAGGGGACCATGACCGCCAAGTCCACCTGTCTTGGCCCCTGCAACCTTGCGCCTGTCCTGCAGGTCTTTCCCGAGGGCACCTATTATGGCGGCGTCACGGAAGAGGCAGTCGATCGCATCGTTGCCGAACATCTGCTGGGTGGCCGCGTCGTTGACGATTTCGCCTACCACCCGACCGGCCGCAAACAGCGGCTTCGTAATCTGTCCGAATAGCATGAGAGGAAATAGAATGTCGGCAAAGAGCTTTTCACGTCTGGCCGCGGCCGCGCTTGCGGCCTTGATCACGGGTGTGGGCGCCAGCGCTCTCGCCACCGAGCCGTTGCGCGTTGGCGCCACCTACATCACGAGCGGTCTCGACCCGGCAAAGGGATCGAACGGCTGGGCGCTTGTCAGCCATGGCGTGGGTGAAAACCTCTTCACCGTCGATCGGGAAGGGCGGCTTGTGGCCGGTCTTGCCGAAAAAGCGGAACGCACCGGCGATCTCAGCTGGAAGGTGACGCTGAAACCGGGCCGCGCCTTTTCTGATGGTTCGCCTGTAACGGCGGCTGCGCTTGCCGCCGGTTTCGACCACACATTTGCGACCAACAAGGCGGCGCTGGCAACGGGTGGAAAGCTGGATTTCAAGGCGGCTGACAACCTGACGCTGATGATCACCACGGAAAAGCCGGTGGCTTTTCTTCAGGCGCTTTTCGCCGAATGGCCGCTGATCGCCTACAAGCCAGCAACCGATGATAAGGCGCTGTTCACCGGGCCGTACCAGATTGCGGATTTCAAGGCCGATACATCACTGACACTTACGCCGAACACCCAATTTGCCAATGCGGATGCCCGTTCCCCGGTTGATTTCCGCAGGTTCGGCGATGCGCAAAGCATGACACTGGCGCTGGAGGCGGGTGAACTGGACCTTGCCTTCGGATTGCCTTCGGAAGTCGTAAGCCGTTTGAAAGCCAATCCGGATCTGACGATCAAGTCTTTCCCTGTCGGTTATCAATATCTCGCTTTCCTGAACACAACGAGGCCGGTTACCGCCGATATTAAAGTACGCCAGGCGCTCGATCTCGGCTTCGACCGCAGGGAACTGGCGGCCGCCATCAATGGCGGTGAACCCGCGACCGGTGCTTATGCCGCCTATTTCCCCTTTGCCGGGAAAGAGCAGCGACAGACCGATCTTGTAAAGGCCGAAGCGCTTCTCGACGAAGCCGGCTGGACGAAGAACGGGTCAGGGAAGCGTGAGAAGGACGGCACGCCGTTGCGCCTTCTCGCCATTACCTATCCGCAGCGCCCGGACCTCGTCACCATGCTGCCGGTGGTCAAGGCGCAGCTGGCCAGAATAGGCATCGAACTCGACACGAAGGTCGTTGAAAATATCCAGGACGTGGCTGCTGCCGGTGAATTCGACATCGCGCTCTGGGCGCAGCATACCGCACCGAACGGAGACCCGGCCTTTTTCCTCAATTCGATGCTGCGCAGCGGCGCCTCGCTCAATTATGCGAAATACGCCTCGCCCGAATTCGATGCCATTCTCGATCGTTTCGCGACGGCTGGCGAGGCCGGCGAACGCGCCACGATCGCGCTTGATGCGCAGGCAAAGCTGTTTACCGACGTTCCCGCATCCTTCTTGGTTTCGCCGGTCTGGTATGTCGGCGTTTCGAAGCGGCTGCAGAACTACGAGCCCTGGGGTTCCGACTATTATGTCCTGCGCGGCGATATAGGCGAAGCGCGGTAAGGTCAGATGCAATTGCTCCGGTTCGGCATATATTCCGTGGTGGGAATGGTTGCGCTTTCATTCGCATCCTTCACGCTCATCGCATGGATGCCCGCCGATCCGGTGCAGATTGCCATTCGGGTGTGGAACCTGACGGCCACGAGTGAAACCGTTGCAGCGCTGCGGGAAGGGTGGGGGCTCGATCGCCCGCTCATCCTGCGTTATCTGCACTGGCTCGTGGATTTCGTGACCGGCGACTGGGGACGATCCTTCCGCACCGGCGAATCCGTCTTTGCGGAATTTATCGAACGTCTGCCTCTCTCGCTCATGCTCGGTATTTCCGGCCTTCTCCTCGCCATTGCCGTCGCCGTACCGCTCGGTTTCAGCGCTGCGGCGCGGCCAGGCGGCATTGCTGATCGTGCCAGCCGGGCATTTTCGGTGTTTGTGCAGGCTGTTCCCGGTTTCTGGCTGGGGCTTGTCCTGCTCTGGGTTCTCGGCGTCCAGCTGCGCTGGATCCGTCCGTTCGGAACCGACATAACGGCAATCGTTCTGCCCGTCATCCTGATCGCCTGCCATTCGGCCGCCGTCTTTGCTCGCATCTACCGCCGCGACATGATCGAGA
The DNA here is from genome assembly GCF_007002745.1 of Martinezella rhizogenes. GTDB lineage: Bacteria > Pseudomonadota > Alphaproteobacteria > Rhizobiales > Rhizobiaceae > Agrobacterium > Agrobacterium cucumeris. The sequence goes on along the minus strand of NZ_SGNY01000001.1, from coordinate 845,583 downwards.
CCACCCGACAGCCGTATTTTCGCACCGCTCTCGCCAAGGGGCTTTCGCACCGGCAGGCGCTCTGGCGTCACGCGCATCGTGGCGCGTTTTATGCCCTGCTTTCGGCGGTGCGCTCGGAGGCGGGGTGGGTGATCGGTTCGACGGCGACCATGGAAATCCTCTTCAATCTTCCCGGCATCAGCCAGTTTCTCGTGCAAAGCATCGCGGTGCGCGACCAGATGGTGCTGCAGGCCTATGTGATGGTCATCGCGCTTTGGCTGCTCTTCATGAACCTGATCGTGCAGCTGTTTCAACGTCTTCTGGATCCACGGCTCGCCTGATGCTCCGGTATTTCGCACTTGCCGTTCTGGCCCTTTTCCTGCTTCTGAGCGCCATCTGGCAGCCATATGATCCTGACGCCGTGGATATCCTGGCCCGCCATTCCGGTATGACGGCGCAGCACCTGCTGGGTACCGATCATCTCGGCCGCGATCTTCTTTCGCGCCTCATGGCGGGCGGATGGCGCACCGCGCTTGTGCTGTTATCGGTCGGCACCATCGCCTTTACCGGCGGCACCTTGCTCGGCGCCGGCGCTGCGGTGCTGGGTGGCTGGCAGGAGAGGGTGGTGCTGCGCTGTTGCGAATTCTTCATCACCGTTCCGACGCTCATCATCGCCCTGACGGCGGCGGCGATTTTTGGGCTTACACCGATGACGGCCGGGCTGGCGCTTGGTCTTGCCGGCATTGGTCCGACGGCTCTGCTTGCCCATTCCCTCAGCCGGCGCGTGCTTGGGCAACCCTTTGTCCATGCCGCACAGGCGCTGGGCGTTCCGCCCTTGCGGATGGTCCTGCGCCATCTTCTGCCGAATATCCTGCCGCTGATGATAACCCATACCGGAAATCAGGCGGGTTTTGCCGTCACCGCCTATGCCTCGCTGGCCTTTATCGGGCTTGGCGCGGACCCTTCCAAACCGGACTGGGGCTCGATGTTGTTCGAGTATCGCGTTTTCATCTTCGATCATCCAAGCCTGATGATCTGGCCCGGCATCGCAATCGCCATCACGGTTGCGACGCTCAATACCGTATTCGACACATCCGACTGATCGTTTTGCCGGAACTCGCAGATGCAACACACAAAGGACGACACGATGGATGGCGGCAATTTCGATCTCAAGGAGGAAATCCGCGACTATTGGTCCAAAAGATCTGAGACCTTCGATCTTGCTTTCGGACATAAAATCTCAGCCGGTCCGGAAGCCGAGGCATGGCAGAAACCGATCCGCGAGCTGATCGGCGCGGAACCGAAACGGGTCCTTGAACTGGCCTGCGGCACCGGCGAGGTGACGCGGCTGATCCATGATCTCGGCCACGATGTTACGGCGCTCGATTTTTCAGAGGCGATGCTGGCTGTGGCACGCGCCAAACATGCCGGTAAACCGAGGCTGCGTTTCATCATGGCGGATGCCGAAAACACCATGGAGCCCGACGCATCCTATGACGCAATCATCTGCAGGCATCTGGTCTGGACTTTGACGCAACCCGAACAGACGTTCCACGAATGGTTCAGGCTTCTCCGTCCGGGCGGCCGGCTTCTGTTTTTCGACGGCGATTGGGCGACGCCGAAACCGACCGGACGCATTGCGAGACTGCTTATTGCGCTCATCGATCGTGTCGTGGGCGAAGACAGTCATTATGACGGCGCTCTGGGCAGCCGCCACGCCGCCATCATGAAGGGACTTCCATTCGGTGAAGGGCTGCGGCCTCACATGTTGATGCCGTTGCTGACTGGCGCTGGCTTCGCGGAGATAAAACTCCATTCCCACGACCCAATCGCCAAAGCGCAGCGTAAAAAAGCCGACCTGCGCAACCGGCTGCGCACCTTCGTTTATCGACGCTTTATCCTGACCTGCCAACGTCCGTGACGTTGTCGCGAAGGCGTTTTCTGGTCCGGACCGCCGTCTCAACCGCAATTTAGTTCCATAATCTATCTTATGCGATCATCGCATGCGGCGGTCATCTTGTAGATGCGATGCCTTGGGCCGCTGAAATCCGGCCCTCTCCTTGCACGACGCTGGTTAATATCAACGTTGGAACTTGCCGGTACGCAAGTCCGGTTGCCGGACGGATTTTATGACCGATCCAGAAATTATCGCAAGACGGCAAAAGGTTGTGTTTGCAGGATCGGTCCCAATACATATCAAAGCCGGTTTTACCGGGAATGTCGCAGGGCCAATCTGCGTATTTGTGCAGTATCGAATGGGCAGATTTCATGGTTTCTGTCGCGCCGCAGACATCCGGGCCTTGGCGCTTCGCCGGTTGTCCGCCCCGATCCCGGCACAGCCCCTAGAATTCGACAGCAGAACAGCCTTGGAACAGAAAATCAATTCTCACTTGTCTCGCAGATCGCTGCTCACCCTGGCCATCAGTTCATTTCTGGCTGCAGGTTGCGAGCAGGTTCCCAAGACGAAACTCGAAGTTAACGCGGCTACCCTGCCCGAACATAAAAACGAGACGACGACAGCCGCAAAAACATCGAAGGATAACGGGCCAAAGCCTGCGGGTACCGGTTTTGCTTACGACGAGATTTATGCTGCGCTGACGGATGGTGGCTTTGACGTTCCAGCTGTCAACTACCGCGCCATCGACCCACAATATCTCCGACAGGAGGTTGAATACATCACCGCAGAGCCCGCCTATTCAATTGTCGTAGATACAAATGATAGGTTCCTTTACTGGGTTCTCCCCCGTGGCCGAGCCATACGTTACGGCGTAGGGCTTGGAACTCAGGGCCGATCATGGAAAGGGCGCGCTGTCGTTCAATGGAAGCAGAAATGGCCAAGATGGAAGGCGCCGGAGGATATGATCGCCCGTAATCCTGAACTCAAGCCATACGGTGTTGAAGCTGGCGGAATGGCCCCCGGCCCCCGGAATCCTCTGGGTGCGCGCGCCATGTACATTTTCCAGAACGGCAAGGATACGCTCTATCGTATTCATGGATCACCGAGCTGGAGAACCATAGGTAAAAATTCGTCCTCGGGTTGCGTCAGGATGCTGATGCAGGATGCGATTGATCTTTATGACCGAGTGAAGGGAAAAACGCCGCTTTTGGTCATCTGATAGCGTCAATCTGAGCGCGCAGTGACTAAGAATAACCGCTGCGGGTCAAATTTACGCCATAAACGGCACCATATTTCGCGTCGTTCGGTTTAGCGGATCTGGGGCCTTTCGGTCTCGGAAACGCCAGATCACAGCGCTCCAAACCTCGCGACAGAGGCATGGAGCAACACATATCGAGCAGCGGGAGAGACCGATATCTCCCGACATCGGCGCCGACGGAGCAACCACCCCGGAAACTCTCAGGCAAAAGGACCGCTGCAAGATCATACAAACTCTGAAAAGCGAGCTGATGCTCGCGCCGATGGTGTAAGTTCGCCGAAACAAGGTGAGCGAATCTCTCAGGCCAATGACAGAGGGGGTGCCAAGAGCCCAGGAAAAGGGCAAGGAGCACCTATGGCTGGAAGTCACCCTTCCCTATCGACAGTCGATTGCATTGACGCAATTTCAAGACCATTTTCAGTGACGATGGCGGCAATGGCATTTGCCCTACACAGCCTTGGCAGGCGTGGCGCATTCCGGCGCGCCGTCGCTCGTGTCAGCCGGCTTCAGCGGCGGCATTTCACCCCGGTCCCCTTCAAAATTTGAACAGCTCCACGCGGTTTCACCGGGCAACGGCGCTCGACAGGTGTGGTGCAAGCACCTCGCGACCTGCCTTCTCGCGATGATACCGATCTGGGGTTCTCATAAAACACTGCCTAATTCAGGAAATTTAAAATGGTCGATTGGGAAGATTTGCGATTTTTCTCCGCCTTCGCTCACCACGGCTCCATCACGGCAACCGCCAAGGCGCTACGCGTCGATCATACGACTGTCAGTCGGCGCATCACATCGCTGGAAACCTCGCTTTCGGTGAAGCTCGTGGATCGCAGGCCACGATCATATGTACTGACCGATATGGGCCGCGACGTCGCGAACTTCGCCGAGGAAATGAGCAGGTCTGCATTTGCTCTGAGCCGTTGCGCCGGTTCCGGCCAGAACGGTATCGAAGGTGATATCGTGGTATCCGCCCCGCCATCGTTGCTCTACAGCTTCATTGCACCGCAAATCTCCGCGCTGCAATCTCAGCATCCTGACGTAAGGCTCCGTCTTGTCGGCACCATGGAGGCGATGTCCCTCTCCAAGGGAGAAGCGGATATTGCCATCAGCCTGAAGCGGCCGAGCGAAGCCACACTGGTTGCGCGCCGCCTTGGACAATTGTCCTATTTCCTCTATGCCGATCCTGCCTACCCGACGAGAAATGGCCCCCCTCTTTACATCAGTTACGACGATACCATGCGGGAGTCGGATCACTATCGCTGGCTTGATGACAGGCTTTCGGCCGACGAGGTTTTCATGTGCAGCAACGATCTGCGCATACAGGCTGCCGCCGCCGCGGGCGGGTGTGGAGTGGCACTGCTGCCCGCCTACCTCGCCGCCGAACATGGTCTTGTGAGATTCGATCCACTCGATCCAGGCATCAGGATCGACGTATGGCTGGTGATCCACGAAGACGTGCGCGACACGCCACGCATACGTGTTGCCATGGACTTCATAAGTGAAAGCCTCAAGCCCTTGTGGCGTTCCTGATTATGCGCAGATCGAGCCTGCGCCATTGCCGAATTTTCCGGGATTTGGCGCGGTGTAAAATGCCGCGTGACAGGGTCTGTCCTGCACGCGTGCAGTGACCGGTTGGACCCGCCCGCCTTCCCACCCTATTCCCGACGCGTGAGCGTGGAGTATTTTCATGTCTTTGATTGCTCGTTACAGGAAAGGTACCATTGGATACCTTGTTCTTCCTGCGAAAAAACACAGCGTAAAGTCTTCCACTCGAAATCGTCAGCGGGTGGGCCTGCTCATCGTGGCATTCGCGATCGGTTATGCCGCGATCGCAGTCCGCCTTTTGCAATATGGCTATTTTTCCGAGAACGAAGCGACGGCGAGCATTCCACGATCACCCAATATAATCGCCTCCCGCCCCGACATTCTGGACCGCAACGGCCAGCTTATCGCAACGGATATCAATCTCATCTCGCTTTATGCGGAGCCTCGTCGTGTTGTTGATGCAAATGAAGCCATCGAAAAGCTCGCCTCTGTTGTTCCCGATCTGGACTGGGCTGATCTGCACAGAAAACTAACGTCTGACTCCGGTTTTCAATGGATCAGGAGACAGCTTACGCCCCGCCAGGAGGCTGAGATCATGCGCCTTGGCATTCCGGGCATCGGATTCAGACCGGAAAAGCGGCGTTTTTATCCAGGCGGCCCGGTGGCGTCCCACATTGTCGGGCATGTGAATATCGACAATCAGGGGCTGGCGGGCATTGAGCGCTATCTCGACAGGCAAGGTCTGGCAGACCTGCGTGGCGTCGGCCTTACAGATCCCACCCAGCTTGAACCGGTCCGGCTGTCCATCGATTTGCGTGTTCAGAGCATCCTGCATAACGTCGTTGGCGATGCCGTGAGGAACTATCAGGCGGAGGCGGCAGGTGCCGTCATAATCGATGTCGACACAGGCGAGGTTCTCGCGATGGCATCCGTCCCCGACTATGACCCGAATGAACCTTCGCGTCGCCTTGCCGACGGCACGATCGACAGGGACTACGAAAAGGGATGGTTCAACCGCATGAGCAATTCAGCGGTTGAAATGGGCTCGACCTTCAAGGCGTTTACCCTTGCCATGGGGATTGATGCGGGCGTCGTCACTCTGAACTCGGTCGTGGATGCCTCCCGCCCCCTGAAAATGGGTGGTTTCATCATCCGGGATTTCCACGGCCGAGGAAGGCCGCTGACAATCCGGGAAGTCTTTCGCTACTCATCAAATATCGGCACGGCAAAGGTCGCTGATCTCGTTGGCCTGGAAAATCACCAGCAGTTTCTCTTCAGACTGGGCCTGTTGTCAAAGATGCAGACGGAGTTGCCGGAAATAGCTTCGCCCACGGCGCCAAGGAACTGGAAAAAGATCAATTCCGCCACGATTTCCTTCGGTCACGGTCTGGCCACGACGCCGCTACAGACGGCTGCGGCTGCGGCGGCCCTTGTCAACGGCGGCATGTTCCGGCAGCCGACTTTCATTGCCGACACTGGGAGGCGTCACCAAATCACCGGCAGACGTGTCCTGCAGGCATCGACCAGCGCAAAGGTCCGTGAGCTGTTCTGGTACAACGGCACCCAAGGTTCTGGCCGAAACGCCCAGGTGGCCGGTTTTGATGTAGGCGGGAAAACCGGGACAGCGGAAAAGGTTATCAATGGCAAATACGCGAAGAACCTGAACTTCAATACATTCCTCGCGGCATTCCCCATGCACCGCCCCCGTTATTTGGTGCTGTCGATCATTGATGCTCCGCTTTCCGGTGAGCGCGGCGGGCGCCTGGCGGCCTTCAATGCCGCGCCGATGGTGCGCGATATCATCGAGCGCGCCGCACCGCTTCTCGGGGTTCGGCCATCGTTCGGGAACCCACAGGCATCTCCTTTGATGAACTACTGAATAGACGATGAACCCATGTCATTCGCAGATACTGAATTTTCAGGTTATTCGATGATCGTCCCCCCGACGAACGACATTATCCATATCCTCTATTTCGTTGCGATTGTCGCAGAAGCCATGACAGCCGCACTCGCCGCCGGCCGTCGCGAAATGGATTGGATCGGCGTATTTCTGCTTGGATGTATTACCGCCCTCGGCGGCGGAACCGTGCGCGATGTTTTTCTGAACCACTATCCGCTGTCGTGGGTCGAAAATCCCAGCTATCTCCTCGTGACGGGATTATCGGCTCTGGCGACGATCCCCATCGCCCGATATATGTATCACTTGCGCAAGATGTTCCTTTTTCTCGACGCGATAGGACTGGTCGTCTTCACCGTCATCGGCTGCCAGATTGCGTCAAGCCTCAACCTGCCGCTGATTGTCGTGGTGGCGGCTGGCGTGCTGACCGGATGTCTGGGCGGCGTACTTCGGGATATCCTGTGCAACGAAGTACCGCTCCTATTTCGTTCGGAACTCTATGCAACCGTCTCAGTCTTTACGGGCCTGATCTACTTGCTCGTGCCCCTTCTGGGTGTCTCCCACGCGGTATCCTCGCTCGTTGCAATGGCCCTCGGCTTGATGCTCCGGCTCCTTGCAATACGCTTTAACTGGTGTGTACCGACATTCGTTTACACGAAAGACCCTCATTGAGGAGCGAGCGCGTTCTTCCTTCACGGGTGGACGCGCTCGGTTGTTCATGATTGGCGTATCGGTCTCGCCCGGCAGGATGGTGGGCGCCCGGATACCCTGGATAAGTCCGGTTCAGAATCGACAAATATGGATGTAGAACCACTCTCGGGCGCCAGACGACAAAGTCGTGGCGCGACGATGAGGAGATGTCGATGAACCACCCCGCCTATTCAGTCGTGGCAAGAACCCCTTCCGTCGAGGAGTATCTGCATCTGCGCGCCGTGGCAGGGCTTAGCCCGTTCTCGCGGGAGGCGGCAGAGAAAGGCTTGCCGGGCACCGTTTTTTCCGTGCTGGTTCTGCACGAGGATTCCGCCATCGGCATGGGCAGGATTATCGGTGACGGCGGCTGCTTTTTTCAGGTGGTGGACATCGCCGTCAAGCCCGAGCATCAGGGCCGCGGGCTGGGCAAGGCGATCATGAATGCGCTGATGGAGCATGTGAAGAGCGAGTTTCCCGCATCAGCCTATGTCAGCCTGATCGCCGATGTGCCGGCTAATAAGTTATATGAAAAATTCGGCTTCAAGGAGACCGCGCCCCGGTCGCTTGGAATGGCATATCGCGTCAATGTATCGGAGTGAGACGGTCAAGCATTCTGCGCGGCTTTGAAAACCGCCAGTTGATCGGCGAAAGCCCGCTTATAGGCGGGACGCGCTTCACCTCTGGCCACATAAGCTGAAAGGTTCGGATATTCGTCGAGAATGCCTGAACTTATGATCCTTTGCAGGACCGACACCATCAGCAGATCGCCGGCGCTGAACGCGCCATCGAGCCAGTCGGCGGCGCTGAGGCGGCGGGACAATTCACCGAGCCGCCTGCGAATGCGTTCATCCACCATTCGAAGGCGTTCATCATGCCAGCTTTTGTCCCTTTCGAGAGAGCCGGTGACAAAGTGCTCGACGATTGGCGGCTCCATGGTGCTGAGGGCCGCGAACATCCAGCTTATCGCCCGCGCCCGGGCTCCCGCTTCTTCTGGCAGCAAGCCGGCATGGCTCTCGGCTATATGAAAGATGATGGCGCCGGATTCGAACAGGACGAGGCCGCCTTCTTCATAGGTCGGAATCTGTCCGAAGGGCTGAAGCATGAGATGTTCCGGTTCCTTCATCGCCTTGAAGGAGAGAAGGCGCACATCATAGGGCTGGCCCACCTCTTCCAGTGCCCAGCGAACACGCATGTCACGGGCGAGACCCTTGCCGCCATCGGGTGAGCGTTCAAAGGCGGTAATCGTGATCGTCATCGGTATTCTCCATCACATCGGGTTTGGAGACGGCGTGGTGATGCCGCGCCAGAATAGGCGTTTCAAATAGTGAAAACAATCTTTTCGCGCCTTATCGGGCTAAGGCGCTTCCCCGGCGGGATATCCAGATCAACACCGGCAATGCCGCGCAAGACAGCGCTGCGCCCAGGATGAAGGTGCCGAACGATCCGTGGATATCCCACACCAATCCGGCGATGACATTGCCGAGGAGCACCGCCACACCCATCATCAGGTTAAAGACACCGAAGGCGGTGCCCTTGAGATTTGACGGCGCCGTTTCTGCGATGAGGGTGGCGAGCAGACCCTGCGACAGGCCCATATGCAGGCCCCAGAGAAGAATGCCGATCAGGAACAGCGGAATGGAGTTGGCATAAGCGAGCACGAGATAGGAGGCTGCCAGCACCACCACGCTTGAAGCGAGAATGCCCGACCGGCCGATGCGGTCTGAAAGCCGGCCGGCTGGATAGGCCGTCAGGCCGTAAACGGCATGCATGATGACCATGGTGATGGGTATCCAGGCCGGCCTGAACCCCGCCTCCTCCGATTTCAGCAACAGGAACGCCTCGCTAAACCGCGCAAAGGTCAAAAGCGACGCCCCAAGGATCACCACCCAGACCGCAGGATTGAGCTTTGCAAAATCGGCGATCCGGAACGGCTTGTCCGATTTCGTTTTCGCCGGCGCATCCGGCTCTTTCACGCCGATCATGAGGATGAAAACGGCAAGGAATGCGGGAATGACCGCGATCCAGAAAATGGCGAGAACATTTTCGCTCAGTGCAAACATCAGCGCGATCGCCGCCAGCGGCCCGATGAAACCGCCGACCGTATCAAGCGACTTTCTGAGCCCGAATGCCGCTCCCCGGATTTCGGCGGGCGTCACATCGGCAATCAGCGCGTCACGCGGTGTTCCGCGAATGCCCTTGCCGATGCGATCCACCGCCTTGGCGACGACAATCCAGCCTAGCGAGGTGGCGAAGGGAAAAGCGAGTTTGGAGATCGCCCCAAGACCATATCCGATCACCGCAAGCATCTTCCGTCGCCGCGTCCAGTCCGCGATAATCCCGGAAAACAGCTTGGTTGTGGTCGCGATGGCAACCGACAGGCCCTCGATGAAACCGACCGTGACGGCAGAAGCGCCAAGGCCCGATACGAGATAATAGGGCAACAGCGTCTGTACCATCTCCGAGGAGATATCCATCAGCAGGCTGACGAAACCAAGGACCCAGACTGTGGGCGGTATGCGCGCCCGAACGGCCGCTGAAACCGGCGCAGAGGATGTTGTCATGAATGGCCCCCGATCCACTCAGGAATAATGGCGGCACCTGCGACATTCAACCGGTCTCGCCAATGATTTTCGCTCTCCTGCCGCCGCCTTAGGGGATGGAACGTCATCGGCATTCGGCTCTCCTGACCTATATCAGCGTGGAAAAACAACCGATGGCACCTCCCTGCCCGTTCTCCTAGTCGCGCGCCCCCCAGCGCTTTTGGCGGCGTGGCCAAAGGTCGCATAAGCTTGCCGCAAATTCAGCAGATTCTCCTGTCCGTATCACGCGTGTCAGAAATTGTCGGACTGGCCATAGCCGCCATGCAACGTCATCAAGCTTTTGCGGGAACTTCGCAAACTTCTGCTGCTTGGCAACATCACCGCGGCGCGATGAAAAGGCTGGCCATTTCGTGCAGACACACTAAGCTTCGGCGCCGGATACGGATTGCCGAAAATCATCAGAATTTCAGTTCAAATCATTAGGGAGAAACTATCAGATGAGCCTGCGTATCAACGACATAGCACCTGATTTCACCGCCGAGACCACCCATGGGCCGGTGAGCTTTCACGACTGGATCGGCGACGGCTGGGCGGTGCTGTTTTCGCATCCGAAGAATTTCACGCCGGTTTGCACCACGGAACTCGGCGCGATGGGCGGCCTGCAGCCGGAATTTGAAAAACGCGGCGTCAAGATCATCGGTATTTCGGTCGATCCGGTCGAAAGCCATGAAAAATGGAAAAACGACATCCGCACCGCGACAGGTTTCAATGTCGATTATCCGCTGATCGGCGACAAGGACCTGAAGGTCGCCAAGCTCTATGACATGCTGCCGGCCGGTGCTGGCGACAGCTCCGAAGGCCGCACCCCGGCTGACAACGCCACCGTGCGTTCCGTTTTCGTCATCGGCCCCGACAAGAAGATCAAGCTGGTCCTCACCTACCCGATGACCACCGGCCGCAACTTCGAGGAAATTCTTCGCGCGATCGATTCCATCCAGCTGACGTCCAAGCACCAGGTGGCAACGCCAGCCAACTGGAAACAGGGCGAGGATGTCATTATTACCGCTGCCGTCTCCAACGAAGATGCGATTGCCCGTTTCGGCTCCTACGACACGGTGCTTCCCTATCTTCGCAAGACGAAGCAGCCCGGCTGATCTGAAAATCTCAATGGAGGCGATGAACCTTCATCGCCTCTTTTTCTCAGCCACTTGCAGCGCGACCTCTGCCAACCCTAGGGCTTTATCGTTCCGCCATGATAGTCGAGCCGGTAAACCTCGATATCCTCGCGATAAATCCTCTCCACCCCGGTAAAAGATCGGAATTCGCCTTCATTGGCGTCCACATAAATCAGCTCCTCAAGCTGATGGGTGAAACCACCGAGAAACCGCCCTTCCTTATAAAGCCTTGAGAGGGAGTGCTGGATGACCCTGCCCGCCATCCCGGCGTCGATCATATCCGGTCTCAGGATACGGCCATAATAATTCATCGCCCATAGCGCGACACCCTGATGCCAGACCACCTCCTGCCCGATGAAATCGGTTCCGCCGAAGTAGCTGTCGATATAGTGCCAGTCGCCTTGCCGATAGGTGAGATCGTGCGATCCCTTTCGGGTGGAAATCGCGGATTTATCGCCGCCGCCGACATAGGTGGCAGACTTGGCCTGAACGATGAATTCTTCCAGCATCCGACATCTCCAAACAATAGAACATAAAGAGAACATACGGAAGTCTCGGCGTTGTCGCAAGCCCATTCCCGTGCCTTGTCAAGCCAGCATTTCGGCGACGACGGGCTTGGTAATCGCTGCATTTGCCCGTAAAAGCGTCGCAAGAATTATCTGCGAAGAGTGCCCATGTCGAAAAACCCGCAAATCTATGTCGATGCCGATGCCTGCCCGGTGAAACCGGAGATCCTCAAGGTGGCCGAGCGACATGGGTTGGAGGTGACCTTCGTCGCCAATTCCGGCCTGCGCCCCTCGCGGGATCCGATGGTGAAGAACGTCATCGTATCGGCCGGTTTCGATGCGGCTGACGACTGGATTGCTGAACATGCCAGCGAAAACGATATCGTCATCACCGCCGATGTGCCGCTGGCCGGGCGCTGTGTTGCCAAGGGCGCGCTGGTGACGGGACCGACGGGCCGTGTTTTTGACCAGGCCAATATCGGCATGGCCACGGCAATGCGTGATCTTGGCGCGCATCTGCGTGAAACCGGTGAGAGCAAGGGATATAACGCAGCTTTTTCGCCGCGCGACCGCTCCGCTTTTCTGGAGACGCTTGACCGCTTCTGCCGCCGTGTCAAAAAATGAGGCTGCAAACAGAAAGGTGCCGCCCATGACCACGGCCAAACCAAAAAGCTCCGCGACGACCGGCAGCAATGCCTTTCGCCGACATCAGCCTTTCGTCTTCGCTTTTTTCGCCGGTGCTCTTGGTCTTGGTCTGGCATTGGCCTTGGCGCCATCGCTTGCCATAGAAATCGCAGCCGTTCTGTTTTTCCTGACCTATCTGACGCTGGTTGCCTTTCGTCTGCCGGGATTGACGGCGCAGCATCTGAAGGCCCACGCCGATAGCGACGATCTGCCGGCAATCGCCATCATCGCCGTCACACTGCTTGCGGTGGCGGTTGCCGTTGTCTCATTGTTTCAGGCGCTCAATCATACGGGCGAAACAGTGTGGACCCTGCTCATCGCCTTCGCCTCGGTGATTTTCGGCTGGTTGACGATCCACACCATGACGGCCCTGCACTATGCGCATTTATACTGGCGGCCGGCCATGGTGGATGGCAAGCGCCAGCATCGCGGCGGCATGGATTTTCCGGCGACGAAGGAACCCTGCGGTTACGACTTCCTCTATTTTGCCGTGGTGATCGGCATGACGGCGCAGACATCGGATGTGGGGGTGACAACGACCGCCATGCGCAAGGTCACGCTGCTTCACTCCATCGTTTCTTTCTTTTTCAACACGGTTCTGGTGGCGGCGGCGGTGAATGCCGCTGTCTCGCTTGCGGGCTGAACCGGAAAACTTTTCTCAAAGGAATGGCTTCATGAACATCATTTCGCAAAATACGGCTTTTGACGGCATGCAGGGCGTATTTTCGCACACATCCGAAACATTGAAGTCCGAGATGACCTTTGCAGTCTATGTGCCGCCGAAAGCGGTCCATGAGCCCTGCCCGGTTGTCTGGTATCTCTCCGGCCTCACCTGCACCCATGCCAATGTCATGGAAAAAGGCGAATATCGCCGCATGGCTTCCGAACTGGGCCTGATCATCGTCTGCCCCGATACCAGCCCGCGCGGCAATGACGTGCCGGATGAGCTGACCAACTGGCAGATGGGCAAGGGGGCCGGCTTTTACCTCGATGCCACCGAGGCACCGTGGTCTGAGCACTACCATATGTACAGCTACGTGACGGAAGAGCTGCCTGCCCTCATCGGTCAGCATTTCCGCGCGGATATGAGCCGTCAGGGCATATTCGGCCATTCGATGGGCGGCCATGGTGCAATGACCATCGCGCTCAAGAACCCCGAGCGTTTCAAGAGCTGCTCCGCCTTTGCGCCGATCGTGGCGCCCTCCTCCGCCGACTGGTCCGAACCGGCGCTGGAAAAATATCTCGGTGCGGATCGGGCCGCGTGGCGTCAATATGACGCCTGCTCACTGGTTGAAGATGGCGCCCGCTTTCCCGAGTTCCTGATCGACCAGGGCAAGGCCGATAGCTTCCTTGAGAAAGGTCTGCGCCCATGGTTGTTCGAAGAGGCGATCAAGGGCACGGATATCGGCCTGACGTTGCGCATGCACGATCGCTACGACCATTCCTATTATTTCATCTCCACCTTCATGGACGACCACCTGAAGTGGCACGCCGAGCGGCTGAAGTGAGGATGAAGACAGAGCTGGCGGCGCCCTGAGAGCGCCGCCATTTCAGGCCCGGCCCGACATCATGGGATGCGGGCAATGACCTTGATCTCGAAATCGAAACCGGCGAGCCAGTTGACACCGACGGCAGTCCAGTTCGGGTAAGGCGATTTGCTGAAAATCTCCTGTTTGACCTTCATGATGGTTCCAAACTGGTTTTCCGGGTCCGTGTGGAACGTCGTCACGTCGACTATGTCGTCAAAGGTGCAGCCTGCCGCCTCAAGCGTGGCTTTCAGGTTCTCGAAGGCCAGCCGGACCTGCCGTTCAAAGTCCGGTTCAGGCGTTCCGTCGGCACGGCTGCCAACCTGCCCGGAAACGAACAGAAGGTCACCGGAGCGAATGGCTGCGGAATAACCATGTTCCTCGTAAAGCGCGTGCCTGTTGGCAGGGAAAATCGCTTCGCGTTCGGTCATTTTGCTTCTCTCTTTTGGGTTGAGTGGCAATGGACGGCGAAGCACTGTTTTCAAAGCTTCGAACGTCACTTCACATACGTTACGTATGCGAGATAGTGACGTACGCAGCGTATGTCAATTAAGATACGCAACGTATGTGAAGCTACGAACGTCGAGGCGCACTTTTTTGAAGCAGCGGATCCACAGCAAAGAGACGAATGGCTTTCGTGTGCTCGTCTCGCGTCCTGTTTATGGAAAAAGCGCCGTCGCCAGTGTCGTCGGGCCGGAACGGTTCAGCCGGAATTCGCGGATCACCCGTTCAGCGACGCCATAGGCAAGTTCCTGCTCGATGGACTGATTGTCGAAGCTGACAACGGTGGCGGTGAATTTGGCCTCGGCGATCACCTCGCCGGTTGCCACGGCCGCAGCGCGGACGATCACCTTGGCCGAGGCGCGCTCCCCGAACAGGAACGGCGCGCGCGTGACGGATGTGAGACGGATGGTCAGCACAACACGTGGTCTGGTCTCGCCACGCGCCGTCGTCCTGATAGCACTCTGTACCTGAGCATGGATGGACTGCATCAGCGCCGGTGCGACATCCGGGCGTGCGGCGACGAATGCGCCGCGCACATCGTAAAGCAACCGGTCGGCATTGGTCGCTTCCGGTTCCAGCCTGAAAGACATGAGCGTGAAACACGCCAGCAAAACAATGCCAAGGCGTTTCAGCGTGGTGTTCATGATCAGCGGCTCCCCTAACGTGAGGTAACCGCATATTCGATCATCAGGGTTAGAAAACCGTTAAGAGGCGCTCTTCAGCGACTCCAGAACATGGAGTGCCGCGCGCATATCGATGAGCCTGACGGCGCGGCGTTCCAGCGCCTCCTCATCCTCACCCCATTGTTCGGCGGTCCAGTCCTCGTCGAGATGGGCAAGCGCCCAGGTCTCCTCAAGAGTCAGCTCGCCTTCCGCCAGTGCAAGGGCCAGAATGGCGGAGCCGGTCAATGACGTCATGGTGTGAAGAGCAGCAAGTGCGATCGGCGCATCGTATTTCCGCAGCGTCACCGCGAAGGCAGCGATGGCTTCGCGCGGCTGGTCACGGTGCATGACACCTTCGACGAGAATAAAGCGGGCGCCAAGTACATTGGCGGCCCAGTCGAGCACCGGATCCCAATGGTCAGTCTGACGTTGAACCAATGCTTCGGGATCGCCGGCGCGATAACACAGGAGATCGGAGGACGAGAAACGCAGGATGTCTTCGAAAACCGCCTGGGTGTCGCTGGCGATGCCATCAATGGCGGTGTTCACGTGCCGAGACACCGGCATGATCACCGGGTTCACCACTTCCTTCTGTGCATCCCATTCGTCGCGAAGCAGGCCTGCGAGCGCCTTCGTCGGCACGATCAGCGGCTTCTTGGCGGGCGTGCGCAGCGGCTTGCCATCAAGATGGATGGTGAAACCGCCCTCCTCCACATCAGCGACGGTCACGTCCTTGTAGAACCGCTTCGGCAAAGGCTTCTGCATCTGGATTTGCGCACGCAGGATCGGGTCGGGGTGGCTCAGGCCCTCCGAAAGGTCGTTCAGGAGATCACGCATGGCACGTCCTCATCAGTCAGGTAGAAGATTATTCAAATATCGGCCGGAACATAGGCCGGGATTTCACGCGGGTGGCTGACGACTGCATCGGCGCCGGCCTTCCAGAGATCGTCGACCGAGGCATAACCCCAGGCAACACCGATGGCTTTTGCGCCGGCGGCCTTGGCCATCTGCATGTCATAGATCGCATCGCCGATGACGACAGTGTCGGCCGGAACCATGCCGGTTTCATGGCAGCATTCCATCACCATGGCCGGATGCGGCTTGGAGGGGCAATCATCCGCCGTGCGCGAAACGATGAAGTGATCCGTAAAACCGTGGGTTTCGAGAATATGGGTCAGCCCGCGCCGACCCTTGCCGGTGACGGCGCCGATCAGCACGTCATCCCGTTTCGAAAGCGTGTCAATCAAAGGCGCGATGCCGTCGAAAAGCGGTTCGATCATGCCCGGGCGCTCCCGGATCGGGTGATAGATTTCACGATAACGCGCCGTCATCGCAAGCGCCTCGTCATCCACGTGCGTCTTGCCGAGCATGCGGGCTATGGCGATATCGAGCGTCAGGCCGATGATCGCCTTGGTCTGCGAGATATCCGGACGCGGCTTTCCGAAATCGGCAAACGTGTCGGCCATCACGGCATGGATAAGGCCGGCGCTGTCCACCAGCGTGCCGTCGCAATCGAAAAGAACCAGTTTCATCTGATATCAATCTTCCCTATCGCCATCGGCCACGTCGAGGCCGAGCAGGTTCCAAGTCTGCACCATATGCGGCGGCAAAGGCGCGCTGACCCGAAGCCGGCCGCCATTAGGGTGCGGTATGTCGATATGGCGCGCATGCAGGTGCAGGCGCTTCTGGATGCCGCCCGGGAAATCCCAGTTCGGATCGTCGATGTAATATTTGGGATCGCCGATGATCGGATGTCCCATATGCAGCGCATGAACGCGAAGCTGGTGGGTACGGCCGGTATAGGGTTCCATTTCCAGCCAGGCGAGGTTCTGCGCGGCTGTATCGATGACACGGTAATAGGAAATGGCGTGATCGGCCCCCTCCTCGCCGTGTTTGGCGATGCGCATGCGGTCGCCATCCATCGTCTGCTCTTTAACCAGCCAGGTGGAAATCTTGTCCTGATGTTTGCGCGGCACGCCCTTGACCAGCGCCCAGTAAGTTTTCTTGGTATCGCGCTCACGGAAGGCGGCCGTCAGTTTCTGCGCCGCACCTCTTGTGCGGGCAACCACCAGCACGCCTGACGTATCGCGGTCCAGACGGTGCACCAGGCGCGGTTTTTCACCCTTCGGGCTCGTCCATGCTTCCAGAAGCCCGTCAATATGACGGTTGACGCCGGAACCGCCCTGCACGGCAATGCCGGCCGGCTTGTTGAAAACGAAAACCTTGTCGTCTTCATGCAGCAGCATGCGCGCCAGAAGTTCGGCGTCTTCCGAATGTTTGAGGTCCCTGGAGCCAATCGGGCCGGTTTTGACCTTCAGGTCGGAATCAACAGGCGGTACACGCACCATCTGCCCCGGCTGCACCCGCGCATCCGTCTTCACCCGGCCGCCATCCACGCGCACCTGGCCGGAACGCAGCAGCTTCTGCAATTGGCCGAAACCAAGGCCCGGATAATGAATCTTGAACCAGCGATCCAGGCGCATACCGGCCTCGTCGGCCTCGACCTTGATATGCTCGATACCTGCCATGAAATTTCCAGTCTTTCTGTCTTGATCGCGCGCTCTGTTCGTCGGCGCGCCGTTTGGATCAAGCCTTTAGAACAAACTGCGGCCCAAGGCCAGCCCGGCAAAAACCGCAGCGATGGAAACCACGAGGCTTGCGAGGATGTAAACGGCCGAAAGGCCGAGCGCGCCGCGTTCGAAAAGTGTTACCGCATCAAGCGAGAAGGACGAAAATGTCGTGAAGCCGCCAAGCACGCCGGTGACGAGAAACAGGCGCATTTCCATCGAGGCATTCAATCGCCGCGCTACCAGCTCGACCAGAAGACCGATCAGGAACGATCCGACCACGTTGACCGCCAGTGTTCCCCAGGGAAAATTCACCCCCGCCAGCCGAACGCTCCAGACGCCGACCAGATAACGAAAAACGGAACCGATTGCGCCGCCGACGGCGACAAGAGCGATATTCACCATGGGGATTATGTCTCCGGAGGAAATGGCCGGACCGGGCAGTCCGACGCAGTTTTAGACCATCGTAACTGCGGGCGAAAGTCCTCTGCCCGCCGCTTGCGTCCACTAAAATACGATTAAATTGCAGCCCCGTGATTTAGCCTTCCAACAAGACGCGGATGGTATTCTCCAATTTTCAAGGGTCGCGAAGATGGCCGGAGGTTGAATGACACAGGTTCTTTCCGTTTCTGCGAATACGGCAGCCTATGCGCTGGAAGCCGTCAAGCCGTCGCAGCGCGTGCCGCGCAAGAGCGAGGTCGAAGAGGCCATTCACGAACTGGCGCGCAAGGCCGAACATGGCGACGACTTTCAGCTGCGAGCCCTGATGACGGCCATCAAGCCGCCGGCGCTCACCCTCTATTTCCTCACCGCCGCCAGCCAGCGCCACGAACCGCAGGCGACGCTCGAGCAGGCTGTGGAAGCCTATGAGGAAAACAACGCCAAAACTCGATCTGAAAATAACGATTTTAATCAGACTGATATCTGAATATTTTAATTTAATTTCTAAATAAAGCTACGCGATCGGCAGGCCTTCGGCATTCAGGCTGGCGTCAGGATGATTTTCTAAATATTTACAACCGAATGCCGGAAAAATCACGGAGGCGATGGCCATCACGCCTTTTCCGCCACGGCGCTAGAAACGAGATACAATAATAAAAAAGCTTGCGGCTACCGGACCTGTCACGCGTTCCGGTAGCCGCTCTTTATTGATCAATTGTGCTGGTGGTCGCCACCGTTGCCCTTGGCCGCGCTGGCGGCGGATAGTACGATCTCAACCTTGCCGGCCTTTTCGAAGATCAACGTTACCGGCACTTTGTCGCCTTCGGCAAAGGGCTTCTTCACGTCGAAGAACATCATGTGCAGGCCGCCGGGTTTCAGTTCCACCGTCTGGCCGGCGGGAATGACGATGCCGTCATCCAGCTTGCGCATCTTCATGACGTCGTTGACCATAGCCATCTCGTGGATTTCGGCACGACCGGAAGTGGAGGATTCGACGCCGATCAGCTTGTCGTCGCTGGTGCCGGCGTTCTTGATCGTCACGTAGCCGCCGCCCACTGGCTGGCCCGGCAGCATGGCCTTGGTCGCACCGCCGGAAACCTCAAGGCTGCCAGCCTTTACGACATCCATATCCATGGCGCCATGATCATGGCCGCCGGCAGCATGGGCCGCCTTTGCGGCAACGCGAATGGTTGGGGCGGGGCTTTTCAGCGAGTGCGGATCGACACCGGCTGCCGCCACCTCATCCCAGGAAACCTTTCCCTTGTCGCCACAAAGCTGCGTTACCTTGAAGGGCAGGTCCTGTCCGGCTTCGATGCCGGAGATTTTACCCTGTACGGCGAAGGTGTCGTAAAATTCATCCGGCAGATTGCCACCCTTCCAGCGGATTTCGACTGGGCCGCTTTTGATTTCCTTGCCGTGGTTCTTGTACGCCTTCTGGTAGTCACCCTTGATGACTTCCAGCTCCCAGCCGGCCTTGGGCTGCGGCTTGGCGGAAATGAAGCCTTCCGGCAGCTTGATCTGCACTTCTGTCGTGGCAAGTCCGCCGTCGCAGCCGTGCGGCACCTGCAGCGCGGCGACGACGGTGCTTTCCTGTTCGGCCGAGCCGTCAACAAAAGTGGCGTGGGCGAAAGCCTGCGCGGTCGAAACCGAGGCGACGAACAATGTGCAGGTGATGATTTTGGTGGTCTTCATGTCTCTTGTCCCTTCGACTGCATCCCTTAAGGGCCGTGGCAGTCGCTCCGTGCCGCCAGCAGGCGGCGATGATCCCGTAAAACGAAAAATCAGGCGAACAGGGATGGAGGCCCCCGCGCTGCGGGTTTCTCAATCGTCAGGACAGAGCGGAAGCTCCAATTTGCGCTCAGACGATTGTCGAGCCAGGAGAATTCGGTCTTCAGCCAGCCTTCGGTGTCGGGTATCGGCAGAAGAATGGATGAGGCCAGCAGGCAGGCCTCGCAAAACAGCATGGCATCGCCGGAATGGGCCGGATCGTCCTTGCCATGGGAGACGTTGACGCCATCGCCGTGGCCAAGGCAGATTTCCGCAAAGGTGCCGTCCGGCAGCCGGTAGCTCTCGTCCAGAGACACCGTCGGCGCTGCGGCCAGCACGGGCTTGTGGGCAAAACCGAGCGACAACATCAAGGCCGCGCAGAAAATGCGAAGCATTGTCTCCATCCCTGTCAGTCGTCGGTTTCGATTTGCATCCATGACCTCATGCGATATCCCGCTTTCCTGCCGATTTCAAAGGGGAATTTTGCCGCATGCTTGACGTCTCGCAAGGGAACAATCGTCGCAAGGCAGCATTTTCCTGCTGGAACCATCGTTTCAGAGGAGGCAGACATGCCAGCCAAATCGAAAGCCCAGCAGAAAGCGGCGGGTGCAGCATTGGCCGCCAAACGCGGCGACATCAAGAAATCCAGTTTACAAGGTGCTTCAAAAAGTATGGAGAAGTCCATGACAGAAAAGGAACTTGAGGATTTCGCCTCGACGAAACGCAAGGGCTTGCCGGAGAAAAAATCCGACTGATATTGCCTGACATTCCGACTATTGAACGCATCTTGCGCTGCCGATGGCGCAGATGGAGCAAGAATCTGTTCAGATGCGTCATTTGGTCCTTGCCAACAGCGGGGCTTCGAAGATAATGAGCGTCGCATCATCGTTGGGAGAAGCCGCTTCACTGCGGTGCCGAAGGAGCAACCGCCCCGGAAACTCTCAGGCAAAAGGACCAGCGGTGACGACGGAACTCTGGAGAGAAGCCACCTTGATCTAAAGGACGGCTCGCCGAAGGGATAACAATCTCAGGCGACAAGGACAGAGGGGGCTCTTGAACCGGCGCGTCTGCGCCATGACCTGAGCCCGCGCGATATTTCGCGCAACCCTGGAGGCGTCCTTGGACGATACCGCCGAGCTTAAAACCACGCCGCTCCATTCCCTGCATGTTTCGCTCGGCGCCCGCATGGTGCCGTTTGCCGGTTACGACATGCCGGTGCAATATCCGGCCGGCGTCATGAAGGAACATCTTCAGACACGTACCTCCGCCGGTCTGTTCGACGTCTCCCATATGGGACAGGTGATCGTGAAGGCTAAGTCCGGCGACAATGCCGATGCCGCTCGTGCGCTTGAGACGCTTGTGCCGGTCGATATTCTTGGCCTCAAGGAAGGCCGCCAGCGTTATGGCTTCTTCACCGACGATAACGGCCACATCCTCGATGACCTGATGATCACCAATCGCGGCGACCATCTTTTCGTCGTCGTCAATGCGGCCTGCAAGGATGCGGATGTCGCCCATATGAAGGCGCATCTTTCCGACGCCTGCGATATCACCCTTCTTGGCGATCGCGCGCTGATCGCGCTGCAGGGACCACGCGCCGAAGAGGTGCTGGCGGAACTGTGGGCTGGCGTGTCCGAAATGAAGTTCATGGACGTGCAGGAAGTGCCGCTGCATGACGTGCCCTGCATCGTTTCCCGTTCCGGCTATTCCGGTGAGGACGGTTTTGAAATCTCCGTACCCGCCGGCAAGGCGGAGGAAATCGCCAAAGCCCTGCTCGAACATCCCGATTGCGAAGCCATCGGGCTTGGCGCGCGCGACAGTCTGCGTCTCGAAGCCGGCCTTTGTCTTTATGGCAACGACATCGATACCACGACGTCACCCATCGAAGCCTCGCTTGAATGGGCAATCCAGAAGGCGCGCCGCACCGGTGGTGATCGCGAAGGCGGTTTTCCGGGGGCGGAGCGCATTCTCGGCGAACTCAAGGATGGCACCTCGCGCCGCCGCGTCGGTCTGAAGCCCGAGGGCAAGGCGCCGGTGCGTGGCCATTCGAAGCTTTTCGCGGATGCCGAAGGCAAGACGGAAATCGGCGAAGTGACCTCTGGCGGTTTTGGCCCTTCGGTCGAAGGCCCTGTCGCCATGGGGTATGTGCCCGTGTCCTACGCGGCTCCCGGCACGGCGATTTTTGCGGAAGTACGCGGCAAATACCTGCCCGTTGCCGTCGCTGCCCTGCCCTTCATCAAGCCCACCTATAAACGATAATTCCATCTTATCTCCGGAGAGAACACGATGCTGAAATTTACCGCAGAACACGAATGGCTGAAGTTCGAAGGCGATATTGCCACCGTTGGCATTACCAGCCACGCCGCTGAACAGCTCGGCGATCTCGTCTTCGTCGAACTGCCGGAAGTGGGCGCAACCTTTGCCAAGGATGGCGATGCTGCAACCGTTGAATCCGTCAAGGCTGCCTCCGACGTCTATTGTCCGCTGGATGGCGAAGTGGTCGAAATCAACCAGGCGATCGTTGACGATCCCTCGCTGGTCAATTCCGATCCGCAGGGTGCCGGCTGGTTCTTCAAGCTGAAGCTTTCCAACGTGGCGGATGCCGATACGCTGCTCGACGAAGCAGCTTACAAGGAGCTGATCGCGTAATGACGACGCCCACCGAATTCCATTTCACCGACTATCAGCCCTATGATTTCGCCAACCGGCGTCACATCGGGCCGTCGCCGTCGGAAATGGCAGAGATGTTGAAGGTCGTCGGCTATAAGAGCCTCGACGCGCTCATCGATGCCACCGTTCCCTCCTCCATCCGCCAGAAGGTGCCGCTCACCTGGGGTGCGGCGCTGACCGAACGCGAGGCGCTGGATCGTCTTCGCGAGACGGCCAACAAGAACCAGGTCCTGACCTCGCTGATCGGCCAGGGCTATTATGGCACCATCACGCCGCCGGTCATCCAGCGCAACATTCTGGAAAACCCGGCCTGGTACACGGCCTATACGCCCTACCAGCCGGAAATCAGCCAGGGCCGCCTTGAGGCGCTGCTGAACTACCAGACCATGGTCTGCGATCTCACCGGTCTTGATGTCGCCAATGCATCACTGCTCGATGAAGCGACTGCCGCTGCCGAAGCCATGGCCATGTGCCAGCGCGTCGCCAAGTCCAAGGCAACCGCCTTCTTCGTGGACGCCAATTGCCATCCGCAGACCATTGCGCTGATCGAGACCCGCGCGGCCCCGCTCGGCTGGAAGGTGATTATCGGCAATCCCTTCACCGATCTCGATCCGGTCGACGTGTTCGGCGCGATCTTCCAGTATCCCGGCACCCACGGTCATGTCAGCGATTTCTCCGGCCTGATTTCCCGTCTGCACCAGACAGGCGCCATCGCTGCTGTCGCTGCCGATCTTCTGGCGCTGACGCTTCTGAAGTCTCCCGGCGAAATGGGCGCAGATATCGCCATCGGCACCTCGCAGCGTTTCGGCGTTCCGGTCGGTTATGGTGGTCCGCATGCGGCTTACATGGCCGTCAAGGACGCGCATAAGCGCTCCATGCCCGGCCGTCTGGTCGGCGTTTCCGTCGATGCGCGCGGCAACCGCGCCTACCGCCTGTCGCTGCAGACCCGCGAACAGCATATTCGCCGCGAAAAGGCGACGTCGAACATTTGCACCGCGCAGGTGCTGCTTGCCGTCATGGCTTCGATGTATGGCGTCTTCCACGGCCCGCAGGGCATCAAGGCGATTGCCCAGCAGACCCACCAGAAGGCCGTGCTGATGGCCAAGGGACTGGAAAAGCTCGGCTACACCATCGAACCGGAAACCTTCTTCGACACGATCACCGTCGAAGTCGGCCATATGCAGGGCGTTATCCTGCGCTCGGCCGTGGCGGAAGGTGTCAACCTGCGCAAGGTCGGCGCGACCAGGATCGGCATGAGCCTTGACGAGCGTACGCGCCCGGCAACGCTCGAGGCCGTCTGGCGTGCTTTTGGCGGCAATTTCTCGATCTCGGATTTTACGCCGGACTATCGTCTGCCGAAGGAATTGCTGCGCACCAGCCAGTACATGACGCATCCGATCTTCCACATGAACCGTGCCGAAAGCGAGATGACCCGTTACATCCGCCGTCTTTCGGACCGCGATCTGGCGCTTGACCGTTCGATGATCCCGCTCGGTTCCTGCACCATGAAACTGAACGCCACGGCGGAAATGCTGCCAATCACCTGGCCGGAATTTTCCGACATCCATCCCTTCGTACCCGCCAATCAGGCACTCGGTTACAAGGAGATGATCGATGATCTCTCGGAAAAGCTGTGCTCGGTCACCGGTTACGATGCCTTCTCCATGCAGCCGAATTCCGGTGCGCAGGGCGAGTATGCCGGGCTTTTGACCATCCGCAACTACCACCTTGCCAATGGCGACACACATCGCGATGTCTGCCTCATTCCAACCTCGGCGCATGGCACAAACCCTGCCTCGGCGCAGATGGTCGGCATGAAGGTGGTGCCGGTGAAGGTGCGGGATAACGGTGACATCGATATCGATGATTTCCGTGCAAAAGCAGAGCAGTATGCGGAAAACCTCTCGTGCTGCATGATCACCTATCCCTCCACTCACGGCGTGTTCGAAGAGACCGTTCGCGAGATCTGCGAGATCACCCACAAGCATGGTGGTCAGGTCTATCTCGACGGTGCCAACATGAACGCCATGGTCGGCCTTGCCCGTCCGGGCGATATCGGCTCGGACGTTTCGCATCTCAACCTGCACAAGACCTTCTGCATTCCGCATGGCGGCGGCGGTCCTGGCATGGGGCCGATCGGCGTCAAGGCGCATCTTGCTCCTTACCTGCCTGGCCATCCGGCGACGGACGGTCGTGAGGGTGCGGTGTCTGCAGCTCCTTTCGGTTCGCCGTCGATCCTGCCGATTTCCTGGAGCTATTGCCTGATGATGGGCGGCGAAGGGCTGACGCAGGCGACCAAGGTTGCGATCCTCAACGCCAACTACATCGCCGAACGACTGAAGGGCGCTTACGACGTGCTCTACAAGTCCGAGACCGGTCGCGTGGCGCATGAATGCATCATCGACACCCGCCCGCTTGCAGACAGCTGCGGTGTGACGGTGGACGATGTGGCGAAGCGCCTCGTCGATTGCGGTTTCCACGCGCCGACCATGAGCTGGCCGGTGGCCGGCACGCTGATGATCGAGCCGACGGAATCCGAGACCAAGGCGGAAATCGACCGTTTCTGCGATGCCATGCTGGCGATCCGCGAGGAAGCCCGCGACATCGAGGAAGGCCGTGCGGACAAGCTCAACAATCCGCTGAAGAACGCGCCGCACACGGTGGAAGACCTCGTCGGCGAGTGGGACCGTCCCTATAGCCGCGAAAAGGGTTGCTTCCCGCCCGGCGCCTTCCGCATCGACAAATACTGGTCGCCGGTCAACCGCATCGACAATGTCTATGGTGACCGTAACCTCATCTGCACCTGCCCGCCGATGGAGGATTATGCCGAAGCGGCAGAGTAAACTTCGTTTCGTTCAAGACAAAAGCCCGGATCGCTCCGGGCTTTTTTATGTCGGGGCATAGATAATCATTCCTGAAATCAATTATTTATCATTTTTCCTGGCTCACCTCGAAACTTCGGGGAAACGGCTTTCGTCTCTTTTATCGCTACGGATGACCGATAGCGGCCACCGGAAGAACTGCCTTTCGGGGTTTGGAAGTCACCAAGGAGGAATAACGATGTACAACGTTTCTGTTCGTGCCCTGACGCTGGCCGCAGCTCTTTCCATCGGCATGGTTTCCGCTTACGCGGCGAACCCCAAAGTTGGCGGCGCCGCAATGTTCGAGGACAAGAACATCGTTGAAAATGCGATGAACTCGAAAGACCACACAACGCTTGTCGCAGCGGTGAAGGCCGCCGGGCTTGTCGAAACATTGCAAGGAAAAGGTCCGTTCACGGTTTTCGCGCCGACCAACGAAGCTTTCGCTGCGCTTCCGAAGGGTGCGGTCGACGATCTTCTTAAGCCCGAGAACAAGGAGAAGCTGGTCAAAGTGCTGACCTGCCACGTCGTTGCCGCCAATGCACTGTCACCGGCCATCGAAAAGATGATCAAGGACGACAAGGGTGAGCATGACGTGAAGACCGTCGGCGGCTGTGTGCTCAAGGCCAAGGAAAGCATGGGCAAAATCACATTGACAGACGAGAATGGTACGGTTGCCCATGTAACCATCGCCGACGTCAAGCAATCCAACGGCGTCATTCATGTCATCGACAAGGTGTTGCTGCCGAAGATGTAGTCAGCGCTGCCTGACACAAGATGTCCGAATAAGGCATTCGGCTTGAACCTGGATCAGAGGCCCGGAAACATCCGGGCCTCTGTCATCAGGGCGCGACACCTCCACACCCTGAAATCGCGGGACGGATTGATCGCCAGCGGTTCCATGCTAAACGGGATCATGCAATTCCGCGGCGATGGAGTGTGAATGCGTCTGATCTGCCTGAACGGCTGGGGCGGGAAGCTCCATGACGAGCTTGTTCCCTATCTCTCCTCTTCCGATCCCGATATCCTGTGTCTGCAGGAAGTGGTCTATACGCCTGATGCCACGCAGGACTGGCTGTCCTATCGCGATCACGGCATCGACCTGCCGCAGAGGGCGAATTTCCTGCGGGATATCGCAGACGCCCTGCCCGATCACTTGGCGGTCTTCTGCCCGGCAGCGCAGGGTGATCTCTGGGACGGTGATATAAGATACCCGTCGCAATGGGGGCTCGCGACCTTCGTGCGTAAATCCATTCCCATTGTCGCGCAGGCGCAGGGTTTCGTTCACGGCACCTTTTCAGCCGATGGATATGGCGACCACCCGAGATCGCGGACCGCCCATGCCATTCGTATTTTCGATTTCACAACCGGCCAGCCCGCCGTCATCGCCCACATGCACGGCCTGCGAGACCCCGAAGGCAAACACGACAGCCCCGCGCGTCTGGCCCAGGCGAAGCGGCTCGTCCAGCTGGTCAGAAATATCGCCGAGGCGGGTGACCGGATTATCGTCTGCGGCGATTTCAATGTTTTGCCTGACAGCGAGACTTTTGCCGTTCTAAGAGAACTTGACCTCACCGAGTTGGTCACGACGCGCGGCTTTAACGACACGCGGACTTCGCATTACACCAAGCAGAACCGTTATGCGGATTACATGCTGGTCAATCCGGCTGTGAAGATCGACCATTTCGACGTTGTGGCGCGGCCGGAGGTTTCGGATCATTGCCCGCTGCTGCTTGAATTCAGATAGACAAGCTGGCGCTACATTATCGCCGCTCGTCAGCGCACCAGCCGGATGTCGCTCGTCACCACCGTCTTGCCGGTTCTGCCGTCCTTATCGGTGGTGCGCAGCCGCAGTCCGTTGGCTCCAATCTTTTCGATGGTCATGGCGGCAACCCGGTCGCCGTTTATGTCGCGGTTCCAGCGGACCGTCAGGTTGATTGCGTTTCCTCGCCTCGTGCCGGAAAGGGCCGATGGTCGGCCAGACGGGCCAGTATAAGCCCCGCTATAGCGCCCGCCCTTTTCTGAAAGATCGGCCGCTATAGCGCGCCTTACCACAAGAAGGCCGCGGCACGTGCCAGACATGTTGAGCGACGATGCCCCCGCATTGGAATTCAGCGTACAACTTACATTGATCGGCGGAGTGCCGATCCGTGTGATCACGGTCCCCTTGCCCGCCCATGTGCCTTTCAGCGATGAGAGGAATGCGCGTTCATCCGCATGTGCGGGCTGGCCACCGAGCAATACAGCCGAAAATAGAAGAGCTAAAGCATGGGTTTTCATGGCGAGTAATCCGTTTTTCCACGGAGACTAACTCGACAGTACGGTCAAACGTTCCTTCAGCCTATTCTGCGGCGATCAAAAATGTCGAGAGTTTTATGTTTATCTCTCGCCGATGCAACCAAATGCAGACACAGCTGTTTCTCGCCAGCCTTGATCAATTTCCCATTACTCGCGCATGTTTTTCGGAGCGTATTTCATGACGACTATTGGCGTTTCGACTCCGCATGGCGGTCTTCCTTCGGGCGGTCTGCCGCGCAGCGGTGGCATCCCGGACCGCACGCTTTTTGCCCTTGCAGCATTGAACTTTTTCCTCGCCGATGCCCGCGACGGTCTCGGTCCGTTTCTGGATGCATTTCTGGCGACACAGGGCTGGTCTTCACTCTCGCTGGGCATGATCGCCACGGTCGGTGGCCTTGTCGGTCTGCTTGCGACACCGCTCTGCGGTGCCCTTGTTGATGGCGCAACATGGAAGAGGATGCTGATTGCCATCCCTGTCGTTCTCGTGACCATCGGCGCGCTGATCACGCTGATTTTTCCGGATGCCTGGATCGTCTGGACCGGGCAGATCATGACGGCGGTCGTCGGCGCCGTGATCGGCCCGGCACTTGCCGGCCTCACACTGGGTCTTGTCGGCGAGCGCCTGTTTTCCCATCAGATCTCGCGCAACGAATTCTGGAACCACGGCGGCAATTTCGCGTCGCTTTTTGCGACCTATGTGGTCGTCACCTTCTTCGGCATGAATGGGATTATTGGCCTGATGCTGCTGACTGCTGCAGGCGCTCTGGTCGCGACGGCGGCGATTGATCCTGACAGGATCGATCACAAGGCTGCGCGTGGTCTTGCCGAAGACAAGGGAGAGCCCGGGCCATCCGGAATAAGGGTTCTGCTGCACGAACGCGGGCTGATCTTTCTCGCCATCATTCTGCTCGTCTTCCATTTTGGCAACGCGCCCATGGGTCGATTGATCGCACAGGATTTCGCCATTGAACTGCAAACGCCCTTCCGCACCACAGCCATCATCACCGGCGTCGCGCAATTCGCGATGATTTTCGTCGCTGCGATGGCGCCGTGGCTGATACGCCGTTTCGGTCTTTCGACGGTGTTCATTATCGCTCTCGTCGCCCTGCCCATACGTGGCCTTCTCGCTTCAGCCTTTACGGATTTCTGGGTCGTCTTTCCGGTGCAGTTTCTTGACGGCGTTGGCGCCGGTCTGCTCGGCATCGTCACACCTGTCGCGGTGGAAAGAATCTTGAAGGGGACCGGCCGTTTTAACGTCGGCCTTGCCAGCGTCATGATGGTTCAGGGCATTGGCGCATCATTCAGCAATGTCGTGGCAGGCTGGCTGGTGACGAAGGGTGGTTATTCGCTGTCGCATCTCGTCGGCGGCGGCATCGCGGCGATTGCCATCGGACTGTTCGTTCTCTATCGCAATGAAATCGCACCGAAACAGGATGATGACAGCGTTTCTCGATAGCTACACTGAAGGTGCAAATAAAAAGGAGGCCTGACGGCCTCCTGAAATCTCGTCGTCTTATGCGTTCAGCCGACGAAAGCGCGCTCGATCACAAATTCGGCGGGCTTGTTGTTAGCGCCTTCATTCAGGCCGGCCTTTTCAAGCAATTCCTTGGTGTCCTTCAGCATGGCCGAGGAACCGCAGATCATGCCGCGATCAATTTCCGGATCAAGCGCCGGAACGCCAAGATCGGCAAACAGCTTGCCGTTTTCGATCAGCGTGGTGATGCGGCCCTTGAAGGGGTAATCCTCACGGGTCACCGTCGCATAATGCTTGAGCTTGTCGCCGACGATTTCGTTCAGGAACTCGTGGTTGCGGATTTCCTCAACCAGATCGAAGCCGTATTTCAGCTCGGCAACATCACGGCAGGTATGGGTGAGGATGACCTCTTCAAACTTCTCATAGGTCTCGGGGTCACGGATCAGGCTTGCAAAAGGCGCAATGCCGGTGCCGGTCGAGAACATGTAGAGCCGTTTGCCGGGTGTCAGCGCATCCAGAACCAGCGTGCCTGTCGGCTTCTTGCGCATCAGAACCGTGTCACCGGGCTTGATCGCCTGAAGATGGGAGGTCAGCGGACCGTCGGGAACCTTGATCGAGAAGAATTCCAGTTCCTCATCCCAAGCGGGGCTGGCGATGGAATAAGCGCGGTAAATCGGCTTTTCTCCGACCATCAGGCCGATCATGGCGAATTCACCGGAGCGGAAACGGAAACCGGCCGGACGTGTCATGCGGAAACGGAACAGGTGATCCGTATAGTGCTCCACAGATAAAACCGTCTCGGCGTAAACACCATCAGGTATCTTGATCGCGAAATCTTCCGTCTTGGCTGGCGCGTTCATTTCAGGTTCCGTCCATTCTTATTCGATAAGCGACATTCTCCAACCGGGCAATTATACCATTTTTGCCGAGGTTTGAAGGCATGAGAATAT
This sequence comes from Martinezella rhizogenes, assembly GCF_007002745.1. GTDB lineage: Bacteria > Pseudomonadota > Alphaproteobacteria > Rhizobiales > Rhizobiaceae > Agrobacterium > Agrobacterium cucumeris. Next base: position 815,695 of record NZ_SGNY01000001.1, on the reverse strand, counting down.
CACAACTGCTATGTGCTCAGGAAATATGTATCAAAAAATCATATTTCCGCGCAACGTGTCACAGGGACGCACGCCGACGCCAGCTATAGGCCTCGCCGCCCGCCGCCGGCCGGGCCGTCGGCTGGTAATAAACCGGGATTTCCGGCAGGCGATTTTCGGACAGGCGGCGTATCGCCGTACCGTTCGTCACTGCAAAACTGGTAAAGCCGGTGCGCAGCATCGGCGGCACCTGGTCGATCAGCACGTCGCCGACTGCCCTCACCTCACCTCTAAAACCCAGGCGGTTGCGCAGCAGCGAAGCGTGGCTGAAACCACGGCCATCGTTGAAGGCCGGAAAACTCACGGCCACAAGGTCGATACGGTCAAGGTAGGGCTCAAGGCGGGTGACATCGTCGGCCGGCGCAATCAGCACGCCCAGGCCTACATCGTTGCTTTCCGCCGCACGAATGAGGAAATCGGCGAGCGGCAGCAGCGGCTTTTGCGCGGCTGTCGCTTTCACCTCTTCCGTTTCGATCACCCAGGGATCGTTTTCCACGAAGCCGTCGCGGTTCCAGATTTTCGTCATGACGCTCTCCTCAGGCGGCTTCGGCGGCGGAACCGTAGAGCGCATCCTTGAAAGGCTGCGGTCCGACACGGCGATAGGCATCGAGGAAGATTTCCTCTTTCGACAGGCGAAGCCGCAGATAGGTATCGACGATGGTTTCAATGGCGTCGGTTACCCTGTCCGGCTCGAAACCACGGCCGATGATCTCACCGATCGAGGTGTTTTCGTCACCCGATCCACCGAGCGTGATCTGGTAAAGCTCGGCTCCCTTTTTCTCCACGCCCAGCAGGCCGATATGGCCGACATGGTGATGGCCGCAGGCATTGATGCAGCCGGAAATCTTGATCTTCAGCTCACCGATTTCCGCCTGACGCTCCGGAGCACCGAAACGGTTGGAAATTTCCTGCGCCACCGGAATGGAGCGCGCATTGGCAAGCGCGCAATAGTCCAGCCCGGGACAGGCAATGATATCGGTGATCAGCCCGGCATTGGCGGTCGCAAGGCCAGCACCCACCAGTGCACGATAGACCGGTTCCAGATCGGCCAGCGCCACATGCGGCAGGATGATGTTCTGCTCGTGGCTGATGCGGATTTCGTCGAAAGCGTATTCCTGGGCGATATCAGCGACGAGTTCCATCTGCTCGTCGGTCGCATCGCCCGGAATGCCGCCGATCGGTTTCAGGGAAATCGTCACCATGCCGTAATCGGGGTGCTTGTGCGGCTGGACGTTCTGGTCAACGAAACGGGCAAAACCCTCATCCGCCTTCTTCCAGCGCGCCAGGCTTTCCCAGCCTTCGGGGCGGTTCTTCAGTTCCGGCGGCGCGAAATAAGCGGAAATCGCCGCGATATCGGCATCCGGCAGCTTCAATTCGGTGTTTTTCAGCTCGGCGAACTCGACTTCGACTTGGCGGGCCAGTTCTTCCGCACCGGTTTCATGCACGAGGATCTTGATACGCGCCTTGTATTTATTGTCGCGGCGGCCGTGCAGGTTATAAACGCGCATGATTGCCGTGGTGTAGGACAACAGGTCCTCTTCCGGCAGAAAATCGCGGATTTTCTTGGCGATCATCGGCGTGCGGCCCTGCCCGCCACCGACATAAACGGCAAAACCGATCTCGCCCTTGTCGTTCTTTTTCAGATGCAGGCCGATATCATGGACCTGAATGGCGGCGCGATCGCGCTCGGCACCCGTTACCGCGATCTTGAACTTGCGCGGCAGGAACGAGAATTCCGGATGCACGGAAGACCATTGGCGCAGAATTTCCGCATAGGGGCGCGGATCGGCAACCTCATCGGCGGCCGCGCCGGCGAAATGATCGGCGGTGACATTGCGAATGCAGTTGCCCGACGTCTGCAGCGCGTGCATTTCCACGCTGGCCAGTTCAGACAGAATATCCGGCGTATCGGAAAGCTTCGGCCAGTTATACTGGATGTTCTGACGCGTGGTGAAGTGGCCGTAACCCCGGTCATATTTGCGGGCGATATGGGCCAGCATCCGCATCTGTTGCGAATTAAGCGTACCGTAGGGAATGGCGACGCGCAGCATATAGGCATGCAGCTGGAGATAAACGCCGTTCATCAGGCGCAGCGGCTTGAATGCGTCCTCGGCCAGCTCACCGGACAGCCGGCGCTCGACCTGATCGCGAAACTGCGCCACGCGGCCTTCAACAAATGCGTGATCGAACTCGTCGTAACGGTACATATTCTTCCTCAGACTGCGATAAATGCTGCATCGGCCGGCTTGAATCCGGTGGCATAGTGCACGGTGGGGCCGGCAGCGCGGATACGCTCGCGAAGCCGGGTCGGCCAGAGCTTGCCATTCTCCTCCACCACGTCAACGATGGCCACATCGACCACCTTGTTGGCGGAAAAATCACGCTTGCCGATTTCCTCGAACGAAGCGACGGCCTCCGCATGGCGGGCGACGATGGCGCCCTGCAGGTTCTCCGTCCAGTCACCATTGGCGTCGAGCCAGACGGCGATACCGTCGCCCAGACGATTGGCGGTCAAAACCTTGTCAACCATTTACGTACTCCCGTTTGAAATCCGCCGGCTGCACTGACAGTGCAAGCGCCTCGGACCTGTCGAAATTGGCGCCCGCCACCGCATCACCGATGATGACCATGACCGGGCCGGTCAGTTCATCGCGATGTTCGAGGTCGGGCAGATCGTTCAATGTGCCATGCAGCAGGCGGCGATCCGCGCGGCTGGCGTTTTCAATGACGGCGACGGTGGTTTCCACACCCAGGCCCGCTTCGATCAGCCGCGTCGCCACCGAGGCGGCAACGCTGCGGCCCATGTAAACGGCGATTGTTGCGCCGGAAACGGCAAGACGGGCCCAATCGGGCAGGACATCGCCGGTCAGATCGTGGCCGGTGGTGAAAATCAGCGACGAAGCCACGCCGCGCAGCGTCAGCGGCAATTCGAAATCCGCAGCGGCGGCGAAGGCGGAGGTGATGCCCGGCACGATCTCGTAACCGATGCCGGCATTGCGCAGCGCCGCCATTTCCTCGCCTGCACGGCCATAGACCAGCGGATCGCCGGATTTGAGGCGCACGACGCGTTTGCCATCCCGGCCAAGACGCACCAGCAGACGGTTGATCTCTTCCTGCGACTTGCTGTGGCAGCCCTTGCGCTTGCCGACAGACAGCCTTTCGGCATCGCGACGGCCCATATCGACAATCGCCTGCGGCACCAGTGCGTCGTAAACGATCACATCGGCTTCCATCAGCACGCGCTGTGCGCGCAGCGTCAGCAGATCTTCCGCACCGGGACCGGCGCCAACAAGCCAGACGCGACCTTCGCTGCGTTCCGGCGATTGCAGCAGGCGATCTGCGGCATGACGGGCGGAAGAGGTGTCCCCGAGAGCGACAGCATCCGCAACCGCACCCGAAAAGAACCGCCGCCAGAAATTGCGCCGCAACGCGCCCCTGGGCACATTCTCCTCAGCCGCATCACGATACTGCACCGCAAGACGTGCGAGTTTCCCGAGCGACGGCGACAGCATCTGGTCGATGCGGGCGCGGATCATCTGGGCAAGCACCGGCCCTGCCCCTTCCGTGCCAATGGCGATGGCGACGGGCGCGCGCGCGACAATCGCCGGGGTGAAGAAATCGCAAAATTCCGGCTGATCCACCGCATTTGCGGGGATTTTCTTCGCACGCGCGGCGGATACGATTTCGCGGTCGAGCGCCTCGTTTCCGGTGGCGGCAAAAACCAGCGTCGCGCCCTCGATCAGCTCAGCGGCGAACGCCAAAGCCCGATGATCTATGCCATTTTCGCTGAGATAGCGGGAAAAATCCGCCTCCGGCTGATCGGCATAAGAAACGATATGCGCATTGGTGTTGGCGAGGAGCCTTACCTTGGCGAAAGCCTCGTCGCCATTTCCAAAGACGGCGACCTGCCGCCCCTCAACCCGGAAGAAAGCGGGGAAGGTCGAAAGGCGATCGCCAGCTGCGGAAAAATCATGTTCGTTGTGCATTGGACATATATCCCGCATTGCGGCGCAAGATTGAAGAAACAGAAATTCAAGCCTTTCCAGCGCTTGGATTTTTATTTCTCGAACACCCCTGTTTTTGAGGAAAACAAACCGGCACCCCCGTTTTGCACCGGTCACGGTGCCCTCAAACCCATGAGAATCCCTTGACAAACCGGGTCCTCGCGCCGAACAAGGGAGGACCATTTTCTGTCGTTTTCTCCATGCGAATACCGCTTTCTTCAAAGCGGCACGAAGGATCAGACCCTTGACCAGCCACAGCCTCGCTTCCCGCCTTCTCGACGTCATCGAGCATGATATCCTGCCCTTGACGGCCCGCGGTGTGGGCTTGGGCAACAAGGTTTTCGGTGCGGCGATCCTGCGCAAATCCGACCTGTCGCTGGTGGTTGCCGAGACGAACAACGAACTCGAAAATCCCCTCTGGCACGGTGAAGTGCATACGCTGAAGCGGTTTTACGAGCTGGGTGAAAAGCCAAATACCAAGGATCTGATTTTCCTTTCCACCCATGAACCCTGCACCATGTGCATGTCGGCCATCACCTGGGCCGGATTCGACAATTTCTATTCCTTCTTCAGCCATGAGGATTCACGCGATGCTTTTGCAATCCCGCATGATCTGAAAATCCTGAAGGAGGTATTCGGGCTGGAGCCGGGCGGTTATCGCCGCAACAACGCGTTCTGGAATTCTTTCTTCATCGCCGATCTGGTTGAGGGCGAGGACGATCCGCTGAAAACCACCCTGAAGGCGCAGACGGCCCGTATCAAGGCAACTTACGATGATCTCTCCACCAGCTATCAGTCATCGAAGAGCGACAACGATATTCCGCTGAACTAGGGCATTTTCGTTGAGGGTGCAGTGCGGATCTCCGCGCGAAAAATGCGTAAAAACAAAGGTTTGATACATATGGAAGCCTCGAAGGATATTTCCCGCCTGATCGAGATCATGGAGGCGCTCCGCCAGCCGGAAACCGGTTGCCCGTGGGATATCGTTCAGACTTTCGAGACGATCAAGCCTTACACCATCGAAGAGGCCTATGAAGTTGCCGATGCCATCGAGCGCAAGGATACGGACGATCTGTGCGACGAGCTGGGCGATCTTCTCCTGCAGGTGGTTTTCCATGCCCGCATCGCAGAGGAAATGGGCGAATTCGCTTTCGGTGACGTGGTGCATGCCGTCACTTCGAAGATGATCCGTCGCCACCCGCATGTTTTCGCCGTCTCCAGCGCCGACACACCGGAAACGGTCAAGCTGCAATGGGACCAGATCAAGGCTGAAGAAAAACGTGAGCGTGCGGAGCGCCGTGCGCGCCGGGGTATTACCGAGGATTTCAAGGCTGGTTTTCTGGGCGGCGTACAGCGCAGCCAGCCGGCGCTGACCGAGGCTTTGAAGCTGCAGGAACAGGCGGCGCGCGTTGGCTTCGACTGGTCGGACCCGGCGCCCATCCTCGACAAGATCGAAGAGGAAATCGCCGAGCTGCGCGAGGCGCTGGCGGAAGGCAGGCCGGAGAAGGTTGCGGACGAACTTGGCGACCTGATCTTCGCGCTGGTCAATATCGGCCGTCACGTCAAGACTGATCCGGAAAATGCGCTGCGCGGCACCAACACGAAATTCCGCAGACGTTTCAATCACATCGAAACATCGCTCAACGATAATGGCGAGACGCTTCAGGCGGCGAGCCTCGAGAGGATGGAAGACCTCTGGCAGGCGGCAAAACGCATCGAGCGGTCGCTTGATGTGGTTCCCTCCTGATTGCGACGAACCTCGCCAAACACTCTGCCGTCATCCTCGGGCCTGTCCCGAGGATCTGCCAACGTCTTGATTTTATTCGACGTGTTTAGATCCTCGGGACAAGCCCAAGGATAACGTCGAATGTGAGGGAATGCCGGCTTTCTTACGGACCGTTCAGCGCTCCCAATCCTCGCGCTCGCGAATGGTTGCTTTTCCAAGCTTCCGCTCCAGTTCCACAGCCTGTGCTTCCGACAGGCGAACATCCAGCGCAACCGATCCGTCCTCATGGTCTTCACGGTTATCGACGATGGAGTTGCTGTAGACCCAGGAAATCAGCGGCAATTGCTCGACAGACAAGACAACAGTCGTTTCCGTCAGCACACCGGACAGGCGCTTTGAAATCTCTTCCATCAGGGCATCGACGCCCTCACCCGTGATCGCCGAAACGGCGCGGATATCAGAGCGGCCTTCGGCGCGCTGCATGATGGCGTCATGCGCTTCCGGCTCCAGACGGTCGACCTTGTTCCAGACCTCGATGATGCGCTTTTCGGCTTCTTTCTCGTCGATGCCGAGATCACTGAGAATGCGCAGCACATCCGCAGACTGGGCGGCATTGTCCGGATCGGACATATCACGTACATGCAGAACGAGATCGGCTTCAAGCACCTCTTCCAGCGTCGCGCGGAAAGCCGCAACGAGATGGGTCGGCAGGTCGGAAATGAAACCGACGGTATCGGACAGGATAACCGTGCGGCCGTGCGGCAGTTTCATGCGCCGCAATGTCGGGTCGAGCGTGGCGAACAGCATGTCCTCTGCCAGAACACCTGCCCCGGTGATGCGGTTGAACAGCGTGGATTTGCCGGCATTGGTGTAACCGACGAGCGCAACGATCGGATGCGGCACCTTGCGGCGCTTGGCGCGGTGAAGCTGGCGGGTACGCACCACCTGCTCCAATTCCTTCTCAAGCTTGACGATGCGATCCTGCAGCAGGCGTCTGTCGGCCTCGATCTGGGTTTCACCCGGACCGCCCATGAAGCCCGCACCACCGCGCTGACGCTCAAGGTGGGTCCAGCTTCTGACGAGGCGGCCCTTCTGGTAATTCAGATGCGCAAGATCGACCTGCAGCGTGCCTTCCTTGGTGGAGGCGCGACGGCCGAAGATTTCAAGGATCAGGCCTGTCCGGTCGATGACCTTGGCATTCCATTGCTTTTCGAGATTGCGCTGCTGCACCGGGGTCAGCGGATGATCGACAATCACCAGGCCGGAATTGGTTTCATCCAGCAGATGACCGATTTCCTCGATCTTGCCGGTTCCGAACAGGGTGGCGGGGCGCGGCTGATTGACGGAAACGATGAGACCCTGCGTTACCTCGAGCTCGATGGCAAGCGCCAGACCCTTTGCTTCCTCAAGCTTGGCTTCGACGGAGCGGCCGGGAGCAACTGGTGCCGCCGCATCGCGATTTTCACGCTGTTGCTTGAGGACCGGCACGAGGACCACGGCGCGCATGTCGTCGCGGCGCTTCTCCTGCTCCGGAATGATCGATTCGTTCGAGGTGTCGCGCGTCGAAATGGGCTCAGCCTTATCCAGAAAGAACATTGCGGCCGACCGCATCCGCGCGGACGGCCATGGAGATTAACCTGACGAGACCGGAAATGTTCCGATCCGCGTCAGTTTATATCGAAGATACCGTCAGAGGGAGCCTGATCAGGCTGCGCCTTCTTCGCTTTCGAACATCTGCATCGGCTGGCCGGGCATGATGGTCGAGATCGCGTGCTTGTAGACCAGCTGCGAATGACCGTCACGGCGCAGAAGCACGCAGAAATTGTCGAAGGAAGTGACAACGCCCGTCAGCTTGACGCCGTTGATCAGAAAAATCGTGAGCGAAATCTTTTGCTTACGAACGGTATTGAGGAAAAGATCCTGAAGGTTTTGAGAACGTTCCGCCATGGCGCCGCTTCTTTCTTTATTGCCGGCAGGGACACCGGAAAATAATCAATCAATAATAAACCGGCCGAGTCTAGTCCCCCGCTTGGCCAGCCTGCAACTCTGGTATCAAATCATGTCCCATTCCGCAACGGCGAAAACGGCCTGACGAGTACGAGTATTGACCCGCTTTTTCGATTCGAAACAGTCAGAAATATTGTATCGAAACCCGGAAAAGCTGCTCCACGTCGCGCACCGCATCCGCCGAGGCAAACAGCACGACGCGGTCCTTCGCCTTGATCTTCGTGCTGCCATCCGGGCGGATCACCACGCCGTCGCGATAGATCGCGCCGATGCGTACGCCGTCGGGCATGTCGATATCACGGAAGGACTGGCCCACCAGCGGCGAGGTTTCCAGCGCTTCAGCCTCAATCACCTCCGCCGACCCGCGCTGCACGGCATAGACCGAGCGGATGCGGCCTTTGCGCACATGCTGTAGAACGCGGGAGATGGTGACGGCGCGAGGGTTGATATAGGCATCGAGACCAAGCGAACCCGCGACATCATGAAAGGACGAACTGTTCAGCAGCGCAAGATTGGACTTGCAACCCAGCTGCTTCGCCATCACGGCGGCCAGAATATTCGTCTGGTCGTTATTGGTCAGCGTCACGATCAGATCCGCATCCTGAATATCGGCCTGCATCAGAATTTTCTGATCAAGCGCCGAACCATGCATGACGATGGTGTTGCTGAGCTGCTCCGATGCGGCAACAGCCCTGTCGCGATCTGCCTCGACGATCTTTACCCGGGTTTTCGGCTGCATCTCCTCGATCTTGCGGGCAACGAAGTGGCCGATATTGCCGGCGCCGGCAATCACGATACGTTGCGCTTCCTGCTCCTCATGGCCAAACAGGCTTAAGGTACGGCGGGCGTGCTGGCGCTGACAGATGACATAGGCAAGGTCGCCGACCCTCAACTGTTCGGAGGAATGCGCCACCTTGAGGATGCCGTTACGGAAAACACCGACGACCGTGGCGATGAGGTCCGGAAAAAGGTTGGAAAGCTGGTGTAGCGGCGTATTGATGACCGGGCAGTCCTCCATGCATTCAATCGCCAGCATGTATATCGTGTCATCCGCGAACCGCACTACGTCGGTGGCGCCTGGAAAGGCGATGCGGCGCAACACCATCTTGCCGACTTCCACTTCCGGGGAAATCGTCACGTCGATCGACATGTTCTCGCGGCTGAAGAGATCGGCATATTCCGGCTTCAGATAACTCTGGTCGCGGATGCGGGCGATCTTGGTCGGCACACTGAACAAGGCATGCGCCACCTCGCAGGCAACGATGTTGATCTCGTCATGCAGTGTGACGGCGATGATCATGTCCGCCTGGTCGGCACCCGCTTTCGCCAGCATGTCCGGATGCGCGCCATGGCCGACATAACCGCGCACATCGAGCGTCTCGGTGATGGCGGAGATGAGCGGCGCGGCGGTATCGATCACCGATACCTCGTTATCCTCGCGCGACAATTGTTCGGCTATGCCGTAACCCACCTGCCCTGCGCCGCAAATGATGACTCTCATGCTGTCTCTCTGACGGAATATCGGTTACGGCAATGCGCCTTCTGTCCTTATACGCCGAGAGATTTCAGTTTGCGATGCAGTGCCGATCTTTCCATGCCAACAAATTCTGCCGTGCGCGAAATATTGCCGCCGAAACGGTTGATCTGGGCTACCAGATAATCCCGTTCAAACATTTCACGGGCTTCACGCAGCGGCAGGGTCATGATGTGCTGGTCTCCCTGCGCCGAAATCTTCGGCAGCATGTCGCCGATATCTGATGGCAGCATGTCGGCCGAGATCGGCGCTTCGCCGCCTTCGGGACGCGCGAGAATCATCAGTCGCTCGATATTGTTTCGCAGCTGGCGAATATTGCCCGGCCAGTCGTGCGTCTGCAGGACGGCCATGGCGTCGTCGCCGATCTTGCGCGGGCGAATGCCGGCCTGCTCGGAAATCTGCCGCATGAACATGTCGACGAGGAAAGGAATATCCTCGCGCCGTTCGGACAGAGCCGGCACCTTCACGGGCACGACGGCAAGGCGATGGTAAAGATCCTCGCGGAACTGGCCTTCGGCGATCAGGCTTTCGAGGTGATGGGCGGTCGAGGAAATGATGCGTACATCCACCTTCACCCGCTTGCCGCCACCGACACGCTCGAACTGCTGGTCAACCAGCACACGCAGGATCTTGTTCTGGGTTTCGCGTGGCATTTCGCCGACTTCGTCGAGATAAAGAACACCGCGATGGGCCTCTTCCAGCGCGCCGACCTTGCGTGGCTGACCCGGCAGCCCTTCGGTACCGAAGAGCGCGATTTCCATGCGGTCCGGCGTGATCGTCGCGGCATTCAACGCCACGAAAGGCCCGGTGGCGCGTGAGGATTTCTTGTGCACCATGCGCGCCACCAGTTCCTTGCCAGAACCCGAGGGGCCAAGGATCATGATGCGGCTGTTGGTGGGGGCTACCCTGTCGATGGTCTGACGAAGCTGCGAAACCGCAAGAGAAGCGCCGACGAGTTCAACCGCGTCACCCGTGCGCTTTTTGAGTTCCTGAACCTCGCGCTTCAGCTTGGAGTTCTCCAGCGCCCGCTCGGCTATCAGGATAAGGCGGTCGGCCTTGAACGGTTTTTCGATGAAATCGAAAGCGCCGCGCTTGATAGCGTTGACGGCGGTTTCAATATTGCCGTGACCGGAAATCATGACGACAGGAATTTCGGGATGGCGGCTCTTGATCTCGTCTAACAGCGCCAGACCGTCGAGCTTCGAACCCTGCATCCAGATGTCGAGAAAGATCAGGCGCGGCACGCGCTCCGAAATCGCGGCCAGCGCACTGTCGCTGTCGAAGGCCATGCGGGTTTCGTGGCCCTCGTCGGACAAAATGCCCGCCACGATTTCGCGAATATCCGCCTCGTCGTCCACGACCAGAATATCAGACGCCATATGCTGCTTCCTTGTTATTTTCGCCGCCGACCGCCTCGATATAGGGCAGCAGCACTCTGATCATGGCGCCGTGGCCGTGATCGAACTCCGGCGGGGCATCGTGGAGTTCCAGATACCCGCCATGCTCTTCGATGATCTTCTTGACGATGGCGAGGCCGAGACCGGTGCCCTTGTCGCGCATCGTCATATAGGGTTCGAGAATGCGATGACGGTTCTCGACGGGAAGGCCGCGGCCATTGTCGATGATGTCAGCCACGAAACGGGAATTGGCCTCGTCGAAAGAGGCGCGCACGAGGATTTTCCCCGGCCGCTTTTCGCCTTCCACCGCCTCGATGGCTTCCGTTGCATTCTTGATGAGATTGCCGAACGCCTGTCCCAGCATGCGGGCATCAAACATGCCCTCCAGCGCGACATCGCCCAGTTCGGTGGAGAATTTCGTGTCGGCGGCGCTGATTTCCCGCAGGAACGCCGCGTCCTTCAGGATCGAACGCAGGTCCGACTTTTCCTTCGTCGGCTTCGGCATGCGTGCGAAAGCCGAGAATTCGTCCACCATCCGGCCGATATCACCGACCTGCCGGACGATGGTGTCCGTACACTGGTCAAAAACGGCGCGGTCGCTTTCGTCGATCTGCTTGCCGAAACGGCGCTTGATGCGCTCGGCGGAAAGCTGGATCGGCGTCAGCGGGTTCTTGATTTCATGGGCGATACGGCGCGCCACATCCGACCATGCGGTGGAGCGTTGAGCGATGACGAGATCGGTGATGTCATCGAGGGTGATGACGTAGCTGTCGCGGCTGTCGCGGGCATCCTCGCGGGTCACCTGCACATTGAGCGTCCGCTCCTTGCCGCGTCGCATGATGTTGATCTGCTTGCGGAAATTGCCGCGCGACCAGGTGTTGGCCTCGGTCACAACCTGTTCGATCTCGGGCGCGATCTCCGACAATTGCGCGCCGATCAGCTGCTCGGAGGTCTGCGCCAGAAATTCTTCACCCGACGGATTGACGATGGTGATCTTGCGGTTCTCGTCGACACCGATAACAGCTGCGGTAACGCCTGACAGCACGGCCTCGATGAAGCGGCGGCGATCGTCGATATCATCCTTGGCCTCGATGATCTGCTCCTGCTGGCTGCGCAGTTCCGAGACCATCTTGTTGAAAGTGCGCGACAGGCGCCCAACGTCGCCATCCACTGCGCGGACGGGCACCAGAACATGCATGTTGCCGGTGGCGACACTGTCTGCGGCACTGATGAGCAGGCGGATCGGTCGCACGATACGGTCGGCCACCGCAATAGCGGTCCAGATGGCGGCCAAAAGCACGATCAAGGCAAAACCGAGATAGAGGATCGCAAAGGCGATCTGCAGCGGCGCGCGGCCGGCCTCCATTGCCTTGTATTCAGCACGGTTCTCCTCCATCAGCCGCATCGCACCCATCACCTTGGGATCGACGGCGCGAACGGTGTAGAGGAAAGTGCCCTCGATGCCTTCAAGCTTGATGATGGCGCCGACAAGGTTGGTAATGCCGGGCGGGATCAGCGTCGGCTGGCCGGCGGCGGCCTTTTCCAGCGCATCGTGCGGAATGGCGGGAAGTGGTTTTTCCGTCTTGATGTTGGCCTGAGCGACGGCGTCGCCATCTTCCTGCACCAGAAACGCGCCAAGCAGGCCGCGGCCCTTGGCCTGACGGGTCATCAGATCGACGAAGCCCGTACGGTCGAGATAAAAAAGCGCGCGGTTGCGATCAAGGTCGGTGGCCATCGACAGGGTCTGTCCCTGAAGGTAGCCGGCATTTTCCATCATATAGGCCTGAGCGATATTGCTGGAGGAATCGACGATCGACTGGGTTCTAAGCGAAAACCAGCGATCGAGACCGACATTCAGCGTCAGACTGGCGAAGATGGCGACAAGCACGGCCGGCGTGATTGCCACTATGGAGAAAAGCACGACGATGCGCACATGCAGACGGGCCGCCGCCCTGCCCTTTTTGCGCGCTTTCAGCAGGCGGTTGATTTCGCGGCCGATCAAAAAGATCAGGCCGATCACGAAGATCGAATTGATGACGACGGAGGCAATGACGACATTCGATGTCGGCGCAATCGGCGTGACGCCGAGAAGCACGAAGAGGGTAATGATGGCGCAAACGAGAGCGACGCCAGCGAGCACCAGCCCCGGCAGAGCGAAAGACATCCTGCGATCGGCAACCACCATGCCCGCTGCCTCATCGGCAACGGCGTGTTCAGCGGCGGGTTTCCGCATGCACTACTCCCAATCGCTGGCCAGCCAGCACCACATTCCTGAAGTCAGGCGAGAAACGCTTGAGACTAGCGAATCTCTCTCCCTCCTAGTGTTTTCCAAGCAACACAATGTGGCGAAAATGCAACGACAAGTGCGGCCTTGTCAACATTCTCAGGTCGGGCGGGAGCTGCGATAGACCGAAACGCCAAGCTCGCGGATCTTTTTGCGCAGCGTATTGCGGTTCAGGCCGAGGAGATCGGCGGCCTTGATCTGGTTGCCACGCGTCGCCGTCAGGGCAGCGAGAATCAGCGGATATTCGAGTTCGCGCAGCACGCGGTCATAAAGGCCGGGCGGCGGCAGGCCGTCGCCGAAGCTTGCAAAATAATCCCGCATATTCTCCTCGACCGCCTGCGAAATGCTAAGCGTGCCGGTGCGGACCGCCATCTTGTCGAGCGGGCTGTCAGGAACATCCGACTGCAATTCCTGCTCGATGATCTCGCGGGTGATGACTTCCTGCGGATAAAGGGCCATCAGCCGGCGGATCAGGTTTTCCAGCTCGCGCACGTTGCCCGGCCAGGCATAGGCCTTCATGACCTCAAGGGCTTCGCTCTCGAAACGCTTGCCTTCCAGGCCTTCCTTCTCGCCTGTCTGGATGAAATGACGCACCAGATCGGGAATATCCTCGGCGCGGTCACGCAGCGGCGGCAGGCGCAGCGGCACGACATTCAGGCGATAATAAAGGTCCTCGCGGAAGAGGCCCTGATTGATCGATTGCTTCAGGTCCTTGTTGGTGGCGGCAACGATGCGGACATCGGTGCGGATCGGCGTGCGACCACCCACCGTCGTATATTCGCCCTGTTGCAACACACGCAGCAGGCGCGTCTGTGCGTCCATCGGCATATCGCCGATTTCATCGAGGAACAGCGTGCCACCCTCGGCCTGTTCGAAACGGCCGGTGGAGCGGTTTTGCGCACCGGTGAAGGCGCCCTTCTCATGGCCGAACAGTTCCGATTCGATGAGATCACGCGGGATCGCTGCCATGTTGATGGCGACGAAGGGACCGTTGCGGCGCTTGCCGTAATCATGCAGCGCCCGCGCCACGAGTTCCTTACCGGTACCGGACTCACCCGTGATCATCAGCGTCAGGTCAGTCTGCATCAGGCGGGCGAGAACACGGTAGATTTCCTGCATCGCTGCCGAGCGGCCAACCAGCGGCATGCCGTCCTGCATGTCGTCATCGAGCTTCGCCGGCTTGCGCTTCGGCTCAGAAAGCGCGCGGCCGATGATGGCGATCAACTCCGTCAGATCGAAGGGCTTGGGCAGATAATCATAAGCGCCCTTTTCCGAGGCCTTGATGGCGGTCATGAAAGTGTTCTGGGCGCTCATGACCAGAACCGGCAGGTCCGGCCGGGCCTTCTTGATGCGTGGCAGAAGATCAAAGGCGTTTTCGTCCGGCATCACGACATCGGTCACGACAAGATCGCCCTCACCTGCCGAAACCCAGCGCCAGAGCGTTGCGGCATTGGAAGTGATGCGCACATCGTAACCGGCGCGGCTGAGCGCCTGGTTCAGAACCGTGCGGATCGCGGCATCATCATCGGCGACGAGGATCGTAGCTGTCATGGGTCATTTCCTGTCGTGTTCGGCAAAGAGCTGTCGTCTAGCGCCATTTCCGGCGAGACGGGCAACAATACGCGGAAAGTCGTGCGGTGGTTCTGGCTGTCACATTCAACGATGCCACCATGCGCGCCGATCAGCTTGGCAACAAGTGCCAGGCCGAGGCCCGAACCATTCGTCTTGGTGGTAATGAAAGGATCGAAAAGATGCGGCAAAAGATCGGCCGGGACGCCCGGACCATTATCATGCACGCAAAATTCGAGCGGCAGCGAGATGCGTTCGCGGCTGCCGGCGACTGAAAGGCGCATGCCGGGACGGTAAGCGGTGGTCAGCAATATCTCGCCATCCGGCTGATTGCCCACGGCTTCCGCCGCATTCTTCACCAGATTGAGAAACACCTGCACCAGCTGATCGCGATTGGCATAGACCGGCGGCAGCGACGGGTCATAATTTTCGGAAATCTTGATGTTGCGGGCAAAGCCGGCCTTGGCGATGGCCTTCACATGATCGAGCACCGAATGGATGTTGACCGGCACGCGGTCCACCGGCCGCTCATCGGAAAATACCTCCATGCGATCGACCAGCGAGACGATGCGGTCGGTCTCATCGCAGATCAGCCGCGTCAGCGCCCGGTCCTCGTCGGCAACCGATGTTTCCAGCAGCTGGGCGGCGCCACGAATACCGGAAAGCGGATTCTTGATCTCATGCGCCAGCATCGAGGCGAGCCCGGTGACGGAACGAGCCGCCGCGCGATGGGTCAATTGCCGATCGATCTTGTCGGCCATCGACCGTTCCTGAAAGACGACGACGACCGATCCCGGCTCGCTGACGACAGGCGCGACGTAAAGGTCGACCAACTTGTCCTGTCCGAGACGCGGAGAACTCAGGTCAACGCGATATTCATTGACCGGCGCGCGGCGCTCCCGCACCTGATCGATCAGCGCCAGAAGCGGGCTGCCAAAGGGAATGAAGGTGGAGACGCGGTAGCGGGCAAGATGGGAGGCGCTCGCCCCGAAAAAGGCTTCGGCTTCCCAATTGGCGAATGCGATAAAACCTTCGGCATCCACCAGAATGACGGGGTTCTGCACCGCGTTCAGAACCGCCATGGCGAGCGGGTTTGCATCTGCCGGGCTGTGTTTGTCAGCGCTCATGCGGCCTTCCTTGCGGCTTCTTCGCCCGCATTTTCGCAAAGGGCGGAGCGCAGCAGATCCGCCACTTCCGCCGTGTCACGCGATGTCATGATTTTAGCCTTGTCGGGCGCGGTAAAATCCGGTGCAAAACGGTCGAGATACCAGCCCAGATGTTTGCGGGCATGCCGCAGACCGGCTTCCCTTCCGTAAAATTCCAGCATCATCTCGTAATGCTCGACGGCAATATCAGCGATTTCGGCGCGTTGCGGTGCTGAATGTCCGGCCAGCACCGCCGGCAGCCAGGGCTGCCCCTGCGCACCGCGACCGACCATGACGGCATCCGCACCGGAACGACGGAGAATTTCCCGCGCATCATCAGCGGTCTCGACATCGCCATTGGCGATCAGCGGCACGGAAACTACCTCCCGCACTGCGCGGATGGCGTCCCAGTCCGCATGTCCCTCATAAAACTGCATGCGGGTACGGCCGTGAATGGTGATGAGCTGAACCCCTGCCGCTTCGGCGCGGCGGGCAATCTCGGGCGCGTTGATGGTGTTTTCGTCCCAGCCGAGCCGCATCTTCAGCGTGACGGGCACAGCAACCGCGCCAACCGTCGCCTCGATCAATGAAAGAGCGTGATCGGGATCGCGCATCAGCGCCGAACCGGAATAACCGCCCGTCACCTTCTTGGCCGGGCAACCCATGTTGATATCGATGATGCCGGCGCCGTTATCCGCGGCAATCCTGGCGGCTTCCGCCATGAAATGCGCCTCGCGCCCGGCAAGCTGCACCATATGCGGAACCATGCCGGCATTTTTCAGCCGCGCCCAGGATTCACCCCTGTTGGCCACGAGTTCGCGGCTAGCGACCATTTCCGTCACGACCAGACCCGCGCCATAACGCCAGGCAAGCTGCCGGAACGGCAGATCCGTCACGCCAGACATGGGCGCCAGCACCGCACGATTACGGATCGTTACTGAGCCGATGCTGAACGGTTCTGACAATTCCGGAAGGGACAACTGATGATCTTTCATGCAGAAGGGTTATTTGCATTATTTTTAGACAGTGTTTGCGCAGTTGCCAAGCACTTTTAGAAGGTTGCACCTTTTATTTGCGGGGCGGCTGCCTGCCTGTTTTGCGGTCGGTGGCAATTTGTGCAGGTTGCGACGCGCAATGACAGACGATCCTGCGGCGTGCAGGATGAATGCGCGTCTTATCGGGCTGGCCATCCCGGTTTTGAAACGCTAGAGCAGGACTGTCAACCGCTAAGGGTTGCGCGCAAAGCATATGACCAATGCAGGAAAGTACTATGAAACTCGGCATCGTCATCGTCGCCGCCGGACGCGGTGAAAGGGCAGGCTCCCCCGAGGAGGGGCCAAAACAATATCGCCCGATCGGCGGCAAGGCCGTGATCGAGCATACATTGTCGACCTTTCTTGACTGGGACGGTACTTGCCCGATCGTGATCGTCAGCCATGCCGACGATGCCGCACTGTTGTCACCGATCCTTGAGCGGGTTGACGCCGGCGAGCGGATCATCACGGTGACCGGCGGCGCAACGCGCCAGCAATCGGTGCTGGCCGGGCTTGAGGTGCTTTCCTCGCACGATCTGAGCCATGTCATGATCCATGATGCGGTGCGGCCTTTCGTCGCCGCCGAGATGCTGGAGCGTATCGTGGCGCTGCACCAGGAAGGTGCTGTCGGCGTTCTGCCCGCCCTGCCCGTCACCGATACGCTGAAGCGCGGGTCAGATGATCGCGTCGTGGAAACGGTTTCCCGGCAGGGACTTTATGCGGCGCAGACGCCACAAAGCTTCGGCTTTGGAGATATTCTCGCCGCACACCGCGCCGCTGCCGCTTCCGGAAAGACCGATTTTACCGACGATGCGTCGATTGCCGAATGGGCGGGACTGCCGGTGACGCTGACCGAAGGTTCGGTCGACAATGTCAAACTCACTCTCAAGCGGGATATCACCATGGCTGATGAAAAGCTCTCTCACGCATTGCCCGACGTGCGCACCGGCAATGGCTACGACGTGCACCAGCTGGAGGCCGGCGATGGCGTGACGCTTTGCGGCGTGTTCATCGAACACGACCAGAGACTCAAAGGCCATTCGGATGCCGATGTGGCGCTGCATGCGTTGACGGACGCGCTGCTCGCCACCTGTGGTGCGGGCGATATCGGCGATCACTTCCCGCCATCCGATCCGCAATGGAAGGGTGCAGCCTCACGCATCTTCCTCGAACATGCGGCCAAGGTGGTGCGCGACAATGGCGGCACGATCATGAATGCCGATGTCTCACTGATCGCCGAAGCACCGCGCATCGGCCCGCATCGCCAGGCCATGCGCGAAGCGCTCTCTGATATGCTTGGGATTGCGCTGGAGCGCTGCTCGGTGAAAGCGACAACCAATGAAACCATCGGCTTTGTGGGCCGCCGGGAAGGCATTGCGGCCATCGCCACCGCCACCGTCGTTTACAAGGGCAGACCACTATGAGCCTTTTTCCCGGTGACATAGAAAGACTGGCGCAGCGGATCATCTCCGATTTCACCGCGCGTGGCTTCATGGTCTCGACCGCTGAAAGCTGCACAGGCGGCCTGATCGCCGGTTCGCTGACCGAAATTGCCGGCTCTTCCGCCGTCGTTGATCGCGGTTTCGTCACCTATACGAACCAGGCCAAGATGGACATGCTGGGGGTTGGCGCCGAGACGCTGACGACCTTCGGCGCGGTATCCCGGCAGACGGCGCTGCAGATGGCGCATGGCGCACTGTTCCGCTCGCGTGCGGATTTTGCCATGGCCGTGACCGGCATTGCCGGTCCTGGAGGCGGTTCCGCCGACAAACCCGTTGGCCTGGTGCATCTGGCCGCCAAGGCACGCAGCGGCGAAATCCTGCATCATGAAATGCGTTACGGCGAGATCGGCCGCACCGAAATCCGGCTGGCGACCGTCAGAACTGCACTTGAGATGCTTGTCGCCCTCAATCAGGTCGGGTCGGCGTAAATCTTGTCCGCGCGGGTCTCGAAGGCTTCGGCGAACATACGGAAGGCCCGGTCGAACATCGACCCCATGACGGCGCCGAGCAACCGGCTCTTGAATTCATAATCGATGAAGAAATGAATGGCCGAGCCACCATCTTTTGATTCTTCGAAACGCCAGCGATTGTCGAGATATTTAAACGGCCCATCGATATATTTCACATCGATGGCGCGCTCGGCCGGGTTCAGCAGCACCTGCGTGGTGAAGGTCTCGCGAATGGCCTTGTAGCCCACCGTCATATCCGCCACCAGCAGCACCTTGCCATCCCGCTCCTTGCGCGAGCGAACGGTAAGCCCTTCGCAAAGGGGCAGAAACTCCGGATATTTCTCCACATCGGCGACAAGGTCGTACATGCGGTCGGGTGAGTGTTTGACGTGGCGATGCGTTTCGAACTGGGGCATAAGCGGCAGTTAATCGCCGATAACAAGAAGATCAAGAAGGCGGCGAAACTGTTTTCGGCTTTTCAGCTGGAATACCGGCACACCCTGACCATAAAGAGCGAAATTCTGCTCGAAAATCGGAGTATGGCGGCGCTCGAAGTTCCAGATATAACGCAGGAAATCGGCGTCTATCCTTTCCGGACATCCCTCCGCCATTTCAGGCCGTGCCTTGCCATAACCCTTGATCGCCCGGCTGATGGCTCCCCACAGGCAGAGCCAGCGCGGCATTCTCACCCAGAGCACGATGTGAGAGCGCGGCATGCGCATATCAAAAGACGACGGATTGCTGCCATCCATCAACCAGCGCTCCTCCATGACCATGGCGGCTATCCGCTGCCGCTGTTCTTCGCGCGGGCGCAACTCCCAGCCGGGCAGCCAGAAAATTTCGCGATCCATGGAGATATAACGAAGCTCAAATTTGCGCGCGAGTTTCTGCGAGAGCGTCGACTTGCCGCCCCCGGAGCAGCCAACGACCATGATGCGCTGCGCCCGAACAATGATTGCAGCCGCGTCTTCCACTGTCTCGAGATAGTTCGGCATTCTATACCCTCGTCATGACCGGAAAATTGCCTAACGTGCGGACACCCGCATTCAAGCGATATTGTCGTTGCGCATGGCAGTTACGGAAAATTGACTATTGCAACCCCCTCACAGGGATTGCTATTTATTTGCCACTAATATTACACCCACTGGATGCAAACGCGCCGGGCGCTCCCGTTTTTCCCACGCGTATTCATCTTTGGGTTCAGACCCGACACATAACCGCTTTGAGCCACTGAGTGAGCCGATGGACGATTTTTCCAACATCATCAACCTTCTCGAATCCGCCAAGCAACTCGCATCGATGAACGGCATGCCCGTGCTTGCCTACCTTATCGACGTTGCAAAATGCGAGGCGAGAGAGAACAAGCCGGTTCTGCGCAAGCGCAAACGCGGCGAATCGACCGCCAAGGAAGACTGTTAATTGCCGTTTCGTATGGCCCACCGATAAAGCCGGCTGGCCCAACCTTCAAGACGATGTCATAATCAGACAATGAAACTGGCCGCTTTTTCGAGGCGGCCATTTCTTTGCACAATGGAAACGACAGCGTCATGACAGTCGCATCGGCAGATATCAGAACCTACCGGCAGGAACGACCTAGGGAACGGCACGGTTTCGTGCAGATCGTTCTTCCAGTCTCCGGCTGCCTGCGGATTGACGTGGGCGGACGGCAGGACGAACTGTCGACCGGACGCGGCGTCTTCATCCACCGTGATGCATCGCATACGCAGGAAGCGACGGCGATAAACCATTCGCTGGTGGTGGATATCGATGAAAGTGCCGTTTCCGAACAGACGCTGGAGAGATTCGCCCGCGCGCCGTTTCTCGATATTGCGCCTGATACACGGCAATTGATCGCCTATATGCGCGGCCTCATCAAAACCGACGGCCGGCGCGACGATATTGCCGGTCTCTGGGCGCCCCTGCTGGTGGACAGCCTTGCGCCTGAAAAAGCCGATATCCGCCAGCGCCTGCGCAAACTCAGTGCAGTCGTCAGGGCGGAGCCGTTCTTTCCCTGGACGATCGACATGCTGGCGGCCTGCGTGACGATCAGCGACAGCCGCCTGCACGCGTTGTTTCTCGAAGAATTCGGTTTCCCGCCTCACCGCTGGCTTGCCGGATTGCGGATGGACAAGGTTTGCACGCTCCTCAGCCAATCCAGCCTGCCGATTGCCGAAATCGCTCTCAGTGCCGGTTTTTCCGACCAGACGGCGCTGACCCGCGCCATGCGCAATGCGGTGGGTGAAACGCCGGCCACCTATCGCCGGAACCGCGGCATTCATTAGATTTGAGCTTTCAGGAGGTTGTCAGCTCATAGCGGATCGAGGTGGGCGTGGTTTACCCCCCTCTGCCCTGCCGGGCATCTCCCCCTCAAGGGGGGAGATCGGCAGGAGGCGCTACCTCCACTTCATTCTCAAGCTTCGAGATGAACGAGACCTTGCCGCAGATCGATCTCCCCCCTTGTGGGGGAGATGCCCGGCAGGGCAGAGGGGGGTAAACCTCACACACCCTCGATCCGCTATCAACGGACAACCCTCTAAAAACCAACAATCAGAGCGGCGGACAAAACCTCAGGAGTTTTTGTCAAGACAGCCGCAAAGGCCTGTGGCACATCGCAGGCAAATGTGAATGTGGATGTGACATGACATGAACAACAAAACGGGTCTCGGTGTTTTTTACGGCGTGCTGGCAGGCGCACTCTGGGGTGGCATATTTCTCGCTCCGAAACTCGTGCCTGATTTTTCGGCCCTGCAATTATCGACGGCGCGTTATCTCACCTATGGGCTGATTTCCCTCATCATCATCGGGCCGCGCCTGAAACGGGTATCGGCGCATTTCGGCGCGCGGGAATGGTTTGCGCTCGGCTGGCTGAGCATGATCGGCAATATCGCCTATTATGTCTTCATATCAACGGCGGTGAAGCTCAGCGGCGTTGCTTTCACTTCGATCATCATCGGCTTCCTGCCCGTCGCCGTTACCATTATCGGCAGTCGTGACCATGGCGCGGTGTCGCTGAAGCGGCTGTGGCCATCGCTTGCCTTCGGCGCAATCGGCATTATCGGCATTTCCTGGCAGTCGCTGACGGAAAACGATGCCGGTCTGGATGTGTCCCGCGTCATCGGGCTTGCCTGTGCTCTCGGCGCGCTGGCCTCCTGGACGGCTTTTGCCGTCGGCAATGCCCGCTGGCTGTCACGTCTTCACCATGTCAGCGCCGATGACTGGAACATGATGACCGGTGTCGTGACCGGCGGGCTTGCGCTGCTGCTCGCCATTCCGGCCTTCGGCTTTGGCGGAGGAAGCCACAATATGGGAGACTGGCTGCATTTCGCCGCCATCGCCGCTGGCCTCGGTTTCACCGCCTCCATTCTCGGCAATGCATTCTGGAACCGCATGAGCCGCATGCTGCCGCTCACCCTGGTCGGGCAGATGATCCTGTTCGAGACGCTGTTTGCGCTGCTTTACGGGTTTTTATGGGAAGGACGCGGGCCGACGATTGTCGAGATCGTGGCGATCTGTTCGGTGGTGCTGAGCGTGATCTTGTGCATGCGGGCGCATAGGCCGGAGAAGGTTGTGGTGTGAGCGAGGCAAGCTAAAACAGGCAGCCAAGTTTCCTGACGAGCCCACGCCACTCGACGTCGTCCTCGGGCCTGACCCGAGTATCCACCTTTTCGGTCGCCAATGGATCCTCGCCTGAAGGGCGAGGATGACGAGGGAGAGAGAGTGCGCCCCTTTTGGGCCTACCGCTGCTTACTCCGCAGCCGCCAGCAGCTTCTTTTCGCGGGCAGCACGCAGGCGCTCGAAATCGTCGCCGGCATGATGCGACGACCGCGTCAGCGGGCTGGAGGAGACCATCAGGAAGCCCTTGGTATAGGCAACCGTTTCGTAGGACTTGAACTCTTCCGGCGTCACGAAGGCCTCGACCTTGTGGTGCTTGCGGGTCGGCTGCAGGTACTGGCCGATGGTCAGGAAGTCCACGTCGGCGCTGCGCAGATCATCCATCAGCTGCAGCACTTCGTTACGCTCTTCACCGAGGCCAACCATGATTCCCGACTTGGTGAACATGGTGGGGTCCAGTTCCTTGACGCGCTGCAGGAGGCGCACGGAATGGAAGTAGCGCGCACCGGGGCGGACCGTCAGATAATTGCCCGGAACGGTTTCCATATTGTGATTGAAGACATCGGGCTTGGCGGCCACGACACGCTCCAGAGCACCGGGCTTCTTCAGGAAGTCGGGTGTGAGGATTTCGATGGTCGTGTTTGGAGACGCAGCACGGATCGCCCATATGACCTTTTCGAAATGTTCAGCACCGCCGTCGGCGAGATCGTCACGGTCTACCGAGGTGATGACGACGTGCGAAAGGCCCATCTGCTTGACGGCCTTGGCGACATTCTCAGGCTCGTCCATGTCAAGCGCGTTGGGCTTGCCGGTCGCGACGTTGCAGAAGGCGCAGGCGCGGGTGCAGATTTCACCCATGATCATGAAGGTCGCGTGTTTCTTGTCCCAGCATTCGCCGATATTCGGACAGCCGGCTTCCTCGCACACCGTTACCAGCTTGTGGCTGCGCACCAGTTCGCGCGTCTCGTGATAGCCCTTGGAGGTCGGCGCCTTGACGCGGATCCATTCCGGCTTGCGCATGACCTCGGTATCGGGCCGATGCGCCTTTTCCGGATGGCGGATACGCTTTTCGTCGGACGACGTTCTGTCGAGAATAGTGACCATTTAAAACCTGCTTCCATCGCCTGTGGCGATCTAAACACCTGTTGGCCGGATGCTTTAGAACAATTCCAGAAAAAGCGTAAGCCCCTTCCGGTCACGAAGCATTTTCAGCGCCGTACCAGCTTTGCCAGGAACAACAAAAGGCTGGCACCGAGGAAAGACGTGACGAAATAACCGAGCCTGCTGTCCTGCACGAAGACATCAAGAGTGCGAAGGACGGCGACGGCGACAACCGAGCCGACAATGCCGAGAATGATGTTCATGAAGATGCCGAAGCGCATGTCCATGAGCTTGCCCGCAAGCCAGCCGGCGAGACCGCCGATGATGATTGCTGCAATCCAGCCTACACTTTCCATTCCCACGCTCCCTGAAGAACAGTTCCCTTGAGGAACCGGCGTTGAGACATATGGGACACCCGGCAAGGTTAGACAATGCCGGGCATCACGCGGCACTTATGCGTTCAGCACACGCCCATAGGCGTCGAGCACGCTTTCCTTCATCGATTCCGAAATGGTCGGATGCGGGAAGATCGTGTGCATCAAATCTTCCTCGGTCGTCTCGAGATTCATGGCGACGACGAAGCCCTGAATGAGTTCAGTGACTTCCGCACCCACCATATGCGCGCCAAGCAGCTCACCGGTCTTCTTGTCGAAGATGGTCTTGACCATGCCCTGGTCCTCGCCAAGCGCAACGGCCTTGCCGTTTGCCGCAAAGGAGAAGCGGCCGACGCGGATGTCACGGCCCTGTTCCTTGGCCTTGGCTTCGGTGAGGCCGACAGAGGCGACCTGTGGGTTGCAATAGGTGCAGCCGGGGATCTTGAGCTTGTCCATCGGGTGGACATTCGGCAGACCGGCAATCTTTTCGACGCAGATGACGGCCTCATGTTCGGCCTTGTGGGCGAGCAGCGGCGGGCCGGCGACATCGCCGATGGCGTAGATGCCAGGCACGTTGGTCTTGCCGTAACCGTCGATGACGATGAAGCCGCGATCGGTCTTCACGCCAACGGCCTCAAGGCCGATGCCTTCGACATTCGCCACGACGCCAACGGCGGA
Source organism: Martinezella rhizogenes (assembly GCF_007002745.1). Taxonomy (GTDB): domain Bacteria; phylum Pseudomonadota; class Alphaproteobacteria; order Rhizobiales; family Rhizobiaceae; genus Agrobacterium; species Agrobacterium cucumeris. The sequence continues at coordinate 791,240 of NZ_SGNY01000001.1, read as the reverse complement.
AATCATCCGGTCGGCGGTGATCTTCTCGGAAGAACCGTCCTTCTTCTCCAGCGTCGCAGTGACGGAGTTTGCAGCCTTCTCGACCTTGGAAACCTTGGTTTCCAGATGAATCTTGATACCCTGCTTTTCCAGCTGCTTCTTGGCGAAGGCGGAGATTTCCGCATCTTCGACCGGCATGACCTGGCTCATGATTTCGACGACGGTGACGTCAACGCCCATGGTGCGGTAGAAGCTGGCGAATTCGATGCCGATGGCGCCCGAACCCATGACGAGCAGCGACTTCGGCAGCTCTTCCGGCTTCATCGCCTCGAAATAAGTCCAGATCAGCTTGCCATCCGGCTCGATGCCGGGCAGCGCGCGCGGGCGGGCGCCTGTGGCGACGATGATGTGCTTGGCAGTGTAAGTGCCCTCGCCCTGCGTGTTCTTCGGAACCGGACCCTGCGGCTGAACCACCGGCTTGGTGGACTTGCCAACGACGATTTCACCCGGCTTGGTGATCTTGGCTTCACCCCAGATGATATCGACCTTGTTCTTCTTGAACAGGAAACCGACGCCATTGTTCATGCGAGCGGCGATGCCGCGCGAGCGGGCGACGATTGCCTTCACGTCCGGCTTGATCGAACCTTCCAGCGTCAGGCCATAATCCTTGGCGTGGGTGGCGGTGTGCATGACATCGGCGGTACGCAGCAGAGCCTTGGTGGGAATGCAGCCCCAGTTGGAGCAGATGCCGGCAAGGTGCTCGCGCTCGACAACGGCGACCTTCATGCCGAGCTGGGCGGCGCGGATCGCGGCAATATAACCGCCCGGTCCCGAACCGATGATGATGACGTCATAAGATTGAGCCATTGGAAATCCTGCCTTGTCTTAATTCGGATGACGGCACGCCGTTCCGAAACGGAATTATTGTCAAAGTCCGAGCATCATACGGACGACGGGCTCCAGCCCACGGCCGATGGCCCGCGTGTTTTCAGCATCGAGATGAACGCCATCCACCGGCGTCGTGCGGGCAACCGACCCGGCATCGAAAAAGCCGCAATCGAGTTCGTCGGCAAGGTCCCTGTAGACGGAAGCCAGCATCGCCGATTCATCGATAGCATCGCGAAAGATCGCGCCCATGAACGGATTGGCCGTTTCGCATAATTGCGGCGGCGCGACGATCAGAACGTGAGGCGCTTCCCAGTCCGGCACCTGCCAGACGTGGTTGCGCGTGAGTTTCACCAGCCGCTCCACACCCTTCATGGCGACAATGGCCGAACCATGGATCGCCGGCTTCAGGTCGTTGGTGCCGAGCATGATGATGACGAGATCAAGCGGCGCATGGCTGTGCAGCAGCGTCGGCAGTAATCTCGCGCCATTGCGGTCGCAATCGGCGGTGTGGTCGTCATAGGCGGTGGTACGGCCACCCAGACCTTCATGGATCACATGCACCTCAGGCCCGAGCGCCTTTTGCAGGACGCTCGGCCAAAGATCGTCATGGCTGTGCCGGCCACCCGTTTCCGCATTTGATCCCCAGGTCAGGGAATCGCCAAAGCAGAGGACCGACTTCACCATGTTACTCTCCGATCAAACCAGCATGCCCATCGGGTTTTCGATGTAGCGCTTGAAGGCGCCGATCAGCTCGGCTCCGAGCGCGCCATCGACGCAGCGGTGGTCGGTGGAAAGCGTGACCGTCATGACGTTGGCGATCTTGATCTCGCCGTTCTTCACGACTGCCCGCTGTTCGCCCGCGCCGACCGCCAGAATGGTGGCATGCGGCGGGTTGATAACGGCAGAGAAGCTCTTGACGCCCATCATGCCCATATTGGACACGGCGGTCGTGCCGCCCTGATACTCCTCGGGCTTCAGCTTGCGCTCTTTCGCGCGCTTGCCGTAGTCCTTCATCTCGTTGGAGATGGTGGAGAGCGACTTTTCTTCCGCCTTGCGGATGATCGGCGTGATCAGGCCACCCGGAATGGAAACGGCAACGCCGACATCCGAATGCTTGTGCTTGACCATGGCGCTTTCCGTCCAGGAGACGTTGGCGTCAGGTACATCACGCAGCGAAAGAGCCAGCGCCTTGATGACCATGTCGTTGACCGACAGCTTGTAGGCGGGCTTGCCGTCCTTTTCGGGGGCAGCCGCGTTAAGCTGGGCGCGGAGCGCCAGAAGCGTATCCAGTTCGCAATCCACGGAGACGTAGAAGTGCGGAACCGTCTGCTTGGATTCGACCAGACGCTTGGCGATGACCTTGCGCATGCCGTCATGCGGCACAAGCTCGTAGGAGCCCTGTTCGAACAGCTTGAGAACCGCTTCGTCCGACTGACCCTTGGCAAGGGCCGGAGCCCGTGTGCCTGCGGATGCCGCGGCGGCCGGAGCAGCCTTTGCACCGCCGGAAGCGGCAGCCTTTTCCACGTCGGTCTTGATGATGCGGCCATGCGGGCCGGAACCGGAGACGGCCGAGAGGTCGAGACCGGCTTCCTTGGCGAGACGGCGAGCAAGCGGCGAAGCAAAGATACGCTCACCGGACTTTGCAACCGGCGCCGGCGTGGAGGACGCGGGCGCCTGATCGGCGGCCGGCTTTTCAGCCTTGGCAGGTACTGCTTCTTCCTTCGGCGCTTCGGCCTTAACGGCTTCCTGCTTCGGTGCTTCGGCCTTTGCTTCCGCCTTGGCAGGAGCGGCATCGCCGCCCTTTGCCGCCTCGGCCACGTCCTCGCCTTCGGCGGCGAGGATGGCGATCAGGGCGTTGACCTTGACGGCTTCGGTGCCGGCCGGAACAACCAGCTTGGCAACCGTGCCTTCGTCCACGGCTTCCACTTCCATGGTCGCCTTGTCGGTCTCGATCTCGGCGATCACGTCACCGGGTGCGACCTTGTCGCCTTCCTTGACCAGCCACTTGGCCAGATTGCCCTCTTCCATGGTGGGAGAAAGGGCAGGCATGGTGATGTTGATAGGCATGACTAGGCCTCCCCCCAAACGAGATTAAAATCTTCCAGGTCTTCAGGATGTTCCATGAGCCAATCCACCTGTGACGGTGTAATCTCGATGTATCCGGCAACGTCGACGAGCCATTCGCCGACTGCACCGATAACGCCGATATCCTCACGCGGAACACCGGCGACAACATCGCCATCACCGTCGTTGACGACGGCCCAGAAGATTACCCGCTCGAACAAAGGCGCGTCTTTGGTACCTAAAACACGGTACCAATTTTCGGTTGCCGGGAGGATTTGTTTTATGACACTCAAAATCATCTCCCCTTATTTGTAGCAGACGGTTTTGACGGCCTGAACAACTTCATCGACGTTGGGCAGAGCCAGCTTTTCGAGGTTTGCCGCGTAAGGCATCGGAACGTCCTTGCCGGCAATCGTCAGGATTGGCGCATCGAGATAATCGAAAGCGGCGCGCATGACCTGGTTGGCAATGAAGTCACCGACCGATGACTGCGGGAAGCCTTCTTCCACCGTGACCAGACGGCCGGTCTTCTTGACCGATTCGATGACCGTGGGCAGATCCATCGGACGGATGGTGCGCAGGTCGATCAGTTCGACATCGATGCCGAGCTTTTCGAGTTCCGCAACCGCCTTGATCGCATAGGTCATGCCGATGCCGAAGGAAACGATGGTCGCATCCTTGCCCTTGCGGTGAATGCGCGCCTTGCCGATCGGCAGCACGAAATCATCGAGCTTCGGCACTTCGAAGCTCTGACCGTAGAGAATTTCATTTTCCAGGAAAATGACCGGGTTCGGATCGCGGATAGCTGCTTTCAGCAGGCCCTTGGCGTCGGCTGCCGTGTAGGGCATGACGACCTTGAGGCCCGGAATATGGCTGTACCATGCGGCGTAACATTGCGAATGCTGCGCGCCAACGCGGGCAGCAGCACCGGACGGACCACGGAACACCATCGGCGCGCCCATCTGGCCACCCGACATATAAAGCGTCTTGGCCGCCGAGTTGACGATCTGGTCGATCGCCTGCATGGCGAAGTTGAAGGTCATGAATTCGACGATGGGTCGCAGGCCCGTCATCGCAGCGCCGACGCCGATACCGGCAAAACCATGCTCGGTGATCGGGGTGTCGATGACGCGGCGCTCACCGAATTCCTGCAGCAGGCCCTGGGTGATCTTGTAGGCGCCCTGATATTCGGCGACTTCTTCACCCATGACGAAAACCTTTTCGTCGGCGCGCATCTCTTCGGCCATGGCGTCGCGCAGTGCTTCACGCACCGTCGTCATCACCATTTCCGTACCTTCCGGGATATCCGGATCGGCTGCGACATCGATCTTCGGGGCTGCCGGAACCTTGGCGGCTTCCTTGGCAGCGCTCGGCTCTTCAGCAGCTTCCCGGGTCTTGCCGCCGGCGGCATCAGAACCGGAATTTGCGGCTTCAGCCTTCGGCTCTTCCTTCTTGGCGGAAGAAGAGATGTCGTCGGCGCTTTCGCCTTCCTGAAGGAGTACGGCAATCGCCGTGTTGACCTTGACGCCTTCGGTGCCGGCATCAATCAGCAACTTGCCGATGATACCTTCATCCACGGCTTCCACTTCCATGGTCGCCTTGTCGGTCTCGATTTCGGCAATCACGTCGCCTGATGTGACCTTGTCGCCTTCCTTTTTAAGCCATTTGGAAAGCGTGCCTTCCTCCATGGTCGGGGAAAGGGCGGGCATAAGAATTTCTACTGGCATGGGGTTCCCTTTCCCGATCAGAGCAGAATGTCGGTGTAAAGCTCGGACGCATCCGGCTCTGGGTCGTTCTGGGCAAAGTCGGCGCTGTCGGCGACGATATCACGGACATCCTTGTCGATGGCCTTGAGTTCGTCTTCGCTTGCCCAGCCCTGCTCCAGAAGCCGTGCCTTGACCTGCTCGATCGGGTCGTGTTCGGAGCGCATCTTCTGCACTTCGTCCTTGGAACGGTATTTCGCCGGGTCGGACATGGAGTGACCACGGTAACGGTAGGTCAGCATTTCAAGAATGATCGGCCCCTTGCCGGAGCGGCAATATTCCAGTGCCTGGTCGGCGGCGGCCTTGACGGCGCGCACATCCATGCCATCCACCTGGATGCCGGGAATGCCGAAAGACTGGCCGCGCAGCGAATAATTCGACTGTGCGGTGGCGCGGGCGGTCGAGGTGCCCATCGCATAACGGTTGTTTTCAACGATATAGATGATCGGCAGTTTCCAGAGAGCAGCCATGTTGAAGCTCTCATAGACCTGGCCCTGGTTGGCAGCGCCATCACCGAAGTAGGTCACGGAAACATTGTCGTTGCCACGATAACGGTTGGCGAAGGCAAGACCGGTTCCAAGCGAAACCTGTGCGCCGACGATGCCGTGGCCGCCATAGAAATGTTTCTCCTTGGAGAACATGTGCATGGAGCCGCCCTTGCCCTTCGACAGGCCGCCCTTGCGGCCGGTCAGCTCGGCCATGACGCCACGGGCGCTCATGCCGAGAGCCAGCATGTGGCCATGGTCACGATAGGCGGTGATGACCTGATCACCTTCCTTCTGCGACATCTGCATGCCGACCACGACGGCCTCCTGGCCAATGTAGAGGTGACAGAAACCACCGATGAAGCCCATGCCATAGAGCTGGCCGGCCTTTTCCTCGAAACGGCGGATGAGCAGCATTTCACGATAGGCGTGAAGTTCGTCTTCCTTCGAGAAGTCCGGGCTGTTCTTGCCGGTGAATTCGGTTGCAGCCTTTGCCGTGGTCTTGCGGCCGGATACGGTCGCTGGTTTTCGCGGCGCCATTCATCCCTCCCTGAGTTGCCGTTTGAATGGATAGATTGGCGCGTACCATATGCAAGAAAATGCCATGCAGCAATGCTTTAAACGCATGGCACATATTCACGCTAAGATGCTGTGAATAAATCACAAATGTTAAATTAACCAGATTTCGGTTAATCAGAAATATGTGTTCATGATGACAATTTCGTCCGTGCGGGACATATTCAGCTGGTAACGGGAAATTTCATCAATCATGTCCCGCTCCAGCGAGCCGTCGCTCAGCAATTCCACCTGCCGCTCCAGCGCTACACGCGCCTGCGTCAGCTTTGCAAGCTCCGCTGTTCTGGCAATACGCTGCCGCTCCAGCCGCTCCGTTGCCTGAAGGCCGAAGTCGCCATGGATGGAATGATAGCCGAAATAGGAAAGAAAAGCGATCGTGATGGCCGGAACGATCAAACGGCCGAATCGTCTCTTTTTATGATGTCTGGTCCACATGCCGCAGAGAAGCCTTAAAACGCATAACCTTTGAGTCTCGAGACTAAGCCGGATTGTTTAACTATCCGTTGACCTTAAATCGCGATTGGCAATTGGGCATGAAAAAAGCCCGCCGGAGGGCGGGCTAAGAACGGCAGCGACGTCAAAAGAACCCTCGTCATGCCGGATTTGATCCGGCATCCAGCCACAGCGCGTCTGCGCTGTGGGGAGAGTCTTTCGCGATCAAGGACTTGATCGCGCTAGACCCCGGATCAGGTCCGGGTAACGGAATGCGGATGCTACCGCTCGCCTCTGAATGAGCCCGCCAAGGCGGCGGGCCGCATCACAAACCAATACTGCCGGAATTAACCGCGCAGGATCGAACGGCCGGCGTAGGCAGCCTGCGGACCCAGCATTTCTTCGATGCGGATCAGCTGGTTGTACTTTGCGAGCCGGTCGGAACGGGCAAGCGAGCCGGTCTTGATCTGACCGCAGTTCGTCGCAACAGCGAGATCGGCGATGGTGGAATCTTCCGTCTCGCCCGAACGGTGCGACATGACGGCGGTGTAACCAGCCTTGTGTGCGGTCTCAACTGCATCGAGCGTCTCGGAGAGCGAGCCGATCTGGTTGACCTTGACGAGGATGGAGTTTGCGACACCCATCTTGATACCATCGCGAAGGCGGGCGGAGTTGGTGACGAAGAGGTCGTCGCCGACCAGCTGGCACTTGTTGCCGATGAGATCGGTCAGAGCCTTCCAGCCGTCCCAGTCGTCTTCCGCCATGCCGTCTTCGACGGAGATGATCGGATACTTGGCAACGAGTTCAGCCAGATATTCGGCCTGCTCGATCGGCGAACGGGTCTTGCCTTCGCCTTCATAAACGTAGTTGCCGTTCTTGAAGAATTCGGTCGCAGCACAGTCAAGACCGATGAACATGTCGTCGCCCGGACGGTAGCCAGCCTTTTCGATCGACTTCATGATGAAATCGAGTGCTGCCGGCGCGCTTTCGAGACCCGGTGCAAAACCGCCCTCATCGCCGACATTGGTGTTGTGGCCCTGTGCGGACAGTTCTTTTTTGAGCGTATGGAACACTTCCGAGCCCATGCGCACGGCTTCACGGATGTTCTCCGCGCCAACCGGCAGGATCATGAATTCCTGGAAATCGATCGGGTTGTCGGCATGCGCGCCGCCATTGATGATGTTCATCATCGGAACCGGCAGCAGATGCGCGTTCGGGCCACCGACATAACGGTAAAGCGGTAGGCCGGAGGCTTCGGCTGCAGCCTTGGCGACAGCAAGCGACACACCGAGGATGGCGTTGGCGCCGATGCGCGACTTGTTCGGCGTACCGTCAAGCGCGATCATCATCTGGTCGATCTGGATCTGGTTTTCAGCGTCGAAACCGCCGATGGCGTCGAAGATTTCCGTATTGACGGCTTCAACCGCCTTTTCCACGCCCTTGCCGAGATAACGCTTGCCGCCATCGCGCAGCTCAACCGCTTCATGCGCGCCGGTCGAGGCGCCGGAGGGAACGGCCGCACGGCCCATGGAGCCGTCTTCGAGGTAAACATCGACTTCAACAGTCGGGTTGCCGCGGCTGTCGAGAATTTCGCGCGCGATGATATCGGTAATGGCAGTCATGGTCTCTCCCTTGGGAATGGAACAGATATTTTCCGTCGCCTGTCTTAGACGATGACGAAGAAATTACAATGACGGCGGGCGGCAGAAACGGAGCGCCCGCCATTTAAAATCGATTGGCACAAACGAAACGCATTGCCTCAGGCTTTGGTGATCGCGTCGAAGGCCAGAAGCTTTTCCAGCAGTTTCGGCATGTCCTTCAGGTGCACCATGTTGGGGCCGTCAGACGGTGCATTGTCCGGGTCCTCATGGGTCTCGATGAAGAGGCCGGCGACACCGACCGCCACCGCCGCACGCGAAAGCGTCTCGACGAACTCGCGCTGGCCGCCGGTGGAACCGCCCTGCCCGCCCGGCTGCTGCACCGAATGGGTGGCGTCGAAGACAACAGGCGCGCCAAGCGAAGCCATGATCGGCAGCGAGCGCATGTCGGAGACCAGCGTGTTGTAACCGAAGGAGGCGCCACGCTCGCACAGGAGCACATTCGGGTTGCCGCTTTCGTTAAGCTTGGCCAGCACGTTCTTCATGTCCCACGGCGCCAGAAACTGACCCTTCTTGACGTTGATGACGCGGCCGGTCCTGGCAGCGGCGACGAGAAGATCGGTCTGGCGGCTGAGGAAGGCAGGAATCTGCAACACATCCACCACTTCGGACACGATGGCGCATTGTTCCTCGGTATGAATGTCGGTCAGGACAGGAAAACCGTATTCCTTCTTCAAATCGGCGAAAACCTGCATCGCGCTGTCAAGGCCGATGCCGCGCTTGCCGGAAAGCGAGGTGCGGTTCGCCTTGTCGAAGGAAGACTTGTAAACGAGACCGATGCCCAGGCTGTCGCAAAGTTCCTTCAGCACGCCGGCAATCATGAAGGCATGTTCGCGGCTTTCCATCTGGCAGGGGCCGGCAATCAGCGAAAAACGCTCGGTATTGGAAAAGGAAACCTTGCTGGCGCCATCGCCGGCGGTGACTTTGAGATTGTTCGTAACGCTCATCATTTTTCCTCGAAGGCGAAGGCAACGCCCTGACCGGGTGCTGGGAGCACCACCAGCCGGCCGGCCGCTTCTGTGCTGGACACGCCATTAGCAGCAAGTGCCGCTTCTGTCACGGCAAGATCGCGAACGGAAAAGACGATGCCTGCGCCGCGCAATCCACCGCCGCCCTCTTCGGGAGTATTAAAGGCATGTCCGCCAAAGACCGGCTTTTGCGTCAGTCTTACGCGGGCATTGCCGGTTGCAAAAAGCACATCACCATCCGGGGACATCTTGCCATCACAGCCAAAAACAGTTTCGATCAGCCGCACCGCATTCGCGTCACCACCGGAAAACAGGACGATCTCGCTGAGACCGGAAACGCCGTTGGCATGGCGCTCCAGCACTGAGCGGTCGCCCGGCAAGGCCTGCAGCCGCTGGCAACTGAACAGAAAGAAATCCGCCGCGGAACCGCCTGCTGCAAAAGCCAGCCGGAAGGCCGCCTCGCTCTGCGAACCATCCGGCATTTTGATCGGCCGCGAAAATTCAAAGCCATTGCCTGCCGAGAGGCCTGCGGCCACGAATCGGTCGTGATCGCCACGAGCGTCGTGGGTTGCAGCGACCAGAGCGGAAAATCCCTCGCCTGCGACCTGTTTCCGGAAGGCCCGGTCTCGCCCGGTAAACACATCTCCGCGATCAATCGAGGCATTATAGTTAGCCGGGTTATCAATTGCGAGAGGCTCCAGATATGTGCCGTCAGCGAAAAAAACGCAGGCATTCTGCGTGCCGAACGGGTGAAGAGCCGCAGGCGCTACCGTAAATCCCAGGTTTCCAAGGCGATTTGCCGCAACGTCGATGTTCTCGACAGGCAGTACGAGATGGTCGATGCGGTATGGTTTCGTCATTTCCCTGCTTCCTGCTGTCGCATGCGGCATGGCCATGCCGGAACAGTCCGGACGGCAGAAAAGCACAATTTCGTGCTTTCAGGCAAATCATCAAAACAACAGATAGCAGCTTCACGAAATTTTAGGGGATTGCGGAACACATATGGAACATATAGTGTTCGTTCTGTATTTGTTTCGCGACCTCCACTACGATTCTCAAGGGTGTTTTCCTCATGCTCACGCGCAAACAGCAGGAATTGCTTCTCTTCATTCATGAACGAATGAAAGAGTCCGGCGTGCCGCCCTCCTTCGATGAAATGAAGGACGCACTCGATCTTGCTTCCAAATCCGGCATCCACCGGCTGATAACCGCCCTCGAAGAGCGCGGTTTTATTCGCCGGCTACCTAACAGGGCACGGGCGCTGGAAGTCATCAAGCTACCGGAGGCCTATGCGCCGGGTGCGAGGCCGCAGCGCGGCTTTTCGCCAAGCGTCATCGAAGGCAGCCTCGGCAAACCGAAGGCACCGGAACCCGCACCTGCGCCCAAGGCGCCCGCCAACGATCTCGGTGGTGCTGCCACGGTGCCGGTCATGGGCCGCATCGCCGCCGGCGTGCCGATTTCCGCCATCCAAAACAACACCCATGATGTTGCCGTACCGGTGGACATGCTGGGTTCGGGTGAACATTACGCGCTCGAAGTTAAAGGCGATTCGATGATCGAGGCGGGGATTTTCGACGGCGATACCGTCATCATCCGCAACAGCAATACCGCCAATCCAGGCGATATCGTCGTGGCATTGGTGGATGATGAGGAAGCGACGCTGAAGCGGTTCCGCCGCAAGGGTGCTTCCATCGCGCTGGAGGCGGCCAACCCCGCTTATGAAACCCGTATCTTCGGGCCTGACCGGGTAAAAATTCAGGGCAAGCTGGTCGGGCTTATACGCCGTTACCATTGATTTGACTTGGCCGTCATCCTCTCGAGACAGGTGTCGTCATGAGACGGTACCTGTCGAAGATGACGGCAATTCCGTAGTTCGACTGACTACGTGAGTCTCGGGCAATCTTATTCTTCCCGCAGACAGATATATCTCGTCTGGTAAAAGCCAGTTCCAGTTTCATATGGATATCTTTGTCGCGCACTCCTCACCGGCCTGTTATCACCAATTCGTCGTACGCCGTGGACTTCTGATCGCGTGAAGTCGTTGACGCTTGCGGGATGCGGCCGGCCTGACGCTGCCACCGAATGGTGACACTCGATGCAAAGCCCCTGCCATTCATCAACGCGATTTATGAGTGCCATGGATTATTTTCGATATTCCATCATGCCCCGACAGGTATAGAAATGCGCGTCATATCCGGGAGATAAGCCATGTACGATCTTTACATCGCCAACAAGAACTACTCTTCATGGTCACTGCGGCCGTGGGTGTTGATGCGCACTCTGGGTATCGCCTTTGATGAAAAACTTGTTCCGTTTGGCGAAGGTGTCGCCTTTTCCAGCTTCTCGCCGACCGGCAAAGTGCCTTGCCTTGTCGATGATGGCGTGACGATATGGGAAACGCTGTCGATCGCCGAATATCTCGCAGAACGGCACCAGGGCGTCTGGGCAGGCGACAAGCAGGCGCGGGCATGGTCGCGTTCGGCGGCCAGTGAAATGCATGCCGGCTTTTCCTCGCTGCGCAATCTTTATCCGATGTCGGTCGGCATTCGGGTCAAGCCGAAGGGGGGCGATGCCGGGCTTGCGGCAGACATAAAGCGCATCGATGCGTTGTGGAGCGAAGGTCTGACAAAATTCGGCGGCCCCTATCTTGCCGGTCAAAAATTCACGGCGGTCGATGCTTTCTTCTGCCCTGTCGCGTTCCGTTTCCAGACCTATGGCGCTGATCTTTCACCTGCGGCAAAAGCCTATTGCGACCGGCTGCTGGCCCTGCCCGCCATGCGTGAATGGTATGAGGCCGGATTGAAGGAAATCTGGCGCGATGCGGCGCATGAACAGGAAATTGGCGGCATTGGTGAAATGACTGCCGATCTGCGTGTGAAGGTCTGAATATTCATGCTGGCGGCGTTCATTGCGATGTCGCCAGCAACTGCCTGACCGGTTCCGGCACCTCGTATTCGAAACGGTCGGTTTTCCAGTTGTAATAGCGGTGCTCGCTCCATGGCCTGTCCGCCCCGGCAATCGCCGCGCGCAGCCGTCCGACGACCGCGGATTGGTCGCTCCCGGCAAAGTTTATTTCTACCGAACCGATGCGCCGCAATATATCGCGGTTGAGCAGAAGCGCTCCTGAGCGGCATTGCGAAAACGAGGTCCTGCGGGAAACGACGACAATATCGGCGATGTCGCAGGCTTTTCCGGCAAACCGACCGTCTTCCAGAACGACGATCCACTCCCCGCTCCCGACGCGCGCCACGCACCATATGCCTTTGCTGCAGGTGAAGACGCCGGGTTCCGCATCTTTCAGCGCTGCCGTCATCTGCCGTGTCACCGCCCTCATCTCCTCTGGCGTAAGTTTTGATTTTGTGGTCAAGCCTACACTGGTTATCGCGGCCTCCGCTTTGAGATTGACCGGTGGAACGGGCTGTTCCGGCAACAGGAGTGCTCTTTGCCACTGGCCGTATACGAAGCCCTGTGGTCGCGTTTTTGTCGTATAGGCCTTGCCGTCTTCCAGCAGCGCCACCAGCTCCCCCTCCTCGTGAATGAGCAGATCCGGGCCATCACGATAGGCCGTGGCCGCCGACAGGCCGAAGGCGGAAACAAGAAGCGGAATACCAAGCAATGCAAGCCGGCTGCGCAGCAAGGTGAGCAGCAGGAAACCGGCGGAGCCGAGACCAATGAACCACTCATGCGGCCGCCCCGTTGCCGCGCTGCCGCCCCAGGACGCCACTTCATTGGCGACTTCGATGACAAGCGCCATGCCATAACCCATGATCTTCAGGAACGGTCCATCAAGCCCGAACGGCATCAGCAGCATGGCGAGCAGGCCGAACGGCATGACGATCAGCGACATCAGAGGCATCGCAGCCAGATTGGCGAAAAGTCCATAGGTGGTGACACGATGGAAATGCTCGGCCGAATAGATCGCCGTCGAAACTCCGCCAATCAGCGACGTGGTGATGACCCCGGCAATGATAGTGCCTACCATCTGTGCCGCCGTCATCCATACCGGTCTGCGTCCGATCAACAGTCGCTCGTGATCGCCGCGCCGGCGGCCCCACCAGGCATAGGTGGATACGAGCGCGATGGTCGCGGCAAACGACATCTGGAAACTCGGCCCCATGATTTCCGAAGGCGAAAAGACAAGGATGATGAGAGCCGAAATAGCGACATTCCGGAGACTGAGCGACGGCTGATCGAAAAGAACCGCGATCAGCATCACCGACATCATCAGCCAGGCGCGCTCGGCGGAGACGGCGAAACCGGAAATCAGGTAATAAGCGAGCGTCATCAAGAGTGCCGCGAAAGCCGAAATCTTCTTGACGGGCCAGCGCTGCGCAAAAGCGGGAAACAGGCTGAAGGTCAGCCTCAGCCCCACAAAAAAAATGCCTGCGGCAAGCGCCATGTTCAGTCCGGATATGGCAACGATATGGGCAAGGCCGGAAAGCCTCAATGCCTCCATCGTGTTAGCCGAGATCGCCTGTCTCTCATCGGTGACGATGGACGCGGCGAAGGCTCCGGCGTCACCACCAATGACATTGCGGATACGCTCCGCAATGGCGCTGCGCAGGCCATAGAGCCGCATATCCGCCCATTCCAGCCAGCCCGTCTCGACCTTGATGTCGCCCCTTGGTGATATGAGTGCCTGCGGCGGCTTGTAGAAAAATCCGGTCGCACCAATACCTTTGAAATAGGAAGCGAAGGCGAAGTCGTTCAGACCCGGCAAAGCAGGGCCGGAAGGCGGCGACAGCCGTGCCTTGCCTTGAATGGTCGCGCCAAGTGCAACGGGGTCGCCTCCGCCACGGGAAAGCAGCGAGATTCTCGCCGGCGGGCGCGACAATGCTGGCGCTTCGGTCGCAGCCAGCTGAATGACATATCGCCAGGAGCCGCGCGCATCCACTTCCCGGCGCACCACCGTGCCGGTGATGGTGGTTGTAACCGGGGTATCCAGTACCACGGTTCCCGCCCGCCGGGTTTCAATATCCGCCAGAAGCATGCCCAGCAGAAGAAAAGCGGCAGCGCTGCAGGTCGCCGCCGACAGGCCGTTATTATATCGGCTAAACAGCGCCAGACCGGCAGCAAGCAGGAACATGATGGCGAGAGCAGGCAAGGGCGGCGTGACATCAAGGGAAAACCACAGGATCGCGCCGCAGCCGATAAAGACGGGAACGAAAAGGAAATCATGGCCGAATGCGCGTTCCTCGGCGACGCAGCCGGCAACTTTTTCGGTGATGACAGCCTTGAGATTACGCCTGGCAACACGGGTGGGCAGATCATAAGCCACAAGATCGCCGGCACGGTGAACGGGAAACAGGATTTCATGCGCGCCGGGCAAGTCGCCCTGCAACGTTTCGGCATATCCGAGATGCTTTTTTTCCCCTTGACCAAGCAATCCGCGCCGCGCCCCTGCCGCACCGGAAACAGGTTTGCAGGGCGGCGGGAAGGATTGCAATCCTTTCCTTTAACCGTGCGTTGACCGAGATTGAATTGCCATGGCCGATAATGCCGCAAGCAACGTAATTGCGTTTGCCGCAATGCACAATTTGACCTTCGAATAGCTTGGCATCGGCGCAAGGATCATATAGCTAATCGGTAGACGCTTAACCGCGAGGCGTGTCTCAACGCCTCCACCCGCATGTTCTCGGAGGATCAGTATGACGGAAAAAAGCGCTACAGTGACACTTGGCGAAAAGCAGGTGGAACTCCCGGTAAGGGAAGGCACGATTGGACCAAGCGTCGTCGATATCGCCACGCTCTACAAGCACACGGGCTCCTTCACTTACGACCCGGGTTTCACGTCGACGGCCTCCTGCGAATCCAAGATCACCTATATCGACGGTGACGAAGGCGTTCTCCTTCACCGCGGCTTCCCGATCGAGCAGCTCGCCGAACAGGGCGACTTCCTGGAAACCTGCTATCTGCTGCTTTACGGCGAACTGCCGACGGCTGCGCAGAAGAAAGACTTCGACACCCGCGTTACGCGCCACACCATGGTGCACGAGCAGATGAGCCGTTTCTTCACCGGCTATCGTCGCGATGCGCATCCGATGGCCGTCATGTGCGGCACGGTCGGTGCTCTCTCGGCCTTCTACCACGACTCGACCGACATTACCGATCCGCACCAGCGCATGGTCGCTTCGCTGCGCATGATCGCGAAAATGCCAACGATCGCCGCCATGGCCTATAAGTACCATATCGGCCAGCCCTTCGTTTATCCGAAGAACGATCTGGATTACGCTTCCAACTTCCTGCACATGTGCTTTGCGGTGCCGTGCGAGGATTACAAGGTCGATCCGGTTCTGGCCCGCGCCATGGACCGCATCTTCATCCTGCATGCCGACCACGAGCAGAACGCCTCCACTTCCACGGTGCGTCTTGCCGGTTCTTCGGGTGCGAACCCGTTCGCCTGTATTGCGGCGGGCATCGCCTGCCTCTGGGGTCCTGCACATGGCGGCGCCAACGAAGCAGCGCTCAACATGCTGAACGAAATCGGCTCTGTTGACCGTATTCCGGAATACATCGCCCGCGCCAAGGACAAGAACGATCCGTTCCGCCTGATGGGCTTTGGCCACCGCGTGTACAAGAACTACGACCCGCGCGCCAAGATCATGCAGAAGACGATGTATGAAGTGCTGGAAGCCACCGGCAATTCTGACGATCCGATCATGCAGGTTGCGCTGGAACTGGAAAAGATCGCCCTTTCCGACCCCTACTTCGTCGAAAAGAAGCTCTACCCGAATGTCGACTTCTATTCGGGCATCACGCTGAAGGCGCTGGGCTTCCCCACCACCATGTTCACCGTTCTCTTCGCGCTCGCCCGCACCGTCGGCTGGATCGCACAGTGGAACGAAATGATCGAAGATCCGCAGCAGCGCATCGGCCGTCCGCGCCAGCTCTACACGGGCGCCGGCAAGCGCGATTACGTTCCGGTTTCCAAGCGCTAAACCGGCAATCAAAACATCAAAGGCCGGCGGATGAAAATCCGCTGGCCTTTTCTATTGGGTATTTCAGTAAGATAAACACGTTCGACCCGTGGCCAAGACGGCCAAGCCTGTGTCAGCCTTGCTGTCTGCGGCCGTTCAGCACATCGAGCAGAATGGCAGCGCCGGTTTCGCCCGGAGGCACATCGGTGTGCAGACGCTGCTGCACCAGCGCATACCCCTCAAGCATGGCCCGCCGCTCTGTGGTGTCAGATGCAAGCCGCTCTGCCCAGCGCAGCATGGATCCTGGCCGCACCACCTCGTTGAGATATTCAGGCACAACCGGGTAGTCGGCAATCAGGTTCGGAAGTGCGCCCGTCCAGGTTTTTACCCGCTTGCTCAGCATGGTGAAAATCCAGTCGGTCTTATAAACAGAAACGGTCGGCACGCCGGCAAGCGCCAGTTCGAGAATGACAGTACCGGAGGCCGCGATTGCCGCATCGGCACGTGCAAACGCGTTCCATTTGAAGGCGGAATCTGTGCCGATTTCGGGCCTTATATCTTCCGGCCATGTCGCCGCCAGTTCGCGGATACGGTTTTCCTGACGCGGCACGGTGGGCAGCACGAAACGGGTTGGGCCGTTGCGTTCCACAAAGGCCTTTGCGGCCTCTCGAAATGGCTCCATCAACCGCGTGGTTTCCGTGGAGCGCGACCCGGGCAGCAGAAGAATAGTTTTGGCTTCGCCCTTGGCCGGAAGGGGGCGTTCCGCCCGCTTTTGCCGCACCGCCAGCACATCGGGATCGACGCTGAGACGATGGCCGACAAAGGTGGTCGGCGGGCCGCCCAGACGTCGCATCGCCTCGGGCTCAAAAGGCAGCAAGGCTAGAACGTGATCGACATAGGACAACATCGCGGTGGCGCGATATTCCTTCCACGCCCAGACACTGGGGCAGACATAGTTGACGACCGGCAGATGCGGCAATTGTTTGCGAACTTTTTTCGCAACACGATGCGTGAAATCCGGGCTGTCAATGATCAGCAGAATATCCGGCTTTGCGGCGATGATCGCCTGCGCAGTCTGGTTGATGCGCGCAATGAGTTTCGGCAGCTTTTTCAGGACTTGCGTGAAGCCCATGATGGAGAGTTCGGAATAATCGAACAACGAGGTCAGCCCCTGCGCCTCCAGCGCCTCGCCGCCGACGCCCATCAGCTCAACGGAGCCAAGATATCGGGCTTTGAGGGAGCGGATCAGATCCGCGCCCAGAAGATCGCCGGACACTTCTCCGGCAATGACCGCCACTTTTAATGCTGCCGTCATCCGATCATCTCTCCCCGATCATATCACCACCGAGTGACGTATCGATGCCGCAGACAAATATGCCCGCCTGATCGGCGGCTTTCAACATCTCGTCGCGGTCCAGCACCAGCGCCCGTCCTGCTTCGACGGCGATGCCCGCCAGTCCGGCTTTCTGCGCATTTTCCACGGTTTCGATACCGATGGTCGGCAGGTCGGCGCGGATATCCTGTTGCGGCTTGCACAGCTTCACCAATACGCCCCTGCGTCGGGGCGATATGCGGCCTTCGGCACGCAGTGCCGCAACACGTGCCAGCATGGCATCGGTGCCCTCAACGCCTTCCAGCGCAACGATGCGACCGCCGACCGAGACCGCCCCCTGCCCGACATCAAGCGTGCCAAGCGCAAGTGCCGCCTCAGCCGCCTTGCGAATATCGCGCAGATCTTCATCCGTGGGTTTCTGCGTGCCCAAAGTACCTGTCGTGGCAAGCAGGCCGGGCGCAATCTCGTGGGCGCCGATGACCTTCGCGCCGAGCGTGCCGATGACCTTGATCACCATCTGCAACACGGCGTCATCACCGCCCGACAAAAGCGTGCGGACGATGGAGGGCAGTTTCAGCACGATGCCGACAGTCGGGCGGATCTCCCGCCATTCCGGCCGTCGCGCCACGGCGCCGGAAAGCACGACGCGGTCCACCCGGTTTTCACGCAGCAAACGGCCGAGCCCTGCCACGTCGCCCACGCTGATTATAGCATTGTCGAAGCCGCTCCAGTCGAAGCTGGAATCATCGCGCAGGCGCACGATGAAAGGGTTTTCCCCCATCTCGCGGGCGGCGGTCGCCACATAAAGCGGCAGCTGGCCGCTGCCGGCCACGATGGCGAGACGCCCGCCGCCTGTCACGGCTCACTTGCCCCGATTGGGCGAAGAGATCGCGCGGTCGCTGCCCGCGCCGATGAAATCGATGACTTCGAGGGCCTGCGGGCAATCCAGATATTCATTGCGATCGATTGCCGCCGCGTTACCGCGGATCGTACCTTCAGCCTCGAAAATCTGCTTGTAGACGCGCCGGACCTTGTGAATATCCGCCCGTTCAATGCCGGCACGCGTCATGCCGACCACATTGAGGCCGCCAAGAATGCCGGGATTGCCGTTCAGCATGCCATAGGGAATGACATCGTAATTAACCGCCGACAGCCCGCCGATAAAGGCCTGACGACCGATGCGGGTGAACTGGTGCACGGCACAGCCGCCGCCCAGGATGGCGCGGTCTTCGATAGTCACATGGCCCGCCAGCATCACATTGTTCGACAGGATGATGTGATTGCCGAGGCGGCAATCATGCGCCACATGCGAATTGGCCAGGAACAGATTATCGTCACCGACAATTGTCTTGCCGCTGCCATCGGAACTGCCGGCGTTCATCGTCACGCCTTCGCGCATGATACAGCGTTCGCCGATCTCGAGCGTCGTTTCCGATCCATCATGGCGAACCGCCTGCGGGGTGCCGCCGATGACGGCCATGGGATGGATCACTGATCCACGGCCGATGACGGTTACGCCAGAAACGATGGCATGATTGTGCAATATGACATCATCATGCAGCGTGACCTTTGCGCCGACATAGCTGAGCGCGCCGATGACGACATTTTCACCGATAACCGCACCGTCTTCGACAACGGCGGTCGGGTGAATTTTGGCCGAGGCGGCGATCCTGCTCATTGCTGGTCCTCGGGGATCATCATCGCACCGACATCAGCCTCCGCAACCAGCGCGCCATCCACCTTCGCCTCGCAATGGAATTTGAACACATTGCCGCGCTGACGCTGCTTGACGACGTGGATCTCCAGCCGGTCGCCGGGGATAACGGGTTTGCGGAAACGCGCATTGTCGATTGTCATGAAGTAGACCAGGTGACCGCCCTCGCCCTGACTGCGAGCGCATATCGCACCTGCCGTCTGGGCCATGGCTTCGACGATCAGAACGCCTGGCATGATCGGCCGGTCCGGAAAATGGCCGGTGAAATGCGGTTCGTTGACCGTGACGTTCTTAATGCCGGTCGCCGAGTTGTTACCATCGATATCGATGATCTTGTCGATCAGCAAGAACGGGTAACGATGCGGCAGAAGCTTCATGACTTCCAGAATGTCAGCCGCGCCGAGCGCCGTCTTCGTTTCTTCAGTCATTGTTTTTTTCTCCTGTTTTTTTATCACGCGCTTCAGCGCGTGCCAGAATTTCGGCCATGTCGCGCAGGAAATATTTCATCGGGCGTGCAGGCGTTCCGCCATAACGGGCGCCGGCCGGAACATCGGCGACCACACCACTCATGGCTGCGATCTGCACACCGTCACCAATGGTGATATGGCCATTAACGCCCGCCGCACCGCCGATCATCACGCCATCGCCAATGCGGGTGCTGCCCGCAATGCCGACCTTGCTGACGATGCCACAATGGCGGCCGATGCGCACGTTGTGACCAATCTGGACCTGATTGTCGATCTTTGTGCCTTCACCGATGACGGTGTCATCCATGGTGCCGCGATCGATCGTGGTATTGGCGCCGATCTCGACATTGTCCTGAATGATGACGCGGCCGATCTGCACGATTTTCAGCATGCCGCGGGGACCGGGAGCGTAACCGAACCCATCCTGACCGATGCGCGCGCCATTATGGATAATCACATTGTTGCCGATGAGGGCGACAAGAATGCTCGCGCCACCGGAAATGGTGCAATCACGCCCAACCTGCACATGCGGCCCGATGATGACACCCGGGCCAATCCGTGTACCCGCGCCAATGTGAGCGCCTGCGCCAATGACGGCGAGTGGCTCAACGATCACGCCCGCTTCCAGCTTCGCCGACGGATCAACATGGGCAGCCGGAGAAATCTCGGCTTCCATCGGCGCAATCGTCGCGGGCCGCATGGCGGAGGGATGCAGCAACGCACCCACCTGCGCAAAAAGCGTATGCGGATTTTTCGATATCAGTGCGGGAATGTGAGACGGCACCATATTCGCCAGCGCAGCGTCGCAGATGACGGCACCAGCCTCGCAGCTTACCAGCTCATCGCGGTTCTTGCGGGAGAGAATATAGCAGAGCTGATCGGGTTTTGCCCGGTAGACCGGCGCGACAGACCTGATAGTCCGCTCACCCGCCGCCTCATCAGACAGTTCCGCCCCAAAACGGTCTGCGATATCTTTCAATCGCAATCCATCATGGGGCGGAAAAAAGGCGTTGTATTCCATTAGCCGGAAACTCCAGAACGTTCAAAGTTGCAGTTCTGGACTGCCGATATCAGAAAGTGTTGGACATGCCAAACCGGAAACGCTGTTCCTCGTCGTAGTCTTCCTTGGCGATCGGTACAGCATAGTCAACACGGATCGGACCGAAGGGCGATGCCCACATCACGCCGATACCAGCGGATGCGCGGATGGAGTTGTCATCCTGGACAGTCTGAGACGTAGAAACCTTGTTGCCATACATGGTGCCGGCATCGACGAAACCAGCCAGACGCAGGCCGAAATCTTCCGGAACGCCAGGCATCGGAGCAGTGACTTCAGCGGAGGCCGCGAAGTAGGTCGTGCCGCCGATGGAGTCAGAACCAATGCGCGGGCCGATACCGTCGTTCTTGAAGCCGCGAACCTGACGGCCACCGAACTTGAACTGATCGAATACCAGCAGATTGTCGCCCGTCGGCATAACATGACCCGCCTGACCGGTGATCGAGCCGATAACATCGTACTCGTCCGACAGCGTGTAGAAGAAGCGCGCCTTGGCGTAGATCTTGTAATATTCGGAATCGCCACCGAGGCCTGCAAATTCGTTCGTCAGGGCAGCCTGCCAGCCTTCGCGCGGCATGTTGCGGTCGTCGAGCGTATTGTAGTTCAGCGTGTTGGAGATGATGGACTGCGTCCAGTCACCACCTTTAATCAGCGCCTGATATGGCTCTGCAAGATTGGAATTGTTTTCCCAATCGCCTTCCCCATCATAATTGATCTGCTTGTAAGTATACTTGAACGTCGTCGAGAGGTCTTCGGTGATCGGCGCGGTCACACGCAGCGCGAAGCCCTGTTCGTCGTAATCGTAATAGTCTTCGCTGCGGCTCTGGCTCTTGAACAGATCGAAACCTGCGGCCAGACGGTAGCCAAGGAAATACGGCTCGGTGAAGGACAGCGTGTAGCTGCGCGCATCGTCTTCGCCCGCACCGGCAGCGAGACGGATGTACTGGCCGCGGCCGAGGAAGTTCTTTTCTTCGATGGATGCTTCAAGCAGAACGCCGTCGTTCTGCGAATAACCAGCACCGATACCGAACGAACCCGTCGATTGATCCTCAACGTCGACAACGATGACAACGCGGTCAGGCGCGCTGCCGCCGGCGGTCGAGATGTTGACCTTCGAGAAATAACCGAGCGCTTCAAGACGACGCTTTGCCGCCGTGATGACCGTCTGGTTGAATGCATCGCCTTCGGAAATATCGAATTCGCGGCGGATGACATAGTCACGCGTACGGGTGTTGCCGCGGATTTCGATACGCTCGACATAGGCGCGTTCGCCCTGGTCGACGATATAGGTCACACCGATAGTGTTGCCGGACATATCGCGGTCACCGCGCGGCGTTACGCGGGCAAAGGGATAACCTTCGCCGGCAACGCGCTTGGAAATCGCTTCCATGCTCTGCTGAACTTCCTTGGCGCTGTAGCTGGCGCCCTGGCGGGTTTCAACGAGACCCTGCAGTTCAGAACCATCGACACCCGGAACAGTCGATTCGACAGTGACGTTGCCGAAGTCGTATTTCTTGCCTTCATCCACCGTGATGGAGATGGTGTATTCGTTCTTGGACTCATCCAGTACAGCGTCGGACGACACGACCCGGAAGTCGGCATAACCGCGGTTGTAATAGAACTGGCGCAGCGCCTCTTCGTCGGCGCGCAGCTTGTCCTCGTTATAGACGTCCTTACGTGTCAGGAACGACAGCATGTTGGACTTCTTGGTATTGATGACGGCGGCCAGACGACCGTCGCTATAGGAATTGTTGCCGACGAAATCGATGCGGCCGATCTTGGTGCGCTCACCTTCGTTGATGACGAAAGCGATGTTCACACGGCCCTGACCGACGGAAACGGTCTGCGTGGTGATTTCGACGTCGCTGCGGCCGATTGCGGCATAAGCTTCCTTGATGCGGGCGATATCCGCAGTCACGATCGCCTGATTGAACGGGCCGAGCGACTGGGTCTGCACGATGCCAACGAGCTTGTCGTCCTTGATCTTTCGGTTACCGTTGAAGACAACCTGGTTGACCAGCTGGTTCTCGTTGACGGTTACGACCAGCGTGCTGCCGGAAACGCGCATGGAGACATTCGAGAAGTAACCGGTGGCGTAAAGACGCTTCACCGATTCATCGATATCCGAATTGGAAAAGTTTTTACCCGGCGCAATGGTGATGTTGGAACGCACGGAGTCCGCACCGGACCTCTCGGCCCCGCGAACATCGATCTTGCTGATAACGGCTGCATTTGCAGCACCAGCAGAGGCAAGCACGCCAAGGCCCGCAACCGAAGAAACACCAGCAGACAGCGCAACCGCCGACACAGCGTTCAAAAATCTTGAACCAGCCTTCATTTCAAATCTTACCTTTTTACGTTGTCCCTCAGCGGGCGGAACCCGACTCCGGCCATGTGCGTCGTTTTACCTGCTTTTCCCCTACAAGCAAGTCAGAACGTTAAATTCTGTTTACTTCGTCATCCAGAGTGGCTCATTCGCCACTTCGGCATAAAAACAAGGTAAACAAGCCCCTAACAAAACCGTTAAAACACAATCCTCAGCCGATCAAGCTGCTGATATCATTCCATGTTGCAAAAACCATAAGTCCCAGAATCATCGCCATGCCGATACGGAAGGCAACTTCCTGCGCTCCGGCGCCAAGCGGCCTGCCGCGAATGGCCTCGATGGCATAAAACACCAGGTGTCCACCGTCCAAAACCGGAACAGGCATCAGGTTGAGAAGTCCGATCGACACTGAAAGCACGGCGGCGAGCTGGATGACGGCGGCGATGCCGAGCGTTGCCATCTGGCCGGATGCCTGCGCAACGCGGACCGGACCACCCAGCTGATCGGCATTCATGCGGCCGGTCACGAGATTGCCGATATAGTTGAAGGTGCCGGTGATGACGTGGCCCGTCTCCCGCACGCCCTCAAGCAGGGCCTCAGACGTCGAATATTCAATATGACGGAAGTTGCCACTGGTCTGGTCGGTGACGATGCCGATGATGCCCATTTCCAGCTTATTGCCGAACTGGTCCGTCGTCTCGGTGCGGGTCGGCACCATCGGCAGCTTCAGCTCCTCGCCTGCCCTCTCGACAGTCACGGTGATCGGCGTGCCCGGCCGGATGCCGACGTAACGACGGACATCCTCGAAAGTCATGACCTTTTCACCGTCGATCGCCACCAGACGGTCGCCAGGGCGCACGCCTGCCGCTGCGGCAGCGCTGTTTTCACGCACCTCGGCCACGACAGGATCGGCGATCATCCGGCCATAAACACCGAACAGAACCGCAAAGATGAGAATCGCCAGGATGAAGTTGGCGATGGGCCCCGCCGCAACCGTTGCCGCCCGCTTCCACAATTTTGCGCCGGCAAGTGTCTGCGCCCTTTCCTCGAGCGACATATGCGACATGCCGGAACTGTCCGGCTTGCTCGCGGCATCTTCGTCGCCGAAGAACTTGACGTAGCCGCCGAGAGGGATCGCGGAAATCTTCCAGCGCGTGCCATGCCGGTCGGTAAAGCCGATCAGCTCCGGGCCGAAGCCGATGGAGAATGCGGTGGAGCGAATGCCGCTCCAGCGGCCGACGAGATAATGGCCCATTTCATGGACGAAAACGAGCAGGGAAAGCACCAGGATGAAGGGCACGATGTAGCCGGTCAGAAAACCGGTCGCCGCCATTACTGTGTTCATGACAATCTGCCCTTTATGTCGTGACCTTTCGTGCCGCTTAAAAGCCCGGCAGGAGACCGCCGCCCGATCCGGGCACGTCGCCGGTTGCCGCCGCATGCACGAAAGCAATGAGGAATACCGTAAAGCAGGCGAAAACAAGACCGTCAACACGGTCCATGAAGCCACCATGGCCCGGGATGAGATGGCTGGAATCCTTGACCTGGAAACGCCGTTTCACGAAGGATTCGAAAAGATCGCCAATCTGGCTGAAAACGGAGAGGATAAGCGCCAGCCCGAGTACCAGCAGACTGATCCTGCCGTGATAAGCGAGCGATACCGCACCGCCGCCGATCAGCGCGGCCACGGCGCCACCAATCGCTCCGGACCAGGTCTTGCCGGGAGAAATCGCCGGCGCGAGCTTTGGCCCGCCAATGGCGCGTCCGACGAAATAAGCAAGAATATCCGTCGACCAGACAACGGCGAAAATGAACAGGATGGAGACGAAGCCGGTCAACTCGTCGCCACGAATGGCAGCCAGCGAAATGCCGCTGAGCCCGGCATAGATGATGCCGCCCACCAGCCACCAGTTCCTGCCGCGCAGAACGGGGAAAAGTGCTGCCGTCAGCGTAAAGCCCGACAGCAGCGGCAGATCAAGCGAAGGTTCGCCAAAAATCGTGTTGCCGGCGATGACGGCAACCGCAAACCAGCCCCAGGCATTGCCGGTGGAGTTGGTTTCGGACAGCCGGGTAATCGTCGACCACTCATAATAGATGAGGATCGCCAGAAGACCGGCCACGATGCGGAACAGGATGCCGCCATACCAGGTGGCGGCCAATATGACCGCCGCCATGACGATTGCGGACACGATCCGCAGTCTGAGTTCACGGCTCATCAGGCGCCTGCCACGGCAACCGGCTCGGCGATGGCGCCGAAACGGCGATTACGCGTTGCATATTGCTCGATTGCAGAAAAGAACAGCTGCCGGTCGAAGTCGGGCCAGTATTCCGGAACGAACAGGAACTCGGAATAGGCCGCCTGCCAGAGCAGGAAATTCGACAGGCGTTCTTCGCCGCTGGTGCGGATGATGAGATCGGGATCCGGCATTCCGCACGTATCAAGTCTCGCCGAGATCATCTCCGGCGTGATCGATGCCGCATCCAGCCGGCCTTCGGCGACATCGCGGGCAATCGCCATGGTGGCGCGGGTAATCTCGTCACGGCTACCGTAATTGAAGGCGATTACCAGCGTCAACTTGGTGTTGTCAGCCGTCATCTGTTCGGCTTCTTCAAGAAGGCAGCGGATGTCGTTTTTCAGGCCCTGCCGGTCGCCGATGATGCGCACACGGACGTTTTCACGATGCAGTTCCGCAAGGTCGCGCCGGATGAAGGCCTTCAGAAGCCCCATAAGATCGCTCACCTCGGATTCCGGCCTGCGCCAGTTTTCCGAGGAGAAAGCAAACAGCGTGAGATAGCGGATGCCGCAGTCGCCGGCCGCACGCACGGTTTCGCGCACGGCCTCAACCCCGCGGCGATGCCCCATTACGCGCGGAAGACCGCACTGTTTTGCCCAACGCCCATTTCCATCCATGATGATGGCGACGTGCTCGGGTATTGAGGAACGTGTCGTCGTCGGCATATCGATCCAGTAACAGGCAGTGCGAAATTAAAACGAATAAAATACAGGTCTATCACAAGGGATATTAGACCTGCATGATTTCCCTTTCCTTCTCGCCAAGCAAGCGTTCAATCTCGGAAATCGTGTCGTCGGTCATTTTCTGGACCTTTTCGGACTGTCCGCGGCTTTCGTCCTGACCGATGTCACCGTCCTTTTCGGCTTTTTTCAGGCCATCCATGCCGTCGCGGCGCACATGGCGAATCGCCACCTTGGCTTTTTCGGCATAGTCGTGAGCCACCTTGACGAGTGATTTGCGGCGCTCTTCGTTGAGTTCAGGCAGCGGAATTCGCAGGTTCTGGCCGTCGACGATCGGGTTCAGGCCGAGATTGGATTCGCGAATGGCGCGGTCGACGGCATTGACCATCGACTTGTCCCAGATGTTGACGCCAAGCATGCGCGGCTCGGGAACGGTGATGTTTGCCACCTGGTTGAGCGGCACACGCGAGCCATAGGCCTCGATGGTCACCGGGTCGAGAATGTTGGCCGAAGCACGACCGGTGCGCAGCGATGCTATATCGCTCTTGAACGCATTGATGGCGCCATCCATGCGGCGCTTGATATCGTTGAGGTCAATACCACTCATCTAGATACTCCATCTCTGTCGGCCATAGCGGCCGGAATTCGCCCCGGGGGGCGGCATGTTTTTTTGATTACTTGTCGTGCACGATGGTCTTGCGGCCGCCGCCGGTCAATATCTGTGCGAAACCGCCCTTCTCGTGGATCGAGAAGACAATGATCGGGATATGGTTTTCGCGGGCAAGTGCCACAGCCGCGATATCCATCACCGCAAGGCCCTTGCCGAGCACTTCGCTATGGGTCAGCTCGTCGAAACGGGTGGCAGTCGGGTCCTTCTTCGGATCGGCGGAATAGATGCCGTCCACCTGGGTACCCTTGAAGATCGCCTCTGCACCCATTTCGGCAGCGCGCAGCGCCGCGGCGGAATCGGTGGTGAAGAACGGGTTGCCGGTGCCGCCGGCAAAAATCACCACGCGACCCTGCGCAAGATGGTGAAGAGCAGCACGCTGCGAGAAGCTCTCACAGATTTCAGGCATGGCGATTGCGGAGAGAACGACGGTGTCGATGCTGAGCTTGCGCAGCGAGGTTGCGAGCGCCAGTGCATTGATGACGGTTGCCAGCATGCCCATATGGTCGCCGGTGACGCGATCGCCACCCTTGGATGCCACGGCCACGCCGCGGAAAATATTGCCGCCGCCGACGACGACGCCGACTTCAACGCCCATCGCCCTTGCCTCGGCAATATCGGAGGCGATCCGGTCAGCCACCGCCACATCGATACCGAAACCCTGATCACCCATAAGGGCTTCACCGGAAGCCTTGAGAAGAACACGTTTGTAGATCGGCTTGGAAGACATCATGACTCCTCGGAAATGTAACCGAAACGCGGATACACGAAGGGCACCGCGTTGTCACGCGATGCCCTCCCGTTTTCCCAAGATTGGGTAAATATAATCAGCCCTTGGCGACTGCGGCGACTTCTGCTGCGAAATCGCTTTCTTCCTTCTCGACGCCTTCGCCGAGCAGCAGACGAACCATGCCGGTCACTTCGATGGAAGCGCCAGCTTCCTTTTCAGCTTCCTTGACGGCAGCACCGACAGTGATGTCGGGGTTGATGACGAAAGCCTGCGACAGAAGGGCGACCTCTTCGAAGAACTTGCGCATGCGGCCATCAACCATCTTTTCGATGATGGCTTCCGGCTTGCCGGATTCGCGGGCCTGCTCGATGAAGACGTTGCGTTCGCGTTCAGCAACAGCGGCGTCAACTTCTTCAGCGCGGATGGCGAGCGGGTTGGTTGCAGCAATGTGCATGGCAACCTGACGGCCGATCGAGTTCAGGACAGCCTTGTCGCCTTCCGACTTCAGGGCAACGAGAACGCCGAGCTTGCCGATGCCGTCGCCGGCAGCGTTGTGGACGTAGGTCGCGACAACGCCGTGCGGAACTTCAAGCGCTGCGGAACGGCGCAGCGTCATGTTTTCACCGATGGTGGCGATGGCGTCCTTGATGCTGTCGGAAACGTTCTTGCCGGTCGCCGGGTAGTTGGCGGCGGAA
The DNA here is from genome assembly GCF_007002745.1 of Martinezella rhizogenes. Lineage (GTDB taxonomy): Bacteria > Pseudomonadota > Alphaproteobacteria > Rhizobiales > Rhizobiaceae > Agrobacterium > Agrobacterium cucumeris. The sequence continues at coordinate 763,547 of NZ_SGNY01000001.1, read as the reverse complement.
ACAGCCTCAACGGTGCCGTCGGTGGTGAGGGCAACCTGGGCGATACCGCGGATGAGATCCTGGAACGCGTCGTTACGGGCAACGAAGTCGGTCTCGGAGTTGAGTTCGACAACAACAGCCTTGTGACCCATGGTGGCGACGCCGATCAGACCTTCGGCAGCCGTGCGGCCGGACTTCTTGTCGGCCTTTGCGATGCCCTTGGCGCGCAGCCAGTCGATCGCCGCTTCCATGTCGCCATTGGTTTCAGCAAGAGCCTTCTTGCAGTCCATCATGCCTGCGCCGGATTTCTCGCGCAGTTCCTTCACCATTGCGGCTGTGATTTCGGTCATTGTTTGCCTCTTATCGGTTCGATCGGTCAGCCGGCTGAATTTGCCGTGCCGAATTTCTGGGTGATGAGTGTACCCGGCCGCACACCCTTTGAAACCGGAGAGGATTTCAGGAAAGGGGTATGCGCATTCCCAAGTGCTGCGGCGTCTCCATACATCGAAATGATGGGTGCCGCCGAAGTGTGACAGCGTTATGAAGACTGCTTTCCGTTTCAACCACATCAGACGCCGACAGCTTCGTAAAAACCGAGACGGAGCGGTATGAAACGAACAAGGCCGTCAACCCATTGAAGGTCTTTGACGGCCTTGTCATATCCTGGTCGAGGAGACGGCGATCAAGAAATCGCCGCCAGACAGGGCCTAAATCAGGCGCCAGCCTCGTCTTCGAGAGCGGGCTCGATCGGAGCTTCTTCAGCAGCGCCGATGTCGCGGCCGGAAGCGCCCTGCTGACGTGCGATACCGTCGATGGCAGCGCGGGCGATCAGGTCGCAATAAAGCGAGATGGCGCGCGATGCGTCGTCGTTACCGGGGATCGGGTAGTCGATGTGATCCGGGTCGCAGTTGCTGTCGATGATCGCAACAACCGGAATGCCAAGACGCTTGGCTTCTTCGATCGCGATCTTTTCCTTGTTGGTGTCGATGATGAACATCAGGTCCGGAACGCCGCCCATATCGCGGATACCGCCGAGAGCCTTTTCAAGCTTTTCGCGCTCGCGCTCAAGGTTCAGGCGTTCCTTCTTGGAATAGCCGGAGCCTTCCGAGTTGAGGATTTCGTCAACCTTGCGCAGACGCTGGATCGAGTTCGAAATGGTCTTCCAGTTGGTCATCATGCCGCCGAGCCAGCGGGAGTTGACGTAATACTGGGCCGAACGCTTTGCGCTGTCGGCGATGATTTCCGACGCCTGGCGCTTGGTGCCAACGAACAGAACGCGGCCGCCACGGGCAACGGTGTCGGACACGACCTGAAGGGCGCGCGACAGCATCGGAACGGTCTGAGCCAGGTCGATGATGTGGATGTTGTTACGGTCGCCGAAGATGTACGGCTTCATCTTCGGGTTCCAGCGGTGCGTCTGGTGGCCGAAGTGAACACCAGCTTCCAGAAGCTGGCGCATAGAAAAATCGGGCAATGCCATGCCTTGTTACTCCTTTTCCGGTTTAACCCCCGCGAAGCGAACAGCACCGATTTTCATCGATACCACCGGGCGGAACGGACCGGATTTCTCCCGGAACATCCCAAGCTTCGCGTGTGGAATGGTGAGCCGCATACAGTCGCCTGCATGAAAATGCAAGCATTTATGCGAAAAAAACGCTCAAATAGCCGCGTTTCAGCGGACTGGCTTGCTTTCGCAGGTTTCGGGCTTGAGAATATCAAGCTTCGCAAGCTTCCCCGTCAGAACGAAATCGCCGTAATCCATCGTCAGATCGCGGGTGATTCCGTTTTCGTAAAGCTTGAACGACATGCGGTAGATCGGCAGGGCGTCGGTGCCGGTCTTGTCGTTATAATAGGCGATCGTTACCGGCCAGAATGCCGCCTTGGCGAAATCACCGGCCTTGCCAGCGTCCGCGTCGCCATCCTTCGGGGTCTGTGACTTGCCGACCAGCGTCGAGGTGATCAGGCTCTCATCGCCATCATCGGAACCGTCGAAAATCCGCGATTCGAAGATGCGCTTTCCCTGCCTGGCATGTTCGATGACCTGAAACATATGCTGCGTCGGGAACTCGCTGGCGACAAGACTGACCTGACGGGCATCAGGCCTCGTCAAATCGACCTTCACGCCGTCGGTGCCGTCGATTGCCGCCCCCTGCACTTCCTTGTCCAGCTTGTCGTCGGTGTAGGACTTGGTCTCGAAGGTGAATTTCTTTGCGGCCAGATCCTCGAAGGTGGTGGTCTGCTGGTCCGTCATGCGAACCGCATCGCCGGTGTTGATCTGCGTCACGAAGCGGAAATCCGTCTTGTAACCCTGACAGGCCGAGCCGGTGAATTCATAGACCATGCGGCCGGTCATGCCCTCGATGCCGGAGCGGTCGGACGCATCCTTGAGTTCGAGATCATAGACTGCGCGGTGCGCGACAAGGTCCGGAACCGCCACCGGCAAGGCATTGGCGGCGTTTGACAGGCCGGTCATAAGCCCTGTTGCGGCAACGAAACCAAGCGTCCTGACAAACATGCAATATCTCCTGTTGGAAGAGCCGCTCATATTGTACAAGCAACCGCCCGGCTTTTGGATCAACATCTTCTGAATGCCGGATTCTTGAAGGATTTACAACAAAACCGGAGACGAAAATGTCTGATGTCATCGAAGGCCGCCTCAAGGAACTTGGCTTTACGCTTCCCGTAGCCGCAGCACCAGCCGCAAACTACGTTCCCTTCACCATCAGCGGCAATCTGCTTTATGTATCGGGTCAACTGCCGATGGAATCTGGCAAGATTGCGGTGACCGGCCTGGTTGGCCGCGATGTAGACGTGCCAGGCGCCCAGCGCGCCGCCGAATTATGCGCCGTCAACATTCTCGCACAGGTCAAGGCCGCGTTGAATGGCGACCTCTCGAAAATCCGCCGTGTCATCAAGCTGAATGGCTTTGTTGCCTCCGTTCCGGAATTCGTCGAACAGCACCTCGTCATCAACGGCGCCTCCAATCTTCTCGCCAATGTTCTCGGTGATGCCGGCAAGCATGCCCGCGCCGCCGTTGGCATGGCCTGCCTGCCCTTCAATGCCGCCGTCGAGATCGACGCCATCGTGGAAATCGACGCATGACACTGAAACTTTCCTGGTTGACGGCGCAGCCCGTCGCCCATCGCGGTTATCATGATCTCAACAAGGCGGTCTGGGAAAACACGCTATCGGCCTTTTCCCGCGCCATCGAGGCCGGGTTTGCCATCGAATGCGACGTGCAGCTGGCGGCCGACAGCGTGCCGGTGATCTTTCACGACGACGACATGGCGCGCCTGACCGGCATCAAGGGCGACGTGCGCGAACGCACCTCCGGCGAACTATCGATGCTTTCCATCGGCCAGACGAAGGATCGTGTTCCGACACTGAAGCAGCTTCTGGCGCTCTGCGCCGGCAAGGTGCCGCTGGTGATCGAGCTGAAAGGCCGGCAGGGCGAAGGCGTCGATGACGGTTTTGCCGAGGCGGTTCTGGAAGACCTCGAGGGTTACAAGGGCCATGTGGCGCTGATGAGTTTCGACCATCATCTGCTGAAAGACCTGAAAGCTGCGGGGTCTCCCTGGCCGCTGGGTCTGACGGCCGAAGGCAACAAGCCGGAAGACTTCTTCAAACACGACGAAGCGATGCAGCTTGGGCTTGATTTCATCTCCTATCATTGGGGTCATCTGCCCAACAGCTTCATCGAGGCGCAAAGAAAACTCGGGCTTCCGGTGATTACCTGGACAGTCAGGGATGAAAATGCGCGCGAGACTACCTATAAATATGCGGACCAGATGACATTCGAAGGTTTCGACCCGAGAGAGAACCCCTCCGCCACGGCATGACAGAAGACTATTCCATTCGCGTTGCGCAATCCCTGGGGGATATCGATCCGGAGAGCTGGAAACGGCTTTCCGGAACTTCTCGCGACACGTCAGGAAAACCGTATAATCCTTTTATTTCCCACGCATTTCTATCATCGATGGAAGCGTCCGGATCGGCGACGGCCAAGACCGGCTGGCTTGGAAACCATCTGCTGCTCGAAAACGCGTCCGGTGATCTGGTAGGGGCAATACCGGCCTATCTGAAGAACCATAGCAAGGGCGAATATGTGTTCGACCATGGCTGGGCGGATGCTTTTGAGCGGGCCGGCGGCCATTATTATCCGAAACTGCAATGTTCGGTTCCCTTCACCCCGGCGACCGGGCCGCGGCTGCTCACTTCCGAAACAGTGGACGAAACGCGCTTCAAGCCGCTTCTGGCCTCCGGCCTTGCCCAGGTGACGGAAAAGATCGGCGTTTCGTCCGCACACGTGACGTTTCTACCCGAAGACGACCTGTCAGCCCTTTTGCCCCGTGATTTCCTGCACAGGACAGACCAGCAATTCCATTTCATCAATAACGGCTATCGCGACCATGATGATTTTCTCGACGCCCTTTCTTCGCGCAAGCGCAAAGGGCTGAAAAAGGAACGTCGTGCAGCGCTGGAAAATGGCATCGAAATCGACTGGCTGACCGGAAGCGATCTGACCGAGGATATCTGGGACCAGTTCTTCGCCTTTTACCTCGATACCGGCGGGCGCAAATGGGGCCGGCCCTATCTGACGCGGGAGTTTTATTCGCTGATCGGCGAGCGTATGGCCGACGATGTGCTGCTGGTGATGGCGAAACGCGATGGGCGTTACATTGCCGGTGCGATCAACTTCATCGGCTCGGATGCGCTTTATGGCCGCCACTGGGGTTGCATCGAGGACCATCCCTTTCTGCATTTCGAGGTCTGTTATCATCAGGCAATCGATTTCGCGCTGGCGAAGGGATTGAAACGGGTGGAAGCCGGCGCCCAGGGCGAACACAAGCTGGCGCGCGGTTATGTGCCGGTCACCACCCATTCGGCACATTTCATCGTCCATCCGGGCCTGCGCCGCGCCATTGCCGACTATCTTCAGCGCGAGCGCGAAGAGGTCGAGCATATCGGCGACTATCTTGATGAACACACGCCCTTCCGCAAGGGCGAGAGACAGGAACCGGACGTTTAGTCCGCCATGAGGAGAGATCACGATGACGGCCAGCACCTATGACGACAACAATATCTTCGCAAAAATCCTGCGTGGCGAAATTCCGAGCCACAAGCTTTACGAGGACGAGCATACGCTGGCCTTCATGGATGTGATGCCGCAGGCCCCCGGCCATTTGCTGGTCGTTCCGAAAACCGGTTCGCGCAACCTGCTCGATGCCGACCCTGAAGTGCTGGCGAAAACCATTCCCGTGGTGCAGAAACTGGCCGTGGCGGCCAAGGAAGCCTTCGATGCCGATGGCGTCTTCATCGCCCAGTTCAACGAGCCGGCGGCTGGCCAGACCGTGTTCCACCTGCATTTTCACGTCATTCCGCGCAAGGAAGGCGAACCGCTGAAGCCGCATTCCGGCGTGATGGCCGATGGCGAGGTGCTGAAGGCCCATGCGGAGAAGATAAAGGCGGCGCTCGCTTAGTGACGGGTGCTGAGACGCCTACGTGTTTGGCGGAACAGAGGCATCCGCATACCGTCACCCCGGACTTGATCCGGGGTCCAGTGCGATCAAGTCCTTGATCGCGGAAGAGTTCTTTCACGGCGTAGACGCGCCGTGGCTGGATGCCGGATCTGGTCCGGCATGACGACAGTGATGTTTACCATCACTCCACAGGGCGATAGGCATTCCTTTCCGGCCACGGCCAGCCATCAAGCACAGCCATATCCGGCCGGAATATCTCCACCTTCAGCGGGTAACACGCAGCCGCATCGCTGGAATGGGCGGAGCCACAATCGCCACCCGGGCAGGCGGAGAGCGCGCCGATGAGATCGATTTCCGCAAAGAGTTCCAGAAAGTCGCCCGGTCGCACGGGGCTCGCCTTCATGAAATATTGGTGTGTGTCGCGGGTAAAGCCCGTGCACATGAAGACGTTCAGTACATCATGCACATGCGGTTCCGCCTCCCGGAATGACAGGCCGCTCGCCGAAGCAAGCGCGTTTGTCAGGTTCGAATGGCAACAATGGTGGTAATCGCCACCACTCAGCAGCTTGTGGGTATAGGGATCGCAGCGGGTGCCGATCACGTCATGCACACCGCCGCCATCCTCATCCCAGCCGTACCATGACAGCGTATCGTGGGTGATGGTCGCCATGGGCCGAAGAGACGGCAGGTTGCTCCACAGCCGGTTGCCGACGGAAACATGGGTGGCATGCAGGGCACGGGTCTTGCCGCTGAAAAAACGCTCGTTCAGGTCATCGGCGTTCCACAGATTCAAATCCCCGACCTGCGGACCTTCGATGCTGACGATGCGGAAAAAATGCCCCTTCGGCACATTGAAAGTACGACCGTCGCGCGGCGGTACGATCACTTCGTCGATCTTCTCCATGCCCTCTTTTGCCTTTTCCAGACGCGAAAGGTCCGGCGTCTCAAGCGTACCATTGGGATAAACGACGACGGGACGGATAGCGCGGCGCGCGGCGGCATCGACGGGTTCGGCGGCAGGCACAGGGGTCATGAAATCCTCGAAGCGATGAAATGTCGACGTGAAATTGCGGCATGAACGCCCGGCTGACAAGGCAGGTTTTTCTTGCGCTCAGCCCAAGTGTAACTTACCCTCATCAATCATGAAACTGCCGCCGCTTGCCACTCTCCGCGCTTTCGAATCCGCGGCCAGAAAACAGAGCTTTTCTCTGGCCGCGCAGGAACTTGGCATGACGGCAACCGCCGTCAGTCAGCATGTGCGCAATCTGGAAGCCTGGCTTGGCGTGGCTCTGTTCGACCGGCATGCAAGAGGCGTGAGGCTTACCCCGGCGGGCCGGGAATTCGGCATCACAGTTTTAGGCGGTCTGCGGCAGATCGCCTCCGGTGCAGAACGTATCCGCCGGGGTCGCGATCGCATGACTGTGCGCCTTGCCAGCCTGCCCTCGGTGGTGGCGCATTTTCTGACGCCCCGCCTGCCGCGCTTCCGGGCCTTGCATCCGGACATACAGGTGTCAATCAGCTATGCTGGAGGGGATCACACCGTGGAGGCCGATCTCAGCATCATACATGGTGCCGCCCCTGCACAGAAAGCCGTGGCGCTCTTCAGCGCCGAGACGCGCCCGACATGTGCACCGGCTTACATTGCAAAATCCGGCCCTTTTGATGACGCACCGAGCCTATGTCAGGCGGAGTTACTCCATGACGACGGCGAGACGGCATGGCGGGACTGGCTGGCAACAGCTCACCTACCCCTGCCACACAGCGCCGGGCCGATCTTTGCGGATTTCAACCTGCTGGTGACCGCGCTGAAGGCCGGTCAGGGTATCGGTCTGTGCCCGACTGCGCTTCTGCGCGACGAGATCACCGAGGGGCAATTGACAGTGCTTTTTGACCGAGCGGCCGATACGGAAAAATACTATTGGCTGATAGAAGCCGAAGAGATGAGCGCATCAGCCCGGCTGCTATACGACTGGCTTCTCACGGAAGCCCGCGAGAGCGAAACCCGTGGCAATTATTCTGCCGCGGCAAGTTGAGCCGGAGCGGTTATCGTCTCACGGGTCCGCTCCCTTGCCGACATCCAGTTGAGCAGGCGGGCCGAGGCGGCGCAGACGATGACAAAAGCGATGAGACCGCCGAAAACATCGGCAAGATGATGTCCGCCCTGAACGAGAACAGCCAGTAGCATCACGAAATTCAATGGCAGGATCACCGCCATCGCCAGCCAGTGACGCGGCACAAACCAGACGGACATAGCCGCCATGAAGATGTGGAATGACGGAAAGCCAATCAGCCCCAGCACGTTTGTGGGTGTGAGGTAGCTTACGCCTTCCTGACCCAGTCGCATCAACTCACGCCCGTAAGCAGGGTCGACCGCCAATGGAATTGTCTGGGCAACCCACTGCGGCAACTCATGATAGGCTTTGGCACCATAGGTCGGGAAAAATATCCAGAAGGTGATGCTGGCCATCGCGCCAATCACGCCTGTGACGAGAAAATGGTGCAGCATCCTGTCCTTACCGGTGAAACCCAGTGTGATGATGATCAGCAGGAGTTGCGGTAAGGAGGTGGCGTAAACCATGAACAGCGTTTTGCCAATCCAGGGATATGTGGCTGCCCAAATAACGATATCCGGCCAGCTATAACCAAAAGCCGCATCCACGCGGAAAAGCGCCTGATCGATGACCGGAAAGGCGACCGGCAGAAACATGTAGTTGAAAACCGAGGCGACGAGCGAAAACAGGATGAATAACCCGCTCGAAATCAGGGCAGTGGCGATGCGAAGATCACGCCCGCTTTTGCGATAGAACTGACCAAGGACGAAAACGCCCGAGCCCGCCAGCGCACACAAAAAATATCCGGCATAGTCGACGCTGACGCCTTTGACGGCGATCAATGTCGCATCGATGACGAATAATATGGCTATAACGCCAAGTACAAAACGTTCTGCCGCAAATAGTCGCATGGAATTGCCGCCCCGGTTCCAGTCAGCGGCAAAGTAGGGCAATGGGCTTAATATTCGGATAAGGCGTGTATTAAAAATCGAGTACAAAAAGCCCGCCGGCCAGAAGCACGATCGGGACAGCCACGCCGACGATGACACGCTGGCCGGCCAGCAGGAATGCGATGAAACCGAGGGCCGCCGCACCGATGCGCAGCCACATGGGTGTGGCTTCCAGCGTTCCGGTTGGAAAGACGATCAGCTTGGCGGTAACGGCCATGACCAGCGAGGTAGCGACCGCCCTCACCCAATAAAGCGCCTCGGAATCTTCCTTCAGGCGGTTGCCGGCGAGAACGCCGAGCCAGCGCCACAGATCGGTCGCCAGCCAGCCGGCGATTGCAATGAACAGATAGGGCGCCCACCAGTTTTCGGTCATCATGGCTCACTCTCCGGCGACACGGGTTTGATCTTTCGACGAAAGACGAAGCGGTCGATCATGTAGGCAAGCGTGCCTCCGCCGATGCCGGCATAGAGAATATCGAATTCGGGGGCGATAACCGCAAAGGCCGGCCCGGCGATCACACCGATGACAAAAGCGACCTTGACGACGGAATGGCGGGCTGACGCCCAGATCGATGCCACGAAATAGACCGGCGTCAGGAAAAACAGCACGCCGGCGACCAGCGGCGGAAAGGCGGCGACGACGCCATAACACAGGCCGACAATGATGGCGTTGATGACGGTAAGCGTGATGCCGAAACCAGCGAACCAGGCGGCGCGTGCCTCACGCGGCACTTTCGAGAGGTTTTGCGTGGCGAAAACCCAGGCCGTGATCGCGACAAAATGCGAGAGAAACAGCAATATCCATGTCGGCGTCTTCGCACCGCGCATCTCCGGCACGATGGAGGCGACCATCGGCATCATCCGGACCGACGATAACGTGACCGCCAGAAAACAGGCGGCGAGATTAGCGCCGCCAACCATGGAGCCGATCAGGATCATCTTGGCCGGCAGAGCCCAGATCACCAGCGTCATGAACACCGCTTCGCCGCGCGGCACGCCGGATTCCAGCGCGAAGGCGCTGAAACCGACAAAGGATGTCATGAGAATGAGCGAGGGCAGCGAGAATATGCCCCGCATTCCCCTGAAGAACCAGCCACGCAGGGGGATGGTATTGCTATCGGCCGTTTGCATTCACGATCCACTACACATGAAAATGCCGGGCTTTCGCCCGGCATCGGTTTATCGGTCGCGTCACCGCATCATTTCTTCTTCGGCACCTTTGGCACCGTATTGGCCTTGCGGCGCGGTTTGTTCTCTTCGCCGGGCTTGTCCGCCTCAGCGACCAGAACATCCGCCTCCTCATTGACCGTTGCCGCCTTCGAGGCGGGTTTCGCCTTGGCCTTCGACGCCTTGCCTGGCGACTTTGCAGCCTTCAGTTCCGCTTCCGGCTTCGGCTTTACGGGCGCAGTTTCCGGCAGAACCTCGAGCATGAGGCCATCGGAACCGTCGTCCTTCTTTCCAACGGTGACGCTGACGACGCCACCCTTCTTGAGCTTGCCGAAGAGGATTTCATTGGCGAGCGGCTTCTTGATGTGTTCCTGGATGACGCGCGACAGCGGGCGAGCACCCATCTTTTCGTCGTAACCCTTGTCCGCCAGCCAGGAGATCGCATCCTCATGCAGATCGAAGGTGACATTGCGTTCGGACAGCTGGGTTTCCAGCTGCATGACGAACTTCTGCACGACCTTGTGGATGACGGCAGTCGGCAGCGGCGAGAACGGAATGATCGCATCCAGACGGTTGCGGAATTCCGGCGTGAACAGGCGGTTGATCGCCTCTTCATCCTCACCGGTGCGGCGTGAAGAACCGAAACCGATGGCCGACTTGGCCATTTCGGACGCACCCGCATTGGTCGTCATGATGAGGATGACGTTGCGGAAGTCGATCTTCTTGCCGTTATGGTCGGTCAGCGAGCCATGGTCCATCACCTGCAACAGAATGTTGTAGATGTCGGGATGCGCCTTTTCGATTTCGTCCAGCAGCACCACGGAATGCGGATGCTGGTCGACGCCATCGGTCAAGAGACCGCCCTGATCGAAGCCGACATAACCGGGAGGTGCGCCGAGCAGGCGCGACACGGTATGTCGTTCCATATATTCCGACATGTCGAAGCGCAGCATCTCGACGCCCAGCGAGGCGGCAAGCTGCTTGGCCACTTCCGTCTTGCCGACGCCGGTCGGGCCGGAGAAGACGTAGGAGCCGATCGGCTTGTTCGGTTCACGCAGGCCGGCACGGGCGAGCTTGATGGCCGTTGCCAGCGCCTCGATGGCGATGTCCTGACCATAAACGACCGAGCGCAGTTCCTTTTCGAGATTGGCGAGAACCATCTCGTCGTCCTTGGACACCGTCTTCGGAGGAATGCGGGCCATCGTTGCGATGGTGGCTTCGATCTCCTTTTCGGTGATCAGCTTGCGGCGCTTGGAAGCGGGCAGCAGCATCTGCGCGGCACCGGTTTCGTCGATCACGTCGATCGCCTTGTCCGGCAGCTTGCGGTCGGAAATATAACGGGCCGACAATTCCACGGCAGCCTTGATCGCCTCATTGGAATATCTGAGGTGATGATAATCCTCGAAATAGGGCTTCAGACCCTTCATGATCGCGATAGTGTCATCGATCGACGGCTCGTTGACGTCGATTTTCTGGAAACGACGCACCAGTGCGCGGTCCTTTTCGAAGAACTGCCGATATTCCTTGTAGGTGGTCGAACCTATGCAGCGAATCGCGCCCGAAGACAGCGCCGGCTTCAACAGGTTCGATGCATCCATCGCGCCACCTGAAGTGGCGCCAGCGCCGATGACGGTGTGGATCTCGTCGATGAACAGCACCGCGCCCGGAAACTCTTCGAGTTCCTTGACGACCTGCTTCAGACGTTCTTCGAAATCACCACGATAACGGGTGCCGGCAAGCAGCGTTCCCATGTCGAGCGAGAAGATGGTGTCGTTGGCGAGCGCTTCCGGCACCTTGCCTTCAACGATGCGCTTGGCCAAGCCTTCGGCGATCGCTGTCTTGCCCACGCCCGGATCCCCCACATAAAGCGGGTTGTTCTTGGAGCGGCGGCAGAGGATCTGGATGGTACGGTTGACCTCTTCATGGCGGCCGATCAGCGGGTCGATCTTGCCGTTGCGTGCCTTGTCGTTGAGGTTGACGCAATAGGCCTTCAGCGCGTCCTGCTGCTTTTTGGCGGACGGGCCTTCTTCCTCGGGATTGCTGCGGCTTGCCTTGTTGTCGCTTTCGGGCTCATCGGCACCACGCGGCGCACGTGTCTGCGACGTGCCAGGACGCTTGCCAATGCCGTGGGAGATGTAATTGACCGCGTCGTAACGGGTCATTTCCTGCTCCTGCAGGAAATAGGCGGCATGGCTTTCGCGCTCGGCGAAAATGGCCACAAGCACGTTGGCGCCGGTCACTTCCTCGCGGCCGGACGATTGTACATGAATAACGGCCCGCTGGATGACCCGCTGGAAGCCGGATGTGGGTTTGGAATCCTCGTCGTAACCGGTCACGAGGTTGGTCAGTTCATTGTCGACATAATCGCTGACGGTCTTGCGCAGCGCATCGAGATCGACATTGCAGGCACCCATCACGGCGGCGGCATCCGCGTCGTCGATCAGCGCCAGAAGGAGATGTTCAAGCGTCGCATATTCGTGGTGACGCTCATTTGCAAAGGTCAGTGCCTGGTGCAGCGCCTTCTCGAGACTCGGGGAAAAAGTTGGCACGTTGCGATCCTCATTTCTTTTCCATGACGCACTGCAGCGGATGCTGGTGCTGTCGGGCGAAATCCATGACCTGGCTTACTTTCGTCTCTGCGACCTCATATGTAAACACCCCGCATTCTCCCACGCCGTGCTGGTGCACGTGCAGCATGATACGGGTTGCCGCTTCGCGATCCTTCTGGAAAAAACGCTCCAGAATATGGATGACGAACTCCATGGGAGTGTAGTCGTCATTCAGTAAAAGAACACGGTACAAATTCGGTCTTTTCGTCTTTGCCTTGACGCGGGTGATAACGGAGGTGCCGCGGTTGTTGCCGCCTTCTTCCCCGTCGCCCTCGCCCTGCATGTAGATCGGCCTAGCGATCATCTTTCATCATTCTCCACACTATTCTCGAACCGACAGCTCATCGCCAGCAGGGAGAACTTCGCCTCTTCATATCTAGGTCGTCGTGACGTGATTTTAAGCCCCTTGCGCAACGGCGCAATCACTATTGCGTTTGGGAAGGGGCAAACCTCGGGAAAAGTAGGGATGTGTAGGCTTCCTGAGGGTGGGCGCAGACAAACCGGCGATGGCGGCGGGTTTTCGGCCCGTCGGAAAGGGCAACAGTGACCAACAGTGGGAGCGAATCTCTGTCGCACCGGCCTGCCGTTACTCCCTCTTACCCGGCGTTGTCACCCGGCATTGTCATCCAGCATTTCGCGCACGGCGATCGCCAGCTGCTTCAGGGAGAAGGGCTTCGGCAGGAAGCCGAATTTGGCGTCCGCCGGCAGGTTTTTCGCAAAGGCGTCCTCTGCATAACCGGACACGAAGATGAACTTCAGGTCGGGATAGGACTTGCGCAGTTCCCGCAGCAACGAAGGGCCGTCCATTTCCGGCATCACCACATCGGAAACAACGATATCGACCTTGCCCTCCAGCTCCTCCATCACCTCCAGCGCCTCGGTGCCGGAGCCCGCCTCATGCACGGTGTAGCCACGGGTTTCCAGCATGCGCTTGCCGCCGCGTCGCACCGCCTCCTCGTCCTCCACCAGAAGCACGACAGCGGAGTTGCCGGTGAGGTCTAGCGGTTCTTCCTTTACCGGTTCAGGTGTCGCGACCGGGGTGAGCGCTGCTTCACCCGGCTGCTGGCCCGCAACGGCTTCCACCACATGGCGCGGCAGGTAGATGCGGAACGCAGTGCCCTTTCCCACTTCCGATTCGGGATAGATGTAGCCGCCGGACTGCTTGACGATGCCGTAGACCATCGACAGGCCGAGACCGGTGCCCTTGCCGACTTCCTTGGTCGTGAAGAAGGGTTCGAAAATCTTGTCCATGATTTCAGGCGGAATGCCGGTGCCGTTATCGCCGACCTCAACCATGACCATGTCTTCGGCCGGAACTTCCGGACGGCCAAGCGCAGCCGCCTCCTTCGCATCCACATTACGGGTACGGATGGTGATCTTGCCACCATCAGGCATGGCATCACGCGCATTGACGCAGAGATTGATCAGCACCTGCTCGAATTGCGACAGGTCCGTCTTTACCGGCCAGAGATCGCGGCCATAATCCACCTCGAGCTTGACATTAGTGCCGGAAATCAACCGGTCGACCAGCATGCGCAGATCGCCGATCACGTCGGTCAGGTTCAGCACCGCCGGGCGCATGGTCTGCTTGCGCGAGAAGGCCAGCAACTGGCGCACCAGAACCGCAGCGCGGTTGGCGTTGCGCTTGATCTCCATGAGGTCGGCAAAGCTCGGATCGGCGGGCCGCGCCTGCAGGAGCAGATGGTCGGACGACAGCAGGATGGCAGTCAGCACATTGTTGAAATCGTGGGCGATGCCACCCGCCAGCGTGCCGACGGCGTTCATCTTCTGCGTCTGCGCCATCTGGGTTTCGAGCGCCTTCTGCTCCGTCACCTCGATGGCATAAACGATTGCCACCTCTTCCGGCGCCTCGTCGTCCTGATCGATGACGGCGTTTACGTAGAAACGGAAATGCCTGGTCTCGTCGCTCGGGTGGCGCGAATCGAACGGCGCGATATCGCCCTGACGATCCTTCGCCTCGGCGAGAGCCTGTTCCAGCCGCGGCTTCTCGTTGTCGTGAAGGACGGTTTCGAGCGCCACGCCGCGGTCGATATCGTCACGTCCGACAACACCCGAGAACAGCTTGAGGAAGGGTGCGTTGATGCGCAGGATGCGGCCTTCGCCATCCAGCGAAGCGATCGCCATCGGCGTATTGTTGAAAAAGCGCGTGAAACGCATGGCCGAGGAGGATTCCGTATCCTCCTGCCCCTTGGGGCGCATCAGAACGATCGTCCGGCTCTCGCCCGGTGCACCGTCCTTGGAACTGACCTGATGCACAAGGCGGGCCGGCATGCTCTGGCCGTTCACCCGACGCATGTCGAGATCGAGGATTTCGGTGCGCTTGGCGCTGCCCTGCGGATGGACGGATTCGATCAGCGCCATGCCTTCGCCAGCGACGATGTCGGACACCGTCATCGAACCGGGCGAAAACTGCGCAAGATCGATGCCCAGCCATTCCGACAGGGTAGCGTTCAGATAAACGATCTCGCCCTTGCGTCCGGCGGAAAAGAAACCGGCCGGCGCGTGGTCTAGATAATCGATGGCATTCTGCAATTCGCGGAAAAACCGTTCCTGATCCTCACGCTCCGGCGTGATGTCGGCGATCTGGAACACGTGCAACCCCTCGCCACCCGCATCCTTCAGCACCCGGCCTTTAAGCCTGTACCAGTGCGGCCCGGCGCTCGCATCCTCGCCAAGCGGCTTCTGCAGCCGGAACTCCTCGTAACCGTCACGGCCTTCCCGCAGCACATTGATGAGCCGGTAAAGCGCCTCGGTCGATTCCCGGCTGCGCGACAAAAGCGTTTCAAGGCTCTGTATATCGCTCGCCCTGGTGGTGCCGCTCATGCGGCAATAGGTGGCGTTGGCATAAACCATATGCCCCTTGGCATCGGTGATCAGCGTGCCTTCGGGATGGGCTGACAGGAAACGGCGGGCAAGCCCGTCCGACTGCGACTGCGGCATGACCTCGATGAAACCGATGATCGACGACACCAGAAAAAAGATGCCCATCATCGCCAGCACGCCGAGAATGCCGAGCACGATTTCGTTTTCCAAAGAGTTCTTGAAATAAACGAAGGCGGCGGCAGCGGCGATCAGTATCAGCGCCAGAAGCAGGATGCGCAAAACCGTGCCGGAACGGGCACGCCTGTCCACCAGCGGAAGGTCGTTGTCGCTTGTCTCGCGCACCCGTGTCATCTTGGCCTCGCAGTCGTGCAGGTCGTCATTCGGTCAGCCACGGTCCTCGACGGAATCGGGCGTTAAAATTTCTTGTAGCAACTCGCTTGAGCATCAAAAAGCTCCGCCGGGCCACAAAGGCTTAAAAACGCACAGGGAAAACGGCCTGAGAGGCGCAATGCACAGGCGTTTCCGTCGACGAGGGAACCGAAAGCCGCACCAACCGGTTTTGTGTTCCAGGGGGACGGTGGCGGATAAACCTTGTATCGCGTCCAAAAAAATCGTCTTTTCCTGCTTGACGTTCACACTATAAGAACCACGGCAATATTAATTGCTCGAAAAAATCTGAAGGGATGATCTCCATGATGGATGATTTTATCGGCACCTATGGAAACAATCTCATCGTCGCCGTCGTCGGTGTGGGTGTGGCGCTTCTCGTTCTGGCGATTGCTTTATGGCTTCTGCGCAGGCGCAGCGGTTCCTCTCCGTTTATCCGTGGTGGGCGTAACCGGCAGCCGCGCCTGCAGGTTCTCGACGCGACGGCCGTTGATGCGCGCCGCCGTCTGGTGCTGGTTCGCCGCGACAATGTCGAGCATCTGGTGATGATCGGCGGGCCGACAGATATCGTCATCGAAAGCGGTATCGGCGCAATCCCGATCGTCAGGGACGTGCAGGAGCCGGAACTGAAGGCATTGCCGCGTCAGGAAAGCGAGCCGAAGAGAGCCGAGCCGTCCATTCCCCAGGAACGCCGCGCCGCCCTGCCGCAACAGCAGCCCGTCGCAGCACCAGCCGCAGCCACAGCGCCAGCCCCGGCTCCCGTGACACAGGAACCGGTAAGGCAGCCGCAGCAACGGCCGGAGCCCACCGCACCTGCTCCTCGCCCCGCACAACCGGCCGCAACAACGTCACCATTGCCGCCGCGTCCATCGACACCACCCCAACCCGTATCGCCGCCGCCGGTCGCAGTTCGCGAGCCCGCTCCGCCGGTGAGGCAGGCCGCGCCCGAGAGGGAGATCCCTCGCCCAACGCCGCAACCGTCAGCAGTGGCTGCGGCTGTTCCTGCAGCAACCATTGTGCCAGCCGTCGCCGCATCGCTCGACACGGCCGGCGAACGCAGCGAACCGCATCGTTCGGAACCCTTCACCCCCGCTCCGGTACAAACACCGATACCGGTCGTTTCGCCGGTTCCCGCACAGGTGACGCAGGCAAAGGTGGAGGAAGAACGGCCAACGGTCATCGCTCCACCGGTTTTTGCCGCACGTGAGCCGGTGCTCGATCAATCCAGCGCCGCAGATTTTCTTGACGCGGCGCGCGAGCGGGTTCTTCCCGGCCTCAAGTCCGAACCGAATGCACCGCCGGCCCCTTTCCCGCCGAAACCGGAAACTCCCGCTTTTGCGTCC
This sequence comes from Martinezella rhizogenes, assembly GCF_007002745.1. Classification (GTDB taxonomy): domain Bacteria; phylum Pseudomonadota; class Alphaproteobacteria; order Rhizobiales; family Rhizobiaceae; genus Agrobacterium; species Agrobacterium cucumeris. Next base: position 746,737 of record NZ_SGNY01000001.1, on the reverse strand, counting down.
AATGACGCTGAGCCGAAATTTTCCGATGAGTTGGCCAGCGATTTCGAGAGCTTTCTCGAAGCCGAGATTGCCAAGAGCCGGGATGCGGACAATGAACCGTCCATTGCCGCCGCCCCGGAAAAGCAGCAGAAAAACGAACCCGTTTCGCCACCAGTTACCGGAGCGTCGCCAGATGGTGACGTGCAGAAAGAAATGGCGCGTATTTTCGGCGAGCTTTCCGTTACCCGCGACCGCTGAGGCGGCGCGCATGAAGCTTCAATGCAAAAGGGCACGGAATAATTCCGTGCCCTTTTTGTATGTCCGGTGCTTGAGATGGCCGGTTCGCGGTAGCGTCCGGCACAGCAGCCTTGTTATTCGTCGCGATAAACTTTTTCGCGACGCTCGTGACGTTCCTGCGCCTCGATGGAAAGTGTCGCTATCGGGCGGGCGTCAAGACGCTTGAGGCCGATAGGTTCACCCGTTTCCTCACAGAAACCGTAGGTGCCGTCTTCGATCCGCTGAAGAGCCGCATCGATTTTGGAAATCAGCTTGCGCTGACGGTCGCGGGCGCGAAGTTCGATCGCCCGGTCTGTTTCGGATGAAGCCCGGTCCGCGAGATCGGGGTGATTGGCGCTTTCTTCGGCGAGATGTCCGAGGGTCTCGCGCGCTTCTCTCAGGATGTCATTTTTCCAGGCGACCAGCTTCGCGCGGAAGTAGGCCCGCTGGCTGGCATTCATGAACTCGTCGTCTTCCGAGAGTACATATTTGCTAAGATCGATCTTCTCACTCAACGCGATTCTCCTCGAAGAACATCTCAATGCGGCGGTGTATACTCCAATGATATAGGCCGGTTCAAGTCTACAGATCAGTTTTCAGGCATTTTTAAAACTGACACAAAAATCATCTAAATGACTAATTTTTATCCTTTATTGGCGTCGGGGCGATCTGTTCTTCGATCACTTCAATGCGACTTGCCAACAGGAAAGAGGACTTGCGGTCCCTTGATCCTATCCTGTAGCATCCGGCTATACCCCAGAGTTTCGAACGCCGGTTCCTGCCCTTGACAGATTCTCATCCGAAGCGAGTTTATCTTTTGCGCCACGCCAAAGCCGCCTGGGCGGCGCCGGGGGAACGCGATTTCGACCGTGGATTGAATGAAGCAGGTTTTGCCGAGGCGGAGATCGTTGCCGACCTCGCCGCCGACCGGCGTTACCGCCCCGACATGCTCTTATCCTCCACCGCCGCACGCTGCCGGCAGACCACGCAGGCCTGGCAGCGCGCCTTCAACGAAGGCATCGAAATCGCCTATGTCGATGAGATGTATAATGCCCGCAGCGAAACCTATCTCTCCCTCATCGCAGCGCAGACGGATGCTGGTTCGGTGATGCTGGTGGGCCATAACCCCACCATGGAAGCGACACTGGAAGCGATGATCGGCGAAGACCTGCTGCACGCCGCCCTGCCCTCCGGTTTCCCGACAGCAGGGCTTGCCGTGCTTGATCACGACGGCAGTGCTGTAAACGGCGCGGATCGCTGGCGACTGGTCGATTTTCTCTCACCCGGCAAGTAGCAGCCCTAACGCGTGACGGAACCACCGCCGATGGCGGCTGCCGTGAAAATCCACCGGGGCGCTTCTTTTTTGGGCAGCCGCGACTTCCTATATTGCAGCCGTGATCATGAACCACAGCCGGGAAACTGCCATTGCCGCCTTCTCTGACGTCCCTGACAGACAGTGCGCTTATCGCGCTCGATAATCTGGCCGACCGTGCGAGCAACCTCACCCATCCGACATTGCGGCTTGGCGTTACAGGCCTTTCGCGGGCGGGAAAGACGGTTTTCATTTCCTCCCTCGTCCACAATCTCCTGAATGGCGGCCGCCTGCCCTTATTCGAGGCCATGCGGTCAGGCCGCGTCTCGAATGTGCGCCTCGAGCCGCAGCCGGACGATGCTATTCCCCGCTTCCAGTACGAAGACCATATTCAGGCGCTGGTGCGCGACAGGCTGTGGCCGGATTCGACGCGGGCAATCTCGGAACTCAGGATCACGCTGGATTACCAGAGCGCCAGTGGCTGGGGCCGGTGGTTCTCGGCCGGCAAGCTATCCATCGATATCGTCGATTATCCCGGCGAATGGCTGCTCGACCTGCCGCTTCTGTCGCAGGATTACAAACAGTTCAGTGACGCGACCGTCGCACTTGCCGGGAGCGGCATCCGCGCCGAACTGGCGCAGGAATGGCTGGCGATCGCCTCTTCGCTCGATATCAACGCACCTGCCGATGAGATGACGGCGCGGCGGCTGGCGGAAAGTTTCGCGGCCTATCTGAAAGCCTGCAAGTCCGACGAGAGATCGCTCTCCACCCTGCCGCCCGGCCGTTTCCTGATGCCGGGCGATCTGGAAGGTTCTCCGGCGCTGACCTTTGCGCCCCTGCCGGGGCTAACCGGCGAAAAAGCGCCAAAGGGTTCGCTGCGGGCGATGATGGAGCGGCGTTACGACGCCTATAAGTCGATAGTGGTCAAACCTTTCTTCCGTGAGCATTTCGCCCGTCTCGACCGTCAGATCGTGCTGATCGACACGCTGCAGGCCGTCAATCGCGGACCGGAGGCCGTTCAGGATCTGGAACGGGCGCTGGGCGATGTGCTTGCCTGTTTCCGTCCCGGCACCAATAGTCTGTTATCCTCGCTGATCGGCCGGCGCATCGACAAGGTGCTGATTGCCGCCACGAAGGCCGACCATCTGCATCACGAAAGCCATGACCGGCTGGAGCGGCTGACCCGTCGTCTGGTGGACCGCGCCATCACCACCATCGGCATGAACGGCGCCGGCATCGAGGTCATGGCGCTTGCTTCCGTGCGCGCCACCAGAGAGGCAAGCGTGCGTCAGGACGGCCACGAGCTTCCGGTTATCGTCGGTACGCCGATGGCTGGAGAAACCATCAATGGCGAGACCTTCGATGGCAATCGCAAAACAGCGATCTTTCCCGGCGACCTGCCCGAAGACCCGGAGCCGTTGTTTCGCAGCATAGACGAGGATGGCGACAAGGCGACGCTGCCGGATGTCAATGTCGTGCGCTTCCGCCCGCCCAATGTGGACGAGCCGGGCAGCGGCGGCATCCGGCTTTCCGTTCCCCATATCAGGCTCGACCGCGCCATGCAGTTCCTGTTCGGAGACAAGCTCGCATGAAGGCTCCCACACACAACGATCCGCAGGCCCGCCGCCCGGCGGCTTTCACGCTCGAGACAGAGGAGACGGCACGGCCGTCGCCGGCGCAGAAACGCGCGCCGCGCAGCTTCGATACCGAGATTTCATTGACGCCTGACGAGGACGATCCGTTTCTGGCGCCTGAAGAGATCGATGCGGCCGCATTGCCGGTGGCCTCGCCGAAGAAAAACCGCTTCTCTTTCGGCAAGCTCGCGCTCGGCGCGCTTGGCGTCCTGTTCTCGCTCGCCTTCGGGCTTTGGGCGGACCAGCTTATCCGTAACCTGTTCTCCCGCTCCGACTGGCTGGGTTACACGGCGAGTATCGCCCTTATCGTCGCGCTCTTCGCCGTTCTCGTCCTTGTCGGGCGGGAAGTCTTCGGCATCATGCGGCTCAACGCCGTGCAGTCTCTCAAGGCCGATGCCGAGACGGCGAGCCTCGACAAGAGCCCGAAACCTGCCCGCGCCGTCATCACCCGTCTCAATGCCGTTCTCTCCCACCGGGCCGAAACGGCGAAGGGCCGGGCGGCGCTGAAAGATACGGAAAACGATGTGATCGACGGCCCGCATCTCATCGAGCTTGCCGAGCGTGAATTGCTGGCGCCGCTCGACCGGCAGGCACGGGCGCTGATTCTCAATTCCTCCAAGCGTGTCTCCGTGGTCACCGCCGTCAGCCCGCGTGCTATCGTCGATCTCGCTTATGTTCTATTCGAAGTGACGCGACTGGTTCGGGGCATGGCGGAGCTTTATGGCGGTCGCCCCGGTACGCTCGGCATGCTCCGGCTGCTGCGCGACGTCGTCGCCCATCTGGCCGTCACGGGTTCGATCGCGGTTGGAGATGGTCTCGCCCAGCAGGTCCTTGGACACGGGCTTGCCTCTAAGCTTTCCGCCCGCCTCGGCGAAGGCGTCATCAACGGCCTGATGACGGCGCGAATCGGTATCGCAGCGATGGACCTTTGCCGCCCGCTACCGTTTCGTGCGGTGAAGCGGCCCGGAATCAGTGATTTCATGTCCGACCTCACGCCCGATTTAAGCGGCGGAAAAAGCGGTGAAAAAGGCTGATCGGCCAGACATGCGCGGTTCAAAAGGTTACGAACGAAACCGCAAATACGGGTGAAATAAACCAAGCATTAACCATTCCGCCGGTAGATTGCCGCCTATCGAACAGGCTTCTTCGCCGGGGAAAGTATCATGTATTCGCGCTTCTTTTCGCTTGTGGGCGGACTTGCCGCCATATTGTCCGTCAGCGGCGGTTTCGGCCTGTCTGACGTCCATGCCGCATCGCGCGATCGCGACGACGTGTTCTTCCGCTCGGTGGCTGGCGTCTGGAAAGGTCCGGGCGAAATCGTCGCGGGCAAATACAAGGGCACCAAATTCACCTGTGATCTGACGGGCGAACCGCTTGATGACAAAAAGACCGGCATCAAGCTTGGCGGCACCTGCCGCGTCGGCGTCTTCAGCCAGCCCATGTCCGCCATCATCAGCCAGAAGGGCAGCAGCTACGAAGGCAAGTTCCTCGACGGTGCCGAAGGCAAGGGACTGGACATTACCTCCGGACAGGTCAACGGCGACAAGGTCGTCGTCGGCATCAACCGTTCCAAGCTCAATGGCGCCATGGTTGCTCGCGTCTCGAGTGACAACTCGATGAACATCACCATTTCCGTCAAGGTCGCCGACCAAATGATCCCCGTCATCGGTGTGACGCTGGCGCGCGATATTGATCAGCTCGCCGTCGGTTCGATCAAGCCCTAAGCGCGATAATCCTCTCAGTCATTGCCGAGCGGGAGTGTCCACCACTCCCGCTTTTCGTTTGTGCGGACAATACCGCTTCTATCCGCCTGCTGAAGCCATTCCCGCACCGGCTTTCCCTTCACCTCGATATCCGGGGCAATCTCGGCGAGCGGCATCAGCACGAAAGCCCGCCCCGTCATGCGCGGATGCGGCACTTCGATGCTTTCCGTTACGATAGATTCATTGCCGTAGGTCAGCACATCGATATCGATGGTGCGCGGGCCCCAGCGTTCCGTGCGTACCCGCTTCATGCCCCTTTCAATGTCGAGGCATAATTGCAGCAGCGCGGGCGCCGTAAGCGAGGTTTCGACCAGCGCGCAGCAATTGAAGAAATCCGCCTGATCCGTCTTGCCCCAGGGAGGCGTGCGATAAAGACCGGAGACGGCCAGCAGGCGGCAATTTTCATGCATATCCAGTTCGTGCAAGGCCTTGGCCATCGCGGCGGCGGGATCGCCGATATTGCCGCCAAGACCCAATGCGGCGACGGTCATCTTTTCAGGCACGGTGTTCAACACTCACCTGCGCGTAGTCGAGAATGCCGGGAACGGGAGCGGACGGTTTACGCACCGTGATGCGCAACCAGACGATCTGCGGGTACCGGGCGCGCAGCGCCTTGGCGATGTCGTTCGCCAGCGCCTCGATGAGATAACGGCGCTGCCCGACGACGATTTTTTCGATGACGGCGAAGGCCACACCATAATCGACGGTATTTTCGATTTCGTCGGTTTCCAGCGCGTCACCCGCCTCAACCTCCATCTCGGCATCGACGAAAAAGCGCTGGCCCAGCACCTCCTCCTGCTCGAGAAGGCCATGACGGGCGAAAAAGGAACAGTTTTTCAGGATGATGGTATAGCGGCTCATCGCATCGCCTCCATGGCAGGAATGTTTCGCCCGAAAGCCGCGCCTTCATGGGGACACGGCGCTCCGGCACTCGTTGATCTACGCATCGGCCTTTGCCGACGCTTTGGCAAGAACCGCATCGGCAATTGCCAGTGCATCGCGTGTGGCAATGACATTGTGCACGCGAAAAATCGAAGCACCAGAAAGGCGCAGGATCGCTGTCGTCGCAGCCGTTCCGATATCGCGTTCGTGGGCCGCATCCCGGCCCGTCAGCGACCCGATGAAACGCTTGCGCGACGTGCCGGCCAGAACCGGCAGGCCGAAAGCGGCAAGCTCACCGAATCGCGCCATAAGCTCGACATTTTCGCGCTCGTCCTTGGCAAACCCGAAACCGGGATCGAGCACGACGGCATCTCGGGCAACACCCGCATCCTGCGCAATCTCGAGCGAGCGATTGAGGAATTCAAACTGGTCCTCGATGACGTCGGCGAGCTTCTGCCTGTCGCGGCCGGTATGCATGATGCAGACGCCGGCGCGTGTGGCGGCGATCACCCCCGCCATCTCCGCATCCTTCTGCAAGCCGAAGACATCATTGACGATATGCGCGCCCGCTTCGATCGAAAGCCTTGCCGTCGACGCACGATAGGTATCGACGGAAATCAGAACGTCCGTCTCGTGGCGCAGCCTCTCGATGACCGGCAGTACCCGATCCTGCTCCTGCGCCTCCGTCACCTCCGCCGCACCCGGCCGGGTGGATTCGCCGCCGATATCGATGATGTCAGCCCCCTGTTCCACACAGCTCAATGCATGGGAAAAAGCCGCCTCGACGGCGAGAAAACGGCCACCATCGGAAAATGAATCGGGCGTGGCGTTGACGATGGCCATAATACGGCCACGCCCATCAAGTTTCAGGGAGCGGCCATGGGCCGCTTGCCACACGTTGCTGCCGGCTGTTATCACGTAACACGCGCCTTTCGGAAATAACGGAATGTTATGCCAATTCTTATAGGTTCCGCTCCGCCTATGCAGCAAACGATTTTCAAGTTCAACCGGAAGGCCGGGTCATGACCAAATCATCACGTGCTCTTTGCGTCGCCCTTGCGGGCGCGCTGGCACTTTCTTCGGCCGGGCCGGCTTTTTCCGACACCATCGTCCGCAAGACCTATTCCTATTTTTCGATCACCGGCAAAACCGCCGCCGATCTCGACCAGCAGCTTTCCAAGCATGGCCCGCTGACGCGCAACACCGGCGCGCGCCATCCCGGTGCGACCGAGATTAAATTCGGCGGCGAACTCACCTATGTGGAAAAAAACGGCCAGTGCAGCGTTGGAACGGCCAAGGTTCTGTTGAACACCCGCATCCTTTTGCCGCGATGGAAAAACCGCCGCCGCACCACGGCGGAGCTGGCCTTCATCTGGGATACGCTGCTGGCCGATATCAAGCGCCACGAGGAACGGCACGCGGAAATCGCCCGCACCCATGCCCGTTCGCTCGAAAGGCAGCTGGCAGCCCTTCATCCGCAAAAAAATTGCGAGACGCTTCAGGAAATGGTCGGCAAGATCACCCAGACGGTGATGGATGAGCATGACAGGGACCAGCTGCGTTTCGATGTAGTGGAATCGAAAAATTTCGACGCCCGCATGACCCGGCTTTTGAAAAACCGGCTCGAACAGGGGCAGAACAGGCGGTAAACCGCCTTCGCCGCACCTCCCATTAAAGGCGCAACGCAACGGAAACATGACGTTACGTCATGTCCGATCTCACCCGTGACTTCTCGTCATGGTGCCGCCGCCGAGACTCATTGTAGCTTGTTCATATGGTTTTAACGGTTGTGGCCCGCAGCGGGTCCGGCGCTTGAAACCCTCTCCGGTTCTCCCGGTGCGCACTTGAGGGCTCGCAGGTGTTTCCTCCCTCGCCTGCATGCTGCGTACCCGCCTCGCCCCGCTCTCCTCTATCTGGTGAGCGGGGCTTTTTCTGCGACCGACAAGTGGAGAGCCTTCAGCCCTGGCGTTCGGGAACATGAACGACAAGACCGTCAAGCTCGTCATTCATCTTGATCTGACAGGAGAGACGCGAGGTGGGGCGCACTTCGAACGCGAAATCCAGCATGTCCTCTTCCATCGGCTCCGGCCCGCCGACACGCTCCGCCCAGGCGTCATCAACATAGACATGACAGGTCGCGCAGGCACAGGCGCCGCCACATTCCGCATCGATGCCCGGAATGGAGTTGCGCACGGCGTTCTCCATGACGGTGGAACCGTTGCTCACATCGAGTTCATGGGGCGTGCCGTCAAAGGCAACGATGGTCAGTTTTGTCATGCCGGAATCCAAAATGGTGATCTAAGAACTGTTCTAAACACATAGAAAGGCCGGTTCGCCTTGGCAACCCGCTTCAAGGGTGCACAGGCGGAACCGGCCTTGTAAAATGACAAATTTGATGAACTCCGCCTCAGCGGCAGAGCTTGAGGATGAAGTTTTCCGCCTCGACGATGGTTGCCGCGAGTTTTGCAATCGCGGCGCTGTCCTTGCCCTGGTCCTCCACCGCAGCTGCGGCGGCGGAAACCGCCGGGGCGCCGACGGCCTGCGCAGCGCCCTTCAGGCGGTGGGCGGTTGCCCGCACGGCCTTGTCGTCAGCATCGGCAATTTCATGCAATGCGGCGCGGGCGTTGCGGCTGAACAGTTGCAGGACTTCGATTTCCAGATCCTTGTCACCCATCGTCTGACGGGCAAGATGATCGAAATCGATCGGCTTTTTCGTAACGGCCGGCGCACCGCCGCAATTATCCGGAGCTTCGAAAGCAATACTGACCGCTGCCATGGCTGGAATTCCTTGTCTCGCCGTTTCCTGTTTCGTGTCACATCTGTGTCGTATTTACGCATCCAAACCGGTGCTATCGGCTTAAATTACGGCGTGACGCGGGCGAAAATCTTCTGCTATGGTTAATTTATGTTAAACTTATGCGAAACAAGGCGTTCAGAGCGAAACTCAGGTTTAAAAACTGTTAAAAAGCCGACACTTCGCTGCTGCCGTAAATCCGCATTAATTGTTTCGAACACCTAAATGTGTCACTACGGTACTGCCGTTAAGACGAGGCTTAAGTGCAAGCTTTGTTATTACGGCACAGTGATGTAATTTCGCCCGAAAGCTGGACCACCAGCAATTCGGGATTTGGTAAATGGCGGAATTGTTCCCTTTAACGGGATAATGTTCCGCCGGCATGATGGCGGCAGTCCGCTTGCAGGTTGCAAGTGGTCCAACGGCATGAAGCCGGGCGTATGTGTAACGAGGCGTAACCGCATGGCGAATAACAAGATCAGCGACTCTGTCGACGAGACTGCATTTCAGGCGTTGGAAGACGCCCTGCAGCTCGGTGCTTTCGAAGAAAAGCCGGAATCGCGGAAGACCGCAGCGCCAAAGCAGCCGGAGGCCAGATTGAAGGAAGCAAGCAGACAGACCCCTGCTCCCGAGGCTGCGCGCGCGCCTGCCGAACAGGCACCCAAATCCCCCAATCTGGAAGCGGCCAATGACGGCTCCAAGCGCAGCCCGGCGATGATCCTGAAATCGCTCGAAGGCGGCTCGATCGGCGGCGCACTCAGAAATGCGACGATCATGTCGGTAATCTGGGCGCTGGGTGGCCTTGGTGTGGCACACCTGCTTTACGGCAATGCGCTCTGGAACATTGCCTCGCTGGCCGACCTCACCGCAATTCCCGGCCTGATGGCGATCGTCGTCGGCATCCTCGTTCCCGTCATGCTGTTCTTCGCCTTCGCGATCATGATGGCGCGTGCCCGCGATCTGCGTAACGCCGCCCGCTCGATGGCCGAAGTCGCTCTTCGCCTTGCCGAGCCCGAAACGGTTGCCTCCGATCGTATCATGTCCGTGGGCCAGGCGGTTCGCCGCGAAGTTTCGGCCATGAATGACGGTATCGAGCGCACCATTGCACGTGCGACGGAACTGGAAACGCTGGTCCATTCCGAAGTCAACGCGCTTGAGCGCAGCTATGCCGACAATGAACTGCGCGTCCGCAGCCTTGTGCAGGAACTGACCGCCGAGCGCGACGCCATCGTCAACCATGCCGAGCGCATCCGCTCGTCCATCGTTGGCGCACAGGAACAGATCAAGGAAGAGCTTTCCATCGTTGGCGAAGAGCTTTCGATGCGGCTTGCCACGACAGGCGAAGCCTTCGCCTCGATGATCGATACGCGCTCCGCCGCCCTGCTTGAAAAATCGCGCGCTTCCACCGAAGCCATGGGCAGCCTGATCGCCGCCAAGACCGAAAACCTGCTTCAGGCATTGAATTCCTCAGGTTCGACCCTGTCGAACGAATTCGACATGCGCCTGCACAATCTTGCCTCGACGCTGGATGAGCGCGGCGAAGTGCTGCTTGAGCGGTTCGCAATCCATGCTTCGACGCTGGATAGCGGTGCCGAAAGCCTCAACAGCGCGCTTGAGGAGCGCACCCGCCAGCTCAACGAAACGCTGTCCACGCGCACGCTGGAACTCAACCGCAATATTGATCGCGGCCAGCAGATCATCGGCGGTTCGCTGGATACCGTGCTCGACAAGCTTTCGACGACGCTTGAGGAAAAGGGTCTCTCCTTCCGCCAGAGCCTGCAGAGCACGGCTGATGATGCGATCATGGATCTCGATCTGCGTTCCGGCCTCTATGAAGAGCGACTGCAGGCGACGGTTGGCCAGGTCAACTCGGCCTTCGACGAGCATGTGGCGGAATTTGCCAGCGCCTTCGACCAGCGCGCCGGCAGCCTCGACAGCAAGCTGATGGAAAGCCTCGCCCGCATCAACGAAACCGTTGCCGGCGGCTCCGAAGCCCTCGACACCATGCTGAACAGCGGTCTTGAGCGCATTGGCAACACCATGACCGATCAGTCTCTGGCGCTTGCAACCGCGCTGGGCACCGGCCAGGAAATGCTTGAAAGCGCGCTGGAAACCCGCACCCGCGAGTTCAGCGACGCGATTGGCCAGCGCACTGCCGAAATCACCAATGCCTTCGCCAATTCGCACGAGAAGATCGACAACGTGCTGGCGGAACGCAGCAATGCCCTGTTCGGCGCACTTTCGGCCAGCCAGGATCGTTTTGACGAAGCGCTTGCCAGCCGTTCGCTGGCCATTACCGGCTCTGTCTCCGGCACGGCCGAACGTCTCGCCGCGATGCTTGACGAACGTGCAGCAGCAATCAACAGCGTTGTCGCCGATGTCGAACGCCGTCTGTCGGAGACGCTCGAAACCCGCGCTGCCGCCATCACCGGTGCCGTCTCCGGTATCGAGGACCGTATTTCCGACACGCTGGAAAGCCGCACGGCTGCCCTGCACGACGTTGTCTCCGGCGCGGAGAGCCGTATCGCCGAAACGCTTGACGGTCGCACGGCTGCTCTTTCCAGCACGATTTCCGGTGTCGAGGAACGCATCGCCGACACGATGGACAGCCGTACCCTGTCGCTCGACATGACCTTCGCCAATGTCGAGGAAAGGCTTTCCGAAACACTCGACAGCCGCACATCCGCCCTTACCGGCATTGTCGCCAGTGCCGAAGAGAAGATCGCCGGCGCGCTCGACAGCCGCACGACCACCTTCGGCGACGTTGTTGCCGGCGCCGAGACCCGTATCGCTGAAACGCTTGACGGTCGTACCGCCGCGCTCAACGCCGTGGTTTCGGGTGCCGAAGAACGCATCGCCGATACGCTCGACAGCCGCACCATGGCGCTCGACATGGCATTTTCCGGGGCAGAAGAGAAAATCGCCGATGCGCTCGATACGCGCACCGCAGCTCTTGGCGAGCTGGTGGCAAGCGCCGAGACCCGTATTGCCGGCGCACTCGACAGCCGCACGGATTCGTTGAAAAACGTCGTTTCCGGTGCGGAAGAGCGGATCACAGACGTACTCGACAGCCGGACCATGGCGCTCGACATGAGCTTCTCCGGCGTCGAGGAAAAGATTGCCGATATTCTCGATAGCCGCACCGCCGCCCTGCACGGCGCCGTTTCCGGCGTGGAGGACCGTATTGCCGGCGCGCTGGACAGCCGGACGGCTGCCCTTTCCGGCATCGTTTCCGGCGCGGAAGAACGCATCGCCGATGCACTCGACAGCCGGACCATGGCGCTCGACATGACGATTTCGGGTGTCGAGGAGCGGATTGCCGAGGCAATGGATGCGAGAACATCGTCGCTTTCGCTTGCGGCGGCCGGTGTCGGCCAGCGCCTCGAAGCCACGGCGTTTACACTTGAAAACGCCCTTGCCAGCGGCCACGAGCGGCTGGAAACCATGCTCGGCTCACAGGCGGAACGCATTGCCGGTTCGCTGGAGCGCAATAGCGGCCTGATCGAGCAGAGCGTTTCTGGCGCGGCCAACCGCATCGAAACCGTTGTGGAAGATGGCAGCAGCCGTTTTGCACAGACGGTGGAAGAAGGGGTCTCCCGCCTCGAAAGCAATCTGTCGCAATCGCATGAGGATATCCGCACCGCGCTCGACCAGCGCCACGCGGATATGGCTGCAACGCTGAGCTCGGCCACCACCCAGATGGGTGACATGCTCTCCGAGCAGGCGATGATGATCGGCACCACTGTCGCTTCCAGCGCCAGCATGCTCGAACTGTCGCTCGAAACCCAGCAGGACACGCTGCAGAAGGCAATCGACGGAAGCGCTGCGACGCTCGAAGAACGTCTTCGCAACAGCGCCGGCGACATCGCCGTCAAGATCGGCGAAGCCGCCCGCGAAATCGGCGGCGCGACAGACGCCCTCTCCTCCCGCATCGAAACCTCGATCGGCAACGTCACCACCCGTCTCGACGAGACAGGTGCGCGTATCGAAACGTCGCTCGACACGTTGCAGGCCCGCGTTGGCGGTGATCTGGCCAATGTGAACACATCGATCGAAGATGCCGGACGCCGCTTCGCAGAGGCGCTGGAAGACAAGACTGCGGTCTTTGCCCGCACCAGCGACGAAGCTGCCGAGCGCATCACCGGCATTCTGGACGAGCAGACGACACGTGTTACCGACACGTTCGAAAGCCGCACCACCCGTCTGGCCGAAACATTCGATACCGGCACGGCCCGTATCGACGAACGCCTCGGCACCATGGACCGGGCGCTGACGATCGGCCTCGAAAACGTCAACCGTACCATCGAAGGCAAGGCGAGCGATCTCGCAGTCAGCCTGCGCGGCGCGGTCGTCTCCGCCACCCAGAGCATCGGCGATGAAGCGGTTCGCTCGTCTGCCCTGCTCGCCAAGTCCGGTTCGGAATTTGCCGACCAGGTTCAGGCGCAGAACGAGGCCTTCACCAAGGCCATCGAGGAACGCTCCGGCGAGATCGTCAACCGCATTTCGGATGCTCAGACACGTCTTTCCGGCCAGGCCGCAGCCGTTGCCCAGACCTTCTCGGAAGCCGGCAACATCATCGTCAACAAGGTGGCCGAGGCTGAAGCCGTCGTCCGCTCTCAGGTCGGTGTCATTTCAGAGACGCTGACGGGTGTGGAATCGGCCCTCGACGCGCGCGGCGAATCCATCCGCTCGGCGCTGGATAACCGCACCCGCGAACTCAACTCGATGCTGGCCAGCCGTTCTGCCGAACTGTCGCGCCTGATCGAGGAAAAAGCCAAGCCGGTGGTCGACGAATACGCCACCATTGGCCGTGAAGCCGCCGAAAAGATCGTTTCCGCTGCCCAGCAGAGCGCAGAACTTCTGTCGCAGAGCAACAGCGGCATGGTCGGCATGGTGGAACAGGCGATCAGCGATTACGCCAATGCCGGCACGGATGCGGCAAGCAAACTTGTCGCCGCCACCCGCCAGAGCACCGACATGCTGTCGCAGACCCACACCGCCATGGCGGATGCCGTCGAAGAGGGTATCGACAAATATGCCCGCTCGGGCAGCGATGCCGCCAACAAGCTGGTCGCCGCAACCCGCCAGAGCACGGATATGCTGTCGCAGACCCATAACAGCATGGCCGAAATCGTCGAAAAGTCGGCTTCCAACTTCAACTCCGCCGTCGAGCGCGCCGCACAGGAATTCGGCACGGCCGATGAGGCCCTGAACGCCTCTGCGACCCGTTTCTCCGATAGCGCCTCGCAGGCCGCCGACATGGTCTCCAGCTCCAGCCGTCTGCTCGAAGGAAAGATCGACCGCCTGTCGAATATTTCCGGCCAGACGCTGGCACAGGTTGCCGGCATCGTCGGCCGCTTCGAGGAACATTCGAAGGTGCTGAGCCAGGCCTCCGAACTGCTCAACGCGGCGCAATCGAGCCTCGTCGGCACGCTGGAGGAGCGTCAGGACGCACTTCGCAGCCTGTCGGTCGGCCTCGTCAAACGCTCCGAGGAAATCGAAAGCGCCATGCGCAACGTCGTCGGCGTGGTGGAAACCACGCTCAACGAAGCCGAAGAGCGTTCGCAGAACGTCGCCGGCAATCTGCGCGACAACCTGCAGGCGTCGTTTACCGATATCGGCCGCTCGCTGGATGAGACCGAACAACGCGCCCGCTCGGCGGCACAGACCATGCGGGGCGCCCTGCTCTCCGCCGGCCAGGATGCCAGCCGCTCGATTGAAAGCACGCTGTCCGACGCGCAGAAATATTCCGACGAGCTGGTCAACCGCCTGCGCGGCGGTGTCGAATCCTCGCTCTCGGAAGTCGACAATCTCTTGGGCAGCGCCTCGGAAAAATCCAATGCCGCCGCCGCCAACCTCAAGGAGACGCTGCGTCAGGCCGTCGAAGAGGCCGTCAGCCGCTTTGCCGGTGCGACCGACGAGATCCGCCGCTCCAGCCACGATATCCGCCGCGAGCTGGATGCGACCCGTGCCGAACTGAAGCGTGGCGCATTCGACCTGCCAGAAGAAGCCAAGGAAAGTGCGGCCGCCATGCGTCGCGCCGTTTCCGAGCAGATCAAGGCGTTGCAGGATATTTCCCAGCTTGTTGGCCGTTCGACCCACCAGATGGAAGTCTCCGAACCCGTCGCCCGCGCCATTGCCGCTACCCAGCCTGCCGCCGAGCGCCGTGTCGAAACACGCCCGCAGCCGGCAGCAGCCGCTCCGGTACCGCAGCGCCCGGCGCAGCCGCAGCCTGCCCCCGCGCCAGCCGCACTGCGCGGTTCCCTGCCGCTTGAAAACCGCCAGGTCGAAAACCGGCAAACCGAGAACCGTCAGGCAGCCGCCCCCGCTCAACCGGCTGCGGCAAACCCTGCCGGACGTCGTGAAGAAGGCAGCGGCTGGATCAGCGATCTGCTGCGCGGCGCCTCGCGTGACGGTCAGGAAACCTCTGCGGCTTCCGCTCCCCGCGCCAGCGCCGAACAGCAGCCGACCCGTGCGGCCGACACCCGCAACCCACGGCACATGGTCGAATCGCTGAACTCGCTCTCGGTCGATATCGCCCGCGCCATCGACCACGATGCCTCGGTGGAGCTGTGGCGCCGTTACCAGCGCGGTGAGCGCGACGTCTTCACCCGTCGCCTCTACACGCTGAAGGGCCAGACGACGTTTGACGAGATCAAGCGCAAATATGAGCGGGAAGCCGAATTCCGCACCGCCGTGGATCGCTACATCACCGATTTCGAAAAGCTGCTCGCCGACGTCGCCCGCACGGACCGCGACCGGAGCGTCACCCAGTCCTACCTCACCTCCGATACCGGCAAGGTCTATACGATGCTTGCCCATGCGGCGGGCCGGTTCAACTGATCTGACTGACGCAGACATAATAAAACCCCGGTCTTGAGACCGGGGTTTTTCTTTGGGTTGCTGGCTGTTTCGTCATTCTTCAACGACGTGAATTTACCGGCTCACTGACATCAAATCTCGAACACACCCGATGCAACACGCACCGCGTGGCCGCCGATGCGGGCGCGGGCGATTTCACCGTCCTTGATGTCCATGCGCAGGTGGATGTGGGACGGCCGTTCCATTTCCACGCCCTGCTCGATGAGGAGCGGATAATGTCCGTCGGTCAGGCCATCGAAATGGTGAATGGCGCCGGAAAGGGCAGCAGCCGCTGAACCGGTGGCCGGATCTTCCGAAATGCCCATATCCGGAGAGAACATGCGGGCATGAAACTTCGCCGCGTGGTTTACGCCGCCGCGACAGTAGATATAGGCCGCCGTCAGCAGCCCTTCGACGAGCGGTGCGGTGCGCAGCCAAAGATTGGCGTCGAAATCCATGTCACGCACGGCGGCGATATTGTGGAGGGGCACGAGCAGAAACGGCACACCGGCCGTCCAGATCGACGGCACGTGATTTTCAAAACCCAGATGGCCTTCGCTGACGCCCAGCGCATCGGCAAGTGCCGCATGATCGAGCGGCAGCTCGACACGGGATGATTTGCGCGGCAGATCGAATTCGGCGAAGCTGACGGCGCCGGCGCGCATCTTTACCGCACAACGGACAGGGCCCACCTTCTCTTCAAGCACACAGACCATATCGACATCATCATCGCCATCCTTGCGATTGCGCTCGGCGATGGCGACAGCGGCACCGACGGTCGGGTGTCCCGCAAAAGGCAATTCACCTGATGGCGTGAAGATACGCAGCGAAGCCGCATGTGCCGGGTTGCCAGAGCGATTGACGAAGACCGTCTCGGAAAGGTTCATTTCCCTGGCGATTGCCTGCATCGTCGCCTGATCGAGGTCGTCGGCGTCATACATGACCGCCAGAGGGTTTCCCGCCATTCTGGTTTCGGTAAAGACATCATAGATATTGTAGTTCAGCACCAAATCCGTCTCCTGCCATTCATCTCACGGCCTGCTTTGCAGCAAACTGCATCAGGCCGCCCTGCATCGCAACCCTTGTCGGAGAGTGGAAATCAAGAAGCTGTGGAACGGTGCGGCGCAATGGCGCGGTGGGGGAACGCCTCGCTGCCCGAAAGGCCTTGTCGCCAACCGTCGTCTTCATGTACCAAGGATGCGTCTTGTGGCTTGTGATCGACCGTTTTGATCGACGTTTGAAGATTGCGAGCCGCTTCAACAGGTTACAGCACCGTTAGCAAGCCTTCTCAGGTCTGCGCCGTTGTCGAGGGAAGCGGATGTCGCATTCTAACTGTTCACTGTCCTTCGTCGCCTCCGCAACCGAGGAGGCGCAGACGGCGATGGAGGCGCTGAAGGGCGTTTACGGCAACACGCCGTTTGAAGAGGCGGAAGTCATCGTCGCGCTCGGCGGCGACGGCTTCATGCTGCAAATCCTCAACGAAACGATGAATTCCGGCAAGCGTGTCTACGGCATGAACCGGGGATCGGTCGGCTTCCTGATGAATGATTATCGGGTGGAGGGTCTGCTTGAGCGTATCGCGGTTGCAACCGGCAATGATTTTCATCCGCTGCGCATGACAACGACGGATTCGGATGGCGATGAGTTCACCGCCCTTGCCATGAACGAGGTCAGCCTGTTCCGCCAATCCCATCAGGCCGCCAAGCTGCGTGTCGAGGTGGATGGCAAGGTGCGGCTGGAAGAGCTGATCTGTGATGGCATGATGGTGGCGACGCCCGCAGGGTCCACTGCCTACAACTTTTCCGCCCATGGGCCGATCCTGCCGCTGGAATCACCGCTTCTGGCGCTCACCCCCGTCAGCGCGTTTCGTCCGCGGCGCTGGCGCGGCGCGCTTTTGCCGAATAAGGTGACGGTCGACATTCATGTTCTGGAACGGGATAAACGCCCGGTGAATGCGGTGGCTGACCATACGGAGGTGAAATCCGTTCGTCACGTTCGGATCGCACAATCGCAGGACAGGACCGCGAGGATTCTCTCGGATCCGGACCGTTCGTGGTCCGACCGGGTTCTTGCCGAACAGTTCAACAATTGACGCTAACCATTCATAACGGCCATGAAACTTAGACAATCGATCCTCGCTGCCCTCATTCTCGCCAACGCCGTGTTGCCCGCACGGGCGCAGACAGACCCGATCGATACGCTGCCTGTTTCCGCGATCTTCGTTGTCAGCAGCGGCATGTGGGAAGACAGAAACCTCGAGCCGCGGGAGGGCGCTGACGGCCAGTTGCGGCCACCACCGGCATCGCCCACGCGTGGCTATTACAAGGTGATTGCAATCCGGCAGGGCGACGGGACGGCCAAGATTTACCTGCAGCGCATCGCCTTTACGGCGGAGGGACCAAATCTCCTCGAAAATGTCGAGCTGGAGGAGTTCAACCAGATGAAATCCTATGTCACGGATGTTCGCCCCGAAAGCTCGAACGGCGCATCGGATTCGCCCGGCCTGTTCGTCACCGTCTATCTGAAAACAGACCCGATGGCCAAGGAAGCTGAAAGCTGGACGATCCTGATCGACGAGCTTGGCGAGATGAAGATAGAAAAAGCCTCAAACTGACGGCTGGATATCAAGCTCATGCGGCCCGGCCAGAACCGCGCCGAAATGGTGCTTCCATAATCTTGCGCCCAGTTCACCGCTACGGTCCAGGCTGGAGCCGACCGTCAGCCACGGCAACAGCGTTGGGTGCAATCCCGCATCGAACAGGGCAAAACCAGCCGCCAGTACGCAGGTATCAGCCTGAATGCCGCAGACCAGCACCCTGTCGGGTTTGAGAGACCGTAGGTGGTCTATCGCCGCCTTTGGGGGCGCATAACCGTGCTTGATGAATATTCGGTCCGCGGCGACAAGCGACTCATCATCCCTGCCCGGCTTCCAGCCGAGCTGCCGCTCGAAAGGCGTGACGCTTTCATCATGGCGCTCGACGGTGGCCATGCTGGGCATCGTAGTTGCGAGTGCCGATATCTCCACCACCAGCGCAGCCGGTGGATTGAAGCTCGGCTGGACGTCGACGATGTAGAGCACCTGTTTCACGCAATATTCTCCAACGAAAAACCCCTCGCAGGACCTGCGAGGGGCAATTTCTCGATCGACGCATCTGGCGTCTTAGTCGATATCCGACACTTCCACGTCCGCGCCACCGCTGATGCGATGCGCGAGAGCAGCTTCCATGAATTCGTTCAGATCACCGTCCAGCACGTTGCCGGGCGCGGTGCTTTCAACGCCCGTGCGCAGATCCTTGACCAGCTGGTAAGGCTGCAGAACATAGGAACGGATCTGGTGACCCCAGCCGATATCGGTCTTGGAAGCAGCCTGTGCGTTGGCCGCATCTTCCCGCTTTTGCAGTTCCACTTCATAGAGGCGGGCGCGCAGCATGTCCCACGCCTTGGCGCGGTTCTTGTGCTGCGACCGTTCCTGCTGGCAGGCAACCGCAATACCGGTCGGGATGTGCGTGATGCGCACGGCCGAATCCGTCGTGTTGACGTGCTGGCCGCCAGCACCGGACGAACGATAGGTATCGATGCGGCAATCGCTTTCGTTGATGTCGATCTGGATCGAATCGTCGACGACCGGATAGACCCAGACGGAAGAGAACGATGTGTGGCGACGCGCATTGCTGTCATAGGGTGAAATACGAACGAGGCGGTGCACGCCCGATTCCGTCTTCAGCCAGCCAAAAGCATTGTGGCCCTTGACGAGGATCGTCGCGGACTTGATGCCGGCCTCTTCGCCATCGTGAACTTCCAGCACCTCGACCTTGAAGCCTTCGCGGTCCGCCCAGCGGGTATACATGCGCAACAGCATGTTCGCCCAATCCTGGCTTTCCGTGCCGCCGGCGCCGGAATGCACTTCGAGATAGGTGTCATTGCCGTCAGCTTCGCCGGACAGCATGGCTTCCACCTGACGGCGGTTCGCCTCGCTCTTCAGCGCCTTCAGCGAGTCTTCGGCGTCCTTGACGATCTCGTCGTCGCCTTCCATCTCGCCGAGTTCGATCAGCTCGATATTGTCCTTCAGCTGCTGCTCCAGCGCCTTGACGCCGCTGATGCTGTCATCCAGCTGCTGGCGCTCACGCATCAGCTTCTGGGCCTCGGAGGCATCGTTCCAGAGGGTCGGGTCCTCTGCCTTGTTATTTAACCAGTCCAGTCGTCTTATCGCCTGGTCCCAGTCAAAGATGCCTCCTCAGCAGGCTTATGGCCTGCTTGATTTCGTCGACTACGTTCACGATTTCATTGCGCATTTCGCTGGTTCTTCGCCTTCATTGAAACTTGTTGCTCAAATAAATGCGGGGGGCGCGGATGTAAAGACCCGCGCCCCCCGATGATCCCGGAACTGGTGTCAATAAAGACCGCCGCCACCGCCGGTGATGGCCTGCTGCGCCTGCGGCGAGGTCTTCAGAATATCTTCCTGAGACATGTAGTTTTCCGCGCCGATCACCGAGAAGCTGTCGGCCGGGCCGGTGCCCGGCTTGAAGGCTTCCATGATCGTGTCCGGCTCACCCTCAACCGCCGCCATGCCTGTCTTGCGGTTGACGGCGACAAAGTTCATGCCGGCAGGCACGATGAACTTGCTCGGCTCCAGATGCTTGGCCGCATCGGCGATGAATTCACCGAAGATCGGCGCCGACAGCGAACCGCCCGTGCCGCCGCGACCGAGCGGTGCGGGTGAATCGAAGCCGATGTAGAGGCCGGCAACCATGTCCGGCGTATAACCGACGAACCAGGCGTCCTTTTCATCATTGGTGGTGCCCGTCTTGCCGGCAACCGGCAGATTGACCTTGATCTTGCCTGCTGCCGTGCCGCGCTGCACGACACCTTCCAGCATGGACGTCGTCTGGTAAGCGGTCATCGGGTCAAGAACCTGCTCGCGATTGTCGACGATGACAGGCTCATCCTGGTTCTGCCAGCTGGTGGCATTGCAGCCTTCGCAGGCACGCTCTTCATGACGGAAGATCGTCTTGCCGTAACGGTCCTGAATACGGTCGATCAGCGTCGGCTTGATCTGCTTGCCGCCATTGGCAATGACCGAATAGGCCGAGACCATACGCATGACGGTGGTTTCACCCGAACCGAGCGACATGGCCAGAAGCGGCGGCATCTTGTCATAGATGCCGAAACGTTCGGCATATTCCGCCACCAGGTTCATGCCCATGTCCTGCGCCAGGCGCACGGTCATGAGGTTACGGGATTTTTCGATGCCGAGACGCAGGGTGGACGGACCGGCGGAACCCCCGCCGTAATTCTGCGGCTTCCAGACCTGACCGCCGGACACCACCTCGATCGGCGCGTCGAGAATGACCGATGCCGGGGTATAACCATTGTCGAGGGCTGCCGCGTAGATGAACGGCTTGAAGGAGGAACCCGGCTGGCGCATGGCCTGCGTGGAACGGTTGAATTCCGACTGCGCGTAGGAAAAACCACCCACCATGGCCAGAACACGGCCGGTATGCGGATCCATCACCACCATGCCGCCCTGCACTTTCGGCGGCTGACGCAGGCGATATTCATTGCCGGAATTGGCAAGCGGCTGCGCATAAATCACATCGCCTGCCGCAACGACACCTACCGGCGACTTGGCAGTTGCCTTTTTGCCGGTCGCATCACGATAGGCCCAGCGCATGTTTTCAGCGGAGATATGGCCGCGCGTGCGCTTGTCGCCATCTTCGGTTTCCGTGTCCGGCTGCACGCCGATATCGACGCCATCGGCCGCAACGGCGAGGACCACGGCGACCTTCCATTCGGGAACGTCGCGCAGGCCCTTGACCTTGGCGAGCGCCGCCGTCCAGTCACCGGTCGTTTCGATCTTTTCGACGGGTCCGCGGAAACCGCGACGCTCGTCATATTGCACCAGACCATCCTGAAGCGCCTTGCGCGCCTCCGCCTGGATCTGCGGATCGAAAGAGGTGCGGACCGACAGACCGCCTTCGAGAAGCGCTTCCTCACCGTATTTCTCAACGATCTGGCGGCGGACTTCTTCGGCGAAATAGTCGGATGCGAAGATATGCGCGCCGCCGCGGCGCAGATTGACGCCAAGCGGTTGCTTTTTGGCATCCGTGGCATCTGCAACGGTAATGTAGCCGTTTTCGGCCATGCGGTCGATTACCCAGTCGCGGCGCTCGAGAGCTGCCTTTTCGCGGCGGATCGGATGGTAGTTGGCCGGGCCCTTCGGCAGCGATGCGAGATAGGCGGTCTCGGCAATCGTCAGTTCCGTCACCGATTTATTGAAATAGGTGAGCGCCGCGCCGGCAATGCCGTAGGAATTCAGGCCGAAGAAAATCTCGTTGAGATAAAGCTCGAGAATCTTGTCCTTGGAATAGGTCTGCTCGATGCGGAAGGAGAGAATGGCTTCCTTGAGCTTGCGGTCGATGGTCTGGTCGTTGGTCAGCAGGAAGTTTTTCGCCACCTGCTGGGTGATGGTGGAAGCGCCGACCGGACGACGGCCCGAGCCTAAGTTCTGTATATTGACAAGAATGGCGCGGCCAAGACCGAAGATATCAACGCCCGGATGGTTGTAGAAATTCTTGTCTTCCGCCGAAAGGAAGGCCGCCTTCACCCGGTCGGGGATGGCCTGGATCGGCAGGAACAGGCGTTTTTCATGGGCATATTCCGCCATCAACGCACCGTTGCCGGCGTGCACGCGGGTCGTTACCGGCGGCTCATAGGTACTCAGAACTGCGTAATCCGGCAGGTCCTTCGTCACGCCGTGCAAATAAATCGCACCGACGACGGCGGCGCACAGGAAGAGCACGCTGGCCAAGCCGAAAAAATATCCAATCAGTCTGATCATACCAAGCTACCGATAATTCGAATCGTAACCATCAACGCCCGACGATTTACGGGCGCATCCTTGCATATCGCGTGCCGTTTTGCACACCATACCTTCGATGACAAGCCGGATACGGCAGCATTCGCTGATATGTTACCGGGTCAACCGCCGCATATCGCGTTTCTGTCGCTGTGCGGATCGCCACCGAATCCGCATCCGAGTAACGCGGGGAATGTGAGTAAAATAGGGCTTCGGGCAGTTAATAATCCGCAAGGCTCAAGAATTGAACAGCTTTTTGGCTGCAATCGGCACGGCGGCAACAGTGCTTTTACGACGCCGCCCGGTGTTTCAGCCGCCGTTTGCCATGGCCTTGGCGCGGTATCGCCCCACTGCCGTCGCCAGCCTGTCGGAGACCTTGTTGCGCCATTCGGCATCGAGGAGCAGCTTTTCATCTTCCGGATTGGAGAGGAAACCCAGTTCCAGCAGCACCGATGGCACATCATGGGCGCGCAGCACCATGAAACCGGCGTAACGATGCGGATTGTTGATGAGGCCGACCTGCCCCTCGAAGGAGGACACGATGTTTTCCGCCAGCGTCACGGAAAAGGCCTGGGTTTCACGACGGGTGAAATCAAGCAGGATATCGGCGACTTCCGGCGGCTCGGTGGAGACAGCCACACCGGCGATCTGATCGGACTTGTTTTCACGCTCCGCCAGCTCCTGCGCCATGCGGTCAGACGCGCGGTCCGACAATGTATAGACGGTAGCGCCACGGATGCCCTTCTGCTTCAGGGTGTCGGCGTGGACGGAAATGAACAGATTGGCATTGTTCTGCCGGGCGATCGTCACGCGCTCAGACAGGGCAAGAAACGTATCGGAATCACGGGTCAGGAACGCCTTGATGCCCGGTTCCCGGTTCAGCCGTTCAACCAGCTCCCTGGCAAAGGTCAATGTAATGACCTTCTCTTCCGTACCGGTCGCCCCGCCTGTCGCACCGGCATCGATGCCACCATGACCGGCATCGACCGCGATAACGAACTCCGCCTGCCGCACCGTCTTGTCACCGGGTGTGATCGCCGCGGTGGTAACCGGTGCCGGCGTCTGCCATTGTTGGGTCTTCACCAGTTCGGCGAATTTGGCCTTGGTGGTGATTTCCGTATCCAGCACGAAACGGAAAGCTGCGCCGTCCTCGCCCTTTTTCGTTTCGGCCACCGCCACCTGCACCGGTTTTTTCGCGGTCAGCACGATACGGGCGCTGTTCTGGCCCATGCTGCCAAAGCGGATATCTGAAAAAAGGCCTGTCGGTTTGAGGTCGGATACCGGAAAGGCGAAATTCACCGCCGGAAAATCAACGACGATGCGGGCCGGCGAATCGAGATAGTGAACATCGAATTCCGGCTCTTCCGCGAAATCGAGAACGATGCGGGTGCGCGCCTCGTCGCCGATGATGCGCGCCTGATTGGCGACAAGCGGTTCAAGCGCAAAGGCCTGCGGGACGCCACAGAGGACTGTGACGACCGAAAGGAAGACCGGAACGACGAAGGCACGCGCAAGCCGCGCGATTCGCACGCCAAGCGGCCCTGCCCCACCTGATATCTCTGCGCTGCGCGTGAAATTCATGGTCTTCAAGAAATTCCGTATTTCAGTCATTTTCGATAAATGGAGCGGAAAAGCACCGGGAACGGCACCGTTTCGACCACGCCGGACGTTTGTTTGCGCGTTTGCGCCCCACAATCGCAGGCCTTGGTGAACCAATTGTTAACCCGGAAATTCCACCAACAATATGGCATATTTAGCCACCCTATTGCTATTATGACAGAGAAAACATACAACAAGGATGAGGGTTAAAAGTGTTGACGGGATAGATGCCCGCCGGCTGCCAATCGAAAAAGACGCTGGCGCTGCAAAACGGGCAATCATCTGCCGTCGTTACATTTATCCTGAAACTGGATCAATTCCGGCCGTGGCCGGAGACCTACCCGGTGGCCCTACCACCGCTGCTCTGAGGAGAGCAAATTCATCGGACCCCAAGGGGTCTATATATTATTGTCGTTCCGCCTGGCCAATGATGTCGCAGCAGTTTTCACATGAACCGGATACCAGGAGCAGGCCATGTGCCTCGCCGTCGGTCCGGATGCTGCCAGTTTACAGACGCCCGGCAGGAGACTTCATTTCCGGCACATCCTTGCACTCATATGAAAGGCCCGTCCGTATGGCGGGCCTGTTCTCGTATAAAACAAGGCTGCGCCGAGGAGCACAGCTTACATGGCAGACAAAATGCTTATCGACGCCTCCCACGAAGAGGAGACACGCGTAGTCGTTGTCCGTGGGAACCGGATCGAAGAATTCGATTTCGAATCGGAGCACAAGAAACAGATCCGCGGCAATATCTACCTTGCCAAGGTGACGAGGGTTGAACCCTCGCTTCAGGCGGCCTTCGTCGATTACGGTGGAAATCGCCACGGCTTTCTCGCCTTTGCGGAAATCCATCCGGATTATTACCAGATCCCGCTTGCCGACCGTCAGGCTCTGCTGAGGGCCGAAGCTGAAGATCATCGCCGCAGCGACGACTTCGAATCGGCAGATGCGCCCGAGCCCGGTGCGCCGGCAATCGATCTTTCGCAGGTTGATCAGCCCGATGTCGGCATCGTCTCGGCAAGCGAAACCGTTGAAGTCGTGGTGACGGAAGAGGCTGCGCCAGCGACTGCAGCCGAAGAAGTCTCCGAAGAGACTGCGGTTGCAGCCGTCGAGACCGTTGCGGAAGAAGCGCCGGCCGAGGAAGAAAAGCCGAAGAAGCGCGTTCGCCGCCCCCGCGCCAAGAAGAAGACAGAAGAAGAACTCGCAGCCGAAGCCGCTGAAGCCGCTTCCGACGAAGACGGCAGCACCGGCGGCGAGATGGCCGCGATGGTCGATACCGATACGATTTCCGAAGAAGTCGAAGGCCTTCGCCGTGGCAATGACGATGATGACGACGACGATGACGACGATCATCACGAAAAGGAAGTGATCGAATCCGTCGGCGCCGAAGACGCGATGGAGGAAGTTCCCGACCGTGTTGCCCGCAAACCGCGCAAGCAGTATCGCATCCAGGAAGTCATCAAGCGCCGCCAGATCCTTCTGGTGCAGGTGGCCAAGGAAGAACGTGGCAACAAGGGTGCCGCACTCACCACCTACCTGTCGCTTGCCGGCCGTTATTCCGTGCTGATGCCGAATACGGCGCGTGGCGGTGGCATTTCCCGCAAGATTACCCAGCCGACCGACCGCAAGCGCCTGAAGGAAATCGCGCGCGATCTGGAGGTTCCGCAGGGCATGGGCGTCATTCTGCGTACCGCAGGCGCCAACCGCACCCGCGTCGAAATCAAGCGCGACTTCGAATATCTGATGCGCCTGTGGGAAAACGTCCGCACGCTGACGCTGAATTCCACCGCCCCCTGCCTCGTTTACGAGGAAGGCTCGCTGATCAAGCGCTCGATCCGCGATCTCTATAACAAGGATATCGGCGAGATCATCGTTTCCGGCGAAGAAGGCTATCGTGAAGCGAAAGACTTCATGAAAATGCTGATGCCGAGCCATGCCAAGGTGGTTCAGCCTTACCGCGACATTCACCCGATCTTCTCGCGCTCCGGCATCGAAGCCCAGCTCGACCGGATGCTGCAGCCGCAGGTGACACTGAAATCCGGCGGTTACCTCATCATCAACCAGACGGAAGCGCTGGTTTCGATCGACGTCAACTCCGGCCGTTCGACGCGCGAGCATTCCATCGAGGAAACCGCGCTGACGACCAACCTCGAGGCGGCGGAAGAAGTGGCGCGCCAGCTGCGCCTGCGCGACCTTGCCGGTCTTGTCGTCATCGACTTCATCGACATGGAAGAAAAGCGCAACAACCGCGCTGTCGAAAAGAAGCTCAAGGATTGCCTGAAGAACGATCGCGCCCGCATCCAGGTCGGCCGCATCTCGCATTTCGGCCTTCTGGAAATGTCGCGCCAGCGCATCCGCGCTTCGGTGCTGGAATCGACCACCCAGGTCTGCCAGCATTGCGGCGGCACGGGCCATGTACGTTCGGAATCCTCCATCGCGCTGCATGTTCTGCGCGGCGTCGAGGAATATCTGCTGCGCAACACCACCCATAACATCACGGTGCGCTGCACGCCGGAAACGGCACTTTACCTGCTCAACCACAAGCGTGGCACGATCGTCGATTATGAAGGCCGCTTCGGCGTGTCGATCATCATTGCCGCCGATTCCAGCGTCGGTGCGCAGCATTTTGCCATCGATCGCGGCGAAGCCGTCGAAAATCCGGTGAAGATCGAAAGCCTCATCCAGATGCTTCCGAACTTCGTCGAAGAGGAAGACGATATCGTCATCGAGGCGGAAGAGGACGAGGAAGAGGAAGAAATCGTCAAGGCGCAGGCTGGCGAGCCGCGTCAGCAGCAGCAGGGCGAAAACGGTGAAGATGGCAAGCGCAAGCGCAAGCGTCGTCGCCGCCGTCGTGGCAAGGGCGGACAGAACGACCAGAACGGCGCTCTTGACGCACAGGCCGGCGATGACGCCGATGATGCTGAAGGTGACGACGACAGCGCCGAAGCCGATGACACCGATGGTGATGCCGACGAAAACGGCGTGAACGAAGCCGCAAACTCCGACGAAGACGGCAAGCGCAAGCGCCGTCGTCGCGGCAAGCGTGGCGGCCGCCGCAACCGTGACGAGGCTCTCGATGCTGCAGGCACGGAAGCCGGCGACGAAGGCGAGACGGAAGGCGAAGAGGTTTCCGCCGCAGCGCCCGTAACCGAAGAGCCCACCGCCGCCGACGTGGTGGAAGGCGTGGTTGCCGACGTTGTGGCTGAAGAAGCGCCGAAGAAGCCGCGCCGCACCCGCAAGGCGAAAGCCAAGACCGAGGCTGAAGACGCACCGAAGGCTGAAACCGTTGAAACGGTCGAGCCGGTGGTCATCGAGCCGGCAGTCGTTGAAGCGACCGTCGTCGATGTCGCCATCGAAGAAATCGGTGAAGCTTCGGCTGATCTGGCGCCTGAAGCAGACGCACCCGCGACGGAAGAAAAGACCCGCGCGAACCGGGGCAGCAATGTCTCCAGTTCGGAGCCGGTGGTGACCTCTTCCGGTTCGTCCGCGAACAATCCCGACGGCGATGAGCCGAAGCCACGCAAGGGCGGCTGGTGGCAGCGCAAGGGCTTCTTCTGATAGAAGCGACTGAAACGAAAAGCCCGCAACCATGTTGCGGGCTTTTTGCTTTTGACGAACGCTGCTCTCGCGTCATCCCCGCCCTTGAGGCGAGGACGATGAATGCGAAGAGAAGCTGCGCATCTGCCGCAATGCAAGCGCCATATAAGGCTATCTTTGCCCTAGGCTAAGGCACCGCTTGTTATGCCTGAACCGTCAGACAGACCGCGTCAGCCCACCATCGACACGAATGTTCTGGCCGGTGATGTACCCTGCCCCTTCGGATGCGAGGAACGCCACGGTGGCGGCGATTTCCTCGCTTTTCCCGTAACGCTGCATCGGCACGCTCTCCCGGCGTTCTTCCGTACCCGGCAGGCTGTCGATCCAGCCGGGCAGGACGTTGTTCATGCGCACATTGTCGGCTGCATAGGTATCGGAAAAAATCTTGCTGTAGGAGGCAAGGCCGGCGCGGAAGACGGCCGATGTCGGGAACATGCTGCTCGGCTCGAAGGCCCAGGCGGTGGAGATGTTGACGATCGCGCCCGCTTTCTGCTTGACCATGACCGGGGCAATGATCCGTGTCGGGCGGATGACATTCATCAGATAGACGTCGAGACCCGTGTGCCATTGCTCGTCGGTAATATCGAGGATGGAGGCGCGCGGGCCATGTCCGGCGCTATTGACCAGCACATCGATACGGCCGAATTTTTCGAGCGTCAGATCCGTGAGGCGCTGGAGATCGTCATTGGACTGGTTGGAGCCGGTGATACCGATGCCGCCCAGTTCCTGCGCCAGTGCTTCCCCCTTGCCCGAAGACGACAGGATCGCGAGCTTGTAGCCGTCCGCAGCCAGCCGTTTCGCCACGGCGGCACCCATGCCGCTACCACCCGCCGTTACAACAGCCACTTTTTCTGCCGACATCGTTTTCTCCATTTCCAATCCGGTGAACCGCCGCGTGGCGATCCTTCTCCATCCTTGAACCGCCTCATCTATAGCGGGTTTCGGAGACAAGTTCGAACCAGAAAGCCTTGGGCCGGCATGAAGAAAAACTGATGCTGGCGGCGTCTCAGCGCGGCACTTCCCCATCCGCGGAATGAGCGTATCTACTGTCCGACGGAGCCTCCTCCCTCTCCCGCAAACCGTAGTCCCGCATCACGCACGCGATACGAAGGCGGTAATTGGCAAAGACGCCCGAGCGTCCCATGGCCTGCGCTGCGCGATGCGGCGCGGTGTTGCGCCATGCCTTCACCGCCTCCTCATCCCGGAAAAACGACAGAGAAAGCATCTTGTCGGGATTGCTGATGCTCTGAAACCGCTCGACGGATATGAAGCCGTCAATGGTTTCCAGTTCAGAGCGCAGGCTGGCAGCGATATCGAGATAATGCTGTTTTTCGCCCTCGGCCGGAGAGACCTCGAAGATGACGGCGATCATCGCTCACCTCCGGCATGGGGAGCGGAGGCAAGCCGCAGGAAAAGCCTGTCTTCCCGGCGGATGAATTGCTCGCGGCGGGCGAATTCATAATTCTCGCGCCCTGCCGGATCGGTGGCAAGCCGCGCCCTGTAGGCCTCGTAGGCTGCGAGGTTTTCGATATTATAGACACCGTAAGCGATCGTGCTCGATCCCTCCTTCGGTGCGTAATAACCGATGAGATCGGCCCCGCAGCGCGGTATCGCCTCTCCCCAGTTGCGGGCATATCGGTCGAAGGCATCGACCTTGAAAGGGTCGATCTCATAGCGGATGAAACAGGTCAACATCGTCTTTCTCCTCGTCTTCTGCTTCTCCTGTTTAAACCATTGCCTCGCATCAATGCTTCGGCTATCATCGAACTATGAAAGACGGACCCTTGATCGCCAATGTCGCCGCGCTGATCGGCGACCCTGCCCGCGCCAACATCTTGACGGCGCTGATGGATGGACGTGCGCTGACGGCAAGCGAGCTTGCCGAAGCCGCCGGCGTGACCCTGCAGACCGCCAGCGGGCACTTGTCAAAACTCTCCGATGCCCAGCTGCTGAAAGCGGAGAAACAGGGGCGCCATCGTTATTTCCGTCTTTCCGACGAAGATGTAGCGCAGGTTCTGGAAGCGTTGATGGGACTTGCCCAGCGTACCGGCGCGGTGCGCGTTCGCACCGGACCGAAGGACAAGGAGCTGCGCGAAGCGCGCATCTGTTATGATCATCTGGCCGGGGAAAGCGGCGTGGCGCTGCTT
This sequence comes from Martinezella rhizogenes, assembly GCF_007002745.1. Classification (GTDB taxonomy): domain Bacteria; phylum Pseudomonadota; class Alphaproteobacteria; order Rhizobiales; family Rhizobiaceae; genus Agrobacterium; species Agrobacterium cucumeris. The sequence continues at coordinate 717,037 of NZ_SGNY01000001.1, read as the reverse complement.
GCGGCCATCACCGCGAACGGGCTCGTGACGCAGGGTGACGATCCCACACTGACGGATAGTGGGCGCGACTTTTTCTCCAGCTTCGGTATTGATCTTTCGCCGCTCGAAAAAGCCCGCCGCCCGGTCTGCCTGCATTGCCTGGACTGGAGCGAGCGCCGTCATCACCTCGGCGGCGGGCTTGGCGCATCGCTGCTCGATGCCATGCAGCAGCGCGACTGGTTGCGGCGCGGAAATGGCCGCGTGCTGACCTTCACGACAAAGGGTGAAAAGGCGTTCAACAGCACCTTCGGCTGCACGCCCGCCTGATAACCTCTCGGCGGGCGATCGGTTCTTATTTCAGCCAACCGGCGATACGGCCCACGGCCTCGGCAATATCAGAGACCGAACCCGCATAGGAAATGCGCAGTGCGCGATGGCCTTCCTCGGGGTCGAAATCCATGCCCGGTGTCGCCGCCACATCGATTTCCGCCAGCATGCGCCTGGCAAAATCCATGCTGTCATTGGAAAAGCGGCTGGTATCGACATAGGCGTAAAAAGCCCCATCCATGGGCGAGGCGAGCGGCAGGCCGATTTCCGGCAGGCGCGCCATCAGGAAATCGCGATTGGTGCGATAGCTTTCCCTGTAGACATCCAGTTCCTCCGCCGCCGAGAAGGCTGCGGTCGCCGCAAGCTGCGACAGTTCCGGCGGTGAAATATAAAGGCTCTGGGCAAGGCACTCGACCGGGCGGACAAGATTTTCCGGCAGGACCATCCAGCCGATGCGCCAGCCGGTCATGCAGTAATATTTCGAGAAGGAATTGATGATCACGGCAGTATCGGTGATTTCAAGCGCACTCGTTTCTTCACCGACAAAGGTAAGGCCGTGGTAGATTTCGTCGGAGATGAAGGCCATGTCGCGGCTTTCGCAATAGTTCGCCAGCCGCTTCAGCGCCTCGCGGCCGGTGACGGTGCCGGTCGGATTGGCCGGGCTTGCCAGAAGCACGCCTTTCAGCTTGCAGCCGGCTTTGGCCTCCGCCCGCTCCAGACTGGCGGGCGTCAGCGTATAGCCGGTTTCGGCCGTAACCGGCACTTCGACCACATTCAGGCCAAGTGCCTTCAAAATATTGCGATAGGCCGGATAGCCAGGCCTTGCGATCGCGACATGATCACCGGCATCGAAGAGGCTGAGGAAGGCAAGATTGAAGGCCGCGGAAGACCCTGTCGTTACGGCAATGCGCGCCGGATCGATGGCCACCTGATGGCGCAGCCGGTAATGGCCGGCAATCGCTTCCCGCAACTCACGCAGGCCCAGCGCGTCGGTATAACCGATGCGCCCGTGCTTCAGCGCCTCCTGCGCCGCTTCCAGCGAGGCCTTCGGTGCTGGATGGGAGGGCTGCCCGACAGCCATGGAAATGACGGGGCGTCCCGCTTGCCTGCGCCGGTTCGCTTCCGCCAGGATATCCATGGCGTGAAAGGGTTCGACTGCGCTTCGCTTCGACATCGTAATCAAGGGCATGCTCTTTCCTGAACCGTATTTCGCAGACTTGCCGCAGAATCACAATCTTCACAATCATGCGACCATAATGCGGACAACTATTTTTGCCGTATGGCATTTGGCTTAAAGTAAGGTAATTGCCATCATGATATTCATGAAGCACTGACCGCACAGTAATGAGGACCGATATGGCGCATCTTCTCCGTTCAACCCTACTCGCCAGCGTGACGGCCCTTTCGACGGTTTTCGCGTCTCTGCCCGCCCATGCCCTGGATGCCGAGCAGAAGAAGGAAATGGGCGAATTCATCAAGCAATATCTGATCGAGAACCCCGAGATCATGCTTGAGGTTCAGGACGCGCTGGAACGCAAGCAATATGCGGCCCGTAACGCCAAGGCGGCGGAAGCCGTTGCCGACAACAAGAAGACCATCTTCGAATCGAAGTACGATCTGGCGCTCGGCAACCCGGATGGCGATGTGACGCTGGTCGAGTTCTTCGACTATAATTGCGGTTACTGCAAACGCGCCATGGGCGATATGGACGCGATTTTGAAGGGCGACAAGAAGGTGCGCGTCGTCCTCAAGGAATTTCCGATCCTCGGGCCGGAATCGGTCGCCGCCCATCGCGTTTCCAATGCCGTGAAGCTGCTCGCTCCGGCCAAATACGCGGAATTCCAGCGTACCCTGCTTGGTGGTCGCGGGCGGGCGAATGAGGACAGCGCCATGGAAGTGGCCACCTCGCTCGGCCTCAAGGAGGCAGACATCCGCAAGTCGATGGCGGAAAACCCCAATGACGCGCAGGTGCAGGAAACCTACAAGCTGGCCAACAGCCTCGGCATCACCGGTACGCCGTCCTATATCGTCGGCGATGAGGCGGTTTTCGGTGCTGTCGGTGCGGACCCGCTGAAGGAAAAAATCGCCAATATGCGCAGCTGTGGAAAAGCCACCTGCTCGTGATTTTTGGAGCGGCGGGGATAAATCGGAACCGGTCCTGCCGCTCAAAATTTTTGTTCGAGCATCGGATTGTCTGAAAACCGCAAGACACTTTTCGGTCGGATGCTTAAAAAAGCCCCTGCATTCCCTGTGAGATGCCGGGCAAGCCGGCGCTTTCCGGCTTGCGGGGGCTTTTCCTTGGCGGCTGCGCAGTCTATAGCTGTCGCTGATTTTCTTATGGAAACTTGAATGAGCAATATCATCATCGTCATCAACGGCCCCAATCTCAACATGCTGGGAAAAAGGGAACCGGGTATCTATGGTGGCAAGACGCTGAAAGACATCGAGAATGATTGTCTTCAAGCTGGTGCCGATCTCGGTTTCGCAGTGGAATTCCGCCAGTCCAACCACGAAGGCGTGCTTGTGGACTGGTTGCATGAGGCGGGTGAGCGGGCGGCAGGCGTCGTCATCAATCCCGGCGCTTACAGCCACACCTCAATCGCGTTGCATGACGCCATTCGTGCGATTTCCACGCCTGTCGTGGAAGTGCATATTTCCAACATCCACGCCCGCGAAGAGTTCCGTCACAAATCGATGGTATCACCTGCAGCGAAGGGCATGGTCTGCGGTTTTGGACCATACGGATATATCATGGCGCTTCACGCGCTGAAAAACATCACGGCATAAAAAGAAACAAAGAATAGGGTTTGTCATGTCTGAAAAGAAACAGGGTATCGACAAGGAACTGATCCGCGAACTCGCGAATATCCTCAACGACACCGACCTTTCGGAAATTGAAGTGGAGCAGGACGACCTGCGCATCCGCGTTTCCCGCGCTGCGCCGCCCGCCCCGGTTTACGCGGCGCCCGCCCCCTACGCAGTGCCGGCAGCAGCGCCTGCTGCGGTACCGACAATCGTTGCGCCGGCAGCACCTGCGGCTGCCGCAGCACCGGCCCGCAACCCGGCCAACACCGTTTCCTCGCCGATGGTCGGCACGGTTTACCTGTCGCCTGCTCCGGGCGCTCGTCCCTTCATCGAAGTGGGCGCGACCGTCAAGGAAGGCCAGACCATCCTCATCGTCGAAGCCATGAAGACCATGAACCAGATCCCGGCACCCAAGTCCGGCAAGGTCGTGGAAATCGTCGTCAACGACGCACAGCCCGTGGAGTATGGCGAAGCCCTCGTGGTCATCGAATAAAGGCGGTTCAGCATGGTTTCGAAGATCCTCATAGCCAACCGTGGCGAGATCGCGCTGCGCGTCCTGCGCGCCGCAAAAGAGCTTGGTATTCCGACTGTCGCCGTGCACTCCACGGCCGACGCGGATGCGATGCATGTGCGCCTTGCCGACGAAAGCGTGTGCATCGGCCCGCCGCCCTCGCGTGACAGCTACCTCAACATCCATCAGATCGTTGCGGCCTGCGAAATCACCGGTGCGGACGCCGTTCACCCCGGTTACGGCTTCCTGTCGGAAAATGCCAAGTTCGCCGATATTCTCGACGCGCACGGCATCACCTTCATCGGGCCGACCGCCGAACATATCCGCATCATGGGCGACAAGATCACCGCCAAGCAGACGGCGCAGGAACTCGGCATTCCCGTCGTTCCCGGCTCCGACGGTGAAGTGAAGCCCGAAAACGCGATGGAAATCGCCCGGACGATCGGCTTCCCGGTCCTCATCAAGGCGACGGCAGGCGGTGGCGGCCGCGGCATGAAAGTGGCGAAGACCGAAGCCGATCTGGAAGAGGCAGTAGCGACTGCCCGTTCCGAAGCGGCAGCAGCCTTCGGCAACGACGCCGTTTACATGGAAAAATACCTCGGCAAGCCGCGCCATATCGAGGTGCAGGTTTTCGGCGATGGTGAAGGCAATGCCGTTCACCTTGGCGAACGCGATTGCTCGTTGCAGCGCCGTCACCAGAAGGTGCTGGAAGAAGCCAATTCGCCGGCACTGACAGTCGAACAGCGCATGAAGATCGGCGAAATTTGCGCCGACGCCATGCGCAAACTGAAATATCGCGGCGCTGGCACCATCGAGTTCCTCTATGAAAACGGCGAGTTCTATTTCATCGAAATGAACACCCGTCTGCAGGTGGAGCATCCGGTAACGGAAGCCATCACCGGCATGGATCTCGTGCAGGAACAGATCAGGGTCGCTTCAGGTCAGGGCCTGTCGGTCACGCAGGCGGATATCGAATTCCATGGCCACGCCATCGAATGCCGTATCAATGCCGAAGACCCGCGCACCTTCGTTCCCTCCCCGGGCACGCTGACCTATTTCCATACGCCGGGCGGCCTTGGTGTACGCGTTGATTCGGGCGCCTATCAGGGCTACAAGATCCCGCCCTATTACGACAGCATGATCGGCAAGCTGATCGTTCACGGTCGCGACCGTGACGAGTGCATCCGCCGCCTGCGTCGGGCGCTGGACGAATTCGTCGTTGATGGCATCAAGACCACGCTGCCGCTTTTCCAGGATCTTCTCCAGAATGAGGATATTCTGAACGGCGATTACGATATTCACTGGCTGGAAAAATATCTGGCCGGTGACGCGTCTCACTAAGACGATATGGCTGGGCGGCGCAGCAGAAATAACGGCATAACGGTCGATATTCTGCTGCGCGCCTATTCCGCCGGCCTGTTTCCCATGGCCGATTCGGCTGATGATCCGGAACTTTTCTGGGTCGAGCCGGAGATACGCGGCATCATCCCGCTCGATGATTTTCACGTTTCCAAAAGCCTCGCCAAGGCGATACGCAAGAAGCCGTTCGACATACGCTTCAACACCGCCTTCGAAGCTGTCATGGCGGGATGTGCGGCGGAAGCGCCGGACAGACCCAGCACCTGGATCAACGCCACCATTCGCAGGCTTTATACCGAGCTGCACCAGATCGGCCATGCCCACAGCGTTGAGGCGTGGGAGGGAAAGGAACTTGTCGGCGGTCTTTATGGCGTCTCGCTGGGGGCCGCGTTCTTTGGCGAAAGCATGTTTTCCCGCCGCACCAACGCCTCGAAGATTTGCCTCGTGCATCTGGTGGAGCGGTTGCGGCAGCAGGGGTTTACCCTGCTCGACACACAATTCACGACCGAGCACCTGAAAACATTCGGTGCAATCGACATTCCAAAATCGGAATATGCGACGATACTGGAAGCCGCCGTCGACCGGCCGGATGTGCCCTTTGATAAATTGATCGCCGAAGAAAATCCCCGCTGAAAACAAGCTTGGATTTTTCTTGCAACCCGCAAAAACTTGACTTATCCGATCATGATATTTCATTTATTGGGGGATGATCATGCGCTGGATCGCGGCCTTCTTGTTAACGCTGGCACTGGTAGCAACGGCGACTGCCGCTGAACAGCGCCCCAACCCGCAAGCCGCCTGGCGACACGAGGTTTCACGCGCCTTGGCGGGCGCAACCGGCCGACCCGAATTCAAGGTCGTGCGGACGAAAAATCAGCAGGTGCTCCTTGTCAGTTTTCGCGTTGACCAGACGGGGAAAATGCAGGCCGTACAGGTCAAAAACATCAGGAACAGCACTTACCAAGCCCGAGCGGCTGTAAAGAAGGTATTTTCCGAGGTCCGATTCCCCTCGCCTCCCGCCAGCGATCGGCCCCACAAGTTCAGCGTTCCAATCGTGATCGGACCCGAACTGACGCGGGAAGAAATGATCGAACAACTCGAAAGCAGAAGCAAAGCCTTGGCCGCTATGGCCGAGAAGCTGAAGCGCCAGCGGTAGTTACCGATCAGACGGTGATTATTTGCTGGCCGTAGAAGGGGCAGGAACTTCCGAGTCCTGCTTGCAGCCCGTCAGCCACACGTCGTAGATCGGGTGCTCAACGGCGTTGAGGCCCGGGCTGTCGGCGAACATCCAGCCGGTGAAGATTCGCTTGATCTTGCGGTCGAGGGTGATTTCATCGACCTCGACAAAAGCGTCGATCTTCTGGGTTTCCGTCTGGTCGCGGGAATAACAGACCTTTGGCGTCACCTGAAGCGCGCCGAATTGAACCGTCTCGTCGATATAAACATCAAAGGATGTGATGCGGCCGGTGATCTTGTCGATGCCGGAAAACACCGCAACGCGGTTTTCCAGACGGGCGGCAGAGACGGGTGAAATGAGGATGGCAGCAGAGACCGCAGCAAACAGCGACACTGTCAGCGCACGCAAAGAACGATCCCGCGTGATTTTCCTCATACGATATGTCTCCAAATATTTGCCTGTGTCGAGACGCCGACCGGATCAACGCGTAAGGGCGGAATGTGGCAAAAACCGGTGAGGCCGGATGTCAGCGCGGTGTTTTGCACAACACCGCGCATCGCAATGGCTCAGTTGCCGGGTGTCCAGGCGTCGTAGTCGCCGGTCACGCGCGGGCGTTCGCCGGCAACAGCCAACGACCCCTGAGGGCGATAGGCTTTGGACGTGCCGGTGTGGTTCGGCTGATGTGGCTTCTGCCAGTCGCGCGCGACGTAGCTTTCCTGACTCGGCGGTACGTCGGTGCGATAATGCATCCAGCCATGCCAGCCCGGCGGAATGGCCGAGGCTTCCGCATAACCATTATAGATCACCCAGCGGCGCGGCATGCCCCAGGAGGTGGTGCCGCCTTCATAATAGGTATTGCCCAACTCATCCTGTCCGACTTTCTTGCCAAAACGCCAGGTGTGAAACCGCGTTCCGATCGTCTGGCCGTTCCACCAGGTGAAGATTTGCGTCAGGAGAGTCTTCATTATCCGTTCCTCGGGCTTGAATGCGCTGCAGCGATTTTAAATCGCACGGCACAAGACATGCTTATGCCGCCCCTCACGGCAATTGTCCAGCATTTCGAGATATATCGGCGCTATTTCAGCTTCATCCTGAAGCCTAAATGCCGCTTCTCGAAACCCAGTCGCTCATAGAAGCGATGTGCGTCCAGCCGGGCCATGTTGGAGGTGAGCTGGGCGGCATTCATGCACTGACGACGGGCTTCCTCAAGGCAATAATTGATCATCACCGCGCCGATGCCCCGTCCGCGCATGTCAGACCGTGTCTGCACCGCCTCGATCACCATGGATTTGGCCCCTCGCCCCACGAGCTTGGTGAGGATGGCCGTCTGGAAAGTACCGACCACTTCGCCATCCAGTTCCGCCACATAAAGCGTTTCGCTGGGCGATGCGGCAATGGCACGGAAGGCCGCGAGATAATCGGGCTGCGCCGATTCGTCGGTGGTGTCACCGTGGCCGCCGATCTCGTCGGCGGCAAAAATGGCGGCGAGCGTCGGAAGATCATCTTCGCGCGCCGTGCGGATTATCAGCTTCTGTAATGTCGCATTCATCGGGTCAGGCTCTTTTCCATAACGATGCCGGGTAAACCCTCGATGCCGGCCATGCGCTCGATTCGGTCTACCTCGACAAATCCGACGCCTTCATAAAAGGCGATTGCGACAGTATTTTTAGGCTCGACTTCAAGACGCATGATTTCCGCATCCGGAAAGCAGGTTTCCAGCTCGGCGAAGAGATCACGGCCGACGCCCTGCCGCTGAAGATCGGGCGCCACATAGAGCTGGTGCAACAGGGCCGTCTTCGCCATCTTGGTGGACATGGAGCCATAGGCCATGCCACCGATCCGCTTGCCGTCATCAGCAACGAGAAACTCGCCGCCCTTTTTCTCGACCCGGTCCTTCATGGCCTGCGGCGAATGCCATGCGGCAATCAGCTCGTTCACCTTGTCTGCGCCGTAGATCGCGTCATAGGTGGCGTGCCATGTCGTCGCGAGCAGCGTCCGGACCGGCTCGATGTCACGCAGGCTGGCTGTGCGGATGAAAAACATGATCTGGCTCCGTCTTGAAACAGAAATGCCGGGCTTTGATCCCGGCAGAAGTGATGTCAGTGCTCTGTGCTCGACGTCATCCCGGCTTGTACCACTGTGTGGCCTAATCGGGAATAATTCGGGCTAAAACCATTACTTCCGTCATGCCGGACTTGATCCGGCATCCAGCCGCCGTGCGTCTGCGCGGCGAAAAGAGTCTTTTCAGCCCAAGGACTTGGGCTGACTGGATACCGGCTCAAGGCCGGTATGACGGAACCGTTGTCCCGTTAGGCAGCCGCCGCTTATTCGTCCTCGATACCGAGCTTGGCCTTCACCAGCGCCTGCACGGCCTGCGGGTTGGCCTTGCCGCCCGTCGCCTTCATGACCTGACCGACGAACCAGCCGGCGAGCGTCGGCTTTGCCTTGACCTTCTCGACCTGATCCGGGTTGGCGGCGATGATATCGTCCACGGCCTTTTCGATGGCGCCGGTGTCCGTCACCTGCTTCATACCGCGGGCCTCGACGATCTCAGCCGGATTGCCGCCTTCGTTCCAGACGATCTCGAACAGATCCTTGGCGATCTTGCCGGAAATGGTCTCGGCCTTGATGAGATCGATGATTCCGCCGAGCTGTTCCGGGGAAACCGGCGTCGTCTCGATATCCTTACCTGATTTATTGAGCGCGCCGAGCAGATCATTGATGACCCAGTTGGCGGCAGCCTTCGGATCGCGGCCGGCGGCGACGGCTTCGTAATAATCGGCGATTGCCTTTTCCGAAACGAGGATGGAGGCGTCATAGACCGACAGGCCGAGATCGGCCACGAAACGGGCCTTCTTGTCGTCGGGCAGTTCCGGCAGATCGACCTTCAGCGCCTCGACGAAAGCATCGTCGAATTCGAGCGGCAGCAGGTCCGGATCGGGGAAATAACGATAGTCATGCGCGTCTTCCTTGGAGCGCATGGAACGCGTTTCGCCCTTGCCGGGATCGAACAGGCGGGTTTCCTGATCGATGGCGCCGCCGTCCTCCAGAATGGCGATCTGGCGGCGTGCCTCATATTCGATGGCCTGACCAACGAAGCGGATGGAGTTGACGTTCTTGATTTCGCAGCGCGTGCCGAAACCTTCGCCGGGACGGCGCACGGAAACGTTGACGTCGGCGCGCATCGAGCCTTCGTCCATGTTGCCGTCGCAGGTGCCGAGATAACGCACGATGGAGCGCAGCTTGGTGAGGTAACCCTTGGCCTCATCCGACGAGCGCATGTCCGGCTTGGAGACGATTTCCATCAGCGCCACGCCCGAACGGTTGAGGTCCACGAAGGACATGGTCGGGTGCTGGTCGTGCATGGACTTGCCGGCGTCCTGCTCCAGATGCAGGCGCTCGATGCCGATCTCGATATCCTCGAAATTGCCCTGACGATCGGGACCAAGCGAAATGGTGATGGTGCCCTCACCGACGATCGGGTCCTTGAACTGCGAAATCTGGTAGCCCTGCGGCAGATCCGGATAGAAATAGTTCTTGCGGTCGAAGATCGAACGGTTGTTGATCTTCGCCTTCAGCCCAAGACCGGTACGCACCGCCTGCTTGACGCATTCCTCGTTGATGACGGGAAGCATGCCGGGCATGGCGGCATCAACAAGCGAGACGTTGGAATTCGGCGCATTTCCGAAGGTGGTGGAGGCACCGGAAAACAGCTTGGAATTGGAGAGAACCTGCGCATGGACTTCCAGTCCGATCACGATTTCCCAATCGCCGGTGGCGCCGGGAATGAAGCGTTTCGGGTCAGGGGTGCGCACGTCTACAAGGGTCATCTGAAGCTCACGATATACGGGTTCTTTGGCTCTGGTGGGTAGAACATATGGCGCGCGGGCGCAAGACATCTTGCGCCCTGTCGCACGAAGCGCCGAATTTTCGGCGCTCTGCATACGTAATTTTTACGCGTCTGATTTTCAATTCAAATCATGACGATGATTGCCCTGTGTTTCATGATCTTTGTCGCCTTCAATCTAGTCGTCTTTCTTGTCTATTGGTGGGACAAGGAAGCGGCGAGGAATGGCGGCTGGCGCATTCGCGAAAGCACATTGCTGGGGCTCGCCTTTTTGGGCGGCAGCGTGGGCGCAATTTCGGCTCAACGCCTGCTGCGGCACAAAACCCGCAAGGAACCCTTTCGCAGCATTCTGCTCTCCATCGTGATTTTACAGGCGGGCCTTGTTGCGTCAGTGGCAATCATGCCGGACTGGCCGGTGCGGCTTGTGAACAGCCTGATAAGGCTCAGTCAAAATTCCGTGCCGTAAAGACCGCTCTCGATCTCGACAAGCTGCTTTTGCAGGCCGACCGACTGTACATCGCGATCGAGCTTCGGCGCGTAGGAGACTGAGAGCCAGCAGACGCTGTAGCCATGGTGGCGGAAAAATGCGACGGCCGGTTCGTTCTGGGCGTGTGTTTCAAGCCGGATGGTTTCAAAACCCCTGTCCGCTATCAGCCGTTCAATATCAGCCAGCAGGAGGCTGCCGACCTGCAGGCGCTGAAAATCCGGATCGATCCAGAAATCTGAAATCGTCTCGTCAAAATGTTCCCGCGCCGCCCATCCGGCAACCGTGCCGCCAAATTCCGCCACGCGAATGGCAAGCCATGATGACCGGGTGAAATTGGAAAAGGCGCTGGCCGCGTTGTCGTAAAGCGTCGCGGTGATGCCGAGTGCGGCGGTTGCCTGACGCCATGCCTTGAGGCCGATAGCCGCTAAGGCCTCCGCTTCCTGCTCATGCGCATTGCGAATGACGATCAAGCCGCGCCCTCCATGGCCATCACAAGTAAAACATCGGTGGCGCGATTCGGCCACATGGTTTTTCCAGACGCGCCCTGGACTTGACCACGCCTGCCTTGCCCGCTAACCAGAACGGGCAAGAACGGAGTTTTTATGTTCGCTCAATCGGAGTCCTGGTAAAGGCCCTGCCCGCAAGTTTCTTGCGCGCCGGGCCAGATGAAACCGAGCCGGATGCCCCAACGGCACCCGGGTTTGCTTTCACGCGTCTAGATGACGCCGACCGGACTTCCAAAAAATGGACATTTCCCGCGCCGAACAGCGCATTCTACACCTGCTCGCCCAGGGCGGCAGAATTGAACTCGTTCGAGACGATACCCGCAAAATCGAAAAAATCGCGCTCTATACGCGCGACGGCTGGATTTTCAGCGGCCTCAATCTCCTCACCTTCCGCAAGCTGAAACAGAAGAGAGCGATCGCCTCTTCCGGCGGCAAGCCTTACCGCATCACCACCCGCGGTCTGGAACTCGTACGGGGTGAGCTGGACAATCGATGACGAAACGGGCGGCGGCTCACTCGCCGCCGCCCGTCACGACGCAAAGCGGCAAAGGCGGCGCAATCCAACCGGATTATGGCGCGAGCTTGCGCTCCAGCTTCACCTTTTCAAGCTCGACTTTCATAATGTCCGACCATTCCATGCCGCGCCATACGATATTGAAACCACAACGCTCATAAAGACCGATGGCAGCACGGTTTCTGGCATGGGTGTCGATCGTGGCAAGCGGCAGGCCCTGCGCGCGCATCCTGTCGAGAAAATGAAGGATAAGGGCCTTGCCGATCCCCTTGCCCTGCCAGTTCGGGTCCACCCAGAGATCGGAAATATGATGCGGCGCCGTATCGCACGCACCCCAGCCGACGACAATGCCGTCGATTTCGGCGACGACAACATCACCGGTCGGGGACTTGGCGAAATTTTCGAATTCACCCTTCACCCGCTCGATGACATCAGGATCGAGATAGCTGTCGTCGAAGGCTTCACCGGAACGCCATGCCGCAAAACCGACAAAGCCGACCGCGTTGCGGTCGGCTTTGTTCATTGGTCTGAGCTTGAGACTGCTCACCACCACTTGGCGGGGGTGAACTTGCCCGCTGCTTGCTCGATGGCGTGCGCCGTCTTGAACAGCGTTTCTTCCTCGAACGGCTTGCCGATGAGCTGCAGGCCGAGCGGCAGGCCCTTGCCGTCAAGGCCGGCTGGCACCGAGAGGCCCGGAAGACCGGCCATGTTGACCGTGATGGTGAAGACGTCCTGCAGGTACATCTTCACCGGATCGGAGGCGAGTTCCTCGTCACCGACAGCAAAGGCGGAAGACGGGGTGATCGGCGCTAGAATGGCGTCGACGCCCGCATGGAAGACGTTCTCGAAGTCACGCTTGATGAGGGTGCGGACCTTCTGCGCCTTCAGGTAATAGGCGTCGTAATAACCGGCCGAGAGCACATAAGTGCCGACCATGATACGGCGCTGTACTTCCTTGCCGAAACCGGCGGCGCGGCTTTTTTCGTACATGTCGGCAATGTCCTTGCCGTCAACGCGCAGGCCGTAGCGCACGCCGTCATAACGGGCAAGGTTGGACGAGGCTTCCGCCGGCGCGACGATGTAATAGGCGGGCAGTGCATATTTGGTGTGCGGCAGCGAAATATCGACCACTTCCGCGCCGGCATCGCGAAGCCATTCCACACCCTTGGCCCAAAGCTTTTCAATCTCTTCCGGCATGCCGTCGACGCGGTATTCCTTGGGGATACCGATCTTAAGGCCCTTGAGCGACTGACCGATGGCCTTTTCATAATCCGGCACCGGCAGATCGACAGAGGTGGTGTCTTTCGCATCCACGCTTGCCATGGTCTTCAACAGGATGGCGGCGTCGCGCACATCACGGGCGATCGGGCCTGCCTGATCAAGCGAGGAAGCATAAGCGACGATGCCGAAGCGCGAGCAGCGGCCATAGGTGGGCTTGATGCCGACCGTGCCGGTAAAGGCGGCCGGCTGGCGGATGGAGCCGCCGGTGTCGGTGGCCGTAGCGCCGGCGCAGAGATGCGCGGCGACAGCTGCTGCCGAACCGCCGGAAGAACCGCCCGGCACCAGCTTCTGGTCGGAACCATTGGCGCGCCACGGATTGATGGCCGGGCCGTACCAGGAGCTTTCATTGGACGAGCCCATGGCGAATTCGTCCATGTTGAGCTTGCCGAGCATGACGGCGCCCTGATCCCAGAGGTTCTGGGTGACGGTGGATTCATATTTCGGCTTGAAGCCATCGAGAACATGCGAACACGCCTGCGTGTGCACGTCGCGGGTGGCGAAAAGGTCCTTCACGCCAAGCGGAACGCCTTCCAGTTCGCCAGCCTTGCCGGCGGCGATGCGTTCGTCGGAGGCTTTCGCCATATCGCGCGCCTTTTCAGGCGTCAAGGCAACATAGGCGTTCAGCGCGCCGTTCGCCGCATCGATGGCGGAGAGATAGGCGTCGGTCAGCTCAAGGGCGGAAAATTCTTTGCCCTTCAGCTTTTCGCGGGCTTCGGCAATGGTCAGGCTCGTCAGGTCGGTCATGGTCGGCAACGGCTTTCGAAAATCTCGGAAAAATCAGGCGGCAAACGGCGATCGCTTATTCGACCACTTTCGGGACCATGAAGAAGTCCCGGTCGGTCGCAGGCGCATTGGCGACAATGTCTTCCGCCTTGTTGCCGTCGGTCACCACGTCGGCGCGTTTTTTCATGTCCACCGGGGTGACTGACGTCATCGGCTCGACGCCGTCGACATTCACTTCCGAAAGCTGCTCCACGAAACCGAGTATGCCGTTCAGCTGGCCGAGCATATTCTGTGCTTCTTCTTCGCTGACAGCGATACGGGCAAGGCGCGCAACGCGCTTCACGGTGGCGAGATCGACGGACATGGTTCTACTCCGATGGGATATTTCCCATTCGCTATAATCACCATGTCCGCCATTCGCAACGGTAGAAAGCATGTCGCGCCAAACTGTATGGCGGTTTTGCAGTCGCGACATGTGCCGGAAAAACGTCAGAAGGACAGCGTATCGCCGGCCTTTGGCGTGTGAACACGGGCTTCAGACCCTTCCATGCCGGCGACGAATTTCTCCGGTGTCTGGTCGATGATCGGGAAGGAACCGTAGTGGCAGGGAAGCACATGCTCGAACTTGAAGAAGCGCTGGCAGGCGAGCGCCGCCACCGCCCCGCCCATGGTAAAACGATCACCGATCGGCACGAGGCCGATATCCGGCTGATGCAGTTCATTGATGAGTTTCATGTCGGAGAAGATATCGGTGTCGCCCATGTGATAGACGGCCGGGCCATCCTCGAAATGCAGCATCAGGCCATTGGCATTGCCGAGCGAATGGGAGACGCCGTCTTCGGTGATCTGGGCCGACGAATGCAGCGCATTGGTGAAGGTGACGGAAAAACCGTCGAAATGCACCGTGCCGCCGGTATTGCCCATATCAACCTTCGCGACACCCTTTACGGAAAGCCAGGCAGCAAGATCGGCATTGGCCAGCACGGTGGCGCCGGTTTCGCGGGCGAGCTGGACGGTGTCGCCGACATGGTCGCCATGGCCGTGGGTCAGGAGAATGTGGGTAATGCCCTCGGCTGCCGATTTGCCATCCTGTCCGGCAAAACCGGGGTTGCCGGTGAAGAACGGATCGATGAGGATCTTCGCGCTACCGTTTTCGAGGCGGAAGGCGGAATGGCCGAGCCAGGTGATTTTCATGGGAACTTCTCCTTTGTATTGCCGGTGTAGTATGACATAGAGCATTTCCAGTAAAAGTGCGTAGCGGTTTTACGTCTGGAAAATGCGTAAAATCAAAGGTCTAGAGCGGGTCTCGCGTTTCCGTTGAAAACTGATGTTTTCTGGAAACAGCCTGAAGAACCGCACTATCGATATTTCAGAGAGGCGACAATGGCCGCAGATAATGACGATTACGTGTATGACGAGGCAACCGGCGAATGGCGGCCGGCTTCAGAGCTGGCAGCAGAGGCGGCGCGCGCCAATGAAGTGCGCGACGCGGCAGGTAATGTGCTCGAAGATGGCGATTCCGTAACGCTGATCAAGGATTTGAAGGTCAAGGGCACCAGCACTGTCATCAAGCAGGGCACCGTCATCAAGTCCATCCGGCTCACCGGAAATCCGGAAGAGATCGATTGCAAGCATGATGCGGTCAAGGGTCTGGTGCTGCGCACTGAATTCGTCCGTAAACGATAAGGGCAGCACACGACATGGCGACACTCACCATCGAGGAACTGGCGGAAACCCTCCAGCCCGCACAGGCGATTGCCGGTCTCGACCTCGGCACGAAGACCATCGGCCTTGCCATGTCGGATCTGTCGCGGCGTTTCGCGACGCCGCGCCCCGTCATCAAGCGGGTAAAATTCACGCAGGACGCCGAAGTGCTGCTGGCCTTCGCCGAAAAGGAGAAGGTGACCGCCTTCATCATCGGGTTGCCGATGAACATGGACGGTTCGGCAGGCCCCCGCGTGCAGGCAACACGCGCCTTCGTGCGCACCATGGGCGAAAAAACCGCCCTGCCCTTTATTTTCTGGGATGAGCGACTGTCGACGGTCGCAGCCGAGCGTGCACTTCTGGAGATGGATGTCTCACGCGCCAAGCGGGCCGAACGCATCGATTCGGCCGCTGCGAGCTTCATTCTTCAGGGCGCGCTGGACAGGCTTTCGGCACTCGCCCGCGCCGTCGACTGACGGCCCGTCCACCAGGCGGCAATCTGCTTCCTCTTGCGGAATGCGAGGATCGCAAACACGATCAGGCTGTCCACCACAATGGCGCGCGCCACCAGAGGCGGCAGGCTTTGCGGTGGCAGGCCGAGAATATTGCCGTAAATCTGGAAAACCAGATCATGCGTCTGGCGTGTGAGCATATAGAAGCCGAAGCTCATGTCGTAATAGGAAAGCCAGTACCAGCTGCCCAGCAGCGCGACAGGACCGGCCCACAGGATCAGAAACCACTTCATGCCGCCTGCCCCCGCGCAAAAACCGTATCGGGAACGCCGGCAAGCACCGCCCAGCGCACCACTGCCATCAGGCAGAGGTTCAGCGCCGGCGCGTCGATATCCAACGGCAGCATCACAAAAAACGTCATCATGACGCCCAAAGCTGTCCAGCGGCTCACTTGCGGCTCCCTTATGCGCAGTCATTGCGCATGGTTAACATTTCGTTAATTCACACTGGACCCGCAGCTATGACGACGCAAATGAAAGCTGCCATTATGGTTAACGGCGGGCGGGTGGCATGTGGAAAAACTGTATCTGCATGAACGGGCAGATGCGGCGGGCGGTTGCCGGCCCGGTGAAAACATCACTTGTTTTTCTTTAATACGGCGCTTGCATGGGGATTGCAGTCTCCCCCACCCCCGGCAGCGAGCTCAGCCGTAAACGCCGCGCACCAGCCTTTTGACGGCCGTGGTAATCTTTTCCCAGTCCCGCTCGGATTTCAGCGGTACACCGGCGAATTGCCCGCTGGTGGCAGCGGAAATGACGAGGTGCTGGATAGCGGCAAACAGCACGGCGTTAACAGCAGCGGTATCAACGCCCTTGGGAGCCGCCAGCGAACCACGCATGCGCTCCAGCCATTTGCCCAGCGACTTGGCGCGGGCTTCGGCAAGCTGACGGACCTGTGGCGATCCGTCCGACACTTCCCAGGCGATGATCTTGCAGACGAGCGGGTCGCTGCGCAGCGCATCCATGAAATAAAGCGCCAGCTTCTCCATGAGATCGCCGTAGGTCAGAAGGAACATGCCGCCGGTGTCTTCGGGAATACGATCCTTTACCCAGGACCCCAGATCTTCGCCAATCGCCTCGATCAAACCGTCAAGGCCGCCGAAATAACGATAGATCAGCTGCTTGTCGCAACCGGCGCGGCGGGCAACCGCATTGATGCCAAAGCCCTGAAAGCCTTCCTCGGCAAGCAGCGACCGCGCGGCGTTGAAGATCGCCTTCTCAGTCGCAGCGCGATCCTTGATACGCTTTTCCGGTCCGTCGGCTGAAATCGCCTCTGCGCTCGCCAGCATGGTTGTCTTCCCGTGTTCTAAAGGCCTGACTACAGGAGTTAACAAAGCATGAAGGGATGGACAATGTGGCGTGGCGGATGGGAGGAAGGTTCCTGTGGATGAAGCGTTCTCCAGGTGAACAATCCCAAGCCCATGCGCCTTGGAATCCGCCGGCCTACTCCAACCCCATGCCGAACCACACACTTCCGGGCGTTTCGTGGCTCTCCAGGCGTTTGAAGCCGCGGGTTTCCCAAAAACGCATGCCGGCATGGTTGCGTTCGCTGGCGCCGAGATGGATGCCGTAGACGTTGTTCTGTCTTGCCATGTCCAGCCAGCGCGACAGAAGCCGGGTGCCGCCGCCCTTGCCCTGGGTGCGCGGCAGTAGGTTCATGTGGATATGGGCCGGAAACGGATCGGTAAGCCAGGTGGGCGTGCGGCGCGGATGGTGGATGAAATGCGCCCGGCGCTGGTCGGCGTCCCAAGTCTGCTGGTCGCCGTCGGGATCGGGGTAAAGGGCACGCAGATGCGGCCACCATTCCTGCTCCAGCCGCTCTTCGTGCACGGCGGTATCGAGCGCACCGGCAATGTAACCGCAGACACCCTGCTCGTCCTCGGCCACAAAAACGGCATCGGGCCACAGATGCAGATAGGGCACGGAATAGATATGCCCGACCATGCGGCCATCGTTGTAAAGCGGGGTGGCATCCTGCCCGGCATCGCCGGTGGCAAGGCTTATGGCATAGAGCGCGTCTTCATCCTCGGCGCGGGCGGAACGGAAGGTCAGCATTGGCAGCCGCCTTCCCCTGCCGCGCATCGACACGCGAAAGTGTCACGACAGATCGGAACACACCTAACGCCATTGCTGTTTTTCAAATCCGAGACCCCTCCCGCCGGGACTGTAAAACCTTCATCCGTCTACGTCGATCAGGACGCAGGCGGATAAAGGAGATCGATTATATAGTTCGGATCGAAGCGGGAATCGAGCATGCCGTAAGTGTGCCGCCAGCCACCCGCAAGACGGGTTTCGAGGAAGGCATCGGCGATCTTGCCAGCCCCCAGGCGGCAAAGCTCGGCGGCAGCGGCCGCAAGCGCGAACTGCTCCACCAGAAGACGGGCCGCTCCTTCGTCGCGTTCGGCAAGGGCGATCGCGGCGCGCAGCACGTCGGTGGTCTTTTTGCCGGCAGGCCCGAGGTCGCGTTCCAGCGTCTGGAAGACGAGATCGAACAGGTCCTTGCCGCGCTGGAGAACCCGCAGCACATCCAGCGCCATGACGTTGCCGGATCCTTCCCAGATGGCGTTAACAGGCGCTTCGCGGTAATGGCGGGCAATCGGCCGCTCTTCCACGTAACCGTTGCCGCCAAGGCATTCCATGGCCTCGTAGATGAGCGCCGGCGCGATCTTGCAGCACCAGTATTTCACAATCGGCGTCATCACCCGCGCATAAGCGGCTTCTGCCGGGTTGTTGCGTGCCGCATCGAAGGCCGTCGCCAGCCGGAAGGAAAGTGCCGTTGCCGCAGCCACATCCAGCGCCATGTCGGCGAGAACGCGGGTCATGATCGGCTGGCTGACCAGCATCTTGCCGAAGACCGAGCGTCCGCGGGCGAAATGGACGGCTTCGGCAAGCGAAGCGCGCATCATGCCAGATGATGCCAGCGCGCAGTCGAGCCGCGTCAGCGTCACCATGTCGAGAATGGTGCGAATGCCGCTGCCGGGATCGCCCAGCAGATAACCGAAGGCATCGGTGAACTCGACCTCGGCTGACGCATTGGAACGATTGCCGAGCTTGTCCTTGAGGCGCTGGAAATGCAGGCCGTTCTTCGAACCGTCTTCCAGATAACGCGGCACGAGGAAGCAGCCCATGCCGTCGCCCATCTGGGCCAGCATGACGAAACCGTCGCTCATCGGCGCGGAGAGGAACCACTTGTGGCCGGACAGGCGGTAGATACCCTCGCCCACCCGCTCGGCCGTCGTGCGGTTGGCGCGCACATCCGTGCCGCCCTGCTTTTCCGTCATGCCCATGCCGATGGTGACGGCGGTTTTCTGCAGGGCCGGTTTCTGCGCAGAATCATATTTGCGCGACAGGATTTTCGGCATCCATTCCTTCTGCACCCGCGGCGAAGTCATGATGGCAGCGACGGAAGCGCTGGTCATGGTCAGCGGGCAAAGATGCCCCGCCTCGAGCTGAGACGTCAGGTAGAATTTCGTAGCGCGGGCCTTGTGTTCATTGCCGCGCGTATCGGGAGAGTTTTCCCAGACGCTGGAATGCAGGCCTGATGACATGGAACGGCGCATCAGCGCGTGCCAGGCGGGGTGGAACTCCACCTGATCCAGACGTTCGCCACGCGGGCCGTGAGTATGAAGCTGCGGCACGCCCTGATTGGCCATGCGCGCCAGTTCCTGCGCCTCGTGCGAGGTGACGTAGCGGCCGAGCTGATCGAACTCATCCCTCAGGTTACGTGACAGGCCAGAGGTGAGGTCGACGATCAGCGGATCGGAACGATAGGCATTGATGCCGGACCAGAGGCTTGGCTGGTTCAGTTCGGCGAGCGATTCTTCTGTCCGGGAATTCTGGGTCATCCGCTGCTTCTAGCTGTTTTATACTGGAATTGCATAGTGGGGTGATATTGCATAATTCCACCCACAGGAAGCGATTGAGACGATTAAACCCCCGCTTTCAGTATTTTTCGGGCGTATCCCGATTTAGGTATCCGACCTAGAGAATGCCAAACACGTTTCCGGCAAGACCGAGCGACAGCACCAGCAGAAAGCCGGAGGCGGTGCCGCGTACCAGCCGTGGCGAAGACTGACCCGCATGACGAATGAGAAGCGCGCCTGCCGATAACCACGCAAGGGCTGCAAACGCCACCAGCACCGAAAACAGCAGGATAAGCGGCCAGATTTCCGTGAGCGGCGCCTGCGGCAACAGAACGAGGCCGACGATCAGCCCTTTCGGGTTGAGGCAGGTGGTGACGAAGACCCGGCGCAAGGTGATCGCCTCGCCGATCGGCGCGGAGGATGGCAGCGTCCATAGCCGCACCGCCAGAAACGCAACCCAGATCGCGGCACAGAGCTTGATCGCTTGCGCAAGGCCGGCATGGGTTTGCAGAAAGTCGGAAAACAATGCGGTGAGCGCAAGGATGACGAGCAGATAACCGGCAATTTCGCCCAGCATCAGCGGGAGCGATGCACGAATACCGCGCCCGGCACCGGAAAGGGCGAGAAGCGTATTGGTTGGGCCGGGCGTCAAAAGCAGGGCGAGAACGGCAAGGGCGAAAACAGAATAGGAATGCATTGCGATATGTCCGATCAACCGCGTCGCAGGCCGGGTTTGGCCGCGAATTCCATCCGAAACTGACCGATGCCACCAGGTTGCGCCTTGATGTAACGCAAGTGAGGGAACATTCCCAGTCCCTGACCTCGCGGGACTTTGTTCTCCTAACGGCATGAGCGGCGGACGACCAATCTCATTCGGAGGTTCGGCTTACGCGATTGCTGAAGGATGTTATCCTTGCGGCAGAGTGAAAACCGGGCTGCCAGGGGAGGAAACCATGGAAGCCAGCATCAGGAAATTCTTTGAGCGATACGAACGCTTTTTCAACAAGTCCCTTGGTGGCGACGTGGATATGAAAGAGGCCGCGTATCTCTACGCTTCCGCTTTCATCGCCGCCTCACCGGCCGGTGTAATCACCGGAAAGAACGATAACCACCTGCGGCAGGTGATGGCGCAGGGCTACGAGCGCTATCGGGCGATGGGCACCAGGGAGATGCGCATACGCGATATCAGCCTTTCGCCCATCGATGACCATCATTGCACGGCCCACGTTGCCTGGACGGCAACCTATGCCCGCCAGGACCAAGCTGATGTTGCGATCGATTTTGATGTTCACTACTTCGTCCAGACGCTGAATGGCGAGCCGAAAGTTTTCGGCTGGGTCTCAGGTGATGAGCAGGCGCTCCTGAGGAAACACGGCATTCTCTGACGCCGGCTCAGGACGGAACCACGGCTTGCCCAGTTCCCTCATCTGTCGAGACTGGGGGAAACATTGCCGTGTTTTCATTTCAGGGGTTGCGGACGCTTGCCCCGTGACCATGCAGTCTCTATAGAGCGCAGGACCGAATTCCGCGGCGCTCCTGAGGCGTGTTTACGGCGAATGGCAGCGCACGGATCAGCATTCGGGCGTTCCGGGCATTTTCACGGGAAAATGCGACGCCCGTCAGGAGGCAAACCGCATGGTCTTCTTCCCCCATCGCCATCTCCTCGGCATCAAGGGGCTTTCCCATCAGGATATCACCCTGCTTCTCGACAAGGCTGACGAGGCGGTGAAAATCAGCCGCCAGCGCGAGAAAAAGACCTCGACGCTTCGGGGCCTGACGCAGATCAACCTGTTCTTCGAAGCCTCGACGCGCACACAATCCTCCTTCGAGCTGGCCGGAAAACGTCTCGGCGCAGATGTGATGAACATGTCGGTCGGCAATTCATCGGTGAAGAAGGGCGAAACGCTGATCGATACGGCGATGACGCTGAACGCCATGCGCCCGGATGTGCTGGTGGTTCGCCACTCCTCTGCCGGCGCCGCAGCCCTTCTGGCGCAAAAGGTCGCCTGCTCCGTGGTCAATGCCGGCGACGGCCAGCACGAGCACCCGACACAGGCGCTGCTCGATGCGCTGACCATCCGCCGCGCCAAGGGCGAACTATCAGGTATTACCGTGGCGATCTGCGGCGACGTACTGCATTCGCGCGTTGCCCGCTCAAACATCATCCTGCTCAACCAGATGGGCGCGCGCGTTCGCGTCGTCGCACCCGCCACACTTCTTCCTTCAGGCATTCGCGACATGAGCGTGGAAGTCTTCCACGACATGAAGGAAGGGCTGAAGAACGCCGATGTGGTGATGATGCTGCGCCTGCAGCGCGAGCGCATGTCCGGCTCCTTCGTGCCTTCGGTGCGCGAATATTTCCATTATTACGGTCTGGATGCCGAAAAGCTGAAGGCGGCAAAGGAAGATGCATTGGTCATGCATCCCGGCCCGATGAACCGCGGCGTGGAAATCGCCTCCGAAGTGGCCGACGGTCCGCAGAGCGTGATCGAAAGTCAGGTGGAAATGGGGGTTGCCGTGCGCATGGCTGTGATGGAAACCCTGCTTGTCTCGCAAAATCAGGGTGAGCGCGTATGAGTGCCGTGACCGTTCTCAAGAACCTTCGCATCGTCGATCCTTCCCGTGGTGTCGACGAGACCGGCAGCATAATCATCGGTGCTGATGGTACCATTCTCGCAGCCGGCAAGGATGCACACAATCAAGGCGCGCCTGATGGTGCGACGGTGCGCGACTGCAAGGGGCTGTTGGCCGTTCCCGGTCTGGTGGATGCCCGTGTTTTCGTGGGTGAGCCGGGTGCTGAACACCGCGAAACCATTGAATCCGCATCGCGTGCGGCAGCGGCCGGCGGCGTCACCAGTATCATCATGATGCCTGACACCGATCCTGTGATCGACGACATCGCGCTGGTCGAATATGTGAAAAAGACGGCGCGTGACAAGGCGATCGTCAATGTGCATCCCGCAGCCGCTCTGACCAAAGGTCTGCGGGGCGAGGAAATGACCGAATTCGGCATGCTGAAGGAGGCCGGTGCGGTGGCCTTCACCAATGGCCGCAAGGCGCTTTCCGACACGCTGGTGCTGCGCCGCGCCATGACCTATGCCCGCGAACTGGGTGCTGTCATCGCGCTGGAGACCCGCGACAAATATATTGGCGGCGGTGACATGAACGAGGGGCTTTTTGCCAGCTGGCTCGGGCTGTCAGGCGTCCCGAAGGAAGCCGAGATCATCCCGCTGGAGCGTGACCTGCGCATTGCCGGGCTGACACAGGCGATCTACCACGCCGCCAAGATTTCCGTGCCGGAATCGGCAGAGGCGATCCGGGTCGCCCGGCAGCGGGGCGTGAAGGCCACCTGCGGCATCTCGATCAATCATCTGACGCTCAACGAGAACGATATCGGCGAATACCGCACCTTCTTCAAGCTTTCCCCACCGCTGCGCGCCGAAGACGACCGCAAGGCCATGGTGGAAGCGCTGAAGGACGGCACCATCGATATCATCGTTTCCTCGCACGACCCGCAGGATGTCGACACCAAGCGCCTGCCGTTTTCGGATGCGGCAAGCGGCGCAGTGGGGCTGGAAACCATGCTGGCGGCGGCATTGCGCCTCCACCACAGCGGCGAGGTTCCGCTGATGCGGCTGATCGATGCGCTCTCCACCCGTCCGGCGAAAATCTTCGGTCTGGATGCGGGAACGCTTAAAGTCGGCGCGAAAGCCGATATCACCCTGATCGATCTCGACGAGCCGTGGCTTGTCACCCGCGAGCAGCTGGTGTCGAAATCCAAGAATACGCCGTTCGAAGATGCCCGTTTCAGCGGCCGCGCTGTCGCCACTTATGTGGCTGGCAAAGCCGTTCATTCCTTGGCATAAGATCACGGCAAGAGATCACGCGGCAGGCGCGACAGAGGGGACATCTGAATGAGTGCTTTGACTGACTGGCAGACGGCGCCTGCCCTTCTCGCGCTTGCGGCGCTGATCGGCTATCTGCTCGGTTCCATCCCCTTCGGTCTCATTCTCACCCGCATGGCGGGGCTGGGCGACGTGCGCAAGATCGGTTCGGGCAATATTGGCGCCACCAACGTGCTGCGCACCGGTAACAAGAAGCTTGCCGCAGCGACCCTGCTGCTCGATGCGTTGAAGGGCACGGCGGCGGTGCTGGTCGCCAATGCGCTCTGGGGTTACGAGGCCTCGCTGGTGGCCGGTTTCTTCGCTTTTCTCGGCCACCTGTTTCCGGTGTGGCTCGGCTTCAAGGGCGGCAAGGGTGTGGCCGTCTATATCGGCGTGCTTCTCGGTGCGGCACCGCTGATGATGCTGGCCTTCGCGCTGATCTGGCTCGCAACTGCCTTCATCACCCGCTACTCTTCGTTGTCGGCGCTTTTGGCCATGCTGATCATTCCTGTAGCGCTCTGGGTGCTTGGACCTGAAAAGACGGCAATGCTGGTAACGCTGCTGAGCGTGATTTCATGGTGGAAGCACCGCGAGAATATTGCGCGGCTCCTGGCCGGTACCGAAAGCAGGATCGGTCAAAAGGGCTGAACCCCATCTTGAGGATATGCCATGCCGCATGAGGAAACGATACGGCAGGGCATAGAGCTTTCCGCGCGACAGCGGGTTGCCTGGCTGCGGCTGATCCGAAGCGATAATATCGGCCCCGTTACCTTTCGCGAACTCATCAATCATTTCGGCAGTGCTGAAAAGGCGCTGGATGCCCTGCCCGAGCTTTCAAGGCGCGGCGGATCATCGCGCAGTCCGCGCATCGCCACGCCGGCGGAAGCGGAAGGTGAAATCGAGACTGCGGAGAAATTCGGGGCGCGTTTCGTCGGCATTGGTGAGCCTGATTATCCACCCGCTTTGCGACATCTGGACGGCGCACCGCCGCTGATCGCCATGAAGGGATCGGCAGCCGCCGCAACACGCCCCTGCATCGGCATCGTCGGCTCGCGCAATGCTTCCATCAACGGCGCGAAATTCGCCGCCATTCTGGCACGCGATTGCGGCAGGGCCGGTTATACGATCGCATCGGGGCTCGCACGCGGCATTGATGCGGCAGCGCACCGGGCAAGCCTTGCGAGTGGTACGGTGGCGATGCTGGCGGGTGGTCTCGATCGTCCCTACCCGCAGGAAAATTTCGGGCTTTTGCAGGATATATATGATCAAGGCGGCGCGACGATCAGCGAGATGCCCTTTGGATGGGAACCGCGCGCCCGGGATTTTCCCCGCCGCAACCGCCTGATATCAGGCGTCTCGCTTGGCGTTGTCATCGTGGAGGCGGCAGAGCGTTCCGGTTCGCTGATTACAGCCCGGCTTGCCGGTGAAGCGGGGCGACTGGTTTTCGCCGTACCCGGCTCCCCGCTCGATCCGCGCTGCGAAGGCACCAACCGGCTGATCAAGGAAGGCGCGATGTTGACCACGGGCGCTGACGACATTCTCGAAGCGCTGCGACCACTCATGGAGCCGCAATTGCCCTATGACCGCAAGATCGAGGAACCGCGATCAGAGGAAGAAATGTCACCACCCGGAGATGATGAGCGCAGCATCATTGCCGCCGCACTCGGCCCCTCGCCTGTCGAAACAGACGACATCATACGCCACACGGGTTTTTCCGCCGCCACCGTTCATATGGTGCTTTTGGAACTCGATATCGCCGGCCGACTAAATCGGCATGCCGGGGGACGGGTTTCGCTCCTCGCGGATTGACAGCTTGCGCCGCCCGCTCTGGATATCGCCGACTTCGACATAGGCCATCTCAATCAGATAACACAGCATATCGGCGCCCTCGCGGTTCGCGACCTGCCGCAGCTCTGCCAGCATCTGGCGAATGTAAGCCAAGTTCTCTCTGGTCCCTTCGTTGTCGGCATTATTGTTTGTCGCGTTCGGGACCATATATTTATCCTGAGAATTTCGTCTGAAACGAAGAGCAATACGTAGATTCAAATGATGTTGGTCATCATAACCAATTTACCAAAGATTGCAATACAACAATAGATTATCCATAGGTTGCAACCGCCCGGAAGCGATAAAATCGGGCTTGCCTCTTGACCCGAGGGCATTACCTGTCCATGTCGAATTATAAAGAAGCCTTGTTGCGGCCTTCCTCCGTGATCCGGCTATGTTAACGGACCAGTTCCAGAGAAAAACAATATGAATGTCGTTGTCGTAGAATCTCCTGCCAAAGCCAAGACAATCAACAAGTATCTTGGTTCGGGCTACAAGGTTCTTGCATCCTTTGGCCACGTCAGAGACCTTCCTGCCAAGGACGGATCGGTGCTGCCCGACCAGGATTTCGAAATGTCCTGGGAGGTCGACAGCGCATCCGCCAAGCGCATGAAGGATATTGCCGACGCGGTAAAAGCCTCCGACGGCCTTATTCTCGCAACCGACCCGGATCGCGAAGGTGAAGCCATTTCCTGGCACGTTCTCGATCTTTTGAAGAAGAAGCGCGTTCTCGGCGACAAGCCGGTGAAGCGCGTGGTCTTCAACGCCATCACCAAAAAGGCGGTGCTGGACGCCATGGCGAACCCGCGCGACATCGATGTGCCGCTGGTCGACGCCTATCTCGCCCGCCGCGCGCTCGACTATCTCGTCGGTTTCAACCTGTCGCCGGTGCTGTGGCGCAAGCTGCCGGGCGCGCGCTCGGCGGGCCGCGTTCAGTCGGTTGCGCTGCGTCTCGTCTGCGACCGCGAGTCCGAGATCGAACGCTTCGTCTCCGAGGAATACTGGAACATCAGCGCGCTTTTGAAGACACCGCGCGGTGACGAGTTCGAAGCCAAGCTGGTTGCGGCCGACGGCAAGCGGCTGCAAAGCCGCGGGATCAAGACCGGAGATGATGCAAACCGGCTGAAGACATTGCTGGAAGGCGCGACCTATGTCGTGGATACGGTCGAGGCCAAGCCCGTCAAGCGTAATCCCGGCCCGCCCTTCACCACCTCGACTTTGCAGCAGGCGGCGTCTTCGCGCATGGGCTTTGGCGCTTCGCGGACGATGCAGGTGGCGCAGAAGCTTTATGAGGGCATCGACATCGGCGGAGAAACCGTCGGTCTGATCACCTATATGCGTACTGACGGCGTGCAGATGGCCCCGGAAGCCATCGATGCTGCCCGCCAGGCCATTGGCGAGCAGTTCGGCGACCGCTATGTGCCGGAAAAGGCGCGCTTCTATTCCACCAAGGCCAAGAACGCCCAGGAAGCGCACGAGGCGATCCGCCCGACCGATTTCAACCGCACGCCGGATCAGGTGAAGCGTTATCTCGATGCCGATCAGCTGCGTCTTTACGACCTGATCTGGAAGCGCGGTATCGCCAGCCAGATGGCGTCCGCCGAAATCGAGCGTACGACGGTCGAAATCCTCGCGGATAAGAACGGTGAGAAGGCCGGGCTTCGTGCCGTCGGCTCGGTGATCCGTTTTGACGGTTTCATCGCCGCCTATACCGACCAGAAGGAAGATGGCGAGCAGAGCGACGACGGTGACGACGAAGGCCGTCTGCCGCAGATCAATGCGCGCGAGAACCTCGCCAAGCAGAAGATCAATGCCAGCCAGCACTTCACCGAACCGCCGCCGCGCTATTCGGAAGCCTCGCTCATCAAGAAGATGGAAGAACTCGGCATCGGCCGCCCTTCCACCTATGCGGCAACGCTGAAGACGCTGAGCGACCGCGAATATATCATCGTCGACAAACGCAAGCTGATCCCGCATTCGCGCGGACGGCTGGTGACGGCTTTCCTTGAAAGCTTCTTCTCCAAATATGTCGAATACGACTTCACCGCCGCTCTCGAAGAAAAGCTCGACCGGATTTCCGCTGGTGAGTTGGACTGGAAGCAGGTGCTGCGTGATTTCTGGAAGGATTTCTTCGCGCAGATCGAAGATACCAAGGAATTGCGCGTCACCAACGTGCTGGATGCGCTGAACGAGGTTCTGGCGCCGCTGGTATTCCCCAAGCGTGAGGATGGTTCGGATCCGCGCATCTGTCAGGTTTGCGGCACCGGCAATCTCTCGCTGAAGCTCGGCAAATACGGTGCTTTCGTCGGTTGCTCCAACTATCCGGAATGCAACTACACCCGCCAGCTCACCTCTGACGGCTCGGAAGCCGAAGCTGCGGCCTCGAACGAGCCGAAGGCGCTCGGCGCCGATCCGATGACCGGTGAAGAGTTGACGCTGCGCTCCGGCCGCTTCGGACCCTATATCCAGCGCGGCGACGGCAAGGAAGCCAAGCGTTCTTCGCTGCCCAAGGGCTGGAAGCCTGAGGATATCGACCACGAGAAGGCGCTGGCACTCATCAACCTGCCGCGCGATATCGGCAAACATCCGGAAACCGGCAAGATGATATCGGCCGGGCTTGGCCGCTACGGACCATTCCTTCTGCATGACGGTTCCTATGCGAACCTTGAAAGCATCGAGGACGTGTTCTCGATCGGTCTCAACCGCGCCGTCACCGTCATTGCCGAAAAGCAGAGCAAGGGACCGGGGCGCGGCCGCAGCGGCACGCCGGCGGCGCTGAAGGAACTGGGCGACCACCCCGATGGCGGCCCGATCACCGTACGTGACGGGCGTTATGGCGCTTACGTCAACTGGGGCAAGGTCAACGCCACCATTCCAAAGGGCCAGGACCCGGCTTCGGTGACGCTGGACGAGGCGCTGGTGCTGATTGCCGAGCGCATTGCCAAGACCGGTACCGGCGGCAAGCCCGCCAAGGCCAAGAAACCTGCCGCCAAGAAAGCCGATGGTGCCGCTGCAAAACCGAAGGCGACGAAAGCCAAGGCAGCAACCAAGACCAAGGCGGCCGCCAAGCCGAAGGCAGCGGCCAAACCCAAGAAGGCAGCAGAGTGAGCAAGACGCCGCGTCAGAGACAGGGTTCCGCCAGCGACGGTTTCGGACGCACCGGGCGCGGCAAGCGGGTGAGCGAAGGTGAAGGCATCATCCATGGGGAGGTGCCTTCCCGCGAAGTGCTGCTGAAATTCATCGCCGACCATCCGCAGCAGGCTTCCAAGCGCGAAATTGCCAAGGCTTTCGGGCTGAAGGGTGAAAACCGCATCGTTCTCAAAGCGCTGCTGAAGGAACTCGAAGTCGACGGCATGGTGCACAAGAGCCGCAAGTCGCTGACGCGGCCGGGCGGTCTGCCGCCTGTCACGGTTCTCGACATTACCACCCGCGACAAGGACGGCGAATTGATCGGCCGGCCGGCGGAATGGCCGGAGGATATGGGCGCTGCACCCGCCGTGCTGATCCGCCAGTCCTCGCAGGACCGTGGCAAGAAAGCGCCGGCAGCCGGTCTCGGTGACCGCATTCTGGCAAAGATTTTCCCTTCCAAAGACAGTGTCGGCCCGGCCTACACGGCCCGCGTCGTGAAGCTGATCGACCGCCGCCAGAACGCGCTGCTCGGCGTGTTCAAGCAGACGGAAGGCGGCGGCGGACGGCTGATGCCGATCGACCGGCGCGGCGAGGAAATGGTCATCGATCCCGATGGCGTCGGCGATGCCAAGGACGGCGATCTGATCGAGGTGGAAACCTCGCGCAACAGCGGCCGTTACGGCCTGACGCGCGCGAAGGTTCTGTCCGTCGTTGGTTCCGTCGCATCGGAAAAAGCGATCTCGATGATCGCCATTTATGCGCATGGCATTCCGCATATCTTCCCGCCGAATGTGCTGGCGGAAGCGGATGCGGCCAAAGCCGCGACCATGTCGCACCGCGAGGACTGGCGCGACCTGCCGCTCATCACCATCGATCCGGCCGACGCCAAGGATCATGACGACGCGGTCTATGCCGAGCCCGACACCTCGCCCGACAATCCTGACGGTGTCATCGTCACTGTCGCCATTGCCGATGTCTCCTGGTATGTGCGCCCTGGCGCGCCGCTTGACCGCGAGGCGCTGAAGCGCGGCAATTCGGTCTATTTCCCAGACCGTGTTGTGCCGATGCTGCCGGAGCGCATTTCCAACGATCTCTGCTCTCTGAAGGAAGGCGTCGACCGCCCCGCACTCGCGGTACGGATGACCTTCTCCAAGGAAGGACGCAAGGCGGGCCATACTTTCCATCGCATCATGATGAAGAGTGCCGCCAAGCTCTCCTACCAGCAGGCGCAGGCCGCGATCGATGGCCGTCCGGACGACAAGACCGGGACGCTGCTGGAGCCGATCCTGAAGCCATTGTGGCATGCATACGAGGTGATGAAGCGCGGCCGCGACCGCCGCCAGCCGCTGGAACTCGACATGCCGGAGCGCAAGATCCAGCTGCGGCCAGACGGCACGGTGGACAAGGTCGTCATTCCCGAACGTCTCGATGCGCATAAGCTCATCGAAGAAATGATGATCCAGGCCAACGTCGCCGCCGCCGAGACGCTGGAAAAGAAAAAGCAGCCGCTGGTCTACCGCGTGCATGACGCGCCGACGCTCTCCAAGCAGGAGGTGCTGCGCGAATTCCTCGGCACGATCGGCATTTCCATGGCCAAGGGCGTGGCCATGCGCGCAAATTCCTTCAACGGCATTCTGGCGCGCGCCCTTGATACACCGCACCAGATCATGGTCAACGAGATGGTGCTGCGCAGCCAGAGCCAGGCGATCTACAGCCCGGAGAATATCGGCCATTTCGGCCTCAACCTGATGAAATACGCGCATTTCACCTCGCCGATCCGCCGTTATGCCGATCTGATCGTGCATCGGGCGCTGGTGGGGTCGCTGGGGCTCGGCGAAGGCGGCATCACCCCGCAGGAAGAGGCGACGCTTGACGATATCGCCGCCGAAATCTCCACCTTCGAGCGGCGCGCCATGGCGGCCGAGCGCGACACCGTCAACCGGCTGATCGCGCATCATCTTTCCGAACGGGTGGGTGAAGAATTCGAGGGCCGCGTCGGCGGTGTCACCAAGGCGGGACTATTTGTCGCGCTTCCGCAGTTTGGCGCTGATGGCTTTGTTCCTATATCTACACTCGGAACCGACTATTTCTTCTATGATGAGGCGCATCAGGCTCTGACGGGGGAAAAGACCGGTCTCGGTTATCAGCTTGGCGACACGGTTCAGGTACGGCTTGCGGAAGCAGTGCCTCTGGCGGGCGCGCTGCGTTTCGAAATGCTGAGCCCCGGCCGCAAGATGCCGGTCGGCTCGCGGTCGTTCCACAAGGCAGGCCGGCGGACATCGCGTCCCGGTGCTAAGCCGGGAACAAGGCCGCCCAGAGGACGACGTTAACAACACCGCGACGGGCGGTTGAAAGAACGGAAGAAGGACTTAAGGATGAGTGCACATCAGGGCTCGGAAACAGTTACCTTCGGAGACAATAGCGCCGAGCGGCCGCTTGGCCGTTCGATCATGCGCGGCATGGCGAACCGCTGCCCCGCCTGTGGCGGCGGCCGCCTGTTTCGTGCCTTTCTGAAGCCGGTGGACAATTGTGCCGCCTGCGGCGCGGAAATGCACCACCACCGGTCGGATGACCTGCCGCCTTATATTTCCATCGTCATTATCGGCCATATCGCCGTCGGCGGTTTCATGATGACGGATATGGTGTTCTCCGTTCCCATGTGGGTGCATTTCGCCATCTGGGTGCCGATCACCATTCTGGCTGCGCTGTTGACGCTACAGCCAATCAAGGGCGGCGTCATCGGCCTGCAATGGGCGCTGCGCATGCATGGCTTTGACGGAAAACAGCCAACAGTGCAGATAGACGGCTCCTCCCACTGACGACAGGCGACAACGTGCGCGTGACCGAACCCCGCAAGAGCGCCGAGGTTGCGAGCCCGCCCCTGCGGCCGCGGGATGCCGCCTCCATCATCCTGTTCGACCGTTCCGGCCCGGCGACCCGCGTCTTAATGGGCCAGCGCAGCCATGCCCATGTCTTCATGCCCGGCGCTTACGTATTTCCCGGCGGCAAACGTGATCCACGCGACCACGCGCTGCCGTTTTCCGGCGACCTGCACCCCGCAGTCCTCGACCGCCTCAGCGCCTCCGCCCCGCGGCGCCTGAGCGTTGCCGGTGCAAGAGCACTGGCGCTCGCCGCCGCGCGCGAGCTTGTCGAGGAAACCGGGGTGGATATGGGGCTGGATGCTGGTGGTCCGGACCTTTCCTGTTTCCGTTATGTGGCGCGCGCCATCACCCCGCCGGGCAATATCAGGCGCTATGACACGCGATTCTTTTGCTGTTATGCCGACGAATTGCGGCTGGATACCCGGCTAATCCGGGATTCGGACGAGTTGCACGATGTGCAATGGCTTGACATAAAAGACCTTTCCAGTCTGAACATGCCGAAAATCACACGCACGGTTCTCGAAGATGTCACAAAATTCATGATAGGTGATCCGTCATTGCCCTTTGAAAGCCCCGCGCGGCTCTATGTCACGCGCCACGGCCGATTCATTCGAGACTTTGTATAAAGGCCGTCATGTCACAAATGAAATGCGAAGAAGCGGACGCCATTCACTGGCCCTCTCTGATCGCCGCCATTTCCGCCATCAGTGCGGTCGGTGTCGCCATCGGCCTTGGACTGCCGCTGCTATCGATCATCCTTGAGAAGCGTGGCATCTCCTCCACCATGATCGGGGTGAATTCGGCCATGGCCGGCGTCGCGGCGATGATGGCCGCCCCCGTGACATCCAAGATCGCCCATGATTTCGGCGTGGCGCGAACCATGCTGTTTGCGGTGGTTATTTCAGCGGTGAGCGCGCTCGGCTTTTATTTCGCCGACGCCTTCTGGATGTGGTTTCCACTGCGAATCGTTTTCCATGGCGCCACCACCACGCTGTTCATCCTGTCCGAATACTGGATCAACATGACCGCGCCGCCGAAAAAACGCGGCATGGTTCTCGGCATCTACGCCACCGGCCTTGCGGTCGGCTTTGCAGTCGGCCCGCTGCTGTTTTCCGTGGTTGGCAGCGAGGGTATCCTGCCGTTTATCGTCGGAGCGGCAATCATCCTTCTGGCCGCAATCCCGATCTTCATGGCGCGCGGTGAAAGTCCGGAGCTGGACGAGCGGCCCAACCACCATTTCGCCCGTTATGTCTGGCTGGTGCCGATGGCATCGGCGGCGGCTTTCGTGTTCGGTTCGGTGCAGGCCGGTGGCCTGTCGCTCTTTCCCATCTATGCCACGCGTGAGGGCTTCAACGAATCGCAGGCCGCATTGCTGCTGACCGTCATGGGCATCGGCAACATGGTCTTCCAGATACCGATCGGCCTGTTATCGGACCGGATGAAGGATCGGCGCACCATGCTCACGCTGATGGCCTTTGCGGGCGTTTGCGGCACGCTGGCGCTGCCTCTGTTGGTGGACAGCTGGATCCTCGTGGCGGCGCTGCTGCTGTTCTGGGGCGGCCTCGTCTCCGGCATGTATACCGTCGGCCTCACTCACCTCGGATCACGCCTGAAAGGCGCCGATCTGGTCTCCGCCAATGCCGCCTTTATCTTCTGTTACGCCATGGGTACGATTGCGGGACCACAGGCCGTCGGCATTTCCATGGATGTCGCGGGCACCGATGGTTTCGCCTGGGCGCTTGCCGTATTTTTCGGGCTTTACGTGGTGCTTTATGGGTTCCGTTTTGTTTTCCGGGCAAAACAGACTTGACTTTTCAGGCGCGATACGTAGTTTCGCGCCAGATTTAGCCGAGGTGAGAAGCGCCTGCGGCTTCTCTTTTGTTTAAAGGCAGGACGACCATGGCGAAAGCTACAACAATCAAGATCAAGCTGCTGTCGACAGCCGACACCGGTACCTTCTACGTCACCACCAAGAACAGCCGTACGTTCACGGACAAGATGACGAAGACGAAGTACGACCCGGTTGTACGCAAGCACGTTGAATTCAAGGAAACCAAGATCAAGTAATTTCTTGATCGGGTTCTCCGGCAAAAGCGCGCCCAATGGGCGCGTTTTTTGTTTGTATCGATGAGTCTTTGCTCTTGTGGATGGCAAGGACATTTCCATGGGAAATGCGCGGCGGTTCCGCGTCGGGAATATCCGTAAGCAGGGATATGGAAGGCAGTCGAGAGGCTGTTCAAATCCGGCAAAGCTTCTTGAGAGCGCCCCGGCGGCTCACCCCTCCTCCTCACACAAGAAACGTGGCCGTGAATGGCATGGAGCCGCTACACAGGCCCGCTGGGTAAACCTGTTTCTCAGTCAGACTCGTTTTCGGGAGAAGGCGGTCGGCCAACGATGTGACTACGGCACGAGGAACCGATTCGAACATCGTCAGCCGACCGACCCCACGATTCAGGAGATGCGGCGGACCTGAGCATCATGGGGCATTCGAACTACGCAATACCAGCCCCTGACGAGCGAAACCGCAGCGGCATAAGCCGCCATCATTCCATCATCACAAGACGGAAAAACCGCCGGAAGAACTGTTATTCTCGATAATGAGTGTGCGCAGAAGTAAAATAAAAATCAACAAATTCTTAAGCCAGCGATACATAACCCGGAAAACATGGTTAAATATACAACGCTGGCACACTATAGTTTCCCGCGAGATTGAATTCAATATATTTTTCAACTTGAACTGTATTAAAGCGGCTGAATCTCGCCTATTCATTGCAATAAGATAAAATACAGGCAAGGTCAGGGGCTTGAGCCTCTCAAGGTGGCTTTTCAGCTCCCCGAACGACGACAAACCCGAAAAGACGACATGGTTTTCCGCCTCAGACGCCTGCGGGCCGCCTTCAGGCGGCGGCAGCCACCACCCGGTTGCGCCCGGCGTGTTTCGCCTCATAGAGTGCCCTGTCGGCCTGTTTCAACAGCTCGTCCGGCATCCCGAAAGCGCCGCTGCTGGTGGCAATACCAAGCGAAGCGGTGATGCTCAGTTCACGATCGATGGAGCGGACGTAGAAGGGCTTGTCTTCGATGATCGCACGCAGGCGCTCGGCGACGGCGGCGGCAATCTCTATCGGCGTGTCGGGCATGGCCACGACGAATTCTTCGCCGCCATAACGGCAGGCAAGATCAGCGCCGCGCACCGTGCTGCGGATGCGCGCTGCAAATTCCCGCAGGACTTCATCACCCACATCATGGCCATAGGTGTCATTGACCAGCTTGAACCGGTCTATGTCGGTCATGCAGATGGAAATCGGGCGACCCCGCACCGCGGCGCGGTCAAAGAGTATCTTGAGATGATTGTCGAGATAGCGGCGATTGTTAAGGCCGGTCAGCGCGTCGACAATCGCAAGCTCCATCGTGTGTTGCATGTTGAGCCGAAGGTGCTCGTTGTAACGCTTGCGCCTGATCTGTGTCAGCGAGCGGGCCACAAGTTCGTTGGGATCGATCGGGCGCAGAATATAGTCGTTGACGCCGAGATCGAGCGCACGCGCCACCATATCGTCCGCCCCCTGCTCCGCCACCAGAAGCAGCGGCAGGAAACGGGTGCGCTCCAGCGAGCGAAGCTGCGAACACAATCGTAGCGGATCGTAATCCTCGAAATTGGAATTGACGATAACGAGTTCAAAGGAGCTGCTTGCCGCTTTCAGCAGCGCCGCCTGTGGATCGGTGACGGCATCGATCTCGGCGACCGGCTTCAGGGCCCTGACAATACGTTCCTGCGAGCTGGCGCGGCCATCCGCGACCAGCACGCGGCCGGGCGTCTGCATCAGGCCATCGGCGCGCAGCATCTCCTCGATGCCGATCTGCCTTGCGGTTTCGGCACGCAGCCGCAATTCGTCGCTGACGGCCTTCAGGCGCACGAGGCTTTTGACACGGGCAATCAGTTGCAGGTCGTTGACCGGTTTGGTCAGAAAATCATCGGCGCCGGCCTTCAGGCCGCGCACCCGGTCGGAAGGCTGATCGAGCGCGGTCACCATGACGACGGGAATATGCGCCGTCTTCGGGTTGGCCTTCAGCCTCTCGCAGACCTCGAAACCATCCATGCCCGGCATCATGATGTCGAGCAGGATAATATCGACCTGTTCCTCGTCGCAGATCGCCAGCGCCTTAAAACCATCCTCGGCGGTCACGACATCGAAATATTCCGCCACAAGCCGCGCTTCGAGAAGCTTCACATTGGCAGGAATGTCGTCAACAACCAGAACTCTCGCCGTCATAACCGTTCCCCAGCCGCCTTAGGCGTCGCCCAGATAAGTCTTGATGATTTCGATGAATTTCGGGACGGAAATCGGCTTCGACACATAGGCCTCGCATCCGCCCTGACGAATCCGTTCCTCATCGCCCTTCATGGCAAAGGCCGTGACGGCGATGACCGGGATGACGTGCAGTTCGTCGTCTTCCTTCAGCCACTTCGTCACCTCCAGCCCCGATACTTCCGGCAGCTGAATATCCATGAGAATGAGGTCCGGGCGGTGCTTGCGGGCAAGGTCCAGCGCTTCCATGCCGTTGCGTGTCTGGATCGTCGTATAACCAGACGCCTCGATCAGGTCGCGAAAGAGCTTCATGTTCAGCTCGTTGTCTTCGACTATCATGACCTGTTTGGGCATGGTGGGCAGTCCCCGTTTCGCTTTGAAACCTTCACCCAGACATATAAGTTGCCAGAGAACCGATTCCATCGTCCATTTGTTGCGCAAGGCTAGAGGGATTTGGTTTCAAAATAGGTAACTTCGGGGAAGAAATGCTGCGCGATACGAAAAACAAAGGCAATGCCGGCAAAGATCCGCAAGAAACGGCGGCCGCCATACTTGGCTGGCTGGCAAACGAACCGGACATGCTGGCGCGTTTCCTGGCGCTGAGCGGCCTGCAGGCCAATATGCTGCGCCAGGCCGTCAACGATCCCGGCTTTCTGGCCGGCCTCACCGATTTTCTGATGAGCCACGAGCCGGACCTTATGGCGTTTTGCACGGCAACCGATACCTCACCCGAAACGGTGGCCGCCGCCTGGCATCATTTTTCCGGTCCGGGGCTGGATTCAGGGGAGTATTGACGGGTCACCCCTTGAGCCGTGGTCGCGGCCGGAGTAAGGTCGGCAACGTTCTGGTTTTGTTTTCGCTCCATGTCCACGTCGCACCGCTATGATCCCGGTTTCTGCCGCGACTGTCTGGCTGGCCAGCCAGCGGGTTTGCGGCGTTGCCGCGCCTGTGGCAGCCCGCGTCTCGTCTATCATGACGAGCTTTACGATCTGAACATCGCCCATATCGATTGTGACGCCTTTTATGCGTCCGTTGAAAAGCGCGACAATCCGGAGCTGGCCGACAAGCCTGTCATCGTCGGCGGTGGCAAGCGGGGCGTGGTTTCGACCGCCTGCTATATTGCCCGCATTCAGGGCGTGCGTTCCGCCATGCCGATGTTCAAGGCGCTGGAGGCCTGTCCGGACGCCGTGGTCATCAAACCCGACATGGAAAAATACAGCCGTGTCGGACGCGAAATCCGCGCCATGATGCAGGAATTGACGCCGCTGGTGCAGCCGCTTTCCGTCGACGAAGCCTTTCTTGATCTCGCCGGCACAGAGAGGCTGCATCATGACCCGCCGGCGCGCGTGCTGGCGAAATTTGCAAAGCGCGTGGAAAAGGAAGTCGGCGTAACCGTCTCGGCCGGACTTTCCTACTGCAAGTTTCTGGCCAAGGTTGCATCAGACCTCAACAAGCCGCGCGGTTTTTCGGTGATTGGCGAGGCGGAGGCGCTCGCCTTTCTGGCGATGAGGCCCGTAACCACGATCTGGGGCGTGGGCAAAGCTTTTGCTGCGACGCTGGAGGCCGATGGCATCCGCATGATCGCACAGCTGCAGGAGATGGAAGAAGGCGATCTGATGCGCCGTTACGGCGTGATGGGCCAGCGGCTTTTCCGGCTTTCACGCGGCATCGACGAGCGGCATGTGCACAATAACGACCCGGTCAAAAGCGTGTCTTCCGAAACTACCTTCTTCAACGACATTTCCCGCCATGAGGACCTCGTGCCGATCCTGCGCTCGCTTTCCGAAAAGGTCGCATGGCGGTTGAAAAAGAACGGCATTGCCGGCCAGACCGTGGTGCTGAAGATGAAGACGGCCGATTTTAAGATCCGTACCCGCAACCGCAAGCTTGATGACCCCACCCAGCTTGCCGACCGGATTTTCCGCACTGGTCTCTCGATGCTGGAAAAGGAAACCGACGGCACGAAATTCCGCCTGCTCGGCATCGGCGTCAGCGATCTGCGCGATGCGGGCCTTGCCGATCCTCCTGATCTCGTCGACAGGCAGGCCGGGCGGCGAGCGGCGGCGGAAGCGGCGATGGACAAGCTGCGCGACAAGTTCGGCAAGGGCAGCGTCGAAACCGGCTACACATTTGGCACGCGCAAATAGCGATTTGATCTAGGGCCCTGGGAACTGCGCATCGGCCGCGTTACGCCGCTTCATGACAATGTATTTTAGATTTTACACAAATTAGTGATGTTGCGGCCGCACCGTCCTTAAGCTTCCTTAAACTTCGCATGGTTGAGTGGAGCAAGTTTTGTGCATGTGGTGTATTGCGTCATGTCCCTCCGCCTCCGTCTTCTGACCGGCATGCTGTCGGCCAGCATTCTCGCCTTCCCGGCGCTTGCCGCCGATAGCAGGTCGCTGCAGATCCTCGTTTCGAAAAGCGACCAGTCGCTTTCGCTTTACGAAAATGGCGAAATCATCGCCACCTCGAAAGTCTCCACCGGCAAGGCCGGGCATGAGACGCCGAGCGGCATATTTTCCATTCTGGAAAAACGGAAATACCACGAGTCGAATATCTATTCGGCCGCACCCATGCCCTTCATGCAGCGGCTGACATGGTCTGGCATTGCGCTGCACGAAGGCAAGGTGCCGAATTACGCGGCGTCGCATGGCTGCGTGCGCCTGCCTTCGAAATTTGCCAAGTCACTTTTCGGCGACACCGCGACCGGGGTGCATGTCATCATCACCGACCGCCCGGTTTCCCTGCGTTTCGTGCAGCATCCGGCGTTGTTTGAACCGCGTGACGATAGTGATGACGGCAAGCTGCTTTTATCGGATGTGGAACTGCGCCCCGCGACCTTCGATGCGGCTTTGGGCACCGTCGAAGTTGCCGTCAATGAAAAGACGCAAGCGCTTAAACCGGCGGTGAAGGCCAAGGCCGCCTCGCCCCTGCGTATTCTCATCACCCGGCGTGGCGAGCGGGAAAGGGTGATGGATATTCAGGCCGTATTGACCCGTCTTGGTTTCGACGCCGGCGCAGCGGATGGTTATGCCGGAGAGAAGACGGTGAGCGCCGTCAACGGTTTCAAGCGCTGGAAGGGGTTGAAGACCACCGGACCGCTTCTGACTGACGCCTTCGTAACGGCGCTTTACGAATCCGCCGGCGAAAACCATCCACCGAATGGCCAGATCATGGTGCGGCAGGATTTCAAACCGCTATTTGAGGCGGCCATCGACATCAGGGATCCCGAAGTCGCGCTCGGAACCCACTTCTTCGAGGCTGTTTCCGTGGATCGTGCAGCCGGGACCGCCGAATGGAACGGCGTGACGCTCGAAAACCATCTGCCGAACGCAGCTCGCAAGCGGCTCGGCATTACCGTTGCCGAAGCACCCGGCGGTTTCGATCAGTTGAGCGCCGTACTTGGCCGTCTCGACATACCGGTGGACATTCGTTCCCGCATTGAACAGGAACTTTCAACCGGCAGCTCGATCACCGTTTCCGATATTAGTCACCAGCTGGAGACAGGAACCGGAACCGACTTCATTACCGTGACGAAGGAAGGGCCGGTTTAAGGGGACGCGTGAGCGTCTGAACCCTTAGACCAGTTCCACATCAACGACGCCGGGAGCGGCGCGAAGTGCTGCGGCGATCTCAGGTGAAATGCGGTATTTCTCCGTCAGTTCCACTTCGATTTCGCGGCTGCCCTCATCCTTGATGACGATGAAATAGACCGACCCGTCGCCCTTGGTATTGAGGTGGCGGGCGACGGTTTTCAGTGGGCCGGAATCGCGCACATAAACGCGCAGCGCCTTCTGCATTTGCACCGACTTCTCCTCCAGCGACTGAGCCGTCTGGATGCGCAGACCGATGCCTTCCGGGCGTTCTTCCGCCTGCACGGTGATGACAAGCGATTTGCCGACCTCCAGCAGCTCACGAAACTGAGCAAGCCCTTCGGAAAACAGCACCGCCTCATATTGCCCCGATGCATCCGAGAAGGTGACGATGCCCATCTTGTTGCCGGTGCGGGTCTTGCGCTCCTGCTTGCCGGTGACGGTGCCGGCCAGACGCCCGGCGGTGGCGCCCTGTTTCACGGCGGCGGAAAAATCGGCGATATTCTGCACACGCAGCTTTTCCAGCACGGGGCGATAGGTGTCGAGCGGATGGGCGGTGAGGTAAAAACCGAGCACCTGATATTCACGCAACAGCTTTTCCGAGGCAAGCCAGGGCTGGAAGGCCGGCAGCACCAGCTTTTCCGGGCCGTTACCACCACCGGAACCGAACATGTCCGACTGGCCGATGGTGCGGTTGTTCTGCGCCATCTGCGCATAACCGATGATACGGTCGAGCCCGCCAATCAGTTCGGCGCGATCGCGGCCGAAACAGTCGAAGCCGCCGGCATTGATGAGGCTTTCCAGCACACGCCGGTTGATCTGTTTGGGATCGATACGCAGGCAGAAATCCTCAAGGCTCGTGAACGGCTTGTCGCCGCGCACTTCGACGATATGTTCGACCGCGCCCTCGCCGACGCCCTTGATGGCGGCCAGCGAATAATAGATGCGGTTTTCACCGGTCTCGAACTGGCGGAAAGACGTCTGCACCGAAGGCGCTACGACCTCGATGCCGAGGCGGCCGGCATCCTGCCGGAAATCGTTGAGCTTTTCCGTGTTCGCCATATCGAGCGTCATGGAGGCCGCCAGGAACTCCACCGGATAATGCGCCTTCATATAGGCGGTCTGGTAAGAAACGATGGCGTAAGCGGCGGCATGGCTCTTGTTGAAGCCGTAATTGGCGAACTTCGCCAGAAGGTCGAAGATGGTGTCGGCCTGCGGTTTCGACACGCCGTTCTTGATGGCGCCATCGACGAAACGCTCGCGCTGCTTGTCCATCTCCTCCTTGATCTTCTTGCCCATGGCACGGCGCAGAAGATCGGCTTCGCCGAGCGAATAACCTGACAGGACCTGGGCGATCTGCATCACCTGTTCCTGATAGACGATAACGCCCTGCGTTTCCTTGAGCAGATGGTCGATGGTGGGGTGGATGGACTCCAGCTCCTCCTCGCCATGTTTGCGGGCATTATAGACCGGGATGTTTTCCATCGGGCCCGGACGATAAAGCGCCACCAGCGCGATGATATCCTCGATGCAGTCCGGGCGCATGCCGATCAGCGCCTTGCGCATGCCCGCACTTTCCACCTGGAACACGCCGATGGTCTCGCCACGCGACAACATCTCATAGGTTTTCGTGTCGTCCAGCGGAATGGCGGCAAGATCGACCTTGATGCCGCGCTTGGCGACAAAATCCACGGCGACCTTCAATACCGTCAGCGTCTTCAGGCCGAGGAAGTCGAATTTGACGAGACCGGCGCTTTCCACCCATTTCATGTTGAACTGGGTGACCGGCATGTCGGATCGCGGATCGCGATACATCGGCACCAGCTTGGATAGCGGCCGGTCGCCGATGACGATACCGGCGGCGTGGGTGGAGGCGTGGCGGTAAAGCCCTTCGATCTTTTGGGCGATATCCAGGAGGCGGGCGACGACGGGTTCCTTGTCCGCCTCTTCCTGCAGGCGCGGCTCTTCCTCGATGGCCTTTGACAAAGGCGTCGGGTTGGCCGGGTTATTGGGTACCAGCTTGCAGATCTTGTCCACCTGCCCATAGGGCATTTCCAGCACGCGGCCAACATCGCGCAATGCCGCACGCGCCTGCAGCGAACCGAAGGTGATGATCTGCGCCACCTGCTCGCGGCCATATTTGCGCTGCACATAACGGATCACCTCTTCGCGGCGATCCTGGCAGAAGTCGATGTCGAAGTCCGGCATCGAGACACGCTCGGGATTGAGGAAGCGCTCGAACAGCAACGAGAAGCGCAACGGATCGACATCGGTGATGGTCAGTGCATAAGCCACAAGCGAGCCGGCGCCCGAACCGCGGCCGGGACCAACAGGGATGTCCTGCTGCTTGGCCCATTTGATGAAGTCGGCAACGATCAGGAAGTAACCGGGGAATTTCATGCGCGAGATGACGCCGAGTTCGAAATCCAGTCTCTCGCGATAATCCTGCTCCGTATAGCCGGGCGACATGCCGAGCGCCGCAAGCCGCTGGTCGAGCCCCTCCACCGCCTGGCGGCGAAGCTCCTCTGTTTCGGCATGTTCGGCCGCTTCCGGATCTTCGCTGGCGCCGGTGAAACGTGGCAGGATGGGCCCGCGTTTTTTCAGCACATAGGAGCAGCGCAGCGCAATCTCGACGGTATTTTCCAGCGCCTCGGGAAGGTCGGCAAACAGCGCCGTCATCTCCTGCCGGCTTTTCAGATAATGATCGGGTGTCAGGCGGAAGCGGCTGTCATCGGAAACGATGGCATTATGCGCCACCGCCATCAGGGCGTCATGCGCCTCATAGTCTGCCTTGGAAGGGAAAAACGCCTCATTGGTGGCAACCAGCGGGATATCATGTTCATAGGCAAGGCCGATCATGCGTCGCTCGTGGGAGCGGTCATAACCGGACTGGCGCTGCAATTCGATATAGAGCCTGTCACCAAAGAGCGACTTCAGCGTCAGCAGCCGCTCTTTGGCCTGCGCGGCATGGCCTTCCTTCAACGCCATATCGACAGGACCGCCAGTGGCGCCCGTCAATGCGATAAGCCCGGCATTGGAGGCTTCTTCCAGCCATGCGCGGGTAACATGCACGGAATGTCCGCCACTGCCCTCACCTTCCAGATAGGCGCGGCTGATCAGGTCCACCAGCCGCTCGTAACCTTCGGCATTGGCGGCCAGAAGCACAATGGC
Organism: Martinezella rhizogenes; assembly: GCF_007002745.1. Lineage (GTDB taxonomy): Bacteria > Pseudomonadota > Alphaproteobacteria > Rhizobiales > Rhizobiaceae > Agrobacterium > Agrobacterium cucumeris. The sequence goes on along the minus strand of NZ_SGNY01000001.1, from coordinate 674,650 downwards.
GGGGAGTTTGGCGAGATGGCTGTTGTGATTGCGGCGATCCTCCGCCGCATCCTGCATGTCGATCGACACCTGGCAACCGATGATCGGCTGCAGACCTTCGTCACGCGCTTTTTCGGAAAACTCCAGCGCAACGAAAAGATTGTTGGTGTCGGTGATGGCAATTGCCGGCTGGCCATCTGCAACGGCCTTGGACATGATTTTCTTGAGGGGTAATGCCCCCTCAAGCAGGGAGTAAGCGGAATGAACCCGCAAATGGACGAAACCAGGCGTTTTCAGCGTTTCGTCAGAGTTTTCTCCACGCACAACCGTATCGCCCATATCGTCGTCCTGTCATTCTGAATCGAGGGGGCGATTTTCCGATTTCCGGCGCTTAAAGTCCACAGCCTTGCGGCCTCCATACAGGCTTCTGCGCCGGTGTTTCCTTCACAGGGCAGTGAGGATTACCGAAAAGCTGGCAACAAAGACAGCGATGGAAGCGAAAGCGGCAACGTCACGGATGAAATCAGTCATTGGTCTCTCCTTACTCGTTATGTTCCAACTTTGTTCTCATTTTGTTCGATTGTCAACAGGGTTTCACTGATATTCCCCTTGCTAACGCGGCAGAATCGGCTGCGGTTCCGTTCCCATGATCGACAAGCCCCTGACTCCAAAGCGAAAAAACCCGGAGGTTGAAACACCTACGGGTTCGGAAAAAATTCAATTGTGGAAGAAGGAGCCGACCCATGGAGGAGCCGCAGCGAAGCGACTCAGCCGCGTCGACGATATCGCCGGCTCAGACCGTGATGATCAGAAATCGACGATCTTGCCGTCTGCAAGCGTGACACGTCGGTCCATGCGGGCAGCGAGGTCGTGGTTATGGGTGGCGATCATCGCCGCAAGGCCGGACTGGCGCACTAAGGCCTCCAGCGCATCGAAAACATAATGCGCGGTTTCGGGATCGAGGTTGCCGGTCGGCTCATCCGCAAGCAGCAGAAGCGGCGCATTGGCAACCGCGCGCGCAATCGCCACACGCTGCTGCTCGCCACCGGAAAGTTCGGCCGGGCGATGTTCGCCGCGATGGCCGACGCGCATGTAGTCCAGCAGGGCGCTGGCACGCTTGCGCGCTTCGGCCTGTGTGAGACCGGCGATAAGCTGCGGCATCATCACATTTTCCACCGCCGAAAACTCCGGCAGGAGGTGATGGAACTGATAGACGAAACCAATGTCGCTGCGGCGGATCGCGGTGCGGGTTTCATCCGGCAGACCGTTGCATGGCGCGCCATTGATGAAAACCTCACCCGCGTCAGGGTGCTCCAGAAGGCCCGCCAGATGCAGCAGTGTGGATTTTCCGGTACCGGAGGGGGCGACGAGCGCCACCATCTCACCGCTCCTCAATTCAAGATCGGCCTTGCGCAGAATGGAAAGCGACGTTTCACCCTGACCATAGGTCCGTTCCACGCCGGTAAGCCGCAGCACTGTTTTTTTTGCCATATTGCGAAGCGGTCCTTATTCGTAACGCAGGGCCTGCACCGGATCGAGCTTGGAAGCCCGCCATGCTGGAAAGATCGTTGCCAGGAAAGAAAGCGTCAGCGCCATGATGACGACGGTGATGGTCTCGCTGATATCCATTTCGGCCGGCAGCTGGCTGAGGAAATAAAGCTGCGGGTCAAACAGCACCGTACCGGATATCCAGGAAAAGAACTGCCGGATGGATTCCACATTGAGGCAGACGATGACGCCAAGCGCCACGCCGGCAAAGGTGCCGACCGTGCCGATGGCCGCTCCGGTCATGAAGAAGATACGCATGACCGCGCCGGAACTGGCCCCCATGGTGCGCAGAATGGCGATATCGCTGCCCTTGTCCTTCACCAGCATGATGAGGCCGGAAATGATGTTCAGCGCCGCCACCAGAACGATGAGGGTGAGGATCATGAACATCACGTTTCTTTCCACCTGCAGGGCGGAAAAGAAGGTCTGGTTCCGCTGTCGCCAGTCGGTGATATAGATCTGCCGTTCGGCGGCCTGCTCCACCAGCGGCCGGATGCCGTCGACGTCATCGGGGCGGCTGACATAAAGCTCGATGGATTGCACGATGCCGTCGGCATTGAAATAAAGCTGGGCTTCAGACAGCGGCATATAGATCATCGACGCGTCATATTCTGACATGCCGATCTCGAAGACGCCTGATATCTTGTAGGATTTGACGCGCGGATTGACGCCCATCGGCGTCACGTCGCCTTCCGGCGAAATGAGCGTGATGTCATCACCCGCCGTCACGCCAAGCTGTGCGGCAAGCCGCGAGCCGACCAGAACGCCGTCGCCCGCCATGAAGCCGACGAGATCGCCGGTCTTGATGTTGCTGGCAACTTCCTTGATCTTGTCGATATCCTCCTGGCGCACGCCACGCACCAGCGCGCCGGAGCCTGCGCCGCCACGGCCGGAGGCCAATGTCTGGCCTTCCACCAGCGGCAGGGCCATGGTGACACCCGGCACGGCTGAAAACTTCTTCGCCAGCTCATCATAATTATTGAAGGGCTGGTCGATCGGCTGGACAATCATATGGCCGTTAATGCCGAGAATGCGCGAAATCAGCTCGGTACGAAAACCGTTCATGACAGCCATGACGATGATGAGCGTTGCAACGCCCAGCATGATGCCGACAAAAGAAAAACCGGCGATGACGGAAATGAACGCTTCCTTGCGCCGCGACCGCAGATAGCGCCAGGCCACCATGCGTTCAAAAGCGGAAAAAGGCCGGGCGGTCTTTTCCCGGGCGGAAGGAGCCGCACCCTTGTCAGCATCGGCTTTTGCCATGTCGTCTCCCTGATCTCAATCTGCAGGATCGGTCTTTTCCAAAGATCGGTCCCAATCGTAACGGCGCCTGCGCCATAAAACCGGAGCGGTCTTCGCATGAAGGCCGCTCCCATCTTTCCGTTCGTTGCTTAGGCAAGCGCCTTGTTCATTGCCGCCTCGATTGTGACGGTTTCACGTTCACCGGTCTTGCGGTCCTTCACTTCGACTTCGCCATTCGCAACAGAACGCGGGCCGACGATGATCTGCATCGGCACACCGATCAGATCGGCGGTGGCAAACTTCTGGCCCGCACGGTCGTCGGTATCGTCGTAAAGAACATCCTTGCCGGCGTTGGAGAGCTGATAATACAGCTTTTCGCAAGCCGCATCACAGGCCGCATCGCCAGCCTTCATGTTGATGACAACAACATCAAAAGGCGCGACGGAGGCCGGCCAGATGATTCCGTTCTCATCATGCGATGCTTCAATGATGGCGGGAACAAGGCGTGTCGGGCCAATGCCATAGGAACCCATGTGGACAGGATGTTCCTTGCCGTCCTTGCCCTGCACTTTCGCGCCCATCGGCTCGGAATATTTGGTGCCGAAATAGAAGATGTGGCCAACTTCGATACCGCGTGCGGAAAGACGCTCACCATCCGGAATGGCATCATAGGCTGCTTCGTCATGCATTTCGGAGGTGGCGGCATAATCGGCCGTCCACTCATCGAATACACCCTGAAGGGCTGCGACATCGTCAAAGTCGGTGTTTTCGGCCGGGATGGCACGGTCGAGGAAGCTCTTGTGGCAGAAGACCTCGGATTCACCGGTATCGGCCAGGATGATGAATTCATGGCTGTGATTGCCGCCGATCGGGCCGGTATCGGCGCGCATGGGAATGGCGCGCAGGCCAAGGCGCTCGAAGGTGCGCAGGTAAGCCACGAACATCTTGTTATAGGAGTGGATCGCGTCTTCCTTGGTCAGGTCGAAGGAATAGGCATCCTTCATCAGGAACTCACGCGAACGCATGGTGCCGAAACGCGGACGCACTTCATCGCGGAACTTCAGCTGGATATGGTAAAGGTTCAGCGGCAGGTTCTTGTAGGACTTCACATAGGAACGGAAGATGTCGGTGATCATCTCCTCATTGGTGGGGCCATACAGCATCTGGCGGTCCTGGCGGTCCTTGATGCGCAGCATCTCCTTGCCGTAATCGTCATAACGGCCGCTTTCCTGCCAGAGCTCGGCGGTCTGCAGCGTCGGCATCAGAAGCTCGATGGCGCCGGAACGGTCCTGCTCCTGACGGATGATCCTGTTGACCTTGTCCAGCACGCGCTTGCCGAGCGGCAGCCAGGAATAAATGCCAGCCGATTGCTGCCGGATCATGCCTGCGCGCAACATCAGGCGGTGGGAGACGATCTCCGCTTCCTTGGGATTTTCCTTCAGGATGGGCATGAAATAACGGCTGAGACGCATGACGGCTTCCATTGATGTGGACGACGGCGCGCAAAGGCGCGGGAATCGCCCCGAATAAAGGGATATTGGCGCCGGATATAGCCGTTTCCCGCCAAGAAGAAAACCCGCCATGAAAAGAGCGTTGAAGGCGATTTCGTGGCATTTTCGAGATAGCTAATTCGCGTCAAAACGCTTTGACCGGAATATTATTCTTGATCCGGTGCGACAAATTGCACCACAGAGAATTTTTTGCCGACTGTAACAAATATGCAAAAAATGAGATGACAAGCATGGGTGATTGAGCTAGCTTTAGCTTACAAAAGAGGCAAGAAGTTTAAATTCTTGTCATTTTCGCGGTCAGTCTTGGGAGGATCAGATCTTAGGCGCGCTCGTCGCTGCCCCGGCAACGGTTACAGATCACGCGAAACTTGGAAAACAAGGCTGAAAGGCCTTGTTTTTTTTTGATTCAACACATGGCAACTCCCCGGCGGACTATTCCGGTGAAATTGTGACGGTGAATCAGCCGCCCAATATGCTTATGCTGTGTGCACGACAGAGATGACATCCATATGACAAGCCGCAGATACGCCTTGCAGCGACACGGATAGTGCTGCCCTATTTTCGGTCATCCCGGTTTTGAGGTGGACTGCATTCGCTACGTTGCAGACGTGACGGAGCCACGTTTTCCAGGTCACGAATGCGGTGGAATCAAGCTCCGATACTTCAGTCGTAAACCGGGACAATTCTCGGGAGATCATCAAGGCTGAAACCGAACCACCAGGATCCACCGTACCACACACCACAGATCAGCGCCGATATCAGTGTTGTCCACAGGACGATGCGGCCGCCTCGGAAGCGGGATGGCGCGCTGGCAATGGTGCCAAGCGCCACATCGCCGTCTTCCGCCTGGGTGCGAAGTCCAATCGGCAACACAACAAAAAGCACCGTCCACCAGACGATGAAATAAACGGCGAAGACCGAAAGAAGCGGCATGTGATCCTCCTGCACAATGGGCTTCTTGTAACGCATTCATCCGTAAAGCGGAATCACTTCTCGGCAAGAAGCGCAAAAAGCCCTGGAAGCAGGAACAGAACCGTGCTGGCGACGTCGTCCAATGGGAAGAAAAGTCAGGCCAATTGTGCCGACGTCATCCTCGGGCCTGCCCCGAGGATCCGCCAACATATTGATTATTCGGCGCCGTTAGATCCTCGGCACATGGCCGAGGATGCCGTTGAGTGAATGTTCACCCTTCACCACCGACTTCAAGGGGATTGCAGCCTGTCCGGAAATTCAAACCGGACAGCAGTGGGACAAGCCCGGGGTGACGGAGTGCGGATGACACAGATCGCCCGACACATCAGTCTTGCGCGCCTCCGGCTCAAACCTTGGTGACAAAAACCGTTACGATCGGCTTCTTGCCCCAGGTCTGGTTGGCAGCAGCGCGAACGGCGCGGCGCACCGCTTCACGCAGCAGTTCCAGATCCTTGCGACGGGCGCGGGGAATGCTTTCCACAGCACCGAGAACCGCGTCGTAAAGCGTGTCCTCCATGTCCTCGCCCTCGTCATCGAATTCCGGCAGGCCGAAGGGCACGACATCGGGATCGCCGAGGAAGTCGTAACGGCTGTCCAGCACCACGTTGACGGAGACGTGACCGGCGAAGGACAGCTTGCGGCGATTGCTGATGCCCATCTCATCCATATCGCCGATGAGATTGCCGTCCTTGAAGACGCGGCCATGCGGCGCATCATCGATGACTTCCGCAGGACCGGGGGCCAGACGCAGAATATTACCGTTGCGCACCTTCGGCACCTGCGAAATGCCGGCCTGCTCGGCCAGTTCCTTCTGCGCCACCAGATGCGCCGCCTCGCCATGGACAGGCACAACGATCTGCGGCTTCGTCCACTCATACATCTTCAGAAGCTCGTTGCGGCGTGGATGGCCGGAAACGTGGACCAGAGCCTCATTGTCAGTGATGATATGGACGCCCTGCTCGATCAGCCCGTTCTTGATATCGATGATGGCCTTTTCATTGCCGGGAATGGCGCGAGAGGAAAACACCACCGTGTCACCGGAAGCGAGCGCCACATTGCGCATCTCGTCACGCGAAAGCTTGGCAAGCGCGGCACGCGGTTCACCCTGCGAACCGGTCAGAATCAGCACCACCTTGTCGCGTGGAATATAGCCATATTCGTCTTCGGCCAGAAATGGCTGGATGCCTTCCATGATGCCGAGGTCCTGCGAGACGTTGACAACGCGCTTCAGCGACGAGCCAAGCAGCAGCACCTCACGGCCCGCCGCCTCTGCCGCCTGGGCAATCGAGCGGATACGCCCGACATTGGAGGAGAAGGTGGTAACGGCGACACGGCCCTCGGCATTTTCAATGATCTGGCGCAGGCCTTCGGAAACCTCGTGTTCGGAAGGCGACACGCCATCGCGTACCGAGTTGGTGCTGTCGCACATCAGCGCCAGCACGCCCTCTTCGCCGATGGCGCGGAAACGGGCCTCATCCGTCAACGGCCCGAGCGACGGAGCCTCATCGATTTTCCAGTCGCCGGTATGGATGAGATTGCCGAGCGGCGTGCGGATGACCAGCGACATTGGCTCCGGGATGGAGTGATTGACGCCGACGGCCTCGATTTCGAACGGACCAACATTGATGCGGTCGCCCGCCTTGAAGGGAGTGATCGGAATTTCGGCGCGGCTGCCTTCATAGGCGCGCTTGGCTTCCAGCATGCCGGCGGTGAAACCCGAGGCATAGACCGGCACGTTGAGGCCCGGCCACAGATCGTTCAGCGCGCCGTAGTGATCCTCATGGGCGTGGGTGATGATGATGCCTTTGAGGTTTTTCTTCTGCTCGGCGATATACGTGATGTCAGGCAACACCAGATCGACACCCGGCAGATCGAGACCGGCAAAGGTCACGCCGCAATCCACCATGATCCATTCGCGCTTGCCTGCCGGACCGTATCCGTAAAGCGCCAGATTCATGCCGATTTCACCGACGCCGCCAAGCGGCAGGAAGACCAGTTCGTCCTGTTTAGCCATTGTTCTTTTTATCCATTCACGAGCGCGTGTGGACGACGGCACTTTGCCGCGCCCCGCGCATGTTTGCAGCATCGGACCTGTTGAACCATCTGATCGACCGGGCCGATGCGGAGCCGGTCTGCCATCCTGCTTTTTATGAGCTGCAGGAAAACTCCAACCTGTGGGATCGGGTTCGGCGCGGCATTTTATAAAGCCGCACCGTTCACCTCATCCAAAAAACACGTCGCCGGCTGCAATGGAGCGCCTTGCGCCCTCGTCCTCGTCCAGCAGCAGATAACCATTATCATCAATTCCGACGAAACGCCCGCCGATCGAACGATCCGGGAAATTGACGGTGATATGTTCGCCGATACCGCAGGCAGCCTCCCGCCAGCCAGCCATGACACCGGCGACGCCCCTGCCCTCATCCCAATCTCGCAGCACATCCGCCGTTTCCCGAAAGAGATGCGCGAAAAGCTCATCGGCAGAGCAGGAAGCGCCGTGTTCGGACAGCATGGTGACGGGATAAAGCGGATTATCCGGCTTATGGGCGATATTGATACCGATGCCGATGACGATTGCCCGCCGCCCATCCGGCAGAAGCTCCGCTTCCATCAAAATGCCGCAGGTTTTCTGACGGCCAATCAGCACGTCGTTCGGCCATTTGATCTCAAGCGGCGCGCCGCCTGTCGGCAAGACCGCGCGGATGGCGCGATAGACAGCCAGTGCAAAGGCAAGCGGCAAAGAGCCGATACGGTCCATCGGCGCAGGATCGATGAGGAGGAGCGAGGCGTAGAGATTACCGGGTTCGGAGACCCATGGCCGGCCGCGACGCCCGCGCCCGCCGGTCTGGCGGATGGCGGTAACCCACAGATTGCCGCCATCGCCCGCCCTTGCACGGGCGAAACATTCGATGTTGGTCGATGGCGTTTCCGCCATCGCCTCGTGCCGGAAGTCATCGATGGACATCCGGCCCGTATGCCGCGGCGTATCGATCAAAAGAACGTCTTTGCTGCAACCGTGACGGCATTGCCAAGCGCACCGCCAAAGACGACGAAAGCGACAACGAACAGACCCGAAAGCGCATAAACCACCTTCAGTTCGCCCGCCGGACGCTCGAAGCTGCCCTTGGCTTCATCAAACCACATGACCTTGACAATACGGATATAATAATAAGCGCCGACCACCGAGCCGATCACACCGATGACGGCCAGCGGATAGAGCTTGGCTTCGATCGCAGCAAGGAAGACGTAATATTTGCCGAAGAAGCCGGCGAGCGGCGGAATGCCGGCAAGCGAGAACATCAGGATCGTCAGAACCACCGCCATGAAGGGGTTGGTGGACGAAAGCCCGGCCAGATCCTCGACATTTTCGACATTGCCGATTTCCTTGCGGCGCATGGAGAGAATGCAGGCGAAGGTGCCGAGCGTCATGACCATGTAGATGGTCATGTAGAGAATGACGCCCGAAATGCCTGCCTGCGTGCCAGCGGCAAGACCGACCAGCGCATAACCCATGTGACCGATGGAGGAATAGGCCATCAGGCGCTTGATGTTCTTCTGGCCGATCGCGGCAAACGAGCCGAGCAGCATCGAAGCGATGGAGATGAAAACGACGATCTGCTGCCAGTCGGCAAAGACCGGCTGGAAAGCGTCAACGACGATGCGCACGAAGATCGCCATGGCGCCGATCTTGGGAGCCGCCGAAAGGAAGGCGGTGACCGGGGTCGGCGCGCCTTCATAAACATCAGGCGTCCACATGTGGAACGGCACGGCCGAAATCTTGAATGCAAGGCCGGCGAGAACAAAGACCAGACCGAAGACGAGGCCGAGCGAACGGGTTTCCGACGCAAGAACCTGGGCGATTTCACTAAAGCCGGTATTGCCGGTGAAACCATAGACCAGCGACATGCCGTAAAGCAGCATGCCGGAGGACAGCGCGCCGAGAACGAAGTACTTCAGGCCAGCTTCCGTGGAGCGCAGGCTTTCACGGTTGATGGCGCAGACGACGTAAAGTGCCAGCGACTGCAGTTCCAGCGCCATGTAGAGCGAGATCAGGTTGTTGGCCGAGATCATCAGCAGGATGCCAAGAGTCGCCAGAACCAGCAGCACCGGATATTCGAAACGACCGATCGGCTCGAAGCGGCCCTGGCCGACAGCGAGGATCATGGCGGTAATGGAGCCGATCAGCGCCAGCACCTTCATGAAATTGCCGAAGGAATCGGCGATGTAGACACCGCCGAAGGCAACGCCCGACGCCGGGGCGAAAATGATCCAGAGACCGACGACGAGCAGGAGGGCAACGGCAAGGCCGGTTACCGTCGTTGTCGACTTGTCGCCCGAGAAGACGCCAATCATGAGCAGCGCCAGCGCGCCGACCGCAAGGATCAGCTCGGGCGTCGCAATGTGCAGACTGGCAAAAAGGATTTCAGCGGTCATGTCCAACGGGTCCTGTCGTCAATTCATAGAGAGCGCAACATTTTGCGCCGCCTGCAATGCAGCCGAATAGTTGTTTACCAGAAGATCGACCGATGCGGCTGTCGCATCGAACACCGGTGCCGGATAGACACCGAAGAAGATCGTCAGCGCAACCAGCGGATAAAGGATGACCTTTTCGCGGGTTGACAGATCGAGCATCGACTTCAGGCTTTCCTTCTCGAGCGCGCCGAAGATCACGCGGCGGTAAAGCCACAGCGCATAGGCTGCCGAGAGGATGACGCCGGTTGCCGCAAACAGTGCGACCAGCGTGTTGGCACGGAAGACGCCGACCAGGGTCAGGAATTCACCAACGAAGCCGGAGGTGCCGGGCAGACCGACATTGGCCATGGTGAAGATCATGAAGGCGACGGCATATTTCGGCATATTGTTGACGAGACCACCATAGGCGGAAATCTCGCGGGTATGCAGCCGGTCATAGACAACGCCGACGCAGAGGAAGAGCGCGCCAGACACGATACCGTGCGACAGCATCTGGAAGATCGCGCCCTGCACGCCCTGAACGTTGGCGGCAAAGATGCCCATGGTCACGTAACCCATGTGGGCGACGGAAGAATAGGCAATCAGCTTCTTGATGTCGTCCTGCATCATCGCCACCAGCGAGGTGTAGATGATGGCGAGTACCGACAGCGTGAAGACGAAGGGGGCGAAATAGTCCGAAGCCAGCGGGAACATCGACAGCGAGAAGCGGATGAAACCGTAACCGCCGAGCTTCAGCATGACGCCGGCAAGAATGACGGAGCCTGCAGTCGGTGCCTGAACGTGGGCGTCGGGCAGCCAGGTGTGTACCGGCCACATCGGCATCTTCACCGAGAAGGCTGCAAAACAGGCAAGCCAGAGCCAGGTCTGCATGCCGGCCGGGAAGCCGTATTTCAGCAGTTCCGTCATGTCGGTCGTACCGGACTGCCAGTACATCGCCATGATGGCGAGCATGGTCAGAACCGAGCCGAGCAGCGTGTAGAGGAAGAATTTGTAGGACGCGTAGACGCGATCCTTGCCGCCCCAGACGCCGATGATGATGAACATCGGGATCAGCGTCGCTTCGAAGAAGACGTAGAAGAGAACCGTATCCAGCGCCACGAAGACGCCGATCATGACGACTTCCAGAAGCAGGAAGGCGATCATGTATTCCTTTACGCGCTTCTCGATCGATTCCCAGCTTGCCAGCACGCAGAAGGGCATGAGGAAGGTGGTGAGGATGACGAACAGCATGGAGATGCCGTCGACACCCAGATGATAGGCAGCGATGTTGCCGAACCAGGCGTGTTTTTCGACCATCTGGAAACCGGGATTCGAATTATCGAAACCGATCCAGATGAACAGCGATACGAGGAATGTGAAAACGGTCGTCAGCAGCGAGACATTGAGAATGTTGCGGCGACCATAAGGGCCGTTCTCATTTGTCAGCAGCAGGAGCACCACGCCGACGAGCGGCAGAAAGGTGACCGTTGAAAGAATAGGCCAATCGGTCATCAGAGGGCACTCCCGAGCATCATCCAGGTGACAAGCGCCGCGATGCCGATCAGCATCGCAAAGGCATAATGATAGAGGTAACCGGATTGCAGGCGGACCATGCGGTTGGTCACGTCAACCACACGCGCTGCAATGCCGTTCGGTCCATAATGGTCGATGACGGCGACGTCGCCCTTCTTCCACAGGAAGCGGCCGAGCGCCTTTGCGGAACGAACGAAGAGGAAGTCGTAGAGTTCGTCGAAGTACCACTTGTTGAGGAGGAACTGGTAGAGGCCACGATGGGTCGCTGCCAGACGCTTCGGCGTCTCCGGCGACTTGATGTACATGTACCAGGCGGTCACGAAACCAAGGGCCATGGCGAAGAACGGGCTCCACTTCACCCACAGCGGCACGTGGTGGAATTCCTCGAGGATTTCATTTTCCGGAAGCGTGAACAGAGCGCCCTTCCAGAACTCGGCATATTCGTGGCCGAAGAAATAACCCTCGAAGGCAACACCGGCAAAGATCGCGCCAACCGTGAGGATGAAAAGCGGGATCAGCATGACCATCGGCGATTCATGCACATGGTGCATGACGTCGGCAGATGCGCGCGGCTTGCCGAAGAAGGTCATGAAAGCCAGACGCCAGGAATAGAAGCTGGTGAACAGCGCGGCGATGACCAGCAGCGTGAAGGCGAAACCGGACAGAACCGAATGGGACGCGTAAGCGGATTCGATGATGACGTCCTTCGAGAAGAAGCCGGCAAAACCGATCATCGTGCCCGGAATACCGACGCCGGTCAGCGCCAGAGTGCCAACGGTCATGGTCCAGAAGGTGATGGGGATATGCTTGCGCAGGCCACCCATGTAACGCATGTCCTGCTCGCCATCGACGGCATGGATGACCGAGCCGGCGCACAAGAACAGCAGGGCCTTGAAGAAGGCGTGCGTAAAGAGGTGGAATACGGCAGCGCCATAAGCGCCGACGCCGAGCGCCACGAACATGTAACCGAGCTGCGAGCAGGTCGAATAGGCAATCACGCGCTTGATGTCGTTCTGCACGAGGCCGACGGTTGCCGCGAAGAAGGCGGTGATCGCACCGATCAGCGTCACGACGGTCAGCGCATCCGGCGACAGCTCAAACAGCGGCGACATGCGGGCGACGAGGAAGACGCCGGCGGTGACCATGGTTGCGGCGTGAATGAGGGCAGACACCGGGGTCGGGCCTTCCATCGCGTCCGGCAGCCAGGTGTGCAGCAGGAACTGCGCCGATTTACCCATGGCGCCCATGAAGAGCAGCAGGCAGACGCCCGTTATCGCATTGGCCTTGTCCAGCTGCATGCCGAACAGGTTGATGACGGTTTCGCTGGAAGCGGCACCTTCGGCCGGCAGATAGGTGCTGGCGGCAGCGAAGACGGTTTCGAGATTGATCGAGCCGAACAGCACGAAGACGCCGGAAATGCCGAGGATGAAGCCGAAGTCACCGACGCGGTTGACGATGAAGGCCTTCATGGCGGCTGCAGAAGCCGAAGGTTTCTTGAACCAGAAGCCGATCAGCAGATAGGACGCCAGACCCACGCCTTCCCAGCCGAAGAACATCTGCAGCAGGTTGTCGGAGGTCACCAGCATCAGCATGGCGAAGGTGAAGAGCGACAGATAGGCAAAGAAGCGCGGACGATGCGGATCGTGGTGCATGTATCCGATCGAATAAAGGTGCACGAGCGTCGAGACCGTGTTGACCACGACGAACATGACGGCCGTCAGCGTATCGATGCGGAAAGCCCATTCGACGTCGATGCCGCCGGACTGGATCCAGCGCAGGACAGTAACCTTGATCACCTCGCCCGGCTCACCATGGGCGAGTGCCACGGTGAAGAAGACGATCCACGACAGGATGGCGACCACGATCATCAGACCGGTGGTGACATATTCCGACGCCTTGGCGCCGATCGAGCGGCCGAACAGGCCGGCGATCAGGAAGCCGATCAGTGGAAGAAAGACGATAGCCTTGTAGATCATAGCCTTATCAGCCCTTCATCATATTGACGTCTTCGACGGCGATCGATCCGCGGTTGCGGTAGAAGACAACGAGTATTGCAAGACCGATGGCCGCTTCGGCAGCTGCGACGGTCAGAATGAACAAAGCGAAGACCTGGCCGACGATATCGTTCAGGAAGGCCGAGAAGGCCACCATGTTGATGTTGACCGCAAGCAGGATAAGCTCGATCGACATGAGGATGACGATGACGTTCTTCCGGTTGAGGAAGATGCCGAACACGCCGATCGTGAAGAGGATGGCGCTGACCGTCAGGTAGTGGGAAAGACCGATTTCCATATTCTGTTTCCTTGGATCCGTTCGCCTTCAGATGCCCTGGCCCGGCTTGACCTTGACCGTGGTGACGGCGGTCTTCGGGTCGCGGCCGACCTGCGTGGAGATATCCTGCCGCTTGATGTCGGTGCGATGACGCAGGGTCAGCACGATGGCGCCGATCATGGCCACCAGCAGCACGAGACCGGCGAGCTGGAAGAAGTAGACATAATTCGTATAGAGCACATCACCGAGCGCGGCAGTATTGGTGCGCTCTGCGGCCGGCGGGATCGGCATGGTGATCGATTTTGCCGCAACCGGGTTCAGAACGCTGCCGCCGACCACGACGATCAGCTCGGCAGCCAGAATGACGCCGATCAGCGCACCGACAGGCGCATATTGCAGCACACCGGAGCGGAGCTCGGCAAAATCCACATCCAGCATCATGACGACGAAGAGGAAGAGCACCGCGACCGCGCCGACATAGACCACCAGCAGGATCATGGCGAGGAACTCGGCCCCCGTCAGCAGGAACAGCGCGGCTGCGTTGAAGAAGGTCAAAATCAGGAAGAGCACCGAATGAACAGGGTTCTTCGATGCGATGACCATGAACGCAGACGCCACGGCGACGAAAGCGAATATATAAAAGAATACAGCGTGCAGACCCATCTTGGTGCCTTCTTGTCCTCATCGGGAGAAGATGGCTTCAAGCCCCCTCACCCGTTTCGTCCCCGCCGGCGAAAACCGCGCAGGCATTTTACTTTTTCATCGCTTTCCGGGGTCTCCCCCGGAAAGACGGTTGCACCTTAACGGTAAGGTGCATCCAGTGCGAGGTTGCGCGCGATTTCACGCTCCCAGCGGTCGCCATTGTCGAGAAGCCTCTGCTTGTCGAAATAAAGCTCCTCGCGGGTTTCCGTCGCGAATTCGAAGTTCGGGCCTTCGACGATGGCATCCACCGGGCAGGCTTCCTGGCAGAAGCCGCAATAGATGCACTTCACCATGTCGATATCGTAACGCACCGTGCGACGGGTGCCGTCATTGCGGCGCGGACCGGCCTCGATGGTGATCGCCTGAGCGGGACAGATGGCTTCACACAGCTTGCAGGCGATGCAGCGTTCTTCACCGTTCGGATAACGGCGCAGCGCATGTTCACCACGGAAGCGCGGAGAGACCGGGCCCTTTTCGAAAGGATAGTTCACCGTCGCCTTCTGCTTGAAGAAGTGGCGCATCGTTAGCAGGATCGCGCCGACGAACTCCTTGAGGAACAGTGAATTGACGGCTTGGGAGAGGCTTGCCATCTCAGTCTCCAGATCTTTGAGCGAGGAGTTTGGACATCAACCGGCCCACCCCGTCAGCTTCAATACGAATGCAACGATCACGACCATCGCGAGCGACAGCGGCAGGAAAACCTTCCAGCCAAGGCGCATGAGCTGGTCATAACGGTAACGCGGAACGAAGGCCTTGGTGAGCGCGATCATGAAGAAGACCATGCAGCCCTTCAGCGCGAACCAGACGATGCCCGGCACCCAGTTCAGGAACCACACATCCACGATCGGCAGCCAGCCGCCAAGGAACAGGATCGTCGTCAGGCAGCAGATCAGAACGATCGCAGCATATTCGCCGAGCATGAACATCATGTAAGGCGTCGAGCCATATTCGACCATATGACCGGCGACAAGCTCCGATTCCGCTTCCGGAAGATCGAAGGGCGGACGGTTGGTTTCGGCAAGGCCGGAAATGAAGAACACGATGAACATCGGGAACAGCGACAGCCAGTGCCAGTCGAGGAACGAGGCCGGCAGGCCGATCATCGTGCCGAGGCCGGTGCGCTGGGCAAGAACGATATCCGTCAGGTTCAGCGAGCCGACGCAGAGTAGAACCGTGACGATGACGAGACCGATCGACACTTCATAGGACACCATCTGCGCGGCCGAACGCAGCGCGCCGAGGAACGGATATTTCGAGTTCGAAGCCCAGCCGCCCATGATGATGCCGTACACTTCAAGCGAAGAAATCGCGAAGATGTAGAGAATGCCCACATTGATATTGGCGACGACCCAGCCATCGGCGAAGGGAATGACCGCGTAGGTGGCGAGCGCCAGCGTCACGGCAACCAGCGGCGCCAGAAGGAAGACCGCCTTGTTGGCGCCGGCCGGAATGACCGGTTCCTTGAGGATGAACTTCAAAAGGTCGGCGAAGGACTGGAAGAGACCGAAGGGACCAACAACGTTCGGACCACGGCGCAGCTGCACGGCCGCCCAGACCTTGCGGTCGGCAAGCAGAAGGAAGGCGATGGCCACCAGAAGGCAAACGAGAAGCAGCAGGGACTGGCCGACCATGATCAGCGCGGGCCAGACGTAGCTCCAGAAAAACTGTTCCATAAATCCCCTACCCTTACTCTGCCGCAGCCTGGAAATTGTTGCGGGCCAATGCGGAACACTCGGCCATGACGGCGGATGCACGCGCAATCGGGTTCGTCAAATAAAAGTCTTTTACCGGCGAAGCAAACGCCGACTTGTTGAGCGAGCCGGTCTTGCCGGCCAAAGCCTCGATATCCGTAGCCTTGCCGGCGACGATCTCGTCGGTTTCCGCCAGATTCGGATGCGCGACATAAAGCTGACCGCGCAGCGCCGACAGCGAATCGAACGGCAGCTTCTTGCCGAGAACGTCGGACAGCGCACGCAGGATCGCCCAGTCTTCGCGAGCTTCGCCCGGTGCGAAACCGGCGCGGTTGCCCACCTGCACACGGCCTTCGGTGTTGACCCAGATACCGGATTTTTCGGTATAGGCCGCACCCGGAAGGATGACGTCGGCGTTCATCGCGCCCTGATCGCCATGGCTGCCGATATAAACGGTGAACTTGGCGCCCTTGTTCGACAGATCGAGTTCATCGGCGCCGAGCAGGAAAAGAACATCCATGGAGGCGACCATTTCAGCGGCGGCAACACCGCCCTCGCCCGGCACGAAGCCGATATCGAGACCGCCAACGCGGGCAGCTGCAGTGTGCAGAACGGAGAAACCGTTCCACTCTTCGCTGACAGCACCGACCGAAACGGCGAGCTTGGCAGCAGCAGTGAGCACGGCGGCACCATCGGCGCGGGCAAGAGCGCCCTGACCGATGATGATCAGCGGGTTCTTGGCGGACTTCAGCTTGTCAACGAAGCTGTGCGAGCCATTGGCCAGATCGGAGAGCGTTTCAGCACCCGAGCCGAGATATTCATAATTGTAGCGCAGTTCACCAGCTTCGCCGATCACGCCGATCGGGAAACCGCCACGACGCCAGCGCTTGCGGATGCGGGCGTTGAGGACAGCCGCTTCGAAACGCGGGTTAGCGCCAACGATCAGCAGTGCGTCCGCCTGCTCGATGCCTTCAATGGTGGAATTGAAGATATAGCTGGCGCGACCCAAAGACGGATCAAGCGCTGCGCCATCCTGACGGCAATCGACATTGGCCGAACCGAGCGAGGCGAGAAGCGACTTCAGCGCGAACATTTCTTCAACGGAAGACAGATCGCCGGCGATCGCGCCGATCTTGTTGCCGGATGTTGCGGCAACAGCCTGCTTGATCGCACCGAAGGCTTCGCCCCAGGTGGCGGGCAGCAGGCGGCCATCCTTGCGGACGTAAGGCCGGTCAAGGCGCTGCGTCTTCAGGCCGTCCCAGATGAAGCGGCTCTTGTCGGAAATCCACTCTTCGTTGATCGCCTCGTTGACGCGCGGCATGACGCGCATGACTTCGCGGCCACGGGTATCGACGCGGATGGCCGAACCGAGCGCGTCCATCACGTCGATGGTTTCGGTCTTGTTCAGTTCCCACGGACGGGCGGTGAAGGCGAAAGGCTTGGAGGTGAGCGCGCCGACCGGGCAGAGGTCAACAACGTTGCCCTGCAGCTCCGAGGTCATGGCCTGCTCGAGATAGGTGGTGATTTCGGCATCTTCGCCGCGGCCGATAAGGCCCAGTTCGGCGATACCGGCAACTTCCGTGGTGAAACGGACGCAGCGCGTGCAGTGGATGCAACGGTTCATGACCGTCTTGACCAGCGGTCCGATATATTTGTCTTCAACCGCGCGCTTGTTTTCCGCATAACGCGAACCGGCGATACCGAAGGCCATGGCCTGGTCCTGCAGGTCGCATTCACCACCCTGGTCGCAGATCGGGCAATCCAGCGGATGGTTGATGAGCAGGAATTCCATCACGCCTTCGCGGGCCTTCTTGACCATCGGCGTATTGGTGAAAACCTCAGGCAATTCGCCGTTCGGGCCGCCGCGAACATCGCGCACGCCCATGGCGCAGGAGGCGGCCGGCTTGGGCGGTCCGCCCTTCACCTCGATGAGACACATGCGGCAGTTACCCGCGACCGACAAGCGCTCATGAAAACAAAAGCGCGGAACTTCGGCACCAGCCTCCTCGCACGCCTGCAACAGCGTGAAATGATCCGGAACCTCGATCTCTTTACCGTCAACCTTGAGCTTTGCCATGGTTCTACTTACGTCCTGTTGCCTGTTCGTCCCATGTCTCACACGGTCCGCAACAAATCCTTAATCGCGCCCGGCATCCGAAGGTTTGCCAGACGTTTCATGGTGTTGCGGGGCCGGAAATTTCCGGCTCCGCTCGAAGCCTTCGATGCTTATTCAGCGGCTTCCAGAACAGCGCCATCATCCATGGCCCTGTAGGTATATTGGTCGATGCGCTTTTCGATTTCCGGACGGAAATTGCGGATCAGCGCCTGTACCGGCCATGCGGCGGCGTCGCCGAGCGCACAGATGGTATGGCCTTCGATCTGCTTGGTCACTTCAAACAGCATGTCGATTTCGCGCTTCTGCGCATTACCCTTGACCATGCGCTCCAGCACGCGCCACATCCAGCCGGTGCCTTCGCGGCACGGCGTGCACTGGCCGCAGCTTTCATGCTTGAAGAAAGCCGCGATGCGGGCAATCGCCTTGATGACGTCGGTGGACTTGTCCATGACAATCATGCCGCCGGTGCCGAAGGAAGACTTCACTTCGCGCATGCCGTCAAAGTCCATGATGGCGTCCTTCATGTCCTCACCGCGCACGATGGGGCAGGATGCGCCGCCGGGGATGACGCCAAGCAGATTGTCCCAGCCGCCGCGAATGCCACCGCAATGGTGTTCGATCAGTTCACGGAAGGACAGGCCCAGCGCATCTTCGAAGGTGCACGGACGCTCCACATGGCCTGACACCATGAACAGCTTGGTACCGACATTGTTCGGACGGCCGATCCCCGAGAACCAGGCAGCGCCACGGCGCAGGATGGTCGGCGCAACGGCGATCGATTCAACGTTGTTGACGGTCGTCGGGCAGCCGTAAAGACCCATATTGGCCGGGAACGGCGGCTTGAGGCGCGGCTGGCCCTTCTTGCCTTCAAGGCTTTCGAGCAGAGCCGTCTCTTCACCGCAGATATAGGCACCCGCGCCGTGATGGACGTAGATGTCGAAATCCCAGCCATTCTTGTTGTTCTTGCCGAGCAGGCCGGCATCGTAGCACTCGTCGATGGCCGCCTGAAGCGCTTCACGCTCACGCATATATTCGCCGCGCACGTAGATATAGGCGGTATGCGCGCCCATGGCGAAACCGGCGATCACGCAGCCTTCGATCAGCGTATGCGGATCATTGCGCAGGATTTCGCGGTCCTTGCAGGTGCCGGGTTCGGATTCGTCGGCGTTGACGACGAGATAATGCGGACGGCCGTCATTTTCCTTCGGCATGAAGGACCATTTGAGACCCGTCGGGAAGCCAGCGCCACCGCGACCGCGAAGGCCGGAAGCCTTCATCTCGTTGATGATCCAGTCACGGCCCTTTTCGATGATCTGCTTGGTGCCGTCCCAATGGCCGCGCGCTCTCACGCCCTTCAGGGACTTGTCCTTGAGGCCGTAGAGATTGGTAAAGATGCGATCCTGATCTTTTAACATGCTTCACCTCTTACCGCGGCTTCTTGCCGAAGACCCTGATATACTCGGCTTCGCCACCCTTGGCGAGCGCCTCGGCCTGCTTGATCCACTCGTCGCGTTCGATGCGGCCCTTGAAATTCAGATAACCGTCGACCCAGTCGCATTCGGCCTTTTTCCAGCCGGCGACCTGCGCGAAGGTGAAGATGCCGAGCTCGTGCAGCGTGCCTTCGATCTTCGGACCAACGCCGGAAATGAGCTTCAGGTCGTCAGGCGTCGCCGGGCGTTCGATGCCGGCCGGACGATCCTTGGAATCGAGCGACGGCTTTGCCGCCGCAGCCGTTCCGGAAGCTTCCTTTTCGACGGTCTTTACATTGGCTTCCGCAGCCTTCGGCTCATTCGCCGGCGTCTTCAGCTTCGGATCGGTTTCCGGCGCGTCCGTCTTCGGCTTGGCGGCATTGGACGGCGGAACCGGTGCGGCATCCGCAGGCACTTCGGCCGGCTTGTCGAGATTGGAACGGTCAGGCTTGATCTCTTCCGTCAGCGTCGTCAATCCACCGACTGGAACCGACTCGTGACGGTCGATCTGCGGGCCGGTCTTGACCGTGTCACCCTTGCCTGCCTCGAACGTGTCGATGATTTCTTCCAGGCGCTCGGGCGTCAGGTCCTCATAGGCATCCTTGAAAATGATGACCATCGGCGCGTTGACGCAGGCGCCCTGACATTCCACTTCTTCCCAGGACAGCGTGCCGCTCTCATTGGTGTGCAGCGGATCGTGGTGGATCTTCTTGCGGCAAACATCCATCAGCGCTTCGGAACCGCGCAGCATGCAGGGCGTGGTGCCGCAGACCTGAACGTGGGCGCGCGTGCCGACCGGCTTCAGCTGGAACTGGGTATAGAAGGTCGCCACTTCCATGACGCGGATATAGGCCATATCCAGCATGTCAGCGATCTTTTCGATGGCGGCGCGGGTAACCCAGCCGTCCTGCTCCTGCGCACGCATGAGCAGCGGGATGACAGCCGATTGCTGGCGTCCCTCGGGATATTTCTTGATCGTCTTTTCCGCCCAAACGGTATTATCCGCGTTGAAGGCAAACGCCACGGGCTGGAACTGATCTTCGGCTAGTCGACGAACGGACATACTTCCTCACGCCTTTTCAGTTTAACGTCTCACAACGCGATCTCGCCACCGTGACGAATTCGCAGGCGTAAGCCGCCTTGTCTTTTTGCATGAACACAATGAACTTGCTGCCATTCGGAACCGAGGCCTTGATCTCGTATCCCGACGACAGAAGCTGCTTGATGGTTGAACCGCCGCCGCTTGACAGCGACACGCCGCCCTCATCCGTCGCCGTCTGGGCGAGAACGGGGGCAGACATCGCAGCAAGAAGAGCCAATATGGCCAGCGGCAGACGCATCAGCGGTCGACCTCCCCGAACACGATGTCGAGGGAGCCGAGCACGGCTGTAACGTCAGCAAGCTGATGGCCCTTGCACAGGAAATCCATCGCCTGCAGATGCGCATAACCCGGAGCGCGGATCTTGCAGCGGTAAGGCTTGTTAGAGCCATCGGCGACCACATAGACGCCGAACTCGCCCTTCGGCGCTTCGACGGCGGCGTAAACTTCGCCGGCGGGAACGTGGTAACCTTCGGTGTAAAGCTTGAAGTGGTGGATCAAAGCTTCCATCGACCGCTTCATCTCGCCGCGCTTGGGCGGAACCACCTTGCCGTCAAGCGAGGAGACCGGGCCGATGCGATGCTTGCCGGACAGAAGATCAACGCACTGCTTCATGATCTTTACCGATTCGCGCATTTCCTGCATGCGGATCAGGTAGCGATCATAGCAGTCGCCGTTCTTGCCGACGGGAATGTCGAATTCCAGATCGGAATAGCACTCGTAAGGCTGCGAACGACGCAAATCCCAGGCAGCGCCCGAGCCACGCACCATCACGCCTGTGAAACCCCAGGCAAAGGCGTCTTCAAGCGAGACGACGCCGATATCGACGTTACGCTGCTTGTAGATGCGGTTGTCGGTCAACAGGCCTTCGATATTGTCGAGAACGGTGAGGAACGGATCGCACCACTTGCCGATATCGTCCACCAGCTCCGGCGGCAGGTCCTGATGCACGCCGCCCGGACGAACGTAAGCCGAGTGCATGCGGGCGCCACAGGCGCGCTCATAGAACACCATCAGCTTTTCGCGCTCTTCGAAACCCCAGACCGGGGGCGTCATGGCACCAACGTCCATGGCCTGCGTCGTGACGTTCATGATGTGCGACAGGATGCGGCCGATTTCCGAATAAAGCACGCGGATCAGCTGGCCGCGCATGGGGATTTCAAGGCCGAGCAGCTTTTCGACGGCGAGCGCGAAAGCGTGTTCCTGGTTCATCGGCGCGACGTAGTCGAGACGGTCGAAATAGGGAACTGCCTGCAAATAGGTCTTGGTCTCGATCAGCTTTTCGGTGCCGCGATGCAGAAGACCGATATGCGGATCGACGCGCTCGACGATTTCGCCGTCCAGTTCCAGAACCAGACGCAGCACACCGTGCGCGGACGGGTGTTCCGGACCGAAGTTGATCGTGAAATTGCGGACGTTATGCTCAGTCATTCTAGTGCTCCGCCGAGGTGATCATGGCGATGAATTCGGGGCCGGTCATGTTCTGCGTGGTTTCTGCGAAAGAATAGCTCGAAGGCTTTTCATCCGTGAAAATCTGCGACGCGAACGTGAAACTGGAAGGGTTGTCGAAAGCCTGTAGCGACACGGCCAGATGTTGGCCATCCTTGGAACGCCACATCAAGGTGCTGCCGCAATTCGTGCAGAAGCAACGCTCGCCCCATTCCGAGGAGGAAAAGACGCCAAGGTGTTCTTCGTTTTCAAAGGAAACGCCGGTGCATTCGACAGCCATGAACGCACCGCCGGACCAGCGGCGGCACATGGAGCAATGGCAAACGCCGAATTCGCGGGCGCCAATGCCGGCATTAAAGCCAACGGCGCCGCAAAGACATTGTCCATGCTCTGTCGCGGGGGCTTGGCTCATTGCTTGGCCTTTTCGTCACCCGGGAGAACATATTCGGTTCCTTCCCAAGGGGAAAGGAAGTCGAAGTTACGGAATTCCTGCTTCAGTTCGACCGGTTCATAAAGAACCCGCTTCAGAACGTCATCGTAACGCACTTCCACAAAGCCGGTAACCGGAAAATCCTTGCGCAGCGGATGGCCTTCAAAACCGTAATCCGTGAGGATGCGGCGCAGGTCCTTATGGCCCTCGAAAGGAATGCCATACATATCCCAGGCTTCGCGCTCGAACCATTCCGCGCCCATGTAGACGGAGGTCGATGAAGGAACGCCCTCGTCTTCCGCCACTTGCAGCTTGATGCGCACGCGCAGATTCTGGCGCGGCGACAGAAGATGGTAGACGACATCGAAACGCTTTTCGCGCTGCGGCCAGTCAACGCCGCAAATATCGATGATGTTGACGAAACCGCACTGCACATCGTCGCGCAGGAAGGTCAAAAGCGCAATCACGCTTTCAGTTGTCGTGTTCAGCGTCAGCTCGCCATAGGCGATATCGGCAGATACCACGAGAGAACCGCGCGCTTCCTTAACGTAAGCAGCAAGATCGTTGAGAGCTTCGCTCATTATCTATCCGTCCTTTGCCCTTAGCGCTCGATCGTACCGGTACGCCGGATCTTCTTCTGCAGCAGAAGAACGCCGTAAAGCAGCGCTTCCGCCGTGGGGGGACAGCCCGGAACGTAAATATCCACCGGCACGACACGGTCGCAACCGCGCACCACGGCGTAGGAATAGTGGTAATAACCGCCGCCATTGGCGCAGGAGCCCATGGAAATGACGTAACGCGGCTCAGGCATCTGGTCATAGACCTTGCGCAGCGCCGGCGCCATCTTGTTGGTCAGCGTGCCGGCAACGATCATCACGTCAGACTGGCGCGGCGAAGCGCGCGGGGCGACACCGAAGCGCTCCATGTCATAACGCGGACCGGAAGCCTGCATCAGGCCTTCAACGGCGCAGCAGGCGAGACCGAACTGCATCCACATCAGGGAGCCGGTACGCGCCCAGGTGATCAGCTCGTCGGTCGAGGTGACGAGGAAGCCCTTGTCGGCCAGCTCGTCATTGATTTCCGTGAAGTAGGCATCGTTGCTGCCAACAGGCTTGCCGGTCGAGGGATCGATGATCCCCTTCGGCTGCGGCGCAACGAGCGTGCTGTTGTTCTGGCTCATGCCCATTCCAGCGCTCCCTTCTTCCACTCATAGATAAAGCCGATGGTGAGGACGCCAAGAAACACCATCATCGACCAGAAACCGAACCAGCCCATGTCACCGAAGGACACCGCCCACGGGAACAGGAAGGCCACTTCCAGATCGAAGATGATGAAGAGGATCGACACCAGGTAAAAGCGGATATCAAACTTCATGCGGGCGTCGTCGAAGGCATTGAAACCGCACTCGAAAGCGGAAAGCTTTTCCGGGTCCGGCGCCTTGTAAGCGACAGCAAACGGCGCAATGAGAAGCGCCAGGCCAATGACAAGAGCGATACCGATGAATATTGCGATCGGAATGTAGGAACTGAGGAGTTCAGTCATGGTCTCTTCCTTGCCCGGCCGGGTGCCGGACCTGCCTTTGCGACTGATAAGTCTCAAGGCGCACAAATATGTTGCAACGCCAAAGTGGTTAGCGCAGCCGCGCCCTCTCTGCAAGAGTTTAGGCACCATTTCAAGACACCTGCCGCATTGATTGGCAACAATATTGCCCGAATTGACGCAAATTTGGGCCACAATTCCGACCTAAGCCCCTCAAATACAATAATAATCGATTGAAGGACGCAACCGCAAAAAAGTCACACGAATTTTACGTCAAAAAGGCACCGAAGTGACGATTTTCAGAAATCGAAACTTGAGTGAAAAAGGCAGGAAAAATCGTGCTTGCGCGGAGCGGAATCAGGCGGTGAAATCGCCCATGCAAACGCGCCTGGCTGGCGCTTCGGATGGCTTTTTCTGGGAGTCATTTCAGGAAGAGAAATGGCGCGAGTGACGGGGCTCGAACCCGCGACCTCCGGCGTGACAGGCCGGCACTCTAACCGACTGAGCTACACCCGCGCATCGCAGATATTCATCTGCGTTTATTTCCGAGGAACAGGATGGCGCGAGTGACGGGGCTCGAACCCGCGACCTCCGGCGTGACAGGCCGGCACTCTAACCAACTGAGCTACACCCGCATCTCCTGACGGACAGGACCTTGTCCCGCCGTACGAACCAGCCTCGGCTGTTCGTTGAGCGGCTAACTACGGCGTTCGTGCGGGGGTGTCAAGCAGGTTTCACGACAAAAGAATAAGCTTCTGCATTTTGATCGGGAAAAACTGAGAGGCCTATGACGGGCGCTGGCGCAAATGCCCTGTTCTGCAGGCTTTTCCCAACGAAAACAAAAAACTTGTCCACAGCCATGGGCGTCTCAGGCAAGATTTCCGCCTGTCTCTCAAGGTCGCTTGCGGATTCGTTTTTACCGGAAAGCCCGCAGTTCCCGGCTTTTCGCCGCCAACCTTCGATGAAGGGAAAAGCTGTCGGCAAAAAAAACAAAAAAACTTCACAAAAGCCCTTGCGGTTTTTTTCCGATCCGAATACATCACGGCCACCGACGCGGCGGACATGATCCGAGACACGCGAAGGGCGATTAGCTCAGTTGGTAGAGCGCCTCGTTTACACCGAGGATGTCGGGAGTTCGAGTCTCTCATCGCCCACCATTTCCAAGCCTATAGAATTTTTGAGCTTGAAGCCGAATGTCAATCGGATGCGATTTCTATTTTCCGTAAATTCTTCGCAGAGGGAATCGCCCCCTGCCCCACTCATCAATGGATGTCGGGGCTGCGTTTCAGGCGGATGGAATCGTCTTGCGATTTTTCCCATGCCAAATCGGTACTCCTGTTTCAGTTTCCGACAGCTTCTCCCAGTCCCTGTATCACCCCGCAACATACCGAAAAATAAGCAGATTCAGACTTTTTAAACAGATTTCGGGCATTGTTTTCGAGCCGTTTCATGATGAACGGTAGAAATAATGGATGAAACCATGATCGACGCGTTTGTAACACTCGCGCTTATTGCGCTGCCTGTTTATATTTTCTTCCGTTGGGTCCAGCAGGACTCGGAAAAAAGCGATACTCCGAAAAGCAAGAACTCCATGGGGCGGTGATCCTTTATCATCGGTCCGCAGCTTTTCCCCCCAATAGCCCCCGACAAGTCTCTCTCTGAGCCATCCCCGACGCGACAATGCCAGCCTTGACGGCCTGCGCTGCGACACGCCGTGCAAACCGCGCCGCCGCACCGGGGGCCTTCAGCGACAAAAAAAGCCGGGCTGTGCCCGGCTTTTCTCATTTGCGAAGCCAATCGGTACGATCAGTTGATTGCCTTCATATCAACCTTGAAGAACAGCGTCTCACCGGAAGAATCGTCCACGCCGTCATTGTCGGTCACGGCATAGGCCGTTCCGGCCTTGTCGAAGGTGAAGCCTTCGAGCTTGTCGACGACGTAACCATTGGTCTGGGCCTTCAGGTCAGGCAGAAAGTCATGCGCTTCCTGCTTGGCCACCAGCGGCAGCTCGCCACCGATCTTGCCCGGCTTCAGATCTGCGATCGCCACGCGGTAGAGCTTCTTGATCTTGGCCTTGTCGCCGATCTGGTTGTCACGCTCGACGATATAGACATATTCGCCCTGGGCAGTGATTTCAGAAAGGCCGATCCAGCCTGCCTCGGTCTTGTCGAGCGGGTAACGCACGGCGCCCCATTCCTTGGACTTCGGATTATAGGAGACGAGCTTGACGAAGCCCTTCTCGTCCGTACCCCATTCGCGCTGCACAGCCATCCACAGCGTCGCGTCGTCGCCCTTGCCGATCATGGTCACGCCTTCGAAACCGAAGCGGGTGTCGCCGGCAAGCAGTTCCTTCGGCAGGGCGATCTCAGCCTTGATTTCACCCTTGGCATTGACGTTGTAGAGCGCGTGCGGGACGAGCTTGGCGCTGTCGCCTTCCGAGGCCAGCCAGAAGCCGCCCTTGCCGTCCAGCGTGATACCTTCGATATCGAGTTTCTGGGCAGCGATGCCGTCACGCTTGATGCGCAGCACGCTGGTGATGGTGGCGGGCTTCTTCGTTGCGTCGATGGTGTAGATCGACGGCTGGTTGCCATAAACCGAGTCGGAAACGGCATAAAGAATGCCGGGCTTCTCGGCATCGCCGACCAGGCCCGAAAGAGCGCCCCAGCCGATCGGTGCACCGTCGACAGTTGCGGAAACCAGCTGCGGATAGGCTGCTTCGCCTTCAGCGCGCTCATAGATCATGACATGCGAGCGAACACCGCCGTCTTCGACCAGATCCACCTCGTTCGCCGTAACAAGAAGATTACGCGACGGAATGGCGACTGCGCCTTCCGGTGAAACGCCCGACGGCAGGAGCTGCGTCAGTTCCGGCTCCTTGCCGGTGTCCTTGTAGACAGCGACGACGGAGGCGCGCTCGGCAAGCACGAAGAAATATTTCTGATCGCCGAATGTTGCCGCTTCCAGACCTTCCGGCTCGATGCCCTTGGCCTTGGAGCGCTTTTCCGGATAGTGGCCGATGGCCGCAACCGCGTGCTCGAGCGAAGCGCCAGCTTCATAGAGAAGCTTGCCGGTCTTGTCGAAGATGGTGAAGCCGCGCGATCCGCCCTGCCAGTCACCTTCATTGGCGATGACGATACGGTCATTGTCCAGCCACTTCACGGCGTCCGGCTCGCGCTTGCGGCCTTCCTGCTTGTCGGTGAACTTCAGCTGGCCGTCCGACTTCGTGTCGATGCCTTCGAGGTCAACCGTGCCGGCGGAGAAATGCGTCTTCACCGTGCCGGTCTTGCCGTCGATGATAACGATATGGTTGTTTTCCTGCAGCGTGAGCGCGATTTCGCCATTGGCGTTGATCGAAACAAATTCCGGCTCCGGATCTTCCGGGGCGATTTCGGCCAGACCGGTGAGCTCGATCTTCTTCAGCGTCGCACAATCGGCAACGCCATTCTTCAGGCCAACCGTTACCAGATAACCGGCGGGCATCTGCGGCACGGCGCCTTCGTTCACCTCTTCGTCGCGCTCGTTCTCGATTGCGATGGCGGCAAAGGTCTTGTCCGGAGAGACGGCAACCGAATCGGGCTGGCCGCCGAGATCACAGCTTGCCTCGATCTTCTTGGTGGCGATATCGACCGTTACCAGCTTGCCTGACGGCTTGACGAAGCTTTCCGACGTGTTGACGCCGGCGAGAACCTTGAGGCCAGCAACGGCGACCGAAGTAGGCTCGCCTTCAAGCAGCAGCGCACCGCCAGCCTTCGGGGCCTTGGCATCGGTGATGTCGATGAAGCCGATGCCACCAAGCGGGCTGTCCGAATAGATCAGCGTCTTGCCATCTTCGCTGGCGGTGACGATTTCAGCCGACGTGACGGACTTGGCGTCCTTGTCTGCGGGCAGGTTTTTCGCCACCGGGAAAGATGCGATGCGGTTGAAAACCGGCTCGGCAGCGGCCGGGAAAGCTGCGGATGTCAGCAGCGCAGCAGTCAAGGCGATATGAGAAAATCGGAACGCCATTATAATCCCCCTTGGGTCCAGAAATACCCCATGGCTTCTGCGTCAAAGACATGACAGTGGGATGACATTTCCTGTCGGGAGAATCAAAAAGCCCGGCCATGAAGGCCGGGCTTTCGTGTTTATGCGCATCGTGTATCGAAACGCCGTGTGTCCGGATGGAAGCTACACAGCCACGCATCGACACTTTCAATCCACACCATACTGGCTGAGAGACTGGCCTGTCCGAAAGAGACTTCCGAAAGGCTGCCCTCTTCATGCCTGCTGATGGTGTGAGCGCGTCAAAACATGCTTCCTCGTGAACCTGAAAAACCGTATGCCCGCCGCCGGGCATCACGACCTTCCGGAAACCTTACGAGTTGACAGCGTCCTTCAGGCCCTTGCCTGCGGAAAACTTCGGTACGTTGCGAGCCGGGATATCGACTTCAGCACCCGTGGAAGGGTTACGACCCTTGGAGGCTTCACGGCGGCTAACGGAGAAGCTGCCGAAGCCAGCGAGGCGGATGTCGCCACCGCTCTTCAGTTCGTTCTGTACGGTTTCGAATACGGCATCAACAGCGGAAGCAGCATCTGCCTTCGTGAGACCAGCCTTTTCGGCAACAGCAGAGACGAGCTCGTTCTTGTTCATGTTTCCACCCCTTTCAATGGTTTGAAACGACTAAAATTAAGCCGGCGCAGAATACATTCGCATCCGCGCGCAGCAACTCAAAAGCGCTGGAATCGCCTGAAAAACAAGGGGTCTACGGGTTTTTTCACAAAAAAGGCCGACATTTCTGCCGGCCTTCCCCATATTCGTGCCAATTTGGCATCACTTGCGCGGGCCGAAGCACCGCAGCTGTCTTCCGATACCTAACACATTGATTCTATGCATCGCGCTTTGCGAAAACCGATTCCGGCCTCAGCGCCGATGCATGTATCAATGCGCGATCGTCTGACCGCCGTCGTCGACGCCTTCGACCGTCGCGATAACGGGTGTCTCGATGCTGCCGTCCCACTCGATGGGCTCCGGCTTGCGAAGCAGCGCGTGTTCGATGACCTCGCCCATGCGCGAAACCGGGATGATTTCCATCTCGTTCTTCACATTGTCCGGAATCTCCGCCAGATCCTTGGCGTTTTCTTCCGGGATCAGCACCTTCTTGATGCCGCCGCGCAATGCCGCAAGCAGCTTTTCCTTCAGGCCGCCGATTGGCAGCACGCGACCACGCAGCGTGATCTCGCCCGTCATCGCCACATCCTTCGAAACCGGAATACCGGTCATGATGGAGACGATGGCGGTGGCCATGGCAACACCGGCGGACGGTCCGTCCTTCGGGGTCGCACCCTCGGGAACGTGAACGTGGATGTCGCTCTTGTCGAAGCGCGGCGGCTCGATGCCGAAGTCCACGGCGCGCGAACGGACATAAGATGCCGCTGCCGAAATGGATTCCTTCATCACTTCCTTGAGGTTGCCGGTAACCGTCATGCGGCCCTTGCCCGGCATCATCACGCCTTCGATGGTGAGCAGCTCACCGCCAACTTCCGTCCAGGCAAGACCGGTGACGACACCGACCTGATCCTCGCGCTCGGCCTCACCGTGGCGGAACCGCGGAACGCCCAGATAATCCGGAACGTTGGCAGCGGTAACCTCAACGGACTTGACCTTGCCCTTGATGATCTCGGTGACAGCCTTACGCGCCAGCTTCATCAGCTCGCGTTCGAAGCTGCGCACGCCCGCCTCGCGGGTGTACTGCTGGATGACGATCATCAGAGCGTCATCGGTAACCGAGAACTCTTCCGGACGCAGGGCATGTTCCTTGATCGCCTTCGGCAACAGGTGACGCTTGGCGATTTCGCGCTTCTCGTCTTCCGTATAACCGGCGATGCGGATTACTTCCATACGGTCCATCAGCGGGCCTGGAATGTTCAGCGTGTTGGCCGTGGTCACGAACATCACGTCGGACAGATCGTATTCCACTTCAAGGTAGTGATCCATGAAGGTGGAGTTCTGTTCCGGATCGAGAACCTCCAGCAGTGCGGATGACGGGTCGCCACGGAAATCCATGCCCATCTTGTCGATTTCGTCGAGCAGGAACAGCGGGTTCGCCTTCTTGGCCTTCTTCATCGACTGGACGATCTTGCCCGGCATGGAGCCGATATAGGTGCGGCGGTGACCGCGGATTTCCGCCTCGTCACGCACGCCACCAAGCGCCATGCGCACATATTCGCGGCCGGTCGCCTTGGCGATCGACTTGGCGAGCGAGGTTTTGCCGACGCCGGGAGGACCAACGAGGCACAGGATAGGGCCGCGAATCTTGGTAGCACGCGCCTGCACGGCCAGATATTCGACGATGCGTTCCTTGACCTTGTCCAGACCGAAATGATCCTGATCGAGGATCGTCTCGGCGCTGTTGAGGTCGGTCTTGACTTTCGACTTCTTGCCCCAGGGCAGGCTCAACAGCCAGTCCAGATAGTTGCGCACGACGGTCGCTTCCGCGGACATCGGGCTCATCTGGCGAAGCTTCTTCATTTCCGCCTCGGCCTTTTCCTTGGCCTCCTTGGAAAGCTTGGTCTTGGCGATGCGCTCTTCCAGCTCGGCCATCTCGTCACGGCCATCTTCGCCGTCGCCGAGTTCCTTCTGGATCGCCTTCATCTGTTCGTTCAGATAATATTCGCGCTGGGTCTTTTCCATCTGGCGCTTGACGCGCGAGCGGATGCGCTTTTCGACCTGAAGCACAGAAATCTCGCCTTCCATGAAGCCGAGCGCCTTTTCAAGCCGCTGCTTCACGCTGACGGTTTCCAGCATTTCCTGCTTTTCGGTGATCTTGATCGACAGGTGCGAAGCGACCGTATCGGCAAGCTTCGAATAATCGTCGATCTGGCCGGCAGCGCCGACAACCTCGGGCGAAATTTTCTTGTTGAGCTTCACATAGCTCTCGAATTCCGAAACGACGGAACGCGACAGCGCCTCGATCTCGACCGGGTCTTCCGCAGGCTCCTGCAACGGCGTCGCGGAGGCTTCGTAGAAATCCTCACGGCCGGTGTATTCGTCGATCTGGGCGCGGCCCTTGCCTTCCACCAGCACCTTCACGGTACCGTCCGGCAGCTTCAGAAGCTGGAGAACGTTGGCGACGGTGCCGACCTTGTGGATGGCATCCGGCGTCGGATCGTCATCGCTGGCATTGATCTGGGTGACGAGCATGATCTGCTTGTCCGAACCCATGACCTCTTCGAGCGCACGAATGGATTTTTCCCGCCCGACGAACAGGGGAACGATCATATGCGGGAAAACGACAATGTCGCGCAGAGGAAGTACCGGATAGGTACCGCCAGATGCCGCAGACGTGATGTTCGTCATATCATTTCCTTTCCATGGTCCCTTTCGGGACACTTTGCCGAACGTCTTGGGGGCGTCCGGCATATTCATTTCTCGAGACTGAAAGTGGAGTTTCGAAACACCGATTTCAAGTCGCCGGAAGAGACGGCCCCGCGCACCGGCAGAACCGTGAAATTCAACAAAACCCAGCGCCGGCTATTACTCCCGACATTTCCGGTTATCCCAAGGGATCAGGAACCGGGTCGCCGACGGCAATTCACATTTCCGTCACATCGCGCTGCAAATCAGTTGTAAGACTTTATCAGCAAAGCGCAATCCGCTCCAAACGCAAAATGGCAGACGAAGCTTTCCTCCACCTGATTGTCGGGATGCAAGGCAGGGACGCCTCAAGCGGCGAAGAGCGTTACGGCATATCCGCGGCCATGGGTCCGCGAACGCCGATACAGTTGCCCCAGGGGTCACGGAACTGGCACATCCAGAGTTCCTGATCGATTTTCATCGGGCCGCGATAAAGAACAGCGCCCGCGTCCCGCAGATGCGCGAGTGACCGGCCGAAATCATCCGTCCACCAATAGACGACAGACCCTGCCGCCCCGCTTGAAACCTTTTGATCAGCGGGAACGATTTCCAGCTGGATATCGCCGATCCGCAGGTACTCGAAGCCGGAGGGAAGGCTGACCGATGCAACCGCCTCCGGAAACGCTTTCCCGTACCAAAGCAATCCTTCGGCGGGATCGGACACGTGAATGAGGATTGCGGTTACAGGATTCATCAGGATACCCGATATTTCAGGGGCATATCCGCTTCTCCACGAAAAGCGAAGACGCGTCGCCTCTTAGTTTCTAGTTATTATTCAGGTAAAAGGCGCTTACGCCATCCCCGCAAATGCTTCGAATACCGGGCAGGCATCACACAAAGAAAAGCCCCCCGCAGCCGTTGCTGCGAGGGGCTTTATTCTTCTGGAACCGATCAGGCCGAAACGTTGGTCTTTTCTTCCTGGCGATCCGCGTAGATGTAGAGCGGACGGGCGACACCGCTGACGACGTCGTTGGAGATAACCACTTCGCGAACGCCTTCCAGAGTCGGCAGTTCGAACATGGTATCCAGCAGGATCTTTTCCATGATCGAACGCAGGCCGCGGGCACCGGTCTTTCGGGTGATCGCCTTGCGGGCAATCTCGCGCAGGGCGTCCTCGTGGAAGGTCAGTTCCACATCTTCCATCTCGAACAGGCGCTGATACTGCTTAACGAGCGCGTTCTTCGGCTCGGACAGGATCTGGATCAGCGCATCTTCATCAAGGTCTTCCAGCGTTGCCAGAACGGGCAGACGGCCGATGAATTCCGGGATGAGACCGAACTTCACCAGATCTTCCGGCTCCAGCTCGCGCAGCACCTCGCCCACACGGCGATCGTCTTCCGCCTTGACGGTCGCACCGAAGCCGATCGAGGTCTTTTCACCACGGGCGGAGATGATCTTGTCGAGGCCGGCAAACGCACCGCCGCAGATGAACAGGATGTTGGTCGTATCCACCTGCAGGAATTCCTGCTGCGGATGCTTGCGGCCACCCTGCGGCGGAACGGAAGCGACCGTGCCTTCCATGATCTTCAGAAGCGCCTGCTGGACGCCCTCGCCCGACACGTCGCGCGTGATGGACGGATTGTCCGACTTGCGGGAAATCTTGTCGACTTCGTCGATATAGACGATGCCGCGCTGGGCGCGCTCGACATTGTAATCCGCAGCCTGCAACAGCTTCAGGATGATGTTTTCCACGTCCTCGCCGACATAACCGGCTTCGGTCAGCGTCGTTGCGTCCGCCATGGTGAAGGGAACGTCGATGATGCGAGCGAGCGTCTGGGCAAGATAGGTCTTGCCGCAACCCGTCGGACCGACGAGCATGATGTTCGACTTCGCCAGCTCGACATCGCCGTTCTTGGAGGCGTGCGCGAGGCGCTTGTAATGGTTGTGAACGGCCACCGACAGGATTTTCTTCGCCTGCTTCTGACCGATGACATATTCGTCGAGAATCTTGATGATATCCTGCGGGGTGGGAACACCCTCGCGAGACTTCACCATAGACGTCTTGTTCTCCTCGCGGATGATGTCCATGCACAATTCGACGCATTCATCGCAGATGAATACTGTCGGCCCGGCAATGAGTTTCCGGACTTCGTGCTGGCTCTTGCCGCAGAATGAACAATAGAGTGTATTTTTAGAGTCGCCGCCGTTGCTGCCGCTGACTTTGCTCATATCTCTTTCCTTCCAGCACGCCGCAGGTCCGCCAAACGGATCGCGGTCAACTTACCGCCCGCAGATACGGCTCGCCTTGGGGTGCATTGCCGTATCCGCCTCGTTTCCCGGGGTACTAGCCGTGTCAGATACAGGAGCTGACAACCGGCTGCAACGAATTCCCCATCAAACCAAAGGCCACGTCATAAAAATTCAACACAGCCTTAATATATACTAATATCGCTTTCTGTTGCGGTTGAAAGCCCCGAAATTACTTTTGCGGGATCAAACAAACGTCAAAAAGCGGCGCGCCTCAATTCGCGGCGGCGCCTTCCATTTCCTGGCGCGAGGTGAGGATCTTGTCGATCACACCCCAATTCTGCGCTTCGTCAGCATCCATGAAGTGGTCGCGATCAAGGGTTTTTTCAACCTCTTCGAGCGTGCGGCCGGTGTGCTTCACGTAGACTTCATTGAGGCGACGCTTCATCTTGATGATGTCACGGGCGTGACGCTCGATGTCCGATGCCTGTCCCTGGAAACCGCCGGAAGGCTGGTGCACCATGATGCGGGCGTTCGGGGTTGCAAAGCGCATTCCTTTTTCACCGGCGGCCAGAAGCAGCGAACCCATGGATGCGGCCTGGCCAACGCAGAGCGTCGAGACCGCAGGGCGGATGAACTGCATCGTATCGTAGATCGCCATGCCGGCGGTTACGACGCCACCTGGCGAATTGATGTAAAGCGCGATTTCCTTCTTCGGGTTTTCAGCCTCGAGGAAAAGCAGCTGCGCGCAGACGAGCGAAGCCATCTGGTCTTCCACCGGACCGGTGAGGAAAATGATGCGTTCCTTGAGAAGACGGGAAAATATGTCATAGGAGCGTTCGCCGCGATTGGTCTGCTCTACGACCATCGGCACCAGAGCCATGGCGGTATCAACTGGATTTTTCATGTCCGTCCTTTGTCAACTCTGCCCTTCGCGGAAAGCCGCTCCGGAATCACTTCTAACCTTCATTCTCCCTACATAGAGTGTCCCTGCCCCGTACTTCAAGACACGAAGCCGCATATCCTTAACGGCTCAACAGCGATTACAGGCGTTTGAAGCCTCTGACGGCAACGGCTTGAAACCATCGGGCGCGTCTGGAACCGGGTGCCCTTGCCGGCATTATTTTCCATCGAAGTGAGCCGCAAATGCAAAAACCCGTGGCCATGCACAGATATAACTTCTCACCGGCAAGAACTCGTTAGGGATTTACTGCTGATACTGCGCGGCGAATTTCCGGTTTCCGTCAGGAAGCGGGCGCCCCATTCGGGCGAAATGGCATCTCAACAATTCCGGCGGGCATTGCGCACATCGTGCCGCAAATCCCGCTTTCACGGCATGATAGCGCAGATAGGATTTTGCAATGCTGGATGCAAAAACGGGCATGCTGCTTTGGGCGTCGGAGACGTTCACCCTTGCCGTCCTTTTGGGAACCCTGTGGCTGCACCGCCCTGCCCGCCAGCACAATCTCTATTTCGCCGCCGGTTTTCTTTCGACCGGCATCGGCGCCATTCTTGTCGCCATGCGCGGCGACATTCCCAACTACCTGTCGATTGACGTCGGCAACACGCTGGCGCTTTCAGCTTTCGGTTTCTGGCTCGCTGGCCTCCTCTCCTTCGAACAGCGCAAGCTCGCCGGCTGGATCGCCATTCCCGCGCTTTTGTGGGTGGCCGGCATGCTCATCCCGCCGGTGCGGGACAGCATGGTTTCGCGTATCCTGCTTTACCATGCCTGTGCCGCCGTCGCTTATTTCATGCTGGCCGGCGTCGTTCTGGCAAACAGGAGCCGGGCATCGCTCAGCCGCAAGGTTCTTGCCGCTATTTTCATTTTGCAGGCCTTTTTCGGCGCCATCATCGCATCGGTCATCATTCCCGGTGATATCACGTCCCCCAGTGCCGTCGCGCTGACGTCGCCGCTCGCCTTTTCAGGCATTCTCGGCTTCACCGTCATCATCATGATCAGCGCCAAGATCATCATGGAAGATTCGGAAGCCCGCCTGCACCGGCTGGCGATGACTGACCACCTTACCGGCGTCCTCAACCGGCGCGGTCTTCTCGAGGAGTTCGAGCGCATCAAGAAGCGGTCGCCGGCTTCCAGCCGTTATGTGGCGCTGGTGCTGTTCGACATCGACCATTTCAAGAAGATCAACGACAAATATGGCCACCAGTCCGGCGATGCGGTGCTCGTGCACTTTTGCAACATGGCGCAACGCGTCATTGGCGATCGCGGCCTGTTCGTCAGAATGGGCGGCGAAGAATTCGCGCTGGTCGCCGAAGTCGAAAGCCCGTCCAGCACGGTGACGCTGGCGGAAGCCATCCGCAGCAATCTGCGTCTTTCCAAGATCAGTTCACGGGGCGAAGGTATCGAAGTCACCACCAGCGTCGGCATATCGGAAGCCATGATCAAGGATGCCGACCTGAGCGTGATGATGACGGAAGCCGACCGTGCGCTCTATGCAGCGAAAAAAGCCGGCCGCAACAGGACCGTCATCCACGTCAATTCGGCCAATGTCGTCGTCCCCTCCCCGGACCGGGACGAAAATCCGATGGACAACAATGCCGACCGACAGGTTGCGGCGCTGAACCGCATATCGGCCATCGCCAGCCGGTGACATGATGCCCAGGCGATGACAGGCGGAAAAACAGGCAGCGGTTTTTCCCCACTCTTTCCAAAGCACACTACGCGGACTAAACCTTGAGCATGACAGCGACATTTCCCTTCCTCACCATCGACCCCGCCACGCGCCGCGTTTCACTTGATGCCCGCGACCCGGCCTTCTATAATGATCCGAACCCGGTCTATGCGGCGCTTCACGCGCAATGTCCCACCTTTTACTGGGAAGAGCAGCGGCAATGGTTCTTCACCGAATATGACCATGTCAGCGCGCTTTTACGTGACCGTCGTTTCGGCAGACAGATCCTGCATGTGGCCAGCCGTGAGGAAATCGGTCTCGCCGAACCACTCGAACATGTGAAGCACTTCGATGCCGCCGAGCAACATTCGTTGCTGGAACTGGAGCCGCCGGAACATACGCGGCTGCGCACGCTCATCAACCGCGCCTTCGTTTCGCGGCATGTCGACAAGATGAAGCCGGAAATCGAAGAACTCGCCAACCGCCTGATCGACGCCTTCGAAGCCGATGGCAAGACAGAACTGCTCTCAACCTATGCCGATATCATTCCGGTGACGATGATTGCCCGCATGATCGGCATTCCCGAAGAAATGGGGCCGCAGCTTCTGAAATGGTCACATGCCTATGTCGGCATGTACATGTTCAAACGCACTGCCGAGGACGAGCTTCTTGCCGACAGGGCAGCCAGGGAGTTTTCCGATTATGTGCGCAGCGTGATCGCGGAACGGCGGGCGGAACCGCAAGACGATCTCCTGAGCCATATGATCCACACGGAGCATAAGGGCCAGTATCTGACCGATGACGAGCTGATTTCCACCACCATCGTGCTGCTGAACGCCGGACACGAGGCGACCGTGCACCAGATCGGCAATTCCGTACGCATCATTCTGGAAAGCGGCATCTCGCCTGATACGCTGTTCAGCGACGAGACGACCACGGAACGCACGATTGAAGAGACGCTGCGTATCTGCGCGCCAGTCCATATTTTCCAGCGCTGGGTGCTGGAACCGGTCGAGATCGACGGTGTGACGTTCAAACGCGGCGACAAGGTCAGCCTCATTCTGGCCGCGGCCAACCTTGACCCCGCAAAATTCTCCGACCCGCTGGCCTTCAAGCCGGACCGGAACGAGGGCGCCAACGTCTCCTTCGGCGCCGGCATCCATTTCTGTATCGGTGCGCCGCTGGCAAGGCTTGAGCTTAATCTTGCCCTGCCGCTGCTGTTCAGACGCCTGCCGGGTATCAGGATTGCCCAGCCGCCGAAGGTGAAGGACGTCTATCATTTCCATGGTCTGGAGCGGCTTGATCTGGCGTGGTGAGATGTAGCTGAGGTGTCCGCAGGGATCATCCGGCCTCAAAGCCGGATGACGTAATCCTTCCTTGTCGTTTCCACGACCTCCCAGGTGCCCGTGAAGCCGGGCTGCAGGACGAGCCGGTCGCCCCGCTTCAGGTGGCGCGGCGCGCCGCCATCTTCCGTCAGGATGGAGTGACCTTCGAGAATGTTGAAATATTCCCATTCATCATAGACCACCCGCCATTTGCCCGGCGTGGATTGCCAGATGCCGGCATAGATGCCGCCTGGCGCTTCCTCCAGATTCCACGTGGTGAATCTGGGATCGCCGGAAATCAACCGTTCCGGCGCAGGCGCGCCATGCTCCGCTTCGACCGAAACATCAAATGTCAGCAAGTTCGTCATGACGGGCCGCCCTCTCAGATTTTCGCAAGCGATTGTTCAAGATCGGCGATGATGTCCTTGACGTCCTCGATACCGATGGAAAGACGCACCACATCCGGCCCGGCGCCGGCGGCCGTCTGCTGTTCCGGCGTCAGCTGCGCATGGGTGGTGGAGGCCGGATGGATGACGAGCGAGCGCGTATCGCCGATATTGGCGAGATGCGAGAAAAGCTGCAGCCCTTCCACCAGCGCCTTGCCAGCGGCATAACCGCCCTTGACGCCGAAGGTGAAGACGGAGCCCGCCCCCTTCGGCGAATAATGCTGCTGAATGGCATAGTTATCGCTGTCCTCCAGCCCGGCATAATGCACCCAGCCAACTTTCGGATGCGCCTTCAGCCATTTGGCGACGGCGAGCGCATTGTCGGAATGGCGCTGAACGCGCAGCGGCAGGGTTTCGATGCCGGTGAGGATGAGGAAGGCGTTGAAGGGCGAGATGGCCGGGCCGAGATCGCGCAGGCCAAGGACACGGCAGGCGATTGCGAAGGCGAAATTGCCGAAGGTCTGGTGCAGCACGACGCCCGAATATTCTGGCCGGGGTTGCGACAGCGCCGGATATCTGTCCGTCGCCGACCAGTCGAAGGTGCCGCCATCGACGATGATGCCGCCCATGGAATTGCCGTGTCCACCGAGAAATTTCGTCAGTGAATGCAGCACGATATCCGCGCCGTGTTCCAGCGGTCGCAGCAGATAGGGGCTCGCCATGGTGTTGTCGACGATCAGCGGCAGGCCGTGGCGGTGGGCGACATCGGCAATTGCAGCGATGTCGACGAAGGTGCCGCCGGGATTGGCGAGGCTTTCGATGAAGATGGCGCGCGTGCGGTCATCGATCTGCGCCTCGAAACTGGCCGGATCGGTCGCATCGGCCCAGCGCACCTGCCAGTCGAAACCCCTGAAAGCGTGGCCGAACTGGTTGATGGAGCCGCCATAAAGCTGGCGGGCGGCAACGAAATTGTCGCCGTGCTGCAAAAGCGTGTGGAAGACCAGCAATTGCGCGGCGTGGCCGGATGCGACCGCGAGCGCCGCCGTGCCACCTTCAAGCGCTGCGACACGCTCCTCCAGAACCGCCTGGGTGGGGTTCATGATGCGGGTATAGATATTGCCGAATTCCTTCAGCCCGAACAGCGCGGCGGCATGATCGGCATCACGGAAAGCGTAAGCGGTCGTCTGATAGATGGGCGTCGCGCGTGCGCCGGTGGTTGGATCTGGCTGTGCGCCCGCGTGGACCGCCAGTGTTGAAAAACCGGGATTGCTGCTCGACATGATATTTCCTCCACATACAATTTTGGAGGGATCATAATGCCTTGCAGCGAAATGATAAGTCCGATCTGTACCAACTATCGCACAATATTGAGACGCGGATACTCAATTGCGGGGCAACGGTCCATTACCACGTTCATGCCATAGGCTTCGGCCTTGGCGGCGGCATTGTCATCGCGCACGGATAACTGGCCCCAGATCACTTTCGGGCGCTGCGGCAGCAATATCGCCTCCTCGACGATCGCTGAGAGATATTCGGGCGCCCTGAAGACATCAACCATGTCCACGGGTTCAGGAATATCGGCAAGCCGGGCATAAACTTTCTGCCCCAGTATCTCCTTGCCCGCCTGGCCGGGATTGACCGGAAACACCCGGTAACCCTTCGACGATAAAAATCGCATGACGCCATGGCTCGGCCGGTCCGGATTGGGTGAGGCGCCAAGCAGGGCGATGGTCCTGACATCGGTCAGGATTTTTCGGAGATAGTCCGGTTCATAAGTATCATGCTGCATGTCAACTTGTCCCTTTGGCGCATCTCGCAGTTTGAGCGATGCTGGCAGGCACCCTTCTGAGAAATCAGCGCGAGTATCGCGTTTCCTGCATAAAGCCGCAGCTACATTTGCCCGCCACCGGCGCTTGCTTTTGTCCTATGCTTTTATGTCATTTAGGACGCATAATCGCATTCTTGAACCCCTGCCCGGTCTAAAGCCCATGAAAGTGGCCCTTTCTTGCCTCGATATGGGGCAATTTCATTCACGCAAAATGATTTCACGAAACCACCCAGCATAAGCTGGTATTGAGTATTTTCATCCAGTTTCCAAAACGACCCATATGCGGGGGAATGCCGGCTCAAACAACATTAGCGTGCATTTCATGCGCCATTCGTCTCCTGTTTGTTTTCATTCCGTTCACCGATGAATTAGACTTGACTAATTTTCAGAAAGTTATTCTGTAAATCAATCTATCTGCAAAACTGCAACGTTTCAGCTCGCTATTTTACACGGATATGAAATTCATTTTCAGAACAATGAAAGAAACTGGCATTGGGATTGATGCCCTTATCCACGCTGCCAGAAATGCGAATTAAACGCCAATATCAGCTTAAATGGCGCTGATTTTTAGAAAAACAGGCAAGCGCCAGCGTGATCCGAGCCTTGCATCTGGAGCCAGCATGCCAGCTCCTCGGATGAAATCATGGGCAAAGCGACATTGCCCCCGGAGCAGGAGATATAGTGACATGCACAAATCTGAAATTTGACGCATGTCATAATCGGC
This sequence comes from Martinezella rhizogenes, assembly GCF_007002745.1. GTDB lineage: Bacteria > Pseudomonadota > Alphaproteobacteria > Rhizobiales > Rhizobiaceae > Agrobacterium > Agrobacterium cucumeris. The sequence goes on along the minus strand of NZ_SGNY01000001.1, from coordinate 634,174 downwards.
GAAAGGATCGAATATTCGCACGGACGATCAGACGAGACCCGCACTCGTTTTTAAATGATCACAAAGCGCCCATGGCACCTCACGGCCTCCATCGAAAATGGATTTCGGTCGTCAAACCCCATGCTATAGGTTTGGCAAAGTAGCCCGCGAGCGAGTCTCTATTGTGACAATCGACATTCTTCTTCTGGTTCTTCTGGGTGCAATCCTGCATGCCGGATGGAATGCACTGGTCAAATCGGGATCCGACAAGTCACTTGACGCCTCGCTGATTGCGGCGGGCGCGGCCGCCTGCTCCTTGCCCTTCCTGCCGTTCCTGCCATTTCCGGCGCCGGTCGCCATTCCATTCCTCTTCGCTTCGGCCATTCTGCAATTTGCCTATTTTCGCCTTGTCGCTGCCGCCTATACGATCGGCGATATCGGCCTCGTTTATCCCGTCATGCGCGGTGTGGCGCCCCTGATCGTCGCGGCGACGAGCAGCCTTTTCCTGAGCGAGGTCCTGAGTCCGCTGGCGCTTGCCGGCATAGCCATCATTTCCGGCGGCATCCTGACGCTCGCCTTCGAGGCGCGGCGCGGCGGCGGAAAAGCAATCATCCTTGCGCTCATCAATGCCTTCGTCATCGCCTCCTACACCTTCGTCGACGGTGTCGGCGCAAGGCTTTCGGGCAACGCCATCTCCTATACGCTGTGGATGTCGCTGCTGCCGCCCGTGCTGCTTTTCGGTTTCGCCTTTTACCAACGCGGCGTGAGCGCTGTCGCAGCGCATGTGCGGCGCAACTGGTGGCGCGGCCTGATCGGCGGCGGCGGCTCCATCCTCTCTTACGGACTGGCGCTCTATGCCATGACCAAGGCCCCCGTCGCGGTCGTCGCCGCACTTCGGGAAACATCCATCCTGTTTGCGCTTGTCATCTCCGTCGTGATCCTGAAAGAACGCGCCAGCATCTGGCGTTATCTCGCCGGCGGCATCATAGCAGGAGGCGTTCTGGTCATGAGACTGGGCTAAAACAGGCCGATTTTATGTGGTAAAATATTACCACACCAATAAACCATTGTTTTTGCTTGGTTATTTTTAAGGTCCTCAAAAGACGTCATATTGACGCATTCCCCGGCGCACCGTATAAGCGCGCCAGATCGGATTCCAGCCGGAATAGGGTCATTTGCGGTTAGCCTCAGGGCAACCAAACCAAGCAACAAGAAACGCCCGTATGCTCTTATTCAATCAAGAGGATGACGGGTCCACATTAGAAAGTGAAATTCATGTCTACTTTCGTTCAGAAGCCTGCTGAGGTGGAGAAGAAGTGGGTCATCATCGACGCCGAAGGCCTCGTTGTTGGTCGCCTCGCCACCATCGTTGCAACCCGCCTGCGCGGCAAGCACAAGGCCACCTACACACCCCACGTCGATGATGGCGACAATGTCATCGTTATCAACGCGGAAAAGATTGCCTTCACCGGCAACAAGTACTCCGACAAGAAGTACTACTGGCACACCGGTCACCCGGGTGGCATCAAGGAGCGCACCGCTCGCCAGATCATCGAAGGCCGCTTCCCGGAGCGCGTCGTTGAAAAGGCCATCGAGCGCATGATCCCGCGCGGCCCGCTCGGCCGTCGCCAGATGAAGAACCTGCGCGTTTACGCCGGCTCTAACCATCCGCACGAAGCACAGCAGCCCACCGTTCTCGACGTGGCCGCGCTTAACAAGAAGAACGTAAGGAGCGCCTGATAATGGCCGATCTTTCCTCTCTGAAAGACCTCGCCCCGGCATCGGAAGCTTCGGCTCCCGTGCACGTCCGCAAGGTTGATACCCTCGGCCGCTCCTACGCGACCGGCAAGCGCAAGAACGCCGTAGCCCGCGTATGGGTGAAGGCCGGTTCTGGCAAGATCATCATCAACGGCCGCGATTTCACCACGTATTTCGCACGTCCGGTTCTGCAGATGATCCTTCAGCAGCCGATCGTCGCCGCTGCCCGCGCAGGTCAGTTCGACATCATCGCCACCGTTGCCGGTGGTGGTCTGTCCGGTCAGGCCGGTGCCGTTCGTCACGGTCTGTCCAAGGCCCTCACCTACTTCGAACCGGGCCTGCGCTCCGTTCTGAAGAAGGGTGGCTTCCTGACCCGCGACAGCCGCGTCGTCGAGCGTAAGAAGTACGGTAAGGCCAAGGCCCGCCGTTCGTTCCAGTTCTCCAAGCGCTAATCGCTTCTACGAACGGTTCGTTCAGAACTTCGAAAGGCGGGACTTCGGTTCCGCCTTTTTTCATGGTTTCCTCCCTTGTTTTTTCAACAGGAAGACAGCACCCTCGGCGCAAACGGCAACAGGGGTGATCAATGCCATCCAAAACCATCGACCATGCCTTTACCGCAACCACGCTGACATCGGCCGCCACCGACCCGACCCATGCGGGCGTGCTCTCCTTCATGCGGCGCAAATATACCAAGACCCTCAAGGGCGTTTCGACGGCGATCTGGGGTATCCCCTTCGATGCGGCGACGTCCAACCGGCCGGGTGCACGCTTCGGGCCGCAGGCCATCCGCCGGGCCTCGGCAATTTTCGATAACGATCCGCAATATCCCTTCGCGCGTGACCTCTTCGCCCATATGCCGACCGTCGATTATGGCGACTGCCTGCTTGACTACGGCAACCACTGGAAGACGCCTGATACGATCGAGAAGGAAGCTCGCAGCATCATCTCCAAGACGGATTATCTGCTGACGCTTGGCGGCGACCATTTCATTACCTGGCCGCTTTTGAAGGCGCATGTGGCCAAGCATGGGCCGTTGGCGCTGGTGCAGTTCGATGCGCATCAGGACACATGGTTCGATGACGGCAAACGCATCGACCACGGCTCCTTCGTGGCCCGCGCCGTGCGTGACGGCCTGATCAATGCCGACCGCTCGATCCAGATCGGCATTCGCACCCATGCGCCTGACGATTTCGGCATCCGCATTCTCCACGGCTACGAGGTGGAGGAGATGCGGGCCAGCGACATCGCCTCGCTGATCGTCAAGCATACGGGCGGCATGCCGGCCTATTTGACCTTTGACATCGATTGCCTTGACCCGGCCTTCGCGCCCGGAACCGGCACGCCTGTGGCCGGCGGACCGACCAGCGCCAAGATTCTCTCGGTTCTGCGCGGCCTTGGCCAGCTTGATATTCGCGGCTCCGATGTGGTGGAGGTGGCACCCGCTTACGATCATGCGGATATTACCGCCATTGCCGGAGCCACCGTTGCAATGTATATGCTTGGCCTTCGTGCCGAACGGCTGGCCAAGGCCGGCTGACACAAAAACGGCACCTGCCAAACTGATTCCGAATACCCTTACAACCCTTTGAAAAGTCAGGACAAGGACATGACAGCGAAGATCTTCATCGATGGCGAACACGGCACCACGGGTCTGCAGATCCGCACGCGCCTTGCTGGTCGCCGCGATATTGACCTGCTGTCCATTCCCGAAGCCGAGCGCCGCAACGCCGCAATGCGCGAGGATATGCTCAACAACGCCGACATTTCCATCCTCTGCCTGCCGGATGATGCTTCCCGGGAAGCGGTCTCGATGGTGGCCGGCAACAACAATGTCCGCATCATCGACACGTCCACCGCCTATCGCGTCCACAAGGACTGGGCTTACGGCTTTGCCGAGATGGACAGCGAGCAGGGTGAGAAGGTTCGCTCCGCCCGCTTCGTCGCCAATCCGGGCTGCTATCCGACAGGCGCTATCGGCCTCATCCGTCCCCTGCGCGCTGCCGGCATCCTGCCCGATGGTTATCCGGTCAGCGTCAATGCGGTTTCCGGTTATACCGGCGGCGGCAAGCAGATGATTGCGCAGATGGAAGATCAGAGCCGTGACGACGCGATCAGCGCCAATAATTTCCTCTATGGCCTGACGCTTTCCCACAAGCACGTGCCGGAAATGACCATTCACGGCCAGCTTGACCGCGCGCCGCTGTTTGCGCCTTCCGTCGGTCGTTTCCCGCAGGGCATGATCGTGCAGGTGCCGCTGTTTGCCGCCGACCTCAAGGAAGGCACGAGCATCGAGACGGTGCATGCCGCGCTCACCGCCCATTATGCGGGCCAGGATATCGTCAGTGTGGTGCCACTTGCCGAAAGCAAGGGGCTTTCCCGCATCGATGCCGAGGAACTGGCGGGCAAGGACACGATGAAGCTCTTCGTCTTCGGCACGCCGGGCGGCGAACATATCAATCTCGTGGCGCTGCTCGACAATCTCGGCAAGGGCGCATCCGGCGCGGCTGTGCAGAACATGGAACTGATGCTGTCGGCATGAGGTTTTTTGCATGAGCCGAACCATCCCCTCTTTTCCGGCCTCGTGGAATATCGAGGCCGCAAAACAGATTGCCGACACGCCGGCCGGGGTGGTCTACGCGGTGACGCGTGGTGACGGCTCTCCAGCCGTCGCCAAAGTCCTGAAAAAGAAAGTGCTTGAGGACAGCCTTCGCGGCGCGGATTTCATCGCGTGGCGCGCGGGTGTCGGATGCGTGGAGCTGCTTGAGCGTTCCGATGATATCCTGCTGATGGAACACGCCGGCGCGGAAACCCTGCGCGATGTGCTGTTCCACGACGGTGACGACGATGCGGCCACGGAAATCGCCGCCGATGTTCTGCTGCAATACCATCAGCCATCGCAGCAGCCCCCGCCCTCAAGCCTGCTGACGTTGCCTCTCTATTTCGAAAGCCTGTTCCGCAAGGCTGAACAGGATCGCACCAGCGGCGTGGAGAGCATCTATATCGAGGCCGCCGCGCTGGCGCAGGAGCTGATTGACCGGCAACGGGATGTGAAGCCGCTGCATGGCGATCTGCATCACGAAAACATCATGCGCAGCGGGCGCGGCTGGATCATCATCGACCCGGCGGGCCTGATTGGCGATGCGGCGCTTGATGTCGCCAACATGTTCTCCAATCCACTCGACCGCTTCGATCTGACGCGCAGCGAGGCACGTATCGCCTCCATGGCGGCGATTTTTTCCAGGGCGCTGCAGCGGGATGAACGGGTGTTGCTGCAATATGCCTTTGCTTATGGCTGCCTTTCGGCCGCATGGCACGAAGAGGACAGCAATGCGGAAGAGCGCGACAACGAACTCGCTGTCGCAGCTACTGTCAAAACGGTGCTGAAGCAGTTCTGAACGCGCTCAGTCCCGGACTTCGACGGCGACAGGCGCCGGATATTCGCCAATGAAACCGCGCCAGTGGGCGACCGCAAATCCAAGCACGATCAATGCCATGCCCTGATGGGCGAGCGCCACGTGGATATCCACATGCATGAGAAGCGTGGTGATGCCGAGCGCCGCCTGAATGGAAACGAGCACGAAGAACAGCACGGCCCGGCGGGCGTGTGGCGTATTCGGCAGGGCACGGGCAATGGACACCATGTGCCACAGCGTGGCGGCGAAAAGCGTGTAGGCGCCAAGACGATGGATGAACTGCACCGTCTTCGGGTTTTCGAAGAGGTTGATCCACCAGGGCTGCTGCAGGAAGAGATCGCCCGGCACCAGTGAGCCGTCCATCAGCGGCCAGGTATTGTAGGAAAGGCCGGCATTCAACCCCGCCACCAGCGCGCCGAGATAGATCTGGAACAGACAGAGGACCGTCAACAGGCCGGCAAAGCCCCTGCCCGTCTTTTCGTCAGCCGCCTCAGGCGAATGATGCGACAGGCCGCGCAATATCCACATGCAGCCGGCGAAGATGAGGCAGGCAATGGTCAGATGCGTGGCGAGGCGATATTGCGAAACATCCGTGCGATTGACGAGACCGGAAGAGACCATCCACCAGCCGATAAAGCCCTGAAAACCGCCAAGCGCCAGAAGACCGACCAGCGGCAGGCGCAAACGCTTTTCGACACGGCCGGTCAACCAGAAAAAGGCGAGCGGCAGGGCGAAGATGAGACCGATGGCGCGGGCAAGCAGGCGATGCGCCCATTCCCACCAGAAAATCGTCTTGAACTCATCAAGCGACATACCCCTGTTGATTTCCTGATATTGTGGGATGCGCTTATAGAGCTGGAATTCCTCTTCCCATTCGGCAACCGAAAGCGGCGGGATAGCGCCGTGGATGGGCTTCCATTCGGTGATCGACAGGCCGGATTCGGTAAGCCGCGTGGCGCCGCCCACCAGCACGAGACAGAAAAGCGTGAAGAGAACGACGCGCAGCCAGATGCGCAGCAGGCGGCGGTTCTTTTCCTGCTTCTGCAGGGCAGCCTCCACCACCATTTCCGCGGAACCGTTTGCCATCGTCATGCTGCTCGAACGCATCTTTTCAGGTCTCCCTCATACAGTCATGTTGATTAGCCCCAACCGGCGCCACAAAACAAGGCCTCAGGGTTTGCGGCATCCGGTCGCGGCGGTATAGTCGCGCTTACATATCAGATCGTCCTGCCTCTTCATCGAATCACCAAGACGATCTAATTTTTTGTTTTCCGCATGTCTTTTTCCCAAACCGATGACACTTTGGGAGACATGCGCTCATGATGGAAGATTTCATGCCCCCTCGCCTCAGATCGCTTATCGGCACCATCGTCATCATCTGCCTCGTCGTCATCTACGCCGTGGCGGCGACTGCCATCGCATCGGCGACGCTGGCGCAATCGCCCTGGTGGGTGCATCTGGTCTATTTCGTGCTGAGCGGGCTTTTGTGGATATTGCCGGCCATGCTCATCATCAAATGGATGGCTGGCCCCAAAAAGCAGGGATAAGCGCCAACCGTTGCGCAACACCCTGAGGTCGCAATTTTATAAACCGATTGTTTGCCGCTCAGCGATATAGTCCCACCGAAACAACCGGAGAGAGTGGATGGCGGCTGAGGGGCCGGTCACAGTCAGAGAGGGCAAAGCGTCGAGCGCCATGCAAGGCGAGCGGCGGGGTGCCGACCGTCTGGTGATCGATCTTGTCGACGACATTTCCACCATCCGCCCCGACTGGGAGCGGATGGAGAGCGACCCGCTCAACTCCCTGCATCAGGGGTTCGGCTGGTGTTCCATCTGGGCACAGACCCAGAAAAGCCCATTGCTCATCATTCGCGGCAGACAAAGCGCAAAGACGGTCTTCCTGCTGCCGCTTGAAATCGTGCAGGAGAGCGGCATCCGCAAGGCGCGTTTTCCGGGCGGCCGTTTCAACAATATCAATACCGGTCTCTTCGATCCGTCCTTTGCCGAACAGGCGGAACATAAGACAGCGGCGGCGATTGCCCGCGAGGCGCGAAAACTGCTGCATGGCCGGGCGGATATTCTGGCCTTGCAGAACATACCGCTCAGCTGGCGCGGCAGGACCAATCCGCTTTCGTATCTGGCCTCCGTCGAAAACCAGAACCCAGCCTTTCAACTGCCGCTGCTGGAGAGTTTTGAAAGCACCCTGCGACAGGTCAATGCCAAGAGGCGGCGGAAGAAATTCCGTATCCAGAGCCGCAGGGCCGAGGAAATGGGCGGTTACAGCCATGTGATTGCCCGTTCGCCACAGGAAAAATGCGAATTATTGCAGGCCTTCTTCCGGCAAAAGGCCACCCGCTTCGCCTCTCAGGGCATCCCGGATGTTTTTCGAAGCCAATCGGTGAAGGATTTTTTCTACGATCTGGCCAACTTCCCGGAAACGGGCACGGACAGTCTTCTGGAGCTGCACGCCATTCGACTGCATGGCGAAAACGAGGGCGTCATTGCCGCCATATCCGGGCTTTCGCGCAAGCAGGACCACATCATCTGCCAGTTCGGCTCGATCGATGAGGCGGTTTCGGAACTCAGCCCCGGCGAGTTGCTGTTCTGGCTGATGATTGAACGGGCCTGCAGAGAGAAAGCCGCACTCTTCGATTTCGGCGTCGGCGACCAGCTTTACAAACGCAGCTGGTGCCCGCTTTCCACCGCCCAGCACGATATATTCCTGCCGGTGACATTGAAGGGGCGCGCAGCGGCCTCGGCCTATGTCGCCATCGCCAGAACGAAAAGCCTGATCAAGTCCAATCCGGCGCTCTATGCGCTGATCCAGCGTTTTCGCGCCGGACGGCCAAGAACGGACGCCATGTCTGCCACTGACTGAGAGGGTTTTCCGTCGGTCAGGCGGCGCTCAGATGACCCGGCTTGCGCATACCCGTCATCGGCAATGCCTGCTCGTAACCCTGGGCCACCAGTTCACCCAGCGTCTTTTCCAGCATCTCGCCATCCTTGCCGGGCACCGAAACGATGATTTCCGCCGGCAGATTGCGCAGCATTTTTTCAAGGCTCGAAATCTGCACCGCGCCGCATTCAACCAGAACCGTATCATAGGCGTCAGACAGGGCGCTTAGAATCATCGTCAGGCGATCAATGGCCCGCATGGCCTCACGCGGCTGCGCATTGCCGCGCGGCACGATATGCGCATCGGACAGCCGGTCGCCGTGAATGGTTTCGCCAAAGGCAGCAGCGCCCGCCAGAAGATCCATGACACCCGGCAGCCCGGCCTCGGGCACCATCAGACGCGTGGGACAAGCCGAAGCCGTCATATCCACGAGAACGACCGAGCGGCCCATTTCAGACAGGGCACGCGCCAGCATGACGGTGGTGGTCGAACCGCTATCTCCGGCTGGAGACACAACGGCAGCGACGGGTTTGGCAACACGGGTGGCCAGAAAGCCCGCAACGGCATCGATCGAGAAATCGTCGGAGGTTTCGATCTCCTCCTTCGTCGCCTCTTCTTTCAAAGGTGCGACCTCTTCCACCGGCAAAACCGAAGCCGAAGCAGCAGCGGTGGCGGCAACGACCGGTAACGGCCGTACCTCTTCGACAATGGGTTGCTTCTGGTGGGCGGCAGCGGGCATGGCCTGGGCGGCCGGCGGCGAGGACTCATGATGGGTGGCAACCGGTTGCTCCGGCAAATCCGTGGTCTCGTCCCTGTCGGCGGGTTTACGCGTCGGCGCAGGCGGATCGGAGAGCGGCGGAACCTGATGTCTGCCCACAGGCTTCAAGGCGCGCCCGGTGAAGAGTTCCACCAGCATGACGACGATGCAGGAGAGCAGGAAGGTCGCCAGCGTGACGACGATGGTGATGGCTCCGGTTTTCGGGAAATAGGGCTCACGCGGCTCCACCGCGCCTGAGATCACGCGCGCGTCGGCGGGCGTTGAATCCACCGAACCGGCGCGCGAGGTCGCCTCGCGATAACGGGCAAGATAGGTTTCCAGAAGCTGGCGTTGGGCCGAAGCCTCGCGTTCCAGATCGTTCAAGCCGACCTGCTGCTCCCCGGCACGCACACTTTCGGATTTCAGCACGTTTAATTGCTGCACCAGTTGCCGTTCGCGCAGGCGGGAAACATTGGCTTCGTTTTCCAGGCTTGCCAGCACCTTGCGAGTTTCTTCCTGAATCTGCCGCTGTATGCCTTCCAGCTGGTTGCGCAGCGCCCTAATACGTGGATGGCCTTCCAGCAAGGAGGAGGTCAGATCGGAAATCTGGCTGCGGATACCCGTTTCGTTTTCCTTCAACCGCTGGATCGTTGGAGAACCGACGACATCCGGGAAGGTATCGAGAGGGCGGCCGCTTGAAAGCGCATTGCGCACGCCTTCCGCCCGCGCTTCCGCATTCGCACGCTCTCCACGGATACGGCCAAGTTCAGTCGAGATATCGCTGAGCTGGCGGGTGGCAAGCGTTTCGCCCTGCCCGGCCGACAGGAGGTCGGATGAGGCACGATAATCCGCGACCTTCCTGTCCGCCTCACGCACCTTCTCGCGTAGATTGGCGATTTCCGGCTCCAGCCAGCGCGCCGCTTCCGTGCTCGTGTCGAGTTTCGCACCACTTTGCAGGGCGATATAGGCCTTCATCATCTCGTTGGGGATGGCCGCGGCGAGCGTCGGATCTTCAGAGGAAAACTCAACGGTGATGACGCGTGAGCTTTCGACCTGATAGACCTGCAATTTCTCGCGGAAGGCCTTCAGCACCCGCTCTTCGGGTTGCACCTGCAGCGGATCTTTCTTGAGACCTAAGGCAACCAGCAGGCCCGACACCAGCGAAGGACGCGCTTCCGGATCGAACTCCTCCAGCTCATAGAGCTTCATGTTTTTCGCGACCTGCTTGATGAGGTCGACCGATTGCAGGATCTGCACCTGGCTGGAGACGGTCAATTCATCAAGCACCGGCTCGGCCGGCGCATTGGATTGCTGTGAAGCACCGAAAGAGGCCGCGCGGGATTCGATGAGGACACGCGCTTCACCCTTGTAGGCGGGCGCCATCATGCTGGCGATCACGAACGCGGCGCCACCGGCCAGAAGCGTGACGGCCGCGATCCGGCCCTTGCGCCGCCATATGGCTGCAACAAGCTGTGCCAGATCGATATCCACATCCCTGTCGTCCATGCGATCGCCGTTCATGTGGGCTCCGTAACCGAGACAAACCTCGGGCGCTCAAATATAGATGGCCAATTTTCGCGAATTGTAAGTCTTGGCGGTAACACAACAGTTAATCTCGGCGAATCCGACAAAATAAATCGGATATTGCGACACTCCGGACTGGCCGTTTACCGCGCATTAACCCTAACAGAACGATAAGAATGCTCATAGATCGACTCGGAGCCAGATGAGATGCCGCTCGCCGGATCACGACATGTCACCGCACTGACGCTCGCCGTTCTGACGGCCCTTTCCGGTTGCGCGGCATATCAACCCGCGCCGCGCTCATTCAATGAGGCGGCCCTGCAACCCTATCATGTCGATAGCGGCGACAGGCTGCGCATCAACGTCTTCGAACAGGTGGGGCTGACCAATACCTATACGGTCGATCAGGCTGGTTATGTCGCCTTCCCGCTTGTCGGTCAGGTTCCTGCGCGCGGCAAGACGCTGCCGCAGCTCGAAGCCGCCATTGCCGCGAAATTGCGCCAGGGTTATCTGCGCGATCCAGACGTGACGATCGAGATCGACCGTTATCGCCCCGTCTTCATCATGGGTGAAGTTGGTCGTCCCGGCCAATATTCCTATGTGCCCGGCATGACGGTGCAGAACGCCATCGCCATCGCCGGCGGGTTCACCCCGCGCGCCAATCAGGCCGATGTCGATCTTACCCGCAAGATCAACGCCGAAGTAATGACCGGCCGGATCGGCATCACCGCACCCATTCTTGCGGGCGATACGGTCTATGTACGTGAACGCTTCTTCTGAAAACGGAGTGGCACACGTGTCGGATGACGGCCCTCCCCTGCGCATCATTCACTGTTTCCGCTCGCCCGTCGGCGGTGTCTTCCGCCATGTGCGCGACCTGATCGAAGAACATGTCAAACAGGGCCACAAGGTGGGTATCGTTTGCGACAGTTCGACCGGTGGCGCACATGAGGAACGGCTTTTCGCCCAGATCGCCCCGATGCTGGAGCTGGGGCTTACCCGCCTGCCAATCAGGCGCTCCATCGGCCCGGGTGACCTGCCGGCACTCTGGAGATCCTACAAGCAGATAAAAAGTTTGCGGCCGGACATCTTGCACGGGCACAGCGCCAAGGGTGGCGCTCTTGCCCGGCTTATCGGCTCATTGTTGCGGGCGAACAGGTATCGCGTAGCCCGCCTCTACTCGCCGCATGGCGGCAGCCTGCATTATGACCGCAAGAGCCTGAAGGGGCAGCTGTTCCTGCGGCTCGAACGGTTTCAGGAACACTTCACCGACGCGCTCTGTTTTGTCTGTAATTTTGAACAGCAAACCTATGAAGCCAAGGTCGGCAAGCCGCGCACCCGGACGGCGATGATCTATAACGGCGTGCAGGAAAGCGAGTTCGAAACCGTGCCGGCCCGCGAAGATGCCGCCCGTTTCCTCTATATCGGCATGTTGCGCGATCTCAAGGGCCCGGATGTCTTCATCAAGGCGTTCGCCAGGATGGAGCGCAGCATCGGCCACCCCATGTCCGGCGTTATCGTCGGTGACGGGCCGGACAGGGACAAATATGCGGCGATGATCGACAAATCAGGGCTTTCCCAGCGGATTGCCATGCATGCCGCCATGCCCGCCAGACAGGCCTTCGAGCTGGCGGAGACCGTGGTGGTGCCCTCGCGCGCCGAAGCCATGCCCTATATCGTGCTTGAGGCGCTGGCGGCGGGCAAGACGGTCATCGCCTCACATGTCGGCGGCATTCCCGAGGTTCTGGGAGAAGACAGCGAGGCGCTGGTTCCGGCCGGAGACGCCGAGGCGCTGGCGAAGATCATGGTCAGGGACGCTGAAGACGGCGATTGGTCAAAGCGGGTGATGCCCCCACCAAACAGCTTTAAGGCGAAGTTTTCAACGCCTGTCATGGCCGATGACATGATGAAGCTCTATCGCGACCTGCTTTCACGCTAAAGCGCGCCTGACGTCTAAAGACATTTTAAAAACACGATTTTTAATTGTATATTCCGCCATCCTGTAGAAAAGCATCATAAACGTTTCTTAGCATGTTTCGGCTAGTTTCCTGCTCGTAGAGCGCGTGTGCCCGTTCGGACGCTACGCAAGGACGCTTTACCACTTTGAAGTTGCGCATCGTTCCCATCGAAAATCGATTTCGATTTTCGGGCCGATCCGCTAGAGGGTGCGGACCAAGTAATGACCAAGGCTGACAAGGACAGACTGCAATTCGATCTGGCGTCGTTGCGCAAGCAAATCTCCGAGCGCGAAGCCGGTGAGCCTTCGCCGTCCGAGACCGTCGTTCTCAATCCGCTTGCGCGGCAGATCGCCAACCAGCTGCGTGCCGGCAACCATTCACCCAACATGGTGATCGGCCAGTTGCGGCTGCTGGAATTCACGATGCTCGTGGTCATCGCCGCCATCGTCAACGGCATCGCCGCCGATCGGGGTCTCGAAACCTTTCTGGCGGTTTTCAGCGCCGGCGTGCTGGGTGCGGCACTCTGCGTGTCCCTGCTGCAGGCGGGCGACTGTTATCAGTTACCGACGCTGCGCACGCCGCTGAAAATGTTTGCCCGCATTCAAGGCGCCGTCTGTCTGTCTTTCGTGGGCGCCGCCTGTTTCCTGCTCGTGGTTTTTCCCGATGCGCTGCATTCCTGGCCGGCATTCGGCATATGGTATGCGATTGGCGCGGTAGCCATTTTCACCGGACGGCTGATCCTTGGCTTTGCCATTCGCCACTGGGGCCGCAATGGCGTCATGGAACGCCGCGCCGTCATCGTCGGTGGTGGCGATGCTGCCAGAGACCTCATCCGTTCGCTCGAGCAGCAGTCGGACAATGATATCCGCATCTGCGGGATTTTCGACGACCGGAAAAGCGAGCGCTCTCCCGATGTCGTCGCCGGTTATCCCAAGCTCGGCACCTTTGCCGAACTGGTGGAATTTGCCCGCCTGACAAAGCTCGATATGCTGATCATCGCCCTGCCGCTGAGCGCAGAGGCCCGCATTCTCCAGCTCTTGCGCAAACTCTGGGTGCTGCCGGTCGATATTCGCATCGCCGCTCACGCCAATAAATTGCGGTTCCGTCCGCGCGCCTATTCGCATGTGGGCAATGTGCCGATGCTCGATGTGTTCGACAAGCCGATCCGCGACTGGGATTCCGTGGCAAAACGGATATTCGACATCACCTTCAGCCTCCTCGGCATCGCCCTGTTCTGGCCGGTGATGCTGGGTGCCGGGATTGCCGTCAAGGCCACGTCCAAAGGCCCCATCCTCTTCAAGCAGAAGCGTCACGGCTTCAACAATGAGACGATCAATGTCTGGAAGTTCCGCTCCATGTATACGGAACTCAGCGATCCCACCGCCAAGAAGGCCGTCACCAAGAACGACCCACGTGTCACGCCGGTCGGCCGTTTCCTGCGCAAATCGTCGATGGACGAGCTGCCGCAGCTCTTCAACGTTCTCTATGGCGATCTGTCGCTGGTCGGCCCGCGCCCGCACGCAGTCCATGCCCAGACGGGTGATCTGAAATATACCGAAGTGGTGGAGCATTATTTCGCGCGCCACAAGGTCAAGCCCGGCGTGACCGGCTGGGCGCAGATCAATGGCTGGCGCGGTGAAATCGACCATGGCGACAAGATCAAGTTCCGCACCGAATACGATCTTTATTACATCGAGAACTGGTCGCTTTTCCTCGATCTCAAGATCCTGTTCCTGACGCCGATACGGCTGCTCAAATCGGAAAACGCCTATTGACCCACGTCGGTTACCAACACGCACCGGGTTTTGATGCGCCTCTGGCCGCCATGCGGCTCGTCGGTTCGTTCTTCATTGCCTTCGGCGTGTTCCTCTCCGGCTTCGTCATCTCCGAACCGGCGCCCTACGAGCTGATGATGGTCGGGCAAGTGGCCATCTGGTTCCTGCTGGGCCTGCGCCTTTCCCGCACCGTCGTGCTGCTGCTGTGCCTGCTGCTTGCCTTTAATGTCGGCGGTTACCTTTCGCTCACCACCATGGCCGATCTGGACGAGGGGCCGCTTTACCTCGCCGTCTCGACCTTTCTGGCGCTGACCTCGGTTTTTTACGCGGCGATCATCGAGGACAAGTACCAGCGGCTGCTGCTGATTTTTCGCGCCTGGCTCGCCGCGGCGCTGATCACCTCGCTGCTCGGTATCATCGGATATTTTCACGCCCTTCCCGGCTTCGAGGTCTTCACGCTTTACGATCGCGCCAAGGGTGCGTTTCAGGACCCGAACGTCTTTGGTCCCTTCCTGGTGACACCGTCGCTTTACCTGATCTATGGCCTGCTTACCGGCAAGGCAATGCATGCGCCCTGGCGTATCCTCGGCCTGCTGATCCTGTCGCTTGGCGTGTTCCTGTCATTTTCGCGTGCGGCATGGGGCCTGTTTCTGTTCGCAGCCCTCCTGCTCGTCTTCGTCATGTTGCTGAAGGAGCGCACTGCCGCGTTTCGGCTGAAAATTCTCGTGCTGTTTCTGGTTGCCGTCGCGCTCATGGTCGCAGCCGTCATCATCGCGCTGCAATTCAAACAGGTCTCGGACCTGTTCTTCAGCCGCGCCTCTGCGGTGCAATCCTATGATGGTGGGCATCTGGGGCGCTTTGCCCGTCACTATCTTGGTTTCCTGCTGGCGATGGAACATCCGCTCGGCATCGGGCCGATGGTGTTCGACAATATCTTTCCCGCCGCCGAACATAATATCTGGCTGAAAAGCCTGACAACGCATGGCTGGTTCGGTTTCGTGATCTATCTGACGCTGATCTGCTGGACGATCGCTGCCGGTTTCAGGCATCTGCTGCGGCCGCGGCCGTGGCAGCCGTTCCTGATCATTTCCTGGGTGACCTTTGTCGGCCACGTCATGATCGGCGCCGTCATCGATACCGATCACTGGCGGCATTTCTTCCTGCTGCTCGGCATATTGTGGGGCTGCATGGCGCTGGAAAAACGCGAAAACCTGCGCCGCCGCACAAGCCACGCCTAAAATGCTTCCCCTAACGGAACCCTGCGCGATTTCATGCGTTTAGCCGGCGATTATGATCGTCAAACGGGGAGACATCTTATGACGCAGACCAATAATCTCTATCTCATCATTGGCGCACTCCTGGTGGTCCTTGTTGGCCTTGGGGTCTATGTCTGGCACGAGGAAAGCAAGCCGAAGGGCATCGAGATGAATATCGGCCCGAACGGCGTCTCCGTTCAGGAAAATTAAGGCGCAAGCGTCGCGCAAACTTCCTTCATTAGACCGGGTGCACCCAAGCCCAAGCGGCGCGGGACGCACCCGGTCTTCTTATGAGAGGAGACGAAAGGCGGGATCAACAATCCTCGCCAAGCCGGTTCGGTACGAATGATGCGTATCGGGCTGATCATGGAAAAGTTACCGAAATGGTCTCCTCCGTCGACCTGTCCACCCGCCTCACCGCCACCAGATTAGCCCTCAAGGCCATCAAGGAGCAGGATGACAACTCCACCGCGACCTCATCTTCCTCGTCGCGGGCAGCGCTGCTTGGCGCCTATGGCGTCGATACGTCTTCTTCCACAAATACGAGGCTGACACAGCTTCTGGCGCAATATGCGCAGACCGCCGGCGTGGAGACGCAGACCGAGACGACACCTCAGGCTTCATCCGGCGATATTACGCAGGCCGGTTTCATGAAGGATCTGAAGGCGATGCTGGAGGATTTGTCCAAGGACCCGGACAAGGCCTCGCAGGCAAAGGCGATGCTGGAAGCACTGGCCGCCGGCACGCTCACCGTATCCGATCCATCCGAAGGCGCGCAGATCAAGGCGTGGGACGTGAAGGCCGATTCGAAAACCACCTCGAAACCGGCAACCGAGATCGCCACTACGGGCTGGAGCGATTTTCTGAAGGATCACCTCAAACGCGACGGCTCAGCCTATAGCAAGAGCGCCAGCGGCGCTTATGTTGACAGGATTTCCGGCGACAACGCGTTTTTCGGCAGCGTCGGCAGCCGCTATTATTATCTCACCTGGCCGCAGGCTAAACCCGGCACGCTGACCGTCTAAGCGGCCGCTTCCGGACCCATCTGGACAAAAAGCTGCGGCATCGATCATGCCGCAGCGTTGTTCCTGTTGCCATTCAAGCGACGGGCGCAGCTGCCTGCGCGGTTTCACCCGACAGAGCTTTTTGCAATTGCGCTTCCTGCTCAGGAGACAGCGAGGTCTTGATGACCCGGCCGCGCAGCCCTTCCAGTTCCGCCAGAACCTTTTCCGGCTGTACCTTGCGGATCAGCACGAACAGTGCCGAAGAGCCATTGGGAATGGTTTCGCCAAGGGATTTGATGAAATCGTCATCAATGCCGAAATCGGTCAGCGAACCCGCCAGCGCGCCCGTGCCGGCACCAATTGCGCCGCCAATTGCAAAGCCCGCCAGCGGATTAAGGAACAGCAGGCCGACAAGGCCGCCCCAGAGGCCGCCGGACAGAAAACCGGAACTTGCACCAAGCGCCGTCAGGTTGACGCTCTGCTTCAGATGCACCTTGCCGTTTTCATCACGAACAACGACCACGGCGTCTTCCAGATCGACCAGATATTCCTTTTTCAGGCCGGCAAGCTTCAGAAGAACGCGGTCGGCCTCTTCCGTTCCATCAAAACCAACAACGACGAGTTCGGACATATTTATCTCCCTGAGTTTCAATTCCGCTGCAATTGAACGCTGAAGTTCACCGCAGGTTCCAGCCATGATGGAAAGAGGATGTGTCATGCGTTTGACGGAAGCAACCGGTAGAGAGCCGAACGACAGTCTGTCCCCTGCCCGCCATCCACACCCTTTGTTCCTTTTTTTGAGAAAAGGCGATTTTCCGCTTGCGCCCTAACAGGCTTATATATAAACGGCTTTCAGGTTCGGAGCGTAGCGCAGCCCGGTAGCGCACTTGACTGGGGGTCAAGGGGTCGTGGGTTCGAATCCCGCCGCTCCGACCATAAAAATCAGATAGATAGCCAGTTCCCCCAGAGCTGGCTATATTTGTTTTAGCGATTTTGCAGCCCTCGGGTCCACTCTCGCAACTGCGCGTTAGGCTTTGCGTGGTGTTTGGTTCTTTCCCGCCTTGACGGCGCGCATTTGATTTGCTGGAGGCTGATTGATTGAGCGCTAGACCAAATTTGTTCCTGCCGCCATCGCCGTCCCCCTGACGGTTATCGTGTTCAAGCACGCCCCCAGCACCCTGACGAAGCCTGAGCCTGAAGGACATTGACATGGCGAAGAAATCAAAAATCGAACACTCCGAATTTTCAGGCGAATTCGAAGATGACGGTGTCACGGTCCTCGTCGATATCTACCGATCGGCCGGCACGCAGCAGGATTGGAAGCTTGAGGTCATAAGCGAAAATGACCTTGTCACCACCTGGGACGAGCCTTTCGCCACCGATAAAGATGCATGGGAAGAATTCCTTGCCACGTGCGAAAAGGACGGCATTCGTAGCTTTCTTGAAGACGAGGATCCCGCAGTCCATTAGGGCTTGCCCACACGAACCACGTCGCAGCATAATTGTGGGGCCACCCGCCGTATTCACCACCCTGCGGAGGACAAGGGCTTTCGGCGTTAGCGTCGGTCGCAATTGTTGCTTCGTTATGGAGTGGTGATTTGCCCCTCGAAACTTATCAAACGCAAAGATAGCCCATTGTGGTGACTACGGGGATTCAGTCGCGGCACTAGCGTTTATAAGTCAACGCATAGCGATGACAGCGATGCAGCTGAAGCGATCAGAATGATTTTCGAGCGGCAGTCGCTGGAACAGGTGTTTGAGATGAAGGTGCGCGTGGCCTTGCCCTGTTGCGCGCATTGCTGCCGCATCACTCGATATTGGCCGGGTTAATCTGAGGCGTCACGAGTGTGTCCGGCGGGCGTTTACGATCCGCTGGTTTCTTTTTCCTTCTTCGCCTGATCGTGATGCCACTTGATGGCGAAGTACATGCCTGTACCCAATACGATAATCTTGAACGGGAAGAAGACTATAGGGAACAAATCCACCCAATTCCAATCCGTCATTTTGAATATTTCCAGTCTATTCTTGACATAATCTCCCGCGACTAGAGCTACGTCAAAACTGCTGTTTCAGCAACTTCATTCATGCACGCAAGCACGGTCTTTTTGACGCAGCCCAGCCCGGTTTGTTTCATCCGGGGCGCTTGCGTCATGCCTCAGCCATCCACTGCCGTATGGCGCTCACCAGCCGCCATTCGTTCATTCCGGTAGCGAGGAATGCCTAGTAATCAACAGGTTGGCGATTTGCCCTTTGTTCATGCCACTCGCCTTTCGTCAAAGAGAATGATTGCACGCATTGCTTTGTTGACTCTTCGCTAAAATTAGAACATTTAGTGAACAAAAGAGAGGTCACCGAGATGTCCGATGCTGCAAAAACCACCCCCGTACGGCCGGACGACATAGCCGGATACGTCATCCAGTGTCACGACGGCGATGCAAGGGCCGCCGTCGAAACGCTGCTTGGTGAAATCGAACATTTGCAGGAACAGCTTTCCCTTGCGGTTGCCATCATGGGCAAAGGATATACGCGCGGCTGGACACCGGATATGGCAGGCGATTGAGCCGGCTGTTTGCCGTTGGATGCGGCTTACCCCGTGAGGATATCGTAACTTTGACGGACCATGCCTTTGATGTGGATGGAGCCCGCACCTGCCAGAATCGCCCTCCGGCAAGATATTTCCGACAAGATAGTGCGTTGCGGGTCGCGTCGATTACGGACCGGATCCTGGTCCGCCTTATCACCGCTCCGCCGCTGTTATGGCCTCGCCAATTGAGCAAGCCCGCACCGAGAATTGCGTGCAGCCTGATCACATCGGCAATCAAGACAGAACGCAAATCCCTGTGCCGGGAACGATCCGTGATTTACGCAGGATCAGCTGAAAGCGCCCTCAGAACTCGTTTGAGGCGATGGCGAAGTCGTCCGTGATTGGCATGCGCTCTACATTCTCCCATGTTCTGTCCATGGCATAGGTTGCCGAGAGATAGGGAATGCCGATGTGGCCGTAACGCACCGAAAGCTGGCTTTCCGCCTCCTTCTCGCCGAGGCGTGCGACGCGACTGAGGTAAAGAGCGGTGGCGAGGCCCGTCCGGTCAGCGCCGGCCTTGCAATGGATGAGGATCGGTTTCGGCGCATCGCGCATGATCGCGACGAGCTGGTTGACCTGATCCATGTTGAGTTCCCGGCTGGCCGACATGCCGAAATCGATGTGCTTCAACCCAAGCTCGCGCGCTGTTTCGACCTCGTCCCGGTACCAGGCCTGGGATTCATTCGGTCCGCGCAGGTTGATAACCGTCTTGATGCCGTGATCCCTGGTGTAGCGGACAAGCTCTTCATTGCTTGGCTGGTTGGAGCGGTAAAGTTGACCGGCCACCACCTCGTGAAAGTTGCCGAGGAGCTGGATGGCGTAAAGATATCCGCCTGCCGCAAGCACAACAAAGCCCATGCCCCCAAAGGAGCACTTCCAAAATCTTCGCATAATAAAACGGTTCCCTTACTCGACAAGAGAACCGATACAGACGGATTCTGACAGCAAGCTGAAAGTTATGCGACAGTATTGTAAGAGTAAAAAAATGCGTTCGATCAACGCACGAAAACGTAAACCGCATAGACCGCGATGAGCGCCGCGGCGGCTGCGGCCGTGATGACGCCGAGGCGTTTTTCGATGAAATGGCGCACTGAATCCCCATATCTCTGCAGCAATCCGGCAAGAATGAAAAAGCGGGCGCCACGTGTGACGACGGCTGAAAGAATGAACAGGCCGAGGCTGATATTGGCCGCGCCTGAAAGGATCGTCACCACCTTGATCGGCGGCAGGTGCGCCAGCCCCGATGTCACCAGCAGGAGAACGATGGTTTCGTAGTCCACCGAGTTCTTCAGCTGTTCGAAACTGTCGAGTTTGCCGTAAAATTCAAGAATGGGCCGCGCAATGCTCTCGAAAGCATAATGACCGAGAAACCAGCCGGCGATGCCGCCGAGGACCGAGGCGACCGTCGCCACAAACGCATAAAACATCGCCTTTTTCGGCTTGGCCAACACCATGGGCAGGAAAAGCACATCCGCAGGCACGACAAAGACGGAACTTTCCACAAAAGCGACGATCGCCAGCCACCATACGGCGGTTTTGCGCGCCGCAAGCGCCATCGTCCAGGCATAGATGTTTTTCAGCATTTCATGTCCCCGGGGAAGAGTGTGGAGCGAAGTCAAGGCGGGAGTGCCGAGGCATCTCAGCGGTGATTGAGGCGATTTACGGCGGCGCGCAGCGGACGGAGAAAAGCCAGCGCCGCAGCAGGATTAGACACAACGCAAGAGAATGGCAAATGTTGGAAGATTTATTTTTGCATCGCGGAAAATGAGAAATCCCAGCAATTCCAGTCCACACCGGCAAGCGGTTGCTGCGCTGCAAAATTTCACCCTATGGTAGATAACCTCGCCTTTTTGCTGTAGAATAAAAGCCGTAAGAAGTGGAGGAAGTTATCATGGACTATGTAAACTTCATTACGTCGATCAATCCGGTGATACTCGCCATCCTGCTGGTGGTTCTTCTCGCCGGCGCCTATAGCCACTGGGTTTCGCACTAATAAAGCGAAAGATACGACGAACCATGACGATGCCGATTTCTATCGGCGATAGGCATGTGGCCGGATGAATGTTATCAAACCCGGAGTTAAAACAACTTCCGGGAAGCGGCATGACGAACGAATTCGCATTCACTGATACGTCTGAAAAGCTCAGCACCACGCTGGAGAAGCTTATAGGCAAGTTGCAGGGCCAGACGATCACGTTGCGCGAACTGATGGAAGCAATCGGCGAACAGGGCCTGTTGCTTATCTGCGCAATTGCGTCCCTGCCCTTTCTCATTCCGGTCTCCATTCCCGGCGTCAGCACGGTGTTCGGCGCTGCGATCATCCTCGTCAGCCTCGCAATCACGCTGAACCGCCTGCCATGGCTGCCGGCGAAGATTCTCGACCGGCAGATGGAAACGGCAAAGCTGGTACCGGCGCTTCAAAAAGGTGTCGCCATCGTTTCCAAGCTGGATGGATTTATTCGCCCGCGCGTACCGGCGCTCACCACCGGCATTGTCGCCAACAGAATAAACGGTCTGGCGCTGATGACGGCAGGCGTGTTGCTGATGATGCCGCTCGGCTTCATTCCCTTTTCCAACACCCTGCCCGGTGTCGCCATCCTGCTTTTATCTGCGGGCATGATTCAGAGAGACGGCGTCACGGTGCTCGGCGGTTATCTGTTTCTCGGCCTGACGGCGATTTATTTCGCAGCGCTTGCCTATGCCGCCTTCTGGGCCGGACAGGGCATCAGCAGCTCGATCGGTGGATAAACGCCTACTGACCCCTGTTGCGACGGGCCTCGCGGCCGTTCTGCCGCGATGCCCACCAGACCGCGAGCCTTCGCCGCCTGCGGCGCACCGCCGGCAGATCGTGCGAAAGTACGACAAGACCGAGCGGAATCATCCAGAAACCGAGAACGGGCAAAAACCCCAACGTTCCGCCAACCACCAGAGCGGAGCCGGTAGCGATCCTGCCAACCCGCGAACGCGGCATGGCAAGGCTCCATTTTCCGACATGGAGGCGACCCGTCTTGTGGTTCATTCCGAATTTCATTCCATCCTGCCCTTCAGCGTCTGGCCTGTGGATAATTTTTTGAACGTCGATAAGCCCGGAAAATCGGGGCTTCAGAGGGATAAAACAAGAGGAATGCGTTTTTTTTGAAAAAACCGCTTGGCAAATCGGAAAAGCATTTGTATTACCCCGCTCACACCGCGCCAAGCAGCGCACGTTCCCTGGTAGCTCAGCGGTAGAGCATTCGACTGTTAATCGACAGGTCGCCGGTTCGAATCCGGCCCGGGGAGCCATTTCTCTCAAAAACGTGTTTTGAAGAGCGAAGTGCAGCTGCATTCGCCCAATCCGGTTCGTGGCATTTTGCGCCCTCCTGACTGGCGGGCCTTCCAGTAATCAGCTCTTCTTGACCGCGCGCTTCGTTGCCTTTGCGGCGTTGGTGAGCGCTGGCGGATCGCTGGCCGGGAAACTTTCCTCAAGGCTTTCCGTGAGATCGTCGACTTTGTCCTTGCCCGTCGACTTCTGCTCCTTCTCAAGCGATTTTACCGCCGGGGATTTGGCCTTTGCTGCCGGAGCCTTCTTCGCTGGCGTTTTCTTCGCCGGCGCCTCGTCCGTTGATGTCTTGTCTGCCGAGGTCTTGGCAGCTGCGGATTTTTTCACGCCGTTCTTGGCCGTCGTCTTTGCGGCTCCGGCACCGGCGGAGACTTCCCGTTCCGCCTCGCTCCAGTGGCGCTCATGATGCCCGTCAGGTCTGCCTTCCTTCTCCCATATTGCGCGCGCTTTTTCACGGATTGCGGCTTCGCGATCATGGCTCATAACAGGCCTCCCTCTTTGCGTTGCACCGGTTTTGATTGTGCCACTGAAAAAACAGAAAAAGCCAGACTTTGTTCCTCGCAGACCGATTGTGAATGAGCATTTCTTCGAAAAAGGGAACCGTCATGGATGCGGGATCGTTTGCCCCGCGGAAACCCCGCAGGAGAATTACTCAATGAGCACCCCGAAAAAGCCGAAGAACGAACCGCTCGATATTCGCGACGAGGATGTGGCGCGTTTCGAAACCGACAGCGAGCTCAAATCGAAAGACGGTGAGATTTATCCGGATGAGACAATGAGCCTGCGCGCCCGTCGGCAGGCAGCCCGCCAGCATGAGGACGCCTTTATCGTTGCCACCGACCTTGAGGATGATGACCAGCGCAATGCCGCACCCGGCACCAGGGAGCAGCCATAGGCCCCTTGAAATGGATAAGGCGGGTCATGGCCCGCCTTTATAAGAATATGTGCTGTGTGGTCTTCAACGGCGAACGGAAACGATGGCCTTGCGGTTGAAATTCGATACCTGCACCCGGCCAGACTGGTTACCGCCGAGGATCTGGGCGGTCTTGCCGCTCATGCTCTTCAGAATTCCGGCGTGATAACCGCGACCGTTGCGGATGACGACGATATCGCCGGGCTTGGCCTGGCCGACGGGAACGGCGTAACCGAAAGACGTCCAGGACTTCGCAAACCCGTAGGATTTCGGCGACTGCCGGCCGGCCTTGCTGGCGACGGCATGCAGGAAGAGGCCACACCAGGGGGTGCTGCGGGGATTTGCCCCAAGAATATTCTTCAGACTCTTATTGTTCTTGGACTCATGCAGCCCGGTGTATTTTTCTGCCTGGTTCAGCATGCCGGCAGAGGCCGGCGCCGCGACTGTAAAAGCCAAGGCAGCAGATAGAATTAACGCGGATACTCTCAAACGTCTCGCCCTTATGTTGGAGGGCGTCCGTGTATTGTGACAATTTAGCGACAATTTGACGAGAAATGGGCAGAAATCAGACGCCTATTCATGCGGCCTGATCTGTCATTGCTTTAAAACAGGCTGCCCTGCGCCTCATCGGCGCGGCTGCGACCGGCATTTTCGAGATCCAGCATGCGCAATTTGGTGGTGGTTCCGCCCGGCGCGGAGAAGCCGCCCAGCCGGCCGCCAGCCGCCAGAACGCGGTGGCAGGGAATGATGAGCGGCACCGGATTTTTCGCCATCGCCTGCCCGACATCGCGGGCCTTTTCCATGCCTAGGCCGAGATCCTTCACGATACCGCCATAGGTCGTCGTGCGGCCCCAGCCGATCTGGCGCGCAACATCGTAGACATCGAGAAAAAACCGCTCCTGCCCGGAGAGATCCAGTTCGACGGGGGTAAAATCGATCGCCTCACCAGCGAAATAGCGGGTGATCATCGCGATCACCTCACGCGTGCGTGTATCGGGAACCGCAATCGCGGACGACGGAACGCGTTTAAGGAGAAGCTTTTCGGTTTCCCCTGCATCAGCAGCGGGCAATTGCAGACGGGCGATGCCGCGCCCCGCCCATGCAAGGCCGCAATGGCCAAGCGCGGTTGGAAAAACAATATAGCCGTAGTGGTTGGTCATCGCATTCATTCATCCGCTTCGGGCGCACACGATGCCATATCCTGCGTCCGAAACAACCCGTTTCCTGATCTTCAAAAAAAACAAGGCCACCCGGTTCGGCGGGTGGCCTTTTCCATGCCAGTCCTGAAAAACAGCTCAGGATGCGATTTTATTCTGCGTCTCCGCCCTGTCCTCCATCAGGCATTGCGCCTGCCGGCTGGCCGCAACGAAGGCCGTGCGGGCGATTTCACCCGCCACATCACCCATCAGCGAGGCGCGGCACAGACGAAGCGCCTGCTCATGCGCCTTGTCGCCGCGTTCTGGCCATTCGTGCTGCAGAAAATCGAAGGCTTCGTAAACGCCGTTGAAAATTCGGGGCGCACCGTTTTCAAGGGAAATGGTAACGGGCTTTTCCCACTTAACGTCTTTCAGCAACATTGATTGCACTTCCATGCTCTATTAACCCGCGACAAACGCCGGCTCCTCCAGTTGGTTCCCTTCACCTGCTGTTTCAAGAGCGAAAAAATAACCCTCGAGAAACCATGTGCCCCATCTTTCCATTCTAGCCGATTTGCGGAACAAAGCGTTTCAACACTCGTTCAAGCGGAAGTGAACCGGGTTCTTTCATGCCGACAACAGCCTCCCCCGTCATCGTCTGGTTCCGCAGGGATCTGCGCCTTTCGGACAATCTTGCCCTCCTCGCAGCTGTGGACCACGGCGGCCCCATCATCCCCGTCTACGTCAGGGAAAAGTCCTCTGGCCCGCTGGGCGGTGCGCAGGAGTGGTGGCTTCACCATTCGCTTGCCGCGCTTTCCGCCGCGCTGGAAAAAACCGGCAGCAGCCTTCTGCTTTTAAGCGGTGATGCCGAAAAGATACTGCGGAAGCTGATATCGGAAACCGGCGCAGACTCGGTATTCTGGAACCGCCGGTATGATCCGGCCGGCATGGCCACGGACAGGGCGTTGAAACAGAAGCTTCGCGACGATGGTCTGACGGTTCGCAGCTTTTCCGGCCATCTTCTGCACGAACCCTCGCGGTTGAAGACGAAATCCGGCGGCCCCTACCGGGTCTATACGCCCTTCTGGCGGGCACTGGAGGGTGGCGAGGAGCCGCATGCCCCGGCGGAGGCGCCA
This sequence comes from Martinezella rhizogenes, assembly GCF_007002745.1. Lineage (GTDB taxonomy): Bacteria > Pseudomonadota > Alphaproteobacteria > Rhizobiales > Rhizobiaceae > Agrobacterium > Agrobacterium cucumeris. Next base: position 608,767 of record NZ_SGNY01000001.1, on the reverse strand, counting down.
GAGAGCCTGAAGGCACCGAAGACATGGCCGACATCGGAAAAGCTTGATGGCTGGAAGCTGCTGCCCGTCAGGCCGGACTGGGCGAAGCACTTCAGCGATATCTGGGCGCCCGGCGAAGACGGCGCGCAGGAGAAACTCGACGACTTCATCGATGGCGCCCTGAAAGGCTATGAAGAAGGCCGCGATTTTCCGGCAAAGGACGCGACCTCGATGCTCTCGCCGCATCTGGCCTTGGGGGAAATATCGCCCGCCACCGTCTGGCACGCGACGAAGGGGCTTTCCCGCCACCTCGCCTCAAACGATATCAGCCGTTTTCGCAAGGAAATCGCCTGGCGGGAATTCTGCTATCACCTGCTGTTTCATTTCCCTGAACTGGACGAGAAAAACTGGAACGACAGTTTCGACGCCTTCGGCTGGCGGGACGATGAGAAATCCTTCAAGGCCTGGACGCGCGGCATGACGGGTTATCCCATCGTCGATGCCGGCATGCGACAATTGTGGCAGCACGGCACCATGCACAACCGGGTGCGTATGATCGTGGCCTCCTTCCTCATCAAACATCTGCTGATCGACTGGCGGAAAGGCGAGAAATGGTTCCGCGATACGCTTGTCGATGCCGATCCGGCCTCCAACGCCGCCAACTGGCAATGGGTGGCGGGTTCCGGGGCGGATGCCTCGCCATTCTTCCGCATCTTCAACCCCATCCTGCAGGGCGAGAAATTCGACGGTGATGGCGACTATGTGCGCCACTTCGTACCGGAGCTGGAAAAGCTCGAGCGGAAATACATCCACAAGCCGTTCGAAGCGCCGAAAGACGTGTTGAAAAAAGCGGGTATCACGCTTGGTGAAACCTATCCGCTGCCAATCGTCGACCATGCAAAGGCGCGGGAAAGAGCGCTTGCGGCCTATGTTGCGGTGAAGAACAACGCATAAAACTGGGTATCGGCAAAATTTTGCGTGGCGAAGCCAAAGCCGGGAAGATAATTTCTTGCCTAAAGGCGGTTGTAACGGGACATAACGGCACCTAATTTCCGCTCAGACAAGAAGGCTCAATCATGACCATTCATCCCTCTGCGCTCAGTGCTATCGGCAACACGCCACTCATCCGTCTGAAAGCCGCTTCTGAAGCGACGGGCTGCGAAATCCTCGGCAAGGCGGAATTCCTCAATCCCGGCCAGTCGGTGAAAGATCGCGCCGCGCTCTACATCATCCGCGATGCCGAACGGCGCGGACAGCTGCGGCCGGGCGGCACAATCGTGGAAGGCACGGCGGGCAATACCGGCATCGGCCTGTCGCTGGTCGCCAATATGCTCGGCTACAAGACGGTCATCGTCATTCCCGAGACCCAGAGCCAGGAAAAAAAGGATGCGCTGAAACTTCTTGGCGCCAAGCTGGTCGAAGTTCCGGCCGCCCCCTATTCCAACCCGAACAATTACGTGAAGGTTTCCGGCCGGCTGGCGAAACAGCTTGCCGCGACCGATGAGAACGGCGCGATCTGGGCCAACCAGTTCGACAATATCGCCAACCGTCAGGCCCATATCGAAACCACCGCCCCGGAAATCTGGGACCAGACGGATGGCAAGGTCGATGGTTTCATATGCTCGGTCGGTTCAGGCGGAACGCTGGCGGGCGTGGCCGATGGCCTGCGCGATTTCAACCCTGACATCAAGATCGGCCTTGCCGACCCTGAAGGTGCGGCCCTTTACGAATTCTACAAGCACGGAGTCCTGAAGTCCGAAGGTTCTTCCATTACCGAGGGCATTGGGCAGGGCCGCATCACCGCCAATCTGGAAGGTTTTACGCCGGACTTTTCCTATCGGGTCTCGGATGCGGAAGCGCTGCCGGTGCTGTTCGATCTCGTTACGAAGGAAGGGCTTTGCCTCGGCGGTTCTTCCGGCATCAACATTGCCGGCGCAATCCGCCTTGCCCGCGAGCTTGGTCCGGGGCATACAATCGTGACGATACTATGCGATTACGGCAATCGTTATCAGTCGAAGCTGTTCAATCCGGATTTCCTGCGCTCCAAGGGGCTGCCGATTCCGCAATGGCTGGCGACGAAAAGCGAGATTGCGGTTCCGTACGAAACCGTTTGAGGACATGCCGAAATGCCTGTGAATGCCCTGTTCCGTGACGATTTTTATCTCTCAACCGTAGAAGCAATCGTCACGGCGGTGCATGAGGATGGCGGCATAGAATTCGACCAGACCTGCTTTTATGCCACCTCCGGCGGCCAGCCGGGCGATAGCGGGTTTCTCGAGCGGGCGGATGGTGCGCGCATCGACCTCGGCGTCACCAAGAACGGTGCAGACAAGAGCGTCATCATCCATGTGCCGCTCGAAGGCCAGCCTTCTCCCGACGTTGGCGAGAAGCTGACCCTGCATGTGGACTGGCCACGCCGCTACAAGCTGATGCGCATGCACACGGCCTGCCATCTGCTCTCCGTCGTCTGCCAGTGGCCAATCACCGGCGCTGCCGTCGGCGAGGAAGAATCGCGTGTTGATTTCGACATGTCCGAGACCATCGACAAGGATGAGGTGACTGCGAAGCTGATGGAGCTGGTGAAAGCCAACCACCCCGTCTTTCTGCAATGGATTACCGACGAGGAGTTGGCTGCCAATCCGGGCATCGTCAAATCCAAGAATGTGCGGCCGCCGATGGGCCTCGGCCGCGTCAGCCTCGTCTGCATCGGCGAAAATTCCAGCATCGACAGCCAGCCCTGCGGCGGCACCCATGTTTCCGAAACGCAGGAAGTGGGCGATATTCACATTGCCAAGATAGAAAAGAAGGGCAAGGAGAACAGGCGGTTCCGCATTCGTTTCGGCGCGCCTGAAGCTGTTGCCTGAGATCGGGAGAGACATCGTGAGCACGGATAAGAGCCGTTTCGTCGTTTCGGCGGACTGGGTGGAAAAACAGCTTGGCACAGCCCGGTTTCGTCTCGTTGATGCCTCGTGGTATCTGCCGGCGCACAAGCGCAATGGCGCGGAGGAATTCGCGGCCGGCCATCTGCCCGGCGCCGTGTTCTTCGATCAGGACAGGATCGCCGATCACACCACCGGTCTGCCGCACTCCCTGCCCTCGCCGGAATTCTTTGCGCAGGAGGCAGGCGAGCTTGGTCTCAGCGAGAATGATACGATCGTGGTCTATGATGGCCCCGGTTTCTTTTCCGCACCGCGCGTCTGGTGGATGCTGCGGGTGATGGGCGTGCGCAAGGCCTATGTGCTGGATGGCGGCCTTGATGGCTGGAAGCGCGAAGGCCGACCGCTTGAAACCGGTACGCCGGGGATCGAGCCTGCGACCTTTACGCCTGACTTCAACGAGAAACGCGTGACTTCGCTATCGACCATGCGCGGCATTGTCGACAGCGGCGAAAAACAGATTGCCGATGCCCGCGGCGCGGGGCGCTTCACCGGTGATGAAGCCGAACCACGTGCCGGCATGCGGTCGGGCCATATGCCCGGCGCGCGCAGCCTGCCGGCGACAGCCTTTTCGGAGAACGGCCACTTCAAGGACCTGACCGCAATCCGCAAGATGGTAACTGATGCGGGCATCGATCTTGGCAAGCCGGTGGTGACGAGCTGCGGCTCGGGCGTTACCGCCGCCGTCATCACGCTTGCGCTGGAATCGCTCGGCCATCAGGATAATTCGCTCTATGACGGTTCCTGGTCGGAATGGGGCGGGCTGGAAGACACGCCTGTCGCCACCGGACCCGCCGAGCCTGTTCCCGTTGTGTCGCATGGGCCTTTGAAGGCGCATGTAACGCAGCTGGAAATGACGTCGCCGCCGAAGGTCAGCTTGCCGATCCCCGTCAACATCCAGACGGCACTGATGCGGGTCACCGATATTCCCCTGCACTTCTATCGCTATCTTTACTGGCGGGTGGGGAAACGCTGGCATTGGCAGAAGCGCATGCGCATGAGCGATGCGGAGCTGTCAGCCGTCCTCAAGGACCCGAAGAACAGCGTTACGGTTCTTTATATGAACGGTGCGCCTGCCGGTTTCTTCGAGTTGCACAAGGCGAGCGACGAGGTGACCGAGCTTTCCTATTTCGGCCTGCTCGAAGAGGCGATTGGCGCTGGCGTCGGCAAGTGGTTCCTGTTGCAGGCGCTTTACGCGGCCTGGCAGGACAATCCGAAACGGGTGACTGTCACGACCAATACGCTCGATCATCCGCGCGCGCTACAACTTTACCAGATGATGGGCTTCTCGCCCGTCGGCACCTATGAGGCCTGGGTGGAGCCGCTGTCTGATACCGAGCTTCTGGAAATTTCGCTGCGCAATTGAGTAGCGCCATTGAGAGCAACGCGTGCCATTCGCCGATAGGGAGTGTCTGGTTCCCACTGCCTCATTCCTGTGCTCGTCACAGGAATCCAGTCAGCCCAAGTCCTTGGGCTGAAAAGGACTCTCTCGCCGCGCAGACGCGCGTCGGCTAGATTCATGTGACAAGCACAGGAATGAGGGAGTGAGGGAAATGTCAGCGCAGGAACCGCTGCGCAATGTTGGTGGGGATACCTTTAACGGCGCAGCATTCATGCCCGGTCGATAATCAGATGGGTAGCACCCTCGCCCGCCACCGTTCCTGTGCAGCGATAACCGAGTGCCGGCAAGTCCAGCCCTTCGAACAGATTTTCGCCCTTGCCGAGAAACACCGGCGCCAGCGCCAGATGCAATTCATCGATCATGCCTTTGGCCATATATTGCCGGATGGTAGAAACGCCGCCGCCGATGCGGACATCCTTGCCATTCGCTGCGACGAGCGCGCCATCTAGGGCCGCCTCGATGCCGTTGGTAACAAAATGGAACACCGTGCCGCCCTTCATGGCAAGGGACGGGCGCGGATGGTGCGTCAGCACGAAAACCGGAACGTGATAAGGCGGTTCCTCGCCCCACCAGCCTTTCCAGCTTTCATCCGGCCATGCGCCGCGGATGGGACCGAACATGTTGCGGCCTAAAATCCATGCGCCGATATTTTCGAAGCTCTTTTCGGAAAAATCCTCATCCGTACCGGTCGCGCCGCCTTCCTTGCCGAACATGCGGCGGAAGGTGCGGGTCTTGAAGGCCCATTGATGCAGCTCTTCGCCGTTCACGCCCAGTGGGTTCTGCAGGCTCTGGTCCGGCCCCGCGCCATATCCATCAAGCGAAATGGAGAAATTGCGAACGACAACCTTGGGCATGGCACTTTCCTCCCGTTCAGGAGGCCAGATCGCCAGCGTCAGGCAATCGACCTCAGATTTCCCGTTCCAGATTGACCGCCGTTGGAATTTGCCCGCCGGCGGCGCCCTTGTCTTCCGTGACGGTGTTCAGCAGATGATCGGCAATCAGCTCCGCCTGGAATTTACCAAGCTCATAACAATAGGTGATCTCGCGCTTTTCAGCCGACCAGTAAACATCGGGACGGCCGCAGGTCCTGGCCGTGAGCTTGACGTCACCCTTCAGACCGTAAGCGCCGAAACTGCGGCTGATGAGATCGAGAACCTTCGATTCCCTGATCATGATGGCATAGGGTTCAAGCTCGGGATCGCGTGGCGGCATGTAGCTGACGGTGAATTTGGACCGCGTCTGGCTGCGATGCGGGCTCAGAAAATTCTCCCAGTCCGAAGCGACGCGCGGATAGGCGGCAGCGCATCTGTCGAATTCGGCATTGTCCAGACCCATCATGGCGGCCAGATCGCCATAACCATCCTTGTCGCGGCCGACCATCAGGCAGGCCATGTTGCGGTCACGGCTTCTGTCGGGGATGAGCGCGGAAAAGACTGGTGCTTCGTGCTCTGGCAAGGTTTCCGCCTCGCGTCCCAGATACCAGCTGTCGGTGGCGTTGACGAGCGCGGTATCGAGCCATTCCTCGTTGGCCTGAAGAATGAGCGTGCCCGCCAGCTGGTCCGCCGGGGCCTGCGCACTGCCGGTCTCCACCGTTCCGAAATCCGAAATCAGCATGCGCGCGCCCTCGTGATAAAGCGCGAATATGGCGTTGCCGATGACGAAGTTGACCGCCTGCTGCAGTTGGTCGTCGGACAGGCCATCGAGACCGGCGGCAGTCTGTGCCTGGGCCGGGGCCGTCAACGAAACGAAAGCCAGCGGAATGGCGGCCAGAAAACGACGCAACATAAAATCAGACCTTCCGGGAACGAGGAGCGTCACTGATTCCCGATGCAAACGAGTCATGCAATGGGCTGGTTGCATCACCTGGCAAGAATCGGGTGGATAGCACTCTGTTTGGAGATCATAGCTGCAAAGAAGCAACGCCGATCCAAACCAGAAAGAACCCGCCATGACCGATCTCGTCTTTATTGCAATGCCGGCTAAGGAAGCCGAAGCCTTCCGGGCAGGCGCTGCCGACGCCTATGGCAATCCGCCCGAACGGCGCTTTTCTCCCGGAGGCATGCCCTGCCGCCACTGTCTTTCCCAGATTGGTGAAGGCGAAGGCATGCTGATCCTTGCCTACAGGCCGTTTCCGTCGCTGCAGCCCTATGCGGAGACGGGACCTGTGTTTCTGCATGCCGAAGCCTGCGAGCGCTATCCGCAAACGGAGACCGTTCCGCCGATGCTCAACAGCCCGGATTACATCGTGCGCGGATATGGCGCCGACAACCGCATCGTTTACGGTACAGGCGCTGTAACGGCGACGAACGAGATCACGTCTCGCGCACGACATCTTCTGGAGCGCACAGACGTTGCTTATGTGCATGTCCGTTCCGCCCGCAACAATTGTTATCAGTGCCGTATCGCCAAAGCATAATCACAGCATTGTCTAGAATTTTAACCGAACAACTAAACCGGTCTCAAACTTTTGCAGCCTATGGTGCTCCTGTCGGAAACAATTGATTTGAGCAGCAAAATGGCAAACAACCTCAATATGGCGACCCGCACCGCGCCGCGCAGCAAGACCAGGATTTTTGCGACCGTGCACTACTTCAGCCAGTCGACCAGAGCCCGTGTCCTTGATCTCTCGGCCACGGGCATGGCGCTGGAGCTGGACGGACCTTTCGCTGCCGCCAAGGGCAGCCGGGTCAAGGTGCAGAGCGAGGATCTGGGCTTCATCGAAGGCGTTGTGCAATGGCAGCACCAGAACCGCCTTGGCCTGCAGCTGAAGCTTTCCACCAACACGCTGGCGCAGCTCTCGTCCTATTTCCGCTTCTTCCATGAAGAAGTGAAGCCGACGCTCGCCCGCTGAGTTGCTTTTCCCCAAAGCCGGAATGGGCTGCCCGGACGAGGCACCTTTTCCGATGTGGAAGCGTGCGCATCACGCTCCAATGACAAAAAATTTATCAAACGGTTGAAAACGGGCCTATCTGTCACCGGCTTGTCATTTTGGTGATGGACTCCTCGGCGATTGCTTCTACCCTGTCCGCTTCTCAAGACAGAGCAAGCTTCATCCGAAGGAGTTCCCATGTCGCCGCTTCTCGCTCTCCACCCCATTACCCGCCGTTCGCTGCTCGGCGGCATTGCGGCCTCTTCGGCGCTGGTGCTGCTGCACCCCTTTGCCGCCCGTGCGGCCGCCAATCAGGCGCATCTGCGCATCATGGAAACGACTGATATCCACGTTCACGTCTTTCCCTATGATTATTACGCCGACAAGCCGAACGACACGATGGGTCTGGCGCGCACTGCCTCGATCATCGGCGCCATCCGCGCCGAAGCCGGAAACTCGATGCTGGTGGATAATGGCGACTTCCTGCAGGGCAACCCGCTCGGCGATTACATCGCCTATGAGCGCGGCATGAAGGCCGGCGACAAGCATCCCGTGATCAATGCCATGAACGTGCTGGGTTATGATTGCGGCACGCTCGGCAACCACGAGTTCAATTACGGTCTCGACTATATGTCGAACACGCTGGCCGGCGCCGGCTTTCCCTTTGTCTGCGCCAACCTCACCAAGGGTCAGCTGGCGTCTGATCCCAAGCAGGACGATCTGTTCTTCAAGCCCTATATCATTCTTGAAAAACAGATCCGCGACGGCGGCGGCGTCATCAGCCCGGTCAAGGTCGGCATCATCGGTTTCGTGCCGCCACAGATCATGATGTGGGATTCCAAGAACCTCGAAGGCAAGGCGCAGACGCGCGACATCGTCGAAGCGGCCAAGGCCTGGGTTCCGGCCATGAAGGAAGAAGGCGCCGATATCGTCATTGCGCTTTCCCATTCCGGCATCGATGGCAAGGGCCAGAGCGACCGCATGGAAAACGCCTCGCTTTATCTGGCGGGCGTCGAAGGCATTGACGCCATCTTCACCGGCCACCAGCATCTCGTTTTCCCCGGTCCGAAGACCTGGGACGGCATCGAGGGTGTTGATGCGGTCAAGGGCACGCTCCTCGGCAAGCCGGCGGTCATGGCCGGTTTCTGGGGTTCGCATATGGGCCTCATCGACCTGCTGCTCGAAAAGGACGGCAAGAGCTGGAAGATCGTCGACTTTACCTCCGAAGCACGGCCGATCTACCACCGTGATGAAAACCGCAAGATCGTTGCCGACTTCACGGACAAGCCGGAAGTCATCGCCGCCGCCAAGGCTGATCACGAGGCAGCCCTCGCCTATGTGCGCCGCCCGGTCGGCAAGACCTCTGCGCCGCTCTATTCCTATTTCGCGCTGGTGGCAGACGACCCTTCCGTGCAGATCGTCTCCAACGCCCAGACCTGGTACATCAAGGACATGCTGAAGGAAGGGGAATATAAGGACCTGCCCGTGCTTTCGGCAGCAGCGCCCTTCAAGTCCGGCGGTCGCGGCGGCGCGGATTATTATACCGATGTCCCCGCCGGTGACATTGCCATCAAGAATGTCGCGGACCTCTATCTTTACCCCAATACGGTGCAGGCGGTGCTGATCAATGGTGCGCAGGTAGAGAACTGGCTGGAAATGTCGGCGGGCATGTTCAACACGGTCGAGGCCGGCGCCAAGGATGCTCCGCTGCTGAACGCCGATTTCCCGTCCTATAATTTCGACGTCATCGACGGTGTCACCTATCAGATCGACATTTCCAAGCCGGCGAAGTTCGACAAGGACGGCAAGGCGGTCAATCCCGACAGCAACCGCATCGTCAACCTTCAGTTCAATGGCAAGCCGATCGATCCCGAGCAGAAATTCGTGGTTGCCACCAATAATTACCGTGCCGGCGGCGGCGGCAAGTTCCCTGACATCGCTGCCGACAAGGTGATCTTCGTGGCGCCTGACACCAACCGCGACGTGATCGTGCGCTATATCATCGATCAGGGCACCATCAATCCGTCCGCGGATGCCAACTGGTCTTTCGCGCCGGTGGCCAATACCTCGGCAATCTTCGAGACGGGTCCGAAAGGCCGCCATTACGCTGCCGAGATCAAGGGCGCAAAGATCGAGGATGCCGGTGACGGCGCGGAAGGCTTCGCAAAGTTCCGTCTGGTTCTTTAAAGACCGTAGCCCTCCCGTCGAAACATCGCCGGGAGGGCTAACTTATTCACGATGTCTCCATCAACTCCACCTCATCCTCGGGGCGAGCCCGAGGATGACGTCGAGTGTGATGAAGGCTTGTCGCCCCATTGCTGATTATTTCTCAATTACGCCCACCCACAGCGCGCAACAGCAGCGGCAGCTCCATCGGCGGCTTTTGCTCGATGCGTTGATAGTCGCTACCATCGCGGTTGCGGCGGATGAGCTTCAGGCCGACCATGTCGCGCCGTAACATCGCGGCATCGCCAAACAGATGCAGATCATTCAGGAAGCTACTAAATTCCCGTTCGGAAAAACTGCGCCCAGCGGGAATTTTCGCCCATAGGTACCAGAGGCACAGTTCCTGCTGGGAGCGACGCGCAGGCCATTGCATCAGCCTGCCGGCGACATCGAAAATCCGCGCAGTCTTCAGCACTCTGCCCTCGTTGGCAGCCGGCATTATCTGCGGCAACGGCGGGCTACTTTCAGCGGATGATGTGCGTGCAGCGCGCAGATGCTGGAAATTGCGGAACCCGGCGGCCCGGCTGAGAAGATTGAGCATCTCCACATGGCTTGGCTGGCGCTCCAGCCTGCCGATCTGTTCGCGAACGGATTTGGCAAAGGTCGAGAGGTCGGCGATATCAATGGAAAGGATCGAACGTGGCATGACTTATCCTCACGTGCCATTCCGAAGAGGTGTCGCTGATCGCCGGCTTCCGACAAGGCACGGGATAAGTGCTGTCAATTATTCGAGATGCAGGTTTAGCTTCCCTTGCGGGACGGCGATGCCTCGGTGAACTGCTGACCGTGGTTTACGTATAGGCAGACCGTTCGTTGCCGTCAATTGGCCCTATCGTGGTGTAACGCGAGGTTGCCGCTTGTTTCTTCTCCCCATGGGGGAGAAGGGGGCCCGAAGGGTCGGATGAGGGGCGACGTCAGCGATGAACCGAGAGCTTGCCCCCTCATCCCGCTGCCGCGACCTTCTCCCCGGCGGGGAGAAGAAGCTCGCGGCACCCGCTCGCTCCACATGCAATAGTCAATGTCACTCTGCGGCGACAGCAATATTCCTCTGCTTGTTCGCTTCCAGCATCCCACTGAAATCCTTGTGGTTCGGGCAGGCCGACAGGCGCTGCTGGAACGCCTCGGCGAGCCACTGACCTGCAGGACCTGCGGGTGAATCCACCCGCCGCAGTGCAAAGAGCGGATATTCGCCCTGTTCATAGGCTTCGAGTTCAAGAGCCTTCAGGCTGCCATTGGTCAGGTCGTTGCGGACGATTGATGCGGGCAGACCGCCCCAGCCCAGACCTCCCTTGATCAGCTGGTATTTCGTGGCGATATCGCTCACCCGCCATGTCTTGTAGGAAAGCACATTAAAATCGCGTCCTTTCGTGAGGCCGGAGGCATCGGTGACGACGAGCTGGACCTCCTCACGCACATCCGCCAGGGTCAGCGGTCGCTCGATCTGCGCCAGCGGATGATCCGCAGCGACGACCGGCAGCATGAAGGAATGGCCGACTTTTTCGACGACGAGTTCATCATCCTGGCGCATCAGCGCCCCGCCGATGCCGATGCCCGCCTTGCGGGAGAGCACCATCTCCATCACCATACCCAGTTCACCGACATTGAGGCTGAGGGTGACGGTGGGGAACTGCTGGCGAAAATCCCGCAGCACCGCAACGACGGCTTCTGCCGGTACCATGGTGCTAATGGCAACAGAAAGCTCCGCCTCAAGCCCCTGCTTCAGCCCCTTGGCACGGGCGCGCATTTCCTGCAGGCCAGCGACAATGCGCCTTGCATCCTCCAGCATGGCACGGCCCTCATCCGTCAGCTTCGGCTGGCGCACGCCGCTGCGCTCGAACAGGGTGACTTCCAGCTGGGCCTCGAGATTGGCGATGGTGTAGCTGACCACCGACTGGGCGCGATTAAGCGCCCGCGACGCGGCGGAGAAACTGCCGGTCTCGGCAACGGTCAAAAATACCTGCAACTGGTCGAGTGTGGGGTTCGCGTCCATGTCCCATCCATTTCATCGATAGATTACTTCCACATTATCACAGTTTTCTTGATGGCCGTAATTTTTCATATAGGGGCCACGAAAGCGCCCGTAGCTGTTTCACGCCCTCCCAAGGCACCCCGTCAAACCCATTGCATGCAAGGAAAAGACTATGTCCAACATTCTGCTCATCACCTCCAGCCCGCGTGGCGACGAATCGGTTTCGAACAAGTTTTCCGGTGAACTCGCGAACAAGCTGAAGGCCAAGTCGGCGGCGAATACCCTTGTCCACCGCGATCTCGCCGCCGATCCCATTCCGCACCTCGACACCGTCAAGACGGCTGCAATCCGCAAGCCGGCCGACCAGCGTACCGCTGAAGAAGCGGTTGCGGCTGAATATTCCGACAAGCTGGTTGCCGAGCTTATGGCCGCCGACACCGTCGTCATCGGCACCGGCCTCATCAACTTCAACATCTATTCCGGCCTGAAGTCGTGGATCGACAATGTCGCCCGCGCCGGTCAGACCTTCCGCTACACCGAAACCGGTCCGGAAGGCCTCGCCAAGGGCAAGAAGGTCTATATCGTGCTTGCCGCTGCCGGCGTTTATTCCGAAGGCCCGGCCGTATCGATGAACCATGCCGTTCCTTACCTGAAGACCGTTCTCGGTTTCATGGGCATGACCGACGTGGAAGTGATCTATGTCGAAGGTCTGGCATTCGGCCCGGAAGCCGTCGAGAAGGCCATTGCCGCCGCCGGCGCCAAGGTTGCCGAACTGGCACAGGCCGCCTGAGGCACACAGAATGGCAGGCTGATGCCGGCAGGACTGCCGGTCTCAGCCGACCCACATTCCAAAACGGCCGTGGACCTGATCCCGGCCGTTATTTTTTGCCGCATACAGTCGGGCATCGGCTTCCGATAAAAGTGCGCGGAAAAGCTGCCCGTCCTCAAAGGCCGTGGCGACGCCAATGCTGACCGTCAGCGGCGAACCGTCAGGGCGGCGCAGATCCGCCAGGATCGCCACCCGCAGCCCCGCGGAAAAGGCAAGCGCCGCCTCATGCGCCATTGCCGGCAGGAGTGCCACGAATTCCTCGCCACCGAAGCGGTATAGATGCCCATGCGGCTGTACGCTGCGTTTCAGCACGGCGGCGAAGTCCCGCAATATCTCGTCGCCCTGCAGGTGGCCGAAAGTATCGTTGACGGTCTTGAAATGATCGATATCGACGATCAGCACGCTGACCGGCCGCTGTTTCTCCAGGCACTCCACGACGACCGACGGCGCATCGAGTTCCATGCGGGCCCGATCCGACACGCCAGTCAGCATGTCGCGACCCGAACGGGACAGAAGCTCCTCGTAGCGTTCCCTGAAAGTGAGGTCGTTGAAGACATCGGCAACGCTGCGGCGTGTCAGGAAACGCCCCTTGGTCGATGTCAGACCGAGATAGAGGGCGAACAAGACCGAATAGATGCCAACCGCGGCCATCTTCGCCTTCCAGCCATCGTAGAAGACATTGACCGGCGCATCGAACAAATATCGCAACGCCCCGTAAAAAGCCGCCTGATCGAAGCTTAAGATGACGACGCCACAGATCGCGAAGCGCAGCACGATGTGGCGCTGCAAATACCGCCCGAGCTTTTCGTAAAGCAGGATGATGGCGATGGCATCGACATAAAGAATGCTGGTGCCCCAGACCATCAGCACGCCCATCTCATCAAGAAAGCCCGTATCGACCGACTGTCCGGGGACGATCGCCACCGTCTGATGAAACCGGATGATCTGCGCCATGATGACGGTCAATATATTGCCGAGCAGCAGGCCGTAGATCGGCTGGCGCACAACCGCCGCATCCTCGCGCATATAAAGCATGAGGATCATCATCAATTTGCCGGCAAAAAGGATGGAGGAACCCGGCGAGGCGACGCCGAAAGGCAGGCCGACATAAAAGACGGCGGCCAGATAGGTTTCCATGAAATGCATGACACCCAGCGCGGTGAGAAAAACACCGATGCCGAGAATATGCCGGTAATGAAGGAATGCCGTCATTACCGAAAAATAGACGATGGCCTCCGTAAGGAAGAGGGCCAGATTTGCCCATTGCATCGGCACACGCCCTATCGATCCACATCACGCCGGTCTATCGGCGCAACTCCATGCCCTTAAAGGACGATAGGCCTAAGCAACCAACGGAATCTTAATTTAGAGAGTAAGAAAACGTCATCATTTTCCTGGGAAAAGCGATGAACCGTTCTGGTCGATGATCAGCTTCGCCTTGCGGATCGTGAACTCCACCGCATCATCCATGCTGCTGAAGACATCGGCGCGCACGAATTCATGCACAAGCACTTCCTCGCCAGCCTTTTTCTCGATGCGGCCGGCCAAGCGGAACTGGCCGCCTTCCTTCAATGGCGTCGCATAGATCAGATAGTCGCCATGCGCATGCGGCTCCACCTGCGCCGTCTTCTGCGGTGCATCGGACGACTGGCCGGAGCCGAAGGCCGAAAGGATTTTGGAAAAAAACGATGCCATGGTTTTCACTCCCTGATCTATCTCGCGTTTGAAGGGCGAATATGCTCCGCCCTTCCCTGTCGTTCGTCCCCGATCAGATGATCAGGTTCGACAGGATTTCGTTTTCGGTAATATCCTCATAGCCAAGGCCTGCGGCCTCGAAACGTTCCAGAAGACCTGCGAAGTTCTCCTGCGCATTGGTTTCGATACCGATCAGGATCGAGCCGAAATTGCGGGCCGATTTCTTCAGATATTCGAAGCGGGCGATATCGTCATCCGGGCCGAGCAGATTGAGGAAATCGCGCAGGGCGCCGGGGCGCTGCGGCAGGCGCAGGATGAAATATTTCTTGACGCCGGTGTAACGCATGGCGCGTTCCTTGACATCCGGCAGGCGCTCGAAATCGAAATTGCCGCCGGAAACGACGGCGATGACCGTCTTGCCTTCCAGCCTCTCGCGGCCAAGCTTTTCGAGTGCGGAGATCGCCAGTGCGCCGGCGGGCTCCAGCACCACGCCCTCAAGGTTCAGCATTTCAATGATCGTCACGCAGATGGCATTTTCCGGGATAAGCATGACCTGCTCAGCCGGAAAATCCTTCAACGCCTTGAAATTCAGATCGCCGATGCGGGCGACGGCCGCGCCATCGACAAAATTATCGACCTTGTTCAGCGTCACCGGTTCGCCGCGTTCAAGGCTCTTTTTCAGGCTCGGCGCGCCTTCCGGCTCGCAGAACACGAAGTTCTCCTTACTGACGGTGCCGGCGAGGAAACCCGTGAGGCCGGCCGAAAGCCCGCCGCCGCCAACCGGCATGACGACGATATCCGGCTTCGTGCCTTCCGGAAGCTGATCCATGATCTCGGCGGCGACCGTCGCCTGACCCTCGATGATATCCTCATGGTCAAACGGCGGTACCATGTAACCGTCATTGTCCTGCACATGCTGACGCGCGGCTGCATAACACTGGTCGAATATATCGCCCACCAGCCGGATCTTGATGAATTCTCCGCCGAAGATGCGGGTTTTTTCGATCTTCTGCTGCGGTGTCGTCACTGGCATGAAAACCACGCCGTGAACGCCGAAATGGCGGCAGGCGAAAGCAAAGCCCTGGGCGTGGTTGCCGGCGGACGCACAGACGAAAACCTTGTCCTTGCCGGCCTTGGCCACCGCCTTGCGGAGAAAGTTGAATGCGCCTCTAATCTTGTAGGAACGGACCGGGGACAGATCTTCACGCTTCAGCCAAATCGACGCGCCATACCGACGGCTGAGATGTTCATTCAACTGCAACGGCGTTTCCGGGAATATTTCCCGCACTTCCCGCCGCGCTGCTTCCACAAGCTGCTTGTCCACGATAGTCAATCCATTGAAATTCATAATGGCACCCGCTATGCCATAGGAAGGCGTCGGAGACAAAGACTCATTTCAGCGCGGCCACGAACTCTGGGTTTCATCTCTTGAACAGCAACCTTCTGCGCTCCGTCATCTATGTGGCGTCCATCTTCGGGCTCTACCTTGCAACGGCCATGTTCCTGCCGGCGCTTACCGATCTTTATTACGGCAATGACGACTGGATGGTGTTTGCGCTTTCCGGTTTCATGTGCGGCGGCTTTGCGCTTGCCTGTGCGCTGGCGACCCGCGGACCGATCGCCTCTTTCAACAAACGTTTCGGCTTCCTGCTCGTCAACCTTCTCTGGCTGGTGTTTTCGCTTGTGGGGGCCGTGCCGCTCTATCTTTCCAAGCTCGACCTGACGCTCGGTCAGGCGATATTCGAATCCGTCTCAGCCATCACCACCACCGGATCGACCGCGATTTCCGGCCTCGACAATGCGCCGCAGGGCATTCTTCTCTGGCGGTCTCTTCTCTGCTGGCTCGGCGGCATCGGTATCGTCGCGCTCGGCCTGTTCATCCTGCCGCTGCTGCGCGTCGGCGGCATGACCTTTTTCCGCATGGAATCCTCCGATACCGGCAATGATCGGCCCTTCGCGCGGCTGGCAAGCTTCACCAAGGCTTTCGTGGCGATCTATATCGTCATGACGATTGCCTGCACGGTTGCCTTCGACTTTGCCGGCATGTCGCATTTCGATGCGCTGAACCATGCCATGTCGACCGTCGCGACCGGTGGTTTTTCCACCCATGACGCCTCCTTCGCCTATTTCGACAATACCGCATTGCTGTGGATCGCCACCATCTTCCTGATCTTCGGCAGCCTGCCCTTTTCTGTCATGATCCTGCTTGCCGTGCGTCGCCGGCTGGAGACGCTGCGCGATCCACAGATCGCCGTCTTCCTCGGTTATCTCTGTGCGATTTCTATTGCGGTCGGCGTTTATCACCACCTTAGAAACGGCGTGCCGCTGAATGAAGCGCTCAGCCATTCCTTCTTTAACATGACCTCGATCCTGTCGACCGGCGGCTTTGCCAGCGACGATTATACGCTCTGGGGTCCCTTCGTTGTCGTCGTCGCCTTTTTCGCCACCTTCATGGGCGGCTGTTCCGGCTCGACGGCGGGCGGCATCAAGGCCTATCGTTTTCTCATCATCTTCAATGTGGCGCGGGCCGGGCTGAAGAAGCTGATCTACCCGAACGCCGTCTATTCGGTGCGATACGGCCAGCAGGTGGTCGATCCGGAAACAATCCGCACCATCTTCCTGTTCATCAGCTGTTTCATCGCCCTGTGGATCGCCGGCAGCCTTGCCATGAGCCTGATGGGTTATGATTTCCTCACCGCCACTTCGGGTGTTGCAACAGCGCTTGCCAATGTCGGCCCCGGCATCGGCCCGATCATTGGGCCTGTCGGCAATTTCTCCACGATCAGCGACCCGGCGCTTTATCTGCTCTCAGTGATGATGCTGCTCGGACGTCTGGAAATCCTCACCGTTCTGGTGCTGCTGATGCCGATTTTCTGGAAGAGCTGAGATCGCTGCATCAGCGCAAATAAAGCGCTTGACCTTCCCACGTTGGAATAGTCCAGGCTCTCCCTGTTAGAATTCCAAACCATGGAGAACAGCCTATGTGCAATGGCCATCAGCACCACCACGAAACCACCACTGCTGCCCCTGTCGGCGCAGATCTTTCCTTTCACGTTGAAGACATGACCTGTGGTCACTGCGCCGGTGTGATCAAGGGCGCGATCGAAAAGACCGTTCCCGGTGCTGCCGTGCATGCCGATCCTTCAAGCCGCACCGTTGTGGTCGGTGGCGTCTCCGATGTCGCGCGTATTGCCGAAATCATCACCGCTGCGGGCTATACGCCGGAAGCACGCGCCTGAACCGAAGAGACACCCGGCGGCGCTTTATCGCAGCCGCCGCCGGATCGCCCTGCCCGCTTCACGCTGACGTAAGTCATCAAAACGTTCGTCACGCTTGCCTCCCCCAGACGGCGGATGCCCTCTCCCTTTTTGATCCAGGGATGACGGTGGAGGTTTTTCAACTTCTGGAAATCGCCTTTTCGCCGCGCATCGGCCATATCGCATCTGACGCTAAGAACTGCTGTCGCACATGCTTTGAGGCTGCAAATAAGTCCTGCATGAATGACGATTGAGCGACGCTGCATCATCGGCATGATGGCGGAAAAAGTACCGCATTCGTATCATAACAAAGGCCCGGCTCTTTCGAGCCGGGCTTCTATTTTTCGGCCAAATCCCGCCAACTTACTTCGTCGCCAGATCCTTGGTCATGACGAAATAGTTGAGCGGATGCGGCTTGTAATTTTCGAGCTTGGCGGAATAGGCGTCGAAGACCGTCTCATGGATAAGGAAAACGGAGACGGCTTCGTCGTAAATCTTCTGCGCCGCTTCGCTGTAAATCTCATAACGCTTGGCGGGTTCTGCCGTCGCGTAGGCGGATTTGATCAGCTTGTCGGTCGCCTCATTGCAATAATGCGAGATGTTATAGCTGCCGCCGCAGGTATAATCGGCATTCAGGAAACCGGCGGGTTCGGCAACATCCGTGGCATAACCGCGCGACAGCAGCGCCATATCGAACTTGCCGGCCAGAAGGTCGGGTTCGATAGCGCTGTAATCGGCAACGCGAACATCAACCTTGATGCCGAGTTCCTGCAACTGTGCCTGAATGATCGCCGCGACATCCTTCAGTTCCGTCTTTGCCGTATAGGCAAGCAGCGTCACCTTCAGGCTGCCGGGTGCAATGCCCGCTTCCTTCAGCAGATCCTTGGCTTTTTCCACGTCGTAGGCAGGCTTGCCCTCTTTTCCAGCCCATGGCTCACCCGCGGCAAAGGGCAAGGCGGCGCCTTTCACCGCACCTTCATAGATGCTGTCGGCGATGCCACCGGTATCGATGGCGGCCTGAATTGCCTGCCGTACCTTGAGATTGTCGAAAGGCGGCCTGGAATTGTTCAGCAACAGCTCCGTGATGCGGGGCGACGGGATGGGCGCGACCTTGACGCCGTCGGTCGATTCGATGGTCTTGACGGTCCATGGCGGGACAAGGCGCGAAATCTGTGCTTCCCCGGTTCTTGCCTGGGTGGCGCGGGTGTCGGCATCGGGCACGAAATTCACGCGGCCACCCGCAAGTTTCGGCATGCCGCCCCAATAATCATGATTGGCGGTCAGCATCATATGCTGGCTCGGATCGACCTCCGTGATCTTGAAAGGTCCGGTACAGGTTCCCACTGGATCGACCTTGCCGTCCTTATAAGCCGATGGCGCGAGAATGGAGGTTGCGGGGCTCGCCATCTGCGCCGGAAGCAACACCGATGGCTCGATCGTCGTTATCTTCACGGTATCATCGCCGGCCGCTTCGACGGCAGCAATCAGCTTGGGTGAAAAGGCACGGGCCGGAACCGGGGCCTGCAAAAGATTGGTAAGCGCATTAACTGCGGCCTTGGCATCGAGCGTTTCGCCGTTCTGGAACTTGACGCCCTTGCGCAGCTTGAATTCCCATACCTTGGGGCCGGTCTGTGCCCAGGATTCAGCCAGACTCGGTTCCAGCTTCATGTCGTAGCCGACACGTATCAGGCTTTCGAAACAACCTGCACGGGAGCCGAGATAGGCATCGTCGGACGCCATCTGCCAGCCGGTCTTCACCCCGAAATTATCGTCATAGGTAATCGTGCCGGCCTTAGCCGCGTCGGCTCCAAACGCAGTCACGATGGCGCAAGTCGCCAAAAGTGCGTGCTTCATCATAGAATATTCCCCTTTTATTTTTGATGATAACGCTCACAATTCACTTATTTTCATAAAATTCCCGCTTAAATTTTCTCAAGTCAAAAGACAAAAGAATATCCAGTGGATACTCGACGAATATCCATCTGAATATCATTTATTTTACTGCCCTATACTCGGAATTTAATTCCGATATTAAACCTCAGACACACGATTCATCTGTTTTTACCAAAGCACAAAACCGCAACTGCTTCATGCTTCAACCCCATTCACGCCAATGGTGGCAACGGGCGAAATGCGCGCCCGCAACGCTCTCCAGAACCGGCTCTTTTTCACCGCAAATCGGCGTCGCATATTTGCAGCGGGTGTGAAATTTACAGCCGCCTGGAGGATTGAGCGGGCTTGGCAAATCGCCGTCCAGCAGCATTTCCGGCGCATAAAGGCCGGTCTCATCAAGCATCGATGAGGCGATGAGCGCTTTGGTGTAGGGATGTTTTGGCGCACGAAAGAGCTCTTCCCGGTCGGCGATTTCAACGATCCGACCGAGATACATCACCGCGATGCGATCGCAGAGATAACGCACCACGCGCAGGTCGTGGGAAATCATCAGAACCGTCAAACCATGGCGGCGTTTCATGTCCATCAGCAGGTTGAGTATCTGCGTGCGCATGGAAGCATCGAGCGCCGAGGTCGGTTCGTCGCAGACAAGGAAGCTTGGATTGAGCAGAAGTGCACGCCCGATGACGACGCGCTGCAACTGCCCGCCGGAACACTGGCTCGGATAACGATCGAAAAACGATGCATCGAGACCGACTTCTTCCAGCATCCTGAACACGCGCGCCGTGCGTTCTTCACGGGTGCCGATGCCGTGCTGGGCGAGCGGCGCTTCCATGCTTTGCCCAACGCGCATGCGCGGATCGAGCGCGGAATATGGGTCCTGAAACACCAATTGCACGACCCGGCGCATGCGCCGCAGCGTCTCGCCCTGCATGTGCAATATGTCGTGTTCGCCGATGCTGACCTCGCCTTTGGTCGCGTGGGTCATCCGGGTGATCAGCCCGGCGACAGTGCTTTTACCGCATCCGGATTCGCCGACAAGGCCGAGCACTTCCCCTTCGCCGATGGTCAGGGACACATCGTCGACCGATTTCACCACCCGGTGACCAAGGCCGGATATCGGATAATATTTGCAGAGGTTCTTCGCGACCACATAGGGGCGAGTGTCGCTATCGACCGATGGCGGGGTCTGTTTTACAGCTGTCAATTGCATCATACCCTCCTTCAGCAGACCGCGTGGCTGGTATGGTCGCCGGCATGATCCTCACCGACTGCCCAGCACCGCGCCTTGCGCCCTTCCGGCAATGCATTCAGATCCGGTTCCGACGCCATGCACCGGCTGCCCATGCCTTCCGACTTGGCAAGCGCGCAACGCGGATGAAACCGGCAGCCGCAGGACATGTCATGGGCCTGCGAGCTTGATCCGGGGATCGTCAGCAACTGTCCCTCGCTGTCGGTGGTCAGAAGCGAGCAGCTGATCAGCGCTTTTGTATAGGGATGTTGCGGCGCCTTGAGGATCGCCTGTGTAGGCCCCTCCTCGACGATGCGGCCGGCATACATCACCGCAATCCTGTCTGCGAAAGCGGCAACCACCGACAGATCATGGGTGATCAACAGGGTGGCGAGCCGACGCTTGCGGCGTTCGTCATCAAGCAGGCGCAATATCTGTGCCTGGACGGTGACATCAAGAGCCGTCGTCGGCTCATCGGCGATCAGCAGTTGCGGATTGCCCGAGAGTGCCGCGGCAATCATGACACGTTGCGCCATGCCGCCGGAAAGCTCATGGGCGAAACATTGCGCCCGCGCCGATGGGTCTGGAATGCCGACATCCGACAGGAGACCGACCACCCGGTTGAGCGCAGCACTCCGGCTCATCTTGCGATGGACCCACAGCGGCTCGGCAACCTGCGTCTTCACCCGGCTGGTCGGATCAAGCATCGCCTGTGGCTGCTGGAACAGCATGCCGATATCGGCGCCACGCAGCGCATCGAGTTCGGACGATGAAAGCGCGAGGATATCGCGCCCGGCAAAGGAAATGCGGCCGGAATTGATTTCCGCGCCCTGCGGCAAAAGCCGCATCAGCGACAGGGCCGTCATGCTCTTGCCGGAACCGGATTCGCCGACGAGCGCGACCACTTCACCGGCATTGACGGAAAGCGTGAGGCCAGAAATGACAAATTTTCGGCCATTTTGCGCCGGCACCGAAACGTGCAGGTCCTCTATTTCCAGAAGCGGTGCGCATTCGGGAGACAGGGCCGTAATGGCATGCGTTTGTCCTTCGATATTCATAAGAGTTCCCCTTATTTTTATTGAATCGGAGGCATTTGCGTATTTTCATGCGGCTTCAGACGATATTACTCTCCTTCCAGTTCCTTTGCCTCGGCTATGTTTGACGATGATCAAGCCGGCCATTACCTGCCGACAGGCGTCAATGACCATTCTGTTTTTTGGTCTCCAGGTTCAGCCCGTGCCCGATCCAGGTTACGCTCAGCGCCGATAGGAAAATCGCCAGACCGGGTGCGATGACGAGAATGGGCATGCGCTCCGCATAGGCCTGTGCATCGGCGAGCATCAGCGCCCAGTCGGCGGCCGGCGGCTGCACGCCGAGACCCAGAAACGACAGGCCGCCCACCGTGATCAGCTTGTGGCCAAAACGCAGGAACGCCACGGCCGCAATCGGCCAGATCGTGTTCGGAATGATATGCCGGAAGATGATGAAGCGCCGCGTGCAGCCAAGCACTTCCGCCGCGCGGATATATTCGCGGGAATTGATCGACAGCGTCAGCCCGCGCGCCAGACGCGCAAAGGGTGTCCAGCCGACAATCGTCAGCGACGCGATCAGGGTTCCATATCCCGGCCCGAAGATGGCGACGAGGAAGATGGCAATCACCACGTCCGGAATGGCGATGAGCAGGTCGACCACGCGCATCAGGACTTCGTCGAGGATACCGCGGCTGCGGCCGCTGATGATGCCGACAAAGGTGCCGATGGCGACCGAGAGAATGACGGTGATGGCGGCAATCGTGACCGTGAAACGGCCGCCGATCAGCAACCGGCTGAGCACGTCGCGACCGAGATGGTCCGTTCCCAGCCAGTAGGTGGCGCCTGGCGCATTCAGCCGCAGGCGAAGGTTCTGCTGTGCGGGATTATAGGGCGATATCCATGGCGCGATGACCAGCAGCAGGATGATGACGAGAAAGATCGCCGAACCCGCATAGAAGGTCCAGTGCCGCCGGCTGATGAAGTCCGTGAACCGGCTGAAGGCCGACGGGCGCTTGGGGGTGGCGGTCATTGGCGTGTTGGTCATGGGCGTATTGCTCAGGGGCGTATTGCTCAGGGGCAAGGCGGCTACCGGCGCGCTCGGGAACTGGCTAATGGTCATTGTGACCTCGCATTGCTGGATTGATCAGGACATAAAAGCCGTCGGCCAGGGTATTGATCAGGATCGACAGGGCGACGATGCAGATGAAACCACCCTGCAGCATCGGGATGTCGCGATTGACCACGGCGTCATAGAGAAGCCGACCCATACCTGGAATGGCGAAGATGACTTCCACGACCACCGATCCGCCGAGCAGGCCCGCGAGCCACAATGCAAAGAAGGTGACGACGGGCAGCGAGCCGTTGCGGACACCGTGCCGCAGGACCGTGCTATGCATGCCGAGACCCCGGCTGCGGGCGGCGGTGATATAGGGTGCGCGCAGAACCTCGGCCATTGCTGCGCGTGTCACCTGCGTGAAATAAGCGAGCGGGCGCAACGTCAGGGTCAAGGCGGGAAGCACTAGGGAACGCCAGCTGTCCCATCCCGCCGACGGCAACCAGCCGAGATAGAGCGCAAAGACCAGCGCCGACATGGGCGCGAACCAATATTCCGGCGTCGCAACGAAGGTCTGGATCATCAGTGTCGCGAAATTGTCGAGCCGCCCGCCCGGGCGCATCGCCGCCAGCGTGCCGAGCGGCAGCGCCACGGCGACCGCGATTGCCAGCGCCGTCAGCGCCAGCGTTACCGACACGCCGAGGGAGCGCAGAAGCTCACCGGCCACGGGCTGGCTGCTGGTGAAGGAAAAGCCCAGATCGCCGCGCAGCGCGTTTGAGAGCCATGCGAAATATTGCACGTAGAGCGGCCGGTCGAGCCCGAGGCTTACTCTCAGCGCCTCGACCGCATGCGGATCGAGCGCGGTATCGCGCATGCGGGAAAACAGGATGGTGCGGGCCGGATCGCCACCCGCCATATAGGGCAAAAGAAATGCGATGACGGAAACGATCGTCAGCATCAGGCACAGAATAAGGAAGCGTTGCAATATCTGTATCCACATGGCCCGGTTTCCTTCACCACAATTGGCATTTGCTGCAATCGACGATCAATTCCCGATGGGAACGGCTGTTTATTTCATGAGACGCGACAATTCCGTCGCCACGCCGGAGGTGCCCTTCAGCATTCCGGAGCGTTTGGGCACAACCGCCACCGGAACAAAATCGGGGTCTTCGGATTGCGCCAGATCCTGAATGATAGGGCAATCCGGCTCGCCATTGTCGGGGCAATAGGTTGCGAGATTTCGAAGCGTGTCGGCCATGTCGCGGAGCGAATGCATCTTCGCTTCCAGATCCACGACATGCTCCATGACGATGCGTTTGACATCGCAGGACGCGCCACCCGGATCGCGCCACAGCGTCATCAGCTGCCTGATCTTTTCGATCGAGAAACCAAGGTCGCGTCCACGCCTGATGAAACGCAGCGTCTCCAGATCATTGGCCGTATAGACCCGATATCCGGAATCCGTGCGGTTTGCCGATTTGATCAGGCCGATCATCTCGTAGTGACGGATCATCTTCGCAGAAACACCTGAGGCGGTGGCGGCTGTGCCGATATTCATGGATCCTGCTCCTATCTGTCCGGGGTGAAAAACACGTCTGCATGAATGTCGGCGGTGCGCATGCCCCGCGCCACCAGTTGCGGCACGGTTGCCTCGATCATCGCCGGCGGGCCCGCGAGATAGGCTTTCCAGCCGTCAAGGTCGTCAAAATCATCCGCTACCGCGTTGCCGACATAACCGCACCGCATCTGCGCATGTGGCTCATTGGAGAGAACCGGAACGAAACTCAGATTGCCGTGGCGCGCGGTAAGCGCTTCGAAATACTCGACCATATAAAGATCGCGCAGGGCGCGGGCGCCGAAATAGACATGGACAGGGCGATCCCGGCCCGTCATTTGCCCCGTTGCAAGAGCAGCCTCGACAACCGCCTTGACCGGTGCCAGACCTGAGCCGCCGGCAATGCCAAGGATTGGCCCGCAATGTTTTTCCCGCAGGAATGACGAGCCGAAAGGGCCCACCAAAGTGACAGGATCGCCCACCTTGGCCTGCGCGAATATATGGCCGCTTGTCAGGCCGCCCGGCACGTGCCGGATGTGGAATTCGATCAACTCCTCGTCGATCCGGCTGGCGATGGAATAGTCGCGCGGCGAACAGTCCGGGTAAAGCAGGCGCACATATTGACCGGGTTTAAAGGTAAACTGCGCGCGATCGTCGAGCCTGATGCGGATGAGCTTGATATCATGTGTCGCATCCACGGCTTCCGCCACCACGCCCTCGAAGCGGCCGGTCGGAATATCGGCAAATTCGTCCTCACCGTTGAGCCAGCCGATCGTCACGTCGCTTAGCGGCACGGCGCGGCAGGCGAGCGTCAGGCCTTCCGCCTTTTCCTCTTCGGTCAATGAAAAGGGCGTGTGCTTGAGAAGATCGATCTCGCCGGAGACGAGGTGCGATTTGCAGGCGCCACAGCGGCCCATGCGACAGCCGTGCGGATAGGTGATGCCTGCAGCCAGCGCGGCCTGAAGCACGGTCTCGCCTTGCGCCGCCATTATGCTGCGTCCGATCTGCGGCAGATAGATTGTGTTGCCAGGCGTCATCATATCCGCCCTCCTATTCGGCCGCTGCGAGCTGCATGCCAGCCGCTTTGTCCACCAGCGGCGCACGGAAGCTTTTCAGGCGCAGCGCATTTGTCAGGACAAACACGCTGGAAAGCGCCATGGCTCCGGCGGCAAGGACAGGCGACAGCAGAACGCCGTTGACAGGATACAATATTCCGGCCGCAACGGGAACGAGTGCAGCGTTGTAGGCAAAGGCCCAGAACAGATTCTGGCCGATATTGCGGATGGTCGCCTTGGAGAGCGCGATGGCATTGGCAACGCCGCGAAGATCGCCCGACATCAGCACCACATCGGCGCTTTCAATCGCGACATCCGTGCCCGTGCCGATGGCAAGGCCGACATCGGCCGCGGCAAGCGCCGGCGCATCGTTGATGCCATCGCCAACAAAGGCGACGCGTCGCCCGCCAGCGGCCAGTCTCTTCACCGCCTCGACCTTGCCGTCCGGCAGCACTTCCGCCACCACTTCATCAATGCCAAGACGGCGAGCGATGGCTTCGGCAGTGCGGCGGTTGTCGCCGGTAATCATCGTGACCTTGAGACCCAGCGCATGCAGCGCCGCGATTGCTTCCGGCGTCGTCGGCTTTACCGGATCGGCAACAGCAATGATCACGGCCAACCTGCCATTGACGGCGGCATAAAGCGGCGACTGCCCTTCCCTGCCCAGCCGTTCGGCATCACCGGCGAACATGGAAACATCGTAACCGAGCTTCGTCATGAAGCGATCCGCACCCGCTTCGACCTTGCAGCCATCGACTATCGCCGCCACGCCGAAACCGGGGGTGGCCTCAAAGCTCTCCGCATTGGCAAGCGTCAGGCCGGCATGTTTCGCAGCCTCAACGATTGCCTCGGCGATCGGATGTTCGGAACGGTTTTCGAGTGAAGCAACGAGGCGCAGCACTTCATCCGCGTCGAACCCCTCAGTCGTGGTGAAATGCACCAGTTTCGGCTTGCCGAGCGTCAGCGTACCGGTCTTGTCGACGGCGATGACATCGGCATCACGCAGCGTCTGGAGCGCATCGCCGCGCCTGAACAGCACACCCATCTCGGCAGCGCGGCCGGTGCCGACCATGATAGAGGTTGGCGTGGCAAGGCCCATGGCGCAGGGACAGGCGATGATGAGGACTGCAACAGCGTTGACAAGCGCGAAGGTCAAAGCCGGGTCCGGCCCGAACACGAACCAGACGATGAAGGTGGCGAGTGCGGCCAGCATCACCGCCGGCACGAACCAGTTGGTCACCTTGTCCACCAGCGCCTGAATGGGCAGCTTGTCGGCCTGCGCTTCCTCGACCATGCGGATGATCTGGGCGATCAGCGTATCGGCGCCCACCTTGGTGGCGCGGAAGGTGAAGGAGCCATTACGGTTGACAGTGCCGCCGACGACTTCGGAACCTGCAGTTTTCGTCACCGGGATCGGTTCACCCGTTATCATTGATTCATCGACATAAGAGGAGCCATCGAGTACCAGGCCATCGACGGGTACCTTTTCGCCCGGACGAACGACGATCACGTCACCGGTCTGCACATCCTGCAACGGCACATCGACGGTTTCGCCATTGCGCAGCACGCGGGCCGACTTGGCCTGCAGGCCAACCAGCCGCTTTATCGCCTCGCTGGTGCGACCCTTGGCGCGCGCCTCGAGAAAACGGCCGAGCAGAATGAGCGTGACGATAACGGCCGCCGCCTCATAATAGACATTGGCCGTGCCACGCGGCAGGATTTCCGGCAGGAAAGTCGCGACCACCGAAAATCCCCAGGCGGCGGCAGTGCCCAGCACGACAAGCGAATTCATGTCGGGTGCGAGCCGCAGAAGTGCGGGTATGCCCTTTTTGAAGAAGCGCAGACCGGGTCCGAAAAGAACAAGCGTCGTCAGCGCAAATTGCAGATACCAGCTTTCCCGCATGCCGACCGTTTCCATCACGAAATCATGGATGGCGGGAACCAGATGCGAACCCATCTCCAGCACGAAGACCGGCAGTGTCAGGGCAACGGCGACGGCGAGGCTGATTTTCAGACCGCGCAATTCGGCTTCGCGCCGGTCCGGCTCATCACCCTTGGCTTTGTCCGTGGCGATTTCGCTTGCCTTGTAGCCAGCCTGGCTGATTGCTTCGGCCAGCCTTGCGGCAGAGACGGTATTGCCGGCAACGCGGACAGTGGCGCGTTCCGTCGCCAGATTGACGCTTGCTCCGGAGACACCGGCGACAGCCTTCAGCGCCTTCTCCACGCGCCCGACGCAGGAGGCACAGGTCATGCCCTCAATATCGAGTTCGATGGTTTTCTCATCGACGCCATAACCCGCATTCCGCACGGCTGCGATGACAGCCATCACATCGGGCGGGCCGGAAAAGGCAATATCGGCGCGCTCGGTAGCGAGATTGACCGAGGCCTTGAGAACCCCCGGCACCCTGGCAATCGCCTTCTCGACACGACCGACGCAGGAGGCGCATGTCATGCCATCGATCGCAATCTGATGGCTTGCCCGGATCTCTGTTTGTGACATGCGTATGACCCCTCTTTTCTTTATATCGAAAAAGATAGGGCTTCCCATCGTGGCAAGGTCAATAGGTTCTTTTTGATGATTTTCAAGAAGAGATGACGCGCACGTGAACGGGCGTTTTTACGCCGGCTCAGGACTTGAATAGGGGATAAATCAAAGGGAAGTTGGTGCGGACGGCGGGACTTGAACCCGCAAGACCAATGGTCGGCAGATTTTAAGTCTGCTGCGTCTACCGATTTCGCCACGTCCGCATTGCCGCGCCGCTTGCCAATCCGGCTCCGGCGCTGCAACTTGCTTCGTCATTATTCGGTGCAGGATTAAATAGTTCCGATCCCGAATGCCGACAGCGCCTCATCTACACAGGCAGAACGGTTGCGGTCAACGGGGCCTCAGCCACACCAGGACTGATTTTTTGCAGATGCCGGATGTGCCAGTCCTTCGCGTACGAGCTGATCGGCAAAAGAGACACCCGAACGCGAAAGCCGTTTGCGTTCCATGGCTTGCCCGCTGGCACCTGCGGAAGAGGCAACATCGAAGGTACCGGCATTCAGCATGTCGCGGAGCCTGACCTTGGCGACGAAACCGCGCTGGCGTTCTTCCATGCAGCGCGCCCGGTCGATCTGCGGAACCTCGATGCCGGCAAGCTGCATTTTCACGCCCTTCATCCAGAAGGTGTTGCCGTCGGCCACGCAATTGTTAAGCCCGGAGCGGCCACAAAAGGCAAAGGCACCGCTCTTTTCACCGATCGAGATTTTTTCGACCGTGGGACGGGTTTCCGGCAGGATGGCTGCGACCTGGCTCTGCGATGACGTGGATGGCATGGCGATGGAGCGTGGTGGCACCGGCCCGTTGCCGGGCGAAACCGGCGATGCAGGCCGAATGCTCGCTACTTTTTCCGGTGCGGCCGCCTCGCGTTTTGCTGCGGTTGCAAGTTTTGGAGAACTCGTTGTCGCGGGTGTCGCCTTCGCAACATGGCGTTGCGGCAGAAGACTGTCGCGATATTCGTAAGCCTGAATGCCACCGGCGACGACGCCCAGCATCAGCACCCAGGGCCAGACGCTGCCACCAGCCGATTTCTTCGCCGTGCGGCGTCGCCCTGTCGATTTTCGATTGCTCACGATCGGACTCCTTCTTTACGGAGCCGCATTATCGGCCAAAGGAGTTTCCGAAAGGTTGGCATTTTAGAGCATTCGCGTTTTCCTCGAATCGAGAAAACGCTCTAACTCTTTGTTTTGACGCGTTTCCAGACGGAGAACCGCGGTTCACTTTTCCTGAAAGTGCTCGAACAGACCTGTGGATAAACGATCAGCGAACCTGATCGAGAAGTCGCTTGCATTCGAGCAGATCGAACAGGGCTTCCTGAAGCAGCGCCTGATCATCCTTGCCGATGCCCGACTTGCCGACCGATATTTCCGCATCGTTGCCGCCGCCACCGAAGCCGAAGAAACGACCACTTGGCTTGGCCTTCGGGCGGCCGACCACCTCGTCCCCATCGGTATCGATGACGCGCGGTTCGGCGACTTCCTTCTCGCCACTCGCCGCCATGATGGCTTCCATGGTCGCGAGATCACCCGAGGCAATGGCCGCCACGAAACGGTTGCCATTGGCTTTCAGCAGCTTCTGCACACCCTTGATGGTATAACCGTGGTCATAAAGAAGGTGACGAATGCCTTTGAGGAGATCGATATCGTCAGGGCGGTAATAACGGCGGCCCCCGCCCCGTTTCATCGGCTTGATCTGCGGAAAGCGTGTTTCCCAGAAACGCAGCACGTGCTGCGGCAGGTTCAGCTCATCCGCCACTTCACTGATGGTCCGAAACGCGTCGGGGCTTTTGTCCAAATTTCCACTCCCATCCGGACCTGGAGCGCCATGCATCCAGCCGGTGCTGAACAGAACGCCTATCACCAGCCGAACATTCAACCGTCGCGAAAACCGTATCCGATCTTCACGCCGATGCCCGTTACGGCAAGATACCAATTACTAAAATTGATTATGATGCGAGTCGACTGGATTTCAACGGCTTGCACGTTGAAATTCAAGCATGTTCACAAGAAGAATGGGGAAAAGGGCTTGCCATATGGCAAAAATGCCGTGCCGCAGCCGGCTTACGCCCCGGCCTTTTGACCCTTTTGCTTGGCCTTGCGGGCCGTGTGCGCCTTGAGAATACGCTGCTTCAGCACATTCGACGCCTTGAAGGTCATCACCCGGCGCGGCGAAATCGGAACTTCCTCACCCGTTTTCGGGTTGCGGCCGATACGCTCGTTCTTTTCCCGGATCTGGAAGGTCGCGAAGGACGAAAGCTTGACGACCTCACCACGGGTGATTGCGTTGCAAATCTCGTCGATGATCGTCTCGACCAGTTCTGCGGATTCGGTGCGGGACAGCCCGACTTTACGAAACACAGATTCTGCAAGATCTGCGCGTGTCACTGTCTTCCCGGCCATTTTTCCCCACAAACCGTGTCTGAATTTTTCTCTAGGAGCCGCCGAGATTATTTCCCTTGTGGCGACCGGTCAAGGGATTGTTCCAGATTCATTTGAGGCTTTCGGCAATCAGTGCAAGGGCTTAGGGCGCTTGGTGCAGATTTGCCGCAACGACAGGGTGCTCAGGCGCAACGGATCAGGCCTCGACTGCGAAAAACACAACCGATTTCGCGTCAACGCCTGCCCGCGCAATGAATTTACCGTTACCAGCGCAGCAGCACCGCACCCCAGGTGAAACCGCCGCCCATGGCCTCCAGCATGACCAGATCGCCCTTCTTGATGCGACCGTCGCTGGCCGCAACGGCCAGCGCCAGCGGAATGGATGCTGCCGAGGTATTGCCGTGCTTGTCGACGGTAATGACCACCTTTTCCGGATCGATATTGAGCTTCTTCGCCGATCCGTCGATGATGCGCTTGTTGGCCTGATGCGGCACGAGCCAGTCGAGATCATCCGCCGTCGTGCCGGTTGCTTCGAAAGCCTGCTCGATGACGTCGGTGATCATGCCGACGGCATGCTTGAATACTTCGCGGCCTTCCATGCGCAGATGGCCGACGGTGCCAGTCGTCGAAGGCCCGCCATCGACATAAAGCTTTTCCTTGTGCGAACCGTCGGACCGCAGCTGCGCGGTCAGGATGCCGCGATCGTCAGAGGTCCCCTCGCCTTCGCCAGCTTCCAGAACAAGAGCGCCGGCGCCATCGCCGAACAGAACGCAGGTGGTGCGGTCTTTCCAGTCGAGGATGCGCGAGAATGTTTCAGAGCCGATGACCAGAACGCGCTTGGCCATGCCACCGCGAATATAAAGATCGGCGGTCGAGACGGCATAGACGAAACCGGAACAGACGGCCTGCATGTCGAAGGCGAAACCATGGGTCATGCCGAGACGATTCTGGATGTTCACTGCCGTTGCCGGAAAGGTGTTGTCCGGAGTGGAGGTCGCCAGAATGATCAGGTCGATATCATCAGGGGTCAGGCCGGCATTGTCGAGCGCGGCACGGGCCGCAGCTTCACCGAGCGAAGCGGTCGTTTCGCCTTCACCGGCGATATAGCGCTGCCGGATGCCGGTGCGCTGCACGATCCATTCGTCGGTGGTCTCGACGACACCTTCGATTTCGCTGTTGGTCATGACACGCTTCGGAAGCGCTGCCCCGAAACCACGGACTATAGAGCGGATCATTCCCTTATTCCTCGTCAGCCACGAGAGCTTCGGGCGCCGGGGGCGGAAGCCGTCTTGCGTGGTAAATTTTCAGATCATTTTCAATCTTGGCCGTCAGGCCGTTGTGAACCATGTCGTAGCCGACATCCACGGCGGAGGCAAAACCGATGGCATCAGTGCCGCCATGGCTCTTGATGACAATGCCGTTCAGGCCGAGAAACACGCCACCATTGACCTTGCGCGGGTCCATCTTTTCCCTGAGCACGTCAAAGGCGCTTTTCGCCAGGACATAACCGATCTTCGCAAAGAAGCTGCGGGAAATCGCCTCACGCAGCAGCGTGGTGATCTGGCGTGCCGTGCCTTCGGCGGCCTTGAGCGCGATATTGCCGGTGAAACCTTCGGTCACCACCACATCCACCGTGCCCTTGCCGATATCGTCGCCTTCAACGAAACCGCGATAGTCGATGGTACCGAGGTCAGCCTCGCGGATCAGCCGTCCGGCCTCACGCACCTCTTCCTGACCCTTGACCTCCTCAACGCCGACATTCAGCAAGCCGACGGTCGGGCGGTCGATATCGAACAGCGCACGCGCCATGGCGCCGCCCATAAGGGCGAAATCCAGCAATTGCTGGGAATCGGCACCGATCGTTGCGCCGACATCGAGAACGATGCTCTCACCCTTCAAAGTCGGCCAGATGCCGGCGATCGCCGGACGTTCCACCCGCGCCATGGTGCGCAAACAGAATTTGGCCATGGCCATCAGCGCGCCAGTATTGCCGGCGGAGACGACGACATCCGCCTCGCCGAGCTTCACGGCCTCGATGGCGCGCCACATGCTGGAGACGTAGCGGCCACGACGAAGCGCCTGGCTCGGCTTTTCGTCCATGCTGACCGAGACTTCACAATCGTGAAAGACCGACTTTTCCCGAAGTGCGGGATATTGTGCCAGAATGGGGTCGCATTTGCTCTTCTGCCCGTAGAGCAGAAAAGTTACATCGTTGTGCCGTTCAAGCGCCTTGGCGGCACCGGGTATGGCAACATCTGGGCCGAAATCGCCACCCATGACGTCAATTGCAATTCTGATCACTCGTCCCTTATCCTTTTTGCCGCCACTCAAGCGGATTTTGCGCGAAAATACCTTTTCCGGCTTTTGTTACAATAAAATTATTTCAGCCCAACCGGGCCATTCAGTCTTTTTTCCAATCTTTTAACGCGGCGAAAGGCGACGGGCGCTTTTCTTCTTCCGGCTCCTTGTCTGCGGTTTCTGGAAATTCCGCATCCGGCTTGCGCGGATAGGGGTCGATCGCCAGGGCAGCGAATTCGGCAACTGCAGCGCCGACATCGATGCTGTCGCCGATGAACTGGTCGGGAATGTCAGGACCATCGGGGTCGAGTACGATCTCGCCTTCCTCATTGGTGACCATCCGCGCCAGCTTCGATCCCTCCGGCACAAAAATATGCTCAACAGGCTCGTCGATCTTGCTCGTGACCGGCTCCAGCGTCACGACGCAGGACTGGGTCACGGCCGCATGCACCTCGCCCTTGATCTTCACGCCGTCCTTCTTCCAACGGGTAACCTGCAATTCCGCCTTCAGATATTCGACAGAAACCACATTCCAGAATTTCGCCAGCGCCTTCAGCTCCTCGGCGTTGGCTTCCAGACCAATCCTGACGGGATTGGCGGAAATATGGCCTACCTTTACGGGATAGGAAAAAGGCAGGTCGTCATTTGCGGCGTGTCGCGTGTTCATGGTGAACCTCATCGTCCAGGCAAGGGCAGCGTCAGGCTTCCGGTTGCTATTGTTTCTTCGGAGACGGCGGAAAGGGCCGAAGAGGCTTCCATCATCCAGCCCGCCAGCCCGTCCAGCGCCGGCGCCGTCTCGTCTGCCTGCGGATATATATTGCGCCGAAGCGCTGCGGCAAGGGCAACGGGGTCGGATGCATCCAGCGCCGCCGCATAGGATTCGAGCCGTCCGTAAAACATGCCGGCGAATTTCTTCATGCGTTTCGGCACACCCTGGTCACCGATACCGAGTTCACGGATGGAATGATCGATATCCTGAAAAAAGGCGTCAACGATCTCCTGCGCGATCTCCTGACCGCTGACCCCGGAGGACTTGGTGCGACGGAAATAGAGAATCATGATGACCGACAGCATCTCGAAACGGCCCATCACGGTATCGGGAACGCCGAGATCGAGATAAAAACCGGGCGAGCGGGCGGCCGCCGTCAAGGTCTCATATTGCCGGTCGACTATGGCGCGATTGTTGTTTTTCTTCTTGAACAGCCCGAATATCATCGTTTTTTTCCGAACGTGACCGGTGAATTCACTTACCGCCCCTCGCACTTGTTGCATGATCGTCAAAGCTGGTTTACCGAAGCATCCACGAATTGCAATGCTGTCGCGGTCACGTTCGTCTTTCGGCTGAAACAGTCGAAGAGAACCGGAGGAGTTCCAAAAGACCGGGAAAGCATTGAATTTGGGGGGTGATCGGGATTTTCCGTCCCCGGATTGACACAATCATGTGCACAGACACTGTGCACCACGCAATGCCGGAAGGTGCCATTCATGATCGCAGTCGGGGAAAAGCAGTTGAGCAAGCAGAAATCCGCAAGTCACGGCAAAATTCTGAGCAAGACGGCCATCGCAATCGTGCTCGCATCCGGCCTGCTTTCCGCCTGCACCAGCACCACCGACGTGTTCCACAACGGCTACGTCATGGACGAGCAGTCGCTCCAGCTGATCCCAGAAGGCTCCAGCCGCGAACAGGTTCTGCTGACCATGGGCACGCCCTCCACCACGGCGACCTTCGGCAACGAGGTGTTCTATTACATCTCGCAGAAGCGCGTGCGCCGCGCCGCCTTCATGAAGCCGACGCTGGTCGAGCAGAACATTCTCGCCATCTATTTCAACAAGGACGGCGTGATCGAGCGCAAGGCCAATTACGCGCTGCAGGACGGCAAGGTCTTCGACACGATTTCGCGCACCACCCCGACGGGCGGCAAGGATCTCACCTTCCTGCAGCAGCTGCTCTCCGGCGGCACCTCGGGCGCCAACATCGCCAAGAGCATTCTCGGCCAGGGCAACAACACGCCCTGACCGGCAGGCAAAAGAATTCGCAAAAATCAAAGGCCCGAGGATCGCTCCCCGGGCCTTTTTCGTTTGTCAGGCATCAAGCTTTCAGTGGGCAAGAATTGCCAGCAGCAGCAGCGCCACGATATTGGTGATCTTGATGGCCGGATTGACGGCGGGGCCGGCGGTGTCCTTATAGGGGTCGCCGACGGTATCACCCGTCACCGACGCCTTGTGGGCGTCCGAGCCCTTGACGTGGCGCACGCCGTCCTTGTCGATGAAACCATCCTCGAAGCTCTTCTTGGCATTATCCCAGGCGCCACCGCCTGATGTCATGGAAATCGCCACGAACAGGCCGTTGATGATGACGCCGAGCAACGATGCCCCGAGTGCGGCAAAGGCTGACGCCTTGGAGCCCGAGATCAGCAGCACGCCAAAATAAACGACGAGAGGGGCGAGAACCGGCAGAAGCGACGGGATGATCATTTCCCGGATCGCCGCTTTCGTCAGCAGATCGACCGCCCTGCCGTAGTCAGGCTTTTCCGTGCCCGCCATGATGCCGGGTTTTTCGCGGAACTGACGGCGCACTTCCTCGACGATGGCACCTGCCGCCTTGCCCACCGCCGTCATGGCGATGCCGCCGAAGAGGTAGGGGATAAGGCCACCGAACAGCAGGCCGGCAACGACGTAAGGATTGGCAAGGCTGAAGGAAATCTCGCCCATGTCCTTGAAGTAGGGATAGGTATCGCCATTGGCGGCGAAGTAGGACAGGTCGTTGGCATAGGCGGCAAACAGCACCAGCGCGCCGAGGCCGGCAGAGCCGATGGCATAACCCTTGGTGACCGCCTTGGTGGTGTTGCCGACGGCATCCAGCGCGTCGGTCGCCTTGCGCACATCCGGATCAAGGCCGGCCATTTCGGCGATGCCGCCGGCATTGTCCGTGACCGGACCGAAAGCGTCGAGCGCCACGATCATGCCGGCAAGGCCAAGCATGGCGGTGACCGCGATGCCGGTGCCGAACAGG
This sequence comes from Martinezella rhizogenes, assembly GCF_007002745.1. GTDB lineage: Bacteria > Pseudomonadota > Alphaproteobacteria > Rhizobiales > Rhizobiaceae > Agrobacterium > Agrobacterium cucumeris. The sequence goes on along the minus strand of NZ_SGNY01000001.1, from coordinate 573,555 downwards.
CCGCCGAGCTGGTAGGTGCCGATGATGCCACCGACGATGACGATGGCCGGCAGCGCCGTCGATTCCAGGGAGACGGCAAGCCCCTGGATGACGTTGGTGCCGTGGCCGGTAACCGATGCCTGGGCGATGGAGTTGACCGGGCGCTTGTTGGTGCCGGTATAATATTCGGTGATGACGACGATCAGCGCCGTGACGACCAGGCCGACCAGCCCGCAAAGGAAGAGGTTGGTGCCGGTAATTTCCATTCCGGCGACCGTGCCTATCGTTCCCCAGCCAACCGTTGCATAGGTTGCGACCGCAAGACCGGCGACCGAGAAGATACCGGTGGCGATAAGCCCCTTATAGAGCGCGCCCATGATGGAATTGTTGGTGCCAAGCTTGACGAAGAAGGTACCGGCAATCGAAGTCAGAATGCAGGCGCCGCAGATCGCCAGCGGATAGACCATGGCGCTTTCCAGGATCGGCGTTCCGGCAAAGAAGATCGCGGCGAGAACCATCGTCGCAACAACGGAGACGGCATAGGTCTCGAACAGGTCGGCCGCCATGCCGGCGCAATCGCCGACGTTATCACCGACATTATCGGCAATGGTTGCCGGGTTGCGTGGGTCATCTTCCGGAATGCCGGCCTCGACCTTGCCGACAAGGTCACCGCCGACATCGGCGCCCTTGGTGAAGATGCCGCCGCCGAGACGGGCGAAGATCGAAATCAGCGACGCGCCGAAGCCGAGCGACACCAGCGCGTCGATGACCGCGCGTGATCCGGGCGGATGGCCAAGGACCGAGGTCAGTATGTAATAATAGATGGAAACGCCAAGCAGCGCGAGGCCGGCAACCAGCATGCCGGTAATGGCGCCCGACTTGAAGGCGATATCAAGGCCGGCGCCAAGGCTGTGGGATGCGGCCTGCGCGGTGCGCAGATTGGCGCGCACGGAAACATGCATGCCGACGAAACCGGCAACGCCGGACAGCACCGCGCCGATAACAAAACCGATGGCCGCGATGGCCGACAGCAGATACCAGGCAAGAACGGCGACGATCAATCCGACGATGGCGATGGTGAGATATTGACGGGTGAGATAAGCCTGCGCACCTTCACGGATAAAACCTGCTATTTCACGCATACGCTCGTTGCCCTGATCGGCATCGAGAACGCTCTTGGTCGTCCACACCGCGTACACCACGGACAGGACCCCACATAAAATCACTAACGGTATTACGGTCATGCGCACTTACCTCCCAAAAGGCCGGGTCTCACTCCCTCCCCGGCGCGGCGAACCATGTGCAAGGACATGGGCGTTCACACGCGCACCAGGTCCTGTCGGGGCCGTTTATTCCCCTCCCAAGGAAAAACGACCTGCGCGGCAAGATTGCGTTGGCGAAAGGTGCGGCGTCAAGCCCACAAATTTGCCTGAAACATGAAAGGGGTAGAGAAGGAGTGCGACCTTACGCGGCGGTTTTGCGCTGCCTCAGCAGCAGCGAGAGGACGAGCAGCAGGCAAAGCCCCGCAACCGGCCAGATGACGAGGTTCATCACCGACCAGCCCCACGCCGTAAACACCTTGCCGGAAGAGAAGGACGAGAGCGCTACCGTGCCGAACAGCACGATATCGTGGAAGCCCTGCACCTTGTCCGCCTCATGCGGGCGATAGCTTGACGTGATGATGGCGGTTGCGCCGATGAAGCCGAAATTCCAGCCAAGCCCGAGCAGGATGAGCGCGGCCCAGAAGTTCCACAATTCGATGCCCATATGGGCGATGACGGCGCAGGCCATCAGCACGATGAGGCCGAATGCAACGATTTTTTCCGCACCGAATCGGGAAATCAGCATGCCGGTGAAGAAGCTCGGCGCGAACATGGCCAGAACGTGCCACTGGATGCCGAGCGTGGCGAGTTCGGTGGGGAAACCGCAGCCGACGACCATGGCAAGCGGCGCACCGGTCATCATGAAGGTCATCAGCGCATAAGAACCGATACCGCAGACCATGCCGGTGATGAAACGCTGGGTGCGGACGATTTCCGACAGCGGACGCGCGGCCTCCGTATGGGTGGATGCTGCCTTCGGGTCGGGCAATTTCAGGAAAGCCAGAATGGCGATCGAGACGAGGCCGAGCGGCACCAGTGCGATGAACGCGCCGGCAAAAGTGACCGGTGCGAGCAGATCCTTGCCGAGGATAGCCAGTTGCGGCCCGACGATGGCCGAAATGATGCCGCCTGCCAGAATCCAGGAAATAGCCTTCGGTTTGTAAAAGGATGGCGATGCGTCGGCTGCGGCGAAACGGATTTTTTGCGTGAAACCGCCTGAGATACCGATCAGCAGCAGACCGACGGCAAACAGCCAGAAATCCGTGCGGAAGAGCGCGACTGCGGCGATGCCACCGCCGATCGAGCACATCAGCGCGCCGACCATGAAACCGGCCTTGCGGCCGAGGAAACGGGATGCCGCCGCAACGCAGATGGCACCGAGCGCCACGCCGATATTGAAGCCGGTGAGCGGCGCGGTTGCCAGCGACTTGTCGGCTCCGAGCAGCTGATAACCGGCAAGCGCGCCGACCGAAAAGCTTAAGGGCGCGGCCGACCCCATGATCGCCTGCGCCATGGTGAGGAGGAAGACGTTGCGCTTGGCCTCGCCCAGTTGAACTTCAAGTCCGGGGACGGAAACGGCGCTCATGTCTTCCTCACCTGATGTATTTTAGCGTTTTGCCTCGCCGCGCACCTGCTTGGCGATGCGGTCAAGCACCGCATTCACCAGCTTCGGCTCGTCGTGTTCGAAGAAAGCGCGGGCGATTTCAACATATTCTGTGACGATGACGGCGACCGGCACGTCATTACGCTCAAGGATCTCGAAGGTGCCGGCGCGAAGAATGGCGCGCACGGTGGCATCGAGACGCGACAGCGGCCAGTCTTCCAGAAGGGCGGAACGCACCAGTGGGTCGATCTTCGTCTGGTCACGGACGACGCCGGAGACGATGGAGCGGAACCACGACGGATCGGCCTTCAGATAGGTATCGCCATCGACTTCCTGACCGAGACGGTGCGCCTCATATTCGGCCACCACTTCCATCACGCCGGTGCCGCCGACATCCATCTGGTAAAGCGCCTGCACGGCCGCAAGGCGGGCCGCGCCGCGCTGGTTGGCCGGCTTTACCGAAGGCTGGCGCGGTTCGCCGCCATTATCAACATTCGACATGCGCTCAGCCACCCAGTTTCTTCTTCAGCTCGATCATGGTCAGCGCCGCACGGGCGGCAAAACCGCCCTTGTCCTTGTCGGAACGGCGCACGCGCGCCCAGGCCTGCTCGTCATTTTCAACGGTGAGGATACCGTTGCCGATCGGCAGCGATTCGCTGACGGCGAGATCCATCAGGGCGCGGGAGGATTCGTTGGAGACGATATCGAAGTGGTAGGTCTCGCCGCGAATGACCATGCCGAGTGCGACGAAACCGTCATATTCCGTGCCGTCATTGTCGGCGCCATCAAGCGCCATGGCGATGGCGGCGGGAATTTCCAGCGCGCCGGGAACGGTGATGACGTCATAGGTGGCGCCGGCCTCATCGAGCGCGAACTTCGCGCCTTCGAGAAGGGCATCCGCCATATCGTCGTAAAAACGTGCTTCCACGATAAGAAGATGAGGTTTGGACATGTGAGGGTTCCTGGGGATTTTCCCGAAAAGCTTACGCCGGATCATACCGGCTTTTGCGGCGGTCAAACCACGGCTGGCCGTTCTTGGCAAGTATTTTCATGCATCGCCCACGCAGCATGGCCCGTTTGCGGGGTATCCCGCAAGGCTTGATGTCTCTGCGGCGCGGATGAAAAATCAGCTTTTCTGGAAAGCCAGATGCACGCCAAGCCCCATCAGCACCGTTCCGGCAGCGCGCCGGGCCAGAGCCTGCACGGCGCTCGACCGCTTCAGACGCCCGACCATCGCGCCCGCCAGAAGCACGCCGACGAGATCGGCGGAGGAGAAAATGAAATTGACGGCAATGCCGAGGATCAGGAACTGCAGCCAGACCGGGAAAGCGGCCGCCGGATCCACGAATTGCGGCAGGAAGGCCAGAAAGAACAGCGCCGTCTTCGGATTAAGGACATCAACGATGATACTGTCGATGAAAGCCCGACGCGCCGATTTCGGCTCGATGGTGAGATTGACCGCCTCCCCTTCCAGCTTGCTACGCAGCATCGAGAAACCCAGCCAGATAAGATAAAGCGCCCCGCACAGCTTCACCGCGAGGTAAAGCCATGGAACCGCCTGAAACAGCACGGAGAGACCGGCCGCAGCGGCGAAGATATGAAAATAGCAGCCGACATGGATGCCGAGTACCGCCATCAGCCCGGCAAACCGACCCCGCGCCATGGTCTGTGCCGCCGCGTAAAGCATGGCCGGACCGGGAATATAGGCGAACAGGGCGGTGGTTATGAAAAAGGCTGTCAGCAGTTCAAAAGACGGCATGATGTATGTTCCCTACCCTGTTTGGCGCGCAGTCGATCTCAAACGGCTGAATGACGTCTTTACAATCTTTCCGGTTCGACCGGAAGTGTGGCGGCGACCAACACCGATCACGATCAAACTCGCTGCTCCTCCTCCGTCATGCCGGACTTGATCCGGCATCCAGCCGACGCGCGTCTGTGCGGCGAAAGGAGTCTTCTCAGCCCAAGGACTTGGGCTGGCTGGATTCCGGCTCAAGGCCGGAATGACGGGAGAAGGAAGAGTCCGCGAACATAATAAAACGCCGAGCCTCGCCAGCTTACGCCGAGGGAAATTCCGCAAGCCGTGCGGCATAACGCGCCATCGTATCGACTTCGAAATTGACGAAGTCTCCGGGCTGGCGCTCGCCCCACGTCGTCACAGTCAGCGTGTGGCGGATGAGCAGCACGTCGAAATCGGTGCCTTCGACGGCATTGACGGTCAGCGAAGTGCCGTCGAGCGCCACGGAACCCTTGGGCGCCACGAATTTTGCCAGATGGTCCGGCGCGCGCAGGCGGATACGTACCGCTTCGCCTTCCGGCTCTACGGCCAGGATTTCCGCCTTGCCATCGACATGCCCGGAGACGATGTGACCGCCAAGCTCGTCGCCGATCTTCAGCGCCCGCTCCAGATTGACATGGGTGCCCTGTTTCCAGCCGGCAATCGTTGTCAGGCGCAGCGCCTCTTCCCAGGCCTCGACCTCATACCAGCGCTCGTTGCTGCCGTCTTCCGGCAGCCTCGTCACCGTCAGGCAAATGCCGCCATGGGAGATGGATGCACCCATATCGATGGTCTTGGGATCGTAATTGGTCGCCACCCGCAGACGAATGCCTTCAGCCAGGGCTTCCAGCTCGGAAACGGTTCCAACGTCGGTGACAATTCCGGTAAACATCAAATCGGCCTTTCATAATCGAAGCAGCGATCCGGCCCATAGGCGGTTTCACTGACCAAAGCATAATCGCCCGTGATATCGGCACGGCGGAGCGGCGTTTCAATGCCGCCCTCACCGATCACGACAGGGCTTTCGAACAGCATGATACGGTCCACCAGCCCGGCTTCAAGGAATGATTTTGCGGCAAAGGCACCGCCTTCGACCAGAAGTTCCGACATGCCGCTATCGGCAAGGACGTGGAGGAGGTTTTCGAGGGTTGTGGCTTCGAGGATCTGGACGCCGGCGTTGGTGAGGAGTTGGCGCTTTGACTCGCGGTTACCCCCCTCTGCCCTGCCGGGCATCTCCCCCTCAAGGGGGGAGATCGATGGAGCGGCGTGTTGCCCGACATCAACAGCTGGCGAATGAGACCCCGGCTCAAAATTTGAGCGAGCGGACAGCCCCTTGCCGATCTCCCCCCTTGAGGGGGAGATGCCCGGCAGGGCAGAGGGGGGTAAAGCCGCAACCACCACCGGCACCTCCCGCGCACTCCGCACCAGCTTCGACGTCAACGGCAATTCAAACTGCCGGTCCAGCACGATGCGCACCGGCGAGCGCTGCTCCATGCCGGTGATCCGCACCGTCAGCTCCGGGTCATCCGCAATCGCGGTCCTGATGCCGACGAGAATACAATCGCAACGCGCCCGCAGCTCATGCACGGCATGGCGAGCCTCGGGACCGGTGATCGCCACCTGCCCCTCGCCTTTCCTGCCGATCATGCCATCGGCGGAAACGGCAAGCTTCAGAATCACATGCGGGCGTTTTTTCATCTGGCGCGTGAGGTAACCGGCAAGCGCCCTCTTACCCTCATCACGCAGCAGGCCGGTTTCCACGACAATGCCGGCATCGCGCAAAATCGTATAACCACGGCCGGAAACACGCTCATCCGGATCATCCACCGCCACCACGACACGGGCGACGCCGTATTCCACCAGGGCATTGGCGCATGGCGGGGTCTTGCCCCAGTGCGAGCATGGTTCGAGCGTCACATAGGCGGTAGCACCACGGGCCGCCTCGCCGGCGATTTCCAGCGCCTGACGTTCGGCATGGGGGCGACCGCCGATGGCAGTCACCGCTTCGGCGATGATTTTCCCGTCCTTGACGAGAACACAGCCGACCGAGGGGTTGGTCAGCGTCTGGCCCTGGTGGCGAAGCGAAACCTCGATGGCGCGGGCCATGAACCTTTCGTCATCGGCACGGCTCGTCACGGCTAGACTCCGGCGTCCGTGTCGCGGGCGATCTTGGCGTTGATTTCGGCAATCACGTTTTCAAAATCCTCGGCATGGCTGAAATCGCGATAGACCGAGGCATAACGCACGAAGGCCACGTCATCGAGGCTTTTCAGCGCTTCGAGAACCTGCAGGCCGATTTCTTCCGAGGGAATTTCCGTCTCGCCGGAGCTTTCGAGACGACGGGCAATGCCTGACACGGCCCGCTCGATCCGGTCGCGGTCAACCGGGCGCTTGCGCAGCGCGATCTCGAAGGATCGCACCAGCTTTTCCCGGTCGAAGGGCAGCTTGCGGCCGCTTTTCTTGATGACCATCAGCTCGCGCAGTTGCACGCGCTCATAGGTCGTGAAGCGGCCGCCGCAATCGGGGCAGATGCGCCGCCGGCGGATGGAGGTGTTGTCCTCCGCCGGACGCGAGTCCTTGACCTGTGTGTCTTCGGAACCGCAAAATGGGCAGCGCATCGTCTTTTTTCCTTACATGTACGGGTACATCGGGAAACGGTCGGTCAGGCCGACGACCTTTTCACGTACCGCAGCTTCGACCGAGGCGTTGCCCTCGTCCGAATTGGCAACCTTCAGACCATCGAGAACCTCGACGATCAGCTTGCCGATTTCGCGGAATTCCGCTTCCTTGAAACCGCGCGTCGTGCCGGCCGGCGTGCCAAGACGGACACCGGAGGTGACGAAGGGCTTTTCCGGATCGAAAGGAATGCCGTTCTTGTTGCAAGTGATGTAGGCGCGGCCCAGGGCTGCTTCCGCACGCTTGCCGGTGGCGTTCTTCTTGCGAAGATCGACCAGCATCAGGTGGTTGTCGGTGCCGCCGGAGACGACATCCAGACCGCCTTCGATCAGCGTTTCGGCCAGTGCCTTGGCATTCTTGACGACCTGTGCGGCGTAGTCCTTGAATTCCGGCTGCAGCGCTTCACCGAAGGCAACGGCCTTGGCGGCGATGACGTGCATCAGCGGGCCGCCCTGCAGGCCGGGGAATACGGCGGAATTGAACTTCTTGGCCAGATCCTCTTCATTGGTGAGGATCATGCCGCCGCGCGGGCCGCGCAGCGACTTATGCGTCGTCGTGGTGGCGACATGGCAGTGCGGGAACGGCGACGGATGCTGGCCACCGGCAACGAGACCGGCAATGTGGGCCATGTCGACCATGAGGTAAGCACCGACTTCATCGGCGATCTCGCGGAAGCGCTTCCAGTCCCAGATACGGGAATAGGCGGTGCCGCCGGCGAGGATCAGCTTCGGCCGGGTTTCCTTGGCCTTGCGCTCCACTTCGTCCATGTCGAGCAGGTTGTCGCCTTCGCGCACGCCGTAGGACACGACGTTGAACCATTTGCCGGACATGTTGACCGGCGAACCGTGGGTCAGGTGACCTCCCGAGTTCAGGTCGAGACCCATGAAGGTATCACCCGGCTGCAGCAGCGCGAGGAACACGGCCTGGTTCATCTGCGAACCGGAATTCGGCTGGACGTTGGCGAAGTTGACGCCGAACAGCTTCTTGGCGCGCTCGATGGCAAGCTCTTCAGCAATGTCGACGAACTGGCAACCGCCGTAATAACGCTTGCCCGGATAACCTTCGGCATATTTGTTGGTCATGATCGAACCCTGCGCTTCAAGCACGGCGCGGGAAACGATGTTTTCCGAGGCGATCAGTTCGATCTCGTGGCGCTGGCGACCCAGTTCCTTCTCGATCGAGCCGAAAATATCCGGATCAACTTCGGCAAGCGGACGGGAGAAGAAAGCATCTGTGTTCGACATGGTGAAGGCTCCTGAAACAGTAATGCGATGGCGTCTTAGCGTTCCGCCCGGACAAGAGCAATACGAGGTGCGAGATTTGCCCGTCAAAACGCGACGTTGCGACAAAAAACGGCAGCTGTTCTCAGAAAATCGTCAAGAAAAAAGCCGCACCCGAAGATGCGGCCTGTTTTCATCGATAAAAGCGCCGATCAGTTGCGCGGCAGAAGGTCGTCATCAACAGCGCCGGCCGGCTGCTCCATGCCGCTCGTGGTGTTGAGCGCCAGTTCGGCGTTGCCATCCTTTTCATAGATATCGTCGCGGAACTGCACCACGCCGTCCTTCGCCGACCATGCGGTGATGTAGACGAAATAAACCGGCACTTCCTGCGCCAGCTTGATCGGCGTGTTGACGCGGGTGGCGATGACGCGTTCCATTTCCTGACGCGACCAGCCGGGCGTGTCGCGCAGCAGCCAGCTTGTGAGGTCGCGCACATTCTGCACGCGCACGCAACCGGAGGATTCGAAACGCATCAGCTTGTTGAACAGGCCCTGCTGCGGTGTGTCGTGCATATATTCGTTGTTCGGATTGTGGAAGTTGATCTTCGTCGAAGACATGGCGTTGATCTTGCCGGGGTCCTGACGGAACATCAGGTTCGGGGCCTTCGGCGCGAACCAGTCGACCGCGGTCGGCGGCACTTCCTGTCCCTTGCCATCGATGAGGCGGATATTGTTCCGCTCCAGATAGGTCGGGTCCTTCTGCATCAGCGGCACGATATCCTTCTCGATGATCGAGCGCGGCGCGGTCCAGTAGGGATTGAGGATGACCTCGTAAATCTTGGAATTGATGACATGTGTCGGGCGGCTGGCGCGGCCGACGACGGCCGTGTTGCGCAGGACGACGCGTTCATTCTCCACCGCTTCGATGGCGGCGGCCGGAATATTGACCATCAGGTGACGCGGACCGAGATCGCCCGACATGGACTGAATGCGCACAAGGTTGGTCTGCAATTGCGCCAGACGAATCTGGGCCGAAACATTGAGCGCCTTGGTGGTATATTCACCGCTGACACCATCAGCCGGAAGACCATGGCGGGCCTGGAAGCGTTTCAGCGCACCATCGACGTAACTATCGAAGGCGCTGGAAATACCGGCTTCGCGCGGCAGGTCGCCAGACACCATCAGTCGCTGGCGAAGCGCCTGTACGGAGGGGTCAGAGACGCCGATCTGAAGGCGCTGCTGGCTGACGGGCACATCCGGCCAGCCGCCATTCTGGACGATCTGCTGATATTGCATGATCGCCTGCTGCATGTAGACCGGCGCTTCCCGGCCGAGAACCGGATTGTTGGAAACGACGCCGACGGCGGAACGCGACGTATTGGCGTCGAACTGGTCATCCCAGTTGCCGCGGCGTGACGAACCCATGAGGTCGTTCAGCGCATTTTGCGCCAAGGCCGGCGCGGCAAGTGCTGCAACACCAACGGAAACGGCTGAGCGCAGAAGCGCGCGGCGCGATACGGAATCGGAAACGGATTTCTTTGTCATTCTACCTACCAGCCACTCTCTTCGGCATTCTCAACAATGCCTAAATCAATATGATTAACAAACACGTACAACGTGCCTGCCGGCCGGTAATGCTCGAGGCCCAGGGTCTGGGCGCTACAGTCTGGCGGAACAGTCGGGACTTGCCGCGACAGCAGGAGAAACAGCCGGCTCCCTCACCCTTGCCGGTCCCATATCAATATGGCCAATTCGTGTCACGAGCCTTTTCTCACAAAGCTGTGTTGCCTGAAAACAAAGGCGAAGGCTCGGATAAGGCAACGGGCTTGACATGAAAAACAAGCGCCGGCGTTGCACGGAATCCGCAAGCCGGAGGCAAAGCGATGCCCCCGGCTTAAACAGTGAACCCGTCGCGGATATTAGAGACGATAAGCGATCGAGTCGTTCCAGAAGCGATCGAGGCGCTGCAGCAGCTTGTTCATTTCGGAGAACTCGCCGGTGCCGATGCCGCCGACCTTTTCGATCGAGCCGACGTGGCGTTCATAAAGGCGGGCAACCGTTTCGGCGATGGCCTGGCCTTCTTCGGTCAGGCTGATGCGGACCGAGCGGCGGTCGACACGCGAGCGCTGGTGGTTGATGAGACCGAGGTCGACCAGCTTCTTGACGTTGTAGGAAACGTTCGAGCCGAGGTAATAACCGCGGGAACGAAGTTCACCGGCCGTCAATTCGGAATTGCCGATGTTGAACAGCAGCAGAGCCTGTACGGCGTTGACGTCATCACGACCCTGACGATCGAACTCGTCCTTGATGACATCGAGGAGGCGGCGGTGGAGACGTTCCACCAGATGCAGCGACTCCATGTAGAGCGAACGGATGGTATCTTCGTGTGCGTCGGCAACAACGGCCTGCGGCTTAACTTTGCTATTGATCATGACTGCCTCACTGTTTTGTTTGGCGGTGTGTTTGTTTGTCTCCCGCCTTGAGTGAGAACCTAATCAATGCGCATAAAATTCTACTTAAAAGCTACGATTAACAAATGGTTACCTGCATTTTCCCAGGAGGACCCAACTTGTGGCGAAGCGGGAATGGTCAGAGGCCACGCATTATAAATCAATGACTTAGAGATAAAAAACGGCCTGAAAACAGGCCGCATTGCTTTATTCTTATGGTAAATCAATTCTTGCGCGTTCTTCATTCTGGCGGTGATCCAGCCAGAAAGCGACCAGAAATAGTATATAAATGGTTGCCACGAGACCGTGCATGACGGGTACCAGCGTGTTGGCGCCGAAGATATGTGGCCATACCTTATACATGGCGATCTGCGCACCCGCGCCCATGACCCACATGACCGCGCCCCAGGAGGCGCCAAGCCAGAGACCAAGGGCCGCAACCGGGAAAATAACCGCCAGTGCACTGCCCGCCACCCGCCAGGGCAGGTTCAGCATATCGAACCGCCCCTGCCCGCCCAGCGAGTACCCCGTGAGCATTGCCCAATATTGCAGGCCGAACCAGAAACAGGAGACCGCGACCAGCCTCATGAAGACCAGAAAGAGGATTTCCGTAAGCGGACGCTTCGGCAGAGGTTGAGAATCAGGTTCCATGGCCGGAAGATACGGTCTCGACGGGCGGGCGACCAGCCCATATTGAATCCGGTGGTCTACCTTGTCAAAGCATCGCTTCCCGGCAAGGCAGGCAAGAGGGAAAGCCAGGGCGACATTGTCGCATTCGCACGGCGCATGCTTCATGTTATGCAGCTTGCGAAATTTGACCGAAGGACATTCTGACATGCAGGACAAAACGCATCTGGTCGACGAGATCACCGGCCATCGCCGCATGCGGCGCAATCGCAAGGCGGATTGGACGCGCCGTCTGGTGCAGGAGAACCGCCTGACCGTCGACGATCTCATCTGGCCGGTCTTCATCGTACCCGGCAGCAATATCCTCGATCCCATTCCGGCGATGCCCGGCGTCAACCGCATGAGTATCGACAAGCTCGTCGAAGCGGCGAAGGAAGCCGCCGACCTCGGCATTCCGGCAATCGCCACCTTCCCGAATATCGAGATGGATCTGCGTGACGAGACCGGCTCTAATGCGCTCGAGGCCAACAATCTCATCAATCAGGCGACGATCGCGGTCAAAAAAGCCGTTCCAAATATCGGCATGATCACCGATGTCGCGCTCGACCCCTTCACCAGCCACGGGCATGACGGCATTCTGCGCGGCGACGAGATCGTCAATGACGAGACGGTCGATCAGGTCGTCAGGGCGGCGATCCTGCAGGCCGAGGCCGGTTCGGACATTATCTCTCCGTCTGAGATGATGGATGGCCGCATCGGCGCTATTCGTCGCGGTCTTGATGCCGCCGGGCACCAGAATGTCGGCATCATGGCTTACGCAACGAAATTCGCCTCCGGCTATTATGGCCCCTATCGCGAGGCCATCTCCACGGCCGGCCTGCTGAAGGGCGACAAGAATAGCTATTACATCAGCCCTGCCAACGGCATGGAAGCGATCCGTGATGCGGCGCTCGATGTGGAGGAAGGCGCGGATATGCTGATGGTCAAACCCGGCCTGCCCTATCTCGACATCTGCTGGCGGCTGAAGGAGAATTTTGGGCTGCCGACTTTCGCCTATCAGGTGTCCGGCGAATATACCCAGATCAAGGCGGCGGCCATGAATGGCTGGATCGACGGCGAACGGGTGATGATGGAAACACTTCTCTGTTTCAAGCGCGCAGGCTGCGATGGCATCTTGAGCTATTTCGCCATCGAGGCTGCACGCAAACTCGCAAAGGGCTGACGGCCACCTCTTATTGTATTCGGTCGTTTTCTTCCCATATTGTCTGCTGACACGGCATATAAGCCGCGCTGTCAGACCTTTTCAGGAGAAAACGAAAGATGAGCCTCGACCAGAACCCCACTTATGCCGCACCGGACGACTGGCGCGCCTATAGCGGCGTCCTGAGCCGGCGCGTCTTCGCGTTCCTGATCGATTATGCGATCGTTCTGCTGCTTTGCATTCCGGCCGCCGTGATTGTCTTCTTTCTCGGCGTGATCACGCTGGGTCTCGGCTTTTTCCTCTACCCGGCGCTGTTCGTCATCGTCGCGGTGCTTTATTTCGGCGTATCGCTCGGCGGTCCCTCGCAGGCCACACCCGGCATGCGGGCGATGGGCATCGCCATGGCGCGCATGGATGGACGGCGAATCGATTTTCTGCTGGCGACCGTGCACATCGTGCTGTTCTGGGTCATCAACTCGGTTCTGACGCCTTTGATTCTTCTGGCAGGCCTGTTTACCGAGCGCTCGCGCCTCGTTCACGACTTCCTGCTCGGCACCGTCATGGTCAGGACACGCTGATATCGCATGAAGCCACGAAAACGTGCCTTTTAAAGGCGGTAAATACCTCATCCCGCAGTTGACGTTTTCCGTCATTTTGCCATTCTGTGACATTATGCATGTCGCTTGAAGCGCCGCCGCCAACCCCGTGAAATCGCGGCGCGCTTTCATAACAGACGCAGGAGGCGATCACGGTTCGATGAACACGCAGGCGACGCCCTCCCCCCAATTCTATCTTACGGCGCCGGCCACCTGCCCCTATCTGCCGAACCAGATGGAGCGGAAGGTCTTTACGCATCTGGTTGGCCCGCGCGCCTCGGAAATGAACGACCTTCTGACCCAGGGCGGCTTCAGGCGTTCGCAAAACATCGCCTATCGCCCGGCCTGCGAAAACTGCCGCGCCTGCGTTTCCGTGCGTATCCTGACCGAGCAGTTCCAGCCGACGAAATCGATGCGACGCGTGTTGTCCATCAACAAGGATGTCGTCGCCACCGTTCACGCCGCCGAACCTTCCACCGAGCAGTTCTCCCTGTTCCGCCGTTATCTGGATCACCGCCACCAGTCTGGCGGCATGTCCGACATGTCGGCGCTGGACTATGCGATCATGGTCGAAGACACGCATGTGAACACCCGCATCATCGAATACCGCGTGCGCGAACCGGGCTCCGGCATTGATTCCAGCAAACGCGGCGAGTTGCTGGCCGTGGCGCTCAGTGACGTGATGAGCGACGGCCTGTCGATGGTCTATTCCTTCTTTAATCCCGATCTCGAAAAGCGCTCGCTCGGCACCTTCATGATCATCGATCACATCACCCGCACCCGCGGGCTTGGCCTGCCGCATGTCTATCTCGGCTACTGGGTCGATGGTTCGGAAAAGATGGGCTACAAGACCCGCTACCACCCGCAGGAACATCTGACGCCGCGCGGGTGGGAGGTTTACGAGCCAGACCCCGTTTGAGCGCAGTGTTGCAACTCCGTTGCAACAACGCCTCAGCAATGTTATAACGCCGTTATAACATGGAGTATCTAGCTATGAACGTGACGGTGCGCAGAATCGGTAATTCCGAAGGCATCATTATCCCCAAGGAAGTTCTGGAGCGCATGGGCGTTAAGGCAGGCGACACGCTTGACCTCGACGAAAGCAACGGTGAGCTGCGTGTGCGCGTTGCAGACGAAGCCTTCGCACGTCAACTAGAACATGCACGCGTCTTCATGGATAAATACAAGGTAGCCTTGAAGAAACTCGCTGAATGACCGAGTTTATTTTCCTGGACGTCAAGACCGTCAAGCAGCTTCACAAAATGCAAATCGATAATTTCGGGGGCATTCACGGGCTGCGTGACGAAGGCATGCTGGATTCGGCTTTAAACCGACCCATCAACAAAGCTGACTATGGCTGCGGCCACGTTTGCGATCTCGCAGCGGCCTATCTTTTTGGACTGGCGAGAAATCATGCGTTTCTCGATGGCAATAAGCGGATCGCTATCGTGACCGCCGGTATTTTCCTGATGGAAAACGGCTTCATGATCCAAACGGAAGAAGCACATCTCTACCAATTCGTTATGGCCGTCGCTTCTGGAGAGATCGATGAGGATGGCGTGAGCCGGTTCCTCAAAGATCATATCGTCCCATACCCGTAACTCTTACCCGCCAAATTTCCCGCTACGTGGAAAACCCTTCGGCACGGTGCGGCCAACGGTGGCACGGTCGGCCAGCCATTCGCGCAGTTCTTCACCCACCTTGTTGAAGAGACGCCCGGCCGTGTCGGACCAGGACAAGCCTTCGGCAAGCGCGAAACATTTAACGTCGACAACGCCGCCATCCTTATAGCGCTGCAGGCGCACGCCCTTGCCGCGCGACATTTCCGGCACTTGCGACAGCGGGAAGGCCAACAGCTTGCGGTTTTCGCCAACGACAGCGACATGATCACCCGTCACCGGCACCGCGAGCTTGGCTTCGTCAGGCATGGAGACATTCATGATCTGCTTGCCCTTGCGGGTATTTGCGACCATTTCGCTTTCCGCCACGATGAAACCGTTGCCAGCGGTGGAGACGAGCAACAGCTTGCGTGAGGGATCATGGACGAAGGCGGTCAGGATGTCCTGATCGTTCTCCATGTCGACCATGATGCGGATCGGCTCGCCATGGCCGCGCCCACCCGGCAGCTTGTCGGCGCCGAGCGTATAGGCCTTGCCGCCGGTGGTCAAAAGCAGCAGCTTGTCGGTGGTCTGCGCCGGGAAGGCAAGCTTCGGGCCGTCGCCTTCCTTGAAGGTCAGGGTCGACGTATCGGACATGTGGCCCTTCAACGCCCTGATCCAGCCCTTCTGCGAAATGACGATGGTGACCGGTTCCTTTTCGATCATCGCCTGCTGGATGGCCTCGATATCGGCATCCGGCGCATCCGCGAACTGCGTGCGGCGACGGCCGATCTCGGTTGCCTTGGCATATTTCTTTTTGACCTCGCCGATTTCCCAGGCGACGGTCTGCCACTGCTTGTCGTCGGAGGCGAGCAGACCTTCGATTTCGGCCTTCTCGCTGCTGAGTTCATCGAACTCCTTGCGGATTTCGAATTCCTCGAGCTTGCGCAGATTGCGCAGCCGCATGTTGAGAATGGCTTCGGCCTGGTTGTCGGTGAGTGACCACTTGGCCATCATCACCTGTTTCGGCTCGTCCTCCTCGCGGATGATGCGGATCACCTCATCCAGATTGAGATAGGCGACCAGCAGGCCGCCCAGAATCTCGAGCCTGCGATCGATGGCGGCCAGACGGTGGCGGGAGCGGCGGACCAGCACGTCCTTGCGGTGCGCCAGCCATTCGCTCAGCACCTCGTTCAGCGCCATGACCTTCGGCACCTTGCCAAGCGACAGCACGTTCATATTGAGCGGCAGGCGGCTTTCGAGGTCGGACAGGCGGAACAGCGATTCCATCAGGAGCGTCGCATCGACGGTGCGGTTCTTCGGCACCAGCACGATGCGCACGTCTTCGGCGGATTCGTCGCGAACATCTTCCAGCAGCGGCAGCTTGCGGGCGAGCAGAAGCTCGGCGATCTTTTCGATCAGCCGCGATTTCTGCACCTGGAAGGGAATTTCGGTGATGACGATCTGGTAACCGCCGCGACCGAGATCTTCCGTTTCCCATTTGGCGCGCACACGAAAACCGCCGCGGCCGGTCTTGTAGGCATCGAGAATATTCTCGCGGCTTTCGATGATCACGCCACCCGTGGGCAGATCGGGGCCGGGAATGAACTCCACCAGCTTTTCGACCGTCGCATCGGGATGCTTGATGAGATACAGCGCCGCATCGCAAAGTTCGTGGGCATTGTGCGGCGGGATCGATGTCGCCATGCCCACGGCAATGCCAGAGGCACCATTGGCCAGAAGATTCGGGAAAGCACCCGGCAGGACCACCGGTTCCTCGTCTTCCTCATTATAGGTGGCGCGGAAATCCACCGCGTCCTCGCCAATGCCTTCCAGCAGCAATGCCGCCACATCGGTCATGCGCGCTTCGGTGTAACGATAGGCGGCGGCGCCGTCGCCATCGATGTTGCCGAAATTGCCCTGCCCGTCGACGATCGGATAACGCTGCGAGAAATCCTGCGCGAGGCGCACCAGCGCATCATAAACCGACTGGTCGCCATGCGGGTGGAACTTACCGATGACATCACCGACGATACGGGCGCATTTCTTGAAGGCCGAGTTGGGACGAATGCCCATTTCGCTCATGGCGTGAATGATGCGGCGGTGAACCGGCTTCAGGCCGTCACGCACATCCGGCAGCGCACGATGCATGATCGTGGACAAGGCGTAAGCGAGGTAGCGCTCTTCAAGCGCCGCCTTCAAATCGACCGGATGAATGTTATCGTCTCCGCCAGACGGAGGTACAAGATTTTTTCCCATGGTGCTTGACTAGCGGAAATGCCGATTCCCGGCAAGAAATTCAGGGGTCTGCCCTGTGGATGAAAACACCTCTTTCGTGAGGTTTTTTGTTAACCGCGATCTAAATGCCGCAATGCCGCCGTCATGGGAATCGATCTAAATTCTGTAGACCTTTGAATAATCGTGAATATAAGTATCACCATTAGCATTCTGACAGGGTGCACATCCGTACGTTGAGGGAAGAAACATCATGAGATTGAAATCCACCCGGCAGGTTCTTTTCGCGAGTGCCGCGCTTCTTACGCTTTCGGCACCGGCTTTTGCGCTGGACGGCGGGGATGTGCTGAAGAAGATCAATGCAGCCTACGCCGCCCAGGGCGGTGAGATCGCCGCCGGCTCGGTTGCCGTAAACGGCTCGACGGTGACGCTGAACAGCGTGACCTTCAACGCAGCCGCCGATCCCGCCAAGAAAATCCCGGTCGGCAACATCACGCTTGAAGGCGTCGAGGAAAACAACGGCGGTTACACGATCAAGAACGCCCGTTTCGACAATATCGACTACAAGCAGGAAAACGTGGAGATCAAGGCAAGCGACATCTACATGTCGGGCCTCGTCATTCCCGCCGATGCGACCACGGGCACCGTGGATGCGCTGATGTTCTATGACGAAGCACATAGCGGCCCGGTTTCGGTTTCCATCGATGGCAAGCCGGCTTTCTCGCTTGAGGAAAGCACCGCGACGATGTCGGTCAGCGATGACAAGGCCTCGATCGGTTTCGAACTTGATGCATCCGGCTTCAAGGCCGATCTCAGCGAAGTCACCGACCCGGCCACGAAGGACGCGATCGAGAAGCTCGAACTCAAGGCCCTTTCCGGCGACATGACCATGAGCGGCAGCTGGGAAGTTGCCTCCGGCACCGTTGATGTCGAGGAATATGCCATCAACCTCGACAATGTCGGCCGCCTCAACATGTCGTTCGGCTTCTCCGGCTACACGCTTGCCTTCATCAAGTCGATGCAGGAGACGGTGAAGGCGCAGGCCGCCAATCCGAACAAGGAACAGGCAGACCAGGCAGCCAGCCTTGCCATGCTCGGCCTGATGCAGCAGCTTTCCTTCGTCAATGCCGAGATCAGCTTCGAGGACGCCAGCATCACCAAGCGCGCCATCGATTACACGGCAAGCCAGCAGGGCATGACGAGCGACCAGCTCGCCCAGACCATCAAGGGCATGGCCCCGATCATGATGGCCTCGCTCAACGTACCGGAATTGCAGAACATGGTGTCGACGGCGATCAACACCTATATCGACAATCCGAAGAACTTCTCGATCACCGCAGAGCCGGAAAAGCCGGTTCCGTTCCCGATGATCATGGGCGCTGCGATGGGCGCACCGAACACCCTGCCGAAAATGCTCGGCGTGACGGTGACGGCAAACGAATAAACAAAAAAGCCCCGGTTCTGCCGGGGCTTTTTATTTGTACTCAATGCAGCGGGGCTGCTGCCGCACCCTGCTTGTCGTGCAGGGCGAAACGGTCGATCATGTGGGCGCTTGCCTCATTGACGCCGATCACCTCGACCCGCTTGCCGACCTTACGGAATTTCAGGACCACCTTGTCCAGCGCGCCGACTGCGGAGATATCCCACAGATGCGCCTCCGAGACATCAATCGTCACCGCCTCCACCTCTTCGGCAAAATCAAAGGCGGCGATGAAGCTTTCCGTCGAAGCGAAGAAAATCTGGCCGTCAACGCGATAGATCCGCTCGCGGCCATCGGCTGAAAGCTCAGGTCTGACGTGGAAAAGCTTGGAAACCTTGCCCGCGAAAAACACGCCGGAAAGAAGCACGCCCGCCAGCACACCCTTTGCAAGGTCATGGGTGGCGAGCACCGTGCCGACGGTTACCAGCATGACGATGCTTGACGATGGCGGGTTGCGGCGCAGATCAAGGATCGAACGCCACGAGAAGGTGCCGATGGACACCATGATCATGACAGCCACCAGAGCCGCCATGGGAATGATGCGCACGAGATCATCCAGCACCAGAATGAGGAACAGCAGGAACGCACCCGCGACGAAAGTGGACAAGCGGCCGCGACCGCCGGAGCTGACATTGATGACGGACTGGCCGATCATGGCGCAGCCGCCCATGCCGCCGATGAGGGCAGATGCGATATTGCTCGTCCCCTGCCCGATGCATTCCTGGCTCTTGTTGCTGCCCGTATCCGTCATGTCGTCGACGATCTGGGCCGTCAGCAGCGATTCCAGCAGGCCAACGGCGGCGAGCGCCACGGAGTAGGGAAAGATGATCTGCAACGTTTCGAAGGTCAGCGGCACCTGCGGCAATGCAAAGATCGGCAATGTCGACGGCAACTCACCGAGATCGCCGACCGTGCGGATGTCCATGCCGGAGAACACCACCACGCAGGTCAAGGCAACTATGGCGACCAGCGGTGATGGAATGATCTTCGTGACCAGCGGAAAGAGATAGATGATCGCAAGACCGGCGGCGATCATGACATAGGTTTCAACCGGCACGCCGGTCAGTTCGGGCAATTGCGCCATGAAGATCAGGATCGCCAGTGCATTGACGAAACCGGTCATGACAGAGCGTGACACGAAACGCATCACCCGGCCGAGTTTCGCAAAACCCGCCGCGATCTGCAGCACGCCCATGAGAATGGTGGCGGCAAAGAGATATTGCAGGCCGTGCTCCTTGACGAGCGTGACCATCAGCACGGCTGTGGCTGCGGTTGCCGCCGAAATCATGCCCGGCCGGCCGCCGGTGAAGGCGGAAACGCAGGCGATGGCGAAGGAGGCAAACAGCCCCACTTTGGGATCGACACCGGCAATGACGGAAAAGCCGATGGCTTCGGGAATGAGGGCGAGCGCCACGACGATACCTGAAAGAAGATCGCCGCGAATATTGGAAAACCACTCACGTCTGTAAGTCTGAAATCTGTTCATCTGATTTTTTCGCAAAGAATGACGCACCGGCCGGAGCCATGTCCGGTAGATTGAAAAGGAATGTCGGTGCTTTGCGTTGTCTGGCGGATCGGCGGCCAGAAGAGCCACCCGGGATTTCACCGGGTCCGTGGTGAGTACCCCACCTATAAACAGCAAAAAAGCGGGCGGCAAGTTGCGCGCCCGCTTTTCGATGCAGCGAAATGAGGTATCAGGCCGCTTCGCGCAAGCCATGCTCCTCGATATCCATATTGCTCAGCCGGAACTGGCAGACCAGATTCTTGAGACGGGCCGTCTCGCTCGCCAGCATGGCGCTGGCGGCATTGTTTTCCTCGACCATGGCGGCATTCTGTTGCGTGCCCTGATCCAGATTGTTGACGGCAGTATTGATCTCGGAAAGCCCGAGAGACTGCTCCTTTGTCGCAACGGCGATGGCTTCGATATGGCCGTTGATTGTCTTGACCG
Source organism: Martinezella rhizogenes (assembly GCF_007002745.1). Lineage (GTDB taxonomy): Bacteria > Pseudomonadota > Alphaproteobacteria > Rhizobiales > Rhizobiaceae > Agrobacterium > Agrobacterium cucumeris. The sequence goes on along the minus strand of NZ_SGNY01000001.1, from coordinate 553,066 downwards.
AGCCGCCGATGCGCGACAGGGCTGCGCCGGTTTCCCGCACGAAACGCGCACCGTCCTTCACCTCGGTGCTGGAGTTGCGGATCAGCACCTTGATCTCGGCCGCAGCTTTTGCAGAGCGCTGTGCCAGTTCGCGCACCTCCTGGGCGACGACGGCGAAACCGCGTCCCGCCTGGCCTGCACGGGCTGCCTCGACGCCGGCATTGAGCGCGAGAAGGTTGGTCTGGAAAGCGATCTCATCGATAACGCTGATAATGCTGCCGATCTTGCCGGATGACTGTTCGATCTTCTCCATGGCCATGATTGTATCGACGACAAGGTCAGCCGTGCGGCTGGCATCCTCATCGGCGGAGTGGGCGACCGTGCGGGCTTCCACAGCACGCTCAGCCGAGATGCGGATATTCGCGGTCAGCTCATCAAGAGCGGCGGCGGTTTCCTCCAGCGAGGCGGCCTGCTGCTCGGTGCGGCGGGCAAGATCGGCAGCGCTCTGGCTGATTTCCTGGCTGCCGCCGTCGATCGCCACGCTCGACTGCACGACGCCGGACATGGCGGCATCCAGCTGGCGGATGGTGCGGTTGAGATCGTGGCGCAGCGTCTCGAAATCCGGAGCGAAGGGCTCGTTCAACTCGAAGGAGAGATCACCGGCGGCGAGACGGTGCAGCGCTGCCGCAAGACCGCTCGTCGCCTGCATCAGCCGCGCCTGTGCCTCCGCCTCCGCCTCGCGCTGGAAACGGGCCTTTTGGTCTTCCGCCTGTTGCCGGGCCGCAAAAGTCTGGTTCTCCAGTTCGATCTTGGCGATGGCGGCCTGACGGAAAATTTCCAGCGCCTGCGCCATGGCGCCGAATTCATCCTTACGGCGCAGGCCGGGAACGTCGAATTCGGTTTCGCCTTCGGCAAGGCGACGCATCGCACCGGTGATCAAGGTCGCGGGGCGCGTTATCGAACGGCCAATGAGATAGACCCCGGCAAAAAGGATCACGACGGTCAGGGCAATGAGGGCGACGACGATCAAAACCGTGGTTTCCGCCGCATTTTTGTTCTGCAGCGCGCTTGCCTGCCGCTCCTGCCGATAGGCCGAGGAAATATCGGCGACGAGCGGCAGCAATGCGGTATAGGCCGTGGCAACCGTCTCGCGTGCCGCCTGCTCCTCCAGCACCGCCTGCGCATAAAAGCGGAAGGAGGCGGTGTAGATTTCCAGCGCGTCCATGATGCGCTGGCGCTCGACGCCCGGCCGGTACTCCAGCTTCACCAGCGCCTTGAAGGTTTCCACCTCGGCGGCGTGTTTTGTCGCATAGGTTTCGTCGCGCCGCAGGATGAAATCCTTCTCGTGCCTGCGCATCATCAACATGCTGGCGCGGATTTCGGCATTGGCGACGGTGTCGATGTGTTTTTCAATGGAATGCACACCATTGCGCATAGCGCCTTCAAGACCATCGGCAGGGGTGAGACCCAGCTCCTGATTTTTGGAAACCAGCGCTTTCATGCGTTCTCCATAGGCGGCAACACCCTGCGCCAGTGCATCAAGTTTCACGCGGGCCTGCGGCGTGGCGCTGCCTTCGAGAGAATTGACGGACTGCCCAACCTTGCCCATCGTCTGGTCGAACTGCGCAACGGAATTCATGTCCCTGGAAAGCAGGAAGTCCCTCTGATACAGGCGGCTTTCGTGCAGAGCGTCCACCAGCGTCGTCAACACCCCGTCCCTCTGGATCAGCGTGTCTTCGGCGATGCGATAACGCTCCTCCATCTGCCGTTGCCACAACAGCATACCCGCGATGACGGCGATACCGCACAGCGCAGCCAGCGCCAGCATGGACACGCGATGCGCTATTTTGAACGTCGAGACCAGCGAAAACATTCAACCCTCATTTGTGAAATTTCATGGGGGCGATGAATGATCGACAAGACTTAAGAAGTTCTCTACCGGATTTGTCAGTTTGATTAAGTTTTTATGACAATCCACAGGTTAAGCAGAATAGACAGGAGATCCCCGCAAGCAAAAGGTTTGCACGATAAAGATACCTGCCGGGAAAACCGAGTAGACAGGAGGCGAGAAAGTACTGCTTTCCCGCCTCAGTATTGCCTCCCTGCTTTTATCATCTGACGCCAAGCCGGATAAAGAAAAACAGGGAGTTATGTCGATTGAGATCAATCCGGCCGGAGCATGCCAGACTATACCACCTCGTTTGCGGAGTTGCGCATCTGCGAAGCGCCTGCCCCCGACCAATCGACCCGGCGGGTGGCGTACATGGTTGCGGCTATGGCAATGAAGGAAATCACAGCACCTGCCAGCAACGCATATTCGTCTTCGTTCAAAACCAGATACATGACGCCGTAGGCGACCGCCAATACGGTAAACAACGCCACACCATTCCTGCGACTATTGGTTGCGCTACCGAGATAAGATGCGATCAGCGCCGCCGTCGCTGTTGATGCCGTGATATAGGCAACCGTGAAGCCCGTATGCTCGGAGAGCGCCAGCAGCAACACGTAGAAGATAATCAGCGCCAGCCCCGTCAGCACATATTGTATCCAGTGCACGACAGTACCGCCCTTGAGTTCAACGATGAAGACGGCAAGAAACACCAGTGAGATGAAACCGATCGAATATTTCAGCGTTCGGGCGATGATCTGGTAAAATTTCACGGGTTCGACGAGGTTGATCGTCATCAGGCTGCCCGACAGCGGCAGACGCGTGCCCTCCACCACCCGGTCTATGCCTCTCGCAAGATAAGGAATGGTCCAGTTCGCCTTGAAATCCGTAGCGGTGACGGTCTTCTGCTCGGGCAGGAACAGGCCTTCGAAGCCGGGATGTGGCCAATCGGCGTTTGCCGCAAAGCTCGTCGTCTGGCCGGCCGGCGCCACGGCGAAACTGCCTGAACCATTCAGGGAAAAGGCGATATCGAAGGCGAAGCCGGTTTCGATGAGGTTTCTCTCAATCGGCCTGTGCACACCGGCATCGGACCGGATCGATACCTCCGGACCGGCGCGGTTGGTCATCACCGAAATATCCCGCATGCCGGGATCAAAAGGCAGAACCGGGCCGCCATCGATTTTGACGCCGGCGCTGGAGCGTATGCCGGTCATATCCTGTATGCTGAGGACGAGAATGGCGTTCTCCAGTCGCGGCGTGCCGGAAAAGCGCGCGAGGTCCTGCAGGATGCCGGAACCGAAGCGGCCTTTCAGCGCGATGTTGCCGTTATAGACCGGCAGGCTGTAGATCGACAGCTGCTTTTCCTCGGTCTTCAGATCGGCCGCAACTTCAAGCGTTTCCGGCATGACCAGCACCCATTCCGTCGTGCGGTCGACGATGCTTTGGCCATTCACCTCGCGGCGGCGGTCCACGTCGAAAGGCACGGCAAGATAGGGACCGTTCACCACCTGATCACCGCCCCAGCCATTGGCAATCCGCCCCGACACATCTTCCGCCCGCGAGGCGCGCTCTTCCGTCAACCCCCAGACAAGCAGGAGCGGCACGAGCAGAACCATGGATATGAAGCCGATCATCAGGAACTTGGCGCCCGGCGAGCGCAGGCTGACGGCGAAATTGCCGCGCGGCGGGGCTGGAGGTGCATATCCACCCGCCGGCGCGATATCTTTTTCCGTTTCATGTACCATTCTGAAATCCTTATAAATATGATCGCGCCGAAACCGAAAGCGAAGTTCGGCGGCGCTGTCCCAAGTTTAAAACCCCAAATAGTCTTGCGTCCCCCAGGTGAACGCGGAGCCTATACTGGAAGCGGATTTCGGCTGATTGTGCGCGGAATTCGGTTTAACTCGCGGTAAAATTGTGACTTTGCCGCGTTTGTTGCAAAAACAAAAAGGGCCGGCGTTGCCGCCAGCCCTTTGTTTGAACCTGAATAAATCCAGATCAGTCCTTTTTGGACGGAATAACGCGCAGCGCCAGTTCGCGAAGCTGCGTCGGCGTTGCCGGCGACGGGGCGTTCATCAAGAGATCCTGCGCCTGCTGGTTCATCGGGAACAGCGTGATTTCGCGCAGGTTCTTGGCGCCGACCAGCAGCATGACCACACGGTCGATGCCGAATGCGCAACCGCCATGCGGAGGCGCGCCGTACTGGAAGGCGCGGTAGAGACCGCCGAAGCGCTCTTCCACATCGCTCTGCGACAGGCCGACCTTTTCGAAGGCCTTGACCATCAGCTCAGGCGACTGGTTACGGATCGAGCCGGAGGCGATTTCAAAACCGTTGCAGACCGCGTCATACTGGAACGCCTTGATGGAGAGCGGATCCTGCCCTTCCAGCGCTTCCATGCCGCCCTGCGGCATGGAGAACGGGTTGTGAGCAAAGTCGATCTTCTTTTCTTCGTCGTTGTATTCGAAGAAGGGGAAATCGACGATCCAGCACATTTCGAAACGGTCGCGATCGATCAGGTTCAGCTCGTCGGCGGCGCGGGTGCGCGCCTCGCCGGCGAACTTGTAGAACTTGGCGGGATCACCGGCGACGAAGAAGCAGGCATCACCCGCTTCCAGGCCGAGCTGCTGGCGCAGCGCCTCGGTGCGTTCCTCGCCAATGTTCTTGGCAAGCGGACCGGAGCCGCCGACCTTGCCGTCTTCTTCCTTCCAGAAGATATAACCGAGGCCCGGCTGGCCCTGAGACTGCGCCCATGCGTTCATGCGGTCGCAGAAAGCGCGCGAGCCGCCGGTCTTGGCCGGGATTGCCCAGACCTGAACCTTGGGGTTGGAAGCGATCATGTTGGCGAAGACCTTGAAGCCCGAACCATCGAAATGCTCGGTCACGGCTTCCATGACGATCGGGTTGCGCAGGTCCGGCTTGTCGGAGCCGTATTTACGGATCGATTCGTCATAGGGAATGCGTGGCCACTGTTTCGTCACCGGCTTGCCTTCGGCAAACTGTTCGAACACGGCCGTCATCATTGGCTCCATCGTGGTCCAGACATCTTCCTGGGTCACGAAGCTCATTTCAACGTCGAGCTGGTAGAATTCACCTGGCAGACGGTCGGCACGCGGGTCTTCATCGCGGAAGCACGGAGCGATCTGGAAGTAGCGGTCGAAACCGGCCACCATCAGAAGCTGCTTGTACTGCTGCGGCGCCTGCGGCAGCGCGAAGAACTGGCCTTCATGGATGCGCGAGGGAACGAGGAAGTCGCGCGCACCTTCCGGCGAGGATGCGGTGAGGATCGGCGTCGTGTATTCGGCAAAGCCCAGTTCACCCATGCCCTTGCGCATGGAAGAGATGATCTGCGTGCGCTTGACGATGTTCCTGTGCAGCGTCTCGCGGCGCAGGTCGAGGAAGCGGTACTTGAGGCGAACGTCCTCAGGATATTCCGGCTCGCCGAAGACAGGCAGCGGCAGTTCCTTGGCAACACCCAGAACCTCGATTTCCTGCGCGTAAAGCTCGATCTCGCCGGTCGCCATGCCCTTGTTGATGGTGTCCTCTGAACGCGCCTTGACCAGACCGTCGATGCGGATCACCCATTCGCCGCGCACCGTCTCGGCAACCTTGAAGGCCGGGCTATCGGGATCGGCCACCACCTGGGTGATGCCGTAATGGTCGCGAAGGTCGATGAAGAGAACGCCGCCATGATCTCGCACGCGGTGAACCCAACCGGAAAGGCGAACGGTTTCGCCGACGTCGGACTTGCGAAGAGCGGCACAGGTGTGGCTGCGGTAACGATGCATTTTTATATCCTGGAACGTGTCGTGGGCCAGATCAGCCGCACTGTCGAATTTGGCCGGAAAAACGCATGACCAGCCTGATTTGTCAAGGCAAAGCGCAAGATTGTCGCCTCCTGACTGTCCTTTCCCCCGCCTTGGCTTTAGATAGTGCTTATTCAGCCCGCCAAACCGAGTCGGCCCGCAATGAGCCAGATCAGACCCCTTATCCCGCTTCTCGTCACCGCCGGCATCCTGATCGGCGGCAATGGCCTGCAAGGAACCTATATCGCGCTGCGCGGCCTGTCCGAAGGGTTTTCGGCCAGCACCATCGGCCTCATCAGCGCCGCCTATAGTCTCGGTTTCGCGCTCGGCTGCATTTCGGTGACACGCCTGCTGCGCAAGATCGGCCATATCCGCACTTTTGCCACCATGGCGGCCGTGGCGTCGGCTGCGTCGATTGCCATGCCGCTCATCCTGCATCCGCTGTTCTGGCTAGCGATGCGCTTCATCATCGGCATTGCGGTTGCCTGTCTTTTCGCGGCCATCGAAAGCTGGATCAATGCGCAGGTGACGAATTCCAACCGGGCGCGGACACTCTCCATCTATCGTTTCGTCGATCTCGGCTCCGTCACTCTTGCGCAATACATCATACCCGTCGCCGGCATCGATGGCCCCGTGGTATTTTCGCTGATCGCCATGGCGCTTTCGCTGTCGCTGGTGCCGATCTCGCTTGCCGACAAATCCAACCCCGCCCCGCCGAAACAGATACCTTTCAATCTTTTCGCCGTCTGGCGCATTTCACCACTTGCCGTCGTCGGCTGCGTCGCCGTCGGTCTCAGCATGGCGGCTTTTCGCAACATCGGCCCGATCTACGCCGAACAGATCGGCCTTTCGGTAACTGCCATCGCCACCTTCATGAGCGCCGGCATCATCGGCGGCGTTGTGCTGCAATATCCGCTCGGCGTTTATTCCGATCGTTATGACCGACGCATCATCATTCTCGCCACCACCGCGGGCTCGGTGATCGTCGGCCTGTTTCTCGCCTTCTTCGCCGGCACCGACGAGTGGAGCAACATTATCGGCGTCTTCGTGTTCGGCGCATTCGCCCTGCCGCTTTATTCGCTCAGTTCCGCCCACGGCAACGACCATGCCAAGGAAGGCGAACATGCGATGGTTTCGGCCGGGCTTTTGTTCTTCTGGTCGGTGGGTGCGACTGTCGGCCCCCTGCTCGCTTCCGTTCTGATCGACCAGTTCGGCCCGAAGGCACTGTTCAGCTACACCGCCGCGATCCAGATCGTTTTCATCGCCTACACCATATACCGGCTGCGGGTGCGCGAGGGTGTTCCCGTGGAAGAGAGGAACTGGCGGTTCCGTTCGCTTTTGCGCACATCCGCCTATTTTCAGAAGCTCGCAGCCCCCATGCCGCCCAAAAAGGACGGGACGGAGCCCAATCCGCCCGAGAAAAACGATCCTTGAGCCTTCAAAGGCGGGCTTTGTATTGACATGCGCCCGGCAAAGGGAAAGTAAGACGGATAATTTTCACGAGTGGCCATTTGCAATGATTGAAACGACTGCCGCCCTCGCCGAAGCCTGCACGGAACTGGCGAAATCGGAATTCATCACCATCGACACCGAGTTCCTGCGGGAAACGACCTTCTGGCCGGAGCTTTGTCTCGTGCAGATGGCAAGCCCGACGCTTGAAGTGCTGGTCGATCCGCTCGCCAAGGGTCTCGATCTCACGCCGCTTTTCGAGCTGATGGCCAATCCTGCTGTCGTGAAGGTTTTCCATGCCGCACGGCAGGATATCGAAATCATCTACCATCTCGGCGGGCTCATTCCACACCCGATCTTCGACACCCAGGTCGCCGCCATGGTCTGCGGTTTCGGCGATTCGATCTCCTACGACCAGCTGGTGCAGAAGATCAAGAACGTCCAGATCGACAAATCCTCGCGCTTCACCGACTGGAGCCGCCGCCCGCTGACCGAAAAGCAGCTGGATTACGCGCTGGCCGACGTGACCCATCTGCGCGACGTCTATCTCTCGCTGAAGTCGCAGCTGGAGCGCGAAGGCCGCTCTCTGTGGCTGACCGAAGAGATGGACATTCTGGAATCGCGTGACACCTATGACATGCATCCCGACGACGCGTGGCTGAGGCTGAAATCGCGCCTGCGCAAGCCGACCGAGCTCGCCATCCTCAAATTCGTCGCCGCCTGGCGCGAGCGTGAGGCGCGCTCGCGCAACGTGCCACGTTCGCGCGTCCTGAAGGACGATGCGATCTTCGAAATCGCCCAGCAGCAGCCTAAGGACGCCGAGGCGCTATCGCGCCTGCGCACGATCCCCAAAGGCTGGGAACGCTCCACTTCGGGTACCGCCATCATCGAAACCGTAAATGCAGCGCTGGCATTGCCGAAAGAGGAAATGCCCAAGGCGCCGCGCCACAGCCACGCGCCGGAAGGCTCCGGTGCTGCCGTGGAACTCTTGAAGGTTCTGCTGAAGCTGACGGCCGACAAGCACGGCGTTGCCGCCAAGGTCATCGCCAACAGCGACGATCTGGACAAGATCGCCGCTGAAGGTGAAAACGCGACCGTGGGGGCACTGACCGGCTGGCGGCGCGAACTCTTCGGCGATGTGGCGCTGAAACTCATCAACGGCGAAGTGGCGCTGCGTTTTGCCGGCAAGAAGGTCGAGGCGGTTGAGGTTGCGGTGAGCGGCGAGTAGCCCCTCGCTTTTAACCCCAATTTTGCCCGTATCGCGGTCCATCCCTGTGCACATCGTTGCGCTTTGAGGGTCTTGTGATGAAACCTGCCCGCATCCTGCTGCTGGCCGCCCTTGTGGCGGCCGCAGGCATTCTCCCCGCCCCTTTTTCCGCGCGCGCCGATGACGGCAAGGTCGATCTTCAGGGCGAATGGACGACCGACTGCCTGAAGATCGGCAAGAACGACCGGCATGGCATTGTCACACGCATCACGATACGCGGTGATCGCATGCACGCCGTCTCGCAGATCTATGCCCGCAATGGCTGCCAGCAGCCCACGGTGCAGGTACGTTATGAAGGCACGCTTGATGGTGGCCTGAGAGACCATGACAGCATGCTCTTTGCCCATACCGTCACCGCGATTACCATGACACCGAACGACGCCGACGTCGTTGCGCACTATAATGGCGACCCGAAGGGCACCGGCTGCGGCCTGAACGGCTGGAAGGAGAATGTTCCCTTTGATGTCGATGGCCGGACCTGTGCAGCCATCACCTTTGCCCACAAGGGAGAAACCCTGTTCGACCGGGCATGGATCGACGGCAAGCGGCTGCGTTTTGCCGCCTTTCCGGTCAAATGGTCGAACCGTTCGCCGGATGACCGGCCGCAATCCCCGCTTGAAACTGTCTATTACAGAACATCATATTAGACGTAATGCCACCTGTGCGCCCGTTTTGCGGCAACAGGGCAACAACCTTTCCAATCCTTCATGTGACCTTACTGAAAGGTCACTTTTTGCAGCGCATTTTCCACATTAATGTCGCATATGACCGCAACAGAAGCTTCGCCGACGGGAGCGGCCAGTTCTTCCTTCCCGAGGCCAAGCCTTCCCTGCCCGAGACCCAAGAACCGACATGAGAAAATTGCTGCCCATTCTGGATTACGTGGTGCTCTTCGTTGCCGTGGCCGGCGCCGGGGTGGCCTACGCATTTCTGGAATATGGCGGCGGCGCATTGATCGGCGCGACCTATGCGCTGTTTGCCTGCGCACCCATTCTCGCTTTTGAGCGCGGTTACATCATGCCCGGCCTGTCGCGGCGGGTCAGCGCATTGCCGACACCGGTCTATATCGCCGTCGGTCTGATCATCTATGCCGTTCTCGTTTTCTGCGGCTTCGGGCTTGGCGGCACCATCCTGTGGCTGAGCGGGATATTTCCCGGCACCTGGAAACGGGCTGTGCATGCCGAAGTGCAGACGCTCGTCTTCACCCTCATCGTCTGCGGCATCATCGTTTTCATCATGCGGGTGCGCGAGCTTCTCGGCCGCGACATCTTCATCGATCTCATTCTCGGACGCTATCGCCGCCCCGTCAGCGAAGACCGCGTCTTCATCTTCATCGATCTTGTCGGCTCCACCTCATTTGCCGAAACCAATGGCGACCTGAAGGCCCAGGAGTTTCTCGGCGAAATCTTCGCGAGCTATGCCGCACCGGTCCGGAAACATGGCGGCGTCATCGATGACTATATTGGCGACGCCGCCATCATCACCTGGCCCTATCACATGGCAATCAGGCGGGCGGCCTGCGTGCGCTGTGTCTTCGATATTCTGGCGACCATCGAGGAAAAACGCGACATGTGGATTTCCCGATTCGGCGAAGTGCCGCGCCTGCGCTTCGCCATCCATGGCGGGCCGGTCATAACAGCGGAAATCGGTGTCGATCACCACAAGATCACCTATTTCGGCGATACGGTGAACACGACCTCGCGTCTCGAATCACTGAGCAAGATGCTCGGCCACCCGGTGCTGATTTCCGCAGACCTTGCCCACCAACTGGTGCTTCCAAAGGGTGTGCGCAGCGAATATCTCGGTGAACATGCGGTCAAGGGCCGTGGCCAGACACTGGGTGTATGCACGCTCAGCCAGTATCAGGCCCCTGCCGCATAAGGGCAATTGGCTGGAAGAAGCCGTGCTGTCCCGTTTGGAGACGGCAGCCGTCATCAAAATTCATCAAAGCTTCAAACGACAATCACCTGCCTGTCATGGAGCGCCCCTATCGCCTCAATCCTGTCTTCAACAGGTATCGAGGGGTCTTATCCATGAAGCACATTCTTTTCGCGTCCTGCGCAGTTCTCGCGCTTGCCACCACATCTTATGCGGCCGAGAAGGAGTTTCCGGCAAAGCTGGTCTCCCACGCCATTCTGCCGGCCAACACCATCATCCCAGCACCATCAGATGCGCCGGAGCACCTCAAGACCTCCGCCAAGTTCACGACGGCCGACCGCAAGCGCGCCGAGGGCCTCGGCACCGTGCCCGGCAAGGACGGCGTTCGCCTGACCGGTCTTTCCATGCCGTTCAACGGCCAGCCGATGCAGGGCTTTTCCGGTATCAAGGCCATGGCCGACGGCAGCTTCTGGAGCCTTTCCGACAACGGCTTCGGTTCCAAGCTGAATTCCAGCGACGCCATGCTGATGCTTCACCATCTGAAGTTCGACTGGGACGCCGGCAAGGTCAACGCGCTTGAAACCGTGTTTCTCTCCGACCCTGACATGAAAGCGCCCTTCCCGATCGTTCTCGAAGGATCGAGCAAGCGTTACCTGACGGGCGCCGATTTCGACGTCGAATCCATTCAGCCTGTCGCCGATGGTTTCTGGGTGGGCGAAGAGTTCGGTCCTTACATCCTGAAATTCACCCGTGACGGCAAGTTGACCGACGTCATTGCCACCAAGGCTGGTGACATCGACGTGAAGTCACCGGATCATCCGACTCTGGCCCTGCCCGGCAACCCGACGCAGAAAATGCCTGCCTTCAACCTGAAACGTTCCGGCGGTTATGAAGGCATGGCGCTCTCCAAGGACGGTTCGAAGCTCTACGGTCTGCTGGAAGGCCCGCTCTACACCGCCGATGGCCAGGTGGAGAAAACCGAAGACGGTTCGACCGGCCTTCGGATCATCGAACTCGACACCGCCAAGAAGGAATGGACCGGCCGCACCTGGCTCTATCCGCTGGCAGAGGGCGGCGAAGCCATCGGCGACTTCAACATGCTTGATGACAGCACGGCGCTGGTCATCGAACGTGACAATGGCGCCGGCACCGCCGACAAGGCGTGCGCCGATCCGAAGAAGCCGGAAGCAAACTGCTTTGCCGTGCCCTCCAAGGTCAAGCGCATCTACAAGATCGAGTTCAATGACGCCAATGTCGGCAAGGCCGCCCGCAAGATCGGCTATATCGATCTTCTGAAGATCTCCGATCCTGACAACAAGAAACGTCAGGGCGGCGGCAACGGCTATTACGACATGCCTTTTGTCACCATCGAGAATGTCGACCGCGTTGACGCCACGCATATCATCGTCGGCAACGACAACAACCTGCCCTTCTCGGCAGGTCGTGCGCTGGACAAGGCTGACGATAACGAATTCGTCCTCTTGGAAGTCAAGGACCTGCTCGACGCCAAGTAAGAAAAACGGTGCCGGAACTGGTTCCGGCACCACCCGCGCGACCGCGCATATTCAACAGGGCGGAGCGTCGTTGCAGCCTCCAGAGGAGGCGCGGCGCTCCGCTTTTTTCCAGTCATGCCTGACCCGGAGCCCGGCTCCGAAACGGGAAAGACCCCTTCATGCAGGATCATGCCGAACGACTTTATTATGCGCTGAGGAAAAGCTGGTCGGGCGAGACCAGCAGTCTGTGGTCGCGGGAAAACCCCGCCCGTGGACAGGGCAGCGTCACCGCTCTGGTGGTTCAGGATATTTTCGGCGGTGAGATCGCCAAAACCGCCGTCAGCGGCGCCGAACATTTCTACAATATCGTCGATGACATTCGCTGGGATTTCACCTTCGCCCAGTTTGATATTCCCGTCGGTTATCAGGACAGACCCGCCACCCGCACCGAAGCGATGGCAAAGATTACGCCGCTGCAATATGCCTATCTCAGCGCCTGCATCAGGAAGGCGCTGGGGCACGGTTGATCCACTTAAAAATATGGTGGGACTGGCTTTCCCGCAATGCGGACACAATCCATGACATATGATCGGGCAGCGAAACGAGGCGCACCAAGAGGAGAAATGCCCCGTGAATGACAGCTGCCCCATCCTGACACCGGCCGAACGGCAAGCTCAGGATATATTTGAACAAACAGAAGAAGCTTTGATGGCTGCAATTTACGCGGCGCTTGAGCGCGCCAGCACGAAGGCCGCCGAAGAGCTGCAGGCCATTGGCTCCGATATTGAGCCTCCCGCCTATGAATATTTTGTCGCCACCGCGCATCAGCAGCTCTTCCTGCGGTTATGCGGAGCCGACGGGGAAACCTTCGAAGGCGGAGACCCTGAAGTCGCATCCCACATCATCCGGAATGCGCAAAACATATCCGACCATTACTGGACCAAGAGCCAGGCGAAGGCGGATGCATCTCACGACTGACGGCACATGCCCTCTTCCTGACTTTCAGTCTGAAGGCAGGTTTTGCACGATACGAGTGACCAACAGGGTTGATCTTTAACAGCAGCAGCTGGCGCAACCGGGCTCCTCTTAAGATTTACCGTCACAGGCCCTTCATCATCTCCGGATAGGCAGACGCAAATCCGGAGACTGACATGGATTCGACCGCACAATTCAATCGCCCAAAAATCGCAGAAACCGTTGTCCATTCAACAGCGAGTATCAGGGATTCAGGCATCGGCAAATGCTGTGAAATCTTGGCGGATACAGCCCTGAACAATACCGATCTCGGCGACTACTCGTATCTGGGACCCCGTTGCATGGTTGGTGATGCGACGATCGGAAAGTTCTGCGCCATTGCCGCGGAGGTGCGGATAGGCGCTCCCAACCATCCGATGGACCGGCCTTCCATGCATCGTTTCAGCTACTGCCCGGAATATTACTCGGCGGATGCCGTTCGTGACGACGCGTTTTTCGACCGGCGAAAGCAGGACCGATCCGTCATCGGTAACGATGTCTGGATTGGACACGGAGTTATTGTGTTGCCGGGTGTAAGGGTTGGAGACGGCGCCGTGCTGGCAGCCGGTGCGGTCGTTACCAAGGACGTGCCGTCCTACACCATCGTTGGCGGTGTTCCCGCGAAAATCATTCGCGAGCGGTTTTCGCGATCCATAGCGCGCCAGCTCGCCGCCATCGCGTGGTGGGACTGGCCATTCGAGACAATCATGGCGCGGCTTGCCGATTTTCAGTCGAGCGACATCGAAGCCTTTTGCGAGCGCTGGTCTGCGTCACCCACGCCTGTCGCAAAATAAAACTCTTATTACTCGAACACGAACGCCAGCCGCTTGCCCGTCAGCTTCGCCAGCTGCTGCAAACGCCCGTCCAGACGCTCGCCGGCAAAATCGCAGTAATCATGCGGCACCACGAATTCCAGATCGAGATCGGGATTGGTGGATTTGCGGAATTTCAGATGGTCGACAACGCCCGGCATCGAGGCCGAGAACAGGTAAACGACGCGCAGCAGGCCGCCGAGCAATTTGCCGAGTTCCAGCAGCCGGTCACCTGCCATGGCCGCCAGCGGCTCGGTGGTGCCGTTGTCGTTCAGTCCCTCGAAGCGATAATAATTGGCAAGCGCTATATAGGCTCGGCCAGGATGGGTAATTGCGACGAAGGAGGAGTGGGCGATGATATTGAGCGCCTGCAGGCCGCGATAGTCAGGATGGGCGCGCCAGCTGATATCGGCGAGAAGGCAGGCCGCCTGGCGGTAACGACTTTCTTCTTCCGTCTCGTCGATGCCGAAGACAGGAAAGGTGCGGCCGCTCCAATCCGCCAGTTCACGCGCATGTTCGGGCGAACGGGCGCGCAGGATGGCAAGTTCGTCGGCCGTGACCAGCAGCGGGTCCAGATCACGCTCCGTTTCCGTCAGCAGCGAATAGAGATAACCTTCGCGCACGCCCTGCGCGGAAAAGGCGATCTTTGCCGGCTTCATCACCTTCAGAACCTCGCGCATGGCGATGGCGCCGAAGGGCAGAAGCGAACGGCGGTTCTTGGAAACCGCCTGCCAGGCGGGATCCTTGCTGTCTCTGGAGAGAATGACCTCCTCCAGAAAATTCAGCATTTCCTCCAGCGGCAATTCATATCCCTGCATCATATGCAGCGGGTAACCGGTGATTTCCATGTGCAGCTTGGCGATGTTTCGCCATGTGCCGCCTACGGCATAAAAGGTGCGTCCCTCACCCGCCGTCAGCAGCTTTGCAAAGGATTTGACGTGCTTTCTGGCAATGGTCGCTGCTTTTTCGAGCGAACCATCCGATTGCTCGGAAAGCCTCAGGCCACCGAGCGGCAGGGTAATGCCCTCGCCGCAGCTTTTGCCCTTGATATCGATGAGTTCGAGCGAACCGCCGCCCAGGTCGCCGGCAATGCCATCCGGATCATGGAAACCGCTGATCACCCCGTAAGCGGAATAAAGCGCTTCCTTTTCGCCTGACAGCACCTCGACTTCGCAGCCGAGAATCGCTTCTGCCTCGCGGATGAAATCCGGACCGTTTTCCGCTTCGCGCGCCGCCGCCGTCGCCAGCACATAAAGTTCCTGTGCCTGCGCCTGTTCGGAAAGCGCATGGAAACGCCTGAGCGCCATCAGTGCCCGGCTGACACCTTCCTCATGCATGCGGCCCGTCAGTGCCAGTCCTTTGCCAAGACCGCAAAGGACCTTTTCGTTGAACAGCACCGCGGGCGCGCGGGAGAGACCTTCATATACGACAAGACGAACGGAGTTCGAACCAATATCTATGACGGAAACGGGGGCAAGGCCGGTCAGCCGCCCCTGTGCTTCTGATCGAGTCATTCAGCCTGTTTCTTGCGGGAAGAAATCAACCCGGCAATCAATTTGGGCGCACTGGATTTCAAGGCTTCACCACGTCCGGAAAGGCTGGGATTGGTCATGAAATAGTGCTGCGCGTTGAACGGTTCTTCGCCTTTACGCACCTCGATGCGCCTCGACGTTCCGTCCGCAAGTATCTCGTAGCTCTGCTGGTTGTCAATGAGATTGCCCAGCATAATCTGTGAAAGAACCTGCTCGTGCACGGTGGGATTGGTGAGCGGCACCAGCGTTTCGACACGGCGATCAAGGTTGCGCGGCATCATGTCGGCCGAGCCGATATAGACCAGCGCCTTGTCGGACGGCAGGCCGAAACCGTTGCCGAAGCAGAAAATCCGGCTGTGTTCGAGGAAGCGGCCGACGATGGATTTGACGCGGATATTGTCGGAAAGACCGGCCACCTGCGGGCGCAGGCAGCAGATGCCGCGGATCACCAGATCAATCTCCACACCGGCAGCGCTGGCGCGGTAAAGCGAATCGATAATTTCAGGGTCGACCAGCGAATTCATCTTCATCCAGATCGCCGCCGGCGCACCGCGCTTGGCGTGCTCGATCTCTTCATTGATGTGCTTCACGATGCGTGAGCGCAGCGTATAGGGCGAAATCGCCAGCTTCATGCCCTCTTCCGGCTCACCATAACCGGTGATGAAGTTGAAGATATTCGCCATGTCGTGGGCGATCTTCGGGTTGCAGGTGAAGAAGGACAGGTCGGTGTAAATCTTGGCCGTGATCGGGTGATAGTTGCCCGTGCCGAGATGGCAATAGGTTCTGAGCTTGCCGTCCTCGCGGCGCACCACCATCGACATCTTGGCGTGGGTTTTCAGTTCGATGAAGCCGAACACCACCTGCACGCCGGCACGCTCCAGATCGCGCGCCCAGCGGATGTTGGCTTCTTCGTCAAAGCGTGCCTTCAATTCCACCAGAGCGGTGACGGATTTGCCGGCTTCGGCCGCGTCAATCAGCGCACGGACGATCGGGCTGTCATTGGAAGTACGGTAAAGCGTCTGCTTGATGGCGAGAACTTCGGGATCGCGCGCTGCCTGCAGCAGGAACTGCACGACCACGTCGAAGCTTTCATAGGGGTGGTGAACCACCATGTCCTTTTCGCGGATGGCGGCGAGGCAATCGCCGGCATGTTCGCGTACACGCTCGGGGAAACGCGCGTTGTAAGGCTCGAATTTCAGGTCGTCGCGCGGCGCGCGCACGATTTCCGAAATGGTGTTGAGCGCCAGAAGACCCGGCAGAACCGCGACGCGGTTATCCGGCACGCCAAGCTCATGCACCACGAACTGGCGCAGCGACTGCGGCATTTCGCTGTCGGTCTCGATGCGGATAACGGAGCCGCGACGGCGGCGCTTCAGCGCGCTTTCGAAGAAACGAACCAGATCTTCCGCCTCTTCCTCCACCTCGATATCGCTGTCGCGAATGATGCGGAAGGTGCCGAAGCCGCGGACCGTATAACCGGGATAAAGCCGGTGGATGAACAGGCCGACCACATCTTCAAGCGTGATGTAACGAATGGCGTTCTTGTCATCCGGCAGGCGCACGAAGCGGTCGAGTGCGGGTGGCAGGCGCAGGAGCGCGGTCATCGGCTCGCGGCCGTTGACGCTGTCGAGCTGCAGGCCCATCGAGAAGCCGAGGTTGGGAATGAAGGGGAACGGGTGCGCGGGGTCGATGGACAGCGGCGTCAGCACCGGGAAGATGCGCTCTTCGAATTCGGTGCCAAGCCAGGTGCGGTCGGCATCGGACAGTGCGGCAGGCCGCACGACGAAGATTTCTTCCTTGGCGAGATATTGCTGCAGCACGGCGAGCGAGGCCTGCTGCTCCATCTGCAGATTGTCGATTTCTTTCAGAATATCTTCCAGCTGCTCGGCCGGCGTCTTGCCATCCGGCGTCCGCACGGTGATCTTCTGGCGAACCTGGCCTTCGAGGCCGGCGACGCGGACCATGAAGAATTCATCGAGGTTGGCGGCAGAGATGGAGAGGAAACGCAGCCGCTCCAGAAGCGGATGATCCGTATTCAGCGTTTCTTCAAGAACGCGACGGTTGAACTGGAGCCAGGAGAATTCACGGTTGACGAAACGGGCGGGGCTATCCCAGAGGCTCTCGCCCTCGGTCACCGGCTGAACCTTGTCGAAGTTGTCCTGCGCTACTGCGTCCATGCCCTGTTCCATCCCCTGACCAATTTCCGTCCCGTGATCCTGTTGCATCGCGTGATCGTCCTTCTTGCCCGTATAACAGTTTGACGACGGAACTGTGACAGTCGTCAATCGATGTCCAGCTCGCTGCCCGCCGCGGCGCTGTCCATCGCATTGAGGACTTCCGCTGCCAGCGGGCGGGTTATTCTCGTTCCGCGCGCAAGCGCCAGCCTGTCGATGCGGTCCACAATCGTCTGGGCCGTATCAAGCGAGCGCTCCATTCTATTGACGATGTAACCTATGAGTTTGTCATCCATGTAAAGCTGCCGGTCGGCGAAGAGTTTTACCAGCACCTGCGCCAGCAGCCCCTCATCCGGTTCGCCGGTCTCCACCACCGTCACGGCCTTCAGGCGCGAGCGCAGGTCCGGCAGCGTTACCGGCCATGCAGCCGGCCATTGCCGGCTTGTCATCAAAAGCGTCGTGCCGTGCTGGCGCACGCTGTTGATGACATGGAAGAGTTCGGTGTCGTCAAAACCGCGGCGGTCGGCATCCTCGAAAAGAACGGGTCCGTTCTCGGCCGCACGCGCGGCATCACCGCCGGCCTGCGGGTGGATATCCCGGGCGCCGGCAATGTTTTTCCAGATATTGGCGAGATGCGATTTTCCCGAGCCGGGTGGCCCGGCCAGCACGACGACCGGCGCGCGCCAGTTCGGCCATTCATCGACAAGGCTGACCGCGGCCGCAAGCGACGCGGACACGAGGAGATCCTCCCGGCCGGAGGCGGCCTGGTGTGAGAATGCGAGCGGCAGCTGCTCGGCCTTCGACCGGGCGTTATCGGTTTTGATTGGGTCAGTCATCGTCAGCCCTGACCATCCACCTTGGCGGAGGGCGTTTCCTTTTCTTCCGGGCCAGGATTGGCGTCCCATGGAAGGTTGGCAGCGTGTCCGTGGTAGAGATCGCTTTCAAGATACCGCGACAATGCGAAGCGGACAAGCACGCCGACGGCGGCAGCCGCCGGAACCGCGACCAGAAGACCGACGAAACCGAACAATGCGCCAAAGGCGAACAAAGCGAACATCAGCCATACCGGATGCAGACCGACGCTTTTGCCCACGAGCTTCGGCTGCAGGATATTGCCTTCGATGAACTGGCCGGAAAAGAACACGGCAAGTGTGAGAAACACATAGATGTAATCCGGCCAGAACTGCACGATGGCGACACCGACGGCAAGGATGAGGCCGACCATGGAGCCGATATAGGGAATGAAGCTGATGAGGCCGGAGAAAAGACCGATCAGCAGGCCGAAATTCAAGCCCACCAGCGACAGGCCAACGGCATAATAAACACCGAGAATGATGCAGAGCGACCCCTGCCCGCGCACGAAACCGGCAATCGTCTTGTCCATGTCGCGGGCGATCTGGCGGACGGTATGCACGTAGTCGCGCGGTATCCAGCTGTCGACCTTGTCGATCATCCGGTCCCAGTCGAGCAGCAGGTAAAAGGCGACAACGGGGGTGACGACCAGCAGCGACACGACATCGACCAGCGATTTGCCGGAGTTCCAGATCTGCGTCAGCAGCGTGCCGATGAAACCGGCGCCTTCGGTGAGGAGCTTGGAGAAATTCTCCTTCACGGCGTCGATCTGGTTGCTCACCCAGTCCGGCAGCAGGTTGGTATCGGCACCGGCAATCAACTGTTGCAGGGACGAGATATATTGCGGGATACGGGTGATGAATTCCGAGGCCTGGGCGGCGATGAGCGGAATGATGATGATGAGCGACAGTGCGAAGATCAGCACGAAGGAGACGAGAATGACGACCGTCGCCATTAGCCGGTTGAGACCGCGACGCTCCAGCCAGTCGGCAACCGGGTCAAGAAAATAGGCAAGCGCCATGCCGGCCACGAAGGGCAGCAGAATGGAGCTGAAGACCATCAGGAAAAGGACAAAGACGGCAAGCACGCCGATCCAGAAAAATACCTGCCGGCGCAGGCTCATGCCGCTTACATGGGGTTGCATTCATTCATCCTCTTGTCGCCGTGCCGTCACCGCCCAAGATGGAGATAGGATGCCCATATGCTTATGGTCAAGACCGCTGCGGCTGCGCACGGGCCGCCGGAGCACCCAGGCCTGGTTATCTTTTTCCAATGCAAACTCGTCCAGTCGGCAAAATCCCGCCTTTCCGGGGCTTTGGGCCGCAACGGCAGGTTGACCGACCGCCAATATTAGACAAATATAAAATAATAGTCGGGCGAGCCCGCAGCGCTCTGTGATGTCCGGCAACCGGAGGCACGATGCAAGGCACCAGTGAAAATGGCATCGCGGAACATAACGCCGGTCTTTTCGATCACCCCGACATTGCCGAGTGGTACGACAACCAGCAGCTTTATCCGGCCGAACGCATTATTCTAGACCAGTTTCGCCATGCCTATGCCGGCAAACGGCTGCTTGATCTCGGGGTCGGCACTGGCCGGACGACGAAGCCGCTTCTGCCGCTGGTGGGTGACTATATCGGCATCGACCGTTCGCAACCCATGCTGGCGCTGGCGCGGCGCAATTTTCCGGCAGCCACCTTTCTCGACATGGATGTGCGGGCGATCGGGCAATTCGGCGCGGAGCGTTTCGACTGCGTGCTCGGGGCGCTCGCGATTTTAAGCGCCTTCGGCCATGAGGATCGGCTCGCCATCATCCATGCCATCAGCAGCATTCTGGCGCCCGGCGGTTATTTCATCTTCTCATTTCATAACCGGCAATGGAAACGCGCCGGCGGCATGCCGTTGCATCGGCGATCCTGGCACCCGCGGGAAGTGGTGAATTCGCTGCATCCGCAAAGCTGGATAAACTATCTGCGCCTGCAGGCCGCCACCCGGCAGACACCTGAATACGCCATTCTGGTGGATCAGGCGCATCGCTGGAGCGGCCTGTTTTATTTCATCGACCTTGCCGCCCAGACCCGCCAGCTGGAAGCGGCGGGTTTCGAAATCGTCGCCCGTTTCGGCGAGAACGGCCGACCGATCGAGAAAAATTCCGATACGTCCAATGACGGGTTGCTTAATCTCGTCTGTCGCGTCGCTTCGCCGGCATCATGAGTGTCTCACACCGCAAGCCCTGCCAAAGCCGTTAAAAACCGGAGCTTTTGCCACTCAAACCCTTGCATCAGGCCCCGTCCCGTGCGAATGGCGACGCCAAAGGAACCAGCGGAGACGAGAGCCATGAGCCAGTCGGGCAAGAACGGTCTTACCTATAGTGACGCAGGTGTGGATATCGACGCCGGCAATCTGATGGTCGAAAAGATCAAACCGGCGGTGCGCTCGACACGGCGTCCCGGCGCAGATGGCGAAATTGGCGGCTTCGGCGGCCTGTTCGATCTGAAGGCGGCTGGTTTTACCGATCCGGTTCTGGTGGCCGCCAATGACGGCGTCGGCACCAAGCTGAAGATCGCCATCGACGCGGATTATCACGATACGGTCGGCATCGACCTCGTTGCCATGTGCGTCAACGATCTCGTCGTTCAGGGCGCCGAGCCGCTGTTCTTTCTTGATTATTTCGCCACCGGCAAGCTCGACCCGGATCAAGGTGCGGCCATCGTTTCCGGCATCGCTGCCGGTTGCCGCGAATCCGGCTGTGCGCTGATTGGCGGCGAAACCGCCGAGATGCCCGGCATGTATTCCGACGGTGACTATGATCTCGCAGGCTTTGCCGTGGGTGCGGCCGAACGCGGCCAGCTTCTGCCGGCTGGCGACATTGCCGAAGGTGACGTCATTCTCGGCCTGTCTTCCTCCGGCGTTCACTCCAACGGCTTTTCGCTGGTGCGCAAGATCGTTTCGGTTTCCGGTCTAGGCTGGGACGCCCCTGCCCCCTTTGCCGAAGGCAAGAAGCTTGGTGAAGCACTGCTGACACCGACACGCATTTATGTGAAGCCGCTTCTGAAGGCGATCCGTGAGACCGGCGCGCTGAAGGCGCTGGCGCATATTACCGGCGGTGGTTTCCCCGAGAATATTCCGCGCGTTCTGCCCAAACATCTCGCCGCCGAGATCGATCTCGATGCGATCAAGGTTCCGGCGGTCTTCTCGTGGCTAGCAAAGACCGGCGGCGTCGAGGCCAAGGAAATGCTGCGCACCTTCAATTGCGGCGTCGGCATGATCGTGGTCGTTTCGGCTGAAAATGCTGCCAAGGTTACCGATGCGCTGACGGCGGAAGGCGAAACCGTGTTCCCGCTCGGCCGCATGGTCGCCCGGCAAGAGGGCGCGCATGGCACGATCTACAAGGGTACTCTCGGCCTATGATGCGCGCCGCCCTGTCGTCCGGTCGCACACGTGTCGTCGTTTTCATCTCCGGCGGCGGCTCCAACATGGTGTCGCTGGCCAAGGCCTGTCAGGCAGCGGATTTTCCGGCTGAAATCGCCTGTGTGATCTCGGACAAGGCTTCTGCGGGCGGGCTGGAAAAAGCCCAGCATCTCGGCATTCCGACGCTCGTCTTCGAGCGGAAGACCTATGCCAGCAAGGTCGAGCATGAGGGCGCGATTCTGGCCGCACTTGGCGAAATCGCACCCGACATCATCTGCCTTGCCGGTTACATGCGGCTGATATCAGGCGATTTCATCGCGCCCTATGAAGGCCGCATCATCAATATCCACCCGTCGCTGCTGCCGCTTTTCCCGGGTCTCAACACCCATCAGCGCGCCATCGACAGCGGCATGAAGATTTCCGGCTGCACCGTGCATTTCGTGACCGAAGGCATGGATGAAGGTCCGACCATTGCTCAGGGCGCTGTTCCGGTCTTTTCCAACGATACGGCCGAGACACTCGCGGCGCGGCTTCTGAGCGTCGAGCACCAGCTTTACCCACTCGCCCTGAAGCGACTTGCAGAAGGCAAAGTGCGGATGGAAGGCGGCAAGGCCGTCTTCACGGACAACGAAAGTAAATCCGAGTATTCTAGTCTGATTTCCACTTTCTGATAAAGAAATCACTAAAGTACAAAAATACTTAAAGTGGTATTTCCGGAAAAATAAACCGATCATTTACCATAATCATCTCTAATGCCTGCAACGGCCCGCATTTCGGGCCCTCCGGTCAGTCAGGAGCGATTATGCCATTTTCGAGATTTTCCCTGCCGCTTACGGCAGTTTTGCTGATGAGCACCAGCCTGCCGCTCGCCGCAGAACAAAACGGCATTACCGCTTCGCTGGATGCCGGTGTTCTCAATCTTCGGGCAACGGAAACCGTTCATATCGGCGGCAGCAAGCTGAGCGAACTGGAATGGGAAACCAAAAACGCCATGGCGTTGCGCGGCTCTCTCGGGCTTGAGCTTGCACCCGGCTGGCGCGTCAAGGCCGAAGGCCGCGTCGGCTTCGAAGGCGACGGCTACATGACCGACTATGACTGGATAGCGCCTTTTTCCAGAGACAGCTCTAAAAACAACTGGAGCCATCGCTCCCAACACGATGATACGCGACTTGATCACTATTTTTCGGGAAGCTTCGAGCTTAACCGCATGCTGCTGGATGATCCCCAGCAATATCTCAGCGCCGGCGTCGGTTTTCGTTATACGGATGTGCAATGGTCGGCCTATGGCGGCAGCGCCGTCTACAGCCTTTTCTCTCGAAGAGATCTGAACATCAGGTTCAAGGACGGTGAAAAGGGCATTACCTATCGCCAGCAAATCCCCGCCTTCTACGGCAACCTGACCGGCGGCCAGAGATTCGGCAACTGGTCGCTCAATGCCGGCCTGGAGGGCGGCGCGATGGTTTTTGCCAAGGCGACGGATGATCACTGGATGCGCGACATGCGCTTTACCGATAAATTCGACGTTGCCGGCATGTTCGGGGTGAAGGCGGGTGTTGCCTATGACCTGACCCAGAATGCCTCGATCTACATAGATGGCGCCTATGAATATACCAGCCTGGGGCGCGGGGACACGCATTATAGTGGCGCGGGCGCTGGAAACCTCACATCGGAAAAGAATGCCGGTGGCGGCGACCTGCAGTCGATTTTCGTGGGCGCCGGTATCAAGGGCCGGTTCTGACACTCAATGAGGTCTGCCCAGAAAACCGCGCCTCATTAAAGGCGCGGCTTTGGTTTATGGGCACATTGCCCAATCAGTATCTAAAACCAGTCCTGCTGCCAGATATAATCACGGTAGGCCCATGGCGGCGTGTTGGCCAAGGTTGCCTTGGAATATATCTTCAACAATTCGGCACCGAAGGTTGAAGCGCCGGGCACAAGGCCGACCTCCCATTGAAAATGCCACCATTCCGCGCCGAGATAATCGCCACCCTTCTCGAAGGCTGCGCGTGCGCGGATCGGTTTGAAACCGTTCTTGGCAAAAAGGGCCGTCAAGTCGAGGAAATGGCCCGTGACGGACACTCCCTTGACGCGGTTCTTGTTGGTCACGACATCGGGAATCGTCTGCTGCGGCGGCAAAGCTCCTTTTTCAGCCCTATCCTGCCAGCAACGGGCATAAACATTGTAGCGTCTCTCGCCGATCCGCTGGGCGACATAGGCGTCGTTCGACGGATCCTGCATACCGCTCCAGATGAAAAGATCGAGCGCCCGCCCTGAGTAGTGAAAGGAAGTGGCGCTGCGGTTTTTGCTGACCGTGGCGTTTAAATCGCGGACGCCGCCGGAAGATGTCATCAATCCACCCTGGCGACGAACCTCCTTGTAGACCTGCTTATAGGCGGACATAACGTCGCTGCGCAGCCTGACACGCGGATACCCTTTTTCCTTTCCCGTTCCGAAAAGGTCCGCCTCACCCGTCTCGATGCTGTAGCTCGCATCGCCTGCCAGTGATAGCGGCGAGACCAATTCCCGCTGCCGTGTTTCATATGCCTGCTGCAAGGCAGCGAGCGTTACAGGCCCTATGCGACCATCTTCATAAAGTTGATTGTCCGCCTGAAATGACAGTACCGCTTCTTCCGTATCCGCACCGAAGACGCCGTCCGTCTCGAGGCTTTCATAATCGGCCGAGGCCGATTTTCGCCCCTCGAAATGCAGAAAATTCAAAATTTCCTGGACCGCCTGCACGGCACTGCCGCGCGAACCCTTTTCCAAAATCATAGCCAGCCCCCCAGCCGCTTGTGAACCTAGACACACCAAGCTTACCGGGGTTGATTAATTAATCAACAACAATTTTTAATTGAATTTGAAGTAATCTAGAGTATAGTTCGAAAGACATTCCCCGTTTTCGCACAGCCTTTAATATTAAAGGCTGTGACGGTTGAGCATTGCCCATTGCAGCAGGATAATCGTCTTGGAATCGGTGATTTCGCCGGATGCGATCATCGCAAAGGCTTCGTCGAGACCATAGGTCAAAACTTCCAGATCCTCGCCTTCGCTTGCCAGACCGCCGCCGTTACCGGCCTGCACGTCGAGATCGATATGCGCGACGAAGAGGCTGACCTTTTCCGTCAGGGTTCCGGGGCTGGCATACATATCGAAGAGATAATCGACCTTCTCAACCGCGTAACCGGATTCTTCCATCGCCTCACGGCGAATGGCGTCGGCCGCATTGTCGTCATCGAGAAGGCCGGCCGGGACTTCGATCATGAAGCTTGGATCGCCGTTTACGAAGGCGGCGGGGCGGAACTGCCGCACCATCACCACGCTGTCGCGCTTCTTATCGTAAAGCAGAATGGCCGCGGCGCTGCCGTGGTCGTGCACTTCGCGCACGATGCGGATCGTTTTGCCATCCGGCATGCGCTGGTCGAAAATAAGCTTCTGCATATGCACGAAGCCCTTCCAGACCGTCTCTTTTTCCACCAGCCGTATTCTGTCCGCCTCGCCGGCAGCAGTCATTTTCAATGAACGGTCCATAATCACTCCGCAGGCAATTCCGTCACAGGGTGAGGGACGATTTGTTCAGGGCCGCCCATTGCAGCAGCATGATCGTTTTTCCGTCGCAGATATCGCCGGTTTCTATCATCTTCATGGCATCCGCCAGTGAAAACTCCAGAACCTCGATGTCCTCGTCCTCGTGTGCGGCACCGCCGCCCTCCTCCACCCGATCCGATGAATCGATGATGGCGGCAAAAAAGTGCAGAATTTCGGTCACGGAACCGGGCGACATGAAGGATTTGAACAGAAACCGCACGTCTTTCACGACATATCCGGTTTCTTCCATCACTTCGCGGCGAATGGCCTCGGCCGGGTCGTCACCATCCAGCAGGCCGGCGGGCGCTTCCAGAAGCCAGCCGTGATAGCCGTTCACGTAGGTGGGCATGCGAAACTGCCGCACCAGCACCACCGTCTCACGGCGCGGATCGTAAAGCAGGATGGTCGCGCCATTGCCGCGATCATAGGCCTCACGCCGGATGACTTTCGTTTCACCCTTCGAATTGGTGTAATCATAGGTGATGTTGCGGAGATGGTACCAGTTCTTCGAGAGCGTCTCGTCTTTCAGAATTTCAATCTTCACATTGTCGAACTTGCTCATTCCATGTCCCGTCAGTCTTTGCGCAGCCAAACCTTGTTGTCATGGAAAGCCGCGCCACCATAGGGGGCAACGGCATCGGCGCCGGTGAGAACATTGATGCCCTCGCCATCCAGATGCGCCTTGTTGGGCCACAGCCCTTCGGCAATCAGCACGCCTGGCCTGGCGCCCTCAACAATCTTCGCATGGAGGCGTACTTCGCCGCGTGCATTGCCAATGCGGACGACGTCGCCATCGGCGATACCGTGACCGGCGGCATCCTCGGCGCAGATCATCAATTCCGGGCGGCCTTCCTTCTGCACGGAGGTCTTGGTTTCCGCGAAGGTGGAGTTCAGGAAATTGCGGGCCGGCGATGTCGCCAGCCGGAAGGGATGATCCCCGTCGGCGGTCTCGATGACATCCACCTGATCCGGGAATTTCGGAAACTCGGATACCGGCCCCATGACACCGATATTTTTCGGCGGTTTGTTCGGAGACGGCCCCGTTGCCCAATCCGGGCTGAATCGGAACTTTCCGTCGCCATAACCAAAACCCTCGAGATAATGCGCCACCTCGAAGGACGGCTGCGCATCGATCCACTTCTCCTCCGCCAGCGTATCGAAATCACCCCAGCCGCTGACTTTCAGCATACGGTCGACATGCTCGCGGGCCGAAAGGCCGAAACCGGGCATATGATCGACGCCGAGGCGTTTCGCCAGTTCCTCGATGACGAAGAGGTTGGTGCGCACCGTTTCCGGCGGCTCGACAAGTTTGGGCCCAAGCAGAATATGGTTCTGGCCACCGGCGCGGTAGATATCGTCATGTTCGAGAAACATGGTGGCCGGCAGCACGATATCGGCCATGTCAGCCGTCTCGGTCATAAATTGCTCATGCACGGCAACGAAAAGATCGTCGCGCAGGAAACCCTGCTTCACCAGCCGTTGTTCGGGCGCCACGTTGACGGGGTTAGTGTTCTGGATGAGCAGCGCCGTCACCGGGCCGCCGTGGCGCAGCGCATTGGCATCGCCCGTCAGCACGGGGCCGATCTGCGACTGGTCGAGCTGGCGCACATCGGGGTCGGCATAGGCCGTGCCCATCAGTTCCGCCTTGTTGAGCCTGAAAATATCGCCGTTATTGTGGAACGCGCCGCCGCCCTCATATTGCCAGGAGCCGAGCACGGTGGCGATCGACAGGGCCGCGTGCATGGCGACCGCGCCGTTGCGCTGGCGGGCAAAACCGTAACCCAGCCGGAAGAACGTCTTTTTCGTCGTTCCAACGAGCCTTGCGAAATCCTCGATCTCTTCGACGGAAAGACCTGTAATCTCCGACGCCCATTGCGGCGTCTTCGTCTTCAGATGCGCTTCCAGCCCGGCCGGATCGTCGGCAAAGCGCGCCATGTAATCGCGATCGGCATAACCATCGCGGAAGGCGATGTGCATGATGGCGCAGGCGAGCGCCGCATCCGTGCCGGGGCGAACGACGATGCGCATATCGGCCTGTTTCATCGTCGGATTGTCGTAGATATCAACGACGACGATCTTTGCGCCGCGTTCCTTGCGGGCCTTGACCGCATGGGTCATGACATTGACCTGCGTGGCAACCGCATTGGTGCCCCAGATGACGACGACATCGGCCTTGCCAATCTCGCGCGGATCGGGACCACGCAGCGCACCCGTGCCCATCACGTAACCCGTCCAGGCCATGTTGGTGCAGATCGAGCCGAAGAAGCCGGAATATTTCTTGGCGTGGCGCAGCCGCTCGATGGAATCGCGCTGCACCTGCCCCATGGTTCCGGCGTAGAAATACGGCCAGATGGCCTCGGCGCCATGCCGGGCCTCCGCCTTGACGAAAGCATCCGCCACCTCGTCCAGCGCCGCTTCCCAGGAAATCTCCTGCCAGTCACCCGCTCCTTTTTCGCCCTTGCGGCGCTTCGGGGTCAGCAAACGGCCGGGATGATAGATGCGTTCGGAATAGCGCGCCACCTTGGCGCAGATGACGCCGGCGGTGTATGTATTGCTATTGGCGCCGCGCACGCGGCCGATACGGCCTTCCGCGTTGATATCGACCTCCAGCGCGCAGGCGCTCGGACAGTCATGCGGACAGACGGTGTGGCCGGTACGGAGTTCGGCCTTGGTGGCGGCTTTTTCAGCGGAGATCGGGGTCGCAACGTTCATGGCTTTTGTATATTGCATCAATGTTGCGGCCAAAAGGCCGAAGTGACGTCCATCAAGAATATTCATCCTGACCATCTGCAAGCGAGACACATCCATGAACTACCGCCACATCTATCACGCCGGCAATTTCGCGGATGTTCTCAAACACGCGGTTCTTGCCCGCCTGGTGCGCTACCTGCAGAACAAGGAGAAGGCGTTTCGGGTGCTGGATACCCATGCCGGCATCGGGCTTTACGACCTTACCTCGGAAGAGGCGCAGAAGACCGGCGAATGGCAGACCGGCATCGGCAAGCTGGTGGAGGCCGACCTGCCCGCCCCCATCGCCGAACTGCTCGAACCCTATCTCACCGCCGTAAAGGAACTCAATCCGGAGGGCGGCATTCAATTTTATCCCGGCTCGCCGAAACTCGCACGCATGCTGTTTCGTCCGCAGGACCGGCTTTCGGCCATGGAACTGCATCCGGACGATAGCCGGGCTTTATCCCGTCTCTTCGAGGGCGATTATCAGGTCCGGGTAACCGAGCTGGACGGCTGGCTGTCGCTCGGCGCGCATCTGCCGCCCAAGGAAAAACGTGGCCTCGTCCTTGTCGATCCGCCTTTCGAGCTCGAAAACGAATATCAGCGGCTGGCCGATGGCCTGAACAAGGCCTATCGGCGTTTTTCCACCGGCACCTATTGCCTGTGGTATCCGCTGAAAAAGGGTGCACCGATCAAGGATTTTCACGAGCGGCTGCAATCCTTCGACATTCCGAAAATGCTGTGCGCCGAGCTTTCCGTCAAAAGCGACCGGCTGGAAGGCCTGAGCGGTTCCGGCCTCATCATCGTCAACCCGCCTTATACGCTGAAGGACGAGCTGCACACGCTCCTGCCCTTCCTGAAAACGGTGATGGCGCAGGATCGCTACGCCTCTCACCGCGCCTTCTGGCTGCGCGGCGAGGAAAAGCCGGAGGAGGACTGAGGGTTACCTCAGCCCTTCCCGTTTCTGCGCCTCTGCAAGCTGTGACCGTTCGAAGAACAGGATCACGAACAGGGCCATGATGAAGGGAATGATGAGGTAGAACAGCCGGAAAACCAGCAGCGCCGCGATCACGTCCGCCGGGTTCATATCCGGCAGACCGGTGACGAAGACCAGTTCCAGCACGCCAAGCCCGCCCGGCGCATGGGAAATCAGCGCCGCCGAGAAAGAAATCAGGAATATCCCGAGAATGATCATGAAACCGGGATTTCCGGCCTCCGGCAGCGCGAAATAGATGATGCCCGCCGCACCGATCAACTCGATCGGCCCGATGACCAGCTGTTGCGCCACCAGTTTCGGTGCCGGATAGGGCAGGAAGAACGAGCGGATTTTCAGCGGTTTCAGCTTCAGCAGACTGCCAAGCACGTAAAGGCCGACGATAACAAGCAGCAGGATGCCTGTTGTTGTGGAGGCCTCGACGGGAAGGATGCCGGTGAAGCGTTCGGTGATGTCAGGCTCGTAAAGCAGCACCATGCCGATGAGCATGATGGTTCCGATGATGAAGGTGAAGGAGCAAAGACCAACGAGAACGCCAACCTCGGCGGCGCTCAGGCCCTTGGACGTATAGGCCCGGTAGCGCACCACGGCGCCGGAAAACACGGAAGCACCGACATTGTGGGAAAGCGCATAGGTGGTAAACGAGGTGAGCGTGATGAAGAACCAGTTCACCTTGCGGCCGAGATGCTGGAGCGCAATGCGATCGTAGCCGGCAAGCGCGGCATAGGCCAGCAGTGTGGCCATGCCGGAGCACACCCAGTCCCGCACACGGATGGCCATGAAGCTTTCCCAGAGATCATCAAGCGAAAGACCGCGCAGCTCATGATAAAGCAGCCAGGCTGAAAACCCGATCGTCGCCAGACCAACGACAGGCCAGATATATTTCTTGAATCTCATGCGGTCATGCCGCCTATTTCCTCCAGCTTCACCCCAGCCTCCTTCCGTCTTTCGCGGAAGATTCGCCGGAGTCTATTCGTTATGCGGCGAAGCTTTCAACCTTTTCACAAAAAATTGCCTGTCACCTTTTGTTGCCGTGTCACACTCCTACCCCACGTGGTCCTCACGCAGCATTCACAAGGCTGTAATCGTGCAAATATATGCACAGCAGAAATTGACCTTTCCGATTGCGAGTGCAAATATATGCACAGCGGAGATTTAATGGAAATAAATGCTGCTAAAGTCATCAAGCGGCTGAAGGAAGAAGGTTGGGCGTTCGACCGGCATGGAGCCGCCCACGACATCTATCGCCACCCCGAAAAGGGATTTGTACAGGTGCCGAGGCACCGTCAACTCAGTCCCGGCGTGGCGGGTTCCATTGCGAAGAAGGCCGGGTGGAACGCTTAACGTTCCCGTCGCGAAAAACCAATGTTCAACGACCTATGGAACTGCGAAATGACTGTCAGATATCCCGCACTTATAGATGGAGAGAAAGGCGCTTATGGCGTGGTCTTTCCGGATATGGACGGCGTGGTCGCCATGGGTGAAACCATAGACGAAGCGATTATCAACGCCGAAGAAGCCCTGCGCGATTACGCGCTTGAAATGGAGCGAGACAACGCGCCTCTGGCGGAACCCAGCGCGCTCGAAGAGGTATCCGTGCCTGGGGGAAGCATGTTGACGAGTGTGCCACTCATTCGTCTTGCGGGAAAACCCGTGCGTGCCAACATGATGCTTGACGCCGACGTTCTCGATTTCATTGACAAGGAGTCCACCAGACGCAAGATGACGCGCACCAGCTACGTCAACTGGATGACGCGACGTATTGCGCAGATGGGCGGCTGAGGGATTGTGGGAAGTATTGGCAGCTCACACGAAACAACATTTGCCCCGTTCACAAGTTGATGTAAGACCGCTCTGTCGCCTTCAGGCGATGTGAGGTCATCCACTTTCCGGAGAGCGCGCACGGAATGAATCGTTATGCCGGTTTCATCGCTTTCGGTATTCTGTCGCTTGCCGCGCTGTGGTTTGCGCAGGAACAAACCGTTCCCACCAGCTCCAATTCGAACCGCCAGACACAATCGCAATCACAGCCCGCTGGAAATCCAGACGCACCTCGACGCGATGCATCCCAACAGCATGCAGGCACCAACCCCGCCCCTCGCGGCACGGGTTTTGATTTTTACGTGCTGTCATTATCCTGGTCGCCGGCATTCTGCGCCAGTTCGGAAGGTTCCGGCAATCGCCAGCAATGCGGCAGCGACAGGCGTTACGGTTTCGTCGTGCATGGGCTCTGGCCGCAAAACGAAAACGGCTATCCCGAATTCTGCAAAAGCGGCGAACCGGACCGTGTGCCGGACGCGCTCGGCCGCAGCATGTTCGATATCATGCCCTCCATGGGTCTGATCGGCCACCAGTGGCGCAAACACGGCTCCTGTTCCGGCCTGTCGCAGAAAGATTATTTTTCAGTGACGCGGGCCGCATTTGAAGCCGTAACGCTGCCGGGCAAGATCGCCTCGGGCGCGCAAGCCGCCACCCTTTCCGCCGACGCCATCGAAACCGCCTTCACCGACGCCAATCCCGGCCTGTCGAAACGCGGCATCTCGATCAGCTGTGATGGAAAGCGCCTGGAAGAAGTGCGCATCTGCCTCAACAGGGACATGACATTTCGCGACTGCCCCGAGCTTGACCGCAAAGGCTGCCGCGCCGGCTCCACCGAAATCATCCCCATACGCTAATTCAACCCCATAGGACCCAACCATGGAACTGCTTTATTCACCCGCCTCCCCCTATTCCGCCAAGGTGCGCATGGCCGCCCGCCATCTCGGCATCGAGATTACCGATGTGCGCGTCGACGCCAGCGCCGAGCCCGCAACGCTGATGGAGAATAATCCGCTCGGCAAGATCCCCGTCCTGCTGCTGGACGACGGCGGCTCGGTTTATGACAGCGTGGCGATCATGCATTATCTCAACCGTCTTTCGGGCGGCAAGCTTTACCCGAAAAAGGACGGCAAGCGCACGGAAGCGGAAATTCTGGAAGCGCTTTGCGACGGCATCATGGATTGTCTCCTGGCCATCGTTTACGAGCGCCGTTTTCGCCCGGAGGACAAGATCCATCAGCCGTGGATCGACAAGCAGTGGAAAAAAGTGGTCCGGGGCCTCGACCATCTGAACGCCAACCTGCCCAAGACCGGCAAGAAGCTGCATGGCGGCCATTTCGCGCTGGCAGCGATGATCGGTTATCTCGACCTGCGTTTTGCCGGTGAATGGGCCGAAGGCCGCGATGCGCTGGCACAATGGCCGGAGATTTTCGGCAAGCGTTTCGAAGCCTATGCGGAAATGAAGGCAGCCGCCTGAGGCGAAGCGGAACAGTGCCCGGCCAGATCGCCGGGCGCTCTCGGCAACCCACAAGAACAAAAACAAAAAAGCCGGGGTTTGCGCCCCGGCTTTTCCTTGACCGATCCGTGAAGGATCAGAACTTGACGCCGATACCGGCCTTGACGGAGTGATCGTCGAAACCGCGCGAGAATGCGCCGGAGTCGAGACCGTAGTCCTTCTTCTGGTAGTCGCTGTAGCGATATTCCAGACGGGCGGTGATGTTGTCGGTCACCATGGCTTCAACACCGGCACCAACGGTGTAACCGAGGGCGGTGGCGCTGTCCTTGGAGGTCGCGTCACGAACCTTGTTGTCGGAGACAGCAAGACCGGCCGTACCATAGAGCAGGAACGGGTTCATGTCGTAACCAACGCGGCCACGCAGCGAGCCGTTGACGCCCTGCTTGCCTTCGATGGCGCGACCGGCAACCGTACCGGCAGAGCCCTTCTCGTCGCCCAGGTTCACGTCTGCTTCCGCACCGTAAACGATCTGGCCGCTCTGCATGTTGTAACCACCGTACAGGCCGCCACCAAAGCCCTTGGCGTCACGGCCGTCATTGCTGGAGCTGAAACGGCCCCAGTCATAGTTGACCGTACCACCGAGGTAAGCGCCGGACCAATCCTTGACCGGTGCGGGCTGGTCGTAGGACACCGGCGCCTGGGGCACTTCGTTTACGGCGTCAGCGGCGTGAGCAGCCGAAAAGCCGGCAGCGGCCATGGTCGAAGCCATAAGGGTTGCTACGAAAATACGCATGCTATTCTCCTTTCAGGACCGCTCTGCACTCAAAACATTGTTTTCAGACGCGGTGTAAAAATCGTCGGGTTAATCGCCCCTCTGGAAACTGAACTTGATGGGAGAATGCGGAGATCAAAGAGCCAAAATGTGAATTGTTTGGGGCAGACACGTGACTAGAATTAGACGTTGCCTAATTGCCACAAGGGTTTTATTAACCCTAACAGAAGCCTAATCAGCAATAGATCGGCTTTAAACTTAGTTATATTTAAATTAAATCAAAATTGCATTGCGAATAAAAAATCGCCCAATTCTTTTAGGGCTGATGGACAGCTTGCGATTTGCATTTATATCCAGCACATAGGGCATGTATGAGCAAATGCAGGTCCGCCGTGAAAGAAGATATACAAAAGACAGTCTTGATAACCGGAGCCGCCCGAAGGCTTGGTCGGGCAATCGCCACCGATATGGCCGCCCATGGCTTTGCGATTGCCGTCCATGCCAATGAATCGATGGCGCAGGCCGAGGAATTCGCTAACGAAATAAGGCAAAACGGTGGCAAGGCCGTTGCCGTTCAGGCGGATTTGACACAATCTGCGCCAACCATGGCGCTTGTCGAACAGGCAGCTTCCGCCCTCGGCCCCATCGGCGTCGTCGTCAATAATGCCTCGGTTTTTCTGGACGACAGTGCGGACAAACCCGATCCGACGATCTTCGATGCACATTTTTCCGTGCATGTGCGGGCACCGTCCCTCATCGCCGCTGCTTTTGTCGAGCAATTGCCGAAGGACAAATCCGGTCTGATCGTCAATATCATCGATCAGCGCGTGCTGGCGCTCACACCCCGCTTCTATTCCTATACGCTTTCGAAATCCGCCCTCTGGACTGCGACACGCACGATGGCGCAGAGCTTTGCGCCGCGTGTGCGGGTGAACGCCATCGGGCCGGGTCCTTCCTTCAAAAGCGAAAGACAGGCGCCCGAGGACTTTCAGGCGCAGATCGACGGCCTTATATTAAAGCGTGGTCCTGCCCCGGATGAGTTCGGGCGGACGATTCGCTTTCTTTATGATACGCCGTCGGTCACCGGACAAATGATCGCGCTCGACGGCGGCCAGCACCTTGGCTGGGAAACCCCTGACGTGGCGGAGATACCTGAATGAACGGAAAGAAGCTGCCTGATGGCGGTATTCTCTTCGATGAAACCGACGATGAAGACGACGATGCAAGCCTTGCCGCGACAGAAGTGGCGGAGGCTCCGCGCGACGCCGTGGGCATGGACTGGAATGCGGGCTGGAAGAATGAATCCGGCCTGAAGGGCATGGACCTCATCGGCGAATTCGTCAAACACCTGCCCAACTCGCCGGGTGTCTATCGCATGTTCAACGAAGCGGGCGACGTTCTTTACGTCGGCAAGGCGCGCTCGCTGAAGAAGCGTGTCGGCAACTATGCCCAGGGCCGCGTGCATTCCAATCGCATCGCCCAGATGGTGCGTTTCACCACCCATATGGAATTCGTCACCACCCGCACGGAGACAGAGGCGCTTCTGTTGGAAGCCAACCTCATCAAGCGCTTGCGGCCGCGCTTTAACGTGCTTCTGCGTGACGACAAATCGTTTCCCTATATTCTCATCACCGCCGACAATCGCGCCCCGGCGATTTTCAAGCACCGGGGTGCACGGGCGCGCAAGGGCGATTATTTCGGACCCTTTGCGTCGGCCGGCGCAGTGGGGCGCACGATCAATTCGCTGCAACGCGCCTTTTTGATCCGCACCTGCACCGACAGTGTTTTCGAGACCCGCACGCGTCCCTGTCTTCTGTACCAGATCAAGCGCTGTTCCGGCCCCTGTACGCATGAGATCAGCGATCAGGGGTATGCGGAACTCGTCAAGGAAGCCAAGGATTTCCTGTCCGGCAAAAGCCAGAGCGTCAAGACCGCCATTGCGCGGCAGATGAACGAGGCGGCCGAGGATCTCGATTTCGAGCGTGCCGCCGTCTATCGCGACCGGCTGGCCGCACTTTCGCATGTCCAGAGCCATCAGGGCATCAATCCGGCCGGCATCGAGGAAGCGGATGTTTTCGCCATCCACCACGAAGGCGGTATTTCCTGCATTCAGGTGTTCTTTTTCCGCACCGGCCAGAACTGGGGCAATCGTGCCTATTTCCCGAAGGCGGACCCTTCCCTGCCCGGCTCGGAAATCCTCAACGCATTCCTTGCGCAGTTTTACGACGACAAGCCGGTGCCGAAGCAGATCCTGCTGTCCGAAACCGTCGAGGAACAGGAGTTGCTGGCCGCAGCACTCGGCGAAAAAGCCGGCCACAAGGTCACGATCAGCGTGCCGCAGCGCGGCGAGAAGAAGGACATTACTGACCATGTTCTTGCCAATGCCCGCGAGGCGCATGGCCGCAAGCTGGCGGAAACCTCTTCGCAGGCACGGCTTCTGAAAGGTTTTGCAGAAACCTTCAGCCTGCCCTATGTGCCGCGCCGCATCGAGATCTACGATAACTCGCATATCATGGGCACCAATGCCGTGGGCGGCATGGTGGTGGCGGGGCCGGAAGGTTTCGTGAAGAACCAGTATCGCAAGTTCAACATCAAATCGACCGACATCACCCCGGGTGACGACTTCGGCATGATGCGCGAGGTGATGACCCGCCGTTTCTCACGCCTGCTGAAGGAAGAGGGCAAGCCGGACCGCGACAAGACACCCACACCGGAGGAAGCGGCCGACATGCCTTTCCCCAGCTGGCCGGACGTGATCCTGATCGATGGCGGTCAGGGGCAGATGACGGCGGTGCGCGCCATCCTTGATGAACTCGACATTCGTGACTGTGTGACCGCCATCGGCGTTGCCAAGGGTGTGGACCGCGATGCCGGCCGCGAACGCTTTTTCGCAGATGGACGCAGCGATTTCTCCCTGCCGCCGCGCGATCCCGTGCTCTATTTCATCCAGCGCATGCGGGATGAAGCCCACCGTTTCGCCATCGGCTCGCACCGGGCGCGGCGCAAGAAGGAAATGATACGCAATCCGCTGGATGAAATCTCAGGCATTGGCCCCGGTCGCAAGCGGTCGCTGCTGCAGCATTTCGGCACTGCCAAGGCCGTTTCGCGTGCCGGCCTCAACGACCTGATGGCCGTCACCGGCATTTCCGAGGCGGTGGCTCGGCAAATCTACAATCACTTCCACGAGAGCGGCGGCGATTGATACCGAACCGTCGTGGCGAACTGCTAAAAAAACATAATCACATGTTGACCCTATGCGTCAGGGGCGGCATCAAGACAGCTGATCTTTGACTGACAGGTTTCCCATGGCTTCGCGCGCATACAGCATCCCCAATCTTCTGACCTATGGCCGCATTCTGGCGGTTCCTGTCATCGTTTTGTGCTTCTTCATCGAGGGCAAGCTGGAAAGCTCGGATTTCGCGCGCTGGACGGCGCTCTGGCTGTTCATCATTGCTTCGCTAACCGATTTCCTCGACGGTTATCTGGCCCGCATCTGGAACCAGACGTCCAATATCGGCCGGATGCTGGACCCGATCGCCGACAAGCTGCTGGTCGCCTCCGTGCTGCTGCTGATGGCTGCGGACGGTACCATCGCCGGCTGGTCGCTCTGGGCCGCCATCACCATTCTCTGCCGCGAAATTCTGGTCTCCGGCCTGCGCGAATATCTGGCGGCGCTGAAGGTCAGTGTTCCCGTCACCCGCATCGCCAAGTGGAAGACAACGATCCAGATGGTCGCCATTGCCTTCCTGCTGGCAGGTCCGGCGGGTGACAAGGTCCTGCCCTATACGACAGAGATGGGCATTACGCTTCTCTGGCTTGCGGCTGCGCTCACCATGTATACCGGTTATGATTACTTCAAGGCCGGCCTCAAGCACATCGTGGACGAAGACTGATGACACGCATCGTTTATTTCGCCTGGGTGCGCGAGAAGATCGGCACTGATGAGGAGGAGCTGGACATCCCCTCCTCCGTCACTACGGCTGGTGAGCTGATTGCCTGGCTCATAACCCGTGGCGAAAATTACGAGGCGGCCTTCGAATTTCCAGATGTGATCCGCGTTGCGGTCAATCAGGAACATGTCGAGCATGACGAAAGCATCGTCGGCGCGCGCGAGATCGGTCTCTTTCCGCCGATGACCGGGGGATGAGCGGATGCAGAAAGCCGTGCAGCCTACGATCCGTGTGCAAAGTGAGGATTTCGATGCCGCGGACGAAACCAGGCGGCTGACGCAACGCGACAAAAGCATCGGCGCGGTCGTCGCCTTCACCGGGCTTTGCCGCGACGACGGCGGAACACTGGCAGCGCTGGAGCTTGAACATTATCCAGGCATGGCTGAAGCCGAAATTACCCGCATCGCCGAACTCGCCATCGAACGCTTCAACCTTCTCGGCCTCACCGCCATCCACCGCCATGGCAAGATCGCTGCCGGCGAGAATATCGTTCTCGTCATTGCCGCTTCCAGCCATCGGCAGGCGGCCTTCGACGGCGCAAATTTCGTGATGGACTATCTGAAGACCTCCGCCCCGTTCTGGAAAAAGGAACATGGCAAGGACGGAGCGGTGCGAGACTGGGTATCAGCCAAGACGACCGACGATTCGGCGAAGGACAAGTGGCGGTAATTCATCGCCTTTTCCCGCATTTCCGGGCGGAGAACCGCAGTCCGCTTTCGGAAATGCCTCAAGGCGCCTCCGCCCTGCTGCGCATGACAATCAACCAGCCGACCAGAAGCGCCAGCACCGCCGCATCACGCCAGACGACCGGGCCATAACCGGCCCACAGGGTTTCCGCAAATCCGACGGCCGCCGCCCCCAAACCGCAGATAAGCGGGCTGGCATAACCGCCCGCTGCCGAAATCAGCACGATCTTGAGGCCGAAGACGAGGCCGGCGCCAAAATCCATGGTGCCGTAATAAAAAGTGGCCAGCACACCGGGAATGGCGGCGACAAGTCCTGCCGCGCAGTAGGATAGCAGGAATACCCGGCCCGCATTTACGCCGCAGAACGATGCCGCAAGCGGATCATCCGATACGGCTTTCCATCGTCTGCCGAAAGCGGAACGGCCGAGATAAACGGATCCTGAGAGGACGAGCAGTCCAAACGCTGCCGTGTTCAGCATCTGCATTGGCGTCAGGGTCACGGCAAAGCCGCCATCGCTCCAGAAGCGCACCGGTTGCGACAGAAGTGGCGGCAGCCACAATTGCCTTGTGCCGGCGGCGAGCCTTGCACTTTCGGTAAGCGCAATAAGCACGCCGATGGAGGCGACCGTCACCGCATTGGGAGAGGCTTTCGCCAGCGGCCGCATCACCGCCCTGCCGACGAAACCCGCAGCCCACAACCCGCCGAACAGCCCTGCCCCCGCCCCAAGCGCCAGTGTGGCCGGCAGAACCAGCCATAACCGGTTCCAGCCGAAATCGGCAAATAACAGGCAGGTCTGGCCGGCGAAGGCGAATATGGCACCATAGGTGACATCGGCACGTTTGGTGACCGAAAAGGCGATTGCATAACCGAAGGCCAGAACCGCATAGAGGGCTGCGACCGGCACGGCATTCAGCAATTGTTGCAGGAAATAAGCCATGCGCGTCCTCCCACTATTATTATAACTGTTAAAATACGTTTTGACAGTTATAATATCCGGTATGACCTTTCGCTGGACAGCTCATCGTTTCGCAGGCGGCGCATTGGCGCTTGATGTCGCCAATAGTGTGATCCTGCGCTCGGACGTCGCAAAATCGGTTGACCGTTTTGCAGTGCCCGAACAGATCGCCACTTTTGCCGAGGCATCGACACAGCTTGGCGCGGAGCGCGACAGGTTTCCCGCGCTCAACGCACCCGAAGCGGAGCAACGGCCAATCCTTCTCAAACTTCGAGAGGCGATCGACGATTGTTTTCGCTCGTCGATCATGGGTGCCGGCGGTGATGACGCCAGGCTGGCGGACCTTCTTTTCGCCTGCGGCACGGCCTTGCGCACCTTTCCGGCGGCCGAAAGCCTCGGCAACGCCACCGCCCATTCCGCCCTGTCGCTGCTTGCACGGGAGACACGGGAACGGCTGCGGATCTGCGGCAATTGCGGCTGGCTCTTCATCGATCGCAGCAAGAACAGAAGCCGGATCTGGTGCGACATGGCGGTGTGCGGCAACCGGCAAAAAGCCAGCCGGCACTACCACCGGACAAAGGAGGCGCAGGCATGAACAGCATTGCCCTTTCATTGCTGGCGGTTATGGCCGCGCTCGGTCTCTCCGGCTGTCAGCGCGACGAACCGCGCGAGGTCGCGAAGATTTCAGGCCGCATGTTCGTCTTCAATTACCGCGTGGCGATTGCCACCTATCTGGTGACCCTGCAGCGCGTCGCGCCCATCGCCGACGGCAGCACGGTGGAGGGCTCATTCGAAAATCCCCGTGGTGGTCCTGACCTGACGACGAGCGACAGGATTTTTCCAGCCGACGAAAAGATCGCCGTTCAGAGCCCGCCGGTCGAGTGCGTGAAGCAGGATCGGCCCTATAAAGTCATCATCCGCATCAAGGGGCCGGAGGGCGATATTCTGCAGACGATAGAGACCACGATCCACTCCGACACGGACCAGTCGCTTCTTCCCGCCAAACCGCTGGTGGTCGGGCCGCTCTACACGCCCAATCCGGAGGTGTTCAAACCTGACGGTACGACGGATATGCGGCCGGCCCAGGGGTGTCCGGCGTCGTGATTTGCTTACCTCGTTCCTGTGCTTGTCACAGGAATCTAGCCAGACCAAGTCGTTGGGCTGAAAGACTCCTCTCGCCGCGCAGACGCGCGTCGGCTGGATTCCTGTGACAAGCACAGGAATGAGGGTCGTGGGGAGTTTCGGCATGTAAGCTCCCTACCAACAAAAAAACGGAGCCTTTCGGCTCCGTTTCCTTGAGTCTTTCCAACAGCTTCGTGCATTCGCCTGAGAGGGCGATTCAAGCCGTTGATATTTTGAATCAGCCGACGATTTCGGTTTCGGCGAACCAGTAGGCGATTTCCTGTGCGGCGGTTTCCGGAGCGTCGGAACCGTGAACGGAGTTTTCGCCGATGGAAAGCGCGAAGGACTTGCGGATGGTGCCTTCAGCGGCCTGGGCCGGGTTGGTGGCGCCCATGATTTCGCGGTTCTTGAGGATGGCGTTTTCGCCTTCCAGAACCTGAACGATGGTCGGGCCGGAAGTCATGCCTTCAACGAGTTCGCCGAAGAAAGGACGCTCTTTGTGAACGGCGTAGAAGCCTTCAGCTTCGCGCTTGCTCATCCAGACGCGCTTGGAGGCGACGATGCGCAGGCCGTTATCTTCAAATACCTTGGTGATCGCGCCCGTCAGGTTACGCTTGGTTGCGTCCGGCTTGATCATCGAAAATGTGCGTTCAATCGCCATGTGTCCGTTTCCTTTTCCTATATAGAAAGTGGGCGGTCTTTACCCGCCCAAAGGCCCGAAAACAAGGGGGATCGACCATATTGCGATAACGGCGCGAGACATTTCACGCCGCTGTCACACTGCGGCCTCTTGCATCATAGAGATCAAGGCAGCCTTCGAACCAGTCCCGCACCGGGTCATTATCGGAAAACAGATCGGCGCCGGTGGTGATCCTTGCCCATTGCAGCGCCCCGAACACGATGTAATCGGCAAAAAGCGGCGACGTGCCGCCGATAAAGGGCTGGAAGCTCAACATGCGACGGATCGGCGCCAGCAATGCCGGAAAGGCCGCGATTTCCGCTTCGCGGTTCGACGCTACATCCTCAAGCGGGCGGCCAAGCGCTTTCGTCCTGCTGTCACGGAAATAACGGCGATCCGGCTCATCCAGCATATTGTGGATATCCAGCAGGGCGATACGGGTGATGGCCGGGTGAAGCACCGTCTGGGACCAGCTTTCAACGAAGCGGGCCATTGCCTTGCCGCCCTCCCCGTCAAACAGCGACGGCCGCTCCGGATAGGCGTCATCCAGATAAAGCGCAATTTCGAAACTGTCGCTCACCAGCTGCTCGCCGTCGCGCAGGATCGGCACCGTCCGCGAAAAACCGTCCTCAACCGTCGGTATGACCGTGAAGGGCAAGGGGCGCTCCTCGAAATCCAGCCCCTTATGCGCCAGCGAAAGCACGGTTTTCCAGCAATGGGGAGAAAACGGCCTGGAAATGTCGCTTCCACACAGCGAGTACAAGGTTCTGGAATTCGTCATGGGCAGCACCTTCTTTGGCTATATCGATACAACGATATAAGAACGGCAATGGCCTGAAATCAAATCAGCATTAATCATGTTATCGATCAAAAGCCGTCCCCGCGCCGCCAAACGTGAATTCCAGCATCAAGACGACAAAAACATCCCAAGAGTTTAGTCTATTTTAAACCGTGGCGTGTAGGAATAGTCGCATTCGGATACTGAATATTTCGATGAATCCATAAATACTATCTTTTTGGGGCTGACGGTGACGACATCTGCTGGCGATAAAAAACGCGAACAGTCAAAAAACGGTCTTGTCGTTACCAAGATCACGCAATTCATCGCCAAGATGAATATTGCTCCACTGCCGCGCAATTACGAATTGATCTATGAAATATTGTCGGGGCACAACCCGGCCATGGGGCGCGATATATTGGCGCTTGGCAACGCGCCGCAGCAGCATGAAATCGATATTATCGGCCAGAGACACGATCTGCCCGGCTTTTCGAAGATCGAGGCCGAGGCAATGGCCAACGAGGCCTTCGAAACGCTGAAGCAGATCTCAGCGCGGCTGGAAGCCGGCGTGCAGCGCGCCGAAACATTCATCGCCAGCCTTGCCGAGGAAAATCATCAGGAGCCGCCGGCAACCGAGCGGCTCGCCCGATTGATGGGCGACATTCACGAGGAACAGACGAGCCTGAGGCACTTCATCGCCATGGGGCTGATGAAAATCCGCGAAGTTGAAAAACGCCGGGCCGAACTGCAGGCAAGTTCCCTGCGGGACGCATTGACGGCGCTTCCCAACCGCGCGGCTTTCCTCGAAAAACTCGCAGACCTTTTCGCCGGCGATCAGGCGGCATCCGCCACCTCGCTGATGCTGCTCAACATTGACCGCTTCCGCGAAATCAATGGCAAGTATGGCGCAAGCGCCGGCAACAAGGCGCTCCGGCGGTTTGCGGCGCTCTTCCGCAAGACCATCAAGAAGGACGATTTCGTTGCACGCGTCGGCGGTAATGAATTTGCCTTTCTGTTTGCCAACGTCTCGCAAAATACCGCAGAAGCGATTGCCGAAAGGCTGCGGCAAAGTGTGGAGGCGCTGCGCTTCGTGACCAGCGAAGGCGAAGGCGAACATCTGACGGTTTCGATCGGCGTTGCGGCGGTGGATGGCACCGCCACGCCCGCCGAATTTTTCAGCCATGCCGAACTTGCCCTGCTTTCGGCACGCTGCGGCACGCGCAACTGTGTTGTTGGTTATTCCCGGGACCTGGCTCAGCACAGCCGCAGCAGCTATCTGGCCCAGCTCGGCTGTTAGAGCACTTCCAGTGAAAATGCATCGCGGTTTTGCGCCCGAAAAATGCGCAAAACCAAAGTTTGCGCGCACGCCCGACAATTCCGTCTAAACCGACACGCTTCAAACGCCATATATGATCCGATGTGGCGCGGGCGCTCTTGCCTTGGCCACGCAGTTCGGCCAAAACGGCGCCATGATTACGATTACCGACCTTTCCGCCCGTATCGCCGGGCGCCTGCTTCTCGACCATGCCAGCGTGGCGCTGCCCGCCGGCGTGAAGGTGGGTCTCGTTGGCCGCAACGGCGCCGGCAAATCCACCCTGTTCAAGGTGATTACCGGCGATTTTTCCGCCGAAAGCGGTTCGGTCAGCATTCCCAAACAGGCGCGCATCGGCCAGGTGGCCCAGGAAGCGCCGGGAACGGAAGAATCG
Source organism: Martinezella rhizogenes (assembly GCF_007002745.1). GTDB lineage: Bacteria > Pseudomonadota > Alphaproteobacteria > Rhizobiales > Rhizobiaceae > Agrobacterium > Agrobacterium cucumeris. Next base: position 510,282 of record NZ_SGNY01000001.1, on the reverse strand, counting down.
CTGATATCAATCGTGCTTTCCGCCGACAAGGAACGCAGCGCCCTTGTGGCCGAAGCGGAAACCGCGACTGATCCTCACCGGATCGCCGAAATCCAGATGCGGCTCGTCGATATCGATGCGCATTCGGCCGAGGCCCGCGCGTCCAGCATTCTTGCCGGTCTCGGCTTTAACCACGAGGCGCAGCTTCGCCCCGCCTCCTCCTTCTCCGGCGGCTGGCGCATGCGCGTGGCGCTCGCCTCCGTGCTGTTTGCCGAGCCGGACCTTTTGCTGCTCGACGAGCCGACCAACTATCTCGACCTCGAAGGCACGCTGTGGCTGGAGGAATATATTCGCCGCTATCCGCATACCGTCATCATCATCAGCCACGATCGCGACCTTCTGAACAATGCCGTCAATTCCATCGTGCATCTGGACCAGAAGAAGTTGACCTTCTATCGCGGCGGTTACGACCAGTTCGAGCGCCAGAAGGCAGAGGCCGACGAATTGCAGATGAAGGCCAAGGTCAAGAGCGACGCTGCGCGCAAACATCTGCAAAGCTTCATCGACCGCTTCCGTGCCAAGGCCACCAAGGCCCGGCAGGCGCAAAGCCGCATCAAGGCGCTGGAGCGCATGGGCACGGTTGCCGCTGTTATCGAGGACCATGTTCAGCCGATCACATTTCCCGAGCCCGAAAAACAGCCCGCCTCGCCCATCGTCGCCATCAATGGCGGTGCCGTGGGTTACGAACCGGGCAAATCGATCCTGAAGCAGCTTAATCTGCGCATCGACAATGACGATCGCATTGCGTTGCTCGGCTCCAACGGCAATGGCAAATCCACCTTCGCGAAATTCATTTCCGGCCGGCTTGCCCCGCAGGCGGGCGATCTTCGCACCGCCCCCGGCCTGAAGATCGGTTTCTTCGCGCAACACCAGCTGGATGATCTGGTGCCTGATGAAACGCCGGTAGAACATGTGCGCAAGCTGATGCCGCTGGCGCCTGAAGCACAGGTGCGCTCACGCGTGGCGCAGATGGGCCTTGCGACGGAAAAGATGGCGACGGCGGCGAAGGATCTGTCCGGTGGTGAAAAAGCGCGTCTGCTGATGGGGCTTGCCGCATTCCACGCGCCAAACCTGTTGATTCTCGACGAACCGACGAACCATCTCGATATCGACAGCCGCCGCGCGCTGATCGAGGCGCTGAATGATTATAACGGCGCGGTCATCCTCATCTCGCACGATCGTCACCTCATCGAAGCGACGGTGGACCGGCTGTGGCTGGTTGCCGATGGCACGGTCAAAACCTTCGAAGGCGACATGGAGGAATATCGCGACATCGTCGTTTCCTCCGGCAAGAAAAAGGAAGACAAGACCGAGGCCGCGTCCGATCAGGCGTCGAAGGCAGATCAACGCAAGGCGAATGCGGAAAAGCGCGCCCAGCTTGCGCCGCTCAAGAAAAAGATCAACGAAATCGAATCCCTGACGGCGAAGCTTGAGAAAATGATTCAGGCGCTCGACAAGGAACTGGCGGACCCCGCCCTTTACGAAAAGGCGCCCGCCAAGGCTGCACAGAAGGTCAAGGAACGTGGCGAGGCCGCTGCCAAACTTTCCGACGCCGAAGAGCAATGGCTGATGCTTTCCGGCGAATATGAGGAAGCAATGGCTGGGTGATGCGCGTCAGCGCGGGCCCAATTCCGACGGCTTTTTCAGAAGCCGCCGGATTTATCTGACGCTGCTTACTTGGCGCCGATGGCGTTGAGGCCTTCACGGGCGCATTCCACATCAATGGCACCCGAGGGCGCACCGCCGACGCCGATGCCGCCGACGAGAGCCTCACCGATCTTGATCGGCAGACCGCCGGCCTGGATGACCATGCGCTCGTCCATATTGCGCAGACCATCATTGGCAGGCTTGGAGGCGATGAAATCCGCGATCTCGCCGCTATCACGACCGAGCGATGCGGCGGCGAAAGCCTTGCCGGTTGCGCTGGAGACCGTATGCGGGCCGGAATTATCCGCCTTCAAGACCGTCTTGGTGGCGCCGTCGCGGGTGACGATGGCAACGGTGACGGCGCTACCTTTTGCGACACAAGCCTGAAGCGCTGCCTTGGCCGCCTTTTCAGCCATTTCGAGCGGCAGGTAAGGAGCGGTCGGCAGCGTCTGGGCCAATGCAGCCGAAGGGGCGATCAGAACGGACGCGATGAGAAGATTACGGATCATGAAAAGGTCCTCTTGCTTGATGAGGACTTCAACCTAGGCAAATAAAACACGGCTGCGAATCCGTAAGCCTTGCCGGGTGGTCAGTAGTTCTACCGATCTGCGCCGGCCTCCAGCCACAGCCTCGTCATTTCCGCCTGTGAGGTGGTGCCGAGCTTGAGGCCGATGGCGGCGCGATGACTGTCGACCGTGCGTGGTGACAGGCCAAGCCCATCGGCGATCTGGCGGGTGGTGAAACCGAGTGCGATGCGCTCGAGTATCTCACGCTCACGCGCGGTCAGAAGCGACAGCAACGCCGCCGTTTCCGCCTGCAATGCCCGTGCATCCAGCGTGCGGGCAAGCGTCTGGTGCGCCTTCTGGATCGCGTCGATAAGATCCTGTTCATCCACGGGCTTCGACAGGAAATCCACGGCACCGTTGCGGAAGGCGCGGCGGCAAGCCTCGATATTTCCATGGCCGGAAATGATGATGACCGGCCAGTCGATGCCTTCCTCCACCAGCTTTTCCTGAAGCTTGAGGCCGGTAATGGCGGGCATACGGATGTCGAAGATCAGACAGCCCGGCTCGAGACCCGGCAAATGGCTGAGGAAAGCCGTTGGATCGGCAAATCCCTTCGCCTTGATGCCGACCGTGGACAAAAGCAATATCAGCGCCTTGCGCACGGCGTCGTCGTCATCAACGAGATAGACGGGCAACGTCATGGTTTCATTGCCTCCGTGGTGACCGGCAGGACAACGCGGAACAACGCGCCATTATCCTGCTCGATAAAGAGGATTTCGCCGCCGGCGCGCTCCACCAGCCGCTGGCTGAGCGCAAGACCAAGTCCCATGCCGTTGTTTTTGGTGGTTGCGAAGGGGGTAAAAAGCCGGTCGCGCAATTGCGGCTCCACGCCGGGGCCGTTATCGGCGACTTCGAACAGGGCAAGATCGCCCTCGCGGGTGAGCGTTGCGGTGATTACGCCCTTGCCCTCGGCACCGGCCAGCGCATCAAGGGCATTACGCAGCAGATTGAACATCACCTGCTCCATTTCCACCGGATCGACCCGAACCAGAAGTGGCACCTCTGGCTGGCGGATATCGATGACGACCTGCTGGCGCGCCGCCTCGCCGGTCAGAAGTGCATCGACATTACGCAGCGCAACGCGCAGATCATGGGCCGTGGCCGGATGGCGGTGCGGCAGCGACCAGTTGCGGAAACGGTCAAGCATGTTGGCGGCGCATCGCGCCTGCTCGATCATATCGTCCAGCGCGCCGGAAAGTGTCGCGACATCCTGGCGGGCAAGAAGCCGCCGCCCGGCCTGCGCCTGCGCCAGAATTGCCGTCAGAGGCTGGGTCAGTTCATGGGCAAGGCCGCTCGCCATTTCTCCAAGCGCATTGACGCGCGAGGCGTGGGTCAGCCTCGCCTCCATGCCGCTTAGCTCTGCCCGTCTTTCGGCGGCGCGTATACGTGTTCTCTGCCTTGCCATCACGATGCCGAACACAAAAATGACGCTGGCACCGGCCAGCGCCGCCAGCAAGGCGCCGCCCGGCAGAAGTTCCCGCCAGGTGATGGGAAGCGCCACTTCCAGAAGCAAAGGCTGGCTGTCACTGCTCAGCTGCCGGGCATATTGCGGCTCCACGGGCAGTTGCGGCGGGCCGTATAACAGGGTGCCATCCGGCATCTTCAGGCGGATCACTGCCCGTTGCGCCGACCAGAAGGGGGAATCGGATGCCAGCAGCCGCGCCGCGTCGACAGCCAGCACCAGCGCCTGCCGTGCCGTCTCGCTATTGGGGCTGCGCTTGACGATGAGATAATGGCCGGGCCTCAGCGCACTTGCCAGCAATGCGGGCTTGCCCGTAAACACCGATGACGCGTTGCGGATATCCGCCGCCAGTTCATTTTCCAGCGGTCTGGTTCCGGCTGCGGGACCACCCTCCGTCAACGAGACGAGCTGGACTTCATCGATGCGCGGATAAAATTGCAGAATGGGTGCGGCGATGGCAAGCAGCAGGCCGTGATCCGATCCCTGCTCCGCCTGCGCCACCGCAGACAGCGCCGTCACATGGGCATCATGCTGATCTGCCCGGCGCGTAGCCTCGGCCTGCAAGGCGTCGCTCTGCCGCTCCAGCTCGCCCAGCAGGCTACCATATTGATAGGCCGCCAGGGCGGACACGACCGCGACCATCAACAATGCCCAGACCGCAAACACCCGGAAAAACGACAATACGGGCGCAGGACGCAGATCGCCCGACGATGGCCTATGGCCGGATACGGCATCGGCGATGGTGCGCAGCGATTGCGTGACGCTACCCGCCCTTGCCGCGGTTTCCCCTGACGGCGATTGCCCGGATATTCCGGCTCGTCTGTTCCCTACGTCGTTTTTTTCAAGCATTGGTTCGCTCGCCTGACCGGAAAACACGGTCGGAACTCTGGTTCTTCAAAGCACCTCCTCAGCATAGACCGGGCAAAGATTCAATCCGGAAGACGCCGGCTGCCATGCCAACGCAGCCAGAACGCGGCGACAGAGCGGTACGACATGGCTCGCCGCAAACGCTCTAGGCGCATTCCCTGCGGGGCTGCAGGCGATCGAGCGGCACAGCGGGCGAATAGAGATAACCCTGACCAAAACGGATGCCCATCTGCATGAGAAGCCGGCTCTGCTCCTCCGTTTCTATGCCTTCCGTCACCAGCTTGGCGCCGTAACGCTCGGCGCTTTCGAATGCGAGCGCGATGGCGTCCTTGAAGCGTGACTGATCGAGCCGGGACGTCATCCAGTGGTCGATCTTGACCTCTTCGAAGGGGAACCTCGCGAGCAGGGTGAGCGCGGCATAACCTGTGCCGAAATCATCAAGCGACAGCCGTACGCCTGCTTCGCTCAGCCTGTCGAAATTCTGCTGCACGACATCGATGGCCGGTACACGGCTCATTTCCGTCACCTCGATCGACAGCCGATGCGCCGGAACCGCCATTTCACTGAGGAACGTCACGACCCGGTCTCCGAAATGCGGGGTCGAAAATGACGAGGCGGAAATATTCACAGACAAATGAAAATCCGGCTCAAGGCTCCGCAGATTGCTGAGGTCGCGGACGACCGCCTCGATTGTCGACCACTCGAATTCCACCAGCAGCCGGTGACGCTCGGCAATCTCCAGCACATAATAGGGCGAAAGCGCCTGCCCGCGCGCATCGGTTGCCCGCAGAAGCGCCTCCGCACCGATCATGCGGCGATTGTGCATTTCAAATTTCGGCTGGTAGCATATTGGCGGCCTGCCGGATTTGACCCAATGGACCAGCATCTGCCGAACACCCTCGTCGCGGCTGGCTTTTTCGGCAAAGGAGAAGGGGAAAATCTGCACCGGATTTTCGCTTCTCCTCAGCGCCAAGCTGAGATGCCTGAGAAAGGACGCCACGTTCTGCCGAGAAAGCATGTCCAGGTTGGCCGCGCCGATCTTCAGATGCGGGGCAGGCCCCGCCTCCGCGGAGCGGCAAAATGCGCTCAGCCCTTCATGCAGATGCATCATGAGCCGTGCGCTTTCCGACTTTTCCAGCGAGACCCCTTCGATGACCACCGCAAGTGTCGTATCGCCGAACATGAAGCTGCGCGGCGCATTAGAGTGTGACAACAGGCTGCTGTCACCATCACATACTTCCCGCGCCAGTCGCGGCCAGAAAAGATCGGCCCAGTCCTCGCCTTCGCAGGCGGCGACATCGGCAATATTGACGATTTCTATAAGAAGGAGCGCGTGTGGCACGGGCGGCTCCCGCCTTGCCATCGTTTCGATGTGGTCCTTGAGGGCGCGACGGTTGGGCAGGCCGGTCAGGGAATCCGTCCGCGCCGCGATATCACGCTTCCTCACTTCCTCCCGCGCCCGCGCCTCGCTGCGCAGAACAAGAAACAGGCAGGTGATCATCGGCAGACCAACAACGACCGCCCCCAGGGTGCGGCGGCCGACGCCGCTCAAGAACAGCGCCTGATCGATAAGGCCCAGACCGAACGAGATGGAGATGGCAAACAGCGCCGCAAGAAACCGCACACCAAAAACGGCGAGAATATCGCGCATTCCCAATTCAGTGAAACGGCGTCGACGCATCCAGCCATACATCAATATCCCGAAAGCCGAGATGACGACCATGTCCTGAAAAGCGGCAAGAAACAGCACGGGGCCGCCGATCACGTAGCGCCCGGCAGCAACGAGAAGCAACGCTATTCCGCCACCCTGCCATGAGCCAAGAAGCCCCGCCAGAAACAGCAGATCCGAGCGGATATAGGGTTTGGAAGGCAGCTGGATAAACTCGGAAACCAGAAGCGTCAGCAGAAATCCGGCCACGCCGAAAATGACACCGTAATAAATCTTATAACGCGGATCATCGAGGGCGATCTTGCGGCGCATGAGGATCAACACGGATACCATGCCGATCACCGCAGCTGCCTGGAGCAACAGGAATGGAAGCTCGGCGGCAGCGGCCGCTGCCTGAACGGCGATCAATTCCATCATCTGCAAATCCCCGGTTATTATTTGTTTCGCCGCCGGAGTTCCGGCGTTCGCCTTTCACAATTCCCGTATCTGCGAGGTACGGACTATAACACAGAGCCTGCTGCCACGGCCGGCCCATATCGCCGCCGCAATCCGCATCCCGGTAATTTTCTCCGGAGCGACAATCGCTCCCGCCTGTGGGGCGACCAGCACCGCATAATGCCGCGCCGGGAAATAAAGGAACAGGAGCGGCGTGACAACAAACAACCGGACGGCAACATCCAGCCAGATAATCTCCGGCACCCAGTCCGTATCCACAAACAGGTACCGATTATAGACAACCATGCCGAAATTAATCCACACGTATTGAACCGATGGTTGCTTTCATTGAGTTTACGAATGAACCCGGAAAACCGATCATCTTCAAATAAAAATACCATCCAATTACTCTTTGATACACCCTTAAGAAAAAAATAAAGTTCCAAATTTCAGCAATTATTCAAAACAACTACAAAATTACCATTAAAAAATATTGAAAAGCCGGATTTATGATTTAAACTTGAAACATCACCTATAATTCCAGATATTACTTTATTCCGAAACGACATATTCAGCGTTTTATTTTCCGGTACTGTTCATCAAAAAAGCCATTCCCGGCCGGGACGATCACCTTGCCCCTTCGGCCATTTCTGCTAGAAACTTATAAAGTCACACTTTATTTCATGAAGCACGCACACGGGTACCTCTCCATGTCAGCCACCAAGCTTGCCATCGTCGGCGTCGGTAAAATCGTTCGCGACCAGCATCTTCCAGCCATCGCGGGCAATCCGGATTTCGAATTGATCGCCACGGCGAGCCGGCATGGCACCGTGGATGGCGTTGCCTCCTATGGCACCATCGAGGCAATGCTGGAAGCGGTTCCGCAGATCGAGGCCGTGTCCCTGTGCATGCCGCCGCAGTTTCGTTACGAGGCAGCCTATGCGGCTCTGAATGCCGGCAAGCATGTTTTCCTTGAAAAGCCGCCGGGTGCTACGCTTTCTGAAGTGCAGGATCTTGTCCGCCTTGCGGATTCGAATGGACTTTCGCTGTTTGCAAGCTGGCATTCGCGTTACGCGCCGGCGGTGGAAGCGGCCAAGGCATTTCTGGCTTCCACAAAAATCGACAGCGTGCATGTGATCTGGAAGGAGGATGTGCGCCACTGGCATCCGAACCAGGCATGGATCTGGCAGGCGGGTGGCCTTGGTGTCTTCGACCCCGGCATCAACGCACTTTCGATCATCACCCATATCCTGCCCCGCGCGCTGTTCCTGACCAAGGCGACGCTGGAATTCCCGGAAAACCGCGATGCGCCGATCGCTGCGGACCTGCATTTTTCCGACGTGACGAAAATGCCTATGCGGGCCGAGTTCGACTGGCGCCAGACCGGCAAGCAGAGCTGGGATATCATCGCCGAAACGGCCGGCGGACGGATGGTGCTTTCGGAAGGCGGTGCCAAACTCTCGATCAACGGCGAAGAGAAGCTCTCCCAGCCTGAGCGGGAATATCCCGCCCTTTACGAGCGTTTCGCGGAGATCATCAAGGCCGGCCGCTCCGATGTGGATCTGGCGCCCTTGACCCATGTGGCCGACGCCTTCCTGCTCGGCCGCCACAAATTCGTGGATTCCTTCTACGACTGACAAAAAGGCCGTTTTCAGAACTTCTCAGAGGGCGCGGCTGACAAAACGGTCGCGCCCTGATTTTTTGGCTTGATACAAAGCCTCATCGACGCTGCTCAACAGCGCCGCGCGATCCGCCCCCGCCTGCGGGGCAATCGCACCGCCGATGCTGAGGCGCGCTGCGACCTCATGACCATCGACATCGAAGGGTTCACGGAAGGCGGACAGAAGCCGGTCGGCCAATCCGTTCATCAACACCGACGAGTTGGGATGCGGTATGAAGATTGCAAATTCATCGCCGCCCATGCGCACCACGATATCTTCACTGCGGATAGCATCGCGAATACGCCCGGCAGCGGCAGTCAGCACACAGTCGCCCGCCGGGTGGCCGAATGTATCATTGATCGTCTTGAAGCCATCCAGATCGAGATAGAGAACGCCGAAGGTTTCATTTGCCTGAAGCGCCGCACCCAGCTGGCCATCAACGATCGCCTCCAGCGCTTTGCGGTTATAAAACCCGGTCAGCGGATCGGTCATTGCCGCGTCGCGCAGTTCGCGCTCGGCGAGACTCATGGTGAAATTGGCTTTCTGGAGACGCAACAGCGCCGCCGCCAGCAGCGCGAAATGCCTGAGATTGTCGATTTCGGCGCGGGAAAATTTTCTCGGCACCGTATCGACGAGGCAAAAGGCTCCCACAACGAGGCCCGCCTCCAGTTCGATCGGCGCACCGGCATAAGAACGCAGTTCGGGGCCGCCTTTCACATAGGACATGAAGCGAAAATCCGGGTGTTCCGTCAGATCGGAAATGGCCACGACATCCCGTCGGGTAATGACACGGTTGCAGATGGACAGATCGCGCGGGCATTCCGACAGCTGCATTCCCACCTGTTCGGCGATATGCAGCCAATCCTCATCGACGATGTGAACGGCGGCGCGCGGCACGCCGAACACGCCCTGCCCCAGCTGCGAAAGCACCTTTAGTTCCGGTATTTCCGCATTCTTGAAGGACATGATGGACCTTACCGCGACCAGACGCTCTGTTTCCCCTTCCGGTCGTGATATCGCCTGTCCCATGATGATGTCCTTCTGCTATTTCGTATGAAGCCTCGTCCGGCCGGCACATAATGCAAAAACCGATATGCGGCGCCACATGCGAATTGTTGTCGGTCTGTTTGTGGGCTTCCGCACGCGGTCGGTCTCGACACCTGCCGGCAACTACGCCTTTTTCTGCCAGCGCCCCTCTGGCGACTGTTGCCAATAGGTCAGCGCATGGCCTTCAGTCTTCAGCCTTTTCCAGTGATTTCGCGCCATTTCGAGCTGGTAGGCATCATATCCGTCGAACATGAAGACGATGCGCTCATAGGCCTCTACCGTTGGCGGTTCGGCGCCATCCACCAGAAAGCGGACATTTGCGCCGTTGCCGTTGACTTCCGAGGCTGTGAGCAGAATCGGCTGGCTTTGCGGTGCCGGAGACGCATCCGTGGCGTGCGGCAGAAAACTGTCGTCACGAAAGGTCCACAGATGCGCGTCGAGGAAATCGCGGCGCTCCTCGTCCACCGTCTGGATCGCGACCTTCCAGCCGCGTTCCAGCGATTTTTCGAGCAAAGGCGGCAGCGCATCCTCGAGCTTCGATTCCGTCAGATGGTAGAACAGAATTTCAGTCATCCGCAGACTTCGAACTCCGCTCGCATCAATCTTCGTAATGGGCGCGAACGAGTTCGTTCAAAAGCCGCACGCCGTAACCCGATCCCCAGGACTGGTTGATCTCGGTCATGGGCGATCCCATCGCCGTGCCGGCAATATCGAGATGCGCCCACGGCGTTTCACCCACAAAGCGCTTGAGGAACTGCGCGGCGGTGACGGAGCCCGCCAGACGGCCCGAGCTGTTCTTCATGTCGGCGAATTTGGAATCGATGATCTTGTCGTAATCCTTGCCGAGCGGCATGCGCCACAGCTTTTCCGCCGTCGCGTCACCAGCCTGGGCGAGGCGCGTCGCAAGCTCGTCGTCATTGCAGAAAAGGCCGGCCTGAAGATTGCCGAGCGCAACCGTGATCGCACCCGTGAGGGTGGCGAGGTTGATCATGAATTTCGGGCTGAAACGCTCCTTGGTGTACCAGAGCGCATCCGCCAGAACCAGGCGACCTTCGGCATCGGTATTGATGATCTCGATGGTCTGGCCGGACATGGAAGTGACGATGTCGCCCGGACGCTGGGCATTGCCATCAGGCATGTTTTCCACGAGACCGATAACGCCGATGACATTTGCCTTCGCCTTGCGGGCCGCAAGCACATGCATGAGGCCGGTGACGGCTGCGGCGCCACCCATGTCGCCCTTCATGTCTTCCATGTTGAGGCCGGGCTTCAGCGAAATGCCGCCAGTATCAAAAACCACGCCCTTGCCGACGAAAGCAATGGGTTCATCCTTCTTGGAGCCGCCATTCCACTGCATGACGGCAAGCCGCGGCGGACGGGCCGAGCCCTGCGCCACGCCGAGCAGCGCGTTCATGCCAAGCTTCTTCAAGTCCTTTTCGCCGAGAATCTCGACATCGACACCCAGCTTGCGCAGTTCTTCCGCCTTTTCGGCGAATTCGACGGGGCCGAGAACGTTCGGCGGCAGGTTGACGAGGTCGCGCGCCAGAACGACGCCGCCCGCAACAGCCTCGGAGACGGCAAAGGCCTTTTCCGCTTCCTGATGAGCGGCCGTGATGATGACGACATCGACTTTCTTCGGTGTCTTTTCGTCGTCGGATTTTTTCTTGGTCTTGTAGGCATCGAAGCTATAGGCACGCAGCAGAAGGCCCAGCGCGAAATCCGCAGCGGCCTGCGCGCTGATTTCGACGCCCGGAGCGTCGAGATAGATGGCGACCTTGTCGGTTTTACGGAAATTTGCGGCGGCGGTGCCGCCGGCGCGCAGCCAGTCATGCGCAACAAGTTTCGCCGGCTTGCCGAGGCCGATGACGAGCAATCGGTCTGCGCTCGAGCCCTGCGGCGCGATCACATCGAGCGTCGTCATGGATTTGGCAGCAAATCCCGCAATCTTCGCCGCCCTCTCGATCACGCCACCCGGATCTGCCTCGGAAGCACCGGCGGCGGCCTGCGCCTCACCGGAGGCCTGCAGCACAACGGCCAGCGAGTTTTCAAGCGAAGCGGAATTGGCGAAAGAAATATCGAATTTGGCGGACATGTTTTCCTGCTCTTCATGGTCAAATTGCATGATGCGCACGATCATGGCCTTTTCAGCCCCCGGCGCAACCCTACATTTTTTATGGCCTGATTTGTTTAAAGGCCGACATTCCTTAAAGGTCCACATTCGTTAAAGGAATGACATTTTTGCGGCTGGGCCGATTACGTCATGAAACCGACAGCTTGTTCCACAAAAAGACACAGGCGATGGAAAAATCGTCGTGCAAAACATATTTGTGAGCACGCCGGAATAGCCAATTGCAAACGATGCGATTAGATAGGCGGAAATCCGGCGGGCAATCGCACGGGAAAACAATGTCGAACAGGGCCGTATGAAGCTTCTTGAGAACTATATCCTGCGGCGGACAACGCAGATGTTTCTGGTCGCGCTGTTGCCGGTGCTGGCCATCATCTGGACCATCCAGGTTCTCCAGAGAATCAATCTCGTCACCGATACGGGCCAGTCGATGGGCTCCTTCATGGCGCTCGCGACCCTGATCCTGCCGACGCTGATCCCCGTTGTTTTGCCTTTTGCCCTCGTCATCGGCATCACCCAGACATTCACGGCGATGAACAATGATTCCGAGCTTGCCATCATCGATGCGGCCGGATCGCCGCGCTCAGTGATGTTTCGCCCGGTTCTCATTCTGGCCGCAGTTCTGAGCGCCCTTTCCTTCACCATCACCAATTTCATCGAGCCGCCGGCGCGTAACTCCGCCCGGCAGATGGTGGCTGCGGCCTATGCCGACCTCCTGTCCTCGGTGATCGAAGAAAAGACCTTCCGTACCATTCAGGATGGTCTCTATGTGCAGATCGCCCAAAGGCAGGGCCGTATCCTCAAGGGCCTTTTCGTCGCCGACCGGCGCGATCCGAATTTCGATCTCATCTATTATGCCAAGGAAGGCATGATCGATGAGAGCGGCACATCGCTGACCATGCGCGACGGCGAAGTGCAGCAGAAGACCCCTGACGGCAAGGTGTCGATCGTCAAGTTCCTGTCCTACGCCTTCGACCTTTCGACCATGTCGGAGAAGCAGGATTCCGAACCCTCGCTGTCTCCGGGCGATGCCAGCCTCGGTTTCCTTCTGTCGCCTGACGAGAACAATGCGAGCTACAAGCGGTCGCCGGAAAACTTCCGCAGCGAGCTGCACAAGCGCCTGTCGGACTGGATGTTCGCCTTTGCCTTCGCGTTGATATCGCTGGTCATCGCCGCCGATGCCCGTTCGCATCGCGAGGCGCGCATGCATCCCATGGTCGCCGCGCTGGTAACGGCCTTCATGCTGCGCTGGCTCGGTTTTTACGTCACCAACCAGGTCAAGCAGAGTGCGGCTTTCATTCCGCTTGTCTATGCCGTGCCGGGTCTCAGCGGCGGTGCGGCCGCCTTCATCCTGATAACCGGTCGCAAGCCGAAGATGCCGAAGATTATCGCGGATGCGGCGGGCCGGATGCGCCGTCTGTTCTCCAGCCGGCTGGCGCGCAATTCGGGGAACGGCAACGCATGATTTTCAACACCCTCGCCCGATATTTCCTGAAACGATATCTGATGACGGCCGTCTGGTTCGTGCTTGGCGTATCGTCGATCATCTATCTCGCGGATTTCAGCGAGACGGCACGGCGCATGTCCAGTGTGCCGGGCTATTCGGTTCCGGGCGCACTTGGCCTGACAGCACTTCGCCTGCCGCTGATTCTGCAACAGACCGTTCCCTTCATCGCCCTTTTCGTGGGCATGACGACGCTGATCTCGCTCAATCGACGTTACGAACTGGTTGTCACGCGCGCAGCAGGTGTTTCCGCCTGGCAATTCATCCTTCCTTTCGTCCTCGGATCCGTCCTTCTCGGCATTCTGTCCGTCGTCGTTTTGAACCCCATCGCCGCATGGGGCCAGAATCGGTCGCTGGCTATGGAAGCGGGATGGCGCAACGAAGCCAATGGCGGCCGCCAGCAGCAGATCATTCCATGGATGCGTCAGGCAAGCGGCGGCCAGGATACGATCATCGGCGCCAAGAGCTTCGAGGACAACGGAACGATGCTGCTCGATGTGGTTCTGATCCACCTCGACAAGGACGGAAACATCGTCTCGCGGCAGGATGCCAAGTCGGCAAAGTTGGAAGATGGTTACTGGCTTCTTAACGATGTGACGGAAACGCGCGCCGGGCATGTGCCAGTTCGGCAAGAGAGCACGCAGATCAGTACCAATCTGAGACGCGAATTCGTGCAGGAACGCATGACACAGACGGAAACCGTTGCTTTCTTTGATCTTTCTCACAAGATCGAAGTTGCAAAGTCTTTTGGACTGTCTTCAAAAGCGCTTGAGACGCAGTATCATTTCCTGCTATCGACGCCCCTGCTTCTGGTTGCGATGACCTTGATCGCCGCGACCGTTTCATTAAAGTTCAGCCGCTTCGCCCAATCGCGTTCCGTGATTCTGGGTGGAATCGTTTCCGGCTTCGTGCTTTATGTAGTAACCGTGCTCGTAAGGGCATTCGGGAGTGGTGGTGTTGTCCCTCCCACCGTCGCGGTCTGGGTTCCAGTCGTCGTGGCGTTGGCTTTGGGGGCAACCATTCTGCTTCATCAGGAGGACGGCTAGTGGCGGTATATGACCGCGGGAATATCAGGCGGCTTTGGACGGCCCTTCTGACGGGTGCCGCTGTGTGCGCGTATTTGGCATCAAGCCCGGTCGCTTTTGGCCAGGGCGGGTTGCTTGCGTCTGCAAGCCAAGACGATTCGAAACTCCTGCTTACAGCAAATGAACTGACCTATAATCGCGACTCCCAGCGCGTCATCGCGAAGGGCGTGGTTCGCATGAAATATTCGGGCTACCGCATGGTGGCCCAGCAAGTGGAATATAATCAGCAGACCGGCCGTGTGATCGCGCATGGCAATATCGAGCTGATCGAACCCGGCGGCAACAAGATCTATGCCGACGAGATGGACGTTACCGACGACTTTGGCCAGGGATTCGTCAACGCGCTGCGCGTCGAGACCCCTGATAATACCCGCATCGCGGGTGAAAGCGCCGAGCGTCTCGAAGGCGACCTGATGGTCCTCAACAACGGCGTCTACACCGCCTGTCTGCCCTGCGCCGCAAAGCCTGAAAAGGCGCCGCTCTGGCAGGTCAAGGCCGAGCGCGTTGTCCAGGACGGCAAGACCCATACGATCCGGCTGGAAAAAGCCCGCCTGCAGCTTTTTGGCCATTCGATCGCGTATGTGCCGTTCCTGACGGTTCCGGACAATACGGTGAAGCGGAAGTCCGGCTTTCTGTTCCCGCAGATGAGCATTACCGACAATCTCGGTTTTGGCATCGGCGTTCCCTATTTCCAGGTCCTGTCCGACACATCTGATGTGACGGTTACGCCGACCTATTACACGACGCAGGGTCTGCTGTTGCAGGCGGAATTGCGCCAGCGTTTCGAAACCGGCATGCATACGGTCACGGTCGCCGGCATCAGTCAGCTGAAATCCGACACCTTCACGGCCGGAACCAGCGACGCGCTCAACGACAATCGCGGCATGATCGCCAGCAAGGGCGACTTCACCATCAATCCGCGCTGGGCATTCGGCTGGGATGCCATGGTGCAGACCGACAATAACTTTTCACGCACCTACGGGCTGAAGGGTTACAAGAACGACGTCCAGACCAACCAGATTTATCTGACGGGCACGGGCGAGCGGAACAATTTCGATGCGCGTGGTTATTATTTCAACGTTCAGGACACGGACAATACTGAATCTCTCGAACGTAAGCAGGCCATCGTCCATCCGGTCGTAGACTACCGTTATTTCGTTCCGGATCCGATCTATGGTGGCGAGCTTTCGCTGACCACCAACCTGACCAGCATCACCCGCCTGAAGCAGGACGCATACGCTCTTGGCGGATATTCGCGCTTTAACGGACTTGAGGGTGACTATACGCGCCTTTCCACCGAAGCCGAGTGGAAACGCACCTTCACCATGGATAGCGGTCTGCAGATCACACCGATCCTCGCTGCACGTGGCGATGCTCTGTGGACGGACATGTCCCCGGCAAGCTTCACCTCTGGCGGCACGTCTTATGCCTATGAAGGCATGATGCATGATGACGCGGCGTTCCGCGGCATGGTCACCGGCGGTCTTGAGGTGCGTTATCCCTGGCTCTTCACGGCGCTTAACAGCAGCCACGTGATCGAACCGATCGCACAGATCTTCGTGCGTCCGAATGAGCAATATTCCGGCCGTCTTCCCAATGAAGATGCGCAGGCTTTCGTGTTCGATGCGACCAATCTGTTCGAGCGTGACAAATTCTCCGGTTTCGACCGGATCGAAGGCGGCACGCGCGCCAATCTTGGCTTCCGCTACAATGGCACGTTCGACAACGGTTACGGCGTTCGCGCCGTTGTCGGCCAGTCTTTCCATCTGGCGGGCGAAAATTCCTTCGCATCCTATGATCTGGCGAATGTCGGTGCTGATTCCGGCCTCGAATCCGACCGTTCGGATTACGTCGCCATGGCCGCTTTCGATGCGCCGATCGGCCTTTCGCTGTCATCGAGCCTGCGCCTTGACAAGGACGACCTCGACATCAATCGGTCGGAGACGGGACTCAGCTATTCTGACCGCCGCGTTACCGGCAAGCTCAGCTATACGCAGGTCAAGGCACAGCCGAAATATGGCTATAACGAGGACCGCGACATTGTTCAGGCTTCCGGTATGCTGCGCATGGACGACAACTGGTCGCTATTCGGCTCGATCAATTACGACCTGAACGGCAAGTTTGCTGCAGAGCGCCGGGTTGGCATTCTCTATCAGGATGAGTGCACGATCTTCACTGTAAGCTATTCCGACGAAGGCAACATCAACTCCAGCCGACAGTCTGCCAATGACTGGTCGATCAACGCCCGTCTGGCGTTCCGCACGCTCGGCGATATCAGTGTCGGCTCCGCAAATGAAGACTGGGCCGATATGGATATCGGCTGGAAGCCGAATAATTACTGAGTTTAAAGGCGGGTCACGCAGCATCGTGACCCGCCTTTTTGCCATTCAGCCAGTAAAAGTCACGGTTTCGCCGCAACAACACGCCAGTGTCGGCCAGGTATAAACCTCTATCGGGTTTTCTTTCAACAAACCGACACATTGCCGTCCTACGGATCGCGATGATATATACGTGGCAAAATCGCGGCGCGGACGCGCAAATGCAGGTCTGACAGGCCGGGGAATGTGAAATTTCCACCGTCAGGCAGAACAGACTGGCGGGACAGGGAGACAGGCCCCTGCCCGACGAAAGGGAGAAGGACATGATGAATTTCGGAAAGACGGCTTTGCGTGGCGCTGCTTTCGCCTTTGCGATATTTGCCGTTCCCATGGCCGCCGTGCCCTATACCGGCCAGGCTTTCGCCGATGCCACGGTCAAGATCGTCGTCAACAAGACACCGATCACCAATGACGATATCGCCAAACGCGTCGCCTTCCTGAAGCTGCAGCGCCAGTCCGGCAATCTCAACGAAAAGGCGCGCGAGCAGCTGGTCGATGAGGCACTGAAACGCGAGGAAATCGGCCGGGTGAAAATGTCGGTCAGTACCGAGGAGGTCGATGCCGCTTTTGCGCGTTTTGCCGGCAACAACAAGATGAAACCGGATCAATTGTCGAAGGTGCTGGCACAGGCGGGCGTCGGCGCTGACCATTTCAAAGCCTTCATCGCCGTGCAGATGAGCTGGCCTCGCCTTGTCAACGCCCGTTATGGCGCACGCGGCAAGATGTCGAACCAGGACCTCGTTACCCGCCTGCAGGAACGTGGCAACAAGCCGGTCACGACCGAATATTTCCTGCAGCAGGTCATCTTCGTCATCCCGGAGTCCAAGCGCAATTCCATTACCGGCAAACGCAAATCCGAGGCTGAAGCTTCGCGCAAGCGTTATCCCGGCTGCGACCAGGCCATGACCTTTGCAGCAACCATGCGCGACGTGGCGATCAAGGATCTTGGCCGCATTCTCGCGCCTGAGCTGCCGGAAGACTGGAAGGCGCTGGTTGAAAAGACCAAGGAAGGCGGCACCACCGGAACGCGCGTGACCGAAAAGGGTGTCGAATATCTGGCCATCTGCAAGCAGCGTCAGGTTTCCGACGACTATGCGGCGGAGATGGTGTTCAAGTCCGAAGACCTGATGAAGGCCAAGGACGGCGAAAACCCGAACGAAAAGAAGTATATGGATGAGCTGCGCAAAAAGGCGCAGATCGTCAACACCTGATACTGATACGAAAGCCGGGTCTTTCCGTGACACATGCATCCCTGCCGCTTGCCCTGACACAGGGAGATCCAGCCGGTATCGGCCCCGATATCGCCATTGCCGCCTGGGCCAGGCGTCAGGAGAACGGTCTGCCGCCGATTATCTTTATCGGTGATCCCGACGTAGTGACCAGCCGTGCGGCACTGATCGGCATGCCGGTCAATATCGAGACCTGCGATGTGGCGGATGCCGTAAGCGTTTTTGATCGCGCTTTCCCAATCCTGCCGCTTCCCGTCGGGTTCGAGGTTCAGGCGGGCCAGCCACATGTCGGAGCAGCGCATGCGACGATCAAGGCGATAGAAACCGCCGTTTCCCTGACTGTTGAGGGCAAGGCTGCAGCCGTCGTCACCAATCCGATTGCAAAATCCGTGCTTTACGAAGCGGGTTTCGGATTTCCGGGTCATACGGAATTTCTGGCCGATCTCGCTTTGCGCCTCAAGGGTGAGCAGGTGATGCCGGTGATGATGATTGCCGGTCCCAAGGTCCGCGTCGTCCCGGTCACGATCCACATCCCCGTCAAAGACGTGCCGGCAGCGTTGACCGAAGAACTGATTGTCGAGACATGCCGTATCGTCGATGCCGATCTGCGGCAGAAATTCGGAATAGAAGCTCCGCGTCTGGCGGTTGCCGGGCTTAACCCGCATGCGGGCGAGGACGGCGCGCTTGGCACCGAGGACCGCGACGTGGTTCATCCGGCGACCATGCGGCTACGCAAAGACGGGATCGATGCTTTCGGCCCCCTGCCCGCCGATACCATGTTCCACGACGCCGCCCGCAAGCGCTATGATGTCGCCGTGTGCATGTATCACGATCAGGCACTCATTCCGGCCAAGGCACTCGGCTTTGACGATTCGGTCAATGTCACGCTCGGCCTGCCCTTCATCCGCACCTCGCCGGACCACGGCACCGCCTTCGGCATTGCCGGTCAGGGCATCGCCAATGAGGCAAGCCTTGTGGCGGCGCTGAAGATGGCGGCGGAAATTTCCGCCCGCAGTCGGGCCGTCGCATAATGGCGGCCATAGACGGACTGCCGCCGCTGCGCGATGTCATCCAGCGCCATGGGCTCGATGCGAAGAAATCCCTTGGGCAGAACTTCCTGTTTGATCTCAACCTCACCCAGAAGATCGCCCGGACAGCGGGGCCGCTTGAAGGCGTGACGGTGATTGAGGTCGGCCCGGGACCTGGCGGCCTCACCCGCGCCATTCTTTCGCTCGGTGCCAAAAAGGTCATCGCCGTCGAACGCGACAGCCGCTGCCTGCCGGCGCTGGCGGAAATCGAAGCGCATTATCCCGGGCGTCTCGAGGTGATTGAGGGCGATGCCCTCAAGACCGATTTCGAGGCGATGATTCCCGCCGGTGAACCGGTGCGTATCATCGCCAACCTGCCTTACAATGTCGGCACACAATTGCTGGTCAACTGGCTTCTGCCAAAAGCGTGGCCGCCTTTCTGGCTCTCCATGACGCTGATGTTCCAGAAGGAAGTCGGCCAGCGCATCGTGGCTGAGGAAGGCGACAATCATTACGGCCGCCTTGGCGTTCTCGCCGGCTGGCGCACGGTATCGGAAATGGCCTTCGACGTGCCACCGCAGGCCTTCAGCCCGCCGCCGAAGGTGACGTCCACCGTCGTGCACCTGCTGCCCAAGGACAAGCCGCTGCCTTGCGATGTCGCCAAGCTTGAAAAAGTGACCGAGGCCGCCTTCGGTCAGCGGCGCAAGATGTTGCGCCAGAGCGTGAAGAGCCTTGGCGGCGAAACGCTGCTGGAAAAAGCGGGCATTGACCCCACGCGACGGGCGGAAACGCTGTCGGTGGAGGAATTCGTGACATTGGCGAATTGCCTGTAACACGCTCTGTGATGCACTGTTCTGGACGGTGGGACACAGGTTCGTGGACCCTGCGATTAGAGGAACAAGCGTGGAGAATGCCGGTTTTCACTACAAGCTCGATGTTCCCACCGAAACACCCGACTGCGCGGTTGTCCTGCTGCATGGATCGGGACGAACGGAAGAGGACCTCATCTCCTTTGGCCGCGCCACCTTTCCTAAGGGCGTCTTATATGCGCCGAGAGGGGCTGTTCCCTGGGAGAATGGCTTCGCGTTTTTTCGCAGAAGGCCTGACAGACAGCTCGATATCGACGATCTGAAACATCAAGCTGCCAGACTATGCCGGTTTGTCACCTTCGTGTTTCAGCAGACGGGGCAAAGACCCGTTCTCGTCGGATATTCGAACGGTGCGATCATTGCGGCTGAAACGATATGTCAGGACCGCCATCCGTCAAAGGGCGCTATCCTGCTTCGCCCACTATCTCCGAGGAGTGAACAGCCTCTTCCAAACCTCGCAGGGTATCCCATACTTTTGCTTGCGGGCGCCCGTGACGACCGGCGTCACCCCTCCGATGCCCCGCATCTGGCCGGTCAACTGGCTGCAGCCGGTGCGGAGGTCATTCTGGAAACGATCGACGCGGGCCATGGATGGGCAGAAGATGCCATGGACGAGCGACTGACCGGTCAATGGCTGGCGCGTGGACCCGCAGCGTAAATCAGAGCTGCGGCTCTTCCTCGAGCAGCGCCCGCACAAAATCGAACATGCCGTGACGGCGGTCGCGGCGGACGCGTTCGGCTTTTACGATGGCCTCCACGGCTTCGAAGGCCGCCTGCAGGTCGTCGTTGAGGATGACATAGTCATAATCGCGCCAGTGCTCTATTTCGGCGCGGGAATTGACGAGGCGCGTCTTGATGACCTCTTCGGTGTCTTCTGCCCGGCGGTGCAGGCGCGATTGCAGTTCGGTCATGGTCGGCGGCAGGATGAAGATCGAAACGACGTCCGCCTTCATCTTGTCCTGCAGCTGCTCGGCGCCCTGCCAGTCGATGTCAAACAGCATGTCGCGGCCGACAGCCATGGCGTCTTCCACCGGCCCGCGCGGGGTGCCGTAAAAATTGCCATGAACCTCTGCCCATTCCAGCAGCGCATCGCTATCCCGCAAGCGCTCGAATTCACGCTTGGAAATGAAATGGTAGTGGATGCCGTCAATCTCGCTCTGGCGGCGCGGGCGCGTCGTGACGCTGACGGACAGACCGATATTCTTGTCCTTGTCGAGCAGGTTGCGGGCAATCGTGGATTTGCCTGCGCCCGATGGTGAAGAAATCACCAGCATCAGCCCTCTGCGGGCAATCGTGACGGGAGAATCATTCACCGGGGCCATGGGGTCTACTCCAGATTTTGGACCTGCTCGCGGAACTGGTCGATAACCACTTTCAGCTCTATGCCTGCTGCGGTTACCGCACTGGCGTTCGATTTGGAACAGATTGTATTCGACTCGCGGTTAAATTCCTGTGCAAGAAAATCGAGCTTGCGGCCGACAGGCCCGCCAATCGTCAAAAGCTCGCGCGACGCCTGCACATGGGCGCGCAGCCGGTCCAGCTCTTCACGCAGGTCCGCCTTGGTGGCGATCAGCGCCGCCTCGGCGTGGAGGCGATCACGATCGAGCCCGTGCATGCCCTCGCCGATCAGGGCGATCTGCTGGGCAAGCCTTGCCGCGATCTGTTCCGGCTGGCGGGAAGGATCATTTTCAATAAGCTCCACAAGCATCTCGATCCTGTCGATCTGTCCGGACAGGATGGCAAACAGCGAAGCACCTTCCCGCTCGCGCATGTCCTTCAGCTTCTCGATGGCAACTGCAAAACCGGCAAGCACATCGGCGTTGCGTTCGGCCTGTGCCTCAGCGGCATCTTCCGCCTCGCGAAAATCGACGAGGCCGCGCAGTGACAGCAGCGTATCAAAACTCAGCGGCTTGTCTTCCACGATATCGCCAAGCTCTTGTTTGAGCGCCAGAACAGCGGCGAGAGCATCACGATTGATGACGGCCTCCAGCCGGTTTTCCGCAATGGCCAGCGTCAACCCCGCCTGAATGTTGCCACGGGAAAGGTGCCCGCCCGCGATTTCCCGCAGGGCCGTTTCCAGCGCTTCCAGACCGCTCGGCAGGCGCAGGCGCATATCAAGCCCCTTGCCGTTTACCGAGCGCAGTTCCCACGCCCAGCGGTAACGGCCGGATGTTCCTTCGCTGCGCGCAAAGCCGGTCATCGATTGTAATGTCATATCTGGAAGCCCCCCCGTCATGCCGTACAAAACCGGGCCTCGCGTTTGGCAGGGCCCGGTCAGGATCATCAATCAGTTGTTGGTCGGTTTTTCCGCCTCTGCGCCGCCCGGCTGGCCATCCACGGCCACATCCGGATTGGCGCCGGCTGCCGCCTTTTCCGCCTCGATCTTGCGCCAGCGGCGGACATTGGCGTTGTGCTCGTCCAGCGTCTTGGCAAAGACGTGGCCGCCCGTGCCATCGGCAACGAAATAAAGGTCGTCGGTACGCCACGGATTGGCAACCGCCTCAAGTGCTGCCCGGCCCGGATTGGCGATGGGAGACGGCGGCAGGCCCTTGATGACATAAGTGTTGAACGGCGTCTGCTTCTGCAGGTCCGACTGATAGATTGGCCGGTCGGAGGGTTTGCCGTCGCCGCCGAACAGACCATAGATGATCGTCGGGTCGGATTGCAGGCGCATGCCCTTCTTCAGGCGGTTATAGAAGACGGAGGCGACATGGGCGCGCTCGTCATCCTTGCCGGTTTCCTTTTCGACGATCGAGGCAAGCGTGACGAATTCCTCGACGGTCTTGATCGGCAGGTCGGGGTCGCGCCGTTCCCAGATCATGTCGATCAGCTTGTCCTGCGCCGCGCTCATCTGGTTGATGATCTCTTCGCGCTTGGTGCCGCGGGTAAAGCGATAGGTGTCGGGGCGCAGGCTACCCTCTTCCGGCAGGGCGGAGGGCAATTCGCCATCCAGTACCTCGTCTGCGGCAAGGCGCGCGAACATCTGCTTGACGGTCAGACCTTCGGGCAGCGACACGGAATAAAGGATCGACTTGCCCGATTCCAGCAGCATCATGATGTCCTTCATCGATGCGCCGGCCTTGATCTCATATTCACCCGCCTTCAGCGTCTGGTCCTTCTGCAGGTAGCTGCCGGTCATCAGGCGGAAAATGCGGGCATTCGAAACGACGTCGTTGCGCTCGAGATTATTGGCAATCTCGATAATGCCAGCGCCGTTGCGCACCGTGAAATGTGTGTTCGTCTGAAGCGGACCGGGCTCCTGGAACGCATTGATCATGTAATAGAAAGCGGCAATGGCCAGGACACAGACGGCAACCGCAAGCGTCATCAGAAAATTCAGGAAGATCACCAGCTGGCCATGGGCCTTGCGGGAGCGCTTCGGCGGGGCCGGCACCTTTTCCGGGCGCAGCGCCTCGGTTGGGGATTTCGGAATGATCGGGCCGCGATTGGATTCGCCCGCGCCGTTCTGTCCGTATGGTCCCTGGCTGTTCTGGTTCGTGTCGCTCACCGTCGGTCCTTTTCAGTTCGGCGTTGTCAGCGCTTTTTGCGCAGGTAATGCGGCAAAAACAGGTTCGGAATATCTTCCTGCACCACATAGAGATATCGTGAAGGCTTGCTATTCCGCTTCACGAACATCGTTTCGGACAAAGCCGATGGAGGAAGCAGCCTGCGGCCGGAAATCACCCCGAACCGGCAAACGCTTCCCATAAACGACTACAATATCGGCGCGAAAACCGGAATGGCTTTCGCAAGCCGCAATGCGTTCTTCAAAGGAAAGAACGTCCTTTGTCAGCACCCGGTGGGAGGGCGCCAGCGGCGGCAAGCCGCCGCCGCAATTATGCTTCGTAACGACGCAACACGAGAGAGGCGTTGGTGCCGCCGAAACCGAAAGAGTTCGAGAGCGCCACATTGACCTGCCGCTTGCGCGCCTTGTGCGGCACCAGATCGATCTTCGTCTCGACATCGGGATTGTCGAGGTTCAGCGTCGGCGGAACGATGTTGTCACGGATCGCGAGCGTGGCGAAAATCGCTTCGATCGCACCCGCCGCACCCAGCAGATGGCCGGTGGCCGACTTGGTGGAAGACATGGAGATCTTCGAGGCCGAATCGCCGACAAGCCGCTCGACTGCGCCAAGCTCGATCGTATCGGCCATGGTGGAGGTGCCGTGGGCGTTGATGTAGTCGATATCGTCAGGCGTAAGACCAGCGCGCTTCAGCGCCATCAACATGCAGCGATAGGCGCCTTCGCCGTCCTCGGACGGGGCCGTGATGTGGTAGGCATCACCGGAAAGGCCATAACCAACGACTTCGGCGTAAATCTTCGCGCCGCGCGCCCTGGCATGTTCCAGCTCTTCCAGAACGACGATGCCTGCGCCCTCACCCATGACGAAACCGTCGCGGTCGCGGTCATAGGGGCGGGATGCCTTCTGCGGGTCGTCATTGTGCTGAGTGGAAAGCGCCTTGCAGGCGGCAAAACCGGCAAGCGCGATGCGGCAGACCGGCGATTCGGCACCACCGGCAACCATGACGTCGGCATCGCCAAGCGCGATCAGCCGGGCGGCGTCGCCAATGGCATGCGCACCGGTCGAGCAGGCCGTTACCACGGAATGATTCGGTCCGCGCAGCTTGTGGCGGATGGAAACCTGGCCGGATACGAGATTGATCAGACGGCCGGGAATGAAAAATGGTGAAATGCGGCGCGGGCCCTTGTCGCGCAGCGTATAACCCGCCTCGACAATGCCTTCCAGGCCGCCGATGCCGGAGCCGATCAGCACGCCTGTCGCGATCTGGTCCTCATCCGTTTCCGGATGCCAGTCCGCATCGGCAAGCGCCATGTCGGCGGCGGCCATGCCGTACAGGATGAAAGGATCGATCTTGCGCTGTTCCTTGGGCTCCATCCAGTCATCTGCATTGAACGTGCCATTGGAACCGTCACCGACGGGAATGCGGCAGGCGATCTTTGCGGGCAGGTCCTCGACTTCGAATTCAGTCACGAGACGGGCGCCATTCTGGCCGGCGAGCAGCCTTTCCCAGGTGACTTCCGTTCCACATCCAAGAGGAGATACCATGCCGGTACCGGTGATAACGACACGCCTCATCGCCAATGCTCCGCCCTTATCCAAATCATCGGTCTTTTCTGCAATGCCGGACGCCATGGACTGACGTTTGCGAGACGCTGCAGCATTTCAAATGTCCGCATAATTTTCGCCGCGCACCGTTTCCGGCCGGGGAACTTATGCAGAGCCTGGAACGCGCGCCGGTTCGGGCACGTACCGTCTCTCTATAAAACATTGGCCCGGACGAGCCGGGCCAAGATGGGGAGGATATTGCACCTCCCCCATGAAGGTCGATCAGGCCTGGGCCTTCTCGATGAACTTGACGGCGTCGCCAACGGTCAGGATCGAGTCAGCTGCGTCGTCGGGAATTTCAACGCCGAATTCTTCTTCGAAAGCCATGACCAGTTCAACGGTGTCGAGCGAATCAGCGCCCAGATCGTCAATGAAGCTGGCGCCTTCGACAACCTTGTCGGCGTCAACGCCAAGATGATCAATTACAATTTTCTTTACGCGTTCTGCGATATCGCTCATGTCGGTTTCCTCGACCTTTATTTTGAAGGGAATGCCTTGCGGCACCCTGCCCTGTTAGAAGCCCTCATGCGCCGTTCAAATCCGGCACCGCTGGCAAACCCGTTCAACCCGGTCCAAGCTAGACATCGTCACGCAAAATCGCAACGGCTTCCTGTCTCTCCGGGACGACTGTTCACAGTCTTGGCCCGCTTAACACGGTTTCAATCGGTCGAAAAGCCTGAAAACGCGCTAAGCACAGCGTATGACAGGCAATTTAGCCGGAAACCGGTCGGCGGAGCCTTGCGGCGCGAGCTACCCAAGAAGGTGCTGAAATAGCGCCGCAATCCTTTTCATGACGGCTGGAAGCGCGTCAGATCATCGCCATGCCGCCGTTGACGTGCAGGGTCTGGCCGGTCATGTAGGCGGCTTCATTGGAAGCCAGATAAAGAACGGCGGAGGCGACTTCAGCGCCGGTGCCCATGCGCTTCATGGGGATGGCGCCCATGATGGCGTCTTTCTGCTTGTCGTTCAGCTTGCCGGTCATGGCGCTTTCGATGAAGCCCGGAGCCACGCAGTTGACGGTGACGTTGCGGGTGGCGATTTCCTGCGCCAGCGACTTCGAAAAACCGATCATGCCGGCCTTGGAGGCGCAATAATTGGCCTGGCCGGGATTGCCGGTGACACCGACGATGGAGGTGATGTTGATGATGCGGCCGAAACGGCGGCGCATCATCGGATGCGTCAGCTCACGCGTCAGGCGGAACATCGCGGTCAGGTTCACTTCGATGACGTTGTCCCAGTCCTCGTCGCTCATGCGCACGAAGAGACCGTCCTTGGTGATGCCGGCATTGTTGACGAGAATATCGACGCCTTCCAGCTCGGCTTCGGCCTTTTCGCCGAGAGCCTTGACCTCGGCGCGGTCGGCAAGGTTAGCCGGGAAAATCTTGACGCGATCGCCAAGTTCCGCCGCCAGCGCCTCGAGCTTTTCGACGCGCGTGCCATGCAGGCCGACGGTTGCGCCCTGTTTGTGCAGAAGGCGGGCGATTTCTTCGCCGATGCCACCGGTCGCGCCGGTTACGAGAGCCTTGCGGCCTGTCAGATCTAACATGGTCCGTTCCTTCTTTAGAGCAAATCCTGCAGGAGCTTTTTGCGGTTCTGCGTCGGGAATTGTCAAAAATAAAGCCGTTGCGGGGCGAAGCCCGTCTCAGCCGATAAGAGTGGCAAGAAGCTGGTCGATATCGGCTGCACCGTTGACGGCAACGCCGTTCACCGTCTTGTCGATACGGCGGGCAAGGCCCGTCAGCACCTTGCCGGAGCCGATCTCGTAAAGCTGCGTGACATTGTTGGCGGCGAACCACTCAACCGTTTCGCGCCAGCGCACCTGACCCGTCACCTGTTCGACCAGCAGGGCGGCGATCTCGTCGGCATCGGAAACCGGCGCGGCGCGCACATTGGCGATGACGGGCACGACGGGCGCCTTCTTTTCGACCTTGGCCAGCGCCTCGCGCATCGCTTCCGCAGCCGGCGCCATCAGCGCCGAGTGGAAGGGCGCGGAAACCGGCAGCATGATGGCGCGCTTGGCGCCTTTTTCGGAAGCGATCGCGGCGGCTTTCTCGACAGCGGCCTTGGAGCCGGAGATGACCAGCTGGCCGCCGCCATTATCATTGGCGATCTGGCAGACGCCGAGAATGCCGGCCTCCTCGCAGATTGCCGAAACCGCATCATGTTCCAGCCCGATGATCGCTGCCATGGCGCCTTCGCCGACCGGCACTGCGGCCTGCATGGCGTTGCCGCGGATGCGCAGAAGCCGCGCGGTATCGGCAATCGAAAACGTGCCGGCAGCACAGAGCGCCGAATATTCACCAAGCGAATGGCCGGCGACATAGGAGATAGCGTCGGAAAGCTTCAGACCGCGCGCTTCGAGAACGCGCATGACCGCCATGGACACGGCCATGAGTGCCGGCTGGGCGTTTGCCGTCAGCGTCAGCGTCTCTTCCGGGCCGTTCCACATGATATCGGAAAGCTTCTGGCCAAGCGCCTCGTCCACTTCCTCGAACACGGCGCGCGCCTCGACGTAGGTATCGGCAAGCTCCTTGCCCATGCCGACGGCCTGGCTTCCCTGACCGGGAAATGTGAATGCAATACCCATGGGATGTGGTCCTTCTTGTCTGGCTTGCCTTTATTCCAGCGACTTCCATTCACATTCCGGCCAGCGGTGTCAAGACTTGACGCCCTGCGGCAGGCGCATCCGCAGGGTTTTGCCACCCTATTCAGCCTTTCTTTTAGTCATATTTTTTCTTGCACTGCGGCAATTCCCGATTACTTTCATGCCACCCTTCAAAACATCTCGCCAAGCACCGGAACATTTCCATGAAACAGAGACTATTGGGCCGCACGGGTATTTCCGTGTCCGAAATTTGCCTTGGCACCATGACGTGGGGCACGCAGAATACCGAAGCCGATGCCCATGGGCAGATGGACTACGCCATCGAGAACGGCGTCAATTTCTTCGATACGGCCGAGCTTTACCCCACCACCCCCGTTTCCGCCGAAACCCAGGGGCGGACGGAAGAATATATCGGCACATGGTTCGAAAGGACCGGCAAGCGTGATCAGGTCGTGCTCGCCACCAAGGTTGCCGGCTCGGGGCGCGATTACATTCGCGGTGGCCGCGATATCGATGCCGCCGCCATCCGCGAGGCCGTCGATACCAGCCTCAAGCGCCTGAAGACCGATTATATCGACCTTTACCAGATTCACTGGCCGAATCGCGGCACCTATCACTTCCGCGGCGCCTGGGGTTTCGATGCCTCCGGTCAGGACAAGGTGCGCACGCTCGCTGAAATTACCGAAAAGCTCGATACGCTCGGCGAATTGGTGAAAGCTGGCAAGATCCGCGCCATCGGCCTTTCCAACGAAAGCGCCTGGGGCACACAGAAATATATCGACATCGCCGAGGCCCGCAGCCTGCCACGTGTCGCCACCATCCAGAACGAATATAACCTGCTCTATCGCAGCTTCGATCTGGACATGTCGGAAGTCGCCCATCACGAGGATGTCGGTCTGCTCGCCTATTCGCCACTGGCGGCCGGGCTTCTCACCGGCAAATACCAGAACGGCGCCTACCCGGCGGGATCCCGCGGCACCATCAACAGGGAGCTCGGCGGCCGCCTGCAGCCACATCAGGAATCGCCGGTCAAAGCCTATCTGGAGCTTTCCGCCGAGCATGGCATCGATCCGGCACAACTCGCCATCGCCTTCTGCCTCACCCGCCCCTTCATGGCTTCAGTGATCATCGGCGCGACAACAATGGAACAGCTGAAGGCGGATATTGCCGCCGCCGACGTGACCTTGTCGGATGACGTGCTCAAAGGGATCGCGGCGATCCATCGCAAGTATCCGATGGCGATCTGACACCATCACGGCGCGCTTTTTTACCCTGTGTCCTTGCATTCCGGGCAAAAATGGGTATAAGCGCGCTGTTCACAACACCCGGTCCAATTGGCTGGTGGCTGAACGGAGGGCTGGTTTCGGTAACGAAACAGCAGGAACCATAAGGTTTTTCCGGCCTCCCGTGTCTCCGCTCTCGACCGTCTCGAACAACGCTTTTCTTGCTTTAAGGCCTCACGGCCTCACCCAAGAGCAGTCGTTGAGGCTTAGCGCCGTTGCCGGGTGAAGGACGAAACGCAAGAAAGGCAAAGCTTAAATGGCTCTTTACGAACACATCTTCCTTGCCCGGCAGGATATTTCTGCCCAGCAGGTCGACGCACTTGTCGAGCAGTACAAGGGCGTTATCGAATCGTTCGGCGGTAAAGTCGGACGCGTCGAGAACTGGGGTCTGAAGTCCCTCACCTATCGCATCAAGAAGAACCGCAAGGCTCACTACGCTCTCATGGACATCGACGCTCCGGCGGCTGCAGTTCATGAAGTCGAGCGCCAGATGCGCATCAACGAAGACGTTCTTCGCTACATGACCATCGCCGTCGAAGCCCACGAAGAAGGCCCGTCCGCGATGATGCAGAAGCGCGATCGCGACGACCGTCCGCGCCGTGACGGCGACCGTCCGGACCGTGGCCCGCGTGAAGATCGTGGCCCCCGCGCACCGCGCGAAGGTGGCTTCGGCGACCGCGAAGACCGTCCGCGCCGTCCGCGCGAAGACCGTGCATAAGGAGAATTGACCAATGGCTGATACATCCTCTTCCCAGGCACGCCGCCCGTTCCACCGCCGTCGCAAGACGTGCCCCTTCTCCGGCGCCAACGCTCCGAAGATCGACTACAAGGACGTTCGTCTGCTGCAGCGCTACATCTCTGAGCGCGGCAAGATCGTTCCTTCCCGCATCACGGCCGTTTCCCAGAAGAAGCAGCGCGAACTCGCCCAGGCGATCAAGCGCGCCCGTTTCCTCGGCCTGCTGCCTTACGTCGTAGCGTAATGAATTGAAGCGAGGCTGCGCTTTGGTGCGGCCTCGTTTTCTCCTTTGAAGCTACTGCCTTCTAAGCAGTAGGTTGAAGGTTTCTAAATCCTTCCGCGTTGGGCGCGGATCGATACCATAAAACCCATGTTGGGGACGACGCTCCTTAAGGAACGGTCCTCTAACTGCTCAAGTTTCAGCAGGACAGCGAAGTGCAAAAGTTGAATCAGACAGTGCTGATCTCCGGCGTTCTCGCCGGCATATGCGCCGCGTTTTTAACGCTTGGCGCAACGGCACAGTCGTCCTTTTCCTTCCTGCTTTATGCCGGGTCGGCCATGCCGATCTTCATCGCCGGGATGGGCTGGGGCAATCGCGCCGCCATCGTCGCGATCATCACCACGGCCATCATCGGCGCGCTGGTCATGTCGCCGCTTTTTGCGCTGACCATCGCCATTTTCACGCTGATCCCGGCGGGCTGGCTTTCACATCTTGCCAATCTGGCGCGCCCGGCCTCCGAACTCGGCGGTCCGGATGATCTGCTCGCCTGGTATCCGCTGTCCGGCATCGTCCTGCATCTGTGCATTCTGGTCTGCATCGCCGTCATCATTCTCGGCTGGATGATCGGCTACGGCCCTGATCTCGTTGCCCGCATGGTCGATATCATGATGACCTCGGTACAGAACCGCGAACCCCTGTTCGAGCCCAATGCCGAGGCGCTGGCCCAGACGAAATCGCTGCTGGTGCTGATGCTGCCGATCGTTCAGGGCGGCCTGTGGGTCATCCTGCTGTTTGCGGCCTATTATTTCGCAAGCCGGCTGGTCGGTTCCTTCGGCAAGGGTCTTCGCCCGCGCGAGGACATCGCTTCGGCGCTGCGCATGCACCGCAACGCGATCTTCATCTTTCTCGGCGGCATCGTCGCCATGTTCTTCGGGGGCGTCGCCGCCATGGTTGGCGCGGTCATCTGCGGCACCTTCGGCGCGGGCTTCCTGATGGCAGGTTATGCCTCGCTGCATAAAAAAGCGCGCGGAAAGGACTGGCGTCTGCCGGTTCTCATCCTCGCTTATCTCTCGGCGGTCTTTGTCTTTCCGCTGTTCATCATTCTCGTGCTCGGCCTGAGCGACGTGCGAAGCACGATCTCGCTGACGCCTGCACGGAAAACCGACAATTCGAACGAAACCAACAACTAGAAAGGATCAAGAAGATGGACGTTATTCTTCTCGAACGCATCAACAAGCTCGGCCAGATGGGCGAAACCGTCAAGGTTCGCGACGGTTACGCACGTAACTTCCTGCTGCCGCAGGGCAAGGCGCTGCGCGCCAACGCCGCCAACAAGACCCGTTTCGAAACCGAGCGCGCAACGCTTGAAGCCCGTAACCTCGAGCGCAAGTCGGAAGCCCAGAAGGTTGCCGAAGCACTCGAAGGCAAGTCCTTCATCGTCGTCCGTTCGGCTGGCGAAACCGGTCAGCTGTACGGTTCTGTTGCTGCCCGCGACGTCGTCGAAATCCTCGGCGCAGAAGGCTTCAACATCGGCCGCAACCAGGTTGAACTGAACACGCCGATCAAGACCATCGGCCTGCACAACGTTACCCTGCACCTGCACGCCGAAGTCGAGCTTCAGGTCGAACTGAACGTTGCCCGTTCCGCCGAAGAAGCCGAACGCCAGTCCAAGGGCGAAAGCCTCACCTCCGCCGACGCCATCTACGGCGTTGACGAAGACGCACTGCGTCCGGAAGACTTCTTCGATCCGGAAGCTGACGGCAACGGCGACGACGAATAAGATCTGGCTTAACGGCCATAGGAAAACCCCGGATGGAAGCATCCGGGGTTTTTTGTTTGTGGGGTTGGAGTGTGTTGTTGGATACCCCCCTCTGCCCTGCCGGGCATCTCCCCCTCAAGGGGGGAGATCGGCAAGAGGCGCTGCCAACACTCCATTGGCAACTGTTGAGATGGGTGAAACCTGACCGCGAGTCGATCTCCCCCCCTGAGGGGGAGATGTCCGGCAGGACAGAGGGGGGTAAACCTCTCTGCACCCTCAACGCCCACTACCTCGCCGCCGTCTCAGCCCCCTCCGGCGCCGCGCTCTTATCCACATGCACCACCACCGACATACCCGGCGACAGTTCCGCCGCCAGTGGCTGATCCGCATCGATAGCGATGCGAACGCCAAGGCGCTGGGCGATCTTCACGAAATTGCCGGTCGCATTGTCCGGCTTGATGACGGCGAATTCCGATCCGGTGGCC
Organism: Martinezella rhizogenes; assembly: GCF_007002745.1. GTDB lineage: Bacteria > Pseudomonadota > Alphaproteobacteria > Rhizobiales > Rhizobiaceae > Agrobacterium > Agrobacterium cucumeris. The sequence continues at coordinate 478,451 of NZ_SGNY01000001.1, read as the reverse complement.
GGCGAGAACCGCTCGACACGGCCGTTGAGCTTGCGGCGATGCAGCGCATCGACCGAGATCGTTACCGGCTGGCCGACCTGCATGCCGGCAAGCTGGGTTTCCTTGAAGTTGGCGATGACCCAGACATCATGCGGCACGACAGCCATCAACTGTGTTCCGGCCGTGACATATTGGCCGGTGCGCACGCCGACCTCACCCAGCCTGCCGTCCACCGGCGCATGGATTTCGGTATTGTCGAGATCGATCCTGGTGAGTTCGACAGCGGCTTCGGCATTGGCGACCGCCGCCTGCAGCGAACTGCGATTGACGATGATGGTCTGCAAGTCCTGACGCGACACTTCGAGCGCGGCTTTCGCCTGCGACAGGGAGGCCCGGGCCTTTTCAAGCGCGGCATGTGCCTCTTCCTGCAGGCTGGAGGTTCCGACGCCGCTTTTGATGAGATTATCCTGGCGGTCGGATGCGAGCTGCGCCTGTTTCAGCGAGGCCTCGGCGCTGTCGACAGCCGCCTGACTGGAGAGAATATTGGCATTGGCGGCGTTTTCCTGCTGGCGGGAATTATCGAGCGCTGCCTTTTGCGTATCGAGCGATGCAGCCGCCTGCGCCTGTTTCTGGCGGTAGATGCGGTCATCGATCTTTGCCAGCAACGTACCCTGCTTGACCTCCTGATAGTCCTTGACCGGCACATCCACGACATAACCGCTGACCTGCGGGCTCATGGTCGTGACGTACCCACGCACGAAGGCATTGTCGGTCATTTCCACCGTGGAAAGAAACGGCGGCAGCCGCCAGGCGTAAAGTACGAGTGCTATGCCGGCGAGACCACCGAGCAGAACGAGAATGGAAACGGGGGTAAAAAACTTCTTCAGCATTTTGTCACTCTTGGAAGGTTCAAGACTGTGGTGCCGGTGCGGCATCGACATTATCCCGGAGAAGGAATGGACGGATGCGCATCCAGGCAAGGTGGAGCAAAAGCGCGGCCAGTGCCAGCGCCGAAACAACTGATATCAGCAGGAACGTGTCATTATAGGCGAGCACATAGGCCTCCCTGCTGACCTGCTGTCCGAGAAGCGACAGCCCCTCCGCCTTCAGCAGCGCCGGATCGGTGATGACATGGCTGTAAGAACCAGAAAGCTGGGATACGCGCTGGGCGACCATGGGGTTGGTGAGCAGGATATTTTCCACCAGAACATTGGAATGGAATTTTTCGCGCAGCGTCACGAAACTGCCGAGCAGCCCGGTCATCAGCATCGAACCCGTGATCTGGGTGAACAGAAAGATGGCGATGAAATTCACCAGATAAGGTGCGCCTCTGGCAAGTGCTGCGGCAAAACCCTTGGACATGACGGGCGGCAGGAACATGGCGGCACCAAAGGCGATCATCATCTGGCTGAGATACATTTCACCCGGCCGCGTCAGATTGGTGGACTGGCTGTCCATGAACGAGCCGGCCGCAATCAGCGTCAGCGCGATCACATGGGCCGTATCGACATATTTCGTCAGCATCAGAAAGGCGCAGGCCGCGCCGCCAAGCACAGTCGCCAGCAGCACCAGTGCATAAAGTGTTGTCGTCTGTTCGTTCAGCAGGCCAAGCTGCTGGTAAAAGCCGACTGCCGTCGAGGATTGCTCGGAGGAAACCGCGCGGTAAACGAGCAGGACAGCGATGATATGCAGGTTGGTTTTCGAGAAAATCCAGCGCAGGTCAAGCAGCGGGTTCTTGCGCGGCAATTCGATGAAGGCCATGAGCGTCAGAAGCGCAATCGACGTCGCCAGAAGCACGCCCAGCCACCATGTTTCGAACCACCAGTAGAACCGGCCGAGTGTCAGCATGACCGCCAGACAGCCGAGACCGCCCGCAAACAGCAGATAGCTCAGAATATCCACGCGCTCGATGACTTTGGCGCGCGGCGGCGGCGTGACTTTCAGCACATAGATCATGGCGAAGGAGATCAGCGCAAAACCCACTTCCATGGAATAGAGCGCGTTCCAGCCGCCGATTTCCAGCAGGGAGGGCGAAACGATGCGCGCGATGGGTGCCGACAGCAACGTGCCGGTCAGTGCGATGCTGAAACCGAGCGAGAATTTTCGCGCCGGCGGAAAGGCCTCGAGAATATAAAGGAATCCGAGTGACGAGATCGGCGCGGCGGCCATGCCGCTGACAAAGCGGATCACGGTTGCCGAATGCAGGTCCGTCACGAAGAGGTTGAGACAGGAGGCAACCACGAAGGCGATGATCGAGAGTTCGGCAAAGGGCCGCAGGCCATATTGCGCCCTGATCTTGAAGAGCGCGATGGAGAAGGTGGCATAGGGCGCCATATAGGCAGCGGAAAGCCATGCCACCTCAGCCACCGTGGCGGAAAATTCGCCCTGTAACTGGTAGATATTGGCCATGACGAGGTTCATGCCCAGACCCTGGGTTATGAAGAACGACAGGCCCGCAAAGATGAAACACAGCCGCAGCCACACCGGCCGCTCAACCGGCTGCGGTGCGGCGGGAACAGCAGGTTCCGGCGCGATCTCGCCACCATCGGCATCGCTCACTGTTTGGGAGGCAGCCACGGCTTCCTCTGGCCTGGCAACAGCCACATCCTTTTCAGAGGCAGCCTCGTCCGTGGTCTGCGGCAACACGGTGCTCACGATTGCACCCTCCCGGCCGCAAGGTTTTGCAGATTGGCTGAGAGACGGCGCATCACATCCAGCGCCATGGCCAGATCCTCAGAGGAAATATCGGCGGTGATTTCCGAGCGCAGCGTCTTTGCCACCGCCTGCACCGTGCCGGAGGTCTTCTCACCCTCTTCCGTCATGTGGATGCGCTTGGCGCGGCGGTCGTTTTCGTCGGAGCGACGTTCGATGAGGTTCTGTTTTTCCATGCCATCGAGAACCCGCACCAGCGTCGGAGTTTCGATTTCCATTTCTTCGGCAAGCTCGGTCTGCGTCAGCGGGCCGCGCCGCGACAGGGCAAAAAGCGCACGGGCACGCGCCAGCGTCAGGCCGCTTTCCCCTACCCGTGCATCAAAAAACGCGCGCAGTTTGCGGGTGAAAGCGGAGACTTCATCGAGAAGCTGTTCCTTGTCGGTCTCGCGGGACATGTCAGCAAGCCTTATAATTAGCACACTACTTATTTACTGCCTATTTATTCGCAAGCCTGACGATTTTCAAGTTTCTTTCATGCCGGGTCTGCCATGCGGTAAACTCATGGCAGCGAATCACGTTGCCGGAAAATTCCGGCACCCTGTCCCCACCCGCCTGTGGATTGCTGGGGACAACTGAAGATGTGATCCAGCTTTACAGAGCGGACGTAAGCCTGCCGTATAGTGTTGCAACAATATCATTGACTGCCATGCCCCAGGAAGCCAAACCCAAGGTTTAAGGACAAGGCAAGGGAGATCGCGCAAACCATGAACGACGCTGTGAGAAAGATCACCCCCGCAGAACCGCATTACCGCGAAGCGCCGAACAATATCGAGGCTGAGCAGGCGCTGCTGGGCGCCATCCTCGTCAATAACGACGCCTATTACCGTGTGTCGGATTTCCTGAAGCCCGTGCATCTTTACGAAGCCCTGCATCGCAAGATTTTCGAGGTGGCGGGCGATATCATCCGCATGGGCAAGACCGCCAATCCGGTGACGATCAAGACCTTCCTGCCCGCCGACGACAAGATCGGCGACCTGACGGTGGCGCAATATCTTGCGCGCCTGGCCGCAGAAGCCGTATCGATCATCAATGCCGAGGATTACGGCCGGGCGATCTACGACCTGGCCTTGCGCCGCGCGCTGATCCAGATCGGCGAAGATGTCGTCAACATCGCCTTTGACGCGCCGCTGGACATGCCGCCGCAGGCGCAGATCGAAGACACCGAGCGCCGTCTGTTCGAGCTGGCGGAAACCGGGCGTTACGACGGCGGCTTCCAGTCATTCAACGATGCGGTGGCGCTGGCGATCGACATGGCCGGCGCCGCTTTCGAGCGTGACGGCAATCTCTCCGGCATTTCCACCGGCATTCACTCGCTCGACGCCCGCATGGGCGGCCTGCAGCGCTCCGACCTTATCGTGCTTGCGGGTCGTCCGGGTATGGGCAAGACCTCGCTGGCCACCAACATCGCTTATAACATTGCGGCGTCCTACGATCAGGAAGTGCAGCCTGATGGCTCGTTCAAGGCGAAAAACGGCGGCGTCGTCGGCTTTTATTCGCTCGAAATGTCGTCCGAACAGCTGGCAACCCGTATCATTTCCGAGCAGACGGAAGTGTCATCCTCGAAAATCCGTCGTGGTGACATCACCGAGGCGGATTTCGAAAAGCTCGTCGCCTGCTCCCAGATGATGCAGAAGGTGCCGCTTTACATCGACCAGACGGGTGGTATCTCCATCGCCCAGCTTTCCGCCCGCGCCCGCCGCCTGAAACGCCAGCGCGGCCTCGATGTCCTTGTCGTCGACTATATTCAGCTGATGACCGGCGGCGGCAAGGGCGGCGAAAACCGCGTGCAGGAAATCACCCAGATCACCACGGGCCTCAAGGCACTTGGCAAGGAACTCAACGTTCCCATCATCGCGCTGTCACAGCTCTCCCGTGCGGTGGAAAGCCGTGAAGACAAGCGCCCGCAGCTTTCCGACCTGCGTGAATCCGGCTCCATCGAGCAGGACGCCGACGTGGTGCTGTTCGTGTTCCGTGAGGAATATTACGTCAAGAACATGGAACCACGCGACCCGGCCGACCCGAAATATGCCGAATGGGAAAACCATTTCGACCGGGTGAAGGGTACGGCGGATGTCATCATCGCCAAGCAGCGTCACGGACCGACCGGCACGGTGAAGCTCGCCTTCCAGTCCGAATTCACTCGCTTTGCCGATCTGGCCGACCCGTCCTTCAGCCAGTACGAAGAGCATTGATCCGAACAGGATGGTGAGGGCGAAACGGTTTTCGCCCTCACAACCTCCCCCATTTCAATATGGAAACGGATGGAGTCTTTTCAGCGCCTTGGCAGGGTTTTCTTACAATCCGATTCCGCGAAGCAGCGCCACGGTAACGACGCCGAGCGTGGCTGCCGGCAGCAGGCTGAGACGCAGCGCCGCAATCGCCGTTACCGCGCAGGCGATGGTTTCTGCCGGCCCGCTCGCAAGTGCTGTCGGTGTGACAACGGCCATCAGAACGGCGGGCGGCACCACACCGAGCGCCTTCTTCAGGCGCGGCGTCAGGGTGAAATGACTGACCAGCAGCAGGCCGCCAAGCCGGGTGGTGACTGTTGCCGCCATCATGGCAAGGATCGTCAGCAGGGTATTTGCATCAAGTGTCATGCCGGCTGCTCCGCCTGTTCTTCGTGACTGAAGGCGGCGACGGCAAGCCCCGCCAGGGCACCGGCTGCAATATACCAGGCGCCCGGAACCAGCGCATGGGTGAGACAGGCAGCAGCTGCGCTTGCCAGCAGCACGAAGCCTGTCTCCCTGCCCTTCCAGAAGCCCATGAGCAACACGATGAAGACGGCCGGGAAAGCAAAATCCAGACCAAGGATCGACATGTCGCCCATGACCGCGCCAAGCAGCGCACCTGCAAGGGTGCTTAGATTCCAGAGCAGATAGATCGGCAGCGCCGCGCCGATAAAAAAGGCTGCGGTCAAATTTGCAGTCATCGCCCGAAACTCCGACAGCGCCCAGGATTCATCCGTCAGCACCAGCATGGCCGCATATTTTCGCCAGCCGGTAAAATCATCCAGCTTGCCGGCGATCGAAGCGCTCATCAGCACATGGCGCAGATTGACCAGCAACGCGGCAAAACCGAGTGCGCTCCAGCTTGCCGGATGGGTCCAGAGATCCATGGCGACGAATTGCGAGCCGCCGGCAAAGACCAGAAGCGACATCAGCGACGCTTCGAGCGGCGACAGGCCCTTGGCGATGGCGACCGCGCCGAACACGACGCCAATCGGCACCATGGCAACCAGCAGCGGGGCAGCGGCCCTCAACCCGGCGGTAAATTCGGCACGTTTTTCCGATGCGGACATCCCATCCTCCCTTTCAGAAGACTGCGATTACGCCTGGAAAGTCATCCGGTCTTGAATGAAAGTGACATCGGGCAGGAAAACAGGGCAGCGGATCAAGCCGTCCGGAATTGCCCCGGCGTGACGCCGGTGCGCGCCTTGAAATGCCGGGTGAAATGCGCCTGATCGGCAAAACCGCACAGTGCCGCCACCTCGGCCGGCATCTCGCCGGCGCGCAAAAGGCGACGCGCCTGCCGAATGCGCACATCCGTCAGATAAGCATGCGGGGTAATGTGAAATTCCTTCCGGAAAGCCCGGATGAGGTGGGCACGGCTGAGACCGGCGATGGACGCCAGTTCCTCAAGACCGATATCGGTTTCGTAATTATCGGCAAGATAGTCGCGGGCGGTATAGACCGCCGTTTTTTCGCGGGTTTCGACGGGAAGGATAATGGCGCTGCCGTGCCTGCCGAAGAGAGCTGCAAGTACCGAAAACATGCCCTCATCCGCTTCCAGAGCGCCGGATTTCGCCTCCAGCCGCCGGTGCGCCATCTGGAAGGCTGCGGCCATCTGCGGGTCACGCGGCAGAAACCTTGGGAAAGACGGTGTGCCGTGAAAGGCTCTGCCCGTGACATCCTCGATGACGTCACGCAGCAGCAAGCTATCGGGATAGATCATCCGATAACGATAACCGCCACCGCCCGGCGCACCATCGTGGATCTCATCCGGGTTGATGAGATAAAGATGCCCGGGCCCCGTCTGTTCGGTGGTGCCCTGAATGGTGGAGATCTGCGAGCCGCTTTCAATCGCGCCAATCGAGAACGTGTCGTGCGCGTGCGGCGAATATTCATGGGTGAGAAACGTCGCACTCAGACATTCCATGCCGCCGAAACGCCGGTCACGCCAGAAACGCGTCGTTTCCGCCGCGGCAATCGGCATGACATCTATGGCCTGTTCCTGCGAAACATTGTGCATGAGCCGAGTTTAAAGCATTCGATCCTTACCGTCTTGAACAAAAGTGCTAGGGTCTGGCCGGTTCCAAAATCAACCGGACGCATGGCATGACAGACGACTTCGAAGATACATTTGCTGAAAATGAAACCGACGCTTTCGAACACGCGCCGCTGAGGCTGACCGTCGATCTCGGCGCGCTGGCCGACAATTGGCGGGACATGAAGAAGCGGTCCGGCAAAGCGCGGACAGCAGCTGTCGTCAAGGCCGATGCCTATGGTCTCGGTATCGAGGATTGCGGCGCGACGCTCTATCATGCCGGTGCGCGGGATTTCTTCGTGGCGACGGTGGCCGAGGGCGCGACGTTACGCTCCTACGCCCCGGAAGCGCGCATCTTCGTTCTGTCAGGCATCTGGCAGGGCCAGGAACGGCAGGTCTTCGACAATGATCTGGTGCCGGTGCTGGCCTCCGAGGAACAGCTGTCCTTCTGGATGGCGACGGTGGCCGAGCGGGGCGACCACCCCTGCGCGCTGCATGTGGACACCGGTTTCAATCGCCTCGGACTACCGCTCGACGACGCGCTGTTTCTTGCCGACGACGTGACGCGACCGGCGAGTTTCGACCCGGTTCTGGTTCTGTCGCATCTCGCCTGCGCCGACACACCATCCTCGCCGATGAACAGGGTTCAGCTCGAATCATTCCGGAAGGTTAGCGCTGCTTTCGAAGGTATCGAATCAAGCCTTTCGGCATCCGCCGGCATTTTCCTCGGCTCAGATTATCATTTCGACCTCACCCGCCCCGGCATCGCCCTTTATGGCGGCGAAGCGGTCAACGATGTGGCCAACCCGATGCGGCCTGTGGCGAAGGCCGAGGCGCGGATCATCCAGATACGCGAGGCGGGTGAAGGCCAGACCGTCAGCTATGGCGGTTCCTTCCTGCTCAAGCGCGCAAGCCGGCTTGCCATTGCTTCCGTCGGTTATGCGGATGGGTATCAGCGTTCGCTGTCCGGCTCCGGCATTCCGCTGCGCGAAATGGGCCATGGCGGCGCCTACGGTGTGGTTAACGGCCATAAAGTGCCCGTTGCTGGCCGCGTGACCATGGACCTCACCATTTTCGACGTCACGGATGTGCCTGTTAATGCCATTCGCAGCGGCGACTATATCGAGCTTTTCGGCCCGAACGTGCCCGTCGACGAGACCGCACGGGCGGCCGGCACCATCGGCTACGAGATGCTGACAGGGCTTGGCCTGCGCTACGAACGGCAATATCTGATGGCCGACGACTGAGAGCTGCCTTTGGCTCTTGGAAAGCCGACGTGACCTGTGCTACAAGAGAACAAAAGGAGATCGAAATGCCCGAAATCCATTTGAGCGAGCAGGACGAGAAGTTCATCGAGGAGCAGGTGGCGGCGGGTGTCTACAGCGACGCGGACGCCGTCATTCATGCGAGCCTGCAATTGCTAAGCAGTGAGGAAGGTAAAAGAGCCGCGCTTCAGTTGCTGATCCAGGAGGGCATCGACGACGCCGAGGCGGGCCGGGTTCACCGTTATGCCTCACAGGACGAGTTTCTGAGCGATATCAAAAGAGTTTCCGCGCAGCTAAAAACGGGGACCGGCCATTAAAATCCGGACTCCAACCTTGACCACGCGCGCAAGGCGCGACCTTGCCGAAGACCACGCCTATATCGAGACTGAAAATCCCCTTGCTGCCGATCGCCTCGTCCTCGATATCTTCAATAAAATCGAATCGATAGCGGCACTGGGCTTATCCGGTGTCTCAAGAAGCGGATATGGAGCCGGGCTTCGCAGCATCGCTTATCGTGAGCGCGTCATTTTCTTTCGTGTCGACGAGAATGAGCTTACCGTTCTGCGCGTGCTGCATGGCCATCAGGACATTTCCGCCAAAGATTTCAAACAAGAAGAAAACTGACATAAGATGGCCAAAGCCAAGACCCAATTCGTGTGCCAGAACTGCGGCACGGTTCACACCCGCTGGGCGGGAAAATGCGAAGGCTGCGGCGAGTGGAATACCATCGTCGAAGAGGATCCGATGGGCGGCATCGGCTCCGGGCCGGGCAAGGTGCCGAAGAAGGGCAGGCCTGTCACGCTGACCTCGCTTTCCGGCGAGATCGAGGAAGCGCCGCGCATTCCGACCGGCATCAGCGAACTGGACCGGGCGACCGGCGGCGGTTTCGTGCGCGGTTCGGCGGTCCTGATCGGCGGCGATCCTGGTATCGGCAAATCGACGCTGCTGATGCAGGCGGCGGCGGCCCTGTCGCGGCGCGGGCATCGCGTCATCTATGTCTCGGGCGAAGAGGCGGTGGCGCAGGTGCGCCTGCGCGCCCAGCGTCTGGAGGCGGCGGAAACCGATGTGCTGCTGGCGGCTGAAACCAATGTCGAGGATATTCTGGCGACGGTTTCCGAGGGCAAACGGCCTGATCTCATCATCATCGATTCCATCCAGACGCTTTGGAGCGACACGGCCGATTCCGCGCCCGGCACGGTGACGCAGGTGCGCACCGGCGTGCAGGCGATGATCCGATTTGCCAAGCAGACGGGCGCGACCATGGTGCTTGTCGGCCATGTGACCAAGGAAGGCCAGATCGCCGGTCCGCGCGTGGTCGAGCACATGGTCGATGCCGTGCTCTATTTCGAGGGTGACCGCGGCCACCACTACCGTATTTTGCGCACCGTCAAGAACCGCTTCGGACCGACGGATGAAATCGGCGTTTTTGAAATGTCCGATCGCGGCCTCAGGGAAGTCTCCAATCCCTCCGAACTGTTTCTGGGGGAGCGCAACGAAAAATCGCCCGGTGCAGCGGTTTTTGCCGGCATCGAAGGCACCCGCCCCGTGCTCGTCGAAGTGCAGGCGCTGGTCGCCGCCACTTCCCTTGGCACGCCGCGCCGCGCCGTGGTCGGCTGGGACAGTTCGCGGCTTGCCATGATCCTTGCCGTGCTGGAGGCCCATTGCGGCGTGAAGCTCGGCCAGCATGACGTTTATTTGAACGTGGCCGGCGGATACCGCATTTCCGAACCGGCGGCGGATATGGCGATTGCCTCGGCGCTGGTTTCCTCGCTTGCCGGTCTTGCCCTGCCCGCCGATTGCGTCTATTTCGGCGAAATCAGCCTGTCGGGTGCGGTACGTCCGGTGGCGCACACCGTGCAGCGATTGAAAGAAGCTGAAAAACTTGGTTTTTCCGCCGCACTTCTGCCGTCTGGTTCAGCTGAATTGCCGAAAGCGGGCAAGGGTCGCTGGACGGAAATTGAAAGCCTTCCGGACCTCGTGGCGCGCATCGCCGGCTCCGGCAACCGGTTCAAACAGGTTGAGGACGACGAATATTGATCCTTTCGCCAAGGGAAACAGTGGTGTAAGAGGATCGCAAAATTGGCAAGGCAGCGTCTGACAAGGCGTCGCACCTCCGGAGTTGGTATATGCCCATTACAATTTTCGACGGCATCGTCATCGCCGTTGTTCTTTTCTCCGCCGTTCTTGCGATGGTGCGCGGCTTTTCCCGTGAGATTCTGTCGATCGCGAGCTGGGCGGGTTCGGTCGCCGCCGCCTATTATCTCTATCCGGTTCTGCTGCCCTATGCGCGCAACTATACCGATGACGACAAGATCGCCATTGCCGGTTCGGCTGGCGTTGTCTTTCTGGTCTCGCTGATCGTCATCTCCTTCATCACCTCGCGCATTGCCGATTTCATCATCGACAGCCGCATCGGCGCGCTGGATCGCACGCTCGGTTTCCTGTTCGGCGCGGCGCGCGGCATTCTGCTTTTGGTCGTCGCGGTCGCCTTCTGGAACTGGCTGGTGGATGTGAAGACGCAGCCGGAGTGGGTAACGCAGGCCAAGTCCAAGCCGTTCCTCGATGGGCTGGTGGGCAAGCTGGAAGCGGTTCTGCCTGACGATATCGAGCCGCAGATTCGCGCCCGTATCCTTGGAAAACCGCAGGAACCGACGGCCGCGCAGGCCCCTGCGGAAGATGTGCCGGCAACAAATCCGCCAGCAACGAATAATTGACACGAGGGTGCGCCTTGCAATGCATGCAAGGCGCGCTATTTGTGCTAAATATCAAGCACGACACAGACAGGCCAACCGGGAGACACGCTCACCGGAGAGGTCTTTCTTTTTTCTCGGTAGAGAGCAAGGGCAAGCCGGATGATTGAGCCGCTTTCGCATTCCCCGTTCCCTGGGGCCACTTTCAAGGAAGAGATCGACGGCGATACGCTGCATGAAGAATGCGGCGTTTTCGGCATTCTCGGCCATGCCGACGCCTCGGCGCTGACCGCGCTCGGCCTGCATGCGCTTCAGCATCGCGGCCAGGAAGCGGCTGGTATCGTCTCCTTCGACGGCAAGCGTTTCCATCAGGAACGCCATATGGGCCTCGTCGGAGATCATTATACCGATCCCGCAACGCTTGCCCGCCTGCCCGGCTCCATCGCCATTGGCCACACCCGTTATTCCACGACCGGCGAAGTGGCGATGCGCAACGTGCAGCCGCTGTTTGCCGAGCTGGAAGAAGGCGGTATTTCCATTGCCCATAACGGCAACTTCACCAACGGCCTGACGCTGCGCCGCCAGATCATCGCCACCGGCGCAATCTGCCAGTCGACATCGGATACCGAAGTCGTTCTCCACCTCATCGCCCGCTCGCGCCACTCCTCCACCGCTGATCGTTTCATCGATGCTATCAGGCAGATGGAAGGCGGTTATTCGATGCTGGCGATGACGCGCACCAAGCTGATCGCCGCGCGTGACCCGATCGGCATCCGCCCGCTGGTCATGGGCGAGTTGGACGGTAAGCCGATCTTCTGCTCCGAAACCTGCGCTCTCGATATCATCGGCGCGAAATTCGTGCGCGACGTTGAAAACGGTGAAGTCATCATCTGCGAAATCCAGCCCGATGGTTCGATCACCATCGATGCGCGCAAGCCCTCTAAGCCGCAGCCGGAGCGTCTCTGCCTGTTCGAATATGTCTATTTCGCCCGCCCCGATTCCGTCGTCGGCGGCCGCAACGTCTATACGACGCGCAAGAACATGGGCATGAACCTTGCCAAGGAAGCGCCGCTGGAAGCTGACGTCGTTGTCCCGGTTCCCGATGGCGGCACGCCGGCAGCACTCGGTTTTGCGCAGGAAAGCGGCATTCCCTTCGAATACGGCATCATCCGCAACCACTATGTCGGCCGCACCTTCATCGAGCCGACGCAGCAGATCCGTGCTTTCGGCGTCAAGCTCAAGCATTCCGCCAACCGGGCGATGATCGAAGGCAAGCGCGTGGTGCTGGTGGATGATTCCATCGTGCGCGGCACCACTTCGGTCAAGATCGTGCAGATGATCCGCGAAGCCGGCGCCAAAGAAGTTCATATCCGCGTTGCGAGCCCAATGATTTTCCATCCGGATTTCTACGGCATCGACACGCCTGATGCCGACAAGCTGCTCGCCAACCAATATGCCGATGTCGAGGCGATGGCGAAGTTCATCGGAGCCGATTCGCTGGCTTTCCTGTCGATCGACGGACTTTACCGCGCCGTCGGCGGCGAGAACCGCAACCATGCGCGGCCGCAGTTCACTGACCATTATTTTACCGGCGACTATCCGACCCGCCTTCTCGACCAGAACGGCGAGGCGATGGGCAGCAAGATTTCCATGCTGGCCAGCAACGGCTGATAGCCCGAATGAACAAGCGGCCGCCGGCTTCCGGGGGCCGCTTTTTTCTTGCCTTTTGTTCAGGCCGTCCCATGCGACGATTTAATCGCTTGCAGCCGGCCGCTGTGGCTTCGTAAAAGGAGGCGCAATCATTTCGGAGGGGCAACATGACCATCAATCTCAAGGGCCGGATCGCGCTCGTCACCGGCGCTTCGCGCGGTATCGGTTATTTCACGGCGCTGGAACTGGCCAAGGCTGGCGCGCATGTCATCGCCTGCGCCCGCACGGTCGGCGGCCTTGAGGAACTTGACGACGCCATCAAGGCCGTTGGCGGCACTGCGACGCTGGTTCCCTTCGATCTTTCCGACATGAATGCCATCGATGCGCTGGGCGCCAATATCTTCGAGCGCTGGGGCAAGCTCGATATTCTGGTCGCCAATGCCGGCGTTCTCGGCGTCATCTCGCCGGTCGGCCATATCGAGGCCAAGGTTTTCGAGCGGGTCATGACCATCAACGTCACCGCCACATGGCGACTGATCCGCTCGGTTGAGCCGCTGCTGCTGAGATCGGATGCCGGCCGCGCGCTGATCCTGTCTTCGGGTGCCGCCCATAGCTGTCGCCCCTTCTGGGGTGTCTATTCCACCTCCAAGGCTGCGGTGGAAGCACTCGCCCGCACCTGGGCTGCAGAGACCGAAAAAAGCGCGATGCGCATCAACAGCATCAATCCCGGCGCCACACGCACCGCCATGCGGGCCCAGGCCATGCCCGGCGAGGACCCGGCCACCGTGCCGCACCCGTCAGAGGTTGCCGCCGCCATTCTTCCGCTTGCCTCGCCGGAGCTTACCGAAACCGGCAAGCTCTTTGTCGTGCGTGACAGGAAATTCGTCGACTACCGCCAGCCGGAGTGACTGTTTCATGCCTCGGCAGCCGATGCGGTCACCACGGATGCTCTTGACCGCACGGCACCGCCGCGCCATAAGGCAAGACATGAAAACAACGATCTGCACCTGCTGCTGAATAAATTTTGCTGGTTCGCCGCCGGCCAGATCGTTTTCGTCTCCCCGCAAGGTCCAACAGACAAACGGTCCGGTCAGGACAATTGACTGCCTTTAGGGAACACCCGCATGTCCTTGCGCCTCAAACTCCACAATACCCTGACACGCGAAAAGGCGGAATTTGCGCCAATCGACGCTGATAATGTGCGCATGTATGTCTGCGGCCCGACGGTCTATGATTTTGCCCATATCGGCAATGCGCGCCCGGTCATCGTGTTCGATGTTCTCTACCGGCTGCTGCGTCACGTCTATGGCGAGACCCACGTGACCTATGCCCGCAACATCACCGATCTCGATGACAAGATCAATGCGCGGGCGCTGCGCGACTATCCGCACCTGCCGCTCAACGACGCCATCCATGCGGTGACGAAAAAGACCGCCGACCAGTTCCACGACGATGTGGCCATGCTCGGCTGCCTTCCGCCGACCGTCGAACCGCGCGCCACCGATTATATCGCCGAGATGATTGATCTCATCGAAAAACTGATCGCCCGCGGCCACGCCTATACGGCGGGCGGCGAGGTGCTGTTCGACACCCGCTCGATGGCCGATTACGGCCAGCTTTCGAAGCGGCCTCTGGACGAGCAGCAGGCGGGCGCACGCGTAGCGGTGGAAGCCCACAAGAAGACCCCGGGCGATTTCGTGCTGTGGAAACTGTCCTCGCATAACGAGCCGGGCTGGGAGAGCCCCTGGGGCCGTGGCCGTCCGGGCTGGCACATCGAATGCTCGGCCATGGCCGGTCGTTACCTCGGCGAGGTCTTCGACATTCACGGCGGCGGGCTCGATCTCATCTTCCCGCACCACGAGAATGAAATCGCGCAATCGCGCTGCGCCCACGGCACGCATGTCATGGCCAATGTGTGGATGCATAACGGCTTCGTGCAGGTGGAAGGCCGCAAGATGTCGAAGTCCGAGGGCAACTTCGTGACCATCTACGAATTGCTGCACACGGAGAAGTTCGGCGGCCGCCAATGGCCGGGCGAGGTTCTGCGCCTTGCCATGCTGATGACGCATTACCGCGAACCGATAGATTTTTCGGTGAAGCGCCTGGAAGAGGCCGAACGCCTGCTTGCCAAGTGGCCCGCGGCCGATGTCTCCGATGCGGCACCGGATGAAACCGTGCTCGAGGCGCTTGCGGACGATCTCAACACGGTCGCCGCCGTCCAGGCGCTGCACGCGCTGGCCCACGCCGCCAATGTGGACCCTTCCAGGCTGCCGACCTTTGCCGCCAGCGCTGCACTGCTCGGTGTCTTGCCGAAGAAGGCGGAAATGGATGAGGCCATCGTTTCGGCTGTCGATGCGCTGGTGCAATTGCGGCTCGAGATGCTGAAGGCGAAGAACTTTGCGGAGGCGGATCGTGTTCGCGACGAGCTTTCGGAGAAGGGCATTCAGTTGAAGGATGGCAAGGACAAGGAAACGGGCGAGCGGACGACGACGTGGGAGATTAAGCGGTAAGGCTGCGATTCGCGGCTTACCCCCCTCTGCCCTGCCGGGGATCTCCCCCTCAAGGGGGGAGATCGATTTGCGGCGAGGTCTCGCCCATCTCACGGTGAGAGAGTGAAGTTGAAGTAGCGCGTCTTGCTGATCTCCCCCCTTGAGGGGGAGATGCCCGGCAGGGCAGAGGGGGGTAAAGCCACGCGACAGGCCCTTGCTTCCCCCATACCATATTCCAGTCTCACAATATCCCTTCAAGCCGCGAGCCGCTCATGCCCTACGCCAAGGTCAAACCCCAACATCGGGAATATGCGCGGCAAATGCGAAAGGCTATGACCGACACAGAACTGAAGTTTTGGGGCGCCGTCCGTGCTCACCGCCTAGACGGCCTCTCTTCCAGACGCCAGCTGCCTGTCGCCGGATACATCGTTGATTTCGCCTGCCCATCTCATAAGATCATCATCGAGCTGGATGGATTTCAGCACACGGAAGATGCTGCGGCAAACTATGACCAGCAGAGAACACAGACCTTTGAGGAACTTGGCTGGACCGTCCTCCGTTTCTGGAACGATGATATCCTCGGAGACATCGACAACGTTTGTCTCCACATTATCCGAACGGTAAAGGAGAACCAAGCATGACCACCCATACCGGCGGATGCCAGTGCGGCGCGATCCGTTTTCGCGCGACCGGCGATCTGAAAGACAGCTCCGTCTGTCATTGCCGCATGTGCCAGAAGGCTTTCGGGGCCTATTATGCGCCGCTAGTCTCCGTGCGTGAGGTCGAATTCGAATGGACGCGCGGCGAGCCGAAGCGCTTTCAGTCCTCCAGCGTCGTCAAGCGCGGTTTCTGCCCGGAATGCGGCACGCCGCTGACCTATGAAGCGCCGGATGGCGTGGCGGTGGCAGCGGGGGCATTCGACGATCCAGCGGCGCTGCCGCCAACCATTCAGTGGGGCGTGGAGCGCAAGATCGATTTCGTCGACAGCATCCACACGCTGCCTGCCGTTCCCACGGAAGACGACCTGACCTCGGTGGATTATCTCACCAACCTCGTCTCCTATCAGCACCCCGACCACGACACCGAAAGCTGGCCACCGGAGAGCGGAAAATGAATGAAGCGGGCTTTTCCGGCGGCTGCCAGTGCGGCGCCGTGCGTTTTCACGCCGGCAAGCTTGGCCGGGCCTCGATCTGCCATTGCCGCATGTGCCAGAAACATTTCGGCAATTTCTTCGGCGCACTGGTCAGCGCCGATCAGGCGCATCTGGTCTGGACACGCGGCCAGCCTGCCCTCTTCCGCTCCTCGACCAAGATCCATCGCGGTTTCTGCAACAAATGCGGCACGCCGCTGACCTATCATTATCCGGGAGGCGTGGAGATCGCCATCGGCGCTTTCGATCACCCGGAGCAGATCGAACCGCAGGTGCAGGTCAATTTTCACAAGCGCATGCCGTGGATCGAGCAGCTGTTTTCCAAACCAGCCGTGGAACAGGGCGTGGACGAGGCGGAGATCAACTCCTATCAGCACCCGGATCACGACACGCAGGTCTGGCCTCCTGAAGAAGGCCGCTGATGGACGAGGTGACGGACTTCAGTGGCGGATGCCAGTGCGGCACAGTGCGTTATCGGGTCAAGGGCGGGTTGCGTTATCCGCATCTGTGCCATTGCCGCATGTGCCAGAAGGCATCGGGCAATTATTTCATGCCGCTTGCAGCAAGTACCCTCACGCAGTTTGAGATGACCCGCGGCGAAGCATCATGGTTCCAGTCTTCCGACCATGTGCGCCGCGGTTTTTGCGGCCGCTGCGGCACGCCGCTTTTTTACGACGTTACGGGCGCCGATTTCATCAATATTACCCTTGGTTCACTGGATGAGCCAGAGCGGGTAAAACCGGAGGCGCAGTCCAATCTTGCCAGCAAGCTGCACTGGTTTTCCGAGCTTGACGGCTTGCCGGTCGAGCCGGAACCTGCAACGGATGACGCGCCCGCGCCGGTGAACAGCCGGCAGCACCCGGATCACGACACGGCCAGATGGCCATCAGAGGACAATAATCCATGACCGAAGAATTGCGCGGCTTTTACCCCGAGATCGAACCTTTCGAGACCGGCATGCTCGATGTCGGTGATGGGCACGTGATCTATTGGGAGCGGGTGGGCACACGCGGCGCGAAGCCGGCGGTTTTCCTGCATGGCGGCCCGGGCGGCGGGGTGAACCCAACGCATCGCCGCGTTTTCGATCCCGCACTTTACGACGTCATCCTGTTCGATCAGCGCGGCTGCGGCCGTTCCACACCGCATGCGGAACTGGAGGCCAACACCACCTGGCATCTGGTCGCCGACATTGAAAGGCTGCGTGAACTCTGCGGCTTTGAAAAATGGCTGGTTTTCGGCGGCTCCTGGGGTTCGACGCTGGCACTCGCTTATGCCGAGACCCATCCGAACCGCGTCAGCGAACTTGTCCTGCGCGGTATCTACACCGTCACCCGGCCGGAACTGGACTGGTACTACCAGTTCGGCGTTTCCGAAATGTATCCGGACCAGTGGGAAAAATTCATCGCGCCCATCCCGCAAGCCGAGCGCGGCGAGATGATGCAGGCCTATAATCGCTATCTCACCGGCGCTGACGAGGCAAAGAAGCTTGAATGCGCCAAGGCATGGAGCCAGTGGGAAGGCGCGACCATCGCGCTCGTTACCGATCCTGACCGCGTCGAGGATTTCGGCGAGGATAAATATGCCATCGCTTTTGCGCGCATCGAGAACCACTTCTTCGTTAATGCCGGCTGGCTGGAAGAAGGGCAACTGCTGCGCGATGCCGGCAAGCTCAAGGATATTCCCGGCGTCATCGTGCATGGGCGTTACGACATGCCCTGCCCGCTGAAATATGCCTGGCAGCTGGCCAAGGCCTGGCCGAAGGCGGATTTCCACATTATCGAGGCGGCTGGACACGCGATGAGTGAGCCCGGCATTCTCAACCAGCTGATCCGCGCCAACGATCGCTTTGCCGGGAAATAAGAGTCTTTTCAGCGGTTTGAAACGGCCGGATGAGACAATGATTCATGGGGGGGTGCCTATAAGGCTCCACGCGCGGCTTCCCGCGTGGAGCATCCGGACAGTTACGATGGCAGCTTATTTCAAGAGCAAAGCGCCTGTTATTCATGCAGTTTTTCTCATGAACCCTTCACGGAAATGAATTGGCCGCCCCTGTGGCGATCCGCTATAAAACGCCATCCGAACAATTTTGGCGGTACTCCCCATGGCACTCGACAAATCGCTCCCGGCCCAAGAGGGCGGCGACAGCGCGCGCGGTTTTGCTTTCGCGCTCTCCGCTTATCTCTTGTGGGGCTTCCTCCCCATCTACATGAAGGCGGTTGCGCATATCTCGCCGATCGAGGTCATCGTGCATCGCGTCATCTGGTCGGTGCCGATCGCGGCGGCGGTGCTGATTGCGCTCGGCCGGACAACGGAAATCCGCTCGGCACTGAAAAGCCCGAAGATGCTGGCCATGGCGAGCCTCACCGCCGCCCTCATCAGCATCAACTGGGGCATCTATATCTGGGCGATCGGCGCCGGCCGCGCGCTGGATGCCGCACTCGGTTATTTCATCAATCCGCTGTTCAGCATCTTTCTGGGTGCCGTGCTCCTGAAGGAGAAACTCTATCCGGCGCAGATCGCCGCCATTGGCCTCGTGGCGGTCGCGGTGGCGATCCTCACCTGGCATGCGGGCAGCCTGCCGTGGGTGTCCATCGCGCTCACCATGTCCTGGGGTTTTTACGCCTTTTTCCGCAAGACATTGCCGATTGGCGCGACGCAGGGCTTCCTGCTCGAAGTCATGCTGCTGTCCATTCCCGCCGTGCTGGTCATGGCCTGGCTGGGCTTCAGCGGACAGGCGCATTTCATGGGCGGCAATTCTGCCGACACCTGGCTTCTGGCCGCAAGCGGCGTGATCACCGCCGTTCCGCTCATTCTCTATGGCAATGGCGCCAAGTTGCTGCGGCTTTCGACCATCGGCATCATGCAATATATCGCGCCGACGATGATCTTCCTCATCGCCATCTTCATCTTCAAGGAACCCTTCGACACGGTGCGGATGGCGGCGTTTGCGATGATCTGGGTGGCGCTGGCGATCTATACCGGCTCAAGCCTGATGCGGTTCAAGCGATAATCCGGCTCCTTCCCTCGTTCCTGTGCCCGTTGCGGGAACGAGGAGAGGCGGACATCAATAATCCATCAGCAATTGCGGATCCGCTTCGTAACCGAAACGCGGTTTGACACCGAGGAGCGCTGCCGTCTGGGCGACGATTTCGCGGATCATCGGCGCTGCGGTGGAGGCTGCCGTGCGGCCGCCGTTCTCACCCGTCTTTGGCGCATCGATCATCGACAGCACGACATATCTCGGCTTATGCATCGGAAAGGCGGCGACGAAGCTGTTGAAATTGATATCCTTGGCGTAGCGGCCGTTGATGACCTTGTCAGCGGTGCCGGTCTTGCCACCGACGTGAAATCCTTCGACCTGCGCACGCCTGCCGGAGCCCTTGATACCATTCCAGTTGAAAAGATAACGCATATCGGCGCTGGTCTTTCCCTTGATGACGGCACGGGAAACCGTTGCCGCATCTTCCCTTGAACGCGACAGGAAAGTCGGTGAAATCAGGTTTCCGCCATTGATAAGCGCTGCGGCGGCAACCGCCGTCTGCAATGGTGTGGTGGCTATACCGTGCCCGAAGGAAATAGTGACGGAATTGATCTTCTTCCATGTCCTCGGCTGGGTTGGCGTGGCCACGCCCGGCATCTCGGTCTCCATGCGCGACAGCAGCCCGAGTTTCGTCAGGAACTGCTGGTGGCCTTCGACACCGACCATGTCGGCAACCGCCGCCGTGCCGATGTTGGATGAGTATTGAAACACTTCCGCGATTGAAAGCGGGCGGTTCTTGCCCCAGAAATCCTTGATGGTGAAGCCGCCCATGCGGATCGGCCGCGACGCGTCAACCACCGAATTCAGCGTGATCGCGCCTGCCTCCAGCCCCATGGCGAGCGTGAAGCTCTTGAAGGTGGAGCCCATCTCGAAGGTGGCGTTGCTCATGCGGTTGAACCAGCCCTTTTCATACTCCCTGTCGATGCTGCCATCGGCAAGCGTACGGGACGGTTCGTTGGGGTCGTAGTCCGGCACCGAGGCCATGGCCAGCACCTCGCCCGTCTCCACGTCAAGGATCACCGCGCCCGCCGCTTCCGCCTGATAGTCGGTTTTCGCCTTCATGACGATCTCACGGACGATGTTCTGCACCCGCAGATCGATCGACAGTTTCACCGGCTCCAGCGCCACGCCGCTTGCAAGACCGGTGGCGCGCAGATCGGCGAGCCCCTGCTGGTCGAGATAACGCTCCATGCCGGCGAGGCCCTGATTATCGACATTCACGTGGCCAATAATATGCGAGGCCGTCGGGCCGCCCGGATAAAACCGGCGCTTTTCCGGCCGGAAGCCGATGCCGGGTATGCCGAGATTGAGGATATCCGCCTGCTGACGGGGCGTAAGCTGGCGTCGCAGCCATTGGAAACCGCTATCCGAACGCAATCTGCGATGCGTGTCGCGCCAGTCGAGATTGGGGATGACGGTCGCCAGCTTCTCCACCACCTCGTCCGGATCGACAACCCGGCGCGGATCGGCATAAAGCGACACCATGTTGAGATCGGTGGCCAGCAGCTTGCCGTTGCGGTCGACGATATCCGGCCGCGACGCGACGGCGGTGGCGCCGGTGTTGATCCAGGCGGTTGCGACGGGTTGCGCAAGCCCATATTGAACGAGGCGCGCAGCCACGACGGCATAGATGGCGACGAAGACGGCGATCAGGATACCAAGCCGCATGCGCGTATCCACCCGGCGGCGGGCGGCGGAACCAAGCACGCCTTCCCTGCCCCTCAGCGGGCTTCTCTGAATAATGAAATGCGCCCGGCTTTTAAGCCGCACCACAAAAGCAATCATTTCCTGATGCACCCAATCTCATGGCGGCGAAAAGAGATTCCGCGACAGCCAACGTCCTGGTGACGCTGGCACAGGATCAGTCGCGGGGCCATGAAAAGAGCGGGCGGAGCAATGCCGCTGTTAAATCTGTATTAATATACACTTAAAATTATAATGAACCGCGCGGCGGTTCATTAACGATTTTTCCATGCGTGATGCATGCCGTTACCCCGAAAACGCTGCGCGCTCCAGGGCAACAAGTTTCAGAGGCGGGAAATGACCGAAGGGTCGCCTTCCGGGTTCTGCTGCGCCAGCGCCCGGTCGATGATGGCGGGCACGATGTCTTTCACCTCGTCGACGACAAGCGGGTTCAAGAGGTGGGCGCGATGGATGAAGCCCTGGTCGCGCATGTGCTGCACCAGCTCCAGCATCGGGTTCCAGAAACCGTTGATATTGGCAAAGACCATCGGCTTGGCGTGGCGGCCAAGCTGCGCCCAGGTCATGATCTCGACGATCTCTTCCAGGGTGCCGACACCGCCCGGCAGGGTCACGAAGGCATCCGAGCGCTCAAACATCATATGTTTGCGCTCATGCATGTCCTTGGTGACGACAAGCTCGTTCAATTGTCCGAGAGAATGGCGCGTTGCCTCCATATCGACCAGAAATTCCGGTATGATACCCGTCACTTCGCCGCCGTTGGAAAGAACGCCGCTGGCAACCGCGCCCATGATGCCCTTGGTGCCGCCGCCATAAACGAGGCGGATGCCGTTTTCGGCAATGGATTTCCCAAGCGCGCGGCCTGCTTCCATGTGAGCTGGATCACGCCCGGGCTGCGAGCCGCAATAAACGCAGATGGATCGAATCGCTGTATTTTTGTCCGTCATGAGAGGAAGGAACTATGCGGGATGCTGCACGTCAAGAAAATTTGGGAAATCCCTTGTAAATATGGCCTTTTGGCCACACGCCGCTTGTCTGGCGCCAGGTAAGACGCTAGCAATCTCAACTCGTGTGAAAAGCTTGAAATACCCGGAGATTCCAGGATGAAAAACAATAAAGCCGGTTTGCTGGCGCTGATCGTGCTGGGCGTTGCGTCCCTGCTCATGATCTTTTTCGTCCTGCCGAGGATTTCCAACGACGGCAAACCGATCGGCGAGGCCATCAACGAGGCCGGCAATGCGGTGAAGAACAGCGTTGAAATGGGTGGCGACAAGGCGGGCGACATCCTGTCCGACGCCGCTGAGGAAACCGCCAATATCGCCGACAAGGTGGGGCGGCTGGCGGCCTCTGCAACCCAGTCGATCAAGGATCTGACCACGCTTTTCGCCGACAGCAAGGTTCCCTCCGACGCCGATTTCGCAGCGGCGCGCAAAAAGGTCGAAGCTTCGCTCAAGGAACTGACCAATATCGAAATCCCGGAATCGCTGGACGAAACGACCTCGCGGCTGATCACCACCGCGCGCACGGCGGCCGAGCGCACCACGGCCTTCCTGCGCGGTCTGCCCGACAATGCGGCAGCCGCCGCAGCCCAGATCCGCCGCCTGGCAGGCGTTTTTGCCGGCACCGACGATGGCGCAGCGCAGCCGGCACAGCCCGCCGCTGCACCTGCCACCACGGCTCCTGCCGGGGCTGCGCAGGCAACGCCCGGCGTGCCGACCTTTGACGTGTTGCGCGTCGAGCCGGATGGTTCGGCCGTGGTCGCCGGCAAGGCGCAGCCGGGTGCCAAGCTCGAAATTCTCAGCAACGGCAAGGTGATCGCCCAGACGACCATCGACGGCACCGGCGATTTCGCCGCGGTTTTCGACAATCCCCTGCCGCCGGGCGACCATGAGCTGGTGCTGCGTTCCACCGACACCAGCGGCAAGGCGACACAATCCGAAGAAGTGGCAACCGTCTCGGTGCCCAACGGCAAGGCCGGCGAACTTCTGGCGATGGTTTCCAAGCCCGGCGAGGCAAGCCGCGTGCTGGCAATGCCGGAGGCTGCACCTCCAGCACTGCAGACCGCACAATCGGGACAGCCCGCAGCCGCAACCGCCGAAACCGGCAATGCCGCCCCTCCCCCTGCAGCCGTTGCCGGAGTGACGGCTCCCCCTCCGGCCGGTTCCGCTCCGGCTCAGACTGCTGCCTCGACCGTTCAGGTCACCGCCGTGGAATTTGAGGGATCGAAGATTTTTGTCGCAGGTTCCGCACCTGCCGGTTCGACGGTGCGTGCGCTGGTCGATGACCGGGAAATCGGCAAGAGCATTACGGAAGCCTCCGGTCATTTCGTCGTCGAAGGTGATGTCGATCTTGCCGTTGGCAGCCATATCATCACCGTCGAGGAACTGAATGCCGACGGCACGGTGAAGCTGCGCGTGCGTGTTCCCTTCGAGCGGCCACAGACCGATCAGGCAACCGTTGCCATGCAGGCGACGACCGCCTCGCCCGCCGCCACCACAGCCGCGCCGGCTGAAAACCAGAGCACGGCAATCGACCGCGCCGCCTTTGAAAAGCTGCGTGACGACGTTTCCAAGGCTTTCGGCATTCTTTCCAATCTCTACAGGGATCAGGCGACACCGGCGCTGGATCAGGCGATTGCCGGCCGCTCCGCGGTAGTGATTGCCCTGAAGTCGCTCTCCGAATTCCGCACCGCCGCGGCAACAGAGCCGGCCTTCACCGCCTTTGCAGGTGGCATCACCGCCAAGGCGCGCGATCTGCTGGCATCGGTCGAGGCATGGCCGAATGATGTGGCGGCCATCGGCAAGGGCATCGCATCGCTCGCAAGCCGACTGACCGAACTGCACATTACCGCACCAGCCGCGCCCGCGCCGCAGGCACCTGCCGGCCCGCAGACCTTCGAGCAGGCACCGCTCGCCGAAAGCCAAAACAGCGTCATCATCCGCCGCGGCGATACGCTGTGGCAGATTTCCCGGCGCGTTTATGGACAGGGCGTGCGTTACACGACGATCTACCTCGCCAATGAGGACCAGATCAAAAATCCTGACCTCATCGAGCCCGGCCAGATTTTCGGTGTACCGGAAAAGGCCCTGCCGAATGCGGAAGAACTCCACCGCAAACGGCTGAAGGGCGGCTCCTAAAGCGCCGAAGAGGTTGCGGTTAAGCCGCGACAATCCCATCTGTGACAAGCACGGCGGCGAAAGCCGCCGTCATGCTGTCGGCTTCCGGCAGTGACCGGAGAGAATGATGGCCACGAAGAAAAAAACCATTTCAGCGGATTCCAGCAATCCGACCCAGACCCTGATCAATCTCTGGCCCTATATGTGGCCGGAGGGCCGGTGGGACCTGAAGATGCGGGTGATCTGGGCAACCGTGTTCCTTGTCGTCGCCAAGCTGGTGTTGATCGCCGTTCCCTATTTCTTCAAATGGGCAACGGATGCACTGAACGGCAAACTAGACATGGCAGGGCTGGTTCCGGCCTTCCTGCTCGGCGCAGTCGCACTGGTCATCGCCTATAATCTGACGCGGCTGATACAGGTCGGGCTCAACCAGCTGCGCGATTCGCTGTTTGCCAGCGTCGGCCAGCATGCGGTGCGCCAGCTGGCCTATCGAACCTTCGTGCACATGCACCGGCTTTCCCTGCGTTTCCATCTGGAACGCAAGACCGGCGGGCTTTCGCGGGTTATCGAGCGTGGCACCAAGGGCATCGAAACCATTGTCCGTTTCACCATTCTCAACACCGCGCCGACCTTCATCGAATTCCTGCTGACGGCTGTTATTTTCTGGGCGTCATACGGTTTTTCCTATGTGCTGGTCACCGTCATCACCGTCTGGGCCTATATCTGGTTCACCGTCCGGGCCAGCAACTGGCGCATCTCCATCCGCCGCGCCATGAATGACAGCGATACCGACGCCAATACAAAGGCAATCGACTCGCTTCTGAATTTCGAGACCGTCAAATATTTCGGTAACGAGGAGATGGAGGCAAAGCGCTTCGACGTTGCGATGGAGCGTTACGAAAAATCGGCGATCTCGATCTGGACCTCGCTCGGCTGGCTGAACTTCGGCCAGGGCGTGATCTTCGGCATCGGTTCCACCGTCATGATGGTGATGTCGGCGCTCGCCGTGCAGCGCGGCGAACAGACCATCGGCGATTTCGTCTTCGTCAATGCGCTGCTGCTGCAGCTTTCCGTGCCACTGAACTTCATCGGTTTCGTTTATCGCGAAATCCGTCAGGGTCTGACCGACATAGAGCAGATGTTCGACCTTCTCGAGGTCGAGGCCGAGGTTACCGACCGGGCGGATGCAAAACCGCTTGGCGCCGGACCGGGCGCCATCTCGTTCCGCGACGTGCATTTTGCCTATGATCCTGAAAGGCCGATTTTGAAGGGTGTTTCCTTCGACGTACCGGCCGGAAAGACGGTGGCGATCGTCGGGCCTTCGGGTGCGGGAAAATCGACGATCTCGCGGCTGCTTTATCGTTTCTACGATATCCAGGAAGGCGCCGTCACAATCGACGGGCAGGATATTCGCGACGTGACGCAAAAGAGCCTGCGTTCGGTGATCGGCATGGTGCCGCAGGATACCGTGCTGTTCAACGATACGCTGGCCTACAACATCCGTTACGGCCGCCCCTTGGCAACGCAGGAGGAGGTGATGGCCGCAGCGGAAGCGGCGCAGATCAGCGCCTTCATCGGCAAACTGCCGGAGGGTTATGCGACCATGGTCGGCGAACGGGGCCTGAAACTGTCGGGTGGTGAAAAGCAGCGCGTGGCGATTGCCCGAACCATTCTCAAAGCCCCGCCGATCCTCATTCTCGATGAGGCAACTTCGGCGCTCGATACGCATACCGAGCAGGAGATCCAGAGCGCGCTCGACATCGTCTCGAAAAACCGCACCACGCTGGTCATCGCCCATCGTCTTTCCACCGTCATCCACGCGGATGAGATCATCGTCTTGAAGGAAGGGCTGATCGCCGAGCGCGGAACACACGCCTCGCTGATGGCGCAGAACGGCCTCTACGCCTCGATGTGGAGCCGTCAGCGCGAAGCCATCCGGGCGGAAGAGATGCTGCGCCATGTTCGCGAAACCGACGATCTCGGCGTCGTGGACCGCGGCGAACCGGCGCATTGACGGGCATAAACCCCTGATAACCGGGGGCGCAGATCCACCGGGCCATTGCCGGGCGGGTCGTTTGGCTGTAACCAGCTAGGCAAAATTTGTCGCATTGCCGTGTGGATCGTGTCGTATCACGACCACATATAGACGCGACAACGGAAACCGGAGCAAGGAATCTCATGAGTCTGTTCGACACCATTCGCAACACCATCGTACCGATCCACAAGGAAGGTTACGTCTTTGTCGCCGC
Organism: Martinezella rhizogenes; assembly: GCF_007002745.1. Classification (GTDB taxonomy): domain Bacteria; phylum Pseudomonadota; class Alphaproteobacteria; order Rhizobiales; family Rhizobiaceae; genus Agrobacterium; species Agrobacterium cucumeris. The sequence goes on along the minus strand of NZ_SGNY01000001.1, from coordinate 452,147 downwards.
CTTCTTCGTCGCATCGCTGGTGCTCGGCTGGATTTCCGAACCGCTATTCTGGGTCGGTCTCGTACTGACGGCCTGGTGCGCGTATTTCTTCCGCGACCCCGAGCGCGTCACACCACAGGATGACGACCTGATCATCAGCCCCGCCGATGGCAAGGTTTCCGCCGTCCAGACCGTCGTTCCGCCGCTGGAGCTGGAACTCGGCAAGGAGCCGATGGTGCGCATCTCGGTATTCATGAACGTGTTCAACTGCCATGTGAACCGCGCGCCGGTGCGTGGCCGCATCGTCAATGTCGCTTACCGCCCCGGCCTCTTCCTCAATGCGGAAGTGGACAAGGCTTCCGAAGACAACGAGCGTAACGGCCTCGTCATCGAGACGGCGCATGGCAAGGTCGGCGTGGTGCAGATCGCCGGCATGGTTGCCCGCCGTATCGTCTGCTGGGTCAAGCCGAATGAACCAGTTGATGCCGGTGAGCGTTTCGGCCTTATCCGTTTCGGTTCGCGTCTCGACATCTTCCTGCCGGAAGGTTTCCAGCCACGCGTTTCCGTCGGCCAGACGGCCGTTGCCGGTGAAACCGTACTTGCCGAATTCGGCTCCGCCAAAGGCCCGGTCATCAGCCGCCGCGGCTGATGACAATCAGGAAGGGCATGCGCCATGGAAACGCCGATCGCCGAGCCGCAACAGAACGGAAAACAGGAGGGCCACAAGGATAGCGGCCGGGGACCACGTCTGCGGGAAATTCCCTTCCGCCTCGTAATACCCAATCTCATCACCGTTCTGGCCATCTGTGCGGGCCTGAGCGGCGTGCGTCTCGCCATCGAAGGCCGCTTTGAGCTGGCCGTCGGCATGGTGCTGCTCGCCGCCTTCCTCGACGGTATCGACGGGCGCATCGCCCGCATGATGAAGGCGACCTCCAAATTTGGCGAACAGATGGATAGTCTGGCCGACATCGTCAATTTCGGTGTCGCCCCTGCCCTCGTGGTCTATGCCTATCTGCTCGATCAGGCGCGCTCCATCGGCTGGATCGCCGCGCTCATCTATGTCATTGCCGCCGGCCTGCGCCTGGCGCGCTTCAACGTGATGATCGAACGGCCGGTGAAAGCGCCCTGGCAGAACGAATTCTTCGTGGGTGTTCCGGCTCCCATGGGCGCCATGCTGGTGCTTCTGCCTGTCTATCTCGGCTTCCTCGGCGTGGAGCCGGACAAGCCCTTCGCCTATGTCGCCGCCGCCTATACCGTACTGATCGGTTATCTCCTCATCAGCCGCCTGCCGGTCTGGTCGGGGAAATCAGGCACCAGCCGCATTCGCCGCGATCTGGTGCTGCCGATGATCCTCGTCGTCGTGCTCTACGTGGCGATGCTGATGAGCTTCACCTGGGAAGTGCTGGTTCTGACCGTTGCCGCTTATCTCGTCTTCATTCCCATCAGTGCCCGCCTGTGGCATCGCCGCTATGGCACGCTGACCATCGAAGAAGACGCGCATGATGAGGCGAATGGCGGAAACGGCCTCGATCGCGGTATTTGAAACCATAGGTTTATTTTTCCTGCGGGACCTTGCCGGCGGATGTGGCGCAAAATGTCGCATCCCTCAAAGCCGGCTTCATTTTTTTTCGCCTCGAATCCGTCAAGATTACCCCCGAGAAAGGGGCTTCACACGCTTCGCACCGGCGAATGGCGTGAATTATGGAGAAAAGAAATGACGAACGAGACGAAGGCACAGCCGCAGGCGAAGCCGGACCTCAAAAGCCACTACCGCCCGCTTGGACTGAAGGCCGTCGCGGCCGCAGCCCTGATGCTGAAGCGCAAGCCAGCCGTCAAACCCGCCTGAAAACATTAAGTTTTTTTGGCCAGCGGTTTTCGGATCATCTGGTGCATCGGGTCAAGAATCAACATTCCCCGGCAGAACTTCAGCAATCGCGCGGCGCCTTTAACGGCGCCGTTTTTTATCCGGCATGCAGCATGAACGACCGGTATTCATAAATTCAGGAACTTTTTGTAACGAAGCCGCAACGAAAATGAAGTAAAAAGCGCGGCCTCTACGAAACGTCTGTACGAGCGCAAACGTATAGACTAGTGAATAACAAAGAATTTTCTATTTTTCGCAGTTTTTTCCAAAACAATGCATAAGCCGACTTCCAAATCCGCAGACATGCGGATGACGAATATCCGGTGTTCAGGAAAGATTGTGAAGACAGGCCAGGGGGGCTTGGGACGGCCATGCAGGATAAAATCCTTCTGATTGAAGATTCCGTTGCTCTTTCCATGCTGCTGAAGTCGCGGCTCTCGGAAGAGACCGAGGCTGAGGTCATTCATTGTGACAGCATGGCTACCGCCGATGCCCTTCTGAGCGTCCATGATTTTACGCTGGCGCTGACGGGGCTCAACCTGCCTGACGCGCCGAAGGGCGAGATTTTAGGCCTTCTTTCCGAGCGCAAGGTGCCGGCGATCGTCTTCACCGCAACGGTGGATGAAGAGGCGCGCAAACGTTACGCCGAAAAGAAGATCATCGATTATATCGTCAAGGACGGGCATCGCACCGTCGATGCGGTGGTCAAGACCGTCGACCGGATTTTGACCAACCGGCGCTTTTCCGTTCTGGTGGTCGATGATGCGCGCACGGCGCGTTCCGGCCTGGTGGAAATATTGGAACGGCAGAATTTCAAGGTCAGCGAGGCTCATTCGGGCAACCGGGCGCTGGAAATCCTGTCACAGGATCCCTCGATCCAGCTCGTCATCACCGATTATCATATGCCTGACATGGACGGTTATGAGCTGACGCGCCGCATCTGCGACAGCCGTTCCTCGGAGGATCTGCGGGTGATCGGCATCTCGTCCTCCACCGACCGGCTGCTTTCGGCCAGTTTCCTCAAGGCAGGCGCATCGGATTTCGTTTATCGCCCCTTCGTGCCGGAAGAGTTGCAGTGCCGTATCGACAATAATATCGAAACGCTGAAGCAGCTGAAACGCCTGCGCGAACTGGCCGAACGAGACCATCTGACCGGCCTGCCGAACCGCCGCTCCTTCTTCGAGCGTACCCGGGCGTTAATGGATATCATCAACGACAACGACGAAAACGGTGCGGTCGCCATTCTCGACATCGACCATTTCAAGAAGATCAACGACACGCTCGGGCACGATGCCGGCGACCGGGCGCTGAAGAAGCTTGCCGAACTGCTGCACGACATGTGTCATGAGAAGCGCCATATTCCCGCCCGCCTCGGCGGCGAGGAGTTCGCCGTGTTCCTGCGCGGCCTGGATGCCCATGCCGCCTATCAGTTTTGCGAGGAACTGCGCTGCGCTGTTGAAAGCAACGGCCGCCAGCTGAGCGGCAGCAGCCTGGCGCTGACGATTTCGCTCGGCGTGGTGGAAATCGAAAAGGGCGAACCTTTCGACAACCAGCTGAATGCCGCCGACCAGCTGCTCTATCTCGCCAAGGCGAATGGCCGCAACCGGGTGTATTCCGACGTGATGATCCAGGAAGGCCTGCAGAAGATGGGGCAGAACGGCTAAGATTTTCCCGTAGACAGGGTCGTGGTCCGAGCGAATGCCGCTTGTTTCTTCTCCCCGCCGGGGAGAAGTCCGCGGCAGCGGGATGAGGGGGCAAGCTCTCCGTCTCTCGCTGGCGTCGCCCCCTCATCCGACCCTTCGGGCCACCTTCTCCCCGGCGGGGAGAAGAAACAAGGGGCGATATCCTGCCCCTTCATTACTGTCCCAAGAACGCCAGCGTCGCCAAATCGAATCCGCTTCACCATGTTAGAAATGAGCGAATGCCGCTTGTTTCTCCTCCCCGAGGGGAGAAGTCCGCGGCAGCGGGATGAGGGGGCAAGCTCTCCGTCTCTCGCTGGCGTCGCCTCCTCATCCGATCCTTCGGGCCACCTTCTCCCCGACCGGGGAGAAGAAATATGCGGCAACGTCCGGCCCTATTCATTGGCCTTTGGAATCACGGGCCTAGGGAATCACGTCAGAACAGCGACATCTGCCCCTCGTCCTTCGGCGGCTTGATCTTGGCCAGAGGCGCGCTTTCCGGCACCGGCTCGATGAGATCGGCGCCGACATTGGCGACCTTGTTGACCTTGTCTGACACCGGGATCATCTCGAAGAAATCGTCCTGGGCCGGCCGCATCAGATCGGCCACCTCGCGCGGTTCCTGCGTCTTGCAGTCCAGCCAGCGACTGAAATCCTCGGGCGCGATGACGACAGGCATGCGGTCGTGAATGCGGCCGACCGCGGCATTGGCGGCCGTCGTCAGGATTGCGCCGGTATCAACTTCAGATCCGTCAGCGGAAGACCATGTTTCCATGAGGCCGGCAAAGGCGACGATGCCGCCGTTTTTCGGGCGGATGAAATAGGGTTGCGGCTTGCCGCCCTCCTCCTTTGATGGTCGACGCCATTCGTAAAAGCCGGTGGCTGGAATGAGCACGCGGCGATGGCGCATGGCGGCGCGGAAGGAGGCCTTGCCGATGGCGGTTTCCGAACGGGCATTAATGAGCAGGGGAAAATCCTTGGGGTCCTTCACCCAGCCCGGCAGAAAGCCCCAGCGGACCAGCACCGCCCGGCGGTTGGGCAGGTTGCTACCGCGCTCCTGCCGCTCGCCTTCCAGCACCACCAGAACCGGCTGGGTGGGCGCAATGTTGAAACGGGCGGGAAAATCCTCAAGCCCGATCAGATCGAGATAATCGGCGATTTCTTCCGGCGTCGCCTTCAGGACAAAACGTCCGCACATCTTCTTCTCCTCAGGCGCGTGGTCCGAACAGGATGATGGCCGTGCCGGCGAGGCAGACGGCGCCGCCGGCGACATCCCATTTATCCGGCAATTGCCCTTCAACGCCCCAGAGCCAGAGAAGCGATGCGGCGATGTAAATCCCACCATAGGCGGCATAGGCTCTGCCCGCCGTCTCGGTCGGCACCAGTGCCAATAGCCAGGCGAAAGCGGCAAGCGACAGCATGCCCGGCAATAATATCCAGACCGGCTTGCCGAGTTTCAGCCAGGCCCAGAAGGAGAAGCAACCGGCGATTTCCGCAAGTGCCGCCAATACATAGATAAGATAGACCTTCATTCCACCGTCTTCTGCGTGCACAATGGGGCGTGTTGTTCGCAACAGGTTAGAGCCTCCGCGCCTTATCCGAAAGGGCGCATCGGCGCTCTCGCACCACAATATGCAGACAGGCCCCAGACGGCCGAAACGAGTGAAACTATCAATGACCCTTCGCATCAAGCCCCGCCCCGCCTCCTCTGCCATCGTCAGGAATGGCGACCGGCTGCTTCTCGTGCGCCGAATCAATCCGCCGTCAAAGGACATGTTCGCGTTTCCGGGCGGGCGCGGCGAAGAGGGGGAAACACCGGCGGAGACGGCAATTCGCGAACTTCACGAGGAAACCGGCATCATCGCACGCAAACCGCAACTCTTCGCGACCTACGACCTGCCGTCGCGCGACGCAGACGGCGTACTGACCAGCCACTATTTCCTGTCGGTCTTCACAGTGGAAACGGATGCCGATCCGGCAGTGACGGCGGCCGACGATGCGGCGGATGCGGGCTGGTACACATTGGCGGAAATCCGCCGGTTGCCGGCGCCTGAAAGCGTGGTCGAATGCGCCGAGCGCCTGCTTGCATGATTGCCAGCCAGCCAGAATCGCGATTATTTAGGGCATGTCCGCCCGCCGGATGTTCACCAGCCAGCAGTTCACGCGTATGTGTGGGGCAGAATAGAATTTTGATAAGATCAACCATTTTCCTGTCTCTTTTCCTGGCCATGTTGCCGGCCGGGCAAGAAGGCATCGCTTATGCGCAGCCTTCAAAGGCGGCTTCCAAGGAAGTACGCCCTGCGGAAGTGACGCCGCCCAAACCCGCTCCCTATGACGACAAGCTGGCACGGCTTTCCGAAATACTGGGCGCGGTGCAATATCTGAGAACCCTGTGCCCCTCTTCCGGTCCGGAGGACTGGCGCGGATCGATGAGCGATCTTCTGGCTGCGGACACGGCCAACGAACCCGAAAGACGCCAGCGCATGACGGCTGCATTCAACCGTGGATACCGCTCCTTTGCGGCCATCCACACCAGTTGCACACGCGCCGCCGTCATGGCAGAAGAGAACTACCGTAACGAAGGGGCAACACTCGCTCAGGAAATCGCGTCCAGGTTCGGAAATTAGAGGATTGTTAACCTCTTTTCGCCGCAGCCCGTGCCGTTTTGATAAAAGGCTGCTAGTGTTGTTAACAGGGTGGTAAGGACTTGCCCGCCCTGTCGAGGATGAAAAATGCAGACGAGCCGTAACGAAATCGACGACATGATCGTGCATGAAAAGATGCAGGTCGCTCTGGAACACCAGAACGAGGCATGGGCTGACGGCATGGCCGACGGCATCGAGCCTGAGATCATCGCCGATGCCGCCATTGCTCTGGCCATGCGCGAAACCATCCGCATGCATGGCGAAGCCGGTGCGGAAGCAATGCTGGAATCGCTGCGCCAGCGTATGCTTGAAGGCGAATTTTCTCCGCAGCGGGTGATACAGTAAAGCCGGGGTCTATCATGTCTTGCCTGAGCAAGGGGCTTTTGCGCTCTTCCGCCATGCTGTCCATCGTGCTTGCGTTGACCGCCGGGTCGATTGGCTTGCCGAACCGCGCTTTCGCCCTTTCCGAGCTGAAACCGGCGCAAAACACCGAAAGCGAGCCGCAGGCCCAGAATGGTGACCAGCCGCAGCAGGCCCAGCCCGCGGAGCCGGACGAAATCGAAGGCGATTCGGAAGGCATTCCCCTGCCCGACCCCCTGGTCGACCGTTCCGCTGCCCAGACCAAACAGCAATCCTCCAAGCCGGACAATGCTCCGGAAATGTCCGTCGTCATCGAGCACGACATTTCCAAGGCCCCGGAAGCCGTTCGCAAGCTGCGCCAGCAGATCATCGACGCCGCCGCTTCGGGTGACATCGAAAAATTGCGGCCCTTCATCGCCGCCGGCCAGAACGAATTCCGCATCGACGGCAGCGACAGCGAAGACCCGATCGCGGCACTGAAAAGCTATTCCGGCGATCCCGACGGGCTGGAAGTGCTGGCGATCATCATCGACCTGTTGTCGACCGGTTATGCCCATATCGATGCCGGCACGCCTGATGAAGCCTATGTCTTCCCCTATTTTGCCGGGAAGCCGCTGAATACGCTGACACCGCCGGAGAAGGTGGAACTGCTGCGCATCATCACGGCGGGCGATCTGGCGGATATGCAGGAATATGGCAATTACAGCTTTTACCGCATCGGCATTTCGCCCGATGGCAAGTGGAAGTTCTTCACCGCCGGCGATTGAACGCCTCCAAGTGCTTGCCGTTCTCCGGTAAAAATCCTAACTGTGCGGAATGAGCCGTCCGGCGAAGTGCATCTGCATTTTGCCGGAGATCGCGCAGTCTCGATGAACCGAACGGTGACGCCATGCCTTCCGCCTTTCTTGCCGACCGCCGCCTGATCAGAGTTTCCGGCACAGGCGCCGAGGAATTTCTGAATAATCTCATCACCGCCGATGTTGAAAATTTGGGCGAGGGCGGAGCCCGCGCTGCGGCGCTGCTGACGCCGCAGGGCAAGATCCTGTTCGATTTCCTGATTGCGCGCGATGGAACGGATTACCTGATCGAGACGGGTGCTGCAGAACAGGATGCGCTGCTGCGCCGCCTGACCATGTACAAGCTGCGCGCGCCGGTTGATCTGAAATCAGAAGCGACTGAGGGTGTCAGCGTTTTCTGGAACGAGAAAGCGCCCGAGGCAGGCATCCGGGATGGGCGTTTTGCCAAGGCCGGCGTTGATCTGTTCCGCCTGCCGGGCGCGTCCGCCACCGGCGACGTTGCGGCCTATGATGCGCTGCGCGTCGAACATGGCATTGCCGAATCCGGACGGGACTATGCGCTGCAGGATGCATTTCCCCATGATGTGCTGATGGATGTGAATGACGGCGTTTCCTTCAAGAAAGGCTGCTTCGTCGGCCAGGAAGTCGTCTCACGCATGAAACATCGCGGCACGGCAAGGCGGCGCGTGGTTACCGTTTCGGCCGAAGGTCCGCTTCCAGACAGCGGGACAGAGATTACCGCCAATGGGAAACCGGTCGGCACGCTCGGGACCGTTTGCGGCAGCACAGCGCTCGCCATCGTGCGGATCGATCGCATTGCCGATGCGCTTGCCTCCGACACCCCGCTTCTTGCGGAAGATGCCACCGTAACCGTGGCCCTGCCCGCCTGGAGTGGCCTTTCCTTCCCGGCCGCCGATCCGGCGGCGCGGGCGGAGGACTAGGCGTGGCACCCGCAAAAAGTCCGCGCGCCTGGCAGCGCATGCTTTCCGGTCGACGGCTCGATCTGCTTGATCCTTCGCCGCTCGACGTGGAAATCGCCGATATCGCCCATGGTCTTGCCCGCGTTGCCCGCTGGAACGGCCAGACGCGCGGCGATCATGCCTTTTCCGTCGCCCAGCACAGCCTCATCGTCGAGACGATTTTCTGCCGCATGTGCACGGATGCGACGCCCGGCGACATGCTGATGGCGCTTCTGCATGATGCGCCGGAGTATGTCATCGGCGACATGATCTCACCGTTTAAATCCGTGGTCGGCGGCGGTTACAAGACCGTCGAGAAGCGGCTGGAGGCCGCCGTGCATCTGCGGTTCGGCCTGCCGCCGCATGCATCACGCGATCTGAAGGACCGCATAAAGAAGGCCGATACGGTGGCCGCCTTTTTCGAGGCGACGGAGCTTGCCGGTTTTTCCACTGCCGAGGCGCAGAAATTCTTCGGCCTGCCGCGCGGCATCACCCGCGACATGTTCACCATCACGCCCCTGCCCTCGACGGAAGCACAGAAACTGTTCATCCAACGTTTCGAAGCAATCGAGGCGCTGCGCGCAACCGGGACCGGGAGCACGACATGACGGCCATCGTGGTATCGCCGCTGTCGCGGATCGCGGAAATGGCCGTGAAGCACAAGGCTCGCGAGATGGTGACGCTGATCGCCAAGGAGCAGAGCTTTCACCGCCCGGCGGTGATTGCCGCCGACCGGCATCTGACGCTTGCCATGAACGACATCGCCTTCAAGGGCACCGGCAATCTTATCGCCCCTGATGATGCGCATGTGCTGAAGCTCATCGATTTTGCCCGGGAATGGGATCAGTCAGCACCGCTGCTCATCCATTGCTGGATGGGGATTTCGCGCTCGCCGGCCGCCGCCGTCATTGCCGCACTTTGCCTTTATCCGGATCAGGACGAAATGGCGCTTGCGCTTCGCCTGCGCGCCGTCTCGCCCTATATCACCCCCAATGCCCGCATCATCGCGATCGGCGACCGGCTGCTGGCGCGTGAGGGCCGGCTGGTCAAGGCAATCAAGACGATCGGCAGGGGAGCAGATACCGACGGCAATGTGCCTTTTGTGTTGCCACTTGCCGGCTGACGCCCGATTTTTGGCGGAACCCCTGCGGCACCCATTCGTTACCAACCCTGAACAGCAATGAAAATCACGGGATAATTCATGGAACAACAGGCAACGGATATCATCGTCGCATCGCAGGCGGCCGTGCGGCAGGCGAGCGCGCTGGCGGTGCAATATTCCTTTTCGATCGTCGGCGCGCTTCTGCTGCTGATCGTCGGCTGGCTGGCCGCCACCTTCCTGCAGCGATGGGCCTTTCAGGGCCTGTCGCGCATTCGCGGTTTCGATGCGACGCTCGCCGGTTTCTTCGCGGGCGCGATCCGCTACGTCGTGCTTATTCTGGTGCTGGTCATGGTGCTTGGCCAGTTCGGCGTGCAGACGGCCTCCATTCTCGCGGCGCTGGGTGCCGCAGGTCTCGCCATCGGCCTTGCGCTGCAGGGCACGCTGCAGAACATTGCCGCCGGCATCATGCTTCTGGTGCTGCGCCCCTTCCGGGTCGGTGAATATATCGAGACCAGCACGGTCAGCGGCACCGTGGTGGAAATCGGTTTGTTTGCCACCGAGCTTAAGACCAGTGACGGGCTTTATCGCCTCGCGCCCAACTCCACGCTTTGGAATGTACCGATCACCAATTACAGCCGCTTTCCCTCGCGCCGCCACGAGCTTAGCCTGACGGTGAACAATGACGAGGATTTGGCTGCTGCGCAGGATATGCTGATGCGCGTGGTGCGCTCCGAAAGCCGGGTGCTGCTGGACCCTGCCCCCGTCACCTTCGTTGATTCCGTCAGCGCCGACAGCGCGACGGTCAAATTGCGCTATTGGGTGCGCAGCGACAGTTATTTCGTAACGACCCGCGATGTGACGAAGGCGATGAAGCTTGCCTTTGATGAACGCAAGGCGGAAGTGAGCGCACAGCCCGCCTGAGGCCTCGAAACTCTCTTCCCCACCCTTCATGTCTCAAGCGCGGTGGCTTTCCCGGCCATCGCGCTTTTTTTCATTACCGCCCGCCAGCTCCCGCCCTTGCGTCCTGCAAAAGACGTCTCTATAGGTCGGATTGTAATGTTATTACGTAACTGACTTTTCGACGACAGATATGAGAGGGCCAAACAATGCAGAAGACACTCATCCGCGTCACCGGCGCGGTCGCGCTTGGTTCCATGCTGCTGGTGGCAGCCGCTGCCACGGCCGCCGGCGGCAACAAATCCGCCGCCCACAGCCATGACCATGGGCACGATCACGGCCACCAGATGACCGAGGCGGAAAAGAAGATTTACAGCGGTTATTTCGAGGATGCCCAGGTAAAGCCGCGCACGCTTTCCGACTGGGGCGGCGACTGGCAGTCCGTTTATCCTTACCTGCTGAACGGTTCGCTTGATTCCGTCATGGCCGAAAAAGCCGCCCATGGCGACAAGACGGCCGCAGAATATCGCGCCTATTACGACATCGGTTACAAGACGGATGTGAACCGCATCGTCATCAAGGGCGACAGCGTGGCTTTCTACAAGGAAGGCAAACCGGTCGAGGGTACTTATGCCAGTGACGGCCAGGAAATCCTGACCTACAAGAAGGGTAATCGCGGCGTAAGATACATCTTCAAGAAGACCGCCGGCGACGAGGCCGCTCCGCAGTTCATCCAGTTCAGCGACCACTCCATCGCCCCGGTAAAGGCCGGCCATTACCACCTCTACTGGGGGAATGACCGCAAGGCCCTGCTGGACGAAGTCACCAATTGGCCGACCTATTATCCCTTCCTGATGGACGGCGCGGATATCGTCAAGGAAGTGGCGGCGCATTGAGCCCTAGCAGGCTCACGGCTTTCCGGAGCGTGAGGAATGCCGACCGCGTGCCTCTTTCGCCTTCTCCCCCGGGGAGAAGGTCGCGGCAGCGGGTTGAGGGGGCAAGCTCTCCGCATATCTCTGCTGTCGCCCCTCATCCGACCCTTCGGGCCACCTTCTCCCCGGCGGGGAGAAGAAACAAGCGACAACCGTTCACTGTCCCATGGTCGAGCGATGCGCCCAGCCGGTCATGCGTTTTTCAAGCCAGGCCATGATGGCGTACATGACGATGCCTTCCACGGCGAGCATCAGGAGGCCGGCAAAAACCAGCGGCACGTTGAACTGGCTCTGCGCCGAACTCATCATGTTGCCGAGGCCATAATTGGAAGCGACGGTTTCCGAGACGACCGAGCCGACGAAGGCGAGCGTGATGGCGATTTTCAGCGAGCCGAAGAAATACGGCATGGAACGCGGAATGCCGACCTTCAGCATGATATCCATCTTCTTCGCGCCAAGCGCCCGCAGCACGTCCTCGGTTTCCGGCTCGATGGTGGCAAGTCCGGTGGCGACATTGACGACGATGGGGAAGAAGGAAATCAGGAAGGCGGTCAACACTGCGGGAACAGTGCCGATGCCGAACCAGATGACGAGGATAGGCACCAGCGCCACCTTGGGGATGGCGTTAAAGCCGATCATCAAAGGATAAAGCCCGGCATAAATGGTTTTCGACCAGCCGATGAACAGGCCGATGGCAAGGCCGGCGACAACAGCGATGGCAAAGCCCAAAGTCGTCGTATAAAGCGTCTGCAGCGAATTCTTCCAGATCGGCGACCAATATTGCAGGATGGCCTGACCTACCCTTACCGGCGACGGCAGGATGGTGGGCGGCATTTTCAGCGCGTAGACCAGCAATTCCCACAGCGCGAAGAGCGCCAGCGTATAAAGCCAGGGGGCGGCCTTCACCCAGTTGACGCGGGCAATCAGCGGCTTGCGCGGCTCGGCCGTGACGGTGCTTTCCATGATCGCGCTCATGCCGCCACCCTCGCCTGCGCGATTTCGCCATGCAGTGCCTGCACCATGTCGTTGAAACCCTTGTCATACATAAGATCGAGCTGGCGCGGACGGGCAAACGGCACGCGGTGCTCCGCCAGGACGCGGCCCGGCCTTGTGCTCATCACAAAAATCTTGTCGGCGAGAAAGGTCGCTTCGCGCAGATCGTGGGTTACCAGAATGATGGTCACGCGCTGCGCGGCGTGCAGGTCACGGATGACACACCACAATTCCTCGCGGGTGAAGGCATCGAGTGCGCCAAATGGCTCATCCAGCATCAGCAAATCCGGCTCGTGGATCAGCGCGCGGCAGAGATTGGCGCGCTGCTGCATGCCGCCGGAAAGCTGCCATGGATATTTCGCGCCAAAACCCTTCAGGCCGACGATCTCCAGAAGGCGCTCGGCCTTTGCGACATATTCCGCCTTGTGGGCGCGCAGACGACGGCGGTGTTTTTCGACGATTTCCAACGGCAGCAGGATGTTCTCCAACGTCGTGCGCCAGGGCAGCATCGTCGGGTTCTGAAACGCCATGCCGACGATGGAGACCGGCTCCGTGACCTGCCGCCCGGCAACGATGACATTGCCCTTTTGCGGAATATGCAGCCCCGTCACCAGTTTCATCAGCGTTGACTTGCCGCAGCCCGACGGGCCGACCACGGCGGCGAATTCACCCTTGTCGACCGCCAGGTTCAAACCGGATACGGCCAGCGTGCCGGCCGACCCGCCATAACGCATGTCGACATTGTCTATTTCCACGAGATGTGACATCGCAGTCCCCGTTTTCAGTTGCTGATCGGGCCGTTTAATCCCGCAGCGTTGCTGCTTGTTTCTCCTCCTCGCCGGGGAGAAGGCGGCCCGAAGGGTCGGATGAGGGGGCGACGCCATCGAGAAACCGAGAGCTTGCCCCCTCATCCCGCTGCCGCGGACTTCTCCCCGGCGGGGAGAAGAAGTGAGCGGCGCCCACTCGGCCCATTCGATTGTCCTGCGGAGGCTACCGCTTCAAGAGCATGGCAAAACCGTTCCGCTTGTTTCTTCTCCCCGCCGGGGAGAAGGTGGCCCGAAGGGTCGGATGAGGGGGCAACGTCAGCGATAGGCCGAGAGCTTGCCCCTCATCCCGCTGCCGCGACCTTCTCCCCGGCGGGGAGAAGAAGCTTGCCGCACCCACTCGCTCCATCCTTTAGGGAAGCATGCGCTCTTCCTTGGCCGGCAGGTAGGTCGCATCGAACACCTGTTCCGCCTTCACATTGCCCTTCAGGCCCATGGAAACCTTCAACGTCTCGATGGAGGCGGCAAGCCGGGCCGGATCGACGCCGCCCATGCCATTTTCCACCACATAGGGCGTCTTGATGTTCATGCTGTTGGCCATGTTGAGGCGCTCCAGCTCGATGGCACTGTCGAGCGTCTCATTGCGCTTCAGCACCGCCGCCACGCCCTCTTCCGGGGTCTTGACGGAATCTGCGAAGCCCTTGGCCAGCGCCTTGAGGAAGCCCTTGACGGCTTCAGGGTTTTTCTCAGCGAAATCAGTGTTTACCAGCACCGCATTGCCATAGAGATTCAAGCCGTGCTCGGCCATCAGGATGGTCGAGATGTCGTCATCGGCAATGCCCTGCTTCTTCAGGTTGAGGATGACAGAAAAAGCAAAACCGAAGACGGCATCGACATCGCCCTTGGCAAGCATCGGTTCACGCACGGGAAAACCGATCGATTCGATCTTGATCTTGCTCTCATCGAGACCCGCGACCTGCTTGAAGGCCGGCCATTGCGCAAAGGCGCCATCCGGCGGCGGCGCGCCGAGCTTCTTGCCTTCCAGCGACTTCGGATCACCCGTGACGCCAAGTGACTTGCGGCCGACGACGGCAAAAGTCGGGCGCTCATAGACCATGTAAACGGCCTTGATCTTCTGGCTCGGATCCTCGTCGAGGAACTTCATCACCGAGTTGATATCGCCGAACCCCATCTGATAGGCGCCAGTTGCCACGCGCGGAATGGCTTCCACCGAACCGTTGCCGCTGTCGATCGTGACGTCGAGGCCTTCCGCCTTGAAGTAACCCTTGTCGAGCGCCAGCAGGAAGCCGGCGGCGGGGCCTTCGAATTTCCAGTCGAGCGTGAATTTGACCGGCGTTTCGGCATAAGCTCCCGTCACCGGCAGCACCATTCCGGCCGTAACGCCGATGGCAGCAATGGCCAGAGCTTTGGACAACAACCTGCGCGTTAAGATCATCTATTCCCCCTGATGGTTTTGTTGGATTGGTTGCATAAGAGCCAATTCCCACCCGCAAGGCAAGATAAAATTGCATACAAAATAGCCATTATTTTATATGCTTACTTTATGTGCATTATGGATCGATATGGAGGCAAAAAGCCCGGTTTCTGCGCAGCGTGCGTGCAACGAAGCGGAAGCAACATCGTTCACGCAGAGAACACAGCGTTCTCATTTGCCGGGGTTGCGGATCAGGCGCAGCGTAGGACAAATAGGGCCACGAACAGCAGGCGAAACGACGGGACGGCAAGATGAATTCTGCACTGGGCATACACCACATCACCATGATCACCCGGAAGGTGCAGGCGAATGTGGATTTCTACGCCGGCTTTCTCGGTTTGAAGCTGGTCAAGCGCACCGCCGGCTTCGAAGACGCCATGCAGCTTCACCTGCTTTATGGTGACGACATCGCCTCGCCCGGTTCGCTTCTGACATTTCTCGTCTGGGAAGATGGCGGCCAGGGCCGCGTCGGTTACGGCCAGACACTGGAAGTCTCGGTAGTGATCGATCCGGCCGCGATCGGCTTCTGGCTGACGCGGGCACTGAAATTCGGCATCCGCGCCGAGGGGCCATCCGACGAATTCGGCGAGCCGGTCATCCGGCTGAAAGATCCTGACGGCCTGATCGTCAAGCTGGTCGGTACCCATGCCTTTGCCAATGCGACGCCGCATGTGACGGACGACATTTCCGCGCAGGACGCGATTCGCCGCATCTATGGTGCGACGATGCTGAGCGAGGTACCGGAAGAAACCGTGGCGTTTCTGGAGAAACATTTCGGCTACCGGCAGGAAAGCCAGACCGGCGCGATCCGCCGGCTCGTCTCCGACAGCGGCGACATCATCGACGTGCGCGACGCGACCGGCTTCTGGTCCAGCGCACCGGGCACCGGCACGGTCGATCACATCGCCTTCCGCGCCGAGGACATCGATGAGCTGAACGCCGTTCTCACCGGGCTGAAATCGCTCAATTCCAGCACCACCAATGCCCATGATCGAAAGTATTTCCATTCGCTCTATGTCCGCGAACCGGGCGGCGTGCTGATCGAAATGGCAACCGATGGCCCCGGCATGACGATCGACGAACCGCTGGAAGCGCTCGGCGAACAATTGTTCATTCCGCCGCTGTTCATGAAGGACGAGGCGGATGTGCGCGTCGCCCTGCCGCAATTTTCCATGCCGGGCGAGGAACGCATCATTTATCGCGACCTGCCCTTCGTGCACCGGTTCTATACGCCGGAGGAACCGGATGGCAGCACCATCATCCTGCTGCACGGCTCGGGCGCCAGCGAAACGAGCCTGATGCCGCTGGCGCACAGGGCCGCGCGCGGCGCGACACTTTTAGGCGTGCGCGGCCGCAGCACGGAAGAAGAGATCGCCCGCTGGTTCCGGCGTTTCCCCGATTTCAGCTTCGACCAGACTGATATTGCTGCAGAAGCAGAGGCCTTTGCCACCTTTGTCGAAGGTGCAATCCGTTCCTACGGTCTTGATCGTTCGAAGCTGCGGTTTATCGGCCATTCGAATGGTGCAAATTTCTATGCGGCCTTTGCCGCACTTTATCCCGACCTTGCCGGAGACGCCCTGCTCTACCGGCCCATGCCGGTTCTCGACACATGGCCGCAAACTGATCTTTCCGGCCGAAATTTCCTGCTCGTCGCCGGTGAACGCGACAAATATCGCGACGGAGCAACCGAGCTGCAAGGCCGGCTTGCGGCGAGCGGCGCGGAGGCACGGGTGGAAATGCTGGATGACGGGCATGAACTGGGGCTTGCCGATATAGAAGCGGCACGGCTCTGGCTGGCGGATGCTCCTGATTTTCGATAGATGGGCATGCGCCGAGCGGATGCCGCCCATTTCTTCTCCCCGCCGGGGAGAAGGTGGCCCGAAGCGCCGGATGAGGGGCAACGCCAACGATAGACCCCACCCTCGCCCCCTCATCCCGCTGCCGCGGACTTCTCCCCGGCGGGGAGAAGAAACAAGTGACACCCGCTCGCTCCATGTTACCCCCTGCCATACATCAACCGGGCCTTGCATAAATTCGCCAAAAGAGCTTTAAAAACAGCTTCGTAATTGGAGAGCCCGTTTGGAAATCCCGTTTCTCATCCTCGCCCTCATCGCGGCCTTTATCTACACGCTGGTCGCGAGCATCCGTAATTCAAGCCGAATCAAGTCGCTGGAACGTGAGGTCCTCAGCCTCAAGCGGCTGATGGCTGCCGGGGTCACGTCTCCCTTGGCTGCACGGGCTGAAAGCGCGGAATCCTCGGAAAAGACGGATTTCGAAGCGGAAGAGACAAATGGAGATTTGCCCGAAGCAGCGGCTTCCCAAGCTGAATATGCCTCAAAGCCGGAAGAAGCTGCCGCGATAGTGGAAGCTGGGGACGTAGCCCGTGAAGAAGCGCCGCCGGCGCTCGCCAACGAGACCGCGTCCGCGCCGGCCACAAAAGAAAGCTTCGAAAGTCTGCTCGGCGCACGCTGGGCGGTCTGGGCCGGCGGGCTGGCGCTGGCGCTGGGCGGTATTTTCCTCGTCAAATATTCGATCGAATCGGGGCTGCTCAGCCCAGCGGTCAGGCTTTCGCTTGCCGCCATTTTCGGCCTCGTTCTCGGGCTTGCCGGCGAAGCGATCCGCCGCAAGGCGGTGCCGGGCATCGCCACCGCCTATTCCAACGCGATGATACCCGGCGTGCTGACGGCGGCCGGCGCATTAACGCTGTTCGGCGTGGTTTATGCGGCCTATGGAATTTATGACTATATCGGCTCCGGAACCGCCTTCATCCTGCTCGGGCTTGTCGCCTTTGCCACCATTGGCCTGTCGCTTCTGCATGGGCAGGCGCTGGCCGGTCTCGGTCTTCTTGGCTCGATGCTGACGCCGGCGCTGATTTCCAGCGAAACGCCAAATATCTGGGCGCTGTTCGTTTTCCTGACCATCTCGTGGCTGGCGACCGCGGCCGCAGCGCGCAGGCAGGGCTGGACCGTGGTTCCGTCCCTTGCCAATGCCGGCCTTGGCCTCTGGGCGCTCGGCTATATCGGCTTTTCCGAGACGATCAATGCCGAACCACCGACGCTCGCTTTGCTCGTCATGCTGGCCGGCACGATCTTCCTGTGGCCCGGAAAACACCTCGACACGCCGCCGGTAGAAACCGGCGAAACCGCAGCCCCGGAGCGGCGCGCCATCCGTGCGCTACGGCTTTTGTTGCGCCCGTCGCTTGCCATCAACCTCACGGTATCGATGGCCGTCATCCTGCCGGCCATCGGCTTCCTGTTCGCCAGTGGCGGCATCGACACCCACCCGGCGCTGATCGTCTCGGCGCTCATCGCAGCGCTTGCGGCCCTTGGCGCCGCCCGCCACTACGCGGTTTGGCCGGCCATCATCGCCGCGCTCGGCGCGCAGACGGCGGTCGCGCTGATGTCGCGGCAGGGCATCGATTTCATCGGCCTTATCAACGATACCGGCGTAACGCTTCCGCCCGTCGGAACAGGCTATACGGCTGAAATCGCCATGGCGCTTGGCCTCGGCGCAGTCTTCGTGCTCTGCGCCTTCTCCTTCCTGAAACGCAAGGGCGCTGACGATGCGGATTTTGCCCAGCTCTGGGCAGGTATTGCCGCGCTGTTCCCGGTCTGGCTGGCAACCGCAAGCTTCGTTGAATATGGCAATCTCGGCCGCGACTGGCTGCACGCCGCCTATGGTCTCGGCCTCGGCCTGGTGCTGATTGCCGGGGCCGAGTGGCTGCACCGGCAGGACAAAGAGGTCTATCGCAAGCCTCTCAACATTCTCGTGCTCGGCTCGTTTGCCGCCTTCGCGCTCAGCCTGCACACGCTGACGGAAGGGCTCGCGACAACCGTTCTGCTTTCGGTCATCGGTTTTGTTTATGTGCTGGCCAGCCGTTACCGCAACTGGGATGTGCTGCCCTGGGTCATGGCGGTGGCAAGCGTTGCCGTTCTCGGCCGCATCGCCTGGGAACCCACCATTGTCGGGCCGCAAAATCTTGGGACCACGCCGGTCTTCAACGCGCTTCTGCCGGGTTATGGCATTCCCGCACTGCTGGCCGTCGCCTCGGCCTGGCTGCTGCGCGACTGGCCGGGGGTCAGGGCGAAGAACTTCCTGCAGGCGATTGCCAGCGTCATGGGTCTGCTGGCCGTCGCGATTCTCATCCGCCACGCGATGAATGGCGGCACGCTTGATAACAGCGTGCCGACGCTCGGCGAACAGTCGATCTACACGCTGCTGACCATCGGCTTCTCGGGTGTATTGATGACGCTGGATCTAAAGAGCCCCAGCCCCGTCTTCCGTTACGGTTCGATGATTGCCGGCGTGATCGCCGTCATCAACGTGCTGACGATGCATTTCTTCACACTCAACCCTTATTTCACCGGCGAAAATACCGGGCGCATTCCGGTCCTCAACCTGCTGCTGATCGGTTACCTCCTGCCGGCGCTCGCCTATGGCGGCCTTGCCTATTATGCGCGCGGCAAACGTCCGCCGCCCTATGTCAGCATGCTGGCGGTGGCGGGTGCGGCACTCGGTTTTGCCTGGGCAACGCTTTCGGTCCGCCGGTTCTGGCAGGGCGAAAACATCGCCGACTGGAAGGGTTTTATGCAGGGCGAGACCTACAGCTATTCGGTGGTCTGGTTGCTGATCGGCGTGCTGCTGCTGGTGCTTGGCTCGCGCTTTAATGCCCGCAGCCTGCGTCTGGCATCGGCCGCCTTTGTGCTGATCTCTGTCGCCAAGGCATTCCTGATCGACATGAGCAACCTTGAAGGCGTGCTGAGAGCCCTGTCCTTCATCGGGCTTGGCGCAGTGCTGATCGGCATCGGCCTGTTCTACCAGAAAATCCTGACCCGGAAGCCGCAGGCATGATCGCGGCCGAGGCTTTCGCGCCCTATGCAGCGCTTGCGCAGGACCTGATACCGCACGCCGCCGATGCCGGCGACGGCTCGCATGATCTTGCCCATATTCACCGCGTCTTCCGCAACGCCATGCGCATCCATGCGGGCGAAGGCGGCGATGGCACCGTGCTGGCGGCGAGCGTGCTTTTGCATGATTGCGTGGCGGTGGAAAAGAACTCGCCGCTCCGCGCGCAGGCCTCACGGCTGGCGGCGGAAAAGGCAGCCGGCATTCTGGCCGGGCTCGGCTGGCAGCAGAAAGATATCGACGCCGCCGCACACGCCATCACCACCCACAGCTTTTCCGCCAATATCGAGCCACAGACGCTGGAGGCAAAAATCCTTCAGGATGCCGACCGGCTGGATGCCATCGGCATGGTGGGGGCAGCCCGCTGCTTTTACATTGCCGGACGCATGGGCTCGGCGCTTTACGATCCGGCCGATCCGCTGGCGAAGGACCGGCCGCTTGACGACCGCGCCTTTGCCATCGATCATTTCGAAACCAAGCTTTTCAAACTGGCGGACGGCTTTCGTACCGGGACGGGGCGGCAAATGGCCAAGGCCCGCCATGAGCGACTGCAACAAGTACTCGACCTGTTTCTCGACGAGATTTGAGGATATCCAAGATGCGTGTGACCGAACTCAACATCTATCCGCTGAAAAGCGCGCGCGGCATTCCCCTCTCCGAGAGCGCTGTTTCGGCCGAGGGCCTGCCCGGCGACCGTCGTGCCATGTTGATCGACCCTTCCGGCCATTTCATCACCCAGCGCGAATTGCCTGCTCTCGCCACGGTTCTGGCGCGGCATGAGGATGGCGGCATGGCGCTTGCGCGGGAAAAGGACGACGAGATCGTCGCAAGACCGTCCGGCGAGCGCATGGATGTGGCGGTGTGGAAATCGATCGTCAGCGCCAATATTGCCGATGACGAGACCAACGATACGCTCTCGGCGTGGCTGGGGCGCGAGGTGAAGCTGGCATTCTTCGATGATGCCTCGAAACGAATTGCAAGCCTCGAATGGACCGGCAACGAAACGCCCGTCACCTTTGCGGATGGCTACCAGATCCTCGTCACCACCACCGCCTCGCTTGCCGCGCTGAACGACAACATGCGCGCCAATGGCGAGGATGCCGTCGGCATGGAGCGGTTCCGGCCGAATATCGTGCTGGATACGGACGAGCCATGGGCGGAAGACCGCTGGGCGACCATCGAGATCGGCGGCATTCGTTTTGATCTGGTCAAGCCCTGCGCCCGCTGCATCATGACCACGCAGGACCAGATAACCGGCTCCCGCGATGTGCCCTCGCCCATGAAAGCCATGGGCCGCATCCGCATGTCGGGTGATCGGCGCGTACCCGGCCCGCTGTTCGGCTGGAACGTGACACCGCGCAGTCAGGGCAGACTGTCGGTCGGCGACGTGGCCAAGGTGGTCGAGGAACGGCCGGAAGGCTGGGCGATCAAGAGGCGGTAGGCCGGTCCAGGCCAGATCGAGCCTAAGGGACGCGGATGTCCTCCCTCATTCCTGTGCTTGTCACAGGAATCCAGTCAGCCCAAGTCCTTGGGCTGAAAAGACTCTTTCCGCCACGCAGACGCGTGTCGACTGGATCCCTGTGACAAGCACAGGGATGAGGAGAGGATGGAATCGATCACGGCTTGCGAGCGCTGACGATCAGAAAGATCGGACGGCGATCTTCGTGCTTCATCTCCGGTCGCTCCGCGAGCAAGGCGGGATCGGGCCTCGGTTCGGCCAGACGCGTCAGGGCAAAACCGGCAGAAAGCAGGCTGTTGAGAATGCCTGACACCGTGCGGTGATATTTGACGACATCATCCGCCATCCAGTTGGAATGGCGCACGCCTTCGTTCTGGTAATCGTCGAGCGGCCAGTGGAGGATTTCGCCCTTCTCGTCATAGAACCAGTCCTGTTTTTCCAGCGCCGTGAAAACGGGATGTTCGATGGAAAAGATGAACTCACCGCCGGATTTCAGCACGGCGGAAACTTTCGCGAATGCCAGGTCGAGATCGCGGACATAATGCAGGGCAAGAGAACTCAGCACCACATCGAAACTTTCCGGCGGAAAATCGATGTCCTCGATTGCCGCCCGACGATATTCGATACCGGGGCCGCCATTTATTTCGGCGGCACGGCGCAGCATGTTTTCCGAAAGATCAACGCCGACGACACGGGCCGCCCCCTGCTCTGCCGCATAACGGCAATGCCAGCCGAAACCGCAGCCGAGATCGAGAAGGTTGCGGCCCTGCAACGGCGGAAGCATGGCGCGCAGCTCGTGCCATTCGCCGGCCTGCCGCAGCCCTTCAACGGAGCGCGGCATGGCGCTGTAGCGCTCGAAGAACCCGGGGTCGTCGTAAATATTCTGCTTCATCGTCATCTCTCCGGAATTCCGGCAATAATGTGCGGGCATCCCATCAATCCCATGAATAATGGGGGTCAAGAAAAGTCGCTAGTGGGGACGGCTGACAAAAGCTAATATTCATCCCGATCAGAGGGAATCTGCAGAAGATTTGTGCCATCTCCAAGGCGCATGCTGCAGCAGGAGAATTTCATGTCGCAAGCCACACGCCAGACCATGCCCTGGCTGATTATCGCCGCCGGGTCGCTGATTGCCGTCATGACCTTCGGTCCGCGTTCGGCCATGGGCTTTTTTCAGCTGCCGATGCTGGCCGACACCGGCTGGGATCGTTCCACCTTCGGCCTCGCCATGGCCCTGCAGAACCTCTTCTGGGGCCTTGGCCAGCCCTTC
This sequence comes from Martinezella rhizogenes, assembly GCF_007002745.1. Taxonomy (GTDB): domain Bacteria; phylum Pseudomonadota; class Alphaproteobacteria; order Rhizobiales; family Rhizobiaceae; genus Agrobacterium; species Agrobacterium cucumeris. The sequence continues at coordinate 430,047 of NZ_SGNY01000001.1, read as the reverse complement.
TTCGGCGCAATCGCCGATAAATACGGCACGGGCCGCGTGCTCGTTCTGTCAGGCTTTCTTTATGCCGCCGGCCTCATCTGCATGTCCTTCGGCACCTCTCCCTTCTGGCTGCATTTCGGCGGCGGCGTGCTTGTCGGGCTTGGCATTGCCGCCGGCTCCTTCAGCGTCATCCTGTCGGCCTTTGCACGCCATGTGACACCGCAGCAGCGCTCGCTTGCCTTCGGCATCGGCACGGCGGCAGGCTCTGCCGGCATGTTCCTCTTCGCACCGGTCAGCCAGGGGCTGATTTCCGCCTATGGCTGGTCGGACAGCCTCGTCTGGCTTGCCGTGATGATGATGCTGGTGCCGCTGCTCGCCTTCCCGATGCGTGGCAACTCCTCTTCCGGCAGCCAGTCACAGACGCAGTTCCAGCAGACGGCGGGCGAAGCGTTGCGGGAAGCACTTGGCCACAAGAGCTATCTCCTGTTGACGACAGGCTTTTTCGTCTGCGGTTTCCAGGTGGCCTTCATCACCGCGCATTTCCCGGCCTATCTCGGCGATATCGGCATCGAGCCGCGCTACGCCGTCATTGCCATGGCGCTGATAGGCTTCTTCAATATCATCGGGTCGCTCGCCGCCGGCGTCATCGCCCAGCGTTATTCGAAACCCTATATGCTGGCCTATATCTATATCGCCCGCTCGGTTGTCGTGACGGCCTTCCTGCTCCTGCCGCAATCACCGCTTTCGGTCATCCTCTTCGCAGCCGTCATGGGCATTCTCTGGCTTTCCACCGTGCCGCCCACCAATGCGCTGGTGGCGATCATGTTCGGCACACGCCATCTCGGCATGCTCGGCGGCGTCGTGTTCCTGTCGCACCAGATCGGCTCGTTCCTCGGCGTCTGGCTCGGCGGCTTCCTTTACGACCGGCTGGGCTCCTATGACCTCGTCTGGTGGCTTGGCGTCGGCATGGGGATTTTTGCGGCCATCGTGCACTGGCCCATTCAGGAGCGGCCCGCACCGCGCCCGGCCATGGCCTGAGACTACACGGCCTTATCAAGCGCGGGCGGTGACGCCCTGCGCTGCAGCGCCTTCAGCGCCGCCTGCACGAAACCGTCGCGGGCGGCGTTTTCATTCAGGCCACGCGGATCATAGACATGCCGGTTAAGAAAATGGGCCGTCAGGCGGAAGGCCGCCGCGAGGCTTTCGGGATCGGCGGCCGTTGACTGGCCTTCGCTCAAGAAAGCGGGCAGTGACAGCATCCGGGCGGCATAGGGCGCGCCTGCCGTGCGGCAGACCGCCCTGCCGGTTTTCGGCGACACGTAGATGAGATCGGAGCGCAGCCCGGTTGCCGCGCATTCGGTGAGATCAAGCCCGAAACCGAGATCGTTCAGCACGGCGAGTTCGAAACGCACGAACAATTCCCCGGCATCGGCCGGATCGTGGAGATTGTCGAGGATGATATCGAGCGCCTGATAGAGATGCGGGTGCGGATCACGTTCCGGCAGAAGCCTGAGAAGCGCGCCCATGGCCTGCACGCCGTAAACGGCGGTCGCCGTTTCCATCAGCTGTGCGGCGCGCAATTGCAGCGGCTCGATGCGGTATTCGCCAAGATGGTCGTCAAGTCGCGCCCGCCAGATGACATCCACCCGGTTTCCCGCCTGCAACACCGGCTGCATGCTGCGAGAGCGACCGGAGCGCACCATGCCCAGATGGCGGCCGCGCGTACGGGTCATCACCTCGGCGATGACGCTCGTCTCGCCATGGCGTTTTACGCCGAGAATGATTGCCTCATCCTGCCACTGCATGAAACCTGTCCGAATTTCGATTCAAGCCGGATCATAACCGATCCGGCGGCGAAACGTTATTCTTTTACGGCGTCATTCGAAACGCCGAGAAGGCCGAGAACGAAATCCATGATTTCATTTTCTCCGAAGGGCTTGCCGAGCAGAGGCGCCTGCGAAAGATCGTCGGGAAACCCTGTCGTATCGCCGTAACCGCTGACGAAACCGAAGGGAATGCCGGCCTCGCGCAGCTGGCGCGCAAAATCATAACTCATGCCGTCGGAAAGGCTGACATCGAGAAGCACGCAATCGGCACCGTCCTGCTCGACGGTCTGTCTTGCCTGCGCAAGCGTCGTTGCGATGACGATGGTTTCGACACCCATGGACTGGAGGACCGCTTCGACATCAAGCGCCACCAGATATTCATCCTCAACGATGATAACCCGTTGTGGCACCATATGTTTTCTTCTTTCAACAGGAGGGGCAGCCAACTGGCTGCGCGCCGCTCCCTTCAACGTGATGTTCCAGCGCCATGGCTTAGCAGTCGCAAATTGCGACCCCACCGTCATTTAAAAAAGACATGTCAAAAGAAGATCAGATGAAGGGTCTTTGCCGCTTTTCGTCGCTTTCCCAGCCGGCCACATGGCTCAATCCGGCGTTGTCGAGCACCAGACAGCCCTTGTCCGTCCAGCGGATGAGGCCGCGATCAACAAGCTTTCTCAAGGTCTTGTTGGTGTGGACGATGGAAAGGCCGAGCGTATCGGCCACATGCTGCTGGGTGACGGGAATAGGCGTTTCGCCGCGCATGAGATCGACAGCCTTCGCCTTGCTGTAAAGAAAGGCGATGAGATAGGCGGCGCGCTCCAGCGCAGTGCGTCGGCCGATGCTGAGCAGATGACTGTCGAGCATGCGTTCCTCGCTCGCAGCAATCCAGGTCAGGTCATAAGCAAGGGTCGGGTGATCGGTGAAGAGGTTGTTGAGGCGCGATCGTTCAAAAACGCACAGCGTTACCGGTGACAGCGCTTCGACCGAATGCTGCATTTCCCCCATCACCGTGCCCTGCAGGCCAACGAGATCGCCCGGCATGACATAGTTGAGGATTTGCCGCCGGCCATCTTCCAGCGTCTTGTAGCGAAAGGCCCAGCCATGCAGCACGGTATAAAGGTGGGCGCTGTGCGACCCTTCCATCAAAATGACAGAGCCGCTTTCCACCGCCAGCTCCCCCGTCTTGAAACGGGAGACGAAATCGAGTTCGGAAGGGGCGAAATCCCTGAAATGCGGCAGGTCCCGCAGGGGACATTGCTGGCACGGCGTTGTGGAAATCCCGTTCGGTTTTTTTGGCGACATGAATATCCGTCATCGAAAAAAGGTTGCGCCCAATTGTTTTGGAACAACCCGCCCGAACGCATTCGGTTCCCGATAGTGGCTGAAGATATTCAGTTCGTTCAAGGATTGCGTCGCGCCCCCCCTCGAACACACAAAAGCGAAGGGCTTGGGCAACCTCGACGTTCTCGTCGGTTCGCGACATTTCCCGCCCGTCATTCCGGCCTTGAGCCGGAATCCAGTCGACGCGCGTCGGCGCGACGGGACAACTCTTTTCAGCCCAAGGACTTGGGCTGGCTGGATTCCGGCTCAAGGCCGGAATGACGGAAGCGGGTGTGTTTTCGCATTGCGCATATCGCGCCTGCGCGTTACCCCCGCGGAAATTCCAGTCCCATTTCGCGGAAGCGCTCGGGGTCATCGCCCCAGTTCTCGCGCACCTTGACGAACAGGAAGAGATGGACCGGCTGCTCGAGGATTTCCGAAAGCTCCTTGCGCGAGGCGGTGGAGATCGCCTTGATCGCATCGCCGTTCTTGCCGAGCGCGATCTTCTTCTGGCTGTCGCGCTCGACATAGATCACCTGCTCGATGCGTACGGAGCCGTCCTTGCGCTCTTCCCACTTTTCCGTCTCGACATGCGAGGCGTAGGGCAGTTCCTGGTGCAGGCGCAGGAACAGCTTCTCGCGGGTGATTTCGGCGGCGAGCTGGCGCATCGGCAAATCGGAAATCTGGTCTTCCGGATAATACCACGGGCCTTCCGGCAGCGCCTCCACCAGATAATCCATCAGGTCTTCGCAGCCCGAACCATTGGTGGCCGAAATCATGAAAGTGCGATCGAAAGCCACCGTCTCATTGGCGGCGGCGGCAAGCTTCAGCAGGTCTTCGCGCTTCACCTGGTCGATCTTGTTGAGGCAGAGGATCTTCTTCTGCGGAACGTCCTTCAGCCCTTCAAGAATGGCCTCGGCATCGCCCTTCAGGCCACGCTCGCTGTCGATCAGCAGCAGGATGAGATCGGCATCCTTTGCCCCACCCCAGGCGGAGGTGACCATGGCGCGGTCAAGCCGGCGGCGCGGCTTGAAGATGCCGGGTGTGTCCATGAAAACGATCTGCGCATTCTTGTGAATGGCGATGCCGCGCATCACGGCGCGCGTCGTCTGCACCTTGTGGCTGACGATCGAAACCTTGGCGCCAACCAGCCTGTTCACCAGCGTCGACTTGCCGGCGTTGGTCGGGCCGATAAGGGCCACAAAGCCGGAACGGGTCGGAAGGTTGTTGTCTTCGCCTTCAATGGCGGGGTTTTCGTGATCGGTCATGTTATCCATCAAGGTCAGAGGTATTCAACATGCGGCCCGCGGGTCCGCCATGCGCTCGATTTTGGCACCCTATGGTGGGTGCTCAGTTTTTGGTGGGGCTTTTCTGCCAGACGCCTTCGCGCTCCAGCAATCTGGTGGCCGCCACCTGTTCGGCCGCGCGCTTGGAGCGCTCGACGCCGGTTTCCGGCTTCACGCCGGGAATTTCCACCGTCACTGTGAAGCTTGGATCGTGATCCGGTCCGGAGCGATCGTCAACCCGGTAAGCGGGCGTCGTCGCAAATCTGGCATGCGCCCATTCCTGCAACTCGGTCTTGGCGTCGCGCCGCCCGGCATCAACCCTAGTTGCCCGGCTTTGCCAATATTTCAGAACGAACCGGCGGGATGCCTCCAGCCCGCCATCCAGATAGATGGTGGCGATCAGGCTCTCGACCACATCGGCGCGCACGTTCAGCATCGCCTTGCCGGTCAGTTTCTTCACATCCGATCCGGTGCGGATGAAATTGTGCAGGCCCATCTCGTCACCGATCGCGGCGCAGGATTCGGCACTGACGAGCTGGTTCAGGCGAACGGACAATTCACCCTCGGTGGCATTGCGGAAGGTCGAAAACAGCAGCTCCGCCACGCAGAGGCCGAGGACACGATCCCCTAAAAATTCCAGCCGTTCGTAATTGCCGGCGGCGGCGGAGCGCGCGCTGGCATGGGTCAAGGCCCGGTCCAGCCGGGCCTTGTCCTTGAATTCATATCCGATCAACGCTTCCAGACGCGAAATCTCGTCCGCCGAAAGCGGCTTGGTCTTGCTCATTCCACAACCTTGAAGAGGCGATCCCAACGCATGTTGGCCGGCCATTCCCAAATGCGGCTGAACGGCGTGTCATTGCCCAGCGAGAAGAAGATGACGCTGGCGCGGCCGATCAGGTTTTCTTCCGGCACGAAGCCGACATCGAAGCGGCTGTCGAGCGAATTGTCTCTGTTGTCGCCCATCATGAAATAATGGCCTTCCGGCACCAGGAATTCCCGGGTGTTGTCGCCGCGCGAGTCGGGCGACTGGTCAAGCGTGTCATAGGTGACGCCGTTATCCAGCGTTTCGCGGAAGACGGGGACATTGGCGCCCGGATCGGCGCGGTAATCCGAGGTGAAGGTGCCGTCTGGCTGCTTCGGCACCGGCTGGCCGTTGATGAACAGCACGCCATTCGTCACCTGAACGCGATCCCCCGGCAGGCCGACGAGACGCTTGATGTAATCCACTTCCGGATTTGGCGGCAGGCGGAACACCACGACATCGCCACGCTTGGGCTTGCTGAATTCCAGAATACGACCCGAAAACAGGTTCGGCGAGAAGGGCAGCGAATATTTCGAATAGCCGTAGGAGAACTTGTTGACGAAAAGATAGTCACCAACCAGAAGCGTCGGCATCATCGAGCCCGATGGGATCGTGAAGGGCTGAAACAGAACGGTGCGGATGACCATGGCCAGCAGCAGCGCCTGAATGATGACCTTGACGTTCTCCCAGAGGGCGTTCTGCTTCTTCTCAGCTTTTTCGGACACTTAAAGACCTGCCTGATTGTTTCCCGGCTTCTTCGGTTTGACGAAGGCATCGGGGCCGTTGTTTTGTCGTGCCTGCGCCGCATGAAGCAGTCTTCACACGGCCGGCAACGCTTTCATATTTCTGCGACTTCTCTAGAACCTTTCCAGCCCGAAGGGAAGCGCTTCTATGACACGGGTGCAAATAGGCCGCCAATGCGGCCGCACCGGGTCTCAGCCATTCACGGGAAGCGCCTCGATAATCACAAATGCCTGAGCATAAGGGAAATCATCCGTGATCGTCAGGTGGATATTGGCGCGGTGGCCGGCGGGCAGCATGGCCGCCAGTCTTTCCCCTGCCCCATTGGTCAGAAGCATGGTCGGCTTGCCGCCCGGCAGATTGACGACGCCCATGTCCTTCCAGAAGACGCCATTCGCAAGCCCGGTTCCAAGCGCCTTGGAACAGGCTTCCTTGGCGGCGAAACGCTTGGCATAGGAGGCGGCGCGGTTCTTGCGGCCGTCGGATTTGGCGCGCTCTATATCGGTGAAACAGCGATGGGTGAAACGTTCGCCGAAACGCTCGATCGACTTTTCAACGCGGCGAATGTCGATCAGGTCGCTGCCCAATCCAATGATCATTTCAACATCTCCAGAGAAGCATTCCTGTTTGCGGCACGGTGGGCAAGATTTTCCATCTTGCGCCGCTGGAAGCCGCTGATCAGGCTATAAACCGCGAAATAGACGATGACCGCGCTGATTGCGGCTGGAAGCAGCGCGCCGACGGTCATGGGTTCCAGCACCGGCGTCCATATCTGCCGGAATTCGAGATGACTGAACAGTGCTACGAAATCCACGTGTTCGGCACTTTCCATTTTCTGCCGGCCGAGGATGAAGTGGCCGATCTCCCAGGTGGACGCCCAGATGAAGGGAAATGTCAGCGGGTTGGCGAATGTGGTGCCAAGCGCGGCCGCAACCAGATTGACGCGCGTGAGGAAACCGAGCGCCATGGCTATGAGCATATGAACGCCGAGAAACGGCGTCCAGGCCACGCCGACACCGAGGGCAACACCGGCAGCAACCGAATGTGGAGAGGCGGAAAGCCTGAGCAGACGCAGCTTCATATAGCGCAGCGAACGGGAAAAACCCGTGCGCGGCCAGAAGAGGTCACGAATCTTTTCTGAAAAACCAACGGGTTCACGGCGGCGAAACGGCATGGAGACAGTCTATTTCATCGCCCGGGCGCAGCCAAGAGCATCATAGACGACGCAGGGATTTCTTTTGCAGGTGTATTCTCCGCTTCCGTCATTCCGGCCTTGAGCCGGAATCCAGCCGACATGCGTCTGCACGGCGAGAAGACTCTTTCCCACCCAAGGACTTGGGCTGGCTGGATGCCGGATCAAGTCCGGCATGACGGACGCGGGATGTCACGAATACAGTGAATATCGAGCCTTCGATATCAGTCCCAATTTAGTGTCGTCTATTGCGACAGGGGACTGAACCGGGATTTTTTGCGGCGTATTGGTCAACCAGTTTGGGACAACCGCTTGAAGCGCGCATTCACATGGTTTTGCAAGATGCAGGGACGAGCGTGCCAACAACGGCCGCACACCCTCCAAGTCTCATACGCATGGCGAAGGGCTGCCATGCGCTGAGCGCATTACCGGCGGAACATGCCGCGGTCAATTTCGCGCTGACGGAACTCGAGGTCGACATTCGACACCGAGCCGCTGAGATATTCAAATTCGCGTTCCTGCGTGGTCTTGCCACGAACGGCACGGGCGATCTTGCGAAGCGGAGTAAACATGATTTTAGGTCCTTTCGGTTTGGGAGTGGCGTTTCTCATCGGTGTAAATTCCACCGGCACGCCGCGTTTCCCGTCTTCAATTTCTGAAAGGAAGATAGTCTCAAACCCTGTCTGCGACCAGAGACAGGAAAAGGCCGCTGCCATGCAATGAATGCATAACAGCGGCCTTTTGAGTTACGATGGCGACTAAAAATGCCTCAATCGAAGGCACGCGCCACTGTTGATACGCAGTCGAGATCTTTCAGCTGCGACAGAAGCTGGTTCAGCTGCCGCAGATCCCAGACTTCGACATCCAGCGCCAGTTCGGAGAAGTCAGTACCGATGCGGACCATGTTCAGCCCGCGAATATTGACATCGAGCGTCGCGATCGATTGTGCCACCGAGGCGAGCGTGCCCGGCTCGTTCAGCGCATTGATCATCACCCGCGCCATGAAGCGCGACTTGTTGGCCTCATCGAGATCCCAGCGGACGTCGATCCAGCGCTCCGGTTCATCATCGAAGCGTTGCAGCGCCGGCGCCTGAATGGGATAGATGGTGATGCCCTTGCCTTTTTCCATGATACCGACGATGCGGTCTCCCGGAACGGCGCCGGCGGCACCGAAATGCACATCGACATTGCCGGAAAGGCCGCGGATCGGCAGCGGGTCCGGCCCATCCAGCATCTCGGCCGCGCCATCGTCCTCAAGCACCGAGCGCGACTTGCCGGGGATCTTGAAGACCATGCCGGAGGCGCTGCGCATGTTGAACCAGCCATCATCACCGGTCATCTTCACCGTGACGCGCTCATCCTGATAATCTGGATAGACCGCCCGCAGCACATCCAGCGAGGAAACCTCACCGCGACCGACGGCGGCGATGGCGTCTTCGACATCCTTCTGCGCAAGACGATGCAGCACGGGCTTCAGGGCTTCCCGCGAGAAGGCCTTGCCGGCGCGCTCGAAGGTGCGTTCGAGAATACGGTAACCGAGGCCGGAATATTGTTTGCGGATGGCCATGCGGGTGGCACGGCGGATGGCCGAGCGGGCCTTGCCGGTCACCACCACCTCTTCCCAAGCGGCCGGCGGCACCTGCACGCCGGAGCGGATGATCTCCACCTCGTCGCCATTGTTGAGCCGGGTGACGAGCGGCATGATCCGCCCGTTGATCTTGGCGCCAACCGTGGTGTCACCGATATTGGTGTGAACGGCATAAGCGAAATCGATGGGCGTCGCGCCGCGCGGCAGCGCAATCAGCTTGCCCTTGGGCGTGAAGCAGAACACCTGATCCTGGAACAGCTCGAGCTTGGTATGCTCGAGGAACTCTTCCGGGCTGTCGCCTTCGGCCAGCGATTCGATGGTGTGGCGCAGCCAGGAATAGGCATTCGATTCCGGCGAGAGCAGATCGCCCTCCCCGTTTTCACCATCCTTGTAGAGCGCATGGGCGGCGATGCCGAATTCGGCGATCTCATGCATGCGCTTGGTGCGGATCTGCAGTTCGATACGCTGGCGCGACGGGCCGACGATGGTGGTGTGGATGGAACGATAGTCGTTCTGCTTGGGTGTCGAGATATAATCCTTGAAGCGGCCCGGCACGACGCGCCAGCGGGTATGCACGACACCCAGCGCCCGGTAGCAGGACGGAATATCATCCACCAGAATGCGGAAACCGTAGACATCGGAAAGCTGCTCGAAGGAAAGCGACTTCGACTGCATCTTGCGGAACACCGAATAGGGTTTCTTCTGCCGCCCTTTGACATTGGCGCCGACCAGACCATTCGCCACGAGAAGTTCGCGCAGCTCGTCCTCGATCTTTTTGATCAGCCCTTCATTGCGCGTTTCCAGTTCCTGCAGGCGGTTCGTCACCGTTCCATAGGCTTCCGGGTTGAGATAGCGGAAGGACAGGTCCTCCAGCTCGTCGCGCATATCCTGCATGCCCATGCGGCCGGCGAGCGGCGCATAGATTTCCATCGTCTCCTCGGAAATGCGGCTGCGCTTGTCGGCCGGCATATATTCCATGGTGCGCATATTGTGCAGCCGGTCGGCGAGCTTGACCAGGAGAACACGCACGTCATCGGAAATGGCAAGCAGCAACTTGCGCAGATTTTCGGCCTGCTTGGCCTTGCGGGTGACGAGATCGAGTTTCTTGAGCTTGGTCAGCCCTTCCACCAGCCGGCCGATATCTTCACCGAAGAGTTCATCGATTTCAGCGCGGGTGGCGGTGGTGTCCTCGATCGTATCGTGCAGCAACGCCACCGCGATGGTCGATTCGTCGAGATGCATTTCGGTGAGGATGGCGGCAACTTCCAGCGGATGCGAGATATAGGGGTCGCCATTGGCCCGCTTCTGCTGGCCATGTTTCTGCATGGCATAAACATAGGCCTTGTTCAGCAGGGCCTCATTCGCATCCGGTTTATATTTTTGAACCCGCTCGACGAGTTCGTATTGCCGCATCATGCGATATTCCACAAAAAGAAAGCGCGCCAACCTTGGGGTCGGCGCACAATGCTGCATCAATAGGGATCAGATTATGACGGGAAATATTGACAGACGGTAACTACCGCCTGCCAATGGCGTCATAAACTTAGATCAATAGTCGTCATTTTTTTCCGGCGGCACAAGGCCTTCGATACCGGCCAGCAGTTCTTCTTCCGACATCTGGTCGAAAGTAACGGTTTCCGGCTGGTCGTCGTCTTCGCCATCGGCGCCAGTGGAGGCGGCAAGCGTGACCGGATCGGGCTCGGGCTCGTCCACTTCCACATGCTTCTGCAGCGAATGGATGAGGTCTTCCTTCAGGTCGTCAGGCGACAGCGTCTCGTCAGCGATTTCGCGCAGCGCCACAACCGGGTTCTTGTCGTTGTCGCGGTCAACCGTGATGGAAGAGCCTTGGGAAATCTGGCGCGCACGGTGGCTGGCGAGAAGCACCAGTTCGAAACGGTTGTCTACTTTATCAATGCAATCTTCAACTGTGACGCGGGCCATTGCCTGTCCTTTGCGTGTCGTAATGTCGTGGATCAGAGCGCCGTGCTTTCTTCGGGATGCACAAGGGATGCTCTAACCTATTGAATCTGCGCTTCGTGCCCTGCGAAAAACATTCAGGATTTCGCGCGACGAAGCTTTCCAGCTTCCGATACAGCCATTGGCCGCGGAATTCAAGTTTTTCCTGTCTTTGGCGTCTTTTGGCACCTTATTGCCGATGTTTGGCGTCTGATGAACAAAATGTCTAGAAGAATTGTCTTGGAATACGGGGGAAGGTAGCTTACTTAAAACGCAACGGCGGTGCGCAAAGCTCGTTGATACCACATGTCTTTTTGCGTTATCGACCGGATATAAAAGCCAGATAATGGCCTTTCCAAAAAAAGGAATGGGATGGAATGTTCGATCCACGGGAGAAAATTGCGCTCTTCATAGACGGAGCCAATCTTTATGCAGCATCGAAAAGCCTGGGATTCGATATCGACTACCGCAAGCTCCTTAAGGCGTTTCAGAAGCGTGGATACCTGCTGCGCGCCTATTATTACACCGCATTGATCGAGGATCAGGAATATTCCTCGATCCGTCCGCTGATCGACTGGCTGGACTATAACGGCTACAAGGTCGTGACGAAGCCGGCGAAGGAATTCACCGACGCGCTCGGCCGCCGCAAGATCAAGGGCAACATGGATATCGAACTCGCGGTCGATGCCATGGAACAGTCCGAAACGGTTGACCATCTCGTCCTGTTCTCCGGCGACGGCGATTTCACCACGCTGGTGGACGCGCTGCAGCGCAAGGGCCGCAAGGTGTCCGTGGTTTCCACCATGGCGACACAGCCCGCAATGATTGCAGACGATCTGCGCCGGCAGGCCGATCACTTCATCGATCTGATGACGCTGAAGGCAGAGATCGGGCGCGACCCGAACGAGCGCCCTGCCCGGCATGTCGAGAGCCCCGAGACGATCTGATCCCGGTTTTTGCTGCGACAAAACCATCAACGCGTCCGTCCTGAAAAGACGGGCGCGTTTCTGTTTGCGCTCCACCGGCGAGGTAAAAATTCTTTTTAGAATTAACAAACATCAAATTCGGTAAGTCGAAATTATAACTTGGTTAATTTTAGACGTGTCTAAAAGACGTAAGGGCACCAACGATATGATTTGGGTGCCAAATCAGGATGTTTAGACATGCATGGCCAAGCAAAAACCGACCGACAGCTCGATGAAAGACTGAATTTTCTGGGACTTGGCCACGAACAGCGGCAAAATCTCTCCGAGATGAAAGGTGTCATCACCGGCTCGCTCGATGCTTCGCTCGACCGTTTTTATGCCAAGGTTCGCGCGGTGCCGGAAACGGCAAAGTTCTTCGCCAACGATGCGCATATCCACCATGCCAAGAGCATGCAGCTGAAACACTGGGCGCGGATCGCCTCCGGCACGTTCAACGACGATTACACCGACGCCGTCACCGCGATCGGCCGCACCCATGCAAGGCTGGGGCTGGAGCCGCGCTGGTATATTGGCGGTTATGCGCTGATGCTTGATGGCATCGTAAAGGCGGTCATCGAATCCGAACTGAAGGGCCTCTTCATGGAGAAGAAGGCCAGGAAGCTGAAGGACGGGCTGTCTGCAACCATCAAGGCCGCCCTTCTCGACATGGACTATTCGATCTCCGTCTATCTCGACGTGCTGGCCGCCGAGCGGCTGAAGGTGGAGGCTGAACAGGCGCAGATGAAGAAGGAACAGGAGCACGTTCTCGAACTGCTCAACAATGCGCTGAACAAGCTGGCCAATGGCGACCTCACCTCCAGCATCACGGAAAAGACCGCACCGCAGTTTGAAGGGCTGATCGCCAATTTCAACGCCGCGGTCGGCAATCTCTCCGGCGCCTTTGGGCAGATCGTCGAAGAGGCCAACAAGATTTCCGGCAACACCCGCGAGCTGACCTCTGCGACCGACGACATGGCCCGCAGAACCGAACAGCAGGCCGCCGCCCTTGAGGAAACCGCCGCAGCCGTCGAGGAAATCACCACCATTTCCAAACTCTCAGCGCAGCGCTCGGAAGAGGCCAAGGCCATCGTCGAAAGCTCGGCCGTTGAGGCAGCGCGCTCCCGCGATGTGGTGACGGAAGCCGTCAAGGCGATGGGCGCCATCGAGGAATCGTCGCAGAAGATCACCCAGATCATTTCCGTCATCGACGAGATCTCGTTCCAGACCAATCTTCTGGCGCTGAATGCCGGCGTAGAGGCCGCCCGCGCCGGTGAGGCCGGCAAGGGTTTTGCCGTCGTCGCCCAGGAGGTGCGCGAACTGGCCCAGCGTTCGGCCACCGCCGCCAAGGAAATCAAGACGCTGATCGCCAAATCTTCCGACGATGTGATGCAGGGTGTCTCACTGGTCAACAAGACGGGTGAATCACTGAATACGATCGGCAACAAGGTGGATCACATTCAGGAACATATCGCCTCGCTGACCAAGGCGGCGCAGGAACAGTCCGTCGGCATCCAGGAAATCAGCGCCGCGATCAACAGCATGGACAATCTGACCCAGAAGAATGCGGCCATGGTGGAAGAAACCAATGCGGCCACGCATAATCTGAGCGATGTCAGCGCCAACCTCGCAGCGCTTGTCAGCCGGTTCAGCGTCTCGGCTTCGAGGAACCATGTGGAGCGGACATATCGGGCTGCTTGAACTACGACAAGACTACATTCACCCCGTCATCCCGGCCTTGAGCCGGGATCCAGCCAGCCCAAGTCCTTGGGCTGAAAGGGCTCGCTCCACAACGCAGACGCGCTGTGGCTGGATGCCGGATCAAGTCCGGCATGACGGAAGAACAAGTGGCGAAAGGCCGCTATCCTCCAGGCCGCGAAATTTCCTGCCGCTCAGGCGTTGTTGCCCTTCAGCAGCCGGGACTTCTGCCGGTTCCAGTCGCGTTCCTTCTCGGTCTCGCGCTTGTCGTGCAGCTTCTTGCCCTTGGCGAGCGCCAGTTCCAGCTTCGCGCGGCCCTTTTCGTTGAAATAGACCTTCAGCGGCACCAGCGTCATGCCATCGCGGTTGATACCGGCCCGCAGGCGGCTGATTTCGCGTTTGCTCAAAAGCAGCTTGCGGCGGCGGCGCGGCTCGTGGTTGAACCGGTTGGCCTGCAGATATTCCGGCAGGTGGGAATTGATCAGCCAGATTTCATCGCCCTCATCCGAGGCATAGGATTCGGCAATATTCGCCTTGCCCTCGCGCAGCGACTTGACCTCGGTGCCGGTCAGCACGAGGCCTGCCTCATAGGTGTCGATGATTTCGTAGTTGAAACGAGCCTTGCGGTTTTCCGCAACGATCTTGTTCACCACGCGCTGGCTGCCTTTGGGGGCCATGATATTTCAATCCCTTGTTTTTCTTATTGCGCCGCAGCCTGCCGGCCGGAGCGGTTTTCGAGATATGGTTCCTGCTTTTCCGCACGTCTTTGTCCCAAAACCGGTGCCCACTTTTGGGAGACATGCTCTATTTAGTATCGTCGTCGCAAAAAGAAAAGGCGCGCGGAACCGCTTCTGTCGCGAAGCGGGCCCATTGCGCGCCTTTAAGGCTTTCAGGCGTCTCTTAGTTCATCAGGCCGGCATGTTTCAGCGCCGCATCGATGGCTGCTTCGGTCGCCGGCTCCAGCGTGCTCATCAAGGGGGAACGGACCCGGCGGTTGCCGCCCCGTGTCTTCGACAGCGCATATTTCGTGCCGCAGACACCGGGCTCCATGAAGATCGCCTTGTGCAGCGGCATCAGGCGATCCTGATACTCCAGAGCCTTGGCATAGTCACCTGCCAGCATCGCCGCCTGGAATTCCGAACAGAGGCGCGGCGCCACATTGGCCGTAACCGAAATGCAGCCGACGCCGCCATGGGCGTTGAAACCAAGTGCCGTGCCATCTTCGCCCGAGAGCTGGATGAAATCCTTGCCGCAGGAAATGCGCTGTTCGGAAACGCGGTCGAGCTTGCCCGTTGCATCCTTGACGCCGACGATGTTCTTATGCGCCTTGACTAGCGCACCCATGGTTTCCGGCGACATGTCCACCACCGAGCGCGGCGGGATATTGTAGATGACGATCGGCAGTTTCACCGCTTCGGCAACAGCCGAGAAATGGGCAAACAGGCCCTTCTGCGTCGGCTTGTTGTAATAGGGCGTCACCACCAGCAGCGCATCCGCGCCGGCTTCCTGCGCGTGCAGCGCAAGCTCTATTGCTTCATCGGTATTGTTGGAGCCTGCGCCCGCAATGACCGGAACCCGTTTCGCCGCAACCTCGATGCAGAGTTCAACGACCCGTTTGTGCTCGTCGTGGGAAAGCGTCGGGGATTCCCCCGTCGTACCCACGGGCACAAGGCCCTTGCTGCCTTCGGCGATCTGCCATTCCACATGGGCGGCAAAGGCCTGTTCGTCCACGGCACCATTGTCCGTGAACGGAGTAATGAGGGCGGGAATTGATCCCTTGAACATGCAAAGCTCCTGGCGCCGAGCCGGTTCATGCTTCGGCCGCATTCGATGGTTAAAACCGGCACACATTAGTGCCAGCCCTTGGCGCCGACAAGCGCAAAGGCAGCCTATTTTGTCCGAAATTGTCGGAAGTGTGACAGTCCGGAAACGTCACACCACAGTTAAAAAATCGCGGCGGTGAAATTGCAGGCCGCTCGCGGGCCGGTGAATAAAAGTTGATGGGATTGCGCGGGGGGCGGTTAAGGTTTCGTTAATCTCAATCTCCGTAGATTCAATGCAGAACACGAGAGCGGAATACGAGGCCACGCCTTGAGCGATTTACGCAATCCCGCTGCAATGAAACGACAATACAAGAACGACAGTACAAGAAGGTCGATTGTTTCCGTCTGGCGATGAAGAACGGTATGAAAAAAACAGTTTGGGGATTGATGGCGGCGGGCCTCGCCGCAACCGTTTGGAACGCGCTGGCCGGGCCGCTGCCGGAAGGCGCGGTGCCGCTTCCCTATGTGAAGCCGAATGCGCCGACCGTTCCCGCCTTCATGCCCGCCTCGCCCGAGATTACCGGCGCCATACCGCGCCTCAACCGCCCCGATGATGCAGGCCAGCTGAAGGCCGGCCTCGACGCGCTTTCCAGCCGCGATGCGACGCGGGCGATTGCGTTGCGCAACGCCATGCCAACCGGCAGCCTGGACCGGCATATTCTCAGCTGGGCAATTGCCGTTTCCGGCCAGAAGGATGTGCCTTCATCCGAAATTGCCGCCGCCCAGCGCGAGCTTTCCGGCTGGCCGGGTGCCGCCACCCTGCGGGCCAATTCTGAAAAAGCGCTTTATCGCGAAGATCCACCGGTACCTCAGGTACTCGCCGCCTTCGGCAGCAGCCGGCCGGAAACGGCCGAGGGCACCGTCGTTCTCGCCAAGGCACTCGCCTCCTCCGGCAAGGCGGTGGACTCCCAGCGCCTCATTCGCCAGCTCTGGGTCAGCGAAGGTATGGACAAGGACATGGAAGACCGTGTTCTCGCCGAGTTTCCCGCCTATCTGACGCCCGCCGATCACAAGGCGCGCATGGATTATCTGATGTATCGCAGCCGCATCGGCCAGGCGAAGCGTTTCGGTGATCTCGGCAAGGCGCAGTCGCTTTATAATGCCTGGGCCGCCGTTCTGCAGCGATCCGCCACTGCCGGCGCCTTGCTGGGCAAGGTTGACGCCAATTGGCGCAGCGATCCCGCTTTTCTCTTCGCGCGCATAGAAAACCTGCGCAACCAGCAGAAATATCCTGAAGCGGCCGCCCTTCTTCGGCAGGCCCCCAAAGAGGCGGCCAAACTCGTCAATGCCGGCGAGTGGTGGAATGAGCGGCGTATCATCGCGCGCGGGCTTGCCGATCTCGGCGATTTTGCCGAAGCCTATCGCATCGTCGCCAATCATTCGGCCACCTCGCCCGTCGACATCGCCGATGCGGAGTTCCATGCCGGCTGGTATGCGCTGAGAGCGCTGCGCGATCCGGCGGCAGCTTCACGTCACTTCAACACATTGTTGCAGACCTCAAACCGGCCGCTTTCCGCCTCACGCGCCTATTACTGGCTCGGGCGGTCGGCGGAAGCGGGCGGACCGGGCAATGCCCGTGACTTCTTCACCAAGTCCGCGGCCCACCCCGGCACGTTTTATGGCCAGCTGGCCGCCGCACGAATCGGCACCACGACGCTGAACGTCACCTATCCGAGCCCAAGCACCGGTGACCGGGAACGCTTTGCCGGTCGTGAGGCCGTGCGCGCCATCGACCGGCTGGAGGCCGCCGGTTATGGCTGGCGGGCCGACAGTCTTTACCGCTCGCTGGCCGACCAGCTGGACAGCCCCGGCGAGCTTGCCATTCTGGCGGCAAGGGCGGAAGGCAACGGCAATCATCAGGTTTCGCTGCAGATCGGCAAGACGGCCTTCAGCCGCGGCATCGATGCGGCAGCACTTGCCTATCCGCTCGGCGTCATTCCCGCCAGCGCCAATATTGCCGGCTCCGGCAAGGCGCTCGCCTATGCCATCGCCCGGCAGGAGAGCGCCTTCAACCCCTCCGCCGTCTCCGCTGCCAATGCCCGCGGGCTGCTGCAATTGCTGCCGGGAACCGCCAAGGGCGTGGCCGGGCGCCACGGCCTGCCCTACACACAGGCAATGTTGACCAGCGATGCCGGCTACAACGCCACGCTCGGCGCCCATTATCTTGGCGAGCAGATCGACAGTTTCGGCGGTTCCTACATCCTCACCTTCATCGCTTATAATGCCGGTCCGAAACGCGTGCCGGAATGGATTGCCCGCTACGGAGATCCGCGCGGCAAGCCCATCGATGAGGTGGTGGACTGGATCGAACGCATCCCCTTCCCCGAAACGCGCAATTATGTGCAGCGGGTGATGGAGAATTATCAGGTCTACAAGACCCGGCTTGGACAACAGGCCGATATTGTCGATGATCTGCGCCATGGTCGTGCGGGGTAAACCGGTATAACCGGCGAAGGTCATCCCAGAGCATTCGAGCACCGGCTGGCCCGGTGCTTTTTTTTATTTTCCAGATCCGAGTAGCGCACGCTTCGATATGTGAAGCATCCAAACGAAAAACCCCGGCATTTCTGCCAGGGTTTCCATCACTGACAATGTCAGATCAGATTAGAACGTGCGCTGAAGGCGAACGAAACCGGTGACCTGGTCGTCAGCGCCATCTTCATCGTAGTAGTTGGCGGTGATCTTGGTGCTCAGACCTTCGGTGATCTTGTAGTCAACCGTCAGACCAGCAGTCCAAGCATCACGGTCGCCAGTGAAGTCGCCGTCAAGTGGGTTCACGTCCAGCTTGCTGAGGTATTCGAAGCCGGGAGTAAGCGTCAGGCGATCGGTAGCCTTGATCGCGTACTCAACAGCAACAGCCCATTCAGACTTCGCGTAGTAAGCGTTGTCGCCCGAAGCCCATACACCGGCGAGGCCAAAGGTGCCCGGACCGATGTCCGCGAACAGCATGCCACGGATAGCAACGTTTTCTGCGTCGAAGTCGTAGCTAGCGATCAGGTTAGCCGTAACAGCGCCGAACTTGCCGCCGATCATGCCGCCGATGCCGACGTTGTTGTCGGGATCATACTGATACTGACCGTACTGGCCCTGCAGTTCATCAACCGAGAGTGCAGCCTGGAAAGAACCTGCATCGTAGGTGTACTTGATCGAGTTGAACAGGGTGTTGGTCGACAGAATGTCGGTTTCACCGTTCAGATCGTCATCCCACCAGCTGTAGAACTTACCGACCTTCAGGCCGCCGAGTTCGATAAAGGCCTGGTCAACGAAAACGCTCGAAGAAGAAGAAGAACCACCGTCAGCATTGCCACGGAAGCCGATGAAGCCACGCAGAGCGCCGAGCTCGGTGTCGGTGCGGGTGTCAACTTCGAACTGAGCGCGCGTGAAGCTGTTCCAGTCAGACGTACGGCCATTGGTAGCCGGGTTACCGCGGTTGAAGTCGGTCTGGAAACGGATGTAACCGCCGAACTTCAGGCAGGTTTCGGTGCCTGGGATATAGAAGAAGCCGGTGCCGAAAGCGTCGCAAACGCGAACGTATTCGAGGGGCTCAGGCTCGGCAGCGACGATAGCGTCAGCGGCCTGTGCGCCGGATACTGCTGCGAGAGCTGCAGCGGAGCCGATGAGAAGGCTCTTAATGTTCATGGTTGACCTCCAGTCAAACGCTTAATCTTCTAAGCAGCGGGTGGGAAAGCACTAAGGAATGCGTGCCGCTTATGTAGCTGATTAGAGCCAAAACCGGGCGGGCGGGCAATCGTAATCATGACGAAAGGAAGACAGTAAGGTGTCCTTAGTTTTTCATTGTTGCGAAATAGCTACAATTCTAACCGACCCCGGTCCACTTCTTAAAGAATCGTTAATTTTTGATTTATTTCAAACACTTGCGGAAAACGGCAAATCTTCTTCATGAGTCAAATCCGTCGCATAAACAAAATACCGACGCAATCAGGCCATGTGAGATTGTCCAAAAAGCGATCTGCGGCTCTTCAGAATTCACAGGTAGCGCTCAGAATCGACTTATCGTCTCGCCTTCATACATTTCCGGAGGCAGAGGATTCCGAACGAATCAGCAGCCGCAATTGCCGTCAGAGGCCAGCCATCCGCTGCGACGCCGGTCGAACATTACAGCCAATTGGCGGCACCCGGCCACCGGCGTGGCGATGCATCCCTACCCCTCTTGCCGGACGGGCGTTACAAAAACGAAAAAGCCCGGCTCGAGAGCCGGGCTTTCCATCACTGACAATGTCAGATCAGATTAGAACGAACGCTGAAGGCGAACGAAACCCTTAACCTGGTCGTCACGGTTGTCGATGTCAACGTAGTTAACAGCGATCTTCGTGGAGAGGCCCTGCGTGATCTTGTAGTCGAGCGTCAGACCAGCTGTCCAGCCGTCGTCGTTCGAGAAGTCATCCCAGGAAACCAGGCCGTAGTTGCCGTAGTACTGAACGCCGGGGGTGATCGTCAGCTTGTCGGTTGCCTTGATGGCATATTCCGCAGCAACCGCCCACTCGGAGACGTTGTAGTAAGCGTTTGCTCCGGAAGCCCAAACACCAGCCAGGCCAAGCGTGCCCGGACCAACGTCAGCCGTTGCGATCAGGCGTACAGAGCCGTTTTCGCGGTCGGTGTCGTAGCCACCGATGAGCTGGAAGGAAGCAGCGCCGAGCTTGGCGCCAACGCCGAGAGCAACACCAACGTTGTTGTCAGATTCGTTGAACGCACCAACAGTTACGCCCTGCAGTTCGTCAACCGAAACGCCTGCCCAGAAAGAACCAGCGTCGTAGGTGTAACGAATGGAGTTGAACAGAGCGTTGGAGGACAGCTCGTCCGTTTCGCCAGAGAGGCTATCGTCCCACCAGCTGTAGAACTTACCGACCTTCAGGCCGCCGAGCTCGATGAAAGCCTGGTCAACGAAAACGCTCGAAGAAGAGGACGAACCGTTGTCAGCATTGCCACGGAAGCCGATGAAGCCACGCAGAGCGCCGAGCTCGGTGTCGGTGCGGGTGTCAACTTCGAACTGAGCGCGCGTGAAGCTGTTCCAGTCAGACGTACGACCGTTTGCCGGAGTACCACGGTTGAAGTCGGTCTGGAAACGAACGTAGCCCTGGAACTTCAGGCAGGTTTCGGTGCCGGGGATGTAGAAGAAACCGGTGCCGAAAGCGTCGCAAACGCGAACGTATTCGAGGGGCTCAGGCTCAGCAGCGACGATAGCGTCAGCAGCCTGGGCGCCGGATACTGCTGCGAGAGCCGCAGCGGAGCCGATCAGAAGGCTCTTGATGTTCATGGTTGACCTCCAGTCAAAGTTTTTAAAAGGGTCTGGGTTCTTTCGCTGAAGGACAGCATTCCCTGCCCCATTCCCGTGTTCTTAGAAGCCAAACGATCCACCGCCTCGCTTCTGGTCGTGAAAATACAAAAGGTTTCGCCGCTTGCAATCGCGAACATCCGATAAATAGCATTTACGTATATGCTTCATTTCGGTTTGTTGCGGAAACAACACACAGCGCCACAGCGACCGACCTAGGCTTTTACGATGCGTTAAGAATTTCCTTGAAAATCCGTTAGTTAGCGCGGTTAACAAGGTCTTTCTAAACTACCGGCCTTTTCGGCGATGTGTTGCTCTGCCGGCGGCATGTGGGAGAAATTTTTGCTTTGATCTATCGTTCCACATGACACCACGCGGATGCGTCTGTCAGGAAACGGCGGGAAAACCCTTCGCCCGACGACTGATTCACCCGATAATGATTCGAGAAGCGGAAGATGTCGGCGATTTGGCAAACTGATTTGCTCTCGGCGGGGGCTGTACCTTGTTGACGCAGGCGCTTTCCTTTTGTGCTTCCGTCCTGGAGATCTCGTTGTCGTGGCAGCCCCTATGGGGGCCGCGATGCCAGCTGGATTTACGAACTGGCCCAGCCTTAAAAATCAACCGTGGGGATTGACCGGCCCCCTGCGCTCAGAACGGGCCGGTCACAACACTTAGACGCCATCCACCGCCACATCGAGCGAATGTCGATCGATGCGCTCTTGAAGCGCGACCACAACGGCGTGCAGGAACTCCCGGCGGCGAGGCTCGGCGGCTGTTGCCAGTGTCATTGTCAGTCGCCCACGGATCTTGTTCATGAAACCCACATGGTCAAAGCGGTCGGCGGC
Source organism: Martinezella rhizogenes (assembly GCF_007002745.1). Classification (GTDB taxonomy): domain Bacteria; phylum Pseudomonadota; class Alphaproteobacteria; order Rhizobiales; family Rhizobiaceae; genus Agrobacterium; species Agrobacterium cucumeris. The sequence continues at coordinate 408,736 of NZ_SGNY01000001.1, read as the reverse complement.
GATGTTCACTTCGACCTCATCCATGTAGTGCGACAGATGCGATCCCAGTTCAAGATTCGCGTCCATCTGGAACCGAGTGGCCATCTGCTCCGCAAGCGTGCCCATCTGCACGTAGGGGCCGTATTCGTCGATCATCAAATCTCCTTCGCATGCCTGAAAAACCTAGATAGGTGCTCTTTGTCAAAGAACGAGATGTATCCTTGATCATCCGCGCAAAACACCGGATCAAATTTCTAAAATATGCGTGATCGCGCAGCTGGCTCCACTCCAGACTACTGGAGGGACCATCAACGCGCATTCGGCTTTACGATAAAAAAGGCGAAGCGTGGCTGCAACCTGGAGACGGCCTGCAACGCACAGACAAATGAACAACAAACCAGTCAGCCTGATTTTGTCCAACAATATAAGTCCTGGGAAAATTTGATGGCGGAGAGGATGGGATTCGAACCCACGATACGCTTTTGACGTATACTCCCTTAGCAGGGGAGCGCCTTCGACCACTCGGCCACCTCTCCGGTGCGGCCTGATTATTGCGTAAAAAAAATGAATGCAAGGGTTTTTCGCCAAGAAGCCGAAAAACCTGTTGGCTGAACAGCCACGCGCGAAACTTTGCGGGCAATTCGGGAACTTCTTTAAGGCCGGCACGTTCTCGCTTCGGTAACAAAAGAGGTGTTTCTAATGGCTCAGACCAAACTGAATGTTGTCGAAGACACGATCGAAAACCAGATTGCCGAGCTGCGCTCGCAAATCTCGTCGCTTTCCAAGTCCGTTTCCGCCCGTGCGGAAGGCGTGGGTGAGGATGCATCCGAATTTCTGGATGAGGCACGCGGCCGTGTTCGCAAGGCTGCGAGCAATGTGCGTGCCCAGGGCCAGAATGTGGTGGAAGCGGTGAAGGAAAATCCCGGCACGGCAACCTCGCTGCTGACGATCGTCGGCGCACTCGGTTTTGCAATCGGTTATGCGGTTGGTGCCGGCACGCAGCAGAACTCGTCGAACAGCAGCCTTTATCGCTGGCGCTGAATACCGCACGAGCGTTAGAATTCAGGCAAGGCGGCAAAGTCCCGCCTTGCCTTTTTTGCATTGATTTAAAGACAAACAGAATGGGGGCCAGAAATGCTGTTCAGCGACGATCTTGAAGAGGCATTGGCGGATTTTGCCAGAGATCATGGCATCGACAGGGACGAGGCCCTCCAGCGCATCGTCCGCGCCGCCCTTATCAACAGCGGTTACCTCGCTTCCGGCGAAGAAGGCATTCCGCCAGAAAAGCTGAATGCCAGCAACGATGATTGAGGCTTAGTAGCCCGATCTGGAAGGCGCCGGCGCTGCCCCGCCCTTGTAGCGGCCGGACAGGGCGCGCAGGGCGTTGGCGAATTCCGTGACATCGGCGCCGACGGCGACGAAGGACGCACCGAGTTCGAGATAACGGCGATTATAGGTCTCATTGAAGGTGAGAATGCCGGCGGCCTTGCCGGCCGCAACGATCTTGACGATCGCGGCTTCGATCACCGCCTGCACTTCCGGTTCGTCGATCCTGCCGAGATAACCCATGTCGGCAGCGAGATCCGCCGGGCCGATGAAGACGCCATCCACACCTTCCACGGCAAGGATATTGTCGAGATCGTTGATCGCGGCGCGCGTTTCGGCCTGCACCAGCAGACAGACGCTATCGGAGGCGCTGTCGGCGTAATCGGTTATGGTGTTGAAGGCCGACGCACGGGCAACGGCTGCCCCCATGCCGCGAATGCCGCGCGGCGGATAATGCATGGCGCTGACCAAAGCTTCCGCCTGCGCTGCCGAATCGACCATCGGCACCAGAAGCGTGCGTGCGCCTGCATCCAGAAGCTGCTTGATCATCCAGCTTTCGCCGACCGGCACCCGCACCACGGGTTCTGCCGGCGACGTGGCAAGCGCGCGCAGCTGGTCGATGATGCTGCGCAGATCGTTCGGCCCGTGCTCGCCATCAATCACCAGCCAGTCGAAACCCGCCGTTCCGGCGATTTCCGCCGCGATGGCCTCGCCCATGTCAAGCCAGAGGCCGATCTGCGGCTTGCCGGCATGGATGGCGGATTTGAAACGGTTTTCGGGAGCAGGCATGATGTCCTCAGGAGAGCAATAATTTCAGATCGGCGGAGGCATCCGCCAGGATGGCGCGATCCGGTTCCACACCGTTATCGAGCAGTTTCTTGCCGGCGACATAGGCCTTGGCATCGTTGACGGCATCCACCGCCACGAAACGCCCGTCGCGGAAATACCAGACCGACCAGCTGCCTTCACGGGCGCCGGGCCGCAATAACGTCTCGTCATAACCGAGATTGAAGCCGGCAATCTGCAGCTTCACCTCATATTGATCCGACCAGAACCAGGGTTTCGCCTCATAGGCGGTTTCAGTGCCGGCAAGCACGGCAGCTGTCGCCTCGGCCTGATCGACGGCATTCTGGACCGATTCGAGACGCACGTGCTGGCCGCGCCATGGCAGCAGGGCGCAATCGCCCACCGCGTGAATGTCCCGGTCGGATGTGCGGGTATGGTTATCCACCACAATGCCGTTGCCGACATCGAGGCCCGATTCGCGGGCAAGCCGGTCATTCGGTGTCACGCCGATGCCGACGATGACAAAATCCACATCAAGCATCGAACCATCGGACAGTTCGGCGGCGGCCACCCGGCCATCCATGCCGACAAGGCGCACGAGGCCGGTCTTTTCGCGAATGGAAACGCCATGGGCCTGATGGATGCCGCGCATGATATCGGCGGTTTCTTTCGCCGCCACGCGCTGGAGAATACGGTCGGCCATTTCGATCAGCGTCACATCGAGGCCGAGCTTGCGGGCAACCGCCGCCGCTTCAAGGCCGATATAACCGCCGCCGATCACCAGCAGCCTGCGGCCCGGCTTCATCTCTTCCATCAGCCGGTCAGCGTCGCGCTTGTCGCGAACGGTCAAGACCCCTTCCAGATCGCCACCGATGCTGGCGGGCAGCAGGCGGGGTGCTGCCCCGGTTGCCAGCACCAGCTTGTCATAGGCAAGCGTGCTACCATCCTGCATGCGCACCGTTTTCGCCTTGCGGTCGATATCTTCCACCCAGGTGGACAGCCGGATATCGACATTATTGTCCGCGTACCACTCCTCAGGGCGGAACATCAGCCGGTCAAAACTCATCTCGCCGAGAAGGTATTTTTTGGAGAGCGGCGGCCGCTGGTAGGGATAGGCATCCTCGGAGCCGATGATGGTGATGGGACGCTCATCCTTCAGCGCCCGGAGCTTTGCCGCCAGCGCGAAAGCGGCCTGCCCCGCCCCGACGATTACCAGCCTTGCCGTCACATTCCACTCCCAGACACGAATCGCGATGGGCCAACCCTGCCATGCTCGCGAAGCCATATTGCCGGATCAGGCGTAACGCCAAGTACGGCCCGCGTCAACCACGCTGCGACGCCAGCCCGGTGCAAGCATGACACATTATCAGCACAGGCTGCGACACGCCTGCAACCGGACCGAGCCAAGCGCATTCTATCAAGGGAAACATCGGCTTGCGAAAGGAAGATTGGCCCATGTCGAGACGGACAACAGACAATTGCGCCGATTTCCTTCACGACCTGGCAAGGAAGCCGCGTTAAAATCAGCATCAGGAGAGGCAATCCGGGAGGTTGTCATGGCTTTGCATATGGATCCCCGTCAGAACGTCCCCCAGGACGAGAAGTACGAGAAATTTCAGATCGACCGGCCCGGCAAGATCACCTTTATCGGGCATCATCTCAGCGCCAGCGACACCCTGCGCTGCCTCGTGCGCACCATTTCTCTTTATGGCGCAGAGATCGAGGTCAGCCCCCACCTGGAAATGCCCGCCAATTTCTATCTGGAAATTCTGGGCATCCGTGATGAGATCGGCTGCACGCTGATCCGCCGGGAAGAGGAAAAGGTCACCATCGGTTTCAACATGCTGATCGATGCAGAATTCCTGCACCATGTGCGCCGGCTGAGTTTCGAAACCAGCGCCTGAGCGGACACGACGGGCGGCACGGGGGCGGAAAAACTGTTCCAAAACAGTCATCGGATAACCGGGCGCGGCTTGCGTCCGGTTTTTTTGCACCTATTGTGAGCCGGGTTTTCAAACACAGCTACCGGAACTTTCAGCCAATGTCCGCTTTTTCACGCCTCACCCCGCTTGCCGTCTCGCTCCCTTCAACCGTTCCTTTCGTTGGCCCGGAAGCCATCGAACGGAACCGCGGCCTGAAGGTGGAAGCGCGCATCGGCGCCAATGAAAGCGGCTTTGGTCCCGCCCCTTCAGTGCTTCTGGCCCTGCGGGATGCTGCAGCCGATACGTGGATGTATAGCGACCCGGAAAATTTCGAATTGAAGGAAGCGCTTGCCATCCATCATGGCGTTGCACGCGGCAATATCGCCATCGGCAGCGGCGTGGACGGATTGCTGGGTGAGATCGCAAGGCTGATTGTCGAGCCCGGCACGCCTGTCGTCACCTCGCTCGGCGGTTATCCGACCTTCAATTACCATGTGAACGGTTTTGGCGGGAAACTCGTGACCACGCCCTATGTCGACGATCACGAAGACCTCGATGGCCTTCTCGATCTCGTCATCCGGGAAAATGCGCCGCTCGTCTATTTCGCCAATCCTGATAATCCGATGGGAAGCTGGTGGGAGGCGAGCGAAGTCGTTGCCTTTGCACGCGCGCTGCCGGAAACCTGCCTGCTCATTCTGGACGAGGCCTATTGCGAAACCGCGCCCGCCAGCGCCGTGCCGGCAATCGATGCGCTGATCGGCCAGTCGAACATCCTGCGCATGCGCACCTTCTCAAAGGCCTATGGGCTGGCCGGCGCGCGCGTCGGTTATGCCATCGGCACGCTCGGCAATGTCGAAGCCTTCGACAAGATCCGCAACCATTTCGGCATGGCGCGCATTTCGGTCGCGGGTGCTTTGGCAGCGTTGAAGGATCAGGCCTATCTGCATGAGGTCGTTGGTAAAATTTCCGATGCCCGCGACCGCATTTCCGCAATCGCCCGCAACAACGGCCTTTTGCCCCTGCCCTCGGCCACCAACTTCGTCACGATCGACTGCCACCGCGACGGCGCTTATGCCCGTGCCATCGTCGATGGACTGATGGAACATGGCGTGTTCATCCGCATGCCGGGCGTCGCGCCGCTCAACCGCTGCATTCGCGTGAGTGTCGGGCCGGACGACAGGCTCGATCTTTTCGAGCAGGCATTGCCGAAGGTTATCAAGGCGATCGGGTAAACTCTGGTTCCTCGCTTCCGTCATGCCGGCCTCGAGCCATAGGCTGCGAATGCGATTCAAAACCACCCCGCAAACCACTGTTTGCGAATCGTTTTCCGGACGAGACGTCCAGACATAAGAAAACCGCGCCGGCCTTGTTCCTGCCGGTCGCGGTTTGATGTGTCAGCGCCAAAGCTTCTTTTCAAAGCCCTCGCCGCGTTCCCCTTCGGGTTTACTTTCGTTTGCACCGGTCATCGGGACTGGAGGGAGCCGGACCGGAAATCTCACTGATAAACTGGATGGATCAGTGCATCGTCATCCAGTCGCGGGCGGCACGCAGCGCTTCGGCCAGTTCCGCCTTGGTCATGTTGCGGGCGAGATCCGCACGCAGAGAAGCGGCTCTTTCCGATCCACGGATCGCGGCGATGTTGAGCCATTTGTGGGCCGCGACCAGATCCACCGTGCAGCCCCGGCCGGTCGCATAGACCAGGCCGAGATTGCAAAGGGTGTCGGCGCGGGTTTCGCCACCGGCAACTGCCATTTCGATATCGCGAATTTCAAAGCGTGCCATCGTTTTAATCCCTGTCTTCTGCCTGTTTCATCAATCGCCTTCTTTCCGAGGCTAACCTTCAGAACCGCCGTCTTATGCGGCTTTTTTGTTCTTCGGGCCGGCAGGTTTTCCCTGCGCTTTTGATGACTTCACTATGCCGCAAGCCTTTCAACGGGCGCTTAAAAGGCATGATTAATGGGCCGCAAACAAACTGCAAACGATTGGTAAAATTGGGTTTTTGTTAAATATCACGAGGTGCGGAAATTAAGGACTTTCAGGCGATTTTTACGAAAAGTTTACATCTGGATTTAAACCCTTCCTTCACCACGATAAAAACATCGATTTTCAAATTCGACCGTCTCCACTGCGCAAACAGTCGCAAATGCCTCTCCATGGCGGCAAATTTCTGTTTCCTTTTACGTTAACGTAAAATAGTATCCGGCTGTCTGTTTATGAGGATGAGACAGGCAAAGGATAGCAAGGCCAAAAGGTGATCGCGTCGCAGGACGCCACACCATCGGCAATGCAGGACAGGGTTTAATGCGCATCCATTCTTCATGACCGGTGCGGTTCGGAAGGGTCTGCGCAAATTTCGGGAGGAGTTTTTATGAAGCGTGTAATGATGATTGCCGCTGCCCTCATGATGGGCAGCAACCTTGCTGTTGCCGCAGAAGCCATCGAGGGCAACTGGAAGACGGCTAGCGGCGAAACCGCCGTGATCGGCCCCTGCGGCACGGCCTTTTGCGTGACGCTGAAGACCGGCAAACATGCCGGGAAACAGATCGGCAAGCTTTCCGGTAAGGGAAACAGCTACGCCGGTGAGATCACCGATCCCGCCAACGACAAGACCTATAGCGGTTCCGGCACCGTTTCCGGCAATTCACTGAGCATGAAAGGCTGCGTGCTGAAGGTTTTGTGCAAATCGCAGACCTGGACACGCCTGTAACGGAATAGGCGGCGGGTGGACTTTCGGCTGCCCGCCAGCCAGCAGGCGCGGCCTGACCAGCCAGCGCGGCATTGGGAGATTTTTTGCGCCCAGAGCCACAAACGGATGCCGCGTGGAACATCCCTGACCGTTGATGTATCGTGCCACCCAGCCGCACCCCAACGAGAGCCACGCATGCCCCTCCCCCTTTCGACGATCCTGATTGCCGGCACCTCGCATGTGGGCAAAAGCACCCTTGCCGGTCTTTTGAGTGAAAGGCTCGGCTGTGAGGCGATATCGACCGACAGCCTCGCCCGCCACCCCGGCAGGCCCTGGCCGGGCATACCGGCACCGGTGGAGGAATATTACACGCAGCTTTCGGCAGACACGATCCACTGGTTTCTGAAGGTTCATCACCAGAACATCTGGCCGCTGATCCGCTCGCTGATCGAAAACCGCTGCAATACCGGCAATCCCGTGATCTTCGAGGGTGCTGCCCTGCGCCCGGAATTCATATCACCCCTGCTCGGCAGCGCGATCACTGGCGTCTTTCTGCATGCCGGGAATGATTTCATTCTCGAGAGGATGCGCTCTCACGCCCGATACGATGATGCAACGGCCAGCCAGCGGCGGATCATGGACGCCTTCATCGAGCGATCACTGCGGGAAAATACCGAGATGCTGGCCTCGGCGCAGCAACATAACGTGCCGGTCGTCGATGTGACGAAACCGCAAGCACTCGAAACCCTCATGGCCGATCTTGCCGCGCGCGTGACCGCCTCTTCCGCGTGATCAAAAGACGGGTGACCGAGGTCTCCAGCGAGGCCATTGCGGCATCAATCTGTCCTGTCACCACCCGTTAACATCCCTGAACACCATATGAACCGGGGTCTCAGGGTCCGTTCAGTCCGAGTATGGCAAAACTCTGTCCATCAACTCCAATAAAGGGGAATGGACATGGCAAAGTTGATCAGCCGGTTGGCAATCTTCGCGTTTCTCATGGCGATCTTCGCCATGTCCTTCGCTTCGCTCGTCGTAAATCCGAACCGCAGTTTTCAGCGGGTGAATGCCGGTGCGGCAATTGCCTGCCAGCACAGCCCGGCGCCCGCCGCCAATTGCCCCGTCGTACTTTGAGGACCGACCCATGACCAACACTTTTTCAAACGGCCTGTTCTCTGCCCTGCGGCTGGTGCTGATGGCCTCGATCTTTCTCGGCCCGGTGGCAGGACTTGCAGTTTACAAGGCTGATCCCCGCCCGGCATCCAAGGGCGCCGGTTTTGTGCTCCTGATGAGCCTGCAGCGCGGCGCGCTCGGCTGAATCTAGCACACGCTTTATCGATCCAGCCGCTTTTTCCGTTTCTTTTCAGTTTCTTCGTATTTCTGTCGCTTGCCTGTCGAAATTGCCCTCTTATAATGGGCCATGACAATAGCAAAACGAACGATTCCGCCCTTCACCTTCATCAGCCCCGAGCCTTTCGCGCCGCAGTCCTTCACGGACCCGAAAGAAGCAGTCGAGGCTTTGACCGCGCTTTACGAACGCAATACGGCGTTCCTGATCAATTCCTTCACCGACCTTGCCAAGGGCGCGCCGATTGCCGGCCGCTACCGCGCCTGCTACCCGCAGGTGAGCCTGGAGACCGCAACCTTCGGTCATGTCGACTCGCGTCTCTCTTATGGCCACGTCACCGCGCCCGGCGTCTACACAACGACGATCACCCGGCCGGAGCTGTTCCGCCATTACCTGAAAGAGCAGCTGGGGCTTCTGATGAAGAACCACGGCGTTCCGGTCACGGTGTCGGAATCGGCCACACCCATTCCGCTGCACTTCGCTTTTGGCGAAGGCGCCTATGTCGAGGCGGCGGCCGCATCGTCGCTCTCCGACGTGCCGCTGCGCGATCTGTTCGATACGCCCGATCTCAACAATACCGATGACCTCATCGCCAATGGCGAATATGACCAGGTGCCGGGCGAACCCGCACCGCTTGCGCCCTTTACCGCGCAGCGCATCGATTATTCGCTGGCCCGCCTCAGCCATTATACGGCGACCAGCGCCAGCCATTTCCAGAATTTCGTGCTGTTCACCAACTACCAGTTCTATATCGACGAGTTCGCCGCATGGGCGCGGCAGATGATGAAGAATGGCGGCGAAGGTTACACAGCCTTCGTGGAGCCGGGCAACATCATCACAAATGCCGGTTCCGATAGGCCGGAAACCGACGCCGTGCTCGGCCGCCTGCCGCAGATGCCCGCCTATCACCTGAAGAAAAAGGGCCATGCCGGCATCACGCTGGTCAATATCGGCGTCGGCCCTTCCAACGCCAAGACGATCACCGACCACATCGCCGTACTGCGCCCACATGCGTGGCTGATGGTCGGTCATTGCGCCGGCCTGCGCAACAGCCAGCGGCTGGGCGACTATGTTCTGGCGCATGCCTATGTGCGTGAGGACCACGTGCTTGATGACGACCTACCGGTCTGGGTGCCGATCCCGGCGCTGGCCGAAGTGCAGCTGGCGCTGGAAGGCGCTGTGGCGGAAGTCACCGGTTACGAGGGCTTCGAGCTGAAGCGCATCATGCGCACCGGCACCGTCGCCACCATCGACAACCGCAACTGGGAGCTTCGTGATCAGGCCGGCCCCGTCAAGCGCCTGTCGCAGTCGCGCGCCATAGCACTCGACATGGAATCGGCCACCATCGCGGCCAACGGTTTCCGCTTCCGCGTGCCCTACGGCACCCTCCTCTGCGTCTCCGACAAGCCGCTGCATGGCGAATTGAAGCTGCCGGGCATGGCGACGGAGTTTTACCGCACCCAGGTCGCCCAGCATCTGCAAATCGGCATCCGCGCCGTGCAGAAACTCGCCGCCATGCCGACGGAAACGCTGCACTCGCGCAAGCTTCGAAGCTTTTACGAGACGGCGTTCCAGTAAGATCGCGCATCTTCGCCCTCAAGGTGCTGATGTGGCCCAGACACCTTGAGGCGTTGCAATGCGAGTAACGATCGATCTGGATGATGCACTGATCGCAGAGATTATGGAAATTACCGGGCTATCCAACACCGAAGCGGCGGTTGAAATGGCTCTGAGAGAATTCATCCGCATACACCGGAAACTTCGAGACGTCGGCCGTGAAGGCAATCTCAATGGAATCCGCGACAGCTGGAGAACGGATGAGTCCTAGTTGACTCACTCAATGCTCTCACTGCCATCAAGGAACATAACCTCCGTCATTCCGGCCTTGAGCCGGAATCCAGCCAACGCGCGTCTGCGCGGCGAGAAGAGTCTTTTCAGCCCAAGGACTTGGGCTGACTGGATTCCGGCTCAAGGCCGGAATGACGGAGAGAGAAACAATACAATCACAGCAAAATAACGCATTTAGCGGACAACAACAATTATGACTGAGCCTATAGCGCTTCAGACAAACCGAGATCTTTGGAAGCGCTCTCTCCCTTTATTTTTACGGATGTCCAGTAAAACAACTACGCACTTTTACTGGACATGCTCTCGTGAAGTTGCCCGCCGCGGTCCACTCGCGCAGATCGCGCGCCACCTCCGTCTCAAACCACTTTCACCGTCCCCTCCACCCGCACCGGAAAATTCACCGACCGGGCGATGAAGCATTTGTCATGCGCATCATGGTGCAGTTCGTCCGCGCGGGCGGCATCGCCTTTCGAGATGGTGATGACTGGTTTCAGCACCACTTCGCTGAATTGCCCCGCGCCGTCTTTTTCCATGACAAGCGTGCCTTCGGCGTTGTCGACATAGTCTTCGACAATGATGCCATTGACCGAGCAGAAATGCAGGTACCAGAGCTTGTGGCAGGCCGAGAGCGAGGCGACCAGCAGGTCTTCCGGGTTCCAGCGGGAGGGATCGCCACGGAAGGCGGGGTCCGAGGAGCCGGCGATATCGGCTTTCCCTGCGGTGGAAATCGTGTAGTCGCGTTCATAATCGCGGTAGCCGGATGTGCCCTTGCCGCGATTGCCGGTCCATTTCACCTGCACAGCGTAATGATGTTCCTGTCCTGCCATCTGATTATTCCTCCCTTGGAAACTTTTTTCGCATTCTCTAACGGAAAACCGGTGTCGACTTTTCCTAGAAATGCTCTCGCGTATCGCGCAGGTGATCGAGCCCCTTGCGCAGCGTCTCGATGATCTGGTCGACTTCCGAGCGACTGATGGTCAGCGCCGGTGAGGCCAGCATGCGGTCACCAGTCGCGCGCATGACAAGGCCGTTTGCCAGGCAATGGTTGCGCACGGCGGTACCGATATCATCGGGCTTGGCGAAACGCCGGCGGGTTGCCTTGTCGGCCGTTATCTGCAGCCCACCCATCAGGCCGACATTCACGGCCTCGCCCACCAGTTCGTGATCATCAAGGCTTTTCCAGCCTTCGGAGAAATAGGGGCCGATATCATCGCGCACCCGCTCCACCAGACCCTCATTCTCGATGATGCGAAGGTTTTCCAGCGCGGCGGCGGCGCAGACGGGGTGGCCGGAATAGGTAAAGCCGTGGTTGAAGTCGCCGACTTCCGACAACATCACTTCCGCCACGCGGTCGGAAACGATGACGCCGCCGATCGGCAGATATCCGGATGACAGGCCCTTTGCGACGGGTGCGAAGTCCGGCTGCACGCCGAAATGCTGGTAACCGAACCATGAGCCGAGACGGCCGAAACCGCAGATCACCTCATCCGATACGAGCAGGATATTGCGCGCCTTGCAGATGCGGGCGATTTCCGGCCAATAGGTTTCCGGCGGCACGATGACGCCGCCTGCCCCCTGAATGGGTTCGGCGACGAAAGCGGCGACGTTTTCTTCGCCGAGTTCATCGATCTTCGCATCCAGTTCGCGGGCCACTTTCAGGCCGAATTCGGTGGGCGAAAGATCGCCGCCTTCGGCATACCAATAGGGCTGGCCGATATGGACAACGCCTTCGATCGGCAGGTTACCCTGCTCGTGCATCCATTTCATGCCACCGAGCGAGGCGCCGGCCACCGTCGAGCCGTGATAGCCGTTGCGGCGGGCAATGACCTTCGTCTTCGTCGGATGGCCAAGCGCCTTCCAGTAGACCCGCGCCATGCGGAACCAGGTGTCGGTGGCTTCCGAACCGGAATTGGTGAAGAATACATGGTTCATGTCAGGCCCGGCGCGCGAGGCGATCTTCTGCGCCAGAAGTGTCGCGGGCGGCGTGGTCGTTCCGAAAAACGCGTTGTAATAGGGCAGCTCGTTCATCTGCCTCTGAACGACATCGGCGATTTCGCGGCGTCCATAGCCAATATTCACGCACCAGAGGCCGGCAAAGGCGTCGAGGTATTTCTTGCCGGTACTGTCATAGATGAACACCCCTTCGGCCCGTTCGATAATGCGGGTGCCGGCGGCATTCAGTTTGCCCATATCGGAAAAGGGATGGAGGTGATGGGCGGCATCGATGGCGGCAAGGTTGGATATCGGCTTGGAGACTTCATTCATGACAGATCGCACTCCCATAAAGGCGACGGCGCTCAAGCCACCGCGCCTGCCGAACATGGCCGGGCGGCTTTGATTTGGCAAGGCTGGTGATTTTCAGGGGCCAACGCATTAACGGGCGGTTGCCGCTCGTTTCTTTTCCCCGCCGGGGAGAAGGTGGCCCGAAGGGTCGGATGAGGGGGCAACGTTAGCGAGAGACGGAGAGCTTGCCCCCTCATCCCGCTGCCGCGGACTTCTCCCCCTCGGGGAGAAGAAACATGCGGCACGCGATCGTTCCTGACAGGGCGAAGCGGATCTGATTTGGCGACGTTGGCATTCTTGGGGCAGTAATGAAGGGGCAGGATATCGCCCCTTGTTTCTTCTCCCCGCCGGGGAGAAGGTGGCCCGAAGGGTCGGATGAGGGGGCAACGTTAGCGGTATACGGAGAGCTCGCCCCCTCATCCCGCTGCCGCGGACTTCTCCCCGGCGGGGAGAAGAAACATGCGGCGCGCTCCCAATCCAAACACACGCCGTTCGCGCTATGCGAAAAACGCCCGCCCCACCAGCACCTTCAACTCGCCGGCATGCACCTCCAACGCCACATCCCGCTCCATCGGCAGCAATTCGCCATCGATGACGCAGCGCACATCGTGGCGTTTCTTCGGAAAATGCAGCTCCACATCCGTCACCGTCATGGCTGTCACGGCGGCGTTTTCCTTCAGCCTGCCGCGCAGAATGTCGAAGGCAAGCCTTGCGACACCGGAAGGGCGCAGCGGATCGGTGAGGTAAAAACCGAGATGGCCGCCTGACACGCTATCCGCCACCAGCAGCGAGTTCTGGCCGAATTCATTGTTGGAGACGGAAATGGCCGAGACCTTGCGGTGCTGGGTTTCGCCATTGACGGTATATTCCACCTCGAAGACCGGCGGATTGAGGATAACGCTGATGGCGGCGCGGATGCTTGCCTTGATCTTGCCGAGGCGGGAGGCAAAGGCGAGGTTGTTGCGGTAACGCACCATGCGCGAATGCAGGCCGGCGGAAAACTGGTGAACGAAAAGCCGGCCGTTGGCACTGGCTATATCCACGCTGGCGATCTCGCCATTTGCCAGCGTTTCCAGCGCCAGGCGAATGTCGAGCGGCAGTTTCAGCGAGCGGGCAAACAGGTTCATGGTGCCGGCCGGCACGATGCCGAGCGCAATGCCCTGTTTCCAGGCGATGCCGGCCGCGGCCGAAATGGTGCCATCGCCCCCACCGGCAATGATGCCTTCAATATCAGGCTCATCGGCAGCGCGTTGCATTTCCTCGACAATGTCCTTTCCGGAAACCAGACGGCATTCGATCTGGTGCCCCGCCCGGGAAAAGACCGCACGGGCGTGGTCGCAATAGGCGTCCATATCGGTGGTGCGAAAGGTGCCGCCATCACGATTGAAAATTGCAATGAGCTTCATGTCCAACCCGGTCCCGTAACGTTCGCAGCCGCGCGTAAATGCCTGGCTTCATATAGAGTTCCGAACACCATCGCGTGAAGATGCTCTTTTACCGAGAATCGCTCTACCGCAACGCATCATTTCATGTTAGGGAGCACTTAAGGTCATTTTCATGACCGCGCATCTCCAGTCAGGGCAGACCGCTCCCATACGGTCTTGCCCTTTTTTCTGTGGGGTCCTCCCCCTTCTCAGGTCATCATGAGCCAGTCGAAAATTTCCGAAGCCCGTCCCGCAGCGGAGAATGAAACCGTTTACACGGACACTCCGGCCGTGGCGCTCTCGCCGCTTGCCATCGCGCTTATCGAACTGGCGCTGGCCGCCGGCGGCTTCGGCATCGGTACCGGCGAATTCGCCATCATGGGCCTGTTGCCTGACGTCGCCACGACCTATGGCGTGACGGTGCCACAGGCGGGTTACGTCATCACGGCCTATGCGCTTGGCGTCGTCATCGGAGCGCCGATCATCGCCATCCTTGCCGCGCGCATGACGCGGCGTGCTTTGCTCCTCGGCCTGATGGGGCTTTTTGCAGCCGGCAATATCTTGAGTGCCGTCGCACCTGACTTCCTGAGCTTTACCGTGCTGCGCTTCATCACGGGCCTGCCGCATGGCGCCTATTTCGGCGTTGCTGCGCTGGTGGCGGCCTCCATGGCGCCGATCCATAAACGCGCCCGCGCCGTCGGCCGCGTCATGCTCGGCCTCACCATCGCCACGCTGCTCGGCACACCGCTTGCCACCTTCTTCGGCCAGCTGCTGTCCTGGCGCGCCGCCTTCATGCTGGTCGGCGGCATAGCGCTTCTGACCGTCGCCCTGCTCTGGCTGTTCCAGCCGCGTGACCGGGTGGAGGAAGGTGCAAGTGTCTGGCGCGAACTCGGCGCTTTTCGCCGCGTGCAGGTGTGGCTTACGCTTGCCATCGCGTCTGTCGGTTTCGGCGGCATGTTCTCGGTGTTCAGCTATATCGCCAAGACCACCACTGATGTGGCGATGATGCCGGTTTCCACCGTCTCCATGGTGCTGGCGCTATTCGGCATCGGCATGAATGTCGGCAATGTGGTCGGCTCACGGCTGGCGGATATCTCGCTCAACGGCACGATTGGCGGCATGCTCGCCTTCAACGTGCTGGTCATGGTCGTGTTCGGCATGACGGCGCATGAACCGTTCATGCTGTGCCTCTGCGTCTTCCTGATCGGCTGCGGTTTTGCCGCCTGTCCGGCTGTGCAGACGCGGCTGATGGATGTGGCGCAGGATGCCCAGACGCTGGCAGCCGCCTCCAACCACTCCGCCTTCAACATCGCCAATGCGCTTGGCGCCTGGCTCGGCGGGCTCGTCATCGCCATGGGGTATGGCTATGCCTCGACTGGTTATGTCGGTGCGGTTCTGTCGCTGCTCGGGCTTGGCGTTTTCCTCATTTCCGTCACCGTCGAGCGGCGCGAAAAGGCGGCCTGAGCCGACCCTATCGCAGCTTACGGAAATTTCACAATCGGGCGCTTGACTCTTTTCGGTTTCAGGCGCAACACGGCCTTACGCGCATGCCTTGCGGCACGGCGCGGATTTCAACGGAGCATCATTAGATGTCTAGCGACAGTAGCAGTCGATTGCCTTTGCCGAGACCGGCGAACGTGAACTGATCCGACCGCTGTCGGCTCACCACCGCGTTCGCCGTTATCGGCGAATCGACGGAAAGGTGAGCAATCATGAACTTCCACAACCTCTCCCAGAGGGCCAGCAAGGCCGCACGTCTTCTTCGTAGCGGAAATGCCGGCTCCACTACCATTGCCGAACGCGTCGAGCACCTCAACACGCTTGATGTCGGCGAAGCCGCAACCGCCCTGCTCGCCATGCCGCAGGCAAAGGCCGTCGCCATTCTCGACCGGCCCGAACTGCACGGCGCAGCCGCGATCATCGCCCATATTCCTGTCGAACAGGCTGCCCGCTTCGTCAATCTGATGTCTGACGACCGCGTTGCCGACGTCATGGCGGAAATGGCCGAAGAACCACGTGCAAAGCTGTTTTCCCGGCTGGACCGCACGACGGCTCTCTCCATCAAGCACCTGATGGGGTATCCGCCGCGCACGGCCGGCTCGATCATGACCACGGAATTCGTCAGCGTGCCTGATGACTGGACGGTGGAACAGACCCTTTCGCACATCCGCGTCGTCGAGCGGTCGCGTGAAACGGTCTACGCCATCTATGTGCTGGCGCAGGACGGAACGCTTTCCACCGTCGTGACGCTGCGTCGCCTGCTGACCGGCGAAGCTGGCGCCTCAATCCTCTCTGTCGCATCGAAGGAAGGCATCGTTTGCGCCAGCCCTCTGATGTCGCAGGAGGATGTCGCCCGGCTGATCCGCAAGCACGACCTTCTGGCACTGCCCGTCGTCGATGACCGCTCGCATATTCTCGGCATCGTCACCGTTGACGACGTGATCGACACCATGATCGCCGACACAACGGAAGACGCCCACAAGTTCGGTGGTATGGAGGCGCTCGGCAAGCCCTACATGACGATCGGCTTTCCGGACATGATCCGCAAGCGCGCCGGCTGGCTCGCAGCACTGTTCCTCGGCGAAATGCTGACGGCCAGCGCCATGCAGCATTTCGAAGGCGAGCTGGAAAAGGCCGTAGTGCTGACGCTGTTCATACCGCTGATCATGTCATCGGGCGGCAATTCCGGTTCGCAGGCTACCTCGCTCATCATCCGGGCGCTGGCGCTCGGTGAACTGAAGCTTTCCGACTGGTGGCGGGTGCTGCTGCGGGAAATCCCGACGGGCCTGACACTCGGCTGCATTCTGGGTGCCATCGGTTTCCTGCGTCTGACGGTCTGGCAGCAGGCCGGCTTTTACGACTACGGCGAACACTGGCTGCTGGTGGGCGCCACCGTGTTTTCGGCACTTGTCGGCATCGTTACCTTCGGTTCGCTTGCCGGCTCCATGCTGCCCTTCATCCTGCAGCGCCTGCGTCTCGACCCCGCCAGCGCATCTGCCCCCTTCGTCGCCACGCTGGTGGATGTCAGCGGCCTCGTCATCTACTTCTCGGTGGCGCTGGTGATCTTGAGCGGCACGTTGCTCTAAAAGACGAAAGGCCCGCTCGAAAGAGCGGGCCTCACTTTTACAAATCGAAATCTCGCCATTGTCATCCTCGGGCTTGACCCGAGGATCCACAACCCGGCTCACGATGGATCCTCGGGTCAAGCCCGAGGATGACGGCGAGTACGGCTCCCCTCACCCGCCGGCGCTGATGACGCCCGTTCCCAGAAGCCCCAGCAGGATGAAGCCGATGACCACGCGGTACCAGACGAAGGGCATGTAGCTCTTGGTCGAGACCAGCCTGAGGAAGACGACAATAACCGCGTAACCGACGATGAAGGCGATCAGGGTGGCAAGTCCCGTCTGCCCCCAGCCGACCGGGTTGTCCTCGCCGATGCTCTTGAAGAGCTGGTAGAAACCGGAGCCGAAGACGGCGGGAACGGCGAGCAGGAAGGAATAACGGGCGGCCGCCTCACGGGTGTAACCGAGCAGCAGGCCGGCGCTGATGGTGCCGCCCGAGCGCGAGACACCGGGGATCAGCGCCATGGCCTGCGCGAAACCGAAGAGGATACCGTCGCGCCAGATCAGCTGGTTCAGCTTGTAGCGCTTCTCACCAATCCTGTCGGCAATGCCAAGAACGATGCCGAAGACGATCAGCATCACGGCGGTGATATAGAGGTTGCGCAGCGAATGTTCGATGGCATCCTTGAAGAACAGGCCGAGAAACACGATCGGCACGGAACCGACGATGATGAGCCAGCCAAGGCGGGCATCCGCCTTGTCATAGGGGCCGAGGCGCAGGTTCTGCCGCAGCCAGGCGGCGGCAATGCGCATGATATCCGACCAGAAATAGACCAGCACGGCCATTTCCGTGCCGATTTGCGTAATCGCGGTGAAGGCGGCCCCGGGATCGGCGCCGGAGGGCAGGAACTCCCCGGCTATCCTCAGATGCGCGCTTGAAGAAATCGGAAGAAATTCCGTAAGTCCTTGCAAAAGGCCGAGAAATCCGGCCTCCATCCAACCCATGCTCATGTGCTTTGATGTCCCTGCTGCGAATCACGATGGCAGCATTATGCATTAATCGGGGCAAATACATGTTGCATCGCACCATCGCGAGCATGGAAAGCGGCACGTGGTCTTACCCGTGATTTTTCAGGCGGCCTTTTCCTCGGCCTGCGGAAGCTGTGTGTATTTCGCGCCGTTCTTGCAAACAACATGGGCGTCGCCCCAGCTTTTCAGCGCCGAAATTACCGGCTTCATCGTGTCGCCAAGCGGCGTCAGCGCGTAGTCCACACGTGGCGGCACCACCGGGAAGACGGTGCGCGAAATCAGGCCCGCCTCCTCCAGCTCGCGCAGCTGCTTGGTGAGCATGCGCTGGGTGACGCTTGGAATATGGCGGCGCAGCTCGTTGAAGCGCAGCGTGCCCTCATTGATGAGGTGATAAAGGATCACGCCTTTCCATTTTCCGTCGAGAAAACTCAAGGTCGATTCCACCGGGCAACCGGGAAAATTGCCGGTGAGCTTGGCGCGCGGTCGCGACATCACAGTATCCTTTTTGTATGTATCATCACAAAATGTGCATTCTTGCGATTGGTGTTCATATGTATCAAGTAAGAGGCACGCAAACAAGCAAAGGAGACTGTTCATGCGCGCCATCGGTTACAGGACAAGCCAGCCCATCACCGCCAGCGATGCGCTTGTCGATATCGACCTGCCGCAGCCGGAGGCGAAGGGGCACGACATTCTGGTGGAGGTGAAGGCCGTTTCGGTCAACCCGGTTGACACCAAGGTGCGCCGCAACCAGTCGCCGGAAAATGGTGCTACCCGCGTGCTCGGTTTCGATGCGGCGGGCGTGGTGAAGGCCATCGGTGACAAGGTCTCGCTGTTCAAGCCCGGCGACGAGGTGTTTTACGCCGGTGTCATCAACCGTCCCGGCTCCAACAGCGAATTCCACCTGGTCGATGAACGCATTGTCGGCGAAAAGCCGAAATCGCTGAATTTCGAGGAAGCCGCAGCCCTGCCGCTGACGGCAATCACCGCTTACGAGACGTTGTTCGACCGGCTGCGGGTGAAGGATCCGGTTCCGGGCGCAGCCAACGCCGTTCTGGTCATCGGTGGCGCCGGTGGCGTCGGTTCAATTGCCATCCAGCTTCTGCGGGCGTTGACGGACCTTACCGTCATCGCCACCGCCTCGCGGCCGGAAACGATGGCCTGGGCGAAAGACCTCGGCGCGCATCATGTCGTCGATCACAGCAAGCCGATTGCCCCGCAGGTGGAGGCGCTTGGCCTCGGCGCGCCGGGCTTCGTGTTTTCAACCACCCATAGCGACATCCACGCCGCCGACAGCGTGGCGACCATTGCGCCGCAGGGCCGTTTCGCGCTGATCGACGATCCAGCCGGCGGTTTCGATGTCATGGCCTTCAAACGCAAATGCGTATCGATCCATTGGGAAATGATGTTCGCCCGCGCGGTCTTTGAGACACCAGACATGATCGAGCAGCACAAGCTGCTGAACCACGTTGCGAAACTGGTCGATGCTGGCAAGATCAAGACGACGCTGACGGAAGTCTTCGGCACTATCAATGCCGCAAATCTCATCAAGGCGCATGCGCTGATCGAGAGCAACAAGGCCAAGGGCAAGATCGTGCTTTCAGGCTTCTGACCGACGCGACGGCGCGTCCGCCTGTGCGGGCGCGCCAATTCCGCCCTGTGCCGCTGCCACGCGCAAAAAACTCGCGTGGATTTTGTCTTGTCAGTCGTCGTCCGGATCTTCAGGGCACGGCCATGATGCGGGCGTGGTCAGGCCGCTCGGCAATTTTGTCTTGGCATCGCCGCAGGCAATATCGACCTGTCTTTGCTCCAGCCCTGTCGCGGTGGAAAGATCCACCCCCTCGATGCGCGTCAGGAGCAGGAAGGCACTGGTGAAATCCACCGGCCCGCCGAGTGTTGCGCCGCCGAAGCGGGCGCGCGACAGGTTGGTCAGGGAAAATTTCGAGCCGTTCAGCGTCGCGCCCTCGAAATCGGCGCGGCCGAGTTCGGCCTTGGTGAAATCCGTACCGTCGAGCTTGGTTTTTTCGAACTTGGTGCGCTGCATTTCGGCGTTGATAAATTTCGCGTTGGTGGCGTCGGCGGCGCTGAAGTCGCTGCGATAAGCTTCCACCTTGGTCAGATTGGCGCCCTGCAGGTTCGCCTCCCCCAGCGCCGTGCGGATGAGTTTCGCCTTTTCGAGATTCGCGCCCTTCATCGACGAGCCGCGCAGGTCGGTATAGGTAAAGTCCGCTCCGTAAAGCATCGCCGAATCGAGATTGCTGCCACCCAGCATCAGGAGACGCTTGTTGCATTCGCGCCAGTCGATGCCGGCCATGGCATCGGCGCGGCAGCTGGCAGCCACCAGCGGACCGCCGCTCAGCGAAACGGCAATAACCACGCCCGCCGCCAAAGCGGCACCAAACCTTGTCTTCCGCACGATATTCAGCTTCTGAAAGCCGGGCATTCTCTTACTCCCTGCCACCGGAGTGACGGCGCAAACGTGAGCCGCCCCTGGGGACCATATGCACATTCAAGGCGTTACCGCATTTCCATCCCGCATTCCACGGGCCAGTTGACGGCAGGACACCCCAACATCCTATATGTAAGAAATCGAAGAGCAATCCACAAATAGGCAGGGGGCAAAGAACGCTTTCGCCTTTGTCATGCCGGCCTTGAGCCGGCATCCAGCCACGGCGCGTCTGCGCCGTGAAAAGGCCTTCTCGCCGCGCAGACGCGCGCCGGCTGGATTCCGGCTCAAGGCCGGAATGACGGAAACGGGATAGGCCCGAATACAACGACGGAGGGGAGTTCACCCCTTTTAGCCACCATCACATATTGGCGTAAACCGGCCCCTCACCGCCCTGCGGCGGCACCCAGTTGATGTTCTGGTTGGGATCCTTGATGTCGCAGGTCTTGCAGTGCACGCAGTTCTGGGCGTTGATGACGTAGACTTGCCTGCCATCCTTCTCCACCCACTCGTAGACACCGGCCGGACAATAACGCGTCGAAGGACCGGCATAGACGTCATGTTCGGAGCGCTTCTGCAGCTCCATGTCCTTCACCTGAAGATGCACCGGCTGGTCTTCCTCATGGTTGGTGGAGGACAGGAACACCGAGGACAGGCGGTCAAAGGTCAGAACGCCATCGGGCCTTGGATACGCGATCGGCTTGTGCTTCGAAGCCGGCTCGAGGCTTTGCGCATCCGTCTTGCCATGCTTCAGCGTGCCGAAGAGCGAGAAACCGAACAGCTGGTTCGTCCACATGTCCAGACCGCCGAGGCCGACGCCAACCAGCGTGCCGAATTTCGACCAGAGCGGCTTGACGTTGCGCACCCGCTTCAGATCCTTGCCGATATCGCCTTCGCGCCATTCGGCCTCGATTTCCGCCACCTCGTCATGGGCACGGCCGGCCGCAATCGCCGCGGCGATCTTGTCCGCCGCCAGCATGCCCGACAGCACGGCATTGTGGCTGCCCTTGATGCGCGGCACGTTGACGAGACCGGCCGAACAGCCGATCAGCGCGCCGCCCGGGAAAGTGAGCTTCGGCACCGACTGGTACCCGCCTTCGGTGATGGCGCGCGCGCCATAGGAAATGCGCTTGCCGCCCTCGAACGTATCGCGAATGGCCGGATGCGTCTTGAAGCGCTGGAATTCCTCGAAGGGATAAAGATAGGGGTTCTTGTAATTGAGATGCACCACGAAGCCGACGGCAACGAGATTATCCTCGAGATGATAGAGGAACGAACCGCCACCGGTCTTGAAACCCAGCGGCCAGCCGAAGGAATGCTGCACCAGGCCCTGTTTGTGGTGCTCCGGCTTGACCTGCCAGAGCTCCTTGATGCCGATGCCGAACTTCTGCGGCTCGCGATCCCTCGACAGATCAAACCTGGAAATCAGCTGCTTGGCGAGCGAACCACGCACACCCTCGCCGATCAGCACGTATTTGCCGTGCAGTTCCATGCCGCGGGTGAAGGCGGGGCCAGGCTCGCCGTTCTTCTCGATGCCCATATCACCGGTGGCGACACCGATGACAGCGCCTTCGTCATTATAAAGCACTTCGGTGGCGGCAAAGCCCGGATAGATCTCGACGCCGAGCCCTTCCGCCTTTTCCGCCAGCCATCGACAGACGAGGCCGAGCGAGACGATGTAATTGCCGTGATTGTTCATCAAGGGCGGCATCATGAAATTCGGCAGTCGGATGGAACCGGCCGGGCCTAAAAACATGAACTGGTCGTCCTTGACCTCGGTCTTGAAGGGATGCCCCTCCTCCTGACGCCAGCCGGGCAAAAGCCGGTCGATGCCGATCGGATCGACCACCGCGCCGGAGAGGATATGGGCGCCGACTTCAGCACCCTTTTCGAGAACGACAACCGAAAGCTCAGGCTCCACCTGCTTCAGCCGGATCGCGGCGGCAAGACCGGCCGGACCCGCACCGACGATCACAACGTCGAATTCCATCGCTTCGCGTTCGGGCAGTTCCATCGCTTCCGTCATCTCATCCTCTCAGATCGCCGGTCCCATCCGGCTGTTATTATATCCGCGTTCCACCATCGGCAGGGCATTGCCAGTGCGAGGTAAAAAGCCCGTGCGCAACAAGGAGTTCGCCTCCCCTGTCTTCGCAAAGCAAGACGCCTTTGTCGAGCTTCTATAGCGGCAAAACATGTCGCATGCCACTTAATTGTCAGACAACCTGATGACTATTTTACTACCTTTACGTTCACGTAATATAAGAATAAGGGTGACATGTTTAGGCGTCAAGAGCCCTTACCGTTTGGCGAGCGCCAGTTACTCCCCGGCAAGGCGCTGGCAGCCACCATTGCCATTCTGGTGATCGGGACTAGTGTGGCAAAGACGAGCGATCCGATCGGCAGGCAAGACACATGAAAACAGCTATCGTCTTCGACTGTGAATTTCTCTGCATTCAGGGGTCGCAAGGCCGGTTCTGGTGTGCGGCAATCGATCCTGATCCCGTCATCGCCCAGATCGGCGCCGTGAGGATCGGCCTTGAAGCCGATTTCCCTGTTCTGGAGACCTTCAAATCCTATGTCACGCCTGTTGACCGGTATGGCGACAGATATGCGCTCGATGCATATTTTACAAACCTCACCGGAATTACCGAAGAACAGATCGATGAGAAGGGCACAAGCCTTCATAAGGCGCTGGCGGATGTGGAGATGTTCTCACAAGGAGCGAAATTGTGGTCCTGGGGGAAAGACGAACTGAATATGATGGCGATCAGTTGCTATATTGCCGGTATAAGCCCGCCAATTCCTGCATCCCGGTTCGATAACGCCGTCAAGCTGCTGCTTGCCGCCGGAATGCCCCTTGAAGACCTTGCCCGAACACCAAGCAACAAACTAGCGGATTATTTTTGTGTCGATCACCCCGTTCTCAAAGGACACGATGCGCTGGATGATGCCCTGTCGGTTGCCTACACGCTTCAGCATCTTCTGCGGTCCGGGAAACTTCAGCCCTCGGCGTTTGACCGTTAGGGGTCGATAGCTGATACCAACCCTCCATCCAGGGCGTTATTCTGGCGAGGCCTGCGACAGGGTTTTCCACTCGTCATTCAAAACGGCATAGATGAACTCGTCACCCCACGTGCCATTGAAGCGGTCATTCTGAATGAGATGTGCTTCCCGGCGCATTTTGAGACGTTCGACGATCCCGATCGAGCCGCGGTTCAGGGTGTCCAGCCGGGCAAAAATCCGGTGAAATCCAAATACGTCGAAACCCAGCCCGATCATCGCCCGCACGGCCTCGGTGGCGTAACCCTTTCCAGAGAAGGACGGATTGAAGATATAACCGACTTCAGCCTGCAGTGCTTCCCGGCTGGCGATTTTCAGAAGCACCTCGCCAATCAGCGCGTCATCATCGCGCCGGATTACCGCAAGCCGCAGCGTATCGCCATCCTCTTTGAATGAACCCGTCACTATCTCGGCGAACTGAGCCGCGAGCGCCGTCTTCCGGGGCGGTGAGGCGTATAGAAATCTGTAGACGTCGCTGCGACCGTGATAGTCGGCATAAGACGGGAAATCCTCATCCCGGAACGTGCGGAGGATCAGACGTGGCGTCTGTAGCGACGAAAAACTTGACTTGTCCATGAATACCCATTTGCCAATAACCCCGCCCATGTAGGTTTCGAGCGGACAGATGCAAGACGGCTCAGGGCGAGTTACGCCCCTGCCGGGATCGCGCAAATGTAGTCCGGCCGGCCACAGTATGGTTGTTACCGTGGCCATTTTCGCCTTGCCGGACTGTTCCTCTCCGAAGCCGTCAGCACTTGTCCAGCAAAAGGGCAAGGTCGGCGACAAGATCGCCCGGATGTTCGATACCGATTGACAGCCGGATTTTTGAGTGAAGCGCGCGCCTCTTTTCAGACAAAAATACGCGCGCTGCTTTCCAGGTCACGGCTGACCCTTGCGTAGGGTGCGGGTCCGAAACTGATCCGGGCGACGCCGATCTCTGCCAGCGCGCGAACCTCTTCCGTGTCTCCCGATGTCATGACGTTGACCGGCAGCGTCGTCTGCCGGCATATTTTTTCGATCAGCTTTTTATCCTTCAGCCCGGGCACGAAGAAGCCATCCGCGCCTGCCGCAGCATAGGCGGCCTCGCGGGCGAATACGTCGTCCAGCAGGGTTGCGTGATCCACCCCTTCCGCCGCCTTCAGAAACACATCGGTTCGCGCATTGATGAAAACCGGGATACCGGCATCACTTGCTGCGCTGCGGACGGCCCGAAGCCGATCCGACTGGTGACCGATGTCATGCAGACCCTTGCCGTGCACCACCTGATCCTCGAAGTTCAATCCGATGACGCCGAGGGCAAACAGGCGACCAACATTCTGCCTGACGGCGGCGGGATCATCTGCATAACCGCCTTCAAAATCCACGGTGAGAGGCAGATCGACACATTTCGTTATGCGCGCGACGACTGACAATGCGTCATCCAGCGGCATTTCCTCACCATCCGAATAACCCTGTGCCGCGGCGACAGACCAGCTTCCGGTGGCTATCGCCTTCGCCCCGCCACGCGCAACGGCCACCGCACTTCCCGCATCCCAGATGTTGTAGAGGACGATGGGATCACCCGGAATGTGCAAGCTGCGGAATATTTCCGCACGTTCGATTTGACTGTTCATCGCGGTCTCTCCTGTGATCGATATTGCCGAGCTTTTGCTCATCCAATCAGTCGTTACAGGCGGCCGAAGCCGCTGCAACAATCCGGAAAACTGCTAACACCGGCCCTGCGTTGCGACCGCCGATTTTCGGGCGCCGATATCCTTATTTTCAAGCACTGCGTGCGGCCAGTCTCGGGCGTCCCGCTCAGATCGCCCATTCTTCATCCGTCGTAAACACAATCGTCAGCCACCGGTCGGCTCCCTCGCCACCAAGCTCGTCTTGATCGCAGGCAGCAGCATCGTCGCTGCCCACGATCAATAGTCAAATCACTTCAATGCTGGTGATGTTGCGCAGGCAGGATCGCTTCGGCATGGGTCCGCTCGGTTGTGAGCGACCAGATCTCCTGGGCAAGTGTGTCAGGATCGATCGTTGGAAAACGCCCGTCACCGACAGGCAGGCCGTTGGCGACTGCCGCACGAAGTCCCGTGGAGTTGTCAATCATCGCTCCGATGTGAAGCATTCCGGCGAACACTCCGCGATCCCTGATCTCATCGTGAAGGCCAAGAATGTAATTGCGTGTGGCAGCAAAAGCGGGGCCCGGGCCGCTTAGCCCCGGCATTGGTGTTACGGCCGAAAGACCATCCGCAATGACGATCGCGCCATCGCCGCGAGCGAGCATCCCAGGCAATACTGCCCGAACAACCTCAACCGGTGCGAATGTCAGGATATTGGTGAGTTCTCTCAGCGAAGCTGATGTCAGATCGACCGCTGGAAGCATCCGGAAATTGCCGACAGGCGCAAAAATCGCGGTATGAATGGGGCCGGCCTTCTCTTCGATATCACGGACCAGAGCCGGGATTGCTTCAATCTCGTTGAGGTCGGCAGGAAAGGCCCTGGCATCCACCCCTTGCGCCAGCAGTTCGTCTACCCTCTCGCTGAGGGATTGAGCATTGCGAGCAACAAGGGCGACCTTGAATCCAGCCCTACCGTAACGTCTCGCGACGGACGCGCCGAGCCCGGTTCCATATCCAAAAATTGCAATCGTTTTCCGGTCAGTCATAACATCTCCTATGGCAGTATGTTTTCGTGACTAGCTATGTATGTTAGACTGGGAACAACACAAGAACGCATAATTTTAGGGCCTGGTCACATGAATCTACCTACCCCGCCATCACAACCCGGAACGAGTGCGGATTGCCGTCCCATTAGCCAGATGCTTGGCCGCATCGGTGACAAATGGACTATAATGACGATTACGATGCTGCTTGATGGCCCAAGGAGGTTCAATGAGTTGCGCAGACTTATAGGGGGAATTAGCCAGCAAATGCTGACAAGAACGCTGCGCGCTCTTGAGAATGATGGCCTCGTTTCCAGAAAAGTCTATCCGACGATTCCCCCGCAGGTGGAATATAATTTGACCGCTCTTGGTCAATCTCTGGCGGAACCTCTTACAAGGCTAACCGGCTGGGTTCTGCAAAATATTGCCGAGGTCGAGCGCAATCGTTTGGCTGCCGCCAACAGATCGATGGATTAGCCTCCCTCATGCAATTCAGGCGCTGAAAATAAAGTGTAAAGACCGTTGGGCCGATATCTTCAGTGGCCTGGAACGCTCCACCCGCTCAAATCGCCCATTCTTCATCCGTCGTAAACACGATCGTCAGCCACCGGTCGGCTCCCTCGCCGCCAAGCGCATCGCCGATCTCGTCGCGGATGGCATCCCACTCCTCAAGCCGTCGGGCCGGCCAGTTCTTCGGCACGATGAAGAAAAGTTCGATCTGTCGGCCGCGTCCGACGCGGGCGACGTAGGAATAATGCGAGGCGAAGCCGAATTTTTCGACCGTCTCCGTCGCCACCCGGTCCACATGCTGCTTGAATTCCAGCGGCGTGACCAGAAGAATATCGGCGAGCGCCTGTTTCACATTGCCGAGCGGCATGGGGATGATGACAAGGCAGACCAGCGCCAGCACGGCAGGGTCGACATAGGGCGCGAGCCATGCCTGCGATGTTCCAGTTAGCCCGTAACCGATGGCGAAGGCGACGAACAGCGCCATGCTCAAGAGCGCGCTCATCAGCCAGCTTTTGGCATCCAGCGCCACGAAGGCGGATTTCAGCCGGCGGTTCTGCCGTTTGACGAACCATGCCATGGCAAGCGAAACGGCAAAGCTGAAGAAGGTGACGATGATGGCATAGTCGAACTCGATCGAGCGGCCGCCATCCATCAGGCTGTCGATGGCATTGATCAGCGCATAGATCGCCGCGCCCATCAGCAGCGTGCCGTTAAGGCCGAGCACCATCGGCTCCAGATGCCAGAAACCCATGGTGAAACGCTCCACCAGCCGGCCACCCGGCTTGGGCGCGGCCGAGGCTGCGATAAGCCGCGCCACGAGCAACGCCAGCACCGTCATGAAGGCATCGGTGAGCGCATAAACACCATCGAAAACCACGGCGAAGGAGCCGGAGAACAAACCCGCACTGATGCCGAACAGGGCCAGAAGAACCGTGACGGCAATGGAGAATTTAAGCAGAGATTGTTCTGTCATGACGTGTATTTGACCTTCAAAAGCGGACGCCACCTTCCTATAAACAGCACAGACACTCCTCACAAGACAGGACAAACCCCATGGATTTCGGCATTTCCGGCAAACGCGCCCTCGTTCTCGCCTCTTCTCGCGGCCTTGGGCTGGGCATTGCCACGGCGCTCGCCAAGGAAGGCGCAAATGTTCTTCTCGTCGGCAGAAGCGGCGAAAAACTGGAGGCGAATTGCAAGGCGATCAACGCGCTCGGCAAGGGCAAGGCCGACTGGGTGTGGGGTGATCTGGCCGATGACAATTTCGTCGAGGCCATGGTTGAAGCCGTCAAGGACAAGCTTGGCGGCATCGATATTCTCGTCAACAATACCGGCGGCCCGACGCCGGGTCTCACTCAGGAAATGACGACTGAGAAGCTCGACACCTTCTTCCAGTCGATGGTGCTGCGGGTCATCACGCTCACCAATGCGCTGTTGCCGCAGATGAAGGAACAGGGTTTCGGCCGCATCCTGACCGTCGCCTCATCCGGCGTGTTCGAACCCATCGCCAATCTGGCGCTCTCCAACACCCTGCGCGGCGCGCTGGTGGGCTGGAGCAAGACATTGTCCAGCGAAGTGGCCGGTTTCGGCATCACTTCCAACCTGCTTCTGCCCGGTCGCATCCACACCGACCGCATCGACGAGCTGGATGGCGCCAACGCCAAGCGCCTGGGCAAGAGCGTCGAAGAAATCCGTGAAGCTTCGGTCAAGAGCATTCCGGCCGGTCGTCTCGGCACGGTGGAAGAATTTGCCGCCGCCGGCGCTTTCCTCTGCTCGGTGCCGGCAAGCTATATCACCGGCACGATGCTGCGGGTGGATGGCGGCGCGGCGAAGTCAAACTGACAGCCGCCACGCATGCACCCGTCAGGAAACCGTTTCGTAGATCACGAAGCGGTTTCGGCCGGTGTTCTTGGCCTCGTAAAGAGCCGTGTCGGCGCGGCGCAGAACATCGCTGGCGCTCTCGCCGGGATTGGCAAAGGCGATGCCGGCCGAACAACTATAACGAAAATCCGGCATATCCCCGAGCGGTGACGCATCCGCCAGCGACGACAGCAGCCCCCGCATGACAGTCTCGGCGATATGCATCCGCGAACCGCTGAGGACCAGCAGGAACTCCTCTCCGCCGATCCGGCCGACAAGATCATCGCGCCCAACGCTCGCGGAAAGCCGCGCGGCGAAATCCTTGAGAACCAGATCGCCGTAGGCATGTCCGAAGCGATCATTCACCGACTTGAAGTGATCGATATCCATGATGATGACGGCAAGCGCCTGCGCCTTGTTGGGGCCGAGCATGTGATTGAGGCTATCCATGGCGTAACGACGGTTGCCGAGTCCGGTCAGTTCGTCGCTCAGCGCCGACTTCAACGCCCTGTCGCGCTCCTGTCTGAGATCGCGCAATTCGATGCCGAGTTCGGAAATATCGGTGACGACGCACAGCATCCAGCCGCCCGGCAACGTCGTTTCAGTCGTCAGCACCCAGCGCCCGTCATTGAGACCGGTCTCAATGGTGCGGAAGGGCAGCTTGCCGCGCCGTGTTCTGGCGGAACGCAGCCAAAGCTCGAAATCGGCGGTTTCAATGGCGGTGCCGGTGGAGCTTCGATACCCGCTACGCATGAGGTCCACCCAACTCGGGAAATCAGCCGGCCCGATGCCGAGCGCCTTGCGAAAAACCGTATTGGCGAAACGCAACTCATCACCGCCGTCAAAAAGCGCATAACCCTGCTGCGATGCTTCCATGAGATTGAGAAGCTGCCGGTTGAAAACCGCAATCTCGCCCCGCACCGACTCGGGACAGTCCAGCGGTACGTCTTCCAGGAGGGAGTCGGTGATCTTGCGGGGCATCAAATTTTCCGGGTTGGGAAGGGCAACAGGTGAAACACAATACAGGGAGCTTCGATTTATATTCTTTGAGTATAAAATATGCCTCGCCACCTAATCTTCTGATTTGCGCCATTATAACCACAAACCCCTAAAGATATTGCCGAAAACTATCGCATTCTTTCATTGGCGCATGAGCAAATCGTTTACCACCCGCTCCCCCTGTCGATGTTTCCCCAGCCCCCTTCAGACAAAGGGGACAGGCCGCCCGGCAGCAATTGGCCGAAAAACGGCGGGCCGGCGCTTGCCATTCCATCTGCCCTGTGCAATCAACCGCCCTCCTCTGACATCGGGACGCCAAAGGCATCCCTTATTTTCACGCCGGGCCACCCAAGGGCCGGGCGAATATTTTTTCGGCGACAAGGATATGGCGATGACGCAAAAGCGGGCACTTGGCCTCGATTTCGGCACGACCAACACGGTCATGGCTCTTTCCAACGGTGGCGGCGACAGCCATTCCATGCGTTTCACCAGCAACGCCGGCACGGATGACAGCATGCGCACGGCGCTCTCCTTCATGAAGGATGCCGGCCTCGGTGCCGCCGCGCTGCATGTGGAAGCGGGCCACGCCGCCATCCGGCAGTTCATCGACAATGCCGGCGATTGTCGCTTTTTGCAGTCGATCAAGACATTTGCCGCCTCGCCGCTGTTTCAGGGCACGCTGATCTTCGCCAAGCGCCAGAGCTTCGAGGATCTGATGGAGGTGTTCCTGCGCAAGCTGAAAACCTATGCGGGTGACGAATGGCCAGGCGACGTCTCGACCGTCATTGCCGGCCGGCCGGTGCGTTTCGCCGGCAGCAATCCGGACGAAGCGCTGGCGCTTTCCCGCTACAACGAGGCGCTGACGCGCGCTGGCTTTCCGGAAATCCATTATGTCTATGAGCCGGTGGCAGCCGCCTATTATTTCGCCCAGAGCCTGAAGAAGGACGCCAATGTGCTGGTGGCGGATTTTGGCGGCGGCACCACCGACTATTCGCTGATCCGTTTCGAGACCCATGCCGGCAAGCTTTCCGCCACCCCCATCGGCCATTCCGGCGTCGGTGTGGCGGGCGATCATTTCGACTTCCGGATGATCGACAATCTGGTCTCGCCCGAGATCGGCAAGGGCAGCAAGTTCAAGAGCTTCGACAAGGTGCTGGACGTGCCCTCCGGTTATTACGTGAATTTCGGTCGCTGGAACCAGCTGTCGATCTTCAAGACATCCAAGGAATTCACGGCGCTTAAATCGCTGGTGCGCTCGGCGCTGGAGCCGGAAAAGCTCGAACTCTTCGTCGATCTCGTTGACCATGACGAGGGATACCCGCTCTATCAGGCAATTTCCGCCACCAAGATGGCGCTTTCTTCGGCGGAAGAAGCGGAGTTCAACTTCACGCCGCTCGGCAAGGCCGGGCGCAAGATGGTGAAACGCAGCGATTTCAACGGCTGGATCGCCGACGATCTCGCCAAGATCGAAGGCGCACTGGACGAGGTGCTGGAAAAAACGCAGGTGGCTCCCGAAGCCATCGACAAGGTGTTCCTGACCGGCGGCACCTCCTTCGTACCCGCGGTGCGGGAGCTTTTCACCCGGCGTTTCGATGCTGACCGGATCGAAAGCGGCGGCGAGCTGCTCTCGATTGCCCATGGTCTGGCGATGATCGGCGAAAGCGGTGACATTCAGCGCTGGACAGCGTGATTTACGGGTTCCCCGGGCGGGGAACATGGGATAATTTCCCCCCATGATCGCCGCCCACGACCTTTCCCCGGCCGAACTTGCCGCCCTCCTGCATTTCCATGCGGATGCGGGCGTGGACTGGCTGCTGGAAGACCAGCCGCTCGACCGTTTCGCCGAATTTGCCGCCGCCCGCCCTGCCCGGCCGACACAGGGACAGGAGGCGGGCGCAGCCGCGCGCCAGCCAAGCCAGCGGCCGATGGAACGCGGCGGCGATACACCTCAACACTCGCCGCAGCAGCAGCCGAAACGCCAGACACCGGCACGCGGCGCGCCACCCGCCCCCGCGGTTCAGCAGAATGTTGCGATGCCGGACGAACAGGCCGTGGCGGCAGCGCGTTTTGCCGCTGAAAGCGCAAGGTCGCTTGCCGAGCTGAAAACCGCGCTGGAAGGGTTCAGCGGCTGCAATCTCAAGAACAGCGCGCGCAGCACGATCTTCACCGAAGGCGATCCCTCATCCGCCATCATGGTCATAGGTCCCATGCCGGATGCCGATGACGACCGCGAAGGCCTGCCATTTGCCGGCAAGACCGGACTTTTGCTCGACCGTATGCTTTCAGCAATCGGCCTTGAACGCGGCAACATCATGCTCGGCAATGTCGTGCCGTGGCGGCCGCCGGGCAACCGTCCGCCGACTCAAGCCGAAATGGATATCTGCCGGCCCTTCATCGAGCGCCAGATCGCGCTGGCGGAGCCGAAACACCTGTTGCTTCTTGGCAACTTCACCGCACGTTTCTTCTTCGGCGGCACCGGAACGATCCATACGCTGCGCGGACAGTGGCGTGATGTCGCAGCCGGACATCTTGTTTTGCCGGCGCTGGCCAGCCTGCACCCGCAGGAACTTTTGAACGCGCCTGCCTCCAAGTCATTGGCATGGCAGGATTTATTGGCGTTTCAGGCCAAGGTTACGCAAGGCTGATTGCCTTATTATTGCTCAGTGTAAACGAATTATGAAAAAAGCCATGCGCAATTCGCATAACAGCGACGCATTTGGCGAGCTTGCCGAATCCATGCTGCGCTGCGATATACCGCAGTGTCTTGGGAGGAATTCGGTTTAAGGAACCAAGGCAATGACCACTCGCTTCCGTCCGGTACATTCCGGCTTTGAAACGCTCCGTCTGGCGGGCCTCGGCCCACGCTCCAGTCAGGGTTACCATCGTTTCGGCGCTGCCGCTAACGAACAGATGACCGCACGCGCTGCCATGCAGCAGGTCCGCGTGACGCGTCCTTCGGCTGTCTTTGCGGATTTCCGCGAGCGCTGAGAGCATTCAGGCCAGTATCAAGCTGGTCCACATATATGATTGCGCGCTGGCGTCTTTCTTCGGGAAGGCGCCTTTTGCTTTTGTGCGTTTTGCTGAGAGAGACGGCGAGGTTAAGAGCCTTGCCAAATACTCTGACGTCATCCCCGGGCTTTTCGTGGTGTTGTCCGGTTCAGATTTCTGCACGCTCATGACATCGAGATTGAGGGCGCAAGGGACGAATGTTTCCCGCGACGTCATCCTCGGGCTTGACCCGAGGATCTAATCACCTCAACAAAATCAAAACGTTGGCAGATCCTCGGGACAGGCCGAGGATGACGCCGAGAGAAGAAATACCCGTCGTCATCAACTTCAACGGAACATATCGGGGAAATGGCGACTTCACCCCTGCGGCGTAGAGGCCTTGCGGGCTGCCCGTCTTGCCAGACCCAGCTGATGCTCGCGGAAGATGATGAATATACCGGCAAGGATGACGATCGCCGTGCCGATCAGCATGGTGAGCGTGGGGATGTCTCCGAACAGAATGTAGGAAACTGCGATCCCGAAGACGATGGAGCTGTATTCGAAGGGTGCGATGACCGAGACTTCGGCATGGCGGTAGCTCTCCGTCAGGAAGATTTGCGCAACGCCGCCGCAGATGCCGCTGGTGATCAGCAGCATGGCCTGCGTCATCGTCAGCGCGCTCCAGCCGAAGGGCACGCTCACCAGCGACAGCAGGGTGGCGGTGAGCGAAAAATAGAGCACGATGGTCGGCGTTTTTTCGGTATCGACCAATTGCCGCACCTGGATCATCGCCAGGCCGCCCAGCGCCGCGCCACACAGCACGGCAATCGCCCCCAGGCCCTCACCGGCGGCAAAACCGCCTTCGCGCAGAAGCGTCATCTTCGGCCACAAAATCACCAGCACGCCCATCATGCCGACGAACACCGCGCTCCAGCGATAGACGCGCACCTTCTCATGCAGGATGAAAGCGGCAAAGACGACGGCCAGTAGCGGCGATGCATAACCGATGGCGATAAACTCCGGCAGCGGCAGCATGGTCAGCCCGTAAAAGCCGCAGGCCATGGAGAGGATGCCGAGAAAACCGCGTTTGAAATGGCCGAGAAGATTGTTGGTGTGCAGCGCGCTGGTCAGCGCATGCAGCCAGGCGAGATAAACGACAATCGGGATAATGGCGAAGGCGGAGCGGAAGAAGGTGATCTGGCCGGCCGGCACATCGGGACCGGCGGCCTTGATACAGGTCTGCATGACAAGAAAAAAGCCAACCGAAACCAGCTTCATGCTGATCCCGCGGAAGGGATTGGTCGGTTCGGCGTTCATTGGCAGTTACTCATATCGGCTGCGCAAACACGCCATCGGTAAATTTTCATGCGGGGAGGACGACGCAGGGGAATTGGATTTGCGCAAGGCTAGAACATTCCTCCCGGCCTTTACATCAAAAAATGTTATTCACCCATGAATTCGGTTGATTTGGTGACGGCAAAGAATTGCTTTCGCGTTTTCGGCCTCGCGTCAGATCAAAGCGACATGCGCTAAAATTTGAAGAAAATAAAATATAATTTCAGTAATCGTTCAACATTTGCTGCGATGGTCCATGGGTCCGGCGGCGGGGGAGGATCGTCTGCATGGCCGGTAAAGCCTTTATGGCGGGACAGAATGTCCTCCGATGCGCACATGAACGTGACGAATACTCCACCTATTTTACATCCCGGCCTTATGACGACATGATGGCGGGAAGACCACGCTAAGTTATTCAGGAACAGTCATGCGAACAGACACGGGCCAGATCGTTCACCTGGCAGATTACCGCCCCACCGATTTCGTTCTGGAGCGGGTGGATCTCACCTTCGAACTCGACCCCAAGAATACCAAGGTCGAAGCCCGTCTGATCTTTCACCGACGCGAAGGCGTCGATTCACAGGCACCGCTTGTTCTCGATGGTGATGAGCTGACGCTTTCGGGCCTGCTGCTCGATCAGGTCGAGATCCCCGCCAGCCAATATGACGCTACGCCCGACAGCCTGACCATCCGTGATCTGCCGGCGGAAACGCCCTTCGAGATCTGCGTCACCAATTACATCAATCCGCAGGTCAATACGCAGCTGATGGGGCTTTACCGCACCAATGGCGTTTATTGCACCCAATGCGAGGCGGAAGGTTTCCGCCGCATCACCTATTTCCCCGACCGTCCCGATGTTCTGGCGCCCTATACGGTGACGATCATCGCGGCGAAGGAAGGCAATCCGCTGCTTTTGTCGAACGGCAATTTCCTCGGTGGCGGCAATTACGACGAGGGCCGTCACTTTGCCGCCTGGTTCGATCCGCATCCGAAACCCAGCTATCTCTTCGCGCTCGTCGCCGGTGATCTCGGCGTGGTGGAAGACACGTTTACCACCTTCTCCGGTCGTGAAGTGGCGCTGAAGATTTATGTCGAGCACGGCAAGGAGCCGCGTGCGGCCTATGCCATGGACGCGCTGAAGCGTTCGATGAAATGGGACGAAGAGCGTTTCGGCCGCGAATACGACCTCGATATCTTCATGATCGTCGCCGTATCCGATTTCAACATGGGGGCGATGGAGAACAAGGGTCTCAACGTCTTCAACGACAAATTCGTGCTGGCTGACCCGGAAACCGCCTCTGACGCGGACTACGCCAATATCGAGCGCATCATCGCGCATGAATATTTCCACAACTGGACCGGCAACCGCATCACCTGCCGCGACTGGTTCCAGCTGTGCCTGAAGGAAGGCCTGACGGTCTATCGCGACCAGGAATTTTCCGC
Source organism: Martinezella rhizogenes (assembly GCF_007002745.1). Taxonomy (GTDB): domain Bacteria; phylum Pseudomonadota; class Alphaproteobacteria; order Rhizobiales; family Rhizobiaceae; genus Agrobacterium; species Agrobacterium cucumeris. Next base: position 373,752 of record NZ_SGNY01000001.1, on the reverse strand, counting down.
CGACATGCGCTCGCGCCCGGTCAAGCGCATCGCCGATGTGCGCCATCTGAAATCGGAGCAATTTCCGGAGGATTCCGGTCCGCTGGCGCATCCGCCACGCCCAGACACTTACCGCGAAATCAACAATTTCTACACGACGACCGTTTATGAAAAGGGCGCCGAAGTCACCCGCATGATCGCCACGATCCTCGGTGCTGACGATTTCAAGAAGGGCATGGACCTTTATTTCGAACGTCATGACGGCGAAGCGGCGACGGTTGAAGATTTCGTCAAGAGCTTTGCCGATGCCAGCGGCCGCGATCTGTCGCAGTTTTCGCTATGGTACACCGAGGCCGGCACGCCGCTGGTCTCCGTCTCCTCCGCTTATGATGCCGGCAAGGCGACGTTCAGCCTGACGCTGGAACAGACCGTGGCGCCGACACCCGGCCAGCCGGTAAAACAGCCACGGCACATCCCGCTGTCGCTGGCGCTTATTCTCGACAATGGTCAGATCGCCGAGCCACAGGCAGTCGCCGGCGGCGAATATCGGGATGGCGTGCTGCACCTGACCGAGCGCAACCAGACCTTCTCCTTCTCCGGCATTTCCTCGCGGCCCGTGCTGTCGATCAATCGCAGCTTCTCGGCGCCGGTCAATCTGCATTTCGAGCAGAACGCCGCCGATCTGGTGCAGATCGCCCGGCACGAGACGGATATGTTTGCCCGTTTTCAGGCGCTGACCGATCTTGCCTTGCCAGCACTGATTGCCGCCACCAAAGCGGTGCAGAATGGCGGTGAAGTGCGCACGGACGCCGAGCTCATCGCAACGCTTATTGAAATCGTCGGCGATTCCTCGCTCGAACCCGCTTTCCGCGCACAGGCGCTGGCGCTGCCAAGCGAAACGGATATCGCTCGCGAACTGGGTGGCAATACCGATCCGGACGCCATTCACAAGGCGCGCAACGCCACGATAAAGGCGATCGCAACAGCCGGGCTTGAAACCTTCAGGCAGCTTGCGGAAGCGTCGGGTAACGGCGAGGCCTACAGTCCGGATGCGGACAGTGCCGGACGCCGTTCGCTTCGCAATGGCGCTCTCAGCTTCCTTGCCTTTGCCGAGGAAACCCCTGCCCGCGCGGCAAAAGCCTATGCCGACGCCACCAACATGACCGATCTCGCACATGCGCTCAGCGTATTGACCCAGCGTTTCCCCGAGAGTGCCGAGACGAAAGAAGCGCTTACGGCTTTCGAAACGCGCTTCGCCGACAATGCGCTGGTTCTCGACAAGTGGTTCTCGCTGCAGGCCGCCATTCCCGGCAACGGCGCGCTTGATCGCATCAAGGCGCTGATGAAATCGAAACATTTCATCGCCACCAATCCGAACCGGGTGCGTTCGCTGGTCGGCACGCTGGCCTTTGCCAACCCCACCGGCTTCCACCGCGCAGACGGCGCAGCCTATCGGTTCCTGGCGGAGCAGATCATCGCCATCGACAAGCGCAACCCGCAGCTTGCCGCGCGCATTCTCACCTCCATGCGTTCATGGCGGTCTCTGGAGGCAAGCCGCGCCGAACACGCGAAGGCCGCACTGTCGACGATTGCCGACGCCAAGGGCCTGTCCACGGATGTGAGCGACATTGTCGGGCGTATCCTGAAAGGCTAAGCCAAGCTTCCGCTTTGCCACCATTTTCGAACATGCCGTTACGCCGTCTTGATATCCATCAAGGCGGCGTAATGCATTCCGCAACATGATGGTCTCAAGGGGCCAGGACCGGCCCGGCAGCAGAAAGGAATTGCAGATGACCGACATGTCCAAGGCCAGCGCTTCGTTTCAACGCTTCATGACGGACGCTCCCGCCCACAATGCGGCATGGCTTCAGGCCGTGCAGAAACTGGGTGTGGCATCCACGCTTGATGTGAAGACCCAGAGCCTGATCTATATCGGCATTCTGGCCGCGCTGCGCCTTGAAAGCGGCATCGCCTTTCATGTCATGGAAGCCAAGGCGCGTGGCGCAAGCCGTGAGGATATCATCAGCGCGGTGCTGACTGGTCTGCCGGCCGCCGGGAACGGCGTCGTCAGCGCGCTTGGCCCGGCTCTCGACGCTTTCGACGGCGTCTGAAAGCCGCTTCCCCCGCCTCCCGCGACAGCCGGTATTCTAGTGCCGGCTCACTGATTTCACTCATAATTCCCGAGTTCGACGGGGCTGGAAGAAAGCGTCCCGAAAAAATACGGAGTCGGTTCAAGGGGTTAAAATTCTTTTAACTTTTGCCTCTGGACAGGGCGAATCGCATTTGATTCACTAGCCATATTCGAGCGGCGGCGCTTCGAATCATGGGGACATCACAAAGGCGGGACAATGACGAACGTGCGGCGGGCGACTGCGGGCGATGAGCGGCCGTATGCCAAATTTTCTGATCTTGCGGCCTGGGGCGAGAAGCTCTCCAGCGACCTGATGGGTTTGATGAATGGCTCCGACCGCCCGGCGCCGCAGGTCGAGACGCTGCTGAAGCGGCTGATACCCATTCTCATCCTCGCCTTTCTGGTCGTCGTCGCGGCCTCGCGCATGCTCGGCATCGTCGCGGAATATAGCCGCATGGAAGAGGCCGCCCGCCATTCCACGGCGCTGACGGCGCTGACCGCCAAGGCAGCGCTTCTCAACAACGGCACCGTCTTTCCCGCGCAGGACCGCGCCCGCGCGGAAGCAAGCCTCGTTTCGGCGCTGCCATCGGGCAGTCTTGCCGATGGCACCATCGTGCTGCTCTCAGGCAGCAATGGCCGGATTTTTGCCGGCGCCGGCAAGGAAGCAATGCTTTATATCGGCACGTCGCTTCCCGCTTTGCTTCCGGAAATCGCCATCGTGCAGCGTTTTCCCGGCGCACCCGGCACCATCGAGACCAATATTGACGGCCAGCAGCATTACGCGACGATGATCCCCTTCGGCGATGATGGCGCGATGGTCATCGCGGCGCGTTCGCTGCAGCCGATCCGCTCCTTCTGGCGCAGCGAAATCGCCATGAACGTCACGCTGTTTGCCGGCATTTCCTCGATCCTGCTCGTGGTGCTCTACGCCTATTACATGCAGGTGAAGCGCGCCCGCGATGCCGACGACATCTTCGCCGAATCCAACCTGCGGGTGGAAACGGCGCTGTCGCGCGGCCGCTGCGGGTTGTGGGATTTCGATCTTTCCTCACGCCGCATGTTCTGGTCCGGTTCGCTTTACGAAATTCTGGGCATGCCGCCCAAGGCTGCACCACTGTCCTTTTCCGATGCCGCCCGAATGATGCATTCCGAAGACGGCAATCTCTATGAACTGGCCCGCGCCGTCGGTTGCGGCAATCTGCGCCAGATCGACCAGATTTTCCGCATGCGCCACGCCAAGGGCCATTATGTCTGGCTGCGCGCCCGCGCCCAGGTCATCCGCACCAATAACGGTCCGCGTGTCATCGGCATCGCCATGGACGTCACCGAACAGCACCGCCTCGCCCAGCGTTACGCCGAGGCCGACCAGCGTCTTGCCGACGCGATCGAATCCACCTCGGAAGCCTTCGTGCTATGGGACAAGAATGACCGTCTGGTGATGTGCAACACCCACTATCAGAAGGCCTATGGCCTGCCTGACAGCGTGCTGGTGGCCGGCACCGAAAAAAGCACCGTGCATGCGGCCGCAGCCCGCCCCGTGGTGGAGCGTCGCGTTGCCGATGCCGACCAGTCCGGTCTATCGCGCACCACGGAAGTGCAGCTGGCCGACGAGCGCTGGCTGCAGATCAATGAGCGCCGCACCCATGATGGCGGCCTCGTTTCCGTCGGCACCGACATCACGTTGCTCAAGCGCCATCAGGAACGGCTGCGCGATTCCGAGCGCCGGCTGATGGCGACCATCGGCGACCTCTCCGCCTCACAGCACAAGCTGGAGCGGCAGAAGACCGAGCTTTCCGACGCCAACGCCAATTACCTTGCCGAAAAAGAGCGCGCCCAGGCCGCCAACCGGGCGAAATCCGAATTCCTCGCCAATATGAGCCATGAGCTGCGCACGCCGCTCAACGCCATTCTCGGCTTTTCCGAAATCCTGCAAAACGAGATGTTCGGGCCGGTCGGTTCGCCGAAATATTCCGAATATGCCCGCGATATCCATGACAGCGGCAAGCACCTCTTGAATGTCATCAACGATATTCTCGACATGTCGAAGATCGAGGCGGGCCATATGCGCATCAACCGCGAGACCATCGATCTCGCGCCGCTGATCGAGGAAACCCTGCGTCTGACCGCCATTCAGGCTGAACAGAAGAACATCACCGTGCAGCAGAAGGTCTGCGCCGGGCTGACGATGCAGGGCGACCGCCGCGCCATGAAGCAGATCATGCTCAACCTGCTGTCAAACGCTGTGAAATTCACCGGTGATGGCGGTCGCATCGCGCTGCGCACCCATGTGCACGAGGCCGCGATGATCCTCACCATCGCCGATACCGGCATCGGCATTCCCACCCAGGCTTTGGAAAAGATCGGCCAACCCTTTGAGCAGGTGCAGAGCCAATATGCCAAGAGCCAGGGCGGCTCAGGCCTTGGGCTTGCCATTTCCCGCTCGCTCGTGAAGCTGCATGGGGGGACGATGAAGATCCGCTCGTGTGAGGGTCGCGGCACGGTGGTGACGATTATTATTCCGCATGTGGCGGGGCATTGCGGGACGGTGCATTGATTGGGTAATATTGGTGGGTGCCATACCCCCCTCTGCCCTGCCGGGCATCTCCCCCACAAGGAGGGAGATCGACCAGCTGCAATCGCTCGATCATCTCAAACGTTGCGAATTTGCCGGGGAGCATCCTTCTAGCTAATCTCCCCCCTTGAGGGGGAGATGCCCGGCAGGGCAGAGGGGGGTGAAGCCTCACCCACCAACCCTACCCCCCATTCTTCACCGTCCCCACAAACACCTTCCGCACCGCTTTCGCCAGCCGCTTCACCTCACCCTCCAGCGTCGCAATGTCAGGGCAATCCCCCGCCCGGCAGACGAGGTCGGTCAATCCGGCCGGCGCTTCCTTCGGATTGAAGGCGCCGTCTATACACAGCCGCACGATCTGCGAGATTTCGGTATAGAGCCCCATCGCCGCCATGCAGTCGTCGAACGCCTGCGGCTCCATGACGGGTGCGGCCAGCACCTGCAGCGCCTCGGCCGTGTTACGGCCCGGCTCATGAGGGGCAAGGCCTTTTACGGGGCCGACCAGCGCCAGGTATTGGGTGATGAATTCCAGATCAACCAAACCGCCATTGATAAGCTTGAAGTCCCAGATATTCTCCGGTGGCTTCTCCTGCTCGATGAGGTTTCGCATTTCCAGCACATCGGCGGAAACCTTGGCCACGTCGCGCTTCTGCGAAAGGATGGAGGCGATGATGCGGCGCGCGTCTTCCATCAGCGAGGTTTCGCCGCAGATCAGCCGGGCGCGGGAAAGCGCCATGTGCTCCCAGGTCCAGGCTTCCTCGCGCTGGTATTTCTCGAAGGCGGAAATACGCGTCGCCACCGGCCCCTTGTTGCCGGAGGGGCGCAGCCGCATGTCCACCTCGTAAAGCACACCTTCCGCCGTCGGGGCAGACAGTGCCGCGATAAGCCTCTGGGTGACGCGGGTGAAATACCGCACAACATCAAGCGGTTTAACGCCCGTGGATTCCTGGGCGGCATCGTCATAATCGTAAAGCAGGATGAGATCGACATCAGAACCGGCGGTGAGTTCGAAGGAGCCAAGCTTGCCCATGCCCATGACGGCGACACGGCCGCCGGGATAAGGCCCATGCGCCGCTTCCATTTCCGCCAGCACGGCATTCAGCGCCGCCTCTATCACCAGATCGGCAAGATGGGTGAAAGCGCGGGCGGCGACCTCGCCACGGATCGCGCCGGTCAAGAGCCGCACCCCGATCAGAAACCGCTGTTCGGCGGCGAAGATGCGCAGCCGGTCGAGAATATCCTCGTAATGGCGGGCATTGGAGAGGAAATTGCCCATGCGGTGAGCGAGATATTCGCGCGTCGGCACGTCGCTCATCAGCGCCGGGTCCAGCATGCCGTCGAAGACATGCGGGCGGGCGGCGATGATTTCGGCAAGACGCGGGGCCGAAGACATGATCGTTACCAGGAGCGACAGAAGCGCCGGATTGTTGCCAAGCAGCGAAAACAGCTGGATGCCAGCCGGCAGGCCGGAGAGGAAATTGTCGAAGCGCAGCAACGCCTCATCGGCCCTTTTGCTTTCGCCGAAGGCCCGCAGCAGGTCCGGCGTCAGTTCCGTCAGCCGCTCGCGCGCCTCCACCGATTGTGTCGCCCGGTAGCGGCCATTGTGCCAGGTGCGGATGACGCGGGAAATATCCTCCGGCCGCTCGAAGCCCAGCGTGGAGAGCGTCTTTAACGTATCGGGATCGTCCTTCTGGCCGGTGAAGACCAGATTGCCGGCCTCGCCTGACAGTTTCGTCTCCTGCTCGAACAACGCCGAATAACGGCGCTCCACCAGCCGCAGCACCTCCTCCAGCTTCTCGGAAAAGGACTTGGTATCGGCAAAACCGAGCATGAAGGCGATGCGCTTCAGTTCGGCTTCGGTGTCCGGCAGCACATGAGTCTGCTCGTCGCGCACCATCTGGATGCGATGCTCCACTTCGCGCAGGAACCAATAGGCTTCCGTCAGGCTGTCACGCGTTTCGGCATCGATCCATTTCGCTTCCGTCAGCGCCGCAAGCGCCTCCTCCGTCGCCCGCACACGAAGCGGCGGCATGCGACCGCCGGCGATAAGCTGCTGCGTCTGGGCGAAGAACTCGATTTCGCGAATGCCGCCGCGCCCGAGCTTGACGTTGTGGCCCTTCACCGCAATGGCGCCGTGGCCCTTATGCGCATGGATTTGCCGCTTGATGGAGTGGATATCGGCAATCGCCGCATAATCGAGATATTTGCGGAAAATGAAAGGCGTCAGCTCACGCAGGAAATTCTCACCCGCCTTGATGTCGCCGGCCACCGGCCGCGCCTTGATATAGGCGGCGCGCTCCCAGTTCTGGCCCCTGCCCTCGTAATAAAGCAGCGCCGCTTCCACGGGAATGGCAAGCGGCGTCGAACCGGGATCGGGACGCAGCCTGAGATCGGTGCGGAAGACATAACCATCCGCCGTACGCTCCTGCATGATACGCACAAGACGGCGCATCATGCGGCCGAAATTCTCCGTGGCATCATAGGGGTCGTCCATGATGCCAGCCGAGGGTTCGAAGAACACCACGGCATCAATATCGGAGGAATAGTTGAGTTCGCGCGCGCCGAGCTTGCCCATGCCGAGCACGATCAGGCCGGAGCCTTCGCTCGGCGCGGCGACGTTCTTCAGTTTCAGCTTGCCGCTCTCATGGGCGGAAAGCAGCAGGTGATCGATGGCGGCGGAAAGCGATGCATCCGCCATCTCGCTCAGCCAGCGTGTCGTATCGCGGGCGGTGAAGATGCGCGCCAGATCGGCAAGCGCCGCGACGAAGGAGAGCCGCCGCTTGGCGATTCTCAGCCGCGACATCACCTCGTTTTCGACGGGTAAGCCGCCTTCCTGCCCGGGTTTCCAGCAATCGCGCGCGTCACGAACGAGATCGGTGAGCAGCGGCGTCAGCGGTTTGGAAATCGCCAGCGTCAGCAGCCCCTCATCCGCCGCCGCCATGTCGCGCAGATAGGGTGACAGGGTGAAGGCCGCAGCGATAAAATCCTTAAGCGGGCTTTCGTCCGCCAGCAACGCCGCCACCGCCGGCTCAACCTTGCCGATGTCCTTCAGCGTTGAAAGAACGGATTTCAGTTCCGTCTGCGTATAGGGGCGGATCACGCCCGGCAGAACCTCGCTCAGCCGCCTTTCGGCGTTTTGGGGTTTCGTCACTGTCTCTCTCCCTCTTGCCGCTTTCTCATCCACGCTCTTCCGCCTGCAGCATTTTCAGGAACGGGCCGCTCCCCGCAAACCGTTCCGCCGCCATCCTCTGCCGAAGCCTTCGGGCGCATAGACTTGGCGTTGTAACAAATGCGAGGCGCTTTGCGATGAGGAAAACCGTTTCCGGCGATGTTTTCCAAGGCCGCGCCCCGGTTTTTCGCTCCGAAGTGCAAGTCCCGGCACCACGTAATGTCTCCGCAACTGTGCCCGCGTAGCGTCCTCCTCAACGAAACCCGACTCCCCGGTTTTCCAACGCTCGATGCTGCAACGGATATGATCATGAAACAATTTTTTACGGTGAAATGGCAAAAGAACCTGCGTGCGATGGCATTGTGCCTGACAGCACTGCCCATGGCGCAGATCATTTCCACGCCCGCTTCTGCCGCCGATATCGGCAAATCGGACAGGCTCGCCGATCCGCAGGGCAATTTCGACAATGCCCGCTACAGCAGCTCCAGCGACTGGAAGATCACGCTCGGCGTCGGCGCGGCCTATGCCCCCAAATATGAAGGCTCCGACAAGCTGGAAGCCGGCGCCGTACCCCTGGTTTCCGTGCAATATGGCGATACGCTGAGCATCGATTTCAGCGGTGTCACCGTTAATGTTCTGAACCAGAACGGTTTCAGACTGGGCATCAAGGGCGGCTGGGAAGGCGGTCGCAAGGAAAAGGACGACAGGAAGAACCTGCGCGGGATGGGCGACATCAAGGCCGGCGGCGTGGTCGGCGGCGTCATCGCCTACGGCATGGACCCGTTCGAAATCTACGCCAAGGTGGACAAGACCATTGGCGGCAGCGAAGGCCTGACCGCCACCGTCGGCGCCAGCGTCTCGCACAAGGTCGACCAGTTCATTCTCGGCGCAGACCTCTCCGCCACCTGGGCGGATGACAACCACATGAAATCCTATTTCGGCGTCACCTCGGCGCAATCGGCCCGCTCCGGCCTGCGCCGCTACGACGCCAAAGCCGGCTTCAAACGCATCGACGCCAGCGCCTCGGTCTCCTACTTGATTACGGAGAACTGGACGATCACCGGGACCGGCGGCGTCGGTTTTCTCTTGGGCGACGCCAAGGACAGCCCGGTGGTGAAAAAGGACATACAGCCATTTGCGATGGTGGGCGTGGCCTATACGTTCTGAGTTGGGGCGACCCATCTACGAGGGCGCGCGACCACATCCCCAATATGGTCGCGCATCCGTCCGAACGTCGAGCGTCCACCTGCCATCAACCCGGTTAAAGGATCCTGTCCCTGTATTCCGGCGGCGCTACCCAGCATTGCTCACGCTTTCCAAACCACCGGTAGCGATTGCGTGCAACGAAGCGATAAAGGGGATCGCGTAAGGAGGCGGGAATGACGCGCATTATGGCAACAAGCCGCCACGGCATGCCAAGCGCCTCATAGATGCTCAGCACCGCGTCGCTGTCCTGCCGCACCCTGTCGCCTTCGACGACCAGCATGCTTGCCGGATTGGTGGGGTCAATGCCATGACGCCGATAGATTTCCGCGCCGACCTCTCCCTGCATCGACGCCAGCCGGAAGTACCCTGCCTTATCGTGCCGCAGCACAAACTGCGCATTCACGGAACACAGCACACATTCGGCATCGAACAGAATGACCGGGCGATGCCGGTCGCTGGCTGTGGGAGTGGTGCCTGCCATCTGTCGCCAAGTCCTCTTGTCGATCGCCATCAGACCGACGCATAAAGTGCAGCAATCATCCCCATGAATATTCTTCCGATCACCTGTCAATTCAATCTCGGATGGGAGCTATTTTTCCGACCGGGAAAGAATGTCTGCGCAAATTTCGGTGATCCGCCTAACCGTTACCCGCGCTGACGCAAGGCAACGCCATCGCTTGCAGCGACGAGATCGCCGTATGGCTTGGCTTATGGTTTTGAGACGGGAAATACCATCGAAACTGTCAGCCCCGGGCAGGCGGCATTCGACGCATCGGTGTCGGACAGCAGCAGCGATCCGCCATGCAGTTCCATCACGGCCTCCACCAGGGAGAGGCCAAGGCCGGTGCCCGGTTTGGAACGGCTTTCATCCAGCCGCACGAAACGTTTCAGCACCTCGCCGCGCTTGTCGGCGGGAATGCCGGGGCCATTATCGGCGACGGAAAGCACGATTGCTTCTTCTTCTCTCGCCAGACGAATGACGAGCTTTTTGTCGCCTTCGCTTTCACAGGCATATTTCATGGCGTTGTCGATGAGGTTCGACAGCGCCTGGCCGATCAGTTCGCGGTTGCCCTGCACCGAAAGTCCGGGCTCTATCTGGGTTTCCAGCACAAGGCCGGCATCTTCGGCCACCGGCTCGTAAAGTTCGGCGCTGTCTGCGGCGATTGCCGAGACGTCCACATCGGTCATTTCAGCGGCGATCGAGCCGGCCTCGACGCGGGAGATCATCAGCAGCGCGTTGAAGGTGCGGATGAGCTGATCGGACTCAGCGATGATGCCCTCAAGCGCTGAGCGCCTTTTGGTCTCGTCATCGTCGTCAAGTGCTGCGGCGGCCTTGTTGCGCAGCCGGGTCAGCGGTGTCTTCAGGTCGTGGGCGATATTGTCGGAGACCTGCCGCAGGCCCTCGTTCAGTTTTTCGATGCGGCCGAGCATGGCATTGAGCGAGCCGGACAGCCGGTCGAACTCATCTCCCGAGCGGCCCTGCGGCAGGCGCTGCGACAGATCACCGGCCATGATCTTCTTGGTCGCCGCCGACATGCGATCGATGCGCTTCAGCGCATTGCGGCCGATGCCGAACCAGATGAGCAGCGCGCCGCCGCTCATGATCGCCAGCGCCACCATCAGCGCATTGCGCACCAGCGCCCGGAACTTGGTCGGCTCGCCAAGGTCGCGGCCGATCAGGATGCGCAGGCCATTATCCAGCAGGAAAATATTGGCGGTGGCGAGGTGCTGCACGCTGTCGCCGCTTTCGGAATAACGCTCGTAACGGAAGGGAAAGCCCGTCCAGCCTTCCTTGTCGAAGACACCGGGCTGCACGGAGGCAACGTTACCGGCAAGGATTTCGCCGTTCGGGCCGGCAATGACGTAAAGGCTCGCGCCCGGCTGGCGGGCGCGGCGCTCCATCATCCTGAGCAGCGGGTTGATGCCGCCGCGATTATAGATGCGCTGCACATCAGATACTTCCTGCAAGACGGCATCACGCGTCTGCTGGTTCAGCAGCTTTTCGGAAAGTGCGGTGACGTAGAAGACCAGAAAGGCGGCGCAGAGCGCGAATAAAAGGATATAGAGCGCCGAGAGGCGCACCGCGGTCGACCGGAACAATATTCTGAGGCGGGCCATTTTCGCCAATCAGCCCTCGTCCTTCATCATGTAACCGGCACCGCGAATGGTCTTCAGCAGCGGCTTCTCGAAGTCCTTCTCGATCTTCGAGCGCAGACGGGAGACATGCACGTCGATAACATTGGTCTGCGGGTCGAAATGATAATCCCAGACGTTTTCCAAGAGCATGGTGCGGGTGACCACCTGGCCGGCATTTTTCATCAAATATTCCAGCAGGCGGAATTCGCGCGGCTGCAGCAGGATTTCCTTGCCGCCGCGACGGACATCATGCGACAGGCGGTCAAGTTCGAGATCACCGACCCGGTAGACCATGTCTTGCTCGGGCTTGCCCTTGCGGCGGCCCAGCACTTCGATGCGGGCAAGCAATTCCGAAAAGGCATAGGGCTTCGGCAGATAATCATCGCCGCCGGCGCGCAGGCCGGTGACGCGGTCATCCACCTGCCCCAGCGCGGAGAGGATCAGAACCGGCGTCTCGATGCCGCGACGGCGCAGCTCGCTTATGACGGAAAGCCCGTCGCGGCGCGGCAACATGCGGTCGATCACCATGACGTCGTAGGCGTTCTCGCAGCCCATGAACAGGCCGCTCTCACCGTCGCTCGCGTGATCGGCGACGATCCCGGCTTCGCGGAACGCCTTGGTCATATAGGCCGCAGCCTCTAGGTCGTCTTCAATGACAAGAATCTTCATGTGCGGGACAATAGCGCCCTCGCCCTTTTCCGCACAACCGGAAAGAGATGCGACAGACATTTCCTGAACCTTGTTTTCCATGAGGTTTCCTCCGCGATACTGCCTGGACCGGCGTTGCGGGTCCTTTCTTCTCCCCGCCGGGGAGAAGAAAACGGGCCGTAGCGCCCTGCCATATTCAATCGCCCCGTCTCGAGAGCGAGATGCGATGCCGGCTCCCCAAAGAACCGGCATCGCCTGTCAACCTATCAACCCTGGTCGATATCCAGCGCGATGAAGCGGCTGCCGTCGTCCGTTTGGATCTGGAACAGCGCCTTGGAACGTCCGTCCTTCTTGGCCTGCTCGAGGATCTTCTCGATATCGGCGGCGGAAGCGACCTGCTGGTTGTTGACCGAGGTGATCTTCTCACCGGTCTTCAGGCCGCGGGCGGCAGCATCGCTGTCGGGATCGACATCGGTGATGGCAAGGCCGTTGCCGTCATCGGCGGGCGAAACCGTCAGGCCGAGGCTGGAGAGCACCTTCTCGCTGGAGGACTGACCGCCCTTGTCGTCGTTCTGGCTGGGCGTCGCCTTGGAAGCGTCGTCGCTTGCGAGATCGCCGAGCGTCACGGTTACCGACTGCGATTTGCCACCGCGCCAGAGCGAGATTTCAACCTTGGCGTTGGGGGCCATGCCACCGATGCGGCGCGACAGGTCGCGGGCATCCTTGACCGGCTCGCCATTGACGGCCGTGATGATGTCACCCTGCTTGATGCCGGCCTTGTCGCCCGGCGAGCCGGACTGCGGCGAGACAACGAGTGCGCCGCTTGCCTCGGAAAGACCGAGCGATTCGGCGATATCCTTGCTGACGGGCTGGATCTGCACGCCGAGCCAGCCGCGCTCGACCTTGCCGTCCTTCTGCAGGTCGGCAATGACGTCCTTGGCGACCGATGCGGGGATGGCGAAGGCGATGCCGACATTGCCGCCGGAAGGCGAGAAGATGGCGGTGTTGATGCCGACCACTTCACCGTTGAGGTTGAAGGCGGGGCCACCGGAGTTACCACGGTTCACGGCAGCGTCGATCTGCAGGTAGTCGTCATAGGGGCCGGAGCCGATGTCGCGGCCACGGGCGGAGATAATGCCCGAGGTCACCGTACCGCCGAGACCGAAGGGGTTGCCGACGGCGACGACCCAGTCACCGACGCGGATCTTGGTGTCATCGGCGAATTTCACATAGGTGAACTTGCGGTTCACATCGACCTTCAGCAGCGCCAGATCGGTGCGCGGATCACGGCCGACAAGCTTGGCATCCAGTTCGGTGCCGTCATTCATCACGATCGTATAGGCGGAGCCGTCATCGACAACGTGGTTGTTGGTGACGACATAACCGTCTTCGGAGATGAAGAAGCCCGAGCCCTGGGCGACCGGGCGCAGCGGGCCCTTGCCGTCACGGTGGCGGTTCGGGCCACGCTCGGAACGGTCCTGATTGGGGCCGCCAAATTCCTTGAAGAAGCGCTTCAGCGGATGATCGTCCGGCAGCTGGTCGAGACCACGGCCGCCGAAATTGAAGGAAAAGTTGCTGGAATCATCGGAAGCGGGCTGCACGTTCGACTGGACGCGAACGGAGACGACGGCGGGCGAAACCGCATCAACCACATTGGCAAAGCTCGGAACCTGCGGCGCGGTTACTTCGACGGGTGCTGCAAGCGAATGGGCGATCGGAGCGGCGATGCCGGTTGACAGCATCAGCGCGGCAAGGCCGCCGACGGTCGTGGCCTTCAGAGCCGTTTTCAGCGAGAAACGTCCGTTTTGAGAGTGAGACATTGGTACCTTCTTTCTTCATTCAGACTGGAGCCCGTTTGACCGGGGGAGAAGCGGTGGATGATGAAGATATAGGAGGCAACACCTTACGGCGAAGTGTCTGACGAATGAAAAATCCGTAATGTTGAAAAAGAACCGGGGGCCGACATGGAAACCGGTTATTTTTCAATGAGATTACGGATTCTCTCTTCTTCGTCCGCGCTCAGTTTTTGTGGCCGCTCCTGCGTTGCACGACGGCGCGAAAAGACGAAAACGGCGAAAATGCCCGCAAGGGTAAGGCCGACGGGTGCGCCCCACAAAAGCACGGTGCGAAGGCTGAGGCGGGGTTTCAACAGCACGAATTCGCCATAACGCGACACGACGTAATCGATGACGGCCTTGTCGCTGTCACCCTGAACCAGCCGCTCGCGCACCAGAACGCGCAAATCGCGCGCAAGCTCGGCGTTGCTGTCATCGATGGACTGGTTCTGGCAGACCATGCAGCGCAGCTGAGACGTCAGGTTGCGGGCGCGCTGTTCCAGCACGGGGTCTTTAAGGACCTCGTCGGGGTTGAAGGCGAAGGCGGGCCATGGGGCAAACAGGAGTGCGAGAAGAAGCGTAAGCCCCGCCACGATCTTCCTCATTCCTGTGCTTGTCACAGGAATCCAGCCAGCCCAGGTCCTTGGGCTGAAAAAACTCTCCCGCCGCGCAGACGCGCGTCGACTGGATTCCTGTGACAAGCACAGGAATGAGGAAAGCGCCACACTCATTCCGCCGCCTCCGGCATTGCCGCCCGTACTGGCTTCGCCTTGCGATTTGGTGCCCCCACCCTCAAACGCCTGTCGGACAGCGAGATGAAGCCGCCCACCATCATGAACAGCGTGCCGCCCCAGATGCACAGAATGAAGGGTTTCCACCAGATGCGCACCACCATGCCGCCATCGGTCATCGGGTCACCCAGCGAGACATAAAGCTGGCTGAGGCCGAAGGTCAGAATACCGGCTTCCGTCGTCGGCATGCGCCGCGCGGTATAGAGCCGCTTCGAGGACCAGACGTCGCCCACCTCAACCCCCGCCTTGCGCACCGTGAAATGGCCGCGATCCTCGGTGAAGTTGGGGCCGACAGCGTGGCGGATACCATCAAAGGTGAGGCTGTAACCGCCCGCTTCCGCCACCATGCCCTGTTTCATTTCCAGGACGGTTTCGGTCTCATAGGTGGTGACGATGACGATGCCGAGCACGGTAATGCCGACGCCCATATGTGCCAGGGCCGTGCCGAAGGCAGAGCGCGGCAGGCCCTTCAGACGGCGGAATGCGATGCCGAAGGCCAGTTTGCCGAAATTGGCGCGATACCAGAGATCGGCAAACGCACCGAAAATCAGCCAGAAACCGGCGGCGATTCCGAGTGCCGCCAGTACCGGGCCGCCATTTTCCACGTACCAGAGCGTCAGCCCGGCAAGGGCTGCAATGGCGGCGGCCACATAAAGCCGCTGGAAGGCGCCGAGAAGATCGCCGCGCTTCCACGCCAGCATCGGCCCAAACGGCGTGACGATCAGGATCGGGATCATCAGCAGGCCGAAGGTGAGATTGAAGAAGGGTGCACCGACCGAGATTTTTTCGCCCGTCAGGGTTTCCAAAATGAGTGGATAGAGCGTGCCGATCAGCACCGTGGCAGTCGAGACCGTGAGAATGAGATTGTTGAGGACGAGTGCCCCTTCGCGCGAGATCGGCGCAAACAGGCCGCCGACCTTCAGCGATGGCGCGCGCCATGCAAAGAGCGCTAAGGCTCCACCGATGAAGATGGTCAGAATACCGAGGATGAAGATGCCGCGGCTCGGATCGGTGGCGAAGGCATGCACCGAGGTCAAGACGCCGGAGCGGACGAGAAAGGTGCCGAGCAGCGACAGCGAGAAGGTCATGATCGCCAGAAGCACGGTCCAGATTTTCAGTGCCTCGCGCTTTTCCATGACGAGCGCCGAATGCAGAAGTGCCGTTCCAGCCAGCCACGGCATGAAGGAGGCATTTTCCACCGGATCCCAGAACCACCAGCCGCCCCAGCCGAGTTCATAATAGGCCCAGTAGGAGCCCATGGAGATGCCGGCGGTCAGGAAAGTCCATGCGGCGAGCGTCCAGGGCCTTACCCAACGCGCCCAGGCGGCGTCGATGCGGCCTTCCAAAAGCGCCGCAACGGCGAAGGAAAAGCAGACCGAAAAGCCGACATAACCGAGGTAAAGCAGCGGCGGGTGGATGGCGAGGCCAAAATCCTGAAGGATGGGGTTCAGGTCCTGCCCCTCGGCCGGCACCGGTGACAGACGCAGAAACGGATTGGAGGTGAGCAGGATAAACAGCAGGAAGGCGACGGAAATCCAGGCCTGTACGGCCAGAACATTGGCTTTGAGCGTTTCCGGCAGGTTGCGGCCGAAGGCGGCGACGAGCGCGCTGAAAAACACCAGAATGAGCAGCCAGAGGAGCATGGAGCCTTCATGGTTTCCCCACACGCCGGTCAGCTTGTAGAGCATAGGCATCAGCGAATGGGAGTTTTCCCAGACGTTGCGCACGGAGAAATCCGAGACCGCATAGGCCCGCGTCAGCGCCGCGAAGGAAAAACCCACCAGCAGGAACATCATGACGGAGCCAAGCGAGGCGACATCCATCAGTGCCCGGTCGTTGCGGCGCGCGCCGATGACCGGCAGCGTCGAGACGATGAGCCCCACGCCAAGCGCCAGAACCAGAACATAATGGCCGATCTCGTTGATCATTTTGTCGCTCCGGTCTTGTCAGTGGAGACGGCACCGGCCGATGGCGTTGCGGCGGCGGGGTTCTCGCCGTCACCGCCATGCTGCCACAGGCCCTTGTCCTTCAGCCGGTCGGCCACTTCCTTCGGCATGTAATTCTCGTCATGCTTGGCCAGCACGCTGTCAGCCACGAAGCCACGGGTCGCGACATCGAACACGCCCTCGGTCACGACGCCCTGCCCTTCGCGGAAAAGATCGGGAAGGATGCCGGTGTAGCTGACGGGTACATTGGCCTCGCCATCCGTCACGGTGAAGCTCACCGTGCGGCCCTCGCCGCGCTTGATCGAACCTTCCGCCACCAGACCACCAAGGCGGATGCGGGTGCCGGGATTGACGGGCGTCTTTTCCAGATCGGCCGGCATGTAAAAATAGGCGATGGACTGGCCGAAAGCGAACATGACGAGCAGCACGGCTGCAACGATGAAGCTCATGCCGCCGCCGATGATTGCCAGACGTTTCTGTTTGCGGGTCATTGCGTCACTCCCTGCGGCGCGGCATCCTGTTGCCCGTTGGTGCGGATCGGCCCGGCGGAAACGCCCAGTTCCTTCGCCAGCGCCAGCAGTTGCCGGCCCTGCTCACCCTCCGGCGGGAAAGCCTGCAGGCCGGCCCTCAGGGCTTCACCGGCCCTGGCTTCATTCTTCAGCACGGCATAGGCGCGCACAAGCCGCATCCATCCTTCAAAATCGGCCGGGTTTTCCTTCAGCTTGGCGTCGAGGCTTGCCACCATGCCCTCGATCATCGCCTGCCGGTCGGTGGCTGTCATGTCATTCGCAGCCGCCATATCCTGCGCGGTCGGACCGGGCGCGGCTGGGGCCGTCTCGCCGCCGGTGCGGGTAATATGTTCGCGAACCAGCGGCAGCCAGGGTGCGCCAGCCGGTGCATCGGCCTCCAGCGCCGCAAAGGCCGCGCGCGCTTCTTCCGCCTTGCCCGCCTGTTCCAGCGACAGCGCCAGATAAAAGCGGGCGCGCGGATTGCCGGGTTTCAGCTTTTCGGCCTCAGCAAAGGCATCACGCGCTGCCTCGATGACGATGCCGTCATTGCCAGCCACCAGCGTTTCGCCAAGGCCCGTCAGCCGTTCGGCGCTTGGCCCCAGAATACGAAGCGCATTGCGATAGGCAAGCTCGGCATCGCCAAGCCGCAGTGTCTTGAAATAGATCGGGGCCAGAATATCCCAGCCGGCGCCGTCATCCGGGTTCTGCGCCAGATGCCTTTCGGCGCGGGCGACCAGCAGGTTCATGTCATTGCCGGGTTTTTCAAGACGCGCCTCGAGCGGCATGTCCGGCACTTCCGGACTGCCGTTCCAGACGTAAAGACAGAGCCCGAGTGCGGGCAAAAGAACAGTGATTAGGCTCGCGGCAAGATTGTGCCGGCGCGGCCGGTCCTGCTTGCCCTGCTCCTCTTCCGCCTCGGCGGCGGCAAGCAGGCGGCGGCCGATTTCGGCGCGGGCGTAATCCGCCTCGGTTTCGCCGATCAGACCCGCCGCACGTTCACGGTCCAGTTCCGCCAGCTGGTCGCGGTAAACGGCAACCTCACCGTCGCGGCGCGTCTCAGGCGCCTCGGTCTTCCGCATCAGCGGGTACATCAGGACGACGGCGACAGCCGCCGTCAATATCGCAACGACAATCCAGAACATAAGGCTCAATTACTCGAATGCGCGGCACATGGAAACATGAAGCGCGGGGATGACGTGAATTTGAGACATCACGCCGCACCGCAAGCCCTGTTTCGGCCGTTCCGCCGTGCCTCTTCTTGTCATTGCCGGAGGTCGGTGGCCTTGATTTACGTCAAACCCGTCAGGTCAAAGGCGACCAGCTGCCATCGGCATTGCGGCAGGCCGCACCGCGCACCTTGGTCTCGCGTCCATCCACGGTGAGGCTGTGCGAATATTGCCGGCAGTTCTGATTGCCCACCTGATAGGGCGCATTGGCGACCACCTGGCCCTTGGCGTCATCGCCGTTCCAGGCAACGGGCGTGCCGACAGGCGCCGTTTCCAGCGCCTTGTATTCCGCCTCAAGCGCCTTGGTCTGATCGCCCCTGTCGAGCTGCACGCCGCTTCGCCCGACAATGCCGCCCTCAAGATTGGCAAGGAAAGGTGTCGAAGGCTGTGCCGAGCGGCCGAACAGGCCGCCACCGGCCGGGCGCGTGCCCGTGGTGGTGCAGGCGCTCAGCATCGAAACGCACAGGATCGAGAGAAGTGCCGGGCGTGACACCAGCGAACGCATCGTCACGGAGCGACAGCCATCATACACGTCAACCAAACCCTGTCCTCTTTTCTACCGCATTGCACCCAATATGGTGCCATTGAATTTCTTGCCTTTTTTCTTGCTTCACGCAAGCTCTTTTGAAAGGCCCGGCAAAATCAGATCGGCTTTCAGCCCACCGATGGCGCTGCGCGACAGCGAAAAGCGGCCATGGTATTCTGACACCACCTCGGAAACGATCGACAGGCCGAGCCCGGTGCCCGGACGGCTCTCGTCCAGCCGCCGGCCGCGCTTCATCGCTTCGCTGATCTGTTCCGGCTCCAGCCCCGGCCCGTCATCCTCCACCGTCAGCTCCACCCAGGACCGGCGGCCTATTTCGGCATCGGAAGAAGGGTGCGTGCCGGTGGCAAGCGTGACGACCACTCTGGTCTGCGCAAAACGCGCGGCATTTTCCAGAAGGTTGCCGACGACTTCCTCCAGATCCTGCTGCTCCATGCCGAGTACCGCGCCCGGTTGCTCGAAATTCAGCACGAACTGCTTTTCGGGGTTCAGGCGGCGCATCACACGCACCAGCCGTTCCAGCGCCGGTTCCGCTTCCACGCGGGCAAGGATCGAGCCGCGCTGGGCGGCGATGCGGGCGCGGGAGAGATAGGATTGCACCTGCGCCTGCATGGCATCGGCTTGCGCGCGCACCAGATCACCATGCTGCGGCTCCAGCGTGCGGGCCTCGTTCAAAAGCACGGCAATCGGCGTTTTCAGCGAATGCGCGAGATTGCCGACCTGCATGCGGGCACGCTCCACCAGTCGGCGGTTGCTGTCGATCAGCGCATTGACCTCATTGGCGAGCGGCTGGATTTCACGCGGGAATTCACCTTCGAGGCTTTCCGCCTCCCCGCCCCTTATCTTGCCGAGCGCCACACGGGCCTGATCAAGCGGCCGCAGACTGTAGAGAATGGCCAGACCGTTGACGACCAGACTGCCGACACCAAAGACGGCCAGCGCCAGATAGAGGCTGTTGGAAAAATCACGGACATCGTCTTCGACGACATTCAGATTGCCGGAAACACGGAAACGGGCCGCCCGGCCCTCCCCGTCCAGCACGACTTCCGTTTCCGCCACACGCACCTTGTTGCCGGCCTCGTCGGTGACGGCATAAAAGCGCTCGTATCTGTTGTCGAAGGGGGCGTCGAGAATGCTCGGCACCGGCAGCGTCGACACGCCGAGCGAGGAAGACACCAGCGGCGCAGTCTGGAAATTGCCGAGCGGCTCCACCACCCAGTACCAACCGGTATCGGGCTGCGAAAACCGGAGATCGCCGAGCTGCGGGCTGCCGGCCAGCGTATTTTCGTTGGAAATCGTCACGGAATTGATGACGTTATAGAGCTGCGCCCGCAGAAGATCGGTGAAGCTGCGCTCCACGCCCTGCCGGTAAAGCGTCGAAATAACGACGGCGATCACCACCAGCGCCAGCGCCGACCAGGCGGACGCGAGCAGCAGAACGCGGGCGGTGAGAGAATTACTTCGCATCTGCCGGCGCTTGCATCCGGTAACCGAGACCACGGATCGTCTCGATCAGATCAACCCCGAGCTTCTTGCGCAAACGTCCGACAAACACCTCGATCGTGTTGGAATCGCGGTCGAAATCCTGATCGTACATATGTTCGACCAGTTCCGTGCGCGAGACGACTTCGCCCATGTGATGCATGAGATAGGACAAAAGGCGGAACTCGTGCGAGGTGAGCTTCAGCGTCGTGCCATTGACGGTCGCCTTGGAGGATTTGGTGTCGAGCCGGACCGGACCGCAGACCAGTTCGGAGGAAGCGTGGCCGGCGGCGCGGCGGATGAGCGCGCGCACGCGGGCAAGCACTTCTTCCACATGGAAAGGCTTGGTCACGTAATCATCGGCGCCGGCATCGATGCCAGCCACCTTGTCGCTCCAGCGGTCGCGGGCAGTGAGGATGAGGACCGGCATGGCCTTGCCGGCCGCACGCCATTTTTCAACGACGGTGATGCCATCCAGCTGCGGCAGGCCGATATCGAGGACGATGGCGTCATAGGGTTCGGTATCGCCTAGATAATGCCCTTCCTCGCCGTCAAATGCCTGATCGACAACATAACCGGCCTCTTTCAGCGCGTCGGTCAGCTGACGATTGAGATTGGCATCATCCTCAACAACGAGAATACGCATTGTCCGCCCTTTCCTGTGTCCCGGCCCGCCTGCGTTCCGGTCATGCTAAGTGTCTCGGATTGTTTTCCGATATTTCGGCGATGCGGGCAAGCTACATCGGCACGCGCATCGTTACCTTGCGCGGGCGCTCGCCATTGCCCTGGACGAGAACGGTGACGACACAGGACTGGCCGTCGCCGGAAGGATAGACCGAAAGAAGCTGGCCACCGGTTTCGCGTACAACACGGGCGACGGCTGCGCCGCAATCGCTGGCAGCCAGAATGTAGTGGCCCTGCTGATCAGCCTCGGGCGCCGTGAAACCGGAAAGCCCGGCTGCAAGCGTCGCGATGATGAGAGGTGATGCCATTCTACAAACTTCCAAAAACCGGGTGCGTCTCGAACCTTATTGTGACCGAATATGTAGCGCAAAGCGTCTGAATGGCAAATGAATGCTGCCCCCGCCGCCAGGAGCCGCGGCGGGGGTTCTGCTGCAGCGATTATCGTCAGCGGATGGCGCGGGTTGCCGAAAGGCGGCCATAAAGTGCAATCAGGCCACCAATTCCGCCCGCCACCGTTACCAGCCCTTCCGCCAGCTCACCGTGCAGGCCGGCCGGCAGATCGAGGCCGGCAATGCTGAAAAGCGGCGCAAAAACCGCAATCAGCGCGCCCCAGATGGTACGTGATTGATACCATGCCTTGGTACTGTCCATTCTCTCATCCTTTGCGTTGTTTTTCAGGCAGTTGTCAGAGCGGGAGAAAGGCTTGCGCCACCACTCCCAGAGGCACCGCGCGACCGAGCTGGCGGACACGCACGGAAATGTGATCCCGCAGGACCGGGAAATCTGTGAGTTCGGCTGCGACAGGGTAAAACCAGCGGGGTTCGGAAACCTCCGACACTCGTTTGACGGCCTCACCTTCCAGCACCTCGACACGGTATCGCTCGAAAGGCTCGTCCAGCGGGATGTCGCTCGCATCCCAGCCATCGGCCTCCATCCGGCTCCGGCGTTTCCATCGGATCAGCACGCCATCCTTTTTCCGCTCGCCGGAAAGATGCCCGGGGAAAGCGGCATCTGCGCCCGCAATCCACCCTCGAAGGCGAAAGGCCCGGCCGAAGCGCCGGCTTTTCCCGCCGCCTCGACGATCCAGTTCAGCCGCCGTCCCCGTTCGCCAACGGCAAGGCCGAGCGGCTGCACCGCCGCATCCAGCATCACCGCCGGTGCGCCTGCCGGCGCGCCGGCGGCCAACGCATCTTCCGTGCCCGCAAGTCCGCGCAGGAGGCTGGAGAGCAGCCAGCGCGAGGGCGCAATTTCTTCGGCCTTTGCGAAGGCGACGATCTCCCAGACGCCGTTTGCGGCCTTGATGGCGATGCGGTTTTCACCGTTCAGCACCGACAGCTCGTTTGCCGAGGCGAGCCCGCCGAAAGCCAGGTCGATCAGGACAGCATTCGTCCGGTCGAAACGGCCCGAAGGGCCGGGCAAAAGCGGCATCGCCAGCGCGCCGATCATGGCCGGCTGGTCGAGCACGGCGCGTTGCCTGTAACCTTCCGTGCCGGAGGATGCGGAAACGAGGATCGGCCGCCATGGCCTTGCGAAGGCTGCGATCCTCGCCGAATGCTCCGGCGCGACGCCATCATGATGCGGCAGGTCGAGAAACAGCACTTCCGGCGCAAACCCCTCGGCACCGCTTGCATTGCCAACGCGCCGCTCATCCACCATGCCGGTAAAAGCGGAAAGGGCAGCGGAAAAGGCGCGTGCCTCCACCTGCCGCACCGCGCCATCCTCGATCCGGCTGACCAGAAACCGGCCTGCCGGCGCCTGTGGAAAAGCGCCGTCCGGCAGGCGGATACAATCGCCGGGTTCGAGGGCAATATCGGTGGGCGGCAGGGCAAAACGCACTGTGCGCCGCGCCTGACGGTTGTCGCGCAGCACCGCCTCGACGGCGGCCTCCGCCGTTTCCGTCGGCAAGGCGGCGTTGAGGTCGAGCCGCATCACCCGGCTGCCGGCATTGTCGATACGACGGGAACGCGCGCCAGCCTGTTCGTAATCGAGCGCCGGGTTGAACGAGGTCAGCATGACTTCAGCCGCAAAATCGCTGTCATGGCCGCGATTTTCCGACCAGAGCGGCTCGCCATCGAGATCGGCAAGCACGGAAATATCCCGGACCGGCAAAACCGCCGTGTTGCGGGAGCGGAAACGCAGGGTGCCGCCGTCTTCTGCCACATCCAGCTGAAACGCCGCCATCAGCGGCTCCAGCAGGGCGCGGGCCGAGGTCACATCACCCTGCACATAACCGGTCATGTCGCCGCTGACGGCGGAGACGTCGAAAGCGGGAAAGCCGTGATCGGTCAGGATCGCAGCGATGGTATCGGCAAGTGTCGCCGTGCCCAGCCGGCCGTTCAGCCAATGGCCGGTGCGCCAGTTGCCGCCATCGCTCCACACCGCGCCATTCTGCGGAAAGGCGGGATAGGGCCGCGCATCCCAGGTCCAGAGATAGACCCGGTTTTTATCCACCATCGCCGTATCGCCCTGATCCCAATGGTCGAGATGCGCTTCCAGAAACCGCCGTTGCTGGCTGTCTGCCCGGTTCCGGCCGGAGAAATAGGGAAAGGCGTTTTCCGCCGATTTTGGATCAGGAAAGACATTCGGGCGCGCGGCGCTCTTGTCCACCGCCGGGCAGCCGAGTTCGGTGAACCAGATGGGTTTCGAGCCCGGCACCCAGAGCGTCGGCGTGGGTTTCTCCACGCCCCGCACCCGGTCGTAATGGCGGTTTCCCCACCAATTCCCGATGTCCTTGTAGCGGAAGACCCACGGCCTGCCCTTCAGCCCGTCGGTAATGGGCGTGCGTCGCCGCGCCGCGCGGTCGGCATTGCTGGCATAATACCAGTCGAAACCCTCACCTGCCGTGATGGCGCGTCGGAAAGCGTCAGCATCATCCGGGCCAGTCATGCCATCCGGATTGCCGTTTGCGGCATCCTCGTTGCGCCAGTCGGACAGCGGCATATAATTGTCGATACCGATGGCGTCGATATCAGGGCTCGCCCAGAGCGGATCGAGATGGAAAAAGACATCTCCCGAACCATCCGCCGGCTGATGGCCGAAATATTCGCTCCAGTCCGCCGCATAAGTCAGCTTCACCGCCGGTCCCATGATGGCGCGCACATCACCCGCCAGCCGCACCAGCTCCTCCACAAAGGGGAAGGCATCGTTCTTATCGCGCAGGCGCGTCAGCCCGCGCAGCTCCGAGCCGATCAGGAAAGCATCCACCCCGCCCGCTTTCGCCACAAGCGCCGCATAATGCAGCACCATACGGCGATAACCCTCATCGCGGTGGCAAAACCGCTCGACCTCCCGGCGCGCCGTAGCGCTGCGGTCGGGAGAACCGGGCCTTTCGGGTGCGGGAAAACAGGTGATGCGCCCGCGCCAGCCATAAGCATCCTGTTCACCCTTGCCATAGGGATCCGGCAGACCATTGCCGGCGGGCACGTCCATCATCACGAAGGGATAAAGGCAGACCTTCAATCCACGAGACTTCAGGTCGGCTATCGCCTGCAGCACGCTTTCATCATCAGGCGTGCCGCCATAGGCCGGGCCGCCGCCATGATGGCTGACCGGATGCGCCTCACCACGCGAAAGGCCGACAACCGACCATGGCACCGTTTCGCCATCGCGGGCCGCCACTTCAACGCCGGGCAGAATGCGGCACTCGCCCGCCCGCATATCCGTGCCGAACCAGCTCACCACCAGCGCCACGCTTTGCAGGTTGGTGCAAAGCGCCTGCAATTCGTCGATGGCCGCCTGCCAGTCGGTCGCTGCAGTCAGGCCGTTGCGGTTCATCACACGGCTTTGTCCCATGCCGGTGCGCTCGGAAACCGGCACCGTGGCGTAACCATGCTCCGTTGCCCCTGGAATGACGGTGATGGCGCGGATCGATTTTTCCAGCCGGCCAACGGGCCGCACGACTTCGAACTGCATCAGCGGAATACGATTACCATAGTCGTCGAGCGGCAGGCGTTCAAAGACCACATAGGCCAGCCCGCGAAAGGCAGGCGCATTGCCGCTGCCCTGTTTCGCCTCAATCAGCGGATCCGGCAATTGCGTTTCGCTGCCGGGATAAAACCGCATCTCGATGCCGGTGAGATCAACTTCGCGTCCATCGGCCCAGATGCGCCGCACCATGGCCGCCTCGCCTTCGCAGAGGCCAATGGCGAGATTGGCGAAGTAACGAAAAGTCTCCACCTTCGGGCCGCGATTGCCCTTGCCGCCCCGCCGCTCCACCTCGACGATTTCCTCAAACCGCGTCGCCCAGATCAGCGTACCGCCGATCCTTGCCGTTCCGTAAAGCCGGTTGATCGCCGCTCCCTCATCCGCCCCCGGAATACGCGCCGTCGAAAGCCGTGCGCCCGATACGGTGCGGCCGCTGGAAAGCAGGGCACGGTCGACGGTATTGCCCGCCAGCGCACCGGCCGCCTGGCCAATAATGGCACCCACGGGGCCGAAAATGCCACCGAGCGCCGCACCCGCCGCCTGAAAAACTATGGTCGCCATGCTTGCCTCGAAAAATATCAGGGATCGGGAAAACGGAAGACGCCCGCCACGCGCCGTCTCCAGCCCGGCACCAGTGCCGAACACACCACCGCCGCCTGTTCATAGGCATGAATGAAATGCTGAGGCTCGGCGAGAATGCCGAGATGTTTCGCCGCCGCATCGGCCCGCCAGCGAAACAGCAAGAGGTCTCCCGGCCTCGCCTCGTCCATATCAGGCACCGCAAGAAAGTAACGCTTCGCCGCCGCCATCAGCCGGTCTTCACCGCCGCGTTCGGCCCAATCAGGCGCATAGGGCGGCAACAGCTCCGGCTCGGCGCCGTACAATTCACGCCAGATGCCCCTGACCAGGCCGAGGCAATCGCAGCCCACACCCCGCAAGGAGGCCTGGTGCCGGTAAGGCGTGCCCAGCCAGCCCTGCGCCAGCGCCAGTACTTTTTCTCCGGTATTGTTCATGGAAATAGTGCCTTGCCATCATGGGTCTGGCCGCCGCTGGCGTAAGAATAGGCGAAATCCGCCCCCGGCAGGTGCGGGAAGCCCCTGAAATTCAGGTGATTGGCGAATTTCGTTCGGCACGTGGCGAAACTCTTGTCACAGCCGGCGGTTATGGAAAAACCGTCTCCCGGCAATGGCATGCGTTCCGGCGCGAGCCAGAAGGACAGAAGCGCGCCGCCGTCGCGTCGCACATGACCGTCGAGATCGAAACCCCTGCCGGCGAGCACGCCGCTCAAAAACCGCAACTTCCCCCGGCTAAAGAAACCATCGGCGAAAGCATCAAGCCCCGAGACCAGCAGGTTGCCCACCGCATCCACCGCCACCACGCGGCCATTGCCGGTGAACCGCGAAAGATCGACGCCGCAGCGCCGGTCACCCAGTGCGGCATCGCAACGCCGCCCATAGACCCGGCCCTGCGGCTGGCCGAGGCGATGGGCAAGGCTGCGCAACTCGGCGTGAAACGCCCCGCCCGCCCGCGTCACCTCGCCGATCTCGCGCATGGAAAGCAGCACATGCTCATCCGGCGTCTGCCAGTTGACGAGAAAAAGCTCCACTCTCGCGCCATCGAAACGCCCGGCGGCCAGATCGCTTTCCGAAATCGCCTCGCTGGAAAAACCGCCCGCCACCTCGCCGGCACTCGCGCCCAGCCCGGTTTCGCTGTCGCTGTCGCTCGCCCCGAAACCGCTGGCGGCCAGATAGGCCGTGCCGGCAAAGGATAACGTCTCATCGTGGTCGGTAAAGCCGATCACAACGCCATCCTTCAGCGTCACCTTCCAGCAATGGCAGGTGGTGGTGGCATCGCCCTGCAGATGCGTGGCAAGGGCCGGAGGAACGGTTTTCATGGCAGGATTTCCATCAAGGGAATGGAGGGAATGCGGCCGGCCTCGAAGGCGGTGAGGTTGACGTCGATGCGATCGATCGCAAAGCGCACCGGCACGTCGAATTCGAAACCCGCCCGGATCGCCGCACCTGCAGGTGGCACCTTGCCGGCACGAAACGTCACGATGCCGGTTAGATGATCCACCGACACATCCGAAGGCGGGACCTTCACCCCCTCGACGGAAACGAGGACAGAGCCCTCGACCGGCTTTTCCACCCGCCTGATCAAGGCACCGCCGGCATCGGCATAGGTCTTCACCAGCTGAAACTGTGCGGTTGCGCCATCGCCGGTGCCGATCCTCTGATCTGTGGCGGCAGGTGTCCCGCCCGGCGGGCAGGATTTGCAATCGACGGGGTCACGAAAGCGGAAACCATAAAGCTCACCGCGCCGCGCCTCGAAAAAGCCGAGCACCTCATAAAGATCGGCCACCGAGCGGATGCCGGACCCGGCATCATAAGCGCGCCTCGCATTCTTCCAGCGCTGGTTGCGGCTCTCGCGCCCATTGGACAGATTGACGATATCGGTACGCCGCACCGGCCCGCCGCTCACACCAAGCGCCAGCCGCAGCGGAAACCGCACTTCATGAAATGCCGTCATGTCGTTGTTCCACGAATCTTTTTGCTGTGTTGAAAGGGTCGCTACGTCACAAACCGCGCTGGCCGCGCCCGACGCTGCGGGCCAGCATGGCGGCGATCTGGCCTTCGCTTTTTCTAAAACTCGCTGCATCGGTGGCCGTCACGTTGAAGACGATCTGCGCACCACCACCGCCCGCCGGTGCGGCGACACCCAGCGCGCCATCCGAGCCACGTTTCAGCGGCAGGATGGCTTCCGCTCCCGCCTCGCCCATCAAGCCCAGCCCACCGCCCATCGGAAAAAAGGCGGGGCTGGAAACCACGCCGCCATCAGCAAAGGGCGTGATGCTGCGCCCCGGCACCCCGCCATCGGCAAAGGCAAACAACGAGCCGCCGCCGTTCAAAAGCCCGCCGACGGCATTGCCGATCATGTTCTCCAGCGGCTTCAACCCGGCGGAAAGCGCAATGCCCGACAGGCGTTCTCCAAGCCCGCGCAGCACCTCGTCCAGCCCCTTGCCGCCCGTTGTTGCCGCTTGCAAGGCCGATGTCAGCGCCGCCCCGAACCGCTCGGAGCGCTTTTCGAGATCGCCCATCACATCCGCAAGCGCTTCCGCCTCCTCGCGGTTCTCCGCAATCGATCCTTCGCCTGCCATCGCGCTTGCCTTTCTGATTCAACTCGGAACGATATGTTTTTGAATTGTCTGGCCGTTTTCACGAAAAAAAACGCCCCGCTTCCGCAACGAGACAAGTCCGCCTCACCCGTCCGGAAACAGCCGCATCATCGCCTCCATCGCCTGACGATCAGGGCTGCGGGAGATGGCGCGTGCGCCACCCGTCATCGCGAAAAATTCCCTTGGCGTCAGCCGCCAGAAGGTTTCGGAGGAAAGCCGCAGCAGGCAGAAGCCGGCATGGATGACCGCCTCCCAGGGGAAAGGACGGGGTCTCGCCTCGCCTGCTGCGGCACTCAAGGGTCCGGCTGTGTTTCTCCTTTCGGGCCGCCGAAGGTGGCGGTCAGAAGATCGGCGACGATCGCGGCATGGCTGGCGATGCCGCCCTCCACGGTTGCCGCAGCCACGTCTTCGTCGGAAAACACATTGCCCGCGCCGCGCAGGCCGGCGCCGATGACCCGGATCATATCGGCGGCCTTCATGCGGCCGGTCGCAAAGCGTTCAGCGAGCGCGGTGAGATCATCGGCCTGAAAAGCGGTTTCGAGTTCGGCCAGCGCCCCGAGCGTCAGGCAGAGAATGCGCCTTTCACCGTCGATCAGCGCCTCGATCTCGCCGCGATGGCGGTTCGCCCGCCCGTAACGCAAACCCTGCGGCATCACAGTGCTCCGAATGTGAGAGGACCGGCCGATTCCAGCGCGATCTCGAATTGCACCTCGCCATCGTGGCGACCGGAATATTCGAGCGCGACGATCTGGAACGGCCCGGTCACGGTACCGAAATCGGGGATGAGGAGTTGCCAGCCCGGAATGCTGCCGGCAAAAAACGCGCCGCGTACCGATGCGTCGCTCGCCTGATCCTTGAAGATGCCGGATGCCGTCAGCGACGCCCGCTGAACGCCGGCGCCGGCCAGAAGCTCGCGCCAGCGCCCCGCACTTTCGCCATCGGTTATGTCCACGGCCTGCGCGTTGAAGGCCAGCCGCTTTGTTCTCAGTCCCGCCACGGTCACATAGGAACCGGCATTGTTGATCTTCAGCAGCAGGTCCTTGCCCTTCTGCGCCACCATGTTGTTCTCCTTACCGTTTCGATTGATGTTGCCGGGCCGCAATGGGCCTGCTACCAATTGTTTCTCCGCATTCCGCACCCCTGATTTTCATCATGTCCGAAGCCGCTCCCTTCCCGTCCCGCGCGCGCCTTATCGGCGTGCTTGCGGTTGGGCAGATCATCAGCTGGGGCAGCGGGTTCGACATGCTGGCCGTGCTCGGCCCGCGGATCGGGCAGGAACTGGCCATCGCCAACGAGGTGGTTTTCGCCGGCCTCACCGTCATGATGACGATCAGCGCGCTCTGCGGTCCGCTTCTGGGAAGAACGCTGGTGCGCCACGGCGCGGCACCCGTGCTTGTGGCGGGTTCATTGCTGTTTGCCGCCGGTTTTGCCGTGCTCGCCTTTGCGGGCGGCGTGACAAGTTATCTGCTCGGCTGGGCCGTGATCGGTTTTGCCGCCACCTGTGGCCTGACGACGGCCGCCCATGCCGCTGTGGTGGAGCGCGTCGGGGCGGAAAGCGGCCGGTTGCTGACGCTGCTGATGCTGTTTACCGGGCTTTCGGCGGCGGTTTTCCTACCGGTCACTGCGCTTGCCGACCAGCATCTCGGCTGGCGCGGCACGCTTGTCGCCTATGCCGGTCTCCAACTCCTCGTGCTTCTGCCCCTCTACGTCTTCGTGCTTCCCGGGCGACCGGCCCGCAAGGCCGCGGTGTCGCGGGAGGTGACCGGGGCTTCGCGCCCGCCCGTCGATACACGCCGCGCCTTCATGCTTCTGGCCGCAATGACGACGATCAGCGCGTTTACGACCTTCGGCCTGTCGCCGCTGCTGCCCTTGCTGCTGGTCCAGGCAGGGGCAACACAATCGCTGGCCGTGCAGCTGGCATCCGCCCGCAGCGTGCTTGCGATCACCGCGCGCGGGCTGGATTTCCTGCTTGGCAAACACGGCAACCCGTTCGTCACCGCCATGATCGGCCTCTGTCTGCTGCTCGTGTCGCTCCTGCTGCTGCTGGCCTTTGCGCCGGCCATGCCGGCTTTCATCGGTTTTATCGTATTCTTCGGTTTTGGGGCGGGCGTGCTCACCGTCAGCCGGGCCGTGTTGCCGCTGGCGGTGTTTTCGCCGGAAGAATATGGCCTTCAGGCCGCGCGCATTTCCCTGCCGCAGAACCTCGCCATCGCCTTTGCGCCTGTTATCTTCACGCTGGCGCTGGATCGCGGCGGGGTTTCGGCCATGCTGACCATCGCTTCCGTGCTGATCGGCATTTCATTTGTGCTGCTGCTCGTACTCTGGAAGACCATGCGCAGGCAGGGTTCCTGAAAGAGGCTCATTCCGTTACCGCGCGGAAACGCATGTCCGCGATGAAATTCCGTGACTTTGCTTCGCGCCGCGAGCGGCAGGAGCGCAGTTGCAGGTTGACCAGCGAGACATTGGCGAGTGGCAGGGCGGCATCGTCGAGCAGGGTTTTCACCCGCTCTGTGATTTCGCCGGCCTGTTTGCGGCCGGCGGCGTCGCTCCAGATTTCCAGCGACAGGACATGTTCCTCGGCCTTTTCCGTCGCGGTCGAATAATCCCGGCTGTCAATTTCGCCGATGACGATGCAGGGCATAAGCGCGCGCGGCAGAAGCCGGTCGACGATGCCGCCTGATGTCAGCGCCATCAGCACTCCATCGCCCGTCAACCGCGCAAAAACCGCCTTCAGAAGTGCGTTTGCAGCGCTCACAGGCTTTCCTCCTCGCAGCGGCAGACGATGAAGCGGCGGGTCTCGTCCGGATCCATCACCGTGCGGATGCCCAAAATGCGCCGGCCCTTGCGAAAGCGCATGCCGGCCGCGATATCGCTGCGCCAGGTGAGCCAGACGCGATGGGTGATCGCCACGCCCTCGGCCGAGGCACGCTCATGGAACGCCTCCGAAACCGGTTCGATCGCCGCCCAGAGCGAGCACAGGACAGCCCAGCTTTCCAGCGCACCACCCTGCCCGTCCGGCATCTCCGTCCGCATTTCCAGCTCCAGCCGCGCCGTCAGCCTACCGGGGTCGAGAAAAACGAGGTTCATGGCTTAAAGCCCCATGCGGCAGAAGGGCGCCACCAGCCGCTCGTAACCAGCCGGAACCACTGCGGGCTGATTTTCCAGGGCAACGGCGCCGCGAAAGGCAAACATCTGCGCCACATGCATCAGCATGGCACGTTTCAGCGTATCCGGCACATCCGTCCCGGCTTCGCCATAACCGGCGATGAAATCGATCTCGA
Source organism: Martinezella rhizogenes (assembly GCF_007002745.1). GTDB lineage: Bacteria > Pseudomonadota > Alphaproteobacteria > Rhizobiales > Rhizobiaceae > Agrobacterium > Agrobacterium cucumeris. Next base: position 342,514 of record NZ_SGNY01000001.1, on the reverse strand, counting down.
TACCGTTCATCACCCGTCCGGGGGCCGGCGGATCGCGCAGCCACAGCCGCGCCGGACGGGCCGCGCCGTCCAGTAACTTATCAGCGGCGGTGATATTGGTCTCGCGCCCGTCGATGCCAAAAACCAGAATCGTTTCGATGGTTTGCACCGGTGTCTTGGCAATCGGAATCACACCCGTCTGCGGCCATTGGTCGAGATAAAGCCGCCATGTCTGGCGCAGCAGGCAAAGGCCGGTCACGCGCTCCAGATGCTCGCGGGCGGTGCGGATCAGCGCTGTAAGAAGCGCATCCTCGTCGCTGCCGTCGAGACGCAGATGCGCCTTGACCTCGGCAAGGGTCAGCGGCTCCGCCTGCGGCGGATTTATGAGGGCGTAGGTCATGGGGTCTCCGGGGATGACGCAATTACGCGCTGGATGAGCGAGCGGGTGCAACAAGTTTCTTCTCCCCATGGGGGAGAAGTCCGCGGCAGCGGGATGAGGGGGCAAGGGTAATGGTATCCGGCAACGTTGCCCCCTCATCCGGCCCTTCGGGCCACCTTCTCCCCGGCGGGGAGAAGAAACGAGCGGCACCGTCGAGGGTCAATTCACCCCGAATTTCACCAGCTTGATCGCCTCGAAATTCTGTACGCCGCCACCCACGCGCTTGGTGGTGTAGAACAGCACATAGGGTTTGGCCGAATAGGGATCGCGCAGGATGCGCACGCCGGTGCGGTCGACGACGAGATAACCGGAGCGGAAATCGCCAAAGGCGATGGCGAAACTGTTGGCCGCGACATTCGGCATGTCTTCCGCCTCCGTTACCGGAAAGCCCATCAGCGAGGCGGGCTGGCCGGCGGCGGCGGGCGGGTGCCAGAGGTAAGCGCCGGTCGTATCCTTGAAACGGCGCAGCGCCGCCTGCGTCTTGCGGTTCATCAGGAACGCGCCATTCTGGCGGTGGCCGGCCTTCAGGCCATAGATGGCATCGAGCAGCACATCCATCGGCCCGGCGGAAGCGAAGCCGGCCGAAACGCCGGTCGCGACATAACCGATATTGCCCCAGCTCCAGCTGTCATTGGCAACGGCTGTATAGGCGAGAAAACCTTTGGGTTTGTTGACGCCATCACCGGCAATGAAAGCGGCAGCCTCCTGTTCGGCAAAGGCGATATCCACTTCCGAGGCGATCCATGCCTCGACATCAACAGCCGCGTCGTCCAGCAGGCCCTGGGTCGCGGCGGGCATGGCGTAGAGTTCCATGGTCGGGAAAGAAAGCTCAGACAGCTTCGGTGTCGCCGTCTCGGGACGGGCCGCGGTTTCGGAGACCCAGCCGGTGGCCAGTCCGCCGGCGGCGAAGGGTTTCTTCAGCACGGCCGTGGACACCTGCCGCACAGTGGCGAGCGCCCGGATCGGCGAAATCGCCGTCATGCGCCGGCCAATCTCGCCATCCGTCTCTGTCGGCACCAGAAAGCCGCCATCCGCGCCGCTCGATCCGGCAAAGGCCTTGGCCTCCAGATCACGCAGCGCGCCCTCCTCACCCCGGCGGATATAGGCCTCGAAGGCGGCCTTATGCTCTTCGGCATCGTGCGAGGGCGCGTCCCTCCGGCCAAGCGCAGGCCGCGCCTTCCTGAGCGCCAGATCGTCCATGATCTTTCTGTTATCGTCGAGCGCCCTGTCGATACGATCGAGCTTGTCGCGGGTCACGATATCCGCACCCATCTTGCGTTCGATGTCATTGAGCCGCTGGTCGTTGGTTTCGCGAAAAGCCTCGAAGGCCTCCATGAACTCGTCGAAGGCCGCCGTCATCGTGTCGGGCACGGCCTTTACCTGCGGCGCAACGGTCATTGCCGCCGGTTTTGTCATCTGGTCTGTCATGTCGCCATCCTTGTTTCGGAAATACGTGTCGGGAAGTCAGCGTTTGAACGCGGTGTCGAACAGCGAGCGGGCGGCGCGGCGCATGCTGCGCGCCAGTTCGGTCTCGCGGTCACGGAAAAAGCGGGCATGTTTGACGTCGGACACCCGGGCCGAAGGCAGCATCGGAAAGGTCACGACCGAGATTTCCCAGAGATCGGCCTCCAGAATGCGCCGGACACCGGAACGTTCGGCCTTGCCCGAGCGAACGGTGCGGAAACCGATCGACAGCCCGTCCAGCGCGCCGGTCTTCATCAACGAATGCACCTCGCACGAGCGGGCAACACCCGGCGCCAGAACGCCCTCGACATAAAGCCCGCGTTCGTCCTCGCGGATGGTGCGCCAGGCGCCGATCGGCTCGGCCGGATCGTGCTGGTAGAGCATGCGGATGCCGGCCGCTCCCCGCTCCTCGATGGAGCGGCGGAAAGCGCCGCGCTCGATCACGTCACGGCCGAGGTCGACCTCGCCGAAGACGCTGGCATAACCGGAAAACGTGCCGTCGCCGGCGATGCCTCGCAGTTCCAGACTGGCGAATTTGCGCGTGGCGGGACGCGGCCCGCGATAGGCGTGCATGGGAAACTCCTGCGATGTGAAAATGAAGCCGCCTTGCGGCGCGGGTTCAGCTGCGCGGGCGTGTGCCATAGTGGCTGGCCACGCGCACCATCACGCCCAGCCCCCACCAGGCCATCATGCTTGCGGCGGCGGAGCCCGCCACCATGATTTCCCGGCCGGAAAGCGCGCCGGCAATGTCGAGCTGCTGCACGATCCACTGGCCGATCGGCCCGCCGAAGATCATGCCGCAGGACACGCCGGTGATGAAACGGCTCGCGGCTTCACGTTTGCTTTTCGGCAGCAGATAAACAAGCGACACGCCGGCACCCGCGACGGCGCCGGTGATGCGGGCGGCCCAGATGCCGGCCTCATTGGCGAATTCAGACATGGGTAATCATTCCGGTTTAGGATGTTGCAATCGGGCGAACGCACCGCGTCGCCCGCAGGTGCTGTGTGTGCGCCTGCGGTGGGTGATTTCACGAGTCTTCGGAGAAGCTTGGGCGGAAAGCCTCACAAAGAGAATCCGCCACTTCAGAAAATGGTTCAGCAGAAACAGACGGCTGTGAAAGCGCGGTTAGCCCCCTCAGTAACCGACGGCTTCGCGTTTTTCCTCGGCGCTCAGAAACGAGGCCGCGCCGATACGGCTCCACAGCGCATCCCGCTCGCCGGCGAGCCCGGCGATCTTGTCGAGATCCGGCTCCAACCGCAGCCCCGCGCCGAAGACCGGTGCGAGCCAGCCGCACAATCTTGCCGCCGTGCGGTTGACGAGCGGCAGCACGGTGAGACGATAAAAGGCGCGGTTCGCCTCCTGGTAATTGGCATAGGTATTGTCGCCGGGAATGCCGATCAGCATCGGCGGCACGCCGAGCGCCAGCGCGATATCGCGGGCGGCTCCGTTGCGGGCTTCCAGAAAATCCATGTCGCGCGGCGAAAGGCCCATTGCCTTCCAGTCCAGCCCGCCTTCCAGAAGCAGCGGTCGGCCGGCGTTCATCGCTCCCTGATACCCCTCCTCCAGCTCGCGCTTCAGCCGTTCATATTGCTCGGTGGAAAGATTGCCGCCTTCCTTCGGCTGATAGACCAGCGCGCCCGAAGGCCGGGCGGAATTGTCCAGCAGGCGCTTGTTCCACTGGCTCGCGGCGTTGTGCAGATCAAGTGCTGCACCTGCGGAAGCCAGCGGCGCAAAACCTGCCCGGTCATCCAGCGGATGGAAAAGTTTCAGATGCAGCAGCCCCAGCCCATCGCGCTCGGCGGCGATGCGGCGCGACGCGCGCCCTTCGGCGCGGTAGTCATAAGCCACCGGCCAGCCATCTGCCCCCTCGACAATGCTTACCCGATCCGGCCGCAGCAGATGCAATTCCCTTAAACGCCCGCCGATCATCAGAGGTTCGACATAGGCATTTCCGGCCAGCATCAGGTGACCATACAGCGCCTCGAAAAAATCCGGCCCGCCCATATGGGCGCCCGGCTTCGTCAGGAGCGCCAGCAGCGGATGATCGCCGATTTCCTCGTCGCCGTCATAAAGCAGCCAGTTCACCGATGCGGCCGCTTCCGCCACCATGCGGGCGGCACGGTGGGCGACCGGGTTTTTCATGAAGCCTTCGCGGGCAAGTGCGGCATAGGACCGGCCGGACCAGAAGGCCTGCCCGCCCTGCCTCGCCACCGCCATGAAGGCACCCGACGTCATTTTGCTTTCGGGCACGGCTTTGCCATCCGCCGGGCGCAGCCACGGCAGGGAAAACGGAAATCGCATTGGGTTGTCCTTGTTTTGATGGCGGCTCAGGCCCCGATGCCCTCATCCCTGTGCTTGTCACAGGGATCCAGCCAGCCCAAGTCCTTGGGCTGAAAAGACTCTTCCCGCCGCGCCGACGCGCGTCGGCTGGATTCCTGTGACAAGCACAGGAATGAGGGTACCGGGGGCGTCAGCCCCACGACGGAGGAAAGGTTTTCTCGCGTTCTCAGCAGACTACGTGTGGATGCACGTCACTTTCGCAGCCGAAACCGGACGTTTACCGGATCGGCGCTTTCACCGCCGTGTCGCTGTTGAAATCAGCGGCGACGCGGGTTTCGCGCAGCGGCTTCACCGTGCGGGTCGAGAGATCATAGGCGGGGTCGGCCTTGTAGGCCGCCAGCGCCGCCTCGTTTTCGAACTCGCCGTAAACGATGAAATCGACCGAGTTGCCCCATTGGTCCTTCTTCACGTTCTCGCCGATTTCCAGCGTCAGCGCATGCGGGATCGCGGTGAGGCCGGAAAGCCCCTTGCGCACGGCGTCGCGGTTTTCCTCGGGAACGGTGAAAAAAACGATATGGCGGATCACGGTGTCACCTGTCATGCAAAATTCGAAGGCGGCCTTCTGGGCGCGCGTAACGGGTTATCATCTGGCCCGCCCCGGTTCAATCCGCGCCGCGACAAGGGCGCGATGAAATGCGCGTGCGTGGCCAGCCACAAGCCGCGCCCGGTCGCTGCCATTGATGATGGCGCGTGCACCCTCCCAGTCCTCCCGCTGCGCGCCGAAGAAATCGGCAAGCCGGCGGCCGGTAAAGCTGCCGGCGATCATGCCGTGGATCAGGATGGCTGTTGCCACCTCCGTTTCCATGGCCCGCTCAGGCCGTTCCACAAGGTCGATGCCTGTCAGCACCGACATGGCCTCGTAGTTGCGGCGATGTGTCAGCTGCACGAAGCCTCGCCCCAGCCAGCTTTTTCCGTCCGTGTCCCGTTGCCAGTAAGGCTTGCGAACCATCGGCAGGCGGCCGGCCGCAAAGGCACGGTCCAGCCGCGCAATCGCCTCCGCATCGCTTGCCGCCAGCGTCTCGCGCACCGGCTGCATGGTGGCAGCCGTTTCGTGAAAGCTGGTCGCCAGCATATAGGCCAGCCAGCGCGCTTCGCTTTGCGGCACGGCCTTTGCACATCCGGCAAGTATCGTCTTTATCCCCGCAAGTTGCGCGGCACGCAGGCGGCCACCAAAGATCGAAACCCGCACAGACGCGAAGAATCGCGCCTCGTCATAGGCCATAGCCGGCTCCTGAAAATGAGAGGCGATATATCGCCCGGTTTTTCCACATGACGGCCGTCAGGACTAAATCGATTTGAAAAAACCTTAATCGATTTTAATCCGCAGGCCGTGGTTTTGGGGTAAAAAATTCCTTGAGTTCCGAAACCTTGGCGCGCTAACTCCATTCACCGCGCAATCCAGCTGCGTTAACAATTCAAGGAGGAATGCCACCATGACAGCGACAATCCCCCAGACCGTTTATGACCGTCTCGAAAACGAGTGGCGCCAGATGCGCGAAACCGGCTCCCAGCCGAAACCGGCGCAATCTCCGAAGAAGTAAGACTTGTCCGGCGCCCGATCATGGGCGGATACGGAGCTAAAAATTTCTTCTCCCCGCCGGGGAGAAGATGGCCCAAAGGGTCAGATCAGGGGGTAACCTCTCCGAATATCTTGACCGTAGCCCCCTCATCCCGCTGCCGCGACCTTCTCCCCCTCGGGGAGAAGAACGCAAGACGCACCCGTTTGCCTATCATACCCGTGACGCCGGAACGTGGGCCAACATCGCCTCACATCCCGCGCACCCTCGGCTCATTCACCACCATCGTCGTCAGCGCCGTTATCGCCCAGACAAGTGCGTCCAGCCGGTCGGGCGAGCGACCGGATGACAGGCCGTCAGGCCCAAAATCCGTCATCTGGTCTTCGAGCTTCTCAAACCGCGCCGCGTGACGCACCCTGCCCTGCTCGTAAAGTGCGGCGACCGGCTCGGCGCGGGTAAACTTGCCACGGCTGGCCCGCACCAGAGTGAGCGGCAGGTCGGCGTCCACGCTTTGCAGCATCGCCCGCACCATCTCTCCGCCCTGATTGACCTCGGCCACCACCCGGTCAGCCGCGTGGCGGCGGAAGGCGGCGACCACGGCGCGGGCCCAGCCGGCCGGTGTTTCGCCTTCCACCGAACAATCCGCAAGCACGGCGAGTTTGCCCGACATGCCAAGCCCCGCAACGACGATGCCGCAGCAGGAATTTTCACCAGCACCGGCAGGCGGATCGACCGCCACCACGATCCGCGAGGGCGGCTCATCCGTCCCCTCGACAATTGTTTCCAGATCGGCGCGTTTCCACAAGGCGCCCTCGCGCTCGTCGATCAGCTCGCCGCCGATTTCCTGACGCCCCAGCCGCGTGCCGCCATAACGGTCCTGCATGGCCTTCAGGAAACCGGGCGAGAGGTTCTGCGCATTCATGGCGGTCGGCATTCGCGCAACCCGGGTCGAAGGATCGGCCAGCAGCGCCTTCAACAACGGAATGGGCCGCGGCGTCGTGGTCACCAGTTGCCGCGGTGCCTCGCCCAGTCGAAGGCCGAATTGCAGCATGTCCCAGGTTTCCTGCGGATATTTCCATTTTCCCAGCTCATCCGCCCATGCCATGTGGAATTGCGGGCCGCGCAGGCTTTCGGGGTCTTCCGAGGAAAACACCTGCGCCATCGCGCCATTCGGCCAGAGGAGCCGGCGACGCGTGACTTCGAAAGCGGGACGGCGACGGCGGGCGATGCGGCAGATACCGGAAATACCGTCGATCATCACCTCACGGGCGTCACCCAGCGTTTCCGCAATGAGCGCGATGCGCAAATCCGATTGTTTGCCGGCGGAAGCAATGCCGTGCACCCACTCGGCACCGGCGCGGGTCTTGCCGGAACCGCGCCCGCCGATCAAAAGCCATGTCCGCCAGTCGCCCCCAGGCGGCTGCTGCGGCAGGTTGCCAAGGAAACGCCAGTCGCGCGAAAGGGCAAAGACCTGATCCTGGATATGAGGGTCGGGCGAAAGCTCCGTCATGCATCAGGTTCCCCGGCTGCAACCGGCGTCAGCATCGCCTCCAGCTTGGCGCGGCATTTCTGGTCGGCCAGTTCGTCGATGCGCCTCAGGAAATGCGCCACTGCGGCCTCGTAATCCTCGGTATCGGTTTCGTCCTCAGCGGCAAGCGCTTCCCTCTCTTCCGCCAGCACCCGTTGCAGCGCGTCGATCCGCTCCAGCGTGCGCACGATCAGCGAAAGCTGATCCGTCGCAGCCTTCACATCGGCACGCGCCTGTTTGCCGGGAGCGTCATCCGCAGCCCCCAACAGGGCCGCCTCGCTCTCCTGCCGCAGGGTGCGGTACAGATGGAACTGATCCCGCATCTCTTCCGTCATCTCGTTCAGCATCTGCCTTAGCTCGCCGTTACGCGCCGCATCCTCGGCAGCCAGCTTGTCGGCCCGCGACTTTGTCTCAGGCGCGGTATCCGGCATGCCCTCGCCCGCATAGGCAGATCGTTCCGGCCACGCGCTGTAGAGCGCCGGGTCGCAAGTGTCAGAATTCGTCATGGGGTCGGCCTGAGAGAAAATAATGTGAATGCGACAGGACGCACCGGCTGGTGGAAATGCCACACGGAACGGGTTCAAATTGCAGGCAAGCCTCAAGCTCCGTCGTCGTCCTCGGGCTTGACCCGAGGATCCACGTCTTCGGCGGTTATGGATCCTCGCCTCAAGGGCGAGGATGACATCGAGAATTGCCGGACGTTTGCAATCAACCCCGAAGGCAACCCTTCGAACCGGCCTCTGCCGTCAGCCGCAAATCTCCGACCGTAGCCAAACACTACCAAACCACCGTCACGGTGTAAAGGATTATTTTCCTATTTTAGTGATTTTTATCCTGCCAACATGATTTGCACCCTCGCCCGCCGCATATTACACTCCGCGCCAGGCAATGAGCAGAAGGGGCAAGTCAAGTTGGTGAAACAATGGGTTGAGCGGTTGTTTGCGGGTCTTTCGGCAACCGGCATCGTCTTCGGCACGGTCCTGTTCTGCGCTTCGCTCACCCCCTCGCTTCTGCCGCGCACATGGCTGATGCAGGGGGTTCTGTGCGGGTTTTCCTTTGCCATCGGTTATCTGATCGGCGTCGCCCTGCACGCCATCTGGGCCTATCTGGAACTGCCTGAACCGTCGCGACACAACACGCGCGGCATTCGTTTTCTCATCGCGCTGGCCGCCGCCATCACGGCGATTGCGTTTTTGTGGCAGGCTAAGGACTGGCAGAATTCCATTCGCGTGCTGATGGAGCTCGATCCGCTGCCCAGCGCCCATCCCACCAAGACCGGCGGCATCGCGGTGCTGGTCGCCGCGGTGCTCATTGGCGCCGGCCGGCTTTTCCAGCTTATCCGCCGGTTCTTTGCCGCGCGCAGTCGGCATTTCCTGCCGCGCCGGCTCGCCAATGTTCTCGGCATAGCCGCTGCCATCGTGCTGTCGTGGATGCTGCTCAATGGCCTGATCTTCGATATCGGCCTGAAATTTGCCGATTCCTCGCTGAAACAGGTGGATGCGCTGATCGAGCCTGACGTGCCGCGCCCGTCCGATCCGCTGAAGACCGGCAGCAGCGCGTCGCTCATGACATGGGAATCGCTTGGCCGCCGCGGACGTGAATTCGTGGCAGGCGGGCCTGAAGCGCAGGAAATCACCGCCTTCACCCATCGTCCGGCCAGCGAACCGCTCCGGGTCTATGCCGGCCTGAATTCCGCTTCGACACCCGAAGCAAGAGCCAAACTGGCGCTGGAGGAACTGAAGCGGGTCGGCGGCTTCGAACGCAAGGTGCTGCTGGTCGTCATCCCCACCGGCACCGGCTGGATCGACCCCGAAGCGCTGGATACGGTCGAATATCTGCATGATGGCGACATCGCCAGCGTTGCCGTGCAATATTCCTATCTTTCCAGCTGGATCGCGCTGCTGACCGAACCTGACTATGGTGTGGAAACGGCGCGGGCGCTGTTTCAAGCCGTCTACGCCTATTGGACCACCCTGCCGAAAGAAACACGGCCGAAGCTTTATCTGCATGGCCTCAGCCTCGGTTCGCTCAACTCGCAGAAATCCTCCGATCTTTACGATGTGCTGTCAGACCCGTTCCAGGGCGCGCTGTGGAGCGGCCCGCCGTTCTCCAGCCCCACATGGCGCATGGCCACCAATGGCCGGGTTGAAGGCACGCCGGAATGGCTGCCGCGTTTCCGCGATTCCTCCGTCATCCGTTTTGCCAACCAGTATACCACCGCCCATATGCCCGATGCGAAATGGGGGCCGATGCGGATCGTCTATCTGCAATATGCGAGTGACCCGATCACCTTCTTCGAAACCGCTTCGCTCTATCGGCGTCCAGAGTGGATGGCACATCACGGGCCGGATGTTTCCACGTCGTTCCGCTGGTTCCCGGTGGTGACGCTGCTGCAGCTCGGCCTCGATGTCGCCTCCGCCACCACCGCACCGATCGGTTACGGCCATGTCTATGCGCCGGAACATTACATCGATGCATGGACGGAGGTGACGCAGCCCGACGGCTGGAGCGCCGAGGAGATCCAGCGGCTGAAGATGTTCTTCAAGGGCCGCCGCGGCTCCGCCGATCCGGCGTGAGCGCGGCGGGCCTATCGCTTGCCGGCGTCAGCCTTTCAGCGCGTCCAGATGGTCGGCCACATAGGTTTCCAGCGAGCGCGGCGCATGCCCGGTCAGGGTCTCGACATCACCGGTCACCACCGCTGTCCAGCCTTCACGCACGGGATGAAAGATCGAGGCGAGGAAAGAGGCGTAATCCTTCGGCACGCCCGCACCGGTGAGGATGCCGATGAAGACCTCGTCCGAAACGGCGGCATAAGACACCGGCTTGCCGATAGCCTTTGAAATCACCGCGGCTGCCTCGCCGTAACCGAAGGCCTTCGGCCCGGTCAGGTTGAAGGCCTTGCCATTAAAGGCATCGGAGGTCAGCGCGGCGGCGGCGCTATCGGCGATATCGCGCACGTCGATGAAGCTCGACTTGCCCTCGCCGGCCGGCACGGCGATCTCGCCATGCTCAATGCCGGCCTTCCAGTAGCTGTGAAAATTATCGGCAAACCAGTTGGGGCGCAGGATGACGTAAGGCGTACCCGACGCAATGATCTTCAGCTCGATCTGGCGATAGGGAATGGAATCGTCGGCATCGACACCGAGAACGCTGAGGAAAACGACCTCCACCTTGCGACGAGCCGCCTCCTCGACAACGGGCGTCAGCGCGTCGATGGCGTCCAGACGCCCGCCCGCCAGGATCAGGAACAGCCGGTCCACGCCGTCGAATGCATCGGCGTAAGTCGCCCGGTCGGTATAATCGAAGCGCACCCCTTCGGCGCCATCCGCCGCATTGCCGCTGCGCGAGGCAGCCTTGACGCTTTCGCCCTTTGCCACGAGTGCCTTGACCAGCGGCGTACCGATGGTGCCGGTGGAACCGATTACAAGTATCTTGCCTGTCATCTCAAATATCCTTAGTATCTAATGGAAACCATGTTTCGGAAATACAGGTACTGCGTTTGCGAAATCATGAAAAGAGAGCACTTTTCGGTTATCTGGTTTCCTTGCGGAAACCGGCATGGCCTTGAAACAACAGGGTAAAATCGATGGCGAATGTCTATGACGTTTATGAGGACCGCTGCCCGACACGTATGGTGCTGGACAGGATCGCCGACAAATGGGCGCTGTTGATCCTCGACAAGCTGCGGCGCGATCCCGTGCGCTTCAACCTGCTGCGGCGCGAGATCAAGGGCATTTCGCAGAAGGTTCTGTCGCAGACGCTGAAGAAGCTCGAGCGTGACGGGCTGATTTCCCGGCAGGCCTTTCCAACGGTTCCTGTCACGGTGGAATATTCGCTGACGCCGCTGGGGCGGACGCTCACCGACACGGTGGCGGCGCTCGCCCATTGGGCCGAGGGCAATATTGATGCGGTGATGGCGGCGCAGAGGGCTTATGACGAGAGGGCGGTTGCTTAGATGGTCTTCGCCCTCGCGTAGTGACAAAAGCATGGGAGAGACAAGCGCCTTTGCCGCTTCGTTGCGTAGAACATTGTTTCCGTCATACCGGCCTTGAGCCGGTATCCAGCCAGCCCAAGTCCTTGGGCTGAAAAGACTCTATTCGCCGCGCAGACGCTGCGGCTGGATGCCGGATCAAGTCCGGCATGACGGAAGTGGGTTTTGCGTGCCTTACACTTCCCAAAACATCCCTACCGCGAAATCCGCGTCGACAGAATGATCGACGACAGCGTGCGCTCCACGCCGTCAAGCGCGCCGATGCGGTCTATCAGCCGGTCGAGATCGAGGATCGAAGGGGCGGCCAGAATGGCAATCAGGTCAAATGTGCCGCTCACCGAATGCAACGTCGTGACCTCCTTGATGGCGGCAAGTGCGGCTGTCACGCCGGGCAGCGCCTTGGGTGCGATGGTGATCAGCACATGGGCGCGCACCAGCCCGGAAAGATAGCTTTCCGAAAGCCTGAGGCCATAACCGGCAATCACGCCGTCGGCCTCCAGCCGCTCGATGCGCGCCTGCACGGTGGTGCGGGAAAGGCCGAGTTTGCGCGCCAGTTCCGCCACCGGCATGCGGGCATTTTCGGAAAGCAGGGCCAGCAGCGCCCGGTCCTTGTCGGCGATTGCCATAATGATCAATCCTGTCGTCTAACTGTTCAATAATAGACCGCTATCTGCACATAATGAAGCTGCGAATCGTCAATAAAAGCTGGCATTCTGTCTTTGAGGCGCATTTGTTGCGCAAAGACATGCGAATTTACTGCGGGGAACAAAAACATGAAAAACATTGTCGTCATCGGCGCGGGCAATATCGGTTCAGCGATCGCCTGGATGCTGGCCGCAACGGGCGATTATCGCATCACGGTTGCCGACCGCTCGGCCGACCAGCTGGCCAACGTGCCGGCACATGAACGCGTCGATACCGAGATCGTCGACATCGCCGATCGCCCGGCGCTGGAAGCACTGCTGAAGGGCAAATTCGCCGTGCTGTCCGCCGCCCCATTCCACCTGACGGCGGGCATTGCGGAAGCTGCGGTCACTGTGGGCACGCATTATCTCGATCTCACCGAAGACGTGGAATCCACCCGAAAGGTCAAGGCGCTCTCGGAAACGGCTGAGACCGCGCTCATTCCGCAATGCGGTCTGGCGCCCGGCTTCATCTCCATCGTCGCCGCCGATCTCGCCGCCCGCTTCGACAAGCTGGACAGCGTGCGCATGCGTGTCGGCGCACTGCCGCAATATCCGTCCAACGCGCTCAACTACAATCTCACCTGGAGTACGGACGGGCTGATCAACGAATATATCGAGCCCTGCGAAGCCATTGTCGAAGGTCGCCTCACCGCCGTTCCGGCGCTGGAAGAGCGCGAGGAATTTTCGCTCGACGGCGTCACCTACGAGGCCTTCAACACCTCGGGCGGCCTCGGCACCCTGTGCGCCACGCTGGAAGGCAAGGTGCGGACGATGAATTACCGCACCATCCGTTATCCCGGCCATGTGGCGATCATGAAGGCGCTTCTGAACGACCTCAACCTGCGCAACCGCCGCGACGTGCTGAAGGACCTGTTCGAAAACGCCCTGCCCGGCACCATGCAGGACGTGGTCATCGTCTTCGTCACGGTCTGCGGCACCCGCAACGGCCGTTTCCTGCAGGAGACCTATGCCAACAAGGTTTATGCCGGCCCTGTTTCCGGCCGGATGATGAGCGCCATCCAGATCACCACCGCAGCAGGCATCTGCACGGTTCTCGATCTGCTTGCCGAGGGTTCCCTGCCGCAGAAGGGCTTCGTGCGGCAGGAAGAAGTAGCGCTGCCGAAATTCCTCGAAAACCGGTTCGGCCGGTATTATGGCTCGCATGAGCCGCTGGCCCGGGTGGGGTGATTTAAGGCTCAACGTTGCGGCATGTTTCTTCTCCCCGGTCGGGGAGAAGGTGGCCCGAAGGGTCGGATGAGGGGGCTTTCTCTCCGAAATCCGGCGAGCTTGCCCCCTCAACCCGCTGCCGCGACCTTCTCCCCCTCGGGGAGAAGGCGAAAGACGCAACCACTCGTTCCAACACTGCGGGATCGACCTTTGGTTACGTCCCGCAAAATGTCCTGAACACCCGCTCATGGCTCATCGGCGGCTGCATGTAGACAAAATTGTCCGACCGCTCCTCGAAGGGCGTCGCGATTGCCGTCAGCATGGCGTGGAACGGCTCGAAATCATCGTCCTCCACCGCCGCTTCGATCAGTTCCTCGATACGGTGGTTACGCGGGATGACCGCCGGATTGACTGATAACATCGCCCGTGACCTGTCGGCATCGGAAATATCCTCGCGGCCAGCGCGCTCCCGCCAGCGGGCCAGAAATTCATCCGCCCCGGCAATATCGATGAACATGCCGCGAAATGGTTCGGCATCGTCATTCGCTGCGTGGGAAAGACGCCGGAAGGTCAGCGTGTAGTCCGCTTCCGATGCCTGCATCAGAGCCAGAAGTGCCTGCACGAGATCGAGATCACCTTCCTCTTCCAGCGTCAGGCCGAGTTTTTCGCGCATGCCGGCCAGCCAGCGTTTGGGAAAGGCAGCGGCGAAATCGGCCAGCACGGCATTGGCAAGTTCGGCGGCCTTTTCCACTTGAGGATCGAGCAGCGGCAACAGGCATTCCGCCAGCCTGGCGATGTTCCATTGGGCGATGCCCGGCTGGTTATTATAGGCATAACGACCCTGCGCATCGATGGAGGAAAACACCTTGTTGGGGTGGTATTCATCAAGGAAGGCGCACGGGCCGAAATCGATGGTCTCGCCGGATACCGCCATATTATCGGTATTCATCACGCCATGAATAAAGCCCACCATCATCCAGCGGGCGATGAGGTCGCATTGCCTTTCAGCGATGCCGCGCAGCAAAGCGAGGTAAGGATTGTCAGCGGTTTTTGCCTCGGGATAATGGCGATCGATCACGTAATCCGCGAGGTTCCTGATCGCCTCATCATCCTCGCGCGCAGCAAAGAACTGGAAGGTGCCGACACGGATGTGGCTTGCCGCAACGCGGGTGAAAACGCCACCCGGCAGACCCACTTCGCGTTGCACCCTTTCGCCGCTCAGAACCGCCGCCAAGGCCCGCGTGGCGGGAATGCCAAGCGCATGCATCGCTTCGGAGACGATATATTCCCGCAGCACCGGGCCAAGCGCCGCACGCCCGTCTCCGCGGCGCGAAAAGGGCGTAGGACCAGAGCCCTTCAGCTGGATATCCCGCCGTTTGCCGTTTTTGTCGATGACTTCGCCAAGAAGAATGGCGCGGCCATCGCCCAGCTGCGGCACGAAGCCGCCGAACTGGTGACCGGCATAGGCCATGGCCAGCGGCTCTGCCCCCTGCGGCACAACATTGCCGGAAAAGATCGCCGCCAGCCTTTCATCGTCAAGGCCGGAAACATCCAGAAGGAGTTCGTCTGCAAGCTTGCGATTGAAGGCGATGAGGCGCGGCGCCTTCACCGGCGTCGGCAGCACGGCGGCGCTGAACCGTTCCGGCAGGCGGGCATAGGAATTGTCGAATCTGATCACGGTTAAACTCCCTGCTTTTGCCTGATATGGCGGTTTTTGCGCCCAGTTGCGAGGGTGCCAGCGGCAAATTCGACAGGCCGCGCCAGGCTTTAGAGAAATTCAGTTTGAACTCGAGGGGTATTAGTCCCTACATAGATGGGGTAATCAGCCCCGCGCTACAGGATGAGTTCGTGCCGCATTTCCCCGATGACGATAGTGAAATGGGCAAAGCCATCCGGCTTTTCGACTGGGCATCAACGGCGGCGGGACCGGTGGACACATGGCCCGTCGCGCTGAAGACCACGGTGCGGACCATGCTCAAGCAGGGCCACGCGATCTGCCTGTTCTGGGGGCCCGATCTCAACATCATCTATAATGATGCCTATCGGCCGTTTCTGGGTCTCAAGGAACGGGATGCGCTCGGCAAGCCGTTTCGTGTCATCTGGTCCGACGTCTGGGACGATGTGAAACATTTTGTGGAAACCGCATTGTCCGGCAAGGGCACATTTGCCGAAGACCTGCATCTCGTCATGGATCGCAACGGTTATCCGGAAGACACCTACTGGACCTTTTCCTACAGCCCGCTTTATGACGATGACGGCAATGTCGCCGGGCTGATCAACATCACGATCGAGACGACGGCGACGGTGGAAGGCCGCAAACGTGAAGAAGTGCTACGGCGCGAACTCGTCCACCGGGTCAAGAATACCATGGCGATCACCACGGCCGTCGTCAGCGCCACCATGCGCCATTCCCAGACGCTGGAAGAAGCGCGCGACACGATCAAGAAGCGCATCGCCGCACTCGGCAACGCCCAGAACCTCATGCACGCGTCGGGCAAAGGCGCCGGCATCACCGCCCTTGTCTGCGATTCCGTCTATCCTCATCTCGATGACAGGGCGCGGGTGACCATTTCCGGACCGGACGTGGACATCGCCCCGCAACAGGCGCTCGGCCTGTCGCTGGCGGTTTATGAACTGGCCACGAATGCATTGAAATATGGCGCACTTTCCAATGAACGCGGCAGTGTTGATATTCGCTGGACGCTGGACAGGAACGACCGTTTCGAACTGCGCTGGCGCGAGACAGGCGGGCCACCCGTCAGCGCGCCGACACGCACGGGCTTCGGCTCGCGCCTGACCAACCAGATCGTCGCGGCCTATTTTTCCGGCGAAGGCCGCACCTTCTATCATCCCGATGGGCTGGTGTTCGAACTGGACGGCAAATACGAAACCGCAGCGCAGGAACAGACCTAATAGCCCGCTTGGGCGAAAGCTACGGCGGTTGAACTTTCTTTCGTCCCATTCGTTGCGTTTTCTGAACCAGAATTGCAGCAACGAAAGGAACGGGAATGACCGTCGTTGAAGCCTTAAACGCCGAGCCGGAAAGCGCCATCCGCACCCTCCACACCGACCTGCCGGTCAACGCCACCTTCCATGTCTGGCTCAAGGCGAAAAAGACCGCCGAACCCGGCGCCGTCTCCTTCTCCAACCAGAATGGAAAATTCGCTGAAGTTTCAAGCGTCAATACCGAAGAGTTCGGTTTTCGAATCTATCAGGTGTTCGGCGGCGGCCATGTGGAACTGAGTTACGATACGGTGACGACAGCCGTTTCCGTCATCTACTGGTTTACCGCTTCCGATGTGCTCGAGACCGGCATCACCGTCGTTCATACCAAGCCCGACAATGCCGCTCCCGAGCTGCCCGATAGCTATCACTTCCGCCCGCCCTTCGGCTGGATGAACGATCCTAATGGCTTTGGCCGTTTCGAAGGCCGGCCGCATCTTTTCTATCAGCATTATTCGCACGGGCTGCGCTGGAACACGATGCATTGGGGCCATGCGGTCTCTTCGGATTATCTGCGCTGGCGGCATCTGCCGATCTTCCTGTTTCCATCCGAAGACCTGACGACGCGGCCGGACAAGCGCGGCGGGGCTTATTCCGGCTCCACCATTCCGCTGGTCGAAGGCACCGGCATCCGCGTCTTCTTCACCGAACAGGTGCAGGACCGCATTCCCGAACAGCAGATCCAGCTGACCGCCACCTCCGCCGATCTCATCATGGCCGGGCAGGCAGAGGTCGTTCTCGCACAACGCCCGGACGGACAGGGGCTGACGCCGGATTTCCGCGATCCTTACGTCTTTCGTGGTCCCGATGGATTGTGGAAAATGCTGCTTGGCAGCCAGAGCGAAGGCGGTGGCGTCATTCTGCTTTACGAGACGCTGGACCCCACCGCCGCATCCGGCTGGACCTATGTCGGCAAGCTGTGGGTGGAAACGCGCTACAAGACCACAGCGATCGAATGCCCCTGCCTCTTGCCGCTGGACGGTCCGGCCAATGCCCGCTCCACCCGCTGGGTGCTGATTTATGGGCTGATGCATTCGGAAGACCCGGAAACCGGCCGCAAGAACCTCACCATGGCCGATGTCGGCTGGTTCGACGGCAAGGCCTTCACCAAGGAATCGGGTCAGGAACTGGATTTCGGCACCGATAATTACGCCTTTCAGGCGTTTCTGGATGGCGACAGCATCATCGGCATCGGCTGGCTCGCCAATTGGGCGGATGCCAGCCCCGAGATCGATTTCCCCACCTCCATGACGTTGCCGCGCCGGATTCATTACGTCAACGGCGAGCTTCTGACCCCGCCCATCGGTGCTGCGGAAAGCCTGCGCAGCCATATTCTCGACCGCACGCGCCTTGCCGCCGGCGAACGTGTGACCTTCATCAACGGCGCGGTGGAAATTCTGATAGAGCTTGCCGAGGCTGGCGCGCCATTCGAGCTGGCGCTCGAGCATCCGACGGTCACGCTCGGTCTCGTTTCCGATGAAACCGGCCTCTGGATTCGTCATGAAGACGGGCGCGATGGCCCCTCGCCGCATTATATCGCCAAGGGCGCACGGGCCTCCCGTATCCGTATTTTCCTGGATTATGGCTCCATCGAAGTCTTCGCCAATCGCGGCCGATATGTGGGCACAAAACGCATCGAGGGTTTCGAACCCGTGCGTTCGGCGCTGCTGAAGGCGGCTGCCGGTGCGGTGGTGCACGCGACCAGCTGGGCGCTCAAACCCTGAGGAACCTTTTGGCGGATATGGCGGTTGATAGACCAGCAACAGCCGACCAGTTCGCCAAAAGGAGAAACGGCATGACCAAAATCCGCGATACCAGCGACCCCATTCTGTTTCCGACCGAAGCCAATGAAAACAAGGCGGAGAAAAAACGTGCCGGCAAAGGCATCGTCGTCATTATCGGCGCGATCGCCATCATGTCCTTCGTCGTTTATCTGGCGGCGATCACCATCGCCGCCACGCAGTCCTGACCTCTCGCCTTGGCCGGAAACCTGTGCTCAGCCGCGTGCGCTTCGCAGCCCGCGGGCGGTAAGGAGCGCAATGAGTGAGACGGCGGCACCCAGCCCGTAAAGATAGGCCATCGGCATCGTCACATCCGCCCGCTCGATCTGCGCAACGAGATCGGTGGCGGCAGCGACGGTGCCGCTCGCACCCGCACCGGCCGCCGCCCCCAGCGTCGCGACCGTGGGAAGCAATGCACCCGTCATCTTGCGCTCTTCCTCCGGGGCTGCCTCCATGGCGGCCTGGCTGATGCCGGCCCATGACATGCCGAAGGCAGACCCGATCAGGATTTGCCCGAGCAGCATTTCGCCCCAGTTTCCGCTTGCAAGCCCCAGCCCCAGCAGGGCGCAGCCCGGTACCATCTGGTAAGGGCCATAATGCAGGCAAATTTCCCTCAGGCGGATCGAGCGCAGACTGCCGATCAGCATCGCCACGAAGCTCCAGGCAAGCGGCATCGTCACCACGATGAAACCGGCAAAAGTTGGCTCATAGTGCCACAGATTGATGGCGACATAAGCGAGATAGACACTGCCCAGCGCATGGGCATAGGACATCAGGAACAATACCCAGAAACCGCTGCCCAGCACCGTTTTCAACCGGAAGGAATCCTTCGGGAACAGGCCGGAAGAAGGCCGGATGCCCACCCGCAGCGAGGCCCATAACAGCGCGGCACCTGCCAGCAGCGAGATTGCCCGCAGGCTCGCATCCTCGAAGGCGGAAGGCGCGGAAAAGGCAAGTGCGCCAACGAGACACAGAACCAGCGGCACAAATGGTTTGCGCGTCGCCGCCACCGGACGCTCGGCGGAAACGGCGACGGTCGTGTAGGCCAGCAGCAGCACGATCAGCGGCGCCGACAGCAGGAAGGTGGCGCGCCAGGACAGGTGTTCGGTAGCGAAACCGCCGGTCAGCGGGCCGATGAAGGAAGCAACCGCCCAGATCGCCGCCTCGATGGCAAAGACCTTCGGCAACAGGCCGGAGCGGAAACCGGCGGGTATGAGGCTGTAGCACACCGCCACGATCAGCCCGTCGGCCAGCCCCTGCAACGCCCGGCCGACGACCACCCATAAGAAATCCCCGGCGATTGCGGAGAGAATCGAACCGAAAGAAAAGATCAGGCAGCACAGAAGCAAAACGGCGCGGGCGCCAAAACGCTCCCGAAACAGCACGGCGGTAACACCACCAGCCACGGAACCAACGAAATAGAGACTATAGGCCCAGCTGTAATAGGCAGCCCCGCCAATTTCGTTGACGGCGACGGGCAAGGCCGTCACCACCGCGAACTGGTTGAAGGCATGCAGGCCGATACCGGAGGAAATGACGGTCAGAAGCGAGAGGTTCGCTCCGCTCAGTAATTCGCCCCAGCCGTTTTTCTCCGTCATTTCCATACTCGTCAAAGCCGTATCCTTTCCATTTTTGCGATACGGCGGGCAAACTAGAACCTCAAGCACCATTGAGGTCAAGACAGCTTTTCACGCAATTTGCTTTGAAGGAATTGGCGGGCGGCAGGAACCCCGCGCGCGCCCGGCCGTTTGCTGAAGAACCGATAGAAAGGATATCGTCATGGACCGCAAGAAAATCATGCCGCTCAATGAAGACGCCATGGACGAGGATCTGCTCGATCTCGATATCGACGCCCTTCCGGCCAAGGGAGAAATTCCGCAATCCATCGAACAGGAAATCGAGGAGGAAGAGGCCGAGAGCGAGGATGATCCCTATCAGGAAAGCGACGAGGCCCTTCCCGACGATGCGGAAGAACGGGTGATCAACCGCAACCCCTCTCGGGAAGGCGGGGCTTTCGACGAGGTTTAGGAACTCGCATTGGCGGGACTCAGGCAGGATCGATCATGCTGATGATACGTCCGGCGATTTCGTCGATCGTCGCATCATCAAGAGTTTCAAGATATTTCGCTTTCTTCTGGGCAACACGGGCGACGATGTCCATGCTTCTCACCTGATTGCAAAGTGCGACACCAGTCGTTCTGTGGCCGGATATGTTCACGGCAAGCCCTGCTTTGCGCGTGAACATCCCGCCGGTGGTCACGGGAACGACGAGACATAGGCCGACCGCATTGATCTCTCTCGGCGTGATGACGACGCAGTGGTGTTCGTCCTTGATTTCACTACCGATAACCGGGTTCAGATCGACCAGATAGACGTCGCCGCGTTTCGGGATCTGGCTGCGAACCATCAAAGCGCCTCTTTGCCAACCGGCAGCGCTTCATCCCACTGCCGTTCCCTGGCATTCAGCGCGGCGATTTCATCAGCACCCTCCAACAACTCAGCGAGCGTGAAGCGCTTCTTTTCCGGTCGAACCGGGCTGGCG
Organism: Martinezella rhizogenes; assembly: GCF_007002745.1. Lineage (GTDB taxonomy): Bacteria > Pseudomonadota > Alphaproteobacteria > Rhizobiales > Rhizobiaceae > Agrobacterium > Agrobacterium cucumeris. The sequence goes on along the minus strand of NZ_SGNY01000001.1, from coordinate 322,076 downwards.
ACCAAAGTGCCATTGTCGACGGCGAGCGTCAGTTGCTCGCCGATCTCCAGCCCAAGCATCTTCAAAAGAGCGGGCGGGATAGTCATCACCGCAGCCCCGCCCTGCCGTCTTATTTTTGTGGTCACCGTCATCTGTTCGCACTCCAATTTTGTGCAACATATGTAGCACATTTTCACCTTTGCGCAAACGGAAGCCGCCTTTCAGCCCACCCGCTCCGGCGAATAACCGGCATCGCGGATCGCCGCTTCCGCCGTTGCGGCGTCGCCCGTCACCGTGAGTTTGTGGGTGGCGAGATCGATGCTGACGGCGCGTCGGGCAGCACGTCGGCGAGAGCGCCGCGCAGGGTCTTTTCACAATGGCCGCAGGTCATGTCTGACACGAGGAAGGTGGTCGCAGTCATGGTTTTTCTCCTTTTGACCGGTAGCGATATGGTCGTGCCGGCTGTCATTGCAGTTCAGTGGGTTCTTGCGGGCTCGCCGACACTCTTTTCAGCGCCGGCGAGATCATCGAGGATGGGGCAATCGGGCCGGTTATCGCCGCCGCAGCAATGGGCGAGATGCGACAGCGTCTTCACCATGCTCTTCATCTCGGCGATCTTCTGCTCAAGATCGGCGATATGGACGAGCGCGATCTCCTTCACCGCCGAACTCTCGCGGCTCTTGTCCTGCCAGAGTTTCAGCAGCGTCTCGGTTTCTTCCAGCGAGAAACCGAGCGTGCGCGCCCGCTTGATGAAGCGCAGATTGTGCACGTCCTGGTCGCCATAAACCCGGTAATTATTGCCGGTGCGGGCGGCGGGGGTTATGAGGCCGATCTGCTCGTAATAACGGATCATCTTGGCGGAAACGCCCGATGCTTCCGATGCCTGGCCGATATTCACGATGTCACCTCCCTGTGAGCGACCTTCGCCCGTTTCAACCGCAGTGCATTGGCGAGAACAAAGACGCTGGACAGCGCCATGGCACCCGCGCCGATCATCGGCGATAGCGTGATGCCGAAGGCGGGATAAAGCACGCCCGCCGCAACCGGTATCAGCGCCACGTTATAACCAAAGGCCCAGAACAGGTTTTCCTTGATGTTGCGCATGGTCGCCCGGCTCATCTCGATGGCATTGACCGCGCCGAGAAGATCACCGCCGACCAGCACCACATCGGCGCTTTCGATGGCGACATCCGTGCCGGTGCCAACAGCGATACCGATATCGGCCTCGGCCAGAGCCGGCGCGTCATTGATGCCGTCACCCACGAAGGCCAGCACCTTGCCGCCGGCGCGCATTTCATGGATCGCCTTCACCTTGCCTTCGGGCAGCACTTCCGCCACCACGCGGGAGATGCCGACCTGCCGGGCGATGGCGTTGGCCGTGCGTTCATTGTCGCCCGTCACCATCGCCACTTCGATACCCATCGCCTGCAGCGCCCGGATGGCGGTGACGCTCGAGGGTTTCAGCGGATCGGCGACGGCAATCGCAGCCGCCAGCCTGCCGTCGATGGCGGCATAAAGCGGCGTCTTGCCCTCGTCACCCAGCCTTGCGGCGGCTTCAGCGAAAATCTCCACGGAATGGCCGAGTTTGGCCATGAACCGATCTGCGCCGACTTCGACCCTGCGGCCATTGACGGTGGCGGCGATGCCATAACCCGTCACGCTTTCGAAGTTCTCGACGGTCGCAGGTTCGAGTCCTGCAGGGGTCGCAACCTTCTTTTCTTCCGCAGCCCGGACGATGGCTTCGGCAATCGGATGTTCCGAACGGCCTTCGACGGCGGCGACCAGCGCCAGCACTTCGTTATCGGCAAACCCTTCCGCAACCACCAGATCGGTCAGTTCCGGGCGGCCCTTGGTCACAGTGCCGGTCTTGTCGACCACGACGATCTGCGCCGAGCGCAGTTCCTGCAACGCCTGTCCCTTGCGGAACAGCACACCAAGTTCCGCCGCCCGGCCGGTACCGACCATGATCGAGGTCGGCGTGGCGAGACCCATGGCGCAGGGGCAGGCAATGATGAGCACCGCGACCGCATTGACCAGCGCGAAAGTATAGGCAGGCTCAGGACCGAAGATCGCCCAGACGATGAAGGTCAGCACGGCAATCGCGATGACAACGGGCACGAACAGTGCGGTGACGCGGTCGACCAGCAGCTGGATCGGCAGCTTGGAGCCTTGCGCCTCCTCCACCATGCGGATGATCTGCGACAGCATGGTATCCGCGCCGACCTTGGTTGCCCTGAACTTGAAGGCGCCGGTCTTGTTGATGGTGCCGCCGACGACCGCTGCGCCGACCGTCTTTTCCACCGGCACGGGTTCGCCGGAAATCATGGACTCATCGACATAGGACGAGCCTTCGACGACTTCGCCATCCACCGCCAGCCTTTCGCCGGGACGGATGACGACGATATCGCCCGTCACCAGATCGTCAGGGGAAATATCGATGGTCGCACCGTCGCGCTCCACCCGGGCGGTCTTTGCCTGCAGGCTCATCAGCTTGCGGATGGCGTCTCCCGTACGGCCGCTGGCGCGGGCTTCGAGAAGCCGTCCGGTGAGGATCAGCGTCACGATAACGGTGGCCGCCTCGTAGTAGACGAATTGCGCCTCTGCCGGCAGCAGATCGGGCGCGAAGGTCGCCACCACGGAATAGAGATAGGCCGCCGTGACACCCAGCGCCACCAGCGAGTTCATTTCCGGCGCGCCGCGCAAAAGCGCCGGAAAACCGGTCTTGAGAAAGCGCAGGCCCGGCCCGAAGATCACCGCCGTCGCCAGCACGAAATAGATGTAATAGAGGTTCTGCGTATCGATGATGCCCATCAGCCAGTGATGCATCGGCTCATAGAGATGGCCGCCCATTTCCAGCACGAAAAGCGGTGCGGTCAGGATCGCGGCAATCGTCAGGTCGCGTTTCAGCGCGCCCTCTTCGCCTGCATGCTGCATATGGTCATGGCCGCCGCTTTCGCCGGCCGTCGCCATCTGGCTGTGGCCCTGATGATGTCCATGGTGTTGGCTTTGGTGCTGGTTGGGGTCTTGATGGGCGGAATGATCGTGCGGCTTGCGCGTCGTCAAGGCAAAGCCGGCGAGCTTTGCCGTTTCCACCAGCGCATCCCGCTCACGCCGGCCACCGATGGTTTCCACCGTCACCTTACCGGCGGCAGCGTCCACTTTCACGTCGACGGTAGTGGCGACGGCGTCCAGAATGATTTTCAACCGTCCGGCATCCGCGTCATTGCGCAGGCCTTCGACGGCAAATTCATGCCGGTCCGGTGCGATATTGTAACCGACCTTCTTGATGGCGGCACCGAGCGTCCTGGCAGAAAAGCCCTCGGCGGGCTCGACGGTGAGCTTCTTCGTGGCGAAGTTCACCGAGCTTGATGCAACGCCCGGCACCTTGGCCGCGGCCGTTTCCACCCGCCGCACGCATGACGCGCAGGTCATGCCTTCCACGGGAATGGAAACGGGTTGGTTCGAATGGGCGTGTCTGACTGTCTCGTTCATGGGAAATCCCCTTTCGAGACCCTATGTAGGGCTTTCCATGATGGGAAGGTCAAGGTGTGGGCAAGGTTTTTGTTGAACACACAATCGTGAGCACTGGCACCAGCCATAAAAGCAGGGATTTCCGTCGTTTACCTTTGTGTCCGGTAACCGCGCGTTCGCCTCTCAGGCCGCCACGCGTCTGGCGAGATAAACCGTTGCCCCACCGCATTGCGGGTCATTGACGGTGTGATCGAGAAGCCGAAACCCGTGTGCGGCGAGCAGGCTCTCATAATCTTCGCGTGCAAGGCTGGCATGATAAAGCGGCTTGCCCTGAAAAGTGCCGATCGCTTCGCCATGGCCCGGCCCGGCCGTGAACATCAAGGCCGCACCGTCATTGGCGTGCTGGCGGAAAATGCCGAACATCAGGCGTTGATCTTCGGGCTTCAGGTGGAAAAAACTGTGCCAGGCGATCAAGCCGTCAAAACGGCGACCGAGAGCCAGCTCGCGCATGTCGGCAATTGCCCAGAGATTTTCCGGAAACCGGCTGCGGCAAAGTTCGATCAGCGGCGGGGACGCGTCGATGCCCGTGACGTCATAGCCATTGGCGATGAAATAGCCGGCAATCGGTTCGCCGGAACCGCAGCCGATATCGAGAATGGAACCGCCGCCGGGCAAAAGCGAGGCGAACCTGTCCAGCCATGGTTTTTCGGCAAGGGACCGGCCGCGCTCCCTGTCGAAATCAGCGCCGTGTTCGGTATAGAGCCCGATGACATCGCGGGAGGCGTTCGACATTTCCTGATGTCCTTTCCCGGATTCAAGGCATTCCGTTACCTGTGCATCGAATATTGAAAATGATGCTCATTTGAGCTACATACAACATTATCAAAAGGAGGTCGAGCATGACCGCAAATGCTTATGTCAGAGCGCGTATCGATCAGGCGATCAAGGACGATGCGACCGCCGTGCTTGACAGTCTGGGCCTGACCGTTTCCGATGTCATGCGCATGATGCTGACGCGGATTGCCCGCGAAAAAGCCCTGCCCATCGAACTGACGCGACCCAATGCCGAAACGCTTGCCGCCATCGAAGAAGCACGTGCTATCGCGGCGGCGAGGCGTTCCCGCTTCGAAACAGCGGAAGCTATGCTTGACGCCCTTGACGGCGACAAGCGGTGACAGACGGCAAACGCCGTGAAAAACCGGCCGCGTCAAAACGTGCGACGTTGCCGCGCAGTTCAGATTTCACCCGGCAATTTCTTAAAGACTGGCAGCGTCTGAACAATTCCGGGCGCTACGATATGGAGAAACTGAAGAAGATCATGCTTCTCCTCGTCGCCAATGAGGGGCCGTTACCGGCAGAGTTTCGTGACCATGAATTGACCGGAGAATGGCGCGATCATCGCGAATGCCATGTCGGCGGCGACTTTCTGTTGATCTACATCCTCGATGAGAAGCAGAATCTCGTCGTATTCACGCGCGCCGGAACGCACGCTGAACTTTTCAGATAAAGGCGCAATCCAAGCCGGACGATCCTTCTACCGGTGCACCGCCAGCCGCGGAATATCGCGCAAAAAGGCGTCGCGTACGGCGGGGCCGAGCGGTTCGTTGGATGGTTTGTCGGAAACGCGCAGCCTTGCGAAAACGATGTGCTGGCCTTCCCGCTCCGCCCAGCCGACGAACCAGCCGAAAGGACGGTTACGGTCGGGATTGCCCTTTTCATCACGCATATAGCCGGTGCCGGTCTTGCCGTGCACTGCCCAGCTTTCCGGCGCATCGAACGTTGGCACGATCGCCCGGGTCTTTGCCTGCGCATCGCGGGAAAAAGGCAGGTTGCCGGCCAGCAGACGGCGGATGAAGCCGACCTGCTCCACCGGTGAGATGGTCAGCGATGAACCGAGCCAGGAATGGGTCAGCCCGTTATTCTTGCCCGGTTCACCGGAAACATCGGCATTTCCGTAACCGAGACGCTTCACATAAGCGGCAAATTTTTCCGGGCCGAGACGGCGGGTGACTTCGCGCGAGTACCACAGCACCGAATCCTGCTCCCATATCGTGGGATCAACCGTCTTGCGGTCCGAAGCGCGGGCCTCCGTGCCGGGTTTCCAGTCCCAGGCGGGCGACTTCTCATCCTGAAGGATGCCGGCATCGTAGCCGATCAGCGCCAGCGGCACCTTGAAGGTGGAGGCCGGGGCCACGCGCTGGTCGCAGGCGCCCTGCTGGTTGATGACCGCCCCCGTCTCGATGGAGGTGACCAGCGTGCATTCAAACGCCTGCGGCTGTTGCTGGGCAGAAGCGGAAAGCGGCAGGAAGCCCGGAAGGGCAAGGCACGAAAGAACGATGGCGGGCAGCCGGTAGCGCATGCGTTTTGATGTCCCTCGTCCGCATTTTGCGGATCATTTGCCTGAATGGTGAGAGCGGTCATTGTTTGAGGCGTATCGTTTTCCCGAAACCGCAAAACACTTTCGGGCGATATGCCTTAGGTGACTGATGGGGCAGGAATAGGACCAAGACGAAAAATCACACTTTCCGTCAAGTCCGTTCCTTTTCGCCTGCCCTCTCACCCACTGTCAGGGGCCAATCGACCACATAATCCTCGAAGTCGTCAACATCCACATCGGCCTCGCTGACGGTTCTGCCGCGTGCCGAAATACCGGCCTGATGCACCGTGTCCGTATCGCCGGAGACGAGATAGTGCCACCAGTACAGATCCTTGCCATCACGCACCAGCGCATAGGCGCAGGTGGGCGGCAGCCAGCCGATCTCATGCACCTTCTTCAGGTCAAGCTGGATACAGTCCGGCACGGTGGCGCGGCGGTTTTCGTAATCGGAGCATCGACAGCTTTCACCGTCAAGCAGCACACAGCGTACCGAGGTGAACACCACTTCGCCGGTGTCCCAGTCTTCCAGCTTGTTGAGACAGCACAGGCCGCAGCCGTCGCACAGGCTTTCCCATTCCTCGCCGGTCATCTCGGTGAGCGATTTGGTTTTCCAGAACGGCGCGTCATTCATCGTTAACATTTCCGTTTCATTTTGATCTCTTGGACGGGAGTGTTTAACCGGTCCCTAATCCTTTATATCGTATCGCCAAGGGCTGGTTTGTACGATATTTTAGCATATTGGCGGCGGCTGAGGGTCATTGGCCCGCAAGAAGTCGCCACGTCAAGCAATTCCGACATAACCATGCCACGCTTTTGCGTCGGGAATGGGTTGGAGCGGGAATATCGGGCAGGCATATCGACGGGCCGCGTTGCGTTGAACAGGAAAACATCGCCAGGTGCAGGAAGAAAAAGACGATAAAAACGGCCGCAAAAAGCGGCATATCCTGCTCCGGATCGATAGCTTCATCGATAGCGGCCTGTGGACGGCTGCGGCACGGCTGGTGGATTTCTGGGAAGACGTCACCATCGCCTCGCGCAAATTGCATGTGCGCGGCTGGAAGAAACTTGTCGTCAACCTGACCTGTGATGCGCTGACCTTCGGAACGGCAGGTGCAGTCGTGCTTCTGGCGCTGGCCATGCCTGCTTTCGAAGAGACCAAGAAGGACTGGCGTTATCGCGGCGATTTCGCCGTCACCTTCCTTGACCGTTACGGCAACACCATTGGCCATCGCGGCATCATCCACGAAGACAGCGTGCCGATCGACCAGATGCCTGACCATTTCATCAAGGCGGTTCTGGCGACCGAAGACCGGCGTTTCTTCGATCATTTCGGCATCGACTTCATCGGCCTTGCCCGCGCCATGAGCGAAAATGCCCGCGCCGGCGGTGTGGTGCAGGGCGGCTCGACGCTGACGCAGCAGCTCGCCAAGAACCTGTTTCTCACCAATGAGCGCTCGCTGGAGCGCAAGATCAAGGAAGCCTTCCTCGCGCTCTGGCTTGAGAGCAACATGTCGAAGAAGGAAATCCTCAGCCTTTATCTCGACCGCGCCTATATGGGCGGCGGCACCTTTGGTGCTGCTGCGGCGGCGCAGTTTTATTTCGGCAAGAACCTGACCGACGTGACGCTTTCGGAATCCGCCATTCTGGCCGGTCTGTTCAAGGCGCCGGCCAAATATGCGCCGCATGTCAACCTGCCGGCGGCGCGCGCCCGCGCCAATACCGTGCTTTCCAACCTGGTGCAGAGCGGGCTGATGACCGAGGGCCAGGTGATCGGCGCGCGGCGCAACCCGGCCACCGTCATCGACCGCGCCGATGTGAAGGCGCCGGATTATTTCCTCGACTGGGCCTTTGACGAGGTGCAGCGGCTGGCCGCCGAAGGCAAGTTCAAGGACCACACCGTCGTCGTGCGCACCACCATCGATACCGGCCTGCAGCAGGCGGCTGAACAGGCGATGGAAATGGAGCTGCGTGAATATGGCGAGGGTTACCGCGTCAAGCAGGGCGCAATGGTGATGATTGAAAACGGCGGCGGTGTGCGCGCCATGGTCGGCGGCCGTGACTATGGCGAAAGCCAGTTCAACCGCGCCACCGCAGCCCTTCGCCAGCCGGGCTCCTCCTTCAAGGTCTATACCTACTCGGCCGCCATGGAAAAGGGCATGAAGCCGGAAACGCTGATTTCTGACGCACCGGTGACATGGCGCGGCTGGTCGCCGCAGAATTACGGCCGTTCTTATGCCGGCAAGGTGACGCTGCAGATGGCGCTCGCCAAATCCTACAATACCGTGCCTGTGCGGCTCGCCAAGGATGTGCTCGGCACGCAGGTGATTGTCGATACCGCCAAGGCCATGGGCGTGGCCACGCCACTGCGCAGCGACAAGACCATTCCGCTCGGCACTTCGGAAGTCACCGTTCTCGATCAGGCCACCGCCTATGCCGTGTTCCCGGCCGATGGCATGCAGTCGCGCCGCCACGGCATCGAGCAGGTGATGGATTACGAGGGCAACGTTCTCTACGATTTCAGCCATGACGAGCCGCCCGCCAAGCGGGTGCTTTCCGAAGACGCCAATTCGAAGATGAACCAGATGCTGGTGACCATTCCGGTGATGGGCACGGCCCGGCGCGGCGCGCTGGATAACGGCATCGTCTCCGGCGGCAAGACCGGCACGTCGCAGGCCTATCGCGACGCCTGGTATGTGGGCTTTACCGGCAACTATACGACCGCCGTCTGGTTCGGCAATGACGAGTTCACGCCGATGAACAACATGACCGGCGGCGCGCTTCCCGCCATGACCTACAAGCGGCTGATGGACTACGCCCATCAGGGCATGGAACTGCGCCCGATCCCCGGCATCCAGAATCCGCTGCCGACGGGCGCGCGCCCGCAACCCTCGGCAGAAGTCGCATCCGCATCCGCCAGCACACCGGCCATGCCGGCGCTGACCCGCCCGCGCTCACTCTCGGCTGAGGCGACACGCGTCATCCGCTCCATCGCCAAGAAGATGAAGGATGCTTCGGCCCTGAGCGTGACGACGCAGAAGGTGGCGGATGCGTCGCTGCGGGAAGGCGCGGAGGATGCGACGCGGCGGTGACGTCTGGCGCATTGCCTGAAGATTTCTGTTGGAGTGTGTGGCTTACCCCCCTCTGTCCTGCCGGACATCTCCCCCACAAGGAGGGAGATCAGCAGGAGGCGCTACCGCCAGTTCATTCTCAAACGTTGAGATGGGCGGAACCTTGCCGCAGATCGATCTCTCCCCTTGAGGGGGAGATGCCCGGCAGGGCAGAGGGGGGTGAGCCTCGTACTCCGTCGTTACCGTTTTTCCACACCGCAGCTCACCGCAACAACCCCGCCCTCGCCGTCTCCACCATATGCGATGTCAGCGCGCCCAAACGGTCGGCGGCCAGACGATTGACCTGCCAGTAAAGCGGAATATCGAGCGGCGTGCCGGGAACGACCTCCACGAGCCGGCCTCCCCTCAAATGCTCCGCCACCAGTTGCACCGGATTAAGCCCCCAGCCCATGCCCGCAAGGCTTGCCTTCACGAAACCATCGGTAGAGGGCAGCCAGTGGGTGGGATAGGAGACGTCTTCTCCCAGCGCCTGCCTGATCCAGCTCGCCTGCAGCCTGTCCTTCTGGTTGAAGGTCAGGCCCGGGGCGCGGGCAAGGGCTGCGGGCGTGACGCCATCGGCGAAATGGCGGGTCATGAAATCCGGGCTGGCGGTCGCGTGGTATCTGAGCACACCGAGGGGTGTGACGCGGCAACCCTGCACGGGCTTGGCATGGGCGGTGACGGCGGCAAGCACCCTGCCCCCGCGCAGCCATTCCACCGTGTGATCCTGATCATCCACCGCGATATTGACGAGATAATCGTTGCTGCCGGTGAATTTCGAAACCGCATCCAGAAACCAGGTGCCGAGGCTATCGGCATTGGTGGCGATGTTGAGCGTCACGCGCTCCTGCCCCGATCCCGCTTCCGCCAATGCCGGCAGCTGGCGGAACAATTCACTTTCCAGCATGCCGACATGGTCCATATGACGGCAGAGCCACTCGCCCTTTTCCGTCGCCACGCAAGGGTTGCCACGCACGATCAGCACCACGCCCAGCCGCTCCTCCAGCTGTTTGATGCGCTGCGAGACGGCCGAAGGCGTCACACACAGCACCTGCGCCGCCTTTTCGAAACTGCCGGTCTGGGCAACGAGCGCCACGGCGCGCATGGAAGGGTAATCGAGCATTACGATACTCGATGTGAAGGCTGATTTTGACACAGCGCATATGAGGACTTCAACCATCGGCGCTGGTCATCCCCGCCCTCATTCCTGTGTTTGTCACGGGAATCCAGCCACCCCAAGCCGTTGGGCTGGAAGGGCTCCCTCGCCGTGCAGACGCACGTCGGCTGGATTCCTGTGACGAGCACAGGAATGAGGATGGAGGTGAGAAGACCGCTCATGAGATCTGTCCGTTGAATAACGTGTAGCGCATTAGCCAGACTTATCTGGATTGAGTTTATTTAACTGGATTAAACCATTCCACCCAAATATCCAAGCAGTCGGTCCGAAAGCAGCGCCTTCGGCCATTACACATGGAAAGAGGCAGGGGCCGCGACACGCATGGACATCCAAATCTTCTTCACCGGCCTGACGATGGGCCTCAGCCTCATCGTTGCCATCGGCGCGCAGAATGCTTTCGTGCTGAAGCAGGGGTTGGCGCGCTCGCATGTGTTTGCGGTCTGCGCCACCTGCGCCATTGCCGATGCGCTGCTGATCACGGTTGGCGTTTTCGGGTTTCAGCGGATCAGCGCCGTCATGCCGGCGCTCGATCCCATCATGCGTTATGCCGGGGCTGCCTTCCTCATCTGGTATGGCGCCAAAAGCCTGCATTCGGCGCTGCGATCTTCCGAAGCGCTGTCGGTGGCCGAGCGGCAGGAGGCGAGCCTGTGGCAGACGCTGGCCATTTGTCTGGCGCTCACCTTCCTCAATCCGCATGTCTATCTCGATACCGTCGTGCTGCTCGGCACCATCTCGACGCAATTTCCCGGCTTCGAAAAGACCTTTGCGGCAGGTGCGGCCACCGGCTCGGTGCTGTTCTTCTTTTCGCTGGGTTATGGCGCGCGCTGGCTGCGGCCGATCTTCGAGAAACCCTCCGCCTGGCGCATTCTCGAAGGCGTCATCGCGGTCACCATGTGGGCCATCGCCTTCAAGCTGGTCATGGGCGCGTGAGAACCGGAATTCGCAATTCCACTCATTTTCACAAAGACTAAACAAAGGGCACCATTTTCCAAACGGGGAATCAGTGATAGTCCTCGACCTGTTCAAAAACGGGAAAACAGCGTGTTCCGAGTTCCATTCCTTGTCGGCATTGCCCTTCTGATCGCCTTTGGCGGCGGTATTGCCGTGACACTGGCGGCGCTTGAGGCGACATCCGGTTTCGGATCGATCCGCATTGGTTCCTGGGATGCGTTTCCCGAAGCGCAGACGATCGAGGCCGACCCTTACGCCAAATCGCACCGTGCCGATGCCGGCAGGCTGCTTTATGGCACTACCGAGGGGCTGGCCTTTACCGCCTCCGTCGACAGCGATGGCCAGCGGCTCAGCGGCGAATGCCGTTACCGGCTGGCCGGCGCCGTGCCGCCTTCGCGATTCTGGACGCTTTATACCGCCGATCAGCAGGGCAATGTGCTGGCGGAAGATGCCGGGCGGCCGTTTGCACTGAATTCCCGCACGCTTCTGCGCAGCGCCGATGGCGGCATCGACATCACCATCGCCCCCGACGCCCAGACCTATAATTGGCTGGCGGTGCCGCAGGGCCAGACATTCAAGCTGGTCATGACGCTGCTCGACACGCCGGTTGCCGGCAGTTCCGGCCTGATCGACATCGCCATGCCGCAGATCCGCAAGCTGGGGTGTGGCAATGCTTAGGGTCCTGCTCGCCATCCTCACCGGCCTTGTCGCCGCCGCCGTGCTGCACGTCATCATTCTTCTGGCGATACCGCATTTCAGCAATCGCGATGCCTATACCCGCGCCGTTGCGGAAGGAAAGCCGCATCTGTTTCATCTGCTCGAAGAGACGACGGAGAAAAAGACGCTGGCCAGCGGCGATCCCTTCATGCGGGTTGCGGTCTGCACGTTCAATATTGAGGAAAAGCCCGTCCGGCTCACCGCCGTCGGCGTTGTGCCCTTCTGGTCGGTCGCGGTTTACGACAAGGCCTCGAACGAGGTGTTCAGCATGAACGACCGCACGTCTGCCGGCGGGGTGATGGATATTCTGGTTGCCGATGCGGTGCAGATCGCCGCTATCCGCAAGGCGCAGCCGCCATCGCTCTCACAGGCCATTCTGGCGGAATCGGATCAGACGGAAGGATATGTGGTGTTGCGGACCCTGGTGCCGCAGCCAAGTTTCGGAGAAGAGGCAGAACGTTTCCTGAACGAAGCGAAATGCCAGCCGACGCCGTGGAAGTAACGCCGGTCTTTTACATATAATCAGGATTTCAGAGCAGTTTCCGGTGCGGATTTGCCCTTGCGCACGACCTTGCCCGCGGGCTCGGTTTCGCGCTTTTCATAACGCACGCCGGTAAACAGCACCACCTTTGCGGGGCCGATCACCCTGGCTGCAATGCCGGCGGGACGCAGGCTTCGTCGTGCGTCGCCAATTGGAATAATGTCTGCCATGCTTCTCTCCTCTTCGGGAGTCAATGTTGCCTATGGGAACCGCGCAAGCCTCGTCTTGCGTCGGGAATTTCGTCACCATCACATTGCGCATAATCCAGCCCACAGGCTGGTTTTCGCATGTCCCTAAAACCGCAGAAGGTTTTAGCGCGGGACTATGCGGACATTCAGGCATTTCGCCGCCATTTTGGCTTTTATTCCGAACGTCAGAATAACATGGAATCCTAATACTGCCCATGAAATTACAAACAGACAGAGGTTAATGATCCGTTAACCCTAATCGCGGGACGGCAATTTATCGCCGACAGGGCTGCACCCGTTGAAAACAAAGGCGATGCGGCAAAGTTCCATGACATTTTTTCCGTCATGAAGGTTTTAAAATTTCCTTGTTGATAGAGGCAGAATATCTCTTGCCACCCCCCATAGTTAACAGGACGTCAACGGATTTGCTCTAATTTGAGCCGATATTGTGTTTGCGTTTGTTGGGTAGTGCGTTGACCGACCGGTTTCGAGAACTTGAGAGGCCAAGAGCCGTGAGGAAGAAAGATGTGGTGCTTATGGCCACGGTGACGAATTTCGAGAATGTTTCCCATCCGTCAAAAACGGACCTTCGGCAGTTTGCCGAACTTTTCATGCCGCTTTTCAACGCCTCCACCGAAGAAGCCAAGCGGGAAGCGATTGCCGCCCTGTCGCAGCATCCGAGCGTGCCTTCGGCCGTCGCCTTCTTCATCGCCTGCCAGCCGATTTCGCTTGCGGCGCCCTTCCTTATCGCGTCGAAGTGCCTCACTGACGAAACGCTGATCACCATTGCGCGCACGCAGGGTGCCGCGCATGCCCGCGCCATCGTGCGCCGCGAAGACCTCTCCCCCACCGTCATCGACGCGCTGGTTGGCCTGCGGCATGCCGAAGATCTGAAGCGGCCGGATGAGCCGACGACTGCCGCCGAACCGCAGTTGGTGGCAACCCCCGTCGAACCGGAAGTGGCGGACGTGGCCACCCCAGAGACCACCACAAAAATTGATGCCGTATCCGCGCTCGAAGAAGAAATGCGTCAGCGGATCAAACAGATGGCCCGCCACCTCAACCGCCCCGAAGGTGACGTGCTTGGTCTGCGCCGCCTGAGCGAAGTGCAGGAAGCGCTGCTCGTGCGTTTCGCGCGCGAGCGTAACGCCCGGCAGTTCGCGGTGGCGCTGGCGGATTCGCTGTCATCCAGTTACTGGCTGTCGGAACGTATCATGCTTGATATTTCCGGCGCGCAGCTCGCCACCACGCTCACCGGGCTCGGCATGGAATTTTCCGAGGCCGCCTTCATATTGCAATGTTTCTACCCGCATCTTGCCGCCGCCGAAGGCGACATGAGCCGCGCCGAAGCCCTGCTCGACCGTCTCGACATCGTCGAATGCGAAGAACGACTGGAAAGCTGGCGGCGCGCGGACAGCTACACGCACGGCCGCGAGCGGCCAAGCCGCAGCGTAACGGTCGTTCACAGAACGGGAACGTGAGTCAGAAGAGACTTATTTTACGACATTGAACTCGGTTGAGTTCAATGTCGGTTCCAGCGCCCTGCTTTGTGAAAATCGCCTCAGAGGGCCTTTTTCAGCTGAAGCAATCGCCCGGTCTCTGTCTTCTTCGCTATCTGTTCATGGCCAAAACGGCAAAATGCCTTCTGGTCCGCACCACGAAGACCATTGGCAGCTTCGAACTGTGTGATACCGTCAACTACGGCTGTCTTGTCGATGCTGTTCTCGATCTCAGCGGTGGCGTTGTTACCTGCGGATATTCTTTGCATGGCCGGATATTTTTCGGTAGCCGCGAGCAGCGCCTTGAAACTCATTTCCAGTTCAGGGCACTTTCGCTGGACGAGGCGGGCTTTGGCGACCATCACCGTATAAGCCGTCATCTCACGCCCCACATCCGCCGAAGAAAAAGGCTTTTGGACGCTTTTTTCCTGCGTTGAGCAGGACATTAAAACCAATGCAGCCAAAACGCCAAGCCTGATCTTCATACTTAAAACCCCTCGCACAACAATATGAATGGCCGTCTACATCTACGGCTGATCCACCAGCGTCAAGAGCGTGCCGATCTCATCGGTCTCGATCTCCACGATCCACAGATCGCTGTCAAAGCGCCGTTCCTTTTCCAAAAGAGCGGCGCTTTCCTCACCCTCCGCACCGGCAAGACGCGTTTCAAAACGGCGCTCGGCGCGGATTTCCTCGTCCTCGGCAAAACTTTGCGGTGCCGGTCCATAGAGATTTTCACGGCCATCACGCAGACGCTGGCGGATGAAGATCGCACCCGCCTCCTCCGCACCCTTCTTTTCGACGGCCGCAAATCCGCCGGCGGCGAAAACGCGGCGGATAAGGGCGGAGACGAAGATTTCGGATTTGAGGCGCATTGGCGGTGCTTTCGCGAGAGGTTGGGGCTTGCTCTCAATGTTGTGTTCTGGCGGTGGGTTCGTTGATGGCGGGCCGAAGTTGCGCGGGTTTACCCCCCTCTGCCCTGCCGGGCATCTCCCCCACAAGGAGGGAGATCGGCAAGAAGCACTGTCGTCACTCCATCCTCAACCTCGATATGGGCGAAACCTCGCCGCAGGTCGATCTCCCCCCTTGTGGGGGAGATGTCCGGCAGGACAGAGGGGGGTAAGCCACGCGCACCCCGGTCTGCCATCACTAGAAATTCCACGAAAGCCTGATCTAAATCGCCCCGATCGACTTCAGTTTCTTCAGCACCACTTCGCTCGGCTCGCCGGTTTCCGGCAGGCGATAGTGTTTTTCAAAAGCGCGGATGGCGTTGCGGGTCTGCTGGCCGGCCACGCCGTCCACCTTCACGTCGGCGTAGGCGATGTTGATCAGCCCCTGCTGGATCTTGGCGATCAGCGCGCTGCTTGCCGGTTTTGCGCCAGCGGTCGCGCTGTTGAGGGAGGCGGGTTCGGCCTTGACCTGCGGCTTCTCCGCCTTGCGGATGGCGGCGGCGACAGGATCGATTTCCACTCCGCCGCCGGTGTTGGCGTCGGACGGCCGGTCCTTTGGAATTGCCGCAACGGTGGCGCCGTCGATCCTGAGGGCTGCCAGCACCCGGGTCGTCGGCTCGCCGGTCTGTTCCATGCCGAGCGTTTCTTCGAAGAACATTATGGCGGCGGCGGTCTTCGGTCCCATGCGGCCATCCGCATCGCCTTCGTAGAGCCCGCGTTTTTTGAGTTCGCCCTGAATATCGGCAACGATCTGCTGTGGCTTCTGGCTTTCCGCTGGCGGCAGCGCCGCGGTCTCGGCGGCGGGTGGCTGCGTCGCTTCCGTCTCGTCCGGCCGCTCTATGCGAAAGGTGGTGACGTTGCCGTGGGTACCGAGCGGCTCTGCCGGGCGATAACCGGCGATGCCGTTCGGGTTTTCCGCATCACGCGTGCGCAGGAAGGGAGACGGGTGAATGCCCGGCTGGTACCAGAGCGCATTGGCCGCGACAAAGCCGAAGACGACCGCGAAAGCACCGCAGCCGCCAACCAGTTTCGGATGGCGCAGGACTTCGCGCCCGATGGCCGCAACCACCAAGGAAACAAACCCGGCGCCAATCTGGGCCGTTGTTTTCTTAGGCGATTTTCGCTTTCGCGGGGCCATCGTCACCATCCTTCTTCATAATCGCAGCCATTTCGCCGAGCTGCCGGATGCGCGGCGGAAATTCCACCATGCGTTCAGTTTCAGCGTCTTCGCCACCCGCCATGCCGGAACCGTCGGCAGGCAGCATGATCGTTACGACCGTCCCCTCGCCGGGCTGGCTGGCGATGACGAAGGTGCCGCCATGCAGTGCCACCAGCCCCTTGACCAGGGACAGTCCAAGACCCGTGCCCTCATAGCGACGGGTATATTCATTCTGAACCTGCATGAAGGGCTGGCCCAGCAGATCAATCTTGTCGGAAGCAATGCCGATGCCGGTATCGCTGACCGTCAGTTTCAGCATCTTGCCTTCACGCGCGGCGTCGATCGACACAACACCACCCGCATCGGTGAATTTTATGGCATTGCCGGCCAGATTGATGAGAACCTGGCGGATGGCGCGCTGGTCGGCCGAGATTTCGCCGATGCCGCGCTGGATGCGGCTCGTCAAAGTCAGGCCTTTTTCCTTCGCCTGCAGGCCAAGCATCGCCTCGCAGGAGGAGATGGTTTCGGCAATCGGGAAGCTTTCCATCAGCAGCTCGTAGCGGCCGGCTTCCAGTTTGCTCATATCAAGCATGGTGTTGACGACCGACAGGAGATGCGCGCCGGACTGGCGGATCAAGCCGACATATTCACGCTGACGATCATTTTCCAGCCGGCCGAAATATTCACCGGCCAGAATATCGGAAAAACCGAGGACGGCGTTGAGCGGCGTGCGCAGCTCGTGGCTGACGGCGGCAAGGAAACGCGACTTGGCGTCATTGGCCGATTCGGCCTCTGCCGCCTTGCGGGCGACATCGCGGCGCAGCAGTTCCATCTCGGTGACATCGGAAAGCTGGGCGACGACCCGGCGCAACCGGCCGGTCGTGCTGCGGATCGCCGTCATCTCGATACGGGCATGCATGAACTGCGCCGGGCGCGATTTTGCGCCGGTCTCGAACCGAAGCTCGGCGCTGGCCTTGTCCTCGCCCTGCCGCAGAAGATCAAAGGCCTGCATCAGCTCGATACGATCGGAGACATAAACATATTCGGCAAAGACATGGTCCTTGCAGGCCTGAAGCTCGACCGGAAATTTCTCACGGTCACGACCGGAGACCCGTTCGACGAGGCCGATTTCATTGATGGTGAGCACGAGGCCCGGCACCTGCGACGCTGCGACAAGGTCGTCATCAGCCGCAGGAGCGGAGAAGGATGCTGCACCACGCAGCGGCCGGGAAAAAGCAATCGACAGGGCGGCGGCGGACAGAAACAGCGCCAGCACCAGGGCTGCGCCGATGGGCAGCGCGATGGCGGGGCTGAAGACGAGGCTGAAGAGGGCGGGCACAACCAGAAGGCCGACGGCACCGAAGGCAATCAGCCGGCGCAGGCGCGCAACGGTTCCGGCGCGCCTTTCGGCGTCCTCTTCCATGCGCGCAAGCCATCTGCCCGCTGCATGGTCGACCAGTGCGACCGCTTTTTCTCTCATATTACGCAATACCAATACCGAATCCCTGAGGCGGATCTTATGGTCCCGACAATAGAAGGCGGCGGCTTAAGGAATGGATAAAAAGAATGGCCGCAAACGGCCTTCAAATGCGCCGCAGTCCCATTACGGGGCATTTATTCGAAGCTTTGCCAATCATGGTTAATGACGGGTAAGCGACGGATTTCGCTTCATTTTTGCCATCGCGTTAACCTTTGTGGCAATGCATGCCGCTTCTTTGCCCCGGAACGCGCGGCCTCTGTCGCAATTATGCTTAACATGGACTGTTAAAATGCGAATGAATTGATGGCAGGCGTCCCGATGCGAGGAGAATAGATACAATTTGAATTAAATTGCGCCGCTTTTTGCAATTGGCTGTTCGCCGGTCGCCTGTAGCTTCTCCCCAAGCCCGAAAAACGGGACAAAGGCCAATGACCCGAAACCGGGCGGGGCTTCAAAACAAAGATCATCTGGCAGGGTGTCTGACAATGTGGTTTCTGATCAAAGGAACATTCTGGTTTTCGCTGGTGCTGGTGGCGCTGTCCTATTTCGGTAGCTACAACGACCCCACCAAGGAACCTTCGGCATTCGATCTTCCCAGCGCCGTTTCGGCCGCCGGTGAGGCCTATCGTTATGTCAGCGCCATCTGCATCGAAAAGCCCGACGTCTGCGTCAAGGGCGCCGAAACCTTCCACGCGCTCGGTGAGCGGGCAAAGGAAGGCGCCAAGGTTGCCTATGAACTGCTCGACGCGCAGCTTGCCGCCGGTGACAAGACCGCGCCCGCCGCTGAAGTGGCTGTCGAGACCGAAAAACTGGCCGAAGCGCCTGCCATCAGCGTCGAATTCCCTGGGAATACCGACATGCTGAAGACCGGCACCGTCATTCCCCTGCCGCAGAAGCGCCCTGCCCCCTGATTATTGCCGGTCGCGCATCGCCGCGCCGCCCCTTCTCTGCAGCCGGATATGCCCGTCTGCGTGACTGCCTGCCAAACTTGCCCACGGAAACCTGTTTTCCGTGGGCTTTTTCATGGCCTGCCCGGTTCAAAACCGGTCACACTTGCCCTATATCGTAGCAAAGACATGCAATAGTGGACGATACGGCGCGCAAATGGCCTCTCTCGAAACGATCCTTGATGACTTCGCCTTCCTTGACGACTGGGAGGATCGCTATCGTTACGTCATCGAACTTGGCAAGGCGCTGCCCGATCTGCCGGAGGACAAGCGTACCGCTGAAAACAAGGTGCAGGGTTGCGCCAGCCAGGTCTGGCTGGTCAGCCATAGCGATGGGGCGGAAGATCCTCTCATGACCTTCGAGGGTGATTCCGACGCGCATATCGTGCGCGGTCTCGTTGCCATCGTCCTTGCCGTCTATTCCGGTAAAAAGGCCTCCGAAATCGCCGGTCTCGATGCCATCGAGGTGTTCGACAAGATCGGGCTGGTGGAGCATCTCTCCTCGCAGCGTGCCAATGGCCTGCGCTCCATGGTCAAGCGCATTCGTGAAGAAGCAAGGCTGCTCGCCGCCTGATCACTACCCGCCTGACCCATTACCGTGTCACCGTCATTGCCGCCATCGGCGGGCGATAATCCTCTTCGCCCCAATGGTGGCTTGTGCGTCTGGCGCGACCGGGCGGCGGTGCGTAGTGTCTCGCAAGTGACAGAAGTGCAGCCCTCAGCAGGAGTTTTGCGGAGCGCGCCGGCCATTGCCGCTCCCGCTCCACCGCCTCCAGCCCCTTTTCAAAACAGCAGACATCGATGGCGACGCCGCAAAGCTCCGGCCCCATGGCATCGGCTGCGCGGGCAAACCGGACCCGTGCGGCCATCGCTGCCTCGGTGAGATCAAGCGCGCCGCCCGCCTCCCCTTTGGTTCGGTTCGCTATTCGCGGTTCCCATGTTGCCGTCACCTTTGGGCTGAGATGGCCGCGATGGAAATCAGCCGAGAGGCGTTCGCCCGCCTGCAAGGCTTCCGCCGGGAAAAAAGCCGTGCCATCCCGTTCCTTCAGACGGGAAAAGGCCATGAGTGGTGATGTGTTGAGGTTTTGCCGGGCCGGTTGTTTATCGCCATCGACATCAACGACAATGTTCTGCAAATCCCGATGCTGCGCCTGAAAAACCTCGTCCCGGTCCTTCGCCATCGCGCGCTTGAGATAAGAGCCGAGTGGCGGTGCGGCAGACAGCGTGTCTTCCCGCCTCTCGACCAGCCCGGAAGAGAGCGCAAGCTGCATCAAGGCCGCCGGCAACCGCAGTGCCGAACGCTCCTGCCGCATTCGGTGCAGGAGGATATCGCCGCCTTCTTCGCGGATTTCAGCCGGGCCGGCTGCGATGCAACGCAGAAGCCGCAGCAGGGCCGGATCAACCGGAGTGGCTTTTGCCTCACTCATCCCGCACCCCTTTCATCAGGTTGAAAATGCTGCCGGCCAATCGTTCCAGTGCAGCGATGAATTCATCAAAGGCCGGCTCGTCACGGCGGTCCTCGACAACCTGGCAGGCATGACCGACCGTCGTTCTATCCCTGCCGAAACAGGGGCCGATATCCGACATGGGAATGCCAAGCTGCACATGGCACACATACATGGCGATCTGGCGCACATGGCATTCGCTTCGCCGTCTGTCACGGCGTGCGCCCAGCCGCTCACCGGTCAACTGCACCATTTCAGTGGTCAGCTGCCGGATCAGCCGGCAGATGCGGGCAATCTCATCCCGCCCGGCGGCAGGCGGAAAACGGCGAAAATGACGATCGGCGACCGGCACACATGGCCGCGCGGCAACAGACAGGGGCAATATATCCGACGGCATATGCAACTCCTCTACGAATAGGAATTAATTCATACACCTGAGAGCTCACCCGGGGAAGCGTGAATTTGGCCGCGAAGAATATGCGCTTGATATGGTTTTATTTTTGCAGAAATGCCGCGCACGATAAAGGATTTTTTTCCTCACACGAGATTCGACGCGACAATAAAAAAGCCGGTCGACGGACCGGCTGGACATTCATGTGATGGTAAAGACAGCTTCAAAGGAAACATGTGAGGCGGGCGGGCTCCGCTTGCCGCCTTCTCCCCGCCGGGGAGAAGGTCGCGGCAGCGGATTGAGGGGGCTTAGTCGGCGACATGCGGAGAGTTTGCCCCCTCATCTGACCCTTCCTGCCATCTTCTCCCCGGCGGGGAGAAGAACAGGCAGATCCGATTAGCGGCTGGCCTTGCGGCGCTGGCCGAGACCCATTTCCTTGGCGAGCCGCGAGCGGGCTTCGGCATAGGCGGGCGCAACCATCGGATAGTCGACCGGCAGGTCCCATTTTTCGCGATATTCTTCCGGCGTCATGCTGTGATGTGTCGTGAGATGGCGCTTCAGCGACTTGAACGAGCCGCCGCATTCCAAACAGACGATATGATCGTCCTGAACCGACTTGCGAACCGAGACGGCAGGCTTCTGCTTTTCAACATTGACCGCCACCGATGCCGGTGCCGAGGTGCCGCTGAGTGCCGTGTGAACATCCGAAATAAGGCCGGGAAGGTCTGTTACCGGAACGACGTGGTTGCTAACATAGGCAGCCACAATATCCGCCGTCAGTTCGACCAGCAGATCCTGGGCGTTACCGTATGCAGTTTCCGTCATTTAAGTATCTCCTGTTTATTTATCTCCGGAAGCGAGCGAACGCCGCTTCGAGCGATGTGAAGTTACCCGGTGCCCCACCTTCGCTTTGTTGAAACCAACATGAAATCTACCCCTAGATTTCAAGCGAAAACCGGAAACGTATTGATCCGAGATTCAACTTATGGCCCGCGACATGGGCAGCAATGACCCGAGAGGTCATAGATTAGACATTAATAAAATGCCTATGCCGACTATGAAGAGGCTAGATGCAAATCGCGATTAGCAACTTTACACTTAATTTGGATAACAGCAAAACAGCAAAAGTCAAATTCCTATTGTGAATTTTTCAGTTCAAAACAGTCTAATCGCAATACAAAAAATTACGGGTAATAAAATACTATGCCAAGTGGTAATTGAAAATGAATACCCCCTATTATTGGGGGTAATTTCAACTTCAAATTTTCTTGAGGTCATCAACTACCGATTTGTCGTGAAGCGGATAACCTGCCTTATGCGCGGCCATAGCCAGAAGATGCGCGGAGACAGGTGCTGTCAGAATGAAGAAGAAGAAACCGGCAAGTGCCCGTGCCAGCGTCGACATATCCATGGAATGAATGCCGACCGCCAGAAGCAACAGCCCGGACCCCACCGTTCCCGCCTTGGAGGCCGCATGCATGCGGGTATAGACATCAGGCAGGCGATTGAGCCCGATTGCGGCGATCAGTGAAAAGGCGGCTCCCGAGACCGTCAGCACCGCAACGAGGATAGCCACCAGCCAGCCGGTCATTTTCCGCCCTTTCTTTTTCCGCCAACCATTTGATTCTGCGATTTTTTTTCAGATTCTCGCGCTCTTTCGCCATCCAGCACCGCTTTCGACTTTCGCCCGCCATCTGCGCCGCGCGCCAGAACGAAACGGGCAAAGGCCACCGTTGCGAGAAAACCGACGAGCCCCAGCGCAATCGCGATATCGACATAAAGGATGAAGCCAGTGCGGATGGCGATGACCGCGATGAAGCCGATGGTGATGCCGACCAGCATGTCGAGCGCGACGATCCGGTCCGGCAGGGTCGGCCCGATGACGACACGATATACTGTCAGCAAAAAGGCTGCCGAGAGTACAACCGAGGCAAGTATAGTTGCAAATGAAACTATTTGTTCCGGCGTCATTGTTGAAACGCCTCCATGATCTTTTTTTCAAAGCCGTTGCGGATGTCGTTTCTGGCGGCTTCGATATCGCTACAGTCGATTGCGTGGACGTAGAGCGTTTTCCTGTCCCCGGATACATCGACCGACAGCGTGCCGGGTGTGAGCGTGATGAGATTGGCGAGCAGCGTGATCTGGAAGTCCGTCTTCACCGTCAGCGGATAAGCGAAGATGCCGGGCTGCACGTCGAGCTTCGGCCGCGTCACCAGCACCGCCACCTTCCAGGCAGACAGTGCCAGTTCCTTGAAGAACAGCAGCACGAGCGACAGTATCCGCGTCAGCCGCAGCCAGTGATTATTACCCCTGGGTATCTGATGACGGATAAGCCCGAGCGCCAGTACCGAAACGATGACGCCGAAGACAATGTTCGCCGGCGTGACGCTGCCGGTTATGGCAAGCCAGATGGCAAGGAACATCGACAGGACGATATAGAGGCTCATGGCTTGCCTCCCTGCGAAAAGACCGACTGGATATAGGCCTGGGGATCACCGAGCCCCACGGCTGCCTGCTGGCTGAGACTGAGCAGGCTTTCCGGGAACAGGCCGAAAAATACCACGAGCAAGGTCAGCCCGACCAGCGGCACGACGGAGGGCAGCGCCGGAGAGGACGGTGCCAGTGATGACGGCTGGCCTGCCGACGCCGCCGGGCGCCAGAAACACAGAAGGAATATCCGCCCGAAAGCGATGGTGGCGATGAAGCCGGAGACGAGAATGGCGGCGGCAAGCCACCATGCACCGATATCGATCGCCGATTTGACCAGCACCGCCTTCGGCCAGAAGCCGGAAAACGGCGGCAGGCCGGAGCCGGCAAAAAACAGCGCCAGCGCCAGCGCCGAAAACCACGGGGCCTGCCGGTAAAGACCGCTCAGCGCCGTCAGGCTGAAGCTGCCGCCGAGGCGGGCGGCATGGCCGGCGGCAAGATAAAGCGCCGTCATCAGCACCATGGAATGCAGCGCGTAAAAGATCGCCCCTGACACGCCCGACGGTGTACCGATGGCGATGCCCGCCATCATGTAACCGATGCCCGATATGACGATATAACCCAGCATGCGGCGGATGTCGTTTTGGGCGAGTGCGCCCATGGCGCCCAGCACCATGGTCAGTGCCGCCGAGATGGCGATGACGATGCTGAGTTCCTCGCGCTCGACAGGAAACAGCATGACCATGACGCGCAGCAGCGAATAGATGCCGACCTTGGTGAGCAACCCGCCGAACAGGGCGGATACGACGATGCGCGGCGTGTGATAGGAAGCGGGCAGCCAGAAATTCACCGGAAAGGCGGCGGCCTTCATGGCGAAAGCCAGTGCAAACAGGCTGGCAAGCGTCATTAGCGGCGCGGTTCCGCGCAGCCCGTTCGCCTTCAGGGCGATATCGGCCATGTTGAGCGTGCCGAAGATAGCGTAGAGATAACCGACCGTGATTAGGAACAGCGTTGTGCCGATGAGGTTCAATATGGCGTATTTCAGCGCCCCGTCGATCTGTTGGCGCGTCGAGCCGAGCACGATGAGGCCGAAGGACGAGATCAGCAGCACCTCGAACCAGACATAGAGGTTGAACAGATCACCCGTCAGGAAAGCGCCGCTAACACCCGCCATCAAGAGCATCAGGAACGGATAAAAGCCGTAACGCCTGGCGCTGGCGTCGATATCGCCGGCGGCATGGATGGCGCCGGCAAGCGCAACGATGGCAGCGGCGAGCGACAGCAGCGCGCCGGTCAGATCGGCGGTAAAGGCAATACCGAAAGGCGGCAGCCAGCGGCCCATCACCATGGTGAACGGGCCCTGCGTCGCGACCTTCCACAAAAGCGCTGCATCAAGCATCACGAGCAGGAAAAGCGCCGCAATGGCAACGGCCGCATGGTGGCGGATGGCGTGTCGCATCATCATCAGCACGGCACCCGCACCAATGCAGAGCGCGACCGGCAGGATGATCAGCCAGTCGGACAGCGCCACGGGCGCCATGACGAACGCTGCGGAAAGATCGGTAACTGCGGAAGGGGTGGATGAGGCCATGTCTGTCTATGCTCCGCCCGCTCAATAACCGAGCGGCGGCATTGGCTCGCCTGCCGGTTCTGCGGTGCGCATTTCGTCCGTGTCGTCGGTCTGCAACTCCTGGAAGGCACGCCAGGTCAGCACCAGAAGGAAACAGAAGAAGGAAAAGGAAATGACGATTGCCGTCAGGATCAGCGCCTGCGGCAGTGGATTGGCAGCACCCGCCGGCAGCGTATCCATACCCGCGGGAATGATCGCCGGCACTTCGCGCGTCAGCCTGCCCGCCGTGAACAGCAAAAGATTGACCGCATTGCCGAGAATGGCGATGCCGAGCAGCATGCGGATGCTGTGGCGCGACAGCATGAGATAGATCGCCACCGAAAAGAAGATGCCGACGAGAATGGAGAAGACCGCTTCCATCAGTCGCTTTCCCTTTCTTCCAGTGCCAACGCAATGGAGGTGATGGCGCCGACCACGACGAGGTAAACCCCGATATCAAAGGACATGACGGTGGAGAGCGGCACCTCGACGCCGAACAGGCTTGGATAGACCCAGAGCCCGGTCATGAATGGCACGCCGGCCGCAATCGAAACGAGGCCGGAGAGCATCGCCATCAGCAGCCCCGCGCCTGCGATCGACAGCGGATGAAACACGATGGCGCGCCTCACCGCCGCCACGCCATAAGCGATGCCATAGATCGCCAGCGCCGAAACCGCGATCAGCCCGCCGATGAAACCGCCACCCGGCTCATTATGGCCGCGCAGCAAAACGAAGATCGAGAAGAGCACCATGAGGCTGGTGATGACGGGGGCGACGGTGCGCAGAATGAGCGTATTCATGCCCGCACTCCCTTCTTCTTCGGCGTCTTTGCTGGGCCCTTGACGGCGGGGGCCGGGCGGATGCGGATGAGCGCGAGGATGGCGAGACCTGTTATCATCACCACGGCAATTTCGCCCAGCGTATCCGTGCCGCGGAAATCGACGATGATGACGTTGACCACATTGGCACCATGGGCAACGACCTTGGAATAGGTGTTGTAGAAGTCCGTCAGGCGGTTATCGAAGCTCGCTTGCGTCGCCCGCATCAGGAACAGGGCAAAGCCGGTGCCGCAGGCAATGGCGATGGTGCCGTCCAGCAGCTTCTGGCCAAGCCCGCGATGGTCCGAGGGCGACAGGCGAAGCCGCGTCATGACCAGCGTCAGAATGACCACCGACAGGGTCTCGACCATGAATTGCGTGAAGGAGAGGTCGGGCGCGCCGAACAGCAGGAAAATGACCGCCACCGCAAAGCCCTGAATGCCAAGCGCGATGATGGCGGTGAGCCGGCTCGATGCCGTCAGCACCGCAAGAAGCCCCACCACCGCAATGGCAATGAAGGTCAGTTCATGGATCTGAATATCGTGCGGCCACGCTGGCATCGCCGGAAGTTCACCATAGAGAAACAACGGCGCAAGCAGCACGGCGGCGATGACGGCGAAGGTGGCGGTGACATAAAATTCCAGCCGACCGGGCTGAATGAGCCGTGTGACGTGGAAGGAGATTTTCACCAGCGCGTCGATGAAGACGTCGAAACCCCTGTCCGGCCCGGCGCCCAGCGCCTTGAACGTGCGGTCCATCAGGCCGCGGAGCGGGACAAGCTGCATATAAAGGACGATGCCAATCGCGACCGTGAGCAGCGACAGGCCGAGCGGCACACCGATATGGGGAATGAGCGAGATTTCCACCGGACGCGGCTCACCGGCAATGGCGCTCGCCATGGGGGTGGAGATGTAGAAATGCGCGATGCCGGAAAAGAGAGCGATGGTGAGCCCCTTCAGCGCCAGCAGCGCCGGGCCGAGCCAGAGCAGCAGCGGGCCTTCATGCGCATGTTTCGGGGTTTTCCCCGGCTTGCCGAGGAAGGGTTTCAGCCCCACCGCGAAGGCGACGGCGAACATCAGCGCATTGCCGAGAATGGCGATGCCGGTAAACAGCACGGCCCGCGGATTGCCATGCGCCAGCGCGTAATAAATCTCTTCCTTGGCGAGAAAACCGAAAAACGGCGGCAGGCCGGCCATGGAAATCGCGGCGGCCAGCGCCGCTGCAAAGGTGATGGGCATGGCCTTGCGCAATCCGGCAAGCTTCGTGATATCGCGCGTGCCGGTCTCGTGGTCGATGATGCCGGCGACCATAAACAGCGCGCCCTTGAACAGCGAATGCGCCACCAGATAAAGCACCGCAGCTTCAATGGCGTGGTCCGAACCAAAGCCGGTGAGCATCACCAGAAGGCCGAGCGACGATACGGTGGTATAAGCGAGCATCAGCTTCAGGTCGGTCTGGCGCACGGCCAGCAGCGCGCCGGTGAGCATGGTCAGGCCGCCGAAGAAGGGTAGCAGGATCTGCCATGCGGCGGTATCGCCAAGCACGGGGTTGAGACGCATCAAAAGATAAACGCCGGCCTTTACCATGGTTGCCGAATGCAGATAGGCCGAAACCGGCGTCGGTGCTTCCATGGCGTTTGGCAGCCAGAAATGGAAGGGAAACTGCGCTGATTTGGTGAAAGCGCCACCGAGGACCAGAAGCAGTGCCGCCAGATAAAACGGGCTGTCGCGCAATATGTCACCGCCGCGCACCAGCATCGACAGTTGCGTCATGCCGCTCATGTCCCAGATGAAGATCAGCCCGGCAAGCAGCAGCAGGCCGCCACCACCCGTCACCACCAGCGCCTGCAGCGCAGCGCGGCGCGAGGCGGCACGCTGGTGATCGAAGCCGATCAACAGGAAGGAGGTGATGGAGGTCAGTTCCCAGAATACGAACAGCATCAGCAGGCTGTCTGAGACCACGACGCCCAGCATCGCTCCCATGAACAGAAGCAGGAAGGACAGGAAGCGGCCCTGCTGCGGATGTCCCTTCATGTAACCGCCGGCATAAAGCACGATCAGCAGGCCGATGCCGGTGATTAGCAGCGCGAAGGTGAGCGACAGGCCGTCGATGAACCAGGAGAAGCTGAGATTGAAGCTTGGCACCCAGGCGTAACCGCCCGTCACCACACCGCCCGCCGCAATGTCAGGCAGCATCAGCGCGAAATGGACAAAGGCCAGCCCCGGCGCAAGCGCCAGCAGCCAGGCGGCATTGTGCCCCAACCTCTTCACCAGCACCGGTGCGGCAAGCGCTGCCAGAAACGGCAGAAACAGCGACAGGAATGTCAGCGGCGTGACATCTGGTGTCATTCACATCTCCCGGGGTGTCCCCCACACATCTGCCTGGGGTGTCCCCAACCCCGCGCGCCAATGGCTGGCGTTCTCTTTTTCAAATCGAATTTTCAGTTAAGGCATAGGCAACGCCATCTCAACCCAAATCGGCACCCTGTCCGCAGCATAACGGACTCGTTATTGAGATGTGTCCTCTTTCAATCCGTGACGACGATGACTATTTCTGGCAGGAACAGAAAGGATCATTCCATGAGCGATCTGACACCCCCCAAAGTCAACAAGAGCGATGCCGACTGGCGTGAACAGCTGACGCCAGAGCAATATTACATTCTGCGCGAGCACGGCACGGAGCGCCCTTTCACCGGTCCCTACTGGAACTCGACCGAAAAAGGCCTCTATCGCTGCGCCGCCTGTGACGAACCGCTGTTTCTCTCCGACACCAAGTTCGATGCCGGCTGTGGCTGGCCGAGCTATTTCGAGCCGATCAAACCGGATGCGGTGACGGAACTCCGCGACGTCAGCCACGGCATGGTGCGCACCGAAATCCGCTGTGCCAATTGCGGCGGCCATCTAGGCCACGTCTTCCCCGACGGCCCGAAGCCGACCGGACTGCGTTACTGTATCAACGGCCACTCGATGGTGTTCGAGCCGGTTTGAGGGGGTTTAGAACCTCTTAATCGACTTTGTGTCGCAAACGGTGCCGCGAGTTTCTTCTCCCCGCCGGGGAGAAGGTGGCCCGAAGGGTCGGATGAGGGGGCAACGTTGCCGGATTTCGGAGAGCTTGCCCCCTCATCCCGCTGCCGCGGACTTCTCCCCGACGGGGAGAAGAACAAGGCGGCACTCGCCCGATCTACAGGTGGCTTTCAGCATCAGCTCAGAGCTTCAGCTCCATACAGGTCAAATCCAGCCAGCGGCCGAACTTGGTGCCGACTTCCGAAAATCGTCCGACGACCCTGAAACCGAGGCTTTCATGCAGGCGGATGGAGGCGGTGTTTTCCGCTTCGATGGCGGCGATCAGCACATGCACGTCATTGCCGGAAGCGTGGTCGATCAACGCCTGCATCAGCCGCTTGCCGATGCCGTGGCCGCGCGCGTCCTTGTGCACATAGACCGAATGTTCGCGGGTGTGGCGGTAACCGTCGAAAGCGCGCCAGTCACCATAGGAGGCGTAGCCGGCAACCTTCCCGTCAAGGATGGCGACGATGACCGGAAAGCCCCGCGCCTTGCGCGCAGCGAACCACTCTTTACGATTTTCCAGATCGACCAGCGCCTCGTTCCAGATCGCCGTCGTATTGACGACCGCATCATTGTAAATCTCCATGATGCCGGAGAGATCATCCACGGTCGCGTCACGCAGTTCCACGGTCATTATGCTTCGCCCTCGCTCATTGTGGAATACGCGCCGGCCCTGTTGCGGTCGCGATCCTCACGAGCCTTAAGCGATGACGCGGCGGCCTGTCCAGTGTCTGCTCCAGTGTCTGCGGCGTGATATGGGGAGGCTATTCAGGATGCCAGCGGAACAAGGCTGAAAGCGGTGACCACGGCGAAATAATGAATGGCGGCGGCGGTGACGACAAAACCGTGCCAGATGGCATTCTGGAAGCGCAGTTTTTCCCAGACATGGAAGATCACGCCAAGCGAATAGATGACGCCGCCAGCGACGATCAGCCAGAGTGTGACTGGAGCGAGATGCGACGACAGGGGCTCGACCACCATGATGCCGCTCCAGCCCATGGCGAGATAAAGACCGATGGCCACCCGGTCATATCGGCCGGGAAACACACATTTGAGGAAGATGCCACAGAGCGCGGTAAGCCAGATCAGCCCCAGCATGGTGGCGATCAGCGGATCGTTGATGCCGCGCATCAGGAAGGGCGTGTAGGTGGCCGCGATCAGGATGAAGATCGCCGAATGATCCAGCCGGCGCAGGAACCATTTTACCCGGGAATGCGGCCAGATATTATAGGTGAAGGACACGGAGAGACAGGCGACCAGACCGAGACCATAAATCCACGCGGCCGCAATCGCGCTCAGCGTACCCCAGACGGTGGCGTAAAAAATCAGCGCCGTGGCGCCGACCAGCGCAAAAACAATGCCGACGCCATGGACGATGCCATCGGCGACAATCTCGTGAAAATCATATTTGCGCCCGAACCGCCACAAATCACTCATAATTCATTCCCGTCTGCGTGCTTCCACCAAAGCATGGAGACAATATTAGACAGGAACAAGACAGCAGCCGGTTAACGTCGATCAAATTGCGTTCGAGGCTGTTGCGAAAGGAGAGGTGCGGGTCGTTCTGCGGCCACAGTAATCGCCGATGGAGCGAACGGTTGCCGCCTGTTTCTTCTCCCCGCCGGGGAGAAGTCCGCGGCAGCGGGATGAGGGGGAAAGGGTGCGGTCCATCGCTGGCGTTGCCCCCTCATCCGACCCTTCGGGCCACCTTCTCCCCGGCGGGGAGAAGAAACTCGCGGCGACCTCGCAGCCCTTTTCAGTTGCGTATCACAAAGCCGCAGCACATTCCTGACAGAACGGCGTATAGGGTACCGCCTTCAGCCGCTCCTCCGAGATCGTCTTGCCGCATTTCACGCAGGTGCCGAAGGTGCCCCTGGCGATGCGGTCGAGGGCTGCGTCGATGGCGCGCAGCTCGTCCTGCCCCACCTGCCCCATCTCGTCCAGCACTTCGTCATTGTTGCGCTCCGTGGCGCGTTCCTCGTCATCGGGATTGCGCGGCTGTTCGAAATCGACCTCGATCCGGTGCAGGCGGCGGTAAAGCTCACGCTGTCGGTCGCGCAGGATTTTCTCGTAACTCTCGACATTCATGGTGTTTTCCTCCAGCCGGTGCGGGCGGCCATTCGCCCGGAACCCTTTTGATGGCCGCTTTTTACCGGTCGATCAGCACCGAGCATTTGGCGTGGCGCACCACGCGGTCGGCGGTGGCGCCGATGAAATAATTGCTGAAATCAGGCGTATGCGACGCGATGATGATGAGGTCGGCCTTGTGGTCCTCCGCGGCGGCGATGATCTCACGCGCCGGTGCGCCACTTCTGATTTCCTGGCTGCCGTTAAATCCGCTCTTTGCCTTCAGCTCCGCAAGTTTCGCCTTGG
This sequence comes from Martinezella rhizogenes, assembly GCF_007002745.1. Classification (GTDB taxonomy): domain Bacteria; phylum Pseudomonadota; class Alphaproteobacteria; order Rhizobiales; family Rhizobiaceae; genus Agrobacterium; species Agrobacterium cucumeris. The sequence goes on along the minus strand of NZ_SGNY01000001.1, from coordinate 291,405 downwards.
CGTCCTTGATGGCGTTTTCAATAAGGTCGACCGGCAGGTCGATCGCCATGTAACCGGGCAGTTCCTCAACCACGTTGATGAGGACGATCTCGCCATCGGGGTCCAGCAGCGCCTTGGCTTTTGCGAGGATCTTTTCCCCCTTGTCGGTGGCGCTGAGGTCTACCGGTACGATGATCTTCTTGTACATGGCTGTCTCCTTTGGCTTATTCCGCCGTTTCGCGTGTCGTGCTCAAGCTCATATTTGCCTGCTATCGCCTGATCCGCCTTGATCGAAGTCAAGGCTGTGCGGGTCTCGCGACAGGGCATTGTCAACGAATAGTGGACGGTCAATCGCCAGACGGCGATCTTTGCTGAACGACGAAATCCGCCCATATTCACCACAGACAAACGCCGCAAAGCGGCGTCGGCCAATGCCGGTGACCGCCGATCCGCTTTCCGGCGCGTCATATTCAATATGGAGATTATGATGAGTGAAATCAAACAATTCGCCCTGACGCGACCGGCCTATGTCGGTCAGGCTCATCTCGTCGTCCACGATCTGCCGCGGGTTTCGGATTTCTACCAGAAGATCATCGGCCTTTCGGTCCTTGAAAAGAACCAGAGCGGCGAGGTTCTGGGTGTGAATGGCCAGCCGCTCTTGACGCTTTCCACCTCCAATGCGGCGGAACGCGCGCCGCGCAATGCCGCCGGCCTGTTCCACACCGCCTTCCTGATGCCGAGCCGCGATGATCTGGCGCAATGGCTGGCGCATGCCGCCCATAACAACGTGCAGCTTCAGGGCGCGTCCGACCATCTGGTCAGCGAGGCGATCTACCTTGCCGACCCGGAAGGCAACGGCATCGAGGTCTATCGCGACCGGCAGCCATCGGAATGGACCTACCAGCCTGATGGTACGGTGGAAATGGCCACCCTCGCCCTCAATCTGCAGGCGCTTTACGACAGCGCGCCGAAAACCGCTTTCGCAGGTGCTGCGGAGGGAACGGCCATCGGCCATATTCATCTGCAGGTCGGCAATATTCCGCAGGCGGATGAATTTTATCGTGACGTACTGGGGCTGAACATCATGGCGCGGTATCCGGGCGCAAGCTTCTTCGGCTCCGGGGCCTATCACCACCATGTGGCCGCCAATATCTGGAACAGCCGGGGTGCTGCGGCACGCAAGGACAATATGACGGGGCTTGCCGGTTACTCGCTGAAATTCAACGAGCCTGAAGCACTCGACAGGGCTGTTGCCGCGCTCGACAGGCTGGAAATCGCGACCGAGCGGCAAAGCGATGGCATCGTTCTGAAAGACCCATGGGGCATCGGACTAAAGCTTTCCGCATAAACGTAAAAAGGGGCGGCCAAAAATTTGCGCCGCCCCGGAACCGCCATATTTTTCGAACGTTTGTGCCCTTATTGGGGGACTGTTCGATGAATGAAAATGCCAGACCGGACAAGACCGGCACTTTGGGCCATCACGTGGCCAGCGGCGGCGCCGCGCCGGTGACAAGGGCGGATCCGCTGGAAACCCCTGCCTTCGCTTCACGCCGCGACGATGCGCGCAGCCAGCAGCCGCTCGGCCGCGAAGCGCTTGATGTCGTTGTCGCCTGGTCGGTGATCGGCATTTTCCTCATCATGCTGATGGCGGTCATTCACGAATTGTCGCTCATCCTCATCCCGGTGGTGATGGCCATCGTGGTCGGCATGATCCTCGGCATCGCCGCCGAAAAACTCGGCTCTTACGGCATTCCCGGCTTCGGTGTCGCGCTTATCCTCTCCACGCTGGTGGCGGCGGTGATGTTTTTCGTGGTCAATTCACTGAGCGAACCGCTTTCCCTGCTCGCTTCGGAAGGGCCGGCGCTGGTGGAGCGCAGCATCGACCGCTTCCTGCCCTATCTGCAAAGTCTCAGATGGCTGAATATCTCGGCAGCCAGTTTCAGCATGGGATCCATGTCGATGGAGTCGCTGATTTCGCGCAGCGGCGAGATCATTTCCGTGCTCGGCGCTAACATCACCCCCGCCGTCATTCAGGGGCTGATCTTCCTCGCCGCGCTGCTGATGTTTCTCTATAGCCGGCTGCGGCTGCGCAAGGCGATCATCATGGCCTTTCCCGCCCGCCACCAGCGGCTCAGAACCATCCGCATCATCGGCTCGGTGGAAGAAGTGCTCGGCACCTATTTCGCCACGGCAGCGCTGATCTATGCCGGGCTTGGCGTGACGATGGTGATCATCGCCTATTTCGGCGGGCTCGCCATGCCGCTTCTGTGGGGGCTGTTCGCCTTCCTCTCCAGCTTCGTACCGTTTCTCGGCATCACCGCCATGACGATATCGCTGACGGTGGCCGGCATCATCACCCATGACAACATGATTCTCGCACTCATGCCGGCGGCGATCTTCTTCACCATTCACCTGTTGATGGAAAACCTCGCCTTTCCCGCTGTCGTGGGCCGCAACATGGAAATCAACCCGTTCCTCGTCTTCGTGATGATCATCTTCTGGACATGGATGTGGGGTGCGGCCGGCGCCATGCTGGCCCTGCCGCTGTCGCTGATTGCCATGACGGTGACGCGCGAGCTGTTTCCCTCGCGCCGGGTAGTGCCGAAACTGCCGGATTGACCGGCGGTTTTCCGGCGGAAGTGCGAAGCGCCCCGGGTTTGAGCTGTCAGGAGGTTGTCCTTTGACGGAGGGCGTGTGGGGCTTTACCCCCCTCTGCCCTGCCGGGCATCTCCCCCTCAAGGGGGGAGATCGGCAAGCGGCGCTACCACCGCTTCATTCGCAGACGTTGAGATGGGCGAGACCTTGCCGCAGATCGATCTCCCCCCTTGAGGGGGAGATGCCCGGCAGGGCAGAGGGGGGTAAACCACAAGCGCCCGCCGTCAACGGACACCCTCTCAAAACCCAACAAAGCCACGCCGCTCATGAAGCGAGCGGCATTCCCTGCGCCTGCGCCTCCGCCAGCACGCCCGCCATGCGACGCTCGTGCTCTATCAGCCATTTCTTCCGCCACAGCCCTCCACCATAACCGGTCAGGCTGCCATCCGCCCCCAGCACCCGGTGGCAGGGAACGACGATGGCGATCTGGTTGGCGCCATTGGCGCGGGCCACGGCGCGCACGGCGGATGACCTGTCCATGCTGGTTGCGAGTGAGGAATAGCTGACGATCTCCCCCACCGGAATTTCCCGCAGGTTGCGCCAGACATCGCGCTCGAAGGGCGTGCCGTGGCCGGCAAGGCGGGTTTCGAAGGCAGCCGAACTGCCGGCGAAATAGGCTTTGAGCTCCGCTTCGATCTGTCCGGTCACCGCAGTGCGGCCCAGCACCATATCCGCGCCGGTGCGGGTCTTCAGCCGCTTCAGCTCGGCGGCAAGCGCCGGCCGGTCGGCGAATTCGAGCAGATGCAGGGCATGATCGTCGGCAACGATCAACATCGGGCCGATCGGCGTATCGATCCAGTCACCCTTCAAAAACCCCTTGCCCTTCATGGCGACGGGCGAGGTGCCGAAGAACTGGTTGATCGCCGAGCGAAAGCCACTGCCGGATTCGTAACCCGCATCGATCTGAGCGCCGATCACCGCCTCGCCGGAGGCAAGGCTCGTCGCCGCGTCTCCCAGCCGGCGCAGCCGGGCGATTTCCAGAAAACTCATGCCGAAACGACGTTTGAAGGTGCGGCGCACGGTGGAAGGATCGTGTCCCAGCGCCACCACATCCTCCTCGCACCAGCGCCGCGCCGGTTCGCTTTCCAGCGCCGTCAGAAGCGAAGTGACGGTCTCGTCGGCGGTACCATAGGACAACATCGGCTTGCAGCGCTTGCAGGGGCGGAAACCCGCCTCCAGGCATTCGGCGATGGTCTCACGGAACCGGCAATTTTCGATCTTCGGCTTTCGCGCCGTGCAGGTGAAGCGACAGAAGATCTTGGTCGAGGTCACGCAGACATAGGCCACGCCTTCATAGGCGGGGTCCTTGTTCACAAGGGCGGAATACAGGGTTTCGGTGTCGGGGCGTTTGAACAGCATCATGGGAGGATGCTAGCGCAATTTTCCGGTCTGCGCCGCCGAAAAACGGGCGTGGATGTAGATGATGTTTCCTGCTTCTTCGGGAGAAACATCGCCAGCGGAGTGAGCGGGGGCCGCCCATTTCTTCTCCCCGCCGGGGAGAAGGTGGCGCGCAGCGCCGGATGAGGGGGTGACGGTAGAGATATGCGGAGAGCTGGCCCCCTCATCTGCCCTTCGGGCATCTTCTCCCCGGCGGGGAGAAGAAACCGTTGGCAACGTTGCGGATCAGTTCCCCCGCGGCGCGAAGGATGGGTCCATCCAGCCTTGACGACTGCTGCTTCCAGTGAAGCGAGCAAGCACCGCATATTTCTTCTCCCCGCCGGGGAGAAGGTGGCGCGCAGCGCCGGATGAGGGGGCAAGGGCAGAGATATTCGGCAACGTTGCCCCCTCATCTGCCCTTCGGGCATCTTCTTCCTGGTGGGGAGAAGAAATATGCGGCAACCTTGCAGATCAGTTCCCCGGCGGCGCGAAGGATGGGTCGTCCAGTCGGGCGAAGATGACGCCACGGGCTTTCAGCGCCAGAAGGCCTTTCACCACGCCCTCGCCCGCCTCATGGGTGGGCTGGTTGATGTGGGAGATGATGACGTCGCCATCTTTTGCCGAGGCGATGTGTTTTGCCGTCATCGCCGCACCGAGCAGCGAGCCGCCATCGCCATTGACAGAATAACCGGCCACCCGCATGCCGAGCCGGTTGATGGTGGACATCGACGAATTGGTATATTTGGCCGTCGCACCACGGAACCATTGCGGCTGCAGGCCGGTGGCGGCGACGATGGCCTGGCGACCGCCCTCCACTTCCTGCTCAACCGCCGCTTCCGAACCGGCGGCGGCGATACCGTAGATGGAAACCGGCTTGTCCACTGCCGGCACATGGTTTTCGCCGTGATTTTCGATCTCGAACAGATCCGGATGCGCCATGAGCACGGCGAGCGCTTCGCCATTGTGTTTCAGCCAGCGGGCAGTAACGAAGATCGTTGCCGGAATGCGCTCCTTCACCAGCGTATCGAGAATGCGGTGATCGGTCTTGCCCATGCAGGCATCCAGCGTCATCGCCACCCGCACCTTGCCGTCATGCTGCGGCGTCATCTTCAGCGTCGGCTCGACAAGGCCGGTGCCCGCGAATGCGGCGGATGAAGCAGAGACTAACAGGGCGGCAATGAAGAGGCGACGCAGCATTTTGGTTTTCCGAAGTGTAAGGACGTGGCAATCCGCCCGCAAAGCGCCCGAATTATGGCGCGGTTTCCAGCGCGGACAGGACGTCCAGCGCCTCTTCCACCCGCTGGCGTTCCGCGCTGGTGAGCGGCAGGATTGGCCGGGGCGGTTCGCACGCCGTCAGTTGCAGGATGTTGGCGGCGGCGTAAACCACGCGGATGCTGCCGAATTCCTTGAACAGCGCCCAGAGCGGCTGGAAGGCCGCATCGATCCTCTTTGCCTCTTCCGCATTCTTGGCCTGAGCCGCCCGCATCAATTGCAGGGCTGGAACCGGCAGCAGGCCGGCAACCACGCTGTACCAGGTGTCGCCGCCGGCCAGTGTCGCCTCGGCGCAGCCCCAGTCACCGCTGTAACCAATGGCGAAATCATCCGACAGCTTCGGTCTCAGCCGCGCGAGCTCACCGGCATAATCGGAATCGGCCGACAGCGGCATCTTGATGGCACGGATATTGGGGATATAGGCAAGCCGCACCAGAAGCTCGTCGCTGAACGTAAAGCGCGTCGTCGTCGGGTTGTTGTAGATGGCAAGCGGCAGGGCCGTCGCGCCCGCCACGGCGGCGAAATGGTGATAGGCCTCTTCCTGCGTCAGCGGCGTGTAGGAGACGGGTGCCAGCAACAGGGCATCGGCGCCGGCGGCTTCCGCATCCCTGGCCAGCGCCACGGCCTCATCGGTGCGCAATGCGCCGACGCCGGCCATCAATATGCGCCTGCCCTTGAGGATGGCGGCTGCCGCCTCGATGGCGCGGCGTCTCTCTTCCCGTGTGAGATACATATAGATGCCGGTGCTGCCGAGAATGCCGACGGAATCGACCGCCGCCACATCCAGCCGCTCGATCAGGGCGGAGAAGGCCTGCGTGTCCACCCGCCCGGCCTCATCGGCCGGCGTGATCGGAAAAGCCGAAAGTCCCTTGAATCGTGTCGCCATGCCCGTCTCCCTCGCTTTGATCGGCAAGCAGGGTTACAGAGCCGGTGGCGGAGCGGCAAGAAAAGCGGCGGCTAAACCCCTGCCCGCAACCGAAAAAATCCTTGCTTAGTCATAAAGATACAACTTCTTCCACTGCTCCTCGGGAATCCGGTCGCCAACGCGGTAATCGAAGGACTGGATGCTGAGGCTGTCGCTCTTCAGCTGGCACTTGTATTTGAGCTTGTACCATTCGCCGGAACTTCTAAAGACCGCGCCCGGCGCCTTGATGGAGTTTTTGCCAACTTCCGGATCACCGAAGGTATAAGCGATGACCTTGTCCGGCCGCATGCCCTTCTGTTCCGTCGCTATCCTCTCCATCGCCTCGATATCGCAACGCTGCTCCAGGCGCTCTTCCGGGGCAAGCGCATTCAGCTGCCGCATGACGCTGGCGTCGATCGCGAAAGCGGGAGTAAAGGCCTGCAAGCCAAGGAAAAAGGCAGAAAGGGCAGCGGGAAGAAGCTTTCGCATGGGATCCTGTCAGTTTTTTCGTTTGTTCTTGTGGTGGGCGGCAGGCCGGGTGGCCTGCATCCATCATCGCTGATTTGCCGGATATTGCCAAAATGTGATCGAAAGCTGACCAAATTGTGCCCAAGCCGCATAACGCCTGTGGAGATTTGAAACTTGATCGGCCGGTAGGGTCACTCTACATCTTGGTGCCACACCCTGGTATCGCCCATGGATTTTTACAGGAAAGCGAGTTTCCCTTGCCGATTTTCAAGAACCTGCCCGCCGCCCCGACCGCCGAAAAACGGCCCGTTCAGGACACGCATCACGGCATTACCCGCACCGACGATTACGCATGGTTCCGGGCCGATAACTGGCAGGCCATGTTCAAGGACCCCACCCTGCTCGACCCGGCCATCCGCGCCCATCTGGAGGCGGAAAACGCCTATATGGAAGCCGCTATGGGTGACACAAAGGCACTTCAGGAAAAGCTGTTCACGGAAATGAAGGGCCGCATCAAGCAGGATGATTCCTCCGTGCCCGTCAATGACGGGCCTTATGCTTACGGGACATTGTTCGTGACCGGCGGCGAGCAGCCACATTATTTCCGCACCCCGCGCGGCGGCGGCGAAAAACACGTGCTGCTTGATGGTGACAAGGAGGCCGAGGGCAAGGATTATTTCCGGCTTGCCGGCCTCGACCAGTCCTCCGACCACAGTCACGGCATCTGGGGTTACGACGACAAGGGCTCGGAATATTTCACGCTGCGCATCCGCAACCTCGAAACCGGCGAGGACCTTGCCGACGTCGTGGAAAACACCGGTGGCGGCGGGGCCTGGGCGCCTGATGGCAAGAGCTTCTTTTATACGCTGCAGGACGAAAACCACCGCCCCTCCAAGGTCTTCCACCATATTATCGGCCAGCCGCAATCGGCAGACCGGCTGGTCTATGAGGAAAAGGATCCCGGTTTCTTCATGGGCGTCGGCGCGTCGGTTCTCGACGATTTCATCTTCATCGACATTCACGACCATGAGACCAGCGAATATCGCCTTCTCTCCACCAGCGACCTGACCGCCGAACCTGCCGTGGTGGCGGAGCGCGAGGAAGGCATCGAATATTCGATGTGCGAAGGCGGCGATGTCTTCTTCATCCTCACCAATGACGGCGATGCCAAGGATTTCCGCATCGTGGAAGCGCCGGTCACAGCACCGGGCAAAGAGAACTGGAAAGAGATCGTCCCGCATGAGCCGGGCCGTCTCATTCTTTCCGTCGATGCTTATGCCCGTCACCTGATCTGGCTTGAGCGCCGCGACGGCCTGCCGCGCATCGTCATCCGCGATCGTCGCACGGGCGAGGAACATTCCATCGCCTTTGCCGAGGAAGCCTATTCGCTTGGCCTGCACGGCGCGGCGGAATATGACACCGACGTCATCCGCTTCTCCTATTCCTCGATGACGACGCCGAGCCAGCTGTTCGATTACGACATGGTGACGCGCGAGCGCACGCTGCTGAAGACGCAGGAAGTGCCCTCCGGCCACAATCCGGATGATTACATCACGCGCCGCATCATGGCTCCTGCCCATGATGGCGAGCTGGTGCCGGTATCCCTGCTCTATCGCAAGGATGTGGCGCTTGACGGTTCCGCCCCCTGCCTGCTCTATGGATACGGCGCTTACGGCATCACCATTCCCGCCTCCTTCTCCACCACCACACTGTCACTCGCCGACCGTGGTTTCATCTATGCCATCGCCCATATTCGCGGCGGCAAGGACAAGGGTTTCGAATGGTACGAAACCGGCAAGATGGAAGACAAGCAGAACACCTTCAAGGACTTCATCGCCGCTGCCGATCATCTGGTTCAGGAAGGTTTCACCTCGTATGAGGGCATCATCGCCGAAGGCGGCTCAGCCGGCGGCATGCTGATGGGGGCCGTTGCCAATATGGCGCCGGAAAAATTCGCCGGCATCATCGCCGCCGTTCCCTTCGTGGACGTGCTGACCACCATGCTGGACGACACCCTGCCGCTGACCCCGCCGGAATGGCCGGAATGGGGCAATCCGCTGGAATCGGCAGAGGAATATGGCTGGATCGCTGCCTATAGTCCCTATGACAATGTCAGCGAAAAACCCTATCCGCCGCTGCTGGCGCTTTCCGGCCTCACCGACCCGCGTGTGACCTATTGGGAGCCGACCAAATGGGTGGCGAAGCTGCGCGAAAAGACGACGGGGGAAGCGCCGATCCTGCTCAAGACCAACATGGCGGCCGGCCATGGCGGCAAGTCCGGTCGTTTCCAGCGGCTGGAAGAAATCGCCTTCGAATATGCCTTCGCGCTGAAGGTGGCCGGCAAGGACGCCGTGTGAGGCCTTGATTGCGAAACGGGCGGCGACGGAGCCGCCGCCCGAGCCAAAACAGTATGAAAATACCTTCAAAAAACCTCTTTCTGAATATTTTTTCCACAAAAATGCACCGTTTTCTTTTCCTTTAACTTCACTTTGCGATTACGTGAATTTTTATTTCGTATTACTAAGAATTATAATAGACTTTAGTAAATCTCAAATACATTTCATGTATTACGCCACCTGAAAAAATGTTCCGAAAATCGAACGCATGGCTGCGATGCGCCATTTCGCGTTGCAATATCACTTTTTGGCCGTATTATGCCGGTCGTTGACATATTCATGCGCCTTTCCGCCGCGTTTCTCGCGGCAATCCTGCAGCACGTCTTGCGGATATTCTTGACGCCGGTTTTTTTCGGCCTTTCCATGCGCCATGTCAGTTCGCCCTTGGCAATCCGGGCTTTGCAGTGCTCCCGCTTTGCCAATTGAAAACACTGCATCAGACTTGGGGGTCTTACACATGAAGAAACTCCTCGCCTCGACCATTCTCGTAACGGGCTTTATCATCGCTGCCGGTGCAGCAAATTCCGCCAATGCCGCCGAAGAATGCGGCAGCATCTCCATCGCCGAAATGAACTGGGCATCCGCTGGTGTCGCGGCTTACGTCGACAAGTTCATCATGGAAAACGGCTATGACTGCACGGTCAATGTCGTCAGCGGCGATACCATGCCGACCTTCGCCTCCATGAACGAAAAGGGCCAGCCGGACATGGCGCCCGAATTGTGGGTGAACGCCGTGCGCGAGCCGCTCGACGCCGCCGTCAAGGACGGCCGCATGATCGAGGCATCGAAAATTCTTTCCGAAGGCGGTATCGAAGGCTGGTGGATCCCGAAATTCATCGCCGATGAACATCCCGATATCAAGACCGTCGAGGATGCGCTGAAACATCCCGAGCTCTTCCCCGCCCCGGAGGACGCCAGCAAGGGCGCCGTGCACAATTGCCCCTCCGGCTGGAACTGCCAGGTGACCACCACCAATCTCTACAAGGCACGCGAAGGCGACAAGAAGGGCTTCACGCTGGTCGATACCGGCTCCGCCGCCGGCCTTGATGGCTCCATCGCCAATGCATTCGAAAAGAAGCAGGGCTGGCTCGGCTATTACTGGTCGCCCACCGCCATTCTCGGCAAATACGAGATGGTGAAGCTGGATGACGGCGTCGAACTCGACCGCGCCCATTTCGACGAATGCACCGCCAAGGTCGATTGCGCCGATCCCAAGGTCAACGCCTATCCGGTGGCCGATGTCTTTACCGTCATCACCAAGGATTTCGAAGGCAAGGCCGGGGTGACGCTTGACTACATCAAGGCCCGCAACTGGGACAACAAGATGGTCGCCGAAATCCTTGCCTGGATGGATGAGAACCAGGGCACCAACGAGGATGGCGCGGAATATTTCCTCGAGAACCATGAGGAAATCTGGACGAAGTGGGTTCCGGCCGAGGTGGCGGAGAAGATCAAGGCTTCGATGTGATTGGTTGATGGGGGAGTCGGCGCAAGCCGCTTACCCCCCTCTGCCCTGCCGGGCATCTCCCCCTCAAGGGGGGAGATCGACCTGCGGCGGGGTATCGCCCATCACAAACGTTGAGAATTGGAAAAGGGTGCGCCCTGCTGATCTCCCCCCTTGAGGGGGGAGATGTCCGGCAGGACAGAGGGGGGTATCCCAGCCTCCGTCGCCCGCCGCACCATCCCAAAAACCCAAAGGGAAAACAACAATAATGGCCCTCTGCAATTACCTGCCGGACCTGCTCTGCAAGTTCCCGGCAATCGACAACTCCACGATGCGTGTGGCACGCAAGACCATCGACGATGGTTTTCGCGACATCGTGCGCAATTACGGCGATGCGATCGATGTGATCGTGCATCCGCTGCAACTCTTCCTCAATTCCTCGGAGCGGCTGTTCATCCAGACGCCGTGGATCATCACCATGCTGGTCATTCTCGCCATCGTGCATCTGGCCGGGCGCAGCTTCAAGATCACCGGCGGCACCGCCATTTCCCTGCTGATGATCGGCGCGGTCGGCCTCTGGCGGGACGCCATGACGACGCTGTCCATCGTCGCCATCGCCACCCTGATCGCCATCGTCATCGGCCTGCCGCTCGGCATCCTGATGGGTCGTTCCGAACGCCTGCAACGCCTCATCAATCCCGTGCTTGACGTGATGCAGACCCTGCCCAGCTTCGTTTATCTCATCCCCGTGGTGGTGATTTTCGGCATCGGCAAGGTTCCGGGCCTGATCGCAGTGGTGATCTATGCCATTCCGCCCGTCATTCGCCTGACCAGCCTCGGCATTCGCCTGGTGGATCGCGAAGTGCTGGAGGCGGCCGATGCCTTCGGTTCGTCCAACGGCCAGAAGCTGTTCAACGTGCAGCTGCCGCTGGCGCTGCCCACCATCATGACCGGCATAAACCAGACCATCATGATGGCGCTCGCCATGGTCGTCGTCGCCTCCATGGTCGGTGTCGGCGGGCTCGGCAAGAACGTGCTGCAGGCCATCAACAACCAGTTCTTCACGGTGGGCTTCCTGAACGGTTTCGCTCTGGTCGCCATCGCCATCATGTTCGACCGGGCGAGCCAGGCTTTTGGCAAGCGCCTGCAGAAATACCGCGAGGTCTCCCATGGCTAAAAGCATCGAAATCCGCAACCTCTACAAGATCTTCGGCAAGCATCCCGAGAAATATCTCGAAGCGGTGCGGTCCGGCATGGACAAGGCCGAACTGAACGACAAACACAACCACGTGCTTGGCCTCAACAACATCAACATCACCATGCCGGGCGGCAAGATCACCGTCGTCATGGGGCTTTCCGGCTCCGGCAAGTCGACGCTCATCCGCCACATCAACCGGCTGATCGACCCGACCGCCGGCGAGGTTCTTTATGACGGCGAGGATATCTGCGGCATGAGCACCTCGGCGCTCAGGAAATTCCGCCGTCTCAAGACGGCAATGGTGTTCCAGAAATTCGGGCTGCTGCCGCATCGCACCGTTCTGGAAAACAGCGTCTACGGTCTCGACATCCAGGGCGTACCGCGCAAGGAAAGCGAAGAAAAGGGCCGCTACTGGCTGGAGCGGGTCGGCCTCGCCGGTTACGAGGATTATTATCCGAACCAGCTCTCAGGCGGCATGCAGCAGCGTGTGGGCCTTGCCCGGGCGCTTGCCAATGACGCCGATATTCTCTTGATGGACGAGGCCTATTCGGCGCTTGATCCGCTGATCCGCGTCGATATGCAGACCATGCTGCTCGATCTGCAACAGGAGCTGAAGAAGACCGTGGTGTTCATCACCCATGATCTGGACGAGGCTTTGCGGCTCGGCGACCACATCGCCATTCTGAAGGACGGCGAAGTGGTGCAGCAGGGCGACGGCCAGAGCATCATTCTCTCCCCTGCCGATGGCTACGTCACCGACTTCGTGCGCGACGTCAATCGCGGCCGCGTGCTTCAGGCCACCACGGTCATGGAGCCGCTGGACAGCAAGCCGCAGGGCATGTCCGTGCCGGAAAGCGCGACGCTGGAGACCATTGCCCGCGATATGTCGGAAGCCAACGAGACACAGGCGCATGTGGTGGATGAGGACGGCAAAGCTGTCGGCTCGATCGGCCTCGATACGCTGGTGGCGGCCATGGTGACGCCCGCCCCGCAGGAGGCGGAGGCAACGGTTGAGGTGATGACGCCTGCGCTGCAGAAGACCGAGATGGTGGAGGAGCCTGCGAAGGTGCGGGAAGCGGTTTTGCCGGTGGAGAAGGAAACGGCGTAGTCCGATAAGTTCCGGGGTTCACCCCTTACCCAGCACTGCTCATCCATCATCCCTTCCCCCACCCGCCACGTCATCCTCGTCCTTGAGGCGAGGATCCACGGCTGGACGCCATGGGGCTTGAAAATAGATCCTCGCCTCAAGGGCGAGGATGACGCGTAGGGTGGGGCGAGGCCTGTAACAATGTCGGCATGATGTGACCTTATTCGTCTTCGTTGCGCGATCATGAAGGATCACTTCCCCTTACTCGCCTCTTCCCGCCTCTTCCCGCCTCTTCCCGCCTCTTCCCGCAAAAACGAAGCACCACTTCACCGCCTGTCAAGCCGGGACAGTCGCTGCAACGCAACAAGCGCAAGTTTCAGACAAGTCGCCGCCGTTAACCCTTCGTTAACTTTTGAACGCGGAATCACCGACATGCAGATCGAAAGCAATATCGGCGGATACAATTATCAGGGACGTATCCGCGAGATCGAAAAAACCGGCAGCGCGCAGAGCACGCCGGAGGAGCAGGCCGTCAAACGCGGCCCCGGCAACCCCACCGTTTCCAGCACCATTCTTTCGCATTCGCTGGCCAACGTGTTGTGGGCCGTGGGCAATGGCAGCGCGCCGGCCTATCAGGATACGCCCGCAGTGGCTTCCGCCGAGGACAAGGCGGAAGCACAGGCCGAGTGGGTGCGCAGCGCCTATTCCGAATACGAATAGGCGATTCTTCTCAGGCCCTTGCCGGGCTGACCTCCACCGTCACATGCGACAGTTCATGTATGGCCGCAAGTTTCCGCTTGTAGAAATCAGGCGCCTTCGGTGCCTGCGACTGGATCGCCACAATAGCGGCGTGATGCCCCGGCCCCACCTGCCAGACATGCAGGTCGGTGATGCGATCCTCTTCCGTCTCGACGCTTTCACGAATTTCCTGCGGCAGATCTTCCGTCTGCGGCACGGCATCGAGCAGGGTTGTTGCCGTCGAGCGCACGAGACCCCATGACCAGCGGGCGATGACCAGACCGCCGACAATGCCCATCAGCGGATCGAGAAAGGACCAGCCGTTCCATTTGCCGAGCAGCAGCGCGACGATGGCGAGAACCGAGGTCAGCGCATCCGCCAGCACATGCAGATAGGCGGCGCGCAGATTATTGTCCCTGCCACCCCTTGCCGCGCCATGGTCTCCATGATGCGCGTGGCTGCCATGGCCGTGATGGGCATGCGAGCCGTGCCCATGCCCGTGATCATGATGATGGTCATCCTTCAAAAGCACAGCGCTGACGAGATTGACGGCAAGACCGATGACGGCGACGAGGATCGCCTGGTTGAAGTCGATTTCAACCGGATTGACGAGACGCATGGCGCTTTCGACGGCAATCAGCAGCGCCACCACCGCCAGCACGATGGCGCTGGCGAAGCCTGCGAGATCACCGAACTTGCCGGTGCCGAAAGTGAAGCGCGGGTTGCGCGCCTCGCGCCGGGCATAAAGATAGGCGAGCGCCGAAATCAGCATCGCGCCCGCATGGGTGGACATGTGCCATCCGTCCGCTGTCAGCGCCATGGAGCCGAACCAGTGGCCGGCGACAATCTCTGCCACCATCATCACGGTGGTCAGCGCAATCACCATCCACACGCGCTTTTCATTGCGCTCATGGTTCTGGCCGAGAAAAACATGGTCGTGGCCGGTCGCGGCGGGGAATTCGGATGTCGTCGTCATGTCGCTAATCCTGTTCGATCTTCAAGCTAGTCTTTCCACGCATGGCCTTTCCCAAAGTCGCGGACAGTTTGGAGGGCCTGCTAGCGGATGTAGGTCTTCAGCACCTGGGCCAGCTCTTCTGCTGCCCGCGCCCGCTCGTCCTCATTTTCGGCGTGCACCACATGTTCGTGCAGATGCTCCTGCATCACCTCCCCCGTCAGGCCGGAAAGCGCGCCGCGCACCGAAGCCAGCAGTTGCAGCACCTCGCCGCAGGGCTTGGCATCATCAAGCGCCCGCTCCACCGCTTCCATCTGCCCTTTCAGGCGGCGGATGCGGGCGAGCAGCTTGTCCTTGTTGCGGATCGTATGGGACATAAGCACCTCATATAGTATAGGGGGGTATACTATATTACGTCGATTTTTCGTTCAAGTCCTGCGCGACGCAATCCTCGCGAATGTTTCGGCCCCTAAAAATACCCCATCAGAACTTGGGGACTCAGTCATGACGACTATCGCAGCAACCACCACCAGCTATTATGCATCTCCGGTCCGGACCCTTGAGCCGACGAAAAACAAGGAAACCCACTCCACCACCGAAGCCCTGCTGGAGTTGACCCGCGCCGCACACCGCGCCATCTCGAGCGCCGAGAGCGTCGCCACCGCGGTCGCGCCGGCTGCCGCCAGTGTATCAGCCGGTCTTGCCGCCGCATTGTGGAATCTCGACAGCGGCGTCTCCGACGCGGCCAAGCCGGCCTTTGAAATGGCGACCGCCGCCCAGCCTGAAGCCGCAGCCAATATTGAGAACGAAGTTCTGAAGGCATTGGCTGAGGCGCTGGGTGTGAACGAAGCGGCCTGACCCCATTGAACAGCAGGCAAAAAAACCATATCTCTAGAGACTAGAGCATCGGATGATGAGCGGCGGAAGCACTCTGCCAAGTCCGCGATATGGAGAAAGCCATGCTGTCCATCGGTGAATTGTCTAAACGCACCGGCGTCAAGGTGCCGACGATCCGTTATTACGAGCAGATGGGCCTCATCCGCGAGGCGGATCGTTCCGATGGCAACCAGCGCCGTTATGAAAAATCCGACCTCGAAAGGCTGGCCTTCATCCGCCACGCCCGCGATCTCGGGCTGAACATCGATGCCATCCGCGAGCTGATCGCGCTCAGCCAGCACCGGCAGATGCCGTGCGAGGGAGCGGATCGCATAGCCGCCGAACATCTGGCCGATGTGCGCGAAAAAATCGCCAAGCTCAGGAAACTGGAACACGAGCTGGAACGCATCGTCGCCCATTGCGATGGCCATTCCATCGAGGATTGTTACGTTATCCGTGCGCTTTCCGATCACGGCATGTGCGGCGGCGAACATTAGGACCCACCCGGAACAGGGCTGACATTCCACTGTCATCCGCGCCCTGTATGCGCTCTCTCCTGCTTGAAGAAGGGATGCCGGATGGCCGAAATATTTCCCGAAATCACCCCGTTCGAGACTGTTTTCCTCGAGGTTTCCGAAGGCCACCGGCTGCATGTGACGATTGCCGGCAACCCGGCGGGGCGGCCGGCGATCCTGCTGCATGGCGGCCCCGGTTCAGGGCTTTCGGCGACGGCCAGACGCTATTTCGATCCCGCCCGCTACCGCATCATCCAGTTCGACCAGCGCGGCTGCGGCAAAAGCACGCCGAATGCTAGCGAGAGCCTGGCGCACAACACCACGCATCACCTGATCGACGACATGGAGGCCATCCGCTGCGCGCTTTCGGTGGATGACTGGCTGATTTATGGCAGCTCCTGGGGCGCCACACTCGCGCTGGCCTATGCCCAGCGCCACCCGGAGGGGGTGCGCGCGATGGTGCTGGCCGGCGTCACCACCACGCGGCAAAAGGAAATCGACTGGCTTTACAAGGGGCTGGCGATGTTTCTGCCGCAACAATGGCAGCGTTTCATCGCGGCTATCCCGGATCATCTGCCGAAGGAAGATCCCGTCGGCGCGTATCTCCAGCTTTTGAACGATCCTGACCCCGCCATCCGCCGGATGGCGGCGCTTGAATGGCATTTGTGGGAGGCGGGCTCGATCAGTGCGGAGGCCAGCTCGGCCTTTCCGGAAAAATGGCGCGACAGTGATTATATCCTGACCCGCGCGCGTCTCTGCGCCCATTATTTCCACCATGCGGCCTGGCTGGAAGACGGCGTGCTTCTGCGCAATGCCGGCCTGCTTGCAGGCATTCCCGGCATGCTCATCCAGGGCATGCGCGACCTGCAGGGACCACCCGTCACCGCTTACGAACTTGCCGCCGCATGGCCGGGAAGCGAACTGATTGCCATAGGTGGAGCCGGGCATTCCACCGGTGATGCCGGGATGGAAGATGCGATTGTTTCAGCAATCGCACGATTTGCAAATTGAAGCCGCTTGACAGATTACGGATTCGGGCGCATTGCAATGACATGATCAACGAACGCGCACCCATCTCCTGCTCGTACTTTTGGGCCTACCTTTAAGGGCGGCTCGACAGATCATATTGTCAACAAGCCGCCGTCAGGCGGCTTTGTTGTTTTCAAACGTCCTGACGGCACAGATAAGACCAAAGGACCGAAAAAATGACCGAAGATAGCTCCCTTACACTGGAAAGACCGCCCGTCGTCATCATTCGCGGCGCCCGCAAAACGGATTTGCCCGAGCTTAACGAGATGATCACGCTGCTTGCCTCCTACCACGGCGATGCGGCGGCGATCACGCCGGCCAAGCTTGAGCGCGACCTGTTCGGCCCCCTGCCCTGGGTGCATGGTCTTGTCGCCGAAGCCGATGGCGCGCTGATCGGCTACGCGCTGCTTCTGCCGCTCTACAGGGCGCAGGAAGGCCGGCGCGGGCTTGAACTGCACCATCTCTTCGTGCGTGACGGCCATCGCGGCCACGGCACCGGCCAGCATCTGGTTTCCCGCGCCCGCGATATCGCCAAGCGGCTGGGCTGCGATTATCTTTCCGTCAGCGCCACGACCGGCAATGTGGCGGCACATCGTTTCTACGAAAACATGGATTTCGCGCCGCGCCCGGTCACCGGCATGCGCTACATGCAGTCCATCGCCTGATCACAACCAACGGAGACGGCCATGACACGGATCGCCATTGCGCTGGCGCAGGATTTTGCGGACTGGGAACCGGCGCTGCTTGCGGCGGCGGCACGCAGCTATCTCGGCGTCGAGATCGTTCATGCCACCCCGGACGGGCGGCCGGTAACGTCGATGGGCGGGCTGAATGTAACGCCCGAAACCTCCTATGACGCGCTTGATCCTGATAACATCGATGCGCTCGTCATTCCCGGCGGTCTCAGCTGGGAAAAGGGCACGGCCGCCGATCTTGGCGGGCTGGTGCAGCGCTTTCGCGAAAAGGACCGGCTTGTTGCCGGTATCTGTGCGGCGGCAAGCGCGCTGGCGGGCACGGGTATCCTGAACCATGTCGCCCATACCGGTAATTCGCTCGCCTCGCACAAGGCCTATCCGGCCTATCGTGGCGACGGTCTTTATCGCGACCAGGCGAAGGCGGTCAGCGATGGCGGCGTCATTACGGCCGCCGGCAGCGCACCGGTGAGCTTCGCGGTTGAAATTCTGAAAAACCTCGGCCTCTTTGGTCCGGAAGCCGAGGCGGAACTTGGAATTTTCGCGGCGGAGCATCGGTAAGGCGCAGAGCCTTATTCCGCCCTCTCTCCGTCATACCGGCCCTGAGCCGGTATCCAGCCAGCCCAAGTCCTTGGGCTGAAAAGACTTCTCCCGCCGCGCAGACGCGCGTCGGCTGGATGCCGGATCAAGTCCGGCATGACGGTCGAGGAGAAGATGTCTCTCGCAAATCATCCCGCGCTATTCTCGATCAAGCACCCGGCACACACGCGCCGCAAACTCCGACCCCTCGCCGGCAATCGCGCGGCGGATATCGCGGCTGTTCAAATGCAGGCTGCGGCCGGCGGGCAAATTTGAGCGTTTGATCTTGGCGAGTGCCGCAGCGGCAAAGGCAGCCTCGTGGTCTTGAAAATAGGCAAGCGCCGCATCACGATCGGGACTTTTGCCCAGAGCGGCCTTGAAGGCAAGGCGGTGCACGGCGCAGAAAGCGCCGTGACCGGGAACCGCAAAACGCAGCGCATCGAGTTCGTCACTCCACTCCGCTGCGTCCTGCATGGTTTCAAGCCGACTGGAAGCGTTTCAGGAAAAACGCGCTCAATGTTCCAAGCAGCGCCCAGAAAACGAAGCTGGTGATGGTGGCGGCAACGATGAACTGCCGTTCCAGCGGCAGCGGCGCCAGCGCATGTTCGCCTTCCGGCGGCAGCGGTGCGCCCACCACATGCGGTGCGACGATCAGCACCAGAGCCAGAACGATGGCCCAGGGCTCGCGGCGAAATGCGATCAGCGCAATGCCGCCCGCGGTTGCGACAACCGTCGAGAGCCACCAGATCTGCCGTGCCTCAAGTGCTGCGGCCGGGCTTCCCGGCAATTCCGGCGGCAGGCCGATCATCGGTGCGAGCATGACGGCGGCAAAACCAGCAACGCCCCACAGAAGACCTTCGCGCCAGCCGGCATCGGTGCCACGCAGCGAGATGAGACCGGTCAGAACAAGCGCGTAACCGATGGCCGTCAGCACATTGGCGGCAACGGTATAGGCGGTGCGCTCGAAGCCATCGGCCGGAGCCCATGCCTCGTCATTGTGCTCATGGGCGGGAACCGCAGCGCCGGGTGCTGCTGCATCATGGCTGTGGGCCGCTTCGCCGCCGGCGCTTTCAAAGGTTTCCGCCTGAAGGATGAGCGGCGTGGTGCCGAAAGCCTGCATGGCCGAGACGGCCAAACCGCCAACGATGCCGACGAGAACGGCGGTAAAAACGATATTGCGAAAAAATGACATGCCGTTTCCCCTCAATGGCAAGGGAAGGCATTGGCATGACGTGTGTCATGCGCGGCATTGTGAACGGCTTCCACATGCGAAAAGCCGACAAAACCGACTACGAACAGGCCCAGCACGATCGCCGTCAGCGATTGCGCGAAGCTGCCCGTTTTTGCGGAAACGGCAGCATTGGCCGTATTCTGCTGGATGGACATGGTGACCCCTCTCCCGGCGCGACCCCGCGCCATAAGATACAGCCGAACGGCAAAAAAGCCGCGCAGCTGCATATGATACACTTCACCACGGGGATACGAGACTGACACAGGGGTACCGAACCGACGACCCTGACATTCCGCTCTTCCGGACACCCCGCCGGCATGGACATTTCCGCGATGGCAGGTCTCCTGGCTTGCGGGTCAAAACCTGAAACACCTTCCCGGCATCGCCCTCGCCTTGAATGGGGGCGAGATGGCTTGCCAGTGGCATTTCGTTTCAGGCTCTCCGCTCACAGTTGCGGGGGCAGCCACGAATGAGGATTGCTCCCTATCGTGTTCCCTTTTCACCTTCCGGAACGCCCGGAAGGAACCATCACGCAGATGTTATCTGCCGGGTGGGTGCGGGAGTCAATGGCGGCGAGATCTTGGCACTGCCGGCAACGCACCTCAGTCAACGTCATCCTGGAGTTTAGCCCGTTGCTGTGCGCTTTAGATTGGAAAGAGAAACTGGAACGAAAAAACACTCTCCCGTTATTCCGGCCCTGAGCCGGAACCCAGCCGACGTGCGTCCGCACGGCGAAAAAACTCTTTCAGCCCAATGCTTGGTCTGGCTGCATACCGGCTCAAGGCCGGCATGACGGAGGGGAGCTTCAAACTCTCTATCGAGACGGGATCGCCTTCAGATAGGCGGCAATCGCATTGCGGTCTTCGGCGGTCAGATGCGCCATGTTCTGCTGTACCTTGACCATGGAGCCGCCGACGCTGTCGAATTCCGGGGTGAAGCCGGTTTCCAGGTAACCGGCAATATCGGCCGCCGTCCAGGCGCCGATGCTCTCGGAGCCGGGCGTGATATCGGGGATACGGCCCTCGCCTTCGGGATTGGGGCCGCCGGCCAGCCATTTGTCTTTCAGGAAACCGCCGAGAGCATCGCGCGGGGTGTGGCATTCGCCGCAATGGCCCGGCCCTTCGACCAGATATTGGCCGCGCAGCAATTCGGCATTGGCATTGGCAAGCTCGACGCGCGGCGGGGCGGAGGTGTCGAAATACAGGAACTTCCAGCCGCCGAGCGCCATGCGCAGGTTGAAGGGAAACGGCAGGTCGTGATCCGGCGCATCATTCTGGCTGGCCGGCAGGGTTTTCAGATAACCGAACAGGTCGTTCACATCCTTCTGCGTCATGCGCGCATAGGAGGCGTAGGGGAAGGACGGGTAGAGATGTTCGCCGTTCTTTCCCACCCCGCGCGTCATGGCATCGCCGAATTCCGCCAGCGTCCAGCCGCCGATACCATGCTGCGGATCAGAGGAAATATTGGGAACGTGGAAGGTGCCGAAGGGGCTTTTCAGCGGCTGCCCGCCGGCAAGCGTCCGCAGCGCGTCTCCCGTGGCATCCGGTGCGGCATGACAGCTTGCGCAGCCACCCGCCCAGAACAGCGTTTCGCCATTGGCCAGATCCGGCTCGCCGAGGCTGACCCAATGGCTGGGCGCCTGACGCTGCGGCGCGGTAACCCAGGCGAAAATGCCGTAGCCGGCAACGGCTGCGATCACGGCCCCGCCCACAAGCTTCGTCCAAATGGAAGACATACCCCTCTCCCCATTCTCACCCGAGCTGGTCAGGTGTCTTTCAAAGTGAAAAAACGCCGCCGGGAAGCGGCGTTTTGAAATTCGGGATTATTTCTTCAGACGATAGGTCTGGTGGCAGGTGCCGCAATCTGCGCCGAGCGTCTGCATGGCGGTGGTGACGCCCGCCTGATCGGTGGGGAGATTGGCAAGAACCGTGTCGGCATCAGCACCGAGCTTGGCAGCCTTGGCCTTGAAGTCTTCGAAATTTTCCCAGATGGCGGGAGCAGCCGCACTGCCGGTCTCGGTGCCAGCGGGGAACTGTTCGGGGAAAGCCTTGGCATTGGTGCTGATGGTCGTCACGGCAGCCTTGACGGCCTCGGCGTCGAAGGGCTTCTGGCCCTTGGAGATGGCAGCCAATGCCCCCATGGAGCCGCCGATCTGCTTCATCATGCCTTCGCGTTTTTCGACTTCGCCGGCAGCGAAGACCGCTCCGGCGCAAAGACAGCCGAAAAGCATGGCCGCCGCGATGGTTTTCAGTTTCATACACTCTCTCCTTGATTCCGGCCGGGTGCCGGACGCTTGATGGAACGGCGCGAGGATGCCCTTTCCGCATGGCGAAAAGAAGTCACATTGCGGTGAATTCCGCCGTGAAAACAGAAGTGTAGAGTATCAGGCGAAAAAGTATCCGGCGGTTTTCCGGCAGGAACCCGTGACAAAACAACGGGCCTGAGGGGAGCATTCGGCGGCTTGCCGAGGAATGGTCTCCCTCAAGCGGCGAAACTGTTCCTCTTATTCGCCGAGGCTCCAGGACAGAGCTTCCCAAAATGTCAGCAGGGCTGCGGCAACCAGCATGAAACCGGCAGCGCGACCGATGAAGATCGTGGCACCGGGTGAAGAAACCAGCCATTGCCGGCTTTTATCCGCCGTCAGCGCCAGCGCGCCGTAAACGGTAAACTGCGTTACCGCCACCATCACCCCCATCACCAGCCCCTGCATCCAGATCGGACCATAGGCCGGTTTTAGAAATTGCGGATAGACGGCCATCATGAACAGATAGGCTTTCGGGTTGGAAAGGCAGGTCAGCACCGCCCGCCAGAACGCTTTTTTCGAGGAGGCGCTCGCCTGCGCCTCATCGCCATTCACGACAATTGCGCTGCGCATCAGGCCGATGCCGATCCAGACCATATAGGCAGCGCCGACAATGAGAAGCGGCAGGAACAGCGACGGCATCCAGGTGGCGAGCAGGCCAACGCCGGCCGCACCGTAAAGCGAATGCACGATGCCGCCGGCGCTCATGCCGCTTGCGGCCGAAAGGCCGGTTTTCCTACCGCCCGTCAGCGCGCTTGCCAGCACGAACAGCATGTCCATGCCCGGCAGGATGATGATGCCGAACAGGACCAGAAAGAAAAGCCAGAGATTTTCGGCATAACTCATGTCAGTATCTCCCCAGACGGTTCATGGCACATTTAGGAATATGCATGTTTCTCAATGTGTTTTGCCGTTTATAGAAAAAGCCAACTGACAGCATTATGTCAGTTGTCTTGAAAAAAACGCCGGGGAAATGTCAATGCGCAAGGCCTCGAGACTGTTCGAGATCATTCAGATCCTGCGGCTGGCCCGCCGGCCCGTTACCGCCCAGATGATTGGCGAAAAGCTGGAAGTGACGGCGCGTTCGGTCTATCGCGACATAGCCGCCCTCCAGACCATGCGGGTGCCCATCGAAGGCGAGCGCGGCGTCGGTTATATTCTGCGCCCCGGCTTCAGCCTGCCGCCGCTGATGTTTTCCATCGAAGAGACCGAGGCGATCGTGCTGGCGCTCGCCATGGTGGGCCGTTCCAGTGATACCGAATTGCGGCAGGCGGCGAAAAAGGCGAGCGACAAGATTGCCGCTTCCCTGCCCGAACCCCTGTCCAAAACCCTGTCGGCCAATGCCCTGCATGCCTGGGGCAGCATCGCGCCCGCACCTGTCGGCATTGATCTCGCCACCGTGCGGCGAGCGGTGCGCGATGAAGAGCGGCTGGAGATCAGCTATCGCGATGAAACCGGCGCAGAGACCCGGCGGCAGATCCGGCCCATTGCCGTGATCTATTATTCTGAGACGGTGAATATCGTCGGCTGGTGCGAATTACGGCAGGCGATCCGCAACTTCCGCTCGGACCGGGTTTTAACCTGCGAAAGCACCGGCAGCTTTTTCAAGCTGGAAGGTGAAAAGCTGCGGCAATTGTGGATGAGCGGCTGGCATAGCAACCAGCCGGGCATGCCATCCTTAAAGCCGTAAGAGGCGATTCTCCTCGCGGCCGAAACCGCGAATGACGATCCGGTCTCCGAAAACATCGGCGATGGCAAAGGTGTTCTGGTCGGGCGTGTCCACCATGCCCTTGAAATTGACGAAGTGGGTGTTGCCCAGCACACCGTAATTGCCTTCGTGATTATGGCCATTGAACCATGCGACCGCCGAAACATGGGCGCCGAGAAGATCAAGAATGCGCGGCGCATCCCACATGTTGTGGGCGTTTTCCGGATAAAGCGGATAGTGGCACAGCACGACCACTTTTTCGCCGGCTGCATCCGATTTTTGCAGGACGCTTTGCAGCCATTCGAACTGTTCGTCGCTGAGTGAGGCGTTCCAGTCCTGTGCATTAATCGCGCCCGCTTCCTGCAGGTGCTTCAGCCGCTCCTGCGCAAGTGCGCGACGCGGATCGCCGGGCGGCGGGGCGAAGAGACTGACCTCGTTGCCATCAAGCACGGCGAAGCGGACATTGCCGATGGCAAAGTCATGCCAGGGGGCCGGCATGCCAAGGCGGGCATGGATGGCGGTCAGATGTTCAGGCGCAACTGAAAAATCATGATTACCCGGCAACAGGACCGAGGGATGGCGAAGCCCGTCATAAACGCTGAGGATCGCATCGAAATTCTCGAAATCGCGGTCGATGATGTCGCCGAGCGTCACCACAAAGGCGAGGTCCTCTTGGTTGAAGGCGGCCACCGCTTCGGAAAGCTTTTTCGGGCTTTCGGCGTAGTAGCGCCCCATGTCCGGACGGGGATCGGCATTGGCATATTGGGGATCGGCGACGATGCCGAAGGAGAAGAGAGGCTTGCTTTTTTCAGTCATGATGCGCCGCGATAAACCCGGCTGATGACAGGCTTGTGACAAACGGCCGGAACGGCGTGCCCCAAAAGCAGAACACCCGGCACAAAGGCCGGGTGTTCAAAAAATTCCGTTCGCCAAGCCTTACTTGGCAGCGGCTTCGTAACGCTCCAGGACGTAGTCCCAGTTGATGAGGTTATCAACGAAGGCTTCCAGGTACTTCGGACGCAGGTTGCGGTAGTCGATGTAGTAGGAGTGTTCCCAGACGTCGACGCCGAGGATCGGCTCTGCACCATGAACCAGCGGGTTTTCGCCGTTCGGGGTCTTGGAGATTTCGAGCTTGCCGTTCTTGACGGAGAGCCATGCCCAGCCGGATCCGAACTGCGTGGTGCCGGCAGCAATGAAATCAGCCTTGAACTTGTCGTAGCCGCCGAGATCGGAAGCAATCGCCTGCTCGAGCTTGCCCGGCAGCTTGTTGCCGCCGCCGTCCTTCTTCATCCACTTCCAGAAATGAACGTGGTTGTAGTGCTGGGCAGCGTTGTTGAAGAGGCCGGCATTGGTGCCAAAGGACTTCTTCACGACTTCCTCGAGCGACAGGTCGGAAAGACCGGCTTCGGCAGCCAGCTTGTTACCGTTGTCGACATATGCCTTGTGGTGCTTGTCGTGATGGAACTCGAGCGTCTCGCGCGACATGTAAGGTGCAAGCGCGTCGTAGTCGTAGGGGAGTTCGGGAAGTTCGAAGGCCATGGTTTTTACTCCTTTTTGCAGCGGGTTACCGCTCCTAGAAACCGTGTGAGCGGACCATAGGAGCGAACCTCTGTTTGGGCAACCTGCGAAATATCAAAATGTTCCGACAAAAGAGAAAATTCGTCTCTGGCCAGCCGCCACCACATTTGTTTCACAACCCTGGCGTACCGTTTTCCACCCTATCGGTTCGCTTTTGCCGAAAATGCAGGAAGGAAATTCCATGACGCGCTTCATCACCCGAAACATTCTCTTCGTCGCCGCCTTCGCATCGCTGACACTGCCTGCCGCTGCATCTTCTGATGATGCGTGGAAGGAATTCGTGGCGGATGTGCAGACCGCCTGCCTTGCGGGCGCCAAGGACATGATCGAGGATGCCAAGGCGGTGGTCGATCCCGTCGGCAGCGAGAATTACGGCCTTGCCATCCTCACCGGCAAGGCGAAGGGCGCGGATGCGACGGTCAGCCATATCTGCGTCTATGACAAGAAGACCAAGGCCGTGGAGCTGGGCAGCGAACTTGCCGGCGATACGCTGAAGGTGGAAATTCCCGGCTCTACCAAACCCTGATCGGTCAGAAACGGGGCGTGGTGTCACCCTCGCCCAGTGATCGTTGCATCAGCACCGTATCGAGCCATTGGCCATGTTTCCAGCCGATGGATTTGAAAGTGCCGACATGCTCGAAACCGGCGGCGCGATGCACGCCGATCGAGGCGGCATTGGCGCTGTCACCGATGACGGCGATCATCTGGCGGAAGCCGCGCGCAGTCGCCTCCTTAATCAGCGCATCGAGAAGCTTGCGGCCAATGCCCATGCCTTTCATGGCCGGATCAATATAGACGGAATTCTCAACCGCCGCGCCATAGGCCGGGCGCGCACGATATGCGCCGGCATAGGCATATCCGGCTACCTTTCCGCCGACTTCGGCGACGAGATAGGGATAATTGCCTTCCACCAGAAGGCGGCGGCGCTCGGCCATCGTCTCGGCGGTCGGCGGATCGATCTCGAAGCTCGCGCGGCCATAAAGCACGGCATCCCGGTAAATTTCGGTAATGGCTGGAATATCCGCCTCTTCACAGGGGCGGATCGAAAGGCTGGAAACGGTGGAAGGGGTCATTCTTGCTGTCCTGCGGATCATTCACGCCATCATTGTGCATTGCGGCGCAATCAAAATAAAGATTATCTATCTTATACAAACGATAAGGTTTTCTTTGATGATGGACCTCGATCTGCGGCAGGTGCGCAGCTTCATGGATGTGGCCGATCTCGGCAGCTTTTCCGCCGCCGCCGACAAGGCGGGGCTGACGCAGCCGGCCATCAGCCTGCATATAAGGTTGCTGGAAAAGCAGCTCGGCGTGCGGCTTATCGAAAGGGTCGGCAGGCGGGCGCAGCCGACGGCTGCGGGCCGGGATTTTCTCATCCATGCAAGGCGGATCGCGGAAGAGGTGGCGCATGCCATCGAGACGGTTGCGCCACATCGCAGCGGGGTGACGGGGCGGCTGCGCATCGGCACGGGCGCCACCGCCTGCATCTACCTGCTGCCGCCGGTGCTGGGCAAAATCCGCCAGGCCATGCCGGGTATCGACATCGTCGTACAGACCGGCAATACCCACGATATTTTGCGGCTCCTGGAGGCCAACACCATCGATGCCGCCGTGGTGGCCCTGCCCGCCAGCGGCCGCAGCCTTGATATCAGCGACATCCATCTCGACGAACTGGTCGCGGTTTTTCCACGGGGCACCGGCGAAAAGGTACTGAATGCCGAAACATTATCGAGGCAGCCGCTGCTGCTTTATGAGGGTGGCAATACGCGCAGGCTGGTGGATCAATGGTTTGCAGCGAGCGGCCGCACCGTGCAGCCCGCCATGGAGCTGGGCAGTGTCGAGGCCATCAAGAAACTGGCGGGTGCAGGTCTCGGCCTTGCGATCGTGCCACGCATGGCCATGGAGCATGAAGCTGCGGCATCCGGGCTTGAGTGGCGCTCACTCGACCCGCCGCTGGAGCGACGGATCGCGCTGGCGCTCAGGCGCGACAAACATATGACCGCGCCGTTGCGGGCGCTTGCCGCTGCCTTGCCGGATGTGCGGACACGGTGAGGCCGTTCAGGCTCGCAGTTCAAAATAAAAGCCGCGACGGGTAAGACCCATCGCGGCTTCTGAAAAAAGCGTTATTGAAGGCTCAGACGTCCGCGCCGAGACGCGCCCAGTCCATGTAGAGATCCAGCGCCTTGCGCGCCACGGGACCGGCCTGCAGCTCGCGGTCATCGAGCTTCACGACCGGCGATACTTTCGAATAATTGCCCGAGCAGAAGATTTCATCGGCCTCACGGAAATCCTCGACCGACAAGGTCGCCTCGCGAACGTCGAAGCCGGCCTGGCGCAGCAGGCCGATCACCCGCGAACGGGTGATGCCGGCAAGGAAGGTGCGGTTCGGCACCGGAGTGAGGACGACACCATCCTTGACCATGAAGATGTTGGCGGAGGCCGATTCGGCGACATTGCCGTTCATGTCGCGCATCAGGGCGTTGTCGAAACCGCGCGAACGGGCTTCCAGAATGGCGCGGCCGCTATTGGGGTAAAGGCTGCCGGCCTTGGCGTCGGTCATCGCGGTTTCCGGCGAAGGACGGCGCAGCGGCGAAACGGTAAGTGTCAGCGGCTTGCCGGCATCCATCGGCGCTTCAAACAGGCAGAGCGCAAAACGGGTGGAGCTGGCATCCGGTGCCACGACGCTGCCGGGCATGCCGTGTTCGGCCCAGTACATCGGCTTGATATAGATCGCCATCTTGCCGTCGAATTTCTTGACACCTTCCAGCGCCAGGGTCTCGATCTCTTCCGCCGTCATGGTCGCTTTCATGCCCATATTAACGGCCGAGCGGTTGACACGCTGGCAATGCAGATCCAGATCGGGCGCCACGCCATCGAACCAGCGCGCGCCGTCAAACACCGTCGAGGCCAGCCACATGGCATGCGAGGTCGGGCCGATGAGCGGCGGGTTGCCGGGCAGCCATTGACCGTCAACATAGGTCCAGGTGGTTGATCGGGGTGCGGTATCGACGCTCATGGCGGGCTCCTGTTTTCAAGCGTTTCCGTACGGCGAAAACGCTCCGTCTTTTTGTCTTGGCGCAATTCCCGGCGCAAAACGCTTTGCACTTTATTGGAAATGCTCTGGAAATCGGCCGGAGTGAATGCCTGTCGCCCGAGGAGGTCAAGTTTTAATTGCCGCGATCTCGGATTTTGATGGAAAATAACAAAGCGACGCCCCGATAAAGATGTTTTATGAGGCGAAACAAAAGGTTGTTGAATAGGTTCATCACAATAATTCATGCATCGGATGATGGCGGCGTCATTTCGCCCGTGCGATGCTCCCGGTCTTACAGCTCTCTGGCAGGAGGAAATCATGGCATGGTCCGCCCAGCAATATCTGAAATTCGAAGATGAGCGGACACGTCCCGCCCGGGACCTTCTGGCGCAGGTGCCGCTGGAACGGGTACTGAACGGCTATGATCTCGGCTGCGGGCCGGGCAATTCCACCGAGCTTCTGACCGACCGCTACGGCGTCAATGTCATCACCGGCATCGACAGCGATGACGACATGCTGGAAAAGGCCGCCGACCGGCTGCCGAATACCCGTTTCGGCAAGGCCGATCTTTCGCAGTGGCGGCCGGCCCAGAAGGCCGACCTGCTTTACGCCAATGCAGTTTTCCAGTGGGTGCCCGATCATCTTGCCGTTCTTTCGCAATTGATGGATCAGCTGGAAAGCGGCGGGGTTCTGGCGGTGCAGATGCCGGACAATCTGCAGGAACCGACACATCGCGCCATGGAGGACACCGGCGCCAACGGCTCCTGGAAGGATACCTTTGTCGATGGCAGGCTGCGGCGCAAACCCCTGCCCGCGCCATCCGACTATTTCAATGCACTGGCGCCGAAATCCGCCCGCGTGGATGTGTGGCACACCATCTACAATCACCCGATGAAGGATGCGGAAAGCATCGTCGAATGGGTGAAGGGCACGGGGCTGCGCCCCTATCTCGCCGCCGCCGGTGAGGAAAACCGCGAAGCCTTCCTCAGCGATTATACGCAGCGTATCAAGGCGGCCTATCCGCCGATGACGGACGGCCGCCTGCTGCTGCGCTTTCCACGGCTGTTTGTGGTGGCGGTGAAGAAGTAGCGTCAGCCCGCGAAGGCATAGACCCTGAGACGGTGGTTGTCGGGGTCTGTGGCCGTGAAAGTGTAGCCGAATTCCATTTTCGCGGGCTGCTGCAGCATGGGGACACCTTTTGCCCGCCATCCGGCGAAAGCCTCATCCACCTGTGCATCGTTTTCGACACGGAAGGCAAGCTCGCCGCCACCGCCCGTCACCGATGCCTTCGGCTCCACCGTGTGGCGCGACCAGAGGCCGAGCTTCATGCCGTTCTGAAGAACGAAGAGCGAGAATGTCGGCGAAGATTCGACCGGCTCCGTACCCAGCAGGGCCTTGTAAAACTGCGTGCTGGCGGGTGGATTGTCGACGTAAAGGATGGTGAAATCGGGGTGGGTCATGGTCGTTCTCCTGTGTTGCGGATGAACGAGGTCTAGACCCGTCTGCTGTCAGTTTTTGTCAGCATGATCCGGCCGCCGCCGCTGTTTTTCGCGCTCGCGCCATTCTTTCAGCAAAGCCTGCCGGCGGCGGGGATAACGGCTGTCCAAAGGGCGGAAAGTTTCGATGCGATCGGCGCGGAAACTGCGGAAATCCTGCCGCGTTTCGCACCATGCCAGCACCACCCGCACCAGATCGAAAAAGGCGAGCGCGAAGGGCCAGATCACCCGCTCCGTCAACTCTCCCTTTTCGTCACCATAGGTCATCACGACCTTGCTCTCCTTGCGAATCGTATCGCGAATTTCGGCGAGATCGATGCGGATGGTTGCCACGGCTTGCCCGGGGCCGATGAGAAGCGTGGAATTGTCGAGTTCTTCGCGCAGGGCATCGGGAAGCACGGCGGCGATCTTGACGAGCGCGGCGCGGGCGGCCTCGGCCAGCCCCGCATCGGCACGGCCCGCCACCCAGCGCGAACCCAGCACCAGCGCCTCGATTTCCTGCCCGGAGAACATCAGCGGCGGCAAAAGAAAGCCGGGGCGCAGCACATAACCCACGCCCGCCTCGCCCTCGATATCCGCGCCCTGCGCCTGAAGCGTCGCTATATCGCGGTAGAGCGTGCGCAGGCTGACGCCGGTCTGCGCGGCAAGGGCCGCACCGCTGACCGGCATGCGGTGGGAGCGCAGGATCTGCAACAGATCAAGCAACCGTTGTGAGCGTGACATGCGACATTTCCTTCCATCCGCATATTCAAATCCATACCGCGATATGATCTTCTGCCGCCGACTGTTATCGCCGCGCTTCTCCGCCCGCAATGGCGCGGATGAGTGACCGTGTCAAAACGGTTGAAACCGATTGCGCCGATACCAGTTAATGAAAGACGGCTTCCCGCCCGGCGTCCGCCGCCGGCCATGTTTTCAGCAAACAGGAGAGACATCCCATGTATGACGTCAGCGCGAATGGCGCGAATATTCCCGCCCTCGGTTTCGGCACCTTCCGTATTCCGGAAGACGATATCAGGCGCATTCTGCCGGAGGCGCTGAAGCTCGGCTTCCGCCATGTCGATACCGCCCAAATCTACAAGAACGAAGGCGCGGTCGGTGAGGTCATCGCTCAGTCAGGCATTTCCCGCCACGATATTTTCCTGACCACCAAGGTCTGGGTGGACCGCTACCGTCACGACGATTTTCTTGCCTCGGTTGATGAAAGCCTAGCGAAACTGAAGACCGACTATGTCGATCTGCTGCTGCTGCACTGGCCGAAAAGCGACGTGCCGCTTGCCGAGCGCATGGGCGCGCTGAATGCGGTGCGCAAGGCCGGCAAGGCGCGCAATATCGGCATTTCCAACTTCAATGTAGCGCTGACTGACGAGGCGGTGAAACTGTCCGATACGCCGCTTGCCACCAACCAGATCGAATATCACCCCTATCTCGACCAGACGAAGGTGATTTCGGCCGCACGCAAGCACGGAATGTCGGTGACGGCCTATTATCTGATGGCCGATGGCAAGGTGCCGAACGATCCCGTTCTGAAGGATATCGGCGCGAAACACGGCAAGACCGCCGCGCAGGTGACCCTGCGCTGGGCGGTGCAGCAGCCGGATATCGTGGCGCTTTCCAAAACGGCGACGGAAAGCCGCCTGAAAGAGAATTTCGATATTTTCGATTTCGCGCTGTCGGAAGAGGAAATGCGGGCGATCCACGCGCTTGCCAGGCCGAATGGCCGCATCGTCAGCCCCGGCCACCTCGCGCCCGACTGGGACGACTGAGGCGACGGGGCCATTCGGTCCCGTCTTATCGCTCGGTCAGGGCCAGCTTCGCACCCAGCGCCACGAAAGCGGCCGCGAAGCTGCGCCTCAGCCAGGCGAGGACCGCCGGGCGTGATATCACCTGACGCCTTACAGAGGCGGCAAAGCAGCCATAAAGCGCAAAGACCAGAAATGTCATCGCCATGAAGATCAGCCCGAGATCGACCATGCGCCATGTCGGCAAAGCCTCATCCGGCGAGATGAATTGCGGCAGGAAGGCGAAAAAGAAGATCGACAGTTTCGGGTTCAGCAGATTGATGAGGATCGCCTCGCCGATGACACGGGTGGCCTTCTGGGGCTCCCTCGTATCGTCGATCTTCAGCGCACCATCTTCCCGCAGCGTGTTCCACGCCATGTAGAGGAGATAGGCAACCCCCAGATATTTGACGATGCCGAAGGCCAGCGCACTCGTGTGCAGAATGGCGGCAAGCCCGGTGATGGCGGCAAGCAGATGCGGCACGATGCCAAGCGTGCAGCCGAAAGCCGCGATGATGCTCGCCCTTGCCCCTTGCGAAAGACCGGCGGCCAGCGTGTAGACCACCCCGGTTCCGGGAGACGCGGCGACGATGAAGGATGTGATGAGGAATTCGGGTGTCATGATGCGGGTGTGTCCTGTGGGTGGAGGACGGGAGCATGAGGGTGCGTGGGGTGGGTGTCTTGGATGAAATTGCAGCGCCACACCCGCACACCGTCACCCCGGACTTGATCCGGGGTCCAGCGCGATCAAGTCTTTGATCGCGAAAAACTCCCCTCACGGCGCAGACGCGCCGTGGCTGGATGCCGGATCTAGTCCGGCATGACGGAAGAGAACGGCGATCAGCCGCCCGTCGCCGCCCGGTAAACCGCAGGCGTCACCCCGAATTGCCGCACGAAGAACCGGTTCAGATGGCTCTGGTCGGCAAAACCGGCGATGAAGGCCGCCTCGGCGGGCGGTGTGCCTCTGGCCAGTTCATGGCGCGCCACATGCACGCGCCGCTGGAGAAGATAGCTGTGCGGTGTCAGGCCGGTTGCTCTTGCGAAGGCCCGCAGGAAGCGGAACTGGCTCATGCCGGCCTCCCCGGCCAGATCGGCAAGGCGGAACGGGTGGCAAGGGTCGTCATCGATGCTGCTTTTCGCGCGCCTGATGGTGTCGGGCGCAGTCACCACAGGCGGTTTAGCCGCCGTCTCCATCGCAGCCGCCAGAAGCACCAGCAAGGTCTCATCGCCATGCAGGGTTTCGCCCGGTCGTTCCGTCGCAGTGGCGGCGGAAAAGACAGCGTTGAACCGATCAGCCAAAGGCCTCGCATCAACGGGATAGGCAAATTCGAACGCGCCGTGATCCTTCTCGCAGACATCGGCAACGGCATCGCGAACGATATCGATGTCGAGATAGAGCATCCGCCAGGCGCGGCCACCCTCCCCGAGCGGGATACCGTCATGCACCTCGCCGGGATTGACGGTGATGACATGGCCGGCGCCCGCCTCCACCATGCCACGGCCGGAGAGCGATTTCTGCGCGCCGCGCTCGATGAGGCCGATGCCGAACTGATCATGCATATGGCGCGGAAAGCAACGATCGCTATCCGCCACCACGGCGGCGACACCGGGCATGCTGGTTTTCGGCATCAGAAACTGGCCTTGGGCCATGAAAGCGCGCGCTCCAAGGGAAAGAGCGCGACGCTATCACAGGATGTCCTTGTGCGACAGACGCCGACGCTTAAGGATGCATATGGTTGATCATGGCGAAGACCTGATCGAAATTGCCGTTCTGCGCAGCAAAACGCAACGGCTTGCAGCGCTCCACCACGACTTCCTTCTCATCCGGGCGGTTCTTGAGAATGTCCATCACTTCGGAAATGAACGCCTCAAGCGGCATGGCCCTTTCGTCAACGGCCTGCCCCTCGCCCATCAGCGTCGTCTGCACATAGGGCGGCACGATTTCAATGACCTCCACCGGCGTCTCCTTCAGCTGCTGGCGCAGCGCGACCGAATAGGCGTGAATGGCCGATTTGGTGGCGCTGTAAGTGGGGGTCAGCACCATGGGCACGAAGGCCAAGCCGGAGGAGACCGTGAGCACGGTGGCGGCGGGCTGCTTGAGGAAATGCGGCAAAAGCGCCGCCGTCAGGCGGATGGGCGCGAGAAGATTGGTGGCAATGGTTTCTTCGGCCGTATCCAGATAATCCGGCGCGGCGGCGATCTCTTCCGGCCGCATGATGCCGGCATTGTTGATGACGGCGTTGAGGCTCGGATGGGCCTTCACCAGAGCTTCGGCAAACGCGCGGATGCCTGCGGCGTCCGTCGCGTCCATGACCATCGAGGCCATGCCGGGATTGGCAGCCGTCACCTCATCAAGCACGGCCTTACGGCGGCCGGAAATGATGACCCTGTTGCCCGCCTGATGAAACGCTTCCGCCAACGCCCGGCCGATGCCGGAACCGCCGCCGGTGATGAGAATGGTGTTGTCGGTGATTTTCATTGCAGCATCCTTTGCTTGTTGGCTGAAAGGAAGTTAGCTATGATACTCTCCAATCGAAAGTAGGCACCCAAAAGATTTATACTTACCCAAAGGAGAGTGTAAGATGAAACGGCATGCCGCCGACCCGGCCATCGAGAGCCAGCGCAAGGTTCCGCCGCCCACGGAAACCGATCCGGTCATCGAGGCGCTGGTTCAGGATATCATCGCCAAGGTGGCGGACAAATGGACGATGCTCATTCTGGAGGTGCTGGAAGAGCATGGCACGCTGCGTTTCACGCAGATCGGCAAACATGTGGGCAGCATCAGCCAGAAGATGCTGACAAAAACGCTGAGACAGATGGAAAGCGATGGGCTGGTGCGCCGTACCGTGCATCCCGTCATCCCGCCGCATGTGGATTATGATCTCACCCATCTCGGCCGCACGCTCGGCAGTGCCTTTTGCGGCGTGTGGATCTGGGCGGAAACGCACCATGCGGACATAGAAGAGGCGCGGCGGCGGTTCAAAGAACAGCCACCGCGCCCCGCAATGGATTAATGTCGCCTTACGCGAACTGGCTGAGGCCCGGAACCGAGGCGATCACCTGGTCAACGGTCTCGTCACCGGCGTGCTGACGGGCAACGGCGATGGTTTCCTTGGCGAGCGTGGAAATCTCGCTCATGCCGATGCCCTGGCTCATCAACTGCTGGCCAAGACCCATGATGCCGCCGCCGCCGATCGCGCTCATCAGTCCGCCCAGCAGACCGCCGCCGCCATTACCGGTACCCTCGCCGTTATATTGGGCCACAAGATCACTGGCGCCCGGAATGGCTTCGATCATCTTGGCGATCGGGCCGTCGGCCGCCTCGCGCTGGAGAAAACCGAGAATCATGCCAACAGCCTTTTCGGCCAGCTGAGGGTCGATACCCGCCTTCGCGGCGATCTGATCAACGATTTCGTTCATTCTTGCCTCCTGTTGAAAAACGACGCCAACATCGAATAACTGACGTTAACGTCAACGTAAAACAATCTCATGCCGCATTCAAGCGGCCACGGATAGGTGCGGCAACTTTCATCAAGCGCTTTTTATTCATCGCCATCAAGCAGTTGTTGCGCCTTGAAACTGTCCTTATAAGATCATCACAACCAAACTATGAAAAGGCCGCGTTTACCATCAGCGGTCAAGGCACGCTCGTTACGCTTTTAATTCGGACATGACTTTTGTGAAATCCAGGGTGATTTTAAGGGTCATGCATCAGCCGCAGGAGAAATTGGTCGATGTTGCAGGACGGACAGCTCTATATCGGGACCAGCCGCAATCCGGATGACAGCCTGAACAAGGGCGAATATCTGGAACTGAAATTCGGCAACCGCCATGGCCTCATCACCGGCGCGACGGGAACGGGCAAGACCGTGACGTTGCAGGTTCTCGCCGAAGGCTATTCCAAGGCCGGCGTTCCGGTGTTCTGCGCCGATATCAAAGGCGACCTTTCCGGCATCGCGGCCGAGGGCGAGGCGAAAGACTGGGTACAGAAACGCGCCGAGCAGATCGGCTTTACCGATTTCTCCTATGGCAAGTCTCCCGTCATCTTCTGGGATCTCTACGGTGAAAAAGGCCATCGCGTGCGCGCCACCATCGCCGAGATGGGACCGCTGCTGCTTGCCCGGCTGATGGACGCCTCGGAAGCGCAGGAAGGCGTGCTCAACATCGCCTTCAAGATCGCCGATCAGGGCGGGCTGCCACTGCTCGATCTGAAAGACCTGCAATCACTGCTGAACTATATGGGCGAAAACGCATCGGCGCTTTCCAGCCAGTTCGGCCTGATTTCCAAGGCCTCGGTTGGCTCGCTGCAACGCGGGCTGCTGGTTCTCGAACAGCAGGGTGCCGCCAATTTCTTCGGTGAGCCGGCGCTGAAGATTGCCGACATCATGCGCGTCGGCGCGGATGGCCGCGGCACGGTTTCGGTTCTTGCGGCTGACCGGCTGATGATGAACCCGCGCCTTTACGCCACCTTCCTGCTCTGGATGCTCTCGGAACTGTTTGAAGAACTGCCTGAAGTGGGCGATCCGGAAAAGCCGCGCCTGGTGTTCTTCTTCGATGAAGCACATCTGCTGTTCAACGATGCGCCGAAGGTGCTGGTCGAGCGCGTGGAACAGGTGGTGCGCCTCATCCGCTCCAAGGGCGTGGGCGTTTATTTCGTGACGCAGAACCCGCTCGACGTGCCGGAAACCGTTCTCGCCCAGCTCGGCAACCGCGTGCAGCATGCGTTGCGCGCCTATACGCCGCGCGAACAGAAGGCCGTGCGCACCGCCGCCGACACTTTCCGCCAGAACCCGGCCTTCAACACCGCCGACACCATCACCACGCTCGGCACGGGTGAGGCGCTAATTTCCACCCTGCATGACAAGGGCGCGCCGTCCATCGTCGAGCGCACCCTCGTGCGGCCGCCCTCCGGCCGCGTCGGGCCGCTCACCGATGCGGAGCGGAAGTCGCTGATCGACCTCAGCCCCGTCGCCGGCCAATATGACAAGGATATCGACCGGGAATCCGCCTTCGAAATCCTCGCCGCCCGCGCCCAGAAGGCAGCGGAAGCCGAAGCCGCCAAGCGCGCGGAAGAGGAAAATGCCGCCAACCAGTCCGACAACGCTTCCGGACGCTGGCGCTTGCCCGGCTTCGGCGACGAGGAGCCCGCACCGGCCTCCACCAGCTCGCGCAATGGCGGCACCCGCAAGACCGGCTATCAGCGCGAAACGGTGATCGAGGCGGCGATGAAAAGTGCCGCCCGCTCGGTGGCGACCTCGGTGGGACGGGCGATCGTGCGCGGGATTTTGGGTAGTTTGAAGCGGTAAATATGGGTTGAAGCACCTATGGGGCCGGGCGCGCGCTGCTTGTTTCTTCTCCCCGCCGGGGAGAAGTCCCGCGGCAGCGGGATGAGGGGGCAAACTCTCCGCATATCGCTAGCGTAGCCCCCTCATCCGACCCTTCGGGCCACCTTCTCCCCGGCGGGGAGAAGAAATATGCCGCACCGTGGCGCCATCCTGTAACGGCCGCACCTGCGCAAAACCCATTGCCTCCCGTCACCAGCGCTGCTAATCATCAAGCCGTTCAACTCGTATCAAGAAAGGAGGCTTCGCATGGATATTTCCTGCTTCTGGCGTTACCGCCAGATCCGCCACCTTTCTGCCCTGCAGATGCGTTTGCAGGGCTGACCGGAACTTCCAAGACTCTGGTTTGCCCAAAAGGCCGCGCGGAACGCAGATCGTCTGCCATCACGCATGTTTTCATGACGGATCATCGCGACCGAACAACCCTGCCCGCATGTGGCAGCCAGCTTCGTCGTTGATCCGTTTCGCCAGAGATACATCATGACCATTATCACGCTTCGAAACCTCGGAATCATTCTGGGCAAGCCGCTTTTTTCCGGTCTCAGCCTCACCATCCATGCGGGAGACCGCATCGGCATCGTCGCCGCGAATGGCTGCGGCAAATCCACCCTGCTCAATTGCCTTGCCGGCGAACTGGATGCCAGCAGCGGCGATATCACCCGGTTGCGCGGGTTGACGCAGTCCATCGTCCACCAGCATCTGCCCCCGGCCCTTCTCGCACGGACAATGCGGGATGCGGTATTATCCGCCCTGCCGGCGGATGTGATCGACAGCGACAGCTGGCGGGCCGACATCATCCTCGACGAGATGGCCGTGCCGGAAAGTTATCGCCATCGCCCGCTGCAGGCGCTGAGCGGTGGCTGGCAGCGGCTTGCCATGCTGGCGCGGGCGTGGATCACCGAGCCGGACCTGTTGCTGCTCGATGAGCCGACCAACCATCTCGACCTTGAAAAAATCAAGGTGCTGGAGGGTTTTCTTCAACAATTGCCACGCGATACGGCGGTGATCATCGTCAGCCATGACCGTGCCTTTCTCGACAATGTCACCAAAACCACGCTGTTCCTGCGGCCGGAAAATTCCGCGCTCTTCCGGTTGCCCTATGGCCATGCGCGAAGGGCGCTGGAAGAGGAGGATGCCGCCGATGAACGGCGTTTCGAGCGTGACATGAAGACCGTGCAGCAGTTGCGCCGGCAGGCGGCGAAGCTCAACAATATCGGCATCAATTCGGGCAGCGATCTTCTAACCATCAAGACCAAGCAATTGCGCGAGCGCGCCGAGAAGCTGGAGGAAAAAGCCCGGCCCGCCCATCAGGATCGATCTGCCGGAAAGATCCAGCTTGCCAATCGCGGCACACACGCCAAGGTACTGGTGACGCTGGAGGATATTCCCGTCTCGACACCGGATGGCACCCTGCTGTTTCGCACCGGCCAGCAATTCATCCGGCAGGGCGACCGCGTCGTCATTCTCGGCCATAATGGCGTCGGCAAGACGCGGCTGGTTTCGCTTCTGAAGACGGCAATAAGGGCTGACGAACCGGTGGCGGAGGGCATCAAGGCCACCCCCTCGCTGGTGGCGGGATATGTCGACCAGTCGCTCGCCGAGATCGATGATGCCAGCACGCCGCTGACACTCATCACACACCGGTTCGACATAGGTGACCAGCGCGCGCACGGGTTGCTGGCCGGTGCAGGCATCGACATGGAAATGCAGAAACGTCGCGTCGCGACGCTTTCCGGCGGGCAGAAGGCGCGGCTTGCCATGCTGGCGCTGCGCCTGACCGAGCCGAATTTCTATCTGCTGGACGAACCGACCAACCATCTCGACATTGAGGGACAGGAAGCGCTGGAGGCGGAAATCACCGGCCGTCAGGCCAGCTGCGTGCTCGTCTCGCACGACCGGAGTTTCGTGCGGGCGGTTGGAACACGGTTCTGGCTGATCGACAAACGCCGGCTGGTGGAAGTCGACGATGCGGAAGCATTTTTCGCCTCGGCATGACTGTTCTCAAAACGAAGGCCCCTCCCGCCAATCGAGTGGCGGGAGGGCATGCATCATTATTTCTTCTGCGACAGAAGTGAGAAGAAAGCGCCCTGCGGGTCCTCGCAGTTGACGATCCAACTTTCGCCGGGAACCTCCATTGGACCGTTGACGACCTTGCCGCCGCCGGTGCTGACACGGGTGATGGCATCATCAATGCCGTCGACATTGAAGTAATAACCCCAATAACAGCCGGGCGCCTGCGGCATACGCTTCATCATGCCGCCTATGGCCTTGCCGTGCTCAGCGAAGATGCGATACGGCCCCATTTCGCCCATGTCGAAATCATGGTCCTTGGTCCAGCCGAAGACCTCGCCATAAAAGGCGATCGCGCCATCCACATCGCCCGTCATCAGCTCATGCCAGCCGACATGGCCGGGCAGGCTTTGCGCATCTTCGGGAAAACCGCCGCTTTCCATCGGCAGTGGCGTCATGATGCATAGAACCGCACCATAGGGGTCTGTCACCACCGCAAACCGACCGATTTCAGGAATATCCTGCGGCTGGCGCATGACGGAGCCGCCCTTTTCCTCGAACTGCCTGGCCGAGGCATCAACATCGTCCACGGCGACATAAGCGGTCCAGTTCGGCGGAATGCCCTGCCCCTTGAGTTCCTCGGTCAGTTCCATGACGCCGCCCATGCCTTTGCCATTGGCTTCCAGCACCAGATAAGGCATTTCCGGCGAACCGAAATCCTTGGTCTGCCAGCCGACGACATGGCCATAAAAGCGGGCGGCCGCCTCCATATCAGGCGTCATCAGTTCAACCCAGATGAATTTTCCATGTGTATCGGACATCTTCGTCTCCTCAGGAGGTTTGGGCGTCTATATTCGGGATCGCCCGCCGCAGGACGCGGCGGCGCTTGTCGTTGCGGCAAGTTCCGGCAGGGCCTTACCCCTTGCGGCGGAACTCCGATGTCATGAAGGTCTTGAATGTGCCATCCGGCTGGCGGACGCTGCCGGAAAAGCTGCGATGATTGTCGTCATGCAGCACCAGCACGTCGTGATAGGTATCGATGCGGCCGGAACCGTCAAAGGCGGGGCCTTCGGCTTCCAGCGTCAGGGTTTTGCCGTCATCTTCCAGCCAGCCCTTGTAGACCCAGAGATGGGTCATCATCGAGCCTACCCAGGTGCCGACGAAATTGCCCTTTGCCGGGTCAAAACCGACCGTTATCACCGCTGTCATCTGGTCGCCGTCGGGCATCCTGCCGGTGCCCTCGCCGATGATCCACAGTCCGCCGATGGAGCGCACGGTTTCGGTGAAACGCTGGTTCGGATCATCAGGATCATATCCCTCATGGCCGGCAACCATCACCCAGTCGCCGACCAACCTCGACAGGAATTCATGTTCCTTCTGCGGCTTTACGCTTTCCATTTCCATTGTTGTCTCCTCCTAGTCTTCCCGTTTCAGTGGCAGCAGGCTGCCGCTTTCGGCGCGTCCTCATACTGATCGTGCCGGCGCACCCAATCCATTACCTCCTCTTCGTTACGGCCTTTTGGCACCAGATCGAGCAGCATCAGCGTGCCGAGCGTCTGTTCCGCGCCGCGGGCATAAGTGGAATAGGTGTGGTAGATCCTGCCGTCCTCGCCCCTGGCGAAAACGCTGATGCCGTGCAAATCCTTCAGGTCGCCATAGGGCGCCATTTCGCGATAGTTATAGGTAATTTCGCCGCTGGCCATATCCTCGTCGCGGAAGGAGGCCTGATAATCATAGTTGAAATCAGTGCCTTCGGCGGAAACCCAGGGGAATTTCCAGCCCATGCGGTGTTTGTAGCCTTCGATCTTTTCAAGCGGCGCGCGCGATACCGCGACGAAGCTCGCATCGCCATGCCTGAGATGGACGAGCGCGCCATCGACGTGATCGGCAAAGAAGGAACAGCCAACGCAGCCCTCCTCCCAGTCAGGCGCCAGCATGAAGTGATAAACGATGAGCTGGCTGCAATCGCCGAACAATTCCTTCAGCGATTTCGGGCCGGAAGGCGCATCGAAAATATAGTCTTTCGTCACCTCTTCCCAGGGCAATGCGCGCCGCGCCTCGTTCAGCCGATCACGGGCGCGGGTCAGTTCCTTTTCCTTCACCAGCAGATCGCGGCGGGCCGCAAGCCACTCTTCATTCGAAACAACAGGATGAGACATGATCTTTCCTCCTTGGATCCGTCTTTCACCACGGCACCACTCCGCTCCTCCGGAGGGCACCGCCTATTTCTGCATTGAAAGTCATTTAAACCATCAGCGGAGCATCAAGTTCCGCTTGACTAATTAGGTTGATATCAACATATTTATAGCATGTCAAACGCCAGCGTGATTCCTTTTTCGACAACTCTTTTCGTGCGGGACGCCTGCCTTTGCCTGCATGCGCAACGCGCTGCACGGGCTTTGGCGCGGCTGTTCGACAATGCGCTGAAGCCTGTTGGCATCAATAACGGCCAGTTTTCCCTGCTGATGTCGCTCAACCGGCCGGAGCCGCCGCCGATGGGACCGGTCGCCCATCTTCTCGCCATGGACCGCACGACGCTGACGGCGGCCCTGAAGCCGCTGGAGCGGCGCGGGCTGGTCAGCATCGAACAGGACCCGAAAGACAGGCGCGGCAAACGGCTGCGACTGACGGCGGATGGCATGGCAGTGCTCGCGGCAGCCTTTCCCATCTGGGAACAGACCCATGCGGAAATCGAAGCGAGGATTGGCAGCGGCGACCCCGATCGGCTGCGCCGCGATCTTATCGATCTAGGCTGACCGCACGACGGCATGACGCCACTTTTGTCGGCCAGAATGTCATCGGGCCGTCGTGCTGGAAAACCAGACTAAGGACCCGACGACCCGGAACATACAATCGAGGAGGAAAGATCATGCGTGCAATCGTTTTTGTAAAAGCCACCAAGAGCAGCGAAGATGGCGTCATGCCCACGACTGAACTCATGGAGGCAATGGGAAAATTCAACGAGGAGCTGGTCAATGCCGGCATCATGAAATCCGGCGACGGGCTGCACCCCTCCTCCAAGGGCAAGAGGGTTGTTTTTGATGGCGACAGCCGCACCGTGGTTGATGGCCCCTTCCCGCACACCAACGAGCTGGTAGCCGGCTTCTGGCTGTGGAATGTCAAGGACATGGATGAGGCGGTGGCGTGGGTGAAGCGCTGCCCCAACCCGATGCTGGAGCGCAGCGAAATCGAAATCCGCCCGCTGTTTGAAATGGAAGACTTTGGCGATGTCGTAACGCCGGAAATCGCAGCGCATGTGGAAGAGCTGCGTGCCCGTGTGGGCAAGCAGTAGCGGGGCTCAGGCTTACGGCTGGGCCTGAACAGGCCGAGGGCATGCCGCCTGTTTCTTCTCCCCGCCGGGGAGAAGTCCGCGGCAGCGGGATGAGGGGGCAAGCTCTCCGAAATCCGGCAACGGTGCTACCTCATCCGGCCCTTCGGGCCACCTTCTCCCCGGCGGGGAGAAGAAAGAAGCGGCAGCGTCTGCTCAACCAGCGGCCGTCACCCCAAGAGGCCGGCCAGACGCGGGTCATTGGCAAAATCCGAGGCCAAAAACCCCGTGCGGCGCATCGGGAATTCGCACAGGGCCTGCACCCCGGTTTTAGACAGGTGAATGCGCCAGCTCATCCGCTCTACCGGCGTTTTGGCCGCAAAGGCCTTTGGCGACAAAATTGCGATGTTGATGCCACCTGCGGGATCGCGCACCGAGCGGTAAAGGATGGCTTCAACCTTTGCCTCGCGCGCCTGCTCTGCCAATGCCTGGCACGGCTCGTAATTCGTGAGATCGGTCCACAGCGCCTCGTTACGGCTCAGCTCCGGTTTCGTCAGATCAAGTGCGGCATCGGTGGCGACACGGGCGGCGAAGGCGGAATATTCGGCGGGATTGGCGGGCAGCGGTGTGCCCGGCGATTCGGCATAAAACAGCAGCCGGTAAAAGGCCATTTCGGCAAGCGCCGTCTCCACCCTGGCGGCGGCGTAATAAACGCCCTCGGTGAAACCCGCCCGGCGAAAACGCGAGCCATAGGGATAGGCGGCGCCATAACGGAAGGGCGTGGCGAGAAGATAATCGAGCCCGGCGCATTCGGGCGGAAACGGCCGCTTGCTCGTCTCCAGAATATCTTCCAGCAACGATTGCTCCTCCACCGTATCCACCAGCTTCATGGTGGAAACCTGATGCTGTGCTTCCACCAGCCGCCAGTATTTTCCCGATGCGGCGCGCTTTTCAGACAGGAGCGCGTCGGGCGTCCAGATAGGAGAGGACATCGATCAATCCGGTAATGGTGGTCAGCTTTTCAGCAGGTACGGCGTTCAGCGCAACATTGTGATTGCGTAGCCAGCTTTTCGCGACGGCCTCATCACCGCCGGCAATCGCGTCCAGTGAGCGGAAAACCCGGATCAGCAGTACCGCCAGCTCGAACGATTTGGCGCCCGGCTCCAGCAGGAAATCCAGTCTTTTCATGCGCGAGACGGTGGGGGCGGAAACGCCGAGAATATCCGCCATGCGGGCGGCATTCAGGCCCAGCCGCTCGGCAGCGGCGATAACGGCCTTGGTGACGACCCTGCCCTGCGCTGCAGGATCCATGGCAGTCTTGGCGTGAATATTCATGGCAAACATCCTTTCCTTGGAAAGAATATAGCATATTTATTTCCACAAACAAGAAGGCCGGGGATGAACCCCGGCCCTGCTTTTCATGACTGCAATATCAGGCCACCGAAACCGGCACTTCCGTGGAGGTGCGCATGGCGTGGCTATAAGGGCAAACAATATGAGCGGCAGCAACCAGTTCCTCTGCCTTTTCGCGCTCCAGGCCGGGAATGTTGACCTTCAGCGACACTTCGATGCCGAAGCCCGTGCCATCTTCGCGCGGGCCGATGCCGACGGTTGCCGTCACAGTGGTGT
Source organism: Martinezella rhizogenes (assembly GCF_007002745.1). Classification (GTDB taxonomy): domain Bacteria; phylum Pseudomonadota; class Alphaproteobacteria; order Rhizobiales; family Rhizobiaceae; genus Agrobacterium; species Agrobacterium cucumeris. Next base: position 247,865 of record NZ_SGNY01000001.1, on the reverse strand, counting down.
CTTCGGGGATCTTTACCTTCTGCTTGCCGGCAACCGCCTTCAGTGCGCCAAGGAAGCAGGCGGAATAACCGGCGGCGAAAAGCTGCTCCGGGTTGGTGCCGCGGGCACCGTCACCGCCCAGTTCCTTCGGAACGGTCAGCGTTACGTCGAGAACGCCGTCTTCCGACTTGGCGTTACCTGCACGGCCACCGGTGGCGGATGCTTTGGTCGTGTAGAGAATAGGCATGGCATTTACTCCCTTCGGGTTGGTGTTGAGTGTTTTATAGCGAACAATTAAATTGTGCGCAATATGATTTTGCACGTTGAATGAAATTTTGTTTTTTGCGATAGTTTTCACGAAATTTCGCCGCACATCCATGTGGCAGGAACCGAAAGCGGGGGCCGATTGTTCCCTCCCCGGTTTTATTTTGGAGCAGGACTATGGGCGCAGAGGGCAACGACACGAAGATGGAAAGCCTGTTGAGGCTGGACCAGCAGATATGCTTTGCCCTTTATGGCGCAGCGCACGCTTTCACACGTGCCTATAAACCGCTGCTTGACCCGATCGGACTGACCTATCCGCAATATCTGGTCATGATGGCGCTGTGGGAAAAACAGACCTCCACGGTCAAGGCGCTTGGCGAAATGCTGGGGCTGGATTCCGGCACGCTGTCACCGCTGCTGAAAAGGCTCGAACATGCGGGCCTGATCACCCGCAAGCGCGGCACGGTGGATGAGCGGCAGGTGCTGGTGGCCTTAACGCCAAAAGGCGCCGACCTCAAAAAAGAGGGCGTGAAGATCATGGCGGCCATCGGCGGCGCCACCGGCTGCGGGCTGGAGGAGCTGGCACAGCTGCGGGATCGGGTGAACGCGTTGAAGGACGGTCTTTCGAAGTCTTAATACCCCTCAAGATCTGGGGTGTCGAAAGTATTTATTTACCAATTCCCGATAAAGTTGTATTTATATTTTATGCAGCTAAAATGACTTTTAGCAGCGTTTCCAGCCTCAAAAGCCGGTGAAGGCCTTTTGCGGCAGATTTCAAAAGGCATAGCTATGACTTTGATCTCTGCAAATTCAATGGCGCTGACCATTCTCAATCAAACTTTTTCGGTCCCCAAAATATCAGGCAACGACGCCGCGACCCCGATCCTCGGAATGGTAGCCGGAGGTCAGCAAAAAACTGCGCAAGCCATCGAAACGATTTTGACGCTCGCTTCGCAGGCTACCAAAGCAAAGCTGGAAACCGCCGCAAAAAAAGAGACCGTCTCCGCCGCCATTCCGCAAGCGACGATGAGCGCCATGAACGCCGCGGCCACGAATATGATGTCGTCCTATTACGTTAATCCGATCGAGCGCACCGCGGAAAACGCGGAGTTCATCGTAACCAACCTGATCACAAGAGCTGCGCGGGCAAGCCCCCGTTATGTACCTGAAATTATTGTGCCGCCGCGTGACGAATATAATGCGCAGTATGCTGAATGGGGCGCAAAACGCATCGCGAATGGTGAAGACGAAGCTCTGGTTAACAAGCAAGTCGAATATTTCACCAGCGATCGCGCCTATCAGGCCCGGCTGGATTTAGCTGCCCTGAGAACAGCGAACAACGGCTATTACAGCGAAGCATCACGCAGCGATATGTATTATAGCGAGAAAGCTCTAAAAGAATTTTTCGGCTCTGCCATAGCCCTCAAATTTGGGGAAAACGGAAAAGTATCCGTAACTCCAGGTATTATTTACTATAATAACGGGCAGAAAATGGTTGATTATAAAGAAAACGGTGAGCTGGAAATATTTGATGAAAATGGAATTATGACAAAAAATTATAGAAAATCAGAACTTCAACCTTACTAGCGTGCTTGCTGCAACAAGTGTGAGCTGTATGTTCTCAGTCTACATGTTCGACGTTTATTCCAAACACAAAACCGATGCTACTTCTGCAGCATTTGATAAAAATTCAGTCAGGCTCCGCCGCCGGTGACGGAGGAGCCTGGTAGTTTATGCGTACACGCCAAACTCGAACATCGAATTGTTCAACGAGGCTGATGAAACCCCGTTCAAAATAACTTCGACATCGGCGACAGTTATACTCGCATATCCGGCAGAGTTATCGATAATCGTCAAGTCGCTGAAGTCATCGGCGATTGCGTTATGAAAACGTAACTTGTCGATCCCGACTTCAAAGTCTTCAACCAAAGTCACGGCAGCTTGCGTCACAAATTGGAAAGTGTCCGCGCCCACACCGCCCCAAAGAATGTCTCTACCCGCTCCCCCATCAAGAAGATCATCATTATCTCCACCAAATAGCTCATCGTTTCCAGACCCACCGCGCACCTGGTCATTTCCGGCTTCACCAAACAACTTGTCTGAGCCGTCTCCGCCGTTAAGCTGGTCGCTTCCGGGTCCGCCGTAAAGATTGTCATCGCCCGCATCACCGGACAGATTGTCGTTACCGCCCTGACCATCCAGATAGTCATTGCCGGTGCCGCCGAACAGCCAGTCATTGCCAGCGGCATTCAATTGCGCCGGCCAAGGATTTACATCGGTGGTATCGCCGTACAGCCTATCGTCGCCGGCATTGCCAAAGAGCAGATCGTCACCGCCGTCGCCTTCGACCCTCTCCCCAAGCTGACTACCGACGAATATATTGCTGTTCTCACGACCATAGATCGTCACGCCGGGCGACATATATGTCACGCTCGAAAAATCTGCCATTCCAGCGAAGTAAACTGGTTTTACAGGCCAGGAGGTAGCGCCGTTAAACTCAATACGCTCGACACCATCCAAACCGTTGTGATCAATCATCACAGCAGTCCAAGAATAGTAGTACTTCGGAGCGACGTATATCGTGTCTATACCCGCGCCACCGATAAATTTTTCCCAACCGTTTCGAATGCCGCCCAGAGTTCCGGTCTCGCTGCCGCCAAGCTGAAATACGTCGTTTCTCGCTACGCCGTAGCGATCACCGTAAAAGATTTCGTAGGGACTTGTACCCACCTGCCAACTATTTGAGAGATAAAGAGTCATGCCATTCACTCCTCGATCAACAACTGAGATATGAGAATGATTGCAATAGGAAATCAATTCCAGTAGCCACCCATGAATACCCAAATATTATTATAACTAAAGTCAACAAGAGTCACGATTTTTTTAAATATACTATAGAATTGAATATCAACATTAAAAACAATATTGATATATTAGAAATAAATAATGGCCACAACACGCTTCGTGTTGCAGCCATTACTCGTCAATTCACTTACCGGATACCTTCTTAATGCGTCCAGCTGGACCTACTGCCAAACCACCACACGTGCCTTCTGCGGCACGCGGTCGTAGAGGTCTATGACGTCCTGGTTCATCAGGCGCACGCAGCCGGATGAGACGGCCTTGCCGATGGAGTTCCATTCCGGCGAGCCGTGCAGGCGGTAAAGCGTGTCCTTGCCGTTCTGGAAGATATAGAGCGCGCGCGCGCCCAGCGGGTTCTTCAGGCCCGGCGGCATGCCGCCATTCTTGGATGAATATTTGGTGAGTTCCGGCTGGCGGGCGACCATTTCGTCTGGCGGGGTCCATTTCGGCCATTTCTGACGCCACTGGATGACACCTTCGCCCGACCAGGCGAAGCCATCGCGGCCGATGCCGACGCCGTAACGCATGGCGCTGCCGCCCTGCTCCACGACATAAAGGAAGCGCGAGCGCGTATCGACAACGACGGTGCCGGGGCGTTCGCCGGTCGGGTCGACGACCCGCTGGCGGTAATAACGCCGGTCGATTTTCTGATAGGGTACGGCGGGAATGACGTAACCGCCATCTTCAACCGAGCCGTACATGACGGCCAGTTCCGCATCGCTGACGCCGGGCGAGAACATCTGGCGGAAATCGCTGCCGATGGCGCTCGCCTGCTGGCGGATGGCGTCTCCCGTGCCGGATGAAGCGCAGCCCGCCAGAAGCGAAGCGGAGGAGATGCCGAGAAGGGAAAGAAAGGTGCGTCTGGAAAGATCTGTGTCGGTGCTTGTCATAAGGCCGGTTTGTCCCACATTTCGAACGGCTATATCGCCGTTGTACGTCATTTGTTCCGTATCATGCGTATTGCGAAAATAGTTAACCGACCGCTAAAAGCCAGTCACAAGGCGCCGGTGGATTGGAGCTCGCATCTCTTTCTTTTAGAACGTGGTCAGATAACCACAATCTGCGCCCCTTTGGGCACACGCTCGTAAAGGTCGATGACATCCTGATTGAGCATGCGCACGCAGCCGGAGGACGTCGCCTTGCCGACGGACTGCCAGTCCGGCGTGCCGTGCACGCGGTAAAGCGTGTCCTTGCCGTCCTTGAAAATATAAAGCGCACGCGCGCCGAGCGGATTGTTGAGACCCGGGGTCATGCCGCCATTGGCCGCCGAGATGGAGGTAAGCTCCGGCTGGCGCTTGACCATTTCGTCCGGCGGCGTCCAGCGCGGCCATTTCGCCTTCCACTGGATCTTGCCGCGGCCCGACCACGCATAACCATCGCGCCCGAGACCGACGCCGTAACGGATCGCCTTGCCGCCCGGCTGCACCAGATAAAGGAAATGCTGCTTGGTATCGACGATGATGGTGCCGGGCGCTTCCGCTGTCTGATAACTTACTTCCTGCCGCAGATAACGCGGGTCGATGCGGCCATAAGGAATAGCCGGCAGCGAACGGTCCTCGTCGCGGATCGGGCCATACATGACCCGATGCAGCGGATTGGAAACCGGCAGGCCATAGGTCACCATGCGATCTGGCGCAAGCGGTGCGGCCTGACCCTGCACCTGCGGCGCGCTCAGGCCCTGCCCGCGCACCGGCGGGCCGTATTCCTGATGGAAGCGGGTTCTGAACAGATCCGGCGGACGCGTTGAAAGCTGGCCCGGCTGCGGCGGCAGTTCCGGCTGGCGGTTCGAGCTGACGGAATTGAAGTTGAAGACCGGCGCCGTTTCCCGCACGAAGACATCCGGGTCCATCCGGGTCGTATCCGTCACGAAAAGGCAGCCGCTGAGGAGCGGCAGAGCCACAAGACCCGCCAGAGAGGCCGCCCGGCGGCAGTGTTTCATAAAGAGTGCTGTCATCTGAACCGCTTCATGGAATCCAATATGGCTGCATGATGAACCGCGCGGCTGGCGCGAAGCTGGTGTGCACTTTTCAAAAAAAATCGGAAAATCGCATTTTTGCCCTTGAACCTCTAGTTGCTAGAGGTGCCAGATTGGCTGTCGACTGGAATTCAGGAGCGAAAACCATGAATATTTCGACACGCGGCAATCTGAACGGGGAATCGGGAGACCTGACCTTCACGGTCGGCGGCATGGATTGCGGCAGCTGTGCGGCGAAGATCGAAACCGCGCTCTCCCGCCTGCCCGGCGTTGCCGACGTCAAGGTGTCCGTTGCACGCGAAAGGTTGAACCTGTCGCTGGCGGAAGACAAGACATCGGTCGCAAAGATCGAGGATACGCTGCGCAAGCTCGGTTTCAAGCCTGCTTTGCTGCCGCAGGAGAAGGCTCCGCGCGAAAAGATCGCAGCGGAACCTCACGACCATGAGCATGACCACGACCATTCATCGTGCGGAGGTCACCACCCTGCGGAAGCCGCCCCCAGCGTTGAGCAGAACAATGCCCTGACCTTTTCGGTCGGCGGCATGGACTGCGGCAGCTGCGCCGCGAAGATCGAAACCGCGCTCTCCCGCCTGCCCGGTGTTGCCGACGTCAAGGTGTCGGTTGCACGCGAAAGACTGAACCTTTCGCTTGTCGAAAACACAACGCCGACCGCAAAAATCGAGGATACGCTGCGCAAGCTCGGCTTCAAACCCGCCTTGCTGCCACAAGACAAATCGGCGCGGGGCAAGGCGGAAGATAACGGGCACGACCACGGATCCTGCAACGGTGATCATGATCATTCAGGCCACGATCACTCGGGCCATGACCACTCGGGCCATGACCATTCCGGGCACGATCATGCGGACCATGACCACGCCAATTGCGGCGGCCACGACCATGATCACGCCGGGCATTCGCATGCAAAGGCACAGCCCGCGACAGTCACGCCAAGCGCCGAGGTGGGACACGCCCATGGCGCCGATGAGAAGGGTGCATGGTGGCGCACGGCGAAGGCCCGAAACACCTTCACCGGCACCATTCTGGTCGCGGCCGCCTATGCGGCGGAACTCACCTTTCCGGCCTGGGGCGGTTATGCCTTCATCATCGCCACGCTGGTGACGCTGTTTCCGATTGCACGCAATGCCTTCAACGCCGCCCGTTTCGGCGCGGTCTTCACCATCGAGATGCTGATGACCATTGCCGCCATCGGCGCGATCTTCATCGGTGAAGCGGAAGAAGCCGCCATCGTCGTGCTGCTCTTTTCGATCGGCGAACTGCTTGAAGGCTTTGCGGCCGCACGCGCCCGTTCCGGCATCAAGGCGCTTGGTTCATTGCTGCCGAAAACGGCGCTGGTCGAGGAAAACGGCACGCTCCGTCAGGTCGCTGCCGATCAGGTCCGCATCGGCCAGGTGGTCGTGGCCCGTCCCGGTGACCGTATCGCCGCCGACGGCGTGGTGATGGAGGGCGAATCGAGCGTTGATGAGTCGCCGATGACCGGCGAGAGCATTCCGGTTGCCAAGGAAAAAGGCGCCCGCGTCTTTGCCGGTTCGATCAACCATGACGGTTCGCTGCGCATCCGTGTCGACCGCGCGCCGGAAGACAACACCATTGCCCGCATCATCACGCTTGTCGAGGAAGCCCAGGATGCGCGCGCACCGACCGAACGCTTCATCCAGAATTTCTCGCGTTATTACATGCCGCTGATCGTGGCGATTTCGGCTCTGACCATCGTGGTACCGCCGCTTGCCGGTCTCGGTGACTGGGATACCTGGATCTATCGCGGTCTCGCTTTGCTGCTGATCGGTTGCCCCTGCGCGCTGGTCATCTCCGTTCCCGCGGCAATAGCTTCCAGCCTTTCGGCTGCGGCACGCCACGGCATGCTGGTGAAGGGCGGCGCCGTCATCGAAATGCTGGCGCGCACCGAAACCGTCGCCTTCGACAAAACGGGCACGCTGACGCTCGGCGAACCTGTGGTGACCGACGTGGTGGCGCTTGACGGCAACGAGGCAGGGCTGATCGCCGAAGCCGCCACCATCGAGCATGAATCGAGCCATCCGCTTGCCAGAGCCATCGTCAACCACGCCGAAAAGGCCGGTTTGAAGCCCCTGCCCGGTTCCGACATCAAGGCGATTTCCGGTCGCGGCATGCAGGGCACCGTTGGCGGAAAAGCCCTGTTCATCGGCGCACCGCGCTTTGCAACTGAAGTCGGCACACTCTCGAAGGAGCTGGCCGACCGCATCACGGCACTTGAGAGCGAAGGCAAGACGGTGGCCGTGGTCATGGCCGGCGGTGCGGCTAGCGGTCTCTTCGCCATGCGCGACGAACCGCGCAAGGATGCGGCCGAAGGCATCAGGGCGCTGAAGGAGATGGGCATTTCCTCGCTGATGCTGTCGGGCGACAATGCCCGCACGGCGCGTGCCATCGGCAACAAGCTGGGTCTTGAAGCACGCGGCGAACTGCTGCCGCAGAACAAGGTCGAGGAAATCCGCAAACTCGCCGCAAAGAAAACCGTGGTGATGGTGGGTGACGGCATCAACGATGCGCCGGCGCTTGCCGCCGCCAGCGTCGGCGTCGCCATCGGCTCCGGCACGGACGTGGCAATGGAAGCGGCGGATGCGGCGCTGATGCGCAACAATGTCGGCGATGCCGCCCGCCTCATCGGCCTCTCACGCGCCACCATGAGCAACATCCGCCAGAACGTGGCGATCTCGCTTGGCCTGAAGGCTGTGTTTCTGGTCACGACCGTCACCGGCCTTTCCGGCCTGTGGCTCGCCGTCTTTGCCGATACCGGCGCGACGGTGCTGGTAACCGCCAATGCCATGCGGCTGCTCGGTTATTTCAAGAAGAGCGCCTGATTTCGTAGGAGGGCCGAAAGCTGCAAAAGCGGCTTTCGGCCCTTTTATGCGAACTGATTGAAAAAACGAATGCTTTCCACCACTGCGCCCGGAACCACGCCATTGTGGGTGCCGGGCAGCAGTTTTTTGTCCACCTTGAACCCGGACATCAGGGCGCGATCCACGAACAGTTGGTGATCGGCATCGAAAGGCCGCTCCTCATCGCCGCGCAGCAACAGGGCCGGACATTTGAGGCTGGGGCCGAAACAGACCGAGGAGCGCATGATGAATTCGCGCTCGTCGGTTTCGTCGAAACAGATCTCGTCCGAATACCGGTTGAAATATCGCCATGAATTGACGCCCGCCGACATGGGGGCCGCCGCACGGAATTTGCGGCTCATGGCGGCGAGCAATGTCAGCGTGCCGCCATTGGAATGGCCGGCGATGAAGAAACGTTTTTTATCGATGCCGGGCAGGTTTTCCAGATAGGTGGCCGCCGCCAGCGCATCCGCCGTTTCGTTGTAAAAACCGGAATAATTGCCACTCTGGCCGTTCTCGCCCCGGAAAGACGGCAGCAGCACGACAAAACCAGCCTCCCAATAGGGCTTCATCAGCGCCCAGTGGCCGTCTCCCGTGGCATTGCCGCCGTGCAGGAAAAGCACTGCCGGCTTTGGTGTTTTGGACGGCTGATAGTGGGAGAGCCAGGCGACAAGCTCGATGGAACCATCCGGCCCGCCGGGATAGGTGACGCGTTCCGCGCCGGGCGGTGTGCCAAGCGCCGAGGATTTTTCCGGCGCGGCCATCTTGCGCAGCAAGCGGGTATGAAAATGTTGGCGGGCCTCCGCGTAATCCTGCCGTTCCAGCGGCAGAACCTCGGGGGCGACAATGCCGGCTTTCGCACCCTGCGGCAGAAGTGCTGCCACCGACAGGCCCATGGCGCCGGCAAGCAGGCCGCGCCGCGTCAGGCCCTGGCATATCACGCCGCTCTCTTCCTGTCCGAAGGCTGAGGAAAGAAAGCGTTTATCGGCCATGGGTGCACTCTGAGGACGGGGATGGAGGTATTAGCAGTTCAGCACTGCGGCGGGAGACTGTCCAATCACGGATTCGCGAATGACAACAATGTATTCGCAGCCATCGTGGCAATTTCTGGACGGCGCAATGTTTCCTGCCTGATAACTGGCTCCCTCTCCGTCATACCGGCCTCAAGCCGGTATCCAGCCAGCCCAAGTCCTTGGGCGTAAAAACCCCTCTCGCCGCGCCGACGCGCGGCGGCTGGATTCCGGCTCGGGGCCGGAATGACGGAACTAGAGGCAGGGCTAGCTACAGTAAATTTCGAGACTGGCGCAGACCATCACACCGATCCCTCGACACCGTCGATCATCGCCACCAGCGTCGAAAGCCGGTCCGCCTCGGCCGGAAGCTTGTCGGCTCTCAGCCGCGCAATGCGCGGGAACCGCATGGCGACGCCGGATTTGTGGCGGGTGGAGCGATTGATGCCCTCAAAGGCCACTTCCAGCACGAAGCCGAAATCCGGCGTGGCCCGCACCGCCCGCACCGGGCCGAAACGCTCGACGGTGTTGTCGCGGACGAATTTATCCAGCACTTCGAGTTCCGCATCGGTAAAACCGAAATAGGCCTTGCCGACCGGCACGAGCTGTTCGCCACCCTCGCCTTCCGCCCACACACCAAAGGTGAAATCGGAATAATAGCTCGACCTTTTGCCGTGGCCGCGCTGCGCATACATCATGACCGCATCGATATTATAGGGATCGCGCTTCCATTTGAACCATGGCCCTTTGGCGCGGCCGGCCTGATAGGCGCTGTCGCGGCGCTTGATCATCACGCCTTCGATCACCGGATCGGGCGGAGCGGCGCGCAGCGTGTCGAGTTCCGGCCATGTGGAGAAGCCGATCAGCGGCGACAGGTCGAAACGGTCATGCGGGGCGTCCTCGATGATATCGGACAGCCTGCCACGGCGCTCCAGATAGGTTTGTGCACGGATGTCGTTCTCGCCATCGAACAGCAGGTCGTAAGCGCGGATGAAGGCGGGGTAGTCGTCCATCATCTTTGCCGTCACCGTCTTGCGGTTCAGCCGCTGCTGCAGGTCAGAAAAAGTGCGCGTGAGATTGTTGGAGCGCACTGTCCCGCCAATCAGCAATTCACCGTCCATCACGCCTTCGAAATCAAGCGCATCGAGCACATCCGGGAATGCCCCGGAAATATCGTCGCCGGAGCGGGAATAAAGCTTTCGCGTCTCCCCGGCGCGGGAGAGCTGCACGCGAATACCGTCCCATTTCCATTCGGCGGCATAATCGGCAGGGTCCAGCTGATCCAGGTCACCATCGGCCACCGGTGTGGCCAGCATGACCGAATGGAAGATGGCGGGCGTGGCCAGTAGCGGCCGGTCGGACTTGCCCTCCAGCCATGTAAAAAGCGTGGTGTAGGGCGGCGTCAGACCGTGCCAGAGGGTTTCGATTTCGGTGATATCCTTGCCCGCAAAATCCGCCAGCGCCTGCCGCGCCAGCCGCGCCGAAACGCCGATGCGCAGGCTGCCGGTGGCGAGTTTGAGGAAGGCGAAACGCGAGGAGGTATCGAGCCGGTCAAGCAGATCGCGCACCGCGCCACGTACTTCGGTGCGCCCCAGCGAATTCATCAGCGTCACGACGTCGCCGAGACGCGGGTCCTGCGCCTCGGAATCATCAGCACCGCCGATATTGCCCCAGACCAGCGAGATGGTCTCGGCCAGATCGCCGACATAATCATAGGAATAACGAAACAGCACCTCGTCCATACGCTCCAGCACCAGCTCGCGCAGCATGGCCGGTTTGACGCTTTTGAGGTCCAGCGTGCCGGCAATCGCCGCCAGACCGTAACCCCGGTCGGGATCGGGCGTATCGCGGAAATAATCGGTGAGAAGCTTCAGCTTGCCGTTGCGCGACGGAGTGAGGACGAGGCGGTCGAGAAGGGTGGCGAAGGCTTTCATCTCAATCCCCCTCGTCTTCGTAACCGACAAGATGCAGCGGCTTGGCGGCAATGCCCTGCAATTGACACCAGCGCACCAGCGCCTCTTCGCGGCCATGGGTGACCCAGACGGCCTGCGGGCCGATTTCCCTGATGGTCTCCAGCAATTCAGGCCAGTCGCAATGGTCCGATATGACCAGAGGCAGTTCCACGCCGCCCTGCTTGGCGCGTTGCCGCACCATCATCCAGCCGGAGGCAAAGGCGATCAGCGGCTCGTTGAAGCGCCGCGCCCAGCGTTCCTGAAAGGCCGAGGGCGGGCCGACGACGATCGCGCCCTTGAAGGCGGCGGGGTTACTTTTTTCCAGCGTGGCGGGCCTCAGGTCGCCGAGATCGATACCCTGCGAAACGTAATAATCGCAAAGCCGCGCCAGCGCGCCGTGGATATAGATCGGCTCGGCATAACCATTATCGCGCAATAGCCGGATGACACGTTGCGCCTTGCCGAGCGAATAGGCGCCGACCAGATGGGTGCGTTCGGGAAATTGTTTGATGGAAGTGAGCAGCTTGCCGATTTCCACGCGCGGCAGCGGATGGTGAAACACCGGCAGACCGAAGGTAGCCTCGGTGATGAAGACATCACATGGCACCGTCTCGAAGGGCGCGCAGGTTGGATCGATGCCGCGCTTGTAGTCCCCCGATGCAACGATGCGCATGCCATTCATCTCGACGGAGATTTGCGCCGAACCCAGCACATGGCCAGCCGGATGGAACCCGACGGTGACGCCGTTCACCCCCACCCTCTCACCGAATGCCACCGCCTGCTCGCTGCCGCAAAAATCCTCGCCATAACGAATGCGCATGATATCAAGCGTCTGGCGCGTGGCCAGCACCGCGCCATGGCCGGCACGGGCGTGATCGGAATGGCCATGGGTGATGAGCGCCCGCGCCACGGGGCGCACGGGATCGATATAAAAATCGCCCGCCGGGCAATAAAGGCCCTTGGGCGTGGAGTTCAGGAGCTGTTCCGGCTTCATATTCATTGAGATAGGGCCGCCCGCGCGAATGTAAAGTGCTGCGAGCATAACGCGGAACGGGCGTTAAATTTCCAGTGATGGTGTTTTTGTTTTGTAAGCATCTCCCGTCATTCCGGCCTTGAGCCGGAATCCAGCAGCCGCGCGTCTGCGCGGCGGGAAGAGCTCTCTCAGCCCAAGGACTTGGGCTGACTGGAAACCGGCACAAGGCCGGTATGACGGAGGAGAGGTTTCAGCACAAAACCAGCGTTCACAACTGCCTGCCGACCTGCCTACTCCCCCGCTGCTTCCGCCGGCTTCGCCTCAACCGCGGCCGGCAGACGCACCGGCTTCAGCATCAGCGCTGCCGCAAGGCCGATGGCAGCGGTTGCGGCGGCCGCGAAGAATAGCGGCGTAAAGGCGTCCGAATAAAGCGAGGCGACTGCGGCCTGCGAGGCGGCGGGCAGTTCGGCGAGCATTTTCGGCGTCAGTTCCTCTATTCTGCCGACGCCGGGAATATCCACCGCCACGCCCTTGAGGCTGGAGGTGACAATCGCGCCATAGACCGAGATGGCGATGGCAGCGCCGCCCATGCGGGTCAGCGTCACCGCGCCGCTCGCCGCACCGATATCAGCCTTGGGTGCTGAATTCTGCACACCGATGATCGGCGCCTGCTGGCCGAGACCGACTGCGAAACCCTGCACCAGCATCAGTGCGGCGATCAGTGCCAACGGCGTGCCCGCATGCATTTGCGTGAACAGCAGCATGGCGATGACGTTGATGGTGAGCCCCGCCACCGAGAACGGCTTGTAGACACCGGTAATCGAAATCAGCCGGCCGGCCGATAGCGAGCCCATGACGATGCCGCCGGTGACGGCGATGAAGAACAGGCCGGCATGGGAGGGGGAAAGGCCGGTCGTGGTCTGCAGGAACAGGGCGTAATAATTGACCATGCCGATGCCGATGCCGCCGCTGGTCAGCGACACGATCATCAAGAGCGGAAAGGTCGAATCCTTGAACAGCCTGAGCGGTACGACGGGTTCCGGCGCACGGCGCTCCACCTGCACCCAGAGGAAGGCGGCGATGACGGCGAAGGCGATGATGCCGAGGCTTGGGGCGGCGATCAGCGAGCCGAACAATTCGCTGCTATCGGCCCAGAACACCACGCTGGCAATGGTGGCCGCCAGCAGAACCGCACCGAGATAGTCGATCTTCGGCTGGCGCGCCGGACGACGGTAAGGCAACATCAGCGCCAGGCCCGCAATGACGATGATGCCGAGCGGCAGGTTGATGAGGAAGATCGACCGCCAGCCGAACAGGTCGCTCATCGTGCCGCCGAGGATCGGGCCGACACTGCCTGACGCCATGATGGTGAGGCTGGAATAGCTCTGATAACGGGCGCGTTCGCGCGGTTCGAACAGATCCGCATTGACGGAGAAGATCGACACCATGATGCCGCCGCCGCCAAGCCCCTGCAACACACGGGCAGCAATCAGGCTATCCATCGACCAGGCCAGACCGCAGGCGAGCGAGCCCAGCGTGAAGATGACCACCGCCGCGATCATCACATATTTGCGCCCGAACAGATCGCCGAGCTTGCCATAAACAGGCATGACCGCGCTGGTTGCCAGAAGATAGGCGGAGCCGATCCAGCCGAAGCGTTCCAGTGCCCCGAACTCGCCGACGATGGTGGGCAGCGCTGTCGATACGATCTGGTTGTCGAGGGTGGCCATGAACATGGCCAGCATCAGAAACAGGAAAACGATGAGCCTGCGCCGATGATCCGACACAAGCGGCGCCACGGGGGCTGCGGACATATCCATGAAAAATCTCGTTGAGTTCCGGCATATTTGCTGCGACAATTTGTGTGCTATCAGCATATATATGTCAATGGCAAGTTTTTGACATCCATGCTATTCGCGCTAAATGTGATCGCGACCGCGCAAGAAAAGGAACGACCGAGAGTGGCAAGTGAGGAAAACTGGAACGAGGATCTGCCCGAGGACATCAAGCGGATCGGCAATACGATGACGCGCATGCGCATCATGATCGGTCGCCGCATCATCGGCCGCATGGCGCTTGCCAAGCTCGCTCCGGGTCTCGAACTCTCGCATATCGACGTTCTGGATATTCTGCGGCGCGCCGAAGGTGATGTCACCGTGGGTGCGATTGCCGAGGGCATGCGCATTGATCCCTCACGCGGTAGCCGAGTGGTGGCGGACATGGTGGGGCGCGGCCTGCTGAAACGCGGCGTCTCGCAGGAAGACGGCCGCCGCAGCATCGTCGAGATCACGCCGCTCGGCACCAGCCTGCTGCAGGAAATGCGCCGCACCAAGATGAGCGTCATCGAAGATGTGATGGATGGCTGGCCGGCCGACGATGTGGAGACTTTCGCCCGCCTGTTCGAGCGGTTCATCGACCGTTTCGAATACCGGCTATCGCCGGATACGGACTTCCTGACGGATCAGAAAAAATCATAGTTGCCCCTGATATCTGCAACTTCACTTTAAAGCGGCGAGACCGTAACGTGCCGCCATCGAACAGGTTCAAGGGGTAATTTCGATGTTGACGATTTACGGTGTCTACCGGTCCCGCGCCACGCGCACACTTTGGCTGGCAGGCGAACTCGGCATAGAATTCAAGCACGTGCCCGTCATACAGGCCCGCCGTCTTGCCGATCCGCTGGCAGCGGATGCGCCGCTCAACACGCTGTCTCCCGCATTTCTCGCCGTCAACCCGATGGGCACCATTCCCTGCATCGAGGATGATGGCATGGTGCTTTACGAATCCATGGCCATCAATCTCTATCTGGTGCGCAAATATGGCGGGCCGCTCGCCCCGGTCGATCTGAAGGAAGATGCGGCGATGCTGCAATGGTCTTTCTTTGCCGCAACCGAAATCGAGACCAATTCGCTGAAAATTTCCTCCGCCATCGCCGAAGGCCTGTCGGAGAGCGACAGCGGCAAAGCGGTGATCGATGTTGCCGCACGGCTGCTGAAGCGCCCGTTCCGGGTGCTGGAGCAGCATCTTGTCCAACATGACTATCTGGTGGGGGATCGTTTCACCGTCGCCGATCTCAATGCGGCGGAAATCGTTCGTTATGCGCAGGGTCACCAGCCGCTGTTTGATGCCCATCCGGCGGTAAAGGCCTGGCTCACCCGCTGCCAGGCGCGCACGGCATTCAAGACCATGTGGGATACGCGCGCGGCCGAGGCGGCTTGACACGAGCTTTGCTTTGGGCGCGGACTGGAGACGTCCCTCCGTACTCAACGTCATCCTCGGGCTTGTCCCGAGGATCCAACCACGTCAAATAAAATCAATACGTTGCAGATCCTCGGGACAAGCCCGAGGATGACGGCAGTAACTATTGACCCCTCTCGCTCGCCAGCGCCCGCTGCACCGCCGGGCGGTCGTTCATGCGGCGGAAGTGGTCGTGCACTTTCGGGAAACGGGCAATATCCACACCGTCGCTTTCCAGCCAGCCGGACATGACGAAAAGATAGGGATCGGCCACCGAATAGGCCGTGCCCAAAACCCACGGGCCATGCAAGAGGCCGTGCTCGATCAGTTCGAAGCACTCGCCCATGGTTTGCGGCACCTTCGCCTTCATATCCGCCAGCGAACTATCGTCGCTCGCCCAGCGGCTGCCGCGCCGGCCATGGGCGTGGGCGACATGCACGGTGGAGGAAATGAAAGCGTTGAAGGACTGCATGACAGCGAACTCGAAGGGATCGTCAAGCGGTGCGAGCTTCTTTTCCGGCGCCATCTGGGCGATGAAGGCGAGGATGGCAGGCGTCTCGGTCAGCACGCCGCTTGCGGTGGCGAGCGCCGGCACGCGGCCTTTCGGATTGATCTTCAGAAATGTCTCGGAGCGCTGTTCGCCCTCGGCGAAATTGACGCGGTGGGCCGTGTAAGGCAGGCCGGATTCCTCAAGCACGATATGGCTGGCGCGGGAGCAGGAACCGGGGGAGAAAAACAGGGTAAACATGGATATGCGACCTCCAGGACAATGAAGGCGTCCACCTCCTCTTGCTGCGGACGCCGGGCTGCCGGCGGCCGGGGTTCGGCCGTCACGCGCAGGGCAAGCCATCATCGTGCCGGCAACCGGCGGCGTCAAAGGTTTTATCGTGTTTTTTTAACGCCGGATTTTACAGCCCGACGACTCTGACATCACCGACATGGATGCCGTTCCAGTTGCGCATCTGCCGGTTGGCCATGCCTGTCAGAGCCTGTTTTTCGGCGCTGCCATCATCGAAATAGCGGGCGAGCAGTGCCGAGACCATGGCTTCGGCCGCCCGCGTCGTGCCATCCTCGCATTTCACCGCCATGGCTATGCCCTTTTCCGGCAGGGCCGCCACGAAGACACCTTCAGCGCCGGTCTTGGCGAAAATCTTGCCCGGTGCGATCTGCATCAGCCTGGTGCAGGCGCGGCCGCTGCCTGCCACGTAAAAGGGTTCCGCCATGCAGGCCTCGATGAGACGACGCGAGGCTTTGGCGCGGCCCTCTTCCAGCCCCGTGCCCGTCGCCATTCTGGCGAAACCATGCGCCAGTCCCGTGAGCGACACAGCATAGGTGGGGATGGAGCAACCATCGACGCCGCAATTATCATGGCCGAGCGCCGCGCCCGTCAGGCTTGCCATCGTGGCGCGGATTTCTTGCTGCAGCGGGTGATCATAACCGACATAGCCCTTGGGGTCGGTACCCGTGTGGCAGCAGGCGCAGATGAAGCCGGAGTGTTTGCCGGAGCAATTATTGTGTAGCGCCGTCGGTTTTTCCAGCGTGCGGGCCTGATGGATGATGGTTTTCTGGTCGGATGACCAGTGCGCACCGCATTCCAGCGTATCGACATCCCTGCCGGCCTTCGCAAGCATGGCGGCGGCAAGTTCCACATGCGCGTCCTCGCCGGAATGGGAGGAGCAGGCAAGCGCCAGTTCACGATTGCCGAAACCATAGGCATCCGCAGCCCCGCTTTCCACCAGCGGCAGCGCCTGCATGGCCTTGCAGGCGGAACGCGGGAAGATGCCGCGCCCTACATCACCAGCGGAAAACACAACGCCGCCATCACCATCCACCACCACGGCAAGGCCCTGATGGCGGCTTTCGACGAGGCTGCCCCTGGTGACTTCGACGGTAACGGAATTGTTCATGTTCGCAGCCTCAAAAAGTTCTGATTTTATGCCGTTGATACCGCAATTGATTTTTCGATGCACGGGGCTATCAGTGAAATTTGCAAAACGTCTGCTGCTGGCGATTGCCATTATCTATCTGCTTCCCGCTCTGGCATCCGCCGGCTTGTGGGCCATGCGGGAACATCCGCAGGGCTGGCGCGATGCCCGCTGGTCCTCCTCCGGCACCCTTCCGCAAGCCGGAGCCGACAAGCAGGCTGCGGTTTACGTGTTTTCCGCCATGACCGGCGGCTTCAAGGGTTCCGTCGCCAGCCATGCCTGGATCGTGCTGAAAAAACCGGGTGCGACGGCCTATGATCGTTATGACAAAGTGGGTTGGGGAACGCCCATCCGCCGCAATGGCTATGCGGCCGATGCCTATTGGTATTCCAACACGCCGCGCCAGGTGGTGGCCATTCATGGTGCTGAGGCGGAAAAGCTGATCCCCAGGATCGAACAGGCGATTGCCGATTACCCCTATGCCAAACCGGGCGGCTACCGCATCTATCCCGGCCCGAACTCCAACACCTTCGTTGCCCATGTGCTACGCAGCGTGCCGGAACTCGGCGTCGTTCTGCCGCCCGATGCCGTGGGCCGCGACTACCTGCCGAACGGCGCGTTCTATCACATTGCCGACGACTGGAAGGATGCGAGCGTGTCACTCGGTGGGTTGTTTGGCGTTGCGGCGGGTGCGCGCAGCGGTTTCGAGATCAATTTTCTGGGTCTGGTCGCCGGGGTCGATTTCAGCAGGCCGGGGGTGAAGATACCGGGGTTGGGTTACTTTGGGGTGGCGGGTCCGGAGGCCTGAAATAGTGGGCTTCACGTTACCTCCGCCGAGTTTGAAATTGACTCGACCTCATAACTGAGACATCCTGCGCATCGCAATTGCAACGCATGGAGATGCGACATGAAAACGGCAACATTGCCTTCGCTGCGGGTAACGGCGGATTTTCGCGAGGCGGCCGAAAGCGTGCTGAAGGACGGCGAGACGCTCTCCTCCTTCGTTGAAGATTCCGTGCGCAGGCAGGTGGAGATCCGCAAATCACAGGCGGAGTTTATCGCACGCGGTTTGGCATCGCTCGAAGAGGCGGAGCGTACTGGGATTTATTATACCACAGACGATGTTCTCTCGATGATGCAAAGAAAACTTGATGCTGCGAAAGCCGCGAAGCGGAAATGACGTATGAGCTTCGCTATACTGAAGAAGCGCTGGGTGATTTTGACCGAATTTACGACTTTCTGATTGCCTATGATATCGATGTGGCGGAGAAAGCGATCCGCGCCATCAGGGCAGGATTAGAGATCCTTAGCGACTTTCCCTTCAGTTGCCGCAAGGCATCTGCGGAAAACAGCCTGATGCGCGAACTCCTCGTTCCTTTCGGCTCCTCCGGATATGTCGTGCTGTTCCGCATCGACAGCCCGGAAACCGTCACCATCGCCGCCGTCCGCCACCAGCGCGAGGATGATTACCATTGATCCTCACCGGTCGCTGACGGCCGCGCGCGGGTTCGCCCACGGTTCCTGATTGGAACGCGGCAACGGGGTTTTGCCGAGAATATGATCGGCGGCCTTTTCGCCGGTCATGATCGACGGGCCGTTGAGGTTGCCATAGGTCACATGCGGGAAGATCGAACTGTCGGCGACACGCAGGCCCTCCACGCCGATGACCCGGCATTCGGGATCGACGACAGCCATCGGATCGTCCCTGTCGCCCATCCGGCAGGTGCCGCAGGGGTGATAGGCGCTTTCCAGATGCTCCCGCAAAAAGGCGTCGATCTCATCGTCGCTCGCCACTTTTTCACCCGGCTGGATTTCCGGTCCGCGAAAATCGTCGAAAGCTTTCTGGCTGAAGATTTCGCGGGTCAGACGCACGCAATGGCGGAATTTTTCCCAGTCTTCCGGGTGGCTCATATAGTTGAAACGAATGACCGGATCATCCTTCGGATCGGCTGAGCGCAGCGTGACGTTGCCGCGTGATTTCGACAGGTTGTAGCCGACATGCACCTGAAAACCATGGCTTTTCGCCGCCGCCTTGCCGTCATAGGAAATGGCGACGGGCAGGAAATGATACTGGATATCAGGCTGCTTCAGGCCCGGTGCGGAGCGCAGGAAGGCGCAGGCCTCGAACTGGTTGGAAGCGCCAAGCCCGCCTTTCGACAGCAGCCATTGCGCGCCGGCCACGCCCTGCCAGAACCATGGCAGCCAGGAATATAACGAGACCGGTTTGGTGGAGACCTGCTGGAAATAGAACTCCATATGGTCCTGGAGGTTTGCGCCCACACCCGGACGATCCGCCTTCACCTCGATGCCCATGTCCTTCAGATGCGCAGCGGGGCCGATGCCCGACAGCATCAGCAGCTTCGGCGAATTGAATGAGGATGCGGACACGATGACTTCGCGATTGGCCTTGATGGTTTCGACCACGCCCTTGCGCTCGATCTCCACACCCACGGCGCGGCCATTGTCGATGACGATCTTGCGGGCGAAACCGCCAACCAGCGTAACATTGCCGCGCTTCAGCGCCGGCCGCAGATAAGCATTGGCGGCGGACCAGCGACGGCCGTTGTGGATGGTCTGCTCCATCAGGCCGAAACCTTCCTGCTTGGAGCCGTTATAGTCGTCGGTCAGCTCGAAGCCGGCCTGCGCGCCGGCCTGAATGAAGGCGTGGAACAGCGGATTATTCACCGGGCCGCGCTGCACATGCAGCGGCCCATCCGTGCCGCGCCAGCCTTCTTCGCCGCCATGGCTGTGTTCCATGCGCTTGAAATAGGGCAGCACATCCGCATAGGCCCATCCCTGCGCGCCGAGTTCTTCCCAGCGGTTGAAATCCTCGGCATGGCCGCGCACGTAGACGAGACCGTTGATGGAGGACGAGCCGCCGATGACCTTGCCGCGGGGTGCGGTGATGCGGCGGTTGTTGAGGTTCGGTTCGGGTTCGGAGTGGTAACCCCAATTGTAACGCTTCATGCTCATCGGCCAGGCGAGTGCGGCCGGCATCTGGATGAAGGGGCCGAAATCCGACCCCCCGGCCTCGATGACGATGACGGAATAACGACCGTCCTCCGACAAGCGATAGGCGATGGCGGAACCTGCGGAGCCGGAGCCGACGATGATGTAATCTGCTTGCATTACCGTTTCTTTCCCAAGGGTTCCGGTTTTGGGTGGGGCTTACCCCCCTCTGCCCTGCCGGGCATCTCCCCCACAAGGAGGGAGATCGGCAAGACGCGCGTTTGTCACTTCAATCTCAAACGTGGAGATGGGCGGGACCTCGCCGCAGATCGATCTCCCCCCTTGTGGGGGAGATGCCCGGCAGGGCAGAGGGGGGTAAGCCCCACCCGCCAACCGTCAATAAGGCGCGTCCACCTTCCCCGTGCTCACATAAACCGTCTTCAACTCGCTATAATGCTCGAGCGCCGCCGCCGAATTCTCCCGCCCGAAGCCGGATTGTTTCGAGCCGCCGAAGGGGATTTCCACCGGGCAGAGATTATAGGTGTTGATCCAAAGCGTACCCGCCTCGAGCGCATCGACCACACGGTGGGCGCGGGCAAGATCGGCGGTGAAGACGCCGCCGGCCAGCCCGAATTCGGTGGCGTTGGCGCGGGTGAGAACCTCATCCTCGTCATCGAAATCCAGCACACACATAACCGGCCCGAAGATTTCCTCACGGGCGATGGTCATGTTGTCGGTCACGTCGGCAAAAACGGTCGGCTGCACATAGGCACCCTCGCCCGAGACATTGTTGGGAATGCCGCCGCCGGTCACCAGCGTCGCGCCTTCCGCCTTGCCCTTTTCGATATAGGCGAGAACCTTCTCCTGCTGGGCCTTGGAAACCAGCGGGCCGAGATGGGTGGCATAATCGAGCGGATCACCGAGGATCATCGCTTCGGTGCGGCGCTTCAGATTTTCGAGGAAACGGTCCTTGGCCTTTTTCTGCACGAAGACGCGCGTGCCGTTGGAGCAGACCTGGCCGGAGGAATAAAAATTGCCGAGCATGGCCCCGCCGACGGCGCTTTCGATATCGGCGTCGTCGAAGACGATCAGCGGCGACTTGCCGCCGAGTTCCATGGTCACGTGCTTGAGATGCCCGGCGGCGGCGGCGGCCACCTTGCGGCCGGTCGGCACCGAGCCGGTGAGCGAGACCTTGGCGACATCGGGGTGATTGACCAATAGCGGGCCGGTATCACGATCACCCTGAATGACGTTGAACAGGCCCTTGGGCAGACCGGCCTCGATCAGGATTTCGGCGATCTTCAATGCGCCGAGCGGGGTGTTTTCCGAAGGTTTGAAGACCATGGCGTTGCCGGAGACCAGCGCGGGCGCCGCCTTCCAGCAGGCGATCTGCTGCGGATAGTTCCATGCGCCGATGCCGACGCAGACGCCGAGCGGCACGCGCTTGGTATAGGCGAAATCGCCGCCGAGCGGGATGTAATCGCCGTTCAGCGCGGAAGGCGCGATGCCGCCGAAAAATTCGAAGGCATCCGCGCCGGACGTCGGGTCGGCGACAATGGTTTCCTGGATCGGCTTGCCGGTATCGAGTGTCTCCAGCGTCGAAAGCGCATCGTTGCGTTCACGCATGATATCGGCGGCACGCTTGAGGATACGGCCACGGGCCATGGGGCTCATTGCCGCCCATTCCTTCTGGGCGCGTTTGGCCGAGGCGATGGCGCGCTCGACAATCGCCGGGGTTGCCGCATGCAGCCTTGCGATAACCTCGCCGGTGGCCGGAAAGATGCTCTCGATCACTGTGCCGGCAGTGTCTTCGACATAGGTGCCGTCGATGAAATGCGAGGCTTTGGGCTGCGCCTTGAGCGGCGTCGCGATGGTCATGTCGAAGTCTCCTTAAAGAACGCGGATGGACGGCTTGGGGCGCTGTCCATCTGGATAGTGTTTGAGCTGCATGTCGAAATAATCCTCGACAAGCGCCGGCGCGGAGGCGATGCCAAGCGGGGCCGAACGCAGGCTGTGCCTGATATAGAGCCCGTCGATCAGGGCCGCTGCCCCCTCGGCGATCCGCGCCGCGTCATCGGGCGGGCAAAGCCGGGAGAGGCTTGCCATGAGGTTGGAGCGCAGGCGGCGGGAATAAATCACCAGCAGCCGCCGGGTCTCCTCCGAACGCTGCGCCTCGACATAAAAGGCAAGCCATGCCGCCACCGTTTCCGGCGTGAACTGGTCGCTCTGGAAGGAGACGTGCACGATGGCGCTCAGCCTCTCGCGCGGGCCGGAAGCGCGGGTCAGCGCCGCCACGGCATCGCGCCTAAGGTCGCGCAGCAGGCTGCGGATGGTTTCCAGAAGAAGCTGCTGCTTGCTGCCGAAATAATGATGCGCAAGGGCCGCCGACACGCCCGCTTCCCGGGCAATGTCAGACATCGTCACATTCAGCGAACCATGGTGGCCGATGGTGCGCAATGCCGCATCCACAAGCGCCTTGCGGCGCAAAGGCTCCATTCCGATCTTGGGCATAGTCGTCTCCTTGACGGATGGCAAATTATTCTTGATTGATCGATCAATCAATAAAAAACGCGCCATTTTATGTCGCGGATTTGCGATGGATCATATTTTCCGCCGCCTTGTTCCGATAATCTCATAAATACCGAGCAACCTGATGAACCTTGCGCTGCGGCGCGGCTCGCATCCGGCTCGCTTTCCCTCCTCACAGGGGAAAAACTAAACCGTGATATACTGCGAATTGGGAATGAAACGCGTTTCGTGCTAATATGGGAAGTGATACAAATTTCGCTGGAAGCGGCGCCAGACGAAAAACGATAAAAACGCCCGCCATAGACCACGACGGTACCCGGTCCGCAAATTGGACATCAAGGGCTCGATCGCAGCGTTTAAAGAAGGGAGTGATATCATGCCAATGGTAACAGTATCGATTTCCCCGGAACAGGCAGCAAGAATGCGTGAAGCCGTGAATTGCGGCGCTTACGCATCCGGCAGCGAGGTCGTCAGGGCCGCGCTGCGGCTATGGGCGGCCTCTGCCCAACACAATAGCGAAACAAGGCCTTCCGCTCCGGTCGAAGCGGACCGGGAACGCATGAATGTTGCGGAACTTTACGCCGCTCATACCGGGCATGCGCGCCGGGCCTGAAGCCTTGCCCGGCAACCCCGCATATTGAGGGGGTTGTGACAAAACGTTCATCAAAGCTTCACAGTCGTGAAAGCTTTTGTTGACCTGTCATCTGCAATTGTTCGCCGTAAAAGAAACGGCCCCGTGTGGCGGATTTTCACGCCATGCAATAACGGGGGGCCGGCCAATCGCGGAGAACGAAATGCAGGCCGTCACGATGGAGAATGATGTCATAAGGCGATTTGCCTCCGGGCATATGTTTCCCATGGCAAAGCTTGTGCTCGAAACCGCGTTTCAGCCGATTGTCGAGGCGACGACGGGCACGATCTTCGGTTATGAATCGCTGATGCGCGGCCATGACCGGCTTGGCTTTTCCAATCCGCTGGCGCTACTCGACCAGGCTGCTGCCGATGGCGAACTGAAGGCTTTCGAGCAGATGCTGGCAAGCCGGGCGCTGGCAAAGTTCTCCACCCTGCCCGACTTTTCCTCCACCACGCTGTTCCTCAATCTCGATGTGCGGCTGATCCCGCATGGCGATGCCATTCTCGACAAGCTGGTCGGCCATCTGGCGCGGGCAGGTATTCCGGCCTCATCCATCTGCTTTGAGCTTTCCGAACGTTTCGACAATACCAGCGTGCCGGAATTTACGGCGCTGATTGCCCGCATGCGCAAGGAAGGCTTCAAGCTGGCGATCGATGATTTCGGCGCCGGTCACGGCGAGATGAAGCTTTTATGCGACTATCCGCTGGACTACCTGAAGATCGACCGGCACTTCATCAGTGGCGTCGATCATCTTCCGCGCAAACAGCACCTCGTGCGCAATATCGTCAACATCGCCCATGTTCTCGGTGTGCGGGTGATTGCCGAAGGCATAGAAACGGAAGCGGAGTTCCTGACCTGCCGCGAATTCGGCGTCGATCTGGTGCAGGGCTGGCTGATCGCCAGGCCGACGGTCTTCACCAGCGAACTGCCGGAGAGCTTTCCGCATCTCAACCGCATGGGCGTGGCGCGGCGCAGCAGCCAGTCGCTGGACGAAATATTGATCCGCCGGGAAATCGAGCGTCTTCCCACCGTCTATGAGCATGACAGCGTCGACAATGTCTTCGAGCTGTTTCGCAGAAACCCGCAGCAGGCATTTTTCCCGGTTCTCAACGCCAATGGCGAACCGCGCGGCGTCATCAACGAATATCACCTCAAGGAATATATCTACCGGCCTTTCGGCCGCGACCTGCTCAAGAACAAGATCTATGAGCGCACGATTTCCCATTTCGTCGATCCCGCGCCGATCGTCGGCCTTGATGCGGATGCCGACCAGCTGATGAACATGTTCGCCAGCATGGGCGGCAGCGCCTGCATCATCCTGACCGAGAACATGCGTTATGCCGGCATCGTCTCGGCGGCCTCGCTCATCAAGGTCATCAATGAAAAACAGCTGAAGATGGCGCAGGATCAGAACCCGCTGACCGCGCTGCCCGGCAACCGCGCCATTGGTGGCTTCATTGCCGACAGCTGCGGCGACGGCGACGAGACGCGGTTCTTCTGCTATTGCGACTTCGACAATTTCAAACCCTTCAACGATAAATACGGCTTCAACGCCGGCGACCACGCCATCACCCTGTTTTCAGCGTTGATGCGCCGCTACTTTTTCGCCGGCGACTGCTTTCTCGGCCATATTGGCGGCGACGATTTCTTCGTCGGCGTGCGTGACTGGACGGTGGAAGAGCTGACGGAAATCCTCGAACGCCTGCTCAGCGATTTTCACGACGACGTGGCGGAACTCTATTCGCCCGAGGACCGCGAGGCCGGCCACATGGTCGGGCTCGACCGCCGCGGCAATGAGCGGGATTTCGCCCTGCTGCGCTGCTCGATCGGTGTCCTCACCCTGCCGAAAGGGTTGATCATCGCCAATCCCGAGCGTATCGGCAGCGAAATCGCCAGTGTGAAAACCGCCGCCAAGGAAAGCGAAGGCGGGCTGGTCATCCGGGTGTTCGGCGAGACAAATTGAGAAACAAGGGGCGAGTTTAGAATCCGGTTGGCCCGGAGTGTGCGGCTTTACCCCCCTCTGCCCTGCCGGGCATCTCCCCCACAAGGAGGGAGATCGGCAAGCGGCTCTTTCTCTGTTCCATTCTCAAACTTTTTATAAGGGCGAAACCTCGCCGCGCATGGTCTCCCTCCTTGTGGGGGAGATGCCCGGCAGGGCAGAGGGGGGTAAAGCCGCTCACTCCACGCCCATGCGAACCAACAACGCCCAACGTACCCCAGCGTCAAAGAGCCGCCTTCCCTAAAGGACGCATCCGGCCTACATTTTAAGGTAACGCCAATCCTCAGGGAGTTGCCCTCGCCCATGTCCGATCCCACGACCCTGCCCGAAACAATGCGCTTCATCGACCTTCCTTCCCATGGCGGCCCGGAGGTCATGCGGCTTTCGCAGATGGCTTTGCCGAAACCGGCCAAAGGCGAAATTCTGGTCAAGGTCGAGGCGGCGGGCGTCAACCGCCCCGATGTCGCGCAGAGACAGGGCATCTATCCGCCGCCCAAAGATGCAAGCCCGATCCTTGGCCTGGAAATTGCCGGTGAAGTGGTTGCGCTCGGCGAAGGTGTGACCGAATTCAAACCGGGCGATAAAATCTGCGCGCTCGCCAATGGCGGCGGCTATGCGGAATATTGCACCGTGCCGGCCGGGCAGGCGCTGCCCTTCCCCAAGGGTTATGATGCCATCAAAGCCGCAGCGCTGCCGGAAACCTTCTTTACGGTCTGGGCCAATCTCTTCCAGATGGCGGGCCTCACCGAAGGCGAAAGCGTGCTGATCCACGGCGGCACCAGCGGTATCGGCACAACAGCCATCCAGCTCGCCAAAGCCTTTGGTGCTGAGGTCTATGCGACGGCCGGCTCCGCGGAAAAATGCGACGCCTGCGTCAAGCTTGGCGCCAGACGGGCGATCAATTACCGCGAAGAGGATTTCGCCGCCGTCATCAAGGCCGAGACCGGCGGCAAGGGTGTGGATGTGGTTCTCGACATGATCGGTGCGGCCTATTTCGAAAAGAACATCGCCGCACTCGCCAGGGACGGCTGCCTCTCCATCATCGCCTTTCTGGGTGGCACGACGGCCGAGAAAGTCGATTTGCGCCCCATCATGGTCAAACGCCTCACCGTCACCGGCTCCACCATGCGGCCACGCACCGCCGACGAAAAACGCGCCATCCGCGACGACCTCACCGAACTGGTCTGGCCGCTCGTCGAAAGCGGCAAGGTCGCGCCGGTCATCAACCGGGTCTTTGCGCTGGATGAGGTCGTGGAAGCGCACCGGCTGATGGAAAGCAGCAATCATATCGGCAAGATCGTGATGCGAGTGTCTTGAACCACATGTGTTGTTTTCATTGACAACAAGCCTTCATGTTGTCATGAATAACAACATGAAGGCTGTTTTGCTCCAAAAGACGCGTAAAGTGATCGATGAAACGGCCTTCTTTGAGGTTGTCCTGTGGCATTTGCCTGAGCCTGTTCCCGGAAGTCTCCATCCGTTCAAATATCGGCTCGCGCTGGTGATCAAAGGGAGATGTGTTTTGCGTTATGACAATGAACGCGGCAAAGGCGATCATCGTCATATGGATGGACGTGAAGACGTAATCACATTCACCTCACTTGAAGCCCTGTTCGACGCTTTTGAAGCGGATATGGAAAGGATCTTGTCATGACAGCGCTTACTGTCCGTCTCAGCACGATCAAGGACATAAAGAGCCGCTTTGTTACCGCCGGAAATCTGGCGATGTCTGGAAAGCCGATGGAGGCGAAACCATCAGTCGAATTTTCCAGTTACGAGGATTTGCACCGCATTCTCGCGCCATTGCGCCTTGCCATCGTTAAGGCTCTCGCCGGACAGGGACCGCTTTCCATCCGGGAGGTTGCCCGTCGGGTCGGGCGGGACGTGCAGGCCGTTCATCGCGATGTGACGTCGCTCCTCCATGCCGGCATTATCGACCGGAACGAGACCGGCGTGGAGTTTCCCTATGACAGCATCCACTTCGAATTCGACGTGAAGGCTGCAGATGCGGCATAACTGTCCGGCGGCAGATTAAAGCAACACCTCTTGCATTACTCACGAATCGTACTACCTTCTAGTTATGTTCAACGTATCGGAAGGAGGTGATCCAATGTCTAGTGAGATTTCGGTCTCTGGTGCAGGCAATGGAAAGGGTGTGTT
The DNA here is from genome assembly GCF_007002745.1 of Martinezella rhizogenes. GTDB lineage: Bacteria > Pseudomonadota > Alphaproteobacteria > Rhizobiales > Rhizobiaceae > Agrobacterium > Agrobacterium cucumeris. Next base: position 220,544 of record NZ_SGNY01000001.1, on the reverse strand, counting down.
TTCGACGGGGCAACCCTCGTTGTAAACCTCTTCTGCCTTCGGAACGTTGAGAAACAGTCCCGGGTCTGTAAACATGACCAAACTCATGGAAGGGTCGCTTCAGCGGCCCTTTTCCGTTTCTGCATTTGTGGGGCCGGTACGTGTGCCTGGCTCACCTCCGTGTAGCTTCTCCCCCTATCTGTGTGCATCCCCTCCCTCATCTCTGTGCTTGTCACAGAGATCCAGCCAGACCAAGTCTTTGGGCTGGAGGAGTCTTTTTCGTCGCGCAGACGCGCGTCGGCTGGATTCCTGTGACAAGCACAGGAATGAGGGTGTGGGTAATTTGGCGCTATAAATTCGGCGTCTTGTGTTGCTGGTTACATCTTTCCCGTCATGCCGGTCCCCGGACCAAGCCCGAAGATGACCCGGCATCCAGCTGGCGCGCATCTGCGCGGCGGGGAGATTCCTTTCAGCCCAAGGATTTGGGCTGGCTGGATACCGGCTCGAGGCCGGTATGACGGGGAACTGAGGGCGACTGCAGAACCAACGCCGCCAATCGCGCCGCTTCTGCCTACTTCTTCCCAAACACCTTCCACCGCGTCGGGCGGAAGCGCAGTTCCGCGCCAACAGCCACGGCGGCGTTGAGCGGCACTTCGATTTCGAGGTGATAGGGCTCGTGGCCGTTATTGGCGATGTCGATTTCGGCGATACGGGTGCCGGCAAGGCGGCGACAGGTGGTGACCTTGCCGTAAAGCGCGTCCTTCTCATCCGTCAACACCACATCTTCCGGCCGGAAGAACAGCTCGCCCTCGCCCGTGCCGCTCTCATCGATGCCGATGCTTTCGCCCTGGAACAGCACATGGCCATCGCGGATCGTCACCGGCAGGCTGGAGGATTCGCCGATGAAGGAGAAGACGAAAGGAGAATTCGGTGTGTCATAGACGTCATCGGCCGTGCCGACCTGTTCGATCTTGCCCTGGCTCATGACGACGACGCGGTCGGCCAGTTCCAGTGCCTCTTCCTGATCGTGGGTGACGAAAACGGTGGTGTGGCCGGTGCGGTCGTGGAATTCGCGCAGCCAGCGGCGCAGCTCCTTGCGCACCTTGGCATCGAGCGCGCCGAAGGGTTCATCGAGAAGCAGGACCTTCGGCTCGATGGCGACAGCGCGGGCCAGCGCCACGCGCTGGCGCTGGCCGCCGGAAAGCTGGGTTGGATAGCGCTTTTCAAGACCGGAGAGATGCACCATGTCGAGAAGTTCGGATACGCGTTTGCGGATCTCGACTTTCGGCGGGCGGTTGGCGGAGGGGCGCACCTTGAGGCCGAAGGCGATATTGTCGGCCACCGTCATATGGCGGAACAGCGCATAGTGCTGGAACACGAAACCGACGTTGCGCTCCTGCACCGTGCGGTGCGACGCATCCTCATCGCCGAAAAAGATTTGACCCTGCGTCGGCTGTTCGAGGCCGGCGATCAGACGCAGCAACGTCGTCTTGCCGGAGCCGGAAGGACCGAGCAGCGCGATCAACTCACCGGAACGAATGTCGAGCGACACGTCGTTCAGCGCCGGAAACCGATCGAACTGCTTGGTGATGCCGGAAACTTTCACTTCCATGAAGATGCCTTTCAATGCTTGCCGGCTGCGTTGCCCGCGCCAAAGCGTATTTCGAGAATGGTTTTGAGAACGAGCGTCACCAGTGCCAGACCGGCCAGCAGCGTCGCCACAGCGAAGGCCGCGCCGATATTGTACTCATTATAGAGTATCTCCACATGCAGCGGCATGGTGTTGGTCTCACCGCGAATATGGCCTGACACGACGGAAACGGCGCCGAATTCCCCCATGGCGCGGGCGTTGCAGAGCAGCACGCCGTAAAGCAGGCCCCATTTGATATTCGGCAGCGTGACATACCAGAAGGTCTGCCAGCCGGAAGCGCCAAGCGAAATCGCCGCCTCCTCATCGCCATTGCCCTGATCCTGCATCAGCGGGATCAACTCGCGCGCGACGAAGGGAAAGGTGACGAAGATGGTGGCGAGCACGATGCCCGGCACCGCAAACAGGATTTCGATGCCGTAACTCTTCAGCCATGGGCCAAGCACGCTGTGGGCGGAAAACAGGATGACATAGACCAGACCTGAAATAACCGGCGAAATCGAAAATGGCAGGTCGATCAGCGTGATCAGGAACGCCTTGCCCTTGAATTCGAACTTGGCGATCGCCCAGGCGGCGGCAACCCCGAAGACCACGTTGAGCGGCACCGAAATAGCGGCGACAAGCAGCGTGAGGCGAATGGCCGACAGCGCATCAGGCTCGACGACGGCTTCCCAGAAGGCTTCCCCGCCTTTGCGGAAGGCTTCGAAGAACACCGAGACAAGCGGCAGCACGAGGAAGGCTGCAAGGAACAGGAAGGCGACAGTTATCAGCGCCAGCCGGGCGGGAAGGCTCTCGCTGGCGGGATCGCGAAACGGCCGGGGCGAGGTGCGGGAAGCGGTCTCAGACATAACCGTACCTCTTGCGGCTCCAGGCCTGAATGAGATTGATGAGGAACAGCATGGCGAAGGAGATGATCAGCATGATGGTGGCGATGCCGGTCGCGGCCGCATAGTTGAACTCCTCCAGCCTGATGACGATGAGGAGCGGCGCGATTTCCGAGACATACGGAATATTGCCGGCGATGAAGATGACCGAGCCATATTCGCCGACGCCGCGCGCGAAGGCGAGCGCAAAACCGGTGAGGATGGCGGGCGTGAGGCTTGGCAGCAGAACGCGGGTGATGGTCTGGAAGCGGTTGGCGCCGAGCGTTGCCGCCACTTCTTCCACCTGACGGTCGATCTCCTCCATGACCGGCTGCACCGTGCGCACCACGAAGGGCAGGCCGATGAAGATAAGCGCGATGACGATGCCGGTCGGCGTGAACGCGATCTTGATGCCGAAGGGTTCGAACAGCGAGCCGACCCAGCCGCGATTGGCATAAAGCGTGGTGAGCGCAATACCGGCCACCGCCGTTGGCAGGGCAAAGGGCAGATCGACGATGGCATCCACGAAGCGGCGACCGGGAAACCGGTAACGCGTCAGCACCCAGGCGACGATGACGCCGAAAACGGCGTTGACCAAAGCGGCGATGAAGGCGGTGCCGAAGCTGACGCGCAGCGCATTCAGCGTGCGGCTATCGGTGGCAATCGCGATAAAATCTGCAAAACCAAGTTTCGCCGTGGACCAGACGAGGCCGCCGAGCGGAATAAGAATGATGAGAAACAGATAGGTGACGGTGTAGCCAAACGTCAGGCCGAAGCCGGGTATGACGCTCGACTGCCGCCATTTCCACCTGTTTCCGGATGTATTATTGCTCATCAAGGCTCCGGATAATCTTTGTTTTTGTACATTTCCAGGACAGGAAACCGGGGTCCGCTTTTCCTGGAAATGCCCTCTGGGAGCCGGCGTTCCCCGGCGTTTATTATAAAGTATCGACCGGCACGGCGTCCGGTCGATCAGGCTCTTATTGTCTTGTCCCTGCGGACGGGTGATCGCGTTTCACCCCATCATCCGCTTACTTTGCGGGCTTGTAAATCTGGTCGAAGATGCCGCCATCGCCAAAATGTTCCGGCTGCGCCTTGGCCCAACCACCGAAGATCGGATCATCGATGGTGACGAGCTTGATATCGGGCAGCTGCTTCAGCAGGTCCTTGGAGACCACGGCGGGATTGGACGGACGGTAGAAGTGCTTGGCCGCAATATTCTGTCCTTCGTCGGAATAGAGATATTGCAGATAGGCTTCCGCCGCCTTGCGGGTGCCCTTGGCGTCGACATTGGCGTCAACCACGGCAACCGGCGGTTCGGCAAGGATCGAGATCGGCGGCACGACGATATCGAAGGCATCAGCGCCGAATTCCTGGCCAGCGAGATAGGCTTCGTTTTCCCAGGCCAGCAGCACGTCGCCGATCTGGCGCTGTGCGAAAGTGACCGTGGAGCCGCGGGCGCCGGTATCGAGAACCGGGGCGCGCTTGTAGAGATCGCCGACATAGGCCTTGATCTTTTCCTGATCGCCCTTGAATTCTTCATTGGCCCAGGCCCAGGCAGCAAGATAGTTCCAGCGTGCGCCGCCCGAAGTCTTGGGGTTCGGCGTGACGATCTGGATATCGCCCTTCACCAGATCACCCCAATTATGGATGCCCTTCGGGTTGCCCTTGCGCACCAGGAAAACGATGGTGGAGGTGTAAGGCGAGGAATTATGCGGCAGGCGGGTGCGCCAGTCCTTGTTGATCTTGCCGGAATTTTGAACGATGGCGTCGATGTCGCTCTGCAGCGCCAGCGTCACCACATCCGCCTCCAGACCGTCGATGACCGAGCGCGCCTGCTTGCCGGAGCCGCCATGCGACTGCTGGATCGTGACATCCTCACCGGTATCGGCCTTCCACTTCTTGGCGAAGGCCTCGTTGAAATCCTTGTAGAGCTCACGGGTCGGATCGTAGGACACGTTGAGCAGCTTGGTCTGCGCGGCGGCCGAGCCAGCGCCGCCAAGTGCCAGTGAAAGGCCAAGCGCGACAACGCTCAAACCGGACAGAAGCTTGGACATCGGTATTCCCTCCTGATTGCGATGGCTTAACTCTACCGGTTGAGTAGAGTTGGTCAATGAGGCCGAATACGATCGAAAAAGTGTTTCCCGAGAGCGTTTTCCCGGGCAACAAATACAGCGCAGCATAAGCGAAAGGCGCAACAAGCGTCGTGTAAAACTTTGCTGAATGCAAAACCGTTTCACATTTTTGCCGATTTTTTGCCGCGATGGCGAAAAATATTATGGGGTTTTAGACGATTTTTTCGTTTGGGGGACGCAGGAGGGCGACAGCTAAGGGCTCTGCCGCCTGTTTCGTTGTTTGAGCATCCACCACTGCGAAACTCGTGTCACAAGTTGCAAGACCATGTGCCGACAGGCCGGTATCCCTCTCCCCCGGTCATCCTCGGGCGTGACCCGAGGATCCACAACCCAGCCTGACCATGGATCCTCGGGTCAAGCCCGAGGATGACGATGGAGGTCGTGGGTGGAGGTCGTGGATGGTGTGGTGCTAGGCCGTCAAAAGCTCGGGCACTTCGACACCCGCCACCGCATCGGCGATGGTGGTGTTGAAAAGGATGTTGCGCGTCGCGTCGGCCACGCGGGCAAAGACGTGGCGGATTTCGCACTGCTTTTCGCCATCGCAATCCTCGCAGCGGCGATAGGCGGTCTGCGACAGGCAGGGCAAGGGGGCAAGCGGCCCGTCGATGAGGCGCAGCACCTCGCCGAAGGTGATGTCTGCGGCCGGGCGCGCCAGAAGATAACCGCCCTGCTTGCCACGCCGGCTTTCGACGAGACGTTCCTTCTTCATTTCGAGAAGGATCTGTTCCAGAAACTTTTTCGGGATGGCCTGTTCACGGGCAATGTCGGAAATCTGCACAGGACAGGCGCCGTCGGCCTTAGCCAGCGAAAGGAGCGCCCTCAGCGCATATTTTGCCTTCTGCGAAATCATTGTAAAACCAGTAGACCACAAGCCCGGAAACCCGGCAATTCCGGCTTAGCGTAGAAGTTGTCACAATTCAAATCCAAGCTGCGAAGAAGGTGAACGGGTATCTTTTGCTCATACCCTGCACGCGTGAGGCATTTTTGCTCTGAAGTGCAGCGCACAAAGACTGTCATTTCTGTTCGCAGGGCCGAATTTCCACAATAATCGGCCATGGAAATCCCGGACGTGACAATGACGATCAATTTAGCAAATGCCTTAGCCGATACCGCCTCTCTCGATGCCACGCTTGCCGGGCTCGATCTGGCGGGTCGGCTTTCGTTTATCGCCGGTCTTGGCGGGCGCGCCGTCTTCACCACCAGCCTCGGCATCGAGGATCAGGTCATCACGGCTGCCATCGGCACGCATCGCCTGCCGATCGATGTAGTGACGCTGGAGACCGGTCGGCTGTTTAAGGAAACCGTCGATCTCATCGATGAAACCGAAGAGCGTTTCGGCATCGAAATCCGCCGCTTCCGGCCGGAACAGGACGATATCGACGCCTATGCCGAAAAATACGGTCTGAACGGTTTTTACGAAAGCGTCGAAGCCCGTCACGCCTGCTGTCATGTCAGAAAGCTGATCCCGCTCGGCAAGGCGCTTGATGGCGCTGCCTTCTGGATCACCGGCCTTCGTCGCGGCCAGTCCGGCAATCGCGCCACGACGCCGTTCGCCGAATTTGATGCGGATCGCAATCTCATTAAGATCAATCCTTTGGCTGACTGGGATATCGACCTTATTCGCGCGCATGTCGCCAAGGAAAACATCCCCGTCAACCCGTTGCATCAGCGCGGTTACCCCTCCATCGGCTGTGAGCCGTGTACGCGCGCCATCAAGCCCGGCGAGCCTGAGCGCGCCGGACGATGGTGGTGGGAAAACGACGAGAAGCGCGAATGCGGTCTTCACGTCGCCGGTGCGGAGCAAACATCCGCCATTTCCGCCATCCCGCAACGATAATCATTCAGTACATCTCCCGGAGTTCACAATGTCCAACGCAGTCCACGAGACGGACAGCAAGAATACTGTCGCATCCAAGCCGCCGCTCGATCCCCATCTGAAGGCGCTTGAAAACGAAGCTATTCATATTTTCCGCGAAGTCGCCGCCGAATTCGATAACCCTGTGATGCTCTATTCCATCGGCAAGGATTCGTCCGTGCTGCTGCACCTGGCGCGCAAGGCGTTTTTCCCGGGTCGCATTCCCTTCCCGCTGCTGCACGTCAATACCGGCTGGAAGTTCAAGGAAATGATCGAATTCCGCGACAATATCGTCAAGGAATACGATCTCGACCTGATCTCCCACACCAATCCGCGCGGTGCGACGGAGAACGTCACGCCTTTCTCGCATGGATCGGCGCTTTACACCGACATCATGAAGACCGAAGCGCTGCGTCAAGCGCTGGATGCCGGCCAGTTCGATGCCGCCTTCGGCGGCGCACGGCGCGACGAAGAGGCGAGCCGCGCCAAGGAGCGCATCTACTCCTTCCGCACGCCCGATCATAAATGGGACCCGCGCAACCAGCGCCCGGAACTGTGGAACATCTATAACGGCATGGTTCGCAAGGGCGAAAGCGTGCGTGCCTTCCCGCTGTCCAACTGGACCGAGGTCGACATCTGGCGTTACATCGAGGCGGAAAACATTCCGCTGGTGCCGCTCTATTACGCCGCCGAGCGCCCCTATATCGAGCGTGACGGCATGATGATCCTTGCCGAAGACGAGCGGCTGGAACTGCTGCCCGGCGAAGAGATCAAGCATGGCTCGATCCGCTTCCGGACGCTCGGCTGCTTCCCGCTTACCGGCGCCATCCGTTCCGAGGCGGCGACGCTTCAGGACGTGATCGCCGAACTGGAAATCGCCACCGTTTCCGAACGGCAGGGCCGCGCGATTGACCGCGACCAGTCCGGCTCGATGGAGAAAAAGAAACGCGAGGGGTATTTCTGATGAGTGCCACCGCCATCAATCCCCCCTCTTCCGCCACCATTCTGCCGTTTGCCGAACATTCGAAGGCAACGCGCGATACGCGTCCGCTGCGCCTCATCACCTGCGGCAGCGTCGATGACGGCAAATCGACCCTGATCGGCCGTCTTCTCTGGGACACCAAGGCCGTCAAGGAAGACCAGGCCGCCACCCTGCATCGCGACAGCGGCAAGCAGAACGATCTCGGCCTGCCCGATTTCGCGCTGCTGCTGGACGGTTTGCAGGCCGAGCGCGAACAGGGCATCACCATCGATGTCGCCTATCGTTATTTCGCCACCGACCGGCGCGCCTTCATCGTCGCCGACACCCCCGGCCATGAACAATATACCCGCAATATGGCGACCGGCGCTTCGACGGCCGATCTGGCCGTGCTGCTCGTCGATGCGCGCACCGGCATTCTCGAACAGACCCGCCGTCACGCCACCATCGCGGCGCTGATGGGCATCCGGCAATTCGTGCTGGCGATCAACAAGATCGACCTGACGAATTACGACAAGGCCGGTTTCGAACTGATCGCCCACGAATTCCGCGAATTCGCCTCCAATCTCGGCATCAAGCAGATTACCGCCATTCCGATGTCGGCGCTGAAGGGCGAAAATGTCGTGCTATCAGGCAAGGCCTCCATGCCATGGTATGAAGGCCCGACGCTGGTGGAAACGCTGGAGCTTGCCACTGTGCGCTCCGCGCAGTCCGGCGGCTTCCGCCTGCCCGTACAGCGCGTCTCGCGGCCGGGTGAGAGCTTCCGCGGTTATCAGGGCACGGTTGCCGGCGGTTCGGTGAAACCGGGTGACAGCGTCGTGGTTTTGCCCTCTGGCATGGTCGCCAATGTCAAGCAGATCGTCACTTTCGATCTGGTGCGCAACGCTGCCGTCGCCGGTGATGCCGTCACCCTCGTGCTTGACCGTCAGGTGGACGTATCGCGCGGCGACATGATCGTCTCGATTGAGGCGCAACCGCAGACGGGCCTTGCCTTCGATGCGCAGATCGTGGCCCTGCAGCCCGGCGGCATCGAGGCCGGCAAGCGCTATTGGCTGAAAAGCGGCAGCCGCCGCCAGCGCGTCAGCGTGCAGCCGATCAGCCAGCTGAACCTGAAGGAAGGCGAATGGCAGGCGCATGAGACCTCGCTGCCTATGAACGCCATCGGCAAGGTGCGCCTCTCTTTCGACGAGACGGCGATTTTCGATGCCTATGAGCAGAACCGGGCGACCGGCTCCTTCATCCTGATCGACCCCGACACCAACAACACGGTTGCAGGCGGCATGATCGCCGGTAAACGCAGCGTTGGTGCGACGGAGGAAAAGGGCGACCGGGTCATTCTCTCGCTGCCCGCCGATCTTGCGGAAAAGCTGCTGGCGAGCGAATTGCTGGCCAGACACCGCGACGAGATCGACATTCGCCGCACCGATGTGGCGACGGCCTCAAGGCTGATCGGCGATCTGGACTGAGAAAATTTCCGATACAAACAAAAAGGCGACCGCAGTGCGGTCGCCTTTTTCGTTGCGGGCCGTTGGTGTGAGGCGCCGCTTAAAACACGAACATATAAAGCAGAATGATCACGAAGATCGGAACACCCATAGCCCACAATGCAATACCCTTCAGCATATTATCCTCCATCGTTGTTGTGAATGGATAACGGCTGAAGTGCTTTTGCGTTCCCTGCGGCTGAGCCGACATTGGCTTCCTCGCAGTTGATAACGTCAAAAGCATCAGGTCTGCGAAGGCGGGAGAAACCGAGAAGATGGCTCGCCACGGCACCCCGCCACATCGGCGCTGGATCCTGCGCCATCACCCATCGCGCACCCACGGACCTTATCCTCAGGCAAACCCGTGGAACCGCGTTCAGGCCCGGTTAATGGCCGACACGTCACTCTCTCAACCATGGAACTACGAACTCCAGCGCGCGTTTGGGTTCGTCATTGGGAGATGAAGATCATGAAAATTTTAACCGCAGCGATCTGTCTGGTTTCGGTTGGCATCCTGAGCGGCTGTGTTGACGACAGAGGATACCGGAGCGGCGGATATTATACGACCGGCGTGTATTACCGCACCTATGACCGCGATCGCCACTACCGCGACTATGATCGTCGTGACTGGCGCGACCGGAGGGATTGGCGTGATCGTCGCGACTGGCGTGGTGACCACCGCTACCGCTGATAATGGTCGATTGGATTAGGCCTACTGCCTCTTACCGGCGTCCGGCCGTTGTTTGCCTTTCTCATTCTCGCACTGACGAGAATGAGAAATGCTCGTGCAATTGCTAATCGAGGGCACAAGCGGGCGGCGATGCCGGGCAGTCGGTGACTGAATACCAAACGGCCGGGGTCTCAAACGTCGGTTCGACACGAGACTTTGCATCAGGGATTTTAAGGAAATATCGGGAAGAGTTGCAAGCCATCGTAAATACAAGGCTTTCAGCTGGTCGGAGTGAGAGGATTCGAACCTCCGACCCCCACGTCCCGAACGTGGTGCGCTACCAGACTGCGCTACACTCCGTGACCAGCGGCGCTTCTATAGACCAGCCTCCGGCATTCGACAAGCGGCTTATTGCATTTTTTATGACAAGTTTCCTCCCCGCAGTGAGGCAGCCTCGCCGACCGCTTGCGGCAAAGGGTGCAGGGCTGAAAAACGTTACAAAAAAGCAATTGTGGCAGGAAATTTTCGTCAAGCCGCATACCTCCCCTGCCGGCCGCCGCCAAATCTGCTAGGGGAACGGAATGACCGGCGGGATGCCGGACACGGCACAAAGGACATTTCACCATGCTATTTCGCAGCGTAACGCTCGCAGGGCTCGCCATTGCGCTCTCCGCCTGCACGACATCGGAAGGCTCCGTGCCTTCCTTCACCCAGAAGAGCCCCGTGGAAACACGCTGGGTCGGTCAGTCGGCAGGCATTTTCTTCGCGAAATTCGGCCCGCCGCTGAGCGACACGGAATCCGGCAGCTCCACCGTCTATAACTGGCGCGGCGGTTACAAGAAGGCCACCATTCCGGCCAAGTTCGAAGAAGGCAAGGACGGCAAGAAGGGTCGCCAGATTTCGCCCGCCCGCACCGCCTCGCTCTCCTGCACGGTGCAGCTGGTCGTTTCCAGCAATTATACGATCACCTCGGTGCGCACGGTCTCCGACCGCCCCGGCGTCAACGGCCCCAGCTACTGCGCGGAATTCCTCGCCGCAAACTAAGATTTCGGCCCGAAACCGAACGAACGAGGCCCGCCCGCAACGGCGGGCCTTTTCACTTTTTCGGGATTATTGTCATTTTCCTGAAAAAACTTTTGCCTAAAATCACGTGGCCCGTTCCATTGCACCCCGCAGGCACTGGATTGTGGGCCGTTTCGCGATATTTGGCCCAGAGACCGCTTTCAACCGTTTGAAAGACCTGTCTGATCTTCGCATCCATAAAACTGACAATCCGCAAGACCGCAAAAAATGCCGTTGCGACCATATGTCCCGACGAGCCACCTGCAAAAGTGCTTGAACTGGAGTGAAAAAGTCCGGGTTGTGCCGCTTTGCGCTTTGCTATAACGGGGCGGTCGGGAGGAATGTTTTTAACACAAAACAAGAATCAGGTATGGCCGTGACTCCCATCAATCAAGACAAATCCCAGCTCACTGATCTCTCCCAGGACACTTCCCTTTCCCACGCTTTTCCAATGAACCGCCGTCAGGTTCTGGGTGGCGCGCTTGCCGGGATTGCCGCAGCGGCGCTGCCCTCCTCTCCGCTTCTCGCCAACACGACCGCCAAGAAGGTCGATGTGCTGTTGATCGGCGGCGGCATCATGAGCGCGACGCTCGGTGTGTGGCTGCGCGAACTGGAGCCGACCTGGTCGATGCAGATGCTGGAGCGGCTGGATAGCGTGGCGCTTGAAAGCTCCAACGGCTGGAACAATGCCGGCACCGGCCATTCCGCACTGGCGGAACTCAACTACACGCCGGAAGACGACAACGGCAACATCAAGATCACCCAGGCGATCAACATCAACGAGTCCTTCCAGATCTCCCGGCAGTTCTGGGCCTGGCAGGTGCGCAACGGCGTCTTGAAGAACCCGCGCTCCTTCATCAACCACACGCCGCATATGAGCGTCGTCTGGGGCGATGAGAACATCGCCTATCTGGAAAAGCGCTATCAGGCGCTCAAGGCCAGCCCGCTGTTCGCCGGCATGGAATATTCCAGCGACCCCGAGCAGATCAAGAAGTGGGTGCCGCTGATGATGGAAGGCCGCGATCCGTCCCAGAAGATCGGCGCGACCTGGTCGCCGCTCGGCACCGACATGGAATTCGGCGAAATCACCCGTCAGTTCGTGTCGCATCTGCAGGGTGACCAGAATTTCGACCTGCAGGTCAATAGCGAAGTCTCCGACATTCAGCGCAATGCCGATGGCAGCTGGCGCGTGACCTATGCCAACACCAAGACCGATGCCGAACAGGTGGTGGATGCGAAATTCGTGTTCATCGGCGCCGGCGGCGGCGCGCTGCATCTGCTGCAGATGTCCGGCATTCCGGAAGCCGATGATTATGCCGGCTTCCCGGTGGGCGGCTCGTTCCTCATCAACGAAAACCCCGATGTGACGATGCAGCATCTGGCCAAGGCCTATGGCAAGGCCTCGGTCGGTTCGCCGCCCATGTCGGTTCCGCATCTCGACACCCGCGTGCTGGGTGGCAAGCGTGTCATCCTGTTCGGGCCTTTCGCCACCTTCTCCACCAAGTTCCTGAAGGAAGGCTCCTATTTCGATCTCGTCTCCTCCGTCACGACCAGCAACGCCTGGCCAATGGTGCGTGTGGGCATCGATGAATATCCGCTGGTGGAATATCTCGCCGGCCAGCTGATGATGTCGGATGACGACCGCTTTGCCGCGCTGAAGGAATATTTCCCCAATGCCAAGCAGGGCGAATGGCGCCTGTGGCAGGCGGGCCAGCGTGTGCAGATCATCAAGCGCGACGAAGAAAAGGGCGGCGTGCTGCGGCTCGGCACCGAAGTCGTCTCCGCACAGGACGGCAGCATCGCCGGCCTGCTCGGCGCTTCGCCGGGTGCATCGACCGCAGCGCCGATCATGCTGAGCGTCCTGGAAAAGGTGTTCAAGGACAAGGTGGCAACGCCGGAATGGCAGGCCAAGATCCGCCAGATCGTGCCGAGCTACGGCACCAAGCTCAATGACGATCCGGAAAAGGTACGTGAGGAATGGGCTTACACCGCCGAGCACCTGCAGTTGCCGACCCCGCCGCAGATCGATCTTGATGCGCTGAAGGGTGCCGGCGCGACCCCTGCGGGTGCGCCAGTGAAGAAGGTGCCTGATATCGCGCTTTAAGGCATCGTCGCGAGATTTAAGATTGGACGCCGCGTGTCTCTGGATGCGCGGCGTTTTTTATGAAATCTATACAGAAAACTCGGTGCCTAGATCACATGACTTCTTATGAGGCTATTATCGCTTGATAAACTTGAAATAGACAAAGAGCATCGCGGCAATTCCCCCTCCGATTATAAACGCCCATTTCCAGTCACCGAGATATGCAATTACGGCAAACACGATGATGGGAAGCACCCAGAAAATCCATTCGAAATCGGGCTTGTTTGGGAGTTCGTTGTGGGATGGACTTGGTTCTAATGTTTGGGTCACTACTGTACACTCCTGATATCTGAATTAGAAAATCATAAAAGTGTTGCGGAATCTGCAATATTCAATCTAAAATTGTTTCTATTTGCACATTCTCGCAAAAAGCGTGAAAACTATATATGATAAAAGTCAGGAATGGCTGGGGCGCCAGGATTCCCAGCTAGGGATTTCGCCCTCTTTCAAGCCTCTGAGAAGGTTAACAAATCTTGATCACCTAATATGCTTTTACGACACTCTTGTACGACATTCCAGAACGGCAGTCCGGGGAAATATGGAAGCATGCGGAAATTATTTCCGCGGGGCGACAGTCGTTCGCAGTCCCTATAGCCCCGATAGCGGATCAAAGGCTAAAGCTGCTCGACATCGCCAGCCAAGACGGGAAGTCTACGTCGTCTTTTTCATCAGCCATGCTTCGTAGCGTTCGTCTTTTTTTGAAATCCGCGCCAAGTGCCGGGCTGCCTTTTCTGCCTTTTTGCGCTCACGCTCTAATGGGGCGCTTCGTTCCCGCTCGCGATGGCTACGTATGCGCTTCTGGACTGCTTCATAGTGGGCCCGCATTTTGGCCAGGACAGTTCCCGCCCACGATTCTTGGAGCATCTCATCGAGTCGATTTTCGTCTCCTCGCCGCGAATAGGCGCTGTGAAGACCAAGGATAACAAACATTGTAGTCTCAACCGAAGCGGTCTGTCCGGGGTGCGGACGTACAGCTGCTAGGCTCTCTGCCAGAAATTCGAGGACTTTTGGCTCCAATTGAGGAAGATGCTGCGCGAAAATCATCTCGGAAGTCTCCCGGCTTGAAGTCTCCCGGCAATAATAAGCTTTGCGCAATTCGCCTATAAGCTTAGCGCGGATTGGATAATAACATTTTCCGCAGGCAAAATTTGAGCATCCCCTTTCATTCAACAAGAATTCAAGTAGCCAATCACCGCGAGATTGTCTGCTGCTCATCTTCTTTTCCAAATAAATAGTAAGGGTCGTGAAATAGCTGCATCCGGGAAAGGTATAACCCCTAACAAGACAACGTCAACCAAGAGAGCCTGCCTCACCTCACCGTAGGATGCGAACTCTGTAACTGTAGGGCGCTCCCTCTTCGACGATAACGCGGTCGCCGATACGCGCACCATTGTAACGGAAGAAGGAGCCTAGCCACCCCCTTGCGCGAAAGAACCTTTTCGAGCCATCCAGATCAGTAACAACAAGGGGCCCGCCATCCCACATGATCGATATTTCGCGAGAGGCCATCTCCGCCTTGTTCGAGCCCCCTACTGCATCTTTCGGGAAGCGATGGAAAAACTCGCGTAGATAGATGTGATTGTGATCGAGATTGCCTTGGGTCAGCACGCTTTCGCCGATTTGACGCCACACGGCTTCCGATTGCATGCCATGGGCTTCCAGTTTGACCACCGGCGCCGGCTCCGGGAGGGGCTCCTGTAGCGCTGCAATCTGATCCTTGATCGCAGAGCTTACATTCTCGCTGAATTCGACCCAGGTCACGGCACCGTTTGGGTGCTTGTAGCGCACTGGCGTGGGAAGCCTTATGACGTCAGCCAGAAACCAGGGCCTGTTCCATTTAGCAACCGCACCCGAACGGATCATCTCTTCTGGAATACGGTGGTGTTCAAAAGCCTCGATCATTTCCTGCGGGCTCATAGGACCGCCGGCGCCGGCCAATCGTGCGACGCCATAGACGCTCCCCATCCCCTTCCAGATCAAGCCAAACCATCCGCGGTGGCTTGTACCGGTGGAGCGCATCTCCCAATCTTTCTGGCCACTCAAGATCAAACTGATCCAAGGCGCGTCGATGACCAGCCCTTTGCTCACCCAAATGTCATTCATGAAAATCTGCCATTCTGTATCAATGGATGGGGTAGGAACCGTCAGCTTCTCGCGGCGGCAGCTCCAGCTCGTCGCGGGCAAACATGGCCGCCATGGTCTTGCCAAGAGGGTCAGCCTCCATGCCTAACCGCTCGGACGCCATGCCCTTCTGAAGGCCAGCAACGTCGTCATCGACGTCCCCCATGGGCCAAAGCGCCGAACTGGCGAGGCGACGCTTGCGCATCATCAAGCTCTGGAGGAGGCAGTCAAAAGACTGCTCCCGATAGCCTTCGTGAATGGCCATGGGCAAATGCACTGTAACAGGCCGCGTCTGGCCAATCCGGTGTACGCGATCGTTGCACTGTTCCTCAACTGCCGGATTCCACCATCGAGATAAGTGGATGACGTGGGTCGCCGCCGTTAGCGTCAGCCCGGTGCCCGCTGCCTTCGGACCGAGAACTAGAAGGTCAAACCCCTGGTCGTCATCCAGATGGCGCTGGAACCGGTTCACAATTGCCTGACGTTGAGGAATGGGAGTGTCGCCGTTGATGAGATCGACTCGCGGCAGACCTAATTCACTGCGAACCAACTCGATGAAGCGATACTGCATCTGGCGGTGCTCGATGAAGACAAGGGCACGTTCGCCATTCGCTTTGATGCGATTCAGGATATCCATGGCAGCCTGTAGCCGCGCAGACGATACGACGAACTCATCGTTACTTGCTTTGATTTCCAGCGCCGGGTGGACGGAAACGCTGCGAATGTGATGAAGCATTTTGAGCTGCGCGCCCATGCCTCCTCGCGCAAGCTTCAGTCGGGCATCGTCATATGCCAAGGCCTGAACATCCGGCATCAGGCGGGGGTGAATACGACGGGATTTGGCGGGCAGATCGGTTGCGACCGTTTCCTTCAGGCGGCGGACAGCAAGAGGCGGCGTGCCGCCACGGGGCAGAAAAACCCTGCCGTGCAGCTCGGCCATGTTGTCTTCCTCTGGCTTCGCATAGCGTTGACGGAAATCTTTGAGGCTGTCGAGCGATCCCGGTGCGAGCTGGTCCATGATTGCCCAGAGGTCAACAGTGGCATTCTCGATGGGTGTACCGGTGAGGCCAATTCGAAAATCAGCATTGATCGAACGGGCAGCAACTGCGCGGAGGCTGACAGGGTTTTTCAAGGCCTGGATTTCGTCAAAGACAACGGCGGAAAAGGGTATGCGAGCCAGAGAATGCTGATAGTTCGTCAGCGTCGTATAAGTGGTGAGAAGCCAGTAGCGATGCGCCCGCCCCTCTGCCACGGCTTCATGCAGCGCGCCCAAGTCAAGCTTGGCCTCCCCATCGTCCGTGTCCTTTCCCTTCGCTCCCGTCAGCTTGCGTCCACCGATACTCGACCCATAGAGGCGGATCAGATGACCCAGCCCAGGCTCGTGCATGTGTCGGGCGACTTCCTGCTCCCAATTTTCGAGAAGGGATGTTGGCGCAACAACGAGAACAGGCCCCCGGCTCTCGGCTTGAGGACGAGCGATCACTTCCTTGAGCCAGGCCAGGAAAGAGATGGTTTGGAGAGTTTTGCCGAGGCCCTGCTCGTCGGCATTGAGGACGCCCGGCAATCCGGCCCGCCACGCGCCAACCTGCCAGCTGAAACTCTCCTTCTGATGCCCTTTCAACGGCGTTCGAATGCCCTCGGGTAGGGTGTCCGGCAACTCGGACATGCGCGGCCTGAGCTTAGCGAGCCATTTGAGATCGTCGTAGTTCACTTCGGTATCGAGAACGAATGGGCCCACCTTTTCTGGTTTTGCCTCATCCTCGCCACGGTCGTCAGCGTCTCCCGACACCATCCGCTCGTCGATGAGCTGCAGCATTTCCGGTCGAGCGGGGACCTCCAAATCCTCGAAATCGACGGTCGGCCTTCCAGCCTCAATTGCTTCCTGGACGCGCTCGCGCAGGGTCTGCAGCAGCTCGGCAGTACCCTGCCTATCGAGGATATCGATCAGGCGCGCGCTGAAGTCCTCCGGCAGCCAGCTTGTCCCGCTATCCTCGAACTCGCCGAGACCCGGCTTTTCATACTTGACGACGCCAGTAACCCGTTCGGAAAATTCCCGGGTTTCAACAAGTACGGGACCAACCGCTGCCTCTATGGCTTCCTGCTCGGCCTGGGGCGACAAACCATCCAATTGCCCGGAAGAACGGAGCTGCGCCTCCACTGCTTCCGTTACTCGTGGCAAGGGATTACGGATGAAGGCGCGCCGCTCCTCGGCTGCTGCCTTCTGCATTTCAGCCATCACGGCAAGGGCCGGTGACGCTGACTGTTCTACCACCACGTAACGACCAGGAGATAATCGATAGGCGGGCAGGGCCCCCCTTCCTCTTACCAATGTCTGAAATCGCTGCAGGTCTAGTCCCTGTACCTCGCTCATGGACTCGGAAACCTCGGCGGCTTCAGAAGCGCTACCATGCACCTCCAAGGTATAACCAGAGAACGGCACCACGTCGAAGTCCGTCTCCCCCTTTGGCGAGAGTGAGAAGCGGTCGACGAGACGCACCTCCAGACCGCTCAGAAAATCTGTCATCGAGATACGCGACGCCTCGTCCGAGGCTCCGCTGACAGCACCAGGATCAAGTGCCTTGCGGAAACGTCCTAGCGCCTCCCAATCGGCGGCGTCGTTTCCATCCGGCCGGTAGGCGTCGGCGATGGCGATGGCGTCCATCATCCACATAGGAATTCGTCGCAAACCGTTTGCGGTTTCCAGAATGGCTCCAGTTCGACGTGGCATTTGCCGTTGGCCATTGCGCGACCATTCGTACCTAAGTCGGAAACCTGACGAACCGACAATTCCCTCCGCATCGGTTTTCAGCGTCATCTCTACCAAAGGCGGCAGACCGAGTACTGCGCCTGTTTCACCGGTGACGGACGCAGCGATGCGATGGGACATGACGATGCGATCAGAATCGATCGAAAGTTGTTCGCCGAGCGTGTCCGCTGCGGCCCGTAGATCGGCAATTGCAAAGGCCAGTGAACGTTCGTCGGGACTCAGGTTCTGAAGATCAGATTTGACACTACGGCGCACCAACCGGTGCAGTAGACCCGCGCGCTCGTTCTTTGCGGACAGAGTGATTGCATCTGGAGAGAAAGAAGCTTCCAAGTTCATTTTTTCACCTAGATGTGTTCCAAGACCCAACTCTGCCAGTCGCCGTTGTGCGATTTCGCATTGGAGCCGGGAATGAACCTGATTGCTTCACAGTCATATCGCCACTGGTAGAGCGCAGGCGCACGCTGGTTGGACTCGTCGAAAATGTGGACCTTATAGCTGTGAGAGCCCTCAACGACGATCTTCCTGCCGATCTTCAGTATAAGCAGTGATGTATTCGCGCGACCGTAGCCTGCCGTTTGAACGCCAAATCTCAACGTCCCCTTACCTCCCGCCCCGCGTCGCCTTGCCTCTTTCGCGGCGGAATCGCTGAAAGCAACCCAGGCTGCATCGATACGGCCACGATCATGCAGGCCGAGCCAAAATCTCCTGCGAGGCTCCCACATGTGGCTGTCTTCCACCTCAGAGACGACATCAAGGAAGAACCGGATGTTCTCGCCCGTCAGCCAGCGCAGGATAACCGCCATCCTGTCTTCCGGTACTGCTGACCAAACGCCGCCACGCTGGACACGAGGATCACCGTAAATGCCGATGATGTTCTCTGTGAGGTAGCGTAGGTCATCGGGCTTCGGAGAATGCTTGACCCAGTGTCCAAGCAGAGCCGAGATCGCTTCGCCGGCGCCGGTCGTCTTCGCCTCCCTGCCCTCCGGCTTCAACCACTCGATCAGCCGCTCCATCTCCACCCGCTGATCGAGGTGCGGCTCGATCTGCTTCACATAGGCCAAGTGGACGGCATTCATCAGACCGGGTGCATGAGGGCTGCGAATACCGAGCTTCTGCAGTCCGATCCAGAGGTCGTCCATCAACACCATCTGTCGGCCGACGGCCTCTGCCACAGCGTCGGGTGAGAGCATCTCCGGGATGGCATCGAGCATCATACGCCAGCGAGCTCCGAGACGCCCCGCCGCTGCCGACAATGCACCGGCCAATTGCCACGTATGTTCCGCCTTGGCATCAAAGCTGTCCATGTAGATGGAGAACATTCCGCCGAGAAACCCCGCCCGTGTCGAGGCGCGGGTCTCGCTGTAATAAAAATCTCGCATCTCCACCAGGTCAGGTCTAGTGCGACGATCCTCGTCGAACAACGCCCTGCCAGCGCTTGTAATCAGCGAGAGCTTCGTGTCCTCCCAGCTATTATTCTCCAGTTTGTCCCGCACAATGGCCACGAGTTTTTCACGGTCTTTCTCGGGCGGATTGGCGACAACATCCGGCCAGCGGGATAGAATTCTCTCTGTCCGAGATGCGAGTGAGTTCAAAGCTGGCAAGGCGGGCCTGGCGAACTGAAGGTTCTGGGAGAGGCTCTTGCTGAGGGTCAATTCGCGACACCCCCGGGGTTGTTTTCATTCAACGCCTGCCGAATGCGGTCGATTTCCGCAGACTGGCTTGGTGTGTACATGATGATTCGCAGGTCGACGCGGCGGTTCGTATCTCGTCCCTCCTTCGTCGAGTTGTCCTTAACCGGGCGCATTTGGCCGTATCCTGCGACGGACAGAACGGGTTGATGTCGGAAGTTCAGAAAATCGACTAGCTCGCCCGATTTGCCGAGAATTGTAGAAAAAGTGCTGTTTGCGCGATTGGTAGATAGAGCCAGGTTGGCCGTAAAATCCCCGGTCGAGTCGGTATGTCCCTCAATCTGCAAAGCTTCAATAATCGCATTGCCTGGATTGCATTCGGCCGTCCACTTCGAACGCGGGCCAATCGTATAGCAGGGCAAAATCTGCGATAGCCTCGTTGCGACAGTTTCCACGATTGCCCTCCGGTCGGGGCGCAACGTGGACGATCCGGTTGCAAACAGGCCGTCGCCCTGAAAGCGCAAAGCGTCGGTTTCTTCACTGATAACCACCTCGAGATCAGGAAAATCAATCTTCAACTGGTCGCGTAGAGTTTCGAGAATTCGTCGTCTCTCGATCGCCGACGTGGCTAGGTAGGCTTCCAGTGGGTCAACTTTCCGAAGCTTTTCGAGCGCCTCTTTTAGCTCTTTGATCTCGGCCTGCAGTTTCGCGATATCAGCCTGCAACCGCTCGATCTCCACCTGCTTCTCGTTAATCTCCTGCTTGAGGGTAGCGATCGTTTTCTCATGAACAGCGATGATTGCCTGCAGTCGGACTATCTCCCGTTGCGCGTCATTCCTTTCTTTAATGACCTCCTCATGTATGGGTCTGGGGACGGTGTCCTTTTCGCTATATTGCTGGGCGAAGTAAGCCAGCAAAAGGATGATGATGAAGAGGAAGCTGACGGTCATGTCCGTCATGGACACAAATGCGCTCTCCTCCTCTTCCTCTTTGTAACGCGTCCGGAAACCGCCGCGCATCAGGCTCTCCGCGACTGCGGAGCGAATTGCTCGGCCTGTTCAACGATTTCACGCATGGTATCGAGGGCAGGATTTAGCCTTTCCTGCAGATCGCGCACGTGGCCGAACATGCCTTGGACGGCCTTCTCCACATTTTCCGTGTAGAGATCGAAAGCCTGGCCTAGCTTTCCATCCATCTCATCCAGGCGGTCACCCTGCCCCTTTAGACGTTCCAGCATCACGGAGACACCGCCCAAAGCGTTCTCGATGGATTTCGCTTCCGCCTGGAGGATTTCCTTCGCAGCGGCAAGAGCCGAAGCGGCAGACTCGGCGGTCGCCTCCGCAGACCTCGAAACAGTGCTCGCCGCGTGTTGTGTGCTGTCGGTAAGTTGCCGGATCGAACCTTCCATGCGATCCACGACGGCTTTTACTGGAGTGACAGCGGCAACAAGGGAGCTAGCCGCTCCATTGAAGGTACCTGCAGCCTTTTCTGAAGCGTCGGCACCCGCCTTCACCCCATCGGCCATGCGTCGCATGTTGGACGTACCGTCGTTCAACTGCTTGACCAGCCCCTCCAACCTGGAGCCTATTTCAGCCAGCGGAGCGAGCAAGCCGGCGCCGGCTTTCTCGGAGACCTCTTCCGCAACCCGAGCAATCTCCGCACTGGTGCGGCTGAACACTTCTGCCACGTCCTTGCCGGCATCGCCGATAGCCGAGCTCACCTGCTGACCTGCAAGTTTCATGCGTTCCTGCGCGGCTTCTGTACCTGTTCGCGCTGCGGACTCGATCTCCTGTTTGAAGGATTCAGCCGCCTGGCGCATGTCCTCAGCCGCTGCCGACATGGCGCGCGCACCTTCGCCCGTATTGTCGCGAATTCCCTCAAGCGTACGGTTCATGACCGCAAGGAGCTTCTCGGCACCTTCGTTAAACGTCCCCCCGGTTACCTCAGCCGTATTCGTGATAGCCGCACGGAGGTCTTCCACAGCTTGAGCGACACGTTCTGTCACGCCCTCCATCTCCGAGCCTATCCGCCCCGAGCTCTGATCCAGCCGATCAGCAAGCAACCCAAGCCTTTCACCTGCATCAGAGATTTTCTGGCTCGCCTCGGTCAGCGCGATACCGATAGAATCCGTTAGCTTGTCCGAAATCCCGGACACCATATCTCCGACGCCCTCTGCGCCGAGTTTACCCACTCTTTCTACAATAGGCGCCATGGCCCCAGCAATCGAGCTCTGGATCGCCGCTGGGAGCTCCTCCCTCAAGGGACGGCCAATCTCCGCGACCAACTCCATGCCGATCAATCGGAAATGTTCCCGCTGTTCCCGGGTTGCCTTCAGTTGTTCTGTGGCAAGGGCCTCCAGACTGATATAGGTGAGACGCTGCTCAATGGCGGCACACAGTTCATGGATCGACTGCTCCAGTCGCCCGTAGATGCTTCTAAGAAGGATCGTGAAGACGATTGAGCAGAAAAGCCCCGTCAACGACATGATAAACTTCGCCGAGGCCACAGAAAGCAGCTGTCGCATGACACCGCTATCGATCTCGGCTCCTTGCGCCATAGTCGAGAGAGCGGCAATCAACCCCAGGAACGTCAGAAAAAGCCCAACCGAAACAAAGAGACCGGGTACGATGCGCCAAAAGCCAACCCCAAAACCCAAGTCCTCTGGATTGAGAAACATGGACGGTCGGACGGCATTGCGAAGCACAACCTTGCCGTCTTCCTCGTGAGGTACAAGGGTCTCTCTGTATTTCTCCCACGCAGCCGCCAATTGCCGGCGATACCTGTTCGTGCCTGTCTTCTTGATTGAGGCGGAAAGAACGTCGATATCACGACTAAAATCAGCGCCTGTCGGGCTGTTCTGAATTTCACGTTTTAGCCACTGAACTGCTTTCCTGCGCTGAACGACTTCTCGAAAGAAAGCCGCAGTAAAAACTACCAGGAGAACGACAATTCCTAGAGCGACAATACCCGGAGCAGCCGCATCCTTTACAAGATAATTCGCCGCGCCAAGAATCGAGGCAACGACGAAACTTCCAATTTCCTGAATCACTTAATCCGATCCCCAACCACTACCCTTGAGTGGTAACGAATTGGAAACTATTAGAGGCACGGCCTTGCAATCAAGCGGACCTGGGCGGTTTGGCCAAAACTCCACAAAATTGAACTGCGATGTGATTTAATTTCCACAACTTACGAAAGAGTGCGCGACCCGCGCATGTGAAGCCCGCGAAACCGCGCCATTCCCATGCGACTACCGGGATGCAAGTCCAACTTCTTGAATACCGTTGCAATGAGGAAATAATTTCCGTGTGCAATTCTTCGCGACATGCAGCAATCTGCATCGTAAGAGTTGCATCACCCTCGCGGGGGCGATTGAATGGCGATGCCGATTCTGGGACAGATTGCATGACCAAGCCATTTTACGCCGAGCCAATTCTCAATTCGCCGTATGACGTTCCCACGCGCCATCATGCGCTGTCTGAAAGTGGCGAGCCGCTCAATCAACCGCCCATTGAAGGCCGGCGCCGGTCGAAATACGTGACCCCCGTTCCGAAGAGCCGCAAGATCAAAGCAGACGCCAAAAAGCAGGCTACGCTTGATCTCGACCAGACCAAGGACGGTAGCAGCCACTACAACCCCACGCCGATCATCAATGAAATTCGCGGCCACATCGCGTCATGGCGTTCAATTCCCAATCCAAACGACTGGGGTGTCACGCCCGTTACCCAGCGATTGCTCCAATATTGGCGAAGTGACAACTTCTCCGGCCCCCGCCCCTTTTATTGCCAGGTGGAGGCCGTAGAAACGGCGATCTGGCTTGCGGAGGTGGCACGCAAAAACAAGCAGTACGCTCACATCTTCCGCCATCTCGAAGAAGCAAACCGAGATGCTAACCCAGAAATCTTTCGCCTTGCGCTGAAGTTGGCCACCGGCGCCGGCAAGACAACTGTCATGGCCATGCTCATTGCCTGGCAGGCGATCAATGCCGCTCGGCAGCCGAACTCCAGTTTGTTCTCGAGAGGTTTCCTTATCGTTGCGCCCGGTATCACCATCAAGGACCGACTGCGCGTACTGAAGCCTTCTGACGGCAATAGCTACTATCGTTCTCGGGAACTTGTTCCACAGGACATGATGCCCGACTTGAACAAGGCGAAGATCGAAATCGTCAACTATCATGTTTTTCAGCGGCGCAAGGCTCACGAGCTGAACGCAGTGGGTCTCCGTCTGATGAAGGGCTGGAAAGGCGAAGCAATCGAGGAACTCGAAACCGAGGGACAGATGCTTCAGCGGGCCTGCGGCGATCTCCTGCAGATGAAGAACGTCGTGGTGATCAACGACGAGGCACACCATTGCTATCGCGAACGTCCGGGAAGCCACGAGGAAGATGAACTGAAGGGGGAGGAAAAGGACGAGGCCAAGGAAAACAATGAGGCTGCACGGCTTTGGATTTCCGGCATCGAGGCTTTGAAGCGGAAAGTCGGCGTTCGCGCGGTCTATGATCTCTCGGCGACACCGTTCTTCTTGCGCGGGTCGGGTTATGAGGAAGGCACCCTCTTCCCTTGGGTTGTCTCCGACTTCTCTCTCGTAGATGCAATCGAGTGCGGCATCGTAAAGCTGCCCCGCGTTCCGGTATCGGACAATGCCGTCAATGCCGCCACTCCGGTATTTCGCAATCTATGGGATCACATCGGCAAGAAGATGCCGAAGAAGGGGGCGGGCAAATCCGGCGATCTTGATCCGTTGAGTATACCTGCCGAACTGCAGACCGCGCTCTACTCGCTCTACTCCCATTACGAGAAGGAATACGATGCCTGGCAAAAGGCCGGCATTGGCGTCCCCCCGGTGTTCATCGTCGTCTGCAACAACACTGCCAGTTCGAAGCTCATTTTCGAATGGATTTCGGGCTGGGAACGGGAAGTTGAAGGTGAGCGCCAGACAAAGCACTACGGGCATCTGGAGCTGTTCCGGAACTACGATGACCGCAATGGCAATCGGCTGCCGCGCATGAACACGCTGCTGATCGACTCGCAACAGCTTGAGTCCGGAGAGGCGCTGGATGCCAAGTTCCGCGACATGGCCGAGGCAGAAATCGAGCAGTTCCGTAGGGAAATCAAGGAGCGCGAGGGTGCCGCGGCGGCCGACAAGCTCTCGGACTCGGAGCTATTGCGTGAAGTGATGAACACCGTCGGGCAGAAGGGCCGTCTCGGCGAACAGGTGCGGTGCGTTGTCTCCGTGTCGATGCTGACGGAAGGCTGGGATGCCAACACGGTCACCCACATACTTGGCGTCCGCGCATTCGGAACGCAGCTCCTCTGCGAGCAGGTGATTGGTCGAGGCCTGCGCCGCCAGTCCTACGAGCTGAATGACAACGGATTGTTCAATACCGAATACGCCGACATCCTCGGCATTCCCTTCGACTTTGCCACCGAGCCACAGGAAGTGACGCGCACGCCGCCGAAGCCAACGACACGTGTCCATTCGCTCAAGGAGCGCAACGACCTTTCCATCCGCTTTCCGCGCGTTGCCGGCTATCGCGCCGAGCTCCCCTCTGAGAGCTTTTCGGCCAATTTCTCGGCGGACTCAATCCTCGACCTGACGCCAGAATTGGTCGGCCCCTGTACGGTCCGTCTCGAAGGGCTGGTCGGCGAAGGCCATGACATTTCTCCGGATGCGCTCGATGACATGCGGCCGAACACCGTCGCGACGCATCTCACCAAGAAGCTCATCGAGATGTATTTCCGTGAGCCGGATCAAGACGTTCCCTATTACCTCTATAACCAGCTCCAGCCCATTACGCGACGCTGGATTGCCACTTGCCTGAAGCTCACTGGTGGCACCAGGGCGGGCATGCTGACCTATGCCGAGTTGGCGGAGAAAGCATCCGAACTCATCTACCAAGCCATAGTCCGCAGCGCCGGTGAAGATGGGGAGAGTGTCGTGAAGGCCATGCTCGATCCGTACAATCCGCACGGCTACACCGACCACGTGTCCTTCATCACGACCAAGCAGACGCTCTGGGAAACCCGGCTTTCCCACGTGAACTACGTCGTCTGCGATAGCGATTGGGAGGCGGAATTTGCCCGCGTCGTGGAAGCGCACCCAGCTACGATCTCCTACGTGAAGAACCAGGCACTTGGTTTCGAACTACCCTATCGCTCAGGCAGCGTGCCGCGCCGCTACCTGCCGGACTTCATCATACAGGTTGATGACGGTCACGGACCGGATGACCCGTTGAACCTGATCGTCGAGGTTAAGGGCTTCCGCGGTCTCGATGAGCAGATCAAGGCTGAGACAATGACGAACTTCTGGGTCCCCGGCGTCAACAACCTAAAGGTCTATGGCCGCTGGGCCTTTGCCGAATTCCGCAATGCTTTTGCGATGGAAGAAGACTACAGCAAGTTAGTAGCTAACTTTAGCGCGAGAATCCCCGAGGAGGCATGATGACTGGCGCAACGTTTAAGACGAATCCATTTTCGCTGCACGAATTGCTCAGCAACTGCCAAAAAGGCAATCTCCAACTTCCTGACTTTCAACGCAGTTGGGTATGGGACGAAGATCGCATTAAAAGCCTGATTGCTTCCGTCTCGCGCGCGTTCCCGGTGGGCGCACTAATGACGTTGGAGACCGGCGGCGAGGTCAACTTCAAACCTCGCCCCGTTGAGGGCGCGCCGGATTCAGCAAAGCATGTTTCGCCTTCTTCTCTCCTTCTCGATGGCCAGCAGCGGATGACGTCGTTGTACCAGGTCACCCTTCGTAACAAGGTGGTCGAGACCGTCACACCGAAGAACAAGCGAGTGAAGCGGTGGTTCTACATCTATATCGAAATGGCGCTCGATGCAGAGGCCAATCGAGAGGAAGCCATCGTAGGCGTGCCTGAAGATAGGATTGTTCGGACTGATTTCGGCCGGGAGATCAAGCTCGACCTCTCGTCGCGGGAACACGAATATGCGTCGATGATGTTCCCGCTGACTGAAGTATTCGATTGGGACGACTGGCAGGACGGGTTCAACGACCATTGGCAGGGTGACGAGGGCAAATCCGCAAAGGAGAAATGGAAAGCCTTCAAGAAGGATGTCCTCGATAATTTCAAATCGTACCAGGTGCCGGTTATCACCCTGGACAAGGCCACGACCAAAGAAGCTGTTTGCACCGTCTTCGAGAAGGTCAATACCGGCGGCAAGCCGCTCGACGCCTTCGAGTTGGTAACAGCCATGTATGCAGCGGATGGTTTTGAGCTACGCAAGGACTGGTATGGGGCCGACGGGCAAAAGGGCCGCCACCAAAGGCTTGCAGAGACTCTACGGCCGGCTGGGCGGGACACGGGCATCCTCGCCAACGTGACAAACACCGATCTCCTACAGGTGATTTCGCTCTTCCATACACGCGACAAACGACGTGCCGCCGAATCTGAGGGAAAGCAGGGCAAGGACCTGCCCCAGGTGACGGGCAATCGACAAGCCCTCCTCAATCTACCACTAAGTGCGTACACCGCCTATTGCGACAAGGCCGAACAGGGTTTCGAGCGGGCTGCCAAGTTTCTGTTCGAACTGAACATCTATAAGGTCGAGGACCTGCCTTATCAGTCGCAGATAGTGCCGCTGGCCGCGATCCTCGCAGAAAACGAGGGAGCTCTTCACCACGCCACGCTGAAACAGCAGCTTCAGCAGTGGTATTGGAACGGCGTCTTCGGCGAACTCTATGGCTCGGCCGTCGATACCCGGATAGCGAAGGACTTCATGGAGGTACCTGTGTGGCTGCAGGGCGGCGCAATGCCTTCAACTGTCAGCGACACAACGTTCCGGTCCGATCGCCTGAAAACCATGCGCATGCGCCTCTCGGCGGCCTACAAGGGCATGAACGCCCTGCTGATGAAGGAAGGCGCTCTCGATTTCCGATCCGGTCTGAAATTTGACCATATCGTCTTTTTCGGCGAGAGCGTCGACATCCACCATATCTTTCCGAAGAAGTGGTGTGAGGACAACAAGATCAAACCGGAAGTTTACGACTCCATCATCAACAAGACACCGCTGACCTATCGCACCAATCGCATTATTGGCGGCGTTGCCCCTTCGGACTATCTGGCTACCCTGGAGAAGGGCACCAGTGCCACCCCACCGATCGAGGCTGCGGAGCTCGACACTTATTTGTCTTCACACCTTGTCGATCCGTCTTTGTTACGGGCAGACAGGTTCATCGAATTCATGGCCGAGCGGCAGAAACAGCTTCTCGCGCTGATCGAGAAGGCAACAGGCAAACAGGCTTATCGCGGCAATCAGCCGGAAGAAGGGATCG
This sequence comes from Martinezella rhizogenes, assembly GCF_007002745.1. Lineage (GTDB taxonomy): Bacteria > Pseudomonadota > Alphaproteobacteria > Rhizobiales > Rhizobiaceae > Agrobacterium > Agrobacterium cucumeris. The sequence goes on along the minus strand of NZ_SGNY01000001.1, from coordinate 192,918 downwards.
ACGCCGAGAGCGAGGGCGATGAGGCCGAAGCGCAGCTGACAATCGCGGCGGAGTAGCAGATGAATACGTTCATAAGGGTCCAGCGGGAAAGTCAATCCAAGTTCTTCGCCGACTCCGAGCCCGGGCACGGAGGATACCGTGGTTCAGCCTATCGCCTCGATCCGGTGAGCTTTGAGCGGAATCTCGCTCCGTCGATCAGGAGCGTCGTCCCCGCGTATTTCACACACAAAGGCATCCAGTGGCACACGCACAGCAATCATGGTCTGTCATCGCAGGTTTGCTGTCTGAATTTTCTGGCACCTCTGGCTCGAAAGCCAGAAATGCTTGCGCGTCTAGTTCAGGCGGCACTTGGGGGTGAAAAGCCGACCATGCGGCCGATCGAAGAAGGTCCGGATGGTGAGTGGTTTGTCGGATTTGAGTGGATCGGCGGAGACTATCTGAACGAGTCAGGTAAAAATGGTTCTCGCTCGCGTGGCGCGAACGCGACATCCGCTGACGCGGTGTTGATGTTCGAGCGAGATGGCAAACTGGAAACGCTGTTGATCGAGTGGAAGTACACCGAGTGCTACGGTGCTCCGATCAGCGCGAACGGAAATGCTACGCGTCTGAAGCGCTACGAAAAACTCGCCTTTTACCCAGAGGGACCAATCCGTGCTGACCTTGGCTTGGCATTGGAGGATTTTTTCTGGGAGCCGTTCTACCAGCTTCTCCGTCAGCAGATGTTGGCATTCCAGATGGAGAAGGCCCGAGAATATGGCGCGGACATCGTGCGAGTGCTGCATCTCTCGCCCGCCGGCAATTCGGCTTTGAAAGCGGTAACCGCTCCCAGACTTCGGGAGTACGGATCGGATTTCGCATCGGTCTGGCCGAAACTGCTGCAGTCCCCCGACCGGTTCACAAGCCTCGATATTTCGTCAGCCTTCAAGCCGATCCTGCAAAGTGCAGGTGGCGCGGAATGGGCTGCATACATGACATCGCGCTACTCGAGCCTCTTCTCCGCCTCGACGGTGAGCCAGATTCCGACATGAAACAGCTCGAGCAACCACGATCAATCGCAACAATGACCGGGAACTGAAAATGGCAAACTTCAAGGACGGTGTGATCCGCGACGGAAACACCATCGGTTCTGGCAAGGCGCTAGGCAATCTGAAGAATGGTGTGATCCGGAATGGCTCCACGCCCGGCGCGGGAACCGCGCTTGGCAATGTCAAGGATGCCGTCATTCGAAGTGGCTCGACGCTTGGCGCAGGAAGCCCTTTGGGGAACGTCAAAGATGGTGTTGTAAGAAATGGATCGACACCCGGTACCGGTACGATCCGGGGAAAAGTCTCCGATTTCACCATCAAGGGTATTGAACGAGAGTATGACGCCGAGATCGTCGCCGTCCATCATTTCCTGATCAAGAAATTTCTCTGAAAGAACATCGTCCACATGGCCAAGACCCCGCGCGAAAAAGATGTCTCCACCCTCACACACGACAAGGCGGTGCGGCTGAACAACCCGACGGCCGAGATGGCGTCGCTCTATGAGCAGCAGATGGAAATGCTGGGCGAGAGTTCTCGCGAGATGCGCATCCCACGCGATCGGCCGCTGGCGCATGGCGAGGAGCGGGATCGGGACATGGACCGCGACCCCCAGGTCATCTGGAACGGCGCGAAGATCAGGATCACGCAGGCGCAGATGAGAAAGCTGGCCGAGACAGGCGAGATCGAGATCGGCGACGCCCAACTTGTCTGGCGCGGCAAGGACCGTCAGGACTGGTCCGATCTCGTGGTCAATGCGCCGCCGCTTTACATCCAGGAAAAGGTGCATCCCAAGGCGATCATCGACGATTTGAAGCGTCGGACGAACAAGGCCCGCGAGGAGAAGTCGGACGCGCCGGACCTGTTTGCCGATTTCAACGGCATTGCCGATCCGGAGGCTCGGGCGGAATTCTACCAACACACCAAGCATTGGCAAAACCGCATGATCCTCGGCGACTCGCTGCAGGTGATGGCGAGCCTTGCCGAGCGGGAGGAGATGCGCGGCAAGGTGCAGAGCATCTTCTTTGATCCGCCCTATGGCATCAAGTTCAACTCGAACTGGCAGGTCTCGACCATGAGCCGGGACGTGAAGGACGGCAAGAAGGAGGATGTCTCCAGAGAGCCAGAACAGGTGAAGGCCTTCCGCGACACCTGGAAGGATGGCATCCACTCTTACCTCACCTATCTTCGCGACCGGCTGATGGTGGCGCGGGAACTGCTCGCCGAAAGCGGCTCGATCTTCGTGCAGATCGGCGACGAGAACGTGCATCGAGTGCGGGCTCTGATGGATGAGGTATTTGGCGAGGAGAATTTTGTCAGCGAGATCACCTTCCAAAAGACTGGCGGCCAAACAAGCGACCTCCTACCCGCTGTTCAGGACTATCTGATTTGGTACTGCCGAGACATCAGCAAGATCAAATTCCGCAGACCCTATTTTACAAAGGAACTTGGTGTTGGTCACGGTTCGGGCGCTCGATACGATCAAATGGACGAGGATGGTCGCGCCTTTCAGCTCACGAGCCTAACTTCAAATAGGCCGCCTGGTTCATTTCCGGTTAAATTTGAAGGAACAACCTTTGGCCCGAGCGGAGGATACTGGAAGACAGGACAAGCTGGCTTTGAAAAGCTTCTAAAGGCAAGCAGGATCAAGAAGGCGGGGCGCACTCTACGTTATGTGCGCTACATCGATGATTTTCGCGCCTATCCCGTGTCAAACATCTGGACTGACACGGCGGGCAGCCCAGACAAAACATACGTAGTCCAAACCAGCCCGTCTGTTTTGCAGCGATGCATTCTGATGACCAGTGATCCAGGCGATCTGGTCTTTGATCCTACCTGCGGCTCGGGCACGACAGCCTATGTCGCCGAACAGTGGGGCCGACGCTGGATCACCGTTGATACATCACGTGTGGCGCTGGCTCTTGCCCGCACGCGGCTGATGAGCGCGCGCTTCCCCTACTACCTTTTGGCTGACAGCCGCGAGGGTCGCGCCAAGGAGCAGGACGTCTCCGGAAAGATTCTAGCCGATACCCCAGTCACGGGCGATATCCGGCAGGGCTTCATCTATGATCGTGCAGCTCGTGTGACGCTAAAAAGCATCGCCAACAATGCCGAGATCGACGTGATCTGGGAAAAGTGGCAGGACGTGCTGGAGCCGCTGCGGCGGCGGCTCAACGAGGCGCTGTCCACCGCCTTCGAGGAATGGGAAATCCCCCGCGATCTCGACGCCTGGCTTGACAGCAAGGACGGGCAGGCCAAGGTGCATCTGGTGACCGACGCGGTGCGCAAGCTGCATGCCGCCTGGTGGGAGGGCCGCATCAGCAGGCAGCAGGAGATCGACGGCTCGATCGCCCGCGCCGCCGATGTCGAACTACTCTACGACCGCCCCTATGAGGACAAGAGCAAGGTGCGCGTCGCCGGGCCTTTCACCGTCGAGAGCCTGTCGCCGCATCGCGTCGTCGCCGCGCGCGAGGACACGCTGGGCGCGGAACTGGCCGCAGCCGGTGCAATCACGTCCCGCGCGTCCGCCCCCGCTAATATGCCGGAGGCCGATTTCGGCGAGATGGTGCTAGCGCATCTTCGCAGCGCCGGCGTCCACCAGCAGGCAAAGGCCGATACGATCCACTTCAATTCCATCGAGCCCTGGCCGGGCAACTATATCGCCGCCGAGGGCCGCTATACCGATGGCGGCGCGGCGGAGAAGCGCGCGGCGATCCTTGTTGGACCTGAATTCGGCACGCTGACCCGCAGTCAGATCACCGCTGCAGCTCGGGAAGCCTCCGACGCCCGCTTCGACGTGCTGATCGCCTGCGCCTTCAATTTCGATGCGCAAGCGACCGACCTCAACCGGCTCGGCCCACTCGCCATCCTGAAGGCACGCATGAACCCCGACCTGCACATGGCCGAGGACCTGAAGAACACCGGAAAGGGCAACCTCTTCGTCGTCTTCGGTGAGCCGGACGTCGAAATCCTCGATGCGCCCAGCGGCGAGATCAGGGTGAAGGTCCACGGCGTCGATGTCTTCGACCCCTCCACCGGCGAAATCCGCTCCGACGACGTCAAGGGCATCGCCGCCTGGTTCATCGACACCGATTACGACGAGGAGAGCTTCTTCGTCCGCCACGCCTATTTCCTCGGCGCGAACGATCCCTACAAGTCGCTGAAGACCGCGCTGAAGGCGGAGATCGACCCGGATGCGTGGGGGACGCTTTATGCGGACACGTCGCGGCCGTTCGCTCGGCCGAGCACGGGGAGGATCGCGGTGAAGGTGATCAACCACTTCGGGGACGAGGTGTTGAAGGTGTTTGGGGTGTAGGCGATGAGGGAAGAACTGTGTCTCAACGGAAACGAAGAAAGCGTGGTCTAAAGACATCGTCACTGGTAAGCAAACACGGCCTGCAAATGACCCCGGACAGAGCTTTGGCCATCCGGGTGAGCAGAGCCCTTAACAAAAAGAATGTGCCTTCTCCCAAGGCTCCTCAACGATTGCGGCCGTTGCCTGAGCTGACGAAGCAAATACTCGTTTTCAATCGAGATGAGTTCCGTCACCTGATGCACGGTTTCGTTCTTCTTAGGATGCCAGATGGAGAACTAGGTGTATCGAGCCGCAAGGTCGTTTATCCCATCCGGTATTCCGGCGAGTATCTGTTCATCGATGTTTCTATCCGGGGGAAGCCAAAGACGAGTTGCTCGGTTGTCAGTTCTACTGCAATCGCTTCCGAGCGCTTCCCTGTCACTCCCTCACGTCCCTTTCAGACGTTAGCAAAAGAACATTCAGACCACGCGGACGGCGCAAAGCTGGAGACGCTTGCCTCCAAGTTCCCGTCAGCCCCAGACGCAAAAAGAACGGCCAAGGTCAGTACAAAAATCTCTGCCATGAGCTTTGCTGAACGCTGGTTAAGGCAGTTGAATTTATCTCTTAATCAAACAGCAAGTGAGGAGGTCAGAAAGAAGGCGCTCGAGCAGCTTGCGAGGATTGAGGAACAACTACTCGCACTCGACGGGGAATATTTCAAATGGCCGTCCACAGACGCTCTAAAGGGCAACGGAAGCTTAAACTCGTTTGATGCGCCTGAAGATGGCGTTCTATCCTTCTTTGGATACAAAGTAGGCCAACTAAGCGTGCTTACCCCTTCGATGAGATACGCGATACTCGATCGGGTATTCAGAATTGCTCTGCCTCCTGTCCTGCCGAGTCCGCATATGGCACTCTGGGGCACGCCAAATTCGCTACGCAGGCTACACAAACTGGCGGAAACCATCGCCGCGTTTGTTCGAAACGCCAAGCGCCGGCAAAACCCCTCCTATCGTCGGGCGATTGGCGAATGGGAACATGATCTGCAGCGTCTGCATGACACGCTATACGTCGGCCGATTTGATTTTTCATGGCCAGCAACCCACTGATCGGCTCACGTTTGCGTTCGGTAGAGAATAGTCAACTGCGGCAGTGGCGGCGGTACGAGGCGTTCCAAGAGGATTATATCTTAACGGATTTTGATCAATCCTAAGATGCGATTGGTCTGGATATATAAGGTCTGATGTTTAGGGATGGAGGAATTTCCCCAATTACCTGTTTCAATCCCCGACTGGCGAGAGCCGAGTCACCCTTTCTCCCGCGGTCAGAACCCAAAATTCTACACTCCAGAGACGCTCGGGGATAAGGCGCTTGGGAAAACGGCCCGAACCGACTTCTTCGAGAAGGTTTTCGTCGGCCTCTTCTGGAAGCTCGGCGCTCCCGTCCCCTATGCCTTCAGGACGATTGACGGCGAGGTACGATCCCTCGATGCCGGCTGTATCAAATTTCTCGCCAACCGTGGAAGCGAACACATTCATTTTCACTTATCGTCAGATCGGACGATCTTGGCAGCGACTCCAGGGCCCCGCCTCCTGTCGAGACTCGAACTTCTACGTCGCGAGTTGGTGCGGCGGGTGTCGCCAGGACCACTCCCTCTTCTATCCGGCCTGGATTTCAACTTGGCTGATCCAGTGGATGAACGCAGGCGAACCGAGTCTCTCAACGTTGTTCGCGAAGGCCAGCGAGATTTCCGCAAGCAGGTACTATTGGCCTGGAAGCGATGCGCAGTTACTCGGTCTCGGACCTCAGCAGTTGTCGAGGCCGCACATCTCTTCAGATACCTTGGTCCGAAGACAAATGACGTCCGCAACGGGATTGCGCTCCGGGCAGATGTGCATGTGCTCTTTGACAAACAACTGATCGGCTTTGAGCCGATCAACAATCGCCTGAAGGTGGTTGTTTCCAAGCGCATCGCGCGATCTGAATACGCAGCTCATGATGGGCTGTTGGTAAATGCGATCAACGATGAGGCATCTCGCCCCGATCCAGACATTTTACTGTATCGATTCGAAGAGTTTCGAAAAGCCGAAGAATCACGGGGACCATACTGATGCCCACCATCCTCGCCGACAGCTTTACCGCATCCTTGGCCAAGCTGACCAATGACGAGCAGAAACAGGTGAAGCTGACGGCGTTCGACCTGCAGACCGATCCGAACCGGCCAGGCCTGCAGTTCCACAGGATCGATGCGTCCAAGGACCCGAACTTCTGGTCGGTCCGGGTCAATCGCGATCTCCGGATCATCATCCATAAGACCGGCGACAGCGTCATGCTCGCCTATGTCGACCACCACGACGACGCCTACAAATGGGCAGAACGACGCCGGATCGAGACCCATTCGCGCACAGGTGCACTTCAGATCGTCGAAGTGCGCGAACGGGTCGAAGAGATCGTGGTCCAGCCGGCGCCGGCACGACAGCCAGAGTTGCCGTTCCTCGTTCCAGCTACGCCGTCGGTTTCGACACTGCCGCTTTTTTCGAAATTATCCACCGACGACGCACTGTCGATCGGTGTCCCAGAGGACTGGATCAGGGACGTCCTCGACGCAAGCGAAGACAAATTCTTCACGCTCGCCGGTCATTTACCGCAGGAAGCCGCCGAGGCCTTGCTGGAATATGCCGCAACAGGTGTTCTGAGTAAGCCGGCGCCGGTTACCACCGATCCCTATAGCCATCCTGATGCGCAACGGCGGTTCCGTATCCTGGAAGGGCATGAGGAACTGGCCGCGGCGCTCGACCAGCCATTCGAAAAATGGTCGGTGTTCCTTCATCCGTCACAGCGGGCGTTGGTGGACCGGGACTTTTCTGGACCGGTGCGCGTGGTCGGCTCGGCTGGCACCGGAAAGACCGTGGTCGCCTTACACCGGGTCGCACGCATTCTCCGCAACGAGCCTCAGGCGAAGGTGCTCTTGACGACCTTCTCGGAGCCGCTTGCCGCCGCGCTGAAGCGCAAGCTTGGCGTGCTCCTTGCCGACAGCCCCTCTCTCGCCGACAGGGTGACCATATCGTCATTCGAACAAGCGGCAGCTGACCTGTTCGCGCTCATGACGGGTCGGAAGGCCTATCTGGTCGGCCGAGAAAAACTGAGGGCACTTATCGCCGACTCCACGAAGGCGGTGAACGTGACGAGGTATACTCCTCAGTTTCTCAATTCAGAATGGGAGCATGTGATCGACGCTTGGCAGATCGACAGCGCCGAAACCTATGCAACAGTACCGAGGATGGGACGTAAGAACCGGCTTGGCTCGAAGCAACGCGAAGAGCTCTGGACAGTCTTCTCGGAGGTCTGCAAGCAGTTGCGAACGAAAGCTCTACTGACCTCTGCGGACCTGTTCACCGTGGTCACCAAGCATTTCGAAGACCGCACCGAAAAGCCTTACACGCATGTAGTCGTCGATGAGGCCCAGGACCTCGGCGTCGCCGAACTGCGGTTCCTGAGCGCCATCGTGCCCAACCGACCGGACTCGCTCTTCTTCGCCGGAGACATCGGCCAGCGCATCTTTCAGCAACCATTTTCCTGGAAGGGGCTGGGTATCGACGTGCGCGGGCGGTCTTTCACGCTCAAGGTCAACTATCGCACCTCGCATCAGATAAGAAGGATGGCGGACCGGCTGCTTCCCGAAAGTGTCCGAGACGTCGACGGTGAGGAGGACCTGCGCAAGGGTACGGTATCGGTATTCGATGGCGTCGAGCCTGTTATCGTCGTCGCACCAACAATTGAGGAAGAGGCTACGGCTGCCTCGCAATTCCTTCGCAACCTTCTGGAACAGGGAATTAAAGCAAACGAGATCGGCATCTTCTGCCGATCAAACGAGCAGATAGCTCGTGCATCGAAGGTCGCCGAACTGGCAGCCGTCGAGACAGTTTCATCGCTTGCTGGGCGAGGCCCTGAAGAGGCAATGCTCATCGGTACGATGCATCTCGCAAAGGGATTAGAATTCCGTGCTGTATTAATCGTCGCCTGCGATGAAGGTGTGTTGCCGTTGGCGGCGCGCATCGATGACGTCGCCGACGAGTTCGAGTTGGACGAGGTCGTGGCGACAGAACGACAACTGCTCTACGTCGCCGCAACCCGCGCCCGGGATCATCTCTTCGTCTCCGCGGTTGGGCCCGGTTCAGAGTTCCTGGAGGACTTGCTTCACGTTTGATCGGATTGTCTCCGCCCGCGATTCCTCTGCAAACGCCGTGATCGGGAGTAATGGGGGGAAGACGTTGGGCAATAAAGGAACGCCGTTTGCGGGAGGATGCTGCAAGCCTTCAGGGAAAGCGAACTGACATCGCGGCACCGCGCCATCAACGTCATGGCTGGCAGACCGTAGGCTGAGACTTGAGATGCCATTTAGGCCGGAACGGAAACAGGCCATCCGAGTACCGATCGGCCAGCTCCTCGAAGACATCCTCGCTTTCGCGGGCATCGAATCCCTGACGTTCCAGTCCGCCGACGATGGCTTCGCTGAGCTTATCCAGGGCGAGCCGCGCATCTTCTCGTCCGTGAGCGGCCGTGATCATCTGCCAGAGCAGCACCCTCGCGAAATCGTCGCGAGACGGCCGACGTCGGACCTTGGCCGCATCCCTCACTCGCTGCTGCCGGGCGACCTGTTCTGCATTGCGTTGTTTCTTCGATTTCCGGGGCATTGCCTGTCTCCTTGTTGTGGAGCCTCAGCCTCGGTGCCGGCCATGCAAGGGACAAGCGTCGTCTGCCTATGTTGACATTTCGGACAGGGAGGGCTGGCTCGTCTCTAATCGCCAGCCAGACGGCTTCGGCCTGCAAACGCGGTTTGCCGGAATCACTGATTGGGACGTTGGCAACGAGAAAACTGGAACAGGAATCGCGGAAGCGTAAATTGAGATGATGTATTTCGAGTTGCCCGGAACGTAGGCCAAGGCATGGTACTTTGATCTGAGAGGAATTGATTTGCAGAAGACTTGATCCGGCGTGAAGCGCATTGCCGCACGTTGAGATGCCGCTTTCGCGGGGTGGACAGCATCACAACTCTCGACAACATCCTGAACCTTTCCAACTGCCTTTCCGGCTGTTTTGTGGTGGTGTATCGACCGGGTCACTCGATGCACCGCGTCATCGTCTTCTTGCAACCATCGCCACCTCGGACGGCTGCCGATGGCAGGTCACCCGAACTCGTCCCCGCGGTGCCGGTACCGGAGCGGGAATCGAACTTCCGCAGATCGGAATCGATTTCCGCGACTTCGGAATCGGCATTTGGGAACGGTGAATCGCCGTGGCGCCGGCAGGAATCGCGGTTTCAGAGCTCCCCGTCGGGTTTCGTCAGGTCGGTGGACCAGCGGACGCGACGAGCAGGTGCGTGATCTCCTCGCCCGTCATGACCCCGACGTCCTTCAACCGCGTGGCGATGGCGACCAGCGCGTCCCGCCTGTTCTCCAGCAGACTGCGGGCCATCGCTTCGGCTTCCATCAGGCGACTGTTGACCCGCTCAGCCAGATGCCGGTCGAGACTGAGCTCGTTGATGCTTCCTGCCACTGACCGATAGAGCAACGGCTGATGATTGGAGAATCCGAGCCGGGTCTCGGCGGCGACCGCATGTTCGGTGGCCCTGGCCAGATCGCTATCATCGTATCCACCTGCCCCGGCCACCGTGTCGCCAAAGATGAGCAGCTCTGCCGTACGCCCGGCCAGCATGCAGGCGATGCTGCGCATCAGCCAGTCCTGCGTCTGCGGGAGATGTTGACCTTGCCGGCTGACCACCTGCCCCATTCCTCCGATCCCGATGCTTGCGGTGATGACCTCTGCGATCCCCATGTCACAGAAGGCGATCGCATGTCCCGCCTCGTGGATGGCGGTACGCCAGCGCACATCGTCGGAGAGTTTCACCTGGCCGGCCAGCAAGGCATGCTCAAGATCGCCCCAAGTCAGCGACCGCTGCTGCCTTCTGGTTTTCCGGCGAACGTCACGCACAAGTCGTTCTATGTCGGCTCCGGTGCTGCCGGTCGCCAGCAAGGCCAGCCGTCGAAGATCGGGATGCTGCTCAGGTGTAATCGTCTGGCTGGCTTCAGGCATCTTGGGATACTCCGCGATTGGACTGGTCGATGACATCTGCATCACCGCCGACATGGACCTGTTGTTGCCGTGCTGTTTCGATCGTTTTGGGACGGCATGACGGCGCAGACGCCAACACACCAGCCAGATCGTCACCGAGATGATGAGCGAGGATGCCGGCCAGTGCCTCCATATCCGGCAAAGGGATCGCGACATGCTTTTCCAGTCGGCCCGATCGCAACAGTGCCGGATCAATCTTTTCGGGGAGGTTCGTCGCGGCAATGACGATCACGCCATCGGTCTTCGAGGTTCCATCGAGAAGCTCAAGCAGCCGATTGATCAGCGAGTGCCAGTAGTCATCGTGCTGCTCCCGTCGACCTGCGGACCGGCTTCCGATGTTGTCGATTTCGTCGATGAACAGGATGACCGGAGCATTTTCCCGTGCCAGCTCGAACGCCTTGGACATGCGCTTGAGAACGTCACCGAGATAACCAGGCTCAAGCCAGGAGGCTACCGACGTCACCAGCAGCGGAACCTGCAACGTATTGCAAAGCGCGCGGGCATAGGTCGTCTTGCCGGTGCCGGGCGATCCCGACAGCATTAGTTTCGTACTCATCTCGCTCCAGGCCAGCCCACCGTCGCGCCAGAGCTGAAGGTCTGTCTTGAGGTCGAGCGCCCAACCGTGTGCGTCGCCATAGCCCGAGAGTCTCTCGACCCGCAGCTGACGCAGCCGGCTGTGTTCCGGATTGGCCGGATCAACGGATGCGCTGCCGCTGCCCTCCTTCCCGGATGTCTCCGCCAGCTTCTCCGGCTGAACGACATCGATCCCATCCACGGATTTTGGTGGGTCATCACCGTCCTTGATCAAAAACCGGCTCTTGACCTTCGGCCGCCCCGACCGATCGCTACCGCGCCCGGAGTTGCGACCGTCATCGTCATCATCGTCCGACTTGTCGGAGGAGCGCGCCCGTTCGCCGAGGACTTCGAGGATTGACAGGATGCTATCGAGACCACGTCCGGGACGAACAGCCAGCGCCAGCGCATCGATCGAAAGCCCTTCAAGATCAAGCGCCATCTTCTCCATCTGCCGCAGCGACTGCTTCGGCGCGATACCGCAACACGTCTGCAGGAGTTCCGCGATCAGTTCATGATCGAGGCCACCGCTCTCGAGAACGAGATCGGCCGTCATCGACACAAAGGGCGGAAGCGCGGTCTTTGTCTCATCGGCAAGAACCACGGGCGCTGACCGCTCCAGCAGGACATCCACGAGGAACCGGCTCAACGATCGCTCGACCGCCTTCGGCACATCGGTGCCGGCTAGTGTCTTGATCGTCTTACGGGTCTTTCCCCGGCGGCGATCACCGTATCCGTCCGAGAGCGGGCTGCTGCGATGAACGTCTTCGAGTTTCGTCCAGTACGGCAGGATCAAGCCATCTTCGAGCATCAGACCGAAGCGGCGTTCGAAACGGCCAACCGGTGCTTTGATCAAGACGAAGGCTCCCGGGTTCCGAAGTGCGGCCGAGAGCACCGACAGGTCGGGAACGCTTGAACCAACGGCACGGGCGACCAATAGGGCGACTGCGACATGGGCGACGCTTGGCGGAGCAAGCTGCTCGCGAAGCAGCGCCAGAAATTCGCTGGACGCCGATGGTGCTTCAGAAACGCTCGATGCAGCATCGGCTCCCGATTTCGGGCGGCGGCATGCGGCATGGTTTTCCCGATCGGTCCTGCCCTTCGGGGCGGAACGGACGTTTTCATGTGGCGGTTCTCCTGGAATGTCCCGGATCAGCACGTCGATTGCCGTCGTCCTATATGGCGCTTTCCCGAGACGCCGCATGAGTTCGGCGCGCGCCCAAGCCGGGTCGGCGTCGAGCAATCGCAGGGATTGCTCCGGGACACGCCAGACCGTACCGGTCGTCTCATCCCCAGCGACGATGAAGTCCGCCTCCAGCAATCCGACGACTGAGGCGCGCTCGTAAAGATCGAGGATGGCCAGCCGGCGGATGCGGGCAAACAGATAACGCGTGATGCGATCAGTGAGCGTTTCCATCACGCGCCCTCCTCCGTTCCATGAATACCGTGAGGTGTCGGCATACCAATGACGCCCAGCAGCTTGCGATTGCCCTCAAGCCAGTCGCGTAACATCAGCGCAGTCGGATCGCTGACCGCACACAGCGTGAGGAGTTGTTCACGGAAGATTTTCGGGACGCTGGTCATGGCGATACCTTTGCGTCGGGCAAAACCGATCACGACCTGGGCGACGATCGCCGGATCGGGCGAGGCATCTGGCTTTGCCGCGCACATGGCCATGGCCTGAGGAATGGCTTGTGACATGGAAGTCGCCCCGCAGCTCGTCGCCTCTTGCAACTTCGCCAGTCGCTTCATCCGGCTGGATGGCTTCGGCGTCGGAGGTGCTTCGTGCGGGAGGTTGTTTGGGAAAGGGATCACGTTAGAAGTGTGTCGGCTCATGACAGGCGTCTCCTGTCGCCGAACAGCACGGTTCGGCGCGAACGAATGGAATAGAAAGCGGAAAGGAACGTGAGAGGGCCGGTCAGCCCGTGCCGGCCCGTGGGATGCGGGCGAAGCCGACACGGATTTGGCCACGACCGGCTGGCTGATGGACCTCCGTGGTCGAGCCAGCGGCGGGATCGGTCGTCTCGTTTTCATTCACGCCAGTGATGTCCGCAGAGCCACCGCGACGTACCCGTTCCTCCATCGGTCCGGCAAAGGCATTCCTAGCCAGTTTCCAGTTCTCGTCGATCCGGCCATGGAAACGTTCACGCAGCATGCCGATCGCCTTCCCCGCCCCGCAAACCTCGACGAGATGATCGAGATCGCTAAGGGGCCAGACGCCACCGGCAATGTCCGAGCGCTGGTTTTCTGCATTCAAGATGACGACGCGGACTTCTTCGGCCACCAGCCGATGATGTTCGCGGTAGAGAAGATCGGGAACGACGAGTGCTGCGGCCAGCATGCGGCTCTTCAGCTCGTTGATCCGCGAGACTTCGTACGAGCCGAGGCTGCGCTTGACGTCGATGACGTGGGCAAGCTTCGTCTTCCGGTTCACGATGATCAGGTCCGGCGTATACGTTTTGCGTCCGCCGATGTCGGCGTCGAGCGTCAGCGATCGAAAGTGTTTCGGATCGTTTTTCTCGACCAGCTCGAGCGCCGTCTTCGTGACCGGCAGCCGCAGATTTTGCGTCAGCACCACGAGGTCCGGGTTCAGGTCGGCGATGATACCGATGCCGCGCTCGAGCAGCCTCCCTTCCTGGATGGGAATGGCGCGCAGGATTGCCGCGGCTTCAGAGACACCGCCGGCAAGCGCCTTGGAAAGAGCGACGGCGGAGAAGGACTGCGACGAAAGTGCGTCGATGAGGACGTCGAAACGGGACTGAAGGGTGTCGAGATCGACGGCATGCGGATAGGCTGGCGCGCCAGGCGCACCGGAAAGAATGGTCGTCATGATATTGCTCCTGTTGACGGAGGCGACCGGCCGGCAAACTTCAGGCGCACGGCGTCCGATGCGGAAATGATTTCCCCATCCGGTGGCCGGCTGGCTTCAAATGAAGCTGTGTCCGAAGTCAGGGATGATCAGCCGTTAGAATCTGGCGAGTGCCAGTCCGAAGGCGCACGGGATCGTGAAGCACGCCAACCGGCGCCGCGGCGACGCACGATCGTCAACAGGATCAGGAGACGAGAAAGCTTCCCGTTCGGAAGCGAAGCAGATATGGGTCGACATAGCCCAATTCCTTAGAACACAAGGTTGCGGGTCAGGCCCTCGTTCGGTGTTCCACCACCGGCGGGGGCCGCTAAGTGTCTGCAGATATTCGGTTTCTGCTGACCCTGTCGACATAGCCCGGAGAATTGTGTCCGGCAAGCCGGCAAGAACACTTCCGGAACGACAGAGCTCCGGTATGGTTAACGGGACACGCGGCGACCAGCGGACAAAAAATAGCCCCGCGCGAGCGGGGCCATGGGTGTCGTCTTTGCCGGGATCGTTACGCCGCGACCGCCGAGGGTACGGAACGGCGCTCCCGGGATTTTCCGACCGATGACGCCTGCGCGATCATCCCATTGAACACGCTGTTGATGCGAGCCAGCGTCGCCTCTTCTCCCCTTTGCACCCGGTCGCTGGCCTCTGCCGGTTCCTGTGACGCAAGGTCATCACCCGCATCGGCGCTCTCTATTTCCTCCTCCGTCGAGGTAAGCGCCTCCCCATGGACCACGAAGCGTAACGCCGGAATGACTTCGTCCTGAAGCCAGCTGACAAACTCGGTCCGATCCGGCCAGTCGTCAGCGCCGCCCATACGGTGAAGCAATGCCTGTACCGTGCGCCATGCGCTGCCTTCGGGCAGACGCGCCGGCCGCCAGTTCACATGTGAAACCATTTCCACCTTCATCGGCGCGGCGATGCTGTTGAGAAGATCGTGGGCGTGACGGCAATCGTACACAATCGCATCCTGGAGCAGCCCCTTCTTCACCGCCCTGCCTCTGGCGATCGGCTCCATGGCCTTCTCAACTCGCTTGAGGACTGCGGACATTAGCCCGTGGAACTCAGTAACGTCCTGCGTGATCTTCAACTCGGCAGCCTTACGCAAGCCGGCGAGGCCGCCAACATTGAGAGCATCGTGGGTGGTAGCGACCTTTCGCTTTGCCTCGACGCCCACCGTCGCTTTGACCTGAGCCACAGTCAGTTGTTCGCCAGCCTCGATCGCCGAGATGACCCGTTCGACCTCCGGCTGTTCGGCGTAGGCCAGCACGAAGAGGACCGTCGGAGCAACCGCCGCTGCCTCGAGCCGCTCTTTATAGTCCGCCAGGTTCGCCTGGACTGCCATGTAGTTGCGGCCGGTCTTCGGCGTGAACTTGCACACCGCCTTGATCCATGCGCCCAACGCCTTGTCCGGGAGAATGGACTTTGCGCGCACGAGGTAGCCGCCGATCTCGAAGGCCTGCGCTGTCGTCCGGCGTCCGAGCGACTGGAACGCGTCCCGTAGCCACTTCAGTTCGTCCTCCTGGGCAGGGCTGATGGTCGGCCCCGGCTTGGTCTGGGCAACAGCCGCCCTCTTCTTATGGGTGTATTTTGTCATTCGTTTCTTGTCTCCGTTTTCATCCGGTCTTCATCAGCGACCGTGAGATAATGGTGACACGAATTTCAAAAACGCGTTACAACCGAGATTGCCAACATTATGTAATTTAAAGATTTTTCTCTATATACAAGAGTTTTCCGCCATTTGCCGCGCTGGATTCCTCAATGAATTCAACGCGGCATTTTTTTTAGTTCGCATTTTAATTACGTGATTACTAATTCAACCTTTGATTGATTCAATTCCCTTACGTCGCAGTTTTCTTGGTTCGTGCCGGTCGGGAAGAATGCGTCAGGACTGACTCGATCGGTCGGATTGGATGAGCTTTCAAATGCGCGGTCGGTAAAGGCAATGTTGACAGTGCATCGGCCATGACACGCAGCCGCGCCGGATCGGTGTAACGCCCCTCATTCACACCCTCGTTGGTGTGCCCCAGGATGTCCTTTCGGTACTCCTCCCGAATGCCGGCCTGCTTCATTTCATTGTTGCACCAATGGCGCAGCGAATGCAGGACCTTCCCATCATCCTTGGCCTTGGGCAGCGCTGTCGATCGTATTTTTTGCCAGCTGTCATCAAACACGTCACCCATCGGCGTCGTAGGGGATGCAGCCTTCAGTTCGGGGAACAACAGGACGTGACCGAGATTGCGAAGCTCATCAACGTATTCAAGGAATCCGAGGCGAAGCAGCTCTGGGTGGATGGGCACGCGCCGCTTCGATTGAGCGTTTTTCAGCTTGCGGACGAAGTTTTCCTCAATGCGGATGCACGGAAGCTCAAAATGGGTCTCGACCTCATCGAGGAGCAAGCCACACATCTCTTCACGACGAGTTCCGACATAGATCGCCAGTAAAGGAACCCAATAGGCCGCGTCATGGAAGATTTCGTCTCCGCCGCCGAAGCGCTCGTCGAAGCTACTCGACCCCTCCCACACTGGCAGCGAGAAGATGGTCTGCAGTTCCTCGGTTGAGAAACGTCCACGCTCGTTTCTGACGTCGCCCTTCCTCTTGGTTCGCAGGCCGGAAACGCCCTCGAAATTCCCGAATGGAAATCCGGCGTGTTTGCAGATGTCCACGATGTTGCCCATTTGGGTCATGTAGCGATTTATCGTCGCGGGCGACAAGCCAACCTCCTCGGGCGGCAACGTCGTGGCACGAGCCAGAAGCTCGCTGAGGGGCATGATATGGTCGTTCGGCGACTTTCCATGATTTTTCGGAAGCTTGAACAGCATGCTTCGGAATTCCGAGATGTTTCGCTGCCTCAAGCGTGCCGGCTGGTCGTGTCCGACGAATCGAACCAACAACTTGGCAATACTCACGTGTTGCTTAATCATCTTGTGACGCCATTCTTTGGTTGCGACCCTCTCCTCCGCTGCCAGTTGGACGATTTCGACAAGTCCCTTGTCCGAATCCTGCAGTTCCAGTTCCGCTTCATCCTCATCGTCGAGATCGAATTCGTCCTCGGTTTCAACCGGAGGGGCGGCAACCGCGATCGTACGAACAGATGCAGGCACCTTCTCAAGAGGTGTGTAAGGTTGCGAAAACGACGGTACAGTTCGACTTCCAAATGGTGCTACCGACGTTCGCTGCGACACGGATTGAGACGAAGCAGCGTGCGATACAGCCGTCGCTGCGGTATCGCCGACAAGCGCCGCATTGAGGAGGGCAATATCATCAGGTCGGACGCCGGACCATCGCCGTTCGGTATTGAGCAACGCTGCCGACATGCCGCGCAAGCAAAGCTGCTCTGCTTGGAGGATGTGCGTTTCCGCCGGCGCGATGTTGTGGTCCTGGAGGATAGCCTCCAGCTGACGGCGACCGATTTGGCCAAATCCATTGGTACTGAGGAACCCCATTGTCTCACGAACGCCGTGGATCATCTCGTCATCAAGTCCGGCAGCGCGCATTTGGCGCTCTTCGTCGGGACCAATCCTTGCATTGATCCCTTGGGCGGCGAACAGGCGTAACGCCCAACCGCTCTGAATTTCCGTTAAACGCTTACTTGCTGCGTCGACGCCTGTTCTGGAACCGGCCGCCATCATCGAATCCAGATGGAAGCTGTGCTGCTTGGCGGCGTGTATCAGGATTTTCTTTGCGTCTTCCGGCGATATCATCTTTTGTCTCAGGCTGGGCAGGAGACGATGGCTGGCAAGCGTCACCTCCGGAGCGACGACCCGCACCCGTTCCAGTTCCTTGGTGTGCAGGCTGATTTCGAGCCTCACCCAAGCATGGACACCTGTTCCAAGTGGTAAACGCCGTCGCCACCAGTAGACCGAACCGCGCTTGTAGACGTGTTGAATCGTTGCCATGCTAAACCCTTTCCTAAGAGGGTGAGCAGGACTTGGTTCGCCTTCCCGTAAGACAGCTGTGTACGACAGTCGTGTAAGACAGTCCGGTACGACAGTGCCTCGAATTCGATTCCCAGCTAACTCGGATGTGCTGAGAAACCGTGATTCTGGCTTGAAAAGGGAAACTTGGCTGGGGCGCCAGGATTCGAACCTGGGAATGCCGGTACCAAAAACCGGTGCCTTACCGCTTGGCGACGCCCCAACAGGGCAGCGAAAGCGAAAAGCCGCTGCCTGAACCGCGCCTGATTAGCAAAGCCGGACGGGCGCGGCAATGACCCGGCGACCAATTTTTTCACAAAACCCAAGCTTTTTGGATGCTGTGCCGCAGACGGCATGATAGGGCTTGGCGATTGTGCGGCGGGCGCCGCCGGCACTGGCGGCATGGCGTTCATTCAGGAGGTCTTGATGGCGGACCCGGCATTCGATCTCGATTTCAAGCCGGCCTATGGCGAGGCGGTTCCTGTCGCCCCGCTGGTCCAGCGCCTCACCGTTAACAATCCTTCCGCCTTCACCTTCCATGGCACCAACAGCTATATCGTCGGCGACCGTTCCGTCGCCGTCATCGATCCCGGCCCGGAGGATGAGGCGCATTTTCAGGCGCTGATGACGGCGCTTGACGGCCGCGAGGTCACCCACATCTTCGTCAGCCACACCCATCGCGATCACTCGCCGCTTGCCCGGCGGCTGAAGCAGGTGACCGGGGCATTGACGGTGGCGGAAGGTCCGCACCGCGCCGCCCGGCCGCTCTATGCGGGTGAAACCAACCCCTTTGCCGAAAGCTCCGATACGGCCTTCGTGCCCGATATCGCGCTTGGTGACGGGCAGAGCCTTTCCGGCGATGGCTGGACATTGACCGCCCTGCATACGCCGGGCCACACCGCCAATCACGCCGCCTTTGCGCTTGATGGCAGCGGCATCGTCTTTTCCGCCGATCATGTGATGGCCTGGGCCACCACCATCGTCGCACCGCCGGATGGGGCGATGAGCGATTACATGACCTCGCTGGAGCGGCTGCTCACCCGCGACGACCGGCTGTTCCTGCCCGGCCATGGCGGACCGGTCACCGATCCCGCCGCCTTCATGCGGGGCTTACGCGCCCACCGCCGCATGCGGGAAAAGGCGGTTCTGAAGCGTATCCGGGACGGGGACAGGCTGATCGCCGATATGGTGAAGGTGATCTATGCCAGCACCGACAAGCGCCTGCACGGGGCAGCCGCACTTTCGGTGCTGGCGCATATCGAAGACCTGATCGAAAAGGGCGACGTGCGGACGGATGGTACGCCTTCGCTCTTGGGCGCGTATTTTCCGGCCTGACGGGGTTTTGAGGCGCGAATTCTCAAGATACTTTCGCCGCTTACGCCCCGTTGGGGAACGAGCGGATGCCACTTGTTTCTTCTCCCCGCCGGGGAGAAGTCCGCGGCAGCGGGATGAGGGGGCAAGGGTAGATATATTCGGCAACGTTGCCCCCTCATCCGACCCTTCGGGCCACCTTCTCCCCCTCGGGGAGAAGAAAGAGGTGGCGACCTCTCGTCCTCCATCAAGACGACGCGTAGCGTCAACTACACCTCAATTGTCGTTCAACCCCTGCATTTCCGCATCCAGCGCATCGAGATAGGCCTCGGCGATGGCCGCCCCCATGCCGAGATCATGCGGGGCATAACGCGAGGCGACGCGGATATCGACGATGGTGGTTTCCGCCTCTTCCCTGAGGCGGATGAGGATATCAAAACGCAGGCCCCAGATGCGGGTGCGCGTTTCGCCCTGCATCAACACCACGCCGCTGCCATTAAAGAAGGTGGGCTGCGGCGCCTCGGCCGGCCGGGCCGTGGGCACCGGCACAATGGAGGGCAGGTCTTCCACGGGCCCCTCTTCAGCCGGGGGCGTCTTGTCCTGTTCTGGAATGCCGGTGGAGGGCGCTTCCTCCGCGCCGATGACGCCTCTTGTGTGGCTGATGCGGATATTCTGGGCAGCGGCCATCTTCTTGGCGGCGGCATAGATGCGATCGATCGCGCCTTCATAACGGCGGCCGGCGAGGCTGGCATAGGCAATCGCCTGCGCGTCCCGGTCTTCCTTTGCCACCATGGCGGGCCTTGCCAGCCATTGCTGGTTCGCCACCGGCGTCACCAGCCATTCCGGCACGTCGGTCAGGTCGGTCGAAATGTCGTAGATCTTCGGCTGCTGCCAATAAAGATATGCGCCGTAACCGACCACACCGAGCGGCAGGGCCGACAGGAGAAGAGCGGCAAGCGCCGAAAGCCCGCCCCGCGCGCCCTTTGTCCACAGTCGCTCAAGGCCGATCAGCGCCAGAAGCACCGCCGCCAACGCGATGCCGGCGGCAATTATCAGCAACCCCACGAGGTCAGGCGTCGTCAGTGGTCCAAACCGGTGGACACAGGCGGCGATCAGAAATAGCGCCAGCGCCGCCAGACCGAGATAGCGGGAAAGATAGGCTGCAACCGAAAAAGGCCGGACGAAACGCACAGTCATGGAAGCGGATATCCGTAAGATCGCATTGGCGTAAAAGCGTTGCACCCGAAATCTGGCAAGGGAATCACCTGCATATGATGTCATAGACCGGATTTGCGGCGAGGAAAACAAAGGAGGGAGCCGATCTGCGGGTAAAGCGTGCTCACAACCTCCGAAGACCTCTCTTCCGTCATGCCGGACATGATCCACGGCTGTCGGGTTAAACTTCCGGACAGGTCGCTGTCGCCTTGAAGTCGATGATGAAGGGTGAACATTCACTCAACGTCATCCTCGGCCTTATGCCGAGGATCTAATCACGTTGAATAAAATCAATACGTTGGCAGATCCTGGGACAGGCCCGAGGATGACGTCGGCGCAATTGGCATGCTTTCCTTCCCATCGGACGACGCTGCTCTTCTTTGGTGTCCGGTTAAGGCGAGAATCCGGAAAGCCTATTCGAATGAGAGTCTTGTGCCTCATCCAGAAACTTAAATCGGGCAGCAGTGGACATGGCCCGGGGTGCGCAACGCTCCTGCCAAATGCAGACGCTCTCCGGCCTCCGGTGTCGCTCCGGCAGACTGAGCGGCCACGGCAAAAGGAAGCGGGAATATTTTTCCTCATTATCGCCGCTTAAGAGAATAATTCCCCGGCAATGCAACAAATACGCAAGCTCATCCCTTAATTGCTGAGGAAATCGGCGTATCCTCAGCGACCTCCCTCGAGAATGCGTGTAAAAAGTGCAACATTCTCGTTTTCTTGCACAATAAAGAGACATGTCATGTCACAGGCAACGACGTCCGCCGGCCCCTCCGGGCCTAAACCCTTTTATCGCAATTTCGGCTTTCAGGTTCTGATCGCCATGGTCATCGGCCTGCTGCTCGGGCTCGTTGCGCGCAACATCGGTCCCGATGCCGCCGGCAGCCCGAACGGGCTTTCGGTGACGCTGCAGACCATCGGCAGCATTTTCGTGCAGCTCCTGCGAGCGCTAGTGCCGCCGCTGATCTTCACGGCCATCGTCGCCTCCATCGCCAATCTCAAGAACCTTTCCAATGCGGCAAAGCTCGTCTGGCAGACGCTTTTGTGGTTCGCCATCACGGCGCTTATCGCCGTGGTCATCGGCATCGTGCTCGGCCTCGTCATTCAGCCGGGTGTCAACACGGCGATTGCCAATACGGCAGCGGCAGCCCCCTCCTCCACCGGCTCCTGGCTGGACTTCCTTAAGGGTCTCGTTCCCGCCAACGTCTTCGGACTTGAAGCCTCTACCAAAATCAATAACGGTTCCGGCAGCACCTCGCTGAACTTCAACGTTCTGCAGCTGCTGGTGGTGTCGATTGCCTTTGGTGTTGCGGCGCTGAAAGCTGGCAAGGCGGCGGAGCCATTCCTTGCCTTCAACCAGTCGCTGCTTGCCATCGTGCGTAAAATCCTGTGGTGGGTCATCCGCCTCACCCCCATCGGCACCATCGGCCTGCTCGGGCGTGCGGTTGACCAATACGGCTGGACGACGCTTTCGCAGCTCGGCTGGTATGCGGCGGCCGTCTATATTGGTCTCGCGCTGGTGCTCTTCGTGGTCTATCCGGCGCTGCTGATCGCCCATGGCCTGAAGCCGTCACGCTTCTTTGCGGGCGCGTGGCCGGCCATCCAGCTCGCTTTCGTATCGCGCTCGTCGATCGGCACGCTGCCCGTCACCGAAACCGTGACGGAAAGGAGCCTCGGCGTGCCGCGCGAATATGCCGCCTTCTCCGTGCCGCTCGGCGCCACCACCAAGATGGACGGCTGTGCTGCCATCTATCCGGCGATTTCGGCGATCTTCATCGCGCAGTTCTTCCAGGTGCCGCTCGGCATTCAGGAATATGTGCTGATCGTCTTCGTTTCGGTGCTGGGTTCGGCTGCAACAGCGGGTCTCACGGGCGCGGTGGTGATGCTGACGCTGACGCTCTCCACGCTTGGGCTGCCACTCGAAGGTGTGGGCCTGCTGCTCGCCATCGACCCGATCCTCGACATGGGCCGCACGGCGGTCAACGTTGCCGGTCAGGCGCTGGTGCCGACCATCGTCGCCAAGCGCGAAGGCATTCTCAATGAGGCCGTCTACAACAACGCCAAGGACATCGACGCGCTCGATGACCGGGAAGTGGCGCCGGCCTGATCACGATAATCGTGGGGCGTTTCCAGTGAAAAGGAAACGCCCCATGCGTGCCACTTCCGTTGCTCCATAAGAGTTTGGGATTGACGGAGATGGTTTCGTCGATAGCAATATCGGCACAGACAACAATGCATCTTTCGGCGGGACTTGCGTATGGCGAAACGTAACTGGATTTATGTCGCCCTGCTCGCCTTCCTCTCCCTCGGCCTCTTGATCGACGCCGCCATCTGGCCCGCCGGACCTCCAAGTTCCTTTACCGCAAACGATCTCGTCCAGATGATCGGCATCATCACGCTGTTTGCCTGGTGGCAGATAGAAGATGCCGAAAAGCGAGATATCCGGCGCAGTTCTGCCGCCAAAGTCGCAACCATTCTGCTCGCGCCTGTTGGCCTTGCCATCTATCTTTATCAGACCCGCCGGTGGACACGCGCCACGCTCGGCCTCATCGCCTTCATGGGTGGCATCTTTCTCGCCGCCATCCTCACGCTGTTATTGAGTGACTGGCTCATTCTGCAGGGCTTTTTCCCTCCCTCTTTTTTGTCCGGTTCTGAAACTGGATAGAGGTCCGTCCCGCTGGGCCGGGCGCAGCCATTGTCTGGCGGTCAATTGATGCAACTTTCCGCACCAATGCGGCTTTTCCCCATATGAAAACAGGCGTATCAATCGCGGCAATAAAAGTGCCGTACGGCTGTCATGTTCAAGGGAGAAACAAGATGCGTGTTTCCATCGTCCTCGGTTCGCTTGCCGCCATGCTGGCGCTGACCGCCTGCCAGACGCTGACGCCGGAAGAGCGGCGGGCGCGGGACGAGGCGACTTGCCGGGGTTATGGTTTCCGCCCCGGCACCGACCCGATGGCGGGTTGCCTTCTCGATCTGGAAATGGATCGCCGCGCCGATAACCGTGCATGGCAGGCGCAGATGAACCGCGACATGTTCTACAGGCCGGTTGTCGTCGAGCGTCAGATCATCGTCCGACAGAACCCCTGACCGGAATGAAGGCGACATTGCTTGCCACCTGCCCCTCCTTCGCCCGCGCAGCAAGCGTTGCCTGCGCGGCGGCAAGGCGGGCAATCGGCACGCGGAAGGGCGAACAGGACACGTAATCGAGATCCGCATCCTCGCAGAAATGGATCGAGGCCGGATCGCCGCCATGTTCGCCGCAAATGCCGAGCTTCAGTTCCGGTCGTGTCTGGCGGCCGCGTTCGGCGGCGATGCGGATCAACTCCCCCACACCATCAAAATCGAGCGAGATGAACGGGTCGCGCTCGATGATGCCCTTGCGCTGATAGGTGTTGATGAAGCGCGCCGCGTCATCGCGGGAAATGCCGAAGGTCGTCTGCGTCAAATCGTTGGTGCCGAAGGAGAAAAATTCCGCGGCTTCGGCGATGACATGGGCGCGCAGTGCAGCGCGCGGCAGTTCGATCATGGTGCCGGTCAGATATTCGATCTCCATGCCGGTTTCCTGCGCCACCGCGGCGGCGACACGATCGATGACCTCGGTGACATAATCCAGCTCAGAGCGCAGGCCGACCAGCGGCACCATGATCTCAGGCACAACGGGCGCGCCGGTGATGCGCGCTGCCTCAACGGCGGCTTCGAAAATGGCGCGGGCCTGCATTTCGGCGATCTCGGGGTAAGAAATGGCGAGACGGCAGCCGCGATGGCCGAGCATGGGGTTAAATTCATGCAGCGCATCCAGCCGCTGGCGGAACACGGTCTGCGGCATGCCCATGGCGGCCGCCACCTCGACGATTTCGCCATCGGTCTTCGGCAGGAATTCGTGCAGCGGCGGATCGAGCAGGCGGATCGTCACCGGCAGGCCATGCATGATCTGGAACAGTTCGGTGAAATCCGAACGCTGCATCGGCAGAAGCTCGTCAAGCGCTGCCCGCCTGCCCCTTTCGCTTTCGGCGAGGATCATTTCGCGCATCACATGGATACGGTCGCCCTCAAAGAACATGTGTTCGGTGCGGCAGAGGCCAATACCTTCGGCACCGAAGGCACGGGCGGCGCGGGCGTCGGCCGGGGTGTCGGCATTGGTCCGCACCGTCATGCGGCGCAGATTGTCGGCCCAGATCATCAGCTTGCCGAAATCGCCAGACAGTTCCGGCTGCGTCATCGGCACTTCGCCCTTCAGCACCCGGCCGGAAGAGCCATCGATGGTGATGATATCGCCGCGCTTGAGCATACAGCCGACGCCGATCAGCACCTTGTTGCGCATGTCGACACGCATGGAGCCGGCACCGGTGACGCAGGGGATACCCATGCCGCGCGCCACCACGGCGGCGTGGCTGGTCATGCCACCACGCGTCGTCAGAATGCCTTCGGCGGCGTGCATGCCGTGAATATCTTCCGGGCTGGTTTCGATGCGCACCAGAATAACCCGGCGGCCTTCGGCTTCCGCTGCAACCGCCTCTTCCGAGGTGAAGACGATCTCACCCGTAGCAGCTCCCGGAGAGGCCGGCAGGCCGGAACCGATGACGGGGCGGGAAATGCCCGGATCAATCGTCGGGTGCAACAGCTGGTCGAGCGATGAGGGCTCGATGCGGCAGACCGCCTCCTCCTGCGAAATCGTGCCTGCTTCCACCATATCGACGGCAATCTTCATGGCGGCGCGGGTGGTGCGTTTGCCGGAACGGGTCTGCAGCATCCAGAGCTTGCCGCGCTCGATGGTGAATTCCAGATCCTGCATGTCGCGATAATGGTTTTCCAGCCGCTTGCAGATGGCCAGGAACTCACTGAACGCCTCCGGCATCAGCTTTTCCATGGAGGGCTTGTCGGAACCCGATGCCAGCCGCGCAGCCTCGGTGATCGACTGCGGCGTGCGGATGCCCGCTACCACGTCTTCCCCCTGAGCATTGACGAGGAATTCCCCGTAAAGCTCCGCTTCGCCGGTGGAAGGATTGCGGGTGAAGGCGACGCCGGTTGCCGAAGACGAACCGAGATTGCCGAAGACCATGGCCTGAACGTTGACCGCCGTACCCCAGTCACCCGGAATATTGTGCAGATGCCGGTAGGTCACGGCGCGGTGGTTGGTCCAGCTGGCGAAAACAGCACCGATGGCGCCCCAGAGCTGCACGTGACAGTCCTGCGGGAAGGCTTCGCCCAGCTCGTCCTCGATCAGCTTCTTGTAAAGCGAAACGACGTGCTGCCATTCGACCGCCGACATGTCGGTATCGTATTCGTGGCCGAGCCGGCCTTTTTCATCCTCGAGAATTTCCTCGAACAGTTCATGATCGAGGCCCATGACAACATCGGCATACATCTGGATGAAGCGGCGGTAGCTGTCCCAGGCAAAACGGGCGTCGCCGGCATCGTGGCCCAGCGCCTCGACCGTGCGGTCGTTGAGGCCGAGATTAAGGACGGTATCCATCATGCCCGGCATGGAGGCGCGCGCGCCGGAGCGGACGGAAAGAAGCAGCGGCGACTGGCTGCCGCCGAAGGTCTTGCCGGTCACGGCTTCCATGCCGTGCAGGCCGGCCATGACCTGCAGCTTCAATTCCTCGGGAAGATCGCGGCCGTTCTTGTGATAAAGGGCGCAGGCATCTGTAATGATGGTGAGGCCGGGGGGAACGGGTAGGCCGAGACTTGCCATTTCGGCAAGGTTCGCACCCTTGCCGCCCAATATTGCAACGTCACCTGCCCTGCCTTCGGCAGCACCATTGCCGAAGGTATAAACCCATTTTTTCATTCCACGCTCTCCACCCAGAAGCGTTGTCATTTTTCTATCATCTACAGCATTGCCAGCATGTTGGGAACGCCGCAACGTGCAGTTTACATCGCAGTGCAGCATAATTGCGGCAAATTGCGCGCCAGAATTGCCGCAAACACAAAATAACAGCAGGACTGACGCATTCGTGTAGTGCGCAGAAACGGAGTGTTCCCTAAGCCATTATCATCGCCGACAAAGAGATTATTCATGCAATTTACTCGCCGCCACACGTTGAAATTTGCCGGAATTTCTTGCGCCGCCACGGCGCTGGCCGGTGCGCTAAAGGCCGAGGGCGGCCCGCCCGCCGCAAATGCCGCCACCGCCCTGCCCTTTGCCTTGACGACACCCATGCATATTGGCCAGGCCGCACTTCGGGTGCGCGACCTTGATCCGATGATCGATTATTACCGCTCGGTGCTTGGCATGAAGGAGGTGGGACGCTCGGCGAGAGGCGTGACGCTCGGCGTCGGAAGCGTGCCGCTGCTCGATCTCGTCCACAAACCGGCGGCAGATTTCGAAAGCCCCACTTCCGCCGGCCTGTTCCACATCGCCTATCTGATGCCCACCCGCGAGGATCTCGCCCGCTGGCTGGTGCATGCGGCGCTCCGGCAGGTGCCACTATCGGGTTTTGCCGATCATAATGTCAGCGAAGCGGTCTATCTCAACGATCCCGAAGGCAACGGTATCGAGGTTTACAGCGATCGCCCGAAAGACGCATGGGTCTGGAGCGGCCGGGTGGTGAAAATGGGCACCGAACCGCTGGATGTCGATAATCTCGTGGCGCTGACCGACACCAAAACCGATCATTACGAGGTTGCCCCGGCCGGAATGCGCATCGGCCATATTCACCTGCGGGTCGGAGAAATCGCCGCCGCCCGTGGCTTTTATGAGCAGGCCGTCGGCCTGCAACCGACGCAGGATGCGCGCTCCGATGCCTCGTTTCTCTCTTCCGGCGGGTATCATCATCATCTGGCGGTGAATACGTGGAACAGCCGGGGGGCGAAGGAACGCAACGCCACCGAAACCGGCCTCGACTGGTTTTCCCTCACCGTCCGAAATCCCGACGATCTTGAGGCGCAGAAGACCCGGCTGCGGGCCGCCGCTTATGTGCTGGTGGAGATGGAGAACAATGTGGTGGAGGCAATCGACCCATGGGGCACGCGACTGCGGCTGGTGCCGGGGTGAGTGGTCGTGGGTCTCCGTATCATGCGCGGAGCACACTGCGCGATTGAAGGTTACGGCGGGTTAAGCGTTTAGAGGGCTTCGCAGCATCATCTCCTTGCGACATTCCGGCCTTGAAACGCTACTGTCCGGTTTAAATTTCGAGCATTGGGACAGGAATGACGTATGGCCGTCGTCCTATAAATGGCAAACCTCGCCAAACACTCCGACGTCATCCTCGGGCCTGTCCCGAGGATCTGCAACGGATTGATTTTTTTGACGTGTTTGGATCCTTGGGACAAGCCCAAGGATGACGTCGAGAAAATGCGCAACGTTCACCGCTAGCTTCCAAGCCATATAAGGTATCCATAAATTTAAACGGGACGGCAGTAGCCTTGCGCAGGAATCCAGCCGACGCGGGTCTGCGCGTCGGGAAGGACTCTTTTCAGCCCAAGGACCTGGGCTGGCTGGATTTCGGCGCAAGGTCTGAATGACGGAGGAGGTTTGCGCCCCGGAAACGATTACCAGCCATGCAGCCACATCGCCCTCTGAACCCGGAAAAGAAAGCCTTGCGAGGCCACGGCAGTGGCCTCGCAAGGCATTCCATCCGGTACAGGAAACCGGATGGTGGGGTCTGGTGAGAGCCCTTGGTTGTTCCGAAAAACATAGCAAAATGCCGCGTGATGTCGCTCACCCGAATGGGTGATACGGCCAGATAAATTCACATTGAGCAAAAGTCGGGGCTGCTCCCGGACAAGCCGCCTCAGACGGCTTCGCGCAGCTGTTCGGCAGTCTGCAAGTCCACCGACACAAGCTGCGATACACCCTGTTCGGCCATGGTGACACCGAAGAGGCGGTTCATGCGCGCCATGGTGATGGGATTGTGGGTGATGATGACGAAGCGGGTCTCCGTAGAGGCCACCATCTCGTCCATCAGGTTGCAGTAGCGCTCGACATTGTGGTCGTCGAGCGGGGCATCCACCTCGTCCAGCACGCAGATCGGCGCGGGATTGGTGAGGAAGACGGCAAAGATCAGCGCCATGGCTGTCAGCGCCTGCTCGCCGCCGGAAAGCAATGTCATGGTCTGTGGTTTTTTGCCCGGCGGACGGGCGAGAATTTCCAGCCCCGCCTCCAGTGGATCGTCGGATTCGATCAGCTGCAATTCGGCCGTGCCACCGCCGAACAGATGAGTAAACAGTCGCTGGAACTGCGAATTGACCACGTCGAAGGCGGCGATCAGCCGCTCACGGCCCTCGCGGTTGAGGTTCTGGATGCCGGCCCGCAGCTTGCGCACGGCATCGATGATATCGTCGCGCTCCTTGATGAGCGCCTCGAGCTTGGCGGTAAGCTCGGCCTGCTCTTCCTCGGCACGCAGATTGACCGCGCCAAGCCTTTCGCGTTCGATCTTCAGCCGGTCGAGATCACGCTCGACATCGCGAATATCGGGCTTCGGCTGGTCCGGGCCAAGGCCAGTCAGGCGCAGGGCCATATGCGGCTCGGTATTCAGTGTTTCGCGGATGCGGTGTTCAGTCTCCTGCCGCTTTTCGCGAGCAGAAACCAGACGTTCTTCGGCACGTCCACGTTTTTCGCGGGCCTCAGCCAGTTCGGAAAGCGCCGTTGCGGCCACACGGTCTGCGGCACGCTGCAGGTTTTCCGCCTCGGCCAACCGGTCGGCGGCCTCGCGGCGGGCGTCCTCGGTCTTCTGCAATTCATTGAGGAGGTTGCGGCGTTTCTCGTCGAACTCCTCCGGCGCAATATCAAGCTCGGCGATTTCCTCGCGCGCCTCTTCCTCACGCGCGCGCAGCGTGGCGATGTGATCGGCCGCACTTGCCGCTCGCGATTGCCAGGTGAAACGCTCCTGCGCGATTGCCTGTATTCTGCGCTGGCGGCTTTCCGCCTCGCGGCTCACGCCCTCATGGCGCGCGCGGGCTTCCGCCAGAAGGCCGCGGTCGGTCGCGACTTCGAGCTGACTTTCGCGCAGCCGCAGATCGAGCACGGAAAGATCCGGCGCGTCTTCCATTTCGATGCGGGCGTTTTCTTCCTGAACGGCGATCTCGTCGATCTGCGCGCCGATCTGGTTCAGAGCTTCGGAAACGATATCCCGGCGGCGCAGCAGATCGCCCGAGGCCCGTTCGGCTGATGTCAGCGCCTCGCGTGCCTCGGCAAGCTGACGGGTCGCGAGCCGGCTCCGGTCGCGCACATCCGAAAGCTGCAATTCGCTGCTTCTGATGGCCTCGGTTTTCGCGGCAAGCTGGTCTTCGGCCTCATCCAGAATGGAGCGGGCCTCATCCAGTTCGGTCTCAATTTCGGCAAGGCGGTTCTTCTGCGACAGGCGAAGTGCTGCAGCACCCGGTGCATCGGCGCTGGCGATGTGGCCATCCCAGCGGAACAGGGCGCCTTCGCGCGTTACCAGCCGCTGGCCGGCCTTGAGTGAAGGCAACAGGCGCCGGGCTTCCGATACGTCTGCAACGACGCCGATCTGTGCAAGGGCACGTCTAAGCGCATCGGGTGCCTGCGCATAATCCAGAAGCGGTTTTGCACCCTGCGGCAGGGCGGGATCGCCAGCACCGTCGCCATTGCCGCCCCAATAGGCAGGTGCTGCGGCATCGAGCGGGCTTTCGAGGTCATCGCCAAGCGCCGCGCCAAGGGCGGCCTCATAACCGCGTTCCACCGTCATTTCTTCCGCCACCGGCGTGAAGCTGCCATTGGCAGCGGCACTGGAGGCGAGGATTTTGGTGATGGTGCGCGCTTCGGTATCCAGCGCGTTCAGCCGATTCTTCGCCGTTTCCAGCGGCCCGCGCGCCAGCGCTTCGGCCGAACGTGCCTCGGCAACGGCGGCCTCGGCCTCCTCCGCCACGATCAATGCATCCTCGACGGCGATCTCAGCCGCCTCGACCGCTTCACGCCGTTCTGCGGGGTCGGGAAGGCCGGAGAGTTTTTCGTCGATGGCCTCGATCTCGGCCGTTGCTTCCTGCGATTGCCGTTCGAGCCTTAGCTTGCGGTCTGAAAGATCGCGGATCGCCCGCTCCAGCTGCTGACGGCCGGCAGCCGCCTCGGCGCGCTCGGCGGTGATGGCCGTGAAAATGGCTTCGCTTTCCGCCAGCTTGACGGCGGCGGCTTCGAAGGCTTCGCGCATTTCGTCGGCATGGCGGCCGGAATCGGACAGGATTTCGAGGAGTTCGGCCTCTTCCTCATCCAGCCGCGCGAGTATCTGGGCATTGTCGGAGACAAGCCGTTCCTCGCGGACGATGTCCTCGCCAAGCTGCGACAGACGGCGCGCCAGCTCGTCGCGGCGGCGCAGCAGGCGGTTCGCCTCGTCATCCAGCTGGGTGCGGGCAATCTGCAGGCGTTGCAGGGCGGCGGCAACGCGGGCCTCGTCCTCGCGCAGTTCCGGCAGTTTCAGGCTGGCAATGCCCTGCTGCTTGGCCGCTTCCATCTGCCCTTGCGCCTTTTCGGCGACGATGTTGGTCGCCTGATTAAGCGCGCTTTCCGCCTCGCCTTCGGCTTCCTTCGCCTCCACCCAGCGGATGTGCAGAAGGGTCGCCTCGCGGGCGCGGATATCGGCGGACAGCATCTTGAAACGGTTGGCTTGGCGCGCCTGGCGTTTGAGGCTTTCGATCTGGCTTTCCAGCTGGGCGGTCACATCTTCCAGCCGCTCCAGATTGGTCTCGGCGGCGCGCAGGCGAAGCTCGGCCTCATGGCGGCGGGAATGCAGGCCGGAAATGCCGGCCGCCTCTTCCAGCAGCTGGCGGCGGGCCTGCGGCTTGGCATTGATGAGTTCGCCGATACGCCCCTGCCCCACCATGGAGGGCGAGCGCGCGCCGGTGGAGGCGTCGGCAAACAGCAGCTGCACATCCTTGGCGCGGGCTTCCTTGCCGTTGATGCGGTAGACCGAGCCGTTTTCGCGCTCGATGCGCCGCGTCACCTGAATTTCATCGGCATCATTGAAGGCGGCGGGCGCGGTGCGGTCGGAATTGTCGAGATAGAGGCCGACTTCGGCGGTGTTGCGCGCCGGGCGATTGCCGGAACCGGAGAAGATCACGTCATCCATGCCGGAGGCGCGCATGTTCTTGTAGGAGTTTTCGCCCATCACCCAGCGAAGCGCTTCCACCAGATTGGACTTGCCGCAGCCATTCGGGCCGACGACACCGGTGAGCCCCGGCTCGATGATGAATTCGGAAGGTTCAACGAAGGATTTGAAACCGACAACGCGCAGCTTGTTGAACTTCATGCCGTCATGCTCCGGTCGGACGACAGGCAATAAAAAACGGGCGAACGGAAGTACCCGCCGCCCGTTTCTTTCAGGGTTCGGCGATCAGAGCAGCTTGTCGATGACAGCCGACATGTTTTCAACCGACATGTCTCCCGCGTATTTCTTGCCGTTGATGATGAAAGTCGGCGTGGAGTTGATGCCGAATTCCGTCGCACCGCGTTGCATGGTTGCGTTCACATCATCCAGAAGTTTCTGGTTCGTCAAGCAGGCCTCGAAAGACTCCTGTGAGAAACCGGCCATTTTCGACAATTGCAGCAGGGCGGCACGCGCATCCTGGGCTACAGCCCAGCTCTGCTGCTGCTTGAACAGCATGGAAACGAAGGGGAAATACTGGCCTTCAGGGGCGCAGCGCGCCAGCATGAAGGCGGCAGCAGCGCGCGGATCGAACGGGAATTCGCGCAGCACGAAATAGACCTTGCCGGTATCGATGTATTTTTTCTTGATCTCTTCGAAGGTCTTGTTGTGGAAGTTGGCGCAGTGCGGGCAGGTCATCGACATGTATTCGACGATCTTGACGGGTGCGTTGGCATCACCGAGCGCTGCTTCCGGCAGCGGGCCGGGTTTCATCACCGCAGCCATATCCACATCGCCGGTGGATTCAGGCAATTCCTGCGCCTCGGCAATACCGGGCGTGAAGGCAAACGGCAGGGCCGCAGCAACGGCAGCAAGGGCAACACCGCCGAGAAGGCCGCGACGGGAAATGGTCAGTTCGGGAAAATGCATGAAAGCACCTGTTGGTAATAGACTCTATTGTCTGTTGATTCCGATATAGCGACGGCCTGTTCATCACAAGCGGGGTTTTGAACTCTTCTTGTCAAAGAATTGTGACCAGTCAAGGACAGCGCCTTTCATCAAATCGTCCTGCGCGGCGGCTTTTTCTGCAACACCGCCGTGCCAAGCCGCTCCACCGCCTTGCGCAGCGCCTCGCTCTCGATGCCTTGCATCATGTCATCGAGACGTTTTGCCGCATCGCCACGCAGCGGCGGCGGTTTTCTTTTGCGGGCAATGGTTTGCGAAACCGGCTTCTGCACGATCCGGATCTGGCGCACCGCCGGAAAGCCGAAAAAACCGTTGATGCGGGCGATGAGTTCGCCCTGTGCATGGGTGAGGAACAAGGCGCGCGCCCCTTCGCAGGCGATGGTCAGCACGCCGGGCTGGTAACCGCCGCGATCCGGCCCCTCGTCGCGGCGCGGCCAAGTGATTTTTTCCGGCCGGGTGCAATCGGCAAAGTCATCGCCGGCGATCTCGTCCCAGGAGCCGAGCAACGCCGTGTTGATGCCCGCCCGCTTCGACAGCACGGGATCCATAATGCCGTTGGCGACTTCGGCGATCTGTACGACGCCCTTGCGGAACGAATCTGCAGGTTTCTTCATGCTCTCCTCGACAGAGGCAAACGACCTCAAGCGATCGCGCCGTCGTCACCTTCTTCGCCGCGCAACAGCGCACGGAATCGTCGCCAGTCCCGGCGGGCGCCCAAGCGTATCATTCCCGCCACCCAACATCCAAAGAGGAAATAGCCCGCAGCCAAAATCTTCAGATGAAGGATGCCCGGCTTATCCGAGATAAAAGCAATCACCAACATGCAGGCCAGAACGACGAACAGATATATCCACAGGCCATGGCAAAAAATCGCCCAGAAACCCGATTCAAAAATCCGAAAGCGGCGTGACGGTTTTTCCCGCGTCATTTCCAGCTCACGAATGTGCCGGATTACCCGCGCCGTTACCAGGGCGACCCCGTTCTGCGTGCCAAAGCACAGCCGACCGATGCGGTTCAGCAGGCTGATGATCAGGCACAATGCGAGAAGAGCTCCGACAATATGAAGGAGCGGTTGAGGTATGTTTTCCAGCAGCGCGTTCGGCATGGGTTGGTCCTCCTGAAACAGATGGTGGGTCTCGATGTGATGGCGTTCACCGCCGGATGCGGTTTTCCGCCTCGCCACGACAGGCTGCTGTTGCAGATTGCCGC
The DNA here is from genome assembly GCF_007002745.1 of Martinezella rhizogenes. Classification (GTDB taxonomy): domain Bacteria; phylum Pseudomonadota; class Alphaproteobacteria; order Rhizobiales; family Rhizobiaceae; genus Agrobacterium; species Agrobacterium cucumeris. The sequence continues at coordinate 159,382 of NZ_SGNY01000001.1, read as the reverse complement.
GCCGTCTCTATGTTCAGCGGCGATGAACACATATGCGCGACAACAAATATCACATCCGACGGCGGAACAACTTCTGGCATGGTACGACCGGCACCATCGCGAGCTGCCGTGGCGCACGTCTCCGGCCATGGCGGCACAGGGAAAACGCGCCGATCCCTATCACGTATGGCTGTCGGAGGTGATGCTGCAGCAGACGACGGTGCAGGCGGTAAAGCCTTATTTCCTGAAGTTTCTCGCCGCCTGGCCGACCGTCAGCGATCTGGCGGCGGCACCGGTCGAAGACGTCATGGCGGCATGGGCAGGGCTTGGTTATTATGCCCGCGCCCGCAACCTCAAGAAATGCGCGGAAGCCGTGGCGCGTGACCATGGCGGCATTTTTCCGGACAGCGAGGCAGGCCTGAAAGAGCTGCCCGGCATCGGCGATTATACCGCCGCCGCCGTGGCGGCGATCGCGTTTAACCGGCAGGCGGCAGTGATGGACGGCAATGTGGAGCGCGTCATTTCCCGGCTCTTCGTCATAGATGCTCCCCTGCCCGGTTCCAAACCGGCCATGAAAGCGAAGGTGGCCGCGCTCACGCCAGCCGACCGACCCGGCGACTTTGCTCAGGCGATGATGGATCTCGGCGCGACGATCTGCACGCCGAAGCGGCCGGCCTGCGCACTCTGTCCGTTCAATGGCGCCTGTCTGGCGCTTGCGCGTGACGAGCCGGAGCGTTTTCCGGTGAAGGCGGCGAAGAAGGCCAAACCCGTGCGGCTCGGCGCCGCCTTCGTGGCGGTGAATCCGAGCGGCGAAATCCTGCTGCGGCGGCGCATCGAAAGCGGGCTTCTCGGCGGCATGACCGAGGTACCGACAACGGCGTGGACTGCCCGTGTGGATGGCGGCACGGAGGCGAGCCACGCGCCCTTTGCCGCCGGCTGGCAGGCGGCGGGCGTCATCGTGCATGTCTTCACCCATTTCGAACTGCGGCTAACCGTCTATCGCGCGCAGGTGCCGGATAGCCTCAAAACCGGCCCGGATGACGGATGGTGGGAGCCGGTTACAAATCTTGACGCGCAGGCGCTGCCAACGGTGATGAAAAAAGTCATCATCCAAGCTATTCCATCCGCGTATCGGCCCGAAAATCGAAATTGATTTTCGACAGGGACGATGCAACTCAAAGATTTAGAGCGTTTGAAAGACGCGCTTATGTTCGATGAAAGCAGGAAGTTTCGATGACCAAGATTGAGCATATCGTATTCGACATCGGCAAGGTGCTGATCCATTACGATCCGCATATTCCCTATAGCCGCCTCATTCCCGATGCCGACGAGCGCAAATGGTTCTTCGAGAATGTCTGCACCCATGACTGGAACCTCGAACAGGATCGCGGTCGCCGCTGGGAGGACGCCGAAGCGCTGTTGCTGGAGCAATTTCCCGAGCGGGAAGAGCATATTCGCGCCTTCCGCAAGTTCTGGCACGAAATGGTCTCGCATTCCTATGACGAGAGCGTCGCGATCATGGTTGCCCTGATCGACAGCGGCCACGACGTGACGATGCTGACCAACTTCGCTTCCGACACCTTTCGTGAAGCGCAGAAGATGTTCCCCTTCCTTACCCTGCCGCGCGGCGTGACGGTCTCCGGCGATGTGAAGCTCCTGAAGCCTGACGTGGCGATCTACGATCTGCACGCAAAGGAATTCGGCCTCAACCCCGCGGCCAGCATCTTCATCGACGATACGCTGGCGAATGTGGAGGGCGCAAAGCAGGCCGGCTGGCAGGCGGTGCACTTCACCGGCGCGGAAAAGCTGCGGCAGGATCTGCGGGATTATGGGGTGGATGTCTGAAAATGACAGAACGGGCAGCTCCGATGGAGTTGCCCGTTCCTTGCGATTTTACCGGAAAACCGGGGTTCAGCCCTGTGCGAAGGGCACGGCGACATAGGTCTGCGAATCGCCGCGCTGGATGAGCAGCAGAACGGATTTGCGACCAGCCTTGCCCGCCTGCGCAATGGCCGCCTTGGCATCACCCGCCGATTTCACCGCCGTCTGATTGACCGAAACGATCACGTCGCCTGCCTGCAAACCGGCCTCGGCGGCGGGTTTGGAGGGTGTCACGCTTTCGACGATCGTGCCCTTTTCATTCTGCGGGAGATTGAGGGCTTCACGGATCGCCGGGGTGATATCCGCCAGTCCGATACCGATCATTGGCAGGGCTTGCGATGAGGCATCGCCCTTCTGCTGGCCATTGTCAGGGGATGCCTGTGCGCTCTGGCCATCATTGCCACCCACGGTGAGAAGCAGGTCGCGGGTCTCGCCCTGACGCCAGACCGTGACGTGTTCCTTCTGGCCCGGCGACAGATCTGCGACCATGCGCGACAGATCGCGCGGGGACTTGATCGTCTGTCCGCCGAGCGCGGTAATCACGTCGCCGGTCCTGATGCCGGCGCGGCCTGCGGGTGTGCTCGCTTCCACCTTGGCGACCAGCGCGCCTTCCGGCGTGGCAAGGCCGATGGCGTTGGCCACGTCAGAGGTCACCGGCTGTATCTGAACGCCAATGAAGCCGTGGTGGATCGACCCATCCTTCATGAGGCGGACGACGACATTCTGCGCCTGATCGGAGGGGATGGCGAAACCGACACCGACGCTGCCGCCATTCGGCGAATAGATCGCCGTGTTGATGCCAACGACCTTGCCTTCGACATCGACCAGCGGACCACCGGAATTGCCGTGATTGATCGGCGCGTCGATCTGGATAAAATCGTCATAGGGTCCGCTGTGCAGGTCACGCCCGCGGGCCGAGACGATACCGGCCGTGACCGTGGTACCTATGCCGAACGGATTGCCGATCGCCAATATCTGATCGCCGGCCTTCAGCCTGTCGGAATCTCCCCAGGAAATCACTGCCAGAGGCTTGGAAGCGGTGATCTTGAGGACGGCCAGATCCGATTTCGGATCGGCGCCGACAAGCGTGGCGGGAAGCTCCGTGCCGTCATCCAGTGTCACCTTGATGGAAGTGGCATTGTCGATGACGTGATTATTGGTGACGATATAGCCGTCCGGCGAGATGATGAAGCCGGAACCCAGTGCTTCCGCGGTCTGGGATTGGCGCTGCTGCGGCTGCTGTTGCGGCAGGGGAATGCCCTGCTCGCCGAAGAACTGCCGAAACTGCTGGTCGAACGGCGTGGTATCATCGGTCGCCTGTTCCTGCGTTTTCATTTCGGTGGTGACGGTCACCACCGCCGGCTTGTCGGCGGCAACGATCCCGGCGAAGGAACCGCCCGACGCCACCGGGCCGGGAACGGCCGACAATCCGGCCTGGGCAAAAGCGGGTGTGTTATGCAGAAAGACGGGCAGCACAAGCGGTGCGGCGACAAAGGCTGCGCCAAGCAAAGCTGCAATGCGATATCTGCGTAGAATGCCGGACATGACGTTTCTCCTTTGTGAGGACATGCGCAGCCGAAACCGCGCCGTCGCTATACGATGCCCTTTCGGCAACCAGATCCCGGCTGCGCATAAGATGGGCAATGCCAAATCCTCGTGCATCCCGATGGGGACGCACGGTGCCTTGTGTTACATGTCTCTAGAAAATCGGCAGGTTTTCCCTACCGGGCCCTGGAGTTAGGAGGGCGGGTCTCACCGGCGCACCCTCCCGATGCTTTGCTTTCCGAGGGGAAGCCCGATCCTCGGAAACGAGGATCGAAACGTCCCGGTCAGCTCATGCGCACGATATTCCGATCAAGCTGCCGGACTTCACCTTGAAGCGCGGCGAATGTCTTGAAAGGAATGCCGCCGCGATGCATGTCGGCTGTTTTCAAGGCCTGCGTGCGGATACCCGCGGCCTCTTTTTCCAACTTGCTGAAAGAGCTGGCCGTCAGCTTGCCCTGCTGACGTTCGAGATCGATCCGGTGATCGGCGACGCGCACTTCATTCAGAACGCGGGCCAGATGATGTGGTCCCTGATAGCTGTAGCTCATCGGAGGGGCATTATAATAGCCGGTGGCAAGGTCACCCCAGTCGACATAGTTGTCGGACTTGAAGAAACCCCGATCACGGTCACCATGGAAACCGCCGCCCCGGTCGCTGTCATGGAAACCGTGGGCCCCGTCACTGTGCTCCCCACCATGACCGCCACCGTGACCACCGTGCTCGGCCGCGAACGCGCCGCCCGAGGCAACTGCCAGAATGAAGGATGCTATTGTGACTGTTTTTAAAAGCGAGCGCATGGCACGCCTCCTTGTTCATCACAGGCAATGGCCCGCGAATCCGGCTGTCTCGCATCGTCGCGTCGCGATCGTTTTTGGTCGCCGGCGACACTCAGCCTGGAAGAATATGTACTCCCCGCCATGTGTAGCGTCACGTTAATCTTCCGTAACGCGCCGGACATCTATTGTTAAGACTTGGCCACCAGAGCACATCCTGACTAAACGGAATCAAGGGCGTGCTTTATTGCCCTGTTCTCATGATTTTTTTGGACGTAGAGCCGTTATCTGGGGGCGCCGGAAAGCCTGGGGAACCCCAAAAAGAAAATTGGCGCAGGCGGAAATGGCGGTCTCCAGCCTGCGCCAGTCCTGCCGCAAGCGGCATGGGACAGCAGTGTTTTCGTGATCTGTCCGAACCGGATTTCCACAACCACTGCTTTGACCCAGACAGTATGGGCCGTCTCTTGCGCGAAACTTGTCTGGCTAAAGTTTTATATTCGAAAATACCAACGCCCGACACCAGGGTGCCGGGCGTTGGTCGTTCTCCATCCGGGACTGAAGGTACTAAACCGGACAGAGACGTATTCTGACAAGGGCGGGCGGTGGATCGTCCGTCTTCAGCCTTTTGGGCTTTCGACTATTCGGCCTTTGCCATTTCACTGCGAATGATGGTTCTGAGATCATCGATCGGCTTCAGTTCGTCGCCGTCCTCGAAATGCCAGAACGTCCATCCGTTGCATGCGTCGAGACCCTGCACCTTCGCGCCGAGGCGATGAATGGAGCCGGCGGTCCCGCCGGATGCCAGGGTACCATCCGCACGAATAATGGCGCTATAACGGCGTCTTGCATCCGTCAGAACCTGGCCGGGGCGGACGAGGCCGCTTTCGACCAGCGTGTTGAAGGCAACGCGCGGTTCAGCCTTCTTGCCGGTCATGACGGTCAGTTCCGCCTTGCCGAGCGGCTCGACGGCGGCAATGCGGGCGGATGCAGCGTCGATATAATCCTGCTCGCGCTCGATGCCGACAAAGTGGCGGCCGAGACGTTTTGCGACAGCACCCGTGGTGCCGGAGCCGAAGAACGGGTCGAGCACGATGTCACCCGGCTTGGTGGACGCCATGATGATGCGCGCCAGCAGGGCTTCCGGTTTCTGGGTGGGATGGACCTTCTTGCCGTCCTCGCCCTTCAGTCGCTCATGGCCGCTGCAGATCGGGAACAGCCAGTCGGAGCGCATCTGCACATCATCGTTGGAGGCCTTCAGTGCATCGTAGTTGAAGGTGTAGCTTTTGGCTTTCGGATCACGGCTTGCCCAGATCATGGTCTCATGGGCGTTCTGGAAACGACGGCCCTTGAAATTGGGCATGGGGTTGGTCTTGCGCCAGACGATATCGTTGAGGATCCAGAAATCGAGGTTCTGGAGCATGGCGCCGACGCGGAAGATATTGTGGTAGGAGCCGATGACCCAGATGGTGCCGTTCGGTTTCAGCACGCGGCGGCAGGCGAGCAGCCAGGCGCGGGTGAAGGCATCATAGGCATCGAAGGAGGCGAACTGGTCCCATTCGTCATCGACGGCATCAACCAGCGACTGATCGGGCCGGTGAAGCGTGCCGCCAAGCTGGAGATTATAGGGCGGGTCGGCGAAAATCGCATCCACCGACTGGCTCGGGAGGGCATCCAAGGCAGCGACACAATCACCTTTGATGATGCTGTCTTTCCAGGCGTCACTCTCGCCCGCACGATCAAAACCGGCACGCCGAAAATCGGCCAGCGGAAAAACTGCTGCCATTGGTACTCGCTCCATACGCTTACTCTCTACTGATGCTTATGGTTACCGAAGATGGTTATCAAAGCCTGAACAAGTCACGGAAAACGCAAAATAAATGGCTGTAGCGGCCGCGATGTGGGATTTGCGGCGACGGGCGGGGAACCCGAAGCGGCACAAAAACGTTGTGCGCAACGGGTTGGTCTGTCGCGCAGTTCGACGCGGCAGGAAGACGGCAATGGCAAGGGGTGATCCGCAATGGGGTCGATGATGAAAATGGCTTCTTTTTCCGTAAATGTCGCATGCGCTGCGCTTGCCGTTGCGGCGCTGCCGTCGCCATTGCGGGCGCAGGCGCCCTCGGCGCAATTTAACGTGGCGACGGATGCGGTGCTGTTTAATGGCGGCCCCTCGCTTGGCAACAGCAACAAGGTGCGTTGGGATTTCTACAAGACCGACCGGGCTGGAGCACGAACCGATGAGAATGCCGGCGGCTCCTATGACGCCACCTTCGAGGCAAAACTGCCGGCCGGCAAATATGTCGGTGTTGCGGCGCTGGGCAATGTGACCCGCGAAATTGCCTTCGAGGTGAAGGATGGCAGCGTCGCAAGGCCGAAGGTGAATTTCGATGCGGCGGAACTGACTGTCGTGCCGAAACGCAGCCCGGATGGCGATGTGGAAACTCAGGCGAAAACCGAAATCACCAAGGGCGATTTCAAGGACAGCGTCTACGGCCAGAATGCCGTTTTCGTGCCGGCGGGCGAGATTGTTCTCACCGGCAGCATCGGTCCGGCGCGGGTGCAGGAAACACTTGCCGTCAAGGCGGGCGAAACGATCAGCCACGACCTTGTCATCCCGAGCGGCGTGGTGATTGCCAAGGCGGTTTATGCCCAGGGCGGCAAAGCGGTTGAAACCGACGACATTCGTTTCGAGGCGATGTCAGCCAAGGAAACCCTTGATGGCACGCGCCAGACCATCAACGGCATTTACGGCACGGGCAAGATGATGGAAATGCCGGCAGGCGATTTCGTCATGCGGGCCCGTCTGGGCAAGGTGACAGTGGAGCAACCTTTCACGGTGACCGCCGGAAAACGCTCGGAAATCACCCTTGATCTCGATGCCGGTGTTCTTGCCATCACCGCCCCCGGTGCGGAGCGGATCGATATCGTCGAGACAACCAAGGATCTGCAGGGCACGCAGAAGGAAATTTCCGGTCGCTACGGCACACAGCATCAGGAAACGCTGCATCCCGGCGATTATTCGGTTAAGGTAAGTTACGACAAGAAGTCCGGGCGCGACCCGAAGGAGATCAAGGCAACGGTGAAGGCGGCAGAGCGGACCGAGACGAATGTGCCGGAGTAGCCATCTCACCTCCCCGCACCCACCTCATTCCTGTGCCTGTCACAGGAATGAGGAAAGAGAAGGCATCACAATTTCCGGCCATCCAACCCATATTTGGGACTGAGCATCGGATGCTTCGAAAAACGCGCCGCATCTTTCGGCACCATCTGCAACGGCTCGCCGATTTTCACGCCCGCAAAGCCTGATGCTGCGATACGGTCGCAAAGCCTTATCCACTGGCAACCACGACAGGCCTGCCGGATGTCTCCGGCGGCGAAGGCGAGACGCATTCTTGCAAGAAAGTCCGGCGTTGCCCGCAGCCGTTTTCCGGGGGCAAGCGTCTCGTTCAAGAGCGTCGACACTGAACCCCGCGCCGTCTCGTCCCGCTGCACCACGCCTTCGTTAAAACAGTGCGCATGGCTTTAGCAGAGCAGGCCGGTGCAGATATCGTCCGGTCCATCCACCAGCTCGATATCCTCTTCGCCTGTATTCAGCCGGGCGGCGACACGGTCGTAATTTTCGACGAAGCCGGAAGTATAGCCCTTGCCGACATAGGTCAGCATACACAGAAGATGGTGGGGGCGGAGCCGGACAGTCAAGCGCCGCCGCCTATCCGACAATCGCGAAGGCGTCGCGTACCGAGCCGGACGAGGTGCGGATGGCCTTGCGGCCGATCCATTGCACATGTCCGTCGAGAATGCGTACCGCCTCCTCTGCCCTGCCGCCGCGCAGCGCGTCGATGATTGCGCGGTGGTCAGTATCGGTGCGGCGCTCCCAGCCGGCCCGCCAGGCGGAAAACAGGAAACGGGCGCTTGCGGCATGCAGGCCGTCGATCGCCTCCATCAGGCGCGGCATGTTGCAGGGCGCGGTGATGAGGCGATGGAAGCGGCGATTGGCCTCTTCCCAGTGCTGCACGTCAACGGCGCTGTCACCTTCCAGCGTCGCCGCCTCGGCCTGATCGAGAATGGCTGACGTCATGTTGGGAATGGCGTGGCGCAGCGCCAGAACCTCAAGGGCGGCGCGCATTTCCGCCACTTCGCGCACATCCTCAAGGCCGAAATCCGCCACCCGGACACCCCGGCGCGGAATGCTGGCGGCCAGCCCCTGCGCTTCCAACCGGCGAAACGCCTCGCGCACCGGCACATGCGACGCGCCGAATTCGGCGGCGATGTGATCCTGCCGCAGCCGTTCACCCGGCGACAGTTCACCGCGGACGATGCGGTCGGCGAGCGTCCGGCTGATGCGTGCGGCAATGGTGTCTTCAGGTGCGGTTTTTACTGGCTTGGGCATAATATCCCATAACGCATATGCCGCGCGACTGTGTAGCGGTTTTTACAGGCGGGAAAAAGCAATGGCGAATATTCTAGATCCCTCAGCCGCTTATGCGTTCCCCGTGTCCGGCACTGGCAAGCTATGAGCCCGGCGGGACCGACCCTTGCGGGTGAGCCGGTTGAGCTTGGCGCGGACATGGTCTAAAAGCCCGGCATCACTTTTTCCAGGCACATTCGATACAGGGAGCGCCCATGAGCGGCTTCGACCTCATTATTTTCGACTGCGACGGCGTTCTGGTCGATTCCGAAATCATCGCGGCGCAGGTGGAATCCCGCCTTCTGACCGAGGCCGGTTATCCGATCTCCGTCGAAGAAATGGGCGAGCGCTTTGCCGGCATGACCTGGAAGAACATTCTTCTGCAGGTGGAAAGCGAAGCCAGCATTCCGCTCTCCGCGTCGCTGCTCGACAAGTCGGAAAAGCTGCTCGACATGCGGCTGGAACGCGACGTGAAGATCATCGAGGGTGTTAAATTCGCGCTGTCGCGCCTGACGACACCGCGCTGCATCTGCTCGAACTCTTCCAGCCACCGCCTCGACATGATGCTGACGAAAGTCGGCCTGAAGCCCTATTTCGCGCCGCATATCTATTCTGCCAAGGACCTCGGCGCCGACCGCGTGAAGCCGAAGCCCGACATCTTCCTGCATGGTGCCACCCAGTTCGGCGTCTCGCCCGATCGCGCGGTCGTCATCGAGGATTCCGTACACGGCATCCATGGCGCGAGGGCCGCAGGCATGCGCGTCATCGGCTTTACTGGCGCATCCCACACCTATCCGAGCCACGCCGACCGGCTGACCGATGCCGGCGCGGAAACGGTGATTTCGCGCATGCAGGACCTGCCCGCCGTGATTGCGGCAATGGCGGAGTGGGAAGGCGCTTTCTGAGTTGTGAAAGCGCTTCTTTCATGATCTGAATAGCTACATTGATCTTTTAATAAATGTAGCTACATTAATTCATGAAAGTCATATGGGACGAGCCCAAGAGGCTCGCCAATATCGAGAAGCACGGCTTCGACTTTGCAGATATCGATGGCTTTGACTGGGAGAACGCCATCATCGAGAAAAGCCAGGCCGGATCGGGAAGTTCGCGCTTCAAGGCGATAGGACATTTCCGGAACGGGACTGTGGCTGTTATTTTTGCGACTGTCGGAACAGAAGCGATATCCATCATCAGCTTCCGTTGGGCGAGTTCCCAGGAAAGAAGGATGCTGCCATGGCCAAAGCTGCAAAACTGAAAGAATTCAAACCCGGACTCGGCTATACCGAAGCGGACTGGAACGCGGTCGACTTCCCGGAAATGACGGAAGAGGAACTTTCTAATATGCGCCCCGCGCGCGACGTTCTTCCCCCCGCCTTCTTCGAGGCCGTCGACGAGTACCGAAAGTCACGTGGTCGCCCTGCGCTTGATAAGCCAAAAAAACAGGTGACTTTACGTCTCGATGAGGACGTGCTGGAGAGTTTCCGCGAGGGCGGCAGAGGGTGGCAGAGCCGCATCAATGACGCGCTACGAAAGGCTGCTGGAATTTAACCCCATATTCCGTTCAAGGCCGGAGCCTGCAAAAGCAGCCTCCGGTTTTTTTCATCTAGCCCTTCAAATCACCGGCGCCTGGTCTTTGCCTTGGCGCTCTCGCCGCCGAAGCCGATATAGACGTTGACCGACTTCGGTGCGCCGCCCGGTCCATTGGGAATGGCAACGTGGTCATTGTTGAAGATGAACTGCGTGCCGGCGGCGCCTGCTGGGACATCGATGGCGAAATTGGTCGTTTCGCCGTAGATTTCGCCGTCACCGTCCTTCACCGTCACGCGGATCGGAACCGTCACGCGGCCGGGCTTGGCCATCGGGCCGGGAACGAGACGGCCCTGGGCCAGCACGTTCACGGTCAGCGTCGTTTCGTTTGCGGTGCAGGAGCGCGTCGTATCTGACAGCGAGACCTGATAGGCAAGCTTCTGCGGATCATCCTTGGCGCCGCCGGCATAAACGCGGTGGACGGCGCTGGCGTCGAGAACCGTGACCGTCGGGCAGTTGGCCTGCACCACGGGGGCAACGGCATTGGCCTGCGCCGCCGGAGGGTTGACGGCAAGCGAGTCCGCTGGATTGGAGGAATTGCACCCTGCAACGACGGCCAGAAGCGACATCGCGGCGGACAAACGCAAGAAATTCCCTGACACTCTTCTAATTCCCTCTCCATTGTCCCGGAACCGAACCGGAGACGCTGTTTATTGACCTTTCACGCAGGTTGGCGATGGTCTATAGCAGCGACGCCGGAAAAAATCGATTGGCATGTTCGGTTTTGCTTGAATTTTCAAAAAAGCCCTTCATTACCTCGCCAATCGCCTCATTTCCGTGAGACGCTGCTGGAAAAGATGCCGAAGATCGGCGACGGACATACCGGTTAAGGACAAGGCCGGTTAAGGACAAGGGACTATCTCGTGAAATATGTATCGACCCGGGGTGCCGCCCCTTCGCTTGGTTTCTGCGACGCGCTTCTGGCGGGCCTTGGCCGTGACGGCGGGCTTTACGTGCCGCGTGAGTGGCCTTCCATGACGAAGAAGGAAATCCGCAACCTGCGCGGCAAATCCTATCAGGACGTCGCATTCGAGGTTCTCTATCGCTTCACCGGCGGCGAAATTCCGGCCGACAAGTTCAGGGCGATGATCGACGACGCCTATTCGACGTTCCGCCATCCGGCCGTCGTGCCGCTGACGCAGACCGGCCCGAACACTTTCGTGCTGGAGCTTTTCCACGGCACCACGCTCGCCTTCAAGGACGTGGCGATGCAGCTTCTCGCCCGCCTGATGGACTATACGCTGACTGAGCGCGGCGAACGCGCCACCATCGTCGGCGCCACGTCCGGCGACACCGGTGGCGCTGCGATCGACGCCTTTGCCGGGCGCGAGCGCACTGACATCTTCATCCTTTTCCCGAACGGCAAGGTTTCCCCGGTGCAACAGCGCCAGATGACGACCTCCACCGCTTCCAACGTGCATGCGCTGGCGATCAACGGCAATTTCGACGATTGCCAGACGCTGGTCAAAGAAATGTTCAACGACGTGAAGTTCCGCGACGGCGTGAAGCTTTCCGGCGTCAACTCCATCAACTGGGCGCGCATCATGGCGCAGGTGGTTTATTACTTCACCGCGTCGCTGTCGCTCGGCGGCCCTGACCGGAAGGTGTCCTTCACCGTTCCGACCGGCAATTTCGGCGATATCTTTGCGGGTTACGTCGCCAAGAAGATGGGCCTGCCGATCGACAAGCTGGTCATCGCCACCAATGACAACGACATTCTGGCGCGCACCCTGAAGACCGGCCGTTACGAGATGCGCGGCGTCAAGCCCACCACCTCGCCTTCGATGGACATCCAGATTTCGTCCAACTTCGAACGCCTGCTGTTTGAAGCCTATGACCGCGATTCCGCGGCGGTGAAGGCATCTATGGACGGTCTGAAGCAGTCCGGCGCGTTTGAAATTCCGCCGAAGGCACTGAAATTCATCAAGAAGGATTTCCGCGCCGGCCGCGCCACCGAAAAGCAGGTGGCGGCGACTATTCGCGAGACGCTTGAGAAAACCGGATACCTGATCGACCCGCATACGGCGACCGGTGTTTTCGTGGCGGAAAAGCACGAAAAAGCGGGAAGCCCGATGGTGGTTCTGTCTACCGCCCACCCGGCTAAATTCCCGGCCGCTGTAAAATCCGCTTGCGCAATCGACCCGGCGCTTCCAGTATGGCTAGCTGACATTATGAACCGGGAGGAGCGTTTCGACATTCTGGACGCAGAGCTGAAAGCCGTGGAAACCTTCATCGGCCAACATGCACGCGCCGGCAAATAGAGACGCGGAAAGACGTTGAGTATGAGAGTTAATGTGACCCGGCTTTCGTCCGGGTTGACCGTTGTGACGGAAAGAATGCCGCATCTCGAAAGCGTTGCTCTTGGGGTGTGGATCAAATCCGGGTCCCGCAACGAGACGACTGCCGAACACGGCATCGCCCATCTACTCGAGCATATGGCGTTCAAGGGCACGGCGCGGCGCACCGCCCGGCAGATCGCCGAAGAGATCGAAAATGTCGGCGGCGAAGTCAACGCCGCGACATCGACGGAAACCACCTCCTACTACGCCCGCGTCCTCAAGGACCATGTTCCGCTCGCCGTCGATATCCTTGCCGACATCCTGACGGAATCGCTCTTCGACGAAGAGGAACTGGAGCGGGAGAAAAACGTCATCCTCCAGGAGATCGGCGCTGCGACCGATACGCCCGATGACGTGATCTTCGACAATTTCTCCGGTGTCGCCTATCGCGACCAGACAATCGGCCGGCCGATCCTCGGCACGCCTGATACCGTACAATCCTTCACGACAGGCCAGATCAGGCATTATCTCGCCCGCAATTACACGACGGATCGCATCTTCGTCGTCGCGGCCGGTGCTGTCGATCACGAAAGCTTCGTCAAGCAGGTGGAAGAGCGTTTCGCCTCGCTGCCGCAGATGCCCATTGCCACGCCGGTCATGGAAAAAGCGATCTATACCGGTGGCGAAATCCGCGAAACCCGCGATCTCATGGACGCGCAGGTGCTGCTGGGCTTCGAGGGCAAGGCCTATCACGCCCGCGATTTTTATTGCTCGCAGATCCTTGCCAATATTCTCGGCGGCGGCATGTCCTCCCGCCTGTTCCAGGAAGTGCGCGAATATCGCGGCCTCTGCTATTCGGTCTATGCCTTCCATTGGGGCTTTTCCGATACCGGCATCTTCGGCGTGCATGCGGCGACCGGCGCCAACGACCTGCCGGAACTGGTGCCCGTCATACTCGATGAGCTGCGCAAATCGTCGCAGACCATCCATCAGGAAGAAATCGACCGCGCCCGGGCGCAGATCCGCGCGCAATTGCTGATGGGTCAGGAAAGCCCGGCCGCCCGTGCCGGCCAGATGGCCCGGCAGATGATGCTTTACGGCCGGCCCATTCCCAATGAGGAGATGATGGAGCGCCTCGGCGACATCACGCGTGAACGCCTGACCGATCTTGCGGGACGGCTGTTTTTCGATACAGTTCCAACATTGTCCGCAATTGGCCCGCTTGAACATCTGCCGCCTCTTTCAGACATCACTGCCGCGCTTTCTGCGCAGCAGCCTGCAAGGATAAAGGCGAACGGCTGAGACATGGCGGTTTCTTCCGCACAGGGATGGTGAATGCTGCGTTTTCTTTCCCGACATAACGACACGCCTGAACTGCGCAGCGCCGACCATCTTCTCAGACTGCCGCGCTACAGCGATTTCAAGCAATGGCATGTGCTGCGCTCCGAAAGCCGGCAGTTTCTTCAGCCCTGGGAACCCACCTGGCGCCCTGATGAACTGACCGAAGGCTCGTTTCGGATGCGCGTGGTGCGCAACGGACAGGAGTTTTCCTCCGGCACCGCCGTCTCGTTCTTGCTGTTCGAAAAAGAGACCCTGCTCGTCGGCGGCATCACCATTGGTTATATCCGCCGGGGTGCCGCGCAGAGCTGCATGATTGGCTATTGGACGGGCGAACGGCACGCGGCACGAGGCCATATGTCTGCCGCATTAAAATTGGTAATACCATACATCTTCAACGGACTTCAGTTGCACCGTATCGAGGCAGCCTGTATTCCGGAAAACTTCAAAAGCATCCGGCTTCTCGAAAATGCCGGTTTCCAGCGGGAAGGCCTCTTGCGGGAATATCTGAAAATCAATGGCCAATGGCGGGATCATATGATGTTTTCCCTTCTTGCCGACAAGCAAAGCTCCGGCGGAACGAAGTACGATACATGACCTACATTCACCATGAGCCATGCCTCACGAAACGTCTGGCGGCAATCGCGCTGGCCGTGCCGTTTTTCCTGCTGTTTCTGCTTTTCTCCTCCTATTCCTACGCCTTCGAGCCGGTGAAAATTTCCCGTGACGACACGGCGCTTGATCTGACTGCCACCACCGATATCTATGCCAATCAGGGCGAAGCCTTTCAGGTCTCGACCGCGCCCGGCCCCGACGGCATCCGCCGCCGTATCGAGGTGCGCGCCAGTTCCACCGACCACCAGGGCGACTGGGCGGTTTTCGCGCTCGCCAACGTGTCAGAAGAGCAGCTGGAGCGCGTCATCGTCGCCCCGCATTTCCGCCTCGTGAATTCCAAGCTGTTCTGGCCCGATCTCGGCTCGCAGCGCATCATGGCGATCACGCCGAGTGAGGGCTTTGCGCTTGACCGGCAGCCGAGCCCTGACGCCGACGTGTTCCGCATCACACTCAACCCCGGCTCCGTCATCACCTTCGTTGCCGAGCTTTCCACGCCGCAGCTGCCGCAGCTTTACCTTTGGGAACCGGAAGCCTACAAGGACACGATCAACGCCTTTACGCTCTATCGCGGCATCGTGCTTGGCATTGCCGGCCTGCTGGCCGTGCTTTTGACCATCCTTTTCGTGGTCAAGGGCACTTCGGTCCTGCCGGCCTCCGCCGCACTCGCCTGGGCGGTTCTGGCCTATATCTGCGTCGATTTCGGATTTCTCGAAAAGCTCATCACGGTCACCTCAAGCGATCAGCGAATATGGAGGGCGGGCGCGGAAGTGGCGCTCGCCTCCAGCTTCGTGGTCTTCCTCTTCACCTATCTCAATCTCAACCGATGGCATGCGCATCTGGGTTATGCGACCTTTGCCTGGGTGGTGGGTCTGGCGCTGCTGTTCGGCGTTGCCATTTACGATCCCTCGGTCGCATCAGGCATTGCCCGCGTATCCTTCGCCCTGACGGCGACCGCCGGCATCGCGCTCATCATCTATCTCGGTTTCAACAAATATGACCGGGCCATCTTGCTGGTTCCCTCCTGGGCGCTGATCCTCGTCTGGCTGTTCGGTAGCTGGCTGACGGTGACCGGGCAACTGGACAACGACATCGTGCAGCCGGCGCTCGGCGGCGGGCTGGTGCTGATCGTTCTTCTGATCGGCTTTACCGTCATCCAGCACGCCTTTGCCGGCAGCGCCTATCAGCAGGGTCTGTTCTCCGACCTCGAACGCCAGTCGCTGGCCCTTACAGGCAGCGGCGATACCGTCTGGGACTGGGATGTGACGCGTGACCGTATCGTCACCACGCCCGACATTTCCAACCGGCTGGGGCTCGAACCCGGCACCATGCATGGTGCGGCGCGCAACTGGCTGCCACGCCTGCATCCTGATGATCGCGACCGGTTCAAGGCGACACTCGACGTGCTGCTCGACCATCGCAAGGGCCGCCTCAACCACGAATTCCGCATTCGCGCCGAAGACGGACATTTCCACTGGCTGCAAATCCGCGCCCGCCCGGTTCTCGGCTCCAACGGCGAAATCATCCGCTGCGTCGGCACCATCACCGATATTACCGAGCAGAAAAATTCGGTCGAGCGGCTGTTGCAGGATGCGATGAACGACAATCTGACCGGGCTTCCGAACCGGCAGGTCTTCCTTGACCGCCTGCAATCGATCCTCAATCTCTCGCCCGATAGCGAGGGCGTACGCCCGACGGTGATGGCGATCGATATCGACCGTTACAAGCTGGTCAACGATACGCTGGGCATCGCCGCCGGCGACAATATTCTCATCGCGCTGACGCGGCGTCTGCGCCGGCTGCTGAAACCGCAGGATACGCTGGCGCGTCTTGGTGGTGATGAATTCGGCCTTATCCTGACCTCGGAGCGCGATCCGCAGCGGGTCGCCGATTTTGCCGATGCGGTGAACAAGGCGATCATGGTGCCGATCAATTTCGCCAACCGCGAAATCATCCTCACCGCCTCCATCGGCCTCGTCTCGTGGATCGACCAGCAGGAAAGTGCGGCCGGTCTGCTCAGCGATGCGGAGCTGGCCATGTACCGCGCCAAGCGCGCCGGCGGCAACCGCGTCGAGCCGTTCCGCCCCGCCTTCCGCACATCAGGCACCGACCGGTTGCAGATGGAAAGCGACCTTCGCCGCGCCATCGAGCGCAAGGAGCTGTCGCTTGCCTATCAGCCGATCGTCAAACTTGATGACGGTGAGCTGGCCGGTTTTGAAGCCCTGATGCGCTGGGAACACCCCAAGCGCGGCAATATTCCGCCAAGCGAATTCATCCCCATCGCGGAAGCCTCCGGCCTGATCGAGCCGCTCGGCATGTTCGCGCTGGAACGGGCGGCAACCGACCTGATGGACTGGCAACATGCCATCGAGAAGATGCCGATCTTCATCTCCGTCAATATTTCCAGCGCGCAATTGCTGAACAACGAATTGTATAACGACGTGCGCGGCATGCTGACCCGCACGCGCTGCAATCCGCAGCAGCTGAAGCTGGAACTGACGGAATCCGTCGTCATGGAAAACCCGGAACAGGCGCGGCTTGTGCTTTCCAAGCTGAAGGAAACCGGCCTGAGCCTCGCCATGGACGATTTCGGCACGGGCTATTCGTCACTCGCCTATCTGACCCGTTTCCCCTTCGACACGATCAAGCTCGACAAGGCGCTGGTTGCCAATACCAGCGACAAACGCAATGTGCTCCTGCGCTCCGTCATCGCCATGGCGCGGGCGCTCGACATGCAGGTGGTTGCGGAAGGCATCGAAACGCCTGAAGATGCGGCCGAGCTTTCCCGCATGAACTGCCATTTCGGCCAGAGTTTCCTGTTCGGCACCCCGGTCTCGGGCGATGCGGCGCTGAAGCTGCTGCGGGAACGGTTCCAGCCGACGAAGCGGGCTTCGTAAGGGGGCCGACCTGAGGTGATGAAGGCTGATGCCCCACCACCTCCGTCATTCCGGCCTTGAGCCGGAATCCAGCCAACGGGCGTCTGCCCGGCGGGAAGGACTCTTTTCAGCCCAAGGACTTGGGCTGGCTGGATACCGGCTCAAGGCCGGAATGACAGGAGAAGGAAACGATGCTTCCAGGACTCTCCGCCTCCAGGCATTCACTGCACTGCCGAATTCTGCCCTGCCATCGGCGCTTCATCCGCCGCCACCTTCCCATGCAGCAGGTCGTGAATGAACTCCATTTTCGCCACCACCGGCGGTGTCAGCACGAAGGGGTAGAGGTCGGCCTCCCCCATGCTGCGCTGGATGGAATTGATGGCGACACTGAGGGGGATCCACGCCTTGACCAGCTGTGCGGCGCTGCGGGCGTTGTAAGGATCAAACGTCACCTCGGCCGCCATTTCCTCATGTCCATCAGGATCAATTGCGACGCCGAAGGCGCGGGCGGTCTCGAGCGTATCGACGATATGCAGGTAATGGGCGAAACATTCGGCGAAATCTTCCCAGGGGTGGACTGAGGCGTAAGAGCTTATGAAGCTTTCCTGCCAGTCGGGACGCGGTCCCCCATCGTAATTGCGTTGCAGCGCCGCGCCATAATCCTCGCGATCATCGCCAAACACTGCGCGGCAGGCCTCCAGTCGGTTCGCATCACGCACCAGCTTGTTCCAGATGAAATGCCCGACCTCGTGGCGGAAATGGCCTAGCAGGGTGCGATACGGCTCATTCATGTTGGCACGCACCTGCTCGCGCGTCACATCGTCGGCTTCCGCAGCGCGGATTGCGATCAGGCCTTCATCATGCCCGGTCATCGCTGGAATAACCGAACCATCGGGCGCCACCTCATCGACCAGAAAGTCGAAGACAAGTCCGCCGGCCGGATCAACATCACGGTTGGGATGTGGCAGGCCGAGCCGCAGGATCGAATAAAACAGGTGCCTCTGCGCCTGGCTGATTCGGCGCCACTGTTCGATCCCCTGCTCCGTCGCAATGTCGGGCACCAGACGATTATGGCTGCAGGCCGGGCAGAAAGCGCTGTCACTTTCCGCCGGCACCGACCAGTTGCAGATGTCATTCACTTCATTGGCGCAGAAACGCACCTGTTTCTGCGGCTCCGCGACGATCTGCCAGTTCGGTTCGCCGGCCGGCGCCAGCGCTTCCATGGAAAGGCGCTCCGGCACGAAGGCAAGGCGATAGCCGCAGGAAACGCAGAAACGATTGTCGAAATGGACCGGCTGGCCGCAGGATGCGCAGGAGAAAAGTCTCATTGATGAAACCCTTGCGATGGATCAGTTGAACGAAGGAAAACATACGATGTCGGCATGAACGGCGTAACAAACCCGTCGTTCCGGCATCCCATACGACAAGAGCGCATGTGCGGTAACACATGCGCTCCAAGCGCCGCATCGTTTGAGAGGCGGAAGATCGTCAGGCGGTATTACATCCGGTCAACGGCGCCCTTGACGGCATCCTTGGCCTTGCCGACGCTCTTCTGTACCTTGCCCTTGGTTTCCTGGGCGGCACCCTTGGCGCGCAGCTCGTTATTGCCGGTGGCTTCGCCGACGTTCTTCTTGACCTTGCCAGCAACTTCGTTTGCCGTACCGGAAATCTTGTCTGATGTGCTACCCATCTTACTGCTCCCTAGTTGAGCCGTACTGTCTGTCCGGCTTTCCGGGTGAGTAACGTGAGGGGGCAGGATTTGGTTCCCACCTATAATGATAAGTGGGCGGCAGAAAATATACGCTCGCCAAATTCCGGCGTTCCTGGTTTAGGCGTGGCCGGCATCGGTGGAGAGCATGCGGGCATCAACGCCCATCAGGGCCAGCGCCCGCTCATATTTATTGTCCAGCCCGCGATCGAAAATCAGTTCTTCCGCCGCCGGGCAGTTCAGCCAGCCATTATTGGCGATCTCGTTTTCCAGCTGGCCGGGTCCCCAGCCGGCGTAACCGAGCAGCATGGTTGCCTTTTGCGGGCCGCGACCGTTGGATATGGCGCGGACGATATCCAGCGTCGCCGTTAGCGAAATATCGTCGCTGACCGGAATACTGGATTCGCTCAAATAATCATCGGAATGCAGCACGAAACCGCGGCCGGATTCGACCGGGCCGCCGCACTGGATTGGAAATTCGCGGGTGCGGTTGGGCAGCATGATGGCGTCGTTGCTGTCCACCAGTTTCAGATGCAGCAGAATGTCCGTAAACGTGATCTGCTGCGGCCGGTTGATGATGAAGCCCATGGCGCCGGCATCCGAATGGGCACAGATATAGATCACCGCACGGGCAAAATTACCGTCGTCCAGCCCCGGCATCGCCATGAGGAACTGACCGTCGAGAAAGCCACGTTCGCGTTTGTCCATCAGGGTTGAAAAGCTCACCGGCGCCTCCAGCAGACCGAATTCCGTGATTGAACGGAAAACGGCGTTCGCACTTCGACAAGGGACAGGATGCGGCATAGCGTGCCATCAATCAACCGAAAATGATGAACCCCACGAATTCGTAACTGGTCGGCCGGGCAATGTTGGGTTAGACGGGAAGCATGAGCGCCAGGACATTCTTCCGATTTTCACATCTTCGTTTCGCGGCCCTGTTTGCCGCTCTCCTCGGCGGCGCGCAAGCCGCCCGGGCCGAAATTACCGATTGGGCCAGGAGCGAAGGCGGCCAGATGCGCGTGGCAAGCCTTGCCATGGATGCGGACGGCGTGGTGCGCGGCGTTTTGCAGATCGAGCCGAAGGACGGCTGGATAACCTATTGGCGCGAGCCGGGCGAAGCCGGCATACCGCCGCAAATCACGCTTGATCCGGCAAGCGGTGTTACGCTCACCACCATGGCCTATCCCGTTCCCAAGCTCATCGAAAATGGCGACATTACCGATATCGGCTACGACCATGCCGTCAGCCTGCCCTTTCAGCTGAAAGCTACCGACCCGGCGGCCAGCGGAAAAATCGACCTCACCGCCTTTATCGGCGTGTGCCAGAATATCTGCATTCCCTTCGAGGCGACATTCTCGATCGACCGCGGCAATGCGGGTGACGACGACGGCGAGGAACGGCGTCTGCTGGAGGAAGCCCGCGAAACGCTGCCCGAAGCCGCCTCCGACGATTTCAAGGTCATCGATTTCCACATCACGCCCGACAAGACCATGCTCGGCGTGCAGCTGCAATTGCCGGAAAACGCGCCGAAGGAGACGGAAATCTTCATCGCCGGCCCCTCTGGCTTTGCCTATTACGAGCCGCAGAACATGGTGCGCGACAAGCGCAAGCTGTCCTTTTACATGAACATCAAGGGCCTGCCGAAAACCTATCAGGTGCCCGGCAACAGCTGGCCCATTCTGGTCAAATCCGGCGATCGGGCGATGGAGACGATGCTGAATTTTCCAAAGCCCTGAGCGCTTCTTGTGTTGTCCCCGAACCGGTGGCTCAACTCTGGAAATTACCTCGAAAACCGCATGACAGATTTCATTTCCGTGCTCTATAGTCGCGCCAACCGAACGACCACAGGAGCATGGACATGACCATCAAGATCGGCGAAAAACTGCCTTCCGCAACCTTCAAGGAAAAGACGGCCGACGGCCCGGTGGAAACCACCACGGACGCGCTTTTCAGCGGCAAGAAGGTCGTTCTTTTCGCCGTACCCGGCGCTTTCACCCCCACCTGCTCGCTGAACCACCTGCCGGGTTACCTCGAAAACCGCGACGCCATTCTCGCCAAGGGCGTGGATGACATTGCCGTGATCGCCGTCAATGACTGGCACGTCATGGGCGCATGGGCACAATCCTCCGGCGGCCAGGGCAAGATTCACTTCCTCGCCGACTGGGACGCGGCCTTCACCAAGGCGCTCGGCCTCGATGCCGACCTTTCCGGCGGCGGGCTCGGCGTGCGCTCCAAGCGTTATTCGATGCTGGTTGAAGACGGCGTGGTGAAGTCGCTCAACGTGGAAGAAAATCCCGGTCAGGCGACGGTTTCCGCTGCTGCGGCGATGATCGAGCAGCTTTGACGTTAAGAAGGTGGCCTCTTGGCCCTAGATAAGGCGTCATCCTCGGGTCAAGCCCGAGGATGACGTCGCAAGTGGAGCGACCAGACATTGAAGAGCGGCCCCGCCGCCCTCTCAAACATTCATATCAAACACCAGAAGACCGGCCAGACCGCCATCGGTGAGCGACACCAAGCGCTCGCCCACTTCCACATGCTGCGGATGGGCGAGATAGTCGTCGCGGGCCTCGGGGCTTTCCAGCGTCACGATGAAACCGTCGACAAAACCGCCGTTCAGGCCTTCAGGCGAGACATTCTGGCCGTATTTCACATCGATGATGCCGGGTATCACGTCCTTCAGGGCTGCAATCGCCTCGAATATCGCGTGTTTTTCAGAGGATGCCGTCGCAGCCTTGAAGCGTAGAAATACACAATGCAGGATCATCCGGATTCCTCTCCTCCGCTGGACGCAACGCAGGCGCCCTTGACGACAAGATAAGTCGGGTTTCGGTTTTCACAACCCCGATAAATGCGGCCCGGGTCAAATCGCCCCTGACCGAGCCAAGCGGCAATAAAGCAGGCCTGCGTTACCGGCGTTTGAAGGGCTCCATGCCCTTGCGCGCCAATTCGTCGGCGCGCTCGTTTTCCGGGTGGCCGGCATGGCCCTTCACCCAGTGCAGGGTAACCTTGTGACGCTCCTGTGCCGCCTCAAGCGCCTGCCATAGCTCGACATTTTTGACCGGCTTGTTATCGGCAGTCTTCCAGCCCTTCTTTTTCCAGCCGAAAATCCACTTGGTAATACCGTCTTTGACATAGGCGCTGTCGGTATAAAGGTCGACCTCGCAGGGGCTTTTCAGCGCGTTGAGTGCCGAAATCGCCGCCAGCAGTTCCATGCGGTTATTGGTGGTCTCGGCCTCGCCGCCGGACAGTTCCTTCTCCACCTCGCCATAACGCAGCACGGCGCCCCAGCCACCCGGACCGGGGTTACCGGAGCAGGCGCCATCGGTGAAAATATCGACATGTTTCATTCGCCGGCCAGCCCATATTCGGCGACATTGGCGATCGAGCGGTGGAACCGCAGCTTGCGCAGATATTCCAGCGGGTCTTTCTTCACCACCAGCGCGCCTTCCGGCGTCGTCAGCCAGTCGTAAAGCCGCGTCAGGAAGAAGCGCAACGCCGAACCGCGCGCCAGCAGCGGCAGCGCTTCCAGTTCCGCCTCGCTCAACGGCCGCACGGACTGGTAACCTTCCAACAGCGCCTTGCCCTTGGTGACGTTATAGGCGCCATCCTTTTCGAAGCACCAGGCATTGAGGCAGATCGACACGTCATAGGCGAGCAGGTCGTTGCAGGCGAAATAGAAGTCAATCAGGCCGGAGAGTTCGTCGCCAAGGAAAAACACATTGTCCTGAAACAGATCCGCATGGATGACGCCGGCCGGCAGGTCCTTCGGCCAATGGGCGGCGAGATAATCGAGCTCGGGACGAATCTCGTCCCTCAAACCCTTCTCCACCTCATCGGCGCGGTCTTCCGACTTGTCCCACAGCACCTTCCAGCCTTCAACGGACAGTGCGTTGGGGCGCGTGATTTCGAACCCCTCACCCGCCAGATGCATGGCGGCCAATGCCTTGCCGACTTCCCGGCAATGTTTGGCCTCCGGCTTTCGCAGCCACATGCCTTCAAGGAAAGAAATCAGCGCCGCCGGCCGGCCCGACAATTCACCCAGCAATTCGCCATCCCTGCGCGGCAGGGGCAAGGGGCAGGACAGGCCCTTGGCCGCCAGATGCTGCATGAGGCCGAGGAAGAATGGCAGATCGTTTTTTTCCACCCGCTTCTCATAAAGCGTCAGGATCAGCGGTTCCTTGGTGGTGTGCAGCAGGAAATTGGAGTTTTCGACGCCTTCGGCAATGCCTTTATAAGAAGTGAGGCTGCCGGTGTCGTACTGCGTGAGGAAATTCCTCAGATCATCTTCGGTGATATCAGTATAAACTGCCAATTTAAAATCTCTTGATGAAGGATGGAATGAGAATCCCGGGGGGTGGGAATGACGGATGCAAGGCGAGAAGCGCTCACCTCGCCATCACCCTGTTCTAGGCCCCGGCGGCGGTCTTCGGCGGCAGCGCATTGCTGGCATTGCCGTTGACGAACGCCATGTCATCCGTCGTCAGCTCGATGCTGCGCAGCTCGCGGTTGACGAGGAAATGTTCCGTTTCCTCAACCGTCACGGCAAGATCGAGCGTGGTGTCGAACCGTGCCTTGAAGGCCTCGATGATTTCATCGACGATAACTTCAGGCGCGGATGCGCCAGCCGAAAGACCAACGGTGCGGATATCGCCGATCGCGTTCCAGTCGATTTCCGCCGCCCGCTGCACCAGCACGGAGTGCTTTGCCCCGGCCCGCAGCGCCACTTCCACCAGCCGCTTGGAGTTGGAGGAATTGGGTGCGCCGACAACGATGAACAGGTCGCAGCCGGGTGCTGCCTGTTTCACCGCATCCTGACGGTTGGTGGTTGCGTAACAGATGCTGTCGGCGGCAGGCGCCTGAATGGCGGGGAAACGTTCCTGCAGACGGGCAATGACGCCGGCGGTATCATCGACCGACAGCGTCGTCTGGGTGACGAAACCGAGATTTTCACGGTCCACCGGTTCATATGTGCCAGCGTCTTCCACGGTTTCGACCAGCGAGACGGTTCCTTCTGGCAGCTGGCCCATGGTGCCGATGACCTCCGGGTGACCGGCATGGCCAATCAGCACCACATGGCGGCCAAGGCGCTGGTGGCGCATGGCCTGCTTGTGAACCTTGGAGACCAGCGGGCATGTGGCATCGAGATAAAACAGGTTACGCGCCTGCGCATCCTCAGGCACGGATTTCGGCACACCATGGGCGGAAAAAACCACCGGCTGTTCGCGATGTTCGGCAGGGATTTCATGCAGTTCCTCGACGAAAACCGCGCCCTTGGCTTCCAGCCCTTCCACCACATAGCGATTATGCACGATTTCGTGGCGGACATAGACCGGCGCACCATAGGCCTTCAGCGCCAGCACGACGATCTGGATCGCCCTGTCCACGCCCGCGCAAAAGCCGCGCGGTCCGCACAGCCTTATTGTCAAAGGGGGTTTGGAAACGGCGATGTTCATTCGTGCTCCTTGGCCTGCTTCTTGGCGTGCTCCATGCCTTGCCCGATAGCCTGCCCCTTGCCGGGCGGGGCGCACATTATTCGTCGCGCGCCTTATGGTTCCGGAAATAGGCAAAACCAACGACGATGACAAGGGCCAGCGCCAAGCCATACCACGTTATCGCATATTGCAGGTGATTGTTGGGCAAATCTATCAGCGTCACGCCACCCTGCGGCCAACCGCCGGGATTTTGCGCATTGTCGGCATCCACGAAGAGGTTGACCAGCCGGTTGGAGGGAATATCGACGCTCGAGGCCATCACCGCCAGATCCTTCCAGTAGAAGATGTTCTTGGCGATATCGTTATCCGGCAGCAGCGAGGAGGGTTTTGCGACCAGGGGCGCGCGTGCCAGCCCTGTTATTACCACCTCGCCGGTTACCTGTCCTTCGGCCCGTTTGGCCTGTTCCTTCATCTCGAAGGGCACAAAGCCGCGATTGACGAAAAGGATGCGGCCATCGGCAAGCGTCAGCGGCGTATAGATGTAATAACCGGTTCGGCCCTGGTGGGTGGCGAAGAAATGGCGCTCGCCGCCGTGATCGAACGTGCCTGAGAGCCTGACCTTGCGATATTCGATATCGCCGCCGCTTTTCGCCATTGCCTCGATATCGGCAAGCGGAACCGGGCTCGCGCTCAGCCGCTCCTCGATATCGGCCATAAGCGCTTCTTTCCAGTAAAGCCGTTTCACCTGCCAGGTGCCGAGCCCGAGAAGGATGGCAAGCGCCAGCAGCACCAGCGGCGCGGCGAACCAGACCCGTCTGTCCGCCGCCTTCATGTGGGAAACCTCATTCACGATCAAGCCTGCCTTCGCTTGCATTGTTGCGGTATTGCAGCGCAATCATGATGCCCTTGAGCTTGCGCAGCAGCACGAGCGAAACAATCACCGTAAACGGCAACCAGAGCATGACATGCACCCAGACGGGTGGCGCAAAACGCTGGTCGAACCACAGCGCCAGCCCGACAACCAGAAAACCGACGATCAACATGACGAAGACCGCCGGACCATCACCCGCGTCAGCGAAACCATAATCCAGTCCGCAGGCGCTGCAGGCCGGTTTCGGCGTCAGGAAACCGTCGAACAGCCGGCCGTTACCACAACGCGGGCAGCAGCCTTTCAAGCCCACCTTGATGGGATCAACAGGCGCAAAATTGCCGTTTGATGGTTCTGACATGATGACCTCCCGCGAAGTTGCCTGACCCCTCGCCCGTCCGCCTCGGGCTTGAGCCGAGGACCCACGATTTCAGCGGGCTATGGATCCTCGAGACAAGCCCGAGGATGACGTCCTATCTCCTGGAAGCTTGCCTCAGAACCCGGGCACTTGTTTGTTGCGAGCCGGCGCCGCGACTTTCTTCTCCCCGCCGGGGAGAAGGTGGTCCGAAGGGTCGGATAAGGGGCCAGCTATCGGCCTATCTTCACCGTAGCCCCCTCATCCCGTTGCCGCGGACTTCTCCCCGGCGGGGAGAAGAGATGTGCGGTACCCGCTCGATTCAGAAGCAACGTGGTAGACGATCCGACGTCGTTTAACCGTGGACCGGCGCGCCCCAGCCACCCCAGATGTAGATGGCGAAGAACAGGAACAGCCAGACGACGTCAACGAAGTGCCAGTACCAGGCAGCCGCTTCGAAGCCGAAGTGCTGCTTGGGCGTGAAACCGCCAGCAATGGCGCGGAACAGGCAGACCAGAAGGAAGATCGTGCCGACGAAGACGTGGAAACCGTGGAAACCGGTAGCCATGAAGAAGGTCGCGCCATAGATCGAGTTCTTGAAATCGAACGGGGCGTGAATGTATTCGTAAACCTGCACGGTGGAGAACAACACGCCGAGCGCCACGGTGAGCGCGAGGCCGCTGATCAGGCCCTTGCGGTCATTGTGCAGCAGCGCATGGTGCGCCCAGGTGACGCAGGTGCCCGACAGAAGCAGGATAACGGTGTTGTAGAGCGGCAGGTGCCAGGGATCGATGACTTCGATGCCCTTGGGCGGCCATTGACCGCCGGTATATTCAAGACGGGACGCCTGAATGGCCTCATGCGGGAAGAGGCTGGCATCAAAATAGGCCCAGAACCACGCCACGAAGAACATCACTTCCGAAGCGATGAACATGATCATGCCGTAACGCAGATGCAGCGACACGACGCGGGTATGGCTGCCCTCATTGGCTTCCTTGATCGTATCCGCCCACCACGCATACATGGTGTAAAGCACGATGACGAGACCGATATAGAAAAGCCAGGGGTTGGCGAGTTCCGCGCCGAACAGCTTGAACGAGCCGCCCGACAGGTAACGCATGTAACAGACGCCGCCGAAGGTCAGGATGAAAGCGCCGATCGAGGCCAGAAGCGGCCAGGGGCTTGGGTCTATGATGTGGTAGTCGTGGTTCTTCTGATGCGTGTCTGCCATTGCGACAATCCCCTGGTATCTCTTCCCTGATCCGGCCTCAAGAAGGCCAGATCTCCTCTCACAATTTGCTTTCGCCAGATTCAGTCTTTACCGGCAAGGACGCAACCGGTTTTTCGGTTTTGGCCGGATAAAACGTATAGGACAGCGTCAAAGTATGAATGCTCTTGGTTTCGCGCGCCGTGGCGATGTCGGGATCGACAAAGAAAACCACCGGCATTTCCAGTGTTTCGCCCGGCTGCAGCGTCGTTTCGGTAAAGCAGAAACACTCCACCTTGTTGAAATAAGCGCCCGCCTCCATCGGCGTGACGTTGAAGACCGCCGTTCCCGTGGTCGCCACGGGCGAGCGGTTGGTCGCCTTGAACGTCACCTGCACCGTTTCGCCGATCTTCGGCTTGACCATCCTGTCGACCGGCTGGAAATCCCAGTTGAGGCCGTTCGACGTGTTGGCGTCGAAGGTGACGTTGATGGTCTTGTCGAGGATGACGTCGGAATATTGCTCGACGCGCTGGGTCGTGCCGTTATAACCGGTGACGCGGCAGAACAGGGTGTAGAGCGGCACGGCGGCATAGGCCATGCCGATCATGGCGCAGAAAAATACGAGACAAAGCACCAGGATCGAGCGATTGCTCACCCTTTGCCTGCCGGTTCCCACCGTCTGCGTTTCCATATTCGCCATGTCCTCCTCCTCTCCCCTCAATCAGCCCTTAATGCGAGCCGATCTTGATGATGGTGATGATGTAGAACAGCACCACCAGACCGGCGAGCAGGACGCCGAGCGCGATGTTGCGTCCGCGTCTCGACTTTTTCTGCGCCGCGCTCAGTTCCACCGTTTCCATCACAGAACTCCCGAAATCACGGCCTTCAGGGCCGGAGCGAAATGATCGGCCAGAAGGCCGGAAAAGATGGCGAAGAGGTAAAGCACCGAATAGGCAAACATCTTCTTGGCCGGCAGCATCTTCTCGTCACCCTCGGGCATGCGCCGGACATCGAGCGAACAATAAACGAAGATAGCGCTCAGCACCGCGGCGAAAATACCGTAACCGGCGCTCGCCAGACCCGTGAAATACGGTGCGACGGCAGCGGCGGCCGTCAGCACGGCGTAAACGATCATCTGGTTCTTGGTGGAGCGTTCGCCCGCCACATTCGGCATCATCGGAATGCCGACGGAGCCGTAATCGCGCATCTTGAACAGCGCCAGCGCCCAGAAATGCGCAGGCGTCCACAAAAAGATGATGAGGAACAGGATGACGCTATCAAGCGAAACGCCGCCGGTGACGCAGGCCCAGCCGAGCATGGGCGGGAAAGCGCCGGCAGCACCACCTATGACGATATTCTGCGGCGTCGAGCGCTTCAGCCACATCGTATAAACGACGGCGTAAAAGAAGATGGTGAAGGCGAGCAGGCCGGCGGAGAACCAGTTGACTGCAAGGCCGAGGATGACCACCGAAAAGGCCGACAGCGTCAACCCGAAGGCCAGGGCCTCACGCGGCGCGATGCGACCCGAAGGGATCGGCCGCTTTGCGGTGCGGCTCATCACGGCGTCGATATCGGCATCGTACCACATGTTCAGCGCGCCGGATGCGCCGGCGCCGACCGCGATACAGAGAATGGCGATCAGCCCAAGCACCGGATTGATTTCGCCCGGCGCCAGCACGAGGCCGGCAAAGGCCGTGAAGACGACCAGCGACATGACGCGCGGTTTCAGCAATTCGAAATAATCGCGCGCGCCGGCTTCCGAGAGTTCGGAGCTTTCAACACCCAGCATGTCGCGATTGTCGATAACGGTCATTTCCTGTCCTGTTTTCCTTCAGATGCCACTTGCCGCGACATCCCTTGCACCGGCCCGAAAACGAAGGTGATTTCCGGCATGCGCGATGCGTCAATTCATTGGGTCCGAACGTTTCGACATGGGCGGCATCGGCCAAAACCGATACCATTCGCCCGGCCTGTCGCCGCGCCCACCCCGCCATTCGTCTGCGCCTGCTCATTCATAAAGGCCAAACTTGGCATTTATCACATCCGGGCATGTATCATGTCGGACGTCAGGCTTCGCTTGGACAAAATGTCACGCGGTAATGGACCAACCCGCCTTTGGAAACGGCACGGACGCAACCACGCCGTCCCCTGTTTCAGCAACCGGAATGCGCGAGCAGCGCCCGCGCCTTCCGGTCCGGCATTCAGCGAATGCGCGGAAGCTGTTCCCACTGGTGGTAAGGCGGCGGCGAAGACAGCTGCCATTCGAGTGTCGTTGCACCCTCACCCCAGGGATTGTTGCCGGCGATCCGCTTCTTGGCGAAGGCTTCCCAGACGCCGAAGAGGAAGATGCCCACGGCAACCGCCGAGATATAGGAGCCGTAAGACGACACCAGGTTCCAGCCGGCATAGGCATCGGGATAATCGATGTAGCGGCGCGGCATGCCGGCGAGACCGAGGAAGTGCTGCGGGAAGAAGATCAGGTTCACACCAACGAACATGACCCAGAAATGCAGCTTGCCGATGAACTCGCTATACATGTAGCCGGTGATCTTCGGGAACCAGTAATACCAGCCGGCGAAGATCGCGAAGACTGCGCCGAGCGACAGAACGTAGTGGAAGTGGGCCACGACATAATAGGTGTCATGCAGCGAGCGGTCGAGACCGGCATTGGCGAGCTGCACGCCGGTGACGCCACCGACCGTGAACAGGAAGATGAAGCCAATCGCCCAGATCATCGGGGTCGAGAAGGTCAACGAACCGCCCCACATGGTCGCGATCCACGAGAAAATCTTGATACCTGTCGGCACCGCGATGACCATGGTTGCGAATACGAAATAACGCTGCGCTTCGAGCGACAGGCCGACCGTATACATGTGGTGCGCCCAGACGATGAAGCCGACCGCGCCGATGGCGACCATGGCATAGGCCATGCCGAGATAACCGAAGACCGGCTTCTTGGAGAAGGTGGAAATGATGTGGCTGATGATGCCGAAGCCGGGCAGGATCAGGATGTACACTTCCGGGTGGCCGAAGAACCAGAACAGGTGCTGGTAGAGGATCGGATCACCGCCGCCTTCCGGCGAGAAGAATGCCGTGCCGAAGTTACGGTCGGTCAGAAGCATGGTGATGCCACCTGCCAGAACCGGCAACGAAAGCAGCAGCAGGAATGCGGTGACGAGAACCGACCAGGCAAACAGCGGCATCTTGTGCAGCGTCATGCCCGGGGCGCGCATGTTGAGAATGGTGGTGATGAAGTTGATGGCACCAAGGATCGAAGACGCGCCGGCAACGTGCAGCGAGAAGATCGCCAGATCCACCGCCGGTCCCGGCATGCCGCTGGTCGATAGCGGCGGATACATGGTCCAGCCGCCGCCCACACCATAAGCACCCGCCGGGCCTTCAACGAAGAGCGACAGGAGCAGCAGGATGAAGGCCGGAACGATCAGCCAGAAGGAAATATTGTTGAGGCGCGGGAAAGCCATGTCAGGAGCGCCGATCATGATCGGGATCATCCAGTTGGCAAAACCGCCGATCATCGCCGGCATGACCATGAAGAAGATCATGATGAGCGCATGCGCCGTGGTGAACACGTTGAACATGTGCTTGCCGCCGTCGATGGCAGCATCGCCCTCGAAGCCGTAAACCATGGACGCCAGACCGTGGAAGATCTGGATGCCCGGCTCCTGCAGCTCCATGCGCATGACAACCGAAAGGCCGCCGCCGATGATGCCCGCCATGATGGCGAAGATCAGATACAGCGTGCCGATGTCCTTGTGGTTGGTGGACAGGAACCAGCGAGCGAAAAAGCCCGGCTTATGGGAATGATCATGAGAATGATCGTCATGCGCATGCGCATCGTGTTCGGATTGACCATGCGAGTGATGATCGTCGTGTGCGGAAGGTCCAGCCATTGTCGTCACTCCAGTCGTCAGTTGGTTTCGTTGGCGGCAACGTCAACCGTGCGCGGAGCGCCGTCGACGGAGGCCATCAGCGCCCGGTTCGCGCCGTTCAGATCTGAAGCGGCGGCGGCGTGCCAGGCATTGTACTGCTGTTCGGAAACCACCCGAATGGCGATGGGCATGAAGGCGTGGTCCTTGCCGCAAAGCTCGGAACACTGGCCGTAATAAAGGCCTTCCTTCTCCGGCTTGAACCATGTTTCGTTGAGACGACCCGGAACGGCATCGATCTTGACACCGAAAGCGGGCATGGCGAAGGCGTGGATGACGTCGGTCGGAGCCGCCGTCACCAGAAGGCGAACGGTCTTTCCGACCGGAACGACCATTTCATTGTCTACCGCAAGAAGACGCGGATAGCGGGCCTTGTCCTCCTTGCCCGCAGCAGCGCGATCCTGCTCCTTCAGCAGATAGCTGTCGAAGGAGAGCGGCTCTGCACCCTCAGCGGCGGCATATTCATAGCTCCACAGCCATTGCGTGGCGGTCGCCTTCAGCGTCAGGTCCGGGTTTTCCGGCTGGGTCAGCTGCGCGTTCAGAAGATTGAACGAAGGGAAAGCAAGGAACAGGAGAATGAGCACCGGCGCCAGCGTCCAGACAACCTCGATCGCCGTATTATGGCTGGTCTTGGAAGCCACCGGATTTTTCGCGGCGCGGAACTTCAGGGCAACGATGATGAGCAGCACAAGAACGAAAAGCGTAACCGGAACAATGAACCAAAGCGTATATTGTTCGAACCAGCGTATTTCGTGCATGATCGGCGTGGCGGCCTCCTGCATGCCCATTTGCCAATGCACCGGCTGATCGGCGTGGGCGCCGACAGCCGTGAGCAGACAGGTCATCCCCGCCAATGCTGCGTAAATCCTATTCCTCACGGTACCCTCTCCCTCACGCGTCTGATCTAGATCAATCACAGACGCAGAATCCATGCTAATGGTACTAACTTCAAACCACAGTTTGTCCTCTGCCGCAATATGCGTCGGGACACGGATGTCAGCCAATTTTGCCATTGGTCAATTGGCGGTCGACTTTCCCGCACTCTGCACCCCGATGGATAGGCTGCGACCGCTTTCAAACAGTCAGAATGCGGCACAGGCCCTTCTTTCAGAGGGTTTTGCAGCCTGCCAGCCCAGGCCGGAGGTGGGGTGGCGGGCGGAGAAATTACGCACATGAACAAAGCGGAAAGGTCCTATTTCCGCCCAACTCCGCTGGAATTGAGGTTCCAAGGCTTTTTTTTCCGGATTATGGCGTCAAAATAGCCGCACTGATTCGAATCCCAGAGGTATCCATGCGTCTTTCCCCGCTCGCGCGCACTTTTCTTGCCGCCGCCGGTCTTGCCATCATCGCCCCCGCCGCTGCGGCGCTGGCGCAACAGCAGCCGCCCGGCACGCCGAAGTCGACGCATGGCGCATGGTCTGTCATCTGCGACAAACCGGCCGGCGCGTCGGAAGAGCAATGCGCCCTGATGCAGAACGTCATTGCCGACGACCGCCCTGAAGTGGGGCTTTCGGTGGTGGTGTTGAAGACCGCCGACCGCAAGTCGCGCATCCTGCGTATCCTCGCACCGCTTGGCGTTCTGCTGAAGGATGGCATGGAGCTCTATATCGACAATAATAATATCGGCCGCGCCTATTTCACCCGCTGCTTCTCCGAAGGCTGCTATGTGGAAGTGGATATTGACGACGAGCTGCTGAAGGTTCTGCGCGCCGGCAAGGCCGCCGTTTTTGCGCTGCGTGAATCCGTCGATCAGGACCGTGTCGGCATTCCGATCGAGCTCACCGGCTTTGCCGAAGGCTACGACGCACTGCCGTAACGTCTCGTCGTCAACGGGCAGCCTTGCGTCTGCCCGCTCCAGTGCCTAAATCGGTCATTGAACGATAATGACTGGAGCCTCCCATGACCGACGATCTTGTAAAACTCTTCGATTGCGATGAAACGCAATTGCGCAAGCTCGTCGGAGAGGCGCTCGTCGGCGCTGACGATGGCGAGCTGTTCATCGAACATGCCCAGGCCGAATCACTGACCTTCGACAATGGCCGGCTCAAGGGCGGCTCCTTCAACACCGATCAGGGTTTTGGCCTGCGCGCCGTTGCCGGCGAGACGGTGGGTTACGCCCATGCCGGCGAGCTTTCCGAAAGCGCGCTGAAGCGCGCTTCGGATGCGGTGGGCGCCGTCACCCGCGGTTATTCCGGCTCCTATGCCGCCGCACCCCAGCGCACCAACAAGAAGCTCTATGGCGACGAAAACCCGATCGGCAGCCCGAGCTTTGAGGAAAAGGTGAAGCTCCTCACCGATATCGATGCCTATCTGCGTGATAAGGACGAAAACGTCCGGCAGGTGACGGCGACGATTTCCGCAAGCTGGCAGGTGGTGGATATTCTGCGCGCCGATGGGCATCGCGTCAGCGATATCCGCCCGATGACCCGCATTAATATTTCCGTCGTTGCCGGCGAAGGCGACCGGCAGGAAAGCGGCTCCTATGGCATTGGCGGTCGCGTTGGCTTCGGCGACTTCATTACAACGGAAAGCTGGCAGCGTGGCGCGGATGAAGCGCTGCGCCAGGCGCTCGTCAACCTCACCGCCATCGATGCACCGGCCGGCACCATGGATGTGGTGCTGGGCTCCGGCTGGCCGGGCGTGATGCTGCATGAGGCCGTCGGTCACGGTCTGGAAGGCG
The DNA here is from genome assembly GCF_007002745.1 of Martinezella rhizogenes. Taxonomy (GTDB): domain Bacteria; phylum Pseudomonadota; class Alphaproteobacteria; order Rhizobiales; family Rhizobiaceae; genus Agrobacterium; species Agrobacterium cucumeris. The sequence continues at coordinate 125,910 of NZ_SGNY01000001.1, read as the reverse complement.
ATTTCAACCGCAAGAAGACCTCGGCCTTTGCCGGCCTGATGGGCGAGATGGTGGCCGCCCCCGGCGTCACCGTCGTGGATGACGGCACCATCGACAGCCGTCGCGGTTCGCTCACCATCGACGACGAAGGCACGCCATCCGCTTATAATGTGCTGATCGAGAATGGCCGGCTGGTGGGCTATATGCAGGACCGCCAGAACGCCCGGCTGATGGGCGCAAAAGCCACCGGCAACGGCCGCCGGCAGGGTTATTCGCATGTGCCGATGCCGCGCATGACCAATACCTACATGTTATCAGGCGACAAAACGCCGGAAGAAATCATCGCCTCGGTCAAAAAGGGCATCTATGCCGTTTCCTTCGGTGGCGGACAGGTGGATATTACATCAGGCAAATTCGTGTTCGGCTGCACCGAGGCTTACCTCATCGAGAACGGCAAGATCGGCGCGCCGGTGAAGGGCGCCATGCTGATCGGCAACGGACCTGATGCGATGAAGCGCGTCTCGATGATCGGCAATGATTCCAAACTCGATACGGGCATCGGCAATTGCGGCAAGGCCGGGCAGTGGGTGCCGGTCGGCGTTGGCCAACCGCATCTGCGCATGGACCAGATCACCGTTGGCGGCACGAAGGCGTAAGGAATTCGGAGCTTGGATCACTGCGGTCTGTCCCAAATGCCGCCATACCGGCCCTGAGCCGGTATCCAGCCGACGCGCGTCTGTGCGGCGAGAAGCGTGTTGTCCGCCCAAGGATTTGGGCTGGCCGGATGCCTTATCCAGTCCGGCATGACGGCAGAGATAGTTGCGGTCACGCGAAATGTTAAGCCTGCCGCAGCAATCCCAGCCCATAACCTTGCACATGGCTGCCATGATGAGGTTTCCTCTGGCACCTCACCGAGAAGACGATAAGATCACCCTCACGGCAGGCCCTCCTCCCACCGCCGGGCCTGCGTGGCACAAGGAGACCATGACCATCATACGCAATGCCCTCGTCCCGGAACTTGCCGTCACCGACTGGCTGAAAAGCCGCGCCTTTTATTGCGACCTGATCGGTTTTCATGTGGTTTATGAGCGTCCCGAAGAGGGCTTCGCCTATCTTGCCCTCGATGAAGCACAGGTGATGATCGACCAGATCGGTGCGACCCGGACCTTCGTGGCTGATAATGCCGGGCTAGAATTTCCGCTGGGTCGCGGCATGAATCTGCAGCTCGCCGTTCCTTCCCTGCAACCCATTCTGACGCGACTGGAGCGGTCTTCGATCGACCTCGTTCTGGCGCCGGAAGAGAAGTGGTACAGGCGCGGCACGGTCGAGGTCGGCAATCGGCAATTCATCGTTGCCGATCCGGACGGTTATCTGATCCGCCCGTTCGAGAGCCTGGGCGAACGCCCCTTCCGGTTCGGTTAAGCCCATGTTGCCCTTTCGCCCGCATGCGGTTGTTTTCGACATGGACGGATTGCTGATTGAAAGCGAGGTGCTTTATCGCGATTCATTTCTGGCGGCTTCGGAGGAAGGCGGCCATGGAATGCAGGTCGAGACCTATCAGAAGGTCTGTGGCAGTCCCTGGGATGTCATCACCGGCACCATCTTTGCCGATTACGGCGCGGATTTTCCCATGGATGCTTTTCGCGACGCGTGGCTGCGGCATCTCGGTGTGATGATGGCGGAGGGTGTGGCGCTGAAACCCGGCGTCGCCGAAATCCTCGATCTTCTCGACCGGCTGGACATCCGCCGCGCCATCGCAACATCTTCGCAGCACACATCGGTTACACGCCATCTCGGCCCTTACGATCTTCTCAGGCGCTTCGACACCATCGTGGCGCGCGGCGATTATACCGAACCGAAACCCGCACCCATGCCCTATCTCACTGCAGCAAAGCGCCTCGGCCTCGAGCCGGGCCGCTGCCTGGCGCTCGAGGATTCCTATTCCGGCGTCCGCTCGGCCGCTTCGGCCGGCATGATGACGATCATGGTGCCGGACGTGGCGCCGCCGACCGAGGAAATGCGGGAAAAATGCGTTGCCGTCATGGGTGATCTCCATGCGGTGGCAGACATGCTGCAAGACGCACGGCTTTTACGGCTTTGAAAAGTGGGCCGTGATGTGAATGCGCGTCACACGCCTTTCGCCATTTGGACTTATAGTGGCGGTCGTAACGGCCGGAACGCCGATATTGGTCAGGCGCCTCCGTCGGCGCATCCATAACCGGAGTGGTCATGCTGCTTGTCGCCGTGTCGCTCGCGACGCTTGTATTGCTCTCTCTCTCCGCGTTTCAGATCACCCTCGCCGCCGGTGCGCCTTTCGGCCGTTTTGCCTGGGGCGGCGCAAGCCGTGTGCTGCCGGTCAGGCAAAGAATTGCAAGTGTCGCTTCTCTTGCGATCTATGGCCTTATGGCGTCTTTTTCCGCTGCAAAAGGCAGGCTTCGCAGCGATCTGGCCGGCAAGCTGGATCGAACCCGGCATCTGGATCATCGCCTGCTATCTTGCGGTGAGCATTGGATTGAACGCAATGTCGAAGAGCCGCGCAGAACGGCTGGTCATGACACCGGTAGCCACCGTTCTTGCGATCCTGTTCTTTATCGTCTCGCTGTCATAAAGACACCAGACCAACGGCACGATGCCGCAACGATCGGGCCTTCTCAGCGGATCGTCAGCCCCCCGGCCTGAAACGCCACTTGCGCTCGATCGCTCCTTCAATATCGAGACCATTATAATGGGCCAGCAACAGCACATGGCCGAGGAGATCAGCGGTTTCGTCGGCCAGATCCCGCTTCATCTCCTCTTTGCTCCTGCCCTTGATGCGCCCCCGCCCCGTCAGCCGGTTCCAGGCCTGCGTGACCTCGCCAACCTCTTCCTGAAGCTTCAGCATGTACCAGTCCGGATCGCGGAATATTCCGTTTTCAGCGGCATATTTTTGCGAGGCCTCTTCAAACCGACGCATCGTGTCAGCAAACATTTGTTCATCCTTTGTTCGTGCGCTACAACTCTAACCACGATTCTCCGGCCGCGTCGATCCGAAAGGATGTTTCGCGACCCTGAACGGAAATCTCCGCGACAGATGCCCGCCGTCGCGATAGGAACAGTCATTCGAAACAGTGCCGTCACCCATGCCTTATCTCGATTTTTTCTCGTCCCTCATCACCGCCCATAGCCCGTCGCTGCTGGCCATGTTTGCGGGTGCGGCATTTCTCGCCGGTCTCGCCCGCGGCTTTTCCGGCTTCGGCGCAGCACTCATCTTCATTCCGCTGGCAAGCGCGATCGTCGGACCGCGCATCGCGTCAGCGGTTCTGCTAGTGGTGGACGGCGTGTTGACGCTTGGCATGATACCGCCAGCGTTTCGCATGGCGGACCGGCGTGAGGTTTTCACCATGGCGGCAGGCGCACTTGTTGGCGTGCCGCTTGGAACCCTGCTGCTTTCCCATGGCGATCCGTTGACCCTGCGCTGGATCATTTCCACCGTGGTCGTTGTGCTTCTGTTATTTCTGCTGTCCGGCTGGCGGTATAGCGGGCGGCCGAAGACGCCTCTGACACTGTTTACCGGGTTTCTGGCCGGGCTGTTTTCGGGTGCGGCGCAGCTGGGTGGGCCGCCCGTGGTTGCCTATTGGCTTGGCGGGGCGCTCAAAGGCGCCTTCGTGCGCGCCAATGTCATTCTTTATTTCGCGGTTTCGACCGTGATTTCCACGGCAAGCTATTTTTTCGGTGGTCTTTTCACCGCCGATGTCTTCGTTTTTTTCCTGCTGGCCCTGCCGTTTTACGGGGCAGGTCTTTATGCCGGCGCGCGCCTGCACGGATTTGCCGATGAGGCCGCATTCAGACGCATCTGCTACGGCCTGATCGCCATTTCCGCCGTCATCGGCCTGCCGCTGTTCGATTCGCTGTTGAAATAGGCAGGCCGCACCGGCCTGTCCTCCCCGCCGTCAAGGATACATACGAACCTTCGACCACGGCGCATCCGGCGTCTCGCGGCGGAATTCGACGCGGTCATGCAGGCGAAATTTGCGGTCGTGCCAGAATTCGATGCTGACCGGGCGAATGCGAAAACCGGACCAGTGGGCCGGGCGCGGAATATCGCCGATGGCATATTTGGCGGTATATTCGGCCACCGCCTTTTCCAGCGCGAAACGGCCTTCCAGCGGTCGCGACTGCTTGGACGCCCAGGCGCCGATGCGGCTGCCGCGCGGGCGGGAAGCGTAATAGGCATCCGCCTCCGCATCCGTGACGATCTCCACCTCGCCGCGCAGACGCACCTGCCGTCTCAGGCTTTTCCAGTGGAAACACATGGCCGCTTTTTTCTGGCCAAGGATCTCGCGGCCCTTCTGGCTTTCGAAGTTCGTATAGAAAACGAAGCCGCGATCATCGACGTCTTTCAACAGCACCATGCGCACATTCGGCAGGCCATTTTCATCGACGGTTGCGAGCGCTACCGCGTTCGGATCGTTGATTTCGGAAGCCGTCGCATCCTTCAGCCATTCGGCAAAAAGGGTGAAAGGTTCATTTTCTTCCGTGAAGTCACTGGATGTTAACCCCGTTTCCGACATATTGACTAAAATGCTCCCGAGCTGATTTGGACCCCAGAGATGATTTCTGGCGAAAGATGGTGACCGTCATAGCAAAGTCGAACAGTCGAACAAAGGGCCTCCTTTCGTCGATCGCGGAAGTTTCCGCCGTCGTGTCCATGCTCGTGGTGCTGAGCGGTTGTGTCAGCCTCGATCTGTTCGGCGGCGACAAGGTCGACCGCTCGCTCTCCACGGCCTCCGTTCCCAACCAGCAAAATAATGGCCAGCAGACCGATGATGCGACCATCCGCAACGCGGTAACATCGGCCGATCTTGCCAAACTTGCCGACCAGCCGCTGCCCTGGGCCAATGCCTCAACCGGCAGCGCCGGCGTCGTGACCGCCATTCACGAAGACAAATCCAGCGGTTTCGTCTGCCGCGATTTCAGGACGACGCGCCACTCCTTCGAAGGTGTGGCCGCTTATTCCGGACAGGCCTGCCTCTCGGAAACCGGCGAGTGGTTGATGACCCGCTTCGAGCAGAAATAATCTATTTACCTTGGCGCATGGAATAAGCCCGGCCACCCCGCGCCGCGCTTCCTGCGTAAAGGAGTGATTAGCAACTTATTGCAACAGTCGACGTTGATTAAACCGAGGGCGTGTACGTGAATGATCGCGGCATCCCTTTTCGGAGGGGTTAGTTTCAGGATTGCGCCATGAACGGCGGCAGACTGAGCCAACGTAACTGGTGTTTCGCATGCGCGATCCATATTCGATCCTCGGCGTGAAACGTGACGCCCGCCATGAGGAAATCAAGGCTGCCTGGCGCACGAAGGCGAAAACCGTCCATCCGGACGCCAATCGCGACGATCCCGATGCTTCGGCGCGATTCGCTGAAGTCGGGCAAGCTTATGACCTTTTAAAAGACCCCAAGAAGCGCGATCTTTACGATCAGGCCCGCCAGGCGGCCGAGAAGAAGAAGCGCGGCGAAACCATCATGCAGCAGCGGGAGGCCGCGCGCGAGGCTGCCGAACGCGCCAAGGCGGCTGAGAAGCTGATGGAGGAACTGGCCCGCGCCGATGCCCGCAACCGGGCGCAGACCGGCCAGAAAACCGACGGAAAACCTGAGACGGCCGAGGATATCGTCGAGCGTATTTTCGGGGCCGATGCACAAAACGACCCCAAGGTGCAACAGGCGGCGGAAGCGGCCAAGGCTGCAGCCAGCGGCACAAAAAGCGATATTCCGGGGACGGGTGAAACGGCACAACCGGCCGCTGCTGACGACAAATCCACGCCCGCCTCGCTTGCCGGCAATCTCTTCAGCGCCCTCGTGCGCCGGTTCCGCACGCCGCAGCCGGTTGCGGAAAAGGCACCTGATATTACGGCCGAAGCCACCATCTCGGTTACCGATCTTCTGGAGCGCAAATGGGTTACCATTGGGCTTGCCGAAGAGCGGGAAGCCCGCTTCCAGCTGGAACCCGGCATGACCGATGGCCATGTGGTGAGGTTAAAGGGACAGGGGCTGAAACTTCCCGGCATGGCGCGCGGCGATCTTGCCGTGACGTTGCTTGCCGCACGCGACGACGCCTTTTCCATTCGCGGATTCGATATTCACACGACTTTGCCGATCTCGCTTGGTGATGCGGTTCTGGGCTGCGAAACGAAAGTCCGCACTCCGCTTGGCGAAGAAAATCTCAGCATTCCGGCCTGGTCCGGCTCGGACCGCGTGCTGCGGCTTGCCGGCAAGGGCCTTGCCGATGGCAAGGGTGAATATGGCGATCTCGTCATCGAATTGCGCATTGTTCTGCTCGAAAAGCCGGATGAAAAGGTGACCGACCTCATGCGCCACATGCGCGAAGGCCTCTATTTGTGAAAGTTTTGCGAATAGCCGGGACAACGCACCCTTTGTTACGCTCCCTAACAGTTGATGATCTTTGGCAATCTTGAACCGGATTGCAGCCTATGCCATAGGCAGGATCAATCGAAAGTATCAGGGAGCATAAAATGGCTCAGGCATCCGGCCTCATGGCTGGCAAACGCGGCCTCATCATGGGCGTCGCCAATAATCGTTCAATCGCTTGGGGCATTGCAAAGGCCTGCGCGGATGCAGGTGCGGAACTCGCACTCACATGGCAGGGTGACGCGCTGAAGAAGCGTGTCGAGCCGCTCGCACAGGAACTTGGCGCCTTCATGGCTGGCCACTGTGACGTGACGGACCTCGGGACGATCGATGATGTTTTTGCGTCGCTGGAAAAGCACTGGGGCAAGATCGACTTCGTCGTGCACGCCATTGCGTTTTCCGACAAGGACGAGCTGACGGGTCGTTACCTCGACACAAGCCGCGACAATTTCAACCGCACCATGGATATTTCCGTGTTTTCGCTGGCCGCTGTCGCCAAGCGTGCGGAGCCTATCATGAATGATGGCGGCTCGATCATTACGCTCACCTATTACGGTGCCGAGAAGGTCATGCCGAACTACAACGTCATGGGTGTGGCCAAGGCCGCACTTGAGGCCAGCGTGCGTTATCTCGCCGTCGATCTCGGCAATCGCGGCATCCGCGTCAACGCCGTTTCCGCCGGCCCGATCAAGACGCTTGCCGCTTCCGGCATCGGCGACTTCCGTTATATTCTCAAGTGGAACGAATATAATGCGCCGCTGAAGCGCACCGTTTCCATCGAGGAAGTCGGCAAATCGGCGCTTTACCTGCTGTCCGATCTTTCGACCGCGGTGACCGGTGAAATCCACCATGTCGATTCCGGTTATCACACCATCGGTATGAAGGCGGTGGATGCGCCTGACATTTCGGTGGTGAAGGACTAACCATCAGGAATGCTTGAAACAGGGGTATCGCCTTGCTCGTCTATGTGATCCGGCACGGACAAACGGACTGGAATGCGATACGCCGGCTTCAGGGCCAGAAAGACATTCCGCTCAACGATTTCGGCCGCCAGCAGGCGGTCGGCAATGGCAGGCTGCTCGCCCATTTGCTCGGCGAGCGGGCCACGGATTTCGACTATGTGGCAAGCCCGCTTGGGCGCACGCGCGAAACCATGGAACTGATGCGCGGCGCGATGGGTCTCGACCCCCTTGCCTACCGCACCGACGACCGCCTGATCGAAGTTTCCTTCGGCGACTGGGAGGGGCAGACCCTGCCGGAACTCAAAAAAGAGTTTCCCGACCGGGTGAAGGCGCGCAAGGCCAACAAGTGGGATTTCATTCCCCCCGGCCAGGATGCCGAAAGCTACGAAATCCTCTCCTGGCGCATCGGCGCATGGCTCTCCTCCGTGGACAGGCCGACAGTCTGCGTCTGCCACGGCGGCGTCATCCGCTCGATCTTCCGGCTGGTGTCAGGCATGGACAAGGATGAGGCGTCACGCACGCAAATCCCGCAGGACCGGATTTTGAAGGTCGAGATCGACGGGAACAGTGCGGAGTGGGTGTCGTGAGGGATCACCGGGAATAGCCCTCGGCGGCGTCTTTGAGACGCTTGTATATTCGCAGGACGGTGCCGCATATTTCTTCTCCCCGCCGGGGAGAAGATGGCCCGAAGGGTCAGATGAGGGGGTGACGTTGCCGGATTTCGGAGAGCTTGCCCCCTCATCCCGCTGCCGCGGACTTCTCCCCGGCGGGGAGAAGAAACAAGGTGCAAACGCTCATTTCACAATGGCGGTTTTAGGATGATGATGCGTAAACCCGAGCCGCCTTACTCAACGACCTGAAGATCGTCGACCACGCGTTTCCCATCCACTTCCGTGTAGAAAACCACGACCTTCACGCCCGCCTTCAAACCTTCGAAGTTGAACTCTTCCGGCACGCGGTAGGTCTTGCCGTCGTTGAGCGTAATGCTCAGCCCGTTCGCATCGATCTTGCTGATCGTGCCTTCCACGTCAACGCTCTGGGCGAAGCTGTTGATCGGCATCAGCAGGTTGGCGGTGGCCAGAAGGGCGGCAATCATCATACGCATCGATCTAGCTTTCGTGGATTTGCGTGAAAACCTTACATGCATGAAGAATTGCCTTTCGAATGTGGCGGAAATTGCCCGCAACCATGACATTTTCGGCCCAATTGATGAACGGATTTGGGATCGTGTTCAAGCCGTTAGTGATTTTTACACCGCATTTCGCGGCAATATTGGAAAACTGCGGATAAACGTGGAAAACGGCGGCGCATTTACATTTCCGTCATCTCGAAAAACCGCGCTCGCCGGCCCGAATCGCCGTCCACTCCCATCCCGGCGCCTGTTGCCGGGATGGGGAAGACGCGTGTCGATGTCGTGTTCGGCACTTATCCTGCCGCAGCGAAAGAAAGGCTTTTGCCTTGTCGGGATTTACACTAAGACAAATCCGCTTGTTTTAAACGGCGCTACCCGCAGGCGCCCTGTTTTCCGGTTTTGAGAACTATGTCGCATAACAGCTTCGGTCATCTTTTTCGCGTTACCACCTGGGGAGAAAGCCATGGGCCGGCACTTGGCTGCGTGGTGGATGGCTGCCCGCCCGGCCTGCGCTTTACCCTTGCCGAGGTGCAGCACTGGATGGACAAGCGCAAACCCGGCCAGAGCCGTTTCGTCACCCAGCGGCGCGAGGACGACATCGTCAAGGTTCTCTCCGGCGTGATGCTGGATGAGGACGGCGAGACGATGATAACGACGGGCACGCCGATTTCCATGCTGATCGAAAACACCGACCAGCGTTCGAAGGATTATGGCGAGATCGCCAAACGGTTCCGCCCGGGCCATGCGGATTTCACCTATGACCTGAAATACGGCATTCGCGACTATCGCGGCGGCGGGCGTTCTTCCGCGCGCGAGACGGCGGCGCGTGTCGCCGCCGGTGCGATCGCCCGCAAGGTGGTGCCAAGCCTCAATGTGCGCGGCGCGCTGGTGCAGATCGGCAAACACAAGATCAACCGCGATAACTGGGATTGGGATCAGGTCGACCAGAACCCGTTCTTCTGCCCTGACGCCGCGATGGTGCCGGTCTGGGAAGAGTATCTGGACAGCATTCGCAAGGCAGGCTCCTCGATTGGCGCGGTCGTCGAAGTGGTGGCGGAAGGCGTTCCGGCCGGCATCGGCGCCCCCATTTATGCCAAGCTCGATCAGGATATCACCTCCAGCCTGATGTCGATCAACGCCGTCAAGGGCGTGGAGATCGGCGAAGGTTTCGCCTCGGCCGAGCTTTCCGGTGAAGAAAATGCCGACCAGATGCGCATGGGCAATGACGGCAAGCCGATTTTCCTGTCCAACCATGCCGGCGGCATTCTGGGCGGTATTGCGACCGGTGAGCCTGTCATCGCCCGCTTCGCCATCAAGCCCACCTCCTCCATTCTGACGGAGCGCCTGTCGATCGATACCGACGGCAACAATGTCGATGTGCGCACCAAGGGCCGCCACGACCCCTGCGTCGGCATTCGCGCCGTGCCGATTGGTGAGGCGATGGTGGCCTGCACCGTTGCCGACCATTATCTGAGGGACCGCGGCCAGACCGGCCGGCTTTAGCGGACCGAAAAGTGTGAAGCGGTTTTCGGACAATCCGCTAAAGAAACAAAAAGAGCAACGAACCGTTGCTCTGAAGTGAGGGGATATCGCCATGGCCTATGACCAGAAACGCGTTGTCGACGCCATCCGCGCTTTCGAAGCCGGTGAAATCGTCGTTGTGACCGACGATGACGACCGCGAGAACGAAGGCGATCTGATCATTTCAGCGGTTCACTGCACACCGGAAAAAATGGCGCTGATCGTGCGCCACACGTCAGGCATCGTCTGCGCGCCCATGCCACGCGAGGAGGCCAAGCGGCTGAACCTCAACGCCATGGTGGCGGAAAATGACAGCGCCCATACGACGGCCTTCACCGTCAGCGTCGATTTCAAGCACGGCACAACGACGGGTATTTCCGCCGATGACCGCACCCTCACGGTGCGCAATCTCGCCAATCCCAATGTCGGCGCATCCGATTTCACCCGACCGGGCCATATATTCCCGCTGATTTCCCGTGAGGGCGGCGTCTTGATGCGCTCCGGCCATACCGAAGCAGCGGTCGATCTCTGCCGTCTGGCCGGTCTGCCGCCTATCGGCGTCATCAGCGAGCTGGTGAATGATGATGGCAGCGTGATGCGCGGCCCGCAGGTTCTGGATTTTGCCGACAAACACGGCATGAAACACGTTTCGGTCGCCGATCTCATCGCCTATCGCCAGCGCAAGGAAACGCTGGTGGAAATGGAATCCTCCTTCACCATCGAGACGCCCTTCGGGCCGGCCAAGGCGCAGACCTATTCCCTGCCCTGGGATCCGATGCAGCACATGGCGGTGATTTTCGGCGATATCCGCGATGGCATTGACATTCCCGTTCGCCTGCACCCCGAAAACGTCGCCGACGACGTGTTCGGGGACCGCCAGCCGGTGCGGCATTATATGCAGAAGATCGCCGAGGAAGGACGCGGTGTCATCGTCTATCTGCGCGAAGGCTCCGTCGGTGTCGGCCAGGTGGCCGGACGCCGCAAGGCGCGTGACCCGGACGAAGCGCATGCCCAGGCCCGTTCGCGCGAAAACGAATGGCTGGAAATCGGTCTCGGCGCGCAGATTCTCAAGGATCTCGGCATCAGCTCCATCAAGCTGCTGACCACCCGCGAACGTCATTATGTCGGGCTTGAAGGCTTCGGCATCCAGATTTCGGCGACGGATATCTGCTGATTTTGGGGTTTGCCTTTGGTTTTCCAGGGCAATTGTGAAGCGAGTGGGTGCCCCTTGTTTCTTCTCCCCGAGGGGGAGAAGTCCGCGGCAGCGGGATGAGGGGGCGCCCTTGCCGGATTTCGGAGAGAGTGCCCCCTCATCCGACCCTTCGGGCCACCTTCTCCCCGGCGGGGAGAAGAAATGGGTGGCGACGCCGTGCTTCATCAGGGGCGATATTCGCATGCGGGGCGATGCCGTCTCAAAAATATCCTTGAGCGATCGACCTCAGTTCTCCTCCCGCCAGCCCTCCAGATAATTCACGCTCTCCACCCCCGTAAATTTCGCGAGCCGCGCCAGCTCCGCGTCGAGCTTCTCCAGCCGGCCCGCCGAGGCACGCACGCCCGGTTCCAGCCACAGGCGCCGAACATCCAGCGTACCGCGCTTGCGATCCGCCTTCATGTCGATGCGACCGATCACGCGGTCGCCCTCCAGAAGCGGGAAGACATAATAGCCATATTGCCGTTTCGGCTCCGGCACGAAGACCTCGATGCGGTAATAAAAACCGAACAGCCGCTCCGTGCGGTTGCGGTCACGCAACAGCGGATCGAAAGGGCTGAGGACGCGGACGCGGGATGAGGGTTCCGGCACGTCGGTCAGGTCGGCGGTGAAATCGGCAAAGGCATAGGACGGGCGGGCAGTGTCCCCGTCACTTGCAAGAAGTGAGACCTCGCAGAGTTCATCGCGATGACTTTTGACCCAGTCCCTCGCCTCCTGCGGGGTAACGAGATCGAAAAAGGCGGCGATTTCACCATGGGTGGCGAAACCCAGCCGTTTCAGCGCCTGCCGGCAGGCCCAGTCGACGAATTCCGCATGCTCCACCTCGGTTTCGTGATGCTCGCCGGGAATGACCCGTTCGGCGAGGTCATAGACCTTCTGGAAGTTCACCCGGCCGGCAATCGCCAGCTTGCCGGTGTGCCAGAGATATTCAAGCGCGGTCTTGGACGGATGCCAGTTCCACCAGCCGCCGGACTGGTGCCCCTCTTCCTTCAGTTCCCGCGCCAAAACCGGGCCGGTTGCCGCGATGCGCTCCAGCGTTTCGCCGAAAGCGGCGTCGAAACCCTCGCCGTGCCATTTGCGCCAGCGCTCCTGAATGATCGGCTCGCGGCGGCGGAAGCGGTGCTTCCAATAGGGATAAAATTCCGTCGGCACGATGGAAGCGTCATGTGTCCAGTGCTCGAACAAAGCCCGGTCCTTTTCCAAAAGCGTGGTCAGATGATCACGCCTGTAGGTCTGGTTGCGGGAGAAGATAATCTGGTGGTGGGCGCGCTCCACCGTGCCGATGCTGTCCACCTGCACAAAACCGATATCGGTTATCAGCTGCAGCAGGTCGCTCTTGGAAAGCGCCTTGCCGGGCGGCGAGGAAAGCCCCTGCCGCGCCAGAAAAATTCGTCTTGCCGCTTCGTTTGAAACCTTGATCACCATGGAGCAGAAGGTATGACGGCTTTTTCAGGATTGCAATGTTCTTTTTTTGTTCCTTGTTTCACTTCTGTTGATGACGGGGTATAGAACCGGAAAACGAGCGCGAGGATGTAAGCTTGGAAATCCGTTTCGACGCCGCCGGTGTCGCTTTCGAGGGCCGGCAGGCCCTGCAGCCCCTGTCTCTGACATTGACGGAACGGCGTATCGGCGTGATCGGCCTCAATGGTTCCGGCAAGACCACCTTTGCCCGGCTGATCAACGGGCTGAACAAGCCGAGCGAGGGCAAGGTTGCGGTGAACGGTCTCGACACCGTGACGGACGCCAAGGCGGTCTTGCAGACGGTCGGTTTCATCTTCCAGAATCCGCAGAACCAGATCATCCTGCCGATCGTGCGCGACGATGTCGCCTTCGGGCTGAAACGGCTCGGTCTCGGCAAGGCGGAAACCGAAACCCGGGTGAAGGCCGTTCTTGCCCGGCTCGGCATTTCCCATCTTGAGGAGAGACGCGCGCATGAGCTTTCCGGCGGGGAGCTGCAGCTTGCGGCGCTGGCCGCGCTTCTGGTTACCGAACCGCACATCCTTATTCTCGACGAGCCGACCAACCAGCTTGATCTCAAAAACCGGGCTGTCGTGGAAAAGACCATGGCGACGCTGTCGCAGTCGCTCATCGTCATCACCCATGATCTGCCGCTGCTTGAAGGCTTCGACCGTGTGCTGGTTTTTCACGGCGGCGCGTTGATTGCGGACGCCGCGCCTGACGAGGCAGTGGCGCAATATCTCGCGGCGGTGGCGCGATGAAATCGCTGCACGTTGAAGGCACGGGCTGGCTCTACCGCGTCTCGCCGCGCCTCAAGCTCCTGACGCTGATGGGCTTCAGCATCGCACTGTTCCTTACCCGCGATCTGTTGTTGCTGGGATTCGCCGTGGTTCTCGCCGCCGCTATCCTGCGCGAGACGCGGCTGTCCTTCCGGGAGATCGGCCTGCGGCTGCGGCCGGTGATGCTGACCATTTTCCTCGTCGCGGCCTTCAGCTATCTTTTGCTCCCGGCCCATGATGCGACAGTCAATCTTTTGCGGCTGACGGCGCTGGCGCTGCTTGCGACCGCCGTCACCATCACCGTCAGCATCTCGCAGTTCATGGATGAGATCACGCTTGCCGCCGCCCCTCTCGAAAGGCTGGGGCTGGTCAAGGCTGCCGATATCGGGCTTGCGGTCGGGCTCGTCGTGCGGTTCGTGCCCGAGATCGTCAACCGGTATCATGCGGTGCGTGACGCACACCGGGCTCGCGGCCTGCCCGTGCGCATGGCGACCATCATCGTGCCACTCGTCATTATGACGTTGAAGGATGCCGATGCCATTGCCGACGCCATTGACGCGCGAGGTTTCAGAGGCCAAAGCTTGGCGCCAGATAACCATCCGGAGTTTTGAGCGCCATGACGACCCGCGACCTTGTGCTGATTTCGCTGTTTTCCGCCATCATCATCGCACTTGGGCTTCTGCCGCCGATCACGCTCGGTTTCGTTCCCGTGCCGATCACCGCGCAGTCGCTCGGCGTCATGCTGGCGGGCGTCGTGCTGGGTGCGAAGCGCGGCACGCTCGCGGTTCTGCTGACGATCCTGATTGCCGCCATCGGCCTGCCGGTCCTGTCGGGCGGACGCGGTGGTCTTTCCATCTTCACCACGCCGACGACGGGCTTCCTGATCGGCTGGATCGCAGCTGTCTTCGTCACCGGCACGCTCTCGGAAAAACTCGTCAATCGCAGCCAGTCCGCTCTGACGCAGGGCATTGGCTTCTTCGTCGCCAGCCTCATCGGCGGCGTGGTCGTGCTTTATGCCTTCGGCATCACCTATCTGGCGCTGGTCGTCGGGCTTGGTTTCGAGAAGGCCTTCATGGGTTCGCTCGCCTTCATTCCCGGCGATGCGCTGAAGGCCGTTCTTGCCGCACTGGCCGGCCGTGCCGTGATGGCCGGTTATCCGCTTCTGCCGCAGCGCGCCTGAACAGACTTTCTTCGGGAGGAAAAGCATGGCGACGCGTTTATACGAACACCCGATCTTCCTGGAGCATATCACGCCTCCCGGCCACCCCGAGCGGCCGGACCGCCTGCGGTCGCTGAACATCGCACTCGAACATCCGAATTTCGAGCGGCTGGAACGGAAGGAAGCGCCTCAGGCCAATGAGGATGCAGTGCTGCTGGCGCATCCGGAAGAGCATCTGCTTGCCGTCATGCGGCAGATCCCGCAAGAGGATGGCGAGATCAACCGCATTGAGGCGGATACCTATGCCTCGCCGAAAAGCCTGCAGGCGGCGCTGACCGGCATCGGTGCGGCAATGGCTGCGGTGGATGACGTGTTTACCGGTGCTGCCGACAATGTCTTCGTCGCCGCCCGTCCGCCCGGCCACCATGCGGAAACCGCCAAGGCCATGGGCTTCTGTCTTTTCAACAATGTGGCGATTGCCGCCCGCCATGCCCAGAAAAAACATGGCGCAGAGCGCATCGCCATCATCGACTGGGACGTGCATCACGGCAACGGCACGCAGGATATCTTCTGGAACGACACTTCCGTGCTGTTCTGTTCCACCCACCAGATGCCGCTTTACCCGTGGAGCGGCGATAAAAACGAAACCGGCGCGAAGAACAATATCGTCAACGCACCGCTTTCGCCCAACACCGGCAGCGACCATTTTCGCGAGGCGTTCAAATCCCGCGTGCTGCCGGCGATTGCCGATTTTTCGCCTGATCTCATCCTCATCTCCGCCGGTTTCGACGCGCATCACCGCGATCCGCTGGCGCAGATCAATCTGATGGGAGAGGATTTCGACTGGGCTACGGGCCGGCTTCTGGAAATGGCCGACAAATACGCATCGAACCGGGTCGTCAGCCTGCTTGAAGGTGGTTATGATCTGGAAGGGCTGGCGGAATCGGCAGCCATGCATATTTTGAGAATGATGAAGGGTTGAACATGACGGAAAATGCCAACACAGCCGATGTCAGCGGTTATTCCTTCGAAAAGGCCGTCGCCGAGCTGGAAAGCATTGTCGCACGCCTGGAACGCGGAGACGTGGCGCTGGACGAATCAATCGCCATCTATGAGCGCGGCGAAGCCCTGAAGAAACACTGCGAGACGCTGTTGAACGCTGCCGAAAAACGAATCGAAAAAATCCGTCTCGATCGTGCGGGCAAGCCGCAGGGTGTGGAACCGCTCGATGGGGAATGACTGCGTTTAGCGGGAGCGTTTGGACGTGATTCGATAAGGTAGCCACCTCCCGATTCAAACACTCGACGTCATCCTCGGGCTGGTCCCGAGGATCGGCAATGCATTGATTTTCTTGACGTGTTTAGATCCTCGGGACAAGCCCGAGGATGACGGAGGAGAGGTTTGAAAACTTTCCCCGGCCGTAAGGTGTTCTCACAATGTCGTGTTAACTAGGATCGTTGACGCTGCGTTCGATATCGCGATGCTCCCCTCTCGCTCGGTTGTGCTAAACTCCCGCCAGACGATACGAGGAGCTTGCGATGTCCTTCTTTCCCGGCAACGATCCCGTCGCGGGTGATGCTTTTGCCTGCGATGCCATCGAGAACCTGATCATTCCCCGCACCAGCGATATTGGCGGCTTTGCCGTGCGCCGCGCCCTGCCGACCCGGCAGCGGCGGCTTGTGGGGCCGTTCATCTTTTTCGATCGCATGGGCCCGGCGATCCTGAAGGCGGGTGAGGCGCTCGACGTCAAGCCGCATCCGCATATCGGGCTTTCCACCGTTACCTATCTGTTCGACGGCGAAATCAAGCACCGGGACAGTCTCGGCACCGAGCTTGTCATCCGCCCCGGCGACATCAACCTGATGACGGCCGGGCGCGGCATCGTGCATTCGGAACGCACGCCGGAAAATCTGCGTGGCCATCCGCTTTCCATGTCCGGCCTGCAGACCTGGCTTGCCCTGCCAGACCATATGGAAGAAATCGCCCCCGCCTTTGCCCACACGGCGAAGGAAGACATGCCGCTGATCGACCTCAAGGGCGCGACCGGCCGGGTGGTAATCGGCGAATTCGAAGGCCTCACCTCCCCGGTTTCGTCCTTTACAGATACGCTTTATGTCGACCTGTCGCTGGAGCCGGGGGTAAAATTCCCCTTCTCCGCCGATCATGAGGAGCGGGCGATCTATATTCTGTCCGGTTCGCTGGATGTTGCCGGTGATATCTTCGCCGCCGACCAGCTGCTCGTCTTCCGGCCCGGCGACGACATCACGCTGCAGGCCGGCAGCAATGGCTGTCACATCATGATCTTTGGCGGGGCGGCGCTGAATGAGCGCCGTTACATCTGGTGGAACTTCGTTTCGTCATCAAAAGAACGCATAGAGCAGGCCAAACAGGAGTGGAGAACCGGACGCTTCGACATCGTTCCCGGCGACGAAGAAGAGTTTGTCCCTTTGCCGGAAGGTTGAAATTCTATAGAAGTGTACGACATGCAGGGCTGCACCGTCGGCTTTCGACATGAAAGACGCTCTGGCACGCCCTGCTGACGACAAGAAAAGGCCGAACGATTGACCGGAATGCCACAGACACCATTGCTCGACCGGGTGAATTTTCCCTCCGATCTCAAGGAGATCGACGATCGCGACCTGCCGGAACTGGCACGGGAACTGCGCGACGAGATGATTGACGCCGTGTCGAAGACCGGTGGCCATCTGGGTGCCGGCCTTGGCGTGGTGGAACTGACGATTGCCATCCACAAGGTGTTCAACACGCCCGAAGACCGGCTGATCTTCGATGTCGGCCATCAATGTTATCCGCACAAGATTCTGACCGGCCGACGGGATCGCATCCGCACGCTGCGGCAGGAAGACGGGCTTTCCGGTTTCACCCGGCGGGCCGAAAGCGAATATGATGATTTCGGCGCCGGCCATTCCTCCACCTCCATTTCCGCCGGCCTCGGCATGGCGGTGGCGGCGGGGCTTGATGGCAGCGACCGCAAGGTCGTAGCCATCATCGGCGACGGCTCGATGTCGGCGGGCATGGCGTTTGAGGCATTGAACAATGCCGGCGCGCTCGATGCGCGGCTGATCGTCATCCTCAACGACAACGATATGTCGATTGCGCCGCCGACGGGCGCGATGAGCGCTTATCTGGCACGCCTCGCCTCCGGCCGCACCTATATGGGCTTCCGCGATTTCGGCAAGAAACTGACGGCCTATCTCGGCAAGACCATCGACCGCGCCATTACCCGCGCCGTGACCCATGCGCGCGGTTATGTGACCGGCGGCACGCTGTTCGAAGAGCTTGGCTTCTATCACATCGGCCCGATCGACGGTCATTCCTTCGATCACCTTTTGCCGGTGCTGCGCAATGTGCGCGACAACCAGAAAGGCCCCGTCCTCATCCATGTGGTGACGCAGAAGGGCAAGGGTTATGCGCCGGCTGAAGCCGCAGCCGACAAATATCACGGCGTCAACAAGTTCGACGTCATCACCGGCGCGCAGGCGAAAGCCAAGCCGAATGCGCCGAGCTATACCAGCGTCTTTGCCGAAGCCCTGATCCAGGAAGCGACGCTCGACGAGAAGATCATTGGTGTGACGGCCGCCATGCCGAATGGCACGGGCCTCGACAAGATGGCCGAGCTTTTCCCGTCTCGCACCTTCGATGTCGGCATTGCCGAGCAGCATGCCGTCACCTTTGCGGCGGGGCTTGCGGCTGATGGTTACAAGCCGTTCTGCGCGCTTTATTCCACCTTCCTGCAACGCGGTTACGACCAGCTGGTGCATGATGTGGCCATCCAGAGCCTGCCCGTGCGTTTCCCCATCGACCGCGCCGGTTTTGTCGGTGCTGACGGGCCGACCCATGCCGGTTCGTTCGACACGACTTTCCTCGCCACCCTGCCCGGCATGGTGGTGATGGCGGCCTCGGATGAGGCAGAGCTGAAACATATGGTGCGCACGGCAGCGGCCTATGATGAAGGCCCGATTTCCTTCCGTTACCCGCGCGGTGAAGGCGTGGGTGTCGAGATGCCCGCGCGTGGTGAGATTCTCCAGATAGGCAAGGGCCGCATCATCAAGGAAGGCACCAAGGTTGCGCTGCTCTCCTTCGGCACGCGGCTGGCTGAATGCCTGGCGGCGGCGGAAGACCTTGAAGCGGCCGGCCTTTCCACCACGGTTGCCGATGCGCGCTTCGCCAAGCCGCTCGATCTCGACCTTATCCGCCAGCTGGCCAGCCATCACGAGGTTCTGGTGACCATCGAAGAAGGCTCCGTCGGCGGTTTCGGCGCGCATGTGCTGCATTTCATGGCCAGCGCCGGCCTGCTTGACCATGGCCCGAAGGTCCGGACCCTGACCCTGCCCGACCAGTGGGTGGAGCAGGCCAAGCCCGAAACCATGTATGCCAATGCCGGCCTTGACCGGGCCGGCATCGTTTCCACGGTGTTTAATGCACTCGGCCAGCGTCAGGCCGGCGTCGGTTTCGCCGGCTGACAAGATTGCCGGGACAGGAGGCCGGACCATCCCGCCTCTTTCTCAGGATGCCGCGCCATCGAGAAAACCGACGACATTTTCGATCCGTCCCTCGGCATTCAGGCTGACGACATCGGTACCACCCGCAATATCATCCCCATCAGGCGAAATGAGACGCCATGAGAAACGGGTGAAGTTGCCGTGACCATCCGGGGTGCCGGCAAGAACGAAGCGATATCCCGGAAATTTCTGCCGCGCCGCCTCGATCATCGCGGCAATCCCCTGCTGGCCTTCGCCCTGCATCAGCGGATCGACGTAGCGCGTATTTTCTGCCCATGCCTGACCGACGAGATGCCTGCGGCGTTCATTGTCCTCTTCGTTCCAGGCTGCGAGATAGGTCTGGGCGATTGTGAGATGTTGCGTCATGATTGCGCTCCTTCTGGTTGACGGCCCAAACATGCCGGCGGTCGGGAAGCGGAACAATTACCTCGGAGGTAATCGCATTGCTGATATGTTCTGCTAGGCTGCGGGGCATGACACATCATCGAGAACATGTCGGCCAGGTGCTGAAGGAATGGCGTGCCCGCCGCAGGTTGAGCCAGCTCGATCTGGCGATAGAGGCGGACATATCGGCGCGGCATCTGAGCTTTGTGGAAAGCGGGCGTTCATCCCCCAGCCGCGAGATGCTCGCGAAACTGGCGGAGCAGCTTTCCATGCCCGCCCGCGCCGCCAACCGGCTGATGCTGGCGGCGGGTTATGCGCCTGTTCATTCCGAACGCTCGCTGGACGCGCCCGACATGGCGGCGGCCCGGCAGGCCGTCGAAACCGTGGTCCAGGGCCACATGCCCTTCCCCGCCCTTGCCGTCGACCGGCATTGGAACGTTGTTCTCGCCAATGAGGCGATCACGTCACTTCTGGCCGGTGTTTCCGAAGAGTTGCTTCGCCCGCCGCTCAACGCCCTGAGGCTTAGCCTGCACCCGCAGGGTTTGAGTTCGCGCATCGTCAACCTCGCCGAATGGCGGCATCACCTGCTGGAGCGCCTGCGCCGTCAGGTCGAGGAAACGGGAGACGAGATGCTTTGCCACTTGCATGCGGAGCTTTCGGCCTATCCCGCGCCGAAGGCCTCACCCCATGCCGCCGGGGCCGATCCACTGGCCATACCGCTGCAACTGCGCGATCCGGTCTCGGGCGCCGTTTTGAGCTTCATCTCCACCACCACGGTTTTCGGAACCGCAACCGATGTCACGCTGTCCGAACTGGTGCTGGAATGTTTCTACCCCGCCGATGCGGCAACCCGCGCCGCCCTGATGCCAGGCGCAAAGGAGTAAGACCCGTGCACACCACCTATCTCATCGGCTTCCAGGTCCGCGACGGCCAGCGCGAGCGCTTTCTTGAATTGCTGAATGCGCTTCTCGACGCCATGCGGCACGAAAAGACCTTCGTGAATGCCACCCTGCATCGGGACGTTGAAGACGAGAACCGCTTCCTGCTGCATGAGACCTGGAGCGACCATCAGGACGTGCTCGATGTCCAGATTCATCGCCCCTATCGTCAGGCGTGGCATGATGCCCTGCCCGAGCTTCTGGAAGCCCCACGGGATATTTCCGTCTGGCATCCCATGCGGGCCGATCACGCTGCATAGGTAGAGGAACAGACAAGCCCCGCGCAGACGGCGCGGGGTCAAAAGTCCGGTTCAGACCTCCTTATGGTCCCAATCCATCGCAGCGAGCGTTTATTTCCGGAACGCCTGAGTTTTCAAGACAATATCCGCGGTTCGCTCAATTTGAACCACGCCTTGGCAATCTTTCCGTTTTCAACTTCATAGATGCAGACAACGTCAATCTCTCCCCTGCCTTCGGGGAAGTTCCGCGTAACCGTTTCGTGGTCGATGACGACATTCCCGACGGTAATGCGTGTCAGCAATTTTCCATGCAGATCAGGCTCCTTGAAGCGCTCGATGTGGCGCGCCCTGATCTCTGCAGCACTTCCTGCCAGAAGCGTCGCCGGAAAGGCGTAATACTGACAATCATCCGCCCACCAGCCCATGAATGCATCGATGTCGCGGGCGTTATAAGCCTCGAGCTGCTTTTGCACCGGCAGTTCAATTTCACTCTTCAAAACGTACCTCTTCAGAAAATCATTGTGGCGACATGGGTTTTTAAATGAGCGAATGTCCTGCATCCGCCAGCAGACCGCGTGTTTGTTCGAGATCGTGCGATTTCACCAGCAGGTGGTCTCCATCAAACGTCGAAACCACAAATATTCCAATACCGTTGGTCGACAAAGGCGCGATGACGGACAGGACGATGCCCGTCTCATCAAATGCAAATGGCCCCTGAAACTTGAAACACGACCAGCCCGCATCGACCCGCACATCCTGCGGTATGCGATCTTCCCGGCAAACGATGGAAAGTTCGTCATCGGTTCGGCTGATGCTGACAAACCCACCGCCGTCGGCCCACGCCGGAATGGGATCAGACGCCTGAAGCCGCGCCACCCCGTATGAGCCATCCAAAACCTGCAATTTAACGCGCGGCGCCATGTGGACATTACCTTTCCTGAAAATCGCTCAAAGCCTGATGGCCGTTTCCTCTTTCGCCGTCTTGATGACGACCATTGTGAAGAAGCGTGCGACATTGTGCTGGTCCCGGAACAGCCTGTCGCACAGGGCATCGAATTCCTCCATGTCGCGCAGGCGCAGCATCAGCACGACATCGCTTGCACCTGTCACGGCATAGGCATGCGACACGGCCTCCTCGGCAATGGCAATATCCAGAAAGCGGCGCATATGCTGCTCGCCGTGCAGTTTCAGCTCCACCGTCACCAGCGCCTTGATCACGCGCCCGGCCTTTGCGGGGTTGAGGATCGCGACGATACGGTCGATCACCCCCGATTTGCGCAGCCGTTGCAGGCGGCGCAGGCAGCTGGAAGGAGACAGCCCCACCTCATCGGCCATATCCACATTGGTACGCGATGCATCGCCCTGCAAAAGGTTCAGAAGTTTCCGGTCGATCCGATCCATGCCGTCAGCATATCTCTTGCGGATGGATTTGCAATAAAATTGCATGAAGTTGCAATCTTTGACCACAAATGCGAATGGGTTCGGCCTAGAGGATGAGGACAACCTTCGAGGAGCCTCACATGCCCATTTTCGTCACCATCTGGCAGAAAACCCAGGAAACGCTTGATATCTACTGGGTGCTGGTGCGGATCACCGTTCCGATTGCCATCCTGACCGAGCTGTTGTCGAGGATGGGCGCGATCGAGGCGGTGGCGCCGGCCTTCGCGCCTGTCATGAACCTCGTCGGGCTGCCGCCGGAGCTTGGTCTCGCCTGGCTGACAGCGATGCTGGTCGGCATCTGGGGCGCCGTGCCGCTTATCTTCACACTCGTTCCCGCCTCCTCGCTCAGTGGCGCGGATATCACGGTCTTTTCGGCGCTTATCCTCTTCGCGCACGGCCTGCCCATCGAGCAGAAGATCATTGAAAAAGCAGGACCCGGCATGCTCGTCACAACGGCGCTGCGCATCGGCGGCGGATTGCTTTATGCCCTTCTCCTGCATCAGGTTCTGGAGGTGACGGGGTGGTTGTCTGGGCCGGTGAACCCTGCCTGGATTGCCATGAGCGCCACGCCGGATTGGGCGGACTATCTCCTGGGTCTCGGTAAAACCATGATCTGGATGTTCGTCATCCTTCTCGTGCTGTCCCTCGGCCTCGAAATCCTCAGGCTGACCGGGCTTCTGGCACTGATGATGAAGGCGCTTTCGCCCCTTTTGCGGCTTGCCGGCATTCGCGGCGAGGCCGAACATCTCACCGCCATCGGCTTGTTTCTGGGAATTTCCTACGGCGCGGGTTTCCTGATCCGCGAAGCGCAATCAGGAGCGATCTCACCACGCCAGGTGTTTCTATCCTGCGTGTTCATGGGTTTTGCCCATAGCGTGATCGAAGACACACTTGTGGTGATGTCGCTGGGGGCCGATGTTTACGGCGTTCTGGTCGGACGGCTGGTTTTCGCCATTGCCGCAACTGCCGTCATCGCCGCCCTGCTTCACCGCCTGTCCGACGAGGTGTTTTTCCAGCGAATGTTCAGGCTACAGGGCACCTAGGCGGCGCTACCCATCTGAAAAAGCTGATGCAAAAAGGGGGCCTCACGGCCCCCGATTTTTTGCATCCAATCCGGAAAATCCGGCTCAGAACTCGGTCCAGTCCTGATCTTTCGCAGCCGGTGCTTCCGCAGCGCCACCGAAGGCGCGGGCGAGGCTCTGGCCAAGCGCCCGGGCCGGCGAAGCCACCGGTCTTGCCGTTGCGGAGGCCGATTTTACCGGAGCCTTGCGGACCGGTGCGGCAGGTGCCGGCTGGAAGGCAGACTTGGCCGAAGACTGGCGCGGTGCAGAATATCCACCGGCACTCGCAACGGCAGCACGTGCGCCGCCCACCCGGAACTGGCCAAGCAGGCTGTTCAGCGCTTCCGCTTCGCGGGCAAGCGAATGGCTGGCGGCGGTCTGCTGCTCCACCATGGCGGCATTCTGCTGCGTGCCCTGATCCATGGTGTTTACGGCCGTGTTGATTTCCTGCAGGCCGGTCGCCTGTTCGCGTGACGCGACGACGATGGCACTGACATGGGCGTTGATCTCTTCGACTTCCGAAACGATGAGTTCCAGCGCCTTGCCGGTCTCATCCACGAGGCTTACACCGTTTTCCACCTGCCGGCTGGAAGCGCTGATCAGCGTCTTGATTTCCTTGGCGGCGTTGGCGGAACGCTGGGCGAGTTCGCGGACTTCCTGCGCGACGACCGCAAATCCCTTGCCGGCATCACCGGCGCGGGCGGCCTCCACGCCGGCGTTCAGCGCCAGCAGGTTGGTCTGGAAGGCGATATCGTCGATGACACCGATGATGTTGCCGATTTCACCCGAGGACTTTTCGATCTCACGCATGGCGGCGACCGCCTTGCGGACCACGGTGCCTGATTTTTCTGCACCGGTGCGCGCACGCTGGACCAGATTGCCGGCATCTTCCGCGCCGCGGGCACTGTCACGCACCGTGGTGGTGACTTCTTCCAGTGCGGCAGCGGTTTCTTCGATGGAGGCAGCCTGCTGTTCGGTGCGGCGCGACAGGTCGTCGGCGGCCGACAGCATTTCCGAAGCGCCGGCATTGATCGCGGCAGCGTTCTCGCCGACCGTGCGCAGGGCCTGCTGGAGTTTTTCGACGGCGCTGTTGAAATTCACGCGAACCGGATCAATGGCGGGCGCAAAAGGCGTTTCAATGCGATAGGAAAGATCGCCATCCGCGAGAGCGGCAAGGCCCTTGCCAAGCTCGGCGCTGGCAAAAGCGCTGGCGGCTTCGTCCTTGGCCCGTTCCTCCTCATTGCGGCGGCGTTCAGTCTCCGTCGCGGAACGCATGCGATCGGTCTCACCGGCGAGGCGGGATTTTTCCAGCCCGGCTTCCTTGAAGACCAGAACGGCCTTCGCCATCTTGCCGACTTCGTCTCCACGATCCGTGGCCGGAACTTCCGTGTCCAGATTGCCATCGGCAAGCCGGCTCATTGCCGCAGTCATGCCGACGATCGGCGTGACGATCGAGCGTGACAGCGCCCAGATGAGGGCAACGGCCAGAAGACCGGCAACGGCACCGCCACCCAGAAGCGCATATTTCAGGTTCAGCGCCGCTGCCTGCTGTTCAGCGGCATAGGCCGTGGACAGGCCGTTCAGCTGTTCCTTGATCTTGGCGGCGGCGGCGCGGAAGCCGTCGAGCTGGCCCTTGGCCTGATTGCGGCCGATCTCGATGATTTCGGAAATCGGCGCTTCCGTCGTCTTGCGGGCAGCGATCTGCGGTTCCGCCAGTTCCTTGAAGAAGACGGTGGCGGATTTTTGCATGTCGTCGATGGAGTTGAGGATATCCGGCTGGCCGGCGGCAAGCGCGCGGGCTTCGTCAAGCTTCTTCAGCATCAGGTCGCGCTGGGCGAAAACATCATTATAGGTGCTGTCGCTGCGAAACAGCAGGAAGCCGCGCTGGTTGACGGCCTGCTCCAGCATGGCGGCCGTCGCGCCGTCCACCGCCTGGATGATATCCTTGGTCCGGTTGTTGTCGATTGTGACACGCTCGCTCCCCAGCGTCTGCCAGAATACGACCGCGGAGGCGAGCAGGCACACGCTCATCAAGGCACAGAAGGTGGCTATGAGCTTCAGGTTGATAGGGAGATTTTTCAGCGACATCGCAAACTCTCTCGGCGACCCGATGCCTCGGAGCAAGCGTCTGCGCTGCAACGGTCGCAATTTTGTGGATAGGAGGAGATGCCGTCATGGCAGGTTCCGGTGGCCGCACGGGCCTTGGGCACAAAGTGCAATACAAGCCTTTATATTGGATTAATCGAACATTCTGACTTTGCGGTGCAACACAAACATGGCCGGGAGCAGCGGCATTCAGGGCCGTTTCCGTGATAAATCGCTTGCATCGGCGGGGTTTGGCGGTCATTGAACGGGACCATGTCCAAAACATCTGAAAATGAACGGCTTGACCAGCTTCTTGTGTCGCTCGGCCACTTTGCCAGCCGCTCGCGTGCGCGCGACGCGGTTTCGCGCGGCACCGTGAGCGTGAACGGCAAAATCGTCACCAAACCGAGCCAGACCGTCGCTGCAAACGTCAAGATCACGATTACCGATCCGGCGCAGGCTTACGTCTCCCGCGCTGCCCTCAAACTTGCGGCCGCGCTCGATCATTTCAAGCTCGATCCGAAGGGCCTTGAGTGCCTCGATGTCGGCGCATCCACCGGCGGTTTCACCGAGGTTCTGCTTCATCGCGGCGCGGAACATGTCGTCGCCATCGATGTCGGCCACGGGCAGATCCATCCAAGGATTGAGAACGATCCTCGCGTCACCAGCCTGGAAGGGCTGAATGCGCGGTTCCTCACCACTGACGATATCGATGACCGGCCCATCGGCTTCATCGTTTCCGACGTCTCCTTCATTTCGCTGAAGCTTGCGCTTGCCCCGGCACTTGAGCTTGCGGAGCCGGGTGCTCTGGCTATCCTGTTGGTCAAGCCACAATTCGAGGCGGGGCGTGATGCCATCAGCAAGGCCGGGCTTCTGAAGGAGCCGGAAACCGCGCCCGCAGTTGCCGCCGAACTGGAACGCTGGCTCGTCGAAGACATGGGCTGGAAAAGCCTCGGGCTTATTCCTTCGCCGATT
The DNA here is from genome assembly GCF_007002745.1 of Martinezella rhizogenes. Taxonomy (GTDB): domain Bacteria; phylum Pseudomonadota; class Alphaproteobacteria; order Rhizobiales; family Rhizobiaceae; genus Agrobacterium; species Agrobacterium cucumeris. The sequence goes on along the minus strand of NZ_SGNY01000001.1, from coordinate 99,661 downwards.
TCCGGCGGCGACGGCAATATCGAATTTCTTCTCGGAGGCGAAAAGCCATGAGCACACAGACCGTCACCATCAAGAGCCTTGGTGCACAGGGCGACGGTATCGCGCACTGTCCCGACGGCCCGGTCTATGTGCCCTTCGCCCTACCCGGCGAGACGGTGGCCATCGCCAAAGTGAAGGACCACGGCACTGTGATGTCGATTGCGGAAGCTTCGGCGGACCGCCGCGAACCCGTCTGTCGTCACTTCGGCCCTGAAGGCGTCAACGGCACCTGCGGCGGCTGTTCGCTGCAACATCTGGCCGACCAGCCCTACCACGCCTTCAAGCGGGAGCTGGTGGTTTCGGCACTGAAATCGAAGGGCCTGACACCTGATGTGGATGATCTCGTCATCTGTCGCCCCGGCGAGCGCCGCCGCGCGGTGTTTGCCGCCCGCAGGACGGAAAAGGGTCTGCTGCTGGGTTTCAGCCAGGCGAGCAGCCACCACATCGTCGCCATCGAGGAATGTCCCGTCACCTCGCCCGGCATCGTCTCGCGCCTCGATGCTATCAGAGCCATCGGGCTTTCGATGACGGCGAATGCCGAGCCGTTCCGCATGACCGTTCTTGAAACGCTTTCCGGTCTGGATATTTCCGTCGAGGGTATCAAGTCGGTCAACGACAAGCAGCGGCGGACGCTGACGGAAACGGTGCTTGCCATGCGCGGCATCGCGCGTGTCTCGCTGTCGGGTGAAATCCTGATCGAACCGCAAAAACCGATCATCGAATTCGGCGGCGTTCCAGTCTCACCGCCCGCCGGCGGTTTCACGCAGGCGACGAAACAGGCCGAAGACGCCATGGCGGAACTGGTGCTTGCCCATATCGGCAAATCCAAACGCATTGCCGATCTCTTCTGCGGTTCCGGTACATTTGCGCTCAGACTGGCGCGCATAGGCAAGGTGCATGCGGTGGAAGCCGAAGACAAGGCGCTGAAGGCATTGGATTTCGCCGCCCGCAACACGCAGGGCCTGAAACCGGTCAGCGTCGAAAAACGCGATCTTTTCCGCCGGCCGTTGATGACCAGCGAATTGAAGAATTACGACGCCGTCGTGTTCGATCCACCGCGCGCCGGGGCGGAAGTCCAGTGCAAGGAACTGGCCCGCAGCACGGTGAAGAAAATCGTTGCCGTCAGCTGCAATCCACTGACGCTGGCGCGCGATCTGGCGCTACTGGTCGAGGGCGGCTATCGCGTTACCCGCGTCACACCTGTTGACCAGTTCCTCTGGTCGCCGCATGTGGAAGCGGTGGCGGTGCTGGAGAAATAATCAGGAATAATCACCAGGCGGTATCGACGGTGCCGTTGCCGACCACGCCCGAGCAGCGGCAGGCACCGCCAACCCGGCCCTGCTCGATCGGGCAGATATACGGGCGGCGGCGATTGGCGCTTTCCGGCGGGGTGATGACGCAGACGAAGCGCGCGCGGCGCTGGTGACTGCGGCTGTTGCCGGAATTATAGTCCGGGCTGTCGTCATCGCTTGACTGCACCAGAATGATGTTGCTGCCCGAAACCGGCAAGCGTGTGATCGCTGCTGCCTCTGCAACGGTTGCGGCGGAAAGAAAGACGGACAGGGCGAAAACAAGGTGACGCATGCGGGTGCCTTCGGACGGAGAGTCGGTGCGATCCGTTTTCCGGACCGATTTGATGGACGATATATAATCCGTATTCAAAAGCACAGAGGCTTCCAAACTCCGACGATGCCGCGAGTTTCTTCTCCCCGCCGGGGAGAAGGTGGCCCGAAGGGTCGGATGAGGGGGCTAGCTCTCCGAATATCTCTACCCCCGCCCCCTCATCCCGCTGCCGCGGACTTCTCCCCGGCGGGGAGAAGAAACAAGTGGCGCGCTCCCAGACGGTGAGCAACCGTCCCTAGTCCCCCGAAACGACTAGCGGCGCATGAATGCCTCGAAGGCGGCGCGGGCTTCGGCACTCTGCAGCTGCGCGATGAAATGGCGGCCTTCCTCTTCGATGCGGGCGAGAATATCGGCCGGGTTGCCGCGAACCAGATCGCGGGCGATCTTCAGCGCCTGCTGCGGTTTGGCCGCAAGCCGGGTGGCAAGCGCCAGCGTTTCGCTCTCCACATGCTCGGGGGCGACGACTTTCCAGATCAGGCCAGCCTGCACTGCCTGCTCAGCCGAGAATCCCTCACCCATGGCAAGCAGCGCAAAGGCGCGCTGGTGACCGACAAGCTTCGGCACGAGCAGGCTGGAGGCCGCTTCCGGCACCAGTGCCAGATCCACGAACGGGGTCTTGAACAGGCTGCGTGTGGAGGCGACCGTCAGATCACAATGCAGGTTCAGTGTCGTGCCGATGCCGATGGCAAGCCCGTCCACACCGGATACCAGCGGTTTGTCGAAGGCGACGAGTGCTTTGAGAAACTCGAGTGCGGCGAGCTTGCCCTTCCCGCCCGACATGGCGAAGGCGAGAAAATCGGCCATGTCGTTGCCGGCAGAGAAGCAGCCTTCCGTGCCGAGAAAGGCAACGACGCGAATCTCCGGGTCGTCATTGGCGGCCTGCAGCGCCTGTGCCATGCGCAGATACATCGCATCGGTGATGGCGTTTTTCTTTTCCGGCCGGTTGAAGCGGATGGTCAGAACGTCAGGCGCATGGCCGACCCGCTCGACAAGAATATGATCGTCCGACATCTGAACCTCCTCAGGCCAATACGGTGCGGGCTGCGGCAAGGCTTGCCGCGCCCGATATAACGCGATCCTTCAGCGCCGCCGTTTCCGCCAGCAGGTTTTCCGCCGCAAAACGGCAAAGTGCGGCGCGATGTGCGCCCCTGCCATCATCGACGGAAACCAATGCGCCCTTGGCGAGATAGGCGCCTGTCAGCGCCAGACCGAAGAGACGTTGATAGGGTGTCGCGCCGGCGAGTGCGGTTTCGGTTTCGCCGGCCTTGATGCGATCCAGCAGCCAGTCGGTTGTCGTTTCCAGATCGTTGAGGCTAGCATCGAGATAACCGGCGGTCTCGCCCAGATCATCACGGTTCGAAGCGGCTGTCCGGGCAGCGATCTCGCGCAATTCGCCGATGAAACCGCGCACCTGCGCGCCATCGGAAAGCGGCAGCTTGCGCAGCACCAGATCGATGGCCTGTATGCCGTTGGTGCCCTCATAGATCGGAGCGATGCGGGCATCCCGCAGATAACGCGCCGCGCCCGTCTCTTCGATGAAGCCCATGCCGCCATGCACCTGAATGCCCATGGAGGCAACATCCACACCGGCATCGGTGGAGAAGGACTTGGCGATCGGCGTCAAAAGGGCAGCGCGCTCCTGCCAGTGAGAGCGCTGCCGGGCGTCTTCGCTGGCATGCGCCATGTCGATGGCATGGGCGCAGCTGAAGGAAATCGCCCGCGACCCTTGAGTCAGCGCCTTCATCGTCAAAAGCGTTCTGGCGATGTCAGGATGTTCGATGATCGGGCTCATGCCGGAACCCTGCCAGCCGGGCGCCTTGCCCTGCGTGCGCTCCCTGGCGTATTCGATCGCCTTCTGGGTCGCCGCTTCGCAGATCGCCACGCCCTGCATGCCGACAGCGAGGCGGGCATTGTTCATCATTGTGAACATGCAGGCTAGGCCCTTGTTCTCCTCGCCGATCAGCCAGCCCAGAGCGCCTTTTTCATCACCAAACCTGCCGTCTCCGAAGATCATCGTGCAGGTGGGCGAGCCGTGAATGCCGAGCTTGTGTTCCAGTGAATGGCAGAAAAGGTCGTTGCGGCTGCCCGGCGCGCCGTTTTCGTCGGGCAGGAATTTCGGCACGAGGAAAAGCGAAATGCCGCGCGTTCCGGCCGGCGCATCCGGCAGGCGGGCAAGAACGAGGTGGATGATATTATCAGCCGCGTCGTGTTCACCCCAGGTGATGAAAATCTTCTGCCCGAAGATGCGGTAGGTGCCGTCACCATTGCGCTCGGCCCGGCTCTTCAACACGCCAAGGTCCGATCCCGCATGCGGTTCGGTCAGGTTCATGGTGCCGGTCCATTCGCCGGAAACGAGCTTGGGAAGATAGGTGCGTTTCAGATCATTGCTGCCGTGGGTGACGATCGCTTCCACCGCGCCCATGGTCAGCGTTGGCGCCAGCGCGAACGCCATGGAGCCGGAGTTCCACATTTCGAGGGCTGCGACATTCAGCATATGCGGCAAGTTCTGACCACCGAACTCCTCAGGCGCCGTCAGGCTGTTCCAGCCAGCTTCCGCCCAGCGGCGGTAAAGATCGGCCCAGCCATCCGGCGTCGTGACCTTGCCGTCGGCAAGCTTCGCGCCCTGGCGATCACCAATATCGGCGAGCGGGGCGACCTGTTCCGTGGCGAAACGGCCGGCTTCCTGCAGAATGGCATCCACCAGATCTTCACCGAGATCACCCAGCACACCCTTTGCCAGCGCCTCTTCAAGACCCGCTACATGTTTGAGTGTGAAGGCGATATCATCCACCGGCGCGCTATACATGCTGCCTCCTCCCGAAGCTTTTGTATCCTGCTACTGCCTTCGGGCTAAATGATTTTTACGTAAACGTCAATTTGAAAATTCCCGCCATTTCAGCGGGATTGCTATAAAACTGTCATATGAATTTGCTCAGCATGCGCTGAAAGGCGCCGTGCCGCCACTGCCGCTCCCGCACCAGAACGACAGACGCCTTCCCTCCTCCCATCCAGCCGGTCAGGACTGCCACGATGGATCTCATAACGCCCAATATTCCCGGCCTTGTCTGGGCCTATCAGTTCCACCCCGGCACAGCCCCGTGCCGGCGGCTGGCGGCCGATGCGCGCTTTCACGAGGTGGCCGAGTGCGAAGGTTTCTTCTGGCTGCATCTCAATCTCGCCGACCAGCGCGTAGCGGCTTTTCTCGAAACCATCGACGGTCTCGACCCGGCGGCGCGGGCAAGCCTCACCACCCATGAGACGCATCCTTCCATCGTGGTCGACGAAAAATCGCTCTATGGCACGCTGGTCGATTTCCAGCGGGAATTCGACAAGGAAACACGGGATTTCGGCTGGCTGCATTTTGCGGTAAGCGACCGTTTCATCATCACCACCCGCCTGCAGCCGCTGCATTCGGTGGATCGGCTGAAAGCGGCGGTCGACAAGAATTCCAACCGCTATCTCACGCCATCGCATGTGTTCGAGGGGCTGGTGGCGGAATTCCAGCGCTCGCTCATCAATCTGGTGATGGAGACGACGGAAGAACTGAACGCCATCGAAGATCTGGTCTATGACAGCGAAAACCGTGACGAGCGGCGGCGGCTTGCGCCACTGCGCCGCACGGTGGTTCGTCTGCACCGGCATCTGCGCACCGTTCTTACGCTGATGCGACGCGCTTCGGCCGTCGATGAGGACGAGATGCCTGACGGTTTCGAAGATGTCGCCTCACGCCTGATGGGTCGCCTCGAAGCGGTGGATCACGACGTCTATGCCCTGCAGGAACGCGCAAGGCTGCTGCACGAAGAAATCGATTCCAAACTTTCGTCCGAAACCAACCGTCATCTTTACATACTGTCGCTGATGACGGCCTTCCTGCTGCCGCCATCGCTGGTGACAGGCTTTTTCGGCATGAATACGGATGAGCTGCCGTTTACAGTCGGCACCGGCGGCACGTTGTCGGCCGGCGTCTTTATCGTGATTTCGGTCGTGCTTGCCTGGTTCGTGCTCAAACGGGCACGGATCTTGTAATAAAAAAGCCGCCCGGTGATGACCGGACGGCTCTGTCAATTTCAGCCTGGCATTCTATCAGCTGTAAGGCGAATAGCAGGGCTGGCGCGGACCATGGTAAGGCTGGAACGTGTTGCTATAGGCATCGTAGGAACGATAACGGCCATAGCACCAGTTCACATGCGCCTGGCTCATGCCGCCACGGCGGACCGGGCGATATTCGCGATAGACCGGACGCGGACGATATTCGGGCACCGGACGGTAGACTTCACGCGGCTGCGACAGGGCGCCGCCGATGATTGCGCCCGTCGCAAAGGCTGCGAGCGGGAACCAGTAACCGTCATGGTGACGATAGCCCGGGCGATAATCGCGATAACCGCGATGGCCGCCATACCAGCCGCGACGTTCGCCGCCCCAGCCACGACCGTCACGATCACGCCAATATTGCACATTGACGATATTGCCGGCGTCATTGCCTGTAGCCTCGACACTTTTCGGTGCCATCGGCAACGGCATTGCCGCTTCTGCGGGAACGATCGCCCCTGCAACCACGATCGCAGAAAGACCGACAGCCAAGATATTCTTCATATAGTTTCTCATCTGACTTCCTCCATTCACGACGGTCAACAGGCCGCTCTACGTGAATAATAGCAGTTTTTTCTTCTCACTCGGCCAGTTTTCAGTCTGGCTTAAACATTTCAGGTTGCAGGCTAGGTGGTTTCGCCTGAACCCAGCATTAACGACACAATCACGCTTCGTTTACCCAATCCGGCGGCCCGGAAAACAAAAGCCCGGATAAAAATCCGGGCTTTCGAAAATCCTGTCAGCGGCTGTAAGGCGATACGCATATGCGGCGCGGACCGCTGTTCGGCTGATAGGTGTTGTCGTAAGCGCGATACGAACGCCAGCGGTTCTGGCACCAGGAGACATGGCTGCCGCCATAGGCCGGGCGCGGCTGCTGAACGGCACCGCCGATGATCGCACCGGCCGCAAAGGCTGCCAGCGGGAACCAGTAGCCATTATGGTATCGGTAGCCCGGACGGCGATCACGATAACCGCGGTGACCGTTATAATAACCGTCGCGCGGCGGGCGCGGGCGATACATACGGTCGCCGTGCCTGCGGTCATAACGACGGTCATATCTGCGGTCCCATTCACGATACTGAACCGGCACGACATTGTCAGTCGAAACCACCGGCTTCGGCATCGGAACAGGCACCTGGAACGCCTGCGACGGCGTAAAGCTTGTGAGGAACACGATCATCGCCGTTGCGACGCTCGTTGTCCGGAAATTCATCATGATCTTCCTCCGTTTGCTTCAGCGCGTTGGACCGCGCCTTTTCACCCACGCGCTCTTGTCGGAGATAAGGGTAAGCCCCCGTTTCTACACCCGAAAAGAATTCGATGACGTGCAAACGAGTTTAGGAAGATTTGGTTCCATGACAACCATCCGGAGAAGATGGCAAGGACGACGCGTCCGCCAGATCGCCCTAGCTTTTCCGCGACGCGCCAGAACGACCTAGATATTTGTTTTTAAGCAGACCTTTTTCCCCGAAACCAACGGCACTCCCAGGGAATGCCTTCGTCAGGCTTCCACCTTCACATCGGTCAAAGGCCGCGAACAGCAGGCGAGAATATAGCCCTCCTCGATCTCGTCATCGAGAATGCCGCCATTGTGGTTCATCTCCACCTCGCCGGACAGCTTCAGCACCCGGCAGGTGCCGCAGATACCCGATTCGCAGGCGGCCCCGATGCGCACACCGGCAGCACGCGCCGTCATCAGTACCGTCTGGCCGGGCTGGCAGGCCATTTCTTTTCCGGACAGCGTAAAGCCCACCATCGACAGCGCTTCGCCGTCCACATCGGTGAGAACGCTCTCGCCGACCGTGACCGGGGCGGCGGGCGAAAAGCTTTCCTGATGGTAACGGCTCATGTCGAAGCCGGACGCATCGAGCATGGAGCGGACGGCGGCCATGAACGGCTCCGGCCCGCAGCAGAAGACGGTGCGCTCCATGAAGTCATGCGCGAGCAGCGCGATCTTGGCCTTGTCGACCATGCCTTTGAGCCCGGACCACAGATCGGTGCGACCGCATTTCTCGACAATAAAGCCGAGAGACAGGTTTGGCATGAAGCGGGCGAGATATTCCAGCTCGTGGCGGAAGACGATATCGGACGGCGAGCGCGAGCAGTTGATGAAAGCGATGTCGCTTTGCGGCGCACGGTCGCTCATGTCGCGCACCATCGACATCATCGGCGTGACGCCGGATCCTGCCGAGATGAACAGATATTTGTCACCGGGGTGCCGCACATAGGAGAAATCGCCGAGCGGTCCGAGCGCCCGGATTTTCATGCCGGGCTTCAGATTGTCGAACATCCAGCGCGTGCCGATGCTGTTGGCCTGCGCCTTTACCGTGACCGAAAGCGCATAGGGCCGTGACGGGCTGGAGGAGAGTGTATAGGTGCGATAGAGCGGCTCCTTGCCCACCGGCAGTTCCAGCGTGACGAACTGACCCGGCAGATACCGGAACCAGTTCTGGTCTTCGGAGCGGAACAGGAACGTCATCACATCCTGCGTTTCGGGTGTCACCGAAATGCACTCCAGCAGCTGGAGCTTGTCGCTCCACGGCTTCATCTCGTCTATGTGCTTGTAGGTCACAACCATATTCATCTTCGCATCACGCTACTGCCGAAAGCCGGGCCTTGTCGCCGGAAAGCCGGTCGATCATGAAATCGGAATACCAGTTGACGAACTGCATCACACCGCCCTCGTCTTCCATGGAATAGGGGCCGGGCTGGTACGCAGGCGAACGGATGCCGAAGGCATTTTCCTCGACGATGCGGCGGTCCTGATCGTTGGTTTCGTTCCAGACGTGGGTCAGGTCTTCCAGATCGTAATCCACGCCTTCCACCGCATCCTTGTGCACCAGCCATTTGGTGGTGACCATGGTCTCATTGGCATTGAGCGGCAGCACCCGGAAGGAAATGGTGTGGTCGCCAAGGAAGTGGTTCCAGGTCGTCGGATAATGGAACAGCAGCAACGCGCCGATATGGCTGATGCTGACATCTTCCGACAGCGGCCGGCGCACGGCGCGCTTGCCCGACATGGTGTAGCTTTCCGCTTCGCCGATCAGCGGCATGCGGGCGACACGGAACTGGCCCTGCGGATCGATCTTGAAACGGCTTGGCAGGCCGGCGGCCTCGCAGCGCGCCCAGTGGCCGCCGATTTCGGGGTCGCTGGCACCGCCATCCGTTCCCGTCACGCTCGGGTTTTCAGGATAGGTGCGGCAGAGTTCCGGGTGGTTGGCGGCGCAGTGGTAGCACTCGCGGTTGTTTTCCCAGACGAGCTTCCAGTTGCCCTTTTCGATGATGGTGCTTTCATGCGCGACCTTGGCTTCCCAGATGCGGTGCGGGGCCATGTAGCTTTCGACTTCGGCCCGCATGGGCGCGAAATCCGCCGGCTGGTCGGCAAGGCAGATGAAGACGTAACCGGCAACGGTCTCGCAGGCGACCGGCTTCAGGCCGAATTCCGCCTTGTCGAACTCCTCGCCCATATGACGCGCGAATAGCAGCTTGCCGTCGAGATCGTAGGTCCACTGGTGATAGGGACAGACGAGACGAGCGGACTGGCCCTTGTGGGCGGAGCAGACGCGGGAGCCGCGGTGGCGACAGGAATTGTGAAGGGCACGTATCTCACCGTCGCGTCCACGGACGATGACGACGGAATAGGAGCCGACCTGCACGGTGAAATAATTGCCGGATTTGGGCACTTCGCAATCATGGCCGACAAACAGCCAGTCGCGATACCAGATGGTTTCCATATCCAGCTTGAAATAATCCTGGTCCGTGTAGAAGGGCTGTTCCAGGCTGAAGCCTTCGCGGCGGTTCTTCAGCTGGCGCAATACGGTATCACGCAATTCCATGGCCAAATCCTCGATCAAACCGCCCTGCCCGGCACCATTTACCGGGCTGCGGAAGCATGATCACATCTAAACACCGGCGGTCATTTGCAGCAGCACAGACAGCGACATCGGCTTCCGCATTGGCGACAAATTGCGACATCCGCAAATGCCTGTCACAGCCCATTCCGCTGCGAAATCCGGCAGCTACTCGGTGAGAAAAACCACGTCGCAATATGACGCATGATACAGCGCGATTGCCTGTCCACCCGTCAGAAAACAGGGGGTGCGACGCAACGGAGTATTAACGCGAACTAAATTATCTTGCCGCATCGACAGCAACGAGGGCGTTCCTGGTGGAGAAGGCGACACGCATACGTTATTTCGATGCGGCCAGACATTCGATCATGCCGATACGGTCGAAGACCGCGCATTCGGATTTCCTGCGCACCGGCCGGATCAGCCGTTATGAAGAACGCTGGTTGCCGAGGGAGCGTGTCTATTACAGCCACGAGGAGGTGGCGGCGATGACCGGGCGCAAGCTGGAAGCCGCCGCCGATGCCACCCATAACCGCCTCAACACCTTTCACCAGTCCATCCGTTTTCCCAAGATGGTCTCCCACCATCTGCTCAACGACCGGCCACATCTCGGCTATTGTCATGTCACGGCAGCGAAAACCAGCTTCGACGCGGAACGCCACGTGCTCTGGTCCTTCTATTTCGCGAATTTTTTCGCCGAGCTGAGCGGTGCCGAAAACTTCTTCGAAAATATCGATGCGCGTTATTCGCGGATGTATTTTGCCGTCGCCATCAATGCGCTTCCCGATAAGGAATTCGCCGTCGATACCTCCTTCCATCGCGGTGGCCTGCTGTTCCAGACCCATGATCCACGCGTGGCGTTGAAAAATGTGCTGCTGCTCGGCGCGCGCTCGGAAGAGATGCGCAGGATCATCAAGGCGATATAAACGATAGCGCTTTCCATCCCGGCCAGAAATACGCTATTGAGCGCGCTGAAAGGCAGCATCATGGCGCGTCATATCAACATCGAAAACGAGCGGGAAACCGCGTTGCAGGCAGCCGTGGCGGAGCTTGCGGACGGCCAGCCCATCGCCCTGCCGACGGAAACCGTCTATGGCCTTGCCGCCGACGCCACCAATCCGGCGGCCATCACCCGCATTTACCAGACGAAAGGCCGGCCGCAGTTCAATCCGTTGATCTGCCATATGGCCGACATTGCCATGGCGGAGCGTTATGCGGTCTTCGACCCCATTTCGCTGAAGCTTGCGCAGGCCTTCTGGCCCGGCCCGCTGACGCTGGTTCTGCCGCTGAAACCGGAAAGCGGCATTCATTCGCTGGCGACGGCCGGGCTTGATACGGTCGGCATCCGGGTGCCGCAGGGGTTCGCCGGCGACCTGATCCGCCGGTTCGACAGGCCGCTGGCCGCCCCCAGCGCCAATAGTTCCGGCAAGATCAGCCCGACAAGTGCCGCCCATGTGGAGGCCGATCTCGGCCAGAAGATCAGTCTTATTCTTGATGGCGGGGCCGCTTCGGTCGGCGTCGAATCCACCATCGTCAAGGTGGAAGAGGATGGCCGCGTCCGGCTGCTTCGCCCCGGCGGCATCGTCACCGAGGACATAGAGCACGTTGCCGGTCTGCGGCTGGAGCGACCCGAAAAAGCCTCTGCCGCCATTGAAGCGCCCGGAATGCTGGCGTCGCATTATGCGCCCGGTGCGTCCGTGCGCCTCGACGCCACATCTGTTTTACCGGGCGAAGCGCTGATCCGTTTCGGCAGCGTCGCCACAAAAGGAGAAGAAGCGGCCCGCGCCGTTTTCGATCTCAGCCCCACCGGCAATCTTGCCGAGGCCGCCGCCAATCTGTTCGATTATCTGAAAGCCGCCGATGCGACCGGCGCAAAGACCATCGCCATCACCGCCATTCCCACGCATGGTCTCGGAGAGGCGATCAATGACCGCCTTTCCCGCGCCGCCGCACCGAGAGGCTGACGCCACTTAACCCCTTTCGCCCATGTTTCAAACGACAGCGAGACGCCGCCCATGACGACCACCGCCATTCCCTCCTCCGACATCCTCGACCGCTTCACCGCCATTGTCGGTGATAAAAATGCGGTGCGCGACCCGGCGGAAATGGCGCTGCGTCTGGTGGAAAATCGCGGGCTTTATCGTGGCGCCTCGCCGCTGCTCATCAAGCCCGGTTCGGTTGAAGAGGTTGCCGCCATCCTGAAGCTCGCCAGCGAGACCGGCACCCCCATCGTGCCGCAGACCGGCAATACCGGGCTTGTCGGCGGCCAGACGCCCCGGTCCGAAGGCACCGACATCATCCTGTCGCTGGAGCGCATGAATCGTATCCGCGATATCGATCCGGTCGCCAATGTCATAGTCGCCGATGCCGGCTGCATTCTTGATGACATCCATAAGGCAGCGAAGACAGTGGAGCGGATGTTCCCGCTGTCGCTCGGCTCACAAGGTTCCTGCCGCATCGGCGGCAATCTCGCCACCAATGCCGGCGGCACGGCGGTGCTTGCCTATGGCAATATGCGCCAGCTCTGCCTCGGGCTTGAAGTCGTCCTGCCGACCGGTGAGATCTGGAACGGGCTGCGCCGGCTGAAAAAAGACAATACGGGTTACGACCTGCGCGACCTCTTCATCGGTTCGGAAGGCACGCTCGGCATCATCACCGGCGCGGTGCTGAAGCTGTTCCCGAAGCCGCTCGGTCATCAGGTGGCGTTTGCCGGGCTCGGTTCCACCGAAGACGCATTGAAGCTGTTCGAAATGGCCTCGAACCTCTGCGGCACGGCGCTGACCGGCTTCGAACTGATGCCGCGCATCGGCGTCGAATTCACCACGAAACATATTCCCGGCGTGCGCGACCCGCTGCAGACGCCGCATGACTGGTACGCGCTCATCGATATCTCCACCTCCGATTCGGCGGAGACGGCCGAGACGATGATGCAATCGCTGCTGGAGCGCGGTTTTGAGGCCGGGCTGGTTGCGGATGCGGTGATTGCCGCGTCAGAAGCCCAGCGGCAGGCGCTGTGGCACATGCGCGAAAGCATGTCGGATGCGCAGAAGCCGGAAGGTGGCTCGATCAAGCATGACGTTTCCGTGCCGGTCTCGAAAATACCGGAATTCATGGCGACGGCGGAAAAGGCGGTTATCGCCGCTATTCCCGGCGCCCGCGTCTGCGCCTTCGGCCATCTTGGCGACGGCAACATCCATTACAATATTTCCCAGCCGGTGGGTGCCGACAAAGCCGAATTCCTCGGCCGCTGGCGGGACATGAACGAGATCGTCCACGGCATCGTTCTGTCGCTCGGCGGCTCCATTTCCGCCGAACATGGCATTGGCCAGCTGAAACGCGACGAGTTGGCCGCCATTCGGCACGGCATCGAAATGGACCTGATGCGCCGTATCAAGCACGCATTCGACCCCGCCGGCATCATGAACCCCGGCAAGGTGCTTGCCGCCGGCTAAACGGGAGCGAGCATCATTCTCGAGCTTAGTTTGAAGGTCGCGTGGTCCAGGCAGGAACCAGTTCCGCATTCAGGCGACGCGGCTTTTGCGCATGGACGAACTGCGTCAGGCCCATGCCGGATTTCGCAATCGCCACCGCATGTTTCTTCGGCATCAGATAGCCATGTTCCAGTGGCGGCGGACGACGCATGATTCGGCTGAAGAATGGGCGCTTGTGGTAACGGGACGGCGAAAAACGCGCCGGCTCCGCACACACCGTCACATATTCCAGTATTTCCTCAATCCAGCCGCTTTGCGGCCGCGCACCCGGCTCCACCAGCAATATCCACTGTCCGCGCGCAGAGCGCATGACATCTTCAATGTCCCATTGCCCATAAAAGCGGCAACCGGCGGCATCGGCGACACGCGACGATCCATCGCGCGAACCGTGATCAAGGATCACCACATCGCTTACAAGCCCTTCCACGGCACCGGTTACAAGCGCAGACAAGGTATGCGCCAGCTCCGGTTCCTGATCCCGGCATTCCATTATGACTGTCAACATATGCATAGCTCTAACGCATCGCACAATAAATTGCCACTATTCCCATCGTGGTAAAATCCGCCATTCCCGGTGCGGATCGGCACCCCCGCCCCGCGGCGAAATCACTCCCCCAACCTTTCCCTGCCGGGATGTGGACAAATATCGGTTCTGCATTTTTGTTCTTGTATTGTTCTCATTTTTGCGTTAGGAATTTAATCATCGAAGAGGGGAAGAAAGCCTGTTCGAACGGAAACGGTTTAGGGTGTTTGGCGGGCCTTCAGGCGCGCGGCGCCCGGGAGCATCCAGATGAGAAACCATACGCTTTCGGGGCAGGCTGCCTTCCAGCCGAGCCATATGCCAGATATTGCCAATGCGCTGGCCGATTCATCGGGCCTGCGGGTCGAGATCGACCGTCGTCGCGGCCGTGGCGCCGGGATCAATCCGGATGGCCGCTTCGAGGCCCTGCAGCGCGAAGTTTTCGACGATGGCTGGCAGACACTCGAAGACATGCCGGAATTCCGCACCGAGGTGCAGGTGGAAAAACCGCGCAGCATCATCACCCGCAACGAATCGCCCGATATTCCGTTCGATCGCTCCATCAACCCCTATCGCGGCTGCGAACATGGCTGCATCTATTGTTTCGCAAGGCCTACGCACAGCTATATGGGTCTTTCGGCCGGGCTGGATTTCGAATCGAAGCTGTTTGCCAAGCCGGATGCGGCGAAGCTTCTGGAAAGAGAACTGGCAAAACCGGGTTACAAGCCGCGGGTGATCGCCATCGGCACCAATACCGATCCTTATCAGCCAATCGAGCGCGAATGGCGCATCATGCGGCAGATACTGGAAGTGCTGGCCAAGGCCGACCATCCCGTCGCCATCGTCACCAAATCGGCGCTGATCAAGCGGGATATCGACATTCTGGCCCCCATGGCCAAAAAGGGTCTCGCCAAGGTCGGCATTTCCGTGACGACGCTGGACCGTAAGCTCTCGCGCAACATGGAGCCACGCGCCGCCACCCCGGAAAAGCGGCTGGAAGCGGTCAAGGCGCTGACGGAGGCGGGCATTCCGGTTGCCGTGATGATGGCACCCGTCATTCCGGCACTCAACGATCATGAGATCGAACGGATTCTGGAAGCCGGCAAGGCCGCCGGTGCGAGCGAAGCATCTTACGTGTTGCTGCGCCTACCGCTGGAGGTGAGCCCGCTCTTCCGCGACTGGCTGCTGCGCAACTATCCGGACCGCTATCGTCACGTCATGTCACTGGTGCGCTCCATGCGCGACGGCAAGGATTATGATGCGGAGTTCGGGAAACGCATGAAGGGCGCCGGCCCTTACGCCTGGCAGATTGGCAGGCGTTTCGAAATGGCAACGAAACGGCTTGGCCTCATCCGCCGCGGCATTCATCTGCGCGATGATCTCTTCGTGCCGCCGGGCGGCGCAGGAGTGCAATTGTCGCTGCTTTAAAAAACGGACGCTGAAAATATCCTGCCTGATCGAAGCGCCACACAGCGGGTGCGACGATATCAGATGGAACACGACAAGGAGCGCTGGCCTCTTCCCCTCGGGCGGCCACGCTCTCCACGAAATGCCCGGCGGGTTTTCCCTGGCCAGCCGGACATTGCCCCCCGGAACCGCCGCCTCGCGTGCGATCGTTTTTCCTCCGCCGCCCCGTTGGAGGATCAAAGGTCATGATGACCTGAAGGGCATAGTGAGCCACGCCCCCTCGACCCGGCTTACCCTGCCTGTCATCGCCCGCCTCCGGGGGCTTGCAGAAGATCGGGTGTGTGTGCAAGTTTCGCCGCATGAAACGCCGCGCACCACCCGATTCTCCTGTCCTCTTCGATCTCGCCGATACCGGCCCGGATTTCTCCTTCGAACTTGAAGCAAAAAAGAAGGGGCTCTGGCCCGTGGCGGGTACGGATGAGGCAGGCCGCGGGCCGCTCGCCGGCCCGGTGGTTGCAGCAGCCGTCATCCTCGATCCGGACAATATTCCTGAGGGTATGGACGATTCCAAGAAGCTGACGAAGCTGAAACGGGAAAGCCTCTTTGTCCAGATCATGGAAACATCGATCGTATCGGTCGCCTCCTCCGGCCCAGGCCTGATCGACAGCATGAATATCCTGCGCGCCAGCCTCGACGCCATGCGCCGCGCCGTACTCGGCCTCGAAACCTCCCCCGCCCTCGTGCTGGCCGATGGCCGCGACAGGCCGCCGGGCATCACCTGCGAAGCCAAGGCCGTTATCAAGGGCGATTCCCGCTCCCTCTCCATCGCCGCCGCCTCGATCATCGCCAAGGTGACCCGTGACCGGATGATGGAGCGCGCCGGTTTGGTGCATTCGTCCTACGGCTTTGAGGGCCATGCCGGTTACGGCACACCGGCCCATCTTCGCGCCATCGAAAGCCATGGGCCCTGCCCGCTGCACAGGATGAGTTTCAGGCCGCTGAAGCGGGATTGATCGTGGCGCGACGGACGCAACTCGTGATTCAGATAAATTTGTTCGATCAGCACCTTCGCAATGCAAAATACATCGACACGGATAAAGCCCGGAAGCGGGTGCAAGTCAGGACGCCACTTTGTCTGAAACAGAGAGCAGCCAGTCTTTTCAGCATGGCATGATGGCGTCAGCCTCAGAACAGACGATCGGAAAATCGATCGATCTCCCACTGGGTGAGAAAATTGACCTGCCTCGGAATCCATTCGACAGAGTTGCTTCCCCATTCGTGGGTTCGGCTTGCGTGTTCACCCATAAGCCATAGGTGACGAACCGTCACAAACCTCAGCGCCGCTTCGAAGTCGTCAGGCGATATCGGCCGAATTGCCCGATACCCATCCACGAAGGCGTGCCAGACGGTAATCTGTTCCCGGCCAAAGGAGATTTGAGCCCAGAGGAAGACAGCGAGATCATAAGCGAGATACCCCGGACCTCCATCATCAAAGTCGAAGAATACAGCTTCACCAGCCTCATTGATACGCGAATTGAAACCGTGACAATCTCCATGACAATATGTCCAAGTCAGATCACCGGCCGCTTCGATCGCCGTTGCTGCGCGCTTGGCGATGTCTTGAAGATCAACGAGAACCTGCGCATCATCCACAATTCCGCTGTCGCGTATTCGTGCGAGAGGCCGATGCAACAAATGTTCGAGATCAAGCCGATATAGCGTTTCGCCAATGGAAAATGTCTCTGCCGCGTTGTGCACGAGAGCGAGGGTCTTTCCGTTAGCCCGAGCATCACCAGCATCAGCGGCATGCACTTCACGCCCACCAAGCGCGTCAAAAAGCACGCCCTCGCGCGCACCTTCCAGCGCCTGGCCTCGGACGAAGAAAGCGCCGTCACGTGTCGGAACTGGCCCGGCAACTGGAACTCCTGATTTCGAGAGATGGGACAGAAATGCAGTTTCGCTTTTGACGTCGGCTGCGCCACGGGAACGACGGTGGGAAAGCCGAAACACATAACGCTCGCTGTCGTTCACGGTGACGAGATAAACGTCGTTAAATCCACGCTGAAGCAGCTTACAGGATACAGGTTGTTTTAGTTCGTAGTGCCGATTGATAAAATCTTCGATCGCTTCACTCTGTGGGGTAGAATACAGCGGATAAAAGTCGATCATTTGGCTATGTCCTGCGGAGCTTCATGAGGCTGTCTCAGCATCGCGACCTAGTCGCTTGCTCCGTAGAATAGGGAAATCTGCTGCTGCGGCAATAATCGTTGCTGGTGAACGCGGACGCGCCATCGAATATTTAGGGTCCAGAAAGCCAAACCCCAAAGTTTGCCAATACCCGTCCCTTTAACCTGCCCCCCGCAAGCTGACCGTTTGTATGGGTGGCCCACTAAAAGAACAGCATTTCGACAGGCCTGTCGGTGCCATATTTCTAACCAATCCCTGGGGCCCAGACGAAAAAACCCCTCACGGCTCGCGCCGGAGGGGTTTTGAACAATACCGAGATAAATCTCAGTTCAGCTTCGACTTCACTTCGCCGATCGTGGCGGTGAAAAGCTTGGCCTTTGCGGCAGCCGTGGTCTTTTCGGCCAGCAGCTTCTCGGAAGCGGCAATGGCGATGTCAACGGCGGCGGCGCGGACGGCGCCGATGGCGTCTTCTTCGGCCTGCTTGATCTTCTGTTCCGACAGAGCCGTGCGGCGGGCGACGAATTCTTCCGTCTTCTGCTTGGCTTCTTCCGTCAGGGCAGCGGCTTCGCGTTCAGCGGCGGCAACGATGCCGGCGGCTTCTGCTTCGGCTTCCTTGCGCTTGCGCTGATATTCGGCCAGCAGGTGCTGGGCCTCTTCACGCAGGCGCTTGGCTTCGGCCAGCTCGTCCTGAATGTTCTGGGCGCGTTCGTCCAGAGACTTGGAGAGCATGCCCGGAACCTTGAGATAGGCGATCAGGACAAAGAAAAGGACGAGACCGACAAGAGCGAAAAATGATGCATCAAATGCCATGTCAGGCTCCCTTTACGCTAGAAGCGGCGGCAATGGCGGCCTTGACGTCGGTGTCCTTGACCTTGGCGCCAACCAGTTGGTCGACGATCGCGGTCGCGGTTTCCTCGGCAATGGCGCCGACATCGGCGAAAGCCTGGTCCCGGATGCCGGCAATGCGCTTTTCGGCGGCGGCGAGCTTTTCAGCAAGTCCTGCCTCGATGGCGGCGCGGTCGGCGTCAGCCTTGGCCTTGGCGGCGTCACGTGCCGCGGAGCCGATCGAGCTTGCCTTGGCGCGGGCTGCCGCGAGTTCTTTTTCATAGGTTTCGACGGCTGCGTCAGCTTCGGTTTTCAGCCGTGC
This sequence comes from Martinezella rhizogenes, assembly GCF_007002745.1. Lineage (GTDB taxonomy): Bacteria > Pseudomonadota > Alphaproteobacteria > Rhizobiales > Rhizobiaceae > Agrobacterium > Agrobacterium cucumeris. Next base: position 81,307 of record NZ_SGNY01000001.1, on the reverse strand, counting down.
CGCTTCGTCGAGATCCTGTGCGATGCGTCCGTGACGGTTTTCGAGAATGCCGCCGACGCGCGGAACGATGACCTTCTGCATGAGCAGATAAAAAAGGCCAAACGTGATCGCCAGCCAAAGGACCTGCGATGCATAAGTAGACTGGTCGAACGGCGGGAAAACGCCGGAAGCACCGTGTTCGGCACCATGCGCTACACCGGTTTCCGTGTGCGTGGCTTCCGGTTGCGGCTGGCCAACGGCCGGAGTTTCCGTATGCGTTTCACCTACGGTCGGTGCTGACTGGGCATAAGCCTCGGTCACGAACATGCTCACCTCCAGGGGGACTGCAAATGCGAAGGATCACGGCACGCCATTCGCGGGCCGTGATCCAGACCTGATGCCGTTATCAGACAGCGAACAGGAGAAGGAGAGCAACGAGCAGCGAGAAGATGCCCAGAGCTTCCGTAACGGCGAAGCCGAATACCAGACGGCCGAACTGGCTGTCGGCAGCAGAGGGGTTGCGCAGTGCGCCGGACAGGTAATCACCGAAGATACGGCCGAGTGCGAGGGACGTACCAGCCATGCCGAGGCATGCGAGACCTGCGCCGATGTACTTTGCTGCTTCCGCTTCCATGTGAGACTCCTTGAGATATTGGTTGTTGCGGCTATTCTTGACGCCCGTTTCCGGGGCCAGCGACTTTACTTCTCAGTGACCACCATGCACGGCGTCGTTCAGGTACATGCAAGTCAGTACCGCGAACACATAAGCCTGCAGGAAGGCAACGAGAAATTCGAGAGCGGTCATTGCGACCGTCATGATGAGAGGCAGAACGGCGCCACCGATGCCAAGCGCGCCGAGCGCGCCCATGGAGGCGACGAAGCCTGCGAAAACCTTGAGCGTGATGTGGCCGGCCAGCATGTTCGCAAAGAGACGAACGGAAAGGCTGATCGGACGCGACAGGAACGAAATCATTTCAATCGACGCCACAAGCGGCAAAAGCGCCTTGGGAACGCCCGAGGGGGCAAAGATGCCGAAGAAATGCAGACCGTGCTTGTAGAAACCGTAAACGACGACCGTGCCGATGACGAGGCAGGCAAGCGCGAAGGTGACGATGATCTGGCTGGTGACCGTGAAGAAATACGGGAACATGCCGAGAAGGTTTGCCGTCAGCACGAACATGAACAGCGAAAAGACGAAGGGGAAGAATACCATGCCTTTTTTGCCGGCGCCTTCGCGCAGCATGGAGGCGATGAACTCATAGGACATTTCAGCAACGGACTGCATGCGGGTCGGGATCAGACCGCGGTTCGACGTTGCAAAATAAAGGAAACCGGAAGCGGCGGCCACGGTCGCAACCATGAAAAGCGACGCATTGGTGAAGGAAAAATCGACGCCGCCAATTTCGATCGGAATGATCGGCTGCACCAAGAACTGATGGGTCGGATCGTTTGCCACCGGCTGCCCTCTTTACCTGTCGCCGCGCTTGGCGGCATCTCAACTGCAAGAAAAAACAGCTTAAACGCCGTCTTTTCCACCCTCGTCTCGCCTGTCCGCCTTCTCCAGCAACGGCGGCTTGGCCACCGCGCCCGTCGAGCGCAACACATTCAATACGCCTGCGCAGAAACCGAGAAGGAGAAGAACGATCATCCCCCACGGCGTCGTGCCGGCAAAATAGTCCAGAAGATAACCCAGCATAGCGCCGACCACGATGGCCGAAATGAACTCCGATGAGAGCTTGACCGCCATCGCAAAACCTTTCCGGTTTTCCGCAGCGTTGGTCTCCGCCCTCACTTCCGCCTCATCCTCCGCTTTCACCTTTGCCAACTCATCAGCAAGGCGTTTGCGACGCTCGTCCAGACTATCGTCACGGTTGCCAGTCATCTTAAAATCCCACCCATTTTCTCCGTTCCAGCCATGCCAGAACCCTTTGGAGTTGTAAACGGTGACGGATTAAGCCTGTTCCAGCCCGCTCTGAAGTCGCGCGCAACATAGTTTTAGGGGCTTCTCTAGTCAAGGCACTGAGGCAGCTTGTTTCAGCACAAATTAATCATTGAAAAACAATAGCTTGATGCCAAATCACCGTTTGGCGGCGATGTTTCGCGAGGGAATCGGCATTTTTGACACGCAAAATGCGACGAATTGGCGGTGGTATCAGCTCCAGCCGCCACCATAGGTACGGTAAAACACGTGCAGACCGATGCGGCCGACCTTCTTCATGGACTTGCCCCAGGCCGGGCGAACATAAACGGCGTGATAATGCGTGGCGGAACCCACCTCGTTCAGCCAGATCTTGCCGGCGGTGGTGGCCATGGCCACTTCGCGCGCCATCTTCCAATGGCGTTCGGAATTCACGCGGTCCTTGATATTGTCGCAGGCGAAGGAAAACTGGCAGCGGTTGCGCCAGTCCTTGTTTTGATAGACCACGCCGCAGATGGTTTTCGGATAAGCGGGGTTACGCACGCGGTTGAGGATGACCTGCGCCACCGCTGCCTGTCCCTTGACCGATTCTCCGCGCGCTTCGAAGTAGATGCCGGATGCCAGGCACTGCTGTTCGGCTGCGGAAAACACCTCGGCCGGCAGCGGGGTCGCCGCCCAGGCATGGTCTTCCGGGCTGATCTGCGGCACGAAGCGGCCAGCCTCCGGTTTTTTGAGAATGGCGTCGAAGGGCGATTCGCGGGCAAAATCAGGCGCGGCCGGTGCGTAAGCCGTGGCGAGAATATCCGGGGTACGGTTGGTGATGAGTTCCGCCAGCATCGGCGACACACTCTTGTCCGCCTTCTTTTCATCGCGGCGGAAATAGAAGGAGGCGAGTTCAACATCCTTGCCGCGCTTCGGCTTCACGAAAGCCGTGCGGTCCTTGCGCTTCAGCGGCTCTATATCCAGCATGCTGGTGCGTTGGAGGACGGAGCCGGCGGTGAAAGCCTTTGGTGGCTGCATGATTTCGGTGGCGACGATGCGGCCCTTCTTGGCGGCGCGGTTGACACGCTCGCTGTCCGGCGTCGTGGGCTCGCCCTTCTTGTTGGTGACGAAGGCGACCTTGCTGCCATTCGGCAGGGTCATGCCGCTGCCATGCAGCGCCGCCTCGCCTGCCGCATCATTAAAAGTGAGCGAGGCATTGTGCACCGAACCCGCCGGAGAGGCCGTCAGCACCATGCGCCATTGTTCGCCGCCATTGTCCAACCCGGCCAAGAGCGAGGCCAGATCCGCACGCGCGGCGAGAGAAGGAAAGACGAGCCAGGCGGCAAGGCCGAAAACGACGGGTGAGGCCCATCTGGAGGTCCATGCCTGAAGGGACGCGGAGGACCGACGACGCATTACACTTTTCGAACGCAAAACCAGCACTCCGAACACCGACAACCATATTTGCTACAGGTGTTGAAGAATCTCTTATTAACCTTGATGCTTGGTTAACGCGGCGAGCGGACGTGGCTTCACGTTAATGTGTGCGCGCCTTCTAATGCGCATGGCGTGGAGTCGAGTTCGCATGTGCCGATCATAACTGTCCCGCAGGCCATCTCCACATCCTTCATACCGGCCTCGAGCCGGAATCCAGCCGAAGCGCGCCGGCGCGGTGTAAAGCCCCCTTTCAGCCCAGGGAATTGGGCTGGCTGGATACCGGCTCGAGGCCGGTATGACGGAAAGAAGGAGGCCGCTCAGCTACCTGAAGGCATACCCGCGTCATCACACGACGACGTGAGAACCCAGTTCCACCACGCGGTTGGCCGGAAGGCGGAAATAGTCCGACGGGTCGGCGGCGGTTTCGGCAAGGGCGATGAACAGGCGGTTCTGCCAGCCCGGCATGCCGGACTTCGGATCCGGCACCAGCTTGCGGCGGCCAAGGTAAAATGAGGTCGACATGATGTCGAACTTGTAGCCGGTGCGTCTCAGATAACCCAGCGCCTGGGTGACGTTCTGGGTTTCCATGAAGCCGAAATGCAGTTCCACCACCGCGAAACGGTCACTGAGTTTTGTCAGCGTGTACCTGTTTTCCGGGCGAACGCGCGGCTGATCCTCGGTCCGGATCGTCAGGATGACGTTCTTGTCATGCAGGACGTGGTTATGCTTGAGATTGTGCAGCAGGGCCGCTGGCGCCGCCTCCGGATCGCCGGTGAGGAAAATCGCCGTGCCGGGCACACGCACCGGCGCATGGGCGCTTTCCTTTTCCACCGAGGCGACGAACGCCTTCAGCGGCACGTCGCTGCGGCGGGTCTTGGCGAAGAGGATTCTCGAGCCGCGCTGCCAGGTGGTCATGATGATGGTGAAGGCGATTGCCAGCAGCACCGGCACGTAGCCGCCATCATGGATCTTCAGCAGGTTCGCGCCAAGGAAGATCAGCTCCAGCAATAGAAGCGGCGCCAGAACGGCAAGCGCCAGCCAGACCGACCATTGCCAGCGTTTGCGCACGAATTCAAAGAACATCAGGCTGGTGACGACCATCGCGCCGGTGACGGAAATACCATAGGCGGTGGCCAGCGCATCGGAACTCTTGAAGGTGAGCACCAAAGCGACGACGCCGAACAGCAGGATGGTGTTGACGGCAGGCAGATAGATCTGCCCGGTATTGGTTTCAGACGTGAAGAGGATTTCCATGCGCGGCAGGTAGCCGAGATGGATGGCCTGACGCACCAGCGAAAACGCGCCTGTGATGACCGCCTGGCTGGCGATGATGGTGGCGGCGGTGGCCAGAATGACGGCCGGCAGGATCGCCCATTGCGGGAACATCAGATAAAACGGATTGGACATCGCCGCCGGGTCTTTGAGCACCAGCGCCCCCTGGCCTAGATAATTCAGCGTCAAAGCCGGGAAAACCAGACAGAACCATGCCCACTGGATGGGGCGGCGGCCAAAATGGCCAAGATCGGCATAAAGCGCTTCGGCACCGGTAATCGTCAGGAATACGGCGCCGAGCACGACGATGCCGTAAAAACCTTCATTGGCCAGAAACTCCACCGCATGCCACGGGTTGAAGGCAAAGAGAATACCGAAATCATCGGCGATGTGAATGAGGCCGGCGAGACCCATGACGAGGAACCAGACCGCCGTGATCGGCCCGAAGAATTTCGCCACCGTTCCCGTGCCGTGCGACTGGATGGCGAACAGGCCGATGAGAATGCAGACGGAAATCGGAATAATAAAGTCGTCCATGGCCGGCGTGACGAGTTTCAGACCTTCCACCGCCGAGAGCACCGACAGCGCCGGCGTGATCATCGCATCGCCCAGGAACAGGGCAGCGCCGATGAGGCCGAGCACGATGAGAACGCCGCGATGGGTGCCTGCCGTCTTCATCAGCAGCGCCAGCAGCGACAGCGTGCCGCCTTCGCCGTCATTGTCGGCGCGCAGCAGCAGCGTGATATATTTGAACGTCACGATGATCGTCAGGGCCCAGATCATCAGCGAGGTCAGGCCGATGACCTCTTCCCGCGTCACGCCATCATAGGCGATCGGCCGCAGGGCTTCGCGGAAGGCGTAAAGCGGGCTGGTACCGATATCGCCATAAACGACACCGATCGAACCAAGGATCGCGGCGTAAAGCCCCTTGTTCTGATGTTTGTCATCCGCGTCCGGTTTCTCGGCAACGTCCTTATCGACGATTTGAGACATGATGATCCTGGCTCCTTAGAGCCAGCCCTTCCAACGAAAAAAGAGAAACGGAATGATTGCGGACATCAGCATGATGACGAGCGCGAGTGGATAACCAAATGTCCAGTTCAACTCCGGCATGAGCTGAAAGTTCATTCCATAAACCGAGGCCACCAGCGTCGGCGGCAGGAACACCACCGAAGCGATGGAGAAAATCTTGATGATGCCGTTCTGCTCGATATTGATGATGCCGAGAGAGGCGTCGAGTAGAAACGTCAGATTGCCGGAAACGAAGGCGGCATGTTCGTTCAGCGACTGGATATCGCGGCCGATCGACTTGCCCTGTTCCCGCGCTTCCTTGTCCCCGCGCGCCTGATCGCTGGTGGAGAGGAAGGTCTGCAGCCGCGCCAGCGATGCGAGGCTGACGCGGACCTTGGAGATCAGCCGGTGATAGGCGGCGATGTTGGTAAGACGGTCTTCGAGATAACGCGGCGCCTTGCGTTTGGAACGTGCCTGGCTGCCAAGAATGTCGGCGGCGAGATTGTCGATGCCGGTGACCGAATTTTCGAGAATTTCCGCCGTGCGGTCGACGATGGTTTCCAAGAGCTTCAGAAGCAGGGCCGTGCCGCTGCGCATTTCGTGCGGCACGCGGGTGATGGCGGCGATGAAAAGGTGGAAGGATTTCGGCTCGGCATAACGGATCGTCACAAGGCGCTTGCCGGCAAGAATGAAGGCGACATCGGTGAGGCGCGGATCGTCAGAATCCGCCTTCCACACCAGAGAGGCGGTCATGAAGACATTGCCGTCTTCCATATACAGGCGGCTGGAGGGTTCGATATCCTTCAGATCCTCACGGGTGGGCAGATCGAGCCCCAGCAGTTTTTCCACATGCTGCTCTTCCGCCCTGTCGGGATTGACGATGTCGATCCAGACGATGTCGTCGGGAATCTGTCCGGAGCCGTCGTCTGGCGACAGGCTGATCGCCTCGCAATTGGCGCGATAGGCTTTTATCAATCCGCTTCTCCGGTCCACATCGCAAGCTTCAGCCGCAATGCTGCTTAACATATCCTGTTTGCGGTCGGCAAACCTTTGGACGACACTTCAGGGCACGCCGGAACGAGCGGGATTTCATATCTCGCCAGCCCGATGGACCAAGAGCCAAACGGCGCAGGCGTATGCGCCCAAAGCGAGATGCAATCAAGCAATATTTTTTCTCGACAGCATTGCAGGCGAAGCATTTCTCGGTGTTCACATCCAGAAAACTTGCCTGATACTGACGATTAATCTTCTGTTTTAAAAAGACTATTCAATACCGAGAAACGCTTTTTCGGTTTATGCCGAAACCCGTTGCGTTATTCGAAAACGATCTTCGGCGCGGCTTTTCTCTCACCCGCACCGATGCGCGCCCAGACTTTTTCGGCGATATCGCGATAGATCGCGGCCTGCGGGCCATCCGGCTCGGCGACGACAACAGGCGTGCCGGCATCCGACATTTCACGGATGGAGATGGTGAGCGGCACTTCGCCGAGGAACGGCACGCCGATCCGCTCGGCTTCGGCCTTCGCGCCGCCATGGCCGAAAATATCGTAGCGCGCGCCGGTATCCGGGGCGATGAAGTAGCTCATGTTCTCGATGACGCCGAGCAGCGGCACTTCCACCTTACGGAACATGGTGATGCCCTTGCGCGCATCGATCAGCGCCAGATCCTGCGGCGTGGAGACGATGACGGCGCCGGCAAGCGGCACCTGCTGGGCGATGGTCAGCTGTGCGTCGCCCGTGCCGGGCGGCATGTCCAGCACCAGCACGTCGAGTTCGCCCCAGGCAACTTCGCGCAGCATCTGCATCAGGGCGGACTGCACCATCGGTCCGCGCCAGATCATCGCCGCTTCCTCATCCACCAGGAAGCCCATGGACATGACCTTCAGCCCGTAATTTTCCATGGGAAGGATGATGCGGTCTTCCTGCTGCTGCGGGCGGCCGGAAATCTTCAGGAGTTTGGGAATAGAAGGACCGTAAATATCGGCATCGAGCATACCGACCTTGAGGCCGAGCGCCTGAAGACCAAGCGCCAGATTGACTGATGTCGTGGACTTGCCGACCCCGCCCTTGCCCGAGGCGACGGCGATGATGGCGCCAACACCCGGCACGCCCACCTTGGAGGAGCGCGGCTGCGCAGCCGGGCGGCCGGTTGCGGCGGCGGGGCGCGGCGGCTGTTGCTGCTGGCCGGGCTTGCGATCCGCCGTCAGCGCGACCACGGCGCCGATAATGCCCGGAACGCCCCTGGCCGCCTTTTCAGCGGCAAGTCGCAACGGCTCCATCTCCTGCGCCTTGTCGGAGGGAACGGTAATCGAAAAATAGGCTTTCGCATCGGCGATGAAGATTTCCGAGACCATGCCGAGCGCCACGATGCTTTTGCCGCTGCCAGGATAGATGACGGCTTCCAGAGCCTTTTCCACCTGGTTCTTGCTGACGTCTGCCATTGTCTTACTCCGTAAACGTGGTCCGGCTGGATATGGGCACTCTTCCGCGCCATCCATAGACAAGCGGGAGCGCTTCGCCAATGCCAAAGCGCAAACAGGAGAGATTAGCGACGATTAACTGCTGCCATTTCAGATTTCGTCGTCCATATCGAGCGTTTCAGGATCAAAGACCCGGCCGTCGAAAAAACAGTCCGGGCCGAGGACGAGGCCCGTGCGCGACGCGCCGACATGCAACGGCTCCCTGAGCGTGCCTTCGAGTTTCAGGTTGGCGCCCGGCACCGGCACGAAAAGCGGCTTCATCGCCTTGCGGAAAATATCCGGCCGATAAGCGTTGCGCGCGGCCTCCACCACGGCCGCGTCGAACCGACATTCGGCGGGAACTTCGCCCCAACGCAACATCTGGCTGAAGAACCACAACGCCTGGCTCTGCCACGGAAAATTTGCGGCCTTGGCGCTGGTCACGAAAAACTCCTGAAAACGCCGCATGTCCCTCTGCGAAGTGGAAATATAGCCCGTCAGCGCCGGCAGCAGGAACTCGCCGTTCTCGTCCATATAATGAGGGGCGGCGAGGATGCCCGTCAGTTCCTCGATATTGGCGGAATTGGCGCACCATTCGCCGGCGCGGTAGAGCGCGCGCAGCAGCCCTTCCAGCAGGGTGGCGTTTTCCTCAGTCCACTGCCGCTTCCCGGCCAGTATCTTTTCCGGCGCATTTTGCCAGATCAGCGCCCCGGTCGTGACAATTCGCCCGGCGCCGCCCAGCACCACGGCGCTGCCCGCCGGTTCGGCGGTACAGAGCGCATCGACCTTGCCGTTTTCCAGCAGGCCGGGCATGGCTTTCGGCAGGGCTTCGACAATTTCCATGTCCCGGCCGAGCAGCACACCGCAGCTTCCAAGCAGATAACGCAACATATAAAACGGTGTGGACACGATATCCTCGACCGCAAAGACCGGCGGGTTTTTACCTGCAGCACGGCGCGCCGCGCAGACGCGGGCCATGGCCCGCCCGAAGGCCGCGGGGTCCGGAAGCTTCAGGCCTTCCCGGTAAAGCTCGTCGTAAAATTCGTGCGAAACGGTGGTTGCCGATCCGCCGAGGGAAAGTGTGAAAACGCCGATAATATCGGCCGGCAGCTCATCAAGGCCAACTGCGGAACCGACCGGCACCGGAGCGGGCAAATGGGCGATGTGAACCTCATCCTCGGCCAGCGCCGTCAAGGCAGCGCGTGCGGATTGTTTTCGGACGAGTTGCAGTTCTATGCCTTCATCGGCAGCAAAGCCTTTTTCGGCAGCGACTATCAGCACGGCGCAATCGACAGTCGGAGAAAATCCCGCTTTTACCTTATGCCGCTCCGGCAAACGATTTCTCCTTTCCGGTGATTCGAAAGAAGGATCGCCCAGGAAAGGGTTTATCACAATGATAAAATTACGATTTCGCTATTTTATCAAACCGACCCGCAGCGCCTTGGCGACGGCCTGGGTGCGGTTGACCGTGTCGAGTTTTTTCGTCGCGCGGTTGAGGTAATGATTGATCGTATGTTCCGACAACATCATGATTTCAGCGATTTCGGCGCTGGTCTTGCCGGCCGCCGTCCAGTTCAGACAGTCGATCTCGCGCTCGCTCAATGTTTCGGGAACCCTGAGATCAAGACGACGGATTTCCGATAGCCGGGCAAAGACATGGCTGGAAATGTAAAACAGCTCCGCCAGCCGGCTTGCCGGCAAGATCGTCTTGTTGCCGGAGAAAGACACCGCGCCCCGGGTGGTGGTGATATCGTGAACGGGAAACCATACGGAGTTGATCATCTCAAATCGCTCGAACAGGCCGATCACGTTCTTTTTGGCGATCGGTTCGTTGCCTTCATCCAGGAAATCCATGGCAACGGAGAAGGGTACCGTCGATTTTTTAAGCTGCGCCATCACCTTGCTGTTCTGCAGCATGCCCTCTTCGTCGTAACGCTGCAGAAGCTCGGCCGGCCAGCTGGTGATGATGGTATATTGCGACAGCTCGCTCGCCAGTTCGGATGACAGGTCAAGCACCATGAAGGCCCTGAACTCCCAGGCCTCCGTCAACCGTTTCAAGAACCGGAATATGTCGAATTGCGTGTTCAGGCCGGCGATCTCGCGAACGCAATCAACACCAATCGCCTGAACGGCGGCCGTCTCTGTTTTCTGCATAAAAGCTGTTCTTCGAGAATGAGAAATACCGCCGCAAAGGCCACCTTTGCCCGGAAATTGCCGGGGATGTTACTCACCAAAATGATTCATGCAAACAAAAGTTGAAAACTTAATTCAGAATAGTCGAAAATAAGATTTAACTCACGCAATTTGACGCCAGACCCGTCTACCAGGTCGCGAAAATCGACAGAGCAGCGCCACTTTTTTCCTCAACCATCGGCAACCGGCGATAATCGGCAGGCAAGCTCCGCTGAAATTTTATCAGCGGTTTCGCGCACCAGCGGCGCCCATTTGTAAAGCTGTTCCACATCCACCCTGTAGGCGGGGCCGGTGACGGAAATCGCCGCAAGGAAATTGCGTCCCGGCGCATGGACCGGCGCGGCGGCGCAATGAATGCCGATCTCGTGTTCCTGAAGGTCGAAACCGTAACCATTCACGCGGATGGCCGACACATCCGTTACCAACGCCTGCGGCGTTACGATCGTGTTTTCCGTAAAGCGTTGGAACTCCAATCCGGCAGCGAGGTTTGCGAGCGCATCAGCAGACAGCAGGGAGAGCGCCGCCTTGCCAACGCCCGTGCAATAGGCCGGCGAAGTCTTGCCGACCTGCGAATGCATGCGCAGGGTGTGTCTACCCTCGATCTTGTCGAGATAGGTGACCTGCCCGCCATTCAGAATGGCGAGATGCACGGATTCCTGCGTCACCTCCTGCAACGCCGCCAGATGCGGCGCGGCAACGCTGCGAAGATCATTGCCGCTCCAGGCTTTGGCCGCAAATTGCAATAATCTCAGGCCGACAGCATAGGTCTGGTCGTTGGCATGGTCGATCAGGCCTTCGGCGAGAAGATGGGCGAGCTGACGGTGGACCGTGCCGCGCGGCTGGCCACTCGCCTCGACCACATCGGTAAAACGCATCGGTTTTTCCGCAAAGGCGATAAGCTCCAGAAGCGAGACGGCCTTCCCGAGCGTGCCGGTCTCGCTTTCTGTTTTTCGGGCGCGACCGGGAACAGTCTCATGCTGTTGGGCATTGGGGGTTTTATTATCGGGCATGGCAACATCCACCGTCATCTGCCTTGACATAAGTGTGACGCCAAGAGAATAATTCCATTTAGTAAAATCTAGTTCCATATATTGGAACAATCAAGCCCTTATGGATGAGACGATGTCGATGACGCAAGCCCAATTTCCCGACCTCAAGGATGCGGGCGTGCTCATTACCGGTGGCGGCTCCGGCATTGGGGCATCGCTGGTGGAAGCCTTCGCGATGCAGGGGGCGAAGGTCGCCTTCATAGACATCGCCGAGGAGCCCAGCGCCGCACTTGTCCAGCGGCTCGCAGGGGCGGCTCCCCATCCGGTGCATTTTTTCAAGACCGACTTGAGCGACATTCCCGCAATCGGGCGGACGGTGGATGCGGCGGCCTCCGCTACCGGCGGCATCAAGGTTTTGGTCAACAATGCCGCCTGGGATGACCGCCACGACATCGACACGGTGACGGAAGCCTATTGGGACGCCAATCAGGCCGTCAATCTCAAGCAGATGTTCTTCACCGTTCAGGCCGCGCTGCCCCATCTCAGACAGGCGAAGAACGCATCCATCGTCAATTTTTCATCCATCTCATTTCTGCTGAACATGGGTGAACTACCCTCCTATGCGGCGGCCAAGGCCGGCATTATCGGACTGACGAAGAGCCTTGCCGGCAGACTGGGACCTGACAATATCCGCGTCAACACGCTGCTGCCCGGCATGATCGTCACGGAGCGGCAGAAAGACCTGTGGCTGACCGACGACGGCATCGCCGCAACCACGGCGCGACAATGTCTCAAGCGCACGCTCGTCGCCGCCGATCTGGCCGGGCCGAGCCTGTTTCTCGCATCCTCAGCATCAAGCGCCATCACGGCGCAATCCATCATCGTAGACGGAGGCCTTCTATAATGTCCGAACCCGCTTTTATCGCCGTCGACTGGGGCACGACCAGTTTCCGGCTCTGGCTTCTGAGCCGTTCTGGCGCTGTTCTGGCTGAGCGCAGAAGCGCGGAAGGCATGACGACCGCCATGCGCACCGGCTTTGCCGAGGTGCTGCAATCGCATCTCGATGCCATCGGCGCACCTGACAATCTGCCGGTTCTGGTCTGCGGCATGGCGGGGGCTCGGCAAGGCTGGGTCGAGGCGGGTTACATCGACGTGCCGGCATCGCTTTCAGCGGTTCTTGACGGCGCGGTCCGCGTGCCGGGTCAGGCGCGGGATGTCCGCATTCTGCCGGGGTTGGCGCAACGGGATAAAAATGCACCCGACGTGATGCGCGGTGAAGAAACACAGTTGCTCGGCGCACTCGCCTCCGCTGATGCCGGTGAAAAGCTGGTCTGCATGCCGGGCACGCATTCCAAATGGGTGACGGTCAAAGGCGGTGACGTGACCGGCTTTGCCACCTTCATGACCGGCGAACTGTTCGAAGTCATCTCCAGGCAGACGATCCTTTCGCATGCGGTGGCCGAAGCTGATGCCTTCACCGGTGAACACGAGACTTTCAGGGCCGCCGTGCGCGACATCTACGCCAATCCGCAACTCGCCACCAACCGGCTGTTTACCCTGCGCTCCGGGCAATTGCTGCATGGCCTCACCGCGACCGATGCCAAGGCCAAGCTTTCCGGCATCATGATCGGGCTGGAAATTGCCGGCGCGCATTCCAATGCGCGGCGGGACACGCCTGTCGTGCTGATCGGCTCCGGCGCGCTCGGTGCGCTTTACGAAGGCGCCTTCACGGCCCTTGATATCCAATATACGGTCATCGATGCAGACGAGGCCGTGCGGCGCGGATTGCTGGCCGCCGCCAATACCATCTGGTCATAAAAGAAAGACCCACCATGCGTATCCCCTTCCCTGCCATGAAATATCCGCTGATCGCCATTCTGCGCGGTCTGAAACCCGAGGAAACCGAAGGCGTCGTCGGCGCACTGATCGAGACCGGCTTCCGCGCCATCGAAATCCCGCTCAATTCGCCCGATCCGTTCCGCTCGATCGAAATCGCCGCGAAGATGGCGCCTGCCGATTGCCTGATCGGCGCGGGCACGGTGCTGAGCGTAGAAGACGTGGAGGCACTGGATGCCGCCGGCGGCAAGCTGATGGTCAGCCCCAATGCCGATGCCGAAGTGATCATCGCCGCACGCGTCAAGGGCATGGTGACGATGCCCGGCGTTCTCACGCCCACCGAAGCGCTGGTGGCCGCAAAGGCCGGGGCGACGGGGCTGAAATTCTTTCCCGCCAGCATCATCGGCCCGGCCGGCATCAATGCTATCAGGACGATCCTGCCGAAGGACCTCATCATTGCCGCCGTCGGTGGCGTTTCCGACAAAAATTTCGCCGAATATACCTCGGCCGGCATTACCGCCTTCGGGCTTGGAACCAGCCTCTACAAGCCGGGCATGACGGCGGCCGAGGTGCGCGAGCGCGCTACCGTCACGCTATCGGCCTATGATGCAGCCATCGGAGGATAAGAGCTTGGCAACTGTTTTTCCCTTTGCCGGACATGTGCTTGACGAAACGCCGATGATGCTTGGCGAAGGCCCGACCTTCGACCCTGCGACCGGCACCGCCTGGTGGTTCAACATCGTCGAGCGCGAGTTGCACGAGCTGCATTTCGCTTCCGGCCGCAAGACGGTGTACGCCCTGCCCTTCATGGGCAGCGCGCTGGCCAAGGTCAGCGAACATAAACAGTTGATCGCCTCCGATGACGGGCTTTTCCTGCGCGATACGGCAACCGGCGTGCTGACATTGCATGCGGAACTGGAAAAGGACCTGCCCGGCAACCGTTCCAATGACGGGCGCATGCACCCCTGCGGCGCGCTCTGGATCGGCACCATGGGCCGGAAGGCGGAGACAGGCGCCGGCAGCATCTATCACGTTGCTAAAGGTATCGTGACGAAACTGTTTGCCGAGGTCAGCATCCCCAACTCGATCTGCTTTTCACCCGATGGCGCGACGGGATATTACGTCGATACCAAGGTGAACAAGCTGATGCGGGTGCCGCTCGACGCTGAGACCGGCCTTCCCACTGGCAAGGCCGAGGTGTTCATCGATTCCGCCGGCGTCGAAGGTGGTATTGACGGGTCGGTCTGCGATGCCGAGGGGCATATCTGGAATGCCCGCTGGGGCATCGGCGCTGTCGATCGCTACGATACGGACGGCAATCACCTCGCCCGATATGAAGTACCAGCGGGCCAGACGACCTGCCCGGCCTTCATCGGCCCCGACGCATCGCGCCTTCTCGTCACCTCCGCACGGGAAAATCTGGACGCGGACGCCCTTGCCGCCAATCCGCAGCATGGCCTGACCTTCGATCTCGGTATCGACGTCAAAGGCAGGTTCGAGCCGCTTTACCGGTTGTGAAGCGAGGCGCATGCCGCCCTCTCCTCATTCCTGTGCCTGTCACAGGAATGAGTGGGTGTGGGATGCGCGCGCCCTTCACATTCACCGTCGTCCTGCTTTTCAGGGAATATCCGACAGGATTTCGCGATAATTTTCGTGCAGATATCGCTGGGTCGCGGCGGCATCGGCGGGACGGCCGTAGAAATAACCCTGCCCCATGGCGCAGCCAAGCGCGCGCAGCTTTTCCTCTTCCACCTGCTCCTCGATGCCTTCGGCCACCACTTCAAGATCAAGTCCGTCACACATGGCGACGATGGCCTTGATGATGTGTTCCGAAGGGCGGTCGCTGCTGATGCGCGAGACGAAGGCGCGGTCGATTTTCACCTTGTCGAAGGTGAAATCGCGCAGGCGGCCAAGGCTCGACTGGCCGGTGCCGAAATCGTCGAGCGAAATGCGAACACCGGCACTCTGCAATTCGCTGATGATGCGCTGCGCGGTATCGGCGGACGTCATGACGGCCGTTTCGGTGATTTCAAGCTCCAGCCGGTGCGGGTCGAGGCCGACACGGGCCAGAATGGAGAGAATATTGTCCGCCGTGCTCGGATCCATCAATTGCGCGGAAGACAGGTTGAAGGACAGAAACAGCTCACGCGGCCAGAACAGGGCGGCTTCCGCCGCCTTTCGCAACAGGGCTTCCGACAGCGCGTCGATGAAACCCCGTTCTTCGGCGAGCGGCACGAAGACGGCGGGTGAAACAAAGCCGAGATCGGGATCGTTCCAGCGGGCCAGCGCCTCGAAGCCGATGACCTTCGCCTCTTCCAACCGGACGATGGGCTGGAAATGCACATCGATCGCATCGGTGATGATGGCGTTTCGCAAGGCCTGTTCCAGCTGGGTGGCGCGCTTCATTTCCTGCGCGATCTCGCGCGAATAGACCGTTATCTGACCACGTCCGCGCCGCTTGGAGCGATAAAGCGCCGTCTCGGCGCTCTTCAGCAGATCCTCGAAGTCATCGCCGGCAAAGGGATAGATGGCAAAACCGAAGGAGGAGGAAAGCCGGACGTTACGATCGCCGAGATCGTAAGGGGCCGAGAGCACGTCCTTGATCATGTTGCCGATGCGCTCCGCACCGGTGCGCTCAAACACCAACGGCAGCACGAAGGCGAATTCGTCGCCATCATGGCGCGTCACGACCGCGCCATCGGGAATGCAGGCCTTCAGCCGGTGCGCGACCTGACACAGGATTTCATCGCCCGCCTGAACACCGAAAAGATCGTTGATGGGTTTGAAACCGTCTATATTGGCGATGCCGACGGTGAACGGCGCGGGGTCGCTGGAGCGTTCGCTTGCCAGCATACGGATCTTGTCCCGCAGACGGTAACGGTTGCCGAGCCCCGTCAGAGGGTCGCTGTAAGCCATGGCCTGCAGCTCGTTCTGGCTGACCTGCAACGATTGCGGTTCTGCCCGTTTCATTCCTGCATCTCGTTAATCCTGTGTGAACGCGCTCACAATGCAGGGCAAGTATTAAAAAAACCATAGAGCCGCGAACCAAAAATGCGGCGGCATTTTCGGAAAGCCTGCCGTTCGGGAAAAACGGCCCGTTTGTTGGGCTTTCAGGCCTGCAGCCGCACCGCATCCGTGCCGAAAAGACGCAGGAAAACCGCCTCGACCATGTCAGGGCTGACGGGTTTCAGCAGCATGTCGTTCATTCCGGACGCCATGCATTTGTCGAGATCGCCCTCGAAGGCGTGGGTGATGACCCCGACGATGGGAATGTTCTCGTCGCCGGCCAGTTGCCGCATGCGGCGGGCAACCTCGAAACCGTCGATATCGGCGAGTGTCGTGTCGAGCAGGACGACGGAGGGCGCCTGCTCCGCAAACAGCTGCAAGGCTTCCTCACCCGAGGTGGCAAGCCGCCAGGAAAGCCCAAGGCCTTCGAGTATCTGCGAAAAGACGATCTGGTTGACCCGGTTGTCCTCAACGAGAAGTATCTCGCCGACGCCGCCCGTCTTGAGGACCCTGGGCAGGTCTTCGGTCATGATTTCCCAGTCTTCCTCCGTCGATTTCTCGCCGGGAGACGATCTGAGACCGACAGCAACGTAATGCAGCAGCGATGCGTCGATTTCCTCTTCCTCGATGGTGACGAACGGCAGGTCATGCGCAGCGGCGATATCGAGACATGTGACGCTCATCTGGGCATCGACGACGACGACATCGATGCCCACGCCGGCGGAGGTGGCGATATCGATGAATGCCTGCTGTTCTTCCTCGCTCGTCACCGCCGCATGATCCATGCCGCCCGCGGTCAACCGGCGGCCGGCGGCTTCGGCGAAACGCCCGCTTTCGGAGACGACCAGCACCGCCTTGCTTTTCAGCAGGTCTTTGGCCGGCGCGTCCTCCTCGTCCTTTCCGTAAGTGGAGGCGACGAAGGCGACATGTTCGAGCGAGGGGATAATGGGCCTGCCGCTTGCATCGACGGTGGCAAGTGCGGTGACATCCTCCATCGTCGTCACCAGAAAATGCCGGCCCGGGCGACCCACACGTTGCTTGCGGGTAATCGTCAGCACTTCCTCGCCGTTTATGCGTCTCACTCTTTCGGGAATGAGGCTCGGCGTGCCGCTGTCCATCACCGCCCGGTCAGCCGCATCGATCTGCGCGGCGACCTTGCGTGAATGCAGATCGAAAACCGTCTTGCCGAGAATGCTCTCCGCACTGGTTTCAACCATGGTGCAGGCGGATTTGTTCACGGCCGCATAGGCCATGTTGCGGTCCTTGACCAAAACGGGGAATGGCAGATTGTCGAGGATGTCCTCGATCAGCTGCACCCGTTCAAGGTCGATGCGCCACTGTTCTTCCCTTTTCTTCTGTTCGGAAATATCGGCGACGACGCTGATGCCAAGCCCGGAAGGCAGGCGATTCATGACGAAACGCAGAAAGCGCTCCCCCTTCAGCCGTTCGGTCTTTTCCGACCTTTCCTTCCAGTGCAGCGCCAGCCGCTCGCCGATCCATTCGTCCCGCCCGAGCTGGCGGGCATTGGCGGCGAGGTTTTCCGTCTCCAGCAGATAACAATCGTAAAGCGCGCTCAGATAGTCGCGCAGCCGCGCACCGGGACCGACAACGGCCTCTTCCAACGGGAAAAAATTCAACAGTTTCCGGCTTGCGAAAATAATGTGATCGTTACGGTCGTAAACGACGATCGCCGCGCCAAGCGCGTCGCAAAGGGCATCAAGCATCACCGTATGAACGCCCGCGCCAGAGGACGCCAAATCACTCAACTGCAAACTCCCGCCTGTTAATGGGTCAGGCTTATGTTTCTATTGGAATCGTTCTGGGCAGATGCCGGGATGAAACGACAAATTCCGATAAAGAGACATCAGGGTTCGCCACTTGAAGCAGTCTTGAGGAGAAGATGACGTTCACCCAAAGTCGACGTCACACACCACCCGGAAAGGGGGGCCTCTTGCCTGCGGTCATTTCAAGCCGCCCCACCATAATCAAGGCCGATTAAAAGCGGATTAACGCTTACCCAGATGTTGACGGAAATGATCAAATGCGTGGAAGTCCACAAAACATGTGCAAATTGCCGCAATTGGCGTTTTTTGCTTTCGAAGCCATGGCGAATCCGCGAAAATGACGATCATGGCCATCAAGCAGCTTTCAGAAACCCTCATCAACCAGATCGCCGCCGGCGAGGTCATCGAAAGACCGTCCAGCGCCACGAAGGAACTGGTGGAAAATGCCATCGACGCCGGCGCGACCCGGATCGAGATCGCCACGGCGGGCGGTGGCAAGGGGCTGGTGCGCATTACCGACAACGGCTCCGGCATGTCACCCACCGATCTGGAGCTTGCGGTGAGGCGTCATTGCACCTCGAAAATATCCACGACGCTGGATGATATCCGCACGCTCGGTTTTCGCGGCGAGGCGCTGCCCTCCATCGGCTCGGTCGCCAAGCTTTCGATCACCAGCCGTCAACAGGGCGCGGAACAGGGTTCGGTGATTTCGGTGACGGGCGGCAAGGTTTCGGAGGTGCGGCCCGCCGCCTCGAATGCCGGCACCATCGTCGAGGTGCGCGACCTGTTCTTCGCCACACCCGCGCGGCTGAAATTCCTGAAGACGGAACGGGCGGAGGCGGCCGCCATTACCGAGGTCGTCAAGCGGATGGCGATCGCCTTTCCGCATATCCGCTTCGTGCTGTCAGGCACCGACCGCTCGACGCTCGAAATCCCCTCGACCGGCGATGATCATCTCGCCCGCATGGCGCAGATTCTCGGTGCCGAGTTCAAGGACAACGCCATCGAGATCGATGCCGGGCGCGAGGACGTGACGCTGTCAGGCTTTGCCGGCGTGCCGACCTTCAACCGCGGCAACTCGGCGCATCAATATGTCTTCGTCAACGGCCGCCCGGTGCAGGACAAGCTGCTTTTATCCGCCATTCGCGGTGCCTATGCCGAAACCGTGCCGCATGGACGATACCCGGTTGCGGTGCTGTCCATCACGCTCGACCCTGCCTTTGTGGATGTCAATGTGCATCCGGCCAAATCCGACGTGCGTTTCCGCGATCCCGGCCTCATTCGCGGGCTGATCGTCGGCGCGATCCGCCAGGCGCTAACGCGTGACGGTGACAGGGCAGCGACGACCGGCGCGAGCCAGATGATGAACGCCTTTCGTCCCGGCTACAGCCCGTCCGGCCTGCGGCCCTCGCCTTCCATGCCGGCTTCCGCGCCATGGTCTGCCGCCACATCCCCGTCGAGGCCGCTCGCCGTTTCCGGGGACATGCAATTTGCAGAAGCAGTGCAATCGCGCTTTTCCGACATCACCATGCCGACGGCGCGGGCCGAACCGCGTGAGACCTATGAGCCTTCCGCAAGCCCTTCACCGGAGCCGGTACTGTATCCGCTCGGAGCCGCGCGGGCGCAGCTACACGAGAACTACATCATCGCGCAAACGGAAAACGGCCTCGTCATCGTCGATCAGCATGCCGCACATGAACGGCTGGTATTCGAGGAAATGCGCAATGCCCTGCATTCCCGGCGTCCGCCGTCGCAGGTGCTGCTGATCCCTGAAATCATCGATCTGCCCGAGGAAGACTGCGACCGGCTGATGGATCATGCGGCCGGGTTCGACGCGCTGGGGCTTGTCATCGAGCGGTTCGGGCCGGGCGCTGTTGCGGTTCGGGAAACGCCGGCCATGCTGGGCGAGGTCAATGTGCAGGGGCTGGTGCGCCAGCTTGCCGACGAGATAGCCGAATGGGACGCCGCCTCCACGCTTGCCAACAAGCTGGAATATGTCGCGGCCACCATGGCCTGCCACGGTTCCGTGCGCTCCGGCCGGCGCATGCGGCCGGAGGAAATGAACGCGCTTCTGCGGCAGATGGAAAATACGCCGGGTTCGGGACAGTGCAATCACGGCCGCCCGACCTATATCGAACTGAAACTTTCCGATATAGAACGGCTCTTCGGCCGAAGCTGACATCTTCACCCAGTCGCAAGCGGCCGGGGCTGGCCTTGTGCCGCGCCGAACGATATAAATCTAGGACATTGGAGCATCCGGATTGTTCAGGAAAACGCTACGCCGTTTCGGACTGGGTGCCCTGACAGGACAGAGCAGGAGACGAAAACGGATGAACAGATTTGAAGGAGGCGGCAACCGCCTCGCCGTCATCGAATATCTCGACGGAGACTTCCGGATCGTGCAAACCGGCTCGCATGTCGTCTGCGCCATCACCGCCCAGACCATTCCGCTCGACGAATTGCGCTACTGGAGCGTGGCGCGGCAGGAAGCCTATGTGGACGCGGCCGCTTCGCTCGCGGCTGAGCAGAAGGCCGGCAATCTGCCGGCATGAGCCGGAAACGGCGTGCTGACGCGTTTCCATGTTAAGCGGCTTTCTCAGGAGCAGTTGCAGAGACGGCTGACACCCTCACTCGACGTCATCCTCGGCCTTGTGCCGAGGATCTGCTGATGTCTCATAAGTCGATAGGTTGCAGATGCCCGGGACAGGCCCGAGCATGACGGAGGAGAGGTTTCCGGACCTTGCCGACAACCTCTAAATTACGACCGCGCATTTTCCCGCAGCAGGCGGGCGCGGCAATGCTGGATCGCGGTGTCGATGATCGTTGAGGCCGCATTAGGGTCATCGAACACCATGTCGATCTCGATAACCTGGCTGTTCCACAGCAGTTCCTCTGCCCGACCGTGATGCCCATTGAGACGCACGGCATCCTTGGCCGTCGTCACCAGTTGCAAGTTCTCCTTGCCCGCATCCTGCAGGAGATCCGCCACCTCGTCGTCGCTGAAATGGTGATGGTCCGGGAAGGAGCGCTGCTGCACGATGTCGCCGCCAAGCGCCTCGACGGTGCGATAAAACTTGGCCGGATCGGCGATGCCGGCATAGGCCAGCACGCGCTTTCCCCTGAAATCCTGCGGCTCCTGCGGTGTAATCGCTGCAACGAAGACGGGTTTGGCAGCCTTTGCCGCCTGTCTTATCAGTGGATCGGCCGCATGGCCGTTGCCTACCTTCAAAAGGCCGGTCATCTGCCGCATCTGTTCGACAAGCGGCGCACGCACCGGGCCGCCTGGCACAAGATGGCCATTGCCGATGCCACGCATCGTATCAATGACAACGAGCGCATAGTCCAGTGTCAGGCGGGCGCTCTGAAAACCGTCATCCATGATGATGAGATCGACACCCTCTTTCACCAGCCGGTGAGCCCCTTCCACGCGGCGGCGCGAAATCACCGTCACCGCCTCGCGCGCCAGAAGCAGCGGCTCATCGCCGACATCGGCGGAGCGATGGTGCTGCGGATCAACGAGGGTTGTGACATCAAGCGTGCCGCCATAACCGCGGCTGAGGAAACCGGGTTTGAGGCCTTTAGCGGTAGCAGCCCGGGCGATTGCCATCGCTGTCGGTGTCTTGCCCGCTCCGCCGACAGTGAAATTGCCGATGCAGATCACTGGAACGGACACGCTTGCCCGCTTTGCCGTCCGCATCCGCCGTCCGGCGATCTTGCCGTAGAGAAGCGAGAAAGGCGACAGGAGCCATGCCTGCCAGCCCGCTTTCTGCCACCAGAATGGCGGCGCTTCAGAAACCATCTATGCCCGCTCCCGGCCGCGTCGCCCACGGCATTCGTTCGGATGTTATACGTCAGGGGTTGTTTGCCAGAAAAAACCGTAAATTGCAAAAAAGCTCTCCGTCATTCCGGCCTCGAGCCGAAATCCATCCGGCGCGCGTCTGCGCGGCGGGAAGAGTCTTTTTTCAGCCCAAGGACTTGGGCTGTCTGGATTCCCGCTCGAGGCCGGAATGACGGAAGAGATGGGGGGCCTTCTTAAACAACCCGTTCCGGCAGCAGCGCCTCAAGCCCGGTAATGTCATCAAAGCAATAATGCGCATCCGCACCGAGGCTTTCGCGTGAACCGGTTCCCGTCAGAACGGCGATGCGCAGGCCCGCCCCCGCATTTTTCGCCATATGCAGATCGTGGTTATTGTCGCCGACAACAGCCACACGTTCCGGCGGAAATCCGATCGCCTCGCAGAAACCGAGAACCATGCCGGGCTGCGGCTTGGTGCCGTAACCGCTGTCATAACCCGCGACGAAATCGACATCGCTCTCGAAACCGAAGCGGATGGCCGTCTGGCGGATGGAATTTTCATTGTCGCTGGAGGCGATGCCGAGCTTGTAGCCGCGTGCCTTCAGCCTTGCGAAAAACGCCTTGAGATCGGTGACGGGCACGGATTTATCGGCGGCCTCGGTGAAGAGCCGGTCGAGGCGCTGCGTCAGTTCGACAACATCGCAGGGCGAGCCGGCGGCGACCAGACCGGCGGCGATTTCCGCCGTGTTGCCGGCGGCGAGCAGGCTGTCCGGCACCACGTGGCCGGTGATCGGGTCCATGCCGCAAGCGATGAGAAGCCGGTCGGCAAGTGCCGCGTCGCCCTTGGCAGCAATCGCCGCAAGTTCGCGGTTCACCGGTCCCCAGCTGGCGTCATAACCTAAAAGGGTTCCGTCCTTGTCGAAAAGCACAGCGGCGATCGACGGCGTCGCATCAACTTCGATATCCGCTACCATGAACCGATGGCACTCCGCGGTTGCAGCTTGGCCGAAACGGTAAGCGGGTTGATATAGGGTTCCAGCGCCTTGACGGTGGAGGACAGCGCGCCGCGCATATCCTGAATGACCCGGTTGCCGGCATCGATCATCTTGTAACGCTCATTGTCGTTGACCAGCAGATAATGCACCGCCTTGGCCAGCATCTCCACATCACGGATGATACGACCGCCGCCGGCGCGGATGAGCTTCTGATAGGCCTCGCGGAAATTCTGCACATGCGCGCCCGACAATACGGCGCAGCCGAGCATGGCCGGCTCCAGCGGGTTTTGCCCGCCTTCCGCCGTGAGCGACCGGCCGACAAAGGCAAGCTCGGTCAGCCGCAGGTAAAGCCCCATTTCGCCGATGGAATCGCCAAGGAAAATATCGGTTTCCGGCGTGATCACGTCGTTGCGGCTACGGCGCGCCACCGTCAGTCCCATGCCCTTCAGCATGGCTTCCACATCATCGCCACGCTCGGGATGGCGCGGCACGATGATGGTCAACTGGCCGTTACGCGACTTGATCGCCGCATGCACGGTGGCGGCGGCCTTTTCTTCGCCGTCGAAGGTGGAGATCGCCGCCCAGGTCTTGCGATTGCCGACCTGCTTGCGATAGGTCTCCAGCAGCGCCTCGTCACAGGGCGGCGGGTCGGTATCACCCTTGAGATTACCCGATATCACCACCGGCCAGGAGCCGAGATCGCGGAAGCGTTCGGCATCCAGATCAGATTGCGCAACCACCAGCGCCAGCTTGGAAAACAGCGATTCCGCAATATCGTGACGGTTTTTCCAGCGGTCGAAGGAACGGTCGGACAGACGGGCATTGACCCGGATCTGCGGAATATGCCGGCGCTCAAGCTCCATCATCGTCACCGGCCAGATTTCCGATTCAGCTGTTATGGCAGCATCCGGCGCCCAATAGGTGAGGAAGCGGTTGACCGCGATCTTGATGTCGAGCGGCACATATTGGTGGATCACATCGTCGCCAAGCCGCGTACGGGTCAGTTCGGCCGAGGTAACGGTGCCGGTGGTCAGCAGCACGAAAATATCGCGTTTGCGGATTTCGCGGATCAGCGGAATGAGGGCAAGTGTTTCGCCCACGCTTGCGGCATGGAACCAGACGAGCGGCCCACGCGGGCGCTCGGCGCTGGCATAACCGAAACGTTCGAAGCGGCGGCGCTTGTCTTCCTTGCCCTTCGCAGCCCGATAGGAAAGATAGGGTCGGGCAAAAGGATAGGCGGCGATACCGGCGATCCGGTAACCCGAAAGAGCGAAACGTGCGATACGGCTGCTCATGACATTCTGCCCTTGATCATTCCGCGCAAAGCCTGCCCCTGTTCTTGTTGTTGTCGCCGCCTACTTCTTCTTAAATTGCGTCATTTTTTATCATCGGAAACGAAAGCGCGATCACATTTTCTCGTGCCGGAGCTACCGGCCTGCGTTGAACGGCAGGAATCACGGAAAAGCTCGCCTTCACCCAATAGTATTACAACGCAAGGGCAAAAGGACTCAATTTTTGTCGTCGGGATTGAGAAGACGGTGCATATGCACGATAAAATAACGCATATGGGCATTATCGACCGTCATCTGCGCCTTGGACTTCCATGCCGTAAGGGCAGAAGCATAGTCCGGATAGATGCCGACGATATCGAGCGCATTCAAATCCCGGAACTGAACATCCTGAAGGTTTTCAAGTTCGCCGCCGAAGACGAGGTGCAGCAGCTGTTTCGGTTTGCCGGATTCCGTCATGTCTTTATCTCTTTCTTAAACGCTGAGAGAGGCCTTCATCTGCGGGATTTCCGGGCAAACGTCAACCGTCGGAAACGTGTGAAAACGCTTTCAAAAGTGCGGGCAGCGCATAATCTGCTGCGGCGCACAATGCGGGGTGGTTCACCTCACGGCGATTATACATCAGAGGTTTTCCATCGAGGCCGACAAGCTGCCCGCCTGCCCTTTCCAGAATGAGGTCGGCAGCCGCCAAATCCCACTCGTGGGAATTGGCCTTGACCAGCGTCCCGTCGATACGGCCATCCGCCACCATGGCCAGCCGGTAGGCGAGCGACGGCACATGCGGAATGCGCTTGACGCCGGCGCGCACCTCCTCCGGCAGATAAGCGATCACATCTTCGGGCGCCGCCAGGTGGAAGATGCCGGCATTTCCGCGCGCGACGGAAATGGCCTGGCCGTTCTTCAGCGCCTGGCCGCCTTCAATCGCCGTGAATTCCTCGGCAAGCGCCGGGGCAACAAGGACCGCGACGACCGGACGCCCCTCATGCACCACCGCGACACTGACACACCAGGTATCCCGGCCGCCAATGAAGGCGCGGGTCCCGTCGATCGGATCAACCACGAAAACGGTGGAGCGGGACAGCCTGTCGGCATCATCATCCGTTTCTTCCGAAAGCCAGCCATAATCCGGCCGGGCGGAACGCAGGATGGTTTCGAGAATTTCGTTGGCGGCGTAGTCGGCCGCGCTGACCGGCGAAAGCCCGCCATTCTTCCACCAGACCTCGGGGTCCTTGCGGAAGAAACCGAGAGCCGTCTCGCCAGCCTTGCGCGCGGCTTCAAGCACCAGCCGCAAATCAGAGGCCCAGCGGGCCTCAGCCATATCGTTCATTTTGCCGTCTTTTCCGCGCGCCTCAAACGGCGCGCCTGTTTTTCTCTTCGCACTTGCACATAAAGTGCCGGCGAAAACAACCCGCAGGCTGGGTTACTTGCCTGCGATCGTCATGCCTTCTATCGCCAGCGTCGATGCGGCGACGCCATATTTGCGGTCGATATCATTGGCCGGCGTGACCCGCATGAACATGTCCTTCAGGTTCGAGGCGATCGTCACCTCGGAAACCGCAAAGGTCTTTTCGCCGTTCTCGATCCAGAAACCGCTCGCGCCGCAGCTATATTCACCCGTTATCATGTTGGCGCCGTGGCCAATCAGTTCGGTGACGTAAAAGCCTGACCCGACCTGTTTCAGCAAATCCTCCGGCGAAATATCGCCCGGTTCCAGCGCCAGATTGGTGGAGGCCGGCGAGACGGAGGTGCCACCGCGCACGCCGCGGCCATTGGTTTCAAGGCCAAGTTCCCGCGCCGCCGAGGTGGACAGGAACCAGTGCTTCAGCACGCCGTCCTCGATCATCGTCATCTTCTCGCCCCTTACTCCTTCACCATCGAAGGGACGCGAGGATGGGCCGCGAACGATCTGCGGATCGTCGGTCAGATAAAGACCCTTTTTCAGAACCTGCTGGCCCATCTTGTCGCGCAGGAAGCTGGTCTTGCGGGCAACCGAGGCGCCGTTGATCGCACCGGCGATGGCGCCGACGAAACCGCGGGCGATACGGGGATCGAACACCACCGTGATGTTGCTGCCGGTATCGACCTGACGCGGGCCGATGCGCCGCACGACTTTTTCACCGGCACGGCGGCCGATTTCTTCGGCTGCATCCAGATCGGCATAATAAAGGCGGCTGTCGAAATCGTAGTCGCGCTCCATCTTCGTGCCTTCGCCGGCGATGACGCTGACGGAGCGGCTGAAACGGCTGCCCATATAGCTGCCGGAAAAACCGTGCGATGTGGCAAGCACGAGACCGCCCATGCCGCTTGATGCGCCGGCGCCGGAGGAATTGCTGACACCCTTGACGGCAAGTGCTGCCTCTTCCGAAGCAAGTGCCGCCTCGCGCAACTGATCGGACGACACCTCAGTGGCGTCAAAAAGTTCGAGATCGTCATAGGAAGTCGCCAGCCGTTCCTTGTCCGCAAGGCAGGCAAAGGGGTCTTCCGGCGAGACCTTGGCCATCGCCACCGCCCGCTCGGCCAGTGTCTTCAGATCAAAGCCCGGATTGGCCGAAACGCTCGCCACCCGGCGGCCGACAAAGACGCGCAGGGAAAAATCGTCGCTTTCGGACGATTCGGTGCTTTCCACCTTGCCAAGCCGCACACCGACCGATTGCGAGCGGGAGCGCACGACAACGGCATCCGCCTCATCCGCGCCGGCGGCACGGGCAAGATCGACAAGTTCGCTGGCGCGATCGAGAAGTTTGGAAGAATCTATTTCTGAGGACATGAGTTGGCCTTTCATTCCTGTTCCATTTATTGTGCCAGCAACCCCGCATCAAGGGCGAAACGCCGCTTTCTCCATCGGCAAGGCTCTGTCGCCACCATATTCGAAAGTCCGCCCGCATGACCGAGCACGACGCTCTCTTTTCCGAACCCTTGCTGCTTCTGGCCGGAGCGGTCATCGCGGCCTCGATTTTCCGCAAGCTCGGCCTTGGCACCGTGCTCGGCTATCTGGTGGCCGGCATCATCATCGGACCGTTCCTGCATCTCGTCACGGATGCGAAGGACATCTTCAATGTCTCGGAACTGGGCGTGGTTTTCCTGCTGTTCATCATCGGTCTGGAACTGAAACCATCGCGTATCTGGCAGATGCGCCGCGATATTTTAGGCCTCGGGCTGGCGCAGGTGCTGGTGACGGGCAGCGTGCTGGCGGCGATTGCCTGGTGGGCGGGGCTGATCGATGCGCGCGGCAGCCTTGTCGCCGGTTTCGGCCTTGCGCTTTCCTCCACCGCCTTTGCGCTGCAAATCCTCGAAGACGACGGCGACATGAACACGCGGCACGGCAACCGCTCGTTTTCGATCCTGCTGTTTCAGGATCTCGCCATCGTGCCGCTTCTCGCCCTCGTCACCATTCTTTCCAACCGGCCGGATGTCGCGTCGGACTCGATGGTTTACGATCTCGTCGCCTCGGTCGTTGCGGTGGCCGGCATGGTGCTGGCGGGGCGCTTCCTGCTGACACCGATGTTCCAGATCATCGCCCGCACGGGTGCGCGCGAAGTGATGATCGCGGCGGCGCTCTTCGTTGTCATCGGCGCTGCCGCCATCATGGAAGCTGTCGGGCTTTCCATGGGCATGGGGGCGCTGCTGGCGGGACTGATGCTGTCGGAATCCTCCTACCGGCATGAGCTGGAAGCCGATATCGAGCCGTTTCGCGGGCTGTTGCTGGCGCTGTTCTTCATGGCAGTCGGCATGTCGCTGCATGTCAACATCGTCTATGAGCATATTGTCCTCATCCTGATCGCCGTGCCGGCAATGATGGCGGTCAAGGCGGCGGTGATCTACAGCCTTTGCCGCATTGCCGGCTCTTCGCGTTACGCATCGAGCCGTATCGCACTGCTTTTGGCGCAGGGCGGCGAATTCGGTTTCGTGCTCTTCACCACGGCCGCGGCTTCCGGACTGTTTCCACAGGCGACCGCCTCGATCCTCGTCGCCGTCGTCACGCTTTCCATGGCGCTGACGCCGCTTCTGGCGGTGATATCGCGCCGGTTGACGGCGGAGGACGCCGCCGAAGACACGCTGGACGAAGATTTCGACGGGGCTGGCGCGGATGTGCTGATGATCGGCTTTTCACGCTTCGGCCAGATCGCCTCGCAGATCCTTCTCGCCGGCGGGCGCGACGTCACGGTCATCGACAGTTCCGCCGATCGCGTGCGTCAGGCCGCACGTTTCGGTTTCCGCATCTTTTTCGGCGACGGCACCCGCAAGGATGTGCTGATCGCCGCCGGCATCGAACGGGCCGATCTGGTGGCAGTCTGCACCCACAAGAAGGAAGTGACCGACCGCATCATCGACATGATCCAGTCGGAATTTCCAAGCGTGCGCATCTATGCCCGCTCTTATGATCGCGTGCACTCCCTCGATCTCAGGAAAAAGGGCGTGGAATATGAACTGCGCGAGACGCTGGAATCCGGCCTGCTATTCGGGCGGCGTATTCTGGAGGGGCTGGATATGGACGGCGAGCGGGCGCTGGCGATCTCCGACGATATTCGCGAACGTGACGAGGAGCGGCTGCAGCTTCAAGCCGTGGAGGGCCTCGCTGCCGGCCGGCAGATGCTGCACAACAAGCCGGTGCGCGAGGTGAAACCGGAGCCGCTGATGAAGCCGAAGAACAAGGCGGAGAAACGCGAAGAGGAAGAAGAGGATTTGGAGGACAGCGAGACGGAAGTGTCGCTGTGATTCCGCTTCAAGCCAGTGACGGGGAGCGCGCCGCTTGTTTCTTCTCCCCGCCGGGGAGAAGACCGCGGCAGCGGGATGAGGGGCAAGGGTCGAGATATTCGGCGAGCTAGCCCCCCTCATCCGACCCTTCGGGCCACCTTCTCCCCGGCGGGGAGAAGAAATACGTGGCACCCGCTCGCTCCCGAATACTCACGGCGTAGCGCTCAGGCCTCCACGCCCTGCCCGCGATGAAACAGCTCCACCTGCATTTCGATCTGCCGTTTCAGATCGTCCTTGATGCTGGCGGAGGCATTCAGAACCTCTTCGGACTTCAGGAAATCCAGCACGCCGAAACGGTGGACGGGCGGACGCAGGAAGATGTGGGGTGGGCGTAATCTGAGTTTCAAGGCAATCGCCGCCTGCATCATCAACTGGCTGGCGCCGAACAGGCTGTCCAGACGGTTCGGCATGGTGGTGCCGTCTCCTTCCGGGCCGCCAACCACATCGACGCCGATGACGATATCGGCCTTATCCAGCAGATGTTCATAGGGGACAGGATTGAAGATGCCGCCATCGATCATGATGCGGCCATCGATACGCACCGGCATGAACAACGCCGGAATAGCGGCGGAAGCCGCCAGCGCCTGAATGATCTCGCCGGTTTCCACCACCACTTCGGTCTGGGCGTAATAATCTGTCGTTATCACCTTCAGCGGGATGGCAAGCTCCGAAAAGTCCTTCGGCAGGGCCTGCGGCATCAAGGCGTGCAGAATGAGTTCGAGATTGAACTGCCCGAGGCGAAAACCATCGACCGCATGGCGCATCGATGCCGGGCCGAGGCTCCAGAGACGGTTTGCCACCGAGCCTTTGCGCCCCATGAGTTCGAGGGTGTATTCGCGGATTTCCCGGCCGCTCATACCGGCCGCCATGCCCGCGCCGATGATGGAGCCGATGGAGGAGCCGGAGAGTGCTACCGGCTGGATGCCGAGTTCGTCGAAGGCCTCGACGACGTTGATGTGGCAGATACCGCGCGCGCCACCGCCGCCGAGCGCCAGTCCGAATGTCGGCTCATGGCCACCCGCGCCGGCGCCTTCTAGGACATCTTCCCCGGCACGCACGATCGTGACGCTTTCGTTTACACCCTGCTCCATGCGAATACCCAAATTCTTTTCGCAGAAAAAATCCTGCCTATTGCGCAAACAAGACAAGACCGTGGCGTGACGGGAAGGCCTTCCCGTCAGGGTTCGTAGCGGTAGAAATGCATTTTCGTGTCGCCGAAGATACGGCTTTCGAGCAGTTTGAACGCCGCATCGACGGTTATTGCAACATCGCCGCGCTCTTCCAGAATGGCGAGCGCGCCGGGTGTCAGCCAGCCGCCGGCGTGGGCTGCGGCAAAAGCCTTTTCGCCATGGCCCTGCCCATAGGGCGGATCGGCGAAGAGCAGATCGAAGGGCTCGATATTGTTGACGCCGCCCAGCTTGGTGGCGTCACGCCGCAGGATGCGGGCACGGCCGTGCAGCCCCAGCGCATCGATGTTCTCCCAGAGCAGCCCCCTGCCCTCGACGCCATTTTCGACGAAGAGCGCCACACGACAGCCGCGCGACAGGGCTTCCAGCCCAACCGCCCCGGTTCCGGCGAAAACATCCAGAACGCGCGTACCGTCAAGACTTTCCGGATAGGCATGGCTCAGAATGTTGAAGAGGCTTTCCCGCGTCCTGTCGATGGTCGGACGAATGGAATTTGTTTTCGGCGCGGCCAGATTCCGGCCGCGGAACTCACCGCCTACGATCCGCATTACGTGTCATTCCCCTGCCACCAGAAGGTTTGCCACCCGGGCCTTTGCCACCCGGCTTGCCGCCGCCGGGGCCATTACCACCGGGGCCTTTACCTTTACCCGAAAAACCCGAACGTTCGCCACGCTCGCCCGATTTGCCGAAGGACGGCTTGCCCGATGCGGGCCTGCCGCCCGGCTTTCCGCCACGCGGCTTGTCGCCGAAAGGTCGCTCGCCGCGTGGACGATCGCTGCCGGAACGATCCCCCTCTTCGCGCGGCTTGTCACGGAACGGACGTTCGCTGAATGGCTTTTCACCACGCGCCGTACGATCACCAAAACTCTTCTCGCCACGCGGACGGTCGCTGCGTGGGCGATCACCATCTTCGCGGGGCCGGTCGCGGAACGGACGGTCACCGAAGGGCTTGTCGCCGCGCGCGGGACGATCACCGAAGCTCTTTGCGCCGCTGCGCGCCGGGCGCTCGCCACGCGGGCGGTCGCCATCTTCGCGGGGGCGATCCCGGAAAGGCCGGTCGCCGGATGGTTTACCACCAAAGGGTTTGCCGCCGCGTCCACCGCGATCGCCAAAGCTCTTTTCACCGCGTGCCGGGCGTTCGCCGCGGCCGTGGCCACGATCATCCTCACGGGTGGGTTCGGAGCGGATCCATTCACCTTCGTCGTCGGCATGGCGCACGACGCTGCGACGCGCCTCTTCCTGGGCGGACGGCTTCTTGAACAGGTTTTCGGCTTCGGCACGGGCGGACGACTTGCGCTCCTTGCCGTCACGCGTTGGCCTTGCGCCGGGCGCCATCCAGACATTGGCCGTCCGGTTCGTGCCCGCCGGCTGGCGGGGGCTGCGGCGCTCTTCGCCATCATCCTCGTTGCGGCCCTTGCCACCGAATTTCCCGGCAGGCTTTGCGCCGAACTTGCCCGCAGGCTTGTCGCCACGTTTGGTGTCCAGACGTCCGAGCGCCTTTTCGCGGCGGTCTTCCGGCTTTCCGGCTGCCTTGTCGAAACGCGGCCTGCCTTCCGGCGCATCGCTCTTTGCCCATTCGGACTTGGCGCGTTTGGCCGGAGCTTCGTCCTCGTCATCAGCGGATGTATTGTAGATCGGCGCGTCGAAATTGGCACCGGCCTCTTCGATCAGGCGCGGGCCGAGCTGATCGCGCAGCATGCGTCCGCGCACTTCCAGCACCTTGCCCTCGGGCAGATCACCAAGCTGGAACGGACCATAGGAGATACGGATCAGGCGGTTGACCTCGAGACCAAGCGCGCCGAGCACGTTCTTGATTTCGCGGTTCTTGCCTTCGCGCAGACCCATGGTGATCCAGACATTGTGGCCCTGGGTACGGTCGAGCGTCGCGTCGATCGCGCCATAAAGCACACCGTCGACGGCGATGCCGTCCTTCAGCTTGTCGAGTGCGGCCTGATCGACCTCACCATGGGCGCGCACGCGGTAACGGCGCAGCCAGCCGGTGGTCGGCAATTCCAGCACCCGGGAAAGGCCGCCGTCATTGGTCAGCAGCAGCAGGCCTTCGGTGTTGATATCGAGACGGCCGATGGAGAGCACGCGCGGCAATTCACCCGGCAGATTGTCGAAAACGGTCGGGCGACCTTCTGGGTCGGAGTTGGTCGTCACCAGGCCGGCGGGCTTGTGGTAAAGCCACAGGCGCGTGCGCTCGGCACCGCGAATCGGCATGCCGTCCACTTCGATCTTGTCCGAAAGCGTGGCGTTGACCACCGGGCTATCCAGCTTGACGCCGTTCAGCGACACGCGGCCTTCCATGATCATGCGCTCAACATCGCGGCGCGAAGCAACGCCAGCGCGCGCCATGATCTTGGAAATACGCTCGGGCTTGGTGCCGAGGACGGCTTCCTGCGCCGGCGCAGCCTTGGCTTCCGCCGGTTTCTTTTCGCGCTCTGCAGCGGGTTTGCCGGGGCCTTTCGGCTTGTTGTCGCGGCTAAATGTCTTGCCGCCGTCACGCTTCGGCTTGTCTTTAAAAGTCATTTGCTGTTTGCCTGTTGTTTGGGCTGTCCTATCAGGTCCAAGCACAAGGGTTAAGAGGAAATTGAAACGCAATGGCCGAAAGGACGCATTTCATGGAACTGGCGCTTTCGGAAGCCCGTGCCGCGGCTGAGCGGCAGGAGGTTCCGATCGGTGCCGTACTGGTTCTGGACGGCCGGGTCATTGCCAGTTCCGGCAATCGCACCCGTGAATTGAACGATGTGACGGCGCACGCCGAAATCGCCGTGATCCGCATGGCATGCGAGGCGCTGGGACAGGAACGCCTGCCCGGTGCCGATCTTTACGTAACGCTGGAGCCCTGCACCATGTGCGCGGCGGCGATCTCATTTGCTCGCATTCGCCGTCTCTATTACGGCGCGCAGGACCCGAAGGGCGGCGCGGTGGAGAGTGGCGTGCGCTTCTTCAGCCAGCCGACATGCCACCATGCGCCGGATGTTTATTCGGGACTGGCGGAAAGCGAAAGTGCTGACATTCTGCGGCAGTTCTTTCGCGACAAACGTCTCGAGGAGTAAGCGGCGAGCGGGAAAGACAAAACTCCCCGCCAGCCATCAGCCGTTTTTTTACTGGCCAGTTTTTACTGGAAAGGGTTCCACCAGCTCTTGCCGGTGTTTGCCACGGCCGCTTCTTTCTTGCGGCGCTTTTCCTTCTTCTGTTCCGGCTCGCCAAGATCGGTCAGCTGATCCTGCGGAACACTGCGATATTCAGCCGGCGGATCGGTGAGGAACCGGCGCTGGGCGTTGACGACAGAGCCACCCTGAGCGTCGGCCTTGGCCTTGCGGAAGGCTTCCCACTTCTGGCTTTCGGTCATCTGACCGGCCGTGCCGTTGCCGGCAAGCAGTGGCGAGCGGTAATGCGGGTTGTTCTTGTTGGCATCCGCTTCGTCGCGCAGGCGTTCGCGGGTTTCTTCCGGCGATTCGACCCATTGCGGATTGGATTCGCGGTTGGCCATGTTCTGCTGCGGCGAGGCCAGCTGTTCGGCACGGGACTGGGCCGGAACAACGAGGCCGGGGCGCGGGCTGTATTTAAGGTTGCGCTTTTCCTGGTCGTTGCCGGTGATCGAGGTCGCGTTGCCGAGATCGTCGACAAGCTGTTCCGCCGCCGTCTTACCTGTACCGTAGGTCGGGCTGGTGCAGGCGCCGAGCAACACGCCTATAGCGGTGATGCCAACAACCGTGCGAAACATGCCCAAACCCTGCGCATTACCCTGCATCATATTCATCGAACCCTTCCAGCCGTCCGTCCCACTTTGCCAGACATCGTCTTTCGGCAGGCAGCAGCCCGCATTGCCGTGCAAATCCGGCCATTTTCAGGCAGGTGTACCGGATGAAGAGGCAAAGCGCAATTCATCCGGTTATTTTCCTCGCGCATCGGCCCGAAACCGAAATCGGTTTCGAAAAGAACGATGCGCAGCTTGAAATCATGCCAGGGCGGCAAGCTCGCGCAGCGCCGCGGCATCGCGGGCCGATACGTCAGGATATTGCGGATCAGAACCGACATCGGTGGTGATGCGCCAGGAGCGGGCGCATTTTGCACCTTCCGCCAGCTTCTGTTCGACAACGACCTTCGCCACTTCCGGCAGACGGAAGCCATCGGCCGGGCCTTCATCGCCCACCACCGAGATGGCCGAGGTGATGCAGATTTCGGCGAAATCCTGCCCCTTCAGCGCCGCCAGAAGATCGGCATCGGCGATGTGCACGACGGGAGCAGCCTCGAGCGAAGAGCCGATGCGCTTTTCACGGCGCTCGACTTCCAGGGCGCCGGTCACGACCGTGCGAACCTTGCGGATCTTGTCCCACTTGGCTTCAAGAGCTTCGTTCTTCCATTCCGCCGGGATTGCCGGGAACTGGACGAGATGCACCGATTCCGCATCCGGATAACGCGACAGCCACGCTTCTTCCGTCGTGAAGGGCAGCATGGGCGCCAGCCAGGACACGAGGCAGTCGAACAGCTTGGCGATGACGGACAGCGAGGCCCGGCGCTTCAGCGACGACGGCGCGTCGCAATAAAGCGTGTCCTTGCGGATGTCGAAATAGAAGGCCGAAAGCTCGACATTCGAGAAATCGACCAATGCGCGGGCGATCTTCTTGAATTCGAAACCGTCATAACCTTCGCGCACGACCTTATCCAGATCGGACAGGCGGTGCAGCACCAGCTTTTCCAACTCCGGCAGATCGTCATAGGCGACCTCCTCGCCCTCATAATGGGCGAGCGTGCCGAGCATCCAGCGGATGGTGTTGCGCAGCTTGCGATAGGCATCGACATTTGTCTGGATGATGGCCTTG
This sequence comes from Martinezella rhizogenes, assembly GCF_007002745.1. Lineage (GTDB taxonomy): Bacteria > Pseudomonadota > Alphaproteobacteria > Rhizobiales > Rhizobiaceae > Agrobacterium > Agrobacterium cucumeris. Next base: position 46,587 of record NZ_SGNY01000001.1, on the reverse strand, counting down.
CCGAGGCGCTGGTCATCCCAGTAGTCCGTTGTCATGACCCACAGGCGCAGGATATCGGCGCCGGCGTCCTTCATGACTTCCTGCGGCGAGACCACGTTGCCCTTGGACTTCGACATCTTCTCGCCCTTCTCATCCATGGTGAAACCATGGGTGACAACGGCGTTGTAAGGCGCACGGCCGCGTGTCGCGCAGCTTTCCAGCAGCGACGAATGGAACCAGCCGCGATGCTGGTCGGAGCCTTCGAGATAGACGTCCGCCGGCCACTTCATGTCCGGGCGGTCTTCCAGCGTGAAGGTGTGGGTGCAGCCGCTATCGAACCACACGTCGAGGATATCCATGACCTGCAGCCACTTGTCGTGGTCGTGGTCATTACCGAGGAACCGTTGCTTGGCGCCTTCAGCGAACCAGGCGTCAGCGCCCTCGGCCTCGAAGGCCTCGAGGATGCGGGCATTGACGGCTTCATCGACCAGAACTTCACCCTTTTCGTCGGCGAAAACGGCGATCGGCACGCCCCAGCTGCGCTGGCGCGACAGAACCCAGTCGGGACGACCTTCGATCATGGCGCGCAGGCGGTTCTGACCGGAGGCCGGAACGAAGCGGGTCTGGTCGATGGCGTCAAGCGAACGCGAACGCAGCGTCGTGCCGTCGCCCAGTTCCTTGTCCATATAGACGAACCATTGCGGCGTGTTGCGGAAGATGACCGGCTTCTTGGAGCGCCAGCTATGCGGATAGCTGTGCTTCAGACGGCCACGGGCAAACAGGTTATTGGCAGCGATCAGCGCCTTGATGACGCGGTCGTTGGCATCGCCCTTCTTGCCGTTATCATCCATGACGCGGGCAGCGCCTCCCTCGGCGGACGGGCCGAAACCGGGAGCGTCTTCGGTGTAGAAACCGTCATCGCCAACCGGGAACGGGATGGCCGACGAAACGCCACGCGCTTCCAGCTCGCGGTGATGCGCGGTCCAGACATCAAAGTCCTCACGGCCATGGCTCGGCGCGGTGTGAACGAAACCCGTACCGGCATCATCGGTGACGTGATCGCCATCGAGAAGCGGAACCGGGAAATCGTAGCCGAGCGACGCCAGAGGATGGGCACAGGTGATGGCGGCCAGTTCTTCGGTTTTCACATCGCGAACAAGCTTGAAGGTCAGCTTCGCCTTGGCCGCTGCCTCATCGGCAAGCTTCTTGGCGAAGATCAGCTTTTCACCCGGCTGCGGGCCAAAATCGTTCTGCGCGCTTTCGACTTCGAACAGGCCGTATTCGACCCGCGAAGAAAACGCGATGGCGCGGTTGCCGGGGATGGTCCACGGCGTCGTTGTCCAGATGACGACGGATACGTCGGAAAGACCGGGAACCGCATCCTTGACCGGGAATTTCACCCAGATCATGTCGCTCTCGACATCCGCATATTCGACTTCGGCTTCCGCCAGCGCCGTGCGTTCAACCACCGACCACATGATCGGCTTCGAGCCACGATAGAGCTGGCCGGTGCGGGCGATTTTCAGCAACTCGCCGGCGATGCGCGCTTCGGCGTGAAAGTTCATCGTCGTGTAGGGGTTTTCGAAGTCGCCCTCGATGCCGAGACGCTTGAACTCTTCCGACTGCACCTTGATCCAGCCGGCCGCAAACTCACGGCACTCCTTGCGGAATTCGTTGACCGGAACCTCGTCCTTGTTCTTGCCCTTGGCGCGATAGGCTTCCTCGATCTTCCATTCGATCGGCAGGCCGTGGCAATCCCAGCCCGGCACGTAATTGGCGTCGTAACCGCGCATCTGGAACGAGCGGGTGATGACGTCTTTCAGGATCTTGTTCAGCGCGTGGCCGATGTGGATGTTGCCGTTGGCATAGGGCGGGCCGTCATGCAGCACGAATTTTTCGCGGCCGGCGGCGGAGGCGCGCAGGCGCTTGTAAAGGCCCATCTCCTGCCAGCGCTTCACCGTTTCCGGTTCTTTTTGCGGCAGGCCGGCGCGCATCGGAAAATCCGTCTGCGGCAGATAGAGGGTGGCGGAATAGTCGAGTTTTTCTGCGGTGTCGCTCATAATCGTACCGTTGTTGCGCGCCGTGTCGGTCGCGCCGTCTCAATTCAAAACAGGGCAAATACGGAAAGCGCCATGACAAATGTCATGACAAGCGCCAAAATCCCGGACCTTCCGGCTCGTCAGAGCGGGCGGAAAGCCGGGCCAATAATTCGGCCAATCTGAGTTTTAAACATCAACCGGTATTGGGACATGGCGGATTGTTTATGCGGTTTTCCAGTAAAAAGGAAGAGAAAAGCGACAGCAATCGGGGCCGGAATAAGGGTCTGTCGACCCTTTCAGCTCAAAAGGCGATCTTGGCGTCCAGTTCGCTCAGCGGCCGCACGCCCGACAGCATCGCCCTTGCCTCTTCCTCGTCGCGCCTGATCTGCGCCACCAGCGGTTCGAGACCGTCAAATTTCAGCTCGTCGCGCAGATGGCCGAAGAAGGATACCGAACAGACTTCGCCGTAGAGATCTCCCGAAAAATCGAAGACGAATGTTTCAAGCAGGGCCGCGCCGTTTTCCGTGACGGTCGGGCGGTAACCGAAGCTTGCGACGCCATCACGGATCGAACCATCGGGACGGCGAAACCGCACGGCATAGATGCCCGCCTTCAGTTCCGTCTCCGGTGCCAGCGCCATGTTGGCGGTGGGATAACCCAGCGTGCGCCCGAGCTTCTTGCCGTCTATGACTTCACTTTCCACGGTGAAACGATAGCCAAGCAGTCCGGCAGCGCCCGCCACATCGCCCTCGCACAGAAGCGAGCGGATACGGCTGGAGGAGACGACATCGGCCCCCTCGTCGCGGAATGCGTCCACCAGCGTCACGTCGAAATCGTGGCGCTTGCCGGCAGCCATCAGAAATGCCGGACCACCTTCGCGGCCCTTGCCGAAATGGAAATCGAAACCGGTGACGACAGCGCTGGCGCCCAGCCAGTCGACCAGAATGGATTGAACGAATTCTTCTGCCGAACGCTGCGAAAATTCCCGGTCGAACGGATATTCGATGACGGAGCGGAAGCCGATGGCCTCGAGAATGCGCGCCTTCAAAGGCGCGGGCGTGAGGCGGAAGACCGGCACGTCAGGACGGAAGACGGAACGCGGGTGTGGTTCAAAGGTCAGCACCAGCGCGGGCACGCCACGGGCTTCCGCCAGTTCCAGTGCCCGGTCCAACACGGCGCGGTGGCCGCGATGCACGCCGTCGAAATTGCCGATCGCGATGACGCCGCCGCGAAGATTGTCCGGCAGCGGCTCCTTTTTTTCATTGCGATGAAAGACGGTCATGGCATTCGATCCATTGTTTTCGCCAGCTTAGGCCAGATGTTTCTCAGGCAAGGCGGGGCATCCACCAGCCGGGAGCGGCGCCCTGCCCCTTGAGATAGGCATTCAGCAGCGCCTCGTCCGTCTGGCCGTTCAGCGTATATTCGGCGGCGTGAATGCCGCCGCTGATATAAAGAAGGTTGAGACCGCTCGCAATCGCGCCCTTCACATCTGTCGGCATGCCGTCACCGATAGCGAGCACGCGATCCTTGGCGAAGGTGCCGCGAACTTCCCTGGCCGCAGCAAGGCAGGCTTCATAGATCGGCGTGTGCGGCTTGCCGGCAATGCGGACTTCGCCACCGAGCTGTTCATAATAAGCGGCCATGGCGCCAGCGCAGGGAATGATGCGCTCGCCGCGCTCCACCACCAGATCGGGATTGGCGCAGATCATCGGGGCTTTACGGGCAATGAAGCCCTTCAGCATTTCGGTATAATCCTCGGGCGTTTCCGTCTCGTCATCGAAGAAACCGGTGCAGACAACGGATTGTGCCTCCGTCTCGCCAACCCGTTCGACATCGAGGCCTTCCAGCAAGGGCATGTCCCGCTCCGGGCCAAGCAGGAAGACTTTTTTCGGGCCTTCCGCAATCAGTCCGCGGGTGACATCGCCGGAGGTGATGATGCGGTCATAGGCTTCATCCGGCACGCCGAGAACACGCAGCTGGGCGATGACACCGGGAGCCGGGCGCGGGGAATTGGTGATGAGCACCACCGTCTTGCCGGCCTTGCGCGCGTCCTGAAGCGCAACTGCGGCATCCGGGAACGCGTTGACGCCATTGTGCAGCACGCCCCAGACATCCGAGAGAATAACGTCGAACCCATCAGTGATTTCGCCGAGGGTGAGAATGCGATGGGCCATAAGAATGCTTTCCGGATGCGAGAAAAGGGTGTGCGTGACATGGCAAAGCAGGACGCCGATGGCAAGGAAAAAAGCGGTGTCGAGCCTGCCTGCAATCCACCCGCCACCGTGCGGACATAAAACCCAGTTAGGCCCGAAACGATGAGGCGTTGGCAAAAGGGTTGGTTTTCACCCGCCGGTCAGCGCCTGGGAAATTTCTGTCATGGAACGCTGATAACCATAAGCCATGAAATTTTTCCGACAGGCCGTTCTTGACTCAGGCAGAAGGCCTCCTTATCTCGGCTTCGCTGGCACTCAAACAAGAAGAGTGCTAACACCCATCACGCGAGCCTCTGAAGGTTCGTGAAGTCATTTGATCGAGGGATTAGGCAATGACAAGCACCAATTTCCGCCCGCTTCACGATCGCGTCGTCGTTCGTCGCGTTGAATCCGAAGCCAAGACCAAGGGCGGCATCATCATTCCCGATACCGCCAAGGAAAAGCCGCAGGAAGGCGAAATCGTCGCCGTCGGTTCCGGCGCACGCGATGAGTCTGGCAAGGTCGTCGCTCTCGACGTCAAGGCTGGCGACCGCGTTCTGTTCGGCAAGTGGTCGGGCACCGAAGTCAAGCTCAACGGCGAAGACCTTCTGATCATGAAGGAAGCCGACATCATGGGCATCATCGGCTGATCTGGCCGAACCCGTCCTTCCTTAAATTTCAAGCCGGACCCGTTCCGGCCATTCGAAACCAGGAGTTTTGAACATGGCAGCCAAAGAAGTAAAATTCGGCCGCACAGCGCGCGAAAAGATGCTCAAGGGCGTCGACGTTCTTGCTGATGCAGTGAAGGTAACCCTCGGCCCGAAGGGTCGTAACGTCGTTATCGACAAGTCCTTCGGCGCTCCGCGCATCACCAAGGATGGCGTTTCCGTCGCCAAGGAAATCGAACTGGAAGACAAGTTCGAGAACATGGGCGCACAGCTCGTTCGCGAAGTTGCCTCCAAGACCAACGACATCGCCGGTGACGGCACCACCACCGCAACGGTTCTGGCCCAGGCCATCGTTCGCGAAGGTGCAAAGGCAGTTGCTGCCGGCATGAACCCGATGGACCTGAAGCGCGGCATCGATCTCGCCGTTGCTGAAGTCGTCAAGGACCTTCAGGCCAAGGCCAAGAAGATCAACACCTCGGAAGAAGTTGCACAGGTCGGCACGATCTCTGCAAACGGCGAGCGCCAGATCGGCCTCGACATTGCTGAAGCAATGCAGAAGGTTGGCAACGAAGGCGTCATCACCGTCGAAGAAGCCAAGACCGCTGAAACCGAACTCGAAGTCGTCGAAGGCATGCAGTTCGACCGCGGCTACCTGTCGCCCTACTTCGTGACCAACCCGGAAAAGATGGTTGCGGACCTCGAAGACGCCTACATCCTCCTGCACGAAAAGAAGCTCTCGAACCTTCAGGCCATGCTGCCGGTTCTCGAAGCTGTCGTTCAGACCGGCAAGCCGCTCGTCATCATCGCTGAAGACGTCGAAGGCGAAGCTCTTGCAACGCTCGTCGTCAACAAGCTGCGTGGCGGCCTCAAGATCGCTGCCGTCAAGGCTCCGGGCTTCGGCGACCGCCGCAAGGCCATGCTGGAAGACATCGCCATCCTGACCGGTGGTACCGTCATTTCCGAAGACCTCGGCATCAAGCTCGAAAACGTTACCCTCGACATGCTCGGCAAGTCGAAGAAGGTTTCGATCTCCAAGGAAAACACCACGATCGTTGACGGCGCCGGCCAGAAGTCCGACATCGAAGGTCGTGTTGCCCAGATCAAGGCACAGATCGAAGAAACCACTTCCGACTACGACCGCGAGAAGCTGCAGGAACGTCTTGCCAAGCTCGCTGGTGGCGTTGCCGTTATCCGCGTTGGCGGTTCGACGGAAGTCGAAGTGAAGGAAAAGAAGGACCGCATCGACGACGCTCTCAACGCGACGCGCGCTGCCGTTCAGGAAGGCATCGTACCGGGCGGCGGCGTAGCTCTGCTGCGTTCTTCCACGAAGATCTCCGCCAAGGGCGAGAACGACGACCAGGAAGCCGGCATCAACATCGTGCGCAAGGCTCTGCAGGCTCTGGTTCGCCAGATCGCAGAAAACGCCGGTGACGAAGCTTCCATCGTTGTTGGCAAGATCCTTGACAAGAACGAAGACAACTACGGCTACAACGCCCAGACCGGCGAATATGGCGACCTGATCCAGCTCGGCATCGTCGACCCGGTCAAGGTTGTTCGCACGGCTCTGCAGAACGCAGCTTCGGTTGCTTCCCTGCTGATCACCACCGAAGCCATGATCGCTGAACTTCCGAAGAAGGAAGCTGCGATGCCGGCAATGCCGGGCGGCGGCATGGGCGGCATGGACTTCTAATCAGTCCTGTCACTGAAATTAAGAAAGGGCGGTCTTCGGATCGCCCTTTTTCGTTGCCGCCCATGCCTTTTTAAAAAGTCCGGCGTCGCGAACGCACCGGACGGGCGGCATGGACTTCCAATCAGTCCTGTCACCGGAATGAGGAAAGGGCGGCCTTCGGATCGCTCTCTTCCCTTAAAATTTCATAGGAAAGACTGTCATGCGGGATGGTATAATATCTTCTCGCGCGGGATGACCGGCACTGGCTCAAAATATTGTCTCTTTTTGAGACAGCGGCTAATTTAGCCGACTTGTTTTCGATGACCCATGCAATAATCGGCCATCAAGAAAGGCGAATCACCATCGCTGGCAGACCGAATTTCCGCTTCATCAAGCCTATAAGTGCGACGATTAGTTGTCTTTTTTCATATATTTCGCGATTACGATGAAGGAATACATAATATTTTTGATTTTCTCACTAAGCGGTTGTTGTAGGTGGAAGAAAATAAACTATAAGTCACCCCCCATAAGGGTGCCGCGACTGGATGCAAGCATTGAAGGGGTTTCAATGCCTGGCAAAACGTCCGACTGCGGATGGCGGTGAAAATTCGACCTGGCGGCGAAGCTTGGAAACAGCGGCGCCGGCACGATGTTCATGCGGGGGCGCGATTTGTTCGAAATATCAAGACGCAACGATGCTCTGCCTATGGCCGCGGCGACCATGCCCGATCCGCGAACCCTGTCGCATTTCTTCATTTCAGAGGAATGGAACAGTGATCTTTCGAGCGGCGTCCTCCGGCTTGGTGAACACGCGTCTTTCATGCACGGCCTGCCGCCGGGCGAATGTGGTCTGCTCAGTCTGATCCGCTGTTATGATCGCGGCGACCATGCCCGTGTGCTGGAGCTTTTCGAGCAGGCTTCCACCGCAGCCTCGCGTTTCTGTTTTTCGACCGGCGTCTCCATCCTGCCCACAATGCGGCAGCCGGTCATCTGCATGGGCGAATCCTCCGGTTTCGAAGAGGGTCAGCAGGGCCGGATTTCCGGGCTGTTCCTGTTTCCGCGTTTCGAAGATATTCGCTTCGCCGCCTAAACAGTAACATCACGCGACTGAGCTTCGTTCACAAAATGAAGACAATTTGTCTTCTATTGTTCATCTTTATGGGCGGATGAATTTCGGCCATTGATATTTCCAGACATTGCCTTGCAGCTAACCGGCGAAACGCCGATCATCTACCGGAGATATCCATGACCAGCAGCCAGAACGTTCTCGTTCTCATCGCCCGCATTCTGCTTTCCTTCATTTTCATCTATTCCGGCTTCGGCAAGCTTACCGATGCCTCCAGCACCGCCGGCATGATTGCCGGTGCAGGCCTGCCCGCCGCCGCAATACTAGCCTATCTCGCAGGTCTCTTCGAACTCCTAGCCGGCCTTGCCATCCTCGCCGGCTTCCAGACGAAGATCGCCGCCTGGGCGCTTGCCGCCTTCTGCGTCTTCACCGGCCTGGTTTTCCACAGCGGCACCGTTGCCGTTCCCGGCTGGCCTGACCCGGCTCTCGGCTGGATCAATGCACTGAACGGCATCATGCTGATGAAGAACATCACCCTTGCCGGCGCTTACATCCTGCTCGCCGCCTTCGGCCCGGGCGCCTATTCCGTCGACGCCAAGCGCGGCGCGGCTTTGGCCCACGCCTGAGCCGAATAAAACAACCAACAAAAAAGCCGCCGGAGCGATCCGGCGGCTTTTTTTGTTTTCAATCTCAGAGCGCCGCTTTTATGCGCGAGGCAATCTCGTGAACCGCCGCATCATTCTCATGCTCCGGTTTACGGGCGCGGACGAAACAGGCTTCCGAGCGAACGATGATGCCGTCCGAGAGGATTTTCAGGTGGTTGGCCTTGAGTGTCGAGCCGGTGGAGGTGATATCGACAATGATATCCGCCTGGCCTGCGGCCGGCGCGCCTTCGGTGGCGCCGAGACTTTCGACGATGCGGTAAAGCTGGATGCCATGCTGGCGCGAAAAGAACTGCTGCGTCAGCCGCCAATATTTGGTGGCGATCGCCAGTCTCCGGCCATGCCGGGCGCGGAACTCAGACGCCACATCGCCAAGATCGGCCATGCTGTCCACATCCAGCCAGATTTCCGGCACCGCGACCACGACGTCGGCATGGCCGAAACCGAGGCGGGCGCAGAATTCCACCTGCGCATCGGCGTTGGTCAGCCCCTCGCGCACAAGGTCCTCACCCGTGACACCGAAATCCACCGTGCCAGCGCCGATTTCGCGGGCGATCTCCGAGGCCGACAGATAGGCGATCTCGATATCATCGCGTCCTTCGATGCGGCCGCGATAGGAGCGGTCATTGCCGACAGGCGCGACTTTCAACCCGGCGCGTTCCAGAACGGCAGAGGCATCTTCTTTCATCCGGCCCTTGGAGGGCAATGCGATGGTGATCATGGCTTATCGCTCCCGCGCACCACTTCGATGCGATCCAGCCAGAGCGAAAAGCCCACGGCCGGGATTTTTTCCTGCGCGCCGAGCAGGGTCAGCAACCGGTCGAAACGGCCACCACCGGCCAGCACGCTATCGCCGCCCGCTTCCACCACCTCGAAGACAAGGCCGGTATAATAATCGAGTGGACGACCGAAGGCCGCGCCATAGGTGACGGTTTGGAGATCAACGCCGGCATTGGCGAGCGCCGCGACACGTTTGTCGAAAGCGGAGAGCGCACCGTCGAGCTTCAGCTTCGCCTTTGCGGCAAAATCGCCAAGGACCTGCGAGGCCTGCGGCAAGGGTGCCTGAAGGGCCAGGAACTGTTTTAGCAGCTCGAAACTCTCATCCGGCAGCCGCGTGGCCGCGAGCGCCAGTTTCTCCCGCAGACGGCGGGCGATTTCCTGCGGCGAGCGGCTGGCATTGGTGGAATAACCCGTCTCCTGCATCACCGTATCGAGATAATCGACCAGCACAGTCTCGTCACCCGTCGCCAGCAGGCCGGCGACGCGGGCGTCAAGCCCCGTCATGGGCTTGGGATGCACGAGGCTTTCCAGCAGCGCGTCCAGCTGCGCCATGTCACCAAAGGCCTGCACCAGCCGCTTTTGCCAGCCGAGCGGCAGACCGAGGGCAGCAACCACCGCCTCGAATACCTGCTGGTCGCCCAGCGTGACGGCCAGCGACCGGCCCGGCAGCAGGCGCTGCAGAATGCCTGTCGCATCGATGACGGCACGGGCATCGGCGGCGGCGATATCGGTATCGCCGAGATCCTCGATACCGGCCTGATAAAACTCGTTGGCTCCCTCACGGCGCTGGCGGAAGACTTCACCGAGATAGGAATAACGCTTCGGCGTGCCGGTCGCCGTCTCGATATGACGAAGGCAGACCGGAATGGTGAATTCGGGGCGCAGGCACAGGCTCTCACCCGTTTCGCTCTCCGTCATGAAGATACGGCGGCGCAGATCCTCGCCGGCCATATCCAGAAACGGTTCGGCGGGCTGGATGACCGGCGTGTTCACACGGCTTGTGCGGCGCGCGGCGAATTCTTCCAGTAGCTCTCCGGAAAATTCCGGCATGTCGATCAGGGGCATCGTCAACCCTCAGATATTATCATCACGATCGCCGCTTTGCGTGGGATCGTAGGGGCGTTCGAAATTTCCGGCGGCGCGGCGAACGTCCTCTGCCTGATGCTCAAGAATCTCGCGGACCTTCGCCACCACTTCAGCTTCCGGTACGCTGACCTGCGCCACACGCGCCTCGCGCCAGCTGGCATTGTCCTCGATTTCGCCGGACAGACGCTTGCCTTCGATCAGATCCTTGATCTGGACCACACCTTCGGCACGCTCGTCACCGCCCTGGATGATGGCGATGGGGGAGCCGAGGCGATCGGCATATTTCAGCTGGTTGCCGAATTTCTTCCAGTTGCCCTGGTACATTTCGGCGCGAATGCCCTCGGCGCGTAGCGCCTGGGTGAAGCGCTGGTAACGGCCCATGCTTTCCACATCGCCATCCATGACGGTGATGAGAACCGGTGCAAGCGGCTTGACCTGACCGAGCTTGCCGAGGTTCTTCAGCGCCGTCATCAGGCGCGAGACGCCGATGGAGAAGCCCGTGGCCGGTACAGGCTGGCCCATGAAGCGCGAAACGAGGCCATCATAACGGCCGCCACCGCCGACCGAGCCGAACACGACCTTTTCGCCCTTTTCATTGGTGACATCGAAGGTCAGTTCGGCCTCATAGACCGGGCCGGTGTAATATTCGAGACCACGCACGACGGAGGGGTCGATCTTGATGCGCGTCGCATCGTAACCGGCACTGGTGACCAAGGCGCCAATGACGTTCAGCTCATCAACGCCTTCCTCGCCTTTCGAGGTGCCCGCCACGAGTTTCGCCAGATCGTCGGCGTTTGCCGCGTAATCCTTGATGCCGACGAAAAACAGCACTTTTTCGATCTGTTCGTCGCCAAGACCTGCACCCTTGGTAAAATCGCCGGACTCGTCCTTGCGGCCGGGGCCGAGTAGCAGCTTCACACCCTCAGGGCCGAACTTGTCGAGCTTGTCTATGGCGCGCAGCACGTTGAGGCGGCGGCCGGCATTGTCTTCGCCACCGAGACCGATGGCTTCCATGACGCCATCGAGCACCTTGCGGTTATTGACGCGAATGACATAGTCACCCCGCGCAATGCCCAGTGCTTCCAGCGTATCGGACATCATCATGCACATTTCGGCATCCGCCTGCACGCCGGCGGCGCCCACCGTATCGGCATCGAACTGCATGAACTGCCGGAAGCGACCGGGGCCGGGCTTTTCATTGCGGAAGACGTAACCGGCGCGATAGGTGCGGTATGGCAGCTGGATTTCGTTGAAGTTTTCCGCGACATGACGGGCTAGCGGCGCGGTCAGATCGTAGCGCAGGCTCATCCACTGGTCGTCATCATCCTGCAGCGAAAAAACGCCTTCATTCGGACGGTCGCTGTCCGGCAGGAACTTGCCGAGCGCATCGGTATATTCGAACTGCGGCGTTTCGATCGGATCGAACCCGTAAAGCTCGTATACCCTGCGGATCTTCTCGATCATCTCATTGGTGGCATGGATATCGGCAGCCGAGCGGTCCACGAAGCCACGCGGCAGGCGGGCTTTCAGTTTCTGAGGCTTTTTTGCTTTTTCGCTCATGATGCCGATCCGATATTTTCCTGAAATTATGCCGGTGTATTAGAGGATGAAGCCCGGTGCGGCAAGCCGCAAAGGCTTTGGTTTTACTGGCAGCGCAGGGCAAGCGATGCTATATGGGATGCATGTATCCCATTTTGGTCGGAAAGGACGCGAGCAATGAGCAAACAGACGGCTATTCGCCTGCCGGATGAGACCTATGAGCGGCTGAAAGCGCTTTCGGAGCGCACCGGCCGCACCTCCGCCTATTATATCCGCGAGGCGATCGAGAAGCATATCGAGGATATGGAAGATCTTTATCTCGCCGAAGAGGCGACGCGGCGGCAGATTGCAAACAATGAGCGCACCTATACTCTGGAAGAAGTGATGCGCAATCTTGACCTGGAAAATTGAGTTTCAGCACCGCGCCGTCAAGCAGCTTGCAAAGCTGTCCAAGCAAGATGCGAACCGCATCGTTTCGTTTCTCGCAGATCGAGTGGTCCAAGATGAAAATCCTCGCAGGACAGGCACCGCCCTGCAAGGCTCCGAACTCGGCAATTATTGGCGTTACCGGGTAGGCGATTATCGCATCATCTGCGATATACAAGATCACAAGCTCGTCGTGCTGGTGGTCGAAATCGGTCATCGCCGTGAAATCTACCGTTAGGCATCCATGATCCTCGAAGCCCTGCAATATGCCGCCACCCGCGCGGTTACGCCGAAAGAATTCCGGCCGCATATCCGCTATTCCGTCAACCTGTGGGCACGCGCCAACCGCTGCGCCAAGGCATGGGCGGAGCATGAGGACAACAGCCGGCAATTCGTGCTGCAATCCGCCCGAAAGCTGCGGCAAAAGCGGACGGCAGTGGTGCTGGGATCGGGCCTGCTGCGCGATGTGCCCTATGGCGCGCTGGTGGCGATGTTCGATACCGTCGTTCTGGTTGATCTGGTGCATCTCGCCAGCGTGCAGGCAAAACTGCGCCTCAATGCCAAAAAGAACGTCCGCATCGCCAACCGCGATCTTTCCGGTTTTGACGATGTTCTCGCCGGCCGACAGCCGGAACCGCTCGATTTCCTGCGACGGGTGCCCTATCTCGATCTCGTCGTTTCAGCCAATCTCCTGTCGCAGATCGGCACCGGCGCGCACCACCGGCTGGAGCGGGAGAAGATCACGAATGCGCCGGATGATTTGCTGGCGAAACTCATTCAGACACATCTCGATGCGCTGGCCGGGCTTCCCTGCAAGGCCTGCCTGGTAACGGACACATCCTTCGATGTCATCGGCAGGGATGGCAGCCTACAGCAGCACGAGGATTTGCTGCATGGCATCGATGTTCCCTCACCCGCTGCCGCGTGGGAATGGCCGCTTGCCCCCTTCGGCGAGGAAAGCAGGGATTACCGCATCATGCATCACGTCATCGCGCGTGAACTCACCTGACCGTCATGCTTATTCCACAATTTTCGCGGTAAATTGGCCCCATGCGCCTGATGATCCGCACTTTGATGTTTCTTGCCTGCCTGCTTTACGGTGCAATGCCGGCGCAGATGGCGATGAGCATGCCGGTGGGCGCCGGCATGGCCGTTTCGTCGCAACCCGCGATGAGCCGTGACAATGGCCATTCAAACCATGCCGGAAATCAGGACATCAATGCCGAGACCCATGGGCAGGACATATCCAAAGCCCATAAATCCGGCATGGGCGATTGCTGCCCACATGGCGATGACGCTGCGCATCCCGGATCCTGTGCTGCCTGCCTGATCGTGGTTCCGCAAACGATCTTTGCCGATGCTGGCCGGATGACCTTCGCGTATCCCAAGCCGCAGCGTGGCATTCTCTTTAATGGCAAGGCTTTCGCGCCGCCGCTGCCGCCTCCCCGCGCCTGACACCAGATTTTTCCAGTCAATCCATCGAAAAATCCGTCAGACACAGGAAGGATAATCCATGTCTATCAAGACCATCTCCCTCGCTGCCGCTTTCGCGGTCGTCTTCGCCATGCCCGTTTTCGCACAGGAAGCGGGCGGCCATGCCGGCCACACCATGTCCAAGGCTGCCGCAAGCGAAACCGATTCCACCAAGGCTTTCATGGAAGCCAGCAAGAAGATGCATGGCGATATGGCCATCGATTACAGCGGCGATGCCGATGTCGATTTCGTGCGCGGCATGATCCCGCATCATCAGGGCGCAATCGATATGGCCAAGGTCCAGCTCGAATATGGCAAGGACCCGGAAATCCGCAAGCTGGCAGAAGAGGTCATCAAGGCGCAGGAAGGCGAAATCGCCATGATGAAGGCCTGGCTGAAATCCAAGGGCAAGTGATTGCTGCAACCGAACGGAGCGCCGGCTGCGGCGCTCCGCTTTTTCTTCTCCCCGGCGGGGAGGAGAAATAAGTGGCAGCCTTCCTATCCAACGACAACCTGTGAACGCCGCCCTGCCCGGCTGCGACACTCCATTACAACCCCGCAAGACCGGCCTTGTAGTCCTCCGATGCCGCCCGGCTGAGGCGCTCCAGCTCCATGGCCGCCCGGCTGGTGTGGCGTTCCTTGTGGCGCAAAAGGGCAAAGTTGCGGGCGGGCAGATCGATGCCCGAACGGACCAGCAAACCCTGCCGCAAAAACAGTGACGCGACCGAGGCGGAAACTGCCGTCGCGGCCCCGCCGGAGCGCGCCGCCATCACCACCGCCTCGTTGGACGGCAGTTCCAGCATGACGGAAAGCTCGCCGGGATCGACGCCCATCTGCCGCACCGCCGCCTCAAAGGCGGAGCGGGTGCCGGAGCCCTGCTCACGCAACACCCATGAGGTTCCATAGAGCATATCGAGTGACGTGAGATAACGGCCATCGGCGAAGGGGTGGGCCGAACCGGTGACGACCAGCAGCTTGTCCGACACGACGGGCTGCACCATCAATGCCGGCTCGTCGATCCTGCCTTCGATGAAACCGACCTCCGCCAGACCATCCAGCACCGCCTGCGTGACAGTCTTGGTATTGCCGATATCGAGCCGGACGGTCACGCCAGGATAGAGCTTCTTGAATTGCATCAGGATCGGCGGCAGCCAGTAGCTTGCAATGGTCTGGCTGGCGCAGACGGTGATTTCGCCGCGCGTCAGGCCGCCCATTTCCGAGAGAATCAATTCGGCATTGCGCACGCGGGCCAGCGTCGCCTTTGCTTCGCCCAGAAACACCCGGCCGCTTTCGGTCAGTTCGATGTTGCGGCCAACGCGATGAAACAGCTCGACATTATAAAACGCCTCGAGATTCTTGATGGCGGAACTGACGGCGGAAGCTGTCAGGCCGATGGCTTCTGCGGCCCTCGTCAGATGTTCCCGTTCGGCGACGGCGATGAAGATGCGGAGTTGTTCGAAGGTCATGGCTTTTCATTCGATTTTATCGAATAATATATGCCATATTATTTGATAGAATAAAACAGGCGGCTACGGCATTGTCTGGCCATGGCACAGCATCGCACCCTCACCCATCCTTTCCAGTTTTCCCTTCGTTGGCTCACCCCGCTTCTGCCGGGCATCCTGCTCTGCGCCGCCGTCAGCTGCGCCGCCATTCTGGCCGAGCGTTTTCAGGTGCGGCTGGCCGGCCATGTATGGCTTGGCGATCTGGTGCTGGCAATTCTGATCGGCACGCTTCTGCGGTCGCTGGTGTCACTGCCGGCGGTCGCTTCTGCCGGCATCAAATTCAGTGCCAAGACCCTGCTCGAAATCGCCGTGGCGCTTCTCGGTGCGTCCCTCAGCCTTGCCATCCTCAAGGGTGCCGGCGGGCTGCTGATCGGCGGCATCGCGCTGATCGTCGCGCTGTCGCTGATCGTCAGCTATGTCGCCGGGCGAATGCTTGGCCTGCCGCCCAAGCTCGCAACGCTGATCGCCTGCGGTAATTCCATCTGCGGCAATTCCGCCATCGCCGCCGCCGCGCCCGCCATTGGTGCGAAGCCGGAAGATGTCGCCGCATCGATTGCCTTCACTGCGGTTCTCGGCGTCGCCGCCGTGCTTTTGATGCCGTTCCTGCCGCAGCTCCTCGGCCTCGATGCCACCCAATATGGCATCTTCGCTGGTCTAACTGTTTATGCCGTGCCGCAGGTTCTGGCCGCCACCGCGCCGCTTGGAGCCGTGGCCGTACAAACCGGCACCATCGTCAAGCTCATCCGCGTGCTGATGCTGGGGCCCGTCATCGCCACGCTTTCCGTCATCCATGGCCAGTCCGGCAAGGGACGCCTGAAATTGCAGCAGATGGTTCCGTGGTTCATCATCGGCTTTGTGCTGATGATCATGGCCCGTTCCTTCGGCCTCATCCCCGAAGTTCTGCTTTCCCCCGTCGCCTCGCTCTCCAACATCCTCACCATCATGTCGATGGCGGCGCTGGGTCTTTCGGTCGATATTCGCAGCCTTCGCCATGCCGGTGGCAAGGTCATTCTCGCCGCCAGCCTGTCGCTGGTGCTGCTGGGTGTTCTCAGTTTCGGCCTGATCGTACTGACACAGGCGGCCTGAGGGCGCGCCGTTATGTCCCGGTGCTGACCGTCAACGTGTAATGCGCGCCGAGGCCACGGCGCGGCGATCCCAGAATGAGTGTCGGGCGGATCAACCATTCGGTATCCGCCTTCGGCGTCAGCGTGGCGATCTTGCCGCCGGAATCGCTGAAGAAGATCGCATCCTCATCCGGCGTCGAAAAATCGAAGACCGCCATCAGGACGAATTCACTGGAGGCGGCGAGCTCGATCTTCACCGTCTGCCCGGCCTTCACCTTCAGGCGGTAGACATCACCACGCCCGCGCCGGGTCCAGCCATCCAGCGTCAGTGGTCCGGACGGCGGCATGGCCACTTCCTTCAGCCTTTCGCCATCATCCAGCCAGATGCCATCGACATTGCGGCTTTCCGCGAATGACGGATGCGGCACGGCGGCCACAGTCATGGTGAAAGCCAGAAGAAGGGACGTTGCCTTCATGGACGTATGAACTCCCGCCGCAGGGCCTCGATCGGCTGGCGGCAATGGCAGCCTTCGATATGGTCGTTGACCATACCCATGGCCTGCATGAATGCATAGACGGTCGTCGGGCCGACGAAACTCCAGCCCCGCTTCTTCAAATCCCTGGAAAGGCGGATGGAGGCGGCACTGGTGGGGTTGGCCCTTAAAGTCGCATAGTCCAGCCTTTGCGGCCTTTCTGCGGCGGCGGGTTCGAAACCCCAGAAATATCGGGCAAGCGAGCCGAATTCGTCCCGCAGTTCCAGAGCGCGGCGTGCATTGTTGATGGTCGAAACGATCTTGCCGCGATGGCGGATGATGGCCTTGTCCGCAACGCAGCGCTCGATATCGGCATCGCCGAACTCCGCCACTGTTTCGAATTCGAAATTGGCGAAGGCAAGCCGGAAAGCTTCGCGTTTGCGCAGAACCGTCAGCCAGGAAAGCCCGGACTGGAAACCTTCCAGACAGATTTTCTCGAACAGCCGGCGATCGTCAGTGACGGGATAACCCCATTCCTCATCGTGATACCGGCTGTAATCCTCCAGCCCCTGCTGCCAGAAACACCGCACGCGGCCATCCGCACCGGTTTCAAGTCCCGCTTCGCTCATTCCGCAACAACCCTTTTCCGCTCCCGCCCGTGACCGTTGGAAGCTGCGCACTTACCACTCATTCACCATGTTTTAAAACCGGGCGCTAACCTTAAATCCAGCTTTCCCTAATCAAGGGCTTTTTAATGAACAGCCATTTACGATTCGCTGGGGTCGAGGTGCGAACGTGTCCGGCAATGCGGGACAATATTCCCCGCCATTTCCATTGTTGCGGCATACCGCAGAGAGAGTCCACCCGATGACGATGAAGTCCGTTTTTCTGGCACTGAGCCTCGTTTCCACCCTCGCCGTGCCGGCGGCCATGGCCAATGAGCGTTACCGCGAGCGCCCGCCGATCGTCGTCAGCCCGGACCTTTCCGCACCATGGGTCACGCAGCTGGGTGGCCGCGGCAATGTGCGACCGGTGGTTTATCCACGCGCACCTGCCGCACGCCAGCCATTCTTCCAGCAGCGCCAGGTCGCCATGCCCCAGCGCCCCAGCTCCGGCGTCACATCGCAGCGCCCGGCGCGGGTGCAGAATGCCGCCGTGCGACCCAACGCACCGGTGCGCACGCAGATCGCGCCGCAGTTCCTGCCGCAGATCGTCGCCTACCAGACCAATGAAAAACCCGGCACCATCGTCATCGATACGCCGAACCGCTTCCTCTATCTCGTGCTAGCCGACGGCAAGGCGCGGCGTTATGGCGTAGGCGTCGGCAAGCCCGGCTTCGAATGGGCCGGAACCCACAAGGTGACCCGCAAGGCAGAATGGCCGAGCTGGACCCCGCCGAAGGAAATGATCACCCGCGAGGCGGCCAAGGGACATTACCTGCCGGCCTTCATGGAAGGCGGCCCGGCCAATCCGATGGGCGCACGTGCCATGTATCTCGGCTCCACGCTTTACCGCATTCACGGCACCAACCAGCCCTGGACGATCGGCAGTAACAATTCGTCCGGCTGCATCCGCATGCGCAATGAGGATGTCACCGATCTTTATGAGCGCGTAAACGTCGGAACGCGGGTCATTGTGATATGACGGCAACGGTTGTGCCATTCCGGTCGCTCCATGGCCGGCGTGGCCGCCTATCCGCTTGAATTGCCGCCTTTGCGCGGCACAATTCAATCGAACGAAGCATTCGACGAGACTTGGCGGGGGACGCCAGGCGCCGGACCTCTCTCAGGGGATGATGGAACGGCCTTAAAACGGGTGGTCAGCTGACCGCCCGTTTTTCGTTTCTGTCATTCAAATGTTATCAAAAAACGGTTTGGTGGATTTCTGATATCAATCTGGATTCTCTCCATGCCGCGCCACACTTCTTTTGTCTGCGCCCTGCTCCTCAGCGGCGTTTCCTTCTCTGCCGCACTCGCAGGCGAATTCGAAATTTCCGGTTATGGCGGCTGGCAAAGCGCCCCGCACAGCGATGTGACGGTTTCCGACGGACCGGATTTCCGGGCCGGATGGGAAGGCAAGTCGTTTTCCAGCCCGCCCTATTGGGGCGTGCGCGGCACCTACTGGTTTGAAGAGGGCCGGCTTAACAACTTCGGTATCTCGCTCGATTTCACCCATGACAAGGTTTATGCCGACGACCAGACGCTTGCCCGCTCCGGCTGGTCGCATTTCGAATTCACCGACGGCCTGAACCTTTTGACGCTCAACGCGCTCTATCGCTTTCCGCTGGAATCCCTGCCGATCACCCCTTATGTGGGCGCTGGCGTCGGCATCAACGTGCCGCATGTGGAAGTGAACCGTCCGTCGGGCAAAACCTTCGAATACCAGTTTGGCGGCGCCACCCTGCAGGCGCAGGCCGGCCTCAGCTACCGCATCACCGACAACTGGTCGACCTTCGTGGAATATAAGGGCACCTATTCCTTTATCGACGTCGATATCGACAATGGCGCGTCGCTGAAGACCGATATCATCACCAATGCGGTGAATTTCGGCGTGGCGTATAAGTTCTAGCTCCCTTCCCTCATTCCTGTGCTTGTCACAGGAATCCAGCCGACGCGCGTCTGCGCGGCGGGAAAGCCTTTTCAGCCCAAGGACTTGGGCTGGCTGGATCCCTGTGACGAGCACAGGGATGAGGGAGAACAAAGAAAACTCACGATCCAATCTTTGCGGCACACGTTATGGCGCTCTGGATCACTGCCCTATGAGCGCACCACGATCTAAACCGAAAGCCTCGCCGGCTTCGGCCCGCCATAGGCCCAGTCCAGCAGCTCAACCGTGTGCAGGATCGGCACATCAGTACCGGTTCCGATCTGCGTGATGCAGCCGATATTGCCGGTGGCGATGACATCCGCGCGCGTGGCCTCGATATTCTTCACCTTGCGCGCCTTGAGCTTGGCGGAAATTTCCGGCTGCAGGATATTGTAGGTTCCGGCCGAGCCACAGCAGAGGTGCCCTTCCGCCGGATCGCGAACGGTAAAACCAGCCGCCTTCAGCAGCTGTTTCGGGGCGAGCGTGATCTTCTGGCCGTGCTGCATGGAGCAGGCGGAATGATAAGCGACCGTGAGACCCTGATTTTGCCCTTGCGGCAGATCGAGCGTGGCGAGATATTCGGTGATGTCCTTCGCCAAGGCCGAGACCCGCGCGGCTTTTTCGGCATAGGCCGGATCGAGCCGCAGCATGTGGCCGTAATCCTTGATGGTGGTGCCGCAGCCGGAAGCGGTGATAATGATGGCGTCGAGACCGCCGCTCTCCATCTCACGCGTCCAGACATCGACATTGCGCCTTGCCGAGGCGAGCGCCTCTTCCTCCCGGCCCATATGATGCACCAGCGAACCGCAACAGCCCTCCCCTTTCGGCACCACGACCTCGATGCCGAGCCGTGCCAGCAGGCGCAACGTCGCCTCGTTGATGCCGGGATCGAGCACCGGCTGGGCGCAGCCGGTGAGGATCGCAACGCGCCCGCGCTTCTCGCCTTCGGCCGGCCGCTCTCCCGGACGGGTTGACGCGGAGGCCGCGGGCACGGCGGCGGGAGCGAGAGCGAGCATGGATTGCAGCGGCTTCAGCGCCGGAACTTTGGCAAGCAGGCCGGAGAAAGGCCGCGCCAGCCGGGCCAGATGCAGGGCCAGCCGGAAACGGGCTGGATGAGGCAGGACGGCAACCAGAAGATTGCGGATCAGCCTATCCATGAAGGGGCGCTTGTATGTCTGTTCGATATGGGCGCGGGCATGATCGACCAGATGCATGTAATCCACGCCGGAGGGACAGGTGGTGGTGCAGGCAAGGCAGGAAAGACAGCGGTCGATATGGGTGACGACCTCGCGGTCGGCCGGGCGGCTGTTTTCCAGCATGTCCTTGATGAGGTAGATGCGGCCGCGCGGGCTGTCCAGCTCGTTGCCGAGCGTGACATAGGTGGGACAGGTGGCCGTGCAGAAACCGCAATGCACACATTTGCGCAGGATTTTTTCGGATTCCGCCACATGCGGATCAGCCAGCTGTTCGGGCGTGAAGGATGTTTGCATGGTTCAGACCGCCCTTTCGATCGTCACGGCCATCTTGCCGGGATTGAAGATGCCCGCCGGATCGAGCTTCTCCCTGATACGCGACGACAAGATGGCTTCCGCCGCCGGGCGCGGTTCGAAGGCAGCGACCGTGGCGCGCACCGCATCGCTCGCCCTCACCAAAGTTGCGTGGCCGCCGCCGAGCGCCCGGATCGCGCCGCGCAGCAAATTCGCCTCGGGGTCCGCCTCCATCTGCATCCAGACAAGGCCGCCCTGCCAGTCGTAAAAGGCGTCGATGCCCGCTTCCATGCGCAGCGCCGCGACAAGCTGATGACCCACGGAAGGCGCGACCGATACTTTCCACAAGGGCTTCGCTGCCTGTCCCACATATGGCGCGACATCCCGCACCTGACGCCACAAAAGCCCGCTCTCCTCGCCCTCCAGCAGCACCCACGGCCCGACCCGGTCCATGACGGAGAGGAGTTTGGCCGTGCGCGCCTCCACCGAGGCGGAGAGCCCTTCCAGCCGCAGGATGGTCGCCGGTCCGTCCGGCAATCCGCCATCGATGAAACGGGAACGAACGCTTTCCGGCAGATGCGCCGCGCCCGAAACCTCGACACTCATCGCCATTGCCGCCGCCATGATGCGCGTCGCCGCTTCATCGTCGAGACCGGAAACGACCACGGTTTTTTCCGCAGGCGGTTTCGGCAGGACACGGAAGGTGACTTCGGTGAGGAAACCGAGCGTGCCGAACGATCCGGCGAGGAATTTCGACAGATCGAGCCCGGTGACATTCTTCATCACCCGGCCGCCGGCCTTGATCACATCCCCGCTGCCGTTGACGAAACGGATACCGAGCAGGCTGTCGCGGGCCGCACCGGCTACATAACGGCGGGGGCCGGAAACATTGGCGGCGAAGACGCCGCCGATGGTCGGTTCACCTTCGGTGCCCATGATCGGGCGGTGATCCATCGGCTCGAAGGCCATCATCTGGCGGTTTTCCGCGAGAGCCGCTTCGACGATGGCGAGCGGGGTGCCGGCCTTGACGGTCATGACCATTTCGGCGGGCAGGTAGGAGACGATGCCGTTCATCGCGCGGGAAGAGAGTGCTTCATCTGCTGCGACAGCATTGCCGAAACCGGAGCGGGTGTTGCCGCCGATGATTTTCAGCGCGCTTTTACGCGCGGCGTGATCGCGGATGATGTCGGCGACCTGAGTTTCTGCGTAGGGGGTCAGCATGGGGTCGCGGGCTCCGGGCATGGGATAGCGACGTTTGCGCGAGGGATACCCCCCTCTGCCCTGCCGGGCATCTCCCCCTCAAGGGGGGAGATCGACTCGCGGCAAGGTCCCGCGTTTTTCTTCGGTCGAGATGGAGCGACGCCGGTGCGTCTCGCCAATCTCCCCCCTTGAGGGGGAGATGCCCGGGAGGGCAGAGGGGGGTAAGCCACACCCACCATCGTCACAAAATTCACACCCATCATCCCCTCCCCTCCAGCGGAAACACCTTGGAAGGGTTCATCAGCCAGCCCTCATCGAAAGCCGCCCGCACCGCCATCTGCTGGGCAAGATCGGCCTCACCATACTGGTGGCGCATCAAATCCCGTTTTTCGATGCCCACACCATGTTCGCCGGTCAAACAGCCGCCGGCATCGACGCAGAGCTTCAATATTTCATTGCCTGCCTCTTCCGCGCGGGCCGCATCCTCCGGATCGTTGGCGTTGAACAGGATGAGCGGATGCATGTTGCCATCGCCGGCATGGAAGACATTGGCGACGCGCAGGCCGAGCCGGTCGGTGATTTCGCTCGTCTTCTTCAGCACATAAGAAAGCTGGGAGAGCGGCACGGTGCCATCCATGCAGATATAATCCGCGATGCGGCCGGTTGCGCCGAAGGCGGATTTGCGGCCTTTCCAGATCGCCGCCGCCTCCATGGCCGACTGGCACTCCTTCACGGTCTTCACGCCATGTTTTCGGGCAATCGCCACGATGTCGGCCAGCATGGCGTCCATTTCCGCCTCGGAGCCTTCGACCTCGACGATCAGTAGCGCGCCGACATCCAGCGGATAACCCGCTTTGGCGAAGGCCTCGCAGATTTCGATGGCCGGCTTGTCCATGAATTCGATGGCGACCGGGATGATACCCGCGCCGATAATATCGGCCACGCAGGAGCCGGCCTCCTCCGACGTCTCGAAGCCGAACAGCACCGGTCGCGCGCCTGCCGGCCTGGCGATCAGCCGCACTGTCGCTTCCGTCACGATACCGAGCTGGCCTTCCGAGCCGCAGACAAGGGCGAGCAGATCGTAGCCGGCAGCATCGAGGTGCTTGCCGCCCAGTTCCAGCACCGTGCCATCCACCAGCACCATTTTCACGCCGAGCAGATTATTGGTGGTGACACCGTATTTCAGACAATGCGCGCCGCCGGAATTCATGCCGATATTGCCGCCGATGGTGCAGGCAAGCTGCGAGCTGGGGTCCGGCGCATAGAAGAAACCTTCCGCGCCGGCCGCATCGGAAATGGAAAGATTGGTGACGCCCGCCTGCACCCGCGCCGTACGGTTATAAAAATCCAGTTCGAGGATCGAGGCCATCTTCGAAAGGCCGATCACCACCGCATCTTCCTGCGGGATCGCGCCGCCGGAGAGCGAGGTGCCGGCCCCACGCGGAACGACCGGAATGCCGTAGCGGTGACAATACTTCATCACCGCCGCCACCTCCTCCGTCGTTTTCGGCAACGCCACGGCCAGCGGCAGGCGGCGATAGGAGACGAAGGCGTCGGTTTCAAAAGGCACAAGTTCGCGCGGTTCGTGCACAAGACAGTCCGCCGGCAGAATATCCTTGAGGTCCGCTATGATGCGGTCGCGGCCGGCGACGACTTTCGCGCGCGGCTCCAGAAACTTGATCGGCTGCGTCACCGCGCCTCCTCCCTGCCATTTTCCCAACTGGTATTCTTTCTTTACCACTTTGAAACGGCGCAATCAAATGTTATGGATTTTTTCCATTCTGGAAACAATCGAGGGCAACTATGACGAATCTCGGCGATCTGGAAGTCTTCGCAAGCGTTGCCGCTTCCGGCAGCATGTCGCTGGCCGCAAGGGAGCTTGGTTATTCGCCCGCCGTCATTTCCAAGCGCATCAAGCGGCTGGAAGAAAAGCTCGGGGCGCGGCTTTTTCAGCGCACCACGCGGCAAATCTCGCTGACCGAAGCGGGGCAGGGTTTTTATGAGCGTGTACTGGCCGTGCTGGAAGGGCTGGAGGAGGCCGAGGATTTCGTGTCCGGCCGCGCCAATACGGTCAACGGCACGCTGAAGGTTTCCGCGCCGACCTCCTTCGGGCGCATGCATATCGCGCCGCATCTGAAGGGTTTCATGGAGCGGCATCCTGATCTTTCGGTCAATCTAGTGCTGAGCGACGAATTCATCGACATCATCGAGGGTGGTTACGATCTGGCCATCCGTATCGCCGATCTGAATTCCTCCAGCCTCGTGGCCCGCAGGCTGGCGCCGGTGCGCCGGGTGCTCTGCGCCTCGGCGAATTATGTGGCCGCGCACGGCATGCCTGCAACAATCGAGGATCTGAAGAAGCACCGCTGCCTGCCGGCACATAATAATGATGTATGGCGACTGGAAGGACCGGGCGGCGCGCTCAGTATTCGCCCGGAAGGCATGCTGGTCACCAATTCCAGCGAGGTGATCCGCGAGGCGGTGATTTCAGGACTTGGCATTGCACTGCGTTCCACCTGGGATATCGGCCATGAATTGCGCGCCGGCAAACTGGTACAGGTTCTCCCTGGCTATGAAGGGTCGCGAAACGTCACTCTCTCGGCGGTTTATCCGAGCCGGCAGTTCCTGCCTGCGAAGGTTCGACTGTTCATCGACTATCTGGCCGGGCTCTATGGGCCTTCACCCTATTGGGAGCAGGGTTGAGGCAGGCGTCGCGTCGGCACCACCTATCCTCCCTCATCCCTGTGCCTGTCACAGGGATCCAGCCAGCCCAAGTCCTCGGGCTGAAAGGAGTCCTTCCCGCCGCGCGGACGCGCGTCGGCTGGATTCCTGTGACATTCTCGGGCTCGTTCCCGGGAACAGGAATGAGGGAAACTTGGCCCTCAGTGCCCGCCCTCGGCATGGGAGCGGCGGATGCGGCGCACCACCCACCAGACGCCGAGGACCGCGAAGGGAACGGAGATGCCGGTGACCACGGCGGGGTCGAGCGGCAGCACATCATGGCTGATCGCCTTGGTGAGATAACCGATGAGGCCGACGACATAATAGGAAATGGCGGCGACCGAGAGGCCTTCGACCGTCTGCTGCAGGCGAAGCTGCATAGCGGCGCGCTTGTTCATGGTGTTCAGCAACACCGTATTCTGCCGTTCCAGTTCCACATCGATCCAGCTTCGGACGAGCGCCGTAGCGCGATAGAGCTTGCGCGACAGATTGGCCTGCCGCTCCTCCACCGACTGGCACGTGCGCATGGCCGGCGCCATGCGCCGTTCCAGAAAGCTGCCCATGGTCTCGTGGCCCTGCACCGGGGTTTCCGCAAGCGCCCGGATGCGTTCGCGCACGATGCCGTCATAGGCGCGGCTGGCGCCGAAACGATAGAGGCTGAGCGCGGCATTGGCTTCCAGTTCCGCCGCAAGCCGGGTCATTTCCGCCAGCAGCGCGTCCGCCTCGTCGCGCGCGCCGTTTTTCATGCGCTGGGTGATACCGGTCAGGCCATCCTCGATGCGGCGGATTTCGGGCGAAAGCGTCTGCGCCATCGGCAAGCCGAGCATGGCAAGGGTGCGATAGGTCTCGATATCGAGAAGCCGCTGCACCAGCGCGCCACGGCTGTAATCGGTGAGGCCCCGGTCGATCACCAATATCTGCGTCAGCCCGTCGCGATCCTGCCGGAAATCGGTGAGGATCGCCGCCTGACCGTCGCGCACGTCGCTGTGACAGAGGCTGGTCGGCTCGAAGATCGTCTCTGCCTGAGACGCCACGCCGTTTTCCGGACGGATTTCAAGCCGCACGCCCGAGATCAGCGAGCCGGGCGGCGAAAAGCCGTCGCCGAAGGGATCGCCGGCAATCTCGCCGCCGAATTTTTCCGGCGCGGGGCCATCCCAGAACCAGGTCGAAAATTCGGTATGCCGCTCCCAGCGCAAGGTCCCCTGCCCCCAGGGCATGGCATGGTGGCGGGCATCGCGTTCCGGCGGCGCAACACCGCGGCTGCGCGACATTTCCGCGATGACCGAGTGATGCACGGCCGAACCGCCATCCATCATGAAGGCGAGCTGGACGATGATGCGCGAGGGTGCGAGAAGCACCGTCGGCCGCGCATGAACCTCCCCGAGCGCCAGCGATCTTTCCGGCGCGCTTGCGAAAGCAAATCTACCCTTGGCCATTGCGATTTCGTCCCCGCTTCCTATCCCGGATTTCTAAAACATCGATCACAATGAAAACATCGCAATCGAAGCCGATGTAATTGTTTTGATCCATCTGACGACAAAAATCCGCCATCGTCACCCTGCCCCAAGCCTGCTTTAACAAAAGCCAGTTTGGAAAGGCAGATGCCGAGTTGCCGCAGCTACACAAGACGCCACTCGCTCGGAACTGGACAGAATATTTGACCAGTGCAATGCTTGGCTGATAATTTGCCCAATATCAAAATCAGGGGCGGGATTTCGCCGGAGACTTCTGCGATGGATGAAACGCTTTTTGCGCGCATCGAGCACAGCCGCACATCGCAGGAGGTGATCCTACGCTTCGAGGAACTGATCCTCGACGGCATATTGCGGGATGGCGACCGCCTGCCCGGCGAGCGTGAACTGGCGCAAAAGCTGGACGTCTCGCGGCCGATCCTTCGGGAAGCACTGAAGGAGCTTGAAACCCGTGGCCTTCTCGTCAGCAGACATGGCGGCGGCACGTTCGTCGCGGATATTGTCGGCCCGGTGTTTTCCGACCCCCTGAGTGCGCTGATCACCCGCCACAGCCGGGCAACGCGGGATTTTCTCGAATATCGCCGTTATATCGAAGGCATGACCGCCGAACTTGCAGCGCAACGGGCGACAGAGCCGGACAGGCGCAACCTCGCCGCCATCGTCGACAGGATGCGGGAAGCCCATGAGGCCGGCCGTTTCGATGACGAGCTTTCCGGCGATGTGGAATTTCACAACGCCATTGGCGAGGCGGCGCATAATATCGTGCTGATGCACACGTTGCGGTCCTGCTACCGGCTTTTGAGCGACGACATCTTTTACAATCGCCATCTCATCTTCACCGTCGCGGGCGCCCATGACGAGGTGCTGAGACAGCATATCGCCATCCATGACGCCATCGCGAGCGGCGATCCGGCGGCGGCAAGGGCTGCGGCAGAGGCTCATATCGACTTCATCGTAGAGACGACATCCAGGGCGCATCAGGCGCGTGAATGGGACCGGATTTCCCGTTTGAGGCAGCAGCAGCGCAGCGTCTGAAAACGCTATCCGGCGAAATACGGCACCTATTTTATTCAGGTTTTTATGGAACCTTTTGTGCTCTTTGGTCTTTTTATCGGGTTAATTGGAAAAATTTACCAAGATGGGACCCATGACAACCACGAGCGAAACTGAACGCTATCCGCGGATAGCTCTCATATCGACGCATGGCTATGTCGCCGCGCACCCGCCACTGGGCGCTGCCGACACCGGTGGACAGGTGGTTTATGTGCTTGAGCTTGCACGCAAACTCGGCCAGCTCGGTTATACTGTCGATCTTTATACCCGCCGCTTCGAAGACCAGCCGGAATTCGACGAGGTTGACGAGCGCGTCCGTGTGGTGCGCATTCCCTGTGGCGGGCGCGATTTCATTCCCAAGGAATATCTGCATCGCCACCTGATGGAATGGTGCGAAAACGCACTGCGTTTCATCAAGAAAAACGACCTCAATTACTCCTTCATCAACAGCCATTACTGGGATGCGGGCGTGGCCGGGCAGCGACTGTCCGAAGCGCTGAAAATCCCGCATCTGCACACACCGCATTCGCTCGGCATCTGGAAGAAACGCCAGATGGAGACCGACTATCCGGAAAAGGCCGATACGTTCGAACTGGAATTCAATTTCAAGGAGCGCATCCAGCACGAGCTGATCATCTATCGCAGCTGCGACATGGTGATTGCCACGACGCCGGTTCAGCTTGACGTGCTGATTGAAGATTACGGGCAAAAGCGCAAACACATCCACATGATCCCGCCGGGTTATGACGACAACCGCTTCTTCCCGGTTTCGGATGCGACGCGGCAGATGATCCGCCAGCGTTTCGGTTTCGAGGGCAAGGTGGTGCTGGCGCTGGGGCGGCTGGCCACCAACAAGGGTTACGACCTTTTGATCGACGGCTTTTCCGTCCTTGCCGAGCGCGAACCGGAAGCCCGCCTGCATCTGGCCGTCGGCGGCGAGAACATGGACGAACAGGAAACCACCATTCTCAACCAGCTGAAGGACCGCGTGAAAGCGCTTGGACTGGAAGACAAGGTGGCGTTTTCCGGATACGTCGCGGATGAGGACCTGCCGGATATCTACCGCGCCGCCGATCTTTTCGTGCTTTCCAGCCGTTACGAACCTTTCGGCATGACGGCGATCGAAGCGATGGCCAGCGGCACGCCGACCGTCGTTACCATCCATGGCGGGTTGTTCCGCGCTGTGAGCTATGGCCGCCATGCATTGTTTGCCGATCCTTTCGACAAGGAAGACCTCGGCATTACCATGATGAAACCCTTCAAGCATGAGCGGCTTTACGGGCGGCTTTCGCGTATGGGCGCGCACAAGGCGCGCAGCCTGTTCACCTGGACGGGCATTGCTCAGCAATTGCTGGCGCTTGTTGAAGGCAGGACCATGATGCCGGTTCTCGAAGAGGCGGACTGGGCCGAACCGTGGAATGACGGCGATTGAGACCGCTTCGCCTTTTTTCCACCGATCTCGACGGAACCGTTGTCGGCAACAACGATGCCACGCGCCGGTTCCGCGATTTCTGGCAATCATTGCCGGACGAGCATCGTCCGGTTCTGGTCTTTAACAGCGGCAGGCTGGTCGATGACCAGCTTGCGCTGTTGGAAGAGGTACCGCTGCCGCGGCCCGATTATATCATCGGCGGTGTTGGAACGATGCTGCACGCCAAGCAGCGCAGCGAACTGGAAAGCGCCTACAGACACTCACTCGGCACCGGCTTCGATCCGAAGCGGATTGCCGATGTCATGGGCCGCATATCCGATGTGACGATGCAGGAAGAGCAATATCAGCACGGCCTCAAATCCAGCTGGTTCCTGCATGACGCCGATGAAAAGGCGCTTGCCGATATTGAAAACGCGCTGCTGGCGGCCGATATCGATGCCCGCATCGTTTATTCCAGCGGTCGCGACCTCGACATATTGCCAAAGGCCGCCGACAAGGGTGCCGCACTGGCATGGTTATGTGGACAACTGCATATCGGTCTCGACGAATCGGTCGTTGCGGGCGATACTGGCAATGATCGAGCGATGTTCGAGTTAAATGACGTTCGCGGTGTGATCGTTGGCAATGCCTTGCCGGAACTTGTTTCCCTGGCAAACGGCAATAGCCGGTTTTACCTCTCGGGCGCGACTGAAGCGGATGGTGTGATGGAAGGTCTCCGGCATTGGGGACTGGATGCGGGCCAGCGCAATTCCGGCCGCAACCGTTGAGCGGTTTGCGTTCCGAATGACCTGAAGCAGACAGATACGGAATTCCGCAATCGGCTGTTGAACCGGCAACCCCGGCAAGCTTCCGTTCGCCTCCATCCGTGCCCCTTAATCTTCATCAGCATGAAGACAATAGTGGGTTATGGATGAAGGGGGATTGGCGGAACATACAGTGTATCTATATTAGCAATTATCACTGCCCGGCAAACAAGGATTTATACGGATTGAAGATTTTGAATCGATTGGCGACAGACGTTGGCTTGATGTTGCGCAGACCGCCGCGACAGCAATATGCGGCGCTGTGCTATCGATTGTCCAAAAAACATCCGGAGCCGGAAGTTCTGCTGTTGACCAGCAGGGATACCGGACGATGGGTCATTCCCAAAGGCTGGCCGATGGGCGGCAAGAAGGCCCACGCGGTGGCCGAACAGGAAGCCTATGAGGAAGCCGGTGTCAAAGGCACGGTGGAGAAGGCCCCCTTCGGCTTTTATGAATATGAGAAAAAACTGAACAGCGGCGTCAACGTGCCGTGCAGGGTTCAGGTGCATCTGCTCGAAGTCTCGGAAATGCAGGAGAGCTTTCCCGAAAGAGACTCCAGAAAGCTGGAATGGGTCACTCCGCAGGAAGCGAACAGGCGGGTTAATGAGCCGGAACTGAAGGCGCTGATGCTCGCTTTCGACAAGCGGATGGCGCATTCGAAATAGCGCCGACGCCCGAAGCGTGGCAATGTGCAGTTTGTTTTTCCAACATGGCTTTTATCGTCTTTCATTTTGGAAAGATGTGCGAGATGTAACAGTCTTTCTGTAAAATTGCCTTCAACCTGCGACATTGCCGGACGAGAGGGAATGTTGGCAAACGAGGTCTGAATTGGCAATAAAGCCACCATCGAACATGAAACCGACGCTCGACAAGGATCTCGACAAGATCACCCGTGTCGAAGAGGCGACGCTGCACGTCACGCAGCAGCTTGCCGGCCTTGGCGCGGGGTTCATGTTCGTTGTCCTGGCGGCGATATTTGCCGGTGCCTTCGTCACAGGCACCGACGGCTCGGTCATCATCATCGCGGCGGTCGCCATTGGCGCCTATATGGCGATCAATATCGGCGCGAATGACGTAACGAACAATGTCGGCCCGGCGGTTGGCGCCAAGGCCCTGCCGCTCGCCGCAGCACTCATCATTGCCGCCATCTGCGAGATCGCCGGTGCGCTCATCACCGGCGGCAATGTGGTCGAAACCATTTCCAGCGGCATCATCAACGTCCAGACCATTCCCGACAGGACCGCATTTTCCTGGGCGATGCTGTCGGCACTTCTCGCCGCCGGCCTTCTCGTCAATCTCTCCACCTGGACCAAAGCGCCGATTTCCACCACCCATACGGTGGTTGGCGGCGTTGCGGGTGCGGGCATGGCCGCGTATGGCATCGGTGCAGTCGACTGGCTGTCGCTCGGCAGCATTGCCTTCGCATGGGTGCTGGCACCCTTCATCAGTGCCGCCATCGCCATCCTCATCCTTGCCTTCATCAAGGAATGCATCATCTACCGCGAGGACAAGATCGAAGCCGCGCGGCTGTGGGTGCCTGTTCTTATCGGCCTGATGGCGGGGGTTTTTGCCGCCTATCTCATCTGGGTCGGGCTGCGGCAGCTCATGCATGTGTCATTGGGCCATGCCAGCCTCATCGGGTTCGTGACCGGCCTCGTTGCCTGGCGTCTCTGCGTGCCGATCATCCGCAAACAATCGCAAGGGCTGGAGAACCGCAACCAGTCGCTGCGAACGCTGTTCCAATGGCCGCTCGTGCTCGCCGCCGGATTGATGTCCTTCGCGCACGGGGCAAATGACGTGTCCAACGCCATCGGCCCGGTGGTGGCCATCGTGCGGGCATTGCACAACGAAGCGGTGGAGACGTCCGCCCGCGCACCGCTCTGGGTGATGCTGGTCGGTGCATTCGGCCTTTCCTTCGGTATTCTGCTTTATGGCCCGCGCCTCATCCGCCTTGTCGGTGAGCAGATCACCAAGCTTAACCCGATGCGCGCCTTTTGTGTTTCCGTGGCCACCGCGCTCACCGTTCTTGTCGCCTCACGCTTCGGCCTGCCGGTCAGCACCACCCATACGGCAATCGGCGCGGTATTCGGCGTCGGTTTCTTCCGTGAATGGTACACGCAGTCATCGCGCCGGCGGCAGGAACTCGTCAATGCGGGCACCGGGGATATCCGCCGGACCGCACGGTTTGCCGACAATCCTTCCGAGGTGCGCCGCCGCTACCTTGTCCGTCGTTCCCACTTCATGACAATCATCGCTGCCTGGCTGGTCACCGTTCCCGCAAGCGCCACCCTTGCGGCGCTGCTCTACTGGCTGATGTCTTTCCTCTTTCTGTGAAACCGAAACCAAATCCCATGCGCGCAAATTTCCGGATGCAACGTCTGTTTATCGAAGCCCCGCTTGCTGCGGACGTGGCACTGGAGGCGACGGGCGAACAGTTCAACTATCTCGCCAATGTGCTGCGCATGACGGATGGCGTGGAAATTCTGCTGTTCAACGGCCGCGACGGCGAGTGGAAGGCGAAGCTGTCCTTTCCGAGCCGCAAGAAGATCGTTCTCGTCCCCCTGGAGCAGACGCGGCCACAGCCGGACGCGTCGGATCTGCATTATCTCTTTGCGCCGCTGAAGGTCGGGCGCATGGATTATCTGGTGCAGAAGGCGGTTGAGATGGGTGCCGGGCTGTTGCAGCCGGTGATGACTCAGCATGTTCAGGGCAAGATCCACAATACCGAGAAACTGCGCGCCAACGCCGTCGAGGCCGCCGAACAATGCGGCATTCTGTCTCTGCCTGATGTCGCCGAGCCGGTGAAGCTGAAAGACATGCTGGAGAGCTGGCCGCAGGACCGGCGCATCATCTATTGCGACGAAGGCGATGCGGGGCAAAACCCGCTGCCGGTTCTGCAATCCATCAAGGAACGTAAAATCGCCCTGCTGGTTGGCCCGGAAGGCGGTTTTTCCGAGGAAGAACGGGAACTTCTGCGCAGTCTTGCCTTCGTTACCCCCATTCCGCTCGGGCCGCGTATCCTGAGGGCCGATACGGCCGCCGTCGCAGCATTGGCGGTCATTCAGGCGACCATCGGTGACTGGAACTGAGGTGGAATATTACGCTTGATGCATCTTTAAAAGAAATTCATTTGCCTCCGGATGCGATCCGGCTCTATCTGCCAATCATATGCCTCGCCGCAACAGAGACGTCATAACAAGGTAAGCCATGGCACGCGACACGACCGACCAGACACCCCTCTCCTCCGTCACGGAGCTTACAGACTATCTGGCGGGCGGTAACAAAGCCGAAACCGATTTCCGCATCGGCACCGAGCACGAGAAATTTGCATTCTTCCGTGAGGACAACAGCCCCGTTCCCTATTTCGGCGAGGCCAGCATTTCCGCCCTTCTGAAGGGCATGCAGGCCAAGCTCGGCTGGGAGCCGATCATGGATGGTGAGAACATCATCGGGCTTGGCGAACAGCACGGCATGGGGGCCATCTCCATCGAGCCGGGCGGCCAGTTCGAACTATCGGGCGCACCTCTCGAAAACCTGCACCAGACCTGCAAGGAATCCAACCAGCATCTGGCGACCCTTCGCGAAGTGGCCGAGCCGATGGGCATCCGTTTCCTCGGCATCGGCGGCAGCCCGCTGTGGAGCTATGACGAAACACCGCATATGCCCAAATCACGCTATGCGATCATGACGCGTTATATGCCGAAGGTCGGGACCAAGGGTCTCGACATGATGTATCGCACCTGTACGATCCAGGTGAACCTCGACTTTTCCTCCGAAGCGGATATGCGCCAGAAGATGCGCGTTTCCATGAAGCTGCAATCGCTGGCAACCGCACTGTTTGCCTCGTCGCCCTTTACCGAAGGCAAGCCGAACGGCCTTCTCTCCTGGCGCGGCGATATCTGGCGCGACACCGACAATCAGCGTTCCGGCGTGCTGCCCTTTACCTTCAACGACGATTTCGGCTTCAAGGACTATGTCGAATGGGCGCTTGATGTGCCGATGTATTTCATCGTGCGCGACAGCAAATATCATGATTGCACCCATGTTACCTTCCGTCAGTTCATGAACGGTGCGCTGAAGGGCGAAATCGCCGATTGGCAGCCGACCATGGGTGACTGGACAAACCATCTCTCCACCCTCTTCCCGGATGTGCGCCTGAAGCGTTTCCTCGAAATGCGCGGCGCCGATGGCGGCCCTTGGAGGCGCATCTGCGCCCTGCCGGCTTTCTGGGTTGGCCTTCTTTATAATCAGGAAGCGCTTGACGCTGCCGATGCGCTGACCGCCGGCTGGAGCTTCGACGAGGTGATCGCACTTCGCGACGCCGTGCCGGTCAAGGGCCTTTCCGCCGAGATCGCCGGCAAGCCGCTTCTGGGTATCGCCCGCGAGGTTGTCGATATTTCCCGCACCGGCCTTAAAAACCGTAACAGGCTGAACGGCGAAGGCCAGGACGAGACCGTGTTCCTTTCGTCGCTGGACGAGGTGCTGGCCAAGAAGACCACGCTCGCCGAAGACCTGCTGGCGCTCTATAACGGACGCTGGGGCGGCTCTGTGCTGCCGGTGTTCGAAGAATATCAGTATTAAGATATCCCGGCGAACCTCATTGTAGGGTCAGGGAGCCGCGTAAACGCAGGCAAAGCGAAGCCACAAAAAAGCCCGGCGCGGCCGAGGGGCCTGACACCGGGCAAAGGCAGGGCTATTGGCAAATCACCCTGCGGGGAAAACTCTTGGGTTCGAAGCAGTTCCAGCCGCTGGAGGCCCGCTGGAACTGCGCAAACTTGATTTACGGCGTCTTGAACCGTGTCACTGCCCGCTTGCGTGCGGCGCGGGTCAGATGAGCGGTCGGATCTTCGAACAGGCCGGTATTAAGCGCGTCCCGCACGTCCGAATGCGCCAGCCCGATATCGGCAAGAAGGCGGTCGTCAAGCTCGGTCAGCCCATTGGCGACGATACGATTGTAAATGCGCTGCAAAAACGTTTTCACGGCCGAAGCACCACCGAAGACGATGCGACGCAGGGTGTCGCTCTGCCTTGTGGTTGCAAGTTCCAGTTCCATTCTCCGTTCTGCCGTGCGCATGACACTTATCCTTCCGTAACGGCACGATGCGGCACCGCCCCCGACGCACCACGCGCGAGAAGCTGCCTTGGGTTGGGGCCTGACGTTTCGCCGGCCCGTGGTTGAGATTGATTTGCTTGAAGTCAAAATGTCGCAAGACTATTGATCAGTCCAACGAATGTTTCTAATGTAAGACATCAATCATTCTGATGGATGACCATCCATGTCCGCACCTCTCGATATAGATCAGCTGCACACCTTCATCGCCATCGTCGATACGGGCAGCTTCACCAAAGCCGCCGACCGCGTTTTCAAGACACAATCCGCCGTCTCCATGCAGATGCGGCGGCTTGAGGAGCGGATCGGCAAACAGCTTTTCGCCAAGGACGGGCGTGGCAACCGCCTGACGGCGGAGGGCGAAAAGCTGATGAATTACGCCCGCCGTATCATCCGCCTCAACAACGAGGCGATCGCCGCCTTTGACGACAACCGGCTCGAAGGTACGTTGCGCATCGGCACGCCCGATGACTATGCCGACCGTTACATGCCGGAAATCATCGGCCGTTTCGCCAAGACCCACCCCAATGTCGAGCTTTACATCGTCTGCGAACCTTCGGTCAGCCTTGCCGAAAAAATGGCGCGCGGCGAGCTGGATATTGCGCTGGTTACCCACAATCCCCGCGCCCGCTCTTCGGATGTGGTTCGCACCGAACCGCTGTGCTGGGTCGCTTCCGCCAACCATCCGCTGAAGGATGATGCACCGGTGCCGCTTGCCGTCGGGCGGCGCGACTGCCACTGGCGGCAGCTTGCCTGTTCGGCGCTCGATGCCGACGGGCGGGATTATCAGGTTCTGTTCACCAGCTGGTCTTCCACCGTGGTGGCCGCCGCCGTGCTGGCCGGCATGGCCGTCTCGGTGCTGCCGGAATCGGCGCTGCGCACCGGCATGAAGGTTCTGACCGCCGCCGACGGTTTCCCACCGCTGCCGCCGGTGCAGATCGGCCTGATGAAACGGCCGGGCCTCTCCCCCTCGCTGGTGAATGCGATTACCGACCACATCACCGCCTGCCTCGACAATATCTCGCCGATGAACGTCGCCGACGAAATGGACAGTGACGTGAAGACCTACCCGAAGATGCCGCGCCTGCGCGCCGGGCATATGCTGCCGGGGTGGTGAACGGATAATACAAATACGAAGGCCGGGGTAAGTTCGGGCCTTTCTATTGCGCGTTTGCGTGTTCCCCTTACCGCGCCCGCAGGGACGCGACCGCCAGCAGCGTTTCGCCGCTGATACCCGCCGAGCCGCTGCCATTGAACAGCATCATGATCGGATCCATGGTATTCTGCGCGTTGTCATACATGATGGTGAAACGGGCGACGAGTTTCTTGACCTTTTCCGGATCCTGAAAATCCTCGATGTCGAAATATTTCTTCATCATCGACACCTGCGTATCGACCGGGGCGTTGCCGAGTTCATCGGGAATACCAAAGGTGGTGTTGATGAAATTCTGGATCGCGGTGTCGGCGAGGATGGAATAATAGGACGTCGTTCCTGCCGCCATGCGCTTGAAATAGAGCGCCAGGCGCACGCCGGCATTCTCTTCACCCGCCTGCGTTTCCAGCGTCTGGGTCAGGTAATTGTCCAGCGTCTCGTAAAGGCCACGCCGCGTCTGGATCAAGCTGCGGTCTTCGCGAAGGATATTACCGTCCGTATCGAAGTTGAAGGCGGTGACGAGACGGCGGAAGACCGGATCCATCTCCTTGTTGACGTAGCTTTCGCTGTCATCCAGCTTGGACGAGAATATCTTTCCCAACTGCTCCTTCGTCACGGTTTTCGGATCGATGCCCAGTGATTCCATCGCAAATTTCGTCAGGCGATCATTGGCCAGAAAGTCCTTCAGCGTCTTGACCTTCTGCATCTCGGCGGTGAAATATGCCGCCTCTTTCTTGGCCGCTTCCTTGTCCTTCTCCGTGCCGAAAGCCGACTTCTTCTTGATATAGTCAGCCGACATGGTCTGCATTTCGATTTCCGACTGGGCCAGAACGGGAGACCCCAAACTTCCGTCGGACTTGAAGTTGAAAAGCTCCGCCAGCTTGACGTAGCGCTCGTCCTTCAGCGTATAGACGTAGCTCTTCTTGTCCTGCAGGTCGCTGGTAAGGACCTTGCGGATATCGGAAACATTCACCTTGGCCGGATCGAGACCGACCGACTTCAGCGCGTAGTTATAGACCGCGCTGCTGTCGAGAAAGTCCTTGACGGATGTGACGCTTTTTATGTCGCTCTTGAACAGTTTGAGCGCATTCGCGTCGGCCGCGTCATCCTTGTCGTTATAATGGGTCATATAGCCGTTGGTGGTGGTCGCGGTCTGCAACGTCGTCTGGGGCGTCGTGCCGGCGGCAAGCGTTCCGTCCGCCTGGAAGTTGAACGCATTTCTCATGGCGATGTAGCGTTTGTCGTTCTTGCCGAAGGTCGCGATGTAGTTGTTCGGGTCGCTCAGATCGCTGGTCAGAATATTCTCGATCGTCGCCTTGACGATGGTCACGTCGTTCAGATCGAAAGCAACCTTTATATAGTTGAGAAGGCGGGCATCCGAGGTCAGTTCGGCGACCGTCTTGATAGAGCCGATCTTTGATTCGAAATAATCCCTGTGCAGGGTGGCGACCGTCGGCGTCACGCGCGGCGCGCTGGCGATATAGGCATCCGTCATCACTTTGACGTTGTCGGCCTTCTGCGCTCCGCCAGCGGCCACGGTGCCGTCGTTCTTGAACTCGAAGGCGGCCGCAAGCTGCGCCATCTTGTTATATTGCGTGACGGTGTTCGACAGCTTCGTCTGCTCCGCCGTGATTGCGGCGAGTTTCGCTTGCCACTCGCTCTTCGGCGGCAACACGGCTTCAAGCTGCGTCAGTTGATCCTGCCTCGTCACCTTTTCCGCCTCGAGCGCCGTGCGCTGCTCGGTGGTCAGATCTGTCCCCGCAAGCGAGGTGTCGATGGCGGTGATGCGGGCAGTGACCTGCCCGTGCAGTTCGATATTGCCTTTCATCGCCAGCTTCTCGACCGCGTCATTATAGGCGGCACCGAATTTCTGGTTGAGGTAGCTATCGGGATCGGCGATGTCACTCGTCATCAATCCGCGGATATGGGCATAGGTAAAGGTCTTCTCATCGATGCTGAAGACCTGAAAAATATAGGCGCGGGCCCTGTCATTCTGCAGCAGCTGATCCACATTGGTGACCGAGCCGATGATCGCCTTGTAATAACGCGTTTCTTCCGAAAGGCTGTTATCGAGATCGGATATCGACGTACCGTAAAGCCCGATCATCTTGTCGAGCTGGGCCTCCGTCTGTACGGTCTTCGTCGACGCCGTGAAGTTGAAGGCTGCGGCAAATTCGCGGTAGCGCTCATCGGTCAGCTTGTTGGCAAAGCTGTTCTGGTCGTTCAGATCGCTTTCCAGAACCTTCTTCATGAAGGCCTTGGCATAGGTCATCTCGCCGAGACCGAAGGCATCCATGGCGTAGGAATAAAGCTGATAATTATTCAGGAACTCGTCAACGCTTTTCACATTGCCGATGTTTTCCTTGTAATATTTCGTCTGCCGCTCGATGAGACCCTGCTGCGCCACGCGCGAGATGCTCGTCTTCATATCGCGGTTGATGAGGTCGTAGCTGAGATACGTCGATACCATCTGAATGTCCTCTGGAACATCGCGCATCCCTTCGGGAGCATCAAGGTTCCGGTTTTAAATCCACCCATCACGCCCCATCAGGACGCACGGCAAGCCTTGGCAGGACTATGCATGACGCTGCTTGCCCGGAGCTTGAAAGAGCACATTTTCAGGGATGATAAAAACCGCATTGTCTCAATCGGCTTTACGCAAACGAAACCATGCCACAGTGGGTTTTGCTAACCATTTGGGAATGCAAAGTTTTCTTAACCGCGATTTTTAAGCAGTCTCGAACATGCGGCGGATAATCTCCTGACATCAGAGGACGAAAAGTCCCGATGAGAAGACCGGAAACCGGCTCTCAGGTAAAACAAGGGTAGATTAAACATGACCAAGACCGTTCTGAAGCCCGACTGGGCCGTTGCCACACTCAGACTCGACCCGGCACGTTTTCCGCAACAGGTCACCTATGGAAAAGGTAACGGCACGACCGACGTCGCCGTGACGCTCGATGAACGGGGCGCCGTTCTGAGAAAGGTTCTGTCCTCTTCCGGCCTGCCTTTGTCTTTCGCCCTGCCAGCCCGCGCCTTCAAGGGCGTTGCCGCCCGCGCCATCGACCATGGCGACGGCCAGGTAACCGTGACGCTGGAACTTCACCATGATGATCCGGATCTCTGCGTTCCGCTGCTGGTCGCCCATGATCTCTGTGATATCGCCGCCGACTGGCGCAGCTGGTCTGAAGCCTACCGCATTCCCATGCTGATGGTGGAAGCCGATGGCGTTGCCCGCCCGCTGGAAGAACATCTCGGCAAGGTGCGCACCCAGAATACCCGCCCGCGCCGCCGCCATTCCTATTTCGCCGATCGCCGCCCGCGCTTCCTCGTTCGTCGCTCCACCGGCTCGCTCGGCATGAGCATGAAGATCGAGGGCAAGGAAATCATCGCCCGCAGCTGATAACCTTCAGCAAGACAATCAAAAGCCCGGCGCGCAACAATGCGGCCGGGCTTTTTTCGTATCTTTATTCCGGTGGTTCACACCAGCAGAAGCGGCAGGATGAGGCCAGCAAAAATCATCACGCCGACACGGTTGTTGGATTTGAACAATACGAGGCATTGCTCGACGTCGTCGATATCCAGCACCCAGACCTGGCGGAACAACATGATGGCCGCAGCGGCAAGGCCGCTATAGGCAATGACGTTAACACCCGCGCCCCAGAAGGACAGGGCAATCATGGCAAGGGCTGTGCCATAAAGAAAAACCAGCCAGCGATGTGTGTTTTCTCCAAACAGCAGGGCGGTCGAACCGATGCCGACTGCCGTGTCGTCTTCCTTGTCCTGATGGGCGTAGATTGTATCATAACCGATCGTCCAGGCGATGGAGCCGACATAAAGCAGGACAGCCGGCCAGGCGATCGATCCGAACTGCCCGGCCCAGCCCATCAGCGCGCCCCACGAAAAGGCAAGGCCGAGGAAAAATTGCGGCCAGTTGGTGAAGCGCTTGGCAAAAGGATAGATCGCCACGAAGATCAGCGAGAAGATGCCTGTCGCGATTGCAAAGCTGTTGAACTGCAAGAGCACCACAAAGCCGGCAAGCGCCTGCAACACGATGAAGACCTTGGCCTGCAGCCTGGTCACGCGGCCCGATGGCAGCGGCCGGGAACGGGTGCGCGCCACGGCCATGTCGATCTTGTGGTCGGCCAGATCATTATAGGTGCAACCGGCACCGCGCATCGCCACCGATCCGATAAAGAACAGTACCAGGTGCCAGATCAGCGTGCCCCAGGAAAAGCCGCCGCTCACTGTCGCAGCATTGGCCGCAAGGGCGGCGGACCAGAAACACGGCCACATCAACAATTGCCAGCCGATGGGGCGATCCCATCTTGCGAGCTGCGCATAGGGCCAGAGGGACCTCGGCAAAATCCGATAGACCCAGTTGTTGGATGGCGCGTCGGAAACGCGGTCTGATAAATCGCTGTGGTGAACCATGGGATGGTTCTACAGCATTGGCGGGAAAATCGGAACGGTTTTCAAAGTGCAAAGATGCGCGGTTTTTGGTGATTTGTCCGCAGGCGACCGGCAAAGCACCTCACCTCTCCACTGTCATCCTCGGGCTTGACCCGAGGATAACACCGATTATCTGGATAGAAAAACCCGCAGCAGAATGCTGCGGGTTTTCAATCTCCAAACAACGCG
Organism: Martinezella rhizogenes; assembly: GCF_007002745.1. GTDB lineage: Bacteria > Pseudomonadota > Alphaproteobacteria > Rhizobiales > Rhizobiaceae > Agrobacterium > Agrobacterium cucumeris. Next base: position 6,308 of record NZ_SGNY01000001.1, on the reverse strand, counting down.
TTCATCTACCTCAGGGCAGCGAGAAATTGAATTTGTAGCTTGCCTGAACGCCGATGATGAACTGGTTTTTCGAACCGCGCTCGCGCACCAGCGAGCTGTCGGCGGCGTCGCCCGTCAGGCGGCGATATTCCGCAAACGAACCGACTTCGGCGTTCTCGGTAACCTTCCAGGTGATGGCGGCGCCGATGCCGGCGGAATGAAGGCCACCGCCCGGGCTATAGGGCGAAGGCGCGCCGGCAGCTGTCTGCGCTGCGCTAACGCCGTAATAGCGCTCGTTATATTTGCTACTCACCCATGTGGCGCGCGGGCCGGCGGAAATCTGGATGCCGGGGGCGATATCGGTGAAGGCATCAACGGCAACATCACCGACCACGCCGCTATGGCTGCGGATGCCCTGACGGACTTCACCACGAACGCGCAGCCAGTCGGTCGGATAGGCTTCGGCGAAACCGCCAAGCTCGCCACCGCGCTTGATGCGGGTCATGCCTTTCAGATCGGAAGAGTCGCCTTCGTCACGCGGAGAAACCAGCTTGCCGGCAAGACCCATGCTGATCGGACCATTGTCCAGAAGCGAGATCGAGGCGCTGTCGTTGCGGGAGGTGAAGCGCGCGCCCTGCCCCTGACGTCCGAGCGAAATGATCGGCGAGAAGCCGAATTCGTTCTTGTTGTCGCCCTGATATTTCGGCGCAGTGAAACCCGCACCGCCGAGCTTCAGATACCAGTCGCCGGAAAACCAGCCTTCGGCATGGGCGTTGCCCACGGCAAAAAGCGACAGGACACAGGCGGCGACTGCCGCTGATGGCTTGAACATGAAAAGAACCCCAGAAACGCAATACAGACAGGTGCCCGTAGAATTAGAGGGATTGTCTTTCCATTCCATTAACCAGCGCAGGAAGAAAACTGGCGACCACCTCTTCCGTTATTCCGACCCTGAGCCGGAATCCTGTGTATTGGATTTGTGCTATGTAGAGTGCGGGCGGAAGGCCGTCGGAATCCTGGTCGTTAGAGACCGCCTGCTGGCTTTTGGACCTCCGCCCGCTCTGATAATCCCAACCTGAACAGTTGATGGAGGCCGTGAGCGCGGACCTCGTAGCACAGGATGAGGCTTGCCATGGTACACCCTGTTTACATCGGATGCGACGTCTCAAAGGCACATCTGGATCTTTTCGATGCCGCAACACAAAAAGCCGTCCGCATCGCCAATACCGGCACCGCCATCGATGAATGGCTTGCCACCCTTGAGGACGCGAGGCGCAGGTCGTTCTGGAGGCGACCGGACGTTATGACCGGCTGTTGTGCTCGGCGCTCGAAAGGTGGCGGCGGCCCTATTGTCGGGTCAATCCGGCCAGGGCCCGCGACTTTGCAAGAGCCACCGGCCAGCTTGCCAAAACCGATACCATCGATGCGCGACTTTTGGCGCGCATGGGCGAAACACTTTCACCACCCGTTACGACACCACCCGACCCGGTCCGTCAGCAGCTGGAAAGCCTGCATACAAGGCGTGATCAGCTTGTTGCCATGCGCCAGCAGGAACGTGCGCGCCTTCATACGGCCGATCCGTCGGAGCGCGACAGCATCGCGCGCCACCTCGGCTGGCTCGATACGGAAATCGCCGCGATCGAACAACAGTGCCAGTTGCTTGTACGGACAAATGTGACGCTGAACGAGCAAAGCACCAGACTTCGCTCGATCCCCGGCATCGGCCAGATCACGGCGTTCACCCTGATGGCCCACATGCCGGAACTGGGCGACAGTTCGCCAGGCAGCATGGCGGCGCTTGCAGGCCTTGCCCCCTTCAATGCCGATAGCGGCATTCATCGCGGCCAGCGCCATATCCGCGCCGGACGAAAGCGCGTGCGCGATGCCCTCTATATGGCGGCGCTGGTGGCCTACCGGCTAAAGTCGCCCTTCGCCCGCATGGTTCAAGCCATGCAGGCCAAAGGCAAACCGTTCAAGGTCATGATCATCGCCATCGCCCGCAAACTGCTCGTCATTGCAAATGCCATTCTCAGGGATAAAACCACATTCGAAGCAGCTTAAAACAACATGCATTAATACAGTTGCCAGCCGACGCGCGTCGGCGCGGCGGGAAGACGCTTTTCAGCCCAGGACTTCCCCTGGCTGGATGCCGGATCAGGTCCGGCATGACGGTGGAGAATGCCCAAGCCCTAGAACGTCACCTTCTCCAACGGTGGACGGGTCTTTTCAAACTCCAGCAGCTTCGCCTCGTTGCGGGCGATGTAATCGCGATTATGCGGCACGGCATCGCGATCCTTGGCGAGCTGGATCTGGAAAATATGGAAATTTTCATGGGTGAAGGCCATTTCCGACCCCGCCAGATAAAATTCCCACATGCGAAAGAAACGCTCGTCGTAAAGTGCGATCGCCTCGGCCTTGCGCGCCACGAAACGTTCTCGCCAGTGCCGCAGCGTATGGGCGTAATGCATGGGCAGAATTTCGATATCCTTCACCAGCAGCCCCGACTTCTGGATCGCCGGCAGCACCTCGGCAAGCGAAGGGATATAGCCGCCGGGGAAAATATATTTTTCGATGAAGGGGTTGGTCGCCAGTGCCGGATAGGGCTGGCCGATGGAGTGCAGTACCATCACGCCCTTGTCATCGAGCACCTCCGCCACCTTGTCGAAATAATCGCGATAATGCGTCGGCCCGACATGTTCGAACATGCCGACGGAGACGATGCGGTCATATTTCTTCGAGGCGGGCAGATAACGGTAATCCTGCAATTCGAAGCGGACATTGCCGGCGATACCACGTTTTGCCGCCCGGTCGCGGGAAACACGCAGCTGCTCTTCGCTGAGCGTGATGCCCGTCACATCGGCACCGGCGCTTTCGGCGACATACATCGCCATGCCGCCCCAGCCGGAACCGATCTCCAGCACGCTCTGGCCCGGTTCGGTCATCAGCTTGGCAGCGATATGCCGTTTTTTGGCAACCTGCGCTTCATAGAGGCTGATACCGGGCGGATTGAAATAAGCGCAGGAATATTGCCAGTCCTCATCAAGGAAGAGGTCAAACAGCTTGGCGCTCAGATCATAATGATGGGCGACGTTGCTCTTGTTGTGATTGACCGGCAGATGCATCTTGATGCGGGCGGCGATGATGCGCGCCATGCCGCGCCAGACCATGCCGAAGGACAAGGCTTCGCTCAGCGTATTGCCTTTGACCAGTGCCAGAAAGTCGTAAATATCGCCCTCGGCGATGGTCATACGGCCTTCCATATAAATTTCGGCGAGTTTCAATGCAGGATCGGCAGCGATCTCCTGCATGGCGGCTTCGTCGGTGAAATTCAGAACAACCCGGTTTCCAGTGCCGTCGCCAAATGTGCGGCTACCCTGCGGGCTGTGGACGGCAAGATCACCGATCTTGATTATCTTTTCGAGAAGAACATGCAGAGACGACGCCATGGCACCCCCAATTGCTAAGTCTCACTTATCAATTTTGCTGACCGTATTCCTTTCGGCACAAGTTTCAAGATAGTCTTATTTCAAAAAAATTGAACGATTTCATCAAATAAAAAGCCCTGCCGGGGTACCCGGCAGGGCTTTTCGGTAAAAAATCATTTCAACCCCAGGTCAGCGTCGCTTCATTGCCTCAGCCAGGGCGGCGGCAAGAGCACCACCGGATTGCGACCCCTCGTTGCGATCTTTCGGCTTGGATGTCGCGTGGCGCATGGCGCTGGCATTGCCCTTCTCACGCATCGGCTGAGGCGCTGCCTCACCGCCATCCTTGCGCATGGTGAGACCGATGCGCTTGCGTTTCACATCCACTTCAACGACTCGCACCTTAACGACATCACCCGCCTTGACGACCTCATGCGGGTCTTTCACGAAACGGTCGGCAAGCTGCGAGACATGCACCAGCCCATCCTGATGCACGCCGATATCCACGAAAGCACCGAACGCAGCAACGTTGGTGACGGTGCCTTCCAGCAACATACCCGGCTTCAGATCGGTGATCTCGTCCACACCTTCGGCGAAGGTCGCGGTCTTGAAGCTCGGGCGCGGGTCGCGGCCGGGTTTTTCCAGCTCGGCGATGATGTCCTTGACGGTCGGCAGGCCGAACTGTTCATCGATGAAGCGCTTCGGGTCGAGACCCTTCAGCGTGGCGCTGTCGCCCATCAACGTGCGCAGATCGCGGCCGCAGGCGGCAACGATCTTCTTCGCCACACCATAGGCTTCCGGGTGAACCGAAGACGCATCCAACGGCTCCTTGCCGTTCGGAATACGCAGGAAGCCGGCGCATTGTTCGAAGGTGCGCTGGCCAAGCCGTGGCACCTTCAGCAAATCCTTACGGCTTGAAAAGGGGCCTGTCTGATCGCGATGGGCGACGATGGCGTCGGCAATCGAACTGCCAAGGCCGGACACCCGCGCCAAAAGCGGCGACGAGGCCGTATTGAGATCGACGCCGACGGCATTCACCGCATCTTCCACGACGGCATCAAGCGAGCGGCTGAGGCGGCCCTGATCGACATCGTGCTGATATTGACCAACGCCGATGGATTTCGGTTCGATCTTCACCAGTTCCGCCAATGGATCCTGAAGGCGGCGGGCAATGGAGACGGCCCCGCGCAGCGAAACGTCGAGATTGGGGAATTCCGCAGCCGCCCGTTCCGAAGCGGAGTAGACCGATGCACCCGCTTCCGAAACGATGACCTTGGTGGGTTTTGTGCCGGAAGCCGAAGCGGGCATCTGCGCCAGAAGATCCGCCACCAGCTTCTCCGTTTCGCGGCTGCCGGTGCCATTGCCGATGGCAATCAGCTCGACATTGTGCTTGCGGATGAGCATAGCGAGTTCCGCCTGCGTGCCGCGCACATCGTTCTTCGGCGGGAATGGATAGACCGTCGTGGTCTCCAGGAGCTTGCCGGTGCCATCCACCACGGCCACCTTGACGCCGGTGCGGATGCCGGGATCGAGACCCATGGTGGCGCGGGAACCCGCCGGTGCCGCCAGTAGCAGGTCTTTCAGATTGCGGGCGAAAACATTGATCGCCTCTTCTTCGGCCCGCTCACGCACTTCACGCATGAGATCGAGCGACAGCGACATGGAGAGCTTCACGCGCCAGGTCCAGCCCGCCACTTCCATCAGCCACTGATCGGCAGGGCCGGCATTGCGGATATCGAAGGCGGAAGCGACGGTGCGCTGAGCCGGCTTGACCGGCGACGGATCATCAGCATCGACATCGATCGTCAGTGTCAGCACTTCTTCGTTCCAGCCGCGCAGCATGGCGAGCGCACGGTGGCCCGGCACGGTTGCCCAGCGTTCGAAATGATCGAAATAGTCGGAGAACTTCTCGCCGGTCGCCTGCTTGCCATCCACCACCTTGGCGCGGAAAATGGCGTTCTGGCGCATATAGTCGCGCAGCCGACCGAGGAGATCGGCGTTTTCCGTCATGGTTTCCGCGACGATGTCGCGCGCGCCTTCAAGCGCTGCCTTCACATCGGCTACCTCGCCCTTGATATAGGCCTCCGCAAGCTTTGCCGGGTCGCTGGCGCGGTTATCCCAGATGGCTTGCGCCAGCGGACCGAGACCCCGTTCGCGAGCGATTTCTGCGCGGGTGCGGCGCTTCGGCTTATAGGGCAGATAAAGGTCTTCCAGTTCCGCCTTGGTGCCCGCCTGCATGATCTTGACCATCAGCGCATCGGTCATCTTGCCCTGACCGTTGATGGTCTCGACGATGGAGGCGCGGCGCGCATTCAGTTCGCGCAGATAGACAAGGCGTTCCGCCAGCGTTCGAAGCTGGGTGTCATCAAGGCCGCCGGTCACCTCCTTGCGGTAACGGGCGATGAAGGGAACGGTCGCGCCCTCGTCCAGCAGGCCCACCGCCGCCTTCACCTGATCGGGGCGGGCGTTGATTTCGGAGGCGATGAGCGTGGCGAGGCGGGCATTATCTGCGGTCATGAGGTTCTCTGATGTGGCGTCTGGAGCGGCGAACATAATGTCTGATTGTGGCGTGACAACAAGAGGCATCTACGATTCCACAGGAAAGGCTGGCTTCAGGGGAAAGACAGGCGATTCTTCGTAGTGATTGCGGCGTCTCGAAAAGCGATTTCTGAGGCAGAACGGCACCATCCGCACACCGTCACCCCGGACTTGATCCGGGGTCCAGTGCGATCAAGTCGTTGATCACAAAAGACTCCCTTCACGGCGCAGACCCGCCGTGGCTGGATGCCGGATCAAGTGTAACCCGCAATATCAGATGGCAGGACGAGCCTTTTTCCGGGATTAGCTGGGAATATCCTGTATCCTGCGGTTAGAGCCTTGTTTCCATGATAGTTTTCTGGATCGGCT